>OZ244937.1:2682500-5360005 GCA_965222075.1 Candidatus Latescibacterota bacterium | reverse complement strand
TGGACGCCGGGGACATCAACGGAGACGGCGCACCCGATCTGATCGTTACCAACTTCTCCTTAGAGACCAACGCCCTCTACCGCAACGGGGGCAGTGGTCTCTTTGCCGAGGCGACCGCAGAGGTCGGCCTCTTTGGACCCAGCACGATGCCCATGGGATGGGGTACTCACTTCTTCGACTTCGACAATGACGGCGATCTCGACCTCTTTGTCGCCAACGGCCATCTCTTCCCCAACGTCGCTGTCTTCTCCCCCACCGAATCCTACGCCCAACCCGATCAGCTCTTCCGGAACGATGGCGGCACCTTTGAGGACATCACAGGCGAAGCGAGTTTCACTGGTCCCACCGTCGGCCGAGGTTCGGCTGTAGGAGACCTCGACGGAGATGGGGACCTCGACCTCGTTGTCATGATCCTGGGCGGACGACCCCAGATCTATCGAAACGACGGCAGGAACTGGAATCACTGGCTGATGGTGAAACTGGTAGGGGGAACAAGGGGAGTCCAGAATCCAGAATCCAGAATCCAAAGTCATCCTGAAAGGAGATGGGTGGGGGACTCGGGACCCGGGACCCGGGACCCGGGACTTTCTTTGTCCAACCGGAACGGCATCGGTGCACGGGTGACGGTGTGGGTTGGGGGACGGCAGCAGGTCCGGGAGGTACGGAGCGGGTCGAGCTACCTTTCGGCCAGCGATCTGCGGCTTCATTTCGGGCTGGGAGCTGAGGAGCGCGTTGAGCGCATCGAGGTGCACTGGCCCAGCGGACGGATGCAGGTACTCTCGGATGTCCAGGCAGACCGGGTGGTTGTCTTGGAGGAGGGGAAAGAGCCTTAGAATCTGTCCAGGCGCCCTGCGCGAGAGACGCCCGTCTCCCGAGGGCGTATTTGCCGCCCCCCTGGAATGGAAGAAGTAGGCCGTCGGCCGTGCCTCCGGCAAAGGCCAGGTCTGCGCCTCGTGCCAGCGGTTCTCTCCCATCACAACTACGCAACGGTATCCACCTGCTCAATAGCCGCTGTCGGCCGCCCAAATGTAGGGACTGCCTTTGGGAAACAGCGTACGCAGCAGAGGCCAGTCGTCCCGTGCAATCCGGATGCCCCGCCGTCCGCTGAGGGCGGCGATATCGTTGTACCCTGTTACCATCCGGACCAGCCAGCTTTGAGGCACCTGGGCCGTCCGCAGCGGAGTCGGCATTTCGCCTGGCCTCAGTTTTCCCCCGACAAACGAAAGCGCAACCGTTCCAATATCGGTTTCCAGCCGCAGGGTGCCTGTCCAATTCCTCAGCGGAGACCGGGCCAACCGGGCCTCCAGTTCGGAACCGAGCGCCTGGAACAGTCCCTCCAGATCCAGCAATCGGCCGAAGACGCCATTGCTGTGGCCCGTCACCTGTGCGCCCAATGAGACGCAGAAGGCCACAAAGGGGTGGTTCGACGGCACTCGTATATACAGCCGGTTTCTCCCTGCCCGCTCTGCTCGACTGACCAGTTCGCCCAAAAGTGCAATCGTGGTTTCTCGGCCCCGAGCAGCCACCTCCCACAGGACGAAGCGGCCCTTGTCGTTCGGATTGACCATGGCATAGCCTGCCACGCAACCGTCGCTGTTTTCCGCGACCACAACGTCCTCTCGACGCACCCATCCTCGCCCTTCCAATCCGCTGAGCAACCACTTCCAGTAGGCTTCAGTGCGGACCAGGCTGCCGCTGCGCGTACGGTTGTCCTCCTCGTACAACCGCACCATCGCAGACAGGTCCTGTTCCTGAAAGGGCCGGGTGCGCAGCCCGGCCCCCAGCCCCGGCAGACCGATCAGGTCCAACCAGATCGCCGGGTCCTGTCCGTCATCCGGAACGGCGTGGCGATAACCAAACCTCTCATAAAAATCGGGAATGCCGTGGATGTAGGCCAGATGGTAACCCTCTGCGGTGGCCTCTCTCGTCCAGTAGTTCATCAGCATTCCCGCAAAGCCCCCGTCCCGATAGGCCGGGTGCGTGGCCACATATCCGATGGTCCCGGCCCGGATCACCGCTGAGCCGATCCGCATCGGACGGGGCACAAAGCAGACGTGACTGACAATCTGGCCGTCCTGACGGATAACACGGCACCATTCGCGCCGACAGAAAGGGGGGCGTCCGTGGAAAGTCCGCCAGAGGCGCGCATCGTCCGGGCCGAATACCTTCTCGAAGAACGCACGCAATTCGGTCCACTGTCGATCATCGGTGGGGCTGGAGAGCTCGACCTTTTCCGCGATTGTCGCCCCCTTCACTTAACCTTCTCCATCGCCTCTGCCATCGCACGCACGTGCTCGGGACCTGCCCCGCAGCAGCTCCCCAAATACCGGACATCGGCCGCCATCGCCTCCTTTGCAAACTCGGCAAACCCCTCCGGCGGCACCGGCGTCGAATCCGACCACCAGGAATGCCACGCCGACGGCTGGCAGCACACCGGCACATCCACCGCCCTGCGCATATCCACCGCACAGGGGAGCATCTCCCCGGGACGCTGCAGACAGTTCACCCCCACCACATCAGCCCCGGCATCGACCAGGCGCCTGGCGCACTCCGCGCCCGAGAACCCGTCCAGCGTCGTTCCGCCTTCCCCCTCCATGCTCACCGTCGTCACCAGCGTCATCCCCGTATCCTTCACCACATCCAGGGCCACCAGCGCCTCGTCAAGCCACGAAAACGTCTCCAGAATCAGAAAATCCACATCCTCATCCAGGATCCAGGGAAGCTGCTCGTCAAGCCAGGCGCGCGTACGCTCCTGCTTGGTCGAATCCGACGGATCGTAGTCCCCATACACAATGGTCGGACTGTTCAGATTTCCCGCCACCAGCACATCCTCACCGGCCACCTCCCGCACGATGCGGCAGGCCGTCCGGTTGATCTCCTCCGCACGGTCCCCCAGCCCGGCCTGCTCGAGCATGTTGGACGTGCCGAAAAACGTCAGCGTCTGCAGCACCTCCGCGCCGGCATCCCTGAACGCTTGCGTCAGCTTGCGGACTTCCTCAGGGTGCGTGGCGATCACCTCAGGCGTCATCGACCCTGCCTTGATGAACCCCCGCAGCCGAAGCTCCATCAGATAGCCCCCGTCCCCCAGCACAAACCCTTCCTTCAGCCTCTCCAGAAGTCCCTCTCCGGCCATTGGCCTGTTCCTCCAATTTTGTCATTAGAACGATATCGGCCTAACCTGAACGATTCATATCCGGTGTCTTACCGTCTCAACCGCCATCCAATTTTCCCTGCGTAGCGGCATCGTTCAACAGCTCGATTGCCGCACGTCGGATCTCGGCCTCTGCCTCGTCGTGCAACGCGGCGAACAGCGGCTCGTCCCCTCCCTCTTTGTGCGCCTCCGGCGTGGGCAGGTAGCCCGCCTCCGGACAGGCGTTGCAGAGGGTCAACACCCGATCTAATAGCACCGCTTCACGGATCGCCTGAGCGGTCTCGGCAAACGGCTCACCCGGCATATGCAGCAGCGCTGCGTCGCCGATTGTGATCGCGTGGAACGCAAACGGATAGGCGGGACGATCCTGGTAGTACTGGGCGAGCCAGTACTTGTAGCGCGCAAGTCCTTCGCTGGAAGGCGGCTGGGCCTCCCACTGCTGCTTGGCCGCTTCGACCTCCAGCACGGGTTGGGGCGCCATATCGATCGTCTTCGTGGTGAACTTCAGGTCCACGTCTGCTGAAGGCTCCAGAGAACCGTAGACCTTCAGCACCGTGTCGGCCAGGGACTTCCCGATCCGCCCGCAAGGATCGTCACCCTCCCGGACCGGGTGCACATTGCCCAGCGCCCCCTGGAAAAACAGCGCATCGATGCCTTCGTCGGCCAGAATCGCCGCCATCCGGCCCGGGTAATCCCCCGAAACGTTGCCCCGCACATCCCACAGCGACAGGGCGTGGCAGCCGAAATTGGTCAGGGCGACCGGACGCTTCCCCTGCCGGTCGAAGCGGACCACCCCCACCTGGGGATCGGCGGCATCGTAGCGGAGGTCCTCCGGCAGCTTGGGAAATTCGGTCAAAGAGACCATCCTCAAATTGTCCTGATCGTCGTGGGCACGCCGGTTGTATTGCAATCCGGGTTCTGCGTCTGCGGTGCCAACTGCCACCCGGGCAGGCGCGGCATCCGCCCGGGCGAGGCGGATGGCTTCTGCGGCGGCTTCTGCGTAGTGCTGGTCGTTGCCGAACTCTTTGAGCGCCTCGGTCGGCTGATTGACGTAGTACTGAAACAGCGTCGGCCCGGTTCCCAGGTGGCAGGCGCCGCGCAAAATCCATTCGGGGTCAATGTCGGTGCCTTCCAGTTTTCGGCTGACCCGTTCGTGCAGGTCGTCGTCGAGCACGAACAGGTCGGCTGCCAGAAACGTAACCTGCCGGTCGGCCTGGCGCACGTGGAGGGCGCGAAAGAAGATCGGATCGAAGATTTCAAAAGTCGGCGGGTCGTCCAGTTCGGGGGTAATATCGACCTTCCCGAAGCCTGCAAGGATCTGCTCACTCATAGGTCTCACCTCACTCAATAAGGTTATCGTTTTTAGCCGGAATCCATTTTAATCCGGCAAATCCTTCAGCAACCCGGCCCGGTCCGCCCAGTAGAGGAACCGGAAATTCCCCCGATACTCGGCCGCCAGGCTCGATCCGAACACCATCACCAGGCGGAGGTCCTGGGTGATCCCGAACGTCCAGGAACCACGCAGGCAGTCCACCCCAAACGCCCACCGATGGTTGATCATCCCCATCTCAATATACTTCCGATCGCCCGTCAGGCCGTAGGCATACCCGAACGCCTCCCGCAAATCCCCGCCGTAACGCGACCGCCGGTTGGCCGGGTCCGGATGGTCAATCCAGTGGAGCGTCCCGTCCGGGAAACGCCCCTTCGCATAGACCCAATCCATCCCTTTCAGGAAGGTCTCGCGCACCGACTCATCCCCGGTCAACTCGTGCACCTTGCGCAGCCCGGTCGACAGAATGCACACGTGCATCGGCGAGATGGCCTGGCGGAATCCCATCTTCTTCAACCATCCCCCGTCCGCTCCCTGCTGCCCCTGCACCGCCTGCACGATCTTGCGGCAGCCGTCCAAGTACCGCTCATCCCCCGTCGCCTCGTAGATCGCCGTCAGCGCGATCAACGACCATCCCCCCTCCCGGTCGCCCCGCAGAGACCGACCTGACTCCACCATCCGCAGATAGCAATCCCCCAGTCCCCGCACGACCTCCAACGCCCGGGGATGACCCGTCATCCAGTAATACTCCACCAGTCCCTCGCTCCACATATGTGACGGATAGATCGCCGCCTTACCGTGGTCGTCCCCATGCGCGCGCTGTCCGCCCAGCACCTCGGACGAATCCGTCGTGTGGTGGATCGTATCGATATCCATCGTATGCCACACCGCCGCATCCGCGCTTACGAAATACATCCGGTCTCCCGTGCGGGCGAACTGGAGCAGAAAACCGTGCGCCAGATCGTGCTCGTTGTTCCCCATATACCTCTCCCGACCCTCCGTGCCGAGCTGTGGAAAGTCGCCATAGTCGATCATCCCGAACGCCAGGTTGTCGTAGGCGTAATGCACGTATGCATCCCGGAACGCCCGCTCGATGCCCGGATACCGGTCCGGCATACACGGGAACACCTCCCCCAGCGCACCACTGCCCAGCACCCAATCGGGCGAGGCGAAAAGCAGCGGCTCTTCAAAATTCACCACCGCCTCGTTGGCCTGTGCCGCTGTCCCATCGCCCGCGTGGAAGTGGTAATAAAGCCGGTGCGTCTTCGCCATCCCCTGCACAAACTTCAAAACCCCCGCCTCCGCAGGCCACAACCGGAAACGGATCGTATCTCCCTCGACCGCCGCCACCTTCGGATAGTTCTGCCCAAACGCCTGCAGCGATGCCGTCACACCCCGCGCCCCGTCGCTCAAATCGACCCACCCCTGCCCATGTCCGGGAAGCGGTCCTCCACCGGCGGCGCGGGGCTCGCTGAAGATATGCGTCGGCGAACGCATCACCGGCTTGTCCTGAAACAGATGGAAGTCTTCCTTCACCTGCTGAACAGAATCGTAGGCGCCATAGGTCCCAACCCGACCCGACCCCAGGCGTAGCGGCAGGTCAACGCCGATCTCCTGAAGCCCGGTCACCTCCGCATCCGCGTCGTTCACAAACGTGTATTCGATCTGCATATCGCTGCGCCCGGCCCACAGCGTCACCCGCACGACAAATCCGAAAAGCTGTTCGCCATCATCAGCGGTGTGACATCCCGCCATCCGGACCACCGCCCGCAGCGGACCGGACGCCTCAACCGCCACCTCACAGTCGGGATCGCCCGTCGCCCGAAAACGCTCCCCTTCGATCCACACAAGCCAGGGACCGAGCGGATCCCCCTCTGCAACCATCGGCTCACCGTCCAGCACAACTTGCGAGAGAAAACCCCGTTCGATCGTCACCTGCAACGGCCCCGTATCCACGGTAACAGCCTTCTCGCTCTCCTCGATTCGGATCGCCCGTTCCGGCGCGGACGGACGGACGTCAGGGCCGTACTCCAGATAGAGCCGCTTGTCCTCTCCGGCAACCATATCCGTCTGAAAATCCAGCAGCACCCAGCGCAGCGACCCATCCGGCCACTCTGCCAGCGGGCGAACCTGGCAGGCCAGTTCCTCTCCGCCCTCCTCCACAATCCGGATCTGCCCGGCATCGTACAGGACCCCCTTCGGGAAGGGAAACCCCTCGGTCACCGGCCAGGCGCTGCGCGACGTCCCCGTCGGTTCTTCAAAATCGAGCGGAATAGGGCCGCTGGCCGCTGGCGCTCCCGCCTCCTGTCGAATGTCGGCAGTCTGTTCTCGACGACCCATAGCAACCTCCCATCTATCGATTTCAGTCGACGCTTACGCCTCCATACCTGCCGGTAGCCCCGCGCCATCGCCGCAGCCTCTGAATCGGTATTCCACTCAATCCGCGATGCCTGCCGCCGCCCGCTCATACTCCCATCTGATTCCTGTCAGCATCTCTTCAGGCAACCTGCCGCGTTCGGCGGAGGCGACGTTGGCCTCAAGGTGATGAATGTTGGTTGTGCCGACGATGGCGGTGTGGATGTTGGCGTCACCCAGCAGCCACCTCAGAGCGACTTCGACGCGGGGGAGATCGCCCACGACTTCGGGCGCTAAAATCCTCTGGGCACGGTCCCACAAGGCTGGCATCCCGATGCCTGACATGCTTTCGTCGTTGCTGGGACGCGGCTTTTCGTAGTGGGCGTTGGCGATGGGACCTTTGATGATGATGCCCATGTCATTTCCACGGGCAGCGGCAATGACGTCGGCGGATTCCTGCAGAAGGACGTTGTAGGTGAGTTGCAGCGTGTCGTATTCGCCAATCTCAATCGCCTTGCGCGCCACGTCGCCGTCTCCCGACAGACTGATGAAGCGCACCTTGCCCTGTGCCTGCGCTTTCTTCAATCCCTCCAACCCATCGCCGGACTCCACGTCGTTGTACGCGGGGCTGTGCAGTTGGATCACGTCAATGTAGTCGGTCTTCAACCGCTGAAGGCTACGGTCAATCTGCGGCGCGATGGCCTTGGCGGAATAGTCCAGCGTTTGCACCCATTCGCCGTTCGACTGAAGCACGCGCCACGAGCCACACTTGGTAGCGAAGATAAACTCGTCGCGACGGTGACCGACGTACTTGGCGATAAGTTCCTCGCTCCAAAAATACGACGCTGAGGTATCGATAAAGTTGATGCCGAGGTCGAGCGCGCGGTTGAGCAGCCTTCCCACTTCATCTCTCTCCTCCGGGCGTGCCCAGCCGATTTCCATCCCGCCAAAACCGAGTTCTGAGACCTTCAAACCGGTGCGTCCGAGAGTCCGATACTGCATAATGTGGTCCTCCTTAAAAAAGTAAGCGGTGCGAACTCAGATGCGCTCCATGCTCTCCCGGAAGCCTCTCGCCGCTTCCCGAAATCCCTCATCCCCCTGCTTTGGCAGCGGCCAGAGACAGAAGTATCCATCAAAGCTGCGGCAGCGCAGGCTGGAGATGATCTCTATGATTTCGGCGTTGCCCATGCCCGGGGATACCCTCCTTCTGTCGGCGACGACCACATCTTGTAGATCCACGTGGCGCAGGTTGCGGCGCAGCGGTCCTTTGTAGAGTCCACCGTAGAAAGGACTGCCTCCGGACCGCGCGATATGGGCCGGGTTGTAGCTCGCCTTCAGGTTTGGCGAGCCGACCTCTTTTACGAGCGCAGCCAGTTCCTCCGCGGTTTCTGCGAGGCTGTCCGGCCGGTTGCCCAAAAGCGCGGTGATTCCCCGGCCGCCAGCCGCTTGGGCCAGGGCGCAGAGTGCGTCTACGAGTTGGGGATGGTTCATTTCGGTTCGGTTTGGGGCGCCGACGTGCAGACAGGCGACCTTTAGCCGGGCTGCTTGTTCGGCGATTACATCGGGCGGGCCGAGGTCGGTGCGCAGGACGGCGATGTCCATCCCCCGGTCCGTGAGCTGCCTGTTAAGGCCGTCCGGTTCGGGTAGATGTTCTGTGTGCAGCTCTACGTGCGCGATGCCTTCCTCCCGAATCAGGTCCAGGGCCTGCTCGGGATTCCGGGCGACGGCCCAGAGGGGGGCGGTGAGCCGGAAGTCCTCACGGGCCAGGCGGCCGGCCTTGTTGTTGATCTGCACACGCGGTTTTCGCCCGGTTTGGGAACGGGGCCCGATTTTGCTCCGGAAGCGGACGCAGTCGGCGCAGTGGGGGTTGTCGTCTAAGGCAAAGGCGGGGTCCCGGGCCATTTCCCGGCGCATGACCGCCGCTGCTTCCGGCGCAGAGATCAATCGGCAGACCGCGCGTTCGATCCGTCCGAGGGACATGGCGCCCTCTTCTCGGAATAAGCGGTCGAATTTCCAGACGCCGCCCCGGTGCCCGCCGGGACAGCGTTTGATCTGCAGGGTGCGGACCTTTCCCTGGGCATCCACGTATTTCATCTCCAACTCCCGCAGGTAGGGCAGGTCCAGTTCCGCTTCCACGGTGTGGAGCAGGGTGAGCGTATCCAGGTCGCAGCCGATGAGCAGGACGAGAGCTTTCAGGGCAATGAGGCGGCCGTAGGGGGTTTCCGGGCCGTCGGGGACCGCGCTCTGCTCGTGGTCGCGCAGCATCTCCTGTGCACGGGCGCCAAAGGCGGCCACCGGGTGGTAGGGATGGCGGCTGCGCAGCACGCCGGAACGCAGGCGGAAGGTTTCGGAGATGAGGCCCATGTCGGAGGGGATTGTTTTGGGGTGGAAGGTGCGCCCGTCACGGGCCGGATGGGTGGGCATCAGGAGGGTGCCCTCCGGTCCGAGGGCCTCCAGCAGGGCGTCGATGAGGGTGCTGGCTCCGCCATTGACTTTCCCCAGGCTGCTGAGGGAGGAATGGACCATCAGCACGGCCCCCCGGGGGAGGCCGAGGGCGTTCAGGCCGTCTACGATCTGTTGTTTGTCCAACGGTTTCTCAGGCATTTTCGCTGCTCCTCCAGGGTATGTCGACGTTAAGGCTATCGGCGACCTCTTCGAGGAGTTTCCGGTGGTCTGCGCCCGGGGGGATGCTCTGCCGGGGCCAGTCCTGTTCCATTCGAGGCTGCCGGGGACTTCGGCGGTTTCCTGGAGGCGATGGAGTTGAGGGCGCGGCTCCTGTAACGCATTTACTCATCCTCCAATCAGCTCGTGAAGCCGCCCCGAAATCGCCTCCACGTCGCCCTCCTTCAGACACATCGGCCCGAAACCGAGCGTCCCCTCGTACACACCGGACGTATTTACATGGATGCTCGGGTCGCCCGCTATCAACTGCCGTACCAGGTCCACTCCCGTGATCCCCGCCGCCTGTTCATCCACTTCCAGCCGGACCATCGGCACCGGTCGCCCGGGATTGATCACCACCGTTACCTGCGCGTGTGGCAGGTCACCCAGCGCG
Organism: Candidatus Latescibacterota bacterium; assembly: GCA_965222075.1. Classification (GTDB taxonomy): domain Bacteria; phylum Latescibacterota; class UBA2968; order UBA2968; genus JAAXHW01. The sequence goes on along the minus strand of OZ244937.1, from coordinate 5,350,114 downwards.
TTGGCCAGCGCGGCCATCGTCGCCTCCCACGCGGCCTTTCGCGCCTCGTCCCCCTCCGCCACAAACAGTCTCAGCGCCGTAATCAGCCCTACGATCTCCTCCTTGCCCACCTTGCAGGGCCGCCCGATCCCGTGCTGCGGCGCCCCAGGCAGCTTCTCTTTATCGATCAGCGACGGCGGTGGGTCCCACAACTCAAAGAACATATCCTGGTCTAAATGCTGAAGCGCAGCCGCCGTAATCAGGTCCCGCCGCCCGCACAGAATACCCGAACTCTGCGGTCCCCGGACCGCCTTCCCCCCGCTGAAACAGACCAGATCGGCCCCCTCGGAAACAAACCGTGTCAGATTGGACGCCGGCGGAAGCTGCCCGGCCGCATCCACAACCACCGGCACCCCGCGCTCGTGCGCCGCCGCCACCACCTCCCGCAGCGGCGGTAGCGCATGCGCATTTGCCACATAGGCCACCGCCGCCGTCCGGTCCGTAATCGCATCGGTGATCTCCCAGGCCTCCGTATCCCGCACCCCGGCCCCGGTGAACCGGTCCGAAATACCCACCTCGATGAGCCTGATTCCGACTGCGCGGATCGCGTGATCGTAAAAATTCCGGTGGCTGCGCGGAATAATCACCTCGTTCACCATCCCCTCCGTATCGGGCAGCCGGTTCATCTTCCCCGGATCCAGCCCTGTCACACACGCCGCGATTCCCAGCATCTGGCCCGCGGCCGCCCCCGACGTCACATACCCCGCCTCCGCCCCCGTAATCTCCGCGATCACTCCCCCCGCCCACGCCTGGAGCTCTTCAATATCCACGCAGAACTGCGACGCCTCCCGCATCGCCTCCGCCACCTCTTCCGGCAAAATTGACCCGCTCAACCGGGTCGCCGGCCCCGTTGCATTGATAATCGTCCGAACCCCCAGCCGCTCGTAGATATTTCCCATCCTCTCTCTCCTTTAGTCAGTCTCCGGTGATAGGGCTATTTACTCCCGATCGGCAAAACAAGCGTCACCTCCATACCCTCACCCTCCTTGCTACTCTGCCTCACTTCTGCCTACTGCCTACTGGACTCAATACCACTTATGCACCTCATGCCCCCGCTCGGGAAACCAGATGGCGTCTACCCCCACGCCTGCGGCCACAGCCAGAACGTAGCCGATCAGCATGCCGATGAAAAACGGCTTCGACCTCCGATAAAACGACAACCCGATAATCTTTAACATAATAAACTTGAGCATCCACGCAACCAGGATGGTAAAACTGGTCAGCCGTATAACCTGGACCCCAGAGACAACAAACCCAACCGGATGGAACGGCCACCAGGTGAACCGGTAGCGCATCAGATTTAGGAAGACCATGAACACAGCCCCGCCTAAGAAGAACCAGTAGTGATAGATCTCCTCCGGCCTGGGATCCTGGATCCTGTTCACAGCCCACTGGTAGGACCACCAACCTGCAAAGGGCAGCCAGTTGGGACGAAAATTGTAGCCCCCCATCGTGTAGCCCAGCCAGATCGTATAGAGCGTGGAAGTGACCAACCCGACGGCCAGGGCTGCACCGACCGCCCAGAAGAGCCTGCGCTTGTCCTTTGGAATGAAGTCAGCTAAGCGATTGACGTGGGACATCATCGGCAGGACAAACCCTCTCGTATTTTGAAGGGTAAACCACACCATACCCAGGGCCGCGTGTGTGGAGGCCTGAAGGTCCGCGCGGCCGAAGGCAAACAGGGAGAGGTCCCCCGGATAGCCCGGCGTCTGGACGTAGATAAACCCCGAATCGGCCAGAAACTTCGCCAGGCCGAGGTAGATGAAAAACGTGGCAGAGACCACCACGAGGATGAACTTGACCTCCATGCCGGCCCACCCAAGCCAGAACGCCACGTAGACACAACTGCAGATCAGGCCGATGCACGCCCCACGGTAGGAGAGCAGCTCCCGGCTGTCGTCAACCGATGAACGCTCCGGCCGAAGCGCCTTCCAGAACACACCCCGGAGATACCGCCGCGATATCCACAGCCACCAGAGGACCAGGGCCACGAACGCACCGGCCGTCTGCCGCTCGTAAGGTCCGTTCATCAGCGCAAAATAGCGCTCCGTGGCTGGGATGCCGACCCGGTTCAGAAATCCCGATTCGAGGGTAAACAACACAAGATCGAAAAACCAGATGCTGAACAGCACCTCTAAGCTGGCAAAGTAGGAAAAACAGAGAAGAGCCGTGCTCAGAAAAATCAGGATGGACGGATAGGGCAGCGGTAGATCGATCCACGTCCCCTGCGCCGTCGGAAACGTCGGGAACCCCGGGTAGAACCAGGCGATCATATTCCACCAGAACACAAAAGACGTCAGCGCAAAACCAGACCAGAACGCCTTCCCCCTCATAAACTCCGGCAACCCACGCCTCCCCGTCCCGGCCTGCGTCGTCATCTCCACTATCGGTATGATCGCCGGATACACCAGCCGCTCGTTCTCCGCCCACTGCCGGTGCAGAATGATTGAGACGCACGCCCCGGCCAACCCCAGCGCACCATAGAATGCAAACCACCAGAAAAGCGGCACAACCCACACTCCCCAGGGAATAGACATCCCACGAGGAAGCCCCTCGTAAAACCACTTCATCACACCACCCTCGTCCCTGGGAACAAACCACACCGGCAGATGGGCGTGCAGATACTCCGCCCACTGGTTCTCCGGACTCGCAAAATAATACAGGCTTGCGACCTGGCCGATGAGGATGCCCCCGCCCCCGTAGGTGGACCCGGGCGTGCTCATAAATCCCACGCAGAAAATCGTAATCCACTCCGTCGGAGAGAAGACGAACCAGCGACCGACCCACCGGGCCAGCGCCGCGCAGACCAGCACCGACAGCAGAAAGACGATCAGGTTCCCCATCGGCATAAGGCTGTAGTTCAGCCGCGACCCACGCATCACGTAGGAGACCGTATTGTCCAGCAGGCACACGGCGACCGCCAGGCAGAGCCCGAAGCCGACCGCCCGGAGCGTCACCCCCCGCTCCGGTTCTGCCTTCGCTTCGGTCCACCCGACGTCCTCCGGTATGCCTTTTCGCACCTCGACCTGTCCCTTCATCCCTTCTGCCATAAGTCAATTATATTCAGTGGTTCATCACCGTGTGGGAATGACGGGAAGCAAGATATGCGACGGATACTCGCGAGTATGATAAACCGTCTGATGTGCCGGACGCATCTCAGCATCTATGCCGAATGTATGGCCTGTATTCGGATTGCGGTCAAAATGTGGAAAATTCGAGGAAGAAATCTCGACGCGAATGCAATGCCCTTTGTGGAACACGTTTCCCGTCACGCCCACCTCAATCTCGTATTCATAGACCTTACCGGGGTCGAGCAACGTCGGACTCGTACGGCTCTCACGGTAGCGGGCACGGATGATGCCATCGCACAGGATCATCGCGTAGCCCGTCGGCAAGACATCCACCAGCTTCGCCGTCCAGTCGGTATCGGGTGCGTCGGTGGCCGCATAGAGAACAACCACAATCGGCCCCGTCACCTCCATATCTGCCTCCAGAGGCTCGCTGGTGTAGCAGAGCACATCGCTTCGCATCTCCACAGGGCGCTGGTCATACGGCCCCCAGGGGACGATATGGGAGGGTGAACAACAAGTGTTGCCGCCTATCGTCTGGACAGGATAATTCGGATCGTAGACATAGCGATCCGGGGGTTCGTGCGCCGGCGGTTCAATTGAAAGGTGTCCATCTCCAAGCACGGAATTCGCCTCGCCGTTGCCGTGAAAATACCACGCCTGCCACGTCGTGCGTGCCAGCGGCCATTCGTGCTCATCGCGCCACTCATTGATCCCCATGATGAACAGCCTCAAGGGCGGCTCATCCACGATGCCGTTGTCGATCCCCTTCAGCCAGTAGTCGAACCAGCGTAGCTCCAGCGTCTGCAGGTCAACCATCGAACCGGCACCGAAATCGATCTCGCCTGTACGGGGGGATTCACTCAAGTTGTGTATCCACGGCCCGACAATAAGTCTGCTCTGCCGAGCTTCAGGTGTGCGCCCCTGCTGGCGCAAACCGTTGAGATTCCTGAACGTACTCTGGATGAAAATGTCGTACCAGCCGCCCATGTTGAGTGCAGGCACGGCGATCTCACCCCACTTCTCCTCAACGTTAAGCGCGGCCCAATAGTCGTCGTAGGTCGCATGCTGAATCCAGTCCTTCCAGAATGGGAGGCTGCGTCCGGCGCGTTCGGCCATCTCAATCAGCGGCAGCGTATGAAAAATCTCCGTCCAGTTGTGATACGCAACGTCCTGGACAGTGCGTGCGCTCCTGCGCATCCCCCACGTGATCAACTGGTGGAGTTGAAACGCGCCGCCGCGATAGCTCCATCCACTGAAGAGGTCACCACAGATGACACGGGACGCAAGGCAGGTCAGAAACTCACTGCGGTATGGCGCACTCTGCCACTGCACCAATCCGACATACGACCCGCCTGCCATACCGATCTTGCCGTTGCTCCACTTCTGCCTGCCGATCCACTCCTGCGTGTCGTAGCCATCCCCCCCTTCGTTGTGGAAAGGGTAATATCCGCCGTCCGAATCCCAGCGCCCCCGGCAGTCCTGTATCACACAGGCGTAGCCGTTGTTCGCCAGCCGCCGTCCCTCTTCAATCAACTCACCGGCATTGTTGCTGTAGGGCGTGCGCTGCAGTACCGCTGGGAACCTCCCATGTGCCTTAGGGAGATAGATATCTGAGGACAGATTGACCCCGTCACGCATCGGCACCTTCACATCCAAACGCATTTCCACATCGTAATTGGGCTGCACGAGGCCTCCTCCTGGATGCGTAAATGGGCTCTAATGGTCAGTTTCAGAAGTCCACATGAGGGAAAACGTCTCAGAATCACACGGAATCACTCAGAAGGAATCCACGGAAACTCATACGAACTTGCGAAATCGACCACTAGCATCGGCCGTGTCCCATTCCGAAAGCGCGATGCAACGCTTGGGCATGTGTTCAAGCGCAATGTAGGGTGTATCCGGATCAATCTCCTCAGGATTCACTCCAAATCGCCGTTGGTCCCAGCGTCTTCACCGCCCACCCTTGCCGGTATCGGCCCCAACTCCCAGCGTCTTCACCGCCCACCCTTCCGGGCCCGTTGCACCTGACTTTGAGGTGCGTTACGCTGACGAATGATTTTTCAGGCTTGGGCAACTTGAGCTTTTGTGAAGCGGGGTTGATATTGGGGAAGCGGACCTGACATTATACACCTCCTTTACCCATTGGAATGAGGTGTATAACATAACCCTATTTCTCTTTCTACACAACCCCATGTGTATTTGCGAAATTGACCACCAAAATTGAATATTCCCCTTCATCTCTCTCCGGTCCCCTGCTCTGCCGCCTGTCGCCGGACCTCCTGTGTCTTCACGATGTCCTCCGCACCCGAGCAGACATAGAAGGCCTTCATGGGTTCTTTGACGAGAAGGCGCAATCGCCGGCCAGGAATCGCAAACACAGTGTCGCCCGGCCCAACGGTATACTCGCTGTCATCCGTCTGTACAGTCGCGGTCCCTTCAACAATGTAAAAGATCTCCGTTTGGGGGAACATGCCGTAGTCTTCGTAACCCTCCTCGACCGACCAGTGGCCCATGGACATACCGCGCCCCGGGTCCGTATAGAATGCATTGAACTCCGACCGGTTGAACTTGCCGACGATGCTGGTCATGTCCAGGGGTACATCACCCCAGCGGACGACGACCGGTTGCTGAGTTGACACGGTGCACCTCCTCTGATATTTGCCGGGCGCCACCTCTCCGTTGAGGGCAGGGCGGTGGATGTCGGTGCCCAGGCGCACCCCGTCGCGCATGGGCACCATCACGTCCTTGAAAATGGCGATCCCGTACTCGGATTCTTCACCCGCCATCTGCTTATCCTCCACCTGCACACCGGCAGGCCGCAATGAAGTTTTCGGAAGTGGCCGTGTAGCCCAGATCCCACTCCACCTGTCGAATGGCCATTTTGGTGCGCAAAAGCTGGTCTACCGTGTCCGGGTCCTCTAAGGCAGTTGTACAGTCTCGGAGAAGAATACAGCGATACTTGAAACGCGCCATCTCTCTCATGGCGGACGGGGAATTCATCAAGCACTCGGCCGTGCCAAAACCGACGTAGATCAAATTCCAGATCCCCAGGCCCCGCAAAATCCTGTTCAGATGGGTGCCGTGAATGACAACGTAATCCTGGGGCAGGGGTTTGACAACAGCAGCAATGTCCAGCTTGGGCTGAGCATCCGGTTCCAACATACTCGCCCAGACCTCGTTGTAGCCTTTGCCGAAGACCTCCTCGGTGAACTCCTCATGCCATTTTCCGCCCTCAACCGAACCCGGCTCTGGCTGTTCTGGGGGAGACAGCTTCATCAACACCGGCCACTGGGGATAGAGGTAGGCGTAAGAAGGAGACGCGACGTGCACAATGGGGATGCTCGCAGACCGTGCCGCCTCTATGGCCGGCTTTATGCGCTCAATAGTGATCGGAATGGACCGGGCATAGGCTTCCGTCCACCCCATACAATCGGTATGCTCAGGGATGGGCTTCGGCCCTTCAGGGGTATCAATATTCCAGCAATGCACCGACACGAAGGCGGTCTCGTCCGCTTTAAGAGACAACGTCTTCTCGGCCTCTCCCAGAAAAGACCTGGCCGGATAAGGGTAGAGCCGGTAATAACGGACCGTTAATTCCAGAGACCCCATCTCACACCTCCGACTCGATAAGTTCTTACGGTTTTCACGGTCTCGACGGATGGGACGCGTTCACCAGCACGGCCCATAGCTCCCCTCCACCCTGTAGGACCTCTCCGCCTCTACGTCCATCGTCCAGACTCCCCACTCCAGCCCTTCCCACCCCACGACCTCGACCTCCACCGGCTGCCCGTCCACTATTACCGACGACAGCGTCATCCCGTTGCTTCGGCCCGGCAGCATCAACGTCAACCCCTCGACGGCGCGCCCAGCCTCCAGCTCGAACCCACACCGACCGTCCTCTGCATTGACCACCCTTACCCGCACCGACCGCCGCCCATCGTTGAACGCCAACCAGGATTCCCCCGTAATTGTCGGGATGCCGTAGTCCCGCGTCAATTCCAGCGCCTTGTAGAGCCCCTTTGCCCCGTAATTTCCTCCCGAGCTCCCGTATACCTGCCACTTCCCATCCCCCTGGATGGCTGGATGGAAACAGTGATGGAAGACGGTGTGATACCGCTCCACACACTCCTGGAAGATCCGTCGTCCCGCCTCCAGATGTTCATCCACCGAAAGGGTCAGCCGCAGCAGCTTATTCATCGTAGGGAAATCCATCAGCTGCGTATTCTGCTCGTAGAGGTCGATCATCTCGCCGTTCCGGTCGATGAACTTGAACGGCAGCCCGCTCCCCGACAGATACCCCGGGTAAAAATAGCGACACCCGATGTGATTCGTGTCCATCCTGTAGCCCAGCCGGCTCAGCGTCTCGAACGTCTCCGTCCACCCCGGGCAGATCACGCAATGGTGCCGTGTGCTTGTCGCCCGATACCCGAAGTGTCTCTCGAACCCCGCCGATATCTCCTCCAGGTGCCCTGCCATCTGTTCTACCGTGGGGGCCAAACTCCCACAGTAGGGGTGGGGCCCAAAGTCGAATCCCCATCGCTTCAGATCCGGAATCGCCTCCGGCTGAAACAGAGGGAAGTGATCTTCCTGTACGTCACGTCTCACGTAGACCGTGAACCTCGCCCCATACCGGCGGACCAGTTCCACCAACCGCTGCAGGTCCCCATCCACCATCCTATCGCTGTCCCCGTTCAGGAGCGTCAGCGCCGGCTTCGCCCCTGGATAGTGCCACACCCGCAGCAGCGGCAACACCCCATCTGTCAGAAACCGCAGCACCCGCACCAGCAGGTCCTGATGCAGGTCCGCCTGCGGCACCAGCCTCATCCGCGCGTCCAGCTCCCCCACGAACAGGTCGTTCGGCTTATACATATTGTCCCGGTCTATGTCCGGCCGGCTGCTCGTCGACGCCTGCTCCGGGTTGCCCTGGTGCAGCTGCACCACCGTCTCCACCGGGTCGTACGCAAACAGCGCCGTCGCGCCTCTGCCCCGGTACCACAGCGCCACCCCCGCAAACGGCAGCAGCTCATCCGGCTCCGCGCAGAAGGAGGCAATTCGGTTTGCCTCCTCCGGCATGTAGAGTTCCGCCTCCCCCTTGAACTGAAATCCCCGCTCGGGAAAGCCTTGCGTCGCCGGGTGCTCCCGGTCCACCACCACGAAGTTGTTGTATGCCAGGCTGTACGCCCCCTCCAGCACCCGGCACCCGAACAGTTCGGCCAGCGCCGCAGGGGGCCGAAATGCGATCAACCGCCCCCCTCGCTCCACGTAGCGCCCCAGCGCCTCCATCTCCTCCGCCGACAGTTCCATCCGCGCCAGCACCGCCACAGGCGCATCGCCCAGCACCCCATCCCCGATCGTCCGATCTGTCACATCCTCGGCCCGGTAGCAGAAATACCCCTCCATCCGGAGGATCTCCTCCAGATACGGATTAAACGGCGCCCCTGCCCACCGCCGCAGCAGCACGAGCACCGGCTGTTTCGCCTCCGCTGACATGGCTGTCTATCCTCCATTGCAAAAGCAGACCTCGTTGTAGCTGCTCGGGACCGCCTCGAGCAGGCGAGCGCCTACAGGAGCGACTTGCAGCTCTCCGCCACCTTCCGGAACGCCTCCAAGAACTGCTCCACCGCCCCCTCATCGGGATCCGTCAGCATCGGCAGACGCAGCATTCTCGAAAGCGCCTCCCGGGTCTGCGGAAAATCCTCCGGCGCATACCCCTCATACCCCTCCCACATCGGACCTCGTCCGTGGGTGTATAAGTCGAATCCCCTGGCAAACAACGGCAACATGTGATACGGCACCCCATGACCTCGGTGATCCCAACTCACGTGGGACTGGCCGGCCTCTAGCACTTCGACCCCCTCGGCCCTTAACGCCTCGCAGTACCTCTCCCTCGGCAGCCCCCCCAGATCCTCCGCCCGATACCGGGCCGTTAACCCCATGAACCACCCCGCCGGCTGCGCCTTCGGGTAGACATAGAGGGGGTCGATTCCCGGAATCTCCTCCAGTCCCCTGTTCAACAACTGCACGTACGCCGTCCGCTTCGCATTCTGCTCCCGGATCCGCCCCATCTGCATCTGCGCAATCGCCAGCGCCAGCGGATGTGGCCGAAACATCAGCCCCAGCCCGTAGGGCGCCAGCTTCTCGTGTTCAGGCTCCTGCAACTCGTCGGTCAGGCCCGGCCGACCGATGTGCGCGAACAGCAGCGCCCGCTCGTACAGGTGCCGGTCCATCGTCGCCAGCATCCCTGCCTCACCCCCGCAGACCGGCTTCCCAGGCCCCGGTATCCCCTGGAAACTGAACCCCCCGGCCGCCCCGATCGTCCCGACCGCCTTCCCGTCAAAGCTCGCCCCGTGGGCGTGCGAGCAGTCCTCCACCACCGGGATGCCGTGCCGGTTGGCCACATCCATAACCCCGTCCATGTCACACACATTCCCCCCCCAGTGGACCACGGAGATGGCCTTTGTCCGGGGCGTAATGCGCTTCTCGATATCCTCCGGATCGATCAGAAACGTCTTCGGATCCAGCTCACAGAACACCGGCCGCGCCCCCAGGAACATCCCCGGCGAAATCGCAGAGATCCAGGTCGTATTGGGGTGGATCATCTCGTCTCCCGGTCCCACCCCTACCGCAAAGTAGGACGCCCAGAACGTCGAGGTGCCGCTGTGCTGAGCCAGCGTATATTCCGCCCCGATAAACGTTGCAAACGCCTCCTCCAGCTCCCGGGCAATCTGATCCCTCTGCGTCGAAATATCGCCCCCCTCCACAACCTGCATCACCCGCTGGACCATCTCCTCCGGCATCGCCTCCCACCGGTCCAGCCGCTCGATCGTCACCGCCTTCGGCCCGCCCAGGATTGCCAGCTTTCCGTTTGCCCGTGCCATTACCCTGTCCTCCAAATGATCCAATCCATATTGAAATTTGGTCCTGTGGAAGTTCCAAACGCCCTGCCCCGGGTACACTCCAACGTTCAAACGTTCTTCAGCGCTCCCGCATTTGCCGCTACCTTCCGAAACGCCTCCATATACGCCTCCAACACCCCAGGCTTCGGATCCGTGAACCCCGGCAGCGCCAGCACCCGTTTGTGCACCGCCTCAGAAACCGGCAGGTCCCCCTCTTTGTAGCCCGGGTAGTCCCCCGCCAGCGGACCCCGGTTTTCCCCGTAGAGATCGAACCCCTCTGCAAACAGCCGCAGGGTGTGCAGCAGCGGAAAATCGCATCCCGCCACCTCTGCCCCCTCCGCCTGCAGCGCCTCCACAAACGTCTCGGCCGAAAGCCCGCCCAACGCCTCCGGCCGGTAGAGCAGCCGATACCCGTAAAAGCCCCCCGGCGTCGCCTTCTCCAGGACCACCACCGGCTCCAGACCCGGAATCTCCTCCGCGATCCGGTTCAACCGTCGGTGCACCGCCCGCCGCTTCTCGTTGACCTCATCTAACTTCCGGACCTGCTCCCGTCCCAGCCCCATCCCCAGCGCGTGCGCCCGAAGCTTGATGCCCAGACACGAGTTGCGCAACGCCCGATACTCCGGCCGCGTCAGCTCCTCGATCACCCCCACTCGGTTCAGGTGCCCGCAGATCAGAAGTCGCTCGTAATACTCCCGCTTTTCCGTCACCACGATCCCTCCCTCTCCCACGCTCAACGCCCCCCTCCCCTCTCCCTTCAGTGAGAAACACCCGATCTCCCCGATCGATCCCACCACCTTCCCGTCCCACTCCGCCCCGTGCGCGTGCGAGCAATCCTCGATCACCGGGATCCCATAGCGGCGGGAGATCTCCATAATCGCGTCCATATCGCATGGATTGCCAAACAGGTGCACCACGCAGATCGCCCGGGTGCGGACCGTGATCCGCCGCTCGATGTCCTCCGGATCGGCTGTCAGCGTCTGCGGATCCACCTCGCAGAACACCGGCCGGGCGCCTAAGAACACCGCCGGTGCAACCGACCCGATCCAGGCGTAGGTCGGGTGGATCACCTCGTCCCCCGGTCCCACCCCTACCGCAAAGTAGGCCGCCCACAGCGTCGTCGTCCCGCTCATCTGCGACAGCGCATAGGGCCGCCCCACATACCTGGCAAATCCCTCCTCAAACTCCTTCGTAATCCCCGCTCCATTTCCCGAAAGCTCCGCGTCCGCCGCCATGCGCCCCACCAGGTCAACCTCCTCCCTCCCGAACGCGCGCCACCCCTCCGGGTCCTCGATCGTCACCGCCTTCGGCCCTCCGTGGAGGGCCAGCTCTGTCGTCACCATACTTCCTCCGGGTGTGAAATTGCATGACAGGTCAGGCTCTACTCAAACCGCCCCGCTCCCTCCGCCGATAAGAACGCCTCCCGCACCTCCTTCAGCGTCACCCCCTTCACCTCCAACCCATACGCCTCCGCAACCTCCCGAACCTTCACCGCCGACGCCTCCAGCACACCACGACTCCCATCTTCCGACTCGTCTGACGACCAGAAATTGCCCGTGTTGTGACCAAACAGACACACGTGCTTGAAAACCACCTCCTCCGACACCTGACGGGCCACGTGCTGCCGTACCGTCTGCTCCACCTCCTCCACGCTCGCCTCCTCCAGCCGCACATCGCCCACCCCCACCCAGTGATCCGACCGGGTCTGGTCGCTCACCAGGGGCACCTCGATGAAGTCCAGGTCCCCCGGCACCATCCGGAACGTTCGGTTCGCCCGGTGCACGTCCAGATGCGTATCCCGCCAGCCCTCCCTCACGGCGCGCGACCCCGGGCGAGGGGGACTGCTCGCCCCGGCCCAGACCGCCTTCATACGCGTTAACGCCCGACCGGGCTGGCTCACGCTCCCGTGGGTGAACCCGGCGTCCACAAGCGCACCAAACGTCGCATCGTTCGCCGAAAAATTCCCAGGCCGAAACGCCACAGGAGCCTCACCCACCGCCTCCGCCACCTGCTCCCTGCCCGCAGACAAAAACTTATACTGCTCCTCCGCAGCATACCCCCCAAAGTAATCGTACGCCTCTGGCTCCCGGTAGTGATCCCGCCAGCTCTGTGCGTGAAAGTGCATCCCCACCTCCGACCCCGTCTCGCTGGCCACCTCCCGCAGCATCTTCGCCTGTTCGGTGGCCGTATCGGGCACCACAAACAGCGTGGCGGGCAGATCGTGTTCGGCCAGCAACCCGCAGAAGGACCGCACCGATCGCTCGGCGAACTCCCATGAAGGGGGACCCCCTGTCGGCGAGAGTTCGATAATCCGCTCCACATCCATCGTCATACTCACATAAAGCGGCGCGCGCGCCATTCTATTCTCCTCTCATTTAAGTAGGATAATGGCCCCGGTCCACGTCCGGCACTTCCACCGGCTTGTCAAGGGCCCTGGCCATCGCACGGACGTGGTACGGCAGTGAGCCGCAGCACGAACCGATCAGGCCGATGCCGATGCCCTTCGCCTCAGCAGCGTAATTGGCCATCTCTAGCCGGGGAAGGTACCTGGGCTCCACCCGGTTCTGCAGCGTCCCCGCCGAAGCCATCGAACGGTTGCGTACCTCACCCGGCGCCAGCTCATATGCAGTGGGCTGTGAACAGAGGGGTGCGGACACCGCATCTCGCATCTGGCGCATAAGATGCCCCGTCGTCTGCCACGGCCGCGCGCAGTTCACACCCACCACATCGGCACCGTGATCAACCAGCCGCTTCGCAGCTCCAGCCGGTGTATACCCCTCTCGGGTAAAGTCAGTCACCCAGAAGCTCACTGTCACCACTGCCGGAACACCGGCCTGTTTGATGAACGGAATGGCCAGAATCGCCTCGTCTACCGAGAGAAACGTCTCGGCGATCATAAGATCGACGCCTGCCTCCACCTGCGACCCGATATATCGATCGAAGAGTTTTTGGGCTTCGACCTGCTGTTTCCTGGTCAACTTCTCAAACTTTCTGCCGTTATACGTGTAGGAACTGAGGGTGCCTGCAACAAATCGGTCCGGACCGGCCGCTTCCCGGGCCAATTCCACGGCCCTGTGGTTGAGTTCTTCATCTCGTTCCATCGGTCGCACACCCCAAGACATCGCCTGCAGCACCTCTGCGCCTGCCCGTGCGAACTCCCTGTGGAGTTCCAGCACCCCTTCTGGGTAATTCAGGACCGACATGGGTACGCCGCCGGTCACGCCGCTGCCGACACAACGGCGCTCAAGCTCCAGGACGTACCCCCCGTCGCAGAGCAGCGGACCTTCGGCCAGACGTTCGAGAAAATTCGATGGCATTTCATAGCTCCTTTCTCACCACCCGGGTTAACGGTCATTCTTTAATCAGGAGAATCAATCCAGCTCAATCGGCCGGCCCTGTGCTGCCGACTCGACGATAGCCAATCCAACCTCCGTCGTATGCCGGATCTCGTCCGGTGTGCCCAGCGCCGGCCACTCGCCGCTCACCACGCATCGTGCAAAGTAGCTCAGCTCATTGCGCAGTGCGCCCACGACCTGCCCGGCCACTTCGGGGAGCAGGTAGAAATCGGGACTCAGGGTTTTCCCCGAGGCCCAGACCCAGAAGGCATCGGTCGGATCGTGCATCTGTACGGTGCCCTTCGTGCCGATCACCTCCAGGACATTGTCCTGGTCGAACTCGGATGCGCTCCCTTCGGGCATCTGCCAGACCTGCTCGATCACGCCCACCGCCCCGCTTGCAAACTCCAGAGTGGCCAGCCAGGTATCGGTAACATTCCACTCGTTGTGGCACCGGCCCACCGCGTAGACCTTCTCCACACGCGATTCGGTCAGCCAGCTCATCATGTCCACCGTGTGGATGCCCGGCTCGATAATGAGAGGCCAGCGCTGGAAGCGTGGCCAACTCAGATACTCCACGCCGCAATTGCGGCGCCCGTAGAGCGACACGATCTCCCCCAGTTCGCCCGACGCGACCCGCTCCCGGATCATCGCCCGCCTCGGATCGTAGCGCTCGACATAGCCGACCATCACGATGCGATCCTTCTCTTCAGCCAGTTTCAGCACCGCTTCGGTCTCGTCCATCCGCGCGCTCAGCGGCTTCTCCACCAGGACGTGTTTCCCTGCGGCCAGCGCGATCTGCATCACCTCGGCGTGCCGCGCCACCCCGGTCACCACATCCACCGCCTCGACCTCCGGGTCGGCCGCCAGCTCGTGCGGGTCGGTATACCGCCCGCGCACGCCATACGTCTCTGCAATCTGCTCGGCCCGCTCCGCCGAGCGCGAACAGACCGCGACCAGCTCGAATTCCGGCATCCGGCTGATCGCCCGGATATGCACCTCGCCGAAGTTACCCAACCCGACGACTCCGATCCCTACAGGTTTCATCTCTCCAACCCTTCGGTTAATTCGACCTTCGGCTTCACCGTCTTGTTGACCACCCAGCGGGGCCAGCGCCCCTCAAGCACCCGGCACGTCGCCTCGCACGCCAGCCGCTTCAACTCGGCGATACACTCTTCGGAGTGGCCCGCGCAGTGCGGCGTCAGAATCAGGTTCGGCGCACCCAACAGCGGGTCGTTCAGCGGGAGCGGCTCGTGGGCCTGCACATCCAGCCCGGCCCCGGCGATCCATCCCTCCCTCAGCGCACGGACCAGCGCCGCCTCGTCTACCACACTACCCCGGCTGGTCACGATCAGGAAGGCCGTCGCCTTCATCGTCCGAAGTTCCGCTTCGCCGATTATCCCACGCGACGCTGGCGTAATTGGCACATGGACGGAGATCAGATCGGACGCATGCATCACCTCCTCCAGCGTCGTCAGCCGGACGCCCTGCTGCTCGCCCACCTCCGGCGCGACATAGGGATCGTACGCGATCACGCGCATCCCAAACGCGGACGACATCTTTGCGGCAACCGCGCGCGCAATATTGCCGAAGGCCACCAGCCCGAGCGTCTTGCCCCGTGGGTTGTGCGAGGGCCGCATAACCTCCCAGTCGTAATCGCCGCGCCTCACAGAAGCATCCAGGTCCACGACCCGTCG
Organism: Candidatus Latescibacterota bacterium; assembly: GCA_965222075.1. Classification (GTDB taxonomy): domain Bacteria; phylum Latescibacterota; class UBA2968; order UBA2968; genus JAAXHW01. The sequence continues at coordinate 5,335,076 of OZ244937.1, read as the reverse complement.
CAAACAGACCAGCATCAGCATAACCGCGTGGTTCGCAACGTCGTCCACCGCCGCCAGCGGGATGTTGCTCACCACAATGCCCCGCTTGGTCGCCGCCTCCAGATCCACGCTGTCGGTGCCGATGCCATACACCGTAATCAGGCGGCACTTCGGCATCCGATCCATCAACGCCGCCGTCACTTCCCAGCCGATGTTGAGCAGCACGTCGCACCGGCCCATCACCCCGTCATTGACCGTCTCGGGGCTTCCCTCAACCACGGTCAACGCCGCGCCGTTTGCAGCAAGTCGGTCCCGCTCCTCCTCGTAGGGTCCGTAACCGAGATAGTGGCTCAGGATAACGTGGTAATCTGCCATCTCAAACCTCCAGCGCCTCATCAATACCACTTATGCACCACATGCCCCCGCTCAGGAAACCAGATGGCGTCTACCGCTATCCCTGCGGTCACGACTAAGATGTAGCCGATCAGCATGCCGATAAAAAACGGCTTCGACTTCCGGTAGAACGACGGCCCGATGAACTTAAGCATGACGAATTTGATCAACCACGCAATCAGGATGGTAACGCTGGTCAGCCGTGAAACCGAAATGCCGGAGATGATGAACCCGATCGGATGCAACGGCCACCAGGTGAAGCGGTAGCGCATCAGGTTCAGGAAGACCATGAACCCCACTCCGGCTAAGAAAAACCAGTAGTTGATCATCTCCACCGGCTTGGGATCCCTGATCTGGTCTACGGCCCACTGGTAGGACCACCAGCCCGCGAAGGGCAGCCAGTCGGGCCGGAAGTTGTAGCCCCCCACCGTGTAACCCAGCCAGATCGTGTAGAACGTGGAGGTGGTCAACCCAACAGCGAACGCCGCGCCAATCGCCCAGAAGAGCCGACGCTTGTCCTTCGGCACGAAGTCAGCTAAACGATTGACGTGGGTCATCACCGGCATCGCGAACCCTCTCGTACTGGTGAGGACAAACCACGACATACCAAGGGCCGCGTGCGTAGAGGCATGCAGGTCCGCGCGGCCGAAGGCAAACAGGGAGAAATCCCCCGGGTAGCACGGCGTCCGGACATAGATGAATCCCGAATCGGCCAGAAACTTCGCCACGCCGAGGTAGAGGAACAACGTAGCGGGAACCAGCACGAGGATGAACTTGACCTCCATGCCGACCCGTCCGTGCCAGAACGCCATGTAGATAACACTGCAGATCAGGCCGATCGTCGCCCCCCGGTAGGAGAGCAGCTCCCGGCTGTCGTCGACCGGGGAACGGTCCGGGTGCAGCGCCTTCCGGAAGACGTCCCGGAGATACCGCCGGGAGATCCACAGCCACCAGAGGACCAGACTGATGAAGGTCCCGGCCGTCTGCCACATATAGGGTCCGTTAATGAGTACACGATACGAAGTCGTGGCCGGGATGCCGATCCGGTTCAGAAAGCCCCCTTCCAGGATGAACACAAGATCGAAAAACCAGATGCTGAACAGCACCTCCAGGCTGGCGAAGTAGGAAAAACAGATGACCGCCGTGTTCAGAATGAACCTGAAGGGAGGATAGGGCTGCGGCAAATGGATCCATATGTTCTTCACCGTCGGAAAGGTTGGGAATCCCGGGTAGAACCAGGAGATCATGTTCCACCAGAACACGAAAGACGTCAGCGTGAACCCCGCCCAGAACGCCTTCCCTCTCATAAACTCCGGCAACACCCGTTTCCCCGTCCCCGCCTGCGTCATCATCTCTACAACTGGCGTGATCACCGGATATACCAGTCTCTCGTTCTCCGACCACTGCCGGTGTATGATGATTGAGACGCACGCCGCGGCCAGCGCCAGGGAACCGTAAAACGAAAACCACCAGAAAAGCGGAACGATCCACACCTCCCAGGGGATGGACATCCCCTGGGGGAGCCCCTCGTAGAACCACGTCATCACCTGACCTTTGTTTGTGGGGACGAACCACGTCGGCAGGTGGGCGTGGAGGTACTCGGCCCACTGGTTCTCCGGGCTTGCAAAGTAATACAGGGTTGCGATCTGGCCAATGAGGGCGCCGCCGCCGCCGTAGGTAGACCCAGGCGTGCTCATGAACCCCATGCAGAAGACCGTGATCCACTCTGTCGAAGAGAAGACAAACCAACGGCCGAACCACCGGGCCAGCGCAGCGAATACCAGCATCGACAGCAGGCAGATGATGAGGTTTGCCATCGGCATGTGGCTTTCGTTCAGACGCGACCCACGCATGAGGTAGAGGATCGTATTGTCCAGCAGGCTCACAGCGACGCAGAGGCAGAGTCCGAAGGCGACCGCCCGGAGCGTCACCCCCCGCTCCGGTTGTGCCTCGGCCATTCTCGTAATCTTTGGCATAATTCGTTATCTTAGAATAGGTTGTCTTGATCCTCAGAAGAAGGCCCATTCGATGTCTATCTCGCCCCTACGGCTGATGGTGAAACCAATGTCTACCTTGCCCCACGGCTGATGGTGAAATCGCCTGCCTTCCACGGTCATTCTGTCAGGGGTTCTATGGCGCTTATGGACAGTGCGTTCCGAATTCCCGGTAGTCCTGCACCGGCTGTGTGTGATATTCCCGGACCAGTTGGACGAGTTTCTGAACGATGGTATAGACGACCTTTTCGCCCTTCTCCGCGGAGGCGACGAACGGGTTGCCGTGGGTCCCTGTGACCTTTGCGGAGTCCCGCCGACGCTCCGCCAACTGGGCAAACGATCGGAGTTCCGGGCTGAAGGGGTAGGGGCGAGTGTCCGCGACCATGCGGGAGTGATCGATGAGGTGTGGGCGGAGATAAAGCTGTATGGAGGTCTCCCACTCCCCGCCGTGCCCCTCGCTGCCCCCATCCGCCTCGCTCAGTCGGACCATCTCCTCCCGCGCAATATCCCACCAGCCGAAGGCGATAATGAAGATATTCTCCTCCGAGATGGAGTGCATGATCGCGTCGTTGGGGGAGATGTTCCCACCGTGCCCGTTGATCAGGACGATCCGTTTGAAGCCGTTGGCGTAGATGCTCTGGCAGATGTCGAAGATAAGGTTCTGATAAGTTTCAAGACGCAGGCTGAGGGTGCCGGGGAAGCCCATGTTGTAGTGAGTGAAACCCGACCAGACGGGCGGGGCCACGATGACGGGGAACTCCGTGACAGCCTGCGCCGCCTGCACGGCCATGTAGAAGGGCCCGGAGATGTCCACGTCCACCGGACAGTGGGGGCCGTGCTGCTCTACCGATCCGGTGGGGAGGATGACCACGGGGTCGTGCTTCAGCGCCTCCTCGAATTCGTGCCGCCACATCTCCTGCCAGAGGACCTTCCGGTTGGTGCCGTCGTAAGAGACTTTAAACATAACTTGCCCTTTCAGATCAGAGTTTGTCCAAACCCCAATTGTCAGCCCGCTTTTTGGGAAAGGAGACAGGCGTTGAACCCTATTCCATAACTTCCACCCCATGCGCTTGCAGCCATAGTTTCAGCGGCACATCCTCGTCAAAGGGTGAATAGACGCCTTCGGAGTCGGATTGGGCGCCCAGGAGCTGTTGCCGGATCGGGTCGCACCTCTTAAACAGATCGGGCCGCGTGGGAACGAAGTCCCTGTTGTGGATCCAGCGATAGCCATAGCCGTAGAAGATGGCCTTCCGGACGATGGAAGAGTGATTGGGACTTGCCGCGTGCCAGAGGCGCCGGTCAAAAAACACGGCATCTCCCGGATTGGCCAGAATCGGTATCGCACCGTCCGGGTTGCGGTCTTCGGGGATCTCTACCGTGTCCTTGAGATGGCCGCCGGGGATAATGTACATATTCCCACGCCCGGGTTCGGACACATCGTTCAGCCAGTAGCTGACCTTGAGCGAGAGGCGGGGCCTCGGATGCGTTTCGATATCGCGGTTGACCCGACCGCTGTCCTGGTGGAACCTGAGCGGCACCTTCATCGGTTCGGATTCGGGGGCATCCTGAAGCTTGACACCCAGGTGGGTGACGTAGATATGGATGTTCCAGCCTAAGATGCCCCAGATGATGGGAAAGGTCTTCGGGTGGTCGATCAGGTCGATAAAGACCTGTTCGCGGCCGACGAAAGGCACGTGGAAGGTCGTGGGGGTAATGCCCTTTGGAATAAACCCCCTCTGCTGCTCAAACAATTCGAGCTCCTCCGGGCTCTTGGGCGCCTCTACTTCCCAGATCCGATCTACAGCCGCCGTGAGTTCCTCTATCTGCTCTGAGGAAAGGACGTCTCGCACGATCAGATAGCCCTGCTCCTCAAAATGCTGACGCTGTTCATCGGTTATGAGATAGTCCAGACAGCTTGTGTCCATTGCGCCCTCCTTTAGCGTTACCCCCCGGTCCGGTTGTCCCTCGGCTTCGGCCCCCAGACTTCTGTGCCAGCCATACCTGCATTTTTACTCACTTAAAATAGGTTTTGGGATAGGTTTTTCGCCTGAATACCTCCGGGTGGTCCTTCTGAAAGTCTTTGAGTTCCTGCTCGTGTGGGCAGAGCCTGCCGTCCAGGCGTAGCCCGCCGTGGGAAATGTTGATGCTGTAGGTGACATGGTCGGAGGCCTCGACCCAGTGCGGGGTGAGCAGCACGTTCCAGAGCACATCGCCGGGCGCCATCTCGTAGCAAAGTATGTCGGCATCGGTAATCTCCTCGGGACGTTGTACCTGGTCACCAGGCTCCTCCATGCGCACATCGAACGGGGCCCAGCGGTCCGGGTCCTTCATCCCGCAGAAGCGCTTGGTGCCGCAGCGCTGCCAGGCCAGCACGTTCGAGGGGTCCATGTGATAGTTCGTGGCGGAGTGAGGCCCGCTGCTGAAGACAATCGGGTAGCAGCGCGTCCAGGTGAATCCGGCAGCCACAAGCGCCTGCCGCCACGGCTCCATCACCTGCGCCTCAAAGCCGTGAAACAGCTTGCCCGACCCGTATAAGTTGGGCAGCCTGTAGTGCGACATCTGAAATTGCGCATTCGCAGCCTCTTCGATCGGGAGCTTGCGGAATTGCTCCGAGGTATCCGTCCTGTCCAGGCTGCCGCCCTTGACCCCACTGACGATGCGGGCGTCGGGGTCGCGCCGGATCTCGTCGATCACCTGCTCCACCGGCGGCATATCGAACGAGAAGGGCACGCATTCGCCGGCCATCAGGAAGTTGAGCACCCCGTCAAAGGCCTGACGGAACTCGTTCCACGTCGTGACTGTTCGCTGCGTACGACCGCACGCCGCTGGTGTCTCCGTTTTTTCCCTTCCCATCGGTAAGATCTCCTTAAAAATGGGTTATCTACTCCGTCGCCAGGAATGCCTCCCGCACCTCCTTCAGCGTCACCCCCTTCACCGCCGACACCTCCAGCACACCACGACTCCCCCCTTCCGGCGTGCATCCGTCACATCATTGCACTTCAACAAAAAGCCGTTCTGAGAGCCTCCTTGTGTACTCTTCACAACGAAGAATGGCTCCCAGAAACGGCTTAACCTGGCTCTACACACAACCCTCTGCTGTTCAGAACGATCCGCTCAGAGAGAACCGCAAGGGCGCATTGAACGTATTGCCGAAACTGGTGTAGGCGAAGTCCGCACGCATCTCCTTCCCCTCCACCGGCCGGAATTTGATCCCCACTCCGAGGCTGTAAGTCTCCGCATCGAAGTTGATCTTACGTCCCCCCCGAAGCGCCAGTGTATCCTGAAACCACAATTCTCCGCCCAGCCGATACTGTGGAGACGCATAATCCGGGGCCAAGAAGTTCTCTCCCGTAACCGTCAAATACGCCGGCTCGCCCTTCACCCCAAACACCTCCATAGCGAACCCAAAAGTGAAGGTGGTTGGCATGTGGTAATTGAGTTCGAAAATCTTCTGCTTGCTTCCCAGGTTCTTGATCGCCATGGCCAACCGCAGGCTTCTGAATCCCGTGTCAAAAAAGGTCCCCATGCTCACATCATAGGCGCTTAGCCTATCCAGGTCCAGCGTCTCCTGCGTCCAACGGAACTGGACACCGAACGTGAGCCTGTCCGTCATCTTCTTGGCGTAGGCCAAACCGATGCTGAGGTCCCCCAAGCTCAACATTCTCTCCGTTCCCTGTGGCTGGAAGATCGTCGTCTCTTCGACCTTCTCCGGCGTAAAGGCCAGCACGCTCACCCCCAGAACCCCATTCCCGATGTTATAGGCGACCGCGCCGGAGTAAAACTGAGAATCCACCAGCCATCGAGTGTAGGAGACCGTATACTCTCCATTCTCAATGTAGGCCAGTCCCGCTGAATTCACAAAAATGGAGTTAATGTCGTTGGCGACCGACACATATGCCCCGCCCATGCCTGCACTGCGCGCTCCTTGGTCTATCTTCAACACAGGGAACACCACCCGTCCAAGCCGCTTCTGAGGGGATGCCCCCTGGGCATACTGCGGCAAAAGCCACGCGCAGATCGCGATTACCGTCACGCCTGTCCAAAATAATCTTTTCATGGCCCTATCTCCTCTCTCCAATCCGATTCGGAACATCGCGGAAGGTCTTCCGGATGCCTCTATGCACTCGCAGAATGGCCCTGTGCAGGCTCACTTGACGACTGCAAAAGTGCCTCGCTGCACCTGCCCCTCGCTCCCTGGCACCCGCGATTCGACTATGAAGAAATAGATCCCGGCAGGAGCGGTCTCAATCCAGGTATCGGGGAGCTGGGTCCAGGTCACCTCGCCCTGCGTCGGACTGTCGTGTGGGATCGTCGCAAAAAGCTCCCCGGCCATCGTGAAGATCCTGATCTCGCACTTGCGCGGGATATTGGTAAACCGGATAGCCCCTCCCCCCGGGTAGGAATGGGCGCCGTCGATTTTGTACGGGTTGGGGACCACGACCACCTTCCTCTGCAATCGGTCCGCCTCAGAGGTGACAGGCGCGAAGGGACTATTGGTTTGGACACCGTTTGCCCACTGCTCGGGGGAGCCGTTCCCGCTCTCTAAAGAGGGAATGGCGATTCCGGTCCCGTTCCAATCGGCGTGACCCGTGTCGTAGCTGCGGACGTTGTAAAGATACTCAAATCCGGCCTGGGACTTCGGGTCGGCGTACTCGTATTTGTCCCCTTTAAGATACTTCGGATCCTTCACGGGAATTTCTTGGATAAGCTTCCAATCGTACAGATTGAAATCCGACCGATACACCCGGTAGCCCGCCACGTCCTTCCCCGTACCGTCCGAATAGTCCGGATCGGTCGTGTCGTCCGACTCGGCGCTCCAGATCAACAGGTTGTTCGCATCGGGCGTGACGTCCACAGTCACACCCACGTCAGGCGGAGGATCGGGGAGGTCGTAACCCCACTGGAATGCCTCTTTGGCCTTGTTGAGGTGCTTGACCAGGTTGTTGAATGCCTTGTCCGTGCGCATCTCCTCCTGCTTCCCCAGTTTCGCCCACGCCAGGAAATTCTCTTCAACTGGAGCTGCCGCCACCAAAGCCAACACGATCCTGACCTTGTCTCCGGGCGCCAGGTCGTAGGGGCCGTAGGCAAACGAGCCGTGCAGCGCCCCGGGCTCCATCGAATTGGCCTTGATCGAAGGCGCGGGACCGGCGAACTGGTTGTACATCTCCTCCCAGGTATTCGTCTTTGAGTCCGGCTCGTCGTAGTCGTACCGGGTACGAAATGGCCACCACCTCACGGTATGGGGTTGGTCGGCCACTCTGGGCGCCACAAAGCTCGCGTCACCTCCGGTGTCGTAGGTCCACGTGGCCGGATCGTTGGCGGCCCCGGGTGTGTAGGCGATCGGCGCAACGCCCGCATATTGGTAGGCCGTGATCTCGCCCTCACTCCGGAATGGACCTATCTCTTGCCAAATGGATTTCCCAAAGCTGAAAGGCTGACCCAGGTCGTCCCCCGGAAAGAGCGGGTTGTCTCCGTCGAACGAATACCACATCTTCAGCCCCTGTCCGGACGCCGGACCGTCGTAGTTGTCCGCCTCCGTAAACTTGTACACGTCATCCAGCACCTCAGTAGTCACAGTTCGATACCAGCCACTGTAGTTCCGCCACACGTGCCCGGCCTGCGACATAAAGAAGCGGGTCCCGAAGACAAGGAAGGTATCGTTGAGCTGCAGTCCCGCCCCACCGTTCAGATCCGCGACCCCATCCCCGTCGGAGTCCCCGGTGTTCTCGAACGTATACTCCATAATCTCAAAATCGTCGTAGTCTAAGTAGCTCCACGCGTAGACCTTCTTGGTTACCGTGATCCCCCGCTTTGTGGTGTAGTGTATGATGAGGATATCTTCCGCAAACATGTCCTTGTCCGGCTCCATATACTGGCCGTACCGGAAGTTGTGGATCTCGACCACCTCTTTACTTCCCGGCAGAGGCTGGCCTGGCCACCAGTTGGACATAACAGGACCCAGGGGAGAACGGTTCGCATAGCCGATGTTCGCCTCCGGCCCCACCGACGGATCGTAGGCCATTAGCGTAATATCATCCGACGCGTGAGCCGCCTTCGACTCCGAAACGTGGTAATCCCCGTCCACCACCGTCGAAACGAAGGTGTGGAAGCCCGGCATAAGGGCCGTGAATTGGGTGTACCAGGCCCTCGTCTGAGATCCAAATCCTCTCCAAAACCGCACACCCCAGTAGTTTACGAAGTCCTCCGCATAGTCGACCGTGAAGAGGCCGGGGTACTGCATGCCCACGTGCCGGTGGAAACTAATGCGATTTTGCTCCCACACCCCTTGGATGCCGTTGTTCCAGAATATATCCCAGACCTTTGCACGGGTCTGGAATCGCTGCTTATCCGCGATCTCGAGCGTCTGTGACCTCACAGGGACCGAGTACCACAGCAGCAGGCCGAGAAGGACGGTAACCGTCCCGAATGTGTAAAGCTTTTTCATCACTCTAACCTCCTCAATGAATGATCCATAAGGCCCGACAACTCCGGAAATCCCTCCCTGGCCCCTTTTTATAAGACCGAGGGGGATTTACCCACATTAGAACCTCAGCCTGATCCCCAGGTGCGTGACCCGAGGATCTCCCCTGTAGCGTTCTCGATCCCGGGGATCCCCATACTTCAGATAGTTCGCATCGTCGGGACCCGGCGCCGACCCCAGACCCCACCACATGTATGGCCCCGTTGTCGTCGAACCATACAGTTGGACCTGCGCGTCCCTCTGTTGGAAAAGGTTGAACGCCTCAAAGAACAGGTCGGCGCTCACACGACCCAGGTGAAGACGCTTTTGTATGTTAAGGTCAACCGTGGTGTGCACGGGCCCCCTCGACTTGTCCTGGAGCCCTTCGATAGTGGTGTACCTGAACTCGGTTCCGAAGTAAAGCCGGTAAATCAGGTTCACGTTCACGCCGCCTAAGAACGTGCCTCCGGCCATCTTCGGACCCGGTCCGAAGTCCGTCGGGGACGAGAAGAACGCCTGCAGGCTGGCCTGTTTGCGAGGCCCCCTCCCACGCGTACGCTGGGAAGTGCCCCGCCAGGATAGGTAGAGCATATGCAGGCCCTGTACCTTCGACCTCTCCTCATCCGTAAGCCAGGGCCGCTCCCACAGCTTAACAATATCACTTGCCGCCCAACCGCCGGCATAGGCCTGGGGATTCGCATAGACCTTTGCTATGTTCACGTTGGCCTGAGCCCCGATCTCCCTGATCTCCGCGTCCGTAAGCTTCACCGGCCGCTCAACCCCACCGACGATCTCCCAACTGGTGTGGTAATTGCCGCTGGCTACGTAGGTGGAGTCGGGGATGAGCGTACTGCCGTTCCAGGCGCCATCATTCCCTCCGTAAGAAAATTCCATCCAATCCATATTGAAGGCAGCCCTGAACGAGAATTGGTGGCTGAAGTCCTTCCTCAGGCTGAACTCGTAGCCCCGGACGTCATGGGCGTGCGAATTGGTTGGGTAGCCGGTCCCATACGTCAACCCCGCAGTCTTTGGGTCGAACCAGGCTCCACCGCCAAAGGTCACTTGAAATGTGCCGCTCTTGATGAAGGTAGCCATCGAGGCGGTATAATCGCTGACAAAGTTCCACTCCCCGCCCACCTCAAAATTGATCATCCGCGGGGTGTTCTGCCATATCGGCCTCGTAACGGACGCGTCTCCGGGGTAGGAATTTCCAGTGTAGTTGCTCCACTTCACCTCCGTTGGAGGACCGGCGGACCGCCAATTGTCCTGGAACATCCCCTGGAAACTCGGCACCTGGTTGAAGACGCCGTAGGAAAAGTGCATCTTCGATCTGTCCGTGATCGGATGCGAGATCCCCAGCCTCGGACTCCAGTTGACGATCGGCTCCATGGGGAAACGGGGTGCCTGAAGAAAGCGATGCAGAGAATTATACAGCTTTTGCCTGTAGCCGGTAGCTATCGGTATGGGCGGACCCCAGAAGCGGTCGAAGCGCATGCCGGCGTTTATGACCAGCCCCTCAAACTCCATTTTGTCCTGGGCGTAGACTGCGAACTGCTTGGGCTTGACCCCTGCACCCGGTTCGGGGCCCAGGTAGACGATTGCCCTCGTCTTATTGCCGGGTGAACTGGTCTGGGTGACATAGTAGTTGTCGTACCGGGTGAAATCGATCCCGGCCTTGACGAAATGCCCCTTGGTTACCTGACTGGACAGGTCGAACTTGAGGCCGAGGCGATTCTGCTCCCCGACGGTATAGTTCGACGCATTATCGTAACCCAGGTAGAACCAGTTAGCCTTATCGGTCCTGATCTCTGCTGAGGTGTTGTCCGACACTCCGCTGGTGTCCTGCTTGCTCTGGTAATTCGACACCCTCAGCTCGTAGAAGGTCCTGGGACCGATCGTGTGGGTCAGAACAGCGTAGAGCACGTTCTCCGCCTTGATGCTCTGTCCGGCGGACGACCCTGCTGGCAAGAAGATGTCCCGCCCGGGGCCCCTCTTCACGTTATTTTCTGTTTCCCGCGTCAGTCCCGCCCCCCAGAGGATGTTGCGATAAGCGGCGAGTTCAAAGGTTTTCCAACGGTCGAAGACCCAACCGAACCGCGCCTTCACATTCGGAGTGGCCGACACAGTCAGCTTCGCCGTGGTCCGGAAGTTGAACGGCCGATGCTCATCCCACGTATTGGGAAAAGGGGCCGCATCCCGGTTATGCCGGGCGCTGCCGAAGAAGGACGCCGATCGGGTGATCGGCCCGCTAAAGTGACCGTCGAAGTAGTGCCCCCGCCAGTCCGTGTAGTTTTTCCGCTGGTGAACCAGACGGCCCGTCACAGGATCCACCTCCGACACCCACTCCGGATCGTCCCACCGCACACGGCCCCGGTGTTCGGGCGAATCATACACGTTCTTTCCCCAGTGCTTCTTGCCCGCCGGGGTGAGCCGATACTCAACCTCGCCGTGGTACGTGTTCCCACCATCCCGGGTCACCATCTGCACCACGCCAGCGGACGCGTTCCCGTACTCGGCGTTCATGCCGCCCGTTATGAGAGAGAGTTCCTGCACCGCCTTGACGTTGACTCCCGACCACTGGACCTCGGCCGTCGGGGCGTACCAGGAGACGGGACGGCGGGCCGCGGGTGTGCCCGTCATTCCCCTTACATCGTTGTTTACCAGCCGAACCCCATCCACGTAGTATGCGTTGTCCAGGACCATGCCGGAGCGGATCTGTCCGCTGCCGTCCACCGCCATCCCCGCCTCCATCTCCATAAACTCCCCAACATTCCTTAAAATCGGTACCCGTTGGATATCCTGGAAGCTCACCACATACCGGCTCTCCGTCTTGTCCGGCTCCACAGCCGGACGCTCCGCCACCACCACCATCTCCTCCATCTTCAGCGCCTCTTCCCGAAGCCGGAAATCCACCGTCGTGGTGAGATCCACCTGCACGATCACCCGCTCCTTGGCCGCCAGGTGGTAGCCCACCATCGAGGCCGTCGCCGAGTAGACCCCCGGATCAATCGACAGGATCACATAGGACCCGTCCGTATCTGTCGTCGCGCCCCGCTGCGTCCCCTCCAGCACCACGTTGGCCCCCGGCAGCGGCCCTCCCCTCTCGTCCGTCACCCTGCCGGTCACCTTTCCCACCGAGCCGGCGGTCGCCGTGCTGACCATCGCCAAAACCACCCCGAGCGCAAGGACAGCGCCTATACCTATCTTTAACCTGCTCATCATCTCTCCTCCTCTCCTTCGGGTTGAAGGTATCACCTCATCCCTCCGAAAATCCCAAAACTGTAGCGGAATCCTCTATATCGCATTCTTCCTCCTTTCTCCCGGCTCAGGGTCCCTGCACTTCCCAACACCACCCCGGTTTCGAGTTCAACCCCTCCACGTAAAACGAAACTTGCTTGGTACTCAGACCTCCCATCTGCGATTCTCCCTGCCTGATGAGGTCAGATCTGCAAGCGATAGATCGCATCCACCAGTCCCACGGCCTCGACCACCACGACATTGAGGTTAGGTCTTGACTTTATTGCGAATAGTTTCTATATTTGCACCTTCTGCAAAGGGATATGAAAGGGTTGTGGTGCCCCTTTACATCCCCTTCTAAGCCGTTAGCCCCTTCTCGTCAGGTCGGTGGCTAACGGCTTTCTTATGGGCCGCCGATCAGGCCATAGTCAAACTGAAACAGCCGATTGCAGCCTCAGATCCGCCCCACAGGACTTCCGGACGATGAGGCGCGGCTGAATCGTCACGCGCCTCACCTCAGGTTCCCCGTTTAACTGATCGATAAGCAGTCGGATCGCATACCGACAAACCTCCTCCACAGACGGAGTGACCGCCGTCATAGGAGGGGTGCAATAGGCCCCGAGCCCGCTGGTGTCGCCCCCCACGACCGCGACCTCCTCCGGAACCCGAACCCCGACCTCCTGGAGACCCCGGCAGATCCCGATCCCGAGCAAGACGCCGCTGCAGTAGATGAGGGCCGTTGCCCGGTCGGACGCGCGCCCCATCTGTACACCCAGCCGGTAGCCCTCCTCCAGGGTCTCGCCATCCACAAACACCTCCTCCGGCGTCAGGCCGTACTCCTGTACGGCGCGGAGGTAACCCTGCCGCGCGGACATCCGCGCCCGCGCCCAATCCACCCCCACAAACCCGATGCGTTGATGTCCCAACCGGATCAGATGTTCCGCGGCCGCGTACGCGCCCGCAACCCGGTCCAGGACCACGTTGCTAATCCCTTCTATGGGGTGGCTAAAGGCCACCGCAGGCACCACATCCCCAACCGAATCGACGATTTGCCTCTCTTCACCGGCAATCCCCCGCATGTGGATCAACAGTCCATCCACATTCATTGAGATCATCTGCCGGACCTGCACCTGCAGGTCGTCCAGCACATCTTCAGAGCGGGAAGAGGTGGCTACCCCCAGCGTAACCTGATAGCCGTGCCGGTGCGCCTCCATCACTATGTCCTGGACGTAGCTGGACTGGCCAGGATAGAAGATCTCACAGGTAAGCAGGCCCAGAACGCCGCTCTTCCGCTTGACTATCGCGCGCGCCATTAAGTTCGGGTAGTACTCCAGCGCCGAGGCAGCTTTCAGGACCTTCTTCTGTGTGGCCAGGCTGATCCGGTCTTCCAGACCACCGCTCAGCGCCCGCGACACCGTCGAAGACGAAATCCCCAAATACCGCGCGATGTCTTTAATCGTGACTCGCCTCTGCCGTTTCATCCTTCAAATCTTCTTTTCCCCAAGACTCAGCCCCCTTGACGAGACAAACGTCGTGTTGCGGGAACGTTTGCGCTAACAAACCCTCCAATCTAAAACCAAATTACAACCGTTTGGCACCATTGTCAAGCCTTATTTTAAGAATCTTAAATTTTCCAATTAGATACCCTTAAATTTCTACCACATACATTATAAGACCGTTTACTCGGCTCCTTGCGCAGCGATAATCGCACAGACGAAATCAACCTTCTCCGTACCGGAAACGAATCTCGCGGGTCGCGGTCTTGCCGGTGACAAGATCCTTGATCTTGAGCTCAAACACTTTAGCCCCGCGCTTGAGCTTAGTCAGATCAATCTCGACGTATTCCTGCACGGTCGTCTCCGACCCGGTCTGTTCGTAGGCGATCGAAACCTGAGGTTTACCGCTCCTGAGCAGAGAACGGAGTCTTGCTGCAGCCGCCTCACCGAACCCGATCGTGGACTTTGAAACAGATCTGACGAGGTACTTTATGCTGTAGCGAGTCCGACCGAAGATGTCCCTATTGAGATTGTAGATCTCGCAGTAGAAGTAAACCTTCTGGGATCCCCTGTAGTTGCGGGTCGGCATCGGCACAACCCAGATATCCCCCTTCCTGAACCTGTCGATCGACCCCGTGTCTTCGATCGCAGCGGCCAGCTGGATGTCGCTGATCCGAAGCACGTCTTCAGGATACGCCTTCACCTCTACGGACTGCCTGTAGATCCCGGTGCGGCCCGAGGTCAGGTCCTTGAGCTGAACCTGGAGTTCGTATCTGCCGGGAGGCGCCTGGACCTTAAGGAGCTCGGGCTGGAACGTCCCCCTGGCCTGTGTAAAACGGTCCACAACCCGATAGGTGTGTTTCGATGCGGTCCGGTAGACGGAGGTATGGTCCGCATTCGCCAGAGCCGCCGCGCACTGCACCTCCACAAAGGTCGAGTCCGCCTTCTGAAAAACTTCGATCTGTTCAGCCGGAATCCCGTAGTAGACCTCCAGCGTGGTCTGATCGTCGGAACCCCGGAAGTCGGCCAAGTCGAAGTAGAACTCGAGGGGGGGATGCAGAAAGCCCGGACGGTAGTAGTCAGGTACCTGGGCGACGGCATTTTCGAAGATGGTGCTGGGGGCAAACCTGGTAACCTGGGAAACCTTGCGAAGGTCCGGGTCAACATCGAGTGAAGGGATGGGAGCAAAGGCGAACACCCCGCTGCCCATCTCGTCTGTGAACGTGATTTCGATGCCGCCCCCGATCTTCGTGTAGGTCCAGGTCTCCCAGGGCACGGTCCCGAACTCGTTGCCCATCGTGACAGGGGCGTACCCGCCAAAATTGAGCTGCGTCTTCGGGTTGCCAATTTCGTCAAAGCGGCTGTCCTCTTTATTAATAATGGCCTCCTCGTCACTGCTGGCAGGGAGACTGAGGTTCGGCGTCGTTTCCGCGAACTCGTCCGCGAGGTCTCCCTCTTCATTGACGGGACCCAGTACATCTACGAGTGCATCCTCCTGGTCGTAGAGGGTAGCAGCAAATGGATCACGATGCGACCGAATCGGAAACACAGGACCCGTAAAGGTCAGAAAGGTGGCCTCGGCCCCATACATAATCACCGCCATCCGGTTGCGGATGGCCTCCACTTCGGGACTCTGAACGAACTGCCTCTCAGTGGACCGGGAGCGGTAGTCGGGCTCCCCATACCGGATGTAGACCTCCCCCCGCTTGTCCCAGGGATGGACCTTGTCGGAAAAAAAAGTCCGGGCGAACCAGACCCGGCGGTAGTGCTCGATAATACGCTCGTTGATTTTGGTTAGAATATCGGAATCCCGCCTCAGCCAGAACTGCTCCAGGTAGGCCACGCGTTCCGCTTCGGGCGTCGCCTGGAGGTCTTCGAGTTCCTTTTTGGAAGCAACTAAGGAAACATCGGTATAAAGCTGATGCTCCGCCTCGTCCAGCGTCCGCAGGTAGTGTTCGAAGTATTCTAAAGCCAGATCAAACCGCTCCAGAAAGAAATGCGCCTGCGCCACTAAGGGAAGGAGCCGGGATTTCTCAGGATGTGCCTTCACGTAGGGAGCGATGTATTGGGCGATCTTTTCGTACTCCTTGGCCTGTACGCAGGCGCGTCCGAAATAGTAGAGACCGTCCGGGTTATCGGATTCCAGCTCGACATACTTCGTAAAATATACAATCGCCTTTTTATGATTCTCCTCATAGCGCTCGTAGATCTCGCCGAGGAGGCGGTACGCGGGTCCGTAGGTCGAGTCCAGCCTGGTCGCCCGCTTGGCCTCGCCTATGGCACGTCGGAAGTTATAGAAGGCCTCCAGGCCTCTGGCAGGGCGCTCTGCATGGGCCAGCCCAAGCCCCACGTATGCCTCAGGGCGGGTCCTATCCAGATTCTTGGCCTCTTTAAAGGTCTTTGTAGCCAACTTAAAGTCCTTCCGCTTGAGGTAGGCATAGCCCAGCCGGATCCGCAGGTGGGCGTCCTCCGGGTAGGCCTCGACCAGGCGGGTGAACAGACCCACGGCCTCGTCGAGCTCCCCCTCATCCAGTTGCCGCTCGACCTGGGAACCCGAAACCGCTCCGCCCTCATCGGAGAAGGCCGCCGATGCCGTTAGAGTCGCAGACACAGAGACCAGCGCCAGAACCCGGCAGAGACCCCTGAGGGAGAAAACCGAATCTCGGTATCCGACTGAAGCTTTCATCGCAAACCTCCGACAGACAGCGTCCCGTAGGGGCAATCCCCTGTGATTGCCCCCCTGCGGTTGCCCCTCTGTGATTGCCCCCCCTGCGGTTGCCCTCCTGTGATTGCCCGCCTGCGGTTGCCCCCCTGTGATTGCCCCCCTGCGGTTGCCCCAAATCCCCTACCGTAGGCGACTTCCGGGCCGTAAACCCAGTGCTTGATCATGGGAAATATATATTGTAGGGCACCCCTGGTCAACCCTTTATTGGACACGTATCTGATCAGGTTTCCTCGATTCCTCGTCCCGCCGAGAGCGCAGCACCAGGAACGCTCCCTCCTGCGTCGTCACCTGCAGATTCTCCTGACACGACAACCTCAGAGCGGAAATCCTCCAGGACTTCTCTTCTATCGCCGCTGGCCTTGTCACTCTGGCAAATCTTTCAGCAATCCGGCCCGGTCCGCCCAGTAGAGGAAGCGGAAATTGCCACGGTACTCGCTCGCCAGATTCGATCCGAACACCATCACTAAGCGGAGATCCTGGGTGATCCCGAACATCCAGGAACCGCGCAGACAGTCCACCCCAAACGCCCACTTGTTGTTGACCAGACCCATCTCGATGTACTTCGGATCGCCCGTCAGGTGGTAGGCATACCCGAACGCTTCCCGCAGATCCCCGCCGTAACGCGACCGCCGGAAGGCCGGGTCCGGATGGTCAATGTAGCGGAGCGTCCCGTCCGGGAAACGCCCCTTCGCATAGACCCAATCCATCCCTTTCAGGAAAGTCTCGCGCACCGACTCATCCCCGGTCAGCGCGTGCACCTTGCGCAGCCCGGCCAGCAGGATGCACACGTGCATCGGCGAGATGGCCTGGCGAAATCCTACCTTAATCAACCATCCCCCATCTTCTCTCTGCTGCCCCTGCACCGCATGCACGATCTTGCGGCAGCCCTCTAAGTACCGCTCGTCCCCCGTCGCCTCGTAGATCGCCGTCAGCGCGATCAACGACCATCCCCCCTCCCGGTCACCCCGCAGAGACCGACCTAACTCCACCATTCGCAGATAGCAATCCCCCAGCCCCCGCACGATCTCCAGCGCCCGGGGATGACCCGTCATCCAGTAATACTCCACCAGCCCCTCGCTCCACATATGCGACGGATAGATCGCCGCCTTCCCGTGGTCGTCCCCGTGCGCGCGCTGTCCGCCCAGCACCTCGGGCGAATCCGTCGTGTGGTGGATCGTATCGATATCCATCGTATGCCACACCGCCGCATCCGCGCTTATGAAATACATCCGGTCTCCCGTGCGGGCGAACTGGAGCAGCAGACCGTGCGCCAGATCGTGCTCGTTGTTCCCCATATACCTCTCCCGACCCTCCGTGCCGAGCTGTGGAAAGTCGCCATAGTCGATCATCCCGAATGCCAGGTTGTCGTATGCGTAATGCACGTATGCATCCCGAAACGCCCGCTCGATGCCCGGATACCGGTCCGGCATACACGGGAACACCTCCCCCGGCGCACCGCTGCCCAGCACCCAATCGGGCGAGGCGAAAAGCAGCGGCTCTTCAAAATTCACCGCTGCCTCGTTAGCCTGTGCCGCTGCCCCATCGCCCGCGTGGAAGTGGTAATAAAGCCGGTGCGTCTTCGCCATCCCCTGCACAAACTTCAAAATCCCCCCCTCCGCAGGCCACAACCGGAAACCGATCGTATCTCCCTCGACCGCCGCCACCTTCGGATAGTTCTGCCCAAACGTCTGCAGCGATGCCGTCACACCCCGCACCCCGTCGCTCAGATCGACCCACCCCTGCCCCCGTCCCGCCAGCGGTTCTCCATCGGCGGCGCGCGGCTCGCTGAAGATAGACCGCGAACGCATCACCGGCTTGTCCTGAACCAGATGGAAGTCTTCCTTCACCTGCTGAACAGAGTCGTAGGCGCCATAGGTCCCAACCCGCTCCGACCCCAGGCGCAGCGGAAGGTCAACGCCGATCTCCTGAAGCTCTGTCACCTCCGCGTCCGCATCGTTCACAAACGTGTATTCCACCTGCAAATCGCTGCGCCCGGCCCACAGCGTCACCCGAACGATAAACCCGAAGACCTGTTCGCCGTCGTCAGCCGTGTGGCGCCCGGCCATCCGGATCACCGCCCGCAGCGGACCGGACGCCTCAACCGCCACCTCACAGTCGGGATCGCCCGTCGCCCGAAAACGCTTCCCGTCCTCCCCCATCAGCCAGGGACCGATCGGCTCACCTTCCGCAACCATCGGCTCGCCATCCAGCACGACCTGCGAAAGAAAGCCCCGTTCGATCTTGACCTGCAATGGCCCCGTATCAACGGTAACTGTCTTCTCGGTCTCCTCGATGCGGATGGCCCGCTCCGGTGCGGGCGGGCTCACATCGGGCCCGTACTCTAAGTAGAGGCGTTTGTTCTCTCCGGCCACGATATCCGTCTGAAAATCCAGCAGCACCCAGCGCAGCGACCCATCCGGCCACTCTGCCAAAGGGCGAACCTGGCAGGCCAGCGCCCGGCCGTCCTCCTCCACAATCCGAATCTGCCCGACAGAATTCAGGGCACCCTTTGGGAAGGGAAAACCCTCGGTCACCGGCCAGGCCCTGCGCGATGTGCCGGTCGGCTCCTCAAAGTCGAGCGGCACACGGCCGCCGGTCGCGGGTACTTCAGCTTCATCTCGAGTGTTGGCACCACGTCCTTGAACAGTCATTGAAACCTCTCCTTATGTTTGGACTAAGACATTACCCGCGTAAGAACCTCTTGTAGTTAGGGTCGTTCATTTCACCACTTTTCCGTAAGCAAACGCCGGCACCCCGAAACTGGTTCGGTATAGCCCTTGCTCAAAATTCGAGCTTGAGCTCACGCATGCCCATCCCCCTTCCTGTGTAACCTCTTTATGACAGTTTGCGATGGTTCATCAGAAGTCCCGCAGCAGCCCGGCCTTATCCGCGTACCAGAAGAATCGCAGGTTATCCCGCCAGAGAATACTGATACTGTTGCCGGTGCTCACAACGGCCTGATAGCCGTGCTTCACCCCTACCGGGGCCCTGGCCGCCAGCGGGTCGGGGCCTTCGGCAAACGACGCCACGATGACCTTCGCAGCCTCCGCATACCGCTCCTCACCCGTGTGGGCTGGAAAATCCTTCTCAATATACATCCCACACTACCCTGCTGGCAACTCTGAAACGGAATCCTCGCTTTACAGTTCTCACCATCCGTGAATATAATGCCCCTGGCCGGGAAACCAGACCTGATCGGCCAGATGGCCGAGGAGGGCAACGACGGCGTGGCCCACGATGATGCCTGTGAAAAATGGGATGCCCTCGCGGTAGAGGCCCACGCCGCCGATCCGCAGGAGGATCGACTTGATGCCCCAGATCAGGACGATGCTCACAATCGAGCTTCGGGCACTGGTGCCGGCAATGGGGAGACCGATGGGATGCAGAGGCCACCGGGGAAGGTGGTAGCGCAGGTAGGTGAGGAGGGCCATAACCCCTCCGCCGATGGCGAAGAACATCAGGCGCTCCGGGTCGGTCTCAACGTAGCTCTTGATGAGACTCAGCGTCCGGTCGAAAAGCAAGGGTGGGTAGTATCTTAAGGGAAGGTCGCGGAAATTGGAACCGCCGTAGGTGTAGCCCATGTACAGGGTCATGAGAATCGAGGTGATAAAAGCGACGAAGATGGCAAGGGCGATCGCGGCGAAGAGCCGTCGTCCCTGCCCCCGGATCAGGTCGCCCAGGCGGACCACCTGGGCCAGCGCGGGCAGGAGGAACCCCCGCGCGTTGGCGCGGAGGACAAAGGAGTAGGTGAGAAGCGTCATACTGGAGGCGGAGATGGAGGCGGTGCCGCTGATCCGCACCATGAACTCCTGGGGGCTCATGGGGCTGTAGGCGTAAAGGACCCCGGCATCGGCCACGAAGCGCGACAGGCCGACGTAGACAATGAGGAGGGCAAACAGAAAGGGAAGGAGCATCCGGAGTTCCAGGCCGGCAGCGTGAAACCAGAAGAACGTGTAGGCCAGGCCCCCGATGGTGCAGCAGACAGCGGCCCGATAGGAGAGCAATTCACCCGTGTCGTCAATGGAGTGGCTGGGTCGGAGGGCCTTGAGGACCACGTCGGTCAGGTGTCGCCGGGCCACGTAGAAACCCCAAAGCACCAGCACAGTCAGGGCGCCGAAGCACTGCCAGGCCATCACGGCGCTGCCCCAGATGCCGCTTGCGCCGATGTAGCCTAAGACGCCGGCCTCGCCGCTGATCTGGTAGCCCACCCGTTGAAACAGCCCGACCTCTGCAGTCAGGAGCAGGTTGAAGACCCAGAAGCTAAGGAGGACATCCTGGTTGACGAAATAGCCGAAGCCGAACGTGTAGAGGTTGAGCCTGGTCCAGAGCGGAGGCATGTATCGGTCGAGGTAGAACCACTGGCCCGGCCACAGGATGCGGGGAAGGGAAGGGACCATTGAAAAGATAGAGGAGAAGTAGAGCCAGCCGCTGAATCCGAAGGCGAGGGCGAAGCCGGCCCAGAAGAGGCGGGTCCGCACGATGTCGGCCCAGAAGGTACCGGGCTGGGGCCGCTCGGTGAGGGCGATAGCAGGCCTCAGAAGCGGATAGACGAGGCGCTCGTGTTCGGCCCACTGGCGGTGGAGGATCACCGCGATCCCGAAGCTAAAGGCCACCACCGCGGCGATCAAGCTGCCCCACCAGAACAGGGGGACCAGCCAGGCGCCCCAGGGGATGGCGGCCCCGGGGGGGAGTCCCTCGAACAGGTAGGTGAGGGCAAAGCCGGTATCTCGGGGGGCCAGCCAGGGCGGGATATGATCTAAGAAGTAGAGGTCCCACTGGTTCTCCGGAGAGGCGTGGTAGAAGGGGGTGGCCAGCATGCCGAGGAGGATGCTGGTCATGCCGTAGGAAGGGATGACAGCGCCGACCAGACCCACGCCCAGAATGACGAGCAACTCGGCGCGGGTGAGTGTCCACCTCCGGCGCAGAGCGGCCAGGCCGGGGTTGAGAACGAGGGCAAGGAGCACGAAGGGCGCGACAAGGGAGACGGGAAACTGGGTCAAATTGATCCGTGAGCCGCGGGCGACCGTTTCGGTATAGATATTCCAGAAATCGATCGCGATGACCAGCAGGAGGCCGATGACGAGGGCGCGGGGGGTAACCGCGCAGGAGGGCTGGATCTTAGGAGAGGCGATGGGCTGGCCAGTTGAGGGGACAACAGGGTGGTCATCAGCACGGCCCATAGGTTCCCTCTACTCTGTAGGATGTCCCCACCTCTATGTCCATCGTCAACACGCTCCACTCCAGCGCCCTGTAGAGCCCCTCCGCCGCGTAGTTCCCGGCCGGACATCCGTACCGGTGCCAGTTCTTGTCCTTTATTTCGCCATTCCGGACCCTCGGCAGCGGCAGCCCCTCATTCGTCAGAAACCGGGCGTTTTTCCTCATCTGGATTCAGATGTCGCCACCCAGAACATCCCTTCCTTGCTCACCTCCTGCCCGCTGTTCAGGTCCTTCACCGTCATCCGCACCCGGTAGCGCCTCGACTCGGCCTTGCCGATGTCCAGCTCCACATAATCCGAGACCGACTCCTCCGTGCCCGTCTGTTCGTAGCGGACCGTCACTGCCGCTTCCGACTGTCGCCCCAGAATCCTCGTCAGGATGGGCGACAATACGGTCCCTTCCGTGCCGGTCGCGTGGAGCTCGTAGGCCACCTCGTAGCGCGTGGCCCCGAATTCATCCCGCATCAGGTTGTAGATCTCGGAATACACAAACACGTGCTGCCCAACCTGGAAGACGTGCGACGGCAGCGGCGTGATGCGCCACTTCCCCCGTACAAACCTCGGATCCGACGTGGCCTCGGTTGCTGCGGTCACCCGCTTTGCCACCAAAAGGTCGCTCAGTCCCAGGTCCTTGCCCGAATAATCCTGGAGCTTCAAGTCCTGCAGGTAGGATTGGAGCAGACGCGTGCCCCGGCGCCCCGCCTGTACAGCCAGCTCATAGTTCCCCGGAGAAGCCTCCATAAGCACCCGGTCCAGCAGGGCCCGGTTCCGGCCGAGTCCGGAGATCGGCGCCTCCAGGCTTCGCTGCGCCGGCAGCAGATGGGTGTACCGGCTGCCGATCAGCGCAACCCGCCGATCCACCACCACCGTGGTATCGGTATCCCCCGGCTGGATCACATGGTCGATCGGGATGCCGATGTTCACCTGCACCTCCGTCAGGCCCTTCCGCCCCCGGAAAGAGGCCACATCGTAGTAGAAGTCGAGCGGCTCGAAGCCGGAGATGTCGTAGCGCTCGGGCTCCTCCCGCACCACTTTGGCCACCCGGATCGCGGGGGCCAACTCCGTCAGCCGCTGCATCAGGCGCAGGTAAGCGGTCTCCCCAACGAACCGATCTTCATCCAACCGCTTCAGGTCCCGCTCATCCACACCGGGGATCGGGGCGTAGTCGTAAACGCCGGAAAGGTACTCATCCGTAAAAGCGATCTCCAGCCCCTTCCCCACGTCGGCATACACCCACACCTCCCAGGGCACTGTCGCCCAGTTGTTTCCGACGGTCACCGGCTTCCACCCGCTCAGTCCCACCACAAACTCGGGGTCCAGCTTCACAACCGTCTCGGGGAAGATCTCTTGCGGGGCGATGTCATCAGCTTCGTATTGACGTTCCCCGGGAGAGATAGCACTAAACGGATCGGATATCGGTCCTTCGGGATCGGACCCTGCTATCCGCAGGTCCCCAGGAAGGCCCCTGTAGCTTCCGACGCCTGTCCGAATCGGGAAGACCGGCCCCACGAACGTGATTCCCAACCCCTGCGCGCCGTAGAGTTCGTAGGCCATCTGATCCTGTACGCGCTGTACAGCGGGGGGGATCTTGGCATTCATATCCTCCGAAGAGGAGCGGTAGTCGGGCTCCCCGTAGCGGGTGTAGACCTCTCCGCGGCGATCCCACGGGGACTTCACCTTCCCGTAATAGGTCCGGGCGTGCCAGACCCGCCGGTAGTGCTCTGCACGGCGCAAGGCCCCTCCGGAGGCCTTGAACGGATCGTGGCGCAGCCAGAATTGCCGCAGAAACGCCTCCCGCTTCTCCGGAGGCGCCGCCTTGTAGGCCTCGACCTCGTGGGGCAGCCCCACCAGCGAAATATCGTCGTAGAGCTCCTGCTCCTTCGGATCTAAAGTCTCAACGTAGTGTCCAAACGCCCGCACCGCCCCTTCGTAGTCCCCCCGCCGCATCAGCGCCTGCGCCAGCAGGGGCAGCGCTCGCCTGTCCATCATCAGAGAGGTGATCTCTTCCAACTCCTTGAACCGCCTCTTCTGCATCAGATCCAGGGCAAACGCATACGCCGGTTCCTGGTCCTTCGGGAACAGATCCAGGTATTTTTTATAGTAGACCATCATCGCCAGCCGGTTGTCCTCCTCCTGATACGACTGGGCCAGCAGCAGATAAGCCGGCGCATACATCGGGTCGTACCGGATCGCCCGGTCCGCCGCCTTCCTCGCCTCCGGCCGCCCAATCTCCCGGTAGGCCCGGGCCAGAAAGTAGTGCGCGTCGGCATTTGTGGAATCGGCCGCCACAGCCGCCTGCAGGTGGGGCAGCGCCCCCTTCGGGTCCTCCTCCAGCTCTAAGTAGACGCGTCCTAAGCCGAAGTGCGTAGCAGTTAGCTTCGGATCGTACCCGACCGCCTGTTGGAACGTCGAGCGTGCGCTGTCGGCCGCTCCTTCTTGCAGGTGGCCTTGACCGATCTGCGCCAGCGCCCGTGCCAGGAAATAGGGGGGCCAGGTATACGTGGAATCGGCCGCCACAGCCGCCTGCAGGTGGGGCAGCGCCCCCCTGGGATCGTCCTCCAGTTCCAGGTGGATGCGCCCCAATCCACAGTGTGCAGTCGCCCGCCCGGGATCTTTCTCGATCGCCCGCTGAAACGCCGAGCGCGCGCTGCCGGCCTCTCCCACCCGCAAATAGAGCATCCCGATCCGGGTCAGCAGGCCCGCACTCTCGGGGTAGTAGGGTACGGCGCCTTCCAGTCTCCTCGCCAGCGCACGAACGCCCCGGGCATCCAGATATTTCGCCCGGCTGTAAAGCGAATCAATGGCCGCCGGGGACAACCGCTCAGCCGCCAGATCTGTCCCCGTCCACAGGCCCAAAACAACAGCGCACAGGACGCCTCCCACCGTCCATCGCAAAACCGATATCCGATCGACCATATACCATCACTTCCTTTGGTGTGAAACGGGTAAACTGCGGAAAACGACATCTAAAAGATTAACATAAGTAAATAGGCGGCCTGTCGAAATCAACAAAAGCCGCCTATCGGGTTCATCTCAGAGCGTACCACTCCCCCCTCCCGCACCCGTAACGTCAGAACGACCCCGTAACGGAGAACCTCAGAGGAGGGTCAAACTGATTGTTTTTGATGTTTTGCCAGCCGAAATCGACCCGAATGTAGTGCACGCCCCGCTGGAGCTTTACCCCAGCCCCGGCCGTGAAGTCCTGCACGTCGTAGTTCCACTTGTACCCCCCTCGCAGCGCCAGGAGGTTTCGGAGCCAGAGTTCTCCCCCGAAATGGAGCCGCCTCTCAACGCTGACAGAGTAGAGGTACTCGAAGGCGCCTGTGAGGTAGGCCGGGTCCTCCTTCTCTCCGATCACCTCCGCAGCCGTTGCGACGCTAAAAATGACGGGCATCTTGCCCCGGATCCTCCCGTTGTCAAACAGGACCTTATCCCTCCCGAAGTTTCGTATCGACATGGCCACCCGGAGGTTCCGGAAGCCGGTGTAATACTTCGTCCCGATCGCCATGTCAAACACCCGGAAGTCGAAGCCCGTGTCCAGCCTTTCCTGGACCACCCGGAACTGGACGCCTAAGGAGAACAGGTCCGTGAACTGCTTGGCGTAGGCCCCGCCGACCGCCCAGCTCCCGGAATCTATGGTGCGTCCCGTTCCCGCGGGCTGGAGGATCGTTGTCTCCAACATGTCAGGCGGTTGGACCGTCACCACGCTGAAGGCGAACGACCCGTAATCGGTGTTCACGCCCACGGCCCCGGAGTTGAACTGCGAATCCACGAACCACTGCGTGTTGGTGAACGTGAACTGGAGCCGGTTCTTCGGCATGGCCGTCAGCCCGGCCGGGTTCCAGAACACGGCGCTGATGTCGTCCACCACGCCCACAAAGGCGTCGCCCATCCCGGCACCGCGCGCCCCCTGCACCACCTCTAAGAAGGTGACGTAGGTCTCGCCCACCGGCGTCTGATTCGAGATGCCGCCCGTGTCCTCGATGTCGGCCAGCGCCGGGGGGGCGGAGAGGACGAGTCCGGCAAACACCGCCGCTAATCCGATCGAATAGGTGCTCCGCATAGCGATCTCCTTAACGAATAACGACGAAGGCACCACGTTTAACCTGGCCCCGGCTCTCCGGCATCAGGGACTCCACCGCCACAAGATAGGTGCCGAAGATCAACGGAGAGGTGGCCGTCCGGTTGAGCTGGAAGTAGGCCGCCTCGCCCTCCGTCGCCGAGTCGTGGTCCACCTCCGCCACCAGATCCCCGGCGAAGTTGTAGATCCGGATCTTGCATCTCCTCGGAATGTTCAGGATACGAATCTTGGTCGAAGCTTCGTAGGTGTGCAGACCGTCTTCGATGTAGGGGTTGGGCACGATCAGGATATCCTTCTCCAGCCGGTCCGCCTCGGTCGAGGCCACCTGCGCCGGACTGAACGGCGTCATCCCTGTGGGGGCAAGGTAGAACGTCGAAGGGTCGCCCGCCCCCGATTCATACGCAGACACCCCCCCCGCCACGGTCTGGCCCGTGACACGGCTCACAAATCCCGTATTCGCGCTCCCCTGATAGCTCCGCACGCTGTAATAATACCGGAAGCCCGCCAGCGACTGCGGATCCTCAAACTCGTAGGTCGCCGAGCCGTTCGCCTTGACGTCGCCCGCCAGCACCCACTCGTCGGGAATCGTCTCCGCCCGGTAGACCCGGTAGCCCGCCACATCGGGCTGGCCCGCATCCGGGTTGTTCGATTTCTCCAGGTCGCCCTTCCAGGTGGCCAGGACCTGAGCGTTGGTCGAGGACTCGAGCTTCACATCCACGTCGGGCGGCTGGTTCGGGAGGTCGTAGCCGAGGGCGTAGGCCTCCTTCGCCCTCTTCACGTGGTTGACCAGGTTCGCCCACGCCGCCCCGTTCTCTTCCTTCCGCAGCTCGCTGTTGTCCCCCGCCCTCTGCCACTTCCGGACGTTTTCTGTGACCGGCGCACCCGCCACGTAGGCGAACACTAACTTCACCTTGTCGCCCGGCGCCATGTCGTAAGGCCCGTAGGTGTCCATCGGCGTATACGCCGCAGCGACCCCGTTCCGGCCCACCCACTCCCACTCGGGGTCGGGCACATAGGGCATCGGCCCGGTCGGGTTGTCGGGCAGCGGCAGCAGGGGTACACCTAAGTTCGGGTCGCCCGACGCCCGGGTGGGACGCGTGGTGGCAGCGGCATGGCTGTTCAACGGCTCAAAGTAGGATGGGTCAGGCGACCGGGTGAGCATCTGGTACATCGTCTCGTCGCTCATCTCGGTCGGATTCGGTTCCTCCCCCCGCAGGTCGCTGTGCACCTGGACGTTTTGCTGCCGATACTGGAAGTGGAACAGGTTGTGCGCAAACGGCTGCTGCACCACATCCGGGGCCACATACACCTCGTTATCCCCGATGAACCCATCCGTCGGATCTACGTCGATCTCCGTCCACCCGATCCAGGCCGGCGACAGGAGGTCGCCGTCTTGGGTGATCGCAGGCGGTGACACAGAACGTGATCGGTTTCCGACCCGAAACGGGTCGCCCACGTCGTCGGCAAACGAGCCGGTGTAGCAGAAGTTGTCCCAGTCGTACTGGTAGGTCAGCTTCAGCCCCCTGGCATCGGTCGGACCATCGTAGTTGGGCGACTCGGTATACTTGATCTTGTCGTCCTGGCCGTTGTCCACGTTAGCCCCAAAGATGCTGACGCACCCATCTAACGGCCCCCAGTCCCAGTAGTAGGCCACGTAGCTGCTCCGGGAGGTCCCCGCGCCGGAGGTCATAAAGCGGTGGTGAAAGGCGAAAAACACGTTCTCCAAGTTGTGACCCCCGCCCGGCAGGTCGGCGGCACGGTCCCCGTCCGTATCCCCGGTGTTCTCAAACACCCACTCCACGATGATAAAGTCGTCGTAGTCCGGATGGTTCCAGGCGTAGGCCGCCTTGTTTCCGGTGATGCCCGTCTTCGTCGTCCACTTGCTCAGGATGATATCTTCCGGAAAGTTGTCCACGGAGGCGTCAGTATACTGCCCGATCCTGTAGTTCAGGATCTCCCTCGGCTCGCTTGCGTCCAGAGGGATGGTCGTGCCGGGCCACCAGTTGCCCATCGACCGGCCCGATCTGGGATTGATCACTTCGTTCCCTAAGTTCGCAAAGCGGCCCCCCAGGTCAACCGTCGGATCGAACGCCATCGCGATGATATCGTCGCTCTCCTCCTTGCCCTTGATCAGGGCGTCGCCAAAGCTGACGGCCGGGGTGCCGTCCACCTTTGCAGCGATATACCACCCGTGCCCCCGGCCCTGATGCGTCATCAAATCGGTCTGGAAGTCCGTCCAATCGGTGGCCCCCCCGTAGTGTTCGACGTAGTCGTTTCCGCCGGCGATGATCATGCCCGGATAGGCCACGTCGGCGTAGAGGCCGCCGTAGTTGATCTCCACCAGCCGCGCCCCCTCGGCGCCGGTGTTGATGAAGCTCTGCCAGAGCTTGCCCCGGGTCAACTGCCGGGGAGGAAGCGCAATATTGGCCGTCCCTCCAACAGTCATCTGCTGCGCCTCTGCGGGGGCACACAGCGCCCCCGGCGCGAGGAGCAGGGCTACGCCTAAAATGGCTCTCATACGCATATCGAACCTCTCCCGATTGTAGTATAGGGACGAGTCGATGACTCGCCCCTACTTGCTCAGAACCTGACCCGCACCCCGAGGTTCACGTAGCGCGGCGTGCCGCCCCGAAATGGGCTCGGGTCGCCGTACCTGTTGTAGTTCGAATCGTTCGGCGTCGGCAGTTTAAGCCCCCACCGGACGTAGTTGGCGTTGCGGGTTTGGTCCAGATAGGTATTGAAAAGGTTGAAGACCTCAACGTAGAGCGTGGGCCGGCCCGTACCCGCCTCGAACGTCTTCTGGAAGTTGAGGTCCGCCCGGACGAACATCGGTCCAGAGCGGAAGGCATCGACCACCTTCGGGTTGTCCGGCGGCGTATGCGCAAAGTTGACCCCGCTGTTGAACCGCCAGACCAGGTTCGCCTGGATGCCGCCCAACAGCTTCGACCCGCCCACAGTCGGCCCCGGCCCCCAGTCGGACGGGGTGGACCAGAGGAACTGGAACGTCGCCTGTGTGGTCGGCGCGGGCGGACCCCACGCAGCGTTCTTGAGCGATCTCCAGGTGGATGAATACCAGAGGCCCTGGATTTCGGGCCGACTCCGATCCTCGCCGCTTATGCCCGGCCACTCCGAGAGGGGCTTAAGCGGCGTCAAGATATCCGTGACCTGCTCCTGCCTGGTCAACTGCTCCCGCACCTTCCGGATGGTCTCGTTGGCCTTGTGGCCGAGATCGCGGATCTGTGTGTCCGTCAACAGCACCGGGTCGTCGTTCGTATCCACTAAGAAGTAGTTCGGGCCGGCGATGTAGGTGGAGTCGGGGTAGATGTGGGTGAGGACCGGGGCGGCGCCCGTGAAATAGTAGAAAGACCAGCCCACGTCCACCGAGAACCGGAAGGCGAAGTTCTGGGACAGGGGCTTGTAGACCGCCATTTCGAAGCCCTTGGACTCCGCACGGGCAAAAGGCCCCTGCGTCCGTTCTTGACCCTGTCCCCGTACCGGGTCCACGTAATAGCGGTTATTCCCGCCGGTCGCGCGCTCCGTCCGCCGGTAGTAGGTGGCCATGTCTAAGACGTAGTTGCTCAAAAAGTTCCAGGCCCCGGACACCTCGAACTCAGTCAAATTCGGGCTCCCCGACGGGCTGCGGTTTATATGGTCCAGATACCAGCCCCCGCCCGCTTTGCCCCCATTTCCCCAGGTACCGTCCAGGTTGGGGTGGTTGAGCAAGTCGTTGGTGGCCCACGACTCGGAATATATCTGCCCGAACGACGTCGGCTTGTAGTAGCGGCCGAACGAGAACCGGATGGCCGACCTGGCCGTGATCGGGTGTGAAACGCCGACCCGGGGCGACCAGTAGGCCAGCGCCTTCCCCTGCGCCCGGGGCGTGCGCGTCAGGAATGCCTTGTACGTCCGATGCTGCGGCGTCGCCTTGTAAAACCCCGCCAGCGTCTTCCTGGGCCCGCCCCACATCGCGTCGTAGCGGAGCCCCACGTTCACGACCATGCCCCGGAACTCGATCTTGTCCTCGGCGTACCACGCAAACCGGTGGACGACATACCGCGTGCCCGGCACGCCGTCCTTGCCCATGACCCAGATCGTGGCACCGCTCGGGCTCCCCTGTTGTAAATGCCAGTTGGCGTTGTGGAAGATCTGATGGGTAAACCCGGTCTTGACCAGGTTCCACCGGCTCATCTGGCTGGTGATGGCGTAGCGGAAGTTGTAGCGCCGGTTGTGGTCAACCTGCAGATTCCGAATCTTCCGATCCACGTTGAAGTTCCCGCTCTCGTCCCTCCGCCAGGAACTCGTCGCCCCGTCGGTCTCCTCTGTTGTATCGACGTTCGTCCCGTAGAACCCGATCTGGAATTCGTGGAACGTCTTCGGGCCGAGCGTGTGGGTGGCCGTCAGGTAGACGATCCGGTTCTTCCACCGCCTCTCATACCCCGTATGCCCCCGGTCCCGGACCAGGAAGAGGTTGCTGTTCACCCCTCTCTGGTCACCTCGACCCCAGGTGGGCTCATACGAGTCGTGGTAGCCGAACTTCAACTTGAGGTTGTCGGACGGCGTGAAACTGAGCTTCCCGAAGATGTGCCGCTGGCGCAGGCTGGTCCTCTGCGGAGCCGGGAAGGTCTGCTTGGACCGGCCGGTTCTGGCACTCAAGACGAACGTGGCGTTCTCACCCAGCGACCCGGTGAGCCACCCCTCCACTAAGTGTCCGACAGCGCCCTCGTAGTCCTGCTTCACGTGGATCTGCTTCCCGGTGACCGGGTCGGCCTCGTTCACCCAGTCCGGATCGTTCCACTTCAGCTTGTCCCGCCACATCCCGTTCGCACCCCCCTGCTGCCCGGGGGTGGCGTCGTAGACGTTCGGCCCGTGGTGCCGCTTGCCCGACGGCTCGATCCGGACGTCGAGGCCGCCGTGGAGAACCCGCGTCCCCTCGCGGGTGATGATGTTCACCACACCGAAGGCATTTTGGGCCTGCGAGGCGGATTGTCCCCCTCTCACAACGGCCATCTCGCCGATAGCCGTCACATTCGTGTTGTTGTACTGTTGACCCCACAGAAGCGACCCCGAGGTCCCGTTGTCCAGGAGCGTCAATTCGATGCCGTCAAACGTCCAGGCCTGTAACTGCTGAATCCGAAAGTTATCTGAGCGCCGGATGATCACCCCATTAATACCACTATTCCTCACCGGATCCACCCCCGCCACATAGTGGAGGTGATCCCTCGTCTCCCGGAGGATCGGGAGCTGCTCGATCTCCTTCTCCGAGATCTTCGCCTCGCTCCCGGTCCGGTCCACCTCGATGAGCGGCCGCCCCGCCGTCACCACGATCTCCGCCGCCTCGATCGCCGACTCCCGCAGCGTGAAATCCGCCTCCGTGGTCCGGTACGCAGCCACCTGCACGTTCGTGCGGATCACTGCCTCGTAACCGACCATCGAAGCCTTCAATTCGTAGAAGCCCGGCTCTACGCCCAGGATCACGTAGATGCCCTCCGCGTCGGTCGTCGCCCCAAAGCGGGTGCCCTCGATCACCACGTTGGCGCCCGGCAGAGGCTCACCGTTTGGATCGGTCATCTTACCGGTGATCTTACCGGTCGTCTGCGACCACACCGGACCGGCCAGCAGGCAGAGGCTCAGAACAATGCCAAACAACAAGTATACACGTCTCATACTACAACCTCCTGGTGAGAAACCCCGGCTACTTTTGAACCCTATCGTCAGATCGAGGCTCTGGATCAGACACCTCTTCACCTCCGATTCAGTGCCTCACGACCTTAGCCATCTACTCGGCAAGCACCACCCCTTTCAGTGTTGACGGGATGATTCGTACAAGTGACAATCTCTCACTACTAAAGATAAACAGCTTCGCCTATCCTGTCAAGCTTTTTTCAGCCTGGATCATCGTAAAAATGGGGGCGCATAGTCTCATTAAAAACAAAGGCTTATACCCCCCCCTAAATCGTAGAAAAATTAACTTCAGCGATGCGGCGATTTCTGGGCCTATATTCGCGCTGGATGTCACACTGAGAACGGGTCTACAGCCCCTTCTCCGCCATCCTTTTATGCATCCTCGCCTCGAACGCCTCCGGGTCCGACATCGAGTAGCAGACGAAGAACGCCCGGGTCAACTCCCGTGCGGCGATCCGGGTCGGACGGCCGGGACGCACCACGATCGTATCCCCCGGCCCGGCGGTATACGCCTCTCCCTCACAGGTCACGTAAAGCTTCCCTTCGATAACGTGCATCACCTCGTCGAACTCGTCTCCGCCCAAATCTTCGGCTCCCTCCTCCGCCAGCCAGTAGCCCATCAGCACCCCCGACTCCTGGTCAACCAAAAAGTAGTTCCACTCCGAGCGCTTGAAACGCTCCAGGGGATCCTTCAGGTCCAGGGGATGGCTGTCCCACCGCTCTACAATCGGCCACTTCACTGTTTCACCGCTCATCGGTCCACTCCTTTCTCTGTTGAATGCTGCCCGCTTGAATTTGCCGATGATGCAGCCCATGTCTCCCCAGCGGAAATAGACTGGGCGGCAATCGCGCCACAAGTGGCCGTTGCACTGAAGGGGAAACCGAAGCGCAAGACGCGAAAAGCGTGGCGCTGAGGCAATCGGGAGAGTTTCGCGCTCTACATCGAGACGGGAATTTTTTTCGACCACGAGGCGGACCTGGGCGGCGGCGTACTGGCGCTGGCGCAGCACGAGTCAGGCGCGGAGCAGGCGGGCGCGTTCTTCATCGAGGATGCTCAAGGCACCCCAGAGGGCGCAGTTGAAAGCTTCAGTAACCCGAGCGGCTACGGCTTACGTCCGATCGCCTCTCCCCAGGCGACGGTGGCGAATGCACCAGGGGCATCCTTCCACTGGTCGAGCATCCGGCGCCAGTCATCGAACTGCTCGTGAGATGCCAGCCCGTGTTTCGTGGCCGCTTCCACAGTATCGGGGGCGAAGAACCAGCCGATGGCGACCCCATAAAACCTGTCGATGTCACTGGTCGTGCCGTAGGAATCGAATGAAGCACTTGCACGGATATCCGAGAATCCGGCGTCGAGAAACGCCCGCTTGAGTTCCTTCCCCATCTGGGGATGGCCCCCGTTGCCCGCGAGCAGTTTCAAGAACGTCGCCCACATCTCGCCGCGGTCGCCGGGGTCGGGATCGACGAACGACGCGGCGCCAATCAGTTCCCGGCTGGAGATGAGCCCCCCGGGTTTCAACACCCGCTTCGCCTCGGCCAGGGTGGCCTGCGTATCCGGAACGTGTGTGAGCACGGCGTGGCAGTGGGCGACATCGAACGAGTCGTTGGCAAAGGGCAGATCGGTCACATCACCGGTATGGAATACCGCGTTGTCGTGCCCGCCCGCCGCCGCCGCAGTTCGGGCCATCTCGATCTGCGACGCTTCCATATCGATGCCGTGCAATTCCCCGGGGTCCACCGCCTGTGCGAGCCCCACCGAAATCGTACCGGGCCCACACCCGAAGTCGAGAACGCGGAGACCGGGCTTGAGGTATGGGAGCAGGTGCGCGGCATGGGTGCCCGCGCTGCGGTGTTTGAGCATCTCCTGAAACTCGTCGCTGTACCCCATGGTGTAGGTGGGCGTGGACGTCTGCGGGGGCTTGTTCGCATTCATTGGTGGCTCCTTCTGCGTGCTATCGGTTCATTATCGCCGGACTGACACCGTTCCTCAACACGGGGGTCATGAAAAATATATATTGCAGGGCACCCCCGGTCAACCCTTTACTTCAGTCAGCGCTTACGCCTCTACACCCGCCGGAGCCGCCTGTATCACCGTCTGCGCTTGATAACGCGCCCACAGCCCCTCTTCCGCCATCCCGTGAGCGCCTTATTGGGGCAATACGACGACCTGAAAATACAATAGGTTCACGTTCTCAGCGCTTCGGATATGGTACTTTCTGAATGCGTTGAACGGTCTGTTTTGAAACAAATCAGCAACCTGAAAGGTCTGTTTAAAAAAGGATATTCTCCCATCTGACACTAATTTCACAACAGGTTCATTTATTGTTCTCCGTTAGCGGTCTCTACGGCACGGGATTTGTTTGAAAGCAAAGCCAATCCACTTTTTTCAGCCGCAATGCCGAGAGAAGACCTCAATGGAATATCCTCTTGAAAACCTGCCCCGTCCGAAAAAGGAGCACAAATTGCCCACTGTGTTGAGCCGGGCAGAAGTGCTTCGGTTACTGGATGCAGTAGAAAACCTGAAGCACCAGGCGATCATGCTGTTGACCTATTCCGGAGGCCTTCGGCTGGGTGAAGTGGTCCGGTTGAAGGTCGAAGACATCGACGGGGATCGAAAACTGCTCCATATCCGCCAGGGCAAGCACCGGAAGGATCGTTACACGATGCTCTCCACAGTCGCACAGAAGGCGGTTCAAGACTACAGGCGCCAATATCAACCCCGAACATGGCTGTTCCCGGGCGCCAGACCGGGTGACCGGGCGGTCGGTACAGAAAGCGTTTGACCGGGCTTGCAAAAACCAATATTAACAAAATGTTCCCGAACGTTCGGAAATCCTCAGATCTGGCGCGTATTACCGTAACTGTTCGGTAATCCCGTAGTTAACCGCAATGGGTAAGATGTTTCCATCCAGTGATTTCGCAAAATGCCAGACGAATCGGCAATCCTAATTCCGGTGCCCAAGGCGGAGAAATTGGTTGGGGCGTATCGAAGTAGATACGATCCCGCAGCCAAGGCGGGGATCCCTGCCCATATCACTCTACTCTATCCGTTTCTGGATCGAGAGGCCATCACCAGAAACAGTGTCATTGAAGTCCGGGAGGTGATTCAGAGTTTCCATCCGTTCGACTTTTTCCTTGTCGAGGTGCGTAGGTTTCCAGGTGTCCTCTATTTGCATCCGGAGCCCGATAATGAGTTCAAAAGAATGACTCAAGCTCTGGTAAATCAATTTCCGGACCACCCACCCTACAAAGGGGCTTATTCTTCCGTCAACCCTCACCTTACCGTAGCACATGCGGATGATGCAGTTGCGTTGGAAGCAATCGTCGAGAAATTTCAATCGAATGCTGAATCATACCTGCCGATGAAGAGTCGCGCAGAAGAGGTTTGGCTTATGATGGAGCGCAACGGCAAGTGGAGAAAGCATACTTCCTTTACCTTGTGAAGCAATATCTCCAGGGTAGTTTCTTGGCGTGTTTTCTGTTTGGCACTCATTTTGATTTGCGAGCTTCATTGGTGTCATGCCCACTGCGGTTAACACGTCCGTGTCCGGCTACGGGCCATACGGCCCTTCGCCCAACCGCTTCGCGGTTCGGGCACGGCGAAAACGTTAGCTGAAATCGAATGTTGGAGTGACCCGAGATTGGAGGTTAAACGTGAGTACTGAGTGGTGGACCACTTTTTTTGCGGGAAACTGGCTCGACGTTCAAAGAAACTCGCGAGCAGGGCGTACTTCAGAAGAGGTAGACTTTCTCGTGCGCGCGCTCAATTTGAAGCCAGGGTGTCGGGTTCTCGATGTGCCGTGTGGCAATGGTAGATTGGCGATTCCGCTGGCTGAGAGAGGCTATAAAGTAACTGGCGTTGACATCACGACAGTCCTTCTTCAAGAGGCGCAATCCGCTTCACAAGAAGCGAATCTTGATCTTGAGCTTGTCGAGACGGATATGAGGGATCTGTCCTGGATTGAGACATTCGATGCGGCATTCTGTTTTTGGGGAAGTTTCGGATACTTCGACGACGACGGAAATAGGCGATTCCTTGAGGCAGTGCATCGAGCGCTCAAGACTGGTTCGAGGTTTGCTCTGGATATTCCCAACGTCGCTGAAACAATACTCCCAAGACTCCGGTTCCGCGGTTGGAGCAAAGCAGGTGAAACAGTTGTCCTGGAGGACACGAACTACCGACACGTGGAGAGCCGGATCGATACTGAATGGACTTTGGTTGCGAACGGAATTTCCGAGACGAAGATAAGCTCTATGCGGGTCTACGGGTTTCGAGAGTTGACATTTCTCTTTTCCGAGGTGGGTTTCGAGGTGTGCGATACTTTTTCGTCACTGGATTGCGAGCCCTATGAGCTGGGCAGACGTGCATACTTCATAGTCAGAAAAATGTAACCTTGGAAATAGATCGACTTCGGCTAACACATCAGTTTGCACTGCGGCGCATTCGCACCTCCGACCCAACCTGGTTCGCAGGTTCGCAGCCCGCGGAAACGTTGGGCGAAAGAGCAAACCAATATTTGTTCAACCATGGTTTCCATTAATACCTGCGCTGAAATGGTAAATTACGTGATTCGCACTCATCAAGAGCATCCTATACCGGCAGATGCTGTACGTCGTCTTTATGCTGCCAATGAGTGGTGTCCGGAGCGTTCTCTACAGGATATTACTGACGTTCTTAACCGTAATCCTGCAGTGGGTGCTTGGAAGGAAGAGGACTTGATCGGATTTGCGCGCGCGGTGCTAGACGGGCATTTCCGTGCTTATATAGAAGATGTAACAGTACACCCCGATCATCGTACAGGTATTGCAAAAGCTGTGCTCAGGCGACTTCTTGAGGAACTAGCTGATATCGATATCGTCTCTTTATTTTGTGACCCCGAATTGACCTCTCTCTATAAAAGTTGCAAATTTCGGGTTACTCAACAGGTAGTTATGCATAGAAAAACTTAACGTCAATATTCTCAGGGTTTGTTGACGCGAAAAAGCTAACCTTATTCACCAAACAGGAGCATGAGCCGTGTCAGAAGAATATAGATTGCATCTTCAAGTGCAGAAAGTTGAAAACGGCCAATTTTTAGCTACTTCGGATAGCTTTCCTGGTTTAGTTGCTCAAGGCAGAACAGTGGCCGAAACAACTGAGATTGCACAGGATGTGGCACGAAAACTGATTGAATCCTACCGTGAACACGGTGATCCTCTCCCAGAAGGATTGCAAACGCTGGATACTGAGGTTGTTGAACTGGACATACTGGTAGGAGCCTGATGGGACGTCTTGCAGGTTTCACCTATCGACAAATAACTGGAAAACTGAGACGGTTGGGATTTGAGTTTGATCGGCATGCACGAGGGAGCCATGAAATCTGGTGGAATCCTGCTACCCGGTGCCGAACGACGATCCCCAACCATCCTGGGGATTTACCGGAAGGAACCTTGTCTGCAATCTTGAAGCAAGCTGGGGTAACAACAGAGGAGTTTCTCGAAGCATAGGATGATACCCTAAAAGACGTGCTCCTTCGCCCAACACAGCGTTTTGCGCTGCGTCGCCTACGGCGCCTTGTCCTGTCGGCAACCCCTCGACAAGCTCGGGGCTCGCAAGTGGCGGGAACGTTAGGCGCAATGGCGCAGTCTCGACCTCTCGGCGAAGTCCTCCATCTCTTACAAAGGCTGGTACTTTCATGACAAGGTCTAGTGACACGGTCGTGAGGTTTGCGAAGGACGAGGACGCCAAATGGTGCAAGCATACGCTTTCAATAGAAACCGTGGATGTAGTGGAAACGAAGATCCGGCTAAAGGAGTTTATCGTTGCGGAATTGGATGGAGAGCCGGTTGGTGTCCTGGAATTTCAGTTCATCTGGCAGGGCCATCACTATAGCGCGCCCTACATCAGCGGGATCATAGTCTTGAAGAAGTATCAAAGACAGGGTGTGGGGCGGTCTATGCTTGGTTTTCTAGAATGTTATCTCCGAGAGAAGGGATTCACATATCTACTTAGTTCCTCTCAGCTGGATGAATTGGACCCTCAGAAATGGCACCGCCATATGGGTTTCGAAGACTGCGGTATTCTGACAGGGACTCCCACGGGTCCTGCAAGTGAGGTCTTCTTTCGGAAGAGCCTGAAATAGCCAGACACGAATCTGAATGCCACTGCACCTAACACGTCGGGCTGCGCCTCCGCACCAACCCGCTGCGCGGGTTCGCAGCCCGCGAGACCGTTAGCCGAAATGGAGTCCGACTGGAGGTACAAATGTTTCAAGCAGCGCTCTTCGATCTTGACGGAACGCTATTGGATCGGATCAGTAGCCTTAGAGTGTACCTGCATATTCAGGTCGAACGACTAGCAAATGATCTTCAATCTCTTCCATTTGCCGAATACATGGAGCGAGTCATTGAGTTGGACGCACATGGCCACGCCGAGAAGGAGGGGCTGTTTAGGAGCATTGAACGCGACTTTGCTCTCTCACCCGGTATTTGGCAGAGGTTGCTGGAGGACTTCCTGACATACTTTCCCCATATATGCGTTCCGTTTCCTAAGGCACATCAGACTCTTACCATACTCAGGCAACAAGGTTTAAAGATGGGGCTCGTTACGAACGGGCGAGTTGATTCGCAGCAGCCGAAGATTGATGGTTTGGGAATCTCTCGCTATTTCGACACAATGTTGATCTCGGAAGCAGAAGGGGTCGCAAAACCGGATGCGGAGATCTTCCGTCGTGCGACCGACAACCTGGGCGTCTCACCAGATCAGGCTATCATGATTGGCGACAACCCGGAGGCCGACGTTCGGGGCGCCAAGTCCTTCGGGATGAAAGCGATTTGGAAGCGAGATGAGTACTGGGAGGTGCCTGAGATTGTGGATGCGGTTGTTGACGATCTTGACGAGTTGCCGAGCACAATACGCAACCTCAAGTGAATTCATACTTCGGCTAACACGTCCGTGCCCGGCTTCGGGCTTACGCCCTTCGCGCAACCGCTGCGCGGCTCGGGCACGGCGATACGTTAGCCGCGAAGCAGCCCGCAAGACAGGGGCGGCGCAGGACGCGCCGCCAGAAAACCACACGTAGCCTTTAACATGGACCGTACGCAGTTCGACAAGCTCATCTCGAAATACCCCACCCTGAGTGAGGAGCATGGGCAACTACGTCCCAATGTCCACTTCCGCAAATTCGAAAATGAACTGGCTTCGACTATTTGTGGCTCCTCTTATATCATTCCTTTCGTCTCCGACAGTCATTGTCTCGTGACCAAGCGGTCCAACGGGAAATGGGTCTTGCCGGGAGGCACCCTCGAACCCAACGAGAATTGGGAGGAGGCTGGTCGTCGCGAGCTATTGGAGGAAACGAGAAGCAATCTGGGGGAACTTCATCCGATAGGGATGTACTACTGCGTCTCTCGAAACGACCGCCCCAGGTTGCCCCACTTCCCGCACCCAGAGCATGTGCGAGTCGTATCGTGGGCTGATGTGGTTCGAAAAACCGAGGACAGAGCTGATCCGGATCCGAATAGCAGGATTGTGGAAGTTCGGGCCGTCCATTTCAGACAAGCGGCAGAGCTATTTGGCCCAGAATCTGCGGACTTCGGGGAACTATACCCATTCGCTCATGATATGAAACAGACTCGAAGAGCGTGAAGGTCAAAGACGATGGCCTTGCCGACCCTGGCAAGGGCAGTCTGTGGGCTGCTCGGACGGCTAATACGACCGGCTGCGGCTTTGGGGCATTCGCCCCATCGCCCAACCTTCCTTCGCGGTCACGGCGCTTGCTAATCGAAACCCCTGTTGCAACCGCCGCGCCCGCTCGGCAGGTTCGCACACACCGGGAACGTTATCGGAAATGGACTCGTTGAGAGAGTCATCAACGTGAGCGAATCCGTCAAACGCTTTTACGATGATTTAGCTGCTGATTACCATCACGTTTACGCGGACTGGGAATCGGCAATCGAACGGCAGTCGTATGCACTGGATCAGTTGATTCAATGTGAGTCTTCAGCGAATGCATCGGTTGTCCTGGACTGTTCATGCGGAATAGGCACCCAGGCAATTGGCTTGGCGCAACGAGGATACGAAGTCTTCGCGTCCGATCTTAGCCCGAAGGCGATTGCCAGGGCGAAATCAGAAGCAGCTAAGCGAGGGCTGAACATACGGTTCGCTGTTGCCGATGTTCGTGAGCTGGAATGTGTATTCGGCCAGAAATTCGATGTCGTGATCAGCTGTGACAATTCCTTACCGCACCTTTTGACTGACGAAGATTTAACTCTCGCTCTCCGAAGCATCCGGCACGTACTGACTGACAAAGGACGGTTTGTTGCCAGTATTCGCGATTACGATCGGTTACTCGCCGAAAGACCATCGTTTATGGCTCCGAATCTCGATGGTGTACCCGAGCGAGGAGCAATAACATTTCAGATCTGGGACTGGTCCAAGGAATCAGATACCTATCGAGTCCGGCTTTTCATAATGAGCCAAGCATCGAGTGGATGGCGAGTGAAGGAGGCCAGGACTCGCTACAGGGCAATAAGACGCAACGAGCTCACTTCGGCCCTGGAGTCAGCCGGATTTACGAAAATCGTCTGGCATGCGCCTGAGCAGTCTGGCTATTTTCAACCAGTTGTGACGGCGCAGGCCTAATGGAGTCTACTTCCGATAACAGCACGGTTTTCGCTGCGCCGCCTTTCAGGCGCCTTGGCCTGCGGCAACGCCTGTCGGCGTTCGCAAACCGCGAGAACGTTACCTGAAATTGGGTGACGAATGATTCAGCGATCTCCGTACATTCGCAGACAGTGAGAAATGCCAGTGGATGAGACAGTCATATGGGAGTTGTCAGAATTCGACCCGAAGTGGCGACACAAATACGATGCTGAGAAGAGAGGACTTCTCGCTGTCTTCGGGGATGCAGCCCTCGAAATTGAGCATATCGGCAGCACATCCGTCGATGGTAGCCACCTCGACTTCGACAATCCCGACCTGCAGCGGGCATTTCAAAAGGTTCTCAACGCCTGCGAGCGCCACGGAGTGGTCCCCGGAGTCGCGTACACGGCGGATGCCGATTCGGCGTTCAGATACATCGAGCAAGGGTTCCGATTTCTTGCAATCGGAACCGATGACGAATTCTTGATCAGCGGTGCGCGATCCATCGTCACGCGTTTCCGGGAAGGGGTTTGAGCGGAATCTCTCTCGCGATGCATGCGGGTATGAACGGCCATGGCGGTCTGTCACGAGTATGGAATCCTGGCAACGGAATATCGGAATCAGCAAACCGTGAGACATTAGACGCCATGCAGGGAATCCATATTTGCATAGTAAAAGGAGAGATGATTGATTCATCTGAATAGAGAAGGGGCATGGACAGGAAAGATGAGAACACCGGATTCGTTTGCGAATTCTGTCATGCGGAAGTGTATCCTTTGGTCAACGGGAGCTATCGAAACCACTGCCCCCGCTGCTTGTTCTCAAAGCACGTCGACGACAGCCCTGGAGACCGGGCCAGCCACTGCCGACGCTCCTTCCTCCTCCGGAGGGCAATAAGCCTGCCCCCCCTACACCTGCTCCGAGCTTCAGCGTCGACGACGAGGTCCGTGTCCGCAACCTGCATCCGCGGGGTCATACACGTGTACCTCGATACGCCCGGGGAAAACGAGGGACCGTTTTGAGAGACAATGGCGTCTGGGCTCTCCAGGACACCGACGAGAACGGCCAGCGGCTCGGTAACTTCCCGCAGCACGTATACACGGTGCGCTTCGATTCTCAGGAACTTTGGGGAGAACGAGCCTCACCACGGGATATCGTCTACATTGATCTATGGGAGGAATACCTTGAGCCAGCCTGACACTAACCTTGATGCCAAACGAATTGAGGCTCTGCCACCCTTGCCTCAAGACGAGGAGGGGCCGATTTTCGCCGAACCTTGGCAAGCCCACGCATTCGCCCTGGCCGTGAAGCTCTCTGAACAGGGTCACTTCACCTGGAAGGAGTGGGCCACAGCACTCGCAGACGAGTTAAAGGCGGCTGCAGAACGCGGGACTCCCGACGATGGCACACGCTATTATAATCACTGGGTCGCCGCGCCTGCTGCGCAGGTTCACAGCCGGCGGAAACGTTGGCCGTATCCGCAAGGAGCTTTCTCTGCATAGGAGAATACAGCTGGTTTTCAATTCAGAATCAAGCAATGCAGCATACCGCCAGTGGCGAACTTTACCCTAAATCTGATATGCGGCAAAGGACATATCCGGCGGAAACCCTTCCACGCCCCACATCTTCCCCTGCGCAGGGGCGACAACCATGGCGTAGACCGTCCGCATCCCCGCTTCGCCGCTCTGGCTGATGGGCCCTGGCATGGACCGGTCGCGAAGCAACGCTTGCATCCCTGCCACGGTCCGGGGGGCCCCCGGCACGATCCGTTCCAGCGTCTTATACCGGGCCCGGCTGTTCTCCCGCAAGCCCGCGACTCCGAAGGCGGAGGGCACGTCCTTCTCGGGCTGCCGTTCCAGCGTTTCCGGGCAGACACAGTGGTTGGTGTGAATCAGATAATCTCCCTCCGGCCTGCGAACGGCCCGGGCGCCCGGCACGACCTCCACAAAGGCCATATCCCCACTCACATCGGCCAGCGTCAGGTTCACCCCCCAGTACATCACATCGTATCGGCCCAGGAAATCCAGCGCATCCTGCACACTTCGGCAATGTTGCAGCACCCCCCGGGTCAGGCACAACCAGTGCACGCTGTCCGGTCCAGCCCCCGAGCCGGGCAGGCCGTTGAGGACCATCCCCAGACCGGCTTCGTTCAGCCCACCCTCGCTCCAGAGGGTCCCGGCGCAGCCGTAGTGGATAAACGCATACCCCTGATCGGCCTCGGGCTGGTACCGCTGCCAGGCCGCAAAATTCTCCGATCCCGTGGCCTCCCAGTCGGCCGTCTTACCCAACAGCACCCCTGCGTCCGAATCCTTGAATCCGATGTTCGAGCAGCGGGGCCACCCTTTTCCGGCAGGAAGAATCGCATCCAGACAGTTCAGGGTCAAGATATTCTCGTACAGCACGCCGGAGCCGTCGGCGATACCCCGCATCTCACGCAATACCTCCGGAAAGCTCCGTTTCAGCCTGTCCTCCACAAATCGAATGCCGCCCTCGACCCACGAAGGATCAACCCCCTCAAGTTGCACCCAGGCCTCATACGCCATGCCAACGGCGGCAGGGCAGGAACGCCCGTGCTGCAGACCAATATCATAAGCCGACCCTGAATTGTTCAGATGGATCACGTTTTCTCTCCCACCGCAGAAAAAGCTTTCGCATCAATGTGGCGCAGGCCCGGGATAGAACAGCAGCCGCAAATCGTAGCGTTCTCGCAGCTGTTTCCGCAGCGCCGTCCCCACGATCCCCCCGGCCCCCGTAATAAAAAGCTTCTTCCGCTTCGCCATCATTGTGACCTCTGCTTCACTCACACGCGCTCAACAGAGCCACTGCCCGGTCCACCAGCACCTCTCCCGCGCCCGGACCAACCGGCGTGAACGCAGTCTCGTACCCTCCCAGATCGTACGCCTCCCGGTCGCCGATATAGCTGATCGCGCCGAACTCATTGGTCAGCGCAGAGATCAGCAGGTGCTGGAACCGCGACTGGACCTGAATTGCCCTCCCCAGAGAAGCGAACGGCTCCCCCGGAAGCCCGAGGAAGGCGCCTTCGCCCGCCCCCAGCGCCTGCACCTCCGTCAGGTGGTAAGATTCCGGCGCCGCCTGCTGCCACTCGGCCAGCAGCACTTCGTCCACCGGGCGGTATCCCTCCTTCAAAGGCAGCGCCACCTCCTGCCGGCGGGCCCACATCCCGGGCGCTGCATCCCAGCGTTCCACCCCCGCAATCGCCGCCATCACCCCGTCCGCCAGCCGCCTGCTCAGACGCGCCAGCTCCCGCCCAAACCCCTGCTCCCGCCTGGTCAGGCTCTCCTGCGGGTGCTCCCCCGGCCGGGTCTTCCACACCTGCTCGATATCGATATTCCAGATCAGACTCACATCCCCCTCGGGTCCGGAAGTATACAGAACAACCGGCTGCTCTGCCTCCGCAGACGCCCACTCCTCTGCAACCCGATCCGCCGTTGCGCCGGCGACCTCCGCCGAGATGCCCGACCCGCAGAAGATCCATGGGTGCGAGCCGTAGTTGATCACGGCTGCCAGCGCAACCTCCGTCTCCTGCTCCCTCACCGTGAACACCCGCACCAGGGGATCGATCTCCGTACGCGA
The DNA here is from genome assembly GCA_965222075.1 of Candidatus Latescibacterota bacterium. Taxonomy (GTDB): domain Bacteria; phylum Latescibacterota; class UBA2968; order UBA2968; genus JAAXHW01. The sequence goes on along the minus strand of OZ244937.1, from coordinate 5,291,596 downwards.
AACCACGTCACCCCCCGCAACCGGCTCCCGCCTCGGATCGCCCCAACTCCCGTCCGACATCAACACCCGCCTCGAACTCGCCACCCCCTCGACCTCGGCCTGTCCGAACCCCACCGCCGCCGGCCTCAGCGCCCCCCATGCCTCCACCACCGCCTCTATCGCCCGGGTCACAAACCACGCCTTCCATTCCATGTCCGTCTCACCCACCCAGCTTGCCGAGGACGAGACCGTTGTCACCTCGCCCATAGACGCAGGCGCAGACCCATCCCCCCTTATCGTGTGACGCGCCATATCCTCCGGGCTGTACGTCGTCGCCACAGGACATAACGCCGGCCCCGAATGCGTGTGAGTCGCACAGACCATGATCGCATCGGGAGCCAGCCCGGTCTGTTCTGCCGCACCCTGCCGGATCTGCGCCGTGGCAACCGCATCCACACCCGTCAGATCGACCGCAACCAGAGCCCATGCCCGATTCCCCCGCTGCAAAACGAGCGCCTTGGCGTAAAGATCATCGTGCACATAACGCGCCTGAATATCCCCCGCCGCCCGGGGGTTCCATCCGGACATCGACACCCCCACCGGCGGTGTGATCACTCGCCGGGCCGCACCTGCGTACAAAATCGGTTGATCCATCTCTGAACCTCTCGTTCTCCTCTAATAAACCCTCCGTGGAACATCCTCTCCAGCGTCCATCCCGGGTGGAAGAGAGGGATGAAAAGAGATAAACCGGTTGACAATCGTATGCTGCATGGTAAACGTACCGGGGCGGTCTTTTCGGTACACGAGCTGGTTACCCCCCGCAAGATAGACGGTATCTCCCACAAGAACCGCGCCCCCGGACCAGGCTGCATAGGGCGAAATCCAGGTGTTCTGTACAAACACCTCTCTCTCCAGGTCAAACACCCACACCGAAGACATTTGAAGCGCATCGTTTCTCGGCTGGCCGTCAAAAAGCAGCGCCCACCGGTCGATGCGAACCGCCGCCGACACCATCCGGGGAAGCGGCATCCGCACATCCAGCAACGTCCACGTATCCGACTTGACATCGTAGCGTTCGATCGTATCGGTCACGCTCCGCGTCAGCCTCTCACCCGAATCGTCGACCTTTCCACCAAAAACGTAGATCGCACCTCCGTACGCTACGGCCTCGAACAGCGCCCGGCCGATGCGCATCGGAGAAAGCGGGCGCTCTGTCCCGTCAACCGGATTCAGCTCAACGGCCTGATTGCTGAAACACCCTGCGTCGACCCCCTCCCATGTTCCCCCGACAACGATCAGACAATCTTCAAAAACAACCCCTTTTCCCGCATTCCGATACGGCCTCAAAGTCTGCAACGGAATGGGACCATCAACCGATCCTGTATCGGGATGGTAGACGCAAAACGCCCCTCCGAACACCACGACAAGCCCTGCGTCCAGAAGCCCACCCACCATAAGCCGTCCCTGCCAGGCGAGAACCGAAGCCGTTTGCCACGATCCGTTTCTGATATCGAAGCGCTGGACGACATCCGTATGCCCCGTCTCAGACGTCCCCCCCACAACGCAGATCCACTTCCCGTCCGAAACGGCAAAACACCCGTGCACCCCTACCGGCATCTGCGGCAGATCCAGATTCCATGCATCCGTCGGAACGCCATCCGCTTCAACGTTCAGGCCGTCTTTCTCTATCATGCTCCCTCCGGGGATGTACCCGACTTCACAAAAAGTTTGCGCTCAAGCCCGCAGAGACACTCCGGTCCATCTTCGTGCATGGCAAATGTGTCTTCGCACTTGAAATGTCCAATACCCGGGTATTTCACCTTGTACTCCAGCGTGAACGCATGGCCCGGGAGGATTTCCCCTTCCGGTTCGGGAGAAATGCAGGGATAGCTGTACAGAATCCAGCCGATCCCGTGCGAATGAAATCCCACATTAAGACCTGTTGAATCGCCCAGCGTATTAAAAAGAACCTCCTTCGACAAGCTGTCCACCTCGGCGCAGGAGATCCCGGGTTTCAGACGGTTGAAAACGACCTGCATTGTTTTTGTACAGGCCAGACTACACCTCTCCACTTCGGGTGGAACCGGAGAGCCGAAATAGAAATTTCTGCCAATATCCGAAATCAGTCCCTTATAGATTGAAGACACATCGATATGAATCAGCGTCTCCGGTTTCAGGAGCGGACGCTTCAACTCCTGGCCTGTAAAATGGAAGTCCTTGAAGTGAACCGAAAAAAAATGTCCAAACCGCTCTATATAGAGCCCTGCCGTAGACTTTATAAAAACGTCCATCAAGTCCTCGGGCGTCACATCGGCCGTCAGTCTGTCAAAAACTCGCATCATCCCCTTTTCGGTTATCCGGCAGGCCGTCCTGAGCCTGTCCAGCTCCTCCTTGGACTTGAACTCCTGGAGTTTGAAAAGCACGTCCCGGCTCTCTGCCCAGCGGATATCAGGAGCAAGACCATCAAGTGCCGCGATTAAATCGTGGGGAAGCATGCCTCGTTCTATGCCCACCTGCCCCGATCGAACCCCCTTTTCGTCAAGGATCTGAACGATAAGCTCGGCCTGCCTCTCGTATGGAACCGCCAACATCATCGGGCGAATATCGGAAATCCAGATATTCTGCGCCTCAAAATCGGGGAAATCCATCTGGGGTGACGCTGTGGCAAAAGCCTGCTCCGGGCGGCCGCGCACATAACCGGCTATCGGCACAATATATTGTCCCGGCATCTCGGAGAAGTGCATCCTCTCATACCAGGGCAGTGTCGTAAAGTAGAAAAAAGAAGACGGACGGCAGAAAAGCACCGCCTCCATGTCGGCCGTTTCAAGAAGTTGATCCATACGCGTAAAAGAAAAGAACGGTTGCATCCCATACTCCTTTTTCCATCTCCCTTAGACAGCCCCTTCCTGCGTTTCAAACACCTCCTTGAGACCTCTCTCCCGGTAAGCGGCCTTTGTGGAAGGGTCCACGGTGCGCCAGATGAGGAACTGTTTGCGCAGGGTTTTCATAAACCTCTGGTTCACACGGCGCCACGAGGCGTTATCTCCGGAGATCCGATCGATGCGAAGCAACAGGGCGTGGATATTGTGTTCTCCGGTGGGCACCGCCTCAAAGTGGATCCGCTCACTCACCCCCACGTCGTAGGGCGCCAGCCAGACTGTCGTATCGATGGTGTACCCCTCGCCCGTTTCGGTCTGAACCGCCCCCGGTTTCGCGCCGTTGGTGTAAAAAACGCCCATCGACTCGTCGTTGTGAGATGCGAAATAATCGGTTAGAAAAACGAACAGGCCCAGGGCCTCACTACTGCCTACGGTAAATGGAAACTCGAACCGCCAGCAATTCCCCTCAGGGTTGGGCAATTTCCAGCGGCGGGTCACGTTCCGCCCCGCAATAAGAGAAGCCTTCTGCGCCGGAAAAAGAGCCGAAAGCATCACCACCGCCATCACCAGTGCAGCCGCGTAAACCGTCGAAAGCGCGGAATAATTGAGCGTGACTCCCGCAAGCCAGCCCTGCGCCAGGAGCGCCTTGGCCACCCCCTGCCCCAGCAGATAACCGCACACGGTGCCCAGAACCGCGTAAACGCAGGCTTCCGCGATGAAGAGAAATGCGACGTGCACCGGCGCCAGCCCCACGGCCGAATAGATCCCAATCTCCTTGAAGCGTTCATACACCGACCCCATCATTGTATTCAGCACGATCAGCGCGGCGATCAAAATCGGAATAAAAAGGTTACCCAGCCCCCGAAAGGAAATATTGCCCAGAGAGCTGTAAACCGAGACCTGAATCCGTCCCTCACCGTCGGGAATACCGGCGAAGAGAACCATAGAAAGTCGGGAAAGAAAAGCCTCCACCTGCGCCTTTACATTCACCCCCGGGAAGAACCGAACGGCCACCGATTGCAGCGGACTGCCCACCTCCCGCAGCAGGTGGTAAGGAATGATGAGGATATTTTCAGGGTCAATATGTGTGAAAGGAAGAACCGCAGCCTGGGGAAGCTCGAGACCCTGTTTCTCCAGCTGTACCCGGGAGACCATCTGGTTGACGACATCATCATCTGTCACTTTAAAATCAGCCGGACTGAGAATTTCACCGTCTAAATCCTTGATCTCTTTGAATTTTTCCGAATCAATCACCCCGACCACAGTCAGCTGCTCTCCAAAAATTCGGACACGTTTGCGGTCGAGGTCACCCGGCATAACCCCGAGGCGGCCGGCCATCTCCTCAGACAGGATACAGGCCAGTTCCCCGGGCCGGAACCAACGTCCCACTTTAAGGCAGCGGTCAAGCCCGGTCACCCGGGGCTCCTGTGGGGTAACCCCCAGCACACCCAGCGCCCTGGTCGTCGCCTGATCGGACGCGACAGGAATCTTTTTCTTGTCCCGTGTGAAGTACCAGCTCCGCGGGACAACGGCGCCGATGCTCTCGAAATTGACCTTTGCATAGTCGTAGGCCGACTCCTCCAGGGCACCCCAGAACTTGCTGCGGATCAGAATGCCGGGGTAAGCGTCCGTCGCCTCCCGGGGAAGCCGGTAGAACCGGAGAATCGACTTGATCGACGTAAAAGACAGCACCGTAAACGTCAGGAGCGCCAGGGTGATAAAAGTCAGCCAGGTGCGCAGCTTACGCCGCTTCATATTGGCAATGCCCAAATAGAAGGCGGCCAGGGAGGCGCTGATGCGGCCCACATCGGTCTCGTGCAAAAGCGTCCCGGACACTCGCAGCCGGCGCATATTTTCGTTAAACCGGGAAAATACGAGCCAAATCACAAAAACCGCAAGCGCTAAAATCACGAAAGCCAGGAGGATGACAATCGGATTGGAGAGCTCAAACGCCGGATGAACCGTGGAAAGAAAAAACCAGATCACTGCAAAAATCCCGGCGAACCCGGCGATCTGCCAGCGGATGTCCGCAGCGGAAAAAATCAGGCGCTCTGCAAAAAAAGCGCAGGGAATCACCAGCGCCATAAAAAAGATGATCCCCCGGACCACGTCGTTCTGCGTCGACTTCACATCCGGATACGCCCGCGACTCGATTCCCAGCGCCGCCCGCGTGTGCATCATAAACGCGTCCCAGCGCTTCTCCGCCATCGCCTCCTCGGCCCGCTGGATGTGGACCGCCGCATCCGCATGCAGCACGTTCAGCCGCTGGTTCTCAATCGCATACCGCTCCAGCTCCCGAATCCGCGCCTCATTCAACATCCACATATCTTTGGCCGCCTGGAAAGACGTGCGCACAAACGCCCCCTGTGTCAGTGTCTGGAACCCCGCGCCCCGGGCCGCCTCCTTGCTCTCCACCCCCAGAGAATTGAGCAGCAGAAAGCGAACCCCGATGGCACCCGAGCGCATCACAATTTTCACCTTCTCTCCCGGATGCGTGAAAATTGTCCCCACCGGCTCGGTCGGTCCAAACCCGATTGCATATCCGTACTCCTGAGGGGCCGTATGACCCTCCCCGTAAATGCTGATCTGGGACAGCTTGGTCAGATACCTGGGGTCCACCGTATCGTAGAAATCCGTGGCGATACATGGAAAAAGAATCAGCGTGCGCTTGGAAATCCACCAGTCCATATCGAACTCACTCGCGTAGATCCGCGCCTGCTGCCCGAAATTGGGCGCGTAGGAAACCTCTCCGGTCTGGACGTCAAGATAGTAGGCCGACACAGCCACCCGGCGCTCGGCGATGCCGGGCATATAGAACTCCCCCTTCTCGTCGGCTATGTCATAATAGATCCGGCGCACCCCCTTAACCGACTTATCGACACCCATCCGCAGCGCGGCCACCGCCCCCGGCTTGGGGCGGTCGGGCACAATGCTTCGCCTGGGGAAGGTCCGTACAAACCCCTTTAGCCCCCGCATCCGGTCGTCGAATTTAATCTGCCGGAAGTCAGGAATGAGGTCGGAATCATCCAGAGCCAGCGCAAGCACCCCGGCCAGAATTCGGATCTGTCCGGTCAGGTTTTCGTAGTTCACACGCTCGGGCAGGTCTAAGGGCGTATCCACCCGGAACCGGGCGTCGTTCACCGTCACCAGAGAAATCGCAGGGAGACCGGCCTCGAAAACAACCTCGCCGTCGGTCTTCAAATTTTTCCCTGGAATGTACATATCCCAGGTCATGCCCTTGGCAGGGGTGATGCCATTCACCATTGTCCCGGCCGAATCGGGCCCTAAGATCCCGGCGAACATTTCGAAAATCCGGACGAACTTCTTCCCGAAAGAGGAGAAGAAACGGCTGTGAAGAAGGGATCGGCTGTTGTGCCAGATGCCGATCTCGTCGGTCTGACTGGTCAGATCCAGCCCAATAAACAGGCGCACATCGATCGGATCGGTCATCAACGCCGCAAAATGTTCTTCTTTCCGGGCGTGCCGCCTCAGAAAATCGCAGATTCCCCGAAACCCCAGGTGGTGCGCCGAACTGGCCAGAAAGAGAACCGTGCGCCCGGGCGGGTAACGCTTAAAGTAGTCCACCAGCTCCATCAGCGCCACAATACCACAGGCCATCTCCGCACCCGGCGCTAAGGCCGGCACCACGGACATAGCGTCATAATACGCGTTGATCACCACAATCTGATCTTTCAACTCCGGATCGGTCCCCGGCGCCGATCCCAGGATATTGTACGCCGTCTTCTTCTCCCAGTCCATCCGCGCCCGGAGTTCAACCTCGAGTTCTCCCTCTACGGCCAGTGTCCGCTCCAATGCCCGTCCGGACTCCCGATCGATCCAAAACCGCTCCACACCGTTGGGAACCTGGAGAAACTTCTGCTCGGCCTGCCTGGTAAAGGTGGCGTCCGGCTCGATAAAAATAACCTGCGAGACCCCCAGCATCGCCGCCTTAAGCCAGTTGTTCCCGCTGTTGAATTCCATCAGCACTGCGGCGTTCTCAATGTCGTGGCCCTCAAAATCCCGAAACTCGCCGTCCCCACCGTAGATGAGCCGGGTGCGCACCCCCGACCGTGGAAGTGTGGAGGTCTTCGCCAGGTTGGGCCACACCGCATAAATGGGGAAGGAGGCACCGCTCCTCAGGAGGGTGAGACGGCACCCTTTGTCCACAGGAGAAGTAACGTCGAAGGGTTCAAGCGCAACGTTCCGAAGACCGATGCGTTCAAATTCATCCCGAATAAAACGGGCTGCGGCTTCGTGCCCGGGATAGCCGCACACGCGGGAACCATTCTGCGTAAAGCGGGCCATGTGTCTCCGCACGTCTGCTTCGGAAACTGTGTTGAGCACCTGTTCCACAACCCTCTGAACTTCGGTGTCAGCTACCGGAGGCAGCGGGCGGGCGGGCGTAACCCCCTGCAGCGCATTCAAAAATTCCTGAACCCGGTCGAAATCGGACAGGCCCACAAAGAGCGGAAAGAGGATAAAAACCATCGTGAGGACCATCCCGACCCGGCGAAGCAGTTTCATACGGCAATCTCCTCCGGCTTCCACTCCTGAGGGTCTTCGCCTACCTCACGGCCTCTCAAAAACCCACACCCTCTCCCGATCCGTCACCAGCAATTCATCGCACCCATCCCCGTCCACATCGCCGATTGCCGGGCTGTGGGTCGTGCCGTAGTACCGGCCCCGTCCGGGAAACCTGTCCAGCCCGTGCCGTTGGATCCGGTCATAAAAACTCGAACGCACCTTGAAACTGGCCAGCTCCTCGCCCGTGGGCGCAACCCACATCACCCGGTGCTCTCCATCCGGTTCCACCGGCCGTTCCACGCGGATCAAACTCAAAGGCCCCACATCGGTCGCCCAGTTGATCGTCGAATAGTACCCCAGATTGCGATGACGAGATAGCTCTCTTCCCTCGGCGTCCACAGCCACCCCTTCCCTATCCCCGGCCGGACCGATTGTCTTATCCATCAAAACCAGCTGCAGCCCGGGCGTATCGGCAAAAAACTTCCCGATCAGGATATTCTGGCAGTGGTGCATCTTCACGCGGAACCGCTCGGCACCGTCGTCGTTGTGAACCACCGCGTCGTGCCCGTCGTGCGCTAAGGCGATTTCCAGCCGGCCGTCCCCGTCGATATCCGCGATGCGAGCGTCGTCTAAGTGGTCCCCCTCCGATGCCGGCGGATGGGCCCACAGCGGCGTGCCGTCGTGGGCCAACAGGCTGAACCCGGCCAGCAACTCGTCCAGCCCGTCCCCGTCCACATCCGCAAAACTCCCGAAATGTCCGGGCCGCGCCCCGGGCGCATCTCTTTCCCAGACCACGTCGAAATTTGGACTTAGCAGAAAACAGGGATCTACATGCGCAAAAATATGGTACTGCCCCGAATGATCGGCCCTGACCGCACGGGTGTAATACGCCCCCGGGTGGGGCATCTCTCTCTGATGGCGCAGCGCCCCGGTCGCCCCGTCGTAGACCCGCACGTCGTCCTTGTACACGAACAGAATCTCCACCTGCCCGTCGCCGTCGAAATCCACCACATGGCAGAACTCGTTCCAGTGCCCGTTCCACGAAAAGGGCCTCTCCAGCGCCCATGGTTCTCCCACCTGCCACAGGATATTCCCCTCCCCATCCGCCAGCGTCATACAGAACAGCTCCTGCTCCTCGATGCCGGTCTTGTAGCCTTTGAACGCCGGAAACCTCGGATCGTGCCGCCTGTCGGCATGGCATCCCGACGTCTGCAGAAAAAGCACCTCATGCTTGCCGTCCCCGTTAAAATCGTCAACACAGAACGTATCGCATCCCCACGGCCGCACATCCCAGACCGCAACAGGGTCTACTGTCTTCATTTTTTTTCCTCCGATGGTTCAAAACAAAAAACCCGCCCATCGTACGTCCCCACAACCAGCCCACCTTCCACCGCACACGGAGGTGCCGTAATCGGCGAGCCAAAGGCCGTGCGGCCCCGGCATTCGCCCGAAGCAGCGTCAAGGACGTACAGACACCCGTCGCACCCGCAAATGAGAAGACGATCCTCAAAGACCACCGGCGCGGCCAGGATGGAACGGAGCCCTCTCCGGTAGGGAACCATATCCAGCAGATCGTCCCCCGTCTGAAACCGCCACAACCGCGCCCCGGAATCCAAATCGAAACAGAGCGCCCCTGCCTCGGTTGTTGTGGCGAAAATCCGTCCGTCCCGCACGAGCAGTCCGGTCGGATAGCTGGACGGCAGCACGGGACGGCTCCAGACCCCCTCGCCCGAATCCGTCCGCAGCGCGATGAGTGGCGACGCCTCCCCCGAGAAATGGTGAAGATTGGACGAACCACCTCCACCTCCACTCACCAGCAGGTCTCCGGCCACAACCGGGGTTGCATACGGGAACTCGAACCCCACCGGCTGTTCCCACACCACGTCCCCGGTCTCCCGGTCCAGCGCCATCAGCCCCCGCCGCTGGACAAACAGGAGAAGCAGGTTGCCGCAGATTTGAGGGCTTGCGTAGCAAGCCCAGTTATCGCTGCCTTCCACAGGCGTATACCACTGCTGCCCTCCTGTCTTCAGATCGTAGGCCGCGTAACCGGCCTTTGCCCCCGCGTACACTCTCCCGTCTCCAATAACCGGAGAGGTGTAAATCCAGCGCTCCGGATACCCGGGCAGGTCCGCCTGCCACAGCACCTCTCCCGACGCCACCTCCAGCGCGTACACCCGTCCGGTTACCGATACCGCCGCGCACACATCGCCGGAAACAGCGGCGCTGTTCTTAACCGCCGCAACCGTACGCGCATGCCACACCAGGTCTCCGCTGCGGGCCTCAACACAGCAAATCCCGCTGCGTCCGGGATCGCCCTCATCCCGCAGACTCAGCAGCAGCCGGTCCCCCGCCGGCACGGGCGCTGCCCGGTGGAGCCCTCCCGGCAGACGCTGCTCCCAGCAAAGCCGCAGCACCTCCCCCTCAAGCGAAATCTCCGGCGGCGCACCCCCCGGTGGCGGCGAGACGCCTGCGGATTGAAGCTCCCTCATCTCCACCGCCGCATCCTCCTCTCCAAACCGCACCAGGCGGTAGCCCTTTGGCGACGTGTCGATCCCCCCGAAACAGACCGGTGGAGCCGCGGCCACGACCATATCCCCGTAAGAGAACACCTTGCTGGAATGCCAATGTCCGTGCAGCACAAGCCGGACGTTGTACCGGCCCAGCGCCTCCAGAAACGAAACCGGCGGCGGCGTGTGCACCACCACCACAATCTCCCGGTCCGCCGGCTGCAGCCCCAGATCAGCCCGGAACCACCTCTCCTTCCGCTCCCGGTCCGCCGGCGAAAAGAACGACTGTTCGTTCGGATAAAACGCAAAGTGGCGTCCCCCCCAGTCAAAACTGTAATACGAAGGACCGAGCACCGCTTCAAAGTGCCGGGTCAACGTCCTGCCCGCGTGCTTCTCCACAATCTCCTTCAGCTTCGGGTTATTCGGCGTCACACTCATCCTCAGATATGCATCCACCGAAATACCTCCGTAACGCTCTTCGTTCCCGTCGTGTCCGCCGAACAGCGGAAAAACCGGCGTCGAAACCGTCTCAACCGCCTCACGAAAACGGGTCAACTCGGGCAGCCTCCCCCAGTCCGTCAGATCCCCGCTCACCACAATCAGGTCCGGCTCAGCCTCCCGCACAAGCTGCTGCAGCGCCTCCGCAAGCACCTCTCCGGAACTGTGCGCCTCCCCTTCCGTCACAACGTGCGTATCGGTAATCTGCGCAAGCCTGAACCGCCGTCCGGCCCGCTCAGGCGCAGGCTCAAGCCCGAAATCCACCCCCTCCTGCGCGTCCGTCCAATCCAGCGCAGACCGATAGAACCCCGACGGAGCCCGAAAACCGTCCGGAACCGTCACAAACACGAACCGGTGCGCCTCCGGTTGCACCTCAAGCGCGTACCGACCCTCACCGTCCGTCTGCACAATCCGCTCCCCGTTGGAAACGGAAACGCCGTCCAGGCCGCGTCCGGACGGGTCTTCCATCACCCTCCCTCGAACCTCAATCGCCACAGCACACCTCCTTGTCCCAGGCCTCTACTCTGTGTACCACTTCGTCCGCTATTCGCTCCATATCACGCGATTGCGTCCAGGTCGGCACTGTAACCTTCGCCGTCCGTCCACGCCCCCTCACGCCTCTCGCCTCTGCGACTCCTCCGGTTTGGTGCGGGGGGCCGGTAATAAAAGCAGCCCCGTCCGAAGCCAGAAAAAAGATGATATTGGCGATATCCTCCGGCTTCCCGATGCGGTTGAGCGGAATCAGCTTGAGGTAGTTCCTCACAAAGACCCGGTCCTTGAGCAGATCCCCGTGAATGGGCGTATCGATAAACCCCGGCAGCACCGCATTCACCCGGATACCATCCCCGCCCAGCTCCACGGCCAGCGTGCGCGTCAGGGCCAGCAGCGCGGCCTTGGCGGCGTCGTAAGTGGCCGCGCGTGGGCTGGGCTCGACAGGGCATTGCGCGAAGACACGTTGACAATGGCTGCCCCCTTCACCCGTTTCATCGCGGTGCCTTTGAGGATCTGGGCATCCGGCCTTACCTTTTGATGCGCTCAAAATAATTGCATGGAATGATATTCAGCGGCCCAAACCGCCGTTCCACCTCGTCGAAAAACAGGTTGATCCCCAGGTTGTCCACCGCAGCATGCGGAATGCGCACCGCGCCCATGCCCGCTTCCCGAATCACCTCCAGAACTCTCGACTCGGCGCCGATCCGCACAACCGTGTCCACCCCCGCCTCGGCCAGCAGCGGGTACGCGTCCGCAGGCCACCCCCACCCGCCTAAATCCTGGTGTAAAATGCGGCCGGCCGCCTGGTCTTTTTCTCCCACAACAATCCTTGGTTCCGCCCCGATCCGTGCAGCGCTCTGCATCTCCGGAATCGTCAGAAGCACACGAAGGATATCTTCAAGCGTCTCCGGCCGGGTATCAGCAAAGAGATCATCGATCCCTTTCCCGTGATACAGGTCGGTCGGGGCGTGGATCTGGACCATCGGGAAACCGAAAAACCTCGCCATATCCGGCGCCATGCGGTTCGGGATATCGTCGTAGTCCTTCCACGCCTGTTCCATAAGCGGACGATAAATCCGCTCCGCCTCCGCCCGCGGGACCCCTTCCCGCTCGAATATATCGATATTCGCCGACATAATGTCGTAAACGTGCGAACGCCCCACACCGGTGCCTGTGGTGTGGTGGGCCACCAGCGCATCGATCTGCGTGCCCTTACTGCGCAGATGGTCCGCCAGCAGGAACTCGGGCATCTGGATATTGATGCCCAATAAAACCGTATTCAGCTCTACATCCTCCGGCCCGTTCACGATGCGGCAATCCGCATACGGATTCCTCAGCCGCTCCTGGTCAAGATAGGGCTTTCTCCACTCCGGCAGAGCCTCGTGTTCCTCCCGCCGGCGCTCCAGCTCCTGTTTGAGCGCTGCTTCACCCCGAAAATCGAGCGCCATACCCAGCTGGATGGCCGTCTCGTAGAGTTCACGCAGTGTCATGGCGATTCTCCTTCCTGTATGTAATTTCCCTTGATCACCGCACCAGACGAAGGTAAATTAGGGCGGTCCACCAGAAATGACAACCTTACGGAATGAGGATAAATAATATGTATGGCTGGAGAGCCCGGATCGGTATCATTTACCCCAGTACCGGCCTGAAGGACCATGACTTTTACCGGATGGCCCCCCCGGGAGTATCCGTTCACATATATCGGGTCGTGTGGGTCGGAACCGGCACGGCAGACGATATAAAAAGCATGAGCGAAACTTCCAACCTGGAGCATGCAGCGCGCCTGCTGGCCGGCGTGGGCCCCTCGTGTGTCACCTGGGCCGACACCTCCGGCAGCTTTCTGTTCGGGTCCGGCGGCGATCAGGCCCAGGTATCCGCCATGTCAAAAGCCGCCGGCGTGCCCGCCTCCACCACCTCTACCGCCATCCTGGCCGCACTGACCGCATTGCGCCTCACCCGTGTGGTGGTGGCCAGTCCCTACAGGGACGATGTCAACGATCCTCTCGTCGAATTCTTGACCGTGCACAAAGCTGAAGTGCTCCGTCTTGAAGCCCTGGAGTTTTCAGAAGCCGACATGTTTCCCCTGGTGGCTCGAGTGGATCGAGAAACTCAGTACTCCCTGGTGAAACGCGCGTGGTCTCCGGGTGCGGAAGGAGTCGTCGTCCCCTGTACGGACTTTTTCGACCTGGATCTGATTGAGCTCCTCGAAAGAGACCTGGGCGCTCCTGTCATAGCCGCGAACCAGGCCACCATGTGGCATGCCCTCCGCCTGTCGGGGATTTCAGACGACATTCCCGGCATGGGGCAGTTGATGCAGCTGCCCTTACCGGACTGATCCGGATTGCCAACCCCGGCAAGAGCAATCCAGCGTGCCGGTTTTTCTATTCCACACGGCTGAAAATCAGCTTCTCACCTGCGAACCCCTCGCGCCAGACGTTATCGCAGGCCTGCGCCATCTCCTCGAAATTCTCCGTAATCGTTGCAAAGCGGTTGCCGGGGCAGGGACCGGTAATAGGCGAGAAGAGGAAGTTGTCCCGTCCGTAGAAAACCGCAAGGTCCACCACCCCCGTGCTGCAGGCGGCCTCCTGTACGTAAACCACGCCGGGTGGAAAAAAGAAATAGAGCACGTCGCCCGGGATCGGAATAATACACGGGTTTTCAACGCCTGGCTCTGCCTCTGCAAAGGGACGTACCAGGGTGTAGACCTCGTGTTGTGCAAACCTGGCGTGATAGGCCTGGTCTCCCTGCGGCAGGGACTGCCATATCGCTTCACACGTCCTGGGCGCGAGATCATCCAGCAATTCCGCAACGCAACTCACACCGCGCTTCTCGAACTTTATCTCAATACATCGAGCCATCTGGGTCCCCCTCGTCAATACGATTACGCTTACCGCGCTAACCAGCGCCTCAACTCAACCCGTACCGCTCGAACCGGTCCAGGGACGGCGGCCCTTCATTCAGCCACATCTCGCGCTCGCGACACACCAGAATCACGCCAAAATTCGTGGCCATATTCGACTCGTTATTCTCAGGACGCTGGCACAGCCCGCCTGGATTGTGTTCATCCATCAGAACCGCCTTCATATCCTGAAACGTCAGCCTTCTCTTACCATCTCCAAATCGTCCGTAAAGGTGCGCGATCCGGTTCAGAGAGTTCTGAAAGTATCGCGAACGGATAAACTTCGGATCCCATCTCCACGCCTCCGCCTGCATCTCCTCGGCGAAATAATGGTTCGTCGAGAACACAACCCCATCCTCCGGCTCCCGTACCCCGTGCATGGTACAGGCATTCTCCGTGGCAGCCGCATTCCCCTCCGCATCGGCCAGCACAATATTGATCCCCTTGCCTGTCAAAGGCGTACACTTGAGAAAATCGACGCCCTCCTTCACATTTGCGCACCGGCGTAACACAAGCCGGGGTACAATGTGCTGGGGCACACCGCGTCCGTCCTGCCCCCGCATGGTTGGATGCCCCGAATTCGTTCCCATGCACAGCCCCTTCTCGTTCACCCCGCACTCCGACCACACCGTCCCGACCTGGTTCACGCAGAGCACATCGTATCCCTCATCCGAACGAATCGTCAGAATCGTCAACCCGTCCGAACGATTCTGTCCCGGGCGAAATCCCCCGTCGTCGGTCTTCCCGAGGATAGGGCCCCACGTCGCTGGTCGCAAAGGCCACGCTGCTGCATGCGAGATCATCACGCAGCGCAGGCCCCACGGCATTGTACGTGTTTTTCAAAAACGCGGCATCATCCGAAATCTCCGCACCCCTGGCGATGCCCCGTATCTGTTCGGGGATCTCCGGGAACGCCTCTTCCAAATAGCCGCGCATCGCCTCTAACAGGGGGATCTGACGCCTCCGAATTTCCTCATCCTCAGACAGTTGGACAAGCGTGCCCTGTATCTGCGCCTTGAACCGACGCCCGATCTGTTCGCCCCGCTGGAAGGGCGCTCCCTTCACCTCAAATTCCGCAATCATCGCTCTCTCCCGTGTTCTGTCCTTCTCTCTACAGCCGTTTTCAGACCGTCGCTTCCGAAGCGCAGCGCACACCCCGTTTCTCAAGCTTGATCTCAATACGCCGGGCCATCCCCTCCTCTTTACCTTTGGGCAGGCTCGCCGGAACAACCTCCTCCCAGGGCGTCGCGGCGCACGACGGTCGCAGTCTCCGCAGTACTGGCCCGGCAGCCGCACCTCCAGTGGCTCAGCGCTCCCGTCTCTGTGGGAAAGCATAGAGATCCACCCTCAGATTCGACACGAAATCGTACCCCCCATAGGCGTCGGGATCCAGATCGACAACCGGAACCTCCTGTTCGCCCGAAGCCTCCGCTACAAGGCGTCCGTCCGGCGCCACAACCAGGCTGTGTCCGCCGTGGTTCGCACCATTGCAACTGATCCAGAACAGCGCGTTCTGGTAGGCGTGTGCCCGCAGGACGCACCGATGGATATCCGAGTAGGGATGATAGGGTGAAAACGCAGCAGCGGCAACCGGGTTGAGAACCACCCCGGCCCCCTTGCCCCGAAGCGTACGCACCGCCTCGGGGTACCATCGGTCGTGGCACACCAGGATGCCCAGCGTCCCCCAGGGTGTCTCGAATACCGGCAGCGCATCGCCCAGCGTGTAGGGCATATCCTCCAGAACGCCCGCCGTCTCATGCGTCTTGCGGTAAATCCCTTCGATCCTTCCTCCGGACGACAGCAGCACCACCGAGTTGTAAATATCTCGCCCCTTCCGCTCGAACAGCCCTGCGCACATCCAGACTCCCAGCGCCTCGGCGGTCGCGCAGAGCTCGTCCACCTCCGGTCCCGGAATCGTCGTGGCAACCGCCTGTAAGAGATCGGGACGCGCGGACCAGCCGTCCAGGTAACTCTCCGGCCCCAGGACCAGATCCGCCCCCTTACCGGCTGCCTCCCGGGCCAGCGAAATCAACAGCCCGTGGTTGTACCGAAAATCCTCCGGACCCATCTTTGCCTGTGGGCGCGCAACCCGTGCGACCTCCGGAATCGTCTCCTTAAACGCACTCCGGAACACCCCCTGAAGCAGGCCGACCTTGAACCGACGCAACATTCCCTCCTGTCCCCTCTTATCCGCCTTTTCAGTCTTTCAGTCTATATGTCACCAGCCCGTCTCGTCGTCCCATCTCTACAGCGCCGTACTGGACCAGACGCTCCAGATGGCCCATCAGCGGGAAACAAAGGTAGGTATGGGCCTCGGCGGGCCACTCACCCAGTTCGGGACCGAGAATCTCGGTAAGTTCCTTCAGGGTGCACGGCTCACCCTCAAGCGAGTCGCACAGAACCTGGTTGACACGATCCACGTACGCGCGGCTCTCGTGCAGAAACTCGGCAATGCCGGCGCCCGTGTAGACCGGGTAGTGGCTGGTGAGCAGCAAATTGGGCCTGACACCCATAAACCGTTGCATGGAGGCGACATAGGTGTCCACATAGCGGTAGGTGGGCGGGAAGGCCTGGCCGCCGTCGGCGCGCAGCACGGCATTGTAGAGGGTGGCGTCGGCGATGATCAAGTTGTGGCCGCGCGGATCGTAGAGACTCAGGTGGCCCCAAGAATGGCCGGGCGTATGCCAGACTTCGACGCGCCAGTCGGCGCCCAGGCGGATCGCCTCGCCCCCGGAGAGGGTAACGTCAATCGGGATGTGGCGCGTCGAGGAACGGATGAAGTCCCTGGTCTCGTCACTGTCGGCAATGCCGTGGTCCTTTGCGAACTCCCCGTAGCGATCAGAGATCATACGCTCGACATCTTCCACCATGGTCCGGTCCAGACCGTGACACATGAAACAGGCGCCGGGAGCCAGCTCACGCACGGAGGCGTTGCCGGCCGTGTGGTCGAAGTCGGCGTGGGTGTTGACTACATAACGGATCTTTTCCGGCGCCAGGCCGATTCTGTCAAGATAGGGCGCCAGATACGCCCTCGGGGAGTCGTCCAGGCCGGTGTCAACGAGCAGGGCACACAGATCGCCGACAAGCAGATAGAAGCAGACGAAGCGGTCGCCTAAGGGAACCTCGATGCGGTGGATGCCGGGTGCGACTTCCATAGGATATCCTCTTATGCGTGTCGTTGAGCCGCCTTTGGCGGCGTGTAACAGAATACCGGATACCGGACCTCATGGTCTCGGATGCGGTACCTCGACCCGCCTGCCCGTCCTGGCGGACTCGTGTGCGGCCAGGGCCACGGCGATCACGCGGCGGCCGGCGATCCCGTCCGATTCGGGTTTTCTGCCCTCGCGGATACAGCCGAAAAAACAGACCAGTTCGTCCAGAAGGCCGTCGTTCCGGGGAACCTCAATTGCAACCGACTCGCCCTTTTTCGTTGAAATAACAGGTCCTCCGGAACCCGCGCTTTTGATGGCACCCTCCGTACCGGCCACGCCGAATTCCCCACCGCCGACCGGATAAATCCGACTGCACCCCAGGGTCCCCACCGCGCCGTTTGCGAACTCAAGCCCGATAAAGATGTTCTCTTCGATTTCATTTTCCGGATCATCACCGTAGCGCATCACCGCGCTGACGGACGCAATCTCCCCTGCCATCCACGCAAGCAGATCCAGCTGGTGGCTGTAAAGTGAGAAGAGGCCCCCGTACTGGTCCCGCTTTTTCTGCCAGCCCTGTACGCCCCCGGGAGGTCCGGTGCCCAGGCGGAGGGCGTGCGCCATGCGCACTTCACCGATCGCTCCGGAATCGATCTGCCGCTTCATCTCTTTGTTGGCCGCATAGAAGCGCAGCACGTACCCGATCATCAGGAAGACCCCGGCCCGTTCGGCCGCGTCGATCATGGCGTCGCAGTCTTCAACGGTGAGGGCCATCGGTTTTTCGCAGAAAACGTGGACGCCGGCGTTCGCAGCGTCAATGGTGATTTCGCTGTGGGTGTAGTTAGGGGTCACGACAAGAACAGCGTCCAGGTCCTGCTCCGCCAGCATCTTTCGGTGATCCGAGTACGCAGCCGGTTTCGAGGTCAGCCCGGCTGCCAACTCCTGGGCAGATGCCTGGTAAAAATCGCAGACTGCGGCAACCTGCACGCCTTCTATCCCGTCGGCGTTCTTCGCATGGCGCCTGCCCAGCCCACCACAACCGACGAGACCTGCCCTCAGAATTTTGTCATTCGCCATGGTCACCTCGTTCCTGGAGTCGTTTCCATTATGCCTCTACTTCCAGACCGGATTCTCTGAGCATTTTCTCCAGGCTGCGTCGGGCCTGTAAGATGCGGGCGTCTACCTCTTCGGGGCTGAAAGACCCACCGGTCCCGTCGGCCCGCTCAACAATCACCGGGCCACTGAAACCCGCCTGGCGGGCCGTGGTAAAAATCCGGTTGAAATCCACATCCCCCTCTCCGGGCACTGGAAAATCACTTTCTGCACGGGCGCCCCTGTGGTCTTTGGCGACGATTTCGTAAGTTTGATCTGCAATCAGGGGAAAATCCTCCTCAGGCGAGATGCCCTCGTAGAAGTGGACATTTCCCGGATCGTAGCAGGCCCGGACAGCGGGGGAGTCGATTTCAGGCAGGAGCTGTGCGAGGTGTTTCGCCGTGGCCGTATTCCCGGTGTGGGGTTTGAGGGCCAGCACAACCCCCGCCTGCTCGGCGTGGGGGCCGACCGCTTTCAGGTCGGCGACGTAGGCCCGGTGGGCCTCCTGGAATTCCGAGGAGTCCAGGAGCTTGTCTGGAAACCTCTTGTAGGACCCCACGCCAGCCATCTGGATCACTTCGGCGCCAAGAGCCTTTGCAACATCAATCCGCCCCTTCAGCTTCTGCACCCGACCCGGCGGTCCAATCCCGGTACCCGAGACCACCAGAGGCGTGAGTCCGGCTTCCCCGCACAGTTCGCGGCAGCGGCTCATCACGCGCGCTTCGGGATCGTGCCCCAGGACATCTTCGCTCCGACGCTCCCAGCCGACGCCGATGTACCGGTAGCCCGCACCGGCGATTCCCTCAACCGCCCGCTCCAGCGGGAGCTTCTCCCTCACATAGGGCAGCGTCAGGCAGACGAGTTTAACCATAAAACCCTCCCTTCAATCAGGCGCCCCGAACGCCATCACCCGCCGCCGGTCCCACACAACCACCTCATCCCGGCCGTCCCCGTCCAGGTCCATCACCTGGTTGTGGAACACAATGCCGTAATCGTATGCCCGAAAACCCCGGATAAGCTGTCTGGGCTGGACGTAGTCTTCCTTCCAGGGCAGCTCCATCACCCGGTTTCCTTCCCCATCAATCAGGTAGGGCCAGAAGTTGCGGGTCTCCTCCGGCACGCTGTGGTAAGGACACGCATCCCTCCCCTTGAGCAAATGCGGCTCGTAAAGAATCAGATCCAGCCCGTCCTCGCCCCAGCCCAACACCGTTCGCCGGCCGTATCCCACGCCCTCCTTGTTCCACAGCCTGTGTCCTTCCGGCGTGTAGCATGTCATTCCGATCCACTTCTCGGTCAGAACAATGGCCAATCCTTCCACATCGCTTCGGAACCGGCCGGCGATCGAACTCTGGGAATGCCGGTGTTCCCGTCTCCAGATCTCTTCTCCCTGTGTATCAACGAGCAAAAAATCGCCGCCGTCGACGGCGTAGGCGAGCTGAATCTGTCCGTCTCCCTTCAAACCCACGGGATTGACATGGTCCACATGCTCCTTCTCGGGATCCACCCCCAAAAGCGTCCAGAGGCGCTGGCCGTCGTGGTCCACCAGGCAGCTTCCGACCAGAATCTCCTCACACCCGTCATTGTCCAGATCCAGAACAACCGGACGGCAACCCACGCACGGGTAGTCCGTCTCCACCCACAGCTCCGACAGGTCACTGTCCAGCACGAAGGTCGGATTCCCCGGTCTGTAGGGCGGGTACGCACGTCCTCCGGCTTTCACCAGCAACTGCTGGCGGGTCGGATCACCCCGAAGGTTCACAGACACGATAGTGTTGAAATTGTCCGTGGGCACCTTCAACTCGGCCTTCACCGCTCCGGAGCGCCCATCCAGAACGGTCAGCACATCCCACACCACGGCCAGAACGTCGGGCAGCGCATCTCCCTCCAGACAGGCAAACGCAAAACCGGCGCTCCCGTGGCAGAAGTAGGGATGTTCTCCCTGGTGGGCTTCTCCCACCTGCCAGAGCAGATTTCCCTTCAGGTCAACGGCTGAGATACAGTTCAAATGTCTCTCTTCTTCGGTGTACATACCCCTCGGCCCAAACCTCCGGAACACGAATTCTGCTCGTCCGCCTCCCGCACTTTGTCGCATGAGGAGCTCCGGCTCCCCATCGCCGTTCAGATCCGTCACAAAAAGCTCATCCCCGCCGAATCCATCCACGTCCACTTCCCACAACAGCCGCGCCTGCCGCAAATCGCTGCTCATCTCAAACGCTCCTTCCTTGACGATCACACCACAACCTCATCCAGCAACGCCAGAAGGTTGGACCCCTCGATCCGTTCCCGATCCGCCTCACTCAAAAACGGCATCCTGGAAAACAGCCCGAAAGTCTGCGGAAACGTCAGCCAGTCCAGACACGGCGAGAAATCCGACGCCCAGAGCAAACGCTCAACACCAAACGCCTCCATCAGGGCTTCCACATAAGGCCACGTCGCCCGATGCGGATAATCGTGACCCGGATCGGTCATCGCGTAGAAACCGCTCAGCTTCACCCGTGACTGTGGAAACCCGGCCAGCGCCAGCACACTGGCCATCGCCTCTCTCGCCCCGGCTTCGGTAGGCGGTTCGCTCACCTTTGGCGGCAGACCCAGGTGGGACACAACCAGACGCAATTCCCCATGCTGCTGCAGGATCGTCTGCCAGGCAGTCCAGTCCCCCCCCTTTGAATTCACACTTACCAGCCATTGCCTGGAAGTCAGCCACGACCAGACCTCGTCCGAAATGCTCAGAAGCGCATCCACCCGCTCCTGCCCGAAAATGTAAAAGCTCAACCCGACAAACCCCTCGGACTTCAACCGCTCCAGATCATCCGTTGTGGGCGGCTCTCCAGGATCGTAATAGGCCACGGGGCGAACCCAATCGTACTGGGCCACCATCCGGGCCAGATAGCGGTTATTCTCTGCTGCCCAGGGGACGTCAGCGTACGCAACCACAAGCGCGGCCTTTACCCCGTGATCCTCCGCCAGCGAAGCATAACATACCGCCTCATCGATCGGCCGGCCCAGTCGTTTCACAAAGGAATCCTGGTACCCACCCTCAAACAGATGAATATGCGCATCGGCTCGTTCGGACATGGATCTATCCCTTCCTTCTGAAACCAGCGGTTATTCCCACCGCAGTTCAACGGCCAAAAATTCCTTGTCGCCCGGCATCTGCACCGGCAGCCTGACCTCCTGCCCCTCAACCTGTGCAGAATGCAACAGAGCCTCTCCGGTATAGATATCCACCAGAGCCGTGACCCTCGCGCCCTGGGGTACACGCATCACCAGATTCGTCTCGTAGACCAGCCCCAGATAGTTGAAAATCAAACAGACCAGACAGCCATCTCCCACCATCGGAAACAGCTCCATGGTCGGCACATCCCTCCGATCCCAGGGACGCACATCCCCATAATCGTTGTGCGGCGGGTATGGCCACAGCCGCGCCTTGGGAGCTTCGTTCGACAACCAGCCCAGCGCGTTGCGCAGCAGCGCCATCCCACCCGTTGGAGTACGCACTGCTCCGTGATCTCCGGGCTCCACGTAATTGAACACCGGAGTTCCTGCAAGCCAGACCTCCCGTCGACCGTTGGACGCCCTCACCACCAGCCCCGGACGCCCCTCCACTTCGGCGATCGTCTCCCCTTCAATCCCCGGCTCTGAAAACGCCGACCCCAGCATAATCGGAAGCGCAACGCCTTCCAGCAAAGGATGGTCGGAACGGACCGGCTTCAACTCCGAAGGCCCGGCGGTCTCTCCCTCCGGCGGCGGACAGGCGCCTTCGCCGGACCAGTCCTCAACCGGCGTCCGCCCTACCCACAGCAGCCCGTTCCCGGCGTGTGCGTCTAAGGCTTCCCGCTGCTCCCGGGTCAAACAGTGGGTCTCCGGCAGAATCACCGCACCGCTCAGCGCTCCATTCGCATCGGGAAGCCGTCGGTCGAACACCCACCGCCAGGGCAGCCCCACCTGGTTCATCACATCCGGCCAGCCGGCGATCGCCTCCCGTCCCCAGCGCTTCTCCGGGTACCCGTAGATTTCCGTCTGCGAGGGTTTGACCACAGTAACAGCGCTATAGGGCCGGGTCTTCTCAAAATAGGGGATCAGCCGCCTGGCCTCCTGCAGTCCTTCATAGAAACCGGGAACAATCCGGCACAGATCGAACGTATAGGGCGAGATCGTCTCCGCGCCCAGCGCGAAAGGAACCGTCCCCGCCATAAATCCATCCCGGTGCGTTATCTCCAGGCTCCCTGAAGGCGGCATGAAACCCTGGGGATAGATAAACAGCGAACGCGCGATGGTCGCCCCCGCCATCGCGCGGGTCGCCTCTCCCAGAATCCGTCGCATCGGACGATAGGTAAAGTGCGGATAGTGGATGTGGTGGTATGGATCGGTACACAGCACATCCATGGCCACCGCATCCCGGCACAGGTCAATCCCCGACAGCCAGGGATTCTCTGCAAACGACACCACCTTGGGCGAATGCTGGATGCCTACGGAAACATCCGGACGCGACTTCTTGATCTCCGCTCGAAAATAGGCGTGCACCTCCGTCCAGGCCTTCATCCGGTGCTGCACCCACCCCCACCATTCTTCCGATGCCCAGTCGACCTGCCGGGGCGGCGGAACTCCGAATTCGCGTTCGTATTCCGACACACAATGGTCACAATAACAGCCGATGTCCCCGTTGGAAAACCCGATCTCCGCCTCATCGTTCAGATGGATCTCCCGCAGCGACGGCAGCTGTATCACCCTGTTCAACAGATCAAGGTATTCCGCCTTGTTCTCCGGCTGAAACGGGCAGAGCCACCTCGTCCTCACGATATTGTCGCTGTCGAGAGCCGTACCTCTGCCCCCAATACACACCAGGCTCCGTTCCGGGTGGGTCCTCAGGAACTCCTCCCTGTACTTCATATAACCCGTAAACACGATCAGCCCCAGATCGAACTCCGCGCCCCACTCCCCCATCTGGCATACCTGCTCCCATACGTATCCCTGTCCGACAAATTTCCTGTCATCCGGTTTCAGCCCCAACCCGATATCGGTAAACCCCTCCTCACTGACCCACTTGACGTAATCCCGAGAATAGCTCACCTTCTCAAAATGCAGCATCGCCGTCCTGCGAATCGTCCGCTTCATCCTGCTTCCCCCCTGCTTATAAGGGTGTTATATCAACGCGGACAGGAATGGAGCTGGACCACGCCCGGCGCCCGTTCCCGTCTTCCACGCACACAAATATCCAGTCTCGCACGCGGTAGCCGTCCACCGCAAGGTCCACCTCGAACTGCTGCGACGGCAACTCCGCCTGCACGCTGCGCACCCCAAACCCACGCGACCGGACGTGACAGGCAACGCATGGACTGCATTCCACCACGACCGCGCCCCGTGTCTCGATGCGAATATCCTGAATCTCCGGCCCCTCGCTCGCATAGGTACGGTGCGCCCGAATCCCCTCCAATATCCCCTCCACGCCGGGGCGCCGAACCAGCACCCCCGTCCAGGTCCGGCCCGTCACCGCCCCGTCGTCCAGCACAATCGCATCGTCCACGCCGATCGCAGCCAGCCGGACCTCCGCATTCAGCAGCATCTGCCAGAGTTCTTCAGACCGCTCCTTCCCGTTGATCTGCCAGGTCAGCCGATTGCTCACCTCAAATCCCACGACACCGGACCGCGCCAGCGCGTACGCCTTCTCCCAGGAGTAGTCGCTCCATGCCGGATGCGCAAGCACCGCCACCCCCCCTTGCGCCTCCGTCTCCCGTACCAGCCGTGGAACATCCTCCAGCGTGTCGTCCAGCGGCCGGGGAAGCGCCTTCAGCCCCAGGCAGATAATATGCGTCAAGTCATCCTGCCCCGGGCAGAAAATCTCAGCCCCCGGCAGCGTCACAAACGCCTCCGTGGCCTCGGGCAGTGGGGTAATGCTCAGATAATCCGTAGCCGCCAGAAAATCGAACCCCAGCGTCCGGTAGTGCGCGCAAACCGCTTCGGGGTCCCCCATCTGCGCCACGTGACTGTGAAGCCCACCCCGAACCCAGCGTCCTCCTCCCGCAAACGGATTGTCGGCCTCAATCCGCAGCCGGATCGGCCCCTGTTTGTCCCGCCCTTCAATTTCAAATGTCATAACCGACTTCTCCGTACTTCGCCCTCACCCCTATCCGGCAGCTCCACCGCCTCCCTGATGCGATGCGCATTCTCAAAAAGCTGCTTGAAACGCCGCACCGTATTCCGTCGACCCTCGTCATCCCGGACCTCTATGAACAGAGGGGCACGGGTAATCTGGTGCGCGGACCATGCCCAGAGAAAACCTGCGTAGGAAATCCGCCTGCTGAAAAACCCGGGAATCTCCCGGTGATTGGAAAGCCTGCCTGTGTCGGGATCGGTATCCACCTGATGGATGTGATACCCCAAGACGCGCCGCCCGAGACGGGCGTACCAGTCCCCCACAGGCTGCATGTTATTTAAGTCACCCCCGTTGTTCCGCGCGTGCCCCACATCCAGCAGGGCGCCCACGGTCGCATTCGGAATATCGGCCATCCCCCGGTCTACCGCATCGATCCAGCGGAGGTATTCGTCGATCCGGGTCGCAAACTCCAGATCCGGCGAATCCGCCGGCGTCCCTTGCGGATTGTGAATATTCTCAATGGCAATTCGGACGCCCGAACGGGCGGGCTCCCGGAAGAGCCGGGCGTAGACCTCCTCAAACGCCTGATAACATTCGGTAGGCTGTGGTGTGTCCCCCTCCAACCGCTCCATCTCGCAGGTCCGTGCGCGGGGAACGTGTACGGTCAGGCTGTCCACACCCGCTTCTAATGCGCAGTCCAGGTTCGCCCGGACCGCCTCTTCCCTCTCGATCCGGCCGGCTTCCGCATTCCACGTCAGATTCGGCAGGTGGTAGGAGAGAAAAAGAGAACCTCGATCTCGTAGCGCTTGAAGCGCCCCTGCAAGCGCCTTCCGGGAAAAGTCCAGCTCCCTCGGGCGGAGCTCCAGGCAGGCCAGCCCGAAACTCAGGGTCTCCCTGGCAGCGTCCACAGGATCGCCGTGGATCGACCAGCCCACCGGTGAAACACCATCCGGAAGGTCTGTCGGCAGCAATCGGATGGCGGGGGACCAGGGAATGAACCGCTCGGACCATTCGCCCGGTTTCGAACTCTCAAACATGCTGATTCCAGGCATGTCTCCCACCGCTTTGTCCGGGTCCAATCCCCGAACGACAACCTCCAGACACCCGTTGACGTGCCGCGTCCGGTGAAAGTGGCTGTGCCCCACTGCGAGGAGTTCCACGCGATGCCGTGAAAGCCACCGCGTCAGCCACGCCCGGGCCTCCTCATCCATCCTATCCGGCGGATAGTGGGTAATCACGATCCGCCGCTCGACGCCGGAAGAATCGACAACCCGGTTTAACCATGCCCGCTCATCCCCGGACAGCGTTCCGGTCGACGTATCGGGAAAAAGAACCAGCAGATCCTCCCGCACGGTAAACCGCCGTTCGGGCGCAAGCAGGTCTCTCAGCAACGGCAGCGCGTCCGGCCTGCGCAGTTCCGCATTGCCCGGCGTGAAGAACACGGGAACCTCAACCCGCTCGAAGGCCTCCAGGCATCGGACAGTCGACCCGGCCGTAGCAAAAGTCGTTATATCTCCGCCCACGGCCAGAAAGTCCGGCTTCTCCCGGTTGATGCAGTCTACAGCCCACTGCAGTGCGTGCCAGGCCGCTGTGTGTGAATAGTCCGACAGGTGGAGATCGACCAGCAGGATAAAGCGGTGGGAGCCGTTCATAATGAAAAGGCCATCCGCAGCGGCACCGTCCGCTCCGCCTTATCGTACCACCCCTGAGGCGCATAATCGCTCATGTGGAGGTAGCACCTCACATTCACCTCCTCCTTCCCCTCCGTAAACGTCAACAGCCGGCTCATCGAAATATTCTTCTTGCCGTGATACCTCGAAATCGCCGCCACATTGATAAACGTCACCCCCCACTTTTGCTCCACGTGAGACCGTCCACCGTGCGTATCGTCCGGATTCGTATGCGTATGTCCCCCCAGCCATAAATCGATCGCGCCCGGATGCGCTTCCAAATACGACTCGAACGCCCCCGTATCTGGCTCTCCCCCCACAAAATAGACGTAAGATGCGCCAATCGGCGCCCCGTCCTCAAACCGGCCGTGATACCCTCCGTCCACCCCCTCCCAGGGGCCCGACGCCACCGTCGTCTCCTTCAACATGTGGTGGTGCGCCGTCACAATAATCTTATCCTGATGCGCCTCCACCTTCTCTTTCCACCACTCGAACGTCTCCAGTGTCACCGCCCCTGCAGGAAATCCTCCCCTCTCGCCCCGACCCACCGGAGGCCCCCCGTCGTTGCGGTCCCCCATCGCCAGAAACAGGATATTCCCTACCTGAAACGAATACCGCTCCCAGCTCCCCTCGACCGGATACGGCCGTCGGTCGGCGTGAACTCCGGAATATTCGGTATTCTTCCCGGTGGGGTCCACCCATTTTCGGAACCACCACTGGCACGGCTCGTCCGGGCCGCTGGCGTCGTGGTTGCCCACGATATTGTAGAAATCTTCCCGGGGGTGTCTGGTCGATACGCTGTACTGCCTGACCACCTCTTCCCCTTCCTCGTCCTCGGGCGGCGTCTGCGACCCCGACAGATCCCCGATATCCAGCATAATATCCCACTCGAACGGAGGTCCACCCCCGGCGCCGCCCTGTTCCGCCTGCAGGATCGCCTCCGCCAGACTCCGGCGGTTGTCTCGCGCCAGATCCGTACCCACATGCGCATCCCCTCCCGCCCACAGTTTGAACGTCTTCATGCTCACTTCACGCCTCACTTTGCGGTATAATTCGTCCTCAGCGGACATCCATCCCGGTCCAGGGCCAACAGCGCCAGCCTGGCCAACCCGTGCAGCAGGTCCCCCGGCACCATCTGAGACTCGTACCAGTCGATGCCCGCCGCGCCCCGTATCAGATCCCCGTCCATATAAATGGAGATCAGCGTCTCTGTCAGTTCAAATCCCCGTTCCAACCAGGAAGCGTCGCCGGTCAGATCGTAAAGGTCCGCCAGCAGCTCGACGCCCAGCCCAGCGTCCATCGCCGGAACCGAAACCCCTTCCGGGAAGGGGGTTTTCAAATACCAGCGCCCCGCACCTTCTGCCCAGCTCAGCAGCCGTTCATCTTCCGTCAACCGATAAATACACAGGGCGATCAAAGCCACATAAGCCACCGGCCACTGGCCGTACTCGCTGCCCCAGATGGACATCGTACTCAAGATCTCATCCGTCCGACGCTGGCATGCATACACAAAAACGCCTGCCTCCGGATTGTGCGGCGCCGCCAGAAAACCGCCGGTATAGACCCCACCCCGCTCCCGCATCCGATCGACCAGTTCCGGCGCACTTCCGTCGAGCAGAACCGCCGACTCCAGCAAGCTGGCCGCCAGGGAAACCGTCTGTGACATGGTGTTCACATTGTACTGGTGCGCAACCTCTTCAGGGCACTGCGTATGAACCAGCAACAGGCCCTTCTCGTCCCGGTGCGGCCACCAGTAATCCACCATAATCTCAATCTGTCTCAGAAAATCCTCGCGCCCCGTCTTCACATAGGCAAACGACCAGTCCAGAATGTAAAATCCCCCGTGACGCGGAAAATCCGCAGACTTCGGCCCCCGTTCGAGCCGCGCCTTCCGCTCGATGTGGGCATGCCGGATATACTCCCTCGGCTCCCCCTCCTTGTAGTGGTAGTCCAGCCCCTCGGCAAACCGCTCGACACATTGGGGGTTGAATTCATACAGCTTCTCCCACAGCCACACCGGCGCCTGCCGCAAATGGTCGTGCAGCGTGGTGCCCGGCTCCTTCTCGGGACTGCCCAGGCGGTGGCTGTCCCCCACCCGGTCCTCTTCCAGGTGCCAGTATGCGTGCTCTCCCCACGGGAACAGGCCCGTAACCGTCTCCGTACAGTGGGTCGCAAACCGGCGCAAGTACCGGTCCGCCGCTTCCTTATAGCCTCTCCGGTCCAGCGCATACATGGTCTTGAGCACATGCTGGTCGTGCATCAGATTGCTTCCCAAAAAGGCGCGGTCTCCCATCCGCTGCCCCTCAATCGGCGGAGGCAGTTCCTTTAACATCTCATGCGTCTCCAGATCCAGCAACGAAGGAAACAACCCCTCGTATGCCTTCCCCGCCTCCACCAACACGTCGATCGAATCGCAAACCTTCTCCAGAATCGCTTCAGGAGTCATAGATTCCCTTTCTTTCAATCTGAACCATTCATACCAGCGCTTTGGACAATTTGAAGGTCGCAAATCCCCTCGAATAACTTGCCTTCATACTCGAATAACTTGCCTTCATACTCGAATTTATGTGACGGTTTTCAATTTTTCAGGTTAACCAGGCGTTTACCTGCCCGAATAATTCGCCTCCATCGGACAATTTTCCTGATCAACAGCAACCAGCGCCAGCCTGGCCAGCCCGTGCAACAGATCCCCTGGCACCATCTGAGACTCATACCAGTCAATGCCCGCTGCCCCGCGCACCAGCGTTCCGTCCATATAGATCCCGATCATCTGCTCCGCCAGCGTCAATCCCCCTTTCAGGAGACATCGCCGGTCAGATCGTAGAGATCCCCCAGCAGCTCGATTCCCAAACCGGGGTCCATCGCGGGTATGGCGACCCCTTCGGGAAACGCCGTTTTCATATAGCAACGCCCCACGCCTTCCGCCCACACACGCAGCCTTTCGTCCTCCGCCAGCCGGTAAGCGCACAGGCACATCAGCGCCACGTATGCCGCAGGCCACAGCCCGTACACGCTGCCCCAGATCGGCGCATTCCCCAGAGGCTCGCCGGTCCCTCGCCTGACGGTACTCACAATAAAGTTATTCAGGTCGTGCGGCGCCCCCAGGAATCCCCCGATGTACACCCCGGCCCGCTCCCGCATCCGCTGCGCCAGCCCCGGCTCCCGATCCTCCAGCAGAACCGCGGACTCCAGCAGGCTTGCGGCCAACGACAGAGTCTGCGCCACCGCGTTCACATTGTAATCGTGCGCATCCTCGGGCACAACGTGCTGCAGAAGCACCCCCTTCTCGTCGCGGCCATGCATAATCCACCATCTCGTCGATCTGCCTCAAAAAGTCCTCACGACCCGTTTTGACATACGCGCAGCCCCAGTCTAAGATGTAGAACCCCCCGTGCCGCGGATAGTCCTGGGACCTCGGCCAGGGTTTGTGGCGAGCCTTCACCTCGATATAGGCATGGCGCATATACCGGCGCGGCTCCACCGCCTTGTAGTGGTAATCCAGTCCCTCGGCAAACCGCTCGACACATTGGGGGTTGAATTCATACAGCTTCTCCCACAGCCACACCGGCGCCTGCCGCAAATGGTCGTGCAGCGCGGTGCCGTCCCAGTGCTGGTTTGCCATCACCGCGGGATCGCCGAACCGATGGCTGTCTCCCACGCAATCCTTCTCAAAATCCCAAAACGCGTGCTCTCCCCACGGGAACAGGCCCGTAACCGTCTCCGTACAGTGGGTCGCAAACCGGCGCAAGTACCGGTCCGCCGCCTCCGAATAATCGACCCGGTCCAGCGCCCGGCTCAACCCGTACATCGCCTTCAGCGTGGGGTGGTCGTGCATCGGGTTGCATCCCGGGTGCGCCCGGTCGTGCATCCGCTGCCCCTCAATCGGCGGAGGCAGTTCCTTTAACATCTCGTGCGTCTCCAGATCCAGCAACGAAGGAAACAACCCCTCGTATGCCTTCCCCGCCTCCACCAACACGTCAATCGAACCACAGACCTTCTCCAGAATCGCCTCACCCTTCACCGGCCGTCCCTCCTGCCAGACGCAGCACCCTGAAATTGGAAACATCGGCGATCACCCGCGACCCGATCGCCCGGAACCCCACCCTCCCGGACGAAGGAATCTCGTCGGGCAGTTCATCCGGATCGGTAAACGCAGGCCCGGCCTTCCCGTCCACGAACTGCGCGCAGCGCCCACCGTCCTTCTCGATCCGAATCGCGTACCTGCGGCCGATCTCCTCGCACAGATCCTCTCCCTGCCCCACCAGGTGTAGCCCCGGATTCCGCCGCCAGTTGCTCACCCCCGTGTGTTCTCCCTTGTCATTGTACCGGCTCACCGAGGTATGGTAGGACCGCAGAAGCGCATCCTCCCCCACATAATCCCTGAACACCCCCTCCCGGGCAGGCAGATCCTGGATCATATCCTCCCCGTTCAACCCTCGTATCGCCACAAACGTAATCACCAGACCGTTGCTCTCGCGCACGAGCAAATCGTACTCAACCGCGATCCCATCCGCAAAATCCTCCCGGCAAAACGCGTGGCACCCCACGCTCCCCTGTTGGCTCCCAATACACTCCAGCCGCATCGTCCCCGGTTCCGAAATGGACACCGTCTTGCTCCCCTCTAAATGCCAGTGGTCCAGATTTGTGAATGGCTCCTGAAACAGAACCTCCTCCTGCCCCATAGTCGCCTCCTCATGGCTGCTGGAAAATCCATACCCTCTCCCGATCCGTAACCAGGAACTCGTCGCGGCCATCCCCGTCCAGGTCCCCCACCGCGGCCGTATGGCACGTCCCGAAGTAGCGGCCCCTTCCGGGGAAGGTATCCAGCCCGTACTTCCGGAACCGATCGTAAAAATTCTCCCGCACCTTCAGCCGCGCCAGCTCCCGGCCGGTGGGATCCACCCACAGCACGCGGCGGTCCGCGTCGGGTTCAACCGGCCACTCCAAACGGATCAGGCTCTGCGTCCCCAGGTCGGTCGGCCAGCCGATTACCGAATAGTAACCCATCGTCCGATGCCGGGACAGCTCCCGCCCGTCTGCGCTCACAACCGCCGCCGCCCGGTCCTCCGCCTTCCCGATCGCCTTGTCAACAAACGCCAGCTGCAGCCCCGGTTCGGCCTCGAAAAACTCCCCCGACCAAATATTCTGACAATGGTGCATCGCAACGCGGAACCGCTCCGTCCCATCCGCATTGTGCACAACCGCATCGTGCCCGTCGTGCGCCAGGGCGAACTCGAAGCGCCCGTCCCCGTCGATATCCGCAATCACGGAATCGTCTAAATGATCGTTCTCCGACATCGGCGAATGGGACCACAGCGGCGTGCCGTCGTGGTCGAACAGACTGAACCCAATCAGCAGCTCGTCCAGCCCGTCCCCGTCCACATCGGCAGTGTCGCCCCCATGTCCGGCCCCCTCCACCTCCTGCTCCCACACCACATTGAAATCGTGGTCCAGCAACAGACTGGGATTCCCGTAGCTGTGCGTGGCCGACGTTGTCACACTCTTTGTGAAAATGTGATACCGGCCCGAGTGATCGGTCTTAACCGCCCGGGCAAAATAAAAACCCGAATGAGGCAGCTTATGGTGCCGGCAAAGCGCACCGGTCGCCCCCTTGTAGACCATCAACTCGGCCTTGTGGACAAACATAACCTCCACCTGTCCATCTCCGTCTAAGTCCACAACCTCACAAAAATTGCTCCCATTCCACGAAAAGGGCCGCTCCAGCGCCCACGGCTCTCCCACCTGCCACAGGATATTCCCCTCCCCATCCGTCAGTGTCAAACAGAACAGCTCCTGGTCTTCAACCCCCGTCTTGTACCCCTGAACCTCCGGAAAGCGCGGATCAAACGCCTCGTTGGCGTGCGCCCCGGCCGTCTGAACAAACAGCACCTCGTTCCTGCCGTCCCCGTTAAAGTCACCAACCCTAAAAGCCGGGCACCCCCAGGGCCGGACATCCCACACCGCAGCAGGTTCAACCGTTTTCATTTTAACCCCTCCGCGTCCTCCGCGGCAAAAGAAAAGATCAACAACACCCAAGCGGCATCCGAAGCGTCCCGAACATCCCCACAAAATAATCCACGATAATCCACACCCCCGAACAGACCACCTCTCCGATAATAATCCCCATAAAAAAGAGTCGGGTCGTCCTGTAGAGGTTCGCGCCACCGAACTTCAACACCACCGCCTTGATCCCCCATGCCAAAAACACACTGAAAAAGAACGTATCCGTAAACCAGATCGTGCTCAGCGGCAGCGCCACCGGGTGCAGCGGCCACCACACAAACCGGGTGCGCAGCAGCATCAGAAGCGCTGCGATCCCCATCCCTATCCCGGTATAGTAAAATCCCCTGGTGTAAATCGGGCTTGGCTCTAACAGCCGGCGTCCCACGAACACGTCGAACGGGATGATCGCATAGTCCTGAAAGAACCGGTCCAGGTTGAGCCCGCCGTGCGTATAGCCCAGGTCCAGGGTCATATAACCTGCGGTAATCAGCCCGATGGCCATGGCCGATCCCATCGCCCAGACCAGTCCCCGCTTCCGCTTGATCTCCCGGGTCAGCCGCAACGCCCCCTGCGCGTGCGGCATCAAATTGTTCATCCGCGTCATCGTCCATGCATAGCTGAATCCCAACGTCACCAGGCCGGTCGGGCTAAACGCGGAGGAGCCCGTTACACACACCACAAAATCTGCCGGATTAATCGGCGAGTACGTGGTCACAAACCCCGTCTCGCTCACAATCCGCGCCATCACCAGGAACACCACAAAACAGGCGGCAAACAGGAACAGGATCAGCGGCGGCGACATCCCTGCCTGATACAGCCAGCATCCCAGGTACAGCGTGCCCCCTCCAATCCCGAGCACCGCCGTCCGGTAGGACATCACCTCTCCCGAATCGTCGGCCCGCGACGGCCTCCCCAGCGCTTTTGTAAACACCCCCTTCAGGTGCCCTCTGGCCACCCAGAGGCTGTATCCCGCCAGCGCCAGCATATACCCCATACCCATCAATGCCAGAACCGCCGATCCCCTCGAACTGAACCGACCCACCATCCCGGACACATCGGTATACTCCGCTCCGAAAATGGCAAGAACCCCACGGATCACCCTCGAAATCACGTTGAAAAGCCAGATGCTCAAACTCACGTCTAAATCCACAAAATAAGTGTATCCTAAAATAGCGAAGTGCAGCCTGAAGGGCAGGGGCGTCGTCTGCCGGAAAATCCGAACCTGTGTCCCCAGATCGATCGATGGCAGCGCATGGTAATAGTTGTGCAGCCCGTTGATCGAACCGATCAGAAACGGGATCGCAAACCCCGCCCACATCAGCCGGCTCTTGAACAGCGGCCCGACCTTCCCCCCCCCCGTCTCGCTCATCTCCAGCGGCACCTGCATAATCGGAAACGGGAACCGCTCGTACTCCTCCCACTGCCTCCGCATAATCACAGCCAGACAGATCAGCACCCCGAACAGCACCATCAGGAAGACCCCCCAGCTCACCAGAGGCACAAACCACGCCTCCCAGGGCGGGCGGACCTCCTCCGGCAGCCCCTCGTATAGTCCCCGCACCACTTCGTTATTCTCAGGCGCCAGCCAGGGAAGGCTGTAGGGCAGCACCGCCTCCAGGTCGCGCCTCTCCGGAGAAGCGTAGTAGGTCATACCGGTCTGGTAGGAGATCAACGGCTTGGTCATCATCCAGGCAGGCAGGAGCACCAGGAACATCACGTAGATCGCCAGCATCTCGCCCCGGCCCAGGGCGTAGCGGCGCTTCAGGGAGGCCAGAACAGGATTGACGAGCAGGACAAGGCAGAAAAAAATAAAAAGCGCCCCCCGGTCCATAAAATAGGCCGCCATAAAAGAGCCCTGGATCACCATCCGGTTATAGGTAAGCGCCAGCCCCAGGAAGACGCACAGCACAAGCCCGACCAGAAACGCCCGGAGCGTCAGCCCGTCCCGCGGGGAGGCCGCCTCCGGCACGGGGTCCGTCCGATCCCGCAGTTGAAAGCCATTCATCTCAGATCCCTTGCACACCCAGGTCGCTGGAGATGTTAAAAACCGAAACACCGTGAATTGAAACTATATGCAACAATTTTCATACGAAATCAATAAAAGAAATGACAGCCTGAAACCGCTGTCATTTCTTACCGTACAAAGCTGTTGTCTCGCTCAAAAATAGACCCTATTCCCCACCATCCCTGTAAAAAATCCACCACCACCCACCATCCGATTGTAGACCAGCGCAACCGCCAGGAAGGCGCACAGCCCAAGCCCGATCAGGAATGCTCGAAGCGTCAGCCCATCCCGCGCAGCCTCCTCCACATCCGACAGGCCGCGTTCCTCAAGAACGGCCCGATCCTGCAGGCCTTCCCTTTGAGACCCATCCGGCAAAAGCGACCTCCTCTGCCTCGTAGCAGAAGCTTATCCCTACAACCGGTCCTTTGCCACAGTAGCCACGCCGATGTGACGGTAGATACCCTCGCTGTCAGTCCTGATCGTCCCGTCGCCCGTCCGGTAGAGATTGCCCCAGTCCCGCGTGCAGTAATACATCAGGTACCGGTCCCCGTCATCCAGCACACACGGCGTAGAGGTATACCGCCCGTCGTAATCGTTGCGGTCCCGCGTGGCTGGCAGAGCGGGCGTGTCCAGATGATGCGTCCACGCCAGGCCGTCGTCAGACGTCGACGCAAAGACTTCGAATATTCCACCGGCCACGTGGCAGCTGTACCACATCACATAACCATCCTCGGTTTGCAATACGAAGGGGTATACCACGCTTCCGATCCGGTCGTCATCCTCAGCCGTTATCACCGGCTCCGGATCCCGTTTCCAGGCCAGCCCATCCGTCGACACGAACCGGAACACCGCATCGGTCACCTCCGCGTCCTTCCAGTCCGGCGCCGCTCCCATCCACATCCGGTAGGCCCCGGGCCCATCCTTGATAACGCAGGGCCGGCGCCCCCCGGCGTAGAGCGGCTCCGGGTGGACCTCCCATGCCAGACCGTCGGAGCTGGTCGCAAACCCCAGGTCATGCATGTCAATGGTGACCCCGCCCGTTTCCGGATCCCACTCGCCAGCGGACATGATGAACCACATCTTGAAGCGGTCCTCGTCAGGATCGAACATCACGTGGGGTGTCTGCCAACACGTCCCCGCCGGCAGATCCTCCTGCCTGAGGATCGGGTTGCCCGGATGGGGCGTGAAGTGGATGCCGTCGTCCGACTCGGCCAGTCCGATCTCCATGTCGCTTACCCGCGCGGCGCTGCTGTTGCCAACGTACCACATCAGGTACCGATTCCCGTGTCGCACCACCGTGGGGTTGTAGAGCTGTACGTTACACCAGTCCTCATCGGTCGTCATCGCCGAAAGAACCGGCTGCTCCTGGCGCTGCCAGTCCAGTTGATAAAGCGGTTTGGGCATCCGGTAACCTCCTGTTTAGAAAGGATAACAACGGCTTGCTCCTTGCTATCGCGTCATTCGTTATTTCTCGACCCTTTCGTTTCGGATCTTTCGACACGAACCCGGTCGCCCAGCCTGAGATCATCCAGAATCTGCTGCAGCTCTTCCTCCAGGTTCCTGGCGGACGCCGAGCCGACACTCACGCAGAAGTCAATACCCACGCTGAGGTCGTCCCCGGAGCGCAGCTTGGGCAATAGCCTGGTTCCAAGCCGGTTCCAGACCTCGGGGGGAACGGTGCCGGAAAGCCGAAGTGTTGTTTTCTGAGTGCCCGGACTCGGCTCGGGACCGGCTCCCGGTTCAGGCTCCGGCTCGGGTTCCGGGACTGGACCTGGCGCAGGCTCCGGTTGCGGCTGTGGCGGATCTTCAGGTGTCGTTTTGAGTTCCTCGGCTTTGGCTTTGGTCAACAAAAACACACGGGCCTCAAACGCCACTTCCTCGACCCCGATTGACTCCGCATGCCACAGCCGCTCATATTGACCGTCATCCTTCGCACCGGATGCCAGGCCGAAATCTCCACTTCCCACGAACTCAACGATCTTGCGGCGAAGGATCGCGTCCGGGTCAATCAGCCGTGTGAGCGATCCATTCAGGAAGCTTTGACGCAGGCTGGTGAGAGGCCAGGCCCCGGATTCCTTTAACGCCGGCGGCCAATGTCGGTCAATATAGCCCGCCCCAACGGACTCGTTGAGCAGGGCCTCGGCCTTCAACGCGCCGATAATCCGTCCGCACAGGGTCTCACCTGTACTTGCGTGGCCGGCGCCGAGGTCAATGGTCTTGAGCCCATGCTCCTCCTGGCTGTCCCCCAGCACTGCGAAGCGATAGCTCGCCCATACTTCGTCCCTGGCCGCTTCATGCGCGTCTCTGACCTGTGCTTGAACTCCCACACGATCCGCGCGGTCGAATTCCGCGCCGAGAACGCCCTCGGCCACCTCGCCAGCCACGCGCTGCCACGCGAGCCACAACTCAACCTTCTGGCGAAGCTCCCGCCCCGGTTTTCTCGCACACCAGACCAGCGAACCCGGGTAAAGCCGTGGCGAATTGCCCCGCTCCGTGGTCCAATTGCCGATGCGCTCGCTCACCTGGCTGACGGGCGTCCACCCGGTCTCGGGGTCGAGGACGATCAGCTTTAGACTCGGCGAATCCTGGACCTCGGTGCTATCCCCCGGGAAGCAAACAACCGGAAGGGTTGCGCCGGATTTGAACGCATCCTCGATGAGCTTGCGGATCGCCGGCCTGATCTCCGTGTCTTCATCGAGCGATGCCTGCCGGTCACTGACGACCTTCTTCAAGGTCGCCTGGTGATGGATGCGATAGCCGTCCGTCCCGACCCTGCGGATGAAGAACCCGGACCTTTCCAGGTCCGTCGCAGCATTGTCAATCGTCGTCGTATCGACCTCGGGCTCGCCAAGCGCGAAGCGCAACTCCGGCAGGTGGGCCACCTTGTCCACCTGTCCACCGGAGGACTCGAACAGGATCGCCGTGCCCACGCGGCGGTGGATATCGCGCAGAGCCCCCTTAGCGTCCACATCCAGGGATCTGGCATGCGCCATCGGCCCCGCGAGATCGGCATCAATCGCCGCATCCAGCCTGGATTCACCCAACTGGCCCAGGACCACGGCACGAA
The DNA here is from genome assembly GCA_965222075.1 of Candidatus Latescibacterota bacterium. GTDB lineage: Bacteria > Latescibacterota > UBA2968 > UBA2968 > JAAXHW01. The sequence continues at coordinate 5,254,738 of OZ244937.1, read as the reverse complement.
ACTCGGAAACGTCCAGCGGCGCCGACCCCAGCGTAATCAGCGGCTCCGTGCGCGCCTTCTTAAACTGCTCGTGCGCGGCCCAGGAGATCCATTGCGCCAGCATGGCCAGCGCGCCCCGGGTCTGCTGAAACTGGGGTAGCGCGCGCCACTTCCGCTGAAAAACCGAAAGGGTCGCAGGATGGAACGGATAGCACGCCTCGAATCGGCCCCGCAGAAACTCTCTCGCCCTGCCCTCCGTCGTCGCGGTATCCACCGCCAGCCACTCGGAGGGCAGGCGGGCGGTCCGTTCAAAGCACCAGTCCGCGTAGATCCTGGCGACTCTCTTGCGAATGCGCGCTTTGCCGAGATCCTCGAACAGCCGCCGGCGCACCACCTCGCTGATCTCGGATTCGTCATTGGCGATCAGGTCGCGCGCGACGCGGCGGACCACCTTGGTAATCCGGTCCTGCCACTGCTGATCCCAATCGGTCATTTCCACCTGGCTGCGCGGCAGGCTGATAATCGCAGCCGCCCGGGTCGTACCGGTGACGGCGACGGTCAGGTTCTGAAGGAAGGCGTGGAAGCCCTCGGCCATGCCCCGGTGGCGGTTGACAAAGTTGAGCACCTCGTCGAACAGCAGCAACACGGGCGCCTCCGCAGCCGCGAACACCCTGGCCAGTGCCTCGGTTCCCGGCGGTGTGGTCCGCGCAGCAGCGCCAAGCGCGGCAACACCCTGCTCGCCCGCCAGCTGGCGAGCCAGATCAATCCAGGGCGTCTCCCGCCCCTCCGCCGGGTCCCAGGCATTGCCCACAAAGACGCCCACGCGGGCAGAGGGTACTTCTGCTATCCCGGCCTCAGTCAGCAGATCGGCCACACCGGGGAACCTGGACGCCTCCGCGCCAGCGTTGGCGAGGTGATAAAGCGCGGTGAGGGTGTGCGTCTTGCCACCGCCGAATTGGGTGATCAGCGTCAGAACCGGCGCCGTGTTCCCGGTCTTGCCGGAAAGCCGCCGAAGAACCATACCGGCATGCTCCTTCAACGCACGCGTGAAGCACGTGCGCGAAAAGAACTGCGCCGGATCGCTGTAGTCCTCCGGCGCGGTCCTGGCGACCACCTGTTCCATCGCGATGGCGAACTCGTCCGGGCTGAACGAACGGCCTTCCCGCACTTCCTTGCGGAGCGTTACGATTTTATACCAGGGCTCAAGCGCCATTCTGTACCTCTCCTCGATCTGTACCAGGGGACCATTGGTCGTCACCTTACTTGCATCGCTACGCCCCTGGCTCGTGAGGATTGAGCGACTCTGCGATACGGTCGAGTTTCTCGTGGATCTCCGGGTGGATCTCGTCTTTGTTCATAACGGCTGCCAGCAGATATAGATCTCTCTTGGGGGTGTTGCTGCCGAGATTTTCCAACAGCGGCACCAGGAACTCATCGCTTGCTTTGACGCGCACGAGCGAGACGTGATCCCCAAAGAGGTCGGTCCCCTGGGGCACCTGGCTCCAGAATGCAGCGTCAATTTCTGGCTGCATCAGCGGGAAATCGACGAATCGCTTGATCGCCTCCGGCTGCAGAAGGTAGTTCTCGATCTCGTAGCGACGCCAGCGCAGCAGGACCAGACCGGCATGCGTCGTCTCTACGTCCGGCTCATCGCGATTGTCCCCATCAAGCAGACAAAGGGCGGGCATCCCGGGAAAGACCGCCTGCATGGCGAAGAAATGTGCTCTCACTTCGCGCAGGCTCCTGCCACTGAGCCAGTGGACAAAAGGCCGCTCGAAGAAGCGTCGCGCCGGATGATCGAGGATCCGCGCCCACTCCGCCAGTATCCTCTCGTCCGTTTCGCTCTCGACGTAGAGCACGGCCCCGACCTCCTGAGCCAGCAACAGATCGGTCGTGGTGACGCGCTTGAGCGCCTCTCGAAGCTGATTGCGCTCGGTCTCGCTAGCCAGTGCACGGGGGGCTTCGCCGAAGAGCCCGATCACCCGGGCCGGCTCCGTCGCATCGAGGACGACTTCGGAGTGCGTCGCCGCGATCACCTGCCCGCCGCGCTCGCGGGCGACCTTGCGGATCAGGTCGTACACCTGCCGTTGCAGGATGACGTGCTGGTGCGCGTCAGGCTCGTCGAGCAGGATCACCGTGGCGGGTCGGGCGTACAAGAAGGCGAACAGGAGAAGCACTTGCAGGGTTCCGCTCCCGGCGTTGGAAAGGTCGAGCGGCCGGGTGTGCCCCGGCTCGCGGTACTCGCACACAATGTACGGCTGGGCCGGCGAATAGGCGGGCTTGAGCAGTTCTATCCCGAAGAGGTCCTGGATGTGCCGCGCAAGCAACGACCAACTCTCTTCATCCTTGCTCTCGGCAATCTCCAGCAGAAGATTGCGCAGGATCTCGCCTGGTCGCCCCTGGCCGACGAGCAGGTCCTGCATACCCCGGTCGCGCCGAGGCTCATCGCGCTCAATACCCGAGAGCGGGGGGACATGGACGATATTGAGTTGCTGTGCCGCCTCCGGCGGAAAATCCCGCAAGGCTTCGCGATCCAGACTCTTCGCATCCCGAGGCCGTACGTACGCCAGCTCGGGATTGGCGTACTGGAGTTCGATCCCACACGTCCAGGGCTCCCCGTTCGCTTGCCCTTCCACGACGATCTCGATCAGCCGCCGCGTCCCGGACATGCCGCGCGGGCCGGTGACTCTGCGATCCTCCCAGAGGAGATTCATCTCCCGAAGCGGCACCGCAGTGATGTCGGCGCGTGGGATCGCGATCCCGGACCGCGTAACGGCCCTGCCCCCCACCCGCTGAGCGACCCATCGGTCGAGCCCGAACTTCCAGGTCGCAATCGCCTGGAGCAACGTGGACTTCCCGGCGTTGTTCGGCCCGGCGAGGACGACTGAATCCGCCAGCTCGAACGACTGCTTGCGGAAGCGCTTGAAATTCTTGATCGTAACGCACCGGATCATGGCCACCTCGGTACCGCCAGCAGCATGGCGTCGAGCAGGCGTTTCTCGTTGCACCCTTGAGGATAGAGGGCGGTTAGGGAGTTTGGCAAAATGTGGGAATTCGGGACCAAGGTTTGCTCAGAGACGATCAGTGTCGGCGAAGGACGGTTGAGTTTGTCGGGTTGAAGGAACAGTTTCCACGAATCTCGCAGTGTGGGAAGGAAAGCCTTTTCCAAGAGGTCATGTGCCTTCTGAGCGCTTTAGGCATCAATAGGAATTATCGGTTCTGCGTGATGAGCCGATTCCCGCTTTGTCCCCGTGGATTCAAGGCAGGCTTGATTTCAAAGGGGTTTCTCACTCGACTACCGCTATCTTCCCACACTCCCAGTTTTTCGAGTTCTCGGCGCATTTGCAGGGCCTCTTTGACGATCTTGGGATCGATCGCTGGATTCTTCGCGATCTGCTCTTCGGTTAGCATTAGTTGGTGTTCCTTTAGCATGGGGACTCCTTTCAAAAGTAATAACGGTTATGGACTAGGCTAATCGCTTCTGTCTTGAACGCAAAATCCCTGAAAAACCAGAAGTACTCCTTGATCAAGTTGCTCAATGTAGGATCGGCTTCCAAATCATCAATTTTGAGCTTCAATTCAGCAAGAACATCCCGATTAATTCCACGTCCATGAGTGCCCCATCTTTCTTGATCGTTAAGTGCTTGGGCGATCTCTTCCGCACGCTTCTCCTTTTCTTTTTGGGTAACAGTTTTCTTTGTAGAACCGTGTGTTGACCAATCCTTGAATTTGTACGTCACAAGCCAATCTTGAATGAGTCGAACCGATAGCTTGGCCGCCAGTTCGTACTGCCGCAAATCAGCGGCATCAAGTTTCTGAAGCAGTACCAAGTCCGCACTTGTCAGGGTGCCTTCTTCGGCTTTTTTAACGAAGCGTTCGTATTGTTCAAGATAAGAAAGAACTGATATCGGGATTGGTTTGCCTTCTATATCCAACTGGGGATCAACCGGCCCCAAACAAGAAAAGTGATCCATCAAAATTGCGTCCCCAGACATCACGAGTACCGTCCCCGCCGACATCGCCCTATCGGGAATGAGAAACTTCACCTCTTTATAGTAATGCCTGAGCGTGGTTACAATGCGTTCGGCGACCTCGACGATTCCACCAATTGTATCAATGATCACGAGCGAACCTTCGCGGCGTTCCGGCACGCTTTCGATCGCCAACCTGACGCGGTGATCGACTGACCCCATGATCGGACCGAAAATTGTCAGCGCATCCATACAGGTATGCTTCTCAATTTCAGCGAGCTTGGAACGAAGCCACTCGACCGCGATTGAATCGCTCGTAGCTGGATTTTTTTGTGGCGCAGGTTGCGCGGTCCTATCATCGGCCATAGAGTGTACCCCTCCCCGCTGGAATTCGACGCATGTTGTCTCCTCGTATGACTCGGGATTTGTGTATTTAACCGGGATTTTCGCTTCGTGTCAACCTTTTTCGGCAAACCTTTGTTGCACACCTAAGTACTGGATCAAGCATCACCTCGGCACCGCCAACAGCATGGCGTCAAGCAGGCGGTTCTCGTTGCAGCCCTGTGGATAGAGGGCCGATAGCACGTTGGCAAGCCGTAGGAAATCGGGGCCGCGATCCTGCTTGGCGACCGCTTCCTCGCCTGCGAGAGACTTCCTGGCAGGCAGGTCGGCCTCGTCTTCCTGTTCCTGCTGGCCATTCTCTTCATTCATATCTTCCTACAGTGTTCCAGGCTCCGAAGGCCCGGCGGCCCTACCTCAGCGCGCGCGGGTCGACAGCTCGCGCAGCATTTTCTCGCGAAGACCGACGATTGAGAGACCGACGACTTCCTTGTGCATCTCGTCGTAGCGAACGATCACGCCCTCCCCAACGTCGATGCCCACCGCGGGTTTCGGTGACGCGACAGAGATGTACAGCACATCCGCCTCGCCGTCGTAGTCCCAGTTCAGGCTCTGCTTGCTTTCCAGAATCTTCAGCGTTTCCATAGGATTCTCCTCCTTGATGTCGGCCGGCTGGTCAAGTATGCGGTTAGCACAAAGCCGTCCGTTTCCCCACGTTCTCGATAGGCCACTATGACATACTTGCTGGTGAGCGCTGTCCGGGGGTACAGACGTGCTGCCAACAAGACGCCGAAGTCACCCTGTTGAATGACGTCCGGTTCCGCAATCGTCTCGAGAACCTCCGCCCGGTGCTTCTTCATCTCGGGATGGCGCTCCGCAACATGACGCCACCTCTCTTCGGTCAACCTGATTGAAACGTCGTTCTTTGATGGGACTATATGCATCGGTCTCGAATCAACTTCACACGTTGTTCACGTCTGTCGCATGTCCTCACCTCGGTACCGCCAGGAGCATGGCGTCGAGCAGGCGTTTCTCGTTGGACCCTTGAGGATAGAGGGCCGATAGCGCGTTGGCAAGCCGCAGGAAGTCAGGGCCGCGATCCTGCTCGGTGCCAATCAGCTTCCGCAGCGCATTGGCGTGACCGCTGGCCTGGAACAGCATGGCGGTGTGGACGCGGTCGAGGGTGGTGTCGCCAAGAGTCGAAGCGGGGTATTCGTCGGATGCTTCGCCGTATCGCGGCCGCGGCTCCCGGACGATTGCAGGCGCGCTGTCCTGCCAGTCGGAAAAAAGCGTCTGCTGCACGTCGGCATGCGGGTCGCTCTCGATCCAGTCAGCCGCGGCGGCAGCGCCATCCTCGCCGAAGAGTTCCCCGGCCCGCTCGGCCACTGGCAACAGGCGCACCACGCCCTTTTCCTGGCCGATGATACGGTCCTTCCATGTATCCAGGTCAATGCCCATGGGTTGGGCAAAGCGGCGTACCACGTCAAAGGGCAGGCTGAACCCCTTCGACGCTACTTTGGCGACGGCTTCCTCGCCTACCTCGTCCGCTTGTTCCTGATTCTCTGCAACGGTGTCCGTGCTCTGGAGCGTCCAGAGGAAGAGCGCGGTCAGCCGGGCATCCTCTTCCAGCGCACCTGCCTCGTCGGCAGACAGGCAGGCCTGTGCCGTGCCCAGCACCTGTTGCAACGCGGCGCGGCCGACCACCTCCCAGACCTTCTCCAGATATTCAGACAGGCCGACCGTATCACTTTCGGCAGTCTCCACTGCGCGGTAGCGGCTGAAAATCTCCAGCGCCGGCCCGATGCAGGCGAACACCAGATCCGCACCTCGAATCCCTTCACTCTGCAACCGTTCCATCCAATCACCGACGCGGACCGGCAGTTCCCGCAGCACATCGGCCCAATCGCCAACCGACGCATTTTCTGGACGCGGGCGACAGATCAGGTGGATGCTGGTGGCGAGGGATGCGGTGTCGCGTGCGTTGAGTCTGGACCCCATCTCGGTCGCAATCGGCCAGGAGCCGGTGATGGTCCAGCCGCCCTGGATCATGCCGGAGAGCAGCGCCTCCCAGCCTTCGGTCGTTTTGTGAGCGAAGACGACGGAGCCAACGCCGTCCTCTTGGAGAACACGGCAGCCCTCCGCAAAGGCCTTCGCTATTCTCGATTCATAGAAGCCCTGGTCTTTGGCCGCGCCATTGACGAAACGAGCAGGGTCCTGAATTACTTCCTCTTGTTTGGGAGACAGAGGATTTTTCGGGTTAGACGGATTCTGCAACAAGGGGTCATCCCGTGGGAGGACACGTTTAAGCCAGATAAAGAAGAAATCAGATAGATCTGCGTAGGCAATGGCATCGTAATAGGGCGGGTCGGTGAACCAGACTCCGGCGGATTGGTCGGGTAACGGGTGGTCGGTGGCGTCGGCTGGTTGAATCTGTCCAGTGTCAGACTGAGGCCAAACCTCAGCTACCTTAGCAATCCAGTCTAAGGCGCCAGCATATCCGCCCGTTGAATCAGAAAACGGATTGCCCTCACTATAGTCCCAGACCATTGGAAGCGCTTGACGGGAAAAGACACCCTCGTGGTTCTCTCTGGTCGTATGCCATCTACAGAGCGAACATCCGGCGTTGGCCACCCGAGTTAGAGCCAATGAAAGAGTCTGTCGATGCGTCTCCCCGGAAGCTGTCAACCGCCCCAACTCCACCAACGCCACCTTCTGCCGAGCCGTTAAGAGATCACCCCACGTATTCATTCCATAGAGCAATACCCGGAAGCCTGAACTACCCCTCTGCCGTTCAATGGGCAACGGCTCATCCGGCACCGGGCAAAGGCCCTGTTTCCCGCCCCGCTTCCACTCGCAAAGGATGTTTGCCAGCCGCGCTTGTGACCGGCGCACCGCCTCGTAGTCCTCGTCAGTGGGTAGCCGATAGTGGCGGCCCTTCACGCCAGGCTGTAGCGTCACCACCGCCGTCATCCGCGCCCCGCCCGTCCGGTTGCCCTCTGCGTCGAAAATCACATCCGCGCCGCCCCGTTGGGCCGCAAGCTGCGCCCGCACCCGCTCGGGCGGCAGTACTGCGCCACAGCACAGGCAGGTCGCCTTGGCGCGCGTGACCGTGCCGCCACGCACCTCGCCATCAGCCTTCGGCTCGAACACCTCAAACTCGACGCTCGGTGGCTCCCCCTCGGATCGCTCGATCCGGTGCCGCAACGCCCACTTGCGTTTGGGCTTCTTGCACAGATAGAACGAACGCATCAACGGAATCTCCGCGCCGCAGTTGGGCGCTTCGCAACGCACCGTCCGCGCCCAGAGATAGGCAATCGGCGTCGCCCCGTCCAAGTCCACCGGATAGAGATCTGCCAGTTCCTGCTCGGCCTGCCGCTTGATCTCGCCGCCGACCTGGCGCAGTTCCTCAGCCAGCCCCGGTCCGTGGCGCGGGATGTCCTCCAGCATCACCTTCAGAATCAGGCACGCCACCGGATTCAGATCGCTGGCGAACGCCTCGCAACCGAGCCGCAGCGCCTCCAGCGGAATCGAACCCCCGCCCGCAAACGGGTCCACCACGAGCGGCGACTCCTCGCCATGCGCAGCCTTCACAAGTGCACGGCTCACGTCGAGATAGGCGCGATTCGCGGCAAGATCCCAATTGGCGAAGTCGGCGATGAACTTCAGCATGATCCGCCGCAATCCCTCATCCGGTTCGATAGCCGTTGTCCACCCTTGCGGCCGCCCGTCCATCTTGAGGAGAATCTGGCGGGCCTTCTGCTTGAACGCCTCCGGGCAGTGCGGGTCACACGGGTCCGGCAGCAGCAACGCCATCAGCACCGCCCGCGACGAGGCCAGCGGCCGCCGCGCCCACCACAGGTGCAGCGTCGAGGGATGCCCGTGCCGAATCGACTTCTCCCGGGCCGCATGCCTGGAAACCTCGGCAATCGGGAAGTCCACCTCGGCGAGGCGTTTGCAGGTTCTGGGGATCATGCTGCCGCGTTCCAAATCACTTTATTGTTTCCTTGGAGCGTTTATGCTCTGTTTTGTTTGCGCATATTCTCAACCGTCTTTGCGAAATCCGGTTTGTCGGGCTTCTTCGTCCATTCGTCCCAAAAGTCGATAGTGGCGCTCAGCGGTTTTTCCTCGGGCGGGTGAATGCGAATCCTGCTCGGGAGCAGAACTGCGTCGCCGACCACAAGGGCTTCCCCGATGTCCAAGATTGGCAGAGTGTCCATTAGACCCTCGAGGCTTTCGGGCATGAGCCTTTTGACCGTTGCCTGATCGTCGCCATTGGTAAGCCGGAGAGATATGATGTTGTTGCACTGGCTGAGAATTGTGGAGCTTACGTCAGAGGGCCGTTGGCTGACGACCAATAGCGCAACGCCATACTTACGTCCCTCCTTGGCAATCTTCTCGAAATTCTCAATAGCCCGTTGCTCGACCGGGTTCTTCCCATCCTTTTTGGGCAGATACATATGAGCCTCGTCGCACACGAGAGCCATTGGCGTCCGTCTCTGTCGATCCGTCCAAAACTGCACTTGGTATATGATGCGTGCGACAAGCCCAACAATGACCGGCAGGATATCGGCTGGCACCTCTGAAAAATCGATAACCTTGATCTGTGCTTTCGACTCGGAATAATCCATTAGTCGTTTCATCATTTCAGCCATTGCATCGTATTCGTGTGCTGAGTAAGGTGCCTGAAATAGAAAGCCATACCGCTTATCAGTGATTTTGCTGTTCAGACGGAGGAGCAATCGGCTGAATTGGTCATAGAAGGGGCCTCGTTTTTCATTTCCACTCTTCGCACCTGGAACCATCTCTTCATTCATACGCTTAAGTTCAGCGACAACGTTTTCTATTGAGAATGGAACCGGGCTGTCCAAAGTGAAGGCGTTTAAGACATCCGTTTTTTTCAATTCTTGAAGCCGTTTTTTCTTCTCGGCGACCACTTTATCCTGGAACACCATGACCTGGTTGTGCGCGCTGAACTCGCTCCTGTCGATAAACATTGCTTGCAGTTCTTCTGCATTCAACAGCCAATAGGGAAGGAACAAGAGGGAGTCGTCGTACTGTCCGAGTTCCTCTGGTCCTGGAATACGAAGGTGGCGAGCGTATGAGAGCTCGCTGTATTCGCCGTGAAGATCGAACACGATCAAATTGGATGACGGGAGTTTGGCCGCTTGCTCCAAGATGGCCGCCACTGACCACGACTTGCCAGAGCCGGTGCTACCAAGAAGCGAAGCGTGACGCTGGAAGAATTTGTTCCCATCAAGATACGCCGCCGCCTTTTTGTCGATTGTGTAACGACCGATCTCCAGGGAATGTTCAGTTTTCCCCTCGGCTGAAAGCAATGCCATAAAAGCCTGGAGTTGAGCATCCCGAAGGATGTGACAGATTCCATCGATTTCCGGCACCTGTACCAAGGAACGAGAGAATTGCGGCTTATTGTCCAGCGTCAGCCCTACTGTCCCTACCAAGGTGATTCGAACCGTGTTGAGAACTCCCTCGCGCTGCAGAGAGACGCTGGCCATATCTTCATCGCTTTCCAAGTCTGGTTCTGGCGGGTCTTCGAGAATGGGAGTCTTGACCACCCTGTCAATGACACCGATCAGCCATTCTTCAATTGCCCCCGGTAAAGCGATGGCCACAAGTTGCCCAACCCTTGCTTTCCTCAAGTCTTCGTCACTGTTCACTTGGACATCAACGCGACGTGTGTCCACCGCCCGGACCTTTCCGAGCACATGGGATGAATCGAATGTGAATATTGCCATCGTTATCCTCCCAGGATTTCCGTTGTGAACGTACTGATGTCCCAAAGCTTTTTTGTGGGTAAACTGAGCCATCCTGCATACTGCTTGTTGAATATGCGTGTTCCGTCTGCGTCATCTTCCTGCGCCTTGCATACCAACCAAAGGTTTGCGGCCTCGGCAAGTAGGGATTCAATACGTAAGTTGGAATCCTTCGTCACAATAAGCCCCTTACAGGCTTGAGTAATGAGTTTCTGCTTGATGTACGCCTCCAAGTGGGTGTCATTGAAGCCGTAGCCGAGGAAAAGGAAGTGGTTTGCTTTGTCAATCTCCGCATCGGCGTACTTCAGCAATTCTTGTCTATAGTTTTGCAGTGTCTGGTATTTGGAGAGCCCAGGTGTGATCATGACTCGGTTGGAAAAGCTTGGCGCATCCCACATCCACGCGTTGTTCTCAACAACGATGTTTCGGTAGAAGAAAAAATTCAATGAACCGTGAACTTTGTAAAGGCGAACATGCTTACGGGGTTTGTAAATCATCTTGAGTCGTCCCCTTTGGGGGACTTGTTGACCTAAGAGCAAAGATTGACTGACAGCACCCCAATCAGTCCGGCGCTCCAGTCCGCCAAAGAATCCACTTGTGTAATGGATGCCAACCGCATCGCAGGCATGCTCGAACAGGGTGTCATAGTTTGGCGTCAAAACGTGAAGTATGGGGTCTCCTTCAGGGAGCGTGTCGACTATACGCTTAAAGAACCCTGTGGCGGGCCATGTCACTTCTCCTTTTGCAATCCGCAATGCACACTCACGATCAATCGATGAGACGAATCGACCAGTGGCACATGTGATCTTCTGAAGTAATGATGAATCAGTGACGTTGTCGAGTGCAGTTTCCAATCCACTTCCAGTTTGCAGTGACTCAATAACCTTTTTCCATTGACGGCCCTGCGCAGATGCCTGCGAATCCGGGACGACATTGCAATAGAGTTCGTCTCGAAGTGCAGGCATCCCGAACCGCGGATCAAGCGCGCAGGACATCCCCGTTCCAAATAACACAAACGGCTTGTCGCGAAAAAAATCACGAATTGTTTTCATCGCGATTTCCTCCGTCAGGGAGGGTAATGTTGATGGTTGGGAATTAGTCATATTACCCTCAATAAGGAGACTCATTCTCCCCCAACTACATCGGTTGTGTCAATCCGTTGACGGACAGGTAATAGTGCGCGACCTTCCTCACTTCGTTCCAGTTGAAGCGTGCCGGATCGCAGATGGGGTTCGACAGCCGCTGTCCACCGTTGCCGCCGCCCGTCCATCTCGAGGAGAATGCGGCGGGCCTCCGACTCGAACGCCTCCGGACAGTGCGCGTCGCACGGATCCGGCAGCAGCAACGCCATCAACACCGCCCGCGACGAGGCCAACGGCCGCCGCGCCCACCACAGGTGCAGCGTCGAGGGGTGCCCGTGCCGAATCGACTTCTCCCGCGCCGCGTGCCTGGAAACCTCGGCAATGGGGAAGTCGACTTCGGCGAGGCGTTTGCATTCTCTAGGGATCATTTTCGTGGTGCTTCTTTCGATGATCGCGATCTCTGGTTTTCGCGGAGAGCAATCATTTGTTTTGTTCCGGAAATAAACCCGTCTGCCATAATGCCGTCGTACATTGCATAAAGAAGCATTGATGAAAACGTAGGTCGGGACACATCTATATTCATTTCTTCAAACGTAATCATTTCTGGCCAACGGGGTAGACTCAGAAGGTACTTTCTAAGTTCTCTGACTGCGGACTTCTCTTCCTGATTTAGCCTTAAGAATTGGCCAAAGAATTCAAAGTACAAACAAAATAGATAGCTGCCGTAAACCCGACACATCGCGAGGTAGTAGTCACCCATATTTCTGGAGCTAAATGTTGCTTCTCGCGGAATGTTCCCCCAGCCCGTTCGCAACAACGCGCGAGGGTTAAAGTGGACCGCGTCTGACGCGATTCGATATATGAAATCGTAGACCACATGTAGTACTTCTGGGTCCGATCTCTCAGCAATTTCCCTGGTTGGTGGCATGTCTCTGTTCAACTTTAGCCACCCGTTATTCCGCCAAAACGAACGAAGTTCGTGCCTGACTTTCTGTATGTCCATACTTTCTATATTTGCCGACCGGAGAACTGGTTGAAATGGTCGAAACGTCACAAAAAAGGCCTCTTGATCGTGTAATGTTTTCGCGGCCATGAGGTTGAGCATATTGTTCAGAGTTTGGTGACGCACCTCATGGGGAAAGCGCGACAAAAAACGAAGCAAGATAATTTCTTCAGTAATACTCCGGAGTGCTGGTACGAGAAAGAAAGCACTTCGAGACTCCTGTGTCGATGCCAAATCGACGAATTCAAAGGCTCTGAGAAGCTGTTTTAAAAAGGTATTTGTGCCTGAAAAGATTTCGGATGGCCAGATGTAAGTAGCTCTTTATCACTACTTTGACTCCTTGAAAAGGTGTTGCTCCAGGGTGGTGTGGATCATCAAGGGCATCTCAGGAAGACGGCCACCTGGAGACTCTGACTATCGAGATATCCTATATCGAAAGTGAGGCCACCCGATCTGAGTTGTTTTCAAGAAGGTGCGTATCACAGAGATTTCCTTGATTTCCTTCCAGCGGTCCGGGCAAACCTTTTGGATCCTCAACAGAGTTGATCCGGAAGTCCAGAAAATCTTCGACGCTGCAGGACCGAATCCCCAACAACTCCTGACTGCTGCAGGACATAGTCCTCCATAAATCTCGAACTGCTATCTCTTGAACCTGGCATCGACAGACGGAGATGGGGGCTATCCGGATCGCCATTAACAATCATTCTCTGCTCAACCAGTAATTTCGTTCGAGTGGCCAGGAGATCAGCGCAATCCCCTTAAACCGTGCCCATTTTTGGGCAGCCTTTATAAGTAACGGTCGCCCTGATCTCATAAACCTATTGGCCATACTTTCATCGCCATAGGTATTCAACGCTTCAACAAGCCTGTATTCGGATTCTCGTATCCTTTTACGAAGAAAAAAAGGATGAGCGCCGGCCACCACCGGTATATTCCGTTTCATCATAGCATCAATCAACGCCTGCGTTGCGCTTTCATCCGCGATTTCTCCCAGGGTTTCCGCCGCCTGCCACCGAACTGCTGGATCTGAATGGTTCAGTTGTTCAATCAGACTGGAAACCAATGGGGCCACCGCCTTGTGGTCTCGCCACATCGGATCGATCTTTTCTAATGCCGACACAACTTGCTGAGGGACGATACGCCCGGCCTGCATCGCTGCAATAAGGGGACCCACAGCACGTGCATCCCCAATCTTCCCCAGTGCGTCTGCTGCTGCCCGGCGAACCACCCTGTCAGCATCTCCCAGAGCAACAATCAATGGCCTTACAGCACGATGATCCCCGATCCTTCCCAAAGCATCCGCTGCTGACCGGCGGATAAATTCACTCCAATGACTCAGCAGCGAAGTAAGTGGACCTACCGCTCGAACATCTCTCAGTTTTCCCAGAGCCACTGCCGCCCCTACCCGAACATCCTTCGGGTCTAAAAATCTTTGTGGATTCGGTATCTCCACAGACAGCATCGAAATTAAAGGCTCCACAGCGCGAACGTCTTTGATCTCTCCCAATGCAATAGCAGCCGAAAATTGAACCCGCCGATCCGGATCTTTCAGGGCCGCTATGAGAGGCTCAACCTCACGTCCATTTCCCAGCCTTCCCAGTGCCCAGGCCGCAACCTGCCGAACTGCCGCCGCTTCATCGTGTAACGCATTCAAAAGTCCTTCCACTGCACGCCGGTTTCCAACCTCACCCAGCGCCTCTGCAGCGGCTTCTCGTACCAGCGGATCTTCGTTCTTCAAACGGATTATCAAATCAGATATCACACTGTCAGCCCACGCCATTTGCCTCCAATTCGGATCGATTTCATCAAGTGCCAGAACAACAAGCTGACGATCGGAAAGAACAAGTGTTTTGTCCTTCAAAGCATCTATCAAACGTGTCATCGCCTGGCCTGCTTCTTCTCTTTGTCTCCAGTCCGGATCGATTTTTCCAAGCGCATATACCACAATATGCCGAACAGACGCATCTCTCTCTATAAGTGCATCCAGCAACGGACCCAGCCCGGATCGATCACCAATTCCGGCCAGAGCCGCTGCGGCCACCCACCTGGTATTGCGGTCTCCGCTTTTTAATGCGGCAGATAGCGGACCAATAGCGCGCGCATCTCCAATTTCACCTAAAGCCTCTATCGCTTCCAACCGGAGGTTTGCATCTCCTCCAACCTGCAGAAACTCCAGCAATGGCCTGACTGCCTGAGAATCACCAATCTGCGCCAATGCGTTCACGGCAGCCAGCCTGACAATGACCTCCCGATCCTTCAATACAGCGATTAGAGGTTCTACAGCCCGCTCATCCCGAAGTTTTCCCAAAGCCTCTATGACAGCCAGGCGAACCCGAACCTCCTCATCTCTTAAAGATCCAATCAACGGAACAACTGCCTGTCTGTCCCCAATCTCTCCCAGCTCCTGTGCAGCATGTACACGGACTCCCCTGCGCTTATGCTTAAGATTTTCAATAAGCCCACCAATATGCTGGGTACACCCAGCATTCCCCATATAGAAAAAAATCAGCAGAAAACTTGTCCTGAGATAAATCATAATCGTTCGCCAACTTGATAAAAAGGGGTTCATGTAAGATTTTGGCGGGGGTGCGCTCCTCGGTGGGATCTGTAGGCGACTGCTGCTATGACAATGCTCTTTGTGAGAGCTTTTCCTCACCCTTGGGACTGATCAACCGCCGCTGTTTCCGCACCCACAGAGAGGCCCGATTATGTCAAACCTCCTCGGACAGATGGTGTTGTGGAGATCACGACATGAACATCATACGCATGCCGAAGACGATGGCATAGCCACACGCCGGAATCCAGTCTATCAGATAAGGACAGAAAAATGTAGCTAATTTTTCTCAAATATCATTTGAGTGTGTAGGAGTTCACGGGAGCAGGTTTAAGCAGCTTTTTGGTAAGGTGCGACTCTCTCATATACAGTTGGGTAGAGTCGGTCACGTTCGGAGTCAATGTAGTATGTGAAGAAGTCATTCCAGTCGCCATTTTTCACAACGGCGCGCTGAGCCAAGACAGCCTGAGCACCGTTGATGGACCATCGCATGCCTGATTGCTCCATCCGGTCTTTGACGAGAGAGCCGCAGGTGCCTTCGACTACGCCTGTAGCAATCGGGTAACCTTTCTTGAGGTAGACGTCGTAGTGCATCATATGTTGGTGGTTATCGAAGTAGATGATGGTTTTTTTTAGAGCCTTCTTTTGAGGCTGGGTGAGCCGGTCTTGGTTTTTGGTCAGCATCTGGCGTAGTCCCCCGATGAGGTAGCCGACTTTACCCTCCAGGAGGGCATAGAGCTTTTCTTCGATCCACTTGATTCGTTCAGGTCCTTTTTCGCCATAGAGCGCTGTGCCCACATCCCAGAGGTATTCACTGGCATGGATGATATCCAGGATCAGCGCATCGAGTTGATCCTCCATGCCGTGGATGTTCAGGTCTTTGAGCAACCGATCCTCCAGATAAGGATCGCCATCCAGTAGCGCGATCAGTAGTTTTTGGCCCTGGGGATCTCGCTTCTGGACGTGCTCAAGCATATGGTCGAAGGCGGCTTTTTTGCCCTGGAGAGTCGCAAAGACGTGCTTATTGTGTGGTACCCGAGGCTCAGGCAGACCTTCTTCTCGACGACATTTCCGATCCTGTTTTTTCTGTTCTTGTTCTTCTTTTGTGAACTGGGAAAGCAAGCCTTTGACGATTTCTTCAGAATCGCGTGCGTGTGGGTCGAATGAAAAGTCTGTGACGACCACCGCATCTTTCTTGATGCCGGGCTTTTCTCCTTTGCCCCGACGGGGTTTGGCAGGCGGTTCTTCCTTTGTCTCTTCCTGTTTACTTTTCAGGATACGTACGCCCTTACAATCGGCGCTGATGGCTATATGACTGCTTTCTGATTGTAGGGGTGGCGCTTCAACCTGCTCATAGAAAGGCTCGATATACTCCGCAATGGGTAGGCCCTGACGCTGAGGCAGATCCGGGAAAAAGGAAAAATCTAAGATCTCGTTGAATCGGTTGACCGCGCTGCGAAAATCCTGTTGTGTGCTTGAAGCTTGTAGCCACTTCAAAAGCAAGTAAGAGTATTTATGTGCTGGCAGATTCAGTTGCGCATCGATGGGATATACCCTCCCACCAGCAGGATGGGCATAGGCTGCACGGTAGATCCTGATTTCTCCAAAGATGGACATATAGGGCGAACCCTCCGCCTCGGTTCCCTTATACTCCATTTTATGCCCTTCTTCACTCAGCACTGGATTGCCAGCTTCATATCCCGTGCCCGACAGAGCAACAAAGGCCTCCAGAAAACCACGACCCAAGCGCTGCATCTGGCGAAACAGATGGTGCTCAACCTCATGGAGTTCTTCTCGGTCTATAGCTCCTATAAGATATGCCTTGATCTCAGAAAATGTGTCATCTAGGCTTTCAAACAAGGCTTCCTTTTCGTACATTGTCATCATGATAGGGCTCCTTTTTGGTCAAACATGAGATAGTGTTCTGGATGTTTGCCAATATAGGCGTCCTATCAAATTTTCATACTTCAAAAACTATCGATTTTACAGTCAGTTGATACCCCCGCGATTTCCTACACACTCATATCATTTGAGTGTGTAGGATTTTACGGGCGAATTAACAGTCTGTAAAAAAATCACTTATGAAATTTATTATCGTGAATTTTCTTGCTTTTTAGGCCAAACATTTAAACTGGACTTTGGCCAAAATGAAGTAGCAGAGGACACAGAATTTCCTATCTTGGGTATTATGCCAATATCCAAGTCAAGGAGATTCCAATGCATCCTCTGCCAGAAGGTATCATAACTATTCTCGCCGCATTTGCGCCATTGTTTTCTGACCGGGTCTGGTATCACGCTCAAGAATTGATGATCGGAGCGATCCTGTCACCGGGCAAACGCACCGTCAGCGCAGCTTTGCGCGTGATGGGCCGACCTGCCTGTGCGTTGCACGCAGACAGGTCTGAGGAGAGGCATTTCACCAACTATCATCGCGTGTTGAACCGCGTGAAATGGAATAGCCTTCAGGGGAGCCGTATTTTGCTGGGATTGCTCCTGGCAATGTTTCCTTCTCCAGGTGCGATTGTCCTGGGAGTCGATGAGACGATCGAGCGTCGCAGTGGCAAAAAGATCAAGCATGTGGGCTGTTATCGAGATCCGGTGCGTTCAACAAGGAAGCACGTGGTGCGTTGTTTTGGCGTCAAGTGGGTCTCTATGATGCTTCTGGTGCCTGTGCCTTTTTCCCATCGGATCTGGGCCTTGCCTTTCCTGACGCTTCCCTGCGAACCTGAGGTGAAGGAAAAAAACGCCAACTCAGGCAAGAAGAAGCCAACGCATCCTTCCAAGGGCAGGCATAAAACCAGTGTTGACTGGGCGCGCCAGATGATCAAACAGGTACATCGCTGGCTGCCCAACCGCTTGCTGGTATTGGTTGTAGATGGCGGATTTGCCGCGATGTCGCTGATCTGGGCCTGTAAGGGCATCTCCACGACGATGGTCTCAAGACTGCGTTGGGACGCTGCGCTTTATCATCCCCCAAAGCCGCGACAAAAAGGACAGCGTGGTCCGACGCCGAAGAAAGGCCAGCGGCAAAGACGGTTACGCACATGGGCTGCCCGTTCCGACACGCCCTGGCAGTCCCACGAGATCTTCTGGTATGGCGGAAAACGCAAGACAATGTTGCTTTTCTCTCGCACAGCGCTGTGGTATCGTCCCGGCTGGGACCCTGTGCCCATCCGCTATGTGATCGTGCGAGACCCCCAAAGCAAGCTCAAGGACGAGGTCTTCTTCTGCACCGATCCAAGCCTCTGCCCCCTCCAGATCCTAAAATGGGTGGTCATGCGCTGGTCGGTCGAAGTCACCTTTGAGGAAGCTCGGGCTCACCTGGGGCTGGAAACACAGCGCCAGTGGTCGGACCTGGCGATCGAGAGAACCACACCTTGCCTGCTGGCCCTTTTCTCCCTCGTGACCTTGATGACCCTACACCTGTGCCAGGACAACGCCATCCCGATTCAAACTACCGCGTGGTATAAAAAACAGCAACCGACCTTCTCCGACTGTATACTGCTGGTTCGACGCCATATCTGGCGTGCCAGGTTTCTCGTGAACTCTGCTCCAGAAGCTGAGTTTGTACAATTTCCGAAGGAAATGCTGGATCTCTTGTGTATGTTTGACCTTCCAGTAGCTGCCTGAGCAGCTATTTGGACAAAGTCGAGATCAAATAAACGTCAAATAGAGTTGGAAATATTTAAATTATTGTAAATACATATATTATGTCAAAATCATGGTTTTTCAGATTCGAAAACTGCCTTACCTATCAAATAACCATCAAATAAGAATTACGCCCAAAATAGCAGGTACTTCGCCTGCGTGGGTCCTTACATCGTGTCGTCCGTGGATACCCAGTTCCCGAATGTGCGTTAGCTTTTTCACCCCACCGATGTCGTCCATCGCGGCGTTCAACAGCTTGACGTAATGGGCCTTTTGGTAAGTACCTTTAGCTCTTGGTAACACGCCCGACGCCGTAGCTTTCGGAGTGCCTTCTCTTTGAGTTGGCGGATGCGCTCGCGCGTGAGATTCATCATATCGCTGATTTCTTCAAGCGTCAGGCCTTCGCTGCCATCAAGGCCAAAATAGAGTTAAAGTATCCTCGATGTTTGGTCTCAATGAGCAGCCTCAGGGGCCAAAATGGGATTTGGGAAATATCGAGCAGGCATTTATGCCGTCTGAAAGCCCTTTCAAAGCGCCCGCGATTTCCTACACACTCATATCATTTAGGTCTAACGAACATCATATCGGAGAAAGGAGAAATACGCTCCTGTGAAAAACAATAGAGAGAATAGAACTATCAACGCTGAGTCAAACATAACGCTTTCTATCACTTCTCTGAATGGTTTTTGTCTATATTGAAATACCGGCATATCGCTTAGATCTATTGGACTGTCCATATTTGATCTAGACAGGCTAATGTGACCATCAGGATAGATCCTCCCTCCCTCGTCCTCTATTTTTTTCTTAATATAATTAATAAATACACTTTGGTATGCTCTTACCTGTGTAAGAAACATACCTTGCTGTTCGATACCCGTACCTGCTAAACTCATTGATGCATAGTTCATTGCAGAAGCTGGAGAAATCCGTGACAGGTTAGTGGCCACTCTGATTAATTCATCTCGCTGTTTTTTATAGATCTGGTCTAATTTACTTTGCTCTGTCTGCCACTTATCCCTTACTTTTTCTCGAATTTCGTTCGACTTAGCGATTCCTCTCTCTCGCCATTCATCTACAGATTGTCTATAAGCAGCTAAAATTGCTTCACGTTCTCCTTTTGAAATACTGGGTTTAATTTGAGGTCTTCTTGGGCGAGGGTTTGTACTGTGGTATTGATTTAGTTCACGGCTGCCTTGTTTTCGAATATCTTTTTGAACCTGAGATACTTGAGTATAATAATGTTGAATAGAAGGCACTTGTGCAAATTGGCTTGCTAAAATTACACTTCCTTTAGGAATCACCATTATATAAGTTATCCAAATAAAAAGCAATGCGAGAAAAGAGATCAGAGATCTACTACTTAAAGTAGAGATGAACATTCCCAGAGAAAAAAAGCAAGTAATATATAAAAAAAATACACCCAAGATACATAATAGCCTTAATATACCTTCATATGTTAAATGGACACTTTGAAAAGACACGAATAATGCTATCCCAAGCAGAGTAGGAATAGCCAAACAAGCCATTAAACATAGGAAATTTCCTGCCATTTTGCCTAAAATTAAAGAGTCTCTAGGTATAGGATTCGAAAAAATAAGCCTAAGGGTTCCTTCTTCTTTCTCACCAGAAATGGTGCTGTAAGTAAGAAGAACAATAATAAGGCTAAATACGTTTTTAACAACAAACATTAAATCTAGTTCTCCAAAAATGGCAAATATCGGATTCCCTTCCACTTTGCTACCTATAATTCGAGGATTGTTTGTCATATTGACAAGCACATAACGACCTGTGATATTTTCTACTCCAGCTACCAGCACACCCAAAATTTCTGGGGGCTTACTGACATATAAACCCTGAGCACCAATTTCACTATAATAAGTTTTGTCATTCAACTCTTTACGGTTAATTATCTTCATCTGAGAATATTCTATAACCTGATCATTGAAGCTACGGAGTCCCATATAGATACTTAGAATAATAACAATAAAGCTGAGAACAAAGGTAGCTACGAAAACAGGGCTTATCAAGTTATAACGGATTTCTTTGAGGATGATATATTTAATCATAAGGGTGTACCTTACAGGATATGTTTCGCAGAACTATTCGAGGATACAGGAATCAGAGACCTCTGGCAAAGCTGGAGGTTTGAAAACCGTGAATCGCTCAAAGCGGCTGAGACCTTGGCGCCACCTGAAGGTGGCGATCAATCAAACAGGTTCAGTTGATCCAGCCGATCTGCCTGTCCGACCTGCCTGCTGAAGCCTCAGACGAGGCAGGCGCAGGCAGCAGGTAGTGCCTCCAGGGTGAGGTGATGAAATGGTGCCGGGTGGTTGAGCGCACCTTTTGCTTGGTTGTTGAATTTTCGGCGTCTTTGCAAGGATTATGAAGTCCTGACACGAAATAGCGAAGCGCTCATTTACATTGCGATGATTCACCTTTTGATCAAAAGACTCGCTCCCAAATCTGAATTTTAAAACGGCTTCTGACAAACGAGGCTCTCAGAATACTTGAAAACAACCTTTTTGTGAAATAACGCACAGTGGCAATTCTTTCTACAAATGGTCGCAGTGGATCAAGTTTGGAAGCAAGATCACCAAGCACGATAGAGGATTTTGTCATGAGGATATCTCAGCTTTCTGGGTGCTACGTAAATCGGCTGGGTACCGTGTAGTAGCGCTCAGAGTGGGATTCACTATACGGTCGATTGATGGCGGGGCAATATGAACAACCCTAAATTAAACCCCAAAGAAGCGCGGACCCACTGCACTTGGCTTACCGCCCCGGCGTATCGACTTTTCGCACTCCACGTCTGGAAACCCCGGCGATGGGACAGTCCATCGGGCGAGTGGAGATCACGATCCTTCACCCTCTTTCCACAGGCGGACCGTGAAGCGGTGTTCTTCTTCGATCAGGTCGGGCTCTGTGCCATTGTGGGCGAACATTCCGGGAATGATCTTGTTCCGCACGCCCATGCCGCGGGCGTCCACGTATCCATAGTCACGCATGATATTGACCAGCGTCTGGTTGCGCGCGTAACGCATGCCCAACTTCATTCCCTCGGGCGTCACCGTGTTGGGTAGTCTGCCAGGGCTCTGGATCTCAAGGCGGTCAGAGTAGATGGACACCATGACGTCGGTTCCCGCAATACTGTAGTCGCGGTGGACGAGTGCGTTCACCACGGCTTCCCGAATCACACTTTCCGGGTATTCCCAGCAGTCAATCCTCCGAGCACCTTCGAGACGGGCCGTTGGCGTCGTGTTACGACGGACGAAGTCCCATGCTCGATCCACGAGACCCGTTTCGACCATGGATCCGTCCGCGGCTCCCAGCGGAACCATGGGGCCGCGCAGGTCCTCATCCGCTCGGGTTGCGTAGTCGGGTTCAGTGCCCGGAAAACAGACCGCGCGGATGCCTGATTGCGGCACGTACCTGTTCGGCGTGATTCCGAAGAGAAGCAAGCCATCGATAGTCGCGACGAGTTGCCCTGCGGACACCGTCATCAACTCGATATTTCGCAACAACGTCTCCCAGCCACCAAGATCGTCCTCAGCCGGGACAGTCGCGTTGAGAATGCGGGTCAGGTAATCGCGCAAACGGCGGAGGTCGAAAGCATCGAGACCGGTACCTGGGGCCGGTTTCATGCCGTAGCGCAAGTGACCTGACGCCTGGTACATTCTCTCAAGTTCCTCGCGGCTTGCTTCCCGGGAGGTATTGCTGACACGGATGTAGTAAGTTCTGCGGCCTCCGTGAACACGCGCGTAAGGCTTGTCGGGACCACGCGTGACGCGAATGGCGAGAACATCCCGACCCGGCTCGGCATCTCTCGCCCATGAAAGCAGCGGCACGACTGGCGGCTCAATCTTGACGCGGCAGAGTTCGGCAACCCACTCATCAAGAGATTCGCGGGATGTTCCCGAAATCCGCCCGTCGTCCTCGACACCGAGCAGGATGATGCCGCCCTCCAGATTGAGAAAAGCCACCAGTTCCTTGGCCAGATCGTGGTTCTGCACGCCGTCTCGTTTGAACTCCAGAGTGGAGTCCTCGCCGTTGCGGATTAGTTCGATCAAATCGGCTTTGTTCATGGTTTGCCTCAGAATCCGTATTTCCGGCGGCGGCGCTCAAAAGCATCTTTGCCACCTTCAAGAATCTCCTCAACCATTTCCCGCACCGGGTGCGCATCAATTGATCCCATGTGCTTGGATTCAATGTAGGCATTCCCTCCGTCCACACCTCCAGTGGCGGTGAGGCCAACGATCAGTTCGGCATCCCCAAGCACCGGGATGTTAGCGTTGTGGGTTGAGAAAACGAATTGGCGGCGTCGTTTCTCCTCGCGCATTTTGGGAACCACGCCCTCGGTGATGAAGCGATTGTCCAGATCATCCTCGGGCTGATCAACGATGAGCGGAGCATCGGACTCAAGCAGTAGGAGCAGTAACACAGCGGTAGCTTTTTGGCCAGTCGAGAGAGCTTCGAGTGCTTGCCATGACGGCGGTTTGCCAGCAGGAGCCGTGTTGAGATGGATTGCGGTCGTGGGGGAAAGCTCCAACTCTTCAATGTGCATCAAAGTCTCGGCAGACGCCTCGGCAAGCCGCTGCGCTTGGGCTGGCGGAATCGCGTAGGTCTGGTGAACGGCATCCGCACCCATCCGACAGCTATCGACGAATTGCGGCAGCGAAAAGTCCTCCTCTTTGGCGAGGATGGATACTGCCTCGGAGAGACGGCCCCCGATCTCGTCGCGGAGCAACTGAAGCAGCGGCTCGCGGTCGCCTGCGGCGGTGACCTCCACCTGGACGCGGGCGCGAAGTTTCTTGCTGACTGCTTGCGCGGCTCTGTCGAAGTTCCGGAACTCCTCTGCCTTGATATCTTCCCATTCGGCAAGCAGCGTGCGCCGTCGTTCGAGGAGTTCTTTTTCTAACCGTTTCAATAAAGACTTACGCTCCCCAAGCGGGCGAAGGTTCTCGATTTCGCGCCGAAGACGAATGAACTCTTGCCCGTCCACTGCCGATCTCTGAAGTTCGCGCAAAATTTTCTCATAGGCGGCTTGGACCTTTTCTTTGCGCTCATTCCAGCGAGAGCGGATTTTGGCGATCCCTTCATCTGCTTGCTTTAGTGCTTCTTCAAATTGGCCAGCCAATTTATCGAGATCAGTGCTCAGGCACTCCAGTATGTCATTGCCGCCCGCAAGAATCTTCTTGCCCGGCAGATCCTGGAGTGCCCTCTCAGACAAGAACACCCGGTCAATTGGGAGCTCTTGGTGGAGAAGGTCGAGGCATTCGCGGAAATTCCGCAGGCGCTCGGGAATCGAATCAAGCACTTGCTCCTCGCGAACGAGCAAGCTCTGTTCGCGCAGGCGATCTTCAAGACCGGCTTCCTGAAAGCGTTTGAGTGTCTCCTCAAGTCTTGGCAGGGAGGCTAGGCGCTCCTCGATCTGCTGGAGCTCGGTGCACACGTCCATTATGGATCGCCGCGTCTTCTCGAGCTCTCGGCGGAGATCGGCCTTGCGCCGAGCCGAGGAATCGTCTCGCTCGACGAAGCGGTCGAGAAGGCGCGTGAGCTTCTCGGGGCTCTTGGTGAGTTCGGAGATTTCGTGTTGCCCGTAAACCTCGACGCGAGGAAGCATCTCTTTTGGAAGAAGGTTCGATATCTTGCCGTCCTCATCACGAACCACAGGCGGATTTGGCACAGTCCGCTCAATGCGGTACTCGCGTCGCGCTGGGCGGTAACAGCGCACGAGAAGCGAAACCTTCGTTCCGCTACGGAGTACTTGGCGCACGATCCCTTTATGGGCCTTGTCTGCCTCCTCGCCGATGGGATCCAATCCGAGCACGTATCGCAGGCTCTCGATGACGGTCGATTTGCCGGTGCCGCGCCCGCCGACTAAGACATTCATGTTCCGATTGAGGTTAATAGCCGCACCGTCCAGAAAGCCGCCTTCCCAAGTCAGCGAAACGAGTTTGGTATGTTCGTCGGGTGTGGGGTCGCTGTTTAGTCGGATTCTCGATCCAGGATCGAGAAAAGCCTGCCGCAGACCCTCAACCGTGATCTCGGACATCTTGATCCAGCATGTAGCCGAAGGGTCTTTCAGATCTCTAGGATCAATGACATCCTTCGCGTTGATCGCGGCTATGGCCAGACCCTCATCCGCAGGGTGGTTCCGCAGATACTCTGGATTCTTGTTCTGGATAATTGGGCGTAAATCTGGGGGCAGGTCAGCAACAGGCCCGGGGATCTGTATCGCGAGCAGGTCTTTAGCACGCCATGCTTTGATCCGCGCTTGGCCTTCGAGCGCCTCGAAAAGCCCTTTGTCGTTTGTCACGTGCGCAGCGATGGCGACTCCGCCCTGTTTCTCGACCATTGTAAGTACCTTGTCGAACGGCTCGCTCGACAAATCCGATGAAGATCTAGTCTCTTGGATTCCGAATTTGCCGAGAAACCGCTCCAAACGGTTCCCGCCAGTATCTGGCGGATAGATGCACAGGATGTGAATGCCTTCAGAGGAAGAAAGCTCGAAACCGGGGAATATTGTGACGTTGGTATGTTTGGCGGCTTCTTGGAATGCGGCTACTCCGCTCACGTCGTTGTGATTAGTGATGGCGAGCACGGAAACGCCGATTTCGACCGCCTTGTCGACAATGGCTTTAGCGTGCTGGCGGGCATCGCCGCTGGTTTTCTGCCCTTGGAAGATTCCGCCGTAGTCGTGTGGGTTCACCTGGAGTGCACACCGATGAAATGCAGCACCCTCTGGCAACTCTTTTGCCTTGGTGATGGGGTCTTTGGCACTCACACTCGACATGGTTTCCATTTTGGCCCTCTCATTCATCGCGTGTTTGCCATCTTTCGGATGTCTTCTGACCTTCCCGAATTTCCATCGGCTGCTTGAGAGTGTCAACGCTCAGATAGTAGTGGGCGACCCTGGTAACCTCGTGCCACCCGAATCGCGCGAGATCACCGCACAAGTCTCCGTCTCGCAGAACCTGTGAGTATGCTCTTTCTTGATCAAAAGCAACCGCACGTAGGCGGACCAGGGAAGTGGAAAGACCGTGAAGAGCTCCCTCAGGCGTACTTCAGTGGAAGTGGTATCAAATTTGCCAGACGCTGTCTGGCGAATTCGCTCAGGCGGATACGAAAGATAAAACTGACGCATCTGCTGGATGTTCTGGCGAGAGAAACCGTGGCCAAATCGCTGCGTCAAATCCGCCGCCAGTCTTTTAATGAGCGCGGTTCCATATTCAGCCCGCTTTTCTCCTGATTGCTCAAACTCAACGACACGCTGCCCAATCAGCCAATACGCGGCGGTCATGGCGGCATTCACCGAACGGGCGGCCGATCGCCTGGCGGCGTCAACAATCCTGGACACATCGCCAAAGATAGCCTGGTACTGAGCATCCGGCCTGCCTGCAGCGCACTTGCCTGCGCGCTGCGCGCAAGCAGGGGGCACTGCGCAGGCAGGTGCTTCAGGGCATCAACGCTCAGGCAACGCTTCATATACCAGCCTCCCCTCACGCAGCGCCGGCTTGATGACCAGCGCATGGCTGTCCTTGTAGCGCTCCACATCCGCCGGCGTCACCACAACCACATCGACCGCCGCGCCGACGCCGTACAGGTTCTCGGAGATCCGTCCCGCCAGGCTCCGCCGATCCGCGCCCTCCTTGATGATGAGCAGATCGACATCGCTATGGCGGTTCATGTCGCCTCGGGCGGCGGACCCGAACAGGATAATCTTCTCCGGCTGGGCAACCTCTACGATGCGCCGGATGATTTCGTCCAAGGTCGGTTGGTCCAGCATCGTGCTGCTTTTCGTCTCATGTTCATTGCAACCGATCTCTGAACCGTCATCCACCGGCCCACGGATCGACGACTTCAGCGCCGGTGTTGCGGAATTCACTTGCGTTTCGCGTGACGATGGTGAGACCGAGCCGGGCTGCCGTTGCCGCGAGAAAGGCGTCCGGCAGGTGGTCTTCGAGCGCCTCGCCTCGCCGCCGCTTCTCTTCCATGATGCGGGCGCATCATCTCCGATACGACATTCGCATCGAGGAGCCAGGCAACAGGCGCGTTCACGTCTCGCTCTCACCGGCGAACTCGACCTTCCGGTATGCGTAGCGCCCAGGCTCCGGCAGCTCGACCCCGTGCTCGGGTCCGAAATACCGCCTGAAAGCCTCGGAAGGCGTCGCGCGGCGCTCGGCCCTGGCGCGCTTCTCGCGGATCAGACGGCGGATGAACTCTTCCATAGAAACGCCGACTTGGCGCGCTTCCCGTTTGAGCCAAGCTTTGTCCGCCGGGTCGATGTCGCGGACAGTGACGGTGGAACTCATTGCAGTCTCCTTTATCGGACGTTGCGTTCGGTCAACCGAAAAAGCCTAATGACAGCAAAATATGCTGTCAAACATCCTGGTCGGACGACGCCGGAGTTTTCGCCATTGCGGCAAATCCGCTTTAGTTCGCTCTCATTCATCGCACGTTCTCCGCCCGGCTCGAAGCCAGCGGCCGCCGCGCCCGCCACAGATGCAGCGTCGAGGGATGCCCGTGTCGAATCGACTTCTCCCGCGCGGCGTGCTTCGAGACCTCGGCGAGGCGTTTGCAGTCGCGGGGGATCATCAGCTACGCGCTCTCACTCTTCACTCCTCTATAGTCTCAACGGTCGGCCACCGTCGAGGCGCCAGCTTAACGACCTTCCGATCACTGGAACGCTCACGGTTCTTTGCATCTTCATACAGGGCGCGCACGTCGTAGTTTCGTTGCACCGCCAACCGCTCGCGATTGGCCCACACTTCTTCAATGATCTCATCGTGATGCATGGCTATTCTCCTGATAGCTCCTCTGGAGTACAGATGATGGGAGGTTCCAACCCTCTCAATCAGCACTCTCGCTCGATTTGACCGCGCATCGTTGCATTGGCCAGATGTTTGAAGTTCCAGGTCAATAGATATTTCATGCCGCCGACCACGGAAACTGCGCAGCGCCTCGGCTTCGTAGAACTCGCGGGCGCGCTCGTCCTTGACCGACAGCAGCCGCACGTAGACGGACCAGGGGAGTGGAAAGACCGCGAGGAGCTCCCCCAGGCGTACTTCAGGTGGAAGTGGTATCAAATTTGCCAGACGCTGTCTGGAGAATTGCTACATCCATAGCCCATTCAGTCAGAACCTGCGATATTTCAGACGGTGTCTGAAGAATCTGTTCAGCTGACCACACTTGATAGAATTCCTT
This sequence comes from Candidatus Latescibacterota bacterium, assembly GCA_965222075.1. Classification (GTDB taxonomy): domain Bacteria; phylum Latescibacterota; class UBA2968; order UBA2968; genus JAAXHW01. The sequence continues at coordinate 5,227,184 of OZ244937.1, read as the reverse complement.
CACGTTACCATATCTCCAGGTCTGCTTCTCAAACCAATGATTGAATCAGGCACCTAACTGACGATGCGCTTCAGTCTTTGCACCATTCCGCAGCCAGTCAATAGGCTTTTCGTCGGCCTGCGTCGGATTGACCCACACAATTTGTCTCAATTCTCCTACGTTATCCGACGCATTTCCAAATGCCTCGCGTGCTTCTTTATCTCGGGAAGTAACCAGCCGATCCGTCGCAATCGCCGCTTCAATGAGATGGACATCTTTAGCAACAATCGCCTTCTGATCCCAGTGCACAGCCGCATCAATGCGTCCTCGCAAGGTCTCATCTTCATCGACCTCGATCCGTATAACCAACTTTCGCCCGTACATTCGCCTACGCCATCTTTTCGAATATTTGGATATGTGGCGACGCCACTCTTCCTGTATCGCCTCTGTCATCACAACATAGTGTCCAACACGCAACACTGTCTCCAAAAACCTCCGACACGCACTTGAAATCGGATGCTCCGATTCACCCGCAGAATGCGCAACATCGGCATCAATCACCAATCGCCGAAGACGCTGCTGTGTCATTATTGTTTGCTCCGCTCTTCCATCGCATCCAGATACGCGCCTTCAGCCATCAACTCGACATCGCCAAAGTCCTCCGGCCAATCCCCAAAAGCGCCATTTTCATCCAGATCAGCACTCTGAATCGATGTCGTTCCATCTTTGGGGTTGCGTGAGAACCAGTGTAGCTTCACCAAATCAGGATCGAGATCACCCTCCGCCACCAACGTCTGCACTTGTAGTAACAACAACGTGCTATGTGTCTCCACGACCAATTTCACGCCGCGCTTTGCCGTCTCTACCAGAATTTTCGCCAGTCCATACTGCGCTCGCGGGTGCAAATGCAATTCCGGTTGTTCGAGATATACAAGTTGTCCCGGCTCAGCAATTAGAAGCGCAACAAGCACGGGCAACACTTGTGAGACGCCAAAGCCAACGTCAGCGATACTTACCAGATCGTCTGCCAACTCTGGTTGTGGAAGGCGTCCAACCTGCAATTCAATCTGCGTATCATCAACGGACCTGGCAGAAACTTTCCAGGTTAGGCCAAGGTCTGCAAGTAAGTCCGCAAGCATTTTGACACGACCGTCATGTTCTGCCTGCCAATGTGCAATGATCGTGGCGACATAATGTTCAAATGTGCCTGGGAAATCAGGGCCGGGGGTTGTTACCTTATAGGCGCGCTCGGGGTTGCCACGGAAACCAGGGACGTGAATCATGCGGTGTAGCTCTTCATCAGTAGTAGAAAATATAGTAGTAAGTATTGTAGAAAGTAGTTCCGGATTGACAGCTCTGGTAAAGACAAATTCCCCCTTACCCTCGAGGATCTCGATAGTGATGTTAAGAAAACACCGATCTCTAAAAACCGCCCACTGAATCCCTTCTGGTAACTTAAGCCATTTTTTTTCCTTTGGAACAAATTTTGAGATCGCCTTCTCTAAATCATCTGCCCTTTGGTGTGGCATCAAATGAAGAGAACTTTCGCCTTCTCCAATGATCATATCTCGGATTTCAAGCGTCTGTTCTTCGGTGAGAGCAAACGCAACTTTAAGCGTCCTATACGCGTACCCTATTTCAACGCTGAATGCCTGGCCATCAGAATCTTTCTGTGAACGCGAAATGAATTGGTTGAAGGACGTAAATTTCGCATTCGGTCCATTTAGCAGAAGTGGTCCGGGGTCATAACTGGCTTCAAGGGTCTGCTTCATCAGCAACAGAGGCTGCATAATACTCGATTTGCCGGAACTGTTCGCACCTGCCAGGATCGTCAGCGGACGAATTTCAATCCGGCTTGCTTCAGCAAGCGACTTGAAGCCCTGCACCGAGATTGCAGTGATACCTTCATTCTGGTCTTCTTTTGGATCATTTTTTGATGTTCGATGCTTTGCCATCTTCAAATTCCTTTTCAACACTCGAGATGTTGCTGCATGAATCCGTGATCACTTATCCTCCTCGACACGCACCACGCACGGCGGTCACGAGTCACGCCGGAAACGCTCCCTTCCTCGACGCCAATCAGAACCGTACCGCCGGCCATGTTGACAAACGCCACCACCGCTCTCGCAACATCGTGGGCTTGCACCCCCTCTCGTTTGAATGCCAGAGTCGAGCCCCCACCACGGCGGATCAGTTCGAGCAATTCGGCCTTAGTCACCGGCGGTATCGACGAGTTTCCGTAGACAATGGATCGCGCGCTGAAGACTCTCGGAGCGCTCGGCTGCCACTTCGGCCCGCCAGTTGTCAGGTTTGTAGTGAAAGCTGTAGAACACTCTGCGTGCCATTGCGTAAGACTCCTTGTGCGGTTAGCTAATGATCATCGCGGCACCGACCAGGAGAGCCAACGCGATATAGAAGGGGTACAGTGTTCTTGAGAATGTCGCACCGAGCCAGGTTCTTTTGGAGGCGGCCGTTTCCATCGAGAAATCGATATCCGCTTCGTCCAGAACTCGGACGTGGTCGTAAAGGTCTCGAAACAGACGTTCCTGCCAGAGGAAGTAGCCGTCGAGGCCCCAGAAGACAAGCGCTGGGACGAAGCCAATGTAGGCGAACTCAACGCGACCTTCCTTCGCCAGCACGACGAGAATCGCCGAGACTAAGACTAAGACCACAGCCCATCCCTTCATACGGAACGAGTCGGTGGCGAGGCGGTTGATTACGCCCTGGATGAATTCGAGATGTTTCAGTTTTGCTTCCATTGGCATAGCCTCCGGACGTAGGCGGACCAGGGAAGCGGAAAGTGCAACGTAATGCTGCCCAACGACAATTCTGCAGACCCTGTCTGCGGATTCCGACTGGAGGGGTGATCTCCAATTCGCCAGACGGTGTCTGGCAAATTGCTGACGCGACTGACCACTCCGTTAGGGTTGGTGAAATTCCAGACGGTGTCTGGAGGATAGTGCATTGGTACCAGGCCTCAAACTCGACGGATTTGACTATCGATTTCTTGATGGCTCGTTCTTCCCGCCGTAGCTCACCCTGCCTTCCCGAACCTCCATCGGCTGCTTCAGGGCGTTCACGCTCAGCCAGTAATGGGCGACCTTGGTGACCTCGTGCCACGGGAACCGCGCGGGATCTCTGACCGGCTCCTGAAGTTGCGGGACGCTGGCGCAGTGGGTCACCACATAGAGCCAGAAGCAGTCGGGCCGATCCTCGGCCACGCGACGCTCATTCGGCGTGAGCAGAATACTCCCGGTAGCCGCAGCGAGACCCTTCACCTCAATCAGACGCAACTCGCCTGACTGCGGATCGAGGCTGGTCACGTCGTAGCCGAGGTTCTTCTTGTGCACGTCATAGACCTGGCACCCCCGCGCGGTCTCGTATTCCATGACCACACGCATCGCCGTCATCTCGGTCTCAGGATGCGGCCGCAGGCGGCGGACATCCAGCGTCCCGCGTTCGGGGTGAGGCAGAACGAGCGCGCTGGCCAGCCGCTCCACGCCCTGCAGCGTTACCGCCCGCTGCTGCTTGAGTTCCTCACGTCGGTGCTCGCGGCGCACCATCACCTCGGCATGCCGGGTTTCGGCTTGCGCCAGGCGGCCCTCGGCGCCGGTCACGTCATTCTCCACCTCCTCGGCGGCACGGCCGATCTCTTCATCGATCCGCTGCAGCACCTCGGTCAAGGAAAGCTCGACGTGCTCGGCAATGCGCTCGACCTCGGCCAGACGCTCTGCGCGCACCTCGTCGATGAACGGGAGCAGCGCGTGCTCGTTCAGCCAGGCCGTGTCTTCCGGCAGCGAGGCCACGGCGGGCAAGCCATCCGGTGCAGGGGTGGGAGTCAGATTGCCCAGGACATCCGGCTCACAAAGACCGGGGGAACCGTCACCATTCAGCTCTACGGTGAACAGCCGTTCGTGGATAACCTGTCCAAGACCATCCACGACCCGCGCCCGGTAGAAGTCGAGACGCGCCGGCGCTTCGTGCGCAAGAGAATAGAAGCACGCGCCCCTGGTGAAGGCGTCCTGACCCAGTTCGAGACTGTGCCGGCGCAGGGCCTCGAACAGCGGATGCCCGGGGGTCACCCACTCGAGGTTGTGCTCCTCCGCTGTGTTGCGGTCGGTCGACAGGCGCGGATAACGGACCGCCAATTCCGGGAGCTTCCAATCCGCTTCGCGCTCGTACTTCTTCAAGCCGGACGGCGTCCGCCCCGGCTCATACGTATGCGCCAGGCGGCTCACCGGCTTCAGAGCCAGCGCCGCATCCCGGGCGCACTCGCAAATGAACCGCGCGAGGGTCTCGGGCACCACGCGCCGCTCCTGTGCCCGTGCCCGGCGCTCGATGAGCATGTCCAGGTTGAGCCTCTTGGCGGCCAGGCCCTCCAGCGCCGTCTGGCAGATGGCCCGGAAGTGGCCTTCATCCACATCCTTCAAGAGCCGCTCTTCAAGATCGGCGTCGCCCAGCTTCCCCGCGTAGTAGTCCCGCAGCACGCGCTCCACGTGGGCGGACGGCAAGACCTCTCCCACCACGTTAAACACCGCGTCGTCATCAAGGGCGTCGCGGATCTCCTGGAGCTTGTATAAGAGACGCTGCAGCACCCGTCCCTCAATGGTGTTGCTCGCCACGAAGTTGAAGATCAAACAATCGTGGTGCTGTCCGTAGCGGTGGATGCGGCCCATGCGCTGTTCGAGCCGGTTCGGGTTCCACGGGATATCGTAGTTGAAGAGGATGTGGCAGCACTGCAAGTTGATGCCTTCGCCGGCCGCCTCGGTGGCCACCAGAACCTGGATGGCGCCCTCGCGGAATTGCTGTTCGGTATGGAGCCGGCTTCCCGGTTCGTCACGCGAGCCAGGCTTCATCCCGCCGTGGATGCAGCCGACGCTGAAGCCCCAGGCTTTCAAATGCTCCATCAGGTGGTCGAGCGTATCCTTGAACTCGGTGAAGATCAGCAGTCGCTGGTCACGCCGGTCGAAGAATCCCTCATCCTGCATGATCTCCCGCAGATGGCCCAGTTTCGCCTCACTACCCGCGCCCTCGACAACCTTCGCCTCTTCGGCAAGTTCCAGGAGTTCGGCGATCTCGTCACGGACCTGCTCGGCATTGCCGGCCAGCGTGATCGCCTCCAGCATCCTCTCCAGGCGCTCGCGCTCGGCGTCCTCAAGCTCATCGAGATCTTCCGGATCGGGAAGGTCCGGGGGCGCAGTCCGCACCAGATCCTGCGCGCGCTTGAGTCCCTCCTTCAGACGCCTTGCCCGGTTCTCGAGCGACCGCCGCATCGCGTACGTGCTGGAAGCGAGGCGCCGCTGGTAGAGCGCCATCAGGAATCCGACGGCCCGCGCCCTCGGATCGTCGCCCTGTGCGGCTGCACGGGTGCTCTGCCGTTTCACGAACCGCGTGATCCTGTCGTAGAGCGCGAACTCGGGACCATCGATATTGAAGGCAGCCGTGCGCGGGATACGCCTGGTGAATACCGGCTTCGCGGTCCACCCTCCGTTCTCCTGGGGCTCCGGAAAATGGACCATCGCCTCCTTGGTTCGACGCAGGTAGAAAGGCGCTCGCCGTCGTTCCATCGCCTCGTGGATCGATCTCACGTCCGCATAAGCGTCCCGGTCCAGCAGCTGCAGGAACAGCGTGAAGTTCTGTGGGTCGCCCTTGTGTGGCGTGGCGGTCAGCAGAAGCACGTGATCGGAACTGTCACGCAGCAGCTCCCCCAGCCGGTAGCGCTGGCTCTTGTGGGTCTCGTCGCGTGCCGACATGCGGTGCGCCTCATCAACGATCACCAGATCCCAGCGCACCTGCGCCAGTCCGGGCAGGATCTCGGTACGCTTGGCCAGGTCGAGCGAGGTGATGACCTGCTTCTGCTCCAGCCACTGGTTGACCCCGAACTGGTCGCGGATGTCGCTGCCCTTGAACACGATAAACTTCTCGTCGAACTTTTCCTTGAGTTCCCGCTGCCACTGAAACGTCAGGTTCGCGGGGCATACCACCAGGACGCGTTCGATGAGACCCCGAAGCTTGAGCTCACGCACCAGGAGACCCGCCATGATGGTCTTGCCCGCACCCGCATCGTCGGCGAGCAGAAAGCGCACGCTGGGCAGCTTGAGCAGGTGCTCGTAGACCGCTTCGAGCTGGTGCGGCAGCGGGTCCACGCGCGAGATGGAAAGCCCGAAATAGGGATCGAACTCGTAGGCGATACCGAGCGTATAGGCCTGGAGGCCGATCCGCAGAAGCCGCCCATCGCCATCGTAGGAAAGAGCGGAGTCGGCGATGGTCAGGTTGGAAATATCGTCTGACGTGAGCGTGACCCGGCGGAACCGTTCAGATCGCTGACCGACGAGGCCCGCGACCCAGACGTCAGGCCCGTTTGAGCGAACAGTCTCCACCTGCATCGGCTCGCTGAACAGCGGACCGGTGAGAACCTGTCCTTCCCTGATGGCGATTCCAGCACTCAATGGGGACTTCCTGTTCTCAGCCATCCCTGTTTGGGCCTCTTCTCGGCCTTGTTTCCCGCGTCTTGTGCCCGAACACGGACGGGTAGAAAAGGGTCTACAAACAGGTAAAGGCAGTCAAAATAGGCACATCGCCAATACAGAGTAAAAAAACAAAACGGGTCATCTTTCGGCAAGCCCTTTTTGTGCTGGAAAGGTATGAACGCCCGGATTTCCCCGCGCCAGGTAGAGCAGTCAAATCTCCTCCACCTCTACATCATCAAACCAGGCCGTCCCCGTAGACCCGGGGGTGGCGGAAAGCAGCACCCGGCAGAAATAGACGTATGGATACATAGTCGGAACCTCGACCTCGACCCGGGTCCAATCCCGCGTGCCGTCCAGCGGATCGGATTGCGCACGCCCGATGAACCCCATATCCCCATTCCAGGAGAGAGACACCGTCACCCCGCCGGACACATCCTGTGTCTTCACCCAGGCGGAAACCCGGTAAGACTTGCCCGCCACAGCATCTAAGGCCCTGTCGTCCGCCTTCAAAACCCGCCGCAGAGCGGGGAAAACGGGTTCGCTTCCGTCGTTCGTCCAGCGGATGCTGTTCCCCCCGGAATGGGTCACATCCGCATCCACCGCATACTGGGGCCGGGGCAGCACCCACCGCACAGGGGCCTCCTCGAACCCGGCCACCACCGTACCTGCCTCCGGCAGGTCGGGATAGGGAAGCTGAGCGCTCGCCGGGGGCAGGGAAACGAGCCTGGACGAGGGTTTGGTCAGAACCAGAGAATCGAACACCCGGTCCTCGGTGTCAATCGCCCGAACGCGGCACTCATCTGCCGCCACGGTCGTAAGCAGAAAGTGATTCACCGGCCTGGCAAAGGCCGAGAATGGATGCAGGTGATCCCACAGTTCACTTGGCGTCCGCCCCATGTCGTACCCTCCACCGCCGGACACGAAATAAACCACCCCTCCCCCAGCATCGTACTGCCCCCCGGTCAACGGGTGAAATCGCTCGTAAATCGTTGCATGCGCATTGTACACAATGTCCACCCCGTACGCTTCAAACAGGGGGCAGAGCACCCGTGTCTCAACAATCTCGCAATTATTGGAACAGAAGGGTGGGTGGTGGAAAACCACGAACTTCCACCGTGCATCCCGAAACCGCTCCAGATCCCTTTCCAGCCACGCCCACTGCTCCGACCCGGCCCGGTAGTCCATGTTGCTGTTCATAATCGTAAAGTGTGCGCAGCCGTAGTTGAACGAATACCAGTACCTCGGTTCCGGATACGAAAAATACTGGAAATACCCCTCATTGGGCGAGTCATGATTTCCCATCGACGCGAACCAGGGAGTATATTTAAGCAATTCGTGCGTACTGCCGAAAAACTGTCCCCTGAGCCTCGAGATCACATCGTGCACAGTATCCCCGGTTCCAACGCAGATATCGGCCCGGTACGCCCGGGCCAGCTCTGCATTTCGCCTGTGCATCTGGTTGATCCCGTGGCTGTCACCGTATGTCACAAAGCGAAAAGGAGAGCCATCTTTGGCGGCCGTCCGGAAGCTCGCCGGAACAGACATTGCTTCCGAGCCGTCGGAGCCGCTGGACCGTACGCGATAATCATACACCCACTCTTCCTCGAGCCCCTCCAGCCTGACCGCGTGGATCGTCTTTGGCCTCTCGTCCCCCTGCCGGGTATCATAAACGGGTTTGAGCCTTCCCACGTACGCGTTCCACCCCAGCCTCTCGCTCGCCCCGTATTCCACAAGCGACGTTCCCGGTTCATTCGTGTGCCACATAATCGTGATCGCGTGTTTCGTCACATTTTGCAGATAGGGTCCACAGATGATTTCCATCTTACCTGTCTCCTTGTACAATCCGCTACACGTGTTCCAGCACCCACTGGTAGAACGGAAGCGGAAACACATCGCCGGCAAAACTGCTCACCCGTTCCGGTCCCAAAAAAAGCTTCACCAATTCGTTGCGCGTCAGCGTGTCAGACTCATCCCCCCGCGCCAGGCCGACCCTCCCCTTCTCCTCGAAAACGACGATATCCCTGTGCCCGAACGCCTTCAGAACCTCCTGCGGATCTATCAGCAGAATCATCCCCACATACCCCGTACTGTAAGGAATCCCCAGATCCTCAAGCACCGTTATAAACGGGTGGCCTCCTCCGGGAGTGGTAACTGTCAAGCCCACCAGCCCGACCGGTCTGAAGTCGGCATCGCGCGTGGACGTGCTGGACGCCGGGTCGTCCAGATCTTCAAACCACGCCTGCACAAGCCCGGCAACCACCGCCGCTGGACCGCCCCACTCAACCGCCGTCTGTCCCCTGGTCAACAGATAGGCGATCACCTCCGAATCCTTCCTGGCCACCACCGCATTCGAGATCTTCTTGGCAGACAAGAGCTGATCGAACAATCCCGGCGTTCGAATCCCGCCCAGCCGATCGGCGTGGTGTACCGCCAGCACCTCCTCGGCCATCTCCTCTTTAAACGCCTCGCACGCGATGTCCTGCGGCAGCGTCGGCAGCAGCCCGATGTTGCCCCGGTCCAGGCGGTACGACCGTTCGATGCCCCCGTATTCCCAGCCCAGCCGTCGATACCAGTTGGAGATATCCGTGCCCAGAAGGCCCACGTGACAGCCCATCTCGCGCATGCGCGCATGCGCTGCCTGCATAACCGCCGCCCCCAGACCCCGTTTCCGAAACCCCGGCAGCGTGGCCACGGAGTTGATCCCACCCACGCGCAGACGCGTTCCACCCAATTGAACCTCGTTCACCCAGACGCCCGTGGAGCAGACCACCTTCTCACCTGCCTCGATCACAAAGACATTCTTCAGATTGCCGGACGCGTACACGTGCGGATAATCCCTCGCCATAGAGGGCGACCTGCCCACAGATGTACGGTGCACAAAATCGATCGTATCCAGAATCGCTCCTTGATCCTCGACCCGCGCCGGCCGCGGCCCCTCCAATTTGTTATGGATCGACGGATCTGTCATACGGTGTCCCCCCTCCCTCGCATCCGTAAATTTGCATTCAGGGCTCTGTTGAATGGCTACTCACACTCCCCGGTGCCGGCGATGGCGTCAATTAACGCCATGGTCTTCACGGCGTCGTCGAGGCCGCAGGCGGGAAAAGGCAGTGGCGTTCCTTCAACGACGCATTTTACAAAGGTCTCGTCTTGCCGGTAGAACCCCGCCTTGTAGCGTCGATCAATCTCCTCCAGCTCGATCGTAACGGACGCCCTTCCGCGGCGGCGCAACACAGGTGCATAGTTGTACGGGTCCGACGTGAGGGTCGCGCCCGTGGTGCGCACTTCAAAGCGGTGACCGCCCGGCGCGAACCAGTCCATCAGGGCGCGGCCAATGGCGCCATCGACAAATTCGATGGTCGCAGTGCAGCAGTCCGGCATGGGGCCCTCGACCACTCGGCCCACGGACTTGACCTGGGCCACGTCACCACCAAAAAACCGCAGCAGGTCGAGCGCGTGGATGCCGTTGGCGGCGCTCCACCGACGCGCCACCTCCTCGGAGAACTTGGGGTTCTCACGCACGCGCTCCAGGTCCTCATGTGCTTCCACCGAAATGCTCCGGATCGGCCCTGCCTCAAGCAGCATTTCCCTGCCTTTGAGCAAGGTAGAATAAAAGCGCCGGTTGACGCCAACCATGGCCAGGGTGTGGTGCTCCCGCGCCAGCTGCGCCAGGTAGCGCGTCTGCGATGTATAAAGGCCCGGCGGTTTTTCCAGAAAGGTGGGAATGCCCGCGCGGATGAAGTCGGCCGCCACATCGGCAACCTGCAGCACGCTCACCAGCACAAAGACGGCGTCCGGCCGGTCCCCTTCGCATAGCTCCGCGTGAGCGCTCAGGCGCTGCGGTATCCCGAAGCGGTCCGCGGTCTCCTGCCGGGTCTTCGCATGGATGTCCACCAGAGCGGTCACTTCCACCTGTGGCAGGTCTACCAGCACGGGCAGGTGGTGCCGGGCGATATTGCCGCCGCCAATAACGGCTACTTTCAACACATCGTGCTTCGCCACGGATCGTCTCCCTCTTGTATTTTGCTGAAAACACGGAACGCCTTACGGTTTATAGGGTTCTCCCGTGCGGCGCAGGTCCTTCGTGATGGCGATTTGACAGGTCGCGTAAACGCCCTCCCTTTTGAAACCTCGATGGTTAAGAGTACCAGCAGCGTACCCGGGGATGGCGTCGCCGATCGTGCCCACGATGAGGTTGGCGTACTCTACTGTCGTGTCGTAGCGGTAGGCGATCAGGCCCACCATCTCGGTCCATGCGATCTTCAAAGCCTCCTCCCAATTAGCGCCCATTCCGCAGGTGAGGATCTCATCGGCGGTCTCTACCACCGGGCCACCGGTGGGGAAACCGGGCGACCGGTCGATGCGCAGGGTAAGATCGGCGTCGATCTCGATGCCGGTCGCGGTAAGCTCTCCATCCCCCATCCGGGCGTGGACATCGCCCACGAAAAAATAGCCACCCTCCTTCTGGGTGCGGATGTGCACGGTGCTTCCGGCCCGGATGGAATTATAGTCCATGTTGCCGCCGTGGTTCCAGGGAGAGGGGTGCTGGGATACGGGTTCCAGCTGCATGACGCCGATCATAGGACGGGATGGGACGACGAAATCGGGAGGGAAGTGGACCAGCCCGTCCCGCACGGGAGCGACGGAACGCAGGCTACCCCGGAAGGGGCCGCCATTGTTGTAGTAGCCGTAGGGGCCCACCTTGATGTCGATGACTTCAATGGACACCCAGTCGCCGGGCTTCACGTCCTCGATAATGAATGGGCCGTTACGCGACCCGCGCCTGGTGGCGATTTCCGGTACGACACCCGGCTTGAGGTCTCCGTCGGCGCCGCCGGGGACCTCAATGACGACGGTTTCGCCGAGTTTCAGGGTTCCCCGGACCTCGCGGCATTCCGGGCTGTCAGGGTCTACGTAGGGGGTGCGGGTGAAGCGTCGCATTGGGGGGTCTCCTTTTTGAGCTCTGGAGCGTCAGGGTGTCATTGTGGATCGTTGTCAGGGCGAACACCTTTTATTCCGTTGATAAATAAGGAACTTATTTAAATCAGTGAATGCAACTCGTACACGTACCACAGCCGCAGCGTCCCGTTTCGCATGCTCCGCAGGATACGGCCACAGTCGGGCCAGCGGCGCCTCTTCCGCCAGCCTCACCAAACGGTAAGATAGTAACAACTCACCCCGCTGTCCAGAAGTGTATATAATCGCGGGGCTCGTATCCGGCCTACAATTATGCTTGGTGAAAGAAGTCGGACATCATATCTTTGAGATAGCTCAATCTGTCGCCGCGTTCAGTCCCTGCCACCACCCTCTGTCAGTTCGCTTTCCACCATCCGCTTACAAGATAAATTTCGTCAAACGAAGGAGCGCTATGGCCCGAACCGGCGGAAGCAACAGTCGCATAAAGTCCGGGGCCGTCTGGACCGCTGCGGTCCTGCTCGGCTTCGTCCCGATGTCCTCCGGAGAGAGCGGATCGCAGGAGCTGCCATTTGTAGACGTCACCGCCCGGGTCGGAATCGACCTTGTTCACGTCAACGGGGCAAGCGGGGAGAAATTCGCGGTTGAGACGATGTGCGGCGGCTGCGGACTGTTGGATTACGACGGCGATGGGGATCTGGACGTCTACCTGATCAACGGGGCACCGCTGCCGGGCTTCCAGACGGCGCAGACGCCGGTCAACCGGCTCTATCGGAACGACGGAAAGGCGGCCGGATGGACCTTTACGGACGTAACAGACGCCTCCGGGGCAGGCGATCCGGGCTACGGCATGGGCTGTGCCGTGGGCGATTCCGACAACGACGGGGATCTGGACCTTTATGTGACCAACTTCGGAGCCAACGTGCTGTATCGGAACGATGGGGACGGAACATTTACGGATGTGACCCGACAGGCGGGCGTAGGGGACGATTCGTGGAGCACATCAGCGGCGTTTTTCGACTTCGACAACGACGGAGATCTGGACCTCTACGTTGCCAACTACGTCGATTTCCGTCTGGAAGACAACCGATTTTGCAGCGCCCCCGACGGCAAGGCATACTGCCATCCGGATGTCTATTCGGGGGTAGCGGACGTGCTGTACCAGAACGATGGGGACGGAACATTTACGGATGTGACCCGACAGGCAGGGGTCTACCAGCCGGAGGGAAAGGGGCTGGGAGTGGTCTGCACCGACTACGACAGGGACGGCGACCCGGACATCTACGTGGCCAACGACACCATGGAAAACTACCTCTTTGACAACCTGGGAAACGGAAGATTCGAAGAGGTGGCCCTCATGGCGGGAGCGGCGTTCAACGAGGTGGGACAGGCCGAGGCAGGGATGGGGGTGGACTGCGCCGATGTGGACGGGGACGGATACTTGGATATCCTGATCGGACACCTCGACCTGGAGACGAACACGCTTTACCGAAACGAGGGCGACGGAACCTTTACCGATATAACGTCAAGGGTGGGTATGGGAAGGTCCAGCCTGCTGAGTGTGACCTTCGGACTGGTCTTCCTGGATGCGGATAACGACGGAGACCCGGACGCCTTTGCCGCCAACGGCCACGTACTGGACAACATTGAACTCATGTCGGACATCGTCACCTACAAACAGCCCAACCAGCTCTTCGAGAACGTGGGCGACGGAAGCTTTGTGGACGCCTCAGCACGTTCCGGCCCAGGCCTGGACATCCTTAAAGCCAGCCGCGGACTGGCCGCTGGAGACTTCGACAACGATGGAAACGTAGACCTGCTGGTGGCCAATATAGCCCAGCGTCCGGACCTGCTGCGCAACGAAGGGAACAACGGGGGAAACTGGTTGATGGTGAAGCTGGTGGGGGGCGCGCGACGAACAGCGAGTGAAGGCTCGCAACGCTCTAACCGGGACGGAATTGGGGCGCGGGTGACGGTGGTAGCCGGAGACCTTCGGCAGGTAAAGGAGGTACACAGCGCGTCCAGCTACCTGTCGGCCAGTGACTTGCGTGTCCACTTCGGGCTGGGAAAGCGGCAGCGGGTGGATCTTGTGGAGGTCCGGTGGCCGGCCGGAGGCGTGGACCGGATCAAAGGCATCGTCGCCAACAGGCTGCTGGTGGTAAAAGAAGGGGAGGAACAAAAATAAAAGCAAACGGATCAACAACCACGGCTGTCTCCGCGATCTCTGCGTCTCTGTGGTAAACATGGAAAATTCACATGAATAACGTTACCCGGTGCAACCGTGTCCGCCGGATGGGGGGAGTCGCCGCGCTGGTGACCTGGCTGGTCTGGGGGTTGGGGTGCGGGCAGGCGTTTGACCGGGAAGCGGTATTGGTAGAGGCCCGGAAGGCCGGTCAGCGGAAGGACTACCGGGAAGCCGTACGGCTGCTCCGGGAGGTCTTGGCGCATGTCCCCCACGATGCCGAAACGCGCTACGACCTGGGCCAGACCCTGTTGCGCAGCGGTCGCCCTTTCCAGGCCCGGCTGCAGTTTTTCCAGACCGTCCAGCTCGATTCCACCCACAGGGACGCGCTCCAGAATCTGGGGCTGCTGGCCTACCAGGCGGGGGACCAAACCGAGGCATTGGAGATGTTGGAACGGGCCGTGCGGGCAGGGGTGCGGGAAGCACACATCCACGACAAGCTGGGCATCCTCTACTCCGAAGCCGGTTGGGTTGAGGAGGCCAAGGCGCAGATTCGGGAGGTGCTGCGTCTGCACCCGGGCCAGCTCCGGAATCGACTGAACCTGGCCACACTGAACCAGGAGACGGGTGCTTACGACAACGCCCGGCAGGAGTTGGAGGGGATCGTCGCCGACTTTCCAAACAACTGGGATGCGCACTTTTCGTTGGGGAAGGTCTACCGGGAGTTGGGCCAAAGCGAGGCGGCTGTCCTCTCCCTGGAACGGGCGCTGGTTCTGAAACCGAATGACGCAGAAATCCACTACCAGCTCGGCGCCGCCCGGCTTCAGGCCGGACACCTGGAAGGAGCACGGTCGGCCTCGCAGGACGCCATTCGCCTGTCGCCAAACCATGCAGGTGCACACTACTGCCTCGGACAGACCTACACAAGAATGGGACGGCCGGAGAAAGCGAAGGTGGCCCTGGCCCGGTTCCGGGAACTGCAGCGGGAAAAGGTAGAGGTGGAGGGACAGCCCAGGACCTTTCTGAGTTACTGGCGAAAGGGGATGGCGAAGGATGTGGAGGGGGACTACACTGCGGCGGCGGCATCGCTCCGGAAGGCCTTGCAGATCTATCCCAACGATCTGTTTACCCGCATTCTCCTCTGGCAGGTCTACCACAAGCAGCGCAGGGAGAAAAAGGCGGAGGAGATGTTCCGTACCATCCAGAGTCGGTTGAAAGGGAGGCGTCTGGCGGATGTGTGCACGAAACTTGGTGTCTTGCTCATACACAGGGGTGCGAAAGAGAAGGCGGTGGAGGTACTCGAAGAAGCAGTGGCCCGAGATCCCGGGCTCGAACGGGCGCGCTACTATCTGGTGGTGCTCTATCACCGGCTGGGGCAAACCCACCGGGAAGCGGCGCACACCAAAGCTCTGGAAGAGCGCACAATTGTCAGATAGAGGCTTGAGTGACCCCGCCGGATACAGGCGCGTATAGGGGTACGTCTCCGCCACCTCCCTGGCCCGTTCCTCGGAACGTGAGCACACCGCCGCCAGCTCGACCTGGGGCAGCTGCGCCAGCACGCGTGCATGCCAGACGCCGAATCTCCCCAGGCCCGCAACACCGATCTTTGCCCGGTCCATACTGAACCTCCCGATGCGTCTCCGGCCACATCCGTACCCGTTTATCCTCTTCTTCCCTGATCGTAAAGTGCGGCCACTTCCGACTCCATCAAACTCCGGTTGTACACCCGCAGTTCCGCCAGGCTCCCCTTGAAATAATCCTGCGGTCCGAACCCGATCTTCAGCGGCCTATCGTTGGAAATATAGGCCTCGTACCCGTTGAAAGGCGTAGAAGTCCCCACCTGCTCGCCGTCCACATAGAGCCTGAGCCTGCACGGCCGCTCGTCGTCCTTTACCGCAGCCAGATGCCGCCATCCGGGATCGAGTTCAAAATCGTGGGTCACGTTCCGCCCTGCCTCCAGCGAATAGACGTGCCCTGCGGGGAGCGTGCCGCAGTAGAGCCGCCCCTGGTAAACCGCCATCGACCACGCCCGCCGGTACGCCGCATCCGGCGTCATATCCAGCCGTCCCACGCAGGTCCACGACGTGCCCCCCTCGTACCGGTAGACCTGTGCCAGCGGCAGTGTGCCGGCGTACAGCTTCCCGTTGTAAACCATCATTCCCATCACCTCAAGCTCGTCCCCCAGACGCCCGCAGTCGGTCCATCCCTCCCCCCCGTCCCAGCGGAAGACCGTACCCGTGGGCCAGGTCCCTGCGTAAAGCTCCCCCTCGTAGATGGCGATGGCGTAGACCTGAACCGTATTGGGGACATTTCCGCAGGGCGCCCACCCGGTATTACCGTCATACCGGCTCATCGCAATCACCGGTGTGTTCATGCCGCCACCGTATCCCCCCACACAGAACAGATTTCCGTTGAAGGTCGACATCGCCCACGACCCACGGGGTGTCCCGCAGCAGGTCCACTTCTTCTCCCCTTCGTAACGGTAGACGCCGTTGCTGTCGGAACTGTACGCGCCGTTTGCGTGGGCGTAGAGGTGACCGTTGAAGACGATCAGGCCCGGCACGGACCCCGAATGCTCCCCCCCCGGCTTCTCGCAGTCCACCCACTCCATACCCCCTTCATAGCGATAGACATTCCCACCCGGCGCCCTGTTCGGCGAATCGGGCTGCAGCGATCCCCTGCCCGCGTGCGAGGTCGTCCCGGCGTACAGCTTGCCTTCGTAGAAGGCCAGCGACCGGACCGCGTTGCACGCAACCGGAATCCCACAGTCGACCCAGTCTGCTCCCCCGGCGTACCGGTACACGTGTCCGACCTCGTCCGCTCCTGCCTCGTAGGTCCCCGCATACAGGTCGCCGCCCCCAACCGCCAGCGCGTAAACAAAGCGGGCGTTCCCCGGACGCCCGCAATCGGTCCACGAGGGCTCGATCAGCCTGTTGTCCAGCCCGAAGTGGAGATTGCGGTAATTCGACTGGCTATTCACCGCGCTCGCGTGGTTCTGGATGCCCAACGTGAAGCCCATCCGATTCTCCGGATCGTACTTGCTCAGAATATCCCCCGGCAGGTCGTCGAGCGCCCGGTCCGTCCGGACCCACACCGAAACCGAGATATCGGCCGATCCGAACCGGAGGGACAGGCTGTCCGGCACCTCAACATAACTGTCCCTCCCGTTGAAGCCCGCCGCGCCATTCGCCCTGCGGTCCAGCCCGGCTGCGGTCAGGTCCGCGCCGTGGTTCTTCCCGTGATTGTCCATGCCCGAATAATCGATGCAATCACCGGCAAGCTTCCAGTATCCGACCAAACCTGCGCCCGTATCCGTCATCTCCACCCTCTTATTTTTTAAAGATTACCAGTATCATGTTTTCGGCTCCGGACTGTCCGATGGCAGGATGGCAATCAGCCGACACGGCGCTGCGCACGCCCCCTGGATCTTCATCGGCAGCGCGATCAACCGGATGCGCGGCACAATAATCCGCGTCACGTTTAGCAGCGACCCGATGATCAGCACGCCGGACTTCTGGAGCATCGGCCAGAAACTCGGCTTTTCCTCGCCGTCGTACCAGCTGGCCATGTCAGAAGCGATGATCGAAGGCTTGTGATTCACCGCCCACTCATCGCGTCATAGCTGAAATGCGGCGTATGCTCACAGCGGATGTCGTTGCTCCCAAACCGGTCGTAGCCCGTCGCCACCACCAGCGCATCGCCCGGGTGAAGCGGCCACCACACAAACCGGGTCCGCATCACCGCCAGAAGGGCCGCAATGGCTCCCCCCATGCTCAGATACAGAACCCCCCTGGTGAAGACCGGACTCATCCATTCGCGCGCTCAGCGGCTTCTCCACCAGCACGTCCTTCCCGGCCTCAAGCGCAACCTGCGCCACCTCCGCATGCCGGCCTACTTCGTTCACGATGTCTACCGCCTCGATCTCAGGATCCGCTGCAAACGACTGTAAATCGGTATACCAGCGGCTGACCCCATACGTCTCGGCGATCTGCCTCGCCCGTTCCTCCGAACGCGAACAGACCGAGACCAGCTCAAACTCCGGAATCCGGCTCATCGCCTGGATGTGCACCTCCCCAAACATCCCCAACCCCGCAACTCCGATGCGCACGGGTCTCATATCGGCATCAACCTCCTCATATACCGGAAACCGGATCTCATCGTACTCCTCTTTATCCAGCGGTCAGAAATAGATGATGCTTCTCACCATCCCGGTGAAATAATCCACAATAATCCATCCGCCCGCACAGGCCACCTCCCCCAGAATGATCCCGATAAAAAGAGGCCGTGTCCCCCTGTAGAGCGACGCACCTCCAAACGCCAGCACCAGTGCCTTGATGGCCCAGGCCAGAAAAACGCTAAAGAAAAACTGATCCGTATACCAGATCGTGCTGATAGGAAGCGCCACCGGGTGCAGCGGCCACCACACAAACCGTGTCCGCAGCACCATCAGAAGTGCCGCAATACCCGCCCCCATCCCCGTGTAAAGAAACCCAGGGGTGAAAATCGGGCTCGGTTCCAGGAGCCGGTTGCCCACAAACGCATCGAAGGGCAGGACGGCATAGTCCCGAAAAAATCGATCCAGATTGAGCCCTCCATACATGTATCCCAGCTTCAGCGTCATAAAGCTGGTCGAAATCAGCCCGGCAACCATAGCTGCTCCCATGCCCCAGATCAATCCCCGCTTCCGCCGGATCCCGCCGGCCAGCCGTAGCCCCCCCAGCGCGTGGGCCATCACCGTGTTGGGCCGCGTCAACGTCCATCCGTAGCTGAAGCCGAACGTCACCAGGCCCACCGGGCTGAAAGCCGAGGACCCCACCGCACAGACCACAAACTCCGACGGTGGGTCCATCGGCGAGTAGGTGGCCACAAACCCGGTCTCGCTCACAATCCGCGCCATCACCAGAAACACCCCAAAACAGACGATGAAAGTGAACAGGATCAGGGGAGGCGAAGTGCCCGCCTGGTACAGCCAGAACCCCAGGTACAACAGCCCTCCCAAAAACCCCATCACCGCCGTTCTGTAGGGAATCACCTCCTCCGAATCGTCCACCTTCGACGGCCTCCCCAGGGCCCTGGTCCACACTTCCCTCAGGTGTCCCCGTGCCACCCACAGGCTGTAGGCGGCCAGGACCAGCATATAGCCCATTCCCATCATGGCAAGGAACGCAGACCCGTTCGAACTGTAAGGTCCCACCACACCCGACATCGCATAGCCCCGTTCCGCCCCCAGGATGATCAATACCCCCCGGATAATCTTGGAGATCACATTGAACGCCCAGATGCTCAGGCTTATGTCCGTGTTCACAAAATAAGTGTATCCCAAGATGGCAAAGCTGATCCGGATCGGCACGGGCGTGGTCCGCCGGAGAATCCAGAACTCCGTCCGCAGGCTGATTGCAGGCAGGGTGTAGAAGTAGTTGTGCAGGGCATTGATCGATCCGATCAGCAGCGGAACCACAGCCCCGGCCCACATCAGCCGGTTCTTGAACAGGGGGCCGAGCCTTCCCTCCCCTGTCTCCGCCAGCGCCAGGGGAACCTGCATAATCGGAAAGGCAAACCGTTCGTGGTCCTCCCACTGCCTGCGCATGATCACGGCAAGGCAGACCAGCACCCCCGAAAGGACCATCATAAACGCCCCCCAGCTCACCAGGGGAACAACCCATGCCTCCCACGGCAGGTCAGCCCCTTTCGGCAGCCCTTCGTAGAACGTCCGTACCACTTCCCTCCCCTGCGGGGCCGTCCAGGGAAGGACGTGGGGCAGCACGGCTTCCAGATCGCGCCGCTCCGGAGACGCGTAATAGGCTGCGCCCGTCAGGTAGGCCAGCAGCGGCCTGATGATCGCCGAGGCCGGCTGGCAGACCAGCAGCATCACATAGATGGCCAGCAGTTCACCGCGTTTTAGGGCATAACTGCGTCGCAGCAAACTCAGGAGGGGATTGATCAACAGGACCAGGCAGAAAAAGAGGAAGAGCGCCCCTCTGTCCACAAAATACCAGTGCAGAACAGACCCCTGGATCACCATCCGGTTATAGGGAAGCGCCAGACCCAGGAAGACGCAAAAGACAAGACCGATCAGGAATGCCCGGAGGGACAGACCGGCCTGCTCCGCAGCCACCTCCACCCCCGGCCCTCCGATCTCCTGATGTCCGGCCTCGGCCCTTCGATCTCTGAGTTCCCGGCCTTTCGCGTTACCAGGTCGGTCGTGCAGCCACCTGTACAGCAACGCACCCGCGACCAGGGCGACGAGCGATCCTGCAAGCTGGAGCATGGCGACGGTCCCTACCCGATGCTGATGACGTATCGTGCCGACTCCAAGAGCTTCAACACGTTCAGTCCGACCCCGTGTCTGAAAGGTGCCGCATTATCTTCCAGTAGGCCCGGTGCCAGCCACTTCAACCACGAATAAGATGCCATGGAAACTTTGATGTTCGGTAAACCTGACCACCCCAGTCCAAATCCTCCGGAAACAGAAAACACTTGCCGGCGCCGGGATCTATCCGCTTGCCATCCAACAGATGATCCAGAATCGCCCGCTGCAGCGTCGTCTCCCTGGGCGCCCGGCTCAAATCCTCCGGGACACCCCCAAAAACCGTCTGCAAAATCGACGTCTCGGATATTCCACCGGGAATGAGATAAAACTCCTTCAGGAAACGCACCAGGTTCGACACCGGCGGCAACCAGCCCTCCAGCTGGGTATCCAGCAGCCAGGACCCGCAGTAAAACGCCTTGTAGGGCCGCTCGGGAAAGTAGCGTGGGAAAAAGGCCATCGCCACGCGGAAGGATTCTCCGCACGCCCCGTGGTCCAGGGGGGTCCCGCCCGGAATATGAAATGAAAGGACCGGATCTCCTCTGCCCAACACCGGGACCCACTCCCCTGCGGGCAGGGCAACCTCCCGTTCAACGGCGCAGCCGGTCGGCAGGATCGGATGCCCGACAATCTCCTCCCCGGCCACCACGAGCCGGGACCTCCACATCCGCCCGATATCCCCCCTCCTGAAGCGCTGGCCATCCGCCCGGTAGGAAACCCCGTCCTCGCTCAGCGCAATCACCATCGACGACGCTCCGTGGCGGTAAACCCGGATCGGATCGTCGATAACCCTGAACTGGTGTACCAGTCTGCCCAGGGCATAAATCTCTCCCCAGAGGTAGTTGGACAGCCAGCGGGCCGCATGCCCGTCCAGCCCCCACCTGCCGAACATCCCGCTGCACGACACGCCCCGCTGGTAGATCTGGTCCATACTCTCCCGGACAACCGGCTCTGGAAGCGCATGCGCCCGGTGGACCGCCTCCATATGTGGGAACCAGGACAGCAGCACCAGCATGTAAAACAGACCGTCCGCATCCCCAAGCACGCCCTCCATAGACGGCCACCGGTCCGCGAGCCGGCTCGGATAATTCTCATAACGGTAGAGACACCAGTGACAGTGCCAGGCCAGCGCGCACAGCGCGGGATTCCCTCCCACCCGCCGTGCCGCCTCAACCGCGGCTTCGGTAATCTCCTCCGGCAGGTAGACCCCTCTGCACGCCTCCCTGAGAAATGCCGGTGAAAGAAAGCCCACCTCCCCCTCCGGCATCGCATCCTGTGAGGCGTCCCACGCCAGTTCCAGCAACTCCCGGCTCTCCCCAATTCCCAACTCGGAAACCACCCGGTCCAGGTCCATACTCACCTCTTGGATCGATTCAGCTCAACCGGACACCCCTGCCCGGCCGACTCCGATGCGCACGGGTCTCATACCGACATCAACTCCAGTTGAATTCTACAGCTCCGGACTAATCTTATCCCGGTCAGAAACAGACACCATCACCAAAAGTGTTGCATTTTTCCAATTTATGCTCCATCTTGTTGCGCCTGAAGATCCCTCAACCCTTTTACCGCTAAAGGAGGAAAGATGACCCAAAAATTAGAGACCGCAACCTTTGGCGGCGGGTGTTTCTGGTGCGTGGAAGCCATTTTTCAGGACCTGAAGGGCGTGCACCGCATGGTATCAGGGTATGCTGGAGGTTCGGCCCCGAACCCGACCTACGGGCAGGTATGCACGGGAGCCACGGGCCATGCGGAAGTGGTACAGATCAAATTCGATCCCGAGATAATCTCGTTTGAAGACCTGCTCGATATTTTCTGGCGCACCCACGATCCGACCACCCTCAACCGACAGGGCGCCGACGTGGGTACGCAGTACCGCTCGGTGATATTTTATCACGATGCAGCACAGAAGATCCTTTCGGAGCGGTCCAAAACAGAAACAAATGCTTCGGATCTGTGGCCTGATTCCATCGTCACGGAAATCGCGGCCTTACAGGCCTTTTATCCGGCGGAAGACGACCATCAGAATTACTACCGCCTGAATGCTGACCAGCCCTACTGCCGGGTGGTGATCGACCCGAAAGTTCGAAAACTCAAAACCTCGTTTCACGACAAGCTGAAAGAGGCCGGAGCCCGTTGACGGTCTCTTTTCTTAACCAAGCGCTCTCAACCCCGCCTGGATCTTCTCCGCATATTCCTCCGTCTTACCCGGAGTATACACATCCGTCGGCATCACCACCATCCGGGGCACCGCGCGGTCGGCCACGGGCGTTACCCCTTTTCCATAGCGCGCTTCGCCCTTGTAAAGGGGGCACCGGATGGGGCACCCCTTGCCGTAGGCCAGAACCTCCGTAAAAATCGGATCTTCCGCCGCGGAGCGTCTCTTGTACCCGATGGAGACCTGACACCCGTGTTGACGCATCGTCTCCTGAAAACGCTCCACCGGTATCCCTTCACTGTCCCCCTCGAACCGGAACGCAACGCCGTGGTAAGCATGGACGCATCCTTCCCCCACCCGCTGCGGCACGAGCCAGGGAGATTCTTTCGCGGCCTCACGGTAAAGCGCCCCGGCCTTATGGTGCGCCGCAATAATCTCTTCGGCTTTCTCCATCTGCGCCAGCATCACCCCCGCCTGCAGTTCCGTCATTCGAAAATTCCAGCCCAGCGTCGTCTTCAGAATACGCATCTCCAGCATCCTGTCGGCCAGCTCG
Source organism: Candidatus Latescibacterota bacterium (assembly GCA_965222075.1). Classification (GTDB taxonomy): domain Bacteria; phylum Latescibacterota; class UBA2968; order UBA2968; genus JAAXHW01. Next base: position 5,204,624 of record OZ244937.1, on the reverse strand, counting down.
GGCCGGTTGGTCACCGCCATCCCCCCGTCCCCGCTGGTGAGGTGCTTGGCCTCCTGAAAACTGAAAGACCCGATGGCCCCTAAGGTCCCCAGCGCCTTGCCCTTATAAGAGCCCCCCACCCCGTGCGCCACATCTTCGATCACCGGCAGCCCGTGCTTCTTCGCCACGCGCAGAATCCCCTCGTAATCGGGGGGATTTCCCCACATCGGCGTGCAGATAATCGCGCCCGTGTGCTCCGTGATGCACGCCTCCAGAGACTTCGGATCCATATTCCAGCTATCCTGGTCGATATCGCAAAACACCGGCACCCCGTTGTGATACATCACGGCCGCGCCCCCGAAATGGACCACCGAATCGCAAATCACCTCCACCCCCGGGCCCACGCCCACCGCCGCCACGGACGCGTGCAACACGCTCATCGCACTGTTCATCGCCACCGCCTGCTCGGCCCCAACCCATTTTGCGAACCGCTCCTCCAGCTCCGGCGTGAACTTCCCCGTCTTGCTGTTCAGCGTCCCGCTGGCGATCACCTTCGCCAGATAATCCAGTTCCAGCTGCCCGAACCGCTCCATACCAACCTCCTTTGAGTTCGGATTGAAAAACCTCCATTCCGCATTCCGCAATCCACAATCGCCTTCACCTTTCACCTCTGTCTTTCACCACCCGCAGCGTCCGTGGCGCCCCCGCATGCAGGTCCACCACCACACACTGTTGTTTCCGCCCCTCAAGCTCTACCTCACGTACCTCCAGCGCCTCGCCTGACTCCGCCGCTCGAATCTCGGTCACACCGTCGGGCAGCAGCAGCGTTAGCGCTTCCAGGTCCCCCGGCGAATCCACAGTCAGAAACTCGGCGTCCCCCTCCCTCCGTCGCCCGGTGAGCCGCACATCCGCCCGGGCGCGGGAGAAAAGCGACCACCGCTCCTGGTTCTCGAACCGGCAGCCCGCCGCCCGGGCCCCACCCAGGCCCATCTCCAGCGCCCGCCGGGACGCCCTCGGATCGTCCTGCGGTATCGCCACATAACTGGGGTGGAAATTGGCGATCTGCACCCCGTGCCAGCGCTTTGCCGCATCCTCGGCGAACCGGGCCAACTCCGCCCCGTAGGCCTCCGCCGAAAGGCCTACCCTGCCCATGGATTTAGCATCCGTCGAATCGCGTTCTCCAAGCGTCTGGCTCTCGTCCCACTGCGCAGGCATGTGCCACAGCGCCAGCACCCCCACCCCGTGCTGGAAGTAGCGCAGTGGCAGCGCCGTCGAGATCATATACGGCCCGTAGCGCTCGTCGTGCCGCATGCGCGGATCGTGCGAGATAAAATGGGTGGGCGTGTACCAGCCGAGCTCAACCACCATCTCCGCCATCGGCTGTCCGGACCACTGGCATCCGTGGATGCAGATCGTATCCATCTCCAGCCCCGTCTCTCGCATAAAGCTGTCGCGATGCTGCTCCAGGTTGGCCCGAATATCCGGCAGCGCATTCTCGTTCAGATCCTCCACCGTCAGCGCCTTTCGCTCCGTCTTCCCCGAAACCTCAACAACCGGCCGTGTGATATCGTCCAGGTTTGCTTCGATGGTAATCCCGTGCCCGCGCGCGTGCCAGTCGCGCATCAGGTCCCCGCCATACCGGCTCACGGGCGGGCGGTAGAACGTCAGATAAGCCCCGTACTGCTCCACAACCTCCACCTCCACATCGGCGCCGGCCTCTCCACAGCCGTCCCCTTTCACAAACCACAGCGCCGGGGCCGCATCCGGAAAGTGCCACAGCCTCGGCAGGCAGGTATCGGAAAGCGCCTCTCCCACAAGCGTCCGCAAAATATCCTGGTGAAGGTCGCACACCGGCACATCGCGTGGCAGCTTGTCGGAAAGTTCGAAAAACCCGTAAATATGCCGGGGGCCCGTCAGCGGCCCCATATCCTTCGCCAGCCGCTCGTGCACATCGCCTGTACCATGGCGCAGCGTGGCAACCGTCCGGCACAGATCGTACCCGTAAATCCAGGCCGTCCCCGCGCCCAACTTCACCGAAACCAACCCCGCGCCGCACCTTTCGCCTCCGGAATCCCGCAGCGCGGCCGCCTCGCGCCCCCCCCGTAGCGGACGTCCCGCATCGTCCGGACACAGCAGCGCCACCTCCCCGTGCTCCCAGCCTGGCAATCCCGTCACCGACAGATGCGCGTCCTCCACCGCCCCTCCCACCCTCACCCCAAACGCCGCCGCAAGCGTCGGGTCCGGCGCAACCGCGATCAGCGACACACCCCCGGACACCGCCTTTGCCAGCCGCTCGGCGGTCCCTCTGTCAACGCCAACACCGGCCACAACCACCAGGCTTACGCCCGGGGGAACCCCATCAAACGCCCCGGCCGAACGCTCATCGAACCAGGGAAATCCCTCGCACCGGAGCACCTCGGCGCACAGACCCTCCGAAGGATCGTTCCCCGCCTGAAGAATCCGGATAGGCTGTTCCATACCCCCTCCAGTCACCTGTGTAACAAGACAATGTAGAAATCGATAGTTCCGGCATATCATAGTCTCCTCGGTGCGAATCTACTCAAAGCTTTCTGCAATCTTCCACACCCCCTTCTCGCGGAAGGCGGGAAGGGTCTGACGGCGGGCGGCGTTGGTGACGGCGGGCGCCGAAAGTCCATTCTGTACGATGTATTTCGACAATCTGATGATCACCTCGCCCCTGAGGTAGCTCAGCCTTTTGTGCAACGCTTCTACCAGAGCCAGCGACAGGATGCGTTCCATCGTCTTTGTCGTTTTGCCGTCCCCATATTCCCTGAATGCCCGATAGTACCGCTCCTTCTCCGAGTTGCGGATAATCAGGCGCGGTAGACTGAGCTTCAGGAGTTGAAAATTGATGATGACGCGCCCCATTCGGCCGTTGCCGTCGCAGAAGGGATGGATGGTCTCGAAATCCAGGTGAAATCGGGCAATCTTGTCCAGGAAGTAAGAGCCGAGGTCGCTGGAATATTCGATAAGAATGTTATCGATCATGCGCTCTACATGCTCAGGCGCGGGCGCGATATGCGTGCCCACCCGCACATATTCCCCCGCCTGGCGAAAGCGGCCGGCGATGGCATCATCAATGCCGCCGATAAGCATCTGATGCAAGAGCAGTATCAGGTCTTTGTTCAGCTGACTATCCCTGGCTTTTTTGCGCTTGTATTCTGTGACCCGGGCCAGGTTTTTTGCCTCGAAGACTTCCCGCACAGACACATTCCTGGACAGCATCTGCTCCAACAGAATTCTCTCTGTTTCCTCGAGGGTGAGGGTTGAATTCTCGATCGCGTTCGAGTTGTACACACTCTCGGGTATTTCCACATCGTCAATCATCGACAGCAGCGATTCCTTGCCCTGGCGCAAGGTATCGTACTCTCGTTTGAGCGCCTGGATGCGGTTTCTTATCGGTTGTGTGGTTGCCATGCCTTTATTGTAATATATTCACTTCATATTGTCAAATATAAGTGAATAGAACGGGTTAAGTGGACTCTATTCACTATTTTTTACCAGTCCCAACCACATCCCCCAACGACGGGGCGCCCACAAGGGACGGCCAGGCTGGTACCCCATTTGGCGGTGTGCGATTTGGCGCCCATCAGTACCCTCCTTTCATATCTATATATATCTTTTCAGCGGCATTCTCAAGGAGAAATTTGAGGGAGACAGAGGGGACGAACCTCCTGCACTCGCTCCACGTCGCCAGGAGACCTTGCCGTCGGTCAGCCTGGAGACTGCCGCCTCCGGAACGCTACCCTTCCGCGGAGCTGTCTATGTCGGTAAGTAGCCAAAGAGTTACTTTTCTATCTCGCCGGGATATTACAACTACCTGATTATTAAATAGTTCTATAGACGACACCTTGTGAGTTACACCCTTAAAGTTGACATTATTTCTGTTCGCTATTATATTTATATTTTGTACATCCCAGTATTAAGATTAACTTGACGCAAAGGGCCGGGGGGGTGTAGGATACCTGGATGGGGAAAGTCAAGCCTGGCATTGGTCTACCCGGTTCTTCCAGTTGTTGAGAAGTTCCAAATCGGTGTTGAGATTCGATATGTCGACCGAGGATGTGGTTGAGTACATTCGGGGGGCTCGTCGGCCAAACTGTAAGGAGCTTGAAGGATGAAACAACCACCATCGGCGTACGTTGAGGGGTATGCGAAGGCTCGCCTCCACGACCATGCAATGGCCGACAACTACATCAAGCATATCGCCATTGGCGATCCCATGCTGGATACGGTGATGGAGGAAGTCTCCTCGTTGCCTCCTCACGACCTGCACCGGTTCATCGGGGCTGGCATAGAGGGGCGCGATGAGGTTCTGTGCAATGCGCCACAGGCCCTGCGCGATTTCTTCGAAAGCCTTGAAGAACCTCCATGGCTCAACTACGAAGACTTTCGTCCGGGGATTCGCGCCTTCCACGCAAACGTAAACCTCATGCTCGTCGCATTCGTTACGGGGGTGCTGGTGGAAGGCTTCTCGACGCTTATCGCCAAGTCTTTCAATATTACCGGGCGGGTGGCGTCGACCAAAAGGCGCCTCCAACAGAATAACCGCCACATGATGGATATCTTTTTCCCCGGCGGCTTGCGAAAATACGGCGACGGATGGAAGCTATCCACACGAATACGCTTCGTTCATACTCGAATAAGGAACCTGCTGGCGAAATCCGACGATTGGAATCACGAAGCCTGGGGCACGCCGGTAAACGCGGCGCACCTGGGGTTTGCCATCTCCGTCTTTTCAAAGCGCCTGGTGGAATACTCGCTGCTGGTGGGCGCGGCCCTCAACAAGGAAGAACAAGAGAGCATTATCAAGGTTTGGCGCTACACCGGCTATCTCATGGGGATTCCTGAGACCATCCTCTATACCACCAACCAAGAGGCGGAAAAGATTTACAAGATCGGCTATATGTGCGAGCCGCCGCCGGACGCCGATTCGATAGGCGTGGCGAATATGTTGATAAATTCAATTCCGTCAGTTGCGGATATAGACGATCCGGTTGAGCGTGAAAAACTGGCAGATATGGCCTACCGCCTTTCACGAGCACTCATAGGAAACCGACTTGCCGACCAGTTCCAGTTTCCAAAGACCTCCACATTAGGCACACTGTGGATTTACCGGATGAAACAACGCTTGCATCGCATGCTCACGAACAAACAGGTCCTCAGATCGGATAACTTCTCTCAGCTTCTCCAGATTTCGGTGTACGACGACGGACTGAGTTACAAGATGCCCAACCACGTCTACACATCAAAATCAATCAAATGGTGAAGATGCTTGCGCCGTGGTGTGACCGCCTCCGTCCGCTAACAGGAAGCCAGGGATTCATCGGATAGATGGAACGAAGTTATCTACAGTTGGCGGTGTCGACAGCGTCGCGCGTTCGAGTCGGTGAGGTCATCGCCGCTCCTGGCCTGGGATGGGAGCGGCGATGACTCATGTGCTTTTGGATCGCTGCGTCGTTAATATTCTGCGCCATCGGTGGCTGGTCGTTGTGCTCGCAACGCTGTTCATGCTGGCCATGACGGCTGGCGTTCGCTTTATCACCGTTACAAACGATTACCGCATTCTGTTCAGCGAAGACAACCCGCAACTCCTCGCTTTCGACGCGCTGGAGAACACGTATTCCGCCTCCAATGCGGCACTGATTGCCATTGCGCCCCGAGATGGCTCCGTGTTCACCCGCGAAGCGCTTGGCGCGGTTGAGGAACTGACCGAAGCCGCGTGGCGCGCGCCCTATTCCAGCCGGGTCAACTCCCTTACCAACTATACCCATAGCGAAGCACACGATGACGATTTGGTTGTCGCTCCGCTCGTTGATGACGCATCTTCACTGAGCGATACCGATTTGGCGCGAATCGAGAAGATCGCGCTGGGCGCCGTCGAAATTGCCGGGCGTCTGGTCTCCCACGACGGACGCACGGCCGGAGTGGTCATTAATTTTATCCTGCCCGAAAATCATGACCAGGCAGTCATCGAAATTACCGATTATCTAAATTCGCTCCTCAATCAAGCCCGCACGAGCCACCCGGAAATCAACTATTACATGACCGGCGATGTCGTCATGAACCGGACTTTCGCCGATGCCACACAGAGCGATATGCAGACCCTGACACCTATTGTGTTTCTCATCATCGTAGGTGCCACAATTATTCTTCTGCGCTCGATTCTCGGCACTTTGGCCATCGTCGCCGTGCTCGCGTTTGTCATCAATACCACCATGGGGTTCGCCGGCTGGAACCGCGTGGTGTTCAGCCCCACCAACGCCGGCGTGCCGATTATCGTCCTGGTGATCGCCATCGCGGATTCGATCCACATTGTAACGAGTGTTTTGCTGGGAATGAGGCGGGGTCTTGACAGAAATGCGGCGATTGTCGAATCATTTCACATCAATGCCTATCCGGTATTTATCACGTCGGTCACGACCGCGATCGGATTTCTGAGCCTGAATGCCTCGGATTCGCCGCCATTTCACGTCCTGGGCAATTACGTGGCGTTTGGCGTATTGTGGGCACTTGTGTACACCATGACGCTATTGCCGGCATTGCTTTCAATTCTGCCGTTGCGCGCGTCTGTTGTCCGTTCTCAAAAAACTGACTTCTTCGACCGTTTTGCCGACTTCGTTATCGCCCGGCGTACATTCCTGCTGTGGGCGCTTACGTTGGCGGTTGCTTGCCTGATAATCGGGATTCCCCGCATTGAGTTAAGCGACAACATGGCGCAGTATTTTGATGATCGCTACGAGTTCCGACGCGATACGGATTATATCATTGACAACCTGACCGGCGTGGACAAACTGGAATACTCGCTGAATTCAGGACGCGAAGGCGGCATTACCGATCCGGACTATCTGCGCCAGGTCGATGCTTTTGCCGGGTGGTATCGAGCGCAGCCCGAAGTGACCCATGTCCAGGCGTTTTCGGAAATTATGAAACGTCTCAACAAAAACATGCACGGCGACGATGCGGCCTTCTATCGCTTGCCTGAAGACCCGGATCTTGCGGCGCAGTACCTGTTGCTCTACGAGCTTTCGCTTCCGTTCGGCAGCGATCTCAACGACCGCATCGATGTCGCCAAATCCGCTACGCGCATGGTCGTCATAACCAGGAATGCGTGGTCGCGAGATCTTCGCGAACTCGACAAGCGCGCCCAGGCCTGGCTGCAGGCCAATGCGCCCGCTTTTGCGCACGAAGCATCGGGCCTGAGCATCGTCTTTGCCCACCTGTCACTGCGGAATATCAACAGCATGTTGCGCGGTACGATCCTGGCCATGGCGCTCATTTCGTTTATCCTGATTTGGATTTTCAAGAGCGTTCGGATCGGGCTCCTCAGTCTGCTCCCCAATTTTATCCCCGCAATTATGAGCTTCGGCCTGTGGGGTTATCTCGTCGGCCACGTGGGCATTGCCTCATCGGTGGTCATCGCCGTCGTCTTCGGAATTGTCGTGGACGATACGATTCATTTTCTGAGCAAATATCTAAAGGCCCGCCGCGAGGGCCTTACGGCTCCCGAGGCCGTGCGCTCCGCCTTTCGCACCGTGGGCTATGCGTTATGGACTACGACCGCAGTGTTGTCAGCGGGCTTTCTGGTGTTCGCCACATCCGGATTCGAAGTCAGTTGGGCGCTCGGCCTTCTGGTCACCATCACGATCATCTTCGCACTTGCAGCCGATTTCTTGCTCCTTCCGACTCTGCTGATTGCCATTGACCGGAGAAATTCATGATTCACGCATGTTCCCCCGCACGACCCCAGTTCCCGTTTTTCGCGCTTTGTCTAATCATTTCGACCTGCCCTGGCATGCCAACACTCGCTTATTCCGAAAGTGCCACACCCGGGGAAACCGGGCTGAAGATCGCGCTTGAAGCCCGCGCGCGCGCCGAGGGTTTTGGCAATTTCACGGCCCGCCAAACCATGATATTACGCAACAGACATGGGCAGGAGAGCCGTCGTGAGCTCCGTCTTAAGGTTCTTGAGGTCGCCGGAGACGGCGACAAGAGCCTGTTCGTGTTCGATAATCCGCGCGATGTCCAGGGGACCGCGCTGCTTATCCACGCCCGTAGGGAAAAAGCGGACGAGCAATGGCTCTATTTGCCCGCTCTGAAACGGGTCAAGCGGATCAGCTCGTCGAACCGTTCCGGCTCCTTTATGGGCAGCGAATTCGCCTATGAAGACATGGGCGCCCAGGAGGTGGAGAAGTTCACCTACCGGTACCTGCGTGACGAGCCTTGCGGCGATTTGACGTGCACGGTCTCCGAACGCGTCCCCGTGGACAAGAAATCAGGCTACCGCCGCCAGCTGGTCTGGCAAGACCAGGACGAGCTTCGCGTCTGGAAAGTGGAGTACTACGACCGCAAAGACGCGCATCTGAAAACGCTCACCCTGGGGAGCTACGAGCAGTATCTGGGTCGTTACTGGCAGGCTGGCGAGATGACGATGGTCAATCATCTCACCGGAAAAAGCACCGTTCTGACCTGGACGGATTTTCAATTCCGAACCAGGCTCAACGACCGCGACTTCACGCGAACCGGGCTGAAACGGGCGCGTTGATGCGACTTAGCGCGTCTCTCGTCGCCGTCTGGATTCTGGCCTCGGTCTTTCCCGTCGGGGTTGTTGCCCAGACCGTCACACATGACTTTTCCGGGCGCGTGAGCATCGAAAGCCGATGGTATCCCCAATCCGCCGCCCATGCCGGCCAGCGCTCGCACGGCAGCGGTTTTGTTGCGGAGCCAAAACTCTATCTTGAAGACGCCCAGGGCAGAAGTCTCATCCTGGCCCCGTTCTTTCGCTACGACGGCGCGGATTCACGCCGCACCCATGCCGATCTGCATGAAGCCTATCTGATGCTATTCGGCCAAATCGGCAATGGTGAATGGGAACTGCGCCTCGGCGTTGACCGGGTGTTCTGGGGAGTCACCGAATCGCGCCACCTGGTCAATATCATCAATCAGATCGACCTCGTCGAGCACCCGTACAAAGAGCCCACCCTGGGCCAGCCCATGGCCCATCTCACATGGTCCGGAGATTGGGGCGCGGCGGAAATATTCGGTTTGACCTGCCACCGCGCTCGCACCTTTCCGGGCCGCTCTGGCCGCCTGCGATTCCCGCTCATCGTGGACAATGAGCGGGTTTCATATGAGAGCGACGCCAGGCAGTGGCATCTGGACCTCGCCGTCCGCTACAGCCGCAGTTTCGGAACCCTCGATGTGGGTATGAGCGTATTCGATGGCACCAGCCGGGATCCTTTTCCGTTGCCGGACGGAGACCGTAATGGCGAGCCGGCCCTGGTACCGTACTATGAGCAGATCCGCCAGTTTGGACTGGACGCCCAGCTGACTGCCGGCTCCTGGTTGTTCAAGCTTGAGGCTATTCGGCGCTCCGGAGCCCGAAACCGTCTCGGCGGGGAAGAGGATTACGTTGCTTCCGCTTTTGGCGGCGAATACACGTTCTATTCCATATTGGGCTCGGCTGTCGACCTCAGCCTGCTCAGCGAATGGAATTACGATGGGCGGGGCCGGAATGCGACCAATATCTTCCAGAACGATCTCTTCCTTGCCGCGCGCTTCACGTTCAACGATGTCCAGAGCACCGAAATTCTCACCAGTATTATGGAAGACCTTGACACGACGACACGTGTACTGACTTTCGAATTGAACCGGCGCATCTCCGACCAGTGGTCTCTACGCCTGGAGGCAATCGCCCTTCTCGGCACCGACAAAGTGGATTTTTCCTATGCGACGCGACGCGACAGCTTCATCGAACTGAACTTGATTTACAATTTATAGACCCGGACCCCGGCGGTCAGCAGCCCCTGGTCGACCCGGCAAACCCGAACCCGGACAAAACCGGGGAGCCACTGTCCACCGGCTTGCAACGGGCGAGCTTACTCGATATGGAGATGCAGGCTGGCTGGTGCCCTTTTTCGTGCAACTCTTTTCTGCTACTGATTCGTGCAACAAAGCCATTCCCGACCGCCGAATCGGATAGCGTTTGAGGAGGCATTTTATGGCCGCGTTTAGAGCGATCAGTCTATGGGCGCTGTTGTTATGCAGTAGCGTCTGGGCCCAGTCAGGAAGCTTTATCGAGGGTACGGTTACGGGAGAGAGGGGGGAGGCCCTGCTCGGCGCCAATATCGCCGTTCAGGGAGCGGCCCTGCCGGAGGGGACCGGGACAGCAGCGGACGCAGAGGGGCGGTTCCGCATCGCCGTTCCAGCGGGGAACTACAAGGTCGAAATCACGTTTGTCGGCTATAAGGCCGAAATACGGGAAAATGTGCAGGTGCGGGCCGGCCAGACCACCCGGCTGGATGCGATCCTGGTGGAGCAGGTCATTATTCTTGAGCAAAGCGTGGTCTCCGCCTCCCGCCGGCGGGAAAAGATTTTGGAGGCCCCGGCCTCGGTATCCGTGGTCGAGGACCGCGAAATCCGCAACAATCCGGTGCTGAACGTCGTCGACCATATTCAGGATCTGCCGGCGGTGGACTTTGCAAAGACGGGCATGGTGAATAGCAGTGTGGTGGTGCGCGGTTTCAACAGCGTATTCACCGGCACCCTGCTTATGCTCACGGACAACCGCCTGGCGCGGGTGCCCTCGCTACGGGTCAACGCCCCCAATTTCATTCCGATCACCAACGACGATGTGGAACGCATCGAGGTGGTCCTGGGGCCGGGGTCGGCCCTGTACGGGCCCAACAGCGCCGATGGGGTCATGCACGTCATCACCCATTCGCCCTTTACCTCGCAGGGCACAAGCGTGCAAGTGGGGATGGGAGAACGCAGCCTGCGCCAGACCGCGTTGCGGCACGCCGGCGTGGCGGGGGACCGCCTGGGCTACAAGGTTTCGGCCCGGTACTATACGGGAACGGAGTGGGAGTACACCGACCCGGAGGAGGTGAAGGCCCGGGCGCAAAGGCAGGCGGAGATAGATGCGGGAGCGAACTTGCCGCCCCTCAAAACGCGCAATCCCGACACCAGGAACATAGGTCTCGAAGCGCGTCTGGATTGGCGGGCCTCGGACGACTTGACCACCATTCTGTCAGTGGGACACAACAAGGCGGACCTGGTCGGGTTGACCGGCGTGGGCGCGTCGCAGACCATAGACTGGCGGTACAACTACGCCCAGTTGCGGCTGCTGTACCGCGACTGGTTCTTCCAGGCCTTCCGCAACTGGACCGATGCGGGCGGTACCTACCTGCTGCGCACGGGCGTTCCCGTCGTCGACAAGTCCGCCCTGACGGTGTTCCAGGCGCAGCACGCGTCCAGTCTGGGCACGCGCCAGCGCTTCACCTACGGCTTTGACGCGCTGTTGACGCGGCCCGATACCGAAGGCACCATCATGGGCAGGAACGAGGACGACGACGACCTGAACGAGTTCGGCGGCTACGTGCAGAGCGAAACCGCCCTGAGCGACCTGCTGGACCTGGTGCTGGCCCTGCGCTACGACTACCACACCCGCCTCGCGGATCCCGAGCTGTCGCCCCGGGCCGCCCTGGTATTCAAGCCACAGGCGACTCAGACGCTGCGGCTGACCTACAACCGGGCGTTCAGCACGCCCACGACGAACAATCTCTACCTCGACCTGCAAACGAACAGAGATCCCTTTGGGCTGAGTCCGCATTTCACGCCTCTCTTTGCGGCACACGGCCTGAAGTTCAAGTCAATCGATATCTGGGCCCAGGGAAACTACGGGAGCAACAGCTACGGCTTCACCTTCCGGCGGAACGGGGAGGGCCGACCCCTGTTCCGCTCGCCCCTTGCCCCAATAGCCGGTCTGCCGGCCGACCAGTACCTGCCTCTGGACGACCCGGTGTTCACCAACGTGATGTGGGGAATCGGCCGGGGGACGGTGCTGGCACAGGTTGGACCCGTTTTCCAGGCGATGGCAGCCGGCGCCCTGACGGCTCAGGGCATGGGGGCCGCAGAAGCCCAGGCCGCAGCCGGCCGGTTGGTCGCGGTCCTGTCCGGCATCGTGCCCGAGCAATTGCCCGGCCTGCGCAATGTCATGGGCAGATTGAACATAGAGTCGGAGCCTCTCGGTGAAGCGCCTGATGAACATCAACAGCCTTTCTTCTTTGTGGAGGCGGACGGCACCACCCCCATTACGGTCTATGACGTGCCGCGCATCCAGTCGGCCATTACCCAGACGATCGAACTGGGCTACAAAGGCGTAGTGGCCGACAAACTGGTCGTGGCCGCGGATCTGTACCAGTCCAGGATCAAGAATTTCGTCGGGTCAGTGTCGGTGGAAACCCCGAATGTCTTCCTCGACCCGCAGACTCTGGGCGCAGCCCTGAGCAAGGGCATCCGCCAGGCCCTGTCCGACCCGGCCAACGCGGGACTGGCCATTGCCCTGCAGGCGCTGGACGCGGTGCAGGTGCCGGGCGTGGTGCAGGGCAACAACAACGGCTCGCCGGTGGACGAACTGGCCGGCATCTTCACGGCGGGGGCGGCGGCCATCCCCTATGGCACGGTCTCGCCCGAGCAGGCTTCCGATCCCTACGCGATGGTTATGAGCTACCGCAATTATGAAGCTGTGACCATCCGCGGGCTGGACCTGAGCCTGGCCTACTACCCCAACAACAATTGGAAGCTCACGGGGAACTATTCCTTTGTCAACGACAATTTCTTCGAGAACCTGAAGTACTCCCAGGCCGCGGGGGGTAGCGACATCGCCCTGAATGCACCCAGGCACAAGGTCAAACTGGGGGCGACCTACGATTTCGCCGGGTGGGGGCTGGCCGTAGGTGGCAGGGTGCGCTACATCGATTCCTTCCCCATGCAATCGGGGGTGTACGTGGGCGAGGTGGATGCCTATACCGTGCTGGATCTGAACCTGAACTACCAGTTGCCCTTAAAGCAGGATCTGGTACTGCGGGTCAATGCGAGCAATGTGCTGGACAGGCCCTATCGGTCATTCGTCGGCGCCCCGGAGGTGGGCCGCCTCGTCTTCGGGCAGGTGGGGCTGCGCTTCTGAGCATGCCGCAAAGCAGGCAAAAGCGGGGAGGTGGCTGTGGCCGCTCCCCGCTTTTTGTGCCTGGTGGTCAATTTCGCAAATACACATCGAAGTTGTGCAGAAAGAGAAATAGGGGTATGTTATACACCTCATTCCAGGTAGGCGCTCACGCCCGATGACCTGACAGATCAACAGGCGATGGAAGCCAGGATCTTGGGCCTTGAGGAATACTATATCTCACTACCTGCCCCTGCCTTGCCGCCTGCCTGCGTCCCTCGGACAGGCAGGCGAGGGTTGACCTCCCGGGTCAGACCACCACCGCGAACAATCAATTGCCGGCATTGCGCTCAAGCGTTTCCAACCAGCGATAGCCGTAGGTCGGAATAGTGGATGACGACCCGGTATGGGATGGGCGATGATGTGTGGGGACATTCTGGCGTATCGCGTGGTCTAAGGATCAGTGCTCGACAGAAAATCTTATGCATAGGAGGCCGTGATGCATGTAAATCGCCGACGCTTTCTCTATCAAGCCGCCACATTGGGTGCTGCGGCTTTTGTGACACCAGGGGCTTTTGCCGAACAACTGATACGAACGCCCCGGCAGACCGGGGGTCCGTTTTATCCAGACAAGATGCCGCTGGATGTCGATAACGACCTCGTGATAATCAACGATGCGATTACGCCAGCCGTGGGAGAAATCACACACTTGACCGGGCGTGTTATGGATGTGACTGGCAATCCCGCAAAAAATGCCCTGGTGGAGATCTGGCAGGTCGATAGCAATGGCGTTTACATTCATACTGAGGCCCCACGGCGGAACAGGCGAGACGAAAACTTTCAGGGTTTTGGGCGTTTTGAAACGGGATCTACGGGTGAATACCGTTTTCGGACGATTAAGCCCGTGCGGTACGCGGGTTCGCGAACCGCACACATTCATTTTGCGATCAACAAAAATGGGCATCGGCTTTTGACCACGCAGTTGTACGTGAAAGACAATCCGGATAATGAGCGAGATTTTATATTTCGGAATTCTGGTCGCGCTTCTCACGATTTGCTGTCAGCACCGTTTAAGCCATTGCCCGGATCTGAGATTGGTGAATTGACGGCAAATTTTGATATTGTGATTGGCGAGACACCCGAAGACCGGGAAAATGACCGGGGCCGGCGCGGGTGGCGATGGTGAAAAGTGAATTGAGATTTTATTCACTCGCTGTGTTGCCTGCCTGCACGCCTCTTGACACACCGGGACGTGAAGGCAAGAATAAGGCAGAAGCTAAAACAGACCAACCGATCTGACGGGTCACTACCAGCTTATGTAATCGTAGTTGAGTTTGGACATCCCCTTGCTGAGGTTCAGGAAAAATGAGTGTTAGCGATTCTCACAATAAGGCCATGGAGTTTGCGGAACGCGCCTTTATAGCACAGATACGAGGCCCCCGAAAAAATTCGATCAGATTTTTTGAGGATGTATCTCACCGCTCACAGGGTTCGACGAATAAAAGGCGAGAGAGCCGAGGTCGGTATCAATGCTTTCCTTCACCAGCACGAAGAGCATGACCTTCCCGAAGATTTGAAAAAAGATAAAAGTATCGTTGATCGGATCACCTATCAGAATCCAGGAAAACTCATCGCGGAATCTGTGGATTTAGTGCCGGGAGGCAATGCAGTTCTCAGCTTTGTCGATATCATTGGCAGGGAAGGTCTCGACAAAGAGCGCATCCAGGAATTCCTCGACCAAATGGAACGCGATGTTAAAGATATAGATACCCCCATCGCCAAACCTGATCGAGATATCGCCGTCAAATTTGGAATCACTTACGGCTTACGGGGACAGGAGGTAAGAGAGTATAGGGCCCTCGCAGAACGAGCGATTCGCTTATTCGAGTCGCAGGAGCCTCCCAGGTGGCGATCTGAAGCCCCGTGGATAGTGATTCATCGTAATATTTCTCATGATCAGGTGACATTCAGCTTATCACCAGAAACTGCCGAGAAACTCAAACAGATGCATGACGAACTTGGGGTTTCAAAGAAAGTTTCAATAGACCATGGGGCAATGGGTGACTTTGAATCCATACACGGCGATTTGATACAGCACATTGCACCGCTCTTGACCGATTTAACCCTTGAACAGATTGCTGCACAAGGGGGATTGATACTTCACGATCCGTCAATCCGGAAAAAAATTAAATGGCCTGAGCTAAGGGAAATATAGCCAGGTAAAAACATCGGTGCGTTACGTTTTGCGGTTATCTTGGCCGGGACTTTCATGCCAGCCATCGTGGTATGGATAGGATAGTCGAGCCCCACCAGCGCCACGTCGCATGAATCCAATTGCATCCTGTCCTCCGCTAAGCGCCGCCCCACCATACCCGCCAACGGCGCACCTGTCCCGCCCCGTAATCGGCCGGCAACAGCACCTGCATCCGCCCCTCCAGTTCCTCCGCATTCACGTCCACTGCCTCTCCGTCCACCTCGGCTCCCCCTGTTGCGCGCCCCCGACACGTATAGGGAAGCGAGAGCGTAACACCCTCCACGGCCACCTCCGCCTCAAGTGCAAACTCCAGCACGGTGCTCTCAGGGTCGAACCGGTACTCGGCCAGGCGTAACCCGCGCCGGCCGTCGTTGAACGCCACCCAGTCCACCCCGCTTACAAAGGTGAATCCCCTGTCCCGGCAGTGCCTTAGAGCCCCCTCCAGCCACCTCTGGGCAGACAATGGGCCGGGCCTCGTGCGGGTCGGATGAAAATAGGGATGGTACACCGTATGGAACCGATCGATTGCAGCGTCGGCCTGCTGAGCGGACAGGGCGATGCACGCCTCAACACTGAGCGCGGGAAGAAACATTTTATCCGAAAGCCACCCGTCGTCCGTGGACATCGTACACTGCTCGTAGATGTCCAGCAGCGTGCCCTCCTCGTCCATAAACTTCACCGGCAGCCCGCTTCCGTTCAGATACCCCTGGCGAAAATAGGGCCCCGCTGCGAAATTCGTATCCAGCCGCACTCCGTTCTCGCGCAGGTACTTTGCCATCTCCATCCACCCCGCCCAGATGACATTGTGCCCCCGGAATGTAACCGACTCATGGCCGTACCGGGACCGGAACGCGTCCATTTCCTTCCGCAGCTGTTCGCGCATCTGCACCAGTGTGGGCAGCCGTCCCGCAAAAGCATGCTGTCCAAAATCGTGTCCCCGCCCGCACAGCTCCGCCTCCCACTCCGGAGGCACTGTCTCGTGGTTCTCCATCATCAGATAGACGGTATACAACGCCCCGAACCGCTCGGCAGTGGCAACAACATTCTCAAGATCCTCCCGCTTCATATTGTCCCCATCACCATTGATAAAAGCCACCGCTCCGGCCCCGTTGGGAAAGTACCACAGCCGGGGCAGGGGCTGGCGCAGTCCGGTCATCCACTCCAGAATGCGCACCAGGGCGTCCTGGTGGAGGTCGGCCTGGGGAAGGTGGCAGAGCGCGGCGTCCAGATACCCCACAAACAGGTCGTTTGGCTTGAACCCCCGGTCGCCGTCGGGGTCCGGACACGATCCGGTGCTGGCCTGTTCGCGCCGCCCCTGGTGAAAAAGCACGGTGCTCTCTGCCAGGTCGTAGGAAAACACCGCCCAGTGCCCCTGGCCGAAATTGCCCACGGCAATGGCCGGATATTTCGTCACCACATCCGGGAAAGCAGCAAACGTGGCCAGCACCTGCGCCTCGTACCCTTCCCACCGGTAAAGCTTCGCCCGGCCATGAAACTGAACCGTATACGGTTCAACGCCCGCATTCAGAGCACAGCCCTTGTTGAAGGCAACATAGCGGTCCACCATCTCCTGCCTGTGCGGGATGAGTCCCAGGGCGCCCGCCAGCGCCTCCGGCGGATGCAGGGCGATGAGGTTGCCCCCCTGCCGCACGTAGGCCAGCACCTGCTCCTGCACCTCGCTGGAAGGCTCCACATGGGTCAGTATAACAATCGCGTGTGCCCCGAGCTGTTCGGTCGAAATGGCCTGACGGGACAGGTCGTGGACCGTGAACCAGTTATACCCCTCAATCTGCAAGATCTCGGTGATATAACCGGAAAATCGGTGCGGCGTCTGGCTGTCCCACAGCACCAGAATCGGTGCCCCCGGGCTTGTAATCATCGCTCTCCACCCCTTTCAGCTAAAGCAGCTCCTCGTGCTGAATCACAACCTTCTTGAAGGCCGCGGCCAGCTGGTCGATAAAGCCCTCCGCTGCCTCGATACGCCCGGGGTAGGACAAAACCCTGTCGCGCAGCCCTTCGGAAACCGGGAAATCCCCCTCCGCGTAGCGCGGCAGCGGAATATCTGCCGGACCGGAATGTCCCTTCCCCCACAGGCCGGGCAGATCCTCCGTATAGATCGCCCGCAGGTGCTCCACATGGCTAAAGCCCGGGCCCTTGATCGGCGCGCCCTCCGCCCGCATCGCCTCAGCGAACTTCGCTGCGGGCAGTCCGCTCAGTGCCTCCGAATCGTACAAAAACCGTATTCCACCGTATAATTCTACTCCCGTGGCCTTTGGATAGTTGCGCGCGGGCTTAACGCCTGGCAGCCCCTCAATCTTCCCAAGAAGCGCATCCCGGTTCGCGGCGAAAGACGCCAGCCGATAGGGCAGGGAATTGAGAGACACCAGACCCAGGGCCATCGCCAGTGGGTGCGCCCGAAGCTTCAATCCGAGCAGCTGCCGGTCCAGTTGCCTGTAAACCGGGTTTGTCAGTTCGTCCACCGCGCCGGGACGGTGCAGGTGGCAATAGATCAGCGCCCGTTCGTACAGCTCCCGGTCATTCGTAGCCACAATGCCCGCCTCGCCACCTGCCACCGGTTTTCCGCCGGGCGTAGTCCCCTGCATACTGAAGCACGCAATATGCCCCACATTGCCGATCTTGACCCCATCCCATTCGCTGCCGTGCGCATGCGCCGCATCCTCCACCACAACCAGATCGTGCTTTTCGGCCAGCGCCAGCAGAGCATCCATATCGCACACCCGCCCGCCGGTATGAATCGGCGCCAGGGCACGGGTCCTGGGCGTAATCCGCTTCTCTGCATCCGCCGGGTCCATCAGCAGCGTCTCCGGGTCGATCTCGCAAAACACCGGCACCGCGCCCATGTGAAGCGCGCCGGCGTAGCTCCCGATGTACCCGATCGTAGGCCCGATGAACTCATCCCCCGGCCCCAGCCCGGCAGCGAAGAACCCGCTTGCCAGCGCCGTGTTTCCGTGGCTGGTCGTAAGCACATACTTGCACCCGATATACTCCCGGAACCGGTCCTCAAACTCCTTCGGCACTCCGCTTCCTGAACCGGAAAGGAATCCCTCATCGATCAACTCGTACACCGCCGCCTTCTCCTCCTCCACCGGCCGCTTCCACTGCTCGGAGCCGTCCACCGTAATCGCTTTTGCCCCCCCCAGAATCGCAAGTTGCTCAGCCATTGTCAACCTCGCTTTCAAGTCTTATGTGTCCTGCGTTTCCTCAAAATAGCCACCGTTACACTCCGAATATCCTCGCCGCGTTGTCCCAAAGGATGATCCGCTTCAACTCGTCCGAAATGTCCGCATTCAGCACCCGCCCGAGCTGGAAGGTGAACCCGTTCACCGGATGGTCCGACCCGTAGAGGATCTGTGTCGGCGGCACCTGCTCGACCAGCCAGGCCAGCGTACCCCGGGCCATTTTCGAGTACCCCAGATCGAAAAACAGATTGGGCCGCGCATGGGCCACCTCGACAAACGGCTTCAGTCCCTCCCGGTCTCCTCCGCCGATGTGGGCATAGATGAACTTCGCATCGGGGAACGCCTCCAGCCTCTCCATCAAAAACGCGGGAGACGGCCCCTGGTAGACGTGGCACAGCATCGGGCAACCCTGCTCCTGCGCCGTCTGAAACGCTAAGTGGTAGCGCGGGTCCTCCGTGGACGTATCGTGAAGTGCGCAGTGGAGCTTGATCCCCCGGCAGCCCAGCGCATCGAACGCCCGCGCCATCTCGTCGGCCATCTCCGATTCGTAATTCGGATTGTAGACCACGTATCCTACCAGCCGGTCCGGGAACGCCGCCACGCCCGCCCCGATCCGGTCGTTCCCCTTCCGGTAGTCCGGCCCGATCGCCATAAAATCGCTCACCGCTAATCGCCCCACCCCCACCTGGTCCATCCGCGACACCATCTGTTCGGCCGACCAGTCCCGGTGGTACTTCGAGTGAAACCGGCCCAGGTGCCCGTGCACGTCGAACACCCGAAACCCGCGCGGACCGCAGGGCCACGCCGGCGCCTCGCCCGCCTCCCGCTCCGGCAGCCCAAGCAGCCGCCTCAGACTGTTGCCCGCCATATCCGCCCGCTGACCCTGAGAAATTTGCGCCCCCTGCAGCAGCCCCAGCGGCCCTCCCGGGTCGTATACCGGCATTCCCGTCCCGAACAGCAGCCGTTCGTGCCCGAACCGCCCTGCAATCTCCTCCACAATCCGCGACTCCTGGATGTAAGACGCCTCGATATAGAGGTTCGGAAACGCGTCCCATACCCCGAACAGGGCCCTCGCGGTCGTGCCCCCCTCCCGTATCAGCACCAGCGGCAGTCCGGGGTGCGCTTCTGCAATTGCGAACACCCCCTGCCAGTCCGTGAGCTGGCTCCAGCCCGTGCGCCCCTGATCTAAAATCAGCGGAATCCCCGCCCCGGCGAGCGCCTCCAGCAGCGGCCGCAGAATTCGCTCCAGCAGCGGAAAACCGTGCACGGCCGGAAACATCCTGGCCGCCCGCACCCCATGGGCGCGCATCTGCGCCACCAGCTCCTCCGGCTCCGGCAGCTCCCCTGTTCCCGGCGGCAGCACCGCCCAGCAGGGGTGCAGGCGTGGGTGGGAACGCGTGGCCTCCACCACCCACGCGTTCCCATCGGCCGGATGTCCCATCGCCACGTGGCTCGCGTAGACCAGGGCCTCCGCGATCCCCACCCGATCCATCTCGGCCAGCAACGCCTCGGGCGTCCGGAAGCACGGCTCCCGGTCGGTACGCGTCGGCCCCAGCATGCAGTTCATATCAAAAATATCCATACCTCCCCCTTTACATTGATCGCCTCTTACCAAAAGATCCTGTTCCCAATCGTTCCGGTAAAATAATCCACCATGGTCCACACACCCGCGCAGGTCGCCTCCCCCAGAATAATCCCGACAAAAAACGGCCGGGTCCTGCGGTAAAGATTCGCCCCCCCAAACTTCAACACGATCGCCTTGATCCCCCAGGCCAAAAACACACTGATAAAATAGGTATCCGTGTACCAAATCGTACTCAACGGCAGCGCTACCGGGTGCAGCGGCCACCAGGTAAGACGCATTCTAAGCGCCGTCAAAAGGCCCGCAACCCCCATCCCCAGTCCGGTATAAAGCAGCCCTCTGGTGAAGATAGGACTCGGCTCCAGCATCCGCTTTCCCACAAAGGCGTCGAAAGGGATGCGCGAATAATCACGGAAGTGCCGGTCTAAGTTCAGACCGCCGTGTGCATAGCCCAGGTCCAGTGTGACCGCGCTTGCAGCGATCAGTCCAACCGCCATCGCCGCTCCCATCGCCCAGATCAACCCCCGCTTGCGTCCCATCTCTCTCGACAGCCACAGCGCCCCCAGAGCGCGGGGCATCACATTGCTGACCCGCGTCATTGTCCAGCCGTAGCCAAACCCGAGCGTCACCAGACCGGCCGGGCTGAACGCCGACGAGCCCGTCGCGCACACCACAAACTCCGCCGGGTTGATCGGCGAATATGTGGCCACGAACCCCGTCTCGCTCACAATCCGGGCCAGTACAAGAAACACCACCACACAGGAAAAAAACAGAAACAAGATCAACAGCGGCGAGGTTCCCGCCTGGTGGAGCCAGCATCCCAGATACACCAGCCCGCCCACAGCCCCAAAAACAGCCGCCCGGTAGGAGATCACCTCCCCGGAATCGTCGGCATTCGACGGCCTCCCCAGCGCCCTGGCGAAAACCCCCCGCAGGTGGTCCCGGGCGGTCCAGGCGCTGTAGGCGGCCAGCACCAGCATATACCCCATCCCTGTCAACGCCAGAAATGCCGAACCCCGGGAACTGAACCGACCCACCATCCCCGACACATCCGTATACTCCGCTCCCAGGACAGCCAGCATCCCCCGGATGACCTTGGAGATCACGTTGAACAGCCAGATACTCAGGCTTACGTCCAGGTTCACAAAGTACGAATACCCCAGAATCGCAAAGTGCAGCCTGAGGGGCAATGGCGTCGTCCCCTGAAAGATCCGCAGCTGCATCCCCATCTGGATTCTGGGCAGCATATAAAAATAGTGATTCAGCCCGTTGATCGTGCCGATAAGAAGCGGAATCGCAAATCCCGCCCACATCAGCCGGTTCCTGAACAGCGGTCCTACCCGCCCCGCCCCCATCTCCGCCATCTCCAGTGGCACCTGCATAATCGGAAACGCAAACCGCTCGTGCTCCTCCCACTGCTTCCGTAGAATCACGGCCAGGCAGATCAGCACCCCGAACAGCACCATAAAAAACGCCCCCCAACTCGCCAGCGGGGCCAGCCACGCCAGCCAGGGCATGGGAACGTCCTGCGGCAGCCCCTCGTAGAACCCCCGCACGGCCTCGGCGTCCTCAGGGGCCGTCCAGGGCAGAATATGGGGCAGCACTGCCTCTAAGTCCCGCCGCTCCGGAGAAGCATAGTAGGTCGCGCCGGTCAGGAAGGCGATCAGCCACTTGACCATCCACAGGGTGGGCATCGATACCAGAAGCATCGAAAAGATGGACAGGAGTTCCCCCCGCTTCAGCGTGTGCGTACGCTTCAGGAGGGGGTTCACCAGCAGGATCAGACACAGAAAAACGAACAAGGCACCTCGATCCACGAAATAGAATTGCAGAGCGGTGCCCTGGACCATCATGCGGTTGTATGGGATCGCCACTCCCAGAAAGAGGCACAGCGCAAGCCCGATCAGGAATGCTCGACCCGTCAGGCCGTCCCGCACACCCTCCCCCACCGTCCTGCGTTCGCCAGGGGTCCGATCTCGGAAGTCTTCCGTCTGAGCGTCGGCCATCCCTCACGTCCTCTTTCTGTAGTCCATCTTAGATTTCGACGTAATCCGACGGCGTACTCGGCACCCCCCCCACATCCACCGCCACCACACGATACGACATCCCCTTTTTCGCACCCTCCAACGGCCAGCGCGTCTCTTCCACGACGCCCACCAAATTCTCCTCACCTGCCGAAAACCCTCCCGACTCCATCGATCCGTGAACCCGATACGCCACCGGCGGATTCCCCTCCCCATTCGTTGACCACACCAGCACCCTCCCCTTGCCTCGCCCCTTCACCTCAAGACCCACCGGAAGACGAGGACCGTGCGGCACGAATGACCGCACCTCACTCCAGTCTCCCCACACCCCCTTCGCATTCCTCGCCCGCACCCGCCAGTAATAGGTCTCATCCGGATTCAGCAGATTCGGAAACTCCGGTTGCCACCGCGTCTTTCCCGCATACTTCGTCCTCCCCACATACCGGTCGAACGTCGGGCAGACGCACCACCGGAAATCCGCGTACTGGCTCACCTGCACATGGTAATCGTCCACCTTCGGCCTCCGCCACCTGAACTCGAAATCCAGCCGGTTCACGTCCGCCCCGTCCTTTGGATAGACCAGCTCCGGCGCTCCGGGAGGCCTTATCGAATGCTCCTCCTGCCAGCCGTAGGTCACCCGCACCTTCCGCCCTCCCGGGCTGTCGTCCCGGTAGGCAATCGTATTCTTCCCGCAAAACAGCGAAGGCAGGGATCGTGTGGCGCACTGGATGTCCGTGTCGAACCGGATCGCGTCCAGCCCCACCGCCTCCGGTCTGGAGCCTGCCCACATCGCCACCTTGATGTAGTAGGAATAGCAGGGCCCCATCCGCCACACCAGGTCCTTCTCCTCCCGCCAGTCGTTCAGCGCCGGATTGATGAGCCAGTCCAGCTCTATACACGCATCCAGCTTGCGCACAAAACCCTGTCTGCCCTCGCGCATCTGTCCGCACGCGATCCAGATCGAACGCCAGTTCTCCCCATCCTTTGAAAACAACACCTCCAAACCGTCCTCCCGGGTCTCCCGCCTGCAGGTGATCCCCACCTGCGCCCCCGGAATCGCATAGGGC
This sequence comes from Candidatus Latescibacterota bacterium, assembly GCA_965222075.1. Classification (GTDB taxonomy): domain Bacteria; phylum Latescibacterota; class UBA2968; order UBA2968; genus JAAXHW01. The sequence goes on along the minus strand of OZ244937.1, from coordinate 5,181,554 downwards.
GACGCCACCTTCCACACCACCTCCGACACCTGCCCCGCCCTTGCCGGATGCAGCGCGGCTCTGCGTCCCGATCCTTCCTGCGCCACATTCTTCATCCCCTCGGTCCCCTTCAGACAGAGCGGGCTGCGCAGGTCCGGCCGGTAGACCAGCTTCCCGTTGGAATATCGTACCTCCGGATGCATTCGAGGCCCCCGCACCACCTGCTTTCCCACGTTGTCCCAGTAGCGCACCAGCTTCTCCCCCGGACGCAGCCGCAGCCCCATCGTATGCGGCGGCGGATATTTCCCCGGCGCATGTGTAAAAACGCCCGCGTTGTCCGTCCAGACCCCCCCTTTGTTCGGCGGATACACAAACTGCCGCTCCCGGAAAGGCGTGTAATAATACGTATTCTCCGGCATATCCCTTCCCGCCAGACCCAGGGTTCGGTGCGACCGGCGCAGCAGATCGATATCCCGCGCCAGATCCTCCGACCCCGCCACCGTCTTGTTGTCCCGCTTCAGAAAATACACCATCTGATCCGTATCCAGAAAACGCCAGTCCCCTTCCGCATACGCTTCAAAAATATCATGGGCACAGACCCGTCCCCGGCCGTAGCCATCTATAGAGGCAATTTCGCCCAGCCAGATCTCACGGGCCTTCAGTCCTGCTGCCTCGGCTAAACGGCAGCTCACGACCGCATTCGCAATACAGCCGTCGAACCCGTACACATTGAACAGCTTCACCGGATCGCCAAAATCGTCCGACCATGACAGACCCGCCCTCTGGTCGTAAAGCTCTTCGGCAACAAACCGCCACACTCCCATCGCCTTCTCACCATCCGACGCCCCCGAACCGACGGTCTCCAGAATCTCCCGCGCCATGCCCTCGACCGACCACCAGTCCCTCTCCCCATTGGCCACCACCCACGGATTCACCACATCTGTCTCCCCCAGGTTCTCAATCGCCACATACATGTTCGGCTCAAACGCCTGCTCGTAGGGCGGCATACTCCGGCCCGGTCCGGGAGAGTACGTCTCCGGCTGCTTCGTCACCGTATTCGACTCGTCCAGGTACCCGCCCATATTCACCGTAAACGCCTGCCGCTTCCGCGTCAGCATGGCCCGCCTCTCCTTCGGCGCCCGTGGAACAACCACAGAAACCGGCTCCCCCTCCTTCCACCACCCCGGCTCCGGATACAGGTAGGGACTGTTCCAGACGACAGCACAATAGAAATACCGCCTCCCCGGCTCCAAATCCGCCCCATCCACATACCGCTCCCCATACGCCACCCCCACCTCCTCATAAGGCCCGGACGCCCGCCGTGCCCGATAAATCCGCACCCCCCTGTTCCCCTGGAGACCCACCCCCAAAATCACACAGTTCACCGCAGCCTTCAACACTTCCAATTTCACCATCGCCATATTCTCCCCACACAAAAACCCGTCACTTATAGGTGAGGGCCTCCGTCTACAAAACCTGGTTACGCAGTTCCACCTCGCCACGCCACAGCCGTTCCAGGTTCTCCAATAGAATATCGATCGTATTCTCCTCGTACATCCGGGTCTGGCCCGCGGTATGGGGCGTGATCACCACATTCTCCAGATCCCAAAACGGCGAGTCCTCCGGCAGCGGCTCGTCCCAAAAATGGTCGATCCCGGCACCCCCAATCGACCCACTGCGCACCGCTTCCAGCAGCGCCGGCTCATCCACACACCTGCCCCGGGCCACGTTGATCAGACACGAAGAGCTTTTCATCGCAGACAGGGCCTCTGCGTCGATTATCTTCTCCGTCTCCGGCGTCAGCGGACAGGTCAACACGACGTAGTCCGCCTGCGGCAGCAGGTCCCGCAGCCGGTCCGGCGTATGCACCTCGTCCGCCGGTCCCCGGGCGGTCGCCGGGTTGCGCTTCGTGGCAAGGACGCGCATATCGAACGCCTTGCCCAGCGCTGCCAGCCTGCACCCGATGCCTCCCATCCCCACGATCAGCATCGTCTTTCCACCCAGTTCGTCCTCTCGCTGCGACAGATCCGGGATCATTCCGCGCCAGTGGCGCCGGCGCTGGTTGTCCCGTCCGGTGTGGATATGTCGGGCAAACGCCAGAATAAGCGCCATCGCGTGCTCACTCACGGCGTTCCTGTTCACACCCTGAGAACTGGTAAGCCGGATGCCCCGTGCCCTCAACTCGTCCAGTGGAAACACGTCGTACCCCGCACCGATGGATTGGATCAACCTGAGCCGGGGCGCGAGGTCGAGCAGATCGTCGCGCCAGAATCCGTAACCCACGAACACGACAACCTCACCGATTCGCTCGGTCACCTCATCCGGCGTCCACGCCTGGTAGTGGCTGATACCGGATGCACGCTTCTCAAACCTGGCCGCCATCTGATAGGTAACGGCGAAACAGATGGTGACTTCATCTTTTGACGGAAAGTCACGCAACTTTGTCTTCCCCTGAAAGAACCGAAGATATTTCGCTTGCAGTACCCACATCACCAGGCGTCATTTTACTCGACTCAAGGACGGTTTGAATTTCATAAATGGACCCCGAGCGCTCGGCAGGGGGAAGGGGAATCCGGACGGGGACGTCGACCAGGCGCGGTTCCCGGGTCGGCTCCCCGCGCAGAATTTTACTGTTGAACTCCTCCCAGCTTGTTACAGACTGTACCAGCGGCCAGGCATCAACGGCGCAATACATATAGAGGAGGAGGCGGCGAGGCTTGCCAGACGTATTCGGGGCGGAGCCGTGCAGCGTCCGGACGTGGTGGATGGAGATGCCACCTGCTTTGACTTCGATCGGGACGGCGCCTTCACCGGTGAAATCCGGTTCGGTGACCGCGCCCGCAAAGGCCCCGTTCAGGTGGTGGTCGTAGATGCGACCTTGATGGGATCCCGGAATGACCAGCAGGCACCCATTTTCTCTGGTCATGTCGTCTATGGCCACACCAACGGCCAGCAGATCGTCGTTGGTGTGGGGGTAGAACGCCCAGTCCTGATGCCATTCCACAGGGCTACCCACCTCCGCAGATTTCATATTGAGTTTATCCCCATTGGTGCGAATGCCAGGACCGATGAGCTGGGCGATGATGTCCAGGATCTTGTCGTGGCGCAGGCCTCGGGCGTACACGTCGTGCTGTTGGGACGGGTTTATGAGACGGCGCAACCGGGGGCTTTCAGGCGTATGGCTTGGTTCCAGGTCGAACACATCGTCGGTTCTGGTGACCTGCCGCGACCTTTCAACGAACGCATCGGTGACCCGGCGGAGGTCTTCGACCTCCTGATGTGAGAGGATGTCTTCCAGACCGAGATAGCCGTTGGTATGGTAGAAATCAATCTGTTCCTGAGTAAGCATGGTTAGGACTCCTTTTGGAAGAAGCGATCGGTTGATCAACGGGCAACCCCTTGAACGCTACAGAAGAAACATATTCCCAACCTTCCCTGTGAAAAAGTCAATCAGGCTCCACATTCCCAAACAGACCGCCTCACCTAAAATGATCCCGATGAAAAACGGCCTTGTCCTCTTGTAAAAATTCGCCCCGCCGAACTTCATCACCAGCGCCTTGATCCCCCACGCCAGAAAGACGCTGAAGTAGTAGTGCTCCGTCATCCAGATCGTACTCACCGGCAGCGCCACCGGGTGCAGCGGCCACCACGGCAGCCGCATCCGGAGCCCCATCAAAAGCGCTGCAAGGGCCACCCCCAGCCCGGTATACAGAAATCCCTGGTAGAACACCGGACTTGGCTCCAACAGTCGGCGGCCGACATACTCGTCAAATGGAAGGGAGGCATCGTTCACATCCCGGAACCAGTAATCCAGGTTCCTCCCCCCGTGCGCATACCCCAACTCTAACGTCGTATAACTCGCAACGATCAAACCAACGGCCAGCGCAGCACCCATCGCCCAGATCAGCCTCCGCTTCCGTCCCATCTCTCGCGCCAGCCGCAGCGCCCCGGAAGCCCGGGGCATCATCGTATTCAGCCGCGTCATCGTCCACGCATAGCTGAGCCCCATCGTCACCAGACCCGTCGGACCAAACGCTGAAGAACCCACCGCACACACGGCAAACTCAAACGGATTCAGCGGCGAATACGTCACCGCATACCCGGTCTCGCTCACAATCCGCGCCAGCACCAGAAACACCACAAAACAGCAAAAGAACAGCAGCACGATCACCAGCGGCGATATCCCTCCCTGATACAGCCAGAGCCCCAGATACAGCGTCCCCAGCGCCACACCGAACACTGCCGTCCGGTAGGGAATCACCTCCTCCCCATCCTCCAGTTCCGACGGCCGCCCCAGCGCCTTCGCCCACACCTTACGCAAATGTCCCCGCGCAATCCACAGGCTGTAGCCCGCCAGCGCCAGCATATACCCCATCCCCGTAAACGCCAGAAATTCCGACCCCTGAGAACTGTGCCGTCCCACCACCCCGGATACGCCGTAGCGCTCCATCCCCAGCATTGCCAGTGTCCCGTTGATACATTTGGCGATCACGTTGAACAGCCAGATGCTCAGACTCACATCTAAATTCACGAAATACGCGTATCCGACAAGGGCAAAGTGAAGCCTGATCGACAGAGGAATCGCCCGCCGGAAAATCCAGATCACCGTCCTCAATCTGATCTGAGGCAGCGAATAAAAATAGCTGTGCAGCCCATTCATCGAACCGATGGTAAACGGGATTGCAAATCCCCCCCACATCACCCGGCTCCTGAACAGCGGTCCCACCCTCCCCTCACCCCGCTCTCCCATCGCTAAAGGCACCTGCATAATCGGAAACGCAAACCGCTCGTGCTCCTCCCACTGCTTCCGCAGAATCACCGCCATGCAGATCAGCACCATGAACAGCGCCACCAAAAACGCCCCCCAGCTCCACAGCGGAACCACCCACGCCCACCAGGGCACGGAGGCGCCCTTCGGCAATCCCTCATAAAGCCCTCTCACCGGCTCACCATCCAGCACCGCCAGCCAGGGCAGGGAATAGGGCAGCACCGCCTCAAGATGGCGCATCTCCGGTGAGGCGTAGTAGGTCACACCGGTCATAAACCCCAGCAGCGCCTTGGCCATCCCCCATGCCGGCATCAAAAACAGGAACATCGCATAGATGGCCAGCAACTCGCCCCTGCCCAACGCGTAGCGACGCTTCAGGGAAGCCAGCAGAGGATTGACCATCAGCACCAGGCAGAAAAAGACAAACATCACGCCCCGGTCCAGGAAATACCATCCCATAAAGGGCCCCTGGACCACCATCCGGTTGTACGTCAGCCAGACGCCTAAGGTGGCGCACAGCGCAAGCCCGATCAGGAACGCCCGGGGTGTCAGGCCGTCCCCCTCGTGCGCCTCCGCCTTCGGTATCGTGCGCTCCTGAGTTACCTGGCCAGTTCTCTGCGCCATCTGCTCGGCACCTCCACCCTTTCTGCCGGAAACGCTCAGCCTTCCATCTGCACGTGAATCGCCAGGAAGTCACAATCGCCTGGAATATCAAGTGGGATGCGTACCGTGCCATTTTCAACAGACGACACCCGGTCGCTCCAGTCCTCCCCCGACCAGATCTCCTGGATGCTCCGGAGCGTCTTACCTTCCGACAGGGTCACCACCAGCGACGTCTGGCATCTCACCGGCGTATACGGAAACACGATTGCCAGCAGAGAATCGTCGTCCTTGACCATCGGCAGCAACTCAATCGTGGGCACGGCCCGGCGGTCGGCCGGTCGCAGCGTACGGTAATCGTCCACCGGCGGGAACGGATCCAGCCGCGCCAGCGGCCTGCGGCCCGACGTCCAGAAAATCAGCCTCCGCAGCAGTTCCACATTGGAAGTCTCCTCAAGCGAGGACTTACCCGGAACCGTTCCGGTGTAATTCACAGCCGGCATGCCGGCCAGCCACGCCTCTCGGCGCCTCCCCTCCTCCATCAGCACCAGCGCCGGCCTGCCCTCCACCGTCCCCAGCACCTCCCCGTCCGGACCCGGACCATCCACGCGGGTGCTGAGGATCACGGGGTGGTCCAGACCCTCTGTCAGCGGATGATCGCCCTGAAGGTCGAGTTCAAAGGCGCCCGAGTCGATCGTACACGGCAGCTTGCATGGGCCGCTCCCGGCCCAAGGACCGGCCGGCCGGTTGCCGATCCACAGCAGACCCTCTCCGCGTTTGGCAACCGCGTTGATACAATCGACCTGGCACTGCGTGAGGCAGTGCACCTCGGGCAGGATCACCGGACCCCTCAACCGGTCGCCCGCGTCGTCCAGGCGCTGATCCCAGAACCACCGCCACGGCAGGCCCGTCCGGTAGACCATATCCACCATATTGATCAAATCAGAATGCCCCCAGTTCGAATCGTAGTGGCCGGTGATCTCGGACTGCTGGGGCATGATCATCGTGGCAAAACCGTAAGGCCGGTGTGACGCGAACATCGGCTCCAGTCGCCGGGTCTCATCGAATGCCTCGAAAAATCCCGGGATGATCTTCATCTGTTCATAGGTAAACGGCATCACCAGGTCTGCTCCCAGTGCAAACGGCACCACGCCCGCCAGCAACCCGTCCTGCCTGCCCATTGGCACCGCCTGGGACGGAGGCATGAAGCCCTGCGGATAAATATCCACCTGCCGGTCCATACACACACCCATCAGGCTTCTCGTGGTCTCCGAAAGGATCCTGCGGTGGGGTCGGTGCAGGATCAGCTTGTCGTGATTGAAGTGATAGGGGTCTGTGGCAACAACATCCTGCGTACGGGCATCGCGGGCCAGGCAGATCCCCGTCTGCCAGGCATTGTAGTTCCGCTCAGGCATGGCGGGACTGTGTTGGATCCCCACAGCCACGTCCGGCCGGACATCCTTGATGGCCCTTCGAAATTCTGCGTGCACCGCCTCCCAATTGTCAAACCGGGCTTCCAGCCACGCATACCACAGCGAGTCATCCCAATCCGCAGTCCTGGGCGGGTTGACGCCCGTGCGCTTCCGGAATTCCGACTGGCAGAACTCGCAGTAGCACCCGATCGTCCCGTCTCCGAACCCCAGACACGCCTCATCGTTGAGGTGGATCTCCCGTACCGACGGCCAATTGCAGATCTCCATCAGCAGAGACAGGTAGTAGGCCTTATTCTCGGGGCGAAAAGGACACATCCACCGCACCCGCAGCCCGTCCAGGTCCAGTACCTCGCCCCCGCCGACCAGATGCATCAGCCGATGGGGTTCCTCCGCCACGAGGTGTTCGTTATATTTCATATACCCGGTAAAGGCAATCAGCCCCAGGCCCCGTTCCTCGCACATCCGGGCAAGCCTCTCCGACTGCTCCAACGAAAAGCCCTGGTATTTTAGCCCGGGCGTGACCGCCACGCCGACACCCACATCCGTGAATCCCTCCCGGACAATCTGGTCGAGCGTCGCCTCGTTCAGCACGGCATCCGGAAAAAGCAGCAGTGCCGACCGGCGGAGCGTTCGGTCCTGGTCTGGCATCACATTCCTCCTCTCAGGTAAACCCTGAACGTGAATTCATCGACCCGTGTAGTCCGCACCCAGCGGGCAACTTTCCGGCCTATCGGCAAGCAGGGCAAGTCGAGCCAGGCCATGCAGCAGGAACGAGGGGCCCATTTGCGATTCGTACCACGAAATTCCGGCCGCCCCGCGCGGCAGGTCACAGTCGCCGAAGTAGATCGAGACCAGCTCTTCCGCCCGGCGCAGCCCGACGTCGAGCCATCGATCTTCTCCCGTGATGTCGTAAAGATCGGCCAGAAGCCCCAGACCCATCCCTGCGTCCATCGCAGGGACCGCTGCGTCACCGGGAAACGGCTCGTCCACATAACGTGTCCCCGCCGCAGCCGCCCAGTCGAGCAGCCGCGCTTCCGACGTGATCCGGTAAACACACAGGCAGGTAAGCGCCGCATAGCTCACGGGACAACTCCCGTACACGCTTCCCCAGATAACGGAGGCCCACTCGTTCGGGTTCGTCCCCAGCTTGAACCCGTACAGGAATATCCCCCGGTCCGGATCGTGCGGTGCATTGAGAAATCCCCTGATATACACCGAGGCCCGGTATCGCATCTCAGCCGCCAACTCCGGCCGGCAACCCTCCAGCAGAGTCGCAGCCTCCAGGAGGCTCGCCGCCAGAAAAAGCGTCTGTCCCACGGCGACCACCCCGTCCAGGTGGACGCCGGGAGTTGTACGGCTCTCCGACCAGAGAAGGCCGTCGTCCCGCCGCTTCTCCCACCAGTAGTCCAGCATCTTCTGGATCTGATCCAGGAATTCGCTTCGCCCGCTTTTGGCGAACCCGAAGGCCCAATCGAATATGAAAAACCCGCTGTGTCGCGGAAAATCGCAGGACGAACCTCCACTCGGCCACGGCTCAATGCGGTCGATATACCCGTGCCGAATGTATTCCAGCGGATCCCGGCAAGACCAGTGGTTGTCCAGCCCCTCGCCGAACCGTTCCACGCAGCGCGGGTTGAACCTGTGGAGCTTCTCCCACAGCCAGAGCGGAGCCGCCCGGAGGTGATCGTGGGTCAGCCCTTGCGATGAATCGGGATTGTTGACCGTATAGCTGTTTCCGGGTCGGTCCTCCACCAGATCCCAGAACGCGTGCTCTCCCCAGGGGAAGAGGCCGCTCACCGTATCGGTACAGTGCGTGGCGAACCGGCGCAGGTAACGGTCGGCCGCGTCCTGGAATCCCGGCCGGTCCAGCGCAACCATCGTCTTCAGTACAGCTTCGTCGTGAATCAGGTTCGCCCCCCGGGGCGCCCGGTCTGTGTTGCGCTGGCCTGGGATGGCCGGGGGCATCTCCATCAGCATGTCGTGTGTCTTGAGGTCCAGCATCGAAGGGAAAAGTCCACCGTACCGATCGCCGGCCTCTATTAAAACCTCAATTGCACGACAAACACGCTCCATAATGGCCGGGGGTTGCACGAGTTTCTCCTCTGTAAGAAGGTTTTACTCCTTTGGGCACACCGCCACGCCGATGTGCCGATAGATGCCGGCCTGATCGAACATAATCGTCCCATCTCCAGCCCGATAGAGATTGCCGCAGTCCCGCGTGCAGTAATACATCAGATACCGGTCTCCGTCGTCCAGCACGCACGGTGTCGACGTGAACCGTCCGTCGAAATCGTTGGGATCGCGCGTTGCGGGAAAGGCGGGCCTATCCAGGTGGTGCGTCCACCTCAATCCATCCACCGAAGTCGAGCAGAAGATCTCGAAGGCGCCCTCCACATGGCAGCCGTACCACATCGTATAACCACTCTCGTCCTGCAAAACGCACGGATAGATCACGCTGCGATGCGTCTTTGTGGCCGACAGCATCGGTTCCGGGTCTCGCGTCCAATTCAGGCCATCGCTCGACACAAACCGATAGATGTGACTCACCAGATCCCCGAAATCTCCCTCCGGATGCGGAGATGAGCACATCCACATCCGGTAGGCGTTCGGTCCGTCCTTCATGACAAACGGCCGCCGTCCATCTCGGAAGATCGGCTCGGGGTGAACGTCCCAGCTCAGACCATCCAAACTGGTCGCGTAGCCCAGTTTCTGATCGATATCCACCAGACTGCCCTCTGCACTCCGGCGCCCGGCAAGCATAATAAACCACATCTTGTAGAGGTTTTCATCCACATCGAAAAGCACGTGGGGCGTCTGCCAGGCGCTGCCGAACGGCAGGTCGCTCTCAGTGAGTATCGGATTCCCCGGATATTCGGTCCAGCGCAATCCGTCCGCGGACTCCGCAACGCCCAGGTTCATATCACCTGTCCGTGTGGCGGTGCTGTTGCCCAGATACCACATTCTGTATCGATCGCCTACCCGGATCACCGTTGGATTATAAAGCTGCACCCGGCACCAGTCCTGATTCGTGGTCATCGCCGACAGGATGGGCTGGTCCCGCCGCTGCCATTCGAGACGGTGAAGGGGCGTCGAAATCGAACGTCGAATTTCCATAATGATCCTCCCTTAAGCGTGCAAAACCAGAGATCCACCCATCGTGTTCAACGGCTGCGTCGCTCTAACAACGCTCACGAGCCCCAGTAGCCCATAAACGGCCAGATCCTGAGCCTCCCTGTAAAAGCGCTTACCACGGACCACCCTCCCGAGCACATCACTTCCCCCAGAATCATCCCGATAAAAAACGGGCGCGCCCTCCTGTAGAGGTCCGCCCCACCAACCTGCAAGATGATCGCCTTAATCCCCCACGCCAGGAACACACTGAACCCGAACCAGTCCATATACCAGATCGTACTCAGCGGAAGCGCAACCGGATGAAGCGGCCACCAGGGCAGCCGTACCCGAAGCAGGATAAAGATGGCTGCAACGGCGGAGCCCAGAGCCGTATAGAGGAACCCCATCGTGAAGATCGGGCTTGGCTCCAACAGCCGACGTCCGATATACTCGTCGAATGGAGAGGCCGCATCGTTGACATTGCTGAACCACGGATAGTCGATGTTCACGCCCCCGTGCGTATACCCCAGATTCAACGTCATATACCCCGTAGCGGCCAACCCCAACACCAGCGCCGCCCCCATCGCCCAGGCCAGCCCCTGCTTCCGTCCGATCTCCCGCGCCAGCCGCAGCGCCCCCAGAGCGTGTGGCATCAGCGTATTCAGCCGCGTCATCGTCCACACGTAGCTGATCCCCAGCGTCACCAGACCTGCCGGACTGAACGCCGAGGATCCCACCGCGCACACGACGAACTCTGACGGATTGATCGGCGAATACGTCGCAACAAAACCCGTCTCACTCACAATCCGGGCCATCACGAAAAACACCACAAAACTGGAAAAAAGCAGAAACAGGACCAGCGGAGGTGAAATCCCCGACTGATAGAGCCACAACCCCAGGTAGCCTGCACCCAGAACAACGCCCAGCACTGCCGTCCGGTACGGAATGATCTCTTCCGAATCGTCCAGCTGCGACGGCCTCCCCCTTGTCTTTTCCCACACCTGCCGCAGGTGCCCCCTGGCCACATACAGACTGTACGCGGCCAGAGACAGGATATACCCCATCCCCATCATCGCCAGGAACTCCGACCCTTGAGAACTGTGACGTCCCACCACCCCGGACACCCCCCAGCTCTGCCCGGCGCCGAACATCGCCAGCGCCCCCCGGATAACCTTGGTAATCAGGTTGATCACCCACAGACTGAAACTCACGTCCAAATTGACAAAAAAGGAATATCCAAGCACGAGGAAATGGACTTTGAAAGGCAAAACCATCGTCCGCCGGAAGATCCGGACGTAGCTCCCCAGGCCTATAACAGGCATATAGGGATAATAATACCGCAGCCCCCTCAGCAAACCGACCAGAAACGGTATCCCAAACCCCGCAACCATCAACCAGTTCCTGAACAGCGGACCGGGCCTTCCCTTTTCTGCCTCCACCATCGCCAGCGGCACCTGCATCAGGGGGAACACAAACCGCTCGTGTTCTTCCCATTGTTTCCGCATCAGCACCCCCAGGCAGATCAGCACAACAAACAGCACGATCAGGAAAGACCCCCAGCTCCACAGAGGCACAACCCACGCCAACCACGGAATCGACCCACCCTTCGGCAGCCCTTCGTAGAGATCCTTAACCGTTTGCCACCCCTGGGGGGCCAGCCAGGGGAGCAGGTGGGGGGGCACCGCCTCGATATGACGCAACTCTGGCGTAGCGTGGTAGATCGCACCGGTCGTATAGAGAATCACCGGCTTGGTCATCACCCAGGCGGGCAGGAGAATAAGAAACATGGTGTAGATTGCCAGCAATTCGCCACGCTTCAGCACAAACCTGTTCTTAAAGAAGCCCAGCACCGGATTAACGGCCAGGACCAGGAGGAATAACACAAACAGCGCCCCCCGGTCCATGTAATACCCGCTCCCCATAAAGGAGCCCTGGAGGATCATCCGGTTGTAGGTAAGCCCCAGACACATGAGACCGCACAGGACAAGCCCGACCCCAAACGCACGGGGCGTTAAACCGTCCCGCCCGGCAGCCTCCTCATTCGGCGCCAGGCCATCACCTTTCTGGTCTCTCACCGCAGAGCCTTCCACTTCCGAACTCCTTGGCTAAACAGGTGTCGGCGGGGCGATTTACAAGCTCTCCGGACTCAGCGCGCCTTCTCCGAAGATGATGGAGAAGGTCGTCCCACTTTCGGATCGGGTCGCGGCATCCATGTAGCAAACGCTGAACCCGCGACGTGAGGTGTCGGTCTTATTCACGCCGGATCCGTGGAGCAGCAAGTTGTGCAGCAGGGCCGCTTCGCCCGCCTCCAACTCGAGGTATTCGGGCTCTGTTTCAGCCAAAACGACAGTGGCCTGCCCTTCGGTAAGAAAAGCCAATGCGGCCGAATCGTCCTGCTCGAACGTGCTGCGATGAGACCCGGGCACCACCCCGACACACCCATTCTCAACGGTCACCCGATCCAGCGCCATCCACACGGTCGCAATCGGATTGGTATCGAGAATGTTAAACCGATCCTGGTGCCAGGGGAGGTGTGTGCCCTTCCCGGCAGGCTTGTTCATAAACATGGCCCGATAACAGGAAATCGGAGTATCGGGGCCGTAGGCCCTCGCACAGATCTCCCAAAAAAGGGGTTTCTGCATGTACGACAGGAACAGGGGATCGAACTCCAGGTCCTGGATTTTTCGGTAGTTCAGCGTCGAAACCCGGTGCCCTCTTGTGGTGGTCCGCTTCTCCGAGTAGTCCCCGGTGTTGCTGTCCAGCTGCATGTACATCTGGTCGTAGACCTTGACCTTGCCCAGCATAATGTCGTTGATGCGCTGCTGCAACCCCGCCAGTTCGTCGTCGTCCATCACCTTTCCGAGGCGAAGATAGCCTTCCTCTTCAAACTGAGTCCACTGATCATCGGTGATCTGCTGAGACATCCGTGGGTCCTCCTGGGTTTAGGTAAACATGGGATTCTACATCTGCGAAGATAAGCGATTCTGACTCCACCACTACTGGTCCACCACCGACCCGTCTACGTGCAGCCGCGTGAGCATCATTCCCTCATCAAGCAGCGGCCTGTGCGAGAGGAAGGGGTAATTCTCCATCGCCCCTTCCCTGAGTTCCACTCCGATGCCCGGCGCATCGGGAATAATCAAAAAACCGTCCTCCAAAGTGAGCGTCCCGGATACGATCTCACTCTTCGGCGGTTGCCCTTCGCCCCTTGGGTACTCCTGTAGTGCAAAATTGGGAATGCAGGCCGCCAGTTGAACGCAGGCCGCCGTACTCACCGGGCTGAGCGGATTGTGCGGAACCACATCCACATAGTGTGCCTCGGCCAGGGCTGCGATCTTTTTGCAATGGGTGATGCCCCCCGCCATACACACATCCGGCCGCACGTACTGAACCGCATTGCGAGTCAAAAGCATCTCAAACTCGTAGATTGTGTGGAGTCGTTCCCCCGTCGCAATCGGAATGTGAATCTTCTGCGCCACCTCCGCCATGGCATCAAAATTGTCCGGGCGGATCGGGTCCTCGTAGAAAAACGGGCGATAAGGCTCAATCCCCCGGCCCAGCACAATCGCCTCGGCCGGATCCAGCCGCCGATGGATCTCAATGCACAGATCCACCTCGTCGCCCACCGCCTCCCGGTAGGCCGCAACTGTCCGGATCGCGTCGTGAATCTTGTCCGCGTGGGTCTTATAATAAGGCACACTGCGTAACTCGTCCAGAAACGGCGTCAGGTGCCCCACCGCCGTATATCCCTCTGCCTTGGCCTGCACGCAGCCTTTTACAAGCTCCTCTTTGGTGCGCCCGATCACATGCCCGTACACCCGTGCCTTGTCCCGACACTTCCCCCCCAGAAGCTGGTAGACCGGCACCCCGAAAAACTTCCCCGCAATATCCCAGAGCGCAATATCCACTGCACTCAACGCCCCCATAATCGCCGCCCCCCGAAAGTGGGTGCACCGATACAGGTACTGCCAGTGGTGTTCGATCCGCAGTGGATCCTGCCCGATCAGATATCCCTTAAAACTCTCCACCACCTTCTCGGAGGCCTCCAGGTATCCCCACGCACCCGATTCACCCAGCCCCACAATTCCCTCGTCCGTGTAAACCTGGACAAACAGATATCGATCAATAGGCAGCACCTTCACGTCCGTTATTTTCATGTGCTCCTCTCCTTTTATCTCGGGCCACAGACCAGAGTCAAAGCTCCAAAACCATCCCCTCTTGTCCGCCGTTATTTGATGCAGAATGTGTCCAAAAGCCGCCTCAGTGTACCCTCACCGTTGATACCAAACACCTCCACGCAATCGGTGTTCCTGCCCCGGAGGGACACGGGAAACGAAGATTCGCCTCATTCTTGCTTTTCGACTTGTTATAGACTATACTTGGGACACACATTATCTTGCAGGCTTGGGAAGACTTCGGTTATGCCAACCGCACCGCTTTCGATCTCGTATGTTCGGCGATTATCATCAAGAAACCGGGTGGTGTCTCATGCGCGCTCGATTCAACCCATACCCGACTGCTGTTGTACGGCATGATAAGGTAATCTTTTGTGGGACAAAGAGCAACCATATCGGCAATATGACCGACTCCAATTCTCGCCCAAGAAGCTGCGTTCGGCGAAAGTGGGTTTTCGCATTGCACGCCAGGGCAAGCACATCATTTTGACGGATGATGTTTAGTATTATCTGTTGGGATCTGTAAAACCCAACTGCGCGATGGGGGAATAATGATAAGAGTCGATTCAGAACGGAAATCAACGGGATCGCATTACACCCCTCCTGTTCTGGCTGAATTTGTCGCAGAAGAAATGCTGAAATTGTGGAAGCCGCCAAGAAACACACGCGCCATAAATGTATTCGATCCCGCGCTGGGTGACGGCGAACTATTACTTGCTGTTTTGAAAAATTTACAAGAAATGGATGTAAATCTGTCCGTGAGCGGATACGAAACGAATCAGTCCGAGATGCTTTCTGCGGAGACTAGAATAAAGGACCAGTTTCCAAAAGCTTCTATTGAGTTCAACAATCAGGATTTCCTTGCTCAATCAGTGGGCTGTTTCTCCCAGCCTGGCCTTTTCCAAGGCCGACAACCAAAGCAATTCGATCTCGTGATCTCAAATCCACCTTATGTGAGAACTCAAGTAATGGGGTCCAAAAGATCCCAAGACATAGCTCGCCGATTCGGATTGGCAGGAAGGGTGGATCTCTACTATGCATTCATTATCGCGATAGCCCAATATATTCATCCGAGGGGCATTCTTGGAATAATCGTATCTAATCGGTTCATGACGACCAGATCCGGGGAGACCGTAAGAGCCAGGATTAAAGAGATGTATGAGATTGCACATATTTGGGATCTTGGTGACACAAAACTTTTTGAGGCGGCTGTGCTTCCAGCGGTCCTGATGCTGAAACCAAAAACCTTTCGAAAGCCACCTATTACTGCCAAATTCACTTCAATTTACACTTCTGATCCCGTTAAAAGAGCTCACAATTGCGAGAGTCCAATCGAAGCCCTTCGATGTGGCGGGTATGTCAAGACAAAATCTAACGGATACTTCAGGGTCCAAAAGGGAGAGTTGGATTCAGGGCGAAAACCAGAGGATGTTTGGCGAATATCTACAAAGGAAAGTAGAGAATGGTTAAGTAGAGTCAGCAGGAACACGGCTGCCACCTTCAAGGATCTTGGCAAGGTCAGAGTGGGAGTTAAAACGACTGCTGATCGCGTATTCATAAGATCAGATTGGGATGACATGCCTTTGGATGAGCGACCGGAGTTGCTGAAAAATTTGACAACCCATCACATTGGAAATCCGTACAGGTCAAAGACACCAAAAAGCAAGATTCTTTACCCTCACACTATTCTTGAAGGAAAGCGTTGTGCCGTCGATCTAGCGAGTTACCCAAGATCGAAAGCGTATCTTGAAGAACATAGAAATCAGCTTGAGGGCAGGAAGTATGTAATTGAAGCAGGAAGAGAATGGTACGAAATATGGGTACCCCAGGATCCGAAAGCCTGGGAAAAAGCCAAAATCGTTTTTCGGGATATAGCTGAACATCCAACATTTTGGCTGGACCTGGATGGCACCGTAGTAAACGGAGACTGCTATTGGATTTCATGCTCTGAAGAAAACGAGCTTACCTGGCTGGCCCTTGCTGTAGGCAACTCCTCTTTTATAGAGTGCTTTTACGACCGAAGTTTCAACAATAAATTATATGCCGGAAGAAGACGATTCATCACTCAATATGTTGAGCGGTTCCCTCTCCCAAGGCCAGATTCAGCTCCAGCAATCCAACTTGTCAAAATGGCAAAACAGGCTTTTGAGTGCACGTCCGACAAAAAAATCGAACTTATGCGCACGGCTGACAAATTGGTTTGGAAAGCATTTGGTTTTTCAGGTGCAAAAATCCGCCGGATTTGGGGCCCTCTTTTTGAAAAAAGCTGCGTAAATCAAAACCTACACCCTTTATTTACTTTCAATCCATAATTGGGAGGTAGATTATGATCAGGCGACTTCTATTTGGCGGAGCGGTTATTGAGTCGATCCCGGCAAATGTCGGGTTGGCGATCCTGAGGGTGTTTACAGGGCTGAGTATGGCATTGGGGCACGGGCTGGGAAAGGTCCCGCCTTCCGCCGGGCTTGTGGCCGGTACGGGAAAACTGGGGTTTCCCATACCCGAGTTTTTCGCGTGGGCGGCCGCCTTCGGGGAGTTTGGCGGCGGGCTGTTGCTGGCGCTTGGATTGCTCACCCGGCCAGGCACGTTCTTTATGGGCTTTACGATGCTGGTCGCCGGATTTGGCGTCCACGCGGCGGACCCCTTCGGAAGGAAGGAGATGGCGCTTCTGTACCTGGCCATCGCGGTGATGTTTCTACTGGTCGGCTCAGGAAAATACGGCGTGGACGCATGGGTGCGGTCACGGAACCCGCGTTCCTGATTTCGGATGGATCGCTTGATCACAAATCAGTGATAGGTGTGATCGGCCGATCACACCTACATCAGAAAAAAAGCATACACCTTCAAAAAATCCTCGGTGGTCAAGTTAACATCAATCTCCACCGTCCGCCCATCCTGTCTCATCTCCGTAACGGGATGATCGGACACCAGTTCCCGTACCTCCCGACATTGCTTCCCATCCGGCAGCCTGGCCTCGATCTCGAACGCGCCGGGCTCCCTGAAATAGGACGGCACCGCCACAAGGTAGAGATCCTCACCCACCGAAGGCATGAACTCCACCGTCGGCTTCCAGCGAATATCCAGCGGCCTGACCTCCTGCAACGGCACCCTTGGCGGAAAGCCCTTCACCCTCACCGGCAGCTTATTCCCTGTTAGCGACAGGATTAGCTGTGCTACCACCTGGCGGGAAAAGCTCAGGACATTTGTGCCCGCTGGCCTTTGATCTATCCAGCGGGAAGGGATGCCTGCTACGAACACGCCGTAGCCTGCCCCAAGCCGCTTTACGGTAATCGCCGGGTGCGCGGCCAGGGGCTCATCGAAGACCGCCAGCACCTCCGCCTCGCCGCCCGCCTCTGCCCGGACCGCGAGATCCAGTCCCAGCACCGGGTGGTTGTTGCCCTTCCAGGGATCCCAGGCCGTCCTCTCATCCGGCCACGGGAGACCCGCGAACGCCTCGTGCTCGCCCGTGGGCGAAAACACGTGGGAACCCCCTTCCGGCACACAGGACGTAATCCCAAACGCCTCCGTTAGAAACGACCCGTCCGACGGGTGTCCCATCTCGTCGCGGGTGGCCGTCTCCCCCGCCGCCACCAGCGTTCCGCCATTGCGGGCATATTCCAGGAGCGCATCACGCGCGCTGGAGGACAGGCACGAAACATTGGGCAGGATCACCACCGGATACTGCTCGAGCAGTTCGGGAGAGAGCTTTGACGAAGGCAGATACCCATGGGGCAGACCGTAATGCGCGGCCATCTGTCCCACCGAAAACATCCGGCTCAAGCGCCAGTTCTCGCGGCCCCTGGCGGGCAACGGTTCGTCGTAACACTGCGTTTCCAGACTGTCAACCACCGCAACGGATACCACGGGCTCGGTCCGTTCGAAGTAGGGGTCCAGCCGAAACGCCTCCTGGAAGGTCCGGTGCATCGGCGACACCCGCTGAAGCCGGTAGGTATAGGTCGTCACCCGATCCACGCCAAGGGCCGGTGGGACCACGGCCGACCACCACCCATCCCGCTCGTCCAGTGGCCTGTGAAATTCCGGGTGAGACATACCCTGCGCCAGCATCACGCTCACCTTGTCCTCGCCCAGCGTCATCCCGCGAATGAAGCGACAGCACTCGCTCAGAAATATCTCAGGAGGCGTAAACAACCCGCTCCCCACCGCCGGCAGCACACACGTATGGTAAGCATCCACGGCCAGACCGTCAATCGCCTCAACCATCCCGTCGATGTCTATGCCGCACACCCACGGATTGATGTCCCAGAACGGTTGTGGGCCGCTCTGAAATACCGCCCGGACCCTGTGATCCCGGTTCAACACCGCCTTCATCCTGCCGTGCACTTCGTTCCACCGCCGAAACCGCCAGGTGACCAGCCGCGCCTTCTCCTCCAGGTCCTTGAACGGCGGCATCGGGATCCTCCCGCCGAATTCCCGGTCCCAGTCCGCCTGGCAGCTCCGGCAGTAGCAGGCCAGCAGATCCATGTCCCTGCCGAAATAAGCTTCGTCGTTCACCCACACTTCCGTAAGGTTCGGAATGCGACCCAGCCTTTCCAGGAAATCCAGATAGCGCTTCTGGAACACCGCGTTATACGGACAACCCCACACCGCCGGCAGGTCCCCCAACTCCTGATGGTCCGCATCTTTGCTGAACACCGCCTTCTGCTCGGGATGCTCCGCCAGGTACTCATACGCGTATTTCATAAATCCCGTAAAGGTCGAAACCTCAAGACCGTATTCGTCGGCCTTGCCGGCCACCGCCCTCACAGCCTCTTCGTGCCCGATCCGCGCCGATACCGTCACCTCGTGGTAACCCAGGCCGGCCACCTCCGGAATCTCCTCCACAAGCGACTCCGGCCGGTTGCGATAATCCTGAAGAAACGCGATCCGTTGGATTTTTCGCTGCTTCATTGGCTCCACCTCCATTTGGTTAGCCTTTTTTTCATATCTCTGAACGGATTTCCCGCAATCCATCCCACTACCAGTACCCGCGCCACCGTCCTTCCCAGTATGCCCACAGCCACCCCGTCAGGCTGTCCATATCCAGCAGCCGGGTCTCCACCTCCCACGCCGCCGGCACGGGCTGGTCCTCCTCCACCGGCATAATAAACCGGAACGTATCCAGATCCAGATTCTCCAGAATATGCCGGGCGGTGGATGCCATATCCTCGTCTTGAAACCACGGCTGGGCGCCGACGCAGGCCCTGGCAAAAATTCCGGACCTGCCGGTCTTGGCCGGGCCCGCTCCCCACAAAGTGGAGGATAGCAGCTCGCGCTCACCGCTATCCATATCATAGGTCCATTGATAGGCCGCCGTCCCATCCTCCAGCACCCCGGTTCGAAGCATGTCGTATCTCTGAAGCATCATGCTGCGCCACAGCTCGTGGTTCGCCGGGTCGAACGCCATCAAAAGCGCAGGGAGGTACAGCTCACGCCAGCCCAGACCGCCGGTCATCTTCCCTTTGGGGCGTTCGAACCTCACGCTTGTATCGCACGCATCGTACCAGCGCTCAATCTCCCGAAGAAATTTCGGATCTCCGGTCGCCTGCCAGGCCAGGTAGAGCAGGGGCGCGTGTATGATTCCGTAGGGCCACCTGGCATTGATCCAGTTCTCTCCCAGAATCGATTCCACCTGCGACTCCCGGGTGTAGCCAAAATACCCGTGGGGGGACACGTAATTCCATTTCATCTCGAACTCGGCCATATCCGCGAGAATCTCGTCAACGACGGCCACATCTTCACGATGCGCAATGGGTCGATACGCGGCCAGCCCCACCAGGATGCATTGCACCTGATCCCCGGAAGTCTGGTTGCTGTACACGCCCCCATACGGCTTGCACATGTAACCCCGCTCGCCCTTCTCAACCCCCAGAGCGTGAATATATTTGAGCGCCCCCAATGTGCGCCGGCAGATCTCAAGAATGTCGGGATCTCCGGTACAGCGATACCGGTAGCTCATAGCCCCAAGATACCATGCGGTGTCCGTGGGCGTATTCTCCCAGGCCCGCCAGACATGCATCGGCGCGATTCCGACCTCCTCCTCCGTCTTGCCCAGGAGATGGCGGTGTCGGTAGGCACCCCCGTAGTCCTCAGCGGTGGGCAACCGAAAATCACTGGCACGCACAAGCATGGGCACCATGCCGTGCCTTTGAAGCACCTTTTCCTCCACCACTGCCTGGATCCGAATCGCCTTTTCTTCAAGTTCTGCGTCTGTCATCTGACCACCTCCCGGCTCGCAAGGTACTGCTTGACCATGTTCACAAACGCCATCATCCACGGAGAGATATCTTTTTTGCCTCGCGCACAAATCAGATTCCCATCCCGGACTGTTGGCCCAGCCACGTATTTCGCCCCACAAATCGCCGCGTCGAATCGACACTTGGGAATCGTCGTAACCTTCCTGCCGCGAATCACGTCAGCCGCTCCGAGAATCTCAATGCCGTGACAGATCGAAGCCACGGGTTTGTTTTGTGAGAAAAAACTCCGGGTGATCCGAATCAGGTCCTCGTCGTATCGCAGATACTCGGGAGCCCTTCCACCGGGCAACACCAGCGCGACGTAGGCTTCGGGATCAACGTCTCTAAAGGCCACATCCGATTCGACACGGTAGCCCGGACGTTCCTCGGTGATATCCCATCCGGGTGTCAACTCGTGAATCACAAGATGGTAGGAGTCGACCTCAGGCGCGGCAAAAACCACCTCGTAGTCCTCTCCCAGCCGATAGTAGGGTCCCATCGTATCCAGCACCTCCGCACCGTCCCCGATCACAATGAGCACTTTGTGCTCGAAACCGGTCTGGATACTCTTGACACTCGACCGCAGGGTATGCCGTTCCATCCGTTGTTCCTCCGTCCTCATATTTTCGCAGATCAACGACCATCCGGGAGCGTCACAACCGTTCTTTGGCCATCGTCGCCACGGCGATATGCATCCCCTCTCCGTTATCGCCACCCTCAAACAGATTGAAATTCGTCTTCAGATTGCACCCCGCGTAATACAGCCGCAACGTATCCCCCGCATCCACCACGCACGGCGTCGACACCGTCTTCCAGTCGAACCGCTTGAGATCCCTGGAGGCGGCAAACGCGGGGGTCTCGTGGTTCAACGTCCAGTTGACTCCATCTTTCGACGTATCGCAGAAAATCTCGTGATAGGCCAGATTCATCGGACCGTCCTTCTTCTTCAGATGGCCGATGTGCCACATATAATAGGTTCCATTGATCCTGTGCACGTCCGGATACACGCACGACTTCGTATTCCCCGTCGCCTGCACCGCAGGCCGGTCGCGCCGCGTCCATGTGATCCCATCCTCCGATGTGTACTCATACACATAGCCATAGGCCGTTTCCCACGAGTCATCGGGGTTGGGCCTGGCATTCAACCACATCCGATAGCGTGTCCCCTCCTTGTGAACGCACGGGGCACGGCACTCTTCGATCAGGGGCTCGGGCCAGAAATCCCAGTGGATTCCATCCCGGCTGGTGGCATACCCCATGGCCGAACTGATGTTCTTCGCCAGGATGCCGTCATCCCGGTACTCCACATGGGTCGTGCTGAGGAACCACATCTTGTAGAGCCTCTCCTCCTCATCGAACAGAACCCGGGGCGTATGCAGACTCTGGCCCCACGACAGCCCATCGGCTGTCAGAATCGGGTTGCCCGGGTAAAGCGTCCACGCCAGGCCGTCGTCCGATTCGGCATACCCGATGCACGAGCGGTAGAGCGTAGGCCGCACATCAGACCCGGAAAACCACATGCGATATTTGCCCTCAGCGTAGATTACACGCGGGCAGTAGATATTGCACCGCATCCACGCCTGGGGGGGCGGCGCATTGCTGAAAATGGGCTTGTCCGGTCGCTCCCAGGGCTGAGATTGTACAGACACCGTCATAAGTTCCTCCTTGGTTTCTTCGTAGAACCGACCCGCAGTCTCCCTCTGACCCTATCCCGCCCGTTCCCCAAAGCCATACAACCGCCCGTCGTAAGTCCCCACGCAGAACCCCTCTTCGGTTAAGCACGGAGCGGCCGTGATTGGAGAGCCAAACGGCGTACAGCTCTTACGCGCGCCGGTATGCGCGTCCAGAACGTACAGGCATCCATCACCACCGCAGATAAGCAGATAATCCCCATAAAGAACCGGTGCAGCCAGGATGGACCGGACCTCTCGACGCGCCGGTATCATATCCAGCAGGTCATCGCCCGTCCGGAACCGCCACAACAACACACCCGAATGCAGATCGAAACACAACGCCTCACCGTCCGGTGTCGACGCGTACAGCCGGTCGTCCCGGACCGCCAGTCCCGTCGGGTACCTCGACGGCAGCACGGGACGGTGCCAGACCACCTCGCCCGTACAAATCCTCAGCACCGCCAGATGCGCGGGATCCCCACCAAACCAGTGCAGACCTGGAGCATCGCTGCCGCTGACCAGCAAGTCTCCGGCCACGGCCGGCCGGGCATACGGATTTTCAACGCCCAGGCGCCGTTCCCATACCACCGTCCCATTGTGCCTGTTCAGCGCCATCAGCCCCCGGCGCTGGACGAGCACAATGAGAAGGTCGCCGCACACCTGCGGACTCGCGTAGCACGGCCAGCCGTCACCGCCTTCAATTACAGTATACCACTGTTGCGCGCCTGTCTCAAGATCGTAGGCCCCGTAACCTGCCTTTCCCCCTGCGTACACCATCGTGTCAGCGATCACCGGAGAGGCATAGATCCAGCGTTCGGGAAAACCGGGCAGGTCAACCTGCCACCGAATCTGTCCGGACGCCGTCTCCAGGACGTACACCCGGCCTGCTACCGACACCACCGCACACCATTCACCCTCCCCATTCACCGATCCCGCAGGAGATGCGAGGGCCACACTGTTCTTCACCGACGTCTCGGTGAACATCCGCCACCGCTGCGTTCCACTCCGGCTCTCGATACAGACTACGCCGCTGCGCCCGGGATATCCTTCGTCAGCCAGACTCACCAGGAGCCCGTCTCCTGAACGGACAGGCGCCGCCCGGTGCAACCCCACCGGCAGTTGATGCGCCCACAGAAGCCGCAGACCCCTGCCTGCCTCGTCCCACCCCTCATCACCGGGGCGCGACGCTCCCCCCGCCCTTCGAAGGGGCTTGAGCTCAGACTGCAGATCCTCCTCCCGGAATTTCACGAGACGATAGCCCCGGGGACGGGTATCGATTCCCCCAAAACAGAGCGCCGGTGTTGCGGCAACGACAATCCTGCCGTGCAGGAACACCTTGCTGGAGTGCCAGTGCCCGTGCAGTACCAGCCTCACAGGATACCGGCCCAACGCTGTTAGAAAAGCAGCCGATGGGGGTTTGTGCAGGAAAACGACGACCTCTCGATCCACAGGCTGCAGGGCCAGATCCGCCCATAACCAGTCTTCCTTCCGCTTCCGGTCTGCCGGAGAAAAGAAATTCTCCTCATTTGGATACAAAACAAAATGGCGGCCCCCCCGGTCGAAGCTATAATACGCAGGGCCGAGTACCTGTTCGTAGTTACGCGTGAAGGTCGTGCCTTCTCGCGCTTTCAGAATCTCCTGGATCTTCGCCAGCTCCCTTTTGTGTTTCAATTCTACAAGCGCCTCAACCGTCAGGTCTCCGAAGCGCTCCTGATTCCCGTCGTGCCCGCCGAACATGGGTAGAACCGGTGTCGTAATCGTACCGATGGCCTCGTGAAAACGCTCCAGTTCCTCCAGCGTCCCCCAGTCTGTCAGATCCCCACTCACAACGATCAGGTCCGGCGCCGCTTCCCGAACAAGCTGTTGCAAATCCTGCGCCAGAACCTTCCCCAGCGGTCGGTCCCCTTCCAGCACAACATGGGTATCGCTAATATGGGCCATCGTAAATGTTCGCCTGTCCCCTTCCGGCGCCGGCGTGAGATTGAAATCCACACCCTGTTCAGCGGATCCGGTCCAGCCGAGTGTCGGACCGGTAGAAATTCCCGCAGAGCCGGAAGCCATCCGGAACCGTCACAAAAACGAACCTGTGGTCCCCGGGCGCCACCTCCAGAGCATATCGGCCATCGGCATCCGTCTGCACAATGTGTTCCCCATTGGAAACGCGGATATTTTTCAGCCCACGTTCCGAGGGAACTTCCCGAACGCTACCCTCAATCTTTATCGTCATAAATCAATCCGCACGAAAACAAGCGTCTTCCCCCTCCCTGTCAGGGGAAGGGGCCCACATCGTCCGACCGATCTTCATCGCCGCTACGGGACCGGAACGTTTCCACCTTCGACCCCTTGACGGTACGTCGCCTGAAAGATGGTTTCCGAAAGCCATTTTCGGAACGAGTCATTGTCGCTGAACTGCTTGAATAGCTCGGCGTGATCGGAGAGCAGCTCGATCACCGCCTGTTCGAGCGCCTTGTCGTGCTCAATCCGGGCGTTCTGCCTGTCCGAGTTCTCCATCGCGTTCCGATAGGCCCGGTCAGCGGAGACTTTCGCCGGCAACTCCTCGGCGATAACCCTTCCGATCTTGTCTGCATCCTTCCATTCGATATTCCCGAACAACTCGTTGAACATCCTCAGTATGTTGCTCAGGCGATCGATCTCCGGCTCGGGCTTGCGAAATTCGCCGCTCGCCGGCACCGGCCCGATCTCCGCGTCCGCGTCGGACAGGGCGATCTTCATCATCGCCCGGACCTCCACGCGGTAGCTGTCCATGTCGATGGCCTCAAGAATGCCCTTCGACAGGTCCTCCTCGACCGGGGCCGGCAGCTTCGGGACGAGGAAGTTCAGAAATATCGAGAGCTTCTCCCACTCGACGCTGGTATAGGGCAGAATCGGCGCAAGGAAGGCGTAGGTGCGGGCGAACGCCTTGGCATTGCCCTTGAAGTCGACCTGTCCATCCTCATCCAGCTCGGATCTGTACACTGCCACGCAGGCATCCAGAATCGGATCGAGCCTGTCCCGGTCCGTACCCTCCAGGTACAGCGACACCAGCTCCTCGACCTGGTCCCAACCGTACACCTGATAACCATCCAGACTCGCCTTCAGGTCGTGCAGCTTGTCCGGGTCGGTCTCTTCGGCCAGGATGGTGGTGCGGTAGTAGTCCTCGAAAGACGCTTTGATATCGTCCGCGTCGTTCGTGAAGTCCAGCACGAAGGTATCGTGCTTCTGCGGATGCGCGCGATTCAGGCGGGAGAGCGTCTGCACCGCCTTGATGCCCGAAAGCACCTTGTCCACATACATCGTGTGCAAAAGCGGCTCGTCGTACCCGGTCTGAAATTTGTCGGCGCAGATCAGGAACCGATACGGATCTTCCTGGATCCTGTCGGCGATCCGGCCCGACGGAAAGCCATTCAGCGACGCCTCGGTGACCTTCTGTCCGCCGTATTCATGTTCACCCGAGAACGCGACGATGGCCCGGTAGGGACTCTTCCGTTCCTCCAGATACGCCTCGAAGGCGTGAAAGTACTGGATCGCTCGCTCAATACCGCTGGTCACCACCATAGCCCGCGCCTGGCCGCCGATCTTCCGGCGCGCAACAACGTGATCGTGAAAGTGATCGACCATAATCTCCGCCTTTTGGCGGATGGCGTGCTCGTGCGATTCCACATATCTCCGAAGCTTCCTCTGCGCCCGCCTGGTGTCGAAGAGAGGATCGTCCTCTACCGTTTTCATAAGCCGGTAGTAGCTACCCACCGGCGTGTAGTGCTCAAGCACGTCCAGGATGAACCCTTCCTGGATCGCCTGTTTCATCGTGTAACTGTGAAATGGAACGTGGCCGACCTGCTCGCCCCTGGTTTCAGGCTCCCCGAAGATCTCCAGCGTCTTGTTCTTGGGCGTCGCGGTAAACGCGAAGTAGCTGGCGTTGGGCAGCATCTGCCTGGACTCCATCAGCCGGTTGATCCTGTCCTCGGTCGTATCCTCTTCCTCGCCCGCGCCGGCCTCCCCCAGCGCCATGGAAACCGCGGCAGACATCCGACCGCCCTGGCTCGAATGGGCCTCGTCGATGATGATCGCGAACCGGCGTCCCCGGTGCTCATCGCCGATCTCATCCAGAACGAAGGGGAATTTCTGGACAGTGGTGATGACGATCTTCTTGCCCGACTTGAGAAAGGTCCTGAGGTCTCCGGACCGCTCCGCGTGCCCGACAATGGAGGCAACCTGTGCGAACTGTCTCACAGTATCCCTGATCTGACGGTCCAACACCCTGCGGTCCGTAACGACGATGACCGAGTCCACTACCGGAGCATTCTCTTTCTTCAGGCCGATGAGCTGGTGCGCCAGCCACGCGATGGAATTCGACTTGCCGCTACCGGCCGAGTGCTGGATCAGATAGCGCCTGCCCGCCTTCGTCCCTGCCTGCGCAGCGTACTGCGCTGCAGGCAGGTCGGACATATCCGACAGCAGCCTGCGCACCACATCAAGCTGGTGATAGCGCGGCCATATCTGCTCCCGCTTCCTGCGCCCGGTCTTTTCATCCTTCGTCTCCACAATCTGGGCGTAGTTCTCGATGATATCCGTGAGCCCGTCGCGCGTGAGCACCTCTCTCCACAGATAGTCCGTCTTCAGCCCGTTCGGGTTCGGAGGATTCCCGGCGCCATCATCCCAACCCTGGTTGAAAGGCAGGAACCAGGACGCCTTGCCCTTCAGATGGGTGCAGAAGCGCACCTCGTGGTCGTCAACCGCGAAGTGAACCAGACAGCGACCGAACTCAAAAAGCTTCTCGCCCGGGCTTCGATCGCGCTTGTACTGCTCAATAGCGTCCTCTACCGTCTGCTTCGTAAGGCTGTTCTTCAGCTCGAACGTAGCAACCGGCAGACCGTTGATGAACAGGCACAGATCCAGCGCGAGCCGGGTATTGTCGCGGCTGTATCGGAGCTGCCGGGTGACACTGAAGCGATTCTGCTTGTACAGAACCCTGGCCTTCTCATTGCCCGGCGACGGTGTCCCGTAGAACAGGTCGACCTGATGCGGTCCGTGCTTGATCCCCCTGCGCAGCACATCGATCGTGCCGTGCCTGGTGACCTCACCCTGCAGGCGAGCCAGAAACTTGCGCCGCCTCGGGCTGTCCAGGCCGAGATCCAGCAACCCCGCAACCTCGGGCTGGGTCACACTCAGAAAAGCGGAAAGCTGAGCCAGGTCCACACAGTACTCGCGGTCATAATCACGCGGGTCCCCCCAAAGCCAGCCCACGCCATAGGTGGCCGGCCGCTCACCCGCGTCGCCTGACGGCGTCGTATCGTTCGGGAGGCCGGTCAGCGCCGTACAGATCAGGCTTTCAAGACCGTGTTCGGAGGTATCGGTGGTCAAGCAGGAGGCTCCCAGTTTAGACGCGCTCCCAGATTGCGGAGCATCGCATAGGTATCTATATATTCAACTCCAAGCGGTTCTGACCCGTCATAGTGTAATATCCATCTTGACGGCCAGGTTTTCATAGGTCTCGCCGCTCAGCCCGGTGAGCGAACAAGCTTCCCGATAAGTCAGGCGCCCTTCTTTCGCAGCGCGGACGACCGCAGCCGCGAAGCGTGGACCTATGCGCCATCTCTGTGTACTCCAAAAATTGCCACCATCCGTTGTCGGGCGATTGGTTCCTCCTTGTTGTTTATGGTTTTCATAGAAGGTGAAAAAGGTTTCGAGGTCAATCAGATCCAGGTCCAAGGCTCGCCGGGCCGCCACGATTGCGCTAACCTTGAATTGACGTGCAATCGACCCAAAAGGAACACTTGTGGGCGCCAAGGTATTACGGCCCACGAGGCCCCAAAAATCCCGAAAACTGGACTCGGGCACCAAAAACTCAGCTGCCGCCTGATCACAGAATCGCTCGGTATCATTCTGTGACGGTTGCAACCTATCAAATTGGGATACACCCGACTCTCCGACGCATAAATGGGCCAGTTCGTGGGCAAGAGTAAACATCTTGGCTGCTATGTAATCTGCGTTGTTCACAAATATCAATGGGGCGTATTCATCCACCAGGGCAAAGCCTTGAAACTCGTCCGGATCAAGCTTTCGGCTGGTACTGTTGCCTACGACCCCGTTGAAAACTACGAGCACGCCAGCCGTGTCCAATCTGTTCCGAAGGAACCTGAGCGCGGCAATCCAGGAGTCCATGTTTGCCGCCCAGCCAACCTCGATCCCCAGCACGTTCCGCATTGCACTGGCCACGTTCACGTGACTTTGCGCACGGATGCAGGCGCCAACGAACTCCAGCGGTTCCGCACCGCTCTCGATCAGTTCTTCTCGCATCCAGTCCTGTCGCTGCTGCATCGCATACACCGTTTCCAGGAGGTCGAGACTCGGACGGAGCGAAGAGGCATCGGCGTGGCGGGTTCTGAAGTCAGGTATGGGCAGATTGTCTTCGGGTGGCTTTGAAAGGTACAGCAAACCCAAAGGGGTATGGGTGCGTTCGGCGAGCCTGTCTGCCTGGGCAATGCTGATGTTGCCAGTCCGCTCCCACTCTATGACACGCTCGACCTTAACCTGTATCTTGCGAGCCAATTGCTCGGTGTCAATACCTGCCCGCTCCCGCGCCCACCTCAACACGTCAGGCTGTAATGTTATCTGCAAGCGTCGGCTACTCATGGGTTACAACCTTTATCGTTGTCCTCTTCAGGCGAATCAGACACGGCGTCGTGCAGATGCGCTGTCCCGCACAGGTCGAGATGCTCAATCCAGCCCTTCTCCGATAAGACATCGAATGCGATCTTGATCTGTCGCCGGGAGAACTGGCGCTTTCTCTCGTTCCAGTCGTAGGTGCCCTCCACTACATCGTCGAGCGTCCGGGCTCCCTCCTCGCCGACGACCCAGTGAACCGTTGTGAGCAGTTCCAGGCCGAACGATGACTCGAACCCTTCGACGAGATCGCAAACCCTTTTAAAGCGAGCCTGCGTATCAGCCTTATGCTCAAGAAATGCACGGGCATCCGCAAGCGCGCCCGGCACCAGTTCCAGCTGCTTGTCAGGCGCATCGCCGCCATCGGCATAGCCGGACACCAGATGTCCTTCAATGGCGTTCATCACATGCCGGAGATTTTCGGCATACGGTCCGTAAGGGCCTTTGGCGAACTTCAACCTCAACGGCTCGCCCGCGGCCTGCATAAAATACATGAGTTTATGCACCTCCAGCAGCGTCACGAACGGGTCCAGCAAGCCGCGCAGATAGCAGTCCATCAGCCCGACCAGGGCGGCTCGCCCTGCCGTCATCTTCGGGACATCGCTCGAACGGTTGACGCGTTTGTCCATCGGTCCATCCGGTTCAAGGTTCTCGAAGAGGGTAAATACGGGCACCCGCGTTCCACGAAACACCCAAGCCCCGCCGAGCATTATGAATTACCACTTTTTTTACCTTATAGATTTATATTTTGCCAAGAAAAGATAAAGGAATAATACAATAAAAACAGATAGTTATAAAATCAATTATGCCAAAATTATGCCAAAATTATGCTTTTTGGCCTATTATCTATTTTCAGGCACAATTCCAGATGGCGGTCTACCCGGATACCAGCGAGCCGCCCTGGTAGCTCCGACATTATAGATGCGTCCTTCAATACCGGCTGTCTCGCGGAAACCAACTTCCCAAAACGTCTTTGAATTCCTGGAACGAACGATCCGTACATCGGTGTAAGGAAACCTTTTCCGCAATCTGCTGATACAGGGATGAACTGCGTGGTATTCGCGCCTCGCGCAAGGCTGCTTGAAACGCCTCTTTGGGCCGTACGGGCTTAACCTCCCCTTCCTCCAGCCAGCCTTGCTCAACCATCCAGCTACGGAGCGAAGGCTGCCGGTTCTTCCATCCTGCGACCGCGTCAACATGGAGAGAATCACTCCATACCCACGCCTCAAGTTCCGGCGACAAGATGACTGCTCTTGCGCGTTCGCCCCATGCTGAACGCGCGAAGTCATTGTTAAGAGTCTCTTGCAACGCCTGGGGCTGGGTCTGCTCTCTGCCGCTTCCTTCGTGATCAAACATGAGCAGACCATAGCGATAATATTCCGAGAAATTCGACAAGTAATCAACGCCATAACCCGCGCATGCAGGGTCGTGTCCCGGATGGATACTGATGTCCGCCTCGATTGCCCGAATACCCAGTGCCTGCGGCCTCGACAGCAACCCTTTCAACGCATGTTCCATGTCCAATAGTTCGGTTATTTATTTTGACAAAAAAGTGCCGTACCCACAAATTGTAGGGATCTTAAACCACCCAGTCAAAGATCCCCTCGACAAGTGAGACGGCACAATGGAACTGACAGAAAAGATACTCAAGAGTTTCAAGATTTCCAAGCCTCAAAGGAAGTTTTTGGTCGCTGTGTTTACAGCGATTCTAACAGCACGGGGCAAGATCAATTGCCGCAATCTATCGCGTTATTCGGATGTGTCCGAGGAGACTTATTCACGTCAGTTTGCCAAACCCTTTGCGTTTGTCGCTTTCAACCGATCGGTGATCGATGAAGGCTTGGGAAGGGAAAGCGACCGGATCATTGTCATAGATGCTTCCTTCGTATCTAAGTCAGGCAAAAAGACGTATGGCCTGGATTCATTCTGGAACGGCTGTCATCGTCGTTCAGAAAAGGGGTTGGAAGTCTCCAGTGTGGCGATCGTGGATATTTTGAAAAACACTGGCTTTACGCTCTCGGTTCGCCAAACCGATCCAGGAGAGGAACCTCAAGCGTCTGATGCTAGGCCCAAAGAGGAAGTCACCAAGCCCAAAGAGAAGAACAAGCCCACCTCTAAAAAGTGCACCAAGAAAAAGGGAAAAGCCAAATCGAAAAAGAAACGTTCCAAACAGGCAGAGGATGACGAAACCCTTCTGGATCAGTATTTACAGCATCTCATCGATGTCCAACCCAGCTTGTTAGAGCCCGAAAAATATGTCGTTGGCGATGGTTATTTTAGCAAGAAGAAATTTGTCAATGGGGTCTGTGAATTGGACCTGCACCAGATCGGCAAATTACGTGGCGACGCCAATATGCGCTTTCTCTATACCGGTCCAAAACGCGAACACGGCAGCGGCAGGCAAAAGACCTACGATGGCAAAGTCAACTGGCAAGATCTGTCGCGGTTTTCATATGTTGAGACACAAGATGGCATCGCCATCTATACCCTCATCCTGAACCATGTCTCCTTGAAACGCAATTTGAAAATCGTCGTCTTGGTAGATGAGCGCAACAAGGACAAGAAGAAATATACGATCTTGTTTTCCACCGATACAGAATTAGACGCTAAGACGCTTGTCAGATATTACAAAGCAAGATTTCAGATCGAATTTATCTTCAGGGATGCCAAACAGTTTACCGGCTTATGCGACTGTCAAGCCAGAGATCAAGCCCGACTGGATTTCCACTTCAATGCGTCTCTGACAACCCTCAATTTAGCCAAACTGGAGCACCTACAGGCGTATGCAGACACTGAGCCTGGAACCTTTTCTATGGCAAGCATAAAAGCCTGTTATTTCAACACATTTTTTCTCCAGCATATTTTCTCAATGTTAGATCTCGACCTAAATTTGATGAAAAAATCCTCTCAATACCAAAGGCTACGCGATTATGGCAAAATTGCTGCCTAAAATTGACCGAACCATTGATGTCTTTGTCAGCCGCGAGAACAACCAGGTCTTTCCGGTTCATCCCAAAACTCCCGATGCAAGCAATGTGCCAAGATCGACCTCGCCCTGCCACTTTTGAAGCAAGGGATGTTCGGAACCGAGAACAATGTCTGTTGAACCATCGTCATCTTTGGCAAAGCAAAGCACATCATCCATTCTGGCTGTACTCAGTACTACCGGCGAATGGGTCGCTAACAACACCTGGGCTTCATACATAGAAGAAAGGGAATCGTACACGGTTGACACCGCCCTCGGATGCACCCCATTCTCCGGTTCCTCTATCAGGTAAATACCTTGAAGATCGGTCAGATATGCGGGCAAGGTGAGTGCCGTAAGTCGAAGTGTGCCATCGGAAACCAGCCACGAAGGCACTTTCAGTCCTTCCTCATACTCGTAGATCATATAACAATGCTTATCTTCCGGGCGCTCGAAAGTTGTGATGTCCACCAGATCGGGCAGAGCGGTTTGCAGGTGCTTGATCCAGGCGCGATGTCGTTCCTGGTCTTTGTGGCGCAGACGAGCGACAACCCATGGCAGATTTGACCCATCCGGCAAAAAACCCACAGCCCGCGTTGGAGAACTGGGACGCTTGATCGCAAGGCTGTTGAGCACAAACCTCTGCACTCCGGTGATCAGATATTTCTGAAACCATATCGCCACGGGAAAAGCGCTTTCATCTACCAGAAGGTGGCCCAGGGCCGATCTTTGCGGTCCCAGTTTGATCGAAGGCGCCCAGCCCTTGCCCGGACGATTATAGGTCTCGCTGTAGAAATTGTCATTCCCACCTGATACTTTGTTGATCACGAGCTTATTGTCTTGTTTGCGGATATTGGTCAGCAACGAACCCGGCGCGCTGGGCGACATGGGGAATAATGAGCGCTGTAGCGGCCCTAAATCCTTTGCCTTTTTCAATAACAGGCGCTCGGCCTTGAACTCGAACTGGCGCTGTGTTTCCTCAAATCCGATAGCCACCTCGTACCTTACCGTGTCCAAATCCGGTTTTGACGTCAATTTGCGCAGCGCCTCGGGAATCCGTGCCTCGACCGCCAGTTCCAGCCCGTCCCCTTGCCGCCGAAAGAGAAGCTCTTCAGGATTCAAGGCACGCGCCGACAGGGCCGTGTCCAACCCCTCGGATACCAGATCACGCAGAAAACCGATAACGTCCAAAAAGGTTGTCTTACCCGACGCATTCGGGCCGACCAGGGCATGAAACGGGTTCAGAGGTCTCTGCACATACCGTAAACAGCGGTAGTTCAGGGCTTCAATCAGCGTAATCATCAACTATCTCCATTGCGGAAAATTCATCCCTCGCGTCGAGCGTTTCCGAGTCATCGGACAGATGAAATTGCTCAAGCCCCTTTTGCTGGTGTCAGTCGTCACGCTATCCTTCGCCTCTGCTCAAATCGGGATTTCCTTCAACTCTCCGGGTTGTATTTCGATGAGGGCCTTACGGATCTCTTCTATTCGGTGCCGGATGTTGGGCCATGCGGTGGAGAGCAGGACTACAATCGCCAGTCGCCCAGTTGCAAGGTTCTGCTGGTATCGCATACTCTGATCGGTGGTAACGAAGACCTGGTAACCCTCCTGCTCCGCCTTCTCGATCAGGTCTCCGTTATCCAGGTCGGACCAGCCTCGCTCTGAGGCTGTATCCACCGAGTGATCGGTGAGATGCTGGCGGAGAGGTACTGGCGTGCCCTGATCAAAGAGAATCTTCACGATTGCGCCGGAGTCTTAAGGGCATTGGCTTCGTGTTGAAGAACAGCTCTGACCTTCCATTCGTCCACTCCCGGGAACCAGTCCAGAAACTGTTCAACCGTGGCCCCGCTACCAAGATTCTCGAAAAGGGCGGACACGGGCACCCGCGTTCCGGCAAATGTCCAGGCCCCATTGAGCTTGCCAGGACGTCGTTCTACCGCCGGGCACGTCTCCCAGTCCGTCATACGGTCACCTCGCTTTCCATTGCTGGCTTCTCTGTTGCCTCGTCGTCATCATCGTAATAGTTGCCGCTCATGTCGTCCGTCAGTGGGAAGCCATCGTCTATAAGGTCCTGGTCATCCGCTTCCTCCGGCAACTGCGAAGCCGCTTCACGCACCGCGCCTGATGGCGTCCTATCGTTCGGGTGGCCGGTCAGCGCCGTACAAATCAGGCTTTCAAGCCCCTTTTCACTGGTGTCGGTGGTCATGAGGCGTTTCCAGTCAATTACCCGTCAATTACACAAATACAACAAAATTAATGGCTTACGAAATTCCAACGGCTGTCCGGTGTTCCCCGATCAATTACCCGTCAATTGATTTTCTATGGCGTAATCCATTGAAAAAGAATGACATGTCGGCCCATTCATCCATTTCCGGGTCCATTCGATCAATTATCCATCAATTGATACAATCCTTGGCCTTTGGCGGCTTCCGAGATGTCGGGCCTCGCTCGTCGGGCCGTCGATCAATCCCCACCAATCGAGGTCAGGCCCAGTATGGGACGTATTTCATCAATCTTCGGGCGGCATTCTCGTCAAACGGCTTGATCATGCCAGCGTCCACGGCCTCACGAATGCGGCGAGAGGCGACCGCCTTGTTGTTCTGCTTGATGCCGAACCTTTCTCGAAGTGATGCGTTGGTCAGGAAATCTCGCATTACATACTTCAGACACGCGTGAAAGTAACAGGCCCGTAACCGCTCCGCTCCGTCCATGTCGGCCAACGTCTTGTGGGCGAAAAGGACAGAACGAGTAGAACCGGGCGGAACCTCGAAAAGCGGCGCAGGCAAGTGGAATATCTCTACCTCAGAAACGACCTTGTCGATTCCGCTGCCTCGTTCCTCACAGATACCGAAGCGTCGCATCAGCGAGGCGAGCGCCTCGTTTCGGGATTTGGGTGGGCTGTCGAGAAAGCGCTGCGTGTCCACCAGCGGCTCCCCAGGGTTCGTGATCTCGATGCGGTTCTCAAAAATCTCCACCATCGGCCCGGCACCAGTGATGAGGAAGTCCTGATGGATGAGAGCGTTTGCCACCAACTCACGCACGGCCAACTCAGGGAACATTGGCACTGTCCTGCGCAAGGCCTGTTCGATTGCTTCATTCGAGGGCACGAGCGTCATGATATAGTCGATAATTCCTTTGAATCCAACCGCATAGCCCCACACGCCTTCCTGCTCCCTCAAAGTTTCGATGCGGCTTGTGCCACGGTACTGTATGACGCGCATAGCTTTGCGCTTGAGCTGCGCAAAGTCGCCGAGGTTCTTGGCAAACAGGATGGCACCCAGGTTCGTGATGTCGAAGCCACCCGCCTCGCTGGGAGCGATGAGCCGGTCGCTCTGCAATGCGTGGAGGATGGCGTCACGACCGTCAGGGAGCGGCATTTCAAGCAAGTCGAAGTACGCTGGGTAGTCGAGCTTTAACAGAACATCCTCGCCACGCACTCGTTCGGCGGCAATACCGTCTTCGAAGCTCACCCGGTCGAACACGTGCCAAAGTGCTCGTTCCTTCTCCTGATAGTCTTTGAGCTTTCTCCTGGTGCTGCCTACTCGGATGAATTCGACGCCCTCGAACGCGACCGGGTGCTGGGACGCACGATTAATCTCCATAATTACGACCCGCTTCCCACCAATCACGACTTCGTGAAACTGGAAGTCGATGCGCGGCCTTAGAAGCCCAAGCAGCCAGGTCTCGAGTGGTTCGTTCCCCTTCCTCGCGATAGCTGGCGAGAAGTCTGTCCCAACAACGGCGTGCGTTTCGTTCTCGATGCCCCACAGGATATATGCGTGAATCTTGTCGTGCAGGGCTGCTGCGTTGGAAAGCGCTGAGACGTACTCCCCGACGGTTTGCGGAGCGCGGTGGTTGACTTTGAACTCGACCCATTCGGTCTCATGTGGCAGGTTGCATAGCTCACGTACCAAGCCGACAAGGTAGTCTTGGCTTCTATTGGTAGTCATGCTGTGACCTCCGGCGCAATGCCGAAACCATTGCCCATGTCCTCCCCACCGGTCAGGGCGTTCCCATAGTCGCAGGACTCCGGCTCATCGGTCCCCTCAGGCAACCGCGCCGCCGCCCACACATCCACCTGACCTGTCACCACATCGGCGATGAGACGGGTGCGGTCGCCGCTTGTCGGCATCCCCTGACAAAACGCTCACTGCATAGAGCAGCACGTTGGTATCAACGAAGCGCATCGCGGTCGTACAGAGCTTCACGGGGGAGATTGTCGACCATACGCAATCCCACGCCTCGTGCATCAAAGTCTGCGAACACCTCGTTCAACAGCCTGCGCCGCCGTTCGGACTCGGTCTCTACGCCTTGTTCATTGGCCCTGGGCCCGTCGGCTTGCTGGCGAACGAGGGTTTTAAGGTAGCCCCGGACCAGCGCCGACACCGATATGCCCAACTCCGCCGCCCGGATGCGGGCGAGCCGATGGGTTTCTTCGTCCACAGATACGGTAATGTTCTTCATGTTCATATCCTCACAGATGCTGTGATTCACAGTATATGGATGTGGCGACTGATGTTCAACGTCATGGCACCTGACCGCCCGCCGCCCGCACGTCCACCTGACCTGTCACCACATCGGCGATCAGGCGGGTGCGGTATTCCTGGAGCAGCTCAATTTGGCGGCGGGTGCGGCTGATGGCGTCTCTGAGACTCCGAGTTTCATTTCGCAGGACGCGAAGAATCGTCTGTTGCTCTTGCCTCGGCGGTAAAACAATATGAAGTCGCCCGTACCTTGTGGGATTGAGATTGGATTGGTGCAAGCTTGGTATAGCTTCTCTGCGAGCCCGTGAAATGAAGGACGTATCGTTGAGAGCCATGTTCAAATACACGGGGTCGTGGTTCGGACAAGGGCGCATTCGCACGAGATAAGAAGCGAAAGTCACTGGAGAATCATGTCCAGTAAACAGGCCGACCTTACCAACAAGCTCTTGGCTGTTGGTCCGGTTAAACAGCAAGTCATCCTTTTGTAACAGGAGATAGGGGTTAACGGAATCAACTCCGCCGGTAGGGGGTACTGTTACCTGCCCATTGTTCAAGTGAGCCATAGTTAGGAGGCGGATCGTACCTGAATCAGACGCGGATTCCGATATCCCATAATCCATTGACAGGAAGGCCCGTTTGACTGGTCCCACCTCCCAATGCGCCGGAACATCACCGAGTCCCTCCACGCCGGAGGGCTTGAGGCGGACGTTGGGGTCGAGGCCGCGGGTGACGGCGCGGTGGATGACGGCCTGCTTCTCTTCCTCCAGTAGCCGGATGAGCTTCTGCTTGCCGCTGACGTAGCGGCGGATGCGTTCGTCGGCGTGGGCGAGATAGCGGACGATGGCGGTTTGTTCGGAGAGGGGTGGGAAGGGTACCCTAAGTGCGCCAAATTTCTCTTTAGTAAAGTGGGCAATTGTAGCCTTATCGTTGAGGGCATCAAACCAGCCAGTCGCCGCAATAGCACTCATCACATACTGCAAAAAATCGTTGCGACTTTGGTCACGTGGTCGAACTCGGTGCAACGCATTTTGGATAATGTAGCCACTGACCTTCTGCTTCAATATCCCGCAACGCCCTCCTTCTCCACCTTCGCATACGAGGAGATCACCCGGTGCTATTCCGAACTGATCTGTATCGTTCTGACTCGCCCACATTTTAGGTGCGTCTATTGTCCGAACATGAAACCACTGGACGTGTTGCGCTTTTAGATATGGGACTTCGACATCATCAGGGTTGTTCGGTCTATTTTGTAGCATTTTCCCAAGCTGAATGGCGTAACGTTTTTTTACAGCTGTAACCTCCCAATGCGCCGGGATGTCGCCCAGCCAGGGAATACCTGAGGGCTTGTAGGAGGAGTAGGGTTTGAGGTTTGGGGCCATTGAGTCCTCAGCCTATGATTCTGGGCTCTCTCTTTTTATGACATCGGCAATTTCGCGTGCGATCTCATCGATTGTGAAATCGGAAGTACTACGAGCCACCTTGTCTGCGAGCGAGGGACTTTGCTTTATAATCTCATCCTTGCTGATACGGTGCCAGAGCGGAAGAATTATTTGTTCACCGGTCATCTCTCGTGTTACGAGCCCGTCCAATTCGTACTGAGGCCAGTCTTTCGCGAAGAAAGCATGAGAAATTACAACTACACCAAATCGGCTTCGTGCTATGCCCCTGTCAATTTTCCGGCGTAGGCTATCACCAATACGAAGCTCAAATTCGTCGTACCATACCCGGAGACCTTCTGAATCCAGTGTTTCCGCTAACGGACGTACGATGTCATCTTTGTCTTCTGTAGCATGACAGATGAAAACGTCATAATCCTTAGAAGCCGTTTTAAAATTCAGATTTGGGAGCGAGTCTCTTGATCAAAAGGTGAATCATCGCAATGTAAATGAGCGCTTCACTATTTTGTGTCAAGACTTCATAATCCTTGGAAAGACGCCGGAAATTCAACAGCCAAGCAAAAGTGCGCTCAACCACCCAGCGCCATTTCATCACTTCAAACCCCTTGCTTTCTCGTTGGACGACTTCCAAGTCAATTTTGTGAGTCTGCTTCAAACTTGAAACCCACGTCTTCAAAGCGTCACCGCGATATCCCCCATCGACCCATAGCTTGCGAAGACGCCGCAGGCCAGCAGCAAAATAGCGTTTGAGTAGCTCCATCAGTCCGTCCCGATCAGCCAAGTCAGCAGCAGAGACAAACACACAGATTGGCAGGCCGAGGGTATCTACAAGGAGATGACGCTTGCGGCCATTGACTTTCTTGCCAGCATCGTAACCTTTTATTTTCCCTTGTGTTGCTGTCTTAATACTTTGAGAGTCTATACTGCCTGCTGAAGCGGTGGGCTTGCGACCCTGACTGCGTCGCTCCCTTCTGTAGAGTGCCTGTTGGATCTTTTGGAAGATGCCTTGTTGGCTCCATCTGTTGAAATACCCATACACGGTTTGCCAGCATCCAAAAGCTTTGGGCAGCATGCGCCATTGGCACCCTGTCTTGGTCAGATACAGAATGCCGTTGAACACCTGGCGTAGATTTACCGGTGGGCGACCAGGACAGCCGAAACGCCATTTGGGTTTGGGCAGCAGCGTGAGGAGAAGTTGCCATTGTGTTTCGGTCAAATTTGTTGGATATTGCCTCTGCGTATTCATCTTTATCCTTTCGTTTCAGGTGGTTTGGGACAACCTGAATTTGGATAGATGAATACGCAATTTCAACTTTTTTCTTTACGCCTCTACCTTTTTAAAACAGCTTCTTAGATTGTTCAGAAACGACAGACTGTGCCGTTGAGAAATTAGTAGAGCCTATGGGTCTGACCAGATGTGCGAGTGGCGGTGGTGAATATTCTGGAAGTGGAGTCATAGCCGTGTGAGGAATTACGCGAATTGAGGAACGCACTTGGCCTCGTAGCCCTTGAAGGTCAACAGTTACATACCAAGTGCCTGTGCGGGGAATTGTCAAGCGCACAGGGGACTTGGTAATTAGACCGCCGTGGTATTGATGTCGGCGTCCGGCACGATAATTCTGAAAGTTTGCGCTGTCAAGTAAGCGCACATTGGCTGCACTTCCAGATAATGTTACTTCAACAACCGTGCCTCGTGTTTGGTGCCCAAGACTGTATTTTTGAAACTTCATTCCAGATACCTTGTCCTGTTTATGTATGCAATCCTCATCAGGCAATCCTCATCAGGCAATCCTCATCAGGCAATCCTCATCAGGCAATCCTCATCAGGCAATCCTCATCAGGCAATCCTCATCAGGCAATCCTCATCAGGCAATCCTCATCAGGCAATCCTCATCAGGCAATCCTCATCAGGTAGCGAGCTGTGGTCTTCAAGGGACGTATATACGGCGGGAACCCTTCATGTTCCTCTTCTCAATATCCGAGGAAGAGTCGACTGAGCAGGGTATCGCGAGGCTTGAAAAAGCCCTGATTGCAGATTGTACAACTCGCACATTTGCGCTAAAAATTGTGCCTTCCCACCATAGCTAGGGTGCCGTACTTGAATAACTGTGTGCTGACCGCTTAAGCGATGTGCTGCTCGTGCCGCATCATTGCCGATTGCAATCAGACGGCACGGCTTTAGAAGGAGGATGAGTTGAGAAAGAAACTTCTCTCCAGTCTTGCGCTCAAAAGAATTATGAGATCGATTGCTGAAAGGATTACCGGGTTCGTGAGGGTGTAATGGGAAGACATTCCAGAGAAAAACGGATACCTCAACTTGTGAGAGAACGCTCCAAATGACAGCAGCGGTCCGCTCGGCAGCTATGTCGCCTTTCGTTGGCCTCTGAATAGATAATCCCCATCGTGCGGCGTATTCGCAAATATGTACATCGTCTGTTAAGGCAAGCCCTGTTCGCCTACCGCCACGATAGCCAAGATCACGTCCAATCCATATAGAATCAATTTCCCGTTCTGTTGCCACTTCAAGCATAGACTGCAACGTTTTTAAGCGGCGTCCTGGAGCGTCATTCAGATCGTGAACAGCACACCGATGTGAGTAAGGGTTAAACGTATTCTCAAAATCCAGTGCCTTCAATGCTTCCACAAACTGCACCAGTTTCATGCGCTATTCTCCATCAATTGACTTGTACTCGATGGTACGAGTCTCGCGATTTCCAATCACGATCCCACCGTTGTTATCCCGTACCAGTCTGAAAACCTCATATCCTTTCAGTATAGCCCGTTCCCATAGCTTAAGAGGACATTTTTCCACTTCGTATCCCTGCACGAACTGCTGCACGGTCTTTAGCAAGTCAAAGGAGACGCTATTCTGCCCCTGAAAGAAATTGAGATGTTTGGCGCATGAAAATATCCACGCGGTAAGTCCTTCCTCAACGACTTTCGCTCTGCCACCATCCTCAGCCTCATCCAACTTCGGATCACTCTTGCGTTTATGCTTTATCAAGGCGCGAAAGGTAGGAGACCAGTGAAGAATGGCAGCATGTGTAAAATGAAACACATCATGGAATCGGTAGCCATCCGGGTCAAGGATATTATCCGTGAGCGGGTCGCCGATAAATACACCATTCCATTGCAGATAACTTTGCCCGTTTTTTCGTTGCGTGACTTTGATCTCGAAATGCCGGGGAAGCCGTTCCTCATCCGGGAATTTGTCGTCGAACGTTGGTAACTCTGACGCATTGGGTTCAAGAAAACGTCCACACGTTTTCTCTATGTTCATATGAGCAATCTTTGAAAAACTTACGTTTGCCGCTTGAAGTGCCTGCAAGTAGCGATCCGAGAAAGTTTGTAGCAAATCGTGAGTCTGTTCATCCAAGCTCTTGATGCCAAGCAATGCCGCCGTAGCCTGTCCCAGATTCAGGAGTGTCTTATCAAGATCAGGCAATGCACTGACCGACGAGATATGAGAAACCGGGCTGTCCAGAAGGTCGCTTGCAGCGATGCTCTTGCTGTATTTGTCTTGATTCACCGCTTTGGAGAGGATGGTGTCAACGCCAATGCCAAGACGCCGGCACAATGTAGTGAAGTACCAAAGCGCATCGCCGAATTCTTCCTCCACCACCTGCTGGTATCCAGTATATGCTGTTTTTTCCCGGAGGTGCTTCTTAGCGGTTGCCATGATACTGCCAACCTCGCCAAACAGCCCCATCAAAACCGGTTGCAGATTGTCCTGAGGAAGTTTATCGGTGGGCTCGATTTCTCGCATGTAATCGCGCAGGAGAATTGTGCCCTCAGAAGTCGCTTTGTTTCGCCGATCCATGGATGACAGACTCCTGGTCATGGTGTTTTGCTCCAACCTAAAGGTTTTCCAAGATAACCCCTCGCGTCCAAAGACCGCAACCACGTAGCAAATTCCCTGACCAATCCTTGTGGAAACCGGCATTTGTGGTTGCGCTTAGCGCAAATATCGCATCCCTCGTAGTCTCTGAACCTTGTAGGAATTTCAGGTCCTGGGCCACCCCAATATACGTAGTCCTTGCTGAGCAGGACTCTGTCCGTCTGTGTATCGTGGCAAATATTGTACGGGTTGGGCGAACCGTCCTCATAACTGTGATGAGAATCCTGCTGCTGCCACTGACCAGCATCATTCTGAAAGTAGATGTTGTCGCCGAATGCCTGCTTCATGCTTCCCCTCATGTTCGGCTTTTTCCTTTGGAACCGCTCGTCTTCCCAATACTCATTAAATGTCATTGTTTCCGTTACGCACATGGCATAAACAAGATAGCCTCGTCTGTCATTTTGGCTGCTGCCCGTGCCGATAATCCAGTCTCCTATGGAGGCTGCCTTCCGAACTCTTGGTTTGCAGGTGGCTAATGTACATATTCCAAAAAAAGGGTTGGGCGCAAAACCATAGTCACGAGCGACGACATAGGAGAATAGTTTCATATTGACGTTTCTAACGACAGCTATACCGGCTGATGTCTCCTCGCGGCGTGCTTTTTGTACCGTCCGGATTTTCCCAACCATCGATTTTTCCGTTTATCGCGTCAATGATGCGATTACCCGTCCAACCAACTACAGCGTCGGCGTAGTTATCCAATGCTTCCGGGACTTCGCACCCGCTTTCTCCATGCGCCCAAACTCCTACAATTCGTTTGTCTTGTTTATGGGCATACTCAATCTCCCAGTCCACCCACTGGCTGCCTTTAGTTTCGGGCGAAATATAAACAGCCAACGTACTTGATTGTCGAATGCGCGGTGCAAGAATCTCGGACTTGATGTAGCTTTCTGAATGGGCGTTGTTGGGATTATCCGCGTTGATTGAATAGTCCCGGATGGTCATCCCGTTGTCCTTCAGCAGACTCTTGAGCTTGCCGAGGCCTTTATCATCTTCATGGATGTGACTTATGAAGATGTTTTTCGTTTCATCAGCCATGACGTTGGGCTCCTTTCCTGACCCATTTACCTTACTCGGGTGCTGTTCGTTCTAAATTAGTCAAATCTTCCACGCTGGCAATACTCGCCAACATGGAATTATAGTTTCGCAATTCACTTTGCAGGATTTCCAGTTCTCCACGAAATTCCTTTCGTTTGCTTTCGCAATCAAAAGCTCCTGCTATACTCTCCTTGTGCCACTTTGCGGTAAAAGGCCGCACCACTTGGTTCAGCACTGGTATCGCAACCTTGCTGAACTGTATTGTACCACGCCCATGTCGACGCAGAATCTCGCGGGTAATTCCGAAAAGTGCATAAATGCTGTCCAGAGCCGTCTTTTCGTCCCCCGCTGCAGAAGGCAGGGGTTGAGTGACGATCCGGGTCAACATCTCGATATACAACTCCCAAGCGGCATTTTTGTCAGCCGGCTTGAAGGCTATCTCCGCTGCTGCTACACTTGGACCAAATTTTATTTTTTCCAAGTTGAAATTCTTGAACAATTTTTTCAGTTTCATCTTAGACTCCTGTTATGATTTGATTTAACAGCCTCTCCGTCTCCCTACCCAACACCATGATTATCGATCCAGATTTTTCCAAGTCGCCTTTGAAAAGGTCTGCTGGCGTAGGGTTTTTACAAATACTTTACGCTCTTCCAGCGATCGGTTGATCTCAGCGCGGTGATCGAAATAGTAGGCCAATGCCGCATACACATCCGCCAGTGTCAAATCGTATTCAGTGGCTATTTCATCCGCACTCTTGCCCATGTGCTCATGCCAGATGACGATGTTTTCCACTGTAATTCGATGTCCGGCAATACGAGGCTTTCCACCTGATACACCAGGGGTAATCTCAATATGTTGATCTAAGTTTTTCATTGCCATCTAAATTCCTCTATTCGACTTTCCAGTGGGGCGATCTTGCCGGGCGATTCCAGGCGTTGTGTGTGGAAATGTGCCGGCGCGTGGTCGTTGAAATACATTCGAATGACAATCCCGTAAAACCGACAGATTTCAGGCATTTTCAACCGGAATCTGGACACCCGGCATCACTTCCGCAACAGACTTGCCGACAAGCTGCATATAAAGGGCATCGGGGCAAAGCTCCCTCACCCCAAGCTATGGTACCATGATCCTCAAGTCGCACGGCCTCGAAGAAAGTACGGTCGCCCCAGGCCGCGAATACGCCGCGCCCGGCCAGATGCGACAGATCTACCTCACCGGCGGCACCATCCGAATAGCGCAGCCAGATGCGGTAGCCGTCTCGCGCTTCCACCGCGATGGGTCGCATCATCGTATTCTCCTGCTGAAGACTTTGTGTCTTGAGGCTTTTGCAGAAAGCCATCCGCACGCTTGACCATTCTGGCGAACCTGCGGCTCGGCGTTACGAACCCGGTAATTCGCATCTGTCTCGGGCACATGTCCTATAGATTTTCCATAGACGCCATAAACTCTGCTCCGCTGGCGCATGTTCCTCCTGTGCTCGGAGTGAGCGACCCGTCGTTGATCATTATGGTCCATCGAAGCTCTTGGAACGACCCAATGAGATACTTAAACAGCTTGTCCAGGCGGTCCAATTCCTCGAAGACCTCAACTCCGTGTGCTTCTGCGCCACCTGTCCGCTGCAAGGCGTCCCGGACATCGCGCAATGCTTCTCTTTCCTTGTGGAAGTATGCCTCGCCCTTCTCCAGCTCAGGCACCGCGATGCCATCAGGGTCCATTTCCTGGCCCGGGCGAAGAGCTTCGGCCGCTTTCAAGTTCCGGTTTAGCATTTCCGATTGTCCCAGAGGTCGCATCCCCCAGATCAATGTTCGAGCGACGTT
Source organism: Candidatus Latescibacterota bacterium (assembly GCA_965222075.1). GTDB lineage: Bacteria > Latescibacterota > UBA2968 > UBA2968 > JAAXHW01. Next base: position 5,137,319 of record OZ244937.1, on the reverse strand, counting down.
GCGGACCGCTTCGCCGCTGAATTCAACTCTCAGGTCTCAAAGATACTCTACATGCCCCATCATCTCGTCCGCTTCCAATACCCAATGGATCAACATCAAACCAGAAATGATCTCGCCGGTCGTAGTTTCTTGCGTTGTATAAACAATCCCTGCATGGTCTGCACCTGCTGCGGCCAAGCGCAGAAAATCATCATCCTGAGTAAAGATGACGCGTCCCTCTTCCCGCGCCCTTCTCAAATGTGCTTCGTCAGATACTCCCAGTGTCCCCGTTTCTGGAACAGTCAATACATCCACGCCCCTTCGGCGGAGGCCCATCACCACGGCTTTTGAGACATGCTCATCCGTGTAGAACTTAATCTTCGCCACGTTGCGTCTTTTCTTGAAGCTTTGCAGAAAGCTTTGAAAAAGTCTGCTGGCGTAGAGTTTTTACAAATACTTTACGCTCTTCCAGCGATTGGTTGATCTCAGCGCGGTGATCGAAATAGTAGGCCAATGCCGCATACACATCCGCCAGTGTCAAATCGTATTCAGTGGCTATTTCATCCGCACTCTTGCCCATGTGCTCATGCCAGATGACGATGTTTTCCACTGTAATTCGATGTCCGGCAATACGGGGCTTTCCACCTGATATACCAGGGGTAATCTCAATATGTTGATCTAAGTTTTTCATTGCCATCTAAATTCCTCAGAAGCTGTCTCAAAATTCCGGGTTTGCGGATCAAAGAACCTGAGAACGAGGGCGTCTCGCCCTCGAAAATCGCTTGACGCCAGGGGCGACAGCCACGCAAAGCGGCCCGACATCACGGCGCCTCGGCTCCCTCGTTCAGAACGGAAAGATACCGGTCATAAACGAACAGCCGGTTACGCCGCTTCCCGGTGATCTCCCGCGCAATCCCCTGCGTGACGAGCAGTTCCATGGCCGACGCGGCTGCCTGAAAGGACAGTTTGGTACCACGGCACGCCGCGGGCAGCGATAGAATCGGCTGCGACTTGAGGGCCTCGTGTACGCGCAGCACCGACCCGGTCCTGCGGCCCGCGGCCGCCTCGACCCGGTTCCGGTCATCCTCAAACATCCGGGAGAGGCGCCGGGCGGTCAAAACCGCGCCCTCGGCTGTCAGTCTCACCCCTTCCAGAAAGAAGGCGAGCCACGCTTCCCACTCGCCGGTACAACGCACATGATTCAGCAAATCGTAGTAGGTGTTCCTGTGTTGCTTGAAGTACAGGCTCAGATACAGGAGCGGCTGGCGCAGCACGTCGGCGTCGCACAGCAGCAGCGTAATGAGCAACCGACCCACGCGCCCATTGCCGTCAAGGAAGGGGTGAATCGTCTCGAACTGCACGTGCGCGAGCCCCGCCCGCAGCAGCACGGGCATATCCTCGGCGTGGAGAAATCGCTCAAACGCCGCCATGCATTCGGGCACAGCAGTGTGCGGCGGCGGTACAAAAACGGCATTGCCGGGCCGGGTTCCTCCAATCCAGTTCTGCGAGCGCCGAAATTCACCGGGCGTCTTGACACTGTCCCGGCCGCCCGACAACAGCACGCCGTGTATCTCGCGGATCAGGCGATTCGACAGCGGGAAACCCTCCCGCAGGCGACGCAAACCGTGGTTGAGCGCGTCCACATAGTTCGAAACCTGGCGCACGTCGTCAAGCGGAGCCCCGGGCGCTTCCTTAAGTTCAAAGAGCAAGAGATCAGACAACGAAGACTGCGTCCCCTCGATCTGGGAGGAAAGCACCGCTTCCTTGCGCACGTAGGCATACAGAAAAAGCGCCTCGTCCGGCAGAAGCGTCGAGACGCCGTCAAGGCGGCCCAGGGCAAGCACCGCCGATTCCAGCACCTGTTGCAGCGAGCCGTCCAGAATCAGGGCGGGTTGCGGCGGCAACGGTGCTGGCACAAAGGCGCGAACGCGTTCACCGCCGATGCTCGTAACCTCGTAGCTACCGATTTCTCCGCGCCGCATGACGGACGGATCCTTATTCACGATTGTGCAATAACAAAATTTACTATTTAACTTTCAGAGTTAAATTACAATAATGTAGGGATAAGCGCAAGAATAATAACGAAGCAAATGGCATGGCGCACATCGCAAACAGCCATGCGTTCACAACCCGCCGTCCCCGACAATCTCCCCCAACAGCCTCTCGGTCTCCCGCTCCAGCGCCAGAATATCGGCCTGGATCTCCGCCAGCGAGCGCAGCGGCTGCGGTTTGTAAAAGTACCGCGTGAAGCTGATCTCGTACCCGGTCCTGACGCTACCCGGGTCGTACCAGGCATCGGCGGCATAGGGCAGCACCTCGCGGCGCAGGAAACCCTCAATGCGGCCTTCGCCCAGCCACTCGACGCCGGAGGGCCCGTAGGCGAGGTAGAGGGGGAGGTTGGCGGTTGACCTTGTGCAGCACAAGCACGGAGCAGAGTAGCTCGAACGGGATCTACAAACCAAGTTCATTGAGCAGTGCTTCGACACTCAAGCCATGATGCGACGCGATGCTTTTCAAAATGCTCGACAGTGTTTTTGTCCTGATGGGATTATGCTGAGGGATAACTTCATGATGTTCACCGTTGATCTGTGTGGTTATCCGTACGTGCGAACCGCGCTGTCTGGTGGGCTCATAACCAAAACGCCGAAGCGATTTCTGTAAATCAGCCCCACTCAAATTACGCGGCAGTTTCATAGCGCAAGGACTTCATCGCGGACGAAGTGAAGACGAATCAACCCGGGTCGAATCATTGTCTCATCAAAGTAGCACTCGACGGCTTCTTTCACATTCCGGCGAAGCTCTTCGAGCGTCTCACCTTCTGTGTGGATACCATACCCCAGCGCATTTGCTGAGTACCCGCCGTCGACTTCGTCCTCAGTGACCTCAAAAATGATCTCGGACATGGTAGACATCATCATTTTCTCCTCTCTATCACAACCATCGAAGCACTCTTTCAGATCGTCCTCAACTGGAAGCTCTCACACCTCTCGGTGTTGATGTTAAGACTCATCCAGCGACCCTTCCGTTTTCTGCTCCAGCGCCAGAATATCGGCCCGGATCTCCGCCAGCGAGCGCAGCGGCTGCGGCTTGTAAAAATAGCGCGTGAAACTGACCTCGTACCCCACCCTGACGCTGCCCGGGTCATACCAGGCGTCCGGTGCGCAGGGCAACACCTTCGTATGTGCGGTTATCGGGCTCATAGTAAAGCCTGTGTTCACCATAGCACATGACTGCGGCCTTGTTAAAGGCTGTGTTTAATATGGGAAAGAACCCTGTCCTTGTAAAGGGGCTGCGTTCAATAAAAACGCCCCTTAGCGCTACCCGCCGATAATCTCCCCCAGCAACCCCTCCGTCTCCTGCTCCACCGCCAGAATATCGGCCCGGATCTCCGCCAGCGAGCGCAGCGGCTGCGGCTTGTAAAAATAGCGCGTGAAACTGACCTCGTACCCCACCCTGACGCTGCCCGGGTCGTACCACGCATCGGCGGCATAGGGCAGCACCTCGCGGCGCAGAAAACCCTCGATACCGCCCTCGTCGAGCAGCGGCACCTGCTCGGTATCGCGCAACTCACCGTCAGGCTCGTATTCGATGACGCGGCGCTCGCCATCCACAGTAGCTTCGGCCAGACCGCGGATCGGGTCCGGTTCCACCGCGTCCGGCCGGTGGCTCTTCTTGATGACTGGCTCAGCGGCCTCGTCGCGGGATGCCAGCGCCATCTGCAGCAGGTTCTTCCGCCTGGCCGTCAACTTGACGCCATGCGCGGAGGCATTCGCCACAACGGCTTCCATGAATCGGTTGAAGTCGCGGTGAGGCCCGGCGCCCAGCACTGTCGCCACCCGATCAATAGCGTCCGCAAGCGGCTCTTCCTTTGCCTCACAACAGGCGGCTCGGAATCCCTCGCGACGGTCCGGTGACAAATCGACGGTGAGCCGCAACGGTCGCTCGACCGTGACCTTCCAATACCCGAACGCCTCGTTGGGGAAAATCTTCGACTGCTCGCTCTCCTCAAACGCGAGGAAAGTATCGCAGATACGCCGGACATCCTCGTCCGACAGCTCGCAGTTCTTATTGCCGAGATTCTTGCGCAGCGGCCTGGACCACTGCGTGGCGTCGATGAGCTGCACCTTGCCCCGGCGATGCGCCGGTTTGCGATTCGTCAACACCCAGATATAAGTCGCAATGCCGGTATTGTAGAACATATTGAGCGGCAGCGCCACAATCGCCTCCAGATAGTCGCTCTCGATAATCCAGCGCCGGATATTGCTCTCGCCCTGCCCGGCGTCGCCCGTGAACAGCGAACTGCCGTTGTGGACCTCCGCGATGCGGCTGCCCAGCGGCGTATCCTGCTTCATCTTGCTCAACATATTGGCCAGAAACAGCATCTGGCCGTCGCTGGAACGGGTGACCAGCGAGTACTCTGGCTCGCCATCGTGCTCGATCAGAAAGCGCGGGTCGCGCATCTCTCTCTTACCGCCCATGCGTTCCAGGTCGCTCTTCCAGCTCTTGCCATAAGGCGGATTGGAGAGCATGAAATCGAACTCGCGGGACGGGAAGGCATCGGCGGAGAGGGTCGAGCCGTACTGAATATTGTCGGCTTCCACGCCCTCGCCCTTGAGGATAAGGTCGGCCTTGCTGATGGCGTAGGTCTCAGGGTTGACCTCCTGGCCGTACAGGTGGACCGCGACCTCCTTGCCGTGTTCGGTGGCGAGTTGGGTCAGCGTCTCTTCGGCCACCGTCAGCATCCCGCCGGTGCCACAAGCGCCGTCGTACACCAGGTAGGTGCCCGACCGGACCTCATCGGCAACCGGCATGAAAATCAGCCGCGCCATCAGCTGCACGACGTCGCGCGGCGTGAAATGCTCGCCGGCCTCCTCGTTGTTTTCCTCGTTGAAACGCCGAATCAGCTCTTCGAAGACCGTACCCATCCCATGGTTGTCCAGACCCTCCACACGCACGGACCCGTCTGCATTCAACACGGGTTTGGGGCTGAGGTTGACCGAGCGGTCCAGGAACTTCTCCAGCAGGAACCCGAGCACATCCGCATCGACCAGCGTCGGAATCTGATTGCGAAACTTGAACTTCTCCAGCACCTCCTGAACGTTGGGTGAGAAACCGTCGAGATACGCCTCGAAGTCGGCCCTCAACTGTTGTTGCCTGGCACGGGAGGTCAGATCGCGCAGCCGGAAAGGCGAGGCGTTGTAGAAGGCCTCGCCGGATGCCTGGCGCAGCGCCGCATCCTGGTTGGTCACGCCCGCCCCGTCCAACTGGGTCTTCATCTGGAGGACCGCGTCTTTCGTTGGCTCCAGAACCGCATCCAGGCGACGGATAACCGTCATCGGCAGGATAACATCCCGGTACTTGCCCCGCACATAGACGTCCCGCAGCACGTCATCGGCGATACTCCAGATGAAGTTGCTGATGTTCAGGCTGCTCACACCCGCTCCACGGCCACTTGCCGGCGGGACCCGGTCCGGATTGCTGCCCCTGGACCCGGTTGCGTCAGGACTCATTTCATCTCCTCCTCCATGAAGGCTCTCAGCGCCATCACGATGTAATCTCCGGCCTTTGCACGGTGTGGCAGAGAGGCAAGTTCGATCCGATAGTGGCCGTCCGTCGCCCTGCCGTCCCGTTGCAGGTCAATCACGCCGTCGGCATCAAGACGCTCGAACGCCTGGCGCGCCACGCTCGCGACGGTTGCCTGCCGTGGCGCATCAGGCCCCCGGGGCCGACCATGCAAATCGGGTATTGACAATCCCGAAGTAAGACGTTATCTTACTTCCCCATGAAAACAGTCCTCTCATCCAAGGGTCAGATTGTCATCCCGGCCGCGTTTCGCCATCAGGACAAAATTGAACCTGGCCAATCGTTTGATATAGAACGGGTGGACAGAGGCGAATATCGCCTGGTCGTTGCCGACCCCCCGAAGAACCAGGGGCTGGTGGATACGCTCCTCGCGTGTCCTGTGAAGGGCTGGTTCGTGCCGATCAAATCGGAGTCTACCGACTCCCTCGGATGGCCACCATGATGTGTCTCGTGGATGCCAACGTCCTGTGCGAGGCGACCCAGCCGAGCCCGGATCCGAGGGTGATCGAGTGGCTGGCGCGTACCGAACGCGACCTGGCCATCGATCCCGTGATCCTGGGAGAAATCCGCTTCGGGATCCTTCTGCTGCCACCCGGGCACCGGCGTCGCGCGCTCGAACGCTGGTTCGACGAGGTCGCCCGTCGCATTCACTGTATTCCGTGGGATGTCGAGACGGGATTGCGCTGGGCCGAACTGCTGGCGCGTCTCCGTTCTCTCGGAAAACCGATGCCGACCAAGGACAGCCTCATCGCCGCCACCGCCCTGACTCACGGATTACCGCTGGCAACCCGAAACCGTCGCGATTTCGAAGCCAGCGGTGTAGAACTCGTTGATCCGTTTGTCTGAAAGCCCAGGCACGGATCGGTCCGCAGCAACTGGGCCGGATGTTTCGTCATCTCGTATCAACCGGAACATCACTGTGGATACCGGAACTCCTCGTAATCATCTTTCTCTATCGGATGCAGGTACAGCCTCATGCTTCGGTCCCTCACGGTCGCGAACATCACCTGGCACGAGATCAGATTCCCCACGTTCAGATCCAGCATCTGCAGGATACGCCCCGGCGCGTGGACGTCGAACGAAAAATCAACCAGGTCCTGCATGGTCTTCATTCGTGCGAACACATTTCGGTAGTGCGCAAAATACATGACCCGCGCCTGGGAATTATAGTAGTAGGACCCGTCCCAGAAATCGGGATTCGCAGCCCGGGATGGATTCCGGAGTTTGGGATGCTGCCAGTGATTGACCTCCAGAAGCATCCCGTCCTGCGCCTCTGAAATGGCGACATTCTCCGACTCCAGCTCCAGGCCCAGGATGTTTCCCGCGGCGTCAACCGTGACCAGATTCATCCCCTTCTGCCCCGAAATGCGATACTGTTCCACAAAATGGCGGACATCGTCACAATCGCCGCAGTGCTGCGCCAGCAGGTGGACGACGAAATAGAGGTTCACGCATTCGGGATTGGATACGTAATTGAACTTCCGATGCCCCGAATTGGCCCCGACGGCCAGTCCCGAATCGTTTACGGCCATCCCCAGGGTGACCTGTCGTTGAGTGCCCAACCCCATCATGCCGTGCGGTTTTGTGTCAGGAAATATCGAGACAACGGTATTGGAAACCGTCCCCGGCACCGTATCCGTACCCCCATCGTTGGTCGACAACATAGCCGGTCCGTCCTCTTCCAGCAGGATTCCCAGGGTCGAACAGGCCTCCTCCATGGGTCCCGCCCACAGCACATGGCTGTAGTACGCATGCTCGAAACTATCCATTCCGGCCGCCTCGCCAAACGCCTCGATCTGCTCGATCAGATCCGGAAACTCCCGCCGCATAAAGGCCAGGTTCTTCCGGAAGTACGGATTCTCAAAATCGTGCGGACGGGCCTGCCAGAACTTCAGATAGTCCCGGGCTGCTTCCGGGCTCATCGAGCCCTGGGCCCCGCCCACCTCGGCGGGACTGCCGCGAAAAGTGTGCTTTTTCATAAACGCCTCCTTGTGACGTGATTCGTCTTTTCGATCCATGATGCCCGACCCCCAACTCCGGATCAGGTCCGCCTGCGACCGCCTTCTGCAACGCACAGTTTGGGTTTTCTCTGCGTCCTCCGCATCTCTGCGGCGAACGCTTACCTGAGATTCAAAGCCCTTCGAGATCGTAAACCCTGAACCTCCCCCAATACGTCAGAAGAGGTTCAACTTCGCGAGCCTTTATCCCCTGGCACTTCTGCATCGTGGACAGCCTCGCTCGCGAGTCCCCGGGGTGAAGCGTGATCGTGTCAATCCCTCTTTCCGGCACGTTGGGAAAGGGGAACTCACGGACTCCGCCGCAGCTCATGGGTGTGCCGTCGATCCTGATACGGAACGTCCCGGCGTCTCTGTCCCACGCAACGCGGATCTTGTAGACCCGGCCGCTGGCTGCCTCGACGGGCTGGTCGAACTTCAGAACTCCATCCCGTGTGCAGACGATCATCCTTCCTCTGAGCAGCCCGAGCTGGATATTGCCGTATTTGATAACCCCCTGATACTCCTCCAGGATCAGGCAGGATTCAAGTGCGGCATCCGCGGTCTTCATCTCGAACGCGACGGCGCCCTTTGGCAGGCAGGGAATGTGGGCTTTGACATAGCCGTACCGTGTCGCCGTCTCGAGCCACCGGTAGTCCGTCGGGCGCATCAGCGTCTCACAGACATTGTCGTCCGGCATCCCGTCAGGCGGAGCAGAAACGGGCTTCCAGTGCAGCGGGAAGCCCTCCCGGTAAACCGGGACGCCCCCGGCGTACTCCACGTACTCCCGCAGGCGGATCACGCTCCCAACACCTACCTCTCCCGTGACCAGCTCGACCTTCGAGAGCTCCTTCGAGAGCCCGTTCAAACACCCGGCCATCGCGACCGGCTCCGCGCCGTCCAGGACGAAATCCACGCCTCCTTCCGCGGAATCGAACCCCTCGAACCGCAGGCAGTGCTCGTCCGACGGCACGACATAGGGTGCGCGGTTCCCCGAATCGGTATAAGGCTTCCCGTAGTGAAACGTCAGAAATCTCCCGGAGTCCGCGCAGGTACCTTGCCTGGCGAACCGTACCCGACTGTCCTCGTCGATTTGGCAGTCCACAGCCAGGCGTTCTTCGGAGTCATAGAAGCGGATGTGATACCGTTTTCCCAGCACCACCCGCAACTTCAACTCGACCACACCCTCCCTGCTCCGGATCGGGTTCCTCAGGTGCCTGGAACAGACAACCCTGCCCCGCGACCCATCCATCGTCAGGTACCCGTCCTCCCCGAAAACATAGGCTCCACCCTCCCCTGCGTCATGCCAGTTGAAATCCTGCGAAACGATGGGACGGATACTGCATACCCCCGCGTTCATAGCACGCACACCCCCAACAAGTCCGGGTTCTCGGAGGCCGTCAACCATCCAGAGCGGCCTCAACCGACGAACGAATCGCTTTGGCCATGCGCAAAAACCCCAGGTCGTTCGGGTGGCACCCGTCAACCGTACAGCCATCCCGATCGGTTGTGCCGAACAGGGTCTCCCCATCCACAAACCAGACCTTGCTGTCCCCCCGTCTCACGGCATTCTCGTACGTCCTGCGAACGATTTCCCGTCTCTCCACCCAGCGTGATGGATTGGTATCAACTGACGGACTCGAAACGATTACAGCGGGAAGCTCGGGACGGGCCTCTCTCACAATCCGGAAGAACGCCTCGTGGGTCTGCTCCAAATGCTCCGCCGACGGCGCATTGTAATCGTAATCCATAATAAAGACGCTCATGTCCATCGTCGCAATCAGGCGGGCCATGCCCGGCTCCCCCTTCGCGCCCCCACTGAATCCGAGGTTGACCAGGTTCGCATCCAGCCACCGCGCCAGGATGTGGGTGTAGGCGTTCCCCGGCCGGGACGCACAGCCTCCCTGCGTGATCGACGATCCGTAGAAGAGAAGCGGCTTCTCAACTGTGAACGGCGAAGGCGGTTCGACTTCCGCGTCTGCATCCAGGCCCACCAGAACCCGGTTGACGCCGTTGTAAAGCGGGAAATTCAGCGTCCACTCACGCATGCCTCTATCCAGGCCATCGACCAGAAGCGCCTCATACACCGGCTCATTTGTGCGCGGTCTGGCGGTGTTCAGGAACCTCTTCTCTTTCCCACCGCCCAGATAAAGGTCGAATCCGGAATTTCCGGTCCGCGGCATGTGTGACATATCAACGACTGTCGGCAGTTCCACCTTGATGGCGATCGTGCTGGAATCTGTCCTGAAACGACCCATACCGCCCGGGGTGTGCCAGGCCAGCGTCCGGACGGCCTCGCTCATGTCAGGCAAAGCGTCCACTGGCAGCCGGCAGAACCTCCGTTCCTGATCCAGCCAGGCAAAGCCCGACACTGCGAAGGGTTCTTCCATCATGTCCAGGCAGAGAAGCTTTCTGCCTGCAATTTCTCCGGTCACGTGTCTCACCTCCCGCGCTTTTGGGACGGGGGGAAGGGGCTTTTCCGCGCGGTTCCCTCCAGCACCATCGCCCAAAAACGCCCCAAAGGTCCGAGACCTGCCTGTGCCGTGCCCGGCACGGCAGACAGGAGCTTCCGCTTCCACCACAGGGGCAATTCGCGGAAAAGCAGCACCATCGCACCAGCGGCCAGTTTGAGCTTCTTTCTTTTTCGGCCTTTTTCTTGGGCGAACAAGAAAAAGGCCTCGCCGAAGGCATGGGAAGGGTGTGGAGGGGTTGCGGATGACGGAGACCCCATCACACCGTCCGGATGGGCAACTCGATATAAGAGGCGTGTCCAGCCTCATGGTAAACCGTATTCTGTGCGATTCGCCACGCCCTGTCATCCGGGTCACCCGTGTTCCGGTTGATATCGTAGTTGGGAAAGTTGCTGCTGCAGATATCCAGACGGATGCGATGGCCTGCTTTGAAGAGGTTGGCGGACGGCTGCATGTCGATTTCGATCCGGTACACGGTTCCGGGTTGCATCGGGCTTGGATGTTCCCAGCTATCCCGATAGCGCACACGCAGAATGCCCTCGGAAACCGGAAAACCATAGCCCGTCGGATCATCGAGACTGGACGGATACACATCGACCAGTTTCATAAAAAAGTCCGTATCCGGCGCGTCCGACGATATCCACAGAACCCCCTTGATGTTCCCTGCAATTGAGACATCTGCGTTCAATGGAGCAGTCTGAAAAACCAGCACATCGGGCCGGGAGGCGATCGGCATCCCCGGAATGCCGTGTCCGGGCAGGGTCTCAATCTCGATCTGATCGCGAGGCCCCATCCCTTTGAACCATCCCTCCTTCATCGGACCATAAGGGATAATACAGCGGCCGTTGCTGGAAACCGTATTGCGCGGATCGTAGGTATACGTCGTTGATGCGCTTTCCTCAGAGGGTTCTTCGGACGACAAGCTCCCGTTTTCGTGGATGTAGAACGGTGTCGACCGCGAGCCCTCCGGCGGCCAGACCTCACCGCAGCACCACGTCCCCCCGTGGTTCAAAAATCCCTCCCTGTCCCGGCTGCCATCCCCCCCGCCCATCTGGAACATCCGCACCGCACTGCCCACATCTGCGGTCGGATCCTCCTTCAACCAGCGATTGAACCACTCCAGATAGAGGTGAAGAAAATCCTCGTGGAAATGGAGACCCCCCTCCGACCCGAAGTGCACATCCCCACAGGATGGATGACAGTTGCCGTGCGTCCAGGGACCCACCAGCAGATGCTGGTGCTTCCGGTTCATCTTCACCATCTTCTGAAACCCATCAATAATCGTCCTCGGATACCAGTCGAACCAGCCCACCATCCAGAGGATGGGCATGTCCGGAAACGAATCGAAATACTCATCCATGGCAAAGCCCGGCTGCCGCCAGAATTCCGTATAATCGTTATTCTCGAAATAAAGCTGAAAAACCACGTCTTCGTATTGGGGTACCATCGCCAGAGGGGTCTGGCCACGCCTCCAGGGGATGCGGGAAGCCCATTCCAGAAAGTGCCGCCCGTCGGTCGACATCGGCCGTATGGCTTCGGCAATCGCAGGGTCCGCCTGTGCCTCATGGCTGGTGGTCGACATCCGAACCGCCCAGTTCAAAAGCCCCAGATGCAGGGCGCCGCCCTCGCGCATGCTGTAATGATAGGCATTGATCGGCCCTTCAAACGGGATCATCGTAGCCAGCGCCGGGGGATTCTGGGTGGCTGCGTGAAACTGCACCCACGCATCGTGAGAACACCCGTACATTCCCACCTTCCCATTGCACAACGCGTGATTGGCGATCCACTCAATCGTGTCGAACCCGTCCTCCGGATCGTCTCTGAACGGAAAGAACACGCCCCCGGAACCGTAGCGTCCCCGGCAGTCCTGCACGACCGACAGATAGCCGTGACGCGCGAAAAAACTCGCAATCTCCGCACCGCCTTTCTTGTTATACGGCGTCCTGTCCAGAACAGCGGGAAACGTCCCTTCCAGTTGGCGCATATCCTTTCCCGGTAAGTAGAGATCCGTGGCCAGGCGCACCCCGTCCCGCATCGGGACCATCACATCCCTGACCACAATCACATCCTGAGTCTGTTTCTCATCCAATGGAATTCCCCCCTGTTATTCCGCCTGGTGCCGGGCGACGCCAGGGCCACCGATCAGACGAATCTGTATCCGTAGAGCCGGGCGGTGCCGTACAGCCAGAAACGCAGCTTGAACCGGTTCCGATCGATATCGGCGAGACGCTTCTCGCCCCATTCGACGGGGCGACGCAGTCCGTCGACAAAGATATCGTTGCAGTCGGTGCATTCGAAGCCTGGGATCGGCTCGCCGGAATCCGCGTCGAGGACTTCAACCTCGATCCAATTACGGTTTTGCCGAACGTCTCCTACGTTCACCGTGAGCGTGGTCAATCGATCGCTCAGCTCCAGTGGCGTTGTTGTTGCATGGCCTGGAGTCTCGCGGTCGGGAGTCTCAAGGCACGTGAAGCCATCCTCGCGAAGCGTCGCCAGACCCATCCGTGCGAGGCGCGCGCTCCCACTCCCCATCTCATGCCTGAACTCCGGGATCTCGTTCTCCGGGGGCCAACTCGTGAAGTCTTCGCCCGACCCGCCATAGAACAGGTAGATGGTCCCGTCCTTGACAACCGGCTTATCCGTAATGATGAGCAGCCCCCCGTCCCACTCCGTATGCGCGCCGCGACTGATGACCTTCTGGTGCGGATTCACCCGATCGAAATTGAGCCCGTCCCCGCTCACGGCCAGGCGCACGTCGGCCGCATACATGCCGTAGAAGCCGTAGCGGTTCGGCACGTACCAGCCGTACTCGTAGCAGATGATCCACGCGCCTCCGTACGGCGACATCATGATGTGGTGGTCCTCGTACTCGAGGCCGTCGGCCGGGGAAATCAGCGGGTTCTCGTCCGCCCTTCGAAAGTGCTCGATGTCCGGGCCGTACGCCAGAATCTTGGCGCGTCCGAGTCCTCGGTATCGTTCTGCGAAGCGCTTTATATCCGGCTTGTCGAACGGCACCATCTCCTGAAAGACGGTCTTGTACCGCCGTGAGGGGTCGGGATCCTGATCGTCGCGGACGAGCACGCCGATGTCCGGAGGGCCGCGGAACCACTCTGGCAGGTCGATCTTGGGGCCTTCGGTCCAGTGGATGCCATCTGGTGAGTAGTTGGCACGAGCGCCTCGCCCAGCATAGCCCTGCCCCGCGAAGCTGCGCTTGATCCCTTTGAATCGCTTGTTCGGGTCCGGCTCCGTGTCATCTTTGATGATCGGGCCCCGCCCGTCCAGGACGATGTTGTTTTTCTTGCTCCCGTTGTACTCGTGCAGACCCAGCACGGGCTTGTGCCAGTTGACCCCATCCTCGCTGATGGCGTAGCCGGTTGCCCACCACCGTGTGGGCGCGATGTCCGAACCCGCGTACCAGGCCTTGAAGAGTTTATCCTCGTCGTCGTAGATCACCGTGGGCGACGACCAGGGCGCGCAGTGCGTCGAATCCCACTCGTGCGAGTCGCCCACCGGAAGCACGGGATTGAGCGGATGTTTCTCCGCCTCGCACACGGTTTGCGTCACGTGATGTACGGACTCGATTCCTTCCATCAGCAGGAAACCGTCCGCGCTGCCAGCATTCGTGTTCATCCTGTCCACGTTCCCGGCCACATTTGAATTCTCCGTCATTGGCGTTTTACCTCCCGTTTCGCAGTTCGTTGTGCTATCCGTCACTCTCCATACCCCATTTCCGTGAACCGGTCCTTCTCCAGCGGATACCGGTGCACGCGTATCTTCCGGTCTCGCGACGTCATAAAAATCCCGTGGGTGGTGAACCAGCTTCCGATATTGGTTTCCGGGCTCTGCAGAATTCTGCCCGGCGCGTGCACGTCGAACGAAAAATCGGTCAGTTCGCTCACGGTACGCATTTTTTCGAACGCATCCCGGTGGCAGGCCAGGTACTGGATCCTGTTCTGGGAGTTGTAGTACGAGGCGCTCGCCCACCAGTCCGGATCAGCCTCGCGCGACGGGCGCTGGAGGTCCGGGTCCTGCCAGTGGTTGGTCTCGATCACCATTCCGTTTTCGGACTCCCGCAGCGCGATGTTCGCCGATTCCAGTTCAAACCCGACCATATCTCCCTCCGCGTCCACGGCCACGCCCGTGAGTCCCTTGATGCCCGAGATCCGGTACTCCCGGAGGAAATGCCGCACGTCGCCGCAGTCGGAGCAATATTGGGCGAGCAGGTGCGTGGTGAAATAGAGATTGACGTGTTCGGGGTTGGCGCCCGGATTGAATTTCCGGTGACCCGAAGCGCAGCCCACCAGCAGCCCGGCGTCGTTGATCGCCGTGCCGACCGTGACCCCGAACCGCTCCCCGATGCCGGCCAGCCCGTGCGGCCTGCAGTCCGGCAGTCCCATCAGGATTTTGTCCTTCACGAAATCCTCAACCCTGCTGACCGAACTCGTATCGTAGGTCCTCAACATTGCGGGCCCATCGTCCTTCAGCAGAAGCCCGAACGCCGAACATCCGTCCAGGTCGGCGGCGGTGAAGTAGACATGCAGCAGAAACGTATGGTCGAAGTCTTCGATCCCTGCCGACTCGCCGTATGCCTCCATCTGCGTCACCAGTTCCGGGAATTCCCGGCGCATGAAGGATATGTTCTGGCGGAAGTACCTATCCTCAAAGTCCTGGGGCTGTTTCAACCTTCGCGCCAACTCCCGCCGGGCATATTCGGGATTGAGCGCACCCTGCGCCCGTCCCGCTTCGGCGGGGCCTCCACGAAATGTGTACTTTTCCAAACCCGCCCCCTTTCTACGATCGCTCCGAGTTAAAGCCGACCGGATTCTTACTTGACAATTTTTGGCATTGTGGCTACATTGTAACTACAAATTTCCGGAGGTTGAAAATATGGGCAACGATACCGTCGTACGTGCCCGGATCGACAGCGATACAAAGGCGCGGGCCACCGAAGCGCTTCATGCTATGGGCCTCTCAGTATCCGATGCGATCCGCCTGCTGTTGCTGCGAGTGGCTGACGAGAAACGACTGCCATTCGCCGTACAAGTCCCGAATCCCACCACCGCTAAAGCGATGGCGGAACTGGACGAGGGAAAGGGCAAGCGATTCGGCAGTGCCGAAAAACTGTTCCGGGATCTTGACATTTGACATGCTGGCTCTCGTTCGGTCCTCGCAGTTCAAACGTGACGTAAGAAGAGCCAGGGCGCGTAGAAAAGATCTGGGCAAACTCAGGACGCTGCTGGCGTTGCTGATTCACCGGGTGCCGTTATCCACGCGCTATCGCGACCACCGCCTACGGGGGATTTGGAAGGGTGTACCGGGAGGCTCATATCGAGCCGGACTGGCTATTGATTTACCGCGTCGAAAGAGACGAGCTGCACCTGGTTCGCACCGGCTCCCATTCCGATCTCTTCAATGAGTGAGTCAGCCGATAGCGCCTTCACCGGTGCATCCTGTGCACATCTACAAACCTGGAATGAGCCGCGTTCTCAAACAGGTCCACGCGAGAAAGAACCACTCCTACTTTCTTGTATTCGTGAAGATCCCAAGCTCCACGCGAGAAAAGGAAAGACCGCGAATCAGATGCGATTTTGAATGATCTCGTTCATAAGCGTAAAAGGCTCTTCGCTGAATGGCGGTTTAGGCGGCCAGTACACGGTTACAAGTGTCGCCAATCCGATTTCACATAAACTACAGATAGGTGTAATACGTGACCTCTTTCCGCGCGATATTGAACCCCGCCTTCTCGTAGGCCCTCCGGGCGGCGGCCTGCGCATCGTTCAAACCGGTTCGCACCTGGGCGTACTTGAGTCCCGCTTCCCGGAACCGACTCAGAACGAAGTCGTACATCATCGTCCCGATTCCCTGCCTCTGAAACTCGGCTGCAACGGCGTTGAGGCCGACCGTTCCCATGCTTCTTTCCCTGTCCAGCAGATACGCGATAAACGCCATCACCTCGCCGGTCTCGCATGACTCCACCACGAAAATCCAGTCCGGGTTCTCCGCCATGTGACGTCCTACATTGGCCTTTATGTTCTCCGCCCAGTTCGCATACAGGACTGAACAGCTCCCCGCCCCAGTTCTCTTCGTGCAACGCGAAAATCGGCTCCCACGCCTGACGGATAATCTCGCCTATCCGGTCCAGATCACCTTCAGTCGCGCCGCGAATCCGGTGTTTATCGTCCATTCTTCCTCGCATTGTGTTGATCTATACAGCATCGGGGAAACGCACACCCAACTTTTGCGCCCACGCCTCCAGTTCCTCCTGCACATCCGGCTCCAGTGGAATTCCGTGGACCTCGCATTCCCGCCTGGTCCGTTCCATTCTTTCCCCGGGCAATCGGATCTCTTCGGTCTCATCGTCCAACGGATTGTCCTTGAGGTCCGCGATAAAATCCGCCATCCGCGCTTCGAATTCCGTCATGGGCATAAACGCCTCGACGTCGATGGCAATGCAGCAATGGCTGACAGCGTGGGTCTTGTCCGTCCGGTCCACCTGATCGCGAGGCGTTATTTCGCTCAGAAAAGCCGCGCCGCCCAGCACGCCGGTCAACACCTCCACCAGAATGGCCAGCCCCGCGCCCTTGTGGCCGCCGATCGGCATCGGCGTGCCGCCAACAAGCACCGCCTCCGGATCGTCGGTCGGTCGGCCGTCAGGGTCTGTCCCCTGCAGATAGGCGGGAATACGCTTGCCCTCACGAATCCATTGTCTCAGCTTCCCTCCCGAAGTCGTCAGACATGCGTCGAACAGGATCGGGAATCCGCCGGCAGTCGGAATGCCGAACCCGATGGGCGTGTTGCCGATAACCGATCCTCGGGCGCCGGGATAGCCCATGGCCGCCTTGGTGTTGGAGAACACAATCCCGATCATGCCGGCGTTCGCCGCTTCCAGACAATAGGGAGTCGCCGCCACAAAATGGTTGTTTCGAACGATCAGAACGATGCCGATGCCTCCCTCGCCGGCCTTTTGGATCGCCAGGCGCATCGCCTCCATACAGCCGACAATGCCCACCCCATGGTCCCCTTCGATTACCGCCGTCATGCCCCGATCGCTCAGGAGCGGCTGGACGGGATTGGCGCGAATCGTCCCATCGGCCAGCCCCCGCAGATTGAAATGGACAAGCCGCAGCCCGTGGGTCGTGTTGCCCCGGATCTCCTGGTTGATAATTGTACGGGCAATCGTTTCCGCGTCGTCCCCGGGGACGCCTGCTGCCTGGAACAGGTCGTGCACGAACCGCTCCAACCTGTCGGCGGCCACCCGGGTTTCAATCTGTTCGTCTCCTACCATAACCTTAATCCCCCTGGATCTGTTATCGTATTCGTATGCTCCGATCGGCCGGACTGCAGCTCTAATCTATCCTCAGCCTCGCCCAACGCGTATGCGTGACGCCTCCAACCGTACACCAGAAATACGTCATCAAATCTCCGTCGACGAGGCGGATCCCACCGGGTTTGCCAAACGCGATCTGCATATGTTCGGCCAGGAAATTATCGGTCTCAGGCTCCCCCAGGGTCGCCTCGGCCCCCGCGTCGAACACCACAACCTCACGCCTCACATCAAACTGTTCCAGATCTTCGCTCAGAGCCACTCGGATGCCCTGCGGCTCATGCCGGAAGTTGTAGATCGCCGCCACCCGCCCGTCGGCCAGCGCTATGGGCGCGCAGACCTGTCCGCGCAGGTTTGTGGGCCGGGGCTCGGACCAGGTGCGGCCCCCGTCTTCCGAGACGGTCCAGTGGTTGGGCAGGTCCTCGGAGGTCCCGTACCGGTGCGTCCACAGCATCGTATAGATCCTCCCGTCCGGCAGCAACGTACACATCTGGTCCCACCAGAGCAATGCACCGGTCGCATCGTCCGCCACCACCGTAAATTCCCCCCATGTCTGCCCCTGGTCCGTGGAAAAAACCGCCGCCGCCTTCTGATCGGGAGGGCCCGCATACCCTTCCGGCTTCCACGTCTCCAGCGGATTCATCCACCGGTCCGGAGCGAGCTGAAGGAGCACACCGGCTCCGTTCCAGGTGTACTTCTCCGGAGGCAGGTCCACCGACACGACCTGCGGCGCCGACCAGGTGTGTCCCGCGTCCTCCGACCAGAACAGCAGCATCTCCGGGCGCTGCAGCACCTCGGATTCGGGATCGAACAGCTTCTCGCCCCGCGTCTCGAACCGGGTCGCGGTCATCACCAGCCGGCCGTCCGGCACCGCACTGATGTGCGGCCCCCGGTAGCTCCACCCGTCTGCAGGCGGCCCTCCGATGCTGCCCTCGTTCACCCACGTCGCGGCCCCATCGGTCGAGCGCAGGACTTCGATATGGTTGTCCGCAGTGCCCAGCCCCTCTCCCACGTGCTGGCAGGCAATCAAGCTCTCGTCCGAAAGCGGGGTGATCGCCGGCATAAAAGCCCCCCGCCCGGGCTGCCGGGAAAGAATGCCACCGTCAACGACCTTCAGCATCTACTCCTATTCCCTCCTGAGGCATCATCCATCAGACGCCACCGTTGTCCCTGGGAGCGCGGGCGCCTGCCTGTGCGTCGCACGCTTGCCTGCGCGCAGCGCGCAAGCAGGCAGACAGGTCTCGCCCGCCTGTCAACAAACAGTCCAGGATCAACCGCTGCCTCACTGCGGAAGCTGAAACACCTCGAAAGGTGTTGTCCATTGATCGTCCTGGTTCAGCAGTCAGTCCTGCGGACGCTCCAGAAATACCGTCACTCCCAGATCGGCGTACTTCTCCCGTGTCTCCGGTGTCCCGTTCCGGTGGCAGATCCTCAGGCGCGTACCTTCCAGCGACTTGCCCAGGTACCCGATACAATCATCAACTGACTGGAGTGCGTGGTTCGGATGCGACTTGATATTGAACGTCATATCCGTCGGCCCGATCGATACGCAGTCCACCCCCGGCCATCTCTCCGCCCACAGGTGCGCCCTCGTCGTCGCCTCTACCGATTCGATCTGCATCCAGAGCACCCCGAAACGGTTCCACCACGCCCCGTACTCCTCCGGACGCTTCCCCTCTGTTTCCCGCCGCGTCATCCCGCCAAAACTCCGTCCTCCCTGGGGCGGATAGTAAAAGGCATGCTGCGCTTCCTCCACCGTCGAATCCAGCTCCGTCTGCGGCACCTCCACCCCGCACGGTCCCAGGTCCAGGTAGTTTCCAATCAGGTACGCATTCCGCGTATGTTTGATCCGGAACTGGACAAATACGTCCAGCTCTTCCGCCATCCCGCAGAACGCAACCAGCCGTTCTTCGCTGAGCGGCGAATGCTGGCTGTCGACCGAGACGAAAGCGTAGTCGTCCCTCCCCAGAATCGCCTGCAACCGCTCTCGTTCAACATCTACTGGCACCCCCACCCCGACAATCCGCTCCCCGTCACGGATCTGCTTCTTCAGCCCAACCGCGTCTCCAAACATCTGTGTCTCCCTCCTTGTCGCCTATCGTCCAATCAGGCATCCGGATCTTAAATCTCATCTATCCCCCACAGGTGCCCCATCAAGTAGCCGTTTATATTCCCCCGCTCCCCTCCGATTCCGCCCAGATGATAGTCCGTGGACACGAGTCGGCATCCTTCCATCAATCTAAAAGCATGTCCGTGAAGGGTCCTGATCAGGCCATATCGTCTGTCGCCCTATTCCCCCCGCGGTCGATATCTGGGTGTAAAGGCGCGGCCGTAAAACAGCGGCATGAGATCGGGAGGAACGTGGTCAACGCAGCCAACCGGTTCTGTATGACCAGCCTCATAGTCAGAATGGACCAGCCGCGAGAGCATGATGAGGCGTTCTTTATCGCTCTGAATGGGGATGGTCCGGTGCATAAGGGGTCCGTCGGCAAAAAGCAGTGCAGACCCCCGTTTGGCCACCACCTGATGGAAGAATTCGGAATCCGGATGATCCGTTATGTACTGTTTCAGGGCATCGTAGGGCAGGTCCAGCCGATGGCTTCCCGCAAAGAATCCCGTACCGCCATCCTCCGGACCGATGTCCGTGAGAAAGAGGATCATCCCGAGAATCTGCGTATGAAACCAGCCGTTTTTGCACACCACCCGGTCTTTAAACCGGCTCACACCGCCGTGCCATCCCAGATCGGGGTGGTCGGAACGCCGGTTGAACCGAACGGCAACCGAGAGGAATCGGAATGTCCCGCCAAGCAGTTCCGTCGCAATCCCCAGCACACGGGGCCTGGTCAGGACAGACAGAAAAATGGGGTCCAGTCCAAGCACCTGCTCGATCAGCAGACGGTGGAGATAAAGTTCACCCGAAGCCGTCTTTGTCCGGAGCCCCCGCCAGATTGCGCCCGCTTTGAAATCATCGTATTTTTTAGGGGGCGGTGGCGGCTTGAAGGTGCGAGCACCGACTGTCGCGAGGATCTCCTCTTTTGCCCTGTTCGCCGCGGCTTCAATCGACTGGAGTTCCTGTTCGGTAAACAGATCCTCCACAATCGTGTAGCCGAATAACTCGAAACGCATCCTCTCTTCCAACGTCAGGGCCGGAAAGGGAAACTCCGGTTCAGGTTGTTCAGGAGGACGGTCTGTGAATACAATGGTGCCGGGCTTTTGAAGCGTTGCTGTATTCATGGGGTCACTCCTCTTGCTGTCCTCGAGTATCCTCGATTGGTGATCTTCTTAATTCTTCCTTCGCCGGATCTTAAATCTTATCTATCCCCCCAAAATGCCCCATCAAGTAGCCGTTTATATTCCCTCGCTCCCCTCCGATGCCACCCAGATGATAGGCGCCATCCACGGGGTTTGCCTCGATATAGCTCAAAATGGCATCCCGTTCACGCACCAGTCGCTTCAAATGGTCCGGGTCCCTCGTCCGGTTGTACGTCTCCGCCGCTCGCCTGGCGCC
The DNA here is from genome assembly GCA_965222075.1 of Candidatus Latescibacterota bacterium. Lineage (GTDB taxonomy): Bacteria > Latescibacterota > UBA2968 > UBA2968 > JAAXHW01. The sequence goes on along the minus strand of OZ244937.1, from coordinate 5,116,460 downwards.
CATCAGCCGGTCCCCGTACTCCACCTGCGCGGCCAGGATGTCCAGACGAACCTGGACCTCATCCGACACCTCCGCTTCGCGGCCCTCTCGAATCAGAGCCTTCCCCCGGGCGATCACCTCTGGCGAAAGAAACACGCCAAAGCCCTTCATCATAGGCTCCTGTTCCACAACCGCCCGCTCGAACGCCTCGTGCAGCGCCTGCACCGGTTCGGCCGCAGCCCCGTACAGACAGCGGAAATAGTCCCGCTGAAGCGCGTCGAAATCCACATCTACATCCCACATCGTCCGGGACTGGACCACATGGTTCAGCCCGTAGAACCCCCACAGCGTGCCCTCACCCTGAAATTCAGCGCCGACAAAGCCGTGCCGATGCAACCACCTGATGTCCTGGTGAAACCTCCGCCCCGCCGAAAAGGGGGCATGGGCAAACGAACTGTGCGGGTTGTACCCGTAATAGGTCAGCGGCGTACCCGTGGCTGCCCATCCCTCCACGGCCCTCTGGAAGATAAAGTGGTTCCCCGCGGGATCCTCGAGGGGCCGGTTGAACGACACGAACCCATGCGGCGAACAGGCCAGCTTGACCATCACGTTCGGATGCACGGCAATCGTCGGCGGCGGGATCGTCTGATGGTGTCCCAGGATCATGAGGTTCCGGTCCGGCCAGCTCCCGCAGAACCGTTCCGCCACCCGGTTGGCGAAGTCCACCATACAATCGGTCCGGATAATCTGCTCCTCGCCCAGAAATACCAGCGAGCCCTGGTTACACTTCGACAGGCAGGCCGGGCACCGGCAATGGAATTGGCCGTCCGCCTGGGAAATGCTCACGAAGCCCGCATCCGGGTCGCGTTCCATCGTCTCAAGGGCCTTCCGGACCACCAGGTCCAGGACGTCGGGATTCGACGTGCACACGTGCATCCCGTATTCGTTCGGCCTTCTCTCGAACAACTCGCCGTGTTCGTCGACTGCGAAGTATTCCGGGTTAGACTCCCAGTATTCGCCAGGCGGCACCATATATGGCAGGGCGTGAGCGTGGTCCACGCACGCCACGCCGCCGCGCCAGCCGAAGAAGGACGTGACGTCCGGATCGTCAAAGGGCCATAGACCCGCATTCAGCCGGTTCTTTACGCCCCAGTCCAGCAACTGCTCCCGCCGGGGAGACGAAAAGGGTTGCCACATTCCCGATGCTCCCAGCCCGACCATCGCCGAGAAGAGGCACCGGAGGAACCGGAACCGGAACGACGGGTTGATCACCGCCGTCCCCTCGGGAAGCGCCAGGTCCCCCGCGGCGGGCACGTACTCATCCTCAGGGTTCGGGCCGTACCACCGGACACCCAGCCGCTCGATCAACTCATACGCCGCATACAGCGTGCCCCTGTCGTTGGCGCCTGCCAGCGCGACCCTGTCGGGCGATACGCACAGCACAAACCCGTCATCCCGCACCTCATCCACCGGCAGGTCGCCCGCCTCCTCCCGGGCGCGCGCCCCCACCAGAATCCGCACGGGCGCGCGGCTATTCTCCCCCCGGTGCAGTCCGATGGACACACCGCCCAGCTTCCTCAGGTAGCGCACCAGCTCTTCCCCGGCCGTCACTTCCGCCACCGTCGGCTCCGCCGACACCTCCACCGCACATCGCGCCCGGCGGTCTGCAGCCAGAATCACCGATCTATCCATCCTCTACCTCCACATCCCATGTGTACGCCGCAGAACCGTTGGTATTCTCCACGCGACAGGTCACCGTATGCCTGCCGGACCTCTCTCCCTCAAACCACAGCGACCTGCCCTCTCCAGGTATCACCTTCCCGTCCACCGACCACGAAAACCGAAGCCTCGGATCTTCGACCTCGGAAACAGGCAGCTCCGCGCACCCGATGTGGCGATAGACCCCTGCACTGTCCTGCTGATGCGAGCCGTCCGGAGCGACCCACCCATCATCCAGATCCCGGGCGGAATAGTACATCACATACTTGCCCGGCAGCTTCAACACGTGGGGGGTAGACGTGTACCGAGCGTCAAACGTTTCCCTACCCGGGTTCGCCGGAAAAATCGGCATGTCGTTCTGGTAGTACCAGGTGCTGCCGTCGCGAGCGCGCCCGAACGAAATATCGAAAGTTCCACCCGCCCGGTGACCGCCAAACCACACCACCAGCTCGCCCCGGTCACGCATCACAAAAGGATACACGCAAGAGCGATAGATCCCGCCGTACCGGACCGCGTCCCCTTCCTCTTCCCAATGCAGACCGTCCTCAGAACGGACCGAAATGATGTTTTCAGTCATCTTCAAATCCGGAGCCTCCTTCGACGGCGCGTTCACCCACATCCGGTACGTCCCATCGTCCAGTTTCAACACGCATGGACGTCTCCCCACGTGGAACACCGGCTCCGCACGGAACGTCCACGAAATCCCGTCCGGACTCTCGCCATACCCTATCCGCTGGTTCAACCACGGGCTGCCCTCCGCATCCCCCTCATCCACAGCCGTAAACCACATCTTGTAGATCTTCTCCTGCAAATCGTAAAGGACATAAGGCGTCTGGAAATACCGTCCCCAGGGAATCGCATCGTCGGTCACAATCGGATTGTCCGGATACGCCTCCCAGCGCAACCCATCCGTTGACACGGCATACCCCAGGTGGATGCAGGAAGGCGTTCGCGCGTGATCGGAACTCCCCACATACCACATCTTGTAGATCCCGTCCGCCCTCAGCACGCAGGGCATGTAGAGGATCACCCGGCACCAGTCCTGCTGCGTCCTGGTGGCCGACAGGATCGGCTCGGACAGGCGCTGCCAGTCCTGCTTCTTCGGCAGACATTGATAGGGCTCCACTTCCAGACGCAGCCCCACACCTTCCCCGGTTCTTAACGAAACCCTCTGCCCGGTCGGATCAACCCCGCAGATGCGGGGCACATACCACGTCTCAACCTTTGGGACACGCTCTGCCACCTTTTCTTCCTCCGTCCGTCGTCGCTACTGCCGTCCCTCCCTCGTCCCTCGTCCTATTCCCCCTGCGGTCGATACCTGGGTGTAAAGGCGCGGCCGTAAAACAGCGGCATCACATCGTGCGGCACCTGATCGGTCCGTCCAACCGACCTGGTATTACCGAATTCATAGTCTGAATGGACCAGCCGCGAGATCATGATGAGACGTTCTTTGTCTGTTTCAATGTTGATGGTCCGGTGCATGAGCGGCCCGTCGGCAAACAGCAGTACGGATCCCCGTTTGGCGGTCGTCTGGTGGAAGAACTCGGAATCCGGATGATCCGTTATGTACTGTTTCAGGTCATCGTAGGACAGAGAAAGTCTGTGGCTTCCCGCAAAGATTCCGGTACCACCGTCACCGGGACCCACGTCCGTGAGATAGAGAATGATCCCGAGAATCTGCGTATGGAACCAGCCGTTCATGCACACCGCCCGGTCCTTGTGGCGGGTCACGCCTCCGTGCCATCCCAGGACGGGTGTTTCGGAACGCCGGTTGAAACGAACGCCAACCGAGAAGAATCGGAACGTCCCCCCAAGCAGTTCCGTCGCAATCCCCAGCACGCGCGGTTTGGTCAGCACAGACAGGTAAATGGGGTCAAGTCCAAGAACATTCTCAATCTCCAGTCGTTCGAGGTGAAGGTCGCCCGAAGCCGTCCTTCTTCGATTCGCCCGCCAGATCGCCCCCTCCCTGAAATCATCGTATTTTCTCGGGGCCGGAGGCGGATCGAGGGTGCAAGAGCCGGCCGCCGAAAGGATCTCCTCCTTCGTCCTGTTCGCCGCGGCTTCAATCGACTGAAGCTCCTGCTCGGTAAACAGATCCTCCACAATCGTGTAGCCGAATAACTCGAACCGCATTCTCTCTTCCAGGGTCAGCGCCGGAAAAGGAAACTCCGGTTCAGTTTGGGGAACATCTGAGAATCCGAATCCGGGGTTCGGAGCAGCGTATCCGGTCTTTTTCAGATTTTCCGCCATCGCTGTTTTCCTCCCTGAAGTCTGGCTATGACACAGAAACAAACGCGAAGCTGTAGAGCTTCGCACGGCCATACAGTCGGATACGCAGTTGTATCCGCTCAACTTTCACTACTTCCCAGCCATTCGTACCGGCCGATTCGCGGCTTGATCCAGTTGACGCCGTCGGCGCTCTCCGCGTAACCCTCCTGCCAGTCCCGCCGGCGGACGTGTCCGATGCCCGAGTAGATCATCTTGAACAGCCTGTGCGCCGGGTCGTACATCACCCCACCGGGCCACGGCCTCGCCTGCATCGCGTCCCATTCATCGATCTGGCCGAGCGCGAGGATGGGGTTGTGCGGGCATTTGGTGGCCGTGTTGACCACCCGCTCGGCGCCGTGGAGCGACTCGACCTCCTGCATATCCACGAAAAGCACCCGCTGACGGTGGGTCGTATCCAGAGCAATGCTCATTGAGGCGCTCTTCTCCAGAACCGGTCAGGGTTGCAGGATCCAGATCCCGCCCACTTTGCCGGTTAAGCTGTCAATGACGATCCACATCCCCAGACAGACCGCCTCCCCCAGAATGATGCCTGTAAAGAACGTCCTCGTCGCCCGGTACAGATTCGCCCCACCAAACCGCAGCACCAGTGCCTTGATCCCCCAGGCCAGAAACACGCTGAAAAAGTAGCTATGCGTATACGCGATCGTACTCACCGGCAGCGCCACCGGGTGCAGCGGCCACCACGGCAGCCGCGTCCGAAGCGCCATCAGAACCGCCACGACGCCTGCTCCCAGCCCGGTATACAGAAATCCCTTGTAAAAAATCGGACTCGGCGACAGCAGCCGGCGTCCGATATATTCGTCGAACGGCAACGCGCAATCGTTCACGTCCCGGAACCAGTAGTCCAGATTTCGGCCGCCGTGCGCATACCCCAGCTTGAGCGTCATATAGCTCGCAGCGATCAAACCCACGGCCAGCGCAGCGCCCATCGCCAGGACCAGCCCCCGCTTCCGGCCAATCTCCCGCGCCAGTCGCAGCGCTCCCGACGCTCGGGGCATCAGCGTATTCAGCCGCGTCATCGTCCACGCAAAACTGAACCCGAGCGTCGACAGCCCCGTCGGACTGAACGCCGTAGAACCCACCGCGCACACCACAAACTCCGACGGATTCAGCGGCGAATACGTCACCGAATACCCCGTCTCACTCACGATCCGGGCCAGAACCAGGAATACGACGAAACTGATAAAGCCCAGCAGCAGGACCAGATGGGGAGAAATACCCGCCTGGTAGAGCCAGCATCCCAGATACAGCGTTCCCGCAAGGAGGCCCACCACCGCAGTGCGGTATGGGATCACCTCATCCGAATCGTCCAACCGCGACGGCCGTCCCAGTGCCCTGTTCCACACCTCCCGAAGGTGCCCCCGCGCAATCCACAGGCTATAGCCCGCCAGAGCGAGCATATACCCCATCCCCATCATCGCCAGGAATTCCGACCCCTGAGAACTGTGACGTCCCACCACGCCGGATACGCCATAGGTCTCCATCCCCAGAATCGCAAGTGTCCCACTGATGCACTTGGCAATCACATTGAACAGCCAGATGCTCAAACTCACGTCCGTATTCACAAAATACGAATACCCCAGAATCGCAAAATGAAGACCGATATGCACCGGAACCGCGCGGCGGAAGATCCAGATCGTCGTCCTCAATTTGATCTGAGGCAATGAGTAGTAATACCGGTGAAGCCCATTCAACAAACCGATCGTAAACGGAACCGCGAACCCTCCCCACATCATCCGGTTCCTGAACAGCGGCCCTACTTTCCCCACTCCCGCCGCGCTCATCTCCAGCGGCACCTGCATAATCGGAAACGCAAATCGCTCGTGCTCCTCCCACTGCTTCCGCATCACGACTGCCATACAGACCAGCACCAGGTACAGCACGACCAGGAATGCCCCCCAGCTCCACAGCGGAACGACCCACGCCTGCCATGGCACGGAAGCGCCCTTCGACAGTCCATCATACAGCCCCCGCACCGCCTCCGTATCCAGAACAGACAGCCAGGGAAGGGCATTGGGCAGCACCGCCTCTAAGTGGCGCATCTCCGGCGAGGCATAGTAGGTCACCCCGGTCATAAACCCCAGCAGCGCCTTGGTCATCTTCCAGGAGGGCATCAGAAACAGAACCATCACATAGATGGCCAGAAGTTCGCCCCGCCCCAGCGCGTAGCGGCGCTTCAGCGAAGCCAGAAGGGGATTGACCACCAGCACCAGGCAGAAAAAGACAAACAGCACGCCCCGGTCCATATAATAGGACCCCATAAAGGGCCCCTGTACCACCATCCGGTTGTATGTCAGCCCTATCCCTAAGGTGGCGCACAGGGAAAGCCCGACCAGGAACGCCCGAAGGGTCAGACCGTCTCTTCCGGCAACCGCCTCCTCTGGTGTGCGGCTCTCTTCAGCTCTGTTTCTCTGGCCTCTCTGTGCTGAACCTTCCACCCCTTAAACCTTCCACTTGTGCAGATGCCGTTTCCATGCCCGGTCCACCTGATCCCGAATCTCCTTCCACCGATGCCCGAGAGGTGGTCAAAAGAAAGGCAGCCTTTTTACAGGCTGCCTTTCAATATAAACCTGCGGTTCCATAGCCTTCTGTGTGGAGAGCTCTGTGCTCCTCCGTCCGTACTCCTTCTCTGACCCTCCCACCCCACAGGGTTGCGGGATGTGACTTCGTGTCCTTCGTGATCTAAAACGACCCGCCCACCGTAAACCGGATCGGAGCGTCCAGGTACGTGCCGAAATCGGTATACGAGACATCCACGCGAAGCTCCTGTCCCTCTGCGAGGTTGAACTTAAACCCTGCCCCGACAGAGAAGGTCTCTTCATCGAAGTTGACCTTGTATCCACCGCGCAGGGCGAGCGTCTTCTGGAACCACAGCTCTCCACCCATCCGATATTGCACCTTGGCGGCATCTGTGGCGTAGTAGTTCTCGCCCGTCACCGTCAGATACGTCTGGTCGCCCTTTTCGCCCAAAATCTCCATCGCTCCGCCGATGGTGAAAGAGACCGGCATGCTCGCGCGGTTCTCGACAAGCGTCAGGTCCTTCCCCAGGTTCTCGAAGGCCATCCCCAGGCGCAGGCTCCTAAAACCGGTGTAGAACAGCGTCGACACCGAAAAGTCCAACACACTCAGGTTGTCGGTATCCAGGGTCTCCTGCGTCCAGCGGAGCAACGTCCCTACCGATAGCCTGTCGGTCAGTTTACTGGCGTAGGCCAGACCGATGGAGATGTCGCCCATATCGGGCTCCCGGCCTGTGCCCTGGGGCTGGAAAATGGTCGTCTCTTCGAACGACTCGGGTTTGAACCCCACCACACTGAGCCCCAGGACCCCGTGCGGTGTGTTGTAGGCAAATCCGCCCGAATAGATCCCATCGCCGAACAACCAGCGCGTGTAGCCGAGCGAGAACCCGGCCCGCTCGATATGCGTCAAGCCGGCCACGTTGGAAAAGATGGCATCTATATCGTCTGCGATGGCCACGAACGACCCACCCATCCCAACCATCCGCGCCCCGTGGTCGATCTTCAGAAAGGACAGGACCACCCGTGCGTCCCGGCTTTGGCTCTGGGCACCTGCGAATTGCGGGTAGAGCAAGACGCAGATCCCCGCCACCATCAATCCGATCCACAACTTTCGTATCATCGTGATATCTCCTTTTTGGCGAAGGCTTAGAAGGTCGCCGCCCGAATCACTTGATCAGCATAAGGGTGCCCCGCTGGGTCTGCCCCTGGCTGCCGGCCACCTTCGATTCCACTACCCAGTAATAGATGCCTGCGGGCATCCTCATCAACCCCGTCAGCGGTGTCTGGTTCCACGTGGCCTCGCCTTTGGACGGGTCGTCGTGCTCGACCACGGAAACCAGTTCCCCCGCCACCGTGAAGATCCGGATCGTGGCCTTGTGCGGAACGTTCAGAAACCGCATCAGCCCCGCCGTGGGGTAGTTGTGGGCGCCGTCCACCTTGTACGGGTTGGGTACCACCCTGATCTGCCGCTGCATCCCGTCTGCCGCCGGGTTGGCGGGCACGAAAGGAATGTCGGTCAGCACGCCGTTCGCCCACTGCTCCGGAGAGCTGTGCCCTCCCTCCAGGGGGGGGATGGCGGTGCCGGTTCCGTTCCAGTCGTCGTGCCCCGTGTCGTAGGCCGCCACGCGGTAGAAATACTCGAACCCGGCCACGGACTGGAGGTCCTCGTAGGAGTAGCTGCCCCCCCTGGGGACATCGGCCACGAGCTTCCAGTCGTCAACTTTGAACTCAGACCTGTAGACCCGGTAGCCGGCAATGTCCTGAGCCTCTGCACCCGAATAGTCCGGATCGCTGGCGTCATCCCCGTCGTTCGTCCAGGTGATCTGGTTGAACCCGTCGACCGAGGCGCCCGTGGTCGTCTTCACGTCCGGTGGGGGATCAGGCAGGTCGAAGCCCCATTTCCAGGCGTTGCTGGCCGCCGTGTAGTGCTTGAGCAGGTTGTTCATCCCCTTGTCGGTTAACATATCCGCCTGGTTTCCCGCGTTTGCCCAGCCCTGGATGTTTTCCTCCACCGGCGCGGCCGCCACCAGCGCGTAGACGATCCTTACCTTGTCTCCGGGCGCCAGGTCGTAGGGACCGTAGGAAAACGAGGCGTTGAGCCCGTCTACCGTCGTGGGATTGTCCTGAATGAAGCCCGGAGGACTCGTCATCGCCTCGTAAATCTGCTGCGAGCTATTGTTCTCCGAACCCGGCTCGCTGTAGTCGGTCCGGGTCCGATAGTCCCACCACTTCACGGTTTGGGGCTGGTCCGCCACCCTGGGCGCCACAAAGCTCCCATCTCCACCGGTGTCGTAGGTAAAGGTCGACGGATCGTCCGCCGCGCCCGGCATATATGCGAGCGGTGAGACGGCGACCCACTGGAAGGCCCCGAGCTCCCCCTCCACCTTCGTGAACTTGAGGCAGCAGTTGTGCCAGGACGAGTAGGCCCGCTCCTTGCTGTAGGGCTTACCGATGTCGTTCCCGACAATGTCCGGGTTGTCCCCGTCAAAGGCGTACCACATCTTCAAGCCCTGCGCCTCCGCGGGTCCGTCGAAGTTGGCGGCCTCTGTGTACTTGTACCAATCGTCCAGGGCCAGCGGTACGGTGTAACGATAGTAGGAGTCTGAAACATAGTGCGCCTGCCCGGCCTGGGAGATATAGAAGCGCACCGAAAAGATCAGAAACGTGTCGTTGAGCTGCAGGTCCCCGGTGTTCTCGAAGGTATACTCAAGGAGCTCAAAGTCGTCGTAGTCCGGATAGCTCCAGGCGTAGGCCTTCTTGGTGACGGCGATCCCTTTCTTGGTGGTCCAGTGGCTGATGATGATGCTCTCGGGGAAATGGTCCTTGTCGGCCTCCATGTACTCGCTGTACCGGTAGTTGTGAATCTCCACCGGGATATTGGGCCCCGGTGGATCCTGTCCAGGGTACCAGTTGGCCATCGGGGGGCCCAGAGGAGAAACCTTGCTATAGCCGATGTTCGCCTCCGGCCCCTGGGACGGATCGTAGCCAAGGCCGACCACGTCCTCCGACTCCAGGTTCGCCTTCGACTCGGAGACGTGATACTCTCCACCCTCCAGAGTTGCGATAAACTGGTTGAACCCCGGCATCGTGCCGTTCAGCTCGTTGTACCACACCCGCCACCCGCTGACCCCCCAGTCCCTCGTCCCCCAGTAGTTGATGAATTCCTTTGGATACTGCACCCAGAACTTGCCGGGATACTGCATGCCCGTGGGGCGATACCAACTCATGGGCGTGGCCTGCCGAACACCCTGAGCACCCTGGTTCCAGTAGACATCCCACACCTTCGCGCGGGACTGAAGCCGGAGTTCCTGCGCGGGTGCCGAGCTCCATAACACCAGTCCAACGAGCAGGAACATCGTCCCGCATATCGTGATCCTTTTCATGATCCTGAACCTCCTCGAAAATGATGATTAAGGCCCGAAGTCAGAAGCTCAACCTGATCCCCATGTGCGTAGTCCGGGGACTGCCGATGAAACGCGAGCGGTCGCTGGTGTCCCCATACTCCAGGTAGGTCGGGTCGTCGGGCCTGGGCCTCTCGAGCCCCCACCACATGTAGTCCGAACCCCGGGCTGTCGTGTCCCCCTGGTTGAACAGGTTGAACACCTCCAGGAAGACGTTGGCGTTCAGGCCCCCGAAGCGGATCTGCTTCTGCACGTTCAGATCGGTTTCCGTGTGCAGAGGCCCCCGCCCCGGTTTCGACTTTCCCTCAACGTTGAGGTAGTTCCATTTACCCCCGGTGTAGATCCGGTAGATCATGTTGAAGTTGATGCCGCCAAGGAGCTTGCTTCCGCCGAACATGGCGCCCGGCCCGAAGTCCTGCGGCGTGGAAGCGAACACCTGCATACTGCCCTGGCCGCTCCGCCCCCGCGTGAAGGGGCTGACGCCGATCCACATATGCTGATACCAGATGTCCTGCAGATAATCCGCCGCCCCATCCGGCAACCCCGGGGCCTCCCACGCCGGCAGGATCTCTGCTTCGCCGCCTCTGGCGTTGAAGGCATTCGGGTCGGCCCTGACCCTCCGCAGATTATCGTTGGCCTTGGCGCCGATCTCCCGGATCTCCGCGTCCGTCAGGGGCACAGGCACCTCCTTGCCGCCTGCCACCTCCCACTGATAGTGGTACCTTCCGCTGGCGATGAAGTTGGAATCGGGATAGACAAGAATGAACGACTGGGACTTGAAATCACCCAGCCAGTGGGCGGCGTCCAGCCACTCGATGTTCAATGCTGCGCGGAACGAGAAGTAGTTGCTGAAGCTCTTCCTCAGGCTGAACTCGAAGCCCCTGCTGTCCTCGACCCGATTGGCCGCGTACGTGCCGCCTATCCCGCCGGTCCTCCCGGTCACCGGATCAACGGCATCGTGCCACCCCGTTCCAGGCTGGAAATTGCCGCTGTTGTAGAAGGCAGCCAGAGAAACCACATAGTCGGCCACAAAGTTCCAGTCGGCGCCCACTTCAAAACTGTTTTCCTCGTGCCCTTTGTCATAGACCTTGCTGACGGCGTTCATCGAGTAGCTTTCGTCCTTGGCATTGAAATGGCTCCATTGCACGCCAGGAATGCCCTCAGGACCCGAGGCCGTCTCCCAATGGCTGGTGAACATCCTCCGGAACGACGGAAGCATCCGGTACCTGCCATAAGAGAAATGCAGGCTGGAATTTTCCGTGATCGGGTGCGAGATCCCCAGCTTGGGGCCCCATCCGGAGATCACACGCATCGGAGCCGTGGGCGCCTGGATGAACCGGTTCATCTGATTGTACCAGCCCGACGTGAACGAGGGGAGGAGTTGCATCTCCTGTCCCCACATCCGGTCGTAGCGGATCCCGGCATTCACGATCAACCCCTCGAACTCCATCTTGTCCTGGACGTAGAGGGCGATCTGCTTGGGCGTCACCGGGGTGCCCGGTTCGGGCTGGCCGATGTACCGGATATCCCGCTTCGCGTCCCCGGGCGTCATCCCGGTCCAGGTCCACCAGTTTTCGAACCTGACGAACTCGAACCCGGTCTTGGCAAAGTGCCCCTTGGTCACCTGGCTGGAGAGGTCGGCCTTCACAGTGAACCGCTTCTGTTCACCGGTCTTGAAGGCCCACACGTCCTCCCGGCCGATGTAGAAATATCCCTCCTTGCCGGTCCTGACCGCTGTGGAAACGGTCCCCACGTTGCTGGTGTCGAGCTTGCTCTGGTAATACCCCAACCTCACCTCGTAAAACGTCTTCGGATTGATGGTATGGGTGAAGACGCTGTAAACCATGTTGTCCAGCCGGGTTTCATCTCCCGCAACCGACTCTGCCGGAATAAAGAGGTCCCGTCCGGTGCCCCTGATGATCTGTCCAAAGCTGTACCTGGACATTCTTCCGTTGTTGAAATCCTTCGACCAGTCGTAGATCCACCCGAACCGCAGCTTCACATTCTGACCCGCCGGCACGGTCAGCTTCGCCGTGGACCGGAAATTGGGAGGCCGCGTCTCCCAGGGTCCAGGGAGTATTGCGGCGTCCCGCAGGTGCCGGGCGCTGACGAAGAAGGACGCATCTGAAAGCAGCGGACCGCTCAAAACACCGTCGAAGTAATGACCCCGCACGTCCGTGTAGTTGCTCCGCTGGTGCACCAGGTTCCCCGTCACAGGGTCCACCTCGGACACCCACTCCGGGTCGTCCCATTTCGCGTTCCCGCGCAGCTCGGGCGCCTCGTAGACATCCACACCCCAGTGCTTCTTCCCCGCAGGCGTCAGCCGGTACTCCACCTCCCCGTGGTAGGCGGCCCCGCCATCCCGGGTCACCAGTTGGATCACCGCCGCATTCGAGTTCCCGTACTCGGCGTTCGCCCCGCCCGTAATCACCGAGATCTCCTGCACCGCCTTTACGTTGACCCCCCACCACTGGCTCTCTCCGGCGAGGGCCCAGCCACCGCCGATCCCCCTCCCGTCCCTGGCTTGAACCTGGATGCCGTCCACGTAAACCGTGTTGTGGGTCTGCAGCCAGCCCCGGCTGGCCATCGTACCGTCCGAGGCCATTCCGGCCTCCAGCGTGATGAACTCCGTCACATTCCGCAAAATCGGAGTCTGCTGGATCTGCTGGGCGGTCACATGGTACCGGCTCTCCGTCTTGTCCGGCTCCACCGGCGGACGCTCTGCTGTCACCACCATCTCCTCCAACTCCAGCGCCTGCTCCCGAAGCGTGAAATTCAACGTCGTCGTGAAATCCGCACGCACGGCCACCTTATCCTGTGTGATCGGATGGTAACCCACCATTGAGGCCGCCGCCCTGTAGACCCCCGGATCGACCGAAACAATAACGTAAGATCCGTCCGCATCCGTCGTCGACCCCCTCTGCGTCCCTTCAAGCACCACGCTGGCCCCCGGCAGCGGCTGCCCCTTCTCGTCCATCACAACACCCACCACCTTCCCGGTGGTCCCTGCCGTAGCTGCACTGCCCATCGCCAGAACAGCGCACAGCGCAAGCACAGCTCCCAAACCTATCTTCAACTTGTTCATCTGTTCCTCCTTACTTTACGGGTAATAGAATCTCATTCCCCCCGGAATACGAAATTCTGAACAGAAAGTCTTTACGCCACTCCCGCCCTCCTTTCTCCCAGCTCAGATCGTCGCTCGTCTCTTCTGGTGTGCTTCTACGAGATACCAATCCCCTACAACGAACGACGACCTACCGCGCAAAATAAAACCTCAACCCTCCCCGAACATTCCAAAACTGCATCGGAAACGTCTGCCCCTCTATCCCCCACGCCTCCATGGGACGAAGCTCACCCAACAACACATTATACCGAAGACGAAGATCCACAGCCATATTGTCGAACACAAATCCCTCTACCCCCAAACCCGCGTTCACCCCAAGCGCCGTGCGCGTGTCGCTGAACGCATCCAGCTTCAACGCCTGGTCCAAAGGCGCCGTCTTCTGACCCGGATAAATCAAATTCCGAACATCCGTCGAATAATCGTAAAACCCAGCACCCACCGTCAAATAGGGCGCATAACTCCCCTGACGAAGAACCTCCGCGCCAGTCCTCCGGATGATCCCGTTCACCAAAAAATTGTTCATCGTCATCTGGCTCACCGCACCAGGCGAGAGGTAGTCCTTACCGTCTACACCCCACGTGAACGTGCGCTCCTGAAGGCTCCCGTTGGTGAACCTGGAACGGCTATACTCCACCTCCACGCTCACCTTGGGACCCACCACGTAGGTGAAGACCACCCCCACCTTCCCCTGACCGTCTGCAAACCAGTCTTTCATCTTGAACAGCGACCGATTATAGTCCAAAAATGCGCCCACACCCCAGCTTGCACCCGCACTTTGGCCGTAGACAACCACCGTCGAACTCAGCAGGAGCGCCACCACAACGAAACTGACAACTTTACACTTTCTCATAACACATCCTCCTCCCGGCTTTGGGCCGATGAAAGAACAGAGTGATATAATACGGAAGTTTACAATAAATCTATCCGTTATGTCAAGAGGTTTTTTTTGATCTCGACAACAAGTCTACATCCCCCCCCCCGCTTCTCAACAGAAGTAAATATATCAAAAACAACTACAAATCTCTATTGCGAACCAAAAGCAACCCGCTTTGTGGTCGGAAAAATTTCCATCGGAGGCGCCACCCCCTCGGCGAAAATCACACGCGGATAGTAAATGAGGCATCGCATCCACATCCGCGGGGGCGGAGAATTGCTGTTGGACACCCTCTTATATCGTGGTCTTCGAACACACGGCCACACCGATGTGGCGGTAGATTCCAGCCTTATCGACCGCGAGCGTGCCCTCTCCAGTCCGGTAAAGGGTGCCCCAGTCCCGGGCAGAGTAATACATCAGATAGCGATCCCCGCCGTCAACGACACACGGCGTGGACGTATACCGCCCGTCGTAGTCGTTGGGATCACGCGTAGCAGGCAGGACGGGCCTGTCCTGGTGGTGCGTCCAGCTCAACCCGTCGGTCGAGGTCGAGCAGAAGATCTCGAACAGAGGGCGAACCACCGGCGTATCGGAACGCGCATCGATCACCACCTCGCCGTCTACATGCCAGCCGCCGTACCACATGATATACCCATCGCCGTCCCGCATCACAAATGGATAGATCGTGCCCCTGAGCTTCTCGTTGAAGCTAACAACAGGTTCCGGATCCCGCGTCCAATCGATGCCATCGGCAGACTCGAAGCGATAGATATGCCGGACCAGGTCCTCAAAGCTTCCATCCGGGCTTGGCGATGAATTCATCCACATCCGGTAGGCGCCCGGGCCGTCCTTGATCACACACGGCCGCCGCCCGCTGGGGTAGATCGGCTCGGGATGAACGTCCCACTGCAAGCCATCGCGGCTGGCCGCGTAACCCAGCTGCTGGCTGTAGCTGAGAAGCCCGGTCGGCCCGCCCCGGACAACGGTCGACATGACGAACCACATCCTGAACAAGCCCTCGTCGGCGTCGAACATCACGTGGGGCGTCTGCCAGGCGTCGCAGGCGGGCAGATCGGCACGGGTCAGGATCGGGTTGGCCGGATGCTCGGTCCAGTGGATGCCGTCGGCCGACTCGGCAAAACCCACGTCCGAATCGTTCGTACGCGTGGCCGTACTGTTGCCCAGATACCACATCATGTACCTGTCTTCCACGCGGATCACCGTCGGATTGTAAAGCTCCACCCGGCACCAGTCCTGCTTGGTGGTCATAGTAGACAAAACCGGCTGATCCTGACGCTGCCAATCTGCTTGATGAATAGACATCCATTCGGTCCTTTCAACCTTCGATATATCCTTCCAGAAGTCGCGCCGTATCCGAAGCGACCTGCAGAAGATCGCAGTCTTCGGAATATGGCTCTAAAACATTGATATACCCCTGATAACCGATCGCCTTCAAATCCGAAACAAACTGAGAGATACCCAGATGATCCTCATCGCACAGGAACACCCTGCGGAAATTAGGCGTCGTCTTCTTGTAGTACCGGTGGGCAACCTGATCCCCCTGGCCCAGAACACCGCCCTGTACATTGACAACCCGAAGCAGGTCTTTGATCTTCTCAAGCGTACTTAAACCGTAATCCTGTTCCGCCATGTAGATATTCAACGGATCAACGTTCAGCCCGAGATTCGGCCGGTCGACCTCCTGTACGAATTCCCCAGCGCGGCTGATATCCTCAAAAAGACTGTTTACATGGCAGGCGATCACAAGCCCGACATCTTGCCGTACCGCCAGATCGCACCATTCGCGGATCAGGTCCATATCCGTGGGATATCCAATGATCAGGTGATCCAGCTCCACCCGCTGCAGGAACGCCATCTTCTTCTGAATCAAATCCCCATCAAAAGAACCGGAATCCAGCCTCCCCCAGATCATACTGGGTTCCAGCCCGTGATCCGTATAGAGCGCCTCCAGTTCGTCGTACCGCTCTTCCTTGAAAAGGTGATCGATCTGCCCGTCCCTCAAATGCACCCCTTCATAGCCCGCTTTCCTGGACAACTCCAGAAATTCTTCCACGTCAAGCGCGTAGGATTGTTTTGTCACTTCAATCAATCGACCAGACAGAGAAAGCTTCATCACACCCTCCTTAACTTTGCTACCCGGATAAAAAGCGCTCAACTTCCGTCGCTGCGATCACTGCCGCTGAGCAGCAGATTACCGAACCTGTCAACAAGAGCCCCATATCCTGGATGGATCACCGTGGTGGAATCGACCTCTTCCACCACGGCCGGGCCCTCCACAGTGCACCCGGGACCAAGCCGGTAGCGGTCGTAGATGGGACAATCGACGTACCCGCCGCTCTCGGCAAAGTAGACCGGTCGGGTCGCTTTCTTTGCAGAATTCACATCTCCACCCCCACCTTCGAGCTCACGCAGACGGGGCTTGACGATCTTGCCGATAGCAGACAGCCTGACGTTCACAAACTCGACCGGCTCTTCCGGAGCGCTGTACCCGTACGCCCGGTCGTGTTCCGAGTGAAACTTTCCCAGCACCTGGCTTACTTCATCGGAACCCAGCTTGCCGTCTTGAAGCGGTACCGTCAACTCGTAGCTCTGGCCTACGTAGCGGACATCTGCCTGACGCACAAAGTGCATCTGTTCTTCCGGAATCCTCTCCCGCTCCAGGATCAATCGCCCCTGCGCTTCCAGATCCAGGAAGACCTTCTCCAGGGTCTCCGGATCCACCCGGTCCACCTGCTCAATCATCGTCGTGGAATAGTCGTGTTTGAGATCGGTAACCAGCAGACCCATCGCCGAAGTCGTTCCCGGGCTCATGGGGATCACCGTGGTTGGGATTTCGGTTTCCGCCGCCAGCCGGTTGGCGTGAACCGGGCCGGCGCCCCCAAAGCCCATCAGGACAAAGTCCCTCGGATCGTACCCCCGCTGCACCGACACTAAGCGCAGCGCGTTCATCATTGCCGAATTGGCGATTTCCACAATGCCATTGGCCGCCTCTACGACATCCAGCTTCAGAACATCTGCACACCGTTCCTTGATCGCCTTCCGGGCAGCATCGGCGTCCAGCTCGATTTCACCCCCCAGAAAATACCCGGGATTGAGACGTCCCAGTACCAAATTGGCATCCGTGATCGTTGGCTCCGTGCCTCCCTTGCCGTAGCAGACCGGCCCCGGGTCGGCCCCAGCGCTTTGCGGGCCTACACGCAGCACCCCTCCGGAGTCCACCCATGCGATTGATCCCCCGCCCGCACCGATCTCCACCAGGTCGATCACAGGTGCGCGGATGGGATACCCTGAACCGCGGGAGGCTGCTGACTGGGCGATCGCGCCGACCTCGTAATCCTTCGTCACCTGCGGCGTCCCATCCTGAACAAGACCCACCTTGGCCGTTGTTCCACCCATATCGAAGGAAATCACGTCTCCGTAACCCAGCACACCCCCAAGGTAGGTGGATGAAATAACGCCGGCCGCAGGACCGGACTCCACCATAAACACCGGCCTCTCGCTGGCTGCGGAAAAAGTCAACACCCCTCCGCTGCTCTGTATCACCAGAAGCTCCGCCTCCAGCCCCTCCTCCCTTAGCCGGTCCTCAATATTCTGTAGGTACCGGGCGACAACGGGACGGATGCAGGCGTTGATCACGGTCGTGCTGGCCCGGAAATACTCTCGAAACTCCGGCGCGACCTCTGCCGAAAGCGAAACAACCGCCTCCGGGAAAACCTCTCGCAGGATCTCTCCGGCCCGCTTTTCGTGGGCCGGGTTGGCGTAGGAATGAAGGAAGCAGACTGCAATCGACTCCACCCCCTCCTCGCGGAAGCGCTCGGCCACCCGCTTCACGGCTTCACCATCCAGCGAGGTAAGCACCTCCCCTCTGGCGTCCAGTCGTTCCGGAACGCCAAAACAGAGATAGCGGGGAACCAGCGGCTTTGGCTTCTCGAATTGCAGGTCGTAAAGGGTCGGCCGCACCTGCCGGGCGATCTCCAGCATATCACGGAAACCGTCGCTCGTCAAAAAACCGGTGCGGGCGGTCTTCCCTTCGATGATGGAATTCGTTGCCACCGTGGTGCCGTGAACGATGTATCCCACCTCCTCCGGTTTCACCCCTCCTTTCCACAGCATACGATGGACTGCCTCCAGAAACCCCAGAGAGGGATCTTTTGGCGTGCTTGAAACCTTTCCGACCCGGATCTCGCCTGTCTCCTCATTGATCAGAGTCGCATCCGTAAAAGTACCCCCAATGTCCACACCCAGACGATACTTAAACGCCACGTGTCATACCTCCTGTTCTGGCCGGCCTCCGGTCACGCCGTTCGAACGCGTACGACCGGATCGCAGCCTTTCGGTCTCCACCTCGTCCACCTTCCAATGCTCCGTATCGATGGCCACACCGTAAACCTTCCGCCCTCGCTCGGGACTCACCTTCCCCTCCCGCACATCTCGCAGCACCAGCTCCGGATCTCGCTCCTTTGGCGGTCCGTAGCCGCCGCCCCCGCAGGTGCGATAACTCACCACATCTCCCGGCTTGAGCTCAACCGTCACCTTGGATCCCAGCTCAACCGTCTCTCCCCCGGATTCCAGGAGGTAAGTCGCTTTGCGCCCTGAAAGTCCCCCGAACAACCCCCCCGGCCCCCAGCGATCCCGATCCGCCAGAATCGTAAAGGAGGCCTCGTGGTCTGAAAACAGGTAGTCTCGTCGCAGCCCAAGCCCGCCTCGATACCTGCCCCCTCCCTCCGAATCTTCCACCAGCTCGTAGCGGAGAATGCGGACCGGATAGTTGATCTCCGTTTCCTCGATCGGCGCATTCTCAGTATTCTGACCGTGAGGTTGGATGGCATCGGGACCATCCCGTGAAGCCCTCCCCCCATACCCGCCGGCCACCGTTTCCAGAAAACAATAGTACTCGTTCCTTTTGGGGTCGTTCCCACCAAAGCCCACGTGACAGATCATTCCTTTCGTACCGGCCGGAATTCGATCCGGAAGGCCCGGAGCCAGCGCTTTCAGCATCACCTCGACCAGCCGCATAGAAGTTTCCCATCCCCCCACGACCGGAGCTGGAGGTCTGCAGTTGACCACCGTGCCTTCGGGAGCAACCATGCGAAGAGACCGGTAAAATCCGGAGTTCACCGGCACATCGGGGTCCATCAGACACTTGTAAACAAACGCACATCCGGCGTAGGTCTGTCCGTATGTGGAGTTAACCGGTGCCCTGCGTTGAGGATCGCATCCTGTCAGGTCGAAGAGCACGCCGTCGTCGTCGATTGTCACCTTCGCCGCAAGGTGGACCGGGTCCTCCGTAAACCCGTCGTTATCCACATAACCCTCCGCCGTGAATTCACCCCTGGGGAGTTTCGACACCTCTGCCCGTGTGCGGCGCTCGGTATAAGCGATCAGTTCGTTCATGTATAAATTCATAACATCCGGTCCCATCCGTTCCACCATATTCGTTAACCGTCGCACACCCGTATTGTTCGATGCGACCTGAGCCCGAAAGTCGCCCGCCGTCTCGCGCTTGGACCGAATCTGGGCCAGCACCAGCCGGAAGACATCCGGGACGATCTCTCCGTGACGCAGCAGTTTCACGGGAGGGATGATCACCCCCTCCTGATAGACCTCGCGAAAGGCGCCTACGCTGGCTGGAGCCCCTCCGCCTACATCTACGTGGTGCGCCAGGCTGGCCACGTACCCGAACGGCTCATCGTTCCAGTACACGGGGGAGATCAGCGTAATGTCGTTCAGATGTACGCCGCCCATGTAGGGATCGTTGGCCAGGATGGCATCGCCTGGCTCCAGGTTTTCAACGCCATAGTGCCGAATCACCTTCGGCACCAGCTGCACAAGCGAGCCCAGGTGGGATGGCTGCGCAAAAGACTGGGCCACGGTCTGCAGCTGCCGGTCGAAAAAGGCACAGGAAAAGTCGGCTCTGGTCTTGATATTGGTCGAGTAGGCGCTCCGGCGCAGCGCAATCGCCATCTCCTCCGTCACCTCCAGCAGCGCGTTGCGGATCACCTCAAACTGAATCGGATCGACTTCGGTCTTCGCCTGCATATACGGAATCTCCTTCTTAACCTCGCGCCGGTTCTTCCTTGGTCACCAATCACCTCACGCCTTCTCCTTCCCAGTCCATCAACAGTCCCACCGCCGCCCGACGCCGCTCGACAACCAATCGGCATGTTTCTGAAGCCTGCTCACGGGATATTCACCACAGCCTCAAAACAACCGTGCCATCTCTACACTCAGATAAAATCCCGACGTATCCAACCGCCTTGTAAAACTCACCCGCAACAGATCAAACAGCCCGTTAATCGACACCCCCAGTTCGTGGTGAAAACGGTCGAGATACTGAGGCGTATAATCCAATCCCGCCAGGGTTCGATCCCCGAACCACGTGCGCCCGTGTCCACCGTGTACAATCAAACCAATATTTCGCTCAACAACCCACCGCCAGCCGATCAATTCAAACGGCACCGTGCGGAAATTGTGTTCCCAGAACACACCCAGCAATTTCTCTCCCTCATAGGGGCGATCCACTCGCGTTCGAAATGTCCCAAAAGTTGAAAATTTGGTCGATATTATATCCAGAATCTCAAAGCGCTGTCTGGGCAGCGTCCCGGTAAACGCACTTCCAACAACGCGCACATCCAGCACATTGGACAACAAACGCCTCTTGAACAGCGTCTTTACCCGCCAATTCAATATCATCCGAATTTGCGTAAAGGCAAAATCACTACCGAATCCGGGCCGACTGTGTTCAACCTCCAATACGAATTTTCGTTGCCCAAAAAGGAACGCAAGCCCCTGGTTTTCATCCCCTGAGTCCACGCGAAAAAAAGCAGAGCGCAAAATTCCCGGGTCAATTGCCGGATTTGACCGTTGCACATCCATGTCTCCGCTCAAATGCCAATCCGTGGTCTTATTTACCGACGTGTGTTGCTCGACATTGACCCCGCCCGTCAATCGCACACCCGTCCCCCGCGGACGACCGAACCGGTAGCCCACGGTTCCTTTTACACCTTTGCGCCAATAAAAATCGAAATAATCCTCTAAACCTAAAATCTGCCGAGCACTCACCCTGAACCGACCATACAGTCTCGACCGATATCGCACCTCTGTTCCGCTAAATCCGTCGAGCGATACAAATGCCCTTTCGCTCGCTCCCCAGTGCACAGTTGCTTTGACATCAAACGACCATCGTTTTAAACCGAAGTTATATGCTCCGCCAAAAGTCGCTCGGGTTCGTTTTGAACTCGACAAAATTCCTGAGCCTAAATGCCAACCATCCACGCGATTGAACCACAACTCGGGTTTTACCCTGAACGGCAATTTGCGTCCACGATTGCCACTTTTTTTTCGTTTCTGACTTTTCTCTCGTTTCTCATCCTCCTTAAGATTGATAAAACGTGCCAAAAATCCCTTTGGTTTAAACGCTTTAGGGAGCGTCATCGTGCTGTCAATACGCGTGTATGCTGCTTGCTCAATTTCATCTAATGGCACAGCGAGTGCTGTTCGCGTCAGTAAACTGTCCTGTTCGACACGCGCAGAATCCACCACCACTTTCCCACGCCGTTCATAAAGCGAATCGGGCAAATCCACATTCACCTCATACCCCGTCAAACGAGAAATGCGTTGCCCCTTAATGCGCGGAAATTGCAAGCCGGGCATCCCGATCTCAATATCCAACTCCTCCTGCAAACCTGCGGGAAACCAGAAATCCCCACCAAAATTGCCAAACTGCTGGCGCATGGCTATGGTAAAATCACGAATGGGCATTGGAAATAAAAACGCCTGATTTGGGGTCAGTTCCACTTCCACGAGTGCATACACACTATCGAGCACAGCCACGCGACCCTTAAAAGCCGTCTTGAGGTCGTGTTTGGGTTTGACATCGATGTCGTAAATGATGCGATCATCCATTTTACGACGGCCTTTGAGCACAAAGTCGTAGTGATCCAGTGCCTTTGGATGGGTGACACCGACCAGATTATGACCGCCGAGTTCTGTCTCATCTTCATACAAATTCACACCTTCGGCCGCGGGCACTGCAAATCCGAAATCCAAATTTTTCGTCTCGCGTTTGTCCTTGATGACCTCTCGCCAACCTTTTTTCCGATCCCAAAAACCATCGGACAGGCTCTCTACAATCGCGACAATCTCAGATTCATTGCGATAGACAAACCGCGAATAAGCCTCAACGCGAAACGTCTTGAGCGCATTCCACCACGTCTGCTTTTGCGCAATCACTTTGCGCATGATATTTGGCCCCGTATCCCCAGCCGTCACCACGAGCGCGTCCAATTCAACAGGCACTGGCTCCAGAGCGAAATTGTGGACATCGGCTGCATCTTCAGTCACATCAAGCTGCTGCGACCGATAGCCGATATAACGCACTTCGACCACCACGGGAAGGTCGAGCAACGCCAGTACATACTTGCCTTCGGTATTTGTAACTGTGCCGTCATAAGTTCCCAGAACCCACACCGTCGCAGCCGGAAGGGGTTCTCCTGTTGCCGCATCGGTCACAACACCCCGAATCACTTTGGCCTGTGCCTGCGTAGCCATCAAAAAAACGGCAAACAGCCACCCCAATCGCGTTGTCATTACCCGTTTTTCCGTGGAAAATGACCTCACCTGTCGTCGTGCCAATGGCAAACAACACAGCCGCCAAAGCCTCAAGATACGCGCCCTTCGTACCCGGACTGATCAGTGTCACCTCCGCCGGGTCAACACGTCTCCTGCTCCCCCGGCATTGAAACCAACGCGCTCAGCCCGCATACCCGCTCCCTGCTGGATCCCCCGGGGGGGTTAGGTCAAAAGTCATTCTTCACCACCACCGGCCTGCCCGTCTCAACCGACTCCCCGCCGGCAATGCACGTCGCCGCCGATTTTGCCCCGTCCCGCAAATCGATCATCGGTGTCTTATCGTTCAGAATACAATCCACAAAATGCCCCATCTCCTCACCGAATGTCGGGTGCTCGGCGAGAATCGTAATCGGTAGCGGCATGAAATCCTCTAACTCCTCGATCTTGCTGAGATACAGCCGATCGTTGATCACCGTTCCTTTCGTTCCATAGATAGCCAGGTTCATCTGGTAGGGACGCTGGCACCCCAGAAACGCGGCCATCTTGCCCAGACACCCGTTCTCGAACTTGAAATTCATAAGAAAGGCGTCGTGGTGTGGGAAATCGGCGATCACCTTGTGGTTGGAAAGCGCATACACCTCTTCGATATCCCCCACGATCCAGCGCAGGAGGTCGATGGGGTGGACGCCGCCGCCCATCAATCCAAAATGAGGGTTCTGACTGTCGGCCCACCAGTCCTTGATCCGCTTCTCGATATTGTGAAGATAATCCGCCTCGGCGTAAAAGGCCTCCCCCAGGTCTCCACCATCGTACAACCGCTTGATCGTCTTGCAAATCGGATTGAACCGCGCGCTCTGCCCCACCATAAACTTGAGCTCGCGTCGCTTATCGGCCGCCCGGACAATCCGCTCGCAGTCTTCAAGAGAGGTCGCCAGGGGCTTCTCACAGATCACGTGCTTACCCGCCGCCACCGCCATCACCGCCTGATCCGCATGGGCGTAGTTAGGACTGCACAGAGAGATAATGTCGATATCTTTACGGTCCAGCATCGCCTCATAGCTCGACGCAAACAAATCACCGGGACCCGGGAAAAGATCCAGCCTGTTCCTGCTTGGAGCCCAGACCGCCCGCACCTCTGCATCCGGATTCTCTCCGAATGCCTTGAAGTGCTCCCTACCTGCGTGTCCGATTCCCACAATACCAACGCCTAATGTTTTCATCGCATGGCCTCCATCATCGCTGTCGTTTCTTAACCTCCTCCACCAACACCGGCACATATTCAAACAAATCACCCACAATACCATAATGGGCGAAGTTGAAAATAGGCGCAGTGGCATTCTGGTTGATCGCCACAATCACCTTTGCTGTCTTCATCCCCGCCAGATGCTGCACCGCCCCTGAAATGCCGCACGCGATATAGAGATCGGGCTGAACCGTTTTGCCCGTCTGCCCCACCTGGTGCGCATAGGGGATCCACCCGGCGTCTACCGCCGCTCGGCTGGCGCCCAGCGCTCCGCCGATCGCATCGGCCAGCGCCTGAATCGGTCTGAACCCCTCAGGCCCCCCAACGCCGCGTCCGCCGGACACAATCACCCTGGCATCCGTCAAACTGACCTCTCCGGCCGTGGGTTCGAACCCGTCAATCTTGGTGGTGATATCCTCTTCCGCCATCGCGGGATCTACGGCCGCAATATCGCCCTGTCGACTCGGATCCGGATCCGGCGCAGGAAACACACGTCGTCGTACCGTAACCACCACAGGACGCGCATCACCAAAAACCACCCGGGCCATCACATTGCCGATCAGTGCGGGCCTCGTCGCCACCAGGCTGCTCCCCTCAACGGCCAGGCCGATGCAATCCGAAGCCAGTCCCACACCCAATCTGGCGGCAACGTAGGCCGCCATTTCCAGTCCGGCATTGCTTGCCCCCATCACCAGTGCGGCAGGTGCGTGTTCCCGGACCAGCCGGGCAACCAGTGCTGCATAGGGCTCTACCCGAAACCGACTGAGCGTTGGATCGCTGCCAACAAACGCGCGGTCCGCACCACGTTGAATGGCTTCTTCTGCCAGGCCATCCACATCCCCACCCAGTACAAGCGCCACAATCCGCCCCCCCAGCTCACCAGCCACCTCACACGCAGCACCAAGAGCTTCCCACGCCACCCGATCCGCCTTGCCCTCGGCTTGATCGACCCACAAGAACACATCTGCCGTATATCGTCCAACCATCAGATCACCCCATCAGCAACCAGCCTGTCTACCAGAATCCTGGCGGCCTCCTCAGGCGGCCCTTCGATCATCTCCACCCGGGCCTCTCTCGCCTCCGGCGCCGCGACCTCCGGCCACCTCACCTGCGCCCCGGCTTCACCCACCTGATCGGGCTCGAACCCCAGTTCCGAAATCCCCCAGGTGGGAATCTTCGCACTGGCCGCCCGGCGAATGCCCATAAAGCCTGGGTACCTCGGCTCGTTGATCTCCTTGACCACGGAGATCACCGCCGGCAGCCTGCTGCTGACCGTTTCCATGCCCCCTTCAAGAAGCCGCACCGCCACAATCTTTCCGGCCGCCGCATCCACAACCTCCAGGCGGGCAACGTACGAAACCTGGGGAACGTCCAGCAGAGCGGCCACCTGAACGGCCGTTGCCGCCGAATTCCCATCAATCGCAGACCTTCCCGCAACCACCATGTCGAATTCGCCGACCCTCCGAATCGCTGCGACCAGTACACGAGCCGTAATCAGGCTGTCACTCCCTTCCAGCGCCGGGTCCGAAACCAGCACGGCCTCATCGGCCCCCATCGCAAGCCCCTGCTTGAGCGCTTCAACAGCTTCCGGTCTGCCCATACTCAGAACAGTAACCGTTCCCCCGTGCGCTTCCTTCAACTGAATCGCCGCCTCCAGTGCGTACTCATCCCAGGGATTCACAATCCTGGGCCCACCCTCCGCCATCAGTTTCAGACCGTCAACCGACCCGGTCAACCTGGCCGTATCCGGCACCTGCTTCACCAGCGCAATAATCTTCATACCCTCTCCTCCGCTCCCCGAAAAATCAACCCTCCGCCTGCCATCCTTCCGCATCATAAGCCGGCAACTCACAACGCAACGCCCGATCCTCGCGTGTCCCCAGAACATAACTCGCCTGCATCAACTGGTGAATCTGAGACGTCCCCTCGTAGATCACCGCACTCTTGCTGTTGCGCAGGTGACGCTCCACATTGTACTCATCCGAATAACCGTACGCGCCATGAATCTGGACCGCATCGTTCGCCGTCTCACTGGCCGCCTCGGTACAGTACCACTTGGCCATACTGGTCTCGCGCGTATTCCGAATGCCCCGGTTCTTCATCCAACCCACTTTTCTCACCAGCAGCTCCCCCAGATCAATACGCTGCCGCATCAGGGCGATCATCCCCTGTACAAGCTGGTACTCCGAAATCGGCTTTCCGAATGTATTGCGCTCCCGCGCATACGTCACAGACTCCTCAAGGCAGCATTTCATCAGTCCAACCGCCCCCGACGCGACCGTATAGCGCCCGTTGTCCAGGGCGCTCATCGCAATCTTGAACCCTTCACCCTCTTCGCCCAATCGGTGGGTCTC
Source organism: Candidatus Latescibacterota bacterium (assembly GCA_965222075.1). Classification (GTDB taxonomy): domain Bacteria; phylum Latescibacterota; class UBA2968; order UBA2968; genus JAAXHW01. The sequence continues at coordinate 5,090,369 of OZ244937.1, read as the reverse complement.
GGGCACCGGCACCTGGTCCATATTGATCCACCCGGTGTTACTTGCCCGAACGCCCATCTTTCCCTCAATCGTACCGGTCGTCAACCCGGCCCAACCCCGCTCCAGAATAAAGGCGGTAATCCCTCGGGCCCCCATGTCCGGATCCGTCTTTGCAAACACCAGCATGCGATCGGCCACATCGGCCAGGGTAATCCACATCTTCTCACCACTCAAAACATAGTGATCCCCCTCTTTTCGCGCGCTGCTGGTCATGCCGCCCACGTCGGAGCCGGATCCAGGCTCGGTCAACCCGAAGCACGCAATATGCTCGCCCGTAGCCAACGGCGGCAGCAACCGCTCCTTCTGCTCCTCGGTTCCCCACTGAAAAATCGGCAGCGCGTGCAATCCCAGATGCACCGCAATCGTCTCTCGAACCGAGGAGTCCGCCCACTCCAATCCCTCGGAAACCAGCCCCAGAGAAATATAGTCCATGCCCGCCCCGCCATACCGCACGGGCAAACAGACACCCAGGAAGCCCTGGGCGGCCATCCTGGGCAACAGCTCCTCCGGAAAGGTGTGGTTCCGGTCGTGTGCTTTGATGATGGGCATAACCTCCCCGCGAGCGAAATCATACACCATCTTCGCGATCATCCGGTGCGCTTCACTCAGTTCGAAATCCACAGCCGCTTCCTCCGGCAGTCCTGACCAGGTTCTCCAATTCAGGGTTCACGCTCATCCTCCCCCGGACTCGCTCAGTATGGCGTGTGCGGCATTGTGGCCCGGCCCACCCGTGACCGAACCGCACGGATGCGTCCCGGACCCGCACAGATAAAGGCCCTCTAAGGGCGTCTTGTACGTAGACCAGGCTGGCAGCGGCCGCCGGTGCAGCATCTGATCCAGCGTCATATCCACGTGCCGGATGCTCGCATCCGTAATCCCGGTCTCCCGCTCGATATCCGCCGGTGTGTAGAGCCTCTGCCACTCAATCAGGTCGCTGAAACCGGGAGCATAATCCTCGATAACCCGAACGATATTCTCCATCGTCGGCTCCCGCAGTTCGTCCCAGTTGCCCTCCAGGGGTCGGGCCGGGGCGAACCGTACCCAGGCCCCAAAAACCTGCTTGCCCGGAGGGGCCATCTGCGGATCGTACACCGTAGGCAGCTGCAGGCTCATCACCGGATCGCGGGCGGGTATGCCCGACTGCGCATCCAGCCAGGCCCGTTCCACGTACTCCAGGCTGGGCGAAATCCGGACGTGAGCGACGGCCCGGGCATCGTCGGCCAGCTCCGGGGAAACGGCGGAGAAACGCGGTACGCCCGAAAGCGCCGCGTGGTACTTCATGTAGCCGGCCCGGGTTTTGATCCTTTCCACCTGCCGCCGGAATCCCGAATCCAGATGGGAAGCGTCCACAAGCTTGAGAAACGTCCGTTTCGGATCCGCATTGGAAACAACCCGTCCGGCCCGCAGCAACTCACCGTTCGCCAGCCGAACACCCACGGCTCGACTCTGCTCCACTTCAATCTCCTCCACCGGGCAATTCACGCGGATCTCAACGCCAAACCCTCGCGCCGCAGAGGCCAGCGCCCCCGTGATCTCGCCCATTCCCCCACGCACAATCCCGCTCTTCCCCTCCACCCCGGCGCCTCTGCTGGCCGACTCCACGGCTTCGGCCAGCAGGGACCCGGCGGCGGTTGGATACCCGTAATCATCGGACCGGCTCAGAGCGCTCTTGACCTTCTCATTCCCAAAATAGTCGCCCAACACATCCCAGTGGCTGCGCGTCAACATCGCTTCCAGAACAGCAGCCCGACGCGTACCCCGGTAGCGCGCGTACAGCTCGCCGTGCGTCATCGGCGGACTCAGAAACCATTCTTCCGCAAGATCGATGGCTTCGTTCATGAACCGGGTATAAGCCAGGTACCCCTCGGCTTCGCCCGGCCCGAACCGTTCCAGCCCCGCCGCCGTTCGCTCGACATCCGACCAGAGCACAATCCCATCTCCGTCCGGGTAAGGAGCCAGCATCGTCGGATCCAGCGCCTCCACAACGAAGGCATCCGCAGGAACGTCCAGATCGCGGCAGATCCCGGGTCCCGGACCGTGCGCCCCGTATGCGAAAGTGGAGAACCGGTACCCGGGAACCAGCTCCTCGGTCACACACGCGCCCCCGATGCGTCCGCTTCGCTCCACCACCACCACATCCAGCCCCGCCCTGGCCAGATACCCCGCGCAGACCAGGCCATTGTGCCCCGCCCCGATTACAACAACGTCGGTTGCCATGTCCAGAGATCCCTCTCATCTGAGAATCCAAGAAGCGCCCGATCGCTACACATTCCCCAGTTCCTTGTGCAGCCGGCCGGTATAGGCCGCGTGGGAGGCCCTCCATGCTTCGTTCACCTGCGCGTTCACCCCCTTGAAGCTGCACACCAGCCCGCGCCGCATCCGGTCGGTATTGTTGGGACCGGTACGGTGAGGCGTCTGAATATGGTGAATCGCCGCACCCCCTCGCCCCAGGACCGCAGGTACCTCCGGATACTTGACCGGATCGGGCGCCTCGGACTGCTGTTTGCTAAAAGGAAATTCATTGGTCTCAAAGTGGTCCAGATCGCCCAGTTTGAACACACCCCGCGCATAATGCATCGCCCCATTTTCTACCGTGGTATCGTCCAGAGCAAGCCAGAATGCGGCCCCCTCGGCAGGGTCGAAATGCATATAGGCGTTGTCCTGGTGATAGGGTGTGGCCGTTCCTTTCCAGGGTGCCTTGAAGAACACCTCCGCTCCCAGCAACTCCACCTGAGATCCGACACACGCCTCCATCAGCCCCACCACATCGGCCCGATTCACAAAATTCCTGAAGTAGTCATCGTACTGGTCCAGCCCGCCGGTGTGGGTGATGGCCCCACTCGAACCCGACTCGTAGAACACATCTCTCTTGTCCACCCCGGGAAGAACCTCTTTCATATATCTCTCCAGTTCCTGATCGAGTCTATCGACTTCGTCCGGACTCAAAAATCCCTCCACCAGGACGAACCCGTCTTCATGGAACCGGGCTGCGGCATCTGCCACGTCGTAAGCCATCTCATGCTCCTTTGATAAGCGTAACCGCCTTTGCTCTCAGAAAAGCACAACCCGCCCCCCTGCACCCAATCCCCCCTCTCCTCAGACGCGCTTCCCGCCCGCCCTACCTCGCCAGATCTGGCAGGAGCCGGTGGTCTTCCATCAGGGTGATATCGATCCCCAAATCGACTCCCGCCAGACGGTAGGCCCCATCCACCGGATGTGCTTCAACATAGCGTAGAATAGCGTCTCGCTCCTCCTTCAGCTGCCTCAATATATCCGCGTCTCGGGTTCGCCTGTACGCCGCCGCCGTCCGGCTTGCCGCCGCCAGCCTGGCGCCGTAATCAACCTGTGCTTCAAGCATACCCAGCCGCGTCCCAACCGCATCCGACCCTTCCGCCTGCCGGGCCTCCCGCAGCAAATCTCTCGCCTGCTCCACCACCTCCGGCGACAAATAGGCCCCCAGCCCCACCGTCAGCGGCTCGTACTCCACAAGCGCCCGCTCCAGCATCTCGTGCAGCGCCTGCACCGGCGCTGCCGCGCTGCCGTACAGACATCGAAAATAATCCCTCTGCAAGGCGTCGAAATCAACCCCCACATCCCACAATGTCCTTGCCAGCGACACGTGGTTCAACCCGTACAACCCCCACATCGTCCCCTCGCTCTGCGAATGGTATCCAATAAAGTTGTGCGCGTGCAGCCACTTCACGTCCTCGTGGAACTTTCGGCCCACCGGATAGGGGGCCTGGGCCATCGAACTGACGGGATTGTAATCGTAAAACCACAGCTTCGCACCGGAATCCTCCCACCCCTTGAGATCCTCCTGCAGCAACCGGTGGTTCCCCACCGGATCGGACAGCGGCCGGTTGAATACGCAGTGGTCGCCTAAGGAGTGTGTCACCTGAACCAGCACATTGGGATGCACCGGGATCGTGGGAGGCGGCATCGTCAGAAAATAGGCCAGTACGTAAACGTACCGGTCCGGCCACGTTTCACAAAAAACCTCCGCAACGCGATTGGCATATCGGATCACATCGTTGGTCCGAATAACGTATTCCCCGTCCATAAACCTCATATTCCCCTGATCGCAATTCGCCAGACACTCCGGACACATGCAGTAGTCAATACCGTCCGCCTGTGTGATGCTCGCCAGCCCCGCTTCCGGGTTTCGCTCCATCGACTTCAACGCCTCCTGGACCACCAGATTGATCACATCGGGATTCGACAGACAGAGGTGGCAGTGGTGGACGCGTTTGTTCAAAACGCGTTCGCCCTGCTCGTTCATGGCAAAGTATTCGGGATGCGAATCAAAGTAAACATCCGGATTCACCATATGCAGTGACGCGTGAACGGAATCCACCCCCGCCACGCCCCCGCGGCAGGCAAAGAAAGCAGACAGGTCACCCTCTTCCAGACTATCCTGCGTCAGACCGGGAAATTCGATAATCGTATTGAGCCGGTTCTTCACACCCCAGTCCAGCAGCTGCTCCTTCCTGGGCGATGGTAAAGCCTGCCAGAGCGTACGCGGATACCCACCCACGCCCATCATAGCCGCAAACATCCCCCGGGCAAGCCGGAATTTGAACGACGGGTTGATCACCTCGGTACCGGTCCGCAGGGTCAAATCGCCGACCTCGGGAAGGAACTCGTTCTCCGAACCCGGCCAGTACCACCGCACCCCCAGCCGTTCGATCAGCTCATACGCCGCATACAGCGTCCCACGATCGTTCGCCCCCACCAGCGCAATCTCCCCCTGAGACACATGCAGCAAGAACCCATCATCCCGCAGATCGCCCACCGGCAGATGCCGAAGCTCGTCTCGCGCAGGCCGCCCGACCAGAATCCTCACCGGGGCTCCACTCCCGCTCCCTGCGTGCAGGCCAATAGAAGCGCCTCCCAGCCTCTCCAGATACCGCACCAGCTCTTTCCCTGCCGTCAATTCCGTCGCCGACGCCTCTGCCGCAACCTCAACCGCGCACCGCGCCCGACCATCCGCTGATAGAACCACAAGCTCGGCCATAAGAATCTCCTTTCGTGTTGGAACCCGGAACGCCGGAAATTCAGTCCGAATCCGCAACCTCCTGCTCCAGCGCCGATAAATCCACGGTCTCACAGGAAAAATCACTCAGCATCCGATCAATCGATGACGCATCTTTAAATCCGGTACCTGTCACCAGACAGACGACCCTCGCGTCCGGACTCACGATCCCTTCCCTCACCGCATTGAGCGCACCGGCCACCGCCACGGCTGCTGCCGGTTCGCAAAAGATTCCCTCCTCCCGCGCCAGGCGTCCTTGCAGTTCCCACACCTCCTCATCCGTCACCAGGTGCCCTGTCCCCCCGGTCGGACGACAGGCCTGGATCAGCAGGTCCCCGTCGTTCACCGTGGGCACCTGAAGTCCGCTGATACGGGTCGTGGATTCCACCGAACGGGCGCGTTCGGCCCCCTCGCGCAGCGGCCCTGCGGCCGTGTTGTTCCCCTCCGGCTGCACGCACTCGATCGCCGGACCATACGCAAGCCTCCCCCGCTCAACCATAAGGGCGAACCCGCGCGCCACAGCAACGGCCAAACCGCAGCCCCCCGCCGGGCAGAATACGTGATCGATGGCCTCCTCCGACTGCTCGGCCAGCTCCAGCCCCAGCGTCTCCACGCCGCTCATCCCCAGGGGACTGTACACATAGGCGCTCACCTGCAGCGCTGCGTCGGGCCGGCTGCCGATCCGCTCCAGAGCCTGAAACGTCCGGAGCGTAACCTCGGGATCCAATCCAAAATCCCGCACCCGAAAAATGTCGGCGCCATAGGCCATCATCTGCCGGAGTTTTTGATCTGGGGCAGTCTCCACAATGGCGATCCGGCACGGCACACCCGATGCTGCACAATACGCCGCCAGAGAGGACCCTGCATTCCCACTCGATGTCGCCACACAGGTATGTTGACTCCGGGCAACCATATGGGAAACGGCGGCGGCACCGAACCGGTCCTTGAATGATCCCGTCGGGTTGGCGGCCTCCAGCTTGAGAAAGAGATTCCGCAACCCGGCCTCAGGGCCGATCTTCTTCGAGCGTACCAACGGCGTATCGCCCTCTCCCAGCGTGATGCGGGCCTCTTCCGGCACGTGCTCGATCCAGCCTGCCCAGCGCCAGATGCTCATGGAGACTGCTCCGGTTTATCGTCCTTGACCTTCAGAATTCCACGTGCTCCGACGGCGTGCTCGGCACACCTCTGGCGTCCACGGTCACCACACGATACGACATCCCCTTCTTGCCTCCATTCAGCGGCCAGACCGGCTCCTCAACCTCTCCCAGAAAATTCTCCCGGCCAGCAGGGAACCCTCCGGTCTCCATCGAACCGTATACCCGGTATTTCACCGCACGGTTTCCCTCCGGATTCGCTTTCCAGGCCAATACGCTACCTCTGCCCGTGCGCCTCACCTCAAGTTCCAGAGGCAGCCTCGGACCGTGCGGAACGAACGACCGCCCCTCGCTCCACTTCCCCCATACCCCCTTCGCATTCCGCGCCCGCACGCGCCAGTAATACCGCTCATCCGGATTCAACAGATTCGGAAACTCCGGTTGCCACCGCGTCTTTCCAGCATACTTCGTCCTCCCCACATACCGGTCGAACGTCGGGCAGACGCACCACCGGAAATCCGCGTACCGGCTCACCTGCACATGGTAATCGTCCACCCGCGCACTGCCCCCATTCGAACGTTTCCACCTGAACTCGAAATCCAGCCGGTTCACGTCCGCCCCATCCCCGGGATACACCGGCTCCGGCGCCCCGGGAGGCCTGATCGAACGTTCCTCCTGCCAGCCGTACGTCACCCGCACCTTCCGGCCTCCGCGATTGTCGTCCCGGTATGCGATCTTGTTCTTCCCGCAGAACAGCGACGGAAGCGACCGTGTGGAACACTGGATATCCGTATCGAACCGGATCGCGTCCAGCCCAACGGCCTCGGGACGTGACGTGGCCCACATCGCCACCTTGATATAGTACGTATAGCATGGCCCATCCCCCCAGTCCTGATTCACCCTTTCCCCGGTTCTGAAATACGAGTCCAGCTCCACGCAATCGTCCACCCGGCTCCCCATACGTGTCTTCTCACCGCTCCTGATTGCGCCGGGTATCCAGAAGGATCGCCAGCTTCGACCATCCTTTGAAATCAGCAACTCCAGACCGTCCTCGCGGGTCTCACGGCGACACGAGATGCCCAACCGTGCTCCGGGTATCGGATAGGGCGACGCAATCTTCCAGACAACCTCCGAAACCTCTCCGGTCCGCTCCGGATGCAGGGCGGGATACCTCCGCGATGCCCCCTGCTTCACATTTCTCGTCCCTTCCATACCCTTCAGGGCCAGGGGATCGCGCAGCTTCGGACGGTAGACGAGCTTTCCGTTCGAGAATCGGACATCCGGATGCAGGTTGGGCCCGCTCACCACGTTCTTTCCAATATTGCCCCAGTACCGCACCAGCTTCTCCCCCGGGCGCAGGCGAACGGCCATCGTATGGGGCACGGGAAACCGCTTCCCGGAGTACGTGATCGGCCCTGACAGGGAATTGCCCTTATTCGGCGGATACACGATCATCCGCTCCTGGAAATGGGTGTAGTAGAACACCTTCTCCGGCATATCCCGGCCGCACAGCCCCAGGTTGCGGTGCGAACGGCGGAGCAGATCGATATCCCGGGAAAGATCCTCCGATCCCGCAACCGTCTTGTTGTCCCGGTTGAGAAAAAACACCATCAGGTCCGTATCCAGAAAATGCCATGCCCCGTCCGTGAAAGCCTCAAAAATGTCGTGGTCGCAGCACCTGCCCCGTCCGTGGCCGTCCACAAAGGCCAGATCCCCCAACCAGACCTCCCGGGCCTCAACCCCCATTGCTTCGGCCAGGCGGCGGCTCCCAATCGCATTCGCGACGCAGCCTTCGAACCCGTAGCTGTTGACCAGTTTCACCGGATCGCCGACACTGTCCAGCCAGGACATACCTGCTCTACTGTCGTAGACTTCATCCACCACAAACTGCCAGATGGCCATCGCCTTCTCCGTCGCCGTCGCCCGCCTTTCTCCGGCAAATCTGAGAATCTCTCTTGCCGTCGTCTCTACAGACCACCAGTCCCGCTGACCGTTGGCCACCAGCCAGGGGTTCACCACATCCGTCTCGCCCTCGTTTTCAATCGCCACATACATGTTCGGCTCAAAGGCCTGATCGTACGGCGGATTCATATGGCCCGATCCGGGGCAGTATTCCTCCGGCCCCCTGGTGACCGTATTAGACTCGTCCAGATAGCCGCCCATGTTTACCGTGAACTCCTGCCGCCTGCGGGTCAGCGTCACCCACCTCTCTTTCGGTGCGCGTGGGACTTTCACTTCGGCCGGTCTGCCTCCCATCAGGTCTTCCGAATCGGGATGGACCCATTGGCTGGACCAGGCCACCGCGTGGTAAAAATAGGTCCTCCCTGGCTCAAGATCCGCCGAGTCAACATAGGTTCGTTCGCGGGCCAGACCTACCTCCTCGTATGGCCCGGATGCCCGGCGAGACCGGTAAATCCGCGCCCCCGGGTTGCCCTCCAGATCGACATCCAGCGTAACGCAGTTGACCGCCGCATCTTTTACCTTCAGTTTCAGCACCATGGTCTCTCCTTTTTTCACTCTTTGTCGTAACCAATCAACAGCGCCAGCAACTCCAGATCGCCCGGGATCTCCAGCGGGATGCGGAGCGCGCCCTCCTCACCTGCCTCCACGCGGTCGGTCCAGTCCCTGCCCGACCAGAGGTCCACGACGCTGCGCAGGGCCGCTCCCTCGGGCAGATGAATCGCCAGGCCCGTCTCGCACCTCACGGGGGTGTAGGGGAAGATGACCGCGAGAAGAGAGTCCTCACCCACCATCGGCAGAAGTTCCACGGGGGGATTCGTACGACGGTCGCTCGGACGGAGCGTCGAATAGTCATTGGCAGGGGGATAGGGATGCATATGTGCCAGCGGTCGGGCTTGACCAGCCCACAGGATCAACCGCCGGAAGAGTTCGATGCTGCAGGTGGGCTGGTTGAATCGGAAGACCCTGCTGCCGGAATAGTCCCGGATCGGTGTGCCGGCGATCCAGACCTCGCGCCGCCCCTCCACCTCCACCAGCACCAGCGCCGGGCGGCCCTCAACCCTGCCGATCACCTCGCCCTCAGGTCCGGAATGGTCCACCCGGCTGCAGAGCACGAACGGATCCGTCAGACCCGATGTAAGCGGATGGTCCTCCAGTGCCACCTCGAAGACCCCGTACTCGATCGCCGCCGGCAGCCTGCACGGACCACTTCCCGCCCAGGGCGCCTGCGGCACATTGCCGATCCAGACCAGTCCCTCGCCACCCACCTCGCGGACCTTTTGGAGCTGTCCCTCTGTCAGACAGTGCACCTCCGGCAGGACCAGGGGACCGCTCAGGTGTCCGGCCGCATCCTCCAGCCGGCCGTCCCAGAACCACCGCCACGGAACACCCGTCTGATACATGAGGTTCACCACATTCAACAGGTGCTCGGATCCCCAGTGGCTGTCGTAGTGGCCGGTCACCTCCGACTGGTGCGGCATCACAGTGGTCGCATAGGCATACGGCCGGTGGGACTCAAAGACGTCAATCAGCTTCCGGGCCTCCTGGAATCCCTCGAAAAATCCCGGGATAATCTTCATCAACTCATAAGTATACGGTACAACCATATCCGCGCCCAGCGCAAAGGGCACGACCGCCTCCAGCAGCCCGTCCTGACGCCCCATCGGCACGGCCTGGGTGAGCGGCATGAACCCCTGGGTATAAATATCCACCTGCCGGTCGTACGCGGCCCCCATCAGGCTGCGCGTCCCCTCCGTCAGAATCCGCCGGTGCGGCCGGTGGAAAAACTCCTTGGCGTGGTTGTAGTGATACGGATCCGTGCCGACCACATCCAGGGTCGTCGCCTGGCTGGCCAGGTTGATCCCGTAGAGCCACGCATTGTACATTCGCTCCGGAATCGACGGGCTGTGTTGCTGGCCCACCACAATGTCCGGCCGCACCTGCTTGATCGCACTTCGAAACTCGGTGTGAACCGCATTCCAGTTCTCGAACCGGTGCTCCAGCCAGGCCCACCACAGCGCATCCTCCCAATCCCGTTTCACGGGTGGGTCGGACCCCGTCTTCTCCTTAAACTGTGCCTGGCAGACGTCGCAGTAGCAGGCCATCAACCAGTTTCCAAACCAGCCCAGGCTCGCTTCGTCGTTCACGTGGATCTCGCACGTGGCCGGCCACTCGCAGACCGCCAGCAGCAATTCCTTGTAGAACGCCTTGTTTTCCGGACGGAATGGACAAAGCCCGAGCTCGCCAACCTCCTCGAACGTAACCCGGTCCGGCAGCTCCTGATAGGGCTTGAAGAGCTGTTCGCCGTCGCTGGTAACCATCAGACGCTTCGGATTGTCGAGCACCAAAGGCTCAGGAAAATAGGTCTCATAGGTGGTTAAGATCACAAGGCCCAGGCCTCGCTGCTCGCACATACCGGCAACTCGTGCCGTCTCCTCCAGCGTGAATCCATAGTCCGTCGCCCATTTTTCGGGCACCACGTAAATACCCACGTCGGTGAACCCTCCGGCTGAGATCTCATCGATAGCAGACTCGCTCAGCGAAAATTTCGAAAAACACAGCAGTGCGGTCCTGCGGAGTCGGCGCTTAGCCTCGCTCATCTGTGATCTCCTTTCGGGGTGAGTCGGTCCTTTACAGCGAGAGTTCGGTTCGATATTGAGGTCAAGCGTAGCTGATCAGTAGCGCCAGCAACTCCAGATCGCCCGGGATCTCCAGCGGGATGCGGAGCGCGCCCTCCTCACCTGCCTCCACGCGGTCGGTCCAGTCCCTGCCCGACCAGAGGTCCACGACGCTGCGCAGGGCCGCTCCCTCGGGCAGATGGATCGCCAGGCCCGTCTCGCACCTCACCGGAGTGTAGGGGAAGATGACCGCGAGAAGAGAATCCTCACCCACCATCGGCAGAAGTTCCACGGGGGGATTCGTACGACGGTCGCTCGGACGGAGCGTCGAATAGTCATTGGCAGGGGGATAGGGATGCATATGTGCCAGCGGTCGGGCTTGACCAGCCCACAGGATCAACCGCCGGAAGAGTTCGATGCTGCAGGTGGGCTGGTTGAATCGGAAGACCCTGCTGCCGGAATAGTCCCGGATCGGTGTGCCGGCGATCCAGACCTCGCGCCGCCCCTCCACCTCCACCAGCACCAGCGCCGGGCGGCCCTCAACCCTGCCGATCACCTCGCCCTCAGGTCCGGAATGGTCCACCCGGCTGCAGAGCACGAACGGATCCGTCAGACCCGATGTAAGCGGATGGTCCTCCAGTGCCACCTCGAAGACCCCGTACTCGATCGCCGCCGGCAGCCTGCACGGACCACTTCCCGCCCAGGGCGCCTGCGGCACATTGCCGATCCAGACCAGTCCCTCGCCACCCACCTCGCGGACCTTTTGGAGCTGTCCCTCTGTCAGACAGTGCACCTCCGGCAGGACCAGGGGACCGCTCAGGTGTCCGGCCGCATCCTCCAGCCGGCCGTCCCAGAACCACCGCCACGGAACACCCGTCTGATACATGAGGTTCACCACATTCAACAGGTGCTCGGATCCCCAGTGGCTGTCGTAGTGGCCGGTCACCTCCGACTGGTGCGGCATCACAGTGGTCGCATAGGCATACGGCCGGTGGGACTCAAAGACGTCAATCAGCTTCCGGGCCTCCTGGAATCCCTCGAAAAATCCCGGGATAATCTTCATCAACTCATAAGTATACGGTACAACCATATCCGCGCCCAGCGCAAAGGGCACGACCGCCTCCAGCAGCCCGTCCTGACGCCCCATCGGCACGGCCTGGGTGAGCGGCATGAACCCCTGGGTATAAATATCCGCCTGCCGGTCGTACGCGGCCCCCATCAGGCTGCGTGTCCCCTCCGTCAGAACCCGCCGGTGCGGCCGGTGGAAAAACTCCTTGGCGTGGTTGTAGTGGTACGGATCGGTACAGATCACGTCCAGGGTGGTCGCCTGCCGCGCCAGGTTGATCCCGTAGAGCCACGCATTGTACATTCGCTCCGGAATCGCCGGGCTGTGTTGCTGGCCCACCACAATATCCGGCCGCACCTGCTTGATCGCACTTCGAAACTCGGCGTGAACCGCATTCCAGTTCTCGAACCGGTGCTCCAGCCAGGCCCACCACAGCGCATCCTCCCAATCCCGTTTCACGGGTGGGTCGGACCCCGTCTTCTCCTTAAACTGTGCCTGGCAGACGTCGCAGTAGCAGGCCATCAACCAGTTTCCAAACCAGCCCAGGCTCGCTTCGTCGTTGACGTGGATCTCGCACGTGGCCGGCCACTCGCAGACCGCCAGCAGCAATTCCTTGTAGAACGCCTTGTTTTCCGGACGGAATGGACAAAGCCCGAGCTCGCCAACCTCCTCGAACGTAACCCGGTCCGGCAGCTCCTGATAGGGCTTGAAGAGCTGTTCGCCGTCGCTGGTAACCATCAGGCGCTTCGGATCGTCCAGCACCAGATGCTCGGGAAAATAGGTCTCATAACAGGTAAAGACCACCAGCCCCAGGCCACGCTGCTCACACATACCGGCGAGTTGTTCCGTCTGCTCGAGACTGAATCCCTGGTTCTCGATGATATTCTCGAACCCCACCCCAACGCCCACATCGGTGAACCCCCCGGCCAGGACCTCATCAACCGCAGACTCGCTCAGCGAAGGGTTCGGAAAGCACAGCAGGGCGGTCCTGCGGAGTCGGCGCTTTGTTTGGCTCATTTGCCATCTCCTTTGATAATGGGCCAGAGCGCAGCGAGGCCTGTCCCACAGCAACAGCCGATGCCCCGGGCGCCCACGGCCAGCTTCCGGCCTCATTCCAGGGCACGCACGGCCGCTTCAATCTGTCGGGCGTCCTTCACCCCCAGAATAACACTCGTAATCCCCGGCGTCTCAACAGTGGTCCGGATCGTGTAATCAAACAGGCTCAGGCCCTCTTTGCCCGCCTTTTCGGTCAGGACGGCGATCTCCTTCTGCGCGGCAGGATCGTTCAACAGGGGAATCCAGCCGGGTTGCTCCCTGCCGCGCGAGCCTTCAGGCGGCGAAGACGCATCCCGGTACTTGCCGGTCAGCAGACCGCCCTGCAGGACCTGGTAGGGTACCACGGCGATCTCTTCCGCACGGCAGAGGGGAAGCAGATCCTTCTCGATATCGCGCTTGAGCAGACTGTATGGGGGTTGATGCGCCACGGGACGCTGCCAGCCGTTCACATCGCAGGTCTCCAGCACCTCCCGGGTCTGGCCGGCATCGTAGTTGGAAATCCCCCAGTGACGCACCTTGCCCGACGCGATGAGGTCCATAAAAGCGCCGATGGACTCCTCCAGCGGCGTATCCGGATCGGTCGTATGCATATAGTAGAGATCGATCCAGTCGGTCTGCAGCCGGTCCAGGCTTCGGTCGCATTCGCGCAGGACATGCGCGCGGCTCAGCCCCTCATCGTCCGGGTTCGGTCCGATTTTCATGCCCACCTTGGTCGCAACAACGGCCCGCTCACGCCGATCCTTCAGCGCCTCACCCAGAATCGCCTCGGACACCTCGCCGCGCGAGCCGATCTGCCGGGTGTAGCCTTCGTACATATTCGCCGTGTCGATGAAGTTAACGCCGTTCTCCAGCGCCCGGTGAACAATGGGAATGGCCTCTGCCTCCCCAACCGGCGTACCGAACGTCATGGTGCCCAGGCAGATGGGGGAAACCTGCAGGTCTGTCTTGGGAATGAATCTGGGGGTCATCTTGAGCGTTCCTTTCTCAGAGTGTGGTCCATGGTCCGTCGTCCATCGTCCCCTATTCAGGATAGATCGCATTCCCGATCATACCGGTAAAATAGTCCACAACGCTCCACCCACCCGCGCACACCGTTTCCCCCAGGACGATCCCGATGAAAAACGGCCGCGTCCTCCTATAGAACGCCGCGCCTCCGAACTTCAGCACCACCGCCTTGATCGCCCAGGCGAGAAATACGCTGAAGAAGAAAACATCCGTAAACCAGATCGTACTGATCGGGAGCGCCACAGGGTGCAGGGGCCACCGGGTAAATCGCGCCCGCACAACCATCAGCAGGCTCGCAATCCCCACCCCCATCGCCGTGTAGAGAAACCCCCTGGTGAAGACCGGACTGGGCTCCAGCATCCGTCGCCCCACGAACACGTCGAAAGGAACGATGGCGTAGTCCAGGAAAAACCGGTCCAGGTTGAGGCCGCCGTACGTGTAGCCCAGCTTCAATGTCATATAGCCCGTAGCGGCCAACCCCACGGCCAGCGCCGCTCCCATCGCCCATACCAGCCGCCGCTTCTGCCCGATCTCCTTAGACAGCCACAGTGCCCCCAGCCCGCGGGCCATCACATTATTGATCCGCGTGATCGTCCACGTGTAATTGAACCCGAGCGTCACCAGCCCGGGCGGGCTGAACGCCGAGGACCCGGTTGCGCACACCACGAACTCCGCCGGATTCAGCGGAGAATAGGGAGCTGCAAAACCCGTCTCGCTGGCAATCCGGGCCATCACCAGGAACACCACAAAGGCAGAGAAAAACAGAAACAGAATCAGCGGCGGGGACATCCCCGCCTGGTAGAGCCAGCACCCCAGGTACAGCGTCCCGACCCCGATGCCGATCAGCGCCGTCCGGTAGGGGATCGCCTCCCCCGAATCGTCCGCTCCCGACGGCCTCCCCATCGCCCTGGCCCACACCTCACGCAGGTGCCCCCGCGCCACCCACAGGCTGTAACCCGCCAAGGCCAGCATATACCCCATCCCCGTCAGCGCCAGAAACGCCGAGCCCCGGGAACTGAACCGCCCCACCGTGCCGGACACATCGGCCTGCTCCGCGCCCAGAATGGCCAGCACCCCCCGGATGACCTTCGAGATCACGTTGAACAGCCAGACGCTCAGGCTCACGTCCGTATTCACAAAATAGGCGTATCCGATGATTGCAAAGTGGATCCTAATCGGTACAACCGTTGTTTGCCGGAAAATCCAAATCTGTGTGTACAGGCTGATATCGGGGATCGTATGGTAATAGGTATGCAACCCCTTGATGGAGCCGATCACGAACGGAATGGCAAACCCCGCCCACATCGTCCAGCTCTTGAACAGCGGCCCGACCTTTCCCTCTCCGGTCTCCCCCATCTCTAAGGGCACCTGCATTATCGGGAAGGCGAAACGCTCGTGCTCCACCCACTGCCTGCGAAAGATCATCGCCAAGCAGATCAGCACCCCCCACAGCACCATCAGGAACGCCCCCCAGCTCACCAGAGGTACGATCCAGGCCTCCCACGGCGGAGGAACTCCCTCCGGCAGCCCCTCGTAAAGCCCCCGCACCACCTCCGCGTCCTGAGGGGCCGTCCAGGGCAGGATATGGGGCAGCACCGCCTCTAAATCCCGCCTCTCGGGAGACGCATAATAGGTGACCCCCGTCAGGTAGGCGATCACAGGTCTGACCATCCCCGAGGCGGGCAGCAGAAACAGGAACATCGCGTAGATGGCCAGCAGTTCCCCACGCTTCAGCACCCAGCGGCGTTTCATCCAGCCCAGCAGCGGATTGACCACCAAAACCAGGCAGAAGAAGAGGAACAGCGCCCCCCGGTCGATAAAATAGAAATTGAGCAGGGATCCCTGGATCACCATCAAATTATAGGGCAGGGCCACCCCGAGAAACGCGCACAGCGCAAGGCCGATCAGGAGGGCCCGGAGCGTCAGGCCGTCCCGCGCAGACTCCGGTGTGTCCTCTATAATTCGCTCGGACCTGAGGGCCATCTCTTCCTCCTGGCATCCGGCTACCGGACGTAGAATGGCCCCCGGTACTGGTAGCCCATCGAAACGTCTACGGGCAGCCCGTCCTTGAAGTCCAGGCGGCGGCCGGTTTCCAGAGACCGGTACATCGCCAGCCCAAGGGCCAAATTCTTCAGACCGTTTACCCCGCTGTTGTCCGGTTCGGTATCGTTTTCAATGGCCTGGAGCAGATCGAGCAATTCCAGGTCGTATGCGCTGGTGTGGTCCTCAGTACCAGTGATGCACCCTGTGCCCCTGATCGGGAAACCAGATGCCGTCCACGACCATCCCCGCAAGCACCGCCAGGACGTATCCGATCAGCATGCCCATGATAAAAGGCCTCGACCGGCGGTAAAACGACACCCCGCCGATTTTCAATATCAGAAGCTTGACCAACCACGCGACCAGAAACGTCCCGCTCTCCAGCCGCGACCAGATCGTACCGGAAAGCGCGAACCCAAGCGGATGAAGCCGCCACCAGGAGAACCGGTAGCGCATCAGATTCATGGCGACCATCGCTGCCGCTCCGGCCAGAAAAAGCCAGTATTCTGCCGCCAGAATGGATCTGGGATTTGTGATTGCGTTCAAACTTAGCTGGTGGTTATTCAATGTAAAGATCAGCGATTTGTGCCGGAAATTATGGGCACCCAGGGTGTACGCCAGCCAGATCGTATAAAGCGTGGAAACGGTCATTCCCACGATAAACGCGGTAAGAACCCACCAGAAAAGCCGCCGTCTGTTTCCGGTGACCGAATCCCCCAGGCGGCTGATGTGCGCCAGGGTCGGCATCGCAAAGCTCCGGGGGTGATTCACGCTAAACTTCAGAAGGCTGTTGGACACGTGCGTGGTGGCATTCAGGGCGCGCGCTCCCCCCAGAGCGAAGAGGGAGTAGTTCCAGGCCACAGCCGCGGGCTCGAGGTAGATCAGTCCGGAATCCGCCACCACCTTTGCCACGCCGAGGTAGACAATAAACATAGAGGGAACCAGCAGGGCAACCGCCCTGGCTTCGATCCCCATCTGCCACAGCCAGGCCGCGATGTAAAAGCAGCATACGATCAGACCGATCGCAGCTCCCCGGTAGGAAATCAGCTCCCGGCGATCGTCCAGGGAAGAACGATCCGGACGCAGCGCCTTGTGGAAAACCTCCCGAAGGTGACCCCGCGCCGTCCACAGCCACCACAGAACCCACGCCAGAAAGGCCCCGGCCGTCTGCCACTTATAGCTCGTCGTCACATAGGGTCCAGCCCCGTAGTGGGGGGAATTCGAAACGAGTCCGACACGGTTCAGGGGGCCCGCTTCGACAATATAAAGCAGATCGAAAAACCACATGCTGAAAAGCACATCGAGGCTGGCAAAGTAGGAGAAGCAGAAAACGACCGTACTTACATGGAAAAAGATCGGGGGATAGTGCTTGGGAAGCAGGTCCCAGTAGTCGACGAGATCGGTCATAATGGGGAATTTCGGCACGCCCGGATAGAACCAGGAGATCATATTCCACCAGAAAACGACCGATACAAACCCGAATCCCGCCCAGAAAACCCTGCCGCGCATAAAATGCGGAAGAACGCCCTGTCCCACCCTTGTCTGGGACACCATCGTCAAAATCGGCTTCAGCGCCGGATAGACCAGCTTCTCGTGGTCCGCCCACTGCCTGCGGAAGATCACCGCCACACAGAAACAGGCAAACGCAAGCGCAGCGATAAAGAGAAACCACCAGAACAGGGGCAGCGCCCAGACCTCCCACGGGATCGAAGCCCCCCTCGGAAGCCCTTCGAAGAACAGGCTGATCGCCCCACCCTCGTTGCCGGGGACCAACCAGCCGGGAAGGTGCGGGTGGAGAAACTCGGCCCACCGATTCTCCGGCGTCGCCAGGTAGTAGGGAGTCACAATCGAGCCCAGGAGGTAACCGGCGATCCCATAATTGGGACCCAGGCAGCTGACGAGTCCCATGGAAAAAATCGTGATCCATTCCGATGAAGAAAGTACGAACCGCCGTCCGAATCCCCGGACCAGCACGCCGAAGGCCAGGAGCAAGAGCAGGAAGAGGAGAAGGTTTCCCATCGGCATAAAGCTGATGGTCATAACCGAGCCCTTTTGGACGAAGCGAAGCGTACTTGCCAAAAAGCCCACGACCACAGCAGTACAGATCCCGATGACAACGGCCCGGGGCGTCACCCCCTGCGCCTCCCCGGTCTTCGTCCCGGCCTCCGTGAGATCCGACGTTACAGTGTCTCGCTGCTCCACCACTCCCTTCCTTACTAACTCAACCCTCTTATCGCGTGGAATCCCCGTCCTGGCGGGCACGGACCAATTTCCAGACATCACTGTCCATGTTATTCCCGGCAACCATCCACAGGGCATTGTCGTAGACGAACACGCTGGCGGCATGGCGAGGCGCCCACGGGGTATTGGGAAGTTCGGACCAGTTGACGCCATCGGCCGAGTACCAGACATCATTCGAATTCTGCAGGCTGATCCATCCGGCCTGATCAGGGTGCCTTGACACCACATCCGAAGCGTCCGGGATATCCTTCGAGTCCGGCGAGAGGGCGCCTTCCATCACCCACATCCTGTCGTCAAACACGGCTGTTTCGTGGAACTGGCGTCGTGACCAGGGCGCGTTCTCAAGGTGGCATTCCCAGTTCACCCCATCCGCCGAACTCCACACATCGTTGTAATACTTTCGTTCAGGCTGTCCGGGAGTGTCATACGTGCCACCGCCCAGCACCCACATCCTGTCCTGGAAAACAACGCTCCCCCCGATCAGGCCGCGCTGCGGCCAGTACGGTTGTCTCGGCACGACCCGTTCCCAGTCTATCCCATCCTGAGTATTCCACACATCGTCGTAGAAACGGTCTCCCGCAGGCGCAAAGCTCGGCATGGTCTGTCCGCCGAGCACCCAGATTCTATCCCTGAAAACACAGGTATAATATAAGGCTCTTGGCCCCCAGGGGACCCTGTGGCCCTGATTCACATGGTTCCAGGTCTTCCCATCGACGGAGTTCCAGACATCGTAGTGATAGTGGCCCTGATTCGTGTCGCCTCCCACGATCCACATCCTGTCCTGGAAAACAGCATATCCTGCGCAATGCCTGCCTTCCCAATCAGTGGCAGGATCGAAAGACGCATTCCCGAACGTGCCTGGCTTCTCAAGCGTCCAGTCGGCGCCGTCTTGCGAACTCCACACCTCGTTGTTGCAGACGCGCGGGAAATTCGTCTTGTCAACCCGATTCCACCCCCCCAGCAGCCACATCCTGCCGCCGAACACGAGCGCACCCGCGCCGTCCCTCGGGGCGAAGGCGGCTTTCTCAGTCACCTGCATCCACTCGTATTCCGGGCTTCCGTTCGACGGTTTAGACGCCATCCTCCATGCCTCCTTCATCCCATTCCTATTCCTTTTCCTCCGACCATGGCGCGACCTCTTCCCCTCGAAGCGCCCTCGCCATCGCCCGGATGTGCGACGGCCCGGCCCCACAACACGCCCCGACGAGATTGATCCCTTCCTCCCTCGCCTTCAGCGCGTACTCGGCCATCTTCGACCCGGGCACCTCCGCGCCCTCTTCAACCTTGCTCCAGTTGTGACCGGTGCGGTAACCCTTCGGCTGGAAGGCGATCGGTGCGTCTACCGCCTGCCGGATCTCCAGGATTGTCGGCCACATCGTCGGAGGATCGGCATTGCACACCAGCCCCACGATGTCGGCCCCCTCGTCCACCAGTATGCGGGCGGCCTCAGAATGGGAAACGCCGTCGTCTGTCCCATCCATGCTTGCCGGTGCCCAGGAGCACCATGGTGGGAACGTCCGTCTTCTTGCAGCACGCCAGACACAGCCGGGCCTCCTCCAGCGAGGGAAAAGTCTCCGGAATCAGCAGGTCCACCCCCGCACCCACCAGCGCGGCGATGTGCTCGTCGAACACCGCCTTCGCCCTGTCGTGGGAGGATGGATCATCAGGAATGAAAATCGGCGTACTGATCAGCTCGCCTTCACTGGTCGGCACACGCGCCATCGTAGACATCAAACACCCCGCCACCGGCGCCTCACCCCCCGACGCCTCTCTGGCGCATTCCACAGCCGTCCGGTTGATCTCATCCAGCCGGTCCCCCCAGCTGAACCCGAACTCCAGTTGAAAGCCGCTGGTCCACCAGGTAAGCGCCTGCAGCACCTGCGATCCGGCCTGGAAGAAATCCGCGTGGATCTGCCGCAGCGCATCCGGGTGCTCCGCAACGATCTGCGGGGTATCATAGCCGCGCCGTCTCGCCTCGATAATCATCCCGCCGTCGCCTAAGACGACGCCCTCTCTGAATGAAGTGAAGGTGAATGAATACAGCCTGACCCTCCCGTACAGGGTAAACCGGAGCTGGATCTCCTCTGACGTAACGCCCTCAAGGGTATCCCTCTCACCCCATTCTACCGGAACAATGTGAGTCCAGCATCTGGAATATCTTTCGCCACTTCCAGGTCCTCCGTTATGAAGTGAAGGTGAATGAATACAGCCTGACCCTCCCGTACAGGGTAAACCGGAGCTGGATCTCCTCTGACGTAACGCCCTCCAGGGTATCCCTCTCACCCCATGCCACCGGAATGCGGATGCCTTCCCGAACAACATCCGTGCAATCCTCCCTCCCGTATCCTGCCACCGGACTGCCGGTCCCGGCGTCCAGGACCTCCACTTCGATCCAGTCACGGTAGGGAACAAAGTCCGAAGCGTTGAGAATAAGCTTCGCCTCTTTCGGACCCTTTACACTGATCGGAACCGTGGTCACCGTCGCGGGGGTGAGCCGGTCCCGGCTCTGCAAGCAGGTAAACCCGTCCAGCCTCAGTGTGGCCAGGCCCGTACGGATCGGGCAGGGGATGTTTTCCAGCCAGGCGTTCGGGGAGGCGCCTCCCGACTCGTCCACGGCGCTGTAGAAAATGTAAATCGTATCCCCATGCACGATAGGGGCGGACGTCACCAGCGACGCGCTGTCCCACGCCCCCTTCTCCCCACGCGCCACAACCGGCTGGTGCATGTTCACCCTCCGAAACTTTCCCACCCCGTCGCGGTTTACGGCCAGCCGGATGTCCCCCACAAAGGCGCCCGTCTTGGGCTCGGGCACCCGGGGGTCCTCCTTCCTCACGTCAAAATCGCCTCCCTGCCCGAAGTCGTCGTTCTCAACCCCCTGTCCGATATACCACATCTTGAAGATCTTCTCGTCTTCATCGAAAATCGTAGTCCCGCCCCAGTTCGAAGCACGACGGAAATCCCACTCGCCCACGTCACCCAGAGGAAGCACGGGGTTGGCGGAACACTTTTCCGCCGGGTTCACAACAACCTCCACGTTGTGTGTGTCCTCAACCTCGAGCAGGTCTAAGAACAGAATGTGAGTCTGCGAGGTCGTGTCCGGCTTTCCGGTCTTCGGTTGCTCCAAAATCGCCTCCTATTCAAACCCCCACGTCCCGAAGTGCTCGAACTCCACGCCCCGGTTGTAGCGCGTCTCCGTCCACACGCTGAACTCGGTCACGCCGGTTGCGGGGCGTCGGTGGGTCCAGCGGTGCAGGTTGCCCTTGAGCCGGTCACCGGATTTTGGTGGCGACATCCCCAGCGTCGCCCAGGGAATGGCGATCTCGGCCGACCAGTGATCCTTGCCCTTCTGCGTAGCGGTTTGATAGGCCCCTTTCCACGTGGAATCCTTCCCGTAGATCTCCCTCCCGGTGGCGATATCGCTGCCGTGTTCCTTCCGTCCGGTCTCGGTCCGCGAGTCCCAGCGCGCATTCGCAATATCCAGCCGGATATGGTAGTAGGCCGTTGCCTCCTCATCAGCGGCGATGGCCACCTCCACCTGATCGGCCCTCCCGCCCAGCTCGGTAAACATCGCGGGGTGGGTCCTGTCCATCTCGGATTCCTCACAGCCGAAGGCAATGTAGAGCGCCCTGTCATCGTAAGCCATGTGCGCCTCCGTAACCGTCTCCAGCTCCTTCACCCGTGCTGCGACATAGTTGACAAAAGGCCCCGAAGACCCGGCCTCTCTCCACGCCTCGTCAGCCAGAACCCCGTCGATAACCGGTGCGGAGCCGCGCAGACGCGGAATCCTCGCCGTCTTCGGTTCGATCGGCCGGTTCTCGGCCTCGGCCCTCCCGCGCTGTCCCTTTCTGGCAATCTCCTCCACATCGAACCCCAGCGGTCTGCCCTGCGTGACCTTCTCTTTTGCGGACCGGAGGGCGCCTTCCAGATAGTCCGGCAGGTTCCAGCCATTCCACCAGTTCATGCGCTCGCCGTAGACCCAGACGTACCGATCGCTGCTCATCAGCGCCCAGTAGGCATTGTGCTCCACCCACCTCGCCCGTTCCTCGGGCGTGATGTAGGTCGCTTCGGTATGGGTGGCCATGGTGCCGCACAGATAGTCCAGGTAAACCGCGTGCCCGCACTGAACCTGCCGGCGGTACTTGCTGCGCAACTCCTGCGGAATCAGCGCCTGCCCGGTCTGGTGGATGCTGTGATAGGTCTGGAAATAGTGCAACTCCCGGTTGTAATAATAGGAGTGCTCATCCCCGTCCACGATCACGGTCCCGGCATCGGCGGCCTCGAGCATCCCGTTCATAAAAGCGGGCAGCAGGCCATAGTAGTCCGCCTTGAGGATCGCTTCCCGTTTGGCAGGATCGGTCTCCTTTGCAGCCTCCTGGAAACGAGGCATCGAAGTCCAGAAGAGGGTGAGAATCACCGGATCGGGAAACTCCTCCTCGATCCGGTCCATATACTGCGCGCCCCGCTTCCGCACGATCCGCTCGTACTCGGCGAAGCTCTTCTCCTCCCTGTGCTTCTGCCACTCATACTTCCAGGCGCCATACGGCCGCCCCCAGTACACGAACTCCGGATCGAAGGCGAGACCCACGCAGCGCCCCACCCGCGCGGCTTTCGCGCACCAGCCGATATTGCGTAAAAAGGGACTGTCCTCGCCCCAGAGCGCATCGTCGAACCAGTCCACATTGTCGTCGCAGTGGAAGTAAATGAAGTTGTCAGTGAACTTCTCCCACTCGATATTTCCCATCGCCTCGATCTCTGCGGCTGCGGCCGCTTCGGTGAGGTCCACCATATAAAACGTATGGCCGAAGGTCGGACGGATCAAAATGCCGTCGAAAGGCCGTTTCTCCATCTCTCGAATATGTTCCGCCACATAGCTCGGAGGCCTTAAGTCCCACCCCAGCTTAACCAGCTTCTTGGGGATCGCCTGGCCGTATGCCTTTAACGGCAGGGCAACCGTGAGCACGAACACCAGCGACCATCCGATAACCATCCACTGTATCATGTCACAACCCCTTTGGGTCATCCATCCCTATGCCAGTCCGCAGAGCTGCTTGAAGTCCCGGTCCATAGCAGCCAGATGGCCCTGGTGGAAATCCCTGGGGATTCCCTCCCTTGCCCTCTGTTCGGCCGCTCCGTCCAGAATCGGCATAAAATATACGGCGAGTACTTTTCGAGCCCTTAAGTGCTGGTTGTCAGTGGGTCCGTGCACCAGATAGGGATGCCAGACGATCATACCGCCCGCCTGGACCAGAACCTCTGTTTCAGATCCCAGACCCGGAAAGTCCTGAAACTCCTGGCGGAACATGCGCTCGGCCATATCGGGGTCGGACAGATTTTTCCGGACCAGATGATGGCTGCCGGGAACAGCCGCGAATGCGCCGCCGCCCGGCTCGACCGTCGTGAAGTGCAGAAAGCAGTTGAAATAGGATTCCCAGAATTCCCGGGGAATCACGCGCCACCAGTCCACATGTCCCTGCCAGTCTCGACCCCGCAAACCGCCGGCCTTACCGGGAAACGTGATGGTTGGAATCGGAGAGGAAAGCAGCCGGAAAGGCCTGTCCATCATCATACCCACCACTTTGAGAACCCCCGGGCTTCCGCCGAATTGCGCCAACCGGGGTTCGCAATATTCCACACTCAGCTGCCGGCGGCTGGAGCTGTCGTGCACAACCACCGGAGGGCTGGTATCGAGTGTAATGACCTCGTCGAACAAACGCGAACCGTACGCAATCTCCTCCCGGGTCAAAACCCCCTTGAACACCGTGTACCCGAGTTCCCGGAACTCCTGACGGTGTTCTTCCGCACTCCGTTGCATGGTCGGACCTCCTTAGAAGCTGTTTTAAAATTTCCGTTCACGCATCTCGCCTCTGCGATCCCCCCACCGCATCAGCCGTCGCCTGTCGGCTCGGCTTCTGCGACTTCCCCCGGTCTGGTGCGGGGGGAAGGGGCTTTTCCGCGCGGTTCCGTCCAGCACCATCGCACAGAAACGCCCCAAAGGTCCGCAGGGCAGAAGCTTCCGTTTCCACCCCAGGGGCTATTCGCGGAAAAGCAGCCCCCGCGGCGCTTGAGCGGCGCCCTTCTTTTTCGGCCTTTTTCTTGGGCGCGCAAGAAAAAGGCCTCGCCGAAGGCATGGGAAGGGTGTGGAGGGGTTTCGGATGACGGAGACCCAAAGCCTATTTTCCAAGCAACAGCTCTAAGGCCTGCCCAGACTCTCCGGGTCAACCTCGTTCAGATAGTAGAGCACCTTCGACCACCAGGGAAAAGAAGCGACACTGGGATACCCGTAACCGAAGCAGGCTGCCATATTCCTCCTGACGGTCTCAACATATTCGGGTCGGCCCGCATGGAGGTGGGCGAACAGGAGCGTCTGACACGGAATGCCCATAAACAGCGGATGGTATTCGACGCGTTCCGGATTTCTCTTATCGGCCACACCCAGGGGCAGGTCTGTACCGGACTCGCGCCCTGCGGGACAGGACGTCCCTATGAACGAGTTCGTTCTCTCCACCCACATCTCGTCCACACACTGTTCGGCGCCCCCCACGATGGCATCCACCAGGCGCGGGTCGCCGGTGGCATCCAGGTAGGTCTCCAGGCCCCGGCACAGGATGGCCAGCATATAGACGCAGGCGCCGCGATGGCGAGGCGTACAATAGCAGTGGGCCGGGATCATCTGACGGTGCCAACCCCGCGGGCCCGGAGTCTGCCGCTCCAGGGCCCGTTCCACAATAATCCGTGCCGTGTTGAGATAGAATGGGTCCCCGGTAAGATTGTACGCACCCATCGTCAGGATCAGGTGCCATCCAATATCCCGGAGGTTTTCGAAATCGTAGTTGTTCAGATAGGCTCCGGCATAGTAGTCCCCCACCAGCCCGGCGTTTTCAAGGGCTGTCGGATCTCCGCTCAGAAAGTGCCAGTCTGAAAAGCCTTCGACCCACGAATGGCTCGGCGTAACCATCCCCCCCGGAATATTGTTCGAATCCAGAGGGTCGTGGTCCAGGTAGTCACCCGTATGCCCCAGGGAATGGGCCCACTCCACCCCTTTGTCGGGGCCGTAGTGGCACGTGTCCACGTCAATGGCGTGCCGGGCTGCCTTCTCCGCCAGAAAATACCACCTCCGCTGGCCGGTGCGGGCGTACTGGAGCAGAAAGGCGTGGTGGTGGTCGTACTCCCCGTTGAGCCAGGTCACGTTCTCATCGCCCAGCGCGTCTCCGAAGTTGAGCATGCCGTACCATCCCTCCGCCTCGCACCGCGCCTCGTAGACCGCGGCGACGCCCTTTTCGCAGGCCTCGTCGTACCAGGCCGTGCGACCATCGGTTGAAGGCAGAAGAGGCCCGAACACGCGCGTGCCGCAATATCGCTCGGGGGGGCAGGTGGCGATCAACGGCTCGTTGAAAACAGACACCGCCCGCAGCCGGTCGGTGTCGTCCGGGCTCCCGTCGTGAAAGTACAGCCCCAGTTCGTGCCACTTCTTGATCCCCCGCTTAATCTTGTACGCCCCTCCCGGGAGGTAGAAATAGTAGTTTACCGCCTCCTTCATATCCGCGCCATCGTAAAAGCCTTCCGGGAAGCCCGCGCTTACGCCGGCCTCTACACAGCCCTCACGCACGCCCAGCGACCGGGGATACAGCTGCCAGAAGTCGCGCACCGCCAGCGTCAGCCCTGCATTCCGTCGTGTCGCCTCCAGCCATCCATCCGCCCGCCGCAGGCTGCCCTCCCGGACCGGGTCGAGCGCAAACGCGTCGTGCCTGAGCTGCCTGAGCTCAAGGTCTCCTTCGCCGTCCGCCCGCTCCCCTTCGCCCAGCCCCACCGACCATCGCGGAGGTCCGCCGCCCGCCAGCGGCACCCGCACGCACGCGCGCCTGAAGTGGCTGAACAGCGCTTCACGGTCGTTTCCCCAGCTGTAGTAGACCCGGACCATGGGCGAACCCGCATAAAACACGAAGCGCGCCTCGTACGCAAAGAAGGACTTCCGGGATGCCGACCGATGGTGTCCGGCGCTGCGCACGACCACACGCACCGGCCCGGCCTCTTCCACCTCAAGAATCTCCGCAGGACCGTTCGACGTGTAGGCCCTTCCCTCACCGTCCTGTATGCAGGCTTCCATCACCCCTCCCAACACCTTGCGGCCATTCAGGGAAATGCCCACCGGAAAGCCCGACTTCCTCCGGTCAAATACGGCCTCCAGCGGCCCCGTGCTAACCCTCAGCCTGTCGCCGTCTTCCTCCACAACAGGGGACGTCCCCCTCGCCCGGCCAGACACCACCTTCCCGTACTCCAGGGTGTACCTGCCCGCACGCCCGGCGCGCGCATCGGCCTTAAAGCTCACCAGCGCCCACTTCACGCTCCCATCGTCCCATCGCCCCGTCACCACCGCCTGCATCGGCACCGCCCTGCCCCCCGGCCCCAGCAGCCGCATGCGCCGCACATCTCCAAGGTCGCCCTTCGCAAAGGGCACCCCTGAAGTAACGGGGCATCCCTCAACGGGAAAACCGTACGGGTTCTCCACACGCAGGGCAACCTTCGTACGGACTGCCGTACCCTGAACCGGACCGGGCGCTGAGAATGTGAACCCCTTCTCCTCACTCGTCATTTCGCTCCCATCCGGCCCGGGTGCGTGAATCCGGAACCGATAGGCCGCCCCCGGCTCCAGGCCCGTCAGGTACACCCGGTGATTTGCCAGCGCCTCGCGCTCCGTCACACGCTTCATTCGCCCGGAAGCACTCCCGTAATGAACGGTGCAGCGCGCAGGCCAGGAAGTGATCCACGTGAGCCGCATCGCCTCCTGTCCATCCCGCAGGACAAAACCCGTTTCCACGTTGTCGATCGCAAAATTGCGCTTGCGCAGGGGCGGCCGGGTGCGCAGAAGCAGGATATCCTCGGTAATGTGCGTGCCTTCCTCAGGGCCGACCCGGATCGTGATCCGCTCTCCGCCTTTGAACGCAACGGGGTGGTTCAAAAAGAAGAGGCGCTGGCGGTTGTCCCCCTCCGTTAAAGCAAATCGCCCGACGACCTTTCCATCGATGCTCATTTCATAGGACGGCAATACAACGGACAGTCCGCCCTGCCCCGGCCTGCGCCCGATGCTGATCCGTTCGGTCTTCTTGTCGAAGCCCGGCTTCCGTACCACTTTCTGGTTGCCCTGCCTGTCGTAGACCACAACCGCCGGATAGAAAGTTCCTGCGCGCGGTACGGTAACCGTGATCGTCCCGCTGGAGCCGATCACGGCCAGCCAGCGGTACTCCGATTCGAAATATTGCATCCCCTCCAGTTCGGCGTCCGGGCTGTGGAACACGATATTGTCCGGCTGCGACGTCAGTTCCCACAGCAGGGCCAGCCCTTCCGTCGCCTCGAAATTCTCATTGCATACGGTGTTGTTCATACCACTCACCCCCTTAGCCTGATGCACGCCTCCCGGGTGGACGCGATGAACCGCTCCAGCAGCTCGTCCGACATGTTCGACCACCACGGATATCCGTACATGCTATCGTAATATTCATCCGTAACCGGGCAGTCCGCCCCGTCGCACCCCATGGCCCTGAACAGATCGAAACGGTACAGCGGCATATAATGGACGTAGCACTTAATCCCGTACTCGTTGTACATCAACCCGATCAGGTCACTCCGCGTTTTGCCCGACCTGGACCCGTCGTACTTCACAGGCATCATGTGGTACACGTGCTCGCACCCGGGCCCCACCTTCTGAAAGCTCAGCTCCTCCACATCCGCCAGCCCCTCCATAAGCGCCTTCGCCTGCTGCTGCCGGTTCGCGTTCACCTCGTCCAGCCGCTTGAGCTCCACCTGCCCCACTGCCGCGTTGAACTCCGACAGACAGAAATTGTACGGCCATTCCCCTTCCAGCCCGCAGACCAGATTTGCCATCGACGGCTCCCAGTACCGCTCCCTTTCCCCCTCAAATTGCCAGTTCCCCATCCACCGCAGCTTCTTAACAACCGTCGCCGTCTCCTCGTCGCGCACCACCAGCATCCCTCCCTCGCCCAGGGTCGTCATATTCTTCTGCGTGTGAAAACTGAAACAGCCGAAGTCCCCCAGCGCTCCCACCCGGCGCCCCCTGTACCGCGCCCCGGGCGCCTGAGCGCAGTCTTCCACCACGCGAATATTTCGCTCTCCGGCCAGCTCCAGAATCGGATCCATATCCACCGTAAGTCCCATCAGATGCACCGCCACAATCACCCTGGTCCGCTCCGTCACCAGGGGCGCCACCGTATCGATGCTCATCACCCTCGCATCCGGATCGATATCCGCCCACACAATCTTTGCGCCCCGCCGCGCAAACGCCACCGCGCTCGACACAAACGTGTGGGCCGGAACAATCACCTCATCCCCCTGCGCCACCCTGCAAAGCGCCGCACTCAGCTCCAGCGCCGCTGTACAGTGCGTAACCCCCACCGCTACGCCCGCCCCCAGGAACCCCGCGAACTTCTCTTCAAACCCCTTCACCTCGTCCCCCATCGTATACGAGGCGCCATCCCTCAACACACGCAGAATCGCATCCTCCGCTTCCTTCCCGTGCCGGGTTTGAATCGGCCGATAGTCAACTTCCTTTCTTCCACCCATAAGATATCCCCCTGTTCGGCACCGCCGCCGTCTAACGATGCCGGCGCCCTGGAATCATCGTTCGGCTGCACCAGGATACAATATAATAGATGAAACATCCCATAACGACCAAAAAGCACAGCCGCACTTCCAGCAAAAAAGGGGCTGGAGACCGGAGGCTGGAGGCCTGTAACCATGCCCCACAGAGCGAGATGGTAAGGCCTCCCGTCTCAAGTCCCAGCCCCTCTTTCAATCGACCCAGCTGTCCTTTCCGTGTCTTTCCCCCCGTGGCCTAAAACGACCCGCTCAGCGTGAACCGCAACGGGGGATCGAAGAAATCGAACTTCGTGTAGGAGAAGTCCACGTGAATCTCCTTGCCCTCCACCGGCTGGAACTTCACGCCCGCCCCCACGCTGTAGGTCTCGATATCGTAGTTGAACTTATACCCCGCGCGCAGCGCCACGGTGTTCTGAAACCAGGCCTCACCGCCCAGCCGGTACTGCGGCTCCGAATAGTCCGTGGCATAGTAGTTCTCTGCCGTCACGGTCAGATAGGCCGGATCGCCCACCTCCCCATACGCCTCCATCGCTCCTGCAA
Source organism: Candidatus Latescibacterota bacterium (assembly GCA_965222075.1). Classification (GTDB taxonomy): domain Bacteria; phylum Latescibacterota; class UBA2968; order UBA2968; genus JAAXHW01. The sequence continues at coordinate 5,061,068 of OZ244937.1, read as the reverse complement.
TACTGAAGACCACCGGCATGAGCTGCGTCTCACCCCCGGACACCTTGATGTCCTTCCCCAGGTTCATAAACGCCATCCCAAGCCGCAGGCTCTTGAAACCCGTGTAGAACTTCGTCCCCAGGCTGATGTCGTAAACGGTAATCGTTTCCAGGTCCAGGTTCTGCGACGTCCAGCGGCCCACAAACCCGAACGACAGCCTGTCCGTCAACTTCTTGGCAAAGGCCACGCCGATGCTGACCGTGCCTATGTCCAGCATCCGGCCCGTGCCGTTTGGCTGGAAGATCGTGGACTCCTCCATCTCCTCGGGCGTATGTGACACCACGCTCAACCCGACGACACCGTAATCGGTTTTGAAGGCGGCCACGCCGGAGTAAAACTTGGAATTCGACAGCCAGCGTGTGTAGGAAAACGAATATTCACCTCGCTCAACGTGGGTCAATCCCGCGGGATTGACGTGGATCATGCCGATGTCGTCACCGATGGCCGCATAACTGCCCCCCATACCGCTCATGCGCGCCCCCTGGTCTATCTTCAACAGAGGCATCGTCACACCGCCCACCTTCTTCTGCCCCGCAGGCACGGCATCTGGAAAGACCAGGGTGCAAACGGCCATCGCTGTCACGACGGTCCAAAACGCTCGTCTCATGGTTCTATCTCCTTCTTTCAGTGTCTCAGCAAGCCCTCTGGTAGGCCTCACCTGATGATCACAAACGTGCCGGTCTGCATCTTGCCCACGCTTCCCGCTACCTGCGATTCGACCACGAAGTGATAGATGCCGGCGGATGCCTTTCCGATGAGATCCCTCGTTATCATATCGTAATTTGTTTCGCCTCGAGAGGGATCGTCGTGCGTGAACTCCGTTAAGAGATCCCCGGCCGCTGTGAAGATCTTCACCTTGCACTTGTGCGGGAGATTGAGAAAGCGGACCCTGTCCTTGTTCGGGTAGGCGTGCGCCCCGTCATCGAAATACGGGTTGGGCACCACCCGGACCTTCCTTTGCAACTGGTCGGACTCGGCGGTGGGGGGCACGAACGGGATCGACCATTTGACGCCGCCGTTCACCCACTGCTCGGGGGAACTGTTCCCGCCTTCAAGGGAGGGGATCTCCATGCCGGTCCCGTTCCAGTCGGCATGCCCCGAATCGTAAGCGCGGACGGCGTAGTCATACGCGAACCCCGCGGCAGACTTCTCGTCCATATAGGTGTAAGAGGCCCCGGATTTCGGGATGTCGGCAAAAAGCACCCAGTTGTCTATCTTGTTATCCGACCGGTAGACCCGGTAGCCAACGACATCCTGGGCTTCCGAGCCCGAATAGTCCGGATCGGTCGCCCCGGCGTCGTCCCACGTCAACTGGTTGGTCGCGTCGGAGGTGACACCCGATGTCACCTTCACATCCGGCGGGGGATCGGGCAGGTCGTAGTCCCAATCGAAGGCCTCCCTGGCCTTGTTCAGGTGTTTGACCAGGTTGTCGAACCCCTTGTCTGTGCGCAGTTCGCCCTGTTTGCCCTGCACGGCCCATCCCCACATGTTCTCTTCCACCGGGGCGGCCGCCACCAGAGCCACCACGATCCTCGCCTTGTCGCCGGGCGCCAGGTCGTAGGGACCGTAGGTGAAGGTCCCGTGCACCCCATCCACCGAGGGCGGGTTGTCCATAATCCCGGGTGCCCCGGAGAGATCGTTATACATCTTCTCGAAGGATGAGGTCCCGGAATCGGGATTGTCGAAGTCAGTCCTCGTTCGGAATTGCCACCACCTGAAGGCATACGGCTGGTCGGCCACCCCGGGCGCCACAAAGCGCGCATCCCCCCCGGTGTCGTAGGTCCACGTGCCCGCATCGTTGTCGGCGCCGGGGGTGTAGGCGATCGGCGCAAACCCTGCGTGCTGGTAGGCCATCAGCTCGCCCTCAACAATGGTCTTCTTGAAGTTGGCCGATCCATATCCGTTCATCCGGGCCGAGTCGAATGGGTCGCCCAGGTCGTCCGACACCGTAATCGGGGAGTCTCCGTCGTAGCCGTACCACAACTTCAGCCCCACCCCCGAAGCCGGGCCGTCGTAGTTGCCCGCCTCCGTGTATTTGTTCCAGTCGTCGTGCATCAGGTCATTCTCCGTCCGGAAATCACTCGTGCCGGCCTGCCACCGCCAGCCGCGCTGTGAAATGATCCACCGGGTCGAGAGTGCGATGAAGGTGTCGTTGAGCTGATTACTCCCGGTGTTTTCGAACGTAAACTCCAAAATCTCGAAGTCGTCGTAGTCCGGGTAGCCCCACGCGTAGGCCTTTCGGGTGACCGTAACCCCGTGCTTTGTGGAGTAGTGAGAGATGATGATGCTCTCCGGAAACGTGTCCTTGTCCGGGTCCATGTACTGGCCATACCGGTAGTTGAGGATCTCCACCGGCGTATCCTGCCCTGGGGGCGGCTGCCCGGGCCACCAGTTGGCCATCGCCATGCCCAGGGGGGCATAGGTCGGGTAGCCGATGTTCGCCTCCGGCCCCGCCGAAGGGTCGTAGGCCAACATAGTGATCTCCGGGGGGTCCTTGTCGACTTTGGTCTCCGACACGTAATACTCCCCGTTCGCCACCGTGGCGACAAAGGTCTCGAGGCCCGCGGAGAGTATATTCATCTCCACGTTTGCGGTCAAATAATTCGAGATGCCGGGCCAGATCCTCGGGCCTCCGTAGTAATCCGGGCCCTCGTACTGAAAATCGGTAACGTAATTGCCGGGATAGTTCATGCTCAACGCGCGGTAAAGGCTGACAAGGTCCGAGCTCCATATTCCCTGGCTGCCCACGTTCCAGTAGGTATTCCACAGCTTGGCGCGGGTCTGGAAGCGGTGCTTCGACCGCTGTGCGTCCACCGGGGACGGGCCCCACAGCAGCAGGCCCAGAAGCAGGTACACCGCCCCGCAGATTGTGATCTTTTTCATGATCCTGAACCTCCTTCGTCGATCGTCGTCTTTAAGGCCCGAGGATGGGTGTTTTTTCCTCTCCCGCAGGAGCAGGTTTCAAACCCGCCCCTGCGGGAGATTACGATCTTCGGGCTTTGGACAAATGCTCGTTAGAAACTCAACCGGATGCCCACGTGCGACTCCCGGGGACTGCCAAGATAGCGCGACCGGTCTGAGACGTCCCCGAATTCCAGATACGCGGCATCGTCAGGGGGGGGTATCTGGAGTCCATAGTACATGTAGCTGGTGCCGGAGGCGCTCGCGTCCTTCTGATCGAACAGGTTTAACACCTCCACGAACAGGTCCGCATTCACCTTTCCCAGGTTGAGGCGCTTCTGCACGCTCAGATCAACGTTGGTGTGCAGAGGACCCCTCGAGTAGGTTGACTTCCCGTCCAGGGTCGGGTACTTGAATTTCGAACCGGTATAGATCCGGTAGATCAGGTTCGCCCGCAGGTTGCCCAGAAGAGTGCTTCCGCCAATCCTGGGTCCCACTCCGAGGTCTGCGGGGGTAGAGAAGAACATCTGCAGGCTGCCCTGGCTCCGCTTCCCCGCCGTTATGTCGTCTCTGTTGCCCCCCAGCCAATCCTCCAGGTAATACAGTCCTTGAGCGGCTGCCCGGGTTTCATCGCTCAGGTTCGGACGGTTGTCGAATGTCTTGGTCTCGGTGTCACCCGAGTAAAAGACAATCGCCGTACCCGTGGCGGATACATCCTGCGCATTCATCGCGCCAGCGAGGGCCTCTCTCCGCCTCGCCTCCGACATCGGCACCGGCCGCTGAAACCCGTCCCCCTCTTCCCACTCCACCATGATCGGGCTGTTCAGGATAAAGGTGGAGTCCATCGCAACGCCCAACCCGATCGAGCTTGTGCCCTTTCCGCCGTAATACTCGCCCGTCCACTCAAGGTTGAACGCGGCCCGGAACGCGAAGTGGTGGCTGAAGCCTTTCCTCAGGCTGAACTCGAAGCCCCGGGAGTCTTCCCACCAGGTCGCCCCTGTGCCGCTGACATACAACCGCCCTTTGGTAAACGGATTACGGAGATTCTGCCATTGTCCGGCTTCCTGGTTTATGCCGCTGTTGTAGAAGGTAGCCAGCGTGACCACATAGTCGCTCACAAAGTTCCAGTCCACGCCCACCTCGGTGTTGATCTTCTTTTGCGGCAGGTCAAACGACGGCCAGAGCGCAGTCGTCCCGCTAGGCCACTTTGGCTGCACGTACTCGCTGAAAGGAACGCCCGGAATCCCGACTTTGCCGGCGGTCAGCCACATCTCCTGAAACATGCGCCGGAAGCCGTGAGTCTGCGCAAAGTGGCCGTAGGAGAAGTGCATGGCCGATCTGTCCGTGATCGGATGGGAGATCCCCAGGCGGGGAGACCAGCTTGTCCACGGCTCCAGGCGGGAGTAGGGGATGTGCTGGAATTTTGACACCGAATCGTACATGAAGCTCCTGAACCCGCCGTAAAACGGCGCATCTATGCCATAGAACATGTCGAAGCGGAGGCCCGCGTTCACGATCAGCCCTTCAAATTCCATCTTATCCTGGACGTAAAACCCCAGCTCAGTGGGTGTTTGCCCCTCCCCTGGCACGCCACCTTTCCCGATGAATTCGATGGCCTTCTGCCCGTCGGGAAACATGACCTCCCAGGTAAACCAGTTGCTGTACTTTACGAACTCGACTCCCGTCTTGATGAAGTGCCCTTTCCTGAACTGGCTGGAAAGGTCGACCTTGAGGGTGGTCCTCTTCTGCTCGGCGATGGTATAATTCCACATCCTTTCCCGGCCGAGGTAGAAATGGCCCGATTTGTCGGTCCTCTGATCCGAGGTCGTCTTCCCCGTCGTCTCGCTGCTGTCCTCCCTGCTTACGTAGTGCGACACCTTGATTTCGTAAAACGTCTTCGGACTGACGGTGTGGGTCCAGGTGGCATAGAGCATGTTCTCGGGACTGGGGACCTTCCCCCCCGGGGACCCGTCCGGGATGAACAGGTGCCGCCCGGTTGACCTGGTTACGTTGGTAACGCCGGCCCAATTGGGCGACCGGCCGCCCCGCCAGTACTCTGAATAGTCGTAGACCCACCCCAACCGGAACTTGACATTCGACCCTGGCGCAATCGTCAACTTTGCCGTGGTCCGGATATTCGTCGGCGTGCGGTTCGCGCGCCCTGGAAGGGGTGCAGCCTGATCCACGTGCCGGGCGCTCACGAAAAAGGACGATTGTCCAAGCAGCGGACCGCTTAGAAAGCCGTCGTAGTAATGGCTGCGCCAGTCGGTGTAGCTCAGCCGCTGGTGGACCAGCCTTCCCGTCTCGGGATCCACCTCGGAAACCCACTCCGGGTCGTCCCATTTCGCGTTGCCTTTGTGCTCGGGCGCGTCGTACACGTTCGTTCCCCAGTGCTTCTTGCCCGCAGGGGTGAGCCGGTACTCCACCTCGCCGTGGTAGTCCGATTGCCCGTCCCGGGTGACCAGCTGCACCACGCCGGACATCGCATTTCCGTATTCGGCGTTCATTCCGCCGGTGATAACGGAGATCTCCTGCACTGCATCGGTGTTGACGCCCATCCACCAGGCTGTGCCCGGGGCGTTCCAGCTCAGGTAGCTTCCCGAGTCTAATCCACTGTAGATACGCTTGTCCGACTGCTGCATCCGGAGACCATCCACGACAAAGGAGGTTTCGTCGGGCGGGGCACCCCGGAGGAACTGGGTGCCGTCCACCGCGACTCCGGCCTCCAGCTCCACGAACTGTTGAACGTCCCGTATGATAGGCGTCCGCCGGATTTGTTCGGAGCTCACCACATACCGGCTCTCCGTCTTGTCCGGCTCCACAGGCGGGCGCTCCGCCACCACCACCATCTCCTCCAACTCCAGTGCCTGCTCCCGGAGACGGAAATTCAACGTCGTCGTGAAATCCGCTCGCACGACCACCTGCTCCTGGGTCGACGAATGGTAGCCCACCATCGACGCCGTGGCCTTATACACGTCGGGGTCCATCGAAACGATCACGTAGAACCCATCCGCATCCGTCGTCGCCCCCCGCTGGGTGCCCTCAAGCACCACGCTGGCCCCCGGCAGCGGATCTCCCTTCTCGTCCATCACATTGCCCATCACCTTCCCGGTCGTCCCTGCCGTAGCTACACTGCCCAGCGCCAAAACAGCGCACAGCGCAAGCACAGCTCCCAAACCTATCTTCAACTTGTTCATCTGTTCCTCCTTACTTTACGGGTAATAGAATCTCATTCCCCCCGGAATACGAAATTCTGAACAGAAAGTCTTTACGCCACTCCCGCCCTCCTTTCTCCCAGCTCAGATCGTCGCTCGTCTCTTCTGGTGTGCTTCTACGAGATACCAATCCCCTACAACGAACGACGACCTACCGCGCAAAATAAAACCTCAACCCTCCCCGAACATTCCAAAACTGCATCGGAAACGTCTGCCCCTCTATCCCCCACGCCTCCATGGGACGAAGCTCACCCAACAACACATTATACCGAAGACGAAGATCCACAGCCATATTGTCGAACACAAATCCCTCTACCCCCAAACCCGCGTTCACCCCAAGCGCCGTGCGCGTGTCACTGAACGCATCCAGCTTCAACGCCTGGTCCAAAGGCGCCGTCTTCTGACCCGGATAAATCAAATTCCGAACATCCGTCGAATAATCGTAAAACCCAGCACCCACCGTCAAATAGGGCGCATAACTCCCCTGACGAAGAACCTCCGCGCCAGTCCTCCGGATGATCCCGTTCACCAAAAAATTGTTCATCGTCATCTGGCTCACCGCACCAGGCGAGAGGTAGTCCTTACCGTCTACACCCCACGTGAACGTGCGCTCCTGAAGGCTCCCGTTGGTGAACCTGGAACGGCTATACTCCACCTCCACGCTCACCTTGGGACCCACCACGTAGGTGAAGACCACCCCCACTTTGCCCTGACCGTCGTCAAACCAGTCTTTCATCTTGAACAGCGACCGGTTATAGTCCAAAAATGCGCCCACACCCCAGCTTGCACCCGCACTTTGACCGTAGACAACCCCCGTCGAACTCAGCAGAAACACCATCGCCAGACATCCCAAAACGACCTTTCGCATACCCTACCTCCTTCCGGCTCCAAGCAGCTTCTTACGTATAAAACATCCGCAGCCAGACGATCCGGCTGACCATTTTATGTGCTTAACTGTGCGCTCAACCAACAGCCGATTTCGGTGTGGCCGTTTCGTGCACTTCCCACTTCATTTCCTGCCACGGATGAAGGATGTGCTGCCGCATCTGCCTGCCGGCTGCATCGGGGTCCCCGGTCGCGATCGCCCGGACGACCTCCACGTGACTCTCACCTTTCGTTTTAAGGTTGCCAATGAACCGTCCGGCCCACGTCATGACAACTGTCCAGCGTTTGATCTCTTCACGGAGCCAGCCACATCCGGCCGTCTCTGCAACCATGAGATGGAAGCGTTCGTCCAGTTCAGTCGTCAAGTCGTCAGCGTCCAGCCCCGCTTCAACTCGGTCGTCGAGCTCCTCGGCAAGCTTCATCAGCCTTTGGATACCCATCGGCGTCGCCGACACCGCGCAGCACCGCGCGCTCTGTGCCTCCAGCCCTTCCCGCACAATCATTCCCTCGTCGATCATCTCACGTGTTACCCGGGTCACCGTCCAGTTCTGCCCGTGCCCTCCCTGGACCAGGTGCTCACTCCTGAGCTGGATGAGGGCATCGCGCACTGGACCGTTGCTGGTGCCCAACTCGGCGATGGATTCTCGCACGTTGATCCTTGAACCTGGAGCGAGGTTGCCGCTCAAAATCCAGTGCCGTAGCGTCTTGTACGCGTGGGATGCCTGACCGTCAAAACGCTGTCTTACCACTAAATCCTCCTGAATCAATATGTTATATCCTGAACACCAGCCTGTACAAATGCACCCACCGGCCGTATTTCTGATTAACTAATTAACTGATTAATCAACCTGGAAGAAAGATAAGATCCCAATTCTTCGTTGTCAAGCGGTTTTTTATGGATTCTAAGAAGCTGTTTTAAAATTCCTGGTGAGTAATGCAAACAGTTTTTGATTTTCTTCCCGGTCTCCTGAAGACCCGGCCCTGGATGCTACCACATCACCCTCCTCTTAGCATAAAAAGCTTGTTCCGGAACAGTTCAAACATTACATTACGAATGAAGGCAAACCCATCAGACACCATAGCTTCAATATATATGGAGCAACCAATGAACGAGCCGACACAACCCGTAGATATCGCCGTCATAGGCCCCGGCCGGATGGGCAGCCTCTACGCTCGAATCATAGACGAACTCGCCACCACTCGCCTGGTGGCCGTCTGCGGCCACGGGGAGGTCACGGCCCCGGCCGTGGGCAAATCCCTGGGCGTGCCGGCCTACACCGGCGCCCGCTACCGCGAGATGTTGGCCGACCATCCCCACATCGAAGCCGTCATCGTCGCCGCCTCCGAATGGGCGCACCTGCACCCCTTCCTGGCGTCGGCCAAAGCAGGCAAGCACATCCTGATCGAAAAACCAATGGCCACCTCTCCGGATGACGCCGCTCAAATGCTACAGCGCGTTGAGGAGGCCGGCCTGAAACACATGGTCTGCCACAACCTCCGCTTCGATCCCCGCTACGCAGCCATGCGCCAGGCGGTGGCCGATGGCAAAATCGGGGACATCTTCCACATGTACAGCCGCCGAAATTCACGGCCGGAAGCCGTCGACCGTGTGCTCGGCCGCTTCCCACTCGCCTGCTGGCTGCTTCCCCACGACATCGACATGATGCTCTGGACGGCCGGCAGCCCGGTCGTAGAGGCCAGGGCCTATTCGCACGCCGGCGGGAAAACCCGACAGGATTATATCCTCGCCGTGCTCACTTTCGCCAGCGGTGCCATCGGCATCCTGGAAAACACCTGGGGCACCCCGGCCCAGGGCGGGCGGCCGCAGAATCCACTTTTCACCGCACAGGGCACAGCCGGCGCCGCAGAAGTGCTGGCCTACGAAAACGGCCTGGCCCTCTACGGCGAAAACACCGTCGAGTATCCCGACATAACCACCGCGCCCGTTGTCCACGGCCAGACCGAGAGAACCTATCGCTCCCTCGTCCGGCACTTTGCCGGCGTCGTGCGGGACCTGTGGGCGCCCGTCGTTACCGCCCGCGACGGCCTCGCCGCCATCCAGGTCGCTTCCGCCATCGACCGCGCCCTTAAAGAGGGCCGTGACATCCCGCTTCCACAGGAGACGGACAAGTGATCAAAGCAATCGAACACATCGCCATCGTCGCCGCCGATCCCCCTTCACTCGCCCGCTGGTACTGCGACACGCTCGGCTTCGAAACCGCCCACGGCTCCGATGAAGACCGGACCTATTTCCTCCGCCTTCCCGAAGGGGGCATCCTGGAAATCTTACCCTCCAACGACCGCACCCCGATCCACCACGCCGGGGACGACGCAGGCATCCGTCACATCGCCCTGAAAGTGGAAGACTTCCAGGCCGCCCGTCAGACCCTGGAGGACCGGGGCGTCACCTTCGTGGGCCCCTCCCATCGGTCCCCCACCGGAACCCGATTCGACTTCTTCCCCGACCCCGAAGGCAATCTCCTCCAGCTCGTATATCGCCCGGAACCGCTATAGGCCGGACAGGTCACGCTTCTTCACCCTTCATCTGTGCCTCTGCCTGCTTCACAATATCCACCCCCACCAGCGCGCTCCACGCGCCCAGCAAACGCCTGGTCACCGCCCCTACCTCCCCGTCTCCCACCGGCAAACCGTTGAAACGGGTGGCCGGCATAATACAGTACGGTGTACTCGTGAAAAAAAGCTCGTCGGCCGTGTACAGATCGTACGGCTGCAGCGTCTCCTCCCGCGCGGGAATCCCCAGTTCTTCCGCCAGCTCCAGAACCGTCTCCCGGCTGATCCCGGCCAGGCAGTTCTGCGTCGTCGGTGTTCGCAACTCCTCCTTGCTCACCACAAAAATATTCCCCCCCTTGTTCTCCCCCACATTCCCGTAGATATCCAGAATGACCCCCTGCGCCCCCGCATCCACCAGCTTCACCTCCACCTCCGCAAGCGTATAAGCCATTCGGCTGCGGTTCTTCACCCGCGCATCCAGCGACTGCGAGGGAATCATCCGGCTCATCGCGGTTACCGCGTGGCAGCCCGCACCGTAGAACGCCGCCCACCCGCGCAGATCCATGGGCGCATTGTGGACCATCACCGTCGCTGCCCCCCGCTGCACCGTGGGATCGGGCCCCGGCATAGAAACCCCGCGCGAGATATTGTGTACAATCCAGTAATCCTCCTCCGGTCCGATAAGCGACAGATTCCTCTCCAGCAGATCCAGGGTAACCCGCGCCATCTCCTTCGGCCCGCACCCCGGATCGATCCGCGTCACCTTCAGCGACTGATACAGCCGTTCGATGTGCCGGTCCAGCTTGAACGGCCGATGTCCAAACGTGCGCGTCGATTCGGTAACCGTATCGCCCAAAGTGACCGCGGTATCGAAGATCGAAATCTTCGCCTCCTCTTCCGCAACCATCTGCCCTGAAATGTAGACCTGACGCGACGACATATCTGCTCCTCCTCACAGTACCAGCGGGAAATCGACCCGGCAGTTCCCGCTGTGATGTGACTTCAAAATCCCCAAAATGATCTCCAGCGTCTTCCGCGCTTCCCGGGCCGGAGAGACCAGTTCCCCGCCGTTTTCCAGCACGTAGGCCAACTCCGCCACCATCGCCCCCTTCTCCTGTATCATATAGTTCCCCGGCACGATCTCGGTCGTCTCAAAAGACGACCCCCGGATCAGCCGCGCGGACGTATCCGTTGCCTCCACCCGACCCTCCTCGCAAGTCAGCACAAACCGCCAGCCGGGAAACGCCGTCTTGAACGAATTGTAAAAAGCCCTCACCCCATTCCCAAACCGGATGTAGGCCGACGCATACGGATCGCTCGCAGCATCCTTCCCCCCCCCACCTTGATACTCGGTAAAATGTTCAAACCCCTCCTCCAATTCGGCCACCAGCCACTTGGGATCCCCCTCGGCGAAAAAACAGACCGTATCCAGCGCATGGGTACCATTCCGGAACAGCATCGACCGCAGGCCGAACATCTCACACCCGACCGTGTGCAGCGGCCCAATCTCCCCGCTCCGGACAATCTCCCTCGCCCTCAGATAATGCGGATACCACCGCCGGGAATGATCCACTGAAAGCAGCGTCCCGCCAGCCTCGGCCGCAGCAATCATCCGGTCCGCATCCGCCAGCGTGGTCGCAAGCGGCTTTTCACACAGAATCGCAGGCACACCGCCTTCCACCGCCGCCACCACGATATCCGCATGGAGGTGGTCCGAAGTCGCCACGCTCAGCAGATCCGGCTTCTCGGTCTCCAACATCTCCCGATAATCGGTATAGTAATGCATCTTCGGCCACACATCCCCCCAATTCGCCTTGAAATCGGCCAGCGCCTCCTCCCGCAGGTCGCACACCCCCACCAGTTCCGTCTGCGGGCACCGGTAATAGGCGGACGCATGGGATGTAGGCATCGCCCCGTATACCGGAAGGTTTTCCTCCTCCGGAGGCCGCCGCGCCCCGATCCCCGTCAGCCCCACAATAACGCCGCGATATTCACCCTTGGACATATTCTACCCTCCGACTAATTTATCAAACTTCGTTTAGGGAAGAGGTTGGGTTGCGCTCACACCGTAACATACTCCGACGGCGTACTCGGCACCCCCCGCGCATCCACCGCCACCACCCGGTAAGACATCCCCTTCTTCGCGTCGTTCAACGGCCAGCGCGCCTCCTCCACAACACCCAGCAAATTCTCCTCACCCGCCGAAAACCCCCCGGCCTCCATCGAACCGTGAACCCGATATGCCACCGGCGGATTCCCCTCTCCATTCGCCGACCACACCAGCGCCCTCCCCTTGCCTCGCCCCCCCACCTCAAGACCCACCGGAAGACGAGGGCCGTGGGGCACAAACGACCGCACCTCACTCCACTCTCCCCACACCCCCTTCGCATTCCGCGCCCGCACACGCCAGTAGTAGGCCTCATCCGGATTCAGCAGATTTGGAAACTCCGCCTGCCACCGTGTCTTACCCGCATACCCCGTACGCCCCACATACCGGTTGAACGTGGGACATACGCACCACCTGAAATCCGCATACCGGCTCACCTGGATATGGTAATCGTCCACCTTCCCGCTGCCCCCTTTGGAACGCTTCCATCGGAACTCGAAATCCAGCCGGTTCACATCCGCCCCGTCCTTTGGATACGTCAGCCCCGGCGCTCCGGGTGGCCGGATCGAATGTTCCTCTTGCCACCCATACGTCACCCTTACCTTCCGCCCTCCCCGGCTGTCGTCCCGGTAGGCAATCGTATTCTTCCCGCAAAACAGCGCCGGCAAAGACCGGGTGGCGCACTGGATATCCGTATCAAAACGGATCGCCTCCAGTCCCACCGCATCGGGTCTGGACCCTGCCCACATTGCCACCTTAATATAATATGTGTAGCACGGCCCCATCCGCCATCCAAGATCTGTCTCCTCCCGCCAATCGTTCAGCGCCGGATTGAGGTACCAGTCCAGCTCCACACAGGCATCCAGCCGCTGCCCGATGGCAACCCATACAGACCGCCAGTTCTTCCCGTCCTTCGAAAACAGCACCTCCAAACCGTCCTCCTGCGTCTCCCGCCGGCACCTGACCCCCACCCGCGCTCCGGCAATCGCATAGGGCGACGCCACCTTCCACACCACCTCTGATACCGCCCCCGTCTTCTCCGGATGCAGCGCAACACCCCTCCCGGACGTCTCCTGCACCACGCCCTTCACCTCCTCGGTCCCTTTCAAAGAGAGCGGGCGGCACAGGTCCGGCCGGTAGACCAGCTTGCCGTTGGAAAACCGCACCTCCGGGTACAGCCGCCTCCCCCGGACCACATTTTTTCCCACATTGCCCCAGTAGCGCACCAACTTCTCCCCGGGACGCAGCCGCAACCCCATCGTACGCGCAGGCGGATATCTCCCCGGCGCCTGTTTAATCCCGCCTGCCTTGTCCATCCAGGCTCCGCCCTTGTTCGGCGGATACACAAACTGCCGCTCCCGGAATGGGGTGTAGTAATAATCTTTCTCCGGCAAATCCCGGCCGCACAGCCCCAGGTTTCGGTGCGACCGGCGCAGCAGGTCGATATCCCGGGCCAGGTCCTCCGAACCGGCCACCGTCATATTGTCCCGCCCCAAAAAAAATACCATCAGATCCGTATCCAGAAAATGCCACGTCCCGTCCACATACGCCTCAAAAATATCGTGCCCGCAACTGCGCCCCCGGCCGTAGCCGTCGATGGTGCCTCCCAGCCAGATCTCCCGGGCTTTCAGCCCCATCGCCTCGGCCAGGCGCCGGCTTGTGATCGCGTTTGCCACACAGCCCTCAAACCCGTAAACATTGAACAGTTTGACCGGATCGCTTGTACCGTCGAACCAGGACAAACCGATCCTGCTGTCGTAAAGTTCGTCCACCACGAACTTCCAGATCGCCATCATTTTATCCTTACCGCTCAGCCGGCCGCCGCCGGCAATGCCGGCGATCTCCCGGGTCATCGTCTCCACCGACCACCAGTCCCGTTGCCCGTTGGCCACCACCCACGGGTTCTCCACATCCGTCTCGCCTATATTCTCGATCGCCACATACAGGTTTGGCTCGAACGCCTGCTCATAGGGCGGCATGCTCGAATTCGGCCCGGGGCAGTAAACCTCCGGCCCCACCGTTACCGTATTCGACTCATCCAGGAACCCGCCCACGTTCACCGTAAACGCCTGCCGCTTCCGCGTCACCACCACCTGCCTCTCCTTCGGCGCCTTCGGAACGACCGCAGAAACTGGCTTTCCGCCGTCCTGGTCCCCCACCTCAGGATACAGACTGGGGGCCCTCCAGCCCAACGAACGGTAGTAATAGGTCTTCCCCGCCTCTAAGTCCGCCGCATCCACATACCTCTCCTCAAAAGCCACCCCCACCTCTTCATACGGCCCGGATGGCCGGTGCGCCCGGAATATCCGCGCCCCCTTATGTTCTTTCAGATCCACCCGCAGCACCACCCGATTGACCTCAGCCTTCAGCACCTTTAACGCCAACATGGTCATGCCCCCTATCTTCTTGCCCGATTCTTCGTAGCAGACACACAGGTCTGCCCCTGAGACAAATCGTTCAGAACCTCGTAAAAGAGAAATGGCAGTCCTTTTACAGACTGCCATTTCACCATATCGTCCGTGGACACGATGGGCCGGTTAGAACGATCCGCTCAGGCTAAACCGTAGCGGCGCATCGAAAAACCTGCCGAAATCGCTGTACGCGAAATCCGCACGGATCTCTCTGCCCTCAACCGGCTGGAACTTCACCCCCGCCCCCACGCTGAACGTCTCCAGGTCGTAGTTGATCCGATAGCCACCCCGGAGCGCCACCGTGTTCTGGAACCAGAGCTCACCGCCTAACCGATACTGCGGTTCTGCAAAATCGGTAGCGAAGTAGTTCTCGACCGTCGCGGTGAGGTAGGTCTGGTCGCCTTTATTGCCTATGATCTCCATTGCAGTGGCCAGATTGAACGCCACCGGCAGGTGGTATTCCGTTTCCAGGATCTTCTGGTCCTTCCCCAGGTTCAAAAACGTCATCCCCAGCCGCAGAGACCGGTAGCCCGTGTAGAACAGCGTCCCCAGATTCATATCCACCGAGCTGATCCGGTCCACATCCAGGGTCTCCTGCGTCCAGCGCACCTGCACGCCGAATGAGAGCCTGTCCGTCAATTTCCTGGCGAATGTCAGACCGATGCTAACATCCCCTGCATCCAACTCTCGGCCCGTGCCCAAGGGCTGGAAGATCGTTGTCTCCAGCATCTTAGGCGGCGAATGAGCGAACACACTCAACCCTAAGACGCCCCGCTCAACATTGTAGGCCACCGCGCCTGAGTAAAATTTGGAATCCACCAGCCAGCGGGTGTAAGAAAACGTATACTCAGCCCGCTCAACGTGGGTCAACCCGGCCGGATTCACAAAAACTGTGTTGATGTCATCCGCAATGGCCACATACGCCCCGCCCATCCCAGCGGCGCGTGCTCCCTGATCCACCTTCAGCACCGACAGCACAGCCCGCCCCACCCGCTTCTGACCGGTACTGATTACCTCCTCCTGACCGGCAGCGGGCGGCGGCGCAACCAGTGCGCAGATTGCCAAGCCTATCAGTCCGAACATCAAAACGCGTTTCATAGCTCTATCTCCTTTTCCAATCCCGTCGAGAGAATTTCCAGCAGGTGAACGCAGCCCCTGGGGGCTCACTTGATAATCATAAAGGCACCCTTCTGGATCTTCCCCTGGCTCTCCGGCAGAAGCGATTCAACCACGTAGTAATACATGCCAGGGGAGACCGATCCGGTGACGTGGATGTCGACCTGTTCCCAGTTCGCCTCGCCCTTTGTCGGATCGTCGTGGTCGACCCGGGCTGCAAGGTCCCCGGAGATCGTGTAGATCCAGATTCGGGACTTGTGCGGAATATTCAAAAACCGGATCCGGCCCCTCGCCGGGTAGGCGTGGGCACCGTCCACCTTGTACGGGTTGGGCACCACGATTACCTGCTTCTGCATCGCATCTGCCCCAGACGTGGCCGGCACATACGGGATCTGAGGCTGGACGCCGTTCGACCACGTCTCGGGAGAGCTATTCGAACCCTCTAAGGAGGGAATGGCCATCCCGGTCCCGTTCCAGTCATCGTGCCCCTTATCGTAGCCCCGGACGCTGTAGAAATAAGTAAATCCGGCGATCGACTTCTCGTCCACAAATTCGTTGGCAGTTCCAACGGGGATATCGCCCAGAAGCTTCCAGTCGCCTACTTTAAACTCCGACCGGTAGACCCGATAGCCCGCGATGTCATTGGCCTCAGCGCCCGTGTAGTCAGGATCGGAGGCACTGCCGTAAGCTGAGTTCCAGCTCAGCTTATTAAACCCGCCATCCGACACACCCGCCGTGGTACCCACGTCCGGCGGGGGATCGGGCACATCGTAGCCCCACGCGAAGGCGTCTTTGGCCGCGTTCACGTGCTTGACCAAGTTGTCGAACGTCCTATCCGTGCGCATCACATCCTGGTCGCCCAGCTTCGCCCATCCCCAGATGTTCTCCTCCACAGGGGCGGCCGCCGCCAGAACGAATACGAGCCTCACCTTGTCTCCGGGCGCTAAGTCGTAGGGCCCGTAGGTCGTCGTCCCGTGGATCGCGGTCGGTTCTGTGGGGGGGGCCTGGATGCCGGGGGCGCCGGCCAGCATGTTGTACATGGTTTCGTAGGAATGGGTCTTTGAGTCCGGCTGGTCGTAGTCGCCCCGGTTGCGGTAATCCGTCCAGGCCACCTTGTAGGGCTGGTCCGCCACCCTGGGCGCCACGTAGTTGGCGTCGCCGGTCTCCCACGTGTTCGAATCGTAGGTCCACGTACTCGCATCGTTGGCGGCCCCGGGCATGTAGGCCAGCGGCGCAAGCCCCCCGTACTGGTAGCCCGTCATCTCGCCCTCGATCCGCATGTTCCCTACCCGGTTATGCCACCTGGCCTGGCCCACGCTGTAGGGCTGGCCCAGGTCGTCCCCCGGCACCAGCGGGTTGTCCGTGTCGAACGCATACCACATCTTCAGCCCCGCCCCCGACGCGGGACCGTCGTAGTTGGACGCCTCCGTGTACTTGTAGAGGTCGTCCGAATCCGTGGTCGGGTTCGTGTTCCGGTACCAGGCGTTGTACCCGTGCCACATGTGCCCGGCGTGCGAGACCATGAAGCGGACCGAGAAGGCAAAGAAGGTGTCGTTGAGCTGCTGGTCCCCGGTGTTCTCAAACGTATAGTCCACAATCTCAAAGTCGTCGTAGTCCGGATAGCCCCACGCCAGCACCCGTTTGGTTACATTGATCCCCCGCTTGGTGGCGTAATGGGCGATCATCAGACTCTCGGGGAACATATCCTTGTCGGGATCCATGTACTGATCTTTCCGGTAGTTGTGGATCTCGACCATGGGCTGATCCCCAGGCGGCTGCTGCCCCGGCCACCAGTTGGCCATCGCCGGGCCCCGCGGGGAATAGTTCGGATACCCGATGCTCGCCTCCGGCCCCTGGGACGGGTCGTATTCGAGCGGAACGATGTCCTCAGATTCGAAGGTCGGTTTGGATTCGGCCACGTGATACTCCCCATCCGGGGATCCGGGCACACGCGTCACAACGAACGTGTCGAACCCCGGCATAACGGCCCCCATCTCGTACATCCAGGCGAGCCACTGCGTGGCTCCCGCCCAACTCCGCACGCCCCAGTAGTCGATGAATTCGTTTGAAAACTGCACCATGAACGTGCCGGGGTACATCATCCCGATCGGCCGATAATAGGTCAGGAATGAGCCCTCCCGAACCCCCTGAGTACCCGTGTTCCAGTGGATATCCCACACCTTCGCGCGGGTCTGAAACCGCCACGGCAGGTTGTCCGCGTGCGCACCGGGCAGACCCCAAACCAGCAGGCCGAGCAGGACGGCAACCGCCCCGATTGTATGAACCTTTTTCATCTCATTCTCCTCTCTTTCATCCATCGTGATGTCCTAACCTGCCCGGGTCCCGGACGCTGAACCGTCAGCACCCCAGGCCCCGGGTCTCAACCTTGCTAGAATATAACCCGAATGCCCACGTGGGACTCCCGCGGACGGTCCAGGAAGCGCGTCCGATCCGAGACATCCCCATACGTCAGGTAGGCATCGTCGTTGGGCTTTGGAGTCTGCAGCCCCCACCACATGTAGTCCTCATTCGTGGCTCTGGCGTCCTTCTGATCGAACAGATTGGACACCTCCACGTAGAGGTCGGCGGATACGCCGCCGACCTGAAAGCGCTTCTGCACGTTCAGATCCGCTCGCGTGTGCAAAGGCCCCCTCGCCTTTGCGTTGACCGCGTCGAGGTTGACGTACTCGAACTTCGATCCGGTGTAGATCCGGTAGAGCAGGTTCGCACGCACGCCGCCTAAGAGGGTGCGCCCGCCGAACTTCGGACCCGGTCCTAAATCCATCGGGGACTCGAAAAAGAACTGAAAGCTACCCTGTCCGGCCCGCCCCCTGTCGCGCCGGCTGACGCCCTGCAGATTGAGAAGCAGGTAGATGCCCTCAGACGCCTGCTGGGTCTCGCCCGACATCCAGTCCTGCTCCCAGGCCGCGAAGAGCCGACCCGGTTCGGATGCCCCCTGTACATACTTTAGGGGATTCGCCTGCAAGTCCTTTACGACGGCATTGGCCTGTGCGCCAATCTCCCGCTTCTGCTCATCCGTGAGCGGCACCCCACGCTCCTGGCCGCCGGAGATCTCCCAGTCGAGGAAGTAGTACCCGCTGCCGACAATCCAGGCGGAATCCGGGAACGCAGTTTCGGCGACCGCGGCATTCCCACCTCCACCCTGACCCTCCTCCGCCCACTCGATGTTTAGCGCCGCCCGGAACGAGAAGTAGTTTCTAAACCTCTTCCGGATGCTGAACTCAAAGCCCCGAATCTCCTCCATCCACGTGTTGGAATAGGAGGAGATGAAGTCATTTACCTTCGTGCCCGGATTGTAGGTGATATTCGCACCCCCCGTATCCTGGAAAAACGCGGTCTTGTAAAAGGTGGCCAGCGCCACCGTATAGTCGCTCACGAAGTTCCAGTCGGTACCCAACTCAAAGCTGATCGTCCGCTGTGAGTCGTCCCAGATCGGCCGTACCCCGGCCGTGCCGGCAGGCCGGTAGGTCTGGTTGTAGTTGCTCCACTTGATATCCTGAATCGGCCCACCGGTACCCGACCACTCCTCGTGGAACATCGGGAAGAAACTCGGGAGCTGGAACAGGTGCCCGTAGTAAAAGTGCAGGGCCGCCCTGTCCGTGATCGGATGCGCGATCCCGACCCTCGGGCTCCAGTTGGCGATCGGCCGCATCGGCAAGAAAGGCGCCTGAATGTAGCGGTTCATCCTGTTGTAAACGAACTTCCGCATCGCGCCCATCAGCGGCACATCCACGCCCCAGAACCGGTCGTAGCGGATGCCCGCGTTCACGGTAAAGCCCTCAAACTCCATCTTGTCCTGGACGTAGAGGGCGAGCTGCTTCGGATTGATCGCATTGCCCGGCTCCCCGTCGGCGATGTAGACGATCTGCTGCTTCGTATCCCCGGGCGTATTGGCCTCCCAGGAATACCAGTTTTCGTACGCCGTGTAATCGATCCCGGCCTTGATGAAGTGCCCCTTCGTGACCTGGCTCGACAGGTCGGCCTTGAGGCCGAGTCGGTTCTGCTCGCCGATCCGAAAGTCCAGGACCTCATCCCGGCCGATGTGGAAGTACCCTGCCTTGTCATTCCTGACGTGTGAGGTCATGGTCCCCGGCTTGCTGGTGTCCTGCCTGCTTAAATACCGCGATAACCGCACCTCATAAAACGTCTTTGGACTGACCGTGTGGGTCAGCGCGCCGTAGAGCAGGTTCTCCGTAACCTCCCTCGTCGCCGCTGGCGACCCCACCGGCAGGAACAGGTTCCGACCCGTGCCCCTCAGCACGTTGGGCGTGTTGGACGTGGTGCCGCCGGTGCGGCCGTCCTGGTGATCTTCCGCGTAGTCGTAGATCCAGCCGAACCGGAACTTCATGTTCGATCCGCCCGGAACCGTCAGCTTTGCCGTTGTGCGGATGTTGGGCGGCTGGTGCTTCCCCCACGCGTTGGGGGTAGCCGGCGCGGCCCGTCGGTGCATCGCGCTGACGAAAAAGGACGATTGTCCAAGCAGCGGACCGCTGAAATGACCGTCGTAGTGATGTCCGCGCCAGTTCGTGTAGTTGGTCCGCTGGTGCACCAGATTCCCCGTCTGGGGATCCACCTCCGCCACCCACTCCGGGTCGTCCCACTTCGCATTCCCCCGGTGCTCAGGCGCCTCGTAAACATCCGCTCCCCAGTGCTTCTTCCCAGCAGGGGTGAGCCGGTATTCCACCTCGCCGTGGTACTCAGACCCGCCATCCTTGGTGATGATGTTCACCACTCCGGCCTGCGCGTTTCCGTACTCGGCATTCAGCCCACCGGTTATCAGGGAGATCTCCTGCACCGCCTTCGCATTGACATTCTGTCCCCACTGGTTCCACCCGTAGCTGGTGTAAATGGCCTTCCCATCCTGGTTTTGTATCCGGATCCCGTCCACATAGTAGCCGTTGTCCGGCAAATTCCCCGACCGGATCGCGCCGGTGCCGTCGGTGGCCACGCCGGCCTCCAGCGTGATCACATCGCTGACCGTTCGCAGGATCGGCGCCTGCTCGATATCCTTGGCCGTTATCACATACCGGCTCTCTGTCTTGTCCGGTTCCACCGGCGGGCGCTCCGCCACCACCACCATCTCCTCCAGCGCCAGTTCCTGCTCTCGAAGCGTGAAATTCACCGTCGTGGTGAACTCCGCCCGCACCTGTACCTGCTCCTGGGTCACCGTATGGTACCCCACCATCGAGGCCACCGCTCTGTAGACCCCGGGATCCGCCGACAGGAGGATATAGGCCCCATCCGCATCGGTAACGGCGCCTCGCTGGGTGCCCTCAAACACCACGCTGGCCCCCGGCAGCGGATCTCCCTTCTCATCCATCACAACACCCATCACCTTCCCGGTGGTCCCTGCCGTGGCCACACTGCCCATCGCCAGAACAGCGCACAGCGCAAGTACGATCCCTGTCAAAATCTGTAACCTTCTCATCATCTCCTCCTTTTCTTTTCCCCAGCTCACATCGTCGCTCGTTTCTTCTGGTGTGCTTCTACGAGATACCAATCCCCTACAACGAACGACGACCTACCGCGCAAAATAAAACCTCAACCCTCCCCGAACATTCCAAAACTGCATCGGAAACGTCTGCCCCTCTATCCCCCACGCCTCCATGGGACGAAGCTCACCCAACAACACATTATACCGAAGACGAAGATCCACAGCCATATTGTCGAACACAAATCCCTCTACCCCCAAACCCGCGTTCACTCCAAGCGCCGTGCGCGTGTCACTGAACGCATCCAGCTTCAACGCCTGGTCCAAAGGCGCCGTCTTCTGACCCGGATAAATCAAATTCCGAACATCCGTCGAATAATCGTAAAACCCAGCACCCACCGTCAAATAGGGCGCATAACTCCCCTGACGAAGAACCTCCGCGCCAGTCCTCCGGATGATCCCATTCACCAAAAAATTGTTCATCGTCATCTGGCTCACCGCACCAGGCGAGAGGTAGTCCTTACCGTCTACACCCCACGTGAACGTGCGCTCCTGAAGGCTCCCGTTGGTGAACCTGGAACGGCTATACTCCACCTCCACGCTCACCTTGGGACCCACCACGTAGGTGAAGACCACCCCCACTTTGCCCTGCCCGTCGTCAAACCAGTCTTTCATCTTGAACAGCGACCGGTTATAGTCCAAAAATGCGCCCACACCCCAGCTTGCACCCGCACTTTGGCCGTAGACAACCACCGTCGAACTCAGCAGGAGCGCCACCACAACGAAACTGACAACTTTACACTTTCTCATAACACATTCTCCTCCAGGCTTTGGGCCGATAAAGAATAACGGAAAACACCCGAATATAAGTGTGCGGCCAACGACCACCTCCTCTCGGATAAAAAAGCCCCACGCGCTTACATCAACGGCCAACAGCTATAGACATATAGAAGCCGTACTGTCAGCCATTCCACCCCGACAGTGCGGCCATCTTGTAAACACTTGTCTTCTTCTGCTCAAACCTCAACCTCCTAAACAGTTATGGTTCATTTGTCCTTATTAGAAACGGAATTTACAACCGATCTATTCATTCTGTCAAGGCTTTTTTTTTATCTCAACAACAGGTCTTTATTACCCCCCCTCCAACAGAGATAAACGTATTAAAAACAATTACAAAATCCTGGACCGAATCAACATCCACCCGCATTGCGATCGGACCCCAGGGACGCCGCACAGACCTTTTTTTCTTTTTCTCTGCATCCTCTGCGTCTCTGGGGTGCAAAAATCAAAACTCACCCCCCGTACTGAAACCGGATCTCCCGGGTCGCGCTCTCACCGGTGACAAGATCCTTAATCTCAACCTCAAGGATGTTAATCCCGGGCTTGGCCTTGCTCAAATCGATTTCCACGTATCCCTGCTCCGCCGGTTCGAATCCGGTCTGTTCATGGGTAATCGAAACCTGGGGTTTTTTGCTCTTGAAGAGGGAACGAACTCCCCCCGCAAGCGATCCCAACGCCCCCTTGATCGGCTTTGAGATCGACCGAACCAGATATCGTACGCTGAAGCGCGTCTGCCCGAAAGGGTCCTTGCTGAGGTTGTAGATCTCATAATAGGCGTAGAACTTCTGGGATTCCCGGTAGTTCCGGGTCGGCATCGGCACAACCCACACCTCTCCCTTCCGGAACCTCTGGGCCGAACCCGTGTCTTCAATTGCCGCCGCAAGCTGGATGTCGCTGATTCGGAGCGCGTCTTCGGGATACTCTTTGACCTCTACCGACTGCCTGTAAATTCCGGTGCGCCCCGAAACCAGATCCTTGATCTGGACCTGCAGCTCATATTCTCCGGGAGGCACCTCCACCTTGAGGAGTTCGGGCATAAACGATCCCATCGCCTGCGCATCAGACCGGTTTGCAACCCGGTAGGCGTGTTTCAACGCGGTCCGGTGGATTGAGGTATAATCCGAATTCGCCAAGGCCACGGCGCACTGCACGTGGACCAGGGACGTGTCCGAGTTCTCCACGGCCTCGACCTGCTCGGGGGGTATCCCGTAGTAGACCTCTAAGGCGGTTTGACCCTCCGAAGCCCGGAAATCGGCCAGGTCGTAGTAGAAGTCAAGCGGGGGATGTTGAAAGCTCGGGCGGTAGTAGTCCGGCACCTGGGCCGCGGTGTTCGCGAAAATCGTGCCGGGCGCAAATTCGTTGATACGCGCCATATCGCCAACGTTTGTGTCGTAGTCGGGCGGTGGGATGGGCGCAAAATCGAACTGCCCGTTGCCCCTCTCGTCTGTGAACGTAATCTCGATGCCGCCCCCGATCTTCGTATACGTCCAGGTCTCCCAGGGCACGGTCCCGAACTCATTCCCCATCGTGATGGGGGCGAACCCCCCAAAATTGAGCTTGGTCCTGAAATTACCGAATTCGTCGAAGCGGCTATCCGGACTATCGAGTGGATTCACGTCACCCGAACCGTCCCCAACCGACCCTTGAGGCCCCGCCGCGTCCTCTGGAATTTGCGTAGCGGCCTCCTCATCAAAGGGGTCATCCGCCTCTTCGGGCACGCCGGACTCGTCGAGCAGGCTGTGTAGGCCCGCAGCGTTTGGATTGTGAACCGACCGGACCGGAAACACCGGACCGGTAAAGGTCAGGAAAGTGGCCTCGGCGCCATACATCTTCACGGCCATATTGTTGCGCACCTGCTCGACCTCGGCACTCTGCACGAACTGCCGCTGCGTAGACCGCGAGCGGTAATCCGGCTCTCCATACCGGATGTAGACCTCCCCCCGTTTGTCCCAGGGATGAATTCTGTCGGCAAAAGTGGTCCGCGCGTACCAGACCCGGCGATAGTGCTCGATAATGCGCTCGTTGATCTTGGTCAGAATATCCGAATCCCGCCTCAGCCAGAACTGCTCCAGGTAGGCCACACGCTCCCCCTCCGGGGTCGCCTCCAGATCCTCGACCTCCTGATTGGAAGCAACCAAAGAGATGTCGGTGTAAAGCTGACGCTCCTCCTCGTCCAGCGTCTGCAGATAGCGTTCGAAGTTTTCTAAAGCCAGATCAAAGCGTTCCAGAAAGAAATGCGCCTGAGCCACGAGGGGAAGAAGCTGGACCTCCTCGGGGTTCTCCTTCAGGTAGGGCGCGAGATACTGGTCCACCTTCTCGTATTGCTTGGCCTGAATACAGGCAATCCCGAAGGCGTAAAGCCCGTCCGGATTGTCCGACTCCAGCTGGATATACTTCATAAAATACGCCACGGCCTTTTCATGGTCTTCCTCGAATTCTTCATAGCCCTCGCCCAAAAGCCAGTAAGCCGGTGCGTACGTGGAATCAATCTTGATCGCCCGCTTGGCCTCGCCCACCGAACGCCGGAAGTTGTAGTAAGCCGGCACCCCCCTGGCGGGCGTCTTCAAGTGGGCCATCCCGAGGCCCACATAAGCCTCAACGAGCGTTCCATCGAGTTCTTTGGCCCTCTTAAAGGCATCCCGAGCCCCTTTGAAGCCTCCACTTTTCAGATACGCATGGCCCAGCTGGATCTGGAGCACGGCATCCTCCGGATAGGCCTCCGCAAGGCGGGCGAGGATGCCGGCGGCCTCCGCAAACGCGCCCGCACCCATCTGTCGCTCGGCCCCAGAAGTCAGAGAATCCAGTTCGGCGCGCGAATAAAGAATCTCCCCTTCCTTACCGTCCGATACGCCCAGGCCGACACAAACAAAGATCAGAACCAGCACCCCGGAGAACAGGTGGAACAACCCGGTAAAATTGCAACCTCCAAATTCGCTATTCCTTGTCATCCTTCTTTCCCCCAAGAATGCTGGTAAATGCCCCGGCTGATACCGGCTCAACAGCACATGTAAAATTACACAATCAGGTATTCCTGGTCAAGACCTACTTGACCCCTGTCACATTGCGAATTGAAAAACCTTAATATTGCGCATTCCGAAACCCGAAATTTCCTCCTCTTATCCCATCGCAATTACCCGTGTGGCCGCACGCAGGCTCACCGGCCGCGAGTATGGAGAGACACGGACACCGTGTCAAGCCGTCCCCTTTTCCCGAAACCGAAACGCAAACACGTCCGCATCCTTCATCACAAACCGCAGCCGCACCGGCCGGCCCGCCAGCGCCCCCACATCACCCCCGTCCGCCCAGCGCACCACTCCCTCGATCTCATCGCCAAAGATCTCGGGACACGTATCCAGTGCAAAACCGGGCAGAGGGCCTCCACCGGCATCCTGGACCTCCACCCGAACCGACCCCACCGCCGATGTCGCGTAGTTCAATTCCAGCTCATCGCCCTCAAAAACCAGCGCCGGGGTGGTAAATCCCCCCCCCGCGAACCCAGCGTTGACCGACACAAAGCCGTCGGTTCGGAGGGTATAACGCGAGATGCGAACAGAGGGCAGCCGCCAGTTCTCCATCCCGAACATCGACATCTCCGTCGGCGATGTCTGCAAAATCCCCCGTTCCATGTAAACCGCGCGCTCGTGCCAATTCCCCTCATCCGGCCCGGGCCGGCGGAAAGCCTCCATAAAACTGCGGTCAAAATGCAGCCCGTCCCGGCTGGACATAAACACGATATCGTTCACGCCCGGGCCGTATTTCCAGTCGGGTGTCGGCTCGCGCTCGGGCACGAACCGGGAAGGGAACATCAGATAGGTGCCCGGCGACCGTTCGTAGGGAACGCAGGCATTGGTGTAGAGGTGTTCAAACGGCGTATCGCCCGCATCGATCGGCTCTAAGGGCGTCCAGGTCCGAAAGTCCTGCGAGGTCGTCCGTCGGATCCACCGGACGCCGCCTAAGAAATTCCCTTCTCCGGCCACACCCCGGCAATAGATCACGTACTCATCCTTCCAGGGATCCCGAAACGCGATATTGTGTGAATCGAAAGGCCCTTCAGTCAGAATCGGCTCCTCCCGCATCAACCGCCAGCGCAGCCCGTCTGGAGACACGAGCGCGAATACGCCGGGCCGGTCCCGGACAATCGCCTTGTAGCGTTCCTCCTCGGGCGCGTCCGGAGCGTCGTCCCGAAACGGCGACATATTGTTCCCCGGGCCGGTCCAGACCAGATTGTTCTCCTTGGACCCTGCAAATTCGATAAGACCCAGCACCGGCTTCTCCCAGTGAATGCCGTCCGAACTTTCGGCATAGGCAATCAGGACCTGCCGCTTCTTGTGAACAGACATCTCCGCGTCGCAGCGGTACCAGCCCCGAAAGCGATCCCCCTCCCGAAACGTCACCATATAGGAAACGCCGTCCCGCTCCCAGGGATGCTCGGGAGCGATCGCCACATCCCGGCGCACCGGCTCGTGCAGCCGCCGCGTGACCCCTTCCGAATGGTCGATCCAGAAATCGTCCACAAAGAGCTGGCGGCAGATCCCGATATTTCGTTCTACCATGGCATCACCTCACCCAGTGCCGGAAAAGGGGTTTCACATCCTCGGGCAGGCCATCGTAGACCTCCTTCGGCACTGGCGGCTGCTCATTCTCCGAAGCGCCCGGCTCGTCCACCATCCGCGCCCGTTCGGCCGAACCGGGCATCAGCACATCCGTGTTGAGCCACCAGGGAGCATAGCGAATCACAACCGACACACGCGGTTCATCGGTGGTATTGGGGGCCGAGGCGTGCCACAGCCGGCTGTCTATCACCAGCACACTGCCGGCCTCTCCGGTAGCCTGGAGTTCGCCCGGCAGGAAATCCTTCGGATCGATTCCGTTGTCTCCGGTGGGGTTGTTGTCCGCCCGGTGGCTGCCCGGCAGAATGAGCGTCCCCCCGTTCTCCGCACTGAAGGGCGAAAGCATCCACAGCGTCGTCAAATGTGCAACCACATCCGGGTAAGGCGCCCGGATGTGCCCCACGTTGTTCTGGTTGAAAGGCCAGTCCGCATGCCATACCCCCCGTTTATTTCCAGGCAGATTTATTGTTGCAGACACCATGGAAATCCGCACATGATGACCCAGCAGCGCCCCTGCAATGCCCATAAGGCGTGAATCCGCCAGGTAAGGGGCAAGCGACTGGTCGTACCCAATAAATCCCGACACATGGCCGATCCCTACCTCACGGGGTTCGGGCCTCCCGTGCCGCTCAACGGACTCCAAGACACTCTGGCGCACCGCCCCCACTCGATCTTCGGGAACAATCCCCTCCAAAACACACCACCCGTTCACCCGCATCTGAACCAGTTCCTTTTCCATAAAAGCTCCATCCTCCGATTTTTTGCGAAAGGCCAGCTTGCATCTTACGTTTTGTAATCCCCTTTCACCCCTCCGGTGTATCTTCCAGAATCGCTTCGATGCGCTCTAACTCCTCCGCGCTGAACCTCACTTCCGCCGCCCCCACGTGTTTTTCAACCTGCTTCGGACTCTTGGCCTCCCCAGAACGCAGGAGATCACCGGCAGCCGCAAAACCCAGGCAATTGCCAGTTGCACCAGGCTGATCCCCTTGTCTTGGGCAACCTCCTTTCACTCCGGCAGCGACAAATCCGGTCTCCCCTGGTAGTAGTGGTGGTACACCTGCCAGAAATGGTCTCCGGTATACCGGATCGTAAACGCGTCCACCCGTTCCGCCCCTTCCCTCAACTTCGCCGGCCACGGCTCCCCCCGCTCGATCTCCATTACCACCGGACCCTCCGCCCTCAGCGGCTCGATCTCTTCCGCCACCTTCACCGCCTCCTGAATCCGCTCCCGGATCAGCTTCCGGGCATCCACGGGCGCCAGGTGGATCGCACACAAATCCGACAGTCCCTCCTTCACCGGCGCCGTCACAATCCCCTCCACCCAGTCCTCCGACTCCCGGCACGCGTGCAAATCTCCCGACGTGAAAATCCAGGGAATGCCGAGCTGGCCTGCTAAGTAGGCCGCAATCTGCATCTCCCCCACCTCCCGCCCGTTCACCCGGTAAACAACGTCCCGGCTCATCGTGTGCGCCAAGCAGGCGTTTGGGGTGTTGGCCATCGCATGCATCCCCACCTGCACCATCGCATCGAACTTCGACGAGCACCCCGTCAGCCCACGCGGCCGGTTCTTCCCCCGAACGATTTTGACCCCCGAAATCAGCTCCTCGGGCAGAATCGTCCGCCCCGCACCGTGCCCGTCGTTAATCAGAATCTCCCCCACCCCCGCCTCGAACAGCCCTTCGGCCGCAGCGTTCACCTCCCCCGTCAGCAGCCGCTGCACCTCCGAGCGGTCGTACACCCCCTTGGCCTGATTGGCATATTCAAAATGCCGGGGATCCCAGTCGTCCACCCCGGCCACCCCCTCCATATCCGTAATCATATAAACTGCCCGAACCGATCCCATAGGCGTTCCTCCCAACTTAGAGCCTCCAAGTCGTAATAAACCGGCTCCGTTTAATCTCCTCCTCTGTCCGATAAGTCCCGGCGGGAATAGGATATCGCTGATCGGTTCCCATAGATCGAATTTCAGTTCAGGTAATTGCTTAAAATCTCACCCAGAAGCCCCGGCTTCTGCCCGAAAGCCTCCACAAACGCCTCGTACGTAGGCATCACACGCACCTTTACCTTGGCATCATGGTGAAGCGCAATATCGGCCAGCTGGTGGTTCAAAAAAGGATTGGCAAACCGTTCCAGAACCTGCTCTGCAAAACGCCCGGAGCCTTCTACACGCCCCTCGAGCGTGGGCACGATCTCTTCAAACACCAGCGCCCGCAACCACGGCCCGATCTCCGGATGCAGCACCGCCTCCCGAACCGTTTCGATGCCCAGCGGCAGCGCCTTACACACCAGCGCCGTATGCGCCCCGTTGAGAATCCGCACCTTCCGAAGCGAAAACGGCCGCACATCCCCAACCCGCTGGAGCGCGGGATGGTGGAAAAGGGGCGCGGCCTCTCCCTTCTCCTCAATCACCCACAGCGCGAACGGCTCGGCCACCGTCAGCAGCGCATCCTTCCCCAGCAGCGGGTGTCCCTCCGGCCTCCCGCTCACGATCCGGTCCACCAGCGTATTCAGCCAGCGTACCTCATGCCGCAGCCAATCGGTCAGAGCGCCCGCAATCCCCCAGACCTGCGCCTGCTCCAGGACCAGGTCCAGCAACCGATCGCCGTTCTGTTCGACCAGTTCACACGGCAGAACCGTCACCCCTGCCCCTCCGGCCTTGAACCGCGCGCTAAGCACCAGCAGCAGCTTGGCCGGAAACGACCCCGGCGCCCCACCCTCCGCACGGTCATCCGCATCCAGCGCATAACCCGCCTCGGTCGCATTGGAAACAATCCAGCGCAACTCCGGAGACCGCCCCACATCCAGCACCTCTTCCCACTCCGTCTTTGCCACCAGCGCCCGGCTGATACTCTCCACCGCCTGCGCCCGATTGACCCCCTCCCCACCCACCAGCCCCCGGATCACCACGTGGTATCGCCCGCCCTGGACATTGAGCAGTTCCGCACGGTTGCTCTCAGTCGACTGTACCACAACCACGCGCCCCACCGCTTGCCCGGACTGGTTCGCCTCGTGCACGAACAGGTCGACAAACGCCCGGAGGAAATTCCCCCCGCCAAACTGCAGAATCGTCTCCGGTAAAAAATCCATATGAGTCCCGATCTCTCGGTCAGAGTCGATTGGTTTGAATCGGGAGTCGCTGTTTTGAACGATGGCAAAATAACATACACCGCAGCGAAAGACAAGAACAGCGCACAGGGGTATCCGTACTCACCAAATAAAATAGCCCTTTCCGCCAGCAGAAGAGGCCTTAGATAAAACCGAAATACA
This sequence comes from Candidatus Latescibacterota bacterium, assembly GCA_965222075.1. Taxonomy (GTDB): domain Bacteria; phylum Latescibacterota; class UBA2968; order UBA2968; genus JAAXHW01. The sequence goes on along the minus strand of OZ244937.1, from coordinate 5,031,714 downwards.
AGCAAAAAGGTGCCTGTCATCTACCCGTCTACCCGGTGCGACTCCCAGTTGCGATAGGGCATGGACGTATGCGTCTGCGCCAGCCGCCACCCACCATCTTCCCACAGCATCACAACCGTCCACCGCTCGTCCTCCAGCCGGTAGCATTTCCCATCCACCCGGCCCTCGCCATCCCACATAAAACTCCCCCAGGCCACATCGCTGTGGATACGCACAACAGTATGCCGCCGGGCAATTCGAACCTCCGACCACTGGGCCATATGCCGCTTCCAGGTTGCAAGCACGGCCTCTCGACCCCGAACCGGTTCGGACGTTCCGGAAAAGACGGCGCTCACTTCCCTGCAGAGCAGGGCGGCCAAGGCCTCCGGATCCCCCCGGGCAACCGCTTCTTCCAAGCGCTGCAGGAGGTCGTCAATCGCCCGCACATCCTCTCCGGAATGACACCCTGTCTCCTGGGACATGCCTATTTCTTATCCGGCAGCTTGCAGCAACCGGGAAGGTCGGCATAGGCCTTGACGTCGGCCTTGGTATCGTTCGCACCGTAACCGACCCGGGCCACGGCCAGCTCCATCTTAGAGAGGTCGGTCTGAGCCGGCAGATAGGTCACCCGCGCCACCTTCTTCTTCTCATCCACAACTCTTGACAATATCTCCCACCTCCATACCTCGTACGACAGAAGGGAACTTCTCGCCAGCTACCGATCTTAAACATAGGGGAGAGACCGCTCCCACTCACGGGAGGCAAACAGCACAGGCCAGAAGTGTTCTATCTTTTAAGCCTTCTTAGCCTTCCTGGCAGGCTTCCTGGCAGCCTTCTTAGCCTTCCTGGCAGGCTTCCTGGCAGGCTTCCTGGCAGGCTTCCTGGCAGCCTTCTTGCCTTCCTGGCAACCTTCTTAGTAGCCTTCTTGGTAGCCTTCTTGGTAGCCTTCTTGGTAGCCTTCTTGGCAACCTTCTTGGTAGCCTTCTTGGCAACCTTCTTGGCAACCTTCTCGACGGGCTTCTTGGCAACCTTCCTGGCAACCTTCTCGACGGGCTTCTCGGCAACCTTCCTGGTAGCCTTCTTAGCAGCCTTCTTAGCCTTCCTGGCAGCCTTCCTGGCAGCCTTCTTAGCTTTCCTGGCAGCCTTCTTAGCAGCCTTCTTAGCAGCCTTCTTAGCTTTCCTGGCAGCCTTCTTAGCAGCCTTCTTAGCAGCCTTCTTAGCCTTCCTGGCAGCCGGCATCGCGTTCACCTCCTTACGATAAAGATTACTAAACTTTGGACAATTCCGTGAGAAAGAGCTATAAGAAATGAGCAGGACGCGTTAGATTATCCTTCAATACTGAGACACATCAATAAGGAGGATAATCTATGGAAACGTCAGCCCTGCTCGATCCCCTATTATACCTCTTTAATCTATCAGTCCTCTGCACCTGCCTGCTGCAGGCCTGCCAGAGACTTCGTGGCAGGCAGGTCGGATACCCAGCATTGGTCCTTAATAACTTTGCGATCTAAACCAAAATATAAGAACGTTCCAGGCAAAGAATCAAGACTAATCTTCATTTTTCGATTTTTTCTGCTCAAACAAAACACAAGCATTCAATTCGCTTGCACCGCCGACATCTACCCGGTTGTATCGATCCGACTTGCGTTAACAGAACCCTCCTTGAACAGTTCGTGTGGGCGTTCTCTTATGCGCACCTCCTTCACGCAGCAAAAACCGACGACCCTGAACAAAAAAACCGTAGGGGAGGCCCTACGGCGCTTCTATCCACAGCGTTTATCTACGGCAACACATCCAAAACCCGATCGACCTCTTCCTCGGTATTATAAAAATGTGGAGATAACCTGAGCCCACCCCCACGCACAGCACCCACAATATTCGCCTCATACAACTTCTCATACAGGGCTTCGGATGTGATGTCAGAATGCCGGAGCACCACAATACCAGACTTCTCTTCAGGCCGCCGGGAACTGACCACCGTGTATCCCTTCTCTTCAAGTCCAGCGCAAAGCTGGTCGGTAAGCATCAACACCCGCGCTTCGATCTCTTCTATCCCGGTCGTGTGAATCAAATCGAAACAGGCCTTCAGGCCGTACATACCCACCCTGTTTAGCGTGCCGCACTCAAATCGCTGCGCATCGGACAAAGGCGTAGTATCGTACGACAGAAAATCCCTTGGATTCACCACACTTGCCCATCCCAAATTGACCACCCTGAGTCGCTTCATCGCCCGACGAGAACAGAAAAAAATGCCGGTACCCTCCGGCCCCAGCAGCCACTTGTGCGCATCGGCCGAGGCAAAATCGATCGCCGCTTCGGCCACGTCCAGCCCAAGCGCCCCCAGACTTTGAATCGCATCCACAAAAAAGAGAATATCGCGGTCTTTGCAGAAGGCGCCGATCGTCTTCAGATCGTGGCGAAACCCACTGGCAAACTCCACCGAACTGATGGAAATGACGCGCGTGTGTTCTTCCACTGCGCCTAAGAGATCCTCCAGCCGGATGCGGCCGTCCACCTCCGGGACCATCCGCGTCTCCACCCCTCGAGAGGCTAAGTTCAGCCACGGATACACATTGGCCGGAAACCCCCGGTCGGCAATCACCACACTGTCTCCGGAACGCCAGCGCAGCCCGTTGGCCACGGCCAGGATGCCTTCGGTCGTATTCTTCACGAAAGCGATCTCCGAAGGCCGTGCCCCGATCAAACGTGCGGCCAGCTTCCGGGTCCGGACCTCGGCCTTCCGCCAGGCCTCTACTTCCGTCATCCCGTTGCTCGCCACATCCCGGAGGTACCCGTTCATCGCCCGATAAACCGACTGCGAAATCGGCGCGATGCCGGCATGGTTCATATAAATCCATTTCCGGACAACCGGAAACTCCGCCCGAATGCGGTCAACCTCAATCGGCATACTCATCCCCTAAATAGAAAACCTGAAAAGGCAAACGCCCCCTCCACCCTTCCCCAAAACCCTGGCTTCCGGATTTCGGGGGTGAGGCAGGGTGGAACGTTTCACGTTTATTCCAACCGATAATTCGGCGCCTCCTTTGTAATCGTAATATCGTGCGCGTGACTCTCCCGAACCCCCGCCGAGGTAACCTTCACAAATCGGCCGTTCTGACGCAACTCTTCAACCGTGCGCGCTCCGCAGTATCCCATCCCTGCGCGCAGACCGCCCGCAAGCTGGTAGATAAACCCCGAAATCGATCCCTTATACGGCACCTGTCCCTCAATCCCTTCCGGAACCAGTTTGTTGTGCTCGACGTCTGCCTGGAAGTATCGGTCCTTGCTGCCCCGCTGCATCGCCCCCAGAGAGCCCATGCCCTGGTAGACCTTGAACGTCCGCCCCTGATAAATAACGGTCTCTCCCGGACTCTCATCCGTGCCTGCAAACAGGTAGCCGATCATAACCGAATTCGCACCGGCCGCGATCGCCTTGGCAACATCCCCCGACTGCGTGATCCCCCCATCTGCAATAAGTGGGATGCCCGCCTTCTCTGCGGCCTCCCAACAGTCCATAATCGCCGTAATCTGGGGGATGCCCACCCCGGCAATAACCCGGGTGGTACAGATGGCCGACGGTCCCATCCCCACCTTGACCGCGTCGGCACCTGCCGAAATCAAATCCTTTGCCGCCTCTGCCGTAGCAATATTACCGGCAATCACGTCCACCTCCGGAAACGCCGCCTTGAACCCTTCCACGGTCTCCAGCACGTCCCGGGAGTGGCCGTGGGCCGTATCGATCACAATCACATCCACTTCCTGTTCAACTAAGGCCGCAACCCGCGCTTTGGAATCCCTGCCCACACCCACAGCCGCCCCAACGCGCAGCCGGCCGATGTCGTCCTTGCAAGCGTCGGGATACTGGATCTTTTTTTCAATATCCTTGACCGTAACCAGTCCTTTCAATTTCCCCTGCCCATCCACAACCGGCAGCTTCTCAATCCGGTGTGCCTGAAGAATCTCCTGTGCCTCTTCCAGCGAAATGCCCAGCCGGGCTGTGATCAGCCCCTTTTGGGTCATCACCTCACTCACCTTTCGATTCACACTCTTCTCAAACCGGAGGTCCCGGTTGGTGAGAATACCCACCAATTTTTTCCCCTCATCCACAATCGGCACCCCGGAAATCCGGTATTTCTTCATCAACCCTAAGGCCTCGTGGATATAGCTATCCGGAGAGAGTGTCACTGGATCCACAATCATCCCGCTCTCGGACCGCTTCACCTTTTCCACCTCTCCGGCCTGCTCCTCAACCGAGAAATTTCTGTGGATGATGCCAATCCCACCCTCCTGGGCCATGGCAATAGCCAAGCGGGCCTCCGTGACCGTGTCCATGGCCGCGCTGACCAGGGGAATATTGAGTCGGATGCGGTTGGTCAGCCGGGTGCTCAGATCCACCTCCCGTGGCAACACTTCAGACTTGCCCGGAACCAGCAGCACATCGTTGAAGGTCAACCCCTCCTGTACGATTTTGTCGACCGATTTATCCATCGTGCTCACCCCCTATTATTTGATGACCTGGAAACCTGTTTGTCTGCGATCAGATACAAAAAATCCCCTTGACGCACGCGCATCAAGGGGTCATAAAAGCCGGGACACACACCTCCCCGGGGCCCATAATCGGCGGGGCCAGCCTCCTTACGTTGAAGGCATGATAACACGAAGATAATATGATGACCATCCAGGCCTCTTGGTATCGGTCCAAAAACCGGATGTCAATCATGACTAAGAGACAAATATACAGACTCCCCCAATCTTTGTCAACTTCCTTTTCGCCAATCGCCCAACTCTCCACCACCGAATCACAGGTCCTCCCCCTCCAATTTAAAAATTCTATTGACACGCCTTTATTCACAAGTTATACTTTCTTTAAAATGCCCTATTATCGTGAACGCCAGGTTGTTGCGGCGAAAGAAACATAATGCAGATTTTCTACCCCATCTTTCTGGTTGTCGGGCCTATCTTGCTGGCATGGTTGAAGGGAGACCAGATCCTCAATTACGTCATAGCCCGCCAGAGACAGCGGCAGCAGCGGCAGCGGCGGAAATCCACACGCGCCCTGCCCATCCGAGACGAGGTCGTTCAGTCGCTCCTTGAGGCAGAAGAACGGCGAGACCGCACGGACGACCGGATTAGAGAGGCCCTGGCCGCCTTTCAGCGGCTTTCGGAAGCCTCCTCCCCTCCTCAAGATTCCACAGCCACGCTGGATGAGGTGGAAGGCCTCCTCCTCACCCGGGAATCTCACTTCAACGCCTATCTCGACATTGCCTGGCTCCAGAGCGAGACCGTTGAACTCCTGCTCGGGGAGGGGAAACTCCTCCGGGAACTGGCGGGAATACCCGCTCATTTTATGGAAAAAGGGGCCCGCTCCCCGGCCGCCGAGCGTCTCATCCAGAACCTGAACAGGGCGGCAAACCGGCGTGCGGAGGTGGACCAAAGGCTCGACCGTATTGGCCCTCCCAAACCCAAAGCCGCCCGGTTCGCCAAACTTAAATAGTATTGGAAATATCAATAATATATTGAAATTTCAGGTTTTAGTCCTATTTTAAAGGCGATAAAAAGGAACTTTTTCCGACTCCCCGCCGTTCAAATGTGGTAAAAATATAGATGGGGTGGATTTTATCTTGACATATATATTTCTATTCATTAGATTTCAACATTCATAAGATTCCAGACCCCTTAATGACCTTTAATGATAGGACTTTTACAGGCTTAACGAACCTTTTTCAAACAACGTCCAGGATGGATCGGCCATTGGGGAGTGTAAACGCAATGAAACCCAAAATACGATTTGGGTTGGTCGGCCTTTGGTGCGGGCTCCTGATTCTGGGAGACGTCTCATCGGTCGCGGCAAAAAAGAAAGAGAAAGAAAACGCCGAGCCCAAATTGGCGGCCGCCGATTCGGCCGTGCTATCCAGCCAACATCTCTTATTTGGCCACAGATATTTGATGAGCAAACAATATGAAGATGCGGAAGTACAACTGACCAAGTCCTGGAACTATAACCAGAAAAATGCGAAGACGGCCTATTACCTGGGCAGGCTTCGTAACGAACTCGAGCATTATGACGAGGCAGTCTCCTGGTTCGAAAAGTCAACGGAGCTGGCGCCTCAGAGCAAAAATACCAAAATTGCCTATACGTATCTCGCTCAACTCTATCTGATACAGGAAAACCGGTCGGCAGCCATTGAGACATATAATATTCTGCTTGGCTTATCTCCCGCGCAAGAGCAGGAGATCCACTACCTGCATTCTCTGGTGAGCCTCTATATTGAAGAGAGCGAGTACGAGTTGGCCCTGCAGTACGCCCGCCGCTGGGGCGAATTGGAACCGGACAACCCCGAAATACAGGATACAATCGCAAAGCTGGCCCTGCATACGGGGGAAGAGGATGAGGCCCTGAAGGAGATGGAGAAGCTCATTGAGATGGACCCGAAGGATTTTGCGACCCTTGAGACGCTGGCCAATATATACCAGCAACGAGAGATGCTTCAGAAGGCATTTGGCGCTTACGAAAAACTCCACGCCCACGACCCCGAGAATTACCTCTACCTTGAAAATCTCCTCACGCTCGGAAAGAAACTGAACAAGTCCAAAAGGTTTCAGGTCCGAATTTTAAATAAAATGCTCCAGCTCCAGCCCGACAACCTGGTGGTGGTTGAACAACTGGCCGATGCAACCGGGGCCATCACCATGGTCAACCGGGGCCTCAAGCTTGATCCGGGGAATGGAAAACTCAACTACATGAAGGGCAGTCACTTCTTCAACCGTTGGAAAAAATCCAGGTCCAAGCAAGACTCCGTTCGGGCCCTGAGATCTTACGAGAAAGCGAAACGCGATCCGCAGTGGAGCGGAAACGCCCAGCGGATGCTCGACGAGATCAATCCGCCGCTGACAGAAGAGCAGAAGAAACTGCAGGAGTTCTTCAAAAAGAAAAAGAAAAGTAGCGAGGAGGTAGACATCAAGGGGAAAAAATAGTGATAATAACTCGTTACACTAAGGATATTTGAACCGGTAGCCTCAAAACCTCAGAAAATCCAATTTAGCGTCCGTTCTGTGGCCTATGGAGAAAGGATATGAAGAATGAATAAAGAAATTAACGACTCCACAACAATTGCTGCACTTCCGGGAGGGCCAACGGTCTCTGAAATCGCTAACCTCATTCAAAATCAGGGATTGGTGCCAGCGGCCGACAAACTGGGGGTTAAACCTGCCGTTTTAGACAAAATCAGGATAGGATATGAAATCCAGGTTAGAATCCCGGAAAACCTCTCTGGAAAAGGAAAATCGTCGGTAGTTCCGGACGAAATCAAGAAGTGGAACTGGGGTGCCTTCTTAATGAATTGGATATGGGGATTGGGCAACAGAACCTATATTGCCTTGCTCTGTCTGGTTCCTGTAGTCGGCATAGTAATAACATTGATACTGGGAGCGCTCGTGGGCGGTGCAATAGCTGGTGTGGTCTACATAGCAATAGCATTGATAATGGGAGCAAGAGGTAGTGAGTGGGCATGGCAGAATGCGCGGTGGCACAGCATTGAACACTTTCGAAGTGCTCAGCAGAAATGGGTTTGGTGGTGGTTGTGTCTGGTGTTAATCGGAATTTTTATGACCATCGTATGGATGGTATTGGGGTGGTTGGATACTCTGTACTAAAGTTTGGACAGGCTTCGGCTTATCCAGCCTGGCGCCAGGCAGGCGTGCGGACACCTGCGCGCTACGCACAGGCAGGTCGGATATATCGAGAGACCCGTCCCAGCGTCCAGCGCGTGGGATGATACCAGTGGCTGTTTTTCAGAAAGGGTGAGACAGCTGAAAGATGATAACTTTTATACGCATAGGGAGGACATAACGGTATGCTCGAACTGTTTGTTAAAGGCGGACCCTTTATGGTGCCCCTGGCGCTTATGCTGTTATTTGGTATCGCAGTCGGCATAGAGCGCCTTTGGACGCTGACTTGGGCAGGGATCAATGTGAAGTTCTTTTTTATAGAAGTCCAGCAAGCTTTTAGATGGGGGGGCCCGGAAGGCGCTGCAGAGGTCTTTTCCAACACTCGAGGGCCGGTTGCGTCAGTGCTCCACGCCGGTGTTCTCAGTCTGGACCGGGGCCTCGAACACTCGGAAAAGGCCATCGAGGAGTCGGGCACCATTGAGATGGCCTTCCTGGAAAGGGGCATGGTCTGGCTTTCCACGGTCGCCAACATTGCCCCCCTGCTCGGATTCCTCGGTACCGTAAGCGGGATGATCAACGCCTTCGAAGCGATTGCCGACGCCGGTGACGTGGAGCCCAGCATTGTGGCTGGCGGTATCTCCGAAGCGCTGATTACGACGGCCTCCGGGCTTCTCATCGCAATCCCAATCCAGGCTCTGCACAACTTCTTTGTCTCCAGGATCGACAAAATCATCATCGACATGCAGGAGAGTTCCAACCAGTTTATTGATGAGCTTATCCAGGCCGGCTATAGCGGTGAGGAGAACGGAGAATAGACCATGGCAAAAAAGCGCGACCTGGCGAGGCGGAACAAGTCCAATCCCGAGATCCCCACTTCCTCAATGGCGGATATCGCCTTCCTCCTGATCGTCTTCTTCCTGGTAACCACCACGATGAACCAGGACAAGGGGATCGGGATGCAGCTCCCACCGGCCGGAGAACAAAAAAAGATTCAGAGAAAGAACATTTGCAACATCTGGATCAACGCGGCCGGTCAGATTCTCATCAACCTGGAGGAGATTCCGCTCAACCAGCTCCGCGCCGATATCGAACGCCGCCTGGAAGAGAACGACAAGCTGATCATTTCACTCAAAGCCGCTGAGGAGACGCCGTACACCAATTTTATCGACGTTCTGGACGAAGTTAAGCTTACCGGCGCGACTCGAATCTCCCTTGCCTCGCCCGAATAACAGGCTTGTTCGAACTCAGGAGACGCGTACATGCCTGATTTTAGTAAAAAATCGACGATAGGAACCTCCATCCCCACCAGCTCGATGGCCGATATCGCATTTCTTCTCCTCATCTTTTTTATGGTCTCAACGGTCTTTGTGCGCTACCGGGTAACCGGTATCGTCCTGCCCAAGGCCGAAAAGATCGAGGAGATTAAATTGCGCCGGCACATCTCCTACATCTGGGTTTCTGCCGACCGCAAAGTTTTTATCGACGACAAGGACGCCAAGATTGAACAGGTGGCGGGGATCTTTTACGATCGCCGTGTAAAAAACCCCCGTCTGATTGTCTCGCTCAAATGCGATCGCAGGGCGCCCTACGGATTGGTTTCCAAAGTCCTGGAAGAATTACGCAAAGCAGACGCCCTCCGGGTCAACTTTGCAACCGAAAGAGAGGGGTAACCAACTATGGCAATGGTCCGAAGGAAAAATCCGGCTGCCGACCTCAAGAGGAAATATCCCAGAGTCTTCTGGACCTGTACAGCCACCTCGGTTGGTCTGCATGTCCTGTTGGCCAGTCTCTTCCCCGAATTTGATATCTCGGCCACGGCAGGCAGAAAAGACCAGGTCATCATTCAGATGGATGATATTCCGGAAACCCGCCAGATCAAGCGGCCGCCTCCGCCTCCACGCCCGGCGGTCCCAATCGAAACCGAGAGTGAAGACGTGCCCGATGATGTCACAATCGAAAGTACCGACCTCGACTTCGACCAGGCCCCGGTAGACCTCCCGCCGCCCCCGCCCCCGGGCGCCACGGCAGCCCCGGAGGAAGAGGTTCTTGAGTTCTGGAAGGTGGAAGAGAAACCGGTAGCGATCAAGAAAGTGAAACCTGTTTATCCCGATCTTGCCCGCAAAGCCGGCCTGGAGGGCAAGGTCTTCCTCAGGTTCCAGGTGGGAAGAGACGGGCGCGTCAGCAGGATCCAGGTCCTCAAGGGTCAGGAAATTTTCAGACAGGCCGCCATAGACGCGGTAGCGCAGTTCCTCTTCAAACCGGCCATGCAAAACGACAAGCCGGTCAGAGTCCGGATGACTCAGATGATCAAGTTCACCCTGAACAACTGATCTTAGAAACGGATGGGTTTGACCAACGCCGACCGACACCTGCTTGCGCTGCTGCGCGCAAGCAGGCAGACAGGTGCTTTTGCAGCCGCGCGAAGACCGCTGGGGGTTTTAAGACAGCTTCTCAGGCAGGATGCCGCATCCGGATCAGGGCCACCGCGTATTGACATCTGAAATGCACGGTGGCCCTTTGGCATGTTAAAACCCTTGACAGCGTGCCAAAAATTTGCAATATTATGCCGTCTACAGTTCCGTTCCAGCACGAACCCTTTCCATAATCTCTTATGGAGTAACACAATGAGGAAGAGATCCATAAAATTTTTGACGGTTCTCCTCTCATCTCTGTGCCTGGCCACCCCGGCCACAGCCCAGGTCTCGCCCGAATCGGCCGAAAAGTACAATTCAGGGCTGGAACTGGTCAAAAAGCGCCGGTTCCAGGAAGCCCTTGCGGCCTTCGAAGAGGCGGTGCGGCTCGACGGCAAGAATGCCCAGGCCTACCGGGCAATGGGGAGTACTTACAAAAAGCTCAGGAATTACCAAAAATCCGTGGAGGCCTACCGGATGGCCGTTACCGTAAAACCCGACTATGCCGCGGCCTACTTCGAACTGGGACAGATTTATCTCACTTTCTTAAAAAAATACGGAGATGCTCAGGACAGCTTCCAGAAGGTCCTGGAAATCGACCCCAAACTTGCTGACGGGAAGTCCAGGGAATACCTGAAACTCGCCTATTTGCAACAGGGCACCCGCTACCTCAAGCGGCGCAGCTACAAGAATGCCATCGTACAGTATGAAAATGCCACGCAGTTAGACCCCACCGATGCCACCGCATTTTATAACCTGGGGTTGGCCTACAAAGGCGCTCGGAACTATAGAAAGGCCGAAGAGGCCTACACGACCGCGACAGCCCTCAATCCCAAATATGCCAGGGCATTCAGCGCTCTGGGCAACCTCTATAAAAGCACCAAGAACACAGCAAGGCGATTCGAGCCTACCGCAGGGCGATTGCGAACGACTCTAAGAATATTATCGTCTATCGCAATCTGGCGCAGGTATACCTGCAAACAAAACAACCCGCAAAGGCAATAGACATCCTGAACAAAGCCAATCAGGTTGCCCCCAAAGATGCCAAGGTGCTCGTGGACCTCGGCTACGCCCATACACGGCGAAAACACTACAAGAGCGCCATCAATTCTTATCAACGCGCGATTCAGATCAACGGCAAGAATCCCCTGGCCCATTTTCGCCTTTCCGATGCCTATTTTGAAACCAAGCAGTACCAAAGGGCAATTTCGAGTGCCAGGAAGGCGACCGGAAGTAAGAAATACGCGGTTCCGGCACATGTCATTATCGGCGACTCGTACGAGGCGCTCAAGAAGCCGGGCTGGAAAGAGAAGGCCATTTTCCACTACAAAAAGGGCCTTAATGCGCGTAAATGGAAGAAATATTGCGAGGACAAGATCGATCGAATACGCAACCCAATGGATGACGGCGAAGAGGGTGAGGACAGCGGCCAATAACCGGCCGAAGCGATCTTGATATGAGAGGGGGCTCACCCGAGTCCCCTTTTCTGTTTCTTTACCTTCAAAACGTGATGCACACATACAAACGGGTCAGCGTGTGAATACAACCGATCTGTGCTATTTATCAGCCCTGGAGTTACGTACCCTGTATCAAAAGCGTGAAGTGTCGCCGGTTGAGGTAACCGAGGCGGTCCTGAGCCGCATCGATCGGCTCAATCCGAGCATCAACGCCTTCATCACGGTAACGCGGGAACTTGCGCTCAAGCAGGCACGCGCCGCCGAAGGGGCGTATGCAAAAAAGGAATGCCCGCCACTGCTGGCGGGCATTCCCGCTTCGCTCAAAGACCTCACGCCAACAAAAGGCATTCGCACAACCCGCGGCTCCCTCGTCTACAAAGACTGGGTGCCGGACTTCGATGCGCCCATTGTCGAACGACTCTACGCAGCGGGGGGGGTGATGCTGGGCAAAACAAATACCCCTGAAATGGGTTGGAAAGGCGACTCGGGCAACCGCATTGCTGGTCCAACGCACAACCCGTGGAAGCTTGGCCGCACAGCCGGTGGATCAAGCGGGGGCGCAGCGGCGGCAGTCGCCTCTGGCCTGGGGCCGCTGGCGCAGGGAACCGACGGCGCCGGGTCCATCCGCATACCCGCGTCCTTTTGCGGCCTCTACGGTCTGAAGCCGTCGTGGGGGCTCATCCCCCAGTATCCGGCCAGCGTTGTCGAGCTACTCTCACACATCGGTCCAATCACGCGAACCGTGCGAGATGCAGCGCTTATGCTCACCGCGATGGCCGGCGCCGACCCGCGTGACCGTCTCTCCCTTCCCGTCCAAACCGACTTCTTAAGTGCGATGGAGGGAAGCATCGCGGGTCTGCGTGTGGCTTGGTCGCCCGATCTGGGCTATGCGGCCATCGACTCGGAAGTACGCGAAATCGCTGCTGCGGCCGCACAGCGCTTCGGTGAGCTGGGGTGCCACGTTGAAGAAGCCCATCCAGAGGTCCAGGATCCGTGGGACTTTGTCAACCTGATCTGGGCGTCCGCATTTGCCGGTATATATCTCCATAACCTGAACGAGGTCCGGGATCTCATAGACCCCGGCCTTCTGGCAGTGATGGAACAGGGGCAACGGTTTTCTGCGGCAGAACTGGCCTCGGCCTACACACAACGGAATGACTACTACCACAATTGGCGTGTATTCATGCAAAGCTACGACTTAATGCTGACGCCTACACTCCCCGTAACCGCCTTCACGGCCGGCGACGATCACCCGGCACAGATTGACGGCCGGCCGACCACTTATCTGGGCTGGACTGCCTTTACCTATCCGTTCGACATCACCGGACAGCCCGCGGCGACTCTACCCTGCGGCTTCGCCAGCAACCGCCTGCCGGTTGGCCTGCACATCGTCGGGCGCTGGCGCGACGATATCACCGTGCTTCGCGCGTCCGCTGCCTTTGAAGCCCTTGCGCCTTGGGCGGATGTGCGGCCGCCCACAGACCCGAGTTCATAGTTACCTGCTCTGACTCACGGTCCCCATCCCGGACATCCGCCGACTCCTGATCGCGCACCGTCCCCGCCCGATAGTCGTGATTGCAACGCCTCGGCACATCGCCGATATTGCAACAAATGTCCGGTTCAAGCAGGTCTATGGCCTGATAAAAAACCGGATGGACGTCAGAAAGGATCAGGCCGGAGGCATCCACCCATAAAACGCGGAGGGCACAAACCATGGCCGAACAGAATCGTGAAGAGATGCTGGTCTATGTTGGAACCTACACAGGGAAAGAGGATCAGGACCAGGGCGAAGGGATTTACGTCTATCGGATGCACCCCTCTTCCGGCGCTTTAGAATTCGCCAGTTCGGTTTCGGACATCGTCAACCCCTCCTTTCTGGCCATCGATCCCCAGAAGCGCCGCCTCTATGCGGTGAACGAAGTAGATGGCTTTGAAGACAGCGCGGGCGGCGCTGTAAGCGCGTTCTCCATCGACCCGAAAACGGGAGATTTGACCTATCTGAACCACCAGTCCTCGCAGGGCGCCGGGCCATGCCACTTAAGCGTCGACGCGACGGGCAAAGCCGTCCTTGTGGCGAACTACAGCGGCGGCAGCGTGGCCGCCCTCCCCATACAGGACGCCGGAGAGTTGGGCGAGGCGACCGCCTTCATCCAGCATCGTGGCTCCAGCGTCAACCCCGGGCGGCAGAGCGGTCCCCATGCCCATTCAATTACCATAGACCCGACCAACCGCTACGCCTTTGCAGCGGATCTGGGAATCGACAAAATCCTGATCTACCGGCTCGATGCAGACCGCGCAACGATAACGCCCAACGATGAACCCTGGACGCAGGTCCACGCCGGCGCCGGACCGCGCCACTTTGCCTTCCACCCCAACGGCAAATATGCCTACCTCATCAACGAACTGGACAACACCACCGTCGCCTACACCTACGACGACGCGGCCGGCACCCTCAGGGAGGTGCAGACAATAACCACCCTCCCCGAAGATTTTTCAGACACAAGCTACTGTGCAGACATCCACGTCTCCCCATCGGGCAAGTTCGTCTACGGCACCAACCGCGGCCATGACAGCATCGTCATCTTCCAAATCGACGGTAGGACGGGCCAACTGACCTGTGTCGGCTATGAATCAACTCAGGGGGAATTTCCACGCAACTTCGCCATCGACCCGACCGGAACCTTCTTGTTCGCCGCCAACCAGAACACCGACAATATTGTCGCCTTTCGAATCGACCAGCAGACGGGAGCGCTGACGCCAACGGGCCACGTCACCCACGTGAGAGCGCCCGTCTGCGTGAAATTCATTTAGAGTGAAGATCCGTGAAGATTTAAAACCCGGCAACCTGTTCCCCGATATTGAACGTCCCGACCAGGACGGTGTATGGAGAAAGCGGCGCCCGGATTTAGCGATCCTGGTAGAGATCAAAACAATTGCGCGCTCTGCCCGCGGCTGAACGCCGGATCCCTTAGGCTGCTTTCCTCACACCCCGATTGAACACCCTGTTCAACCTCACCCTCCTATTCTGAAAACCCCTTGCACCTCACCTATCCCTTCCTTTGCGCTTTAACAATAGTATCTCTCACTAAAATAACCACTTACATTAAATCACCCCCCTTGGCATATCCTTTGCCTTCTCGAATCGACAGCGCAGTTCCCCGCGCCCTCCGCGTCTCTGCGGTTCAAAAAGGTTTATCGATTCAAGGAGGCCCCCCATGATGTCCCGCGTCCTCAGCTGCGCCACCCTCGGCATCAACGCCTATATCGTCCACATCGAAAACGACCTCGACCGTCAGATCCCGGCCTTCTCCGTCGTCGGCCTGCCCGACAACGCCGTCAAAGAAAGCAGAGACCGGGTCATCGCCGCCATCCGCAACTCCGGAAGGGTCTTCCCCAACCGCCGCGTCACCGTCAACCTCGCTCCCGCCGACATTCGCAAAGAAGGCTCCGCCTTCGACCTCCCCATCGCCGTCGGCATCCTGGCCGCCGCCGGCGCCATCTCCCCCGAAATCCTCTCCGGCTACGCCATCCTCGGAGAACTTTCCCTCGACGGCGGCGTTCGCCCCGTCCGGGGCGTCCTCCCCATGGCCGTCGAAGCCCGCCGGGCCGGCCTGAAGGGCATGATCCTCGCCAGAGAAAACGCCCGGGAGGCCGCCATCGCCGGGGGCCTCGCCATCCATCCCGTGAACGACCTGATAGAAGCCCTCGAATTCCTCGAAGGCTACCGCACCATCGACCCCCTCCAGATCGACATCGACCGGATCTTTCGCCAGGCGCTGGACTACCGCGTCGACTTCCGGGACGTCCGGGGTCAGGAACACGCCAAACGCGCACTGGAGGTCGCCGCCGCAGGCGGACACAACATCATCCTGATCGGCCCCCCCGGCTCCGGCAAAACCATGCTCGCCCGCCGCATCCCCACCGTCCTGCCCGACCTCACCTTAGACGAAGCCCTCGAAGCCACCAAAATCCACTCCGTCGCCGGCCTCCTGCCTCCCCACACCGCCCTCATCGCCGTCCGTCCCTTCCGCTCCCCCCACCACACCATCTCCGATGCCGGCCTCATCGGAGGAGGCCCCCACCCTCGCCCCGGCGAAGTCTCCTTAGCCCACCACGGCGTCCTCTTCTTGGACGAACTTCCGGAATTCAAGAAAAATGTCTTAGAAGTCCTCCGCCAGCCCCTCGAAGACGGCTTCGTCACCATCGCCCGGGCCGCCATCTCCCTCACCTACCCCGCCCAGTTCATGCTCGCCTGCGCCATGAACCCCTGCCCCTGCGGCTACTTCGGCGACCCAAAAAACGAATGCACCTGCTCGCCCCCCTTCATCCAGCGCTACATGTCCCGCATCTCCGGCCCCCTCCTGGACCGCATCGACATCCACATCGAAGTCCCCGCCGTCGACTACACCGAACTCTCCAGTGAACCGGCCGGTGAACCCTCCGAAACCATCCGGGAGCGCGTCAACACCGCCCGCCAGCTTCAACACCACCGTTTTCGCAACAGGAAACACCTCTACTGCAACGCCCACATGGGCACCCGGGAAATCCGCGACTACTGCCGGATTGACAGCAAGGGAGACGAACTATTAAAAATGGCCATCACCAAGCTGGGCCTCTCCGCCCGCGCTTACGACAGAATCTTGAAAGTCAGCCGCACAATCGCCGACCTGGAAGGAGAAACCGACATCAAACCCCAACATGTAGGAGAGGCCATCCAATACCGAAGCCTGGATCGCAATCTCTGGATGTAAGATTTCGATTCCGTTCTATATTTGGCTATGACCACTTCCGCGCTTCTTTTATCTTGACATTGTAGAAGCTTTGCACTATGTATGGTTGGGAGTGAGTCGGGCCAATCTTCAATCCTCAATCTTCAATCCCTATGCATATCGCCGACCTGCGCGTCCGAGAAGTCTCGGTCCCGCGCATCTACGAAACCTATGCTGCAGACCCCGGACGGCTCCAGGCCGATACCGACCACAGCCGCTCCAGGTATCAGATCCTCGAAATCTTCACCGACGATGGCCGGGTCGGCCTGGGTGAGGTATCCGATATCGCCGACCGCATGCACCCCCTGTCTGCCGCCGACCTGCGCGACCTCCTGACGGATGTCCTGCTCGGGCAAGACGTAAAGCGCTGGAGGGCGCTCCACGAACGTACGGCCGAGGCCCTGCCGGCTGCCTTCCATCCCGAATTGAGAAACCTGACCCTCTTCGGCGTCGAAATCGCCCTGCTCGACTTGGTCGGCAAAACCTACGGCGCCCCGCTCTACGAACTCCTGGGCGGCCGATACCACGACTGCGTGGACATCTGCTGGGTCGCCTACCTCCGCGGAGATATTCCGCTGGAAGAGGAACTCGCAGCCTTCGGCGACGAAATCAGAGAAAAGGCCGAAAAAGGCCTGATGGCATTCAAACTCAAAGTGGGCAAGGATCACCCCAGGGACCTGGCCCGCATCAGACTGTTCCGAGAGATCGTCGGTCCCGACCTCTACCTCAAAGTGGACGCCAGCGGCTCGTGGGAAGAGGACGAGGCGATTCAAAAGGTCAAGGACATGGCCGAGGCGGGCGCAAATGCATGCGAAACGCCGGTCGTCGCCGTGAACCGGGCCGTTGCCAACGACAACCCGGAGCAGATCAACAAAAACGCGGACGGGGCGGCCATGTCCCTCGCCCGCGTCCGGACAGCGTCTCCCATCGACATCATCGAACACGTGGCTGACCTCAACGACCAGTTCTCGGCGGCGCTCGTCCGTCACCGCGCCGTGGATGTGATCAACGTCATCCCTTCGCAGGCCGGAGGCGTAATGCGCGCCCAGCGCCTCATTCACCTCGCCGAGGCGGCCGGCATCCCCGTCCTGCTCGGCAGCACCATCGAGATGGGTCCCGGCACCGCAGCTTTCGTACACCTGGCTGTGGCGTCCAAAAACGTAACCGTGCCCTCCGACCTCATCAGCCCCGAACTCCTCATCGACGACATCTGCGTCACCCCGTTCAAATTTGAAAACGGCTCGCTTCGCCCCTTCAAAAAACCCGGCCTGGGTATCGAACTGGACGAGACGAAAATGGAAAAGTGGGCAGTCTGAACTTCTTTTATCTGTCAATCAATCTTCATCGATTGTTATACCGTACATAAGCGATCCCTTACGCACCCTCTGATAGCGGGCTTCAAAAGTGGCCGTTAGAGAAATTCTGCAGCTTGGAAACCCCAAACTCTATGAGAAATGTGAGCCTGTTCAAGAAGCCGAACTCGAACACATCCAATCCGTCGTCGGGGACCTGCACGACACGATGATGGAATTCAGAAAAAAATATAACTGCGGCCGGGCCATCGCCGCGCCCCAAATTGGGGTAATGAAACGGCTGGTCTACATGCACATCCACGCACCGGTCATCTTCCTAAACCCTGTGCTGCATCACAAAAGCGCGGAAATGATGGACCTCTGGGATGACTGCATGAGTTTTCCCGACATCCTGGTAAAAGTATCCAGGCACAAAACATGCAGAATCACCTACCGGGATGAAACCTGGAGGGAACAGAACATGCATCTTGAGGAAGACCTCTCGGAACTCTTACAGCACGAAGTCGATCACCTCGACGGTATCCTGACCGTACAGAGAGCCATCGATGATAAATCGTTTGCCCTCAAGAGCCAGAGACAACGTTTAAGGTGAGGGCGGGGGAATCGTTCACCCTCACAACCACCAGATCGTGCTTGATGTCCCCTGGTCGCGCATGCCCCAAACAAGGACCGAAATCCCATGAGCAAAACAACTTACTGTGCGGGCATCATCGGACTTGGATATATCGGCGGAGCCGATCAGGTCTCCGGAGACGCCCTGGGACAGCAGGTTAGCCATCTGGACGGCACGCACGTGGGTGCCCTGTCCAACCATCCCCGCGTTGATCTGATAGCCGGTTCCAGCCGCGACCCCGGACGGCGGGAACGCTTCACGCAACGCACGGGCGTCCAGACCTATGCCGACTGGAAAGAGATGCTCGCCCGGGAAGCATTCGACATCGTCAGCGTGGCCACCTATGCCCCGGTCCACGCCGAAATCACAGTCGCCTGCGCTGAACGAGGGATTCGCGCCATCTACTGCGAAAAACCGATCGCCACCCTGGTTTCGGATGCAGAGCGGATGGTGGCGGCGTGTGACGATGCCGGGGCCATCCTGGCCATCAACCACAACCGGCGGTTCAACCCCACCATGCGCCAGTTGCGCGATCACATCACCTCAGGGGGCCTGGGTGAACTGATCTCCGCCTCGCTGCTGTGGGGATCCGGCCGGCTGGGAAACGTCGGCACCCACATGATCGACACGGTCCGCATGCTCACCGGCCGGGAAGTCCGGGCCGTCTCCGGTACCCTCGATCTTGCCGGCAAGCCCGATTGCCGTGGACCCCAATTTCGCGATCCCGGCGGCTGGGGCATGATGCGGCTGGACGGCGGCCTCATCGTCACCGTAGATGCGGCAGACTACGGCGCCGTGCCCGCGCAGATCGTGGTCAACGGCGCCGAAGGCCGCGCAGTCGTCGGCTCCGATGTCACACTCGAATACTGGGACGGACGTCAGGAACACTGGCTCGAACCGGACGACGGGATATCCTCCATGGACCGGGCCGTGGAGGATATCGTCACCTGGCTCGATAACGGCGCCCCTTTCTCGTATCCCGGCGTGGAGGCCGCTCGCACCTTTGAAGCCATTGTCGCGCTCCACGCCTCACACGCCCGCAGCGCCGCCTGGACCAACCTTCCGCTCAGCGGAGCCGACCGCGAAATCGAAGTGCTCAGCGGATGATCGTCTGATAATCATCTTCACGCTTCACATTCCTATGATCATCGACTCCCACGTCTACTGCTTCGAACCCGGCGACGCCCCCGCCGGATTTTCCAGCAGCGAGGAACACCTCCGGTGGGTCCAGTCCGCGCAGGCCAGGCACCACCAGCCCGCCTGGCGGATTCGCGACCGGGCGCCCGTCTCGGCAAGCAGCCTCGTTCCAGAGGGCCGCGTTGACCTCTCACGCCTCCCCGACGTGAACTTTCGCATCAACCACGAAAAAGGCCGGGTCGTCTGGACAATCGATGGCGAGGACTGCACCAAGCAGTTCTATCCGCCCAACCTGCGAAACCTCGAATTTACCCCCCACAGCATCATCGCCGAGATGGACTACGCAGAAGTGGACATGGCCCTCATCCACACAAACCCTATGCTGAGTCGAAACAGCGCATTCCTGGCCGACTGTGTGCGGCGCTACCCCGACCGCCTGCGTTCTATGGCGCCCGTGGACGAATGGCGCATCACAACCGAAACCGACATCGTGATTGAAGAGTTGAACACCGCCATCAATACCCATGGACTGCATGCCATCAAATTCAACGCCTATTCCGCCTATCTGGGACGCACCGACCCCTGGGACGGGGGGGCCTACCGGCCCTTCTGGGACGCCGCCACCGCCCTCAACGTCCCTATCTTCTTCACCCTCGCCTCCGGCCCGGACGACCTGTATGGAAAAGACAGGCCTGTCGCCGATCAGCGCCGGGGCTACATCGAAGAACAGAAAATCCTCATCCGCTGGATGGAGCGTTATCCGGAGGCCGTGGTCAACCTCACCCACGGCTTCCCCTGGCGTGCCTTCTTAGATGAAGACGGCATCACCCTGTCCGATGACGTCTGGGCCCCCTTCCGGAACCCGAACTGCAACCTGGAAGTCTGCTTCCCCGTCCGCATCGGCGACCTCTTCGACTTTCCCTACCGCGAAGTCTGGCCGACCCTCGAACAAATGGTCGAACGCGTCGGCCCCAACCACCTGAACTGGGGCACGGACATGCCCTTCCAGAACCGCTTCTGCACCTACCGCCAGTCCCGCCGCTGGATCGAAAAATACTGCGCCTTCCTCGGCTCCGAAGACCTGGCCATGATCATGGGCGGCACCACAAAACGTATCCTCGGGCTTTAGATTGCGGTTTGGGGAATACATGCACTTCAATTCGAAATCCACATTTCTTCACCCGGAGTCAAAATGGTCGACCTCACCGTTGAAAACGGAATCGGCTATCTCACGCTCAACCGTCCGGAGGTATTAAACGTCCTCGACCTGGCGAGCGTCCGCCAGCTCACAGCGCACCTCACTGCGCTTCGAGACCGAACCGACGTCCGCGTTGTCGTCACAGGAGGGAAGGGGCGCGCCTTTTGCGCCGGCAGCGACCTGAAGGAACTTGCCCCCCTCTCACCGGCCGGTGCGGCCGAAGCCGAGCGCGAACAGGCCGACGCCTGTGCCCTGTTCGACGCCCTGCCGCAACCCACCATCGCCATGCTGCACGGCTACGTGCTTGGTGGTGGGATCTTTCTTGCGCTCTACCACGACATCCGCATCGCCTCGGCCTCGGCGCGATTCGGAATGCCCGAAGTCGAACTGGGGTGGACGCCCCCCTGGGGGATGGGCCGGCTGGTGGACGCTGTTGGCGGGACAAACGCCCGCTGGCTCACCCTGACCTGCGTGCGTGTATCCGGTGCGGAAGCAAAAGAACTCGGCCTGGTCAACGAAGTCGCCTCCGACGAGCACCTCAGCGAACGCGTCAATGAACTCGCGCACAAACTCGCCGCATTCCCACCCGCCGGGCTGAGCCATACCAAAGCGCTGCTCAACCGGATGTCGCCCCTGCGGGGCGCCGAATGGGACGCAACCGCCTCCGAAGCGTTTGAGGCCTGCTACGCGGCCGACGAGGCGCGCGCCAACATCGCCGCATTCCTCTCCCGGCGCAAAACCTGAAAGACGCCGCGATGGACATCGCCGGAAACCGTACGCTCTATTCCATATTCGCCGCCTACACCGCGCAGCAACCCGAACGGGAGTGGCTCGTCTACGAGCGCGGAGACGGCCGGGTCTTCCGCTGGACCTACGCCGAGTTCTTAGACAGCGTCCATCAGGCGGCAAACCTGCTGCGCTCCCTGAGCATCGGGTCGGGAGACGTCTTCAACCTCCACCTGTCCAACCACCCCGCCTACCCGCAGCTCATCCTCGCCGCGTCGTACCTCGGCGCAGCCGCCATGCCCTCCAACCCGGTCGGCACTCCCGACGAACTGGGCTACCTCGTCGAACACTCCAACAGCAAAATCATCTTTACCCAGGCCGACTGTCTGGACGTCGTCGGCGAAATCACCGCCCAATTGACCGGACGCCGGGTGCTGCTCTGCCAGACGGACGCCGACCTGCCCGACGACCTCCCCCTCTACGAAACCGAACTGGCCGATCAGCCCGTCGACCCACCGCCGGGGCAGGAGGTCACGTCCGGCGAGCAGGGCCAGATCATCGTGCGCGGCATTCCCGGCCGCACCCTGATGCTCGGCTACCTCAACAACCCCGAAGCCACCGCCGAAACCCTTCGCATGCACCACGATGCACCCTGGCTGTATTCGGGCGACACCGTCTACGCTGACGAGGACGGCTTCCTCTACTTTCTCGACCGCGGCAAAGACCTCATCAAACGCTCGGGCGAGAACATCTCCAGCATCGAAGTCGAAGCCGCGATCCTGGACTTCGCCGGCGTACTCGACGCCTGCGTCGTGGGCATGTCCGACGAAATCCGCGACGAAGCCGTCGTAGCCGTCATCGTCCAAAAACCGGACGGCGACCTCACCGCCGAAGCCGTTCAGGCCCACTGTGCACAACGCCTCGCCCCCTTTAAAGTCCCCGACCGCGTAGAATTCACCGATGTCCTGCCCCGCACATCCGTAGGCAAAATCCAGAAACAGACCGTCCGCGAACGACTCGGTGGTTCACACGAACGGTCCGGAGGCTCTCCCTGATGTCTAAACGCAAAAAGATCGCCGCAGTCATCACCGAATACCGTCCCCGCTCGCATGCGGACGTCATCGTCACCAAATTCCTCAAAGGCTTTCCCACAGACGGCGGATTCCTCTCGCCGCGTGTCGACATCGCCTCAATCTACATCGACCAGTTCCCCGAAAACGACATCGGCCGGGCCATCGCCGCCGAACATGGCGTGCCGATCTATCCCAGTATCGTCAAAGCCCTCACCCTCGGCGGCAGAGACCTGGCCATAGACGGCGTGCTCCTCATCGGAGAACACGGCGACTATGCCTGGAATGAGAAGGAGCAGCACCTCTTCCCGCGCAAGTACTTTATGGAACAGATCTGCGGCGTCTTCTCCACCAGCGGCCGGGCCATCCCCGTCTTCAACGACAAACACCTCTCCTACAACTGGCACGACGCTAAGTGGATGGTCAACCGCGCGGCGCAACTCGGCGCCCCCTTCATGGCCGGCTCTTCCCTCCCGCTCAGATGGCGCAACCCCTGGCTGGAACACGGATTGGAGACCCCCATCGAAAGTGCGATTGCCATCGGCTTTTCGGGCCTGGACATCTACGGCTTCCACACCCTGGAGGTGCTCCAGTGCATGGTCGAACGCCGCCGCGGCGGTGAAACCGGCGTCGCCGCCGTTACCTGCCTGGAAGGCCGCGCCGTGTGGGAGGCCGCGAAAACCGGCCTCTGGTCCCGCGACCTGGCCGAGGCCGCCTGCGGCGCCATTGAAAACAAACCCCCCGGGGGCATGGAAGAACACTGCAAAAACCCCGCCCTCTTCCTCGTAGAATACCGCGACGGCTTCCGGGGTGGGGTCTTGATGCTCAACGGCTACGTCACCGACCTGGCCTACGCCGCCCGCATCGGCGGCAAGACCTGCGCCACCGAATTCTACGTGCAGCACGAACCGCCTCACGCCCACTTCAGCTACCTCAGCCTGAACATCGAAGAGATGTTCCTCACCCGCAGGCCGACCTATCCGGTCGAACGCACACTGCTCACCTCGGGCATCCTCGAAGCCGCCTTAGACTCCCGCTACCGCGGCCATACCCGCCTTGAAACCCCGCACCTCGACGTCACCTACCGCGCCCCTGAGCAGATCCCCTGGCAGCCCACCGGCAGGCGCCCCACCGGCGCGTCCCTCAAGCCGCTGCCCTCCTTGAACAGCCAATAGGCACCGCCCGCCCTCTACCTCTTCTAAGGAGCGCATCCCATGAAAATTGCCGTTCTGCTCTCGGGCGGGGTCGACAGCTCCGTCGCCCTCAACCTGCTGGTAAACGAAGGCCGCCACGACATCGCCGCCTTTTATCTGAAAGTCTGGTTGGAAGACGACCTGGCCTTCCTCGGTGACTGCCCCTGGGAAAGGGACCTCCACTACGCCCGCGCTGTTTGTGAAAAGGCCGGTGTCCCGCTCCAACTCGTTGCGCTTCAGGCCGAATACCTCGAAAAAGTTGTCACCCATTCCCTGGCCGAGCTGAAGATCGGGCACACCCCCAGTCCCGACATCCTCTGCAACCGGCAGATCAAATTCGGCGAATTTGTTGCCCGTATCGATGAGCGTTACGACAAAGTCGCCTCCGGCCACTATGCTCAAACTGAGGAAACAGGTGGAAAGTTTGTACTCAAAAGGTCTCCCGATCCGGTAAAAGACCAGACCTACTTCTTATCGGGTTTAACCCAGGCCCAGTTAAAGCAAGCCCTCTTCCCCATCGGGCACCTGAACAAAACAGAAGTCCGTTCACTCGCCCGGGAATTCGACCTCCCCAACAAAGACCGCAAAGACAGCCAGGGGATCTGTTTCTTGGGAAAAATAAAATATCCCGACTTCGTCAAATTCCATCTCAGCGAAAGGCCGGGAAACATCATCGAACGCGACTCGGGCCGCGTCCTGGGCCGCCATCGCGGATTCTGGTTCTACACCATCGGCCAGCGCGGGGGACTGGGTTTAAGCGGCGGCCCCTGGTACGTCGTCAAAAAAGACATCGAAAAAAACATCGTCTACGTCGCCCACAAAACCCACAGAAATCGGCAGGCCAGAGACCAATTCACCGTCGCCGACCTCAACTGGATCTCCGGCCCGCCCCCAAAAAGCGCCCTTCAGCTCAAGCTCCGTCACGGCCCCGAACTGACCCCCTGTCAGATCGAACCTATCGGCGAAACCCGCCTCTCCGTCAAAATATCCACCAAAGACCCCGGAATCGCCCCGGGCCAGCACGCCGTATTTTACGACGGCCGGATCTGCCTGGGCGGCGGCGTTATTGAATGAGGCCCTCATCTCCCACCATTTTCAAAGCCTTCAAATTCAACCTTGACATATTGCAACATATATACTATCTTTCTACCTGCTCAAATGGATACAAAATTTGAAGGGGGTGATCTTATGTATCGTAGAACATCTGAACGTAAGATTCCGTTTAACTGCTACCTAACTCTATCGCAACTGCAAGAATTAGACCATGTATCAGAAGAAGAAGGAAAGCCAAAGGCCGAAATCGTCCGAGAAGCCATAGCCGAATATCTGGGAAGGAAGGCTAACCAAAAACGGCAGCCACAACTTCCTTTAACCCCTTAACGGCTCCGTTGGTTTGGATATAAACATCGCAAGGGAACAGACACTATGGCAACCACTTTCAAAGCAAGCATAAATAAACTTGCTCAAAAGGGGTATGATCCTGCATATCAAACAGAACAGGGCTGTCTATATCAGGGAGACTGTCTTCGGTGGTTGAAAGCCGTACCTGACAACACCGTTCACACCATTTTTGCAGACCCACCATTCAATCTCGGTAAAAATTACGGGCGAAATATCTCCGATAATCTGAAGGAAGAAGAATACATCGCATGGTCGCACGAATGGTTAGATGAATGTGTACGTATTCTTGTGACAGGCGGAGCCCTTTTTGTCTTTAACCTTCCTAAATGGTTAATTCCCTACGGAGCCTTCCTGAACCAGCGGAGCATGCTCTTTCGCCATTGGATTGCCTGCCGGATGCCCAAAGCTTATCCCCGTGGTAAAAAGATGTCACCTGCGCACTATGGTCTTTTATATTATACCAAGGGTGCCCCCAGAACTTTCAACAAAGTATATGTACCAATTCCAACCTGCCGCCACTGTGGTGGCGAAATACGAGATTACGGCGGGCACCGCAAAAAGCTCAATCCTCTTGGGATCAACTTAATGGACGTTTTCGAAGCGTCTGACGAGGTATGGGAAGATGCCGGTCATCCAATTTCAGATGGCTGGACAGAAGCTGAAGAACTCTGGGACGATATCCCACCGGTACGCCATAGCAAATATAAAGTCAGAGAACTTAAGCGAAACGAGTTAGCCCCGGTCATGCTGGAACGAATTATTGCTATGACGACGAATAAAGGTGAATTGGTACTGGACCCTTTCGGAGGTTCAGGAACAACCTTCTACGCTGCTGAGAAAATGGAGCGCTTCTGGCTGGGGATCGAACTTGGAGAGGTACAATCTACAATTCAGCGGTTAAACGATTATCAGGAAGGACGAGACATAGAGTGGGAAACCTCTCGTGGAAACGGTGGTAAGAAACCGCGCTCACGAACTGCCGCACAAAGCGAACTGACCCTCGCTCAAAAAGTGAAATGATGTGTTAAATGAGCGCTCGGCCATCTGTGCCTTTCAGGATGCGTGGCACACCTTCTTGAATTCCATCGTGTTCAACTGCGATAATCAAAAGCATACCATGCTGTAGAGGACAGGACTGCCATACGACAAAGTACGGTTCTAACTCCTGGAGATTACCAACCCTATCTGTCAAGTATTGATAAAGTTCTCGAGTGGGAACGATAAGCACCCCTCCAACCAGTATATCCTGCATATGTCCAAGAAGTATACGATTGATCGCACGGTGACTGGATGAGATATTACCAGTCTCCCATTCCAAGCCAAACATTTTCCCATTTTTTAACAGTCTGGTGGCGTCCAGGCGTAGTGGATTTCTTCTTTCACTGGTATTCCATCCAAGCACTTTTAGGGTTTTCATACATGCATCTTTAATTGGTCTAACACCATTCCCTTCTCCTCTTCCCTTCCCCTTGGATGGATTAAGCACAAAAGACGTATTCCCACGAGGCCATACAACTGCCTGGATTGCCTGCTCAATTTCCTCCAGGATTTCATCCCATTCCGGCGAGGTTGAAAAAGGTCCCGACCTGATAAGATACTCTATCTTTGCAATACGCATCGGATCCCCCCAGGCAGTAAGAATTTTTATATTTTTAAATTTCTAAAGATAAGGGAACAAGGGATCAGGATTCATGAAAATCATCATCTTCGGCGCGCATCCCGACGATCCCGAATCCGGCTGTGGTAGGCTTGCCGTTCGTTCTGTGCAGGCCTTTACCGACCCCACGGCCTACAAGCTCAAGGTCAAACGGCCCGGTTCGGACGAGAGCCGCGAGGTCGACGTCGATCTGCTGGAGACCTTCAACTGGCTGATCGGCCTCACGGTACGGCACATCGCTGTGCCGCAGACCTTCAGCGCCGCGTTCCCGAGATGACCCGGTCCCAATACGCGATTCGCGCCCTGGACTGGATCTTCGAGCGCCCAGTTTTCAGCAGTTCGAACTTTGTTGAATCGGCAATAATTCCGGCACCGACGGCCAGACGTTTTCTCAAGGTTTTGCAGAAGGGGGACGTGTTGCAAGTATTGGCGTCTGCAAGCGGCCGCCGAGCGAGAATCATGGCATTTCCGGCGCTGCTGAACATCGTCGAGGGGCGGGAGGTGTTTTGATGCTCATGGATTCGCCACAACATGATTTGTCGATCATTTTTACCTACAATACGATCAACAAAGTCGATTGTATGACACCACTGAGCGACAAACCGACGGTGGACCTCTGATGCCCATGGGTCGTCCAGGGAAGAATGCTTCTGCCACCCGGGCCACGCGATCCCGGCCCGCCCCCAAAAAGCGCCCTTCAGCACTCTATCGCAACTGCAAGAATTAGACCATGTATCAGAAGAAGAAGGAAAGCCAAAGGCCGAAATCGTCCGAGAAGCCATAGCCGAATATCTGGGAAGGAAGGCTAACCAAAAACGGCAGCCACAACTTCCTTTAACCCCTTAACGGCTCCGTTGGTTTGGATATAAACATCGCAAGGGAACAGACACTATGGCAACCACTTTCAAAGCAAGCATAAATAAACTTGCTCAAAAGGGGTATGATCCTGCATATCAAACAGAACAGGGCTGTCTATATCAGGGAGACTGTCTTCATTTAAAAGACACTGGCATTGAACATCATAAATATGATTGAGGGTTCGCTATGGCATCAAAAAAGATTGCTTTCGGTTGGTACGGAGGCAAATACAGTCACTTAGATTGGCTGCTACCACTACTACCAGAAACCATTCATTATTGTGAACCTTTTGGGGGATCTGCTGCCGTTCTGCTCAACCGAACTCCTTCACCTGTAGAAACATACAATGATATCGATGGTGAGGTGGTCAATTTCTTTCGGGTTCTTCGTGACAAAAAAGAGGAGCTTCTTGAGGCTATTGGCTTAACTCCCTTCGCCAGAAAAGAACTTCGAATAGCTGTCAATGGTTCAGATAGTAAGATCACAGATGTTGAGCGTGCAAGACGGTTTTTTGTACGCGCTCGTCAAGTTCGTACAGGACTTGCCCAAACAGCAAGTGAGGGGCGTTGGGCCCATTGTAAGCTCACGACTCGTTCAGGCATGGCTGGCGCAGTATCTCGTTGGCTTGGTAGTGTTGAAAGTTTAGCAGAAATAGCCCAACGGTTACTACGTGTCCAAATTGAAAATGCGCCTGCTGACGAAGTAATCAAGCGTTACGATAGCGCAGAAACTCTTTTCTATTGCGACCCTCCGTATGTTCACGAATCAAGGTCTGACACAAAAGCTTATGCCTTTGAAATGACTAACGATGAGCATTGCGCTTTAGCAGAGATTTTGCATAGCGTTCAAGGTAAGGTCGCACTGTCTGGATATCACTGCAAACTGATGGATGAACTCTATGGTGACTGGAGTTACATAGAAGCTCCGGCTAAAAAAGCACATTCAACGAATACGCGACCAGATAATCTCAAACAACATCGCATTGAAGTTCTCTGGGTCAACTATTCCCTATATGAACCCGAAAAATCAGAAGAGTCTACAGAATGCCAAGCCCAGATAAAATACTCGAAGATTCTCTCCAGATAGCCCAAAGCAATCTCGATCAGCCGATTATTAAAGATGAAGCAATCCTTGAACGGGTACGATACGTAGCACGTTGTTTGACTAACCGTTCCGGCGTTCGGATGTTGATAACTTGTGCCCTTGCTAAAATTCACCGTCCTTCTGTAGATATTCGTAAGCCCTATACAGAAATAGGTGGTCCAGATGTATTTTCTGGACGCAATGATTATGACGAGGCGTATATATGGCCTTTTGCCTCAAAATATGGTTTGCCAGTGAATTCTACCACTGCATTTTTGACTCCAGGTTTCCGGACTATGAATGTTCCGTTAGCGCCGCCTTTAGCTATAAGTGGACGGCCCAAACGAATGTACTCGGATACAATTCAGTTATTGGATGACACGCACCAAGGCAAGTTTACGCCCCAAGATTTGCTTTCTGAAACATTACGCCAGCTTCTTATTTTCAAACAAGAACAAGAAACGCGTATGCAGCAGCTTTTGGAAGAATTGAGGACTTCTCAAAATAGCATTCCATTATCGTCTGAGGATATTGCTTCTTTAGTTGAGCAACATCTCAGGAGTCCTAAGTCCAGTCGGCTTCCTGTCTTGGTAGTAGCTGCGGCTTATAAGGCAGCAGCAGATAGATTACGGGAATATCCCAAGCCCTTGTATTCACATACCGCAGCGGATCAACAGACAGGGGCCTTAGGCGATGTTGAGATTACACTGGTTGATGACGATCAAGTTGTCACCTGTTATGAAATGAAGGCCAAAGAGGTAACCAAAGAAGACATTGATTTAGCAATAAATAAACTGGCTAATGCTGGAATACGTGTTGATAACTATATTTTTGTAACTACAGAAACAATTAAAAAAGATGTTGCTGAATATGCTGCCTCTTTATACAAGGAGACGGAAGGCATCGAATTTACCATTCTCGACTGTTTAGGTTTCTTGCGCCATTTTCTTCACTTGTTTCACAGGTTACGGTCGGCATTCCTGGATGCGTACCAGGAATTTTTACTATCAGAGCCTGACAGTGCCGTTAGTCAACCCTTAAAAGAGTTGTTTTTGGCTTTAAGACGAGCGGCTGAAATTGACAGTAGTACCTGACGGTTTAGTCAGTCTCAACAAATATTCCCACCAAATTCATGAAAATCATCATCTTCGGCGCGCATCCCGACGATCCCGAATCCGGCTGTGGCGGGCTTGCCGTTCGTTCTGTGCAGGCCGGTCACGAAGTCGTCTTCATCTACGCCACCGCCTTCCGGCCGGGCCGGCAATTCTTCCACCGGCCGGAAAAAGAGGTCCGCACCGAGGAAGCCCTCGCGGCCTGCGAGGTCCTCGGCGTCCGGGGGATCGTTTGGGACTACCCCCACGGTGGCATCAACGTCACCACCGAAAACATCGCGCGGGTCACCGCAGGCTTGGTTGAAGAGCGCCCCGACATCCTCATCGCCCACTGGCCCGTGGACACGCACCCCGACCATCGGTGCGTCGCCTCGCTCGCGCTAAGCGCCTACCTCAACCCCGAGACGGACTTCGCCTTTTACTATTTCGAAGTCATGACCGGCCGACAATCCATGCACTTCCATCCCACCCACTACGTGGACATCTCCGAAGTCGCCGAACAGAAACACCGGTCTCTGCTATGCCACAAAAGCCAGGACGGCGAGGCCGTGTGGCAGGACCATGAACTCATGCACCGTATTCGAGGACGCGAATGCGGCGTCGAACGCGCCGAGGCCTACATCCGGCTCGACCGGGGAAAAACCGCGCAACCGAACCTGCCGGATCTGCTGTAGATGGTCCTGAAAATTCAAAATTCACCGCAGAGGACGCAGAGAATAGTGCTCGCCTCTGCGATCTCTGCATCTCTGCGGTTCAAAGGTTTTAAAGAGAATACCTCAAAAGCTGCCTGATCTATGTCCGCACCTACCCGCACCGTCTCCGCCGACGATCTCAAAAGCTTCTGCGCCCGCATCCTCCGGGCCGCAGGCGTTCCGGAGGCCGACGCCGACATCACTGCCCGCATCCAGATCGAAGCCGACCTGCGGGGTGTCCACTCCCACGGCACCCGGGGCATCGTCGGCTACACCCGACAGATCCTGGACGGTCGAGTCAACCCTACGGCAAAACTCCGCACGCTTGCCGAGGGCGGCGCTTACCTTCACATAGACGGCGACAACGGCCTGGGGCAGGTCGTTTCGCACCACGCCATGCAGCAGGCCATCCACAAGGCCGCCGGGGCCGGCGTCGGCATCGCTGCGGTGTGCAACAGCAACCACTACGGCGCTGCGGCCTACTATGCGATCATGGCCGCCGAGACCGGCATGGTCGGCTTCAACACCACCGGCGGGCGCAGGCTCCGGGGCAACATGGCCCCCTTCGGCAGCATCGAACCGGTCCTGGGTAACTTCCCCCTTGCCTATGCCGTCCCGGCCGGAAAAGAGCGTCCTATCGTCCTGGACATGGCCACCGGCGTGGTCGCCGCCGGAAAAATCGGCATGGCCCAGGCCCGGGGTGAAAAGATCCCCCCTGGCTGGGGCCTCACCGAAGCGGGAGAGCCCACCGACGACCCGGCTCAGGCCCGTATTGTGGTCCCCATGGGCCCCAAAGGCTCGGGCCTCTCAATCGTGATGAACTGCATCGGCGGCATCCTCACCGGCGCCGGATTCCCCGACACCGACCGTTCCGGGCACCTCTTCGTCGCCCTCAATGTCGCCACCTTCGCCGACCCGGAGACCTTCAAAGCCGAAGTCGACGCCCGAATCGAAAGCATCCGCAGCGCCAGACCCGCCCCCGGCATAGACCGCGTCTACTATCCCGGAGAACCCGAGTGGATCGCCCGGGAAGAGAGGCTCGCCAGCGGCATCCCCATGCTGGAAGCCCACCTCCGGGAGTTGGAGACGCTTGGCACCCAGCTGGGGGTGTTGCCTCCCTGGCCGCTGTCGGAAACGTGAAAGGACCCCACCGCGTTTCGCAAACTATGTTCCTGATTCTGACCCCCACCGCCTTCGAGCAGCAGGCCCTCCGGGACGCTCTTGGGGCCGCTGAAAGCCGGACCTTTGCGCACAGGAATCAGGTCCAGGGACTACTGGCCGACCGGACCGTCGTCCTCCTCGAAACCGGCATCGGCGCCGTCAACACCGCCCAGGCCCTCACCGCGGTCCTCCAGGCCTCTCGCCCCGTCCTGGTCCTCCAGATCGGCGGCGGCGGCGCGTACCTGTCCTCAGGCCTCGGCATTGGAGACCTCGCCATTGCCACCGAGGAAAATTACGGTGACCTCGGCGTCCTCACCCCCGACGGCTGGCAGCCGGCCGACGTCATCGGCATCCCGGTCCTCCAGAAAGACCGGGACTACTTCAACCGCTTTCCGCTGCGCCCCGCCCTGGTCGCCCGGGCAAAGGCACTGGTCCGCAACATCCCCTGGGACGCCCCCGCGCCCCAGGTCCGTTCCGGGCCCTTCATCACCGTCCAGCAGTGCAGCGGCCGGGCCTCAGCAGGCAACGAACTCGCCGCCCGGTTCAACGGCATCTGTGAGAATATGGAAGGCGCCGCCGCCGCGCACCTCTGCATGCTCTACGGGGTCCCCTTCCTCGAACTCCGCGGCATCAGCAACCGCGTGGAAGACCGCAGCCGTGAGACCTGGGACCTGAACCTGGCCGCGAACCGGGCGCAGCAGGCGGCCGGAGCGCTTGTTGAAAGCCTCGATCTTAAAAACCCCAATACGCCAGCTATATTATAAGGGCCAAGTTTCAAGGATAAGGATTCAAAACGCATGACGCCTATCACGCTCGGCTATTCCCCCTGTCCCAATGACACCTACATCTTCTACGGGCTCGTACACGACAAGATCGAGGGCGCCCCCCCGTTTCGGGAGATCTTAGAAGACATCGAAACCCTCAACCGGATGGCCCTTGAAAACCGGCTCGACACGACCAAAATCTCCTTTCACGCCCTCGCCCACCTCCGCGACCGCTACTGCCTCCTGCATTCGGGAGGCGCGCTCGGGCGCGGGTGTGGTCCCTTAGTCGTCGCCCGGCAGCCCCTCGGCCCTGCCGATCTGGAAAACAAGAAAATCGCCATCCCCGGAAAACTCACCACCGCCGCCCTGCTCCTCCGCCTCTTCAACCCCGCCCTGGACGGTCTGGTCGTCCTCCCCTTCCACCAGATCATGGAAGCCGCCCGGAAAGGCGATGTGGACGCCGGCCTCATCATCCACGAAAGCCGATTCACCTACCTGGACTACGGTCTCCGCAAAGTCATTGACCTGGGCGAATGGTGGGAAGATACCACCGGCCACCCCATCCCCTTAGGCGGCATCCTCACCCGCAGGGACCTCGGCCGCGCCCTCATCAAACGGATCAACCGCGCCCTCAAAGCCAGCGTCGAATACGCCCACGCCAATCCCCAAAGCGTTCGCGCCTACATCCGCCGGCACGCCCAGGAGATGGACGAGCAGGTCATGCAGCAGCACATCGACCTCTACGTCAACGCCTACACCTCAGACTACGGCCCCGACGGCGAAGCCGCCATCGCCGACCTCCTCGCCCGCGCTGAGGCCGCCGGCATTATCCCCGCTTCAGATCTTCCGCTGTTCGTGGATGGATAATCCGCTTTGCAATGCGCCCCTACTTGTACTTGCCAGAATACATTACCTTGTATACATTGGGATCTGGTTGAAGCCTGATCCGGCCTTGCAACGCTTTTCCGAGAACCTACCCCGGCTTACGGGCGGTGAACGCCGGAGACAGGGCCACCAGAGCCATCTTTTAGTCCTCTGGCGTACCCGGAGCACCGCCGTCTGGGCCTTCTATAAGGCCAAATTTTAAAAATGTTTCAGAACTGACCCATCTCTAACAAGGAGTGACCATGGCAAAACCCAAAATCGGCTTTATCGGCCTGGGCATCATGGGCAAACCGATGTCCAGGCACCTCCTCTCCGCAGGCTACGAACTGGTCGTCCACAACCGGAGCCGGGAGGCCGTGGCCGAACTGGTCGGCGCCGGCGCACAGGAGGCCCACTCTCCCAGAGAAGTGGCCAAGAACAGCTCGGTCATCATCACCATGCTGCCCGACTCGCCCGATGTGGAGTCCGTCGCCCTCGGCCCCGACGGGATCATCGAAGGGGTAAGCGACGGCGACATCTTCGTCGACATGAGCACCATCGCGCCCAGCGTGGCGGTCGGCATCGGCGAGGCCATGGCCGAAAAGAGCGTGCTATGCCTCGACGCCCCCGTCAGCGGCGGGGATGTGGGCGCGCAGAACGCCACCCTTTCCATCATGGCCGGCGGCGACGAGGAGACCTTTGAGACCGTCCGTCCCATCTTCGAAGTCATGGGCAAAAACATCGTCCTGTGCGGTCCCCTCGGCGCGGGGCAGACCGTCAAGGCCTGCAACCAGATCCTCGTGGCCGTCACCATCGCCGGGGTCAGCGAGGCGCTCGTGCTGGGCGCCAAAGCCGGCGTGGACCCCATCAAGATCGTCCAGGTCTTAAGCGGCGGCCTCGCCCGCTGCGGCGTCCTGGAGAACCGGGGCGAACGGATGGTCAACGGCGACTTCGACCCCGGCTTCCGCATCCGGCTACACTACAAAGACCTCAACATCATCATGAAAACCGGAAACGACTACCAGGTCCCCATCCCCGTCACCGGCGTGGTGCACGAACTCTTCAACACCGCCCTGGCCAGAGACCGGGGCGAGCTGGACCACTCGGGCCTGCTCACCGTCCTGGAAGACCTGGCCGGCATTGAGGCCCGCACCAGGTCTTGAGTTCGATAGGGAATACCGCAGAGACCCGCAGATCGCAGAAAGCTGAGAAACAGCCCACCGTCCGATTACGCCCGCCTCTGCCTTCTATGCGTCTCTGCAGTTAGGTCAAGCCGTCCAGCGAAGCACATCGCTCAGCGGCTTTCGCTCCTTGTTCAGCACCGCCTCGGGGTATCCCGTATAGAAGAACCCGATGATGTACTCCCGCTCCGGGTCAACCCCCAGCAACGCGTACGTCCCCTCCTCCATCGTAATCGGCCCGGTGCTCCACTGCATCCCCACACCCTCGTTCCAGGCGGCGAGCTGGACGTTCATCATCGCGCAGCAGGTGGCCGCGTAGTCCTCCCGCTTCTGCTGTTCGTCCCCCTCCTGCAGGCAGGACACGGCCACGATCGTGGGCTTGGACAGGAATTTGTTGTATCCCGCCTCGCCCGCCTTTTTCCGGATCTCGTCACCCACGCCGTCTGCGCACTTCTCTATCTGGATCTCGGCATAGCGCCGCCCGAGCTTCTCCTTCGCCTCTTCCCCCAGCACTGTAAACCGCCAGGGGTTCGTCAAATGGTGGTTGGGTGCCCAGATGCCGTATCCACAGATCCTTTCCAGCACCTCCATCGGCACCGGATCGGGCTTGAACTGAAAAATGGTGCGGCGGGTTCGAATGGCTTCTAAAACGTCCATCGTCCTCCTCCCAGGAGATTGAAGATTGAAGATTTTTCAACGGACAAAACCCGTTCGAGATAATAGTTGCCCACATTTCATCTGCGGAATGCAGACCTCCACCCCGCTTTGCCTGTCTCCGGCTCACAGGACCGTCTCCCCTCCCTGGAATGTGACTCCTACGCCCTTTCCCCCAGCAGCACCCCCGCCACCTTGCCAACCGCACGGGCCGCCGCACGCGCTTCTCCCACACTATTGTGCTGCGTCATCCGGATCGCCGCCACGCGTTCTCCAAACGTCTGGGCGTTGGGCGCAATATCCAGCGGAAACGCCCCCTTCCTCAACCGCTCCGGCCGGTAGCTCCTGAACGCCTTCGTATCCTTGTGCAGTCGACGGAAAATTTCCCACTCCAGGATGTTTCGCTGCGGCTTTGCAAAAGCCGGAATGCCTTCGTGCTTGACCATCTCGCAGAACTCCCCTGCGTCCACCCCCAGCGCCTCTTTATCCACCACGAACAGCGTCCACCAGAAACTTGGCACCGCCCCACCCGGCTGGGGGTGCGGCCGCACCCCCGCAACCCCCTCGATCTCCTTGTAAAATGCCTCACCAAAGGCCTGGCGCCGGGCGATCCACTTCGGCACCCGCTTCAACTGAACCAGTGCCAGCGCCGCATTCACATCGCTCAACCGCACGTTTACCGCCGGAAACGCAGGCGTCTTTGGCGCCCCGGGAAACCGCGGATAACACTTATCTGAAAACAGATCCGCCCTCTCCGCCATCTTCCGGTTGTTTGTCAGCACAAACCCGCCCTCTCCCGACTTCATGTGTTTGCTCTCGTTCGTGCTCCAGGCCCCCAGGTGTCCAAACGTGCCCAGATATTTCCCCTTGATCGACGCTAAGTGCGCCTGAGCGCAATCCTCCACAACCGTAATCTTGTGCTTACGGGCCAGCTTCATCAGAACCGGCATATCCACCGCGTAGCCCCCATTGTGCACCGGCATAATCACGCGGGTGTAAGGCGTAATCCGCTCGGCAATCGAGTCGACGTCCATCAACAGACCGTCGGGCTGCAAATCCGCAAACACCGGAATCGCATTGAGTTGTATAATTCCGGCGATGCTCCCGTAGTCCGTCACCGGG
The DNA here is from genome assembly GCA_965222075.1 of Candidatus Latescibacterota bacterium. Taxonomy (GTDB): domain Bacteria; phylum Latescibacterota; class UBA2968; order UBA2968; genus JAAXHW01. The sequence continues at coordinate 4,995,631 of OZ244937.1, read as the reverse complement.
CTTACAATCACCTCATCCCCCGCGCCCACATCTGCGGCGGCCAGGGCCACGTGGATGGCCGCGGTTCCGGAACTCGTCGGAATGGCGTACTTCATACCGTAGAGCGCCTCCAACCCCTTCCGGTAGGCCATCACCGACCTCCCGCGCGCTAAGGGCAGCGCCGGTCCTGAGAGCACCTTTTTCAGCGCCTCGACCTCCGCCGAAAAGTGAAACAACCCGGTCCGCCACGGCCTGGTGTGCACCGGTTTCCCCCCGTACATCGCCAGATCGGATCTCCTTGGTACTTTCGCCACACCCTGCTCCTTTCCCTGCAAAACAAACTCACCGCAAAGACGCAGAGTTCGCAGAGAATTTCGATCTTTCTCTGCGTCTTTGCGGTTCAAAAAAGTTGTTTACTTTACACCGCATACTTCTCCAGAACCTCTCGATCGATCTCGATCCCCAGCCCCGGTCTCTGCAGCACCGGCACATATCCGTCCACCGCACGAATCGGTTCCCTGGCCAGATCCGTCCGCAGGCGGTTCTCCGTCATATCGAACTCGAACAGCGACGGGATCGGATGGACCGCCTCCGGCGCATCAGGAATCGTCGCCTGCCAGTGGATGGTCGCCGCCAGCCGGATGCTGCTACCCCACATGTGCGGCAGCAGACGGACGTGGTTGGCGCTCGCCATTGCAGCGATCTTGCGGCATTCCGTAAACCCGCCCGCAACGCTGATATCAGGCTGCACAATATCAACCCCGCGCTTCTGAATCAGGTCCCGGAACGCTAAGCGCCCGCGCAGCATCTCCCCTCCGGCAATCCGCACCTTCAGCGCACGCCGGATCTCCACATAGCCATCCACATCATCCGTCGAAATCGGCTCTTCAAACCAGAACAGGTCGTTCTCTAAAATCTTCTGTCCCACGTCAATCGCCGTTGCCGCATCGTAGCCGCAGTTGGCATCCACCGCCAGCAAGACCGAGTCCCCAATCGCCTTCCGCACCGCGGCAACGTTCACCACGTCGTACGCCTCTCCAAAGCCGATCTTCATCTTCACGGCCGGGAAGCCCTGGTCCACATACCCCTTAGCCTCATCCATCAAGGCCCCGGTCACATCCGGCTTCTCCTTTTTAAAAAGCCCGCTGGCATAGGCCGGAATGCGGTCCCTGAACGCCCCGCCGAGCAGGCGATAGACCGGCATGTCCAGAGCCTTCCCCATAATGTCCCACAGGGCAATATCCACCGTGCTCATCGCCGCGATATCCCCCCAGCCGCGCGCGTACAGATCCTGCCAGATCACCTCCACGTCAAACGGATCCCGCCCGATCAACACCGCCTCAACCGCCGCCCGGTCCGGCGCATGCAGCCCTTCCCCCCAGCCTGTAATGCCGGCGTCGGTCACAATCTCCACCACACCTGCCGTCCTGGCCTTCGTCCACACCCGTGAATTTGCGAACGGTTCAACCAGGGGATACCTCAAATCGTACACTTTTACTTGCGTAATTTTCATATCGCCCTCTAAGACCTCAATCACGAATCCCCTATCCGCATTGTACGCTATTCCCTCCAGGTACACGAGGGCCTCTTCAGTCGGGCATTCGCACCTCAAACAGGGAAACGGGAGTTCTCCCAACGCCCGAAACCTCTCCCCGTTCCGGGCGTGAAAGGATTTCGGAATGAATGCTTTTGCCGCATTCCGAAATCCGAAATCCCTTTCCTATCCCCTGCCCGGAAACGTGAGTTCGGCAACCCCCGACTTGTCCAGCTCGCCCTTGCCGAGTTCGATCATCCGGTCGTACTGCTTCTTCGTCGCCTCGGCCAAAGGAAGGTTCAACCCTGCGTCTTGAGCGAGGCTGAGGGCGATCCCGGAGTCCTTTGAAGCATGCGCCGACGAGAAATAGCACTCGTGGTCCCGGTTCTCCATATCCTCTCCGTCCGTCTCCAGCACCCGGGAGTTGGCCCCTGTCTGCGAAAACACCTCCTGCAGCATCGTCAGATCCAGCCCCAGCGCCGCGCCCAGACCCAGGCCTTCGGCCAGGCCCGCCGTATTGATATTCATCACCATATTCACCAGTGCCTTTACCTGCGCCGCCCGGCCGGCCTCTCCGACGTACCTCAAATCGACGCTCATCGCATCTAAAATCGGCTTTGCGCGGTCGAACACCTCGCGCTTTCCACCACACATGAAATAAAGCGTACCTTCTCGAGCCTGCGTGATGCTGCTGGCCATGCACCCTTCCAGGCTGTTGGCACCCACCTGCGCCGCAAGCGCTTCTACCTCCACGTGCACTTGAGGGGTAATCGTGGCGCAATTGATAAACACCTTTCCCCCGGCGTCCTGCAGAAGGCTATCCCCTTCTTCGGCGAAAATGGTCCGCATAGAGTCATCGTCGGTCACCACGGTGATGATATACGCCGCCGCCGCCGTCACCCCGGCAAGCGTATCGGACGCCTCGGCCCCGATCTCTTCAGCCAGCTCCTTTGCAACCTCCGGGCGGATATCGTATACCGTCTGAACCGAGAACCCCTCGTCCTTCAAATGGCGCGCGATATTGCCCCCCATCCGGCCCACGCCCACCACGCCGATGGTATAGTCTGAATTTGCCATCTGTCCCTCCTAACGAAAAGCGTTCGGCCAGTGGCAATCGATGCATACAGGTCCCGACCGCCTATGGCCGAACGCTTCGCCGTTCTACCCACCGGTCACACTTGCGTGAAACTCGGTCCAGTCATCTAAGTTGTTGAGGTTGACCGCATCCAGGACCGACCCATCGTCCGCGACGTCGGCCGCTGACAGGATCGCCCCCCGGGTATCATCGTCGTGGTTATAGCCCCCGATGGCCGCGTTCGAGGCCTCGATCTCCTCCTCGGAAATGCTGCCGCCCCGCTGTGCCACAACCCACTGCTCAAAAGCCGCATAGGTGGGCTTATTCTCCTTGATGAAATTCACCGCAGCATCCCGGTCGACCTTCAGCCCATCCAGGACCATCTGATCGAACCCCATCCCGCATTCATCGTACCCCTCGGCCAACTGGCCCGCGGCGCTCAGGAGCACTTTCTGCCACAACCGGGGCAGGTGAACTGCCCCTAAGGGGCCTGCCACACCGGAACTGATTAAGGGAATCGTCCCTGCCATCTCTGGACCTCCTTATACCTACGGGTGGATGGTTAAACATGAAACTACCGTCCTCTATTCCTCAGGCCTGAGACACTCCATTTCACCTCCTTTACACATCCCAAGCCTCGTTGTTCGTGGAGAAAAGTCCTTTGCATGCGAACAAAAGGCCGCAAAGGGCCTGCATGGATGACAGAGGATAATGATGTACAGGATGAGCCGAATGTCAACATGAAAAAGCGCCGGGAGACTTCCGGCGTTGCGCAACGGGCTTGACATTCCGGGTGAGGGCGCGTAGTTTTGGGCAGGTAAAGACCTGTTATGCTTGAGGAGGTGAGACGCACTGAATTCCGACCCGCAATCTCATACCGGCCATCTCCGGGCCCTGGGCGCTCTGATCGTCTTTGCGGTATCCATGGCCTACCTGGAATCGGCCCTGGTGGTCTATCTCCGGGCCATTTACTACCCGGAGGGATTCGCGTTTCCCCTCAAAGAGATCGACCTTTCCACCTACGCCATCGAACTGGGGCGAGAGGCTGCAACCTTGCTCATGTTGGGCGCCGTCGCCCGCCTGGCGGGATCTCCCGGATGGGGGCGATTTGCCTGCTTCGCCTTCCTCTTCGGCCTCTGGGATATCTGGTACTATATCTGGCTCAAGGTCTTCCTGAACTGGCCCGAATCCCTCCTTACCTGGGATATCCTCTTCCTGATCCCCGTGCCCTGGATCGGACCCGTGCTGGCCCCGATTCTGGTCTCCCTGCTGCTGATCGCAGGCGCCCTCCGCGCAATGCAACTCCTGGACAAAGGCACTCGCATCCGGGTAGACCGCTACGACTGGATCGGAGCGTCTACCGGCGCTCTGCTGGTTTTGTACGTCTTTATGGAGGACATCATCGCTCTCCTGATGCAGGGGGGCGTCGAGGCCGTGCTCGCTCTTGTGCCAACGGCGTTCAACTGGACTGTCTTCCTGATCGGCTATGTCCTGATGGTGGGCACTGCACTGCGCATCGTCTCCAGGTCAAACCACTGGTCTTCGGCATGCTCCAGGTCCTCCGCGTCTCTGCGGTGAATCTTGAATGTTCAGAACCATCGATCTGAAGCGCGATCGTAGAGCAAACAAAACAAACGGGCGAGGTGTTTTTTACACCCCGTCCGTTTAACTTATGGGCCATCCCGACCGATCTCCGGTCGTTTATAGATCTTGTTGGCCCTCCTGGTCTCCCCTCAGCCTTGCAATCTCATCCCGCAGCCGCCCGGCCTCCTCGTAGCGTTCCTGTCGAACCGCCCGCTCCAACCTCTTCTTCAGTTTGTTGATCTGTTCTTTGAGGTTGTAAGCGAATGACTCAGGCTCTCCAGGCCCTGCCTCCTCCAGCAGGTCCTCAAGCGCCAGAATCATATCCTCATCTGAAGCCGCTTCCACCGATTCCGACCGGCTCATCCTCATCCCTTCAAACGCGATCCCTTCCGGCCCGATATCCTCTTTACATCCTGCTCTTTCCAATATCTCCTCCGCCATATAAACAGGGGCGTCGTATTTCAATGCCATGGCAATGCCGTCGCTGGAGCGGGTATCCAGACACACTTTATCACCACCCCAGCAGAGCACAAGCTCTGCATAAAAAATACTGTCCTTCAGGTCCACGATCCGGACTTCCTCGACCTGAGCGTCAAAATAGTCCAGCATGGCCCTGAGCAAATCGTGCGTCAACGGGCGCGGCGTTTGCTGGCCGGTCAGTTCCGCATAGATCGACATGGCCTCTGTGCTTCCAATCACGATCGGGAGCACCGTATGGGTCTCAACGCTGCGCAGCCAGACCATCGGGTGCCTTGCCCTCCGGGCAACCAGGCCATCTGTCCTCAAGCTCCTGATTGTCATCTCGATATCGACGACCACCTCGATCATTTTTGGTTTCATTCTCATATCTGACCCGTCCTTATCTGGTGCAAAGAACCCGTATCAAAGCAGCATACTTACAAGATATCCAAATTCGCCCCTTTCGGCAAACCCCTATTGTCATTCGGCGGCCGGCCTGGACCAGTGTCGCCTTTTCCACCAAGCCGTTTCAGCAGACCCTTTCCCACCTCCTCTAAGCGCTCCGCACCTTCCCGGCGCCACCCGGCTCCAGGGTCCCACCTCGACGACGTCAGGTAGGGCGCCCAGACGGGAGGCGTAACGCGTCGTTTGGCAGCCCCTGCGCTCAGCATTCACAATCCCTTAAAAAAAAATAAGGGACGTGCACATCGCACGTCCCTTCCCTCCCGATCTCAAAATGAAGCCTTCGGGCGTCCACCCCGTTGAGAGACCCTCCCAAGTGCTCTTCGCTGTATAATAAATCCCAGAACACTCCTTGTCAACCGAATTTTCACCCCCCCTCGGCCCCACCCCTTTCTCCGGTTGACAACAGGAAACAAATAACTATAAATTGTATAAATTCGTGTAGAACCCGTTTCATTTTTCAATTCTCTTTCCCATCATTCCCTTTTTCTCCACGGAGCCTCTTGATGAACCTCTCCCTTTCCGTACGCGTCGCCGAAAGCTTCAGTAACAAGCGCGTCATCGACATCGAACTGCCCGACCTCGCCCGCATCGCCAGAGACGCTGGCTACCTCGCCCTTTGCATGCGCGCCTCGATGGTGGGCGTGCACAGCCCGAAAGAACGCGTTCTCCTGGTGCGCCGGACCTTAGACGGTTTCGGATTTGAAGTCTCTATGGTCACGGGAGACTTCGCCGTCCCGGAAAACGGTTCCGAAGGCCCCGGGTGTCTCCGCAACATCGCCCCCCATCTCGACCTGGCCGAAACGCTCAAAAGTGATCTCATCCGGGTCTGCCTCAAAACAGAAGCGGACATCCCCTTTGCGCAGAGGGCCGCAGACGAAGCGCGGGAGCGGGGCATCAGGCTGGCCCACCAGAGCCACACGCGCAGCCTCTTCGAAACCGTTTCAGGCTCCCTAAACGTCTTCCGGAAGATCGGAAGACCCAATTTCGGGCTCATCTACGAACCCGCAAACCTGGCCCTCTGCGGGGAAGATTACGGCCCCGACGCGCTCCGCGCCTTCGCGCCTTACCTCTTCAACGTCTACCTCCAGAACCATGCCCCCGACCCGGATGGATCAAAACCGATGGAAACCTGGGCCTTGGGCGAGGTCATGTCCACCCAGCGTCCTCTGGATGAACCGGGCGGCATCGACTTTGCTCGCGTCTTCCAGGGCCTGAAAACCATCGGCTACAACGGCTACATCACCCTCCACCAGGCCTTTGGAGGAGACCTCCCTCCCCAGGAGGCCGCCGTCCGCTCGGCCGCCTTTCTCCAATCGCTGATAGAGAGAGATTTTTGACCCCTTCTTTAGCATTGTCTTTGCGGTACTGTACCCTCAAATCGATCTTTCCCGGCCTGGGATAATCGAAACACAAGAGTAAACCCTGAAACCCGGAGGTGACCCAGTTATGTTTCGAACTTACCTTGGCACACAAGCCGGCGTCTACCGGCTCGATGGCGGAAACCCCATCTGCCTCGGCCTCGAAGACCATACCTTCTGGGCGATCTACGCCTTCAACGATGCGGATAATCCCGTGCAGGAAAAGGACACAGTTCTGGCCGGCAGCTACGGAGAGGGCATCTTCCGCAGCGCCGATGGTGGACAGACCTGGGCATCCGCCAACGAAGGGCTAACAGCGACAGCGCTACGGACAATCATAGCCGATCCCACGCAGGACGGCGCGATCATCTGCGGGACCGAACCGGGGCGCGGGTACCGCAGCGCCGACGGCGGACAGACCTGGCGGGAGATGGAAGGCATCGCGGCGGTTCCGGGGGTTTCCAACTGGTACCTGCCCTATTCCCCCCGCGCCGGGGCGCTGCGGAACTTCTATTCCCCGCCGGGCGATTCCGGCCGCCTGCTCGCCTCAATCGAGGTCGGCGGACTCTTAGACAGCCCCGACGGCGGACAGACGTGGACGATGGCGGACACCTTCGACGATGACATCCACCACATCACCGGCCACCCTGAAAACCCGGACGTGCTCTGGATGGCGCTGGGGTGGGCGGGCCTCAAGCACCGGCCCCAGGTGAACCGGCCGCGCTATGGCGGCCTGGCCCGGTCCGACGACGGCGGGCGCACCTGGACCAAACCGATCAAAAGGGACTACACCCGCGCCGTCATCGTGCCCCCAAATCGGCCGGACATGGTACTGGCAGGCCCTGCGCAGAAGGTGGGTCAACTGGGGCGGATCGTGGTCTCCTCCGACAACGGGGAGACCTGGGAACCGGCCGGAGGCGGGATTGAGGAACCTGCATCGGACATGGTTGAACTGTTCCAGGCCGCCCCGGATGGATCGATCTGGGCCAACGGTTCGCAGGGCAGACTGTGGTGGGCCGAACCCGGCGAATGGCACTGGCAGTCGGTCGTCGGACCTTCCCATGCGGCCGACTTCAGCGTCGAATCCTTCTGCTTTGTCACAACTTCCTGACAGATCGAGGAAACCTCGATGGCCATTCCAGAATTTGAAGCATCCACGGTTTTTTTATGTTCTTGCGACCACACCACCGCCCACCCCTCTTCAAAACGGCAAACGCATCAGGCTTTTTTTCACGTTTCACTGCTTTTACACTATCGTCAGATCGGCCTTTTGCCCCTCTTCAATAAACGCCGTCAGCAGATTCACCGCTGCCTCGATATCTCCCCTGTCCGCCAGTTCAATCGACGTATGCACGTACCGGGTCGGCACCGAAAGCGTCACCATCGCCCCCACCTCCACCTCCCGCTTCACCCGCGAGGCCGGCATGTAGAGGTCCACAACAAAATCGCTCACCTGAAGCGACTTCCCCCGGTCTGCATCCGTCTGGATGTGCGGCGGCTTGATCCCAGGATAGAGCAACCCCGTCAGATCCCGTCTGGTTCCGCAAACCGTCACCCGTTGCGCCACCATATTGCGCGGATCGTGGCCGCCCAGCGGCACCAGCCGCAGCAGCCCCCGCTCGTCGATATTCGAGACCACAAACCCGATCTCATCCATATGCGCGGCAACCATCAGCTTCTTCGGAGACCGCCTCTTCGTCGCGCGTTTCAACACGATCAAGTTCCCCAGCGCATCCACGCGCACCTCATCAGCCACGGGGTCCATCTCCCGCCTCACAATCTCCCGGAGCCGCGCTTCCTGCCCCGGAATTCCCGAACACTCACACAGTTCCTTCAACAATTCCATCCCGATCTCCTTCTCGCAAAAACTTGCGGATAGGTTGCCGTAATCTCATGGTCGATTCCCCCCCGCACGTTGAACCGCCCGATCACCGTCATCTCAACCGGATCGCACGCCGCCACCAGATCGTCCAGAATCTTGTTCGTCACCGCCTCGTAAAAAATCCCCTCATTCCGGTAGGACCAGAAATAGAGCTTGAGTGACTTCAACTCGATGCACTTGGATCCCGGCACGTACCGGATCACAATCGTCCCGAAGTCGGGCTGCCCCGTTTTCGGACAGATCGACGTAAACTCCGCACAGGTAAACTCGACCGTATACCTCCGGTCCGGATAGGGATTCTCAAAGGTCTCCAGTTCTTTGCTCGGCTGCATCGGCATCCCTTCTCCTTCCTGTGGGGTATTGTCGGACCTCACAGACACAGCATGCTGTGTCTGTAGAAGGCAGGCGACTCTCCAACTTAAGACTGCAATATCGTTATCGCCCCATCCGATGTCAAGCCGAAAGCCTCCGGAACATCCGGCTTGCTTTTCTGCTCCGCTTCCTCTATTTTGAAGGCTACAGATCCCCTGATTCGCATGCAACCGGAGGCAACCGCCATGGCCTACACCCAGATCAAAACCTGGCTCCAGGACGAACTGAAATCAATCCGGGAAAGCGGCCTCTACAAGGCCGAAAAGCAGATCACCACGCCGCAGGGCGCGCAGGTCGGCACGACCGAAGGGGAAACCATCAACTTCTGCGCCAACAACTACCTCGGGCTCGCCGGCCATCCCCAGGTCGTCCAGGCCGCCGCCGAAGGCCTTCGCACGCACGGCTACGGCATGGCCTCCGTCCGCTTCATCTGCGGCACGCAGGACCTCCACAAGGCCTTAGAACGCCGCATCTCCGCCTTCCTGGGCACCGACGACACCATCCTCTACACCTCCTGCTTCGACGCCAACGCCGGCCTCTTCGAAACCCTCTTAGGTCCCGAAGACGCCCTCTTCAGCGATGCCCTCAACCACGCCAGCATCATCGACGGCATCCGGCTCTGCAAGGCGCAGCGGAACGTCTACCAGCACGCCGACATGGCCGACCTCGAAGCCAAACTGAAAGCGGCCGAAGGGTCCCGGTTCCGGCTCATCGCCACCGACGGCGTCTTTTCCATGCACGGCGACTTAGCGCCCTTAGACGCCATCTGCGAATTGGCCGACCGCTACGACGCCCTCGTCATGGTCGACGACTCCCACGCCACCGGTTTCCTGGGCCCCACCGGCCGGGGCACTCCCGAGCACTTCGGTGTCGCCGACCGGATCGACATCACCACCAGCACCCTGGGAAAGGCCCTGGGCGGCGCCTCGGGCGGCTTCACCTCGTCCCGGCGGGAAATCATCGACTACCTCCGGCAACGCTCCCGGCCCTACCTCTTCTCCAACACCTTAGCGCCCCCCATCGTCACTGCTTCCATTAAAGCCATCGACCTGGTCGAGCACAACCCGGACCTGCGCGAGGTCCTTTTTGAAAACACCCGCTACTTCCGGGATGAGATGGCCGCCCGAGGCTTCCCGATCGTCCCCGGCATCCACCCCATCGTCCCCATCCTGCTCGGCGACGAACGCCGCACCGTAGACATGGCGGCAATCATCAACGCCCGGGGCATCTTCGCCGTCGGATTCAGCTACCCCGTCGTCCCCAGAGGGGAGGCCCGCATCCGTGTCCAGCTCTCGGCCGCCCACACCCGCGAGCAGCTCGACCGGGCCATCCGGACCTTCGCGGAAGTCGGCAAGGACCTGGGCGTCATCTCACCGTAGGGGCGACCAGCCGGTCGCCCCCCATCGAAAGGAACCCCAATGTTCGAACTGGAAACCCTCAAAGGCCGCACCGCCATCGTCACCGGCGCCGGACAGGGCATAGGCCGCGCCGTAGCCCGCATCCTGGCGGACATGGACGCGCGCGTGGTCGTCAACGACCTGAACGAATCGACTGCCGAATGTACGGCCGGGGAACTCCGGTCCTCCGGCGCAGAATCGATCGCCTTTGGGGCCGACGTCACGGACGCCCCCGCCGTGCAGGCCATGGTCGACTGGGCCGCCCATGCGTTTGAAGGCGTTCACATCCTCGTCAACAATGCCGGCGTCCTCTACCCTACGAAAGTCGTCGACATTTCCGAAGAGGAATGGGAGCGCGTGATCGACGTCAACCTCAAAGGCACATTCCTCTGCTCGCAGGCCGTGCTGCCCGCTATGCAGGCCGCTGGATGGGGCCGAATCGTCAACTTCTCCTCCACCGCAGGGAAAAACATCAGCACCGTCGGCGGTGCCCACTACACCGCCGCCAAGGCCGGCGTCCTGGGCTTCACCCGCCACTTAGCCAGGGAAGTCGCCCGCTATGGCATCACCGTCAACGCCGTCTGCCCCGGCCTCATCGACACCGAGATGGTCCGGTCCACCATCGACGAGGACCGCACCCGGGCCTATGTCGAAAGCTTCCCCGTTTCCCGCCTGGGACGCCCCGAGGAGGTCGCCGACCTGGTCGCCTTCCTCACCACCGACCGCGCCGCCTACATCACGGGCGCCTCGCTGGATATTAACGGCGGGGATCTCATGATTTGACCTGAAGACCTATACTTGTGACACAATAATTCAGTCAACGACCACCCGCAGAGTGGATGGCCTGCCTGCTGAAGCAGGCGAGGCAGGCGGGGTTTGACCTCCCGGGTCAAACCACCACCGCGAACAATCATACCCTGTGGAAAGGAAGATCCCCTATGAAAATCACCTGCGTCAAAACCTTCCTCGTCCACCCCGAAACTGCCAAGAACCTGCTCTTTGTCAAAATTGAAACCGATGCCGGGCTCCACGGCTGGGGGGAGGCTTACACGCAGCACGACCGCGACCGGGCCATCGAGGTCCACATCCGGCAGCTCGGCCGCTACCTGGTAGGGCGCAGCCCCTTCAACATCAAGCACTTCACCTTCACCGCCTACACCGACTTCGCAAGCAAACGGGGGGCGATGGACCTCTACTCTCTGAATGAAGATACCCTGGCCGAACATCCCTACCGCGATTTTCCGGACCGGAACCTGAGACACCCGCCCGACGAAGGGCCTTAACACGCTCTGCGGCGGTAAAAGGTGGGGGAGGTGAAAGCGGACAATCGATCCATCTTCAGCGGCGTCCTTGCGCCCTTAAGCGTACCCGACTGCCGCCGGCTGCTGCTGGGCAACGCCCTCTGGTGGCAGTCGCGATTTATGGAAATGATCGCCACCGGCTGGCTCGTTCTGGAAATCACGAACTCGGCCTGGCTGGTCGCCCTCGTCGGCTTCTACCGCTCGGCTCCCCTTTTGGTCCTCGGCTTTTTCTCCGGACAGGTTGCGGACCGACTCGGGCGCCGCAGTGTCATCCTCTGTTCGCAAGGGGCGGTCCTGGCCGTCACGATTGCCATCTTCCTCCTGCTCTGGACCGGCCGTCTCGCCTTCTGGCACCTGGCGCTCTCCGCCGTCCTCCTGGGCACCGCGTGGGGGGTGGACTGGCCGGCGCGCCGCGCCCTTCTGCCCGATCTGATCGGCAGGGAGCGGACCATGGACGGGATGCTCTTAGAGGGCTTCTTCCAGAACATCGGCCGGGTCATCGGCCCTTTCGGAGCCGGTATTTTCATTGAGCTCCTGGGAGTAACAGGATGCTTCGCCGTACTGGCGGGCCTCTCCGCCCTGGCGCTCCTGATCCTGCTCGGGCTCTCCCGGCAGCCGGCGCAGCCTTCGGGACGATCGAAAAAAGCCACCCCCTGGACCACCATGGTCGAAGGCCTGCGCTACGTCCGCGGGCACCCGACCATCCCGGGCGTCCTGCTGGTCACCGTCACAATAAACATCCTGGTCTTCCCCTACCAGACCCTGCTGCCCGTCTTCGCCCGCGATATCCTGGGCCAGGGCCCGGTCGGCCTGGGCCTGCTCGACGCCGCTGGCGGCATCGGGGCCTTCGTCGGGCTGCTGGTCGTCAATGGACTTCGGCGCTTCCTCAGCCCCGGCCGGATCTATGCGGGCGGCTCCCTCTTCCTGTCGATCGCGGTGGTCGCCTTTGCAGCCTCCACCTCCTATCCCCTGTCGGTGGCCCTGCTTATCCTCGCAGGAATGGGCCACGCCTGTTTCTCCGTCATGCAAAGCACCATCGTGCTCACTTCATCCAGCGACGACATGCGCGACCGGGCCATGGGCACGCTCGTCCTGGCCATCGGAGGAGGCCCGATGGGCAGACTGCAGACCGGCGTCCTGGCCTCCGCCTTCGGCGCTCCCACCGCCGTGGGCCTCACATGCACAATCGCGGCCCTCACCGTCCTGGGCGTAACGGCCGCGTTCTCCGGCCTGCGCAAAAGAAAAACACAAACCGATGCCCCATGAGGCAAAGGAAGTCCCCACCAGCCACATTGTTCAAAGCGCCAGAATCCGATTCACCTCCCCCTTCAAAGACCCATCGAGCCGGGGCCCGTACTTGGCCACAACCCGGGACGACATGTAGGTCGCCAATTTGGCAGCCTGCGCCGCATCGTACCCGCTGGTCACCCCGAACAGGAACGCGCCCGCAAAGCTATCCCCGGCCCCGTTCGTATCCACCGCTTCCACGCGGAACCCCGGCGCCTCCAGCCTCCGATCTCCCTCGCCAACAACCGCCCCGTCGGGCCCGCAGGTCACCGCAAACCGTTCCACCACACCGGAAAGCGCGTCACAGGCATCGGTCGTATCCGACGTCTCCGTATAGGCCTGGGCTTCTGCCTCGTTACAAAACAGGAGGTCCACACCCCCGCTCAGAATTTCCCGGACCTGGTCCTTGAACACATTGACGATAAACGGATCGCTCAGCGTAATGGCCACCTGCGTCCCGTGAGCCCGCGCATACGACTGCGCCGCCAGCGCCGCCTGAAACCCGGTCTCCGACGACAGCAGATACCCCTCAATGTAGAGATACGCGCTTTGCCGGACCACCTCCTCTTCCACCTGACCCGGCCCGAACGTGCTTGTAATCCCCAGAAACGTATTCATCGTCCGGTCCGCATCGGGAGTGATAAAAACCAGACACTTGCCCGTAACCCCCGCCTCCCGGTTGGAAGGGTTGAAGGCCACGCCAGTCGCTTCCAGGTCCTTCAGGTAAAAATCCCCGTATTCATCCTTGCCCACCTTGCAGGCATAATAGCCCCTGCCACCAAAATTGGCCAGACCGATCATCGTATTGGCCGCCGAACCGCCTGACGCCCGCTCCGAAGGCACGTCCTGGAGGCTGTCCATCAGCTCTTTCTGGCGTTCCTCTTCCACAAGCGTCATCACGCCCTTTTCAATCTGCATCCGATCTAAGTATTCCGGATTGACCCGGTACTGGATATCCACCAGCGCATTTCCAATTCCGTACACATCGTAAGGTCCGGGCATAGCTACTCCTTGCAATTGTGAATGATTTGCTTATCATGACTGGCCACACAGACGGTAAGAATACAAGAATCCCCGGCACAGCGCAAGCCTTCAAAAGGAGCTGAGAAGTGAGCACCATCCTGACCTGTGAGGTCGGCGGTGAAACCATCCTGATCGATCTCGACACCGAAGCCGAAGAGGAAGGCGTCCGAAACCACGAACGCTGGCGGGCCAGCACCTATACCGAAAAAGAGCCGGACACCCTCGCCTGGATCGACACCTTCTTCCGGCCGGGCGATATCATCTACGATGTGGGCGCCAACATCGGCCAGTACGCTCTCTACGCGGCGTTGAAACTCAAAAAACAGGTCACGGTACTCGCCTTTGAGCCCGAAGCCCTGAACTTTGCCAAACTCAACAAAAACATCGTCCTCAACGACCTGGTCGGAACCGTCATCCCCTATTGCCTGGCCATAACGGACCGCATGGTTTTCCACCAATTCTACGTCAAAACCTTCGCCCCCGGCGCAGCCCTGCACGCCCTGGGCCGCCCCATCACTCAGGGCGAAAAACCGTTCCCCCCGCAAAATCAACAGGGCATCCTGGCCGTTTCCTTAGACGACCTCACCGGCCGGCTCTCCGCGCCCTTTCCCACCCACATCAAGGTCGACGTGGACGGCATCGAAGACCGGATCGTCACCGGCGCCGACCAGACCCTTTCCGACCCCCGGTTAAAAAGCGTTCTTATCGAAGTCTTTATGCACAAAAACATCGCGTCTCAAATCAAGGATATCTTTCTCAACAAAGGATTCGTATTTCACAACGCCGATGTGGTCGATTACACGCCCGGCATCGTGCAGAATCTGATCTTTAAAAAACCCTGAGAACGCACATATCCGCCTGATCTATTGGGAAAGGAGAAGCAGACCCCTATGGACAAACGCAAGCTCGTCGTCATGTCCGGCCCCTGGACCGAATGGCTCGACCAGCTCCAGGCCGTATCCCCCCGTGTGGAAGCCGTTGCCGCGCACACCCCCGAAGACCTCTTACGGGAAATCGTAGACGCGGAAATCGTTTACGGCCGCCTGCCCAGGGAGCCCTTCTTGAAAGCCCGGAAGCTCCGCTGGGTACAGAGCATCGGCGTCGGATTCGAAACCATGCTCTACTCCGAAATGATTGAAAGCGACGTTATCATCACCAATACCGCCGGCGCCTTCGACGCGGCCATGGCCGAACACGCCCTGGCCCTCATTCTCGGATTTACCCGGGGCATCGCCGCCCACGAGCGCACCCGTAGCGAACGGAAGTGGGATCTTTTCCAGTCCCCGATCTCTCAGATCGAAGGAAAAATCGCCTGCGTGCTCGGCCTGGGTACCATCGGACGAAACATCGCCTCCCGCCTCAGCGCCCTCGGCGTGCAGGTCATCGCCGTAGACGCCCAGGTCACAACCCCGCCGGAAGGGGTTGCGCGTGTTGTAACAGCAGACGGCATGCTCCACGCCCTTGCAGAAGCCGACATCGTCGTGGTCGCCTTCTCCCTCACCAACCGCACGCGGGGGATCGTGAACGCCGCCTGCTTCGACCGGATGAAAGAGACCGCCTTCTTGGTCAACATCGCCCGGGGCCCCATCGTCAACGAAGCCGACCTCATCGGTGCCCTTCAAGCCGGAAAAATCGCCGGTGCCGGCCTCGACGTCTTCGAAGAGGAACCCCTCCCCAAATCCAGCCCCCTCTGGGACATGCCCAACGTCCTCATCACCCCCCACCTGGCGGGCTACTCTCCCGAGGGGCGTTTGAACATCCAGCAAATCTTTTGCGAAAACCTCCGCCGCTATATCGCGGGCGAACCGCTTCTGAACACCGTGGACAAAAGGCTGGGCTACCTCGTCCAGAAAGGATGAGCATCCAGATGTTTTGAAATAACGCTTGTTGAGAAGAAGTGTCTTACGTACGCACTATCAGCGAAAGGACCTGCGATAAACAAGATCAAAGATGTCCAGTCCAAACAGCTTCTCAGTAAGCTCCGCTGTCACCCGCGCCCTTTCCGAACAACCCATCGTAGACATCCACACCCACCTCTACCCTCCCCGGATGGGCCCGCTCAGCCTGTGGGGGCCCGACGAACTGCTCACCTACCACTACCTGAAGGCCGAGGCCTCCCGCCAGTTACCGCCCGGCATCTCTGTGAAGGATTTCAACGGCCTGCCTAAATCCGGGCAAGCGGATATCATCTGGAAAACCCTCTTCGTGGGGGACAGCAGCCCCGTCTCCGAGGCCCAACTTGGTGTTGTCACCGTCATGGTCGCCCTCGGCCTGAACCCCAGGGCGAACGACCTCTCCGAATTCCGCGCCTACTGCGCCGACCTCAAACCGGAGGACTACGTCAATCAGGTCTTCCGGAAAGCGGGCGTTGCCAGTGTTTTCATGACCAACGATCCCTTAGACGACGTCGAAGGTCCCATCTGGCAGGAGGGCTTCGACCGCGATCCCCGCTTCCGGGCCGTCCTGCGCTTGGACAGCGCCCTGATGGGCTGGCCGGGCGGAGTGGAAAAATTAAACGCCCTGGGCTACAACGTCGAAAAAGAAATCTCTCAGAAAACCGTCTCCGAACTCCGCCGCTACCTCAACGATTGGTGCGACCGCATGGACGCGCGGTACATGGCCATCTCCCTGCCCCCCGACTTCACCTATCCCGGAAAAAGCAGCATCGCAAAACTCATGGGCGAGGTCGTCTACCCCACCGCCCGGGAGCGGAACATCCCCTCGGCCATGATGGTGGGCGTGCGGCGGCAGGTCAACCCCGTCTTGCGCGACGGCGGTGACAGCCTCGGAAGCTGGGACCTCACCAACCTGGAAAACATCGCCCGCGAGTGGTCCGACGTCACCTTCCTGATCACGGTTCTCTCCCGTGAAGACCAGCACGAACTGTGCGTCGCCGCCCGAAAATTCCCCAACATCCTCCCCTTCGGCTGCTGGTGGTTCCTCAATAACCCCAGCATCATCGAAGAAGTCACATCCGAGCGCATGGAACTCCTGGGCACCAGCTTCATCCCCCAGCACTCCGACGCCCGTATCCTGGACCAGCTCCTCTACAAGTGGCCCCACGCTCTGAAAGCCATCGGTCCCGTGCTGGCGAGAAAATATGGTGCGCTCAGAGACGCCGGCTGGCCGCTGATGGAAGGTGACATCAAGCGGGATATAGGACGGATGTTCGGAGGTGGGAAACTCCTGACGGATTGAAACGGAAGGCGGATTCTGTTGTCTTCATCGTAGAATGGCCCCGGTCGGCCAAATTGCCGGAAACGAAATTGTCTTGCGTGCGGGCCTCCACTTCCGGATATTATATCAGGCATCGTACGGGCGAACACCATGCGTCCCCCGGTGTCGGTACTCCGGATTTCAACGGTCTGTGCCCGGCATTGAGGACACCACTCGATTTCTGAGAGGATATTATGCAAAGGAGCTTCGTCTTTCTGGCCCTGATGGCTGCCGGGGTGCTGGTCAGCTGTGGAAGTGAGGATCCGGCATCTTCAGACGTGAAGGTATTGGAGGGGAACTTTACCATCCGTACCCAGGCGGATCTTGGCGCTCTGGTCTCCAGTGGAGGGGACGCGTTCAAGATCACCGGCGGCCTCCTGATTGACGGCTCTCCTCTGACGACCCTGGAGGGCCTGCGCAGCCTAACCGGCGTAGAAGCGGGCCTGTTTATCGACAGCAACCCCTTGCTGACCAGCCTGGAAGGCATCAACAACCTCAGCATAAGCGGAGACCTGTTCATCGGCAACAATGCCGCCCTCACTACCCTGGGAGCCCTGAGCAACCTCACCCACGTAGTAAATGGAGAGATGCTTATCGACAGCAATCCCTCACTGAAAAGCCTGGAAGGCCTCCATAACCTCACCAGCATAGCAGGTAGCCTGACCATCGACACCAATGCTGGCCTCACCACCCTGGAGGGTCTGCGTAATCTCACCAGTGTCGGGGGAGACCTGTTTATCGCCAACAATGCCGGCCTTACCACCATAGAGGGCCTGCGCAGCCTCACCAGCGGGGGGGGGTTCCTGCAACTCGACAACAATGCCGCCCTCACCACCATAGAGGGCCTGCGCAGCGTCAACAACCTCGGAGGAGACCTGGTTGTTGTCGAGAACGATGCCCTGACGACCCTGAACGGCCTGAATAGCCTCACCAGGTTGGAGGGGATTATGCTAATCGGCACCAATCCCCTGCTGACCAGCCTGGTGGGCCTGGACAACCTCAATAGCATCGCGGAAGACGTGCTCATCGCCAACAATGCCGTCCTCACCTCCCTGGCGGGCCTGGATAACCTCACCAGCATCGGAGGTGGCCTGGGGATCGACAGCAATGTCGCCCTGCTTACCCTGGAAGGCCTGAATAACCTCACCAGCATCGGAGGAGACCTGGGAATCACCAAAAACTTCGCCCTGACGACCCTGGAGGGTCTGAACAACCTCAATAACATCGGCGAAGACCTGGGAGTTGACAACAATGCGGCGCTGACCAGTCTGGAAGCCCTGAACAATCTCACCAGCGTCGGTGGGAACCTGATATTCACCGGGAATGCAACACTGCCGACCAGTTCCTGTCAGGCGCTCGCAGACAAGCTGGCTGCTGGCGGTTTCACGGGCCAGGTCTCCATTACGGGTAACCTGCCATAACAGGTCAGGCCATCCCTGCTGTGAACAGGATCAGGAAAGCAGAATCCCCGCGGGATGCCTCATCCGGCGGGGATCTTTTTTTTGTAGCCCTGGCAGATCCAACTCACCCCAGCCAGGACCACCTCGCGGAGGTCATCTCCTCACTCCCGTACTTCCCCCTCATCTCCGCCTTCTCCGTCTCCGACGACGTCAGAACCCCCATCAGACGGTCGCACGTCAGCTCCACCTCCTCATCCGTCATCTCCATCGCATCAATCATAAAATATCCCTCGTCCACGTGGTGCGCACGCACCCGGATCGACGGATCTCCGTCTGCCACCGCCCGGCTAATGGCCCCGGCGCTCAGCCCCACCTGTCCCTCATCCACGTCCATCCGCGCCCGGCTGAACGGATTCCCATTCGGATCCGGCTCCACGCTTATGCGGATGCCCTCAATCCCCTCCAGGCGTTCGATGATCCGGTACATCTTCCGGTTCTGCTCGGCCTCCCAGGCATCCACATCTAACTTCATCCGGTACTCCAGCGCGACCATCGCCCCCACGATCCCCTCCTTCCCCACCTTCATCGGCCGTCCGATCCCCTGATTTTGCAGGTTCACCCCCCGCACGAGGTCCTCCCGGCCGCAGACGATTCCCGCCGTCGTCCCGGAGAGATACTTGTGCCCGCTGCAAATCACCAGGTCCGTTCCTGCGCCTACAATCTCTTTAATCACAAACGACTGCGCCGCGCCATCCACCACCACCGGCACCCCCCGCTCGTGGGCGATCTCCACCACGCGTTCTAAGGGAACACAGCCGTACCGCACCGTATGGTGCGACACCACGAACATCACCGCCGCGGTCTGATCCCCAATCGCATGCGTCAGGTGGTATTCCCTCGTACCGTGGACCGTACCGACCTCGACCGCCTTCGCCCCCGCAAGCCGGATCATCTGCGTCAGCGGCGCCCCAAAATTTACCGTATGCCCCTTCTGAATCACCACCTCGTCCCGCATCCCCGCCGTTTCCGGGAGCTGGGCCACCTTCCCCGGGTCTTGCCCCGTCATACAGGCCGCCACCCCCAGCGTGATCCCCGCTGCCGTGCAGGCTGTCACGCAGCCCCACTCCGCGCCCGTTGCCCGTGCGATCACCTCGCCCGCCCGCTCCTGGAGTTCGCTCAACTCGAAAAACCGGGACATCGCCTCATCCACCGTTTCGACGATTTCCGGAAGAACGATGGCGCCCGCAAGGCTCGTCATCTTCCCATTGGCATTGATAATCCGCGTCAGCCGGTACTTCTCATAAAGATCCATAGCCCCTCTATTCCTGGCGCTCTGCTTAATGTTCAAGGTTCAATTCTCTGCGGTCTCTCCGGTTCAAAAATCCCCTTCAACCCATCGCCTCGACCGCCTCGTCCACCACCTCACCCAGAACCCCTATCCCCTCCTCCACCGCCTCCTGGGAAATCGTCAGAGGCGGTGAAATCTTCACCGTCTGCCCCCACGAGCCCACCGGCGCAAAGAAAAGCAGCCCCTTGTGAAAACAGCGTTCCACCACATCGAACGCCATGTCCGCATCCGGCTCCTTTTTCCCCTTCTTGACCATCTGCAAGCCTGCCACCAGCCCCCGGCCCGTACAGTTGCCAATCACATCGGTGTGCCGCTCCTGAATCCCCCTCAGCCCTCCCATTAAAACCCCCTCCAGCCGCGCGGCATTCCCCGCCAGGTCCTCCTCCACGATCTTCTTCAGGCTCGCCAGTGCGGCTGCCGCACACACCGGATTTCCCGTATGCGTACTCGTCATGGACCCCGACGGATACAGATCCATAACCTCCCCCCGTCCGATCACCCCCGACAGCGGCAGGGAACTGCTCACCCCCTTCCCAAAGCAGATCAGATCGGGCGTCACCCCGTAGTGTTCAAACCCCCACATTCTCCCTGTCCGTCCGAACCCCGCCTGTACCTCATCAAAAATCAACAGAGCGTCGTACGCCCTGCACCACTCCGCCAAGGCCCGGATGTACTCCACCGGCGTAAAATCCGGCCCCACGCCCTGGTAGGTCTCCAGCATCACGCCCGCCACCTGGTCCGGCGCCAGCCCCTTCTGCTCCAGCGACGTGCAGAAGTGGTCAAAATCCACATTCTCCGTCCAGTACCCGTCCGGGAAAGGTACCTGCACAATCGCCGGGTCATCGTTCACAATCCAATCCTTCTGCCCGGGCATCCCCCCCGCCTGCTGCGCCCCCAGCGTACGCCCGTGGAATCCCCGTTCAAACCCCACAAACCCGATCTTCTCCTTACCGCCCTTTTCTATCCCATAGGTACGGGCCAGCTTGATGGCATTCTCCGTCGCCTCGGACCCTGTGGTCAGCAAAAACACCTTGTCCAGTCCCTCCGGCGCCAGCCCGGCTAAGTAGTCCACAAGCTGCGCGCGTTCCTCGCTTGGAAAACAGTAATTGTGCAGCAGCCCGCTGTTCACCTGGTCGAGAATCGCCTGCCGCACCTCCGGCATCCCGTGCCCGGCATTGGTCACCAGCACCCCGGAACTCCAGTCCAACCACATATTCCCGTACTTGTCATAAACCTGCACATCCTCCGCCTTGTCCCACACCACCGGTGGCTGCCCCCGCATCGAAATCGGCTCTACCCTCCGCAGCGTCTCCAGCGTCTCCAGCGACGCCGGAGCCGGCAGCGGCGTCACAATCCGCCTGTACTTCGTCTCCACCCGGGGCACCTCCCGGGGTGTAATATCGAACTCCTTGCCCATTGAAAACCTCCAAGCCAAACCGGAGATGCCTCGCCCGGACGCACAGCACTACGCCCCTGCGGCGAACGAACAAAACGCCTGAATTCCAGGTCCGGTTCGGGTTTTTATATCGGCTTATGGTAAATCCGCTCAAACACCGCCTCCGGCCCTTCCTCAATCCGATTCGGGTCAACAATCGTAATCCCGTCCTCCCCGAACCGGGCCGTCACCGGGGCGCCCTTTCCCTCCTGAAGATACTTGAAATTCAGGTCTCGGACCAGCCGGGCTGCGTGCACAATCGCCACCGTAATCCGCCCATCCTCCGGCGTCGGATAGATCCCGTCCACATCCTCCCGCGCCTCTCCGAGGAACTTCATTCGGCAGACCGCCACAAGCCCCACGGTAATGCTGTCAACGCCGTAGCCAATATAAACATCCGAATCGTCCGGACGCTTCACATCCCGCGTCATGTGGTTATTGACTGTGCGGCTGCCCCCGCCGTTTGACCAGAAACGCAGGCCGCGGTACTGCTGGTCCGACTCCACCTTCCCCTCCGTCCCCACGATCTCGTGTCCCTGGTTCACCGGTCCCTCAAAATCGTCCGGCGTAATCCAGTTATTTTGAAAATAGATGCTCATCCCGTTGTCAAAATCCACCCGCACCTGCACCGCATCGTAGGCGTTGATCCCATCTCTCACCAGCCGCTTCTTCTGGCCCACCGCCGTCAGCGACACCGGCTTGCTCCGGTAGTAGTTGTAGATCAGGTCCGTCCAGTGTGGCCCCACATAGCTGAACGGATCGCTCTGCTCGGCCCACTTGAACGTGCTGGTGGACACCTCCAGCGGCTCTTCCAGCACCGCCTGTCCGTAGATCGGTTCCCCGATCCGTTCTGCGATATCGTGCTGGATACGGAGGTGATCCGGATCGTATCGCTTGTGCATATCCACGGCCGCCACCAGCCCCTTCTCCCGCGCCAGGGTCACAATCTGGTCCGCCTCATCGATGGAAAGGCACATCGGCTTCTCCATAATCACGTGCGTCCCGTTCCTCAGCGCGGCTAAGGTCACCTCGGTGTGCAGGTGGTCCGGCGTCGCCACCGCCATCACGTCCAGGTCGGGAAAATCCTTCAGCACCTCCTCCCAGGGCGTCTCTCCCCAGTAAGGTTTCGGCTCGTACCCCGTCCACGCACTGTAATCGCGCTGCGCCCGAATCGCCGACGCCTCCGACCGCGTCGCCACCGCCACCAGCGAAAACCGGACATCGGCCAGGTCTCGCGCCCACCGATCCAGCCCCACGCGCCCCAGATTTCCGCTGATCCCCACCCGCTGCAGGTCTGCAAACGCCCGGGCATGCACATCCCCTCCGAACATCCCCGCGCCGATCAACGCGATCTTCACCGTACCTTCCATCTCAACCCCCGCTTTCTGAAATCTGTTAAATAGTCGTCTATAATGTCGGACGTCAACATTACCACAAAAATGCTCCCGGATCGCAACAAGACCGTGAGGTTATATCCCCAGAGGCTCCATGGCTTCCTTCAATTCCCTCATCTCAGAATCCGCCAGAGGTTGGAGAGGCTTACGGCAGGGTCCCACTTTTCTGCCGGACAAATTCGTTGCCGCTTTAACGGCTACATTGTACACGTGGGTCCAGAAAAACAGATTGGTGGGCAACATGCGCTTCCAGAGACCCCTCGCCTCTTCCAGCCTTCCTGAAACGACAAAATTGTAAAGATCCACAGACTCCTTCGGCATCGCGTTGCAGGCGCCCCATACACATCCGGGGCATCCGGCCAGCAGGCTGAAGAAAGCGATCGGATCGCCTCCGTTGAACACGTTTGCCCCAATGGCGAGCAGTTCCTGGATCCGGACAAGATCGGCGGTACTGTCTTTAATGTACTGAACGTTCTCGATCTCCCTGAGACGCTTAAAAAGCTCCGGAGTAATATCAATGCCCGAATGCACCGGAATATTGTAGACCATAATCGGAATGTTGATAGCCCCGGATATCTTCTCGAAGTGATAGACGACGCCATCGTTGTCGGGCCCCTCGAAATAGGGCGGCAGAATCAGCAGACAGTCTGCCCCAACGCCTTCGGCGTGCCTGGAAAACTCGATCGCATCTGCCGTATTGATCGCCGATGTCATCACCACCAATCCCGCCCTGCCATCAATATGTTTCGAAGCGATCTCGGCGATCCGCCTGCGTTCTTCAGACCGCAGGTATGCAAATTCGCCGGTCCCCCCACAAACCAGGATGATGTGTATTCCGGCCTCGATCATAGCATCGAGATGGTTTCTCAACGCCGTTTCGTCAACCTGTTCTCCGTCGTCTGTAAAGGGAGTACACAACGCCGAGCACATTCCTTTGAGTTCCTTCATGGCAACCTCCTGCGCTACCGTGTAAAGATCGTCCCCCGCACGTAGTCCGCCTCGTCCGACACCAGGAACGCCAGTACCTTCCCCACGCCCTCCGGCGCTCCCAGTCCTGCCTTCATCTCCTCCAGCGGCCGGCCGGCCTTTCGCGCCTGCTTTTCCACCACCCGCATCTTCAGCGGCGTCTCGATATTTCCCGGGCAGACCGCGTGCACCCGGATATTTCGGGGCGCCAGCTGTGCCGCCAGCACCAGGGAAAGCCCGTGCACACCTCCCTTGCTCGCCCCGTAGGCCACGGACGAACTCCCCCCCCTCACGCCCGCCCCCGAGGAAATCAGCACCAGCACCCCGCACCCCGCCCGCTCCATCGCCGGCGCTGCGTACTTCGCCGCCAGAAAACTCCCCTTCAGATTCACGTCGATCACCCGGTCCCAGGTCTCTTCTTCAAACAGGTCCACCTCCACCAGCGCCCCCTCCAGAACCCCGGCCGTGTGGATCAGCCCGTCGATCCGCCCGAACGCCTCTTCCACCGCCTCCATCGCGGCCCTCACCCCGGCCTCCTCACGCACGTCCACCCCGATGCCGTGTGCCGTGCCGCCCAACGCCCTGATCTCCCCCACCGTCGCCTCAACCCCTTCCCGGTCCAGATCCAGAACCCCGACCCACGCCCCCTCCCGCGCACAGCACAGCGCCGCTGCCCGCCCGATCCCCGACGCCGCGCCCGTCACCACAACCGCCTTCTTCCTTAACCGCATCTTGACACCTCCAGGTCCGCCCGGCTACCTGGCCGATGCAATCCGTTTCCTGCCGTTGGCCGCCCTCGGCGCGTGTTCGACCAGCGCCAGCCCTTCCTGGAGCCAGTCCCGAAGACATGCCACGTCGTTCACCACTTCATGCCTCGACCGCCGCGCTCCGCCACACCTCCAGCGGGTGCCGGCGTTCGGACAGCGGCAGCGCCACCCGGCCCCCGCCCTCCCGGTGCGACTGGTAGATGCCCAGGATCATCTCGAAGGCCAGGCGGCCTTCCTCCCCGCTGCTGGGCGGTTCCGTATCCGCTTCAGTCGCCTCCGCCAGCCGCCGGTACATGGTGGCAAGCGACGTTTCATCCCCCATATCGCTCAGGTCCACGGGCCGCCAGTCGCCCAGCTCGG
The DNA here is from genome assembly GCA_965222075.1 of Candidatus Latescibacterota bacterium. GTDB lineage: Bacteria > Latescibacterota > UBA2968 > UBA2968 > JAAXHW01. The sequence continues at coordinate 4,971,029 of OZ244937.1, read as the reverse complement.
ACGGCAGCCCTTCCATCGGCCTGGGCAGATGCCACAGACTTTTCGTCACATCGTCCGCCGTCCGCACCGTCAGCTGGCCCTCGGTGCCCAGAACATCCACCCCAAAATTTCTGTTCAGGTTCCGCTCATACCCCAAAAAGTGGATTTCGCCTAAAATGCCGCCCTCAAACCCGTACTGCCCCACTGCCCGGTCACCCATCACCGGCCCCGAGTCCCGGTCCCGGGGCGACATCTCCCTGGCCTCCATAATGTCCTGAGGCCGGGCCAGACGGCCCTGGTAGTACACCGTCCCTGCGCACCATTCCGGAATGCTTACAAAGCACAGCATCATATCCGTCACATGGGTGCCCATCTCCATAAACTCATTGCCGCTCTTCCGTCCGCACTTGTTTCGCCCCCGCACCATCACCGGATCGCCGATCACCCCCTGCCGGACCAGCTCCTGGGCCTTGCGAACGCCGGGACTCACGCGGCCCTGATGGTTTACGGCCAGCCTGGCGCCGGAGGTCTGTCCGGCCTCCACCATCTCATCCGCCTCGGCGAGATCAATGGCGATCGGCTTCTCGCACAGCACGGAAATCCCGCGCGTCAACGCCGCCACCGTCGGCGCGTAATGTCCGCGCGTCTGCGTGGTCACGGTCACGATATCCGGCTCCACCTCGTCGTACATCTTCTCAAAATTCTCGTACCGCGCAGCCACCGCAAATGTCTCTCCGCTCTGCTCCAGGGCCTCCGGAAAAACATCACAGATCGCGGCGATTTCGAACCCGGGCAGATCCTGTATCACACCAAGGTGGTGGCGCCCCATCCCACCACATCCCACCAGACCGACCCTGCAGGTCTTTTTCATAGAACCTCTCCCTGTTTCCTCCTGCCGCCGCCCTTTCAGGAATCCCGCTCCTCCATCCCTGCTTCTCGCATCATCCCGAGTAAAAACGGCGCCCCGAAAAACAGCGTACTCACGTGTGTGGGATTCATCGAAACCGCCCCGTGCTGCATCGGATCCTCGCTCCAGTCCTGCTGATCGATCAACAGCCGCAGCACCTTCCGGCCGACCTCCAGGTAGCGCCGGTCCCCCGTCAGATGGAAGGCGTACCCCAGGTGGCGGCAGATCACGCCGCCGTAGCACTCGCGGATGGCCACCTCCGCATCCCACGTTTTCTCACCGCCGCAGAACCAGTCGACCGCCCGGCAATAGACCCCTGCCACATCCTCCCCTCCCCTCAGCCGGTGCAGCAGCTCCAGCCCGATCATCAGATAATGCGTCTGGTAACCCTTCTGTTCCTCCAGCGGCAGCACGCGGATCAGGCCTCTGTCCGTCCCCCTCAATTTCCGGAATTCGTCATCCGTAAACGCCGACGCCGCCCCCATCTCCACCGCCAGGGTCGTCCCCTCCGTCGCCATCCCGTAGGGGCCCTGGTCCGGGAGCCTGTCCGGCGTGGAAACCTGAAAACGCTTGTGCCAGCTTCCATCCTCGTTCTGCCCTCGCGCAATCACGGCATAGACCTCTTCGGCGCGTTCCTTAAACCGGTCCTCCCCCGTTACCTCGTAGACGTAGAGCAGCCCCCGCAGCGCATTCGCAATCCCCCGCAGGCTGAAACTGTAGGCCGCATCCTCCGTCCACCGAAAACGCAAAAAGAACGCCCCCGCCTCCTGCAGCACCTCGTAGGTTCGCAGGTCACCGGTAAGATAGTAGTAATCCACCCAGTTGTCCACAAACGTATGCGACGCGCAGGGCTCGTCTCCAAAATGGTCCACGCTGTGCCGGAAGCAGCCCCCCACCATATAGGGCCGGAACGGGTGGAAGTGGCAGGTATCCACATCCACCGAATGCCGCGTCATCGCCTCTCCCAGCCGGAAGTGCCGCGCCTCCCCCGTCCGAAGATACTGGATCCAGACCCCGTGCCGGGGGTCCCACTCGCTGTTGCACCAGCCCCACCGCCCGTAAAACCGCCAGTCCCCCTTCGACGCCTCCCAGGCCGCCAGCACATCCCCCCAGTCGAAAAATCCGTACCACCTCCCCAGACGGATGTTCCGCTCCATCCAGTCTATAAACCCCGCCATCATCCGCTCCGACTCGGGAAACCGCTTTGGATCGACCGGCGCAAACCCCCCCGTCACCTCGCAGGCTGCGGTCCACGCCGGATCAATCTCCACACCCGGCGGATGCAGAAACCCGCACAACCGGGCCGGCACGCTTCCCCCCTCCACCGTCCGGTAAAAACAGACGAAAAACTCACTCGTCTTCGCCGTCCCCGTCCCATCCGCGTACACCCCCTCCCCCTCCTCCCAGGTTACTGCCTCGGCATACCGCTTAAGCGAAAGCCGCTTCCCATCCGGGTCCCGCCACAGGTACACATCAATCCCCTCGCCCGTCCCTGTCGTTCCCAGCGCCTTTGGGTACTCCTCCGGCATATAGCGCAGCCCCACCCCGACCCCCACCCGCGCATCCTCAACCGTCATCCACCCCTCCGTCCGCTCCCCCTCTGCGAGGCGCCGCACGCCTTCCCCCGCACGCCGGTCTAAATAAAAGTGGTTGTCCAGCCGCTGGGACAGTAGCACAGACGCGCCCAACTCCAGCGTATCCTCCACCGGCAGCCGGGACGCGGCCCGGTAGCGCACCTCTCCCCTCAGTGAGGCCGGCGCTCGCAGGGCAATCTCCTCCACCTCGGTCTCCCTCGGGTTGCACGCCACGACCACTGTGTGCAGCACCCGCAGCGTCGCCTGCCCCGCATAGGCGTAAATCCGGACCACAAAACGGAACGGCCGGTACCCCCTGTAATGGTGCATCGGCGCCTCCCCCTCGAATGCCCCCTCACACCGGATCACCACCCGCAGCGGACCGGCCTCCTCCACCTGCACGGAATAGGCGTCCTCCGCCAGCGATGCCAGACACATCCCTCCCATCCCGTAGAGGTACCGCTTCCCTTCATCGTCCCGGAACGACTCGCAAATCCGCACCCACGCCTCTCCTGCGGCCTCCGGTCCAACCACCTCCTCCTCAGGCACAAAAACGCCGTCCGCCTCCATCTTTCCCAACTCCACGAATTCCACCAGGGAAAACCGTCGCAGGCTCACCCCGAACCGCAACGGCCCGGTACAGACCGTAATCTGCTCCGCCCCCTCCCAGATCTGAACCGACGCCGCAGGCGAAACGTCCGTTTTTTCCCCTCCATAACAGAAGGTATAAACCGCCTCCCCGTTCGCCGGTACATCCGCCTGAAAATCGCTCAACACCCACTTCAAACTCCCCTCCGGCCACCGGCTCAGCACCCGGAACTGCGCGGGGACCGTACGTCCGTCCGCATCCTCCACCCCCACCGAATCCAGATTCCCCAGCGCCCCCTTGGGTAGCGGTACCCCCCGCGTCACCGGCCAGTTCTCCCGGGAAATTCCCGCCGACTCCGAAACCCGCAGCCGAACCTCCTGTCGCTTCGCCATCGCCCCACTCCTCTATGAAAAACCATCTCCCTCCAAATATGGAATCGTCAGCGGCCCATCGGGCAGAACCGCCACCCGCGCCCCTTTCCCCACCGCCTCGATTCGCTCCCGCAACGCCCCGTCCAGATCCTCCGCAACCTCCAGCTTACAGGCCCGAATCTCCGCTCGCTCCATCCGCGAGTAAACCCGCACATCCGCCCGCTCTAAAATCCCGGCCAGAATCTGCGCCTGCCACTGGTCCAAGATCGGCCGTTCCAGATCGTAAATCGACTTCAACACCGCTTCCGGCGAGCACCCCGTCTGCATAATCTGCGCGAAATTCCCGTGGTCCGGCACCCCGTCGCTGCACTCGCTCGCCACCAGGATCGTCCCCCCGTCCGCCACCACCCGCGCCGCCGCCGAAATCCCCTTCACCGTCTGATACAGATTCTGGTCCAGTGGATACCCGCTGTTCGACGTCACCACCACCGGAAACGCCTCCACCACCGGCGCCATCGACGACGCCTTCACCGCCGCGCACCCCTGCCGGTGGGCCTCCCGGTAATCTCCTGTGTAAAACGCCGTCATCTCCTTATCCGAATTCAGCGTCACATTCACCATAAAATCGGGCGGGCAGAATCCCACCGCCTCTGCGATCTCCTCCTGGATCGGATTCCCCGCCAGCACGCCCCACGTACTCCTCGGATCGGCGATCAACTCCGCCCGGTGCAGCCGAAGCACCGTCTCCACGCCCGCCACCCCCGGCGCAATACCCTTCGCGCCCCCCGAAAACCCCGCAAAAAAGTGCGGTTCGATAAACCCCACTACAATCCGCTTATCCGCTTCTAAGTAGCCCCGGTCCAGAAAAACATCTGCCCCCCCGGCCGTCTTCCCCACCCACGCATTCCGCTCCGGATCGTACCCGTCGTGATTGCATATCGCCACCCTCCCCACAATCTCCTCCCCGAACATCTCGGCGATCTCCGCGTCCGTATTTGCCCGATGCGTCCCATTGCCCAGCAGCACCGTCACCTGCTCAACGGGAACCGGCAGCTCCTCCAAAATCCAGGGAATCAACACCCGGTTCGGCACCGGCCGCGTCCCATCCGACGTCACAATCACCACCCGGTCGCCCGGCGAGACCACCTCACGCAGCGGCTCACACGCAATCGGACTGCAGCACGCCTCCCGAAACCGCGCTCTCGCATTTGGCAGCCCCGCCTCGTACGCAGGCCGGATCACCTCCCACTCCGCCAGCCCCGGATCGGCACAAATCGGAACCGTCTCCCTGCCGAAAGCGATATCGATCTGATGTCCGTTTACCATGGTGATCTGGAATTGAACCGCTAACAGAATTTAGCACCGGAGGGACACCGCCAACGTCTGTTGGCAATTCTCAGACGGCTGGATCTCTCTACAAAATCTCCAGCACCGCCTCCGGCGGGCGTCCGACCCGCGCCTGGTTGCCCTTCACCACAATCGGCCGCTCGATCAGAATCGGGTGCGCCGCCATCTGCCGGATCAACGCCTTCCGGTCGTCCTTTTTCTCCTCCAGCCCCAGCTGCTCGTATTCCTCCTCCTTCGTCCGCATCAACTCGATCGGCTCCATATCCAGCATCCCCAGGAGGCGGGCAAGCGTGTCTTCGTCCGGCGGCGTCTTCAAATACTCCACGACCCTTGGCTCAACCCCCCGGTCTCTGAGAAGCTGCAGCGTCTGCCTGCTCTTGCTGCATTTGGGATTGTGATAGATGATCACAGCGCTCACATTGACCTCCTTAACGGCAGATGCACGTTGCACACCGTCACCTCCCCTTTCCCCACGGAAACCCGCGCGACCTGCCACACCCGCCACGGCGGATCGTCCGCCTTTCCGGTGAATGCTTTTCAACCCCTTTCAATCTCTCCGGCTCAACCACAGCCGCACGTAGTGCCTCCGCTTCTCAAGCTCCACATAGTCCTCAAACGCCGTGCGGTTGTGCAGAATCCACCGATTGTTCGTAAACAGCACCTGGCCGGGTTGCAGGCTGAACTTCACCTGCAGATCCTCGCAACGCATCAGCGATTCCAGCGCCTCTAAGGCCTTCTCCTGCTCGGGCATCAGCGGCCGGTCCATGGCCTCGTGCCCCACCTGGATGTAATAATAGATGTACTTGAACACCAACTCCTGGCCGTCCCACCGGAAAATCGGCGTCTCTGAAATCGGCTGTTCGCCCTCCCGAAACTGACCCCGGCGGTCGAAATAAAACGACTGATACAGCATCTCCAGCGCATCGGGGTGATGCTGCAGCAGCTCGTTATGGAGCGTGATTGCGCTAATCAGCTGGCTCTGCCCCCCGGATTTTGCCGTCTGCAGGCAGAGCAGGCCCACAATATCCGGCGCCTGAGGATTGAACGCCCCGTCCGTATGGAATGAACTCTCGGCATTCGTCACCGAAAACCGGGCGCCCTGGCTCACATCCTGGCCGGTATCCCGCACATCGTAAAGCAGCGTCCCCCTCACATCCTGCTCAAACGGAAGCCCCAGAACCTGGCCCACCAGCCAGTAGATCGTCTGGACCTCCTCAACGGAATAGCGTTCTAATGGCGTCCGGTCTACAACCGAAAAACCGCGCCCCAAATGAATCGCATGGGAAACAGGTTGAAGCGTTTCCCGGCAGGCCGGGAGCTGCGTATCTTCAATCCGGATCTCCGTAATCGACCGGGGATCTCCCTTCAGTTCCTGAACAAATGCGTCAAGTTCAGCCAGACACGCCTCCGACAGCGTGCAGCACCAGGACGCGGGATCGTTGATGCTCTCCGCCGTCCACGCCCGTTCATCGATCAAAACCTCCGTCAACGTCTGGGACACGCTCATCGCTACGTTGCCTCCTGTATAACAACGGACCACAAACCACGGACCATGTCGTCTGCCGTCTCTAACCTGGAATCACCGGCAGAATCACCCGCGACGGACGGCCCCCCTCGTGGAAAACCGTCTGCTGCGCCGTCTGCAGGGCCGCCTCTTTGTAGTCGTCGTCCCCTGTATTGTGGTTGCGGTCGAAATTCGGAAAATCGCTGCTGGAAATATCGATCCGTATCCGGTGCCCCCGCTTGAATAGATTGCTCGTGGGATTCACCTGAATCGTGTATTCATAAACCCGCCCAGGTTCGATCGGCGACGGCTCGTCAAAAGACTCCCGGTACCGGGCCCGCACAATCCCGTAGCACAGCTCCTGGGCGAACCCGTTTGGATGCACATCGATCAGCTTGGCCACAAAGTCCGTATCCCTCGCAGAAGAGGCGGCCCACAGCTTCACCACCACCGGCCCTGTCACTTCCACAGGTTCTTCCAGGGGCGGCGTCGAATAGACCAGGATGTCTTGCCGCCCGTCCAGCGCCCGCTGATCGATCGGCTCGTGCTGTCCACCGGGGGTGTACAGGCTCATCACCGGATCCCTTGGATCGTACGTATACCCATCGGGCGGCTCCTCCTGCGGCGGTTGCCGTGAGATTATCCCGTCCCCCGCCGGGGAATTGGCCTTCCCGCCGCTGTGAAAATAAAATTCGGTATAAACCGTCCTGGCCAGCGGCCACTCCACCTCCCCGCGCCACGTGTTGGCCCCCATCACAAAGAGCTGAATCGGCGGCCAGTCCGCAGCCCTGGTCTCCTCGCCCTTGAGCCAGCGCGAAAACCAGGCATCGGCAATCTCGTAAAAGTTCCGGCACGCCTCAGGGCCAAAGTCCACCTCTCCCACCTGGCTGACATACTCGTTCATCGTATGCGTCCAGGGTCCCACAATCAAATACTGGTTTTCCCTGGCGTGCTCGTTCATCCCGTTCTTCACCATCCCCGTAAAATGCTTGATCGTGCCGATCTGCTGATCGTACCACCCCGTCGTGCTCAAAACCGGAACGTTCACCTGCCGGTGCTTCTCTAAAAACCCAAAATGGTCCGCGGTGTGGTCCTCCAGCCACCGCCGCCAGTGCGCCCTCATCCCGGGCATCGCCTCTTCGGGGATCTCCCACAGCGGGAGGAACCAGAGCCACTTGCTCCGGTCCCGTTCACCCCAGAGGCGTCTCGCCTCGTCCGTCGTGTTCGGCTTCCGGAGATCGCCCAGCCGCTGTGCCATATCCACAGACAGGTTGTTCACCGTCCAGTCCATCACCCGGCCCACCCGCAGCACACCCGACAGTTCCCGATCCAGCAGGTTGGCCGCAATCCCGCCCGCCAGCATCGCCACCAAATGCGGAGGCCGGGTGTGGGCCAGCTCCCACTGCGTCCAGCCGCAATAGGAGTTGCCAAACGTGCCCACCTTTCCCGTGGACCAGGGCAGCTGCGCCGCCCATTCCACCGTATCAAAGCCATCCTCCGAATCCCTGTGGTCTGCGCTGAAAAAACCGGGACAGAACGCACCGTCTGAGGCATACCGCCCCCGCACATCCTGCATCACAACCCCGTATCCCCGCTCCGCCAGCTGATTGCCTACTTCATCTCTACCCGCCTTGTTATAAGGCGTTCTGTGCAAAAGCGTTGGAAACCGGCCCTCGACATTGGGCCGGTACACATCTGCCCGGAGAACAGTGCCGTCCCGCATTGTGGCCTCAATATCCACCTCTTTGACCACACGGACGCTCACGCCAACCTCCACAGGAGCATGGTGGTATCTGCCGATCCCGAAAGCAGCAGCCCCCCATCCGGGCTTGCCGCCAGGGCATGTACCGTGGAATCGTGCCCGGAAAACCGTTCGACCGCCTCGCCGGTCTCCCGGTTCCACACAATCACACGCCCATCCTGACCACCGGAACAGATCGCCTTCCCGTCCGCCAGGTACCCTGCGGCTTCCACCCACGCCGCATGGACAAACGCCTGCGCCTCCCGGCCTTCCTCCAGGTCCCACTCAAGGACGAGCCCGTCGCGTCCCCCGGAGATCGCACAGCGCCCGTCGGGGCTGTACGCTACAACCTGCACCCACCCCCTGTGTGCGATCACCGTCTGCATCAGATCTCCCGTCTCTGCGTCCCACTCCCGCACCATGCCGTCGCGCCCCCCACTCAGCGCCCGCTTCCCGTCCGGCGATGCCGCCACCGCCAGCGCTCCCCCCAGGTGGCCCTTCATCGTCCAGACCACCACTCCCCTTTCAACGTCCCACACTTGCACGGTGCCGTCGCCCGCGGCGCTCAACAGCCGGCTCCCATCCCCCGTGTACTCAACCGCGCGGACATAGCCCAGGTGCCCGGAAAGCGCCTTTACAACCTCCCCGGTCTCAAGTGCGAACACCCGAACTGTGCCGTCTTTCGAGCCGGCCGCAACCTGCTGCCCGTCGGGCGAAACAGAAAGCGCGTGTACCTCGTCGCCGGGGTTCAAAATCTTGCGAACCGGGCGCCACCCGTCGGTCTCCCACACCCGGATGGTCTTGTCTGCCGACCCGGAGACTGCATACGAGCCGTCCGGCGTAAACGCCAAGGCCTGCACACCCGACCTGTGGCGTTCCCACCGCAGGCGCGGTTCGCCCGTCTCTAAACTCGTCTCGGTCAGCAGGCCGTCGCCGCCGTAGGAGAGCACCCACTCCCCGTCAGAGGAAACCCGCATCCGGTTCACGTACCTCTGGTGCGGGTACCACCGTTTCACCACCTCGGCCTTTTTCCGGTCCCACATCCGGATCGAGCCGTCCCGGGAGCCCGTCAGCAGGAACCGATCGTCCCGCGTATAGGCCACAGAGGGCACTGCGTGACCCAGGTGGCCGGTAAACGTCTCCAGGCACGCATAGTCCGAAAGCCGCCACTCGTTCGACTTGTGCCTTGTCCCCACCAGCAGCCGCTCTCCGTCTGCGGAGAGGCACATATCGTAATTGCTGTAATCGTCCACGAAAATTTTAAGCAGCTCACCGGAGACCAGATCGTAATGGTAAATATTGTCTCCCGGCTGGTGTCCCACAAACGCCGTCCGGCCGTCCGGGCCGTAGATGCACCGATTCAGACTCTCTCCGGGCGCCTCAATCAAAATCAACCGCTCGCCCGCCTCCAGGTCCCACTCCTCCAAAGCCGACGCCTCCCGGTCCAGCGTCAGCGCCCGCTCACCCTCCGGAGAGTACCGGACGGAAATGAGCGACCCCCTCCCGGTTGCAAACCGGCGTCCCTCCCGGTTCTCCTCAAGGTCCCACTCGATCACCGCCCCGGACCGATCTGCAAACAGGGCTTTTCGGAGGCTCCGGTCGCAGTCCATCCCCGCCAGCGAATGGTCCGATACCCGGTAAGCGCCCACCTGCTCCCCTCGGATCAGGTCCCAGACGTGCAACTCACCACCGGAAATCACAAACGCCTTCTTGCCGTCGGCCGAGTAGGCCATATCCGAAATCGAAACCTGCATCCTTCGGGTGCCCAGGCGCTGCACGGCCCCTTCGGGCAGCGGATCGCCCAGGTGGTCTACACTCGCGCCGGACCCGGCGTCCGATGCCGCACGCGCCGACACAGGGTTAGCATCAGTCATAGCGAATCTCCAGCTGACGGATCAAAGTCTTTTCAGGGCCGAACACATTCTGGTATGCTTCGGTTCCTCCCGACGTCCGGACCACATTCTCCGGATCCGGGCTGTAAAACCAGTTGTGGTGGATCACTGCGCCCTGGCTGGGCATGCCCCGGATGCCCACGCTTCGGGCTTCCTCGCACATAAACGTGTTGTGGTGAACATTCATCCAGTCTCCCGCAATATCCGTGGCATCCCCCCGGTCCCGCCCCCCATGCATGTCGATCAAATGCCCATTCGCGTTTTCCCCGCAGATATTGTACCGGGCTTCGTATGCCGAGCCGGGCGCGCCGGAAGAGGCGATGTGGTGTCGGCACCAGTCGAACAGATTGGCCTCGATCAGCACGTCCCCACCGCCCACGCTTACTCCGTAGCCCAGTCCGGCCTGCTGGTTGTGGTGAATGTAGTTGTGGTGCACATAGCCCCGGCTGGCGCCTCTCCCAAACCCGGTTGCAGAACCTCTGAAACCGGAGATATTGCAGTTGTCGATTTCCATGCCGAAGTGGTTGCTGTGCATCCCACTTGAATTCGCGTCGATGCGCTCCCGGTGGGGGTATGGCCCCTGAACCCGCAGTCCGGTAATGCGCACGCAGTCTCCGGCCGAGGCAAACAGACCAGGGGTATGCAGGTTGTCGGAAAAAATCAACCCGCCGTCCGATCCGTTGTCCCCCCGGCTGCCCGCCAGGGTCACCGCCTCCGGAACCGACAGCTCCGGCCGGCCGGCCCATGTCGATCTCAATATCCTCCGGCACAAACACCACCTGCCCCGCCTTTGCCTCTGCCAGGACAACCTCCAGCTCCTCATAACTGCGGACCGTGTAGTCCCCCTCCGTATAAACCTCCGAATACCCTTCACCGCCCCCAATCGGATTCCCGGTCGGGTTGTGTTCTGCCCCGAAGGCCTCCACCTCTCCCTCAAGGCCCGCCTCGTCCTCCCACCGGGCCGTCCGGTCGGTCAACACCCCGCCTCCGGTCGCCCTCACGATCGTGTTCATAAACATCCCTCCTTAACCGGAATAAAGGGCTTCTACGCAACCCCACAGTACATCGCCGCCGTCAGCGCGTAGACCCTGGCCGCATTCCGGATTCGCGCTGCCGAAACCCACTCCACATCCGCGTGAGCCGTCTCGTTGGAAGGGCCGTAGTAGAAGGTCGGCACGCCGCTTCCGTGCACGTAAAGATTCGCGTCCCCCACGATCCGCCGCCCTTCGCATTCGGCCTCCTTTCCCGTCACGATCCGGTGGGCGGCCGAAGCAGCCTCAACGGCCGGATCGTCTCGGGGGGTCTCGAACGGTTCGCGCTCGTGCACCATCTCAACCGAAAGCGTCAGCCCCCCTTCGTGGACGAACGGCATCGCTAAGGACTCAAGTTCGGCAAGCACCGAGGCCGCCGTCTTGCCCGGCGCCCAGCGGCGGGTGCCCGTCAGCGTGCACTCAAGCGGTGTCCGGTTGAAATAGTCCCCCGCCTGCACAATCCCCAGGTCAATCCGTTCGGGGCCTGCAAGCGGGTGCACATCCCCGGCGTCCAGCTCCTCCTGGCGCTGTGTAAACCGCCGGATCAGATCGCCCACATACCGGATCGGATTCTCGCCAAAAGGCACATAATTGGTGTGCATCCCCCCCCGGTCGGACGCCAGGGTAATCGTAAACACCATCGACCCCATGCTCATCACCCACAGCGCATCCCGCCCCTCCACAATCAGGATCCGGTCGCAGGCCGCCCGTCCACGCTTGATATCCTCAATCAGCGCCCGGGGGCCGTCCTTCTCCGCCTCCGGCTCCTCGTGCCCCACCACCGCGGTCAGCAGCAAATCGCCCTTCAACCGCACCCTCGACTCCAGCAGCGCCTTCGCCGCACCCAGAACCGCCGCCATGCCGCCCTTCATATCCGTCGAGCCCCGGCCGTAAATCCGGTCCCCCTCCCGGCGGCAGGGCGGGCAGTTCCCGATCGGAATCGTATCCAGGTGCCCGTTCAGCATCAGCGTCGGCCCCCCTCCCAAACCCGAAATTCGAGCGTAGAGATTTGACCGCCCCGGCGTCACCTCGCGCACATCCACCTCCAGGCCCAGGTTTCGCAGCTGCGCCTCGTAGCAGCCGCAAACAGCCTCCTCCTCCATCGTCACGCTTGGAATCCCCACCAGAGCCACCGTCTGCTCGGCAAGCCACTCCCCGTCAACCGCACTTAGAATCGGTTCCCAGTCAGTCATATCTTCAATCTTCAACCCCCATACATTCCCGCACAAATTTGAGATTCCGCAGGCTGTTCGCCTCCAGCCCGCTAAACGTCGGATCGACCACCTCAAACGCATCCGGGCTGATGGCCAGGTGGGTCTCTACCACCACAAACCCGCCGTACGCATCGGACCGGAGCGCCTTCAACTGGCCGGGCCAATCCACGACTCCCCGTTCGGCAATCACCCAACCGCCTGCATCGTAATTTTTTACATGCACGTGGGCAACCAGATCCTTTACTGTCTCGTACTCGTCCGGATACGGGCAGGCCGACCCGGCCCGCGCCGAGTTGCCCGGATCCCAGCACAACTTGATCCGGTCAACGCCGATCTGGCGGATCATCTCTGCGGCCTCCAGGCCGGTCCCCCCCCAGCAGACCGGCTCGTTTTCCAGCGCCAGCCGACAGCCCTCCCGCGACACGATATCGGCCATCTCACCCACCCGGTCCACAACCTGGGCAGGCACCCACTCTCCCTGCCCCCTGTCAAACCCGAAGCACGACACCAGGTCCGTCCCCCACCGCCTGGCCCATTCACACGCCCGGGGCAACCCCTCCAAAAGCCCTTCAGCCACCGACGGATCGTGGATCGGACACTTGAAGAACCCCGGCGACACCCCCGAAACCCCCAGCCCCGCATCGCATACCCGGGCGTAAAACGCCTCCATCTCCTCATCTGGCACCCTGGGAAACCGTCCCCCTCCCAGCGACCGCACCTCAACGTGCGTCACCCCCCACTCTGCGGCCAGCTCGACCGCCCGCAGGGGGTCTTCGCGGTTGATCTCGTCTGTAAAGATTGAAATCACTATCCCGGATCCTCTCGCCAGTCCTCAACCCGGAAGCCCCTGGAACCACGACACAGGTGGGATGAACCGCCGTTTTATCCGTATTCACCTGTGTTCAGTTGCTTTTTCCTTTTAACCCGGCAGTCCCGCGATCAGTTCCTCCGATGTAACCGAATACTTCCCGAACATCTCTAAAAACAGCACCGCCCCCCGGGTCTGCCACAGCGCATCGTGCGTCTCAAACGACTCCATACCCGTGCCGCAGTCCCTCAAAATGATCACCTCATAGCCCCGTTTGTTCATCTCATTTGTGCCGTAATCACGCAGCAGAATACATGCGTTGGTATTGAACCCCAGAAAGAACAGAAACAGAATGCCCTTCTGCTTGCAGAACCGGTGCAGTTCCTCCCCGTTGAGGATCACCACATCCTCCCCCTCCACCTGCACCAGGGGGTGCATCTTCCGCTTCGAACGCATCTTCACCAGTTCCTCCTCCCTCGGCTCCACCGGCCGGGCGTACCTCCGGTAATCCCCCGACTTTCTCCGGAACTCGGACGGCGGCCAGTCTTCCCGCCGGACCCCGGCCATCTCACCGTCGCTAACCAGTTTAACCCGGGCGGGGTGCTCCTCCGCCAGCCCCGGAGCGGGCGCGTGAATAAGCTGCATCCCCGCCTTGCGACACGCCGCCACCAGCGGCACAATCTTCTCCCGCACAATCTCTTCAGACCGGGCCTCCGTATCTTTCAGATAGTGGTGGGCCCACACATCCACCAGCACCAGCGCCGCCTCCGTCAGCGGCATCTCCCAGTCCAGGTGGGCATATCCCGTATTCGTCTCCACCCACTCCACCCCGTGATCCACGTGCCACCGGTAATACCGTGGCTTAATGTGCAAGGTACGCCCCATCTCCATCTCCTCTCTTAAGATCTGTCCCAATCTTCAACCTTCAGTTCCCCTCCTCCGCCACCAGGGTCACCTCCTTCGCCCCATCCAGCCCTGACACAACCGGAAACACCTTCTGCTGCGGCCCCCCCGCTTTGGGAACATAGCGAACCGCAGGCGGGAAGTAGGCATACAGAGCCGTATGTCTCGGATGTGGAGATCGGTTGGGGCCCGACCCGTGGACCAGCAGGCTGTGAAACAGCAGGGCGCTGCCCCCAGACAGGGAGACCTCGATCTGCGCCGACAGATCCACGTCCTCGCGGTCCGTCAACGCTTCGTCCTGCTCCCGGGCAATGCGCCCCCACCGCTGCATCCCCCACGTGTGGCTCTTCGGAATCACCTGGAAACAGCCGTTCTCCGGCGTGGCATCGCTCAACGCGATGCTCACGGTAACCAGCGTCGGAGGATCCATAGGCCAGTACGCCGAGTCCTGATGCAGGCCGTGCGCGGAGCCGTGGTGCGCGGGCTTCAGCATCAACGTGCTCCGGAACAGGAGCAGGTCCGGGCCGATGAGCGTCCGGATCACCTTTAAAAGTCTGGGATGCGCGGCAAGCCGCCGGAAGACCTCCGAAATCTCCCGTGTCTGCTCGATCTTCCTCAGCACGGGCAGGCCAACCTGAACCGCACCCCCGGCATACGGCTCCCGCTGGAACCGGCGGATCGCCGGATCGTCCCTGGCCTCTAACTCGGCAGCCAGCCGGTGCAGCCGCTCAATCTCCGCCTCACATTCCGCCACCTCACCAGCAGACAGCAGATCCTCTACAACAAGGTATCCCTGTGCTTCAAAAAAGGCCTTCTGTTCCTCCGGTATCATCAACACTCCCCCTGACCCCCTTCCCGACGCGGGAAGGGAGAACAAAGATGGCCTATCCATAAACTGCCCCCCTCAGAAAATAACGATAAAACCGGAAAAAGAAAAACAAAAAGGGAGCCCAACCGTCTTTTTAGACCGTCAGACTCCCAAATGGGTGGGTGGCGGCTCCGCCCTCCGTGCTACTGCCGAGCCACCGTAAAGGGCACATCCTTCAGCGCCGTCACCGCCTCCTCGCTGTTCAAATCCGTCACCTCAACCTTCAAATAGTGCCGTCCCGGTGTGGTCTCACCCAGATCCAGCTCCATATACACCGACTCCGCCTCCTTATAACCGACCTGCTCGTAGCCCACCACCACCTCCTTCTTCTTCCCCACAAACGTCCGCACCAGCCGCGAAACAATATTCCCCCCCGCCGGCCGGATCGTATACTCCACCCGGTACCTCGTCTGCCCGAACGAGTCCCGCACCAGGTTGTAGATCTCGTAGTAGACAAAGATGCCCTGCCCCTGGGGATACATCCGGGTGGGCATCGGAACGATGTGCAGCCCGTTCTTGGTGAACTTGTCCATCGGCTGGTCCTGGGCAATCCGCCAGGCCAGGGTCAGGTCGCTCAGCTGCAGCCCCTCCCCTGCGTAGCCCTCCACCTCCACTTCCTTCCGGTAAAGGCCGATCCGGCCCGTCATCCGGTCCCGAGCCCGCACCTCCAGCCGGTAGGTTCCGGGAGGCACCTCCAGTCGCACAATATCGGGAACAAACGCCCCGACCCTGGACCCCGGCGCCTGGTAGAACAGGTCGCCCGATGTCCGGTAGACCGTATCCAGAGACGTCCCCACCAGGGCGGCCTGGCGTTTCACCACCAGCCGCGTCACACCCTCTCTGGGAAAGTACCGGGACGCCATGCCGGGCATTCCGTAGTAGATCTCTACGACGCTCTTTCCATTGTCCCCCCGAAAATCGGCCAGATCAAAGTAGAAATCAAAGGGGATCTTGTCGTATTCGGGCGTGTAGAAGTCGGGAAAGGCCGCAACCGCCCGTTGAAAAATGGTCTCCGGCGCATACCGTGCAAACTTGGTCATCTGACGTGCGGAAACGTCGAAGGCCATCGGGATGGGGGCATAATTGTAAGCCCCCTTGCCCGACTCGTCGGTAAAGGTGATCTCAATACCCCCGCCGATCCGGGTGTAGACCCAGGACTCCCAGGGGACCGTGGAGACATCTGCGCCGGAAGTGATGACAGGACGGTATTCCCCGAACTTTAAGAAATCCTCCCCGGCCACCGAAAAGGTCCCCTCTAAGTTCAACATCTCATTGATTTCCATCAGATCGCCGCTAAACGAGCCGTCGGAAGCATCGCTGATGGCCGCTGTGACCAGGGTCTGCGACTGCGACTGAGATTGGGACTGTGACTGCAGCTGAGACTGCTGGTTTCCCCCTTCCCCCCGCTGCATCATCCCCGATTCAGTGTTCGTTCGTGTATTGGGGCCGGCGGCCACTATATCCAGCTGCTGGTCGTCAACATCTTCGGTGATAACCTCAACCTCCGACGCCTCGAATTCGCCCTGTAAGTCGCGGAGGCGCGCCCCCATCGCAAGGGTACGCACGGGGTATACCGGCCCAACGAAGCTCGCCTGGCTCCCATCGGTCCCATAAATGTCCAGGGCCATCCGCTCCTTGACCCGCTGCACCTCCAGACTCTGCCTGGCGTTCATCATCGCCGAACTCGTCCGGTGGTCCGGCTCCCCGAACCGCACGTAGACCTCCCCGCGCATATCCCACGGCTGCCGCTCCTTCGAGAAGCTCTGCCGGGCATACCACACCCGCCGGTAGTGCTCCAGGAGGCGCTCGTTGACCGGCGTGGACAGGTCCGGGTCCCGCCCGTTCCAGAAGCGCTTCAAAAACGCCTCCTGCTCCGCGCCGGAGGCCCTGGAATACTCCGCCAGCTCCTCCTTCGAGGCGAACCGGCTGATATCCTTGTAAAGCGCCCGCTCCTCCGGGTCGAGCTTTGAAACATACGCCTTGAAGAAGCCCATCGCCAGGTCCAGCTTATCCTGTTTGGCGCACGCCTGGGAGACAATCGGCAGCAGTTCAATCGCATCCGGATGCTCCTGGACGAATCCCAGCAGCGTCTCCATAACCTTGTCGTAGTCCTTCACGTGCAAATAGGCCATGCTCAGCCGGTTCCGGCTCACCGGATCGTCGGGCCGCAGCGCCAGATACTTCGTATACCAGGGGATCGCGCGCTCGTATTCCTTATTGAGGTCCGCCTCGTAGTCCCCCATCAGCAGGTAGGCATCCGCATAATTCGGGTCCATCTTCAGGACCTTCTCAATGTCGGACTTTGCGTCATACTGCCACAGGAGAACGCGCGCCCTGGCCATCTGGTATCTGGCGTCCACAAATTTCCGGTCCCGGCTCAGGGCGTCCCGGAAATATTCGATGGCCGTCTGCCGACCCCTGGAACGCTCCATATTGATCAGCCCCAGGCCGTAATACGCCCTGGCCAGCACCTTCCCCTTGCTCAGGGAGGCCGCCCGCTTAAACGCCTTCTCTGCCAGCGCATCGTCCTTTGCCTCAAGTGCGGCATAACCGTATTTATTGTGCGAAACCGGGTCTTTGTGGCGCTGATGGGACACCACCTCCAGGAGGGCAACGGCGCTGTCCGCCGCCTCTGCCTCCAGGTAGCCGGCCGCCGCCGCATCTAAGGAATCGATCTGATCGGGATACAAGGTCAGGACCTCAGCGCCGTACCCTCCCGACCTCTCCCTGAGGCGAAGCAGTTCGCCCCGGTGCCAGTAGCAGAGAAGCACCGGGGTGCCCGGGGGCGCCTCGGGCCGGTACACGTAGCTGATCGACCGCTCCCGGTCGGGATCGGTCGCACAGTGAAAAATACGGGCCAGGGTCGTCCGATCTCTCTCTATGGCCTCCTCGGGCGCCTCCTCCCGGGAGGCCCTCTCTTCGACCTGGCGCTCCACCCAGAAGCGCAGGTCCTCTAAGGTAGGGGGAAGCTGCCCGTGCGCCTGCGCGTAACCTTCAAACAGGGTGCCCACAACAAGCTGGTGTTCCCGGCAGCTGGCCCGTCGGTGCCTCCTCTCACCCTCACCCTTTTTCTTAGGGATCCGGGCACGCAGCGTCTGGATGTAGCCGAGGCAGTCCGCTTTTGAGATCCCTCCTTTGTAAAGCTGCTCAAAGGCACGGATGGCCCCCTTATATGCGTTCTTTATCAGCCGGTAGGGCCTGTCCTGGTGCATCGCGTGGTAGCCCTTCGTATACCGGTCCAGCGCATTGCTGATCAGACCGGGTGCTGTCCCATCGACGACATCGGCGGGCGCGGCATCGTCGCCCCCTGCGTACGCTTCAGCTTCCGGCGCATCTGCGTCCGTCACCTCGCCCGTTCCCACCTGCACGGCCACGCCCCTCAAACACCCCCCCTCCTCCACGGCACAGAAAATCCGCCCCGAATCGGAGGACCATCGCAAAGGTCCGGTCACCCGGCCGTTCAGCAGCCGGACGGCGGCCCCGCTGTGGTCCACAACCCACAGCCCCCGGTCCTCACGGTCCTGCAGGCTCCCCCGGAACCCGCCCACAGCCAGCCGCCCCCCATCCGGAGAAACCGCAATCCTGAGCGGCTGAAGCTCCCCGGGCAGGGGCCAGAGCGTCTCGGACGACCCATCCGCCTTCAGCCGCCAGACCCGATTCCGCATCAGGGGCAACTTATACTCGGCGCAGAGGTGCGATCCGAAGACCGTATAGGAAAGGCTCACCTGGAGGTAGACGAACCCTTCGCCCCCCGGCAGAAAACAAAGATCGCCCGGCTCGCCCAGGTAGGCCTTGACCAGCTGGCCCCCGCTCCCATCCGCACGCGCCGTCCGGATCTCGGTCATCAGCGCCTCCGGCCTGCCCCTGGCCACCGTGTAGGCCAGACCCTTCCCGTCGGGAGACCTCACACCGTTGACCTGTGCCTGCCTGCCTGCCTGCCACGCAACCGCTGGCAGTGAACCACAGACGGCCGCCAGAGCAACGACCGCGCTCAACAGGCCGCCCGGCCTTCTCATAAGATGCCTCATCCCGGCTCCTGACCATTGTAGATTTCGGATTTCAGAATGCGGATTCAAAAACCGCCTTATTCCATAATTTCGAACTTCGCCTCCCTCGACACCGTCTCGCCCGAGTTGAGGTCCTCCACCGTCACCGTCAACACCACCTCCCCCGGCACGACCTCGCTCAAATCCAGCTCGATGTAACTGGGCTGCGTCTCCTGCGTGCCCAGCTGCTCCTGCGCCACCGCCACCCGTTCGTCCTTCTCCCCACCCTGAAACGCCCGAAAGAGCCGCGAGATCACCCCGGGCGGCTTGCCCGACCGTATCATATACTCCACCGTGTAGTTGGTCATCCCGAACTCGTCCCGCCTCAGATTGTAGATCTCGTAGTAGAGGAACACCGGCTGGCCCCTCTTATAAAGCCGCGTCGGCATCGGCAGCACCTTCAGGCCGTTCTTGGAGAACCTATCCGGCGGTCCCTCTTCGGTGACCTTCCAGGCCAGTTGAACGTCGCTCAGCTTGAGCGGTCCGCCCGGATACGGCTCCACGGTCAGACGCTTCCGGTAGGTGCCGATCTCCCCATCCAGCCGGTTCTCCATCCGCACGTCCAGGGTGTATTCACCGGGAGGGACGTCTAAGGCGACCACGTGGGGGATAATCCTAAATCTGCTCCCCCCGGTCCGATCTCCCGGCTCCACGTAGACCAGCTCGCTCTCGGACCGGTAAATCCTCCCGTCCTCCTTATCCACTTCTGCAAGCGCGACCCGGCAGGCCGCCCGCAGCCCGGTCACATCGTCGCCCGCAAAGTAGGTCGTCTCCGCCATCGGCACCCCATAGTAGACCTCCACGTGGGCGGAGTCCGCCACCGCCCGGAACTTCGCCTGATCGAAGTAGAAGTCCATGGGACGGTCCTCCTCCGGGATCGTATACTGCTCCGGCACCGCCGCCGCCGCCGTGCGCATAATCGTCATCGGCGCCCGCCGGGTAAAGGCGGTCATCGCCCGGATGTCGTCCATCCCTGCGGTGGACCCGTGCCGCAACCCCGGCGTCTTGTGCAAATCCGGAATTGGCGCGTAGTCGAACCCCGACTTGCCGATCTCGTCGGTAAAGTCGATCACGATTCCCCCGTCGATGTGCGTGTAGGTCCACGACTCCCACTTCACCATGCTGAAATCGCTCGAACCGACCGGCAGATACACGCCCCCTGCCACATTGGGATCGTAGGAGCGCACCGGAAAAACCGGCCCCACCAGCGACCCGGTCAGCCCGCCCGTAACCGCGTCGTACCACTCGATGCCCCTCGACGTGCCCTGATTGCCCTGATACCGGTCCTCATCCCCGAACAGATCGCCGAAATTCTGCGGCGCCTCGCCCTGGGAAATATCGTAAACGGGGTAATCCGCACCCTCTGCGCCCGTGTTGATCTCAGACCCGCCGCCCATGGACAGGAGGGAGTGCATATTGCTGTAGATCAGATTGAAATACCGCTCCTTCACCGCGGTTACCGACTCCGAAAGGGGCGGGCTTGGGTGCCTGGATCGGCTTCGGTGGTCCGGCTCCCCGTAGCGGATGTAGACCTCCCCCCGCCGGTCCCAGGGCTGCTTATACCTTGAGAAATAGGTCCGCGCATACCACACCCTCCGGTAGTGCTCTAACTGGCGCTCGTTGACCGGCGTCGTATAGTCCGGGTCCCGCTCCGCCCAGAAGCGCTTCGCCACCTCCCTCCGGTCTTCCCCGGTGGCCGCTTCAAATGCGCGGGTCTCATCCCCCCACGTGACCAGGCTCAGGTCTTCATACAGCACCCGTTCCTCCTCCTCTAAGCCCTCCACATACCTGCTGAAGGCTATCCCCGCCGGTTCCAGCATGTTCACCTTCCAGAAGGCCTGCCCCAGGATCGGGAACAGCTCCCACCACCCCGGGTTCGCCTCGATTACACCCGGCAGACGGTTCAGAATCTGCTCGTAGTCTCCCTCCACCACCGCCAGCTTCCCCCATTCCACCCAGCTCATCATGTCCTCCGGCTTTGACTCCAGGTATTTCTCGTACATCTCCTTCGACTTTCCCGCATCCTCCACCTTGATCGCGCGGCACCTGTCGATGAGCTGCTGCGCTGCCACGTGCGTGGAATCCACGGCTAAGGCGTCCTTGGCCGCCTTAATCGCGTGGGAAAGCCAGTTGTGAGTGTAATACGCCCGCGCCTTGTTGTAGTGCGCCTCTACGTAGCGAGGGGCCTTCCTCAGGGCCTTCTGGAAGAAATGGATCGCCGTCTGAAGCTGGCGCGGGCGTTCCGTGTAAACCAGCCCCAACCCGTTGTAGGCCTTCGCATCCACCTCATCCCCCCCCCTGGATTCGGCCTTTTCAAACGCCTTTTCCGCCCCCTTCAGGTCTCCCGCATCCAGGCGGGCGTGGCCCAGTTGCAGCCACTGCTCCGCATCGTCCGGATCGGCCTGCACGCGCTGCTCCAGCGCCTGCACCGCCGCCTCCTTTTTCGCCCTGGACGTGTCCGCTGTCGCTTCCGACGCCTCCGGGGATACATCACCATCTTCCTGAGCCGGGACGCTCCCTACCAGCCAGAGCAGGACCACCACACCCCCTGCGATCCGACCGATTAACAGACCAAAGCGCTTCTTCTCCATTGTTCCATCTCCTCCTGCCTCTTTGGTAAAACGGATCTCAACGCCCCGCCCCCGGAACCGCGCTATACTATATATAAGAACGTCTTATTATAATATGCCGGATGGGCGAACCCTTGCCGGGAATATCCTGATAGACCAAAACGCTCATCCTGATAATAGATCCTATAACAAACGTGGAACGCTTTAAAATATACCCAAAAAACAGACGATCGGAAAGGCTTACCGCTGTCGTCTGTTATTAAAAAAGCCGACGGCACCCCCTTTATCCGGGAGGTGACCGCCGGCTTTGCTTGCGGCTAAACGTCTGCCTCTTAGAACGTCCCTCCGACCGTCACCCGGATGGGGGCGCTGAATAACTCGCCCATATCCGAATAGGCCACGTCCACCGTCAACGACCGATCGCCGGCAATCTCATACTTCAGGCCGGCGCCCGCACTGAAACTGTCCGTGTCGTAGTTGATCTTGTAGCCCGCTCGCAGCGCAAAGATGTTCTGGAACCACGCCTCTGCGCCCACGTGCGCGCGCAGCTCGTAATCCGCCGCAAACGCAGACTCTCCGGTGATCGTCAGGTACGTCAGGTCGCCCTTCTCGCCGTAGAACTCTGCCGCTAAGGCTACGTTGTAATAAAGCGGCATGAAGAACTTGGTCTCCGTCACTTTCTTGTCCGGGCCGAAGTTCTTCAGCGCCATGGCCAGGCGCAGGCTCTTGAAGCCGGTATGGAAAAGCGTTCCAACGTCAATGCCAATCGTACTGAGGCTCTCCGTGTACAGCGTCTGGTGGATCCACTGCACCCGGGTAGCGAACGAGAACTTGTCCGTCAGCTTCAGCGCATAGACCACGCCGATGGCCAGGTCGCCGGCGGCCACGGTCTGGCCGGTGCCTCGGGGCTGGAAGATCGTCGTCTCGAGGATCTCCCCGGGCCGAAAAGACATCACGCTCATCCCGAGCACCCCGCCCTGGGCAGTACCCGTGTTCCAGGCCACCGCCGCTGAGTAAACCTCGGAGTCCACCAACCACTTCGTGTAGTTGGCCGTCCAGGCCGTCCCCCGCACCGCCGTCAGCCCCGCCGGGTTCCAGTAAATCGCGTTGATGTCATCGGCCACGGCCGTATACGCATCGCCCATAGCCACGGCGCGTGCGCCCTGGCCGATCTTCAGGAACTGAAACCCGGACAGCCCCACCCACAGGTGCGTATCGGTGCGCCGCACGTGGGTGCCCTGGTTTTCAGGACGGAGGTCCGTAATGTCATTGTTAATGGGAAAAATATCTGCATCGCCTGGAGGGGGAACCAGAAGCATCCCCATCGCGGCGAGCAGGAATATGGTTCTGAAATATTTCATCGTTCTACCCCCTTTCGTCGCCTATCGCAATACCATGAAGGTGCCTCTCTGGAACTGCTCGCCGCTCCCGGTCAGATTCTCCACCACGTAGAAGTAGACTCCCGTGGCGATCTCTCCGCCGAAATTCCAGGTGAACTGATTGTAGTCGGTCTCCCCCTTGCTCGCATCGTCGTGCTTGAAGTCGGAGACCAGATCCCCCGACACCGAGAAGACCCGGATCCGGGACTTTGACGGAACACCCACAAATCGGATCTTCGTGGATCCCGGGTATTGGTGCGACTCATCTAAGAAGTACGGGTTGGGCACCACCAGCACCTGCTCCTGCAGGTTCTCCGACCCGGCCGATGGAATGGCAAAGGGCGACTCGGCCGCGTAGATCCGCTGCGTATTTGCAGCCCATCCCCCCTCCTGCCCCACCTGCACGTGTGTGATAACCTGCCCAGGGAGGTCCGCCATCCCCAGCGGATGCATGGCCATGTCACCGCCCGGCGACCAACTCGTGTGAGGCTTGCTGTAGGGACGAACGCTATAGTAGAAGAAGAACCCGGCGGCCGAGTTCTTGTCCTCAAAGAGGTAAAGATCGCCGAACTTGGAATCGCTCGCGCGGGACACCTCGAAGTTTGTCTCCTCCATGCTCGTCGTTCCCGTCGGAATGTCCGCAAGCAGCTCCCACGGCCCCTGGTGGAACCAGGTGGACCGATAAACCCGGTAGCCTGCAACGTCGTTCGCCTCTCCACCTGCGTAGTCCGGGTGGGCCGCGTTTTCCACCGACACGGGCCAGTCCAGCGTCATGGACGCACTCGGGCTGCTGCCCGACCGGAAGTTCACGTCCGGCGGCGCGTCCGGAATGTCGAAGGCGTTCTGGTAAGCAAACCTGGCCGCCTCCAAGTTGGCCTCAAGCGCGTCCTTACCCCTCAGCAGTTCTGCCTGCTTCGTCGCAAGGGGCTTGTCGGCCCTCGCCCAGGTCCACACGTCCGTATTTCCCAGCATCTGCCCGGGGTGCCCTGCCAAATAGGCCAGCACGATCTTGATCTTGCCGTTCGGAGGCACGTCATAAGGCCCGAAGATCAGCATGGAGAACTGCCCACTCGTATGGTCCGGGTTCGCGTCGATAGAGCGTCCGCCGCCCAGCACATCGGAGTAGATCTCCGTCTCTGTCATCTCTATGTTGCTCGGGTCGTTCTGCACGTTCGAGTTGAACGACTCCCAGAACCGCACGGCATAAGGCTGGTCTCCGTCCGGTTCCACGTAGCCCTTGCCCGTGTCGTGAGCATTGTACCTGTATGGGCTGGTGGGATCGTCCGTATAGGCGACCACGCCCACACCCAGGTGCGCAGGCGACATCGGCGTGTCCTCACCCTGTCGGATCTTCCCGCCGTTCGCCAGTGTACCTGTCGCAAACGCATCCTTGTACGGGTCTCCCGTATCGTCCCAGTCGCGGTAGAGCGGATGGTCCCCGTCCCAGGCATAAAGCACCTTGTTGCCCGGGTCGTACACGTACCAGTCGTCCATGCACCAGTCCCGCTCGTCCCGCCAGTACCGGATATACGCATGCTGTCCCGCAGCGCTGATATTGTACCGGTCCTGGAATCCGATGTAGAGGTCGTTCAACTGACCCACCGGCATGTCCGGGTCGCCGTCGCCGTCCGTATCCCCCGTGTTTTCGAGGATGTACTCATCAATGATCAGATCGTCGAAATCGGGGTGGCTCCACATGGACGCCCGCTCGGTGGTTGTTATCCCCTGCGTATTCGTCCACTGCGTAATAATGATCTCCTCAGGCCACTCGTCGTTCCGCGGGTACTCGCTGAATTGATAATTCAAAATGTGGACCGGGGGCTTGCTGAGGGGCTGCGACTTCCTCCCCTCCACGATCAGGTCGGAACCCGGCCACCAGTTTCCGCCCATGCTCGACTCCACAAACCCATCCTGATACCGCGATCCGTTCCCCAGCTTCACTGTCGGCCGGCGGTGGAAGTACCAGTCCCCAATCCCGCCCTTGCCCAGACCCGACAGGTCCGGATCAGACTCCACGTCGTACTGCATCGCCGTGATCTTCTCCTCCTGCATGCCGATCCGCACGCCCGTGTAGACCACCTCCGCATCCGACGTCATCGTCCACACCCCGTGGCCTGCGCGTACCGAATTCTGATAGGCCTCGGAGTTGGAACTGCCCGTACCGCTAAGCAGGTTGGAACCGTAGGAGCCACCTCCCCCGTGGTTGTACGGGTAAGACTGATACTGCCCGGAGCCCGCGCCCGAATTGAAAAACGCGCCCTGGATGCCCACGTTTCGGAAACCGGTCTTCAACATCGACCGCAGCGTATACGTCGTAGGCGCCTGGTTCGCCTGGGCGTAGAGGTCGGACACTTGAGTACAAAGCAGTAGCCCCGCACACAGCGCGACAGCCGCTGAAACCCATATTCGCACCCTCATACCCTAATCCTCCTTCCATAAGTTTCATTACAGAATATCAGGTGGACACAGCCCCGTAAGGCCGCGTCCACCTGATGTCGGTTAAAAGATCACACGGAGACCGATGTTGGTCTGCCTGGGTCTCTTGAAGTAACTCCGGTCGCCGAAGTCCCCGTACTGGATGAAGTCGGCATTGTCCGGACGGGCCATCATCAGACCCCACCGCATGTAGTCCGTGTTATTGGCCGTGTCAATCTTATCTTCGAACAGGTTGCGGACCTCGACGAAGAGCGCCGGCCGCACCCGACCCTTTGCGTTGAACACCTTCTCTACGCTCAGGTCCGTTGTGGCATCGATCGATCTGTGGTCTACCCGCCGTTCCTGCCCCGGCGGCGTCCACCGCACCCGTCCTCCCGACCGCATCTTCCAGAGCATGTTCGCGCTCAGGTCGCTCGCCATCCAGCTCATCCACCCGGGGCCAAACCGCACGTCTGAGGGCGTATTCAGCACAAACTGCACGTTCGCCTGCGCCAGTATCCAACCGCTCTTCTGACCTGCCCAGGCGCCCATCGGACCGTAGCGGTTTCCGCCCAGCGACCGGTAGTCGATAAAGATCGCATCGTCCTCAAACTCCGGCATCTTGCCGTAGAACCGCTGGGGATTGTCCCGTCGGCTGTTGAGGAGGCTGCGCACCGAATTGTTCGCACTATGGCTGAACTCCTCTTTCTCCTTCTCCGTCAGCGGAATCCCTATTCCCGACCCATCGGCGCCGTAAGTGAAATCATACCAGAAATTGCTGCTGCGCACAAAGTTGGAGTCCGGATACACGGACGCTCCATACTGGGAGAGGCCCATGTTGCCGAACGCCGACCACGACGCCGACCACGCCACCCGGAAGGAGAAATAGCTGCTCATCCGCTTTCCGAGCGCCAGCTCCACGCCCTTGATATACGCCGCGGCCGAGTTCGCCTTGCCCCGCGTGTAGTGAGACCCACGCTTGGGACCATACCAGCCCGTACCGTCGTTGCGGATCTGCTGCGTCTCGTTGCGGTAGAACATCGTCAACGTTGCGGTGTAGTCAGACACGAAGTTCCAGTCTGCGCCCACCTCAAACGTCAGCGTCTCCTCCGGGAGCGTCCACGGATCCCCGCCAAACCCACTGTAGTGCGGGTCCATGTTGCTCAAATGCTCCGCAGCGTCCTTCACCCCGTTGTTGTTGAGGTCGACCCAGGAAGGATCCCCATCCGGACCGATCCGGCCGAAGTTGCGGTAGGACTTCGCATACTGCCTGTAAAGGTCCATCCACTGCACGAATCTGCCCAGAGAGAAGTGCATCACCATCCGGTCCGTGATCGGATGAGAGATGCCCAACCGGGGGCTGAGGTAGACATGCGTCGGCGGCGTCAGCGCAAAGTTCTGGGGAACCTCCACACCGTTCCCCGCGCCCACGCCGTAGCCGTAGTGACGGTTGCTATACCGACGCCACATCGGCGCCCAGTGCATCCCGGATCGCACCAGCTCCTCGTGACGGTGCTTCTGGAAATCGAGGCGCAGACCCACGTTTACGATCAACCCCTCAAACTCCATCTTATCCTGCGCATACAAAGACCCACGAATCGGCTGGGCAGGCGTGCCCATCTCCCAGGGGGTATCTCCACCTGCATAATACGTAAACCAGTTGTCCGACTTCGACCGGGCGCCCCAGTAGGTGTAATACGCATCGTAGGAGACCGCCTCAAAGCCGACCTTCGCAAAATTCCCCTTGGTGATCTGGCTGGACACGTCTGCCTTAAGCGCAAGGCGCGTCCGCTGTGAATCGACCCACATCGCGATTTGACGGTCGATGATGAACCACCCGCTCTTGTCCTTGCGAGAGTCCGTCGTAAACGCAGGCGCGCCAACCGTATCCTGGCCTGTGTGGCTCCGCGAAATGCGCACCTCGTAAAACGTCTTGGGAGACAGCGTGTGCGTAAAGGTGATATACTCCAGGTCCTCCTGGTGATCATACTGACCGGAACCCGCCCAGTTCTTGGGCAGGAAGAGATTACGCAGGCTGTGCCGCGTGCCCCGGATGAAGCCCTCGTTGGCATACCCATACTCGTTGACTTCGTCGTTGTAGGCCGTGTAGGTCTCAAGGATCAACCCCAGCTTGAACTTCGTGTTGGGCGTAGGCTTGAGGGTGACACTTCCCGATCCCGAGAAGTAGTCCGGCGCGTTGAGATACTGCCCACGGTCGTTATAAAACCCGTGGCTCGTCGCTGCCGGATAGGTCGAGGCGCGGCGGTCGTGTTTGGCCGAAACGATGAACCCCGCCTTCGGACCCAGCGGACCCGACAGGCTGCCCTCCAACCGCACGCCCTGGTTGCTGGCGTAGTCCTCACGCACGTGGATGATCCGGCCCGTCAACGGGTCCGTCTCTCCCAGCCACTCCGGATTGTCCCAGTCCATCCTGTTGCGGTGGCTTGGCGCATCGTAGATGTTCGCCCCCCAGTGCTTCTGACCCGCAGGCTCGAAGTTGACCTCCGACCACCCGTGGAACTCCTTCCCACCATCCTTCGTCACGATGTTGATCGTGCCTGCCTGCGCGTCCCCATACTCTGCGGGGGTCACACCCGTCTCCACCGAGATCTGCTGCACCGCGCTCTTGTTTATCCCCGTAAACAGGATGGCCGAGTGCCCATCCTGGTTGGGAATGCGAACCCCATCCACCATCACATACGTGTCGTTGGGCGCATACCACTGCGAGCCCCACGCATTGGGGTTGGTGCCCCGGGTGGTGTCTGACCCGCGGATGGTGAACGTACCGGCCTGGTCCACACCAGGCTGCAGGGAGATAAACTCCGCCGTCGTCTTGATGATCGGCGTCTGCTCGATATCATCGGCCGTCACCAGATACTTCGTCGCGGTCTTGTCCAGCTCCACCGGAGGACGCTCGGCGGTCACCACGATCTCGGCCGCCTCGATCGCCTCCTCCTTCAGCGAAAAGTCCACGATGGTCGTGTGATCGACCGTGATCTCCACCTCCTTCTGCGTCACATTCGTATACCCCACCAGCGACGCGGTCAGAGAATACTTCCCCGGGTCCAACGCCAGGAGCAGGTAGTACCCGTCTGCGTCGGTCACCGTCCCCCGCTGCGTGCCTTCAATCACCACGCTGGCCCCGGGCAGGGGTGCGTTCGTTGCGTCCAGCACCCGCCCCTGAATCTTCCCCAGAGAACCTCCGTAGACGCTCCAGAAGGGCAGGGCCACCAGCAAAGACAGCATGCCGACGAGAATAAATAGACGCTTGCTTGTTGCCATCGCTCAGTCCTCCTTATCTGATTACTTCCAGAAGTAAAACTTCACACCTGCGCCGATATCGAACAGCATCATCGGAAACGCCTTGTTCACGACCCCCCAGTCCCACATCGGCCGGATATCGCCCATCATCACGTGGTAACGCGCCCGAAGGTCTATCGCCACGTTGTCTATCGCAAAAGCCTGAACCCCAAACCCAAAGTTGACCGTCAACGCGGCCCTCGTGTCGATCTGATCCTGGAGCACCAGGGTCTTATCAATAGGCTCCGCCTTCTGATCCGGGTAGATGAAATTCCGACGTGCTGCGTTGTAATTGTGGAACCCACCTCCAACCGTAAAATAATACGTAAAATCTTTGCCCTTAAAGGACGGGACCTGCTGGTGGAAGATCAACAGGTTAAACATCATACTGTTCATCTTCATCGTCGCCTCCGCCCTCGGGCTCAGATAGTCATTCCCGTCCACCGACCAGGTAAACGTCCTATCCACTAACTTCCCACGTTTCCACTTGGAATAGTGGTACTCCATTTCAAGGTAGAGCCTCGGGGAAATCAGATACTGCCAGTTTGCCCCATACTTGGGCGCCGGACCGAACTGATCCCCCAGTTTACTCACAGGGTTGTTCCAGGAGAGGAACGCGCCCACACCCCATTTACGGGCCTGCGCGTCCACCGTTGAGACGGAGCTCAACAGGAATACCCCAGTCAAAAACAGCAACCATGCCTTCGTCTTCAAAATAATTCCCCCCTTCCACATTATAAGGTTGAAATTACGGCCGCAGACATCCGTGAGGGGATGTTGGCCATGTCTACGCCAGGAACCATCGAGCAACCACCCGACAACATTAATTCTACGCATCCCTCCTTTCCATACTTTTCAAGACTGGCCTTCAAAACATAAAAAAACAGGGATATAACTGTCCTTACGGCCAGCCTATCCCCGGCGTGAATGAATGATTGAATGATAATTAAACCAATTCGACCACATAACCTGAACCCCGTAAGGTTTAAATCCCAGAATCAGGAATTCACATGGCCTTGTAATGTACTCACCCGAAATCCTCTTGTCAACCTTTTTTTTTATCACCAAAATAAAAAAGGGGTCTAACCGTCCCCCTTTGACGGCTCATCCCCGGCTCAGCAATAAACACTCTGATTCTTACCCCCTAATGTACCCACCTGAAGCCCCCTTGTCAACCTCCTTTTTGCTTTACCGTGAAAATGACCTGATCCCCCGGCCCCCTTCCCTATCCGCGCCCTGCCTCACCACACGAAAGCCGATGCCGCCGTTGCCTGTAAACTCCGGGGGGAGGCCGCCGCGACGCGCCGACCCGCACAGCGTGGCGGAACTGGAGAAGTCACCGCCCTTAAAAATGCGGGACTCGCCCGACCCGGGCCCAATGGGGTCCGCACCGGGAGAAAACCTGTAATAGTCCTCCGCATACCAGTCCTGGCACCATTCCCACATATTGCCGTGCATATCGTACAACCCCCACGGATTCGGCTGCTTCGTCCCCACCGGATGCGCGTACTTCTCCCCCTCATCCTCCTGATCGCTGACCCAGGCATTGTCGGAATACCACGCATAATCCCCCATCCGGCCTTCGTTGTTCCCAAACGACCACGGTGTAAGCGTCCCGGCCCTCGCCGCATACTCCCACTCCGCCTCCGTGGGCAGCCGGTACAGCGAATCTCCGGCGGCCTCGTTCAACCTGCGGATGAAGGACTGTGCGTGGTTCCATGAGATGTAAGCCGCAGGGTGGTCCGGGTGTTCCACAACATAGTCCCTTGGCCCCTGGGCGGGGGGACGCATCCGCCACGGATAGGTGCCCATCACCGCCTCCCACTGTCGCTGCGTCACCTCGTACTTTCCCATATAAAACCCCTTTGTTATCGCGACCTCATGCTGCGGCCCCTCGTTTTCAAACCGCCCCGCCTCTCCATAGGACGACCCCATAATAACCCTCCCCGGCCCGATCCGGACAAACGCCATACTCACGTTGCCGGGGAGCGTCACGGTAAGGGCCTCGCCGGTCTGAGGCCCTTTCATCGGCGTCTCGTCGCAGGCCGTCAAAAAGGCCATCAGCACCCCGCACATGGCCCTCCGCTTTGCAAAAACAGACCCCTTTCTCTTCATAGAACACCTCCTGTCTGAACTCCGATAATGATCAGCCGCCTCTGAAGATATAAAAACTACCCAATTTCCCCTGAATTTCAAGGCCTCAGGCACCTCGCCGGCACATAAAACTTGACTTTGCAGATCCCAGAAAATACGATATATTGCTGCCCACCCCCTGCTGCTGTCCTTCCCTGCAATACCACCTGCACAGCCCACGGCCTTCCCAATGCGTTTGAACAACCCAAATGGGAACTTCAGATTTCGGATCTCGGATTGCGGAATGCGGAAGCGTGTCTTTTCACCCCCCACTCTCCACTCTCCACTCTCCACTCTCTTACTGTTATGCCTTACCCTGTGGGGAACTGACGCCGGGGGCGCCCTCTGGGTGAGCAAGGGGCCTTACGGAGGAATCGTCTCGGCCCTGATCGTTGACCCTGAAAATCCCCACACCCTCTATGCCGGAACATACAATGGAGGCATCTTCAAATCCACCAGCGCAGGGGCCTCCTGGACGGCCGTCAACTCAGGGATCACCAATGAAAATATCTACGCCCTTATTGTCAACCCCGAAAATCCCCAGACCGTCTATGCCGGAACAGAGGGGGGGGGCGTCTTCAAATCCACCAGCGGGGGATCCTCCTGGAAGGTCGTCAACACAGGACTGACAAATCTGAATGTCTACGCCCTTATTGTCAACCCCGAAAATCCCCACACCCTCTATGCCGGAACGCTGGGAGGCGTCTTCAAATCCACGAATGGGGGAGCGTCCTGGACGACCGTCACCACAGGACTGACCCACACAAAAATCCTCTCCCTGGAAATCAACCCTGAAAATCCCCGCACCCTCTATGCCGGAACATTGGGAGGCATCTTCAAATCCACCAACGCAGGGGACTCCTGGACGGACGCCAGCACAGGACTGACAAATCTGAATGTCTACGCCCTTGCCTGCAATCCTGCAGACCCCCGCACCCTCTATGCCGGAACATTGGGAGGCATCTTCAAATCCATCAACGCAGGGGACTCCTGGACGGCCGTCAACACAGGGCTGACAAATACCAGAACCCTCTCCTTAGAGATCGACCCTGAAAATCCCCGCACCCTCTATGCCGGAACATTGGGAGGCGTCTTCAAATCCACGAATGGGGGATCCTCCTGGACGGCCGTCAACGCGGGACTGGCCAATAGGAATATCTACGCTCTTGCGCGCAATCCTGCAAACCCCCGAACCCTCTATGCCGGAACCGTAGGAGGCGTTTTCAAATCCACCAACGCAGGAGCTTCCTGGAATGAGATCAACACAGGGCTGACAAATATAGATATTCAGACCCTGGCCATCGACCCTTCAAGCCCTCAGACCGTCTATGCCGGAACAACCGGAGGCATCTTCAAATCCATCGACGGGGGCACGTCCTGGACCCGGTCGGTCCTGGGCATCCGGGTCTACGCCCTGACGGTCGATCCTTCCAATCCACAGACCCTCTATGCGGGAACGGACGGGAAAGGCATATTCAAAAGTACCGACCGGGGGGAGGCCTGGACGGCCGTCAACGAAGGACTGGCCAATACAAAAGTCCTCTCCCTGGCGATCGATCCTTCCAATTCGCAAACCGTGTATGCCGGAACAACCGGAGGCATCTTCAAATCCACAAATGGCGGCACAACCTGGTCCCTTATGGACCTGCACCATACCAGGACCCTCACCCTGGCGATCGACCCTGCAAGCCCGCAAACGGTCTATGCCGGAACGTCGGAAGGCGTGTACAAGTCCGGCAATGGGGGAATCATCTGGATCCACACAGGGCAGACGAACACGCAAATCTTCGCCCTCACGGCCGATCCGTCGGCCCCCCGGACCGTCTATGCCGGCGCGCTGGGCAGGGGGCTGCTCAAAACGACCGACGGAGGGAGCGTCTGGACGGCCGTCAACACCGGGCTGGCCTCAACGACGGTCTTCTCCCTGGCAGTCGATCCTTCCAATCCCCACACCCTCTACGCCGGAACCCTGAGCGGCGTCTTCAAATCCACCAACGCAGGGGCGACCTGGAAGGAGACCGTCACAGGCCTGACCAGCTTGAGCATCCTCTCTCTGGCGGTCGATCCGGAAGACCCTCAGACGGTCTACGCCGGAACGATGGGAGGCGTCTTCAAAGGCGGGACCGAGGAGACGACCTGGAAGGAGACAGGCCTGACCGGTACAAAGGTCCTCTCCCTGACGGTTGACCCTCAGGCCCCCCACGCCCTCTATGCCGGAACCCTGAGCGGCGTCTTCAAATCCACCGACACAGGGACGACCTGGAGGCTGATCAACGCAGGACTGGCGAACACAAAAATCCTCTCCCTAACAGTCCATCCTTCCAATCCCCACACCCTCTATGCCGGAACAATCGGAGGCGTCTTCAAATCCACCAACGCAGGGACATCCTGGACTCCGATCAACACCGGCCTGACGCACAAAAAGGCCCAAACCTTTGCGATTCACCCCAACAATCCCCACACCCTCTATGCCGGAACAACCGGAGGCGTCTTCAAATCCACCAACGCAGGGACATCCTGGACTCCGATCAACACCGGCCTGACACACAAAAAGGCCCAAACCCTTGCGATTCACCCCAACAATCCCCACACCCTCTATGCCGGAACAACCGGAGGCGTCTTCAAATCCACCAACGCAGGGACATCCTGGACTCCGATCAACACCGGCCTGACAAATCCGGATGTCCATACCCTGGCGGTCCATCCCTCGAGTCCGAAAACCGTGTACGTTGGGACGTATGGCGGCATATTCAAAAGCAGCGATGGAGGCGTCACCTGGTCAGCTGTCAACACCGGGCTTCTCGCGAAAAGGATCCTCTCCCTGGCGATCCACCCTTCCAATCCTGAGACGGTCTATGCCGCGACCCCCGGTGGAGGCGTCTACAAAAGCGAGAATGGGGGACGTACCTGGATTCGCGCAGGGCTGGCGGACACCTTTGTTTACACCCTGGCGATCCATCCCTTAAGTCCACAAACCGTGTATGCCGGGACATACGGAAAGGGGGTATTCAAAATGGGTAACCCCCTGATTTCGCCTGAGTAGGGGCGACCCGGTGGACCGTCCGGGCGCATCGATCTGTTTGACAACCAGCAGTCCCCTGGGTAAGATTTCGTCAATACCCAATGGCATCCATGCTCAAAAACCGTTTCAAAGCGATCCTGTTCTGCGGGTTGGTCTTCACACTCTGGTTGGTTAAATCTCCTCTTTCGGCCCAACCGGAGCCGGGCGCCATCACCACCCTGGCCGGAGGTACCTCCGCCAGCTATGGCGGCGATAACGGCCCGGCTGAAAAGGCAGAACTATTCTGGCCTGCCGGCGTGTTCGTAGACCCCTGGAACAACTACTATATTGCGGATTTTGGTAACGCCCGAATCCGGAAGGTGGATGCGGGGGGCACCATTACCACCCTGGCGGGCAACGGGCTCCCCGATTTTTCCGGCGATGAAGACCTGGCGGTCGCCGCAGGCCTGTTTACCCCTTCGGGCATGTTCGTCGACGATCTGAGCAACCTTTACCTTACGGATTCGGGGCACAACAGAATTCGGTGGGTGCACGGGCAGACCGGCATCATCACCACCATAGCGGGCAACGGTCAATTTGGTTTTGGCACCGATGGTGTCCCTGCCAGAGGTACGAGCCTGGCCAAACCGACCGACGTCTTCGTGGTCGGATCGGGCACCCCCGCCGGTCCCCTGCGCCACCATCCCTACGGAGGCACCATCTACATTTCGGATACCCTCAACCACCGCATCCGGAAGGTGGATACAAAGGGCATCATCTCCACCATCGCCGGGAATGGAACGGAAGGATTTTCCGGAGATGGAGACGCGGCGACCCATGCGAGCCTGCACAGCCCCGGCGGGATCTACGTGGATAAATCAGGCAACCTTTATATTGCGGATACCTTCAACCACCGCATCCGGAAGGTGGATACAAAGGGCACCATCTCCACCATCGCCGGGAATGGAACGGAAGGATTTTCCGGAGATGGAGGACCCGCCACCCTGGCAAGCCTGTTGAAACCCTGGGACGTCACCGTGGATCAGGAGGGCAACATCTACATTGCAGACACCTTCAACCACCGAATTCGAAGGGTGGATGTACAGCTTGGCGTCATCACCACCGTGGCGGGAAGCGGACCTACGGGCGAGGGCAAGGGGGATTATTCAGGGGATGGGGGGCCGGCGACCCGGGCAAGATTATGGCGTCCCAGAGGCATCTGCGTGGATCAATCGGGCAAGAACCTCTACATTGCGGATACGCTCAACCACCGCATCCGCCTGGTCAGACTGCCCTCTGACCCACTAACGCCCTCGCCCGACTTTGACGGAAACGGGATCGTCAACTTTCAGGACTTCGTCAACTTTGCACGCCACTTTGGGGCAAAAAAGAACGACGCGACCTATAATGTGAAGTTCGATCTCGATCTGAACGGGGAAATCGGATTTAGCGACTTCGTGACCTTTGCAATACGCTTCGGAGAGACCATCCACACATGACAGGCCCTACCCTCAAACCCGCAAAAAAGCCGAACCGGACGGAACGCCCCCGGCGCGCACCGGCCGACAGCCTGCGCGCCCTCCCTCCCCAAAGCGCCCGGGCCCACGTGCACACCGGCCGTCTGCTGCTCAACAGGGGATCCACAGACGGGGCGATTCGAACAGGCCCTTGAGATCGACCCCAACCACGCCGACGCCCACTACCACCTCGGCGTCGCCCTGAAAAATAAGGGCTACCCCGCAATCCGTGAACCCGTCCCCCACCTCCTGCTGCTACCCCTGCTGCTGACGGTTGAAGCTGCGCACGCCGAACCGTGATTTCGCTATCTCCCCCATCCCCTCCCGGCCTCCCCTTCTCTAATCACCACCAGCCGGTTAACCCCAACCCCCTCGACCCGATCCACAATCCCCGACGGCCACCGGACCTCCAGGCTGTCCACCCCTTCCCGCTTCCCCAGCCCAAAATGCACCCTCAGGTCGTTGGCAGCAAGATAACTGGCCCCGCAGTGCACCTCCTTCACCTGCCGAAGGTCTCCCGCCACTACCGTCACCCGGGCCCCGACCCCGTCCCGGTTCGAGACCCCACCCCCTGACCCTTCACCACCCACCCCGGACGATTGGCTAACGCCTGTCTGCGTGCAACGCACAGGCAGGCCCGCCTCCGGCTCACCGGACCGCCTCTCCTGCCTGGAAGGAATGCCTTTATTTCCGAAACCCGCATCCCGCATGCCCCCCCTGGCCCCTCCCACCAGCTTCACCATCAGCCAGTTCTCCCCGTTGCCCCCCTCGTTCCGCAGCAAATCCGGTCCTTCGGCGATATTGGCCACCAGCAGATCCACGTCCCCATCGTTGTCGTAATCCCCCGCGGCCAGCCCCCGGCTTGCCTTGACGATGCCCAGGCCGGGGCCATAGCGTTCCGAGGCCTCCACAAAGCGCCCCCCGCCCACATTTTCGAAAAGCTGGTTGGGCTGCTTGTACGGGACCTGATCGGATACGAGTGAGATGTTGTCCAGCACGTGGCCGTTGGCCGCAAAGGCGTCCGCATCCCCGTCGTTTTCCACATCCAGAAAAACTATCCCGAACGTCACCTTCAGCAGGGTAGGAGGACCGATGCCCGAGGTGGGTGTGACATCTGTAAACATCCCCTCCCCCTCGTTCCGGTAGAGCGTATTCGTCTCGTTGTCCAGGTGTCCGATCATAAGATCCAAGAATCCATCCCCGTCTACATCGGCGCAGTCCACCCCCATCCCCGCCTCGGCTTGTCCCGCCTCGTTGAACGCCGCCCCCACCAGCAACGCGACCTCCTCGAACATCCCGTCTCCTGAGTTGTCGAAGAGGTAATTCTCCATCGAGTCGTTGGCCACGTAGAGGTCTAAGTCTCCGTCCCCGTCGTAGTCGGTGCAGACCACCCCCAGGCCCTTCCCCCCCGGCTGGTAGACCCCGGCCTCCCGGGTCACGTCGGTAAACGTTCCATCCCCCTCATTCCGGTAGAGCACGTCCGGCACCCCGGGGTACTCGTCCGGGTGGCAGTAGGCCCGTTTACCCATACTGCGGAGACTGCTGCAAAATTTGTTGTTGTCCAATCGGGAATCCAGATAGTTGGCCACGTAGAGGTCCAGGTCTCCGTCCCCGTCGTAGTCGAAAAACGCCGCCGCCGAGCCCCACAGGGCATTCCCCACCCCCGCCTGGTCGGTCACATTGGTAAACGTCCCGTTTCCCTCGTTCCGGTAAAGCACGTTGGGGCCCCAGTTCGTCACGTACAGGTCCTGGTCCCCGTCGTTGTCGTAATCCCCGGCAACGCAGCCCATGCCATAGCCCGAATCGCCCGCCCCCGACGCCTCGGTCACGTCCGTAAACGTCCACCCCGACGCCGCTCCGTCGTTCCGGTAAAGCCGGTTGACCGGCGTCTGCTCCGCCTTGAAGCCCGGCAGCGGTGCCCCGTTGACCAGGTAAATGTCCAGGTCCCCGTCCCCATCGTAATCCAAAAACCCGCAGCCTGCGCACATCGTCTCGACCGGGAACTTCTCCTGGCTGGCCCCGTTGACGTGCACAAAGTCGATGCCGCACTGCTCGGTCACGTCCACAAACCGCACATCCTGAGCGCCGGCCGCCGTACAGAAAACCCACAGGGCACCGAGCAGAACTGCCCCCCCGCAATAACGAATCACACAACCCATCCCATCCTCACCCTCCACCTCGCCCCACCATAAAGGGCACATCCTTCACCACCCGCTCCTCATCCTCGCTGTTCAAATCCGTCACCGTAACCTTCAAATAGTGCCGTCCCGGTGTGGTCTCGCCCAGGTCCAGCTCCGTATGCACCACCTCCGTCTCCCCATAACCGACCTGTTCGTAGCCCACCACCACCTCCTCCTTCTTCCCCACAAACGTCCGCACCAGCCGCGAAACAATATTTCCCCCCGCCGGTCGGATCGTATACTCCACCCGGTATTTCGTCTGGCCAAATTCGTCCCGCACCAGGTTGTAGATCTCGTAGTAGACGAAAACACTTCGCCCCTTGGGATACATCCGTGTGGGCATCGGGATCACGTTCAGCCCGCTCTTGGAAAACTTGTCCAACGGTTGGTCCTCCGCAATCCGCCAGGCCAGTTCCAGGCTGCTCAGCTGCAGCCCCTCCTGCGTATAGCCCTCCACCCTCACATCCTTCCGGTAAAGGCCGATGCGCCCGGTCATCCGGTCCCGCACCCGCACCTCCAGACGGTAGGCGCCGGGGGGCAGCTCCAGCCGCACCACATCGGGCACAACCGCCCCGACGCCTCCCCGCCCCGACATCTGGAAGAATAGGTCGCCCGAGACCCGGTAGACCGTATCCAGCGCTGCTCCAACCAGTCCGGCCTGACGCTTCACCACCAGCCGCGTCACATCCTCTTCGGGAACGTAGCGTGCCGCCGTGCCGGGCAGGCCGTAGTAAATCTCTAAGGCGCTGTAGCCGTTATTCCCCCGAAAATCGGCCACATCGAAGTAGAAATCGAAGGGCGCCACGTCGTATTCGGGCGTGTAGAAATCGGGGAAGGCCGCAACCGCCTGTTCAAAAACCCGTTCCGGCGCATACCGGGCAAACCGCGCAAACTGGGCCGGCGAAATATCCCCCACCATCGGCATCGGGGCGTGGCCGAAAACGCCGGTGCCGCCCTCGTCCGTAAACGTGATCTCCACACCTCCCCCGACCCGGGTGTAGACCCAGGACTCCCAGGAAACCGTGGCGATGTCTACGCCGGTGGTAGTAACGGGGCTGTACTTTCCGAACCGTAAGCTGTGCTCCCGGGCGTCCTCTAACAGATCTCTCATCAGATCGAAATTTTCCGACGCCCCTGCCCGTTCCCTGCCCGTCGCGCTGAGGGCGATTCTCTCCTCGCGTTCTTCCGTATCCAGCTCCTGTTCCTCCCCCTCCTCCTGTTCGAAGGCCTGCTCCGCCAGAACGGTCCCGTACCGGACTCCCCCCCCTTCGGTGGTTCTGATCTGGCGCGCCCCTTCCCACACGCGTGATTCCAGCGCCATACTTCGCACGGGGAACACGGGTCCGATAAACGTATGCTCCGTCCCATCCTTCCCGTATATGGCGCGGGCCATCCGGTCCTTGACCCGCTGCACGTCCAGGCTCTGCGACGCGTTCATCATCTGCGAACTCGTCCGGTGGTCCGGCTCCCCGAGCCGCACGTAGACCTCTCCGCGCATGTCCCACGGCTGCTGTCCCCCCGAGAAGCTCTGCCGGGCGTACCACACCCGCCGGTAGTGTTCCAGGAGCCGCTCGTTGACCGGCGTGGACAGGTCCGGATCCCGCCCGTTCCAGAAGCGCTTCAAAAACGCCTCCCGCTCCGCTGTCCGCGCGGCCTCGTCCAGCTCCTCCGGTGAGGCGAACCGGCTGATATCCTCGTAAAGCGCCCGTTCCTCCGGGTCGAGATTCGAGATGTACGACCGGAAGAAGCTCATGGCCATGTCGTGCTTCTCCCGTTTGACGCACGCCTGCGCGACGATGGGCATCAGCTCGATGGCATCGGGATGTTCCAAAAGAAACTTGAGCAGGATATCCATGATCTTGTCGTAGTCCTTCACCTGCAAATAGGCCATGCTCAGCCGGACCCGACCGTTCTCATCCTCAGGCCGCAGCGCCAGGTACTTTGTATACCAGAGGATCGCCTGCTCGTAGTCCTCCATCAGGTCCGCATAATAGTCCCCCATCAGCAGGTAAGCGTCCGCATAGTCCGGGTTCATCTCCAGGACCTTCTCAATATCCGACTTCGCGTCGTATTCCCACAGCTGTACGCGTATCCTGGCCATCTGGAATCGGGCGTCCACATAGTCCCGATCCAGGATCAGGGCATCCCGGAAGTAGTGCACCGCCGTATAAAGCCCCCTGGGACGCTCCGTGTGGATCAGCCCCATGCCGTAATACGCCCTGGACAGCACCACCCCTTTGCTCATAGAGGAGACCTTCTTAAACGCCTTTTCCGCGCGCCCGTAGTCCCTCGCCTTGAAGGCGGCATAGCCATATTTGTAGTGCGCAACCGGGGCCTTGTGGCGCTGATGGGACACCACCTCTAAGAGGGCAACGGCGCTGTCCGCTGCGCCTGCCGCCAAATAGCGGGCCGCCGCCGCATCTAAGGAATCGATCCGGCCGGAATGGAATTCCAATGCACGCCCCCGAAAGCTCCCCGGGGTCCGCGCGAGGTGCAGCAGCCGGCCCCGGTGCCAGAAACAGGTCAGCAGCGGATCCCCCGACCCTGCCTCCGGACGATATACGTAGCTGATCGAGCGGCCCTCATCCGGATCGGTGGAACAGCGAAACAGATGGGCCAGCGCCCTCAGGTCTCTCTTCCGTATGGCCTCCTCGGACGCCTCCCCCTCCACCCTGCGTTCGGTCCAGGAATGCAGGTCCTCAAGGGTGGTGGGAATCTGGCCGTGCGTCTGTGCATACTGCAAAATCAGATCGCCCAGAATAAGCTGGTGTTCCAGACATACCGCCTGCCTTCGCGCCTCCATCCCCCGATCGGCCTGCTTGCGAATCGCCTGGATGTAATTCTGACAGTCCGCCTCCGAGATCCCCATCCGTGACTTGTAGATCTGCTCAAACGCCTGAATCGCCCCCCTGTAAGCGCTCCTGATCGTCCGGGCATGCCGCCCACCCCGGTGCATCGCGTGGTAGCCCTTCATATACTGATCCATCGCCTTCCCGATCAGGCTCAGCACCTGCCCCTCTTTCCCCCCCGCAGAGGCCACCACCCCCGCTCCATCCCGCTGCCTCGTCTCACCAGTTCCCACCCGCACCCGAACAGGTCCCCCCCCTTCTTCCAAGGCGCAGAACACCTCCTCCGAATCCTCAGACCACCCCAGAGGGCCGTCTACCCCGTCGTTCTCCACCAGAACGGCCCTTCCGGTGCGGTCCACCACCCACAGACTCCGGTCCCCCCGCTCCGGAAGCTCCCCCCGATACCCGCACACCGCCAGCCGTTGCCCATCGGGAGAAACCGCGATCCTCACAGCTTGAAGATCGTCGGGCAGGGGCCAGACGGCCTCCCCGGCACCCCCGGCAGGCATCCTCCACACCCGGTTCCGGACCAGCGACGCCTCTCGCCCACCGTAAAGGTACGACCCGAATAGCGCATAGGAAAGGCCCCGCTGAAGGTAGACCAGCCCTTCATCGCCCGGCAAAAAGCCCAGATCCCCCGGCGCCCCTAAGTAAACCTTCACCCGCCTGGGATCGCTCCCATCTCCACTGGCCGTCCAGACCTCCGTCATCAGCGGCCTGGGCCACCCCCTGGCCACCGTGTAAGCCATCCGCCGACCATCCGCCGACCTCACGGGCTCCACCTGTGCCTGCCTGCCTGCCGAAGCAGGCGAGGCAGGGATCTCGGCGCAGGCAGGCACAGGCGTACACGCACAGACAGCCGCCAGCCCGGCAATCA
Organism: Candidatus Latescibacterota bacterium; assembly: GCA_965222075.1. GTDB lineage: Bacteria > Latescibacterota > UBA2968 > UBA2968 > JAAXHW01. The sequence goes on along the minus strand of OZ244937.1, from coordinate 4,930,034 downwards.
CCAGGTCGCCCAATCGTCTATCAGTATACCGACCCACAAGCCTCTCACGCTCTTCGCTCTTCGCTCTTCACTCTCCACGCTCTTCCCTGACCTCAAACTTCGCCTCTTTCAAGCCGGTCTCGCCCGAGTTGAGGTCCTCCACCCTCACACTCAGCGCGACCTCCCCCGGCACAACCTCGCTCAAGTCCAGCTCCAGGTAGCTGGGCTGAGTCTCCTGTGTGCCCAGCTGTTCCTGAGCCACCGAGACCTGTTCATTCGTCCCCTTAAACACGCGCAAGATCCGCGAAATCGCCCCAGGCGGTTCCCCCGACCGGACGGTGTACTCTACCGTGTAGTTGGTCATCCCGAACGCATCCCGTTTCAGGTTGTAAATCTCATAGTAAATGTACACGGGCTGCCCCTTTCGGTAAAGCCTCGTCGGCATCGGAACAACCCGCAGGCCATTTTTGGAAAACCTGTCCGGTTGACCCTCTTCAGAGACCTTCCAGGCCAGCTGGATGTCGCTCAGCTTGAGCGGCCCGGGCGGATAGGCCTCAACACTCAGGTGCTTCCGGTACACGCCGATCTCCCCGTTCAACCGGTTTTTCATCCGGACATCCAGGGTGTATTCGCCCGGGGTAATATTTAACCCGGCCAGGTGGGGGATAACCCGCCGATCCCCGGTGCGGTCTCCCGCTTCCAAGTAGACCAGCCGGGTCTCGAACCGGTAGATCCCTCTGCCTTCCCTGTTGACCAGAGCAACCCCACAGGCCGCCTCGAACGCCGTCTTCCCTTCGGTTGAAAAGTAGGTCGCCTCCGACATCGGCACCCCGTAGTAGATCTCCACGCGGGAGGAATCCGCCTCGCCCCGGAACTGCGCCTGGTCGAAGTAGAAGTCCAGGGGGCGGTCTTCCTCTGGAATCGCGTAGCGCTCCGGCACCGCTGCGGCCGCGGTGCGTATCACCGCAAGCGGCGCCAGGCGCGCCAGGCCGCGGAACGCCCGGATGGCGTCTTTTCCCGAGGTGCTTCCGTGTTTCAACCCCGGCGTCTTGCCCATCTCGGGGATCGGCGCATAGTCGAACGCCCCCTTGCCCACCTGGTCGGTAAAGTCGATCACAATCCCCCCGTTGATATCGGTGTAGACCCACGACTCCCAGGGCACGATGCTGAAATCGGTCGAACCGACCGGCAGATACACCCCCCCCCTGGACTCCGGGGTGTAGGAAAGGATCGGAAAGACCGGCCCTGCCAGCGACCCCGTCAACCCGCCGGTGACGCTGTCAAACCACTGCACACCCTTCATCGTCCCTAAGTTCTCGCCCTCCCCGTCCAAATATTCTTCAAACGTGACATACTCCGACCCCCCGCCCACCGCCAGGAGGATGTATTCGTCGCTGTAGAGCATGTTGAAAAACCGCTCTTTCACAGCGTTCACGGCCGCCCCAGGAGGCGGGCTTACGCCCCTGGACCGGCTGCGGTGGTCAGGTTCCCCGTAGCGGATGTAGACCTCTCCTCGGGCGTCCCAGGGGGATTTCTGTTTCCCGAAATAGGTCCGGGCATACCACACCCGCCGATGGTGCTCCAAAAGGCGCTCGTTGACCAGCGTCGTATAGTCCTGATCCCGCTTGGCCCAGAAGCGCTTCGCAATCTCCGGCTTCTCCTCCGGATACGCCCACTGGTATTCCCGGGCCTCGTCTCCCCACGAAACCAGGCTGATGTCCTCATACCACCGCCGTTCCTCCGCCTCAAGGGAATCCAGATACACCGAGAAGGCGGCCCACGCCGGCCCCGGCAGGTTCGCCTTCCAGTAGGCCTGACCCAGGATGGGCAGCAGGTCCGTCCAGGCCGGATGGGCGTTCATCACAGGGGGCAGGCGCCTGCGGATCTGCTCATAATCCCCATCGGCCAAGACGATCCTGGCCCACTCCAGCCAGCCCTCCAGGTCTTCGGGATTCGACTCCAGAAGCTCCTCATAGGCCTCCTTCGACCTGGCCTCACCCTCCGAATTGATCGCACGGCACCTGATAATGAGCGCCTGCGCCGGCGCAAACGTGGAATCGACCGCCACGGCCTCCCTGGCTGCCCGGATGGCGTGGGACAGCCAGTTCTCCGAGAAATAGGTCAGGGCCTTGTTATAGTGCGCCTCCACGAATTTCGGGTCCTTGCTCAGGGCCATCTGAAAAAAATAAATGGCCGACCGGAACCCGCGGGGCCTGGCCGCATAGGCCAGCCCCAACCCGTTGTAGGCCTTCGCAGGCTGCTCCTTCTCCGCCTTCTTAAACGCCACCTCCGCCCCCTTGGCATCCCCTCCGCGCAAACGGGCGTAGCCCAGCCGCAGCCACAGGGTCGCACTCTCCGGGTCCGACTGCAGGCGCCGCTCCAGCTCCTGAACCGAAACGGAATCCGCGCCGGACCCCTCCGATGCCTCCGCACCCTGCCAGCCCGGACAGAACAGCACCAGCACCACCAGCAGCACCCCCCGATAGGCCCCCAAACACCTCTTTCCCATAATCGATCTCCAGCGTCGAATCCTGCCTCTTAAAGAGAATATAATCATTTATCGAATTTCACCAAAGTCCGGAATTTTCTGCTCGGCCCGAATTTGGCAATCCAGCGAAAGCGGCCAGCAGAAAAGGCCACAAAGAGAATGGCCGAGCCCCCCTGGGAGGAAGTCCCGGCCATTGAAATGCGATCGGCGGTCGGCGTCACCCAACGGCCGACTGCTGAATGGTCACGCTAAAACGTCCCCCCCACCGTCACCCGGATGGGCGCAATAAGATAATTGCCCATGTCGGAATACGAGAGGTCCACCGTCACCGAACGGTCCCCGGTGATCTTGTAGTTCAACCCCGCGCCCACGCTGAAGGAGTCCGAGTCGTAGTTGAACTTGTAGCCCGTCCGCAGCGCGATGATGTTCTGCATCCACAGCTCCGCGCCCACGTGCGCGCGCAGCGTGTAGTCCGCAGCAAACGCCGTCTCTCCCGTCACCGTCAGATAGGTGGGATCGCCCTTCTCCGCGAAAAGCTCGGCCGCTATGGCCACGTTGTAATACAGCGGCGTAAAGAACTTCCGATCGTTCACCGTCTTGTCCGGGCCGAAGTTCTTCAACGCCATGGCCACCCGCAGACTCCTGTAGCCCGTGTAGAACCGCGTCCCCACGTCGATGATGATCGAACGGAGGCTCTCGGTATGCAGCGTCTGATTGACCAGCTGCACCCGGGTGCCGAACGAGAACTTGTTCGTCAGCTTCAGCGCGTAGACCACGCCGATGGCCAGGTCCCCGGCGGACACGGTGTTGCCCGTGCCCTGAGGCTGGAAGATCGTCCGCTCCGGGATATCCGAAGGCCGGAACGCGACCACACTGGCCCCGATCACCCCCCCCTTGTCCGAGCCCGTATTGAAGGCGAAGGCGCCGGAAAAGGCGTAGGAACTCACCAGCCACTTCGTATAGGTGGCCATCCAGGCCGTCCCGCGGATATCCGTCAGCCCCGCCGGGTTCCAGAAGATCGCGTTGACGTCCTCGGCCACGGCCGTATACGCATCCCCCATGCCCACCGCCCGTGCGGCCTGGCCGATCTTGAGAAACTGATATCCGCCCAGTCCAACAAACTTCTGCGTGTCGGTCCGCCGCTTGATCGGGTCCTCCACCACTGCGCCGCCCGGAGGCGTAAACAGGAGCACCCCCATCGCGGCGAGCAGGAGTGTCAATCGAATTTTCATGGTCCTGCCTCCTTTCGTCGCCCTATCGGATCACCATGAGAGTGCCCTTCTGGAGCGCTTGGCCGCTGCCGGTCAGATTCTCCACCACCCAGAAGTAGACCCCCGAAACGAGCTGCCCGCTGTTGTTCCACGTCACCTGGTCGAAGTCGCTCTCCGCCTTGCCCGGGTTGTTCACACTGATGTCGCCTACCAGCTCCCCGGACACGGAGTAGATCCGAATCCGGCACTTGGACGGGATGCCCACAAACCGGATCTTCTCCGATCCCGGATACTGGTGCGCCTCCCCTTTTTCGTAATAGGGCGTGGGCACCACCCACACCTCGGCATTCAACGACTCCGTCTCCGACGACGGCACCGCAAAGGGCGACTCGGCCGCATAGACCCGCTGCGTCTTCGCAGACCAGCCCCCCTCCTGCCCCACCTGCACGCGCGAAGCGATATGGGAGGGGAGGTCGTTTAACCCCAGCGGGGCGTTCGGGTTGCCCCCAGGCGTCCAGTCCGTATGGCCGCTGGCGTAGGGGCGCACGCTGTAGTGGTAGAAGAACCCGGCCACGGACCGCTTGTCCTCAATCACATAATTGCTGCCACTGCCGAACACCCCGTACGTCGGCGTTTCCAGGCTCGAGGTCCCTTTCGGGATGTCCGCGATCAGCTCCCACGGCCCGTCGGAAACAATGGTGGACCGATAGACCCGGTAGCCCGCAACATCGGCCGATCCGTAGTCCGGATGCGCAGAACTTTCCACCCCGTTCGACCATTCGACCTGCATATTCGCCGTCGCATTGCTGCCCGTGCGGAAGTTCGCATCCGGCGGCGCGTCCGGGATATCATAGGTATTGGCATAAGCGAATCGGGCAGCCTCCACGTTCTGCTTGAGCGCATCTAAGCCCTTGGGCAGTTCGCCCTGGTTGCCCTTCCTCGCCCACGTCCAGATGTCCGTATTCCCCAGCACCTGCCCGGGATGCCCCGCCGCATACGCCACCACGATCTTGGCCTTGCCGCCGGCGGGCAGGTCATACGGCCCGAACAGCATCATGGAAAACTGGGAACTCGGCCGGGACGGGCTCGGGTCGAACTGCGGTCCGGCCCCCAGCACCGCGGAGAAGATCTCCGCTTCTGTCATCGCCCCCAAGTTGGGATCCAGCGCCTGGTAGGGCATCGCAATTTTGCCCGTACCTGTGCTTTGCAGAAAGCCCACCACGCCAAACACCTGCCAGAACCGCACCGCAAATGGCTGCTCCCCAGCGGGCGCGATGTAACCCTCGGCCATATCGCGGGCATTGAACCTGTAGGGGCTCGTCGGATCGTCCGTATACGCCAGCACGGCCACACCCAGGTGCGCAGGCGAATTCAGCTGGCTTTCGGCCTGAGTGCCCTTCGAACCCTGCCACGCAAACGCGTCTCTGTACGGGTCCCCCGTGTCGTCCCAGGTATTGATGGTAACGTGGTCCCCGTCCCAGTTGTAGAGCAGCTTGACATCCCCATCGTAGGCGTAGTGATCGTCTTCGGCGTCTTCGATGTGGTTGTGCCAGTAGCGCTGGTAGGCCTCCTGCCCCACGCAGCTGTTGTTGAACATATCCTCTAAGCCTAAGTACACGTCGTTTAAAGGGACCATCGGCAGGTCCCGCTCCCCGTCTCCATCCGTATCCCCCGTGTTCTCGATGATATACTCATCGATGAAGAAATCGTCGAAGTCGGGGTGGCTCCAGGCCATCGCCCGCTCCGTAATCGTCAGCCCCTGCGAATTCGTGGTCTTCGTGATGATAATCTCTTCGGGCCACTCGTCCACGGTCGGGTAAGCGCCTAAGTTGAAGTTATTGATGTGCACCGGCACCAGGGCAACGCCCCCCGTCTTTTTCCCCTCCTCAATCAGATCCGAACCCGGCCACCAGTTCCCGCCCAGGCTCGTCTCTGAAATCCCGCCGGTGAACGCAGCCCCGTTGCCCATCTTAACCTCCGGCCTGCGGACCTGGTACCACTGCGTACCCAGCTTCGATAGCTCCGGATCGGCGCTCACATCGTATTGCATGGCGCTGAAGTGCTGGTCCACCATGTCCAGCCGGGGGCCCGAATAGACCACCCTTCCGTCCGGCGTCAGGCTCCAGAACCCGTGACCGTTTCGCATGGTAAGCGTATAGTTTCCAACATTCCCGGGGCTGCCGTAGCCTCCGCCGCCCGAAAGATTGTTCGGATATGTCAGATACGGCGAATTTCCCGCACCCGAATTGAACCACTGGCCCTGCACGGCGTAGTTGCGAAAAGGCGCCGTCAGCATCGGCCGGTTCAGCCACGCCGCCGGCGACTGAAACGACTGCGCGAAGAGGTCGGCCGCCCCCACAGTAAGCAGCGCCACAGCGACAACCAGCCCCCACGTTCGGATATACTTCATCACAATCCTCCTTCCGTCTCGTTCCCGGTAAATAAGAGGGCGCAACCCCGGGCTGTGCCCCCCTCTTCAGCTAAAAGGTCAGGCGCAGGCCCATGTTCGTCTGCCTGGGCGTGCTGAAATAGCCCCGGTCACCGAAGTCGCCGTAATTGAGGAAATCCGGATTGTCCGGCCGGGCCATATCCAGGCCCCAGAGCATGTAGTCCGTCCCGGTGGTTCCCCGGCTGCTGACCGGGTTGATGTCGATCTTGTCGTTGAACACGTTCCGGATCTCGACGAAGAGCGCCGGCTTCAGGCGGCCCTTCGCGTTGAACACCTTCTCGACACTCAGATCCGTCGCCGACTCGATCGGGCCCTTCGTGATCTTGGCCCCGCCCCCTTCAGGCGGCTGCCAGTTGACGTTGGCGCCAGAACGCATCGTCCAGAGCGTGGTGGCGCTTAAGTCGCTGACCAGCCAGCTCAGAAACCGGCCGCCGAAGTTTACGTTCGAGGGGGTATTCAGCACGAACTGCACGCTCGCCTGGCCGATGACACCGCCCACCACCGGCTCGCCGCGGATCCCGAACGGGCCGTACCAGCGCCCGCCGTAGGAATTGTAGCGGACGTTTATCCCCAGGTTGTTGAGCGTCGCATCATCGTACCCGCCAAAGTACAGGTACAGGTTCTCCGTGGCGGCGTCCCGCAAGCCCTGGATGTACCTGTTGTTCTCGCCGCCGAACTCCACCTTCTCCTGGGCCGTCAGCGGAACCGGCGTGGCCGACCCGTCTGCGCCGTAGGTGAAGTCATACCAGAAATTCGGGCTGACCACAAAGTTGGAGTCCGCGATAATATGCGCGCCGTGGTTCGAGATCCCGGTGCCGCCCCGCGCCCCCCACATCCCCGTCCAGGCCACGCGGAAGGAGAAGTAGTTGCTCAGCCGCTTCCCCACCGCCAGTTCGAGGCCCTTGCCGTAGGCTATTCGCCCGTTCATCGAGCCCTGGGTGTTCCGCCGGCCCCGCTTCGCCCCGTTCCAGGTGGTGGCCCCGCGAACGATCTGGTTCGTCTCGTTCCGGTAGAACATCGTCAGCGACGCGTTATAGTCGGCCACGAAGTTCCAGTCCATCCCCACCTCGAACGTCAGCGTCTCCTCCGGATTCACCCAGGGTTCGCCCCCCGGCCCGAAGTAGAGGGGCTCCATGTTGGACATATTCTCAGACGCCTGCCGCACCCCGTCGCTGTTTAAGTCCTGCCAGGTGGGGTCTCCGTCCGGGCCGATCCTGCCGTAGTCCCGCCACGACTTGGAGTACTGGTCGCGCACTTCCAGCCACTGCACGAACCGTCCAAGCGAGAAGTGCAGCTTCGCCCGGTCCGTGATCGGATGCGAAACCCCCAATCTGGGGCTGATCGCAAACTGCGTCGGCGGGGTGGCGATAAAGTCGTCCGACACCCTCAGCCCGGCGGGCGCCGAACCCTGGCCGTAGCCGAAATGCCGGTTGTTGTACATCCGCCACATCGGCGCCCAGTGAAACGCCGAGGTCTTCAGCTCTCTGTGCGTGTGCTTGTTGAAGTCTAAGCGCACGCCCGCATTCACGATCAACCCCTCGAATTCCATCTTGTCCTGCACATAGATCGCCCCTCGGATCGGCTTGGCCGGCGTGCCCGGCACCCAGGGGGTGTCCCCGCCTGCGTACATCGTCCACCAGTTGTCGGCCCGCCTCAACCCCGCCCAGTACTGGGACCAGGCACTCCAGCGAACGATCTCGAAGCCGGTCTTCACAAAGTTTCCCTTGGTGATCTGGCTGGACAGGTCGACCTTAAAGCTGTAACGCGTCCGGTCCGAAAGCATCCACATCTTGATCTCTTTGTAGGTGTTGAACCAGCCGTCCGCGTCCTTCCGCCCGTCAATCGTGGCGCCAACGGTGTCCATGGTATCCTGGAGCGTCCGGCTGCGTCCGAAGCGCACCTCGTAGAAGGTCTTGGGCGTGAGCGTATGGGTGAACGTCACGTACTCCAGGTCCTCCCGCCGCAGCTGTCGGCCCATTGTTGAAAAATTCTTCGGCATAAACACGTTGCGGCCGTTGGCCAGCAGCCCGCGGTTGTACCCGTTTTTGAAGAAGCCCCACTCATTGAGCTCGTTCTGGAACCCCGTCCAGTGCTGCAGCACCACGCCCACCTTCACCTTCGTGCCGGGCGTGGGCTTGAGGGTCACGCTGCCTGACCCCTGGATAAAGTCGTCCGCGTTCATAAAGCGCCCTCGGTCGTTGTAGAAGCCGCGCTCCGAGGGCTGCGGAAAGGGCGCCGCAAACGCCTGGTGCTTTATCGATCCAAGAAAGGAGGCCCGCGGACCGATCGGCCCGGACAGGCTACCCTCCACAAGCCATCCACTCACCTCGTCATAGTTGTCCCGCACATGGATAACCCGGCCCGAAACAGGGTCGGTCTCCGCCAGCCACTCCGGGTCGTCCCACCGCATCCGGTCCCTGTGTATGGGAGCGTCGTACAGGTTCGCCCCCCAGTGCTTCTGACCCGCAGGCTCGTAGTTGCCCTCGATCCACCCGCGGTACTCCTTCGCCCCATCCTGCGTCACGATGTTGATCGTGCCGCCCTGAGCATCTCCGTACTCCGCCGGGGTCACGCCTGTCTCGATCGAGATCTGCTGCACCGCGCTCTTGTTCACCCCCGTAAAAATGTTGGCCTGGTCGCCGTCGTTGCCGGGAACGGGCACACCGTCAATCAGCACTTTGACATCGGTGCCGGCATAAGACCAGGTCGCGTTATCCGCGAACTTCTGCTCGCCCCAGGTCACGTCCGACCCGCGGATCGAAAAGGTCCCGCCCATGTCCACGCCCGGCTGCAGGCCGATCAATTCCGCCGTCGACTTCACAAGCGGGGCTTCGTCAATATCGGCGGGCGACAGCACATAGCGGGTCGAAGTCTTGTCCAGCTCCACCGGCGGGCGCTCGGCCGTCACCACGATCTCGGCCGCCTCGATCGCCTCTTCCTTCAGCGTGAAATTCACCGGCGTGGTATAATCGACCGTAATGTTCACGTCCTTCTTCGTCACCGTCGTATACCCCACCAGCGACGCGGTCAAAGTATAGGACCCCGGGTCTACCGCTACAATCACGTAGAAGCCTTCCGTGTCTGTAACAGTCCCCTGCTGACGGTCCTCTATCACCAAACTGGCTCCGGGCAACGGTGACCCGTCTGCGCCGGTGACCCGCCCGTTAATTTTCCCCGTCGAACCCGCAAACACGGCCGGGGTGGACAGGGCAAGTACCAGGGCCAGCATCCCGGCAAGAATAGTTAAACGCCTGTTTGACTTCATATCTCATCCTCCTCTATTTCCAGAAGTAGAACTTCAATCCCGCGACCAGATCGAGCAACTGGATCGGGAACGTCTTCTTCTCAACCCCAAAGGCGATCATCGGCCTCACATCGCCCATCACAATATGATAGCGCGCCCGCAAGTCCACCGCGATCTTATCAAACGCAAACGCCTGAACGCCGAACCCGGCGTGCGCAGACAGCGCTGCGCGCGCGTCAATCTGAAGCGGAAGCACCACCGACACGTCCAGCGGCTTCGTCTTCTGCCCCGGGTAGACGAAGTTCCGGCGCTCCGATTTGTAATCGTAGAACCCGCCGCCAACCTGGAAGTAATACACAAAATCGCCAGACTTGAACGACGGCTGCGCCTGGTGGAAAATCAGCAGGTTCACCACCCCGCTGGAAAACCTCATCTCCGCACTCGCATTGGGGCTCCTGTAGTCCTTCCCGTCCACCGTCCACGTAAACATCGCGTCCTCCAGCTTGCCGCGTTCGAACTCCGAACGGTGATACTCCGCCTCGATATATACCCTGGGGCTGAGGCTGTAATGCCAGTTCAACCCGTACTTGGCCCCACCGGTGTACTGGTCCCGCAGCGAGAAAAGCGCGCTGTTGTAGGCCAGAAACGTACCGACGCCCCACCTTCGTACCGGCTGCTGCGCCTCCGCTGTAAACGTAGAGGTCAGAAGAATCAGACCGGCTGTGATCACTACCCATAATTTTGTCTTCACGCTTCCCTCCTTTCTTACAATCAATAACCTAAGAAAGGTTAAACATCTGTCCGGACCAGAAGGCGTGTTGTCCGAACGCGAAAAATCGTTATCTCCTAAACCATAAGTCAGCATCCCCCCTTTCCTGTGTCTCAAAACGTCCCCTTCACACAGCCTCACGGTGCGATGCGGCAAAACCGGGCCGGATCGCTCTGGTTGGCATACTGGGTGCGAATCCAATCCCCGCTTCTTGCGCACCCGGAGATCCGCACCTCGTTAACCCGGCCCACAAATCCGCCCAGGCCATTCAGGATCCGGCCGACCGCCACATCCTCCCGGTTGTTCACAATCGCACCCGAGCCCGCCTGCTCGTTCACAAGCTCGCCGTCGATGTACAGCCGGATCGTCTTTCCGTCGTACACCCCCGCCAGGTGATGCCGCCCCGGCTCCGGCCTGCGGTTGGCGGCGATGCTGATGGCCCCTTTCTCCGTATTCACAAGAAACCGCGCGCCCGGCAGGGCGGCGCACAGGCCGCCGTTGTGTCCCAAATCGCAGTACCGAAGGCTGAACATGCCCTGGTCGCCCACCGCATCGTAGCGCAGCACCCGGCCGTGGCCGAGAATCTTGCCCGTCTCGTCTCTGCTGTCCATCCACGCGCCAAAATAGAGGAACCGGCCGTCGGTTGCGCCCCCGTTGAACCCCACGGTCTTGAGGCCGTCCGTCAAACCGGCGTCGGCGCAGTCCCAGCTTTCCGGATCGGTGAACGCGCCCTGCGTATCGTAGCGCACCACCACGCCGTGGAAGGTCTCATCCGCATCGCTCGTCTCGTCCCAGTACGGGTTGTAGTAAATGTAGCGCCCGTCGAAAAACGCACCGTCAAACCCCAGCGTATTCAGGCCGGGCACGTCGAGAAGGTAAAAAACCTCCCAGCTGTTCTCGTCAGTAAACGCGCCCGCCGTATCGTAGCGCACCGCCTGGTCGGACTGGCCGTAGGGCACAATGTAGACATATCGGCCGTCGAACACCGCCCCCACGCAGCGCTTCAGGCTCGCTTTCTTTGCGCCGTAAGCGACCCAGCTGTCCGCATCCTCAAAATCCCCTTCCGTATCGTAGCGCAACACCACACCATCGGCGTCCAGTGGAGAGAAATAGACGTATCGGCCGTCAAACACCGCCCCGTCGTACGACCTCGTATCCAGCCCCGATGTGTTTGCAGCGTCGTATGTCGTGTAACTGGCCGGATCTTTGAACGCCCCCTGCGTATCGTAGCGCACCACCTTCCCGCTGCCACCACCTGCCTGCTCGGAGCCTGGAACCAGATAGATGTAGCGCCCGTCGAACGCCGCGCTTTGATAGGAAATCGGATGCCCGATATCGTATGCGCTCCAGCTCTCCGGGCTCCTGAAATCCCCCCCCCGGTCGTACCGCAGAAACCGGCTGTGCATCACCTCTCCGTCGGTGCGCGGGATATAGTAAATGTAATCCCCCGCGTGAACCGCCCCGTAGTACCCCTTCGTATTCAGCCCGTCGGTGTGGCCCGCATCGTACCCCGCCCAGCTTTCCGGATCTTTGAACGCCCCCTGCGTATCGTATCGTAGCGCCTGACCGTGACGGCCTTGCCTGTTGTGCTGGGGGGAAAAGTAGAGATAACGCCCGTCGAACACCGCGCCGAAAAACCCCTTGGTCTCCAATCCGTCGGTATTGCCGGCGTCGTAGGCGTCGAACAGGTCGAAGCGCGTCCTGGGCGTCCACTTGGACACCACCGACTGCATCGCCTCGGCCCGCGCCTCATCGCTCTCCACCCACGCCTCTACGGTAATCGCATCGCGCACGTTCAGCTTCTGGGCATGCGCGACCCTCGCCCAGCGCTGCCCGTCCGACGCCTCTTCGGCGGCTGCACCGGTGGGATTGGCGGTCGCGTCCTCAGGCGATGCGGCATCGTGGACCACCAGCCGGTAATCCGCATCCCACACCCCCTTCCGGTTCTGCTGGGGTTCACACCCTGGATCTCCGCAGCGCAGATACAGCTCCGTATCGGCCGACCCGGAAAGCGTTTCAACGCGCACCCAGGCTCTCAGCGCACCCTCTGCCGGGTCGTAGGCTTCAATCTCGTGGCCGAATTTCCTCTCTCCATCGGCGCCGATAAACCGGATATCCTGACCGCCCGCCTGTGCCACCTGGCCGCCGTACGTCTTATCCTTCAAATCCTCATCTTCGAGTGAAATGAGCAAAGGCAGACCGGCCAGACCATCCCCCGAAACCCGCGTGTGATCGACCACCAGCCGCTTCTCAAACAATCCGCCCAAGCCCGCTCCTTTCTTCACATCGGCTGCTGATTAAATCTGTGCATGTGAGGGGACTGTAGAGCCTTCTCGCATCGCCCTGCGAGCCGTTAGCCCTACCTCTACCAGGAAGTTTGGTAACCAGCGGCTTTACGAATTTTTTCAGTAAATCATTATATTTCATAAGATAACATAACGTAAGATAACACATTCAATCTATATCACAAAAAAAAAAGCGCAATCAGGAAATTCCTGATTTTTGACTTCGAAATACCTGAGCCGGCGTCAATGAGACGATTTCGCCGGTGCGCGTCAGCGTTCGAGGGTGGTCAGCCCTTCGCGAATGGCGTATTTGGTTAGATCGGCAATACTGTGTAAATTTAGTTTTTGCATAACCTTCTGGCGATGCGTCTCAACCGTCTTCACACTCACCTCCAGATCCGAAGCAATCTGCTTGGTCGATCTGCCTTCCGCCAGGAGCTGAAGCACCTCGCGTTCCCTGGCTGTCAGCGCGGCCAAAACCGTGTCTTGGGCCGCCGACACGTGATGTACGTAATCTTCGATCACAACGCCGGTTATCCCGGGGCTCAGGTAAGTCTGATCTGCAAACACCAGGCGAACCGCATCGGCCAGTTCCTCGAACGCGCCGTCTTTCAGCAGATAACCCGACGCCCCTGCGCCGAGCATACCCGCCACAAACCGCCTGTCGGAATGCATCGACAGGGCGATCACCTTCACGCCGGAGGTCTTGGCGATAATCTGGCGGGTGGCCTCGATCCCGTTCAAATCCGGCATGCCGATATCCATCACAACCACATCCGGCGACAGATCCTGCACCAGCCCCACCGCCGTTCGCCCGTCCTCCGCCTCGGCCACCACCGCCATGTCGGCCTGCTGCTCGATCAGGGCGCGAAGGCCGTCCCGCACGATCTTGTGATCATCGGCCAGGAGAATCCTGATCCTCACCTCGCACCTCCTGTAGTCTGCCGTCGCACGCCAAAAATATCCAAGAGATTGCCAATGTACGCCCCATAAATAAAAGCGCAACCGGGGAAATCCCCGATTCCGGGCTTCGAAATACCTGAAACGGAATCTGTGCGATCCTGTGGTCATCCGGGCGCGTCCCGGCACTCACCTCACGCCACCCTCCGGGGACGCCCCACTGCCCTTCAGCGGCGCCACCAGCACGGCCCGGGTCCCGCGGCCGGGCTCGGATTCAACGTCAAAATCGCCTCCCAGAAAACGCAATCGCTCCCGGACGCTGAAAAAGCCGAATCCACCGTTTCTGCCTGCTTTGGAGGGCTCAAATCCAATGCCGTCATCTTCAACCTCGATTCGTATGCTGTCCCCATCTTCCCGAACGGAAACCTTTGCGGTATGCGCCTGAGCGTGCTTTACAACATTGACCAGCAGCTCCTGCACCGCCCGGAAGAGAAGCACCCGGAGGCCCTCGTCCGACAGCCGGACCTGCCCCTCGCTCTCCAGTTCAACCCGAACGCCGTGCTGTTCCTGGACCTGCTCGGCAAGCCACTCCATTGCGGCCTTAAACCCCAGTTCGTAAAGCACCGGCAGGCTCAGCTCAAAAGTCAACGACCGCGTATCCTGAATCGTCTGGTCGATAAGCTCGCGGACCTCGTCCAGAGGTCCGGCAAAATCGGTGGAGGCAGCCGACGTCCCCAGCGCGCCCAATTTGATCTTGGACACGGCCAGGGTCTGTCCGATCCGGTCGTGCAAATCCGTTGCAAGGCGACGCCGTTCCCGCTCTTCGATCAATGTCAATTCGGACGCCAAAGACCGGAGCTGCGCCTGATACTCCAAAAGCCGTTCCTCCGCCTGCTTGTACTCGGCCGTACGGCTCTCCACCTGCTCGGCCATCTGCCGGTACAATTGCGCGTGCCGGATGGCAATGGCCGCCTGGGAGGCATACACCATCAACCGATCCAGACGTTCCTGCGCCAGGGGGCGCCTGCTGAGGCTATTGTCCAGAGCGATCTTTCCGACAATAACCTCCTGACCCTCTTCGACAACCTTCAAGGGCATTTCGCACCACACCAGAATATCAGGATTCGAATAGAGGAATTCACCTACCTCCCTCCTTCTACGGACCACCTCCTCATATTCCGGCGTCCCGGCCCGATAGATCCGGGGGCGATCGGAAGCCAGTGTCTGTTTCGAATACGGATCGTTTTTCAAAGGGTACACAATAGACGCAGGCTCGTATTCCATCCCCACCAGCAGAGCCCCTACCATCGCATGCCGCGCCTGGTCGTACAGGTATAGCCTCACCCGGTCGTAACCCTGAGACTGGATATGCGTCAGGACCATCTTCAGGATTTCGTCCAGTTCCAGCGGCCTCAACACCGCATCGGAAATCTCCCGGATGGCCTCCGTCTCCAGCCGGATCTGAAACTGCTTGACGGCCACGGCGACCGCATCGGCCACCGACTGAGCGCCCTCTAAACACCCCTCGTCGTAGCGTTTCGACACCCGGCTGGTGAAATTGAAGGTGCCCATCACCTCGCCGTCCACAACCAGCGGCACGATCAGATCCGAACGGTCCCCCTGCTCCATCCTGATCACATCGTGCTTGAACCGGTGTTCCTTCGAGATATCCCGACGAAGCAGGGGCCGGCGGTTGTGGATCACCCATTCGCTGGCGGAGTTGTCCGAAACAAGGGGAAAGGAGAAGTTCTGTGAAGTGAGACGGCCGTCCTCCAGAAAATACCAGCGGTTCCAGGAGACCAACCCCAGGCTGAAGCGGTCGCAGGGAATCAGCGCTTGCAGTACTTTCCCTATCTCCTGCACCACATCCTCAATCGGACGGTCCGTATTCAGCGCCGAAACGATCCGTACGATTGCCCGGTACCGGCGGTCTATCTCCCGGAGCCTGGCTTCCTGTTTGTCAGTCCTTTGCATGGCAGTCCTCTAAAAAAGACAACCTGTCCGATCATTTCCAAGATAGGCCATCCAGCAGACCTGGGCAATCAAAACCTGTATTCTGAGCCTAAAAATAAAGAATGTGTCCCTGGCCCTGGAACCAGATCACATCCACCACAAAAGAAATCCCTGCGGCCGCAAAATGCCCCACAACCAACCCGATGAAAAACGGCCTGGCCCGATTGTACAGAATCAATCCCCCCAGCCGGTCGATCAGCACCTTCACGGCCCACACCACAAAAAACGACAGCACCGTCCACCGCACCGGCGACGTCAGCGCCACCGCAAACCCGATCGGGTGCAGCCGCCACCACGCAAACCGGTGCCGCAGATACGTCAGCCCGAACGTGGCCAGCGCGCCCAACCCCAGAAACGCAAACCGGTTGAACGTGAACCCCTCCGCCGCCTTCATCTTGCTGATCACCGTATCGAAGGGCACCTGCCCTCCCCGCCGGAATACAAAATCCCCGAAGTTGTAGCTCCCGAACCCGTACCCCAGCTTCAGCGAAAACCAGAAAGAAAGCGCCAGACTCACCCCCAGCGCCAGCGCAACCGCCCGCAGGTAGGTCCCCCTGGGAAACCGTCGGTCGCTGTGCACCTTCGCGGCATTGGCCCCGCAGGGCAAAAAAGCGATAATCGGATCGCACACCCACCCGTAAGAAAGCGCCAGCCCCGTCATCGTAGACCCGCTCAGCGCCGCCGGACCCACCATATGCATGGGAAATGCCTGGGGCACCAGCGGTCCCAGCACGAACATCAGCCCCCCCTCGATTACCATCCGGGTCAGCCCCAGGTAAACGGTAACGACCGCATACACCAGTAGCATCGCTATGGAAAGCGCAATCCCGATCGCGTGCAACCACAACAAAATGTAAACAACCGACGCCAGGCACCCGAAAACCGCTGTCCGATAGGACAGAATCTCTTCCCCATCGTCCACGGAAGCATCGTTCAAAAACGCCTTGTGCAGCACCTCCCGCAGGTGCTCCCGGGCCACCCAGATTCCGCCCAGCACAATCGCCGCAAACGCTCCAAACGCCTGCCAGGACAGCGCCGAAGGCCGGATGGAATGCATCTCCGGAGGGCCGATGCTGAAGCCGGTCCGGTTGAACAGCGTCACCTCCGCCAGGTTGACCAGGTAAAACACCCAGATGCTGAAAATCACATCCACATTCGCAAAATAGGTAACCCCTACTAAGGGCAGTGAGAGAATCGTCGAAATCCCCGGGAAAATCTGTCCCTGAGGGATCCGCAAAATAACCGGCGGCAGGCCGGGCCATCCGCTGTTGAAATAGCCTGGAATATTCCAGATGATCTTGAAAGCCGCAATCCCAAACCCGACCCAGAACAGCCGACTGCGCATAAACCGGGGCAAAAGCCGCTCGTCCTCGGCCCCCTCCATCATCGCCAGAGGCACGTGCACCACCGGAAAACTCAGCCGCTCCTGCTCCACCCACTGCTTCCGGAAAATCGCCACCAGGCAGACACACAGCGCCAGCGTGGCCGCAATTAGCGTCCCCCACCAGAACAGGGGCGCAAGCCAGATCCGCCAGGGAATCGACGCTCCAGCAGGCAGCCCCTCAAAAAACCAGGCCACCTCGGGCCCGCCTCCCGGAACGACCCAGTGGGGAATATCATGATGCAGATACTCCGCCCACCCGTTCTCCGTGGTAGCGTAATAAAAGGGCGACGCCGCAATCGAAATCACGTACCCCGTAATCCCGTACGTCGGCACGGACACCGCTGCAATCAGCATCATATAGACCACGCCCAGCTCGTCTCCCCCAAGCCCGTAACAGCGCCCGAACAGCTTCAGCAAAGGATTGAGCGCGGCCACCAAAAAAATAAAAACAAAAGCCAGCCCCAGCGGAAAATAATTGGTCGTCATATAAGAAGAACGGACGACCCATTCCGAATAAGGACCGGCCAGCGTAACCGTCACCACAGCCATCAGGCCCACCGCCGTCGCCCTGCCCGTCAGAATACGCCTGCTCGGCGGCGCAGCATCGTGTGGAGCGGATGGGGATGGGCGGCTTTGTGTCATTACCTCCTCGACTCGACCAGCGCCCGGGGATCCAGCGCATCCCGGAGCCCGTCGCCGATAAACTGGATGGCCAGAACCGTCAGCGAAATCGCAATGCCCGGCGGCAGCCAGAACCAGGGGGCGTTGGTCAGCACATGGAGAGACTGGGCATCCCGGAGCATATTGCCCCAACTGGGCGTGGGAACCGCCACCCCCATGCCCAGAAAGCTCAACGCGGCCTCACTCAAAATCGCGTCGGCCATGCCAAAGGTCGCCTCTACAATCATATAAGGCACCACATTGGGAAAAAAGTGATACAGAATCAACCTGCCGCCGGACGCCCCGAGGCAGGATGCAGCCAGAACAAAATCCCGCTCCCTCAAAGAAAGAAACTCCGCGCGCACAATCCGGGCCAGCCTGGGCCAGCTGATCAACCCGATCACGAGCATCGTGCGCGAAAGCCCCGGCCCAAAGGCAGCCGCAACCACCAGCATCAGGATCAGCCAGGGAAAGCAGAGCATCACATCGGTCAACCGCATAATCACACTGTCGGCCATACGCCCGTAGTAGCCCGCAAGAGAACCGAAAACAATGCCCAGAAACTGTGCGATCACCACCGCCACCAGCCCCACCGCCAGAGACACCCTGGAGCCCACGCACAGCCTGGCCCACACGTCTCGCCCCACCCGGTCCGTCCCCAGAGTGTGTTCGGCGCCGGGAGGAGCCAGAACCTGTTCGTAGTCCACCGCGTATGGCCCCCGGGGCGCGATGAAATCGGCCAGAACGGCCATCAGGACCACCAGCCCGAGCAAACCGCACGAAACCACCGCCATCCTGTGACGCAGAAACCGCCGCCACGTCAAGGCCGCGAGGGAATAGTCCTTCTCCCGGACCGATTCGGCTTCCGTTGTGTGTAAATCTATTTGCGCCATCTGATCTTTGCGCGGCTCTGTCTCCATCCAACTCCCCCCAAAAAACCTACCTCGCCTGGTCGTACCGAATGCGTGGATCGGCCACCGCATAAGCAATATCCGTCAACAGATTACTCAACAGGACAACCAGTGAGAAAATCACCGTCACCCCCATCAAAACGGGGTAGTCTCGCCGTCCGATAGACAGCACGCTGTACTGTCCCATCCCCGGCCAGTCGAAAACCGTCTCAACCAGGATGGAGCCGGTAATGAGTCTGGGGATGCTCAACCCGATAATCGTAATCACCGGTAGCAGCGCATTGCGCAGCGCGTGGCGGAGGATCACCGAGCGATTCGCCAGCCCCTTGGCCCGCGCGGTCCTCAGAAAGTCCTGTTGCAAAACCTCCAGCATGCTCGTGCGACAGAAGCGCATAACCGTTGCCCAGCTCCCGATGGCTAAGGTAAAAGTGGGCAGCGCCATATACCACAGCTGCTCCAGAATGGACGATTCCCCACCGTATACCCGCAGGCCGGAGGTGGGAAACCAGCGCAGGTTCACGGCGAACACGTAGATAATCACCAGCGCGGAAAAGAACGTGGGGATGGAAATCCCCATATAGGTGAACAGCGTGAACTGGTAATCAAAAAAAGAATACTGTCTGAGCGCGGAATACACACCCAGCGCAATACCAAATATGATGGCCACCGTGAACGAAACGACCTGGAGCTTCAGCGTCGCTCCCATACGCGCGATCAGCTCCTCGATCACCGGCTTCTTGGTGAAGTAAGAATACCCCAGGTTCCCTTTCCCCAGCTCCTTCAGCCAGATCACATATCGCACGGACCAGGGCTTGTCCAGGCCCAGCGAAACGCGCCTCGCCTGGATCTGTTCCGGCGTCCAGCGCTGCGAGTCCCGGGGGTTGATCATCGCGTCCACCGCATCTCCCGGCAGCAGATTCATCAGCACGAAATTCAGAAACGTAACCCCCAGAAAAACCGGAATCAGCACCAGCAACCGTCGAATTAAAAAGTGGTTCACAACACCCCCCCTAAAGCTGCGGCTCCATCCACCAGGTCTCCGCGCCGATAATGTTGACGCACATTAAATGCTTGACTCTCCGTTGTGCCGTGATATATTGACTATCAAACGGGAAACGGTCAACACGCTACGAGCCTGAAAACCGCAGAGGGAACAATGTCTGTCAGTGAAAAATCGCTCCAGTTGGAGATGAACGGGTTTTGCGTGATCGAAGGCGTCATCTCCGAAGACAGGATGGACAACCTGCGGGACAGCGTGGTGGCAGCGCAGGCGGCCCATGATGAAAAATCGCGGGCGAAACTGGAAAAGACCAGAGCTCGCGGTCACCGTGTAGGCGTCAAAGGCGTCGGAAACCTGAATCAGGTCATCAACCACACTCAGACCTTCGCCCCCTATCTGGCAGACCGGCGAATTCTGGACATCGCCGAGGCCGTGTTCGGTCCATACGTGCGGATCTCCTGCACCGACTGTGTTATCAACCATCCCGGAAACGAGCGCGGCTACTGGCATGCGGACTGGCCCTTCAATCAGACCAACGCGTCGCGCATCCCGGCGCCCTACCCAGACGCGATCATGCACCTGTCCACCATCTGGATGCTCTCACCCTTCAGTCCCCAAACGGGCGGCACGTTCGTCCTGCCCGGCAGCCACCGGATGAACAACAATCCCTCGGCAGGAGGGATGGAGGGCGTTGACGCCGATGCCCCACATCCGGCTGAGATCCAGGTCTCCGGCAGCGCAGGCAGCGTGCTTCTCTACGACAGCCGGCTCTGGCACGCGGTCGCGCCCAACCGCAGTGACAGGCCGCGCGTAGCCCTCATCGTCCGCTATGCGCCCTGGTGGCTGAACCTGAATCCCACCATGATCGGCGCCCCGGAGCACACCCGCATGGTGGTTGAAACAGGAGAGAAAAACTACGAATCCACGCCCGTAAAAAGGGATGTCTACGAGTCCCTGCCCGACGATGTAAAGCCCCTCTACCGCCACTGGGTGGAAGATATGTAAGGGCATGGCATGCCGTACCCCGGGATGGGGGTCGCCAAAACCAATTTGCAGTTCCCACTCAACCTTCCGGCTCCAGCCACCATGTCTCCGCCCCAACGTAAATCTGAACGCGGCCCCCGTATTTGTACACCCCGTTGTGCATCCCGTGCACCCGTTTGTTGATAAAATAGACGTTCGGTTCCGTCCAAAGCGGAAGCGCCGGTACCTCCTCATCCAGGATCAAAATCGCCTCCTGCAGCAGCGCCTTGCGCCTCTCCGGATCCAGCTCCTGCCGCTGTAATTTTTCGATCTCCGCATAACGTGGTGGCGGCTTCCACGTGTGCATGGCTCCCCACCCGCACGGCTCCCACGGCGGACCGGAGCACCTCAGCATATCGCTGACCATCCATCCCGCATCCGGATACTGCGGCGAGTACTTTTGAAACAGGTCCCACCCCTCGGCGTTCGCCACCAGGCTGATCGCCCCTGCGGTCTCAACCGCCAGGAGCTTCACCTTGATGCCCACCTCAGCTAAGGCCTGCTGCATCGCCGGCTGCTCCGGACTCTTGTCGAAAATCAGGTGCGCCAAGATAAGCTCCGGCGCCCCCTCCGGGTCGTAGCCCATCTCCGCCAGCAGTTCCCTGGCCTTTTCCGGATTGTACCTGTAATCCGTCAGCGGCAGTCCTTCCAAAAACCGGGGTGAATAGACCTGGTTGGGCACGCCACGGCTTACCACCCGCAGGTTCTCCGCAATCTTCTTCCGGGGAATCGCGTACAGCATCGCCTTCCGGAACCGCACATCGTGCAGCGGATGGTCTTTGCGCTCGGGGCGCATGTTGGGCATCAGACTGAACGAACCAAACGCGATCGAATCCTCCCACGCCGTGAGGTGATCCAGCGAAAACAGGCGTGGAAAGTGCTCCTTGTTCCACATCACCGCCGCGTGAATCTCCCCCGTCTCCAAACCGGTGGCAATCGGCGTTTCCGACGACACCAGCCGCACGATAAGTTTATCCAGATAGGGTTCTCCCCGGAAATAGTGCGGATTCTTCTCGTAAAGGATATACTCGTCCGCCTTGTAATCGACCACCTTGAAAGGACCGGTTCCCACCGGCTTTTTAGCAAAATCCAACGCACCTGCATCCGCTAAGGTCATCCCCCGCCGGACCTTGCCCTCCAGCAGGTGTTTGGGCATCATCGGCCGCCGGTTCAGCTCGTCCATAAACAGCGGGCTGGGCTGTGCAAAAGTAAACCGGACCGTATGCCGGTCCAGCGCCGCAACCGCCGGCAGCTTTTCCGTCGCACCCTCGAAATACGCCCTCGCGCCCTTCAGCAACGTCAGAATCGGCTCATCGACATAGGCGTCTGTAACCAAGAACCACGCCCGCACCGTGAACACCACGTCCTCGGCCGTAAAGGGCTGACCGTCCTGCCATTTCACGTCCCTGCGCAGGTGAAAGGTCACCTCTCTCCTGTCGTTGGAAACCTCCCAGCGTTCGGCCAGACCCGGCGCAAACGTCTGCATATCCTCATCCAGCTCGGCCAGCGTATTGTAGTGGAACTGGTTGATCACAATCTGATGCCCGAACCCGTCCCAGAAGGGCGAAAGCGTCCAGGCGTGGCGCGGCCCGTGGTAGGCCATCACGTACGTGCCGCCTTTAACGGGCATCTTCGGGCGGTCGACAACGCCAGCCCGCTCCTCCCGGGACGGTTCTGATGCACAACCCGAGAGCGCGATTAAGAACAGAGAAAGCGTCCATACCACCGCGCTAATCTTCATCCTGAATCTCACCCTTAGCCCTCCGGTTCCAGCCACCACGTCTCCGCCCCGATGTTGACGTGTACCTCGGCGCCGTATTTGTACACCCCGTTGTGCTTCCCGTGCGCCCGTTTGCTGATGAAGTAGACATTCGGCTCGGTCCACAGCGGAATCGTGGGCATCTCCCGATCCAGAATCAGAATCCCCTCCTGCAGCAGCGCCTTCCGCCTCTCTGCATCCAGCTCTGCCCTCTGCAGCTGCTCGATTTCAACGTATCGACGCGTGGGCTTCCAGGTGAACATCGCCCCCATTCCGCACACCTCCCACGGCGGCCCCTGGCACTTGATGAGATCGCCGATCATCCACCCCGGGTCAGGGTGCTGGGACAGGTACCTTTGAAACAGGTCCCATCCCTCGGCATTCGCCACCATCTTGACCACCGCCGGAGGCTCCAGCGCCAGCAGTTTCACCTTAATACCCACCTCAGCTAAGGCCTGCTGCATGGCCGGTTGCTCCGGACTCTTATCGAAAATCAGATGCGCTAAGATAAGCTCCGGCGCCGTCTTTGGATCGTAACCCATCTCCGCCAGCAGTTCCCTGGCCTTCTCCGGATTATACCTGTAATCCGTCAACGAAAGGCCCTCTAAAAACCGGGGAGAATACGCCTGATTCGGCGCCGGGTGGCTGACCATCCTCAGGTGATCGCAGATCTTCTTCCGGGGAATCGCATACAGAATCGCCTTGCGGAACCGCGCATCGTGCAGCGGATGGCCTTTCCGTTCGGAGCGCAGGTTGGGAATCAAACTGAAAGTGCCGGTGGCTGCCGGATCTTCCCAGACCCGGATCTGATCCAGCGAGAACAGGCGCGGGTAGTGCTCCTTGTTCCAGATCACTGCCGAATGGATCTCACCCGTTTCCAGCCCCGTCGCGATGACCGTCTCTGTCGAAACCAGACGGATAACAATCCTGTCCAGATAGGGTCCGCCCCGGAAATAACCCGGATTCCTTTCGAGTTCCACATACTCGTCCGGTTTAAAAGCCGCAACCCTGAAGGGTCCTGTGCCCACCGGCCTTTTGGCGAACGCGAGCTCGCCCACATCGGCTAAGGTCATCCCCCGCCGGATCTTTCCCTCCAGCAGGTGCTTCGGCATGATCGGCCGCCGGTTCAGCTCGTACAAAAACAGCGGATTGGACTGTGCGAAGGAGAACCGGACCGTGTACCGGCTCACCACCGCAACCCCCGGCAGTTCCTCAGCCTTGCCCTCGCGATACTTCGGCGCGCCCTTCAGGAGCGCCAGCAGAGGATCGTTGATAAACGCATCCTCAACTAAGAACCACGCCCTCACTGAGAACACCACGTCCTCGGCCGTAAAGGGCTGACCGTCCTGCCATTTCACGTCCCTGCGCAGGTGAAAGGTGGCCTCCAGGCCGTCTTCGGAGATCTCCCAGCGTTCGGCCAGACCCGGCCTGAACGCCAGCAGGTCTTCGCCCATCTCGGCCAGCGCATTGTAGATAAACGGGTAGAGCAGGAGTTGAAAATCGAAGCCATCCCAGATCGGCGCAAGCGTCCACGCGTTGGCCGGAGCCCCGTAGGCCAGAACGTACGTGCCGCCTTTGGTGGGCGTTCCCAGACCGGCGGCAACGCCCGCCTCGCCGATCTTTTCCTTCTCAACACCCGGGGGCGCATCAGGTGAGCAGCCTGACAGAATGGCCAGGAGCAGAAAAAGAATGAACGTGACACCACCGATTTTCATAGAAAACGCTTCAAATAGCCTGGGGCTGGTTTCATTCTCCAGCCCCATATCCTGGCCATCCATTGCTGCCCTCGACCGTTCGCTGTCTGTCCATGTCTACCAATCGTTGAGCTTATGCCCATTCCCGTTAAACCAGATGGTATCCACGATAATCCCCAGCCCGACCCCCGTCAGATACCCCAACACCATCCCCAGAAAAAGCACAGCCGTCCGGCGGTAGAGGTCTAAGCCTCCCAGCTTCAGCAGCAGGATCTTGGTAACCCACACCAGGAAAATCGAAGCCACGCTGCTTCTCAGAACGCCCGAAGCGGAAATCGTAAACCCGATCGGATGGATCGGAAAGGTGGGAAACCGATACCTGAAATAAAATAGCAGACAGGTAACCAGTGCGCCGATCCCTAAGAAGCTCAGCCGGTTCCAGTCCGTTCCGAACGTCCCCTCCAGAATGCGGCTGGTGGTAAGCGACCAGATCCCCACTGCGCCGTCGCTGGATCCGTTGAAACTGACCACACCGAAATTGTAACTCCCCAGCACGTGGTATCCCTGGTGGAGGATATATCCGATAACGGTCACCGCACCCACCAGCCCGCCTGCAAGAACGGCCGGCACCAGGAGCCGCCGGCGCCTCGGATTCATCGCAACGCCAAATCGGGGAATGTGGGCAAGCGCGGTGACGCCAAACGTCTTGGCATCACAGAAAAAAGTGTACGTCAGCCCCAGGGCCACCGCACTGGGCGGTCCCAATCCGGCAATCCCGAAAAGGTGCCAGGTAAACGCCTGCGCGGTGATCGGCCCCCGCAGGTAGACCAGCCCGCTCTCCACGATAATCCGCGCAAGCCCCATATAGAGGATAAACGTCCCGAACCAGAAGGCGAGAAGCGGCCCCCAGTCCATTCCGGCCCGGCGCAGAAAGAAAATCAGATACATCAC
The DNA here is from genome assembly GCA_965222075.1 of Candidatus Latescibacterota bacterium. GTDB lineage: Bacteria > Latescibacterota > UBA2968 > UBA2968 > JAAXHW01. The sequence continues at coordinate 4,905,314 of OZ244937.1, read as the reverse complement.
AGATGCGAGCAGCAGATAGACCGCCGTGCGGTAGGAAAGCAGCTCCTCGGAATCGTCGATCTCTCCCCTTCTGGTAAATGCCTTCCGGAAGACCTCCTTCAAATGCGCCCGGGCGGTCCACAGCCCCCAGCCCACGAACACGATCATCCCCCCAAAACTCTGCCATCCGATCGCCGGATCGAACGAACACCAGGGGTCCGAGCCTCCGATGTCGAAGCCGATCCGGCTGAAAATCCCCACCTGCAGGATGGCCAGCAAGTGGAAGAACCAGATGCTCAGCAGCACCTCCGACTTGGTGAAATAGCTGAACGCAATCGTCATCGGATGGACCGAGAACATGAACGGGGGAAACCCCTTCCCCAGCAGGATTCGCTTGGCCGACAGCGAAGTCATCGGAAACTCAAGCAGGGGAATCGTCGGCATAAACCAGGTAGCGATCGTCCAGAAAAACAGAAGCAGCACAGCCCAGAAGCCAATCCGGAACAGCCGGGACCGGACCAGGTTCGAAAGCGTCCCCTCCGAACCGGAAACGCCGGTCAGCTCCAGCACGGCCGTCGCAATCGGAAAGGCCAGCCGCTCGTTCTCCATCCACTGCTTCCGGAGAAGGATCATCGAACAGAAGCCGGCCAGGAGCACGGCGGCCATAAAGCCTCCCCACCACAGGAACGGAGCGATCCAGGGCGCCCACGGAATGTTCGCCCCCTTCGGCAGGCTCTCGTAAAATCCGATGCTGGCCGGCCTGTCCGCCACAATGCTCCAGTCGGGCATATGGGGAATAATAACTTCGGCCCATCGATTTTCAGGCGTGGCAAAATAGGTGGGAGCCGTAATCACACCTAAGAGATAGCCCGAGAGCCATTCCCCCTGCATCATCCCGGCGATCATCCCCATGCAGCAGATGGTCAGAAGTTCGGACGGAGACAGCCCGTCCCTCCGCCGGCTCAGCATCAGGTTAATCCCCAGCAGACAGATAAAGGGGATGAGGAGCGCATCCGACAGATGCGCAAAATCGGCCCGAGAAGAGCCGACGATCAGGCTGGAATAGGTCGGCCAGAGGGTGGTGAGTGCGGATATGATAAGTCCGATAATAAATGCGCGCCGTGTCATAGGCCTGTTCTAACCTCAATCTGTATCACAAAACTCCAAACCGCTCAAGAAACCGCTGTCATCGATAAACATCTGTTTTCGGTTCCGGACGCGTAAGGGCTTTTCACTGTGCATACGGCCTCTCCTATTCCTGTTCTTCCTCTCCAACCCTGACAAACGTATGAGGCGCCTTCAGATTCCGGTACGTCGTCTGAATCCACGCCCCGGACCTGGCCGTATCCGAAATCCGGGCCTCGGATACCCTCCCTTTGAACTGCGCCCCCCCGCCCGCAATCCGGCCGATGCCAACATCTGCCTGCCCGGCCTGGATGGAACCCGTTCCCTCCGCTTCGTTCACCGGGACACCGTCTACGTAGAGAGTAAGCCGGGCGCCGTCGTAAACCCCCGCCACGTGGTGCCAGCCCGGACCGGGCGAGCGATTTGCCCGCACATTGCGCACCCCTTCGGACGTATTCACCGAAAACGTCGGCCCCGGCAGGGCAGCGCACAGCCCTCCGTTATGTCCGCACTCCGCGTATTTAAGGATAAACGAAGCATCCGAATCTGTGGTATCGTACCTCAGCACCTGTCCGTGGCTGATAATGCCGCCGTTTTCATCGGTGCCCAACCGCCAGGGAGCAAAATAAACGTAGCGCCCATCAAACGTCCCCCCGTTAAACCCCCCCGGATTGGACGTGTGCGCCCCTGCATCCATGGCGTCCCAGCCTGCCGGATCTGTGAAACCCGCCTCCGTATCGTAACGCAGCAGGCAGGCATGGGGTGTTGTGAACTTCTGCTTTCCGTACCGGAAGGGAATAAAATAGACGTAGCGTCCGTCGAACGCAGCGCCGTCGTATCCGGTTGTATCCAGACCGGACGTATCCGCAGCATCGTACGCTTCCCAGCTTCCCACGTCTTGAAAATCTCCCTGGGGATCATAACGAACCACCACGCTGTGTGCATAAGGCACATAGTAGATATACTGCCCGTCGAAAATCGCGCCCACACACACGCCTAACCCCGACCCCTTCGCGTCGAAAGCCGCCCAGCTCTCCGGCGAGGAGAAATCGCTTTCCGTATCAAGCCGGAGCGCAATCCCCTTGTTCTCATTGCCGTCCAGCGGGGCAAAATACACGTATCGCCCGTCGAAGCAGGCCCCGTCATAGCATTTCGAACCCAGCCCGGAGGTGTTTCCCGCATCGTACAGGACATAGCTCTGGGCATTGTCAAACGCGCCCTGTGTATCGTAGCGCATCACCCTGCCGCTGTTGCCGTGGTCGTAATCATCAAACCCCGGAACCCAGTACACATAGCGCCCGTCGAACGCGCCGCTCTGATAGGAGATCTGATGTCCTACATCGAATGCGGACCAGCTTTCCGGGCTTCTGAAGTCTCCTCGCGTATCGTGCCGCAGCACCCGGTTGTGAAAACCGTCATTGTCCCTGCGCGGAATATAGTAAACGTACCGCCCGTCGTAGACGGCCCCGTAATAGCCTCTGGTATTCATCTCCCCCGTTCTTCCCGCAGAATACCCCACCCAACTCGCCGGATCCGTAAATGCGCCATAAGAATCGTACCTCAGCGCCTCCCCGTGGCGCCCGCTGCTGTTGGACTGAGGCGAAAAATAGATATACCGCCCGTCGCACACCGCCCCGAAGAATCCCCTGGTGTCCAGGCCATCCGTATTTTCAGCATCGTAAGTCTCAAACGCATCCATCTCAGAACGCAGCGACCACTTCGACACCAGCGCCTGAAACGCGTCTGACCTCCCCTCTTCACTGTGAAACCAGGCCTCCACCGTAATCGCATCCCTGAGGTTCAAATCCTCGGCGTGGAGAACGATCTCATGCCCCCCCGGCGCGGTATTCGAATGCCGGACCAGCCGGTAGCCCGAGCCCCAAACCGACCCCTCACCAGCACTGCTCCCCTGACCGTAACAGAGGAAAATCTCCGTATCCGCAGTATGCGAAAGCCTCGGAATCCTCACCCACGCCCTCAAAGAGCCTGTAGCGGCATCGTAACGCTCGATCTCGCCGTCCAGCCGACTGCCGTCGGCCCCGATAAAGTGGATATCCTCACCCTTCTGCTGGGCGCCGCCGTAAGCCACACCCTTCAACGCGCTGTCCTCTAAGACAATGAGCAGTGGAAAGTCGGTCAGATCCTCATCTGAGACCTTCGTGTGATCAACGGCTATTTTCCTGCGATAGGTCTCAGACGTTCCCATACAGGAACCCCCTTTCAAAAATGTGGCATCGTCATCCGGACAGCCTTCTCTATCGGACATCTGAGAAGACTGTAGAGCCGCCTCGCATCACCCTGCAGGCCGCCGGCCCTACCTCTACCAGGAAGTTGGTCTCCGGCGGTCGTTTATCTGCTATGCTAAGGCCTGAATGTTAATACATTGCTTCACCCGGATCAACAAAAAATTTTCCCGAACAGCTGAGTTAAGGGACAAAAAAAGGTTGACTGTGAGCGCATGACAGCTATACTGTGGCATCAGCCCATGAGCAGATTCGTTGGTCAGGCCAAGCGATGTGAGACAATCCCAGGTCAACACCCACCCTCCTTATCCTCGGAGGCTTTCTATGAGCGAATCCCAGGAGCGGAATGTATCTCGGGGACGATCTGGAGGCGCGCTGGAAAAAGATCTGGGGGGTACTGCGGGAAGACATCCCGGGCGAGGGGTCACGCCCCGGGCGTTCACGTTCGGAATTTTACTTTCTGCGGCCGTGGGCATGCTGGCCAATACGGTCCGTTTTGCGCAACATGGATCCTATATGGCCTTCAGCCACATGCCGATGTCGAACTTTGTCCTCTTTCTGCTGTCCATGCTCCTCTTTGCGGCCCTGGCCCGCTGGTTCGGGCGGTGGTTTGTGTTCTCGCAAACGGAATGGATCACGATCTTCTCGATGGGGCTTGTCGGGGCTTACGGTCCCACCTACGGCGTGAGCGGCTATCTTGTCGGGATCATTTCAGCGCCTTACTACTTCGCGAGTCCGGAAAACCAGTGGTCCGAGTATCTTCATCCCTACCTCCCGAGTTGGCTTGTACCAACCAACGAGAGTGGAGCCATGAGCTGGTTTTACGAGGGGCTGCCAGGAGGGGCTGCCATCCCGTGGAATGTATGGACGGTACCACTCATCTCGTGGTTTATACTGATCTGTGCCGTGGGATTCGCCTGTGTGTGCGCATCGGTAATCATTCACCGGCAATGGTCGGACAATGAGAAGCTGATCTATCCCATGATCACCCCAATTGCGGAGTTGACGGCTCAGGCGGGCACCGGGAGGAGAGTGGTGCCGGAGATCATGGTGGGAAAAGCCTTCTGGACCGGTTTCATCCTGATTCTGACGATCTTTTGCTGGAACATGATTTCCTGGTTCTATCCTCACGTTCCGACCTTTCCGGTGGCCCAGTGGAACTGGATCTTCTATTCCGAATACTACCCTCCCATCTTCATCAATCTCAGCACGGTAGTAATCTGTTTCTCCTATTTCGCCAGTCTGGAGGTCCTCTTCAGCATCTGGTTTTTTGACATCCTCTACATTTTCGAGGCCGGGGCCCTGAATCGCCTGGGGCTGGCGGCCACCTCCCCTCACTACACGACGGGGTCGTTCCGATGGCAGACCACCGGGGCGTTCGTGGCGCTGGTCCTGTGGTGGGTCTGGATCTCTCGTCCGCATCTGCGCGAGGTCTTTCAAAAGGCCCTCCATCCGGATCGCTCTCCCACAGACGACAGCAGGGAGCTGCTCTCCTATCGGACCGCACTGATCGGTTTGGTTCTCAGCTGCCTTTATGTTGCAACCTGGCTGAACCGGATCGGGATCGATTTGAGACTTATTCTGCTCCTGATTCCCTTTATGCTGATTCTGTTTCTTGGCGTGACCAAGGTCGTGGTGGATTCCGGACTCATCTACACGAATCCACCGACCTCCGCCTGGAATCTTTCTGTGACGCTGCTGGGTGGAGCAGAGGCCCTCAAGGGCCCCACAAACGCGGTCTCTTGCCTGGCATGGTTTCCGATGACCCACTATCGAGCTTTCCTGATGATGCCGCTGGTCCATATCAACCGTCTGGCAGATTCCATGACCCAGGGAAAACGCCGACTATTCTGGGCGTTAAGCTCGGCCTTCGTCGTCGGGATGGTTACCTCCACGCTTTACAACATCTGGCTGGGATATACGATCGGCGGCTACAACTTTCGACCCAACTGGTTGATCATCGGCAATGGCCCCTGGCAGTACCAGAAGGCGGTAAGCGAGGTGTTGAGCCCCACTCCGGTAGTACCGGCGGACTACGGGTTTTTCCTGGGCGGTGCAGCCGGTATGGTGTTGATCAATCTGATGCGCTACCGGTTTTCCTGGTGGCCACTGCACCCGGTCGGTTTCGCCCTGTCGGGGATGTCGCTCACACGGCTGACCAGCACGACCATATTCATTGCCTGGGCGGCAAAATACCTGACAATCCGGATCGCCGGGGCGTCCTTCTACCGTGAGACGAAGCCGTTCTTCTACGGCGTACTCATCGGCTATATACTTGCCGTAGCCTTGGGGATCGTTGTGGATAGCATCTGGTTTCCAAACCACGGGCACCGGGTGCATCAGTGGTTTTGAGCCTGTCAACCGGTGACGGGTTGCTTGAAGTTGAAGAGCTCTTCCCCCGGGAATAATCCCTTTTCACACCGGCGTTCACTGCGTTACATCATGTCCGGACCCCATAATTCCAAACCGGTCCACACCCGGGTGCAGAAGAGAAAACGCGACCTCCTCGCCCGCGCTCACCTGCTCGGCCTCCTCCAGCGTCAGATAGTGTCGGCTGCGAATCAGTGTGCCCCACTCATCTAAGATCCCGTCCGCGCCCCGCTCGCCGCTCCACATCCAGAAAATACCGGGGTTGGTTCGCTCACCCGACGGCTGCAGAAAACGCAGGCTCCGGTCTGCCTCCACCTTGAACAGATTGACGTTTTCCACCTTCCCCTGCAGCACCGGCGGCGGCTCCACCCACACCCGGTCCGCCTCCACACCGGTCACCAGCAGGTAGCCGATCGCCAGATGCGGCCAGCCGTCCAGGTGCAGCTTCACCGTCCCGTCCCCCACCTCTTCGACCGACCGGATCGTATAAGCCGACGTCCGCTCCCGGTGCCTGATCGTCACAACCTCCCCCGCAAGCGCATCCCCACCGGGCAGTTCTCCGTCCGGCTTCACCGTCAGCGACTTCTCCACATCGTCGAACCCCACCAGCGTTCCCTCAACCGTCGGGGCGACCTCCACCCGCTGCCCGTCGGCCTGGGCAAATGTTCCTCCAATCACCGAAACCGACCGCAGCCCCTCCCCGTCGAACGACGCGGCGGCCAGTTCTCCGTCCGTTTGCAGCACGTGCCCGGCCGTCTCGACCTGCAGAACCTCCGACCGGCCGTCGGCCGCATTCCCGCTCAGGATCAGATCCGTTCCCCTCCTGTGCACCACCTTCAGACCGACCGCTTCCGGGTCTGCCGATGTCACCTCCACGCGTGCGACCTGCTCGATAAACGTCGCCTGCCGGTAAGGCTCGTACACCGCCGCAAACGTATCCAGCCCTTCTCCGTTCTGCCGCCTCACCGTCACAATCGACATCTCCTCGCCCATATCCCGGTTGTCTATCCACCGCTGCGCCGGACCTGTGCCCACGATCACTTCCGATCCAACCTCATCGAGCATGTGCAGCTTCAAAAATACCTCTCGGTCCACCTCCGGCGTTCCATCCTCACCTGGAAACTCCGTCACATCCCCCCATGTCGCCGTCCAGCCGCCGCTGCTCTTACCCGCCCTCAAAGCGGAGACCCGCTCTGACCCCCACCTGGCACCCTGCCCCGGTGTCCGCCGGCCTGGCGTAAAGCTGAACCCGCTGTACTCGTAAAGCGTCTCCTCCCGGTCCGGGCGCTCGGCCAATTCCACGCCCTCCGTCTCGAACCGATGCCCGTTGCTGTGAAACGTCCAGTCGTGCAGGCGCCCGCCGTTCACCCGGAAAATATCCACCACATAGGCGTCCGTCTCGTCCACGTCGATCATCGCCACCGTCCGCTGATACCGATCCGTCCCCGGCGCCTTCGCCAGCTCCGACGCGTCCTCCTCTGCCGCATCCATCGCCACCACACCCGGCAGATCCTTGAAATAGCGCACATCTCCCCGCAGGTTGTCCGTAACCATCGGGTCCCCATCCTCTGTACGGATCACCACCGTATTGTGCGCCGGAAACGTCTTGATCCAGTCCACCGTCATAAAGTGTGTCGACCCCAGGTACCCCAGGTCGGTCGCCAGTTCGTGTCCTTTCGCAAACAGCGTCAGGTTCAGCGGCGCCATGTGGTAGTGTCCCACACGCTCCGTAAAATCGACCGACAGCGCCCGGGTGTTCTCACCCGCACCACTTCTAAGCACCCCCTTCCGGTTTTCCCCCAGCAGGCGGGAGGGCAGAACCATAGGCAGCTTGAGGGTCACAACCGGCTCCCCCGCCTCATTGCGTTTAAAATTCAGATACTCCCGGTAGACCTCCGGCACGCCCCCGCCCATCGCCTCCACCTGCTCAAGTTGATGAAGGGGCATGCTTGCCCGAATCACGCAATCCTCCCACGTAACCGGCCGGCCGTTGGGGAACCCCGTGTAGAGGTAGTTCCCCAGACCGTATCGAAAGATCGGCATCGAAAGCAGATTCAGGCCCCCCAGGGCCCCATCAAAATAGGGCGCCGTCCGGTCGAAATTGCCCACCTCGCCGTGCAGCGCCGCCATCACCTCTCCGATCCCCCAGGTCGTATAAGAGGGCGAACCCTCCTTGCCCAGGCCGTCGCCCGTGAAGAAATTGTGGAGAAAGCAGACGATATCTCTCGCCACATTCTCCACAATCTCGTCCTCTCCCACCAGTCGTCCCAGCGCCAGCCTGGGCATCTGCGTCGATGGGGAGAGGTTGTCCGCGCCCGTCACAAGCGTATAGGGATGCAGCGTATACTCCACGATGCCCCGCTTCAGCCGCTGCCCCGCCTGCTTCAGCCGCTCCGCATCGCCCTCCACCGACGTCACGATCCGAAGCGCGGCGTCTTTGAGCCCCTGCGCGCATTCCGCCTCATCAAACGCCTCGGCGATCAGCCCGTAGCCCACCATCAGATCGTCTGCCTCTGACGCCTTCCAGTTCCACACCCCAGGATAGATCGACGCCCCTCTGACGCCGTAGCGGCTTCCGGACGTGTCTAACGGCCGCTTCGGATCGCCTGCCATATAATCCTGCGGCGTGTTGAGCCGATACCCCGGATAGGCGCCTACCTCGGTCCCTGGCTCATAGAAATCCGCCAGCCGTCCCAGGAACTCCGCCTCTGAAATCTCCAGCACCCCGGCCAGATACCCATCGCCCAGAAATGCCCGCGACAACGTGACCAGAATCGCCTTTGCTTTGTGTGCAAACCGCCCGGCGGCCGCCTCGTCCGAGCGCAGCTTCAGCGCAAACTGATACGCCTCCCCCAGCCGGTGCAGCACGCCTCCCGACAGCGCCCGGAAGGCGTTCATCCAGCAGAGCCCCTTGAAGTAGTAGGCGTTTGTGGGCTCCATGTATCCGTGCGTCTCCCCGTCCCAGTGGTCCCACGGAATCCCGTTGTGCGCCTGGCTCCACGCCTCGTCGTGGTCTTCCCGCCACACCTCGTCCGTAGGAAAGCATCCCCCTCCATCGTCCGAATACCGGGGGTTGGGATAATAGTCGTATTCCCGCCCCTCCTCCTTGCAGTAGGAGCAGTAGAGCCGCCACGGGTCTTCCAGCGACCACTCAAAATAGCTGTAATACCGCACCAGAAACGGGTGGATCGGGCACGCGCAGGTAAACAGCCCCCGCGGTTCCTGGTCCCAAATCGTACTCAGAAACCACGCATCCGATCTGCCGGCCCACTTTTCAGCTTCTTCAATCGCCCTTTCAACGCGCCCGCGGCATCCCTCGTCCCCCGACTCAAACCCGAGGCGAAACGCCTCGAACGGTCGCCGATCGATCAACACGTTCGGCCGCTCCGGAAACCGCACCACCCGGTGTCCTTTCTCCTCCGGTGGAACCCAGGATGTGTCCATATAAAACCTCCCTAAGTCTCCTTTACCTTGATAGTTCCGCGCACAGGGCGCACAGTCGTGCGCCCTATCTTCTTCCCTCCTGCAGCCTCGCCCATCCCTGCAGAATCGACGGCGCCGCCTGTACAGGCTGGCCCGCTTTGCAGAACACCGCCCACAGCACATCCCACACCTTCGGGTGCCACTGGCACAGATCAATCCAGTCCCCCGGGTTCATCGCATCCCCCTCCCGGGTGTCCACCCGGCCCCCGATCACCGGATCCTCCAGCGACCCGTTCCACATCTGGTCCAGCAGCGTATGCGCAAACCGCTTCAGATCGCTGTTGGTGAACACCACGCCCCTCCGGCAGGCATCCACGGCGAACCCGATGTCGATGTGCCCGTGGCTCGTATCCTCTACCCCGCTGTGCCCGGGCTCGCCCTCCTCGATCCAGTCCCAGTAGTGCCAGGTATAGGCCCGGCCCGTCTTCCACAGATGCCGCTTGAAATTCCGCGCCATCCGCTCTGCGCGGTCTGCAAAAAGCCGCTTTCGGGAAACCGACTGCAGATACAGATAGGCGCGTCCGATGGCCAGGTACTGGTTGTGCGGCAGGATCCGGTTGGGGAAGCGGTCCGTCTTCAACGGCGGAAACCGGTAGCCCCCGGCCGTACGCGTCATATCCACCCAATCCCGCTCGTGCTTCCCGGCAATCTTCCCGATCAGATCCAGGTACTCCCTGGCTTTTTTCCCGTACCGGACCTTCAGCTTCCGGTCTCTCAGCACACACGCCACAAACCGGCTCACCGGATGCAGAAACATGCCCTGGTGGATAATGTACTCCATCAACTCTCCCCCAAACGTCTGCACCCAGAACCGGTCGCCCGGCTGCGGCTTCCCCTCAATCGAGACCTTAAACGGCGCGAACGTCTCAATCGGTGCCCCCGACCGGTAGGTCCCTTTCCCCACCGGCCTTCGGGTCCCGTACTCAAACACCCGGTACTGCCGCCCCGGTTGAAACTCAACAATCCACTCCCGGTCTTCAATTGCATCGCCGCCCCGGGTTGTCCAGATGCGCTCCTCTTCCGGGACAATCCGCGCCGTCCCCCGGTTGAGCATTCGCCCCGTCCGCACCAGGGCCACCGAATACGTCTTCGTCACCCAGGTGCCGTACCCGTCTTTGAAGTGATCCTCCATATTGGCGACCATCCGGTCAAAATGCGCCACGATTTTATTCAACCACCTGCTGTTTCCGGTCGCCTCGTAGAGCTTGACATACGCGTCCAGCACCCCGCTCTCCCCCCATCCCAGGGCCCCCGAGTCCGGATTATCCGACGAACCGCGGCCCCCGTTCTGCCCGTTGTCGAACCGTGTAAACGCGGCCACCAGCGCCTTCTGATCAAACGGTGCATCTCCCAAAGCAATCTCCTCCTTAAGTTATAATATTGCCAGGATGAATATTGAAAAAACACACTTCATCCTTCACGCCTCGAGGCGGCCCTCCACTGTCTCGCCTCCTCTCGCGTGGGGGGGATGGCAACCAGCGCACTGAATTCGATGTCCACCTCTCCTACGGGCGTCACCGTGGGTTTCACCTGCAATTTGATCATATATTCAAGCCGAAACACGGACCGGGCCGAAGTGGTAACCCCCTTTCCCGGCCTTGCATCGTCAAGGTGCCATGCCGCCACCACACGCTGTCCCCTGTCGATCGCCTCAAACCTGAAATCCACCCTCTCGCCCCTGACCGTGGGCGTCACCTGAACCGCGTGAACCCCCGCATTGTTCTCCCCCACAAGCACCCGCACCATCTCGCCGCTTCGAGCGATAAACCGGGTGTGATCGGTCCACTGCGCAAACCGTTCGTGGGCGACCACATAGGACGGTTCGCCCAACGGCAGATCCTGCGGCGTATACCCCGCCTGGACCGCCCGCGAATCGGCTCTGAACCTGGGGGGGGCATCCATGCGGTGCGCATAAGCGTAGAAAGACAGGTAGCTTACCCTGTTGGCGACGTTGAAACGGACCTCAAAGACCTGTTCGGCAGAGTGGTCCTCCCCGTCTGTCCCCTGCCAGCCGTAAACCCACCGGTTGCCCACATCCAAAGGCAGGTAATCCTTTGTCTTGCCGTGGATCGAGTAATCTTTCAGTACAAGGGCCGTGTTGATGCCGTCTTTTCGCGCAACGCGCACGCGAACAATGCCCACACCCGGCGCATAGCACACCTCCCTTACCCCGCAGTACCGTCGGTTCAACCGGCGCGTCCTGGCACTCTCAGACAGCGTCTGCTCCGTCTCCCGGGTCACCGTGCGGATCACGCGGCAGTTTGTGAACGTCCCGACGGGCACCGTCACGCGTTCCCGATCACCAACAATGGTACCCACGGTTCGAAGCGGATGCCGGCCGAAGGACCGGGTGTCCTCCTCCCATACCTCCCCCGCCTGCCTGGACGCATTCACCAGTTCTTCCATATATCCGGCCTCGTCGAACAGCAGGGTCCGAAACACCCGTTCTTCCCCCCGGGCGGCATAGCCCCCCGCCCGTGTACGCCCCGTATAGGTCAGCACCCCGTCCACCTCCTGGACCATCTCACAGGCCCAGCTGTGGCTGGTCATAAAAACGGGCACCCTGGCATGGTCAACGCGGCCGATGAACCCGAGTGCGGCGTCGCACATGGCAACCCACGAAAAGGACTTCGATTTGACCAGCAGGTCCCGGGCCCGCAGATACGCCTCCCTTGCCTCGGCAAACTGCCCCATACTCAGGAGTGCGCTGCCCTTCCACTGAAGCGCCTCCCCTGCCCCCTGTCCATTGCCAACGCGCCGAAGCCGCCGGGCCGCCTCGTCGAGTATCAAAACAGCGTCCTCCAGCCTTCTTGCGCGATACCCTGCAAAGCCGATCTCCTTGACCATGCGGGCTTCCAGCCGGCGCCCCCCCAGTTTACGGGCCAGCTTCAGCGCCTCCTCATACGCCTGAACCTGCCCTTTCCGGTCCCTCGCAACGTGCCTCTTAAGCGCCAGGACGCGCATACGGGAAACCGTTCGATCCTCCTCTGTGGGGAGCTGCTCCGCCTGTTCAAGCGCCTCCTCAATCAACCGTGTCGCCTCTTCCCCGTTGCGCCAGGCGAGCCATACGATCCGCTCCAGCAGCGCCCTGATTTTTGGATCAGGCTCTATGTCTACCTCGGCCCTGGAAGCGCCCTGGCTTGCAGACGAAAAACACCCCAGCCACAAAAGCCCCAGCGCGCCAGTCAACACGGCGATTCCCCGGTGCGACCTGTCAAGCATCCTTCACCTCACAATAGAGATGGCGGGACCAATTTGCAATCTTCAATACTCTAAAAGACGCCCGTATTCCGCCAGAAGGTCGACCAGGCAAACCAGAAGGCGTTGTGTGCCGGAATCTGCGTCAGCTGCTTTCCGCTGAGCGCTCCGCTCACCGCCTCACCCTTCAGGTTCCAGGTGGACCCGGTCTCCTTATCTTTCATCATAAAGGGGTAAAGAGTCGTGCTGGAAGCCACCTTCTCAAAGGTCAGGATGCGTTCGGTGTTGTTATCCACAATCTTTCGGTAGTAGGGAATGGCCAGCTCCTCCCGGGCGTAATAGACCACCACAAGGTCATTCCCGGCCAACCGGTCGTTAATCACCGACTCGGTTCCCAGCGACGGGAAGGGGTAGGCCTTGGCCAAATCGTCGAACCGGACGCCCAGGGTCATATGCTTGGGCCTGAAGAACCGGCTGGTCTGATTCTCGTCGTAGGATGGAGACAGGGGATAAATAACAAAATCGTCGACAATCCGGTAGTCTGCCCCTCCCTGGATGTAGGGGTACGCCGTGTACTGGTTCACGGAATATACCCCCGTATTGCCGCTGATGACCTTGGTATTGGGATAAAGCGCCCTCCAGTAGCCCCAGGTCGTCTCCACCACCGGTATCAGCCTCAGCGCCTGCCCCTCCCGGGGGCCCACGATTCCCTTATAGGTCATCTGCGGGAAGAGGGTCGAGGACCCTTCCAAAGGCCGGTCGTACATCACCAGATTGTTGTTAAACAGCAGACCCGACACCCCGGTGTAAAGCCGCTCGCCGTCCTCCCACTTGCCGTCGAACACCATGCCCGTGCCTGTCAGCGGACAGAGGCTGACCACGACCGGCTGCTCGCCCACCTTGTCGTTCACGACCTCGTGCCACCACCCGATGTTGTGGGGGTAGGCCTTCGCCTCTCCGTTGGCCACCACCCCCATCACCAGGTCGGTATCTCTGAGATAGCCGGCGTCCGCCGAAGATGCATCCACAAAGGTCGGATCGGTCAGCGCCGGAATACAGTCCACGCCGGGGCAGCCCTGTATGAGGAGATTCTGGGGAAACGTGTTAACATCTAAGAAATTTCCACCCTGTTGCGCATCCCGGGCGGAACTGCCGCTGCCTGTTGTGCTCTCACCTGTGCTGCCGCCTGTACTCCCCGTGCCTCCGTTCGACGGCCCGGAAGGCGACCCGCCTTTGCCGCCGCAGCCGGCGAGGGCGAACGACACGGCAATCACACAAATCAGAGAAAGCATGTATCTCATCTCGGACCTCCTTTTGTAAGGTCGGTAAGAAAACTCGCCGGGGATATCGCCAGGGTGAAAGACGCTAACGATTAGGATATGAATGGGCCAAACAACGTAACTTGGATATAATATACACTCCTTTTCTGCCTCTGTAAAGTTATGGTTATCCTTCCGCGTCACCTGCCCACAACACCCCTGGGGTCGCTTACCACCGCTCTCTTCCTTCCTTGACGGGGAACAGCAATCTATATATGTTGGAAAACCTTAAACCCGATCTTTCACCCACAAAAAAACCACGGAGCGCCTGCCCCATGGCACTTTCAGTATCTGCAGAGGCCCGGCCTGCGCCCACTCCCCAGGCAGAGGGCCAGGGGATCACCCTGCGAGGGGTTGGCATCGGCATCCTGGCATCGGCCCTCATCAGCGCCTGGATCACCTACTCGCGCACCGCGGCGAATACCTCGGCTATCAACATCACCCACCTCCCCATCTCCTTCTTCGTCCTCTTCATGCTCATCGTCACGGCCAACCTCATCCTTCGCACCCGACCCGGTGTGGTGGGGCTTACCCCTTCAGAGCTGTCCACCATCCTCGCCATGGGCCTGACGGCCGCCATGATCCCGGCCCGGGGTCTGACCGGCATCTGGCTGGGCCTGATGGCCGTGCCTTACTACCGGGGCACCCCCGAAAACGGCTGGATCGAACACGTCTACCCCCACCTCCCATCCCATCTCTTCCCCACAAACGAGGGCCTCCAGACCACCTTTCTCTACGAAGGCCTGCCCACAGGGGCTAACATCCCCTGGAACGCCTGGTTCTTTCCCCTCTTCTGGTGGCTCACCCTCATCCTGGCCGGCTTCATTGTGTGCGCCTGCATTGTGGTCATCCTGCGCAAACAGTGGATCGAACACGAACGTCTCGACTACCCCCTCCTCGCCCCCATCCTCGACCTGAAGGATGACGCCCGGGACGATTCCGGCCGTCCCAAATGGCCGGACCTCTTCAAGGGGCGGCTCTTCTGGACCGGATTTGCCCTCGCCTTCGGCATCATCGGGTGGAACATCATCACCTACTTCCAGCCCACCTGGCCCCGCATCAGCGTAAGCCCCAACCGCGGACTCTTCTACTTCGCCCGCCTCTTCCCCCCCCTGCTGACGCACATCAACACCTACACCATCGGCTTCGGCTACTTCGTCAAACTCGAAATCCTCTTCTCCATCTGGTTCTTCCACTTCCTCTTGATGTCTGAAATCGCCCTCATCCGCAAAACCGGCTTCCAGCTTGGGCAGATGCACAAGTCGGGAGGGAGCTGGGGCGACCCCCTCATCAAATGGCAAAGCCTTGGCGCCCTCTTCGCCTTCGTGGGCTGGGGCCTCTGGATCACGCGCCGTCACCTCAAAGCCGTCTTCCGCAAGGCCGTCACCGGCGATCCGGACGTGGACGACGCCGGAGAGATCTTCTCCTATCGGACCGCTGTGGTCGGACTCACTCTGGGCACGCTCTACATCGTCGGGTGGCTCCATCAGGCCGGGGTGGAAGCCCGGCTCATCGCCATCACCATCCCCGCCTCCATCGTCATCTACATCGCCCTTGCCCGCTTCATCTGTGAATCCGGCACCCTCTATCTGGGCATTCCCACCAGCCCTCTTGACGTCGGATATCAGATCCTGGGTACCGAAACCCTCTCGGCGCAAACCATTACCGCGTCCACCACATCCCACGCTGTCCGCTGGATGTACTTCCTGCCCGCCCTCTCCCAGGGGGCCAAGGCCCTCGACGGCATCCCCACCGGCAAGCGCCGCGTCTTCTGGGCCCTCCTCCTGGGTCTGCTCGCCGCCCTGGTCGTCAACATCGGCTTAGTCCTCTACCTGGGCTACACCCACGGCGCATTCAACTTCACCGAATACCCCTTCACCCGCTATGCCCCCAGACGCTACGACAGCATCATCACCAACATCAAATCCCCCGAGCCCGCCTCCTGGGAACGCCTGGCCCTCTTTGGGTTTGGGGCCATCCTCATCGTCATCTTCACCGCACTCCGCTATCGCCTCCCCCGGTGGCCGATCCACCCGGTGGGTTTCATCGTTACCACCACCAGCATCCTCCACGAAATCACCTCCCTGTTCATCGTCTGGATGTTCAAAGCCATTGTCATGCGGGTGGGCGGGGTCCGGCTTTACCGCAAATTCTGTCCCCTCTTCTTCGGCATCATCGTCGGCCGCGCGGCCGGTGTGCTCGTCTCCTTCATCGTCGACCTCGTCTGGTTCCCCGGCAGCGGCCACGGCGTCCACGGATGGGCATAATGCCTCCCCTTTCTCCACCACCCCAGTCACAAGTCGTGAGTCGCAAGTCAAAGTCAAAAGCGGCGGAGGGGCAGGGGACTCGCGACTCCTACTCATTCTTTCGGCACCACCATAAACCCCAGCGAATCCATCGATGCCGACCCGAACAGGCCGATTCCTCCCTCTACGTGAAACAGAGGCCGTTCAAAATTGTCCCCGGCCAGCCCGCCGAAATTGCCCTCCTGGTTCTCCGGACTGGAGCGCACAAAGTCAAACCAGTTTTTGTCCAGCGCATAAACCCTGATCATGTGCCGGCCCAAAAAAAAGACCGCGAACCAGGGCAGGCGCAGCTTCCCGTCCGGCGCCACGAACGCCGGGGAGCTTGCCTGTCGCTCCAGATCCTCGTAGTCCTCCTCTTCTAAGAAATCCGCCTCAAGCACGCGTTCCGAATTTCGGTCTAAGCTGATAATCCCCACCTGGTAGCCGGGCACATCAATCGGCTGGAACCGGATCTCTAACAGACCGTCCTGGTAAATCACCTGGTTCTCGGGCGCCGTGAAAACCTGGTCGGCCCCGTCGATAAATGTCTTGAATTTTCGCCTTACCTCCAGGGGCTTCCCATCCAGCAAAACCGCTTCCCGGATCTGAAAACGACCCGGCGTTCGCGTGGCTGCGCGCGCCTCCCGTTCCTCCGACCGAACCCTCAGCTCATACTCCGTATTCGGCATCACCGGCGGAGGACCCTCCGGCGGCAGGTACCGCCCCAGGGAATCGGGATCGGCCCGGTACCGGAACACCTGCGCTCCCTGCCGGACCTCTACCTGGGCGTCCGTCACCGCCGAGACCGCATCGATATACCTCACCCCCGGCGCAACCGTCTGCCGCACAAACAGATCGGGCAGCGGATGGTCCACAATCAACAGCGCATCCACCACCAGCGTACCGGCTTCCGAAGGCCCAAAAAGTTCACCCGGCTCCCGATTTGCCGCACAGCCAGCCGCCAGCAAACAGCAAAGCATAAGTGCCCATCGCATCATCATCCTATACCTGACCTTCCGTGTCTTTCCGTAGCGCTTTTTAAAACCAGGCTAAAACGCAAAATTGATCCCCAGCGTCGGCACAATCGGCAGCATCTTGATCACCTCCGGCTCGGTCTCCGGATCGTCTGCATTGTACTGCACAAACCACTCATTCCGGCGGTTGTACACATTAAAGACCTGGAGAAATGCCTCGGCCTCGCTGCCGAAGAGCCGGAACCGCCGCTTGATGTTCAGATCGACGCGGTGGTAGGGCAGCAGGCGGGCGCTGTTGCGGTCTGCGGGGAGCACAAAATCGTCCTTCAAAAACGCCCCCGTCGCCGGCGAACGCAGCGTATACCGCACCGAGGCCGGGGTATAGGCCTGCCCGGTGCCATAGAGCAGGTTTGCGCCAAAGGACCACCGGTCCACCTTATAGCTGGTCACAAAGGAGAGGTCGTGACGCCGGTCGTACTTGGGCGGAAACCGGCGTCCCCCGTTCAGCTCTGTAAACGTCCGCCGCGTCCATCCCAGCGTATACCCCACCCACCCGGTCAGCGCCCCGGTACGCCGCTGCAGAAAGACCTCCACCCCGGTGGCGAAGCCCTTCCCGCCGGATACAAAAACATCGTCAGAGGTCGTATCCCGACTGTCTACGGCGACCCTGTTGTCCAGCACAACCAGATTTACCAGGTCCGTATAATATCCCTCTAAAGACAACTGGTAGCGTTTGGAAGGCTCCCACTCAAAACCGGCCACCCCCTGCCAGGAACGCCCCGGCTGCACCGTATGGTCCAGCGGCACCCAGAAATCGCCCCCGCTGAACCCTTCGCTCGTTACCAGATGCAGGTACTGGTGGTAGAACCCGCCGCCCAACTTGACCCTCATATCGGGCTTCAGTTGATGGCTCAGGGAGAAACGCGGCTCCACCTGGAAACGCTCTCCTTCGCTGAAATAGTTGGACCGCACCCCCAGCCGGATGCTGGTGTGCGAATAAGGCTGCCACAGATCCTGCGCGTAGAACGCGAACAGAAAAGGCCGCTCCTGAAGGTCGAGCAGGGGTTCCTGGTTGAACACCTGTTTGAACGTAAAGTCATACCACGTAGCCAGAACGCCGGCCGTAAGCGCATGCCGGCTGCTGGCAAAATAGTCCAGGTCCCCCTTCACCGTCACATCCCGGATGCTGTTGAAAAACAGGATGGGCGTCTTGAAAATACTCAGCGATGTCGTGCTGGTATACTTGCTGCCGGCCACCATAAAATTTCCGAACACCGCCGGAGAGAAAACGTGGGTCCACCGCCCCGTAAAGGCCGAGTTCCCCCAGCGGATGTTGAAAAAAGTCCCTTCGTCCAGATCGAAATTCAGATCGTCCCGGCCGAAATACCCGCTCAACATCAGCTTGTCTCGTTCGGTCAGATCCTGATTGAGCTTGGCGTTCAAATCGTAAAAAAAGTAGGACGGCACATCCGTGCTGTCATTCCGAATCAATGACAGAATCGGCTCCATATAGGTCCGGCGGCCCGACACCATCCAGGACCCCTTCCGAACCGGCCCCTCCAGCGTCAGCCGCGCTGAAATCAGGCTCACCCCACCCGTACCCTGAAAATCCTTCCGGTTTCCGTCCCGGTTGTGCACGTCCAACACCGACCCCAGCCGTCCGCCGTACCGGGCCGGATAGGCCCCCTTGTGCAGGCTCATATCCTTGATCGCATCCGGATTAAACGTGGAAAAAAACCCGAACGCGTGAGACGGATTGTAAAGCGGGATCTGATCCAGCAAAATCAGAGTCTGATCCGGTCCTCCCCCGCGGATATAAAGCCCGGTGCTGATATCCGAGGCTGATTGAATTCCCGGCAGCAACTGCAAACTGCGCAGAATATCGGGCTCCCCGATTGACGGCAGTTCCTGCAGTTTCTGGGCCTCCAGCGCAACAAACCCCGTCTGCACGACCCGCTCCTCTTCATATGGGTCGGCCTCAACCACAATCTCCTCGGTCACAATCGGTTCGGGCGTCAGGGAAATCTCCAGCTGCACCTCCTCGGGACCCTCAAACCTGAGGGTATCCTGGAAATCTGTATAACCGATGTAGAAGACGACCAGCGTATAGACGCCGGGCGGTATGTTCTTGATGGCATAATATCCGTCCACATTGCTTAAAGCCCCCAGCATTGGGCCGTCCCACTTTAAAACCACATTGGAGTAAGGCAGGGACTCCCCACTGCCTTTATCCGTAATAAACCCGCTCAACGTTGCAGCCGAAACCTGTAAGGGCATCAGCGCCACCATAAAGGCAAACAGCGTTCGCCTCACCAGCTGCCTCCTATGGGATTGCCCGGCTTGAAAAGTCTTTGGTCTGACACGCACTGGAGACATATATTATGCAACCAACCGATTAGATACCTCAAACCGCCATAAGTTCCTGAAACCGGGTATGACCATGTGGATTGAAGTCATTTCGATAAACAAGGCAGCGGGGTTTCTCAAGAAACAGTATGACGCGGCCTTGAAACGGGCGGGTCGAGTCTGGAACATCGTCAGTGCAATGAGCCAGAATCCACGTGCCCTGAAAGCGTCAATGGATTTCTACAGTGTCCTGATGCACGGCCCCTCTCCGCTCAGCCGGGGTCAGCGCGAGGTGCTGGCCGTGGTGGTCTCGGCCCAAAACTGCTGCGTCTACTGAATTCGCTCGCATGCACACGACCTCCGGGCAGAGGCCGTACACGATTTCGGATTGGAGGATGAGGCAGCCGTGGACCTGTACGTACACCGGATCGCCACCGACTGGCGGCAGGCCGGCCTGAGCCCGGCCGACCAGGCCTTGTGCACATATGCCGAAAAGCTGACCAGGCATCCGGAAACCATGGCCGAAGCGGATATCGCCACATTGCGCCGCCACGGTTTTGACGATGCCGCCATTCACGACGCCACGCAGATTATCGGCTATTTCAATTACATCAACCGGGTAGCGGATGCGCTGGGTGTGGACATGGAAACATTCATCCACCACTGGGAGCGAGGCCCCCGATAACGGCTGTCGTACTGTCGCACGCCGTCCATCGGGGTGTATACCTCTCTTTTACCTGCGTGCCAGAAACCGGCCCCCGGTCTGAACACACTCGAACACCATACTCCTGAGCCATTATATAACAACCAAATTATAGTTGGGAGAGCTAGAAATGGATGCTACTGAGGAACAAAACGGATGAACCCCACCAACCTGCTCTTCATCCTCTCCGACCAGCACACACGCGACATCACCGGCTGCTACGGCCACCCGGTTGTCCAAACGCCCAACATCGACCGCTTAGCCGAACGCGGCACACGCTTCACCAGTGACTCCACCTATCTCCAGTACGACATCTCCAACGCCGACCGTGCCTGCCGCTGGCTGGCCGAGCATAAAAACGACCACAAACCCTGGGTGCTCTTTCTCTCCTTCGTCTGCCCCCATCCGCCCTACATCTCCCCCCCCGATCTTTATGATAGCTATCCTCCAGATCAACTCCCTCTACCCGCCCAGTGGCAGCCCGACGCATGGCCCGACCATCCGGACATCCACTATTTCCGGCGCTTCTTCCACTTCGATCAGCCCTTTACCGAAACCGAACTGCGCAACCTCACCGCCGCCTATTACGGCATTTGCACCCACCTGGACCGCCAGAT
This sequence comes from Candidatus Latescibacterota bacterium, assembly GCA_965222075.1. Classification (GTDB taxonomy): domain Bacteria; phylum Latescibacterota; class UBA2968; order UBA2968; genus JAAXHW01. The sequence continues at coordinate 4,884,672 of OZ244937.1, read as the reverse complement.
CGGCCGTGTCCTGAACACACTCGCAGAACACAACCTGGACAACACCACCCGCATCCTCTATACCTCGGACCACGGCGAATCCCTGGGCGCCCGTGGCCTCTTCGGCAAATTCACGATGTACGAAGAAGCCGCTTCCATCCCCCTCATCCTTGCGGGCCCGGACGTTCCACAGGGCCATATTGTCAACACACCCGTATCCCTCGTGGACTGCTTTCCCACCGTACTCGAATCCGTCACCGGCGAATCCGAAGGCCATAACCTTCCCGGCAGTTCCCTCTGGCAAATCGCCCAACAGCCCGAAACGGATCGAACCGTCTTCAGCGAATATCACGCCGTCGGCTCCCAAAACGCCATCTACATGCTTCGCAATCAAACCTGCAAATACATATATTATGTCAATAACCCACACCAGCTCTTCAACCTCGAAACCGACCCGGATGAAACAAACGACCTCTCGGCCTCACCGGACCATCAAACCACCTTAAGAAATTTTGACCGGCAGCTCCGCGACCTTCTGAACCCCGAAGCCACGGACGCCCGCGCAAAAGCCGGCCAGCAGGCCAGAATCGAAACCTTCGGCGGCGAAGAAGCCGTACGAAACCGGGGCGCCTTCGATAACTCCCCGGTTCCCGGCGAAGTCCCGGCATTTCGAGTACACTGAAGAACGAAAAACAGATACGGAACCGTCCCTTGCCTCATGGCACCACCCTCCGTGGGAAGCCGTCCGGATACGGTTGAAACCCGTAGCGAGTTGTGAGTGGCGCGTATTCCGCCCTTTTCTATCCTCTGGCTCAGAGCCTGAATGATCCTCCGAAGGCCCTTTCTGTGTGCTTCCGTGGCGTTTTTTCCTTTTCGTAATAAAGCAGGAGATACTCCAATGCCAACACTCGAACCCTGTCCTCTATTCATCAACGGCGAATGGATCACCTCCACCCAAACCGAAACCGAACCGGTCTACAACCCCTCGGAAGGCGTCCAGATCTCCGCCACTCCCATGTGCGGCGCCGGTGAAATCGACCGCGCCGTCAAAGCCGCAAGCGCCGCCTTCCCGGCCTGGGCCGAAACCCCCGCCCTCGAACGCGCCCGGCTCATGTTTCGCTTTAAAGAACTTCTGGAGAAACACTACGAAGACCTTTCCCAAATCGTCACCCGCGAACACGGCAAAACCCTGGACGAATCCAGAGGCTCGGTCCGCCGGGGCATCGAAGTCGTCGAATTCGCCTGCGGCGCGCCCTCCCTCCTGATGGGCGAAGCCCTGGAAAACATCGCCCGGGACATCGACTGCGACACCATCCGCCAGCCCCTGGGCGTCTCCGTGGCCATCACCCCCTTCAACTTCCCCGTCATGGTCCCCCTCTGGACCCTACCGATCGCCCTCGTCTGTGGCAATACCTTTGTGCTCAAACCCTCCGAAAAAGTGCCCTTAAGCGCCATCCGTATGGTCCAACTCTTATCCGAAGCCGGCCTGCCCCCTGGTGTTCTGAACCTCGTACACGGAGGCCGTGAAGCCGTCGATACCCTGCTCAGCCATCCGGACGTACGCACCGTCTCCTTTGTCGGCTCCACCCCCGTTGCCAAATACATCTACGAAACCGCCACCCGAAACGGCAAACGAGTACAATCTGCCGGGGGTGCCAAAAATTACATGATCGTCCTGCCGGATGCCGAACCGGACGCCACCGTAGACGCCGTCATGGGCTCCGCTTATGGCTGTGCCGGCGAACGCTGCATGGCCGGCAGTGTCCTCGTCTGCACGCACGATGCCGCCGAACGCTTTCTCCCCCTCCTCAGCAACGCCGCCCGCGGTCTTCGTGTGGGTCCCACCGACAGAGATCCCAATGCCCAGATGGGTCCACTCGTCACTCCCCAGCACCTCGAAAAAGTACGCGCCTCCATCCACACCGGCCTCTCCGAAGGCGCCAATCTGATTGTAGACGGCCGGGAAGTGGTCGTACACACATGCCCGAACGGCTTCTACCTGGGCCCCACCATCTTCGACCACGTTCAACCGCAAATGCAAGTCGCCCGAGACGAAATCTTTGGCCCCGTCCTCTCGGTCATGCGAGCCGATGACCTGGACGCCGCCATCCAAAACTGTAATAACAGCGGCTACGGCAACGCCGCCGTAGTCTTTACCGAAAGCGGAGGCGCCGCACGCAAATTCCGCCACAACATCAACGCCGGCATGGTCGGCATCAACACCGGCGTTCCAGCTCCCATGGCCTTTTTTCCCTTCTCCGGCTGGAACAACTCCTTTTTTGGCGACCTGCACGTCCAGGGCCACGAAGGCATCTCCTTTTTCACCCGTCAAAAAGTCACCATCACCCGCTGGACCAAAAGCGCTTAATAGCAGGCAGTGGGCGAAGCGTAAAGGGAAGAACCGCCCAGGCCTGCGGGGTGGATGCGGCACACGTCTGCCGCCTCACGCTCTAAAGGAATCTCTCAGTGAACAAATCCCTCAAAAAAATCTTCCGGAACGTCCTCTCTCTCCCCACTGCGCCCTATCATGAAGACGCTGTTGCCGCTTTTATCCGGGCCTTTGCCAAGCGACGAAACATCCCGATCAAAACAGACCCGTACGGCAACATGGTCTTCCGCTACAAAAACGGCAACCGTCCCAAATCGGTTGCCTTGACTGCCCACATGGACCACCCCGGCTGTGAAATCCTCGGCGCCAACGGACGCGACCTCACCGCCCGCTGGCTGGGCGCATGTGATGCACGCCATTTTCCCGGCGGCCGCATCACCCTCATCTCCGGTGAAGAAGAGATCCCCGGCAAAGCCGCCTCGCCCTTGAGCGATGACAAAACCTTTGCCGTCCGTGCCGCCCGCCCGCTGCCCCAACCTGAAGGCGCCTTTGGCTACTGGCGGCTCAAACCGGTTGTCTTCGACGGCGACCTCATCCGAACCAAGGGCGCGGACAATCTGGCAAGCTGCGCCGCCATCCTGGCTGCGCTGGACCGGCTTCATCGCACAAAAGCCAGCGCCGACCTGTGGGGTGTTTTCACCCGCGCCGAAGAGGTTGGCCTGCTTGGCGCCGGCGGCATTGTACAGGCCCAAACCGTACCCAAACGGGTACCCATCATCGTACTGGAAACCAGCAAAGCTCTGCCCGGCGCTGAAATCGGCGCCGGGCCCGTCATCCGTGTGGGTGATGCCATGAGCGTCTTCGACCCCCGGGTTGAGTACACCATCCACAGCATTGCTCAGGGCCTGCGGGAAAAAAATCGAAAATTCAAATTCCAGCGCCAGCTCATGAGTGGCGGTGTCTGCGAAGCCACCCTCTACATCCTCTACGACATGGCCGTGGGCGCCCTCGCTTTCCCCCTGGGCAATTATCATAACATTGGCAAACGCTGGCCGGCCGAAGAATACATCTCCGCCTTTGATGCAGCCGGCATGGTTGACCTCTGCGCCGCGCTGGCCCTGAACCCACCGTTCGGAGAAACACGAAGCCCTGTGAAAAAACGCTTGGCGGCCTCCTTCAAATCCCGTAAAAAACGCCTGCTTGAATAGGAGAATCTTTTGTCCCCAGACATCCAAACGCACTATCCCGGCATCCGACAGGCCGTAGGCCTGCTGGGTGTTGCCCTCCTGATAAGTCTCACCGTCGGGAATCATCGCCGATATGGGGTTAACACACCGGCAGCTCAAAACACAACCCATTCAAGCCCTTCACCCAGTTGAACCGCGTTTTTCGGAAGAGGCTGACGCCTCCGGCATCGAGTCCTGAATCCATGCAAAACTACCTGCACACCCTGCGTCTATTCAACCGCGATGTAAGGCTTTATCTCGCTGCATCGATCCTGTTCGGCTTCAACCTCTTCGGCGGCATTTCCTCCTTGCTGCTCAACCTCTATCTGCTGCGGATGGGATACGGCCCCACATTTGTCGGCTGGGTGAATGCGACCGGCGCCTTTTCCTTTGCAATCTGCAGCCTGCCCGCCGGCCTCCTGGGTGCCCGCTGGGATAGCCGACGTCTTATGATCACGGGCATTGGTATTGCCATCATCGGCAATGGCCTGCTCTCCCAGGCCGAACTCATCCGGCCCGGCCCCAGAGACGCCTTTATCCTGGCCACCAACGCGCTGGGGCTGTTCGGCGTGGCCCTCTACATTGTCAACGGCGCTCCCTACCTGATGGGTGTTGCCGGAGCGCAGGAACGCAACCACGTCTTTTCCATGCAGGGCGCCCTCTTCCCGCTGGCCGGATTTTTTGGCAGCCTGGTTGGCGGATTCCTGCCCGGGCGCTTCGCCGATCTGATGAACGTCACCCTGGACCATCCCATGCCCTACCGCTACACCCTGCTGATTGCCTCCGCCCTGCTTGTTCCGGCTCTGTTCATCCTGACGGCCACACGGAAGCCTCAGACCGAACAAAAACAGGAAACCGCCGCCGATCATCATGCGCCGTTCCCGCTGGAACTCATTACGCTGGCCGCTTTCGTCTCCCTGCTGCACGTCGCCGGAGAGGGCGCCGTTCGCACCTTCTTCAATGTCTACCTGGACGCCGGCCTGAACGTATCCACATCCCTCATCGGCACCTTGATAGCCACCGGACAGCTCCTGGCGGTACCGGCCGCCCTGGCGGTGCCCCTGTTTACGGGGCGCTTCGGCAACCACCACACCGTCGTCATCAGCGCGACCGGCACCCCCCTCATGCTCGTGCCGATGGCCTTCTTCCCGCACTGGGGTCCCGCCGGCTTCTGCTTTATGAGCATCATGGCCTTGGCCGCGGTCCGGCGCCCGGCCTTCGTCGTCTATAACCAGGAGATCGTACCTGCACGCTGGCGGGCAACCATGTCCGGCGCCTCCGCCATGATGTCTGGCATCGGCTATTCCCTCATTGCCCTGGGCGGCGGTTACACCATCACCACCGTCGGCTATGGTGCTCTCTTCTTGACCGGCGCCGCTTTCACCGCCCTCGGCACCTTGATTTTCTGGGCCTACTTCCGCACCCCGCGAGGGGAATTTGCCCGGCAGCCATCTGCAAACCAAATCTGAAGGAGACCCCCATGATCAACCTCGCCCTCCTCTCCGCCGCCCACACCCACACCCGTGGGTTCCTCAAAACCATCGCCGAGAAGGACGCCTGCACGCTCACCGTCCTCTGGGACGATGTCGCAGACCGGGGGCAGCGGTTCGCAGGCGAATACGGCGTCGACTATTCCAGCGACCTTGCCGCAACCGTCGCACGCAGCGATATAGACGGCTTCGTCATCTGCGCCGAAAACACCCGACACCTCCCCCTCTTGAAGGCCTCGGTCCCTACAGGCAAACCGATATTCTGCGAAAAACCCTTCACCACCACAACCGCCGAGGCCGCCGAGGCCCTCGCCCTCATCCGGGAGCACGGAACGGTCGTCCACATGGGCTACTCCCAGCCCTTCTCCGCACAGATGCAGGGCGTGATCGCCCACCTGGCCGCCGGCGCGCTTGGAACCATCACCCACGCCCGGTACCGCAACGCCCACCACGCCGCCTACGGCCGCTGGTTCGATGCTCCCGACGTCGCCTGGTTCACCGATCCCGACCTCGCCGGCGGCGGCGCCTTCATGGACATGGGCACCCACGCCGTCCATCTCCTCCGCACCCTGCTCGGTCCGGTCGACCGGGTCACCGCCGCCATCGGCAACGCCTCGGGCATCTACCCCGGGGTGGACGACAACGGCGTCGCCCTCTTCCGGTTCAAAAACGGCGCCCTGGCCACAATCGAGGCCTCCTGGGTGCAGACCGGCGGCCCGGGTGGCCTGGAAATCACCGGCAGCAACACCACCCTCTACGAGCACCCGCACCTGGGCTATGTCACCGCCGCCCCCCGTGGTGATCCCCAACCCGTTCCCGGAGCAGAGGCCCGCCCCACCCGCATCGACCGCCTCGTCACCGCCATCGAAGGCAACCTCAGCCCCGATGAGCTTGAACAGGACCTCGTCTGCGCCGCCGACGCCGTCTCCATCGTCGAGGCCTGCTACGAATCGAACAAAACGGGCCAATGGGTCGAGGTCCCCGCGGTTTAAGCCCTTACAAATTTCCCTACGGTATACCAGACTTTTTAGTATCTTATTTACTTTCACCTTCTACATCTCACACAAGGAGCGCGAGGGGCGCGCAGCGCCGACGGGAGAACCCGCCTAACACGCACGCAGACAGGCGGCGTCTGAGCGGCCTTTTTCTTGGGCGTGCAAGAAAAAGGCCAAAAGTAAAAGAAAGCTTATTTTCCAAGCAGTTTCTTAAGTCCCTCAAGGAAAAGGAACGATGGAAAAGCTCAAAATCGGCGTCCTCGGCCTCCGCCGCGGCCTCTCCCACCTGCGAAACTTCCTGGCCATGGATGAGGTCGAAGTTATCGGCGCGTGCGACCGTTTCCCGCTCTGCCGCGAACGGGCCGAAGAGCACATCGCCGCTGCGGGCGCACAAACAAAATGCATCCCCGAATTCGGCGACCTCCTGGAAATGAACCCCGACGCCGTCGTCATCGCCAGCAACGGCAAGCGCCAGGTCGACCACGCCTGCCAGGCGATGGAGGCCGGGTGCCACGTCCTCTCCGAAATCCCCGGTGCCGACACCCAGGAGGAACTGATCCGCCTGCGGGACACCGTCGAACGCACCGGCAAAACCTATATGCTGGGCGAGAACTCCTGTTATTCTGGCTTCCTTGGCTACTGGCGAAAGTGGATCCTGGAAAACCGCTTCGGCCCCATCTCCATCGCCGAGGCCGAGTACCTCCACTACCTGCCCCAGACGCTCTGCCTCTCCAACGGCGTGCGCCTCTCCCCCAGCGAAGCCTCCGGACGCACCCACGGCGTCAAACCGATCTGGCGGGCCGACCAGCCCCCCATCCAGTATCTCACCCACGACCTGGGGCCCCTCCTGGAAGTCCTGGACGACCGCTGCGTATCCGTCACCTGCCTCAGCGCCCCCTGGCGCTGCACTGAGGCACCCTTGAGGTCCGACGGCCAGATCGCCCTCTTCCACACTGCCGGGGGCGCCCTCATCAAGATCATGGTCACCCTCAACACCCGTCGGCCCTCCGAACACCGCTACCGCCTCTTCGGAACTGGAGGCAGCACCGAAATGTTCTCATACGAAGGATGCACCCGCGTCTTTGATCGAAACGACGACCACAGGGACGGATGGAAGGTCCTCCCCGCCAGCAGGTCCGCCGTAGACGACGATCCAACCGGCGGCCACGGCGGCACCGACATGAAACTCGCCCGCCACTTTGCCGGCACCCTGATCGAGGGCAGGCCCTCTCCCATCGACGTCTACCGCGCCATCGAATACGCGCTCCCGGGCATCCTCGCCGCCCGCTCCGCCGACCTGGGCGGTGCCCCCATTGCCATCCCCGACCTGCGCCGGACGCCCTATACTGGTACCACCTTCTGGGAAACCATCGGCCTGCCCGAAACCGACCCGAAGCCTGTACCGTACAGGCCGCCCCTGTAAACGAACATGCGACCGCGATCCGCCTCCGTGCATACCGTGCCCCTGCTATGGATGATCCTATGCCAGCCTACAGCCCCATCGAACTTGAGCTCTTAAAAAATACTCTCGAATCCATCGTGGACGAAATGGCACTCACTGTCGTGAGAACCGCCTACTCCACGAACCTGAGAAACTCCATGGATTTCTCCACCGGGTTCTGCGATGCCGGGGGCGCCCTCGTCGCCCAGGGCCTCTGTATTCCCCTCCACCTGGGCAGCCTGCCCAATGGCATGGCGGCAATCCTCAACCGATATCGGGACCGGATCGATGACGGTGACCTCTTCATCCTCAACGACCCCTACGAAGGCGGCACCCACCTGCCCGACATCTACCTCTACAAACCCGTCTTCGTCAACGGCGGCCTCCTCGGCTTTGCCGCCGCCATCGCCCACCACACCGACATCGGCGGCCGGGTTGCGGGGGGCAATGCCTGCGACTCCACCGAAATCTACCAGGAAGGTCTGCGCATTCCCCCCCTCAAACTCTACGAAGCCGGCCGACCGGTGGCTGCCATTTTCGACCTCATCGAACGCAATGTCCGCGTGCCCCGAAACGCCCTGGGCGACCTCCGCGCCCAGCTTGCCGCCTGCCACATCTGTGAGCGCGAACTCCACAAACTCGCCAGCAGCCACGGCGTCTCCCGCCTCCAGTCCGGCTTCGCACAGCTCTTGGACTACGCCGAGCGCCTCACAAAGTCCGAAATCGCCGCCTTCCCCGACGGCGTCTACCGCTTCACTGACGTCCTCGACGACGACGGCATAGACCCCGACCCCATCCCTATCGCCGTCAATATCACCGTTTCGGGCGACCGCTTCGTTGCCGACTTCGAAGGCACCGCCCCCCAGGTCAAAGGCGCCCTCAACTGCGCCCTCGCCTTCACCAAATCGGCCGTCTACGCCTGCCTCCGCTGCCTCATGCGCGCCAGCATCCCCACCAACTCCGGATTCTTCCGCGCCTTAAACATCGTGATCCCTCCCGCCACCCTGGCCAACCCCGTCCCCCCTGCCCCTGTGGCCGCCCGCGGCCTCACCGGCTTCCGCCTGGCCAACGCTATCATGGGCGCTCTGGCGCAGATGGCTCCAAACGTCGTCCCCGCCTGCGAAGTCGGCGGCGACACCGGCATCTCCATAGGCGGCTACCGGGCCGACCGCACCCCCTTCGTCTTCTTAGAATTCCTCTACGGCAGCTGGGGCGGACGGCCCACCCAGGAGGCCGTGGACGCCTGCACCAGCATCGTCGTCAACTTCTCCAACAACCCCGCCGAAGTCATCGAGGCCGAATACCCCCTCCAGATCCTCCGCTACGGCTTCCTCCCCGACACCGGCGGCCCGGGCAAACACCGTGGAGGCCTCGCCCTTGTCCGTGAATACCGCTTCACCGAGGCAGAAGGCACCCTCCAGATCCGCTCCGACCGCCACCGGTCCCGTCCCTACGGCCTCTCCGGCGGCAGTCCCGGCACCCTGTCCCGGAACATCCTGAATCCCGACGGCGAGGCCCGCATCCTCCCCTCTAAAACCCTCCTCACCATCCGCAAAGGCGATGTCCTCCACCACGTTCTTGCCGGTGCCGGCGGATGGGGCGACCCCCTGGAACGCGGCCCGGAGCGCGTCTTGGAAGACGTCCGAAATGAAAAACTCACCCTCGCTGCCGCCGAACGCGACTACGGCGTCGCCATCGACCCCCGGACCTGGACCGTCGACCGCGACCGGACCGAGGCCCTCAGAGGCCAGCGCAGCCAAGTGTAAGATGCCCCTCTCATCACAAAAAATGGGCGATCACAAAGATCGCCCCTGCTCCGCATTCCGCATTGATGAAAGGAGTTTCGATGTCAGACCTGAAACCTGTTGTGACCGTGGATGAGCTGCGGGCGCGTCTTGACCGGTTTTCGCGGCTTTCGCTGGCAGATCTGCCGACGCCGCTGCTGGACTGTCCCCGGCTTTCCGAGGCCTTGGGGGGACCCCGGCTCCTGGTGAAGCGAGAGGACCAGACGGGGATGGCGTTTGGGGGGAACAAGGTGCGGGAGTTTGAGTATTCGGTGGCGCCGGCGGTGGAGGAGGGCTACGATGTGCTGCTGCATGGGGCGGCGTCGCAGTCGAACCAGTCGCGGCTAACGGCAGCCTTGGCGGCCAGACTGGGGCTGAAGTCGGTGATGGTGGGGCGGAAGGACGCACAATCCGAGCCGGTAAACGGGAACCTGCTGCTTGCTCACCTGTTTGGTGCAGAGGTACACCTGGTGGAGGGCCCGGAGGAGAAGGAGGCGGTGATCGAGCGGCTGAAGGCGGAGGGGCACAGGGTCTACAATACGAGCAGCGATGGGTACTACCTGCGGGGGGTGTCCTACGTGGACGGGTTTTTAGAACTGTGGGGACAGCTCCAGGAGCGGGGCATCCGGCCGGATGCGCTCTACGTCTGTTCGGGGCTGCACACGCACGTGGGGTTGGCGGTGGGCGCCCGGGTATTGGGCATCCCGGTGCGGATTGTGGGGGTGAGCCCGAGCCCCCGAGACAATGCGACGGCGAATGCAATGTTGGCCGGGGCGGCGAATGAGGTCGCCGGGCTACTCGGATTGAAGCTAAGTTTTTCGGCGGAGGATTTTGAGAGCTACGGGGAGTACGGTGGGGAGGCATACGGGGTGGTAACACCAGAGAGCCGGGAGGGGCTGGTGCTGGCGGCTCGGACGGAGGGGCTGGTGCTGGATCCGGTCTATACGGGCAAGGCCTTTAGCGGGATGGTCGACCACATCCGGAAGGGACAGTTTACAAAGGATCAGGCGGTGGTGTTCGTGCATACGGGAGGGACACCCGCGCTGTTTGCGTATGCGGATGAGGTCTTAGAGGAGTGAAGGAGGGCAGGATGATGCCAAAGCTTGCGATTACTCAGATCGAGTGCGCGGTGGGGAATGTGGACGCCAACGTCTCCAGGGCCTGCGAGATGGTTGCGGAGGCGGCCGGGCAGGGGGCGGACCTGATCCTGCTGCCGGAAGTGTTTACCACGGGGTTTGCGCTGGATGAGATGGACCGGTTGGCCGAGCCGATCCCGGGGCCAACCACGGAGCGCTTCGGCGCGGTAGCGGCCGAGCACGGGATTTATGTGGTTGCGGGGATGGCGGAGGTCGATCCCCAGACGGGGGCGATGTACAATGCGGCTGTGGTTATGGGGCCCGACAGGGCGTTGGTGTCCCGCTACCGGAAGGTCTACCTCTACCTGGGAGAACGGGATGTGCTGAGCCGGGGGGACGAGGCCTGTCTGGTGGACCTGGGGTTTGCCCGGGCGGGGGTGGCGATCTGTTACGATTATATCTTCGCGCACTACATCCATGGACTGGTCGAGCGGGGGGCGGAATTGCTGCTGCACCCCACGGCCTGGGTGACCACGGACGACTGCGAGGAGTGGCACTATTCGCCCCAGGCGTACCGGGCGCAGTGCCTGACGCGGGCGCTGGAGAATTCGGTCTATTTCGCCTCGTCCAACCACTGCGGGATCTGCGATCCGGACGGGTATTTGCGGGGGGTCGGACAGTCGGCGGTGATTGCGCCCTGGGGGGAGATCTTGGCGGAGATCCCCTCAGGCGAAGGGGTGGCGGTTGCAGAGGTCGATCTTTCCCTGGCGCCCCGATGGCGGGAGACGGCGGCGCCCTATCTGGCCGATTGGGACCGGGAGATCCGGTGGCCGGAGGGCGGTATTGTGAGGAAGAGAGAGGAAGTTGAGGATGTGCGCGGCGCTTAAGCTGACGATGCTGGTGGGTTATTCGAAAAAAGGGAGCTTATATGGCCGACAAACTTGCGCTGATGGGCGGCAGGCCGGTTGTGGAAGGGCCCGTGGCCGAGCCGTGGCCGCACTACGATGAGACGGAGGCGGAGGCGCTGATGGAGGTGCTGGAGAGCCGGGTGTGGAATTACGGGCCGAAGTGCCAGGAGTTTGAAGAGGAATTCGCCCGGTTTCAGGATGCGAAATACGGGGTGGTTTGCAGCGGGGGAACGTCGGCGCTGGAGGCGGTTTGCCGGGGCGCGCAGATTGGTGTGGGAGACGAGGTGATTACCAGTCCGTACACGTTCCACGCCACATGCCTGGGCATTCTGAGGGCGGGGGCTGTGGTGACATTTGCCGATATCGATCCGGAGACGAACAATATCGATCCGGATGAGATCGAGGCGGCAATTACGCCCCGGACGAAGGCGGTTATGGTGGTGCATTTCGGGGGGCTGGCCTGCGATATGGCGCGTATCCAGGAGATTGCCGACCGGCACGGGCTGGCCGTCTTGGAGGACGCGTGCCACGGCTGGGGCGCCCAGTATGCGGGGCGGGGGCTGGGGAGCTGGGGGCTGGCGTCCGGGGTCAGTTTCCAGCAGAGCAAGAATATGACCAGCGGGGAGGGAGGTATCGCGCTGACGAACGACGAGACGGTGGCCGATATCATCCACTGCGCGCTCTACGCCGGGCGTTCGCGCTACGACAGGGCGCCGGAGCACCTGCGCTGGGGGGCGAATCACCGGATGAACGATTTGACAGCGGCGGTCCTCCTGTGTCAGCTGGAGCGCGTGGTAGAGCAGACGGAGATTCGGGAACAAAATGCGGCGATGCTAACCCGGACGCTTTCGCGGCTTGAGGGGATCAAGCCGATCAGGCGCCTGCCGGAGGCGACACGGGTGAGCTGGCACATCTACGGGGCCCGGTTTGTCCAGGAGGAATTCGAGGGGGTTTCGCGGGATCTGTTTATGAAGGCGCTGCGTGCCGAAGGGGTTTCGGTGGGCGGGGGATATTCCGAACCGGTGTACCGGAATCCCGTTTTTCAGCAGGACTGGAAGGCGAACCCTTACAAGCCCTTTGCATGGGAAGACGCGCCCGATTACCGGGACCTGTACCTGCCCGGGGTGGAGCAGTACTGTAAGGAGCGGATCAGCCTGTCTCAAACGGTGATGCTGGCCTCCGAGGAACGGATGCGGGATGTGGCGCGGGCCTTTGAGAAGGTCCGTGACCATGCCAGGGAGCTGGTGGAGGTATCGGAGAAGGAGGGTGAGGGACAGGGGCGATAAAACAGTTGGATCTTCCGTAGCGCTTCAGATCGTTCACCGCAGAGACGCAGAGGGCGCAGACAGCTTCTAAGAAAGGGTCAAAATCCCCATATTATTCTGGTAAGTTAAGAAAGGAAGTTCCCATGCCTGCGACCGCGATGCCTATTCTCACCACTTCCAGCTATGAGGCGAATGCCGGCGATTTTTACGATCCCGAGCTGCCGACATGCGGCATTGCCGAGGCGATTGCTTCGCTTCCACCGGGAGGAGGCCGGGTGCGGGTGCCCGCCGGGACCTATTTGCTGCGCCGGTCGGTCTATGTGCCCAGCCGTGTCAGCCTGGTCGGAGAGGGGCCCGCCACGGTGCTTACGGTTCACGAGCCGCGTGTGGTTCCGCTTAAACGGGATCTGCGAAAAGGGCGTCGTGTTCTGGAATGTTCGGGATGTCCTCCCTTCAAGGTGGGGGACGAGATCGGGGTGAGCGATGAGAAGCGGAGGGGGTGGTGGGGCACGCACGGTATTGTTGAGCGTATTGAGGGACGCCGGGTGTGGATAAGCGTGCCGTTCAACCGCGGGCTCAAGGTCGAGCGGCAGGCCAGAGCGGTCAGCCTGTTCCCGGCGATCTGGGCGCAGGACGAGGCCGATATCGAGGTTCGTGATCTTACGGTTCAGGGGCCTGTGGACTACGACGGCCCCTGGTGGGACTTTACGTATTCGGGCATCCACTTAGTGAGTTGTGCACGGGTGCGCGTGATCAACTGTACGCTGATCGAGTGGCCCAGCGACGGCATCGGGGTGCAGAGGGGATGCGATGCGCAGGTGATACAGTGCCAGGCGCACGGGTGTCGCGGGCACGGTTTTCATCCGGGTACCGGACTGGGCAGGAGCGTCTGGTCGCACAATATTGGCAGGGGAAACGGGGGCGACGGGTTCTTCTTCTGCGCCCGGGTGCACCATACGGTGTGCAGCGACAGTGTTTTTTCGGAGAATGTGCAGCACGGGATCGGGGGCGTGGCGAACGGGGGCGACCACCACAATATCATCAGCGACAACGTCTGTTCGTACAACGGCCGCTGTGGGATCGATGCCAACCGGGGGGAGGAGCAGGTGATTACCGGCAACCTGCTGCTGGGCAACTCCCAGGAAGCGCCGGGCAGATGGCCGGGCATCCGCCTCGACGACCTTCAGCGGGCGATCGTGCAGGGCAACCGCTGCGCCGACGATCAGGATACGCCCACGCAGAAGAAGGGCATTGTCGAGAGCGGGACGAGCGATTACAACCTGATCAGCGGAAACCTCTGCGTGGGGACGGAAGAGGCGGTGGTCACTGTGGGCAGGAACAGCCGCGCGGAAGGGAATCTGGTGTGAGGATGAACGCCCTTTTTTGACCCGGGATACGGACCTGGACTACGGCAAGAAGATGAACCAGAAGCGCCACCAGTGGACGTTTGGGACGATTCGCCAGCAACTTTCCTACAAGTAACGTCGAAAATACACCCGAAATGGCGCAGCCTCACCTGCGCCGGCAAACGCGCAGAACAGGAGGACATCCCATGAAAGACGGAAAATTCGGCTGGGGCATCATCGGCACCGGCATGATCGCTGCCCACTTTCGAGCAGGCATCGAAGCCTGTAAGGATGCGGAACTCGTCGCCGTTTGCAACCGCACCGAAGAGAAGGGCAGGCGGTTTGCCGAAGAATCCGGCAGCGTCAAATTCTACAGCGACTACGAAAAGCTGGTCAAAGACCCCGACGTCGACATCGTGGGCGTGACCACCCCCTCCGGCCTGCATGCCCACAACGTCATTGCCGCGGCACAGGCCGGCAAACATTCCTTCTGCGAAAAGCCCTTAGACATCTCCCGCGAGAAGATGACCGCTATGATCCGGGCCTGCCGGGAGGCCAACGTCAAGCTCGGCTGTGTCTTCCAGAGCCGCACGAAGGAAGACATGATCAAGATCCACAGCGCCATTCAAAGCGGCGAACTGGGCAAAATGGTCCTGGGCGACGCCTTTCTGAAAACCTACCGCTCCCAGGCTTACTACAATGAGGCCGGCTGGAAAGGCACCCTGGCCTTAGACGGCGGCGGCGCCCTCATGAATCAGGGCGTCCACGGCGTGGACCTCCTCCTTTGGCTGATGAACGACGACGTGGAATCCGTTTTCGCCCGTGCCGACCACAAGGTCCGCGACATCGAAGTCGAAGACACGGCGGTCGCCTGTCTCAAATACAAAAGCGGCGCTTTCGGGACCATCATCGGCACCACCTCCTGCAACCCCGGCGAGTCCTCCCGCATCGAACTGCACGGCAAGTATGGCACCATCACCATCAGCGACGCGCAGACCACCCGCTGGGCCGTCACCGATGAAGAGGACGGCCTCGCCCAGGACAGATTTCCCCCCAAATCCTTCGAGGTCGCTGGCTCCGTAGCCGACCCAAAGGCCATCAGCAGCGCCGGCCACATCTACCTGGTCAACGACATGGTCAGCGCTATCAGGGAAGACCGCGCCCCCTACATCCCCGGCGAAAGCGCCCGCAAAGCCGTGGACCTCATCCTGGCCATCTATGAATCCGCAAAGACCGGACAGGAAATCCTGCTCGACGAGTGGTAAGGCTGAAAACGACATCAGAAATAAAAAAACCGGAGGTAGGCCGCTTTCACCTACGGTTTTTGTTCCCCCTTTCCCTCGCAGGGAAGGGGGGAGGGGGGGTAGGTCAGCCCACGCTCACCGCCCGCCCCGTCTCTGACGATTCATAGAGTGCTTCGACGACCTCCAGGGCCCGCAGCCCATCAATGCCGGTCACTTCAGGCCGGCGGCCGGCAAGGATCGCCTCGGCTGTCTCGCGCAGGTAAGCCAGGCCCGAGATTCCGCCGTAGCCCGGCACGGCCCGGGAGCCGATCTGCAGTGTGCTCACCGGCCCGTCAATATAATCGGGATGGTCGCTGACAATGAACACCTCATCCGCGGTGCCCCCCCACGCAGGACTCCAGGACAGGGCGCCCTGCGTACCCCGAACGCTGATGAACAGGTCCCGACCTGCGGGGAAGAATTGTGGTACAGAATAGCTGATATCCAGTGCAGCGGTCGCACCGCCTGTAAACCGCAGAATCCCGAAGCTGTTGTCCTCCACATCCAGACGATGCTGAATATGGCTTACCATCCCCGTCACCGACGCTACCTCCTCCTTCAGGAACCATCGGAACAGGTCAATCCAGTGCACCCCTAAGTTGTGCAGCGGTCCCCCGCCTGCCGCCGCCTTCCGGACCAGCCAGGGGGAAATCCCGTTCTCCAGATAGCGCATTGGAGACCCGGCCGCGCACCGGCCCTCTAAGGCAACGATCTCGCCCAAAACACCGTCGTCAATGAGCCGTTTGATCTGTCGAGCGACTGGATGGGCGCGCCAGGTATAGGGGGAGGACAGAAGAACACCGGCCTTCTCTGTCGCGGCGATCATCCGGCGGATGCCGTCCGACGTGTCCGCCATCGGCTTCTCCACAACCGTATGCACCCCCGCATTCGCCGCCCGCTCCACAGCCTCCGGGCATTCCGAGTGCGGCAGAAAGATCACCACCAGGCCGATATCGTCCCGCTCCAGAAGCGCCTTGTAATCGGCATACCCCGGAAGGCCGGTCTCCCCGCAGACCCGATCCAGGTACGCTCCGTCCGCCTCCGCAATCGCCCGCACCTCCGTCTGGGGAATCGCCTCGAAGTGGGGCAGGTAATCGACCGGATGGAGGTGATGCAGACCGATGATTCCGACGCCGAGCGTCTGCATGGATTCGGATTCTCCTTTTTCCCTTCACAATAGAGGTTGAGAATTGTCACATCAGGTCAGACAGCCGACCCCTTCTTCTCATCTTGGACGATAACCGGAGTTTAGGGTGGTCCCACACCACGAAGCAATCGTCCGCGCTAAGATTTCCGCCCCCTTTACCAGGCTCTCAACCGGAATCTGCTCCTGGCTCGAATGCGCCACGCCCAGGCTGCCCGAGCCGATCACCACCGTCGGGATGTGCAGGAGGTTGGTATAAAACCAGGCGTCGCAGGAGGCCGGCATGGCCGAAACCTCAGGATCGTGTCCGCTGTCCCGGCAGGCGGACGCCATCGTCTGCACCAGCGGGTGGTCAACCGGAACCTCGTTGCAGTCGTGCCGGTACATAAAATCGATATCGAAGTGGTCCGACAGCCAGTCCCCCCCCTCCGCCTTCAGCGCCTCTCCCATCTCCTGCATAATCTCTTCCTTGACCTTATTGGGCAAAAACCCCAGCACCCCCTCAAACGTCGCCCTGTTGGGCGCCATCGCCGGCCAGTCCCCCGCCTCCATCGTACCAAACGTAATCGGCATCGGGTTCTCGTATTGATCGTAAAGCGGATATCCTTTAGAGGCCGCCAGCAGACGTGCGTGGTAGCCCTCTAAGATCTCGATCGCCCGGATCGCCTCCTTCAGCGCGCTCACCGTCCGCCCGGCCTGCCCGCTGTGTCCGGCGCGTCCGTAACAATTCACTGTAAACCAGACCGCGCCCCGAATCGAAGGCAGGATTTTCAACTCGGACGGCTCTAAGACAATCGCGGCATCGGCCCGGTCCTCCCCCCGAACGAAGGCCAGCGTACCGTTGCCCCCGCACTCCTCTTCGATCACCAGGTGCCCGGTCACGTCCCCCTTCAGGCCCACCCCCATTTCCTTGAGCGCCGCCAGAGACAGATAGAACATCGCGGCCTGCCCCTTGCAGTCGCACGCCCCCCGCCCGTACACAACCCCGTCTTTAACCTGTGCCTCAAACGGCTTCTCCTGTCCCGGAGACGGAGGCACAACATCTAAATGCGTATTGATAATCAACGACTTCCCACCCCCGGACCCGCGCTTCACAACCCGGAGGTTGGGCCGATCTGCGTACGTACAATCCTCCAGCTTAAACGAATAATCGGGATCGTCCTGAATCTCATCGGAAATCTGAACGAGCTCACTTGTCTCAGCCACTGCCTCCATCCTGTCGTGAAGGCAGCGCACCACAGGGCCTTCCTCGCCTCGCGTGGAGGAAAATCCGATCAGGTCGCGCAGCAGGGCAACTGCCGCATCTTGATGCGCATCAAGCGCGGCCCTGAGTTGTTGGCTGTCCAGTTCCAAAGCGGATTTCTCCGTTAATCCCCCAGTCCGTCGACAGGCGATTTTCTCCCCCCTTTCCGGCGCGGGAAAAAGGGCCGGGGGGGTCAGGTCATTTCGGTCAACGCCCGGTCGATAATATCGATCCCCATCCCCGCCTCCTCCTCGGTGACCACCAGCGGGGGCGCAATGCGCACCACATTCCCGTAAATGCCAACGCGGCCCAGGAGCAGGCCGTATTCGCCTGCCTTCAGCATCATCTTTCCGGTCAGCTCGGGCGCGGGCGTCCGGCTCTGCCTGTCTTCCACAAACTCCAGCCCCAACACGAGGCCTTTTCCCCGCACGTCGCCCAGGCGCTCATGCTTCTTCTGAAGCTCCTTGAACCGGGCCATCATATACTCCCCGATCCGCAGGGCGTTCTCCGGCAGCTTTTCCTGCGCCATCACGTCCAGCACCGCATGCGAAGCAGCGCTGGCTAAGGGATTCCCCCCGCAGGTACTGGACATCTCTCCGACCCCCATGCACTCAAAAATCCGGCGCTCGCCCACCAGCGCAGAGGCGGGCATCCCGCTGCCGATCCCCTTGCCCAGGCAGACCATGCTGGGCCGCAGGTCTTCCCACTCTAAGGCAAACATCCTCCCCGTCCTGCCGAAAGAAGACTGAACCTCATCTAAGATAAAGAGAAGACCGCGATCGTAGGCCCACTTTTCCAGCTTCTTCAGCCACCCGTCCGGCGGAAAGATAAACCCCGCCCCACCCTGGTAGGGCTCGGTAATCACCGCCCCCAGATCCCCCGTGGAGGCCGACTCGATGATGCGGTCCAGACGCTCAATACACCGCTCTCCGCACTCCTCCTCGGTCTTACTGTTGTAAAAATCTCGGTAGAAATAGGGGAAGGGCGCCAGAACCGCGCCCGGCAGTTGAGGCCCGAACTGGCGCTTCGTCTTCATACTCCCCGCCACGCTGATCGGCCCATAGGTCCGCCCGTGGAAGCCGCCGTAAAACGACAGAATCTCGTGCTTGCCGGTGTATCGCTTAGCAATGCGCAGGGCCGCCTCCGTGGCCTCCGCGCCAGTGGTCAGCAGAAAGGCCTGGTCCAGGTTCTCGGGCAGCAAATCGACCAGCCGCCTGGAGAAAGTCACCCGCTCGGGCGTGGGGAACGAATAGCAGTTCATCAGGCGGCCGGCTTGATTCCGGATGGCCTCTACGTGGAGCGGATGCGCGTGCCCCAGGTTGGCCACAAGCACCCCCGAGGTGAAATCGATGTACTCGTTGCCGTCCACATCGATCACCCAGACCCCCTCTCCGTGGTCCCACACCACGGGCAGTTGATCGGCCATACACGGAGGCTCGTACTGTTTGGAAAGCGCAAGCAGCTCCGCCGACTTGGGACCCGGGACCTCTCGCTTCTTCAACGCTTTCATATCCGACTCCAGATCCTGACGACTACGCCAGTTCCTTGTTAATCAGAAACCGGGGCGGGCGCCCCTCGATAAAACGGACGAAGTCCTCCATCACCTTCTCCCGCATGCTCCAGTTCGCCTCTTCGGAATACCAGGACAGATGCGGTGAAAGCAGGGCGTTTTCAAGTTTGAAAAGCTCAAAATTCGGATCGGGCGGCTCCTTGTCATATACATCGATGGCGGCACCGGCAATTCGGTTCTCCTTAAGCGCCCGGCTTAAAGCCTCGGTATCGATAAGCCCCCCCCGGGCCGTGTTGACCAGGTAGACTGTCGGCTTCATCAGCTGGAGCTGTTCCTCACCGATGATGTGGTACGTCTCGTCGTTGAGGGTGGAATGAAGGGTGATCATATCCGACGCTTTCAGCAGCGGTTCCAGATCCACGGTCTCGATACCCAACTCCGCCTGCCGCTCCTCGGTCAGATACGGATCGCAGACCAGAATATCCACATCGAACCCGCTCAGCTTTTTCAGCGTTAAACTGCCGATCCGGCCGCAGCCGATAATGCCGACCGTCTTCCCCTTCACGGAATAGACCGGATAAATCGCGTTAAAATCCCAGATCCCGTTCTCGCTTGACGCCTCCAGAATCTTTCGCCCCACATTGAGCTTCCGCCAGCCGGCCAGCATCAGTGTAATCGCATGCTCGGCCACCTCGTCCATACAGTAATCCGGTTCGTAGGCCACCCGGATGCCCCTGGCCGTAGCCGCCTCAACATCCACATTGTCGTACCCCACCCCGTGCCGGAGAATGAGCTTGCACTTCTCCAGCCGGTTGATCACGTTCTCCGTCATCTTCACCATATTCACAAGGACCATGTCCGCATCCCCGATCGCGGCAACCAGTTCCTCTTCCGGCTTGAATTTCAGCTGATCGTACTTGAACGTCACATGCGCGTATTTGGCAAGTTGCTCTTCCTCCCACTTCAAATCCGGTTCTATATAATCGGTCACGAAGATCCTGGTCGGTTGCATAAAACGCTCCTTCACATAACAAAAACGCCCGGGCCGTCAACCCAGCGGAAGGTCCACAGGCTTTCCGGTCCTGGCCGACTTGTAAATGGCCAGGATGAGTTCAATGGCACTGCGCGACTCCAGACCGTCGATCGCCGGTTCGCCGCCCTCATTTAGAATCCGGACCATCTCGGCGATCTGGGCCTTGTGCCCCTCAGTGCCGAAGGTCTTCGAGTCCGAGGCGGCCTTCGCCAGATCGGTCAACTGGGCATCCGCGGCTTCGGAAGCTTCCCCTTTGATATCCCACACGGTAATCTGATCGGCCTCCATCACAACCGTCCCCTCGCTCCCGGAGAACTCTAACTTTGCGGGCAGGCCGGGGTGGGACGACGTCGTGGCCTCAATCACGCCCAACGCGCCGCTCTCGTATTCGAGGGCAGCCACAAGGGTATCTTCCACTTCGATATCGTGCACAAGCGTCCCCATCCGCGCGTAAACCCGCTTGATCGGTCCCATAATCCACTGGAGCAGGTCTACGTTGTGGCTGCCCTGGGTCATTAGCGCCCCACCGCCCTCCAGTGCCCAGTTGCCCCGCCAATCTGCGCTGTCATAATACGCCTGAGGGCGGAACCACTTGATGTAGGCGTCGCCCAGGACCATCCTCCCCAGCTTCCCCCTCCGAACGGCCTCCCGCACCCGGTTGATCGCCTCTCCATAGCGGAGTTGGAAGATCCCCATCAGCTTCACCCCGGCATCCTGTGCGGCCTGGATGATTCGGTCGATGTTCTCCAGGGTCACGTCAAGGGGTTTCTCAATAATCAGGTGCTTGCCTGCGGCTGCGGCATCCGTAACCATCGGGATGCGAACGCCGCTTGGGGTGCAGATGCATACCACGTCAATATCCGGAGATTGCAGCATCTCCCGGTGGTCGGTATACCATGCAACGCCGTGCTGCTCACCCGTCTGCCGGGCCCGTCCCTCGCTCCTGCTGTATACCGAAACGAGTTCCGCACCCTCGGTATCCAGCACGGCGCCGATGTGGTAATCTGCCACAATACCGCTGCCGACGATCCCGAACCCCACGGTTTTTCCGCCCATAGTCGTGCCCCCCCACAATCGATCTGTTATTCGCACCTGCCTGTGCCGCTTGCCTGCGCGCAGCGCGCAAGCAGGTGCCCGGCACGGCAGACAGGTCCAATACGCTTCTGCAGTACAGAATATACTTCAGGAATTTTACCGATCCAAATCTAATTCCAACCCGCATTCCGAAATCCGAAATCCACAATTCAAATCCCTGTTCCCAGCTCGCCCCACATCTCATCCACCCTCTGCTTCACCTCATCGCTCATCACGATCCGCTCCGGCCACTCCCGGGTAAATCCCTCCTCCGGCCATTTCCGGGTCGCGTCGATCCCCATCTTGGATCCAAACGTAAACGACGCACTCGCGTGGTCCAGCACGTCCACCGGTCCTGGGGTAAAATGCACGTCCCGTTTCGGGTCAATATTGTTGAGGGCCACCCACCAGGCCTCCTGCGGATCCTGCACATTTACATCTTTATCCACAACCACGATCACCTTCGCCAGCATCATCTGACCCAACCCCCACAGCCCGTTCATCACCTTGTAGGCGTGTCCGGGGAAGTGCTTATCGATCGCCACAAACACCAGATTGTGGAAAATCCCCTCCGCCGGCATGTGATAATCCACAATTTCGGGCAGCACCAGCCGCGTAAGCGGCAGAAAAATCCGCTCCGTGGCGTGCCCCATCCAGAAATCCTCCATCGGCGGGCGGCCCACGATCGTCGTCTGGTAGACCGGGCTGTGCCGCATCGTCATCGCCGTGATGTAAAATGCGGGGTAATTATCTGCTAAGGAGTAAAACCCCGTATGGTCTCCAAAGGGGCCCTCCCGGAGCATCGCCTCGGACGGATCCACGTACCCCTCCAGCACCACCTCCGCCTCGGCCGGCACCTCTAAGTCCACCGTCACCCCCCTGACCAGTTCCATGGGGCGGCGGCGGAGAAACCCGGTAAAAATAAACTCGTCGATCGCCGGGGGCAGCGGGGCCGTCGCGCTGTAGATCGTGGCCGGATCTCCCCCCAGCGCAACCGCCACCTCCAACCGCTGATTCCGCTGCCTGGCCAGCTCAAAATGCCGTGCGCCCACCTTGTGCCGCTGCCAGTGCATCGCCGTGGTCTTCCGGTCGAACACCTGCATCCGATACATCCCCACGTTGCGCACCCCACTCTCCGGATCTCTGGTAATCACCAGCGGCATCGTAATATAAGGCCCGCCGTCTTCGGGCCAGCAGGTGGCCACCGGCAGCCGGCCCAGGTCCACCTCGTCCCCCAAAAGCACCACCTCCTGGCAGGGACCGGACCGGACCTGCCGGGGGGGGTAGCCCGCCATCTCCTTGAGCATTGGCAGCATTGCCAGCTTGCCCATCAGGGAATCGGGCACCTCCAGCCTGAGCATCTCGGCTAAGCGGTCGCCGATCTCATCCAAGTCCGCCACGCCCAGGGCCATCGACATCCGCTGCCGGGAACCGAAGAGGTTGATCCCCAGGGGGATGGCGCTGTCTTTGACGTTTTCAAACAGCAGCGCCGGCCCACCGCCCGGGCTTTTCATCGCCCGATCGGCGATCTCGGTTACCTCCAGATAGGCATCCACCTCTAAGCCAATCCGCACCAATTCGCCGGCGCGGTCAATATCCGCGATGAATTCCTGTAAGTTTTTGTATATCATATATTTATCACCTGTAAAATTTACTTCTGTTTTCGGCCTTCTGCCTCCTGTCTTTCCAGCTCCGCCCGGTAGTCCTCCGGCGTATCGATATCCCGCAAAATCCGCGCGTCGTCCACCGGAAGCTCCAGCGTATCGCCCGGGTGGCCGCGCATCACCGGTTTCAGCCCCGCCTCCCCAGAAAGCCCGGCAATCTCGGCTCCGTACTTCTGCAGGTCCACCAGCGCCGGATGCCCCCGTTCGCCCGCAACCGTCGGGATCACGATCCCCTTTTTCCCCTCCCGGTAGGCCGCCACCACACGGCGAACCACCTCTCCAGCGATCTGGGGCTGGTCGCCCAGGACGATGAGGGCCGCATTGGCCGAACCGGGCAGTGCGCAGATTCCACATAAGATGCTGGAAAACATACCTTTCCGATAGTTACTGTTAACATAGAAATCCACCGGTCGTTCCCCCAAGCTCTCCCGAACCGCCTCCGCATAGTGCCCCAGAACCACCATAACCCCGTCCAGCTCTGCCTCTAAGAGGGTATCTACAACCGTCTGCAGAACGGTCTTGTCCCCAAATGGGAGCAGCTGCTTGGGCGATCCCATCCGGGTGGACATCCCTGCGGCAGGTACAATTGCATAGACCTGTTTGGACATCTGAGGACAATTCCGTAAAAGTGATCGACAATGTCTCAAGTATAATAAAAAAGGAACGCGTAAACCACTAAAAAGGAGCGCTGTGATAGACAGGGGGAATATAAGATAAGGGTAATATTTACAACAAAATATTCTTTTTTACCAGCGGTCTGTGTACTCCCCGTCCGCTCATACAGGACCAACCGGGGCCATCGGGGGCCTGTTTTCCATAAAATAAATAAAATTATATATTTGAAACATATATATACCGCATTTATCTTGACTTTTTGAATCTAAACGTTAAATTTTTGCCGGGATTCATCGGTCATTTGGTCCGGGAAAGAGCCCGGGCCTGCACAGGAAGAACGCCTTGCTCTGCGAATGCTGTGGTACTCGCCCTGTAACGCGCGTTTTAACGCGAATCGTCAATGGACAAAAGCAGAGCCTCTATCAATGCGATGCCTGTGCAGAACCGCAGGAAGGGGCTGTGAACCCTCCACTGGAACGCCCCTGCGACCAGTGTGGAGAACGGGAAGGGCGGATCAAATTGACACGTCTTCAAGATCGATACCGGACGGTAGTATATCTCTGTGAAGTCTGTGCGGGCCAGCGTTAGTGCTCAGAATACCATGTGAAAAACAACACAGGGGCCCCATTCCGGGTGACCGCAAGGCGATCATCTCAACTATCCAAACCAAGCTTCCGAAGTGGACCGCCCTGATCTTTTTCTGATGGGGTCCACAGTTTGGGAGGTGGACAGTGGAAAACATCCGGACTATTCTGCTTGTGGACGACGAACAGGATGTCTTAGAAACCGTTACCTCCTACCTCTCCCAACAGGGATTCCAGGTCGTCACCGCCTCCCGGTGGACAGAGGCGATTGCCCAATTTCAGGAAACGCCTCCCGATCTCGTCCTCCTCGACCTTTACCTTCCCACCGTCCAGGGCGAAGCCCTCCTGGCGTTTATCCGGGAACTGAATAAAGACCTGCCGGTCGTCATGATCTCCTCTGACATCGACGCCGGGAAAATGGAGCATCTGAGCAGGCTGGGGGCCAACGGCTTTCTCCAGAAACCCTTTGAAACGGACGACCTGCTGGTCGTCGTGGAGCAGGTGCTGGCGGAACAGGCTGTGGTCTCGGGGGAGACAGTCGCAGGCCTTAAAAACGAACAGGGTCCGCACGCGTCCCCTCCCGCCACATCGCCGGAGGCGCTACCCGAACCTCTTCCCACTCAAGTTTCACCCAGCGCAGAAGCAGAGGCCCTGCAGCGAGAACGAGAGGAGACGGCCCGCAGGGGGCGGTCTCAGCGGCGGGGAAGACGCCTCAGACAAATCCG
This sequence comes from Candidatus Latescibacterota bacterium, assembly GCA_965222075.1. GTDB lineage: Bacteria > Latescibacterota > UBA2968 > UBA2968 > JAAXHW01. The sequence goes on along the minus strand of OZ244937.1, from coordinate 4,859,958 downwards.
AAACTATATCCTGGCCTTCATCCTCTTTGTACTGATCGCGATCCTTCTCTGGACTGCAAAGAAAACCCTGGTTGATGCCGATTTCTTAGGCTTCGATATCCTACCAGCAAAAGAACAGGTTAAATAGGCCTGCTGTCAGGTGAAGCGCCCCATGAACGCCAATGCCTTTGTCAACCCCCCGGCCGCGTATCGGATCGTCCCCTTCTGGTTCTGGAACAGCGCCATAGATGAGGGCGAAATCATCCGGCAGATCCGCGAGATGAGCGAGAAAGGGATCGGCGGTTTTTGTCTCTCCGCACGCCCGGGTCTGCACATTCCATACCTCTCCAAAGTCTGGTTCGAACGGGTCAAACTGGCTATAGAAACCGCTCAGGCCCACGGCCTCCAGGTCTGGCTTCAGGATGGATACCCCTACCCGGGCGAGATGAGTGGGGAACGGATTACCCTGGGATATCCGCAGTACCGTGCGCAATACCTTACCTTCCGAGAAACCACGGTTCAGGGAGGCCAGCAGGTCGATATGGAACTGCCGTGGGCCACGGTATTGCGCGCGATTGCGGTCCCCCTCAGACGGGACCGGTGCCTCTGGGAAGATGCAGAAGACATCAACGGCTACATCGGCTCCAACCACTGCCAGGAGGTCTACAGGGAATCCACAGACAGAAAGGAGTACCATCCCAAGCAGTATTTTGCTCAGCAACCGGTGCATCGCCTCTTCTGGAAGGCGCCGACGGGTCGGTGGCGGGTGCTGGTCTTTCTCCAGCAGGCGTTTGAAGCGCCTACCCATTTCGACCCGTTTAACCCCAAGGCCGTCGAACATTTTATAGAAACCACATACGAGCTCTACGCAACACATCTGGGAGCGCACTTCGGCAGCGTAATCCCGGGTATTCTAACGACGACACCCCCTTACAAGAGAAGCCCGTTGCCCTGGTCTCCCTTTCTGCCCCAAGCCTTTCGGGAGCGCAACGGATACGACCTCCTCGACTGCCTCCCCGCCTTGATCGCCGGTTTTGGGCCCCACACAACGCGTATTCGCTACGACTATTTCCAGACCCTCAGTGAACTGCTGCGGGACAACTTCCACAGGGCCTGCGCAGACTGGTGCGCCCAACGGGGGGTGCACTACGCAGCCGATGCGCCGGTTTTCAGGAACGCCCACCAGAGCGACGTCCATATCCCCGGCACAAGCGGAGGCCGTGAGAAGGTCGGCGCCTCAGAGATAAGGGGTTGGGAAAACCACGCGGCGGTATTCCGCTGGAATCCCAAATTCCCCTCCTCCCTGATGCATCAGAGGGACAAACAGCGGGTATTCAACACCTGCTTTCACGGCACGGGCTGGTCCCTGACCCTGCAGGACATGAAATGGACCATCGACCGGCTGGGGGCCCTGGGGTGTAACCTGTTTAACTTCCACGCCTTTTTCTACACCCTGGACGGCCTGCGCAAACACGATGCTCCCCCCTCCCAGTTCCACCAGAATCCCTACTGGAAACACTTCCGGCTCCTGGCCGACTATGTGGGGCGGATCTCTTATACGCTCAGCCGGGGACGGCACGTGGCCGACCTTGCCCTGCTCGATCCGGCCACAAGCCTCTGGGCCCACCTGGGACACCCAGGCCTGGGCTGGCGTTATGTGGGTTACGATCCCGATGAAGAAAAACTGACGGCGCGGCTGGTCGCAGACTGGGCCTACCTGAAGGCGTCCCTCAGCTATATGCAGCGCGATTACGACTGCCTCGACCCGGAAATGCTGCAACAGGCCAGGGTGGTCGGTGGACGCCTCCATGTGGGCAACGGCCGCTACGATGTCCTGGTCATTCCCCCCATCACCAACCTGGAACGGGGCGCATTTGAACGCCTCCGAGAATTTATCAACGCCGGGGGGAAAGTGATCTGTCTGGGCCTGTTGCCCATCGAAGATATCCAGGATGGCCCCTCGGTGGTCGAGGCCCTATCCCGGATGACCGACATGGAACCGGCCCGGATGATCCGGGACTACATCGGGCACGAATTCGGCGTGCACGTTGTACAGCGGGGGAATCTCTATCTGATCCGGACGGGGGGATCTGTGGAGAAAAACCTGGGGGCAAGGGCGATGGGCGACCTCCTCGACCAGATTCTACCCCGGCGGGTCATCGTGGAGACCGACAAAAAGGGCGCATTGACGCTTCTGTGCCATCAACGGCAGGACGGAAAGGAACAGATCTACTTCCTGACCAACACCTCCCAGGTTGCTTTCAATTCCCGGATCGGCCTGCAGGTCCCCTCCAAACAGAACAAGGTAGAGCGGTGGGACCTCGAAACCGGTCGGCGTGCGTCCCTGCCCGCTGTGAGGGAGGGAAATCGGCTCACAATCGATCTCTCCTTCGAGCGCTTGCAGTCCCATCTCATTGTGGTTTCAGAAGGCAAAGCGCAAACGTCCTGCAGGCTGGAAGCCCCCGAGCAGCTCCCCCTCGATCTGAGTGGTCCCTGGAAAGTCGATCCCGAAGAAGACAATGCCCTGCGGTTGGACCGCTTCCGGATGCAGATTGACCCTCAGAACAGAGGCATAAAGCAGGGATGGCACGAACCGGACTACAGGGACAGCCGCTGGCTGATTGTGGAGCCCAAGCCCCTTGTAGAACAGATCCGGGAACTCTCTACCTTTTCCAATCTGCCCATCAGCCTGGCTTCGGACGGCCCCGGCCTGCCGCTCAAAACCGAGATTGAGCTGCCGCTGGTCTGCTGGTTCCGAACGGCATTTTTGGCCGATACGACGCCCGGCAAACTGGCCCTGGTGATGGACCGGAGTGCGATTCTTGGAAACCATCAGATCTACCTCAACGGCTCTCAGATGCCCAGCAATACCTTCCGCCCCACCTTTCGGTACGATCACGCCAATGTCACCTCTGCCCTGGGGCGCCGCGTGTCAAAGGGCAAGAACGTGCTCGCCGTCCGCGTGGAGGCGGGCGAACTCACGGAAGGGCTTGTGGACGCCTTCTACCTCTTCGGGCGTTTTGGGGTAAATCACTGGCGAAGCCACTATCTGCGCCTGACCGCTCCGGTTGAGAAGGGGCCTTTAGGCCGCTTAGATGATCTGAGGATGCCCTTCTACGCCGGCACAGTGGCCTATACGCGGCATGTGGTCTTCCCGGAGTGCCCCAAAACCAGACACTTTGTCATCTCCCTGGAAAAGGCGTTCAAAGACGTTTCGGATATCGTCGAAGTCCAGATCAACGGCCATTCGCTCGGCGTGCGGGCCTGGGCGCCCTACCACTGGACGGGTGAGACCACCTGGTTGAAGCAGGGGAAAAACCGGGTCACCCTCCGAATCACCAACACCCTGACTCGCCTGCTCACCGGCTGCGAATTCCAGCCCAAAGCACACCGCATGGTTCCGGTGAAGGTTTAACACGGAGGACACGGTAAAAACCCGAACTCGATGCGGACCCTGGTGGGCCAGTCTTTATCCCTTTTTCCAACTCAATCGCCCCTTGCTGCAACCGCCAGCCCGATATCCGGCCGCTCCAACTCGCTCCGGTCCCCTTCCATCAGATACTTGCGGATCAACCACTCGTAAATACGCACAAAATCCGAACGGCTGTTGTGCGAATTGTAAAAATAGCAGATCGGGTTGGGATTGATCTCCAGAACGGAGAACCCATCTTCGGCCAGAATCAGATCGATGGCGTAAAATCCCAGGTCAATAACCTGTGCAATCCCCTTTACAACCTCCTCCATCGAACTGTGCAGGCCGGGGTCGGCGACCCGCACCGCACGTCCGCCGGCCCGGTGCAGAGGATTTAAATCCTCCGATTCCCCGCCCAGGTCGTTTCTCTTTTCATAGGCCAGAAGTAGATCCCCCTGGCTGGCCACAATACGGTACTCCGGACCGCTCACAACGGCCTGGACCAGAAAGACATTATCTAAGTAGCCGCTGTTTTCACACAACGCCTGCAGGCGCTGCTTCAGACCAAAGCGGTTCGTCTCCAGGTACACCCCCTGCCCCATAGAGCCCCGCTTTCGCTTCACCACCACCGGATAGGTAAACTGCCGCTCGACATCCTCCACAATAGCATCCACAGAGGAATGGGTCTTATAGCGGTCAAATCGGGGGGCTGCAAGGGGATTGAAGACCTTCAGCGTATAAGGAACCCGAAGGCCTGCCTGCAGAAACAGTTCGTACTGATACGCCTTATCCTCTGCCAGACGCGCCCCGACGTAATCGTTAAACGGGTGCTTATTGCGTAAAAAGTAAACGGGCCTGCCGTTCCGGATGAGGCGCAGCACATTTCCGTCTTCCGAAACCGCCGTATATGCCACTCCCAGATTCTGACAGGCCGCTTCTACGCATCTCAGGCTCTCCAGGATCACGTCTTCACTGAACCCGTCCCGCTCGCCCGGGAGGTTGAGCACATCTCGCGCCTGGGCAACCAGGTAAAGCGATCCGATCACGCAGAGACAATCGCCCGCCTTTAAACCGGACACCTCCCGTTTGAGGGCCTCCAGGCGGTCAGACGCACACCGGGCGGAAATCCCTCCGTGCAGGTATTGCCGCAGCACCCTGGCCGGAATCGCCTTTGGATGGCCTGACTCCGTCAGGATAACTTCCTTTGCAATCGGCCGGATGGCCTGCAAAATACCGGCCGCATCGTGTCCTGCATTTACCCCTACGACAAACGTCCACTGCTGCGAAATACCTCGAAGGTCTTCCACCAGTGCGGCAGCGGCCGCAGGGTTGTGCGCCCCATCCAGCAGAATCCAGGGATCCTTTCGCACCACCTCGAACCGCCCCGGCCACTGGTGGGCCTCCACTGTCTCCCGGACAAGCGCCTCCCCAAGCGCCTCCCCCAGAAGGTAGCGCCCGGCGGCTGTGGCCAGGCGGACATTCCGGATGTAGGTGGAAGCGCGATCCGGCAACGCCTCTGTAATCGAAGGGAGGACAAGGCCTGCCCGCCCCGCAGGAGCGTCCACACCCCCGGCGCCCACAACGTAGAGGTCCACCCCGCTCCGCTCGCTCTGCCGCCGGAGGTATGCTAAGACCTCCGGCGCCTGAGACGCTGTGGTAAACAGCGGCCGCTTCGGCCGGGCAATGGTAAACTTATCCGCGGCGATCTCCTCCAGCCTCTCTCCCAGCACATCCGTGTGGTCCAGGTGAATCGGCGTGAGGACCGCCAGATCGGAATCCCAGGCATTTGTAGCGTCGTACCGTCCGCCCAACCCCACTTCGAAAATCCCGTAGTCCACGCCCTCCCGGGCAAACAGATGGGCCCCCAGGGCCGTGAGGGCCTCAAACCTGCTGAACGCGCCGTACCCCTCCCGTTCGAAATCCCTGCTCTTCTCATACAGGTGGGTCACCCCCTCGGCCCAGAGATCCTTCGCCACCACCTTTCCATCCACCTGCACCCGCTCCCGTATGGTATGCAGATCGGGTGAGATATAAAGCCCGACCCCCCGGCCTGCCGCGTGCAAAAGCGCCGCCAGCAGGCTGCCCACCGTCCCCTTGCCGTCCGTCCCCCCCACAATAATGGAGGTATATTGCGCCTGCGGATCGTCTAAGCGGCTCAGCAGCGCCCTCATGCGGGGCAAATAGTCCTCCAGAGGGCCCAGGGGCGCGCCCCCCCGCTCCCAGTCCTGCAGCGTGTCTAAGAACCGCTTGCTGTGAAAATAGTCCATAGGTCACTTTCCGGTTAATAAACCCACCCATGCCCAACGAAAAAACTCACCTTTCACTCAAGGTGAGTTTTCACACCGAACCATCGTGATCGGCCCATTCCCTATGCGGCTTTCACCACGAGACCCAGCTTGATACACGTTGTGCAGACCTTAATCCGTTTGGGCGACCCATCCACAACCGCACGCACGCGTCTCAGATTGGGGTTGAACCGGCGCTTCACTTTGTTGTTCGCGTGGCTGACGTGATTCCCAACCATCGACCCCTTCCCGCAGATTTCACACCTGGCTGCCATCCTGATCGCCTCCTGTTAAACCCTGAACACTATGCAGAGACGTAAAATATACAGGGTCGGGTCAAAAAGGCAAGGGTTTTTTGGCCCAAATATCGGCCGCCGTCCCTGCTGTGGACTTTGCCCCGGGATCTTCAGGCTTGACAAAAAGGGCTTCTTATCCGATCATTTCTCCAGTACCGTGCAGACACACCGGCATCAGAAATCTCCGCTTGACCTGGAATGTCAAATCCGGCGAGAGCAGTCGATAAAAAAATCTACGGACACTTCAAGCATATGCACAAAGTCAACCTCATCACCCTCGGATGTCCCAAAAACACCGTAGACTCCGAACGGATGCACCGGCTGCTGGAACGCAACGGCTATGCCCTTACCGAGTCTTCAGAAGACGCCGACCTGATCGTCGTCAACACCTGCGGGTTTATTCAACCTGCAAAAGAAGAATCCATCGCCACGGCCCTGGAGGCCGCAGATTACAAAGAAAGCGGAAACTGCAAAGGCCTGATCGTCACGGGCTGCCTGGCCGAGCGCTACCGGGATGAACTCGAGGCGGAACTCACCGAAGCCGACCTGATCGTCGGCCTGGCCGGCGAGCGGGACATCGTGGCCCACTGCGACCGGCTTTTGGGGGTATCCCGGGCGCAGACACTCAGAGGCGATGCGTCGCGCTTCCTCCTCACCCCGAACCACTGGGCCTACCTCCGGATCTCCGACGGCTGCGACCGGACCTGCGCCTTCTGCGCCATCCCCGGCTTCAAGGGCCCCAACCGGAGTGAGTCTATCGAAGTACTCGTCGCAGAAGCCTTCCGGATGGTCGCCGGCGGGGTCAAAGAAATCGCCCTGGTCGCCCAGGACACCATGCGCTACGGCGCCGACATCTACGGGCGGCCCCGGCTTGTGGACCTGGTCCGGGAGCTTGTCAAAATCGACGGCCTCAAATGGGTCCGCCTCCTCTACACCTACCCCACCGGCTGGCGTGAGGACCTGATCGACCTGCTGGCGGCCGAAGAGAAGCTCTGTGCCTATGTCGATATGCCCATCCAGCACGCCTCCGATCCCATCCTCAAGGCCATGAACCGAAGCACCACAAAGGCCGGCATCCGAAAACTCATCCGAACGCTCCGGGAGCGTGTGCCCAATCTCACGGTCCGGACGTCCGTCATCGCCGGATTCCCCGGCGAACGGGAAGAACACGTCCGGGAACTGCTGGACTTCATCGACGAAATCCGGTTCAACCGCCTCGTGGGCTTCCTCTACTCCCACGAAGAGGGCACATCCGCAGGGCTCATGATCGACGACGTATTCGAGGAGGAAAAGCGGGAACGCCTCGACCGCATTCTGGACCTTCAGGCGGCCATCTCTGCTGAAATCAACCAGGGATTTGTCGGACAAACCTTCCAGGTCCTGGTCGACAGAGTCTCCGAAGACCCCGCCTTCGACCTCATCGGACGCACCCGAATGGACGCACCCGAAATCGACGGGGAAGTCACCCTCACCGGCCCGGCGCAAATCGGCGAGTTCGCAGAGGTCGAAATCACCGGTGCCCTCGAATACGACCTCATCGGCCGGACAACCTCTCCCCCACCGCTCCTTCACATCGCGCCCCCGCTGAAAAACGAGGTCAGGCCATGATCATCATCGCAGCCATGACCAGGAATCGGGTGGTCGGCAATAACAATGCCATGCCCTGGCACATCTCCGAAGAAAGCAGACAGTTACGGAGGCTCACCATGGGCAACACCCTTATCATGGGCCGCAAAACCTTCGAATCTCTGGGCAGCCGTCCCCTCCCCGGGAGAAAAAACATCGTCATCAGCCGCACCCTCCCCGAAACCGAAGGCATCCACGTCTGCAAAACCTTCGAAGACGCCATCCAGAAAGCCCGGTCCTGCGAAAAAGAAAGCTTCATCTTCGGCGGCAGCGAGGTCTACCGCCAGGCCCTCCCCCTTGCGGACAAAATGTACCTCTCCTACATCAAAAAAGACTACGACGGAGACACCTACTTCCCCGAATTCGACCAGACCGAGTGGGAAATCACAAAAGAGAAAGACCACCCCGAGTTCGTTTTCGTGGTATACAAAAGAAAAACGCCCGCTAACCGCTAAAGCTTTTGGCCCCTACCCGTGGTCATCGGTGGTCATCAGCCTTACGAAGAGCCTGAAATGAAACAATACTTGGACCAGCTCCAGTACATCCTGAGCCACGGCACGCAAAAAAAAGATAGAACAGGGGTCGGAACCATTTCAGGCTTCGGGCTTCAGGCCAGGTACGGAATGGTCGACGGATTCCCGGCGGTCACCACCAAACGGCTCGTCTGGAGGTCCATGGTCACCGAACTCCTCTGGTTTATCTCCGGGTCCGACAACATCTACGACCTCAAAAGCCTTTACCCCAACAACAGTCTGTGGGATGGCAACTATCAGGACTACCTGAAAAGAACCGGACAACCGGAAAACGATGGGTCAATGGGCAGAATCTACGGCGCGCAGTGGAGGAACTGGCGGGGCGTGGACAGAACCGTTGATCAACTTCAAGAAGCGATCGACACCATTAAAACCGATTCCGACTCCCGCAGGATCATGGTCAACGCCTGGAACGCCGCCGAAGTCGGCCCCCAAGACGTTGCCTTGCCTCCCTGCCATACTTTCTTCCAGTTTTATGTAGCGGGGAACCGGCTTTCTCTCCAGATGTACCAGCGCTCCTGCGACATGTTCTTAGGCGTCCCGTTGAACATCGCCTCCTATTCGCTCCTGCTCCACATGGTGGCCCAACTCACCCATCTGGAGCCTTATGAATTCATCCACACCCTGGGAGACGTGCACATCTATCTGAATCACATCAACGCAGTGCGCGAGCAGCTGAGTCGAACGCCCTATCCGCTCCCCCGGCTCCACATCGAAGACAGGGGGCAGAAAACGATCGACGATTTCGTCTATGGTGATTTCAAACTGATCGACTACAAGCATCACCCGGCGATCAAAGCAGAGATGGCAGTATAGAGGACACCCCATGCCGAACCTCCGCATCCCCTGGGCGCCCCGCGTCATCTTAACCGGACGCGCCTTCCGCCTGCCGGTCCAGGCGCCCGACGGTAATATCGCCCTGGAAGCCGACGGCTTCCAGCCAATCGCCGCCCGGTGGGTACAGGCCGATTCTGCCCTCTACCACTACCTCCGTACCCCGCAGCAGTCCGGGGACTACACCATCACCGCCCACAGGAACGGGCGCACCGCGCAAATCGCGCTCCAGGTACGCACCTTAGACGAGCTGCGCCGTCCCCACACCTACAACGGCGCCTGGTGGCCCCGCAGGTGGCCTTTAAGTCGGCCCTATCGGTCCACCAAAACCCGTCAGACGCTCCAGGACACGCGTGAACCCTCCAGGATCAACGATGACCTGGTCTCCTGGTGGACCGCGCAGCCAGACGGTGTGCTCTGGCGCCAGTTTCCCCCGGCGGAACTCCCCAAAGCCCATTATACCAACGTCCACCAGGGCTGTCCCCAGTGCGGCACCGCCATCTTCAAATTCGGCGGATTCTACCCCTGGGTGCGCAATCACCTCCCGGCCGATTTTCGCTCCGAGTGTCCCTCCTGCGGGACCACCTTTCCCAGCAACGACCTGATCGCAGAAGACTTCACCTCCGGAGCGTATGTAGACGACGGCTTTGGTTATTTCGATTCCGAAGGCCACATCTTCCTCTTTGCCGCCAGCTATACCAGGGACCTGATCCAGAACTACGGCGGCGCCATCGGGGCGCTCACCGCCCATTTGCGCACAAACGGCTTTGATGAGGACACCGCCCGTCAGCTTGGCCTCATGCTCCTGCGTTATGCAGCAGAAGAATGTTATGCCGCATCGGCTCCCCAGTACCGCCACGGACCGTCCAAAGAAGTGGAGCAACCCTGGGAATGGGGGCAGCCCGACTGGGCCGGCGAGCCCGACACGGTGGCCGCGCTGTCCGCCAAGGGCCTGCTCCGCTATGCCATCGACATTCCCTACATCGGTGAAATCCTCGCTTTAGCCTACGACACCATCTGGCCCCTCGTCCGCGAAGATCCGGAACTGGTCAGGCGGGCGCAGGCGCTTGGCCTCAACGTCCGGACGCCCGGTGATGTCGCTGCCTTCATCGAAGAAATGCTGGCCGTCCACCTCCAGTGCATCCTGGACTGGGGCGCTCGCAGCAACCAGCCCCGGGAGAGCCTGGGCGCGCTGACCCTCCTCCGGGGCCTGGACCGTCCAGACGCCCGGAACGCCCTGGACTGGCTCTACGACGAGGGCCCCGACACCCTCCGCGTTTTCACCACCAATGACTTTTTCCCCGACGGCACCCCCCCGGAGGCCACAGGCAATTACAACAGCATCCACACCAACGGGCTTTTCATCCTCGAACACCAGCTCCGGCAGCTTCGCAAACAGCACCCCGAAGCCTATCCCGAGTCCCGTTATCCCCCCCTGCTCAGCGACCCCAGGGCCTCCCGCATTGCCCGGCAGCCGCATGAAATCACCATGATCGGCAAATCCTGGTTCCAGTTCGGCGACGGCGCTTCGCCAGGGTCCGGCGTCCACGGAAAGGGCGCGGCCCCCCTTGAGGCCGACTGTATCTACGTCTACAACTCCGCCGACATCCTCGAATGGGCCGTTGAATTTACCGAAGATCCAACCGTTTGCGAAATCCGGACCGCCGTGCAGACCGGCCGGCACAGGGCCATCGGCCCCACCGTCCACGACGGCGTCGGAATCGCCATCCTCCGGACTCCCGAAGCCCCCGAACGGGCGGCCGTTGGCATCGTCTACGGCGACACCCCCGGGCACCGGCACCGGGACCTCTTAGATGTCCAGCTCTTCGCCTTTGGCAGGCCCTTCCTCACCGACCTGGGCTACCCCCAGTCCTGGGCCAGCCGCCCGGTATGGGAAGGCCACTGGGCAACCCACAACACGGTCTGGGCAACCCTGCCCGGCCCGGCCGATCCCGGGGTCGCCGGCCGGGGCAGCCTCATCCGCACCCTGTTTGCAGACGGCCTCCAGGTCCTCGATGTCGAAGCCGACCGCTGGGCATGGGACAGCGCCCGGAACCGGTGGTACAAATCCGGCGTCACCTTCCGCCGCCTCATTGCGCTTGTTGAAACAGATGGGGATGGCGTCGCCCTCATCGACCTGTCCAGAATCCGTGGAGGAACCGAACACTGGCGCGCCTGCAAAGGCATGGAAGGCGCCTGTCAATCTCCCGGCGCCGGATTCACGCCCCGGCCGGGAACCGTGGCAGACCCCAGGGGAAACAGGGGAAATATGGAAACCCTGTCTCACCCCGACCACACAGCCCTCGCCTACATGGACGACGTGGCCGCAGCAGAGGCCCTGCCGGTCTGGAAGGGGTCCTGGCAGTCCGAAGCCGAGCCTGCCGTATGCCTCGACCTCCACCAGCTCAGGACCGGTCCCAACACCGAACTCCTCACCGCCCGCGCCACGGCCGTGATGGGTGAACCCGATCTGTCCAAATACCGGTACCGCACCCTCCTCTGGAGGCGCTCCCCCCTCCACGAGCAGGAGCCGACCTGCATCGACCTCGTCTTCGAACCCCGCGTGGGAGACCCCACCCTCGCAGAGGCAAAACCGATCGCCGTCCACACAGGCGCTACAACCGCAAGCGGCATCGGCCTCACCACCCGCCGGGGCAGACGCATCGCCCTTTACTGGGCTCCCGAGGCCAACCCGGATGTTCCCACCCAATTCGATGACGGCACCCGTCTTGAAGGTGCCCTCGCCGCCGTCATCGACGGAACCGTTGTCGCCGCAGGCGCATCCGGCCTCCACCATCAAGGCAAAACCTTCCACTTTGAGAACGCCCATCAGACCGGCTGCATCGTCGCCATCGACCGTCAGACCTGCGCCATCGACGTGGAGGGGCTTGTGAAGATCGAGCCGGGGGATCGGATCCGGATCAACCCGGAGGGCCGCGGCCACACCTACAAAGTGGAGGCCGTCGAACCCTCCGGTCCGAACATGGTTCATCTCAAACTCGATGTCAGCTCTGTGCTGGGTCGGGCAAAAGTTGTCTCAGTAGACCGCGATCGGATCGACCTTGGCTTTCCCATCCTGGCCAGAACCGGCAACCTGCACAAAACCCGCCTGCAGTCTGAAGCCGACGGCGCCTGGGCGGAAATTGCCGAAGCCGCAAACCCGAGGTTGTGGCCCCAACCACCGGGAGAGGGCCGCACGTCCCTTCGTGTGGACGAAAGCAGAGGAAATGTGGAGAGAATTCTGAAACTTCAGGAGGGAGCCTGGGTCCGAATTGTGGACTATGTGGTGGGAGATACGGTCCTCTTTGAGCCGATATACAGGAGTTAATCAACCCCATGGCGAAAGATGAAATCCAGCTCGACGGCGATCCGCGGAAAATGGCCATGGCCATTTTCCGCGCCGCCCGGGAAACCTGTGATAAAAAGCATGGGCGCCAGGACAACTGGAACCGGATGAAAGGACCCCTGGAAGAGGAGATCCCCAAACTCGCCCGCCAGATGGTAGAGGCCCTCGAACGCGACATCCGCGACGTCTACCTCATAAACGCCCTGGAAGTTATGGCGATCACCTACGCCAAACAGGAGATGAAACGCAAAAGGTAGGGGCGCACTACCTGGAGTTGTCACGCCTGAGAACCGCCCGGACTATCCGCCAGATCAGGTGTCCGCCAATCAGCAGAATCAACGCCGACGAAAGCGTAAGCACCACCTGAATAAAGACCGGAAGTTCTTCAAAAGGGGGCATAAAATCATCCTCAGCAATGGGGGGACACGGTCTACAAATATAAGGCAGTTATGGAAAAATACAATATCCTTATCACAGGGGAGAAGATCGCTCAATGGTGCGGGCAACCATCCTGATAGGACACATGGGTGGGGCCGGAGACGGCCTCAGGCGGACTGCCGACATCCTCTGCAGGGAGGGAACCGGCGAAGTCGTGGAAGCAGCCTCCCTGCGCGGGCATCCCTCCTTTGAGGACGCCCTCCGATCCTGTGTTGAAAAAGGCGCAGCACAAATCGTGGTCGTTCCCTACCTCCTCCACCTGGAGGACCGGGTCCGCCGCGAACTTTCTGAAAGGGCGGAGGCCGTTCGGAAGGCCTATCCCAACGTACAATGCCTCATCGCCCCCCCCATCGGATTCGACCGGCGCCTGGTGGACATCGTCCAAGACCGCATGGAACAGGTGGAACCGGACGGAAGCGCCGACGTGCCGATATTGAAAATAGAAGGCCAGGTTGCGGCCCAAACAGACCTCAGCTACCGGGACTTTCAGGAGCTTCAGGACCAGATCCCCGACATCGGCCGGATCGCTCCAAAACGGCAGGGCGCCGGCGTCTGGGTGCGAACCCTTCTGACAGCGGTCAAACCCGGCGCCACACACGCCGTCTTCCACGCGACAGAGGATGGTTTCTCTGCCCGCGTCTCCCTTGCCGACGTCTCGGAAAAAGGATTCCTCATCTACCAGATCAACGGGCAGCCCCTCCCCGCAAGCCTGGGCGGCCCCCTGCGCCTCCTCATCCCCGGCCTCGACGACCGGTGCGCCAACGTCAAAGGCGTCGTCCGTCTGGAAATCACCGCCGGGTAGGGGCACCGCCAGAGGTCAGGACCATACGGAAAACTGCCTCCCCGGGTGCTGGGTTTGGTCGTGGAGTGGGCGTCTCAACATCAGCCGGAGTTGATGGACAACTGGGATAAAGCGCGAAGCGACAGGCCTCCCAGAAAGATACCACCTCTTCAATAGCAAGGAGAGAGATGTATGCTACACGATGTTGTTTCAGCTATCTATCGAGGTGCCTACCTCATCGAGATAGAATTCGATGACGGTCGATGCGGAACCGTTGATTTCGCAAAGTATTTGGAGAGGCGAGGTGTATTTGAGCGATTTAGAGATCTCGAGTTCTTCCGGAGCTTTGCTATCAACGAGGAGCTTGGGGTTCTGACGTGGGGCAACGAGATCGACATAGCACCGGAGACCTTGTATGCGGAAGCTACAGGGACCGCTCTTCCGGCATGGATGAATCCGGATTCGTCGCCAGGCAGTCGAACCAAATGAGAGACAGTGCCAAGTACGCGAAGATCGTTGAATGGTCCGAAGAGGATCAGTGCTACGTGGGCAGTGCGCCCGGCCTGATTTACGCAGGCTGTCACGGAGAAGATGAAAGGGTCGTCTTTGATGATCTATGCCAGATTGTCGAGGAGGCGATTGTGCTTTATCGGAAGGACGGGAAGCCTCTGCCCCAGGCAACTTTGACCATCGAAGCGCTACGCCAGGCACGCGCAACCTCGGGGCCGCTCGCAAGTTTGTCGAATTTGCCACGACCGCGCAGTCCATGGCCGGCGTCGGTCGCTACATTTCCTACAGCCCCACACGCCGCTCCGCGATGCCGCTGATCTCGACGCACGCCGAGAAGGGTGTCGAGATGAATCCGCACATGCCCACCAGCCCGCAGAATGCGAAGCGTGCCCTGCACAACAACTGGGAATGGTGGAGCGACTACGCAGACGAAATGAACGAACGCTTCAGCGCCTGGCTGGCGCGGTGAGCGGGCAGGGTTGCTCACTAAACCCTTTCCGCCGAAATCACAATGGTGCTGGCGAAAAGCCAGTCGAAATGAGAACCATAATGGGCGCGACCTACGTTGATGTAACAATCCGCAATCCCGCCGATCTGCAGCGAAGCTGGACCGGCACATTCCTGGTGGACACCGGCGCGTTCGACTCGCTCGTACCCAGGGCGCACCTGGAAGCCATCGGACTCAAACCGAAAGGCCGCCGGGAGTACACCCTTGCGGATGGGAACAAAATCAGCCTGGAGATCACGACGGCCGACCTGGAATTCGAGGGAGAGGTCGTGGGCGGCACAATCGTATATGGCGAGGAAGGTGCCGAACCGCTGCTTGGCGTAACGGCACTGGAGTCCGGCGGCTTCGAGGTGGACCCACGCAACCAGGAATTGAAACGGTTGCCGGCGATTTTGTTGAAGTCATGCGATACCCGACAGAGTTGCGAGGAGATAGAGTATGAGCCAGTTGCAATGGGCGTCAACGGTTGTTTTCGATGACGTCACACGCGACCGGAGAGTTGGCCAGACAGGAGGAGGAAGACCATGGGCGAGGATATTAAAATCGAACAGAGCAGCGGCAACATCTTCTCTGATCTGGGATTCAGTGACGAGGAAGCCAAAGAAGAGTTGCTCAAAGCCCAACTTGGTGCGGAGATTTTTCGGATTCTCGAACACCGCAAGCTGACTCAGACAAAGGCCGCGAGGATTCTGGAAGTTAAGCAACCGGAAATCTCCCGGCTTAAAAGCGGTAAGTTCTCCTATTACAGCGTCGAACGGCTGATGCGGTTCCTTGAACGCCTCGATTGCGAGGTGAGCATTCATATTGATTGGCCGGAGAGTGAAGGTGCCAAAAAGGTCATCGCGATATAGTTGGAGTACAAAAAGACCATGTTGTGCGGAAGGAAGCCGGAGGGCAGCCGCCGAGCGAGAGCAGGTCCTGCCGGTGTTATTGGTGGACAAGGTGCCCTGAACATCACGCAAAATCACCAGCCCCGTCTCCTTCGTCTGGAACGGGGCTTTTGAATATCTCTACGCGTCTTCAATGTGGGAATTGCGTGCACACCCTTGGTTGCTTATACTGTTACCCGGTCGATAATCTCAAATTTGGAACCTGTATGAAGAAATAAGGAGGACGCTATGCGCTGGTTCATTCTTGTCTTTCTCTTCCTGCTGTTACCCGTTGGAACGCCTGTCACACCTGCCAGCGCGGAAGAGGCCAACCCCGACACCACTGCTCAGGACACATCTCAAGTCGCAGCCAAAGGGGCCGCACAGGACACCAGCAAGGCCGAGGACAAAAAGAAAAAAAAGAAGACCTTTGAGGAAGTCGTCGAAGACTTCGAAATCATCGAAGGGCTGTTCACGCTCTACCGGAAGGACGACGAGGCAAAGGTCTACATGGAGATCAAGCCGGACCAGTTTGACAAAATTTACCTCTGCTCCATCACCCGCGAGGCGGCCGATGGCTACTACTTCGACTCCTCCGCCATGATGTATTACTTCCCCTTCATCCTCAAACGCATTGGAAAAAAGGTCCAGTTCATCCACAAAAATGTCTACTATCGCGCCGACAGGGAATCGGCCATCCACCGGGCCATTGGCCGGGGCGTGTCCAACTCCATCGTGGGAACGGCCAAAATCGTTGAAAGCCAGACCCATCCGGAACGGGGCAGCATCCTGGTCGATCCCGGCGAGTTCTTCATCCAGGACATCGGGATGGTCGGCTATATCTTCAGCGAATACATCAAAAAGACCAGGTACAGCTTCGACAAGGACAACAGCTACTTCGGGCTGTTGAAGTCGTTCCTCCGCAACACGGAAATCGAAGTCGTCCTCCACTTCAAAAGCGACAACCCGAAACTGTTCCCCACGGTTCCCGACGCGCGGTCCTTCCAGCATGTCTACCACTACAGCCTCTCCACCCTGCCCAAAACCACCTACCGGCCCAGGCTTGCGGACGACCGCGTGGGCCACTTCCTCACCATGTACCAGGACTACACCACGGTGCTGCGGGACTCGCCCTACAACCGCTACGTCAACCGCTGGCACCTGGAAAAGGCCGATCCCAAAGCCGGGCGCTCCCTGCCCAGAAAACAGATTGTCTTCTGGCTGGAAAACACCATCCCGGTGGAATACCGGGACGCTGTGAAGAAGGGCATTCTTCTCTGGAACAAAGCCTTCGCGCGTATCGGCTTCAAAGACGCCATCCTCGTCAAACAGCAGCCCGACGACGCGGACTGGAACCCCGCCGACGTACGCTACAACACGGTGCGCTGGATCGTCACACCCGGCGGGGGCTACGCCGTGGGTCCCTCACGCGCCAATCCCTTTACCGGAGAGATCTACGATGCGGACATCCGCATCAGCGCCGACTACCTCCGCTACATCTTTCGGCAACACGAAGAATTTGTCAGACCGGTGGCCATCGGCGATTCTATTGCCGCATCTCTGGGGCTTATCAATAACGTTCGCCGGGGCTTCTGCGATCACGCGACCGGCGCCTCGCGGCAGGCCGCTTTCGGCTGGAGTCTCCTTTCCGCTCGGGGCCTGGTAAGCCGCACAAAAGCCGATGTCAAAAAATACGTCGACGAACTTCTCATCGAGCTGCTTGCCCACGAAGTCGGCCACACCCTGGGCCTGCGTCACAACTTCAAAGCCAGCACCCTCCATCCGGTCGACCGGCTTCAGGACAAAAAACTGACCGCAAAACAGGGGATAACCAGTTCGGTCATGGATTACAACCCGGTCAACATCGCGCCCGAAGGCCAGAAACAGGGCCACTATTTCCAGACAAGCCTGGGCCCCTACGACTACTGGGCGATTGAATACGCGTACACACCCGTCAACGCCGACAGCCCGGAAAAAGAAGCGGAAGCGCTGGCAAAAATCGCCGCCCGGGGTGCCGACCCGAAAATACCCTACGGCACGGACGAAGACGCCTTCCGGGACGCACGCGGCATCGACCCGGCCGCCAGCGCCTGGGACCTGGGATCCGATCCGATTCTCTACCACCGAAACCGTCTGGACCTTTCCCGGGAACTCTGGAGCAAAACAGAAGCGGAATTCGAGAAAAGTGGCAACCGGTACCAGAAGCTGCGGCAGGTATTCGCCCGCGGTTTCCGGGAGTACTGGATTGCCGCGTCCAATGTGACCAAATACATCGGGGGCATCTACCACCACCGGGACCACGTGGGAGACCCCGGCGGCCGCCTCCCCTTCGTACCGGTTCCGGCGGAAAAACAGCGGGAAGCGCTCAAGTTCCTTACGTCGAACATCTTCGACCCGGACGCCTTCAACTTCCCGCGCTCCCTTCTCAACAAGCTCGCCCCGGAGCGGTTCTGGGACTTCACCGGCGCCGTCTGGAGAATGCGCCGCATCGACTACCCCATCCACGACGTCGTCCTCTCCATCCAGCGGGGATCTCTGTACAGCCTCTATGATGCCATCCGCCTCAGCCGCCTGCTCGACCTCGAGCTCCGATACGGCAAAAACGAAACCCCCTTCACCATGCCGGAACTGTTCGAAGACGTCCGCAACGCCATCTGGGTCGAACTGGAGAACGCAAAAAACATCAACAGCTTCCGCAGGAATCTTCAGCGGGCGCATCTGAACCGGCTCATCCGGCTTGTGGTCAACCCCGTCAGGGGCGCCCCCGAAGACGCGTCCACCCTGGCCCGCGCCGACCTGGTCGCCCTTAAGGCCGCCATCGACAAAACGCTTTCAACCCCCGGTCCCGACACCCACACACGGGCGCACTTAGACGAGACCGCAGCCCGCATCAACGCCGCGTTAAAGGCCGGAATTGTACGGCGATTGGGAGAATGACAGAACCAGTCACCCCGACAGAATCGCCCTCGCCAGCCTCGTCTTCCCCGATCCCGTACCGCCCGCAATACCAACAACATAAACAGCCAGGTCGCGCACCTCCTCTCCCCAATTTACATCCTCTCTGTCATATCGCCCTACCCTGCCCCTGACGCTTCTTGACACCACCTTATCCAAATGCTATCATAGAACGTCCCCATTCCAAATCTTCAACACCAAAATATGCAGAGGAGGCGCTCCTCCATGTCAAAACAGACAGACATCCGGATCTGTGAAGTCGAAATCGGATTTGAAGACTATCCCTACCGCACCCCCCTGAAATTCGGCGGGGTTATCACCACCCACTGTGTGCTGATGAACATCACCCTCCAGCTTGAAAACGGTGGGGGGAAGCAGTCCGGGGGATTCGGGTCGATGCCCCTGGGAAACGCCTGGTCATTCCCTTCCCAGCGCGTCAGCTTCGACGAATCGATGGCGGCCATGAGGCGCCTGGGCAACCGAATGGTCGAAATTACCCGGCAACTCCGGGACAGCGGGCACCCCATTGACCTGATGGTCGATCTGGAACACCGGTTTCTCGACCTGGCGGTGGAAGTCGGAAAAGAGCTCGACCTTGCCGATCCCATCCCCAAACTTTGCACCCTGGTCACCGCCAGCCCCATAGACGCCGCCCTCCACGATGCCTTCGGAAAAGTGAACGGCATCAACAGCTACGACGGACTCGGCAGCGACTCCATGACCCACGACCTTGCCCACTACCTCAACGATGACTTTCAGGGCGAATACTTAGACCGGTACACCTCGCGGCAGCCCAGGCCCCGGATGCCGCTTTACCACCTCGTCGGCGCGCTTGACCCCCTCACCGACGCCGACATCGACCGACGCATCGACGACGGCCTTCCCGAAACCCTCCCCGAGTGGATCTCCGCCGACGGGCTCACCCACCTCAAAATCAAACTCAACGGGGACGACCTGGCCTGGGACGTGGACCGGGTCGGCAGCGTAGACCGGGTCGCCTCCGGGGCGCAGGCCGCCCGGGGTGTGGAGAACTGGGCCTATTCCCTGGACTTCAACGAAAAGTGCCAGAGCGTCGATTACCTCCTCGACTTCCTCGCCCAGATCCAGGAAAAGAGCCCGGGCGCCTTCGAGCGGGTCGCCTACATCGAACAGCCCACCGCGCGGGACCTCAAAGCCAACCCGGAAAACAAAATGCACCGGGCCGCGCAGATCCGGCCCGTCGTCATCGACGAATCCTTAGACGACTTCGAAAGCCTGCTCCTCGCCCGCGAACTCGGCTATTCGGGCGTGGCGCTGAAAGCCTGCAAAGGGCAGTCCGAATCCCTGCTTTTGGGCGCGGCCGCGCAGAAA
Organism: Candidatus Latescibacterota bacterium; assembly: GCA_965222075.1. GTDB lineage: Bacteria > Latescibacterota > UBA2968 > UBA2968 > JAAXHW01. Next base: position 4,840,236 of record OZ244937.1, on the reverse strand, counting down.
TACGGCATGTTCCTCTGTGTGCAGGACCTCACCTGTCCCGGCGCGTCCTTCCTCCACTCGGCCGGGCTGGCCGCGCGTGTGCCTACGGTAACCGCAATCGAAGGCAACGCGCGGCAGTACTGCCCCGAGGCCAACACCGGGTGGGCGGAACGGTTCCCCTCCATCTTCCAGACCCAGGACGGAACCCTGGGAACGGGGTGTCTCACCGGGGATGGACTTGGACATTAAAAGGAACAGACCGAATGCATATCGTTCACACCGACCTCGAAATCCAGCGCGAACCCTTTGCGCGCCCCTTCGGCTTCAAAGGCGCCGCCTTCCACGAAAAATGGAACCTTGCCGTCCGCCTGCGGGACGATGCCGAACACGAGGCCTTCGGCCTGGGCGGCCTGGCCGTCCTGTGGGCCGATGGGGACGTCTTCTTAGCGCATACCGAAGTCGGCGGCAACGTCTTGATGACCGCCCTTTTGGAATACGCCCTGCAGCAGGTCAAACGCCGAAACTATACAGACCCCATGGCCATCCTGGCCGATCTCCTCCCGCAGGTGCACGATTATGGCAAGACCGTGACCCACAACCCCAACCTGCGGCTCACCTTCTCTCTCATCTCCCTCGTCGCCCTGGACAACGCCGCCTGGATGCTCTACGCTAAGGAAAACGGCATCGACACCTTCGATGACCTCATCCCTTTGCCCTATCGCCCCTATCTCTCCCACCGCCAGACCCATCTTGCCGGCGTCCCCCTGGTTTCCTACGCCCTCCCTATGGACGTCGTCCAGAGCGTCTTAGACGGCGGCGCCTGTATCCTGAAGATAAAGATCGGCCAGCCTGGAAGCGAATCCGAAATGCTGTGCAAAGACATGGACTGCCTGACCCGAATCCACAAGGCCGCCCGCGCCTGCGAGACCCCGATGACCGACTCCGGAAAGGTCCTCTATTACCTGGACGCCAACGGCCGGTATAAGAAAAAAGAAAACATCGCCCGGCTGCTCGACCACGCCCAAAAAATCGGCATGCTCGACCGCATCATCCTCCTCGAAGAACCCTTTGACGAAACCCTGGAAGTCGACGTCACGGACCTCCCGGCCAGATTCGCCGCAGACGAGAGCCTCCACAGCGTCCGGGACATCAACGCCAAAATCCAGCAGGGATACGGGGCTGTCGCCCTCAAACCGGCCGGCAAGACCCTCTCCCTCACCTTTCAGATGGTCGCCGCCGCCGCCGAGGCCGGGGCTTACTGTTTTGTGGCGGACAACGCCTGTGTGCCCACCCTTGTGGAATGGAACAAAAACGTCATCGCCCGCCTGCCCGCATTCCCCGGTGTCAGGGGCGGCATCCTGGAATCCAACGGCCCCGAAACCTACGCCACCTGGCCCGACCTTCTCGCGGCATACCCCATCCCGGACGCGACCTGGCTCAAACCCCGATCCGGCGCTTTTGTCTTAGACAATGAGTACTACCGTCAAAGCGGCGGCATCTTCTCAGACCCGATGCCCTATGCGAAGCTGTTTCGATCTTTTTGAACCACAGAGGCGCGGAGTCAAACCCCCACCGCGAACAATCAAACCGTAAAGGGCGATCACAAGCATCGCCCCTACAGTCAGGAAACGCTATGCAATCTCCACACGGTGTTCATTTTTCAGCATATCGTCCCCCGGTTATGGGTAGAAACGGCATGGTCACATCCGGCCACCTGCTCGCCTCTCAGGCCGGCATCCAGATCCTGATGGCCGGTGGCAATGCCATAGACGCCGCCATCGCAACCGCCGCTGCGCTGGGCGTGGTCGAACCGGCCAGCTCCGGCGTTGGCGGCGACGGATTCCTCCTCATTCACTGGGCGGAAACAGGCGCCTTAACCTGTGTGAACGCCACCGGCGCCGCCCCCTCTGCGGCAACCCGCGACCTCTACATCGAAAGCGGCGGCATCCCGATGAAAGGCATCCGCAGCGTCTCGGTCCCCGGGCTGGTGGACGGCTGGCTCATCGCCCACGAGCGTTACGGCGTACTCAGCCTCGATCGGGTATTCGACCCTGCCGTATCGCTGTGCGAAAACGGCTTCCCCGTCAGCCACAAATTCGCCGCATCGCTCAAAAACGAAAACGAGCGCTTCGCCTCCGACCCCTACACCCGCGCCGTATTCACCCGCGACGGCCGGCCGCTTAACCCCGGAGAAATCCTGTATCAAAAAGACCTCGGCAGAACCCTGCAAAAAATCGCAGCAGAAGGACGCGGCACCCTCTACGAAGGAGAAATCGCCCGCGAAATCGTCAAATTCAGCGAGGCCTATGAAGGGCTGCTCACCAAAAAAGACCTCGCCGACCACCACGCCCACTGGGACGATCCCATCCACACAACCTACCGGGGCCACCGTGTCTACGAAACGCCCCCCAACTCCAGCGGCCACATTCTCCTGCAGGAACTGAACATCGTCGAAAACTTCGACCTGCGGTCCCTGGGCTGCAACACCGCCGAAAGCATCCACATTATGGTCGAAGCCAAAAAACTCTCCTTTGCAGACCGGGAAAAATACATGGCCGATCCCAGGTGGGGCGACATCCCCCTCAAAGGCATGCTCTCCAAAGCCTACGCCACCCGGCAAACCGAACGCATCGACCCCAACCGGGCGCTCACCGACGTCCCCTCCGGTTCGCCCGAATCGTTTGAAGACACCACCTGTTTCTGCGTCGCCGACCGGTGGGGAAACGCCATCTGTGTCCTGCAAAGCATCCAGTCCGGGTTCGGCTCGAGCCTCATTGCGGGAAACACCGGCATCCTGCTCAACAACCGGATGACCTATTGGCACCTGGACGCCGATCACCCCAACTGCCTCATGCCCGGCAAGCGGGTGCGCCACACCATGAATCCCGTCATCGTAACAAAAGACAACAAACCCCTCCTCGTCTGCGGCACCCCGGGCGCGGACACGCAGGTGCAAACCAACCTCCAGCTCATCACGCACATCCTCGACTTCGGCATGACCCCCCAGGAGGCTGTTGAGGCCCCCCGCTGGCGCAACCTGCAAAACCCGATGGAATCCACGATCCCCCACACCTGTGCGGACGTCCTGCAGCTGGAAGGCCGGTTCCCCGGAGATGTCCGTGAAGGACTCGCCCAAAAAGGGCATGAACTCCAGATCCTAAGAGACTGGGACGGTCCCGGCAGTGCGCAGGCCATACTCATTGACCCCGAATCCAGCGCCCTTATCGGCGGCTCGGATCCGAGGCGGGACGGATATGCGGTCGGGTGGTAGAAATCATACACCCTGAGGAAGTCTCCACATGCGCACGCAGAAATCCAGCCCGTCCTACTGCCCCGTGATCTATCACACCGACGCAGATTAAACCCTCGGAGGAATAGACCGATGCACACCCGGGAACTCGCAACAGCCCGCGCCCAATTTGAATCGGACGGCTTTTACATCTGCGCACAGCCGGTCATCCCCGACGACCTCATTCAGCGCGCAATTGCAGGCATGGATGCCGTCAGATTCGGCCGCTACGAAACCGGCCTACCGCCCCACAAATGCTATTGGAAGCCGGGAGACGACCCTCAAAAACTCGGCAAAATCGACGTGCCCCAGGGGTCCAACCGCGCAATCATGGACCTGTTCACCCATCCGGCCATTGCGGAGCTGGCCGCGGCGATCACGGGCGCAAAATGGATCCAGGCCTGGTGGGGCCAGTTGCTCCACAAGCCCCCTCTTGCCCGGGATACGGAAGGGAGCCAAAACGTTGGCTGGCATCAAGACGCACAGTACTGGAAGGACTGGGAGGAAGGAAGCGAACTCTTCACTGCCTGGGTCGCCCTGAGCAACGTCACCCCGGATTCCGGCCCCATGAGGCTCGTGCGTGGGTCAAACAAATGGGGCCTGCTCGACCAGGGCTTCTTCTACGAGCAAGACCTCGAAGCCCTGCGCGATGGAATTGCCATCCCCCCCGGCCAGACCTGGGAAGAGGTCAACGTCATCCTGCCGCCCGGAGGCGTCAGCTTCCACCACAACCTGACCTACCACGGCAGCGGCCCCAACCGGTCAGCAGAACCGAGGCGGAGTTTTGCGATCCACATGCGCACGGAGAAATCCAGCCCGGCGACCCGGTCCAGGGAAGGGCATATGGCCTACATCGACAATCCAGCGTACTGCCCCATGATCTACCGCTGTAAGGAGACAGCTTAGCAGTTGTTTTAAAATTCCTGGTGAGTTCCCGAGCACGAGCGAAAAGGTATCGGTCAAGGCGAAGACCGCTTTGGGGCGGGGGGAAGGGGCTTTTCCGCGCGGTTCCGTCCAGCGCCATCGCCCAGAAACGCCTCAAAGGTCCGCAGGGCAGAAGCTTCCGCTTCCACCACAGGGGCTATTCGCGGAAAAGCAGCCCCCGCGGCGTCTGAGCGGCCTGCCTGCAGCGCGGTGCGCCGCGCAGGCAGGCGCCCTTCTTTTTCGGCCTTTTTCTTGGGCGAACAAGAAAAAGGCCAAAGTAAAAAAACAGTTGAACCCGGGTATCTACCGAAAGGTTATTTTCCAAACAGCTTCCGAACAAAAACCAGGACTTTCCGTGCCGTGATGTATTTCAGGTCTTTGCCAGAATCTCCAGATACGCCTTCACCGTATTGGCCAGCCCCATCTCCAGCGCCTCGCCGATCAGCGCGTGGCCGATGGACACCTCCAGGACGCCTGGAATCGAGCAGAACTTGCCGAGATTCTGCAAATTCAGATCGTGTCCGGCGTTCACGCCCAGGCCCGCTTCCTGTGCGATCTTCGCCGCCTTTGCATAGCCCTCGAAAACGCCCTCCAGGTCCTTCCCTTCCCGGAACGCCTCCGCATACGGCTCGGTATACAGCTCGACCCGGTCCGCGCCGACTCGCTTTGCGCGCGGGATCTCATCCGAGTCGTAATCCATAAACAGGCTCACCCGGCTTCCCAGGTCCACCATCTCCTGGATGACCGGGCTGAGGCGCTCACCGTCCTTTGAGAGGTCCCACCCGTGGTCCGACGTGAACGTCTCCGGTGAATCGGGCACCAGCGTGCACTGCGTCGGCTTCACCTTCCGTACGATCTCCATGTACCCGGTTTCAAACGGATTCCCTTCGATGTTGAACTCCACGCCCGTCACGATCTCGGCCAGATCGTAAACATCCGAAGGCCGGATGTGCCGTTGGTCCGGCCGCGGGTGCACCGTAATCCCGTGCGCCCCGGCCTCGATACAGATCTGCGCCGCCCGCGTCACGCTGGGAATCCCGATTGTGCGGGTATTTCGCAACAGCGCAACCTTGTTGACATTTACACTGAGTTGGGTCATCTTACAGGTCTCCTCATCGTTAAAGTGCTTTCTTCAGTTCGTCGGCCAAAATCTCAACCCCCTGCTGCATCCTCTCTGTGGGGAGAAACGCGTAGCCGATCCTGAACCCGTTGAGATGGGGCTTGCCGAAAAAGGCTTCATGGGATAAATTGATCATCACCTCTTTCGATTCCAACCTAACGCTTATATCTTCGAGGTCAATCCCCTCGGGGACCTCCAGCCAGAGGATCGGACCGCCCCCGGGAGAGGTCCACTCCTCTGGCCCGCAACGAAGGCCTGAATTCCGAAAAGGACAGCATATCCGATCCCCAGTCATCCTCAATAATACCAAAACCGTACTGTTGAGACCACGCGAGGATCTGGTTCAACTCTGAAGTCGAGTAAGAATATCCCGTCGGATTGTGGAAATTCGTCGTCAGATAGACAATCCCCGGCTTCGCCCTGGCAATCCGGCGCTCCCATTTTTGAGCGCCAATACCCTGGAAGGGGTTCAGGGGCAGCCCGACCGGCGTCATGTTGTTCATCTCAAAAAGCCGTTTTCCGATTGCATAGGCGGGATCTTCGGTTGCAATCGTCTTGCTGGTCAGCGCCCGGCACAGAACATCCAGCGCCTGCTGCGACCCCACGGTCGTTACGACGTCTTCGGCCCTAACTTCGATTCCCCGTTTTCTCAGGCGCGCGGCAATCTTCCGCCTTAAAGGCAAAAACCCCTGTGCGTGATAGGCCGTTTCCAATCCAGGCTGCTTCAAAACTGCTCGAAAACAGGCCGCAAGCCTCTCTCTGGGCAGCAAATCCGGATCGATAAAAACATTACTCAGATGGACCGGATCAATCGATTTTTTCTTTCTACGGCCGGGGACACGGTCCAACGGTAGTGAAACGAGGTCGGGAACCGGAACCTTCGTCTCGGGAACCACATCAACGGCTGGTGGGTGCGGTGCGACAAACAGCCCGACGCGTTTTCTACTTTCAACCACGCCCTGCGCCACCAGCTCGTCGTAAGCTGTCTGAACCGTATTCTTCGAAATTCCCAACTGGTGGGCCAGCACCCGAACCGGCGGTAGCCGACAGCCTGGGGCAACGTTATCAACCAGAAGTTGATCCTTTACCCCGGATACAATCTGGTTTACAGACAAAGACCGTCCTGGGTTTTGTGTACTGAAATTAACCCTCAGATATGGCTGTCGTGTCATAGATGGATCTCTATCTCCTACGGATCTGATCTCGAAAGAAATGGCATATTTTCAGTCATTTCCAGAAAATACCGGTGAGGGATTTCCGAAACGGATTGAACACGTCTCTCGCCAGCAGGATCAGACCGGCGCAGGTGCCCCTAATCGACTTACCCGCCTCGACAAACGCCCCAAGCGGCTTCCAGAAGCTGCTGGCATCCATCAGCTGGATCAGGGTCGTACTTTCCCCGCCGGGGATAATCAGCCCATCCAGTCCGGCGAGTTGTTGTAAACCCAATGCAAAATATAGCATTCGTACCAGACCATAACAAGGTACAGTCATATATAAACGATTGGGACAGAAGAGGCAGCCCGCTTTTCAGAAGGAGATCTTGATGGCCCTTCCAGACTTTGAAGAATCTACGATCCGCGCATATGCAACCGACAGCTCCTACTACCGTGGAGAGGACTACTACGAAATCGGCGCCGTGCGCAACCTGGTCCTTGAAGGCGACGCCTACCGGGCGCATGTCCACGGTACCCGCCGCTACACCGTCAGAATCCGGGGTAGCGGAGACGACCTCGATGCCTCCTGCACCTGCCCGTACGACTGGGGCGGCATCTGCAAACACATCGTGGCGACCATGCTCGCCATCCTCGACCAACCCGAAGGAGGGCAGGCCCCGAAACGCATTTCCGTTTCCGAACCTGAAGAATCGGTTCCGGTTGACGACATCCTGGCCTCTCTCTCCGCCGAGCAACTGCGGTCCTTTGTGCGCCTCCAAATCTCCGAATACCCAAAACTGGCCGAAAACCTCAAGATCTTCTCTCAGGGCAGGGCTGAAACGGACAAAACCGTCGAAGCCTACGATGCCGAAATCACCGCTGACCTGGAAGCGGGTGACTTCAAGGGGCCGCACGATTACGAGTACAACTATTACGATCGCTACGACGATGATTACGATGCGGAAGACGATAGCGATACTGTAGATGGTATCCTGAGGCCCTATCGTGATACCGCAAGCAAGTATCAGGCCCAGGGCAACTGGATCGAAAGCGCCAAAATCCACGAAGCCATTGTCCAGGCCTGCACCAAGATGGCTGCTGCGGAAAGAATCGATGAAGACGATCAAGACTATGATGACTACGATGAAATCTACGAGGACTATCTGGAATCCGAATGCCGCAGAGAAGCTCAACAAGCCCTTGCGCACTGGGCGGAAACGCTCTCCGAAGCCACGCCAAAAAAAGACAAGCAACGGGTGTTGAAACGATTCGTAGAGATATTTGCCAAAGACCTCTACTCGCTTGGATCTAAGAACTGGGAGGAGGCGTTTAAGGCGGCGGTCCGTACAGCCAGTGAAGCCAAAATCGCCCTCTCCCACCTGAAAGGCCTGAAGGTCAAACGCCTCAACCAGGACTCGGAAAAAGCCGGCGCCCTCCTCCACCTCCTCAACCTGAGCGGGGACACAGACCGCTTCATACGAGTAGGAAAAAACGCCATCCATCGGCACCCCCATCTGGCCCTGCCTCTCGCGGAAAAATTGATGGAAGTGAAAAAGCGAACCGAAGCCATTAAAATCGCGCAAGCCGCTCTGAAACGAACGGAAAACGACGATCTCCATATATCTTTCGAACACGACGAAACTCGGGAACTGCTGCTCCGCTTTCTAATCCGGATTTACGACCCCCGAAAAGACTACCGGCGCCTGATCCAGCATTCCAAACTGCTCCTCTTTGAAAAGAACGAACCTGACGACTATCTCTTCCTCAGAGACCTCCTGCGAACCCGCAAAGAACGCGAACAACTGATCCAGGAAATCAAAACAAACTGCTCTCCGGACGCCCTGATCGATATCCTTTCTCTGGAGGAGCGCTGGGAAGACCTCCTGGAATGTGCCCGGAGTCACACGGAGGAACCTGAATTTCCGCAAATGATCCAGGTTTTACAGGATCGTTTTCCTGCGGAGTGTTTCAAAATCTACCAGAAAGTATTATGGAAAATCGTAAACAGCGGAACAGGACAGGGCATCTACAGGCAGGCGGCCCACCACGCGCGCCAGATGGCGAAAATCCCCAACCATGAGGAGACGTTCGCCAAACTGATATGGGAAATCATCGACAAATATTCCCGGCGGAGCGGCCTGATCAATGCGCTTGGCGACATGGCAGAACTGGGCAAGGCGTGGAAAGACCGGATGCGGAAAGCGTGGGTGGAGAAAGCAACACCCAGGCAAGTGAAGGAGATGGGGCTCGACGATCTGGCTGCGCTCTGCCCTGCCGGAGACGAAGACATGGAAAAGTTACCGTACATGGGATCGCAGCGGAACAGTGCTGCCCTCGTCTGGGCCATCCTGACCGTGCACGGCGGTAAAATGGACGCTGCCGATATCACGACGGCCATCGCCGAACACCGGAAAGTCAGCAAACAGAGCGCAGGCGCGGTCCGCAGCAACGGCTTGAAAATATTGGAAACCCTCGGCTACGCCGGAATCGACAGAGAGGGAAATCGTCTGCGGGAAGTGCGGTTGATCAAATCAGCGGCCGGCAGTTAGCGGCCAGCAAAAAAACGAGAAGCAAAAGGCACAGGCGGACGTTGACCGCCGATACCCAACGCTTAGGCCAGGAGGAACAACCCATGGCAAAACGCAGGAAGACGATCACAGATCCCGAACGCCTTGAGGAACTCATCGAGGAGGCAACCGTAGATGCCTATGGAGAAGACGAGCAGCACACGGGTCTTCTGACCATGATCGAAGACAACGTTGTCTGTCCATTCAAAGCGAAACTCCTGGGAGAAACTGTGGAAATAACGGGGTTCGAGTGGCCGGAATCGGGCCTGGGCCTCAAAACCATCTGCAAACACAAAGGCAAAACCTATCCCATAGACATCACATCGCTGGAGTGGGCTGAACCCCTCCCGGAAGGCTTTGAATGGCTCGAAGCCTATTTTGAATGGCTCAAAGGGTTTTGAACGGCTTCCCGAAAAATCCATATCAGGAAAGGAGCACAGCTGTGACCTCTGAAGAAAAATTCATGTTCGACCTGGAAGGCTACCTCGTCGTCAAAAACGTCCTCACCCCCCGGGAAGTGGCCGACATGAACGCCACCACCGACGAGGTCTTTCCCTCCAATTACGACGAAACCGGCACCCGCGGCGTCAGCCGGGTCACCCTCTGGGGGCCCGCCTTTCAGGACCTCATCGACCATCCCAAAATCGTCCCCTACCTCTCCGAACTCTTAGGCCCCAAGTTCAGAATCGACCACGACTACTGCATCTTTATGACAAAAGGCGGAAAACGGGGCGGCCTCCACGGCGGGGAAACCGACCGGGCGCCGGATCACTGGTACAAATACAAAGACGGCGTCATGCGAAACGGCCTCACCGTCGTCACCTACTTCCTTGCCCCTGCAAAGGCCGGCGACGGCGGGTTTGCCTGTATCCCCGGCAGCCACAAATCCAACTTCGTCACCAGCCTTCCAAAAGACGTGCGCGCCTTCGAACGCCCGGCGCACTACGTTGTCCAGCCCGAAGCCGAAGCGGGCGACGCCCTCATCTTCACCGAGGCCCTCATCCACGGCACCCTGCCCTGGACGGCCGACCGCGAACGGAGGTCGCTCCTCTACAAATACAGCCCCGGGCACTCCGCCTGGTCTCAAAACTACTACACCCTGGACGAATTCAGCGACCTCACCGAACAGCAGAAGCGCATCCTGGCGGTGCCCTCTGTGGGCCACCGGCCCGACAGTGTGGAAGCCACCCTCTGAAAAGACCGTCTATTTCTACATCCACATCCTGCCGGTCGCGCTTAGCTCAAATAGCCATAGCGGTTAAACAAAAAAGTCTTCAATCCCGCCAGTGTCGCCGGACCTTCACCGGCACCTCCGGCACCTCCCAGTAATCGGGCGGGGCGTCTTCCCACCCGGGCACCGTCATCGCGTCCCGGTCCCAGACCACCTCTCCTTTTCTGAGGGTCAGCTTACAAACCAGCCGGTCCTCGCCGTCCATCCGGGTGTGCCCGCAATCCCGGTAGGAAAATTCTCCCTTCAGATGCTCCAGCACGGCCACATCCGCTTCGGCCCCCACGCTCAACGTCCCCAGCTCCGGACGTCGAATCGCCCGGGCGGGCGTCACCGTGGACCGATAGATCACCTCCTCTAAGGGCATGCCCATCACCAGGCACTTGGACATCGTACTCAACATGCTGAACACCGGCCCCCGGATGTTGCCCATGTGCAGGTCCGTGCTGATCGAATCGGGCACGAACCCTTCGGCAATCGCCCGCGCCCCGTTCCGGAACCAGAAGCTCGCACTTCCATGGCCCAGGTCGAACCAGATCCCCCGCTCCCGGGCCTCATACATATACGGGTAGACCTTCCCCTTCTCATCGATGACCGGAAACTGCCGGGCGAACACATGGGTGTGAATATCCCCCGGCCTGAGCATCTTCAGAATCAGGTCCGGGTAGGGCCGTTCCGGGGGTCGCGGCCAGAAATCCACCATCACCGGCATTCCGCAACGTTCTCCCGCCTGCACCGCCCGTTCCACCGACTCCCAGGGGGGATGCTCTGCGTCGAACGGCTCCCGGGGCCAGTAGTGCGCCGTCTTGATGCCCACCACCACGTCGGCGTGCGCCGTGCCGGCCCCGGCTGCGGCGTCCACATCGAACGTCCCGATATTCTGCTCGGGATCTCCCATCCCCGGCGCGGAAATATTCACATAAGCCAGAATCCGCGTGATCGATCTCTCGATCACCGTCTCCCTGAAATGCCCCACCTCCTCGCTCCCCGCGCTGCCGGTATCCACGCATGTTGTCACGCCCGACCCCAGGAAGTGGGCGTCCGCGTTCAAACTGTCCATAAAAAGTCCGGGCCTCCGGGGTTGCCGCGTGATGTAGGCGTGAACGTGAATATCAATAAGCCCCGGCGTCACCAGCAACCCCGATACGTCCACCACATGCGCCGACGCACCGGCCGGGATCGTCTCTTCCATCCGGGCGATCTTCCCCTTCCGAATGCCCACATCCCGAACCGCATCCACATGGTTGGCCGGATCGATCACCCGGCCCCCTTTCAGCAGCAGATCCAGCTTCTCGCAACATTCCGACGCCATAGTGCATAGCCCTCCCCTTTTGAACCGCGGAGACGCAGAGGACGCGGAGAAAGGCAAAAAGGGGTTACCATCCGGTTCTCTCTGCGGTTCCCGGGTCTCCGTGGTAAGTCTTCGTATGAAACGGCAAACGCCTCCAGGCGCGCTTGCTATTATACGGCGAGGTTGTATATTATACAACCATCCATTCGACAGCAATTTCTCCGGAGGAATTATGCCCGTACAATCTCTCACCCACCTGCTGGACCTCTCCGGCCGGGTCGCCCTCATCACCGGCGCCAGCCGGGGCATCGGCAGGAGCATCGCCAAAGTCTTTAAACAGGCCGGCGCGAACCTGACCCTCACCGCCCGCACGCCCGGCCCCCTGCAGGACGTCGCCGCCCAACTCTCGGCGGAAGATGAGGAGACCGCCGTCCTCGCCCTCCCATCCGACGTCGCCGTCGAAGCCCAGGTCAACCAGGTCGTGCAGCAGACCCTGGACACCTTCGGCAGAATCGACATCCTGGTCAACAACGCCGGCCTGATCAGCCCCGGCCCGTACATTGGCATCGACCCGGCGGAGTGGGACCGGGTCATCTCCGCCAACCTCACCGGCGCCTACTTCTGCGCCCGGGCGGTCGCCCCGCTCATGGAAAAACAGAAAAGCGGCAGGATCGTCAACATCGCCTCCATCAGCGGCCAGACCGGCGGCGTCTCCGGCGGCGTGCACTATGCCAGTTCCAAGGGCGGCATGATCGCCATGACCAAAACCCTCGCCCGCGACCTGGCCCCCGCCAGCATCACGGTCAACGCCATCACCCCCGGCGTCATCGACACCAACCCGGAAGGCCTCGCCCCCGAAAAACGCAGGGAGATCGAAAGCATCATCCCCCTCGCCCGGCTGGGCGTCCCCGAAGACATCGCCTACGCCGCCCTCTTCCTGGCCTCCCCGATGGGCTCGTACATTACCGGGGCCACGATCGACGTAAACGGGGGAATCTTGAAACGGTGAACAATCCTCAGGCTGACCCTATGTCTTACGGCAATCCAACGCTGCTGATCGGTGAGAGACCCGCCGTCCGCGTGAAGGTCGAGCGGGTGGACGACGGACGCCTCGTATGGCGCAGCCACGGACTGGCTCCAGAGACGGACGCCGTCCGCGTAGACGCCCACCACGGCGACTTCATGGGCCCGCTCGTGGGCGGCAGCGTGCTGCCCGCGGGGCAGTATCGATACACGTGGGAGCCGGGCAGGTCCGACGCGGCGTCGTTCAACGTCGCCGAGCGCACTCTGTTCGACTTCGACCTGACATCGGTCAGCGCCGAGCAGCTGAGCCTCACGCCTGCCTGCAGCGCGGTGCGCCGCGCAGGCAGGCGGCGCTGGCAGACATGTGGCCGGTGGGAGCCGGGGTCAGAGAGCCTGGGCGTCGCCTCCGACGCGGCCTATCTGTTCGCCGAGGGCGAGATGCACGGCGAGATGCGGGCCCAGTACGTGCTCGACGACCCGCCGAACGAAAACGTTTCCTGGGGCCTGATCGCCCGCCACTACAACGCGTTCGCCCACATCCGACTCGAGTGCCGTAGAGGGCCGGATACCTTGCGGCTGCGACTGGTGCGTGCCGGAGGAACCGCCGTGAAGCAGGCGTGCGCCACCCTCGCCGAGGGCCAGGCTCTCGGCAGCCGAAGACCGACCGAACTGGTCTGGAATCTGAATGGATCAAAGCAACAGGTCTGCGTCGACGGCGCCGTGGTGCTCGAGGCGGACGAGGGTTTCATGGGAGGCGTCACGGTCGCCGGCCTGTTCGCAACAGCGGGAAGCGTCCACTGGCGCCGGTGGTCCATGACCACCACACAGCCTGTGCCGAGACACACGATCAAACGTGACGCCTACCGTGCGGTCCTGAGGCCGGGAAATGTGTCCTTGCTGCAGCTTCTTGAAAGCGAAGCCCCCGACCAGAACCTCTGCTGGGAAAGTGGAATCCAGTTCGGGCACATCGGCGGCTCGGAGCTGAAATTCACGCAGGACGCCCGCCAGCAGGTCGTGGCTGCGGGGCCTGTTGCCACCACCGTGACCTGGCAGGGCCCGATGCCGAAGTTCTTCGATCAGTCCCGAGACATCCGGGGCGCGGCTCGCGGCCAGGTGAACTTCTATCCGGACCGAATCGTCATCGCCGACGAGGTCCTGACCTGGGTGCGACGTTCGGTGGGGCCGGACTTCGACCTTCTCGGGCGAATCATGGCCGGCCCGGCCCGCGTCGCACTGGCGGGCGAGCGATCCTTTCGGCCCTGGACCCTGCCCGCCACCGGCGATACGCAGCGGATGCGCCATGAGGCGATGCCCTTTCCCGTAGCCGCCGCTTTTCCCTTCGATCTGGGCGGCTCGCGGTGGTGGCTGCTGGCCGTGATCGACCTGCGCTACCCCGCGGATGCGGACCTGCCGACGAGCCTGTTCGCCTGGCAGTGCCCTCGGGGCCTGACGGCCAGCCACGACTTCCGTATCGCTCCAACCACGCCTGGAATCGAATACGCCTACTCAACCCTCGTCAGCTGGTGCCGCGGCGAAGCCGACCCCGAGCAGAAGGTGCTGAACCTGAGGGACGACTGGACGGCCCCAATGGGGGTCGAGGCCGTCGTGGGCCGGACCGTCACCTACGACCCGACCCTGGAACAGCCGCGAGAGGCGATCGATTTCGACGGCTGCTTCGACCGCGCCTCGGGGCGCTATGTCGTGGCGGCCAACGGCGGTGCCGTGAACGTGAAGCTGGACCCGGGCGCCGTCCCCCGCCGGGCCGCGGGTTTCACGATCCGCAACTGGCCGGCGGGTGCCGAGCCGCTCTGCACCCTCGACGGCCAGCCAGCCAGCGACGGTGACGTGTTCGTCCAACCGGCGCGGCACGACGAACTCTGGCTGTGGTTGAATCGCCGCCTCGACGGGCCGGTCGAATTGGCCGTCCGAAGTGAGGAGTAGTATAGTGGCGACGGGCGTAAACGTAGGCAAACGCGTGGATCGTTAGGGCAGCCGCGAGATTCCGAAATCAGGCCTTTTCATCTGCCCGGATTTCGTTTACTATAAAGAGGCCCCACGTCTCAGACAAAAAGGACCCGCCACGCCCTACCTCGAACCGGGTCACAAAAAGGAGGCCCCAATGGTCTATGAACTCCGCACCTATAGAATCCCCGGTGGACGGATGCCGGACATCCTCAACCGGTTTGAAACGATCACCTTCAACCTCTTCGACAAGCACAGCATCCAGGTCGTCGGCTTCTGGACCCGGACGGACGTCAACGAACTCGTCTACATCTGCAAATACGAAAGCGAGGAGGCCATGGAAAAGGCCTGGGACGCCTTTCGCGCCGACCCCGACTGGATCGCAGCCCGGGACAAAACCGAGGCCAACGGCCCCATCGTCGACGAAGTTATCTCCCACGTCCTCATCCCCACCGCCTTCTCACCGATGCAATAGGGATGCATATTGCGGATTGGAAGATTTCAAAATGGAGGGGCAGCAGCTACTTCGCTGGACGTAAGAGAAAAGGCAAAGCGTATAGCGCCAAAAACAGGAACGCTATATGCTTTGCCCGCTGTGCTTTACGGTACAATCTGATTTCCATTCTCGTCCAGAACAATAAGCGCATTGACAGGGCAGATGGCGCAGGCCTCGATCAGCCTCTCCCGGTCTATCTGTTCGGGATGCTTGAACGCCACAATGTCGTCCTCGCCAAGCTCGAACGCCTCGGGGGCCAGTCCGATGCAATCTTTGAAGGCCGCACACGTCATCCGATCGATACGAACCATTAACGCGCCAACTTTTCGTTCGGCAAAATCCGCCATACACTATCTCCCCTTTTCTTTCAACCCTGATCCAAACCCTCCTACACCACCCCCAGCATTTCCTCCCTGGTAAAGAAGGGTTTGATCAACGTGCGTTGAGCGCCCAGATACTTGGCCGCAGGCAGACGGTTGTACCTTTCCCTGAGCCGGTTATGGCGATGATCTTGAAAGCGCCTCCTTGAGAATTTTGCCGGGTTTGAAAGCCACCTTCCGCCGCGCAGGCACAAAGACCCGTTCCCCTGTCTTGGGATTACGGGCGTCCGGCCGTGCGTTCGTCTCCTTAACGGTCCAGGCCCCAAACCCCCGAATCTCAACCCGGTTCCCCCGGCTGATGGCGCCGATCAAGGCCTCAAACGCCGTATCCACGGCAGGCCGGGCCAGTGTCTTGCTGCAGCCCAACTCGCTGGAAAGAATACGTGCCAGATCCGCTCTTTTTACAGTTCCCATACGCCCTCCCTCTAACCGCAGACGGGTTGAACCAACGCATCCATAATAATACAATCGCGGGCATGGTTCAAGCGGAAACTCAAACCGCTGTTTGTCAAACAGATTTTGACCAACAATAGAAAATTCAACATGCGCAGCTGCGCCCAGCGACCGATCCCCAGGAGGAGCGACCCTGTGGCCTTTTTCTTGCACGAAAGCCGGAGTCACATTATATTTGGTAGGATGACCAAAACGTGTGACAGCCTCTGAGAATCAATCCGCCGCCGGAGCTGACAGACGGGATATTCGACGGTCGCCCCAGGGTTGACGATGACCCTGTGATGCGGGATATGGCTCCGGGAGATGCTGGCGGCCGTGGACGAACTGTTGGGTGAAGATCAGTGACCGGACCTGGGAATGCCACCTGGAGGATCTCAATGGACAAGCTCGAACGGCGTGACTTTCTTAAAAAAGCCTCGGCCGCCACCCTGGCCGGTGGGGCCGCGCTGGTGGCTGGCTGCGCATCCCCCAAACAGGAGGAAGCCCCGTCCGTCCGTTCAACCAAGACCTATGAGTGGAAAATGGTCACCACCTGGCCGCCCCACTTTCCCATCCTGGGCGAAAGCGCCGATATGCTGGCCCAATGGGTGGAAGAAATGTCCGAGGGCCGGCTCAAAATCCACGTCTACGGCGCGAATGAACTGATCCCTGCCTTTGAGGGGTTCGAGGCGGTAAGCCAGGGTGTCACCCAAATGTGCCACAGCGCCTCCTACTACTGGGCCGGCAAAGTGCCCGCGTCCCAATTCTTTGCGGCGGTCCCCTTCGGCATGAACGCCCAGCAGATGAACGCCTGGATCCTGGGCGGAGGCGGGCTTAAGCTCTGGGAGGAACTCTACATGCCCTTCAACCTGGTCCCCATGCCGGTGGGCAACACCGGCTTCCAGATGGGGGGCTGGTTTAACAAAGAGATCAACACCGTAGGCGACCTCAAAGGCCTGAAAATGAGGATCCCCGGCCTGGGCGGCAAAGTGATCGATAAAGCAGGAGGATCGCCCGTCCTGTCTGCCGGAGGCGAGGTCTATACCAACCTGGAGCGCGGCGTCATCGACGCAACCGAGTGGGTCGGCCCCTATCACGATTATCTGATGGGATTTTACAAAGCCGCCAAATATTACTACTACCCCGGCTGGCACGAACCGGGCACCGTCATCGAATTGTTCGCCAACAAAAACGCCTTTGAGCAGCTGCCGAAAGACCTCCGGACCATTGTCCGGACCGCTGCCGCGCGGTCCAACGTGTGGACCCTCTCCGAGTTTGAATCCAAAAACAACATCTATATGAAAAAATTGATCAATGAACACAACGTCCAGCTCCGGCAGTTCCCGGATGAAGTGCTGCAAACTCTGAGGAAATTCTCACAGGAAGTCGTGGACGAAGTAGTGGCAACCGACCCGATGAGCAAGAAAGTATTCGAGTCCTTCAGCGCCTTCCGAAAAAACGTCACGGGTTGGTCCCAGGTCTCCGAGAAGGTGTATTACGCCAAGATCAGCCTGTAGGGACGACTCCCTCATCCATTTAAAAAAAGCCCTGGGCAAAACCCGGGGCTTTTTCTGTAGCTATCGGTGGTTGCTTATCTCGTCAGGTATTGCGGCAGCCAAGTCGCCATCTCCGGGAAGCAAATCACCAGCCCCAGCCCGACCAGTTGAATCACAATAAAAGGAACAATTCCCCGGTAGATCTGACCGGTTCGGATTTCGGGAGGGGCAACCCCTTTGAGGTAGAAAAGGGAAAACCCGAACGGCGGCGTCAGAAATGACGTTTGCAGATTCATCGCAATCAGAATGCCCAGCCACAGCAGGTCCACGCCGAACGTAACGAAAATCGGCGCCACAACCGGCACGATAATAAACGTAATCTCGATAAAATCGATGAAAAATCCGGCAATAAAAATAATCACCATCACCAGGGCCAGAAAGGTATTGGGCCCCATATTCGCGTCCAGGATGAGCCGGGTGAGGTAGTCGTCCCCCCGCATCCCCCGAAACACCAGCCCAAACGACGTGGCGCCCACTAAGATGATGAACACCATACAGGTCAGGTGGGTGGTTCCGGCCATAACCGATTTTAACGTCTCATAGGAAAACTTCCCCTGAACAATCGTCAACACCGTAGCGCCTAAAGCCCCCACAGCGGCGGCCTCGGTCGGCGAGGCAATCCCGGCAAAAATAGACCCCAGCACCGCAAAAATCAGAAGAAAAGGCAGGACAAACGCCTGCAGCACCCGTCTTACCATCGCCCGGCCCCTGAACCGATCTAACTCTTCTTTGGGCATGGTCGGCGCCCAATCCGGTTTGGTCATTGCGATCACCACGATCCAGATCAGGTACAGAAGGACCAGCGCAAACCCTGGAATCACCGCCCCCATAAACATATCGCCGATCGAAACGTTGAGAATACTGCCCAGCAGCACCAGCACGATGCTGGGGGGAATGATCTGCCCCAGCGTCCCAGACGCCGAAATTGTCCCGGTTGACAACTCCGGACGGTAGCCCCGCTTCAGCATCGTAGGCAGACTCAACAGCCCCATCGTCACCACCGTGGCCCCTACGATGCCCGTTGAAGCCCCCAGCATCGCGCCCACCACCACCACCGAAATCGCCAGCCCGCCGCGCAGCCGTCCAAACAGCAGCGCCATCGTCTCTAACAGCTCCTCCGCCAGACCCGATTTCTCCAGCATCACCCCCATATAGACAAACAGCGGCACGGCAATCAGCACATAATTGGTCATCACCCCCCATATTCTCAAGGGGAGCAGGTTAAAAAAATGCATACCAAAGGTCAAATACCCCAAAATGAACGACACGCCGCCCAGCGTAAACGCCACGGGATACCCGGCCAACAGCAGGATGAATAGCACCGCAAAAAGAATCAGGGGCATCGCCTCAATCATGCGCCGGCCTCCCCGTCGTCGCCTTCCATACCCACAACCTCAAACAGCGATTGAAGCGCCAGCGAGAACCCCTGTAAAATCAGCAGAAAAAACCCGATCGGAATCACCGCCTTCAGCACGAACCGCGCCGGCAGCCCGCCCGGATCCGGCGAAGTTTCACCGATCATATAGGCGTTGACAACAAACGTTTTCGAACTCCACACAGCAACCAGGCAGAAAGGGATCAATAAAATAAGGCTTCCGGTAAAATCGACCCAGGCCCTGGTCTTGGGGGAAAACCGCGTATAGAACACGTCCACCCGCACATGCCCGTCCTGTTTTAAGGTATAGGCCGCGCCGATCAAAAAAATAACGGCAAACAGATGCCATTCCAGTTCCTGCACGGCCACGACACTGTTTTTGAGCAAATAGCGTGTAAACACATCATAACAAACCACAAGCACCAGCAGCGTGGTCACCCATGATACCCCAAAACCGATTATTTCGTTCAACCGGTTCACAAATTGCACGTACGCACGAGCAAACCTCAAAACAAACTCCTTTCTCACCCTCTGGGGCGGCCTCCGCCACCCCCAAACCCTCCAGCAGCCCTTCAAAAGCGGCGGCGTATTTCTCTGCATCTCTGTTCCAGCCCTCAAAATCGCCGATGTCCCCAATTCGCCGAACCTCACCCGCCCACGCGCCCCATGTCCGCAGCTTCTAAGCATCCAATCCGGGCCTGAATCGGCGCACGCTCTCATAATTATCCCTTAAAGCATTCATCTGTCAAGCAGAATCTCCCCTACCCCGAACAATCCGGCAGGACCGGACCAGATTGGCATTGACACGGGAATGGGACGCTTATATTTTGCAGCACCCCCCCTAATTCTCACACAAAGCACCAAGATCTTTTTCTTTGTGTTCTCTGTGCCTCCGTGTGAGTCTTCATGGCCTGTCGACCTGTTTGCTTACCCAAAAACGCTCAGGAGGCAGCAATGGCCCGATGGATCGGTCTGAACGGCGACGCGCGCTCCATCATCCTGGTGGGCGATGTCAATCTGAGAAATGTCACGGACCCGAATGCGCCCTTTGCGCATGTGCAGGAAACTTTCGACGCGGCCGACCTGCTATTCGGCAACTGTGAGGGCTGTTTTTCAGATCCGGCCGTGGAGATCCCCTACAAACAGGGCTGGTTTCATCCCAACCGCGAAACCGTCGAGGGGCTGGCCGCCGCGGGATTCGATGCGGTAGGATGCGCCAACAACGTCCACTACGGCACCGAGGCCATCCTGGAATCGCTCTCACACCTGGACCGGCACGGCATCGCCCATACCGGGGCCGGTGAGAACCGGGAGGCGGCCCGGCAGCCGGTCGTGCTAACAAAAAGGGGGACGCGGTTCGGATTCCTGGCCTATACATCCGTATTCTGGCCTGTCGGGCACGCGGCCGGACCGGCACAGCCGGGCGTGGCAACGATTAAGGGGCATACCGCCTATCGCCCCCACCACCGCGTGCTGGAGATGCCCGGCGCTCCGGCGATTGTCGTCTCCTGGCCCGACGAGGATGAACTGAAAAAAATGCAGGAGGATGTGGTGGCGCTTCGAGAACGCGTGGACATCCTCGTGGTCTCCTGCCACTGGGGCGTCTCGGGCAGCCAGAAACTGGTCGCCTACCAGACGGCAATCGGACACGCTGCCATCGACGCCGGGGCAGACCTGGTCATCGGCCACCACCCGCACGTGCCGCAGGGGATGGAGATCTACAACGGGCGGGCGATCTTCTACAGCCTGGGAAACTTCATCTTTGGATGGGAACGGATGGCCGCTTTCCAGCGGGACGGACTGCTGGTCCACTGCGCCGTGCGGGAAAAGGCGTTGACAAAAGTCTCCTTTGCGCCTGTCTGGAGAAACGAGGTGGGGCAACCCCGAATCGTGTCGCTGGAAAGTGCGGAGGGGCAACAGATCGTCCACACCGTCGGAGGACTTTCGACGCCGCTGGGAACGAAATGGAACGTGGAGAAAGATGAGGTGGTCGTATGGCGTGCGCCTGCACGCTGATATTCACCAGAAGGGCTTTTCAAGCGCACGGTTTGGGAACTGAAGAGGAACCTGCACAACGAACTTCCAAAACCTTCTCCCGGAGGTCCCTATGTCAACCCCTGTGAACAAAATCGCAGAACCCACCCGCAGGCTGCAGCCGTCCTCTGCCCGGGAAACGGCAAAACCGATCCACCTGATCGACTGCGATGTGCACCACTTACTGCCCGGCCCCAAAGCCCTCTTCCCCTACCTTCCCAGGCATTACGTTGAATACATCCAGGACTTCGACAGCATGATGCCTCAAATTGGGTATACCAATATGCCCGGGAAGGGGAGCCGCCACGACCTCTGGACCGATTCCGATGTGAACCCTGCCACGGTTGTCGACGTGGCCCGTCAAAAACACCTGGACGCCTACGATATCGACATCGCCGTCCTCACCGGCGGCCCCTACGCGGCAGCCGTTCACCCCAACTGCGACTACGCGGCGGCCTACTGCCGGGCATTTAACGACTGGACCCTGGAAACCTGGGTCTCGGCCGATTCCCGTTTTCGGGCATCCATTCATATTGCACCCACAGACCCCGAGCAGGCTGTCAATGAAATCGACCGCCTCGGTCCCCGCTCCGAATTTGTCCAGGTTCTAATGCCTGCCGGGGCGCGTCTTCCCTTTGGCAACCGCTTCTACCACCCCATCTACGCCGCCTGCGAACGCCAGGGGCTGCCCGTCTGTGTCCACTTCGGCAGCGAGGGCGCCGGCGTCGCAGGTCCCCCCACCGCAGCCGGATATCCCTCTTACTACCTGGAGATGCGAATGGCCCGGCCCCAGGTCGCCATGGCACACGTGGTCAGCCTCATCTGCGAAGGGGTGTTCGAAAAGTTCCCCAACTTCCGGTTCTTTTTCATTGAGCAGGACATCTTCTGGGTACCCGGCCTGATGTGGCATATGGATGCCGACTGGAAGGCCCTGCGAGACTACACCCCCTGGGTCAAGCGCCTGCCCAGCGACTATCTCCGCCAGCACATCCGTTTTGGAACCCAGCCCATGCTTCAGCCCCCAACGGCCGCCGACCTTGAGACCTTCTTGGCATGGCTGCACGCCGATGAAGTCCTGATCTACGCCAGCGACTACCCCCACTGGGACTGGGACGAACCCGCCACGCTTCTCACCGGATTCGACGAACCCCTTCGGCGCCGGGTGATGGCCGGAAATGCCACGGAACTCTATGGACTCTGACCTTGGTGGAAAGACTCGATACGTCGTTGCAGATGCCGCCGACCTGCCCCCTGGCCAGCGGAAAATCGTCGAGATCGCCCGCCGGGGAATCGGTATCTTCAACATCAACGGAAACTTCCACGCCCTCCGAAACCTCTGTCCCCACAAGGGAGGCCCCCTCTGCCGCGGCAGGCTCCGCCCCCTTGTGGTCGCATCTGATGTCTACCGGGTTGACCACCAGCAGGAAGGCGAGATCCTCAAATGTCCCTGGCACCAGTGGGAATTCGACATCAAAACGGGACGTGCGTTGTGCGACGAAACCCTCCGGGTCAGAACGTATCCCGTCTTCCTGGAAGGCGACAAAATCGTCCTCTATCTTGCCCCCCGCCCGTGACGTCGTGTGCGGCAACTTCAAGGTACAAAAAGGGAGAAATAAGTAGTTGTGCATATATCTTCTGAGATAATGGAGCCTGCCTCAATGGCAAAGTTAAGTATTCCAACCCATTATTTTACAGCCGGTAAGGAGGTTTACCATGGCGTTGGGACAGGGAGATTTTAAATACGAAGCCGTGGAGGGGTGGGGAAATCTTCCAGAGGGATGGGTCTTTTCCCTGGTCTCCGATGCGGCGGTCGATTCCCAGGGGCGAATCTACGCATTCACACGCGGGAAGCATCCGGTAATTGTGTTCGATAAGGCGGGGAATTTCATCACGTCGTGGGGATACGGAGAGTTCGGCCTCACCTCACCTCTGGTAAGTGAGCCCCACGGGATTTTTATCGGTCCTGGCGACAAGGTCTATCTGGTCGACGCGCTCCAGCACATCGTGCGCAGGTACACGCGGCTGGGCGAAATGGAACGAGAATGGGGAAGACCCGGGGTGGCCGGTATGACACACTACCGGGGCGAGTACAACATACCGACCGGGGGCGCGATCGGCCCGGATGGGTCGATGTACGTTTCGGATGGCTACGGCAACCGCTGCGTGCACAAGTACTCAAAGGAGGGGAAGCACCTGTTTTCGTGGGGCGAAGGGGGCAACGGCCCCGGCCAGTTCGCCGTGGTCCACAACATCGACTGCGACAGAACGGGCCGGGTGCTGGTCTGCGACCGGGAGAATAACCGGATCCAGATCTTCGATTCGGACGGTGCGTTTATCGAGGAGTGGACGGACCTGGTCGGTCCGGGGGGGGTGTGCATTGCAAAGGACAATATGATCTATGTGGCAGAGCATGGGGGTGATAGCGTCAGCGTCTGGTCGCCGGAGGGAGAACGAATCAGCCGATTCTCAGGCCCAGACGTTAAGTCGGCGCACGGGATCTGCGTGGACGATGAAGGGAGTATCTACGTGGCCGAAATCAATCGGGGACAACGGCTGCAGAAATTCGTGCGGGTCTCAGGATGAGTTCCGAAATGACGCCGAAATCACCCTACACGCTGGCGAATAGACGCGATTTCGTCTTGAAAATCACGCGTTTGAGTCTGTGGTACTCCTGGCGCCATTCCAATGACGGGGGTTCCATCGTGGAGGTTCTGAGCAGCCAGACGCCGGTATACCGTCTGACTGAATTCTGGGATGGGGTGTCCCATCCATCCCAGGCCGACTTCCCGTGGGCGGCGGCGCCTTTTGGACAAATTACCTCTCAGCTGCAAGCCTTGTGCCGGGATTCTCCCACAACAGCGGAGCATTTTGAGGAAACGGGCCTCCAGCTCCTCCTGTCGCACCTCGAGCCCCGAATGGAAAGGGATATCAAGGCGTGGCCGTGGCTCCCTTCCGGGTATACCCCATACCCCCTGCCCGAAGATCAGCTATCGGGCATCTTCGCGTGTGAGCATTCCCAAAGCAGCGATTCCCTCGATATTCATATCGCAAACAGCTGCATGCCAGACTCGCCGTTTCGGGACATGCAAGCGCGGGCCACCGAATTGCTGAACCTCTTGGACTCGGCCTGCGCCAGGCAGCCGGGACTGCGGCAAATCGGCTGCAACAGCTGGCTGAATTCGTTCCCTCCATTCCTGGTATTATTCCCACCCGGGTGGGCCGCTGATGATCGCTCCGTCGCCGAGGTCGGCTACTCCTTCAACTGGTGGGGGCAGCTGGTGGCCAGAGACGGACGCTTCCACGAACGCAACGGAAACCTCATGCGGAAGAAGGGTGCATTCCCCTATGCCTCCAGGGATGGGAGGTGCGACATAGCGCCATTGAGGGCGCATCTGCAAAACTTCCTGAAGAATCAAAGGTGAACAACACCTCCTGAGCAAAATGCAGCGTTTGTCGCTTTCATGGAGGATATTCTGGACAGAAAAAAATAGGGGTTACGCCTTGCTTACGTAACCCCTTGTTTTTATTGGTGGAGCTGATGGGGATCGAACCCACGACCTCTTGACTGCCAGTCAAGCGCTCTCCCATCTGAGCTACAGCCCCACCTCATATGCAATGTGGAGGAAGTGTAATAAAGATAGGGAGTTCTGTCAAGGGAAAAGGGGATCAATTCCGCACGGCCCATCCATACCGGGCGCACGATGTCATCTCCCTCGACGCATTTGTTCGGGAGGTGTCGATTTCGGTTTTAACGTCATCCGCCAGTTCCCAGACCAGCGCGCCTCTGTTCTCTTACATCTCCTCGGACCGCCTGGTTCTTGACAATTTTGTGTAATATGTATATATTATCATCAATTTACTATGAAAAATGACGGCAAGGTGGACAAATGAGAATCCCTCGTATCTTTGAATCACCCCCGCAGAGCTTCTTCCTGGTGGGGCCGCGCGGCGTTGGAAAGAGCACCTATCTGCGAATCAACTTTCCCGATGCCCACGTCATCGACCTGCTCGCCGAAGGTGTTTACCAGCGTCTGCTGGCCAATCCCGGGCTTTTTGCGGCAGAACTGAGGGCTGTTCCTGACGACCGCTGGGTGGTTTTGGATGAGATGCAGCGGTTGCCCGCCCTTCTCAACGAAGTACATCGTTTTATTGAAGAAAAAGGACTGCGCTTTGTTTTGTGTGGATCAAGCGCGAGCAAGCTCAAGCGTGCAGGTGCCAACCTGCTTGCCGGGCGGGCTCTGTATCGTGCTATGCACCCATTCCTTCCTGAGGAACTGGCCGAACATTTCAAACTTGACGACGCGGTGAGATATGGCCTGCTGCCGATTGTGTGGGACTCAGATGCAAGAGAGGAGACGCTCACGGCCTACGCTCAGATGTATCTCAAGGAAGAGATTCAGGCCGAAGCCCTGGTGCGCAACCTGCCTGGATTTGCACGCTTCCTGCCCGTTGCTGCCCTGTTCCACGGCCAGACTGTGAATGTGACCAACATCGCCAGGGAAGCCGGTGTTGCCCGCACAACGGTGATCGGCTATCTGGATATCCTGGAGGAAACGCTCCTGTGCTTCCGGCTGCCTGCCTATGAAGCCAGGCTGCGTGTGCGCGAACGCAGGTTGCCCAAATGGTACTGGTGCGACCCCGGCATTGTGCGGGCGATGAAACGGGTGTCCGGCTCCCCCGCTCCAGAGGAACGCGGAGCTCTATTTGAGGGGCTGGTCGCCCAGCTGATCCGGGCCTACGGAGACTACCGCAACCTGTGTGACGAGTTCTTCTACTGGGGAATCGCCGGCCAGAGACAGACCGAGGTCGACTTTCTGCTCAAGCGCGGAGAGGATTTCGTCGCAATCGAGGTAAAATCCGGTAACACGTTTGCCGAAGCCTGGTGCAAGGGGCTGCGAGCGCTGGCCGGCCTGAAGGGACTGCGCCGGCGTATGGTGGTCTATCCCGAAGGGCCTGAATTGCAAACCGCAGACGGTATCGAGGTTTTTTCGTTCTCCCGGTTCTCCAACCTATTGGCCGAAGACGCTGTGTGGATATAATACTCGACCGTCTCTAATTTTATAAACCGACATTGAGCAGACCTATCGGGTATAAAAACGGGTTCGGGCTGAGATACACACTTTCCCGATCAGCTCTGCAAATGCCTCTTCGCTCAGGGTCTCGATGCCGAATGCTTCGGCCTTGTCCTTTTTGGAGCCGGGGTTTTCGCCGACGACGACCAGGTCGGTCTTTTTGCTGAGGCTGGAAGTCGGTTTGCCGCCAAGAGCTCGGACCAGGTCCTGGGCCTGCTGGCGGCCCCAGCGGGAGAGAGCGCCGGTGATGACGACGGTTTTGCCTTGGAGGGGGCCGGGACCGGCGGGCGCCTGCTGTTCGGCTTCGAGCTGCACGCCGGCGGCGCGGAGTTTCTCGATCACGGCCTGGTTTTGTTCGGCGCGTAGAAAATCGTGCAGGCTCCGGGCAATCGCGGAACCGATTTCGTGTACGGCTTCGAGGTCTTCAAGCGAGGCTTCGCGCAGGCGGTCAATCGAGCCGAAGGCGTCGGCGAGGGCACGGGCTACGGTGGCGCCCACGTGACGAATGCCCAGAGCGAAGAGCACGCGGTGAAAGGGCCGGGTCTTGCTGGCCTTCAGAGCGTCGAGCAGGTTTTGAGCGGACTTCTGGGCCATTCGTTCCAGACCGGCCAGGGTCTCCAGGTCCAGGCTGTAGAGGTCGCCGGCGTCGTCTACCAGGGTGTTGGTGTTGTCCACGAGCTGGTTCACCAGGGCCACCCCCAGGCCTTCGATGTCCATTGCGGTGCGGGAGGCGAAGTGACGGATGTTGGCCTTGACCTGCGCGGGGCAGCGGGTGTTGATGCAGCGGATGGCAACCTCGACCTCGTCGTGTACCAGGGGGGTGTTGCAGACGGGGCAGGTGTCCGGGAATTGGAACGGTTTTGACTCGGCAGGGCGTTTTTCCCGGATGACTTCGACGACTTTGGGAATGACGTCGCCGCCTTTTTCCAGGCGCACGGTGTCGCCTTCGCGGATCTCTTTGCGTTCGAGTTCTTCCCGGTTGTGCAGAGTGGCACGGCTGACGGTGGTGCCGGCAAGGAGGACCGGCTCCAGTTCTGCAACGGGGGTGACCACGCCGGTGCGGCCGACCTGGAGGGCGATTCGGCGGAGGACGGTTTCGGCCTGCTGGGCGGAGAATTTAAAGGCGATCGCCCAGCGGGGGGCTTTGGAGGTGGCGCTGAGTTTGTCCTGCTGGGAGGTGGCGTTGAGTTTGACGACGACGCCGTCGATGTCGTAGGAGAGGGTGTCGCGCGTTCGGTCCCAGGCGTGGATGTGGTCCACAATGTCGTCGAGGGTTTCGCAGACAGCGCGTTCGGAGTTGACGGCAAATCTCAGGTGTTCGAGATGGTCAAGGGTTTCGGCGTGGGTGTGAAAGGGCGGGTCAGGGGTGCGGAAGAAGTAGGCGAAAAAGCTGAGCCTGCGTTTGGCCACCAGGCGGGGGTCCCGCAGTTTGAGCGAGCCGGCGGCGGCATTGCGGGGGTTGGCAAAGGGAGTTTCACCGGCTTTTTCGCGTTCGCGGTTGATGGCTTGGAAGGTTTTGTGGGTGAGGTAGACTTCGCCGCGGACCTCGCAGCGGTCAACGGGTTCTCTGAGGCGGATCGGGATGGAGGGAATGGTTTTGACGTTGGGGGTGATATCTTCGCCCCGGACGCCGTCGCCCCGGGTGACGCCGCGGAGCAGGAGGCCGTTTTCGTAGGTGAGGCTGAGGGCCACGCCGTCGATTTTGAGTTCAGCGACGTAACAGAGATCTTCGCCGGGGAGTTCGCGGCGGATGCGGGTTTCGAACTCCCGGAGTTCGTCTTCGGAGTAGGTGTTGTCCAGGCTGAGCATCGGGACGTTGTGGACAACGGTGGGAAAGGTTTTACTCAGGTCGGAGCCGACGCGCTGGGTGGGGGAATCGGGGCGGACGAGGTCGGGGTGTTCGGCTTCGAGGTCGATGAGTTCCCGGAGGAGCCGATCGAAGTCCTGGTCCGAGATGATGGGGGCGCTCAGAACATTGTACCGGTAGTTGTGTTCGTTGAGTTCCCTGACGAGTCCGTCGATGCGGTCTGCCGGCTTTTTAGACATCCGTTTTGCCTTATCCGTTTATTCTGAAGGGGAGAGGAGGCCGGGGGGTAAGGCTTAAGGATATTGAATACGAAAACGGAACCGGTAAGCGCCCTGTAGAAGCAAATTTAAGGGTACGGAAGGGTTTGTCAAGCGTTTTGGTGAGGGAGAGGATCCTGGAGGGCTTTTCGGGCGCGGTGAAGGATTTTCCGGGTGGTATCATAGGTGCAGAGGCGTTCGGCGTCGTGGAGGGGGATCCAGCGGGCGTCGTCGAATTTGGGGGTATCTTCCGGTGTGAGGGGAAGGCGTCCGGGGGGAGAGAGGACGAGGTAGAACATGACCTCTTTGTGGTGGAGCTTGGGGGTGTTGGGATCCTGGAAGGTGTACCGGATCGTCCCGAGGTCGCCGACGATTTTGAGTTCCCAGAGGCCGATCTCTTCAGCAATTTCTCTGAGGGCGGCCTCCTGGGAGGACTCATCTCCCTCGATATGACCTTTGGGGAGGGTCCATTCCCCGTTCGTGCGGTGGAGGAGGGCAACCGAGGCGTCCGGGGTGAGGCTACTGACCACAACCCCGCCCGCGCCCCGGTGATGGTAGGCTTCCGGGGTTTCCAAGACCTGTTTCATGGCAATATGGTGAACCGTTTCGGATCTGGTGAAAATCAGCTCTGTGCTTCTATCGGCTTGTGGAGTTCCTCCTTGAGGAGTTTGCCCGGTCTGAAGTGTGTTTTCCGGCGAGCGGGGACGTAGATGATTTGCCCGGTTCGAGGATTTCTCGCTGCTGGTTTGGGGCGGGTTTCTTTGACCTGGAAGACTCCAAATCCCCGGATTTCGATCCGATTGCCGTTGATGAGGCTCTCTCGCATGGCTTCAAAGACCGTATCCACCATCTTTGAAGCCAGATTTTTTTTACAGTCTGTATCCTGACTTACCCTCAACGCAAGATCCTTTTTTGTGGTCGTCGCCAATGGTTACCTCCTTGCTGGGGATCGATATCGCCTTGTGCGGGGATTGGATATCGCATAGAAGGTCGATCAATTTCACTTACGGATCTGATCTGAACAATCGGTTGTTATTCGACAGGGGAGTCTCAATCCATCCGCCTCTGGATTGTTGGCTGACGAAATCAGGTTCCTCCTCTAAGAGGAGAGCAAAAGGTCTGAGAAGAGGGTGATGTCATTTCGATGGAAAGATAATGATGGAGCGCTTAAATTAACATAATCAATGGGTTGTGTCAAGAAAAAAGTGTATGATTTGCGGCCGAATGTGAAACGAAACAGGTTTGAGTTTGACTGTTCACGTTTTACGCCCTTCGCTAACCTGAAAAATTCAGAGGCTATCGATAAAGATGGCGGAGAGGCCGAGCACCATGCCGACCTTTAAGAGACGGCTGAGGCGCGCCAGGCTCTCGGGTGTGTCACTGCGCCAGAGGGTCAGAATAAAACCGATCAACAGGCCGTTGAGCAGGAGGATAAGGACGAGGTAGCGGATGCCGTAATCGCCGGTGAGCAGGGGCAACGGGGTGGCCAGGATCAGCAGGAGGTAGATCGCTGTGATCAGGATATAAACGTTTCGACGGCCCCAGCGCAGGGGCAGCGTGCTGCCGGCCAGGCGGCGGTCGCCTTCCCTGTCCTGCACATCTTTGAGTATTTCCCTGCCAAAGTGAAAGAGGATTGCAAAAAGGGCCGGGATACATGCCGGAAGGGGAGCGTTGACAGCGAATCCTCCGTAGAGAAACGTAAGGCCGCACAGCAGGGCGGTGAGAAGGTTGCCGAGGAGGGGGATGCCTTTAAGAGAGGTGGTGTAGAGGACCAGGCCGGAGGCTGCGATCAGGGCAATGACAGGGACCGGAGGCGGGAGGACCAGGCCGGTCCCGATGCCAAGCGCCGACAGGCCAAAGGCTTCCATACGAGCCGCCCAGACCGGCAGGCGGTTAGACGGAAGGGGGCGACCGGGCTGGTTGACGCGGTCTGCTTCGATGTCGCAGAGGTCGTTGAGCGTGTTGCCGCCTGCCATGATGAGGGCCGCGGAGAGGGCTGCCAGGAGGAGGGGCGGGGAGAGGAGGTGAACGCCGAGCCACCCTCCCAGGAGCACGGAGGCGAATGTGATGGCGCAGTTGTGGGGGCGCGTAATCTCCAGAGCGGCGAGGAACGGGGAAGCGCGGAGGGGATACGGACGGTGGGCCTCAGGCGGCGGTATCCGATTCTTTGAAGACATCGACGGCGCCCTGTATGGTGTAACGGTAGCCCTGTTCGGTGAGGAAAGTCTGCCGTTTTCTGGCGAATTCCAGCTCCCGGGTGTCCCGGGTGACGAGGGTGTAAAAGTGGGCCAGGGCGCCGTCGGTTTTGGGGCGGAGGATGCGTCCGAGGCGCTGAGCCTCTTCCTGCCTGGAGCCAAAGGTTCCGGAGACCTGAATGGCCACGCTGGCATCGGGGAGGTCGACTGCGAAATTGGCCACCTTGGAGACGATCAGGAGCCCGATTTCTCCCCGCCGAAACCGGCCGTAGATGAGGTCCCGGTCGCTGCCGGGCGTCTTTCCCGTGATGATGGGCGCCTTCAACCGCCGCGTGAGTCCTTCAAGCTGGTCCAGGTACTGCCCGATGACCAGGATCTGGTCGTTCCGGTGTTTCTGGATGAGGGCTTCAACTAAGGGGGTCTTGAGGGGGTTTTCCGACGCAATTCGAAACTTGGCCCGCCCCCCGGCTACGGCGTAGTCGAGCCGGAGGTCCTGGGGAAGTTGGACGCGGATCTCGCAGCATTGGGCGGTGGCGACCCAGCCTTTGGCCTCAAGCTCTCGCCAGGGGACGTCGAACCGTTTGGGGCCGATCAGGCTGAAGACGTCGGTTTCCAGGCCGTCTTCCCGGATAAGGGTTGCGGTAAGCCCCAGGCGGCGGCGGGCCTGGAGTTCGGCCGTAAAGCGGAAGACCGGGGCGGGCAGCAGGTGGACTTCGTCGTAGATCATCAGTCCCCAGTTACCCTGGTTGAAGATGGCGAAGTGGGGAAACGCGTCTCCCTTTTTTTTACGGTAGGTGAGGATGTGGTAGGTGGCGATGGTGATGGGACGGATTTCTTTGCGTTCTGCAGAGTATTCGCCGATCTGGTCCGGGGTCAGGCTGGTTTTGTCTAAGAGTTCTGATTTCCACTGCCGGGAGGCGGTGATATTGGTGGTCAGGATCAGGGTCTGGTACTGGAGGCGCTCTATGACGGCCATGCCCACCATGGTCTTGCCCGCCCCGCAGGGGAGGACGACGATGCCGCTGCCGCCTTCGGGGCCGCCGCCGGCATAAAAGGTTTCCAGGGCTTCTTTCTGGTAGTCGCGTATCTGGAGGGGCACGCCCGAAGCGGTGGTGGTTCGAAAATGGAGGGTCAGTTTTTTGCCAGGGAAGTAGCCGGCCAGATCCTTGACCGGAAATCCGATGCGCGTGAGGGCCTGCTTGAGGTGCCCCCGGTAGAAGAGGTCGATGCGCACGCGGCACTCATCGATCCTGCCCTTGAGGTAGGGCGCTATTGCCTTGTGACGCCAGATTTCGGCCATCAGGATGGGATCGTCGGCCGAGAGGACCAGGTCAGCCCCGGATCGGTCGAGTCGAATCCGGCCGTAGCGCCCCATGATTTCCTGGATTTCTACGGCGACGTTCTGCGGGATGTCGTATTTGCTGAAGCGTTCGAGGGTGCTCAAGATTTCGGGGGCAAAAAAGCCGACCGCAGCGGCGTTCCACAGGGAGAGAGGGCTAATCTTGTAGGTGTGAATGTGTTCGGGGCTTTTTTCCAGTTCGGCAAACCGGGCGAGCACATCCCGGGCCTCCTCGTAGTGGGGGCTGTTCACCTCCACCAGCACGGAGAGGTCGCTCTGGACGATGAGGGGATTTTCGGGTGCGTAGGACATGAAAGTCAGTGGCCAGTGGATAAGAGGCGAACTTGTTCAGATCTCTTTAAGCCGCAAGGAAGGCAACCAGAGTCCAGCAGATAGCAGCCAGGCCGGCGGCAATGCTGGCCTGGGGAATCTGGGTTTTGACGTGGTCCATCAAATCACACCCCGTGCACATCGAACTCAAGATGGTGGTATCGGAGATGGGGGAACACTGGTCTCCATAAACGCTCCCATCCATGACCGCTGCAAAACAGATGGTCATGAAAAATTCCGGGTGAGCCAGGCCATGGGCATTGGCTACGGCCCAGGCCAGTGGCATTGCCAGGGGAAACGCGACTGCATAAGTTCCCCAACTGGTTCCGGTAGAAAAAGCGATGATGATGGTTAGAATTTGAAACATAACCGGCAAGGCCCAATAGGGAATATGGCCGCCCAGACGTTCAACGAGATAGATCCCTCCTCCCGCTTCTTTGCTGATGCCGCCAATGGTGATGGCCAGAAGCAGAATGACCGATCCCAGGACCACCCCTTTGATCCCATCCTGAAACCCCACCATCAGATCCTTCAGCGACATTCCCCGGGCGAGCGCCAGCCCCGCTGCAATGAGAAGGGCAAATCCGAATGCCCAGAGAACGTTGGGAGACCCTTTAATGATAAAAGTTCCAATTGCAATTCCGATCAAAGTGAAAAGCGGGATAAAAAATTCCAGGACGTGGGGACGATAACCTTCAGGTACGTTGCTACCCTGGAGTTCCTTGGCACTGAGGGGCTCGGCGCCATCTGCGTCCAGCTTTTCGGTTTCCCGAGCCCGCACGATCGCGGCTTTCATCTTTTTTCCCAAAAAGGGCGTTTTGTCAATACTCAGGAGAAAGGTGCCCAGAACTGCAAAGATGGCGTAAAAACAGAAGGGTACGCTTTTGAAGAAAAAGATAATTCGATCAGCTTCCGTTGCCAGAAAACTTACACCGGCAACAAAAATAAAGGCCTGTATATAACCAGGCCAGGCATTAAAGGCCAATTGAGAGGCAATCGGCGAAGCGGTCGAATCCACGATGTAGGACAATTCTTCATGGCTGATTCTTTCTTTGTCGGCAATCGGTTTAACAGATGTTCCTACCAATACGGTACTGACGGTCCCACCCTGAAAGAAGATAATTCCAAGAGACCAGGCCACCAGCCTGGCGGTTTTCGGCCCCCTGACCACACGACGGGTCATTAAATCGGCAAAAGCCTGGGCGGCCCCGGTACGGGACCATATTCCCATGAGACCCCCTAAAAACCACAGGTAAAGGATCAAAATGCTCGCCGCGCCTTTTGTCGCCAGCGACGTCACAAGAACATCTCCTGTGATATTGTATTTTCCCAGGAGAATAGCGCCGGTCATAATGCCTGCCAAGAGGGATGTGACCGGTTCACGGGTCAGCCAACAGAACAATACGGCAACAAGCGCTGGAAGCAAAGACCAGAATTCCCAGTGACGCTTGGCTATCAGCTGATAATAGATTTTTTGAGATTGGCCGTCTTTTTCTTCTATTCGGTAGGTAAATTCTTCCTGGACGCCTGGAGATTGCTTTGCTGCATTCAGGGCGCGGATCTTTTCCGGGTTGAGATGCGCATCTTGATAGGAAAGAACACCTTCCAGGTATTTGGGTTTCCCCCGATAGATATAATACAGCTTATCGCCTTCGGCCTCCTGGACATCCAATGTCACTTTTTCAACTGTCCAAGTTGGAGAAACGTATGTTCCTACCACAAGTGAAACAATGAGAGCCAAAATAAAGAGTCCGAAGTTTTTTGTCTTTTTAAAGACTCCGGTTAGGGTTCTCGGGTCCATTAGAGCGCCTGCCATAAGATTTCTCCGTGGTTAGTGGCCACCAATCTCTCCGGATGCCAAAAGCGCATACCGTGCCGTAGAAAGATAACCGAGAAATTAAAAAATAGACCTGAATTAACGCTGAAGTATAAGTAAATTAAAGACATTTGTCAATCGACTTTGAAGGTTTTGCTGGCGTTTGAGCAAGAGAGAAAATGATTTGACTTTGTGGGAAAGTTTATGTAAATTTATATGTGAAATGAGGTTATAGCAGGTCTGCCGTCTTGGTTGCACAATCGCCCTACCGGTGGCCGAGAGGGCTTGTTTTGTTTTGGTGGGGTCTCTCAGTAGAGGGTTTCGGCTTTATGCGGATGGAGCCGAAAAGACAAGCGGAGGGGAGGAAAGGATGGATAACGATCGTCAATTTCCACTGTGTCTAAAGTGTGAAAAGGGAATACTGCTCCCTCTGTCGGATTACGGTCGAGATGGGGCTGCTATCCATTATAAAGCCTGGGTCTGCAACAATCCGGACTGCGGCTTTAACTTACGGATTGACAACGGCGAAATCAGTATGGGAAGAAATATTACCGAGTCGTATAAGTAGTAGGCCACCACAAAGAATTTGACAGGTGCGTCTTCAAGAGATATTTTGGTCCTCAAACAGAAGGCTCTTGACGGTTTGAAATACTGGGTTGGTGGCTCCATCCGCAAAATGCCCCTCTTTCCCGCCAGAACGCTTTCTGCTGGCGATGCTCCCAGGGGGCACGGCACAATCGAAACTCTCTCCAAAAATGGTCGTCGCATTCCCAGTTTGCCCCAGGATGTAGTGTTGGCACCCCGGCCAAAGGTTTTTGAGGTCCGCCTGGATCGATTGTCGGGGCATAACTTCCCCTATGCGGGGGCAGTTCCCTTCTGGAGTACCTATCTCCTCTTTCCAGCTTCTAACGGGTTGATGGCATCAGTGTAGATCTGGTTACTTTCCTCTTCTATCCCCTTTAGAGCCCACACGCAAGTTCCAATGACATCCGAAACGAATGCACGCTGGCTGCGGACGTGGGATAAGCCGGTGCTTGGGATCGAAACGTCCTGTGATGAAACGGCCGCGGCCGTGGTGGGCAACGGCCGTATTTTATCGAATGTGATCTTTTCACAGACCGAGCACAGCCTGTATGGGGGGGTGGTTCCAGAACTGGCGTCGCGCAACCACGTGCGCAAGATCATGCCGGTCATCCATGAGGCCTTAGAGGAGGCGGACATAACGCTGGATGGGCTGGGCGGGGTTGCGGTAACGCAGGGGCCGGGGCTGGTCGGCTGTTTGCTGGTGGGGATATCGGCCGCCAAGGGGATTGTTCTGGGGACCGGACTGCCGCTGATCGGTGTTCACCATATCGAGGGTCACCTGCTTGCGGGTCTGCTGGAACATTCCGATCTGCGGCCCCCTTTCCTGGCCCTGGTCGTCTCGGGCGGTCATACGGAGCTGATCCGTGTGCTGCAACCGGGGGCCTACGAGGTCTGGGGGCAGACTCGGGACGACGCCGCCGGGGAGGCTTTTGATAAGGTGGCCAAGATGCTGGGGCTGCTGGTGGAGGGGGAAACGACGATGGGAGGCCCCCGGCTGTCGGCCACAGCCGAAGCGGGGGATGCAACGGCGTTTGATTTCCCGCGAGGACTGATGGACGCCGAGGGGTTCGAGTTCAGTTTCAGCGGTTTGAAGACATCGGTATTGTACCACTTGAAGGGGCGTTCCGGGGTCGAGCGGGAGGCCGAGCTTGCGGATGTGGCCGCAAGCTTCCAGGCCGCTGTGGTGGATGTGCTGGTCCACAAGACGATGCAGGCTGCCACCGCCGCAGAGGCAAAGCAGGTGCTCCTGACGGGGGGCGTGGCGGCGAACCGGAGACTGCGGGCGGAGATGGTGCGGACCGGCGCGGCGGCAGGCGTCCGGGTTTTTTACCCCTCTCCCGCGCTCTGTACCGACAATGCCGCGATGATTGCCAGCGCCGGAGCGTTCCGGCTGGCGAGCGGGGAGCGTTCGGGGCTGGATCTGAACGCCGATCCCCGATTGAAACTTCCAGGCGCAAGGCCAAGAGGCGATACGGACGGGTAGTACTCAGCCATTCCGTACCTTTTCCGGCCCGGCGTCTCATTTTGGACCCTCCCCTATTTGTATGTTCCACCTGTCCGATTTCGATTTGGCTCTGACCGATGGCCTGCTGCTGGGCCTGCTGATCCCGGTCTGCATTTATCTGGCCTACCAGGTCTACCGGCCCGGCGCCGGCAGGTGGCGAGGGGCGTGGTGGCTCATGGTTTTGAGGGGGCTGGCGTTTGTGCTGCTCTTAGCGCTGATGATGGAGCCGACCCTGGCCGTGACGGTGCAGCGCCAGCGAAACCCCCTGGTGGCCTTCCTGGTGGATAACAGCGAGAGTATGCAGGTTGAGGAGGGCGGCAAAGCGCGCCGGGACAAGGCGCTGGATCTGTTACAGGGTGACGCCGTGCGCGATTTGGAGGCACGTGCGAGGGTTGTGCGGTACCGGTTTTCAGACGCGTTACACCCCCTGTCTGAGGCCGGGGTGGATTCTCTCCTCTGGGACGGGCGGGCGACCGATATTGCCGGGGCGCTGGATGCCCTGCGGGAGGTCACTGCCGGGGAGGGGCTGGTCGCCGCCTTCTCGATTTCGGATGGGGCGCACAACTTAGGCGGCCGTCCGGAACGGGCCGCTGTGGACTTAGGGGCGCCCATTTTTGCGGTAGGCATAGGGGATGCAGAACCTCCCAAAGACCTGGCCCTGGTTTCGGCGGTGATCGATCCGCTGGGATATGTGGGGCGGGAGATTTCGATATCGGTCGGCCTGAAGGTGAGCGGTTTTGGCGGGGTTCAGGACCTGCTGGTGTTGGAGGAGGGAGGGCGGCGGGTTGCCGCAGAACCGATCACCCTTTCAGAAGGTGAGCAGACGGTGC
Organism: Candidatus Latescibacterota bacterium; assembly: GCA_965222075.1. Taxonomy (GTDB): domain Bacteria; phylum Latescibacterota; class UBA2968; order UBA2968; genus JAAXHW01. The sequence goes on along the minus strand of OZ244937.1, from coordinate 4,803,688 downwards.
GGTTCCAGGTGCGGCCGGAGCGGGCCGGACGGCACGCCTACCGGATCTCGATGGCCCCCCAGCCGGGGGAGCGGTCGCGGGAGAACAACCTGGTTATTGTCTCTACGGAAGTGCTGGAAAGCCGGGTGCGCGTGCTGATGGTTGCGGGCAGCCCAAGTGTGGATCTGGCCTATTTGCGCCGCTGTCTGGAAGCCGACCCGAACCTGGAGTTGGAGGTGGTTTTCGCGACCTGGTCGGGGGAATGGTCCTACCGGATGCGGGATCTGTTGAGCCGGCCCGACGACCGGGATCTCGTGATTCTGTTCGATCTCCCCAGGGCGATTCTTTCCGGGACACCCGAGCGGCGTCTGGCCGCGTTTGTGCGGGCCGGTGGAGGGGTGCTGGTGGTGGGAGGCGAGATTCACCAGGGGTATGCCCTCTCACCCCTGGCAGAGGTGTTGCCCTTAGCATTCTCCGGGGAGGACCATACGTACCGGGTTGATCCATTCCAGGTTGAGATACCGAAGGCGGCATACCGACATCCGATTCTGCGGATTTCCGACGATCCCTTGGCGGATCGTCTGGAATGGGCGGAACTGCCGCCGCTGCTGGCCTACAACCAGAACCGCGGTGTCCGGCCGGGGGCCGTGGTTCTCCTCCAGCACCCGACAGAGCGGGTGGGCAACAAAAAGATGCCCCTTGTTGCGGTTACACGCGCCGGGGCCGGGAAGGCGATGGCCGTGGCGTTCAGGACGTTCTGGCGGTTTGGGCTGATGATGTGGGGCATTGGAAAGACCGACGTGATTTCGCAGACGTTCTGGGGGAACGCCGTTCGATGGCTGGTAATCCGGGAGGACGTGGCGCGTGTGAGGGCCGTGCCCGATAAACCGATCTACCGGAGCGGCGAGCCGGTGACGTTCCACGCGCAGGTGTTCGATGAACTGCTCCAGCCTCAGCAAGGGGCCACAGTGACGGTCTTGGTTGCACAGGACGGGGACGTCCGTGAGGTGGCGCTCAAAGATGAGGGAGAGGGGCGGTACAGCGGACGGATGGGGGGGATGCTGCAGGGAGACTATGCGTTCCAGGTGCGCGCTGTGAAGGGTGCGGCCGATCTGGGCGGTGGAACCGGGCGTTTTACGGTGGGACGTTACAGCTTAGAGTATGAAGAGGTGCGGATGAACGCCGAACTGCTGCAAGACCTGGCCGCGAACAGCGGCGGCGCCTTTGTAAGGCCCGATGCATTCCCGGCGGCCGTTCGAGATCTCTCCCTTGCGCCTCAGCCGGTTACGGTACGCTATCGATCCAGGCTCTGGGGGCAGGCCTGGCCGTTCTTTTTGCTCGTTTGTCTGCTGGCCGTAGAGTGGACGGTGAGGCGTAGGCGGAGAATGATATGAACGTTCAAAGTTAGATTTGGTGGCAGATAGGGATAAAGAGGACGGGAGGAACCAGGAACTGGGTGGTGTTGACGGAGGGAGGGGCGAACTTTGAACCAGGGTGCAGGGGTAATATGGGACAGACGATACGGATGGAAGCGGTAAAGACGCTGGTGGGATGCCTGGGTGTGCTGGCAGCGTTTGGGACGGGGGAGGCTCAGGTGATCCTCAGTGAGGTGATGTTCGATCCTTCAGGAAGCGAGTTTTACGATGAGTTTATCGAGATTCAGAATCTGGGCGAGCAGCCGGTGGATCTAAAGGGGTGGCGTTTGGGGGACGGTGAGGAGACCGACGAGATTGTTCCCCGGGAAGGGGCTACGCTACTGCAGGCAGGGGCGTTCGGGCTTGTCTTGGATGCAGGCTATTTCGCGCATTCGACGCGCTATGCTCCCCTGCCGGAGGAGGCGCTGATTTTAACGGTGGAGGATGCAACGCTGGGCAAGGGGGGGCTTGGCAACGCCAGGCCGGAACGAGTTGTGCTGATTGCGCCGTCTGAGGATACGATCGCGTCGATGACGTACCGTGTGGGCAACAGACCGGGGCATTCGGAAGAGAAGATCGATCCGCGGGCGGGCGATGGGCCGGAGAATTGGGCCGACTCGCGGTGGGAGGGGGGAACGCCCGGGCGGATCAATAGTGTGAGCCCAAAGGCGGACGATCTTGCACTTTTGATACTGCCGAAGACGCCTCTTGAGGTTCGAGCGGGGGAACAGGAGACCTTTGAACTGATTGTGGTTAACCGGGGACAACGGGCTGCGAAGGACTTCCAGGTTGAGGTCTCCGACACGGCGCTGGCGTTGGTGTGGGCAGAGACGGGGGATGCGCTGGCGCCGGGCGATTCGCTGGTGGTGGCGTATCCGATTACGGGCGTGGCCCCGGGGCGGTATGTCTATTCGGCGAGGGCGAGGTTTAGGGCCGATCAAGATACCTCCAACAACCGGGTCTCCTGGGAGGTGGTGGTGGGCGCACACCCCTTTCAGGTGGTGGTCAATGAGGTGATGTTTGTGCCTCCGGCCAGGGAACCGGAGTGGGTTGAGCTTCTGAATCGATCGGAGCAGGTCCTGGACATGTCCGGGTGGCAGATTCAGGACAGCCGGCCTGCTGCGGTCGAGCTGTCTGGTCCGAGTTCCCTGAGGCTGCTGCCGGGTGGATATGCGGTGGTTGCCGAGGATACCGGACGGTTTCGGAGCCGGTATCCTGATGTGACGGCGCCGGTTGTGGCGCCGGGGCGGTGGCCCCGCCTGAACGACGGGGGGGATGCGGTGGTGATCAGAGATGCCACAGGATGTGTGGTGGACAGCATGGTCTACGGCAGGCAGACCGCGCCCGCATCCCACCGATCTTTGGAACGGATCGATCCGGACGGGGCAAGCAGCGGTTCGGAGAACTGGCTGTTTAGCACGGACGGGGCCGGGGCGACGCCGGGCCAGACGAACAGTGTGTCCCGGCAGGGGCAGTCGGAAGGGGTACGGCTTTCGGCCTCTCCCAACCCGTTTCGCGAGCGCGTGGAGATTACGTATTCCCTGTCGATTTCACGCGCAGATGTGAACCTGTGGGTTTTCGACCGCCTGGGACACCGCGTGAAGACGCTGTTGAACGCCGAACCGGGTGGGGGCCGGCGTCGGGTGGACTGGGATGGGGCGGGCGAGAGAGGGAGACATCTGAAGCCGGGGATTTATATCCTCTACTTAGAAGCGGCCGGTCCGGATGGCCGGGTCTACCGGGCCAGGACGCCCGTGGTGCTGGCAAGGGGTCTTTAGGCAAGGGTCTGGGGTCTGGGGTCAGTATGGATGTTTATGCGGTGCGATTTTCCCCGCACCGGGAGTGATGCTTCCCCACTGTATCTCCCCTTCGATGATTCTTGAACAGGCAGGTATGTACCATGAGCAAGTCGTCGAAGATTGTGAAGGAGGAACGGTCTAACCGATCGGGATTGCACTACCAGATTCTGGGGGTGCTTCTGATGGCGCTGGCCCTGCTGATGGCGGTCAGCCTGGTTTCGCACTCGCCGGAAGACCCTCCCAACTCGAGCCGCCCTCCGGAGTTGACACAGAATCTGGCAGGGTGGGTGGGCGGCCATCTTTCCTACCATCTTCTGTTTGTTGTGGGCTATGGCGCTTACGCCCTGACGACGCTGGTTTTTCTGTGGGGGTGGAACCGTTTCAGGCAGTCGGCCGTTATACCTCTTGTAGGGCACACGGTGACGCTGCTATCGTTGATGGTCCTCTACTGCGGAGCCACCGGTGTGCCTTCCCGGGGACGCACCCATACGGCCTTTCTCCTGGGCGGGTGGCTGGGGGTCATGCTTTCCTCTACGTTCCTGGTGCCTTACCTGGGGCAAATCGGGTCCTATATCCTGCTGGGGACGGCGCTTCTGGTGCTGCTGATGCTGGTCACCAATATCCCCTTTTCCCAGATTCCCGACCTGGTGAGAAAGGCCGCACAGGGGGTCTGGACCCTGGTGTTGGGTTTTGTGAAAGGCGTCGGGAGGAGGGTGCTGGGCTTTGGAAAATGGGTCAGGCCCGGGACCGCACGGCGTGCGGTCCGGCGGAAAAGGCGGCAAAAAGTATCATTGGAGCCAACCCCCTCAAAGGTGCTTACATCCTCCGGAGAAGACATATCTGAGATCGGCGAAGAGGCCCTTTTTGAAGCGGCCCATACGTCCGAGGTCCCCGAGTCGGCGTCTGTAGGTGAGGACACGATTGAGGAAGAGGATGACCGGGAGGAGGTGGACGTAAAGGATTCGAAACCGGAGATTGTCGCCCTGCCGATAGAGATGCCGAGGTCTCAGGCAAGCAGGAAGCGTATCGATCAATCTTCCGATGTGGATTACACCCTCCCGGACTTGGATTTGCTGAACGATGCACCAGATGAGGATGGCTCGCCGGATCGGGAGCATCTGCTGGAGGGCGCTCAGACTTTAGAGCGGAGTTTGGCCAGCTTTGGCATCGAGGGAAAGGTGATGCAGGTGAATCCAGGGCCGGTGATCTCATGCTATGAAGTGCAGCCTCCACCGGGTGTGAAGGTCAACCGGATTGTGAACTTAGCAGATGACCTGGCGCTGGTGATGAAGGCACGCGGTATCCGCATCCAGGCCCCTATTCCCGGAAAGGCCGCCGTGGGGGTCGAGGTGCCCAACAAGAAGCCGTCGATCGTCTATCTGAAGGAAATCCTTGAGTCCGGGTCGTTTCAGTCGTCCGGCTCGAAGTTGATGCTGGCACTGGGCAAGACGGCTGCGGGGGAGCCTTTCTGCACCGACTTGGCCGAGATGCCTCACCTGCTGATTGCAGGGGCGACAGGGAGCGGGAAGTCGGTTTGTATCAATGCCTTAATTACCAGCATTCTGGTCCGGAATGCGCCAGAAAAGGTCCGGTTTATGATGGTGGACCCCAAGATGCTGGAACTCACCATTTACGACAGTATTCCGCATCTGCTTGCGCCGGTTGTGACGGAGCCGAAAAAGGCGGCGGAGGCCCTGAAGTGGGCGGTGGCGGAGATGGAGCACCGCTACCGAACGATGGCCAGCTACAGTGTGCGAAATATCTTAGATTTCAACCGGAAGCTGGACCGAATGCGGGATGAGGCAGAGACGGAGGCAGACCGTCTGGATGTGTCTCCCCAGTTGCCCTATATTGTGGTAGTGATCGACGAACTGGCGGATTTGATGATGACGGCCCCTACGGATATCGAGGATTCGCTGGCGCGGCTGGCCCAGATGGCCCGGGCGGTGGGCATCCACCTGATTCTGGCTACCCAGCGGCCTTCGGTAAATGTGATTACGGGTACGATTAAGGCGAATTTTCCGTCTCGCATTGCTTTCCGGGTCGCTTCTAAGGTCGATTCCCGCACGATCTTAGATGCAAATGGGGCGGAGAAGCTTTTGGGACGAGGCGATATGCTCTTTATGCCTTCGGGAAAGCCCGAGCCGATTCGGATTCACGGGGCCAATATGTCTACCGAGGAGACCGAGCGGCTGGTGAAATGGGTCAGCAGCCAGGGGGTAATGCTGGAAGGCGTAGACCTGGAGGACGATGAGAATGATGTGGCCCTTGCCAAAATGGTCCGGGACGAGCGTTTCGATGAGGCCCTGCGCCTGGTGGTTATGCACCAGCAGGGGTCGGCTTCCCTGCTGCAGCGCCGGATGAAGGTGGGCTATGCCCGGGCCGCCCGTCTGATTGACGAACTGGAACAGGCAGGGATTGTGGGCCCATCCGATGGCAGCAGCAAGGGTCGGGAGGTGCTGGTTGGGGAGGATTATCTGGAACAACTGGAGGAGGAAGCGTCGGGGATGTGAAACGTGAAACGTCCCCACCCACCACCTCCCGGAAGCCAGAGCCAGGGTTTTGGGGAAGGACGGAGGGGCCGTTTGCCGTTTCACATTGTGGAGGTGGCTATGAAGGTAACGCGGACGGCCGTTCTTCTGATCGCAGGCACCCTCCTGCTGTTCGGACAGGCGTGGGGGGTTGACGGTTCGGAGGTGATCCGGAGGCTGCAGGAACGGTTTGCGGATATGAAAAGCCTCTCTGCCCGGTTTAAACGGAAACACTACTGGAAACTGGTGGACCAGACGCAGGAGACCAAGGGGCGGCTCTACGTCCAGAAACCGGACCGGTTCCGATTTGAGACCCCGGTTCAGACGGTTGTGACCGATGGGAAGACGGCCTGGACTTATTCGTCTGTGAACGAACAGGTGGTGATGAGCAACTACAGAGCGGTGCAGGACGACCGGAGTTACGAGAAACTGCTTTTCGATTTGATTCTGCTGGGGGGGTATTCAGACCGGTTTGTGCCCCGGTATGTGGGCGAGGTGCGCGTGAACAGGAAGACCTGCCACCTGGTGGAATTGATCGCCCGGCAAGAGGAGAGCCATATTCCCTACATCCGCCTGTGGGTGGACCGAAAAGTCTGGCTGGTTCGACAGGTTGAATACCAAAACATCAACGACGATGTCACAACCCACATGCTTTCGGATTTGAAGGTGGACAAAAGCATCAGGGAAGAGATCTTTACTTTCCAGCCTCCCGAGGGGGTTGAGGTTGTGGACTTGAGGTAGAAGGAGGCGTTCAAAGTTCCAAAGTTGTGGCGTCAGAGATCGAAGGGGTGGGGGTGAGAGGGAACTTTGAACCTTGGACTGGAGGAGAGGTGGGCGGGGTGGAACCTGGAACTGGGGGTTTTCCTATGGAGCGGCTCTGGGCGCCGTGGCGGATGACGTATATTTCAGGGGCGTCGGCAAAGGCGTACCCCCAAGGGGCGTGCGTGTTCTGCCTGAAGTGGCAGGAGCGGGAGGATGCGGAAAATCTGGTGCTGTTTCGGGGGACAACCTGTTATATTATGATGAACCTTTTCCCCTATACCAATGGGCATCTGATGGTCGTTCCAGTCCGGCACACAGCAGATCTTTCGGCGTTGTCCGAGGCCGAGCGGTTGGAGGTGTTTGCGTTGGGCCAGAAGGGCATTGAGGCCTTAACCCGGGCAATACATCCCGATGGGTTCAACATCGGGATGAACCTGGGGCGGGTCGCCGGGGCCGGGATTGCGGATCATCTGCACCTCCATATTGTGCCCCGCTGGAACGGAGACACGAATTTTATGCCGGTCCTGGGAGAGACCCGGGTCATTTCGGAGGGGCTGACAGAGACCTACGAGAAGTTGGTAAGGGTCCTGGAAAAGGTAGCGTAGTATGTAGGAATACAGAAGTGTTTTGGCTGAGGGCTTAGGATCACACAGGAAGGAGCTGTTGGGTATGTCTGTAGAGATTCAGAATCATGAAGCCCGGGCCCGGCTGGAGGCATGCAGGGCCCGGCTGGACAACCTCGGGAGGTATCTTTGACTTAGCAGGGCGAGAGGTCCGGATAGAGTCGCTTGAAAAAGGGATGGAACGTCCGGATTTCTGGGACGATCAGGAGAAGGCGCGCGAGATTATCGACGAGGCCAATACCCACAAGGAATGGGTGGAAGGCTGGAAAGGCTTAGATGGCCGTCAGAGCGACCTGGAGGTGCTGCACGAGCTGGCCCAGGAGGAGGGCGACGCCGGAACGCTGAGGGAGGTTGAGGGGGAGCTGGCGGATTTAGAGCGGGCCTTAGAGGAACTGGAACTCCGGCATATGCTGGGGGAGAAGGAGGACCGTCTCAATGCGATTCTGACCATCCACCCCGGGGCGGGAGGCACGGAATCGGCCGACTGGGCGCAGGTGTTGATGCGTATGTACCTCCGGTGGGCGGAACGCCGTGGATTTCAGACCAAGATACTGGATCTGCTGCCCGGAGAGACCGCCGGGATCAAGAGTGTCACCATTGAAGTTCGAGGGGATAACGCTTTTGGCTATTTAAAGTCGGAGATCGGGGTGCATCGCCTGGTGCGGATTTCGCCGTTTGATTCCAACAACCGACGCCATACCTCATTTGCGTCGGTATTTGTGTCTCCAGAAGCAGCGGGGGATATTGAGGTGGAGATCCGGGAGGAGGACCTTCAGGTAGAGACCTATCGCTCAAGTGGGGCCGGCGGACAGCATGTGAATAAGACCGACTCGGCCGTGCGGATCACCCATGTACCGACCAGGATCGTGGTACAGTGCCAGAACGAGCGTTCACAGCACAAGAATCGAAATATTGCGATGAAGATTCTAAGCGCCAGGCTATATCAGCACTACAAAGAGAAGGAGGAGGAAAAACAGGCAGAACGGGAGAGCGGCAAGAAGAAGATCGAGTGGGGGAGTCAGATCCGGAGCTACGTTTTCCACCCCTACCAGATGGTGAAAGACCTGCGAACCGAGGTGGAGACCTCCAACATTCAGTCGGTTATGGACGGGGATATCGATGCGTTTATGCATGCCTATCTAAGCCAGAGGGGCGCGGAGGAGTCGTCTGGGCAAAGCGCTTGACTTCCACCTTTAGATTGGTTATACTATTTTTGAATTTAGAAAAATTACGAAATACCCCTGTTTGAACCCGTTTTGAGGGGAGGAATTAGCGCTTGACTGAAGAAGGGTCGTCCGCCCCGGAGGCGCAATTGATCGCCCAGCGGATACAGAAGCTGGAGGCGATTCGGGAGATGGGGGTTACGCCCTATCCCTATAAATTTCAAGTCACTCACACCTTCGGGGAAATTCGGGAAGCGTTTGAAAATCTTGAGGATTTGAAGACCGAGGTGGCCGTGGCGGGCCGCCTGATGGTCGTTCGGGGGCACGGAAAGTCCTCGTTCGCCGATCTGCGGGATAAGACGGGGCGGATGCAGATCTACCTTAAGCTAGATGTGGTCGGGGACGAGGCGTTTCAGCTTTGGAAGCTGCTCGATATCGGAGATTTCATCGGGGTTACCGGCCCGGTGTTTCGCACGCGGACGGGCGAAATGACCGTTCAGGTGCAGCACCTGGAGCTGCTTTCCAAGGCGATTCGGCCGCTACCTGTGCCCAAAGAGGAGGTCCGGGACGGCCAGCGGATGGTCCATGATGCGTTCAGCGCCAAGGAGTTGCGCTATCGGCGGCGGTACCTCGACCTGGCGCTGAATCCGGAGGTCCAGGAGGTTTTTCGAAGGCGTATCGCCATTGTTTCGGCCATCCGGAGGTTTCTGGATGAGCGGGAGTTCTTGGAGCTCGACACCCCGGTTTTACAGCCCCTCTACGGAGGGGCCTCGGCCCGGCCGTTTGTGACGCACCACAATGCTCTCGATATGAAGCTTTACCTCCGGATTTCCAACGAGCTTTACTTAAAGCGTCTGATCGTGGGCGGTTTTGAACGGGTCTACGAATTCAGCAAGGTGTTTCGCAACGAGGGGATCGACCGGTCGCACAATCCTGAGTTTACGCTGCTGGAGCTTTACCAGGCCTATGCCGATTATACAGATATGATGGCGCTGGCTGAGAAGCTGTTTGCCTCTGTGGCGCAGGAGGTGACCGGTTCACACAGGATTACCTATCAGGGCCAGGAGATTGATCTGTCGTCTCCGTGGCGACGGATGACGATGCTGGAGGCGATCGAGGCCCACGGGGGAGGGAACCTTCGGGGGGCATCGGAGGATGAGCTACGGGTGGTGTGTCGGCGGCTGGAGGTGGAGGTCAATCCGAATGCGGATCGGGGGCAGCTGATCGATGAGATCTTTAAGGCCTGTGTGCAGCCCCATCTGATCCAGCCGACCTTTATTATCGATTACCCGGTTGAGCTGTCCCCGCTGGCCAAGCGGCACCGGGAGGACCCTGAGTTGACCGAGCGGTTCGAGCCGTTTATCTGCGGTTGGGAGGCGGGGAATGCCTTTTCGGAGTTGAACGATCCGATCGACCAGCGGCGGCGGTTCGAACAGCAGATGGCCCTGAGGGAGAGGGGGGATGAGGAGGCGCAGGTCTTAGATGAGGATTACATCCGGGCCTTAGAGTACGGGATGCCCCCCACGGGAGGATTCGGGTTCGGTGTTGACCGGCTGGTGATGCTGCTGACCGATTCACCGTCGATTCGGGATGTGATCCTTTTTCCCCATATGCGTCCCGAAGAGGGCCGGTCGAAGGTGGGGGAAGGGGTTGATGGGTAGCCTGCTGAAGGCGGTGAGGGTTACCAAGCGGTATCGCATGGGGGATACCGAGCTTGAGGTGCTCAAAGAGATTGATCTGTCGGTAGCGCCCGGAGAGATCGTGGCAGTGGTTGGGCCTTCGGGGGTTGGCAAGAGTACGCTTCTGCACATCCTGGGGGGGTTGGATCACCCTTCTTCGGGATCGGTGTGGATCGATGCTACGGACGTGTTCGCCCTTCCGGATGCCGAGAGGGCCCGGTTTCGAAATCGAGCGGTAGGTTTCGTTTTTCAGTTCCACCACCTGCTTGCCGATTTTACAGCGCTGGAAAATGTGATGCTGCCTTTGATGATTCAGGGGCAGGATGCGGCGCAGGCTTGGGGGCCTGCGGCTGCGTTGTTCCAAAGCGTTGGGCTTTCGGACCGAATGGACCACCTTCCGGCGGAACTGTCGGGGGGGGAATTGCAGCGGGTGGCCGTGGCCCGGGCGCTGGTGACGCGCCCAAAGCTGGTCTTAGCCGATGAGCCTTCGGGCAACTTAGACGTGGAGCGAAGTGTTGAACTCCACGATATGATCTGGGAACTTGCCCACAATTTGGAACAGACCTTTGTGTTGGTCACCCACGACGTGGCTCTGGCCAGACGAGCCGATCGGATTGTCCGGATGGAAGACGGACGGATTGTAGATTCGGCCTGATGTTAAGCGCCTTGAAGGGTGTGGGAAGCCACAAGCAGGGAAGAGGAGACGGATATGAATAACATCATGTTTTCGGACAACGTGAAGCGGGTGATGCAATTGGCCCGCGAAGAAGCGGCACGGCTGGGGACCAATTATATCAGCAGCGAACACCTTCTGCTGGGGATCATCCGGCATGGGAAAGGCTCGGCAGTGACGGTGCTGCTGAACCTGGGGCTGAACCTGGAGAGTATCAAACAATCGATTGACGACTATGTGGCTTCCTCGGGTGGATCGATGACGATGGGAGAAGTCCCTTTTACGCCACGGGCCAAGCAGATTCTGGAAGTTGCGGCCAACGAGGCCAAAGAGATGAAGAGCCAGGTTGTGAGGACCTGTCACCTGCTTTTGGCTCTGCTTAAAGACAAGGAGATTATGGCAGCCCAGATCTTAGCGGCTTTTGGCGTAGACCACAAAGCTGTCAAGGAGGAGGTGATCGCCGTTTTGCAAGGTAAGCCAACCGGTAAACGCGAAAAGAAGAAGAGCAAGACGCCGTTTCTGGATCACTTTGGTCGGGATCTGACAGAACTGGCCCGGGAGGGAAAGCTGGATCCTGTGATTGGTAGAGATCAAGAGATCGAGCGGGTCTCTCAGGTCCTCAGCCGGCGAAAAAAGAACAATCCGGTGCTGATCGGTGAACCGGGTGTGGGGAAAACGGCGATTGTAGAAGGGCTGGCCCAGCGTATTGTGGAACGGCGGGTGCCGCAGGTGCTGGCGGACAAGCGGGTGGTTACCTTAGATATGGGTGGAATTGTTGCGGGGACCAAGTACCGCGGACAGTTTGAAGAACGGATCAAGGCGGTGATGAACGAGTTGCAGCAAAGTCAGGATGTGGTCATCTTTATCGATGAGCTTCATACCATTGTTGGCGCCGGAAGTGCGGAAGGTACGCTGGACGCTTCGAATATGTTCAAGCCCGCGCTTTCTCGGGGTGAACTTCAGTGCATCGGTGCTACCACGCTTGATGAGTACCGGAAATATATCGAGAAAGATGGGGCGCTCGAACGCCGCTTTCAGACGATCTTGGTGGAGGCTCCTTCGGTGGGGGATACCATTGAGATCCTCAAGGGAGTCAAGTCGAGTTTTGAGGCGCACCACATGGTGAAGTTTACAGATGAAGCACTTGAGGGCGCCGTGCAGATGGCAAACCGTTACATCAGCGATCGGTATTTGCCCGATAAGGCTATTGATGTGATCGATGAAACCGGTTCCCGCGTTCGCCTCGGACGGCTGAATCCGCCAGAAGAGATCAAATCGCTGGAGCTTGAGATTGAGGAGGTAACGCGGCAGAAGAATACGGCTGCAAACAGCCAGCAGTTTGAAGAGGCGGCCAAGCTTCGAGATCAGGAGCGGAAGCTGAAGGAACACCTGGATGAGAAACGGCAGGAGTGGGAAGAGAAGGTCAGGGATGAAGTGGTGGAGGTGAACGAGGAGCACATCGCCGAAGTGATCTCCAGCATGACGGGCATCCCGGTCTTCCGGCTGGCACAGGCCGAGTCGGAAAAGCTGCTCCAGATGGAGGAAAAACTGAAGAAGTGGGTGGTCGGGCAGGATGAGGCCGTACAGACGGTCTGTCGGTCGATTCGCCGCACCCGCGCGGGGTTGAAAGACCCCAACTGTCCCATTGGCACTTTCCTCTTTTTAGGACCGACCGGTATTGGAAAGACCTACCTGGCGCAGGCCTTAGCACGCTACCTTTTCGACGATGAGGAGGCCCTTGTTACGGTTGATATGTCTGAGTACATGGAGAAGTTCGCGGTGTCCCGGCTGGTGGGGGCACCTCCGGGGTATATCGGCTACGACGAAGGGGGGCAGTTAACGGAGAAGGTGCGCAGGCGGCCCTATTCGGTGGTCCTTTTAGATGAGATCGAAAAGGCACATCCGGATGTGTTTAATATTCTTCTGCAGGCGCTGGACGAGGGGCGATTGACCGACAGCTTTGGACGGAAGGTGAATTTCAAAAACACCATTCTGATTATGACGTCTAACCTGGGGACCAGAGATCTGACCAAAAGCAGCGGATTGGGGTTCAGCAAGTCGGATAAGAAGACGATTCGGGAAAAAATGGAAGAGCGCATCCAGGAGGAGCTCAAGAAGACCTTCAACCCCGAGTTCCTCAACCGATTGGACGAGATCGTGATCTTCAACCCTCTGGACCGGAAAGAAATTATTCAGATTGTGGATATCGACTTAGCCACGATTCTCTCCCGGGTTGAAGAACGGGGTATTACGGTGAGTCTAACACCAGGTGCAAAGGCGTTGATTGCCGAAAAGGGGTACGATCCGACCTATGGCGCCCGGCATCTGAAGCGGACCCTTCAGAAGATGGTGGAAGATCCGATGGCCGAGGAGATTATCCAGGGGCGGTTCAACGCAGGAAGCAAGATTCGAATTACCAAAAAGGGGGACGGGCTCAACTTCATCGACGAGAATGCGATGGATGCAGATTCGATGGACGAGGAACTTCTGGATCAGGATAAGGCCTGACCCCTTATGTTCGCTGTTTGACCAACAGGGCCCGGGTGTTTTCGCCCGGGCCAGTTTGGCGTACCCCAGGAACCTTTTGCCGGGCCGGGCGTTTTCTATATACACAGATATTCACCGCAGAGACGCAGAGGGCGCGGAGAGCACCTCAAGACCTATAGACATCGCCTCGGTGTGGAGGTAAACGGTTTTGTTTTTGATGAATCGGTCGTCTCTTGGTTTTTGTTTTGTGCTGATCGGACTGGGCGTGCTTCTGCCCAGGGGCGTTGAGGCTCAGAAGAGGGAACTTATTGTCTCTGAAATTCGCGTCCGGGGCAATCAGATTACAGAGGAGTACCTCATTCGATCTTCCTGCGGCCTGATCGAAGAGCAACGACTGCTGTCCGGGGATACCGCTCGGGCCATTCGCAACCTCTACAAAATGGATATGTTTTCCAATATCCAGATCTTCATCGACCCGGATGTGGAAGAAGGGGTTGCCGTTGAGATTGTTGTGGAAGAGTATCCCAAGCTGGGAGAGATACAATTTGAGGGGAACAAGGCGATTAAGTCCAAAAAGCTGAAGAAGAAGCTGGGGCTTATCCGGGGGCAGTTCATTTCGCCGCAATCGGAAAAACGGGCACAGAACAAAATCCTGGATCTCTATCGGGAGGAGGGGTACCTGCTGGCGGGGGCCGAAACGGGTCGGGGAGAACGGGATGACGAAGGGCGTATGCCACTGATTTTTAAGATTAGAGAGGGCGGAAAGGTCAATCTGAAGAAGATCCGGTTTTCAGGAAACGCGTCCTTTCCGGATAAAAAGCTCCGTAAACAGATGAAAGAGACAAAGCAGGACGGGTGGTGGATTGGCGGGGGGAAATTCAGAGAGGAGACCTACGAGGACGACAAGAAAAAGATTGTGGAGTTTTACAATAAAAACGGGTACCGGGATGCGGAAATTGTAAGCGACAGCCTCTCTTATGCCGAAAACAAGAAAGATCTCTATATCGATATTGCCGTGCGTGAAGGGTCGCTTTATACCTTTGGAAAGATCACGTGGGAGGGTAACGAGCAGGTTTCGAATGAAAGAATGGCACATTTGATTGTGGCCGAAGAGGGGACCGTTTACAGTTCCGAGCGGATCGATAAGTCTCACGAGCAGGTTACTGTAGATTATAATAATATCGGCTATATTGGCGCGTTTGTCGCTCCTCGGGAGACGCCCAGGGAAGGGCATACGATTGACGTTCATTTCCAGGTCACGGAGAACAAGCCCTGGAAGGTGCGGCAGGTGAATATTGCGGGAAATACAAAGACGAAAGACCGGGTGATTCGCCGGGAACTCTGGATTCAGCCGGGCCAGACCTTCAGACGCGCCCTGATCGAGCGGAGCGTTCGGAACATCCAACAGCTCAATTATTTCAACAATGTGGATGTTCCGATGAAGCCGATTGAAGAGAAGTCGGAGATCGACTTGACGTTCAAGGTCGAAGAGAAGTCAACCGGCACGGCCTCCGTAGGCGCAGGTTTTTCCGAGCGGGACAAGATCGTGGGGACCGCTGCGCTGCAGATCCCCAATTTTATGGGCAACGGGCAGCAGCTCGACTTTCAGTGGGAGTTCGGGTCCCGGCGGTCGACCTTTCGGATTGGGTTTACGGAGCCCTGGCTGTTCAATACGCCCACCAGCATATCGGGGACGCTGTTTCGGGATACGCAGCGGTTTTTCAGCGATTTCGACCAGAAACGGCAGGGGGCCTTGATCCGGGTGGGTCGCCGACTGGTCTGGCCCGACTACTCCCGGGTGTCTGTTGGATACCGGATCGAACAGGTCAGGTTTATCAACTTCTCCCAGGATATATCGCAGGATGAGCGTCTGCAGACCTCACTGCGCGACAATGTGACCAGCAGCGTCAATTTCAACTATACCCGGGATAGCCGGGACCTTCCGATTTTTCCGACTCGAGGATCGGTTTTCTCTTATACCCCAACAATTGCCGGAGGCCCGCTGGGGGGAAACACAGACTTCCACAAGCACGACATTGTGTCCAGTTCCTACTTTCCCCTCTTCTGGAAGTTTGCCGTGGGTCTGAAGACCCAGCTGGGTATGGTGGCCAATTACGGTAGCAGAACGGTCCCGTTCAGCGAGCTTTATACCCCCGGTGGGGTTAACTTCATTGAAGGTACGATGATTCGGGGGTATATCGAACAGTCTATCGGGCCGCGCAATATCAACGGCACGCCGATCGGTGGCCAATCGCAGTTCCTGATGAACCTGGAGATCAGTGTTCCGCTCGTGAAAAACCAGTTCTACGGTTTGATTTTTGCCGATGCGGGGAATGCATGGTCAAATCTGTCGGAGACCAGCCTTTTCGACTTGAGGCGCGGCGTCGGGTTCGGTATCCGGATTATCGCACCGATTGTTGGGATCATGGGGTTCGATTTTGCCTGGGGACTTGACAGAAGCCGAGTAGATGGTACCCCGACTCAAATGATGACACACTTTCAGTTTGGGCCGCAGTTCTTCTAGTTCCGTGTCCACTATCTAAACGGGAGGAGAGATAACGTAATGAGGCGGAGACGATTCTGTTTGATTGCGGGGTTTGCAGGGATGGTTGCGCTCTTGGCGGCATCGACATCCTGGGCACAGGTGAAGATCGGCTATCTGGATTCCGAACAGATCCTGGCCAAATATAAACCCTTTCAGGAGGCTGAGAAGGAAGTCCAGGGGTATCGGATGGAGCTGGAAAGAGAGTATTCGAAGCGCGAGAACGAATTGAAAAAGCTGCAGGCGACTTATGAGCAGCGGAAGCTGATTAGCAGTAAAAGTTGGAAAGAGGAGACAGAGCGGGAAATCGCCAGGAAGACGGCGGAACTGAACCGATTTCTGCAGGATATCGGGGACCCTGCAAGAGGAAAACTGACACAAAAGAATCAGGAGGTTTTAGCGCCGATCCTCAACAAGGTCAATGAGGTCGTGCAGATCGTGGCCAAGGACAATGGGTACGATTTTGTGCTCAATTCTGCTGCCTTGGCCTATGCGGACGACGCGCACGATCTGACCGAGAAGGTTCTGGAGGCGCTGCAGAAGGAGTTGGAGGCGGTGGAGAAGAAGAAACAGGGACCTGGACCCAACCGATAATGGAAAGGAGACAGGTGGCGTTAGACACTGAGGCGATTCAGAGGATTTTGCCGCACCGGTACCCTTTTTTGCTCGTTGATCGGGTTGTGGAACTGGATCCGGGACAGCGCGCCGTGGCCATCAAGAATGTCACGGCCAACGAACCCTTTTTTGCGGGACACTTCCCAGGGCGGCCCCTGATGCCGGGTGTGCTGATTGTGGAGGCGCTGGCTCAGACTGCCGGTGTCTTGATGGGCAATGAGGTAGGAGAGGATGGCATCCCGTTGTTTATGGGGATCGACAAGGCGCGATTTCGGCGGCAGGTGGTGCCGGGGGATCAGCTGAGGCTGGAGGTGGAGGTTCTGCAGCAGAGGCGGAATGTGTGCCGGGTTGCCGGCCGAGCGTTTGTAGGGGAGAACCTGGCGGCCGAGGCGGAACTAATAGCGACAATTGTGGAACAAAAGGAGCAATAGCAGGGCCAGGCAGTGGGGTATATCGGGCGCGGCATGCCGCGCCCCTTTTTTATTTTTGTGTTTCCGTTCCGTTCTCCAGGGCCTCCGGACGCTTTTGCAGGATTTTGGACATTTCACTCCGTCCTTGTTACGGCCATTTCGGCCTCAACCGTTTCCCACTCTGCAAAGCATTCGTCGATCCGGTCCTGAATCCGGGAACACGCCTGAGACATCTCCTGGAGTCGGAGCCAGTCGGCCGTGAGGCCTTCCTGCGACATCTCCGTGTCCAGACGCTCCATTTCCTTTTCGAGTTCTGCGATTTCCTTTTCGAGTTTCAAAGCGCGGCGTTTTCGACGTTCCTGTTCGCGCTGGGCCCTGCGTGTTTTACTGTAGACGGCCTTCCGTGCGGCCTTGTTGAGGTCTTGCGCGGAGGGCCGAGCAGGGGGAGGAACGGACTGGCACTGAAACGCCTCGTAGCTCCCCTCTATGCGTTTCCAGGTTCCGGCTTCGAGAACGAGCAGGCGGCTGACGAGGCGGTTGAGGAAGTAGCGGTCGTGGGAGACGACGATGAGGGTGCCGTCAAACTGCTCCAGGGCTTCCTCCAGTACGATTCGGGAGGGGATGTCTAAGTGGTTGGTCGGCTCATCTAAGACCAGCAGGTTCACACGGTCCCGCATCAGCTTGGCCAGGGCAACCCGGCTCTGTTCCCCCCCGCTGAGGCTGCCGATTTCCCGATCGACGGCGTCTCCTGAAAAGAGAAAGGCGCCCAGGAGGTTGCGGACCTCGCTCACGGGGGCTTTCGGGGTAACCGACCAGACCTCTTCTAAGACTGTAAGGTCCGGGTTGAGGTCCTGGCGGATCTGGTCGTAGTAGCCTATTTGAACGCCTCGCCCAAGGGATACCCGTCCGGCATCGGCCGGAATCTGGCTGGTAAGGAGCTTGAGCAGGGTGGTTTTTCCCGACCCGTTGGGCCCCACAATACCAAGCCGGTCTCCCCGCCAGAGGATCAGGTCGAGCCCCTCAAAGAGGGGGCGGTTGTCGTAGGACTTGGAGAGGGCCTCAGCCTGGAGGACGCGGTTGCCCCCGCGGGCCCCGGGTGTGAACTGGAGGGAGATGTCCCGGTGTGCGGCCGGACGATCCATCCGCTCCAGTTTGGCCAAGGCGTTCCGGCGGCTCTGCGCCTGCTTTGTTTTTTGTCCCGCTATATTCTTCTGGATGTATTCTTCGGTGCGGGCAATATAGGCCTGCTGTTGACCATAGACTTTCTGCTGCTGCTCCTGCCGCCGCTTTTTTTCGGCGGCGTAGAAGGTGTAACTCCCGGCATAGTGTTCAAGGCGCCCTCCCTCCAGTTCGACGATTTCACTCACGGTCCGATCCAGAAAATACCGATCGTGAGAGACGACAACAAAGGCACCGTCGCAGTCTGTTAGGAAGCCTTCCAACCACTCCATCGCCTGGAGGTCGAGGTGGTTGGTGGGCTCGTCGAGCAAGAGGAGGTCGGGCTCGCCTGAGAGGAGCTGCGCCAAAGCGAGGCGGTTTTTTTGACCGCCGCTTAAGAGGTCCACCTGGAGGTCGAGGTCCCCTTCCCGGAACCCGAGCCCATAGAGGATGGCCTTGGCACGGGCCTCTGAGGCATACCCCCCTTCCCTTTCGTACCGGTCGCGGAGGCGCCCGTATTCCTCTAAGAGGGCAGCGTTTCCAGAGGCTATCCAGCTTTCGAGCGTTTTGAGGCGATCCTGAAGGTCCAGCAGGCCTTGAAAGCCCTGAAGGGCCGTTTTCAGAACCGTGGCCCCACACTCAAGCGCGGGGGCCTGAGGGAGGTATGCGACCTTCAGGGAACGCTGTGGATGGACGCTGCCCTGATCGGGAAAGAGGCGGCCTGTGAGGAGGTGGAAGAGGGTGGTCTTGCCGCAGCCATTGAGCCCAACCAGCCCGATACGGTCGCCCGGTTCAATTTTCCAGAAAATCGACGTAAGGACCGGTTTGGCGCCGTAAGCTTTGCAGATATTTTCGAGGTGAATGAGCGGCATCGCAATAGGGGCCTATATTCCCAGAAAAAAGGGCTTGGGACTAAAGGAAAATGCGAAATGAATTCCAATCATTCTTCGCTTTCCTGTGTGGTTTGCCGCAGCATAATCCGTCGCTGTTGCTTCTTCATACACCCCCTCACGCTCTTTTTCGCCTTCTCTTTTTCTTCCCCTCGATAACCTCAACCTGGTCCTGGGGCGCGTAGAAGTAGGCGCCCGGGCGCCAGTCGCCTCCCAGATCTCCCAGGAGCCGGCGCTGTCTGGGGGTGCAACGGTCCAGTACGTCCGGGGAATGGCCGTTGAAGTCGAAGGTGCGGAAGCACATCTGGCTGTAACAGTAGATCAGCGTCTTTCGGGTCCGCTTTGAGAGGTTGGGGGACGCGCCGTGCCAGAGCGCGTGGGGGAAGATCGCAGCGTCTCCCGCTTTTGCGCAGAGCTGCACGGCGCCCGGCGTGTCCACGCCTACGGGCGTTTCGTCTTCGGGGTAGGGCCGCAGATGGCTGCCGGGGAAGAGGGCGAAATTTCCGCTGTCCGGCCTGCTTACGTCGGTGAGGAAGTACTGGATTTTGAGCTGGAGGGGCCAGCTTGTTTCGGTCACGCGGATGTGGCGCAGGGCCTGTCCGCCGTCGGTGTGGATGAACCCACTGGCGTCGGTGTTGGGGGGACGCACGGTGACCTCGGCCATGCTCAACTGGATGTAAGGGCCCAGCAGGTCGAGCACCAGATCGAAGGTATCCGGGGGGTCAATGAGGTCTATGAAGGCGTCGCTTTCGGGCAGGACGTTTCTGCGGCTTATCCCGTTTTTCAGGTTCGCATCCGGGTTCTGTCTCGCATGCTTTCTGTAGATCCGGTCCACTTCCCGGATGAGCCGTTTGACCTTTGTCTTTGAAAGTGCCCCTTTCAATACCAGATAGCCGTCGGTCGCCCACTGGCGTTTTTGTTCTTCGGTTAGTTTGCGGGTGGACATGCGGAGGGCCTCCTGATGTGGATTACGAATTGGGAATGAAAGATAATCCGCTTAGATATGGATTTCGAGGATGTCACGGTCTTCGACAACGTGGTCCCGTTTGACCTGCTGGCCATCGTATTTTTCGGAGCCCCAGATGCGGGCAAACCGCAGGTTTTCGGCGAAATCTCTGTGGATGGCTTCGGCCACGTCTAAGACCGTGCTGCCCACCGGCAGGACGTAGGGCTGGTCCAGGTCGGGCTTTTTGCCGGGGGCTTTGGTGTAGACCCGGAGGAGGTCAAGGGCTTCGAATACCCGGCGGGACATCTGTTTGAGGTGCTGTTCCGATTTTACGGACAGGGGAAAGATCGGGAATTCGTCGGCGTAGGCCTCGCGCAGGGAGGCCAGGCCGGCTGCCGCAGCGGGGGTGTCCTGTTTGGTGGCCAGGATGAGGGTGGGTTTTACCGCGGTCGAGAGATTGGGGCTGGACACGTCCCGGCTGCCGGCGAGCATCAAGTGGTGAACTTCGAGGATTTCAGTGAGGTCGAGGACCTGTTCTTCCGGGTCGGGCTGGGAGAGGTCGACGGTGAGGAGGACCAGGTCGGCGTTGCGGATGACGTTGAAGACCCAGGATTCGGTGTAGTCCCGGCAGACAGGGGGCAGGTCGATGAGCTGGACTTGGACATCTTCATAGGCCATCATGCCGGGGGCAGGGCGGAAAGTGGAGAAGGGGTAGTCGGCAACCCGCACACCAGCGGCGGTAGAGGCCGCGACGATGCTCGACTTTCCGGTGTTGGAGGCGCCGACGAGTACGGCCTGTCCCGCGCCCTCCTTTTCGATGTGATCGAGCGACTGCGAGGTCCGCGCGCCCTTTTTTTTTGCCTGCTGCACCTCCTTGCGGTGGGTCACCAGGCGCTTGCGCAGGTCGGTCCGGAGGTGCTCCGTGCCCTTGTGTTTGGGGATGATCGCGAGCATCTCCTGGAGGCACTCGATTTTCTCTTCAGGCGTGGCGGCTTCGCTGTAACGCTGCTTGACACGCAGGTATTGGGGGGGGAGGTTTGCGGGCATGGCGGATCACCCCCTGAGCTGGGGTTCAGACACCGGTTCGACGGCCTGGTTCAGGGCCTTCCTCAGGGCCTCTGTGGCAAGGCGTGCGGCATCGGCGTAGTCTCGGCCGCCGGAGGCGTAGAGGATGCTTCGGGAGGCATTGACCAGGATGCCGCCGCTGCTGCCGTCCATTCCGTGCTGAACGACGGATTTTGCGTCTCCACCCTGGGTGTTGACCCCAGGGATAAGAAAGGGCAGGTCGGGCGCCAGTTCCCGTATCACACGCAGTTCATTGGGGTGGGTAGCGCCCACCACCAGCCCGCAGGGGCCGATCGCAGACCAGACAACGGCCTTTTTGGCCAGGACTTTGTATAAAATGTCCTCTTCTGTGGCAAGGCGTTGAAAATCGGCCGATCCGGGGTTGGAGGTGAGGCAGAGGAGAAAGGCGCACCGATCGGTGTAGTTGAGAAAGGGTTCCACGGCGTCCCGGCCCATTAAGGGGTTGACGGTTGTGGCATCGGCATTCAACCGGTCGTAGGCCATGCAGGCATAGTGTTCTGCGGTGTTTCCGATGTCTCCGGCCTTGAAGTCCAGGATGGTGGGAAGGTCGTCTGGGATGGCCTGCATCCCCTCTCTTAGGATGTTCCAACCGGCCGCTCCCAGGGCGCCGTAGAAGGCGAAGTTAAGCTTGTAGCAGCAGACCAGATCGCGGGTGGCGTGGATGGTTTCCCGAAGGAAGGCCTGCACCGAATCGGGACCCCCTTTGAGGTGCGCGGGCAGGCGCTGTGGGTCCGGGTCGAGGCCGACGCAGACCAGGCTTTGGTTGCGTTTGACCGCACCGTTCAGTTTCTCAAGAAAGCCCATCTGTTTTTTCCTGGCAGGGTGTGGATATGGAGACGGCGGACCCTTTCTTTGAGTCCGCCGCAGGACGATTTAATCGGCAAGCGGGCCTGTAAGCCGAGTTCTGTCGTCTGGTGCCAAAACACCGGACGGATGGCCATTTATCTGGGGTACCGGTTACCCGGTACCTCAATGCAGCCAACCCGAGCGTTGTTGCGAGACGGGCCACCTCTCCGCTCCTATTAGGCCTTGCTCCGGATGGGGTTTGCCGTGCCGCCCCCGTCACCGGGAGCGCGGTGGGCTCTTACCCCCCCGTTTCACCCTTGCCCGCAGCGGAACCTGAGGTTCCGCCCGCTGGCGGTCTGTTCTCTGTGGCACTTTCCGTCGGGTTACCCCGCCTGGGCGTTACCCAGCACCCTGCCCTGTGGAGCTCGGACTTTCCTCACCCTGTTGGGCGCGGCCATCCGGCCCACTTGCCGTTTCTCCTTTTGTTTTTCCTCTTAGAATACCCCTGTTGGCCAGCCGATCGGCTTCCCGATTCTCTGAACGGGGTACGTGGCGGATCTGGAAGCTGTTGAATGTTTGGGCGAGTTGTTGGGCCTCCTGGTAAAGCGGCAGGAGGGAGGGACTTTTTACCCGATAATCGCCGTTTAACTGCCTCACCATGAGTTCACTGTCGGAGATGACTTGGACTCCTGTTGCGCCCACTTCTCGCACCATTTGAAGTCCCTGGATGAGGGCCCGATACTCGGCTGCGTTGTTGGTGGTCTGGCCGATGTAGTCACAAAATTCCACCACCAGTTCTCCGCCCGCTTCCACCCGCACACCGATTCCGGCCGGGCCCGGATTCCCCTTGGCCGCACCGTCCACATAGAGGGTGGCTTTGCCTGCTTCCTGCAAGAACACCCCTACACCTCATCCTTCCAGATTAAGATGCGTCCACAGTTTTCGCAACGGATAATCCGATCCTGGCGGCGGGCTTCCACCCTTCGCTGAGGAGCGAGCTGCCTGAAACACCCTCCGCAGGAGCCCTTTTCTACCTGGACCACTGCAACCCCTCCTTTTACCATGTTGCGAATGCGGTTGTAAATGGACAGCGCCGGGCGTTCAATCTGGGTTTCCACCACAGCCCGTTTGGCTTCCCAGGCCTTGACATTCTCTTCAACGGAATCCACCTGAGATTTGAGGTCCTGGATTTTGGCGCGGCTTTCCTCTTCCATCTCTTTGTAATTCGCCTCGTCTTCCTCCAGCTTCGCCTCCAGGTCTTCGTATTGTTCGATGCCTTCCAGGATACCCGTTTCGTTCTCATCAACACGACCTCGGAGGGCCTCAATTTCGTGCTGCAGGGCATCGTATTCCCGGTTGGTTTTGACTTCGTAGAGGCGGTCCTGATGCTTTTTCAGATCTGCATTGATCCCCTCTAACTCCCCTTCCAGGAGCCGCCGACTTTTCTCCAGTTCTTTCGATCGGTTCCGTTTTTCTTGTATCTGCTGGCTGGCTATTTCCAGTTCACGCTCAAGCCTGATGATTTCCTTCGGATAATCCTTTTGAGATCGTTTGAAGGAATCGATCTCTGCATCAATCTGTTGGAGATCTAACAATCTGAACAGGCTCTCTTTCATCGGCGGTCTCTCGTCGGATTAAGGATATCAACACGAACCTACACTCAGCAATGGTTTGGTGGTTTAAGATACCTGATCTGCGGGAACAGCACTTTTTTGTCAACATCTCTTCCAAAAACTGTTCACCATATTGCCCAGTAGAGTAAAGAAGAAAGGTGCATCTTTTTTCAGATGCACCTTTCCGCTATTGAATACAGATACTTTGTTTTCCTGCCGTCCCCCGCGGCAGACAACGCCCGCTCGGACCGGATAGGGAGAAGAGGTGGTGGGCGATACTGGACTCGAACCAGTGACCTCTGGTATGTGAAACCAGCACTCTAACCAGCTGAGCTAATCGCCCACTGAAATCGGCTGTGAGGGGCAAGTCGAATAAGATCCGACTTTCTTTCTTATACATTATTGTCCGGGAAGAAAGACTTGTGTTTGTTGCCGAAAATTGCTCCAGAAATAAACATAAATTGTTTGCAAAAGTCAAGTTACTTGTTAGCATCCAGGTGTCCGTTTACCGGTTGCCGGGCTGTTGGCGAGCGGTTGTCAAGAAACCTGGCGAGGAGCGATGCCTGTGGAAAATCCTTATGGTAGAGCGATCTTCATTTCAAGCTTGCTTCAACTGGGGGTTTATTATATATTTCCGGCGACTGTTGGCAGAAGGTGGTGTGGCGTTTTTTTACAGGGTAAGTGACCCCGTCGTTCAGTGGTTAGGACACCGGGTTTTCGACCCGGCAACGGGGGTTCGACTCCCCTCGGGGTCACCATTTTCTGTTTTTGAGAGGTGAGGAAAGGGGCAAAGAAGAACGGCCAGGCGCCGAAATCCCTGTTGACAAACAGGATGAGGCATGGTATATTGCGCATAGGGCTATGGGATAGCCCAATTGGGATCCTCGAACATGCAGGGGTGGGATGGACGAGGATCCCTTACTTTTTTCCATCTTGCCCAAAACCCTTGAAACCCTATGCTGTATTGGGGCGTATAATTCTATAGATACGCCCTTTCCCCAAAAGATGTCCTTTTGGACTCCCTCCCGCCAAAAGGTCTCCAGGTGGGGAAGGGCGTGTTTTTGAGACTCATTGTAGACAGATAGGGCCCGGCGGCCAAACCGACCGCCGGGCTTTTTTTTTAATCCTCTGTTTATATTAAGCTTTTCAAGAGTTTCTTGGCTTCCACCAGATCGTTCATCTTCTGTTCCCAGTCGGGGATTTCCCGCTCAATGGTGATGGGGCCGTCATACCCGATCTCTTTGAGTTTGGCCACAAAACGGTCGATGCCCACATCTCCCTGGCCGAGAGGGTATTCAGTGCCGAGTTGGCCACTTCCTGTAGGCCATTTTCCGTCTTTGGCATGGGCGCTGACCACATATTCACCCACAATACCCAGGGCTTCAATCGGTTCGCCACTGCCATAGAGGATCATATTGGCCGGATCGAAGTTGACCTTCACATTGTCGCGGTTAAGGTCTTTGAGGAAGCTGAGGAGCGCAGGAGCCGTCTCCTGGCCCGTTTCTAAGGAGAACATCTGCCCATTTTGCCCGCAATAGTCGGCCACCCGTCCCACGGTATCCACCATAGGGGGGTAGTCGGGATCGTCGGATGCTTCCGGGACAAAGCCGACATGGGCGGCCACCTTGTCTACGCCAAGCGCTTTGGCGAAATCGGAGATCAACTCGGTCTTTTTCACCCGTTCATCCCGCGTTGCCGGGTTGAGGTAGCCCACCGTCTCCACAACGGTGGGGATATCGGCGTAACTTTCCCCAGAAAAGCCGACAAAGAGGGTGGTGATGTCGATGCCGACGGCCTTGAGGTCATCAATCAGGGCCTGGCGGTTGACCTGATCCTGCAGGACATCCTCGGGCGGGGCGGCGATCTGGACATTGGTAAACCCCAGGTCCCGGATCTGTTTGAGCTGATCAAGGCTCCACCCCACGCTCATCATAACGCCGACTTCCATGTTTCCCATTGCAGCCCTCCTTTAAAGAGTTGATGCCGGTTTTTACGCTGGTTCTCTATTTCAATAAAAAAACGGCTGATTTCAAACAGGCTTGTATTGTAACGACTTACCATTTTCAGCCGTTAAGAACTTACCAAAAAGTGTTCACAGTATTGCTATTTCTGTGCAATATAGGGTATAAAAGTCCCCATGTAAAGAGATTTTGGAAGGCGCTTTGGGCTGTGTCGAAGGCCAGGACAGCGGCACGTGTTTGTAAGGAAATGGGAACGTTATATAACCTTCTGATTTTTAAATTTTAAAGTTATTTAACTGTTTTCCATTAAACTGTAAAAAGTCTCTTGACATCTGCCCTTTTGTTTAGTATTTTTAGGTGCGTGATATGTGATTTTTAATAGCACAAAGGAAGCCCCAGTGCTACCCGTTTTCAGGTGTACAGGAGATTGGATCCGACCCTATGTTTCGGTGTGCCACCTCAGGTAAGGAGGGCGGGTATGTCAGATATGTTACAGTCGAACCGGGTGAGAAGCGAGGCCGTTGTGACCCACCTGAGTGAGGAATTCCGGCAGGTGGTCGAGCGGATTCAGGGAGAGGCTAAGGGTCTCCCCTTAGGTGCTCTCGAACCAGACGTACTGGCTTGGGTGGAGGCTGCTGAGCAGACCGTGGATGCCCGGGCGCTGGACTTCCAGCACGGCGTGGGAGACCAGGCGGCCTGGCAGGCTGCGCTTGCGGAGTATGAGACGGCCTGGTTGCGGGTTGTGCGGAGTCTGGGAGAGAGAAAGAATTGAGGGTGGAGAATAGCAGGGTGTTAAAAATTAACAAGTTCTCGGTGATGAAGGCCACCGGAGTATCACCGGGTTTCCGTAATGCAGAGGAGAGATGACCATGGCCAGGACAATCGACCTGCCTGTCCTGCGGACCTGCCTGCCTGCCGAGCATCCGGCCTGCCTGCCTCGAGCAGAACTCGGCGCAGGCAGGCGC
Source organism: Candidatus Latescibacterota bacterium (assembly GCA_965222075.1). Taxonomy (GTDB): domain Bacteria; phylum Latescibacterota; class UBA2968; order UBA2968; genus JAAXHW01. The sequence goes on along the minus strand of OZ244937.1, from coordinate 4,777,605 downwards.
AGGCGGCAAGGCAGGCGCAGCGCGCAGGCAAGCGCACAGGCAGGCATCGCGGGAACAGATTGAGCTTGTTCGAAGGCTGGGGCAGAGCCATCTGCTGGGTGAAGAAACGCGTATCAAGGTGGAGGCATTCTTGGGTGAAGCGCCCGACAAGCGTCAGGCATCGGAGATGATCGACCATCTGAAGGCCACGATCAACGCCCAGCGCAGGGGCACACAGCGGGTTGAGGCGGACGTTAAGACAAAATAATTACAGAAAATTTTCAAGTTCAAGAGAAAGGGCCCGCGCCTTTCGGCCAGCCGTAAGTCGTCCGAATCTTTTCACCGAACCGAGGGGGAGAGGGGGAAGAGAAGCGACGCTGATGGCGTGCTGGAAGGTGCAACGGGGTGGATTTCTGAAAAGGAATCCACCCTTTTTTTAAAAAACCGGAATCAACGACCACCCGCAGAGCGGGTGGCCTGCTGCAGCCGCTGTTGACCTCCCGGGGGACATCGGTCAGGTAATCCGCCAACTCAGGCAGGTCCCGGGCCTGCTGGGCACGGCACAGGATAAAGTCGGACCTTGCGGCGCCGGTGCCGCTTTTGTTATATTATTTTTTAATGAAGATGGGCTATGAACCTGGACCAGCAAAGGAGTGGACCGGCAGGGGATGGCCTTCGCGGGGGACCTGTAGTGGGCGTCCACAGTGGATGCGAGCCGATTTTTATCGATCCTGACGCTTGTGTTTTAAATAGGATTTGTGTATCATTACGGCGTTTTGCGAACCGATCCCGAGGCCTGTTATGAGGGGATGATTGCCGTGCTGATACGGGCGCTGCCATACTTTCTGGTCTGCCTGGTTTTCTACGCAGGAGAGGTCTATGCAAAAGGGGTGAGCCCCGAAGATGCGGCCAGGGTCGAGGCGCTTTACAAAGAGGCTACGGAACTGCTGGGCTCCGGGCGGCTGGATGAGGCGGCCGGGCGGTTTCAGGCGGCGATCCAGATTGATGACAGGCACGCTCCTTCTTATGTGGGCCTGGGACGTGTCGCTTTGAAACAGGGCGATCTGAAGGGCGCGGAGAAGGCTTTCAAACAGGCGCTGCGCAAGCGGAAGAAGTACGCGCCGGCTTTCAACGGCATGGGACTGGTTTACCGGGAGAAAAAGAACGAATTGCGGCGCGCAATCCGATACTTCCGGGATGCGATGCGGGCCGATAAGACCTACGCCGAGGCGCAGTACAACTTAGCACAGACCTACCAGCGGTTCGGCAGCAGTGAGACCCTGGAAGCCTATAAAGATGTTTTGAAGATCGACCCGAAGCACCCCGACGCGTCTTTCCAGATCGGGCTTATTCACGAAAGAAAAACGGATTACGAGAAGGCGACATCGGCCTACCGGGAGCAGATCGAGGCAAATCCGGACCATTTTGGGGCGCGGCTTCACCTGGGCATTGTTCTGAAGTTTATGTACCGGACGGACGAGTCGGTCGGATTGCTGGAGGGGGTGGTGGCCGCGCCAAGCCCCTACCAGCGGCGGGCGTTGCTGGAGCTGGCCCAGGTGTATCAGAGGCGGCGGGAGTACGACCGTTCTCAGGCGCTGTTCGAGGCCTATGTTGCGGGGCTGGAGACGAAGGAGCAGGCGCTTTATTATGACCTGAGTCTGGCGGCCGGGGGGGAAACGCTGGAGCAGTTCCAGGCGGCTTCCCCCGAGGCGTGGAAGGGGCTGAGCGAAGCTTTCTGGGCCGGTCGGGATCCGGCACCGGTGACCGGAGCGAATGAACGGCTGCTGGAGCACTACCGCCGCCTGGCTTTTGCGCGGGAGCATTTTGGGACGTATGTGTTCCCCTGGGATGCCCGGGGCGAGGTGTACATCCGCTATGGAAACCCGGACCATGTGAGCCGGTCGAAGGATATCCGCCTGGAACGGGACGGCCGGGTGGTGGCCGTCAAAGAGCGGCTGATTGCCCGGGCAGGCAAGGCCGGGGCCCTCCTGGCCCGGGACCGGCAGGCACAGGTTGTCGCAAGTATGAAAAGCATGCGAGGGGAGCTGCGACAGGAGCAGAACAGGGCGATGGGCAAAGCGCGGGAGCAGGTGGCCGGATCGGCCATTCTGGGATGGCCGGTTTATCCCGTGGACGGGATCTGGGAGTACTGGATCTACGCGGGTGTGGGATCGGGAATCGAGGTGACTTTTGTACAGCGAAATTATCCTGGTCCTTACGATTATGTGGGTATGCCGATGGGGATGGGTGATATCGCCCGGATCTGGCGGGAGATGCACCCACAGGTTCAGGTGCAGCGGGCGGCGGCCCGGACGCCAAGTACCTACCGGCCCGATTTTGCCACAGGACCGCTGAATTTTTTCTTTTATTCGGCCGCATTTAAGGGAGAAGCGGGAGAAACGGCGCTGGAGATCTACTACGGTATTCCAACCGGGAATCTGGCCTATGTGGCAGGAGAGGAGGGCGGGTCGGTGGCCCGCCTGGTGCGGGGGGTGGCGGTCTACGACGAGGCCAACCGGCCGGTGCATCGGGCAAGCCAGGATATGGTTCTGCGTGGTAAAGGGGTTGTGGATACCTCGGCCGGTACTTTTATTCCGGAAATGGATCGTGTTGCGCTGCCCCCGGGAAACTACCGGCTGGCAGTGCAGGTGCTGGATCGTGTTTCCGGGAAGTCACAGGTTTACAAGCAGGACCGGCTGCTGCAACCGTATGGGGACAGCGGTCTCAAACTGAGCGATATCGAACTGGCCGCGTCGATTGAAGTGGCGGACAGGGGGCGGTTTTTGAAGGAGGATATCGCCGTGGTGCCCCTGGCGTCCCGGGCCTATCTGCCGGGGCAGCCGATTTTTATCTATTACGAGATTTACAATCTGAAACGGGATGAATTCGGGACCACCCGGTATCGGGTTTCCTACGAGGTGCGGTCTTTGGAAAAGAAGTCGATCGGAGCCCGTATTCTGAGGGGGCTGGGCAAGCTGATGGGCAAGCGTGAAGAGGAGGGCACGATTACCATCGAGTACGAGCAGACAGGTGTCGATTCGGACGAACGGGGATATCTGGAACTGGATATGTCCGGTTCCGAGCCGGGCGTCCAGCTTTTGAAGGTCCACGTTGGCGACGAGAACAGCGGCGAGAACGCCATGGTTACCACGACGTTTACAATTCGGGAATAGACGTGACTCACACTGGATTATCGAAGGACAGCTGGCGGGGATGGGACGGCCGTGCTCTGGCCAAATAGACCCGCATAAGAAGGCATCGGCGCCGGAGCAGGCGGACCGGTTTTTTGCGTTTGAGGAGCGTTCGAGATGAGCCGATACACGGTTGCGAAGATGCGGATGGATGCGGTGTCGATTTTTGAGGCCGCAGTGGCGGCGGTGGATGCGGAACAGTGTGTGCGCCGGTTTGTGAAGTTAGAGGGGGACGCCCTTCGGATTGGGGACCAGACCTACGACCTGGTGGGGTTCGACCGGGTGCTGGCGGTAGGCACAGGAAAGGCCTCGCCCCGGATGGGGGTGGCGCTGGAAGGCGTTCTGGGAGACCGGCTGGAGGGGGGGATCGTGAATACCAAGTACGGCCATTTGGAACCCCTGGAGCGAATTACCCTTGTAGAATGCGGGCATCCGGTGCCCGACGAGGCGGGCGTGGCGGGCACCGGACAGATTCTGGAGCTGCTGGGGGGCACGGACGACCGGACGCTGGTCATCTGCCTGATTTCTGGTGGAGGGTCGGCGCTGATGCCAGCGCCTTCGGAGGGGATTTCACTGGAGGAGAAGCAGGAGACCACGCGGTTGCTGCTGGGGTGCGGGGCGAACATCGTGGAGTTGAACGCGATTCGAAAGCACCTCTCGCAGGTGAAGGGGGGCGGGCTGGCGCGGAAGGCGTTTCCGGCAAGGGTGGCTACGCTGATGCTTTCGGATGTGATCGGGGACCCGCTGGATGTGATTGCTTCGGGGCCGACTGTGCCGGACACATCGACCTTTCAGACCTGTATGGAAACCCTGGGGAAATACGAGCTTGTGGATCGGGTGCCTGAGGCGGTTCGAGAGCGTTTTGAAGCGGGCGTGCACGGCGATGTTCCCGATACGCCCAAACCGGGGGATGAGGCCCTCGCGCGGTGCCAGAACTTGGTGGTGGGGAGCAACGGACTGGCGGTTGCGGCCGCCCAAGAGCGTGCGGTGAAGCTGGGATACCAATCGCTTGTGCTTTCGACCCGCGTGGAGGGGGAGGCCCGGGAGGTGGTGCACGTATACTCCGCGATTGCCAAGGAGATCGCAATGTCGAAGAGGCCGATTGCACCGCCGGCCTGTGTGATTGCTGGTGGGGAAACCACGGTGAAGGTGCGGGGAGAGGGGAAGGGCGGACGAAACCAGGAGTTGGCGCTGGCCGGGGCGATTCAACTTTCGGGATGGGAGGGTGTGGTGCTCTTCAGCGGGGGGACCGACGGCACCGACGGGCCCACGGATGCGGCGGGGGCCGTGGCCGACGGCAATACGATTGCCCGCGCAGCGGGGATGGGCCTGTCCGCCGGGGAGTATCTGAAGAACAACGATGCCTACCACTTTTTCAAACCCTTAGACGACTTGGTGATGACCGGGCCGACGGGAACCAATGTGGCGGATGTGGCGTTTGTGATGGTAGGGGAGGGGTAGGGGAGAGGTGAAAATTTTGCGAATTTGGCCCGTTGAAAGGCCCCGGCGGAGGTGTCTCGGGTATCCCAGAGGGCTTCGCGATAGCGACAGTGCTCCCATCCTCCACGTTTACGGGCGTGTGATGTCTCAGAAAACCGAATCGTCTCCCATCCCTGTTTCACGTTTCACTGTTGACAATGGCGATGCCGGCGCCGACGAGGAGCATACTGGCCAGGAGGCCGGGAGAGAGGCTTTCGCCTAAGAGGAGGTTGCTCAACAGGACGCCGAAGGCGGGAGTGACAAAGCCGAATACGCCCAGCCGGCTGGCCCTGTACCGGCGCAGCAGGGTGGTTGCGACAAGGAAACAGAATCCGGCGATGATGAGCCCCTGATAGAGGATGGCGCCCACGACGGCTGGGGTAAAGCGATAGGAGGTCCCTCCTTCCAGGAGGGCGCTGAGGAGGGCGAAGACGGGCAGGCTGAGGGTTGCCTGCCAGAGGAGGAGCTTGGCGGGGTGGATGCCCTGCGTGAGCCGTTTGGTATAGACCTGCCGCGCGCCGAGGAGAAGGCCGCTGATCAGGACCATCAGGTCTCCGGGAAGGTGGCCGAGTTCACCCAGGGCGAGGCTTTCGGCAAAGATGAGGACCACGCCGGCGAATGAAAGGACCATGCCGATGATTTTGAGGCGGCTGAAGCGGTCTCCAGGGAGGAAGAGGTGAGCAAAGAGGGCTATGAAGAAGGGATAGGTGGAGATGAAAACCGTGGAGCGGCTGGCCAGGGTGGAGTGGGTGCCTGCGTTGAGGAGGTAGATCTGGGCGATAAAGAGGAAGACCAGCTGAAAGAGGCCTCGCCTCTCGCCGGCTTTTAGACGGAGAGGGATCCGGATCAAGACCGCCCAGGTAAGCACGGTTAAGCCGCCCAGGAGAAACCGGGCACCGGCCAGGGCGAGGGGCGGCATGCCGGCCAGGGCGAGTTTGATGGCGACGGAATTGCCTCCCCAGAGAACTGCGGTTAAAAGGGCCAGGCTGCCGGCGCTGAGGGTTAAGCGTTCGTTGAGGACCTTCACGAGGCAGGCCCTTTGTCTGCCGGGAAGCGGAGGCGGGTATAGAACAGGCCGGTGAGGAGGGGGAGCAGCAGCCAGAGGGCCTGGACCCGTCCGGTGAGGGTGCCGATAAGTCCACAGAGTCCTGCGAGTGTGAAACTGCGGCAGATGCGGTGACGCGCAGCAGCGGAGGGGGCGATGCCGGTGCGGTACAGCAGGCGGTCGAGCCTGGAGGGTTGAACCGTTTGCATGTAGTCGCCGACAAACAGGACCAGCAGGGAGGCACCGCCGATGAGGAGATTCGCCTCGGGGCTGGCCCAGCGGAGGCCGATGCCGAGGCCCAAGAGGTGGACATAGCCGAAGAGGAGTACGGCCGCATTCCGAAAGCGATTGTAGATGCCGATCTCTCTGAGTTGTTTTACCCGATGCCGATCTGCATAGGGGATCAGCCGGAAGAAGATATAAACGAGTGCCATCATCCCCGGGTTGAGGTAGACGCCCAACCTTTTGTGGAAATAGTTGTCGATCCGTCCGTCGATTCCCCAGTGGACCGGGATGCGGGGCGGAAGATGGTCGTAGGCGAGGTAGGATCCTGTGAAGGCAAGCAGGATGGCTGAAAGGGGAATCAGGTCGCGCTGTAGGAGGGTCATAAGCGGGTCCGGGACATTTCGGATTTCGGACTGCGGATTTAAAGGCCTTCATTCCAGGGAGGGGAGACGATCCGGTGAGCCGGACGCCAGCCCGCCGGAGACCTGCCTGCGCCGGATGGATGCTCGGCAGGCAGGCCTTAGCCAATCGTCCGGGGTGGAGATCCACAATCCGCAATTGGATTATACGGGGATCTGGGTGGCTTGTCAAGGTATTCGGGAAAACCCGAAGGAGATGGAGGGAATAGCTTGAAATCGATCGTGATTATGCTTTTTTGTGTTGCCATCGGGTTGTGGAGCAGGCCTGTGGCGGCCAGGGACTACGTGAAAGAGATTGAGGCCACCTATCGACAGGCACAGGTCAACTCTACCCTGGCGATCGCCCGGTCTTTTGTGGACGCCTATCCAGACAGCGTGGATGCGCATGGACTTCTGGGAACGCTCTACGCAGAAATAGGGCGAATCGATGATGCGGTGGCTGCGTTTCGGAGGGTGATCGATCTGAGGCCCGACGGGGCGGAGAACTACACCACCTTGGCTGTGCTCCACGCCAGGATAGGGCAGAACGAGGAGGCGCTGAAGGTTTTAAACGAAGGCCTGGAGCGGAATCCCGGATTTCCACCCCTGTTGATGGACCGCGCCGTGGTCCACAGGAACATGCGCAGGCCCGATCTGGCGATTGCCGACTTAGAAGAGGCGATTCGGCAGCAGCCGGACAACGCCGACGCCTATTCGAGTCTGGCGATGGTCCACGTGTCGCTCAAGAATCTTGAGGAGGGGCTGGAGGTCCTGAACGAGGGGCTGGAACGAAACCCCGAATTTCCACCCTTGCTGATGGATCGCGCTATGGTTTACAGGAATACCGGCAAGGTCCAACTGGCGATTGCCGACTTAGAAGAGGCGATTCGACAGCAGCCGGAAACGATCGACGCCTATTCGAGTCTGGCACTGATCCATGCGACGATGCAAAATTTTGAGGCAGGGCTGGAGGTCTTAGACAGGGGGCTGAAGCAGGATCCCGGAAATGCCATGCTATTTGTCCATAAGGGAGGCATTTACCACGGCATGGAAAAAACCGAAGAGGCGTTTCAGGCCTACCAGCAGGGGGCGCTGGTCGCCCCTGAGGATCCTCAGGTCTACCGGGCGATGGGATTTATGGCCTGGGAAGTGGACTCGCTGAACATCGCCCAGCAGGCCTGGCAGAAGACCCTGCAGTTGAACCCTGAGGATATAGAGGTTCGAAACGCCCTGGGACAGCTTTACCTGCGGCAGGAGAAATGGGATGCCGCGCTTCAGGAATACGAGAAGGTGGTTAAGATGGCGCCCCAGGCACCGGCTTTCCGGATTATGCTGGGACAGATCTACAAGGAGAGGGGGGATCTGGAGCGTGCAAAGGCAGAGTTCCAGACCTGCCTTCAGCTTTATGAAGAGGCGCAGAAAGTGGCTTCTAAAGATGCAAGGCTTTACAGTGATATTGGGTACGTTTACTACCTTATGGATGATCTGGAGCGGGCAAGGTCCGCCTACCGGAAGGCCGTGGAATTCAGTTCGGATGCAGCGATGTTGAGCGACGCTCAAAACAACCTCGAGATCTTAGAGTCGATTCAAGCAGGGAAGCTCCGGGCGCGGCACATCTTGGTGAAGACAGAGGCCGAGGCCCAGGCGATTCTGGATAGGCTGAAGGCAGGTGCGGACTATATCGAACTGGCCCGGGAGTACAATATGCCGGATGGAGGAAATTTGGGATTTTTCTCTCCAGGCGACATGCATCTGGTTTTTGAAGAGGCAGTTTTAAAGCTGAAGGTGGGGGAGACCAGCGGGATTGTGCGCACCCCGGTGGGGTACCATATTATCATGCGACTCAACTGAATGAAACAGAGGTTTCTCAGGTCGCTTCTAAGATCCGTCGGGCGACGCGGGAACATAGCCGTCGCCCTTTTTGTATGCGCTGGATGGGAAGTATGAAACAGAAACACCGGGTCCTGTTCTGGAGTCTGGGCCTCCTTCTGCTGGGCCTGCTCTTCTACCGGGTGGGTGTGGAGGACGTCTGGACGTACGTTCAGACGATGGGATGGGGGTATATCCCTGTACTGGGCATCTCGCTGCTCTGGAACCTGAGCAACACCTGGGCGTGGGCGGCCTGCTTTGGGCAGCGCGGTGAGCAACGGTCGGGGTTTTGGACGCTGTTTCGAACCAAGCTGGGCGGAGAGGCGGTGGGGCAGGTGATGCCGGTTTCTGTGGCGGGAGAGGTGGCCAAGGCCTACATGCTGCGAGCGCAGGTGTCCGTGACCAGGGGGCTGCCGTCGGTGGTCATTAATAAGACGACGGAATTTATCAGCGGGCTGGGCTTTGTCCTGCTGGGCGCTGTAATGGCGGTTCGACAGTTTTCCCTGCCGGTGGCAGTCCAGAAGGGGCTGGCTGTGGGGCTGTTGCTGGCGACCCTGGGCATTGTGGCTGGGGTGTTGAAGCAGCGGCAGAACGCCTTCGGCTGGATCCTCAATCTGCTGAAGCGGCTTCGGCTGCCCTTCTTAGAAGGACGGCGACAGAAGGTGGAGGAGATGGACCGGAACATCGCCGCTTTCTACCGGCAAAATTGGAGGGGGTTCCTGATTTCGCTGGGGCTACATTCCCTCAGTTGGGTGCTGGGGACGCTGGAGGTCTATTTTATCCTCCGGTGGCTGGGCCAACCTCTGCCCTTTGTGTCGGCGTTTTTGCTGTGTTCCCTCTCGGTAATTATCAATACGGCGTTTTTCTTTATTCCCTCGGGGGTCGGGGTATTCGAAGGGGGCCACGTCTTTCTTTTTCACCTGCTGGGGCTGGGCTCCGGGCTGGGGCTGGCCGTTGGGGTCATCCGGCGGATCCGGAAGATTTTCTGGGTGCTGTTGGGGTTTCTGCTCCTCCTGCCGGGCATTCCACGGCCTGTCGACGAATCCGGGGCAGGGCTTTCGGAGCAGGTGGAGAAAGGACCGGACCGGGCGTGAAATATGGCATACATTTCGCATGAAAGGTAGTTTTGTCACGACATACTCCGAGTATTTTAGAAACATTTTATTGTTTTATATCGGGTTACTAATTTAGAACGCCTGTATGGACGTTTTGGCTGTTCAGGCGTGCTGGGGATGTATGCGTTGCAAAAAATCTACACATGTAGTAAAAATTCACGTATAGGGATGCAGCAGGGGGTCTTTCGGGGGCTGTTGGGCATTTTTTTGAGTGTTTGTCCGGCCGTTGCAGCGGATGGGGGGGGGACACCGGTCCGGTACGATCTGGCGGCCTGTGTTGCCCGTGCGCTTGAGGTCAGCCCAGCGGTTCGGGCCGCAGAGGTAGACGTGCGCATTGCAGAGGCGCAGCTGGCTCAGGCGCGAGCGGCCCGTTTGCTGCCCAAATTTGATTTTACGTGGATTGTAGGGCCTTCTCCAAAGGCCCGGGGAAATGCGCTGGTGGGAGATACTGACCTTTGGAGCTTGAGCGTGTTTACCCGGACAGAGGCCTCTTTGGTTCAGCCGATCTATACCTTTGGGAAGCTCAAAGCTGCGCAAGATGCCGCCAAAGGGGGGAGGAACGTCCGGCGCGCTGGGTTGCAGAAGACCCAGGTGGATCTCGAGCTGCAGGTAACGGAGGCCTACTATCTTCGGCTGTTGACGAAGGAGCTCTGGAGATTGGCCGAAGAGGCGCAAGAAGAGATCCGGAAGGCCCGAAACAACGTTGAAGAGGGGCTGGAAGAGGACACCGGGGAGTATACCTATACCGATCTGGCGCGTCTGGATCGGTTTGTTTACGATGTGGAAGAAAACGCCAATAAGGTTGAAAAGGGAAGCGCGCTGGCGGCTTCGGCGCTTCGGATGCTTCTGGACCTGTCGAGCACGGACTCGATTGCCTTAGTTGAGGAGCGCCTCAGGCCCCTGGAGGTTGAGATTCTTCCGTTGGAGGACTATGTCCGGCAGGCTGAGAGACGGGCAGACCTCAGGCAGCTCTGGGCCGGGATTGAGGTAAGGAAAGCACTGGTGCAGGCAGAGAGAAGCAGCTATTTTCCGCAGTTCTTTCTAGGGGGGCAGCTCAAATACAGCTATGCGCCTAATCGGGATGACATCACAAGCCCCTTTGCACGGGACGATTTCAACTTTTTTCAGGGAGGGGCAATCCTGGGTATCCGACAGAACCTTTCGTTTGCAGGAACTTCGGCCAGGGTGAGGAAGGCCCGGTTGGAACATCAGAAGCTGGTCTATCAGGTAAGCCTGGCCCAAAAGGGGGCGGAGTTGGAGGTAGAAAAGATCTATCGGACGCTTCGAGAGGCCGAGGCCAATGTGGCGGCGTCCAATGAGGCCGTTAAGGCGACCCGGCGCTGGTTTATTTCGGCCCGGGATGGGTTTAATGCCGGCTTGGAAGAGGCGAGTGAATTGATCGATGCTGTGAAGGAATACGGCATCATCCGGGCCAAGCACTATCACAATATCTTTGAATTCAATCGGACCTGGGCAGCGTTGCAGAAGGCGACAGGGCATTCTATTGTGGAGTAGGGAAAACATAATGAACAGGAACGATATGTTGCGCAATATGACATTTCTTTGGCTTGTTCTTACCCTTGTCTGTCTTCCCGGACACATCTTTGCAGAGCCGTCTTCATCGTCGAAAGCAGTCGAGGGGTATGTGACTGCCCTTGGGGAGAGCCTAAACCGGGAGGCCGTGGCCCAGAAGCGGAAGGCTGTGGGCGGATTCTTGCTGGCATCGTTTGATTTTATAGGGACGGGGCAGGCGATTTTAAAGAAGCGTTGGTACAAGATTACGGTTGAGGAACGAAAACAGTTTATCGACGTGTTTGCCAATCGGCTGACGGAGGATCTGCTTGAGCGTGTGCCGGGGTATCGACTCGACGGGATTACCGTTGAAGGGATTGAGGAGAAGCAGCATGTGGCCAGGGTGCGGCTCCTGGTGCCTTTCAAGTCCGGTGGGATCCTGGAGGTTTATTGCCAGCTCCGGCGTTTTAGAGGACAATGGCTGATACACGATATGAGCGTGGACGAGAAGGGACTGGTGAAGGCCTATCGTGACCTGGCCAAGTTTCTCCGCAAGCAGGCGTATAGTGCCCTCGTCGCAGAGGTAGCCAACCAGGGATATATTGTACTGGAAGATTTCTCCTACGGACACAATGGCGCCCTGGCGAATGGCTGGAGCGAATGGCGGGAGAAGGATCGGGACAATGTTGACAAGGTCTATACGGTTGTTGAGGAGGATGGCAACCACTACCTCCATGCCCAAGACAATCGAACCTCTCCTGCTATTTACAGACCGCTTTCGTGGGACCTGCACAAGTACCCGATCCTGACCTGGCGCTGGCGGGTCTGGAAGCTTCCGGAGGGAGCGGACGAGCGCTACGGGGAGATCAACGACAGTGCGGCCGGTATCTATATCGTCTATTCACGAAATTTTCTGGGCATTCCAACGCAGATCAAGTACGTGTGGAGTACATCGCTACCCATAGACACGGTCGCAGACCGGAAGCTGATCGCCCGGCCCAAGGTGGTGGTCTTGCAGAGCGGGCCGGAGAAGCTCGGGCAATGGGTCACCCAACAGGTGAATCTGTACGAGGATTTCAAACGGCTCTGGGGCAAGGTGCCGCCAAAGGTCGTGGTGGGTATCGGTATTCTGACAGATGCCAACGCCACGCAAACAGAGGCGGAAGCAGACTACGACGATATTGTGGTGTGGTCGGCGAACGGAAACAAGCGCTTTATCGCCGTTGAGGCCTATGCGGACACCGCAAAGAAAATGGACTCCTATACCGGGCAACCCTCCAGGCAGGAGACGAGGCAGTAATTGCCGTGATATTGAAGAGGAGCGCCTGGAAGACGTACCGATCATTTCGTAAACCGTTGACAATTCGCCGGACTCTCATTGCTTCTGATTTCGCGCCAGGGACGAACGACCTGTGGGATTCGAGATATGGGATCAGGACTGTTCAGGACGATGAGAGGTTAAGAAAGGGAGGGATATGGTCAAGAAGGCTGTGATTATTGCCGCTGGCAGGGGTAGCCGTCTAAACGGAAACGGGGCGGATCTGCCCAAACCCTTAGTTAAGGTCGCCGGGGTCGGCCTGCTCAAGCGGACCATCCTGTTGGCAAAGCGGGCGGGCATCGGGGAGTTTGTGATCGTTACCGGCTTCCGGGGGCAGGAGGTCCGGGAAGCGATTGCGTCCGACCCTCAGGTGGATGTACACATCGACTGGGTGGAGAATCCGGAGTGGGAATTGGGGAACGGACGTTCGGTCCTCAAGGCCCGGGACTGCGTCAACGAGCCCTTCCTCTTGCTGATGTCGGATCACCTGTTCGACCCGCAGGCCTTGGCCAGGCTTCGGAATATGCCGGTTGGCGGGGATGAAGCCGTTCTCTGCGTGGATTCTCGGCTCGACGCCATTTTCGATATAGACGACGCCACAAAGGTCACGTTAGAGGGAGACCGGATTCTTCAGATTGGCAAAGGCCTGGGTTCCTACAATGCTGTGGATACCGGGCTTTTTCTGTGCAGCCCCTACCTGTTTGAGGCGCTGGAGCGCTTGGTGGCGGCCGGCGACGATTCCCTTTCCAGCGGCATCCGGGAACTGGCGTCTGAGGGAAAAATGCGTGCGGTGGATGTGGGAGATCTGTTCTGGCTGGATGTGGATACCCCCGAATCTCTCCGGCATGCGGAACAGGCCCTGTTCTGCATGCTGGGAAGACCGACCGACGGGTTTGTGTCCCGGTTTTTCAACCGGAAGATCTCAAAGCGGATCACCCGCCTGCTTGTGAACACCCCGGTTGTGCCGAACCACATTTCGCTGGCAACACTGTGTATCAGCTTCTTAGCGGCCTGGTGGGTGGCTTCGGGGGACTACCTGCGGCTGGCGATGGGGGGGCTGCTTTTCCAGTTCGCCTCGATTGCGGACGGCTGCGATGGGGAGATTGCCAAGCTGAAGTTTATGGGATCGCGCAGGGGTGAGTGGTTGGATACCCTGGGGGATAATATTTCCTATCTGGCCTTTTTTATCGGTGTGATCTATGGCATGTATCGGCTGACGGGCGAGACGTACATCCTGACGCTGGGATGGGTGGTCCTGGCGCTGGATATCCTGGCCGTCTCGCTGGTCTTACTCTACCTGCAGAATATCGGTTCGGGCAGCATCGTGAGTTTCAACATGGCCTTTTCGGAAGAGGTGCCGCAGGAAAAACGGGGGGGGTTTCACCGGGTGTTCTGTTCGCTCAAATTCGCTTGCAGGCGGGACTTCTTTGCCGCTCTTTTCTGCGTTCTGGCTCTGGCCAACTGTTTAGACGCAATTTACTGGATTTTTACCATTGGGTCGGGGTTGGTTGTGACCGCGATCTTCGGATATTCGGGGCATATGCTGCGGACCCGAGGGGTATGGCCCACAACCGTTTCCAACCAGGAGGAGACGGAGAAGCTGGCCTCTGAAAAAGCAGACTGATCGAGGCTTTGGATAGACCAAGGGGTTACTGGAACTTTTGTTGCTTTCAACAGTCCTATGGAGCAAGGTTGGGTGGCGATTCTGACGTCCGTACAAATTATGAGGAAATCGGACATGAAGTGGATTGGAAGACTTGCTGTTTTTGCGATTTTTGCAGGGGGCACTGCGGCTGTTGGGGCAGCGTCGAACGAGGGCCAGGCAGAGGCGCTGCTTGAGATGATGAAGGCCCGAGACCGCTCGATCCAGGAGATCGTTCGTTCCAAGACGGAGGGGCAGACCGAGGCCGAACGGAAGCAGTTGAAGGCGATCATCGGCGATCTCTTCAATTTTAGACGGTTCAGCGAACTGTCGTTGGGGCGTTATTGGAAGGAACGGACCGAGGAGGAACAGACAGAGTTCACGGATCTGTGCAGACGCCTGATTCAGAAGAATTACGCGGATCCGAAACTTTATACCAAATCCGAGAAAATTGATTATATTGGTGCTGAGGTGAATGGGGCGGATGCCCTCGTAAAGACGGTGGTGTATTACAAGAGTGAGCAAAGTACGATTGACTACAAATTTCACCTGATGGATAGCAAATGGCTGATTTATGATATGGTGATCGACGATTTGCGGGTTTCCCGGAACAACCGGTCTCAGTTTTATAAAGAGATTCGAAAGAACTCCTACGAATCTCTTGTCCGGAAGCTGAAAAATAAGTTGAGCTGTAAAAGTAACGACGGGAAAGGGTAAGGATTAATCGATGCAGGCCTGGTTCAGTTTTCTTTCAAGAGTTGTCTATCGGCGCTATCTGAGTATTATTTTTCTATCGAGTTTACTTACCATTTTTTGTAGTTATTATGTCTACCGTCTGGTCTATCGGCTGGAGACCGATATTGCTGCGCTGATACCCAAAGACTACAATAGCATTAAAACCTTAGAGGACATCAAAGAGCGCGTTGGCGGGGTAGGCAGCCTGATTGTTCTGGTGGAGTGTGAGGATTACGAGTGTTCCAAACGATTTGCCGAAGACCTGGCTCGAGAGCTGGAGGGAGATGCCTACGGGCAATATGTGAATTATGTCGACCATAAACGGGACATCGATTTTTTTAAGAATCACGCCCTGCTCTACATGGACCTGGAAGATCTGGAGGAGATACACTTTCGGATTGATGAGCGGATTATTCAGGAGAAGGCGAAGCTGTCGCCCCTTTACATCCAGTTGGATGAGGATGGTGAAGAGAGCCTCGACTTTTCGGATATCGAAACGAAATACAAGGAGAACGGGGAAACGACGGAGGAGCCCTATTATATAAACACGGACAGTACGATTCTGGCTCTGGAAGTAATGGCAGCGGGAACAGTGAGCAATATCGGGTTTAGCAAGGAGATGTATAACGCCGTACGCCAGGCCGTGACCAAATTGCATCCCCAATCCTACCACCCGGACATGGTGATCGAGTACGGGGGAACTTTCAAGAATAAAATTGATGACTTTAACGTTATTCTAAACGATATCAAGTCGACGCTGATTTACGGCGTGGTGGGTGTGGTGCTTCTTTTAACCCTTTATTTCCGTCAACCCCTGGCGGTTTTTTTTGTGGCCCTTCCCCTGACAATGGGATTGTTCTGGGCCTTTACGATTACCTACTGGGTGATCGGCAATCTAAATACGATGACCGGCTTTCTGTTTGTCATCCTGTTCGGGCTGGGGGTCGACTTTGGCATCCACATGTTTGCCCGGTACTTAGAAGACCGGATTGCCCGGATGGATGTCCTGCTGGCCATCGAAACGACGCTCAAGCAGACGGGCCAGGCCATTTTGACCGCGGCATTGACCACTTCAATGGCTTTCTATTCGCTTACCATTACCGACTTTAAAGGGTTTTCTGAGTTCGGATTTATTGTAGGGACGGGGATTTTGATGTCGCTGGTGTCCATGACTACCGTCCTTCCGGCCTTTCTTGTGCTTGCGGACAAGAAGCTGGGGCTGATCCGGATGCGCCCGGTCTGGGGGCATGCCTGGGGCAGCCATCGGGGGCGGTTCCCGATGGCCCGGCTGGTTTTGGCTGCGGGGGTGGCTGTTACGGTCTACTTGGGGGCCAATCTACACCGGATCTCGTTTGAATACGATTTTACCAATTTGAGGTCGAATCTGCCGGCCTCAAGGGCGGTGAAGAATAAAATCAGTACGATTTCGCAGTTTAATCAGGAATCCCAATCCCCCAGCGTGGTGTTGGCCAACAGCGAAGAGGAGCTGGGTGAGATTGTAACGGCAGTGGAAGCCAAGATTGCTTCGGACGATCCGACACCGACGATCGATAAAATCAAAACGCTCTGGTCTGCGATCCCCAAGCAGCAGGGTGAGAAACTTGCGGTTATTGGAGAGATCCGGGAACTGGCCGATGGGGAGGGCGCCAAGCTGATCAAGGGGGAGCAAAAAAAACGGCTGGACGATTTGCGCGAACTGCTGGGTGTAGAGGCGCTGTCCATAGACGATCTGCCGAAAAATATCCTGCGCAAGTTCTCTACGGTAGATGGCAGCCGGGCGCATTTTGCCTTTATCTATCCGAAGGTGCAGCTCAGGGACGGAAAAAAGGCGATGGCCTTTGCCGACGATTCCGAGGAAATCCGGACGACGTCGGGTAAGACGTTCTATTCCTCCAGTCCGAGTATTGTTTTTGCGGATATGCTGCGGCTCATGCTGCGGGACAGCAAGTGGGCGATTAGCATCACGCTGGTGGTGGTCTTTCTGATTGTCGTCATTGATTTCCGGGGCCTCCGGGAGGCCCTGCTTGTGGTGCTGCCACTGGTCTGCGGGGCGGTCTGGATGTGCGGGACGATGTATTTGACGGACATGAAGCTGAATTTCTACAATATGGTGGCCCTGCCAACTATTATGGGAATGGGAATCGACAACGGCGTACATCTCTACCACCGGTATCGGGAAGAGGGCGCCCAGTCGATACCGCTGATCCTCAAGAGTACCGGCGGCGCCATGCTGGTCTCCATGCTCACGACGATGGTCGGATTTTTCGGGCTGACGATGGCCACACATCCGGGGTTGAATTCGATCGGAAAGCTGGCACTCATCGGCCTGTTGACCTGTTTCGTGGCGGCGGTTGTTGTGCTTCCGGCTTTGTTGCAGGTTCTGGAGGATATCCGAAGCCGAAAGGAGCAGGCAAGGTACGGGGAGGCCCAAGAACAGGCTGTCCAGGCTGTGGATTAGGATTGCAGATTGGGTGTCATGGCAATATTCAACGACCGATAGAAGATTCTGGTTCGAGAGTATAAACCGAACCGTGTAAATGGCCAGCATCTCCAAATGACACTCTCTCTGGTTCAGACGGCTTATCAAATACTTCACCGGTCCTACTTGGATGGCAGAATGTGCTGTTTATTTGCACGTTCTGTTTTTTTGTACTCCTTGACTCCTGTCTGTGGAAATTTTATTTTATCACCTCTATTTCTATAGGCCTTTGGATCTTGTCTTGTCCCTGAAAACATGAATCTATTTATTCTCTTAACCCTAAGTATCGTTTCCGGACTGTATACCTCTTTTTGGGGCGCTTTCAAAGATTCGCCCTATGAAGGGTTGAAACTCAGGACGTTCCCCCGAAGCGTCTATTTCCACATTGTCATTTTTCTTCTGCTTTACTACCTGCCCTTTTTTCAGGACAGCTTTTCAAAGTTGGGCCTGTTCCAGATCTTTTTCCTGATTATGGGGCTTGAACGGTTTATCGCCGAACTCTACAAGGGGTTTTTCAGAACCGAAGACCAGTCCAAATACTTCGTCCCTTCGAGGATCACATTTCTGGGGAATTATGTAGGGAGCGATCTGTTAAGATACGGCGCCGGCGCGGTTCTGATTATCGGTGTTTTCTGTTTGCTGTTTATTGACCTCAAGATGCAGAGCTTTACCGATTTCCTGATTGCGGCTTATTTATCCGGACTGCTCATGGGGTTGGGCGGGGCTTATAAAGACGCGCCCTTTGAAGGGTTCAAGTGGTTGAAGTTTCAAAGGTCGGCCTTAGTCCTGGCGGTATGTTCGCCTTTGTTCTACTTTGTGGACAACCCACTGACACCCGTCCCCCTGGGCTATCTGATTTATATGAACGGCGGGCTGGAGAGATTTCTGGTTGAATATTACAAGACGTATGTTCAGCGAACCATATCCGGAAAATTCAAGCCCGATTTGCCCAAGATTCAGGCGTGTATCGACACACGCGAGAGATTTCACTACCTGGCCTGGGTGATCATCGCAGGTTTGATTGTGCTCTATATCTATGAAGTCAACTCAGTTTGATGCCATTATCGTTGGCTCAGGGTTTGGGGGCTCGGCCGCCGCCTATTCTCTTGCAAAAGCGGGTTTGAAAACGCTTTTGGTAGAGCGCGGAAACCGGGCCAAGAGAGATGCCCTGGACTGGGACCAGGAAAGGATACTCCTCAAGCAGAGATATAAGGGTAAGTCTCCTATTTTTGTTAAGCAGTATAATGATAATGATTTTAAAGCGGTTTACCCGAATGAGGTTGTCGGGGGGATGTCGGTTTTTTACGGCGGCGCATCGCTGAGGTTGCGCGAAAATGATTTCGCGACATGGCCGATCCGTTATACGAATCTGGAACCGTATTACGGTAAATCCGAACACCTGCTTGAGGTTCATGGGGAAGCGGGACAGGATATTTACGAACCGGCGCGTTCAACAGATTATCCGTTTAAGAGCATAGACCTCACGCTGCCCGCCATTCGGATCGACAGAGCAGCCCGCAAGCTGGGGTACAGGCCTTTTAAGATTCCTTTAGCAATCAATTTTACCAATACGTCCAGAACGGTGTGCATAAAGTGTCTTACCTGTGACGGACATCCCTGTAAAATTGAAGCCAAGAACGATTTGACCACGACGATTTTACGGAAGGCCCAGGCGTTTGATTTTGAGATTATGCCGGATGTTGTTGTTAAGCGCTTTGTCGAGAAAAACGGTAAAATTACCTCCGTAGTGTGTATTGACCAAAGCGCAAAACGGACGTTCGAGCTTTCTGCGACGGTTGTGGTTCTCAGCGCAGGCGCAATCCACAGTCCGGCCATTTTGCTGCGCTCACACTTAGAGAAATATGAGAACCACACGTTCATCGGCAAATTTCTGATGCGGCACTGCAATGCCACTGTCGCCACGGTTTTTCCTTTTCAGACCAATCCGGACAATACGTTTCACAAACAGGTCTGTCTGACGGATTTTTATGAAGATTTCCGAAAAAAATACGGCAGTTCCACGGGCATTATACAGGATCTTCGCACGCCTTCATCCAACGTATTGAAACATTATGCGCCAAGAGGCGCTAAGCATCTGGTGGCGTTGCTGGAAAGATGTATCCAGAACGTGCTCTGTATTGCGGAAGATGATCCAAGCTTTGACAATGCGGTCGGCCTGTCATCAGAAATCGATGTGTACGGTTTGGAGATTGTCAAAGTTGTCCACCAATACTCGTCCAGGGACTGTGAGCGCAGAGATTATCTGGTGGATAAAGCCAAGAGGATTATGAAACAGGCCGGAGGCATACTCTCTTATGCTTACAATCTGGATTCGTTTTCCCATGCGGTGGGGACGCTGCGTTTTGGGAATGACCCAAAGGAAAGCGTTTTAGACAAAAACTGCCTCTTCTGGGGAATCGACAATCTGTTCGTGCTGGACGGGAGTTTTATGCCCTCCCCGGGCGGGGTTAATCCGAGCCTGACGATTGCGGCCAATGCACTGCGGGTTGCGGATTATATACAGGACGCGTTTGGGTGAATCGTGTGGAAAAGATCTGTCTGGTCGGTTGCGGAACCATCGGCGGCGTGCATGCCAGGCGTCTGTCCGGTTTGGTCGATCTGTTTTTCTACAGCCGGTCAAGGAGCAGTGCCGAGAAATTTAACCATGCATTTGGGGGAGGTGGTATTTTTGACCGTCTTGACCAGGTCTTGGCGTCCTCCGAAATTACCGCTGTGGTGCTTGCATCTCCCCCTGAATTTCACAAGGAACAGATCGTTCAGTCCTTAGAAGCGGGAAAGGCCGTTCTGGTTGAAAAGCCGATGTGCGTTTCGCAGGATGAGGTCGATGAAGTTGAAAGCGCTTTAAGAGGAAAGCCAGACGGATTTTTAATGGTTGCAGAAAATTACTATTACAAGCCGTCGCTGGCAAAAATAAAGGCGCTTATCCAGGATGATGTTATCGGCGATATTGAATCTGTTGCCGTGAAGAAGCTTTTTACCCAGGCCGCTTCGGGCTGGAAGAGCCGGTATGGGGCACTGCTGGAAGGGGGCATTCATTTCGTGGCGCTGCTTTCCGATTTTTTTGCATGTGCTCCCCAAAGCGTCTGCGCCAGGTTTCCCCATTGTCAAAAAGGAGAAGCGGAGCGGCATTCGGTTATCACACTGGCATATCCGGATGGTTCGCGGGCAACGTTGGAATATTCCTGGAATACAAGAAGCCTGACGAAAGGCATCCTGCAGCATTCACATATTCTGGGCAAAAAGGGTAGCATTACGTTTGAGAACAACGGGATCTACGTTTTTTTAAACGCAAAGGGGAGATCCGGGCTGTTTTTCCCGGGATTTAAAGACATGATGGGATATCACGGGATGATCCAGGATTTTCTCCGTTGTCTGGGGGATAGGTCCAGGAGGCCTTATTCGGATTTCTCCAGGGCGAAAAGGGATTTGCAGATCGTGTTTGATGCATATAAGAAATTGAAAGTTGGATGCCTCCTTCTGGTGGGAGGATGGACAATGTGCAATTTATGCTTGTGAAAATAAGTTGACCGGGGCGGGCCTTCCGACTATATTGTGTGATAGATGCTTTCCCCAGCCTCCTCCTGCCTTTTCCACGCTTTTTTCTCTTGCCTCCTGCATGGATTTTGCACGGTTTCTCAGTCAGATCCGAAACGCGTACGACTACGGTGGGCAGATCGCTCATGTTGAGTCTATGCCCGTCCGAGAGCCCCGGTTTGCCAGTGTTGAGGGGGATCTGCATCCGACCGTGACCGATGCCCTCCGCCAACTCGGCATCGAGCGGCTCTACACCCACCAAGCAGAGGCGCTGACCGCGCTGCGGGGCGGCGCGCACGTAACGGTGGTTACGTCCACGGCCAGCGGAAAGACCCTCTGTTACCAGATTCCCACGCTGGAGGCGCTCATTTTAAATGGGGAAGCCACGGCTCTCTATCTCTTTCCCACCAAGGCGCTGGCGCAGGATCAGGCCCGGGGGCTGCTCCGGTTCGGAGAAATGGCCCCGGCGCTGCAATTTATGTCGGGAACATATGATGGAGATACTCCGCCCAATCTGCGCCGGCGGCTTCGGGAAGAGGGGCGGGTGATTCTTACAAATCCCGATATGCTACACCAGGGCATTTTGCCCAACCATCCTCGCTGGGCGCGGTTTTTTCAGAATCTCCGCTATGTGGTCCTGGATGAGGTGCACACCTACCGGGGGGTGTTCGGGTCCCATGTGGCCAATGTGATCCGCCGGTTGAGCCGAATCTGCGTGCATTACGGCGCCGACCCTCAGTTTGTTTGTAGTTCGGCCACCATTGCCAATCCCAAGGAGCTGGCCGAGGGCCTGACCGGGCGGGGGATGGCGCTGGTTGACAACGACGGGTCGCCCCGTGGGGCGCGGCGTTTCGTTTTCTGGAATCCCCCCTTCTTAGAGGGGAGCACCAGCGACCGGCGCAGTTCCAATACGGAGGCCCGGTGGCTGCTGACAACGCTGATTCAGGCGCGGGTGCAGACGATTGCATTTGTACGCGCCCGGACCACTGCGGAGGTCATTTACCACTACTGCCAGGAGGATCTTTCGCGGGTAGGGCCCAAACTGGCCCGGGCGATCCGGGCTTACCGGGGCGGGTACTTGCCCACCGAGCGGCGGGAGATCGAGCGAATGCTGTTTGAAGGGGAACTGCTGGGGGTGGTCAGCACCAATGCGCTGGAGCTGGGGATCGATATCGGGGGGCTGGATGCCGCTCTGGTTGTGGGCTATCCAGGAACGATCGCCAGTATGTGGCAGCAGGCGGGGCGTGCGGGACGAAAGGCCGATGAGTCTCTGGCGGTTTTTATTGCCCACAATGCGCCTATCGACCAGTTCCTGATGCGCGACCCGGGCTACTTCTTCGGGCAGTCTCCAGAACACGCGACGATCGATCCGAACAACCCCCACGTGGCGGTAGGGCACCTCCGGTGTGCCCTGCGGGAACTGCCGGTCCGGGGGGAAGAAGGGGAGATGGTGGGGGAGTTTACCGGGGCCATGCTGGAGATCTTGGAGGAGGAGGGGCAGGCGAGGCAGATTGGTGGACGCTGGTACTACAGCCGGTCGGGCTATCCGGCGGCCGAGGTGAGCCTGCGCAACATCAGCGATCCGACATATACGATTGTTGTGGAACGGGATGACGGGCCGGAGGTGATTGGGACGCTGGATGAGATCAGCGCCTTTTTTCAGCTGCATACCCATGCGGTGTACATGCACAATGCACAGACCTATTTTGTGGACGTGCTGGATGTGGAACGAAAGGTTGCCAGGGTCAGCCAGCAGGGGCTGGATTACTACACCCAGGCAGTTGACAAGACCACGATTCGGGTAAATGAGACCGAGATGGAGTCGGGCTGGCGGGTGAGCCGGATCTGTTTTGGCGAGGTGTCTGTCTCGACCTTGGTGATGATGTTCAAAAAGGTGAAGTTTGAGGATCGGGACAGCATTGGCTGGGAAAATCTGGATCTCCCTTCGATCGCCCTGGATACAGCAGGATGCTGGTTGATTCCCCCTGCGGATGCGCTGCGCCGCTGCCGGGAGTTTGGACGGGTGCCGTCGGATGGGTTGAAAGGGATTGCCAATGTGCTGGCCGAGGTCATCCCTTTATTTGCAATGTGTGACGTGACGGATATTGGAACGACGATCGACAGCTCGAATACGGGGCGTCCCACCCTGTTTGTGTACGACCGGCATCCGGGGGGGGTCGGGTTTTCCGAAAAAGTTTACGAGATGATGGAGGAAGTGGTCGCCGCTTGCTTGATGGTGGTCTCCGAGTGCGGGTGCGAGGAGGGGTGCCCCTCGTGCGTGGGGGCGCCGCTGCCGCCTATGGGAGACGATGGTGGGACGCAGGGGACGATCCCGGACAAAGAGGCGGCGCTGGTTCTGCTTTACGCCCTGCTGGAGCGAGAGGCTTATATTCCAAAGCGGCCGCGTTTGGTGGCTGAGGTGACCTTAGGGGACGATCCTGTCTCCGCGTCGGTCCAGTCGGATGCCTCCGCTCCGATTCCGGTCCATCCGATGCCGGCCAATGTTGAGGCGAAGATTCGGAAGAAGGTGAGGGGATTCAGGAAGTGAAGGCGTAATGTGAAGGGATTCCGTGAAAACAAGGTTAAAGACGTTCCTTGAAGAAAATGTACCGTTGATCAACGCGG
This sequence comes from Candidatus Latescibacterota bacterium, assembly GCA_965222075.1. Taxonomy (GTDB): domain Bacteria; phylum Latescibacterota; class UBA2968; order UBA2968; genus JAAXHW01. The sequence goes on along the minus strand of OZ244937.1, from coordinate 4,754,438 downwards.
AGATGTTTTCCTTTCTGCCCGAGGCGGAGCCCCACGCCTTTCTCTACGAACCGATGCGAGACTACCCGATCCGGGGGGGGAAACGGTTCCGGTCGGTGCTGGTGCTGTTGGCGTGTGAGGCCCTGGGGGGAAAGAAGGAGGCGGCCCTGCGTACGGCGGCGGCCTTTGAGATGTTTCACTCGTTCGCGCTTATCCACGACGATATTGAAGATGGGTCGGAGATGCGGCGGGGGAAGCCCTGTCTTCACCGGCTGCACGGGATTCCGCTCAGCATTAATGTGGGGGATGCGCTTTACTCCAAGGTGTTTGAAATTCTGGCGGATAACCGGGAAATTCTGGGAGATGCGACCACGCTTGATCTGCTTCAGGAGATGATTCGAGGGGCGCGCCTGACATTTGAGGGACAGGCCTATGACATCGGGTGGATTGAGGCGGAGGAGATCCCTAAAGCCGAAGCGTTTATCGAGATGCTGCGGCTGAAAACGGGGTGGTACAGCGGCCGGGGGCCCTGCACGGCGGGTGCGATTATTGCAGGGGCATCGGAGGATCAGAAGCAGGCAATCGGGGACTTCGGCGAGGCGATGGCCGTGGCGTTTCAGATCCGGGACGACCTGTTGAACCTGATGGTCTGTGCCGAAGATGCGTCTACGGCGCCCACGACAACAGCGGGTGGATACGGCAAAGAGCGGGGAGGAGATATTGCAGAGGGGAAGCGGACGTTGATGGTGATCGACCTTTTTCACCGATGCGCGCCGGAGGAACAGCGGCGGGTGCGGGAGATTTTAGACCAGGAACGATCAGAAGTCGCCTCTGAAGAGATCGAGTGGACCATTGCCCTGATGGAGCGTTACGGGTCGATTGTCAGGACAGAGGAGGAATGCCTGAAGCGGGCACAGGGCGCCGAGGCCTATCTGGACCAGATTCCGCCCTCGGAGGCCCGGGAGATCCTGAGAGAAATGTGCAGCTTTCTGATTGAGCGCGTTTTTTAACAAATCCCTGGCCCGGCCTGGATTGCCAAATCTGCCAAGAGCAGTGGAGAGGAAAACAAGCCGAAGGATAACCAGGCTTCCATTCATCAATCTAACAGCTCCCCCACAAACGTTCACAAGGAGGAGGCTGAAGATGAAGTTTTTTATCGATACCGCCGATCTGGATGAGATCCGTGAGGCCAATGCCATGGGCGTGCTGGACGGGGTGACGACAAATCCGACCCACGTTTCCAAGGAGGAAGGCACGTTTGAGGATATCATTCTGACAATCTGTGAGATTGTGGACGGACCGGTGAGCGCAGAGGTGGTGGGCACAGAATGGCAGGTGATGGTGGAGGAGGCACGGCATATTTCAAGTATCCACGAGAATGTGGTGGTGAAGATCCCGATTACACCGGACGGGCTCAAGGCGATCAAGGCCTGCAGCGAGGAGGGGATCCGGACGAATGTGACCCTCTGCTTCTCTCCAAACCAGGCGCTGCTGGCGGCCAAGGCCGGGGCGAGCTACATCAGCCCGTTTCTGGGGAGGCTGGACGATATCGGACACGTGGGGATGGATCTGGTACGGACAATTCAGAAGATTTATGGCAACTACGGGTTTCATACCCAGGTGCTGGCGGCCAGCCTGCGCAGTCCGCTGCACGTGGTGGAGGCGGCGCTGGCGGGGGCCGATGTGGCCACACTGCCGCCGGACGTGTTGAAGAAGCTGCTGACCCACCCGTTGACCGATGCGGGACTGGAGCGTTTCTTGAGCGATTGGAATGCCTGGAAGGAGAAGCAGGAAGAGGGCGTGGTGGCGTAGAGGAGGGTAGGTGGGGCAAAGAAAAAGGGCTTGTGTAGGACAGACACAAGCCCTTTTTTAAGTGGAGCCACCCAGCGGGATCGAACCGCTGACCTACGCATTACGAATGCGTTGCTCTACCAGCTGAGCTAGGGTGGCTAAAGTAAGAAAAAACAGGCCATTATTGTTCAAGATGGGTGGATATAAAATACATAAACCGGTTCGAACTGTCAAGGGAAATTGCGGATTGCGGAACGAAAGGGAGATGGGTATGGAAACGGATCGGTTGATGCTGGGCGCAGCAAAGCGGGACGTGACGCCGCCGGCGGGGCTGTTGATGGCCGGGTACGGCGGCCGTGAAGATCCCGCCGTGGGTACGCATCTGCCGCTTTGGGCACGGGCCACTGTGTGCGCTCAGGGGGGGAGACGGGTTGCACTGGTGGTGGTGGATGTGGTGGGGATCAACCGGGAAACGACGCAGGAGATCCGGCAGGCGATCCAGACGAAGACGGGAATTCCCGCGGATCAGATCCTGATGGCAACAACGCATACCCATTCCGGACCGGTGACAACCAAGTTTCGGGATGTGGTTCCGGATGCGGGCTATATGGTGGATCTGGCTGAGGGGATTGTCGCGGCCGTGGCGAAAGCTTCCCAGAACCTGACGCCGGTGCGAATGGGGTTTGCGCAGATGGAGGAACCGGCGTTCCATCACAATCGGCGCAATGTGGATGAGCCGATCGATTCCACGCTGGGGCTGGTGCGGTTTGTGGACGGGCACGGGCAGTCGGTGGCGGCCTGGGTGAACTACGGCTGCCATCCGACGATTCTGACGGGGAAAAATCTGTACTGGTCCACCGATTTCCCTGGGGTGATGTGCAATCTGCTGGAGGAGACGTGGGGCGGGGTGGCCGCGTTTTTCAACGGCTGTCTGGGCGATGTGGGGCCGTACCGGCCCGAGCAGAATTTCGCCGAAGTGGAGCAGGTAGGCGGGGGACTTGCCGGCTCGGTGTTGAAGCTGGGCGAAGGGATGGCATTTGAGGCTGCCGATCAACTGAACGGCCAATCCGTGCTCTGTGCGGTCCCGCTGGACAAGGCCCCGGATGTGGAGAGGCTGCGCCTTCTGATAGAGGACGGGGAAGGGCCGAGCTACGCTGCGGCCTGGGCGCAGGAGCAGCTCAGGCTTCGAGAAGGGGGCACGCCCGTGGTCTCGGATGTCGAACTGGAAGTCCAGGGATTTCGAATCGGGGACCTCTTCCTGGCCTGCTTCCCCGGGCAGCTTTTCGGTGCCTGGGGGCTGGAATTGCGCCAACGGTGGCCGGATGACCGGCTTTTGACGATCAACCAGGCCAACGACCATGCGGGATATTTCCCCTCAAAGGCGGGATGGGATCTGGGCGGGTACGAGGCGAACTCTGCTTTTATGTTCAATTCGGACCTGCCTGCTCCCATGACCTGGGAGGCGGGACAGCGGCTGATCGATACGGCCCTGGGGTTTGTTTAGCGCTGTTCAACCAAGACAAGGAGCGTGTTGTGAGCGAACATTGCTATTTTATCTCCGCCGGAGAGCTGCGGGCGATTGTGGGGGACGATACGGACCACGGGGCAGGACAGGACCAGCACAGCGGGGTCTGGTTTCTGACGTCGGTAAAGGATAAGCATACGGCGGTGTCGCAGGGGAACGGCCTGCTGCTGTTCGGGCACCACAGGGGGACGCGGCCTTCGGTGCGGCGGTTGGACGCGGTGAGGGTGGAGCTGTTCAAGGAGGCGTGTGAGGCAAATAATTTCGTGGAGACGCGGGGGACCTACCGGCTTCTGGAGCCGCACTACATCGACTACGAGATGACGGCGACGGCCCGATCCGGGCACCGGCCGCAGGACCGCACCTCTTTTGGCTGGTGCTGTTACGTGAATTCTCCGATGGAGAAGGGGATTCATTTTATTGAAAAGGGCCTGTGGACCTATTATTACAATCCGGTGCACGGACAGGGAGCGATGGTGTTTCCAACCGATCTGGATGTGGCCGGACGGGAAGCCTGGGGACAGGATGTGGCCACGGCGTTTCTGGACGGACGGCGGACTTTCAGCTACTCGGATTCGGGACATACCTTTGATTATCCCTTCTATTTCGGGATGATCCGGGGGATGATGTTCCAGATTATGGCCGACGATTATCCTGGCTTCCGGTTTTACCTTTCCCCATCGGGCGCCGGGCAGTCGCTGCTTCCAGGGCAGAGTAGCCCGGCGTGGGATTTTGCGTGGGAGGTGGATGAGCTCAGCGAGGATGAACCTGAAACGCTGCACGTCCGGGTGGTCTACAAGCGTCCCGAAAGCACCGAAGCGATTCCCAACGGGTATGCGGCGGACCATGCGTGGATGGAGTTTCAGAGGTTTCGGGAGATATATCCGGTGCGGGGGATGGATGCAAAGTGAGAACGCCAAACTCGAAAGGAGAAAATGTGAACATTCAGGATGTGTCCTTTGCTCGGGAGAATGTGAAACGGTACGCGTGGGCCCAGGCGATTGTGGCGGGGTGGAAGCAGGAGGTGGCCTATGCAATGGAACAGGGGCGGGGATTTTTCGAGGAAATGATCTCCGAGCTGACGATGTGGTCCCAGTACGGGCAGAACTGTCCGGTCTGCGTCGGCCGGTTGTCCACGATGGGAGAGACCGGGATTTACGACTGGGACGTGCAAGATCCGGATAAGCTGATCTGCAAATACTGCAAGACGGAGTATCCCGATCCCGAGTACCCGGAAACGGGCAGTGTCACCGCTCCCAGGATGGGGCAGACCTTTACTTTTTATCTGACGGACGAGGAGCGGGCGCACCCGGAGAATACCTCGGGCAAGTACGCGTTCAAATGGGTCAGCTATCCGGTGCATACGAGTTGGAGCGGGGTTGTGAGGTCGAACAAAGCTGGCTGGTGTTATGAAATAATGGGCGTTCTGGCCAAGCTGTATGCGGTAACCGGTGAAGTGGCGTACGCCGAACGGGCGGCGTGGATTGTGGATATTATGGCGCAGCGGTATCCCAGCTGGCTGTTTCACTCCTACGATGGGACGGTTGCGGACCTGCCGCCGGGCGAGGCCGCAGCCGAGATGGGGAGACATCCGCCGGCCGGGAAGTTTCCGGCCGAGGCCATTATCTCGGCTTTCGAAGGAAGGCACCGCGAGGGGGATTCTGCGCGTTTGTTTAATGGCTTCTGGGGCGCCGGACGTTTTGGGTGCAGCGGGTCGGACGGCGGTATGATTCTAAATGCGGTTCTGAGCTATGATCTGATCCGGGATGCGAAGTACGGGGATGGGACACCGGTGCTGACTGCCGAGATGGACCGGCGGATTCGGGAGGATCTCATCCTGGCTGGGTGTGAGGATACGGAGAACTGGCCGGATATTAATAACAAATGTGGACGCGGGAGGGCGTTGAGCGGCGCTGTCGGCATTCTGTTTGGACGACCGCAAGGCATCCGGCGCGCCATTGAGGGGATTGAAAAACTGATGGAAAAAGGGTTTCACTTCGACGGGCTCTGCACCGAGTCACCTTCATACTCGGACATGCACCTGAATATAATGCGCGAGATCCCGGAAGTGCTCATGGGGTATTCCGATCCGGAGGGATATGAACCCGACGAGGGGGAACGGTTAAAGGACTTCAATCCTTTTCAGCATTTCGACCGGTACCGGCTGGCCTTGGAGAGTATGGTGCGCATCCTGGACCCGCGTATGCAATACCCGGTGATTGGCGATACCCACGCAGGCGAGGGACTCCATACCATACACGCTGAAATTCTGACAGACCGATACGGGAGCCGCTACGCCGGGCTGCTGGAGAAGGCGCAGGGGGCGCCGCTTTCGGAGGTTGGGAGCGAGTACGCACTGTGGCAGCGCGATCCGGACCTGAAGGCGCAACAGGAGATGGACCTGCCGCTGGTTTCGGAATGGTTTCCCGGATGGCACGTGGCAGTGCTGCGGGGTGAAGAGGTGAGCGACCATACGGCGTTCTATCTGAACGGGTACGCGCATGGCGGCCACCGACACCGTGATACGCTGGGGGTTATTTACATTGCCCATAAACAGGAGATGGCCTCCGATAGAGGGTACATCTGGGATGACCCTCGCAATGCCTGGACCGGAAGCACGCGCTCCCACAATATTGTGACGGTGGACGGGATGAGCCAGAATGGGAAAAACTGTCACTCGAGGCTGGAGCTGTTCGGCAGGGGACCGGGCGTTGAGGTGGTTCAGGCATCGGCCAATGCGTACGAACAATGTGACCGGTATCAGAGAACCTGTGCGCTGGTGGAGATGCCAGAGGGACAGAGTTATGCGGTAGATTTTTTCCGGGTCCGGGGAGGAAAGCTGCACCAGTACGGTTTTCACTGCAATGGGAAGATGGTGGGGATTACGGGCGCCGATCCGGAGCCTGTGGACGAGGAGATCGAATGGCTGAGCAACTTTCGGGCGGCAATCCCGAAAGATGTGTTCACGGCGACGTGGGCGCACGAGGGGGTGCGGTTGGATCTGAGGCTGCTGAACCCGATCGACCGGCTCCTGGTGGTGGATGCGCCGGGATGGCGCAGCGACCGGGGCGACCAGCTCAATGCACCGCCCGTGCATCAGATCCTGGCGGAACGGACGGATGGGGACAGCCGGTACGCGGCGGTGATGGCGCCGTATGAGGGAGAGACGTCACCGATCCAATCGGCCCGTCTCGTCTTAGACGATGCAGAGAGCGGGGCGATGGCCGTGGCCGTCGAGCGGGAGGGATGCACGGATTATGTTCTCTCGTCACCGGATGGGTCAGGGTGCCGGTGTGGGCCTGTTGCGATGACCGGACGCTTCGGGTTTGCGTCTGTGGATTCGGAAGGCAACCTGCTGCGGGCGTATTTGCTGGACGGCACGGAACTGAGGTGCGGGAAGGATAAGCTGACGCTTTCCGAAGGCCGGACTCCGCTGAAGGTTGCGTCGGTTGAAGGGAGAACCTACCATCTGGGGGAGGACGTGCCGGGGGAGGGTGGGCTTGTGGGGACTTATCTGCTGACGGGTGAAACCGGCTACGAGATCGAATCCACCGATGCGAGGTCGATCACGGTGCGGGATTATCCGGCGGTTGAATGCAAGGGGGTGACCCTGCTTCATTCGACAGAATCGGTGCGTGAATGAGGGTTGACGACTGCCTGTTGGGGAGGAGCTTCGAGTTGTGAGAGAATATCTCTATTTCGATTGCAATGCTTCGTTTGGGCCGTATCTGAGAAAACCTAAGGAAGCCCGATGGTCGAAAGCGCATCTGATTGAGGATCTGGATCTGGCGGGGATCGCCGGGGCGCTTGTGTACCACCGGCTGGCGGAAGCCTACGACCCAATGCTGGCGAATCTGAAGCTGGTTGAAGAGATCGAATCCGACCGGAATCGGCTTTTCCCCTGCTGGGTGGCCATGCCTTCCGTAAGCGGGGAATTTCCGTCTGTCGGCGAATTTACGGGTCTGATGGAAACGCACGATGTGCGGGCGGTGAGACTCCAGCCGGAGCATGACGGCGTACCGATCCAGGAGCGGGTCTGGGGAGAACTCAGGGATGCGCTGTTAGGGCGGGACATTCTGTGTGTGCTGCCGGCGCCTGCGTATGGAGGGGACTTGACTTCGGTAGACCGGTTGCTTTCGATTTTCAGGGAGAGCAAGACGCTTCTGGTGAATCACGTCTGGGGGCAGTGGAAGCAGGTCGTGCTGCTTATGGACGCGTATCCGAACCTGCACATCGAGTTCAGCCAGTTTCAGGCCAACCGGGCGATTGAGTATTTTACGCAACGATACGGAGCGGAGCGGTGTTTGATCGGCACCGGTCTGCCCGAAAAGGCGCCGGGTGCCGCGCGGGGCTTCCTGGACTTTACGCTTACTTCGGAGGCGCAGGCGAGGCTGGTTGCCGGGGAGAACCTCAGGCGGCTGCTGGGTGGGCAGGGGCCGACCCGGGTTCCAGACCCGGGGCCCTGGCACGATGCGATTACCGGGGCCGCCCGTTCCGGGCAGCCCATTCCCTGCCCCGTGCTTGACGCCCACTGCCACATCCTGCACGACGGAGGGGCGGTTACGGGCAGAGAGCGGGTTGCGCTTGGGGGAGACGCGGATGGGATGATCGAACTGACCCGCCGGACAGGCATCGACAAGACGGCGATTATGTCCTGGGCCGGTCCGCTCAGTATGGATTCTGACCTGGGGAACGAGGTGGTTGGAAAGGCCGTGGCGCGGTATCCGGACGAATTTATCGGGCTGGTGACGATTAACCCGGAATACGACGATGAAGAGAAGATTGAAGCAGTCATTCAGAAATACCACGTCGAGCTGGGGTTCCCCGGGCTGAAGACGTTTGCGGCGTGCCAGGCGATCGATTATGACGATCCGCTTTTCGACCGGTGGTTTCAATTCGGAAACGACCACCATCTGTACCTGGTGCTCGATTCCAGAGGAGACGCAGGAGCGGATAGATGTGTTCGAAATTTGGCAGAACGGTATCCACATCTCGGGCTTCATCTTGACCACTGCGGCCGGGGGTGGGCGTACGCCAGGTGGGTCGTTTCGGTGATGGCGGACTACGACAACGTCTGGGGACAGTTGAATTACACGCTGGTGACCAACGGCGTGATCGAATACCTGGTCGAGCAGGTAGGGGCGGAGCGCCTGCTTTTCGGGACGGACGCCCCGATGCGGGATCCGCGTCCCCAGGCAGGATGGCTTATGTTTACGCGGCTTTCGGAAGAGGACAAGCGGAAGATTTTTGGAGGGAATTTTGCCGGGATTTTGCGGGGGGCGGGCGTGGAGGTGGAGGTGTAACGGCAATAGCGTTTGACTCAAGGAGGAGATTCCCATGTCACAGCTTCGACTCGCAACATTCCGCGTTGATATCACACCGCCTGTCGGGCATCCGCTTTGCGCCGGCTGGATCAAGTCTGCCGTGGGCATAACGGACGAGTTGTATGCGCTTGGGGTTGTGCTTGTGGGGGAAGAGGCGCCGGTGGTGCTCTGCGCCTTAGACTGGTGCGAACTGTCCAACCGGGAACATACGCTGTGGAGGGAAAGGCTGGCCGGGGCGGCCGGTACCACGCAGGAGCGGGTGGCGGTCCAATGCGGGCACCAGCACGATGCGGTCTGGCCCGACATCGGCGCGCAGGAACTGGTCGCTCAGACGGAGGGCCTTCCCGATTTAATGGATGTGGAATGGTGCCACGGCACAATCGATCGCGTGGCTGATGCGGTGAGGGATGCGTTGGGAAGGGTGCAGCCGGTTACGCATGCTTGCCTGGGAGAGGCAGAGGTGGAAAGGGTGGCGTCCAACCGGCGTATTATGGGACCCGACGGGAAGGTGAAAGCGGTGCGCTACACCCGATGCGAAGATCCGGCGATTCGCGCCGAGCCGGAGGGGCTGATCGATCCGATGCTCAAGGCGATCAGTTTCTGGAACGGCGATACGAAGCTGGCGGTGCTGCACTATTACGCCGTCCATCCCTGCAGTTACTACGCGGACGGTTGGGTGAACAAGGAATTTATTGGGCACGCCCGGGAACGGCGGATCGCCGAAGATAGCGGCGCGGAACACATTTACTTTACGGGCTGCGCAGGCAACATTGGGCCGGGAAAGTACAACGACGGATCGCCGGAGAACCGGCCGATTTTTGAAGCGCGCATGTACAGGGCAATGGTCCAGGCCGAGCAGGAGGCCGAACGCGTCAGCGTTGAGCGCCTGGAATGGCGGACTGTCCCTCTGTTCCTGCCAGCGGATACGCGATATAGCGAAGAGGAACTGCAGGAGGTGCTGAACAATACCACGCAGACGAATAACCGGCGGTACAAGATGGCGCTGCGAATCGAGTATATGCACTATGTCGGGTCGGGAGCGGCGATTCCGCTGACGGGTCTGTTCTTAGGCGACCGGATCTGTATCGTGAATCTTCCCGGAGAGGCTTTCATCGAATACCAGCTCCTCTCGCAGGAGCTTCAGCCGGACCGATTTGTGGCCGTGGCGTCTTACGGGGACTGCGGGACGGGCTATATTCCGATGGAGAAATCGTACGAGGAAGGCGGGTACGAGCCGACGGACGCGTTCGTGTCGCCCGAGTGCGAAGCGATCTTAACGCAGGCGCTTCAGGAGCTGCTGGCCTGAGAATAAGTTTCAGGATTCACCGGCGCTGGAACTGAGTCAGGTGAGGGATACACACCTCATCGCCTGGGGCGGCCATGACCACCGAATATCGCGGGGTCCGGTCGCCTTTGGCCTTTGGGAAGTCCTCCGGCTTAAGGGGACCGAGGCCGGTCCGGTCCAGCGTCCAGCCCGATTCGATCTTTTCGGCAAGCCGTCCCTGAGGCGCTTTGCGGCTGTTAAACACTGTCATGCCAATTTGCGCATGGGGGTTGGTCGCGCCGGAGAGGATCTGATTTTCTCCGGGGCGAATGTCTATGATTGGTCCTCCGGCGACCCGCAGGTCTTCATTGCCTATCGAGAAACGGGTTTTGCTGATTACTTTCTGCAGGGTGACGCAGTCCGCAAAGCCGTCCGGCGCGACGAGGATGGTCTGACCGGGGAGCAGGTCTCCGTGCAGCAGGGGATCGGCGATTTCAACGGTCCCACCATCGTAGTCTACCGAGACGATTTTGCTCCGGCGCAGGCCCTTTCCCTTCAGCGAGAAGTCGCCCATCGCCAGTTCCACTCCGTTCAGGAGCATGGCCCTGACGGCATCCCCTCCTCCGTCCAGCACAAGACAGGCCGCCTGTCCTTCAACATTGACCCTGTTGTCAAGCGTATACGTCTGGTTGGGAGCCAGCGAATGGAAGAGGTAGTGCCTGCCGCCGTCTGTTAGCTCGACAAGCACAGCGACGGCCCGGCCGTCATCCGGTTCAAGCTCCGTCTGAGACACACGCTCGATCCAGGGTTGATCTTTGTAGGGTTCGTAGAGGGTGGCGAAGGTGCTCGCCAGGTTGCGTCCGGTTCGACGCCGGATCAAAAATTTCACGGTTTTGGGCAGGTAGTCGTATTTCTGGACCGGACCATCGCAGGCAATGAGTTCTTCACTTTCTCCCACGAGATGGGCCCGAAGGCCAATGCCTTGCCAGGCGCGCTCGGGCTGGCCCTCTTTTGGTTCGGTGAGGCGCCACTCACAGACGGCTTCTCCTCTTAACGGGGCTCTCCGCACGCCGGTGAGGAACTGGTATCCGCTGCCCCGGTAACCTCCATAAGGGACGCTGCCCAGCGGCCTGTCTTTAAGTTCAGGGGCGTCGTAGAAGTGTTCGTATGGCACATCCGGCCCCGCCAGGGTTCCATTTTCCTGAACGGGTCCGAGGGGAGGGTCACAGAAGAATTCAGCCTGGGTGCCGTGGACGGAATAATCGTGCTGATGGCCGCCCCGTACGTAGAAGGCGTCGAACAGGTAGCTTTGAGTGGGCGTTACCTGCACGAGCATGTTAGCCCTGCGGTAGAGGTCGACTTTGTTCGGGTAAGCGCCCTCGCAGGAGGCATCCACGACCTGCGCGAAGCCGTTGGGTTGGAAGGCGTGGAGTTTGCCCGGGCCACGGCCCTGTTTGACGGCGTCTACCACGACGGTGTTGTGGGCAATGGTGTTGTTGAAGAATCCGTAGCGTTTGTGGTTGAACGGATCGGTCTGTTCGGGATAACCGATGTCGGTGAGCAGGGCGTTGCCCTGAGAGAAGAGAGAGAGGTTTAGCTGGTCGTGGTGCATATGCGCCCCGTGAGAGCCGTAGAAGAAGGAGACCGCCGTGCGGTTTTCCTCGCTGCCGCACTGCAGATTGGCCAGACCATAGGCCGGAAAATGGAAGGTATTTAATCCTATCAGCGGTATTTCGGCTTCGGGGAATTGGGCGAGGAGGTCGTCCGAAGGTTCGTCGAAGAGGTCGTTTTCCAGACCGCCGTCCGATCTGAGGACCCGGGCCATGCGCGGGTCCCGGATGTGTGGGAGTACGATTCGGCAGACATCGGGGCTCCACATGGCGCCCCGGGCAAACATGTCGCCGGTATCTCCGTGGGATGGCGTAAATTGGCCTGCCACCTGGATTTCAAATGACCAGGTCAGGAGTTTTTTGAAGCGGGGCGTCTCGAAAAGGTTCACGCCAACATTTATGAGCGCTTCCGCCACGTCCGTAAGGTGCGACACCCAGCCCCTGTTGTACCCGGGGGATTCAAAGGGCATGCCGTCGCGGTAGATGAGGTTTTCCAGGGCGTCTCGAATGCCCAGGTCCGTGTAAAGGTCGATGTTCGGGTTGGCAAGCACGTACTGAATCATCTCTTCGGATGTGGGATGTATTGCATTCTCATTCAGGACCTGCGAAAGAATGACGAGCGCCCACTGGTGGCTGCCGTAGTTGCCTCTAATGCGGCGAGACCGGTCGGTGATGCAGGTCGCGGCCTCCAGGAGCAGGCGTTCGCGGATCATCGCATCGATTTCCTCCGCTGTTTTTCCAGCCAGTTTTTGAAGCGCAGTATCCTGCTTTAGAAAGGGGCGCACCGCGTCATACGCAGGGGCGCAGTAGACCGGTACGTCGACTTCCCAGATCGCATTGAAGAGCTTGCCTTTGTAATCAGAACGCGCCTGGCCTTCCCGAGACTGTTTTTCGTAAGCGTACCCGGGGTAGTAGACGGACAGCTGCCACAGGATGAGGGCACATTTGTGCGCGTATCTCCCGGCCTGTTCGAGATCTTCGGAGAGGAGGGCGGCTTTGCTTAAGCTGGTGATTGAAGCCGGTAAAAATTGATGCATGCTCCAGTGGGTGTAGTACGCCACAAACCAGTAGTGTTCTTCCTCTCCCGGCTTGGGCCAGCCCCAGCCGTCGTCGGGGTATGGACCGGTTAAGAGCGACCGGTCGACCATGTCCGATTCCAGGTACCTGGCGAAGTCGTTGGACGGATATGCTTCGCCGCCTGCGGGACATTTGACTTTAAATGGGTTGTCAAAATCGATGATCCATTTGTAGAGGCCCTGCTCGTGGACCTTTACGCCGTGCACGGGACACCCGAAGTTGTTGACCTGATACCCTCGAGGGACCCGGGGCGGGATGACGATGGAGCGCAGCTTTTCATCGTCGTATTTAGCCCATCGATCTGCGGCAGCGAAAATTTTGTCTCGCTTTTTCTGTGCCCATCCGTACTGTTCCAGGTTCCTTTTCAGAATGGCCAGCCTGGCGTCTGTGTAGTAGGTGCGTTCGCTCCCGGCCTGCGCCGGTAGAGTTGCCATAATGAGTCCTCCCATCCGAATTTTTCTCATCCAGCCCAAACGGTGGGCGTGCCCGAATTCCGGGCGCTTCCCCCCTTGCAGCTTGCGTCAATCCACTCCATTTCCACCTCCCTGATTTGTCACGTCGGAAATTCGTTCTCAGCATACTTTACAGCAAGCAGTTCAAAGGCTGTAGCGGGCTGTAGCGGGAAGCGTTCCACACCAATTCGATTGTCCTGGACTGTGGCGACCGGAAACCCGGTACGATACGATTCTGTGTCTACGGCGACCCAGGTTGCCGCGCCTTTGGGGAGTGGGGGCCAGCCGTCCGGCGCGGGGGTATCCGATTGTAATTCGATTTCGGTTTGCCCGACCACGCGGCCTGACCAGGCGGCAGGCTGGTGTGCAAAACCAGATTCGCCGTGTTGGAGGGTGGATGCGCCAATGGTGAAATACCAGGACCGGTTCTGCGGCGTTCTGCCGTAGACACCGAAGGTTCCCTGGAAGCGGATGCCGTCGATTTCCACCTCACCCTCCACGTCGCTGAATACCCAACAGGTTCCCCAGTCTGATTCAATGCAGACGGCTACTGCATCCGGTCCGGCTTGTTCCGGAACCGCGAGACACAGGGCATTCTGGACGGACATAGCTTGCTGAGGTCCACTGGGTTCGTGGAGGACGACGAAGGTACTGGACAGGTCCTTGCCGGTGTTTACCGCGTCCAGAAAACGCACGCGGCGGCCGATCTGCTCCAGGGTTTCCTGGCCCGGGCCGTTGGAGGCCTCTACCGCGTTGACCTGCGAGAGCATGTGGAGCCGGTACTGGCGGTCCGTCTGCTTCCACACGGCCTGCCAGGAGGGTGGGGGATGCTCGACCCGGCGCGTGTCCCGCAGGCCGAAGATGTGTTCGCGGTCGATGCTGGAGCCGAAGTTGGGGAGGGGCGGTTCGGGCGGCATGGCCAGATTGGTGAACTCCAGGCCGCCATTGTCAGAGTCGCTGGCGGCCAGTTCGCTGAACAGGCGGTAGGCGTGTTTGTTTCCGCCACGGACCCGGAAGAGGTCCAGGGCGACCGTCTGAGCACCGGGGCCTTTGATGAGGGCGACGAGCCGGCGGTAGCCGGTGCATTGCGGGTATACTTTAGAGGACGCTTCTACGACCGATACACGCGGTGAGGTGGCCATGAAACGTAAGCCTGGTTTCCGCTCTTGCCCTTCGGCCTGGAACCGCTGTTCCTGGTCGTCTACGATGACCAGGTTGTGGCTGAGCGTGGTGCCCCTGACCCAGGCGTTCATCGGCGAATCCCCCACATAGCCCAGTTCGCCGAGTACGGTCTGGCCACAGTCCACGTAGTAGAGTGATAGGTTGTCCGCCTGACGGTGGCCGCCGGGGGGGTTGAAGGGCAGGGCAAGAACGGTGGCGTCCGGTTCGGACCCGTGGCGGAGGACCGCAGTCATCCAGGCGGGGAAGAGAATTTCCGGAAGGTCCAGGTCTGCCGTCTTTTCCAGTTTGGCAGCATCCAGATTCAGAATGGCATACTCGGTGGGCGTACGCCCGCGGTAGAGGGTGTGAAGCTTGCCGGAGAAAATTCGGGGATAACGCTTCAGTCCGATCTCGAAGATGTGCATGCGGGGCTCTCCGTCTTCCACGGTGTCCGACAGGGGGAGGTAGCGACCGTCGGGACGGAGTTGATCAACGGTGGCCTGAAGGATGAGACGGAGTTTGGGGTCGGTTTTGTAGAGGTTCACGGCGCCGGTGCGGCCCGGGATGTTTTTCGGCCAGCGGAAACCGTGAAGGGTTTCGGGAATCCATATAAGACTGGTCAGGTACATGTTGGTGTAGGACGGGCTTTCTTTGCTGAATCCGTCGTAGATAAAGGATTTGTCACGCAACCCTTCATAGCCCCGCAGGGCAGCGTCGGCGTAATGGGAGAGGCCCAGGCACCTGCCGACCGCTGCCTGGGCGCGGTAGACGGAAGGGGATTTGTTGCCGAGGTCTGGGGGATTGCCGATCCCACCCACGAAGGGTTCGGCGGTGTTGATGTATTCGAGGATCAGCCCTTTTTCGATGCGGGCGCGCTTTTCCTCCGTCCAGATGGGTTTTCCATCTCCATCCGTAGCGTCGTGGACCAAGTCGTAGGCCAGGCAGATGTCGATCAGGTGCGATGAGATTCCGTCGACGCTGGGATGGATCCGGCCGCAGCCGAAGTAGGTGGCCAGCATCTTTGCCTGACCGAAGGTGTCGTTCACGGGGCCTGTTTCATACCGGCTGTTGCCGTAGGCCATGGCGCTGAGGTGCCGTTTCCACTCCAGTTTCAGGGTCATGGCGTTCCAGGCGGCATAGAGGGGGTCGCAGTCTGCGACTGTGTCGTAGAAGTCGTGGTAGAGCCAGTTGCGGTAACAGGCGGCGAGGCGTTCCAGGATGCGCAGCGCCGTTTCGGCGTATTTCGGGTCGTCCATAAAGCGGTAGGACAGCGCCAGGCTTCGCAGCGCCGAGGTCATGAAGCCGATTTTTTGGCCTCTCATAAAGCCGGTGAAGCTGGCGTGGATGGGTTTGCCGACCCACTTCCACGCGTATTTGCCACTGCGATCTTCGGGGTGCTTCCGTTCCTCATCGTTGAAATAGTAGGTGAAGGTCTGCCCCGTTCGGGGACAGATGAGCTGGGCCGTTTCAGGGTAATCGGGGTCCGGGTAGGTCTGGCCGCAGGCGGAGCAGCGGATGAGGTCTGGGGTGCGGTAGTCCCATTCGATGGATCTGTAGGCGAGGCCTTCCTGCGATTTTTTCCCCACGCAATTGGGACAGGTGAGGCCGTAGGGGTTGGTGGGGGTCAGCTCTGGTACCATGTGTTCGATATATCCACCGGATTGTCCGGCGACATGGTCGGCAACCGTGCGGATGTTCTCGAACCATCTCCCGGCCCATTCCGCGTTCTGGATGTTCCGGCGGGCCTGGTCGATCTGTTTTTCGGTCAGGAATATGGGGTGTTTGACCGTTGTCCTGCGGGCGAGCATGTCCTCTTTGCGTTTCTCCATTACCTCCCGGAATTCCACCTCGGGATAGGAGACATGCTCCTGCTTCTGCCAGGGCATGAAGCCCTCGCCCCGGGTGACTCGCTTGATGTATTCCTGTTTTCTCTGCGTGCTATCGGTTGACACTGAAGAGTCCTCCTTTAGAGCCTCGCAGGGCGCATACGCGGGTGCACCCCTTCTCATTTCAGATAGGCATTCTCGACTTTCTCAAAGGCCTTTGCCGTGTCTTCCACTTCCTGTTCGCCCCAGCTTTCGTGGATTCTCAGGGCGAAGTGGGTCTCTCTGGCTTCCACGGCGTTGGGGCAGGGGAATTGGGCGTTGCGGTCCCCTTTGTATTCCTCTAAGCCCCAGGGGTAGTCGCTGGCGCCGAAGACTTTTCGTTCGCGGAACCAGGTGGTTTCGGAGATGATGCGGCCGTAGTAGACGGACAGGGGGATGCCCTCAGCGGATATGGCGGCGGCTACTTTGTTTTTGTTCGCGGTCAGCTTGGAGGCGTCCACGTGGATGCGCATGAACCAGTAGACGGATTCGGTGTTTGGGACCTGCCAGCCGACGGAGATGGCCTGGAGGTGGGCGATTCCTTCCCGGATTCCGTGGGCGACCTGCTGGCGTTTTTGGGTGATTGCCGGGAGCTTGCGCAGCTGCACGCGGCCGACGGCGGCGGACAGGTCGTTGCCGTTGAGGTTGAGGCCGGCTCTGAGATTGCTGGTAGCGTCGGTGTTGAACGGTTTGCACCGGTCCGAAAACCTCTTGATACGCCAGTAGAGGTCCTCGTCTTGCGTGAATACGACGCCTCCCTGAGCGGCCGTGGCGTGGTGCTTGCCGCTCATGGTTGAGAAGATTCCGATGGTGCCCATGGTGCCTACCCGTCTGCCCGTATAGGTTGCGCCGTGGGCCTGGGCGCAGTCCTCGACGACGGGGATGCTGCGCTGCTGGGCCAGTTCCAGGACCGGGTCCATATCTACAGGCTCTCCGGAGATGTGCGCGACGACGATGGCCCGGGTGCGCGGGGTTAAGAGGGCTTCGATCTGTTTCGGACCGATGTTGTACGAGCCCGGTTGGGTGTCGGCCAGCACGGGTACCTGGTTGAGCAGGGCAGCGGGCATGACGCCGCCGTGGTCGGAGATGACCGGGACGATCACTTCGCCGGCGACGTCCAGCTCCAGGGCGCCCAGGGCCGTGTAGAGTGCAGAGGTGCCCGAGTTGACCAGATCTGCATAACCTCCTCCCATATACTCCGCAAATTCCTGCTCGTAGGCCTGTTCTTCAGGGCCGCCGTAGCCGAAGACGTTTCCACTTTCAATGGCCTGATCGAAGAGCGACACAGCCGCCTGTTTTTCCTCCTCGCCCAACAGGTGCCGCTTGGGAAACGGGGCCTTGCGGATTTTCTCTCCGCCGTCGATTGCAAGCATCGGATTTCCTCCTGGGGTAAAAGGGGCCGGGGGGTCAGGTCCCATATTTGTCCATGAGTTCAGGACCCAGGTCGTTTTCATCGAAGGCGCCGAAGTCCTGCCAGCCGAAATCGTAGCGAATTCTGGGGATTTCGAATTCGAAGAACCAGCGGATGCTCATGCGGAGTTTCTCTTCCCCCCAGTAGCAGTAGAAGAGGGCGCAGCGCCCGACAAATTGCTCGACAACCCCTATGGGTGAGAGCTTCTGGAAGCGCTCCGGATCTTCTTCCAGTTTCAGGTAGTGCTGCAGGTCGGGCAGATAAGAACTGGCGTCGTTTTCACCGATGGCGTCCAAATCGATCTCCTCCTGCTCGTTCCAGCGAGGAAGGTCGCCCGGCGGGGTGAACGGTCCCTGGCGTTCGAGATAGACGGGGGAGGACCAGGCGTATTCGTTGTCGGTCTGATGTACCCTCACGTAGACCCAGTCGCCGGGGAGGTCGGCGGCAGAGAAAGTGATGTTTTGTGCGAAGTCCATGCCGTCAGGATGCCAGGATTTCAGACAGTAGTCACCGACGATCAGGTCGATCCGGTCCAGAGGGGCGCAGGCGTGGCAGACGATGGCGACCTGAAGTTCGTCGGTCAGGTCGATTTCGGCGCCGGATGGGATACCGTTGCATGTCACTCGGAGGTAGATGCGGGCACCGCTGGTGGCGTAGGTCTGCCTGCCTTCCATGGCGGACCAGAGGGCCTCCCGGTTTAGCTCGGCTGCGGCAATGGCTGTGACCGGACCGGTGCCGTAGGCGGAGTCCCGATGCCTCATGGGGTATTTCTGGCTGAATCTCCCCCTGAAGGGCTCCACGGCACGCGGGCCTCCCATGAGGCCCAGGTGCAGGTCAG
This sequence comes from Candidatus Latescibacterota bacterium, assembly GCA_965222075.1. Lineage (GTDB taxonomy): Bacteria > Latescibacterota > UBA2968 > UBA2968 > JAAXHW01. The sequence continues at coordinate 4,736,144 of OZ244937.1, read as the reverse complement.
AGGCGGCGCAGACGCCCGGCCGGTAGCCCAGGTTCAGGGCTTTCTGCAGGAGCCATTCGGCGCAGCCGAAGCCCGAGCAGACTTCCAGGAAGCGCTCCCTGACGGGTTTGTAGAGCCGCCATTGGGGCGGCTGGCCGCCGATGTGGACCTGCAGGAAGACGTCGTCCCGGTCACCGTAGGTTGCTACCAGTTCATCCATCGGACCACGGGAAGGCGGTGGGATAGGTTCGTTTTTATAGTTTTTGAAGATGACCTGCCGGTCACCGGCCCTGGGGTGGGCCTCGTAGGCCAGGAAGGGGACGTAGCGGCCCGGCTCGTCCATCTGCTCGCAGGCCTCCCGGTAGGCACCGAAGATCTCCTCCCGCTTGGTGGGGTCCATGGACATGGAGGCCGGACAGGCAAAGTCGAAGCGGCCGATCCGGCGGCCCTGTTGGTGGCGGGAAAGGGGGTCCATTTTTTTGGTCCGCAGATACATGAGGTGCATGGTGGAGTCGCCCCAGCCGTGGGCGTGGACATCGCCCCAGTAGACGCAGGATTCGGGCTGTTCGCTGACCACGGCGGGGTTGCTGAGAAAGCGGCCTTCGACGCCACCTCCGCTCAGGCCGATGCGGTAGACGCCAGGGCGGTGGATGCGGATATTTTCGAAGATCTTCAGGCCCCGGTCTTCGGGGGAGAATCGATACGAAGGGGGCAGGCCGTCAACGCCCTGGGGGATTTCGAATTGGATGCGTCTTTGATAGCTTTCAACGAGGTTGCGGTTCTGGTCGAAGACGCCTAAGTGCAGGGCGAAGGGTTCACCGATTTTGGCGACTGTGGGGCCCAGGAGCCGCAGCAGGTCAGGTTCGGGGCGGGCGATAACGCTGAACCGGTAGGGGTTGTTCCTGACACCGTGGAACTCACCGGTGCCGTCGACATCTGCGGCGAGGAGGAATTCGGCGTCGGTGGTGGACCAGAAGACTTCTGAGCCCACGCTGCCCTGACGGCGGTCGCCGATCCGGATGGTGCAGGTTTCGCCCTTTTTGAAGACGCCGGATGCTACAACGATGTTGAGGAGGTTGACCGAGTCCCGCCAGGTTACCAGCTTCAGGGACGCGCTGCTGTTGGTTTCCAGAGTGCAGTAGTCGCGCCTTGGGGGATTGTCCGTTTGCAGGTTGAAGGCGATCTGGTAGTTGAAGCGCACCAGGGCGATGACCCCGCCCGGTTTCAGGTCGCAGGCCCGGTTTTCAATGCGAAGCGTCCAGGTTCCGCATGCTCCGGAGATGAGTTGCATGTCGGGCGGATTGTGTACGATCCCTGAACGCTCTTCGAAGCTCAGGTCCAGGTCGAAATCGAGGTCGGAAGGCGTGTAGTGTTCGGGATAAACGCGGACAGGTCTGTCTGACATTCAGTACCTCTTCGATCATGATATTCGGTTTTTCAGATAGATGTCACTTTATCCGGTATTTTTCAACTTTATCCGGGTTGAGGCTCACGCCCAGGCCGGGACCCGGGGGCGGGAGGATGTAGCCGTCTTCGATGCGCAGGGTTTCGTTGATGATGTCGTCTGCGTGGTAGACAATGCCGTTTACGTCGCTGCCGTAGCCCAGGTTGCGCATGGCAAAGGCTAAGTGGGCCTGCGCCGAGGTGCCGATGCCGAGTTCGGGCATGCTGCCGATGATGCAGGGCAGGCGGGCGGCTTCGGCGATGGCGAAGATCTGGGCGGCGGGGTAGATGCCGCCTGCTTCGGCCAGGTAGACGTTGAATATGTCCACGGCGCCGGCCCTGATGCAGGTGATCGCGTCGCCGGGGATCCAGACGCTTTCGTCGGCCATAATGGGGGTGTCCACGTGCTCACGCACATGGCGCAGGCCTTCCAGGTCGCTGAAGTGCAGAGGCTGTTCCACCAGTTCCAGATGGAACGGTTCGAGGGCTTTGATGTTTCGCACGGCTTCTTTGGGGTTGGGCCAGCCCATGTTGGCGTCCACACGCAGGACGATGTCATCGCCAATGCGTTTGCGAACCGCCTCGACGGTGGCCAGGTCCGCCCGCTGGTCCATGCCGATTTTGGCTTTGACGGTTTTGTAGCCTTTTTTAACCAGGTCCGCGGCCTGCTGGGCCACCTGCTCCGGTTCGCCCATAGAGAGGGAGTGGCTGAGCAGCACACGGTCGCGGACCATTCCGCCGAGCAGGTTGTAGACGGGGGTGTCCAGGGCCTTGCCGACGATGTCGTAAAGGGCCATGTCAACGCCTGCCTTGGCCGGATAGGAGCGGTGTAGAAGAGCGTCCATGACCGCATGGATCTCGGCGATGCGGAAGGGGTCGCGGCCGACCAGGACTTCGGCGAGCAAGTCGTTGATGTCTTCAGCCTGGCCCCGGCCCTTTCGGTCCCAGATGCTGCATATTTCGCCGATTCCGGTGATGCCGCCGTCGGTTTCGATTTCCACGACGGCGTTTTCGGTGTAGACGCTGCGGCCCAGGCTGCTGGTGAAGGTCCCGGGACGCGGGACACGGATGGGGGTGGCGGTGATGCCGGTGATTTTCATGGGGGACTCCTTACTATCAGGGTGAAAGGGCGCCCCTACGGTTGCCCATGCAGGGCATAGGTTCGTTACGGTTTGGTATTCCGGTCTGCGGTCGGTTCGAACCGTACGCCGGGGCGCACTGGGCCGCCGCTTAAGGCGATGGGGGCGCCGTCGGCGCGCCAGCAGGCGGCGCCGGTGATGGTGCCTGTGTCGAAGATGACGCCGTTCATTCCACCGGCGACGGTTTTGACCTCTAAGATGTCGTGGCCCCGGGCGGAGAGGTCGCTGCGGACCGGGTCCGGTACGGCGGATTCGACTTCGAGATGCTGGCCCTGCGTCCATACGCGAGGCGCTTCGACGGCTTCCTGAAGGGTCATGCCGTGGTCGATGACGTTGACGATGGCCTGGACGACACTGGGGAAGATGCGCACGCCGCCCGGGGTGCCAAGCGCCATGTACGGGTGGCCGTTCTTTGTAATGATGGCGGGTGAATTGCTGCTGACCATCCGTTTGTTCGATGCCACGGAGTTTGCACGGCGCGGGTGCGGATCGAAGAGGGCCATGGTGTTGTTGAGGAGGATGCCGGTGCCCGGCACGGTGACTTTGGAGCCGAATCCCTCGTTGATCGTCTGCGTGATCGATATGATGTTGCCGTCTGCGTCTGCGGCCGTGACGTGTGTGGTGGAGGCCGATTCGGGTGATGGGGCAACGCCGGGATCGGGGCTGACCGCCCGCTCCATGTCTATGCCGGCGCGTCTTTTTGCCGCATAATCTTTCGAGATCAGCCATTCGACGGGTACGTCAATTTCGGCGGGATCACTTACGTGAGCGGCCCGGTCGGCGAAGGCGATTTTGAAGCATTCGGCGAGGAGATGGATGGCATCGCCGGTGCCGAAGCCGAGGGATGCGGTGTCGAAGCCCTCGAGGATGTTGAGGATCTGGGGGATGTGTACGCCGCTGGAACAGGGGGGCGAGGGCAGGGTCAGTTCGTATCCGCGGTAGGTGGTGACGATGGGTTCGCGGCGAACAGTGCGATACGCCCGCAGGTCCTCAGGGGTGAGGATGCCGCCGTTCTTCTGGACGTCGTCGGCAATCGTTTGTCCCAGGACGCCGCCGTAGAGGACGTTTGGTCCTTCCTTTGTGATTGTGCGGAGGGAGGCCGCGAGGTCCGGCTGGAGGATGAGGTCGCCGGTTTCCGGGGGGTGTCCGTTGGGGAAAAATGTGCGCGCTGTTGCAGGGAACCGCGCCATGTCCTGCTGCTGGTCTACGATCGAGTCCTTCAAGTACTGACTGACCCGAAAGCCGTGTTCCGCATGCCGAATGGCGGGCTGCATGACGGTTTTCAGGTCCAATCGGCCCCAGTTTTCGACGGCTTCGGCCCAGCCTTTCAGGGCGCCGGGGACGCCGACCGAAAGGTAGCCGATTTTGTTCTTCCTGCCCTCGGTTTGCATGTAATCGGGCCAGGTGTCGGAGACGGGCCTGTATATGTGGGGGGTAGCAGCAGCGGGCGCATGGGCGTAGTTGTCCAGGATGACGGTTGCGCCGTCTGCAAGGCGGATATTTATCCATCCAGCGCCGAAGAGGCCGACCATCTGGGGTTCGACCACATTGAGGGTGAAGAGGGCCGCGATTGCGGCGTCTATCGCGTTGCCGCCGATTGCGAGGATTTCAGCGCCTGCAGCCGAGCCGATGGGGTTGTTCGCGGCCACCACGCCGCGTGAGCCTGAAGCGGATTGTTTTTCGGTCTCGAATAAGGTGCCGGCCCTGAAACGCCAGCCGGGTTGGTCTGCCATCGGGTATCGTCTCCCTGTCTCTAATCCAGCGGGTCGAAGAAGGTCAAATCGGCGCCGAAGTTTTCCATTGCGATGACCTGGTCACCGCGAAGTCTCACCCGTATCTGTCGCGTGCGATGGGTCAGGGTGATTTCCCGGTCGGGCAAAGGGAACGCAAAGGTGAGCGGGCGATTGAGCGGAGGGCGGGCGATGAACAGATAACCGCTGGTTGTGTGCAGGGGTTCGCCTGTTCCCCGTAGTTTGACCTGTTGCGCATCTGCCCAGGAGGGGAGGCGGACAAAGAGCGGCCCGGGACGTTTTGTCCTGACGCTCAAGGCCGGGTGGGTGTAGGGAGACTCGATTTTGAGGGCTTCGGTTTCGTGGTCGAAGAACAGGTTGACCCGGTGGCCGGCCCGGTCAGAACGGGCGATTTCCCGGTAGGCTTCGCACAGGGATGCGACGCCTCCGCCAACGATGTCCATGTTGAAACTTACCGATTCAGCATCGATCGGTTCGTGCCCGTAAGGGGCGGGAAAACCGAAGGCGCCCAGGTGCCGTTCGGCCACGTCCCGCTTGCCGTCTTCGCCTTCGGGATTGAGCGGGTTCTTGATGAAGGAGATGTCGCGCAACTGCGCCGGGAGCATGTGGCCCCTCAGGATGCGCTCTGTGTCTTCGTAGTATTCAGGATAGCCCCATCGCCCCAGGATGAGGGCGGTTTCGACAATATCTCCGGTGTTGTTGATTTCACCCCGGTCCGGAGGCGCCTCGTCACTGCTGCTTTCGATGACCCAGCCCAGTTCATCCCGGATCTCCCACAGTCCGTTGTCGTAAAAGGTCCGCACGCGGTTCATCAGAGGGGCGTCCAGGGTCAGGTCGGCGAGTTGGGCGAGGGAGGACATGACACAGGTGGTCGAGTGGGTGTGGAACCCGAACCCCTCCCGGTCGTAGCTGCCGTCCTCGTTAAAGAATTCCAGGGCTTTTTCTTTCAGGACGATCGCCAGTTCCAGGGCCGGTTCGCAGCCGGTTGTCCGGTAGAGTTTGACCAGCGGGCCGATGGAACGGGCCAGACCGACGATGAAGGTAGATCTGCGAACGTTCAGGCCCAGTTCACCTTCCAGGTAGGCGTAGTCCCAGCCCCGGTCGGGGCTCCAGCGTTTGAAAATGGTGTCGATGCTCGCCTCAGCCAGTTGACGGGCCCGAGCAGATCGCCGAAAATGCGCCAGGGGATAGAGGGCGTGGAACCCCTCACGGACATTGTGAGGGGTAAAGTTGGCCAGGGGACCATCGACTTTGTCGCGGTTGAAGGGCAGGGGCACAGGGCCGCTGTAGGAGAAGAAGGCGGCACGGGCGTGCTTGTCGATGCATTCCTCGTCGATGGAGATCCCGGCGGCGTCTTCCGCATTGAGCAGGGCGTTCAGATGGCGGCCCGGGACGTGGGATTCCGAGTGGACCGAACTGAAGCTCAATCTGGCTTTGGGACGCACGCGGGAGCCGAAAAAGGGGATGTTGTTGTTATCGGCGTCAAAAACGCTGCACATGGTCTGGCAGCCCAGACGAATGGCGTCCCGGATGTCGGTGGTGTTGACGTTTGTCAATTTGTCCATTGGGTAGAGATCCGCAATCCGCATTCCGTAATTCAAGCACGCTACGCCCCTACGACGGTTCGGCCAATTCTACATATCCCAGGTCGGCGTGTGCCTCAAAAAAGGTGGTTACCTGTTCGAGGGTGACCTCTCGCTGATACTCACAGGTGAGAGCCTCGGCGATTTCCGCCAGGGTTCTCCTGCCGTCCGCCCAGAACAGGGCCCAGGGGGAGAGTCGGGCTTTGCCGATCCGCGCAGCGAGAGGAGGCGGCGTGTTGCTCAGATCGGGCGAGAGCAGGGCCGTGCGATGGGGCACCCGCCGGGAACCGGGGATGCTGCGCCTCCCGGACCGCGTCTTTTTTGGGGCTGCGCTTCGGGCGGCCTCGCGTACCTGGCGTTCATACGTGGACAGATGCGCCAGGACTTGATCGTGGTCTTTTTCCGATATCCAGTTCTGGAGTTTTTCAAGGTTTACCCGGTGTGCTTCGCAAATGTAGCTGACCTGGACCGGTGAGAGCTGCTTTTGCGAAGGCCGGAGCTGTTCCAGTGTTCTTTCCGTTTCCACCCTCGCCAGTTCGACGACTTCCCGGCTGCCGGCATTTGCCAGGAAGTAGAGGTAGCCAGCTGCGGCGGTCGCGCATAGGGCCAGGCCATCCCGGCTGAGAAGGTTCGGGGTATCGGCCGAGGTGTGGTAGGCGTCAAAGCTGCGGGCCTGGCGGTGGGTGGTGATCCAGGGACAGGGGAAGCCGTATTTGGGGTCGCCGATGAGGGTGTCCGAGGTGGATACGAAGGGTTCGACGCAGAGTTTGTAGCCGGGGTTTCTGCGCTGGAGGGCGGACCGGACGATGGTTTCACCGAGTTTGTTCACAAATCCGGCAGACATGGGGATGGTGTTGTGCCATTCGAGCCGGGCGTCGCAGACTTTGGGCTTGGCGCCTACGGAATCGATGTTCAGGCCGCCCAGGGGGGGCACGGGACGCTCGATGTCTTCCAGGTATTTGAAGAAGCCGTAACATTCGTAGGCGTTCAGCAGCCGAATGGTGCGCTTTGGCCGGGGGAGCGACCCTTCGGCGATGAGGCTTTCAAGCACCGTTGCAATTTCAACGCAGAGGGCAACGCCCGAGGCGTTGTCAATGGCGCCCGGTTCGCCGCTGTGCGCCAGGACCCAGATTTCTTCCTGCGGTCTGTCTTCGCCGAGGACGAGACCGCTGACGATGTCGTGTGTGCCAACGTATTTTCGAATGTCGGCTTTCGTACGCAGGGTCAGGCTACCGTGTGTTTTTACCAGCCTGCGGAGTCTATTTCCCTCATTCGCGGATAGGACGAGGCCGACCAGATGAAAGGCCGCGTTTCCGATGGGGATGCCGCCCCAACCGAACTTGGTCCAGGGAGTTGCATTGGGCAGATTTTCAACCGGTTGATCGGTGATGACCCCTGCGGCCCCTGTCTGAGCGAGCTCTCGCAGACGACTGCGCGGATTCAGGCGCGTCAGTACGATTTTTCCGGAAAGTCCATCGGGGGGGATGCGTTCGAGTTTTTTCGAATCGTCTACGATAACCAGTTCGTTCACCATTCCGTTGCGGGGCGTGGCCCCGCTCCACTGGATCACGTGCCAGGGGTTCTCGCTGTAGTCCAGCACCCGCCGACGCACGGGACGGATCACGTCTACGGTGGCGCTGCGCACGTCGGCGGCTTCATGGATAATCCAGCGGCCCGAACCGATCCGGCCGCCCGTCTGGAGGGAGGCGACCTCCACGGCTGCGCCCGCCGCACTGTACCGGTCCACCAGCGTCCGGGTGGTTTCGTGGAATCTGTCAAAGGAGTTCCACCGATCGGTTTCCACGATGGCGACGACCGTGTTGATAAGCCGTTTGCCATCGGTTCGATCCTGTATCAACGGCAGCTTCTTCCGGCAGAATGTGGACAGGGAACGGGGTGTTCGAGGCGCCATCCGTCTCTCCTTCTTCAGGCCTTGAGCGCGGCGATGAGGGCTTTGACGTATCCGACCGAATAGCGATTTTCTGATGTTCGTCGGCGGCGTTGTAGTGCTGCTGGTGGTCGATCTGCAGGCCGCCGTCGAATCCGACCTCGCGAGTGTGACGTATCAAGGTCTTGAATGCGCGTGAAGCTACTGCCTTTCCAGGCGGATGGAGGGCACCTGTCTGTCGCCCAGGTTGAATGCACCGCCCGCTCCGGATTCTTGAAGCCCAAGGGACTCGAAGCGGACGCGTTTGTCTTCGTCTTCGACCGACACGATTGCACAGCACAGGCCCCCGCCCCGGTCGGCGCCCCAGCGCAGGGCTGCGGCCATAAGGTCTTCCCAGGAATCCGCGTGACTCTGATGGGTAAACCCGTCTACCTGACAGTGACCCGATTCGTCCAGGCGGGCCGATGATAGGCCGACCACACGGCCCTGATTCGCATGCAGGGCAAACCACGCGCCTCGGCCGTCCTGAGCAAGCGCCTCGTACCGGGGATAAAGACCCATGCATGAATTTTGTACCACGTATCGGGTTGAAAACATGCTCACATTGGCGTCCAGTACCTTCCAGTCGTGAGGGCAGAGCAGCAGAGGGATCATCGGTATGCGATCGGCGGGTGCGGACGGCGCGATTTCGGCAGGGCCGCCCTCTCTGAAATAGTCTACGAGAAAGGCCTCAGGCGAGTCTCCATTTGCGATGAAGGCCATAACGTTGGCTCCGGCGAGTTTCCGCCAGCCAAGCCGGTGGTAGACCCGGGCGGCCTCGGGGTTTACCGTTCCCAAAAAAAAGGCCTGGCCATTGTGCGTGCGAAAATCCTCAAGCGTATGCGCACAGAGTGCGGTGGCAATTCCCTGTCGACGAAATTCAGAGGGCGTTGCCACTTCGCCGAGGCCGCCCAGCCGGGGGTCCGCTTTTGAGATTGTCAGATGGGAGGTGCCGCCCAGTTCCTTGCCTTTTCGAAGCAGGTAGAAGATGTCGTGATTGTCGTCGCGTTCCGAACCGTTGAGAATGCTTCGATAGCCATCACAGGGGACTTCGAAGATCGCCTCCCAGAAATCGAGCAATTCCTCTGTCAGATCCTCCGTCAGCGGCGGCTCGATTTTTATTACCGCCTCCTGTTTTTCTATTTCTCCCATCATCCGCCTCCCTTATGCGTTCAATCAAAGCGCTCTATGTTGAGTGCGGCCAGGTCGATCGACGGTTTTTCGTTTGCCGCCAACTGGGATACCAGCTTGCCCGTGATAGGAGATAAGGATATGCCGATCATGGCATGGCCGGCCGCGAGGATGAGGTTGTCGTAGGCAATGGGACGCCCCAGGAAGGGGAGGCCGTCCGGGGTACAGGGGCGCAGCCCGCGCCAGATTTCGATGAGTTCGAGATTTTCGGGATGAATGTCGGGCAGGTACCCGGGGATGGCCTTGAGGATGGCCTGCACGCGGCGCATGTTAATGGAAAGATCCAGGCCGGCCAGCTCGAGGGTGCCGGCGAAGCGCAGGGTATCGCCCAGAGGGGTGAGGGCGACTTTGGCCTCGGCAAGCACAAAGGGGATACGTGGACAGCCCGGCGGCCGCTTGAATGTGACGCTGTAGCCTTTGGCGGGCTGGATGGGCAGCTTGATCTTGAGGTCCCGGGCGATTCCGGACGACCACGAACCGCCGGCCAGGACGATTTCTTCGGCTGAGAAATCGCCCCGGGTCGTTTTGACGGTTGTAATTTTTCGGCCTGAGGTTTCAAAACCGAGCACCTCTGTGGAGGTATGAATTCCCCCCCCCTTATGCTCAATGTGCCGGGCAAGTTCACGTACATATCGATGGGGAATCAGGTGTGCATCTTGCGGATAGTACACACCGCCGATGGCAGTGGTTCGGATTCCCGGTTCCAGTTCCTGGATTTCATCGGCGTTCAGGATTCTGACCTCAAGGCCGTTTTTCTGCATCAGGCGGGCCTCTTCGACGCCGCCCTCAAGCCCCTTTTCGGTATTGAACGCGGCCAGCATGCCCCTTGTTTCGTACCCGAATTCGAGGCCTTCGATCGCGGCGAGTTCGTCGAACAACCGCAGGCTGGCCAGGCTGAGGTCCCGGATGACCGGTATGGACCTGTTCATCTGCCGCTTGCTGCAGGCACGCCAAAATTTCCAGAGCCAGGAGATGAGGTCGCAGTTGAAGCGGGGTTTGATGTAAAACGGGCTTTCGGAGTTGAACATCCACTTGATTCCCTTAAATATCATCCCGGGCTCCGCCAGCGGGGTGCTGTGGCTGGGAACGATCAGGCCGGCGTTGCCGTACGAACTTCCCGAACCGATGTCCCCTTTTTCAACAATGGCGACGGTTCGCCCCTGCTCGCTGAGGTAGTGGGCCGAGCAGACGCCGATTGCGCCCCCTCCGATGACCAGGACGTCAGTTTCTGTCTTCATCGAAACATCGCTCTTCAGTTTTGTCCTGTGTTGCGGTCTGTTTGACGCATTCGAGGAGGGAGTCGCAGGTTTCGAATATCTGCATGGTGTTTTTCTCCCGGGGTATGGGATAGATGTGCCACTTACGCTTTATCGGTGCCTCTGACTTCGACGCCCATCGCGGTTTCCCAGACTTTGATCATCGCGCCTTTGTTTTCGTTGCCAAGCCCCTGGTCCAGGGCCATCCTGTAGGTTTGCAAAGCGGCGGACGTTACCGGCAGGGGGATCTGGTGCCGGGCGGCGATTTCCGCGATGGCCTCCATATCTTTGTAGGCTTTTTGCATCGGATATCCACGCTCGAAGTTTCTCCGGAGCACCAGGCGGGAGAAGAAGTCGAAGCCGTGACTCTGTCCGGTTCCCGCGCTGATTACGGAACAGATTTTTTCCGGGTCGAGCCCCATTTTGACTGCGGTAGGGAGTATTTCGGCCATGGCGGCGCAGGATATGTTCAGGAGAATATTATTGGTCATTTTTGTCAGTTGGCCGTTGCCGGACTGTCCCATATAGACGATGCGTTCTCCCATCGTTTCCAGGAGGGGGTGGACTTTCTTGTAGACATCCTCCTCTCCTCCCACCATCATGGTCAGCGTGCCGGCCTCTGCGCGGGGGTTCATCCCCGAGACCGGAGCGTCCAGAAAGTCGATCCCACCTTTACGGAACACCGACGCCGTCTGTCGTGTGGAAACAGGGTGGGTTGTTCCGCAATCGATCACGATGTGCCCTGAGCCAAGCGCCGGTTTGAGCCCGTCCGGGCCGAACAGGACGGATTCCACAACCGATGTGTCCGGGAGGACAAGCACAATCCAGGTACACCGGCCGCCAAGGTCCCGTATACTCTCAGCGGCCTGCGCGCCGTTTGCGACGAGCTCATCCACCGGTTGTTGGCGTATATCGTAAACCCGGAGCGGGTACCCGCCTTTGAGGACGTTGAGCGCCATCCCTTTGCCCATGGCGCCAAGCCCGATAAATCCCACGGTTTCTCTCATCCGGTTCTCCATTTTCGAGGTTCTAAGACTATAAGACCTCCACTTCAAGGTCGTCAAACCAGGTGGTGCCGCTGCCGTCCTGCCTGCAGATAATGTGGACTGCGCTGATGTCGGGCGGGGGCGGGCCGTGGATTTCGACGCTGACCCTGGCCCAGTCGTTGGTGCCTGTCAGTTTTTGTGAACAGATGTAGGGGTAACGCTCGGCATAGTTGTACACGCCCCAGCGCACGGCCAGACAGGCGCCCCGGCCTTCCACCCGGTCTGTTTTGATGTAGGCGGTGATCCGGAAGCCGGTGGAAGAGGTCCACCGCTGCGTCCAGGCGCCCTCGCTCTCGCGGTCCATGATCCACTCGGTGGGGCCGGGCGTTGTCTTGGAGATTTTGAGGGAGAAATTGTCCAAGCGGCCACCCTCTTTACACCATTCCGCACCTTCGCCTTCGGGCAGCCAGGGCCAGGGGTCGGTGTTGTCGGGCGTGGGCTCGTTGAGGCGGAGGCCATTGGCAAAGCTGGTGGAGCGCTCGTAGAGGGGGAGTTCCTCGAAGCCGTTGTAGGTGACCGGTGGAACGGGTTCCGCCGCTTCCCGCATCTGTTTGACCTTTTCGTCCGGGCAGAGGCGGATGCGGAAGTGGGGACAGAGGGGGGCGTAGAGTTCGTCGCGGGTGTAGTGCCCCCGAAGGTGGATGTCGTAGCCCCAGTTGCAGACGCCCACGGAGGTGCGGTCTGCGGTTTCGCCCACGAATTCAAAGGCGGGGTTGTTGCCCGGATCGTAGGCCAGCACAAACAGGCCGCCCCTTTTAAAGGACCGGGGACTGGGGATGCCCGTGGCCATGTGATTGAGCGGCATCTGCCAGATTTTTCCGTCGGATTTTTCGGCCAGGAGGTGGGTGTATTTCTTCTCCCACATGCCGGGGAATTCGACCGTGGGGCCGGGAATGTCGTTGTACCAGGGATCGCAGTATTCCAAAGAGGCGGTTTCATCCCGATCCAGTACTTCGGGACTGTGGATGTCCAGGTGGGCTTTGAAGTCATAGATATAGGATGCCAGGTTCGTGTCGTAGGTCAGGGTGAGGACACGGTGTGAGGTTGCCACGCCGCCCGGGTCCTGGGTAATGACGGTGAGGATCAGGCAGTCGGTTTCCTGGCCGTGGACCCGCACGTCAACCAGTTTGGTGGTGGCCAGCACCCGGTGCTGGAAGACCCAGTAGAGCTGGACGCCACAGACGAGGGGGCGGCCTCCCGGTGCCAGCTTCAGATCCTGCAGGTTGACCGGTTTGGGATTGCTGTCGAAATAGCGCAGATTCTGCTCGGGCTGTTCGATGGTTTTATTTTCCAGACGGGCGATGGGTTCGTCGTGGTCGTAAATCCACTGTTCGCCCGCGCATACGCCCCCGTGGGTGCGGAATGTAAATCGGCTTTTGTAGGCCATACGGTTTCCCTCTCTTGACGTAAATGCATTCTGTCTCTTTCACAGAGGAGATACAATATCCCCTGTTGCGACGGCAAGATAATTCACCGGGCCTGGAAACGCAAGGGGGGAATGCCTCCGGGGGGGTGAAAGAGCGCAACCGGGGGGTGTGAAATGGATTGATCCCCGCGCTGGGGGGATGTATCTTGTGTGCGTCAGGAGTCAGGGTCAAGCGTCGTGAGTTGAGCGTTGAGCGGTACAAAAACGGAGGATCGGCAATGGCTACAGACGCGGGCGGGGGACATTTTGTGACAGCGGAGCAGATCCGGAATGCCCGGCGGAACGTCGAGCGGTTCGACTGGGCGGAGGCCCAGCTGGACCGGGCGGTAGAACGGGCAAGACGCTGGGTGGAGATGGACGACGAGGCGCTCTGGGGGCTGGTGACCGGACAGATGATCGGCCGGAGTACGAATGCGAATGTTGAGGTGGGCTGTCCGGTGTGCAGAGATGGGATGGGGCGGTTTGAGGTGGACGTGCTGGCAGACCCGTGGAAGATCCGGTGCCCAACCTGCGGCGGGCGGTTCCCGACGAACGATTTCGAGGCGTTTTACAGAAGTGGCGTCGGACCGGACGGGGCTTTTGATCCGGATCGTGCGGACCGGAGGCTGCTGTTCAATACCGGGCACCCGCACCCGGACGACCCGCTGCACCGGTTTGGAGTGGACGACGGGATGGGGTGGACGGACGAGACGGGCGCGTCGTTCAAACTGGTGGGCGTCTATGCGCACTACGGGATCTGGTCCGAGATCAGTTCGGCGTGCGCGGGGCTGCGGGAGGCGTTCTTGCTCACCGGAGATGCGGCATACGCCCACAAGGCGGGGCTGCTGCTTGCGCGGATTGCGGATGTATATCCGGATATGGACTGGTCGTTCTGGGCAAAGCAGGGGTTTTTCAACTCGGATGGGTTGAGCGGGAGAGGGCGAATTTTCGGACGGATATGGGAGCCCAACCTGTTGAAGGCGTTTACGGAGTGTTACGATATGGTGCGGACGGTCTGGAAGGACAACGACCCGTTGTTCGCCTTTCTGGACGCGAAGCAGAAGGCGCACGGGCTGCCGGAGCAGGACAGCGTTGCGGCGCTCTGCCGACACTTTGAAACGCATGTGATAAGGGAAGGGATCAAAGCGATTGTGGCCGGAGACATCCATCACAACGAGCCGGGCGACCAGTCGACAATGGCGATGCTGGCTATTGCCCTGGATGCCGAGGATACGGAGGATTGGCTCGACTGGGTGTTTCGGGAGGGAGTGCTGAGGGGTCAGAAGCCGGACGGGGGGCACATCCCGCAGCTTTTCGCCGGGGAGATCGACCGGGACGGGGTGGGATCGGAAGGCGCGCCCGGCTACAGCCTGGGGTGGCTGCGGTGGCCCTTAGGGATGAAGGCGCTGGTCCAGACTCTGGACGCGCGGCCCTCCTACACCCGTCACCGCATTCGAGACTACACCCGCTACCGGCAGATGTTTCTGGCGCCAATCCGGCTGACTGCCTTGGGCCGTTTCGTGCCCTCGATCGGGGATACGGGGAATACGGGGGGGCCTGGCCTGGGCGGGCTGACCGTTGAGCAGTGCCTGGAGGGGTTGGAGCTGTTCGGAGATCCGATCTTCGCACAGGCCGCGCACGACCTGGTAGAAGGCGACCTGTCCAGGATCCGGGGACAGGTCACGGACGCCGACCCGGAGGCGATCCGGAAACGGGTGGCCCAAATCGTGGATATGCACGGCCCCCTCCGGCTGGATACGGATGTGATGACGGGCTACGGCCTGGCGCTGTTCAGAGATGGGGAGGGCGAGAGAGAACGCACGCTTTGGGTCTACTACGGCCGGAACACCGGCCACGGCCACGCCGACCGGCTGAACCTGGGGCTTTACGGGTTCGGGATGGACCTGCTGCCCGACCTGGGATACCCCGAACATGCGCGGATCTGGCCGAAGCGGGCAGGGTGGACCAACCATACGGTGTCGCACAATACGGTGATGGTAGACCGCAGCCGGCAGAGGGGGACCTATTCGGGAAAGGTCGGTTTTATCGGGCTCTCGGAAGAGGTGCAGGCCATCGGAGTGTCGTCGCCGGATGTCTACCCCCAGTGTTCTGTTTACGGTCGAACCAGCGCGATGGTGCGTATCTCGGAGGACGATTTTTACGCGGTCGATCTCTTTCGCGTTTCGGGCGGTGGAGCGCACCACTACCTTTTCCACGCCGCAGAGGGGGAGGTGGAGACCGGGGGGCTGGACCTGCTACCGCAAAAACAGGGTACTTATGCAGGTGAAAGGGTGGCCTTTGGGGAGTTTTACGACGGCGAGGTGGAAAACTATACGGGCAGCGGCTTCCAGTATCTCTACGATGTGCGGCGGTGCCAGAAGCCGGACGAGGTAATTTCGGTGGACTGGACGGTCAGGGATACCTGGCAGGTTTTTCAGCAAGCGGAAAAGCCCATGGTGACGGATGTGCACGTGCGCTGGAGCCTGTTCGATGCGCCTGGGGAGGTGGCCCTGTGTCACGGGGACCCGCCGCAGAACAAGGTGGGCAATCCGAGGCGGCTGACCTATGGGGTGGCTGCGCAGGAGGGGGAGGGGTCTATCGTGTCCGGCTTTCTGAGTCTGATCGAGGCCTACAGGGGGAGCCGGCTGGTCGAGCGTGTGGAGGAAGTTCCCGTGTTGGGAGGCGAAGGAATCGGGTTCCGGGCGATCCGGGTCCACCTGCCGGAGGGGCGGTCGGACACCGTGGTCTTTGGAGATGGGCGGACTCAGGTGCGGGTGGACGGACGACTCGACTTCGACGGGATCTTCGGTGTCCACTCCGAGATCGACGGCACGGCGCAGTGGGCAATGCTGACAGGCGGCAGGGTGCTGGGCACAAAGGACCGGGCAATCCGGCGGGCTTCCGGAGTCTGGACGGGGACCGTGTTGGAGCGAGCGCCGGGCAAGATCTGGACGGCGGCCGAACCTCCAGCCGAAGGCTCACTGATCGGGTCTTACCTCTCGATCGAAAACGACAACGAGCGGGATGCCTGCTACCGGGTCGCACAGGTGACCCGCGAAGGAGACAGGACGTTGATCGACGTGGGGGATGTGGATTTCGTCCGGGGAATGATCGACGATCTGGACTATTCGAAAGGGTTTGCTTACGACTTTGAGCCGGGGCAGATGTTCCGGGTCGCGCAGACCTGGTTCGAGCGGTTTTCATAGAACGGTTTGGGGGGGAGCGGAGATGCCAACCTGGAATGAGGATGCAGAGCTTTTCGGTCTGATGAAGCGGGAGCTGTTTACTGCGGTGGTGGGGGATGCGATGGATAAGGTGGGCTTGACCCACCAGTTTCTGCCGCCGGAGGTCCAGCCACTGCGGGACGATATGGTCGTTGTGGGCCGGGCGATGCCGGTTCTGGAGGCGGACTGCGCCGGACAGAAGGTGGGCCACCTGGACGAGGAGAAGCCGTTCGGGGTGATGTTTGAAGCGCTGGACGATCTGAAGCCGGGCGAGGTGTATATCTGCACGGGGGCGTCGCCCCGATATGCGCTGTGGGGAGAGTTGATGAGCATCAGGGCGATGAAGCTGGGGGCAGCGGGCGCTGTGCTGGATGGGTTCAGCCGGGACACGCGGGGGATTCTGAGGTTGAATT
This sequence comes from Candidatus Latescibacterota bacterium, assembly GCA_965222075.1. Lineage (GTDB taxonomy): Bacteria > Latescibacterota > UBA2968 > UBA2968 > JAAXHW01. The sequence goes on along the minus strand of OZ244937.1, from coordinate 4,719,787 downwards.
TCCCGATCTTTTCTGCCGGGCGCTATGCGCAGGACCAGGGCGTCCGGGGGCGGGTGATCGACTACCGCTGTCCGATCGAGTTCGCAAACGGGGTACGGATCTGTCCGGGGGACCTCGTTTTTGGGGATATGGACGGCGTGGTGGTGGTCCCAGGGGACCATGAAGCAGAACTGATCCATCGGGCGATCGAAAAGGTGCGGGGGGAGAACCTGGTCCGGAAGGCGATTGAAGAGGGGATGCCGGCCCGGCAGGCGTTTGATCGGTTTGGGATTATGTAAGGCCCGGAGGCAGCTGAGGGAGGAGGCTGCGGCGGACCTGGGAGTCCGGACGCCGTTTTAGCGTCAGGGGCCGGAGGCAACCGCCTGTTCCGATGGTTTGGCACAAAGGAGGATGGTGATGCGGATCAAATTTGCTCAGTACGGCGTTTTGCATTCACATGCTTCGGGGAAGGCGGCGGTATTGAAGGCGAATCCGGATGTGGAATTCTGCGGGGTATACGAGCCGGACCCGGAAGTGCGCAGAACGCGGGGGGCCGGTGAGGCCTACGCCGGGGTTCACTGGTTCGGATCGAAGGAGGAAATGCTGGACGATGCATCGATAGCGGCGATTGCAGTGGAAGGGGCGGTGGCTCAGAACCTGGGGTTTGCCCGGGAGGCGCTTGAACGGGGCAAACATGTCTGGCTGGATAAACCGGCGGGGGACGACTGGGCCGGGTTCCAGGCGCTGGTCGAAATGGCAAGGGCAAAGGGACTGCTGGTGCAGCTGGGGTATATGTTCCGTTACAACGCGGGATTCCAGTTTATTTTAGACTGGGCGAATTCGGGGAGGCTCGGGGAGATCTTTTCGGTGCGGGGACGGATGTCGACCTGCGTGGACCAGGAGACACGATCCCGGTTGGCCGTGCACCAGGGGGGTATTCTGTTTGAGCTGCTCTGCCATTTGATGGATATTGTGGTGGCGCTTCTGGGAAGGCCCGACCGGGTGACGTCGTTTCTGCGAAACGATCTGGGGCCGGCACCGGCGTTTCGAGACAATACGGCCACGGTGTTTGAATACCCGAAAAGGATGGCGGTGCTGGAGTCTGCATCCTTAGAGGTACTGGCCTTTCCGTCGCGGCGGTTTGAGGTCTACGGGACGCGGGGCAGCGCAATTTTGGAGCCGTTCGAGCCCGATCCGGTGGTTCTGCGGCTCTGCCTGGATGAGGACCGGGATGGATACAAAAAGGGGTGGCAGACCGTACCTGTAAAAGTGGAACCCCGGTACGTGGGGAGCCTGAGGGCATTGGTGGCCGATATCCGGGGGGAGAAACAGCCGGACCGGCCGCTGGACCACGAACTGGCGGTACAGGAGACGGTGCTGCGGGCGGCGGGGATTTTGACCTGACCCCTGTATACAGAATCAACACGCTCGGTGAGAGTGTAGAAAGGAGGCGCGATGGGCCTGTTACGGCACCTTGCCCTGCGATGCCGGGATATGGAGCGGTCGCGGAAGTTTTACGAGGAGGTGATCGGATGGCGCTTCATCGGGTACCGACCGAAGGGGAACGCGCTGGATTTGAGCGATGGGGTGAGCAATATTACGCTGATTCAACAGCCCGAGGATATGGAGCGGCCTGAGCTGGAAGAGGGGAATGAGTACATTCACTTCGGGGTTATTGTGGACGATTTGGGGGAGACCTGGAAGCGGCTGCACGAGTGGGGAGCCGTGTTTTCCAAGGAGAATGTGAAAGAGCGCAATCCGATCGATCCGTCTGTGCAGCCGCCCATGTCGTTCAAGGTGCTGGACCCGGATGGGAATGTGGTTGATATTACCTGCAGTAAGGAGGAGTGGAACGGGGTAACGCTATAAGCCACTTACGGTCTGGAAATCATCATGCGGACAATCCTGCCAAATGGGTCGCTCGCATTGGTTTGACCACCGGGGGCTTTGGTTGAGCGGCCAGCCATTCCTCCCGCGATTCGGGTGCCAGGGGGATGAGGTTCGATACGGGGTCCATCCCGGGAATCACCCCTTTGCGCTGGGTGCGCAATTTGCGCCAGATGCTCCAGAGTTCACCGGGCTTCAACCCGGGTACGTTTTTCAGGAGCTTATCCCACCGGCGACCCGGACCTGTTGTGTGCCGTCTACAGATGTTGCTGAAATTCACACCATCTTCCCTCGGACACCTCCTGTAAAATAAAGATAACCCAGAACATACCGTCCACAGGATCGTCGTGCGCGTGCGCAACAGGGAGGCGAGATGAACCAGGAACAGAAATATCTTTTTGATCTGCAGGGCTATGTCGTCCTGGAGCAGATCGTACCGCCGGCGTTGATCACAGCCTGTAATGCCGTGCTGGATCGCTTCGAGACAATGCACCCCGGCGACTATCCGGCGCCACTGGTATTGGGCCAGGAGCGCACGCCGGAGAACCTCTACATCTCCAACATCATCGAGGGCGACGACGCCTTGCTGCCGTTAATGGAACTGCCCGAATTACTCGATGTCGTCGAATGTGTCACTGGCGGGCCGTTTCGTCTCAACCACACCTATACCATTTATCGTTGGGGCGGCGGCTATACCGGGATGCACATGCACGGCACCCCGATCATCCCCAAGTGCCAGTATCACTGCCGCAACGGCCAGATGGTGTCGACGCTGACCAAGGCGGTTTTCCCTATGCTCGATTGCGGGCCCGACGACGGCTGCTTCGCAGTGATCCCCGGGGCGCACAAGAGCAATTTCGTCAAACCCTGGGGCAGCCATCCCGATGAAAATCCCCCGCTGCGGGCGGTGCCCGCGCGCGCCGGCGACGTCATCCTGTTCACCGAAGCGCTCACCCACGGCTCCACGGTGAACGTCTCCGGACGACCGCGCCGCACCCTCTACTATTGCTACAGCATCGGCTACATGCCCGATTGGGGCGGGCAGCACCTGCGTTTCAGCCCCGGCTTTGCCGACCGGCTCAGTCCATCCCAACAGGAGATCATATCCCTGAAATAAAAAACGCACCGCAGGTACGATCCGGTCTTGCATAGTGAACAAATTTCACCGCGGGTACGACTATATTGACGTATGGATGGCACCTGCACCATCTTCGACAAATGGTGAGCGCGCCACGTGATGCCCAGCGCATTGAGATCACAGAACAGATCGTAAAGGCGGGAGGAAACCCGGAGGTCCCAATTGGGAACGCCAACCCGTCGGCGATGCAAATTGCCAGTTACGGGAAAGGAGGCAACCGTGTTGACCAGGCTGGTTCCGAAGGTCTTCTACGAGAATATGGCGGACGGACTGGAGCTTTTTGTGGATTGTCTCGGTTTCACGGTCGGTCATAACGACGGGAAGCTGGCGGTGGTGGAACGGGAGGGATGCAAAGCGGTCCTGGTTGAGGATGCCGAGTTTGCGGCAAAGGATCGACCCGAGATCGGGATCGAGACGGACGATATCGACGGGTTCTATGCTGAGGTGACAAGCCGGAAGCCGGATATGCTTCACCCAAACAGCAAGGGGATCAGTCAGAAACCGTGGGGGGCTAAGGAGTTCGCCCTGCTGGACAAGACGACCGTCTGCGTGATCATCAGGCAGTGGTAGTTAGGCGTTCCCAGGGTGAAGCCTGCAGATCTACGAGGGTACCTCCGAGGCGCGACGGATCGTCATCCCTGCCTGTCGTCGCACGGCAGACAGGTCACGCAGTACCCTGAAGGATTAGGGAGATTTCGGTTATGCAACCCACACAGCTTTCTCTATTTCCCAGAGCGCCAGCCATCATGCCCGGCACGATCCGTGAAAAACTCATCGCGCTGCTGGCCGATGATCTCGATTTCCATTCGGCCAACAGCAATTATGCGTCGCATCAATTTCATGCATTTCCAGCCAAATATCCGCCTCAACTGCCCCAGAAATTCATCGCCGCGTTAACCGAACCTGGGGATGCGGTGCTTGATCCTATGATGGGGTCCGGCACGACACTGGTCGAAGCATTATTGGCAAAACGTCAGCCTATCGGTTTCGACACGGACCCCCTGGCTGTTCGGATCGCGAAGGCAAAGACGACACCGATCGATAAGCGGAAAGTCCTGGAAATAGGTAATGCGATACTTAACAGAGCGCCCCTGCTGTCTCCTGATCAACGTCGTCTACTAAGAGAGGAATATCATCAAGATTGGGATGTCAATACCTCCAGGTTTGTCGAGTATTGGTTTGAGAAAGAGACTCAGAGCGATCTGTGCGCACTCATGAGAGAGATTCGTCGAATCCCGGGTGAATCTGACGTTCGACTGAGTTCAGTCGAAGCTCTCGTGGCATTTTTCGAGGTCGTATTCTCCGCGATTATCATCACGAAGTCAGGGGGTGTTTCCCTGGCACTCGATTTAGCCCACACCCGACCGCATCAAGCGAAGGTTGTGTACAATATGAAAGGTGATCTTCTGTGGGGCAAAGAACAATTACATCAGCAGCGCTCTCGACTCCAATTCATATCGAAGAAGCTACGATCGGCATTTGACGAATTTTACCACCGGTTTCAGAGAAATCTTGCCAATCTACCAGACCTGGAGCCTGATCATCTACGACCCGTTATTGAGCATGGCGATGCGCAGAGATTACCTTTATCCGACGATTGTGTCGATTTGATTGTCACCTCCCCGCCGTATGCGTCCAATGCGATTGACTACATGCGCGCCCACAAATTTTCTCTGGTCTGGATGGGGTTTTCGGTGGATGATCTTGGCCAAAGACGCAGCCGAACGATTGGTGGCGAATCAACCGCTGGCATGGTTTTCGACGACCTGCCTTCTGATACCCTTCAAGTTGTAGAGAAAGTCGCTCAGCACGATGCCAAGAAAGGGAAAGTGTTACACCGGTATTACTCAGAGATGACCCGTGTGCTGCGTGAGATACATCGTGTCCTCAAGCCCGGGAAGGCCGCAATTGTAGTCGTAGGGAGTTCCATCATGCGCGGGCGCGATACCGAAACGGGTCATTGTTTAGCCGACATCGGACGCGCGATAGGGTTTGAGGTTCCCGCTATCGGGATCAGAAATTTGGACAGAAACCGTCGCATGCTCCCGGCTGGCGCTACGCTCAATCAGTCTTCTCAGATTCAACAGCGTATGCATCAAGAGTATGTCATCGGCTACATCAAACCCACACCTGCCTGCCGAGCAAGCATCGGCCTGCCTGTCCGAGGGACGCAGGCAGGCGCAGGCAGGAAAGTTGAAATCTGATGGCTGAAATCGTAAAACTACGTGAGCAATTTCAACGGGAAGTCTGTCTGGAGGCGATATTTTTGAAGCGTGGTCGGATTCCCAGCATTGCCGATACCAGTAGCAGACTCAGTTGCTCGTTGGCGCGTGGGATCATTGAGGTGTTCGGTTATCCCGTTAGCACTGGCCGAATCAGCGGTCAGACCGCTGGCAGCAAGTTCGAAACAGCCGTCAGAGATTATGTTCAATCGGCCATGAAGGTCCTTGCCCATCTGCGTCCGGCCGACTGGCTCTACTCCGTCCATAGCGATATATCGGAATTTGTCCAATATCGGCATTTAGCCACGCTGAACAAATTGGTCCAGAAAAATAAGGACGTTCATACAGCGCTGGGGGATTATGTAGTCAAACCGGATGTCATCGTTGCGCGTATACCTGTTGCTGACGAGACGATCAACCAGCATAATGTGATTGTAGATCAGACAGGTATACCGCACTTAACGCCGTTACGTCAGACGCATCATCAGACCCCTACTCCGATATTACATGCCAGTATTTCATGCAAATTGACACTCCGCAGTGATCGGTCACAGAATGCCCGTACGGAAGGCTTGAACTTAATCCGGAACCGCAAAGGGCACACACCACATATCGCGGTGGTAACAGCCGAACCGATGCCGACACGGATTGCATCTCTGGCATTAGGGACTGGTGATATTGACTGTGTCTACCATTTTGGCCTCAATGAACTTATGCAGGTCGCCACGGACAGTCAAAACGAAGCTGTGCAAGAGTCTTTGGAAACAATGGTGGCAGGTAATCGCCTCCGCGACATAGCCGATTTACCCTTTGACCTGGTCATTTAGTTTCCATTTACCCAGTCTAAACCTGCCGACTTTGATTAAGATTTCTGTAAAAAGGTTTCAAGCAATTAAGGTCATCGTCTATCCGAGGAAAGGAATTACGGCTTTGCCGACCGGCTCAGTCCATCCCAACAAGAGATCATATCTTTGAAATAAGAAACCGATTCAAGGCCGGTTTTAAACACAATAGTTCGGACACTTTTTACAATTTCGGCCTAATTCGGGAAACATTGCTTTCCTAAGTCTTTAAAAATCAATAGGTTATCCATTTTGATTACAAATTTCATAAATTTATAGAAAACAATAAGTTACAAAAACTGTTCACAGTATTGAAACAGATATGAGAGATCATGAGTGATACGATCAAGCCGCGGAGATTGAAACCGGGTGATACCGTGGGTATTGCCTCGCCCGCGGCATCTTTTCATCTTCATCAAAAAAATGGGCTCTCCCGCGCACGGGCCGCTCTGGAAAGTCTCGGCTTGAAAGTTCAGTTGGCAAGTCATGCGCTCCAAGAACGCGAGTATTTGAATCCTCCCCCTCAACAACGCGCCAATGATCTGAATACCCTATTTGCCGACCCAGAAATCAAAGCGATTTTTTGTTTGTCGGGAGGATCAGGTACAAATACGCTCCTTCCCCTTCTCGACTGGAATTTGATCGAACGTTCCCCCAAGATTGTGATGGGATACAGTGCGAATACGGCCCTGCTGATGGGTATCCACTCGCGTCTTAATCTCGCTACGTTCCACGGTCCGACAATCATCGATGGGCTCAGCGAGTTTCCGGAACCGTTGAGTTATACGCTTCGGAAGATTAAGGACATCCTGTTTACCCCTGCTGCTCCGGGTCCATTGAACCCCCCCGGTGCCTGGACGGATGACATTCCCAGTGAAATCAGTCCCCGTAAGATGAAGGGGCATTCCGGCTGGCATTGGTTCAGAGACGGCAAAGTTGAGGGTCCCCTCGTAGGTGGAAATCTCCACACGTTGCTTACATTGGCGGGTACGCGGTTTTGGCCTTCATTTCAGGGTAAGATTCTTTATCTCGAAGAGGTCAACACAGGAAACACGGTTCTTATGTATATCGAGGAGGCCCTTGCGCAATGCCAGCAAGTGGGTCTTTTCAAGGAGATCTCCGGTCTGATTATCGGAAAAATCAACAATCTGTCTGAAATCCAGGAAGCGCTACTTCAAGAACTGATAGATTATTATACATCGGCATTTGATTTTCCCATCCTTACAGGAGTAGATCTCGGACATACAAGCCCTCAAATAATCCTGCCAAACGGTGTCAGAGCGACCCTCGACTCTGAACAGATTTTTTCCATAGATGAAGCCGCGGTCACCTGAAGCCTGTTAGCGAGGCGGTAAGGTATAAGAGTGGACACCCCGATCTTTGCCTGTAGGCTTTCCTATGTCCTTCCCGGATTATCAGTAGTTGGTTGACCTGAGAGTCCAATAGGCGGTATCATACTGCGACCCTCCGCAAGATGCGGAGGGTCTCTTTTACAAACACGAAATACCTCTTGACAAATATGCATAATCAATGCATATTGATACATATGAGAACAACACTGAATATAGATGATGCCCTGCTGCACAAAGCATCCAGTTTGACCGGTATCAACGAGAAAACCGCCCTGGTCAGGCTTGGCCTTGAAGCTTTGATTGCCCGCGAAAGCAGCAAAAGACTCGCAGAGCTTGAAGGCCAGGAAAAAAGGCTCCGACCTGTCCCGAGGCGACGGTCCAGAGTCGGATAGTCATGGTCCTTGTTGACACGTCAATATGGGTCTCCTACCTCAGAGAGGGAAACACCCACTTTCGGGCGTTGCTGCAAGAAGCGGAAGTGGTGTGCCATCCTTTTATCGTCGGTGAACTGGCCTGCGGAAACATCCGCAACAGACAGGAATTTCTCTCTTTACTTCAGGCGCTTCCGCAGGCTTCTACGGCGGACCAGCAGGAAATCTTGTATTTCATTGAACACAACGGATTAACAGGCGTCGGCATCGGACTGATCGATGTACACCTTCTGGCTTCTGCCCGATTGTCGAACATATTCTTATGGACTTCAGACAGGAAATTAAAAGCGGCCGCGGTCCGACTGGGCATTTCTTACAGATAGTCTTCCAAAAATCTTCTCGAACGCTCTAAAAAAAAAGACCTCTAAAAATCGGGTGCTGACTCCATTTTACGGAAAATTTCACGGCAATCCGGAGGACCGAATATTACAGGAAGGTGACCAAATGCTCCCAACCTCTTCATCGGCTCTCAAAATAGATAAGACGGCCTTTTCGATTGCGCCTCTCTTTGATAACTCAGACGAAAAAGTCTACTGGCTTGCGCGAACTCCTCAAGAACGCCTGCGCCATATCGAGGCCTTACGCCGGATAAACTATGGACCTAAAGCTACCGCCCGACTTCAAAGAGTTCTTGAGATTGCTCAACGCCCGGGGTGTTGAGTACCTGCTGATTGGTGGATATAAAGATCTGGACGACCTGGAACACCTGCCCTGAATGGCTTACCGATTCACCGCCAGCTTTTCCTTCCCTATTCGCTCTCCCATAACTTATTCCGCGATGTCGATGTTGACCTCGAAGGCGCTGACGGGCACGGCGATGCCCCAGGTTTCCAGGACTTCGGGGTGGATTTCGCCGATGACGCCGAAGGCCCGGCCGTTTTTGCGGATTTCGCCGGCCCGGCCGGGCAGGAAGGTGGGGTGCTCGGCCGGGGTGAGGGTGTAGTCGACATCCAGGTAGTAGGCGACGGCCTCCAGGGAACTCTGGATACCGGAGAGGTTGGCCTCTGCGTTTGCCTCCAGGGCGGCTAAGTGGATTTGGGTACGGGAGCCGTAGTTTTCTTCCGGGGCGAGAACGGCGACTTCGCCAACTTCGAAAACCCGGTGGGGGTAGATGGCCCGCCGGCTGACGCCCTCTATATGGAGCAGGCCGGGCAGGAGGGAGTATCTTACGGCGCTGTAGTATTCCGACATCGGATTTTCGATTTCCAGGATGGGCGCGTCGGGATTGCGCATGCGGGCGGTGAGATCGTTGTGGGAACTGAGGATGGGAAGGAAGGCTTCCTGGAATCCGCAGCCAACCATCAGGTTGCGGATGCGGTCGGACAGGTCCTCTTCGGGCGCGGCCTTGCCGATGGTGAAGTCGCGCGGCATTTCGGGTTCAAAGGCGTCGTAGCCGATGCAGACCACCACGTCTTCTGCCAGGTCCACCGCGTGGAGGATGTCGTCCCGGTAAGGCGCGGGCCTCGCGTGGACCTTTTCCCTTTTCAGGGTGACCTCGCGGTATCCCATGGCGCGGAGGGCGTCGGCGATGCGGTTGGGATCCAGTTCGACGCCCGCGATTTTATGGATGTCAGAAAGGTCGACCTCAACCGGTTCGGTGAGATCAACCGGGCAGCGGACCTTGCGGCCCCGGGGGGTGTCGTAGGGGTATTGAACAGCGACGGGGCCGATGACGCCACCCCGGTCGGCCATGTTGGCGGCCATGATGGCGGTGGCGAGCAGGATGGTGTCGAGCCGGGTGCCGGTGGCCTCGCAGAAGAGGAAGGTGTCGCCCACTTCCACGCGGCCGAGGGACTGGCTGTTGATGATGGGGGGCATAGAGAGGACTTCACCCCGGCTGTCTCGAATGAGGGGGAATTTTTCGAAGCCGCTTAAGAGGTGGGCGTAGGTCTTTCCGGTGGGATGTTCGCGAAGAATCCGGTTCAGGTCCATTTCCACATCGCTTTCGAGGGGGACAAAGCGGGTCGTCGTGGGATCGACCGCGTCGTAGCGGACCGGAAAGAGGATGTCGGAGGCGTCGTAGATGCCGATGGCCACGGCACTGCGGCCCCTGCCGTAGTTGTCGGCCAGTTTCTCCTGGGCTTCGATGAGCTGCTCCAGCGCGGCTCCGTCCACCCGGATGTCCCGACAGGTAAATGCGGCGATGTAGGGACGGATGCCTCTGAGGGCGGGGTCGACGTGGACTTCGCCGCTGGCTTCGTCCGCGCCAAAGAAGGGGTAGGGGTCGTGTCGGCCCTCACGGCAGCCCTTCAGGAGCCGGGCCAGGCCTTCGGAAGACCAGAGGTCGGGCCGATTGGTGTCTTTGAGCTGCACCCGGAGCCGGTCTTCGTCCTCCACTTTGACCTCGGCCTTTGCGGTTTCCAGGGCCTCTTCGAGTTCGGAGAGGGTGTAAGACTGCCCGGCCAGGCGTTCCAGGTCGCTTTTGATGACGGTGATGGTGGGCATGGGCCTCCTCTACCTTTCGTTGCGAATAAAGTCTAAATCGGCGCTGAAGAGGTCCCGGATATCGTCGATTCCCAGGGCGACCATGGCCATCCGGTCTACGCCGAGGCCCCAGGCGATGACGGGCACTTCGACGCCGAGGGGATGCGTGACCTCGGGGCGGAAGAGGCCGGCGCCGCCCAGTTCGATCCAGCCGAGGGTGGGGTGCTGCGCCTGGAGCTCCACCGAGGGTTCGGTGAAGGGGAAGTAGTCGGGCACGTAGCGCACGTCATCGGACTGGGCGATTTCCAGGGCGAAGAGTTTGAGCAGGCCCAACAGGCTACGGAAGTTGATGTTGACGCCCAGGACGATGCCTTCGACCTGGAAGAAATCGGCGGCGTGGGTGGCGTCCACGTCGTCGGGACGGAAGCAGCGGGCGATGGCGAAGTATTTGCCCGGGATATTGGGGGCCGATGCCAGGGTTCGCGCCGAGAGGGCGGTTCCCTGGGTACGGAGGACCAGACGCCGGGAGCGGTCGGGGTCGAAGGGGTAGCGCCAGCCGCGGGAGCCGGTGTCTCCGCCGCTGGTGTGGACACCGCCGACCCGGGTGAAGTAAGGCTCTTCCGGGGTTCTGGAATGTGTGGGATTTTTGATGTAGTAGGCATCGTGGATGTCCCGGGCGGAGTGAAACTGGGGCATGAAGAGGGCGTCCATGTTCCAGAATTCGGTTTCGACGAAGGGGCCTTTCATTTCCTCGAAGCCGAGGGCGAGGAGCTTGCGGCGCACGCCGTCTAAGTAGTTCCGGTAGGCGTGGTGCCGCCCGATGAGCACCCGCGGAGGCTTTAGGGAGAGGTCGTAGCGGCGAAAGGTGACGCCTTTCCAGGAGCCGTTCTGGAGCAGGTCGGGAGTGAGGCGGGAGACCTCTTCGCCGGTGAGGTTCGCCTCTATGACGCTGCACAGGGTCCGGACGCCCGATGGGGTGAGGCGGTAGGCCCGCTCCAGGTGTTCGTCCAGGCGAACGGGGCCCCTGCCCTTGCCCCGTTTGCGGGTGCGGTCCTGAACGTAGGCCTGGATATCCTGTGGGAGGTCGGCGAGGAGGACCGTTTGGCCGGGGTCCGGAAAGCGTCCGAAGAGTTCGGGGATGAGCCGGTCTTTGTAAAAGGCGGCTTTGTCCGCATCGGCGATCCGGATGGTTTCCCCTTCGAGTTGAATGACGCCTTCCCCCTTGAGGCCGCCAAAGGCGCTGCCCCATTCGCCCCGGTCGAATTGGGTGTCCGCCTGGAGTTCTTTGAGGGTGGGCGCAGGCCCTTCTGCGGCACGGGAGACGAGGGCGGTTTCGGGGGTTGCGCCTTTTTCTACGCAGTCAACGCCCCGTTCGGTGAGCGATACGGCCGCGACGGTCTTTTCGGCACCGACCTCCAGGAGGCCTTTGGAGAGCAGCCATTCGACGGCCCGCCGGAGCTGGCCGGGACCAAGGCCCGACGCTTCCAAGAGGGCGGCATCGGAACAGTCGGCGTCCTTCCGGTCCCGGTAGGCGCGGAGGGTGCGGATTTCGAGGGCGTGGAGAGACGCCAGGTCGATTCGGGTGTTTTGCTGCAACGTGGGATCTCCGGTTGATGAGTGGGTGTGGCAGTCACTTCCCTGCCACGACCGATGAACAGCTTCTAAACATAAAAAGACCCTTTCATCCAGCTTAGGGACGAAAGGGTTTGTTTCCTTCCGCGGTACCACCCTATTTGCGCCCCGGTGGAGCGCCGCTTTGCGGACAGCCAGTACTGCCCCTCTCTTTTTACGGCGAGAGCAACCGGCGTGGCCTAATAACAAAGACAGGCGCGAGTCAAAACCGGGTACAAACCGGGGGTGACCCGGGACTGAAATTGCATTCAGCCTTGCAGCTCGGGAGGGAACTTCCACTGCTCATACCGCAGGGACGCTCTCAATCCGGGGCGCCCCCTCCCTGTCCGGCCGGGGACAGCGTACTTTCCTCCGTCACAGCTTTAAAGAAAAAATAGGTTTCAAAGGAGGATGTGTCAAGAAAAAACGGGTTTTACCTCCGGCTTCAGCCGGTACAACATCCAGGGCGATGCGCGCTCTTCCCCGCTGGAAGGGTTATTTTTTTAGGATTTGGCCTCTGGCGTCACTATCATGTAGAAGTTGGGAATGGAGCAATGCAGGAGCGGATTTGAACCCTACCCCTGAAAGGCGGAGCGCTTATGACCGGGGCTGACGGCACACTGGTCCGGCAAGTTCTGTCGGGCGATGAAGACGCATTTGAAGCGCTTGTCGAGCGGCATAAGGGGGCGGTGTATGCCCTGGTGGTGGGAAAGACGGGCAATTTTGCCTCAGCAGAGGACCTTGTCCAGGAGACCTTTGTAGAGGCCTATCTGCATCTGAAATCGTTGAAGGACCCGGGAAAGTTTCCGGCCTGGGTCCGGGGTATTGCGGTGAATCTTTCCAATAAGTGGATTCAGAAACGCAAGCCGGACGTGCCGATTGACAATTTAGACCGTTCGGAGGAAGCGGCCCTTCAGAGCGAGATCCTGCCGGAGACATTTGTCCGTCTGCCCCAGGCCCCGGACAGTCTTTACGAGGTGGAAGAGATGCGGAACCGGGTGCTTGGGGCGGTTGAAGCACTTTCGGAGAAGCACCGGGAGGCCGTGCTGCTGCACTATATGGAGGGGATGACGTACAGGGAGATCGCCGGGTTGCTTGAGGTTCCGGAAACTACGGTGCTCGGCAGGCTGCAGGTGGCCCGGGATCAGCTTCGAGAAGAACTGCGGCCGGTTGTAGAGGAGACGCTGAAGGCGCAGCGACCGACATCTGAGCTGACGCGAAAGGTAATGGCTGCGCTGCCAGGGCCATTCTTTTTGCCATCGGTGCCCCAGGGCGCAGGGCTGTCCGGCTTTTTGAAGGCAGGCGCACTCTGGAAGGCGCTGGGGCTGCTCGGCGCGGCGACCCTGGGAACGGCGCTTTATTTTACGGGGATCTCCGCGGTGATTCAGTACGGCCGGACGACCATCTTCAGGGTAGCGGAAGGGCTACCGACAGTGATGCTGGAACTGGAAGGGGATGAGAGGCGAAGAGCCGGAGACAAGGCGCAGGTATCCGGGCAGGATGCGGCGCTACAGGTCAGTGCGCAACAGGCGCGGAAGCCCCGGAAGGCCGGGAGCGAGACGCCCAGGCCGAAGCTCGGAATTTCGGGTGCACCGACGGATTCGGTGGTTATGATTACCTATACGGTTCCTGAGTCCGCACACGTTGAGCTGGAGGTGTACGACAGACCAGGCATGGCCGTTGCAATGCCGGTGTACAGACCACAACCGGCAGGCGAATATACGGTGACGCTGAACAAAGGAAAGTTCCCCAGAGGAAGGTATTTCACGGTCCTTACCCTGGATCACGATCCACGCAGGCAAGCCAGAAGGCGTTTCAACCACCACCCTCCCGGGGTGAAAATAACACAATCCAGGGAAGAGGAGAAGTTGTTGGCTATGGCGGCGACGGGTGCCCAGCACGACCCGCAGCGGTCCGTAGAGTTGCTTGAAAAGCTGTTGAACGAATACCCGACCTATATTGACCGCGGAACCGCTTTTCTGCACTCCCTGCACGCCTACTGCATCGTTTCCGACAGTGCGACCGTCCATGCAATGGTAGACAGCGCCGTAATCTGGAACCCCCACGCACATGCGTACTGGCAGGTTGCACAATCTTTGGGCGGAATGATGATACCACCCGGACAGGAGACGAAGCGTTACTTATCAACCGCAGTTCATTTTGCCAGGAAAGCCCTTGAATCGATTGAATCAGAACCCAATATTCCGCCGCCTCGTATTGAGGAACGCCGTTTCCAGTACCTCCAGACACTGGGTCAGTTGTACTTACTGACGGGAGCGGACAACCAGGCCGAACGTGCATTGGAGCGGGCGCTTTACACTTTCAAAAGCCTTCCTTCACAGAGTAATCTTGTGAAGAGCAAGTGGTGGTCGCTTGAAATGCTGAAGGATTTGGGACAGCTAAAAGAGCGGAAAGGTGATTTCGATACGGCAATAGACTATTATACCCAGGGCCTCCACCGGGAGCCGCTTCATTCCGAGATCTGGTTGGGGATGCGACGCACGTATGAACGTAAGTACGGCTCCGGCGAAGGCTACGACCGGTTCCGCGAGGCGCTTGAAAAAAAGCTGCCGGAGCCTCAGATCGACAACAAGCCGATTCCCAAGTTCCCGTTTCCGGATTTTACGCTGCACACCCTGGAGGGGAGGGCCATCAGCCTGTCTGATTTGAAGGGCAAGGTCGCGGTTGTGAATTTCTGGGCCTTCTGGTGCGGGGCGTGCTTTATGGAGATGCCGATACTGGACAGGCTTTACAAAGGGTATAAAGACCAGTCCGTTGAAGTAATCGGCATCCACACCCGGCTGGGAAGGATGGGCAGTGTGGAAAACGATCGAGAGGTTGTGAAGGTGGCGATGGACCGGCATTTAACGTCTTTTCCCCAGGTTTTCGATACGGCCGAGGCGAATCTGCACAGCAAGCTCCGCATTCAGATGATTCCAACGACTTTTGTGCTGGATAAAAAAGGGGGCGTCCGCTACCGCCAGGCGGGACACGATCAATATCGATCGTACGAGAATTTTAAGCGGGAGATCGAGCGGCTGGTTGCCGAGGAGTGAAAAAGCGGTTTTGACTTCAGGCAGGCGGAGATAAACACACACGCTCCCGGGAATGCATTTTTCGGGAGCGTTTTTTATTTCCGGGCATCCGCAGGAGGGATGTAGCGGTTGCCGAGTTCGACGTAGTCCTCGCGGACCGGAGTGAAAATATCCAGAGCCACGGCAGGACCGTCCAGAGCCACGGCGCGGTGGGGTACGTGGGGAGGAATGAGGTAGGCTTCGCCCTTTTCGACAACACGGGTCTCCTCACCGATGGTGAGTTCCATCCGGCCCTCTAAGAGGATGCCGCCCTGCTCGTGGGGGTGGTGGTGGAGGGGGACAACGGCGCCCTCGTCCATGTCCAGGTGGGAGATCATGAGGTTTTCACCATAAGGCGCCCGGATGCGGATGCCGGGGGCGAGTTCGTTGGTGGGGATGTCGTTCCAGTTGATGAAGGGCATGAATCCCTCAGAAGTTGAAAATTTCCGATGAGTTCCCCAGCGCGAGCGAAAAGGTTCGGTTTCGCCTCCCCCGCCTTCGGGGCGGGGGGAAGGTTCGGTTTCGCCTCCCCCGCCCAGAAACGCCCCAAAGGTCCGGGGGGAAGGGGCTTTTCCGCGCGGTTCCGTCCATCACCACCGCCCAGAAACGCCCCAAAGGTCCGCAGGGCAGAAGCTTCCGTTTTCACCCCAGGGGCTATTCGCGGAAAAGCAGCCCCCGCGGCGCTTGAGCGGCGCCCTTCTTTTTCGGCCTTTTTCTTGGGCGAACAAGAAAAAGGCCATCAGTAAAAGAACTGTCGGACCCGGGTATCTACCGATCCGAAATTATCTCCTCTGGCCGCCCCGCCGGAAGTCGCGGATGATGCCGTGTTTGACCTCTTCGCCGGGGGCGGCGGTGGCCTCGGCGGCGAGGGCGCCGAAAAGCTGGCGGGTCATCATTTTGGCCGTGCTCTTGTGCAAGCGCTGGCCCACGGCAGCGACCGGGCCACCGACCTGGACGGTGCCGCTGTAGGCGACAAGGGTGCCCTCGCCTTCGGCCTCCAGGTCAACGACGCCTTCTCCTTTCACAAAGCCGGTTTTGCCTTTGACGTCCACGACCATGCGGTAGTGGGTCGGGGACTTCAGGTCTTCCAGGCGGACGGTGCCGCTGTATTTCCCTTTGATGGCGCCTACGCCTGCGCTGATGGCAAGGTCGTAGGTGTTTTCGCCCACAAGTTCGAGTTTCTCAGTGCCAGGCAGGCACCGGGAGAGCACCGCCGAATCGGTAAGAACTTCGTAGACGCGTTCGGGGGGTGCATTGATGGTGTGCGTGCCTTCGATTTTCAAAGGAGACCTCGTTCAGGTTTATCCGGCCCGTTCCACGGCCTTTGTCAGTGCCCGGTGGGTGAAGACCTTTGCCAGGTGCGCCCTGTAGTCGCCGGAGGCGTGGTGGTCCTCCTGGAAGTCCTCAACGCCGCTGGTGGCCTGTTTCGAAGCGGCCTGGATGGCTGCCTCGTCGGGCCTTTGTCCCCGCAGAGCGTCTTCCACGGCGCCGGCCCGGTAGGGCACCGGAGAGACGCCGGTGACGCCGATGCCAACAGAGGCGCAGTTCCCATCGCCGTCGAGCGTGACCTGTGCGGCCACCCCGGCGATGGCGAAGCCCGAGGCGGACTGGTGCATTTTGATATACGCGCCGCCGGAACGCTCGGGGGGCGCTGGCATGCGGATCTGGGTGAGGATCTCGCCGGGCTGTACATCGGTGGTGAGCATGTCCACAAAGAAGCCGCCCGCCGAAACCGTGCGGGTTCCGTCTGCGCCGGCGATGTCGAGTTCGGCATTCAGGGCGAGGATTGCGGCGGGCCAGTCTGCGGCGGGATCGGCGTGGACCAGGCTGCCGCCGATGGTGCCCCGGTTACGGACCTGCATGTCGCCGATCTCTGCGGCGGTTTCAGGCAGAAGGGGGCACTTGCTTTTGAGGCGCCTGGAGCTTTCAATGGCATAGTGCGTACACAGCGCGCCGATGTGGACCGTGCCGTCGTAGGAGACCCGGATACGGCTGAGACCGCCGACCCGGCCGAGGTCGATGACGACGGCCGGGTCGGCAAAGCGGAATTTCATGAGAGGAATCAGGCTGTGCCCACCGGCGAGGACTTTGGCGTCATCCCCGTGCTCTTTGAGGAGGCTCAAGGCCTTTTTGAGCGTTTTGGGGGCATGGTAGTCGAAAGCATTGGGAATCATGGTATTATCTCCAGGAATTTTTAAATTTGGCCTTGTGCAAGACCATTCGGAGGCAGGGAAGAGGGACAGGGGGTCAGGTTTGCATCAGCTTCCAGATCTTCTCAGGGCGCAGAGGCATGTCGATGTGCCGCACGCCGAAGGGTTTTAAGGCGTCAACCACGGCGTTGACGATTGCCGGGGTGGAGCCGATGGTGCCCGCTTCGCCCACGCCCTTGACCCCCATCGGGTTGACGGGCGAGGGGGTGACGGTGTTGTCCAGTTCGAACCTGGGGAAGTTGTGGGCCCTGGGCAAGGCGTAGTCCATGAGCGATCCGGTAAGCATCTGCCCGTCTTCGTCGTAGACGACCTCTTCGTAGAGGGCCTGGCTCAATCCCTGCACGATGCCGCCGTGGAGCTGGCCTTCCACGAGCATGGGGTTGATGATGTTGCCGCAGTCGTCCACGGCAACGTAGCGTTTGAGGTCGATCTCTCCGGTGTCCACACTCACTTCCACAACGGCGATGTGGGTGCCGAAGGGGTAGGTGAAATTGGAGGGTTCGAAGAAGTGGGACTCCGCCAGGCCGGGGTCGGTGTCGGGGGGCAGGTTGACGCCCACGTACGCGGTCATGGAGATATCGCCCAGGGTGAGGGCGCTGTCCGGGTTTCCCTGGACGATGTATTTGCCGTCTTCCAGGACGATGTCCTGGGGATTGGCTTCTAAGAGGTGGGCGGCGATTTTGACGACTTTCGCCTTGATCTTGTCCATGGCCATAACCATCGCCGCGCCTCCCACGGCGGTGGCCCGGCTGCCGAAGGTGCCGATGCCGTACTGCACGGCATCGGTGTCGCCGTGGACGACTTTGACGTCGTCGATATCCACGCCCAGGCCGTCGGCGATGATCTGTGCGAAGGAGGTCTCCTGGCCCTGCCCGTGGGGAGACACGCCGCTTAATACGGTCACCTTGCCGGTGGGGTCAACCCGCACGGTGCTGCTTTCCCATCCGCCGGCGGGCATGGCCGCAGAGGGCCCCATACCGCAGATTTCGACGTAGGTGGAGAGGCCGATGCCCAGGTAGCGGCCCTGCACCCGGAGGTCGGCCTGCTCTTTGCGCAGGGCATCGTAATCAACGATGGAGAGGGCCTTGTCCAGGGCGGCGGTATAGTCGCCGCTGTCGTAGGCCAGCGCCGTGCCGGTGGTGTAGGGGAACTCATCGCTGCCGATGAAGTTTTTCCGGCGCACGTCCAGTGGGTCCATGTCGAGTTCGTCGGCAACGCAGTCGACGATGCGCTCGACGAGGTAGGTGGCCTCAGGCCGGCCCGCGCCCCGGTAGGCGTCGGTGGCCATTTTGTTGGTGAATGCGGCCACGAGCTGCATGGAGACGTTCTGAATCTTGTAGGAGCCGCAGAGCATAAGACCGGTGAGCGTGGGGATGGCCGGGGTGAGGAGCTGGTAGTAGGCGCCCACGTCGGTGGTGACGGTGTATTTGAGGCCGGTGATGGTACCGTCGTTTTTGACGGCGACTTCGACTTCGCCGACCTGGTCCCGGCCGTGGATGGTGTTGAGAATGTTCTCCCGGCGGCCTTCGATCCATTTGACCGGGCGTTTGAGCTGGATGGAGAGGTAGCCGATGAGTGCCTCTTCGGCATAGACGTTGAGTTTGCTGCCGAACCCGCCGCCCACTTCGGGGGCGATGACCCGCAATCGGTTCTCGGTGAAGTTGAGCATGACGGCGAGCTGCGTGCGGAGCAGGTGCGGGATCTGGGTGGAAGACCAGAGGGTGAGCTGGCCGTCGCCCGCCTGGAAGTCGGCCAGGACACCCCGGGGTTCGATGGCGTTGGGCGCAAGCCGCTGGTTGGCGATTTCCTGTTTGACGACCCGGTCCGCCTCCTGCAGGGCCGCGTCAATATCGCCCCCTGCAAGCGCCCAGGTGAAGGCCTGGTTGGTTTCAAACTGTTCGTACAGGAGAGGGGCGTCCGGCTTGAGGGCGTCTTCTGCGGAGGCGACGGCGGCTAAGGGATCATAGTCGACCTCGACTAAGTCGGCCGCATCCTGGGCGGTGTATTTGTCATCGGCGACGACGGCGACAACGGCTTCGCCGACGAAGCGGACCTTTTCCTGCGCCAGGACCGGACGGGGCGGTACCTTGATGCCGGGAAAGCCTTCCGGATCGGTGGTGGCGCAGGGGACAGAACCGATTTTGTCTTTGATATCCTCACCCGTGACCACGGCCACGACGCCCGGATGGTTTTCTGCCGCACCCGTATCGATACTCCGGATGCGGGCATGGGCGTACGGGCTTCGGAGGATGACCACGTGAAGCGTGTTGGGCAGTTTGACGTCGTCAACATAGGTGGCAAGGCCCTGGATCAGCCGGGGATCTTCCCGCCGCTTGATTCGAGCCCCTATCGATTTGCTGATGGGCATGGCAAACCTCCTTTATGCGTTCATTTTGTCCGCTGCGTACTGCACGGCGTCCACGATGTGCTGATAACCGGTACAGCGGCAGAGGTTGCCCTCGATGCCGCGGCGGATGTCTGCTTCGGTCGGTCTTTTGTTGCGCTGCAGGAGCTGATGGACGGCGATGATCATGCCGGGCGTGCAGAATCCGCACTGCAAGCCGTGGCGCTCCCAGAATCCTTCCTGGATGGGGTGGAGTTCCCCATCTTCCGCCAGGCCTTCAATGGTGGTGATCTCGCCCCCGTCGGCCTGCACGGCCAAGAGGGTGCAGGATTTCACGGCAGCCCCGTTGAGCATGACGGTGCAAGCACCGCAGATGCTCGTCTCACAGCCAATGTGGGTGCCGGTGAGCCCAACCACGTCCCGCAGGTAGTGCACGAACAACAGCCGGGGTTCCACGTCGTGGCTGTGACGCTCTCCGTTGATACTGACTTCAATCTTCACAAGCGGCCTCCTTGATGAGAATTTTTGATTTAGCCCTATTTAGAGGTCAGGCACCCTCTGGGGCACCCATGATGATGAAAATTGCGTTGACAGACCTGTGCTGTAATCCGTACACGCCCCCTCACGCATTGCGCCGCCCGCGCCTTTGGGCGGGGGGAAGGGGCTTTTCCGCGCAGATCCCTCCAGCACCATCGCCCAAAAATGCCCAAAAGGTCCGAAGGGCAGAAACGCCTGCTTACACCACAGGGGCAGTTCGCGGAAAAGCAGCCCCCGCGGCGTTTGAGCGGCGCCCTTCTTTTTGGGCCTTTTTCTTGGGCGAACAAGAAAAAGGCCATCAGCAAAAGAACAGTTGGACCCGGGTATCTACCGAAAGGTTATTTTCCAAGCAGCAGTTTCAGGACAATCGGTGGTTGCCGTTTCCCGTGTGCATTCCAAGATATGCATATTGCCCGTCTAAATGCAAGTGGATTTTGAGTCCCTGGGGGCATCGCCCTCCGGGGCCGTATTATTTTTCGGGCCAGCCGGGGCTTGACAGGTGGCATGCACAGGGTTATTTTACCCTTAATATGTCAATACCGGTTTGGAGGGAGGGTTGCGATGTCATCTGTGCTGTACTATGTGGCCGATCCGATGTGTTCCTGGTGCTGGGGATTCCGGCCGGGGCTGCTGACGGTGGCGGAGGCGCTGCCTCGGGAGGTGCCCCTGGTGTATGTGATGGGGGGGCTGGCGAAGGATTCGGACGAGCCGATGCCGGAGGAGGTCCAGGCCTACGTTCAGCGCAACTGGCGGGAGGTGACCGAGACGACGGGGGCGAGGTTCAACTGGGATTTCTGGACGGTGTGCAAGCCCCGCCGGTCCACCTATCCCGCCTGCAGGGCAGTGCTTGCGGCAAAGGCACAGCACCCGGACGCTGTTCCCGCGATGTTTCACGCCATTCAGCGGGCCTACTACCAGGAGGCCCGGAACCCTTCGGATTTAGAGACGCTGGTTGCCCTGGCCGGGGAACTGGCTCTGGATGGGGAACGGTTTGCGCGGGACCTCGTCTCGCCGGAGACCGATTCAGACCTGCACGAGGCGTTCGCGCTGCGTCGCTGCCTGGGGGTGAAGCAGTTCCCCAGCCTGGTGCTGCGGCGGGACGGCGAACAGGCCTGGATCGTGCGGGGGTACGCGGAGACGGACGTGGCACTGGCGAGGTTGAGGGATGCCCTGGAGGGGTAAGAATGCGGATGGCAGGCCGCTGCCCTTTTTCCGATACCTGGTCGGTTTCAATCGTTCCCGGCTGAAGAGGGCCTCGGCTTGGTCCCGAGAATAGGGCAAGGCGGGGTGGCACATTTCACGTTTCACGTTCTCCAGGAGGTGAACCGCTATGGCAGAGCAGGAATCTGTCAATCCGGAGCAGTTGAATGAGTTCCTTTTTATGCAAATAGTGATGATGTTCCAGTCGGCGGCCTATCAGCATATGGGGAAGGTGATGAACCCAATCACACAGAAGGTCGAGCGGGATCTTGCGCAGGCCAAGAACGCCATCGATCTCCTGGGGATGCTGGATGAAAAGACCCGGGGGAATCTGAACGAGAATGAGAACCGACTGCTGGAGCACACCCTCTACGAACTGCGGATGAACTATGTGGACGAAATAAACAAGGACAAGGCGTCGGAAACGGAAGAGGTGGAGGACGCGGAGGGTTCGGAGGCAGAGGTGCCGGAAGGTGAGAGGACAGAAGCCTCGGAGGCAGAGACGCCCGACGCGGAGGGTAAAAAAGCAGAGGGGTCTGAGTCAGAGCATTCAGAGGCAGGAGAATCGTCTTGAGCCGTTACGCCTGGAATTTATTCGGCCTGTTGTTCCTTTTTTTTTGCGGCTGTGCGTATTATTCGACATCCGCAACAGGGGGATCGGGCATCCGCTCGCTGGCGATTCCCCTGTTGGATAACCGGAGTCTGGAGCCGGGGATTCAACAGAGTTTGACCGACACTTTGATTCAGGCCTTTGTGTCGGACGGGGCGCTGCGGGTGGTGGACGAAGACCAGGCCGATGTTGTCCTGAGGGGAACGGTGGTGGAGGTGCGCGAGGCGCCCTTTACCTACGGACAGACGGCGGATCAGTATCAGATTTCCGTTTTTCTGGATATGACCTGCTACGATACAAAAAAAAAGAAGGCGCTCTGGGAAGAGAAGAGGCTGCGGGGCTATGGGATCTACGACGCTGCACAGAGGCGCGAGGAGGCCCGCAGGGAAGGGCTGGGCCAGGCGTTTGAGATGCTGGCCAGAGATATTCTGGATCGGACGCAGGTGGGGGGATGGTGACGCCTTCTGCCCACATCCGGGGGACTTCCACGTCGGTAATCAAATTGAGGCCCTCCTCTTCAGCACGGGTGAAACGGTAGACAACCTTATGTCTCGCGTGACTCGAGATTTTACGGCGACCACGTTTGTTGTTCTGGGCGGACGAACGCTTCTGCTTTACCACAAACAGCTTCGGCAATGGTTTCCTCCGGGGGGGCATATTCACCAGGACGAACTCCCCTGCGATGCGGCGGTTCGAGAGGTTCGGGAGGAGGCCGGTCTGGAGGTGGCGCTCCTCTCTTCCCGGTCCAGCATAGGCCATGTTGAGGTGCTCGCCCGGCCCGAGTGTATCCTGCTTGAACAGATTGCACCCGATCACCAGCACATCGATCTGATTTATTTTGCCCGTGTGACCGGCGGTCGGCTGAAGCTTTGTGAGACCGAGGCGGAAGCCTACAGGTGGTGTACGGCCAGGGACCTGGAGAGCCCCGATATTGCGGAGGATATCCGGCGGCTGGGAAAGATGGCGATTGAGAAGGTGAGCAGTGAAAGGTGAGAGCGTCCCGCCTCCAGAAGGCGGAACTTTGGAGAAAGGCATAGGCCCGCCCTTTTCATAGACTTTCTCGGCGGATTGGAGGGGTGCTGAACCGTGTATTTGTCTTATTTTGATGAGTCAGGTGATGACGGATATCCTGGATCTTCCCCGCTTTATGTTCAGACCGCCATATACGTCCATTATCAAGTCTGGAATGATACGTTCAACGCCCTGTATCAGTTCCGAAAACAGTTGAAAGAAACTTATGGCTTGCCGATACGGCTTGAAATGCACACCAAACCCTTCTTACTCGACAAACCTCCATATAAACGATATGATTTTCAAGATAAAACCAGAGTAGAAATCATCGAAAAATTCTGCGAGTTTCTTGCCACTTTAACCGTGAAAACAGTGAATGTGGTAATCAATAAGGATAAGATCTCTGGGCCTGGCTACGATATTTTCGATAATGCTATGGAGTACACGATTCAAAGGCTTGAGAACGACCTGGGAAAAATTGATCCTTCGTCCAAGTTCTTAATCATTACCGATGAGGGAAGGGTCGGTAAAATGAGGCGAACTGCCAGAAGAGTTCGACGCATAAACTACATTCCGTCTCTATTGCAACCTGGTACTTACTATGAAGCTAAGATCACAAAACTCATTGAAGATCCATTGCCCAAAAACTCGAACCAATCGTACTTTATCCAAGCCAGCGATTTGATTGCCACTGTCGCTTATTATTATCAGCTCCTCAAACTGGACAGATTATCTTTTCCCACGAGGTTCCCCGAATCCATCAACTCTGCTAAAATCATAGCATGGATGAACATGTTGTTTCCGATTCTCAATACCTTTGCGTCTCGGTCCGATCAATTTGGTGTTGTGTGTTACCCCCAATAAAAATCGCCCCTGGCAGATAACCAGGGGCGATATTCACCACCTAGGCACATTCGTGGTTTCAGTGGTTCATTTTAAATATAAATATATTTGTAAATTGTGTCAAGTCATACATTTTAATAGAAAAGGACGCATCCATGGCCCTGGACAATGTGGTGGTGGACGATATTCTGGATCTGATTGGGAACACGCCGATGGTTCGGCTGAATCGGGTTGTGACGGCCGGTATGGCCGAGGTGGCCGTCAAATTGGAGTCACTCAATCCCGTGCGTTCGGTGAAAGACCGGATTGCCTACGCGATGATCAACGCGGCCGAACAGGAGGGGCGGCTCAGGCCGGGGATGACCATTGTGGAGCCGACCAGCGGCAACACCGGCATCGGCCTTGCGCTGGTTGCCGCTGCAAAGGGCTACCGGCTGGTGCTGACGATGCCGGATTCCATGAGCCGAGAACGGCAGGACCTCCTGCTGAGTTTCGGCGCCGAAGTGGTGCTGACCCCGGGGGAGCAGGATATGCAGGGGGCCGTAGACGCGGCCCACAGGATTGTGGCCGAATCGCCAGATACGACCTTTATGCCCCAACAGTTCGACAATCCGGCCAATCCGGAGGTCCACCGGAAGACGACGGCGCGTGAAATTTTGGACGCGATGGAGGGAAGGGTGGACGCCTTTGTGGCCGGTGTGGGCACGGGCGGGACAATTACGGGGGTGGGCGAGGTGCTGAAGGCCCAACTTCCGGAGGCGCAGGTTGTGGCCGTGGAGCCCCAGGCCTCAAATGTGCTTTCGGGAGGCAGGCCCGGGCTTCACAATATTCAGGGCATCGGCGCGGGATTTATCCCTTCTGTGCTCAACCGGGAGGTGATCGATCGGGTCATCTGCGTGGAGGAGGCCGATGCCTTTCAGATGGCCGGACGGCTGGCCAGGCAAGAGGGGATGCTGGTGGGGATCTCGGCAGGCGCCAACGTCTGGGCGGCGCTGCAGGTGGCCCGGGAACTGGGCGAGGGCAGGCGGGTAGTGACGGTGATCTGCGATTCGGGCGAGCGGTATTTCAGCGTGCCGGGGTTTTTATGAAGGGGCTGTACAAGGGATGCAACAGGCAAGGGGGATTTGAGGTAGAGTTGCGCTTATTGCTCGCTCTTCACGCCTCATTACCGGGTGGTGTTAAGGGCTGGAGGCAAATTGTTTCCCCCTTGACAAAATCCCCGGCCGGGGCTATATTCGCTTAACAGTTCATTCGGTAAGGATTGTGCCATGATCCCTACGCCAGTCTGTATTCTTTCATAAGGAGGTTTCGTATGGCACGCAGAGGGGTAAACAAGGTGATTCTCATTGGTAACATCGGGGCAGATCCGGAGCTTCGGTACACGCCCGGCGGGACCGCTGTTACCAATTACAACCTGGCCACCAACGAGAACTGGACGGACAGTTCCGGTGAGCGCCAGGAGCGGACCGAGTGGCACCGGATCGTGGTCTGGGGCCGGCTCGCGGAGATTTGCAACCAGTACCTCCGCAAGGGAAGCAAGATTTACATCGAAGGCCGCCTTCAGACCCGGGCCTGGGAAGGGCAGGATGGGATCAAGCGCTACACCACCGAGGTGGTTGCGCGGGATATGCAGATTTTAGATTCGCGGGAGGATGCGGGGGCCGGGGAGATGGACGCCGGTTCCTCCTACGCGACGGGGGCAGGCCTGCCTGCAGCGCAGAGCACTGCGCAGGCAGGTGTCTCCACCGCTGGCTCGACCCAGGAAGGGGGGGGGCTGTCCGAATCGCCACCTGCGCAAGGCGCAGACGACGACCTGCCGTTTTAAAACGGCAGGGCAGAGGGCCGCCCGGCCGTTTTTTGGGATCTCCGTCTGGTAATGAGAGGGGTTGTAAGCGGTTTGCAGCCCCTCTTTTTATGTGGCGTTGATGGGGCTGGAGATTGTGGGTAGCCGCGTGCTGGCGCCCTATTTCGGGCGTTGGGTATTTGTGTAGAGCAGCCTACCGAGGAAAAAATGGCTTGACAGAGGATTTTTGGCATGTTATATTAGGCAAAATCATCGAAACGTTTCGATTGGCAGGGTTCAAAATTTGGCCGGGATTAAAGATATCGCCCGGGAAGCCGGGGTTTCCATCAGCACTGTTTCTTATGCGCTAAACGGTACAAAATCAGTTGGCGAGCGGACCCGGAGGCGGGTGCAGGAGGTTGCAAAACAACTCAGATACCGGCCCGATGCGCGGGGCCGGAGCCTGGGGGCGATGCGGACGGGCGTGGTGGGAGTGGTTGTGCCTTCGGTTTCCCCTCAGATTACGTCCACGTTTACTTCCATGCTTTTGTGGGGGATCGATCAGGCGCTCCGGGACCGGAAGTATCGTCTTCTGCTTGTGCATGCAGAAGCGAGTGATAACCTGATTTTTTTGTTTGACAAGGGGCAGGTGGACGGCGCGTTTTTTGTGATTCCCGGCTCGGACAAAGATCAATGGGCCGATCAGATTCGGGCGTTTGATCTGCCGTGTGTGGTTGTAAATCGCGTCTTTCCGGGCCTGCCCTGTGTGCGCACGGATTACGTACGCGGGGCATACGAGGCGGCCTCGCACCTGATTGCACACGGGCATCGGCGGATCGGGTTTGTGGGAGAGAGGCCGGAGAACGCCACCCAGGTGGACCAACGAAAAGGGTATTTGCAGGCGCTTCGGGATCAGGACATCGAGCCGGACGGGAGCTGGATTGCGACCGACAGTGAAGCGGCGCTGGCACGGTGGGTCGAGATGCCAGACCGTCCTACGGCTGCGTTCCTGGCCGGTGAAAGCCTGGTTTTTTCATTTTATCAACTGGCCCGGAGGTGGGGAATTCGCATTCCGGAGGATATCGCGGTGGTTGGGTGTGGAGATGACCGGTACGATGCGATCTTGCTGCCGTCTCTTACAACGCTGGCCCAGCCCTACGGGGCGATCGGGACCGAGGCGGTGCGGCTGATGTTTGAAGGGTTGGCGCGGGAGGAGCGCGCCGTCCGGGACGTCCAGATTCCACCCCGGCTTGTGGTGCGCGATTCGTGCGGTGCGCACGGTTGACGGGCACAGCTCAGAGATTTCGAAGTCTAAAATCAGGAATTTCCCTATTGCGTCTTTCACTGAGAGACATCATTTTGGAGGTGAATGAAACGATCCAGATGTGAGTATAGGACATCGATGTAGGTAAGCAGCGATTCCATGTCCTGCTTATCCATATCACCGCGATCCCAAATCAGCTTCTTAGCCTCTTAGAGCGTCTGAGAGCGTTTGATAGCAGGATATATATAAAAAAATCCCCGTGATCCCATGTGTTTGGCGACACGGACCACGGGGGCCGAGCAGCGTGCAGAGGGATTAATAAGCTATCTCCTTGCACACGCCTCAATTAGTTATCTACATAGAAATTCAGTTTCTGTCAAGGATTTTTTTGTTCTCTTGCGTTTTGTTTGGAGAAATTCGCCGCAGAGGTCGCAGACAGACATGATTATCCTCCTCTTTGAGGGTTACCAATTTGAAGGATAATCTAACGTGTCCTGCTCATTTTCTTATAGCTGTTTCTCAACAGGGATTGTCCAAAGTTTAGTATAGTTTAAGGAAAGGAGGTGTGTATGAGGGGCTTGAAGGTGGTCGGGCTGGTGGCCCTGCTTGTAATCGTCTCCGCCTGGTCGGCCGGTGCGCAGAGTGTGGTGGGGCGCTGGGGGGTGGGGGCGTTTGCGAATTACAATGTGCCGGCCTTCGGGTTTAGAGACTGGTATAACAACGCCAACAAGTTTGGGATGACCCTGTCTTATGTTCCTGCGACGAACGTGACGGTGGAGGTGGAGTTTCACCGTACCAACTTCGACAAGGGGAGTCTGGAGACGCGGACGTTTACGTGGACGGATGGGAAGGATTATGTGAGTCCCAACGCCAGCAGCACCATGAGCTTCAACAGCTTTCTGGTCAACGCTCTGGTGCGTGTAGGCCAGCGTGGGAAGGCGTTCAGGGCAAGCAGTTTTACGCCTTATATTGCGGTGGGAGGTGGGTTTTACCGGTACAAGAACCAGGTGAGCGGTCTGTTGTGGCCGGGTCAGAAGAATGCGTTGACGCAGGAGCTGGAGTCGTTTACAGACCAGCGTTATGCGCTGGGTTTTAACGCTGGGTTGGGTGTGGAGGCGTTTGTGATCGACAATGTGGCGGTGGATCTTCGGGGTCGTTATAATTTTGTGATCGGTCAGTTGCGGCCTCTGGAGGACTGGGGGTTGAGCGAGACGTTTCCCCTGCAGCTGCTGGATATCGGAGCCGGGATCAAGTTTTACTTTAGCGGGGAATAGGTTCCCGCTGTTTGTATAGAGGAGGTCTTCGATGAAGATATACCGTTTGTTCTGGATTGCGCCGGTTGTGCTTGCGCTGTTGCTGGGCATGTCGGTGTACGACGGGACGTTTGCGGGCACAACCGGGAAGCTCACCGGTCGGGTGACGGATGCGTCCAGCGGGGACCCGCTGCCGGGTGTAAGCGTGGTGATCGAGGGCACCCGGCGGGGGACGGTAACCGATGGGGAAGGGTATTATCTGATTCTGTCGATCGATCCGGGGATGTACACCCTCATGGCGTCGCTGATCGGGTACAACGCGGTGACCAAGACAGGTGTGCGGATCCAGGCGGATTTCACGACGACGTTGAACTTCCAGCTGAAGGAGACGGCTATCGAAGCTGAGGAGTTGGTGGTGACGGCGGAGCGGCCGCCTGTGGAACCGGACAAGACGACGAGCCACTATGTGATGTCCGCAGAACAAATCGGGGCGCTGCCGATGGCGCGATCCGTGGAAGACCTGGTGACGCTGCAACCGGGAGTGAACCTGACCAACGCCGGCATCATTCGGGGCGGCGATTCCCGGGAAGAGGCGTTCCTTGTGGATGGGATCCGTCTGCAGAATAACGACGTGTACGGCCGGCAGTTTCGGGGGGTCAACAAGACGGCCATTCAGGAGATCACGGTGATCTCCGGGGGCGCCAGCGCCGAGTACGGCAACCTGGAGTCCGGAGCGATTAGCGTGGTAACCAAGGACGGGGGCAAGAATTTCCGGGGCTGGGCGGATCTCCGGTACACGCCTCCGGGCAAGCGGCACTGGGGGGGAAATATCTACCACAGCGCCTTCCACCGGGGTAAGATGCAGTGGGACGACAGTGAGTGGCGGGCCGAGACGGTCGTCCTGGATCCGGGTGAGGACGGCGTGGAGGGCACGGCGGACGACCAGATCGGGCTAGCGCACCGGGAGGTGGAGTACACGGACGCCAAGGGATCGTATATCGAAGGGGGCCTGTCCGGTCCTGTGGGAGACCGGGCGAGTTTTTTCGGCACGGCCCGATGGACGAAGCAGCCCAACCAGCTGATCGCTGCGGATTTGCATACGCCTTTCGACATCCGGGGCAATTTGAAGCTGACCTTTCGCCCCGCCCCGAACCTGAAGATTTCTGTGGGTGAGGTCTACTCCGTGGCCGAAGGGTTCAATAGGGGCACCAATGTGAGTCGGAACCTGTCGTCGAACGGCCGGAACGTGTTCCTGCCCGACGGGTCGGGCGCGGGGGAGGCCAGAATTACGGACAATATTACCTACGGGCTTTTGACCCACACCATTAGCCCGAAGATGTTTTACGAGGTGAAGCTGGCGCGCTATTCAACGGTGGAAGACACGATGAATATCACGAACAAGCGGGATCAGTTCGGGTTCCCGGTCCCCACCTTTGCGGAGAAGGACTTAGACGCGTGGTTCAACGTGAGGCCGGCCACGGGCGTAGACTTTACCCTGGCCGAACGTACCCGGCTGAGTCTGAAAGCGGACCTGTCCAGCCAGGTGACGAAGGGGCACTTCGTCAAGACCGGGTTGGAGCTTATCCGGTATGATCTGTATTATTACCGGTATATAGCCCCTACAGCGTCCAGCCGGCAGGTCTATTATGTTAACGAGCCGGGCAATTTGCCAAACGTCAACGCGCCGATCCATCCGATCCAGATGGCATTTTACGTTCAGGACAAGATGGAGTTCGAGGGGATGGTCCTCAACGCCGGGGTGCGGCTGGATGCGTTCTACTCCAACACCCGATTCTATACCCTTAACCTGCTGCAGACGCCGCAGTACCGCTGGCTGAACAAGAAGCAGGACATGCCCACGATCGATCCCGTGTGGACGGGCGTAATCAGCCCGAGGTTTGGGATTTCACACCCGATTACCGACCGGTCCGCTTTCCACTTTACGGCCGGTCTTTACACCCGAATGTTCAATCTCGATGAAGTGTTCCAGGAGCGGTGGCTGGCCAGCGGTCCGGATGAGCACGAGCCGTGGGACGCGTTCAACGGGCTGCGCGCTCAGAACCGGGCGATGGGACCCTGGGTTAAGTTCGTGCGGACGAGAGCCTACGAAGCGGGGGCGGACTGGAACTTTACGGCCGATTATATCGTGGGCGTTGCGGCCTACTTCAAAAGCCAGATCGGTCACTACAGGGGGTCCAGCTTCTACTTTTACGCGCCCGAGGCCAGGTCGACGTGGGTGTGGGGCGTACGGCCCAACTCGCAGCAGGATATGAAGGGTGTAGAACTCCACGTGCGGAAGGGATTCAGTCACCTGTTCTCTTTCAATGCGGCGATCAACTTCGGGTGGGCGTCCTGGCAGAAGTTCGGTCCGCACGGGGTCCTGAACTATCCCGATTCGGCGTATGTGGCCTCCGACCAGTACCACGACTGGGAGTGGAACGGGACGCAGTACGTGCCCAAGCATTTCACGCCCGCGGAACGGGAGAAGATGGGCAGCACGATTAATTCGTGGTGGCGGAGCCGTGCGAGGGGGATCACGGACTTCCACGAGTTTATGATGCTGGATTTCCTGGACCTGCAGAAGGCCTTCGGCGCACCGGAAGGGTTCCGGGGGGCGCACTGGGCAACGTGGGGCGCCAGGGGGTTGAACAATCCCAAGAGCCAGGACCGCCGGACGCAGGCGAGCCTGTCGCTTTATTATGACAGCCCGAAGGACTTCGGGCCCGGGCTGCGTGGGTTCCACGTTATCGGCGGGTTGCGGGCGAACCTGGTCTGGCGCATCCAGAGCGGGCTGCCGGTGAATTACACGCCGCCGGGCAAGCAGGTGGAGAAGCGGCACAAGCCGCTCCGCACTTGGGCGGACCTGCAGGCGGAGAAGACGCTGGTGAGCAGCGGCAGCCGGGACGCGATTTTCTACGTGGAGGTGACCAACCTGTTCAACCAGCGCGACAGCGTGAATCCGGGCAACTACCCCGACTACGTCCGGTGGGGGCTGCTCCTGCCCAGGCCGAACGATGTCAATTACGAGACTTATGGGAATTACAGAGAGCTGACGCTTTACGCGGGCAGGCCCCGGGAGGTTGGCGTGGGGTTTAAAGTCAACTTCTAGCGGTCGTCTGAACGGAGGCATTGGGGCGGGCAGGGCTGCCCGCCTCTCTCAAAAATAAGGAAGGGAATTATGAAAGGCATGAAGCTTGTACCTTGTCTTCTTGCGTTGTGCATCCTCCCCTTCCTGGCACAGGATGCGGGGGGGCAGACCGAGCACGATGATTCTCCCCGCATCCAGTCCGGTCGGGGATGGATCATCCTGTCCTGGTATAATTCGGGTACGATGGCGGGGTGGAACGCAGGCAGGTCGGTTACGAACGAGCCGGATATGTTCATGTACCCCGGGTGGAATGCGCTGCCCAGCACCAACGCTTATTCCAATTACACCCGGAAGGGGGGCAACGCGGTCGCGTTCGGAACCTGGCTCCTGTCGCTGGAAGGGGGCGCTTTCAACCTGTCGTGGTCGGGCCCTCGCAGCAAAAGCGACGATATCGTGGATATGGTCTATGACCCTTCCCAGGGCCCGGAGGGCCACCTGGGGGTGACCACGATCTGGGCGCAGGAGCGCGGGGCGTTCGGGGCGGAGTCGAGCAATTACTGGCCTGGGGCAAACGTGCCGGGAGAAACGGAGCGGGCGACGCCTCGGAAAATCTGGAACTGGCGCGTGGGGGACTACACGCCCGATGACGCGTTTCCCGAGGAGGTCGTGGTCAGCAAGTGGCGCACCGGCCAGAATATCACGGTTACCCGGAAAGCCTATACCTGGAGTTTTCAGGACTTCGACGATTTCATTATTGTAGAGCTGTATTTAGAGAACACGGGGGATGCGACCAAAGAGGAGGTGTATGTACCCCTGCTGGCCACCTGGAATGTGAGCGAGTTCGGCGAGCGGATGGAGGGCGTCCGGTGGTGGACATTGCACCAGAATACGCAGGACGACTGGTTCAAGTACACGGACGCGGACAATTACCAGAACGGCAACCCGGGCGGTCCGGTTTTTATCGGCGCAGACCGGGCAAAGGGGTTGAAGCTTTCCTACCAGTTTGACGGGAACAGCCCGTTTACCGGGTACGACGATACCGGAGAGCCCTGGAATAAGGATATTGAGATTTCGGGTTTGAAGGTAATGGCCGTACCCAATAACTTCTTAGCTTCTCCCGCGTTTGTGGGGATGGCGCCGGTGGCTTATGCGAACGATGCAGGCATTCACTCTTTCAACCAGAAGGACCGGGCGATGGGATACGTGGAGCCTGTTGGGGAGCAGCCGGCCTATGTGAACTGGTGGAACTGGCGCGGGGTGACGGACTTCGACGAGCCGACTGCGGAGGGGAACACGCCTGCGGAGATTTTCGAGATGCTCACCAACACGGCCGCCAAGAGCAACCCGACCGAGGTGGGCGGGTTTACCAATGCGCAGGTTTACGG
Source organism: Candidatus Latescibacterota bacterium (assembly GCA_965222075.1). Lineage (GTDB taxonomy): Bacteria > Latescibacterota > UBA2968 > UBA2968 > JAAXHW01. Next base: position 4,687,299 of record OZ244937.1, on the reverse strand, counting down.
ACCTTATACGATTCCGGCGGGAGAGACGGCGAAACTGGTGGTGGCGTACGTGGCGGGTACAGGGGCGGAATACGGAGGGCCGGGCGGGTCTCCGATTGACCCGTGGCAGTGGGCGCTGACGGCCACCAAGGCGGACCACGCAGAGGGCGAGCAGGCGATTGTGGAGCACCTGGAGCACGCGCTGTTCGCCTACCAGAGCGGCTACGACCTGCCGGATGCGCCGCCGGACGTGGACCTGGTTGTGCAAAGTGACGAGAACGCCAAGGTTAAGGTGTTGTGGTCCGCGCAGAGCGACGGGGCGGAGCATCCCGATTACGGGGAGAAGGACATCGCCGGGTACCGGGTCTACCGGGGGGTGCGGGGTACGCTAACGGCCGTGGGGCCGTTAGCTCTGGCCGTGGACGTGCCGGGGGGCAGCCCTCCGCCCGGCGCTTCATTCAACCCGAATGCGACCTGGCCAAACGATATTTTGAGTGAGACGGGCATCGGCTCGGTCGGCCAGGTCGATTATTACATGGAGGGCCGCGAGTCGTCGAGGCCGGGCATTTATTCCTGGTCCGATCCGAATTCGAACGCGGGGTTCTCCTACTGGTACTCGGTTCGGGCCTACGCGAAGGGGCACGATACCTGGACGAACAACGATGGGACGAAGACGTTTGCGGACCTTCCGCCCCGGGTACAGAAGAGTCTCGAGGCCGGTCTGGAAGGGGGATATTCTTTCTTTCTCCAGAAAGAGCAGGGATCGCCGGTGCTGCCCTTTGTGAATGCGGCGGACCGGATGGAGCGGGATATCGTGGTGGTGCCCAACCCCTACATGGCCAACGGCACGAACGAGTACGGGGGGAGTATCAAGCTCCGGTTCCTGAACGTGCCCTCCAAGGCATATGTTTACATCTTTAATTCGGCGGGGCAGCTGATGCAGGTGCTCCGGAAACTGGATGCGTCTCGAAGTGAGATCTCCTGGAACGGACGGCCCTACCCGGCCATGACGGTGGAGGTGAGTGCGGGGATCTATTTCTACGCTGTGCACTCGCTCTCGGAAGCGAGTCTGGGACAGATCAAGACCGGCACATTTGTGGTTATCAAATAAGGAGAGGTATTTATGAAAAGGAAATGGACGATCCCGGGGATCGCCCTTGCCGCTGTCTGCCTGGCCGCGCTTCCGGCGGGAGCGCAGCCGGGCCTGGGGGGGCCGGATGTGCGGGCGGGGGTGCGCGACGGCTCGTTGTTCGATCCTCATGTGAGTCCAACGGACGCCTCGGCCTACTTTGACAGCCGGGTCGGGCTCGCGCAGTTTGTTTCTTTGAGGGTCGGTCAGGGGGCGCGGGGCGAGGCCCTGGGGGGGGCGTACACAGCGATTGCGGACGATATCACCGCGTCGTTCTGGAACCCGGCCGGGCTTGCACACATCGAGCGTGTGGGCTATGCGATCAATTATACCCGCTGGCTGGCCAATTCCCAGTTCCTGTCGGGGGCGCTGGCGTTCAACGCGGGCTTCGGGGTGATCGGGTTTAATGTGATCAGCTTCGCTGCGGAGAAGTTTGAGGTGACCACGCCCACGGCGCCGTGGGGGTCGGGCACGTTCGCACAGGTGGGCGATATCGCCATTGGGGCGATGTTTGCCAAGCAGATGACGGATAAGTTCATGTTGGGCGGACAGATCCGATGGGTGCAGGAGGACCTCTACCTTGAGAAGGTCGCCACGGTGGACTACAGCGTGGGTACTTTCTTTTACACCGGGTACAAGACCGTCCGGATTGCGATGGCGTTCCAGAACTTAGGGCCAAATGTGAAGACGACGGAGGGCGGCACGATTTCTTCGATGCCCACGGTATATTCTCTTGCCGGGGCCATGGAGGTGTTCGGGAGGCAGGGAGACCCCGGTTATGCCACCCTGTCGGTAGAGCACTCGTTTATCACGGATTACCGGGCCGTGACCCGGGTTGGCGCGGAAGTCTGGCTGCAAAATACGCTCGCTCTGCGGGCCGGTTACCGGTCGCACATGGAGCTTGAGAAATGGAGCCTGGGGGGGGGTCTGAGACGCAAGGTGATGCCGGGCAAGACGGTGTCGCTGGATTTCTCCTACCACCACCAAGAGAAGGGGGTCTTCGATTCACCCCTCCGGGTGTCGCTGGGCGGCACGTTCTGATACGGGGGCGTTGAGAATGCGTACAGGGGGGGCGGTCGGTTGATCGTCCTCCCTGTTTTATTGGAATCGGTTACCAGAGACAGGAGTGGTGTCGAGATGGTTCGGACGGATATTATGAGGCTGCTTTTCTGCCTGGGCTGTGCGGGGTGGGTGGCTGTGGGGGCATCGTATGCGGAGACCGGGGGGAGAGTGGATGGCGGTGAAGCGGCCGATGAGGCGGCTATGGCCCGGGAAAGGGAGCGGCAGGTGAGGCGGGCGGTGCGGGCCTACGGCAAGGTTCTGGAAGAGCAGGCGGCGGGGCGGGTTGTGCTTGCCGGCTTCGCCCGGTTGCGGCAGGGCGACTTAGAGGGTGCGAAGGCGGCTTTCCAGAAAGCACTTGCAGACCGGCAGGACTTTCCCCCGGCGCACTACGGCCTGGCGCTGGTTTCCTACTGGAGCGGGGGCGGGGTGTGGGAGCGGGGGGCTTACACCCGGCAGACGCTCTACCACGCGGAGCGGGCGGCCCTTCTGTACCCGGACTTCGAGGGGCCTTACCGGCTGCTGGGGAGGATGCATTTAGACGTTTTAGAGGACTACGAGCGGGCCCTGGGGGCCTACGTGCGTTCGTTACAGATCGACCCCACAACAGACCGGGAGGTGCTGCGGGCGCTGGCATCGGCCTACATCCGGACCGGGGCGCTGGAGGAGATGGACGCGAACAGGGTGGACAGTCTGCTTGTTTCAGAAGAGCCGGTCGATCTGCTTCCAATTGCGGCGCAGGCGTGTCTGGACCGGGGGGCTGTGGACCTGGCCGCGCAGTACTTCGGACGGTTTTTTTCCCACCTGCCGCTGGAGGAATGGCAGCGCTATTACCAGGATATCGGCCTGATCGCTTCGGAAGAGGAGCGGCGCGTGTACCGGGAGACGGAGGGAGACGGCGCTGCCCGGCGGGAATTTCTGACGCGCTTCTGGGCGGCGCGAGACCCGGATTTGTTGACCCGCGAGAACGAACGCCGGCTTGAACACTACCGCCGGGTGTGGTATGCCCGGACGAATTTTTCGGAAAGGGCAAAGCCGTGGGACCGGCGGGGGGAGGTTTATATCCGCTACGGGCCGCCCGACTACCGGTCGCGGGCGGGCAAGGTTGCCCCTCCAATGAGCATGGATGTGGAGCAGATCAAGGAGCGGCTCGCGTTTGACATCTATGGCGTGGATATGACCGGAGAGGTCCACCGGGGGCCGGTTTACCCGGTCCGGCAGCAGGTGAATCCAGGGATCGATGCTCCGGCGTACGCGCCTCCGGGCGTTTCGGGCCTCACGGAGGGCGAAGTCTCGTCGATCGACGTCACAGACGATCCGATGCTGGAGTTTGAGGAGCTTTCTCCCACGGATGAAGAGTACCTGGCGCAGGTGTACTCGAAACCCTACGAGATGCCATTCGCGGAAGACCGCCTGCGGATGGACAGCGGGATGGACCTGACCTTTGTCCGGTGGGAATCCTGGGTTTATACGGGCGTGGCCGGCGGCATCGAGATCGTGTTTACAGACGAGAGAGGGGGCGGGCGGTTTGACTATGCGCCGATTCCGGCCGCGAACCTGGCGAACCCGGATGAGGCGCGCCGGATGGCCCGCCTGGTGAAGCATTCGCCCGAGGCGACGATGAAGCGCAGCGTGCAGGAGGCGCCGGAGCACTACCTGCCCGGGGGGCGGGAGCAGTTTCTGGATTTCTACTACGACCGGGCGAATTTCCGGGGGCGCAATGGGAAGACCCGCCTGGAGATTTATTACGGGATGCCGCCCGGAAGTCTGTCTCAAACAGCGCAGGGGGACAGCGCCTGGATGCTGGCGGGATATGCCGCAGCGCTGTTCGATCCGGCGTCCGGGGAAATGTTGCAGGAGAATGAGGAGGCGGCCTACCGCGCGTCTGGGGATCTGTCCGGGAGAAAGGGAGAATTTATTCCCTACCAGCTGCTGCTGGAGGCCCGGCCGGGGACGTACGAGCTGCGGGTGCAGGCCAAGGATCTGCGTACGGGCAGGTCCGGAATTTACAAGGAGCGGCTGGAGGTAGCGGATTATGGGGTTGACAGCCTGCGGATGAGCGACCTGGTACTGAGCTGGTCGGTGTCTGCGGAGGGGGGAGCGGACCGCTACCGGAAGGGCGACTTCTGGGTGATTCCGATGCCCACCAAGGCCTACCGAAGGGATCAGAATCCCTTTGTGTACTACGAGATCTACAATCTGAATCGGGACGCGTTCGGGCAGAGCCAATTCCGGCTGAAGTATACGATTCAGTCCACGCCGGAGAAGGGCAAGGGGTTCGGCCGGTTCCTGGCCAGCGTGGGGCAGATTTTTCTTAGGAACCGGGAGCCGGAGGTATCGGTGTCTACCGAGCAGGCGCGGTCCGAGACGGATCTGCGGGAGTATTTCGAGTTGAACCTGCAGGAGGCCAAGGGCGGGGTCAACCGGCTGACGGTGACGGTGACGGATCTGACCACCGGCCAGTCGGTTCAGAAAGAGGCGCTGTTCCGGTACGATTTGTGAGGATGGTGATATGGGCATTCCGCACGGATTATTAAATCGGCATGCGGTTCGGGTTCTGGGCCTTCTGTGGGCTGTGTTCGTTCCGGTTCTGGCTCAGGCAGACGGGGTGAGGGAACGGCAGCAGGTGGTGTTCGGAGATCTGAACTTAGAAACAGCCGTTCGCGAGGCGATTTCGAGGCCCACGGGCGAGATCCGGCCGACGGATGTGTCCGGGCTGCGGTGGCTGGACGCGGCCGATCGGAGTGTTGTCGACCTGACTGGCATCGAACATTTTACCTCGTTGAGCCAGCTGGATCTGGCCGACAATCAGATTCAGGATCTGTCGCCATTTTTGGGGCTTACAGCGGCCCAGCAGGCGGCGAGGGACGCGGATTTTGACGGCAGTGGGATGGTTGGATTTCCGGATTTTTCGCTGTTTGCAGAGGCGTTCGGATCGGAAGATTCCCGATACGATCTGAACGGAAACGGGAGGGTGGATTTTTCCGATTTCGAGAGGTTCGCCCGGGCCTTCGGGCGTCCGGTGCTGATAGTGCTCAATCTTTCGGGCAATCAGATCCGGGATCTCTCGCCGATTGCAAAGCTCACCTCGCTCATCAACCTGGATCTGTCCAACAACCAGATCGGCGATGTGTCTCCCCTGATGGACCTGGAATTGCTTATTGATCTGAATCTGGAGAACAATCCGTTCAGCGATATTTCGGCGTTGAAGCATCTCACCTCCCTCAGACGTCTGAATCTGGGCATGGGATGCAGGGCAACGGGATGTCATCCGGAGGCGCCGAATACCCGGTTCAAACCGGCGGTCGGCGGCCCGTTTCACCCCTGGGTTCAAGGAGAAAAGTAGGGAGCCGACGCCGGGAGCGGTGGGTGGTTTGGAGAAATTGTAAGATGCACACCATAAAATGCAAATTGCAGGTTGGGGCGGGCGTCCTGATGCTGTTATGCCTGTTTGCGCCGACGCCCGGAAGGACCGGCCCCGTGTGGTCTGCGGACGGGCGGGTTCTGGCCCGGGCGGTGCCGATCGGTCAGGCGAAGGCTTTGATGACGGCGGTGTGGACGGTGGAGGCGGACGGGACGGGGGCGCGGCGGGTGGGGCTGTATGCGGGCCGGCCGGGAGGCGTCGGGTTTTTGCCGGGCAACCGGGGGCTGGTCTATCTGGAGCGGGGCCTGTTGTACGGGGTTTTCGGATCTTATCTGTGCGGGGGTCGTGAGCTTCCGCTGGTTAAAAACCGGATCTGGCGGCTGGCGGCGGACGGTTCAGGCGAGACTTCCTGGCCGCTGCCTGAGGACCTCAACCCGCTTGAGATGGCGGTTGCGCCCGACGGCCGGCGGCTGGCCGTTGTGGACGGTGGAGGACTGTGGACGGTGGATGAAACAGGGCGGGCCACGCTGCTGATCAGCGGGCAGGTGACCGGCCCCCTCAGGTGGTCGGGGCGTTCGATTTCGTGCTTGGTGGACGGTGTGGCGCAAAGGGTGGGCGCCGATGGGGGGCGGGCGCCAGCGGCCGGGGCAATGGGGGGACCGGGTGCGCCTGGAGAGGGGCCGGGGCTGTTCGAAGACCGGGCTTCGGAGGTGGCGCTTCCGCTGATGCACCAGGCGTTGAACTGGTGGATGAGGGGCTACCGTGCGATGCACCAGGGGGAGTACTGGAAGGCAAGACAGGGCTATGAAGAGGCGGTGCGTGGGATGGAAGCCCTGGGGGAAAAGGGTGGGGAATCGGGAATTTCGACAGGGAGTTGCCTGGGCTATGCCGCCGTGTTCCGGGCGTTTGCGGAGATGGACGAGGCGGGGTTTGAAGAAACGGTTTGCCGGGAGCACATGCTGGTTTTAGGGGATTTTTTTGCAGACTACGGCCGGGCGCACGGGGGATATTTTCCGCCCGATTTGCAGGGGCTGCGCGCGTGGGTTGAGGGCAAGATTGGGCAGGAAGCTCGAGACGGAAAGATCCGGAAGCGGGACCTGAGTGTGCTGGACCGGCTGGTGCGCTGCCCGGCGGCCTCCGGCCCTTATGTGCCTGAAGTGGGCTATTTCTACCGGCCCGGGGCTGGGTTGAGCTGTTACTGGCACCCGGGACGGGCGCTGCGCCTGGTTTCGAGCCGGAGCGGATACCGGGTCGAAGCGCTGGATCTGGGGCCGGAGGGGGTGGATTCCCTCTATTCTGAGGCCCACCGGCGCCTGGAATCGGGGGATGCGGCAGGGGCGGTCTTCTGGATGCGGGCCGTGGCCCACCAGCGTCTGGAGGACCAAGATACGCACATGCAGCTGGGGCATGCGTATCTCAAGGCGGGGAAGTACGCAGCGGCCGAATGGGCTTTCAAGCGGGCGGCTTCGCTGGAGATGGGAGACGCAGAACCGTATTACGGACTGGGGCTGGTGCACATGGAACTGCCCAATAAGCGGTACCGGGCCATCTCTTTTTTCAGAGAAGCGTTGATCCGGGATCGGCATTATGTGGATGCGCAATACCAGATCGCCCGGGCGCGGTATTTGATGAATGAGCACGATGCAAAGCCGGAGATCGAGCGGGTGTTGAAGATGGATCCGACGTATGGGGACGCCTACTTGCTGATTGGAGATTGGTACGCCCATTTCAGCCAGGACTTCGCGCAGGCGGTTGTGTGGTATACGAAGTACCTGGCCCTTCGGCCTAACGACCCGGAGGGACAGCGAAAGCTGGGGCTGGCTTATTTAAAGGTGAAGGACTACGACAGGATTCTGGAGCAGCTGCAGGCGTTCGTGCAGGCGTATCCGGATGCGGTAGAGCTGATGCCGATTGTGGCGCAGGCGTGTGTGAAAAAAGGGGAGTTAGGCATGGCGATGGGCTTTTTTGCCTCCTACCTGTCCCGGCTTCCCGCAAAGATCCGCGCCCTGTACGAGGACATCAGCCCGATCGCGTCGCCGGAGGAGCTGGCCGAGTACGCCCATACATCGGGCGTAGAGCGGGAGGCGTTTTCGAGGCGGTTCTGGAACGGGCGGGATCCGGACCTCACGACGCCGGTGAACGAGCGCCTGCTGGAACACTACCGGCGGGTGTGGTATGCCTCTGTGGCGTTTTCGGGCGGGAAACAGCCGTGGGACCGCCGGGGAGACGTGTACATCCGGTTCGGAGAGCCGGACCACCGGTCGAGTTCACGGATGATGGACGTTCCCAGAGATCTGGCTGTGATTCGGGTGAAAGAGCGGCTGGCGGCCAATCTGTACGGGACAGCCGCGATTGGCGAGATGTATACCGGCCCGGTGTTCCCGGTGCGCAATTTCTCGTTGCAGAGGGATGTGCTGGGGTTCGAAGCCGATCTGGGGTTCGAAATGTCCATTGAAGAGGAACTGGAAGGAACGGATGCGGTGGCGAACCTCAGGCAGGACCGGGCGGTGCAGGGGGAGCGGCAGAGCGGCGGACCCAGCCGGGGGGAGCATTATGTTGCCGAGGGGCAGGACGAGGTGGGGGGCGTCCAGGCCAGAGCGGGCCGGCATGTCCGGGAGGACGGTTCGGATGAGGCCGTCCCGGCCGGTTCGGACGAGAACAACCGGGCCGTCGCTGCGTTCGGGCCGGACGGTAGAAGCGCCCGTGCGCGGGGGCAGCTTTTCCAGGACGATTCCTCCAAGCTGACCGACTACCGCCCGGTGACGGCGACCGGTGAAGACCACGGGGGCGTGCCCTGGGAGTCCTGGGTCTATCTCCAGGTGGATGGGGGGATTGAGATCAGCTTCACCGATGAGTTCGGCAAGGGGATTTACGATTATGCGCCCGTGCCGATGTCTCCGGAGGTTTCCGCCGCGCAGATGGCCCGGTTCGTTCGGCACGCGCCCGAGCGGACGTTTGCGGTGGCGGCCTCGGTGTCTCCGGACCACTATGTGCCCGAATACGAGGTTCCGCCCTTCGATTTCTACTATTCGCTGGCGGACTTTCGGGGAAGGGACGGCCGCAGTGTGCTGGAGGTTTATTACGGAATTCCCCGCCCACCGCGCCGCTACGCGCCCGGAGAAGATGTGACGCGGGTGGTGAAACGGCAGGTCGCACTAATTCCCACAACGCTGGATACCGTGTACCGCAAAACGGGCGAGGTGGCGTTCCAGGTTTCGGGCGGTCCCAAGGAGTGGGGAACGCTGGTGCCGGACCTTGTGCGGATGGAGGTGCCGCCCGGGGTCTACCGGCTGGAGGTGAAGGCGCAGGACCGGATGGACGGCCGGCTGGGGATTTACCGGCAGCGGGTGGTGGTGGAGGGGTACGGTGGGGATCGGCTGCGGGTGAGCGACCTGGAGCTGGCCTGGCGGGTTGCCGAGGCGAAAACGGAGGGCAGGTTCGGCAAGGCGGGGCTGGAGGTGATCCCGATGCCTTCGCGGACGTACCGCGCGGGTCAGAGCGTGTTCGTTTACTATGAAGTTTATAATTTGGAGAAAGACGAATTCGGCCAGGCGAAATACCGGGTTGCGTACACGGTGGGCCGGAAGGTGGGAGGGATTATTTCGCGCCTGGTGCAGACGCTGACGGGCAGGGGGCGAAAGGAGGAGGTGGCCGTGGGGGGGTACAAGCGGGCGGGCCTGGCGGCGTCGGAGGCGGTGTACACGGAGCTGGACCTGGGGGAGGCGAAGGCCGGACGGCACTATTTGCGGGTGGAAGTGACCGATTTGAACAGCGGCCGGACGGCAGCGAAGGAGACGGGGTTCGTGGTGTCGGAGTAGACGGCAGAGGAGGACCGCAGGAAATCCATTTTCGAGCGGCGGGTGGGCCAGCAGGCCGAGGTGGGTGTGGATCTATTCGTTCTGGAGACCTTTTACTCGGTGGACGAGGTGAGCCTGGCGATTCCTTTGTTGTCTATCGTCCGTCGTCCACATCCAGGAGGAGGGGATTATGGCATCCGGGTTTATGGAGCCTTATCCACTGAAAGGAACGTGGGCCCGGCTTCGGGAGGACATCGAGCGGGCGCCGATCCCACGGCCCACAGGCGTCACCCGTGAAACCTGCCTGGACGCCGCCGAGCGGATCGTCCGGGCGCTGGCGACCTGGCAGGACGAAAACGGGATCATCCTGGATCCCTTTTCACAGGATGAATACTACACCACCAACCGCCAAGGGCAGAGGGTGCTCGTTCACGCCCAGACACGCTTCATCGGCGCACTCGGACAGCTTATTTCCACAGGCCGGTGTGAAGACCTGATCGACGGCTGCGCCAAGGCATATGAGGAGCGTCTGGCTCACCTGGACCAGGTCCAGTACTTCCCTGAGTTCTGGATCAAGGAGCTGATGTACGCCCACAGGGCGCTGAAAGACAGGATGGATCCAGAGCGCGTGAGACGGTGGGAGGCCATATGGCGGGGACACAACCCGCGTGCGAGCTACGGCTCGGTCAAAGGTGGGATTCACCATCACAACTTTGTCGCTTTCTTACTGACTGCTGAATTCTTCAAGGGAAGCCTGAAGCTCGGTGGAGATAGGGAACTCATTGAAGGGGCGATCGAATACCTATCAAGAGATTTCACCCCCTATGGGATGTACCGCGATCCCAACGATCCGATGACCTATGATCTTGTCGTGAAACAGCAGCTGGACCTGGTACGCCACTACGGCTACGATGGCGGACACCTGGACTGGATATCCGAAAGAGGCGCTTTGACTTCTCTTCTCTGCCAGTCGGTCACCGGGCAGATGCCTTTTGGAGGGCGGAGCAACCAGTTTCACTTCGTTGAGGGGCACTTTGCCTGCCTCTGTGAAACCCAGGCTGCGTATCACAGACAGGCGGGGGATCTGTTGACGGCGGGGATTTTCAAGCGGGCAGGGCGCAGGGCCGTGCAGATGTGCCTGCCCTGGATTATCGATATGAACCCCTTCCGCCATACGAAGCAGGGCTTTCACCCTTCGCTGGGACATGGGGTCGATTCGGCCGGGCCCTACAGCGTCTACGGCGCGCTTGCGGCCAGCCTTTTTGCTACGGCCTATCATCTGGCCGATGAGGAGATCGAAGAGCGGATCACGCCTGCTGAGGTGGGCGGGTACGTCTTCAATCTTTGGCCGGCTTTCCACAAGGTCTTCGCCACGTGTGGGGGCTATCACGTCGAGATCGACACACGTGCGGACCACAAGAAGGATGCTACGGGACTGGGGCGCATTCACCGCGAAGGCGTTCGACCGGAGACCGCTCTGTCGGCGAGCTTGTCGGCCAGTGCCGAATACTCCTTCGGGGTCAACCGACCGTCCAGAGACCTCGCCGTCGGACCTGCATGGAAAGACGCAGCAGGAAAGGAACATCGGCTTGCGGATTTTGAGGCTGAGATCTCGGATGTCACCCTTAAGGTGCTCAAAGAGACGACGGACGAGGTCGCCTTCGAGGTTACGTATCGTGGTGAAATGGGAGGCTGTGGTGAAATCGTGGAGTCCTATTCTCTGACTTCGGAAGGACTGGTATATTCCGTCCGGCTGGACCCCAGACCGCCGAAACAGTCTATCTTAGTGCCTGTTATCTCCTTTGACGGACAGGAGGAGGCATCGGTTTCGGAAGGTTCCTCCGGCGTTGAAGTGACCTACCGGGGAGCGGCCTACCGAATTCGCCTTGAGCCGGAGAGAGAGTGGCGTTTTACGGGCGATCCTCCAGCGGCCAACCGGAATGCCCTCTACCGAACGCTTGAGGTTCGCGGAAATGAGGTTTGGCTGGAGTTGGGGCCAGGGGGAGGGGCTGAAGTTTCTTAAGGGGAGGACCAAAAGATGGAAGACGAGCGTGTTGACCCATCAGAATTGCAGGTACGGGTTCTTGCCCCATCGGAGCTGCCGTTGTGGGATGACCTGAACGAGTCATCTCCGGAAGGCCATTTCTTCTGTTCTCGCTTATGGCTTGACCTCATAGACCGCCATTTCGGTCGAATCCGATATGTAGGGGTTTTTGAAGAGGATCGACTCATAGCCGGCCTAAGCTTCCAGGAGGACGGCTCAAGTGCCAAACGACTCAATAGGCCCAGGGGCACTCCTTTTGGCGGCATTCTGATTCACAAAGATAGATCCAGACCCGGCATGCGAGCAGAATTGGACCGCCATGTATCCTCTGCTTTGCTTGAGTTCTTCAGGGACTACGAAGAGGTCCGATTCGTAACGACGCCAGAATTCATCAACATTCGATGGTTTATCTGGCAAGGCTGGAAGGCGAGGCCGCTCTTTACGTATCGCCTTTTTCGAGACCAAGAACGCGAATTCTACAATCAATTGACAGCTCACACGCGCAATGAGATTGAAAAGGGCCAAGGGCTTGGCTACCAGGTAGTGGAGAGTAGGAATCCCGATGCACTTGCCACCCTTTTCGAGCCCACCTACGGTCACATATTTTCCCACGACTTCTATGTTGATCTGGTTGATGCCATTTACGATCGGGACTGCGGACGCTTGTTCACTACTGTGGACCCACAAGACCAGATCAGAGCCGCCATGCTGATTCCCTGGGACAGGCATCGCTGCTACGGTCTCTATACGTGCCATAACCAGGCTAAAGATAGGGAAGCATATTCTCTTGTACGCTGGAAGGCCATCAATTGGATGTGGCAACGAGGGCACACAGTCTTCGACTGGTGTGGTGCAAATGTCGAACAACGGGTGCCTTTCAAGGAAGACTTTTCACCCCTTCTTGTACCTTTCTATGAGGTGCGAAAGGAGTGAAGCGCCACAGAAGGACACAGAAGAGGGGAGGATGATATGACATCCGGGTTTATGGAGCGTCTGGCGGAAGGCCCTCTGCTTGTGGATGGGGGGTATTACTTAGAGTTCGAGCGGCGGTGCCTGGGCAGTTATGCGTCGAAGAGTCCGATGGGGGTGCTGGACTACCCGTTCCGGTTTCGCTTGATTTCCGCCAAAGGCAGGCATATATAGTAGCGATTCTATTTTTTTTACAGGAGACGGTATGGCCGAATCGAAGGCGTCGCGGTATCCCTGCACGATGTACAAGGCGAGCGATATCGCCCGGGCCAGGGAGAATATCGTGCGCCATACCTGGGCGAGGGATCTGTATGCAGGGATTAAGGCGCAGGCGGATGGTTACCTGGATATGGACCGGGACCGCCTGCGTTCTTTTGTTCCGGATAAGACGCCGCTGATTACGGTGGTCTGCCCCCACTGCGGATGCGGGCCGTGGTATGCGTACACGCTGATCAACACCGGGGATACGCTCCAGTGCACCGACTGCAAGACGACGTGGGACTGGGACCCGGAGGATGCGTCGGAGACCTGGAATATCCATGCGGTGATCCGGTCTTATCGGCTCCATTACATTCTGGAGGGGTTGGAAAGCGCGGGAATTGTGTACCAGATTGAGGGGGACGGGCGGTATGCGGAGAAGGTGGGGACCCTGGTGGAACGGTTTGCGGAGGTGTTCCAGGGATATCGGATCAACAGGGTGAATCGGAACGAGTGGCACGATGAGGTCGATCCCTACTACGGCAAGATCGACGGGTGGAAACGCCGCGACGCCGGGCACGTGCACCAGGTGCTGCACGCCTACGACCTGGTGCGCGATTCCGGGGTTCTGTCCGAAGCGCAGTGCCAGAGGATCGACCGGGAGCTGGTGGCGTATGCCCGCGACTATTTTGTGGAGGGGTTCAAGAAGGGGGGGGCGGGGTCGCTGGAGGGGTACGAGGTGGGGGAGGATGTGTCGCCCTATCTGTGGCATTACTCGATTCAGGACCACGGGGAGGCGTGGTGGTGTATTGCGGCTTCAGCGGCGCTGTTGGAGGACGGGGAGACGCTGCGGTCGATTGTGAAGATGTACGAGGATCTGCTGGATCCTGGGGTAGGGATTTTTCACGGTGACGGTACGTTCTACGAATGTACCCCCGATTACACTTTGGGGCTGCTGCAGGCAATGGTGGGTATTCCGGAGATTGTGCGGGGCAATACAGGGGTGGATATTTATTCCAATCCAAAATGCTGCCTGCTGCGCCGCTGTTATACCTGGTTTCTGGATTTCACCTTTCCAGACGGGAGCATTCCGGCGGTGAACGATTCCCACGTGGGCAGCCGACCGCGTTTTTTCTGCTCGGAGATCGCCTATATCAATTATAGGGATCCGAAGGCGCTGCGCCATTTGAAGGAAATGTGGGGGGAGAACCTGGCGGGGGGAACGCTGTATTCGCTGTTTTATCGGGCGCCGGACGCGGCTGCCGATGGGGCGGGGGAAGACTATGGGGTTGAGAGCCTGCACCTGCCGGGGATGGGGGTGATGGCGCTGCGGGAGGGAGCGGAGAAGGCATCGCAGACGATGGTGTTTATCGACTACGGCCCCTACGTCCCGGCAGCGCACAAGCAGCGGGATTATTTAAATTTGGGACTGTGGGCGTGCGGGCTGGAGATGGTTACGGAAATGGGGTACAACTGGAACCCGGAATGGGCGCGGCTGTGGGAACGGAGCGCACTTTCTCACAATACGGTGCAGGAGGTGGCGGAACAGGCAGAGGGCGGGAAGCCGATGATCTGGCTCATCACGCCGGGGCCGAAGCTGGCCGAGGCCGGGCTGGCGCCGCACAACTCACGGTTCATCGCCCTGCTGCCCAGGCGCAGGGGAAAACCCCTGGTGGTGGATCTGTTTCGGGTTTGCGGGGATCTGGATGCGTATACGTGGACGCTGCACGCCCGGTCGGGCCGGCTGTCTGTGGAAGGGGTGGGGGAGATGCAGCCGGTAGACGTGCCGGAGCCGCTGCGCTGGGGCAGGCAGGGCGAGGCGGGGGGAGACGTGACGGCGACCTGGCTGTTCGACGGAGAAAATCCGAGCGGGCTGAAGGTGGTTCTCCCCGGGGCTGTACCGTTGGCTGTGACCGTTTCGGAGTGCCCGCCCGAAGAGGATGTGATTCAGGCGTTGCACGGGCAGGGGGGGACGCTGAAAGAGGGCGCGGTGATGCCCTACCGGGGGTATTTGCAGGTGAGCCGCTCCGGCTCCCGGGCGATTTTTGTTGCGGTGTACGCGCCGTTTGAAGGCGAGGTTGCGCCAGAAGTCCAGGCGGTGTGGCATCCGGTCAACGGGGCGGCGGAGGCCGTGGCACTTCAGGTTGTGTGTGGAGGCGACCGGTTCGAGCTGTTGCACAATCCAGAGCCGGGGGAGGTGGGGTTTGGAGCGCTGGGGCTGGACGGGAGGGCTGCGGTTGCGACCGTGGAGGACGGAGAACCTATTTCGCTCTGCCTCGCCAGAGGGCGGTATGCGACGTATGGCGATATGGAGGTGTCCCGGAAAAGTACCGGCAGCGCTTACGGGATGCGGGAAGGGGAGCGGTTCGAGGTGGTGGAGGTGTAGCAGGCGGGTCGGGTGGGGCAGGCCCTGCCTTTACGGGGCGATTTGAAGGATACTTTGCTGACCAGCGCGGATTTTGTCTTCTGATGGCCTGGGTGGGCGTGTGATCCAGGCGGCGTTTTACCGGTGGAATATCACCCGCGGAGATTTGGGAAGCGGGCGTGTTTTATCCGATATCTGTAAAAGAGGAGGCAGGACATGGCATCCGGATTTCTGGAACGTCTGGCCGAAGGGCCGTTGCTGTGCGACGGAGGGTACTATCTGGAGTTCGAACGGCGGTGTTTGGGGAGCTATGCGTCGAAGATTCCGATGGGGGTGCTGGACTATCCCGAAGGGGTGCTGGAGCTGCACCGGGAGTTTGCGCGGGCAGGCGCCGAGGTACTCCAGGCAATGACGTGGGGGGTGCGTCCGATGGAGCGGGAGGAGGAGCTGCACCACGCGGCGGTGAAGCTGGCGCGGGAGGCAGCGGGTGAGAACAGGTTCGTGGCGGGAACGCTGAGTCCGTTTGTTTATAGCGGGCAGTCCACGTGGGCGCCGATGACGGAGCAGCAGAAGCGGGATGCGCAGGTCTTTTTCGAACAGCGGGTGGGACAGCAGGCAGCGGCAGGGGTTGATCTGTTTATTGTGGAGACGTTTTATTCGGTAGACGAGGTGAGCCTGGCGATTCCGTTTGTGAAGCAGGCGGGCGTGCCGGCGGTGGTGACGATGACCTACCGGGACAGCGAGTATACGCGGGAGGGGTACCGTCCCGGAGAAGGGGCCAAGCGGCTGGTGGATGCGGGGGCGGATGTGGTGGGGGTCAATTGCATGCGGCCCTGGCAGACGATGGGGCCGTTGATGTACGAGGTGCGGGATGCGGTGTCCGTGCCCCTGTGCGCTCAGCCGACGGGTTATGAGGTGGAACCGGGGGAGGTTTTCAACCGGCCGCTGAGCCGGGCGGATTTGTGGCCGCAGGTGGAGCCCCGCGTGGTGACCCGGTTTGCGATGGCGGAGTACACGGCCGAGGCGGTGCGGATGGGGATCGACCTGATCGGTTCGTGCTGCGGGGCGCTGCCGTATCACGTTCGGGCGATGGCCGAGACCCTGGGCAAACACACGGACCTGCCGGATATCGACCGGGGCTATGGGGGGCGAGCGGCGTCACAGGGGCGGTCCCTGGGATCGCCCGCTACTGGCTGATGAACAGGAGGAGGATATGCGAAACGATTTGGTCGAATGCCTGAAGGCAGGGTTTGAGGTCGGGGTTCGGTGGACGGATGACACCGGAAGGTTGAACGATGCGTATGAGAGCAACCGGCCCGAGAATTTCGCGCCGGGCTGCTGGTCTGTGGTTGGGGCGACCCTGTACCGGCTGACAGGTGAGGACCGGTATTTGGAGTGGACGGAGCGCTGGGTTGAGCGAACGGTGGCGATTTTGGAGGA
This sequence comes from Candidatus Latescibacterota bacterium, assembly GCA_965222075.1. Taxonomy (GTDB): domain Bacteria; phylum Latescibacterota; class UBA2968; order UBA2968; genus JAAXHW01. The sequence goes on along the minus strand of OZ244937.1, from coordinate 4,670,955 downwards.
TGCGAAGGGGTCGCCGGGGTTCAGAGAATATGTGATGGGATACGGGGCGATGGTGTTTCCGGTTTTTTCGGGGGTTGTGGAGGAGGAGAAGCTGGCGGACTGGAAGCAGGCGTTCGCAAATTCTTATGTTGAAGACGCCGGGTTTTCGGACTGCCACGTGTCGGCGGCCTCGCTGGTGTGCGATTGGTACGGCGACCTGGGCCGGGAGGAGAAGGCGAAAAAACGGGCGGAGGCGATTGTCGCCCTGTTCAAGGTGCGGATGACTCCCGAGGGATTTTTGAAAGACGACGATGTGAACGGGAACTCGATTCCGCATGCGTATCTGGCCGGGAGTTTTATGGCGGCGGCGCTGTTGAACAAGACCCCGGATACCGTGGACGAGGGGATTGCGGACCTTTTCCAGAATATGTGCGCCTGGTTCAAGCGGGCAAACGGCGCGTTTGATCTGCCGGTTCTGGCGAGTCGAAGCACGTATCAGATGTATGTCTATCCCGCGGCCGCACTCCTGGCATATATTGGAGAAGGGAGGCAGGCGGAAGACCGGGTTCGGGCGCTGCTTGCGTTTTGCCGGTCGTTTAACGTTGAGGCCGGAATTTTCTCGCATACGCCCAACCACTTTTCTCCCTACGCTCTGGCGGGTCTGGAGTGGACCTACAACCGGCTGAATACGGACCTGGGCGCAGGGCTGGTTGCCTGGTCGCTGCTTGCGCTGCTTGTGGAGCAGGGCTGGGAGGGGTTTGAAACGGTCAGGTCGGCGCAGGTGCAGAATGTGGTCGACCCGGATGGGGGCTATGTTGTGCTGCACGGGACCAATGCCAGGCTGGGGTTTGCACTTTGTGAGCACGATTTTGGGTACCACCTTCCCCTGCAGCCGGTTTCTCTGCGGTTGAGCAACGGGATGATCGAACCGATCGCGGACGCGAAGCGGGATGGGGTGAAGCACCCGTTTCGCGAGCTGATCCAGGACAAGAGCAAGATGGATCCGCTCCTGGAACCTTATTTCGGGGTTGGGGTAAAGGGCGCGGATGGGTCGTACCGGGTGATGTCGGGCCGGGCGGAGGTTGTGGACGAGGGAGAATACCGGTTGCTGGGGGGGGAGCTGGATCTGCGTTTGAAGCCGGTGGTGGGGGATGGGTGGGTGCGTCTGACGTATGAGGTGGGCGACGTGGGGGCACAGGATGAGGTCTTTTTCTCTGTTCCCGTGCTGCTGTGGGATGGGAAGAACGAGCTGGGGTATTCGATTTTGGAGGGGATGCTGAGTCTGAGGTGGAAGGGCGCGTCTTACCGGATTTGGACGGAGGAGAACGAGGGTGCGTGGGACCTGGATATGGGGCGGTACCTGCACGCGGGGTACGGGTTGACGGCCAATATGCGCATCCGGCTGAAGCCGTCGTGCGCCTCTACGATTGCGATTGAGAAGGGGTGAGCATGAACCTGGGGTTTATCGGGCTGGGGGGGTATTCCCGGAACCACCAGCGGGCCGTGGAGAAGAACGACGGGCTGAAGCTGGTGTCGGCGTACGATCCGGTTGGGGAGCGTCTGGATGCGGCGGCCGGGAAATTCGGCGCGAAAAGAGCCGGGAGCGCAGAAGAGGTGGCGGCCGATCCGGAGGTTGAGGGGGTGGTGATTACCACGCCCAACGCGATGCATTTCGAGCATTTCAAGGTGTGCGCGGGCGAGGGGAAGCACGTGTTTGTCAATGTGCCGGTGGTGACCGATCCAGAGGAGGCCAGAGAGATGCTCCGGCTGGCGGAGGCGCGGAGGATTGTGTTGATGGCGGGGCACAATTTGAGGAGGAATCCGGCGATTGTCCGGATGAAGGAGATTTTGAGGGGGGGCGAGCTGGGTGCGGTCCATTCGGCCGAGGCCACGGTTACGGGCGCATCGGGGTACGATCTGACGCCGGAGAACTGGCGCTATTTTAAGAAGACGGCGCCGCTTTTGCCCTTTACGCAGATGGGGGTGGTGTTTATCGACCTGGTGCTGGATTTTATGGGTACGCCGGAGACGATTTCGGCGTTTATGGCCAAACGGGACGGGGCGGGAGACGCGCCCGATCTGGGGGTGGTGATTGCGCAGTATGTGGACGGCCGCATGTCCTATATCGGGTGTTCTTATGTTTCCTATTCGGGGTACGAGATCGCCTTTATCGGAAACGAAGGAAAGGCGAAGTGGGACAACCGGGATGATAATTCGGTGACCCTTCACCGTTCCGACGGCCTGGAGAGGGAGGCGTTCGAGCGGATCGACGAGCAGTACGAAGAGCTGGCCGAGTTTTCGGCGTGTGCGCAGGTTGGAGGGACGCCTTCGGTGGGCGGTGTTGACGCCTACAACGTGGCGGAGTACTTTGCGTGCGTCCGGCGGTCGGTGGAGACGGGGCAGGCGGTGCGGTTCAGGAAGTACGGGGGGGGAGGGTCGGTTTGAGGTTTTTCTATGGCTGAGGCTTCCCAAAGCGCCCGCATGCAGCAGGGGGTTGACGCTGGGGCGCCGGGCGGGCGGGGGATGACTGTCCGGTCGGTTCTTTTGGCGGCGGGCGTGTCTGCGGCGGTCAATGTGGTGGTGGGCTACATCGAGTACGATGTTCGCGGCTCGGAGCTCACGCGCAGCCACTTCCCGATGGGGGCGCTGATGGTTTACCTGCTGGTGATCCTGGCGCTCAATCCGCTGATCAGGCTGCTGGGGAGACGGTATGCGCTGTCGGATACGGAGCAGCTGGCCATCCTGGCTGGCGCGCTGGTGGGCGGCGCGATTCCGGGGGTGGGGCTGACCGGATATTTCCTGGGCGTGATTGCCGCGCCCTATTATTTTGCCACGCCGGAGAACCAGTGGGGGGAATTCTTCCACCCGCATATTCCCACCTGGCTGGCGCCCCAGAATGTGAACGGAAGCATCGACTACCTGTACGAGGGGCTGCCCGCGGGCGTGTCGATTCCCTGGAGCGTGTGGCTGACGCCCGTGGCCTGCTGGATGGCGCTGGCCACGGCGCTGTTCGTGGGGTCAATCTGCCTGGCGGTGATTCTGCGGAAGCAGTGGGCCGAGAGCGAGCGTCTCACGTACCCGGTGCTGCGGCCGGTGCTGGATCTGACGGTGCGCGAGGGGACCGGGTTCCCGCGCCTTTTCTGGGTCGGGTTTTGCATTGCGTCGGGGATTATCTGCTGGAATATGATCAATTATTTCGTGCCTTCGTTTCCCATTATTCCGAATATCCGGTGGGGGCCCTGGGTCTGGTTCGACGGCGGGTTCAAGGGCCGCTGGATTCCGGGGATCTGGACGCGGATCAATATGTTCACGATTTCATTCGCGTATTTTGCCAATCTCGACGTGCTGTTCAGTTTCTGGTTTTTCGGCGTGCTGTTCATTGTGCGCAGCGGCATTCTGAACCGGCTCGGTTTCAACGCCAGCACGCCGTGGAATACCTCGCAGACCTTTTCCTGGCTGAATCTGGGCGCTTTTTTTATGCTGGTTTTCTGGGGGCTGTGGACGGCCCGGCGCCACCTGAAGGCGGTTGTGCGGAAGGCGTTGGGCGGCGATGCGCCCCTGGACGACGCCGAGGAGATGATGGGTTACCGCACCGCGCTGCTGGGGCTGGGGTTGAGCATGGTATTTGCCATGTTCTGGCTGTGGCGGGCGGGTATGGGGTTCGGGGTGGCCTGCCTGTACCTGTTCGCCACGCTGGTGATTTACCTGGGCGTGGCGCGGATCGTATCGGATGTGGGGCTGGTATTCGTGTGCACGCCGGTGGGGGCGCAGGAAATGGTGACCCAGATCCTGGGCCCTCGGAACCTGGCCGCGTCCACGCACACGGCTCTGGCTTTTTCCAACGGGCTCACCTCGTACGGCAAGGGGCTGTTTATGCCGGCGGTGACCCATGCGGCCAAGATTGCGGATACCTGTCCCAAGCCGGACCGGCGGCGGCTGCTGGTGACCCTGCTGCTGGCTTTTGCCGCAGGCGCGGCTGCCTCTATTGTCTATACGCTTTATGTAGGGTATACGCTTGGCGCTTACAATTTCAAATATTATCACCCCTTCCGGTCGTACAGCAAGGGAGGGTTCACAACTGCGCTGGCGCAGATGCGCAATCCAGAGCCGATCGATCCCCTGCGGTTGAGTCTGTTTGGCATCGGCCTGGGGGTGATGGCGCTGCTGACCTTTTTGAAGTACCGGTTTTCCTGGTGGCCCCTCCATCCGATCGGGTTTCCAATTGCAGGGGTTTCGTACGTTTACTGGACGACGTTTTCGGTGTTTATCGCCTGGGCGATCAAGTTCGTCCTTCTCCAGGTGGGAGGGGCCACGCTCTACCGGCGCTGCCGCCCGTTTTTCCTGGGCGTGCTGACGGGATACACGCTGGGGGTGAGCCTTTCCGTGCTGGTGGATGTGATCTGGTTTCCCGGGGCGGGGCATTATGTTCACGGATATTGATCTGCGGTTGTTGTGGAGCAGCTTTTCCAAGAGGAGGGCGCATTGCGCCATCGTTTGAAGACGAGGGTTCTTTGCGCCACATTTCTATGGCAGAGATTTCTATGAACCGCCGGGAGTGGGGGGTGCTGGAAGCGGGGTTTGAGGATGCGCAACCCTTTGAGGCGGCCGTTGAAATGCACCCTCCCACGGCGCAGGTGTGCGAGCCTCTGCACCTGTCGTTTACGATTTCGCCGGTAGAGGCGGCGCTGGGGGCCGGGACGGATCTGCTGGTGGCGGTGCCCCGGACCTGGAAGCTGGATTTAAACGGGGCGTTTCCGGAGATTTCGAAGTTTTTCGCGGTGTGGGAGGGGGGATATGGCAACGGGCGGCAGTGTTTTGTCGCGGCAGAGCCGTCGGCCGAGGGGGTGCAGGCCCATGTTGCGCTGATTCCGGTGGGATTTGAGTTCCTCATCCACGTGCACTTGGAAGGCGGGGCGCTGCCGGTGGGCGAGCGGCTGAGGATTCACCTTGCGCACCCGGACGGAACGCGCGTGCGCGCGCCGCAGACGGTGCAGTTCCACCCCTTTACGACGGCGCTCCGACCGCATGGGACGGATGCCTTCCGGCCGCTTTCAACAACGCCGGGGGTGACGACGTATGGGGGGTATGCGCGGTCGCTTCGGGTGACGACTCAGGCGGTGACCGGGCCAGACGGGATACCGTCGTTCAAGATCGTGCCCATGGACCAGTACGATCTGAACCGGGCGTTCGACTACGGCGGGGAGGTGACGGTGTCGGAACTGGACGTGGAGGAGGTGGAGTACAGGGTCTCCATCGGCAGGGCGGAGAGGTTTACGCGGATTGAGGTGCCGATCACAGGGGAGGGACCGTTTCACTATGTGCAGGCGCAGGATTTGTCGTGCGACTTGATCGGGCGGAGCAATCCGGTGGGGTCCCCGGAGCACTTTGGGGGCTACCGGGTCTTTTTTGGGGACCTGCACTCGCACTGCCGACCGTGCGACGGGTTCGGGACGATGCAGGAGGCCTACGACTACGCGTACGAAATTTCGGAGCTGGACTTTGCGTCGGTGAGCCACCAGCAAAATTCGATGAACTTCCCGTTTTCCCGGAAGCACTGGCAGGCTTATCTGGAGATCAACGAAGCGTTTAACGGGCGGGAGGATTTTGCCACGCTCCCGATTTGCGAGAATTACAGCAGCTACGGACATCGCCACGCGCTGTTCCGAAACTTAGCAGACGCCGAGCGGTTTCCGGTGGGTCATGCACACTGGGGCGACTGGCGGAGCAATGCGGCCTGCCATCCGGACAATCTCTGGGCGACGCTGGAGGGGACCGGGGCGCTGACGTTTCCGCACCACATGAAGTTTATCCACGGGACGGATTTCAGCATCCCGCCCAACCGGATGGAGCCGGTGATGGAGATCTGTTCCCGGTGGGGGATTTCGGAGATCGGGGGCGAACATTCGGCGCAGTATGCGCTGTCTCAGGGGCGGCGCATGGGCTTTATTGGGGGTACGGACAATCAACTTGGGCAACCAGGGTCCGGCCCACATGGGCACAACGAAGGGCGGGGGTGGACGGCGGTGCTGGCGAAGGCGCTGGGCCGGGAGGCGATCTTCGATGCGATCCGGGCGAGGCGGTGTTACGCGACCACGGGCGCGAAGATTCTGCTCTATGTGACGCTGGGCGAGCACCTCATGGGGGAGGAGGTATTGGGATGGGAAGGGGATCGCGTGCTACAGGTCCGTGCGGCCGGCACGCGGCCGATCGATCGGGTGGAGGTGATCCGGAACGGGGAGGTGGTCTATGAGGAGAGCCCCGGGGCCTATACGGTGGAGACGACGTTTTGCGATTCCAGGCCACTGACGTTCCAAATGCCTGTGTTTTCCGGTTTGTCTCCCTTCTGTTACTATTATGTACGGATTACGCAGCGAGACCAAAACCAGGCCTGGTCGTCGCCGATATGGATTGAAGTTGGCTAATGCCTGTCTGCCTGCTTGCCTGTCTGCCTTCGGCACAGGCAGGCGCCCTTCTTTTTCGGCCTTTTTCTTGGGCGAGCCAGTAATTTCCGGTTAGAAAATTGCTTGCCAAAGGAACGTTTAATAAGACAATTAGAAACAAAGGTTTAACTCATAAGCCTTTCTTGCCATACCATCCTGCTTAAGGATTCCGAGCGAAAAATCGGATACAAACGAGGCCTTTCCAACGGCCTTTTGGACGATTTGGGCCTTTCGGCGCAGAGCTTTTTGATCAAAGAGCAGTCGAGTCGAGCAATCTGGACGCCATCCCGAAGGCGATGGGTTCCGAGAGCGCCGTTTGGCAGGGTTATCCAAGGTAGATATCGGTCGTGTCGAAGCAAGTTTTTATGCTTAACATTTTGTTTAGAAATACTTCAAAAGGGGATGTTTATCGACGGAGATTTTAAACAACTTTTTGACCCCAGCAAAATCTTAACCGCAATTTTCTAACCGGAAATTACTGGGGCGAGCAAGAAAAAGGCCATCAGCAAAAGAACAGCTGGACCCGGGTATCTGGTTATTTTCTAAACAGAAAGGGATAGCGATGGAGAAGCTGGCGATTGACGGGGGGCCGAAGGTACGGACGACGCCTTTCCCAAGCCGGGCGCCCTTTGGAGAACGGGAAGAGCGGGTGTCCGTTTACGTGCGGGGTGACAAGCCGGGACTACCCCTACGGGCCCAAGCTGGTGCCAGGGGCGGTGGCGGGGCTGAGGACGGTGGCGGTGCGGGAGATTCACGAGCAGATGGAGGAGGGGGATATTCGGGATATAGGGGCTGCGATTTGTAAGGTGGCGCAGGGGATGGCGGGGAAACCATGATCTACCGCAGAGACGCAGAGAAAGACAAGAAGGGGTTAAAATCTGATTTTCACTCTGCGATCTATAGAAAGAGAGGGTGAAAATGGTTGAAGGGAAAGAGGTGGTGTCTTCGGTGGGGGCGGTGGCGGCGGGGCCGGAGGCGGCGGCACGGGTGGGCGCAGGGGTGCTGGCGCAGGGGGGAAATGCGATGGATGCGGCAGCGGCGGCGAGTATGGCGTGCTGTATGCTTCAGCCGCAGTCAACAGGGGTGGGCGGGTATGTGTGCTGCGCGGTGGTGCTGGAGGGGGCCACAGGGGAGGCCTGGTCGCTGGACGCGAATGCAGCCGCGCCGGCGGCGGCCCACGAGCGGATGTTCAAGGTGATGCGGGTGGGTGACAGACCGAAGGGGATTAACGAGAACGAGTATTTCTGCCGCGTCAGGGACAATGCGAATGTGCACGGGCCGCTTTCGGTAGGAGCGCCGGGGATGATGGCGGGGATGGGGACGCTGTGGGAACGGTGGGGGAGGCTGGCCTGGCCCGATATTGTGGCGCCCTCTCTGAAGCTGCTGGCGGACGGGTTTCCGTACGGTTCAACAGCGGGGGCGATCAGGAACCTGGAGGGGGTGATCCGGAAGTTCGAGCCGACGGCCCGACACCTGATGCCGGAGGGGAAGGTGCCCGAACCGGATGATGTGTGGCATCGGCGGGATATGGAGGTGACGCTGGAGCGGATCGCTGCTGCGGGCTGGCGGGATTTTTACGAAGGGGAGATCGGGCGGCGGATTGCGGACTACATCGGCAGCGCGGGCGGCATCCTGACGCGGGAGGATATGGCATCGTACACCCCGCGGGTGACGGCGCCCTACGAGATTTCCTACCGGAACGCAAAGGTGTACGGCGCGATTCTGCCGAACGGGGGACTGTCGAGTCTGCAGATCCTGAATATGCTTGACTGCTTCGACCCGGCGCCCGACGATACGGTGGCCTACTGGCACCGGCTGGCGGAGGTTCTGAAGCTGGCGTGGCGGGACCGGTTGACGTATCTCGGAGACCCCGACTTTGTGGACGTGCCGGTGGAGCGGCTGTTGAGCAGGGAGTATGCGATGGGGCGGGTGGAGACGATGCGGCAGTTTCCGGATGACGTGGACCGCCTGGCGCCACCGCCTGCGGGCGATTCGGTCCACGGTACGCTGCACGTTTCGGCGGCGGACGTGGAGGGGAATGTGGCTTCAGTGACGATTTCGCAGGGGGGCGCGTTCGGGTCGTGCGTGGTTGTGCCGGAGACAGGGATCATTCTGGGGCACGCGATGTGCCGCCTGGACCCGCGTCCGGGACGCCGGAATTCGGTCGGGCCGGGCAAGCGGCCGCTGAACAATACGGCGCCGATGGCGCTCAGGCTGCCGCAGAGGGATGTAGCCACAGGGATGCCGGGGGGCAGGCGGATTATCAGCGTGAACGCCCGGGTCTCGCAGCAGGTTGTGGATTACGGGGCGAGTTCCTACGAGTCAGCGGCCGGGCCAAGGATGCACGTTCAGACGGACGAACCGTTGACGGTTACGGAATCCATCGGAGAAACGGTCCTGGAGGGCCTGAGGGGAATGGGACACGAGGTTGAAGTGGTGGGCAGTATCGGGGGAGCGGTGCACTGTGCGGAGGCGCTCAAGGGTGAAAAGAAGGCCCGGGCAGGGGGGAATACGTGGGCGGCGGGCGTGGAATAAGATCCGTTCAGAGGGGGGTTACGCTCCGGTCCATTCTCCTGGGCGTGGGCCTGGCCGTAGCGGCCAATTTGTGGGTGAATTACATCGAGTACGTGATTCACGCTTCCCGGATGACCCTCAGCCACTTTCCGATGGGGACGCTGATGGTCTATCTGGCGCTGGCGCTGGTGCTGAATCCGATTTGCAGGCTGCTGGTAAGGCGTTATGCCCTGTCTTCTACGGAACTGCTGGTGGGCCTGGGCGGGGGGCTGGTGGGCGGGGCGATTCCGTCGGTGGGGCTAACCGGATATTTTCTGGGGGCGGTTGCAGCCCCCTTTTATTTTGCCACGCCGGAGAATCGGTGGGGGGAGTTTTTTCATCCTTACATTTTGGAGTGGCTGGCACCCCGGAACGTGAACGGGGTCTTGGACTATCTGTTCGAGGGGCTTCCTCCCGGCGAGCCGATTCCCTGGGCCGTCTGGTACGTGCCGGTGGCCTGCTGGATGGCGCTGGTGACGGCGCTATTCGCCGCGTCGGTGTGCATTGCGGTGATCCTGCGGAAGCAGTGGGTGGAGAATGAGCGGTTGACCTATCCGGTGCTGCAGCCGGCGCTGGAGCTGACGGTCCGGTCCGAGACGGGCGATTTCCCACGGCTTTTCTGGATCGGGTTTTCGGTTGCGTTCGGGATTATCGCCTGGAATATGATTCACTATTTCGTGCCGGGCTTCCCGGAGATTCCGAATATCCGGTGGGGGCCGTGGGTGAGGTTCGAGCGCTATTTTCCGGGGGTGTGGACACGGGTCAATATGTTTACGATTTCGTTCTGTTATTTTGCCAATATCGACGTGCTGTTCAGCATGTGGTTCTTTGACCTGCTCTTTGTCATCCGCAGCGGGATTCTCAACCAGCTGGGATACAACGCCAGTTCGTGGTCGCACGCTTCGGCGGATTTTCAGTATATTCCTCTGGGGGCGCTTTTTGCACTGGTGGCCTGGGGGGTGTGGTCGGCCCGGGGGCATTTGAAGATGGTGGTCAAAAAGGCGCTCGGCAGGGAGGCGCCTTTAGACGAGTCCGAAGAGATGATGAATTACAGGACCGCAGTGTTCGGCTTAGTTGTAAGCGTGTTGTTCGGGGTGTTGTGGTTCTGGCAGGCGGGAATGGGTTTCGGGGTGGCGTGCCTGTTCGTATTCGCCGCGCTGGTGCTCTACATCGGGGTGGCGCGGATCGTGTCCGACATGGGGCTGGTATTTGTGAGCATGCCAGTGGGGCCCCGGGGGTTTGTGTCCTCCCTGTTCGGGTCTCAGAACCTGAGCGGGTCCAGCCTGACGATGCTGGCGTTTACCAATGCGATCGCCTCATACGGAAAGGGGTTGTTTATGCCGGCAGTCACGCACGGGGCGAAGCTTGCGGATGCGTGTCCGCAAGCGGGGCGGCGGGGGGCGCTGGCCGCGCTGTTTCTGGCCTTTGGGGCGGGCTGCGCGGTGTCGATTCTGTTTACGCTGTACCTGGGATATACGTACGGGGCCTACAATTTCAACGACTACCCGTTTACCCGGTACAGCAAATCCGGATTTTCCGGGGTGGTAGCGCAGATGAACAACCCCGAACCGCCCAACCGGCTGCGGTTGAGCCTGTTCGGCATTGGGGTGGTTGCGATGTCGCTGCTGACGTTTTTGAAATACCGGTTCCCCTGGTGGCCGTTCCATCCCGTCGGGTTTGCGCTGGCCGGCACCGGCACGTCGGTCCGCTACACGGTATTTTCGGTGTTCTTAGCCTGGGCGATCAAGTTCGTTCTCCTCCGTATCGGCGGCGCAGCGCTCTACCGGCGCTGCCGGCCGTTTTTCTTAGGAGTGCTGGTGGGCTATACGGCAGGTGTGGGGGGCTCTCTGCTGGTGGACATCGTCTGGTTTCCGAGATCGGGGCATTCGATTCATGGATATTGATCAATTTCGGATTGCGAAATGCATTTTAAATCCGCTATAAGATAGAGGAGGGTAGAATAATGGCGACGACGGTGGAACGATCAGTGGAGCGATCGTGGGCGCTACGCGATCGGGCAGAGGGGGTGATTCCCTTAGCGACGCAGACCCATTCCAAGGCGGCGAGGGAGGCGCTGAGAGGGGTGGAGCCGTGTTATCTGGTCCGGGGAGAGGGGTGCCGGGTGTGGGACTTAGACGGGAACGAGTATATCGATTACCGAAACGGGCTGGGACCGATTTCGCTGGGCTACCGGTTTCCGGCGGTGGATGAGGCGGTGCGCCGGCAGATGGAGAGGGGGATGATTTTCAGCTATTCCCACCCGCTGGAGGTGGAGGTGGCCGAGCGTCTGGTGGAGGTGATTCCCTGCGCGGAACGCGTCCGGTTTTTGAAGACGGGCGGGGAGGCGATGGCGGCGACGCATCGGCTGGCCCGGGCGTTTACCGGGCGGGATCTGATTCTGACCAGCGGGTACCACGGCTGGGTGAATACGATGTCTCGCGCCGGGGTGCCGGAGGCGACCCGGGAGACCTACCGGGCATTGCCCTGGGGAGATGTGGGGCCTTATGCGGAGGCGTTTGAGACTGCTCCTGAAGGGATCGCAGGGGTTAGCGTGGCCTGCGGGTATGCGGATATTGAAAAGGGACACACCTTTTTGGCCGATTTGCGGGGGCTGACGAAGAAGCACGGCGCGGTGTTGATTTTCGACGAGATCGTGATGGGGTTCCGCCTGAGGCGGGGCGGGGGACAGGAGTATTTTGGTGTGACGCCCGACTTGGCGGTTTTCGCCAAAGGGATTTCCAACGGAATGCCGCTTTCCTGCTTTGTGGGACGCGCAGAGGTGATGGAGACGGTGAAAGAGGCCGTGGTTTCCTCGACGTTCGGCGGGGATACCCTGGGGCTGGCGGCGGCGCAGGCGGTGCTGGAGGTCTATGAGCAGGAGGATGTGATCGGAACGCTCTGGGCGCGGGGGCAACAGCTTCACGAGGGGTTCAAGGCGCACTGCGAGCGCCTGAGTGTCCCGGCCGGGTTTCGGGGGACGCCGCCGGTAGGACAACTGACGTTTTCCCACCCGGACCGGGAGCGCAACGCCGACCTCTTTCTCCGCTTCAATGCAGAGGTGTTGAAGCGGGGGGTGATAATCTACTCGGTGTGCTATACGAGCTTCTCTCACTCGGAGGCGGATATCGAGAAGACAGTGGGCGCGATGGGAGAGGCGCTTGAGGTTATGAAGGGTGAGGGGGTATTCGACTGAGTTCTTGAATTCGCGATATCGGAGTTCCGGTCCGGTCGGTGAGCTGGGTGCGCCTCCATGCAGGCCGCAAGCGGGATTATTCCGTTTCCCGCCGCATGTTCAGCCTGGGGGCGTCCGGCCGATAGCGGTATTTTTCTTCGAGTTCCCCGGACAGGTCTACACCCAGTCCGGGCGTTGTGGGGGGATAAATACAGCCCGCTTCGATTCGAGGTTTTTCGATAAAAAGTTCGTCCGTGAGAGGGAAGTGCCAGGTGGGATACTCGGCCAGGACAATGTTGGGCGTGACGAATGCCCACGCCAGGTTGGCAGCGACGGTGATGGAGGTCCCCCAGGCGTGGGGGGCGACTTTGACGCCGCAGGCATCGGCCATGGCCGCGACCTTCTGGCATTCCAGGATGCCGCCCGCCTGGCAGGCGTCCGGCTGGACGATATCGAGCGCCTGGCGGTCGAAGAAGTGTTTGAACTCGTAGCGCATGCAGGCGCTCTCCCCGCCGGAGATGGGGATGCTGGTGCTTCGGCGGACGTGGGCGTAGCCGTCGTAGTCCGCGGCAAAGCAGGGTTCTTCCAGCCAGAACAGGTCGTAGGGTTCCAGGGCCTTCGCCACCCGGATCGCTTCGGCAGCCGACCAGGGGGCCGGGTTGTGTCCCATGACGGCGTCGGCCATGAGCTTCACGTCCGGTCCCAGGACGTCACGGCAGGCGGCGACCCGTTTCAGGTCGTGTCTCAGGTTTACGCCGATGCGCATTTTTACGGCTTTGAACCCCCGTGCCAGGTGCGCCTTCATTTCTGCCTTCAGGTCCACTAAGGGCTGCTCCAGGCCGCCGCTGGCGTAGACGGAGAGTTTCTCGTGACACAGTCCACCCAGCAGGCGGTAGGTCGGCTGGTCCACGGCCTTTCCGGCAATGTCCCACAGGGCGTTCTCAACTGCGCTGGCCGCCGCCACGGCCAGTCCGGACCTTCCCCAATAGAGGATGCGGCGGTACATGGTTTCGTAACATCCGGCGACGTCGCGGGGGTCTTTGCCCTGGAGGAACATGCCGAACAGGCGGAAGAGCTCGGCCGTCGCTTCACCGGCGACAAATCCGCTTCCGTAGCAGTCCCCCAGGCCGGTGACGCCCTCGTCGGTATGCACACGCACCAGGGCGCAGTTGATGCTGGCGGCTTCCCCTCCGGACCATCGCAGGGGGTATTTCTCCGGCATGTCGACGGTGAGTAAGATGGGTTCTACTCTGGTGATTTTCATGAACAGTTTCTCCTTCTTTAAGTCTTGATCATGGTACACCAAAGGATTATGCTTGTTCCGGGATTATAGTGGATAGAGTGCCAGTCCACCACACCATCAGATGTTCAAGAAGCGGTGTAGGACTTTAGAAATCGCGAGGAACCACGAATCGGGAGAAAAGCCCCGGCCTTTGGCCGGGGATCGTCCGGTTCGAGCAGTTTCTTTACGACCTGTCGCCTTCGACCGCAAACGCCTGGTAACACGCAAGGGGTTGAGCCAGACTGTCATCAACCGGCGTCAGCGCCAGCCGTACCTTCACCGTGCACTCGTCTCCCGGAACCAGATCGTCTCCAAACAGCGAAAAATCGAACGCGCTGTAATCGGTCATCCGGTCGGCTTCATCCTCCACGTGGTAGCGTGTGCTGATCGCATAGCAGTGCTGAGGCAGGGACATCAGCATCACCCCCAGCCGGTTTTCCGGGTCCGTCATAAAAGCCAGGGGATACGCATAATAGCGCACCGGACACATCTGCACCGTCGGAGAATTCCACTCGCTGCGGTTCCACCGCCCGTCCACGCACCGGCGTGCGGCGTGCGGATCCCGGGCAAACACCGGCAGCGTTCCCCGAAACACATCGTTCACCATCGGCACAACCAGCTCCGGCTCTCCCTGCTGCCCTCCGTATCGGTCCCTTTGCAAATACACGTGTGGGCGAAACACCTTGTCAAAATAGTTCGACAAAAACAACTCGTAGCCCGCATACGTCCCCTCACACCGCAGTCTGACCGTCAGATCGACACAATTCGGTGCCGTCACCTCGTACCGGGCAGTCAGTTCCCCCTGGTGCGCGTTCGTCGCCGCCCAGTGCACCTCTACGGCATCCGCCTGGACCTCTATCGTGCGTTCCATCGTCCGGGGCTGGTCCATCCCCTGGTGGACCGCAAAGAGCCGAAACAGGTTCAGCGCGGAATAGTCCGGATGGATCACCTGCCGCCCCGTGCGCTTGTCAACCAGCTGAGAAACCCCGTGATAAGCCCCCCCGGCCTGAATGCTGCCCGCCATCTCCTCTGTCTCAAAATCGAACGAATCCGTCTCGGCATTGTGCGTGAGTTCGGCCATCTAACCCCTCCTTTTCCTGGTATCGACCCGTTTGATCAAACCTCGGTTTTATCCAATACCGGCCGCCCCAGAAAATTGCGCAGAGCGGCAAAATCCTCTGCCGGGGGCTTTTCAAACCAGCCCCGACGGCTGATGGTGGGAACACCCGCCGCATGGAGCTCGGCCATCATCTCCGCCATCTTGAACCCGGTCACCATACCGTCCACCACGGGAGCGCCCACAGCGGATTCTGCATCGGACACCTCGTGGGTCAGCACGGAACTCGCCAGCGTACACCCCGGAATCACCACCTCGGCCCCGTCCTGCTGCACACATGCGCGGGCGGCCTCCGTCACGGCCTCAACAACCTGCGGGGACTGCGTCTGGTCCGGATAGAGGTCGTTGGCGTCGATGTGGAACGGACGCAGCGAAACAAAGTGATCGTGCAGTCCGTAGGTGGTCAACAGCATCTCCTGGATCTTCCCGTTTTGATAGTCCACCGGAACCAGTGAATAGCTCGCGCCCATCATATGCGCGACCAGGGCAGCCGACTCCAGCGTGGCGGTCACGGGGATATCCACCAGTTGTCGCGCCTCGTAGAGGCCGATGTCTAAGCAGCAGGAGATGAAAATCGCATCGTAGCCCTCCTGCTCTGCCCAAAGCGCCTTTTCCAGCGTACCGTCCGTGCACATATACCGGAAGTAGAGCCACTGGTTGTTGCGCAGCGGGTACATATCCGAAATATTGACCATATCGAAGTCGGTGTCCGGACGCGCGATGCGTTCCAGATTCTCCCGACCGTAGAACTCCGTATCCCCAAAGGGATTGATCACCAGAAGACGCATACGCTCCCTCCTTGTGAACGCGAACAATCAGATCCTGATCTCGCCGATCCGGTCCGAAATCGCCTCGACAGGGGTCTCCAGACACCCGCGACACCGGCAGCAAATAGTCCACCTGCACATTACTCCTCCAGCCAGTACGCAATCGCATAAGCGGCCTTGTGGCTCTCCGTCGTATTCGGCTCGGATCGGTGCCAGGTATAATTGGTGAAAAACGCCGCGTCTCCCACCGACATCGGCAGCAGCGCCTCCCCGGAAAAATCGATTTCGTCCAGTGGAACGCGCCAGCGCTGAAACGCCTCCCCCGTCTGGGCGCTGTAGTAGTTGGGCTCGTCGAAATACCGCTCGTGCTCAATCAGCGTCCAGTCCTTGTGTGTGCCCGGCATAATCGCAAGCGCGCTTGCCCCTTCTCCCACCTCGTCCAGCGCGATCCAGGCGTTGCAGCCCTTTTGGGGCTCTACCTTCCAGTAATACGAATCCTGATGGTAAAACGACTCCCCGCTAATCCCCGGACTTTTGATCAGCGCCTGATCCGTCAACCGCTTGACCGGCCCTCTTAGCAGTTGCGACATCGCGCTTTGCAGGTTCGGATGATCCGCAACATCTTTAAAAACCGCCTCCTGCCTGGCCGGCCGCTGCACGCCAACCGGCACGAATCCGCCCTGCTTATTGCGAAACTTTGATGGATCGAGTACCTGGAAATGCAGATCGGGCCAATCGTGATCCCCTTCCATCAACCCCACCAATCGGTCCCGCACCCCTCCTGCCTCTTCTGCCGTAATCAGCCCGCGCACCACGGTATATCCCTCATCCCGATACTGCTGCATCTGGTCTTCACTCAGTTTCATGCGGCTCCCCTTCATAAATCAAACGACCACCGTATCCGGCCTGTGGGAACGGCCATGTTCGTGGCCCTCTGTCTTACATTCCTTGAATCTACGGAATAATCGGCAGCACAATATGCGAAGGCTGCGCACGGTCCACGTACACCGTATTGTGGGCCACAACGGTATGGGTGTGCCGTCCCATCGGCTCGCCGGTATTCGGATTCACATCGAATCGGGGGAAATTGCTGCTGGAGATATCCACCCGGATCCGATGACCGCCCTTGAACAAATTGCTGGTCGGCGGCAGATTGATCCGGACGGGATACACCTCGCCGGGCGTCATCATCTCGGCCGCCTCCCACCCGTTCCGGTAGCGCGTGCGGATAATGGAGTCGACCAGATTCATGTGATAGCCCGACGGATAGTCCTCGTTTGGAGGATAGACGTCAATCAGCTTCGCCGTAAAGTCCGTGTCCACGGCCGAGGATGAGATCCGAAGATTCACCACCATCGGCCCGGTCACCTCCACATCCTCTTCCAGCGGAGCCGTCTGAAAAACGAGCACATCCGCCCGGGATGCCAGGGGCAAATACGGCGGCCCGGCACCCACAATACCCGACGCCTCCTGCTGATGGGCTGCGCCGTCCAGAACAATGCTGCGCATCCGCGCCCTGGGCGGCGTGTACCTCGCGGCCATCCCTTCCCCAAGCGGCACCATCTCGTAAAAGCCGGTCACATGCCCCGCGACCGTGGGCACCGGATGGTCCGGATCGTGCCGATACCGCTCCGGCGCTTCGCCCTCACCCGGAGTCTCCGGACTCAGTTGGCCGCCGCTGTGGAAGTAATACGCCGTGTACTCCGTGCGGGCCAGGGGCCACTCTTGCTCCGAACGCCACACGCCGCCGTGGTTCAAACGACCCTCCCGGTTGCGCCGACCATCTCCCCCTCCCATCACAAAAATACGCACCGGGGGATCTTCCCCCACACCGTCGGAAACATCCTTCAGCCAGTGGTCGAACCAGCGCAACCGCTCCTCGTTGTACACCTCGTCTCCCCACGCCGAGTCAGGACCGAAATCCACATCGCCCGCAAAAGAACATCCCTGTCCGCGTATACCCCCGTGGTTCCAGGGGCCCATCAGCAACCGCTGGGGCGTCCGGTTCTGTTTCGACATCGCCGCGAAATAATTCGTCGTAGCGCCTGCGAACGGATCGTACCAGCCGCCGCTGAACACCGAAGGGATATCGCCGTGCCGGTCGAAGTAGCGCTCCTGATCGCAGCAGTCCTGTTGCCAGAACGCATCGTACTCGCCGCGATAGTAATAATCGAAAAGCACCTTCTCCAGATTGGGCACCAGGGACAATGGCGTATTCCCCGGCTTGAACGGCGTGGAATAAACCAGTTCCCGCATCCGCTCCATCGCATCCACAAACGACTGCACGGCTGCCGGGTCATCCCGGATCTCCTGGGCATCGTGCCCGTGCAAGAACAGAGCCGCGAACATGTGAAGCCCCATCGCGCCCCCCTCCCGGGAGCAGTGCGCGTACATATTGGTCGGCCCCACATCCTGCCACATCGCCGTCAGATGCGGCGGCCGGTACAGCGCCATCACCGCCTGCACGATCGCCCCGTGTGAACTCCCCACCGTGCCCACCCGCCCGTTCGACCAGGGCTGTTCCGCAATCCACGCCACCGTATCGTAGCCGTCCCGTCCCTCACCCGGATTGGCCGTATGAAAGTACTGCCCCGTACCTTCTGACCGGTGCCGGCCGCGCAGATCCTGAATCACCGCCACATATCCCCGCCTGGCAAAAAACACCCCCACCGGCTCAACCCACATCTGCGGACTGCTCTTATCGTACGACGTCCGCCCCAGAATCGCCGGAAATCTGCCAGCCACCGGTTCCCCGTCAACCGCAGGCCGGTAAACATCGGTAGCCAGCCGCACCCCATCGCGCATGGACACCATCACATCCTTGGCCACGACAATTCCATATTCTGGTTCCGAACCTGTCATTTTACCTAACCCCCAGGCCTCCCTTCCCCGAGAGGGAGGGGAGGAGTAACTTATTCTGCCAGAGTTTGTTATAGGCACAGTTTTCTCCCCTCCCCGTGTCGGAGAGGGGCTGTGGGAAGGGTCCCTATGCCCTGTTCCCCCCTCCCCACACCGAGGAAAAACTCTCTCCTTCCATAAACCTGCCTGGACGAAACGCGTGAATGTCAATCTCTGGCGTATTGCCCAAAATCACATCGCTCAACGCCTCTCCCAGCGACGGTCCCAGCTTGAACCCGTGTCCGCTGCCACCGAAGCAGGCATAGTATCCCTCCAATTCAGGCTCCGGTCCCACCACCGGATGCCAGTCATCCGTAATCGTATACAGAGACGTCCATCCCCTCACGTAGTCCGCCTCCCGAAGCGCCGGCACCCGCTGGAACATCCCCTGTTCGATGCGTTCCCGGGTTGCGGCACCCAGTTTGGGATCGTAGGTATCGATATCCAGCGGCTCGACCTCCTTGGGCCACCCCAGACCTATCAGGACCTCATGATCGCCCTCCGGTCTGAAATAAACCCGGAGGTTCGTATCCGAGATGAGCGGAAACGTCCCGAAATCGGACGGGAGGCGAAGCACCATGTCGCATTCCCGGCTCCACCTTATGGAATAGTTCAACCCGGCCGACAGCCCCAGATGACGGCCCCAGGGACCGGCTGCATTCACCGCCACCCGGGTCTGGATCATTCCCTGTTCGGTCTCAACCCCCGCAACGCGATTGCCTTCCAGCCGAATGCCCACCACCGCCGCCCCCTCGTATGCATCCAGGCCCCATCTCTTCGCACCTTCCACCAGGCTCCGGGTGGTCTTCACCGGATCGGCGTATCCGGATTGCGGTTCGTAGATCCCTCCAACCACCGAGTCCAGACTGATCTGCGGCAGAAGCCCTCTGACCTCATCGGGCGAAACTTCCTTCGCATCCACATGTTGCGCCGTCAGGCACTTGAGCACCTCCCGTCCGGCCTCGCGGGTGTGCGCTCCCAGCAGACACAGATACCCGATTCTTCGAAATCCGCAATCGCCGCCGAGGGCATCCTGATCATTGCCGAACATCTCCAGCGCGCGCTTGGCAAGCTCGATCGTCAGTGGATTGGAGTAGAATGTCCTGACCACTGCCGCCGAGTGCCCCGTACTCACGGCGGCCAGCGTCCGTTTCTCCAACAGCGCAACCTTGCCAATCCCTTTCCTCGCAAGGAAATGGGCGACACTGGCCCCCATAATCCCGCCTCCAATCACCACCGCATCAGCCTTTTGAAGCATCTTGGACCTCCTATACTCGCCGTAATACCTGTCCATTGCGTTTTCCGGTCAACGCTCCGTCCTTCAAGCTGACCGCCCCATTCACCACAACATGAACCATCCCCTTGGCCGTCCGGTTCGGCTCAAATGTCGTCCCCCGCTCGCCAAACCGATCCGAATCGAAAATCGCCAGATCTCCCCAGGCACCCTTACGGATCACCCCGCGGTCCTTCAACCCGAGTCGGCCGGCCGGGAGCGACGTCAACCTGCGGATGGCCTCCTCCGGGCTAAATGTCGCGGTATCCCTTACAAAGTGCCGGTAAAACCAGCCCGCCCACGTATAAGCGCCGTGAAAAGTGCTGTTCTTAAGCGGCCCGTCGGTCGCCAGCGCCGTGGCGTCGGAGCCGACCATGCAGCCGGGATGCTCAAAAGCGACCCGGATGTCCTCCTCCCGGTAGCTGAAGGCGATCACCATCAGGCCATGCAGATCGTCGATTCCAGCCAGCAGAAGGTCATAAATCGCCTCCAGCGGTTCCACGCCCATCCGCTCACCGATCTCGGCGATGCTCTTTTGGGACAGCTCCCGCTGGGCGGGACAATCAAAAAGGACGATCCGGTCCCAACCGTCCCGGGCCAGCGCGGTAATAATGCTGTGGCAGGCCTTCATCTCCCTGCGCACGGCGGGGTCCCCCAGCCGCGCAACGACCTCCCCCGGGCCTCCCTCCAGCGCCCAGGGCGGCAGCGCCGCGCTCAAATGGGTCGTCCCGAACAGCCGCGTATGCATGTCAAACCCCACATCCAACCCCTTCTCCCGCGCCCGGTCCACCTGCTCGAGGGCATTCTCAACCGCCCACCGCCCATCCTCGGCCAGCCGCGCGACCACGGAAATGTGAGAAATCTGCAGCGGCACATCCGCAGTGGCCCCGGTGCGGATCGCCTCCGCGATGCTCTCCTGCGCCTCCCCCTCCCGGTTGCGGGTATGGGTCGCATACAAACCGCCCGCATCGGCAGCGACCTGGCACAGCGCCACGACCTCCGCTTCCGTGCACGCCCGCTCCGGCCCGTATTCCAGCCCCGTGGAAAACCCGAACGCCCCCTCCTCCAGGCCCTGCGTGAGCAGATGCTCCATCCGCTTCAACTCATCCGGCGTCGAGGGGCGGTCCACCAGCCCGGCTGTGGCGAGGCGCAAATTGCCGTTCGGCACCAGGGTCAGCACATTCACCGCCGGCCCGCCTGCCTCCAGGCAATCCAAGTATTCGGCCACTGTGCGCCACCGGATCTCGTGCCCCCTCTGGCAGCCGTAAATATTCGTCCTGGCCAGTTCCGGATCGCCGATGGGCGCGCACCCGTGCCCGCAGTTGCCCACCACTTCGAGCGTCACACCCTGCGTAATCGAACTCACCGCCCGCGGATCGACCACCAGCGTAAAATCCGAATGGCTGTGAATATCGATAAACCCCGGCGCCACCACAAGCCCCCGGGCATCCAGCACCGGCACGCCCTCCGGCACCTCAACCAATCCGACCTCGAAAATCCGTCCGCCTCTCACCGCCACATCGGCCTGAAAAGCAGGCCCGCCCGTCCCGTCAACGACCGTCCCCCCCTGAATCAGCAGGTCGACCATCTGCCCTCCGATCGCCCATTCATTTATCTATGGTCTCTCTATTCTGAACCTCGTCTCCAGCACGTCGTCTCCGCTTCCTCCGAACGGCACCTCGAGGAGCCATGGTGCAGGCTGTCCGCGACGGTGAGCGTTCGGTCGTAGCCATTTGACGTTCCGCCGAAGCTTCGTCGTCCCCAACCTGTTGCTTTCAAGGTCAATCCCGACCACCACATTGCCGCGAACTGCGCGAAAGCCGCTGCGCGAGCGCCTGACCTCGACACCGTAGTCGAAATGGAAGAGGGCCCTGTGACGCTTTCTGCTCTCGCCCCGGGCGCAGTCGGTCAGGTTCCATTCGTTGCGGGATCCGAGACGTATTTCGCGTGACCATGTGAAGCCGCCTTCGGTCTTCAGCGTTCCCGTCAGTACCGATTCTGTGCCGACCCGGAGCGAACTCTCGACCGAAGCGGCAGCGACGCCCCAAACGTTGACCAGATCCTCGGGACGAGACCTTGGCTGTCCATCAGGGAGAACGACGGACTTTGAAAGGTCGGAATAAGGATAGCCCCGAGCAGGCTTTCCACGGTGCCGAGGCCCATTGACATGGATGTAAAGCTCGTTCGACGGGAGCCACAGGATCGGCACCTCGTGCGCCAGAAATGTGATGGCAAGGGGATCGTCGTGCGCGTGCCCGGTTACGTCGCACTCTCCGTCCGGGATGTTCAAGGTGATGGCGGTGGCGTTCTTTTTCCAGGAGCTGCGGACAACGGCGATACCGGTCTCAGCCTGTTCTGTTACTCACCGGCCGGTCTGCCTCTTCTACCCTTTTGCCGTAGTCCTCGCTCGCCGCGTCGAGCTTCCTGCGCACTTCTGCCGTCCCCTCCTCATCCACCGCCAGTGTCTCCTCATCCAGCACCACACCGTAGTCCTCCCGCGCCTTCTCGACTGACACCTTCCCGTTCTTCACATCACGCGCTACCGCCTCCGGATCGCGCGCACACGGATCGCCCCAGCCCCCGCCGCCGGCCTGGCGGTGGTAAATCCGCTCCCCGGCCTTTATCGACGTCGAAATCATCGTCGGCAGTACCTCCGCGCCATCCTTGTGGTGAAGAAGGTTAACCGATCCCGTCGCCGGCTTTCCCCCGCAAAGCCCGTACGGCAGGTGCTCCCGTCGGTCCGACCGAATCGCCAGGTGCGCCTCTCCGTCCAGCAGCTGCCACTCCCGCTCGATCGCCAGCCCCCCGCGGTACTGTCCGGCCCCCCCGCTGTCGCGCACCAGCCCGTAGCGCTGGATCCGCACCGGGTACTCGCACTCCGCCTGCTCGACCGGGATATTGCTCGCCACATTGGCCGGATTGCACAGCCCGTCATTCCCGTCCCGGTCCGGCCGCGCCCCCCACGTCCCCGACAGCAGCTCGTAATACACATACGGCGACCGATCCTCCCGCTGCCCTCCGAAAATCACCAGCGTATTGCCCCCTTCTCCGGCAGCCAGCACCCGGTCCGGCAGCAGCCCGGCCAGCGCCCCGAACACCGTATCCGTCATCCGGAACCCCGTCACCCCCCGCATCGAAGACGCCCCCGGCATCACCACATTCACCAGCGTGCCTTCCGGCGCGACAATTTCAAGCGGCCGGAACATCCCCTCCGTATTCGGAATCTCCTCCTGCATCACCGCGCGCACGCAAAGCGCCACCACCGCCGCCGTAAAAGAGAGCGTACTGTTGATCGCCCCGCGAACCTGTGGGTCCGTACCCGTAAAATCGGCCCTCAGCGAATCCCCTTTCACCGTCACCCTCACCTGGACCTTCACCCTGGGCCCGCCCACCCCGTCGCTGTCCAAATAATCCGTAAACGTATGCGACCCGTCCGGCCACGACGCGATCTCCGCCCGCACCAGCCGCTCCGTATAATCGATCAAATCGTCTGCACATGCCACAAACGTCTCCAGCCCGTACCGCTGGATCAGCGTGTGGGTCGCCCGCTCCCCGATGTGGCAGGCCGCCAGCTGCGCCCGGATATCCCCGATCGTCATCTGGGGCACCCGCACGTTCGCCCGGATCAACGCAAAAATCGACGCATCGGCCTCTCCCCGGCGATAAAGCTTCAGCCACGGAATGCGAATCCCCTCCTGAAAAATCTCCGTATTGTCGCAGGCCGAACTCCCCGGCAGCCGCCCCCCCAGATCTAAGTGGTGCGCCGTGCTCACCGCAAACGCCACACGCTCGCCCTCCCAGAAAATCGGCTTCACAATAAAAATATCCGGGATATGCATCCCCCCGTCGAACGGATCGTTCAGAATAAACACATCCCCCGGTTCAATATCCTCCCCGAACCGCTCAAACAGCGCTCCCATCGCAAACGGCACCGACCCCAAGTGCAGCGGAATCGTCACCCCCTGTGCGATCATCTCACCCCTTGCATTGCACAGCGACGTGGAATAATCCAGACAATCCCGCACAATCGTGGAATAAGCCGTGCGGTACAGCGCCGCGCTCATCTCGTCCGCCGCCGCCGCCAGCCCATTCTGCATAATCTCACGCGTAATCGGATCAATTTCAGACATAGACCCTCAGGGAAAAGCGGGCAGCTGCAGCCCTGCGATATGCTGAACGATTCGAATCACCTGACAGGCGTAGCCATATTCGTTGTCATACCACACGTAGAGCACGCACCGCTTCCCCTGCACGATAGTCGCAAACGAGTCCACAATGGCGGTCTTCGAGGTGCCGATAAAATCGCTGGAAACGACCTCGTGTGAACTGGTATAATCGATCTGGTCCTGAAGCGGCGAATTCAGCGAGATATCCCTCAGGTAGGTATTCACACCCTCAAGGGTGCTCTCCCGGCCGAGGGCCAGATTCAGAATCGCCAGGGACACATTGGGGGTCGGAACCCGAATCGCATTGGCCGTGAGTTTCCCGGCCAGTTCGGGCAGAACCTTGGCCACCGCGTTGGCCGCCGCGGTTTCCGTAATCACCATATTCAGCGGAGCGCCCCGGCCCCTCCGGCTCTTCCTGTGATAGTTATCAATCAGATTCTGATCGTTGGTGTAGGAATGACAGGTCTCAATATGCCCGTGTTCAATATGGAAGCGGTCGTGCATTGCCTTGAGCACCGGCACAATCGCATTGGTCGTACAGCTGGCGGCGGAGAGGGTTCGTTCCTCCTCCCTGATATCATCGTTGTTCACACCGTAAACAATATTGGGAACATCTCCCTCTCCGGGCGCCGTCAGGATGACCTTGGAAACGCCCCCGGCTTTCAGGTGACGTCCAAGCCCCTCACGGTCCCGCCCAGATCCCGGCATTGTCCACAACAACCGCATCCTGAATCCCGTATGCGCAGTAATTCACATCCTCTGGAGCATCGGCGTAAAGAATACGGATCATATTCCCGTTCGCGACAAGGGCATTCTCCTCCCGGTCCATCACAATCGCCCCGTTGAAGCGGCCGTGCACCGAGTCGCGTCGAAGGAGACTGGCCCGTTTCATCAAGTCGTCCCCTCGTCTTTTACGCGTGACAACCGCCCGCAGACGCCACTTGTCGCCGCCGCTCCTCTGGATCAGAATCCGCGCCAACATTCGCCCGACCCGGCCAAAACCGTAGAGCACCACATCCTGGGGCCAATCCAGCAGGGCCTTTCTCTCCATGTTGGTTTTAGACAGCGCCTGTCTGAGGAAAACGTCGACATCCACCTCTGCTTTCTTTTGCTCATACCCGGCGGCCAGCTTTCCCACATCAATACGGGCCGGCCCCGGGTCGAGCCTGCTTAAAGCTTGAAGAACCGGTAAGCTTGCAGAAACGGAGAGCTCCTCCTTGAGAACATGCCGCGTGAAGCGGTGGGCCTTGAGAATCTCGATCGTGGACTTGCGAACCAGGGAATGGTCGTAAATCGTTGTCACCACACCTTGATCCCGATAGAGTTTTCCGATAAGAGGGACCATCAACTCGGCGACCTCTTCCCGCTTCCTCCAATCCCTGGAATAGGACTCCAACTTTCGATCTCTCATCGATTTAACTCCTTCTTAGACGCCATCACAATATTCCCCCGGTCATCCAGCCAAACACGCATATCAGGTGGAACCACAATCGTAGAATCATATTCATCAATCAAGCATGGACCGTCCATCCGCTCAGCAAGCACACCACGCGCGATAACCGGTGTATCAATCCTACCCCATGAGCTGCCGAAATAGGCCTGCCGACTCGTCTGCCTCTCTCCAGACCGTTCTGTCGGCCTGACCCCGCCCCCCTCCTGCCCCCGCACCCCTGCCCGGCCCACCAGCCGCACCGCAACCACCTCAACGGGGATGTCCGGATCGGACCGGTGGCCGTAAAGCTGCTCGTGCTCTTCTTCAAACGCAACGCACAGCGTGCGCACGGTATCTTCGGTCACCGTCTCCCCTTCCAGCGCCATCCGTATCTCCGAAGCCTGCCCCTTGAAACGCATGTCGGCGCTACAACTCAGCGTCACCCGGTCGGCTGTATAGCCCTCGGCCTCGAACTGGGCAAGCGCCTTTTGTTGCATCTCCCCGCGGTACTTCTGCAAAGCCTCAGCCCTAAGCGCCTCCCCGGACAGCAGACAGCTGCGGACCTCGTGATGCTCAATGTCCGAAAAAAGCAGCCCCAGCGCGCTGAACAACCCGGGCAGCGACGGCACGATAATCCGGGGCGTGAAAAGCTCCCGGGCCAGCCCGGCCGCATGGATCGGACCGGATCCTCCGAAGGCCATCAGAGAAAATTCACGGGGGTCCCGCCCCCTCACCGTGGACACCGCCCGCAGCGCCCGCATTGTGCGGGCATTCGCAATCCGGTGGATGCCCTCCGCCGCCTGGAGCAGATCCATCCCAAGCGGGGCGGCAATCTGGTCGTATACCGCACGCCGCGCCGCCTCAAGATCCACGCTCACCTCCCCATCGGCCAGCTTTCCGGGATGAATGTAGCCCAGCACAGCATTGGCGTCCGTCACCGTAGGTTCGGTGCCTCCAAGCCGGTAGCAAACCGGCCCCGGAACCGCGCCCGCACTGCGCGGCCCAACGCGCAACCCTCCCGCCCGGTCTAAGTACGCGATGCTGCCCCCACCGGCCCCGACCTCGGCGATGTCGATGCTCGGAGCGCGTATCAACTCTCCGCCCCCGCCCACCAGCCGGTTCCCGGCGGACACCGAAGCCCCCACTTCATACTCCGAGCTGTACGCGATGCGCCCCCCTTCTATCATAGACGCCTTGGCAGTGGTCCCTCCCATATCCAGCGTAATCAGATTCTGGAAGCCGATCCGCTGCGCCGTAAAACCGGCCGCCAGCACCCCGGCCGCCGGGCCCGACTCCAGCACGTAAACCGGCCGCCGCGCGGCGTCTTCCTCCGGCGTCAGCCCGCCTGCCGACTGCATCATCAGCAGCGGAGCCTCAATCCCCATCGCCCGCAGCCCCCCGCGCATCGCTTTTAGGTAATGCTGCATCACGGGACGGACATAAGCGTTGACCACCGTCGTTGCCGTACGTTCATACTCCCTGCGTTCCGGAAGCACTTCGGACGAAAGCGAAACCGGAACCTGCGGCAGGTGTCGTCTCAAGAAATCGCCCACGGCGATCTCATGCCGGGGAAAAGCGTACGCGTGGAGCGTGCATACTGCGACCGACTCGACATCCTCTTTCTCCAGCACCGCCTTGATCGCCTGCAGCTCGGACTCCGATAAGGGAACGAGCACCTCGCCGGTAGCGGAAATCCGTTCCGTCACTTCAAAGCGCAGGTAGCGCTCGACCAGCGTCTCGGGCTTGTCAAAAAACAGATCGTACATCTGCGGAGCGCGAATGCGCCGGAGCTCAAGAACATCCCGGAACCCTCTGGTCGTAATCAAAGCCGTCTTCGCGCCCCGGTGTTCTAAAATAGCATTGGTTGCTACCGTGGTCCCGTGCGCCACGTCGCTCACAGACGCCCCCGAAGCCCCTGAAGCGGGAAGCAAGTACGCAATCGCGTCTAACACCGCCCGCTCAAAATTCGGGGGCGTGGAAGGCACCTTGTGGGTCCGGATCTTTCCCTTCTCATCCATCAGGATGACGTCGGTAAACGTACCTCCGACATCGGCCCCGATTCTAATGGTATCCTGATTGGCAGTCATCTTCAATCTGTAGACCTGAACGCCTGCCAGACCCGTTTTGTCGCTCCACCGGGTCGGATTGTCTGACGGCGTATCCCATTCGGAATTACCGGCAGCGTAAGATGCGACGGACAGGCTGCGTTGTGGTAAATCGTCTGCTGGGCCACCTGCATATCGTCGTCCAGCCCCGGAACGTGACCGGTGTTCAGATTCCGGTCAAACCGTGGAAAGTTGCTGCTGGACACCTCCACACGGATGCGGTGCCCCGCCTTGAAAAGGTTGCTCGTCTCCCACAGACTGATCCGGTACTCGTAAAACACGCCCGGCTCGATCAGCGTGGGCGCCTCGTAAGACTCCCTGAACCGGGCCCTCACAATCCCCTCACAGAGGTGAACCGCCCCGCCTCCCGGATGCACGTCAACAAGCGTTGCCGTAAAGTCGGTATCCGGCGCGCTGGACGCGGCATAAAGCGTCAATTCTACAGGCCCGGTAACCTCCAGATCCTCGACGAGCGGAGGTGTGGAATACACCAGCACATCGTCCCGCCGCTCCACAGGCCTGCGGTCTTTCGGACCGGTATTCGCAATAAACATACTCTGCCCGCCCAGAGTGGGTACCGGGTCTTCCGGATTGTAGGTGAACGAATCGGTCGGCTCGTCTCCGGGAGCTTCGGTGCTCAGCCCGCCGTCCCCGAACAACGCGTTGGCCCGCCCGCCGCTGTGAAGGTAGAATCTCGTATATTCCGTCCGCGCCAATGGCCACTCGTGTTCCCAGCGCCAGACATTCTCCCCCATCACAAAAATCCTGACCGGGGGTTCATCGTCGATCCCCGAATCGATCCCCCTCAGTCGCCGGTCGTACCAGCGCAGGTGCTCGTCCGGCATATCCACTGCCGCGTCCGATCCGAAATCGACATCTCCAAACGGCTCGGCGCTACCGATGCCCGAGTGCGTCCAGGGCCCCACCATCAGCCGGGACCGCGACCTGACCTCCGGCGCCCTCGCCTGCATCTTCCAGCCGGTAAAACATTTGAATCCCTCGTGCAGCAGGTTGTCGTACCATCCCGTGATAAAATAGGCGGGCGTCCCAACCTCGCCGTACTTCCCTTTCATACTGTAGGACGACCAGAACGTGTCAAACGCATGATGCCGGATAACCTCCCGGTAAAACGGCCGGTCCGCGATATCGTCCATCGCGGAAATCAGCCTGTAGGACGACCAGAACGTGTCAAACGCATGATGCCGGATAACCTCCCGGTAAAACGGCCGGTCCGCGATATCGTCCATCGCGGAAATCAGCGGCAGTCTGCGGTAAACCTCCTCATAGTTAATCAGATCTCTGGGCGCATTCTGGTTCGTCCGGTCTCCCAGCCAGATCCAATTCATCGCGTTCTGAAGCTGCAGCACCCCGTTGTAACGCAGGTGGCCGTAATTGTCTTCCTGATTCGCAATCGGCACCAGCGCCTTGACATAGGGACTGCGCAGAGGCGCAGGTAAAATCTGCGTAAACCCGGGATAGGAAACCCCAAACGTCCCGATATTGCCGTCGCACCAGGTCTGTGCCCCGATCCACTGATGCGTATCGAAGCCGTCGTCGGTCTCGTCGATATAGGGCCGGAACTTCCCTTCCGACTCGTAGCGCCCCCGGCTGTCCTGCATCACCACCGCATAGCCGTTTTGCGCAAACCGCACGGCCCAGTCCACATACCGGGGGTGCTGTGTGCTGTAGGGCGACCGGATCAGCAGCACGGGGAATCTCTCGCCCTTCGCCGGTCGATACATCGCGGCATAGAGTCTGACCCCATCGCGCATAGGAACCTTCAGATCCAGTTGAATGTGGACATCCCGTACAGGCATAGCCTGCTCCTGTTTCTGCCGCTTCCCGCTCAGCGCCCCAGCCGGTTCAGCACATTCCGGGTAATCCGCGCCACGGCGCTATCGTCCCGGTACAGGCCGTGCCCCCACTCAATGGTCGCGGCATTAAACACGGTCCCCTTGAACTCGGTCTCGTTAATCGCAACCGTCCCATAACACCTGCCGATCCCACTCTCATTCCCTTCTCTCGTCAGGTGTGAGGAATCGGGCACCAGACAATCGGCAATCGCCAGAATCCTGTATTCCCGAGACACCCCGTCCTTACCCGTATATTGGGGGCGGCCATCAACATGAACCAGATCCGCCGCATCCGCCTCCACGCCCACAATGGAGTCCTCTCGCCCGAACGCATCTCCCGCTCTCAAGCCTGTCTCCTCAAAGACCCAGTGGTCCGGATCGCAAACCCGGTAGTATCCCCAGTCTTCGGTCGTAGGCGCAAGAAACACGTTGGGATCGTCTGTTTTGGTATGAACGAACGACGTATAAAAGACCCCGATGGTACGTTGTCTCAGGTCGTCAATAAAATTCAAAAACGATGTCTCCGGGCGCTCGGGCGTCGGCCGATCGTGATAATAAGGCTTGGCACAAAAGATCTGCCGCTGGTTGTTGCGCAGCTCGATCTCCTGGCAGAAGCAGTTCCCTCCGAACAGAATCAGGTTGCCGCCGTCCCGCACAAATTCCTGCAGCTGGAGGCATTCGTTCCGGCTGTTGTATTCGTCGTGTGCAAATCGAACGTTCGCTTTGTAATGGGTCAGAATATCCGGCTCCGCATCGTGGTCCCCGTTTACGCAATAATCTACGCTGTAGCCTTCAGCGTCGATCCACGACGTAAAAAACTGGTCCCAGATGTAGAAATTGCCCAGGCAGTCGGCCTGGAGGGGGCGGTCGAAACTCACCAGCTTCGCGTGCTGCCTGTCCGTGGAAATATAATCGTAAAAACACTTCCCCCCCACGTTATTATAAGCCTGATACGTATTTGTGGCAACCGTCAGCAGAAGGGGGGCACAGGGGGATTTAGGCCGCACCACAAATAGGATCTCCCGCAATCCCTGGGCAGTCGAAAAGGTCGCAATATACACCCCGCTCTTCCAGTCCTCCGGAACCCTGAACGAAGCCACCGGCGCCCACCCAAACCCATCCTGGTATCCCAGTTCGGGTACATCCTGAAGCGCCCCCTTAAGCCCGGTAATCGTCTTCACCAGTTCCCGTTCCGCCCCCTCACGAAAGATAAAAATCTCGTAATAGGACCGCGAATTCGAAATGTGGAAGGCAATCTCTTCCCCCTGCTTAACGCTCGACAGGCTGGCGTATCCCCCCTCCTTGAGCTTCCAATTCGTCGTAGCGTCCCACTCGTGGTGCGCCCAGATATGTTCCCGTTTCATCCAGATCCTCCTTTCAGAACAACGCCTCTCCCGGCCGAATTTCTACGCCGGAAAACAGTTCAACACATTCCCTCCCAAAACCAAACCCCTTGACACCCCCAGCCCTGTCTATCATATTATCCACCACACCTCAAGACAATTCAGCTCCACACTCAGAAAGGACCTCGCCATGAAAGCCCTAAAACTCGACGTCAGATATTATCATCAGCTCCGCATATCCAGAGTCACTGAAACCGACTTTCAGCACAACACCCTCCACTGGACCCTTCCAATCGGTGAAATCGCCCTGGTCATGGTGGACGTCTGGAGCGACCACTATGTCACCTCTCACCTTCAGCGGGGCCGGGATATTACCCTGGAATGCATCAGACCCGTACTCGAATCCTTCCGAAAAATTGGCGCTACCGTCATCCACGCGCCCAGTCCTGCCTGCGCCAAAAAGTATCCCCGGTGGACTCAATTCGCCGGAGACAACGAAGTGAAAGGCGCCCCTGCGAAGGGCCAGGACGACTGGCCCCCCGCCGAGTTTCGCTCGAAATCGGGAGAATACGAAAAGTGGACGCGTCCGAAAGAGCCCAAAGATCAGGTCTTTGAGGACATCATCGAAAACCGCCGCATCATCCCCGAGGTCGAACCCCAGGACGGCGACTTTGTGATCGTCAACGGAGACCAGCTCCACCGGCTGCTGAGCCACCGGAAGATCCTCCACCTCTTCTACGTCGGTTTTGCCGCCAACATGTGCGTCCCCTTCCGGGACTACGGCACGCGGGCTATGAATAACCGGGGCTACGGGATCATCCTCATCCGGGACTGCACCTCGGCAATCGAAGTCGCGGACACCGCCGAAGACCTCCTGCTTTCCCGGGCCGCCGTGATCGACACGGAGCTCAATATCGGCTATACCGTATCCTCATCCGACCTGGTCGCCGCGTGTGAGAAACTCGCATAACCCGGTTACGCATCCACCTGCTGCGCCGCCTTCTGGATCACCTCGACGCCGGCGCCCGCCCTGTGGACCTGTTCGCTCAGGTGGCGCCGCCATGCCCTTGCGCCGGGCACGCCCTGGAACAATCCCAGAATATGGCGCGTCATCTGGCCGAGCCTCACACCCTGTTCCAGCTGCGTCTCAACGTAGGAAATGAACCGCTCCAGAATCTCGTGCTGCATTGGGATGGGGCGCTTCTCCCCGTAAAACGCCTGATCCATCGAAGCCAGAAAGTAGGGATTCTGATAGGCCGCACGCCCGATCATCACCCCGTCCACCACATCGAGGTGCTCCCGGATCTGATCCTGCGTCTGGATCCCCCCGTTGACCACAATCTCCAGATCCGGAAAATCCTGCTTGAGCCGATAGACCATATCGTATCGAAGCGGCGGAACCTCCCGGTTCTCTTTGGGGCTCAGCCCCTTCAGCCACGCCTTTCGCGCATGCACAACAAAAACCTCGCACCCCGCACTTGCAACCGTCTGCACAAAATGCGTGAGTTCGCCATAAGAGTCCCGGTCGTCAATACCAATACGCGTCTTCACCGTAACTGGAACCTCAACGGCCCGGCGCATCGCGTCAACACAGCGGGCAACTAAGTCGGGTTCGGCCATCAAACAGGCCCCGAAGCGCCCCGTCTGCACGCGGTCGCTGGGGCAGCCTAAGTTTAAATTCACCTCATCGTACCCGTAATCCTGGCCGATTCTCGCACACTCGGCTAAGGCTTCGGGATCGCTCCCCCCAACCTGCAGCGCCAGAGGGTGTTCCCGGGCATCGTACCCCAGCAGCCGCTCCCGGTCCCCGTGTAAAATGGCGCCGGTCGTGATCATCTCTGTGTACAGGAGGATATGCCGGGAAAACAACCGTAGGAAATAACGCTCGTGACGATCCGTCCAGTCCATCATCGGCGCAACCGAAAGGACGCGATTTAGCACAGACTCAACCACCTTCAACCCCTCAAGCATACAGTCCCATGCACACTGACAAAAAGAGACGGGCCGACCGCCAGAAGCAGCCCGCCCGCCTTGATCTCTTCTACCACAGTCGGAAACCTATGCCTCGAGCGTCTCCAGCTTCAACTCCTTGGCATTCACGATGCTCGGGGCCGCTTTGGGCGGATTTCTCTCTAAGAACGGAAGCACACTGTTGGGATCCGGCCAAATTGGATAGCCCCTCAAAATCCCGGCCACATTGCTGGCGGCCAGGATCGCCATCCCCTCCCGCGTCCAGTCGGTCGCCGAAGCGATGTGAGGCACAATCACCACGTTATTCAGCTTATTCAGCCCCGGCTTCATCTTGGGCTCATCCTCGAACACGTCCAGCCCCACCTTGAAGTCCGGGTTCTTCTCACAGTGGGCAACCAAGGCCTTCTCATCGATCACCGGCCCCCGGCTCGCATTCACCAGAATCGCATTCTTCTTCATCAACCGAAGGCGTTTGGTGTTAATCAGGTGGTGCGTTTTCTCATCCAGCACGGGGTGCAGGCTCACCACATCCGCCCTCTGGAGCACCTCTTCCGGGGTTTCGGCCCGAGTGCAGCTCACCGGATCTTCACCCTGAGACTTCAAAAATTCACCATATTCTCGAATAAACTTTTCAAGTGCCTTGTTCTGGAAGATATCATAGTAAATCAGGTTCATCTTGAACCCTTCGACCATCATCCTGCCGTAGGCGTAACCGATTCGTCCCGCGCCGATAACCCCAACCGTCTTCCGTCTCATCAACTCCCCGAGGAACAGGGTGGGCAACCAGCCTTTGTACTTGCCCCCGCGCATAAACGCATCCGCCTCCACCACGCGCCGTGCGGCCGAGACCGTGAGCGAGACCGCCATCTCCGCTGTGGTATCCGTCAGCACCCCCGGCGTATTCCCCACGGGGATCCCAAGCTCGGTGGCGGTGCCAACATCCACATTGTTGAAACCGACCGCATAGTTGCTGTACGCGGTGCCGCCTGCGGCCTTCAGCGCCGAAAAGAGCGTCTTGCCCCAGTTCTCCGTCAGCTGCCCCACCACCCCGTCGCACTGTTTCCCGATAGCCGCTTTAATCTCGCCAATATTTAAGATATCCGTGGACGTACAAATTTCAACCCTGCAGCCCGCCTTGGTCAGAATCTTCAGCCAGCGGTCCCCGGGCAGGACTTTTGTAACGACCACACGTCTTTTTCCGGAAGGGTTGTGTGTCTCCCATCGTTTAGCAGCCAATGTAGTCCCTCCTTTTTGAGAATATATGCCGACACGATATCTCCTGAAATCTGTCCAGAGACCGTGCGATTGTATACGACCACTCTGCGTTTCAAAACGGCGAATATAATCAACGGGTGACGGGATTCAAGAAAATCTCACAGCAGACCTTCACGCCCCTCCAGGAAGGTAATGCATTTAAAACGGGGGGTCAAGCAGAAATCCAGACAAAAAAAGACGCCAGTCCGATGGGTCGGAAGCCGACGTCTGGCAGGACAGGAGTGATGCCGAATCGCTTAGCCTCCTCACGATCGGAAATCGGGAACCTCGACCGGTTCTCCGCCCCGCTGGGCGGACAGATGCGCGCAAAGCCCCGGCGCAGAGTAATCCATCGAGCGATACACATCGATCGGCGGCGTGCCTCCCAGCACCGCCCGGATGAACCCGTCCACCATGTAGTACTCCGAAGTCCCGTGCCCCCCGGCAGTCGCCTCTGGCGGGGCGTCCGGATCTGAAGCCTCCGCCCGGACCGGTCCCATCTTCTCATCCCCGGCCCGGTATACCTTCGCCTCCTCCCACGGCGTCCTGCGGTTCTCCAGTGTCCCCTCCGTCCCGTAAAAAACCTGCCAGTGTAATGCCGGCTTCCGGGTCACCGTAAACCCGCACAGAATCTTGATCACCCGCCCCTTGGCCGTTCGAAACAGCCCTACCTCCATATCAATCGAACCCAGGTCCGGCTCGGTATGGGTGCCCGTCGCCATCCCCACGGCCCAGATACACCGGTCCTCCAGAATATCCAGCACCGGCCCCAGGCTGTGTGTGCAGTAATAAATCGGAGGCATCCCCGCCCGCCAGGTCAGGCCCCCCTGCGCATCCCGCATAAGCTTCCGACAGTCGTGGATATATTCCGCCTCGGCATAGAAAACCTCTCCGATCTCTCCTGCCTGCACCCTGCCCTTCCACTCCTGAATATAATGGTAAAAATTCATATTCTCGGCCATCATATAAACACGCCCCGTCCATTCGGCGGTTTCCACGATCCTCACGCACCCCTCCAGGCTCCACGCCGCCGGCACCTCGCTGAGCACATGGGCACCCGCCTCCATCGCCCGAACCGACTGGTCCGCGTGCAGGGGCGCCGGCGTGGCCACCACCACCACATCCAGCCCGGATCTCAGAAACGCCTCAAAATCCGAATAAACCTCCGGAATTTCGAATTCCGCGGCCACCTCCTCGGCCCGGCCCACCGCCAGATCACATACCGCGGTCACCTGCGTATTCCGGTGGTTGTGAAACACCCGAAACAGCCCCCTGCCGCGCCTGAGCCCCACCACGCCGACCTTGAGCATATGCCCTCCAAATAAAAAATGCGAGGCAAAACCCCGCATAAACGACCCACCGATCATCGATCGCTGTATTCTCATGCCTGCTCGGCAACCGGCTCGATCGACAGGTAGGTATCAATCGCAGGCGGTTCCCCCTCCCCATCCAGCAGGAATTCCGCCATCTGGTAGGCAGCCCGCATCTTGGGCCAGATCACCTCCCGGTACCCCCGAACCTCCTCCGGCAGCTGAAAAACACGCACGTAGGCCCGGTATCTCTCTTCACAGTCGTAGTCGAAGCGGTCCACAAGGTCGGTATACCAGTCCCTGTACTCCTTCTCTTCCCTGTGCCAGGCGGGGAACAGC
The DNA here is from genome assembly GCA_965222075.1 of Candidatus Latescibacterota bacterium. GTDB lineage: Bacteria > Latescibacterota > UBA2968 > UBA2968 > JAAXHW01. The sequence continues at coordinate 4,635,701 of OZ244937.1, read as the reverse complement.
TTTCTCAAAACCACCATCCGCCTCATCACCTTCAGCATCCAGTCCCGGGACTTCAGATCGAACATAAAATCAATCCCGAAAGGCTTGAAATGCGGACGGGTCAAATGAATATAAGAAATCCGGTCCCCTCGTTTTGGATCGATCATGTAGCGTTCGTAATCCCGGCGGCGCTTCTCCTCACTCGTCAGCAGGTGCGCCACATAGATCTCATCTTTATAGGCCATCACCCTGGCCAGATACCGGATGACCTCTCCGGTGGCCTCACAACCATAGTCCGCACTGTCCAGCTCGTAAACCCTCTGTACCCGTTCGCCGTAGGAACGCGCGTAATCCACCCCACCCCACTGAATCAAATCGTAAACCCCAAGCGCAAACTGCACCTTCGCTTCCTCGTCCAGATCCATCTCCTCCACCCGTGTCGCAATCTCCCGATAGGCCTCGCTTACCTTCTTGCCCCTGGACCGTTCTAAGATACCGGCCTTGTCCTCCGATAGACTTTTGTAGGTCACCTCCTCTTTCTGCTTCTCAACAACCCCTGGAGAAAGCGCGATCTTTCGTCCAAGATCAAAAGCCTTCAGATTCGGTTCCAGGTCCTTCCCGATATTCTGCTTCATCGCCCAGTGGATATGACCAAGGTCCAGCGGAAGCGCGCCTCGCTGGTAGGCCACGCCCAGCAGAATGCTGTTGGCGTAAATCTTGTTTCCCAAAAACCGCTCGGAAATCTCGCCCAGATCCATCCCGAAATACGTCTCCGGCCTGGTATACTTCTTAAGCTGCGCCACCAGTTCCGCCGGGTCAAAATCGTCTTCCCCGGTCAGGGTCTGAATCGTGTGCCGCTTCCCGGTCTCCACCACGGCGGTCGTATGTTCCGGGCTGGCAACCCGTCCGTACCCCTGGGGATCCAGCCCGCGCACCGCCTCTAAGATATCCAGCCCCAGAAGAAGATCGGCGTGTCCATACGGGATCAACTGTGAAATCACCCGATCGCCTTTTGTAAAACTCACATGCGAATAAACCGCCCCGTTCCGGATGGCCAGCCCCTTCTTATTGGTAAACCGGACCGTATACCCCTGTTTTGCTCCGGCGACCGAGAGAATCGCAGAAATCGTATTGATGCCCATGCCGCCAACCCCGGCGATATAAGCATACCATGTCGAATCGAAATCCTGGACTTCGGGTTCGGGCAGATCCGACAGGTCAATCGTCTCCGTTTGTGTTTCCAATGGCCGCGTGCGGATAATACTCACCTTCTCAAACGACGGACAGGTCTTATCGTCATTGGCAACCGTCACCTTGGTGCAGGCGCCGTCCGCCACGCATAGCGAAAGGTCCGTGGCGATCTTCGGGCCGTGGAGCGTCTCTTCCACCGCCAGCCCGCTGCAGCCGGTCGCCCTTGTGCACTCCAAACAATACTCGCACACCTCGGGGGTAATATTGATATGATCCTCTTTCGGAAGAAATCCTTTCTCCTTGACAATTTGGCGCTGTTCAACCTTCATCCGGCGGTGATAGGTAATCCCGCATTCCTTATCCGCGATAACAACCTTCACGCCACCCTTCAACAGGACCGCTTCCAGCGTCTTCCGATAGTCTTCACGCTCTGCCGGGTTCATCTGGACAACAAAGACCCGCTCCTTTCCCTCCGTAGCGGCCATCCCGCGGACAATTTGTTCAATATTCTGGGCAAACGTCGGCCGCCCCATAATATCGATATCCACCCCCGGCGTCGGCTGGTGTCCGGTCATCGCCGTCGTCTTGTTGTCTAAAATCACATAGGTAATATCCTGGTTATGTTTGATCGAGTCCGAAATGGCCACCATCCCGCTGTGAAAAAAGGTCGAATCCCCCATAAATACCACCTGCTTATTGGTGATAAAGGGGTCAATCCCAGCCCCGGTGCCTCCACCCAGCCCCATCCCGGACAGATTGTGCATCAACCGGTCGAACGGTTTGTACTTCAAAAGGGAATAACATCCGATATCCCCGTGAAACACCAGATCCACAGGAGCTGTCTTGTGGTGCTCCTGCATGTAATCTGCACTGTTAAAATTGTCGATCATCCGGTTCAGCACGCTGGCCGAATCCCGGTGCGGGCAGCCCGGACAGAACGAAGGCGTTCGAGCCGCGGCCCTCAAATCGTAGCCTTCCGTCGCCTCAATAAGCGCCACCTCCCGGTCGATCCGTTCTCGATCTACCGGCACGGTGGGATCATCCAGCGATTTGAGCAAAGGCGCCAGAATACGCAGCATAATAGAAGGGTTCATCCCCTTGCTCGCCGGAAACCCCGGCCACATATTCGGAAACCGCTTGCCCCAGATCCGGAACGGCCCGATCTCCCCATCCTGGTAAAAGTCCTGTAGGGCGACCGTTACCTGCTCTTCTAAGAACCCCCGTTTCTCCTCCACCACGTAAATCTCGTCCACCTGCCCTACAAACGTCCGCAGAATCTCCCGGTCTACCGGATGAGTCACGCCGAACTTGAGAATCGGAATCGTCTCCTCCAGCCCCACCAGGGTCAGAACATGCTCTAAATAACAGTAGGCCAGGCTGCTGGTCACAAACCCGATTTGTTTTTTTCCGGACGCCGGCGGGTAGAGAATTTTATTCAAACCGTAGTCCCGGGCGTGTTCAAGCAACTCCGGGAACCGCTTGTACAGGACTTCTTCCTCTTTCGCCGCCGTGGTGGGCGGAATGATCACCCGGTCGTCCACCGGAATCGACCGGCTGTCGATCGTCACCGGCGTGTTGACCGTAAGCTCGGGGTAACGGTTGGGCTGCACCGTCACCGTCCCCCCGCCATCAACCTGGTTGGACGTCACAAGATAGGCGATATACAGCCGGGTCTTTTCCGAAAGCTCAAACGCAATCCCGATCCAGTCCTTGATCTCCTGGAAGGTACTCGGTTCTACAACCGGCATGTAGAGGTGCTTGGCAATAAACCGGGAATCCGCCGGCACCTGCGTTCCCTCAGACCAGGTATCGTCTCCAAAAACAGCCACCACCGCCCCTCCAGGCGCCGTCCCCGCCATATTTCCAAGGGCCAGACCGTCGGAGGCCACATGCACCCCTACACTCTTCATCACCGCCATCGCCCGAATCGATTCCATCTGGGAGCCGTTCAACCGGGCGGCGCTTAAGGCCTCGTTGTTGGCAATCTGAACCATAATACCCTTGTCAACCATCAGATCCCGGGTACGTTCGGCCGCATCGAACACCTCTGCCACTGGAGACCCCGGATACCCGGTCAAGAGCCCCATACAATGCTCCAGACCGCCCTTGACAATCAGTTCATTGCCAGTAAAAATTCCCGTCCCTTCACCCTGAAGAAATCGCGGATCTGCCATAATCCTCTTTATACCTCGAATGATAGCGCGTAACGCTCATACCCAATAAGACATTCACTTCGACGGTTTGAATCTTTCGGATAGGAAGGGCGGGGGACCTGACCCCCGATCCCTGCCCCTGTCTTACAACTCATCCTGCCAGCCCGGATTGTAAATCTCTCCGGGATACGTGGAGTGTACCAGGACGTAAGTGCCCACCCCCCGGCGATCCCGGAAGATAAACTCCCAACGACCCTGCCGCTCATAGTACCAGACCTCGTACGGCTTCTGCCCAACGCCGATATTGCGCTCAATATCGTCGGGTGGTCCATATTTGATATAGATCCGCCCCTTGTCCGTATCCGATCCCCGCTTTTTATGCCCTCCTGAAAAATTGTTCTCCGTGTAGCGCATCCGCTGCATGTGTTCAGCCGCCCGCTCGTTGAACGGGGTCTCCGGCGTCGGGTCCAGCTTCTTCCAGAACACCCTTACAAACCGTAGACTATCTTCCTGAGTTTCCAGTTTCTTATAGGTATCAAGCTCGTTCTTCGAAGCAATATAGCGGACATCCTTATAGAACCGGAGCTGATCCTTCTGCTCCTGAGTCAGCTCCTGCGGCCGTTGTTGAGCCGCCATAAAAACCATCCGATGCTTGCGGATGTGTTCCCGGCTGCTCCGGTCGAAGGCATCCACTTGAAAATAGTAGGGTCCCCCCTCCAGCCCCTCGGTATCCAGCGTATCCATCTTCACAATACTCTTTCCGGATTTGATCACCCGCTTGGTGGGATACGTTCTGAGAGGTGTTCCTGAGGAATCCCTTAAACTGTAACCCAGAACAAAGGAGTTGCCCGGTCTGTCGGAATGGATTGCAAGGTTATAAATCTCAAAATAGAACCGCAGGGGGTTGCCGGCAAAATAGCGACGGGTTGTATTGGGCACCACATTCCATCCATACTTGACAAACCGTCCCTCACTGTCGGTCTGTTCCAGCTTTGTTGCGAACAGAATATCGCTGGCCACCAGCGATTCCCCCTCAAAATCAGGAACCTTCAATACGCCTTCACACGTTCCCTGCTTGTCCCCATATAAATCCTCGATCGTGCACACCATTCGATACTCGCCCGGCGGAAGGTCAAACCGGGCAACATCCCTGAAGGGCACAAACGCCCCCTGGATATCCTTTAGACCCCGAACCGAAACGTTGCGGGTCCACGTCTCTTTTTCAACGGTTCGACCGCTCGAATCGGCCAACGTAACCGTCAGGTCTATTTGCGCGATTTGGTAGTTTTTTTCAGGAATAAACTGGAGCTGTTTGGCATCAATCAGGATATAGACCTCCTCTCGCGTATAGCCTTTCGGCCCCCGGAAGCCGGCCGTATCAACAAAAAATTGAAGCCCCCCGCTGCTCACCATAGGCATGTCCCTATACCCGGCTGGAGCCTGGGATACGGCCTGACTACCCTGGCCGTAAACGGCCGGACTCCCTCCCAACCACCCGATGATAACCAGGAGAACACCCCCCCAAACAACGTGATCGGTTTTCATTTTCACCCTCCAGGTCTGAAACCACCGGCATTGAGAAGGCAGTCGTTGGTTGTCTTCACCCCTGAGACAGTTCCAGTCTCCATCATCACAGCGAAACGCCTTGCTTTCCACATGCTGAACTACGCCATCCGATCCTCTATATTGAGGGCAATTTATTCAAGTTGCGAATTGAAGTCAACATAAAAGCTCAGGCCCACCGGTGAATCTGTCCGTTTACTCCGGCGGCACCAGAAAAATATCTTCGTCTTCCACCCACACCCGGTAATGCTGCACCCGATAATGGGGCGCTTCGGGACACTCACCGGTCTCTACGTTGAATGTCAAACCGTGCCAGAGGCAGGTCACCAGCTTCCCGTCGAACCCCAGTGTGCCGATGGGACGATAACTGTGCGGACAGATATTGTCGATGGCATGAAACCGGCCGGCCGTATTAAACAGGGCAACCTCCCGTCCCCTCATCACCACCACCTTCCCCATGCCTGGAGGCACCTCCGCAACCGATGCCACGCGGACGAACCCATCCTCGACCCGTTTATCTTCAACCTCCTTTTTTTCTCTCCATCCCTTCAGGCCAAACACGGTCCACCTTCCCCTGTAATTGACAATTGAGGGTTTTTCAATATGCAATCTTGGCAATATTCAATCTTCAATCCTCTCGACCTGCTCCGCCGCATGGTAGGAACTCCGCACAAGAGGCCCCGATTCCACGTGCCGAAACCCCAAACCGCAGGCAAACCGCTTCAATTCCACAAACTCATCCGGATGGTAAAATCGCATAATAGGCACATGTCTGGGAGAGGGCTGGAGGTACTGTCCCACCGTCAGAATATTTGTCCCCTGAACAGCGATATCCCGGATCGTCTGATGCAACTCCTCCAGCGTCTCCCCAGCGCCGACCATAATGCCGGACTTGGTCAGAATATCGGGCCGCATCTCCTTGGTCCTCCGCAACAGCTCCAGAGACTGCGCGTACTTGGCCTGGGGACGCATCATTCGGTAGAGCCTCGGCACCGTCTCCAGGTTGTGGTTCAGGGTTTCCGGCCCCGCCGCCATCACCACCCCCAGGGCCTCCCAGTTGCCCTGAAAGTCGGGAACCAGCACCTCCACGCTCGTCTCTGGACAGAGCCGGTGGATCTCCCGGATGGTCTCCGCAAAAATCGCAGCCCCCCCATCAGGGAGTTCGTCCCGGTTGACCGACGTCACCACCGCATGCTGGAGGCCCAGGTACTGCACGGCCTCGGCTACCCGCCCCGGCTCCTCCAGGTCCAGGCCCTGGGGACGCCCGGTCTGAATCGCACAAAACCCGCAGCTTCGCGTGCAGATATTCCCCAAAATCATAAACGTGGCCGTACCTGCCCCCCAGCACTCCCCGATATTGGGGCACAGCGCGCTCTCGCAGACCGTGTGCAGGTCCAGATCCTCCACCATCCGCTTCAGTTTCCGGTAGCCTTTGTTCCCGGGCGCAGGCACCCGAAACCAGTCCGGTAGCCGACGGCCGGGCTTCGGATTCTGGTTTTCGATCTCAAACATCATGGACATTCCCCGGTGGACGCATCTGTGAGAACCCCCACCAGCGTACGCGATGTCGAGCCGGTAATTTTCACATCCACAAACGTATTGTCCCGAACCCCTTTCCGGGGGAACACCACGGTCTTAAACCCGTCAGATTTCCCCGCAGCCTGCCCGGCGCCCTTCCGAGCATCCCCTTCCACCAGCACCTCCAGTGTCTGCCCGATGTAGGTCCGGTTGACCTCCTCGGAAATCCGGTTCTGTAAGGCGATCACCGCTTCCAGCCGGCGCCCCTTCTCCGTTTCGGACACCGTATCCGGCATTTCCCGATAGGCCACCGTCCCCTTCCGGGGGGAATACTTGAACATAAACGCCGAATCGTAGCGCACCGTTCGCATCAACGCGAGCGTAGCCTCAAAATCCGCCTCCGTTTCCCCCGGGAATCCCACGATCACATCCGTCGAAAGGCACACCCCCGGCATCGCGTCCCTCAGCCGGTCCACCAAGTCCAGGTATTCGCGTACCGTATAGGTCCGCTTCATCGCCTTCAGCACCGCATCCGACCCCGACTGCACCGGCAGGTGGATAAACCGGCAGACCTTCTCCTCCGCCGCCATCGCCTCAATGACCTTCTCCGAAAAATCGCTCGGATGGGGCGAAGTGAACCGGATGCGCCGGATCCCGTCCACGCGGGCGACCATCCGCAGCAGATCGGCAAAATCGTGCCGCGCGTCGGAGTACGAATTCACCGTCTGGCCCAGCAGCGTCACCTCCTGAAATCCCTCCGCCGCCGCACCCTCCACCTGCCGCACGACCTCCGCCGCCGCCACGCCCCGCTCCCGACCGCGCACGTAGGGGACAATACAGAAGGTACAGAACTTGTCGCACCCCCGCATAATCGTCACCCAGGCGTTTGTCCCCCCCTTCCGCACCGGATCCAGTCCCAGATAATCCTCGTCCCGGTCCAGCCTCACGTCCAGCGCCGGTTCTCCGGAAACCTCTGCGATCAGCTCCGACAGGCGCCGGTAGGAATCGGGCCCGGCCACTAAGTCCACATAGGGCGCACGGTCTAAGAGGTTTTTCGCAAGGTGTTTGGCCATACAACCGCAGACCCCCAAGACCAGATCGGGCCGTTTGATCTTAAGCCGACTCAACTGGGCCAGCCGGCCCACCACCCGTTCCTGTGCGTGTTCCCGTATGGCACAGGTATTCAGAAGCACCACATCGGCGTCTTCAAGCCGGGGGGCGGGTCGGTATCCCGACTGCTGCAGCGCCCCCATCATCAACTCAGAATCCGATAGATTCATCTGGCAGCCATACGTCTCAACAAAAACCTGCCGGCCCACGGCCTGTTCGGCGGCCGTCTCAGGAACGCACCGGTCTCTCTGTTCAATCTCTAAAAGTTCGACCTCAGCCACAATATATCCCTCTGGTTGTCTTCCCTCAGTGCCTGTCCGCACACCTTCTTCAAAGCGTCTCTAGCGCCACCTGAATCTCCCTGCAGACCTCATCATCGGGTTCTTGCAGCAGCATCTCCTGCAGGACCCTCTTCGCCTCACGGCCCCCGATCTGTCCCAGCGCCCACGCCGCATGCCCCCTCACCAAGGGCTCCGGATCGCGCAGCGACTTTGCCAGCACCCGAACATCCTTCACCCCCCCTGTGTTCCCCAGCGCTACGGCAGCATTCCGCAGCAGGCCCCGGCGCTTCGCCCGCTTGATGGGGCTGCCCTTAAACTGTCGGCTGAAGGCGGCCTGATCCAGCCCCAACACCTCCGCCAGATCGGGCGATGCCAGACCCTCCCGGGCCTGAAACTCCGGTTCGTCCGTCGGGCGGGCCTGTTTCTGGTTCCACGGACAGACTTCCTGGCAGATATCACACCCGAAGATCCAGTCCCCCACCTCCACCCGGTGCTCCCTGGGAATGGCCCCTCTTAATTCGATGGTAAGATACGAAATACACCGCGTTGAATCCAGCACATATGGTTCTGGGATCGCATCCGTCGGGCAGGCCTCCATACACAGGGTGCAGGTTCCGCAATGGTCCATCACCGGGGCATCGCAGTCTAAGTCCAGGGTGAGAATAATCTCTCCTAAGAAAAACCAGGATCCTTTCTCCTTGTGAATCAGATTGGTGTGCTTTCCAAACCACCCAATCCCTGCCCGCGCGGCGAAATCCCGCTCCAGCACCGGCCCCGTATCCACGTAGACTCGCCCCGCAGCAGAAGGCGCCAGCGCCTGGATCTCCTCCAGCAGACGGGTGAGCCTTCCCACCATCACATCGTGATAATCGTCTCCCCGGGCGTACCGGGAAACCCTCCCCCGGGGTCTGTCATCAACAGGCGGCGGGACCTCCCTGGGCTCGTAGTTCATTCCCACACACAGCACCGATTTCGCGCCTGGCACCACGGTTCGCGGATCGGCTCGCCTCTCCAGATTTCGGCCCAGATACCCCATTTCTCCGGCGTACCCCCGCTCCACCCAGTCCAGGTAAAACGCCCAGTGTTCGGGGGGCTCTGCCGGAGCCACGCCTACCGGGTCGAACCCGAGTTCATGTGCCCGCGCCTTGATTTGCGTGGTCAGGAACGTTCTCGCAGCATCCACTTTGGCCATTGCCCGATATCTCTGGTATGAACCAACTTAACCACAGGAGGGCAGGACACAGGCGTGCCCTACCCTCCTATCCTAACTTCGTTGCGCCAATAGATCAGCTTTGAACCCGCAACCGGTAGTCCACAACCGCAGCCCGGACGGCATCTTCAGCCAGAGCAGCCGCATGCCTTCGCGTGGGTGGCAACCCGCCCAGAGCCTCTTCTATCTCCACCCGGGAAATTGCCTCTGCCTCCTCCACCTTCCGGCCCACCGCCATCTCTGTTAGCATAGAACTGGCGGCAATTGTCGCGGTACAGCCCTGGGTTTGAAAGGTGGCCTGGGAAACCACCTCGTCCACGATCTGAAGGTAGAGCACGATCGAAGCCCCGGATGCAGGATTTTCAACTCTGCCCAAGGCGTCGGGGTCCTGCAGCATACCGACATTTCGAGGATTTTTAAAATGATCCAGGACAATCTCGGTATACGCGTCGGGCATCACGCTGCTCCCCGCCCTTTTTGGGGAACTCAATGGGCATCTTCAAGCGGTTTCCGCGTGGGCGTCAGGGTCACACGGTCTTCAACAGCCAGCAGCATCTCCTTGGTATAAATCAGATCCGCCCGGTTCTCCGCTGCCAGTTCCGACCGTTCGGTCATCACAATGGCGTCTTCTGGACAGGCCTCCACACACATGCCACAGAAAATGCACCGGAGCATGTCTATTTCGAACCGCTTCGGGTACTTCTCACGGTCGGGCCAGGGGGCTTCAGAGGCCTCAATGGTAATGCATTCTGCAGGGCAGGCCGTCTCACACATATAGCAGGCCACGCATTTGGGACGTCCCTGATCATCCTTCGTTAGCTTGTGTAGCCCGCGGTATCCCTCCGGTTTCTCCCACTTTTCTTCGGGGTACTGCATCGTGATCTTCTTGCCGAGCAGATGCTTGAAGGTCAACGACAGCCCCTTTGTGATTGCCGGAAGGTACATTTTTTCGGTCAGCGTCATTTCGTGACCTACTCTTTTCATACGAGGATCTCCCTCTTCGGCCTCTGGACCTGCTCTTCCGGCGTTTACCGGACCGGCCGGTCCACTCTGTTGCAATGGTGTGTCGAATAACGGTAACCTGAATCTGCCCGGGATAGGTCATTTCCTCGCGGATGCGCTGGGCAATCTCAAAAGAAAGCGTCTTCGCCTTCTCGTCGTCCACCCGGCCGGCATTAACCATCACCCGTACTTCTCGGCCAGCGTTGATCGCATAGGCATCCCTGACCCCCTCGAAGGACTGAGCAATCTCTTCTAAGTCCCGAACCCGCCTGATGTATCCTTCCACATCGTCCCGACGGGCGCCGGGACGAGATGAAGAGATCGCATCGGCTGCCTTAACCAGGAATGAAATCGGCGTCGTCGCTTCGGCATCTCCATGCTGGTAGAGAATCGAATTCTCTACCTCGGGAGCCTCTCCACACCTTCGCACCAACTCCACTCCGATATCGGTGTGCGTGCCTTCCACCTCCTGGTCCACCCCGACAATCGCCTTGCCGATATCGTGCAACAGCCCGGCCCGCCGAGCAAGGCGCTCGTTCAACCGCAACTCCGCAGCCATTGCGCCCGCCAAAAAGGCGACCTCCTTGGAGTGTCCAAGCTGGCTCTGCCCATAACTGGTGCGATACTTCAGACGGCCCAGGAGCTTGACAATCTCTGGGTGCATATCCTCAATGCCCACTTCTTTGACCGCCTGCCGCCCCTCCTCCTCAATGAGGGACTCAACCCGCTGCTCACAGTCGGCCACGACCTCTTCAACCCGGCTTGGATTAATCCGGCCTTCTTTGACCAGTTCCTCCATGGCCAGCCGGGCGACATCCCGCTTCACCGGATCAAAACTCGACAGGACAACCGCTTCCGGGGTGTCGTTGACAATCACCTTGACCCCCGTGGCCGCTTCAAATGCGATGATGTTACGCCCTTCTTTTCCAACAATCCGCCCCTTGATATCGTCATCGGGAAGGGCAACCACCGAGATAGAAGACTGCACCGTCTGATCTGTTGAACAGCGCTCAATGGCCTGTGCGATAATATGCTTGGATTCCCGTTCGGCCCGCTCCTTCGCCTGCTCAATGACGTCCATCCCAATGGCAGTGGCGGTATGCTGAAGCTCAGATCGCAGATTCTCCAGAAGCATCTCTTTGGCATGCTCGATATTCATGTTGGAAATGCGTTCCAGCCGGGCGCGTTGTTCGGCAAGCACCCGGTCCAGTTCCCGGCCCTGCTGCTCCAGACGGCCCTCGCGCTGCCGCACCTCCCGCTCCGACCGATTCAACGCCTTCTCGCGCTGCCGATTGGACTCCACCTGCTCCCCAAGCCCGCTCTCCTTCTCCTCTAACTCCTCGCCCAACCGATTCAGGTCCCGCCTTTTCTGATCGAATTCCCGCTCGAATTTTGCCTTGGAATCATACCACTTGTTTTTTTCTTCCAAGAATGCGGCCTTCCGCTCTCGATCCGCCTTCTCAACCAGTTTCGATATCCGCCGCTCGGTCTGTTGTTCGATTTCCCAGATCTTCCGAGCCTTGACCCGGGCGCATAAAAACCATCCAAGTCCAAAGAGGAGGAAGGCACCGGCAGCTGCAAACCACATTGAATAGGGTGCCAGTACCGTTGGAGCCTCCTGTATCCAATCCAGTAACATTGGAGCCTCCTGTATCCAGTCTTAAGGTCCAGGTTAATATTTCGCCCCACCCACCCCCCCGCAGCCCAGCAAAGCATCGTCGCCTCCAGATCCCGGGGAAAGAATCCGGAGATGAATTCCAGAAAAAAACGAAACCCAATCGTTGCACGCCGCCTGAGAGTCGGCAACAACGATCTTAAAAGCAGAAAAATCATATCCCCAAAACCCACCTTGAGCAACCCCCCAAAACTGCTCGAAAGGGAGGAGCCTTTACAGACCCCTCCCTTCCAGAATTCAGAGGGCAGGAAACGCCAGACCGGGCAAAAAATAAATCAATCCGCCCATTATCTATACGCCGAAAGACTCCCCGCAACCACACTGATTGGTGGCATTGGGGTTCTTCACCTGAAAGCCCGATCCCATCAGCCCGTCATCGTAGTCCAGCTCGGATCCTGCAAGGTAGAGGGCGCTCTTCATATCGATGAAGACCTTCACGCCGCCGCTTTCAACCGTATCGTCGTCCTCACCAGACGCCTCTTCAAAGCCCATTTGGTACTGCAAGCCCGAGCATCCGCCCCCCACCACCTTCATACGAAGGCCGTAATCCGAACGCCCCTCACGCCCCAAGAGCTCTTTGATCTTACCGACAGCGGACTCCGTGAGTGTGACCATTCAAATCAACCTCCTTATCGTACGTTTACAAAAGGGATTTCCTCCATCCAGATCAATTGAGCGACCCCAGACAAGCCTTGATCGCCTCGAAATCGGGGAGAACCGTGGGATCGTCTGATACGGACACATAGCGGATGATGCCCTCCTTATCCACTACAAATGCCGAACGCTTGGCCACGCCCCTGAACCCCAGAAGGTCCTCGTACTGCGCCCCGTAGCTCGCGCTTACCTCTTTGTTAAAATCGCTCAGCAGGGGGATCGTAATCTCGTTCTCCTTTGCCCAGGCTTCCTGCGAAAAGGGACTATCGACGCTGATGCCCAGAACCTGAGCATCTAAGCTTTCATACTCGGCCAGCCCCCCGCTCACCGAGCACATCTCATCGGTACAGACCGAGGTATAAGCCAGGGGGAAAAACAGCAGCACCACGTTCTTTTTCCCCCGATAACCGCTTAAGCTCACATCTTCCAGTTCCTCGCCCACCTTCTGCTTGAGGGTAAAATCGGATGCCTGATCACCAACATTGAGCCCCATTCACCATATCCTCTCTTCTACAGGGTTCAATACTCCAGTTTAAACGCCTTACTTTGCAGCTTCAAAGCGCCTTGTCACCTCGTCCCAGTTGATCACGTTCTCCCAGGCCTCAATGTAGTCAGGCCGCCTGTTCTGATAGTTCAGATAATATGCATGCTCCCAAACATCTAAGCCCAGAATGGGCGTTCCGTCCCCCGTCATCTGGGGATTGTCCTGGTTGGGCGTGCTGAGAACATCTAACTTTCCGTCCTTCACAACCAGCCAGGCCCACCCGCTGCCGAACCGGGTGGTCGCAGCAGTCACAAACTTCTCTTTGCAGGCTTCACCGCTTCCGAAGGCCGAATTTATGGCATCCATAAGCGCGTCAGAAGGCCCCGGGCCGCCCGCCGGACGCATAACGGTCCAGAAGAGACTGTGGTTGGCGTGCCCTCCACCGTTGTTCCGGACGGCCGTCCGGATATCTTCGGGAACGCTGTCCAGATCGGTGATTAAATCTTCGATGCTCTTGGCCTGCAAATCGGGGTGTCCATCAAGCGCAGCGTTGAGGTTGGTCACATAGGCGTTGTGATGCTTGCCGTGATGAATCTCCATCGTCCGGGCATCGATATGAGGCTCCAAAGCGTCGTGAGCGTACGGCAAATCAGGGAGTTCGTGGGCCATTTGATACTCTCCTTATATGAAGATGAACAGAGGACAAAATCATAAGAAATACAAACGGATAAATACAAAAAAAATATAACGAACTCTTACGTCAACGTCAAGTCTTTTCTCCTTATTCTTACTGATAACAAAAACTTATACTTAGAGCCTATAATGAAACCTGAAAATTGTCGATCAGCCGGGCCTCTCCAAACCGCACCGCCAGGGCAAACAGGACCGCTCCCGAAAGCGCCTCTACCGGCCTTAGATCCTCAGCGTTGACCACAGAAACATAATCGATCCGCGCGTGCGGGCGGGCAGCGATCCTCTGCCGCATCGCCTCTACCACGACCGCGGCCCTCCGCTCGCCCTGCGCCACTAAGGATTTGGCCTCCTGCAGGGCCTGGTAGAGCACCGGCGCTTCACGCCGCTCTTCCGGGCTCAGGTACACATTTCGAGAGCTCCTGGCCAGCCCGTCTGCCTCCCGCACTGTTGGCGCAACCCGGATTTCCACATCTAAGTTCAAATCCCGCACCATCCGCCGGATCACCCTCGCCTGCTGCGCGTCCTTCTGCCCGAACACCGCGACATGGGGCTTGACCGCCGCAAACAGCTTGGTCACCACCGTGGTCACCCCACGAAAATGACCCGGCCGGGTCGACCCGCAAAGGTGCTGGGTAAGCCGCTCAACCGCCACATACGTGGCATACCCCTCCGGGTACATCTCCTTTGCAGAAGGCGCGTAAACCAGATCGCCTCCCATCTCCTGGATTAGCTTTACATCTCGTTCAAAGTCAAAGGGATAGGTGGCATAATCCTCCTGAGGTCCAAACTGCATCGGATTCACAAAAATACTGACCACCACCCGGTCCGAGGCCCGCCGCGCCTGACGGATCAGGCTTAAATGCCCACCGTGGAGGTATCCCATCGTCGGCAAAAGGCCGATCCTCAAACCCGAGTCCCGCATCTCATCGGCGGTCCGGTGCATGTCCGCAACGGTTTGAATCACCTTCAGATCGCCCATTACGACTTCACCGCCTCCTCGGACCCACCAGAGGGAAAAAGTCCCTCCTTGACCTCATCGCGGAAGGCCTCACCGGCTTGGACAATCGCTTCATACAGGTGGGCATACTTCCTCACATAGGACGGTACCCGGGGGAAAAGGCCCAGCATATCGGTAATGACCAAAACCTGACCGTCGCAGTGGGGGCCCGCGCCGATTCCGACCGTGGGCGCTGGAATCGCGGGCGTAATCCGCTGCGCCAGTTCGGTCGGGACGTATTCCAGCACCACGGCATAGCAGCCTGCGCGGGCCAGCCCGACGGCCTCCGATTCGACCCGCGCGGCAGAAGACTTCCTGGTCCCCTGCCGGACATACCTTTGGGCCGTTTGAGGCAAAAGGCCCACATGCCCCATCACATCCACCCCATGCGCAACCAGATATTCCACCACATCGTAGCGAGGGCCTTCCAGTTTCACACTGTTGGCACCGGCCTCCAGCAACTGCCGGGCATTCTCCAGGGCCTGCTCGGGCGCTGCATAGCTCCCGTAGGGCAAATCGGCCAGCAGATGCGTCTCCTTGACCCCGCGCCGGACCGCGCCTAAATGATGGAGCATCATTTCCATCGTCACCTTGGACGTCCGCTCAAACCCCAGTTCCACCTCCCCCAGCGTATCGCCTACAAAGAGAATATCAAGGCCGCAGCGGTCCAGCGCGCACGCCGTTGGATAATCGTAGACCGTCAACATTGCAATCTTCGACTGGCCCTTCGTGGCCCGGATGTCTTCAGCCGTCTTCATGGCTGTGCTCCTGCGTACATAGGTCTGTAATAGCGTGTACCCGCTGGCGGAGACGAGATCTGCCGCAACAACGCCTCTAAGTCCTTCGGACGGTTCACAAAATCGACCTGCGAAACATTGGCCACCAGCAGGGGGGTTTCGGCATAATGAAAAAAGAAATGGTTGTAGGCCTCAATCAGACGTGCCAGATAATCTTCGGTCATCAGCCGCTCGTACTCCGGTCCCTGTCTTCGAATCTGCTGGATCAGATGCGCGGCCGAATCCTGAAGGTAGAGAACCAGGTCCGGTTTGGACGCCTTCTCCTGAAGGCTCTCGGCCAGCCGTTCGTAGAGCGACATCTCCTCATCGTTCAGGACCACGTGGGCGTAAATCCCGTCCCGGGCGAAGAGATAATTGCTTACAACCACCGACTGAAACAGATCGATCTGATGGAGATCCTGCTGCTGTCGGTACCGGCTCAGCAGAAAAAACGCCTGCGTCTGGAACCCGTAGTGCTCCGGCTCCTCGTAAAACAGGGGCAAAAAGGGATTTTCCTGGGCGTCTTCCAGCACCAGCCGGGCGTTCAGGCGCTCTCCCAAAAGACGGGCAAGGTCGGTTTTACCCACCCCGGGGACCCCTTCAATGGCAATATATCTGACGGCCACCAACACCCCCTCTATGGACAAGCGGACAGGAGAGCAAGGCCCTCCACCCGTCGGACCGCCTGCGCTGTGCCAACCGCCCGGGCGAGCGTGCGAAACGTCTGCTTCAGCACCGGATGGCAGCCTTCCGGGGTGAGGTCGCACAACGGGATCAGCACAAACGCCCGCTCGTGCACGCAGGGATGGGGAACCTCAAGCCCCTCCTCCCGAATCACAGCACAACCGTAAAGCAGGATATCCAGGTCCAGCGTGCGCGGCCCCCATCTTTCCCTTCGAACCCGCCCAAACTCCCCTTCGACCGCCAGCAGAAGGTCCAACAGCGCCCGGGCAGACAAATCCGTTTCGATTTGAAGAACCGCATTCAGAAAGGCCGGCTGATCGGTGATACCAACCGGAGCGGTTTCATACACCCAGGAGGCCGCCCGCAGGTGAAGCTCCGGACGCTCCCCCAGAACGGCCGCGGCCCGGCAGAAAGTCTCTACCCGGTCTCCCAGGTTCGTCCCCATGCCGATATACGCTGTCGCCACCCTAACCCCCCCGTCGAACCTCAGCTTCGACGCCGTCAAAATGTCCGGAAACCGGAGGGTTTGGTTTACGCACCCGAACCACGATCTGCGCCAGCCCAAAACGCGCCTGCACAACTTGGGCGATCCGGTCGGCCAAGGACTCCACCAGCCCGAAACGCTCCCCGGTCACCACCTCTTCCACAGCGGCATAGACCTCCGGATAGTTTACAGCCCCTTCGCCGCTGTTGTGGGCATATCCCCGAAAGTTCCCGTAGATCTCCACATCCACTTCAAACCGCTGTCCCAGTTTCTCTTCTTCGGGGAACAGCCCGTGATAGGCGTAAAAGGCCATATTTCTCAGCCGCAGAACGTCGTTTTCCATAAGGACCTGCCCGATCATAGTTTCATCATTTATCCGCCAAAGTCAAGGTAAAATCCCACACAGTGGGAACCCGGATGGGGTTTTTCGGTCTTATTAAGGTGAAAGGGCTTGACAGGGTCTGGAGAGACCTTTATTCTAACTTGGCCGGCACCGCTTTGTAAAAGGGCAGGGCGACCACCTCTGCCTGGACGCCGCCCTCTGTGAAAACGACCTGGCCCGGCTCCTGGAACCCCCGACGCACCGACGCAAGCGCAACAACCCGGTCCAGCGCCAGCGAGCGGAGGCCGCTGGTGATATGCCCGATCTCTTTACCATCCGTCCAAACGGGCGTGCCCTCGGCAGGGGGCGTATCGGCCTCAACGCACAGGCCAACCAGATACCGCCTGGGCTTGCCCAGGTTGTGCATCTTGGCAATCACCTCCTGGCCGATAAAACAGCCCTTTTCAAAATTGACCGCAGAATAGAGCCCCGCCTCTAAGGGGACCGCCCGCTCGTCAACATCCACCCCATAGCGGGGGATGCCCGCCTCAACGCGCAGAACCTCTAAAGCCTCAAAACCGACCGGGCGTCCTCCCCTCTTTTCTAAGGCTCTCCACAGGGCCTCGGCCCCTTTAACGGCCACCCAGAGGTCGTAGCCCGACTCCCCTGCAAAGGCACGGGACACAACCGTAACCTCCGTCCCGTTAAAAGAACGGATAACCGTATGGTATTCAGGCAGATCTGTGGGAACACCGCCAAAGGTCTCAGAAACCAGCTCCCCCGCCCGGGGGCCCCAAATCCCCAGGATCGCCAGGGATTCGGTGATGTCCTGCATCTCGACATCGTCGGCAATCAGATACCGGTCGAGCGAAGTGTACAGTTTTTCCTGAAAACCGGGTTCCGTCTCCAGCACAAAAGTCTCCCCCCGGTGGTGCACCCAGACATCTGTCAGCGTCTGTCCCTTGGGATTGGTCAGAGTGGCATAATTGCCCTCCCCTTCCCCCAGACCCTCCACCGTATTGCTCAGCATGTTGTGCAAAAATCGAACCCGGTCCGAACCGATGACACGCAGCTTGCCCCGAGCGCTGCGATCCGCAATTCCAGCCGCCTCTCGAACGGCGCGATATTCCGATGCGACATCGCCATAATATCCGGGAACTTCCCAACCTCCGACCTGAACAAAAACAGCGCAGGCTGCTTCGTGCACAGAATGGAGGGCCAGCGTCGGCATATCTGTAGACCTCCTTGTTCGACATCTGAAAAATCGTATGTCGAAGAAAAACGTAAAAGGGTGCCTTCCTTCACCACGCATCATTCCGTGTTCGATATTCATGATTCGCTTAGGCCTGCTGTAATAAAATAATTCCTACGGACCTCTAAAGTCAAGCGGAACCTGATTCTTATGCATTGACCCATGCGAAAATTTATTTATATTCCTGCCGTGCTCCTCCTCTTTTGGAGCTGCGACATCAACCACGGGCTTGATGTAGGGCCTCCCGATGGCACCGGAATCAAGGGCACTCTGTTCTTCAACGGCGTCTGGCCCCCGGAAACTGCGGACGTGGCCGTTGCCGTCTACCAGAAACGCCCTCAGGCGCTGGCCGACTTCTTTAACATCGCCGGCTGGGACACCACCGTAACCATCGGTGCGTCCCGCTACGAATACTTCGTCCCTCTGGAAGAACCCGGGACCTACGAATGGATCGTTGTGGCCTGGCGTCCCAAAGAGGGGTTCTGGAACTTCGACTCCCTCCTGGGGTGCTACCACGTTGGAAACGACTCGCTGCCAACCCCGGTGGAGGTTCGCCTGGGTGAAACCACCAAAAACATCAATATTCAAACCCATCTGGACTTGGTGCGTGGGGCAAATCTGCCCGAACGCAACATCTGTACTGGCTTTCTGCCTCCTCTGTCTGCCGGTCTCAAGCCTGCACGCAGGACAGACCGGAACCCTGGCAGGCCGGATAACGGACGCTGAGGCCGCAGAGCCGCTCCCCGGGGCCAACGTCGTCCTTCTGGGCACCGGGCTTGGTGCGATAACCGACCCGGATGGAAACTTCCGCCTGACCGGACTGCCGGCAGGCGTGTACGACCTTTCCATTTCGATGGTCGGCTACACACCGGCCCTGCGCAAAGACGTGACCGTGGCGCCTGGAGATACGGTCCACATAGAGGTCCGGCTGGTCCCAACCGTAATCGAAATGCCGGCGCTCGTAATCTCCGCCAGCAAACGTCCCAGAAATATTGTCGATACGCCCACCAGCGTGGCCTTAATCGACGCCCAGGACCTCCAGACGCACAACTCCGTCTCGCTGAAAGAGTCCTTAGACTACCTCCCCGGTGTAAACATGGTCAGTGGACAGGTCAACATCCGGGGGGCCAGCGGATTCTCCCGGGGCGTTGGCAGCCGGGTGCTCCTCCTCATCGACGGGTTTCCGGCCCTCTCCGCTGACAACGGCGAAATCAAATGGGACGCCATCCCCATGGACCAGATCGCCCGTGTGGAAATCATCAAAGGGGCGGGATCGGCCCTCTACGGCACCGGCGCGCTGGGGGGGATCATCAACGTCATCACCCGGCACCCCTCGCCTCAGCCCGAAACAAAATTTCGCGTCCTGACGGGTCTTTACAGCAACCCGATCTATCCCGATTGGCACTGGGCCTCCGGTCGGCGCTACTTTGAAGGCATCGACATCAGCCACAGCCGGCAGGTGGGGCGGGGAGGGCTTGTGCTGGGTCTGGGTCAAAAATGGACCAACGGCTACCGGGAAAACGATTGGTATAAACGCTACAGTGCGTTTGGAAAATTCCGGTATGAATTCGCATCCTCCGCAACCCTCACCGCAACCCTCAACTGGGCGTTCGACGATCATGGGGTCTTCATCCAGTGGAAGGACCGAAACGAACCCTTAGAGGTCCCCCTGCAAAGCCAGAATGACAAGACCGTCTCCCGGAAACTCAACCTCAACCTCGCCTTCTACCGGTTGTTCAGCCCCCGGATGGGCTATCGGATCAAGACCTTTGTCTACCGGACCGACTTCGATAACCAAGTGGAAGGGCGAACCTCGTCTGAAGCCTACAAATTCGGCCAGGAACTCCAGGTCGACCTCCAGCCGTCCGACCCCCTCTCGATCACCTCGGGTGTGGAATGGATCGCAGACCGCACCTCCTCTTCTGACAACCTCTTTGGCAACCACACCGGCCTCAACCTGGCGGCCTACGCCCAGGCCGAACTTGAGGCCACAGACCGGCTGACCCTGTCGACCGGCGCACGGTACGACCGCTACCGAACCGATGGTCGCCCTGCAGAGCGCCGCATCAGCCCCAAATTCGGCCTCTCTTACCGGCCCTGGGAGCACACGTCGCTGCGGAGCGCGCTGGGATGGGGGTTCCGCGGCCCTTCCATCGCCGAAATCTACACCAACGCCGTCTTCTCGGGCGTCCCCATCGTGCCCAACCCCGATCTCGTTGCAGAGCGAAGCCTCTCCTATGAAATCGGCCTGGACCGCCGATTTGCCACCTGGCTCCACCTCGACCTCGCCGCTTTCTGGAGCCGCTATAAAGACCTGATCGAAGCCCGGCCCGACGCCGCCGGAGTGATCAGCTTCCGAAACGTCTCAAAAGGACGGATCGCCGGCCTGGAAGCCAGCGCCCAGGCCTCCTGGCGCCACCTTGGGTTTGAGGGCAACTACACCCTCTTGGACGCTACTGAAGACCTCCCCTCCGGCAGCGCGCCCCTGCCCTATCGCCCGCAGCACCTTGCGGCCGGAAGCCTGCGGACAACCTTCGGCAAACTGATACTGGAGGGCCGGCTCACCTACCGCAGCCGCATTCAACGCGCATCGGGGCTCTTTCCAGAAGGCACCCGGGACCTCATCTCCACCTACCTGGTCGACCTCTCGGCGGCCTGTGCCCTCGGCGCGGTCGATCTGACCTTAAAAGTCCACAATGCCCTCGAATATAACTATACAACCGTCGAACGCAACCTGGGTCCCCCCAGGCGGCTCTCTCTGGGGATCTCGGGGACATTTTGATCCGAAACCCCATTCTTTTACGGAGGACAACACCATGAAAGCGGTTCGTGTCTCCCAAGCGGGTGGCCCCGAGGTACTCCACTACGAAGAGGTCCCCGACCCTCAACCCGGTGCGGGCGAAGTCCTGGTCAAAATCGAAGCCATCGGTCTCAACTACATCGACACCTACCACCGCACCGGCCTGTATCCCCTCGACCTCCCATTTATTCCGGGCCTGGAAGCAGCCGGCACGGTTAAGACCGTGGGCGCCGATGTGAAATATCTCCAGGTGGATGACCGGGTGGCTTACAGCGGCGTACCCGCCTCCTACGCCGAATACGTGGCGGCCCCCGAGGCCCGGCTTGTAAAACTCCCCGAAGGGGTAGACACCCAAACCGGAGCCGCTGCCATGCTCCAGGGCATGACCGCCCACTACTTGGCCCACGGCACCTACCCGCTCAAACGTGGCGACACCGCCCTCATCCACGCCGCTGCGGGCGGCGTAGGCCTCCTCCTGGTCCAGATGGCCAAAGCGTGTGGCGCCCGGGTCTTTGGCACCGTCTCCACAGACGAGAAATCCCGGCTTGCCAGAGACGCCGGCGCAGATGAAATCATCCGCTACACCGAACAGGACTTCGAAGCTGAAGTGAAGCGCCTCACCCACGGGCGGGGGGTAGACGTCGTCTACGATTCCGTGGCCAGGACCACCTTTGAAAAGGGCCTCAATTGTCTCAGGCCGCGGGGCCTTCTTGTCCTCTTCGGACAATCCAGCGGCCCGGTACCCCCCTTTGATCCCGGCGTCCTGAACGCCAAAGGTTCCCTCTACCTCACCCGGCCCACCCTCAAGGACTACACCGCCGCCCGCGATGAGCTGCTCCAGCGCGCCGGGGACGTGCTCGGGTGGGTCCAGTCGGGCCAGCTCAAACTCCGCATCGACCGCACCCTCCCCCTCCCCGCCGCCGCCGAAGCCCACCGCCTCATAGAAGGCCGGAAAACCGCGGGCAAAGTGCTCTTGATTCCGTAAAAATAGATATAAAATCCACTCGCAAGACCAGAAGCCGGTACGAAGCCGACCTGTACCCCAAACGGCTTCGAACAATGTGACATAACGAAGTGGAACGGCATATTTCACACAATCCAGAGGAACACACACCTGTGGAAAACCTCATCAGCCTAATCCCGATCCTCTCTACGGCATGTGCCATCGCAGCCCTCCTGTGCGCCTCGGCGTCAGCACAGGACTGGCCGGTCAACCACCCGGTCACGGACTTCAAAGATAATGAGAAGGACCTGAGAAAACGGGTCGAATTCATCCAGGGCCTGGACCGGGCCGCATTGCGCGAGCGCTATCAGAAGGGAGTGAAGGATTTTCCCTACGGCCACGACTACCACAACGCCGTTCGAGGAGCCATCGGGCTGTGGGAGAGCACGCACAACACGACCTACCGTGACCTATCCGTCGCCGCCTGTAAGGCCGCGTTAGGCGATCTCCAGAATGCCTCCAACGAGGACCTCCGCTCCCGAATCTCCGACCGGGGCGGTGAGGACGAACAGAACATCCTGATGCGCGACGCCTGCCATTACTTTGCGCTGCTTTTTTACCTCACAAAAGAAGAAAATTACGCGCGCAAATCGGCCCTCCTCCTCGCCCGACTCGCCGAACAGATCCCCAGCTGGCCGATCTACAGCCCGCATTACGGTCCCTGGGAAAAACGGGCCCGCTATCCCCAGAGCGAAATTTCCCTCCGCACCCAGTGGGACCTGGCGGGCGTCTGGGGCGTCTGGATCTACCAGGACATCCTCCTCGGCATGCCCCTTCTGGAGGCCTATGACCTGATCTACAACACGGATGCCATGCAGGAAATGGGCAAACTCGAATCAATCCAAGTCCTCCTGCGCAGCCAGGTCGAACTCCAGTTTGGGTACGGCCCGGTACTAGGCAATATGGACCCCACCCAGATGCGCGGCATCCTGCCCTTCGCAAAAGTCCTGGGCCGGCCCGACTGGGTGCATACCTGCGTGAAGTGGATCCGGGACATGTATAAAACCCAGTTCTACGCCGACGGGTGGTGGCATGAGGGCACGCCCTCGTACCACAAGCAGGCCCACCACGGCCTCAAGGGGGTGGTCAGCACACACCTCCAGGGCTATTCGGACCCCGAGGGATTTAGAAGTGAACGCGACGGCGTTCGGTTCGACAACCTGGACCTGAACGAAATCCTAAAACGCCCGTTTCAACGCGCCGACCACGTCCTGAACGCCGTGCAGCAGCCAAACCGGATCTGCCAGGTCATCCATGACACGACCTTTCCCCAGCCCGTGTGGTGGACGCCGCCCCTGAAAGAGGCCAGATCCTACCTCTTTGGATGCACGGGCCACGCCATTCTCGGCACGGGAAAGGGAGAGGACGACATGGCCCAGGCTTCGCTGCACTTTGGCGGCACGCACGGGCACGAACACTACGACTGCCTGAACCTCATCCTCTTCGCCAAGGGAAAAGAGCTGATCTCGGAGACCCGCTACCGGAAGGGGGACGTCGAAAACACAACGCGAGAGTGGCACACCATGACTGCCGGACATGTCACGGTGGTCGTAGATGAGAAAGACCAGACCAGCCGGAGAGGCTCGCATACCCCTAAACGCGAGAAACAGCCCGAAGATGTCGTCGCGGGCATCCCGGACTGGCGCTGGCGCTGGGCCGGGCATGGCAACGTCATGAACGACGGCAAGCTCCGGCTGTTCAACACCGACTTCGACATGGTCCAGGTCGTGGAGGCAGATGGTGAACGCGCCTACGGATCCCTGGTAAAACTGGAGCAATACCGCCGTACCATCGCCCTGGTGAAAATTAGCGACAGGGACGTCTACATCGTGGACATCTTCAGGGTCAAGGGTGGGAAAATCCACGACTACATGCTTCATGCCAACCTGGACTTCCCGCACACGGCCGAGTTCTCGCTCCCGATCCAAAACAGCCGTGAGGGCACCCTGCACAAGTACATCGCCAACCTGAAAAGCGTCCAAACCGACCGGGACTGGACCGTCGTCTTTACCCTCGAAGACAGCTCCGCAGCGCTCAAGACGTTCTTCCTGCCCCAGGCAGGCGTCGAAATCATCTCCGGCGATGCGCCCGCCATGCGCCGCACGGGCACGGCGCCCTTCATTGCCGTACGCCAGTCGGACGGCGAAAGCCTCTTTGCCGCCGTCCATCACCCCTACGGGGACGTCCCGCTCGTCCAGAACGTCGAGCTTGTCCCCCTTGAGCCTTCTGGCGGTGAGACCGTGTCCATCCGCGTCACACTGCCCGACCGGGTGGACACGGTCATCTCCACTGCCGACGACGGCGCCAGAACCCCCTGGAAAACGTCCGACGGCAGGATCGAAATCCGCGGCCGGTTCGCACACATCGCGGAAGGCAGCCACAACTGGACCTACCTGATCGACGGCGACCGGCTCAAAGCCGGAGAAACCGAAATCAAGGGTGAGGTCTCCCACAGCGGCGTGATCCACAAAACCGAACGCATCGAAGCGGGAGACCCCTCCGACGCCTTCATCACCCGCACCGGCCTGCCCGTCGGCGGTGCGCTGAACGGGCGAACGCTCATTCTCAACTTGGGGGGCCTGCTCGTCCAGGGCTTCCAGATCAAGGAAGTCGAAACAAAAAACGGCCAAACCTGGATTCATTCAAACGATGAACCGGGCATGACCGTCCGGACCGATCTGGTAAAATTGGAATACTTCCCCAACTGGGGCGTCAAAGGCAAAGCGCAGTTCAAAATCGCCGGCTCCGCGCTTCTGCGGCCTGACCAGTCGGGGCAGTGGCGCCTCGCAGCATCGGGCAATGTCTCCGCCAGTGTGCAGGGAAAATCAATAAAACAAAATCGGAGGAATGCGAAATAAAAGGAGCCATAATCGGAATCGGAGCGGTTGAGCAGCACGGCCCTCACCTTCCTTGCCTGAGTGTGGAATATCTCGCCCGGGGCATTGCCGAGGAATTCGGCTGGTACATGCTCCCGACCTTGCCTGTTGGCGCCAGCGCCGAACACCCGGAGAACACGAAACGGGAGTGGTGATGTACCTGCGCCCGGATCTCGTAAAGCCCCCCCCCGCCCGGAGACTATATCCGGTCCCGCCTTGCCCTCTTCGAACGCTTAAGCGCTGACCCGACGGACTGATGCCATTTGGCGTCCCCAGCCTTTGTTTTCCTGCCCCTGGACCCTATTCCAGGCGATCTACCACAATGTCTGCAGAGGCAACCACGTAACGCCTTAGAAACTCCCGGAAAAATTCGCGGCGATCATGGGGTGAATCGGCCATCAGATCACAATCTCCTGTCTTACACCCCGCATATCCATCTCGTATTCTAAATCCACCACCGGAGGACGGGCGTAATACCGGCGCACCCCGTGCCGCCGGGCAGCCCCCATCCCGCTCAGAACAATCTCCTCAACCTGCCCGTCTATGGGATGCACGGTATAGATATCCACCATCGTGATCATCTCCCACGTCCCGCCCAGCCCGCTCAGACGCTTCTCCATCACCTCCATTACATAGGCCGCCTTCTCCGCCATCGCATCTGCATCCGTCTCTCTCCGTCGAATGATCCCCTCCTCTGCCAATTCCCTCGACCGCAGCTCTCCGGCCCCGGCAATAACCAGCGTCCTGGGAGGTTCGGACGCAGGAACCGTGTAAGAAAACCCGTGCAGCGCCGGCTGCTCGGGCGGGTCGTAAAACGGCGCCACATTGGTACGTGCCACAGGGTTCAAATCTCCAACGTAGAGATCCCACGCCTTCAGCAAATCGCAATACTCCCGGTTAAACGCGATGAACCCCGCCATCGTATACGAAGCGGGCGAGCGCAGCTCCACCCCGCAGAGGGCATAGCGGTCCTGCCCCATCCCATGCAGATGCGCGTCAATCGCCTCAAACCCATCACGCCAGGGCACGGACCGTTTCAGGGTCGCGTGCACAACCTCATAACCCGCATCGGCGATGGCGCCGCTTGAATAGGGATCGATCCCCATCAAAAAATGGTAATGCCCTTTAGGATTGACAATGAGCATGTCCACTCCCACAAAGATCGGTTAGACCACTGGATTCTGGAGATAGGCCAGAAGCAGTCGGACGGAATTGAGAATACCGTCAATACAACTGATTTCGTAGCCGTGCGTATTTTCCCCCGGAAAACAGATACAGGCAGACCGGGCTGCCGCGCCCGCCTTCTTGGCAATGCTCGCATCGCTGCCAAACGACGTCACCACCGCAGGCTGTACCCCAAACCCCAGGCGGCCTGCCAGATCTTCCAGCCGGCGCAGAATCTTCTCGTGGTAGATCCCAGTACCATCGCCATACAGAAGAATTGGATCGCCGTTATTCCGGGTCTGGTACTCCTCCGCTACGGGCCCAATCTCCATCGCAATCACCGTCTCGGCAGGGAGCCGCCCCACCGAATAGACCGCCCCCTGCGCCCCCACCTCCTCTTCCGAACTCGCAACTAAGTACACATCTTGAGGCGGTGGGTGATCCTTGAGCTGTTTGGCCACTTCCACCAAAACCGCCAGACATGCGCGGCAGTCTAAGTTGTGGCCGCAGATATAGTCACCCATCATAAGCGGTGACTTACGAGACCGTGCAATCACAACCTTGCTCCCGATGTGCACCCCCATCTCCAGCAGGGCTTCGGGGGAGCATTTGGTCTCAACCCACATGGTCTCCCAGCTAAGCGGTTTCCCCTGTTTCACACGGCCGGCCGGACTCTCGTCGGACACATGTTTGGTCCCCACCGAAAGAACACCTGGAACCAGTTTCCCATCGCCCAGGATCTCGACGGCCCCTTCGCCGGTCGCCCAGGGGTGAAGCCCGCCTAATGGACGCACCCGAAGCCGCCCGTCCTCTTCGATCCGCTTGACAATCAGTGCAATCTCGTCCTTATGAGCCGTCACGGCGATCGGCGCGCTGTCGGCCTGCCCCCGGATGTGAATCACAATGCTGTCAGCCGCATCCTGCCAGACAGCATCGGCATAAGGTCGAACAGTATCCAGCACAATAGCGTCCACTTCCCCTTCGGCTCCCGGGGGCGCATGGGCCAGCAGAAACCTTTCAAGAAGACAGAGTAAGTGGGAACGATCGATCTGCACATCCATACAAAAAACCTCCAGATGTTGAAGCGAATCCTTCAAGAGAGAACAAGATTTTGCAATCTCCTCCGGCGGCATCCGATACTTCTGTTCTGTCTCTGAAAGGCTCATCCTCTATCTCCATGATTGACCAGAGGGGCGATCACAAGCATCGCCCCTACCCTCACCCCTTCAAAAAGCCTTTCACCCTCGGATGCTCCAGCACCTCCCGGTTGAGCATGTGCGCGGGCTCCCGGCCCTCGATCGCATCAGTCACCTGCCCGAACGTCCGGCGGTCGAGACGGTTGGTAGACGCATTCGTGATCCCGGCGTTGTGGTTCGTGCAAATGATGCGGGGGTGACCCTTGTGGATCTCTCTGGGGCCGTTCACCGGATCGTCCACCACATAGTAGCAGAGCCGGTCTTCCCGGATGGCCCGGTTGGCCGCCTGGTCGTCCACGAGATTTCCACGCGAAGGGTTGATCAGCGACGCGTGGGGCTTCATAGCGCACAGACGGTCGTAGGTGACGATGGTATCGTCCCCTGCCACGTGCAGAGAAACGGCGTCGCTCTCCTCGAAGAGCACCATTGGATCGTCCACGGCCTCGGCCCCAAACCGCTCCGCCAACTCCTGGACATCGGGCCGAATATCGTAGACCAGCAGACGCCCTTCGTCGCCTAAGAGCGGCTTCGCCCGCGCGCCCACGGCCTGTCCGATCCTGCCAAACCCGTAGAGGCCGAGCGTAGACCCCTTTGCCTCGTAGGTCTGGATAATGGAAAAATCCCCGCTGTGGGAGGCGCGGTTGAGGGTATACACCCGCTTGAGCGTGGCCATCCACTGCGCAATCGTATACTCCGCCACCGTCTCCATGTGTTCCGGGGCAACCGTCACCATCACCCCGTGCTGCGTCGCCACGTCAAGGTTAACCTTCTCGTATCCTACACCCCACCGGGAGATAATCCGCAGGTCCTTCCCCTCCTCGTAGAAGCCTGGATGAATCAGTGATGAACTGGCGATCACGGCAATCACCCCTTCCGCATCCTCTCCGGTCAGTTCGTCTTCGTATCCCTCCAGCGCCGCCAGCTTTCCCAGCGCCGCCAGTCCTTCTCGTCGCGGATCCGAATTCAGTTCCAGGTTCCGAAACGTGCGCGACAGCAGAATCCTCTTTCGCATAACCGTCCCCTCTATCTTGTTGGTAAAATGCCCTCACCCTGGTAGGTCACGGGGGTGAGAGCCCGCTTAATCCTTCGTCCCGTTACACAGGAAATCAAACAGATCGAAATTCCTCGCCCTGCCGGAAGTTAGGCGCTCGGCGTATTCCGGCTTCAGCGGCCGGTTCAGGACCATCGGAACGACGCCTTCGTGCAACCCGCCGTGCGACCGCAGGCCCGATTCAACGACCGACAGATCGTGCCATTCCGGCGTGCGTCCCAGAACCGTATCCCGGTCGCCCAGGACCACCAGATCCCCAATGCGTTCACCCGGAAGAGAAAAACGCGACACCGCCTCTTCACGGGTGAGCACCATCTCAACTCCCGGCACCGCCTTGAGGATCTCTTCAGCGCAGGCGGCATGGTCTGCGTTGGCGTAGATCGTGGCGTAAGAACCCAGCGCCCCGTGGTGCACCACGTACGGATCGGTGATCGGCAGAATCACTCGAACGTCCGCAACACCCTCCGCTTTCAGCCGCGTTTCGATAAACTCTACCCTGGGTGTCCCGTCCGGTTTGACCTTGGCATTCATGCCGTGGTCGGCCGTGACGCCCAGAATCACATCCTGGGCATCCAGTTCGCCCAGAAAGAAATCCAGGCGGGCGTAGAATCGGTTGGCCTCCGGGCTTCCCGGCGCGTATTTATGCTGCACATAATCCGTGGTGGACAGGTACATCAGGTCAATCGGGTACTGTTGCAGCAGCCGGACGCCGGCCTCAAGGCAGTACACACTCGCCTCCGGATCGTAGATTCCGGGATTCTCACGCCCGATCAGGTCCCGGACCCCCTCGATCCCGTGCTCCTCGACCGTTGTTTCGTAGGCCCGCTCCACCGAAAAACAGATGCCCCGTAGCCCCTTGGCCAGAAAGCGACGCAGCTTGTCCTTCGTCGTCACCGCAGCCACAGACCGGCCCGCCGTGCTGAAGGCCTCAAGAATGGTGGGCGTAAGGAGGTATTTCGGGTCATTCATCATCACTTCCTCATCCGCCTCTGCGTCATAGTAAAAATTTCCCGGAATACCGTTCACATCCGGTGTGGTACCGGTGACAATCGCGATATTGTTTGGGTTGGTAAACGAAGGAATAACCGTATGAACCAGCCCGTGGTGCCCCTTCTTACAGATCGCCTGCAGGTTGGGCATCCCCTCTGCTGCAGCACTCAGGTAGGCCTGGTCGCTCCCATCGATACAAACCCCGACCACAGGCCGAGCCTTGGGGCTGTACTCACGGTCGTTTACGCTGGTCATAATCGCCCCGTTTAAACCCTTTTATTCAACCTTGACGGCCTTGAGAGGGTGGTCGACCACAATCGCCATCTCAGGGGCACCATGCGTCAAGGGCCTGCAACGATCGTACCCTGAGCACAGCGTGCAGGCCTTCTACAGGACCAAATGACGAAATTTTACCCCCGGCCTCTCTTTGCCTCCTCCCACTCGATCTCAAACCCCGTCGCTTCCCGAAACGCCTCCCGAAGCGTCTCCTGCTCTGCCTCATCGGGCGCCTGTACCACCGGCATCACCACGCGCCCTTCGCCCGCGAAAAACCTCGGTGCGCACCGCACCGTGCACGCCTCCGACGTGATCCGCCGCGCCTCCTGCGCAAGTTGCTCCTGGTTGGCCGACTCCCGCACCCGGATCGACCACCCGATCCGCGCCGACAGCCGCTCCAGCAGGTCCCGGTAGCGCCCCCCCACCGCCGGCGAGATAAACGCCGTCTCGATATACGACCCTCCGGCGTCCGACTTGAGACCGATCCTATAGGGCGTGTGCTGTCCCCCTTGAAAAGCCCCCCGGATCTCTGCATACGCGCGGTTGATCTCCCACGCTTCGTCCGGGGCCTCGGCAGGGGGTGGAGGCCCTTTCTCACCCGGCTGGACCAGCCGGAGCCTGTACCCCGTCGTCTCGCAAAAGCGCTGCCCGGCCGCCTCGGCCAGCCCTTCCCAGTCCGCTCCTAAGGCCTCTGATACCACCACCGCCACCGCCACCTCGCGCTTCTCCAGCCGGAGCGCCGGCGCCCTCAACGGTGTAGTCCCTTCCGGCACGGCCGCCAGGGCCTCTTCAAACAGCCGCCCCTGGTGGGCCGTCTCCCGCAACCGGAGAGTCCACCCCGTCTCTGCCTCCAGCGCCCGGATCTGCTCCCCGTACTGCGCCTCGATCACATCCGGAAAGTGAAACGCCAGTTCGTAGACCCCCTCTTCGACATACGCGCTGCACTTGAAAAGCCCCGCCTCGGGCGGAAAAGCCCCCTGAATCCGCACCCGGGCCTCGTTCATCTCCATCAGGCCCGCCTCCTCCGTCGTTTCCTCAGCGACGTGATAGAGATAGGGCCGGCGATGGTCTGCAACAAACGCCGTCTGCGGTTCGTCCAAAAGTGCCTTGAAGCCCTCCGCCTCGGCCGGTCCCACCCCCTCCGTCCCGTGCCAGATCTCGGCCAGTTCCTGCGCCCGCAGCGCGCCTTTCATCCCCGTCTCCAGCAGGTAGGCCCGCACCTCGTCCAACGCCTCCGCATCGGCCGTCCGCCCTCCCGAAATCCCCTGCACAGACACCAGGCGGCCGTAGCGCCGCTTCTGTCTCGACACCGCCTCCTCCACCGTGTAAACCCCGCCGTTCTCCGGCAGGTGCACCCCCTCGGGCAGGTGCAGGTCCAGGACCGACGCCAGCGCAGCCCGCGCGTCCCCGTCCCCATGCACTAAGTAAACCGACCGGGGCGAGAGCCGCCTCACCAGCGAGGCCAGCTCTCCGCTGTCTGCATGCGCAGACAGGGAATAGGTCTCCACCTGGCATGCCACCCCCACCCGCTGCCCGTTCAGCGTCAGCGCCCTCCCCGCCCCCTCCGGCGCCTGAGCCAGCGCCAGCAACGCCCGTCCCGGCGACTCCTCATCCTGATACCCTGTAATCGCGATCAAGTTTTCTGCACCCCCCACCAGCCGCTGTGCGTAAAAACTCGACGCCCCTCCAATCAGCATCCCCGAACTCGCCACAATACAGCAGGGCGGGCCCTCCAGTACCTGCTCTCGATCTGCCGGAACCGCCACTGCCGAAACAGACTCCGAATAAAACGCATCCTCCCCTTTCAACACCCGGCGGCGCAGCGGCGGGGCCAGATCCTCAGGAAAAGCCGTGTAAACCGCATTCACCGACCGGACCATGCCATCTACAAACACCGGGAAGGCGGGCACATGCCCCCTCCGCATCGCCCGGGACAGAACCAGGATCACCTCCTGTGCGCGGCCCACGGCAAAGGCGGGGATCAGCACCTTGCCCCCGGCCTGGATCGCCTCGGCCACCCGCAGGGCCAATGCCGTCTCCTGCTGCGCCCGGTCTGCGTGCTGCCGGTTTCCGTAGGTCGACTCCATCACCACCACATCCGGACGGCACTGGGGCACGGCCATCCCCGAAATCGTCTGCTGGTTGGCCACCGACACATCCCCCGTCATCAGCAGGCTCTCCCGCCGCCCCTCGATATAAATCGACGCCGCCCCCAGGATGTGCCCGGCCGGAATCCAGGTCGCCTTCAGCGCCCCGTCGCAAATGGGCACCGTGGACAGAAAGGGCACGTAGGCCATCCGACCCAGGCTCACATCGACTGCTTCGGGCGGATAAAGCGGCAACTCCCCGTCTCCCTCCCCTCGCTGCTCCATAATCTTGACCGCATCGGTCAGCAGCACCCGTGTAATCGCCTGCGTGGGCGGCGTACACCGGATGCGCACCCCCGCAGGCAGCCCGGGAACCAGCACCGGCAGCGCCCCGGTGTGGTCCGTATGCGCGTGGGTTAAAAGCACCTCCTCGGGCGAGCCCACCTCGTCTAACACCGAGAAATTGGGCAGGTGCGCCCCGGGCGCGGCCCCCATCCGGATGCCTGCATCCACCAGGATGCGGCGCCCCTCGATCTCAACCAGCGTGCACGACGCGCCGACCTCGTCGGCGCCTCCCAGAAAATAAAGCTTCATCTTCTCCCTCTACCGGCCGTCGCCTGTTCCAGCGATTCAAGGACCGTATAGAAATACCTTTTCGGTTTCTCGAAGCGCAGATGAGGGACGACGGACCACAGACCACAGAGAAAATTCAGTTCCAGGTTGAAAAAGCCAGGAAAATGGAGATCAAAAGTGCCAACCTGGAACCTGAAACGCGTCTGCTGTCCATCGTTCGTCGTCCCTCATCTGGCCACGATATAGGATAGGCTGCTCCGATCCCGCTGTCAAGCACTTATCTGAGGGCAAAAAAACATCCCGGCGAAACCGACCGGGCGCGGTGTGCAGCAGGCATCTTTTGTATTTACAGAAAGGTCTCGATCCATTAAATTACAGATAAACCGATCTGAACCTCAGGCCGTGTGGTCAGCATACATGAAGGAGAACCGCCATGCTAATCGCCACAAAGACGAAGGTCTATACCTTAAACGGCGGCGGCGTCCAGGACGCGCCGCTTCCAAAGTGCAGGGGAGAGCGCGTGGAACGTGTGGCGGAAGGCCCGTCTTGCAGCGCTGTCGCCCTCCGTGGAGGAGACATCGTCCTCCTCACCGAAGACGGGTCGCGCACCGTCTCCACCGGCATTGCCGACCCCATCGAATCCCTTCTCATCCTGAGCGGCGACCTCCTCCTCATCGGCACCGAGGGCCCTCACCTCTACCGGCTCTCGGGCGACACCGTCGAGCGCGTCGAAGCCTTCGATCAGCTCGAATGCCGAGACGAGTGGTACACCCCCTGGGGCGGTCCGGCCGCGCTGCGCAGCTTCGCCGACACCGCAGACGGCTGGGTCTATGCCGACATCCACGTAGGCAGCATCATGCGTTCTCCAGACCGGGGCGCGTCCTGGGAGCCGGTCACACCCCACCTGAACAAAGACGTCCACCAGGTGGCCACCTCCCCCCAAACGGACGAGCGTGTCTACGCCAACACCGCCCGCGCCGTGTACATCAGCGGTGACCGCGGGCAGACCTGGGGGCACCGCGCCAACGGCTTCTCCGTCCTCTACGGCCGTGCAATCGCCGTCCACCCCCAGGACCGGGACTGCCTCCTGGCAACCGTCAGCGACGGCCCCGGAGGCAACGCGGAGGGCCGCCTCTTCCGCACCCAGGACGCCGGCCTGACCTGGTCCCACGTCACCGGTGGCTTCCCCGAAACCACCCGGGGCAACATCGACACCTTCCACATCGCCTTTTCCTCCAACGGCCGCGCCTGGGCCGTCTCGGACAAAACCCTCTACTGCAGCGACAACCGCGGCCAGACCTGGGAAACCGCCTGGGAGGCTCCCGAAGCAATCACCATGATCTCCTGCAAGAAGTGAAAGGGCAAAGGGCAAAAGGCAGAAAAAACAACCTGGACAATTTTTACCTTTGCCCCCTCACATCTGTCACCTTTTTTCCTTTTTCCTTACAAAAGGAGCCCCTATGGCCCACCATCAATTCACGCCCAAGACCTACCACACCGCCATCGGTGCCCACGAACCCGTACTGCATGTTGCCAGCGGCGACACGATTACCACTACGACCGTGGATGCCGGTGGGAAAGACGCCACCAATGAACCGGTCACCGAAGGCGGCAATCCCCAGACCGGCCCTTTTTATCTTGAAGGTGCCGAACCGGGTGACACCCTGGCCGTGACCTTTGACAGCTTGGCACCCAACCGCAAGACCGGCTTCACATCCGGTGTAATCGCTCCCAACGTGCTGGACTTCGGCTACACCCCCGAATTCAACGACAACCGCAACCGCCTGGAATGGGAAATCGACTTTGAAAACAACACCGCCACGCCCATCGGCTTCGACGATCTTCCCATAGGCAACCTCAAAATCCCGCTTCGCCCCATGGTCGGCTGCTTCGGCGTGGCGCCGCCTCGAGGCCAGGCCATCTCCACCGCCACCTCCGATACCCATGGCGGCAACATGGATTATAAGGAATTCGTCCAGGGTGTTACCGTCTATTTTTCGGTCTTCGTAGAGGGCGGCCTCTTCCAGCTCGGCGACGGCCATGCCGTTCAGGGCGACGGCGAAATCGTCGGGACCGGCATCGAAATCTCCTTCGACGTGACCTTCACCCTGCGCCTCATCAAAGGCAAAAATATCCACTGGCCTCGAGCCATAAATGAAACCCACATCATGGCCGTCGGCAACGCCCGCCCCCTGGACCAGGCCACACAACACGCCACCACCGAGATGATCCGCTTCCTGCGGGACGACTATGGCCTGGACGCTCGAACCATTCACATTCTGATGGGTCAGGCCGTCGAATACGACATCGGCAACATCTACGACCCCGCGTACACGATGGTCTGCAAAATGTCCAAACAAACCCTGGAAAGCATCGGTGCGAAGAGACGGTAACCGAAAATTTTTGAAATCTGGCCCTGTGGAAGTCCCAAACGCTGTGCCCCGGGTACCCTCGGTGCAGGCCCCCGACGCCTGCTGCCCTTGAGATCACAAGTGTGGTAAAACGGTGTGCAAAGACATAGCAAACCCAGGAGAACCAGGGGTTTTCTGTGTTCATCCGTGGTTGCTTTTCCCTGAACCCCAATTCCTGCTTTTATGTCCTCCGACGAAAAGGCCCGCTTAAAAGACCTCGACCGTCACCTCGTCTGGCATCCCTTCACCCAGATGCAGGACTACGCGCAGGAGCAACCGGTCATCATCGCCCGCGCAGACGGCGTCTACCTGGAGGATATCGACGGCAACCGGTACCTGGACGGCTTCTCCTCCATGTGGTGCAACGTCCACGGCCACCGCGTCCCGGAAATCGACGCCGCCGTTCGAGACCAGCTCGACCGGGTTGCGCACAGCACCCTCCTGGGCCTCTCCAACATTCCCGCAATCCGGCTGGCCAAAAAACTCGTGGATCTCGCCCCGCCGGGCCTCACCCGCGTCTTCTACTCGGACAACGGCGCAACCGCCGTTGAAATCGCCCTCAAAATCGCCTTCCAGTACTGGCGGCAACGGCCCGACCCCCGTCCGGAAAAAACGACCTTCCTCCACCTCACCGAAAGCTACCACGGCGACACCCTGGGCGCTGTCAGCGTCGGTGGCATCGACCTCTTCCACAGGCTCTACCGCCCTCTGCTCTTCCCCACCCTTGCCGCGCCTGCGCCCCACCCCTACCGCTGCTCCTTCTGCGCCCAGGAGCGCGCCTGTAACCGGAGGTGTCAACAGGCCCTGGAGGAAGTCCTCAAACGGGACGCCTCCCGCATCGCCGCCTTTGTCGTAGAGCCCCTCGTGCAGGGCGCCGGAGGAATGATCGTCCACCCGGAGGGCTACCTCAAGCGCGCTGCCGAACTCTGCCGCCAACACGACGTCCTCCTCATCGTCGACGAGGTCGCCACCGGCTTTGGCCGCACCGGAACCCTGTTCGCCTGCCAGCAGGAAGGCGTCGCCCCCGACCTCTTCTGCCTGGGCAAGGGCCTCACCGGCGGCTACCTCCCCGTGGCCGCCACCCTCGCCACAGACGAGGTCTACAACGCCTTCCTGGGCGAATATACCGACCTGAAAACCTTCTTCCACGGACACACCTACACCGGCAACCCCCTCGGCTGCGCCGCTGCCCTCGCCACCCTAAAGGTCTTCGAAAAAGCGCGCACCCTGGACGCCCTCCGCCCCAAAATCGACCGCCTCCGGCAGGGCCTGTCCCGCTTCGAATCCCTCGCCCACGTCGGAGACATCCGGCAGTGCGGCTTCATCGCCGCCGTCGAACTCGTGGCCAACCGGTCCTCCCGGCGGCCCTATCCTGTGGAAAACCGGATCGGGCCCCGCGTCTGCCGCGAGGCCCGAAACCGGGGTCTACTCATTCGACCCCTGGGCAACACCATCGTCCTGATGCCCCCGTTAAGCATCCCCCTGCCGGAACTCCGGCGGCTCCTGGACATCACCTTCGAATCCATCCGAACCGTCACCGAAGCCTCTTGACCATGCCCGAAAGCCTCTTCATCACCGGCACCGATACCGGCGTGGGCAAAACCGCCGTCACCGCCAGCCTCGCCGCCGTCCTGCACGAGCAGGGTCTCGACGTTGGCGTCATGAAACCGGTCTCTTCAGGCGGCACGGGTGACGCGCAACTCCTCAAGAAAGCCGCCGGCGTCTCCGATTCGCTCGACCTCATCAACCCCATCCGCCTCGCCGCCCCACTCTCCCCCAACGTCGCCGCCCAGTTGGAAGACCGCCGCATCCTCCTTGAACCCGTCGTCAACGCCTACAGGCGCCTGACAACCCTTCATGACACGGTCCTCGTCGAAGGCGTGGGCGGCCTCCTCGTCCCCATCCGCGACGATTTCTCCGTGGCCGACCTCGCCCTTCAATTCGGCCTCCCCCTCGTCGTCGTGGCCCGGGCCGCGCTGGGCACCATCAACCACACCCTGCTCACCCTCGAAGCCGCCGCTACCCGGGGCCTAAGGGTCCGGGGCGTCGTCTACAACACCCCACAGCCAGGATCCCTCGACACCGCCGCGTTAACCAGCCCCGAAGTCGTCACCCGCCTCACCGGCATCCCTTCTCTTGGCACCCTCCCTTTCGATCCGGAACTGGACGTCAACACAGGCCGTCTGGGCCGGATGCCCGAACGCGTCGAACAGCTCCTCGACATGGAACGCCTGCTCGCCTGAGGGGGGACCCTATGCATGCGGCGACGCTCTACCTGTCCTGCTGTTCCATCGCCCCCTTAACGAAAAACGCTACAATCTTGGGATTGATCAGATTTAACCACGGAAGGACCTTGAGCTTTGAAGGAATGACCAACTCCCTTTTCCTCTTTTCGATTGCTTTGAGGATGGCCTGACAGCATTCCTCAAGAGAGATGGACTCCTTGCTGTGTTCTTTCTCCGACGCTCCCATAGAGCTCCCATCTTTCCCAAAAGCGCTCTTCCGCAAATTGGTCCCCCTCAACCAGTGGGGCAATACGGTCAGGACATTCACGCCGCTCCCGCTGAGCTCGGCTCGCAGAGACTCGAAAAAACCCTGCACAGCGTGCTTAGAGGCGACATAACCTGTATGGAACGGAACGCCTATCTTGCCCTGGATCGAGGAGATGGCCACAATCATCCCGCTGCGCACCTTCAAATGCGGAAGGGCGTAATATACGCAGTTGACAATGCCAAGGTAATTTGTCTCCATAAGCTTGCGGAATATGGATACGTCCTCAATCTCTTCGAATTTCGCCCACATACTCACACCGGCGCAGGCAATCAGGTAGTCCACCCCCCCAAATTGGGAAACCGTATCTTCAACCAGCTGTTCACAGTCTTCTGGCCTTCCCACATCTCCGGCAGCCGTAAGAACGCGGGCCTCGCGCTCCCGACACTTACCTGCGGTTTCCATCAGCCCTTCCTCGTCCAGCGCAAACAGCCCAAGATTCGCTCCGGCCTTGGCGAATTCCAGGGCCAGCGATGCACCAAGCCCCGAAGAAGCCCCTGTTATGATCACTGTCTTTTCTTGAGGCATTTTATGGCCTACTTACATTAATAAATCATCAGGGAACGCATTAAAAACGCCGTTTCTGATTCCAAAGATGTTGTTGGGATCCATCGCCTTTTTAGTCTGACGCAAAACATGGATGGTGTTTTCAGTCTGAACCTGGGGCAGGAAGCCTTGCCGGATCTTGCCTACGCCGTGGTGGTGGGACAAAGAGCCGCCGTTGTCGAGAATAACCTGCCGCAGGCGCCGCTCGATATTGTGAAAAACCTCATCCGGTCTTTCCAGCCCTTTCCCACAAAAACCCATCGTAAAATAAATGCAAACCCCTGTGTGGTAAGTCTGCGGAACACGGTACTGGAGATAAGGCTTGCCCGGTATGTGATACCTTACCGCCTGTTCATCTAATTCTTCCTGCACGGCCTGGCACACCTGGTGGATCTTATCCCACGGCACCGACGTCTCAAACGTCTCCCCGAGGATCTGAAGCTCGTTGACGAAGTCCCGAATATAAGCAATCCCGAACGTCAGCGCATACCCCCGTTTTCCGATGCTCGCGCCGGCGCTCATGCCGCCGTGCTTTTTAGCCAGACTGAAGATCGTCTTATCCTGCTGGCGCACCTCCTCCTTTGAACCCTCCATCACAATGGTGCAGACGACCATCTGCATCGGATCGAAGCTCAGGATCTTCTGCATAAAGAATGCCTGCACCTTCTCTTTAGTCCTCTTCAAAAATGTCGGTTCCTGTTTTAAAGCCTGCGCGAATCGAAGCTCCTTATTGCTCCCCAGACGGATACTTGCGGGCAACCCGCCCGTCTGACGCAATGCCTTTAAGAAGCCGACGCCCTTCTCAAAAGAGGGGAACACAAGCGACCCGTATTTGCGCGCCTCCGGCAGGAGATGGATCTTGATCACCGCCTTGGTAATAATGCCAAAATTGCCCTCGCTGCCGAACAGAAAAGACCTGGGCTGGATGCCGGTTGAATTCCTCGGCGTTACATGCTTCGTTTCAATCTCCCCCGTAGGAGTAACCAGCGTGGCCTCAAGCACGATCTCTTCGATATTGCCGTATCTGTTCTTTTTCATCCCGCTGGCGTTGGTCGCAATCCATCCCCCCAGAGTCGAAAGCTCAACACTGTCCGGATCGTGCCCCGACGTGTACCCCTTTGCCTCAAGCCCCACCTCCAGCTGCTTGCCCAGGATGCCCGCTTCAGCGCAGGCCAGATAATTCTCCTTATCAACCCACAGAATTCGGTTCATGCGCCTCAAATCCACCGACACAATCATCCGCTGTTCTCCAACCGGACAGGCCAGCGCGCCGCTTACGTTCGTCCCGCCTCCATAGGGCACTAAGCACACATTGTGCTCGTTCGCCAGTTCGATAACCGCCCTGACATCATCTTCTCCCTCAGGATAAAAGACCAGATCGACTATCCGTTTCAGCGATGACGAATACAGCACCCGATAAATTTCGTCCACGCTCAACTGTCCGTGGCTGTGAATCAGGCGCTCCTTTGCATCGAGTGAATATTGGTCCGCTTTGAATTTGGCCTGAACAGAAGCCAGAAACCCACCGTTGGTATTCGGTTCGGGCACCTCCTGGTCTTCCACCTCCACATTCATATCGTCCGGATGGACAGAGATATCGAGCGTATCCTCTAAGAAGGAAACCAGATACGGCATCCGGTAACCCGATATTGGATATCTGCTCCCGGTGACCTTAACGGTCCTGGGGTCCTCAAACTCAAACCGGGTATCCGTATACCCCCATTTGTGGGCAAATCGCTCTCCTTCAGAAAGGTCGTAAAAAGCGTCTAAGTCCCGATAGGAACGCCGCCGCTTCACCAGGTATATTGCAAAAACTGCTACCACAACAATCGCCAAAGCTATTGCTTCTACCATGATAAATTTCCCCTGATATCAACCATCATCCCCTCCGGATGGACCTCCGTCCGTTCATCGGTGTTTGCCTTTACTGACTCCTGATACCCGACCCCTGGCCCCTGTTTTACCCCGAAGGCTCGGGATTCAACAGCGTAGAAATGTGAACCGCCTGAAAGAGATTTGCGGCCTCCAGCTGAATCCGCAGCCGCCGCCGCTTCGGCAGCAGCGTGGTCTCACCCAGCATCGGGGGAGCAACCACGGCCTCGACCACGCCCGGATTGATGTTCAGATTCCCCTTGGGACACTTGGGCCAGAGGGAGTGGGCGCCTCGAAAAACGATGGGCACAATGACCACATCATGGGGCAGCTGGGCGAACATACCATGCTGGAGTGGAAAGAGTTGGATGCCGAAAGCGGGCGTTGTCCCCATAGGATAGATGATGCCCGGGCGTTTTCCCAGCGCCGCCACAACCCTCATGGCCGTAGAGCCTGTCCCACCGACGCGTTCGCGCGTCACATAACCATCCACCTCTTCCAGCATCCAGTCGAAGGTCTCCGAAGAGACGCCAAACATCGTAAAGTCCCAGGGGCCGATCCTCACGCCCGCCCTGGACAGCCCGGTGCGACCCAGAAGCACGCAGGGCCTCGGCTTTTCCCAGCCCATCGCAGCCATCAGTTCGGAGGAGCCCAGCACGTGATACATAATCGGATGGTCCAGCAGACTCTGGTGGGCCGGCAAAAAAAGGACCTTCCGCTTTCCACTGTCCAGATCCAGCTCTCTGGCAATCCGGAAAAACTGGGGATCGATACAGATCTTGACCTGAATGTCAAAAATTCGAAGCGTGGCCTCGGCCCACCTCAGCCACTCCTGCCACGCCCGCTCCAACCGACGATCCTCTTCCAGCACCGATCTGGCCAACCGCACCCTGCGCCGGCCTGTCTTCCAGGAGGCCAGCGCCCAGCGTCCGAGCCTGAACGCCCGCTGCCCGGGAGAGAGTGTTGCCCGTCTGCCAACTTGGGGATATTCCACAAACCGCCCGCGGGCCTCCCCGGCTAAGAGGGGGGGCAGCGCAAGCGCCTCCAATCCACCCTCCCCACCAAAGCGGTTCGCATCCCGAACCAGCCGGTTGACGCGGCCCACCAGCCGAACCCCCAGGTCGATC
Source organism: Candidatus Latescibacterota bacterium (assembly GCA_965222075.1). GTDB lineage: Bacteria > Latescibacterota > UBA2968 > UBA2968 > JAAXHW01. The sequence continues at coordinate 4,595,151 of OZ244937.1, read as the reverse complement.
ATATCCCGGGTCAAATAGCTGTAATCCTGTCCGTACCAGTACTTCTCTGGCTTCAACCGGGCAGGGTCTTCGCGGTGGGCCTGGAAAAACGCGATCAGCATGCCCTGCGCAAGCCGGATATCCGACCGGACGGCCTCCTGTTCCCCCGCATCTCCATTGGGCCGGGCGGCGAGCCGATGCAACAACAACTCGGCACCCACAACGACCTTCCAGACCGAACTACCGAACCAGCCCAGGTTGTTGTACGTATTGTAACGGGTCGCTAAAAGTTCGCCGGCCGCAATGTGGTCTAAAGTCCGCTGGGCCACATCCCGAAGCAGATCGCGCAGAGAGGCCTCGACCGTGACCCCGTCCACCGTACAGGAATAGAGAACCTCCCACCTGAGATCGTCGTCTAAGACAACCGTCGAGAGGGCCTCGGCCACGACCTGTGCGTGTGAAAGAGGTACCCGGGAGACCCTCGCCTGCGCCAGGGCCGCCTCCCCCACATCCGGGGCAAAGAGGTCCCCCTTTGCCAGCGCCTCGATGTAGAGGGTCTGATAAAGCTGGAGAAAATCTTGCTCTGTCCCGGCGCCCCGCGCGGTGAACTGCGCCTTGACCTGCCGGTAGATCCGGTTCCCTTTCTGGTAGGCGGCTGCCAGACGGCTGAACTGCTCGTAAGCCTCGGCCAACCGCTCGTCCCGAAGCCTGGGAACACCCTGGTAAAAGGCATCCACCAACCCCACCCGCGCCTGCAGACCCTCCAGGTCAATCGGTCCGGCCTCGGTCCGGCTTTGCGGCCACCTCAGCGCCTCGGTGTCCCAGCTCTCAAAATACCCCTCTGGGCGTCCCAACTCAATAATCTCCTGCGCCATCTGGTCGTAGATAACCAGCATCTGATCCGAATCGTTGATCAGTTCGTTGATATGCAGGTCAAGCAGAGGTGTGGAGCCAGAATAGCGACGGTCCATCAAAACGTTCCTGAAAAACAAAAAAACCCACATCTCCCACGCTTCAGCCCCATGGGATCCTGCAAGCGCTCAAATCTCAGTTTCAAGTGTGGGTTTTCAACACGTGGCGCTGTAACCCCGGGATGTGGATGTTCTGGATGTAGTCCTGCCATTCGATTCGGGTCACGTCGAAGTTAAAGATCTCCTGGTCTTCAGGATTTAGTTCTTCATAAAGCCGGCGGGTATTCTCCGTCTCGAACTCGCAATTCAGGTGGGTATAGGAACTGTAAATCTCGCTCAGGGCGAATATCCGGTCAAATGTCGCTTCCAGCATCGAGACCTTTCGCCTCCACCGCGAAGACAGTGGGATGTGGTCCATCAACCAGCCCAGCGTATGAAGGGGAAGTTTGTATTTTAAGCGGCAGTTGCGTCGAAACGTCTCCCGGCTGGGGAAATTCCACTGGTGCACTTCAATGGGCCGTCCGGCTTTATCCTGCATGGGGTTCCGCTTAAAATAGTCGTAAACCAGCTCAAACATCTCCCCCAGTCGCATCGGGTTCTCAGACCCGGTGGCCACCTGGTAAACTTTGATCTCCTTCTCCTCCCGCACCCTCGGAAGAGCCGCAATAATCGCATTGACCACAAAGTCCACGGGAATCACATCGACCACAACATCGGGATTCGCGGGAAAATCGGACAGCCGCCCCTTGCTGTAGTAGGAGATCAGCGGATCGGCCACCTTCAAATCCTCCAGCCACCCCGGTTCGGGATCCAGCAGGCTGCTTTCGATAATCGAAGGCCGGACAATGGCCGTGGGCAAATCCCCCCGGGTCTTGACGATCACCTGTTCGCCCATAGCCTTCGTCAGGGTGTAACAGTCGTGCCAGCCCAGCTGCCGCGCCCTGACCATACCCTCCTCCACCAGCCGCTTCTTAATCCACCGGATACGCAGGGCCTCAAGCTGGTGCGTCCGCCTATACGCCGTAACCCGTTTGCCCCTGTCCTGCTTCTCCAGCATTCGGTGGAACCGGTCCTGGAGCTCCGAGCGCTGTGACGTCTCCTCCACCTGCCGGGTGAGCTGCCGGATTGACGCAATCTCAGCATCCAGATCGTACACACACGCCCGACCATTACCCATCAGTTCTGCAATGGTACGATCCGGCGGGAGCACCACTTCGGGAATCCGCCCTGTCAGCTGCCCGTTGACGTACGCGGTCGACACGTGGAGGAAAATGGCATCTGGGCAGGCCTTTGCAAACTCAAGCAGCCGTTGGGGGCCGAGGGTATTCACTTCCAGGGCGAGGTCGAGGCGCTCGTCAAAAACCACAGTGCCCGCAACGCTGATCACAATGTCTACCTCTTGGGTAAGCCGCGCATAGACCTCCGGATCGATGCCCAGCCGATCCACTGCCAGATCATAGGCCACAGCCACAACCTTCTGCCGGATGACGCTGTCGAACGCCGGTCCCCGCTGTTTCCGCAGCTTCTCAAAAGCACGGCTGGGGAACACCTCCCGTGCCAACCGCTGCTCCGCCGAAACGGGTGTCCCGCTCGACTGACGTCTGGGTCGAACCAGCAGATAAATCCGTTGTATATCAGGGACACACCGCAGAAGCTTCTCCACCAGTCCCTTCGCTACAAATCCGGTCGATCCTGTGACAAGCAGGACCTTGCCGTCTAAGAAGTGAGAAATGGAATTCATTGGAACCTGAAAAAGAAAGAGAAGTTTAATCAGACAGCCGGCCGTCGGCTTTTTGACTTTTGCTGACCGTTGCCTGCTTTTCCATAATTTTGTTGACATTTTCAAAGCCGAAGCCTATATAATTAAACGGTGAGGCCGCCTTCCTGTCAACCGTTTTCTTAAAACGGGCTCCCCCGGGGCGACGGACGTCGAAAAATGGTATTGACAAATTCCCTGAGAAATTCTATTTTTTTCATCTTCAGGCTGACAGCCCAACATCCTGTTGATCATTTGCATCTTTTTGCTTCCCGGGTCGGATAAATGGCAGAACGTACGTTAATGATTATCAAACCGGATGCCGTTTCTCGAAACGTTATCGGTGAAATTATCAAACAGGTTGAAAACAAAGGGTTTAAAGTCGTCGAGATGCAGATGATGAGGCTCACCCGGGCGCAGGCCGCAGCGTTTTATGCGGTCCACCGGGAACGGCCTTTTTACAACGATCTGCTCGATTTTATGACATCCGGCCCGGCGGTGCCTATGGTACTCGAACGGGAAGACGCCGTCCGCTTTCTCCGGGAAGTCGTAGGCGCCACCAATCCGGCTGAAGCTGCGGAGGAGACCATCCGAAAGGCGTTTGGGAGCAACGTGCAGGAAAATGCGGTACACGCCTCCGACTCGCCCGAGAATGGAGCAGTGGAAACCGCCTTTTTCTTCGGCGAATTCTAAGGAGTGCGAATACAGTGGAAATCGATCTGCGTGAACTGCAAGAAGGGGCCAACGAATACGAATGGGCCGAGGCTCCCGAAGACCTGCATATCGGTGATCCGGACCTGCGGTTCGTACACCCCATCAGGACCCGGATGACGGTCTTTAAGCTGGGCGATTCGCTCTCGACCAGTGGAGATACAAACTTCCGCCTCCGCTTAGACTGTGTCCGCTGCCTGGAACCGTTCGACCTGCGCCTGACGTCTCACTTCCAATTTATTTTCCAGAAGGGGCGCCCCTCCTCCCTAAGAGGCGATGAGGACGAGACGCTCATCTGGCTGGATGACGAACGTGGGAAAATCGATCTGGGAAAAGAGGTCAAAGACTATATTCTCCTCGAGGTCCCGATCGGCCCCGTTTGTAAAGAATCGTGCGCGGGGCTCTGTCCTTCCTGCGGAGAAAACCTGAACCTCAAACAGTGCACGTGTAAAGCCGAAACCATCGACCCGCGGTGGGAAGCGCTGCGGGCGTTGAAAGCGTGAAACGTCAAACGCACAGAGCATAGCGCATAGGGTTTTTGTTTTTCACGCTATGCGCCATGCTACATCTATTCGGAGAACAACATGGCAAACCCGAAACGAAGAAGCTCCCATTCCAGGACCGGTAAACGGCGAACGCACTGGAAACTCTCGATGCCTGCTTTTGCCGAGTGCCCCAACTGCGGGCAGCCGCGTCGGCCGCATCGGGTCTGTATCAACTGCGGCCATTACAACAGCCGGGAGGCCATGGAAGGCGAAGCCGTTTAGTGGTCGTTCTCAGAAATATGTGTGAAGCTTTCACAGTCTATAGTTTACATACTTTTTTCCAACTTAAGGACAATTAGGCAGGAAAGCTTCACATGAACTTGCGAGAATGACCACGAGCCTATCTGTGGAACATCGATTCTGCCTGCTCCAACACGGGCTTGTGCCCAAAACCAGGGTGGGCGTCCCAGAGCGCCTTTCAAACGCCAGGTAATGTATGAAAAAAACCTTTTCTGTCTCAATTACCGGAGTATCCCGCTATCTTCCCAAGCAACGGCTGACCAATGCAGACCTGGAAAAAATGGTCGATACCTCAGACGAATGGATCCAGACCCGAACCGGCATCCGAGAACGGCGCATCCTCGGTAAGGGCCTGGGGACCTCCTATATGGCCGCCCAGGCCCTGGAAAGCCTGCTTGAACAGAAGGGGCTAAATGCCAAAGACATCGACCTGATTATTGTGGCCACCATAACGCCCGATATGATGTATCCGGCCACGGCGTGCCTGGTACAGGACAGTGTGGGTGCCAAAAATGCCTGGGGATTCGACCTCTCAGCAGCCTGCTCCGGGTTTCTCTACGCCCTCGTGGTCGGCAGTCAATTTGTAGAGACAGGAGCCCATAAAAGGGTTGTCGTCATCGGCGCGGATAAGATGAGTGCCGTCGTCGACTATACCGACCGGGAAACCTGCGTCCTGTTTGGAGATGGAGCGGGCGCGGTGCTCCTGGAACCGGCCGAAGATGGATCGGGCATCCAGGATTTTATCTTCCACATCGACGGCTCAGGCGGCAAACATCTCTGCCAACCCGGGGGGGGAAGTCTCCATCCTGCCAGCCACGAAACCGTCGACAAAAAGATGCACTATATCTATCAGGAGGGGCGGGAGGTCTTCAAGTTTGCCGTCCCCAGCCTGGTAGGTGTATCCGTCAAGCTCCTGGAACGCAACGGGCTTACGGGAGAAGACATCGCCCTCTTTGTGCCCCATCAGGCCAACAAGCGGATTATCGACGCCAGTGTCAACCGGCTCAAATTGCCCGCAGACAGGGTGCTGATCAACATTGACCGATACGCCAACACCACTTCCGGCACCATCCCCATCGGGCTCTCCGAGGCCGTTGAGCAGGGGCGGATCAAACCGAGAGATAACATTCTCCTGGCGAGCGTAGGAGGCGGATATACCTGGGGCAGCGTTCTCCTGAAATGGGCGTATTAAAAGACAGAACAGCCGTTGTCACCGGTGGTTCTCGGGGCATCGGCAAGGCCATTGCGCTCCGTCTGGCCGCCGAGGGGGCCGATGTGGCCGTATGTGCCAGTCGCAGCCTGGACGCCGCCAGGTCGGTGGCCGAGCAGATCGAGAGGATGGGGTGCCGCGCGCTCGGGCTTAAGGCCGATGTCTCGACCCCCACCGATGTGGAGGCCCTCTTCAAAACGGTCCTGGACGCCTGGGGAAAGATCGACATCCTGGTCAACAACGCAGGGATCGTCCGCGATGGCCTGTTGATGCGGATGAAAGAGGAAGACTGGGACGCGGTCTTGGATATCAACCTCAAGGGCGCGTTTCTCTGCGTCAAAGCAGCCACGCGTGCTATGATGCGTGCACGCACCGGGCGCATCGTCAACATCTCGTCGATAACCGGCCTGATGGGCAACCCCGGCCAGGTCAACTATACGGCATCGAAGTCCGGACTCATCGGACTCACCAAAACCGTTGCCCGGGAGCTGGCGGGCCGTGGGATCACGGCCAATGTGGTTGCCCCCGGATTCATCCCCACGGAAATGACCCAGGACCTTTCTCAAGACGTCAAAGACAAACTCCTCGAACAGATTCCGCTGGGTATTCCGGGCAAGCCGGAGGACATCGCAGCGGCAGTAGCGTTTCTGGTATCGGACGATGCGGCCTATATCACCGGGCAGGTCCTGGTGGTGGACGGTGGCATGGTCATGTAACCAGGTGAAAGGTGAAACGTCTCCCCACATCACCTCTCCGAAGCCAGAGCCAGGGTTTCAGGGTAGGGTGGATGGGTCGGTTCCCCGTTTGATGTTTGCCGGGTGTGGTGCGTGGGGTGGAGAAGGGCCGTGTGTCGTTTGCCGTTTGACCGCAGTTAAAGGAGGAAAAAATGGCCGAGAATATTCAGCAGAAAGTGAGCGATCTGATTGTGGATCAGCTCGGTGTAGATGCAGATAGCGTAACCCCGGATGCCTACTTTATCGACGATCTGGGCGCCGATTCCTTAGACACCGTTGAACTGGTGATGGCGTTTGAAGAGGAATTCGACATCGAGATTCCCGACGAAGACGCCGAGAAGCTCGAAACCGTCAATGACGCCATCGGCTACTTGAAGAAACGGCTGGGCGAATAGGGGGACTGGAGCCCCCAATAAGAGGGCATCTCCGGTGGACAATGCAAAACGACGGGTGGTAGTCACAGGTCTGGGGATACTGGCCCCCAACGGCCTGTCCACAGAAACCTATTGGAATGCGCTCCTCAATGGAGAGAGCGGCATCGACTATATCAAGGGCTTCGACACAACTGATTTTCGGGTCCAAATCGGCGGGGAGTTGAAGGGCTTCGACCCGGAGCGGTTCGGCATGGACCGTAGGGAAGCGCGTCGAAGCGACCTCTGTACCCAGTACGCCGTTGTGACGGCCAAAATGGCCGTAGAAGACGCCAAACTGGATCTCTCCGCCGAAGACCCGGATCGGGTCGGGGTGATCTACGGCTCGGGCATCGGGGGGATCTGGACTTTTGAGGACCAGCATACCGCCCTGATGCAGAAAGGGCCGCGCCGGATCAGTCCCTTTTTCATTCCAATGATGATCGCCGATATGACCTCGGGGCAGGTCTCCATCCAACTGGGCGCAAAAGGCCCCAACTACACGACCGTATCTGCGTGTTCCTCGGCTGCCCACGCCATCGGAAACGCCTTTCGGGAAATTCGGGACGATGAGGCCGACATCATGATCGCTGGCGGTGCCGAGGCGGCCGTCAGCCCGATGTCCCTGGGAGGCTTCGCGTCCATGAAGGCGCTCTCCACCCAAAACGACGAGCCCCAACGCGCCAGCAGGCCGTTCGATGCCCAGCGGGACGGCTTCGTGCTTGGTGAGGGCGCGGGGGGGCTGGTCCTGGAAGAACTGGAACACGCACGGGGTCGGGGCGCTCGCATCTATGCGGAAATCGGCGGCGCAGGATACACGGGAGACGCCTATCACATGGCCGACATGGCCCCCCGCGGCGAGGGGGGGGCGCGGGCCACGCACAGGGCCTTGAAACAGGCCGGCCTCCAGCCCGAAGATGTCGACTACATCAACGCCCACGGCACCTCAACCCCAATTGGCGACAAAAGCGAAACCGCAGCCATCAAAACCGTATTTGGAAAGCATGCGGCAAAACTGGCGGTCAGTTCCACTAAGTCGATGACCGGCCACCTGCTGGGAGCCTCGGGTGCGATCGAGACAATCGCCAGCATCCTGGCCATCTACCAGGACCGGGTCCCCCCTACCATCAATTACGAAACCCCCGATCCCGAATGCGACCTCGACTATGTGCCCAACAAGGCCCGGGAAATGCCCGTTGAGGTGGCCGTGAACAACTCCTTCGGTTTTGGGGGCCACAACGCCGTCCTTGTCATGCGCAAGTACCGGGCGTAGAAATGACAGGAGGAGTCAGGCATCCGGTTAAGAAAAGCACTCCATAAGCTCGGGCATTGGCTTACCACGGCAAGCGAAGACGAAAAACCGCTGGATGAACTTCACGAGAAGTTGGGATACATCTTTTCCGACCCGGCGCTACTGACCCAGGCGCTCAAGCACCGTTCCTATGTCTACACGATCGATGAAGAAAGCATCGAATCCAACGAGCGCCTGGAGTTCCTGGGAGACGCCGTCCTCGACCTGGTCGTGACGGAAAACCTCTACCGGAGATTCCAGAAGAAGAGAGAAGGAGACCTCACCCAGATCAAATCGCTGCTGGTCAGCAAAGTGATATTGGCCCAGAAGGGCCGCGACCTCGGGCTGGGAGACTACCTCTACTTAAGCAACGAAGAGGACCTTGCCGGAGGCCGGGACCGGACCTCCATTATTGGAGATGCATTCGAAGCCTTGCTGGGGGCGATTTATATGGACGGAGGGCTGAAGGCGGCGGAAAGGTTTATACAGCGCACCCTCCTCTTCAATGCCAAAGAAATTATCTCCAATGGAGAATATCTGAACTTTAAAAGCCTCCTTTTAGAACACACCCAGAGCGAGGGACAGGGTCACCCCCGGTATCTGGTGAATTCGGAGGAAGGGCCGGACCACCGCAAGGTCTTCACCGTCGAGGTGGTCATCGGAGGAGATCGGATGGGGCTTGGGCGAGGACGTAGCAAGAAAGAGGCCCAGCAGATGGCGGCCAAAGAGGCCTTGAAAGAGTTGGGGATCTCGTAGACGGTAATGGAACAGAAGCCGAATCAGTGGCGTTTCCTTAACACCCACTTCGGAAACGCCTTTTTTAATATGGCCGTAGACGAAGCCGTGGTTCGGGCCGTTGAGGGGGGGGTTGCCCTCCCGACCGTCCGGGTGTTTGGTTGGACGCCCCCTGCCGTCTCCTTCGGCTACGCCCAGCGGGTCGCTCGCGAAGTCGACCTCGACCGGTGCCGGGCGCAGGGGATCGACATCGTGCGCCGCCCCAGTGGGGGACGGGCCGTCCTCCACTGGAACGAGCTGACCTACAGCGTAGTCTGTCCCGGCAACAATCCCCTGCTGGGGGGCACGATCCTGGAGGCCTACCGAAAAATCAGCGCCTGCCTGGTGGCGGGAATACAGCGCCTGGGCGCCGAGGCTGCGCTGGAGCCCCGCCGGCAGCCCGTCCCGTCTCCCAGAAGCGAACACCTCACCTCCCCCTGTTTTTCGAGCACCACGCAATACGAGGTCACCCTCCAGGGGAAAAAGCTGATCGGCAGCGCCCAGCGGCGTCTCGGCGACATGCTGCTCCAGCACGGCTCCCTCCTCATCGGCCCGGAGCACAAACGCATCGTCGACCTGCTTCCCGAACACCAGGAGGCCCTGCAGGCCCGCTTCCGCCGGGAACTCGACCGGCACACCATCTCCCTGCAGGAGGCCCTGAATTGCCCCATCTCTTTTGAAGAGGTCGCCGGTGCGCTCCGCCTCGGATTCCAGGAAACGCTCGGTGTCCCCCTCATCGAAGCGCCTCTGTCGTCGGGTGAAGCATCAGAAGCCGAACGCCTGATCTGCGAGAAATACGGTACAGACGCCTGGAACTTCAAAGATCGGGAAAAAGACCTGCGGGTTACCCGCAGGATTATTTCATAACCTTGGCGTACACCGAACCGGGTCCCAGGGGATAAAAACGGGTGGCCATCGAAATCGAATCAGACAGGTTCTCCAAAAACGATATTCAGGCGAAATGTCCACCGGAAATCCGCTGGTCTGCCCACCCCCTCCTGGATGAATCACCGGCAAAATCGACCCTGCTCTTCACCATTATTCTGGGGCTCTCGGTTGCTGTTACCCTCAGCTTTGAAAGCGGGGGCTACGGCTTTCTAACCTTTGGTCTGCTTACCGCCTCCCTGTCTCGCTACTTCTTTTTTACACGCTATGCATTGGATGCGTCAGGCGTGCAGATTTCTCATCTGAGTATGCGGCGGAAAATCCCCTGGACACAGATCCGCAGGCGTCGCATCTATCCCGATGGAATCTTCCTCAGCCCCTTCAACCGGCCCAATCGGCTCGATTCGTTCCGGGGATGCTTCCTTCGGTTCGCAGAAAACCGTGACGAGGTCATACAGTTTGTCCAGTCCCACATCCCCCATCCATCGCCTTAAAACCTGGTGCGCCCACGCCTTTGCCGTCGATCCTCCAGAAGACCGGTTCGATGCGGAAGAAGAGGCGCTGGCTGCGAAAATGGCGAAATTTGTGGTCGGGCGGCGCATGGCCACGCCCGCACTGATGATCCTGGAAACAAGCCGCCCGTTCAACTTCATCGGCAGCCAGTTTCTCACCTTTCTCTCGCCCTTTCTAACCCTGGTCTTTTCACCTGCAGAATACGAGCGCTTTGTCCGGTTCCTGGAAAAACGCCGGAGCATCGAGGTGATGATCGACAAAATCCTGGAACTGGAAAACGAACGGAATGGATAACCTGAACGTCGTTATCGCCACCGACTGCGGCAGCACCACCACCAAGGCCATCCTCATCGAGAAAGTCGGAGACGTCTACCGCCAGACCTGCCGAGGGGAGGCCCCTACCACCGTGGAAGCCCCCTTCGAGGACGTCACCCGGGGAGTGCTCAACGCTATCCAGGAAGTAGAGGAACTCTCGGGGCGCAAGATCTTGGATGGCGAGCGCATCTTCACCCCCGCCGGGGGCGACTGCGGCGTCGATATCTATATCTCCACCAGCAGCGCCGGGGGGGGCCTCCAGATGATGGTCGCCGGCGTGGTCCAATCCATGACCGGAGCAAGCGCACAGCGCGCGGCCCTGGGCGCCGGGGCCATTGTCATGGACGTCCTGGCCTCCAACGACGGCCGCCAGCCCCACCAGAAAATCGAGCGCATCCGCCACCTGAGGCCCGACATGGTCCTCCTCTCGGGTGGAACCGACGGGGGAACGGTCAGCCACGTCGTCGAACTCGCTGAATTCATCGCCGCCGCCGACCCCAAGCCCAGGTTCGGGACCGGATTTCAACTCCCCGTGATCTACGCAGGGAACAAAGACGCCCGTGAAAGCATTCAAAAGGTATTGGGAAGTAAAACCGCGCTCACCCTCACCGATAACATCCGCCCCCGGCTCGAACAGGAAACCCTGGGCCCGGCGCGGCAGGTCATCCACGACCTCTTTCTCGAACACGTCATGGCGCAGGCACCCGGCTATCGAAAGCTCATGGAATGGGCCGGCGCTCCCATCATGCCCACTCCCGGCGCGGTCGGGCTTATCATGCAAACCGTCGCCCGGCAGCAGAACATCAACCTCATCGGCGTTGACATCGGCGGGGCCACCACCGATGTCTTCAGCGTCTTCGACGAGGTCTTCAACCGGACCGTCAGCGCCAATCTGGGCATGTCCTACAGCATCTCCAACGTCCTGGCCGAAGCCGGACTGGAAACCATCATGCGCTGGGTGCCCTTCCGCATCCACGAGGCCGACCTGAGGGACCGCATCAAAAACAAAATGATCCGCCCCACCACGGTCCCCCAGACTCTGGAGGAACTCCAGATGGAACAGGCCATCGCCCGGGAGGCCCTCCGCCTCGCCTTCGCCCAGCACTGCGCCCTGGCCGTCGGATTGAAAGGCGTGCAGACCGAACGCACCCTCTCCGATGTCTTCGACCAGACCGAAACCGGCGAGAGCCTCATTCAAATGCGCGACCTCGATGTGCTCGTCGGCAGCGGCGGCGTGCTCTCCCACGCCCCCCGCCGGGTGCAGGCCGCCGCCATGCTCGTCGACGCCTTCCAGCCCGAAGGCGTCACCCGCTTAGCCGTGGACAGCATCTTCATGATGCCCCACCTCGGCGTCCTCTCCACCGTAAACGAACAGGCCGCCGCTGAAGTCTTCGACCGGGACTGCCTCATCACCCTTGGAACCTGCGTCGCCCCGGTTGGCCAGGGAAAACCGGGAGAAGTCTGTACAACCTACGAAATCACCCTGCCCGACGGGACCCAATCGGGAGACCTGAACGTAGGCGACCTGCGCCTCTTCCCCCTGCCCGACAGCGCCGATGCCGAAATAAGTCTCCAGCCTGCCCGGCGGTGGGATGCGGGCGCAGGACAGGGACAGGAACTGCGTACAACCGTGAAAGGCGGCGTGGCGGGCCTGATTCTGGACGGCCGGGGCCGGCCCATCGCCTTCCCTGAGGACACAGAGGAGCGGGTGGAGCGAATGATCGAGTGGAACAGAGCGCTGGACTTGTATCCGTACGGAGCGTAACCGTGAAATCGGCCTCTTATCTCATCTGGCTATTGGTCCTGCTGCTGTCCTCTCCATCGTGTACCAACAACCCCTACCGCCGGGAAGAGGCCGGCAAGAACTACCTTTACAGCACATTCTCCGAGCCGCCCAAACACCTGGACCCGGCCGTATCGTATTCATCCGGCGAATACCACTTCATCCAGCAAATCTATGAACCGCCGCTCCAGTACCACTACTTAAAACGGCCGTATGAACTGATCCCTCTAACGTCAGAAGAGATTCCTCACCCGACCTACTACGATAAGGAGGGAAAAGCGCTTCCCGGAGATCCCCCTCCGGAAAAGGTCGACCGGACGGTATACACGGTGCGCATCAGGCCGTCCATCTTCTACCAGGATCATCCCTGCTTTGCCAGAACCGAAGCCGGACAGTATGCCTACCACAACCTGACCGAGGGGGAGATGCTGGGAATCACCGACATCGGTGACTTCCCTTTAAAGGGAACGCAGGAACTGACGGCGGCCGATTATGTCTACCAGATCAAGCGTCTGGCTCACCCCAGAGTCCAATCCCCTATCTTCAGCACAATGGCCAAGTACATCCTGGGCCTGGATGAACTCGCCCAGGCGTTGGGAGGCGAACTGTCTCGCATCCGCTCCGAACGGAAAAAAGCCAAAGGCGCGCTCTACAACCAGGAGAACGACGAGCGGGAAAATCCCATCTGGCTGGACCTGGATCGTTTCGATCTGAAGGGGGTGCGCGCCATTGACAGACACACCTATCAGGTCATGCTCAAGCGAAAGTACCCGCAGTTTATCTTATGGATGGCCATGCCCTTCTTTTCGCCCCTTCCCAGAGAGGCGGACCGCTTTTTCACCCAGGCACCCCTCGTCAAGCTAAACCTGAGCCTCGACAACCGCCCGCTGGGAACCGGACCGTACAGAATGGACCGATTCCTTCCCAACAAAGAGATCGTTATGGTCAAAAACGCCAACTTCCGCCGGGAACACTATCCCGATGATGGAGAACCGGAAGACCGTGAACTCGGCCTCCTGGCAGACGCCGGCCGGCCGCTCCCGTTTATTGAAAAGGCAATCTACAAGCTGGAGAAAGAGGCGATTCCCCGTTGGAGCAAATTCCTCCAGGGCTATTATGAATCCTCCGGAATCATGACAGAAGTGTTCGACCAGGCGGTCCAGATGGATGAGGCAGGACTGGAACTGTCCGACAGGCTGCAGGCGCGGGGAGTGCGTCTGGCAAGGGCCGCGTACCCGACCACATTTTACTTCGCCTTCAACATGCTGGACGATGTTGTCGGCGGGTATACGGAAAACAGGCAAAAACTCCGGCAGGCCCTCTCCATCGCCCTGGACATAGAAGAATGGATCCAGATTTTCCTCAACGGCCGGGGCCTTCCGGCCCAGGACCTGCTGCCGCCGGGGATATTCGGCTACCGGACCGGAAAGGACGGGACCAACCGATTCGTCTATGAATGGGACGAGGTCAAGAACAGGCCGTCTCGCAAATCGATTGAATTTGCCAGGAAATTGCTGGCGGAAGCGGGCTATCCGGACGGAAAGGACAGGAACGCCAACTCTCTGGTGCTCTATTTTGACACCGCATGGACCGGAGCTGCGGCAAAACCCAGGCTGGACTGGCTGCGCAAGCAATTCAGCAAGTTGAACGTGGACCTTCAAATCCGCCAAACTGACTACAACCGTTTCCGGGACAAAGTCAAAAACGGAAACTTTCAGATCATTTTCTGGGGCTGGCACGCGGACTATCCCGATCCGGAAAACTTCCTCTTTCTGCTCTATGGTCCCAACGGGCAGGTAAAATACGGAGGCGCAAACCACAACAACTACGACAACCCGGAGTTCAACCGCCTCTTCGAGCAGGTAGAGTCGATGCAAAACGGTCCGGAGCGGATGGAGCTTCTCGACAGGATGCTGGAGATCGCGCGGCAGGATGCGCCTTGGCTCTGGGGCTATCATCCCGTCTCCTTCGGCCTCTACCACGAATGGTATACCAATACCAAACCGATGACGATGGGAATGAACACCCTCAAATACAAAAAGCTGGATCCTGAACTGAGGGAAAAGCGGCGCCGGGAGTGGAACAAACCCATCTGGTGGCCGGTCGTCCTGACCTTCGCCCTTCTGGCCGTGGGAGCGGTCCCCGCCGTCGTCGCGGTCTGGAAGCGTGAAAGAGGAGTCGAAGGCCTATGACAACCTACATCATACGCCGGATCCTCTACGCGATTCCGATCCTGATCGGTGTCAACCTCGTCACCTTTATCCTCTTCTTCTTCGTCAATACCCCCGACGACATGGCACGCATCCACCTGGGCGTCAAACGGGTGACCGAAGAGCAGATCGCAAAGTGGAAACGTGAGCGCGATTATCATCTACCCTATTTCTACAACACCGGCTGGTCGGAAGTCGTCGTTCGTCAGGTCAGCGGCGCGCCCGTCGAACTGAGCCTCCCTGCGCAACTGGCGGGCGCTTATACGATCCGAATCGACATCCCCAAACCCGCCGATGGCGCCCTGGACCTGACCATCGCCACCGACTCGACCGCCGCCCTGGCGCTCCCTCCGTCGTTCGGGGATAAGAAAACCCTGCGGTTCGATCTGCACAGCACCACACGCGGTGAGCTGCAATTCCAGCTGGAGCGCCTCCAGGCAGACCGGCAATACCACCTCTTGAGCCTCACCGCAACCCCGTCGGAAGGCGCGCCGATGGCCGTTGTGCACATCTTCTACAAAGAGAATCTCTCGCTTATCTCCCGGATTACGGAAACCGTCTTCTGGAAAAAATCGATCAAATTTCTTACATTCCAGTTTGGCAAGTCCGACGATGGCCGCAACATCGGAGACGAAATTCTCAAACGCATCGGACCCAGCCTGGCCATCACGACGCCCACCTTTCTAATCGGTATCCTGATCAACATCACCGCTGCAATGATCATCGCCTTCTATCGGGGCACGTACCTCGACTTCTGGGGCGTATTCGCGTGCGTGGTCATGATGTCGGTTTCGGTTCTGTTCTACGTCATCGGCGGCCAGTGGCTATTTGGCAAAATGCTGCGCCTCGTCCCGGTGTCCGGCTACGATACCGGCATCTACGCGGCCAAATTCGTCGCCCTGCCCGTGGTCATCGGCATCCTTGGCGGCATAGGAGGGGGCGTGCGGTGGTATCGCACCATCTTCCTGGAAGAGATCGGCCAGGACTACATCCGCACCGCCCGCGCCAAAGGACTGCCCGAATCCCTGGTCCTGTTCAAGCACGCGCTCAAAAACGCGATGATCCCCGTCCTGACGGGAGTCGTCGTGATGATCCCGTTCCTCTTCATCGGCAGCCTGGTCCTGGAATCGTTCTTCTCCATTCCCGGCATGGGTAGTTTTACCTTGGAGGCGATCCAGCGGCAGGATTTCACCATTGTCCAGGCCATGGTCTTCCTCGGCTCCGGCCTCTACATCCTGGGCCTGATCCTGACGGACATATCCTACACCCTGGTCGATCCCAGGATTCGATTTGAGTGAAAACGAGAAACCGCAAACCGCAAACGACCCATCCACCCTACCCCAAAACCCTGGGTTCGGCTTCCGGGAGGTGATGTGTGGGGACGTTTCACATTTTTTAAACCATGACCTTCAGCAAATTCAAACTCGTCTTCCTCACCACAGACATTCTGGTCTTCCTGCTCGTCCTGAGCGGAATCGGATTTCTGTCCTTTGCCCGTAGGCGGGAGTACTACAAAACGGCCTGGCGGCAGATCAGATCCAGGCGGCTGCCTATGGTCTGCATGGGAATCGTGCTGCTCTATACCTTGGTCGCACTACTCGACTCCGTCCATTTTCAGCAGCGGGCCTATGCGGAAGGCGGTGAGGCGCAGGTAACGGCGGGCGGGTGCCCGGCTTACCGGGCGGAAATCCTCTCCCTCCTCGACCTCTTCTGCACCGGCCTGAGAGGTCGCACGGAAAAAACCTTCTCCGCTCCGTTCGCAACCCGGCAGTTTACCAAAGAACTGATCGAGCGGAAAGACGGCTCCCGGATAAGAGATTACCCGCCCTTAGCCTATGGCGGCAGCCACCTGCAAAACCCGGACGAAAAGACCCGGGACATCCTGGGGCTGACCCTGAGAGGCATCCTGGCCGGCCTGGGAATCGGCATTCTGCTGGCCGGTCTGACCGCAGGCGTATACGCAGGATATGTTCACCTCGGATGGGTTGCTCCGGAGGGAAGCCTATCCCTCTCTTCCGCCCTCCGGACCGGCCTTAAGGCAGGTGCCTTTCTGGGGGCCGCCGCGCTGGTCGTCTCGGTCGTGGCAGTGCTCTCCGCCAAATACCACTTCCTGGGTACAGACCAGGTCGGACGGGACGTCCTCTTTCGAGCGATCAAAGGCTGTCGGGTCGGCCTGGTTGTGGGCACACTGACAACGCTTATCGCCACGCCGGTGGCCATCCTCTTCGGGATCATGGCAGGCTATTTCGGAGGCCGGGTGGACGATCTGATCCAGTACATCTACACCACCCTGAGTTCGATTCCAGGCATCCTGCTCATCGCAGCGGCCATGTTGATCGTCACCACAAAAATCCAGCAGATGCACACGGTCTATGCCTCCGACATCCGGCTGGCCTGGCTTTGCGCCGTGCTCGGCATCGGAAGCTGGACCGGGCTGTGCCGCCTGATCCGGGGCGAAACGCTCAAGGTGCGGGAGAACGAATACATTCAGGCCTCGGAAGCCTTCGGCGTGAGCCACCTTAAAATCATGTTCCGGCACATCCTCCCCAATGTCATGCACATCGTACTGATCTCGGTGATTCTGCGTTTTAGCGGGCTGGTCCTGGCCGAAGCGGTCTTAGCCTATGTCGGCATCGGCGTGGACCCTTCCATGGAAAGCTGGGGGAACATGATCAACGCTGCCCGCCTGGAAATATCGCGAGATCCTATCGTCTGGTGGAACCTGCTTGCGGCCTTTGTGTTCATGTTCGGGCTGGTCCTGCCTGCCAACATCTTCGGCGACGCGGTCCGGGATGCCCTGGACCCCAGACTGCGAACGGAATAATCGGCATATGGCGCAAACAACCTCCAACGGCGTGCTCCTCAGGGTGCGAGACCTCAAGACCTATTTCCGTACGGCCGAAGGCATCGCAAAAGCGGTGGACGGCGTGTCGTTTGACATCCACCGGGGCGAGATCCTTGCGCTGGTGGGAGAGTCTGGATGCGGCAAAACCGTCACCGCGCTCTCCACCATCCAGCTCATCCAGAAACCCGCGGGCTTCATCGCAGGGGGCGCCATCGAATACAAAGGCAAAGACATCGTCCGCATCCCCGAAATCGAGAAGCGCAAGCTGCGTGGCAACGAAATCTCCATGATCTTCCAGGAGCCCATGACCAGCCTCAACCCGGTGTTCACCATGGGCAACCAGATCGTCGAAGTCATAAAACGGCACCAGGGCGTGGACAGCGCCGAAGCGCGCGACAGAACCATTCGGATGCTGGACATGGTCAAAATCCCCGAACCCGCCCTCCGGTTCAGAGAATACCCCCACCAGCTCTCCGGTGGCATGAAACAGCGCGTCCTGATCGCCATGGCCCTCGCCTGCCGCCCGGGCCTCCTCATCGCGGACGAACCCACAACCGCCTTAGACGTAACCATCCAGGAACAGATCCTGGCCCTGATCAGAGACCTCCGGGATGAATTCGGAACCGCCGTTCTGCTCATCACCCACGACCTGGGCGTCGTGGCCGAAAACGCGGACCGCGTCGCGGTCATGTACGGCGGCAAAATCGTGGAAGAAGCGGACAGGAAAACCCTCTTCCACGACCCCGCCCATCCCTACACCATTAAACTGCTCCAATCGCTGCCCACGCGCCAGAAACAGGGCGAAGCCCTCCAGACCATAGAGGGCCGTGTGCCCGGGGCCACCCGGTTCCCCCCTGGCTGCCGTTTTGCGGACCGGTGTCACCGGACGATGGACATCTGCAAAATGCAGGAACCCCAGCTCATCTCCCGGGAAAACGGCCACCACGCGGCCTGCCTGTTGTACGACGAACAGATCATGGGCCGGCCGGTGTCTCCGGCTGAAGTCCGCGAAGCCCCCCCGAAAAGGGCGCGGGCACAGCGGAATGCTGAAACATCTCCCCTGGTTGCCGCGCACGGGGTCAGACTCTGGTTCCCCATCAAACGCGGACTGTTTAAGAGAACCGTCGGATATGTCCGCGCGGTAGACAGCGTGGATCTCACGGTTCGCAGAGGCCGCACCCTGGCGCTGGTAGGGGAATCCGGATGCGGCAAAACCACCCTGGGAAAAGCGCTCATCCAGCTCCTCAGGCCCACCGGAGGCACGGTCGAATACGGAGGCGTGGACCTCACAACACTGTCCCACGCGGCCCTCAAACCCTACCGGCGGAAACTCCAGATCGTCTTTCAAGACCCCTTCAGCTCCCTGAACCCCCGCATGATGGTCGGCGAGACCCTCATGGAAGGCATGGAAGCGCATGGCATCGGTGAAAATCGGAAGGACCGGCTGGACAAGGCCCGGATCTTAATGGAACAGGTCGGACTGTCGCCCGAAATGGTCCACCGCTATCCTCACGAATTCTCCGGGGGCCAGCGGCAGCGCATCGGCATCGCCCGGTGCCTGGCCGTTGATCCCGAGTTCATCGTCTGCGACGAACTCACCAGCGCCCTGGACGTCTCGGTACAGGCGCAAATCATCAACCTCCTGGAAAAGCTCCAGGCGGACCTGGACCTGACCTACCTGCTCATCACACACGACCTCTCAGTGGTGGCCTACCTTGCGGATGAGGTCGCCGTCATGTACCTGGGGCGCATCGTGGAATGGGGTGCCAAAGACGAAATCTTCAACAACCCCAAACATCCCTATACGCGCGCCCTGCTCTCCGCCGTCCCTCAGATTGATCCCGACACAGGCGTGGAAAAAATCCAGCTCACCGGCGATGTACCCTCCCCGATCCACCCCCCGGTCGGCTGTCATTTTCACCCCCGCTGTCCGGACCGCATGGACGAATGCGACCGGCAGTATCCGCCGGAATACGCCTTTTCGGATACCCACGCTTGCCGGTGTTACCTCTACCGACATACTGGATGTGAAAAGTGAAACGGCAAACGGCAAACGGCCCCTCGCACCCCACCAGGACGGACACGGGGGCTCATCCCTACAAAAACAAACCTTCACGTCTACGGTTTCACGTTTCACATTTTCTACTATGGCCCACGCATACACCCCCGGCCTGCGCGTAACCCGGCAGGCCACCGTCCGAAAACGCCGGCAGCTCCCCCTTGCGGGCGATGTGCTGGTTGCCCAGGGGGAAACCGTCCGGCGGGACCAGGTCGTGGCCCGGACCGACCTGCCCGGAAACGTGACCACCCTGAACCTGGTCAACCGGCTCGGCGTCACCCCCGACGAACTCTCGTCCTATATGCTCAAAAAAGAGGGCGACCCGGTGGAGGCCGGGGAACCCCTTGCCGAGACCCACCCCTTCGTCAAATGGTTCAAAACAACGGTCGAGTCCCCCGTTTCCGGAACCGTGGAAAGCATCTCGCCCGTCACGGGCCAGGTCATGCTCCGCGAATCGCCCCGCCCGGTCCAGGTCCGGGCCTATGTCGACGGAACCGTTTCGGAAATCATCCCCGGCGAAGGCGTGGTCATAGAAACAAGCGGCGCGTTTCTCCAGGGCATCTTCGGGGTGGGAGGCGAGCGCTGGGGCACGCTCCACCCCGTGGTGGATGCGCCCGACCAGATCCTGAGGGCACAGCAGATCGACGACGCCTGTGAGGGAAAAATCGTCGTCGGAGGGAGCCTGATCACCCTCGAAGCCGTTCGCCGGGCGCAGGAAACAGGCGCCATCGGCCTCATCGGCGGGGGCATACGCGACCGGGACCTGCGCGACCTGCTCGGCTACGACCTGGGGGTCGCGATCACAGGCACGGAGGAGACCGGGCTCACCGTTATCGTAACCGAAGGATTCGGCGAAATCGCCATCGCCCGCAAAACCTTCGAGATCCTCAAAGAGCGCGTCGGACAGGAGGCCTCGATCTCGGGTGCCACCCAGATCCGGGCGGGTGTCTTGCGCCCCGAAATCATCATCCCGGACCCGGACGGATTGGCACGCCCTCCCGCAGACATCGCAGCAGCCCGGGAAGGACTCGCCCCAGGTGCGCTGCTGCGGGCGATTCGGGCCCCCTATTTCGGAAAAATCGGCCGGGTCACCGCGCTGCCTGCCAAGCTTCGAAAAGTAGACTCGGAAACCCTGGTACGTGTGCTGGAAGTCGAGTTTGAAGACGGCGTCCGGGCGATCGTCCCCCGGGCGAATGTGGAACGCATCGAAGAATGACCTACCCCCCCGGCCCCCTTCCCTGCAGGGAAGGGGGAGCAGGGCTCTCCACCTTGCTTTTTGGAAGCCCCGTTTTCTCCCCTCTCCGCATCGGAGAGGGGTCTGGAGGCATAAAATGAAATACCTCACCCTCTCCCTGGCGCTCCTTGTGGGAACCGTCGAAGCCGCCGCCCAGCAGGTGTCTTCCCCTGCTGAAGTCAGGGCCTTCGACACCCCCAACGATGCGGGCAAAAGCATCACCCTCACCTGGCCCCGGTCCGGCTCGGCACCTCCGGGGACGGTCTACCGGATTCTGGTCGCCGAGTCCCGGGAAGGCCTGTTCTATCCCGCGGCCGAGGTCGATGCAGCGGGCAACCTGATGTCCGACGATCCGGCCACCTTCGGCCATAAGGCGGAAAACAGCAACTATCACTTCGTACACTTCGGCGGGTATACGATTCCGGGAGAAGAACCCCGGAAGGTCTCCCTTAAAGACAAAAAGTCCTACTACGCCCGAATTGACGTACAGATAGCAGAGGCGGTCGCCGAGGGCACAACGGTCGTCCAGGCCCAGGCCTACGGCAACCTCTTCAACTGGGCGAAACTGAACAACTTTATCCTGGGTACTGTCTTCTCCATCATCATCCTGGTCTATATCGCCCTGGCCAGGCGCAGGGATCTCTACATCCGTCGTATCGCCGGCTTAGAAGCCCTGGACGAGGCCCTGGGCCGGGCCACCGAAATGGGCAAACCCGTGCTCTTTGCCCACGGCCTGGCCGGCATGGATAGCGTCTCGACCATCGCGGCCGTAAACATCCTGGGACAGGTCGCCCACAGAACCGCCGAATACGACACCGTCCTGCGGGTGGCCAACTACGATCCTGTGGTGATGGCCGTAAGCCAGGAGGTGGTCAAAGAGGCCTATCTGGATGCAGGCCGACCGGACGCCTTCAACCCCGACAGCGTCTTCTTAGCCGCCACAGACCAGTTCAGCTATGCGGCCGCTGTGGAGGGCATGATGGTCCGTGAGCGTCCTGCGACGAACATCATGATGGGCTACTTCTACGCCGAGTCCCTGCTCCTGGCCGAAACCGGAGCCTCCATTGGGGCCATCCAGATCGCCGGCACCGACTCCTACACCCAACTTCCCTTCTTTGTCACCACCTGCGACTACACCCTGATGGGAGAGGAACTCTACGCGGCCAGCGCCTACCTGGCGCGCGAGCCCAAGCTGCTGGGAAGCCTCAAAGGACAGGATGTTGGCAAGACCATTCTGCTTTTCGTATTGATCGTGGGCACGCTGGCGGCCACGTTTGGATACCCCATTCTAACCTATATGTTCACACCATCATAAGGAGGGGCCTATGCTCTTCTTAAGACGCACCCTTCCGCTGATCATCGCCTTTGTTTTTGGAATCATCGGCATTGCCATCTACTACATCCCCCACGCCGATGCCCAAAACCTGGAGAAAACACTCTCCCTCTGGCTGCGGATCGTATTTGCCTTCGCCTTTTTTCTGGGCCTCTTCAGCCTGCTCAACCTCCACTGGGGGCATATCCGCCGCCGTCAGGCCGGGTGGGGCTACAGCCTCATCGTCTACATCAGCTTCGCCCTGATGTTCTTCTTTGTCCTCTACAACGACGGACACGGCCCCTTCAGCGCCCAGGCGAAAACAGGGGGCTATCAGTGGCTTTTCCTCCACGTGCAGGTGCCCGCCGGCGCCACCATGTTCTCCATCCTGGCCTTCTTCATCGCCTCGGCGGCCTACCGGACCTTCCGGGCGCGCACCCCCGAGGCGGCTATCCTCCTGGTCGCGGCCGTGGTAGTTATGCTGGGGCGCGTGCCCATCGGGGCCTTTATCTCCGATCTCATCCCCCAGGCATCCCAGTGGCTGATGGCTGTTCCCAACCTGGCCGCCAAGCGGGGCATTCTCCTGGGCGTGAGCCTGGGGGCCATCGCCACCTCCCTGCGGATCATTTTAGGCATCGAGCGTGCCTATATCGGAGGAGGTGAGGAATGACCGAACGTCTGATGAACCTGGACCGTCGCATCATCTTTGTCTTCGTCTTTCTGGGGGTTCTCATCCCCCTGCTGGCCGAATTCACGTTCCCCATCAAGCCGACCTCCACCGTCCGGGCGGTCTACCGGGAAATCGAGCGAACGGCCGATGATGGCGGCACTGCGCTCCTCGCTTTCGACTACGGCCCGGGGTCCGAACCCGAGCTCCAGCCGATGGCCCTCGCGTTGCTGCGCCACTGCTTCAGCCGCAACGTCAAAGTCGTGGCCGTCTGCCTCTGGCCCGACGCCCCCGGCCTGGCACAGAAGGCCCTGGAAACGGCCGCAAAAGAGTTCGGCAAGACTTCCGGCGTTGACTACGCTTTTATGGGATACAAACCGGGGGGAGCCAGCGTCGTGATCAATATGGGCCAGGACCTCCACAGCGCCTTCCCCCGGGATTTCACAGGTGCCCGCACGGACAGCCTGGCGGTCACCCGGAACCTGCGCACGCTGAAGGACTTCGGCTTTGTGTTCGACTTCGCGGCCGGAGCCACGATCGACGGCATCTGGATTCCCTACGGCCAGGAAAAGTACAAATTCCCGCTGGGCGCCGGATGCACCGCAGTCATCGCACCCGACCTCTTCCCCTACCTCCAGTCAAAGCAGCTTGTGGGCCTCGTTGGCGGCCTGGCCGGCGCGGCCGAGTATGAAGCGCTGGTCAAACGGACTGGAACGGCCACCACCGGGATGCGGCCGCAGTCGGTCACCCATCTTGTCATCATTCTCTTTATTATACTGGGCAACCTCATGTACTTTCTCCAACGCCGGTCCTCCAGGTCCGGCAATCCATCCGGGAGGGCCCGGCCATGAACCGCGACACCGTCCTCTTCCTGGGCTTTATCCTCTTCCTGGTCCTCGTCAACGGTCTCCTGCTGATCACCGGCGCCCTCACGGCGAACTGGGAGGGCCTCGGCGTTATTGTGGCTGCAGGACTCACGCTGGCCCTCTACAGCTTCCTTTACAGGGACAACCCGCTGTTCAAATTTGCCGAACACGTCTACGTGGGCATTGCAGCGGGCTACACCTTCGGTCAGGTATGGTACCCAACGCTGTATGGCGAAATTATCGCCACGTTTTTCGGCCTCAGCGTGGATGCCTCCGGAACAATCGACTGGTGGCTGATCGTCCCTACCCTGCTGGGCATCCTGATGCTTACCCGATTCTCCCGGAGGTTCGGGTGGCCCAGCCGGACCGCGTTCGCCTTCTTCGTGGGGCTGGGGGCCGGCTTCAGCATTCCCAGGATCATCTCCGCCGCCCTCCTGGCCCAGATCGAGCCGACCCTCAAGCCCTTGAGCTGGAGCCTGGAGGGCCTGAACCTGCTGATCATCCTCATCGGTGTGGTAACAGTCCTGATCTACTTCTTCTTCTCAGTCGAACACACCGGTGCCATCGGGGCCGCCTCCAGAGTCGGCATCTGGTTCCTGATGGTCTCCTTCGGCGCATCGTTCGGATATACGATTATGGCCCGTCTCTCCCTCCTCATCGGCCGGGTCGGCTTTCTCTTAGAAGACTGGCTGAACCTCAACCTGCCCTTCTTCTAAAACTGTGAAACGAGAAACGTGAAGTGGGAAGCGAGAACACGTTTGAAGGATCAAAAAGGGAACGCAACAGGGGTGCCGGGAGTCCAACTAACAATGTCGTAGAGTCCGGTGAAAAATTCGACGGAGATCTATGTCGGAATTTCTTCTAAAAGTCCAAAAATTAAAAACTTACTTCTATACTCACGTCGGCGTGGCCCAGGCGGTGGACGGCGTGTCGTTCACCCTTCAAAAAGGGGAAACCCTGGGATTGGTGGGAGAGTCGGGATGTGGAAAAAGCGTCACTTCCCTCTCCATGATGCGCCTCGTCCCCCAGCCCCCGGGCAAAATCGTATCGGGCGCAATCCGCTTCGAAGGGCGCGACCTCTTAAGCCTGAGCGAGAACGACATGCGCGATGTGCGGGGCAACGACATCGCCATGATCTTCCAGGAGCCCATGACCAGCCTCAACCCGGTTTTCACCTGCGGAAGCCAGATTGACGAGGCTGTCGTGCGCCACCAGGGCCTCGGCAGAGCGGCCGCCCGGGAAAAAACCGTGGACATGCTCCAGAAGGTAGGCATTCCCGACCCGGCCCGGCGGGCGAATGAGTACCCCCACCATCTCTCGGGCGGCATGCGCCAGCGGGTCATGATCGCCATGGCCCTCTCCTGCACCCCCGACATCCTCATCGCCGACGAGCCGACCACCGCCTTGGACGTAACCATCCAGGCCCAGATCCTGGAACTCTTAGAACAGCTCCAGCAGGATTTCGGGATGGCCGTCCTGATGATCACCCACGACCTGGGCATCATCGCCGAAGTCGCAGACCGGGTGGCGGTCATGTACGCCGGAAAAATCGTGGAAACCGGAGGCGTGGAGGAAATCTTTACCGATCCCAGGCATCCTTACACCCGGGGGCTTCTGGCCTCGGTGCCCAAACTGAACGAACAGAAAGAACGCCTCTCGGTCATCCCCGGCACCGTGCCCGACGCCGTCCACTTCCCGGAAGCCTGTCGCTTTTCCCCCCGCTGCCCAAATGCCGGGGCCATCTGTCGGGAACAGGAACCGGCCTTGCTGCAAATCAACGGGGGACACGCCGTGGCATGCTGGATGGCGGAAGGATATCCCGCTTCACCCGTTGCCGAATCGACCTGAGCATGTCCCAACCGCTTCTGGAAGTCCGCAACCTCAAGAAATACTTCCCCATCACCCGGGGCATTTTTTCCCGGACCGTGGGGCAGGTCAAAGCCGTAGACGGCGTCTCCCTGACCATCCAGGAGGGGGAAACCCTCGGCCTGGTGGGCGAGTCCGGGTGTGGGAAAACCACCGCGGGCAGAACCATCCTCCGCCTGATCGAAGCCACAGAAGGCCAGGTCCGCTTTAACGGCGTTGATGTGCTTACGCTTAAACGGAAGGACCTCCGGGCCATGCGGCGCCAGATACAGATCATCTTCCAGGACCCCTACAGTTCCCTCAACCCCCGGATGACCGTAGGAGGAATGCTCACAGAAGCGTTAAAAATCCACAAGCTGGCAAACGGGAATGACCTCCACAACCGCGTGGCCGACCTCTTGGAAACCGTGGGCCTCAGGCCGGACTACGCCCGCCGCTACCCGCACGAATTTTCCGGCGGACAGCGCCAGCGCATCGGCATCGCCCGGGCGCTCGCGGTCAACCCCCGGTTTATCGTAGCCGATGAACCCGTCTCGGCGCTCGATGTCTCCATCCAGGCCCAGATCATCAACCTGCTTCAGGACCTCCAGGCCCGGTTCGGGCTCACCTACCTCTTTGTGGCCCACGACCTAAGCGTGGTGGAGCACATCTCTAACCGGGTGGCCGTCATGTACCTGGGGCGCATTGTCGAAATCGCAGACAGCCAGGCCCTGTACGCAAACCCGCAGCACCCCTACACCCGGGCGCTGCTCTCTGCGGTGCCCATTCCCGATCCCCGGGTCAAAAGGCAGCGGACCGTGCTTCCGGGCGACGTCCCCAGTCCCGCCAACGTACCGCCCGGATGCCCCTTTCATCCCCGCTGTCCCGAACGGGAGGAGGCCTGCACCCGCGTCGTCCCCGACCTCCTCGACATCGGTGGAAGACACAGCGTTGCCTGCATCCTCAGAACGAGGCAGAAAGAGCCGGTTATGGAATAGACCGTTCACCTGACCTTGAATTTTTGGTGAACCTATGGTATATTTTTCATCGTAGAAGCCGGAAACGTGAAACCCATAAAATGAGGGAAGCGCAGTGAACCGTCTAAAATTTTTTGCAGTGTTGGCGTTGCTCCTCAGCACGCTCCATACGGCCGGACTGCCGGGCCGGGCCGCAGCCCAGTTCCTCGTCAACAAAATCAAGCCCGTCACCGACCTGGCCGATATCCCCTTCAACCGCCCCGAGCCCAAGTACAAATGGGAACCGGAGAAAAACACCTTCTTCCCCACCCTGCTTGGGTTGACAGGCCCGTACGCCCGGACCATCCGCACCAAGTACTTCGCGATCTACTTCACAAGCGCCGAACACACCGCCCGGCGGATCGCCGAAATCGGCGATGAGGTCTTCGAAGAGATTTCCAAACATTATCCCACCTCAATTGATCGCTTCGCCCCCGTTCACGTCTATGTAGACGACAGCGTCGATTACCTGGGCAATGCCTACTCGGCATATTGGTATAACTTTATCGTGTTCTGGTCCACGCCAGCGGCCTTCGATACGCGGGGAACGAAAGACTGGATCCGGGACGTGTTTACCCACGAACTGACGCACCATATCACGCTCAAGGCGGCCCATACCAGCCTGCCTTTTATGTTCGGAATTATCAGTACCAGCCGGTCCAACCAGAACCCCGACTTCATTTTCTCGTTTCCCATCTACCACATGGCCGTCCCGAACTGGTTTTCGGAAGGCATCGCGCAGTACGAGTCCCGAAAAAACGGGGGCGACTTCTGGGACACCCACCGGGACATGCTGCTGCGTATGGCAACGCTGGAAGACGACAGGCACTCTTATACCAACATGGGCTACTTACGCGGCAAAGACAGCTTCCACGCCGAGATGGTCTACAACCAGGGCTTCGCCCTTCTAAACTATGTAGAAGAAACGTATGGGGAAGCGGCCGTGCGGGCCATGGTCGAAAAGCAGCCGATCGTCAATTTCAAATCGGCCGTCAAAAAGAGCCTGGGCATTTCGGCCAACCAGCTCTACCGGGAGTGGTCCGAACACCTCAACGCGACCTACGGCGCCCTGGCCGATTCGATCCGCGCGGCGGGCGAACGGGAAGGAGAACGCATCTACGACGGGGGCTCCATGGAATACCACCCGGTTTACTCCCCCGACGGCACGAAAATGGCCTTCCTCAGCAACGACGGCAGCGACTACAACTCGCTGACCAAGCTGATGGTCATGGACCTGGCCACACGGAAGGTGAAGAAGGTCGCACAGGGGAGGAAGTACGGCAAATATGCGGACAACCGCTTCTCCTGGACGCCCGACGGAGGCAAACTGGTCTACAACAAAACGCCCGGGGGGCGGTGGGACATCTTTACCTACGACCTGAACACGAAAAAAGAGCGGCGTTTCACCGTCGGGCTGAGGGGCAGAGACCCGGCCGTATCTCCCGATGGGAAACAGATCGCGTACGTCTACAATAGGGACGGCACCAACAGCCTCGGCCTCGTCAACATCGACGGAACGAACAGACGTTTTTTGACCCATCACAATGACGGCACCCAGTACTACGGCCCCCGGTGGTCTCCAGACGGTAAGAAGATTCTCTTCAGCGTCTTCCGCGGAGAAGATCGGGACATCGCGGTCATCAACGCCGACGCCGCCACCCTGCGGGCAAAAGCGACCAAAAACATCAGACCAAAATCGGACAAAATAAAGAAATCCAAACAATCGGCGGCGGACAGCGCCAGGACCGCCTCCGACAGCACGGGCGCCGTCTCCGACAGCATCCGCATCGCCCAAAGGCAGAAAGCCTTAGAAGACAGCCTCAAAGCGTTCCCCGACAGCCTGGCCTATGCCAACAACGCCGGGTTTGAAGCCCTCATCCGTTCTGGGGCCGACGAACGGGACCCGGTCTGGCTGCCCGACGGCAGCGGTATCCTCTTCAGTTCCAACCAGACGGGCATCTTCAACCTCTATACCCACGACCTGACAACCGGCAGACAGGAGCAGATCACAAACGTAATCGGCGGGGCCTTTGCGCCCTCGGTCTCCCCCGATGGGAAGGACATCCTCTACGCCGGGTATCACCATGCCAACTACAGCATCTACCGCATCGGGCGGTCCGCAGCCGTCACCGTGGCTGCCGTGGACACCCTGTCGCGGGACTACGGGAGCATCTACACCGGAGAGGACCTGAGCAAACTCTACAACACGGGGCGCTACTCCACCCGCCTGACCTCCTACGGCGTCCTGCCCATTCTGGTCTTAGGCCCCACCTTCGTCGGCAACCGATTCGGCCTGAATCAGGCCAGCTTCGGCGCGCAAATGGCCTGGGGGGATATGCTGGGAAGCGATACCTTTGTAACCGGTCTTACCCTGGGCAAAAACCTCAAACGGAGGACCGACCTCAATTCCGACCTATTTGTCTCCTACCAGAAAAGTCTGGGGTCCGTCAATACCGAACTGAAATCCTATCGTCCGCAGCTCTTTATCGGCACCAGCCGGCAGACCATCAACAGCCTGATCGACCGGGGCGTGATCGCCACCCAGCGGGATACCACCAGCGGCACCCTCATCACCGTAATCGACTCCCAGCAGGTCATTATCCCGCGTACCACGCAGCACACCAACCTCTCCCTGACCGAAGAAGACGATTACAAACATCTATTCACCGATTTCAGCGTTGGAGTCGATATCGGCGTGGGCCGAAACCAGTCCGTTACCCTCTCCTTCGGTCACCGCCGCTATTCGGAGAACCTTCACCTCACGCGGGTGCTCCAGGATAGCACCCGCTACCTCCAGGCAGATGCAGAAACCGGAGCCCTGAAGGACATCACCGATCAGATCCCCGGCACCGGGGAGGACCGGGTTGTGATGGACGATTTCCTCTACCGGGACCTCACCTTCTTCAAGAGCAACAATCTGGGGATCGTCTGGCGTTACTACACCTTCAAACCGGCAAAGGACAACTATCTCAACCCCACAGGCGGGCGCGCCATTACGCTCAGGTACCGCCGGATTAACGCCACGATCACCGACTCCCTGGCGCTCTCTCAGGACCTGAACCAGGACAACATCCCCGATCCCACCGATACCGATCCGTCCCCCACCATCTACCGTGCAGACAATGCGAAGCTGGGAATCAATGAATACATCGCCTCCTGGAACGAGTTCATCGCCCTCCCCGGGCGTACCACCCTCGCTCTCCAGGCGTTTATGGGATACAAAGACAAACCCATCAAAAGAGTGCAGCTGGACGGCGGCACATTCGAAGGGGCGTTCTATTACCCCCTGCGCTACTATCTGGGCGGGTTCGGAACGCTCAGGGGCTATCCCTACTTCTCGATTTCGGGCGGCAAGGCCTTCTTCGGCCGGGCAAGCTTCACGTTCCCCATCTTTCAGAAGGTCGACAAGGAACTGCCTCCCTTTTTCTTCGACAAAATCTACGGCACCCTCTTCGTCGAGACTGGGGCGGCCGGAGACTTTAAAAGCCTGCGAACGCTTCTGGATTCCGACAACAAGTTCAAGCGATCCGCTTTTCTCACCGACTGGGGGCTCGAACTGCGGATGCAGATGTTCTCCAACTATGCCTTCCCCATATTTGGATATTTCCAAATCGCATTTCCCACCCGCAAGGTGATCCCGGATCGGACCGACCCCACCCTCCCGATATCCGTAGACGACCGGCGGATCTACTTCGGGTTCTCCATTTAGTCCTCCTTTAAAAGAGAACCCATACACCCCCTTCCAAAGGGGAGCTCAGGGGGGATTTCCCCGGTGTTTCAGCTTCTTCTGGCCATGCGGCCCCACCAGTGGGCCAAAAACCTCTTTGTGATGGCCGCACTGATCTTTTCCAGGCATCTCTTCGACCCGGCCTACGTCTTCCGAAGCAGCATCACCTTTGGCCTCTTCTGCTTCCTGTCGGGCGCAGTCTACATTTTCAACGACATCCGGGACCTGGAAAACGACCGTCAGCACCCGGAAAAGCGCCACCGTCCGATCGCTTCGGGGCAGTTGAGCATTCCCGGCGCATCCGCAGCCGCGTGCATCGTTGGCCTGGCCGCATTGGGGGGGGCCTTCTGGCTGGACACCCGGTTCGGCTGGGTCGCGCTGACCTACGCCCTGCTGAACCTCGTATACTCCATCTCCCTGAAACACGTTGTGATCTTAGATGTGATGATCATCGCAGCCGGGTTCCTCCTCCGTGCCATCGGCGGGGCGTTCGTCATCAACGTGGAAATCTCGTCCTGGTTTATTCTCTGTACCATGCTGCTTGCGCTCTTTCTCGGGTTTGTCAAACGCCGGCAGGAACTCCTCCTCTTAGAGGATGGCGCCGCCAACCACCGCTGCATCCTCAAAGAGTACAGCCCCCGGTTTCTCGACCAGATGATCGCCATCGTTACCTCAGGCGCCCTGGTCTCCTATGCCCTCTACACCATGTCCCCGGATGTCATGCAGAAACTGGGGACGGAGTACCTTAACCTCACCGTCCCTTTCGTTATTTACGGACTTTTGCGCTACCTCTACCTGGTCTACAAAAAAGGCCAGGGCGGCAACCCCTCCTCCACGATCCTTGGCGATCCCTCGCTTGTGATCAACGGAGGCCTCTGGCTGCTGACCCTGGTCGCTGTGCTCTATTATAAGTTATAAGCGGCAAAGGGCAAAGGTGAGACCGTTCGGTTTATCGCTTTTGACTTAGATTTTTCCCTCTGCCTTCTTTTAAGGACAACCCATGAGCCAGAGCAAAGTCGCGGTCTTACGCACCCATCCGCAAACCATCCTGGCGGATTACCACCGCCTCATGAACCTGGCCGGCTACCAGGATGTCATCGCCAGGGATACGGATACGGCCTTGAAGGTCAACATCTCCTGGCACTTCTTTTACCCCGGCAGCTCCACCACGCCCTGGCAGCTGGAAGGCGTCATCCGGGCCATGCGAAAGGATGGCTACGATCCCGGCCTGATGCACGCCTGTCACAACCGCACGGTCGTCATTGACGCTCGCCTGGGCGAGAGGGAGAACAAGCAGATCAACGTCGTGGAAGCCCACGGCCTGCGCAACATCCACCTCTACGACGGTGGGGAGGAATGGGTCCACGTCCGTGACGCCGTGGGCGACCTCGTCGACGGATTTCTCTGCCTCAACCAGGTCTACCCCGACGGATTCCACATCCCCAGACGATTTATCGGGAAGAACATCATTCACCTTCCCACGGTCAAAACCCACGTCTTTACCACCACCACCGGAGCCATGAAAAACGCCTTCGGAGGGCTGCTCAACGAACGCCGCCACTGGACCCACCCGGTCATTCACGAAACCCTGGTGGACCTCCTGATGATCCAGAAAAAGATCCACCCGGGCGTCTTTGCCGTCATGGACGGCACCTTCGCCGGCGACGGCCCCGGCCCCCGCTGCATGGTGCCCCACCTCAAAAACGTCCTCCTCGCCAGCGCGGATCAGGTCGCCATCGACGCGATTGCGGCCAAAATGATGGGCTTTGATCCCCTCTCCATCAAGTATATCCGGCTCGCCCACGACCGGGGGTTGGGATGCGGCGATCCCCGCCAGATCGAAATCGTGGGAGACCCGGAGGCCGCCGCTGAAAACTGGAACTTCGTCGGCCCCTTCAAAAAAATGACCTTCGCCTCCCGCATGCAGCACAAAATCTACTGGGGACCGCTCAAAAAACCGATCGAATGGTCGCTCAAAACCGTCCTTGCGCCCTGGGCCTACATGGCCAGCGTGATCTACCACGACAGCTTCTGGTACCCCTTCCTCGCCAAGAAGAAAATGCAGGACGTCTTGAAAAGCAACTGGGGCCGCCTCTTCCAAAACTGGGAAGCCCTTACCCCCCACGGCCAGGGCTTTGCGGCCGTGGGCGAGGATGCGGCCGAAATCCGGCAAACCGGCCTGAGGGCATTCTGGCGCTCCCTGGGCATCCTGGGCACCTGCATCCGCGAAGCCCCCGAATTCCTCACCCTGCGGAAGCGGCAGATCGTCCACCAGGCATGAGGGCCGCTTTGCTTCCCTCCCTTTCTCCGACCTTCGCCGCCATCCACCGCGCCGTCCCCACCCTCCTGACGGGCCGCCCCGCAGTCGCACGCATCAACCCGGTCTCGAATCACCCCGGCGTCTGGCGGGTCATCGCCCAAGACGGCTGCAAGCTCATTGCCAAACACCAGATGTTCGGTCCCCTCACCCGTGGGAAACCCTACGACCTCCTCGAAGTCGAAGAAACCGCCATCCGGCTCCTGCGCACAGCCGAATGCCCGGTCCCAAAAGTCTACGGCGTCGACACCGCCCAATCCCTCATCTTCACCGAGTGGTGTGGCGATCACACCTTAGACGACATCTGCCAGAACGCAGACCCCTCGACCCGATCGTTTTATGCCCAACGGACCATCGAGGGGTTTTCCGCGATCCAGACCACCCTCCACGAACACTCATCCGCGCTCTCCCGCCGGACCTTTCCCGGCTGCGATCCCGCCGGCCTCCGGGCCTCCTGGCAACAGGCCACCGCCACCCTCCACACACACCTCCCCGCCCTCGCAACCCGGACCGCCGCCCGTGCCAACCAGCTCCTCTCAGACCTCCTCAACACCCTCGGCGCTGCCCCCCCCCTGCTTGGACCCACCGACTACAACGCCCGAAACATCGTCATCAACCCCGAAGCGCAAACCCTCCACTTCATCGAATTCTCCAAACTCGGCTGGGACTGGCCCGAACGCCGCCTGGTGCAGTATACCACGGCCCTGGGCGCTGGCCGTCCCGACGGCGGATTCCACACCCTGCTTTCTAAACACACAACCGCCCGCTACGCCGCCCGTACACCCGACCCTCAGCAGACCGCCCGCCTCCTGGACGGCCACCACCTCGTCTTCCACCTTCTCGCCGCATCCCTCCTGCAAAACGCCCACTCAACCTCCTCACACAACCTCCCCCTCCGGCAAGCCTGGCAAAACCCCAAAGCCCGCCTCCACCAGCTCCGGTTCATCCTCGCATCCCCTCTCAGCGAGAACCCTCTCACAACCGAACTGAGAACCTTCTTCACACCCACATGAAGGAAACCGGCAGCACCAGATGTCACATTTGCATCGCCCAGGCTGGCGCATCTCAGCCAGGCTCTGCCTCCAAAACCTGTGCGGGAGGCCCCCTTCCGTGTCCTTCCGTAGCGTTTTATACTTCCCCCAGATACGCCTGGAAAATCCGCCGTGTGGTCCCCATCTTTTCCTCAAGTGCGGCCAGAAAAGCCGGGCCGTCGGCATACCCCACCGCACGGGCAAGCGCGGTCAGAGCCCGTGCGTCGGTCGGCAGACGGGTCCTGGCCTGTTCTTCCTGTCGGCGCAGCACCTTTTCAACCGTGCGCAGGAAATAGAAGGCCGACCTCAGGTGCGCCGCGTCATCCTCCGGGAGATATCCCCCTTCCACCAGGCGGTCCAGCCCCTTCAGGGTATTGGGACTCCGCAGGTGAGGGACACGATGGGCATACCGGATCTGCAGGGCCTGCACCATAAACTCGACATCCACAATCCCCCCCGGCCCGGTCTTGATACTTTTTGTCGACCCTCGGCCCCCCGGCGCTTCCATCCGCCGCCGGATATCAACGAGCGCCCCAACCTCAGATTCAGAAAGGCCGTCGTCCAGAACAAACCGCTCGATCCGGTCCAGCACCTTCTGTCCGAACCCCACATCCCCTGCCACCACCCGGCTCCGTGAAAGCGCCAGCCGTTCCCACGTCGAGGCCCGCACCTGCAGGTAAGTGTCGTAGGCGTCGTAGGAAAGCGCCAGCAGGGCGCTGCCACCCTCGGGACGCAGCCGGGCGTCCACTGGGTAGAGCATCCCATAGGGCGTGGACTGCCCCAGCATGTTCAAAATCCGCTGGGCCAGATCGATGTAAAACTGGAGGTTGCCTACCGATTCGGGGCCGTCGGTCAACCCATCATCCGAGTATACAAACACCAGATCCAAGTCCGAACCGAAATTGAACTCCCTTCCTCCCAGCTTGCCCAGTCCCAGAATCGCAAACGCAGCCGGTTCTCCACCATCCCCTCTCGGAACGCCCCGGCGGGCGGCCAGGCGGTCGTAAACGGCCCTGTAAACCACCTTCAGAATCGTCTCCGCCAGCAGAGTAAGCGCTTCAAACGTCTCAAACGTATCGGTCAGCGCCACCAGATCCCGGGTGCCGATCCGGAGCAGTTCCCGATTCTTGAAGGCATTCAAAGCAGCGGCCACCGCATCGTCTGACGCTGCTTGTCCAATCATCGAATCGACCTCGGCCTCCAGTTCCTCCCTGCTCCGGTCGGGGTAAAGCACATCGGGCAGGATCAGCCAGTCCAGCAGCGCCGGGTTTCGCACGATCAGATTGACGAGGTACTGGCTGCCGGCGCACAGCGAAAGGAGCAGATCCCGAAGGCCTGGATGCGTGCTGAGCATCCGGAACAGCGTATCCATTGCGCCGTAGGCGGAAATCAAGCGCTCCAGATTGCTCAACGCCCGGTCCGCATCGGCAGAGGCCTGTAAGGCGGGCATCAACGCCGGCGTCAACGCCATAAAGCTCTGGCGTACCCGTGTTTCCCGGATTCTGGGCACGTGGCCGTAAGCTAAGTAAATCAGGTTGCGGTGGGCCTCTTCCGGCCGGGCAAACCCCAACTCGCGCAGCAGAGCAGTCGCTTCAGCATCCCCCACCTCCATCTTACACAGCGCACCGATAGACCGCCCTTCCCCCTCGCTTTCTTCCGAAAAAACGTCCCGATAGATCGTCTGAACCGCGCCCACGTGGCGGACAATCGTCCTTCGATATGCGCCTGGTGAGGGGAAATCCAGACCCAGCGCCAGAGGCCTTTGCGCCTCCTCGGATGCGGGCAGCGTGTAATCGCTCAGCCCGTGCATCATCTGCAGCCGGTGCTCCACCCGCCTGAAAAAGAGATAGGCCGCCCGAAGCGCCTGTGCCTCCGCCTCGGCCAGCGCAGAAATCCGCTGCAGTTGGCCAATCGCCTCCAGCGTGTTGCCCGAGCGGGCCTCGGCGTGCACACGTCCCACGAGCAGCTGCAGGCACTGAACGACAAATTCGATATCCCGAATGCCTCCGGACCGGAGCTTCAGGTGGGTTTCCGCCTCTCCCTTCTCGCCGATATGGTCTTCGATCCGGCGCTTGATCCGGCGGATCTCCTCCACCGGGCTGACCTCGAAATGCCGTGGATAAACAAACGGCAGAATCGTCTCTAAAAACCGCGCGCCCAAACGGTCCGATCCGGCGCACGGGCGCGCCTTGATCAGCATCTGTCGTTCCCAGAGTTCCCCCCGCCGCACGTAGTAACTCTCGTAAGCCGACAGCGGCATCGTCAGTGCGCCCGAAGCCCCGTCGGGCCGAAGGCGCATATCGATCCGATAGAGAAACCCTTCCTCCGTCGGCTCGGTCGCCGCCTTCAAGATTCGCTCGGCCAGCCTGGAGAAATAAACCTGATTTGAAATCGGACCGCCCTCGGACCCGCCTCCCCCTGTGTTCCCCTCCTCGGAGTAGACAAACATCAAATCGATATCCGAACTGAAGTTGAGCTCCCGCCCGCCCAGCTTGCCCAGACCGATAACTGTGAACTCGGCCCGGCTGCCGTCCCTGTTTTGCGGAGGGCCGTGACGCGTGTCCAACTCCGGAACCAGCAGATCCAGAAGCCGCTGCAAACACACGGACGCCAGATCCGAAAGCTCGGCCGCCACCTCCTGCATGGGCCGCCCCGTCAAATCGCCGGCACCAATGCGCAGTTGCTCCCGCCGAACCAGACGGCGCAGGGCGTTCAGGCGGGCTTCGGGCGTTTGAAACACCGCCGACTCTGCGGCGAACTCCGCCGAGAGGTCCGCCTTTGTACGCGGCTGTGACAGCCTCTCCGGCGTCTCGACCAGCCAGTAGAAATACTCCGGATCCCGCACCAGCGTATCCGAAAGAAACTGGCTGCTGCCTAAGAGATGCACGAGGAACCGGCAGGTATCCGGATAATCTTCGAGCGCACGGTAAAACGCAGACCGGCTGAACACCGCTTGCGTCAGGCGTTCGAAATTATTCAGCGCCCTGTCCGGATCCGGCGCCGCCACCAGCTCCCGAAAAAGATCAGCCGGAAGGGGCGGCGCCCCCCCTGGCTCAACCAGTCCCTGGAGGTTCCGCA
This sequence comes from Candidatus Latescibacterota bacterium, assembly GCA_965222075.1. Lineage (GTDB taxonomy): Bacteria > Latescibacterota > UBA2968 > UBA2968 > JAAXHW01. The sequence goes on along the minus strand of OZ244937.1, from coordinate 4,558,887 downwards.
GCGTGCGGTCGGGATCTCGAAACCCGAGCCGGCGCAACTCCCCCCGGGCCACCTCTGGCTCCGACAGAAGATCCTGTGCGAAAAACAGAGCAGGACGGTCCAGATCGAATAATACCATCGCTAAAGAGCCTGAGAACCGGTTTCACCCGTCCGAATCCGAATCGCCTGTTCTATCGGTAACACAAAAATCTTCCCATCGCCCACCTCGTCGGTCTGGGCAGCCCTCAGGATGGCCTCGATGGCCCGATCCACTTCGTCTTCGGAAACCACCAGCTCGATCTTCAACTTGGGCAGAAAATCCACTTGGTATTCGCTACCCCGGTAGAACTCGGAATGTCCCCGTTGCCGGCCAAACCCCCGGAACTCCCCCACGGACATCCCCATCAGCCCGATCTCCGTCAGCGCGTCTTTAACCTGATCGAGCTTGAATGGCTTGATAAAGGCTTCGATCTTTTTCACCGGCATCCTCTCGGTTAGCAATAAGCCCTCTGACTCCTGACTTTTCCAAAATATAAAAAACCCCAAAGCGCACTTCAACAGAATTGTTCCTCCGCCCACATCCTTAAAATACGTATTGACAGATTCCTCAAAATAAGCTATCGTAAACTTCTTGTATTTCCAAAATTCCAAAGGAGTCTCCCATGCAGCCATCCCCCATTGTGTGTGCCGACGACACAGATGCCCTCAGCTTTCCCTGGGGGGCCATTAAATGGTTGATGAACCAGGAAACGGATGCAGACGCCCGGCAAACCTTTGGAATCGCTTACATCAACCCCGACGAACAGAACCCGCCCCACTATCACCCCAACTGCGAAGAACTCCTCTACGTCCTTTCAGGCGCCTGCGAGCACACTCTGGGAGATCAATCCTACCGGATGGACCCCGGAGACCTGATCCGGGTGCCGGCCGTCCACCAGGCCGTCAACACCGGCCGGGAGCCTCTCTGCGCTGTCATCTCCTTTTCATCGGCCGATCGACAAACCGTATTTATAGACGCGGAAAAGGCATGAGCACATCCGACGTAAACAGCGCTGTCTTCCCTCCCGGCAAACTCCCCTTCGACCTCCTCTCCCGTCTCCTGGACGGTTACACCGGCCCGAACGAGCGCGTCCTGGTCGGGCCCCGCGTGGGCGAAGACGCCACCGTCATCGAGTTTGAAGAAACCTGCCTGGTCGTCAAAACCGATCCCATCACCTTCGCCACCGACGAAATCGGCCACTACGCGGTCCACGTCAACGCCAACGACATCGCCACCATGGGTGCCCTGCCTCGATGGTTCCTGGCCACCCTCCTGCTGCCCGAGGGTCGCACCGATGCCGCCCTGGTTGAAGCGATCTTTGCGTCCATCCACCATGCCGCGCAGGAAATCGATGTCTCCCTCTGCGGCGGGCACACCGAAATCACCGTCGGCCTGGACCGCCCCATCGTGGTCGGCCAGATGCTGGGGGAAGTGCAGCGCGAAGACCTCGTGCAATCCGCCGACCTCCAGGTGGGCGACGCCATCTTGATGACCAAGGGCCTGGGCGTGGAAGCCACCGCCATCCTCGCCCGGGAGAAGCAGACCGAACTGGCCGGCCGGGGCTTCACCCCCGACCTTCTCTCCAGCGCCCAAAACTACCTTCACGACCCCGGCATCAGCATCCTCAAAGAGGCCCGGATCGCCTGCCGTACCGCCCGCGTGCACGCCATGCACGACCCTACAGAAGGCGGCGTGGCCACGGCCCTCAGAGAACTCGCCATAGCCGCCGACACCGGCCTCGCCCTGGAAGGGAAGGCCCTATTCGCTTCCGATGAAACGCGCCGGCTCTGTGTTGCCTTTAACCTCGATCCCCTCGGCATCATCTCCTCCGGCGCTCTCCTCATCGGCGTCGCAGCAAGTGATGCAGGGCGAGTGCGGGATGCCATTCAGGAAGCCGGCATCCGGTGCGAAATCATCGGCCGCGTAGAAGACCGGAGCTTCGGCCTCAAACTCCGTAAAAACGACGTTTGGACCGACCTCCCCGCCTTCGACCGGGATGAAATCGGGAAGATATTTGAATCGTGAAGTGGGTGTGTTTCCGGATTGGCTCCGCCTTTCCGAGATCTACCCACGCTACGCCCGCAACAGAAGAGGATAGGGGCACAAAAGCCTGCTCGAAGTCCCCTGGCGTACCCGGAGCACGGCGTACAGAATTGTCATAAAGCCAAATTTACGCATTTTTTAAAACCACCATGCTCAAAGGCGTCATCTTCGACATGGACGGCACCATCACCGTCCCTTACATCGACTGGAAAACGCTCCGGGAAAAGATCGGGGCCACACCGGGGCAGACCCTCTTAGAATACATCGACAGCCTGCCGCCTGACCGCTCCGCCTGGGCCAACGATGAGCTGCTTCGGGCGGAAATGGCGGCAGCGGAGAATGCCGATGCGAACGACGGCATCGTGGACTTGGTCGATCACCTCCGGTCGAAAGGCATACGGCTGGCGGTTGTTACCAACAACCACCGGGAAGCGATGCAGACCGTCCTGAAGCGCTACGGCCTCCGCTTCGACGTCACCCTCAGCCGGGAAGACGGCGACATCAAACCCTCCGGCGACCTGATCGAAAAGGCGTTGGACGGACTGGGGCTATCGGCAGATGAGGCCATCGTCATTGGAGACGGCCGCTACGACATCCAGGCCTCCCGACGCGTCGGCATCCGCTGCATCTACCTCACCCACGGCCAACCTGCCTTTGAACACACCCCCTCGGTGGAGACGCTGAAAGAGGTCGCAGCGCTGGTAGCGTCTGACGGTTTTCCTGAATAAATGTCGAGAAATCTCAAATGACCATCCTCCCAAGAGAACCTTGCACAGAAGCTCAAAAATGATTATGATTAACTGAGGGACGGTCATCATTCGGCTAATCTGGAAGGATAATTCTCTCTATTGCTCTGGCCGGATTGCCAAATCCGGCGAGGATGGCCTGGATTTGACAATCCAGCGCCGCCGTACGCAGCGAAATCGGGAAACTCAATCCCGGCGAAACCATCAAGCCCGGCCAACCGGGACAACGCCAGGGAGTGTTTTGCCAGATGTCATCCGGCCAGCCATGGATCTCCAACACGGCCAAGCGAACCCTGAAAGAGGGAGGCCCGCTGTTCGCGTTCAACGTTTTTGAGTCCCTCCGTCCGTCGATCGTCAAGATCGTCGCCCAGGCCGGATACGACATGTTAATGGTCGAGAACGAGCATGTGCTGCACAATGAGGAAACGCTGACCAACTTTCTGGTGATCGCCCGGGACACCGGACTCTGTCCGGCCGTGACCATTCAGGCAGCTTCCCGGGCCTTCGTATCGCGTTTGCTGGACGCGGGCGCCCTCGGCCTGGGCCTCTGCCACTCAGAGACGCCCGAGCAGGTTTCCGACATGGTGCGCTGGATGAAGTATCCCCCGGTAGGCGAAAGAGCGCTGGCTCCCGGCCCCAACGTGGACTATCAAGCCATCCACGATGTGGCGCGCTACTGTGCCGAGGCCAACGATTCGACACTGCTGACGCTCAAGATCGAGTCCCGCAAAGGGATCGAGAACGCGGAAGCCCTGATGTCCAACGAGTGGGTGGACGTCATCATCTTCGGTCCGGGAGACCTCGCGGCGGACATGGGCCTTCACGGACAATGGGAGCATCCGGATGTGCTTGGAGCGATGGAGGGGGTGATCGAGCTTGCGCTCGCCAGGGGCATCGCGGTAGAGCCGGCTATTTTCCCGCAGGACCGCGAAACCTTCGATCGCCAGCGAGAACGCGGCATCCAGATCTTCGGCCCCACCAGGCGCAGTGAATTCGACGTACTGAGGGAAGCGGCAGCGGCCCTCATCGCGCCATTCCGCGACTAGAATCCATTGACCCTCTGCAAGGAAACCCAGGCGTGGCATTCCAGGATCGCTTCACCTATTTCTCGCCCACCCGGTTGGTTGTGGGCCGGGGCGCAATAAGCGAAATCCCGGACCTGGTCGCCGCACGAGATAAAAAAAAGGCCCTGGTCGTCACCGACGCCGGCCTGGTCCGGGCCGGCCTGGTCGACCGGGTCATCTCCGTACTGGACGGTGCGGGCCTGGCCTGCGCGGTCTACGATGGCGTAGAAGCCAACCCTCCCGTCCATGTGGTCCACGCCTGTGCGGACTGTTACCGGGACAACGACTGCGACTGGCTGCTCGCCGTGGGCGGCGGCAGTTCGATGGACGTGGCCAAAACCGCGGGTGTTCTCGTTACAAACGGTGGAAAAATCGAAGACTACTTCGGCCCGGGAAAAGTCAAAACCCGTGTCCCCTTTCTCCTCTGCGTGCCCACCACTTACGGCACCGCCAGCGAAGTCACCCCCTTTGCGGTCGTCACCGACAACAACGCCTACAAGGCCGCCGTCATCGGCCCCGAAATCATCTCCGACATCGGCATCCTGGACGCCGACATGGCCGTTGCGCTGCCCCTCCCCATCGCAGGGGCCACCGGCATGGACGCTCTCACGCATGCAATCGAGTCTTACACCTCGCTGGCCACCAGCCCGATTTCTGAGGGCCTGGCCCTTCACGCGATCCGTCTCACCTCGGAAAACCTGCGGCAGGCCGCTGCCAGCGATCACAACCACGACGCCACCGAGCGGATGTTGATCGCCAGCAACATGGCCGGCATGGCCTTCTCACAGTCCCGCCTGGGCAACATCCATGCCATGTCGCATCCCGTCAGCGGACACTACGGCACGGCCCACGGCGTGGCCAACGCGATTCTCCTCCCCCACATTATGGACTTCAACCGGATCGCCTGTCCGGAGAAATTCGCCGACATTGCCGCAGCCCTGGACACCGACGTTGAGGGACTGGACGACATGGAGGCCGCAACCTGCGCCGTAGAGGCGGTGGAGGACCTGGGCCGCGACCTGGGCATTCCCAAAACCCTCACCGAGGCCGGAGCAAAGCCCGGAGGCATCCCGGTGATGGCCGAAGACGCTATGAAAAGCGGAAATATCCAGGTCAACCCGCGTAAAACCACCTTAAAAGACGTCACCGCCCTTTACGAAGCGTCCATGTAGGGGCGGACCGGTCGGTCCGCCGTAAATAGATCACACGCCTCTGGAGGCTCTCTATGGAATACCCGACCATGTTCCGCATCCGCCAGCACTTCGATGCGCCCCGCATAGAGGACATCCCCGCCGCCGTACGCAGCGAAATCGGGAAACTCAATCCCGGTGAAACCATCAAATCCGGCCACACCGTGGCCATTTCGGTCGGTAGCCGGGGTGTGGCCAACCTGGACCGCATCGTCAAAACCGTCGTGGAGGAGATGCAGGCCCTCGGCGCTACGCCCTACATCGTCCCTGCCATGGGCAGCCACGGGGGGGGCACCGCCGAGGGGCAGGCGGCCATCCTGGCCGGTTACGGCATCACCCAAGAGAGCATGGGCGCCCCGGTGCGCTCTTCCATGGAGGTGGTTCAGATCGGCGCCACCGACTTTGGCATGCCTGTCTACTTCGACAAGAACGCCTCCCAGGCCGACCACGTCATCGTCGTCAACCGGATCAAGCCCCACACCGGCTTCACCGGGGAGATCGAAAGCGGCCTGATGAAAATGATGCTCATCGGCCTGGGCAAACACAAGGGCGCCTCCATCTACCACCGGGCCATCATCCACCACTCCTTCGACAAAATCGTGCGGATTGTGGGCAAAATGGTCCGCGAGAAAATGCCGGTTGCTTTTGGCGTGGCCACCCTGGAAAACGGCTATGACGAAACCGCTCAGATCGCGGCGGTCCCCGCGTCCGACTTCGAAGCGGCCGAAAAGGAACTCCTGATAAAAGCCAAAGCATGGTGCCCCAGACTTCCCTTCGACGACGTTGACCTCCTCATCGTGGACGAAATGGGCAAAGACATCAGCGGAGCGGGCCTGGACACCAACGTCATCGGCCGCAAGCGAAATGACCGGCGGGCTATGGACGGTGAGACCCCCCGGGTGCTGCGCATCTTCGTGCGCGACCTCACCGAAAAGACCCACGGCAATGCCATCGGCATCGGCTTTGCCGAATTCACCACCGACCGCCTCGTCGAAAAGATCGACTACCACGCCATGTACATCAACGGCATTACCGGCCAGCACGTCTCGGTAGCCGCCGTGCCCATGCACTTCCCCACCGACCGGGAGGTGCTCGACATCGCCCTTGAATCCATCGGCCTCATCCAGATGCCCGATGCCAGGGTACTCTGGATTCCAAACACCCTCGACCTGGGCGAAGTCGAAGCCTCCGCCGCCTACCTGGACATGGCCGAAATGCGGGATGACCTGGAGATCCTCACCGACCTCCGTCCCCTGAGGGTCGAAGCCGACGGCAATCTCCCCCCGTTCGAGGTCTTCGGCAAAGGGGTCGGGAAAAAGGTCGCTGCTGGAATCAGAAGGTGAGAATGGATTTCGACCTTGCCTTTATCCCGAATTCATACCGGGAATTTGCGGTTTGGATGCAAAAACCTTCTGCATTACGAACAACCTTCGCCTTTGCCCGCCGGTCCGAAAAGGCCAGTATGAGCACGTCCCCTTCCGTGGACGCCAACACCCGGGGCGAAGGTTTACCGGCATCCGGTATAAAGCGCTTCAGGCTGGCAGCGGCCAGTCCTGAAGGGGCAAACGGGACAACCTCGGTCTCAAATCGGATATCGTCCGGGTAGACGGGCAGCGCCTCCACCCTCCGGCACCCCGCGCCGAACACCGCATGTGTGCGTTTAATTTCCTTGAGATCAACCGGATTGAGCTTCCAGGCCAGCGGCCCGTTTCCCGTTTCATCCCCGAGGCCGTCTTCAAAATCAAGCGCCAGCCGCCTGCGCCCCGGGCATTTCAGGTCGATGTGGGAAATATCGCATCTCGTCCCCGTGTCCACCATCTGAATCCCGCCCCCAAACGCCAGCAGCGTATTCGATTTGACATAAAACGTCCGGGGTGTCGTACGCGATTTCAGATTCTGGGAGTCCAGACCCAGTTCGCCGAAAGCTGCCCGGTTGTCACACCGTTCCCGGCGCCCGTCCAGCTCAATCTCGATAAACGGCCAGTCCCCGGGCCGATTGAACCCGCCCCACCGCACCGCCACATCGTGCCACATCCCCGGCTTGATCACCACCGGCAGCGCCTCCACCTGAACCGCCGTGTTACGCTGGCTGTGTACACAAAACGCCAGCACGCCGTCCTTCAGGAACCCCAGATTGAACGTGTTCACCCGGGTACCCATCCCCCCCGCGCCCCCGATTCCTGTATTAAATAGCACCTGCGGTCGGTTCCTGTCGATCTCCGCATTCAACCGGAAACGCATCCGAAGCTCGCCCGCGCGCGGGTTGAAATACGGCTTCCGCTCGTACTGCAAACAATCCCGCCCGTTCAGCCGGACAAACGGCGTTCCGTCCTCCCGCAGCGCCTTCACACCCCGGGGCCTTCGCCTCAGCGCCACCAGCAGCACCGGCGGCTCCCCGTGCAACAGCCAGTACTCATGCTCGGTCCGGACCGAACGCACATCCAGCCGGTCGAACCCGTCCCCGGCCTCCAGCCGTCCCGTAAACGCCACGACCTCGTTTTGTCCTCCCACGCACGGCAGGCTGCCGCACGCCACCGGCTGCGCCTCTTCCGCCGAAATGGTCTTCAGCACCGGCTGTCCTTCCCACTGCACGTGCAAATTGCTGAACCCGTGCGCGCCTCCCCCTTTATACCCGCTAATACAGACAATCACCGAGCGGGCATCCCAGGAACTGCGCAGAAGCGCCGTTTCCCCGTAATACGCCTTCGTGAACTTCCGGGACAGCGGCAGCGAAACCCGGGGGCCGGACGGTTCAAAATCCAGGTCATAATAGCAGTAAACATACGGCCCGTAAGCGATCATGCACTCCGCGGTCGAACCCTTTACACCCATCCCGAACCGGTAGAATCGGCCCAGCCTGGGGTCTTTCAATGCCGTGTCCCGCAGGTCTCCGTCGCCAGCCTCCTGCGACAGCCTCAGCAGCGTTGGCGAACACGCATCAAGCTGGCTGCCTGAAAGCAGGTTCGCGTTGTCCGGATAATACAGGCAATCCTCGATCACCTCCGGGGCCGCAAGGTGGTAGCGCAACCACTTCAGCGGCCGCTCCAGCCGTTTCGGGAATTCCTTATAGAGATCCACCCCCGTCACATTCCGCAGCGCATCCGCAAACTGCAGCATCCACAGGTTCTCCCACGGCCAAAACGTCGGCCCGTCTCCCGGTTCCCCGTCCTTCCCGCAGCCGTTGGGCATCACCCCGCTCCGAAACCGGTCGATCACCGCCTCGACCCAGGCCGGTGCGTCCGAACACTTGCCCAGCAGGTGGAGCGCCGCCACCCCGAAGTGCCCGTTGTCCACTACCGCGTGGTGGCGTCCATCCGGGGAGTGCCGGTTTGCCTCCACATCGGGCCACCACCGCTTCATCAGCCCGATCAGGCAATCCGTTACACGATCCTCTTCAGACGCAGAAAGTTCCCCCGCCATCAGGTCCAGTCCTACGGCGAACGCCTGCATGTACCGGTTCGCCGTATAAAAATGTTCTTCAACCCGGTCGCTGTGTTCCCACCCCGAGGCCGCCAGCAGCCAGGCCTTTGCCCGCCTCAGCCAGCGCGCATCCCCGGTGATGCGCCAGGCGAACGCGTAGTGTTCGATCAGCGCCGTGGCCTGCATCCCTGTATAAAACGTCAGGTAAAGCTGGTGGTACGGGTGCGGGCTGTCCGGCCGCTCGGGAATCCGTTTCCACGGTCGCTGGGAATAAAAAATCTCGCAATCCGCGAGCACATTCTTCAAAATTCGTTGACGCACCGCATCCTTCGGCGGCGCAAATCGGTAGTCCGGATCGTCGGCCGGATGATACAGCCGGGGATGTGCTTCCCGTAAGATTTGAAACATCATCGAACTCCAATAGTTGGGGATCGCCAATTTAGATATCGCCTGCGTTCATACTCCGGCACGTCGCACCTCCCCGGTTAAATCCATTTATGGTAACCGCACCACCCGAAGCGCATCCACAGCAAACGTGCCCTTCGGGCAATAAACGGACACAATCGCCTCCGGCCCGATCGCCTGAAGGTCGAGAACGACCTGCCTGCCCTCGCTGCGAATCGCCACGATTCGCAGCGCCTTCAACGGGGCCGGCGTCAGCTCGGGCGGATCGTCCGTCGTACTATGATAGACAATCTGCAAACGACACTGCCCTGGCGTCTTGATCGACCACGTATGAAATCCCGGTGGATACGACCCGCCCAGATAGTGGCTTCCCACATAAACCGACCCGTTCGACACCTTCGTCAACACATCTCTTGAATTCTCATCCACCTCACCAACCCACATCTCTACCTGTTCCCTCAGATCCGCATCCACCGGATACGAGACCGGATCCCGGTGTCCAAAAGCAATCGGAAATGTCTCCGCCGCATACTTCCGATACAGATCCAAAATTGGCGTGCCGTACACATCCTTCAAATAATCCGCCTCCACCACCTGTACCCCCAGCGCTCGCACCGCATCGTCGTACCGGCCAATCCAGGGCTTCTCCACCACCTTGAACGCCGTCCACTTCTCCGGCGCCAGTACCAGATCGTGAAAGGACGCGATCTCTCCTGTGCCATCGTATTGCCCCTTGGAATAAAAAAAGAGACCAAACGTCGGATCCAGCAAATGCCACTTTCCATCGTAATACACCTCACTGATCGCATGGCTGCCCATCAGCGGGCGCAGGTTAAACGCGCCGATATACCGGGCGGGCAGCCCGACCTTCCGGCAAAGAGTCCGATGTACATGCGAGAGCCCGCCGCAGATCGCATACCCCTCCTTGATAATCTTTGTTGCGGTCCCCCCGTTATTCTTCAGCTTCATCGCCGTGGACGCATACCGCAAAATCGCAATCCCCTTCTGCTCATCCGTCAACCCCTCGGTTCCGTCAGGGAAAATGCTCCGCAGCACCTCCTCCAGAAACACCTCATCCTCCTCGACAGACACTTTCAGCTCCTCCGCTCCGGGCAACTGACGATAAAATGCGTTTGGATCGGCCCTCTCCGATGCAACAGCCCAACCGGAGGAACAGAGCAAACCCGCAACAAGAACCAGCATCATCGGAAATTCCAACATGATAACCCCCCTGTATCTGGTTTTGGGCGCACAATCTCTGCAAAGATACAGCCGATCCAACAAAAGAGCAAGTCACTTACATCCGATCCTGCCTTTTCCAATGGAATCCCCTTGACAGCCCCCCCCTCCATCGGTAACTTTCTCCCCGATCTTTTACACCCACCTTGCACCTCAAATATCTCAATGACCGCGCCCTCCACCTCCATGCTCCTCCTCCAGAACGGCCGCGTCATCGACCCGGCCAACGCCCTGGACAGACCGGCCGATCTGCTGATCCGGGACGGCCGTATCGCCCAAATCGAAAGCCGAATTGATCCACCTCCAGGTACAGAGACCATCCGCGTCGCGGGCAACCTCGTCGTCCCCGGCCTCATCGACATGCACGTCCACTTCCGGGACCCGGGGTTCCCCGAGAAAGAAACCGTTCAAACCGGCTGTCAGGCCGCCGCGGCCGGCGGGTTCACAGCCGTGGCCTGCCTGCCCAACACCCATCCACCCACCGACGCGCCCGAGGTTGTCCGGTACATCCTCGACAGAGCCGCCGACGCCGACGCCCGGGTCTACCCCATCGCCTGCGCCACCGTAAAGATGGCAGGCCGGGAGATCGCCGACACTCAGGCCCTCCTCAACGCCGGTGCCGTGGGCTTCTCCGACGATGGCCTCCCCATAGAATCCGAAGACATCATGCGCGAACTCCTCCGGCGGTCGGAAAAACACGGATTCCCCGTCTGCCCCCATTCTGAAGTCTTCGACCTCACCCGCGGTGGTCACATGCACGAGGGCGCCATCTCCCGAAAACTCGGCATCAAAGGCATGCCCGCCGAAGGCGAAGCGGCCATGGTCGAACGGGATATCAACCTCGTCCGCGAAGTCGGCGGCTGCCTCCACATCCTCCACACCAGCGTCCGCCGCGCAATCGACCTCGTCCGGAAGGCCAAGGCCGAGGGTCTCGCCGTCACCTGCGAGGCCTCTCCCCACCACTTCACCCTCACCGACGAGGATGTGTCCGTCTACGGCGCCGCCGGCAAAATGAGCCCTCCCCTGCGCTCGGCCAACGACCGGGAAGCCGTGCTGGAGGGCCTGGCCGATGGCACAATCGACGCCCTGGCCACCGACCATGCGCCCCACACCACGCAGGAAAAACTCCGGACCTTTACCCAGGCCCCCAACGGCATTCTTGGCCTTGAAACCGCCGTCGGACTCATCTTCACGCGCCTGGTCGAACCCGGCGTCCTCTCCGTCTCCGGCGCTATTGCCAAACTCACAACCGTCCCGGCCCGCATCCTGGGCATCAAGGGCGGCACCCTCTCCCCCGGCGCCCGTGCGGACGTCACCGTCATCAACCCGTCGCAGGCCTGGACGGTAAACGCGCAGGCCTTCCACTCCAGGTCCCGAAACACCCCCTTTCACGGCTGGACCCTGAAGGGCAGGGCGGGCCTCACGGTCCTGGAAGGACGTATCACCCACCGATTGTAAGAAGCTTCTAAGGAGTAATTCGCGTGATAAAAGCCCTACTCGCTCTGGAAGACGGTACCATCTTCGCAGGCGAGTCTTTCGGCGCCCCCGGAGAACGCACCGGCGAAATCGTCTTCAACACCAGCATCACCGGCTACCAGGAAATCCTCACCGACCCCTCCTACAAGGGCCAGATCGTCACCATGACCTACCCCCTCATCGGCAACTACGGCATCAACCCCGCCGATGTGGAGTCCAAAGGCCCTCAGGTCGAGGGCTTCGTCGTCAAAGAATACTGCCCGCTGCCCAGCAACTGGCGCTCCGGCGAATCCCTCGGAGACTACCTCAAGCGCCACAACATCCCCGGCATCGAAGGCGTAGACACCCGGGCGCTCACCCGGCATATCCGCACCCAGGGCGCGATGAAAAGCGTCCTCTCCACCGAAGACCTCGACCCCGGCAGCTTGGTGAAAAAGGCCCAGGCCTCGCCCGGTCTCGTCGGCCTGGACCTCGTCCGTGAAGTCACCTGCCAGGAACCCTACCACTGGACGGAAGGGCTTTACGACCTGGCGAAAGGGGAGCCCTACCGCCTCCAGGGAAAGGCCCGGTTTCGGGTGGCCGCATACGATTTCGGCATCAAACAGAACATCCTGCGCCACCTCGTCCAGCAGGGGTGTGACGTTACCGTCTTCCCAGCCGATGCGCCCCCCGAACAACTCCTGGAAATCGACCCCCACGGCATCTTCCTCTCCAACGGCCCCGGCGATCCAGACCCTGTGACCTATGCAATCCAGAATACCCGCAAACTGATCCAGCAGCGCCCCACCTTCGGCATCTGCCTGGGCTACGAGTTCCTTGGCCTGGCCCTGGGGGGCCAAATCTACAAGCTGAAATTCGGCCACCGGGGCGCCAACCAGCCCGTGAAGCAGCTTTCAACCGGGAAAGTGGAGATCACGACCCAGAACCACGGGTTCGCCTTAGACCTGGAGACGCTCGACCCGGATATCGTGGAAACAACCCACATCAACCTGAACGACAACACCCTTGAGGGCTTGCGCCACCGGGAACTCCCCGCCTTCGGCGTACAGTACCACCCCGAAGCCTCCGCCGGTCCCCACGATGCGGAGTACCTCTTTGAGAAATTCATCAAAATGATGGAAAATGCAGAGTAGTCGGGCGATCACAAGGATTGCCTCTACGGTTTTTTCCCATTTTTCATTTCCCCGCCTGGAACCCCCGCCCCCCTTCAAGCGTCAAAATTAAAGTTCGGGTTGTCAAATATCGTATTGGTCCTTACTTTGGTATAACTTTAAAGTGTGAAGCCCCTTGACAACGCATCCAAATTGTTGTATTTTATATTTTAGCATCTACTCGACTCGAACCTCTCAGCCGGAAGAAAGGGTTCAACAATGTTCAAATCCTCCATTCTTGCGCTGACAGCGGTTTTTCTGTCGGTTGCGCTGGCAGAAGCGGGCGTAGGCGTTACCCCCAAAATGGTGGACTCCTCCAGCTTGATGTCCGTAAGAGAGAACCCCTTGGGCCTTAAACAAACGTCCAAATTCAAGGGCCTGCTCGATCCCAGCCGGTTCTCCTTCCAGAACAGGGTGGGCGTCAGTTTTACTTCCGGCGCCCGTGGAGGCCTCAATCAGTACTACCTCAACACCATCACCTACAAGGCCGCCAACCCCCTGATCATCCAGGCTCAGGTCGGGATTCAGCACAACCTCTACGGCTCTACGGCCATCGGACCATCCGGCAGAGGAGGCAACGTGAAAATCGTTGTACCCTACCTGAGGGCGCTCTACCGGCCCAAGCCCAACATCCAGATTGAAATCCAGTTCAGCAACACCCCGTCTTATTACGGCTATTGGGGGGGCTACCCGTATTGACCCTGGCGTCTGATCGACAAACGCTTTAAACGAAACGGGACACGTACGCGGTTCAACCGTGTGGTGTCCCGTTCTGTTTTTTTCGGTACCCTCGATGACCCGATGGATCTGGTGGCTGCTCGGCCCACTCATCGCCCTGGCATTGTTTATCGGCCTGGCGGGTCGCTGGCGCCAAAACCCTGCGCCCTCTCTCCCGAAAACCGAAACGTTCAAAGAAATCCATGTGGAGGTCCTCAACGGGTGTGGCACACACGGCATCGCACGTCGTGTTGGCCGCCACCTCCGTACCCTCGGGTTCGACGTGATGACCCTCGACAACGCCAAGAGCTTCAATTACCCCGAATCCATCGTCATCGACCGCGTGGGCAAGCCCGAATATGCCCGAAAAGTGGCCAGGGCCCTGGGCACTCCAAACCAGATTCAGCAGATCGCCCCCGACCCCTTTCGCATCGAAGAAGTCACCGTGATCATCGGCCGTGACCACACCCGCCTGGACCTCCCACTGCCCCGGTAAACGTTGAGATTTCGGATTTAAAATCTTCTACTCCGCAATCCGCAATCGCCCAGAAGGAGTTTCCCAGTGTCCGACGAGACCCGCCAGCTCCTCGACCGCTGTATTGAGCTTCTCCAGTCCAAAAAAGCGGAGGATATTCTGGTACTCGACCTCCATGATATCGCCGATTTCACGGACTACTTCCTCATCTGTACAGGAACTTCCGATATCCATGTCAAGGCCCTTGCCGATGCGGTCCTGGAAGGGACCAAAGAGGTGGGCCACCGCCCCTGGCACATCGAAGGCTACGAGGCTTGGTCGTGGATTCTGTTTGACTTCGTTGACGTGGTCGTACACATCTTCCAACCCGAGGCACGGGTCTTTTATGGCCTCGAACGCCTCTGGGGAGACGCCCCTGCAGAACAGATCGAAGAGAACGCCCCTCTGGTAGAAACCCTCTGAGTCCATTTCGGATTTCGGAATGAAGCGTTTAAATCCGAAATCTGTTGAGGTCCCATGCCCGTTACAACCCTCACCTGGGAAAACAACGCCCTCCGGCTCATCGACCAGACCCAACTCCCGGAGAGGCTGGTCTACATCGAATGCAAAGACGTGGAAACCGTTGCCGAGGCTATCGAAAGCCTCAGGGTCCGGGGCGCGCCTGCTATTGGCGTTGCGGCCGCCTACGGCGTTGTCGTCGGCGCTCAGCAAGCCATCGCCGCAGGGGAGGATACCGACGCCGGGGTAAGGGCAGCCATCAACCGGCTCTCCCACACGCGTCCCACGGCCGTCAATCTCTTCTGGGCCCTCACCCGGATGGAGAACGTCCTGGACGGTTCTGCCGGAAGTCTCCCCAAAGCGATCCGGGAATGCCTCCTGCGGGAGGCCCACGCGATATTCGCGGAGGACCGAAAGGTCTGCCGGCAGATCGGCCAGAACGGAGCGCAACTCCTCAAGGCCAATACCACCGTCCTTACCCACTGCAACGCCGGCGGCCTGGCTACCGTCGACTACGGTACGGCCTTAGCCGTGGTCTACGCTGCCTCAGAAGCGGGCAAACAGGTGGCGGTCTTCGCCGATGAAACCCGTCCCCTCCTTCAGGGCTCCCGGCTGACGGCCTGGGAACTGCAGCAAAGCGGCGTGGACGTCACTGTCATCTGCGACAACATGGCCGGGGCGGTCCTTCGTGAGAAACCCATCGATAGCGTCATTGTCGGTGCCGACCGCATCGCCGCCAACGGAGATGTGGCCAACAAAATCGGCACCTACGGCCTGGCCATCCTCGCCCGGGAACACAACGTCCCCTTCTATGTGGCCGCCCCCCTCTCCACAGTCGACCTGTCCCTCTCAAGCGGCGACCAAATCCCCATTGAGGAGCGCAAGCCCGAAGAGATTACCCGGGGCCTGGGCAAACAGACCGCACCGCAGGGCGTCAAGGTCTACAACCCCGCCTTTGACATCACACCCAACGGTCTGGTCACGGCCATCGTCACCGAAGAGGGCGTGGCAACCCCCCCTTACGAGGCCGCGTTTCGAGCCTGGTTTGACGAGTAGGAACAGTCCCCTGTAACTGCCCTGTTCCTTCCTATAATCCACATATTGGGTACTCGAATTTCTCATCCACAACACTCTATGGAGATAACATTCCCAATCCATCCCCTCTATTCCTCCCCGCCTACTTGCCCATTTTTGCCATAAGGAGTCGTCGCGAAATAAGTGCTGTACTTTTCGGTGGAATAGTCTTATATTTGATGTGTGGGCATCAAGACCCTGCAAGCTAAAGTACGAGGCTCTTGCTTGCCTGCCTGCAGCAGGCAGGCCACCGAAGCCTTGCTTGAGCCGATCACGGCTGGGGAGCCGGACAAGCGTCCTTTGCGCTGGACGTCGAAGCGTATCGGCAAGTTGACGGCCCAGGTGCAGGGCATGGGTCATTTGATGAGTCATCGGATCGTCAACCAGATAAAAAATCACTACGGGTTGGGCATCCCGGTCAGGCGCGCGATGAAAACACCGAGAGTCCGGCACATCGTTTTATGGGGGATGCTCTTCTGCGCCGTCGGCTGCGCCGGCTCCCGTCAGGAAGTCCTTTATCCCACAACGGTAGCCAAGGAAGAGTTTGATCCTCAAACACTCAATGACGAAGACTTCCTGTTGCAGCCGCCGGCCTCTGGGTCTGCCACCATTTCTCAATCGCCGGCAGGGGACGGTCCTTCAAAACAGGTCGAGGGTTACCGGGTCCAGATCGCTGCTGTGCTCGATCGCACCCGGGCCGAGGCGTTTCGTGCCGAAGCCGGGAGAAAGCTCAACACATCGGTCTATATTTACTACGACGAGGATACGCACCTCTACAAAATCCAGGTCGGAAACAGTCGAACGGCCAAAGAGGCCGAGCGTCTCCGGAGGGAGGCCAAGGGCCGGGGCTACCGGGAGGCCTTTGTCGTACGCGCCCAGGTCGAAGTGGCCGCCTCTCCGGTTCGCCGTCCGGTCACGGTCCTCGGCTATCGCGTCCAGATTTTCTCCGCCTCCAGCCAGCAGGCCGCCGAGCAGGCACAGACAAAGGCCCGGGACCTGCTCGGCAGAGAGGATATCTACATCGAATTTGAACCGCCATTCTTTAAGGTCCGGGTCGGAAACTTCAGAAAACGCAAAGAAGCCGAAGAATTCATCAAGGTTGTCAAGCAGCAAGGCTACGATACCCCATTCTCTGTACAGATGCAAATTTCTGTTTCCCCGGAATAGGCTCCCCTAAATCACCTGGTGTAGTTCATGAAAACGCTCTCACGACAGTCCTTTTTTGCAATCCCCTGCCTCCTTCTTGCCCTCTTTTTGGTGGGTTGTGCGGCATCCCGTCTCCAAACGTCCCATCCGCAGGGCCCTGCCCAGACCCCCTCCCGGGAGACGATGAATACACTCGCCGACAGCACCGTCGGCACGGTCCAAGACCTCCCTCACCATCAGGTATACCGACTGCTGAGCCAGGCCTTTCAGGACCTTCAGGCCAAACGCCAGGAGGATGCTCTCAGATCCCTCGAAGGTGCATCCATCGTTCTGTCCAAGCTTGTCACCACACACACAGATAGCCTGTTGCCCAAACATCTCGCCGGTCTTGTTCGAGTAAACCTGGAACTCTATCGGGCTCTGCTTCCGCCAACCGCGCCGATCAACCCCAAGTCGGCCCTCGCTCTCCTGCTACACGCCCTCCCCGAAGACATCGCTTCCCATATTCGGGACCATCCCCACTACCGGGAACTCTACATCCGTACGCTGGCCGGCTCTGCCGACGTCCCCGTCGACTACACCCCGGAAGTCATCGCAAGTATTCGCTATTTCCAGACCGACAGACGGGAGATGTTCAGGCGCTGGCTCTACCGGTCTGGGACCTATATGCCTATGATTCGGGAGGCCTTCGGGGAAGCGGGCCTTCCCCAGGATCTCGCCTATAAAGCCATGATCGAAAGCGGATTCAACCCCAGGGCCTATTCCCGGGTGGGTGCCGCCGGTATCTGGCAGTTTGTCCGGTATACCGCCCCCCTCTACGGGCTGAAACGCAACACCTGGGTCGACGAACGCCGGGATCCCCAAAAGGCCACCCACGCGGCAGCGCGTCACATCCAGCACCTCTACGACCTCTTCGGCGACTGGCGGCTGGTCATTGCCGCCTACAACTGCGGGCAGGGCAGGCTCAACCGAGCCATCCGCAAGGCCGGTACCCGGGACTTCTGGAAGCTCAAGAATCTGCCCAGGGAAACCCGCAACCACCTGCCCCGCTTCATGGCGGCGCTGCTCATATCCAAAGACCCGGAATGGTTCGGTTTTAGCGACGTCGTCTACCAGCCGCCCCTCGCCTACGACACCGTCCAGGTCTCCGAGTGGGTCGACCTGCGACTCGCCGCCGAATGCGCTGGCACTTCTTACGAGTCCATGCGAGCGCTCAATCCGGAACTCCGGAGGGGATACACGCCGGCTCCGCCGGTCCGCAAGGTCTACCCCTTACGCATCCCGGCAGGCTCTGCCGACCTCTTCCGGGCCAACTACGCCCGCATCCCCGACAGTCGGAAGGTCCAGATGGTGGACTACCTCGTCCGGTATGGCGACACCGTCTCGGACATCGCAAAGCGTATGCGCATCAGCGCCCAGGCCATCCTCGATGCCAACGGCATCCGCAACCCGCGGCGGCTGCGTGCGGGCAAACGGCTCAGGATCCCCATCCCTCCCCAATTCTACGCTCGGGCCCGGAAACCCAAAATCGAGACACCGCCCGATCTTTCTCGACACGTTCGGGTCGCCTACAGCGTGCGCAGGGGCGACACCCTTTGGGACATCGCCCGGCAAGAGGGGGTAAAACCCGAGCAGATCCGGGCCTGGAACGGCCTGTTGGCGTCTCAACACATCTTTCCCGGCAACCGGCTTGTCATCTGGAAGCCGGTTGAACACCCCGTCCAGGACGCCCAGAAAGAGCAGGCGGCCATCCACGGCTTCTATACCATCAAACCGGGTGACACCCTCTGGAATATCGCCCGGGCCTTCCACACCAGCGTGAGTGACCTGAAAAAGTGGAACGGCATCCGGCATGCCTCCCGCATACGCGCAGGCGCAAAGCTCCTCGTGCAGCCAGCCGATGGAGCCCACATAGACTAAGCAGGGGCGAGGTCACCTCGCCTCCAGGCCAACATACGGAGGGTGAGGTCATAAAGGGATGGGCATCGTTCGCAATATCCTGTTGATCGCTCTGGCATTGCTGCTCCAGACCTCCTGGGTCCATAAAATCGCCATCTTCGGCATAATGCCCGATCTCATCTTGCTCGCCCTGGTCTACATCGGCATCTCCGGCGGTCAGGTTGAGGGCACCACTTTTGGGTTTACCTCCGGATTCTTGCTCGATGTCTATGATCCGGAAGCCATGGGAATCAACACCCTGACCAACAGCATCGTCGGTTTTGCCGTGGGATACAGCCGCATCGGGGTCGTTGCAGAAGAGATCCGGGTGCAGGCCCTGCTCCTGTTTCTGGCCGGCATTCTGCACGACCTGATCTATTTCACCCTGTATTCAATTGCGACTCCCCAGGCCATCTTCTCCTCTATGCTGCGCTACGGGCTGGGTACTGCGTTCTACACCGCCTGTGTGGGCGCGGGTTTTTCTCTGCTGCTGCCAGTCCGTTTCAATAAGGGGATCCGCCTAAGTGCACGAAGACTTCATGGATAACGGGACACGGGAGCGCCGGGCACGCTGTCTCCTGAGGGCAGCGTTGATCCTGTTCGGCATCCTCTCGGTCAGGCTCTACATGGTGCAAATTGCAGACTGGGAGCAGTACCGCATCCAGTCTGAAAAAAACACCATGCAGCCCGTACCCATCGAGGCCAGCCGCGGCCTCGTCCGGGACCGCAACGGGACCATCTTAGTCGACAACCGCCTGTCTTATACCATCTCGATCATCCCCCCGCGGCTGCTGCGCAATACCGACCCATCCATCCGAAAACGGGTGGTCTCCCAGCTCAGCCAGACCGTCGGGCTATCCAAAACACGGATCCAAGAAAAGCTCTCCTCCCGGAAGCGCCACTTCTACGAACCGGTGAAACTCAAGCAGGACGTCGGGTTTAAGATGGTCTCCATGATCGAGGAAGACCGCTACGACCTGCCCGGCGTGGAGATCCAGATCGAAGCCAGGCGGGGATACCCCGCCTTTAACGGCCCCTTTCCCCTGGTCCCCCACATCCTCGGCTACGTGGGCCTGATTGATGCAAACGCCTACCCCCAGATGGCCCCCCTGGGCTACAGCTACGACGACCAGGTTGGCAAACGGGGCGTGGAACGGCTCTGCGAAGCCCAGCTGCGAGGCCAAGACGGCGTCAAATACATCGAGGTCAACGTCTGGGGACAGGAAGTGGGGTCTCTTCCCGACAAGACCGAACCCCCCGTGGCGGGGCAGGATATCTTCCTCACCCTCGACTGGCGGCTGCAGCTGGCGGCCGAACAGGCCCTCTCCGATACCCTCAAAGGCAGCATTGTGGCCATGGACCCCAACAACGGCGCCATCCTGGCCCTGGTCAGCAAACCCGGCTTCCACCCCCGGTCGATTCGCAACCCCCAGGAGTGGAACGCCCTCCAGTCCAATCCCCAAAAACCGCTATTAAACCGGAGCATCCAGGGAGAGTACCCGCCCGCGTCGGTTCTCAAAATGGTAACGGGCATCGCCGCACTGGAAATGGGCCTGCTGAAGCCCGACGAACTCCGCTATGCCCCCTGTAAAGGGAAGCTGACCTTTGGAGACCGGGTGTTCCGGTGCCACAAGGCCGCCGGGCACGGCAAATTGAACCTCCGACAGGCCCTCATTCACTCCTGCGACACCTTCTTTTATCAACTCGGCCGGAAGGTCGGTATTGCCAACTGGAACCGCTACGTCAAACGCCTGGGGTTCGGCCAGTCCACGGGCATCGACATCGCAGAAGGGGGAGATGGAGAGGCCACGGGGCTGGTCACAGACCGGGCCTACTACAAGGTACACCGGGGCAACTGGGCCGAGGGGCACATGCTCAACCTCGCCATCGGCCAGGGAGAAACCACCGCTACCCCCATCCAGGTCGCCCGCTACATCAGCGCCCTTGCGGTGGGTGCGCTGCCCCGTCCCCACGTCCTGCAAAGCAGCGCCCCACATGCCCGGTCAACCCCTGTTCAGATCTCGGCCCAAACCCTCGAACAGATCCGCAGCATCCTCTTCCAGGTGGTGGAAAGCCCCTACGGCACCGGCAGGCGGGCCCGTATCGAAGGGGTTACCGTGGCAGGAAAAACTGGAACAGCGCAAAATTCGCACGGTGAGGACCACGCCTGGTTCGTGGCGTTCGCACCCGTGGAAGCCCCCCAAATCGTACTTGTCGTGCTGGCAGAGAACGCCGGTCAAGGTGGAAAGGTTGCCGCGCCTATTTCTCGCAGGGTTCTAAAGACCTATTTCGAGGTGGTCGCGCCCGAGCAGGCCCCCGATGTGACCGTCGCTGCCCTGGCCTCTTCCAATACACCGCGCTCAGAGAAATCGCCCCCAGCCGCCCCGGCGCACCTCTCCCCGCCTCCGGATTCCCCGGTTCAACGCATCTCAAGGTAACGTCCGATGAACCTCTCCCGTTTTGTCTCGCGCGAACTCGACCTGTCTCTCCTCACGGCCGTCTGCCTGATCACCCTGCTTGGGATCACCATGATCTACAGTACAACCTACAATTGGGAACTGGGATCCGCGGGAGAGGTCTATAAAAAACAGATTGTCTGGGCCCTGATCGCCTTGCTGGGTCTCGTCCTGACAATCGCCATTCCGCTCAAATTCTACTACGCCTTTGCCTACATCCTCTACGGCATGGCCGTCTTCCTCCTCGTTCTGGTCCTCGAATTCGGCGATCGGAGGTGGTTCAACCTCGGTCCCATCCACGTTCAGCCCTCTGAGTTGGCCAAGATCGCCACCGTCCTGGCCTTGGCGCGCTACCTCTCCAAGCGCAACCTGAATCTGAGCCGGGTGCGCACCTTCCTCGCGCCCGTCCTCCTGGTCCTGGCACCCACCTTCCTGGTCTATAAACAGCCCGACCTGGGCACCGCGCTCGTCTTTGGAGCGATCCTTCTGCCCATCCTCTTCTGGGCCGGGCTTCGCCCCGTAGTCCTCTTTTTCATCATCTCACCCGTCCTGAGCCTGATCTGCGCGTTTAATAGCTATGCCCTCACCGCCTTCACACTCCTCCTGGCGGGCGTCCTGTTTTGGGTGCGCCCCCGCCTGCCGGGCGTCCTCACCGTCGTCTTAGTCAACCTCACCGTTGCCGTGGGCGCGCCCTATCTCTTCTACCACAAGCTCTACGACTACCAGCAGCGGCGAATCCTCACCTTTCTAAATCCCGATATGGACAAACTCGGCGCAGGCTACCAGGTCATCCAATCCCGGATCGCCATCGGCTCTGGAGGCCTCAACGGCAAAGGGTTCCTGCAGGGCACCCAGACCAAATTCGCCTTCCTTCCCGAGCAGCACACCGACTTCATCTTTTCGGTCGTCGGCGAAGAATTCGGATTTGTCGGCGCCTTGATCGTGCTGGCCCTCTTCTTCTTCATCATCTGGCGTGCCATCCAGATCGCCACCCAGGTCAAAAGCCGCTTTTCCAGCCTGGTCTCTATCGGGCTGGTCTCCATCCTCGTCTTTCACATCTTTGTCAATATCGGCATGACCATCGGCGTTATGCCCGTTACCGGCCTCCCCCTGCCCTTTCTCAGCTACGGGGGCTCCCCCCTGGTCGTCAACATGGTCCTCATCGGCTTCCTCCTTAATATCCACAGCCGCAGGCACGAGTACTACTGACAGACCCCTCCCCCTGAGAAATTGCGGATTGCGGAATGAAGGGCTTTCAATCCGAAATCCGAAATTCAAAAAAACAGGGCCCAACCTGCTGTCGCAGATCAGGCCCTGGCCCTTTCTCCCCTTTTTATCTACCTACACCGCCTGAGTCCGCCCTGCTGCCTGCCTCGTCCGCACATCCTCCGCCGAGACCCATGTCCGCGCCCGTCCTTCTGTCAGCTCGGCAATCTCCGAGACCAGCGTCTCCGAAGGCGATACGCTCAACCGCCGTGACCGGATAACCGTCCGCCGGTCCCCCTCCAGCTGCAGGTGCAGATAGAGCGCACAATCCCCCTTGTAGCGTTCAAGCAGCGCCTTGAGCGCCTCTAAGCGTTCGGTGTTTAAATCCTCAGGGGGCAGCAGCACATTCACCGAATCGGCCAATTCCTTCCGCGCCTTCTCCATTGGAACCACCTGCTCCACCTGCACCGACGTCCGTCCATTGCGCCCCGAAAGCCTCCCTTGCAAAACGACTATCGCATCGGCGCTCAGATCCTCCCGGATCTTTTCAAACACATCCGGAAAGACCACCAGGTCAACCGCCCCCTCCAAGTCCTCCAGCGTGCCAAAGGCCATCGCCCGGCCGTTTTTATCGGTATGGGGTTTCACTTCCGTCAGCAGCCCCCCCAGCCTGATCTCGGTCCCCTCCGGCAGGCCTTCCATCTCTTTCACCGACCGGATGCCCATAGAGACCAGATCAACCCTGTACTTCTCCAGCGGGTGGCCTGACAGATAAAAACCAAGCATCTCCTTCTCCCGGGCCAGCCGCTCCGGCACCGTCCACTCCGGCACCCCGGGAAGCACTTGGTTGTTCACCACCGCCGCCTGGGCGGCCATCGCCTCGGATTCAAAGAGGGAGATTTGCCCCCGCTGCCGGTTGGCCTGCGCCGCCTGGGCCATATCCATCGCCCGCTCCAGGCCTGCCAGCAACTGGGCGCGGTGCCCCTCTAAAGAATCTAGCGCCCCAGCGCAAATCAGGCTTTCGACCGCGCGCCGGTTCACGGCGCGCAAATCCACCCGCTCACAAAAATCAAACAGAGACGAAAACGGGCCATCGGCCTCCCGCGCGGTCACAACCGTCTCCACCGCGCCCTTCCCCACGTTGCGCACCGCCGCCATCCCCATTCGGATGCGTCCCTTCGAGGCCATAAAGTCCACGGTGCTCTCGTTCACGTCCGGCGGCAGCACCTCCAGCCCTATCCGCCGGCACTCGTCAATCAAAACCACCAGCCGCTCAATATCGCCGATCTCGCTGTTCAGATTGGCCGCCATATATTCGGCCGGGTAGTGCGCCTTCAGATAGGCGGCCTGATAGGCCACAAACGCATAACCGGAACTGTGCGCCTTGTTAAAGCCGTAACCGGAGAAGACCTCCATATCGGCCCAGATCTTCCTTGCCGTCTCCGCCTTCACCTGGTTTTTCTTGGCGCCCTCTATAAAATCGGTTTTATACTGCTCCATCACATCTGCCAGCTTCTTGCCCATCGCCTGGCGTACACCATCGGCTTTGGCAAGCGAAAACCCGGCCATATCCCGGCAGATCCGCTGTACCTGTTCCTGGTAGGTAATAATTCCGTAGGTCTCTTTTAAGGCGGGTTCCAAAACCGGATGGGGATAGGTCACCCCTTCTCTGCCCTGTTTCCTGTCAATATAGTTGGGGATATACTTCATCGGCCCGGGCCGGTAGAGGGCGTTCATCGCAATAATATCTTCAATCCGGTCCGGCTGCAGCCTCTTGAGATAGTCCCGCATCCCACTGCTTTCAAACTGGAAGACCCCGGTAGTCTCTCCCTTCCCGAACAGCTTTAAGGCCTCCTGGTCGTCTAAGGGGAGAGAATCGATATCGACCCTGATCCCGTGGTTCTGCTCAACCATTTCGACGGTATCATCCAGCACTGTCAGATTGCGCAACCCCAAAAAGTCCATCTTTAAAAAACCCAGATCCTCCACATGGTGCCAGTTATACTGGGTCACAACCTCACCCCCCTTGGATGCTTTGTAGAGCGGGAGGTATTCTGTAAGGGGTCTGGGCGTAATCACAACGCCGGCTGCATGAATCGACGTGTGCCGGGCTAAGCCCTCAAGCTGTCGGGCGATCGAGAGCAGCCTCTGGCCCTCCCCGCCGTCTTGGGAAACCCGCTTCAGCTCCGGCGACATGCCCAGGGCCCTGTCCAGCGTCACCTTCAGTTCCGCAGGCACCAGCTTGGAAATCCTGTCCACCTCTGCAAATGGCATGTCCAGCACACGCCCCACATCCCGAATCACCCCTTTGGCCCCCATTGTACCAAACGTAATAATCTGGCAGACGTTGTCTCGCCCGTACTTCTCCACCACGTAGTCAATCAGCTTTTCCCTGTCCCGATCCGCAATGTCGATATCGATGTCGGGGGGAGAAATCCGCTCCAGATTCAAGAACCGTTCGAAGTAGAGCCCGTACTCGATCGGATCCAGAGCCGTGATCCCCAATACGTAGGCCACCAGGCTGCTCAACACAGACCCGCGTGCAGACGCACGAATATTTGTTTCGCTGGCAAAACGCACAAAATCGCTCACAATCAGAAAGTAGCCCGAATAGCCGGCCCGACCGATGATGTCCAGCTCATACTTCAGGCGCTCCTCATACCCCAAAGTCACCTGCTTACAATGCCGCTCCATCCCCTCCCGGGCCAGATCCGCTAAGTAGGCGTCCGCCGTCTCGTAGCCCGCTGGCAGGGGAAATTCAGGCGCGTTGCCCTCATCCATAGGAATTTCGAGGTCGCACTTCTCTGCAATCTCCAGCGTCGCTTCCAGCGCCTGGGGCAGATCGCTGAAGCGTTCGTACATCTCTTCGGCGGATTTAAAATAGACGCTCTTCTGATAACACATCCGGTTCGGATCGTTTAAGGTCTTCCCCGTCTGGATGGCCACAAGCACCGCGTGGGCTTCGTGATCCTCCGCACCCAAAAAGTGCGAATCGTTCGTGGCCACCAACCCCACCTCCATTTCCTTGTGCAGCCGCAGCAGCCCCTCGTTGATCTTCGCCTCCCGGTCGATGCCTTGCCGCTGGATTTCCAGATAAAAATCCTCGCCGAAAATATCCAGGTAGTCTTCCACGCCCTTCCGGGCGGCCACCATCCCCTCCCGCTCGATCAGGTGGGGAATTTCGCCGCTCACGCAGGCCGACAGACAGATCAGCCCCTCCGAATGCCGTCGAAGCAACTCCTTGTCCACCCTTGGATGGTAATAAAACCCCTCTAAGTATCCGGCCGAGACCAGCTTGATCAGATTCTTATACCCGGCAAGGTCTTTGGCTAAGAGCACCAGATGGTTGGACCCGCTCGGGACGCCCCGGGCCGGCTGCCTGGAAAACCGGTCCTCAATGGCACAGTAGACCTCGCAGCCGATGATCGGCTTGACCCCTACCTCCCGCATCTCCCTGTAGAAATCGATCGCCCCGAACAGGTTGCCGTGGTCGGTCATCGCCACGGCCGGCATACCCCACTCGGCGGCCCTCTGAGCAATGTCCTGAATCTTGCATGCCCCGTCCAGGAGGCTGAACATCGTGTGGCTATGGAGGTGGACAAACTCGGCCTGCTTCATCGTCATCTCCCCACGGGAAAATAGGACCAACAGCGGGGGAAGGCCCGTTCAACTGAAGAATAGATCGGAGGTGATAAGGAGTATCGAGGCCTGAGGCCCGCGTGGGGACACAGCGGGGGGGAAGGGACAGGGGGGAGGGCATGGAAAGAATCGCCCCGATGCGGTATAATCTAACCTCCGGGGGGGCAAAAAGTCAAGCGACAGATTGGCAGTCAAAAAAGCAGGTGGCGATAACGTCCGAAATAACCTGAAGTTCCGAAAGAAATTTTTTTATAACTGCCACAAGAAAAGGCGGCAGCTTTCCCTACCCCACCCAATATGTCGCGGTTCCTCCCCAATCCGAGATCCACAATTTCTCTATTGAACTCCTTCCCCCTTTCTATTACCTTATAAATTATGCCAGACACCCTCCAAATCCGGCCTCTCACCGGCCCGGTTGACGCCGATGTTGCCGTTCCCGGCTCCAAAAGCTACACCAACCGGGCGCTGCTCATCGCCGCCTTGGCCAAGGGGGAATCGTGCCTCTCCGGCGTCCTCTTCAGCGATGACACCCACCACATGGCCGAGGGGCTCAAAACCCTCGGCATCGCTGTGCAGGCCGATGAGGCCAATGCGACCTTTACCGTCACCGGAACCGGCGGGCGAGTCCCCGCCCGGGAGGCCCGCCTCTTTGTGGACAACTCCGGTACCACCGCCCGCTTCCTCACCGCCTACCTCGGCCTCGGCCGAGGCGTCTACACCTTAGACGGCGTGCCCCGCATGCGGCAGCGTCCCATCCAGGACCTCTTGGACGGCCTCCGTTCCCTCGGCGTGGAGGCACGCAGCCTGCAGGGAAACGGCTGTCCTCCGGTCCTCGTGGAGGCCTCCGGCCTCAAGGGCGGGCGCGCCTTTATGCCCGGAGACAAAAGCAGCCAGTACTTCACCGCCCTCCTTCTGGTGGCCCCTTACGCCGAGAACGACGTGGAAATCCGGGTGCGGGGCGCTCTCGTCTCCAAACCCTATATCGACATCACCTTAGACATCATGCACGACTTCGGCGTAGAGGTCCTCAACGACGGCTACAACACCTTCTTCGTGCGTGCCCAGCAGCGCTACCGTCCCCGGTCCTACCGCATCGAACCCGACGCATCCAACGCCTCCTACTTCTTCGCCGCCGCCGCGCTCACCGGCGGCCGGATCAAAGTCCGGGGCCTCACGGGGGAATCCGCCCAGGGCGACGTCGGCTTTGTGGACATCTTAGAGCGGATGGGCTGCCGGGTACAGAAAGCCCCCGACGGGATCGAGGTGCAAGGCCCTCAAAAACTCGCCGGGATCGAAATCGACATGAACAGCATGTCCGACATTGTCCAGACCCTCTGCGCGATCGCCCCCTTCGCCTCCGATCCGGTCACCGTGCGAAACGTGGCCCACATGCGCATCAAGGAAACCGATCGCATCGCCGCCCTGGCCGCCGAACTCCGGAAACTCGGCGTACAGGTCGACACCCGGCACGACGGGCTCACCGTCCACCCCACCGATCAGATCCACCCAGCCGAACTGGAGACCTACGACGACCACCGGATGGCCATGGGCCTCGCGCTGGTCGGCCTGGTCTGCCCGGGAATCGCCATCCGGAATCCGAAATGTGTGAACAAGACCTTTCCGAGCTATTTTGAGGTTCTCGAAACACTCAGGCAAAGCCGCTACAACGAGACACGAACGACGTAACACGCTTAATCGTTCAACAGAAGCAGCCGCTTTCGTCTCAACCCTTCCCTCGACATCATCTGCCTCTCCAATTCGAAATCCAGGCCTCTACCTCCGCCTCCTGTCTCCTGCCCCGTGGCCTCCGATCCTTGCCCCCGACGCCTGTCTTTCCAAAATCCGCGCCTTGACCTCCCCGAACCGTTTGGAATCCGCCTTCAGCCCCGGCTTGGGCGGCAGCTTCTGGATCTGCGCGCGCACATTGGCAATCCGCTCCCGGCTCGGCGGATGGGTCGAAAACCAGACCTCCACCCCCTTCGGCTCCGACGCGTGCATCGCCATCAGCTTCTCGAAAAAGGTCGCCATCCCCTCCGGGTCGATCCCGGCCGCATAGGTCTCCTCCACCGCAAACCGATCCGCCTCCCGCTCCGCCTCCCGCCCGTACTTCAACAGGGTCAACCCCGCCCCGACCTCTGCAAACTGCCCCGCAATCTGCCGCGCCGCCGAAGGCTTCTCGCCCACCGCCAGTTCAAGCAACATCTGAAGCCCGAACGCTTTGGTGATCTGCCGCGCCCCGTGCCGACCCACCACGTGCCCGATCTCGTGCCCGACCACCCCGGCCAGTTCCGACTCGTTCTCCGCGGCCGCAATCAACCCCCGGTTAATGTAGAGCCATCCCCCTGGCAGCGCAAACGCGTTCACCACCTCCGTATCCACAACTTTGAAATAGTACCGGATGTTCGATCGCTTAGAATGCCGCACCAGCGCCTGCCCCAGGCTGTCGACGTAGGCCGCCACAACCGGATCGTCGTACAGGCTGAGCTGCAGCTCAATCTCCCGCGCCGCCTGCCGGCCGATGGCCACCTCGTCCTCCGTCGTCAACAGGTTGAGCTGCCCCAGCGTCGTACACGACACCACGGCAAAAAGCGCCGGAACGATCAACACCCGCACTGCGCCTTGACCCTGCAACATCCTCTCTACCCCTTTTTCGTATTTCTCTGCGTCCTCTGCGTCTCTGCGGTGATTATATCACAATTTCCTCAATCACCATCATCCCGCCTTCGTCCACCCGCGCCTGCATCCCCACAGGCAGCACCCGCCGTCCCGACCCGTGTCCATACGGCAGATCGCAGAACACCGGACAGGCAATCGTCCCGGCCAGCGCCTCCAAAACCGCCGCTGTGGTCCCTTCCTCCTCCCGCTCCGGCTCGCACCCCTCAAACTGCCCGAACACCACCCCGGCAGCCTGCTCGAAAACGCCCGTCATCCGGAGTTGGTTTAACATCCGGTCTATCCGGTAGGGCGCCTCGTTCACATCCTCTAAGAACAGCAGCGCCCCCGCAGGATCGGGCAGATAGGGCGTGCCGACCAGCGAAGCCACCATGGAAAGGCAGCCTCCGATCAGGCGCCCCTCTGCGGCTCCCCGCCCCAAAGCCTGAAGCCCAACCACCGGCGGAAACCGCCCCTTCACCAGCGCCCTCCACAGCGTCTCCTCTGTCACCGCGTGCATCCCCTCCTCCGTCACATCGGCGCAAAGCGTCACCCCCGAATAGGTCACCAGCCCCGTATGGACGTAAATCCCAAGCTGCAGCGCCGTGGTATCGCTGAACCCCACCAGCGGTTTGGGGTTTCGACGGATCCCCTCGTAATTCAGCAGGTCCAGCACCCGCGCCGATCCGTATCCCCCCCGCGCGACAAAAATCGCCCGCACCTGCGGATCGGCAAACATCCCATTCAGGTCCGAGGCCCTTTCCGCATCGCTCCCGGCCAGATAGCGCTCCCGCTCGTAAAGCGATCTCCCCTCCCGCACCCGGTATCCCCGCCCGGTCAGATAGTCCAGCGCAGGGCGCAGCCGCTCCGGCTCAAACGGCCCCGAAGGCGCCACCACCCCCACCGTATCGCCCGGCTGAAGTCTCGGCGGGACCACCATCAAACGCGTCTCCTATCTTTCCAGTCTGTTGGGTGACCGTCTACCGCTTCCCGATCCCCTCCACCACCCCGCGCGCAAACTCGGCCAGCGTATCGTCCCGGGCGCCCATCACCACCACCCGGTCCCCCGGCCTTGCCGCCTCAATGAACCGGCGGGCAATCGCCTCCCGGTCCGGGACGAACTCGGCCCGGCGCCCCTGTCGGGCAATCGCGTCGACCAGGTCGCGGGCGGAAATGTCTTTCTGAGCGGTCCCACCTGCGAAATAAATCTCCGGCATAAGGAGCAGGTCGGTTTCTTCCAGCTCCTCTGCAAACGCCGAAATGAGTCCCTCCTTCAAAAACCGTGTGGGGCCGTATCCGTGGGGTTGGAACA
Source organism: Candidatus Latescibacterota bacterium (assembly GCA_965222075.1). GTDB lineage: Bacteria > Latescibacterota > UBA2968 > UBA2968 > JAAXHW01. The sequence goes on along the minus strand of OZ244937.1, from coordinate 4,529,021 downwards.
TCACCAGCAGCCGGCCCGGGTGCGCCTTCAGCGTCTCCAGCGACGCCGTAACCTTTTCCGGGTTGTGCGCAAAATCGTCGATTACCGTCACCCCTTTCACACGGCCGACCACCTGTAACCGCCGCTGGATCCCCAAAAAACCGGAAAGCGCCTCTGCCGATACCTCTACCGGAACGCCAAACGCCCCGCATGCAGCGGCCGCTGCTAAGGCGTTCGACACATTGTGCCGGCCTGGCACTTGCAGCTGGAACCCCACGCCGCTCACCCGGAACCGCACCCCCTCCCGAAACGCCTCGACCTCCTCTGCGTAAAAGTCCGCCCGGCCGTTCTCCATCCCGAAAGTCACCCGGTTGGGATGTTCGTCTATCAGCGCCGCAGACTCCGTACAGTCCAAGTTCACCACCGCCGCCTTTCGCGCCCGCATGCAGAACTCCCGAAACAGCGGCCGCAGCTCCTCCAGCGATTTGTGGTCCAGCGAGATATTCGTCAGCACCGCAACCGCCGGGTGGTAAAGCGCAATCGTTCCGTCATGCTCATCCGCCTCGATCACCGGCAGGTTTGAATCTCCGCAGATCGCATTCCCCAGAAAGGGAGGATCAGCCGCGTTGAGCATAATCCCCCCGTTGATCACCGTCGGGTTCCGACCCGCCTCCCGCAGGATATGCCCGACCATGCCCGTCACCGTCGTCTTCCCGCTCGTCCCCCCCACGGCCACCCCTTCGCCCCGGTTGAACAGCCACGCCAGCACCTCCGCCCGGTTCCGGATCGATACCCCCAGCTGCAGCGCCGCCCGAACGTCCGGAACCGTCTCCTCGACCGCGCTGGAAACCACCACCTCGTCCACCTCCCGGTCCATCCCCGAGCCGTCCTGGGCATACAGCGCAATCTCCTGAGCCGCGAGCGCCTCATAAAGCCCCCGGTTCTCCCCCCGGTCCCGGCCTCGGTCCGACCCCCGTACTGCTTGGCCCTCCTGCCGCAACACCTGCGCGATTGCGCTCATGCCGCTGCCGCCGATGCCGCAGAAAAAAAACGTCTTCCGATCTGCCACTGCCCCCCCGATAATAGGCAAACCCACCCCGTTGAATTCAGACGACGATACACCCGCTGCTATAAGCAAAATTTACGGCCCCCCCACTGCTTTGTCAAGCAGGCAGCCCCCTTCAGAACACAAAAAAATGGGCAGGACCGCCTCGTGCCCATCTCAAATGCCCGCATCGTCAAATCGCTTGAAAACTTTAGGGCGTTACAATATGTTACACCTATGCTTAGGTAGAGAATTTTCAGGTGGTTAGATACCGGCGATCCGTCCGTCAAAAAAGGCGAATTCGTTGACACCAACCCCAGCGTACAGTATATTTCTCCTTCTAACAGCCTGTCCCTTATACTCTTTTCGCCAGCGGGAACCGGCTCCTACCCAATATCTATATTTCAATATTAATTTTTCGCAATGATAATCTGGTAGGAGCCGCCTCCCAGCGGCGAATGTCATTAGGCATTTGAACGCAACATCCTCTGAAACAAGGAGTTCGAGATGCAGGACACCTACCGCTACGTACTCACCGACGTCGAACAGGCCCTCTGGACCAAATCCTGGGCCGTCAATGAGGAAACCCTCCCTTTGAGTGTCAAGCAGACCTGGAGCGTTGAAAAGCGCAGTCTCAAAGGCGGGCTTCAGGACGGGGTAGACTTAATCGAAGTCGACAACGGTGCGCTCTCCATCTTCATCGTCCCCACGCGGGGCATGGGCATCTGGAAGGGCATCTACCGGGGCATTCCACTCGGATGGGAGTCCCCCGTCCGGGACCTGGTAAACCCGGCATTTATCGACCTCAACGACCGGGGCGGCCTCGGCTGGCTGAAAGGGTTCAACGAATGGATCGTCCGCTGCGGGCTCGACAGCAACGGCGCCCCGTGCACAGACATCATCATCGACAACAACGGCAACAAAGCCGACGTCTTCCTCCCCCTCCACGGAAAGATCGCCAACATCCCGGCACGGCATGTGGAAGTTCGGGTAGACCTCTCTCCGCCGCACCGCATCACCGTCCTGGGCATCGTCGAGGAGGCCATGGTGTTCGGTCCGGCGCTGCGCCTGACCACGGCCATCTCCACCGAACTCGGGTCCAGCACCTTCACGATCTCTGACCGGATCACCAACCTCAATCGACGCCCGGCGGAACTGGAACTCCTCTACCACTGCAACTACGGCGCGCCTCTCTTAGAGGACGGTGCTACGCTCGTTGCCCCGTTCAAAACCGTCTGTCCCAGAGACCCCCGGGCGCAGGAAGGCATCCGCGCCCACAACCGGTTTGCCGGCCCCGAACCGGGCTTTGTCGAACAGGTCTACTTCTACGAACTGACCGGCAAACGGGGCAGCCAGGAAGCCGCCGTACTGTTCAAAAACCGCGACGGCAGCCTCGGATCGTCCCTCCACTTCTCGCTGAAACAGATGCCCTGCTTCACCCTCTGGAAAAACACCACAGCCTCAGAAGACGGCTACGTCACCGGCCTGGAACCGGCCACAAACTACCCCAACCCCAAAGGGTTCGAACGAGAAAGAGGCCGGGTGGCCCAGCTTGAAGGCGGGGAGACCCGCCAGATCGACTTGACCGTGGCGGTACACGACACCAGGCGATCCGTTCAGGAAACGGAAGGCCTCATCAGACAAATCCAGAAGGGTGCGAAACCCAGAGTCTCTCAGATGCCCCTGAAACGCATCTCGGCAATGGACTAACTCCCAGATCAGGCAAGCAGAGCCGTAAGAGCACGGTATGCCGTGCCCCAACAAAGGTAGACCCATGAACAAAACCCCCAACTTCCAAGACCTCATCATGCGCCTGGAACGCTTCTGGGCAGACCGGGGGTGCGTCATCTGGCAGCCTTACAGCGAAAAGGTGGGCGCCGGGACGATGAACCCCGCCACCGTCCTGCGGGTGCTCGGGCCCGAGCCCTGGAACGTGGCCTATGTAGAACCCGTCTTTCGCCCGGCCGACGGACGGTTCGCCGAAAACCCGAACCGGATGCACATGTACTTCCAGTACCAGGTCATCCTGAAGCCCGACCCGGGAAATCCTCAGGAAATCTACCTGGACAGCCTGGAAGCGCTCGGTCTGGACCGGAAGCAGCACGACATCCGGTTTGTGGAAGACAACTGGGAGTCTCCGGCGCTGGGCGCCTGGGGCCTGGGGTGGGAAGTCTGGCTCGACGGCCTGGAAATCACCCAGTTCACCTACTTCCAGCAGGCTGGCGGCATGCCGGTCGATCCCGTGGCCGTGGAAATCACCTATGGCCTGGAGCGGATTGCGGCCTACCTGCAGGGGGTGCGGGAGGTTTGGCGCCTCGACTGGGACGGCCGCATCGGCTATGGAGACATCTTGCAGCAACAGGAGGTGGAATACTGCGAATATGCGTTCAACACAGCCGATGTAGAACGCTTGCAAACCATGTATCGCCTCTTTATCGAAGAAGCCAAAGCCGCCATCGAACAGAACCTGGTCCTGCCCGCCCACGACTATGTCCTCCGCTGCTCCCACACCTTCAACCTCTTAGACACCCGGGGCGCGGTCGGCGTAACCGAACGCGCCCGCTACTTTGCGCAGATGCGAGATCTGGCCCGCCAGGTCTCGGAAGCCTATGCCAAACAGCGCGAGGAGATCGGCTTCCCCCTCGGCAGTGGTGCGCCCGAAGCTCCGCCCGCCCCCGGCGATACCGCAGACCTTCCGGCGCTTGATTCGGGGGACCTGCTCCTGGAGGTCGGCTCCGAGGAGCTTCCGGTCGCCGACGTCTGGAGGGGCATTCAACAATTCCGAGCCCTCCTCCCGGAACGCCTCAAGGCGAAGCGTCTCGCGTTTGAAGAAATCCAGGTCAGCGGCACGCCCAGGCGGCTCATCGCCTGTGTACGCAGCCTTTCGGGCCGCCAGTCCGACGAGGAACGCTGGGTGCGCGGCCCCACCGTTAAAGCCGCCTACGACGAGGCAGGCAAACCGACCCGTGCGCTGGAAGGCTTCTGCCGCGGTCAGGGAGTGCATCCCGGTGCGGTCGAACGCCGAAAGAACGAGAAGGGCGTCGAATACGTCTTTGTCCACCGGCACGAACCGGGACGCAGCGCGCAGGAGATCCTGGCCGAGTTGCTGCCCGACCTGATCGCCTCCCTTTCCTTCCCCAAGACCATGCGCTGGAATTCGGGCGGGGTGGCCTACGCAAGGCCCATCCGCTGGATCGTCGCCCTCTACGCAGATCAGGTTATTCCCTTCACCTATGCCCGTGTGAGCAGCGGCCGCACCAGCCGGGGCACCCGCCCCGACAGGTCGCCCCCCATCGAACTGGCGTCCGCAGCCGACTACGCCCTGAAAATGAAAAACCAGGGCCTGATGGTTGACCGCGACCACCGACGGAAGGCCATCCAGAATCGTGTGCAGGTTCTCGCAGAAGAGATCGGGGGGAGGGTGCTGGAAGATCCCGACCTCTTAGACGAGGTCACCGACCTGGTGGAAGCGCCCTATGCCCTGCGCGGCGCCTTTGACGAGGCCCACCTAAAACTGCCCCAGGAAGTCCTGATCACAGTCATGAAAAAACACCAGCGCTACTTCCCGGTCCTGCACCCCCAAACCAGGCGCCTCATCCCTTACTTCATCACCGTCGCCAACGGTCAGCCAGGCGACCCCGAAGCCGTGGTACGCGGCAACGAAGGCGTCATTCGGGCCCGGTATGCAGACGCGGCTTTCTTCTTCCGCGAAGACAGCCGGGCGCCCTTAAAAGACTACCTGCCCAGGCTCGACACCCTCACCTTCCAGGCAGACCTCGGCTCCGTCCTCGACAAGACCTGCCGGGTCGAACGGCTGCTTGAGACCCTGGCGCCGGACCTGGGCCTCGAAGGCCAGGACAAAGAGACGGCCCTGAAAGCCGCCCGGCTCTGCAAGGCCGACCTGGCCACCAGAATGGTCGTAGAAATGACCGACCTCCAGGGGACCATGGGACGCTACTACGCCCTGGCCTCGGGCGAGTCCGAAGCCGTTGCGCACGCCGTTGAAGAACACTACCATCCCCGCTTTCCTGGGGATGCGCTGCCCGGCTCGCGCCCCGGCTTTGCCCTCTCCGTTGCAGACCGCCTCGACAGCCTGGCCGGCCTCTTCTGCGTGGGCGTCAAACCCAGAGCCACGGCCGATCCCTACGGCCTCCGGCGGGATGCCCTGGGGCTTTTGGCGGTCCTGATCGGTCACCGGTGTCACTTCTCCCTTCGGCAGGGGCTGGCCGCTGCGGCAAAACAGCTTCCGGTCAACGCCGACAGGCAGCGGCTCTCCGACGCCCTCGAATTCATCCGGCGGCGCCTCGAAATCCAGCTCAGGGAGGAGGGCTTCTCCCACAACGTGGTTGAGGCCGCCATCGCCGGCGGCTGCGATGACCCCTACGAACTCCGGCGCATCGTCCAGGGCCTCGGCCGGATGGTAGAGGCAAAAGACTGGCTGCAGACGCTCCACGCCTACGCGCGCTGCAAGCGCATCGTGCGGGATCTATCCGAACAATACCCCCTAACGTCGGAAGCGGACCCGGAAGCGGACACCCAGGCCCTGCATGAGGCCTACTGCGCAGCGCACCGGCAGCTCGACCGCGCCCGGGACCGGATTGCCGCTCTGGAGGACATCCTCAAAACCCTGCGCGACCCCATCAACCGCTTCTTCGACAAAATCCTGGTAATGGCGGAAGACCCAACGCTCCGCCGGGCACGCCTCGCGCTGGTTCAACACATCGCCGCTCTGCCCGACGGCATCGCCGACCTGAGCCGGCTGGAGGGATTTTGACAGCCGTGAAATCGGACCTGTTTAAACTGCACGCAGACCTGGAAGAGATCCACTGGTGGTTTCTGGCCAGGCGGCGTATCCTGCACGAACTGGCCCACAACTTGGCCCCGCCTTCCAAATCCACACTCGCCATTGACGTGGGGTGCGGAACGGGGGGAAATATCGCAGCCTTTGCCAGGGACTACACCTGTATCGGCATCGACATATCGGTCGAAGGCATCCGGCTCGCCAAACGCCGTTTCCCGGACGTTCGCTTCATCTGCGGTTCGGCACCGGCCGATCTGGGAGACGCGGTGGAGCAGGCCGGCCTCTTCCTCCTGACGGACGTCCTGGAACATGTAGAGGACGACGTCGGGTTTCTGTCCGAACTGCTCATGGCGCTCAGGCCGGGCGCCTGCCTTCTCCTCACCGTACCTGCGGACATGTCGCTGTGGAGCGAACACGATGTCGCCAACGGCCACTACCGCCGGTATGATATCCAGAGCCTCGAACACCTGTGGTCCGGGCTGCCCGTAACCGTACGCCTGCTCTCCTATTTTAACGCGCGTCTCTACCCGATGGTCAGAACCATTCGGGCGTTGAACCGCCTTAGGAAACGCTCCTTTGGAGATGCGGGTACAGATTTGAAGATGCCGATGCAGCCGGTCAACCGTCTACTCAACGCGGTTTTTGCAGGCGAAAGGCGGGTGCTGATCAACCTTCTGGCGCAGAAAAGAAGGCGGGGTTACCCCTTCGGCGTAAGCCTCATTGCCGCGCTGTGTCGGAACGGGTAGGATCGCATGGCTGAAACGATCATCGTCGTCCCCTGTTACAACGAGGCCCGACGCCTCCCGGTCGAAACATTTCAAACCTTTGCAAACCGGGTGCGCACCATCAAATTCCTCTTCGTCAACGATGGCAGCACAGATACCACCCTCCAGGTACTCAAGACCCTGCAGGAGTCTGATCCGGAAACCTTTGACATCCACACGCTGGCAAAAAATGCGGGAAAAGCCGAAGCCGTGAGGCAGGGGCTTCTCAAGTCGCTCGCGTCCGGCCCCGATTACGTCGGGTTCTGGGATGCAGACCTGGCAACCCCCTTAGACGCCATTTCGGAGTTTTGCGACCTGCTCGACAGCAGGCCGAATATCGAGATGGTCTTCGGCGCAAGGGTGCAACTCCTGGGAAGGGCGATCAGACGCAACATGCTGCGGCACTACTTGGGCAGGCTGTTCGCAACAGTCGCCTCTTTTTTATTGGGCGTCAGTGTATACGACACCCAGTGCGGCGCAAAACTGTTCAGAGTCACCCCTCGTCTGAACGCCCTGTTTCGAGAACCCTTCATCACCCGGTGGATCTTCGACGTCGAAATCATCGCCAGGCTGATCCAGGCGGACGCCGCGCACTCCCCGGCGCAGGACGTGATTTACGAAACGCCGCTTTCAGAATGGCGGGATGTCAAAGGCTCCAAAATCACCCCCGGCGATTTCTTCAGGGCCGCATTCGAGATGATCGCCATTTACCGCAGATACCTGTGAACCCGCTGAGCAGGGGCGCAGTCTGCTGCGCCCGAGGAGGCAATTATGGCCGAAAATCGAAACGCATACGCGCTCCTTATTCTCATCCTCATCGTATCCGCCGCTCTCCGGTTTTACGGAATAAGCTGGGGTACAGACCCGGAGACCGGCAAGTTTTACGACTTCCATCCCGATGAGCGGACCGTGGTCGAAAGCGCCGGGTGGGTGGGTGTGGACATCCGCAAGGCGGTCACAGCCTATTCCAAAGGCCCGGCCTACCTGTTGTGGGCCCTCGCCCGGGGCACGGGCTACTTGGTGGGGATCGAACCCTTCAACCGGCGGGACAATCGGTCGGTCAAATTCACCCACCTGCTGGGTCGGGGAATCTCGGCCACCTTGGGCGTCCTCACCGTGTGGGTCGTATTCGCCATCGGGCGCCATCTCGCCGGGATCTGGACCGGCGTATTAAGCGCGGCCTTTCTGGCATTCTGCGCCGGGCACATCCAGCAGAGCCATTACTATACCGTGGATGTGTCCTTTGCGTTCTGGATCACCCTGGGCATCTATCTCATCCTGAAACTGCCGTCGGACCGCACGTGGCCCTACCTGTGGTGCGGAATGGCCTGCGGAATGGGCGCCGGAACGCGGCTGCTGGGCGGGATGCTGGGCCTGGCCTTTCTGGTGGCGCACCTCTGGCCAACGGGAAAAGGGGTGGGAACCGGAAAGATCTGGGAAAAGGTCTGGCGCTGGGTACGCCCCGTAGTCATCCCGCCTGCGCTGCTGTGTGGGGCAGTGGTGGTCGCCGTGGCGGTGCTCTGTGAGCCCCTCCTGCTCAGACCCGACGAGTTCTTCAACTCGGGAGATATGCGTAATTTGCTGCCCAGCATAAAGGTCACAAAGGCGAGATAATTCGCATCTGGGTGCTCTACGACTTTTCCACCACCCCTTACCTCTTTTACGTCACGCACCTGTTCCGGTATGCGCTGGGAACACCCCTGGAGATCGCCGCCCTGTGCGGCGTGCTGCTGGCCGTGTGGAAAAGGGAGCGGGGCTGGTGGGTGCTGCTGGCCTGGCTCGTCCCCTACTTCCTGATGGTGGGCGGGTTCCACGCCAAGCCCATCCGCTATGTCACACCGATGCTGCCGATGCTGGCGGTATTGGGTGCGTGGGCATGTCTGCAGGCAGGCGACTGGCTGCGCAGGCGCGTGGACCGGAAGTGGGTGTATGGCCTTCCGGCGCTCCTGGTGGGGGTGCCTGCCGCGGGCTACGGCATCGCCCAGGCGGGGATATACGGGGTTGAAGACGCCCGGTTTGTGGCCGCGCGATGGGTGCAGAAGCATATTCCACAGGGAGATGGAGTACTGGCGGAGCGGGGGGGGTTTCCAACCCTCTGGATGGTGCCGGAAGACCGCTACCACCGCAAGAGAGACAACATGGCCTTTCTTATCTCTTCAGAAGGGCACTATCCCTACGGGATGCATATCGACTTTGTGTGGGACCGGTTGAAAGGCATGAGGTGGATCGTCCTGATCGAGGAGAACCGGATGCGGCAGTACTCGGAGGTCCCGAAGCAGTATCCGATCGGCCATCTGTTTTACAGCCGGCTGGCCTCTGGAGACCTGGGATTTAAACGGGTCGCCACCTTCAAAATATCCCCCAAAATTCCGGGCTGGGAGTTCTCTGAAGAGGGTGCCGAACCCACAATTACGGCATTTGATCACCCTCGGGTGTCTGTGTACCGCCGGACAAATGTGGACGTAAAGGACCTGCTGGCACGGTGGAAGGCGGAGGTGGAGGCGGACCCAAACCTGCCCGACCGGCATATCCGGACCGGCGTGAAGGCCTACCGGCAGCAGGACTGGGAGGGGGCCATCAAGGCGTTTACGCGTGCGGTAGAAGTGAGACCGGGATTTAAATTGGGGCACCTTCTGCTGGGTGAGGTGTACCTCAGACAGGGCAGGCGGGACGATGCAATGCGAGAGCGGCATAAGGCATCCATATCGGAGAGGGCTTCGCTAACAGGCTATATCGGTGCGGCCGAGAAAGGTCTGAAGGCCCTGGCCTACCTCAGACAGGGCAGGTGGGACGACGCAAAAGGGATTGCAAAACGGGCATGGGATGGGGTGACCACCACAATCGGGAGTGGTCTGAAGGCCCTGGCTTATCTCGCCCGGGGCAGGTGGGACGATGCAAAATGGGCATGGGACCAGGCCGACCCGCCCGCAGGCATTTCGCCGTCGACCTATGTTGGCATGATCAGAGCGGGGATGAAGGCCGAAGGGGCGGGGTACCTGGGACAGTACCTGGAATGGTTGGCCTCAAAACGCCCGGGAGACAGGGACATCGGCCGGTACACTTCGCTGCTTGTGCAGGTTCGATCGCAATTGGGTGCCGAATTCAAACGGCAGAAGCAGTATGAAAAGGCCCTTCAGGAGTATTTGAAGGCCCTGAAACTGAGGCCCAATCACGCCCCCACCTACCTCAACCTGGCAAATCTCTATGTGGCAACCGAACGCTACGGCGAGGCCGTTGCCGTTGCGGAACGGATCGTTCAGCTCGACTCGACCCGTGCCAACGCCTGGCACGTGCTCGCCCGGGTACACCAGCGTACCGGCAACCTCGATGCGGCTCATACGGCCATCCTCAAGGCCATCGCACGCGATCCCGCCAAGTTTGCCTATCGGGCCGAACACTTCAACATCGGCACCGAATACCAAAAAAAGAACCAGCTTGACAAAGCCCTCGCTATCTACCGTGCGATGCTGGCCTATAATCCCGAATTTAGAGAGGCCCACGTCAACATCGGCATCCTCCGCAACCGCCAGGGCCGCCATCTCGACGCCGTCTCATCCTTTCAAAAGGCCATTACAATCGCGCCAGACAGTTCGGACGCCCATCTGGGTCTGGCGGAGGCCTATGAAAAGCTCAAACGGGTTGAACAGGCCGTTGCGGCCTATCGCAAAGCCCTTTCCCTCACCCCCGATCATTCCGTCGCCAGGGGCAGGCTGGAGGCCTTGCTTCTCAAAAAATCGCCCCAATAGGGAGAATTTTCCTTTTGGGAGGCGCCCACCTCAAGAAAAGCTTGACAAAACCTCTGCTTTGCCCTTTGCCCCCTAAAGGCTGATCAGGGACTGCAGGTTCAAAGCACGCCTGCGCTGCAATCCCCCTGTGCCGTCCGGCTCATAGGTAAACTGCACCTCCCAGATCACCGACAGCCCGGGAACGGGCTTCAATCCCAGGCGGTACCCGAAACGGGTCTCAGATGTGATGTCAAGCACTCCCTTTCCTGCGCCCCGGTGGTGGTTTTCGTAGTAAGCCTCGGCCAGCGAGACCTTCCGAAACTGCTGCAGCAGCGCCGGTTTAAGGGACGCTCGCCCCTCGAGGCGGCGGTCGGCCGCGTCCTTATTGCTCAGATACTGGTAAGACGCCTGTGCCTTCAGCAACGGCCCCAGCGAAAGGACGAGGTCTCCAAAAATTCCCCGCATAGACAGGTCTGCCATCGCAGCCTCCCGGGTCACCACGCGGCCTGCCGAATCCACCACCGCCCGGTTCAACTCGTAGAGCGCATCAAAATGACCGGGCGTAAACCGGCCCTCCACCCATCGGTACTCCACCCGAAGGCTCACCCTCCCCATCGTCAGCTTCACCCCCGGGACGCCCAATCCGGTCCCGCTCTTGGTCCCCGAAAGCGTCCGGGACACCCCCCCGTAGAGGGTCACCGGGGCCAGCGGGGCCTTCAAAAGGGGGTATGCCACATCCACGCCGAAGGCCCCGTAGCAGTCCTTGTCCAGGGCCGTCCGCACCGAATCGGGCATTCCGCTCAACTGGTCGATATCCATCACTACCGTAGCCCCCACGGCCAGGGGCCCCGGCGGCTGCACCACCACCCGCCCGCCAACAACCGGCCCGCCCCCGTCCAGATCTAAGAAGTTGTTGATTATCCCCCGCACCATCACCCGCCCGCCCCCAAGCCCCCGGAGCTGCAAATCCAGCCCCGTCTTTTTCGCCCCGGGCGCGTATAAGGAGTTCCGGTAGCGCCACATAATCATCCCCTGCGCCAGCGTCACCTCTTCTAAGTCGCCCACCCTCAGGTAGACCTGGCGCCTGAGGTGGCCCATATCGCCATATTGGATGTAGCCAATCTTTCGAAGCACGCTCTCTAAGCCCTGCCGCCGGCTCGAAAAATTCCACCCCAGGCTTCGAAACCGTCCTGTTTCATCCAGAAACAACTCCAGGTCCAGCACCGCCTCAAACGCCCCCGACCGGATCTGGGGCCGCAGGTCTAAACGCTGCCACTGCGCCCCACCCACCGTCACCGTGCCCAGCAGGCTGGACAGGGAAAACCCCTGTGGTACAGGTGCGTCATCCGCTGTTGTGGCTGTGGTCCAGGTGAGAACCAGCAGAATACCCAGGCCCTTCACAATCAACATGCTCTGCATCCTCTGCGTCTCTGCGGTAATGGATCTTTAAATACCAATTCTATATTATAAGACACTTCTCTCCTTCCAGTCAACCCCGGCGGGCTTTTAGATACTGGAATAGATTGACAAAGGGTCCTGGATCGCGTATTTTTAGTCCTGTGATGCGCATCATTACCGGCAGCCTGAAAGGGCGCGTCGTCCCCTTCAACATCAAAAAATACGGAAATGCCCGGGTCACCTCCGGGAGGGTCAAAGAAGCCGCCTTTTCTATCCTCGGCAGCGACCTGACCGGCCTGCGCTTTCTCGACCTCTGTGCCGGTTCCGGGCAGATCGGACTGGAGGCCTTCAGCCGGGGTGCGAAGGTGGTGATGAACGAACCGGAGGGGCGCAGGTGCCGCACCATCGCCGACCTGCTCAAAATCTGGGACATCGAGGGCCGCATCCGGCTCCTCTCCCGACCCGCCGAAAAACTCCTCCCCCTGCTCGATGCAGAGTGCATGCCCTTCGACGCCATCTACCTCGACCCCCCCTATCACCAGCAACTCGACGGCGTCCCCATCGCCCTCTCGATCTTCATCCGCATCAGCCAGACCGCCCTGGCCGGGGAAACCGGTGTGGTCCTGCTTCAACACACCCCCCAACTCGACCTGCCCACCGCATGCGCGCGTCTCTCTATGCTCAAACAGAAGGAGTACGGGGATACCGCGTTAACCCTATACAAAACCTCCTGAAGAGAATAACCCCTCCGGGAGGCCATCGGTGTGGAAACGCGCTCCGACCAGGACATCCATTGGACCCTTGACTTTTCGGCACAAAACTCCCTATGTTATCAAATTATCAAATAAAGGGATACACCCAGTCTATTATCACTTCACTGTGAAAGGAGCAAATCTGATGGACAAACTCAACTCGGCCGTCGACTTCCGCCCCCGCAGCCGGATGCTTGCTATGGGGGGCATCTCCTGGCTGCCCCGCATCACCGACAAGGCGCGCGCCAAACTCCGGGAGACCATTGGAGATTATGTCTACCCGTGAGGGGCAGACAAAAGGTTCCTGGAGGAACTGGGCATCTCGGCGGAAGAATTCACACAAATCGTCGCCTCATGCACCACCGATGAGGAAGTTGTCGAACGCATGAAACCCATTTATAAGAAGTCCCGAAAAAACAAGGACGCATAACAGACATCTGAAAACCGTCACCCGTTCGGTACTGGTGAGTTTCCGAGCGCGAGCGAAAAGCAGATCAGCGGGGTGCCCGGAGACGATGCTGAAGACCGCCTGGTCAGCGTGATCTCTATCACCGACTCCGGCATCCTCTTTTTCGGCAGTTACACCCCGGAAGGGGTCAGCGTCTGGCGCTATTCGGCCCTCTGCAACCCCAGCTACAGCGGACCGAAGGCGCGCATCGCCCTGCTTCTGGTTCCACCACTCCTGCGCCGCATTCCCTTTACTCCGTCGCCATCCGGTAGGTCCAGTCAAACATCCTGTCGAATTCGATCTCCTGCGTCTTCTCCAGCAGCTGCCTCTCCTGTGTCGTTCCCCCTCTCATGCAGGCCTCACACAAATCGACAAAATAGAAGGGGTCCCACGTCCCGTGAGACTGCAGGTGGTGCAGAAACCGCAGCGCCACCTCCCGGGCCTCTCCGTAGTCGGGCACTTGAAGCACACGCTGCAGGAAGGCCACAACCTCCCGAGAAATCTCGGGCAGGGCCGACAGGCCTTCTGCCTTTTTAAACCATCCCCTGGCATTGGAAAAATCGGGTTCCCGCCGGTGCACAATCCCGTGCCAGTAGCTTGCCTCGGGGCCATCGGCCTGCCCGCCCGCTTCCTGGCAGAGGGTATGGGAAGCCTCCAGATCGTCGTTCTTCTGATAAAGTCCCGCCAGTATGAGCCGTCCGGTCGATTCGGGGCACTTGCTGGAAAACAGGGCCTCCGGTGACGTCCGGTCCAGGTGAGATTTTAAAAACCCATACCGGATCTGTGCCGGCACCAGGGGCCGCTGCTCCTCTACCGGAGCATCTGTGTTCCAAACCGCCAAGTCTTCGTCTAAGAGATCCAGAACGTGCCCTTTCTCCACCAAGCGGATGGCATACTCCCACAGGACTTCCTCTGCGTTTCGGTAGACCCCCACCCTCGCCATCACCTCTTGTTGAAGCATCGCCGCTCCAGGCCCCCAGGGCGACCTCAGCAGACACCCGATGCGGGGGCCGTACGCGCGTATTCCCCCCAGGTCAAGCGCCCAGGTCTTCCCATCGCTGTTTCGAGCGGTCATCCGGTGCACGCACGCCCCTGCCGAAGGGCTGGCCTTAAGCCGACGCACCTGCTGCTCAAGCTTATTCCCATCCCAAACCACGCCCGGTTCCGCATGGACCACAAACGCCCCGCTGGCCCCCTCTCGCGCGGCGTTCAGCGCCGATGTGCGTGCCCCCGGCTCAGCCGGTACATACTGGACCCGAATCACCTCAATCAGAGAAGAGGGATAGGTCTGAGACGAGATCCCTCGCAGCGTCTCTTGAACCGCGGCATCTTCTGTCGAACCAACGGGCAGAACAAAAAGCACAGATACCTTTTCGGACATACGACACCACCCTCTTTACACCAACCCGTTCAGCCGTCGTCTCCAGGCAGGGCCCGTTGAACCAGCCCCTGAACCTCGGCAGGCCCCATCCTGAGTAGCCGGTCGATCTCGGTCTGGCCGGCCAGCACCAGCGGCGGGCATTCCTGCGCGGCCAAGTCGTAAGCCTCCTCCACATCGTAGTTCACACCCTGGCGCCTGTAGAGGTGGCCCAGACTTTGCAGGTGTCCGCTCCGCCTTAGGGAGTTGGTCACCCCCATCTTGAAATAATACAGCCGCCGGTCCCGGCTATCGCCCCACACCAGCGTCTCGGGCTCCGGCACCTTTGCCATGGCCTGTTCCAGTTCTGCCTGCAGCGATTCAATCCGCCCGTCAAAGGCCTCCAGCAGGTTCCGAATCATGTCCCCCCGTTCGCCTTCAGGGTCGTCCTGCAGCATATCCTGAAGAACCAGCGCCGCCTTTTCGTAGAGGGCATAGCGCTCCCGGCGCTCGTCGCCAAACAGCTCGATCTCTGCGGCTTCTGCCCGGCGCGCCAGCGCCTCCGGGTCTGCATAATCGTCCCCCACACAGGCATAGTCGTCATCGATGCGCGCCACCTGGATGCCCACGAGCATCGCCCGTTCCAAGGCATCCTCCAGGCCTTCTCCCGCACGCACGACCAACAGGTGAGACCTCCCCTGAGGGGCGCTGCCTACCAGCCCATCGGACGGGAATCCCACCCGTTCCAGATGTGCCACTCCAACCGCCCGGTCCACTCCTATCCGATCCATCAACCCTAAGAGGACGGCTCCCACAACCGGGCGTCGACTCTGGGCATAAAGACCCAAAGCCTTCTCTGTAACGCTTGCCACCTCCGCAGCCATCCGATCTGCGTCAAAGGCCGCCTCTTTCCGCCGCCGTCCGATCCCATCGGTCAAACCGAAAATAACCACAATAATCAGCAACAGCGCCACACCGACCAGGAGCATCTCGTCTTGCCTTTCTCAGGCCCTGAACAGCTCTCCCATCCGTTGTCCCAAAAACCGCCCGGCCAGAAAAAGGCCGACCATAAGCAGCGCCATGCCGAAAATTCCCATGGCGCTGGCAATGTAGGGACCATCCGCAATCCGCCCCATCAGGGCGTAAATCGCCTTGGTAATCGGATAATATTCGTCCTTGAAAGCCAGGATCAGACTGTCGCTAACCTCCAGCATAGCAAAGGCGAAACAGAGGATGCCCCCCGCCACCAGATTGGCCAGAATCAGCGGGAACGTAATCTGCAGCATCGTTCGCATCCGCGAAGCGCCCAGGTTCTGCGCGGCCTCTTCTAAGGCCATACTCGTCTGCTGGAACCCCGCATAGGCCGACCGGACCATGTAGGGCAAACGGCGCACCGTATAGGCGATCACCAAGAGAGGTACGGGATAGTTTCGGGCATCCAGGAACGTCCCCGAATACCCTGCCAGATAGCCGAAGGCCAGCACCAGCCCCGGCAGAGCCAAGGGGAGCATGGCCACCCCGTCGATGACCCCCTTGAAGGGGATGCGCGTGCGGGACAACAGATAGGCAATCGCAACCCCCAGCGCCACATCGGCCACAGTGCTCAAAATACTCAATATCAGGCTGATCCGAATGCTGTTGGCGGCAATTGGATGTTCGAATGCCAGCCCGTAGTACTTGCCGGTGATCTCCTGTGGCAACACCGACATGAACCACCGTTCGGAAATGGACGTCAGAAACACGCTGAGGTGGGGAATCATGGCCACAGCCGTCAGGGAAAGCATCAGCCCGTAGATCAGAAACGTCAGCCCGCCTGAGGCCGGACGCACCGCAGACCCCACATGCCCGCGGGCGACCATCTCATAGCGCCTGCCCCCCAGCAGGACCCTGGAAAGATAGAAGAAGAAAACCGTCAACAACAGCACAAAAACCACCAAGGCGTAAGCCATCGGGTTCTCGTTGATGTCCGAAATCGAATTGAAAATCTCGACGGCCACCACCTGCCGGTAGTTAAAAATCAGCGGCGTGCCCAGATCCGTAAACGCCCAGATAAAGACGATAATCGCCCCGGCGAAGTAGCCCGGCAGCATCAGGGGAAACGTGATCGAACGAAACAACCGCAGCCCGCTACTGCCCATGTTGCGTGCCGCCTCCTCTAAGCTGGGGTCGATATTGGACAGCGCCGCAGCGACGTTTAAGTACATAATCGGATACAGGTGCAGCACCTCCAAAATCACAACCCCCACAAACCCTCCCCCACCGAACCAGTCGACCGGCTGATCGATAAGCTCCAGGTCGAGCAGCAGCAAATTAATCGATCCGAAACGGGCGAACATCTGCTTCATGCCAATCGCCCCCACGAAGGGGGGTAGGACCATCGGTACCAAGATCAGCCCGTTGAGAATCCCCTTGCCGCGGAAGTCGTAACGCACCAGCAGAAACGCGATCGGAAGGCTCATAAGGGTCGTCGCAAGCGTCGTGACCACCCCCAGCCGGAAGCTGTTCAGAATCGCCTCCCAATACACGGGATTGGTCACCATCAATTCAAAAAAGACAGTGGAGAACGCCCCATCAACTACCAGCGCATTGTAAAAAGCGTACGAAAGTGGGTAGAACAGGAAGAGGGCAAAAAAGACAGCCAGCCCCCCCAGAAAAACCAGGGTAGGCCAGTTCAGGTCGTACCGCCGCATCATGTGGGATCTCCCTCATCCTGCAAAATCACAACCGCATTGGGGCTGAACCGCAGCCTCGCGCCCTCTCCCGCACCCGCCTTGCGCTCCAGCGGGTTGTGTTCCACCAGTTTCACCTGCGTGCCGTCTACCAGATCCACGATGTACTGTTCTAAGTCGCCTAAGTAGACCACGTTTCGTACCTGCCCCGACACCACGTTTTCTCCCTTGGCCGGTTCCCCTTCCAGAAACGCCAGGGCCTCCGGACGCACAGCGCAAAGCACCCGATCGCCCTTCTGAATACCATCGTACGCCATCCGGCCGTGAATCGTTCCCAACGCTGTCTCCACGCAGACCTCATCATCAACAGCGGTCACTTCGCCCGCAAGCAGATTGATCTCCCCGATAAAATCGGCCACAAATCGGCTGGACGGACGCGCGTAAAGCGCGCGGGGGTTCCCCACCTGCCCCACCCGCCCTATCTGCATCACCGCCATCCGGTCGGCCATGGCAAGCGCCTCTTTCTGATCGTGCGTGACATAGATCATGGTAATGCCCAGCTCTCGGTGCAACTCCTGAATCTGCTCCCGCATCTCTAAGCGCAGCCGGGCGTCTAAGTTGGAGAGCGGTTCGTCTAAAAGCACCACATCCGGCTCCACCACCAGCGCCCGGGCCAGCGCGACCCGCTGCTGCTGCCCCCCGGACAACTGGTTGGGCGACCGATTCTCGTAAGCCTCCATCTGCACCATCTCTAAGGCCTTGCTCACCCGCCTGAGACGCTCCGCCGGGGAGACCTTCCGTAGCGTCAATCCGTACTCCACGTTCTTCCAAACCGTCATATGGGGCCAAAGGGCATAGTTCTGAAAAACCATGCCCGTGTTCCGTTCGTTCGGAGGCACCGCCGTCATCTCCCGGTCGTCAAAGAAAATACGCCCCCCTTCGGGCTGGTAAAGCCCAGCGATCAGCCGCAGCAGGGTCGACTTGCCGCACCCGGAAGGCCCCAGCAAAAAGAAGAACTCCCCTTCCTGAATCTCCAGGCTGACGCGATCCACCGCCACCACGT
The DNA here is from genome assembly GCA_965222075.1 of Candidatus Latescibacterota bacterium. Classification (GTDB taxonomy): domain Bacteria; phylum Latescibacterota; class UBA2968; order UBA2968; genus JAAXHW01. The sequence goes on along the minus strand of OZ244937.1, from coordinate 4,511,020 downwards.
TGTCAAACCGTTTGGTGATGTTCTCCAGTCTTACGCTGACCATGGCCAATCCCTGAGGCAAACGGCAAACGTGAACCCCCCCCCACCCTTCTCCGGAACCCCGGCTTCTCGCTTTGGGGGTGAGACGGGGTGGCACGTTTCACACATTAAAACCACCGCTTCCTCTTAAACACCACCAGCATCACCAGCACCACCAGCGCCATCACCCCCAGCGCTGTAACATACCCATGTTCCCATTCAAGTCCCGGCATACGTCTAAAATTCATCCCATAGATCCCGGCAATCAGCGTCAGCGGCATCACCAGCGTGGCAACAACCGCCAGCGTCTTCACAGCGCGACTCATCCGCCTGAAAACCATCGACATGGCCGTCTCTGTGGCCCCAGAAAGCATTTCCCGGTAGAGATCTGCAGCCTGCAAAATCTGGACGGTGCGGTCGTAAAGATCCCGGAAATAGATCCGATTCTCCTCACCGATGCAGGACGGATCGCCATGCCCCATCTTCTGAAGAATCTCACCCTGGGACGCCGCAATCCGGTGAAGGTGAAAGACTTCCCGTTTCAGCTTCAGGAGTTCGTGGAGGTGGTCCTCTTTCGAGGAATCCAGAAGCCCCGCTTCGAGGGCCTCAATCCCGCCGTCCAGCCTCTGGAGCACCGGCTTATAGTTGTCGATCAGCGTGTTCAGGAGGCCATGCAGCAACCAGTCGGGTGACCGAAGCAGAGACCCGGGACTCTTGGCCACCTGCCCCAGGGTGTTAAAAATACCTTTGACCTGCTTTTTGTGGTAGGTCACCAAGTAATTTTCTCCGATAAAAATGCCCACCTCCAGGGTGTCGAACACATCTTCTGCGAGAGTGAAATCAACAGCGTGGACGATCAGAAACAGATAGCCGTCGTACGGGTTGATCTTGGACAGGTGAAACCCGCGCATGCAGTCCTCCACCGCCAGCACGTGGAACCCGAAAATTCCGCCCAGAACCCCGGTCTCTTCATCCGTAGGGTCTTCCAAATCCGCCCAGATTATGCGCCCCCGGTCGGCGATGTGCCGTGGGAGCTCCGCAATCCCCGGCATTTCCATCCGCTTCGTCTCTTTTGAATAGGAAAAAATCCGAATCATAATAAGGAACTCACCGCATTCGCCAGAGGTAAAGCACCATCGCCCCTGCAATCCCCAGCGGGAAGCAGAACGTCAGAACGTCCAGCACCTGAAGGTAGGGGCTTTGGTGGAGGTCTCCGTATTTCTTTTGGGCAAACGCCGTCCACGCAGCCAGCATCCGGTTGCGCAGCTTTGCATCGCGCCACCGTGCGCCCAACCTCAGGCACTCCGCCTCGGAAATGGGCGCCACCGACAGGCGTTTGATCTCCCCCTGTGTCACCCCCGCTTCCATCGCCCGCTTCCAGGCCTGCTGAAGCTGGGGGTGAGAATCGATAACCAGCACCCCGACCAGGTCGTTCAACACGCTCCAGCGGGCCGAGGCCATCCTCGAATCGTAAATCAGACTGGAGGTCCACTGAAAGGGGTTCAGCGACACCGCCGCCTCGCTCCGAAACCGGTCGTAGAGGTCGGGCAGCACCGTAAACCGATTCAACTGGGTCACGGTGGGGCCCCCGGGCGTCCCCTTCTTCAAAAACCAGAGCTTCTGCCCGGACGCCGACATCACAAACCGTACAAAAGCTTGTGCCGCCTCTATATTGGGTGCGCCTTTGAGAATTGCCAGTCCATCCGGATTGACAATGGTCAGGTTGTCTGGCATGGTAAAACCTATAAACTTCTCTCCCACTTTAGCCACCTGCGCCAAGGCGTAAAAATCGATCGAAAGCCCGTAGGCCACCTCTCCCACAGCCACATCCCTTGGCGCCTGGGCACCGCCCGAGCCAAAATGGCGTACATTGGCCCCCAGCGTGGTAATCACCTCCCACCCGCGCTCCCACCCGTAAGCCTGGAGGATCAACTCGTAGACCATGTGCACGCTGCCGCTGGTCCGGGGATCCCCCGAACCCACCCACGTGGCGAACCTCGGATCTCCCAGGTCCGCCCAGGTCTTTGGCACCGGAAAGTTGTGTTCGTCTAATATCCTCCGGTTGTAAACGATTCCGAACCCCGAGAGCGTCGCGCCGTACCAGCGATAATCCGGATCGTAGAGCGGAACCCCGCCGATGACCTCCGGCAGCCGGGAAAGCAGCGCGTCTGGCAGCCGGTAGGGCGAACACAGCTCCAGTTCGGCCAGTTCCGCATAAGGGTCCAGCCCGCCGCCGAAAAAGACATCCACCCCAATCCCCTCCGGCCTACGTCCAAACTCCGATTTGATATACCTCAGAATAGAACTGGTTCCCCCCCCAACGTCAAGCCACTCTAATGAGATCTCACGGCCCCCCTCTCCCCGGTAGTAGCGCTTGAAGGCCGCCTCAAACTCGTTTTGGATCTCGTCCGAGTGGGGAGAGATCAAAACGAGCCCCGGGGCCTGTTCGCGCGTGCAGGACATCAGCAAAAAGGCCAGCAAAAAAGCTCCAGCACATCCCTTCATGTGGCGCAGATCACCTTCCATCAATATTGAGTTCCGCTTCCGCTTCAGGGCTGGAATAGTACCGAACCCCCCTTCTAATGTCAATCTCTTTTTATACCGACCCACAAAAATACGCCCTGACCGGCCAGATCAGAGCGTCAGCAACCCTTCTGTAGCGCGACTCGCCTACGGCCCGGTATCCTCTACCCTACCAATCCGATCCTTTCCCGGATCTGTAAACCAGATAACGCCCGACACATCGACGGTCAAATGGCCCACCCCTGCCCCGGAATACTGCAGGGAATATAACCGGAAATGGCCGACTTCGGGATCGAACCTGGCAATCCGATTCGACTCAAGCCCTGCAAACCAGATCCGGTCGCTTAAATCGACCACAGTCGCATGCAGATCTGAAACCTCAGCAGGAGGCCGATACATGGTTGTATTTCCGGTCTTGGGATCAAAAACGCCCAGCCCGCGGGTACTGGTGTTTGTAAACCAGACCCGCCCTCCGGAATCCAGAGCAATCTCCCTGAGCTTCAGGTCCTCGCCTGAAAGTCGGAACTCCTCAATTTCAAGGCTAACCGGGTCCAACCGTCCCAATTTCCCCACGGCCCGTTCTGCAAACCAGAGCGCCCCCTCCCCATCCACCAAAAGACCGTCAACACCGGCCGCAGGCGTGGGGAGCAGGTATTCTTCAAAGGTCCCATCGAATGGATTTAAACGGCCAATCCGGTTGGCCGACTCCTGCGTAAACCAGAGGATGCCCCTTCGGTCGAACGCCAGACCGTGCGGCCGACTCCCGGGTGTGGGCACCACGAACTCTCGGATCTCCTCCGAAACCGGATTCAAACGGCCGATCCGGTTGGCCCCGATCTCGGTAAACCAGATCCGGCCCCGAGAATCGACCACAATGCGCAGGGGCTGGCCCCCTGGGGTCGGCAGAAGGTATGCTACGAATGTGCCCGTCCTTGGATCAAAACGGCCGATCCGATTGGCCCCCAGCTCCGTAAACCAGACGATCCCCCGAGCATCAACCGCAATATCGTAAGGGCGGCTTCCCAACTCCGGAAGATCAAAGATCTCGACCCGCCCGGCAACCTCCTCGGTGACAACGGGCCCCTTGTCACTCCCGTCGGCTGCCTCCACGTGCTGCAGGTACGCCCTGGCAAAAATCACGAAGTCCTGGAAGTCCACCACACCGCTTCGATCCAGATCGAACCGGGCATGATTGGCCCCAAATGTCCTGGCTAAGGCGAGAAAATCATCGTAGTCGACAACCCCATTTCCGTCAAAATCGGCGTCTTCCGGTGTCTGAGCTCGGCTTGAGGTCGGAAGCAGACACAGTGCCGCAACCAGCCAGATTCCGATCCTCACCATCGCGGCCTCCTTGATGTTTTCCCCCGAGCATAGACCTGTGGGTAGAGCATGCGGCCGTGCATCCCTACTGAGATTTGTCCTCAGGCGGCTGGGGCTGATAGCTTGCCACAGCCCGGTCTACCGTATCCAGCGTCCGGAAGATCCCCGCCAGCTGCGTCACCATCAAAATGCTGTCGATCTTCTCGGTGATCCCGGTTAACCGCAGATCCCCCTCTGCATTGCGTATGGTGGTCAAACTGGCGATCAGCACGCCCAGCATGGCGCTTCCAAACCATTTCACCTTCGAAAAGTCGACCACGACCCTGGTCATCCCATCTTTGATCAGCCGCTTCACATGGTCATGAAAAGGCGCCACGTCCGGGCCGCTCATCAACGCTCCGCTCACCCTGAGAACGGCCACATCGTCTCGAATTTCCTCGTGAATACGCACCAATTCCTCCTTACCAAGAGCCCATGGATCAATTGCTAATATCGATAATTTTAATGACCAAAGTCAAGACAATTCGCAAAGTCCCTGCCCGTCATCCGTCCGCGGCTCCAGCATCCGCCAGACCCGGAGGCCCCTCCCGGGTCAGTCGGAAAATCCCCGCAGCCGCCTGGAACCGAACCTCCGGTTTCCGATCCTTCAGATACCGCTCCAGCACCCTGAGCAGGTCCAGGTCTTTGGACCTGCTCAAACCCCTTAAAGCCAGGGTCTGAATCTCGGTGTATTCGGCCCGCTTCAAAATCCTTTCTAAGGCTTTGTGCGCCTCAGGCAGCGGCATCCACCCCAGCGCCTCTACAATGTCCACCTTCACCCCAAACGCCTCGGCCCGGGGATAGGCCTCTCTGAGGGCCTCTACCGCATCGGGGCTTTCAATGCTCCCCAAGGCCTTGGCAACGGCCCGTTGAAGCGCAACGCTCCCCGACCAGAGCAGCCCTTCTTTAAGCGCAAAGACGCGCCGTTCATCTCCGATCAGCGCCAGAACCTCAGCAGCGCGTATCCGAAACGATTCGTTCTGGTGGGCCAGGTCTGCCTCCAATTCCGGTGAAATTTCCATGCCGTATCCAAGCATGGCCAGTGCCCGCGCAGCCCCCACCCGGATTGGCTGGTCCGGGTTGCTCCGGAAAACCGTCCGCAACAGAGGCACGGCAGTGCTATCCTGAACAATACCCAGCCCCTCTGCCGCCAGCATCTGATTGGCCATGTTGGTATCCCTGGAAAGCACATCCTGTAAATAGGGACCGATCGTTCCGATGCCTATTTTGCCCAGCCCCTGCAGGCAGCGCATGCGCACGGTATAAGCCTTCTGCGCTTGAAACGCGGCCTCCAGGTAGAAGGCCGATATCGAATCCCCAAACGCCTCCAAGGCCTCGATCATCACCATGGAGATCGACACATCCTTCGTCTGCGCCAGCGTCTGGCCAACCGCCGGCAGGCTCTCGCGATCCCCCAACCGCGCCAGGGCCAGCGCCGCGGTCGACCGGGCAATCGGATCTGGATCTTTCCGGAATGTCCGCCGCAGGGCCGGAATGGCAGACGATTCCCCAAGCCGGCCCAGCGCCGCCGCCGCATTGGAACGGAGGATGCTCGTCTCCCCTTTCTGGAGGGTTTCAACAATCCAGTCCACGCTCCCTGCCCGGCCCAGCCGTGCCAGGGCGACCGCAGCTTCGATCTGCAGGTAGGGCTTGCCCTCCTGAAAGTGCCTCTCTAAGGGTTCCACCGCCCGGGGATCGCCAATTTCGCCCAGGGCCGCAATCGCCTTGAAGACCACAAACCCCTCCGGATACTCAAGCGCCTCTATCAATGCGGGCACCGCACCTGGATGCCCCATCCCTCCCAGAACCTTGGCGGCCTCACCGGCAACCGCGCCTTTCAGGGGCCGATTACGCAGCAGGTCCAGCAGAACCGTCACGGCCTCACCCTCCAACCCGGCGACATCCTTCTGACCGACACCGCACGCCCACAGGCCCGCACAAAGCAGCAGTACACAGATCCACCGCACCAGTGTAACGATCGCGCACCCACGCCTCAGAATCCGATATCTCTCTTTCACCTCTATTAGCCCCCTTTTCACTCTCCAATTTCCTTATCTGCCGCACAGCGAAATCCAAAATCTGCGTGACTTGCTCCAGGACGCGCCCCCATCTCCCCCGTACATTTGGCCCGCTCCGGACCGTTCACCCAACTCCCTCCATAGAGCGCCTGTAGCGTCTTGGCCTCGTCATACCATCCATCCACCCATTCCCAGGCGTTGCCCACCATATCTGTTACGCCGTAGGAATTGGGGGTGCCCACACCCACCGTATCGGCGCCTGCGAACCACGCCAGACCGGACCGCCCCAGGGACGGGTCATACCGGCGGCCGTAAGAGAAGAGATACCCTTTATTTCCCATACACGCGGTTACCCACTCCTCGGAAGTGGGCAAACGCTTGCCAAGCGACCGGCAGTAGGCCGCAGCCCGTTCAAAGCTCATGCCAGTCGCGGGCATCTTCTCTCCTGCGGAGAACTCACTGGGACGGTAGGATGGATCGAACGCTCGAAACTCCGCAACGGTAACCTCGTGCCGGTCAATGTAAAACTCCCGGGCGACCGTCGATATCACGGGCTCCATATTCACAACCTTGCGGGCAAAGGCTTCGGCCTTCCGGGCCGCTTCCGCCTCTTTCGCACGTTGTTCTGCCATCTCCGCCTCCCGCACCTTCCGGGCCTCTGCATCGACCTTGGCCCTCTTCACAGCCTCCCTTGCCGCCTGCTGCGCGCGGCGTTTGGCCGCCTCTCGCTGTGAAGCGGCCTTTAATGCCCGCAATTTGGCCGCCTCCTCTTCGGCAATTCGGGCCCGGTCAGCCGCCGTTACAGACCGGGCGCACCGAAACCCATAATTGATAACCCGCTGTTGGGGATCTGACACCAGCCGTACGGTGCATTTGGTCTGTCGGGGACCGTTCGTCCAGGACCCCCCGTAGACAGAGCGCCTCTCCCCTTCCGCCTCTCCGTCATCCACCCACTCCCACACGTTGCCCACCATGTCGTAAACACCATACCCGTTCGGCTCAAAGGCCCCCACGGGCTTAGGGCCGTCGGTCCAATTTCTGCGCCCCATCCGCGCCCTTTTCGGATTCCAGTTATTTCCGTAGAAATATGTGAACCCCTCAGGCCCCATACAGACCAGTTGCCACTCCTCCGAAGTGGGCAACCGTTTTCCCTGCGCCTTGCAATAGGCCCGGGCCTGAACGAAGGAAATACCGGTTGCCGGCATATTCGGGTCCGCAAAATACTCATAAGCGGGCTTGTAATCTGGATCAAACGCCTGAAGCGTCGCAACCGTGACCTCATAGCGATCGATATAAAACCAGTTCTCCCCCTCCGCAGTGGATACTCGGATAGACTTCATATCCTCCTCACCTGCTGCCCAGCCCCCCCCTGCCCCCACCAGTGAGAGGCCTAGAAAAAGCCCTGTCATCGCATATTTTAGCACATCAGAATTCCCCTAAAAGGTCGGTAAGCTCATCGCCCTTACCCAAAATCATGCTGATATCCCATTCGAACTCACCGCCACCGGGCACCACGCCGCACGCCTTCAGCCCCTCGGCCACATCTAAGCGGTCAACCTGAGAAGTAGAAGGCTCCAGGGCCACATGGTGGTGGTTGTACCACCCCCCTTCGCTGACCCACAGCCCCAGATAGGGGAGCTTTTTGGCCGGGAACAAAAACCCCACGAACTCCCCGTTTGGATAAAGAAGGGCACACCGCCCCTGCTCCAGACGCGTCGTAAAAAGCTTCTCGGCCTCCTTGTTCCGGCTCGACCGGACCGCGCTTCGATCGTAGGTCTTGTCTAAGGTCAGGTCGGTCACATGGGGCCAGGCATGCCGCGTCATCGGCGGCCCCAGGCGGTCCTCAGTACTCATATAAGAAACCACATCTGTTCCCTTCGGGATCAAAATTCGGGTGCGCGTTTCAACCCGGAACAGAGGGTGGAATGCATAAACAAAGGGCATATCGTACGGACTCTCGTTCCGAACCCGGTAAGAGAGCCGGATATAGGGCTGCTCCTTGCGGGCCAGGATCTCAAACCCGATCTGGCGTTCAAAGACGTAGGGCAGCCTCACTCCCCGCACCCACATATGCAGCCGCCCCTGCCTCACCTGGTATTCCCAGGGCAGGGTCCAGACCTCTCCGTGGTCCGGCACCGGTGTCCCCTCCCAGGGAAATACCGGAAAAGGACCGGACCCCACCGCGGGAAAACATTCATCCGCACCGTCGCGTTCGTAATCTTCAAAGCGATCTCCATAGGTCCGCAGCCGGTAAGAAATGTTGGTCCGGGTAATAAATTCCCGCTTGGTCTTCTTGTTGATCAGGGAGGTGATCTTACCGCCAAGCTGAGGGGCAATGGTCAGTGAAAGCCTGTCGCTATCCAGCGTGAGCCCTAAAATGTCCGGCTCCAATTCCACTTCCTTCAGCTTAAACCTGTTCATAGTGGTCTATCCTTTTCTATCGTGAACTGGCTGAAGACGACCCACATTGCCCCTCCCTACGGACGCTGCTGCGGAATTTTTTCACGGACCATCTCGCTGCACCGATGGATGGAAACCAGATCGAAATATTCGATTTCGTCTTGCTTTGGGCGGTACGTCACATGTTGGAGCAACCGGCCCAAAACACTATCCTCCCGTATCTTTTTGTCCTTTAGGATCACCATCCCCGTCACCGGGTCCTTTTTCGTAATCTGCTGTCCCGCTTCCCCAAGATTTCCTTCGTAAGAAATATCGAGCGACCCTTCCGAGGTTCGGATCATCGGAAGGGTCCGTTTTCCCGTCTTTGGATCCCGTACCGATGTATGGTAGATCGCGATCTTATAGTTGCTTATCCCGCCGTGGGGACTGTATCCGCTCGGATAGAGCGGTTCCTCCACCACCATCTCCCCCAGGTTGGGGTAGAGATCCTCCGTGCCCAGCGTCTCCCCCTTCAGCTCGTAGAACGGGTCTCTACTGGAAACGTCAAAAACCGTACACTTGACCTTCAGCAACATCCCCTCAAACGGCACCCACCAGGTATAACCATCCCGATTCACAACGGCATGGGTGCGCTTGATGCCGTAATGCACCACGCAGGCGGCGTCTATCCCTTTGGCCTGCGCCATCACCTCCTTCAAACGCAACCCCTTCCAGGGCCCTCTGTTCAGACACCGGACCTCGTATCCCTTCTCCTGAAAAACACCGCGCAAGGCCTCATAGAGCTGCAACTCGTACCAACGGGTCATCCGGTGAAAACTGTAAGAAAATTCCCGTTCCTCGGTATGCAACGCACGCCCCGCGTAGCGAAAGTCCAGATCGGGGTCCTTGCCCGTGGCCACCAGCAGCACGCCGATCCGCCCTGGGGCATACCTGGCAAAGGCCTCCGCTGCAGAAGCGGCCCCTTCGGCCCAGACTTCCTTTTTCACCTCTGCAGCCACAAGGGGCGCAACAAAGGCCCAAGGCAGCACGCAGAACACAGCAGTAAACCGCATTGTCCACCTCCTCAATGGGCGCTATCCGTACCGGATTAGCGAGACCGCCTGCGCCGTCTCCCGGCCCGACGGCCGGGAGCCTTTCGGCCGAACCGCTGGCCCTCCCTGCCTCCTGTTCTGGACACGCCGGCAAAGGAAGGGACCCGGTCATGCCAGACCGGACCAATACGGTTGACCCTCAGCAAGCGCTGGAGCGCATTCAGTTCCCTGTCGGCCACAAAGGTCATCGCAATGCCCGACCGTCCCATCCTGCCGGTTCGGCCCGATCGGTGTGTATAGGCCTCTTCGGACTGGGGAAATTCGTAATTGATCACATGGCTGACATGCGTAAAATCAAGCCCGCGAGCGGCAACATCTGTGGCGACCAGCAAACGAATGCTTCGATCCCGGAACCGGTTATAAATAGAGGTCCGCTGGGGCTGCTCCAGCCCTCCGTGGATAAATTCCACCGACTGGAACATTCGCTTCAACGCCTGGATAAGCCTCCCAACGCCCTCCCTGGAGTTGCAGAAGATAATGGCCTGCGAAATCGTCTCTTCCCGTAAGTAGGTCACCAGCGCCTTCAGCCGATCCTGACGTGCAATATACTTAAAATGGTGCGCCAGAGACGCCGGCGCAATCTGCTCCTTGTTCAACTCAATCCGCACCGGGTCTTTCAAATAGGACCTGGCCAGCCGGCCGACCGCATTGGGCATGGTAGCCGAAAAAAGCAACGTCTGATGGTCGTGGAGCAGACATGAAAGGATGAAATCTACATTCTCAATAAACCCCATCTTCAACATTTCGTCCGCTTCGTCCAAGACCATGGTGCGGATGTGAGAAAAGGGCAGGGCATGATTCCACAAATAGTCGATCAACCGCCCGGGGGTCGCCACCAGGATGTGCACCCTATCCCGCAATTTGGCCCGCTGGATCGCCATGTCAAATCCGCCAAACACGGCAAACGGCGCCACATCCGTATATCGGGCAATCTCCGCCAGTTCCGCCACATACTGCTGAGCCAGCTCGCGCGTGGGCACCAGAATCAGGGCCTGCAAGGCGTTGAGCGTCGGATCTACCATCTGCACGAGGGGCACACCGCACGCCCCCGTCTTCCCCGAACCGGTCTCGGCAACTCCCAACAGATCCTTTCCGGCCAGGACATGCGGAATTGCCTTCTCCTGGATGGGGGTCAGTTCCTCATACCCCATCTCCCGGAGCGCTTCTAGAATTTTGGGCTGCAGCGAAAATTCAGAAAATTTCATGGATGCACATAAAAGAAGGGACTCCTATTAAACCCTACGGCCAGACGGAAGTTGCGCCAGTTTTTCAGTTTTAAAATTGAAGTCATGGGCTTTCTACAACCAATACCCTCTACAAACTATGGGTCTCCCTATCCCTTCAGCCCCTCCAGCATCTCAAACGTCGTCTCCTTGACCATGCGCTCGCAATCGGACGTAATCATCAGCGTCCCGTAATACCGGAATGCCGTATCGACCTCGTACCCCCCCTCCGGGTATGCATCTTCTGTGGGCACATATCCGATGCAGCCGTTGGTATACCCCAGCGTAAAGGTCCGGGAAAACGGCGACTCCCGGTCCATAGTAAGCTGGTAGTCCACAAACATCTCCCCCGGGTAGGCCACCAGCGCCAGGTCCCCGATCCGCATCGCCTGAATCTCAAATAGCTGTGTCTGTGCCTCGCCCGCCTGCGCCGCCTGTAGGTAGTCCTCCGCCCACGCCACCTGCCCGCTGTACTGGCGCAGCAGATAGGGAACCACCTCCAGATCCTGCTCTGCCTGCTCGTATCTTTCGCGTTGTCCCTCCAGCGCCTGTGCCGCTGCCTCCACACTTGGAATGTTCAACGGCAGATTGATCTCGAGACAGGCCGAAGCCAGCGCCGTTCCCTCTGCCGGTTCCGCCTGCAGAGCAGCCGTCAGGGCCGCAGCCCCCAGCAGGTTCCCCTGGCGCTGGCTCATCTCAAACGTCCCGTCCTGGGGCGAACAGTTGATGTCTCCACAGCAGCCCTGGGCAAACATCGGCACGGCGCCGTCAAAATTGCGAACGAGAAACCGGGCCGCATACCCTGGAAACTCCGCGCTGAATTCCAGACCGCGCAAATTCACCGGATGGGCCGCCGTGGCGTAGAAAAGCCCCAGCGGGGAGCCGTCTCCACGGTCCACCCGCAGCACGTCCACCCAAGGCGCCTCCGGCCCGCCCGGATTGTGCCCCAGCACCATCTGATCCTTCCACCTCTCCCGGCGGTTGTACCCGATCCGCACCGGTGCACGGCCCGTCAAAAGCGAAACCGCCTCCAGCCGGTCCAAAGCCATCTTCACGGCCCCAGCAACCTTCCGGCAGAGCACATCCTCGTAGGCCGCATCCCGATCCCCCATGCTCCGGAACGCCATCACCGTAGGCCCCGAATGCGAGTGCGACCCGTTTAACACCAGGTGCGTCCCCGGAATGCCCGCCGCATCTGAAACCAGCCTCCGAATCCGATCCACCAGATCGGGCGCAAAACTGATCACATCTGCCGTCACAATCCCTAGGCGCGCCTCGCCATTATCCAGCACCAGCGCCCGCGCGTAGAGATCGTCGTGGACGGACTGCGCCGGTCCTTTACGCCCGCCAAACCCGCCCAGCGAGATGCCAACGGGCGGGGTAATGTTGACCTCGGCAACACCACCCTTCAGATCCCCCACCACCATACCCTCCCGAAATTGCGGATTTGATATTCCGCAAGTACCTAAAACTTTCCGTCCCGGGCCTCATACTTGGTCGGTTTGCCCAGTGTTGGTCCCCCCTGCATCACCCACGCCGCGACCCACTCAACGATCTCTGCCGCCGTCACTTTGGGTGGTCCGAGCAGGTCGAACAGCGCCCCTGCATTCCCAAGCAGCGCCGTATCCTCCTCCTCCCCTTCAAAGACCGGCTCCACGGCCATCAGTCCTCCAAGCTGGATAGCCAACTCGCGGACCGAAAGCGTCTCTGGACCGGTGAGATTGAGGATACGCGCCGGGCTTTCACACAGGGGAAAGCAGCGGGCCAGGTAGGCATTGGCGTCCCCCTGCCAGATCTGGTTGGCGTACCCCATCGTCAGATCGATCGGCTCACGGTTCCAGACCCACTGTGCAATATCCAGAATGATGCCGTAGCGCAGCTCCGTGGCGTAGAACAGCCGGACAATGGTGACAGGCGTCCCATTCTGCAAAGAATAAAACTGCACCAGCCGCTCCCCCCCCAGCCTCGACCGGGCGTACTCTCCAATCGGGTCAACCGGGTCTGACTCTACAGCGCCGCCTTCTTTAACGTGTTTAAAACGGTAGACATTTCCCGAAGACACATAAACAATCCGGGACTCCTGAAACCGCTGCATCACCTTGGCCGGCAGCAGGGTGTTCATCGCCCAGGTGAGAGGTTCGTTTCCAGTCGCTCCGAACTTGTGCCCGGCCATCAGGACGACGTGGCCCGTCTCCGGAAGCTGTCGGAGCCCCTCATCGTCGGTCAGGTCACACTTCACGGTCCGGATACCCTTGCGCTCCAATATGTCCCGATCGGCCGGATTGGAAAACCGTGAGACCCCGATCACGCCTTTCGCGCCCGCCCGCGCCAGGAGCTCTCCCAGGGTCAGCCCCATCTTCCCGGCGATCCCCAGGATCATAATCTCGCCGTCGATTTGAGAGACCGCCTCGACAACCGCCCGAGATGGCTCCGTCATCTTCTCAACCAGCGCCTCTTCGGTCTCGGTCGGATCAACCGTAAACCTCGATTCCGCCATCCTTGCCCTCACTGAGTGGTGCGCCATCACTCTGGGAAAAACCGCACGATCCTGCCAACCCGTAAACCGGGCATTGTTGAGACTTTCCCTTCAGGCTACAGGCCCCAATATAACCCAGGCCAGCCTTTATCCCGCCCTCCAACCGATCGTAGACATCTTTTTATAAGTGTTGAAGGCATAATATACCCAAAATTAAGTACCGTAGCTAATCTTTTTTAACGTGCATATATAGCTATAAATATCAAATATTAAATAAGTTATTAATATCCTGAAACAGAGAGATTCCAGAAAATCTGATAAATAAATCGAATTCTCTTTGATCGATTGTCGAGCAATTTGGTTAATTTTGGGATACCACTTCATCAACACCACGTTTTACTCAAACGTAAATTCATATATTTCAAACAAATATAGAAATATTACGTTGAGAAAACAGTTCTCTTGGACCCCGTAATATAGAGCGCAAACCCGTCCAACACAACCCAAATTTCGAGGGGGGGTCCCTCCCGACTGTGAAAAGGGTTGACTTCGTCGCCCCTCATCCCTAGGTTTGTAGTCCGTACAGTCATCTGATGCGCCCCAAAACCCTGGACAGAAATGGCCTTTTTCATCCAGTTTTATCGCCTTCTGAAGGGCCGGCGCCTCCCTATGGCCCTCTCGATCGGCTGCGGCCTCCTCTTTACCGCGGCCAACCTCCTGCCCCCCCTGCTCATCCGCAAACTTATCCAGTGGCTGACCCAGGGCGGGGGGAGCCCGGAAGCGCTGCTCCAGGTCAGCCTCCTCCTCGTCGGCGTCTACCTCCTGAGGGGCGCCGCCCGCTACGGCTACGGCTTCTTCTCGCACATCACCGCCTACCAGGTCATGCACGACCTGATGACCCGGGTCTACCGGCACCTCCAGACCCTGCCCCACCGCTTCTTCAACACGAAGCGTACCGGCAGCCTCATCTCCCGATCGATCAACGACATCGAGGCGGTCGAAGACTTTGTCGCCCACGGGGTTCCGGAAACCGCCCTGGCCACCCTCATCCCGGTCTCCATGATGGCCGTCCTCTTCACCCTCAACCCCAAACTCGCCCTCGTCACCCTCCTGCCCATCCCCGTCGCCGCTCTCCTGGTCTATCGCTACGTCTCAAAGGTACGCGCCATGTGGCGGTCCGTCCGGGAACACCTCTCCAACCTGGTCGCCCTGGTGCAGGACAGCTTCTCCGGCATCCCCGTGATCAAGTCCTTCGTGCAGGAGCACAACCGCGCCCGCCTGGTGGAAACCCAGAGCCGAAAGTTCAGAGACAGCAGCATCGCCGCCAACAGAATCTCCATTTTACCCGCCGGCATCATCGAGGCCATCGGCGGTCTCGGCATCGTCCTGGTCATCTGGAGCGGTGGGGTCATGGCCTTGGAGAGAACGATCTCCGTGGCCGACCTCTTCGTTTTCATCGTCTACATGGGCCACATCTACCAGCCCTTCCTCCAGCTTGCCTCCTTCAACGACATCCTCCAGAAGGCAGCCGCCAGCACCGACCGCGTCCTGGACCTCCTCGCCGTCCAATCCGACATCGCAGACGCCCCAGACGCCGCCGCGCCCGAGCATATCGCCTGGAACATCCGCCTCCGGGACGTCACCTTCGGCTACGATGCCGACGTGCCCGTCCTGTTCAACATCGACCTGCGGATTGACGAGGGTGAAATCGTCGCCTTAGTCGGCCCCACCGGCGCTGGCAAGACCACCGTTACCAGCCTCATCCCCCGCTTCTACGACCCTCAGCAGGGCGCCGTCACAATCGGCGGACACGACATCCGCAACTTCCCCCTCGCCTACCTGCGGGGGCACATCGCTTCGGTCCTCCAGGACGTCTTCCTCTTCCACGGCACCGTGCGGGAAAACCTCCTCTTCGGCCGCCCGGAAGCCAACGAGGATGAGGTCCAAAGCGCCGCCCGGGCGGCCAACGCCGATCCCTTTATCCTCGACCTGCCCGACGGCTACGACACCCTCATCGGCGAACGGGGCGTGCGCCTCTCAGGCGGCCAGAAACAGCGCCTCTCCATCGCCCGCGCGATTCTCAAAGACGCCCCTATCCTCATCCTGGATGAGGCCACCTCCTCCGTAGACGCCGAAACCGAGTCCTTCATCCAGGAGGCCATCTCCCGCCTGACCCGCCACCGCACCACCCTCGTCATCGCCCACCGCCTCTCCACCGTCCGAAACGCCGACAAAATCGTCGTCTTAGACGCGGGCCGCATCGTCGAAACCGGCACCCACGACGACCTGATGGATGCCGACGGCCTCTACGCCAGGATGGTCCGCGCCCAGGACCTCTCCAGAAAATGGCAGTTTGCCCCCAACCGTCAGAGCGCCGCGGACTGACCTCCCTTCCAGCTGGCCCGTCATGCAAAATGGTGTAAAATATTACGCAATACTGGACGAGGACATCTCGTATTCGCCCTGTAGGCCTTTGACGATGCGTGTGCGGCTGCGCTTGAAGTGGTTGCCAAAAGCAGAGGCGAGACGGAGGGCCTCCTGGGGGTGCTCGTCAATGTGGTTGTGTCTCTCCTGCGGGTCGTCGATGAGGTTGTAGAGTTCGTCCGGTGCTCCCTCGGGTCGCTGGATGTAGCTCCAGGTTCTGTCCCGGGTGCAGCGGTCGATGCCGTGGTGGTAGCCGGTGATGATGGCCTCCCGGTGGTCGTCGGCGTTACCTTTGAGGACGGGGAGAAAGCTTTGGCCGGCCATGGCGGAGGTGTTGTTGCCCAACCCGACGGCCTCTAAAAGGGTGGGGAGGACATCGTGGAACTGGACGATGGCGGAGGTGCGACGGCCTCCGCCTTCCCCTCTGGGCAGGCGGACCATAAAGGGGACGTTGAGGAGTTCGTTGTACATCCGGTCGGCGCCTTTGAGAAACTTGCCGTGGTCGCCAAGGGGGTGGCCGTGGTCGGCCATGAGCAGGATGATGGAATCGTCGTAATAGCCGAGGTTTTTTAAGCTGTCAAAGAGGCGGCCGAGGCAGTGGTCGACAAAGGCGGATTCTCCGGCGTAGAGGCCCTGGATGTGAGCGATCTGTTCGGGGGAGGCCCAGTCTGCGGCCTGGCCGCCCATGGGCATGATCAGGCGAGGACCACCATAGTTGGGGTCGGTGTAGGTGTCGAAGCGGGCAGGAGGGTCCCAGGGTTCGTGGGGGTCGAAGGAGTCGATCCAGAGGAGGGTCCTGTCGTGCGCCCGGTTGGTCTCCAGCCAGCCGGCGGCCTCGTCAATGACTTTGGCGGGGAACCAGTCCGCTTCGGAGGCGAAGCCGTCGGTGTTGGCCAGAAATTGGCCGATGCGGCTGCGCCAGACTTCAGGGTAATTTTCGTTGACGTAGTCGTTGATCTCCCGCTTTGAAGGGGCAGAGACCCAGGGATCGTATTCCTGCCCCCGGATCCACCGGTAGGCCGCAAAGTTGCGGTGGTAGTTCATGCCGGGGGCGCGGAAGTGATAGGTGTCCGATATGAGGCCGCAGACGTAGCCCTCGTGGGAGAGGATCTGGGCGATGTGGATGTCTTCAGATGTGAGGGGCTGCCAGCCGCGGTAGGGGAGGGTGCGCTGCCCGGTCATGAGCTGGCAGCGGATGGGGATGGTGGGCAGGGCCTCGGGGTAGGCGTTGTCGAAGACGACCGCTTCGGCAGCAAAGGCGTCGATGCTGGGGGTCCGGCAGGCCCCGATGTTGGAGAAGGGCCCCTCTCCGCTGTTGTAGAAACTGACGTGGTCCTGCCGGAAGCTGTCTAAGACGATGACGATGAGGTTCATTGGTCCTCTCCTTCCTCAATACTTTGAACCGTTTTTCTGCGTATGAGTTCAAGTAAATCAAGGGGTTGCAACGGATGTCCCAGACCGCAGGGAGTGCTTTTCTGCATTCTGTATTCCAGGGTGAGGATAGATGGAATGGGCCTATAATATCAAGCCTCAATGAGGCTCCGTCAAGTCTAAACGTGGTGGATATGGCCGAGGGGGTTACGTTTGAAAACCTGAGAGATGTGCCCAGACAGATCGATGACTCCGGCACCTATCAGCAGGCGGTTGAATTGTCACCTGTCGAAATCATAGATGAAAACATCCTTCTTTGTATCGTTTGTCGACCTGTTTGGGATAAAGTTATGGAAAATGAAGCCGGCCAAACCAAGGGGGTTCCAGTGGATGATATTGTCCGGATTTCGGATGCGGAGATCGTGCAGGTTCTACCGGTGAGGGACTTTGTGGAAAGCTGTGACGAGGCATTTCGGCTCTACGGGCTGGGGGAGATGAAGAATCCGTCCCGGCGGGAGGAGGTTCAAAAGGAGGGCAGGGAGGATGTATTCCGGCTGGAACTGCCGGGGGAGTGGCCGGGGCGCTACCGGGCGCGGAAGGTGATTGAGGAGCGTTCGGACGGGGCGACGGGGCGGCTGGGGGAACGGACGGCCGCGATTGAGCTGGAGGATTTGAGGTCGGGCAGGCGGGCGGTGCTGGATGCGGAGTACATCACGAATATGCGGACGGGGGCGGCCGGGGCGCTGGGGGCGCGCTACCTGGCCCGGAAGGACGTGCAGAGGGTGGCGATTCTGGGGACGGGTCGGATTGCCCGGGCGCTGGCCCTGTGCGCAGATTGGGCGCACCGCCCGGCAGAGATTCGGGCGACGAGCCGGCGGACGGCCAACCGGGAGGCATTCGAGGCGGCGGTGGGCCCGGAGGTCAGGGCGAAGCTGCACATGGTGGATTCGATTGCGGCCTGTGTGAGCGGCGCGGATGCGGTGTTTGCGGCGGTGCCAACGCCCGGGCCGATTCTGGGATCCGGAGACATCCCGGCAGATGTCCACCTTTCGGTAATGGGGGGAGATTCGAGGACGGTGCAGCTCGATCTGGACCTGCTCTGCAGCCGGGCGGTTGTGGTGGACCATCCGGACCAGGCCCGGGAATCGGGGGAGTTCCGGGTGGCTCTGGAGCGGAACCGCTATGGAGAGATCGGGTTTGCGCGGGATGGGGAGGGGCGGGCGCTCACGGTTGGGGATGCGGCGTTGGGCCGCCTGGAGGGGCTGCGGGGGAAGGGGGCGATTGCCTATTTTACGGGATGGCGGTGCAGGATCTGCACGCGGGGGCCCTGGCGTACGAAAGATTGAAAATTGAAAAACGGGTACAGAAATTGCAGGATTTTAGGAACTAAGGTATTGAACTTTTTGGACATCTAAACGTTAATAGGTGCATGAAATCCGTTTTGCTTGCCGAATGGTGGGTTTTGTATATATTTTCTCGGTTGGGCCGGAATGAAACAAAACCTGCCCGGTGCTCTGGCTAATATATAGGGATTTGCTGGACCGTTACTGTTCTATGAATCGACAGGGGATATTGGTATTTTAATACACATAGGGGGGTGGATGCGTCTACTGCAATGGGTTGGTCTTTTTGTTTTGGCAGCAGGACTGGGAGCGACGCTTGCGGATGCAGAGGAAGAGCGGAGGGTGGGGTCGTCGCCTCCGGGATTCGTCCAGGGGCAGCTGGACCGGCAGCATCCGCGTGTGGAACTGGCGGTGGCGCTGCACCCGCTGAGCACCCTGTCCGGACAGGTGACGGATGAAGCGACCGGGGCGCCGGCGTCGGTGGGCGTGGTGGTGGCGGAGCGCCGTTCTCCGGATGAGCCGTTCCACCGGGGGGCGCACCTGCAGGCGGATGGGGGTTATCTGATTGAAGGGCTCGTGCCCGGGGAGTACCAGGTGCGGGTGCTGGCCCGGGGGTATCTCACGGCGTTCTACACGGGCGGAACGCGCAACGGCCTGGTTGTGGTTGGGGTGGGGGATCGGATTGAGAGGGTGGATGTGGAGGTCTCCGAAGGGCTGGGGGTTTCGGGACGGGTGGTGGACAGCGGGGAGGGTTCGATGGGAGGCGCGACCCTCTTCGCGTGGCCCGTAGTGGGCGATGGACGCCGCCAGGCGGCGGAGACGGTCGAGGACGGGACGTATCGGTTGACGGGGTTGGCGCCCGGGAACTATCTGATGACCGCCGCAAAGCAGGGGTATGGGCGGGTGTTCTACGACGGCGCGGCCGTGCGGGACGAGGCGACGCCTGTACGGGTCACCTTAGAGGTCCAGCCTGCGGGCGTCCATTTTCAGCTGAAGCCGGTCGGGACGATTTTTGGGCGGGTAACGGCCCGGACGGGCGGAGACCCTGTGGTGGGAGCGCTTGTGGTTGCAGAGCCCCGGTCGGGGGGAAAGCGGAGGCAGGCACATACGGGAGAGGATGGAGCGTATGTGATTTCGAACCTGCCCGGGGCCGATTACACTGTCTGGGCACGGGCCGAGGGCTATGCGGCCCAATATTATCCCAATACCCTGAAACGTCAGGGTACAAATCCGGTGCGGGTGCTGTCGAACGCCCATACCACCGGGATTGATCTGGCCCTCGGGCGCCTGAGTGCGGTTTCTGGAAAGGTAACGGATCGAGAAGAGAACCCGGTGAGTGGTGCGGTAGTGTTTTTACGTGGCCGTCCTGAGCCCAGGGTTCCTCTGACCACCCCCGGGCGGTCCGACGGGGCAGAAGGGGCGGAACCGGACCGTGTTTTGCCCCATCATCCGACCGGGCGGGCGGTGAAGACGGAGAAGGATGGGACCTTTCAGATTAAAGACCTGCCCCCGGGGACCTACGCGCTGCAGGCAACGGCGGTGGGGTTTGCGGCCCGGTTCTACCTGAACGACGAGGGCACGGGGCCCGCAGAGATTCCGGTGGGGGTTGAGGAGGTGGTGACAGGAATGGATGTGGTGCTGCCCAGGCTGGGGGTTATTTCCGGCCGGGTGACCGCTGTAGAGGATGGGGCTCTGAAGAGGATTGAGGTGGTGGCGGTGCCGGTGCCGCGGTTGCGCACCCCGGTTGGCGGACAGGTCCCCCTGTCGGGTGGGACGACCGCGGTTGCGGGATCCGCTGGGGTGGTTGTGGACGCTCCGCCGCCTGTCTCGATTTCACCGTCCAGAGATCGGGACAGGGCGATTGTGCGAAAGCAGTTCCGTGCGGAGATCCTGGATCCCGAAAAAGGGGCCTACCGTATTATCGGACTTCCCGAAGGCGCCTATATTGTACGGGCATCGGCCCTGGGGTACATCCTCTCCTGGTACAGCGAGGCAGATAGCGCCGGTGCGGCCAAACGGCTGGAGGTGGAGTTGGGTCAGGAGGTGTCAAAGGTCGATTTCGCGTTGACGCGCGGCGGGTTGATTTCGGGCTATGTGCTGGCCTATGGGACCGGGAGGCCCATTCCCGGAGCGGTGGTGGCGGCCCAGAAGCTCGGCCGGGCCGAGGTCTGGAGCACCCGGACGGTCCAGACGGGGGCGTATGAGTTGAACGGACTGCGGGACGGGCGCTATCTGCTGCGCGCCGAGGCCAAGGGTTATGTGGCCGAATTTTATGAAGATACGCCCAAACCCGACCAGGCAGTACCCATCGTGGTTGGGGAGGAGAAATCGTTTGCAGATATCCTCTTCGGGCTGGCACGGCGGTCTCCGGCCGATTTTGACGGGGATGGCCTGGTCGGCTTTGCTGATTTGGTCCTCTTTGTGAGGCAGATGATGGGCAAATCCCAGGGGTATGCAGACGCCCACTTCGACCTGAACAAGGACGGCCGGATCGACTTTCAGGATTTCCTGGTGTTGGTCCGGCTGATGAACGGAGCGGGGAAGATTGCACCCCCATCGGGCACGCTGGTGTGGCAGCAGCTGGAGGGGGCTTCGGACGAGGTGGTCGCAGGGCTGGAGGCCGAGTCGATCCCTGCGTCCCAGGGATATGTGCTGCGGGTGGTCTACGATCCTATGGAGGCGGAGTACCTCGGCATAAGAAAGGGCGCTGAGGGGCCTTTCGAGGGCGGGGCCTTTCTGGTGCACCACGACGAATCCGGGTCGATTATGATCGCAGGCGGGTATGCACAGGACGAGGAGCGATGGGTGGGACAGGGTGACGGCCGCTTGGCTCAACTCCGGTTCCGGCCGATAGGGAAGGCCATTGGGGTGGCGTTGAAGGTACAAAGGGGGATGGTGATCACCGATGAGGGGGTATTCGTACCCTTACGTCTGCCGACGGCGCAGCGGATGGAGCTTCGCCCAAGGGCATTTCGCCTGCTGCAAAACGTGCCCAATCCCTTTAACCCGATAACGGCCATTGCGTTTGAGCTGCCGACCGAAGCCCGGGTGGACCTGGCAGTCTACAATCTGGTGGGACAGCGGGTGCGGACGCTGGTGAAGGAGATGCGGCCGGCGGGGCGCTACCGGGTCACCTGGGACAGCCAGGACGACTTTGGACGGAATGTGTCGAGTGGGATCTATTTCTACCATTTGGCAGCGGGGGAGTTTGAAGCGACCCGGCGGATGCTGCTGTTGCGATAGGCCGTTTGAAAGCGCGGTGGGATCAGGGGGCAGGCTGTTGTTGGCAGCCTGCCCGTTTTTTGTGCAAGCGCAGGCGAATTTACTTGCCTTGAGATGTGGTTTTCTCCATATTTATGGGGATATTTTGTGGCTAACAGCCACAAAATAACGTGTGTCAATAAACAAGCTTCTTGTGCATAATATACAATAAAATAAAATAGTTGTGTATATTTTTGTCAACTGCCAATGTGGCCATTTGTGGATAAGAGAGGCATAAACATAGGGTGGGACCGGGGGTTGTTGAAATCGGGACCGTAGACCGGAGAGGGAGTGAACAGACGATGGCTTGGCTCTACCAGCGTGGCAAGAAGTGGTGGATCGGCTATTATGATGAAGAGGGGGATCGGGTGCGCAAATCGGTAAGCGAGTCCAAGGAGGTGGCCGAACTGACCCTGAAACGGGTGGAGGTGGAACTGGCGAAGAAGAACGCCAAGTCCCTGGCCATTCCCGAAGCCGCTTTGGAGGTGATTGACCGGTATTTGAAGGAAGATGTTCATGTGGAGCGTCTGGCCACGTATCCGGGGGTGCGCAACCCGACCAATGTACGAGAGCTGTTTATCCGGATCTACAATAAGTTGGGATTTGAGGTACTGAAGTCGCAGGATGAGTTCCCCCACTACGTTCTTTCCTCGGAGGATCGGCTGGTGCGGGCGCATACCCTGGTGAGGAGCAGCGATTTCCAGAAGCAGGGACTGGATGATCTGGGATGTGACAGTCTCATCTGCTGGATTCATGACTGGGAAAAGGCGCCTATACCGGTGTTGGAGCTCTCCAAATACTACGATTTCTATGGTTAAGGAGCGCTGCTGACACGTCCGCCAGTGAACAGATGCGCAGGCAGCTCGCAGCCGATGTAGACCGTCTGCGCGACCTCATGCAGACGCGCTTAGATGCTGTGAGAGAGGCGTTGGAAGAGGGAGTAGGCAGTAAGGGAGTAGGGCCCTTTTCCTCTCCCCAAAAGCGGGCGGATTACCCTTCCCTATGCTTTCATTCCTCATTCCCTGCTTCTTTTGATTTTTCCCAGAGCAGATCCATTTCTTCCAGGGTGGCCGTTTGGGGCCGCTTGCCCTGTTTTTTCAATTCGGCTTCGATAAAGCGGAAGCGGACCTGGAACTTTTCGATGGTTTTGTGCAGGGCCTCCTCCGGACAGATGTGCAGAAAGCCGGCCAGGTTTACCAGTGCGAAGAGGACGTCTCCCAATTCCGCTCCGATTTTGGCGGAATCTCCCGAGGCCTGTGCATCGAAGAATTCCGCCACCTCTTCCCGGACTTTTTGCGCGACCTCGTCCGAATGGGCCCATTTGAAGCCGACCCTGACGGCCTTTTCCTGAACACGACGGGCTCTGAGGAGGGCCGGCAGGTGGCGGGGAATGCCTTCCAGGGCAGAGTCCTGTTGCCCTTTTTGCCGCTGTTCACGCGATTTGATCGCTTCCCAGTTTTCGACCACCTGGTCCGCACCGTCTACGGTTATGTCTCCAAAGACGTGGGGATGGCGACGGATGAGTTTTTCTGAAATGGCGGCGGCCACATCGTCTATGGTAAACCGCCCACCTTCCCGTGCGATCTGGGCATGGAAGACCACCTGGAGGAGGACGTCGCCCAGTTCTTCCCGGAGTGCACGGTCGTCCCGGCTGTCGATGGCGTCTAAGACTTCATAGGCCTCTTCTATCAAGTAGGGTCTGAGGGTCTGGTGGGTCTGCTTCAGGTCCCAGGGACAGCCTTTGGAGCTTCGGAGGCGGTCCATGATTTCTACCAGTTTGTCGAAGTGAAACATGGTGGACTCCTCGGGAAAAGGCTGAAAACAACCACGGATGCACACCGATGGACACAAGACTGTTGATAAAGTAACCGGAGGCGCGGGATAAGTCAATCATTTCGGGGAAGGAGGAAAATAGCCGTTGACAAATGGTGGGTGGAGGTGTATGTTTTTTATCACAGAAGGCACCGAACCACCAATGCGGAATGAAAGACTTTAAATCCGAAATTGGATCGGAGGTTAAACGATGAACAGGTCCGTCAGAGATATTATGCGGAAGGCGGGCAATGACGATCTGAAAGAGGAGGAGCGAGAACGATTTCGCCGGAAGGCCGAAGAGGTCGGAGAATATTACGAGAATGTGGAGGAGAAGTCCGAACTTGAAAAGCGTCATGACCGGTATCGACGGCAGCAGGAATACGTCAGCAGGCTGGGGCCGGCTGCCGAGCGTTTGCCTATTCTCTCTAAGGAGGAGCAAGAGCGGCGTGAAAAGGAGAAACCAAAACGCCGGCAGCTTCAGTTTGAAGGCCCTATTGAAAAGCTGATCGAGAAATACGAAGATCCCAGGGTGGTCTTCGACCATCTGTCCCTCGGCCAGTTGATGAAGTACGAGCTCGATGAAGAGACCGGTTGTATCTACGAGAAGGGAAAGCTGATTTTTGACGGGAAGAGGCTGGTGAAAGACGACGGGTAGAGCATCTGAACAAAGGATGTGTGTGGACCATAACAGAAGAAGATGTGGTAAGGTTGATCGATGAGGCCCAGGAGTTTCCGACGCTATCGTCCGTAGCTGCAGAAATCGCGCGGATGACGTCGGATTTGAGCGCGCCCGTACAGTTAAGGTTGCCAAAAAGTTCAGGCGGACGCGAACGATTATGTGGTGAAACCCTATACGGCCGATATCATTTCGCAGCGGCTGAAAAAGTATATGCCAAAGCCCAAGAAGAAGTAGGGGCGACCCGGCGGGACTCTCGGGGTGGGGGCCTTCCAGAAGCACTGTCTGGAAGGCCCTTTTATACATAGGGGGAAATTTCTGCTATGCGATGGTGACCGCGGTGAACATTTGACTTCGGTGATCTGCCGGTTGGACTCGGGAGATCCGAAGTAGATGGTGGCACCCACACCGGCGGCGCCCAGGTTCCAGGCCTGGTCGATCTGGGCAAAGATGACCTGGTCGTAGGTATTGGGATAGGTCAGGAGCTGGTTGTGGTTGAATTTGAGGCGGTTGCCTCAACTGGATGTCTACCGGCGCAGGCTTGGATATAATACCGGATACTTTCTCCGCAGTTGGGGTCCTGGAGGGCAAAGTCGATGAATGCCTTGTAGTAGCTTTCGTGGCTGCCGATGTCGTAGCGGGTCTCGTCCGGTGCCATTTGCACGCAGCGGACCATGTGCCCGGACCGGATCAGGCCCCGAATGGCTTCGGTCAGTTGATATTCGGAAGGGGGAATGCGTTCTAAGCGTTCAAAGATCTCTGGACCAAAGATGTAGCGGGCGCTCACGGCCATAGAGCTGGGCGCTTCGTCTGCGGTGGGCTTTTCCACCACGTCTTCGATCCGAAAACTGTCGGCCTTCAGGTCTTCGCCCGGAACCGGCTTTACCATGCCATATCGACCGACCAAGTCCGGTGAAACGTGTCGGACGCCCAGGGTACAGGTGGCGTTGTGTTTGAGATGTGCTTCTATCATCCGGCCGATAAAGCTCGGGGTTCGCGTGGAGCTGATGATGGTATCGCCGTAGGCGACCACAAAGTGTTCGTCGTCTACAAAGCTTTCGGCCGCTGCAACGGCTGCTCCGGTGCCCTGCGGTTTGGTCGTGCCGGCCGGTACCTGCTGGCGGGTATAAAAAAACTCGATTCCACGCCTGCTGTAGTCGAAGTCTCCCAGGTCGTTCAGCCGTCCGTCCTGTTCGAGGTGGATGACGACGTCGACGTTGTTGTCGAACTGATTTTCTATGATGGCTTTGCCCCGAGAGGTGATAAAAAGGATTTTCTTCAGGTTGGCCGCGGCCATCTCCTCCACCACGTGCTGGATGGCGGGATAGGGGCCCACGGGGAGCATCTCTTTGGGGAGGGCTTTGGTGGTGGGAAAGAGGCGGGTGCCCAGGCCGGCTACCGGGATAACCACTTTTCGTACAAACATATAGGCTTCTCCATGACCTAATATAAAGGGACGGGGATCACTGGCTCAAAGATATAGCCTGAGTCCGGTCTTGTCAATGTTGAAACGCATTTGGAGAAGCGCGGCGGATCGCACCGCTTGGCCGCCTCTAACGGGTCTCAAGAATTCCTTTGCTCAAGGACACAATATTGCATAGATTTACTTATATTTATCATGTACCGCCTCTCGCTGCAACACCGGGGGGCGATCTCATTTGGGCAGGGATTTTATCGGGGGCGTTTCCATGCGATGTCAACGTTTGATCCTCTGTTTTCTGGTGCTTTTTTTTACTTCCAATATCAGTGCTGCGCAGGGTGTGCTGACCCCTGCGCGGGCGGATTCCCTCCGGAGGGCGGCGGAAGCGCACATCCGGAATAAACGGCCAGGGGACGCGGCTGCCGCCCTGCAGGCGGTGATTGACGCCGGTTATGAGCAGGCCGAGGTCTACGTTCTTCTGGGCCACGCCTATCTGGATAGAGGAGATGGAAAGGGGGCGAAAAAGGCCTTTGAAAAGGCGATCAAGCTGGGGGCGAAGGCCGCAGGCCGCAATGGGATCGGTCTGGTGTACTTGAAGGGTAGGGATAAGCGGCGTGCACGGGTCAGTTTCCGGCGCGCTTTAGGTGAAGACCCCACCTTTGTGGAGGCGCAGTACAACCTCGCTGTGACCTACCAGGACTCCCGACCGTCGGAGGCACTGAAGGCCTTTGAGCAGGTCCTGGAACTCGATGCCCGCCACCGGGATGCCTACTACCGGATCGGCCTGCTGCTGGAGGGGCAGGAGGATTCGATTGATGCCATCGCTGCCTATCGGCAGCAGGTATCGGCCTATCCCGCCCACTCCAAGGCGGGCTACCGGCTGGCAAAGCTGCTGCTTGGAAAGGGCCAGAAGCAGGAGGCTGTGCAAATTTTCGAGGAGATGATAGCGGCCGGGGGCGAGGTTGAGCCCCGGGTCCATCTGGAGATGGCGCTCATCAGCCAGGCGGACCGGGACTTTGAGCATGCGCAGCAGTTTTTCGAGACCTACATCGACCAACTGCCCGGGGAGGAACAGCGGCTTTACCGGGATATTTCCTTCGTGGCCACAAAGGAGGAACTGGCGCGTTATAAAAACACGCCCGACGACCAGAAGGAGGAGGTGAATCGGCGTTTCTGGAAGCGCCGGGACCCCGCTCCGCTGTCGGCCTCAAACGAGCGCCTCGTGGAGCACTACCGGCGGGTGGCCCACGCCCGGCAGCATTTTGCTCAAGCGGAATTCCCCTGGGACGACCGGGGAGGTGTCTACATCCGGCTGGGCGATCCAGACCACGTCAGCCGGTCGAGCGACATCCAGGCCGAACTCGATCCCTACATCCAGGATGCCAGGACCAATTTTATCAACCGGTTTCGCATCGGGCTTCGGGTGGACCCCGGCCTTCCCATGTTTCCAGTCAGAACAGACGTCCGGTGGGAGTACTGGGTGTACGCCGACATCAACGGGGGGACCGAGATTACGTTTGTGAGCGAGCACAGCAATCGGCGCTATGTGTTTGCGCCCGTTCCCCAGGGGAATCTGCTGTCACTGACGACCGAATTGATGAAGCTGCACGGACGTGTAATTGTGGATCAGATCGCGGTGAAACAGGCTTCGATTTACGTGCCCGACTTTGCGGACCTTCCGATCGATTTCCACTATTATCCGGCGAGTTACCGGGGGCCGGAGGATAAGACCCGGCTGGAGATCTATTACGGCCTGCCGGCCTCCGAAGTGGTCCGGCTGAACGTGGACGAGAAGACCGACCTGCTCGTGCTGGGCCGGGGGCTGGCCATCTTCGACAGCCTCTGGAACGAGGTCCACCGGGTTCAGGACCAGATTGTTTTTAAGGTCCCTACGGACCAGCAGATCGAGAAGGGGGCCTTTATTCCGGGTATCCTGCCGGTTGACCTGCCGCCGGGGCCATACCATATGGCCTTCCAGGTCCAGGATTTCTCTTCCGGTAAGTCCCAGGTCTACCAGCAGGAGATCCTGCTGGAGGACTACAGGGGAAGGGAGGCGCTGCAGATCAGCGATATTGAGCTGGCCTTCTCGATGACTCCTATGGAAGAGGGCCCCTTTGTCAAACAGGGTCTGGAGATCATTCCGATGTCGTCCCGGGCATTTCGGGACGATCAGAACGCCTTCGTGTATTTCGAGATTTACAATTTGAGGCGGGATGAATTCGGGCAGACTCAGTACCGTGTGGAGTATAAACTCCGGTCCTACGAGGAACGCTCCGTTCCCGCGCGGGTGCTGCACGGCTTTGGCCGGCTGTTCCGCATTTCGGAGAAGGGCCAGGAAGTGGTGATTGCGTACGAGCAGACGGGGGAGAAACAGGATGAAGTGGCGTATGTGGAACTCGACCTGACCCGGACCAAGCCGGGCGGGCAAAAGGTTCAGGTGGCGGTTATCGACCTGTTGGCCAGGAAGAAGGTCTCCAAAGAGATTCGGTTTGAGATCATGCCCTGAATGAAAGGACGCCATTTTTGCCAGCGACGAGGACTCAGGCCGATTTTTCTGTGATCCCGCCTGTAGACCGCGTGCTTTCCGAAACGGGGGTACGCGCATTGTTTGAACAGGTTGATGCGCCCGTGGTAACCGGGCTGGTGCGCGATTGTATCGATGCGCTCCGGGAGGCGATGGGCCGGGGTGAGGCCGTGGGGGGCGACCGTGAGGCAATGGTCCAGCAGGTGGTGGACGATGTGCGTCGGCGTCTGGATGAGACGCTTGCTCCCAGTCTCTTTCGGGTGGTGAATGCCACTGGAATCGTACTGCATACCAACCTGGGGCGGGCGCCCCTGCCGAAGGCGGCCCTCAAGCAAATTTCACATACGGCAGGCTATTACAGCAACTTAGAAGTAGACCTCGAATCGGGGCAGCGGGGGGCCAGGATCGCACTGGTGGAAGAGATCCTTTGTAAACTGACCGGCGCAGAGGCGGCCTGTGTGGTGAACAACAACGCCGCTGCGGTGCTGCTTGTGCTCAATACGCTCGCTCTGGGCCGGGAAGCGGTCGTTTCCCGGGGTCAGTTGATTGAGATCGGCGGTTCGTTCCGTATGCCCGATCTCATGGCCCGAAGCGGTGCGGTGATGGTGGAAGTAGGCACCACCAACCGGACGCATCTGCGGGATTTTGAGGCGGCGCTGAGCGACCGGACCGGCCTGATGCTGGCGGTCCATCCAAGCAATTATAAGGTGATGGGGTTCACGGCCGAGGTTGCCTTAGAGGAACTGGTGGCTCTGGGACGGCGGCACGGGGTTCCAGTGGCGCACGACTTAGGGGGCGGGGTGCTGATGGATTTGCGGGATTACGGGCTACCCTACGAGCCGCTTGTGTCCGACAGCGTTGCTACGGGAGCCGACGTGGTAAGCTTTAGCGGGGATAAGGTCCTTGGGGGGCCGCAGGCGGGGCTGCTGGTGGGCAGGCGGGAGGCGCTGGACCGGATTCGGCAGAACCCGCTGATGCGCGCCCTGCGCTGCGGCAAGCTGACCTACGCCGCCTTAGAGGCCACGCTGAAGCTGTTTCTGAACCGGAAGACGCTCCTCCGGAAACACCCGACGCTGCGGATGCTGACCGAACCTGCGGGATCGCTGCGGAGGCGGGGCGGCTGGCTGCTCAGGCGACTGGCGGACCTGACGGACCGGGGCGTCCGGCTCGGCCTGGAGCCTTCGGTCGCTCAAACGGGCAGCGGCGCGCTCCCGCTGGAGGAGATCCCCAGCACGGCGTTGACCCTATCCTGGCCCGGGCGCTCTGTTGGAGACCTGGCGGCCCGTCTGAGACGGCACACACCACCGGTTTTGGGGTATGTTCGGGAGGACCGATTGTTTCTGGACCTGCGAACGGTTCGGCCCGATGAACTGGCGATTGTGGCTGAGGCGCTGCGATGGACAGTGGGAGAGACAGAGGCCAGAGAAAAGTAACCACAGATGAACACAGATAAGGGACAATGGGGCAGGAAGAGGACTGCTGAATCTGAACGCTTACGGAGGTTACCCATCGCTGTTGCACAGTCCACTGCTGCACAGGTGAAGCGGCCGTCGCGCTTCAGGCGGTTTTGGGAGCAGGTGTCGATTGTTTTGGGATCGCGCATCGGCACCGTGGGGCTTGTGATTGTCCTGTTGTGGTTCGGGACGGGCATCTTGTCGCTTTTCTGGACGCCGTATAAGTCCACGGCGACCGATTTTGTGCAGAATATGAGGCCTACGCTGATGCATCCGCTGGGCACGGACCACTTAGGGCGCGATTTGCTGTCGCGCCTGATGGCAGGTACGCAGGTGATTCTCATCAAGACACGGCTTCCCGGGGGCACGGTTCTGCCGGGGGGGGTGGCGCTGTGGGGGGTGATCGGGTCGCTGGCCTTCGGGACGTTTTTGGGGCTCAATGCAGGGTACCGGGGAGGGTGGATCGATCAGATCGTTATGCAGGTGTTGGATGCGCTGATCGCGTTTCCCCGGATTGTGCTCTACCTGATTGTGATCGCGGCCTTAGGCCAGGGCGATCCGGTGGTGATTTTAGCGATTACGATGACGGGAACGCCGGGCATCGCACGGCTGGTACGGGGGATGACCTTGGATATCAAGAGTCGGGATTATGTTCAGGCCGCCCGGACGCGCGGGGAGCGGTCGTGGTACATTATGTACAGGGAGATCCTGCCAAATGTAAGGAGCCCGCTTATCGTGGATGCGACGCTGCGGATGGGGTACGCGATTTTTACGATCGGCACGCTGGGGTTCTTAGGCATCGGCCTGCCTCCGCCCGATCCGGACTGGGGGAATATGGTGAACGAAGCCCGCAGGTTTATCTTTGCCCATCCGCTGGCCGTGGTGTGGCCGGCCGCGGCGATTTCGTCGCTGGTGGTGGGGTTGAATCTGTTTGCGGACGGGCTGCAGGAGGAGACGGCGCGCTACCAGCGTTAGGTGAGGGCCACAAGCGGATCGGATAGTTTCCGGTTCAATCGCCGTGCAGTTTGTAGATAAAGGACTTGGTCACGCGGCCCCTGTGATCCCCAGCCATCCGCCAGCGGCTCGCAGTTAGGGAAGGCGTAAAAGGAGCGTTTCTTTTGGTTGAAGCATCTGTTCCAGTGCTCAAGGTTGAAAACCTTGCGGTTGCGTACAAGGTGCGGGATGGCGAGGTGGACGCGGTGCACAATGTCTCTTTTGAGATCGGGCAGGGGGAGAGTTTTGGACTGGTCGGCGAATCGGGGTGTGGGAAGAGTACGGTAGCGTGGTCCATTGTCAATTTTCTGAGTGCGAACGGGTACATTAAAGAAGGGAGTATCCTGTTTTTGGGGCAGGAACTTGTGGGGAGGTGCGGGGAGGAGTTGAGCGAGCTTCGGGGAAATCAGATTTCCATGGTATATCAGCATCCCCAGCAGGCGTTGAATCCGGCGATGCGCATCGGGGACCAGCTCAAAGAGACGCTGACGGTTCACCAGGATAGGGGGAATGAAGAGGCCGAGAGGCGCTGTGTTGAGATGCTGGACCGGGTGCGTATGCCCGATCCGGGGCTGGCGATGCGCCGGTACCCGCATCAACTTTCGGGAGGACAGCAGCAGCGGATGGTGATTGCGATGGCGCTGCTGAACAACCCGGCGCTGCTGATTATGGACGAGCCCACGACGGCGCTGGACGTAACGGTGGAGGCGGCTGTCTTAGACCTGATCGATGAGCTGAGGCAGGACTTTGATACGGCGATTCTGTTTATCAGCCACAACTTAGGGGTTGTGGCCCGGGTGTGCGACCAGGTGGGAGTGATGTATGCGCGCGAAATCGTGGAGCGGGCGGGGGTGGGTGAGATTTTCAGGCATCCCCAGCACCCGTACACGCAGGGACTGATGCGCTGCGTTCCAAAGCTGGGCGAGCTTAGCAGCATGCTCTATCCCATCCCCGGCCAAGCGCCTTCTCCTGACGACTGGCCGGCCGGGTGTCACTTTACGCCCCGGTGTTCCTATGCGCAGAATCGCTGTTCCGAAGAGGCTCCCCTGCTGCGAAAGACCGGAAAGGACCACCGGGTGCGCTGCCATTTTGCGGAGGAGACTGACCCAGCGGCCTGGGAGCCGCCCGAAGGGCTGGTCCCAGCTTCTGTGGCGGGCAGGGGGGGTAGGGAGGATGCGGTTTTGCAGGTGGAGGATTTGAAGACCTACTATGAACATCACAGCGGTTCGCTCAGGGGCGCGTTGGGGCTTGAGGAGAAACAATATGTTCGCGCGGTCAACGGGGTGAGCGTGGGTCTGCCGAAGGGCAAGACGCTCGGTATTGTGGGGGAGTCCGGCTGTGGAAAGAGCACGCTGGTGAAGACGC
The DNA here is from genome assembly GCA_965222075.1 of Candidatus Latescibacterota bacterium. Classification (GTDB taxonomy): domain Bacteria; phylum Latescibacterota; class UBA2968; order UBA2968; genus JAAXHW01. The sequence goes on along the minus strand of OZ244937.1, from coordinate 4,479,266 downwards.
TCATCGGGCTGGAGCGAAGCGCGGACGGCCGGGCCGAGTTTATGGGATCCGATCTGACGCAGGAGCTGTCGAAGCGGGATCCGGGGCTGCTTCAGGAGCTCCAGATGGTGTTTCAGAATCCGGATTCGACGTTGAACCCTTCTTATACGGTGGGGTACCAGATTGGGCGGGTGATGCATCGGTTCGGGGCGGTTCCCAGAGATCAGGTATACAGCGAAGCGATGGCGCTTTTAAAGGCCGTCCGGCTGGACGAACGGTATTACGAGCGCTATCCGAGGCAGTTGAGCGGGGGTGAGAAACAGCGGGTGGGAATTGCCCGGGCATTCGCCAGCCGTCCGGATCTGGTGCTGTGCGACGAACCCGTCAGCTCGCTGGACGTTTCGGTTCAGGCTGCCATTCTCAATCTGCTGCTGGATATCCAGAGGCAATACGGCACAACGATGGTTTTTATCGCCCACGATCTGAGCGTTGTGCGTTTTTTCTCCGACTACACGGCTGTGATGTATCTGGGACAGATGATGGAGATCGGCCCGGCCGAGGCGATTTACGCGCCCCCCTATCACCCGTATACGGAGGCGCTGCTTTCGGCCACTCCGATTCCAGATCCGGATGTTAGGCGGAAACAGATCCGGATGGAGGGAACGGTTCCCAGCGCGCTCGACCCACCCTCGGGATGCCCGTTCCACACGCGCTGCCCTCGGCGCGAGCTACTGCCCGACGGAGGGAAGGTCTGCGAAACAGAGATCCCACCCTGGCGCGAGACAAAGGACGGGCACCGGATTTTTTGCCACCATACGCTGGAGATGTTGGCGGGTTTGGAGCCGGTGATTCGAAGCAAGGGTGAGTAGTCGGGGGTCAGTTCCTATGTCGGCCCCGGAAAGAACCGGTGTGTATATAGGAAGGAGGGGGTGATGGCTGACGATTCCAAGCGGCCAAATGTACTGTTGATCTGTACGGATCACTGGAGCGGGCTGTTGACGCGGCAGGCGGGACATCCGGTGGTGATGACGCCCACCTTAGCGCAGCTCGGCCGCAGCGGGGTGACGTTTACCCAGGCGTATTCGGCGTGCCCCTCGTGCATTCCGGCGCGGCGGACATTGATGACGGGGATGAACGCGCGTTCTCACGGGGACCGCAGTTTTAAGGAACAGAATCCGATGCCGGATACGCCCACGATGGCGCAGTGTTTCCAGAATGCGGGGTACCAGGCCTATGCCGTGGGCAAGCTGCACGTTCACCCCCAGCGGGATCGGATCGGTTTCAACGATGTGATCCTGGAGGAGCAGGGACGGCACCAGTTCGACGGGCGGGCGGACGATTACGAGCTTTTCCTTGCGGACCAGGGGTATGCCGGGATGGAGTATGCGAGCGGGATGTGTCACAACGATTTTATGGCCCGCGCCTGGCACCTGCCCGAACACTGCCACCCGATCAACTGGGCGGTGCGGGAGATGTCCCGGACGATTCACCGGCGGGATACGCGCAAACCGGGCTTCTGGTACCTGTCCTTTTCGGCGCCGCACCCTCCTCAGACTCCCTTGCAGGCCTACCTGGACCTGTACCGGGATGTGGAGATCGACAGGCCGACAACGGGGGACTGGTCCAGCGATCCGGACAAGCTTCCCTATACGCTCAAGTACCGAAATGCGGGCTTAAGCGCGCTAAGTGGCGCGCCGTGGCACGAGCAGGCGCAGGCACGGCGGGCGTTTTACGCAACGCTCACGCACATTGACCATCAGATCCGGCTGGTGATGGGGCTGATGCGGGAGGAGGGCATCTTGGATGATACGCTGATCCTCTTTACCGGCGATCATGGCCACATGATCGGGGAACACGGGCTGTGGTGCATGACGCCGTTTTACGAGATGTCGGCGAAGATTCCACTTATTCTTGTGCCGCCCAGAGGAGATACACGTTTTGCGCTGGGCACGGAAGACGACCGGCTGGCCGAGTTCGGGGATATTATGCCGACGCTGCTGGATATGTGCGGGCTGCCGATTCCGGATAGGGTGGACGGCATCTCCCTGGCGAGCGATGAGAGACGGGAGTACCTGTACGGCGAGCACTTTGAGGAAGACCTCGGGATGCGCATGGTCCGCGCCGAGCGCTTCAAGTTGATCTATTACGCGACCGGGAATCAGGTTCAGCTGTTCGATATTGAGAACGATCCGCGGGAGACGACCGATCTTTCGGGAGATGCCCGGTACGCCGACGAGCTGAACCGGCTTAAGGGGCTTCTGATCCAGAATCTATACGGGAGCGATGAAGCGTGGATTCAGAATGGTGAACTCGTGGGGCTGCCGGAGAAGGCGTTCTCGCCAACGGACAAACGGACGCTGATCGATTCGAGGGATTTGATGAGTCAAAGGGGATTACGATTTCTTTAGCCTGAAAAATTCAAAAAGCAACCACAGATGGACACAGATCCCCCAGTTTCGAGGAGGGGCCGGGGGGGGGGTCTAAAACCACAAAGGAGGCTTCCATGACCGAGGATGAAAGATATCTGTTCGATATGGCGGGTTATCTCGTCGTCAAGGATGCGTTGACGCCCGAGGAGGTGGCGTGCTGTAATGCGACGATTGACCACCACATCGACGGGCTGAAGGAGCGGGAGGGATCGCTGGCGGGCGATTCAAAAGCCCTGGCAGGCACTTCCCACCGGATGGACATCGGCGGGATGCTGGGGTGGGAAAGGCCCTGGTGCGAGCCGTTTCGGAAGTTGCTGGCGCACCCGCGGATCGTGCCTTGTCTCAACGGCATTCTGGGGAAGGGATATCGGCTGGACCACGGGCCGGGGTTGATTGCGATGGAAGAGGGAACCGAAGGCCACACGCTGCACGGGGGTGGTGTGGAGCGGCCCGACTTTTCCGAGGCCTATTTTTTCAAGAATGGAAGGATTTACTGCGGGCTGACGGTAGTGGAGTACATGCTGGCGGATGAGGGGCCGGGCGACGGCGGCGTGGCCGTTGTTCCGGGGAGCCATAAGGCGAACCTTCCCTGCCCGCGCGGTATGAGATTATACGAAGCATACCAGGAGTATGTGGTGGAGGTGCACGCCAGGGCAGGGGATGCGGTTATTTTTACCGAGACGCTGACACACGGTACGCTGCCGTGGAAGGGGAAGCACCAGAGACGGGCGCTGCTTTATAAGTTCAGCCCGGGGTATCAGGCTTACAGCGCAGGGACGCACACGGTTTCGTTTCCTGATTATGTTGAGGATATGACGGAGGAACAGCGAGCGGTTATGGAGCATCCGCATGCCCGATAAGAAAAGGGATGCAAGCTCACGCTATCAGGAGTAGACCATGTCGGATTTTGAGGATAAGGTCGTAATCGTTACCGGCGGCGCCAAGGGCATCGGCCGGGGAATCTGCGTGGCGTTCGCCCGGGAAGACGCCCGGGTTCTGTGTGCGGATGTGGACGCGGAGGCCGGGGAGCAGCTGGCCTGCGAGTCGGAAGAACTGCCTGGCACAATTCGGTTTCACCGCGCCGATGTGGCCCAAAACAGCGCGTGCCGGACGCTGGTCGAGGCGGCGGTATCGGTGTGGGGGGGGGTGGACGTGCTGTGCAACAACGTGGGTATCCAGCCCACGGACAGTTATCTGCCGGCACACGAATTCCCGGAGAAGATGTGGGACCGCATCCTGGATGTGAACCTTAAGAGTTGCTTTCTGATGACCAAATACTGCGTGCCGGAGATGGTGAAGCGGGGTGGGGGGGTGATCGTCAATACGGCGAGTGTGCAGGGGCTGCAGTCGATGAAGGGGGTATCGGCTTACGCGGCCAGCAAGGGGGGGATTCTCTCCCTGACCCGCCAGCTGGCCTTAGAATACGCAGAAGACAATATCCGGGTGCTGGCGGTCAATCCGGGTACGATCGACACGCCGCTGGTGGACGAGGCGCTGGCAGCCATGGGTGGAGACGAGCAGGCGATTCGGAGGGGGATGGCCGAGGCGTATCCGATGGGCCGCATCGGACAGCCCGAGGAGATCGGGCAGGTGGTGCTGTTTCTGGCCAGCGACAGGGCGTCGTTTATGACCGGCGAGTCAATTTGCGTGGACGGCGGGATCATGGCCAAGGGCGGCTGGGCATAAGGATTCGGGCTGCGCTGCAATTGAAGGCTTTGATCTGTTCGCTTTCTCAAGGTTCTCGACGACCTCCGGCGGGACAGTAGCGGCGTGGATCTGCGGTTTTGCAGGGGCGAGGGTACCTCGCCCCTGCCGCTTGGTGGGACTACCGATTGCTCATCAGGCCCTGATGGGCGTAGTGCCAGTCTTCGATGTGGTTGAGGATGACAGCGGAGGTGAGGGCACCGTCGTTTTTCAGGCCGAGGGTGTTGTGAATGTCGACAATTTTCTCACCGGCGTGGACGCGCGTGCGGATGAATGCGTTCCACTCGTCTGTCGGCCCCCGGTCGATTTCTCCGCCGTTTTGTTCGAGGACCCAGGCTTCGAACTGGAGGTAGGTGGGCAGGGTTTCTCGGATGTGAGCGACGGCGGCATCGGGCTCGATCTTGAGGGCGCGCAAGACCCTGGGGTCCAGGCCGCTTTCGGTCATGTCGGGATAGTCGGGGTGGAGGAGGCCCTTGGCTTTGAGAAGAATTTTGAGCCAGGTCCTGGGCAACTGGCAGACTTCGAGGGGGCCGTAGTCGATGCTGGCGATGAGGGGGACGACCTGCCCGCCCAGACCGGAAAAGTCGCCGTTGAGGTCGCGCCTGTAAAAGAGCTGCCAGTCCTGCATGCTGTTGAGGACGACAGCGGAGGTGATGTTGACGTCGTCTCCAAAGCCGATGTCACCGTAGGTTTCGGCGATCTTTTCCGGACGGGTGTGAATCCGCGTGCGAACGGCTTCGTTCCATCCCTCCACAGCGTCCCGATCCAGTGATCCGCCCTTTTGCTCCAGAACCCAGGCTTCGAACTCGAGGTAGGTGGGCGTAGTGTCCCGCAGGTAGGCCAGGGTGGTCTCTTTGTCTAAGTCCAGGACTTCGAGGACCGATTTGTCCAGGCCGCCGCTAAAGTAGGGGTATTCCTCATCCAGGAGGCCAGCTTTGCGGAGGAGAACTTTCCACCAGAAGCGGGGAAGCTGGCAAATTTCGAGAGGACCATAACAGATGCTGCTGATAAGTGGGATCACGGGAGATCTCCTTTGGCGCACGTTGTTTTGCATTCAGTCAACCGGATCGAGCGGATACAGCGGTTTGGGGCGGTTGTGATAGGTGAAGGACTCCGGGCCGGCGGCGCTCACGCCGGGGGTGTCTGGCCAGAAGCAAGCCGTCGAGGGGATCGGTCTGTTTGAGGCCGTCGATGAGGTCGCCTACGATCTTTTCATAGGTCTCTTCCGTGACCGGGCCGGAAGGGGTTGCCCGACTCATGAGGATAGGTACGGCTTCGAATCCGTTGTCTTTCGCCCCCTGGATAAATCCCCCCATTTCGTGGTGGGCGTCTTCCCAGACCGGGATGAGGTCCGCCCCATATTTGAGGCTGGCGTCCTGAAACTGTTGAAGGGTTGTGGGGACTTCCGAAAAGGTGTTGGATTCGTGCATAAAGCCGGCGAGGGCGATCCGCATGTTGGCTCCTACCTGATTTACAAAACCCGGTATTTCCTCCAGGCCTCCGCCATGGTTCCGCCTGCGGCGAGGTGTTTGCGGACGTGGTTTTCGGTGGTAACACGCTCGATGGTTTTTTCAATGACTTCGGCTTCGGCCTCTTTGGGGATGGCGACGATGCCGTCGAAGTCGGCGAAGAGGATGTCGCCGGGAGTGATCTCCACGTAGCCGATTCGGACGGGACAGTCGTAGTCGACAATGCGCGTGCGGCCGGCGGTGTCGATGGGCGAGGCGCCGCGTGCGAAGGTAGGAAATGACATGCTTAGCAGCTTGCGGGCGTCGCGGGTGTAGCCGTCGACGACGGCGCCCCGGGATTTTCTGGCCCGCATGGCGGTGGCGGTGAGTTCGCCCATGATTCCCGGCTCTCGCTGTTCGGACCAGGTGGCCACGATCAGGCTGTCCCGTTTGAGCTGATCCACAGCCCTGATAGCCAGTTCGTAGGGGTCGTCCTCGCGAGGGTCGGGGGCGTTGAGGAGGGTAGCGGCGCGGCCGGCGGTGACGAAGTCGGAACGCAGGGGCCGGATGCCGATCCGGGGGTCAATGACCTGGTTGCGGAAGCCGGTCTCGTCTAAGCTGTCGGCCAGGGCAGCGGCGTAAAAGTGGGCTTCCATGTAGTCGAACAGGTCGGTCTCGGTCTTGAACTCCATCCAAAGTCTCCCGCTTCAGGGGATAAAGCTGGTCTTTTCGCCTACATTCAGGATGAACTCTGTCAGCAGTTTGACGGTGTGGTCCAGGTCCTGGAGGGACAGGATTTCGACGGGGGTGTGCATGTAGCGCAGGGGCACGCTGACCAGGCCGGTGGCCACACCGGCGCGGGTGAGCTGCATGGCGTTGGCGTCGGTGCCGGTGCCCCCGGGCGCGGCGGAGACCTGGTAGGGGATTCTGGCTTCCTCTGCGGCGGCACCGAGGCGGTTGAAGACCACGGGGTTGACGTTGGCGCCCCGCGTAATGACGGGGCCGCCGCCGATTCTGACGTCTCCTTCCTTGCGTTTGTCGGTGCCGGGATGGTCCGTTGCGCAGGTGACGTCCAAGGCAATGCCGACGAGCGGGTCGATCCCGTAGGCGCTGGTCCGGGCTCCTCGCAGGCCGACCTCCTCCTGCACGGTGGCCACCGCGTAGAGCGCCGCCTTCGGCCTTTTTTTAGATTGGCTGACACAGCGCAGGGTCTCGGCCACGATGTAGGCGCCCATTTTGTTGTCGAACCCGCGGGAGACAGCCAGGCTGCGGCGCAGCAGTTCAAAGTTGGCGTCGTAGGTGACGGGATCGCCGATGGCCACGCGTTTTCTGGCCTCTTTGCCGTCCTTGACGCCGATGTCGATCCACAGGTCGTGCTTTTCCGGGACCTTTTTGCGTTCTCCCTCGTTCATCAAGTGGATCGGCTTTTTGCCGATGACACCCAACACCGGTCCGGACTGCGTGTGAATGCGTATCTTGCGGCCGGGCACGATGCCCAGGTCGAATCCGCCGATGGTTTCAATATAGAGATAGCCGTCGTCGTCAATGTGGATGATCTGAAAACCCAGTTCGTCCATATGGCCGGCCAGCATGATGCGCGGGGCACCGCTTTTGTTGCACACGGCGATGGCGTTGCCGTGCAGGTCCACGGTGACCTCGTCCGCGACCTTTTCGACTTCCTCTTTCCAGGCTTCACGGACAGGTCCCTCGTAGCCTGAAGGGCCCGGCGCGTTGACGAGGGTTTCTAAAAAGGCCCTGGATGCTTGACGCATGGAATGTCCTTTCTCAGGTTTTAAAATTGGGACCGTTTTCGGCACTGTTCGATCAACCGCACCAGGTTCCCTGGATTCCTCGATCCGGATATCAGCCCAGGCCCGCGACAGCGATTATCGGTATTTGAGCCATGGATGGTCTCCATAGCAGTTGACGGATGCTTTATCTCTCTCTATATTCCGGTAGCGTGTAGAGGACCTACAAAATAACGACTGTCTCCCAAATGTCCATAGAAATTTGAGGCTTCCTCATTCAGTTCTGCGGTTGGTGAACAAGGGGACGTACGCATTCGAACCCAAATCCGGGGAGGTCCGGGGTGAGACGCGAGGAGCCGCAGCAGGGGGCTTCCGAAGGTATAAGGGCAACGACGATGCAGGCTGCGATTATGGCGATGGGGCTGGTGACCCTACCGATGCTGCTGGTGTCTTTCGGGATGGGATATGCAATGTCTTTGGGGTGGATGGATGTGGAGGTGGGCACCCACGTGCGGGTGGGGCTGATAACGGCGATTCTGACGGTTTTGACCCATACGACGACGATGTTTTATTTTATGGGAACAGGGGCGGCGATCAAGGCGGAGGTGCGGGAGCGGAATCTGGACGCCGTGTTTCTGGCCCGGACAAGGGCGTTTAAAGGGGCGTTTTTCTACTGGCTGACGTTTGGGATTCTGTTGATTATGGCGACCGCGATGATCGGGGGAGGCGTCCACGCCGATCTGCTGCGGCCGAATCCAGAAGCGGGCCGGTCGGTGTTTGCCATTGCACACGAAGCGCTGGCGGTTATCAGCTTAGTGGTCAACCTGATCGCCCTGATCCAGACGCCTGTCAATATTGCGAGGAACAACCGGTTGCTGGATGAGGTGGGGGAGACCAGAGGAGAGGAGGAAGGGGAGCGTTTGGAGTTGTGAGTAGCGAGTCGTGTGTTGTGAGGGGTACCCGAAATGGACAACAAAGATGTCGCTGCGGCGCTGGAAGAGGTGGCGACGCTGATGGAGTTGAAGGGGGAGAATGCGTTCCGGTGCCGGGCTTATACGAATGCGGCCAGGCAGGTTGAGATGCTTCAGGAGCCTGTGAGGGAGCTGGTTGAGCGAGGGGAGCTGGATTCGGTTCGGGGGATTGGGAAGGGGCTTGTGCGAGATATTACGGAACTGGTGCAGACGGGGCAGATGGAGGCTTATCAGAAACTGATGGATTCCATCCCCGAAGGGCTCTTAGAGATGCTGGAGATCCCGGGGCTTGGGGCCAAACGGGTGCGGGCGATTTATGAAAAGCTGGGGATTTCAGATGTGGACGCGCTGGCAAAGGCCTGTGAGGCGGGAGAGGTGGAGAAGCTGAGCGGGTTCGGCAAGAAGACGGCGGAGCGCATCCTGCAGGGGATCGACTTTCTGCAACAGCACCGGGGGCGGTTTCTCTACAGTACGGCGCTGGCAGAGGCGGAGAAGATGCGGGCGTATCTGCTGGAGCAGCCAGGCGTGATCCGGCTGGAGGTGGCCGGGAGCATCCGACGCTGTAAGGAGACGACCAAAGATGTGGATGTGGTGGCCAGTTCGGAGGACCCGGCCGGGCTGGCCGAGGCGTTTGTGAATTGCGACCGGGTGAAACAGGTGACGGGACAGGGCCAGACCAAGGTCAGCGTGGTGTTGAAATCGGGGATGCAGGCGGATTTGCGGATTGTGGGCGACGAGAATTTTCCGTATACGCTGCATCATTTTACCGGGAGCCAGGAGCACAATACGCTGATGCGACAGCGGGCCAGAGACAGGGGGATGAAGCTGAACGAGTACGGGCTTTTCCAGGGGGAGGAGCGGGTGCCCTGTGAGGATGAGACGGCGCTTTTCAAGGCGCTGGGATTGGCCTATATCCCACCGGAGTTCCGAGAAGGGCTGGGAGAGATCGAGCAGGCGGAACAGGGGGATTTTTCCGAGTTGGTGTGTATGGAAGATCTGTTGGGGACGCTGCATGTGCATACCACCTACAGCGATGGACGGGCGGATGTAGAGGCGATGGCCCGCGCAGCGGCCAGCCTTGGGTACCACTATATCGGCATCTGTGACCACAGCCAGGCGGCGGCCTATGCCAACGGGTTGACGGAGGACCGGGTGCGGGCGCAGTGGAAGGAGATCGACCGGGTCAACAAAGCGCTGAAGAACATCCGGGTGCTGAAGGGAATTGAGGTGGATATTTTGGGGGATGGACAGCTCGATTTTGAGGACGATTTTCTTGCCGAGTTCGACCTGGTGGTGGCTTCGGTGCATTCGAGGTTTACAATGTCCGAGGCAGAGGCGACGGAGCGGATCGTTCGGGCGGTGCAAAATCCGCACGTAGATATTCTGGGACACCCGACCGGGCGGTTGCTTCTGTCACGGGAGGGGTATGCCCTGGATGTCCACACGGTGATCGATGCGGCCGCCGAATCCGGGACGGCGATGGAGCTAAACGCCAATCCCCATCGGCTGGATCTGGACTGGCGACATCTGGGGCACGCACGGGAGCAGGGCGTGAAGATTTCGATCAATACGGATGCGCACAGCGTGGCGGATCTGGCGCACATGGGCTATGGTGTAGGGATCGCACGGAAGGGGGGACTCAGGGGGGATGACGTGCTCAACACGACAGCGGTGGCTGATCTGCTGGCGCATTTTGACTTACCATTAAGGAGATTGGATTGAATCCTGGGCGTAGAAAGGGTGAGGGGACATCGGGAGGGAAGGAGCGTGAAATTACGGTTGTTTCAGGGCTGCCCCGCTCCGGCACGTCGATGATGATGCAGATGCTTGAGGCCGGGGGCATGGAAGTCCTGACCGATCAGCTCAGGGCGGCGGATGAAGACAATTTGAAGGGGTATTATGAATTTGAAAAGGTCAAGGAACTGAAGCACGACCCGTCCTGGCTGGACGAGGCCAAAGGCAGGGTAGTCAAAATTGTCTCGGAGCTTTTGAAGTATTTGCCCGCGGGATATCCTTACAAGATTATCTTTATGAAAAGGAAGATGGAGGAGGTTCTGACTTCCCAGCACCAGATGCTTATCAGGAGGGGCGCTGTGTCTGCCGATCCTGTGGGTGACGAAAAAATGGCGGGGATATTTCAGAAACACCTGAGAGGGGTTGAGGCGTGGTTGGCGAGGCAGCCGAATACAGATGTTTTTTACGCCGATTACAACAAGATCTTAGAGGATCCGGAGCACTGGGTCGAACGGATCAACCGATTTCTTGAACACAGGCTCGATTCAAAGGGGATGGTGGGGGGTGTTGAACCGGCGCTATACAGACAGCGGCGGTAGGGGAGAGCACAATGATGAACGGCCCCCGGTTTCCAGTAGAAGAGAATGTAAAAGGACGGAAGGCCCGGACTCGAAAAATTATCGCCCGGTTAAAAGCGCTGTTTCCAGATGCAAACTGTTCGCTGGTCTACTCCAATCCGCTGGAGCTGCTGATCGCTACGATTCTGTCGGCACAGTGTACGGACGAGCGGGTGAATAGCGTGACACCGGGGCTTTTTCAGAGGTACCCGGCCGCAGCGGATTACGCGGAGGCGCCCACAGAGGAGCTGGAGGAGACCATCCGCTCTACCGGGTTTTTCCGGAACAAGGCGAAGGCCATCCGGGCGTGCTGTCGGGCGCTGGTGGAAAGGCACGGGGGCGAGGTTCCGGCTTCTATGGAGGCGCTGACCGCGCTGGAGGGGGTCGGCCGAAAGACCGCCAATGTGGTGCTGGGCAATGCGTTTGATACGGCGGAAGGGGTGGTGGTGGATACCCACGTGCGGCGGATTTCCAACCGGCTGGAGCTGACCGGGCACCAGGACCCGGTCAAGATTGAGCAGGATCTGATGGTGCTTGTACCCAGAGAGGACTGGACGGTTTTTTCCCACCTTTTGATCCGCCACGGGCGGGCAACCTGCACCGCCCGGTCCCCCAACTGCGAGGGGTGTGAGATCGGGGTGCTCTGCCCTTCGTGTAAAAGCGAGGAGTAAGAGGTGGGCTGAGTTTAAAGAAAAAAGGTCGTCCAGTTGTAACCCCTTGATTTACTTGAACCCATACGCAGAAAAACGGTTCAAATTATTGAAGAAAGAGACGACGGCTGCCGATCTAACATAGACAGTAAGATACTGGAGCAGGCCGGTATTCGGTATACAGGAGGTTCAGATAGGCTTATGGCCAAGAAAACGACGAAAAAAGCGGCCAGGAGAATGCCCAAAAAGAAGCTGACCTTTTACCAAAATTTGCTCTCAGATCGGAAGAAAGAGCTTTTAAAACAGGTGCTTACGCAGGATGATGATATCGACGAATTGCGGGGCGATCATTCGGCCGATCCACTCGATATGGCGGGCTACGCGTCCTCTTTGGAGTTGATGTCCACCCTGGGAAATAACGAGAGGGTCGAACTGGCGGAAATCGACCATGCGCTGGCGAAGATCGAGAACGGGACCTACGGGATCTGTGAGGACTCCGGAGAGCCGATCAATGAAGCCCGTTTAAAAGCGATCCCGACCGCGCGGTATACTCTGGAGTGCCAGGAGATACGGGAGAGAAATCCCTCGATGGTGGACCGCCCAAGACGCCGCGTGCTTACAACCGAAGGCCTCCCGTTGAGCAGCGACGACGATTCGTAATCTCTGTCCTTTGCAGCAGAAAAAAGGTGGGACGGTCCGTTTTTGAGGATCGTCCCACCTTTTTAGGGTAAGGCGCCCGTCCTATCCCCTCACGGCCTGGACCATGCTCCGACAGCCGTGGAGGTAGATGCCGGTGTCCACAGAGAGGGCCACATAGCGGACGCCCGCGTCAATCCAGCGTTTGGCGGCTTCGGGGCCGTCGGCAAAGGTGCCCACGGTTAGGCCGGCCCTGCTGATCTGTACTGCGGCCTCTTTCATCCGATCCACCACCCGGGGATCGTTGACCTGGCCGGGGATACCGAGGGATTGCGAAAGGTCGTAGGGGCCCAGGAAGATGACGTCGAGGCCGGGAACAGAGGTGATATCTCTCAGGTTTTCAAGGCCTTCTACGCCTTCTACGTGGATTAAGACCATCGATTCTTCGTTGAGCCGGTCAAAGATCTGAGGGCCGTCGGCAAAATAGCGTGCCGCCCTGGTGTAGGGAGATACGCCGCGCAGTCCCAGGGGGGCGTACTTGGCCGCGCGGACGAGGGCCTCGGCGTCGGCTTTTGAGCAGATCTGGGGGACCTGCACGCCCGCCGCGCCGATATCGAGGGCCCGGAGGATCTGCGGCGGGTCGTTCTCCCGAACCCGGACGATCGGGGTGATGTCCGCGCCGTGCGCCACCCGGCAGAGGTCTTCTGCGGTTGGAATGTCGAGGGGGCCGTGTTCGGTGTCGATGATGACGAAGTCGAATCCGGCATAGGCCGCAATTTCGATGAGGGCGCCGGGGCCGAGGTTGACGAAGGGGCCCAGGACCACCTCTCCATTTTTGAGCTTGGTCTTGAGTTTGTTCTCGGACATGGGGCCTCCAGGGCAGAAAAGGATTTCTGATTTCGGATTGCAGCGCCTTTATTCCAGGGAAGGGAGACGATCCGGTGGCGCCAGCCCGCCGGAGACCTGCCTGCGCCGGATGGATGCTCGGCAGGCAGGCGTTAGCCAATCGTCCGGTAGATCCGCAATCCAAAATTCAGTTGAGGGTCAGCAAAAGATACGAGATACGAGATAAAAATCAAGGACTGGGTTTACGGCTTGACTTTTGAGGGGGACGGCCTTATTATGAGTAAGAGGGTCTCCGACTGATTGTTTTCGGGAAGGAGGTCGTTATGAAAGTGGATCTGCGCAAGCTGGCGCTGCGTTTGAAGGTGATCGAGATCTTAGAGCGGTATGCCCGGGCGAGGCGCCATATGTACGTGATGCGGCAGTGGAAAAGGTTGTGGATTCACCCCAACTGATGCACAGAGCACCAGAACAAAAAAAGGCGTGCGGATCTCAAGGGGTTCGGGCGCTTTTTATTTTATTGACTTATCTTGTTGGTTTGTTTTTCATATGCCCCCAGAGAGAAATCGCTGTCAGATCGCCACGCCCTGATCGTGGCCCTGGGTAAGGAACGAGGGGACCAGAAGGTGACGCCCAAACGGATTCGAAGGCTCTTAGATGAGGTGAAGGCAGGGGCTGTGGGGGTAGAAGAGGCCATGGCCCGGCTTGAAAGGCTGCCCTTCGAAGACCTGGGGTTCGCCCGTATAGACCACCACCGGGCAATGCGCCAGGGGTTTCCGGAGGTGGTGCTGTGCGAGGGCAAGACGGTGGAGCAGGTGGTGGAGATTTCACGGCGGATCGTGGCTGCGGGATCAACGCTGCTGGCCACCCGGGCGGAGAGCGGCACGGGAGAGGCGCTGCTGGCGGCCCTGCAGGGCGCAGAATACAACAAGGTGGCGCGAACGGTTGTGGTTCGCGGGGAAGAGGCAGAGGTTGCGGATGGAACGGTGCTGGTGATTTCGGCGGGGACGTCGGACCTGCCCGTGGCCGAGGAAGCAGTAGTTACGGCCGAGGTGATGGGCAACCGGGTGGAGAAGCTCTACGATGTGGGCGTTTCTGGCATCCACCGGCTGCTGGCCCACCAGGAGAAGATCTCAGAGGCGAGCGTGATTGTGGTGGCCGCCGGCATGGAAGGGGCGCTGGCCAGCGTGGTGGGAGGACTGGTGGATGTTCCGGTTGTGGCAGTGCCGACCAGCATCGGCTACGGTGCCAGTTTTGGTGGCCTGGCGGCGCTTCTGGGCATTCTGAACAGTTGCGCGCCGGGGGTGACCGTGGTCAATATCGACAACGGTTTCGGCGCCGGGGTTGCGGCCAGCCGAATCAATCGGGTTGGAAGCAAAAAGACGTGAAAACGCCACCGCCCCTCCATCCGGAATACAGAAGTCAGAATACGGAAGAACAACCGCGCAGTCCGAGCCGGTCCTGGAAAGCCAGGGGGCGGCCCGAGGCGTCGGCCAGGGGCCTGGGCGGAGTGGTGCGCGACGTGGCCAGACTGACGAGTACCAGGCAAATGAGGGCGACCGGGACGGCCAGCAGGTCCGCGGGCAGGTTGGGGACGGCCCGAAGCAGGAGCAGCCAGGCGATCAGACCGGCGCCCATGCTGGCCAGCGCGCCCGGAGCATTGGCCCGGGGCCACCAGATGCCGGCGGTGAGAGGCACAAAGAGGGTGGCCAGGAGGATCGACCAGGAATCGACCATAAGGGAGTAAACCGTGTTGTGAGCCAGGGCCAGGTAGAGGGAGGCGAGGCCGAGTACGGGCACGCTCCAGCGGCAGATCTGGAGGGTGCGGCGTTCCTCCGTGTGGGGGCGAAAGTACCGGACCAGGTCCCATCCGATCACGCTGGCGGGGGCCAGCAGGGCGCTGTCGGCGCTGCTCATCAGGGCCGAGACCAGGGCGCCTAAGAAGACGGCGACGCCTATGGGCGAGAGGTACTTCATTCCCAACTTCATCATCACCAGGTCGGGGTCGGCCAGGTCGGGAAAGATGACAGCGCCTGCAATGCCCAGAAAGACCGGCAGGAGGCCCACAGTGACGTAAAGCAGCCCTGCCAGATAGGCGCTGTTCTGGGCGACCGATTCGTTTCGGCTGGAGAGGCTGCGCTGGATGAGATCCTGTCCGGCCAGGTTGCCCAGGCCGATCACAAGCCAGTCGCGGGCATAGTTGAACCACGCGGTGAAATCGGCATTGCGGGGATAGAGGTAGAACCGATCGTCGGAAATCTGCATCCGAACCGCAGACCAGCCTCCCATGTCCTGGATCAGGAGGGGGGCGATGACCACCAGGCCCAGGGTGAGGACGGCGACCTGGAGAAAATCGGTGAGGGTGACGGCCCACATGCCGCCCGCGGCTGTGTAGACCAGGACGATCGCGGCCCCGATGCAGATGCCCAGGGTCGGGTCCAGGCCGATTAAAGACTGGATGACCCGGCCAAAGGCGACCATCAGGGAGGCCACCCACCCCACATAGGCGGGAATTGTGCAGAGCGCGGCGATGAGCCCGGCCTGCTTTCCAAAGCGGATCTCGAAGAAGCCGGCGATGGTGGTAAGCCCCATGCGGCGCAGGATGCGCACGTAGAAGAGCCCGGCGAGAAAGAGGCAGAGGGCCGCGCCGAAGGGGTCGGCGATGACGCCCAGGAACCCGTGTTTGTAGGCTTCGCTGGCTGCGCCGATGACGATACCGCCGCCAAACCAGGTGGCGGCCAGGGTGCCGGTAGCCAGAATGATGCCCAGTCGCCGTCCGGCGACGATGAAGTCGGCAGAGGCTTTGACCCGCCTTCCGGCGTAGAGTCCAACCAGGAGGGTGAAGAGGATGTAAAGGGAGAGGCCGAGGATGATGGGCAACTGGGCCATGCGGAATCTCCGTGGGCGACCAACGGGTCGCCCTTTGCCTTATTTAATCCGGCCGTGTCGTTTCAGGACCTCAACAAGCCAGTCCAGGGGCAGGCCGGGTATGGTGTTGTTGTCGCGGCCGACCATGGTATCGGCCCTGCAGAGGGCATTTAAGATGGCCTCTTCGGTGGCCTCGACGGTGGCCTGGAAGAGGGGGGTGAGGCGGCTGTCCCGGAGGGTGCGCACGCTGTCCAGGGCCGCCCGGTTGCGGGGAATACGGTGGGCCGTGGAGAAGGCGAGGATAAGGTCGCCGCTGCTGGTGCGCGAGACAGTGCCGGTCCGCGCCAGGCCCAGGGCCGCCCGTTTGCAGAGTCGGCGGAGCTGGATGGGGATGAGCGGGGCATTGGTGGCAACCAGGATAATGATTGAACCGTCGCGTGTGCGGGAAGGCGTTTGAAGCGCAAGTTCCAGGCCCACGGGCAGGCCAGCGACAAGCAACTCGGGACGACGGCCGCAGTTGGCATTGACCAGCACGCCGAGGATGTAGCCTCCCCGGTCTTCGGGCAGCACCCGGGAGGCGGTGCCAATGCCGGCTTTGAAGCCGTAGGCGCGCATGCCGGTGCCTGCGCCTGAAGACCCTTCGGGCACCGGCCCTCCCCGGGCGGATTCGATGGCCTGGATAACGTGTGCTTCTTTGACGTGCCGGCCGGCAATGTCGTTGAGGCCGCCGTCGTAACACTCCGCGACGACAGGGAGGGGCACCCGGTCGGTGTCCTGTTTGAGCATGTAGGCGACCACGCCGTTGTAGGCGGTGCCCACGCTGAGGGTGTTGGTAAGCACAACCGGGACTTCCAGCAGGCCCCGTTCGTTGACCCATTCCACGCCGGTCATCTCGCCGTTGCCGTTGAGCACATCAGCGGCGGCGAAGACCTGGTTCTGGTAGATGTCGTCTCCGTGCGGCAGAACAGCGGTGACCCCGGTGCGCACAGGACCCCTGCCGACAACGAGTTCGCCTTCGCCGCTGATGAGGGTGACATGGCCGACCAGGACCCCGGCGACGTCGGTGATGGCGTTGTGGGGACCGGGTAAGAGCGTGCCGATGTTTATGCCGAGGTCCCGGACACGGGGTCTTTGGGCATATGCGGAGCCGGTGAGCAGGCAGAAATACAGGATGAGTGTCCAGATCAAATTCCTGCTCACCACGGAGAATTGAATATTGGATATTGCCAGAATTGAATATTGAAAAATCTTCAATTTCCTCACTGGTACTGCCTGTCTTTCCAGGTGAAGCCGGTAAGACTACCGGCCAGGCCCACCAGTACAGTGTAGGGGGCCTGGAGGATTTCCCAGGCGGGCAGCGCCGGCAGGAGATCGCTCCGTCCAAAGGTCCTGGCGCCTTTCCAGGTCACGGCCAGATCAGCAACGGCCTTCGCCGCCCAGCATGCGAGGGGGAAGAGGCATCCGCCCGCAAAGATCCCTGTGACCAGGCCAAGAGGGGCCAGAAGGTTCACCAGGAATACGGCGGTGATGTAGATGAAGAAGGGCCGGTTCAACCGCAGTTGATAGAAGGCGTTGGAGGCCCACCGCCTGCGCTGCTGCCAGAACCCTCCGAAAGACTCTGTACGCCAGGTGCTCACAAAGGTCTCGGGGTGGACCGCAAAGACGATCCGACCGTTGTTTGCTCGACGCATCAACTGGAGCAGGAGGACATCGTCTCCCGAGGACCGGTGTGCGATTGTCCGAAAGCCGCCGACCCCTTCGAAGAGGGCCTTCCGGTAGGCCAGGTTTTGTCCCGAAGCGGCAAGGGGCAGTCCGAGGTTGGCCGCCCCGGCCGAAACAGACATGAGGGCCAGGAAATCAAGCCCCTGGAGACGCTCGAAGGGCGTTAAGGGGCTTCCGGGTGTCTTGACCTGGGAAAATCCAATGACGGCGCCTACATCGGGTTCAAAGCAGGCGACCATGCCAGCGATCCAGGTGGGAGGCACCTGGCAGTCGGCGTCTGTAGTCAGGATGATCTCTCCCCGGGCCTCCCGGATGCCAACGGACAGGGGCCGCTTTTTGGCTGCCATGTGGGGAAAAGCATCTCCCACCGACAGGCAGCGGACAGGGGCATGCGCGGCGACAATCCGGGCGACGATTTCGGGGGTCCGGTCGTCCGAATCGTCGTCTACCACCAGGATTTCATAACGATCCTCGGGATAGGTCTGGCGGACGAGCCGGTTCAGGCAGCCTTCGATGTGGTTCTCTTCATTCCGAGCGGCAACGACCACCGAAACAAAGGGGCGCGCCTTACTGGCGCCCATTCTGCATTGAAAGAGCCCGATGAAAATGGCAGTGGCGGCGCATGTGTAGAGCACCGTTGAGACAAGGAGCGCCCAGGTGAACAGGTCCATGGAAAATTTCGGATTGAAGAGCCCCGATTCTGCTTATCGCTTGACCTCTTCAATGTCGTAGAAGAGGCCCTTGAGGCCTTCGGAGCAGTTGTTGCAGATGGGCACGGATGCCCGGTCTTTTAGAATGTGATTTCGAAAGTCGGTGTAGGCCTTCCCGGTCCAGACCTGGTCGAAGGTCTGGCCGTTGAGGACGTTGCCCAGGCCGTAGTGGACGTCTTTGTCGAAGCAGCAGGGGGATACGACGCCGTCCCAGTTGATGACCGTGCTGTACCAGAGGTGCCGGCAGGAGTTGGTGATTTTGCCGTTCATGGTGAGGGTTTCGGCGCCGGAGCGGTACCGGCTAAAGCGTCTGTCCGATGGGAGGTAGACGTCTGCTTCATCCCTGGTATAGACCTGAGCAGTTTTGAGCGAGAGCCGTTCCACGCCCAGGTCTTCCGCCAGCCTGCGGGCCTCGTCGATCTCGGATTCGTTGTGTTTCATAATGATGAACTGGAGGTGGATGACAGGGTGGTCGGCGCCCAGGTCCCGCTTGGCCTGGACGAGAAGCCGGATGCCCCTCAGCACGCGGTCGAAGTTGCCCCCGACACGGTATTTGACGTAAGATTCGGGGGTGACGCCGTCCAAGGAGAGGATGATTTCGTCCAGGCCGGAGTCGACGATGTCTTCGGCCTCCTCACGGGTGCGGATGTAGTGGACGTTGGTGCTGGTGATGGTAGGCACGTTGCGGGCTGCTGCCAGGCGGACCATGTCGGTGAGGCGTTTGTTGATAAAAGGCTCTCCCTGGTTCCAGAGCAGCAGCAGCAGCAGGTCGTCGGCAAGCGCCTCGAAGGCGGTCTGGAAGGCCTCGAATTCCATGGTGCCGCGGGGGCGGGTGAGGCCGCCGTTGCCGGAGGGGCAGAGGGGACATTTGAGGTTGCAGATATTGGTGGGTTCCACCATCAGGACAAAAGGCCGGCCCATCTGGATGTCCCGTTTAAACAGCCGGGAGAGGGCGAAGGAGGAGACGACCCTGGCCGCATTCCAGGCCCGCCGGACAGTGAGAGCGCGATGGTAGCGCAGAACCGTTTTGGGAAGCAGTTTCAGAGAGAGCATGGGGCTTATTTCCACCGCAGAGGTTTGAAGGCGCCAAGGGCGCAGAACAGGATGACATAGGGAACCGCGACGAGTTCCAGGGCCGGGAACCAGCCCATCGTGCGCCGGACGTTGAACCGGGAGGCCGCCGTCCACAGGAAGAGGCCGTCGGCCAGGATCTTGGCCGTCAGGAGCGCCCCCAGGGGCGGCCAGAACGCGGGATGGCGCCAGGAAACGACGGCTCCCGCTGCCAGCATCAGATGGAATATATACATAGGAAGGGCCAGAAGCAAGACCGGAATGCCGGTGTGGATCGCTTTGGACTGATACCGGACCTGCCGGCGAAAGAGGTTGTCTGGATGTGGGATAGAGGGTACGCCCTGCCGGATTTCGGGGTTGAAGCGGACTTTCCAATCTGTCCGGGAAGCGATCCGGCGCATCAAGAGGACATCATCGCCGCCCAGGATGTGGCCGATGGCCTCGAACCCGCCCACACCGTTGAAGGCGGACCGGCGATAGGCCAGGTTGCGTCCCGAACAGGTCAGCGGGAAGCCGACGCCGGCGCTGCCGGCGGCCAGGGCCGAGACGATGAGGCCCTGCAGGGCCAGCAGGCCCTGTAAGATCCCGCCTGCGGAGATCAGGGGGGCGTAGCCTGTGACGATGCCCACATCGGGCGCAAAACAGCGGACGGTGGAGGCGATCCAGCCGGGGGACGGACGACAGTCGGCGTCGGTGGCCAGGATCAGTTCGCCCTTTCCGGTGCGGATGCCCAGGTCAAGGGCGTTCTTTTTGGGACACAGATAGCGCTGATGTTCAACACAGATGACCCGGAGGCCGGGGATGCGGCCGGCCCACTGGCGAGCGCGGCAGGCGGTGTCGTCTGTGGACCGATCGTCTACGACGATGACTTCGGTATGGTCGGATGGATAGTCCTGGGCCGAGAGGGCCAGGAGGCAGGCATCGATGTTCCGGGATTCGTTGTGGGCCAGGACCACCACGGTGACCGTTGGACAATCGGCGCTGTTTCCGGGCTGGAGACGGTGCAGCCCGATCCAGAAGGCGAGGGCCAGGAGCAGGTAGAAGGCGCCCAGCGCCCCGGCGACGTATACAAGCGCATCCGCCATCTGTGTTCAGTCCTGCCCCCCGCCCCCGAAGGATCTGAGCAGGTCGATGGGCACGGGAAAGACGATGGTGGACGCCTGGTTTGTGGAGAGCTCGGTGAGGGTCTGGAGGTAGCGCAGTTGAAGGGCTCCGGCGTTCTGGGCCATAACCTGTGCGGCCTGCGTGAGCCGTTCGGCGGCCTGGTACTCTCCCTCGGCATGGATGACCTTTGCCCGGCGCTCCCGTTCGGCTTCGGCCTGCCGGGCAATGGCGCGTAGCATCTCCTGGGGCAGGTCCACATCTTTGACCTCTACGGCCGTGACCTTGATGCCCCAGGGGTCGGTGCGCTCATCGATGATGCGCTGGAGTTGCTGGTTGATCCGCTCCCGGTCGGCCAGCAGATCGTCTAATTCGTGTTCGCCCACAACGCTGCGCAACGTGGTCTGGGCCATCTGGGATGTGGCTTGAATGAAGTCTTCTACCCGCACAATGGCGTCGTCCGAGCGGATAACCCGGAAGTAGAGGACCGCGTTGACCTTGAGGGCGACATTGTCTCTGGTCACCACGTCCTGGGGGGGCACGTCCAGGGCGACGACCCGCAGGCTGACGCGGACCATGCGGTCTACGAGGGGGATGAGGAGGATCAGCCCGGGGCCCTTTGCGCCGATGAGGCGGCCCAGACGGAAGATGACGGCCCGCTCGTATTCTCGGAGGATGCGGACGGCGCTGGCGAGGAGGATGAGGAAGAGCAGCAGCAGCAGCGGGGCTCCGGGCCACCAGTTGAACGATTCCATGGGATTCCCTCCTTCGTTACCGTGGATCAGGGCGTGATTCAGGCCTGTTTGACCCTGAGCGTGTTCCGGTCTATTCCAACGACCTGAACAGGCTTTTCCGCACCGATGTGCCCGTCGCAACAGGCCTGCCAATATTCAATTACAAAGCGGTCCCTATGGCCTGCCGCACCCAGTCCAGGTTGGGTGGGGGCATGATGCCGTAGTTGTAGTACGAGAAGCGGCGTATGCCCAGCCCCGCGGCCCCTTCGACATTGGCCTGGAGGGTTTCCGCATCGGGAGAGGCCGGGGGATAGGCCTGGAGGCCCACCAGAAGTTGATCGGGGGCCCGCAGGTCGGGCAGGAGCCGGGAAACAGCCTGTCTGGTTTGCCCGGGATCGGCCGTGTAGGAGAGGATTTCTGTGTAATCGACCCCCCCGGCAATCCGCTTCCGATCGGCGCCGCTTGTGGGACGGTCTCCCATAAAGATGAAGGAGATGGGAACCCCGGCGGCTTCTCGGACGCCCTGAACCAGGGCCGCGACCGTGTCTTCACGCATGCGAACATACCGGGCGAGTTGCGGGACGGTTGTGCTCAGTTCATTGGGTGTTTCCCGAAGGGGACGGCCCGAGCCAAGCGCCTCTCGAACGTGCGATTCGGCGGTTCGGGCCAGGGTGTCGGGATCAAGGCCGGCTTTTCGGGCCTTCTCCCGACAGGCGTCGCAGAAGCAGAGGGCGAGGAGGAAGCGCCCTCCCTGCCCCGGATCAACCCCGTGTTTGAGGTGATAGTGCGCGTGGCCGAACCCGCCGAAGGCGAGGGACTCGCACTCTAAGATGGCGATGCCATAGTTCTGAACCAGGTCCCGGGCCAGGGCAACTGCAAAGGCATGCACATCAGGGTTCGTCGGGCAGAGGTTGGCGGTGCTGATGTCGCCAGTACAGGCGACTTGGGCGCACTCGGGGTGTTTCCCGGCCAGGTAAGAGTTGTGAAGGAAAACGGTCCAGGCGATGAGGTCGAGGCCGGCCTTTGCGCAGGCTTCGGCCGCATCGGCATACCAGTTGGCAGCGCCCATCAGGGGGCTGACATGGGGCTTTATGGGGGTATCTCGATAAAGGTCGGCCCGGGGCTGGAAATAGACGGCGGACTGGGGGATCTGCAGGAGGAGCTTATCCCTGGAATGGGGCCTGAGCATGTTGAAGGTGTGGTAAGCCGAGGCAAGGCTCATGCCGTCCAGGCCGATCTCTTCCCGGAGGCGTCGAACAACGGCTTCGGGGCCCGCATCGGTCAGGTCCCAGGGATAGGTCCAGAGGGTATGGTAAAAGTCGACCATGAAAACCTCGATGTGAAATGGAATCTTGGGACTTGGGGCCTGAAGCTGGTCTCCGGTCCGGGTTTTTCTACTGTTCATAGTAGCATGTCTTCTTTGTAAATGCAAGGCTTTTTCAACAGGATTCCGACAGATAGTCGATATCGCACAACGTCCTGATTGATATCCTCCAGGACAGAGGCACTGCGGGCTTGTGTGGAAAGGGTCAGTCGGCGGGGCTGCCGGGCAGGTAGTCGAACAGGTCACCGGGCTGGCAATTGAGGACGGCGCAGAGGGTGTCGATTGTATCCAGGTCGATCCGCCGGGCCCTATTGTTGTAGATTCCAGAGACGGTGTTGGGCTGTAGACCCGTGAGTCGGGCAATCTCGGAGATTTTATAGGGACGACCGGGGCCTTTCTCTGCCATGAGGATGTGGAGCTTAAACTTTACCACTTATCTCTTTCCTAATGCTCCCAACAGGGATTGAACATAGGCAACGGCCGCCGCTTCCAGGTCTTCACCCGGATATCTGGGTTTTCCCAGGTGTTCGGGATGGACGATTCCCCGGTACCCGGCATCCTGCAAGGCAGCAACGATGGGGCGGAAGTTGACCCGGCCCTCGCCGGGGGGGACTTCCCGGCCAGCAGGCCATCGGTCCGTATGATCTCGAAGCTGGCAGAAATGGATTTTGCCTGCAAACGCTTTGACCAGCGCCGGTACATCCCCGCCGGGGATATCCATGCCGGTGCACAGGGTGACGCCGTTGCTTAGGCTGGGAACCGCATTGACCAGGCGGTCCAGTTCCGTCCAGGTACCCACCAGAAAAGGACCGCCCCATCCATCGGCCGTATACCTGCCGTAGTCTTCAAGGCGCACGCCTGCCGCAACCGCCTGTCCGAGGACGCCGTCTTTCAAGAGTCGGTGGAGGCTGTGATTGCCGATGCCGATCCGATAGCGTTCCGCCACCGGGATCAGTTCGCGGTAGATGTCGATGAGGCCTTCCCAACAGGCCTCGGCCTGCGCGGCCTGCGCGGGTTTGCCGATGTCAACGTAGTGCAGGACCGATGTGACGCCGACTTCACCCAGGATTTCGAGCATGCGCAGCATCGCGTCGATGCAGCGGCGGTCACGGGCCAACAGAACGTCCGGGTTCGTTGCGCCCTCACGCAGATAGGGCCTGGACGGCCATTTCGCAAACCAGTACGTGGCGCTGGGGACCTGGATTCCCTGTGCTTCTAATCTGTCTTTGAATTCCCGCAGGCAGGCCGGATCGGGATATCCGTTTTTCTCGTATCCGGGGAAGGACGGGCAGCGGAGAAAGACCCGTTCGACGCCGAGCTGTTTGCAGCGGTCAACCGTCGCCTGCACATTGGCCAATGCACCGATTCCAACTTTCATGGTATGCCTCAGTTTGAAAAAATCTCACCGCAGAGACGCAGAGGACAGGGAGAGGAGACGATCCTGTGAGCCGGAGGCGGGCGCCAGCCCGCCGGAGACCTGCCCGCGCCTGCCTGCGCCGAGTTCTGCTCGGCAGGCAGGCCGGATGGATGCTCGGCAGGCAGGCAAGCGTTAGCCAATCGTCCAGGGTGGGTAAATTTCTGGGGCTGTGCGGTTTGGGATGGTTTTGGCTGCCGTGCGTTATTCTTTGACGCCGGCTTCCTTGAGCAACTGGACGATTTCCAAGTGGCCCCTGCCCTGCGCTATCATCAAAGCCGTGCGCCCACTCTTAGATTTCATAGTTGCGTCTGAACCGGCCACCAGCAAGACGCGCACGATGGCTGTGTGACCCTTGGTGACTGCGTTCATCAAGGCTGTTATGCCGTTGTTGTCGGCTGCATTGACATCCGCGCCGGCATCGAGTAAGGTCCGCACATTGCTCGTGTCATACATCGCCGCTGCGCCCATCAGGGCCGTTGCGCTAAACGCGTCTTTCGCGTTTACATCCGCACCGGCCTTTAGCAAGCGCTTCACAATGTCGGTGCGGCCCCTCCATGCCGCTGTCATTAAGGCGGTTTCGCCATTGCTGCTTTTTGCATTTGCGTTTGCGCCCCTGTCCAGCAAGACTTCCGCTGTGGCTATGTCGCCCTTGAGCGCGGATAACATCAGGGCCGTGTCGCCATCCTTGGCGGTCGCATTTACATCTGCGCCCCTGTCCAGCAGGGCTTTCACGGTGGCCGTTTCGCCTCTGCGCGTGGGCAGTATCAGGGCGGTTTCGCCATCCTTGTTTTTCGCAAGCACATCTGCACCGGCCTCCAGCAGCATCTGAACGACGTTTTTGTGGCCGACCATCAAGGCTGTGGTGCCATCCTTGCTTTTTGCGTTCACCTGTGCGCCCCCATCCAGCAATGCCTTTACAAGGGCTGCGTTGCCTCTACGCGCGGCCAGCAGCAAGGGGGTAGTACCATCCTTGGCCTTTGCATTCACTTTTGCGCCGGCCTCCAGCAAGATCAGCGCAATGTCTGTGTGACCCAGGTCCGCGGCCCACATCAGGGCGGTTTTTTTCTGCTTGTCCTTTGCTTTTTTTAGCTTTGCGCCGGCCTCCAGCAGGGCCTGCACTTTGGCCTTGTTACCAAGCTTTACCGCTTCAAACAGGTCGGAATGTTTATTCCCCGCATAGGCCGTGAACGGCATCAGCAAGACAATCGTCAAACTGAGAAGTCGTATACGCGACATCGTTTCCCTCCTGGTCTTCTACAGTAAGCATTATGGACATGATGGGGTGGAATTTGGCAGATGTCAAGCAGAAAGTCAAGACCGTCTTGCGTTTACACTTTGAAAATATCGGGAGATAAATATGAGCTGAAAAGACTACCGGCTGCTAACAGAAAAAGCTTACGTCAAATCGACGTAAGCCTTTGTTTTCATTATGGTGCCGAAGCGGGGATTCGAACCCCGACGAGGCGTGCCTCACTGCCCCCTCAAGACAGCGTGTCTACCAATTCCACCACTTCGGCACCCGGTTTCAAACGGCCTACCTCCCGGTATCGGCGGGCTTTTCCTCGGCCGGGGCGCTTTCTGCGGGCACCGTTGGCCCCCTCTGTTCCCTGCCCACCCGCTGGGAGGCCGTCTCCGGCAGCATATCGTCGCTGCGGGAGGTGTACCAAAGTCCCAGACAGGTCAGGAAAAAGACCACCGCCAGCCACCGGGTGACCTTGCTCAGAAACGTTGCAGCCCCGGTCCCTCCAAACATAGCCCCGGCCTGACCGCCGGCCCCACCGAACGCCCCTGCCAGCCCCCCTCCTTTGCTCGACTGGAGGAGAATGACAACAATCAGAACGATACAAACCAGAATGTGGATAATCAGCATGAAAGTTTGCATTCCATATACTCCTCATTCGGCCCCACGTCTACAGCACCGCCTTTACAATATCGGCCAAAACATCGGCCTGAAGGGACGCCCCGCCAATCAACCCCCCGTCAATATCGGGCTGCGTAAAAAGGTCGGCAGCGTTCTCCGGTTTCACCGACCCGCCGTACTGGATGCGGATCGCATCGGCCACATCAACAGAATAGAGCTGCCCGATCACCTCACGGATAAAGGCATGCACCGCTTCGGCCTGTGCCGGCGTGGCCGTCAACCCCGTTCCAATGGCCCACACCGGTTCGTAGGCAACCACCACAGCCTGCGCCGCTTCCCCAGCCACACCCTCAAAAGCCCCCGTAATCTGCTTTCGGACCACCTGATCCGTCAGGTCCGATTCCCGCTCCTCCAGCGCCTCCCCAACGCAGACAATCGGGGCCAATCCGACGGCAACAGCAGCCTTAAGGCGCTGATTTACCGTTGCATCGGTCTCGCCGAAATAGGTCCGTCGCTCAGAATGTCCTAATATAACGTAACGGCATCCACATGTCAACAGCATCCCCGCCGAGACCTCACCGGTGTAGGCCCCCTCTGGCTCCCAGTGCATATCCTGCGCCCCCAGCCTCACCGCGCTCCCCTCCAGCACGCGGGCCACACGCTCCAGCACCGTAAAGGGAGGGCAGACCACCACCTCGACCCCGCTGAGGCCCAACACCCCTTCAACCACCCCCCTGGCCAGGGCCTCCGCATCGTCGGTCGTCTTGTTCATCTTCCAGTTGCCCGCCACAATCGGCTTTCGTTTATTCTCACTTTGCACTTTGAGCTTCCTCTTCCTTGTCCGACAGCGCCTCCACCCCGGGCAGTTCCTTCCCCCCTAAAAACTCCAAAGACGCGCCTCCCCCCGTGGACACATGACTCAGCCGGTCAACAAGACCGTAATCCACCACCGCTGCGGCCGTCTCGCCCCCGCCCACCACCGTCGTCGCCCCTTCAGAGGTCGCCCGGGCCAGCGCCTGCGCCACCGCCCGGGTGCCACCGGCAAAGGCCTCGACCTCGAACACCCCCATCGGGCCGTTCCAAAGGGCGGTCTTCGCCTTCAAGATCTCCTCGGCAAAAAGCGTTCGGGTCTCCGGTCCGATGTCCAGCCCCTCTAAGTCTTCAGGAATCCGATCCCTGAGCGCCACCCGGGTCTCAACCCCCTCTGCCGGCTCCGGTGCAACCACACAGTCGGCCGGAAGCAGTAGCCTCACCCCTTCCGCCCCGGCCCGCTTCAGCAGGGCCTCTGCAACCTCGACCCGGGCCGTCTCTAAGATCGACCGGCCGACCTCCAGCCCCATTGCCTTAAAAAAGGTGTAGGCCATTCCCCCGCCGATCAGCAGCGTATCCACCCGCGGCAGGAGGTTTTCAATCACATCGATCTTTCCTGAAATCTTCGCCCCGCCCAGAATCGCCACAAAGGGCCGTTCCGGATCTGAAAGCGCAGCACCCAGGTAATCGACCTCCTTCTGCATCAGAAAACCCGCGGCGCACACCATAAAATAGTGCGTCACCCCCTCGGTGGAAGCGTGCGCCCGGTGGGCGGTGCCAAAGGCATCATTTACATAGACCGACCCCATTTCGACCAGTCCACAGGCAAAGCCAGGGGCGTTTGCCTCCTCTCCCGGATGAAACCGCAAGTTCTCCAGCAGCACCACAGTCCCTGGAGATGCCCGCTTCACTACGGCCTCAACCTCCGGTCCCACACAGTCGGGCGCCAGGATAACCGGACACCCCAGCAGGGCCTCTAAGTGCACCGCCACGGGTTTTAAAGAGAGATCGGGTGAAACCTGACCGTCGGGCCGCCCCAGGTGCGACATCAATACCGGCATGCCCCCATGCTCCAGGATGTACCGCACCGTGGGCAGCGCCGCTCTCAGGCGGGTATCGTCGGCAACCTCTCCCCCAGAAAGAGCGACGTTAAAATCAACGCGGACCAGCACCCGCTGGTCCTCTAAGTCGAGATCTGTAATTGAGAGCTTGGCCAAAATAAAACCGGACTCCCTTTTTTAAACCAGGGTGGGGAGACGATCCTGTGAGCCGGAGACGGGCACCAGCCCGCCGGAGACCTGCCTTGCCTGCGGCAGCAGGCAGGCGCGAAGACCGCTGGGGGTTTTAAGACAGCTTCTAAGCTACATCCCCGTCAGCTTCCGGATCAGATCCACACACCGCACCGAATACCCCCACTCGTTGTCGTACCACCCACAGACCTTCACCATATTGCCCTCCATCACCACCGTGATCTCCGAATCGAAGACGCACGAGTGCGGATTCCCGATAATGTCCACAGAGACCAGCGGGTCCTCCGCATATTCCAAAATGCCTTTCAAACGTCCCTCTGAGGCCTCCAGGAACGCCGCATTGACTCCCTCGACCGTGGCCGCCTTTTGCACCATCCCCACAAAATCGGTGAACGACCCATCCGGCGTGGGCACCCGCAGCGCCAGCCCATCCAGCTTTCCGTTCAGTTCCGGGATCACCTTCCCCACGGCGCTGGCGGCCCCGGTGGTCGTGGGCACGATCGAAAGTGCTGCAGACCGCGCCCGGCGCGAATCCTCATGGGGCGCATCCACCAGCCGCTGGTCTCCGGTATAGGAATGAACCGTAGTCATCAGCCCCTTCTCCACCCCAAAGGCCTCGTGCAGCACGCTGACCATCGGCGCCAAGCAATTGGTGGTACAGGACGCATTTGAAATTACCCGATCGTCTGCCTTCAGAATGCCGTCGTTGATCCCCATCACCACCGTCGGCACGTCCCCTTTGGCCGGAGCAGAAATCAACACCCACCCAGCCCCGACGTCCAGATGCTTGCTGGCGCTCTTTAAGTCCGTGAAGCGTCCGGTGGACTCCACCACCACATCCACACCCAGGGACCTCCAGGGCAGATTCCCCGGATCCTTCTCGGAAAGTACGCCGATCTCTTTTCCCTCCACAACCAGGGCCTGCTCCGTATGAGAGACTTCGCCTGGGTACTTCCCATGCACCGAATCGTATTTCAGCAGATGGGCCAGCATCCTGGCATCCGTCAAATCGTTGACCGCCACAACCTCCACCCCATCTCCGGCCATCGCTGCCCGAAACACCAGCCTCCCGATGCGGCCAAAGCCGTTAATCCCTACTTGAATCGCCATCTCTCCTTAACCTCCGCGTCTTTGCCACCTCCCAAAGCCCTGGCTATCCGAAAAAGACCTTCGCAATCTCATAAAGATCCATATCCACCGTGCGCAGTTTTTCCACGGCATCCTTCAAGTCTATGGACACGATCTCCATCCCCCGAAGGGCCACCATCTTTCCAAAGTCCTCCTGGTGAACCAAGTCGATGGCCGCAATACCAAACCGCGTGCCCAGTATCCGGTCGAAGGCCGTGGGGCTGCCGCCCCTCTGGATGTGTCCCAGCACGGTCACACGGGTCTCAAAACCGGTCCGGTTCTCGATCTCCCGGCCCAGCAGGTTCCCAACCCCGCCCAGGCGCACATGTCCAAACGCATCCTTCTCCATCGACTGGATCACCAGGCTGCCGTCAACATCCTCCTCTGTCGCCATCTTGGCCCCTTCGGCCACCACTACAATGCTGAACGTCTTCCCCCGGTCGTGCCGTTTCCTCAGGGTCTGGCAAACCTCGTCAATATCGAAGGGCACCTCGGGAATCAGCACCATATCCGCCCCACCTGCAATGCCCGCTTCCACGGCAATCCAGCCGGTGTGCCGCCCCATCACCTCCACCACCATCACCCGGTTGTGAGACTCTGCTGTGGTATGCAGCCGGTCAATGGCATCCATCACAATGTTGATCGCCGTATCAAATCCGAAGGTCTGGTCCGTACCGGTCAGGTCGTTGTCGATCGTCTTGGGCACCCCCACAACCGCCATCCCCTCATCGTAGAGCGACTTGGCCACCCCAATCGTGTCCTCCCCTCCAACGACGATCAGGGCATCCAGCCCCATCTTGTTCATCTTGTCGATCACGACCTGCTGGCCGTTCTCTCCCCTGAACGGATTCGTACGGGAGGTCCCCAGAATGGTGCCCCCTTTAGGCAGAATACCCGAAACCGCGTTTAGATCCAGCGGCATCGACAGCCTTTCCAGTATCCCCCGCCACCCTTCCAACACCCCCACGACCTCATACCCATAGGCATCCATCCCCTTCCGGGTCACCGCACGAATCACAGCGTTCAGGCCCGGACAATCGCCGCCTCCGGTCATAATGCCAACGCGTTTTGCAGACATTTCTATCTCCTTCAAATCAGGAGCTGGAGATCTGTAAACGTAAACCTCACCCCTGAAAAGGGGACCAGAGCCGAACCCCGGCCTCAAGTCCCCTTGTTCACAAAACTCCGGTATAGAATATCTAAAGACGCCCAATCGACCATATCTCAAAGATTTAGAATTTAAAACATCCCCGACGAAGTGTCAAGAGAATTCTATGCAACGGCATTTGGAATCAATAGGTTAGATAAAATTTTTTGGGCCCCTGACATCGACACGATCCCCCGGTCCGGACCCGGGATCGGCGCCTTTTTCTTTGACATTCGCCCAAACCGGTTGCATCATGACCTTGAGGAGGAATCGACGATGGCCGCCCGTAACGTCCAATTCCTGTGTATGATGTTGACCGTTCTGACGCATCCGGCCCTAGCGCATTTCCACCCCTGCCGGGCGGCCATCGTCGGGCGGTTTTTCGTCAAAATAAGGACAGGCTACTGCGGCCACATAAACCTTCCGGGCGCCTGCGGCCTTCAAAGCCGCCGCACAAGCGTTCACAGTCGCCCCTGTAGTGACGACATCGTCTATTACCAGGATCGTCCGATCCTGCACCCGGTGGGGCGCTTTCACACGAAAAGCGCCCGCCACATTGGCCCTGCGCCCCTCTGCATCCAGGGCCGTCTGGGTCTGTGTGGGCCGGATACGCTGCAGCATCCCCTCCTGAACGGACAGCCCCAGCGCCGTTCCGGCCGCCCGGGCAATCAGGGCGCTCTGGTTGTACCCCCGCTCCCGCCGCCGGCTGCCGTGCAGGGGTACAGGGAGAATCAGCGGCGCTTCTGCTGTCAAAACGTCCCCCTTCAGCGCCTCTCCCAGCGCCTCTCCCAGCACCCGCCCCACCGAGGTCCTGCCCTGATACTTCAACATGTGGATCAGCCGTTGCACAGAAAAATTGAAGGGCGACAAAGCACGCATCCGGTTGAATTTAAATAACTTATCTGCGCAGTTCCTGCAGGTGGCCGCTTCGGACTCAATCGGGCAGCCGCACCGGAGGCACCGGGGGCCCACAATCGCCTCTAAACCTGCCCAACAGGCCGCACAGAACCCGACCCACCTCCCCTCCAGCGGCGCCCGGCAAAGCAGACAGTGAGGCGGATAAATAAAATCCAGGATCGCGTCCCAGACCGCTGCCGCCCCGTTCTTCAAATTTCCCTTACTCGGCCCCCACGTGATCTGCATCACCAAAAACCCCTTGCAAAATCCGCATCTTAAAGATAAATTTCGTTTGCCCCTCCCCATTCTTTTCAGGGCCTTTCGTTATGTCCAAACGCATTATTGAAAAATATCCACTTGAGGGAGACTGTACCTCCTCCTCGATTTTCCTACGTTACCCCTAGGCACCCCCTAAAAATCCGGTATCGCATTATGAAAAACGTACGTGCGATTATCTTTGATTTAGACGGCACCCTTTTCGACCTGAACCCGCTGGTTCGGGCCGCCCGCAGACGGGTAGCTCACCTCTTGCACAGCAACGGCTTTTTCGCCTCCAGAACCTATGCCCTCAGGCGAATCAACGACCTGGAGCGGAAACACGGCCCCTACTACTCCTCTTCACCCTATTATTTCGCCTTCTACGACATTGCCAAAACCCTGTATCGGGATAAACCCGATCGTTTCCAGCGCTTTCTGAAAGACCGGGGAAAAGACCACACCCCCGAAACAGACCCCGTCGAGGCCTTTGTAGCGGAGCTGGAACACGTCTACAACAGAGAAGATATAGAGGACCTCAGACCCTTCGCCGACGCGGTCCAGACCTTCCAGGAACTCCGCCAGGCGGGCTATCTCCTCTTCCTGGTCACCTTCGGCAGACCGGTACGCCAGAAAAACAAAATCGACCGTCTCCGCATCGCCCCCTTCTTCGACAAAATCGTAAACGAAGGCCCCCCCTCCCACGACTACTGGTTCACGGAACTGTTCGAGGAATACAAACTCGATCCCCGGGAAGTGGTCTGTGTGGGAGACCGCACACACGACGAAATCCGGGCCGGAAATCGGCTCGGCTGCGCCACCGTCTGGATGCGCAGGGGGAGGTTTGCCGAAGAGGAACCCGCCGAAGGCGACCGTCCCGGCTATCAGATCCGCTACCTGGCCCAACTCTCTACCCTGCTCCACATGGCCCGTCTGGGAAAAGACCGGGAACACCTCCAAGTCGTTGCCATTGGGGGCGGCACCGGGCTCCCCACCGTCCTGAGCGGCATCCGGACCTACACCGCCAGTCCGACCGCTGTGGTCGCTGTTACCGACACGGGGGCCTCCTCCGGCCGCATCCGGTGGAACCTGGGCGTGCAGCCCCCCGGAGACATCCGAAACGCCCTCATCGCCTTAGCCGATCCCGGGCAGGTCTCACCCGGTCTCTTCAGGATCTTCCACCACCGCTTCCCCAACAGCGAGCAGGAAGCCGGCATCTTCAAAAACGACCACATCGGCAACTTCCTCGTTGCGGCCCTCACCCAGCAGCTCGACGACTTCCAGAAAGCCATTCAAACCGCCTGCGACATGCTCCACGTCCGGGGCACTGTCCTGCCGGCCAGCATCGATAATGTCGACATCTGCGCAGAACTCGAAAACGGGGAACACCGCTACACCGAGTGGATGGTACGCAAACCGGGCAAACCACCGCTGAAGCAGGCCTACCTCGTCTCCAACAGCGACATCCTCCAGGAGCTAAACAGGAAAAACAGCGCCCTCTCCCGGATCGACGCCCCCCACAACGGACAGGTCGAAATCCACACGGTGCGCGGAAAGGTATTCCGGCCCCCGCGCAATCGCGTCCGGGCCCCTCAGGAGGCCATTCGGGCCATATCTGAGGCCGACATTGTCGTCCTGGGCCCCGGCAGCCTCTTCACCAGCGTTATTACCAACCTCTTAGTGCCCGACATCCAGAACGCCCTGCTCAACCGGAGCGGCGGGATGACTCTCTACGTCTGCAACATCCTCACCCAACCCGGCCAGACCGACGGCTTCAAGGCCTCCGACCACCTCCTGGCCATCCTCCGTCACTTCTCCGATCCAAACGCCAAGGGCGCCTTGGACCACATGCTCGTACAGGACCCCCGGGTCTTCGAAACCCCCAGAGGCCGCGTCTGGGGGCCCCTCCTCAAACGCTACCGGAAAGAGGATAAGGAACAGGTCGTCTGTGATCGCGATGAGCTCAACACCCTCATCCCCTACACGGTGGCCGACCTTGTAGAGGAGTATCAATCCGACGTCATGGACCGGGGCGTGGGAGACTTTATTAGTCACGACCCGGACAAAGTGGCCGACGCTGTCTGCCGAATCTTCTGTGGCCTGGAGGTGCCCGACTACTGGGGACCGGAAGATGGGGATTAAAGCCGTCATATTCGACTTAGACGACACCCTCTTCGACTGTACCGGACAGCTCACAGACCCTGCCCGCCGGAGGGCTGCAGAACAATTGGCCGACGCCATCCCCACCCTGAGCCTGGAAGCGCTACGCCGCCTTCAGGCCCGCCTCGCAGACGAACACGGCTCGGGCGGAGCGATCCGGGAAATCGGCCGGCGCTATTGCCTTTCTCCCTCACATATAGAAGGCGCCCTTCAGGCCTACAACCGCAGCGAAGTCGAGGCCATCTCCCCCTTTACCGACGTCCCGGAAACCCTCGCCGAACTCCGGCGAAGGGGCTATCGGCTCTCCCTGGTCACCACTGGCCGTCCAGACCGCCAGCGCCGGAAAATCCACCTCCTCGGTTTGCACCCCTTCTTCAATGAAGCCCGGGGAACCCTCGTCCTCCACGACAACCGTCAGCATCCCCTCAAAGACGCCGCCCTCCGGCGTGCCGCCGCCCTCCTGGCCCTCCTCCCCCGGCAGATCCTCTCCGTAGGCGACAAACTCGACGCCGAAATCGCAGCCTCCAGCCGCCTCCACATGTCCACCGCCCGCCTCCGCCACGGCCGACAAAAACACCGCCTCCCCCAGACCTCCGAAGAACACTCCGACTACGAAATCGACCGAATCTCCGACCTCCTCCACATCCTCCCCTGACCACGCCCCGCATCCAATTGCGGATTTTGGATTTCGGATTGAAAGGCCTCAAGACACAGAATCCGCAACCCGCAATACCCTTACACCCAAACCACCCTCACCCCATCCCCTCTCTGCACCCCCAGCGTCTCCTCCGCGCTTCCCCCGTTGACCGATATCTCCAGCGTATCCTGACTCCCGTAGAGCACCAGCGCCTCCCCCTCCGGCACATCGGCATAGGTCCGGCTCAGGCGGTCAAACATCCGCTCCGCTGCTTCAACCCGCAACGGGCGGTCCCCTGCCGTGGCCTCAATCTGACTTCGGGAAAGGTTTGTGATGCCGTTTCCGAAGCGGTCAACGTGTACGATGTGCCCCCTCACCCCCCCGGCCTCCACGGCAACCGCCCAGAGGTCCAGCCGCACGGGATCGGAAACCGGGGGGCCAAACGCGTCAACTGGCACACCCCGGCACAGATGGGCCACCGCAGGGGCAAAAATATCCCTCCCGTGGAAAGTCGCGCTCACCTCCGGCAGGGCCAGGTCCCGGTTCCGGACCTCCACAATCCGCTCGACCTGCTCGGCCGCATAAATGGGGCTGAACAGGCCGTTGTCCGGGCCCAAAAATCGGTAGGACGGCGTCTCTACCAGGATGCCCCGCCGTGCGCTTCCCACCCCTGGATCGACAACAGCCACATGGACCGTACCGGCCGGAAAGCATCGATAGGCGCTGTACAGCACAAAGGCGCCCGCCGCCACATCCTGAGACGGAATCTGGTGACAGAGGTCCACCAG
Organism: Candidatus Latescibacterota bacterium; assembly: GCA_965222075.1. Classification (GTDB taxonomy): domain Bacteria; phylum Latescibacterota; class UBA2968; order UBA2968; genus JAAXHW01. The sequence goes on along the minus strand of OZ244937.1, from coordinate 4,444,627 downwards.
CCTGGCCCCGGGCGCAATGCCCAGAATCACCCCTTTCATCGCCCCCACATAGGCATCCTGCAGGCCAAAATCGGTCGTCAACGTCACAATCCCGGACATGCACGCCTCCTCAAGGATGGGACCTCAGACCCATCGGATGAATTTTAGAACCGGTTCCGCCGAGAACCTGGAACCTGAAACTTCCTCATTCAAAACAAATTCGCCTCCTTCATACTCAAAAACCGTTCCGGCCCCACAACGATGTGATCCAGCACCTCGATCCCCATGATCTCGCCCGCCTGCACCATCCGCCGCGTCAACTCAATGTCCTCCCTTGAAGGTGTCACATCTCCCGAGGGGTGATTGTGCGCCAGGATCACGCTGGCGGCCGATGACCCCACAGCCGGGAAGAAGACCTCACGGGGGTGGACCAGAGACGCATTGAGACTCCCAACAGATACCGTCTCCCTGCAGATCACCTGGTTTCGGGCGTTCAGAAACACCGCCACAAAATACTCCTTCCGGCGATCCTTGATATCCGCAACCATAGACACCACGTCCACAGGCCGCGAAATCGACGGCGCGATCCCAATCCCCTGGTTCAGCGCCCGCCGCGAAAGCTCAAACGCCGCCACCAGCCCCGCCCCCTTTGCCCGCCCGATCCCCTTAATCCGCGTCAGGCTCTCCAGGTCCATCTCCAGAAGTTCCTCCGGCGAATGCTTCCGCAGAATCGCCCCGGCCACCTTCAGAACATTCTTCCCCTCATACCCCGTCCGCAGCAGAATCGCCAGCAGTTCCTCGTTCCGCAGCGCCTCCGGCCCCAGCCGCTCTAACTTCTCCCGGGGCATATCCACATCGGCCACCCCGTCGATGCCCCCGCGCCGAACAGCGACTTCCATCTCGATCCCTCCGGTTACAGGCCTTCTGAATGGTACGCGATTTCCGAAGGAAATGCCAGGCAAAATCCGTTCCCAAAAGAGCAAGTGGGGACAACATCTTCTGTTTCAAGACCTTATGCCCCCATTCGTCTTCTATTCGGCTGTTAATAACTGAATACCGCTTTCAAATCAATCCGGAAGAATAAAAAGAATCTTTCACTGGACCGGAACCCATTGCCTCCTTCAGCGCGCGAAGACGTCGCCATCGCGATCCCGGCCACACAGCTTTGCGCCGCCTTTTACCACCCTGTCCCCAAATCCATCCGGGCCTGACGCCCCGTTGACCAGCTGGAGCCAGCCCTCGACTTCGCCGAAGTCGCCCCTCGCCCTCGCGCCGAGCCACCCATTGTGGTCGAAAACGGTGAGCTCAAACGCCTCGCCTGGACCGTACACGCCTATCGCGGCCCCGATCCGGGGCGATTCGGCCTTCGCGTCGGTCTCCGCGGTCACGTGCCAGTGGTTGGCACGGTTCTCGTGGAACTGCTCGGGGATGCCCGCATTGTAAGGCGTGTCGAACGCGTCGGTCTGGCTCAACCTCAACCCCGCCGGACAGGCCAGACGCACATCCAGCGTCGCACCCCCCCGGTAATCGGCAGCGTCCTCGTCGGGCAGCCAGGCCAGTCCGGGTGGGGAGATCCCAACGGTCGCTCCGTCGGCCGGTGTCGGGAAGAGCATCCGATCAGATCGCTCAGCCAGAAAAGCCATATCATTCTCCTTAAGAAGCTTCTTAGATTATGTATTGTTTATTCCTGCACCCGGAATTATATTTCGTTACGTTTAGATAGTGATCCCACAAGCAGGTGCACAACCCATCATTAAAACCCTCCTTCCCGTCTTCCGACGTCTCATGCTTATTTGCCTTGAGACCACGCGTTTCTAAACCCAGGAGCTCCGCAAATGTCAAATCAAACTGGCGGTCGCACCACAGTCTACGTCGGCACCTACACCGACGACCGAACCGAAGGCCTGCACATCCTTCACCTCGATCCCTCATCTGGTGAACTGGAGGCCGTATCGAAGGTCCCGGATGTCCACAACCCCTTCTTCCTCGCTACCGGCTCAGGCGACCGTTACCTCTACGCCGCCTGTGTCATCAACGAATTCAACGGCCAACCCGGTGGCAGCATTAAAACCTTCTCCATCGCCCCCCAGACAGGCGACCTTGTGCTGCGAAGCGAACAACACACAAAAGGAACGGTTCCCTGCTATCTGAGCATCGATCGGACCGATCAGTGCCTGCTCGCGGCAAACTACGGCTCCGGAAGCGTAGCCGCATTTCGAATAAACAAAAACGGTCGACTCGATCCGGAGGTCCAGGTGGTTCAGCACAAGGGATGCAGCGTCAACTCCGAACGCCAGGAGGGACCGCACCCCCACTCCATCGTACTCTCACCGGATCACCGTTACGCGCTCGCCGCCGACCTCGGCATTGACAAAGTCATGATCTACCGGTTGGACGCATCCTCAGCCAGGCTCGAACCCAACGAACAACCCTCCGTCTCAACCCGCCCCGGCGCAGGCCCCAGACACATCGCCTTCCACCCGGACGGAAACAAAGCCTATCTGCTCAACGAACTCGACAGCACGCTCGTCGTCTACAATTACAACGCCAAATCCGGAACCCTCGCCGAACGCCAGACCCTCTCGGCGTTACCCGATGACTATGACGGCGAAAACCACTGCGCCGACCTCCAGGTACACCTATCCGGGCGCTTCCTCTACGGCTCCAACCGCGGCCACGACAGCATCGCCATCATGTCAATCGACGCTTCCACAGGCGAATTAACGCCTGTCAGCCACCAACCCTCGGGCGGTGCATGGCCCTGGAACCTGGAAATCGACCCCACCGGATGCTTCCTCCTCTCGGCCAATCAACGCGGCAACACGGTCACCGCCTTCCGAATCGATGCAGATACCGGCGCCCTCCACCCGGTTGGGAGTCCCGTCGAGGTCCCCGGGGCAGTTTGCGTGAAAGCCCTGGCCCTCTCCGCCGCGAGCGTCCCCAGGAAGGTCTCGATCTAAACACCCCCGAGCTTGTCCGGATCATACCGCATGTAGTGACGCGCCGAATGGGGCGCGAGAAGAACGCACGGCAGAAACACCATAAAGGCCACCGTCTGACGAATGGCAGGCCGATGACAAGCTCAGATCATCTTCTCATTCCTCATGGACCTCCCAGTGGGGGGAGGAGAGATGAACCTTCCGGCCCGGCATCGCGGCCTCGTAGACCCTCAGGTTGTCGTAACTGATTGTGCTGAGATAGAGCTGCCGGAACCCGAACTTCCCCCCTCCGTAAGGTTCGCCCTCCTCATTGATGCAATAAAGCACCGGCCGGTCGTCCACGGTGAGCCGGATGCGCGACCTCCTCTGTTAACGAGGTCTCTCAATCGCATATTGCGCTTGCAGCCAAAGATAACCGGCGGTCTCCCTCTGATCAAGAAGAGAACCGCCGGTCCATAGAAATCGAGGCCCGTCCGGCTCGTTCCCCCCGTTCAGACCGGCCGGGCCTCCCTGATGAGTCTCCCTGTCCTGGACGAAAACAGCCAGCCATCTGCTTCTGGCTTTTCCCGACCGCCACCCTTTAGAACTCTCCTCCGATCGTCACCCGGATGGGGGCGCTAAAACGCTTCATCTCGGAGTAGGAGACGTCCACGGTCAACGCCCGGTCGGCGTGCATGTCGTACTTCAGGCCCATACCCACGGTGAAGGAGTCCGCCTCATAGGAGAACTTGTAGCCCGCTCGCAGCGCAAAGATGCTCTGCAGCCACAACTCCGCTCCTAAGTGGGCGCGCAGGCCGTAGTCCGACACATACAGCGTCTCCCCTGTCACCGTCAGATACCCCGGGTCGCCCTTCTCCCCGAAGAGTTCTGCGGCTGCGGCTACGTGATACGTGAGCGGCATGACAAAGGTGGCCTGCAGTATCCTTTTGTCCGGACCGAAGCTCTTCAGCGCCATGGCCACGCGCAGGCTCCTGAAACCGGTGTAGAAGCGCGTCCCCACGTCCAGGGTGAACTGATTGATGCTCCACGTATACAGGCTCTGGTGGACCCACGACATCCGGGCGCCGAACGAGAACTTGTCCGTAAGCTTCAGCGCGTAGACCACGCCGATGCCCATATCCCCGACCGACACGCTCTGCCCCGTTCCGTTGGGCTGGAAGATCGTCGTCTCCTCGAAGTCTTTGGGCTGGAAGGCGACCACGCCCAAACCCAGCACACCGCCCCGAGCCGTGCCCGTGTTCCAGGCCACCGCCCCACTGAAGATGTTGGAGTCCACCAGCCATTTCGTATACGTGGCCGTCCAGGCCGTCCTGCGGACATCCGTCAGCCCGGCCGGGTTCCAGAAGATTGCGTTGATGTCGTCGGCCACGGCCATATACGCTTCCCCCATCGCCACCGGCCGCGCCCCTTGCCCGATCTTGAGGAACTGAAAGCCGCCCAGCCCGGACCATTTATGCGTGTCAGAGCGGCGCTCTACGGTCTCTTTCACCACCGCACCGCCCGGAGGCGCAAGCAGGAGCATCCCCATCGCGGCAAGCAGGAGTGTCAAACGAAACTTTCTCACGGTTCTATCCTCCTTCGTCGTATTTATCGAACCACCATGAGGGTGCCCCTCTGAATCTTTCCCTTGTTGGACCCCTCGATCAGGTTCTCCACCACCCAGAAGTAGACCCCCGTAGCGATAGGTCCGTTGTTGGTCCACGTGACCTGATTGTAATCGGCCTCCCCCCTGGTCGAATTGGTATGGATAAAGTCGGAAACCAGTTCTCCCGACACCGAGTAGACCTGAATCCGGCAGTGCGACGGAACGCCCACGAACCGGATCTTCGGGGACCCCCCATACGAATGCGACGTCTGACCGGGAACTTGGTGCCACCCGGATCCAATGAAGGGGTTGGGCACCACCCGCACCCTCGCCTCCGACGCCTCCGACGCCGTCGATGGAATCGCAAAGGGCGACTCGGCCGCGTAGATTCGCTGGGTCGATGCGGACCAGCCCCCCTCCTGCCCCACCTGCACGTGCGAGGCGATGTGCCCCGGCAGGTCCGCCATAGAAAGCGGGTGAACGCTCGGGTCGCTGATGCCCGGGGTCCAGCTCGCGTGGGGGTCGGCGTAGACGCGCACGCTGTAGTGGTAGAAGGACCCGGCCACCGACGTCTTGTCCTCGAATAGATACAGCTCACCGAACGCGGGTTCATTCCCGCGTGACACCCGGTAGGAGGTGGTCTCCGGACTCTCTCCGGCCTTGAAGTCGGCGATCAACTCCCAGGGCCCCACGTCGAACCAGGTCGAGCGGTAGACCCGGTAGCCTGCAATATCCGCGGATCCGTAGTCCGGGTGCGCCGCCTGCTCGACCGAGACGGGCCAGTCCACTGTCATAGCGGCATCCGGCTGCTGCCCGTCCGGAAGTTCACATCCGGCGGCGCGTCCGGAAGGTCAAAGGCATTGTCATAGGCAAACTGCGCGGCCTCGAAGTTCTGCTTCAGCGCGTCCAGGCCCCTGGGCAGTTCGACCTGATTGCCTTTAAATGCCCACATCCACGGGTCCGTATTCCCAAGCACCTGGCCGGGATGTCCCGCCAGATAGGCCAGCACGATCTTCGCCTTTCCGCCGGGAGGCAGGTCGTACGGCCCGAAGAGGAGCATGGAGAACTGCCCGCTTGGAACTGCCGGGGGTTCCTGGATCCGGCGGCCTGCACCCACGACCTCGGAGTAGATCTCCTGGTCCGAGGTCGTGCCCGCTCTGGGGTCCTCCTGATACTGTTCTGAGGACGACTCCCAGTAGCGCACGGCGTAGGGCTGGTCCCCCTCCGGCGCCACGTAGCCCTCCTTCATATCCCGCGCATTGAACCGGTAAGAACTGGCCGCATCGTCCGTATACGCGACCACGCCCACACCCACCTGCGTGGGGGACAGCAGCGTGCCTTCGGGCTGGCCGAGCTTTTTGAATGCAAACGCCGCCTTGTACGGATCGCCCGTGTCGTCCCAGTCGAGCAGGGTCGGATGGTCGCCGTCCCGCACGGAGAGCAGCTTGATCCCTCCGTCGTAAGCGTACCAATCGTCCATGAGGTTCACCCGCTCGTCCTGCCATTGATGATTGTATACGCCCCCCCCGTGCGCCCCCGTAGCGCTGGGAGCGAACCGGTCCATAAACCCGATGTAGAGGTCGTTCCGGGCGATCACGGGCCCGTCCGGCTCGCCGTCCCCGTTCGTGTCGCCCGTATTCTCAACCACGTATTCGTCGATGAAGAGGTCGTCGAAGTCGGGGTGGCTCCAGGCGGACACCCGCTCCGTGAAGGTCAGCCCCTGGTCGTTCGTCCACTTTGTGACGATGATCTCTTCGGGCCACTCGTCGTAGGTCGGGTACGCGGAGAGGTTGAAGTTCATAATGTGGACCGGTGACTCCTCACCGGAGGCCTTGATCCTCTCGATCAGATCGGAACCCGACCACCAGTTCCCACCCAGGTGCGTCTCCACATACCCGCTGGGAAACGGCAGGCCGTTTCCCAGCTTCACTGCGGGCCGGCGGTGCCGGTAGAACTCCGTGCCTAGCACCGACAGGTCCGGGTCCACGCTCACGTCGTATTGCACCGACGCGAGCAGCTCCTCCTTGTCCCGCCGGGGGCCCGTGTAGATCACGCTCCCGTCCTGGGTAAACGTCCACACCCCGTGGCCCGCGCGCTGGAACATGTAGTAGGCAAGATGCTGGGTCGTACCCTTGAGCCGGGTGTCTCCGTAGGCCCCGGCTTCCGGTGCATTATGGGGCTCCATATTGCGCGGGTAGTTCATCGGGACGCCACTCCCGACACGGAGGTAGCTCCCGTGGTAACCCAGGGCCGTGATGCCGGTCGAAAGCAGGCTTCGGTAGAGTTGCGCCGAAGGCCCCGTAATCACTTCATACTCCTGGGGGTATACCTCCCGGAGCCCCGCCGTCGCGGAAAGGACCAGCGCCGCACCGACTGCAGCGGCCGACGTCGCCCATCGTCGCGCTCTCATATCTTATCCTCCTTAAGTACGTTTCAACGCCAACCTGAATTAAAAGACCACGCGGATGCCAAGGTTCGTCTGTCTCGGGGCGCGGTAGTAGCTCCGGTCCCCCGTATCTCCGTACTGTTTAAAGTCCTTGTTGTCCGGGGGGGCCATCTGCAGGCCCCACCGCATGTAATTCGCCCCCCCGCTCCTATCGATCTTGTCGTTAAACAGGTTCCGGACCTCGATGAAGAAGGAGGGGCGCACCCTCCCTTTGGCGTTGAACACCTTCTCCGCGCTCAGGTCCGTGGCCGCATCCACCGCACCCCGATCCAGCCGCCGGCCTTGGAATGTCGACCCCGGCGGCACCCATCTGGCCCGGTCGCCCGATCGCAGCTTCCAGAGCATGTTCGCGTTCAGGTCGCTGGCCAGCCAGCCCAGGAAGCGGGGACCGAACCGGACGTCAGAGGGCGTGTTCAGAATAAACTGCAGGTTCGTCTGGGAATCGAGGCGGGCGCCCGTAGATCCGTAGGCCACCATGACGGGATTCCCGGGCCACGGGAGAAGGGCCCGGTAGAATGCCTCGTCCTTCAGCTCCGCATGCTTGCCGAAGTAGGTCAGATGGTCGTTCTCATACTGCGCGCTCCAGGCCCGCGCGCGCTGGTTATTGCTGCGGCCCGTCTTTTCAGTATCCTCCTGAGACATCGCCACCGGCGACCTCGACCCATCCGGGTTCGGCTGCCACGCCTCAAAGTAATCCGGGCCAGACACGAAGTTAGAGTCGGCGAACGTGCGGGAAAGCGAGTTCGCGAGACCCATCCAGCCATTCGCCCCCCACTGCAAATACCAGCCGACGCGGAAGCCGAAGTAGTGGCTCAGCCGCTTTCCGACCGACACCTCGAAGCCTTTGTTAAAGGCCGCATAATCGCTCGCCGCCCCCCTCCCGCTCCTCCCGATACTCCGCCCGACGTAGCCGGCTAACTGAGGCGCGTAGTTATTCGTATCGCTCCGGTAAAACATCGTCACCGACGCCGTGTAGTCGGACACGAAGTTCCAGTCGGTGCCCACCTCAAAGGTGAGCGCCTGCTCCGCGCGCGCGTCGTGCGGGTCCGCGCTCACGCCGCTGTTTGCGGGCACCATACTGGCATAGGTCTCGGCCGGATCCCTCACCCCGTTCCCGTTCACGTCGAACCAGTTCGGATCCCCGTCCGGACCGAGCTTGCCTGCGTTGTAGTAGGTCTTCGCATAAAGGGCGTAGAAGTCGACCCACTGGACGAACTTGCCCAGCGAAAAGTGTAGCTTCATCCGGTCCGTGAGCGGGTGCGAAACCCCCAGCCTGGGACTGAGGTGAAACTCCATCGGCGGCGTCTTCGCAAACCTGCTGGCGTATGCATTCTGGCGTGTGTTGTAGTACGCCCACATCGGCATCGGCATAAGCGCCGCACTCACCAGTTCCTTGTGCGTGTGCTTCTGGAAGTCTAAACGCACGCCCACGTTCACGATCATCCCCTCGAACTCCATCTTGTCCTGCACGTAGACCCCGCCCCGGATCGGCGTCGCAGGGCTGCCCATCCGCCAGGGCTCGTCCCCGCCCGCGTAGAATGAGAACATGTTGTTCGTCTTCGATAGTGCCGCCCACTGGGTGTAATAGACGTTGAACCTGATGATCTCGAAGCCGGTCTTCACAAAGTTCCTTTTCGTGAGCTGGCTGGACAGGTCCGCCTTGAGGCTCCACCGCGTCCGCCTCGACTGCGCCCACGTCGCCACCTGCCCGTCGATGTAGAACCATCCGCTCCTATCCGTCCGCGGTCTGTCCGTAAAGGTAGGCGCGCCAACCGTGTCCTGGTGCGTGTGGCTGCGCGCGATCCGCACCTCGTAGAACGTCTTCGGCGAGATGGCGTGCGCCAACGTCAGGTACTCTAAGTCCTCCTGGTAGTTGTACTTGCCCGACGCCGCCCACTCCTTCGGCAGGAAGAGATTGCGCAGCCCCGCCCTCCCGTGACGTCCCCGGATAAAGCCATTGACCCCCCGAAAGCGGAAGTTTACCTCGTTGTTGAACGCCGTGTACCGCTGCAGGATCAGGCCGGCCTTAAACTTCGTGCTACCCGTGGGCTTAAAGGTGATGCTCCCGGACCCCTGGATGTTGTTCGGGGCGTTGACATAGTGCCCGGTGTCGTTGTAGAAGCCGTGGTTCGTCGCGTCCGGGAAGATGGGCGCCCGCCGGTCGTGTTTCAACGAGGCCACAAACGACGCCCTGGACCCTACCGGCCCCGACAGGGTGCCCTCCAAGCCGATGCCGTTGTAGCTGGTGTAGTCCTCCCGCACGTAGATGATCCGGCCCGTCAGCGGGTCCGTCTCCTTCAACCACTCCGGATCGTCCCACTTCATATGGTCCCGGTGCTCCGGGGCGTCGTAGATGTTCGCACCCCAGTGCTTCTTACCCGCAGTCTCGAGGATGACCTCCGTCCACCCGTGGAACTGCTTTCCACCATCCTTCGTGACGATGTTGATCGTTCCCGCTCGCGCGTCCCCGTACTCCGCCGGGGTCACGCCCGTCTCGATCGAGATCTGCTGCACCGCGCTCTTGTTTACCCCCGTGAACAGAGCGGCGGCTGCCCCGTCCAGGCCGGAGATCCGGACTCCATCGATCACCACATTAACGGCGTTAACCCTGTAGGACGGACTGCCCTGCACCCTGAAATTCCCGGCATAGCCTACATTCGTACCCCGCACCGAGAAACTCCCGGCCATATCCACGCCGGGCTGCAGCTTGATGAACTCTCCCGTTGTCTTGATGATCGGCGTCTGCTCAATATCCTCGGCAGACACAATATACTTCGTCGTGGTCTTGTCTAACTCCACCGGCGGACGCTCCGCGGTCACCACGATCTCGGCCGCCTCGATCGCCTCCTCCCTCAACTCGAAATTCACCGTCGAGGTATAATCTACCGTGACCCTCACATCCTGCTTCGTCACATTCGCATACCCGACCAGCGACGCGGACAGATCGTAGGCGCCCGGGTCCACCAACAGGATCAGATAGAAGCCCTCCGCGTCGGTAATCGCGCCCCGCTGCGTGTCCTCAATCACCACGCTGGCGCCCGGCAGGGGCGATCCCGCTGCGTCGGTGACCCGTCCGGTGATCTTCCCCGTCGTGCCCGCAAAGGCGCTCGAAAAGGGCAGGGCCACGACCAGGAACAGAACCTCGGCGAGAAACCATCTATTTGCCTTCATCGTTTCGTCCTCCTTTGGATGTTACCTCCGGAAAAGCAGAACATCAACCCCGCACCGATGTCAAACAACCGAATTGGAAGTTTCGCTGTCAATCCCCCAGCCCGACGTCGGCCGCAGATCCCCACTCATCACCGACAAATGGATTCGCATCACCTCCTTCAGAAATAACACCCTGGGATACCAGATTATTAAACGAGCTTATTTTCTTTCAACTCAAATATCACCCCTTTTTCTGCTTGACATTGATACGAAGAATCTGTAGGTCGGTATTTTTGTGATTGAAGGGACTTTGCGATCTTTTCAATCCTCCGAGTCGTTAGCTTCCTCCCCGCCAGGTTGGTGGCTAACGGCTCTTTTATGTACGGCCTTCTCAAAAACTCGCTTTCACCCCTTCGCCCAATCAGGTCTCCTGAATCACAAGGTCACATTCCACGATCGTCTGCCGCGAACGGTGCGTGTCGGGAGATTCGATTTGCCCGATCACATTATCTATGCAGACATCGACGAGCTTTCTGCCGGGGAACTCCAAGTACGAGAGCTTTGGGTGACAGATATTGGCAAAGCAACGGTCGCCGCATCCGATTATCCGCACCCGTCGACCGCCGAGGGCATGCATCACCGTGGGCGCGAAGAGATTCTCTGAGATCAACACCGCCTCGATTTCAGGACAGGCATCCACCATCCTTTCCGTCGCCTCACTGACCGGCTTGATCTTTGGCGACTCGGCTGAAAAGACAGGGTGCGGCGAGTATCCTGCCGCCTGCATGGCCTTTTCGTATCCTGCCCGTTTGGATCCTCCGTAGAGCCCCAAGCCGCAATCGAGCAGCGCAATCCTTGTCAGACCACTCCCCAGAAGGTAGGAAGTGGCTTTGCAGAATCCCCCTTCCCTATCGATCGCAGCCCAATCGTAGTCCCTCCCCAGCATGGTACCAAGAGCAACCGCCGGTATTCCCTTCTGCTTGAGTGAAGGAATAACCCGTCTCAGCAGCTGAGGGTCCCAGTAGGCAAACACAAAGCCGTCTGCTTTCTCCTGTGCTAATGTCCTCGAGATTTCAGAAGGAGACGCCTCTGTATCAACCTGGACAAACTCCATACCATAGCCAATCGCTGGAAGTTTCCGGGCGAGAAGACTGATGGTTTGGTACTGGTCAAGGAACCCGAAGACAGGATGCTGCTCGAAGAATCCCTGTACACAAGTGGCGATTTTAAATGTCCGCTTCAGCGCCAGCCCACGGGCCGCGATGTTTTTTCGATATCCGTATTTTTTTGCGGCCTCGAGTATAGCCTTACGCTTTTCAGGGCTTACCCGCTTTCGATCCTTATTGTTCAGAACAAACGAAACCGCTGTAGAAGAAGTCCCGGTCAGCAGGGCAATATCTTTGATTGTAGCCATATAGACAAGAATTTAAAACTAACTTAAAGCGTTTTAAGTTAAGAATAAAAAAACGGAGGTATAAAAAATTCTACTATTTTTAAAAATAGAACCATCTCGCAACAATGTCAAGCAATTTTTGTGCGTCCTGTCAGGCGGTTGTCCTACCGCCGGTTTCTCATTGCAAGACGGTGAACTTCCTCCTGTCAAGCGTCACCGCCTTCGGACCGCCCGTCAATGCCAGCTTTTCCATCAGAACCTCCTCCCCGTATCTTGTGTGGGACGTCTCGGTTCCCAATCACTGAGGCTCGAAGTCGCAGAGGCATCCGGTTCTCAGGGATAATGGCAGGCCGATGACAAGCTCATCCAGGATCATCTTCTCATTCCTCGTGGACCTCCCAGTGGGGGGAGGAGAGATGACCCTTCCGGACCGGCGCGTAGATCTTCTCCCCCTTGGGATAGGGCGTGTCCTGCGTGTAGATGTACAGCACTCCGTCGTGGGCCAACACGACCTCATCCCTGGCGTCGCCCGTCAGGTCCATCCGCTGTGCGCTGATCCAGGACCGCCAGAACGGCTTTCCAGGAGGCACTGCCGGCTTGTCGTCCGGGAATTCGACGACTTTCCGCCCGTACGCGTCGTACATCCCCAGCGCCCGCACTGACGTGCTCAAAAGCATCAACTCCCGCCCGTCTCCGCCCCAGTTCACCGCAGATCCGGCCTGGTTGATGTTGTCCGGCTCGAACGAAAAAAGCGGGTCGCCCGTCCCGCCGAACAGGACCAGCAACCCATAACTATCCCACCTGTCGCCCATCCAGATCTCCAGCCCGGGCAGGTCGGGCCGGAAATTGCCTGCATACACATCCTGCGAATGCCCCACCCGGTGGTGCCGCAGCACCCGACCGTCCCGAGCGTCCACCAGAAAGAACCCCGCGCTGCTTCCGGCAATGCCAATCTCAGGCCCGTTCTCCTCGTCCCCGTCGATCTCTCCGAATACGACGTTGTCCACGTGATCGGTCATCTTGATATACTCGGCGCCCTCCATCCGCCAGATCAGACTCCCGTCGTCGTCGTAGAGGTGGTATCCCGACAGCGCCTCGTCCCGGCCATCGCCGTCCACATCGTAAAAGTAGACGGAATGCCCGTACCAGGGCGCGTCCGCGCGCTGCTGCCACAGCAGGTTGAGCCGGTCGTCGTAGGCCCAGATCGTCCACCCCATTCCCCCCGGCACACCATCCCTGAGGATGAAATCCCGGGGACCGGAATTCCCCCGCAGGTTGCAGGGGATAATGGCCCGCTGCACGTGGAGGTACTCATCGGTCAGGGGCTGGCCGCGGGGCACCAGAAACGGCCCGGGTTCGGGCAGGGGCGCCTCCGCCTTCAACGTCCCCGTCATCCCATCCACGATCGACAGCCGGTTTCCGCCGGCAGATACCAGCTCGTTCACGCCGTCCCCGTCGATGTCCTGTATCACCGTCCGCTTCGGAGCGACCGTCTTCAGCTCCGTGTACTCCATCTCCCACACCTGTTTCCCCTCTAAGCTCACCGCCCGGATCCGCGGCGCACCCTCCCCATTTAAGGCATCCTGCAACAACAGCAGCTCCGTCTCGCCGCTGCCCCGGATGTCCCCGAACACGGGCACCCCTCCGCCGAGCGCTTTCGTATCGATCTCCCTCCACAGCACCGCCTTCGGAACCTTCTCCCGCTCGGTCGCCACCTCCTTCTCATACCTGCTCCGCGTATCGATAAACGCCGCGTTCTGGGAAGCCGTAGCCGTCACCTTCACATCGTAAAACCTCGCCCGCGTGCAGGTTCGGATGCCCGCTCGCCCGGTCTTATAGGCATTGTCGTTCGCCACCAGGCACTGCCGCCCGTCGAAACTGCAAACGATCCGGCCCCCCCGGCATTCGGCCTTGAGGTGGTGGTAACACGACCGGTCCACCGGCACGGTCTGCTCGTCCAGTACGTGCCAGTGCGCGTGTTCCCGCCGGTAGAGCACCAGTCGGTCGTAGCCTTCGATGCAGAAGAAATAGTACTGCCTCAATGTCCGGTACCTGAACATCAACCCGCTCCGGCCCACAAAACAGTGCGGATCGTCCGAGTTCGGCTCGCTGGTGGCGGCCATCTGGCGGACACAGGCCTCCACCGTGTAGTCCCCCCACAGAGAATCGCCCACAACCAGCGGCCGGTCGGTCATATCGATATGGTCCAGCACCCGTCTGCCGTCCTCCTCCAGCACCCGCAGCACGCTTGGCCGCCTCCGGTACACGTCGGCTAAGGGGCACTCCCAATCCGGGAAATAGCTCTCCTCGATACTCCAGTCCAGATCCGGCCTGTCAAACACGATCCTCTCCGGGCAATCCGAGAGGTCGATTTTTGCGACCACAACGTCTGCCATCGCGCACCCTCCTCAGGTTTGAATGTCTCTCTTTCTGAAATGCTGAGAAGCTGTTTTCAAATTCCCCAGGAAGAAGAGGTCTGTCACGAGTCCGCCCGGGGGAGGCCAGTTGTCGATCTTGAGCCCTTCCGAAATGAGCCATGCATAGCGGGCGTCCCGGTCCGCGTCCAGTTCGAAGCTCGGATTGCGGACCCGGTTGCGTGGTTCCGGAGGCACCTCGACCCCGGCCGACACGGCCGCCAGAAGCACCGCTGCGCAAAGGATGAAATGGCGCAAGATTGCCATCGCCGTCGGTCTCATCAACTCCCCCCTGTGGATTGAACCGTTTCTCCCCACACGAACACTTCCCGAAAAACCAACTCCTACGGCAATGCAGGTGTAATCGCCGACGGTGTCATCGTGGGACAAACCGACGTTTTGCAGGATCACCACGTGGTCGCCAATCGTAACAAATGCCCCGACCGTGGCACCAGCCAGACAATCGAGCCAGGGCCAACAGTACTCTGAGGTGACACATAGGCCCGTGGATGGATAAGGTCAGTAGAGATGGATCCAGTGTCCCTGTCCGCGGAACCAGACCGCGTCCACCGCAAAACCCAGACCCACTCCCAGCGAATACCCTGACAGCAGTCCTACAAAAAGCGGCCGGAACCGCCGGTAGAGCGTCACCCCGCCCACACGCAGCGTTAGAAACTTGAGCGTCCAGGCGATAAAAACCGAAAACGCCGACTTGGTCGCCCGGCCGTTTCCCGCAATCGCAAAGCCGATTGGGTGGACTGGCCACCAGGACAACCGGTACCTGAGGAACGTGAGCACGGACATCACCCCAACACCAATGCCAAAAAACACCAACCGCCTGGAGGCGACCCCCTCGGGATTTAGAATCTGGGCGGCTGCTTGCTGAAACGAATGGCGGCCGGCCCGAAACGGAGTACCGCCGAAGTTATACGCCCCGTGTTCGTAGCCCCATCCCAGGCTCAGGTAGAGACAAAGCAGGATGCCCACCGCCAGGGCCAGGCCCATCCCTATCGCCACACGCCTGCGGTTGCCCCCGGTCAGGCCGGCCAGCTTGGCCCCCTGCGCAAACCCCGACATGAATATCCCCTTCCAATGGGCGCACAGGCCAACCGTAAAGGCCATCGAGGTAAGGATACTGCCCGGCGCCATCGCTACAGATCCCAACGCCCCCGTCACCAGGGCCTGAGGCCCTACCGTCCAGCTCAGGTAAAGCAGCCCGCTTTCCGACACCACTTTTGCCAGCCCCACATAGGTTACATAGGTCACTGCCAACACCAGCAGCGCCACTCCCAGATCCACGCCGGCAGCGTACAACCACGATACCGAAAAAACTGTACCAAGCAAAAACCCGAACAAAGCTGTCCGGTAGGAAAGCATTTCTCCACTGTCGTCTACCGGACACACAGGGTCCAATGCCTTGCGCACCACCTCCCGGAGATGTCCGCGTGCCGTCCACATTCCCCACCCCACCAGCGCAAACAGCCCGCCGGTGCTCTCCCAGGCCGCCGCTGTCCCCGTCCCGGGTCCCAAATTGTAGCCCATCCGGTTGAAGATGCCCGTCTGCGTCCAGTAGAGAAGGTAA
This sequence comes from Candidatus Latescibacterota bacterium, assembly GCA_965222075.1. Lineage (GTDB taxonomy): Bacteria > Latescibacterota > UBA2968 > UBA2968 > JAAXHW01. Next base: position 4,429,139 of record OZ244937.1, on the reverse strand, counting down.
AAGAACAAAAGGCTGAACAGCACATCTACATTGGCAAAATATCCGAATCCAATGATATACATGTTGATCCGGCTCGTCATCCGGGGAAAGCCGTACAGAAAGTCCCACCACCTTCCATGGTAATAGATCCGGGGCCAGCTCGGAAGGAAATATGCCCCAATATTCCAGGCCAGGATGCCGAACCCGAGTCCGAATCCGATCCAGAACAGCCGGTTATACGCAACCTGCGGCAGCAACTGCGACGATTCAGACCCGGCGCTCAGCTCCGACACCGGAGAGATCAAGGGATAAACCAGCCGCTCGTTCTGCACCCACTGCTTGCGCAGCATCACCGCAATGCACAGCAGCGCAAACGCCATCGCTCCGATCAGGCACAGCCACCAGAACAGCGGCACGGCCCATACGTGCCACAGGATCGCATACCCATCCGGCGCGCCCTCGAAAAACGCTTGCAGGGCACCCCTTTCGTCGGTGGGCACCAGCCACGGTGGGATGTTCGGGTGCAGCAACTCCGCCCACCGGTTCTCCGGCGAGGCAAAATAATAGGGCGCGGCCAGCATCCCCAGAAAAAACCCCACCAGCCCGCTGTTCGGCACGTGCGCCCCCATCAGTCCCACTGCGACAATTGCAAACAGCTCCGAAGAGGACAGGCCATACCGTACACCCACTCGCTTCAGCAGCGGATTCAAAAACAACACCACCGCCACGAACCACATAAAAAACCCCACGGGGAAGTGGCTGATGTTCATCTGCGACGACCGGACGACCGGCTCCGAGAAGGTAATCACCGCAACTTCGGCGCAGACCAGCAGTAGGCCCAGCAGAATCGACCGCCTCGTCACCCCCAGACGGCTCTGCGGCGCCGACACCTCTTCAACAGCGACCTCCGGTGCGCTCCAACTCATCTGAACATCCCCACTCTTCATACCCTGTCATATATAACGCCAACCGATGTATCCGTTTTCCCGGCCGGCATGGGCACAAGCGCAAAGTCCTCACCGTAGCGGCGGGCCGTAACACCCCGTCACCGCGCCTCAGCCCCAGTTGCGCCCGTGTCCTGCCGCCACCGAACAGACCGCCCCGCCTATATCGCCAGGTGCATTCCCGCCCTCATCAGCGGGTATTCCAGCCGTTCGTGTTCCACCCACTGCTTGCGGAGGATCACCATCACGCACAGGAGGCTCCAGCTGACGGCCCCAATCAGCGTCAGCCACCAGAAGAGCGGTCCCACCCATGCCCCCCAGGACATGGCGCCTTGATACGGGACACCTTCGTAGAACCGGGTGGCGGCCAGGTCCTCGTTTCGCAGCACGGCCCAGCCTGGAACGTGTCCGTGGAGCAGATCGGCCCACCGATTCTCCGGGGTGGCGAAGTAGTATGGGGCGGCGATTACACCCACCAGGTAGCCGGCGAGTCCGTAAGCGAGAAAAAAGGCGCCGATCAGGCCCAGTCCGAGGATAACGCGGAGTTCGCCCCGGCTGAGCGCCCTGGCGATCCCCGGCCGTCGCACCAGCAGGTTGAGAAACGCCAGCACGGCAAAGGGGAGCAGCAGCCCCATCGGGAAGTGAGACCGGTTCACCCTGGACGCCCGCAGCAGCACGGTTGCCCAGTTGGTGTAGGCGATCGACGCCACCACCATCACCAGTCCCAGCGCCAGAGCCCGTATGGATGCGGATTCAGGCGGTGATTCGGATCTCTCGGCTGCTGAGCTCTCCCTTCTTCGTGAACGCTCTGGATTCATCCTCCGTTGATTTCCCAGTTTGGGGAGGAGAGATGCCCACTCCGGACCGGCGCGTAGATTTTCTCACCTTTGGGAAAGGGCGTGTCCTGCGTGTAGATGTACAGCACCCCATCACGGGTCAACACGACCTCATCCCGCGCATCCCCCATCAAGTCCATCTGCTGCGCGCTGATCCAGGAGCGCCAGAACGGCTTTCCAGGAGGAACCGCCGGCTTATCTCCCGGAAATTCCACGACTTTCCGCCCGTACCCATCGTACATCCCCAGCGCTCGCACCGACGTGCTCAACAGCAACAGTTCCTGCCCATCTCCGCTCCAGTTTACCGCAGGCCCGGACTGGCTGACATTGTCAGGCTCAAGGGAGAGGAGCGGATCGCCAGCCCCGCTGAACTGCACCAGCAGGCCGTACGAGTCCCACCGGTCGCCCACCCACATTTCCAGCCCGGGCAGGTCGGGCCTGAAATTCCCCGCGTAGACATCCTGGGAGTGGCCCATTCGGTGCTGCCGCCGCACCCGGCCGTCGCGCGCATCCACTAAGAAAAACCCTTCGCTGCTTCCGGCAATGCCGATCTCAGGCCCATTCTCCTCGTTCCCGTCCATCTCCCCGAAAACGATGTTGTCCACATGGTCGTGCATCTCGATGTACTCCGCGCCCTCCATCCGCCAGATCAGGCTCCCGTCATCGTCGTAGAGGTGGTACCCCGACAGCGCCTCGTCCCGGCCGTCGCCGTCCACATCGTAGAAATAGACGGAATGCCCGTACCAGGGCGCGTCCGCGTGCTGCTGCCACAGCAGGTTGAGCCGCTCGTCATAGGCCCAGATCGTCCATCCGCTTCCCCCCGGGACGCCATCCCTGAGGATGAAATCCCGGGGACTGGAATTCCCCCGCAGGTTGCAGGGAATAATGGCCCGCTGCACGTGGAGGTACTCATCGGTCAGGGGCTGGCCGCGGGGCACCAGAAACGGCCCGGGTTCGGGCAGGGGCGCTTCCGCCTTCAACTCCCCGGTCACCGCATCCACGATCGACAGCCGGTTTCCGCCGGCAGATACCAGCTCGTTCACGCCGTCCCCGTCGATGTCCTGTATCACCGTCCGCTTCGGAGCGACCGTCTTCAACTTCGAATATTCCATTTCCCACACCTGCTCCCCCTCCAAGCTTACCGCCCGGATCCGCGGCGCACCCTCCCCATTTGGGGGATCCTGGAACAACAGTAGCTCCGTCTCAAGGCTGCCCCTGATATCTCCGAACACGGGCACCCCTCCGCCAAAACCCCTGGGATCGATCTCATTCCACAGGACGAGCCCTGGATACTTCTCCCGCTCGGCTGCCACCTCCTTTTCATAGCAGCTCCGCGTGTCGATAAACGCCGCGTTCTGGGCTGCGGTAGCCACTACCCTGACGTCGTGAAACCTCGCCCGCGTGCAGGTCCGGACGCCCGCACGGCCGGTCTGGTAGGCGTTGTCGTTCGCCACCAGGCACTGCCGCCCGTCGAAACTACAAACGATCCGGTCCCCCCGGCACTCGGCCTTGAGGCGGTGGTAACACGACCGGTCCACCGACACGGTCTGCTCGCCCAACACGTGCCAGTGCGCGTGCTCCCGCCGGTAGAGCACCAGCCGATCGTAGCCTTCGATGCAAAAGAAATAGTACTGCCTCAATGTCCGGTACCTGAACATCAACCCGCTCCGGCCCACAAAACAGTACGGATCGTCCGAATTGGGTTTGCTGGTGGCGGCCATCTGGCGGACATAGGCCTCCACCGAGTAGTCTTTCCACAAAAAATCGCCCACAACCAGCGGCCGATCGGTCATGTCGACATGGTCCAGGACCGGCCTGCCGTTCTCCTCAAGCACCCGGAACGAACTGGGCCTGCCGGGGCCGCGTTCCTTTCTCCGTATTCTGGCCAGAGGACACTCCCAGTCGGGGAAGTGACGATCCTCGACACTCCAATCCAGTTCCGGCCGGTCGAACACCCTTCCCTCCGGGCAGCCTGAAAGATCGATTTTTGCAAGCACAACATCAGCCATTGCACACCCTCCTCAGGTTTGAATATCCCTCTTTCTGAAATGCTGAGCGCGGGCCCAGCGCTTGGTTAGCTCCCGATCACTTCCGGCGGTACCCGTCTCTGCCCCATTCGATGGGAGGGTGCCGACTCGATCGTGGGCGCTGCCTCCCCGATCTCTGTCATCCGCCGGATCAGACGCTCTCGCATCACCGCCGCCACCTCCCGGTGAGACTCCGCGCCGATCAGGTTGGCCAACTCGTACGGGTCGGCCTCCAGATCGTACAGATATTGCTCGACATATCGCTCGGAGTTCGGATCGCGCCCCCCGTGTTTGTCCGGAGCGTCCACCCCGTACTTCCAGCGGTGGGTCCGCACGGCCCGCCCCACCTGCGCCTCGCTGATCTGGACGAAAACCTCTTCAGGCCACCCATCGGTCTGCCCCCTGGTCAGTGGCAGGATCGACCGACCCTCCATCTCCGCCGGCACCGGTATTCCCGCCGCGTCCAGCAGCGTTGCCGGCAGGTCGACCAGACTCACGAGTTGCTGGATCTGTCCTCCGCCGTCGAACCCCGGGCCCTGAAGCGCGGTGGGCACCCGGATCGAACTCTCGTGGCAGGAACGCTTGTATTCTGCATTCCGCGTCTTGAAATGGCATCCGTGGTCTGAGGTAAACAGTACCACGGTCTTCTTCGTCAACCCCAGGCTCTTCAAAGCGTCCAAAATCCGTCCCAGCGCCTCATCCAGCCGCTTCACCATCCCGTAGTATCCCCCCAGGTGCTGGTGGGCCGAGCCGCCCAGCCCCGCAAGGTCGGGCGGCATCCACCCCCCGGTATAGCGTTCCCGGTACCCGTCCGGCGGAGGATAATCGTCCCAGCGGTTCTGGTGGTGCGGCTCTAAGTACGAAACAAAAAGGAAAAACGGTTCCGACTGTTGGACGTCGATATAGCGGATGGCCGCGTCTGTCAGCGCGTCCACCCGGTACCCGGGCAGCTTCACCGCCCGGTTCTCGCTGTCGTACATCACCGTATCGTAGGCATCGGACGTGCCCTCCAGGGCGTTCGATGCCAGCCAGTACTCATATCCACCCCGTTTTGCTTCGGGCACCGGCTCTTCACCCGCCAGATGCCACTTCCCGATATAGCCGGTCGTATACCCGACATCCCGGAAGTGGTGGGCCAGGGTCCGTGCATCCTGTGGGAGGGGAACGCCGTTCTTGAAGCAACCCGTCGTCGTGGCGTACAACCCCGTCTGCAAACAGGACCGGGCCGGCCCGCAGACCGGCTGACAGGTAAACGAATAGGCAGCGTGCGTCCCCCGCCGGGCCATAGCGTCAAAGTTGGGAGTCAGCCCCATCGGATTGCCGTGCACCCCCGTAGTATCCCACCTCTGCTGATCCGTGAAAAATACGAGAACGTTTGGGCGTTCAGAAACGTTTTGAGCCATATTCAAAATCCTCCCTGCCTTCGGCAGCGCTATGCGCTGCACCCCCTTGCAGGAAAAGAGATACCCCGGCAATTCCCCGGGCCACAGTCGCAGCCGGGCGTCCACCATGCCCATTCTGTGCTGTGATTACGGTTCGAGCCAGAGCCATTTCGAGTTCAACAGCGTGATCTCATCGCACTCGAACACGGGGTAGTCCCGCACCGTGATCGAATTCCCTGTACTCGACTCGATCTCAAAACCGGTTTGAGGTGGGGGAGCGTGATGGTCCCCATATTTCCTCGAAGGCCCACGCGCCAGCAAATACGACCCTCTGACAGCCAGCCCGGACGGCAGCGGCTCGGCCAGGTGGAACGTCCTGCACAAACCGGTCCAGGATCCACACGCACCGCTCCACGCAGGCCGTCTCGCCGGTCAGCACATATAGCTTGGCCAGCATCAGGGCCTGTCCTGCCGCCCACCGGGCTCTGTAGAGCCGGGCCAGCCCGCTGAAACTCGTCATCATCGGTTGTCCCGGAGCGGTCGTAAACGCGTACTTCGCCCGTTCCTCGGGATGCTCCCGCTCACCGGGCGTCTCGTAGTACGGGATGGTCTGTCCCATCCTCGGCAACTCCAGCACGCCGGTCTCCGGGTACGCTTCATTCGGATACGTCGTACCGCAATCATTGCACGTAACCTCTTCTGGGGCCTCCGGCCCGCCCCAGGAAAACTGCGCCCGGCCCATCCGGGACTGCTTGCCCACGCACGCCGGGCAGGTCAGATTGTAGTGGGTGGTTGGAGTGAACGTGGGGATGATCTCCTCCAGAAACTTCCTATCCTGCTGCATCACGGCGTCCACGCTGCGTTTCCAGCCTTCCACGATTTCCTGCGCCCACGGATACCGTTTGAGGTTCTCGCGAGCGTTCTGAACATCCTTGGGTTTGTACAGGGTGCGGGGCTGGGCGGATGCCACAGCACTGCTCAGGAAGAGAATCACCACCGGCAGGCAGACCACGCCCAACATGATGAGGCTTTTCCACATCTCGACTTCGTTCATCAGGAACACCTCCTTGCTGTGCTGATTGCAGCTAATCCTCTTTTTCGTAGGGCTCATCGCGTGCGACGCGTGGCGTCGGACATAATATACAGGATATTCGGCCGGGTATTGCTCACGGTTGATCTCCTTCCCTTCGCCGCAACGGTTACAGCACCTTGATCCGGATATTCCGAAACTTGATCGGGCTGTTCTGGTTCTGAAGCCCGATCAATCCGGACTTCAGCCTATCTTTCAACGCCGGATGCGCCGACGTGTCGCAATTCACGATCTCCCGCCCGTTCAGCACCACGCGCACGGTCGGCCCCTGGCAAGAGACCTCGATCTGGTTCCAGTTGCCGGCTGGCCGGGCCGCTTCCTGTGTGGGCACCACCGCGTCGTAAATCGCCCCGGTCGACTTCTCCGTGATCGGGCTCCGGCAGTCGTCCAACAACTGAATCTCCATCCCCTGGTAGGCCGGGCGCCCCTCCTCAATCGTCCGAATGAAAATCCCACTGTTCCCGCGCGGGCTGATCCGGTAGTCCAATCGCAAGATGAAATCCTTATACGTCCCTTCCGGCCGGATCCACCCCCGTCCTTTTCCATTGCATGCCAGCAACCCTTTCTCAACGCCCCAGGCGCCTTCCGGGCCGATGACCTTCCACCCGGAAAGGTCCTTACCATTGAACAGCAACCGGTATCCGTCCGACGCTTCCTCCTCCAACAGGCGTGCAGGATAATCGGGAATGGCAATCTCACCCCTTTCGAGCATGCTCAGCAGCGGCGAATCCTCGATCTCCAGCGGCAATTCAACCCGTGCCCGCCGCCTCGCCGACTCGTAGGTCGCAAAAATCAGCTCCGTGGCCTGCAGGGCCTTCCGGCTCGACGTCCACGACTCCTTCCCCGTCTCCAGCCATTCGATCGCATCTAAGATGTACAGCGCCGTCTCCCGTCCCGGCAAATCCACAGGGTTGATCTCCGGAACCGCCCAATCTGACTGACCCCTGCGCAGCATTCGCACCCCACCCCGGGGGCCATTTTCAATGATGCCCTCCGACCCGATCAACCGGTCCTGAACCGGGTTGGCGTGCCCCGTCACCAGCAGGCCCGTCACCCCGTTCTCCCATCCAACGAACGAGACCCCGTGCGTCTCCACCGGCACGTCGAACACCCTTTTGTCCTCCGCGCAATTCACCTGGCCCATCACCCATTCGACCGGCTGATCGTCGTTGTAAAAGAACATCCGGTCGAACCGGTGCGTCCCCAGATCGAACAGATTGGAGCCGCAGCCCTCGATGCGGATCAAGTCCCCGATTGCGCCTTCCTGTACCAACTCACGCACTTTCTCGAACGACGGCCCGTAGCGCGTCTGGTGGCTGAAGGTCATCAGCACGCCTACCTTTTCACAGGTCTCATGCATCCGGCGGGACTCGCCCCATGTGGGCGCCATCGGCTTCTCGCAGTTGATCAGCTTCACGCCAGCCTCCACACACGCCATCACCGCGTCGTAATGCAGCTTCGTCCACAGACAGACGCTCACCACCTCCGGCTTTTCCCGATCCAGCATCTCGCGGTAGTCACCGTACACGCCCGAAGCCTCAAATTCCTCTGCCCGCAGCTCCGCCGTGGGCCGGTTCACATCGGCACAGGCCACCAGATCGACACCTTCCGACGCCCCATAGCCCAGCCCATGCGCCCGTCCACGCCCGCCACATCCGATCAGTGCCGCTTTCAGTTTCGCCATTGTACACTCCTGTTTCGCAGATCAATTTGTTCTGCCAGTTGTGGAGGGTCACATGCAGTTTGGGCCTCACACGGTCCGTCGCCTCCACGATGGCCCGGTGCGTGCTGTCCGCTGTTGCCGGCCAGAACACCAGGTCGGCCCCCTGCGGGGCCGTCAACCTACCCATACCATTTACCACGCCGTCCGGGTTGGCCATCGGAATCACGTGGAAGACATAGGTCCGTAATGCCGCCACGGCCCACGGCTCACCGCTCAGCAGCCATTGAACCATACCCTCCATCGTATAGCTCGCCGCGCTTTCATAGGCGTGGAACCGATCCACGATCATCGCGGGCTTCTTGGGCCGCGTCGATGCATCGGTGATCCTCAACATCCACAGGTTGCGGCCCTCCTCGCTCTTCCCAATCGGCTCCACCTGCACCAGCGGATGATCGCGCAGAGACGCCACAAGGGCCTCGCTCTGCGAGTACGTATACGGCGGGTGCCAGTGGATCTCGGTCTCCCCCGGTGGCACCGTAACCTGGAACGTGGCCACAGTGCCCTCCACGTCCCCCATCACCGTGCGCCAGTTCGCTTCGCCGGGTTCCCTCACCACCACAAAGTCCCGGTAGGACATATACTGCTCACGGCTGTTGGACGTTGATGCGTCCTGCGGCGCGTCATCATACTGATAGTCAATCAGCAACTCGACCGCCTCGGCCTCGTGCGACTTATTGACTACTCTGAACCCCAGCCGCGTGCTGCGCCCCACGGCCTCCTCGCTGATGCCGGGGCTGGGCCGCCAGGAAGGAAGGATCCGAAATCGGTTCTCTCCTTCCTCGCAAACGCCTTCCGGGCTGTGTGGGCAGCTCCCTTCGAATCCCACCACGATCTCTGCCATGGCCTTCCCCTTTTTCTACCATTCCATGTGGCACAGTATGGATGGTCAGCGCCCTTCACCCTGCGGGACCTCTTCCAAGAACACAAAACCTTTCTCATCCACGGCAATCGACCGCGCCCCCCGGTAGTGGTCGTAGACCTCGTTCATCTCCTCTACCGAATCGAAATACCCCACCACGTAGGCGGCCCCAAGCGTGTCCCCTGCCGTCACCTTCCGACCGTGCAGCTCCTGGATGAAGCAGACGTAACCCCGCTGGTTGCACCAGGCCTCGTACACCGCCGCCGGGTCCAGCGTCATCCCCGCCAGCCACCCCGGATCGTACGTTCCACCTCTGGGAGGAGGGCACTGGTGAAGCGCCATTAGATGCTGATCCCTACCTCTGACAGCAGGTGCAGGATAGGCGCCCCCTTGATGAGCTTTGCGTCCGCTGAATCGGATTCCGGGTTTTTTGCCATTAACAGTGTCCACAGATTCACCTCCGGGCGCCTTCGGACGGGGCAGTGACGGGGTTCACGCTCAGCGCGCTCGCCTGGGCCCTGTGCGCCTTGCCGCCGTGCTCCCTCTCGTAAGCCAGGAGTTCATCGGCGGCCGAAGCCACCTTGTGGTAGGCATCCAGATACTGGTTGATCAGTTCCCGGCACTCCGTTTCGAGCCGGGGAGCCGCGTGGAAGGTATACTCTCTGAGATGTTCCGTCACCGGAAGCGGTCCATTCGCGAACTCCGGCGCCTCCTGCCCCAGCACGCTCGACGCCGTACGCTCCGTACCGTAGGGGAATCCCTCCGTGAAAAGCGGATTCCCGTGCAAACGTCCGTACCCGATTCGGCCGGTGCCCACACCCTCCGCTGCGAGCGCCCGCAGGAAGGCCTCAATCGATACCCCACCAAGCTTGTCCGGATCATACCGCATGTAGTGGTAGGCGTACACGCGCCGGCAGCCCGGAAGCACCCGCTGGGGCGCCACATCTGCCACATCGGCCAGCCCGGCGTCCAGGGCCGCACCGTTGCGGTCGCGGATTTCGTTCATTTCATCCAGGTGGCGAAGCTGCTCGCGGGCGATTGCGATGCCCAGCGGGTGGGGCCGGTACTTGAAGCCCACCCCGGTAAAGGCGAAGCGCTTCGTCCAGGACTCGTCGCGGATTTCGGCACGCTTCTCCGAGCGGCCCAGCAGGATGGCCCGCTCGTACAGGTCGCGGTCGTTCGTCGTGAGCACGCCGCCCTCGCCCGCCGCAACCAGCTTGGAGCCCTGGCAACTGAAACAGCCGACATCGCCCACGGCACCGACCTTCTTCCCCTGCCAGGTGGCACCGTGGGCGTGCGAGCAGTCCTCAATCACGGCGATCTCCCGTGGGCGCGCCAGCGCCAGAATCGGCTCCATGTCCGCAGGATTGCCCCAGACGTGGCAGACCACGATCGCGCGGGTCCGCCCCGTAATCTTTCGCTCGATGTCCGCGGGATCCAGGTTCATCGTATCGCGGTCCACATCGGCGAAGACGGCAATTCCCCCCAGAGGTGGCACCGTCGTCGCTGTAGTAGGGAATGTGTAGGAGGGAACAATAACCTCATCGCCTGGCCCCACGCCGGCCGCGAACAGGGCCGTGTGAAGCGCCGCCGTGCCGCTGGTAAGCGCCAGTGCGTATTCGCAGCCGATATAATCGGCAAACTCGCATTCGAACTCGGCGACCGATGGCGAAACGGAGGTCTCGCCCTTGCGCATCAGCTCCACCACCGCCGCAATCGCCTCCTCGCTCACAGGGGGAACGGTGAACTTCCTCCTGTCAAGCGTCACCGCCTTCGGACCGCCCGTCAATGCCAGCTTTCCCATCAGCATCTCCTCTCCGTATCTTGTGTGAGACGTCTCGATTCTCAACCGCTTTTTCGTAGGACTTATCACTGGTTGGACTCAGCGATTCAACGGAGGCAGAGTATCTTCGCTGTCCATTGTCCACCGGAGCAGCCGCTCTTTAAGATCCAGCACGATCTCCTGGTGATCGGGGGAACGGTAGAGATTATTGAGCTCCCAGGGATCGTTCTCCATATCGTAAAGCTCGCCCTCTCCCCTGCTGTAATACACCAGCTTCCATCTGTGTGTGCGAACCATCTTGAGCCGGCCGTTCCAGTAATCGGCGCCCACTGCGCCCGGCGCCCACTGCGAGTAGGGGCTCTCGGGCAGATCGCCCTCCTTGAGGTCCTCAAGCGCAGGCGCCCTGCCCTCAACCCCGCATTCGGCAAAACACGCTTCCCGGGCGTAAAAAGGCTCGTTGCCCAGCAGCGCCCGGGCGTGGCTGACCCCCTGCACGCCCCGGGGTACCTCCAGACCGCACAGATCGAGCACAGTGGGCAGAAAATCGATCTCTTCCACCAGCTCGCTGCAGCACTCCCCCGAACGAATATGTCCCGGCCACCGCCACACAAAAGGAATCCGCGTCAGTGCATCGTAAGCAGCCGGCGATTTGTGCATCAGGCCGTGTTCGCCCAGATAGTCCCCGTGGTCGCTCACAAAAACCACCAGGGTGTCCTCCTCCAGGCCCAGTGCGGCAAGCTTCTCGAGAAAACGCCCGATCTGATCGTCGATGTATCGACAGTTCCCATAATAGAGGGATATGATCTTGCGGAAATCGTCCTCGCTCGCCTTATCCAGGCCCAACAGCCGCCGTGCCACCTCCTGGCACTCCGGCTTGGTGGACAGATCGTCTTCGGGAGGCATATCCACCTTCTCGGGCGGGCAGAAGGATTCATAGGCTTCCGGACAGGTAAAAGGCCAATGGGGGCCCGGGTAGGAAAGCCAGAGGAAAAACGGGGAACGCCCGGCCCGCTCCACAAAGCGCACGGCAGCCTCGGTAATCAAACCCGCGTCGCAAACCCCGGGGGGAAAGGGGATGACGCCGTGCCCGAAAGGAGAGTACGCCTTCGGCCGCAGATCCTGGTAGTACTGGTTGACCTCCCGCGCCCCCTCTGGAAAATCCGCGGGAATCTCGTCCAGGATCCCAAAATGCATGGCCGTGAAGGCGTAATCAAACACCGACGACCGGGTCTTTGCTGGAAAGCAGTGGTCCTTCCCGCACAGGGCTGTGGTATAACCTGCTGCCCTGAATACTTCGGGCAGGCTGGTCTCTCGCTCGGGCAAGGGGATACCATTGGACCTGACCCCGTTCACATGAGGGTAGCGTCCCGTCATAAACGCCGCTCTTGAAGGCATGCAAACGGGGTACGAACAATAGGCCCTCTCAAACAGCACCCCCTCTGCGGCCAGACGGTCAACGGACGGCGTCTGACAGACCGTTCCCCGGTAACAGGAAAGGCCCCTCAGATTCTGCTCGTCAGTCATAATGAACACGACATTCGGCCCCATCCAGCGTCCCTCCGGTCCTTTCCACCAGTCCGACACCCTGCTGTACCGAACCCCTTCCGCCGCGGCAGACATGCCAGAAGGTATTCCGACCCCTCAAGCTCCTCCACCCGCGTCTCCATCAGCACAGCCGGTTCTCCGTTTCCAACCACGGTATTCCGGTTGCCCGCCGCCGGCCATCTCCGCCGCTGCCTCTCAACGGCAATGTCGTTCACCCAGGACATCGCTGCGGTGGCCTCACAGGTTCGGACCCTGCGTTGCGAAGGCGGAAGGTGAAGAAGATAACTGGAACAGAACTCGAACCCGCATCGTGCGGCACAAACGGGCTGAACGCCTCAAGCGCGACCTTGCAGGGCAGGTCCGCATCTCTGTACGCAATCTCCACAAACGGAAACCGGCCCGTGTAGGTGAGGCCGTCTACGGCCTCGAGTCCTTCTGGGGCCTTGAGCTGCAGCACACGTCCCGCAGCCTTCCCGGAAGCCGTTCGGGCGTGAACCGAGAGGAAGGTCGCCTCCGGCGTCGGGGGAACCTCCCCGGTCCAGTCGTTCTGCAACCGCAGGTTCTGAAACGCGCCGTTGCGGCCGATTTCCAGTGTGGACGTGCCCAGCCCGCCGAGCGCCATGCCCAGCGCTTCACATGTCCTGCCTTCGTAGGTGATGCCTGATGTATCCAACTTGCCCTCCTCCCGTGGACAGGGCCCCGTCCGCTCCACTCAGAGCCGGTGGACCATGTGTCCCAGTTCCGGAAACCAGATCAGATCGATGAGGAGCGAAAACACAACCCCCATGACATAGCCGACAAGCAATCCCAGGAACAGCGGTCGGGATTTCTGATAAGCCGATGCGCCGCCGACCTTTACGGTCACCCATTTGATCAGCCAGGCCATAAGAATTGTGAGGCTCGTCCGCCGGGCCAGAAACGACCCCGAAATGGCCAGCCCAGCCGGATGAAGGGGCCACCAAGCAAACCGGTGCCGAAGATAGATCAGGGCTGCCATCACCAGCGCGCCGATCCCAAAAAAGGCAAACTCATCGGGGTTCTCAACAAAAATCGGAGCTTTGGTCTCCTGCGTCAGAAACTTTCGGACGGAGTTCGCCGTGTGCCCGTAGTGAGGATGGCCCGACCGGATCGCCACCCAGCCTGTGAAGTTCAGAGCCCCGTGCTGATATCCCAGGTAGAGCGTCAGCAGCACACAGGTGACAACACTTGTTGCGAACGCCAGAAAAATGGCCCCCATCACCTGTCGCCGGTTCCCCGGCACCCCCTCCACCACCCGTCCCGCCTGGGTAAGGGCGGGCAGGAACGATCCCTTGAAATTGGACAACAGAACCCCGGAAGTCCGTGCGGCCACCCGGGTGCTCGCATCGATGGACGCCCCGTCAAGAAAGGGGCGTACCAGGCCCCACCCCCCCCACACCGGGGCGTTGACGTAGGGCAGACCCGTGTCCGAAAGAATCCTGGCCAACCCAAGATAGGTAAAGATCGCCCCCGTCGGCAAAAGCGCCGCCTGCAGGGGATCGAAGCCAATTCGGACAAGCCATGCCCAAATGTAGATCAGGCCGATCACCAGTCCCACAACTGCCGTGCGATAAGAAAGCAACTCGTCCCGATCGTCGATGGATGTCTTCCTGTTGAGTGTCTTCCGGAACACTTCCCGGAGGTGGGGCCGCGCCACCCAGACGGTCGAAATGACCAGGAAGACGAAGGCCCCCATCGTCTGCCAGCGGCAGACCCCTGCGTAATAATAGCGCGAAGTCGCGTTGAACCCGATCCGGTTCAGAATGCCCCCCTCGAAGATGAAGAGCAGGTCGAAAAACCAGATGCTGAGCAGCACGTCGACGGTCGCAAAATAGGAGAAGCAAATCGTGAAAATATCCAAGATGCCGTAGATAGGAGGAAAATCCCGGCCGATCCAGATCCAGCGCCCCCCCTGCCACGCCCTGCTACCTTGCGCGTAGATGGGGAACTGGGGGAAGGTGGGGTAGAAGTAGCTGACACAATTCCAGGCGATCATTCCGAAGACGACTCCAAAGCCGATCCGGAAGAGGGTGTGCTGGGAGAACGCCGGGAGGAGCCCGCTACCATCCCCCGGGTTGGAGGCCATTTCGACCAGCGGGGCCATGGCCGGATAGGCCATCCGCTCGTTGTGTACCCACTGCTTGCGGAAGATCACGGTCACGCAGACATACACAAAAAAAGCCGCAGCGGTCAATCCGCCCCACCACAGCAGCGGCAGGATCCATTGCCCCCAGGGTACACCTGCGCCTTTTGGCAGTCCCTCCCAGAAAAAGGTCACCGCTTTCTCTTCATTTCCGGGAAACAGCCACTCCGCGATGTAGGGATGCAGGTACTTGAACCATTCGTTCTCACCGGTGGCATAGTAATACGGAGCACCCATGTACGTAATCAGGTAGCCGGAGTACCCGTAAAACAGAACAGCCGCTCCCACAATTCCCATTGCCAGAACCGTATGCCACTCCGGGGACGATAAGGCGGTCCCCGACCACCGTGCAGCAATCGCCCCTGCAAAGAGCATCAGGACAAAACCGATCAGCATAACCATCGGGACGTGGCTGTAGGCCATCATCGGGCCGCGGGGAAGCATATACTTCACGTGAATCGCCAAAACATCTATCCCGATGACCATCCCGAGGCCCAGGAGCACGGACCGGGCCGTAACTCCCCCCGTAACCCGTGAAGGGGTGGGAGCTGAGGCGGGGGCCTGAAGAGGCGCTGCCGGCGACCCTATGTGGGCATCGCCTACCACATCTGTCCTCCTATCCCAAGGGTCACCTTTCAGCCGCCTCCGTCCAGGCATCCGCTGCGAAATCCGTCGTTTCCCCACCCTCCTCCAGCTGCACATCATCAATCCACACATCTCCACCCAGCACCTGGTGCTCCCGCTTCACCATCACATACACATCGGTAATCTCCGGCCCAAACCTCCGCGTCCAGCTGATCCGCTGCCACTCCGTCCCCACATTGAGCCGGGGTGACACGCCGCCCTCGAAATCTCTCCCCCACGCCGGATTCCAGCCGTAGATGCACAGCCTCACCCGTGTCGGCTCCAGACTCGACTTCACCCAGGCCGAGAGCGTATACGTCTTATTCGCTCCAGAACCAGAGACTTTCTGCTGAATCCACCCGTCCCGGGTCGCCTCGTTCGCCCAGTTCTCCTGTGGGATCTTGATCGAGTACTTCCCGCTGTGAACCACCTCGCCATCATATTCGTACGCAGGGCGAAACTTCGCCCAGTAGTATGAGTTCCAGCACTCCCAGGGGTCTTCGATCTCAGCGTGTGTCTTGTAGTTGACCTCGAACCCTCCGTTGGCAATCTTGTTCACCCCTGCAAGCGACCCATCCTCCGCCAGGGGCACCTCAATCCTGCCCTCTGGCTCGGATGCGTTCACCTCAGGACCGGCCTCCTCTGCTTCTGTCTCTTCCCTCACTGCCTGAGCTTCACACTCAAGCCTCACGTTCCTCCATTCGTCTATGCCAGTAACCTGGTAGGAAGCCTCCTCTGTGGCACCGAAGCTGAGAGCTTTTCTGTCTTGAACCTCGATCTCGACCTGTTCCCCTTCGCTTACCACTTTGACCTCGGCAGACAATTCGCCCTCGATCGTCACACTCCCGGACCTGCCGGTTCCCGTCTTTACCAGCAACCCCCCGTCGGACAGCCGTTCCACGTAGATCGAAGCTGGAGCGCTTGCCTCAACCGAGTGTGACCCTCGCCTCACCAACACGCCGTTGACCAGGTACACGTAAGCCGGCTCTGCCTCTCCGTCCTCCCAGCGGCCAGCGGCAACCTTCCCGTCAAGTTCAATGTCGCCGTACCTCTTCACCTCAGGGGCGTAAGAAGCCAGAAAACACTCCGTGGCCTCTGAACCATTCCTGATCACCTCGACCCCAACGCCCCCGGCCTGATCCGGCCCGTCCCCCTTGCCTTTCACCGGCAAGGATACGATCCGGGATAGGAATGGCTTTTCCCGATAAGGCTCCCACACCGTGGTGAACACCGTCCCCTGCGCCGACCGGCGGGCAACCATGGCATTCACATCGTCGTCCCGGTCCGTATTGCTCGGCGAAGTGCAGGCAATCACCTCCGTCTCAGGCCCGCCCAGAACCGTAACCTTCAACGCGCTGTCCTGGGCCTGGCGCCAATCTGCGGACCACGTTTCGTCGGTACGCTTGCTCCTCGCATCCGTCAGGTACTGATAGCCGTACCCGACGCCGAGTGGCTCCTCCCGGCCCTCGAACGGCAGCGGGCAACTCAGCTCCCCGAAGCTCCGGTAGCACAGGTCGTACCGGTGCCGTCCGCTCTTGGCATATGCGCCCGAAAGGTCCACCACGTACCCGTCCGTGAGAAACAGCGTCCGGTCCAGAGTGATTCCCCCATAAGCTTCGTCGTCTGTCGCTCGCATCACCTTCACTCGGGGAGCGGCCTCAAAAGCGATCAGCCTCCCTTCCGTGCGGCCCCACTGATCCGTGTCGTCGGCCGTGATGGAATTGTGCGCCAGAGGATTGCGAGACCATCCCCCGGTCAACGGATGCCCATAACCTGAAGGCATCCCCCTTGGGGTCAGCAACCGGCGGTTCGCGTAGAGCACCAACCCGAACTTCAGCGCGGGGGCATGCCCCATAAACATCGCCTCTTTGCCATAGCTCATCGAGAGATAGATCTGATCCTCACCCTCCCCCGACCGCAGCACCCCATACCCAAAATGCTTGAAGTTGAACGATGAGGAGGGAATGACCTTAACCTTATCCTCCTTGTCGAACGGGAACGCTATCGCCTTCCCCAATTCGGCAAACCTTCGACAAGCAATCTCATACTGGTCCAACAGGCGATGGCGAGATTCCGGGCCCACCTCCCCGGGCAAAAACACCTGCAGCGGCGCCTCGAATACCTTACGATACGACGGATCATCATAGACATTGATCCCGATCCGGTACGCCATCTCCGCAATGGGAGAAAGGCCGACCAGTGTGTAGGTATGGTAACCGAACCCTTCCCACGCCAGGCCGTCCGGATCGAATATGCGCGCTGCCAGGGCGTGAAAGCCCGAATGCGGGCTGTTAAGCGCCTGATCCACGAAGCCCCTGTCGTTGATGGCCGACCCGATGGCCATCACATTCCGATTGTGGATCGCTCCCCGGTTGTTCATCCGCCCATTCGTATCGGCGTGGTTTGAATAATACTCGCCGGCCACCCGGAAGAAGTCTTCTTCGATCTTCCGGTGGTCTTCCGCCGACAAAACGCCGCTGTCGTAGATGTAGTCGTACGCCGTTGTGCAGGGAATGAGAAACCCATTGGACTCCCGCAGCATATACAGCACCGCGTGACCGCCCCCGCCCCACTGCTTGTAACGCCCGGCAAACCCCACCAGGATCTCCGCAGCCCGGCGGGCATACCGCACGTCGCCGGTAAGCGCATAAGCCTTGCCCAGCCAGCCTGCGCCGCGCGCCATCTGTTCGTTGTACATGGCCCGTGCGCACGCCCTGTGTTCCTCGTTCCGGTAGACCCGGCCGCACGCCGGACATTTCATCTCGGTCGTACCGTCGGGATGTATAACCGGCTTGAGCTGCGTGGCGTCTACCGGACAATGGCGCCCGATCGTCCAGTATTTTTTGAAGTCGTACCCCTCCTCGAAGAAATGGAACTGCTTCTCCAGCCAGGGGTCGGCATTCTGCACCCACCGGTGTTCACGGATATCACGCCCCTCCACAGACCGCTTGATCTCCTCAATCTCCTCCGCGGTATGCTCCAACCTCGGCCGGTAACGGGGAAAGGTGAATTCAGAAAGGTCCGTCTTCTGAATAGGGGGCCTGTCATCCTCGGCTTCCGTCTCTCTGACCTCCACGTCGTCGATGTAGAGCCTCTCGGCCAGGCCGCCGAGCTGATCAAACTGGACGCTTCCTGAGGTGGTCCCGGACTCTGTGCGGAATAGAACCGTGGACTTCCTCCAGGCCCTCTTCACATTCAAATCGAATAACTCGCTGTGGGTGTTGGCGCGCACGCGCAGGCGAACCGTGTCCTTTGGAAACCGGCTGTCCATCCTCAGCCAGACGCTTACCTCGTACGCAGCATTCAGCTTGAGATCGAAGCTCGGCGAACGCAGGTCCGTTCCCCGTCTCCCCATGCCCTTCTCAGCGCAGAAGCTGTACCGACCCGAATGGGACCGGGTGGACAATTTACCTGTAAACAGGAAATCGTCTGAATCCACGTCCAATTCCCACCCATCGGGCATACCATCGGTATCGGCCTCAAACCCCCCATTGGGGACCAGATTGGATTGTATCACCTCCGCGTTCATCTCTGATACCTCCTTCGCCTGAACAGAACCGGCCCACACCGCTCCAACCGTCAGGGCAGCCCCTAAGAGCACGAATAGATTCCCTCCGACTCCAGCGGACCGAGCAACACATAGTTGAAGAGGGCGTAGCCGCTCTCATCCGGCCGGGTAGACGGGCCCTTCGGGCGTGATATCGGTGGTTGAGATGCCCACCTTCAGGAGCCCGCCGGCGACGTCGGCAAGCTGCGGGTCACCCCCACCTGGTTCGGACAATTTCGGCGATGTGAATCTCATGTCTGTGCTCCTTGAACGCGGTTGCCGTCTTCGGTCACCTCAACCAGGTTCACATCATCAAACCATACGTCTCCACCAAAGGTCTGGACGGTTCGAACGAGAACGACGTGGACCTCCTCGATAGAAGGCCCAAAATTGTTTGTGTGAGAGACCTCCTGCCACTCCGTCCCCACCTGGAATGCTTCTGAGGCTGCACCGTCGAAATCATCCCCCCATTCGAGATCGTATCCGTAGAGGTACAGCCGTACAAGCGTTCGCTCCGAGGCCCTTGCCCAGGCCGACAGCGAGAACGTCCTGCCGCCCCCGTTCTCAACCACACCCCTCTGCGCCCACGACCCCACCCCGGTGATATCGCCGTAGATAGACCCTCGAGTCACTTTGGCGGAGCACCTTCCGGTTCGCGCCATTTCCTCATCACGGAAATACTCGACCGTCCTCCTGCGT
This sequence comes from Candidatus Latescibacterota bacterium, assembly GCA_965222075.1. Classification (GTDB taxonomy): domain Bacteria; phylum Latescibacterota; class UBA2968; order UBA2968; genus JAAXHW01. Next base: position 4,409,940 of record OZ244937.1, on the reverse strand, counting down.
GGGTTCCCCACCCGGCATCTGGACGAGAACAGCCTCTTCCGGTCTCTGTTCATCGACGGTACAGGTCACTCGCCAGGGGCCATCTGTTTTCGCCTTTGAGACATCTACAACGTGATTGTAGCCGTTCGCCATCCCCAGGCTGCCTTTGTGGGGATGAAGCGAAAGCTCTGTGGACATACCCCCGAGGTTGTGGTAGGCCCAATCATACCGATGCGGCCTTTCGCCTGCAGCCCTGAAAAAGTCCACCAGGTACGATTCGGTGAGCATCAGGGTCCTGCGAAGATGAACGCCTGTGTACGTTTCTGAATCAACGGCATCTGTGATCTGCACGCGTCCCGTCACGCCGAGAAAGGTGAGAGACTGCGCATTGCTGGGGTGTTGTGCGAGTTCGTCCACCACAACGGTATTGTGTCCCACTGGCATGCCGTTGTAGGTAAAACACTCCGGGACCGTGTACGGCAGGATCCCGTCAGGCGCCTGAATCTGTCGGTTGGCGTAAAGTGCGATGTTCAGTTTATCCGGATGGGCGTGTCCCCCTGTATATCCGTAGTCGAACAGAACATTGATGGCACGCTCCCCTTCTCCGGTCCGCAACATCACCTGTCCTCTGTTCTTGTAATGAGTCGTCCCAAAGCTGGGGGCGAAATCTACGTGCTTCGGAATCTCTACGGCGCCTCCCCACAGGTTGACGGCGCTCTCCGATCGATCCATTCCTCCGATCTTATAGGCTTCGCGCAGAACCCAACCGTACCTCGGGTCCCCTGTTCTGAGATAGGAACGAACGAAGGAGAATGCCCGATCGATAACGGAGTCTCCCGCCCCCGCATGGCCGTGCCCCGACAACGTCATGTCGGGGAAGGCGTATTTCAGGGGGGTCAGCAGCAGCTTCTGCGAATTGGGATCCTCATAGAGGTTGATGCCCGCGTGATAGGCGCATTCAGCCACGCCCATGTAGCCTGCGCCTTGAGACATGTCGCCAAGGGTCATGAATGCATAGCTCGGACCTTCTTCCCAGAGACCGTCTTCCGGCACAGATGCCATGTGGCGGTGGAATCCGTATGTCCCGTTGAGCACCCAGTCAATCATATCGGTGTCCTGGAGGCAGAAGGCAATCGCGGCCATCCCACCCAGACAGACCGCAGCCCGGTTGTGGAATTTCATGTTGCCTGGAGACAGCTTCATGCCCAGAAAGCTCGCTCGCATCATGTTCTCGATCTTCTCCCGGTCTTCCCCGGAGAACACGCCGCTCTCGTAAACCAAGTCGTAGATCAGAGAGAACCCCGCCATGGCATAGCCGCACGTATAGCCGTAGTCGCCGGTTCTCCTTCCCATTCCCCCTTCGGGCCGGAGGTCACTCAGGTAGAGGAGGGCTTCCTGGGCTTTCGCGTCTGGTCCGTATCCTGCGAACGACAGCGTCGGCAAACAGGTTCTCAAGCCCCGGCATCAACGGCCCGGACCACACACTGGGCAGATAGCTGCCGGTCTCGTAGCCGCCGCGCACCATCTCCTGCGTATCGGGGGTATAGCCGATGCAGCCGTTCGTATACCCCAGAAGGACCGCCTGCGCCGGCGCAACCGCCTCCTCAACCGTCTTCGCCAGGCCGCAGAGCGGTTCCACATCCAGGCCGATCAGGGCCAGGTCCCGGTTCACCCACAGCGTCTGAACGTGAAACGCCACATAGTCGCGGATCTCTTCTCCCTTATCCAGAAGCTCCAGACCTGCTTGCGCATACCGCTGCTGGAGTCCGCCTTCGCCCTTCAAGGGCTCGATCTGTTCGCGGGTCGTATACCGCTTCTCACAGGGCGCCTGCACAACGTTGATCTTTCCATGCAGCGTCAAATTGTTCACCGGACGGAGATTCGTCCCTGTGAGGATCGCCAGGGTCTCCGCCATCAACTCGTCGCCAATCGTGGCAAGCTCGGCGTGCTTCATCACCCGCCAGTGATCCCCTTCGGCCACGTGGCGGGGACGGGCATCCGCGCCCGCCCCTTGCAGGAAAAACGGCGTCACGTCCGGGCCAAACGCGCTGGAGAAGGCATCGCGCCATGCCCCCGGCCAATCTGCCGTGATCAGGTGCTGCGCACCCGTGGCAACCGGGTGGCACGATACCTTGATGCCCACCGCCGCCACTTCCCCTGTGGGCTTTCTGAAGGCCAGAAGCTGCATCCGGTCGTCCACCGGCCCCTCCGGATTGGGGGCGTTTACAACCCGGTCGTCCCGCTCCGGACGCCGGTTCATCGGCAGTCGCGTCTTCCCCTCCCCATACCAGAGGCTCCCTTCCACCAGATTGTCCGCAGCCTCTCGGGCGGCCTCAAGCGCCTGTTCGTAGAGCTGATCTCTGTACTGCTCTGTCGTCCGCGAAGGAAAATCCCTCCAGTACAGAGAGGTACTCGGCATACGCGGCCCCCCGTGTGTGTGCGAGGCGTTGAGCATCACATTATCCGGCGGACATCCGATCGCCTTGCCGACCTGCTCCAGAAAGCCGGGCACGCTTCCATCGTTCGGAAACGTGCAGATGTCCGCAGCGCCCAGCAGGGCGCGCCGGTCTCCCTCTTCCATCACAATCGCTGTGAACACCAGGGGATCGTTCACCCCATCGTTCGTATCCCGTCTCCCCGCGTACCCGTGCATGTGGGTGTAAAGCGGAGGGGTGATCTCCCGGCGACCGATACCAAAACGCATGGCATTTTCTCCTTGTGATCGATGGACAGTTTATTCGACCTCGCGCGCAACAGCCCCAGCCAGGACCTTCTCCAGGCCCGGCTCGGGCGGCCCTGACCATCCCCTGGAAAGATAGGTGCCGATCTCCGTGCCGCCGCCCCGTTCCGTCTCTTTCCCATCCATCGCGTAGCCAACGCAGCCGTTCGTATATCCCAGGAACAACGCCTGCCTGGGTGACACGGAATCCTCTATGGCCCGGCCCAGGGCGTGAAGCGGCTCGGCGTCGAGGCCGATCAGGGCGAATTCCCGGTTCAACCAGAGGGTCTGAACGTGAAACTCCGCACGGTCCGGGACTTCCTCTCCAGCATCGAGACGCTGCAGACATTTCTCCGCATAGGAACGAAACCCTCCACCCCGCTCCCTCAGCGGCTTGAGTTCCTCGCGCGTGGTATAAGCCCTCTGGCAGGGAGCCTCAACCCGATTGATCTTGCCCGTAAGCGTCAGATTGTCGATCTGCTTGAAGTCCGCCTCCAGGAGAATCTTCAACGTCTCCCTCAAAAGTTCCTGGCCCATGCCGGGAAGCTCGGCGTGCCTCATCCCCCGCCAGTGGTCCCCTTCGGCCACATGCCGGGGCCGTATGTCTCCGCCCGCCCCCTGCAGGAAAAACGGCGTCACCTCGGAACCAAACGCCCTGGAGAAAGCCGCCCGCCAGGCCCCGGGAAACTCCGCAGTCAGCAGGTGCCGCGCCCCCGTGGCAACCGGATGACACGCCACGGACATCCCGAGTGCGGCGATCTCCCCCGTCGGTTTTCTGAAGACCAAGAGCCGCATCCGACCGTCCACCGGTCCGTCCGGATTGGGCGCGTTCACAACCTGGCCCTCCCGCTCCAGGCGGCGGTTCATCGGCAAGCCCGTCTTGCCTTCGCCGTACCACAACGTCCCTTCATTCGTGTTCTCCGAAGCCTCCCGGGCAGCCTCGAGGACCTTTTCGTACAGCCACTCCCTGTATCGCTCGTCCGACACCGTCGCGGTCCCGTGAGAGTGCGAGCCGTTCAGCATGATATGGTCTCTCGGGCACCCGACGACCTCCTCCAGCCGGTCCAGGAAGCCGGACAGCGTGTCGAGCCTTGGAAAGGTGCCCAGGTCCGCAGCGCCCAGCAGCGCGCGGCGGTTCCCCTCTTGCAGCACGATGGCCGTGAACGTCAACGGGTCGTTGACACCCTCGTAGAGGTCCACTCGCCCACCATACCCGTACATCCTTGTGCGAAACGGAGGAACGATATCCCGACAGGCAACTCCAAAACGCATTGCGATCTCCTCCTTCAAAAACGCCTGCGAGAGGCATAAGCTGTCATGCTGAGTAAGCCATAGCTGTGAAACGCCTCCAGCACGCACGGTGATGTAGAAGCGCCCTGGCAGTGCTGGGACTCATCTACTGGGTAAAGTTCCGTCCTGCATACAAATACGATGGTGAAGGCTTCGAGCAGTTGCCCCAATTGTCAACCGCCACGACCCGGTAACAATACCGCGATTGCGTTATGCCCACATCCACAAAATGCGGTTCCCGGGAACTCCCGATCAAATTCTCCTGAGTGGGCATCACATCCCCAGATGTACTTCGATAGACGTTATAGTAGCGGATGCCTTGGGGAGCGGTCGATGCGTCCCACACCAGCTTTACATACGGCGGAGGCGCCGGGCCGGTAGGAGTCGCGTTGAACTGTCATTGTCTTCCCCTGCTTATCCTGAGCACCATCTGCAATGCAGCCATGCGCAATCAGGATTGCTGCGACGGTAAATAAAGCCGTCCTCCCTGCTCGCAGTAGTTCACGTGCACGATCGTGGGTAGCGAAATTTCGCCTCTCCCTTCTTCGTAAACGCTTCGGATTCATCCTCCGTTGATTTCCCAGTTTGGGAGATAGCAATCCTCGATGCTCCAGTCCAGGTCCGGCCTGTCAAACACGGTCCCTTCTCTCCCGTCGTCACATGCCAGTAAGACACGCCATATGTCGATCCGTCCACCAGTTCGGCCCGAACGGCCTTCATCTCGACCTTAGCCATCGTTCAGCACCGACTTCAGATAGTGGATATCCTGCTGTGCAAACCACTCCCGGTCCCCCTGCCGGGGCGCCTCGATGCAGAGCGGCCCGTCGAACCCATCCTCCCGCAGCAGCCGCAGGAACTCCCGGTTGTTGATCATCCCCTCGCCCAGCGGGCACTTGACCATCACCGTGTGACCGCCCACGTTGACCGCGTGGGAATTCTTCAGATGCACCATATAGATTCGCCCGCTCAACGTGGAAATCACCTCGCTCAACGCGGGCGCTCTGGCGAAATAGGCCATATTCCCATAGTCCAGATTCGCGCCCACAGCAGGCGAATCGATCATATCCAGCAGCTTTGCGGTCGGCTCCGGAAGGTCCGTCAGGCACCCCATATGCGTCTCGAACGCCATCTTGAACCTGAATTCCTCGGCCACTGCGCCCAGCTCGCGGTAGCCTTCGGCCGCCCATTTATAGTGATCCTCCGTAGCCGCCCCCGATCCACTCGCGTGGTAGTCCCACGACGGGGTGCTCCGATCCCGCCTGGGAATCCCCCCGGCACCCACGTTGCAGACGGTCAGCTTGATGCGCTCGCCTGCTATCCGGTAGAAGTGGACGCCTTCCTTGATCTGCGCCTTCCGCTCCTCTGCGTCCTCCGCCGCCAGATTGATCCCCGGCCCTCCAAACAGCACATGCTTGAGGCCCGCGTTCTCCGCCGCTCTGGCCACACCGTCCACATACGCTTCCGGCGTCTCGTCAACCCCCCGGCGCGTTCGCCGGAACTCGATCCCGTCAAACCCCCAGGCCGCTGCCTTCCGGCACATCTCCGGAATCGTCTGACCCTGTTCGCAGTAGTTCACGTGCATGATAATGGGCAGCGACATGCTGTCTCTCCTTTCAGTGGAAGTATTCCGGTCCCCGGCGACATCCTCCTCCTACCCCTCTGCCCTGATCGTGAGCACAACAGGCCGGGAAGCCTCCTCAAAGGAGTTCTGGATCTCCATGCGGAAGCGTCCCGCTGGAGATCAATCCCAGTACCTGCTCAGCGAAAATGCCTTTTCTGGAGGATCGTAGAGCCCGACGCCCGGCTGGTGAAGTTGAAGATGCCCACCACCTCATCGTCCACAACCAGCGGCACGATCAGATCCGAATGCTCCCCCCACTCGACCCGCACCGTATCGCGCTTGAAATTGTGCATTTTCCTTTCTAAACGGGAAAGGGGCATAACCCATCTGTCCGAAGGATGCCCCGAAAACCCAGGTCCTGCAAGAACACCCCGTCCCCACCTCGGACCTACGTGCTATGTAATAAAGTCCCTTTTCAGGGGAAGTCAAGCGGGAAGTATGGCCTCATCCTGCCAACCGGCGATGTCCCGATAAATGCGGCCAATCCGCTTGACAAGGGAAATTTCCATCATATATTGAGGTGTTATTCACCTGCTGAGCAAACGAGTGAAAGGCAGGAGGGCGCGCGCGTCCCGTACGCGAGGTCCATTCCGCCAACCTGTCCGTCTGGGAGCCTCTCATGCTCCTGGACCGCCTGCCCCGCAGACTGAAGTAGCAACCCTGTAATTCACACTCAAACCGTGAGTGACTGCCCCCTTTTCTTCAGAAAAGGGGGCAGGGGGAATGAACTCATCTACAACCTCAACAAAAAAGTCGCCCTGGTCACCGGCGCCGGTGGAGAACACGGCATCGGCCGGGCCATCGCTGTCCGCCTCGCCCGCGAAGGCGCCGACCTGATCCTCAACGACATCACCCATCGTCCCTACGCCAACAGACCCTCGGACTGGGGCGGCATCCCGGCCGTTGTCTCCGAAATAGAAGCCCTGGGCAGGCAGGCGATTGGCGCCGTGGCCGACGTCTCCGATGCGGCTCAGGTAGACGCGATGGTACAGCAGGGCCTGGAGCGCTTCGGCCGCATCGATATCCTGGTCGCCAACGCCGGTTCACGGCCAGGGAGGGACCGCACGCCCGTCGTGGACTTAGAGGAAGCGGCCTGGGACGAGGTCCAGAGAACAAACGTCAAGGGCGCCTTTCTCTGCTGCAAGGCCGTCGCTCGGCACCTGATCAACCGCGACCGGGGCGGCAAGATCATCGTCATCTCCTCAACCGCAGGAAAGCGGGGCTACCCCCGGTATGCCGCCTACTGCGCCTCCAAGTTCGCGCTCATCGGCTTCACCCAGTCCCTGGCCCTCGAGCTGGCGTCCCATCGCATCAACGTCAACGCCATCTGCCCGGGCATAGTCGATACGGAACGCGTCGATTACATCGCCGCCGCCCTTGCGCCCGAGGGCGAATCTGCCGGTGCTCACCGCGCCCGCATGGTCCGGGAAGCGACTTCGGCGATCCCTTTGGGGCGCGTCGCGCAGGGTTCAGACATCGCCCGAACCACCGCCTTCCTCGCCTCGTCCGAGTCCGACTACCTCACCGGCCTCTCCATCAACGTCTCAGGCGGCAGCTACATGGGGTGATCGATGATCCCCATCGGTGGTTGCTTTTATCAATGATCGAAAGCCCCCCCATGAAACCGGAATCCATCCACACCGCCGCCGTCCTTGGCCTGAGCACAATGGGCCACGGCATTGCAATGTAGGATTTCGAATTGCAGATTTCGGATTGGGGAATGCGCAATATCAGACCCTAAATCCCCAATCCGCAGTCCTACCACCTTCTCTCGCCTCAAACCTCCATCACCCCGTAACACGTCTTCTTCCCCCTCGACACGATCCGAAATCCCAGGCGCATCAGCGCCTCCCCGGGAGAGCGGTCTTTCATCACCACGCACCGCCTCGCAACCCTGACACCGTCCTGTAGGGTCTCCCCGGTGGGCGTGCCTGGTCGGCCCAGCAGCCTGACAATGTCGAGTCCCGTAGAGTCCTCGAACGTGAAATCGAACAGGGGATCGAAGTACACCACGTCCCACGACCTGGCGGGCAGATCGGCCAGCACCTCCTCGTAGGTCGCGTGGATCACCCTCACCCTGCGCATCGCCTCGGTGATCGAAGCAGCATGGGGGACATACGTCTGCAGTCCCCGGCGAACGATCAGCGCCAGCAGCAGCGATGTCTCTAAGGCGTGAACCGTCCCCCCTTCTCCCACCACATAAGACGCCACAACCGCATCGGTCCCCAGGCCGCAGGTGCAGTCCAGCACGGCATCTCCGGGCCTCAGCCCCATCGCGCTGACCATCCGGTCGCACTTCTCTCTCGACAGCGCGATAATCCTCAGCTTGGTCGTGTTGGGGTGAAAACGACAGACCATGTCTCCCGCTCTCACCACGATCCCGTTCTTCTCGACCACGATCACCCCATCCATCCGGGCTTCGGACAGCATCTCAGGAATATTTCGTCCTTTCCGGGGAACATACGGGCATCCGGAGTCAGCGGAAAAACCCTTTGCCTCCGCAACGACCCGGGGCGTAGTGTTCAGGGACGTGGTCACCGCCAGCCTGACCGGCCTGTTTTGGGATAGACGCGTCATCGGTGTGTTCGCTCACCAAAAACAAGAAGCCACAAGCAGCCTCTCATGCCGGGGAACTACCCCCTGATAAAGCGTGAACAATAAAAAACAAGCCCCGGATGATCGAATCCATTCGGAGCTTGCAGCACCGGCGAAACAGGACGGACCTGCGCCGAAATCCTGATGGCCATCCACGAGTCCGCCCGAATCCGCGAGGTCGTCAAACTGCCCCTGAAAGCCAGCGTCTACCCCATACATCAAAGATCGGCCAGCCAGAGCCGAAGACCTCTCCTCCTACTCCCCCTTCTCTGCGATGAGCTTGTCCAGTTTCCGCTTAAAGTTGATCACAAACTCTGCACTGACATTGGCCACCGGCTTCTTCTGCCCGGCCATGGTTACCTCCGGCCGAAAGATGACCATCTTCACCTTGTGAGAAAGGACGAGCCCCCGGGTGGCGTCGATCACCCATTCTCCGGCCCCCTTCCCCTCTCCCTTTAAAAAAACGGACAGGTTGATAACATTCAACCACCCCTGGTACCGCAACTTTCGCTTCTCTTCGATGGTAACCTCTGTCCGGTCCTTCTTCTTCGTGATCTTCTTCACCTTGTACTCGCTCTTTGAGACGACCAGGGCGTTCCGCCCCATCATCTGCGTAGCCCTGAACGGGACCTCAAACGTCTGATCTCCCTCCCAGGTATCCCCTTTTCCTATGGCCGCTTCGGGCAGCACAGGACAGAATTCCGGCATCCAGAGCTGCGAGAACTCGATAAGGAGTTCCGTCTGGGGCGGCCCACTGGCCTTTTCTTCGGCAGAAAAGTTCCGGTCCCGGCCGTCCGGCAACACCCCCCAGGAAAATGTCCACCCCTGCAGCCAGTCTACGGTGTAGGGAAACTGCCTGGGGGTCATTTGCTTATTGTTTAACATCACCCGTGTGGCGGTTTTCTCAACCGTAGCCAATATTTTGCTCCCCCCCGCCTGTACAGTTTCCTGGCTCTTCCACTCCCCATCAATCCGCACAGACACGTTCTTTACATCCAGACCCCCTCCCCTCAAAATAATCTCCGCCCGATCGCTGATATACTCAACGTAGTAGGAGTGCTTGTACCGCGCCACCCGACCCTCCGGGTAAGCCAGCTTGAGCGCAACCTTCTCCGCTCCACAGACACCCCCCTGGTGACCAAATAGCAGTCCTGAAACACAGAGCCCCGGCAACAGCATACGCTTCCAAAGTGTCATGGCTGCCTCCACGTTTACGGGTTGAAATTTTCACATCGCTGGCAAACATCCGTCAGCCTCTGCCCCTCCTTTGAATCCGGCCAATACCTGATCCCGAAAGGCAATTCTAATCTAAGTAAAGTATATAAACAAATGTCCCCCTATTTGTCAAATGTCAGGACCGGAAAAATCCATTTCTCGCCCGGTTTATTGTATCTTTCTAATGCTGACCGAACATGAAAATCAGTCAACCAGAGGGCGAGGTCCAAACTTGAGCCAACCCACCGAATCCCCGAAATCCTATGGTCCCCCCCTCCCCGCTGGGGAGATCCTCGAAACCGGTATTCGCAAAACCGCCGTACTGCTATCAGCCGCGACCCTGGCCCTTGCCTGTGTGGCAACCACCTACTTGGAGTTCAAGGCCCGGTCCGCCCACATGGCCATGTCCAATCTGCCCCTCACGGTCCTGCTCCCTTTCACCTTTTGGCTCCTGGGCAACGTCCTGCTTAAACGCTTCCTGCCCCGACTCTCCCTCTCTTCTGCGGAACTGCGCGTGCTGCTCTGCATGCTCTGGGTAGGCGGCACCTTTGCCGGCTACAACTGGGTCACGCAGTGGGTCGGTGTGATGGCCGCTCCCCGCTACTACGCATCCCCTGAAAACCGATGGGCGGAACTCATCTTCGACTACCTGCCCTGGTGGATGTATCCGTCGAATTTTTCGGGCGTCGTAGAAGGATTTTTCCTGGGACTGGGAGAGGGCGAAATGCTGCCCTGGGGCGCCTGGCTCATCCCCCTCTTCTGGGCGGCCTCCGCGGCCCTGGCCATGACTGCGGTCGGACTGGGACTCACGGCGATCTTCCAGAAACAGTGGGCAGAACACGAACGCCTGACCTACCCCCTGGCCCAGGTCTCCCTTGACCTCACCGAAGGGTTCGACCGGCGCCGCGGATGGCCCCCCTTCGTGCGCACCTGGACCTTCTGGGCAGGATTCGCCGTGTCGGCCTTTCCCCTGCTCTGGAACATCGTGGAATACTTCGTCTCCGGCTTTCCCAGGATCACGATCTGGGACGCCTACTTCGCCCAGTCCGGCCCCAGGGGAGCTGTCGTCACCCGCTACCTCTCCCCCCTCTCCTACCGGATGCTCCCCACCGTCGTCGGATTCACCTTCCTCTGCGATTTAAACATCCTCTTCAGCATCTGGTCGCTCTACCTGGTCGGGCTGGTCACCCGCTACTGGATGACCCGGGTCGGCGTCTCCGTGGGCCTGACCGGCCAGGAGGCGAAGACGGGTGAAATCCTCGGCCTGTTCGGGCACGGTGTCATGATCGGCCTGGTCATCTGGGCGGTCTGGACCGCCAGAGGACATCTGGCCCACATCGTCCGGCAGATCCTTCAGCCGCCCAAAGCCGAAGAAGAGCGAACCGTCATCCTCTCCCCGCGAGGCGCCGCCGCCGCGACCCTGGGTGGGGGGCTCTACATGGTCTTCTGGTTGTACGCCGCCGGTTACAGCCTAACCATAGCCGCCGTCTGGATGGTCCTGCTTTGGACCAGCATCCTGGCCGTTATGAAATTCTTGGCCGCCAGTGGATTTGCTTACATATTTCCCAACTGGGGAACGGCCATCCCGCGAATCTGGGCGGGCACCAGCCAGATGACCGAATCGACCCTCGTCACCATGCGCGTGATCAACTCCCGCCTCCTGCCCGGATGGCGCCTCCCTGGGGTGCTGCCCCACATCGAACGGCTCATAGGCGCAGGCAGACAGGTCGGATGGCTGGTCTTCGGTGGCGTCCTGCTGGGCGTGCTGTCCGCAGCGCTTTACACCATCTGGATCTGCTACGAATACGGCGGCACCACCTTCCGGACCTGGTCTCTGGTGGGCGCGCCTGTGGGCATGTACAACGGCATCGCCAAAGTGGTCACGGAAACCTCCCAGCGCACCATGCCCGACCCCGCGAAAATCCTCGTCTGGACCACAGGCGGCCTGGTCGCCACCCTCTTCACCTTCCTGCAGTCCCGCATCACCTGGTGGCCCCTCCACCCCCTCGGCCTCTTTCTCATGTTCAGCGGCTACGTGCGTCTCTATGTCCTGGACATCTTCCTGGTCTGGCTCGCCAAACTCCTGGTCCTGCAACTCGGCGGCATCCTCCTCTACCGGCGCGTGCGCCCCTGCTGCTACGGCCTCATCGTCGGCTACCTCTTCGCCGTGGGCTGCTCCTTCATCGTCGACTACATCTGGTTCCCCCAGGGCGGGCACTACATCCACGGCTATTGATCCCCACCCGTGTTTTCCCACTCGGGACCACATCTGTCTCGCATCTTCCCCCTGTCATTTCAACTGCAAACCTGGAACTCCCCGCTCCTTTTACTCCTCCTTATGTTCTTCAATCCAGGCCCGAACTTTCTCCATCGAAACCTGCATCTTCTCCCGCGCCCCCTCCAGCGCATACGGGCTCAAATGCGTCGTCACTCCCCCGTCCACGACGATATTCTGTCCGGTAACAAATCGCGACTCGTCCGACGCCAGGTACACCGCACAGTGGGCGATATCATCGGGCATCCCGACCATCTTCAGCGGTTGGAAGTACTGGTGGTCGTCCTTCATCGCCTCCCCGAACAGTCGCATGAACTCTTCACCCTCTTCTTTTCGGATCTGCTCCAGCCACCGCTCCTCGTACGCCTCCAGCCAGATCGCCCCCGGACTGATCGCATTCGCTCGAATCCGGAACGGCGCCAGCTCCGCCGCAAGCGCCCGCGTACATCCGATAATTCCGCTCTTGGTGGCCGCATAAACCGTATTCAGGGGACTGCCCTGTACACCATGCACAGAGGACATATTGATAATCGACCCCCGACCCGCCGCCTTCATCATCGGCGCCCCCAGCCGACACCCCAGGTACATGCCCCGCAGATTGGTATCCATGAGCCGGTCGTATTCCGCCATGTCCACACCGTCAACCGGCGCCACCGGACCCACGCCTGCGTTATTCACCAGCACATCCAGCCCGCCGAACCGTTCCCGGGTCGCCTCCATCAGCCGCTTCACATCCTCCTCCCGCCCTACATCCGTCGGCACGGCCAGCGCCTCTCCACCTTCCTCTTCAATCTCCTTCTTGACCCGCTCCAACTTGGCCTCCGTCCGTGCCGCAATCACCACCTTCGCCCCTTCCCGCGCAAACATCCGCGCCGTTGCCCGTCCAATGCCCTGGCCGCCCCCGGTCACAACAGCGATCTTATCTTTCAGTCTCATATCAACGTCTCCTGCAAGAAACAACACAAAATGCCGCCCCCGAAGTTGGGAGGGACGGCTCTGTAACCCTCAGTGTAGCACATAGGCAGCAGGAGGGAAGTTCCATGCCCCTCCGTTATATCAGTGATCCCGAAACCACTCCACCGTCCACCGCAGCCCTTCCTCTGGACTCACCTTCGGCTCCCAGCCCAACAGATTCCGGGCAAGGCCGATATCCGGCTGGCGCACCTTGGGATCGTCCACCATCGCCTGCTTAAAGACAATCTGGCTCTCGCTCTCCGTAATCCGGAGAATCCTGTTCGCCAGCTCCAGAATACTCATCTCCGACGGATTGCCGATATTTACCGGCCCGTGGTAATCCGTTTGCATCAACCGGTAGATCCCCTCAATCAGATCACTCACATAACAGATGCTCCGCGTCTGCTTTCCGTCGCCGTTAATCGTGATATCCTCACCGGTCAAGGCCTGGGAGATAAACGTGGGAATCGCACGCCCATCGTCTTTGCGCATCCGTGGACCGTAGGTATTAAAAATCCGCACAATCCGCGTATCGATCCCCTCCTCTCGGTGGTAGGCCATCGTCATCGCCTCCGCGAACCGCTTGGCCTCGTCGTACACCCCCCGCACCCCAATCGGGTTCACATTCCCCCAGTAGGTCTCCGGCTGCGGGTGCACCAACGGGTCCCCGTAGGCCTCCGAGGTGGACGCCAGCAGAAACTTTGCCTCTTTAGCCCGGGCCAGCCCCAGCGAATGATACGTGCCCAGCGCCCCCACCTTCATCGTATGAATCGAATACTGGAGATAGTCCTTCGGACTGGCTGGACTGGCGAAGTGCAGAATATAATCCAAAGGCCCCACGACGTGTATAAAATGGGTCACATCGTAGTGCAAAAACACAAACCCTTCCCACCCGATCAGGTGAGCAATATTCTCCACCCGCCCGGTCAGCAGGTTATCCATCACCACCACCTCATGCCCCTCTCTTAGCAGGTACTCACACAGGTGCGACCCCAAAAATCCGCCCCCCCCCGTAACCAGAATCCGCATACCCTCTCCTTATTCACAACCTCCAGTCCGAAATCCGCATTCCGCAAACAAGCGAGAAACCTGCCTACTCGTTCCCAAGCAGCCGCATCAGAACCGCCTTCTGAACGTGCAGCCGATTCTCCGCCTGGTCCACGGCAACGCACCTCGGGCTCGCCATCACCTCCGCCGTCACTTCATATCCCTTATGCGCCGGCAGGCAGTGCATCACAAGCGCCTTGGTCTTGCGCAGAAGTTTCGCATCGATCTGGTAGGGGGTAAAGACCTGCACCCGGCGCTCCTTCTCCGCCTCCTGTTCCGGATCTAAGAAGAACTCCATATCCACCCAGGTATCGGTATAGAGAAAATCGGCGTCCCCTATCGCTCCATTCAGGTCCAGCGTCTCCTCAAACAGGCCGGTTGAGCGCGCTTCGGCAACCAGCTCCGCATCCTCTGAAGGCCCGTTCACCTCCGGCGTCACCGCCGTAATCCGCACACCCACCTTGGTACAGGCCGCAATCAGAGAGTTACACACGTTATTCCGGATCCCAACGTAAACCAGATGCGCCCCGTCCAGTTTTCCGTGTATCTCCCACACCGTCATCAGATCGCCCAGTGCCTGGCAGGGATGGTACCGGTCACAGCACCCGTTGATCAACGGGACCTCGGCCCCGGCAGCAAGCTGCCGCAGGTCCTCGTGTTTCAGCATCCGGGCCATAATCCCATCGGCATATCGGGACAGAACCTGGGCCTCGTCCTTGAGGTCCGCCAGCAGAAAATTGGTCGCCCGCCAGTCCAGATAAATGGCGTGGCCCCCCAGTTGTGTCATGCCCACCTCAAAAGAGCATCGGGTTCGCGTCGACGTCTTCTGAAACAGCATGGCCAGCGTCTGTCCATTCAGGGCCTCGCCGCATCGCTTGGGATGCGCCTTCACCTCCAGCCCCTCTTCCACGGTGGCCAGAATCTCCTCCGGCGTCCATGTTTTCAGCGTCAACAGATCCATATCTGCCTCAAGGGTTCGCTTCCCCCGATGTGCCGGATTTCCCTTTCATCCGCCGTTCAACCTCTTCCAGCAGCGCCTGTTTTGCATCCGAAAGGAGCATATCAAGTTGGCATCCAGAGGCCCGCTCATGCCCCCCGCCGCCAAAGATCTGGGCGACCTGGTTGACATCTACGGCCCCCCGGGAACGGAGACTCACGCGGTAATGCCCCGGCTCCTCTTCCTTGAAAAAGAGGGCAACCTCAACCCCCTCTACGGCCATGGCATAATCGACCACCAGATCCAGGTCTCCACCCAGAAGGTATGTCGTATGGTTGACAACCAGCGTACTCACCCGGCCCTCCATGTGAAGCGCTAAGGAGGACAGCGCCACACCCAGAGTCTTCACCGTCTCGTAGCTCTGCCGGGCAAAGAGCGCATCCGCAATCCCCTCCGGATCGGCCCCCAGATCCACCAGTTCGGCACAGACCTTCAACGCGCGCTTCGGATGCGAAAATTTGAATAGCTTGGTATCAAAGACGATACCGGCATAGATCTGCATGGCCATCTCCTGGCTGACATCCACACCCGCAGCCTGGATGAGCCTGTAGACCAGCTCACTGGCCGCGCTTGCCCCAGAGTCAACCAAACGCACGTCCCCCTCTTCGGTCTTGCCCGCGTGGTGATCGATAATCAGCACCCGGGCGTCCTTACCCAGAAGCTGGGCCACGATCCCCACCCGTTGGGCATCAAATGTGGGGGTATCCACGAAAACGGCCCGGGTAAACGGTGGCTGACCCCCCAGTGACCCGTAGCTCTCAATGCGATCAAATCCCGACAGAAAGGCAAATTTCTGGCTCGGTACCTCGTCACCCAGCACAATCCGGTAGTCCCGCCCCATTGCATGCAGCATCTCGCCCAGCGCCAAGAGTGCCCCCATGCCGTCTCCGTCCGCATTCAAGTGAGTCGAAAGCAGGTAGGCCTCGTCCGGGTCGAAAAAGGCTACGGCCTCACTGTAATCCATCATCTCTGCCTCCACACAAACACCTGCCACCAAATTCCAATCTTCAATCTCTTCAATCTCGTCCACGATCCCTTCCACACCCGCCTCCCCCTCAACCTCCACCCGGGTCTGCAACCGCATCGGCGCTGCCAGAATCCCGTCCAGCTGGTCCCGACAAAGATACACTCCCCTGGCGATCTCCGCAACCGCCGCAGACATCGTCTCCTGTGATTTCCTACACACGCAATTCATTTCAGCCACTTCGTCGGATCCAGCGGCTCTTCTCCCCGCATAATCTCAAAGTGAAGCTGCGGCTTCCCATCCAGCCTGCCTGTACTCCCCACCGTTCCAATGCCCGCCCCCTCCGCCATAAGCTCTCCCCGGTTTACCAGCACCGACGCCAGGTGGCCGTAGAGCGTATAAAACTCTCCAGGATGCCGCAACAGCACAAACTGCCCGTACCCTGGGAACCAGTCCACCAACACCACCTCTCCAGGGGCCACCGCCCGCACTTCCGTCCCCTCTGGCGCAGCCAAGTTCACCCCCCGGTTGAACGTCCAGGTCTTGAGTTCAGCATCCTGGTGCCGTCCAAAACGCGCCACCACCTTCCCCTCTACCGGCGGGCGGAGTCGCCCCCGGTGGGCCTCAAAGTCGAATAGAGGCTGCACGGCCAGCCGCTGTCCCCACCGCTCCTGCTCCTGCATCTCCTGGATCAGGTGTCGCACCCGTTCGTCCGACTGGGCAATCGCCTCCCGTTTTTCCCGGATCGCTCGGCCCATCGCCGAGCGATCCGCCTGAAGCCGCTTCAGTTGCCGGGCCCGGTCGGCCACCCGCACCTCTAAGGCCCGTTTGATCTCCTGCTTGGCCTTGAGCAGTGTACGCTGATGCCTGTACTGCGTCCGCTGCAGGGCCAGCGCCTTCCCCACCCGCTCCCGATCCGCCCGGATGGCCCTGTAGTCCCTCTGGTCCTGCTGGGCGATGCGGGAAAGGTAGCGCAACCGCTTCAAGACATCGGCAAACGAAACCGCCGAAAAGAGCACCTGCAGCCTCCCCCGTCGGCCCATCTTGTACAGCTCCCGCAGCCGTTGTCCCAACCCCTCTTGCCGCACCTTCAGCCAGCCCTCAAGCCGCTCCAGCTTTCCCTTCGCCGTCCCCACACGTCCCGCCAGTTCCCGTTCCCGTCGCTTCAAATTCCGGAGTTCCCCCCGAATCTGAACAATATCCCGCTCCAGACGCCCCAGGTCCTCAGACACCGTCCGTTCTTCGGTCTCGGTCACCTTCAGACGCCTCTGATCGGCCCCTAACTTCGCCTTCAAGCTGTCCAGCGCCGCCTGTTCCACTCCCAATGCCCGCTTCAAATCCTCCTGTGCATCCAGCCCACCCGCACAGCAGAAAACAACCAGCAAAGCAATTTGTAAGCTGCAAGCTGCAAGCTGCATTTCCCCTTCCCCTTAATGGCCCTGTGCGCCCCTACCGCCATACCACCGCATTCAACACCCGGTTCAAAGACGCCCAGCTCCCCCCAATACCCAACAGCGTGCCCAGCCCCACCACGCCCAGCCCGGGGTATAAGGACGACACAAACGCCAGGTCCGGGACCCAGGACATCCACCACGCCGATCCAAACCAGAGCGCAACCGCCGCCAGCAACCCCCCAATGCAGCCCTGCAGGGCCCCACCCAGCAAAAAGGCCAGGCGAATACCCCCCCCTGTTGCCCCCACCAGCCGCATAACCTCCATCGCCTCCCGCTGGGCCAGCACCATCAGCTTGACCGTATTGCTCACCGCCAAGACGCAGGCTGTGCAGAGCACCCCCCCCAGCAGCAGGCCCACCCACATGGCTTTCTTCAGCGCCTCATCCAGCTCGGCCAGCCAGGACGCACCCACATCCACGCCCTCCACCTCCCGCCTTCCTGCCGCTGCGTCGGCAACAGCCTGTGCGCGGCCCGAAAGGTCGGCTCCCCCCTCCAGCCGCACCCGGATGGACGCCGGCAGTGGATTTTGTGAAACCGCCTTAAGCAGCCCTTCGCCGAACATCTCTCGAAACTCGGAGGCCGCAGCGGCCTTGTCAATATAGCTGACCCCCGCCACCCCCGCCACCTCCTTAAGCTCCCGGGCCAGCGCTAAGGCCTGCCTGCGGCTCAGCCCGTCCTTCAGATAGACCTCCACCTCCACCCGCTCCCGTAAAGATTCGGCAAGTGCATACCCCCCCCCAACCACCTGCACGAACACCCCCAGCACCAGCAGCGAAACCGCCGTGGCCACCACCGAAACCACCCCCACGGTTCCCGTCCGCCACAACCCCCGAAACGCCTCACGAAACGCACGTCCAAGCCCCATACCCCTCTTTCTCCAGCAAGGGTTTCAATCCGAAATCCAGGGCGGGGAAACGACCCGGTGAGCCAGAGGCGGGCGCCAGCCCGCCGGAGACAGGCCTGCCTGTGCCGTGCCCGGCACGGCAGACAGGCAAGCAGGCAGACAGGCGTTAGCCCATTGTCCGGGGTGAGGGCCCGCATTCCGCAATCAAGCCTTCAACCGCCCCCCCACCAGCGAAAGCACCCGGTGACGATAACGCTCGACAAGCGCCACGTCGTGCGTGGCCATAACTACCGCAGTCCCCTGGGCGTTGACCTCGGCAAAAATCTCCATCGTAAGATCGGTGGTCTCAGGATCTAAGTTGGCGGTGGGTTCATCGGCCAGCAGCACGAACGGATCGTTCAACAGCGCCCGGGCAATCACCACCCGCTGTTGTTCGCCTGCCGACAGGGTATCGGGGTACTCCCCCCGCTTGTGAACCAGGTTCACGGTCGACAGCAACGCCAGGGTGCGCCGCTTCACCACCGACCGCCGTGCGCCCGTCACCTCCAGCGCAAAAGCCACATTTTCAAAAACCGTCCGATCCCGCAAGAGCTTGAAATCCTGAAAAACCACCCCCACCCTCCGCCGTAAAAACGGCACATCCCGCTCCTGAATGGACTCTGAGTCGTAGTCGCCCACAAAAACCACGCCCCTACTCGGACGCGCTTCAAACATCATCAGCCGTAAAATCGTCGTCTTGCCCGCACCCGTCGGCCCCAACAGGTAAACAAACTCCCCCCGACCCACTTCAAAATCCATATCCATCAGAACCGGCCGCCCCCCCCGCTCAACCCAAACATGCCGAAGCTCGATCACAGTTCCTTCCTTATGCCCTCAATACAAAATGCACCCGATCCGACTGATCGTTTGGAGGCAACAGACCAAACCCATCGTACGCACCCTCTACTTGAAATGAAGAAGCCTCAATCACGCGTTCGATGTCCGAGAGAGGGTAAATTCGCTGCTGGTGAACCTCCCAAACCGCCTCATGGGTAGCCGCAAAATTGATCTCGAACCGGTTAAACTGAATCCCCTTGTCATAATAACTGCGCCGGATGTAGGAGAACCCGTTCCCCCGGTCTTTATCCGTCATATCCCGGAAATAACGGAGGGAATTCGTCTCTGTGCAGATATCAAAAATAAAAAGCCCCCCCGGCTCGACCACCCCATGGATCTCCTCAAGCGCCCGCGACACCTCCTCCAGCGTCATCAGGTAGTTGATGCTGTCATAGAGGCAGAGCACCCATTCAAATTGGGACAACCCCTTCAGGCCAAGCAGACTCTTGTGATAAAAGGGAATATCGCATCCCACCATCCGAACCTTTTCCCTTGCCACCGCCAGCATCTCCTCACACGCGTCCGCACCCGCAACCTTATAGCCCCGCTTCCGAAACTCAACGGCGAGACTGCCCGTTCCACAGGCCAGGTCCAGCACCCGCGCCGGGGCCAGACCGTGCCGCTGGAGTAGCGATTCCACGTAGTCCGCCCAGTGTACATAATCTACATGCCGCATCACATAATCGTATATCGAGGCCAGCCTGCTGTAAGGAGGCACCTCTTTCATTTCCGACGCATGCTTCAACATACCTCTTCTACCTATTGTATGGATCTACCACAGCACCCTTTGTACAGCAGGGCGGCAGGATGGGGCTCCCTGGCCCTCCGTGATCGTAAGCCATGAAAAAAGGCCAGCCCATGGCAGACTGGACCCGTCGGATCCCATCTCAAAACCTGTCTATCCGTATGGACACTCAGAAATCGGCCGCCTCCCGCGCCTCGTCTTGGACCACGCGGTAGTAGGCCCTGGCCGCGGCCCTGGAGACATTCCCACGCGGGAGCTCGGAGATCTCAACCTGCAGGTACCGATCCGTAAACGCAATACCCACCCGCTGCCCCGGCCGCACAACCCGCCCCGCCTTTGCCGGCTGGTCGTCCACAGTAACAATCCCGTTGTCACACGCTCGTTTGACCTCCGATCGCCGCCGCACAAGGCAGCATCGCTTCAAAAACAGATCCAGCCGCATAGCCAAATCCCCCCTTCACTCCGCCACTCTCCAGGTCCGAGTCCCCACACCCCGCACTCTCGCGCTTTGACTCGCTACTCACAACTCGCAACTACCTTTCCTCTGCCCGGATATCAACGTAGAGCTTTTTCCGGGTCTCGTCGAGAACCTCCTGGAAAAGCTTCTGCATCCGGAGCTGTTTTAGAATGTCTTCAAGAGACTCCCGGTCGTCATTCAGTTTAACCAGGTGCCACCCAAACTCGGTCCGAACCGGGGAACTCACCTCCCCCAGCTTCATCCCCCCAATCACACCCTTAAAGGCTGCGGGCAGATTCTCCACCAGAAAAGCCCCGAGGTGCCCCCCTAACTCTGCGCTTCCCTGATCTGTCGAATGCTGCTTGGCCAACTCGGCGAAGTCTTCGCCCGCCTGGGTCCGTTCGTAAAGCTCCAGAGTCGACTGATAGGCCGCCTGTGCATCCACCTCGTCCGGCTTCATTGCAATCAGGATATGACGCACCTGGATCTGGTCGCCCCTCACCGCGTCCACCCGGATGATGTGATACCCGAATTCGGTCTTTACAGGTTCGCTGACTTCACCCGGTTTAAGAGCAAACGCCTTCTCCTCGAACTCCGGCACAAACCCGCCCCGCGCAAAGAATCCAAGGTCTCCCCCTCCCGGAGCGCTGCCTGGATCCTCCGAATACTGGCGGGCCAGTTCCCCAAAATCCTCTCCTCTCCGGATGCGCTCCAGCAGGGCCGCCGCCCGCTTCAGGGCCCCTGCCTGCCGGTCCTCAGAAGGTTTGATCTCGATCAGAATATGGCTGATGCCCAACAGCGACGGCAACTGCTCCCGGTACTCCTTTCGGAATGCCTCCACATCCTTGTAAGACACGGTGACCTTCTCGGCCAACTTACCATACATCGCCTGTCTCAGAAAGTCCTTTCGGTACTTCTGCCGGAGCTGTTCCCGAATCTCCCTTTCCGTCAATCCATCCTGCTGGAGTTGCTGTGCAAACTGCTCTTCTCCATATTGCGCCTTGAGCCCACGCAACTCCGCCCGTAGGGCCTCCTCCACCCGCTCATCGTCCACCTCGATACTGTCCTCCTCGGCCCTGGCCAGCAGGAGTTTTTCATCCACCATCCCCTTTAAGACGGTCTGAAACAGCGCTTCGAGCTCACCCGATTCCAGATCCCTGCCGCCCTGTTGCATAACCGCCAAGCGCAAATGCGTCACCACCTCCGAGTACAGCACGATCTCGTCGTCCACCACCGCCACAATCCGGTCCACCAGTTGAGGCTTCGCACTCGCCGGGGTCCAGGCACCCACAATCAGCGCACCCACCCATATCACCCTCAAAAATACGCTGCCCATTCTATACCTTCTTCTCTTGACCCGTGACCTTCTTTTCACGATCATTTACGCTTCACGCCTATCGCATCTAATGCAACAGACCAGGGCACCCGGTTGCGCAGCACGGTCAGCAGTTCAAACCGCCGCGCTTGCCGGCGCTCTGCTAAGATACGCTGTCGAATTTCTCCCCACACCTCCGACAGCTCCTTCACCGAACCCGTCTCACGCCGGTTCAGGACCTCAATGACATGGTGCCCCAGCCGGCTAACCGTCGGAATCTGTCGGCCCGGCTTGGCCTTTTGACAGACCTCCCAGAAAGAGGGATCGACCATATCTTCGGTAAAATAGCCCAAGTCGCCACCAACATCTGCAGACGCGTCAAGGGATGCCTCCCGGGCCACCTGATCGAAGCGTTCGCCGTTCTGAAGACGTTCCCACACCCGGTTTCGTTCGCTTCGGCTCTTAACCAGGATATGCCGCACCCGGATCTCCGGCTCGTCCCGGATAAACTCTTCCTGTTGGGCCTCGTAATAGGACCGGATGTCATCCCCCGAAACATCCGCGTCCCGTCTGAATTCCCGCTCCAAGAGTTCGGCAATCAGCAGATCCCGAGTCGCCCTGGAGACCCGAATGGCCACGTCCGGATCCTCATCGAGCTTTCGCCGCAACGCCTCCTGGTAGAGCAACTCCTCCTCCACCCACCCCTCCACAAGGCGCTTCTTTTCCCGGGCCGTGACCTTGCCCGCGATCTGGACCGGAACGTGCGACTCAATATCCTGCAGCGTCAACCGCGCCGCGCCCACCCTCGCCACCAATGTCCCCTTCGGCTCTCCCCGGCACCCCAACAGACCACTCAGACCAGCAGCAGCGATCAGACAAGACACCGCAGTCCGATACCTCTGTCCCTGCCTCGCCGTAACCACCGCCCTCCTTTGACTATGGAAATCACGGAATCCCACCCCCGGCATGGAACCCCAGGAACCCATCCCGACCCCACCCCCAAGACCCTACCCTTCCCTGGGGCTGTGGGGGGTGGCTCCCTGCCTTCCAGGGAGGACGGGGAGAAGGGTTCCGAGGCCCTTCCGTGATACTAACTGCTCAAAGATAAAAAAGTTCCGAATACCCAGAAATATACGCCATCAAATCAGGCTCTGCAACACCTTTTTCGCACAGGCCAGCCGCTCTCGCGGGCCCTTCCCCTGTAGCTCAACCTCCACACGCGCCTCCTCCCCCAGAAAGAACTGCAGGGCCAGAGGCGACCGGCCCACCATCTCCTCTACCTCCTTCCGGCTCAGCACCCGTTCGGGGGGAAACTGCATCGTCAGAGCCCCCCCCACCCGAACCGCGCTCAACCGGAGCTGGCGGGCCAGGATCTTTACCTGAATGGTGTCCATCAACGCGGCCGTCGGTTCGGGCAGCAGTCCGAACCGATCCTCCAACTCCTCTTCGATCGCCAAGATCTCCACCGTCTGTCGACACTCCCCCACACGCTGGTAAAACTGCATCTTCAGGTCTGCATCAGAAATATAGGCCTCCGGAATATAGGCCGAGACCGAAATCTGCACGTCCGGTTCAACCGCCGGCCCGGTCTCCTCCCCCTTGATCTGCCGCACCGCCTCGTCCAGCAACCGGCAGTAGAGGTCAAACCCCACCGCCACGATATGTCCATGCTGCTGTTCCCCCAGCATGTTGCCTGTCCCCCGGATCTCCATATCCCGCATGGAGACGTGGAAGCCCGATCCTAAGTCCGAGAACTCCTCAATCGCCCGCAGCCGCCGAACCGCTGCGCGCGAAAGCGCCTTCCAGGAGGGAATCAGCAGGTAGGCGTAGGCCTGCTGGCTGGACCGACCCACTCGCCCGCGGAGCTGGTAGAGCTGCGCCAACCCCAGGCGGTCGGCCCGGTTCACAATCAGCGTATTCACACTGGGAATATCCAGCCCCGACTCGATGATCATGGTCGAGATCAGGCAGTCGTACTTCCCCTCTAAGAACGCCATCATCACCTGCTCAAGCTGGCGCTCAGGCATCTGGCCGTGCCCCACCCCAAACCGCACCTGGGGCAACAGGCGCTCCAAAAACGCAACCATCGCCGGCATCGATTGCACCCGGTTGTGCACAAAATAGACCTGCCCCCCCTGGTCCACCTCCCGCAGCACCGCCTCTGCGATCCGCTCCTCGTCAAAGGGCAGGACTTCGGTCGTAATCGGCAGCCGGTCCCTGGGCGGGGTGCGGATTATCGACATATCCCGGGCGCCCATCAAGGACATGTGCAGCGTCCTGGGAATCGGCGTCGCCGTAAGCGTCAGCACCTCCACCAGGCGCTTGAACTGCTTCAACCGCTCCTTGTGCCGCACCCCGAATCGGTGCTCTTCATCCACAACCAACAGCCCCAGGTCGTTAAACCCCACATCCTTGGAAAGCAGCCTGTGTGTGCCCACCACGATATCCACCCGGCCAGAGAGCAGCCCCTCGATCACGCGGTGCTGCTCTCTGGCCGTGCGAAACCGGCTCAGCACCTCCACCGTCACCGGCAGCGCGTCCATCCGCTCCTGAAAGGTCCGGTAGTGCTGCTGCGCCAAAATGGTGGTCGGGGCTAAGACCGCCACCTGTTTTCCATCGGCCACCGCCTTGAACGCCGCTCGGATCGCCACCTCGGTCTTCCCGTAGCCCACATCCCCGCACACCAGCCGGTCCATCGACGCTGGCTGCTCCATATCCTGCCTGACCTCTTCTATCGTCTGGAGCTGGCCCATCGTCTCCTGGTAAGGAAACGAAGCCTCTAAGGCCTTGTGCAGGGAGGTATCTGGTGAAAATACCGTGCCGGGTCGGGCCTTCCGGTCCGCGTACAGCGACACCAGTTCTGCTGCCATCTTAAAAATCGCCTTCCGCGTGCGTTCCTTGACCCGCTCCCACGTCGCGGTGCCCAGCTTGCTCAAAACCGGAACCGCGCCCTCCTGGCTGGCGTACTTCTGCACCCGGTCCATCTGGTCCACAGGCACGAATACCCGATCTCCCTCCCGGTAAGACAGTTTCAAACAGTCCCGGCTGACCCCGTCTACCTTCAGGTGCTCAATCCCCTCAAACTGCCCGATCCCATAGTCCATGTGCACGACAAAATTCCCGCGCTGCAGCGCCGAAACCGTACGGATGGGCGTCCCCTCCTGGAACCGTCGATACCGCCGCCGCCGCCGGTACCGGCTGTAAATCTCGTGGTCGTTGACCACAACTACCCGTCCCGGCGCATACCGGAACCCGCCCTGCAGGGTCCCCACAAAAATGGAAACCAGGTTGGCGGCCTCACCCAGCAGATCCTCAAACCGGGCCTGCTGCCCTTGGCTCTCACACAGCAGCACAACCTCGTCGTCCTCCTGCCAGAACCCGCGCAGGTCCTCCTGAAACACTTCTAAGTGGCCCTCGTAGCGGCGTCCACCCGTCCCTTTGAAATCCACGCCGGCCTCCCCACTTCCCCCCAGCGTCCGGTTGAGCACCCGGCGCATCTCGCCCAGCCGGTCCAGGACTGCCCCGGCCGACCGCAGCACTCCCGCTGCCGGAAGCGGTTCCGGCTCGCCCCGGCGGGGCTTCTGTCGCTCCGCCGCCAGAACGAGCTTCTCCCAGAGTTCGTGCGCGGCCTCGGCCACCCCCTCCGGGTCGTCCACCACCACACACCCCTCCGACACGTGGTCCAGCAGGCACGTCTTGTCCCTGTACAGCGCGCCCAGATAGTGCTCCAGCCCGTCGAACAGCCCCTGGCCCTCCAGTGTCTCCCGCAGCACCGTCAGGTCCAGCCCGAACGCCTGTTCTGCCCTCGCTAAGTTCTCGTCGTACACCTCCGCCATCGTCCCCACCAGTACCGCCTCCCGGCAGGGCAGCAACCGCACCGATGCCATCTCTTCCACCGAGCGCTGGCTCCCGATATCGAACGCCCGGATCGAGGTCACCTCATCTCCGAATAACTCCAAGCGCACCGGGTGCGCATTGCCAAACGAACATGCGTCTAAAATCCCGCCCCGCACGCTGAACTGCCCCATCCCTTCCACTAAGCTCACCCGCTCGTACCCGATCTCCACTAAGTGGTCGGCCAGCCCGCGCAGGTCCACCTCCTGCCCCTCCCGCACCTCCTGCACCGAAAGCGCAAACAGGTCAGGGGAGATCGTATGCTCCATCAACGCCCCAACAGGCGCCACCACCACCCCACCGGCACCCTGCCCCAATTGGTCCAGCGCCTCCACCCGCAGCCCCATCACATCCAAGTGCGGAGACCGCCCGTCGTAGGGCGACCCGCCCCAGGTCGGAAACATGCCCACCCCCTCCGGCCCCATCACCCGCTCCAAATCGTCCCGCACCGCCTCGGCCCGCTCCTCTGTGGCGCACACAACCACCACCGGTCCGGGCACCACTTCCTCGATCCAGGCCAGCGCAAACGCCGCCAGCGATCCCTGCACCCCCCGCATCGCGACCTCCCCCTCCCCCGCCTCCAGCCGCCGCGCAAGCGCCTGGAAGGGCTCCGTGTCCTTCATCCGGTTGTAGACCCGTTGGATCGACATGCAAACCCCTTCACCAACAAGAGAAAATTCTCCACTTTTGTACACACCAATACCCACCCCTAACGCTGCGAAATGGGTGGTAACGTACACGCGATCGGATCACGCAATCCCTGCCCACATACACTCAAAAAAATACCCGACACCTAAAAATCAAAGCGTCGAGCAGCAGAAACTCCGTAGCCCTCCGTCCATCGGGGTGGGGGCAGAGCGGAGGTTCCATGACCCTACTGTGTAGCAGGGCAGCGGCAGGGCGGGATTCCGTGGCCCTCCGTGATTTATTGGCGGGGTAGACGGGGCTCGAACCCGCGACCTTCGGCGTGACAGGCCGACACTCTAACCAAAACTGAGCTACTACCCCGCACAGGTGCTGCAATCGGCCAAAGCCGAACTCCAGCAACGGCCTAAAGATAACATAGCGCTCATACACTGTCAAGGGTTTTCAAACAAATGTCCCTATCACAATTAGCGGTACGTCTTCTCCGTCTGGATGAGAATCTGCGAGACCTCAACGGTCTACTGCTGGTAAAGGGGAATAAAGATAAGGCGATACCGGCCCACGACCTTGCGGTATCGCCCCTTCCACCTTTTACCCTAAACATTCCCTTGTATCTCTCGGCGCTGTGTATTATCTTACCATCAATATAAGGGCCATACACAAAAAAGCGAGTGTGACTTATGATCGATTCGCCCGAATCTCCGCGCCGAGAAATCCGCCGTCTGCCGTCCGCCGCCGCCTGGTATTCGCCTGCCCCTTCTTTGTCTCAATTCTTCATTCACGGCTCAGATCAAGGTAGACATAACCCCATCCCAACCGAACAAACCGTAGATGGGCACCGTACGGGCACGGCATGCCGTGCCCCAACAATCCATCTTCACCACAGGAGACATACCCATGCGCATCGTCGCCATCGGCTGCGAGTACACCGGCAAGACCATCCTCTTCCAGGGCCTCATGGCGTGGGGGCATGACCGGGGCATCCACCACCACTTAGACGACCACTTTTCCATCCCCGACTGCCAGATGCTCAAGTCAAAAGAGGATCAGGAGACCATGCGCAGCCTCCCCCAGATCCTCAAAGAACGCTACCAGCGCTTTCAACTCGCCTACCATGTCCGCCTCATCAACAAATACGAGCACATCCTCTTGGGGGGCTTTCACATCGAAGAATACATCTACGGTCCCCGCTACTATTATCCCGACATCGGCCGAATCGCCGAAACCCCGAGGGCCTGGGAGGTCAGCCGCCCGACACCATTCTCGTCCACCTCACGGCCCGCCCGGATGTCATCGAAAAGCGGATGGAAGAGACCCCGCACGACTATCCCGTCGTCCCGAAAGGGGACATCCAGGAGATCCTCGCGCAGTTCCAGCAGGAATTCCGCTCCTCCTGGATTAAGCGTAAATTCGAAATCGACACCTCCGACTTAAGCCCGGATGGACTCCTGCAGACCTTCCTGAAAGAATCGGTCGCCCACTTAGACACCCGCGACTTCCTCATCCGAATGAACACCCGGTGATCCTTCAGACCTTCTTTTCTGTGGAGAACAACAATGGCCTACGGACTTATTCACTACAACCTGCCCGACCTTAAGACCCTGGATGACTTTTTCGAATTCGCAGCTCAAACCGGCTTCGACGCGGTCGAGCTCATGCCCGGGGACGTCTGGCCTGCGGGGGAAGAAAGCCCCGAGGCCCGCGCCGAACAGGTCCGCGAACAGGCCGAGGCTGCCGGCATCCGGATCTGCGCGCTTGGCGCCGGAAACAACTTCGCCCAGCCTGACGCGGAAGAAATTCAGCGCCAGGTCCGGCGAATGGAACGCATCAGCTGGCTGGCCAAAATCCTGGGCGCCTCGGTCGTCCGCACCGAATCCAGTTGTTTTCCCCAGGACGAGCCGCCTTACGAGAAATCTATGGAAGCCACTCTCAAAGGCCTCAAACGTTGCCTCGACTTCATCGAGCGCGACCGAATCGTCCTCGCCGTGGACAACCACAGCCCCCTTACAAACGATGGGGATCGCCAGGTCCACATCCTCAAGGAAATTGATTCCCCTTACGTGGCCGCCGCCATGGATACCATGAACTACCGCTTTGCCGGTCACGACTTAGACACCGTCGCCCAGTTTTACGAAACCGTCGCTCCCCACGCCCGTCACACCCATATCAAGGACGGTACCGGCGTCCTGGACGACTACCGGGGCAGGGTCCTGGGCGAAGGAGAAATCGACATCCCCAGAGCGGTTCAAACCCTCGAAAACGCCGGTTACCCCGGCGTCTGGTGCATCGAGTACGAAGGGGATGAAGGCTCCGTCGGCTACGCGAAATGCCTCGAACGCCTCAAAGAACTGGTGTAGTGTTCTGCTCCCTGAACCGGCGTTCCAGCACCCCCTGGAATGGGGGTACCAGACGCTCGTACCGGCCGAACACCCGTTCGTAGACCGCTCTTGACAGCAGGTCTACCACCTCTTGTTTCTTCCCTCGACAGGCCGGGTGTCCCGGCGCCGTTAAGTACCTTGCGGCCTCCTTTCTCCCCCTCCCGAATTGAAAATTTTCTTGAATTTTCCATGTCCGATTCCAACCCTGAAATACGGCTCGCCTTTGACGAAGGCACCCTCGTCCTCCTGGATGTCGAGGATGACTTCGAACCTCCCGGCCCCTTTGTCTGGGACAGCCGGGTCGGGCGCTGGCGGGCGCTGGCCCACCGCTACCGGGAAATCGTGGAAACCCTCCAGGCCCAGGGGGTCGACATCCGGAACATCGTTCCCCGCTACAACCGCCTCAAGCTCGACCTCAGGTCCCAGCACCCCCCCCATCCTTACCAGGCCGAGGCCCTCCAGGCCTGGCGCGCCGGCGGTCGCAGGGGCGTCGTCGTCCTCCCCACCGGCTCCGGAAAGTCCCACCTGGCCCTCATGGCTCTCGCCGACATTGCCCGCAGCACCCTCATCGTAGCCCCCACCATCGACCTGATGAACCAGTGGTACGACCTCCTCACCGACGCCTTCGGCCGGGAGGTCGGCATCCTCGGCGGCGGCTACCACGAAATCGACGACCTCACCGTTACCACCTACGACAGCGCCTACATGCACATGGACCGCTACGGCAACCGCTTTGGCATGCTCATCTTCGACGAAATCCACCACCTCCCGGGCCAGATCTACAGCCACAGCGCCGAAATGGCCATCGCCCCCTATCGCCTCGGCCTCACCGCCACCCTGGAGCGCCCCGACGGGAGGCATCTCCTCCTGTCCGGCCTCGTCGGCCCCACCGTCTATGAAAAGGGCATCCGGGAGCTCTCCGGAGACTACCTCTCCGAATACGGCACCGAACGCATCCAGGTCGACATGGTCGCCGAAGAGCGCGGACACTACGAGGCCGCCCGCGCCGAATTCACCAAATTTCTGGACAGCAAAAACCTCAAACTCGGCACCACAAACGGCTGGCAGAATTTCGTCCGCCTCTCCGCCCGCTCCAGCGCCGGCCGCCGGGCCATGCTCGCCTACCGCCGCTACCGCAAACTCGCCCTGGGCACGGCGGCCAAGCTGCGCGTCCTCGAAGACCTCCTCAAGCGCCACCCCCGCGACCGCATCCTCATCTTCACCAACGACAACGAGACCGTCTACACCATCTCGGAGGAATTCCTCATCCCTGCCATCACCCACCAGACTCGCACCCGCGAGCGCAGGGACATCCTCCAGGCCTTCAACCGGGGCGACGTCCTCGCCCTCATTACCTCTCGCGTCCTCAACGAAGGCGTCAACATCCCCGAGGCCAACGTGGCCATCGTCCTCTCCGGCACCGGCTCCATCCGCGAACACGTCCAGCGCCTCGGCCGCATCCTCCGCCGCCGCGAAGGCAAACAGGCCGTCCTCTACGAAGTCATCTCCAAAAACACCGTCGAAGACACCATCTCCAAACGCCGCCGCCGCCACGATGCGTACGATGGGGCGCAGGAGGGGTTGTTCTAAAAACGTGTGAAAGGGCAAAGGACAGAGGGCAAAGCATCCGCAGGGCCTGGATTGGCCTGACCATCCTGCTGGCCCTCTGCGCCCTCCTCTTCGCCTGCGCCTACTTCTCTTTCATGCGCTACGATCCCCGCTGAACATTCTACCATCGACCCCTCAGACCGGGGCATCTCCGATCCGCTTGACAGAACATGGCCGTTTCAGTACCTTGTTTTGGTCGGTCCTTACGTCTGGTACGAACTGGGCGAGACAGAGCAAAAGCGTGTTCTGGAGTTCGCTCGGTCCCTGGTGAATACCGAACTCCGAGGTGTACCTGGAAAACAGTTGCTGCGATTTGCTGGTGCAATAGATAAAGAAGATCTCAAGGAGATAGCACGCTCGATTGACGAAGGCTGTGAGAGAATGGTAACACAGCAAAGCCTATGAGAAAGGATCTCTCCATGGACCTCACGAAACAACCTCCCCGCCAGCCGTCCAACACCTGCATCGCCGGTATTGTCAACCTCGCCCGTATGGCCGACAAGGCCTGTGCCTACAATGAGGAAACCTTAGGTGAATTCGTCTACGGCGAAGACTCCGGCCTGGACAAAATCCTCTTAGACTTTCTCGGCATCTCCGCCGCCGACTTCGCCGACGCTGCCGACCGCTACGATGACGAGACCCTCGGCCGATGGGTGCGGAAAATCTCGGACAGGACCGACGAGGAGGTTGAGGCCTTCAACCGTCATCACCTGGGCCGCGAACCGGATGACGAGGCCGGAAAGCAGCGCCTCCGGGACCGGCTCGAAAAATACGCCCCCAAACGCACCGACATCAAAACCGTCTTCCAGTCCATCGAATTAGACGACTGGGCCAGCTTCAGAGATGCCGACCTCACGCAGCGGGCGCCCCGCACCCCGTATTGCAGGGACGTGGCCGGCGTCTACGGTCTGGCGCGCATGGCCGACAAGGCCCGGGCCGACAAAGCCGGCCGCCTGGGAGAATACATCTACAACTGCCCCATAGACGAGGCCATTACCGAGTTCTTAGGCATCTCTGCCGACGACTACCAGGAGGCCGCCTACAGCAACCCCAACGACCTCGAACTGACCGCCTGGGTGCAGGAGAACAGTTCCCGCACCCCCGGCGAGATCGCCGTCTTCAACGTCCGGATCTCCGGCAAAGGCCCCGAAAACGACGAACAGCACGCCATCTTTGAAAAGGCCCTCAACAACGCCGCCCCGGGCCGCACCGACGTCACCACATGGTTCGACCTGCTCGACTTAGACGACGAAAAGAGCTTCAACACCGTCGACCTCACGCGCCATCTGCCTCGAAGCCCCTATGACACCTCTGCCGCCGGCATCGCCGGCCTGGCCCGTATGATTGACAAGGGCCGGGCTTTCTTAAGCGACACTTTGGGAGACTTCTGGTACGGCAGTGACTCCGGCATCGACCGCTACATCCTCAGATTCCTCGGCATCTCCGTGGATGCCTTTACAGATACCCTCCGGGACTGTCCCACGGATGCCGACATCCTCGCCTGGATCGAAAAACAGGACGAGAAATCCGATTCCGAAATCGCGGACTTCAACGACGCCATCTGCAAACTGGGTCCCCGAGACGACGAAACCTGGACCTGGTACCGAAACGCCGTGGCCAGCCTTGACACTTCCCGAACCGAAATCACCACCTACTTCGCCCTGATGCAACTGAGCGATCGTGTCAGCTTCGCCCGGCTCAAGGCGGGGGTTTAAACCAGCTACGAGTCACAATTCATCGGTCACGATTCATCGGTGGTTGCTTTCCTGGTCTTGTTTCGAGTCTTTCGGCTACACCCGTGAACGGTGGAGGATAGGGCCACTGTCGCCAACTCGAAGCCCTCTGGCGTACCTTCGGGACACGGCGTTTTGGATTTCCACAAGGCCAAATTTAAACATTTTTAAAGGAGACTCCCCATGCCTGACCAGGAAGTGATGCTGGGTAAACTGACGCGGCGTGAGTTCAGGGAAGCCCTGGAAGTGGGGAAATTCCTGGCTGCGATTATCCCCACCGGGAGCAACGAGCAGCACTTGGAACACCTGGCGATGGAGTACGACATCGCCGCGGCCACCTACGTCGCCTGTGAGGCCGCCAAACGCCTCTACCCCCAGGTTGTTGTGAGCGTGCCGATGGCCGTCGGTATCTCCGAGCATCACATGGTCCACAAGGGCACGATCACCGCCAAGCCGGGGTCGTGGCTGGCCGTGCTCTTTGATGCGGTGGAAAGCCTGGTGCGGCACGGCGTCAAAAACGTCCTCATCCTGAACGGCCATGGGGGAAATGAAGCCCCGATGAACGGCATCCTCCGGCAGTGGCAGCTCTACTTTCAATCGGCCGACCCCGAGGTCAACGTCCAGTTCCACTCCTACTGGGACCTCAGCCGGGAGATCGCCGAGCAGCACTGCAAGGGAAGAGTTCCCGGCCACGCGCAGGAGTACGAGACCGCCATGGCCCTGGTCCTGTTTCCCGACTATATCCGGCACGACGCCCTGCAGGACCAGGAAGACAAACAGCCGCTGGAGGCGACTGCCAAGCAGGGGCAGGTGCTTGTCGAGGCGGCTGTGAGCAAGACCGCAGAATTCGTGCAGGGCATGGTCGAAGGACAGAACCGGGATATCCAGCCACACATCTTCTCTCGTGACATGTACCGGCAGCTAAAAAAACAACCCTGAGAAAGTAATCCATATCCTGAACGACATTAAAATCCGCCAGCAGTTCACCGAATTCAGGCGACAGTTCGAGTAGCCCGGAGAACCTGCCCATGCCCGATCCCAAGCAACTCCCCCACCTCTTGATCCTGCTCGACGACGAATCGGAAACCGTCCAAGAAGCCGTCTCAGAGGCCTTAGCCGCCTTCGGCCCGTCTCTGGAAGCGGAACTCGCCCGGCTTCCCGATCCCCCAGACGAACACCAGATGCAGAAGGTCCGGGACCTGCTCAAGGCGCGTCAGGGTAGCGGTCCGTCTCCCGGAGAGCCGGTGGGTGTCGAACCCCGCTTTGAACCGGGCCAACTCGTCTGGCACAGCCGGTATGACTACCGGGGCGTTGTGGTCGGCTTCGACCCGACCTGCCAGGCGGACGATGCCTGGTACCTGTCCAACCGGAGCCAGCCCGACCGCAGCCAGCCCTGGTACCACGTCCTGGTCCACGGCTCCAACCAGATCACCTATGCCGCCCAGACCAGCCTTTTGGAAGACGATTCTGGAGAGCAGGTCTCACACCCGCTCATCTCCCATTTTTTCACCGAATTTCAAAACGGCCGCTACATCAGAAACCACTGCCCCTGGCCGGGGTGGCCCGACGATTGAGCACAATTGCGGATTGCGGAGTAAAAGCGCTTCAATCCGAGATCCGAAATTTTTAGGGCCTGAATCCGGATTTTAGAAAGGAAAATTGCATGGCCACCAGAGTCGAACGCGCAAAATACGGCGCAGAGGCATCTGAAGAACTCAAAGGCAGCCTGCCTCAGCCCTTTCCGCGCACGATGGGTCCCAACTGCCTGAAATACCTCCAGGAGGTCGTGGACTCTGGCCTGACCAGCAATATGGTCCGCCGCTTCGAAGAGACCTTCGCCGGTGAGATGGGCGTCAAACACTGCATCGCCACGCCCGGCTGCACCCCGGCCTTAGCCGTGCTCGCGGCGGCCTTCGACTTCGAACCGGGCGATGAAATCATCGTCAGCCCGGTCACCGACTACGGCACCGTGCAGGGCCTGATCAGGGAGAACTACATCCCCGTTTTCGCAGACACCGAACCCGGCACCCTCATCCTCAGCGCAGAAACGGTCGAACCCTGCATCACCGACCGCACCCGCGCGGTTCTGGTCGTCCACAAAACCGGCACCCTCTGCGACATGGACCCCATCAACGCCTTAGCCGACAAACACGGCTTCATCGTCTACGAAGACACCTGCCAGGCCGTCTTCGGCGAGTACAGGGGCCGCCTCGCCGGTTCTCTCAGCACTGCGGGTGCCTTCTCCTTCGACGCCGAAAAAACCCTGGGCTCGGATGTGGGCGGCTGCGTGGTTACAAACGACGACGAACTGAATGAACGCATCCGCTTCGTCGGCCAGAGCAGAGGCGGCCAGATGAGGGAAGGCTTCGGACGCATCCACGCGGTCAACGGCTACGCCCACCGCATGACCCTCTCCACCGCCGCCATCACCCTGGCCCAGCTCGAAATCATCCGGCCCAACATCGCCCGGCGCGACCGCATGGTCCGCCTCCTCTCGGAAAAACTCGCCGAGGTCCCGGGCATTACCCCCCTGCCCATTCCGGATTACATGGACGTCTACTCCTGCTGGATGGCCGGCTTCAGCATCGCCCCCGACGCCTTCACCTGCAACGCGGACGCATTCGCCAAACAGGTCGCCGACGCCGGCATCCCCGGCGCGGGCACCGGCAGGTACTACCTCATGCCCGCCGCCCTCCCCTTCCTGTCGGAAAAGGCGCAAAAGGAGGTCTACCCCTATTCACAGCCTCCGGCCTCCCGGAAATACCGCTACAGCGCCGATACCTGTCCGACCGCCAGGGACTTCTTGGAAACCTTCATCCGCTGGTCTTCTTTCTGCGAGAAGTATGAACCGGAACACTGCGATCTGGCAGCGCAGATTGTGCGGGAGGTGGCGGATAAAAATCGGACCTAACCCCCCTCTCCCTTCCCGACGAGGGAAGAATGTAGGGGCACGGCGTGCCCCATTACTCCAGGAGATACAAATGTCAGACACCCACTACCGTGAAATCGAAGTCAGCGGCGCCCCCTTCGAGATGGGTCGCCAGATCGGTGAAGCTGCCCGCGAGGAGGTCCGGGGATTTGTGGAAATCGCCCTCAACCGCGTCAACAAGACCATGCCCGTCTCTCAAGAGAACGCCCTGTCCGTCGCCCGCAGCAGCCTTTCCTACGTCGAGTCCTACGCCCCGCACATGCTCGATGAGCTGCGCGGCATGGCCGAAAGTTCCGGCATCCTGCTTGAAGACCTGATGCTCCTCCAGGTGCGCAACCAGCTCCGGCCCGACGGGGACGCCGGCTGCACCTCCTTTTCGATCACCTCACCCGCAGGCCAGCGGGCGGTCGTGGGCCAGAACTGGGACAACGACCCGGGCCTGGACCCCTTTACCGTCGTGCTCACCCGCCGCCCTGCGGGCAAACCCACCCTTATGAACATCACCCAGGCCGGCCTCATCGCCTACATCGGCCTCAACAGCGCCGGAATCGGCCTCTGCCTGAACACCCTGCCGGCTCCCAGCCGCCCCCTGGGGGTCCCGCACTACTTCACGGTGCGCGCCATCTACGAAACCGATTCCCTCTCCGACGCTGTGCAGGCCGTGCGCCGGGCCACTCGTGCGATCCCCGCCAACATCATCCTGGCCACGCCCCAGGGGCCTGCCGATCTGGAAGTCACCGTAGACGACGTCCATGTCCTCCAGGGCGACGGCACAGGCCTGGTCACCCACGCCAACCACTGTGAGCACCCGGACCTGCTGCCCATCAACGACGACTTCTCCGAACTTATCCAGTCCGGCCCGCGCAAAATTAGAATCCAAAAGCTCTTCGGAGAAATGGAACGGCCCCTGGCCCTCAAAAACCTCAAGGCCGCCCTGTGCGACCACGAGGGCCACCCCACCTCCATCTGCCGACACCCCAACGACCACCCGACCACCGGCTACTGGGCTACCACGTTCTCGGTCATCATCGAACCGGAGGACGGCCTCATGCACGTCAGCCGGGGCAACCCCTGCGAACGCCCCTACGAAACCTATACCCTGAACTGAGGGCCTTTGCTATGCCGCAAATTTTCGACAACATTGACCGGCCACGCCTCCCGGCACTTCGGGAAAGGCTTGCGCTGTCCGATCGTGCCGACTTCTGTGTGGGGTACTTCAACCTTGCGAGGGTGGAGGCGAATCGACGAATATATCGAGCTATGGTCGGGTGGTCCCGGCCACTATCGCACCAGCAAGGAGCTAAAAAATGTCACCTAAACAAATCGCTCACGCCCTCTCGCGCAAACTCCTCGGCAAGCGGCACACCCGCACCATGATGGACTATTACCGGGAGAAACTCCCCCGGCTCAAAACCCCTCGAACGCCTGCCGAATGGCAGAAGCGGACC
This sequence comes from Candidatus Latescibacterota bacterium, assembly GCA_965222075.1. Classification (GTDB taxonomy): domain Bacteria; phylum Latescibacterota; class UBA2968; order UBA2968; genus JAAXHW01. The sequence continues at coordinate 4,373,958 of OZ244937.1, read as the reverse complement.
GCGAAAATCCGCAAAGACCTTCTGGAAAAAGTCTACCTGCTCGGCCACCACCCATGCATCAACAGCGCCCCGCCCGTCGTCCAGTGGCACGGCGTTATAGAAACGGGCAGAGGCTACCGCATCCGGAAGCTCCGCTATGAAGGCTACCCGGGCATGTGGATCCCCGCGCTTTTGTATGAGCCCACCAACCTCAAGGGCAAAGTCCCCGCCGTCCTGAACCCGAACGGTCACCATCGGGGTGGCAAGGCCATGGACTATAAGCAGGCCCGCTGCATCAACCTCGCCAAACGGGGCATGCTTGCCCTCAACACCGAATTCATCGGTATGGGTGAATTGCAGGGCTCGGCCTTTCACATGCAGCAGGCGCACATCGACTTGTGCGGTGTTGCCGGCGTGGGCCCTATGTACCTGGCCATGAAACGCGGCTTAGACGTCCTCTCCGCGCACAAACATGCAGACCCCGAGCGCGTGGCCATGACCGGCCTCTCCGGCGGCGGCTGGCAGACCGCCGTGCTCTCCGCCATAGACGAACGCATCGGAGCGATCCTCCCCGTGTCCGGCCACTCCCCCATCTGGCACCGGGCGACGCTACGCTGGCAGGACCACGGGGACTTAGAGCAGACCCCGGTTGACCTCTGCACCGTGGCCGACTTCGACACCCTCACCGCCATGTTCGCGCCCCGGCCCTCCCTGCTTATCCACAGCGTCAACGACAGCATCTTCCGCCCGGAATTCATGCGTCCCTGCCTCTACATCCCCGCCCGGAAAGTCTACAAATGTCTCGACGTGGAAGACCGCATCGGCTTCTACGCCAACGAAGACCCCGGCACGCACAACTACGAAAAAGACATCCGGGAGCAGCTCTACAAATTCCTTAACAACGCCTGGGGCCTGGACATTCCGACCGAAGACATCCCCTGCGACGGCGAGATCCTCTCCGAGTGGGAACTCAACGTCGGCCTCCCGCCCGACAACCCCACCTTCCTCTCCATCGCCCGCGGTCTTGCACACAACCTGCCCGTCAAGCGGTCCTCGCCCAAAACAAAAACGCAGGACCGAAAACGCCTGAAGGAGGTCCTGCGACTCTCGTCGAAATATTCCGTAAAATCAAAAATCGCCCGCAAACCTCAGCTTGCAGGCGGTGTACAGATCAAACACCATATCCTGAAAATGGACCGCTGGAACGTCCCCGTCACCGAGTTCCGGGCGGGCAGATCGAGATCGTCCCTGCTCATCCTCTCCGATGAAGGACGTGCAAACAGTAGCGCAGCAGTGCAGAACGCCCTGAATGCAGGCAAACGGGTATTCACCGCCGACCTCTTTGCCTTCGGCGAACAGATCATCGCCGGCGGGGCCTACCATTACCTCTTCATGGAATGCGTCGCCTCCGCAGGCGACCGCCCCCTTGGCATCTGCACCGCCCAGCTCCTCGCCCTCCTGAACTGGATCCGCTCCTACGCCGAAACGGATGCGGTCGACTTTGTCGCCCAGGGTCTCTCTACCGGCCTCATCGCCCTTTGCGCCGCGGCCCTCCACCCCCAAGGCCTCGGAAGCCTGCGCGTGAACGTCCCCGACACCCTCCGCAGGCTCATCGACTGGCCCGTAGACTACATCCAGAACCCTGTCCTCTTCTGCTTCGGACTCCTCAAACAGTTCGACATCGAGGACCTCATCCTCCTTTCCGACCCGGTCGAAATCGTCATGGACGGTAGAGGACCGATGCGCTGAAAACGACAAACAAAGAACGTCTCTCTCGCATAGAGGAGCTCTCGCAACGATGTCCGGTTCCCCAACGCTCAAGTTCAACGCCCGCTACTACCGCGCCCGTCCCATCGACAGCCCCGGCTACGAGCAGGTCACCTTCGACCTGCCCGTGGCGCAGACCGCGCTTGTGGGCATGCACTGCTGGAACATCGGCTGCCCGGACGGCCCCCCTCTGGACATGGACTACTGCGTGGACATGGGCTGGCCCCAGGCCACGGCCGAAGCCTGTCGCATCATGGGTGAAATCATCCGCCCGGCCATGGACGCCGCCCGTGAAATCGAGATGCCTATCGTTCATGTCGAAACCGACTGGATGGACGAGCAGTACCCCCACATCCCTTCCCGACGCGGCGAGTCTAAAACCTGGAGGCCCACCAGCCGCCAGAAAGAGATGCTGGACCGCGCACACGGACCGGACTATATGGTCCGTTCCCCGCTGGCAAAGATGAAACGCGCCCAAATCGTCTCCCCCGTCGGCGACGAACCCCTGGTCTTCTACACCGATACTTTAGACGAATACCTCAAGACCCACAATATCGAAACCCTCATCTACACCGGCTTTGCCGCCGACATGTGTGTGCTTAATTCCGAAGGCGGCGCGGCCGCCATGCTCGGGCGGGGCCACCGCTGCATCCTCATACGCGATGGAACCGTGGGCGTGGAGCGGCCCGACACCTTTGACGAGCGCCTGGCCACCCGCTACGGGGTGCACATCTTCGAATGGAAGCTGGGCTACAGCACCACCTTCAACAATTTTATGACGGCCGTCAAAGGTGTCGTATAACCGGGGATCGCCCCTAACATCTGACAAAAGGACCATACCATGCCCCTCACCGTCTGCGACTGGAAACACGGCAAACGCTGGGTCTACTCCATCACCTACGACGAGGCGCTCATCGAGCTGCACAAATTCGCGGTCCCCATCCACGAGGAATACGGCATCCCCGGCCACGTGGAGGCCGTTGCCGGGCACATCGGAGAGGTCCGGAACATCGGCAACTCCAGCTATAACGGATTCCGGCACATGAACGGGGAAGAGATGGGGGACCTCATCGCCCGGGGCTGGGGTGTGGGCAACCACTCGTGGAGCCACCAGAACATCGCCCCCGACATGGTCGACCGCGAACTGCGCCAGGCCAGGGAGGTCTTAGAGGAGGCCATCGACGGCCCCGTGGACCTCTACTGCTCTCCCGGCAACAATACCAACATGGCCGGCCACATCTTAGCCGCCTGCCGGGAATACGGCTACGTGGGCGCCATGAGCCTCACCGACGCCCTCAACCGCCCCGGCGAGGAACTCTTCTGGCTCAACCGCACCGCCCTCCACGACCACTACTACGAGCCCTTCTACAGCGAGTTCGACCCTTACCGGAACATCCGCCACGCCCAGGAGGACGGCGGCTGGATCATCGACTACTGCCACTGCCCCTTAGAAGAGCCGGTCCACCCCAGCAAAGACTGCTCCGAGGCCCAGCTCCGCAGACGGTTTGAAACGGTCCTTTCCGAAGGCGGCGACGTCTGGTGCGCCGTACCCGAAGAGGCCCTCTTCTATCACCTCACCCGCCGACACACCCAAATCGAAACCCTCGCCGATACACCCGAAGAAAAGCGCTACCGACTCACCCTCAACGGCCTGTCCGACCGCGTCACCTGCCGCACCCTCACCCTCGACACTGAGGTTCCTGCCCCCTGGTGCCGGAACCCGGTGGTCAGTGTAAACGGTAAATCACGCCCCGCAACCTTGTTAAGGCCCGGCGTTTTGCGCGTTACCGTGGACGTTGAAGATGGGGTGGAACTGGGGTTTTCGGGATAAGTCCCTCATTCCCCAACCCCTTCTTCCGCACGTGGGAGAAGGGGAGAAGGAGGGGATGCGTTGAACCGAAGGGTTTTCTGGCCCTGCAACGGTTTTTCGAGATGAAACTTGCTCCGCCCGTGAACGTGGAGGATAGGTGCACCGAAGCTAACTCGAAGCCCTCCGGTGTCCCCGGGGTAATGCCGGTACGGTCTTCCAAAGGGCCAAATTGAAAAATTTCAAAAAACGCCATGCTCACCTCCGACCTTCTTCTCACCCGCACCCGCGGACCTTACATCAACCCCCGCTACGTCGACGCCGATTCCGATCGGATGATCGACCTCGCGCAGGACCTCATCGACATCTTTAAATCCCACCGGAACAAAACGCGGCGCGAACTCCACGCCGCGTTGGACGCCCGGGCCGGTGAAGCCACCGACTACCGCATTCAGCGCGGCTTGGCCAAGCTCCTTGAAGACGACCGCTGCGAGTTTCGCATCGCCAGCCTCATCGATCCCGTCGAGCTACGCGCGCAGGTCTTCGTCCTCGCCCGTGAAAATCACCCCGTCGTCCGCGAACCCGATCTCATCTACCCCGTCACCCGGGCCCACATCCTGGACCAAATTGCCCTCCAGCACCAGGTCTCGGTCGATGAAGTCGCCGGCAGCCTCTACGCCGACCTGGCCGACAACCACGTCTTTGACGTCTTCGATCCTCCCACCCCCGACTGGCTCCTCAACCGCTACAACGTCGCCCTGGCCCAGGCCATGTTCTACCGCTGCGCCCGCATGCGTCTCTCCGTCCACCGCAACCTCCCGGTCCGCTACAAGCAGCTCTTCAAATTCATCAAATTCTTCCGCCTCATCCACGACATCAGAGGCGACCGGGACGCCGGCTACGAAATCGTCTTGGACGGCCCGGTGAGCATGTTCCGCCTCTCCCAGAAATACGGCATCAAAATGGCCGTCTTCCTCCCGGCCCTGCTCTTGTGTATCCGCTGGAAAATGGAAGCCGAAATCGCCCTTACCGACGGCCGGAAGGGGCTGTTCGTCTTAGACGAAAACCACACCCTCGTCTCCCACTACAAAGACCAGACCGTCTACGACTCGCTCTTAGAAGAGACCTTCGCAGGCCGCTTTGAAAAGGCGAAAACCGACTGGGTCTTAGAGCGCGAAACCGAAATTGTCAACCTCAAAGACACCGTCTTCATCCCCGACTTTGCCTTCCACCACCCCGACGGCCGCACCGCCCTCTTAGAAATCGTCGGCTTCTGGCACCCCGACTACCTCCGCCGCAAGCTGGACAAACTCCGCCGCGCGGACCGGAGAGACCTCGTCATCGCCGTCTCCCGCGATCTCAACGTGCAGGAAGGCGACTTCAAAGACATCCCCGGCCATGTCTTCTTCTTCAAAAACCGCATCCAGCCCAAAGACGTCATCGACCGTCTCGGTCAAATCCAACCGGAGGACTGTGTGAGGGATTGAATTTTCCCCGAGCTATTGGTATATTGTCATCCATACCCTTAATCACTGCTGAACACCTGTAACCAGCCAGGAGAAGGAGAGCTATTCCATGAATCGCCTCATTGCCGCACTCTTCACCTTCACCCTTTTCCCCTTACAGCTTACGGCCCAGGATCTGGAGAGCCGGGTTGTTGAACACAGCTTGAAAAACGGCATGCGCTTCCTCTTTGTCGAGCGGCGTCAGGCCCCCGTCTTTTCCGGCCGCATCATGGTCAAAGTTGGAGGCGTGGACGAGCGCACCGGCATCACTGGCATCGCCCACATGTTCGAGCACATGGCCTTTAAAGGTACCCGTCGCATCGGCACAGTGGACTACAGTAAGGAAAAATCGATCCTTGTCGAGATCGAACGCGCTGCGGCCGCCTTTAACCGCGTCCGGGCCGAGATCCCGCAGGCGGAAATGGAAATCCTGGGGGGACTGGAGCGCAACCTCCAAAAATCCGCATCCGAAAAGCCTGCAAAGCGTCCCGATAAAATCGCCCAACTCGAACGTTCAATTGCCGCGCTCAAAACCGAAAGCAACCGCCAGGGCAAAGACGCGCCCGCCCACTTGGGCACCTACATCCGGATGCTGGAATCCCAGGCCGAGCTTAAACGCCTGCAAAATGAACACAAGAACCATATCGTCCGGGACGAATTCACCCAGATCCTCATCGCCAACGGCAGCCCGGGCATCAACGCCGCCACGGGCAAAGACTACACCATCTACATCACAGACCTGCCCGCCAACCGCCTGGAGTTATGGGCCCTGATGGAATCCGAGCGCCTGCGCGACCCCGTCATGCGCGAATTCTATCTTGAGCGCGACGTCGTCGCCGAAGAGCGCCGCATGCGCTACGAAAACAGACCCGGCGGCAAGCTCTACGAAGCCCTCGTTACGTCCGCCTTCCAGGCCCATCCCTACGGCCTGCCCAACATCGGCTGGATGTCCGACATCACCAACTTCACCGCCACCGACGCCGAAGCCTTCCAAAAGACCTACTATGTTCCCAACAACATGGTCGGCGTCCTCGTCGGTGATTTCCACACCCCCGATGCTATAGAAATGGTCGAAAAATACTTTGGAAAGATCCCCTCGGGCCCGCCCCCGCCCCGCATCCTCACCCGCGAGCCGAAACAGGAGGGCGAACGCCGGGTTGTGATCGAGTTCGACGCCGAACCGCAGGTCATGATCGCCTTCCACAAGCCGACCGCCCCCCAGAGGGACGACTACGTTTTCGACCTCATCGACGACATCCTCACCGACACGGGCCGCAGCTCCAGGCTCTACAAACGGCTCATCAAAGAGGACCGAATCGCCACCAGCGTTAGTACCTACAACAGCATTCCCGGCCCCCGGTACGACAACCTCTTCCTCATCGAAGCCAACCCCATTCATCCCCATACGACCGAAGAACTCGAAAAGGTCATCTATGAGGAACTCGACCGTCTCAAAACCGAACCGATCGGCGAAAAGGAATTCCAGAAAGTCATCAACAACCTGGAGGCTGACTTTATCCGGGAACTCGCATCCAACGGCGGGCTGGCCCAGAGCTTGGCCCTTTATGAAACCCTGTTCGGCGACTGGCGCTACCTCGCCACACACGCCAAAATTGTCGCCACCCTGACCCCCCAAGACGTCATGCGCGTGGCCAAAACCTACTTTGTCCCCACCAACCGCACCGTCGCCACCCTGGTCAAAAAACCCAAAGCCGAACCCCCAACGCCTTAGGTCTCCACATAGATGAGGACAATAATGAAACCCTATCTCTCTTTTCTTCTGAGTGTGCATAAATCCTCTGTCCGGCACCTCGCCATCCAGACCGGACTCTTGTACGCCCTCTGCCTGGGATCCTTTTCACCGCTCACAGCCCAGCAGCACCCCTCGGAGTTGCCTCCACCCGAACCGCTCACCTTCAACCCGCCGCAACCCGAAATCGTCACGCTGGAAAACGGCATGGTCCTCTACATCTTAGAGGACAACGAACTTCCCCTCTTCAACGTCAAGGCCTACATCCGCACCGGCACCATTTACGAACCGCCCGACAAGGTCGGACTCGCCGGCCTCACCGGTCGCGTCATGCGCACCGGGGGCACCCCCACACGACCGGGGGATCAACTCGACGAAGAACTCGCCTTCATCGCCGGCTCAGTCGAAGTCGGCATCGGCCAGTCCCACGGCACGGCCTCCCTCTCCGTACTGGCCAAGCACATCGACACGGGCCTGGAAATCTTTGCCGATCTGCTCACGAACCCCACCTTTCCGCAGGACAAAATCGACCTGGCCAAACGCCGGACGGCCGAAGGCATCCGCCGCCGCAACGACAACCCCCGCGCGGTCGCCTCCCGTGAGTTCTACAAGGTGATCTACGGCAAAGACAGCCCCTGGGGCCGGCACTCCACAATCGAAACCGTGCAAAGCATCACCCGGAACGACATGGTCGCCTTCCACAGCAAATACTTCCACCCTAATAACACAATACTCGCCGTCTCTGGAGACTTTAAGGCCGACGACATCGTCGCCAGAATCCGCGAGGCCTTCCAGGGCTGGGAACGCGCGGAGATCGACTTTCCCGAAGTCCCCAGAGTTCGTGACCCCGAACCGGGCGTCTACTATATCGAAAAAGACGTGAACCAGTCCTCTATCTACATCGGCCACCTCGGCATCGACAACCTCAACCCGGATTGGTACGCCATCCGGATCATGAACCGGATCTACGGCGTGGGTACCTTCACCTCTCGCCTCGGCAAAGAGATCCGCAGCGCCCGGGGGCTCGCCTATTCGGTTGGCGGCGGCGTTACCCGGGGACCCGCCAAGGGGCCCTTTTATATCTCCTGCCAGACCAAGGCCCAAACCACCGTCGAAGCGATCGCTGCCATGCTCGACATCACCCGGAAGATGCGCGAAGGCCCCATCCTGGATGAGGAGTTCGAATTCTCTAAAAACCGCCTCATCAACTCCGACGTCTTCAACTACGCCTCCAGCTCGGCCATCGTCGATCAGAAGGTCTACTACAAATACTACGGCTTCCCGGACGACTACTTAGAATCCTATATCGTCCGCACCCAGGCCGTCACAAAGGACGACGCCCTCCGGGTCGCGCGGGAATACATGCACCCCGATAAAGTCGCGATCGTCGTCGTGGGCAACGAGAAAAAACTCGACAAACCCCTCTCCACCCTTGGTCCGGTCACCCGCATCGAACTCACTCCCACAGAGGGTAAAACCGAAAACCAATAGGCAGGGAAACCGCCGAAAGCCAAAACGGGGAGAGATGGTCTTCGACCGGGAGGGGCTGGAACAGGCCTCCGGGAAGGTCACAGCGGTTGATCTCGACTCCGCCCGCGTCGCCGACCGGCCCACGGTGGTGGTATGCGCTCCCGAAGGGGCGGGATTTGAGTTGTCACATAGGTCCTTTTTGGTTATCTTTAAGCCCTTATTGATCCAATAGAACAGACCTTGGATCAGACTCAAAATCAGGACCCATGAAGGAACAAAATATGGCTCGCAAAAAAGTCAAATTCGTGGCGGGATTCACCGTCATTGTCCTTTGCCTGCTCTACCTCGTCGTATCCGGCTTCCAGAAATCGGCCATGTACTACTTTACCGTAACCGAACTGGAGGCCCGGGAGACGGAGTTTGTGGACAGGCGGATCAAGCTCGCCGGAAAAGTCGTCCCCGGCTCCATCCAGACCGACGACCGCACCCTGGCCGTGGCATTCCGGATCTGGGAACCGGTCGGTGGCGCCCCGGACGCCTTCTCAGAACCGAGGGTAGTCCGCTACAAAGGCATCGTCCCCGACACCTTCAGGGATGAATCCGATGTCGTTCTGGAGGGCAAGACCGGGTCCGACGGCGTCTTCCACGCCGAAACCCTCCTGGCCAAGTGTCCCTCCAAATACGAAGGCCAGAGCTTTGAAGAGATGAAGAAGGGGTATAAAAAATAACACCGTGAAACGGCAAACGGCAAACAACCCCTCTACCCCTCCCTGGAACCCCGGCTTCCAGATTTGGGAGGTGAGGTGGGGTGGCACGTTTCACGTTTCACGCCTTAAGGACTTTCAATGGCCGACCTCGGCAACTTCTTCATCTGGCTTACCCTTATCACGTCCCTCTACGGCGTCGCAGCCGCCGCGCTTGCGGGGCGAACCCGACGCATAGACCTCACCTTGAGCGCCGAACGTGCGGTCTATGCCAGTTTCGGACTCCTCCTGCTGGCCTTTGCCATTCTCGAATACCTCTTTCTAAACGACCGCTTCGACGTCCACTACGTGGCCACCCACGCCAGCCGCGACCTGCCTACCCCCTACAAATTCACCGCCCTCTGGTCCGGCATGGAGGGCTCCCTCCTCCTCTGGGCCTTTGTCCTCTCCGGATACAGCTTCTTTGCCGTGCGGATGAGCCGGCGGTTTCGGGGGCCCCTGGCCTCGTACGCCACTGCGGTCCTGGCGGCCGTACAGGTCTTCTTTATGGGCCTGATCGCGATCTACGAGAACCCCTTCAAACTGCTCGGATTCATGCCGGCCGACGGACAGGGCATGAACCCGCTCCTGGTCCATCCGTACATGCAGATTCATCCCCCTATGCTCTACCTGGGATACGTCGGCTTTGTGGTCCCCTATGCCTTTGCAATGGCCGCCCTCATCAGCCGGCAACCCAACGAAGACTGGATCCGCACCACAAGGCGCTGGACGATTCTCCCCTGGGTCTTCCTGGGCACCGGCCAACTCCTGGGCGGCAAGTGGGCCTACGTGGTCCTCGGATGGGGCGGCTACTGGGGCTGGGACCCGGTGGAAAACGCGGCCCTCCTCCCCTGGCTCACCGGCACCGCCTTCCTCCACTCGGTCATGATCCAGGAAAAGAAAGGCATGCTCAAAGTCTGGAACATGATCCTCATCATCCTCACCTTCACCCTCTGCATCTACGGCACGTTTTTGACCCGCAGCGGCGTCGTCTCCTCGGTCCACGCCTTCGCCCAGTCCCCCACCGGACCGATGTTTTTCGGGTTCGTCGTTGCCATCATCCTCTTTTCCGCCTACTTCCTGAAGACCCGGTTGGGCCTGCTCAAAAGCCGCAACGAATACGAATCTCCCGTCTCACGTGAAGGGGGCTTCCTGCTCAACAACCTGCTCTTCCTCACCTCCACCTTCGCCATCTTCTGGGGCGTCATGTTCCCCGTGATCTCCGAGGCCGTCACCGGCTCCAAAATCACCGTCGGCCCCCCCTTCTTCAACGCCGTCATGGTCCCCATCGGCCTGCTGCTCCTCGCCCTTACAGGCATCGGCCCCCTCCTGGCCTGGCGGAAGACCTCGGGCAAGAGCCTCAAACGGCACTTTACCGCGTCCAGCATCTTCGGTCTCCTCTGCGGGGCCGCGGCCTTTGTCCTTGGGGCACACGACGTCTACGCCCTTATCTCCTTCACATTGTGCGGCTTTGTGGTTGGCACCATTATCACCGAGTTCCACCGGGGCGCCCGGGCCCGGCGCAGCAACTCGGGAGAGTCCTATCTCACGGCCCTGTGGACCCTCACCGGACGCAACCGGCGCCGATATGGCGGCTACATCGTCCACTTCGGCGTCGTCCTCCTCTTCGTCGGATTCACCGGAAACGCCTTCAACAAAGAAACCGAAGCCGGGCTGAAATACGAGGAATCCATGGACGTGGGGACCTACCGGCTTGTCTACGAAGGCACCTCGGAAAGCCAGAACCCGCTCACCGTCGTCATCCAGACCCAGCTAGGCGTCTATCGCGGTGACAGGCGTCTGGGCACCATGTGGCCCGAGCAGCACGTCTACTACAAACGCCAGGACCAGCAGCGCACCACCGAAGTCGCCATCCGGTCCACCCCCCGCGAGGACCTCTACGTCCTCTACGAAGGCCAGAACCAGGAGGGCACGGCCTTCTTCCGGGCCTACGTCAACCCCCTCGTCATGTGGGTCTGGATCGGGACCTGTGTGCTTACCCTCGGAACGATCGTTGCCATGTGGCCCGACAGACGTGAGAAACTCCGACGCGGGCGTATCAGCGGCATACACGAGGAAGCGCGACAGGAGGCCACCGCGTGAAAAGACCGCAGACCACGGACCAAGGTCAAACCCCTAAAGCCATCTGGTTTCGTCCGTCGTCCATCGTCCATTCTGCCGTCTGTACCCCGCTCCTCGCGCTCTGCCTGTTCTTTGCCATTGCCCCGACAGCCGCCGAAGTCACCGACGCTCTGGTCAAAGACGTTGCCAGGGAACTGGCCTGCCTCTGCGGCTCCTGTCCGCGCCGTCCCCTGCACGAATGCGCCTGTGGCTGGGCGGACAAAAACCGCATCCGCATTGCCGACGCCCTAAAAGCGGGCCAGGACAAACAAACCATCGTCGCCGGATTTGTCAAAGAGTTCGGCCAGGAGGCGTTTTCCAGCCCCCCCGCAGAGGGCTTCAATCTCACCGCCTGGGTCATGCCCTTCCTCGTCCTGGCCCTGGGCACCCTCTTCGTCTGGACCGTCATCCGAAACTGGTCTCAGGGGAAACAGGGGCCTGCACCGGTGCAGCCGTCGGAAGCCGGGGTAGACGACGCCTACCGGGCAAAACTGGAACGCGAGCTCAAGGAACGCGAAACGTGATTGCCGCCGCCTATATCCTGGTCGCAGGGGTCGTACTCATCTTCGTTTTCCGCCCCCTCTTCGCGGCCCGCGGGGAAATCGACCGGGCCTCCCGTAAGGAAAACCGTCGCCGTCAACTCCTGGAAGACCGGGAGACCCTCTACGAATCCATCCAGGAACTCGACTTTGACTATCGCATGGGCAAAGTAGAAGAGGACGACTACCGCCAGACCCGGGCGCGTTACGAATCTCAGGCCGTCGAACTCCTGAAAGCCATCGACGGGACGAACGGCCGGGCAGAGGCCGTCGAAGACCGCATCGAGCAGGAAATCGCGGCCCTCCGGCGCTCCCCAAAAGGCAAAAAAGCTGCCTGTCCGAACTGCAAAACCGTTCCCCCCGGCAATGCCCGGTTCTGCCCCCGGTGCGGCACACCCCTCAACCGTGGATAAGGTCCATGCGCGCCCGCAGATCCCCCCTCCGAACCTCCTGTCCGCTCGTTCCCTTAGTCGCCCTCACGCTCGTCTTCTCGTCCCCTGCCGTTGCCGGATCTATTCCAGGCCGCGTCTTCAACCGCACCCTGTCGCGCCCCGTACCCGACTGCCCCGTCACCCTCATCCGGCACGGTGCCCAAACCGCCGTCACCGCTCAAGACACCACCGATGCAGACGGGCGGTTCCGCTTCGACGCGCCTCTCCCTGCCGGGGATGAGCATCTCATCCTCTCGGCCGCCTATGCCAGCGTGGATTACCTCCATCCCGTGGACGGTGGGAGCGGCGAGTCGGTCGAAATCTCCGTCTACGAAACCACCGGTGCCGACACCGCCATCGCCCTCACTTCGCACCACATGATCGTTGACGCGGCGGCGGGTGAAGTTTCCCAGATCCTCATCGTGCAAAACAGCGGGGACCGCACCTACATCACCGGAAACGGCCACGGCCTGGAAGTCTCCCTGCCTGAGGGCGTTACCGACATCCTCAGAGGGCCGCAGAACCTGCACACCCACGGCCCGATCCTGATTGACCCCCGTCCCGTACAGCCCGGTGGAAGCCAGCTCATGTTTGTCCACCCGATGCCGCTGGCTCAACGCCTGGTGCAGGAGGTCCACTACCCCACCGGTTCCGTGGACATCCTGATCGCCCCGTCCGACACCCCCATCTCCGAATCCTCCCTCCAGGACCTGGGCGAGGCCTCGGTTTCCGACGGACGAAATTTCCGGAGGTTCTCCGCAACCGCCCTGAAACCGGGCGACCGGATTGTCCTTCAGATCGGATCGCCTGCCCTCTTGGAAGAATGGATCTCGCGGGAGACGCTTATATGGGGGACCGGCGCGCTCGCGGTCGCCTTCGCCCTCTTAGCCGTCTTCTTCCGTCCCCGGCAAAAGGCGGAAATCCCCACTGACCTCTCCGGGCAGGGCGGCACGGGCCTGGAGGTTCGCCGAACTGCGATGCTGGAACAGATCGCCGATTTGGACGACCGCTTTGCCGACGGCGAACTCTCGGAAGCCGACTATCGGGCCCGCCGAAACGCCCTCAAGGCGGAAATCGTCCGCCTCACCCGGGCCCTTGGCAGCACAGGGGCTTAGCCGCCGTGGAGGCAACCGCACCGGCTATTGCGCTGCAAGGGGTCACCAAACGCTTTGGGCACCTCACCGCCCTTCAGAGCATCGACCTGAAAGTCCCGGAGGGAACCTCGCTCGCCCTCTTCGGCCCCAACGGGGCGGGCAAAACCACCCTCCTGCGGCTTGTCGCAACCCTGGGCAAACCGACCGGGGGCCGGATCACCGTTTGGGGTATCGACACCCGCCAGGATCCGGAAAAGGCACGGTCGGGCATCGGCTTCATTTCCCATCAGACCCTTCTCTACGAGGACCTGACCGCACGGGAAAACCTCATCTTCTACGGTCGCATGTACGGCCTGAAAAATCTGAACGACCGCATCGACGCAGCCTTAGACGCCGTCGGCCTTCGGGACCGTCAAACCGACCGGGTCAGGGGATTCTCGCGGGGGATGAAACAGCGCCTTGCCATTGCGCGGTCCACCCTCCACCGCCCCGCCATCCTCCTGCTCGACGAGCCCTTTACCGGCCTGGACACCTCCGCGCGATCCATGCTCGGCCGGATGCTCCAGGACCTGCGCCGGGAGGGCCGAACCATCATCCTGGTTACCCACGACCTCCAGCAGGGAGCGGCCATGTCCGACCGGTTCGTGATCCTGAACCACGGCCGGATCGGGGCGCAGGGCAACACCGCCGACCTGTCGCCGGAGGAACTGGAAACGCTCTACGAACAGACGATACAGGGGCCAGAATAATTGCGGATTGAAAAACCTTTACTCCAGGGAGAGGAGACGATCCGGTGAGCCGGAGGCGGACGCCAGCCCGCCGGAGGCAGGCCTGCCTGTGCGTTGCACGCAGACAGGCGTTAGCCAATCGTCCGGGGGGTGATCCGCAATCCCAAGCGTTTTCCACAGAGCCGAATTTCACAAATTTTCTCAATCTATAACGCCATGTCTCTCTTCCTCTACCAAGTCGCCGCCGTTCTCTGGAAAGACCTGAAGACCGAAGTCCGCACCAAAGAGCGCCTGTCTGCCATGTGCTTCTTCGCCTTTCTGGTGGTGCTTGTCTTCAACTTCGCCCTCAAGCCCGGCTCGGCCGCCATGCAGTCCGCGGCCCCCGGCATCTTCTGGATCGCCGTCATCTTCGCCGGGCTGCTCGGTCTCACCCGCTCCTTTACGATGGAGCGAGAAAACGACTGTCTCATGGGTCTGCTCCTCTCCCCGGCCGACCGAGGGGCGATCTACCTGGGCAAGGCCCTGGCCAACCTGCTCACCATGGCCGTTGTGGAGGCCCTGATCCTTCCCCTGCTCGTCGTCTTCCTCAACATCGCCGTCTGGGAGCACCTGCCCCGGCTACTGCTGCCGCTCTTCCTGGGCACGGTTGGATTCGCGGCCGTGGGTACCCTCTTTGCCGCCATGTCCATCAACACCCGGCTCAAAGAGGCGCTCCTGCCCATGCTCACCCTCCCCATACTCGTCCCCGCCCTCCTCGCAGCCGTCGAATCCTTTCGGGCCGTGCTGGCGGGCGAGCCCCTCTCGGCAATCGCAAACTGGCTCAAACTCGGCGCTGCGTTTGCGGTCCTCTTCGTCACGGCCTGTCTGCTCCTGTTTGACTACGTGGTGGAGGAATAAGTACATATGGAGAAACGCCCCTACCTCTGGTCCTCGGCTCTGGGCGTCCTGGCCCTTATCGGCATGCTCGTCGCCCCCTACATGGCCCTCGTCTACGCCAGCGTGGAAAAACAGATGGGCCTGGCCCAGAAAATTATGTACTTCCACGTACCCTCGGCCTTTGCGATGTATGCCGGCTTCACTCTCGTCTTCCTCTTCAGCATCCTCTACCTCTGGCGCAAAGACAAACGCTGGGACATCTGGGCCTCCTGCTCCGCCGAGGTTGGCCTCCTCTTCTGCACCCTGGTCCTGCTCTCAGGGCCCCTGTGGGCCAAACCGATCTGGGGCACCTGGTGGGTCTGGGATGCGCAGCTGACCCTCACCCTGGTCCTCTGGCTGATCTTCGTGGCCTACATGATGCTCAAAAGCTACAGCGAAGACGCCCTGCAAAGCGCCAAATTCCGGGCCGTCCTGGGCATCGTCGGGTTCTTGGACGCCCCCCTCATCCACTACTCAACCCAACTCTGGCGCACCCACCACCCCCAGGTCATCCGGGCCGAAAAGATCGGGCTGCCCCCCGACATGCTGGCCGTCTTCCTCTTTTGCACAGCCACCTTCTTGGTGCTCTTCACCGCCATTCTGGCCAAACGCATCTCGCTCGAATTCGCCCGGCACGAACTCGAATCCCTGAAAGCCGAAATCCTGAACCGAAAAACCCTGCTCGGTCGCCGCTCGAACCTCTGATCGACTTTGGAGGCCCCATGCAATACCTCGAATACTTGGCCGCCGCCTACACCGTCATCTGGGCGGCCGTCCTCGTCTACTTCATCGGCCTCTCCCGCCGCGAGCGGGACATCTGGACCGAACTCCATGCCCTGAAGGAATCCATTACCCACCGGGAAACCACCGACCAGCCCGACGAGTAGGGGCACGGCAACCGTGCCCCTTGGAACACTGCTTCTCTCATGCCCGTCAAAAACGCCCGAAAAATCACCGCCCTCAAACACCGCAAGGCACGGGAGGCCGAGCAAAAATTCTTGGTCGAAGGCATTCGCCTCACCCAGGAGGCCCTCTTCTCCGGCGCCCCGGTGGAGCAGATCGTCTTCGACCGGGAGGCCCTGAAAACTGACGACCGCCTGAAGCAGATCTTCCAGGCAGCAGCAGAGCGCAGCATCTTTATCCAGCAGACCGACCGCCGCGCCCTCAAGCACATGGGCGAGACCCGGCAGCCCGAAGGCGTCCTGGGCGTTGTGCGCATGCCCACCTGGGACCGAAACCGCATCCTGGATGATGTCTCCGCCTGCCTCCTCCTCGACCGCATCCGCGACCCCGGCAACCTGGGCCTCATCCAGCGCACCGCCGAAGCCGCCGGCGTGGGCGCCCTGTTCCTCTCCAAAGGCTCTGTCGAACTCTACAACCCCAAGGTCGTCCGCGCCTCCCGGGGCGCCATCTTTCGCCTGCCTGTCTTCCGCAACACAGACCTCTCCTCCCTCATTCAGCACCTCCACGCCCGCAGCGTCAGGGTCCTTTCCGCGCACCTCGAAGGCGCCCCTTTCTACGAAGTCGGCCGCCCGGACCGCTTCGCCCTCCTCCTTGGCAACGAAACCTTCGGCGTCGACCCCACCCTCAGCACCCTGGTAGACAGCACCCTCACCATCCCCATGGCCGGTGGCGTCAACTCCCTCAACGTCGCCATCGCCGCGGGCATCCTCCTGTTCAGATTCAGAGAACCAAACGTACACCAATGATGAGGGCCTCAATACCCCTCCGGCTCCCCTTCAAAATCTCAAACCGCGTCTCGAGCGCATCATCCCCCGTCCCTCCAAACCCCACATCCAGCACCCACGGCGCTACCTCTCCCCGGCGCAACGGATTCCTGCCCAGCCACCGGTTGTCCCGATAAAGCCGCGTCTTCACCCTTCCGTCGGCGTTCACACAAACGCCCAGACGCACCTTTCTCCGCGTCGCTACAAACCCGTCTTCCGTCTCCTCCACCTCCACCCCGTACTCGAAATGCCACCGGGCAACGTGCGGCTTTCCTTCGCCCCCCTTGACCCGGTCCACGACCGTCCACCCCTTGCGGTACTGGAAATTCACCTGCCGCGACAGCCTCACGTCTTCATACCCCTTGTGGGAACTCATCACCCGCACCCCGCCGTCGTCCTCCTCGACCTCTGTCCTCACCGGCGTCGGCTCGGGTCCCCATCTCTCCGTCAGCTCCGCTATCGACCGGGCAGGTTCTCCCCCCACCAGCACCACGTTGTGCGACGTCATCGCGTAAAAATGCCCTCGAATCGGCTTCTTACGAATCTCCTCCTTATTCAGATAAGAGTACAGCTCCGTCATCGGCGTCCCCACCATCTCCTCTCCGCGCACCACAAGCTGTAGCGACAGCGCATCGTCGTGCGCGTGATTCGGCAATCCCGGCCCCGGCGTTGACAGCGCCATCCCGGATGCCCGGGGCGTCCACGCATCCCGCGCCACAAAATAGCCCGACGCCGGTTGGTGCACCACCAGCGGCAGCTTCTGCGGTTTCACCCCCTTTAGCGCCTCGCGGTCTTCGGGGTCCACGTACCGCTTCAAACCAAGCCGGTTCACCACATCCGCAGCCACCCGGCTTTTAAACAGCCCCTCGGAAATCCCCATCGAACGGGCGTTGGACGACACCACCGGCCTGCCGTCGCCGATATCGGGCGGCGCTCCCGTGGGCAGCGTGATCAGCGCCATATTTTCCGCACACCGCTTCAGCCGGGCCTTTTCCTCTGCATTCAACAGGGAAACCCGGTTCAGTGTGGCCAGTTTCAGCGGCCTGGTAAACATGCTGAAAGAAGCAATCGTGTACCCCGTGGACCGCTCCTCGTAGCCTCCATCCGACAGAAAACTGTGCTTCACATGCTTTGCGATCACCGGTCGCCCCTGCTCAACCAGCTTGACCACCTCGGGAAACTCGGGCAGCATCATCCCAAACACAAACGGCGCTGTTCCCCGCTCCCACAGGTGGTGGTTCGCCGACACGTACGGGCTCGTCTCGTAACGCCGGTACTGCAAGGCCGTAAACCAGATCGATCGGATCAGCCCGAACGCCGTTTCCACCGAGACCTCGGGTGCGAAAACAATCCCCCCGTACAGACAGTCCAGCCAGGAAACTACCCGGAAGGCCGTAGGCATCGCCTTATGCCCATCTGGCCTGGAAAAGATCGCTTTCCTGGGCCCGAAATCCCGGTCCACCACCAGCGGCCAGTCCAAAAGCCAGCGGTCCACCAACGCCGCGAACTTGGCCGCGTACACCGAACGCCCGGTCCGGGCATAGGCCGTGGCCAGGTCCCGCATCCAGTTGCACCGCTTGAAAATCGACGGTGGTGAGGCCAGCCCCCGCATCTCTTTGATATACCACTTCAGATCCTTCCCGAAGTCCCACAGCTTGTCCCCGGTCAGATGGAACCGGTTCTTCAGCACATGGTCCGCACGCCGCACCGCCGCCGCATCCGGCCCACTCCACGAAGACGGCACATCTTTTCGCCTCCCGGTTCGCGCATCGAAAAACCACCGGGGCCGCTGCCGAACGCGGAAGTGCTCCACCAGCGCTCCTTTAGCAGAAGCCAGATCGCCTGCGTCCAGCGTCCGACGCACCCCCCCCAGATCCCGCCGTGTCAGGTCCAGGGCATTGAGAACATCCGCATCCTGGATTTCGCGTTCGTCTCCTGGAATTTCGGCCACTGTTCTCTCCTTATCACAAAGGGCGGGAAACCCCCGCCCCTGCTGTCGCCTCACGCTTCCCCCAACAGCGCTCCGATATTCTCCACCACCTTATACACCGCCCGCACCACATCGTCCACCACCTCCCGATCTCCCAGCAGCCAGTTCTGCACCATCCACATCGTCGTATTCGCACGCGCGTGTTCGGCATGGGGAAAACGCCCCTCCTTCGCTGCTTCAATATTTCGCCCTGTAAACCGCTGCAGATCCTCCTCGCGCAAATTCTCCCCGTTGCACAGTGCCATCTCGTGCACCAGCGTCGTATACCCCGTCCGAACGGAAATCCCCTCGGCCCTCAGCGCCTTTAAAAACACATCCCGGTGCACCCCCGCCAGTTCCGCAGCAGTGTAGTTCATGCTGTAGCTCAGATAACTGCACCGCGTAATCCGTTCGTCCAGCGCATACGGATGCAGCCCCGGCACATCGCCCAGCCGTGCTGTCAGATGCGCCGCGTTCTCAATCCGCCGGTCGATTAGCTCATCCACCCGCGACAACTGCACCCTCAGCACCGCCGCTACGAACTCGCTCATCCGGTAATTTCCGCCCGTCACCGTGTACGCATGCGCCGCCCCGGCCTGGGGGCTTCCAAACTGCCGGTAGGACCGGCACAGATCGGCCAGCGCCGCATCGTCCGTCGTAATCATCCCCCCGTCGCCCGACACCATCGTCTTGGCCGTGTGAAAACTGAACGACCCCGCATGCCCGATCGTCCCCACCTTCTTCCCCTTCCACTCCGCTCCCTGTGCCTGCGCCGTATCCTCCAGCACCATCAGGTTGTGCTGCTGCGCGAGCGCCATCATCGCGTCCATATCGGCCGGAATACCTGCTAAGTGCACCGGCATCAGCGCCCGTGTCCGCTCGGTAATCGCCGCCTCCGTCGCCTGAGGATGCATCGACAGATTCGCCGGATCGATATCCACCGGCACCGGCACTGCTCCCGCCAGCAGCACCGACAGCGGGCAGGCCACGAACGTCGTCGTGGGCATGATTACCTCGTCCCCCGGCCCCACCCCCGCCGCCTTCAGCGCAATCGTCATCGTCTCCGTACCGTTAATCGTCCCGATCGCGTGCGCCGCCCCAATCCAATCGGCAAACTCCGCTTCCAGCCTGGTCCCCTCCGTCCCCACCCCGTACTGCCACTTCCCGCTTTGGGCCACCCGGGCGGCCGCTTCCGCCTCCCGCTCATCGTAAACCGGCCACTCCGGAGGCGGCGCCGTGCGAACCGGCTCCCCGCCGTGTAATGCAAGCTTGCTTATGTTCATCCCTCCTGTCCTTTTACCGATATACCGCCTGAATCAGCGCCTTAATATACCCGTTCGCATACGCATGCCCCGCCCTGCCCGTCGGATCGGCCGGGATGCCGGGGGTGTGGTCCAGCATAATCGGCCCGTCGTAGCCCACCGCCTTATAGGCCTCCATCGCCCGCAGCATATCGTTGTCCCCCTCGTCGATAAACACCTCCTGGAACTTGTAGGGCATCCCCCGGATATCCCGGAAATGCACGAACACGATCTTATCCTGCGACCCGATCCTGTGGATCGCCTTGATCACATCCTCCCCCATCTCGGCCACGCACCCCTGGCAGAACAGCATCCCGTTGGACCGGCTGGGCACCATCCCAAAAATC
Organism: Candidatus Latescibacterota bacterium; assembly: GCA_965222075.1. Classification (GTDB taxonomy): domain Bacteria; phylum Latescibacterota; class UBA2968; order UBA2968; genus JAAXHW01. The sequence goes on along the minus strand of OZ244937.1, from coordinate 4,353,765 downwards.
CGCTCGTAATTGTCCAGGCTCCCCACAATCCGGGCCGCGCCTCCCAGCGGGTCCGGAATCGGCGGATCGTCCGGATGCAGCGCAATCCGCACCCCGGCCTCTTCCGCTACGGGAACCACGCGCTTCAGAAAATACCCGATATGCTCAAACAGCGCTTCCGCGCCGATCACCTTGTCCGGAACGTAGGGCGGATCTTTCATCAGCGCCTCGTAATCGAACGTACTGTACGTGGCCCCACCCCGGCCGGTCGTCGCGACCGACCGAAAATGGCTGATCGCGTAAAACGTCGTCGCCGTCCTCGAAACCCCCGCCCCCCCAATCGCCCGCAGCACCTGCTTCCACACCTCGATCTGCTCGTCCCGCCCTGGCAGCCCCATCACGATCTTGTCCCGGGGAACATAATGGGAATGCAGCACCGCCAGCTCCAGCCCGTGGTCCGCCACAAACTGCTTCAACCGCTGAAAATCCTCCGTATGGTCCTTCCCATCGGCCATCTCCACCGGCAGGTGAACAATCAAACACTCCACCCCCACGGCCCTGTAAAAATTCAGATTCTCCGACGTCACATCCTTCCAGTTCAGCTGATCCATCAGTCTCATATCCATCTCCTTTGTAACCCTCCCTAAGGATTATACACATCCCGTCCCTTCTCCCCTGCCAGTTCTCCCCCCGGCGTATCCGGTGTCTCCAGCCCGTAAGCCGCCATCACCTGTGCATATGCCCTGGCAAACCAGGTCGCCGTCAACCCGTTCTCGTACCGGTTGTGCGGGTGGTCCCCCTGCTGGAACCGCATCACCAGATCCTCCCGGCGCAGCGTCTCTCCAATATCCCGCAGCGCCCGGGCCTCCAGCTTGGCGCGAACCGCATCGTCCTGATTCTCAAAAAGTCGAACCCGGATCAACCGGTAAAGAAACCGGACGATATGCCGGGTGTACCGGAACCTCCGGACATCGTCGGCGAGCCGGTGAGCCACCGTGGGGTCCGTTGCGTCTAAGAACACCTGATCGAGAATCCGCTCGGCCTCATCCAGTTTCTGGACCGTCTCCAAGAGCGAAGGCCCGTCGTTCTTAAGCCTGTACGAGGGCGCATAGGGCAGGTGTTCGCTGGTAAAAATCGTCAGTGGAGATTCGGAACTCCCCTTCTCTCTCAGGATCTGAAACAAACAGTGCCTCGGCTTCTCAAGCCCGGCATAGTGTTTCAAAGGCTTGCAGTTCAACATTGCCTGTTCCAGAATATCGTAGAACCGTCCCATCTCTTCCGCCTGGCTTTTATACCGGAAATTCAGATAATCTTCAACAAATGCCTGACAGTCCAGCCCGTGATCCCACAACTGAGCGGCGAACTGCGTATTCGTCAGAGAAAGCGTCCCCCAGTCGGCCGTCGGCACGTGCATATAGTTCATATGCCGCGCGCCCGTGTGATAATAAAACGGGATATCCACCGCCATCGTCTTAGAAAAGGGAATCGCAAGCGAGACAAAGCTTGAAACGTTATAATATTCACCGATGGACATATCGCCCTTGAACAGGCAGTCGGGATTCTCCGTCCAGTCCTTCAAAAGCGCGGCCAGCCCCGCATTGATCTCGGTACAGGAAGGATCGTCCAGAGGATGGGCAAAGCACCTCTCAATCGTAAAGAAGGTCACCACCGTACCCCCGTGATCGAAATCCCGCGGTAGCGCTTTTGTCGGAATCGGAAGCGTTTCGTGATATGCCGGAATACCAACGCGAACCTCCCGATTCAAACGTCCTTCTCTCCTTGCCTTGAGAATGGCCTGGCGGCAGTCGTGGGCGAGCAGCAGGGTCTGGTCGGTGGGATTCCCCAGCTTTTGACAATCCTCGCACTCACACCATATCCCGTTGTCAAGAGGCCAGACCCGGATCGTATCCGTCCATTGATTTTCTCCCGAAATCAGGTCTTCCACCAGATTTTCAGCCAGGGTCTTTCTCACATCCTCATTGGAAAAACAGATATTATACCCCACACCCCGGTTAATTTCGCCTTTCCGTTCTCCTCCCGAAAGCGCATACCATTCGGGGTAATCGGCAAAATACCTGGATGGCGGTACATACCGGTGAAAAATACTGTGTCCACCGGCTTCGAATTTCAAACACAGCTTGCGACAAAACGGCTTGTCAGATTCGGCAGAGAACCACAGATTCAGTTTGTTTCGGACCATCCACAGCAGGAAAGTCTTTCCTCCCCGGTCCTCATTCCCATGAAACCCCCGCGTGACAAACGAAGGCGACCGGCTCATATCCAGGTCCGGAAGCGGACCGGGAAGCGCCTCGGGAATATGGGTGTCATACTCAGCGGGTCCCAGCCACCGAGACCCCATTTGCTCAAGCAACTCATAAACGCCGTACAGCGCCCCGGCCCTGTCGCTCCCCAGCACAAGATACCCGCAGGCATTCTGCTCCCTCACCGTCTTGATCACAAAAGACTGTTCCACCTCCAGAAGCGCTGCCTCTCCAACGCTGACCCTTTCGCGCGCCTCCGCAAAAGCGGAGGGCCCCAGAACCGCGATAAACGGCGCCTCCGGAAACACCCCTTCAAACGCATCGACCTCTGCCTGAACATCGGGGATCTTCGACAGAAATTCCGCAGCCTCCACCGCCGCAAACGCCAGCGTACAGGCCTCCTGTTCGGCCCCCTCCTCCGCCATCCAGTCCACCTCCTGTTCCCCCCGGGCCGCTTCCTCAACCGTCTGAAAATTCCCCTTCGGCGCCAGTATTTTCCAATCCATCCCTACTCCTCCTGAAGGAGCCATCCGCAAAATCCCCCTACCGCCTCTTCAGCACCCCATCGACAAACGCATATGCCTGTTCCCGCACATCCGGCGGAAAATCGTGTCCCGCATCCGGGTACACCGCCACCAGCTGATCCCCCGCCACCAGCATCTCGTAAACCGGCACTGCCGCCTCGATACAATCCCGCACCCCCGACACCTCAAAATTGCCGTCGTTCACCGGCGCATTCACAAAAACCGCCCGGGGCGCCAGCACGGCCACCACCTCGGTAAAATCGAACGGCATCCGCTTCGGATCCTTCCCGTACACATCGACAATACGCGGCATATACCCCTTGTGGCTCCACCCCGTCAGATCTCCACCGTAATACTTGGCAAACGAATTGAACCCACAGCTGGAAACCATCACCCGAATCCGCGTATCGAAGGCGGCGGCGTACATCGTATTGTGCCCCCCCAGCGAATGCCCGATGCAGCCGATGCGCTCCGCATCCACCTCTGGCAGCGACTGCAGCAGGTCCACCGCCCGCATGTGGTTCCAGATTCCCTTCATCGTCGCGCTCATATAGCTCTGTTCGTACGGGTCAAATTCATAATCCCCGAAATTCGGATAGTCCGGCACCAGCGTCACGTACCCCCGTTTGGCCAGTTCCAGCGCATAGTGCAGATTCGGCTTGCCCCCCAGGCCCGCCGGCTCCCCCTTGCCGATCTCTGTCGTCTGGTGCAAACAGAGCATCGCCGGCACCTTCCCCTCCAGCCCCTTGGGAATCAGCAAATAGGCCGGTACCCGGTCCCCCGGCTCCGAAACAAACCTCACCCTCTTCCGCACCACCCCAGGCAGTTCCTCCGTCTCGAGCACCTCCATATCGAGCGGCGCAAGACGCGACCGGTCGGGCAGCGGCCCCATCACAAGCTGCATATTGGCCAGAATGTGCGCCCGCCGTTTTGGCCAGTCCCCGGCCTCTGCAATCGCCTGCTCCCTGCCATCGCCATCCAGATAAACCAGCATCCGCATCTTATCCCGGTAGAACGGCGGGTCGGCCTGCTGTGCGCCAGGCGAGTTCATCGCCACCTCCAAAAGAACAAGAACCAAAAAAACACCGCATTAGAGCACGATCGGAAGCCCAGAATAAGCGAATCCGCAGGGAATGTCAAGCAGACCCGCGAGCCGTCATCCTCGCACAATGGGAATTGGCTTGACGCGGTCCTCAGGCAATTTTATACTTATGCAATCACCAGACGTTTTTGCAAGGCAGTCTACCCTATGCCTGAATAAGGATTCGTTTATGGTATCCGATCTCGATATCTACCTGTTCGATCTGCGGGGGTACCTGGTTCTAAAGCAGGCGCTGACGCCAGGGGAGGTTGCGGACCTCAACGCATGTTTGGACGCCATACCTCCCCTGAGACCCGGCGAATGGTATGGCCATATCCAGGCGCACCACTACGGCGACGGCACATCCGGCCTCAACCTCCAGCAGATCTACGAGGCAGGCGAGCCTTTTGAAAAGCTGATCGATCACCCCGCCTGGATCGACAAAGTGAAATACTTCGTGGGAGGAGAAGGAACCTTCGATTTCCACCACGGCCCCCTCTTCATTGACGAGAACTTCGCCAACTTCCGGGAACCGGGAGAGGCCATCGGCCTGCACTCCGGCGGCCACCCTCCCACCATGCGCGGCCAGTTCCGGTATCACGGCGGCCGGTTCATGTGCGGGCAGGTCAACATCCTCGCCGCGCTGACCGACATCGGCCCCGGCGACGGCGGCACCATGCTGATTCCGGGCAGCCACAAATCCAATTTCAAGCACCCGCACTACGACAGGCACCGGATGGGAAAGGGTTCTTCGGTGGAAGGGCTTGAGGGTGCGATCCAGGTGCACATGGCGGCCGGAGATGCGCTGTTGTTCTTAGACGGGATCTCCCACGGCTCCGCAAAGCGGGTCAACCCGGGCGTCCGGCGGACTGTGGTCTACCGTTACGGACCTTCCTGGGGCAACTTCCGCCACGGGTACCAGCCCTCCCCGGAGCTCCTGGAGCGCCTCACCCCCCAACGCCGTCAGATCGTACAGCCCCAGCGACTGCTGCCCAGAGAGCCGAATCTGAAAGCGTAGCTACGGATTCCAGCTTAAAAAACAGAAACGGCGGCCGCCGCCTGTAAATTACCCGGTCGCAGTTCTCTCTATTACAACCTCTCGATAAACCCCAACTCGGCCTCCAGTTCTTCCACCGAGTAAAAATGCTCCAGCAGGAGCGTAGCGTCCAGCCCCTTAATCGCCCGGTGAAACGCCGGTGGCAGCGTATCGGCGCCAATACACAGGTGCCTATCCTGCCGTCCCTTCACAGATTCCAGATCGTTCCCGTTCCAGTGCACGTGCCGCAGCGCCTCTCCCGCGTTCAGAAAGGCCATCATCCTCTCCCGCCGCTTCTCCACCTCCACAAAGGTGTGGGCGTACGTGCATGCGTGGCTCGGGTCCAGACAGAGGAACACATTCGACCGATCCACATCCGCCTGGATCTGCATCCACTCCTCCGGCGCCGTTCCGAAGTACTCGTTCTGTGCCTCCCGATTCACCCGGTCCGCCGGCACACGCCCGGGCACCCCTTCCCAGTATGCCCGGTTGTTCTCCAAGACCAGCTCCAGACCGTACCGGCCTGCAATTCCTGCCAGGTGGCGCACCCCGTCAATCAGCCGATCGTAATCGCCCACCAGCGTTCGACTTCTGCTGACCCACCGGCGGGGCGAACCGTGCATATTCACCTTCTTGAGGTTTGGAAATAGCGCCGCAACCGCCTCAATATACCGCCCGAGCTGATCGATCGACACCTCTCGAACCGCATCGTCCAGATCGGCAATACTCAAACGGGCGCACCCCGTGCTGTACGGCGCGTGCGCGCTTACAACCCGATCCGCCACGGCATCGGCAGCCTCAAGAACAAGCCGCGTGGGCGCCTCGGTCATCATCCCGAACCGCTCCATCACCTCCCGCCCTGCCTTGAATTGGATACTCAGCGGATATCGAGTGATCAACAAAAGGCCTCCTAAAAGGCAGCAGCAGGCAGCTTCCTACCCCTGTTACTGCTACTGAACCCCCTCGTCCCCAGCATCTTCCCCACCAGCCGCCCGCTCGTCATCGCCCAGGCGATGTGAAGCCCGTGGCTCCAGAGAATTTGTCCTCCAAGTCCATTCTGCCCGACCGCATAAAGCCCCGGAATCGGCCGGTCGTTCTCGTCCAGCACCTGAAACGCCTGGTTGATCGCCGCACTCCCCTCGGTGGTGGTAAAATAAGCCTTCGCCGGTCCGAAGAGCACCCAGCGATCGCCTTTAAGCGGGGGCTGACCTGTGCCTGCCCGCTCCCGGTTGCAGGCCTCAACGGTAAACCGAAGCGCGGCTGCAGGAATACCGCGCCGGTCGGCCACCGTCTTCAACGGACCCGCTGTGGTCACATCCGGCCGGAGCTTCAGGTAGTCCGCAACATAAGCATAGGCGATCTTCGGCGCCGTTGAGATGTAGTGCGGCCACCGGCTGTAACGCTCGATGATCCGTTCGTCGAGCAGGATATAGCACACCTTGTCCGGCTGCTGTGCAACTGCAATCTCCCGGTCCGGCCAGGTGGTCTCGTCGCAGAACCGTTCGCCGTTTGCGTTCACCAGGATCGCCCCGTCGTCAAACAGCGCGTCCTCCGGGTGCTGCCACGTCACCAGCAGGCGCCTGATCATCATAGCCATCACAAACTGCGGCACAAAGGGCGCCAGCTTTCCCACCAGGGAGGCAAATGGTCCACGGGTTGGCAGGAGCTGTTGAAACGACTGCCCCTCCGGGGCGACAAACCGGATCTCCGGACCGTAGGTAATATCCATGTTAATCAGCCTGGCCCCGGCCTGTTCGGCAAGCACGTGCCCGTCCCCTCCGGCGTGGGGATTGATCCCTTCGATCTGGGTGAATCGGTCCCCCTTGAACCGCCCGATCAGCTCCGGAGCATTGGCATAATCCCCCGCGGCAAGCACCACGCCGCGCACGGCCCCGAACTCGGTACGCGCGCCCTTTACACTGGCCACAACGCCGGTCACGCCCGAGTCGTCCTTGAGGAGCGCTTCAACCGGCGCGTCGCAGAGAGTCGTGCCCCCTTCACGCAGCAGCCGGGCCTGAAGCGTGGCGATGTAGGCTTTGGCGCCGGGCACCACATTGTGCATGCGCGGTACCCGGTTGGGCGGCTCCGGATTCGGCCCCCGAAAGCGCAGCCCCATCCCCATCAACCAGTGCAGCGTCTCCGCGCTGTGGCTTAAGAAGAACCGGCGCAGCATCTCCGCGTTTCGGCCCTCGATGTCGGCCGGCGCAAACTTGCCCGCGTCCTCGGCGTGGGCGTCCACATCGTCCCGGATGCCGGCCTGTTGCTGCAACCGCGTGCGGTTGGCGCTGAACGACCCCACGGCAATCCCGGTTGTGCCGCCCAGTTGAGACTGCTTCTCTAAGAGCAGCACAGACGCGCCGTGCTCCGCCGCGCTCACCGCCGCCGCCAGCCCGCTACCGCCGCCCCCAACGACGATGACGTCATAGGTTGGTCGCATCAACAAAACCTGTTAAGGGTCGTGCTCCAGTTCCTCGTCGGTTGCATCGCGCACATCCACCACGGTAACCTCAAAATTGAGCGTCTCCCCGGCCATCAGCGCCATCCCACACCTCCTTTTCAACCTTCAATCTCAACCACTTCTCTCAAAATCTCCGCAAACGCCTCCCGCTCCGGCGCCGTCCCCACCGTCACCCGGAAACAGCGGTCCAACGGCGGCGCGCCCGGCTTCCGCACAAACGCGCCCCGCTCCAGCAGCGTATCCATCATCCACTTCGCCCGGTCTGCGTCCCCTGCGTCGAACGAAACAAAGTTGGTCGCCGACGGCAGCGTGGGCAACCCCAGTTCGCGCCCCAGCGCCTCGTAGTCCCGCCTCCCCTCTGCCACGGCCTCCACCACGCGCTCTACAAAGTCCGGGTCCCCAAGTGAAGCCAGCGCGCCTGCCTGCGCGATCCGGTTCACCCCGAAGTGGTGCCGCACCCTCTCAAACGCGTTGACGATCTCTGCCGCTGCAATCGCGTACCCGATGCGCGCTCCGGCCATTCCATGCGCCTTGGAAAAGGTGCGCATCCGGATCACGCGCGGGTCCACCAGATCCAGCGGGAGAACCGCTTCACCCGTTGCAAACTCCACATAAGCCTCGTCTAAAATCAGAATACACCCTTCAGGCAGCCGGTCCGCAAACGCCTCAAGGTCTCTGGAAACGTGCCACGTCCCCGCCGGATTGTCCGGATTGGACAGGTACACCAGCCGCGCCTCGGTCTCTGCTGCGGCATCGGCCAGGGCCTCTAAGTCGTTCCGGTCGTCCCGATAAGGCACAAAATGCAATCGCCCGCCGAACCCCGTCACATGGTAATTGAACGTCGGGTACGCCCCCAGCGACGTCACCGCAGTCTCCCCCTGCTCCATAAAAATCCGCACCACCAGCCCCAGCAGATCGTCGATCCCGCTCCCGATGCCCACATTCTCGAAAGGCATCCCATGGAATGCCGCCACCGCCGCTCGAATCTCGTAGTTGTCCGGATCGTTGTACCACGACACCCGCTTGATCGTCTCCCGCATCGCCTCGTGTGCCTTGGGCGAAATCCCGAACGCGCTTTCATTCGCCCCCAATCGGACCTTGAAAGCCCGTCCGCTTCGCCGCGCCAGCGTCTCGGGCCCTACGAACGGCACCGTCGTCGGCAGGCTGCGGACAAGCCGGGTAAAAAGAAACGGATCGTTCATCACAAAATCTCCAGCGATTCTCCGGTTCTCAAAGCCCCACGGGCTTTATTTTCAGACTCACCTCAAGATATCGTTATTCATCATATGATCAAAGCAGAAAGTGATTGCGCCCGATGCTTTCCACAGCGCTCAAATTGCTGGACCTCCCGACCCGGCAATCCTCCGGAAGACACCGGCGTGCTTGAAAAAGGCTTGCATCCGGCGTCATTTCCAATTTACTTATTGTCCGCGCCTTTGCTGTCTTTCTGTAGCGACCATCGCCCACCCGACCGCCATGCCTCTCCCCGACGCGGGGAGGGGCCGGGAGGTTAGGTCCGGAGAAAATACCGTGCCCATCGAACTCTCCCCAAAAGACGGCGTCCGCTTCATCAAAAACATCATGGTCCCCACCGCCAACAGCGTCCACCTGGCTATGGACATGCACGTCCCCGACGCCGACGACTGGCAGCATGCCCCCCGCCCGCTTATCCTGGAATACATCCCTTACCGAAAAGACGATTCCGCCCCCTATTCGGGCTATCACAACACCTTTGCGCAGCACGGCTTCATCGGCGCGCGCATCGACTGTCGAGGCACAGGCAGTAGCGAGGGCGTCAACACCGACGAATACACCCCGCGAGAACAGCAGGACTGCGTCGAAGCAATTGAATGGATCGCACAGCAGTCCTGGTCTACCGGCAAGACCGCCATGTTCGGCGCCTCCTACGGCGGTTTTACCGCCGTCCAGGTCGCCGCCCTCCACCCTCCCCATCTCACCACCATTATCCCTATGTACTTCACCGACGACCGCTTCACCGACGACTGCCACTACCGGGGCGGCTGCTGGCGCTGCTACTACGACATCGGCGCATACGGCGCCTCCATGATCGGCATGAACGCCATGCCCCCCTACCCCGAATACAGCGGCGATGCGTGGGCGCGCATCTGGGAGGAACACCTTGAAAACAACGTCCCTTACCTCCTCTCCTGGCTGGAACACCCGACCGACGGCGACTACTGGCGCCCGGGAAGCATCCGGGGCCGTTACAATCAGATCCGGTGTTCTGTCTTCATGATCGGCGGCTGGCGCGACGGCTACCCCAATCCCCCCCTGCGCACCTTTGAAAACCTCACCGTGCCCAAAAAAGTCCTCATCGGTCCCTGGAACCATTCCCGCCCCGATGTCGCGGTTCCCGGCCCTGGAATCGACTACATCCGCGAAGTCATCCGCTGGTGCGACCACTGGCTCAAAGGGGAGGAAAACGGCGTCATGGACGAGCCGTCCGTGTGTGTCTACATGCAGCAATACGACGACCCCAGGGCCGACCGCCTCTACACCGGCGGCTACTGGCGCACCGAGTCCACCTTTCCCGTCCCCGACAGCAGCAAACGCACGCTCTACCTCTCCGATGAGGGCGTCTTAGACGCCCACGCCCCTTCCGCCTCCGAAGCCTCCGAAGCCTTCGACTACCACCCCACCCTCGGCACCTGCGGCGGCCTTTGGTCGGGCGGCGTCCCCTTCGGTATGCCCACAGATCAGCGCCCCGACGAGATCCACGCCCTCACCTACACTACCGAGCCCCTGGATGTCCCCCTCGAAATCCTGGGCATGCCCCGCGCCGTCCTCCATGTCAGTTCCACCGCCCCGGTTATGGCCTTCGTCGCCCGCCTCTGCGACGTTGCCCCCAACGGCGTCAGCGCCCTCGTCTGCTCCGGCGTCCTCAACGCCACCCGCCACGAATCCCTCACCGACCCCACGCCCCTCAAACCGGGCGAGATTTACGAACTCACGGTCGTCCTGGACTGCACCGCCTGGCGCTTCGACCCCGGCCACCGCATCCGCCTCTCTGTCTCCAGCGCAGACTTCCCCAACCTCTGGCCCACTCCCTATCCGGGCACGAATGACGTCTACCACAACGAAGCCCATCCCTCCCGTCTGATCCTCCCTGTTGTCCCCCTCAAACAACCGTCGGACGAGATGAAATTCGAACCCTCCGAACCCGTCACCCAACCCTACGGTCTCTCCCCCGGCGAGCCGGTCTGGGAAATCGTCCACGACATCCTCGGCGACAGAGTCGGCCTGAAAACCCTCACCCGCGCAACGGATCGCGTCAGCGAAACCACCGAAATCACCAACACCCGACAGCTCGAAGTCTGGGCCAGCAACCGCAACCCCGCCGACGTCGTGGCGACCGGCAAACACCTCCGCCGCATCGTCCGCACCGACGGGGTCATCACCGTGGATGCCGTCTGCAACCTCCGCACCACCGAAACCGCTTTCCACATCACCATCGACCTGAACATCACCCTCAACAGCATGCCCCACCACCAGGATCGGTGGGTGCGCACATTTCCGCGGGTGTTGTTGTAATTTCTTAAAGTGACTTATATACCTAACGCAGTAGGGTCTTCTACTGAAGACCCTCGCCGACCGACGCTTTTGCAGCCGCGCGAAGACCGCTGGGGATTTTAAGCCTGTAACGTTCGCCGTCCGTACACGTCCGCTCACGCGTCTCGCCTCCAGCGCCTTCGGGGCGGGGGGAAGGGGCTTTTCCGCGCGGTTCCCTCCAGCACCATCGCCCAGAAACGCCCCAAAGGTCCGCAGGGCAGAAGCTTCTGCTTCCACCACAGGGGCTATTCGCGGAAAAGCAGCCCCCGCGGCGCCTGAGCGGCCTGCCTGCAGCGCGGTGCGCCGCGCAGGCAGGCGCCCTTCTTTTTCGGCCTTTTTCTTGGGCGAGCAAGAAAAAGGCCAGGAGCAAAAGAACAGCTGTACCCGGGTATCTGAAAGATTATTTTTGCCGGTGTTTGGTGGAGTAGAGGGGCGCCAAGCGCAGCGAGTGAGGGCTACACCCGCGTTTCCCGGTAGGCGTCGATGCGGTCCCGGACGCGGGGGAGAATGTAGAGATCATCCAGGGGGAGTCGGGCGAGTTCGCGGGCGAAGACCTCGACCTGGGTGCGGACGTCAAGGCTGCAGCCGAGGATAAGGAGGCGTTCTCCCCGAAAGATGCAGAGGCCGCCTGACCTGCCTTCCAGGTCTTCGCGGGAGACCTGGATGTCGAGGCGTTCGGCGAGGGCTTCAAATTCCTGAAGGAGCTGGGCGTCGGTCATGGGATTGCGGAATGAAGTGCTACGTTATCGTACACGGGAAAATCCGGAGATGCATAAAATATAACCTACCACGAGGTATTTTACAACGGTGGATCGGTCTTCAGGACCGGCCCTTTTTTTCAGGGGTGTTGGCTGAGGAGGCGGTTCCGGAGGTCGGCTTGAAGTTGCGCTACGGTCTCTGGATCTCCGGGCAAAAGGGGAAGGCCGCCGATGCCGTGGTCGAGGCTTGCGTAGAAGCGGTGGGTGCGATAGCGGGGGTCTGCGGGGGCGGGAAAGAGGACGACGGCATTCTGGAGGACGCGCTGGAATCCCTCTGGAGAGACCTGTCCGATGGCGTCTCGGTAGGCGTGCATTTTGTCGATGTCCTCGCGGGTGGGGATCCAGAAGCCTCCCTCACCCTCTGCATGCCATTTCCTGCGGTATTTGGCGTCGAAGGCGTGGAGCTGCCGGCGTCCGCCCGGATGACAGATTTCGACGACGATGTCGGGCCGCAGGTCGTGGGTGACGGAGCGGCCTCCCCGGACGGTGTAGGTGGGGTTGTAGAGGATGCGGACCCTGCGGTCTCCGGCGAGGAGATCGATGGCGGAGGCGTCGCCCTGAAGCGGGCGGACGGTGAGGCCGCGGGCCGAGAGCCGGAAGAGGCGGTCCGCGCTGTTGGGAGCCGGGGAGAAGCCGAGGTGGAGGAAGGCCCGGGTGAGGGTGAACCAGGTCCAGTATTCGTAGAGGGTGGGGGTGTCGCGGTAGGCGAGGTTGAAGGGGCCGCCCGCGCAGGAGGCGAGGGCCTGCATCAGTTCCCGACAAAGGGCGAAGGCGGTGGTATAGCGGACGTCGAGGTGGGTGGGGATGGGATGGGATGGCGCAGCCGGGGGGACGCCCTGGAGCGGGGTGGAGCGAAGCATGCGGCCCAGCCGGGTCTGGATGCGGCGGCAGAGGTCGGGGTAGGGGCCGGCGTCCTGGCCGAGGGTGCGGTGGATAGAACGGGCCCGACAGCAGAGGTGGTCCAAAACGGCGACGAGGTGGCGGTTGGCCGGAGTGTGGGTGCTGGGATGGCGGTCGGTTTCTTCCAGGGCGGTGTAACCGATGCGGCGGTTTCCGGAGGTGAGCGGAACCAAGCGTGTGGGGCCGTCGGGAAGGGGGGTCCAGACAGAGGGATTGCGGAGGAGGTAGGCGGTCGAAGCGGGGTCGTGCCCCCGGGCGAGGGAGACGGGCCGCACCGTGCGGTGGGAGACGAGCCTCCGGTCGGGATGTTTGAGGATACTCCAGAGGGTGTGGCAGAGGCGGCAGAGGCGGGCCTGTGCGGCCTGGAGGAAGTCGAGCGGGGTGCTTTTCCCTTTGCCGGTTTGGGCACCGACCCGCGCGGCCCGGGGCGGTGCATAGGCGAGGCCTCGGCAGATGGCTTCCAGGTCGGCCCGCATGGCCTGGAAGTGGGTTTCATAGTCGAGTTTGGTGGGGCGGACGTCGATTTCCGTGCAGAGGGCTTCCCGATCATCGAAGGTGACGCGCAACCGGATGCGGCCGGGGCGGTCACCGGTGTTGAGGCGGCCCCAGAGGGCGTTTTTGCCGCGGAGAAAACCGACCTCTTCGGCGTTCTGACCGTCGATTTCGAGCCGGAGGCCTCCCCGGCCGCGCCGTTTGCGAACAAGAAGGTTGTATTCGGTCTCTTCAAGTAGCGTGTCATCGCCCAACGGGGGAGGGTTGCCCAGAGGAGAGAGGACGAGGCGGACGGCGCTGTTGGCGGCGACAAGGCCGGCGGCGGTGATTTTGAAGGGGACGAATGTCATTTTTTGGGGGGGGAGCAACTTTTGGTTAACTCGCTATTCATGTAAAACGCCATGTGTGACTTCAGGATCAGTGGTCAGCAGTCAGCAAAACAAGCCATGCAGCGATCTTGCCTTGGGGCGGATGTGCGGGGGCTGATAGCTGATAGCCCCCTTTGTGTCTTCGTGCCTTTGTGTGAGGTCAAATTACTCGCTGTCTTCTTTTGAAGTCACACATCACGTTCATGTAAAATATATAACGGAATGCGTTCAACGCCAAGCGTTATAACCGTTGTCCGAATTTTCCCGATATGGTCGTTGACATCCAGGGTTTTTACATTATATTGCAGGTGTTTGGCCTGCAAAAATCTAAGAAGAAGATTTCACCTCTTTTGCTATTGTGGAGGTTAAGCAGAGGGAGGATGAATAGGGGTCCGTCTCTGCAAATTCAAGAGGGGGCGGTATGAATCTGGACTGGCGAACACTGGATCGGTGGATGATGGGCGAGGCAATAACCGGGTCTCATATTGAGGCGCACGTGTGCGAGTTGTGCGAGAATATCGGGCCTCGCTGGTCGTCTTCCGAGGCGGAGAAAGAGGCGATTGCTTATATCCAGGGTCAACTGGAGGCTGAGGAGCTGGACCGTGTTGCCCTGGAGGAGTACCAGGTGGACACCTGGGCATGGAGCCGGGCGGAGGCCCGGGTTGCCCCCGGCGATTTCCCGGTTGACGTGCTGCCCTTCAACCGCTGTCCGCCGTTCGACGTGCGGGGGGCAATTGTGGACGTGGGGTACGGGACGCCCCGGGAGATCGAGCAGGTCCGGGATCGGCTGGCGGGCTCGGTTGCCGTGATGTTCCTGGCGTTCGAGCCGTTTACGACGCCGGTCCACCACGCCTGTCGTCTCCGGTTGCTGGCGGAGGCCGGGGCCCTGGTGGGGGTGGTGATCGAGAAGAAAGACGGGCGCCGCATGGAGTACCACAGCGCCAGCGACTGGCGGGACCCGGGCCTTCAGGAGCACCCGCTGCCGACGGTGGTGACGTCTTGGGAACACGGGGCGCTGCTGCAGCGGTTTGCGCTGGAAGACCGGGAACTGGAGGTTGGGGTTGAAAGTAGGTTTTACACGGCGCCTTCGGCCAATGTGGTGGGCGAGCTTTCGGGTGCGTGCTGGCCCGAGGAGCATCTGGTGCTGGGGGGACACCACGATACCGTTTACGGAGCGCCAGGCGGAAACGACAATGCGTCGGGTACGATCGCTGTGATGGAGACGGCACGGGTGCTTGCGCAGCTGCGCGCGGAGACCGGGTGCGCGCCGGGCAGAACGGTCCGGTTCGTGACGTTCAGCGCTGAGGAGCAGAAGCTCCAGGGGGCGTCAGCTTATGTGGCGCGCCACTACGGGCCGGAGACGCCGCCGAGGCTGGCGATCAACTTAGACGAGTTGTCGACCGGGCCGATTAAGGGGATCGTACTCGGCTTTCCCCACTTGAGGGACCTGGTTCAGGAGCAGCTCGATACGATGAACGAGGGGCTGAAGTGCCATGTAATGGCCCAGATCGATCCCTCCTCTGACCACTTTCCTTTTCTGCAGACGGGGCTGGATGCGGCGTTTCTGTGGCGCTGGCGGTTTCACAGCAGGCATGCGGACGCCGAGTTCCACCACGAGGGGGGCGATACGGCGGACAAGCTGAATGTGAGAGAACTCA
Source organism: Candidatus Latescibacterota bacterium (assembly GCA_965222075.1). Taxonomy (GTDB): domain Bacteria; phylum Latescibacterota; class UBA2968; order UBA2968; genus JAAXHW01. The sequence goes on along the minus strand of OZ244937.1, from coordinate 4,338,680 downwards.
AGGAGTATGTGGGCCAACTCGCGCGGATTCTGCTCCGGCTTTCCCACGTGCCGCCGGAGGAATGGCCCGAGAACACCATTACGCCCGAGCAGGTTCAAGCGCGTCTGGAGGAGGAGCGAGGGGCGGTTGTACGGGTGTTTTGAGGTTGCTTGATCCAAGCGGAATGATCCGGAAAGGGGGGTATGGCATTGAAGATTGCCAGAATCGATCAGTTCTTTCCCCGCAGACGGGTACGGCTTGTCAAAATTACGACCGATACGGGTCTGGTGGGGTGGGGGGAGACGACGCTGGAGGGCAAGCCGAAGAGCACCGCTGCGGCGGTGGAGGAACTTGCCGACTACCTCATCGGGAAGGATCCACTGCGGATAGAACACCACTGGCAACACATTTACCGGTCGGCCTTCTTCCGGGGCGGGCCGGTGCTGATGACCGCGCTGTCCGGTATCGACCAGGCGCTGTGGGATATTGCGGGGAAGCATTATGGCGCGCCGGTGCACCAGCTGCTGGGGGGCGCGGTTCGGGAGCGTATCCGGGTGTACGCGCACTGGGGCATTGGAAGCCTGACTGACGAAGGGAAGGCCGCCGCAAAGGCGCGTCTCGACCAGCTTCAGCGCAAAGGGGGCTACAAGGCGTTCAAGTCCGGCCCGGGGGGCAAGTGGCGGGGGCACGAGCCGCCGGCCGTGATCGACGCGTTTGTGGAGCGGGCGTACTTGATGCGGGAGTGGGTGGGGCCGGATGTGGAGCTGGCGTTTGATTTCCACGGGAAGATGACGCCGGCGCTTGCGGTTGAGATTTGCCACGAACTGAAAGGGATGCGGCCGATGTTTGTGGAGGAGCCGGTGCCGCAGGAGAACGTGGACGCATTGAAGCTGGTCTCAGACCGGGCACCGTTTCCAATTGCGACCGGGGAGCGCCTGCTGACCCGCTGGGGATTCCGCGAGATTTTCGAGAAGCAGGCAGTTGCCTACCTTCAGCCCGATACGTCGCACGTTGGCGGGATTACGGAGCTTAAGAAGGTGGCGAACATGGGCGAGGTTTACTACATGCACATCCTGCCCCACTGCGCTATCGGGCCAGTGGCGTTTTCAGCCTCGCTTCAGGTGGACGCCGTGGTTCCGAACTTTCTAATCCAGGAACAGGTCGATCAGAGTCTGGGCGGCGGGCTGCTGAAGGAGGACTGGGAGGTGAGGGACGGCCACATCGATTTGCCCGCGACGCCCGGTCTGGGCTTTGAGATCGACAAGAAGGAGGCCGAACAGGACTGCGGGATCTATGAGGAAGAGTTGGGCGGAGAATTCTACTACGCGTCTGACGGCAGCGTGGCGGACTGGTAGGGTATGGGAATTGAAAATTGGCCCAACCCGACGCCTCCAAGACGAATCTTTTTCATCCGGCCTGTCCGGATTTTTTATTACCAGAAGCTCGTAAATCCGGTCCGGTCGAGGCGGCGGCGCATGCGCTGGAGTTTATTCACAGAGCGGGGGTAGGTATTGCCGCAGAAGTCGATGAGGGCGTCGAGAATGTCGGCGGCTTCTTCTCCCACGCCGGTGAGGCGGGGGAGAATTTTCTGGAGGATCTGGTAGTCGAAGGCGTTGTCTGGGGTGAAGACGCGCGCGGCCTCCGGGAGGGCTTCGATGAGGTCGAGGGCATAGGCCATGTAGATGAGGATTTCGTCGCGGATGCGGTAGCCGAAGTGGAGGTCTTCGGGGGCGAGGAGGGCGTTGACCTGACCGATGGGACGGTTCCATGCGGTGACGTCGGGCCGGGCCTGGACGTCACCGAGGTGGCGGTAGGGCCGGTCGCAGAGGGTCAGGCCGAGGGCTTGGAGGGCGCCGGAGTCGATTTTGGGTTCGGGACCCTCGGTGTGGAGGTCGAAGTTGACCCGGTCGAAGGCGATTGTGTTGGCCCGGTCGAGGACTTTGGGGCTAAAGGTGTAGGTGGTTTCGTCCATGTTGACGGTGCCGGTGATAAAGAGGTTGGGGGGGATGGAGAGGCGGGCGGGGAGGGTGCCAAGGTCTTCGGTTTCGATTTCGTCGCGGCCCTGGGCGAGTTCGATCGGGTCGGTGGTGCGGTCGCCTTGGGGGGTGCGCCGCTCGGTTTCCATGACGCTGAGGAAGTCGGAGAAGTAGTGTTCCACGCGGGCGAGGTTCATTTCGTCGAAGCAGACGAAGTAGGGGCGGTCGGGTTCGGCTGCGGCCTCCTGCATGGCCCTGAGAAGGGCGCCGGTGCGGTAGGTTCCGGTAAGGAGGTTTTCAAAGCCGAGCAGGTCCCGGGTTTCGTGCCAGTCGGGGCGGACGGGGATGAGCCGGTAGCCTTTCGCGCGCCCGTTTTCGGTGCCGTTGACGGCCTCGGCCAAGAGGCGGATGACGGTGCTTTTTCCAGTCCCCGAGATGCCGGCAAGGATGAGGAAGGGTTTGGCCTTGAGGCAAAGGTAGAGGTTAAAGAGCATGTCCTGCTCGATCTGGAACCTCCGGGTTTGCATGTAGCGGTAGAGGTCGAGGAGGAGGTCGGCCCCTTTGGGGGCGAGGGATTCGCGGACGAGGTCGGGATCGGGCGGTTCGGGGCGGTAGACGGCCGGAGCGAGGGATCGGCTGGTGCGGGCCTCGGTAAAGACCCTGTAGAGGGGGTGGAGGTCCTGGAAGATGTCGAGGATTCGGTCGCAGATTTCAGGGGCAGCGATCTCGGGGCTGTCGGGAGAGAAGATGCGACCGACGAAGATGGGACGGTCAACCCCTTTCAACCTTGCGGGAGACCAGGGCAGGGAACGGTTTGGGGAAGCGAGGATGATGTCGCCGGCGAGGATGCGGTAGCCCCTGCGGGGGACGAGCCTGTGAAACTTGCAGGTGTCGGAGAGGAGATGGCGGAGGGCGGGGCGGGGCCACCAGCCGGCATAGAAGCCGACCGAGAGGGAGGTCTTGTGGAGGTAGAGACCAAGCTGAGGGAGTCGGGGGAAGGAGCTTTTTTTGAGGCGGCGGTCGACGAAGTAGAGGCAGGCGTGGTCCCGGGGACGGTCCCGGTTGGGGCGGAAGCCGCTGGTGGTGTAGATGGGCGAGACGACCGGCACCAGGTCGGGATCGCATTCTGCAACAGCGGGAGCAAGCCGGTCTTTGAGGGCCTCCATGCGCCGCTGGAGGTGTTCGGCGCCCATGCGGGTGGTGTTGCACGCGTGGAAGTCGTTGGCGGTAAACCCGGCAAAGGTGAGCAGGGCGGGATCGTCGTCTACAACCAGGACCCTGTGCATAATCGTTCTCCGGGGAGGGTTCTCGGTAGTCTGTCCTGATAAAAGAAGTATAGCCCTATAGGGGCGGTTGGTCAAGGGGTAAGACGGCAGACAGCAGAAGATAATGCTCGTTTGGACACTGTTTTTGGCGGTTGGATTTATGCGGTGGGGGCGGGCCAGCCGTGGGGGTAGGTCTGGGCAAAGCGCTGGAGGATCTGGTCGGGTGAGGCGGTGCCGGTGGTGCCAAGCTGCTGGATGGTGATGGAGGAGACGAGGACGCCGAGGAGGGCGGCCTCAGCGAAAGATGCGCCGGCGCAGAGGGCGGAAACGACGCCTGCAGAGACGCTGTCTCCGGCGCCTACGATGTCGATGGGATCGGGTACGGGGATGCCGGGGATGTGGTGGAGGCCCCCGGCCTCGGCACAGAGGATGCCGTGGGGGCCGAGAGTGATGTAGACGGGACGGCCAGTGCGCTTCGAGAAGGTGCAGGCACAGGTTTTTAGCAGGGTCCGGTCCACCGGTCCGGTATGGTGGGCGAGGGACGCCCGAACGGCTTCTTCACGGTTGGATTTGACGATGACGTTCCGAAATTCCCCAATGCGGGTGCGGGAGTCGGCGAAGAAGATATCCTGGGGACAGGTCCGGCCCAGGTGGGCGAGTTCCTCCCGGACGCGGTCGGTGATGACGCCGCAGTTGCGTTCCTGCACCTGATCGAGAACGATGATTCCCTGCACGTGGGGGACGGCTTTTCGGAGGGCGTTGATGAGCTGGGTTTCCAGGTTGGGGGGCACGGGCGTCCTGTTTTTAATGTCGAGCCGTTCCATTTCACCGCCGGTGGTCTTGAGCAGGGGCTTGGTGTAGGTGGGGGTAAACCGGCCGGAGACCTCGATGAGATCCCAGATGTCCACGCCGGTGGCCCTCAGGCCGGCCTTGAGGTCGTGGCCCTGGCCGTCGCCGCCGATGATCCCCAGCGCCCGGACCCGGCCCACGCCGAGGGCGCAGAGGTTGGAGGTGACGGTGCCGGCGGCGCCCGGGCTGTTTCGGATTTGGGTGACCTGACGGGCTTCGAGGCCCGTTTCAAGGGAGATCTCAGCCAGGTCGGGGTCGATGATGAGGTAGCGGTCCAGGAAGTAGTCGCCCACGACGAGGATGGAGAGATCGGCGAATTTGTGGAGGAGGGTCTGGAGGTCTTCGAGGGTCATTGTGAAACCACGGGTGAACGCAGATGAACGCAGATAGGAACCCCGTAGTACGGTGGCTGGAGCCTGGACATTCGCAAGATTTAGCGAGAGGACCATTTAGGGGTGATCGTTACAGAGATAGGCGACAAGACGGTCCTGTTCCCTGTACTCGGGGATGACGAGGTCTGCGCCGGCCCGGACGAGACGTTCGCGCTTCCGGGCGTTGACGCCTTCCCGGCGGACCTCGTCGGAGGCGACGCCGACGGCGATGCCTCCGGCTTCCTTGACGTTTTCGATTTCGACGTATCCGTCTCCAAAGCCGAGGAGTTCGCCGCCTTTCAGGTTGTGGGCACGAAGGATGTCCTGGATGAGCATAGCCTTGGAGAAATTTCGGTACTGATCCAGCGCGCCGAAGATCCGGCCCTGGAAGTATGGGGCAACGCCAAGGAGGTCGGCTTCGCTGCGGACGTAGTCGACATCGGTGCCACTGGCTAAGTAGAGGACCAATCCCCGGTGTTGGAGGTTTTCGAGGAGGTCGAGGGTGCCGGGGAGCATGAGATCTTCGGAGGCAACCGCGCCCGATTCGAGGCCGGCGAGACGGCCTTCGATGTGCTGCAGGAGCCGGTCGTGGTAGCAGTGTTTGTAGTCTAAGGGAGAAGCGGGCGATCCGCCCCGCTTCCGGATCTGTTCACAGAGTCGGAGCATCTGGTAAATGGTCTGCTGGCCGGTGAGGCGGTCTACAAATCCGGTCACGACGGCGGTGAGCGCCGCCCGGGTCTCGCCGGTGTTGAGCTCTGCGAGGATTTCGACCATCATAGGGACCATGATGTCCCGCCAGCCTTCCCGTATGAGGGAGATGGTACCGTCGAAGTCGAAGAGGACAGAATGGATCCGACCCCGGGGGATGTGAGGATTGATCAGCTCGATACCGACGGCCTCGGAAAGGCAGGAAAACGTACTGGATATTGGGTCTGCCGGGGAAGGCATGTGTTCCTTTCGTTCGGTTGGATGTGGGGGGCGCACACGCCTTAATCTAAGGGGAAGGGAGACGAAAAGTCAAGAAAATTAGCGGCTTAAAAAATCGATGTTGAAGGTCGTAGGGCGCTTCCGAAATTATTTGGAGATTTTTAATTCTAATTCTATCTTATTCTATGCTATCTGGATGGGAATTCCAATGGACGCTGAGGGGAGTTGGTGCATTCGGATATTGCTCAGGGATACCCCATGGAACGGGATGAACGGCGGGTTGTGGAACGGTTGACCACCCGTGCCGGGGAGCTTCAGCTTGCGGCGCGTAAGGGGGAGGGAGAGACCCATTACGAACTCGTTTTCAACGGGGTGTTCCTGATGGCGACTTATAATGCCCCCTCATGCCGGGTGCTGATGGATGTGGTGCTGGAGGGGGTGGCTACCCGCCGGAACATGGACCTCCTGATCGGGGGGCTCGGGATGGGGTTCGCCCTGCGTCAGGCGCTCACCTATCCCGGCGTCCGGACGGTCTGCGTGATTGAGCTGGAGCCCCAGATTGTGGCGTGGAACCGGACGTACCTGGGCAACGGCGAGATTCTGGACGATCCGCGCACCCGGGTGGTGGTGGGGGACTTTTGCGATTATGTACACGGCAACCCCCGGAGCTACCACGGGATTGCAATCGATATCGACAATGGGCCGGACTGGGTTGTGCGGGGCGAGAACCGCCGTGCATACAGCCTGTCGATGCTGGGCATCCTCAGGACCCGGTTGAGGTCCGGGGGGGTGCTGGGGGTCTGGTCTCACACGCTCAGTCAACCGTACAAGAAGGCGCTTCGGGAGGTTTTCGGAGGGGTTGAGCTCCGGGAGGCGTGTGATTACGATCCGTCCGGCAGGCCCTTGGAGAGCGTAATTTACGTGGTTCGAGCCTGACGAAAGCGAAAAGTCTGTTTCAAAGTCTGTTTCAAAGATTATAGCGAAAGGAGCTGTTTATGGGCAAGGATTCGCTCACGATTATCGACAATCGAACAGGTAAGACCTACGAGGTCCCGATTTTTCACGGGACCTATCCCGAATATGGCTCGGCGATTCGAACGGCAGACCTGAGACAGATCAAGCATTCGGAGAACGATTTTGGGCTTCTGGGCTACGACCCGGCGTACCTCAATACGGCCTCGTGTCAAAGTACGGTTACCTTTATTGATGGGGAGAAAGGAATTTTGCGGTATCGTGGGTACCCGATCGAGCAGCTCGCGGAGCAGGGCAGCTACTTGGAGACGGCCTATTTGCTTTTATACGGAGAATTGCCCACAGCCCAGCAGTGTGATGAGTGGGTAAGGGCGGTGATGGAACATACGGTGCTTGACGAGAACATCCTGAAGCTGATGGATGGGTTTCAAGAAGGCTCTCATACGGTGGGGATGCTGGTCGGGATGCTGGGTAGTCTGTCTACATTTTACGCCAATGCACGGGATATTTCCGATGAGAAGGCCTGGGATGTGCACATCCGTCGGTTGGTCGGGAATGTGGCGACGGTTGGGGCTCTGGTGTACCGGCGCAGCCGGGGACTCCCTTATGTCGCACCGGACAGCAGCCAGGGTTATTGTGCTAATTTTCTGAATATGTTGTTCGGTTCACCGGAGAAGGCCTATACAGCCAATCCGGTTACGGAACGGGCGCTGGAGGTGCTGTTTATTCTGCATGCCGACCATGAGCAGAACTGCAGTACGAGTACGATGCGTGGTATTGGCAGCGGGCGTGCCGACCCTTATTCGGCGATGGCGGGTTCGGCGGGTTCGCTTTATGGACCTTTACACGGTGGGGCGAACGAGGCGGTGCTGAAGATGTTGGCCGAGATCGAATCCAAGGAGAACGTGCCGGCCTATATCAAGCGGGTGAAGAACAGAGAAGTCCTGCTGCAGGGTTTCGGACACCGGGTGTATAAGAATTACGACCCGAGGGCCCAGATTATCAAGCAGACTGCCCACGACGTGTTCGAGGCGACCGGAAAAAATCCACTGATCGATATTGCGCTGGAGCTGGAAAGGATTGCGCTGGAAGACACGTTTTTTGTCTCCCGCAAGCTCTATCCGAACGTTGATTTCTATTCGGGGATCATCTACCAGGCGATGGGGCTACCCACGGATATGATGACGGTGATGTTTGCCATTGGCCGGACGTCGGGATGGCTGGCGCAGTGGCGGGAGATGCTCCAGGACAAGGAGCAGAAGATCACCCGCCCGCGACAGGTCTACATCGGGGCCGACGAGCGGGATTATGTGCCGATGGAGGAGAGGTAAGTGCCAGAGTGAGCAGTACGAAACTTCAAAATCAAAGAGCGTAAGCGTCCGGAGGGGCTCTTACGCTCTGTTTTTTTGGCACCAACAGTTCAGGAGGTGTTTGATGATTTACGATTTGAGGATTTACGATTTGAAGCCGAGCTCGGTGCCCGAGTATATGGCTGCGGTTCGAGAGGTGGCGCTCAAAATCCGTCAAGACCACGGGGTCAAGCTGGCTGGCTGGTACTATACGGACATTGGGCCCCTCAACCAGGTGATCCACATCTGGGCGTACGAAGATTACGCCCATTTTGACAAGGCCCGCCAGGCCGTGCGCAACGACCCCCGGTGGACCAACGACTACCTTCCCAGGGTCGAGGGGCTGGTTGTGAAGCAGCAGGATATGATTATGCAGGGGGCGGATTTCTTTCCCGGACCCGAATAGCTGGTCATCCACTTCCACCGGCCGGATGGTCGTCCGGAAACGTGTGGTCTTCGTTCCGGGCGATCACCGAAAGATTGATTTCATCTCCCGGACGATACACCCCGCGCTCCGTATAGATAAACGCCCTGATCCCATCGGGAACGGCCGCTTCCCCACCGGTATCGAACGTGGAGAGGTTCCAGGCCATTTCGTTGGACTTGATCACACTGCGCTGGCCGTCCTTTTCGGCCTCGATGTGGAAAACGTCCTGTGATATATCCCGAAAATTCGCCTTCCCCTCTCCGCCTACCGTTTTGCCGGCGGCCTTGAGCCGGATTTCCAGCGGCGGTTCCTAGGATGGTTCCCCTGTAAAACAGGGTGCGGGGATCGTTCTCTTTTTGCAGTTCAAAGTCCCCCCCGACATAAGCGATCTCCCGTCCGGCCACGGCAAACTGAAAGGTCAACGGCAGCAGGTCTTTCCGGGAGCGGTGAACTGTTTGGACACATACATAACCTCCGGGGCCGTGGTGTTTACGTGGGATATCTCCACGTTCACACAAGTAAGAGCTTGAGGTAGAAGAGGGGGTTGGCGAGCTGTTTTTTGGGGGCTTCGTTGGCCATCATGCCACAGAGGATGTCGCGGACTTCCTGACTTTTTTCGGCTTTTCGGATGACAAAGTTGACCAGGAAGCGGAGGCGGCCGACCTGCTGCAGCCGGGCGCTGACTTTTAACTCGTCGCCGATGTCGTCCCAGAGGCGGGTGTCGTAGCGGGAGAGGAATTTCTCGCTGAAGTCGCCCGCGTCGTAGGCCTCTTTGGCGCATTGGACGGCATACCGGGCGGCGTACATGGCGTTGCCGATGCCTTCTCCGGTGAAGGGGTCGATGAGACCGGCGGAGTCTCCGATGAGCATGAAGCCGCTGCCGTAGGTTTTGCGGTGTTTGCTGCCCACCGGCAGGTTCCAGCCCACGGGCGCTTCCAGGGGGACTGCGTCTGCAAAACGGCCTCTAAAGTGGGGGCTGTGGATGGTCTGGTCCAGGGCGATCTTCAGGTCGACGTTTTGCCGTTTGAGGTACTTGTGTACCATGCCGATGCCGACATTGGCGCATCCGTTTTCTAATGGGAAGATCCAGAAGTAGCCGGGGATGATGGCGTCAACATAGTGCAGTTCGATCTGGTCGGTGAGCCCCTTGATGTTCTGATAGTAGCAGCGCAGGGCCACGATCCAGTGGCGCGGTTCGTGTTTGTAAAGCCCGGTCTTTCTGGCGACGATGGAGTTGAAGCCGTCCGCGCCCAGGACGATGCGGCCCCTGAAGTCGACGGTTTCCGGGCGGCCCGCCTGCTTGCCCCGAACGCCGCAGACCTGTCCGTTTTCCACGATCAGGTCGCGGACGTTGAACGATTCGATGCAGGTATCGACAACGTTTCGGGCTTCACTGAAGAGAAACGCGTCGAAGATATGACGGCGGATGACAAAGCCGGTGAGGAGGTCCCGGCGGTTGGACCGGGTGAGGTCGACGTCGGCCTCCGTGTGGTCCGGGCTTCCAAAGGTGACGGTGTGGACCACGGCGCCGGGCAGATCGCTGACTTTATTGACAAGGCCCAGGTCCCGAAGGACGGTGACTGCCTTGCCGGAGAGGGCGTCGCCGCAGATTTTGTCGCGGGGGAATCTGGCCCTGTCCAGGAGGAGGGTTTTCAGGCCGTGGCGTCTGGCATAAAGGGCTGCGGTGGCGCCGGCAGGTCCTCCACCTACGATGATGAGGTCGTAGATTTCGTTGTTTGAGATTTGCATGAGGTTCTGTTCTGACCGAAGCAACCACAGATGAACACAGATGAACATAGATGGAGCAGACAAAATGACCTTCAAACATATTGGTAACTTCCCGGAGAGTCAAGGGGTTTGTTTGGTTTTGATTTCTTCAACATCTGTTATTCCAGATCCTATGATGTTACGAGCTCAATCCCCCCGACCCGCCTGTGCTGTCTGAAAAAGTAGGCGCTATAATCCGACCGCTTCTTCTCCTGGGATACCTTTCGCTTCTTCCCCTTTTTCACAGGCGGGCGCTTGGGTTTCAGTCCGTCCAGCAGAATTTCGCAGAGGGGATCAAGGGTTTCACCTGCCCGCCGGACGATCACTTCGGGCAAACCCTCTGGTACCTCCAGACCACATGTTTTCAGCGTCTCCAATAACTCGGCCGCTGAGGTAGATTTTCCGCCACTCTTTCCAAGCTTCTTCAACAATTTTTGTCAGACCATTTGAGACCTCTTTCGGATGGCGGGTAGGGGGAGATTAATCCCGGAGTTTGGTCTTTTCATCTGTTCGCGCCATGTCGATATGTTTTCTGCTGAAGCCGACGGCGTTCCTCAGGTCGGCACCCCGAAAGTCGGCGTCCTGGAAGTTGGCTTTGTACAGGTCGACGTTCTGGAGCCTGGCTTTGCGGAAGTTTGCGCCCTCCAGGTTGGCCTGGACGAGGTCGGCATTTTGAAGGTTGGCGCTCTGGAGGACTGCGTTTCCAAGATTGGTGTTCTGGAGGTTGGCGCCTTGCAGGTTGGCTCCCTGGAGGTTGGCGCCGGCCAGGTCGGTTTTCAAGAGGTTGGCTTCCTGGAGTCGGGCCTTGCGCAGGTCGGCCCCCGTGAGGTCGGCCTCGCGGAGATTTGCGCCGGCCAGGTTGGCTTCTCGCAGCTGCGCCCCGGTGAGATTGGCCCCATTCAGGTCGGCCAGTCCCAGATCGGCCGGGGCGAGGTCGGCGTTTTTCAGGCTGGCATTCTGGAAGACGGCGTTCTGGAGGCTGGCGCCGGCCAGGTCGGCGCTTTCGAGGTTCGCACCCCGGAAGTTGGCCTGGTAGAGCTTGGACCGCTGGAGGTTGGCGCCGGCCAGATCGGCTTCCTGAAGCCTGGCACCGCTCAAGGTGGCTTCGTGCAGGTCGGCCTGCCTGAGAACAGCGCCCTGGAGTTCGGCCCGGCTCAGGTTGACGCCCGCAAGTTCGGCCCGCTGCCCGTCCGCGCCACCCGATTCCACCCAAGTTCGATGGACAGCCAGAATTTCCCGCACCTGCGCGGGGGAGAGGACCTGCGCGGGGGACTGGCCGGGCGGGCGATCTTGGGGATGGTCTGTGGGGGCGTTCATAAGTAAGGTGAGCCGCAGGTGTGGATTGCCGTTTCCGTAACCAGGTAGTCGAGACGGATGTCGTGGAGGGCCGCGGGCAAGCGGTCCAGGACCTGGAAGGCGTAGGCAAGTCCCACTTTTGGCGCGGATGTGCGGGCAAGGAAGCGGTCGTAGTAGCCTGCGCCAAAGCCGATCCGGTTGCCCCGGCGGTCGAACGCAACGCCGGGTACGAGAATCAGGTCGAAGTCGCCGGGCGGAATCTCGATCCGGTCGCCTTCGGCCGGTTCCAGCAGGCCGAAGGGGCCGGACCGCAAGCAGAAGAGCGTGTGGATCTCCAGATGGACCAGGGGTCGCTTTTTGCGCGTGACTGGCACGCCCACGCGTTTTCCTCCCTCCAGGGCGACCTGGATGAGCCGATGGGTGTCCACTTCGTTTTTGACCGATACGTAGCAACCAAGACACCGGGCGCGCCCGTAGAGGTTCGTTTCCACCAGGCGGTTCCTCACGGCGTCTCCCACCTCCTGAACCTGCGAGGGCGTCAGTGCGAAACGCTGCTTCAGGATGCGCCGGCGGATGTCCTGCTTTTGGGGGTGCATGGCGCCTCTCCTTTTCCAGATTCGAAGGGATAATAGGCCCTCTGTGGCAAGATGTCAAGGGAATCAGGGACGGGTGGGCGGAAAAGTTCGCTTGACTTTGCCCATACCGAACCATAAATTAAATAGCTACACCTTTTTAAGATACGAAATCGAAGGCAATGACTCTTTGCTCGGAGAGGGAACTTGGACCCCCAGGACGCGGAAATCCAGGATGCGTTGAAGGCGCAGGGCAACCTGCCCCGGCATATCGCCATTATTATGGATGGGAACGGCCGGTGGGCGCAGCAGCGGGGCCTCCACCGCAGTAAAGGCCACCGGTCGGCGCGGGATGTTGTTCGCGACATCGTTCGGGCCTGTGGAGAACTGAAGGTCGACATTCTGACCCTGTTCACGTTCGGTACCGACAACTGGAGCCGGCCCTGGACGGAGGTGCTTTCGCTGATGCAGCTCCTTCGAGACGCCTCGGTGGAGGAGCTGGACGAACTCCAGGAGAACAGGGTCCGGCTGGTGGCCACGGGAGCGACGGACCGGCTGGCAAAACAGGCGCTCAGGGCGCTGATGTTTGCGATTTCAGAGACGGTCGAGAATACCGGCCTGATCCTTAACTTAGCGCTTAGCTACGACGGTCGAAGCGATATCGTTCATGCCGTCCGGCAGATTGCGGCAGAGGTTGAGGGGGGCAGGCTCCGGTGCGACCAGGTCGACGACGCCTGCTTTTCTCGGGCGCTTTATACGGCGAATCTGCCGGATCCCGACCTGTTGATTCGGACCAGTGGGGAGATGCGGCTGAGCAATTTCATGCTCTGGCAATGTGCCTACACCGAACTCTGGTTTACGCCTGTGTTGTGGCCCGATTTCCGCCGGGAGCATCTCTACGAGGCCATCCGGAGCTATCAGTCCCGGGAGCGGCGGTTCGGGCAAACCAGCGCTCAGGTCCGTTCTGGAAAAGAGGCGAGGGTGGGGAACGGGAAGTTGAAAAAGGTGGGTCTGTCTACGGCGTAGGGGCCGCATTGGGGGCGCGGAAACCGGGGCGCGGAAACCACGCCCCTGCGACGCTCTGGAGGGCAGGAGAGGCTTTGGTGGCACGATCCAATCTGACCCAACGGGTGCTGGCGGCGGCGGTTTTCGGGCCTGTGCTGCTGGTTCTGTTCTGGGTTGGGGGGTTCCCCCTATTGGTGGGTCTTTCCGGGGTAGTGGGGGCGGGTACATGGGAATATTATCGGATGCAGGAGCAGAAGGGGCTGCACCCCTGGACACGGTTTGGGGTTGCGGCCTCTTTGGCTTGGTGTGTGTGGGTCTACGAATTTGGGAGCGCGTCCCTGCTTTTTCCCCTCGCCGGGCTGGTGCTTTGTCTGCTGGTCCTGGCCCTGGGAAGGGGCGACACAGGGGGATTCCGGCTGGGCGATGCAGGGGCGACCCTGATGGGGGTGCTCTATGTTGGGTTCTTGGGCAGCTTTGCGCTGCTGGTACGGAACTTTTCAAAGGCTGAGATGTCTGAAGGTGGGGCCGCAGCGCTTGCTGTTTTGATCCTGATAGGCATCTGGGCGGCCGATATCGCGGCCTATTTCTGTGGGCGCTTTCTGGGGCGGCGTCACCCCTTCCCGCACCTCAGTCCGGGGAAGACGGGGGCGGGGTTTGTGGGAGGGCTGGCGGGCGCGCTGGTCACGGTCCCGGCCGGGGTCCAGGCCTTTGGGCTGCTCTGTTTCTGGGAGGGACTGGGGTTGGGCCTGGTGGTGGGGGGCGGCGCACTTCTGGGCGACTTGGTCGAATCGATGGTGAAACGCGATGCGGAGGTTAAAGATGCCTCAGGGATAATTCCCGGTCACGGCGGTGTTCTGGACCGCTTCGACAGCTTCCTCTCTGTTTATCCTCTGGTCTATCTCTATCTCTCACTCCTGCAGGCGATCTAACGGCCGAGATATGCGATGAGACGGGTTGCGCTTCTGGGATCTACCGGCTCTATTGGCACCAACACCTTAGATGTTCTCGAAGGACTGTCCGACCGGTTTGAGGTGGTCAGCCTCAGCGCCGGGCGCAACCTGGACCTGCTCTGTGACCAGGCGATGCGATTCCGGCCCCGGCGGGTGTGTGTAAGCGGAGACGCGCAGGAGGCCGCCTCCCGGTTAAAGCCGCTGGAGATTGAGGTCCTGGGCGGTCCGGAGGGCCTTCTGGACTTAGCGACGGACCCGGATGTCGACCTGGTGGTGAACGGTCTGGTGGCCGGTGTGGGGTTGAGGCCAACCCTGGCGGCGGTGCAGGCGGGCAAGGATGTTGCGATTGCCAACAAGGAGACCTTAGTGGTTGCCGGCCGCATTGTGACCGAACTGGCGGCGCAGCAGGGGGTGAAGCTGGCGCCCTTAGACAGTGAGTTGACGCCGCTGTGGCAGAGTTTGCAGGGGACGCCCAAGCAGGAGGTGAAGCGGATTCTCCTGCCTGCGTCCGGAGGGCCTTTTTTTGATTCTTCTCTGGATCAGATGGCCCGGGTTACCCCCCAGGAGGCGCTGAACCACCCGACGTGGAAGATGGGCCCAAAGATCACGGTGGACTCGGCGACGCTGATGAACAAGGGTTTCGAGGTGATTGAGGCCCACTGGTTTTTGGGACTGCCGGTCTCTAAGATCGATGTGGTGATCCACCCGCAGTCGATTGTCCACTGTCTGATTGAGTTTGTAGATGGCGGCCTGACTGCGCACTTAAGCACGCCCGATATGCGATTGCCGATCCAGCAGGCCCTGACCCATCCCGAGAAGCTGTGCACGCGGGTGTGTCCTCTGGACCTGACACAGGTGGGCGAGTTGCGTTTTTACCCGCCCGATTTTGAACGCTTTCCCTGTCTGGCCCTGTCTTATGAGGCAGTGAAAGCGGGTGGGACGGCGCCAGCGGTGCTCAATGCGGCCAACGAGATCGGGGTTTACGCCTTTTTAGAAGGCCGCATCGGCTTTTTGGATGTTCCCGGGGTGGTGCGCCGGGTGCTGGATGCCCACGGGAACGGTTTTGGGTTGGACTTAGAAGCGGTCTTTGAAGCCGACCGGTGGGGGCGGGAAAAGGCGGGGGAGATTATTCGAAGGCTGGAGCGGTAGAGGTTTAACCTGACAAAGATGGAGTTGAATCCCTTTGACGACGCTTCTTTCTTTTCTGTTTGTCTTAGGCGTGCTCGTTTTTGTGCACGAGTTGGGACACTTCTGGGTGGCCAAAAGGGCGGGAATCCTGGTCGAGCGGTTTTCGCTGGGAATTGGGCCCAAGGCGTTTGGCGTTACGTTTGGACAGACGGAGTACTGTATCTCCTGGCTTCCCTTCGGGGGGTACGTGAAGATGGCGGGGATGGCCGACATCGGGCATGAAGAGGTGAAGGGAGAGCCGTGGGAGTTCCAGTCCAAGCCGAGGTGGGTGCAAATGTCGGTGCTTGCCGCCGGACCGGCCATGAATTTCCTGCTCGGGTTCCTCATTATCCTGGGGGTCCGATTGACCGTGGGCGAATACGTTTTGAATACCACGCAGATCGGGCGGATTGAGGCCGCGTCTCCGCTGCGGGAAGCGGGGCTGAAGCCAGGCGACCGGGTGGCCTCGGTTGGGGGAGTGCGGGTGGAGAACTGGGATGCGCTGATTCGCGCGTTCGAGGGGGCCCGGAATTCGACGGTTTCGCTTGATGTCATCCGCGATGGGACCCCCCTCTCCCTGCAGGTGTTTCTGGATCGATCGGTTCAGACGCTGGGCATCGATCCGTTCGTTTCATCCACGGCAGGATCGGTGTTGTCAGGGTATCCGGCCGAAGGGGTAGGCCTCCAACCCGGCGACCGGATTGTGGGCGTAGACGGGGAGCCGGTGGCGCAGTGGTGGCAGATGAAGGAGAAGATCTCCGCCAGACCGGGGCAGGAGATCGAGGTCCGGTGGGTGCGGGATGGGGTAGAGATGTGGGCGCAGGTTGTGTCCCGGGCGGAGCAGATGGGAGATGAGACGGTCGGCCTGATCGGCATCGGCCCGCCGATGGAGTCGATGGTGCGGATGCCGGTGGGGTTTGTAAAGGCCATCGGGCGGAGCGGGCAGGATGTGGTGCAGTTTACCACCCTCATCTATAAGTTTATCAAGGATCTGATACTGGGAAAGATATCGGGCCGTGCCTTGGCCGGTCCGGTGGCCATCGCCCAGATGGCGGGGCAAAAGGCCCAGCAGGGTTGGGAAAGGCTCTTGGGGTTTATGGCCCTGCTTTCCATCAACTTAGCGGTACTCAACCTCCTCCCCATTCCGGTGCTGGACGGGGGCCATTTGATGATTTTGACAGTGGAAGCAGCGATCAGGCGCCCGCTTTCCATACGGCAAAAGGAGGTCCTCCAGCAGGTCGGGCTTGCCTTTCTCCTTTTTCTGATGCTTTATGTAACCTTCGGCGATATCAGCCGCATATTCGGGTGGTTTAATTAAAAATAAAAGCATTCACCAGGGAGAGGAGATGATCCTGTGAGCCGGAGGCGGGCGCCAGCCCGCCGGAGACAGGCGTGAGCCAATCGTCCGGGGTGGTGTAGACGCAGAGAAAGACCAGAATCGAGGATTGGGGATCGGTAAAATTCCACGAACTACGAACCACGATTACCTCTGCGTCCTCTACGCCTCTGTGGTTTAAATTGCTTTTTCCTGCCTTTGATTCCTCACTCACTTTTCACTTTGGCCGTATCGCCTTCTCCCTTCCGGTATCTTCCAACGCCGCAGTTCCTTCCGGTTTGTGAGCCTTCCCCTCTTTCTCCGAGTTTTTCTTCCATAACTTGAAGCACCTGCTTCCAGGCGTCCGGGTGCTGCTCGCGTTTTGCAATAAAGCGTTCGAGGGCTTCTGGGGAGATGCCGTAACGCTGGAAAAGGGCTTCTCTCTGGAGCGTCAGGCTGTCGGGCCGGTCGGCATAGCGCCGATGGAGGTGGATGACCTCCACGGCGAGTTCGGCAAACTGCCGATCGGAGAGACCGGATTCTGCGACGGGCTTCCGGCTGCAACCGAGGGTATTCCACAGCAGGAGGCTGCACAGGGAGAGGATAAAGGCGGGCGTCTGTTTCATCGGGTGGTTTCTCGGGTATTTGTGTCGCTCCCTTCTCAGGCATAAAGCCGACGGGTTGGGGGGGAGGAGGGCTTCACTACAAGATACAGCGTAGACGGCCTTGGGGCAAGCGCGGTTGTGGGTGAGGAAACACTGATGCTCTTTTGAGCACCATATTGTTTTTTTTAGAGATAAAGCAAAACAGACGGTTAGAAAATCCTTGACTTTTCCCTCCCTTGGCCCTAACTTTAGTGGGGGAAAGTGGGGGAAAGTGGGGGAAAGTGGGGGATTAGGGTGATTAGGGTAATTTGGAGATAACTAAAATAAAAACAAGATTTTTGAATGTCTGATGAAACTCCCCAATTCATAGGCGGATACGAGGACGTTCCGGTAGATCCCAAGGGGCGTCTAATTGTCCCCGCTGCCTGTCGCAAGGCGCTGCCTATGGGTGTGACGACCTTCGTGATTACGCGATGGTTCGACGGATGCCTGGCCGGCTTCGATCCGAAGGGCTGGCAGCGCCTTCTGGGCAGGCTTCAGACGCTGGACGGCGGGCAAAAACAGGCCCGGCAATTGATCCGTTCGGTGGCCGGGCGGGCCGTAGAGGCCAGGATCGACCGGCAGGGACGGGTGTTGATCCCGCGTAAGCTGCTTGACAGGGCCGGCATTACGGACCGGGCCACGATCAGTGGGGTGGGAGATCGGATTGAGTTCTGGAATCCGGAACGGTATGCCGACTATATAGACGAGGCCGATCAGGAGCTGGAAAAGAATGCGCAGGAGATAGATGTACTTTAGGGTTCAGGGGTTGAATATTCAGTTTGTGGAATATTTATTCGGTTCGGATGTGGAATATTTATTCTAAAGCTTATAGAGACTTCAAAAAACAGGGATGATGGGACAGGAGGCCCCGGCGTTTCACATACCGGTTCTGAGGCCGGAGACAACCGCGTGGATGGTTTGCGACCCGCAGGGAACTTACGTGGATGGGACGGTGGGGGGAGGGGGCCACGCGGAATGCCTGCTAGAGCGGATGGGTGAGGCGGGGAGGCTGATCGGAATCGACCGGGATCCGGATGCGGTTCGAGAGGCTTCAAGGCGCCTCCGCCGGTTTGGGGGCCGGGCCGAGGTAGTGCAGGCGCCCTTCTGGGAACTGTCTCGGGTCCTGGCTGACTTGGGGGTCTCCTGGGTTGGTGGGGTGCTTTTCGACCTGGGGGTTTCTTCGCATCAGATCAATCGGGCCGAACGGGGGTTCAGCTACCGGCAGGACGGCCCCTTAGATATGCGGATGGGACCCGACGCTCTCCGCTCCGCGCAGGAGGTGATCAATACCTATCCGCAGGAGGCGCTAACGCGGATCTTCAGGGTTTACGGGGAGGAGCGGGCTGCGGCCCGGATTGCCCGGGCCATCTGCCGATACCGGGAACGGGAACGCCTGACGCGGACGCTGGAGTTGGCCGACCTGATCGCCGATGTGGTCCGGGGGCCCCACCTTAAGAAGACCCTGGCCCGGATCTTTCAGGCCATCCGGATTGAGGTGAATGAGGAACTGGCCCACCTTCAAGGGGTTTTTAAGGGGGCTATTGAGGTCCTTCAGCCGGGCGGGCGTATTGCCGTTCTTTCATATCATTCGCTGGAGGACCGGACGGTTAAACAGGTCTTTCGAGCTGAGGCCCGAGGGTGCATCTGTCCCCCCGACCTGCCGGTTTGCGGATGCGGCCGGGTCGGGACGGTAGCGGTGTTGACCTCCAGAGGCATCCGGGCCGGGGAGGCGGAGCGGGAGCGGAACCCACGGGCCCGGAGCGCGACGCTGCGGGTGGCGGAACGGCTTTGAAATTTCGGATTTCGGATTGAAAGGCCTTTATTCCGCAATCCACAATCCGCAATTGGGAGAGGAGTAGGGGATGGCATCGGGCTTCTACCGGTCGTATTTTGGCGCTCTTGTGCTGCTGGTGCTGGGGTTGCTGGTTTACCTCTGGGGGCATGTGAAGACGATGCGCCAGGGGGAGGAATTGACGCGGCTCCAGGCAAAGCGGCAGACGCTGATCCGTCAGCAGGACCGCCTCAGGGCGGAGGTCGCCGGGCTTGTGCGGAGCAGCCGCATACGCGAGATTGCTTCGAAAGAACTGGGGATGGTTTTTCCGTCGGACCCGCCCCGTAACCTCTATTTGAAGCCCATTGATACGCGAAAATAAGGATGCAGATTGAGGCGCGACATACCCGCCGGCTGAAGGTGGTTTCTCTGCTGGGGATCGGATTCGCCGTGGCGCTGGCCTTCAGGCTGGCCTCCTTGCAACTTTGGGCGGGTGAGGCGTATATCGCCCAGGCGCGAAGCCAGCACGAGAAACGGATCGTGCTGCAGGCCAACCGGGGGCGCATCTTGGACCGGCACGGACGGGTGCTGGTAACGAACTTAGAAGCGCAATCGTTCTTTCTCAACAATATATCTGAACTCGACAACCTGCGGGCAATCGCCGTACGGTTTTCCCGGCGTGATGGGGAAGACGGCGCGGAGGTGCTGAAGCGGCTGCGGGGAAAGCGGTCTTTTGTGTGGCTGGCTCGAAAGGTTATGGACGGTCTTCCTGAGGATCGGGTGCCGGAGGGGGTGGGCCGGATGGTGGAGATGCGCCGGTCCTATCCGATGGGGACCCTGGCAGGCCAGATGCTGGGGTATACCGACATCGACAATGTGGGAATTGAGGGGATTGAGCACCGTTTCGATTCTCTCCTTAAGGGAAAGCCGGGGGAGATGGTCTCCCGGGTGGACGCACGGGGAAAGGCGCTGGGGGCGCTGGGGGCGGTTCTCCGACTGCCTGAGGATGGGGGGAATCTGGTGCTGACGATCGATGCCGACTACCAGTCGATTGCAGAGGAGGAACTGGAGGCAGCCGTTGCGCGCTTTCAAGCCCAGAGCGGCATTGTCATCGTGACGCGGCCCAATACCGGAGAAATCCTGGCGATGGCGAATGTGCCCCTCTACGATCCCAATGCCTTTGGCCGCTACGATCTGAAGGTGCGCCGCAATCGGGCGGTGACCGATCTTTACGAACCGGGCTCGACGTTTAAGGTGGTTGCGTTTGCGGGGGCTTTAGAGGAGAAGGATTACGCACTCGAAGACCGGATTTTCTGTGAGAACGGCGCGATGGAGGTCGCGGGGGACGTGATCCGCGATACCCATCCAAACGGGTGGCTGACCGTCCGGGAGATTATCGAAGCGTCGAGCAATATTGGGACGATCAAGATTGCCCGGACGCTGGGGAAGGTAGGGTTTTTTCGGTATATACGCCTTTTCGGATTCGGCAGCCTGACAGGGGGGAACCTGCCGGGGGAGGTGCCAGGGGACGTGAAGCACCCCTCAGAGTGGTCGAAGCGGTCCTTAGAGACGATCGCAATTGGGCAGGAGGTGGGGGTGACGGCGCTGCAGATGGTGACGGCTTACGGCGCAATTGCCAATGGAGGACGTCTGTTGGCTCCCCGAATTTTCCTCAAAACCCTGCGGGGAGACAGCGTTGTCTCGGTGCAGCGTCCACAGGTGGTGCGGCAAGTGATTTCGCCTGAGACCGCGGCGACCGTCACCAAGGTTTTGGGAGGCGCCGTTACTCGGGGCACCGGCAGCAATGCTCGGGTATCGGGCTACCAGGTGGCGGGCAAGACCGGCACGGCGCAGAAGGCGCTGGAAGGTGCCGCGGGGTATGCACCCGATGCCTACAACGCTTCTTTTATCGGATACCTGCCGGCCGAGCGTCCCGAACTCCTCTGTCTGGTAATTGTAGACAGCCCGCAGGGTACCCGCTGGGGGAGCCAGGTCGCGGCCCCGGTTTTCAGCCGGATTATGCAGCGGATTTTGAGCCTGAGGAAGACGCGGCTGCGGCACCGGGCGGTTGTGGGCGACAAGAGGGGTGGCAGACTCTCCGAGAAACAGGTTCCGGTGTTGAAAGGGCTCTCGCGGGAGTCGGCCGTGCGTGTGTTGGATCGACGTGGATTTCAGGCCCGTGTGGTGGGCAGGGGGACCCGTGTGGTAGACCAGGTCGTTCAACGGAAGGAAGTCCTCCTCTATGTGGCCCCAGACGGTTCTGGGCAGGTGGAGGGTGCGGTTCGGACGCCCGATGTGGTTGGCGTTCCCCTGCGTCAGGCAGTTTACCGGCTTACGGCCGCAGGCCTTAGGGTGGAGACATCCGGCAGCGGGTGTGTGGTGGGACAGACGCCCCGATCGGGCACGGTCGTCGAGCGGGGGACGGTCTGCCGGATTGAGGGAAGGAGCGTAGCGAGTAGCGAGTTGTGACTGGCGAGTTGGCGCCGAAAACGGTGGAGTGGTGGGGGACTCGGGACTTGCGACTGGGGTGCTGTGTGCGGGGGGAGGAGATGGTATGCGGCTGCAGGAGCTGATTTCCGGATTTCCCGGGGCCCGGCTGCTTGGAGGCGGCAATGTGGAGGTGACGGGGCTGGCCACGGATTCCCGGGGGCTGAAGCCGGGGGAGGTTTTCTTCGCCCTGCGGGGGGAGAAGACTGATGGACACCGGTTTGTGATGGATGCGTTTGAGAAGGGGGCGGCGGCGGCTGTGGTGGAAGAGGCGGTTGAGGTGGAAGAGGCGGCCGTACAGGTGCCCTCAGCGCGGCGGGCGCTTGCGGTGTTTGCAGAACGGTTTTACGGTGTCCCCTGCGGCTCGCTACGGATGGTGGGGGTAACGGGCACCAATGGGAAGACCACAACAGTCTATCTGATCCACGCGCTTTTAGAGGCGGCTGGCTGGCAGCCGGGACTGATCGGCACCGTTGAACACCACCTGGGTGCACGACGCCTGCCCTCGTCAAATTCAACACCGGAGGCTCACGACCTCCAGCGGATGTTTTGGGAGATGGTCGGGGCGGGATGCCGGTCGGCGGTGATGGAGGTCTCTTCCCACGGGTTGGCGCTGGACCGGGTCTACGGCATTGGGTTTGAAACGGCCGTTTTTACCAATCTAACCCGAGATCACCTCGATTTTCACCCGTCTTCTGAAGCCTATCTGGCCGCGAAGGCCCTGCTCTTTGATAATCTGGATTCAGACGCACAGGCGGTTGTCAACGTCGACGATCCGGCGGCGGAGACCCTGCTGGCGCAATGCCCTGCACACGTGATGGGATATGGAGCTTCCGGAGGGGCTGCGGTGCGCATCTTAGAGGGTCGGACGACCTGGCGGGGTACAGCGCTGAGCCTTGAGACGCCGGTAGGGAGACTGGACCTGAGCCTGGCGCTCAAAGGCAGGTTCAACCTCTGGAACGCTGCGGCTGCGGTGGCTGTGGGGCTGGCAATGGGGGTTGCGCCGGGTGTGATTGTAGAGGCGGTGCGCGAGGTTCGGGTGCCGGGGCGGTTTGAAGAGGTTGACCAGGGACAGGCATTTGGGGTGATTGTGGACTATGCGCACACGCCCGACGGCCTGAAGAACGTGCTTAAGGCGGCACGGGCGCTGACCGAAGGACGGCTGATCTGCGTTTTTGGCTGCGGCGGAGACCGGGACCGGGGAAAACGGCCGGAAATGGGCCGCGTGTCGGCCCAACGGGCCGACCTGACAGTAGTGACGTCCGACAACCCCAGGACGGAAGCCCCGGAGGCGATCATTCGAGAGATTCTGCCCGGCTTGGGGTCGGCGCCTTACCGGGTCGAGCCGGACCGCAGGCGCGCGATTGAGGCGGCGATCCGGCTTGCAAGTCCTGAGGACTTGGTGATGATTGCCGGGAAGGGACACGAGGATTATCAGGATATCGGGCGGGAGAAGATCCCTTTTGACGACCGGGAGGTGGCGCGAGAGGTGCTGAGTGCAATTGGGGAATGCGGATTTCGGAGTCCCACTCCGGACGATTCACCGGATCGTTTTCCCTCCCTGGAATGAAAAGTTTCCAATCCGCAATCTACAATCGGGCTGTGGGGGATAGAGGAGAGTGCCCATGGAAGGGATGACGCTGGTGGAGGTGGCCGAGGCGGTCTGCGGGGAGCTGGTGGCCGAGGGGGATGCGTCGGGGGTATATCCGACCGGCGGGTGTATTGATACGCGAAAGCTGAAGACGGGGGAGGTCTTCTTCGCGCTTTCAGGGGAGCATACCGACGGACACCGGTTTGTGGGGGCTGCGCTTGAGAAGGGGGCGGCGGCGGCTGTGGTCTCCCGGGCGTGGTACCGGGAGGTGGAAGACCGGCCCCGGGGGGCGCTGGTTCTAAGCGACGATCCCGGCCTGGCGATGGGCGACTTGGCGCGGGTCTATCGACGCCGGTTTGAGATTCCGGTGGTGGGGATCACGGGGAGCACTGGGAAGACGACGACGAAAGATATGGCCGCCGCGGTGCTTGGGACCCGCTACCGGGTACTCGCCACCGAGGGAAATTTGAACAACCACCTGGGGGTGCCGCTGACGCTCTTCCGGCTTTCGAGCCAGCATGAAGTTGCCGTGATTGAGATGGGGATCAGCGAAGAGGGCGACCTGCGTGATCTGTGCGAGATCGTCGATCCCACGATCGGCGTGATTACCAATATTGGACCCACACATTTAGAGTTTTTAGGCTCTGTAGAGGGGGTGGCCAAGGCCAAAGGGGAACTCCTGGAATATTTAGATGAGTCTTCAATGGCTATCTTAAATCTCGACGACCTGTGGACGTCCAAGGAGCGAGCAAGACTAAAGGGGAGACTCCTGGACTTCGGCATCGAGAAGATATGTCAGTTTCGTGGGGAGGGACTCATCTTGGATCAGGAGGGCTGCGGTCATTTCTCTCTACAGGGCCGTTCTTTTCACCTTTCGATTCCGGGGCGCCACAACGTCTACAACGCCCTGGCCGCTGCTGCGGTGGGGGCGGCGCTGGGCGTCCCGGTTGCCGAGGCGGCCGCTGCGCTGGCATCTTTTCACCCCTCCAGGCTGCGCAGCCAGGTTGTAGAACAGGGCGGTGTTCGCCTCTTGAACGATGCCTACAACGCCAATCCCGTTTCGATGCGTGCGGCGCTGGAGTCACTTTCGCAGATGTCCCCGCCCAAAAAAGGGGGACGGCGCGTTGCCGTGCTGGGCGATATGCTGGAACTGGGATCGGTCGCCAAGAGAGATCACCGGGAGGTGGGCATCTTTGCAGCGATCCGGGGTATAGACGCCCTTTTTGCGCTGGGCGACCTGGCCCGAAAGGTGGCCGAGGGGGGCGTAGAAGGGGGGCTTCCAGCAGAGCGGTCGCGGGCTTTTACCGGCCGGGACGCCCTTGTGGGTGCGCTTGAGGACTTCCTGATGCCGGGAGACCTGCTGCTGCTGAAGGGGTCGCGGGGGCTGGCGATGGAGGAGGTTGCCCGGGCGCTGGGGTTTGAAGAGTGAAGAGATGTATGGCAAGAAAGGCTTCTGAGTTAACTCTTTGTTTCTAATTATCTGATTAAACGTTCCTCTAACAAGCAATTTTCTAACCGGAAATGATTGACTTTCTCTGAAAGAATCCCCTCTTTCTCCCCTTTCTTCAGATCACACGATAGCTTTCGATGGCGACTCAGACAGAACAGGGGGACCGGCAGGCCTATCTGCTCATGCTCCTGGTGGTCGGCCTGGTAGGATTTGGGACGGTGATGGTCTACAGTTCCAGCGCGGCGCTGGCCCAGGTCAGGTTTGAGAGCGGCCACTTTTTTCTGAAGCGCTGGGCTTTTAGAGCGCTGGTCGGGCTGGTGGCCATGTACCTGGTGATGCGGACCGACTACCGCCTCTGGGCACGGTTCTCGCGGGCGATCCTGGCATTGGGGTTCACAGGGCTGGTGGTTGTGCTGGGGTTCAAGCTTGTGGGAATCGGGGAGGTGCGGGGCGCTTACCGATGGATTCATTTTTTCGGCATGGCGTTCCAGCCGTCGGATCTGATGCGCCTGGCCCTGGTGATCTATCTGGCGGATTCGCTCAGCCGGCGTCAGGGTCTGGTACGGGAGTTTCGGCAGGGGTATCTGCCCCACATTGCCATTGTGGGTGCGGCTATGGGGCTGATTGTCCTGCAGCCCGATCTGGGGACGGTCTTGGCCATTGGGCTGACATGTGCGCTGATATTTTACTTAGCCGGAGTTCGGGTCTTACACCTTCTCAGCACATGCACGGC
Organism: Candidatus Latescibacterota bacterium; assembly: GCA_965222075.1. Taxonomy (GTDB): domain Bacteria; phylum Latescibacterota; class UBA2968; order UBA2968; genus JAAXHW01. Next base: position 4,313,814 of record OZ244937.1, on the reverse strand, counting down.
GCTTGCGCCCCTGCTCTACCTGGGGGTCTTTGTGTTTGGCTACCGGAAGGAGCGCATCCTCGCCTTTTTAAATCCGACCGATGACCTTCAGGGGATCGGCTACCATGTGGCGCAGTCGCTGTTGGCCTTAGGCAGCGGGGGAGTGACCGGGGTAGGACTGGGGCAGAGCCTGCAGAAATATTTTTTCCTGCCGGAACCCCACACCGATTTTGTGTTCAGCATTGTGGGAGAAGAACTGGGATTGGTGGGCACGGGAGGCTTGCTGGTCCTGTTTCTGATCCTGGGGCGGCTCGGGTTTCAAGCTGCCCGGCGTGCACCCGACCTGCACGGTTTTTTGCTGGCGTCGGGCATTAGCTGCATGGTTTTGGTTTACGCGTTTGTGAATATGGGGGTCTGCACCGGGCTGTTGCCCACCACAGGGCTTCCCCTTCCTTTTATCAGCTACGGTGGATCCTCACTGCTCCTCACCCTGATCGCCATCGGGATTCTCATCAACATCGGCCGGGCCGGCGCAGCCACAACGCCTCCCCGGCGGGCCGAGGCGCACCGGGGCCTCCGTCCGGCCGTCCGGCGATTGTGATGGCACTACGCCTCTTATTCGCCGTTACGCTGACGGGGGGGCACACGGTTCCCGCGCTGGCGGTGGCCGAGGCGGTGCGCCAGCGGTATCCCGATGCGGAGATCCGGTTTGCCGGAGTCGCGCAGGGTGTGGAGGCGAGGCTGGTCCCGCGTTCGGGCTATCGTTTAGAAATCATCCCGGTGATCGGCCTGAGCCGACACCCCCACCCCGACTTGCTCCAATTCCCCTGGATGCTTGTCAAAGGGATGGTTCGCTCTCTGAGTATCCTCTCCACGTATCGTCCCCACGCTGTGATCTGCACCGGCGGCTACGTCAGCGGTCCGATCGGTATGGCGGCCTGGCTGCTGGGCGTTCCCTTGGTCTTACACGAACAGAACAATTTCCCCGGGATTGCGATTCGGGTGCTCTCGCGCGTTGCCGTGCAGGTTTACCTTGCCTTTGGGGGTGCTGTTCGACGGCTTGGAGGGCGCGAACGGCTGGCGGTTGGAAATCCGGTCCGGGGTGGATGGACGCGGGTTGAACGGGCTGAGGCTCGCAGACGCTGTGGACTGACGCTGGACCGACCGACGCTGCTGGTGGTCGGGGGAAGCCAGGGGGCAACGGGAATCAATCAGGCGATGGCCAAGGCGCTGCCTGCGCTGGTGGAGCGGGAGATACAGGTGCTCTGGCAGACGGGAAAGCCGGGTTATGAAACGGCCGTTTCTGCGGCCAGGGCCTTTGGGGGGCGCGTGGTCGTGAAGGATTTTATCGACGATATGGAAGCGGCCTACAGTGCGGCCGATGTGGCGTTGACCCGGGCGGGGGCGATGACGGTGGCCGAGTTGACCCACCTGGGCGTGCCGGCGGTGCTGGTACCGCTGCCAACGGCTTCCGAGCATCACCAGGACTACAATGCGCTTGCGACGGCGCGGGCCGGGGCCGCCCGGATGGTCCGGCAGTCGGATTTAAACGCCGCGAAGCTGGCATCGACGGTTGTGGAACTGATGGACGATGAGGCGGCTTTAGCGGAGATGGGGGCCCGAAGCAGGAGGCTGGCGGTGCCGGATGCGGCGGAGCGGATCGTGGCGGGGATGGCGCGGGTGGGATTACTCAGAGGGGAATGAAAAGCGGCAGACCGGCGTGGATCGTGGCTCATGGTCAAGTTGAGGGCGGGTGCCCGAATACACTTTGTTGGAATCGGAGGCGTTAGTATGAGCGCTCTGGCCGAGTTCCTCCACCAAAGGGGATGTCTGGTTACGGGTTCGGACCGTCAGGCTTCCGCGCTGACAGACCATCTGGCCGAACTGGGCATTCCGGTGCAGATCGGGCATTCGGCCGGGGCGGTGGGCGATGTGGCCGGGGTAATCTATACCGCCGCTGTTTCGTTTGACAATCCAGAACTCCAGGCGGCGCGGGAGCGGGGGATTCCGACCTTAAAGCGTGCAGAACTTCTGGGGCGCCTGACAGAGGGACATCGGGTTGTGGGCGTTACCGGCACCCACGGAAAGACCACCACCACGGCGATGGTGGGCACGGTTTTGGAGGCCGCCGGGCTGGACCCGACGGTGCTGGTGGGGGGCGTGGTTCGAGGGGAGGAGCGCAATTTGCGGGTGGGCAAGGGGGCGTTCTGGGCTGTGGAGGCCGATGAGTTCGACCGCTCCTTCTTAGCGTTGACTCCGGCGGTGGCTGTGGTGACGTCCTTAGAGGCGGACCACCTCGACTCTTACGGGGACTTAGAGGCGATCTACCGCGCGTTTGAGCAGTTCTTAGCATCGGTGCCTGCGGGCGGGCATGCGGTCCTGTGTGGGGACGCGGATCGGGTGCGAAACTTAGCGGTAACGGGTGGTACTGCGCGGATTTTTTACGGGCTTGAATCGGATGTGCGCATCCGTGCGGATCAAATCGCACAGGAGGGGTTTAACAGCCGGTTTCGGGTCTTTGACGGGCATCAGGAGCTGGGGGAGCTTCGACTTCAGGTTCCGGGTCTGCACAATGTGTCCAATGCGCTTGCGGCGGTGGGGGTCGGAACGGCGCTGGGGCTTTCCTGGGAGGCGCAAAAGGCCGGGTTGGAGGCCTTCCGGGGGGTGCGCAGGCGGTTCGAGGTTTTGGGTGAGGCGGGTGGGGTGGTGGTGATAAACGACTACGCGCACCACCCAACAGAGATCCGGGCGACGCTGGAGACAGCCAGAGCAGGTTGGTCGGGTCGGATCGTAGCAATTTTTCAACCCCACCTGTATTCGCGCACACGGGATTTTGCAGCAGATTTCGGCGAGGCCCTCAGTAGGGCTGACCGGGTCTTTGTGGCCGATGTCTACCCCGCCCGCGAAGAGCCGATTCGGGGGGTGGACGGCGCCCTGGTTGCGGCCTCCGTACGGGACACCAAGGCGCAATATGTGCCCGACTTGGCGGATCTGGGACCGGCCTTAGTGGCGGATGCGGTGGCAGGAGACCTGGTGGTTGTGATGGGCGCGGGAGATGTGGAGCAGGTGGCGTATGAGGTCTATGAAAAGCTCAAAGAGGGACCTGCTGGCCCGTGAAATCCGGGCGCGATGCCGCGGCGAATTGAGGGTTGACGAGCCCTTGGCGGGGCATACGACGTTTGGCATGGGCGGTCCTGCGGACCTCTTCTTCCTGCCTGCGGACCTGGACGACCTGGGCAGGGCGGTTCCCTTAGTACGGGATTCCGGGCTGCCGGTGCTGCCCCTGGGGGGGGGGACGAACATGTTGGTGCGGGAGGCCGGTTTTCGGGGGCTGGTGCTCTGCCTGACCAGCGGGTTGACCCGCACCCGGGTAGAGGCCGACTTGGGGCAGGCGCAGGCGGGGGCCAGCCTGCAGGTCTTTTCCCGGCGTTGCCAGCGCGCAGGCCGGACGGGGATGGAGTTCGGGTGCGGCATTCCAGGGACGGTGGGCGGGGCGATCTGGGGCAACGCGGGCGCCTGGGGGGGAGAGACCGTAGAGCGGTTGATCTGGCTGCGGGGGATCGATCTGAGGTCCGGCGAAGCGCTCAGGTTAGGGCAGGACGAGGTCTCCTTCGGGTACCGGCATACGGATCTGCCTGCCGGGCTGGTGGTGGTTGACGCGGCGTTCCATTTAGCAGAGGAAGACCCGGAGGTTGTGAAGCGGCGGATGGACGAGATGCTGACCCAGCGCAAAGCCTCCCAGCCGTTGTGGAAGCGCAATGCGGGGTGTATTTTCAAGAATCCGCCGGGGAGATCTGCGGGGCTGCTGATCGACCAGGCCGGGTGCAAGGGGCTTTCGGCCGGCGCTGTGGAGGTGTCGGATTTGCACGCCAATTTTATGGCGAACACAGGCGGGGGGACCGCAGAGGAGGCGCTGGCCCTTATTGAGCAGGTGAGGGAGCGGGTGCACTGGGCACACGGCGTTGAGCTGGAGACCGAAGTTCGCATTGTTGGAACACACGGCGTTGAAAATCCGTGAGAAGGCAAAACAGAGAAATTTCGGATTGAAAAGCCTTTATTCCGCAATCCGCAACCGATTCAGGGGATTGGAGGTTTTATGCCGGGACATACACCCATTTATCCTCAACTGAAAGAGAAAGAACGGGTTATACAAGAGGCTGCCAACAGCAGGGCGCTTCGCAGGCCGACACGGGTCTTGCGATGGTTCCTGCTCCTGGTCATGCTGGGGCTGCTGTTCTTTGGTATCCAGAATGCCTACCCGGCCCTTATCGAATCGGACCTCTTCCGGTTGAAGCGGATTTCCGTAGTGGGCAACCGGCTGCTGACCCCGCGTGATGTGACGGTTCGGTCGGGGCTGGAGATTGGGGGCAATCTGTTTGAGGCCGATCTTGCGGCGGCCACCAAGCGGCTGAGATCCCATCCCCTGATTCGAGAGACTCTGCTGCTGCGCCAACCCCCGGAGGCCCTGGTAATTTCGGTGGAGGAGCGCCAGCCGATTGCGCTGGTTTCTACGTCTGAGGGGCTTTTTGGAATAGACCGGGAAGAGGCGTTCGTTCCTCTGCCACAAGTCTCGCTTGATCTGCCGGTGATAACGGGCGTTGAGACGGCGGTATCGGATTCTACGGGCTACCAACAGAGGCAGGTGTTCTCCCGCCTGGTCGGTTTTTTAGAGACCCTGAACGTCCGCTCGCCCGCGTTTCTGGACGATATTTCCGAGGTCCGCATCGAGTCTCCAGACGAGGCGCGGATCTACATGGTAGGGGATGGGCTGGAGCTTCGGATGCGGTTTGAGGATGCAGACCACCAGGTCCGAAACTTTCAGGCCTATCTGGCGGCGGGGGCGCACCAGGAGGAGGCGCTGGCCTATGTGGACCTCCGGTTTTGGGACCAGGTGGTTGTCGGGAAGCGATAACCCTCTCCCGCATGGGAGACGCGGTTTGTTCTGGTAACCCTTTGAAAGGACATGGCAAATGGTCAAAGTCGATCGGATTGTTGGACTCGACATCGGGACCACCAAGATTTGTGCGATTGTGGCCGAGGCAGAAGAGGGCGGACAGCTCAAGGTCACCGGTGTGGGGAGCAGCCCTTCGGATGGGTTAAAACGGGGCGTTGTGGTGAATGTGGAGAAGACCGTCCGGTCGATCCAGCGGGCAATTGAGGAGGCCGAATGGATGTCCGATGCCCGGATTGCGGCGGTGTATGCGGGGATTGCCGGCGATCACATCCGGAGCCTGAACTGCCGGGGCGTGATTGCGGTATCAAGCCCTGACAACGAGATTACGGCCCACGACGAGGACCGGGTGATCGAGACGGCCAAGGCGGTTTCCATCCCAATGGACCGGGAGATTATCCACGTGCTTCCCCAATCGTTTGTGGTGGACGATCAGCCTGGGGTGAAAGATCCCATCGGGATGTCGGGCGTGCGCTTAGAGGCGGATGTGCACATTGTAACGGGCGCGGTTACGTCCGCCCAGAATATCTGCAAGAGCATCCGGCGCGCAGGTGTGGAGGTGGTGGACTTGGTTTTGGAGCCCCTTGCATCCAGCTATGCGGTGCTTTCTCCGGAGGAAGAAGAGATGGGCGTGGCGCTGATCGATGTGGGCGGCGGCACGACCGATCTGGCCGTGTTTTACGATGGGAGCATCCGGCATACGGCGGTGGTGGGCCTGGGGGGAGAGAATGTGACCCACGATGTATCGATTGGGCTGCGCACCCCCTGGAAGCAGGCCGAAGAGATCAAGCGGGCGCACGGCTGTGCGCTCTGCTCGCTGGTGAGCAAAGAGGAAGCGATCGAGGTCCCCGGGTTGGCCGGACGCCCCTCGTACCACGTTCCCCGGGCGGAGCTGACTGCCATTATTGAGGCGCGGATGGAGGAGATCTTCGCCCTGGTCCACCGGGAGATCCGCCGCACCGATTACGCCGATCTGCTCGCGGCCGGTGTGGTAATTACCGGGGGGGGCGCGATGCTGGAGGGGTGCGTGGAGCTGGCAGAAGAGGTCTTCGGGATGCCGGTCAGCCTTGGCACACCCGGGGGGGTCGTCGGACTTGTGGACGCCGTGACCCAGCCGATCTACGCCACCGGCGTGGGGCTTGTGCTCTTTGGGGGGCACCATCAAAACCGAAAAGATCTGCTGCGGGTAGGCAGCGACGATTCCTTTGAGGCGATTTTGAGTCGTATGAAAAACTGGGTAAAGGACTTTTTCTAAATACAGGGGCCAGGGGTCAGCCCCTCCCGCCCATCCCAAAAGAGAGTGCTTCCGCAAGTTTCCAGTCTTTTGTTTCTGTTCTCTCAGTTCGTCAGCAAAGAGGAGGTCATAAGGTGGTTACTTTTTCGATTGTAGATAGCGAGAATCAGGCCAAGATACGGGTGGTCGGGGTGGGGGGCGCGGGGGGCAACGCAGTGAATCGGATGATTGAAGCGGACCTGCAGGGGGTGGAGTTTATTGCGATCAACTCGGATATACAGGATCTGGAGTTGTCGGAGGCGCCCCGGCGGGTTCAGATCGGGCAGAATGCGACCAAGGGGCTGGGCGCGGGGGCCAACCCGGAGGTTGGGCGCCAGGCGGTTGAGGAGAACCGGGAACAGGTGACCGAACTCTTGGCCGATTCCGACATGGTCTTTATAACGGCCGGCATGGGAGGAGGCACGGGCACGGGCGCATCGCCTGTGGTGGCCGAGATCGGCCGGGAGGCGGGGGCGCTGACGGTGGGGATTGTGACCAAGCCGTTTACGATGGAGGGTGTGCCCCGGATGCGCAATGCGGAGGTGGGGATTGCAGAACTGAAGGAGGCGGTGGATACGCTGATTGTGATCCCGAACCAGCGCCTGTTGGCCGTGAGTTCAGCAGATACGACGCTGCGCGAGGCATTTCGAATGGCCGACGACGTTCTGCTGCAGGCGACGCGGGGGATTTCGGATCTCATTACGATCCCAGGAGAGGTGAACTTAGATTTCAGCGATGTGCGCACCGTGATGCTGGAGGGGGGCGATGCGATGATGGGCACAGGGGCTGCGGTGGGCGAGAGCCGGGCGGTGGAGGCCTCGCAGAAGGCGATCAAGAGCCCCCTGTTAGAGGATGTCTCCATCGATGGGGCCCGAGGGGTGCTCGTGAACATTTCGGCGGGGAGCGATTTGAAGCTTTTTGAGGTCAACGAAGCGGTTTCGGTGATTACCGAGGCGGCGGGCAGCGAGGCGAATATTATCTGGGGGACGGTGTTAGACGACGGCCTGGGCGACGGGCTCCAGGTGACTGTGATTGCCACGGGATTTTCGATCGTGGAGGATTGCCGGAGCAAGAACACCAAGGAGGTCCAGGAGTCCAACCGGAAGGTGAGCCGGGATATTCCCGCGTTTATGCGGCAGGTTGGTGGGAATGGAGAGACGGGCCAAGCGCATGAGAAGGAGGGTAATATCTTAAAGGATGTGTCCCTGGACGACTTAGAGTATCCGACGTTTTTGCGGCGTAAGATGGAGAAGACGTGAAAAGGACAGGGTTCAGGGGTTAGAGGTCGGTGAAAAGCAACCACCGATGAACACCGATGGTGTAGGGACGACCGGGCCGGTCGCCCGGTAGGACATAAAGAACCCAGGGGCGAGGTGATCTCGCCCCTGGGTTTTTAGGTCAACCAGAGGTGCATGTCGTAGATCTGGGACGGGACGAAGTCCTCCGGTTCATTTTCCCAGATTTCCCGGTCGAGGTCCCGGTAGTCGATTTCTCCCATAGGATCTCGCCTCCGCCTTTCTTAGCGAACCATCCGCCTGAATAGATCCTCCTGCATCTCACATTCCAGGAGCTCATCCAGCCGGTCGTTTTCCAGCCCGTCTTTGACGACTGCAAAGCTCTCCCGAACCACTGCTTCTGTCTTATCCAGTGCCGCGTCGTCGTGGGCGCAGTTGAAGAAGAAGCCGGTGGAGAGGATGAGGCCCCTGCGGGCGTTCTCCTGGATGAAGAGGGTGGTGACCTTTTTGGCCGTTTCCGCACCCTCCACGTTGAACCGGATGCCCGGATGCGCGGCGACGCCCACGCACTTTGCATCCAGTCCGACTTCCCGGGCGACCCGGTTGATCCGTTCACTGAACGACGATCCGACCTTTTCGAAATGGGCCACGGCATTGCGGCGCTGGAGTTCCTTGAGGGTGGTGAGCGCAGCCACAACACCGATGTTGTCGTCCCAGTAGGCGCTGGAGATGAACATGCGGGATACCATCTCCATGACTTCCCGTTTTCCCACGACCGCCGCCATGGGATAGCCGTTGGAGATGGCTTTGGCGAAGACGGACAGGTCGGGGATGATGCCGGTATATTCCTGCACTCCGCCCAGGGCGATTCGGAAGCCGCTGGAAACTTCGTCGAAGATGAGGATTACGCCGTAGCGCGTGGCCAGTTCGCGCACCCCTTCCAGATAGCCTTCGGGGGGCAATTCCGTGCGCATAGGTTCCATGATGATGCAGGCGACGTCGCCGTCGTGTCGCTTTAACAGGTCTTCCAGCATGTCCAGGTCGCCGTATTGAAAGGGAATGGTTGTGCCTTCCAGGACGCTGGGCACGCCGATGGGTTCGATGCCGGGCAGGAGGTGGGTGTCCAGCCTTTCACCGACCAGGTTCGCCGCCAGGTACCAGTCGTGCCAGCCATGGTAGCCGGAGAAGAGGACCTTGTCTCTGCTGGTGACGCCGCGGGCGATGCGCACCGCGACGGTGCAGGCTTCCCCGCCTCCCTTGGCGTAGCGCACCATCTCGGCGGAGGGGATGAGGCGCACGAGTTCCTCGGCCAGTTCCACCGCAGTTTCGTGTACGATGCTGTAAATCGATCCTTTAGCGATCTGCTCTTTCACGGCGCTGTCCACGGCGTCATCCGCATATCCCAGGATAATGGGGCCGACGGCGCTCATCCAGTCCACGTATTCGTTGCCGTCGATGTCCCAGATGCGGCACCCTTTGGCGCGTTCGGCATAGATGGGGCTGAAGCCTAAGGCCGCACGGGTCGGGCGACGGCTGATCAACTGGGTGGCGCCGGGGATCACCTGCTGTGCCCTTTCGAAGACTTCCATCGAACGTCTTACCGAGTGTTTTACCGGTGCGGCAATCTGTTCTGCCATGATGAGATCTCCTTTTACCAGGCGGTCCAGCCGCCGTCGATGGTGAGGTTCTGGCCGGTCATGTAGCTGCTGGCGTCGCTGGCGAGGAACAGGATGGCGCCTTTGAGTTCATAGGGAAGGCCCATGCGCACCATCGGGCTTTTGACACACAGGCGTTTTACCAATTCTAACTGGACCTTTGGGTTGTTGGGGAATGGACCGGGACTGAGGCAGTTGACGCGTACGTTGTCGCGGGCCCAGTAGATGGCCAGGTGACGCGTCAGGTGGATGATCCCGCCTTTGAGCGCATGGTAGCCGGCGGGGCTGGCGTTGCAGACCCCTTCGTAGGCATCGGGATAGGAGGCGACCTGGCCGTACATGGAGCCAAGCATGACGATGCTTGCCGGGGCGCTGCGTTCGACAGCGTGGTTTCGAAGGAGGCGGGCAAGTGTGAAATATCCCGACGCGTTGGCGAGTTGGCGGGTGAACTGTTCATGCGTGACGCTGGTCCAGTCGTTGGCCTGCGCTTCGTTCCCGTTGTTGACCAGGATATCGACCTTTCCAGCGGACTCGACCGCTTCGGCAAAACCGGATTCGACGGACGACGGTTCCATATGATCCAGCAGGACGCCGAAGTGCTCCGCGCCGCCTGCCCTGGGCAGCGTCTCCATGGCGGCCTGCGCCCGGCTGCGGTCCCGGCTGCTGATGACGACCGATGCGCCGGCTTCGGCCAGGGCCCGAGCCATGGTCGAGCCCAGGTAGCCTGTGCCGCCGGTGATGAGCGCAACTTTCCCGGTCAGGTCGAATAACTGCTGGACGGTTGGTTCGGACGTTTCCATCTCTGTTCCTTTCTGTTCCTTTCTGATGAGTGGGTTGGACGGCAGAGAAAGGCAAAAGCGACCACTGATGAACACAGGTAGACACAGATAACGTGCAGAAGAGAGAGGGGAAAACCCAACGTCAAGAGCCACTCTGTAGAACCCAAGGTACCATTTTGGGAGACTTAAATCCAGTCTATTTTCTCTTCCTGATCGTGGAGATGCGTTTCTTTTTCTCGGAGGTGTGGAGCGCTTGGAAATCCGTCGCAAAAGCGTTATCTTGGAAATTGGCTGCGTGGAGAAAGATGCCAGTTTCATAATAAGTGGTGAAAGGAAGGTGAAATGGAGACTGTCAGATGGGGGATTATCGGATGCGGGGATGTGACGGAGGTGAAGAGCGGGCCGGGGTTTCAGAAGGCGGAAGGTTCGGCGCTTGTGGCGGTGATGCGGCGGGATGAGAAGAAAGCGGCCGATTATGCGCAGCGGCACGGCGTGCCCCGGTCCTACGGCCGGGCGGAGGATTTGATTGCCGATGCTGAGGTGGATGCGGTTTATGTTGCAACGCCTCCGTCTTCCCACTGCGAGCTGGCGTTGAAGGTTGCAGAGGCCGGCAAGCCCTGCTTAGTTGAAAAGCCGATGGCGATGACCCATGCGGAATGCACCAGGATGGTGGAGGCGTTCAAGGCGAAGGGGGCGCCACTTTTTGTGGCGTATTACCGCCGCGGCCTTCCCCGGTTTTTAAAGGTTCGGGAACTGCTGCGAGAAAGGGTATTGGGGACGTTGAGTTCTGTGCATATCGTCCAGTACGGGCCGCTGGATACGGGCGAGCAGGCGCTGGGCTGGCGTTACGACCCCTCTATTGCGGGCGGCGGGCTGTTTACGGATCTTGGGTCTCATGGACTGGACCTGCTCGATTTTCTGGTGGGCCCCATCAAGGCGGTGGGGGGCTTCTCCGTGAATACGGGAGGGGCGTATCGGGCCGAGGATGTGACGGCGGCCTGTTTCGAGTTCGAGCCGGGGAGTGTGGGCACGGGGGTCTGGAATTTCAATGCGGACCACGAAGAAGATCGGATCACGTTTACCGGGTCGGAAGGGGAACTGCAGTGTCCGGTTTTTTCCGATACGGGGATCACGGTTAAAAAGGAGGGCAAAGAGGAGATTCTGGAGTTTCGAAATCCGCTCCACGTACACCAACCGCTGGTCCAGACGGTGGTGGACCAGCTTTTGAGAAAAGGAGTCTGTGAATCGACCGGGGAGAGCGGGGCGCGGACAGCGTGGGTAATGAACGAATGTTTGAAACATTATTATGGCGACCGGTAGATATTCGGGAGAGGTTGTTTTAAAACCAGGACGCATGAGGATATGATGTCGATTCTTACCCCCAAAGAGGCACTGCAAAAGCGGCAGGAGTTGGTGGAGCTGGGATATACCGTGGTTCCGGGAGTTTTGCAGAACCCGTTTCTCGACGAATTACGCCACTGGTCCGAGGACATCTTCGACCGCGTGCCCGTCAATCCAAAATACCGCTACCAGGGAAGCGACATCCACGTGTCCACCCAGCGGAAATGGCGCACCCCTAAAGGCCAGACGCCGGACGAGCGCCAGTTATCCGATCCGATTGTAGAACGCATTATCGATCTTCCAGAACAGTGGGAAGCATGCCGATTGCTCGGGCTGGAAGGCCAGCGGGCCGACGACAAAATCATCCTGTTATCCAAACCCCCTCACGGCCCGCCCCTGTACTGGCACCAGGACTTTACGAACTGGAACCACCCTGAGGCCGCGTCCCGGTGGCCCACACGGATTTTCCTGTCTTATTATCTGACGAATACGACACGGGAAAACGGGTGCCTCCGGGTTATTCCGGGTACGCATCACATGCGGATTGATCTGCACGATTTCCTGCCTGCGGCGCACGGCGAGGAGATCCAGGCGGTCGAAGATTTGTCACACCCGGCTTTTATGGACCACCCCAATGCTGTGGATGTCCCGGTCAAGTCTGAAGATCTGGTGATCGCAGACGCCCGTGTGCTCCACGCAGCCTGGCCGAATCGGACCGGTAAGCGTCGGACCCTCCTGCTGCAATGGCATTCGGTCTTCCCCTTCCCCGATCCGCCGACCTGGTGGAAAGGAGAAATTCCAGACGTAATCCGAGGCGTGGCAAGGCCGAAGGCCGACCCAAACGTAGAATACGAGAGAACCCGAACCCCCGGAAGGTTCAGCCGACGATGACGGAGATGAACAATGGGACGCTTCCCGGTACGGAGGCGCCAACGTGGGAGACGGACTGTGGACGGGTGGGGATGTGTATCTGTTTTGACCTGAAGTTCCCGGAGGTAGCGATGATGCTTGCCCGGGCCGGGGCGCGCATCGTGTTTTTTCCGAGCATGTTTCACGGCGGACAGCGCCACGGGGCCTGGGCCCGGGACTACGGGGTTTTTCTGGTGGTGAGCCAGTCTAAAGAGAGTGTGATTGTGGATATGTGCGGCCGACGTCTGGCCTGGCAGGGATACCAGGAGACTCTGGTGGACAAGGGCGACCTGTCGCCTTTTGCATTTGCAGACGTCAATACGGACTGCAAGGCGTATCACTTAGATTTCAATCAGGCGAAGCTGGGGGCTGTTGAGGCAAAATACGGCCCCGGGGTGCGGTTCTCGATCCTGAGACCCGAAGCGACGTTTGTGATGGAGTCGCTGATGGAGGATGTGACGGTGGAGGATGTTGAACGGGAGTTCGATCTGGAAGACCTCTGGACCTATTACGACCGATCCCGAGCGATGCGGGAGGAGCGGTTGCAGGGAAAGCGGTAAAGGCACCCCTACGGGGGAGACGGAAAGGGCATGGCAATGGAACCTGTGCGTCTGGGGATTATCGGGTGCGGTGTGATCGGCCGGAGGCACTTGGAGGCGGCTACGGATTCGACGGCGATCGATGTGGTGGCCGTGGCCGATTTGCGCGAGACGGTTGCCCGGGAGATGGCCGAGAAATACGGGGTGGAGACGGTGTATGCCCAGGGGGATGACTTGCTGGAGGACGGCCGGGTTGAGGCGGTGGTGCTGGCGATGCCGGCCTGCATCCGAACCGGGCTGGGGCTTCGGGCGTTTGAGCGGGGCAAACACGTGCTGACCGAGAAACCGGTGGCGATGAATGCGGACGAGGTCCGGCAGTTGATCCAGGCGCGGGGGGATCTGGTTGCGGGGTGCTGTTCGTCGCGGTACCGGTTTCTGCCGTCCGCCGATGCAGTGACGGAGTTTCTTGCCACGGGCGCCTTGGGCGCGTTGAGGATGATTCAGTGCCGGGCGATTCGGCCGGGGAGCGGCCCTTCCCAGACGCCACCGCCGGAGTGGCGGTTGAAGGTGGTGCTCAACGGGGGCGGGATTATGTCCAACTGGGGGTGTTACGACCTGGATTACCTGCTGGGGGTTACGGGCTGGTCGCTCAGACCGAAGCTGGTGCTGGGACAGACCTGGACAGTGCCGCCAAAGTTCGAAGCGCTGACCGCGCCGGGGTCCGATGCCGAGACCCACGCAGCAGCGATCGTCCGCTGCGAGGGAGGAGCGGTGATCCATTTCGAACGAGGGGAGATGACCGCGGCCCGGGCAGAGGATGCGTGGAAGATTGTAGGGACAGAGGGGTCTCTGGAGTTGGATATGCCGGTTAGAGAAGGCAAGCGGATCGTCTACAACCGGGCGTCGTCGGAGGAAGGGGTGGTTTCGGAGACGATCTGGGAGGGGGACGAAGACTCAGGGTTGGTCCACGCGGGGCCGGTGGGGGATTTTGCCCTGGCGATCCGGGAGAACCGCCGACCCAAGACGGGGCTGGAGGAGGCGCTGGTGGTGCAGCAGATTACGGATGCGATCTATCGCTCGGCAGAAGAAGGGCGGGCGGTGGGAATAGGATAACAGGTTGTTCTTGAAAAATTTCAATATCGGTTTTCTGGTCCACCGCTATCCCGTTTCCCCACTCTGAAGGAACGCTGTTAACCTCTGGCGATCCATTCCCGCGATCCCGAGTTCACCCACACCCCGGCCGGCTGCCCAGCCGTCCAATCCCATCACAACAGATCCGATGTCCACCAGCGCCCTCATGGTGGGCGTTTCTACATTATACTGAGCGCCGACCGAACTCCAGGCCGCCAGACCGTAGGGGATGTCTTCGGTGAGCCACCGGCTGTCCAAGGAGCCGGGGGCCTTGAGGCGGGTGAGCATGTAGGAGCCGTTGATGGTGGCCCAGAGATCTCCCCTGGGCCCGAACCCGGCCCTGTGAAAGGCCTCGTCTGCGGGACAGAGGTTGTAGCCGAGGGCACTGGCGATCGCCCGGCGTTCCGCGTCGACCTGCATGATGACCTTTGCCACAGAGGGGGTGACGCCTTCTTCGTAGAAGTAGAACTGGCCGTGTGAATACTCCACGCGCCCGGCGTTGAGCAGGACGCCTGCGGGGTGGACCACCGGGTTCATGGCGGCCAGACCGCAGGCCATGGCGTCGGGGTAAGGGGAGATACCCGGAAAGAGAGGGGCGATCTGCTCCAATACGCGTTCCGTCTGTGTGGCAGGCAGCACCCCCAGGCCCAGACCAGAGACGATGCCCCAGATGGTGGCGGTGTCGGGGGCGGTTTTTCGGCAGACGTAAGGGGCGGTGTCCACCTCGGCGAGGGTGACACCGCCGGTTCCGGCCTCGCGGAGGATGCGCGCCCATTCGAGGATGCCGAGGGTGCCGGGCATGAGGACAACGGTCTGCCCGACCCGGAGGTGAGGGGCGCAGACTTCGGCGAAGGGCTTATGGGCGTAGGCCGGCACGATGAGGAGGGCGAGGTCGGAGGCGTTTAAGGCCTCACCAACGTCGGTCGTGATACGGTGGATTCTTGCCGCACCCTGTTCGCCGACGCCGACCAGGTGGATGACGCCCGATTCCTTTATCGGGTTCAGTGCGCCTTTAAAGCCCGAAATTTCGTAGAGGGTGACGTCAACACCTTTTAGAGTCAGGTTGGCAGCCACAGAGAAGGCGGTGTTGCCGCCGCCCAGGACGGTTACGGATGAGGTTGGCATGGGTTGGGTCTCGGGGTTCGGGTCTCGGGTCTCGTTTTTACGATCCACGATCCACCCTTGATCGGCCATGATGATAGTCGGAGGAGGGGATTCTGTCAACCGATTTTCTCGCCGGGCCATCTTCGCCGGATTTGGCAATCCGATGAGGGCGTCAAAGCGTCCTGTACGCGTCCCACGAAAAAAGCCCCGCAGGCACGAGCTTCTGTATTCCAGAGATCTGACAAAGGTGGTTCCAGTTATCGGCCCTGCTTCCTGGCCCACCGACGCTTTATCTTTACCATTTCGGCATTGAGGGTGGGTTTGCGACGGGTGGTTTGCGACGCGCGATCTGTCTTCCAGTCCACGGTCCAGTGTTCGCCCAGGCGTTCCACGGGCCGACGTTTCTGGACGGGGAGGATGCCGAATTTCCTGTGGGGTTCGAGCTGGTACCAGTAGGCCACGGAAGACATTTCGTTGGCGAGGTGGTTGCCGTGGCCGTGTTCGATGGTGGCCCTGATTTCTTTCCGGAAGCGGACCGGGTTGGTGAGGTGGAAGACGTAGGAGGTCTGGTAGCCGCCGGTGTTGTGTTCGTAGATGGAGCTGCCGTTAAAGAGGTAGGCGTTGTCCTGCATGCCCCAGGCCTGGCCAAGGTAGTCTTCGCTGCCGGTGCCGTGGAGGTCGGGGGGCCATTTGTAGCCGTCCACCCAGATCATGTCGTCGCCCTCTCCCCACCAGGTGCCCTGGAAATTGGTGACGGAGAGGTTGCAGCCGAGGTAGTGGCCGGTGCCTTTGGCTTCGAGGATAACGTAGTTGTTTGCCCAGGCCTCTTTTTCTTTGTTGGCGATGTTGGCCTCGGGGGTGTTGACACGGATTTCGTGGCCCCAGCCGTCGCAGGGGTTCTCCCGCCGGAACTGGGCGTGGAAGTAGGCGATGTCGTCTGCGAGGGGGGCGTCGTAGACTTCGTAGTCAACATAGAAGTACTGCCTGTAGGCCTCTTCGCCTTCGTTGGTGACTTCGATCCGGGCGGATTGATTGAAGGGCATCTGGAAGTAGCTGTTGAGGGCCACGTTCGCCCCGAACCGGTTTTCCCTGCCGGTGTGCGCCGATGCGGAGAAGGGGAGTGACTGGAAGGAGTTCATGAGGTTGTGGCCCAGGCAGAAGAAGTCGCCCAAGGGGACCAGGACGCTGGGGGTTTTTTCGTCGTCCCAGTACATTTTGAGCAGGACGTCCCGGAAGGTTTTTTCGCCCGTCTGGGTCATCCAGATGTGGGTGACGCATCCGGGGCCTTTCTGGTTTGCGAGCACCCGGGTCTGTCCGGCCTCAACCGTCCAGGCATCGCTGTTGCGGCCAGAGGTGTCCCAGGAGGAGGACCGCAGGGTTCGGGCGTTTTTGACCCTTGTGAGGGAACTGAGGAGGTCCGAGGTCATGGATGTTCTCCTTGGAGGCGATGGATGTGCTTGGGGGCTGGATTCCAAAGTGCGCCTCTCAATGTGGGCTGCGAAGCTCGCGGACCAGGTTGTGCTGCATCAACGCACTACCCTTTTCCTGATAAAAGCGGCAGCCCCTCAAGCGCCCCGGTAATCCCTGGGGCGGATGCCGTGCTTTTTCAACAGGCGCTGAAAGGAAGAACGGTGTACCTGTGCGCGTTCGACCGCCCGGGACACGTTACCCCCACAGTCCAGCAGGAGTTTTGCCAGGTACTCCCGCTCAAAGGGCTCAAGATAGGCCCTTTTGGCCTGCGGAAACGGGAGCTGGGTGTCCACAGGCAGGACCGGCGTCTCCTGACGGGTCAGATGGGCGGGCAGGTCGAGCGGTGTGATCTCTTCGGCGTCGGTGAGGAAGAAGGCCCGTTCGATCACGTTTTGCAGCTCCCGGACGTTTCCCGGCCAGGCGTAGCCCTGCAGGAGATTTATGGTCTCTTTTGATATGCCCTGGACATACTTTTTGTGTTCGCTGTTCAGACTTTTAAGCACGTGCTCTGTTAGAAGGGGGATGTCTTCCACCCGTTCCCGAAGGGGGGGCAGGGGGATGGTAATGACGTTGAGCCGGTAGTAGAGGTCGTCCCGGAAGCGGCCGTCGGCGACCATCTGCTCCAGGTTTTCATTGGTGGCCGAAATCACCCGTTCCATGGCGCGGCTCTTGCCCACCATGCCTGCAAATCCCCGCCGAAACCTGAGCGTTTTGCGCAACAGCAGGTTTTCCTCTGTGAGCCGTTTTTGCGAGAGCGCCCGGTCCACCACGATGAGCAACTGGTCGGGGGTAAACGGCTTGGGCAGGTAGTCGAACGCCCCTTCTTTGACGGCCTCTACGGCGGTGGCGATGGTGGGGAAACCGGTGATCATGACCGTCATCACGTTTTCGTCGATGGACCTGATCTCGCGCAGGATGTGCAGGCCGTCTGTGTCGGGCATTCTCAGATCGATCAGCACGAGGTCGAAGGTCTCCTGCCGGACCGATTCGACCCCATCGCGGGCCGTGGCCTGCAGGCGGACATCGTAGCCGTGATAGGAGAGGGTCTCCTCACAGGCCTCCAACAACGTGGGTTCATCGTCGATGACCAGAACGTGTCCTTTTGACAAGGTTCACCCCCTTTGGACAGGCAGCATGACGGTAAATGTTGTGCCCCGGCCCTGATTGCTTTGCACCTCGATGCGACCGCCCATTTTTTGGATGATTCCGTAGCTGACGGAGAGACCCAGGCCGGTTCCCTCTCCCACCTGTTTGGTTGTGAAAAAGGGATCGAAGACCCTGTGCAGATCACCATCGGGAATGCCCATCCCGGTGTCTTCTACCCGGAGACAGACCCACCCGTGTTCTGCCGAGGTGGTGACGCTCAGACGCCCTCCGTCGGGCATGGCGTCTACGGCGTTGTTGAACAGGTTGAGCACCACCTGTTCCAACTCGGTCGGGTCGGCGACAACACGGGGCAGGTCTTCTTTCAGGCGTACACAGAGGTCTATTTTCTGTGACAAGACGGTGTGTTCGGACAGGGTGAGCGCGGCATTCACGGAGCGGTATATACGGGTCTCGTAGTGATTTTCTACCCCTTCTTTTCGCTGTTGTGTGAACTTCTGATATCTGGCGAACTCCTCCGGGTTCGTTAACCGGGAGAGGTTCATCCCCTCCAGTTCTTCCTGGGTGTACCCCCCCTCCAGTTCTTCCTGGGTGTACCCCAGCATCTGGACGAAGGCGGGGTTGACAAAGACCATGTTTTCGTCCGGATCTGTAATGCCGATGCCTGCAAAGGCCGTTTCCGTCACGGCACGGTAGCGTTCCTCGCTCCTGCGGAGCGCTTCCTCCATCCGCTTTTGCTCGGCTTCGGATGCTTCCAATTCGGCAATGCGGCGGCGCAGGCCGTTGCGTTCGGCGTTTGTTTTTTTCCGTTCGTTCACTTTTCGGTTCGCCGGTATAGTAACTGTGGATCGTGAATCGGTACAGAAAATGATGCACAGGATTGGGTCCGATGTCAACCCTTCTGTTTTGGGCTTGACGAGGCAGCACTCCGGTATTAAGTTCGATTCTCACAGCGGACGACAGAGCGGTTTGTGCTCCATGGTCTTTATCATTATCATTGGGGGACCTTATAAAGACGTATCGCGTGGCGATTGTGGGACTGGGGCTAAGAAGTCGACCGCACCGGGCACGGCATGCCGTGCCCTTACTCTGGCCTGATAATAGGGGAGGTATCTGAGATGATGAAGCTGGGATGCATGTCGCTGAGTTACAAGGATCAGTTCGCCGCAGGAGAGATGGATCTGGTGCGATTTATCGATAGGGCCTGTGAGCTGGGGCTGGACGGGATCGATATCCATACGCGGGCGTTTGCGTTGACGGATGCGGCGTATTTGCGGGATATCCGGATGCGGTGCCTGAAGCGGGGACTGGCGATTTCTTATATCGGGGTGAGCAACAATTTCGGGAGGCCGGAGCCGGAACTTCAGGAGGCGGTGGATGAGGTGAAACAGTGGGTGGATGTGGCGGCGTTTATGGGGGTGCCGCTGGTGCGTATTTTTGCGGCGTGGATTCCAGAGGGAGAGCCCGAGGAGGCGGTCTGGGCGCGGATGATGCCCTGTATGCATAAGGTGGCGGCGTATGGAGAGGAGAAGGGAGTGGTGCTGGGGCTACACAACCACAACCACGGGTGCGTGACGCGGACGGGGAAGGAGGTGCGGCGGATTATCGAGGAGGTGAACAATCCCTATTTCTCCCACATCTTAGATACGGGGCAGTATGTGGGGTCTCCCGGGGCGTCGGGTGCGGGTGGAAAGGAAGATCCGGCGCTGAATTTTTACGGGAGCATCGAGGAGACGGCGCCCTTAGCGGTTCACGTGCGGGCGAAGGTTTACCGGATTCAGACGGGGGAGGAGGCCTGGCTGGACTATCCGAAAATTTTTGAGATTCTCAAAAAAGTGAACTACAACGGATGGGTATCGGTTGTTTATGAAGGCCAGCAGGCCGAGGCGGAGGAAACAGCGGTACTCAGGGCGGTACAATATTTACGACGGTTCGTACCCGGCGAATAAAGTGAGGGTGAGCGGGCCTATGGCTATCACATATCCCGAAGAATCGGCGCATACCGATACGGCCGCGGGGAAGGCCGGGCCGATTACCGCACGGTCGGTCATTCTGGGCCTGTTGACCGCGGCCGGGATCGCGCTCTACGGGAACGCGGGAGAGATGGTGCTGCATATAGGCTCGCTCGTAAAGTCGAACTTCCCGGTATCCCTGATCCTGGTCTTCACGATCTGGATTATGATCAACATGGCAATCGCCCGGGTCGCCCCCCAGACGGCGCTGTCCAGCACCGAGCTGATGGTGATATTCGGAATGACCTGGGTGGCGGGCATGATGCCCGGGGTGGGCTGGATGGGCTACCTGATCGGGTGCCTTCCAGCGCCCCATTTTTTTGCCACGCCGGAGAACCGGTGGGCGGAACTGATTTTGGACGAGCTGCCCGCATGGGCGTTTCCAGAACCGGTGCCGGAGATTATGGATCGGTTCTACTTCGGGCTGCACAGGGGGGAGTCGGTGCCATGGGGGGGGTGGGTGATGCCGGTGTGGTGGTGGTTTTCGGCGTGTGTGGCGATGACGGGAGTGGCGTTTTGCGTGACGGCGATTTTCCACCGGCAGTGGGCGGATGCAGAGCGGCTGACGTATCCGCTGGTAAATTTCCCGGTAGATATGACGGAGGGGTTCAACGAGGGGCACTGCATCCCCACGATTTTCAAGCGGCCGGTGTTCTGGCTGGGGGTGGGGTGGACGGCGGGGATCATTTTCTGGAATATCATACCATTTTTCTATCCGGGGGTGCCCCGGATTACGCTGTTCGATTCGGTGAATACCAAGGCGATGACGGTGGCGCGGAATTTTCCCCCGGTCTACCTTCGGGTGCTCCCACTGGTGATCGGGCTGGGGTACCTGTGCCGCTTAGACCTGCTGTTCAGCTTCTGGTTTTTCGGACTGCTGGCGGTGGTGAAGGTGGGGGTGATAAACCGGACGGGGCTTACGGTGGGGCTGCAGGGGCAGCCGTCCAAGGGGAGCGAGATTATCAGCTTAGAGAGCCACGGGGCGATGACGGTGCTGGTGGTCTGGTCGATGTGGATGGCGCGGCGGCACCTGGCCGATGTGTGGCGGAAGGCGTGGGCCGGGGAGGGCGAAGAGGGGCCGGTTTCCTACCGGACGGCGCTGGTGGGATTTGTGGTTTGTGCGGGGTACATATGCGGGTTTTTTATGGCGGCGGGGATGACGCTGGCCACGGCGCTGATGCAGATGGCGCTGATGTTTATCGCTTATTTTACAGCAGCGAAATATATCGCGGCGAGCGGGTTCGGGTACCTCGTGCCCGTAGGCGGCAAGGGGGGGTGGTGGATCAAGGCGGTGATGGGGACGGCGCCGATGTCGGCGCGGAACTTAACGGCGCTGGAGCTGTTGAACAGCAGCGCGTTTTACGGGGCGGGCCGGCTGCAGGGGGTGCAGACGATGCCGCACCATTTAAAGGCGCTGGAGGAAGTGAAGCAGGGAAGAGGGTGGGTGGGTGGGACGGTGTTCTTAGCGTTTGCGGTGGGATTTACGGTGTGCGCGGCCGCGATTATCTATTTCTGCTACACGCACTCGGCGCTGTTCCTGCGATCGTGGACGCTGTGGCAGGGGCCTCACGGGATCTTCGGGCGGATGGCGACGTCGCTGGGGGAGGCGGACAGGACGGTGTTTGACCCACAGAAGCTGGGGGTCTGGCTCTTAGGCGCGGGCGAGGCGGGGCTGCTGGCGCTGCTGCGAACATGGTTTTCCTGGTGGCCGCTGCACCCGCTGGGGCTGGCGTTCCAGTATACGACGGGACCGAGGTATTATGCGCTGAGCATCCTGATGGTGTGGACGGCCAAGCTGCTGATCGTGCGCTACGGCGGCCCCCGGCTCTACGAACGCGCGAAGCCCTTTTTTTATGGGACGGTGGTGGGGTACTGCGTGGGAATCGGCATAGCGCAGGTAGTGGATATCATCTGGTTCCCGGGATCGGGCCACGGCTTTCACAATTATTAGAAGCGGAGA
Organism: Candidatus Latescibacterota bacterium; assembly: GCA_965222075.1. Lineage (GTDB taxonomy): Bacteria > Latescibacterota > UBA2968 > UBA2968 > JAAXHW01. Next base: position 4,292,372 of record OZ244937.1, on the reverse strand, counting down.
CCTTCTTTGAAAAACGACCGACGGACCATTTTTGGATGGGCCATGTACGACTGGGCCAACTCGGCCTACTTCACCACAATCGCAGCCGCCCTCCTGCCGCTCTATTTTGCCACAGCGATCGTCCCGGAGGGCGGTTATCTTATCTTCGGGCGCCCGTACGACGGCCAGGTTCTGTGGGGCTACATGATCAGCTTCGGCGCCCTCTTCATCTTCCTTCTCACCCCGATGCTGGGCGCGATCGCCGACTTCTCGGCCGCCAAAAGGCGTTTCCTGCGTACCTTCGCCTACGGTGGGGCGCTCTTCGCCACCCTCCTCTGCTTTGTAGAAACCGGCGACGTAATTCTGACCATGGCGCTGTTCCTCCTCAGCCAGATGGGCTTTGTGGGCGCCAACGTCTTCTATGACGGCTTCCTCCCCGACATCACCACTCCCGACACCATCGACCAGACCTCCGCTAAGGGCTTCGCCTACGGCTACATTGGCGGCGGCCTGCAATACGCCATCGCCCTGGGCCTCGTGTGGGGCCACGGAACGCTGGGCATTTCCCAGGAGATCGCCGTGAAACTGTCCATGGCCATGGCCGCGATCTGGTGGTTCTCCTTCTCCGTATTTGCCCTCTCCCGGCTGCGGGAAATCGGACAGGCCCAGCCGCTGCCCCCCAACTACCAGAGCGTCCCGAAGCCCATTGCCTATGCCAGGGTGGGCTTCGGACGTACCTGGGCCACGACCCGCAAGCTTCTGGGCTTCAAGCAACTGATGCTGTTCATGGTGGCCTACATGGTCTACAACGACGGCGTTCAGACCGTAATCAACATGTCCGCAGTCTATGCCAAAGGCACCCTCAAACTGGGCTACACCGTCATCATGTTCACCCTCCTCATCGTCCAGATCATCGCCTTCTTCGGCGCGCTGCTCTTCGGTGTCTTAGCCGACCGAACGGACGCGAAGAAAGCGGTGCTCATTGCGCTGGGACTATGGAGCCTGGTGGTCATCAGCGCCTACTTTATGCCCGAAGGCGCGGCGGTCCACTTCTTTGTCCTGGGCGCGGCCGTAGGCCTGGTCATGGGCGGCACCCAGGCGCTCAGCCGCAGCCTCTACGGATCGATGATCCCCGAGGCCGCCTCCGCCGAATTCTACGGCTTCTATTCGGTCTTCTCCAAGTTCTCCGCCATCTGGGGGCCGTTCATCTTCGCAGCGTTCAGCGACGCCACCGGCTCGGCCCGCCACGCGATCTTGTCGTTGATCGGGCTCTTCATCCTGGGCGCGGTGCTGCTGTCCCAGGTCAACATTGAGGAAGCCCGGGCGTCCCGCTTCCGCTGGCGCTTCGAAGGCGTCCAGGCCGGGGTCAAATAGCGTATCGTTATTCAGTCACGAGTCGAAAGTCGCGCGTCCCCCGCCCAACTCCGGTTTGGGGTTGACCCGTGACCCGTGACTTGCGACTGCCTTTACTCAACATTCGACATTCGATTTTAGCCATGCTCCTCTGCGTCCTTCGTCCTATCGTCCGGTTGGCCCTCTGGATCTTCTTCCGCAAGATCGACGTCAGAGGACACGACCGGGTCCCGTCCGACCGTTCCCTCGTCTTCGCGGCCAACCACCCCAACGTCATGCTCGACACCCTCATCCTCGGGCTCACCCTGCCGGACAGCGTGCCGCGTTTCCTCGGAAAAAGCACCCTCTTCAAGAACCCCTTCTACGCCTGGTTTCTGCGACAGCTCGGCGTCATCCCTGTTGCCCGCACCCGGGACAGAGGGTCCAAAACGTACAGCAACCGGGACATGCTGCGCGCAGCCTGCGGGGCTCTCCGGGATGGACATTCGCTGGTCATCTTCCCCGAAGGCATCAGCCATGCGGAAATCAAAGTGCGCGACCTGAAACCGGGCGCTGCGCGCATCGCCCTCAGAACCGAAGCCGAAGCGGACGGCCAGACCGGGGTCTGCATCGTCCCCGTCGGCCTGACCTACACCGACCCCGGCCTCTTCCGGAGCGACGTATCTGTGCATTTCGGCGAGGCCATCGAAATCCTCCCCTTCCTAAGGGCCTATCATGAAAATCGCAACGCGGCCGAGCAAGACCTGACCGCGCAGATCCACGAGCGTCTCACGGCCCTGACCCGGCACATCGACAACCCCAACCTAAGAACCGTCATCAACGACCTCTCCGCCATCTATACCGACACCGTCGCGGACGAAATCCCGGACTCCTCCGAACTCAGCCGAAAACTCCAGGCCCAGCAGGAAATCATCCAAGCCGTCCACCACTTTGCCCAGGCCGACCCGGAACTGGTCCGGACCTTTGCTGAGCGTCTGTGCGCGCACCACCGTAAACTCAGGCGGCTCCGTCTCTCCCCCGACCTCCCGCCAGCGTCATCCCCTCCGGGCGGGTGCCTGCTGCTTGCCCTGCTCACCTCTCCGATTGTACTCTACGGGTTCATCCACAATGCCCTGCCCTATTACCTCCCGAGGCTTTTTGTGCGCCCCTATCGTGACAAGCCCGAAACCATAGGCACCGTTAAAATGGCGGTCGGAGCCGTCCTCTTCCCCCTCTGGTACCTGATCCTGGTCGGAGTCGCCTGCCTGCTGATGGACCTCCAAAGCGCCCTCATCTACGGACTCACGCTCCCCACCAGCGGCCTCGTCACCCTCCTGTTCGATGAGCATATCTTACAAAAATGGCCCCTGTGGCAAAGCGTGGTATTGCCGCGCAAACGCAGGTACTACCTGAATCGCCTGTCCCGGGAGCGGGCCACGATCATCCACGACCTCAACGCCATCAAGGAGCGCTATCGCTCAAAAAAATTTGGGGGCGGGTTTTAAAACCCGCCCCCAAAGCGAATAACTTCTGATGATGAAATCTTATAAAATATCGGAACGCAGCCAAAACTGGGCGATACGGTCAGCGGAAAAATGCACCCGTATGACCAGATGTATATTTTATATGATAAGCATAGCGCTCTCACCCCGGCATCAAAACGAATTCATCCGGCACAACGTGGCTTCAGCGGCGTCTCTTCCGGGGACGTCCTCGCCCGCCTCCCTTCCGGGGAGCAGAGCCTGGTTGATCCGTGGCTGGCAACTTGTGCAGCCAGATAATCCGGCCCCGGTTAAGGTCGTAGGGTGAAGTCTCAATCGTCACACGGTCGCCGACCAGAGCCCGGATATTGTTCCTGCGCATCTTACCCGACGAATACCCGAGAATTTTATGTCCTCCTTCAACTTCAACGATATACTGCCCGTCGGGCAGGGTATCGTCGATGATGCCTTCAAGCGTCACTTTCTCTTCTTTTGCCATACACCCTCCTTTTTTTGTGACTCGTCCCCTCCCCTTCCCTACAGTCCACGATCCACGATTCTTCCCAGAACCAGAAAGGCAAAGACCGTAACCTCCGGATCTTTGCCTTTGAACCGCTGAATAAACAGGTAACCAAGGAAGACCTTGATACAGTCCGCAGATAATATTACAGAAATCCTGATTCAAAGTCAAGCGCAAAAGGTCCGATCTTCCACATAGGAAACAGCCAGCGCCAGGGCCTGCTCTGCAATCTGATCGCGAATCTCCTGTCGATCTCCCTCAAACACAAATGCCTCACACCGGGTGTCCTGCGGTGTGGCCAGAACAATACAGGCAAACCCGATCGGTTTGGGCGAGCGCCCCCGCAGGGGACCTGCGATCCCGGTTTCGGCCAGCCCCAGGGTCGCGCCACTAATCTGCCGCACCCCCCTGGCCAGCGCGGTCGCCGTCTCCTCGCTCACAGCCCCGTACATCTCCAGCAACGCCTCGCTCACCCCCAGCATCTCCACCTTGGACGCCTTGCTATAAACCACGATTCCCCGATCAAAATAGGCCGAACTGCCTGGCACTCCCACAATCCGCGAACTGATCAGCCCTCCCGTCGTGGTCTCAGCCACCGCCAGGGTCCACCCTCGCCTGGTCAACCACCTGCCCAGTTGCGCTTCCAGCATGAAACCCAATCTCCTGAACCTTTTATCGAACGTCCTGTGGTAAGACTCCGCACGCCGTCTTACCACAGGACATAGTCTCCAACAGCACCAGGCGTGGGGGCCCTGCAACAATCGTACCCGGAGCGCCTTCGTCAGGGCGTTCCACTGAGCCAGATTCCGCCATATTTTCTAATATGGCCGTCTCCCAAACGGGTCCATCGCCCGCAGTTGTGCTTCAGGTGTAGGCTCATACGGGGTCGGTACCAGGTTCCCCTCTTCCGCCGCGTCGTCGTTCCGGGCCTCCAGGAGTTCCAGGAGCTGATTTCGCCAGGGGCGTAGCATCTCCTCGTTCCCCGCCAGATTGTTCACCTCCTGCGGATCTTCCTTCAGATCGAACAGGTACTCCACGCCTCCCACCCGGAACCACATATACTTGAACCGCCCGTCCGTCAGGCAGTGGTGCCGCGCCTCCATACTGCCGATCTCCCCGTGGAAAACCCGGTCTCCGATCGGGTCCTCGCCCCAGACCGCGGGCAGCAGCGAACTCCCCTCCACGCCATCTGGCACCTCGCCCGCCGCCGACACCAGGGTGGGCAGCACATCGACCAGCGACACCGGCCGTTCGTACCACTGCGCCGGAATCGTTCCCTCCCAGGACCCCGGGGGCCGCAGGATCATGGGCACCCGGCCGGACCCCTCGAAAAAGTGGCCCTTGAAAAATAGCCCGTAGTCCCCCATCATATCGCCGTGGTCCGACGTAAACAGGACCAGCGTATCCTCCCACAGCCCCCTCCACCGGAGCGCCGCGGTAAACCGGCCGATCTGGTGGTCGATGTGGGTAATCTGCCCTAAGTAATGCTGCCGCGCCTTCCCGACCTGTTTGGGTGACATCCTGTCCCAGTCGTACCGCCCGGGCATCTCCCGGAGCTGGGACGGCAGGAAATGATCGCTCGGTGCCTGGATCGGGGGCGGCACATCCTCTAAATCGTACCAGCTGTCATAAGGCGCCGGCGGATCGTACTGGGAATGCGGCCGGGAAAACGACATCCACAAAAAAAAGGGACAGGTCGGGTCTCGCCGGTCTAAGAACTCGATACACTCGTTCGCTGTCCACGTATTCACATGGTGCGTCTCCGGAACCACCGACCGTCGGGCAAATACATCGTTGTTTCCGATGCTCGTCGCCCGTTCCAGCCCGGCGTAAGGCGTCTTCATCAGCCACCGGTGGTAATCGTCCCCCTCCCGGTACCGGCCCGACTCATTGATCACCGTATTGTCAAACCCCAGCCGCGCCCGCTGCGGGGAAAAGTGCCCCTTGCCGATCAATTGCGTCTGATAGCCCAGTCTACCCAGAATCCGGGGCAGGGTCTCCGTCTGCGCCAGCGCCTGGCTCGAGTTCGAAAAGTACCCTATCCTGTAAGGCGACTGCCCTGTCATAATCACCATCCGCGCCGGCACGCAGACCGGACAGGGCGAGTAGGCCTTTGGGAAGTAGACCCCTTCGTTCGCGAGCTGGTCTAAGTGAGGCGTCTCCAAAATCGGATGCCCGTCGATCCCCGTGCAGTCTCCCCGCTGCTGGTCGGTGGTAATGAGCACGGTATTGGGACGTTGGTTCTGCTTAGCCATCATACACTTCGCAGGAATGAAACCACAGATACACACAGATGGGAAAGATGTCTTCCCCCCTTGATCTGCGTGTATCTGTGGTTGCTTTTATTGCTGATGCAAGACGATTGGTCTCCCCTTCTGCGCCGACTCGTAGACCGCCGTAAAAATCTCTACGGATTTGCGTCCTTCCTCGCCCGGCACGGCCGGTCGAGTACCCTGTGTGATCGCAGAGACCATATCCTCGATAATATTCTTCGGCCCGGGCGGTACCTCGATCCCCTCCACATCCACCTGCTCCTCATCCCGGGTCTGGAACATCTCGATCCCCTTATCCTTCCACACCAGAGAACCTTCCGTACCGCTAATCTCCACTGTCGTTCCCAGACTCGGATAGTTCGAGGTCGTGGTCTCAATCAGCCCCAGCGCGCCGCTCTGATAACTCAGGTGGGCGATACAGATATCCTCCGTTTCAATCCGGTGTCCCAATGTCCCGATCCGGCCGTAGACCTCCACCACAGGCCCCAGAAACCAGGTGATCAGATCCACGTAATGCACCCCCTGGTTGGCGATTGACCCCCCCTCCGTCTCCTTCCGGCTGCGCCATCCGGGTGGGTAGCCCCCATCGTAATAGTTCTGCTTTCGGAACCACTTCAGCCGCACGTCCCCCAGGAAAATCTCCCCCAGCTTCCCCCCGTCTAAGGCCGCCTTCACCTGCTGGTTGATCTTCGAGTACCGGTTGCCAAAATCAACCGCCAGAACCTTCCCGGCCTCCTCTGCCGCCCGAATGGCCGTATCGCACTTCTCCACCTGGATATCCATCGGTTTGGTCACAAAGGCGTGCTTCCCCGCCTGAAGGGCCTGTACCGCCAGGTCGCAGTGGGTGCCGCTGGGGGTAAAAATCCCCACTGCATCGATATCCCCGCGCCCCAGCAGGTCATCCAGGCTCATCGTCCAGTCACACCCGGCTTTCTCCGCAAACGCCTTCGCCTTCTCCTCCTGCAAATCACACACGCAGACAAGCCGCGCCCCCTCTGTCTCCAGCGCGACCTTCGCCCGACCCAACCCCATGCCCAGCCCGACAATGCCAAACCGCACCTCGTCTGCCATATTATCCTCCCTTCTCAGCACCGCCCCGGTTTAAAGTTCAAAGTTCCGTCCCCCAACAAACTCGCAACTCCCTACCCCACCTCCACCTTTGGCGGATGCGCAAAATCGTGGTACCGCTCCCCCACCTGTCCCTCTGCCGCATCTCCAGTGTGGATGTAGAATCGGTAGATCCCCACCAGCGACTCCCCCGGCGACAGCACGTGGTATCCCCGCCGCTTCGGATCGTTGTAAAAGTGCGAAAGGCCAAACGGATTCGCCGTCATCAACCCGTAATTCCGCACGTGCCAGTATGTCGGATGCCTGAAGCTGTCCGGGTGGTCCATAATCGCAACGCCCACCCGCTTCCCGTTCACGGGCCCGGAATAGTCGCACCAGGCCGCCTGCTTCCCCCAGGTCTCGTCCTCGTTGATCCCTCCGATCGCATTCTCGATCTGTCCTCCCTGCCCGGCCCGGACCTCCATCGACTCCTCCAGCCGCACCGACGCCAGGCCTCCCTCCTTTGTATCCCCAAAAAGCACATCCATGTTCAGCGCCGTCAGCGTCAGGTGCATGTCAATCATCCGGACCTCCTGCGGCGTGTGGTAGAACGTAAATCCCGCCCGCTCCTCAACCAGCTCATCCGACCTGCCGGGGCCCTTCCACCCCTCCGTTCCGACCCAGACGCTTTTTGCCACAACCCGTCCCAGCACCGGCCCGCTCTCCAGCGCATCGAGTTCCCGGTGCACGGTCCGCCCGTGCCCCGGCGCCTCCGACCAGTTGTCGAACCCGTTCACCTCCCCGTGGGAGATCCAGATCGACCGGTGGTGGTGGTGGTCTCCCTCACCCTCGCGTATCAACCGGCGCGTCACCCCATCGCCGTAAGGCCCAACCACCGGATACAGGTGCGGCCGGACCAGGTCTGAGCCGAACCGGTAGCTGGTAAAATGCTTTCCTCCGATGAAGACCTCGACCTCGTCCTCCTTTTGCGAAAGCGCCACCCCATCCGCCGCCGCTTCTCCCCCGCCGAAGTCGAGTTCGTACCCGGCGGTCTCTCCCGCCGCCAGGTCCTCTACAATCCAGCTCACCCGCAGTCCCACGCCCTCCCGACGCGCCTGGCAAGGCACCCTTTCTTTCGACCTCGTCATCGTTACGGCCAAACCCCCTTCGGGCGCCTCAACAACCGTCGATACAGGACAGTGTACCCGCCGGTGCGGTCCGGCGCTCACCGTCAAGCTCAAATCCGCCACAATACAACCCTCCTCAAAAATGGTCGAACCTGCCCGTCGTCTGTCCTTCTGCTCTCTTAGATAATCAATTAACTGCAGATGTCAAGAGGTTTAAAAACCGTACGAGATTGGGAATTTCAATTGCATAATAACGCCTGCCTCAATGTCAAAGTAGGGAACTTGTGGCTATCTACTGAGATGCGTTGATGGTGATGCCAAACCATGCGCATAAGCATGATTGTCATGTTGGATTCCAACTCGGGTACCCATAGAGAAACGGCGGATGTTGGCAATACCCACGGAGGAACAGGAGAAACCCTTGACCAAAGCGGGCCAAAATGGTATCTTTATTGATGGTCCAACAAATTAAGGTTGTGCAGGGGTGCTCGTCTGTCGAGCTGAGATCATACCCTTTGAACCTGATCCGGGTCATACCGGCGCAGGGAGTCGAAAAAACGGGCGGTTGCCGCTTTTCGATACGATTCGAAGGGCGGTCCTTTTTTGGGAATGGACAAAGACCGTATCATCATCGTCGGCGGAGGCGTCATCGGCCTCAGCATCGGATGGCGCCTTGCAAAGGGAGGCCGGGAGGTCATCCTCTTCGACCGCGACCGGGCAGGTCGGGCTGCAAGCTGGGCCTCTGCGGGCATGCTCACCCCCTTAGCGGAGGTCCGGTTCGAAGAAGAGGGCCTCCTCCGGTTCGGCCTGGAAGGCCTGAGGCGGTTCCCCGAATTCGTCGCCGAACTCGAATCCGACATCGGCCGCGATGTAGGCTACCGCCCCGACGGCGTCCTCCTGGTGGGCATCACCCGGGACGACGTGGAATACCTCCGGTTCCGCCACACCTATCAGCGGAACTTGGGTCTGCCCGTCGAGTGGCTCAGCGGCGCGCAGGCGCGAGAACGGGAGCCCCATCTCGCCGCGCAGATCAGCGCCGCGGTCTGGTGTCCGGGGGACCACCAGGTGGACAACCGCCTCCTCATCGACGCCCTCAAGCTCGGCTTTCGGAAGGCGGGGGGAACCCTTCGGGAATCGACCCCTGTGGAATCGGTCGAAATCCAGGGCGAGCGCGTCCGGGGCGTACGCGTCCACAACGAGGTCTACAGCGCCGCCACGGTCGTCCTGGCCGCTGGCTGCTGGTCCCGTCTTATCCCCGGCCTTCCCAGGGCTGTTCAACCGCCGGTGCGCCCCGTGCGCGGTCAGATCCTCCGACTGAAGATGACCGCTGACCTGCGCCTTGGCGCCATGGTCTGGTACTCGCGCGTGTCAACCTCTGCCGTCGCCTATCTTGCCCCCAAAGACAACGGCCACCTGGTCGTGGGCGCCACCTCCGAGGAGATGGGATACGAGGCCTGCCTGACAGCGGGCGGGCTGTTCGAACTCCTTCGCACCGCCTATGAGGCCGTTCCCGGTATCTACGATCTCCCCGTCGTGGAAACCACGGCCGGGCTTCGCCCTGGCAGCCGCGACGACGCCCCGATCCTGGGCAAAACCCCGGTCGAAGGCCTCGTTATGGCCACGGGCCACTACCGGAAAGGCATCCTCCTGGCCCCCATTACGGCTTATGCCATCGCCGAACTCATCTTCACCGGTCAAACGCCGGACGCGATCCGTCCCTTCGGGATCGAACGATTCCTCTCGTAGAACGACTCGGACATGCAGATCACACTCAACGGAGAAGCACGAACGGTCAAAGACGGGCTCACCGTCCGCGACCTGCTGATCGACATCCAGATCGACCCCTCTCAGAAAGGCATCGCCGTAGCGATCAACGCCGAGATCGCAGCCGAAAGAGACTGGGCGTCAATCCGCCTGCAAGCAGGCGACCAGGTGGATATTATCCACGCGGTGCAGGGAGGAACCTAACCCCCTGGCCCCCTTCCCTTCAATTGTGGGTTTCGGAACTCGGATTTAACGTTTTTCAATCCGCAATTATAAGAGGCCATCATGTCAGAAGAATTCACGCTTGCGGGAAAAACCTATCGATCGCGGCTGCTGATCGGCACCGCCCGCTACCCCAACATGCAGATCATGCTTGAAGCCATCGAAGCCAGCGGCGCCGAGATCATCACCGTGGGCGTCCGGCGGCTCAACCTGAACGACCCTTCGGGCGAAAGCGTGATCGGCCTGATCAACCGGACGCGTTACACCCTGCTCCCCAACACCGCCGGTTGCTTCACCGCCCGCGATGCCGTCCTCACGGCCAAGTTGGCACGCGAGGCCCTCGAAACCGACCTCATTAAACTCGAAGTCATCGGCGACGAGCGCACCCTCTTTCCCGACGTCAGCGGCCTCTTAGAGGCCGCTGATACCCTCGTTCGAGACGGCTTCACGGTACTCCCCTACTGTAACGATGACCCCATCACCTGCAAAAAACTGGAAGACATCGGGTGCGCGGCCGTCATGCCCTTGGGCGCGCCCATCGGATCGGGCATGGGCATCCGCAACCCCTACAACATCCAGATCATCCTCGACACCGTCGTCGTTCCCGTCGTCGTCGACGCAGGCGTCGGCACCGCTTCCGACGCTGCCGTGGCCATGGAACTCGGCTGCGATGCCGTCCTCCTCAACACCGCCGTGGCGGGCGCCCGCCGCCCGGTCAAAATGGCCGAGGCCATGCGCAAAGCCGTCCAAGCCGGCCGTCTCGCCTACGAGGCCGGGCGCATCCCCAAAAAGCTCTACGCCACCGCCTCCACGCCCCCAGAAGGCGCAGTTCGGACCGAGGCCTAAGGGTACGGCATGCCGTGCCCCCAGAACGGATGGACAGCCTGCCGCCCCTCTACCTCATCATCGACCGCGCCACATGCGCGCCTCGCCCCCTCGAAGAGGTCCTGGCCCGGGCGCTCGACGCCGGCGTCCGATTCGTCCAACTCCGGGAGAAAGACCTGGACACGGATGCCCTCCGGCGGCTGGCCGGTAACATCCTGAGCCTGACCGATGCCTGCGGCGCCCATCTCACCATCAACACCCGAGCCGAGGTCGCTGTCGAACTTGGCGCCCGGGGCGTCCACCTACCGGCCTTGGGGCCCGCGCCTGGAGCGGTACGGCAGAAATACGGAAACCACCTCCTCATCGGCTGCTCAACGCACACCCTGCAGGAACTCGAACGGGCAGCAGAGGGAGGCGCAGACTTCGTAACCTACAGCCCTACCTATCCTCCGGCTTCCAAACCCGGCTACGGTCCGGCGGTCGGTCTTTCCGGTCTCCGCTCAGCAGTTCAGACCGCCTGCCTGCCGAGCACTCCCCAGCCTGCCTGTCCGAGGGACGCAGGCACGCAGGCAGGCAGGTCTCCCGGTCTTCGCCCTGGGCGGCATCACGCCCGAGCGCGTCCCCCTCTGCCGGTCCGCAGGCGCTGCCGGCATCGCCGTCATGTCGGGCATTCTCGCCGCAGAAAACATCGAAGCCGCAGTCAGGGCCTACCTCGGTGCCTGGGAAACGTCGTAGGGGCGACCCATCTGAAATTTGCAATTTTCATTTTGCAATTCCCCAACCTATGAAACAAGTCCTCACCATCGCCGGATCTGACTCTGGAGGAGGCGCCGGCATTCAGGCCGACCTCAAGGCCTTTCACGCCAACGGCGCCTTCGGCATGTCGGTCATCACCTCCATCACCGCCCAGAACAGCCGGGAGGTGCGGCAGGCCTTCGACCTCCCGACCGACCTGATCGTGGCCCAGATCAACGCCATTTTCGACGACTTTGAGGTCGCTGCCGTCAAAACCGGCATGCTCTCCTCCAGCGCCATAGTCCAGGCCGTCTCCGAACAACTCGCCAGACGCCAGGTCGCCAACCTGGTCGTCGATCCGGTGATGATCTCCAAAAGCGGATTCGCGCTCCTCAAACCGGACGCCCTCGAAAGCGTCAAAGACCGCCTCCTCCCCCTCGCAACGCTTGTAACCCCCAACATTCACGAAGCCCGGCTGCTGGCCGACATGGAAATCGAAACCGTCGACCAGGCCAAAGAGGCCGCCCGGAAAATCTTCGACTACGGCCCCCGGGCCGTCCTGGTCAAAGGCGGCCACCTTGAAGACCATCCCCAGGCCCTGGACATCCTCTTCGACGGAGGTGAGGAGACCCTCTTTGCAGGCGAACGGATTGATACCCAAAACACGCACGGAACCGGGTGTACTTATTCCGCCGCCATCGCCGCCGGCCTGGCGAACGGAAAATTGCTGAAAGAGGCCGTGGGCAGCGCAAAAATCTACGTCACCGAAGCGATCCGCTACAGCCTCTCCATCGGTCACGGCCACGGCCCCACCAACCACTTCTACTTCCTCTCAAAAGGCCATTGACTTCCTTTCCTGGCGCTCACGGTATACCTGGGTACGGGTCGCCAGCGCCCAGTTGTATCGGAGATTTTCTATGAAAAAAATCGGCGTCCTCCACGTCCTCACCGACACCCTCCTGCAGGACCGCTACTCGCACCTCGACCTGGCCCGCCTCGCCGCTGCCGGCGGCGCCGACACGGTCCAGTACCGCCAGAAAACCGGCGCCACCCGCGACATGATCGAGACCGCAGAGGCCATGCAGGAAATCTGCACGCAGGCCGGTATCACCTTCATCGTCAACGACCGGGTCGACGTGGCCATCGCCGCGGGCGCCCACGGCGTCCACCTCGGGCAGGACGACTTCCCGGTCCGCCTGGCCAGAGACCTCCTGGGCCCCGACCGGATCATCGGCGTCTCGGGCGGCAATCTCGAAGAAGCGCAGCAGGGCATCGCCGACGGGGCCGATTACGTCGGCTTCGGCCCCATCTATTCCACCGGCTCCAAACCGGACGCTGGAGCGGCGCAGGGCCTGGGCAAACTCTCCGAAATAGTGCACAACCTGTCCGTCCCCGTCATCGCCATCGGGGGCATCGACGCGGCGGCAGCAGCAGACGTCATCTGCGCAGGCGCCCACGGCATCGCCGTCATCTCCGCCGTCTGCTGCCAAAGCGACCCCGAAGCGGCCACCCGCACCCTGATGGACCGCATCCGGTCCGTACACCCGTAAGGGCACGGCATGCCGTGCCCCCGTTCCACTATGCCACAAAACCTCTACAACTGTCAAACGTCAAAAGAACGGCAAGGTGATGTATAAACGCTGATCTCCATTTCACATGCCACGCTTCACGCTTTTCCGCTTCGCCTCTCTCTGTTTCCGCTTCTTTTTTTTTGAGGGCTTTTCATAAAACCTTCTCTTTTTGATCTCTTTGAAGAGACCTTCCTTCTGGAGTTTGCGTTTGAAGGCCTTAAGCGCTCTATCGATATCATTCCCGTGAACTTGCATATTCAAAATGCTCTCCTGAGAAACTTAGCACATCTTGCGGTATTTAACTCAATTCGATACAATATGGACGGTGCTCAAATGCGCCCCATAAACCGACTGGGAGCAAGTTTCTTTCATCCATAACCCCGTAGCGAAGCGCCGGGGTCAGTTACTCCTGAGAATTTGATGATGACTAAAATCAAATTTCCTCTACATAGGGCATGAGTTGCCGTGCCAGGGCGGGATTGCGAAGCCTGCGCAGTGCCTTTTCCTTAATCTGTCGTATGCGCTCGCGGGTCAGCCCGAATTTGGAGCCGATCTCCTCCAGGGTCATCCCGTGTGTTCCATCTAAGCCGAAGTAGAGCTTGATCACCTCCCGTTCACGCTCGTCGAGGGTGTCCAGAGCCACTTCGATCTGCCTTACAAGGGAGTTGCGCATCGACTGCGCATCGGGCGACTCCTGGTTCTCGTCAACCATCTGATTCATCAGACTGTTATCGTTGTCGTCCCCAAATGTGGCGTCCAGAGACCAGACATTCCGTGCCAGCCTCAGTGTATCCTTCACCATTTCCACAGATACGCCCAGCTTTCTTGCAATCTCCTCTTCATCCGGCTGATGAGAGGTCTCCCAATCTCGATTGTTGATATATTTGAAGATCCGTCGCAGCAGATCCACACGGTTTATCGGCAGGCGCACCATGCGGGGGTGTTCTGCCAAGGTGTGCTGGATGGACTGCCGGATCCACCAGACTGCATAAGAGATGAACTTGAAGCCTCGCGTCTCGTCGAACCGCTCTGCAGCCGTAACCAGGCCAAGGTTCCCGGCGCTGATCAGGTCTTCTAAGGGCATCCCCTGGTTCTGGTATTTCCGGGCAATAGTAATTACAAATCTCAGGTTGGCCTCCACCAGTTTTGCACGGGCCCCCATGTCGCCCTTTTTGATTCGGGACGCCAGATTAACTTCCTCCTGGGCCGAAAGAGGGCGAGATGTAGCCACATCTTCCATGTAAAGCTGGAGAGAGTTCTTCTCATCGCCAAGTGATGCCATTGGTCCTCACTATAGTGATAATCCCGTGCATACAAAAAAACCACACCACCATCATCTCATCTAAAGCAGTGCGGTTTGTTTGCACGAGATCCGCCCATGTGACGATTTTCCAACCGATGAATTTCTCATACTCCCAACACTATAAAAATTACCAATTTATGCTCTCCGTGTCAAGCCCGGCGTCCGTGAAAATAAGTCACTGTGAACTTTGAACATGAGTCTCCGCCGTCTATTTTTGTTGACACCCGTCCGTTCCTGCACTATCTTTTCTACACGCAAAGGCCATTGCTCAGGCACCACAGGTAGCCAACCTTCAGCGGTCTCTGAACAACGTCTTGAACGAACGTCAGCCCGCTCAACAATCTACCTTGGGTCCCTTTGGTAATGGCCCTTTTTATCCCCACTCCTTATCGGGCAACCCCGGTTCCAAGTTCCACCTCTCTCCTCACCGGATATCAACAAAAAAGCCCCGGACGCTTCAGGGGCCGTCAATGCCCTGCTTTTCCACGCCTCGAAAGCCACAGCCGCACGAAGTGGCGCCGCCGCTCCGGTTCCGGATAATCTTCAAACGCGGTGCGATTGTGAAGCACCCGGTGATTGTTGGAAAACAGCATCTGCCCGCGCTGTATGGTGAACTCCACCCGCAAATCCCGGCGCTGCAGCAGGCTTTGCAGAACATCCAGGGCCCTGACCTGATCGGGCGCCAGGGGCTCTCCCACCTTCTCGTGGCCGACTTCGATATAATAACGGATAAAACGGCAGAGCAACTCCCGGCCGTCCCATTCAAAGACCGGAAAACGGGAAACGGGAGACTCCTCCTCTGTGCTCAACCCCCGGCGGTCAAAGTAGAACGGTTGGTACAGGACCTCCAGTACATCGGCATGGTTTTTCAGCAGCTCGTTATGGACCGTGTAAACACTGACAAGCTGGCTGACCCCTCCCGTCTTAGCGGCATGCACGCAGAGCAGTCCCACGTATTCGGGGACTGCCTCGCTTCGCGCATTGTCCGTATGAAACGTAAGTTCGGCATTGGTAACCGCATAACGAGAGCCTTTTGTTATGTCATGCCCCTCGTCCCGCACATCGAACAGCACCCCTCCTTTCGCGCTCTGCTTATGGGGAAAACCAATGAGCTGGCCGAAAAGCCAGAAAATCAACCTCGCTTCCCGGGGCGAGTATCGCTCCATCGGCACGCGATCCACAATCGCAAATCCGCGGCCCGTCTTAAGCGCAGCAGCCACGGTCCCGGCGGCCTCTCGTAAAACAGGACAGTCGTAATCGCGCACATGCGCCTCTTCTATCGGACACGACCCGGCCTTCAGATCTTCAACCGCCTTATCCAGGACAGAAAGACCGTCCTCCGGCAAAGAGACGGTGCATGAACGGATGTCATCAATGGTATCTTCTCGCCACGCCTGTTTGCCGTCAACAATCCAATCTAACATACGAAAGTCCTTTTCGGAGTCCGCCGCAGGCGGACTCCGAACCCTCCCGATATTCACGTCTCACGTTTCTTGTATTCCGGATTCACCAGATTCTCGGCATCCTCGCCCGTCAGCAGCCGGCGCATTTCCCACGCGGCCCGCTCCCTCAGTTCCACCAGGGACTCCGCTGAATAGAACGCCGCATGCGGGGTATGGATCACCTGCTCCATCCCGATCAGCCGGTCCCCCTCGCCCGGCGGCTCCAGGGGCCGCACGTCCAGCGCGGCCCCTGCAATCCCGCCCGCCTCTAAGGCCTCGGCCAGCGCCGCTTCGTCCACCAGGTCTCCCCGGGACGTATTGATCAAACATGCCGTCGGCTTCATCTTCGCTAAGGCATCCGCATCAATCATCCCCCGTGTCTTCTCCGAGGAGGGACAGTGGAGCGACACATAGTCGGACGCCTCCAGCAGCCGGTCCAGGCCCACTGCTTCCGCCCCCGCCTCTGAGGCCTGCTCCGGTGTCAGCGACGGGGAAAATGCCACCACCTTAAGCCCAAATACCACCGCCCGGGGCACCACCGCCCGGGCGATTCGCCCCAACCCGATCAGCCCCAGCGTCTGCCCGGTCAGCCGGCGTAGCGGCAGCCCCGCCTGGATGTCCCACGTCCCCTGCCGGACCAGCCGATCGAACCGCGCCACCTTTCGGGAGAGCGCCAGCAGCAGCGCCATCGCATGCTCGGCCACATCAACCAGACAGTAATCCGGCACGTACGCCACCGGAATGCCCTGCCCGGTCGCAAACGCCACGTCAATATTGTCCAGCCCCACCCCGTAGCGCACGATCGCCTTTAGATTAGATGACGCCTCGATCACCTGCCGCGTCGTCTGCGCCCAGCACGTCAGAATCCCGCACACCCCCTGTCCTGCCAGCCCGGCCAGCGTCTCCTCCTCCCCATCCGGCGCATCGACCACCTCCACCCCGATCTCGTCCAGAACACCCTTCTCCACCTCCAGGTCTGCCCAGGCGTAATCGGTGACCAGTACTTTTCGTGACATTCCCATCTCCTGACACCGCAAAGACGCAGAGGACGCAGAGAAAATCTTCAATTGAATTCCTCTGCGCTCGCTGCGGTTCGGATTATTTTTTCTGGACGCTCTCGATAAACTGATCGAACGCCCCCTTCCAGTGCCCCACCGTCCCTTCCGGTCCCGTCAGCTTGAAAAAGTACGGTCCCTGTGGGGACTCCACAATCGCCGCCAGCATCCGAAAGTTCGGCTTCGGCTCTCCCGCGGGCATCATAGGGCCCATCGCCGCAGGCGCATACGTCCCGCTCACATCGGCGGCCGTTACCCGCATTCCGGAAACCGTCTTCTTGGCCACCCGGGCCACCTCGCCGGAAGGTCTCCCGTCGGGCTGTTTGAACTGCCCGTACCACCGCTTCAGATTCGCCTCCACCGATCCTCCCCGGCCCGGCCCAAAATGGAAGACCACCAGCGAGGCGTCCTCCGGGTCTTGCCCCTGCCTGGGCAAGACGTACTGCGCCTTCCGCATCCTGGACGACGGCGGCTCGATCGTCCACCCCTCGGGCACCCGGATCGAAATCGCCCCCAGGTCCTGGGCCTGCCCCTCTTTTTCTCCCCCACACCCGATCAGACCTGCCAGACAGAAACTGGACACCGCGACAAAAACAAACCGCTTGCACATACCGACCTCCTTAACTGCAAAAGCGGCGGACGATATCGTAAAGAACCCGTGTTGCAAACACTAAGTTCTCCACCGACGTCCGCTCATCGTGTCCGTGAATCAGGTTCATCTCCTCTTCCCCGGGCGCCTGTTGGTAGGGCATAAACCCGTAAACCTGCGTCCCCGGCCGCCGGGGGCAGATATGCTTCGCATCCGTCCCACCTGTTGAAATCGAAGGCACCACGACCGCCTCTGGATCGTGTTCCCCCATCACCTCAACGATCGTCCGGTAAAGCGGCGAGTCGACATCCGCTTCTAAGGGCGGGCTGTACTGATCCATCTCAAAGACCACGTCCTTCCCGGTAAAGGGTCGGATCTCTTCAAAAAACCGCTCACCCGTCTGTCCCGGCGCCAGCCGCCCGTCCACCCACGCCGTGGCCTCCGTGGGAATCACATTGATCTTCTGCCCCGCCTGGAGCATCGTAACCGAAGCCGTATTCCGCAGCAGCGCCCGAAGCCCGGAGGTCATCTCGCCGTCCAGCGGCAGGACGTCCAGGGCCGCCTCGCTCCGCTCCGGATGGAGCACATCCCGCAGCAGCGCCGCCGTCTGCGCATCCTGGGTCTCAGCGATCCCCGCTAAGAACGCCCGGAGCGTCTTGGAAGGATGCATCGGCAATTCGGCCTCTCCCAAACCCGCCACCGCCCCGGACAGCCGCACCACAGCATTCTCCCCATGGGGCCTGGACCCATGCCCCGGCAGCCCCTTTGCAACCATCCGAAATCGGCAGATCCCCTTCTGCCCTGTCTGGCAGGCATAAAACCGCCGCCCGCCGATGCGGAAATCCCCCCCGCCCCCCTCCGTAAGCACAAAGGGTGCCTCCACCTGCTCGGGAAACCGGTCCAGCAGCCAGCCCACCCCGTGGTCGCCCTTCCCCGCCTCCTCGTCCGCTGTCGCTGCAAAAATCAGATCCCGCCTCAGGGGAACCCCTTGCCGCGCCATCATCAGAAACACCATCAGCTCCACGGCCACCATATTCTTCATATCCAGTGCCCCCCGCCCCCACACAACCCCATCGTGCAGCTCCCCGCCAAATGGAGGACGGGTCCACTTCTTCGGCTCTGCCGCCACCACATCCGTATGCCCCAGCAGCAGCAGCGGCCTGGGCCCTCCCGCCAGCCGCGCCGTCACATTCCCCCGCCCCGGCACCGACTCCGTCACCTGCGGCTTGATCCCCTCCCGGCGCAGCACACCTGCCAGATAATCCGCCGCCAGAATCTCATTCCCCGGCGGATTCGTCGTATCCAGCCGGATCAGGTCCTGAAGGTACCCGGCCACCTCTTCTTTTACCGCATTCCAGTCGATTCTGCTCACATACACCTCCACTGTGACAACCGGCAACCGGGCCCAACCCTACCACACGGCACACCGTGCCCCTATATGCCGTCTTCGTCCGAGAGGCCGTTCCAGTTCTGTTTTTCCACAATCGCGATCTCAATGGCGCCAGACGTTTAGGGCCTGCACCGATGGCAGCACAGCGTTTAGGATTGCATTTGAAATTTCTCAAATCTCCAAAGAGTCGTCCGTCCAGTCTTCCAGCGGCGTGAACCGTGTCGTATCTAAGTCGAACCGGTAGCCGAACGGCGCATCCACAACACTGCTCGTATCAATCCGGCCGCTTCGGATATCTAAGGCGGGAAATCCCCGTTCGTGTTTGCGATACAGCGTGCCGTGGTGCGAAAGCACCTGTACCTGCAGGTCCTCGGGGTACATGCTCAACCCGGCAAAATAGTGGTGGCCGTTGCGCTCGACATGGTCAAGCCCCAAATTGAGCGCAACCGCCAGATCCTGAAAAAGCGCCACGGGTCCCACATTGGCCAGGTCTTCGCTGCTCAGGATGTAGCGCCCGCCCGGATCGGTGCGCCGCCGGTATTCCAGAAGACATGCATTGGCGATCCCCTTAAAAACCCCCTTGCAATTCTTGTGGCTGGTGCCGACATAGCCGCAGTCTAATGCCTCAAGCACGCTTGAGAAGGTCGCGTCCGACTCATCGATAATCAGCGGCGGGCGATCGGGCCAGCCCTGCATCGCGGACTTCACCCGAGGGCCCAGCGACACATCGCGGTGAAGCGGCTGTTCCACAAACAGCAGCCCCTCCATAAGAGCGGCCAGAGACGCATCCGCCAGGATGGATTCCCAGAGAACCCTGAAAGGCTCCAACTCGGTATACTGCTCGTTCCAATCCAGCGTAAACGCGTACCCGGAGCTTGCATGGCGGGCCATCAGATCGGCAATCTGTTTGAGCCGCTCCGAATCTGTCTCCGCGTCTCCGAAGAGCTTAATCTTCAAATGGGTAAGCCCGTACGCACGCAGGCTGGCTTCCAGAGACTGAGGCAGGCCGTCGTCGAGGCGTTCCTCCTCAGGAATATCGCCATCCGTCAGAGGGTCGGTCAGCCCGATGGTCTGGCGTGCAATCACCGATCGGTTCGGATGCGCCGGCAACAGATCGGCCAGGCTGAAATCGGCCAGTTCGCCGTGGATCTCTCCCAGGCGGATGCCCGGCGTATTCTCGCGCAGTGCCCGGAAAAACGGCATGCCCTCACACCGGCAGAACGCGTCGATCACCGCCCGCTCCACCAGGCTCACCCCGAACCCCCACAGCAGCGGGGGATAAGCGGTCGCGGCGGCCCAGTCCTTCTGCCGGGTATACAGCTCCCACCACAGGTCAAACACCGTATCCGCAGGCGCCGCCTGCTGCGCCAGTGCGCAGGCCTGCCGGATCACCGTGAGCATCTCCTCTAAGTCCTCGCCGAACGACGTCTCGGCGTATTTGGTGAACCACTTGGGCGGCAGTCCGTCCGACGAGTGCCCCACCGCTGTCCGGCCGTTCACATCGACTGTCGCCTGCAAAAACAGGTGCGGCAGTGCAACTAAGGACGCAATCCCGTACCTGAACGGCATCCGGGTCCTCATATTCAGCACGTTCAGATCAATCTGTTTCACCGAAATGGCCATAGGGAATCCTTATCTTCCAAACCAGGCGCATCCATCAGACACTCAGCACCTCCTTCAACCGCCGGGCCACAACCTCCTCTTCGCCTGGCATCAGCGTCATCGGATCCACAACAACACCCTTCGGCCCCCCACGGATCACCACCGACGGCTCCCCCTCACGCATTGCCCGAACCACCTCCTGCGCCTGTGCTTCCCCTTCCAGATCGACATAGGCCCGGGGCGCAAAATCGGGCGCAGCCTGCTGGCCCTCCCTTAAAATGTAGGCCCGAACGCCCGGGATGCCGTCCAGCGCCTCCACCACACAGCTCACCTGCCATTCCCAGGTGAGCCGGTCCTCTTCGTCCCTGCCCTTCAGAAACCGATCCACCGCCGCCACCAGCCCCAGGGTCTCCTCCTTACCCACCTTCATCCCCCGCCCGATAGCGCTGTAGGGGCTCGCATTGAGCATAGCCGCCTCCACAAACGCCTTTTTCCCCAGTACCAGACCGCTGCTTTGGGGGCCCCGCAGGCCCTTCCCCCCGCTGAAAACCACCAGACTCGCACCCATCCCCACGATCTCGGTCAGATTCGAGCGGGGAGGAAGCTGGGCAGCCGCATCCACAATCACCGGCACCCCGCGTTCCTCCGCCCCGGCAACCACTGCCCGCAGCTGCTCCTTGCTCTGCTTGCCCAGAAAGTGGACCACCGCAGCCGTCTTCTCGCCGATGCCCCCTACAATATCGTCGGCGGTCACCTGCGTCCTGCTTCCCACCCGGACCAGCCTTCCCCCGCACACCTCAATCCCCTGGTGGATATACGTGTGTGCGTCAACCATGCTGATCACGAACTCGTTCTTCCAGCCCTCGATGTTGGGCAAACTCCGCACCCGCTCCACATCCGTTCCCGTCAGGCATGCCGCAGCCGACAGCTGCACGCCGCTGGCTGCGCCGCAGGAGACGCACGCCGCCTCCACCCCAATCCGCCGCGCCAGGTATTCCCCTGCCTTCACGTTGAGGTCGTTCAGGTCGATAAACGCCCCCGCAGCCTCCTGCATCGCATCCAGTACTTCTTGAGGCATCAGGCTGCCCCCCAGCGTCGTGATCGTCCCGCTCGCATTGATAAAAGGCCGCATACCCAGATCCTGATACGTCACCATAATACGCCTCCTTCACAGCACCCGAACCGTCGTTTGCGTCTCTCCGGCCTCCACCGCAGCCAGAGAAACCCTCAGGCTTTTCACCGCATCACTATAGGGCGAACGAATCTCCGATGCGTCTCCCCTGCGCACGGCCTCCACGAAAACTTCGTCGATACCGGGGCCGGGCGCTGTCTGCTCTCGCGCCTCACCATGCTCGGTAATCCTCACCCGCCCTCCAGACCAGCTTATCAGACACTGGCCGTAAAGAATATCCAAAACATTGGCATTCGACCAGTCCGAAGGGTCGTACGCCCACGTCGTCGTCAGCGTTCCCAGCGCCCCGTTTTCGAACTCGAACAGAACCGTGTGAACGTCCGGACAATCGATCGTGTGGAGCTGCCGGGACGCGTGCCGCGCCGTCACCTCGACCACCTCTCCCACCAGAAAGCGCATGATATCGATTGTATGGGTGGCCTGCTCTACCAGCTGTCCGCCCGACTTCGCGAACTGCCGCACCCAGGCGCCGGCATCCCCCCGGCCGCTTCCACTCCAGTACTTCCCCACCACCATCGAAATCGTCTCTCCCTCAAGCGCTTCCCGGACAATATCCGCGGCCCCGGAATAGCGAAGCTGGTACCCCACACAAGTCATCACCCCCGCCTGCTGCACCGCTGCTTCCACCTTCCAGGCCGTCTCCATATCCCGCGCCACCGGCTTCTCCACCAGAAACGGCAGCCCCCGGTCGATCACGGCCAGCTCCGGTTCTCCGTGGGCGAATACCGGAATACTCAGGTACACGGCGTCCAGGTCATCCTGCTCCAGCATCCGCCGAAAATCGGTATAAGCCGCGCCCCCCGTCAGCTCCGCCGCCTGCTGCGCCAGCTCCTCCACCAGGTCGCACACCGCCACAATCTGCGCCCCCTCCATTTCCACCAGCCGCCTCATATGCCCGCGCGCGTTCCCCCCGCATCCCACAAACCCGATCTTAACCTCGTCCATCTTTTCTCCTTTCGCGTCTCAACTCCAAGATAAATCCCGGCGCTCTGCAGGTCAATCCAAATCCACAGCAGGGGCGACCCGCCGGGTCGCCCCTGCGTCTTTGCCTTCTGCCGTCTTCAATACGGAAACGTCTCACCCTCCGGCACCTTCGACAGCTCCGCTAAGAACCGCCCCATCCCTTCAATCGCCGATCCGATCACCCTCTCTCCCTTCTCGGCCGAGGCCTTTGTGGCGTCTCCCCCGGCCGATGTGGGCAGGTAGAGGTGCCAGGGCCGCACGAACTCCGCCTTGAACTCCGTCAATACCTCCACACTGGGCTGCATCCGGGGATTGTCCCCGATCTTCTGCTTGCGCACCAGATCGGACCGCAGATACAGCATCTGGGAGGTCTCCTCTTCTCCGGCGTGGTCGCTCCGGTTCTCCCAGACGCTCCGGGCCTCTGCAGAGGCGCATCCCGTTGCAGGGATCAGACAGACAAAAGCCCCGTCACGCGCGGCCAAGTCGCGCTGCACGGCGCGGATCGCATCCAGATTGCCGCCGTGTCCGTTCACAAGAACCACCCGCAGAATCCCCTCCGCCTCGCACATCTCCACCAGATCTTTCAACAACGCCATAAACGTCGACACCTGCATCCGGCAGGCAAACGGAAATGCCCGAAAATTGTTGTTCAGACTGATCCGCAGCGACGGCAGGCACAGCACACGCCCCCCCAGCCTGTTCGACTCCCGCGTCCCCCCATAGCTGGTTGTCTCCACCTGGAAACTGTCGGTCCCGTAAGGCAGCGCCGGCCCGTGCGGCTCGGTCGACCCGATCGGAATCACGCACACGTTCGGATCCAACGCCCGCACCTCCTCAATCGTCATCTCCTCTAAAATACCCGAATAGATCTCCGCCATCTCAACATCCTCCTGATCAAATCCGATCGCTGAACCCAAATCCTGAAGTCCCAAAATAGGGCCGCGCCGGACGCCTGTCAAGCCACAAAGACATTGAGCATTGAGCATTTTTCAATCTTCAATCTTCAATCCTGGCAATCTTCAATTTTCTTGACCCCCATACTCTGATTCGGTAAATTGGATATAAGATGTGGCCTTTCAACAGAATGTTAACAGGAGCAGCGGGCAATGGGAAATTCATTTGGACACCTGTTTCGCATCACCACCTGGGGCGAATCCCACGGGGGGGGCGGCGGCGTAATCATCGACGGATGTCCCCCCAACCTTGCGATCACAGCGGAAGAAATCCAGGCTGAACTCGACCGGCGGCGGCCCGGACAGAGCCGGATCACCACCCAGCGGCAGGAAGCCGACCGCGTGGAAATCCTCTCGGGCCTCTTTGAAGGAAAAACCCTCGGCACGCCCATCTCCCTGCTCGTCTGGAACAAAGACGCCCGGGCCAAAGACTACGAGGAGATGCGCACCAAATACCGGCCCTCGCACGCCGACTACACCTACCAGGCCAAATATGGCATTCGGAACTGGCAGGGCGGCGGCCGTGCCAGCGCCCGGGAAACGGTCGGCCGGGTTGCAGCCGGGGCGGTCGCCCGCAAAATCCTTCGGGAGGCCTGCGGCGCCGAAATCCTGGCCTACGTCAAACAGGTCCACAAAATCGCCGCCGACATCGATCCCGACACGGTCACCCAAAAGCAGGTAGAAGCCAACATCGTACGCTGCCCCCACCCGGAGATCGCAGAGCGTATGGTCGAACGGATCGAACAGGCGCGCAGGGAGGGAGACTCCTTAGGCGGCATCGTAGAAGCCGTGGCCCGCAGCGTCCCGGTCGGCCTGGGACAGCCGGTCTTCGACAAGCTGGAAGCCGACCTGGGCAAAGCGCTCCTCTCTCTGCCGGCCTGCAAGGGCTTCGAAGTCGGCTCCGGTTTTGCCGGTGTGGAAATGACCGGCTCGACCCACAACGACCCCTTCTACAGCAATGGGAAACGGGTGCGCACCCGCACCAACTACTCCGGCGGCATTCAGGGCGGCATCTCCAACGGAGAAGACATCCTGCTCCGGGTCGTCTTCAAACCCACGGCCACCATCCTCAAAGAGCAGGAAACCGTGGACGTACAGGGCAACCCGACCACGCTGAAAGGCCGGGGCCGCCACGACCCCTGCGTCCTGCCCCGCGCCGTGCCAATAGTAGAAGCTATGGTCGCCCTCGTCCTGTGCGACCACTACCTGCGCTACCGGGCACAGTGCGGCGAGGTCTAAGGCACGTAAGTAAGAAAACCAACCACTGGCTCCTGACCGTTGACCCCTGATCTCTGACCTCTGCTATGCATCCTCAAATCTTCACCTGCACAAAAGACGGCGCCACACATACCTACCGGTTCCCCTGGAAAAACTTCACGCACCTCCTCCAGGAGCGCGCGTCAGGGCAAGGTGAAAAACCTGCCCTGATCTTTCGGGAACTGGACCGGGAAACGCGCCGGGTCATCACCTACGCCGACTTAGACCGCCAGACCGCCGCCCTGGCCGGGCATCTCCACCGCATCTTTGACATCGGACCGGGCGACCGGGTGGCCCTGGCCCTGCCCAACTGCCCCGAAATCCTCCTGCTCAACCTGGCCCTCTTCCGCCTGGGCGCAGCCTCCGTCCCCCTCGACCTGAAACGGGACGTGCCGGAGCGTAAGCGCTACAAGCTGAAGGACGCCTGCGCAAAGCTCCTGTGTGTCCTGCCCGAAAACCTGGACACGGAAAAAGAAATCGTCTCGGACATCCCCATCGTCGCCACAGACCGCCTGCTTGTCGGTGCATCTGGTAAGGTCGCCGACCTGGAGCCGGAGTGGAGCGGCGTTCCCAATGGTGAACAGGCCGTAAATATCATCCTCTACACCTCCGGCACAACCGGCCATCCCAAGGGGGTGCTGCTGACCCGGCAGAGCATCGCCGGCAACGCCGATGGCATTGCCCAATGGCTCGAATTTGATGAGCGCGAACGCCTCAGCTTGGTCCTCCCCCTCCACCACGTCAACTCCATCATCTTCTCGATCACCCTCTTTATGGTCGGGGGTACCTTGATCCTCAACTCCCGCTACCGCGCCTCTAAATTCTGGCCCGTCATCGCCGGTGAACGGGCCACCTCCAGCAGCATCGTGCCCACCATCATGGGGGACCTCCTCGCCGGCGCCGACCGCTTCTTCGAGGAAGGCCACGACATCTCGTCGCTCAAAAAGATCATGATCGGCTCTGCGCCCGTGCCCGCCGGGGCCGCCTGCCGGTTCTACGACCGCTTCGGCGTCCGCCTGGTCCAGGGCTACGGCGCCACCGAAGTCAGCCTCCGCGTCACCGGCGTCCCTCCCGACCTGCCCGAGGCGGACTACCGGGAGGTCCTGGCCCAGAATGCCGCCGGCGTGGAACTGGCCAACAACAACATCCGAATCGACGGTGATCCCCCCGAAGGCGAATTGGGTGAAATCCTGGTCCGGGGCCCGGTCGTCTCCGCAGGCTACCTCAACCAGCCCGAAGCCACGGCCGAGGTCTTCCGCAACGGCTGGTTCCACACTGGCGACATCGGCTTCAGGCGCAGGGTCGGGGGCCGAACCTATATCTTCGTCCACGGCCGGAAAAAGGAAATCCTGATCAAAGGCGGCGTGAACGTCTCCCCTATCGCCGTGGAAAATGCCCTGGTGGAGGCCTTGTCCGACCTGTCCGCCGCCTACGTCGTCGGCATCGAAGACCCCCGCTGGGGGGAAGACATCTGCGCCGCCCTCATCTTCCGCAACGGCCTCACTCCGGAGAAACAGGCGGCCGCTGCGCTCCGTATTGTCCAGGCTGGACAGGCCGGGCAGATCCCCGGTCTGAGTCCCTATGAAGCCCCCCGCAAAGTTATTCCCATGCAGCCCCATCTTCTACCGATGACCTCTACCGGGAAAGTACAGCGCAACGCCCTTCGGGAGATCGTTCAAAAGATGGTGACGCGGGGAGAAGGATAAACAACGAAAGAGGAGATATGGCCACAATTGCGAGCACCTACCGATCGTCCGGCGAATGGCTGAGGGGCAACCTGCACAGCCACACCACCCTCAGCGACGGCACCCACCCTGCCCAAGAGGTCATTGCCGACTACGAAAGTCGGGGGTACGACTACCTGGCGATCTCGGACCACGACGCATTCGTTGATCCGGACGCCCATCGTGAACACACCGCGATGGTCCTGCTTCCTGCGGTCGAAGTCACGGCCCTGGGGCCCCACATCCTCCACATCGGAACGACGGAAATCGTCGAACCCCGGGAAGATCGTCAGACGGTCATCAACGCCGTTGCAGCGCAGGGCGCCTTTGCCGTCCTCAATCATCCCAACTGGCAGAGCCACTACAACCACTTCCCCCAGGAACTCATGGAACAGCTTCAGGGCTACGTCGGCATCGAAATCTACAACGGCGTGATCGAACGTCTTCAGGGAATCCCGCTGGCCACCGACCGCTGGGACCGCCTCCTCTCTCAGGGCCGCCGGGTCTGGGGGTTTGGCACCGACGACTCCCACCGGCCCGAAGACGTGGCCAGAAGCTGGAGCACAGTACAGGTGGACGAACGGACGCCCGAAGCCATTATAGAGGCCCTCCGGACGGGCCGCTTCTATGCCTCCACCGGCGTCACCATCCAAACAATCGAGACAACGGAAAACACCATCTTCACCGCAGCGTCCGACGCCCAGCGCATCCGACTGATCAGCGATTATGGCGTCATTCAGAAGACGGTAGACAGCAACGGTGCCGCCTTCCGTCTCCCCGATGACCTCACCTACGGATCCAACACCACCTACGTCCGGGTAGAATGCTACGGCCAGGGCGGGCGGATGGCCTGGACGCAGCCCTTCTTTCTGTCGTAGGAAAGCAGGCAGTTGATGATCGTCTGGAGGTATCACAAACTGTGCACGGACTCTTCTCAATCCTCATACGCCTGCCGAAATACCTCAGGCTGTCCTGGCGGTTGATGGTGGATTCCCGTGTACCCTGGTACCTCAAACTGATCGTTGTGGCCGCGGTCCTCTACGTGCTTTCTCCGTTCGATCTTATCCCCGAAGCCTTCGTTCCCCATTTCGGCCTTGGAGAGGATCTTTTCATCTTTCTCCTCTCCATCCGGAATCTCATTCGAAAAACCCCCGAGAAAATCGTTACCAAACACGCCCGCGAAATCGCTCACAACACAGAGCGCGAAGGGTAGACCCAACTCAAAAGGGATCACTCGAAGAAAATGGCCCAAAAGCCCAAACCCTCGATCTCCTCTTACTGCGATCAGGCCCTCTACCTCGGCTTTGGGACAATGGTCGTCGGCAGGGAGGCCCCGGGGCCGTTCAAACCGTGAAGGCCCGCCTGGGTGCCCCCACAGGGAAAAACCGTAAAGGCGAGGCATGCCTCGCCCCTCCTTCGGTGTATGTTTCCAAAACGCTTTTGTGACCCTTTCCAGTATGGACAACCCCTTCAACATCCCTCCCCAAAAGCGGTCCGCAATCCAGCGCCGTCTCCTGGCCTGGTATCACCGGACCAAACGGGACCTCCCCTGGCGTCGGACCTGCGACCCCTACCACATCCTGCTTGCCGAATTTATGCTGCAGCAGACCCAGGTGGGCACCGTCACCCCCTACTACCACCGCTTCCTGGCCCGCTTTCCCACCCTCCAGTGCCTGGCCGCGGCCCCACGGGCCGACATCCTCAAGGCCTGGGAAGGGCTTGGATACTACGCCCGGGCGCGCAACCTCCATCGGGCCGCACAGACCATCGTCAAAGCATTCAACAGCACTGTCCCCGACACCTACGACGACCTCGCCTCTCTGCCCGGCTTTGGACCCTACACCACGGCGGCCGTGCTCAGCATCGCCTTCAACCGCGATCACGCCGTACTCGACGGCAACGTCATCCGGGTGCTCTGCCGCCTCTTCGGAATCGCCGATGACACCTCTCAGATCCGCGTTAAAAACCACCTCTGGGAACTGGCCGACAAACTCCTTCCAAAAGGGAAGGCTGGCGCCTACAACCAGGCGATGATGGAACTGGGGGCCATTGTGTGCCGTCCCAAGCTGCCAGACTGCGCGACGTGTCCCCTGGCCCCCCACTGCGCCGCGTTCCAATCGGGCCGTCCCGAATCGCTCCCGGTCAAAGCCCCGAAAAAGGCGCGGCCCCACCACACGATGGGCGTGGGCCTCGTCTGGCGAGGCGGCGCCCTCCTCATCGCCCGCCGCTCCGAAAAAGGCCTCCTGGGGGGGCTCTGGGAATTCCCTGCAGCTCGCCTGCAAACCGGAGAAACCCTGCAGGACTGCTGCCTCCGGGGAATACGGGAGGAAACCGGGGTGCAAGTGGCGATCGTGAGCCGTTTCCGCACCGTCAAACACGCCTTCACGCACTTCAGCGTCACCATGCACGCCTTCCAATGCGCCTACCGGTCCGGTCGGACCCGCCCGCTGGGCTGCGTGGAGGCCCGCTGGGTGTCGCCGGATGAACTCTCTAACTATGCCTTTTCCCGCGCCAATCGAAAACTGATTGACTTCCTCTTAGAAGAACGACCTCTCGAACCCTTCTAAAAAGAGCCACCGATGGAACATCACCCTTTAAAGCCCATCCTGCTGTCTCTGACGCTGCTCCTCTTCCCGCTTCCGGGGGACGCGGATGAACCCGACTCAATAACCCAGATTCCGGTGCAGGGGAAAACCGGCGTGCGCTACAAACGGCTGGCCCTGGTAGGCGTCGGCGGAGGGGGTGCCCATTACGTCGTCTATCGGTACCTGGACAGGACCTGGTGGCAGGGCAAAAAGCTGGACCACATCCGGTTTATCAACGACTGGTCCGGAGACACCTACCTCAACATGGACAAATTCGGACACTTTTTTTCCGGCATTGCCCTCGCTGAGGGCATAGGCGGCATCTACGCGTGGGTTGGATTCTCACCGCGCACATCGACAATCCTGGGGTCTCTGACCAGCCTGGGGGAACTCTTCTTCGTCGAAATGCGGGATGCCCGGTTCGATCAGTGGGGCTTCAGCATCCCCGATTTCACGGCCAACGTGCTGGGTGCGGCAGTCCCTCTGGTCCACACCCTCTTTCCCGGGGCGCAAGCCGTCCGGTTCAAAGTGAGTTACTTCCCCTCCGCGCTCTATCGGGACCGAGCCCAGCGAAAGGCGAGCAACAGGCCCCATTACGAGTCGATAATCGATGATTACGAGGGGATGACCTTCTGGATGACCCTGGACATGGAGCACCTGCTCTGGCAGAGAGCTCGCAGCGTCTGGCCCGACTATCTGGGGCTGGGCGTGGGCGTGGGCGCTAAGGGGATGCACGGGTCAAATAAGCAGAGCAAAGGGCCAAACAGGGGATACCCCGACCTCATCGAGGCCCAGCACGAGATCTTCCTTGCCCTCGATTTTAACGCTGCTCACCTACCTGGCAGCGGAAAGATATGGCGGCGCGTCAAATCCGCGCTCCGTTTCGTCCACCTCCCTGCGCCCGCGATCCGGATCTATCCCGAAAAAACGTTCTATCTGCTCTACTTCTAATCTGCCCCTACAATAACCCCTTTTGCAAACCGAAAGGTCAACCATGCCTCCAGACCCTATGTCCCTCAAAGGCCGCACCGCCATCGTCACCGGCGCCGGCCGAGGTATCGGCCGTGCGGTTGCCCAGCGGCTCTTGGAAGCAGGCGCCCGAGTCGCCGTTGTCGACATCGATCCGGCGGCCGCCGAAACCGCCGCCGCTGCCATCGGCGCGGTCCCCATTCAGGCCGACGTCTCCTGCTCCGACGACGTCAATCGCACCGTCCGCACCCTGCAGGAACGCTGGGGAGCAATCGACATCCTCGTCAACAACGCCGGCATCGTCGGCCGGGACGTCCCGGTCCGTGACCTGGCCGAGGGGGACTGGGACCGCGTCCTGGATACCAACCTGAAAAGTGTCTTCCTCTGCTCGCGCGCCGTCATCGGTCAAATGATCGACCGGCAGCGGGGCACCATCGTCTCCATCGCATCCATATCCGGCAAAGAGGGAAACCCCAACATGATCCCCTACTCCGTCTCCAAAGCCGGCATCATCTGTTTTACCAAAGCCCTGGCAAAGGAAGTCGTCTCCCACTCCATCCGGGTCAACTGCGTCTCGCCGGCCCTCATTGAAACCTCAATCACCGAGGGCATGGATCAGCAACAAATCGACTACATGGCCTCAAAGATCCCGATGGGCCGTCTCGGCAAACCGGCAGAAGTTGCTGCCCTCGTCCATTTCCTCGTCTCGGACGAAGCCTCTTTCACCACCGGCCAGTGCTACGACATCAGCGGAGGCCGCGCAACGTATTAAATCAGGGCCCAGGATCATTTACCCCAGCGGTCGCGCTTTCCAGATCTCGGACAGATACAGAACGGGGCCTCCCAGAAAGGTCACCGCAACGGCAATACCGATTGCCATCAGGATCAGAAGCATCTGTGAGGGCCGCTGTCCTGGATCTTTCATCGGATTCTTTCGGGAATCGTCGGGATACATCTCAGACCTCAACATTTCTCTTCCAGCGCCCTGAGACGACCTCGAACTTTTGGGTCGTTGGGATCCCGTTTCAGCGCCTCCCGGTAGGCTCTCTGGGCCTGGGATCGGTCCCCCGCGTCTTCGAAGATCGAACCCATAATGCCGTATGCCCTGGCAAAATCGGGATCTATCTTCAGGGCCTGGGCACAGGCGGCAAGTGCAGCCTCCGGTTGTCCCAGAAAGAAAAGGGCTACACCCAAGTTGGCCCGGTAGTCGGGCCGGGCCGGCCACTCCCCCACCAGGCGCTGGAAGATCTGATGCGCCCCCTCGAAGTTTGATTGATCAAGGTAAACCGCCGCAAGGCTGTTCAGAATTTCGGGGTCGCCCGGTCTTAAGGCGATGGCCTGCTCGTAAGCCTCCACAGCCGCCTCCAGGTCTCCAGCCCGCTTATAATTGCCGCCCAGCGCGTGGTAGACCTCAGGGGCGTTCGGATACAGCCGAAGCGTCCCCTGCAGCTCCTCAACGGCTGCTTGAGGATCACCGGCAAGCCCCAGGGCGTTTCCAAGCTCCAGACGGAACGCGCCGGAGAATGGGTTGAGTTCAACTGCTCGACGAAGCTGCGCCACGGCTTCCTGATACTTCCCCGAATACCTCAGAGACAGCCCCAGATAATAGTGAGCCTTGTCATTGTTCTCATGGTAAAGAAGGCTCTTTTGAAACGCCTGAACAGCCTCATCCCAGCGCTTCTGGTTATAGCGGGTACGGCCCAGCGCCTCATAAACCGCAAAAGCCTGGAGATGCCTGTAACGGACCGCCTGTTGAAACTCGGCCCCGGCCTCGGCATAGGCCTTATTTTCAAACCAGTGCATGCCCCTGAGGAAGTAATGGGATCCCCATATCGTCTGCAACCCAAGAACAATGGTTCCAACCAGGGCCAAAATCCCGGCTCCGACCACCCCAAATACAACGCCGCCTGCCTTTGTGGCCAACAGGCCGATCCGTGTTTCCCCCTCGGTGTTGAGCTTGAGCGACCAGACCATGCCCACCACGATCCAGAAGTGGGACGCCGAGGCAGGATCCTGCAGGTTGGAACTAAACAAAGAATGCGCCAGAGTGGCGGCAATCGCCCCGGTCAACCCCACGACAAAAAGATCGACTTCCCCCCAGAGGTAACGCTTGAGCAAACCATAGAGGGCCGCTCCGATCTGGTAAAGCAGAAACAAGAACACGCCAAATCCCAGGATGCCGGTCTCGGCCCACACCTCTAAGTATTCGTTGTGCGCCCGGAACAGCATCAACTCCCTCTTCTGGATGCGCTCCACGTCCATCTTTTTCTTCAGGGTCTGGGGGCTCATATACCGGGGAAAATTGTATTCGAAATTCCCGACCCCCACCCCGACCAGAGGACGGTCGTAAATCAACCGGAGCGTATCCATCCAAAAAAGCCACCGCTGCAGGCTCGAATCGTCCTTTCTTCTGAGGGCATCCTCGGTCCGGCGAACCACGTTCTTCCAGTAATCCCCCGCCAATCTCTCCAGGTTTCGGCCCGGCCCGACATGGACGCCCGACATCAGACCCTCCAGGACCGGCCAGCCCAGCCCCAGTATCACGATCGAAACAAAGGTCATATCCAGAACCCGGTGGCCGATGCGGAAGTGACGCATCAGGACCATCCCCCCCAACACAAAAAAAACGATGGCGACGCCCAACCATCCACCACGGCTGCCCAACACCACGAAGTGGCACGCCATCAGAAAGCAGGCCAGGAGGGCGGCAACCCGCAGCCAGATCCTCCGAAAAAGGAACATCAGCGTCAGAGAAATTGGAAAGACCACATTGTAATACCCGGCCACAAAATTGACGTTTCCAATGGTGGAAATAGGAATGTTCCACCGGCTGTAGAAGGGGATGGCCCACCAGCCGAAGAAATCGATGCTGTGGATACCGTTGTGCTGGAGCAGCCCGATGATCGCCACAATACTCCCGGTAAGGGCCATGGTCCCCGCAAGAAGGTAAAGATGACGTTCCTCCCGGACGGTGTGAAACACCAGCACCGCAATCAGGAAGTAACAGAGATATTCGAACAGCGTATCCAGCCCCTGAAAAACGTTATGGGCCTGAAAAAGGGAAATGAGCTGGACGGCAAGGAAGGCGAGAAAGGTATAGTAGAGGGGGGTATCAAGGAGAAAGATCTCCCTGTCCAGTGCCATGCCCACAACCCAGAGAACCGCCAGAAAGACCGTGAAGACCTGTAAAATAACCAGCTTGGAGACACGGTAATCGTGAAGTAGAAAAGAGTAACTGAGGGGAATCAGAACGGCCATCAACACAAGTCCGATCACCACACCCTGCCGAAAAGATTGCACCTGGAGCTCACGTCTGGGCACAGAGACCTCTCTTGTAAAACGGCAAACCACAATCCACAATCCGCATGTGTTGTTCATTCATATCGAATCGCCTCCACCGGATCCAGAGACGCTGCGTCTCGAGCAGGCAGGAGGGTGAAGAGGTAACACAGGATAAGGGCAGCAACGGAAATGATGGCAAAATCAAAAACGTGCATCTCCACCGGCAGCGCACTGATAAGGTAGACATCCCCCGGAAGCTTGATGGGCTTGTACCGCTGCTGCACCCAGCAGAGAGCAAACCCGAGCAGGTTCCCTAGCAGCACGCCCGCAAGGCCGATGCTTAAACCCTCTAGGGTAAAAATCCGGCCCACACTCCGCGGCGTGGCCCCCATCGCCTTGAGAATCCCGATCTCCCGCCGCCGCTCGGACACGTTCATCGTCAGAATGCTGATAATATTGAACCCGGCCACCATCACGATCAGACTCAGGGCCAGAAAGCTGAACCACTTCTCCAGCCGGATCCAAACGTAGAGGTTGCTGTGCTGGGACATCCAGGAAGACGGGAAAAGACCCGGATAGACCTGCCGCAGCACCTCCCGGAGCTTCTCCCCCACCCGATCGGCCGCAAAGGGATCTTGAAGCCGGAGCCGGATCCCCGTAACCACATCGTCCCACTGCAGATCCCGCCGCGCAGCTCCCAGGGAGATAAACACCAGTCCCGAATCGAACTCGTAATACCCCGTATTAAAGATCCCGGTCACCACATACCGACGCAGCGGTGGCATTTGCCCCAGGAGCATCTCTTTAGGAAAGATCCCCAGGCGGACTTCGGAGCCCAGCATCGCCCCCAGCTTCTCGGCCAGAACGCGGCCAATCACCATCCCGTCGGCCCTTTTCCCCTCCACCTGTCGGGGCGACAGATCCACTTGCCCTGCCCAGAGGTAGTCGGACAGATCGTTCGTTTTGAGCGCCCTCTCTGCATCTACCCCGCGCGCCAGCACCCCCGAACTGATCACCTCTCCGCCCGGTGGACGGCGAAGCACAAATCCCTCGGACTGGATGAACGCCGATGCGCCTACAACCTCCGGGTGTTCTTCCAACGTCCGAAGCAGAGGACCGTATTCCTCAATCCGCTCGCTGTAAGCCTTCCGAACCGTAATGTGGGCGTTTATCCCCAGCAGCCGGTCCCAGATCATCCCCGAAAACCCGTTCATCACCGACAGCACAATCACCAGTGCGGCCACCCCGATGGCCACGCCGACCACCGCAATGATGGCCGTAAACGAAACCCGCTTCCGCCCGCGCATGGACCGAAGGTGCCTGCGCGCGATCAGAAATTCATAGGACATATTCCTTTATCCCTCATTCCAACACCTCGCCGTAGAACGCATCCAGCCGACGGACCATATCCTCTGCCGAAAATCGCTTCAGCGCCACCTCCCGCGCCGCCCTTCCCATCCGCCTGCGCAGGGCCGCGTCCTCCAACAGCCGAAGCACGGCGCCGGCCAGGGCATCCACGTCTCCCTGAGGGACCAGAAAACCGGTCTCTCCATGGGTAACCACCTCCGGCACGCCGCCCACGTGCGTGGCCACCACCGGCACGCCGGCCAGCATCGCCTCCATCAGACTGACGCCCGCGCTCTCAAAATCCGAGCACAGCACAAACACATCAAACGTAGAGAGAAGCTCCGACATATCGTACCGCACCCCCAGAAACCGGACCGGATCGCCCAAATCCCGCGCAACCTGCCGGAGCGTAGCCTCTTCGGATCCGCCGCCTGCAACCACGAACGCTGCATCGGACCGCTGCTGCAACACCCGGCGGGCCACCTCCAAGAAGAGATCCACCCGTTTGATCGGATAGAACATCGCCGCTGTCCCCACCCAGCTCCCCTTTCGGGCCTCGGGCCTGGGCGCGGGAAACGAATCGGTCCATATCCCGTTGGGCACGACGAAAAACACCCGCCGCCGCCCGACCCGATAGCTCCTGTAGCGGGCCTGGAGGGCCTTGCTGACCACCACAAACCGGTCTGTCACCAGCCCGACGGTGCGCTCAACCCCGAGAAATAACGCACTCCTGAACGGCCCGAAATACCCCTCAAAAATATCCCCATGATAGGTATGGACAATGCGCCCAACCCCGGCGCAGTAAGCCGCCAGACGCCCCAGGATACCGGCCTTTGAGATATGGGTGTGGACAATGTGGTATCGCCCGCGCCGGATGAACCGGTAGAGCTGCCAGAACGCCTTCAGATCCTGCAGGAGGTGGACCTCCCGCTGAAGAGAAGGCAGGACATGGAGGTCTACATCAAGCGCCTTCGCCACCTCAATCAGGCTCCCCTCGTTCGGCTCTGGCCGGCCTGTTACTAAAGCGATCCGGTACCGCGACTGCTCAAGCCCCTGGATGGTGGCCAGAACATTCCGGGGGGCGCCGCCCACGGCGAGTCGCGTAATCACAAAAAGGATATCGATCATGGACACTTAACTTCGGAATGCGGATTGCGTCTGACATTCCGAAATCCGCAACGCGAAGGTTGTAGGGTTAAATTTTCCTGAAAAATTTCAGAATCTCCCGATCGGACACCCGTCGGCGCTTCTGGATGCAGCGGCGCTTTTTGATCGTATTTCGGAAGAGGCGCAGATAATCAACAGGGACCTGAATAAAAACGGGGAGGCGGTGGGGGATCCGGAGAAGAAGATAGGGCCAGTACAGGAACTCGGCCAGGAGCAGCCAGGGGAGCAGAGCAAGGAGAACGCCCAAAGGTGCATTCTTGGTCAGGGTCAGATAGCGGTTCTTCCAGGCGTGTCGCTGTATAAAAGCCGGCTTGTTCACCACGCGCACCTGCCCCCCCTGAGAGGCAGACCCGATGTGATGGGCAACCGCCGTGGGAGCAAACAGACAGCGCCACCCCCGCAGTTGTGCGCGCCAGGCCAGGTCTACATCTTCCCAATAAGCAAAAAAGGCATCGTCGAAATACTCGCCAAAAAGCCGGATATCCTCCAGCATCGCACGCCGGCAGAACAGCGCAGAACCGCTGCCTGAAAAAACAAACTCGGGCTCTGAAACGTTCTGGCTGTTCACCAC
Source organism: Candidatus Latescibacterota bacterium (assembly GCA_965222075.1). Lineage (GTDB taxonomy): Bacteria > Latescibacterota > UBA2968 > UBA2968 > JAAXHW01. The sequence continues at coordinate 4,256,105 of OZ244937.1, read as the reverse complement.
CGTGAGCCAGCGCCGCATGTAGAGCCCCACATAGTCAATCCGATCTGTACCGGCCTGGTAGATGCGTGCGGCAACCGATCCGATGTCCGGCGCTGTACAAATGGCCCCAAGTGCCTCACACAAAAAATTCCGATCCAGAAATACGTCCGTGTTCAGGATCAGGACGTAAGGGCAGTGGGTATGCCCAATCGCCAGATTATAGCCCCTGCAAAACCCTTCATTCACCGGCCGCTCAATCAGCCGCACCTGTGGATACCGCTCCCGGAGCAACTCCCGGGAACCGTCGGTAGAGCCGTTGTCCACCACCACCACCTCGGCCGGCGGATGCGTCTGAACAAAAAGGGCGTCCAGACAGCGCGCGATGTGGGCGGCCCCGTTCCAGTTGGTAAGGGCCACCGAAATCTTCTCTCTGGGCTCCACGTGGGACACCGAAAAGCTTAGAAACTCCTGCCTTCGAGCCTCTGGAGGCGGTCCCGAATCCGCGCGGCCAGTTCGTACTTCTCCTCCGCAATAGCCTCCTTCAGTTGTTGAGAAAGCCGCTGTTTGAGGCCCAACGGACGGTTGTGACGGATCTCTTCGGCCCAAGTCTCGAGGGCCTGAAGTTCCTCGCTCGACTCGATCAACTCGGGATCGCCAAACGCCTCAAAAAAGGAGCGGATCTCCTCAATCCCCTCCTGCACCACCTCCAGCGCGCCGTCGTAGTCGTCGCTTTGCAGACAAATCTCCCCCTTGGACCGGGCATGGACCATAATCACATAGGGCCGGTACTGTTCAAAAGAAAGCTTGGCCTCTTCATCGTCGGTATAGGCCTTGACCAGATCGAAAAGGGCCAGGTTGTGCGCCGTGTCCCGCAAGACCCCCTCGTAGTCCTCCAAACGCAGAAGGCAGATATAACGGTGGTAATAGTATACGCTCTCCTGCCACAATTCGGCGCACGCCTTTTCATCTAAGCAGAATCCCTCGTCAGACCCATGCGCAACCCGATAGTCCTCGAGGCGATCCAGATAGTCGTCTAAGGCGGATTCGTAGCCATTGGGACGGGCGCTGTCCGGACGCCCGGTCAACTCCATCTGAAGCACGCCCAGATCAAGTCGGACCTGGAGCTTTTCCCTGCCATCCACGCCGATGATCTTCCGGGCGCAGATATCCCCCGGATCAAACTTCCAGTCGTTGAGGATAGGTGAAAGATCCTTGTTCATCGCAGGCCTCCACCAGAGGAGATGGAATCATGAATCTAAGAGCAAATGCAAGCCTAAAAAAAATATGGAGAAAAGAAATCTAAATGTCAACCAAAGAATAACGGCAAACGGCAAACAGAGTGGGGAGACAATTCGGCACCGCTTCTAAAGCAACTGGAGGTCTTCCATAAACCCGAACTCCCCGGACTCCCGAACAGAGGGTGAAAATGACTGATAAATGATAATAAACCGGCAAGCTACGTCAAACCATCCGTCGCTCCTTTCACCTGAAAATGCTTGACAAAGAATTTACCGACCTTTATTTTGGTTTCACGATCAACTGATAGGGATAACCAAGTTATGTCGGCCCAGCTTCACAGTGTCAGACCGGGAATGCAGAAAATGAAAGCCCTTATCCTCTGTGGTGGAATCGGAAGCAGGCTGAGGCCCATGACCCACACCCAGGCCAAACAACTCCTGCCGGTAGCAAACAAACCCATCGTCTTTTACGGCATCGAATCGATTGTCCGCGCCGGGGTCCGGGAAATCGGCATCGTCATCGGAGAGACCGGCGAGGAGATCAAGCAGAAAGTTGCCGATGGGTCGTGCTGGAACGCAAAGATCACCTACATCTACCAGGACCAGCCGCTGGGGTTGGCGCACGCGGTCAAGGCCTCCCGTGACTTTCTAAGAGATGATCCCTTTGTGATGTACCTCGGAGACAACCTGATCAAGCACGAGGTGTCGGAACTGGCCAAACAGTATAGAGAACAGGACCTGGACGCCCTGATCCAGTTGAAGGAAGTCGAAGACCCCAGGAGCTTTGGGGTCGCCGAACTGGATGGAGAGGGCCGCGTGATCCGCCTGGAAGAGAAACCGGAGGTCCCTCGCTCCAACCTGGCCTTAGTCGGCGTCTACCTCTTCAACGCCAAAGTGCACGCCGCCATCGACCAGCTCCAGCCCTCGGCCCGGGGAGAATACGAAATTACCGACGCGATCCAGAAACTCCTCGACTCAGGATCGAAGGTCGGGTCCAACATCCTCACCGACTGGTGGCTCGACACAGGCAAAAAAGACGACATGCTGGAGGCCAATCAGATCGTCCTGGATGAACTCCCGGACAAAAAAGAAATCGCCCCGAGCGTTCAGGTCGAATCCTCCTCCAGGATCACAGGACGGGTGCAAATCGCAAAGGGCACCCGGGTCGACAACTGCATCATCCGGGGGCCGGTCGTCATCGGCGAGAACTGTCGGCTGCAAGACGCCTATGTAGGACCCTATACGGCCATCGGCAGCGGGGTGGAAATTGTCGGCTCTGAAATCGAACACTCCATCGTTTTAGACGGCGGCCGCATCCTCGACCTGGGCGAACGGATTGCAGACTCTCTCATCGGCCACAACGCCGAGGTCACCCGCGCCAAGGCCCGCCCGGCCGCGTACCGGTTTACGCTTGGGGACGACAGCAAGGTGGATATCATCTGAGGATCAACACCTGAAACGGCAAACGGCAGACGTAAAACCTGACAAGAAACGCGTTTGCTATTTGCCGTTTGCCATTTGAGGAAGGTATGGAGAACCCCATCGGGGAAGGCACGGTCATCCGACAATATCTGGGCCATTACTACGTTGCCTCCGGCTCAACCATCACCGATTGTGCCCTTTCCACCCGACTGCGGAAACAGCTGCAGTATCCCGAAGCCAGTCCCGGTTCCCGACGACGGCGCGTACAGTCCGTCCGCCGGGTCCGGGTGGTGGACCCCGTTGCCATTGGAGACCGGGTGCGCTTTGAGGAGGGCGAGGGAGGAGCCGGCATGATCTGCGAAGTGATGCCTCGCCGCAACAAGGTCTCCCGCCGGGCCTCGGGCGGTTCCCGGAAAGAGCAGATCCTGGCGGCCAACGTTGATCAGGCCCTCCCCATCTTCTCCGCAGCCGCCCCCCCTCCCGAGTGGGACCTCCTCGACCGGATGCTGGCCATTGCCGAATGGGAGGAGGTCCCTGCCGTCATCTGCTTCAACAAAATCGACCTCACAGACGAGGTTGCCGCCCGTGAGGCCATGGCCGGCTACGAACGAATTGGATATCGCGTCGTCTATACCAGCGTGACCGCCGACATGGGCAAAGAGGCGTTCCAGGACGTGCTGCAAAATCGTATCTCCCTCCTGATGGGTCCCTCCGGTGTGGGAAAGTCAAGCCTCCTCAACTGGCTACAGCCCGGTCTCGAACTCAGAACCGCCGAGGTCAGCCCGGCCACCGGCGAGGGACGGCACACCACCACCCACCTGGAACTTGTCGAACTCGCCGGCGGCGGATTGGTGGGCGACATCCCAGGCGTCCGTGAATTCTACCTCTGGGACATCGAACCGAAAGACGTCCCGGCCCTCTTCAAAGAATTCCGGGATCTGATCGGCCAATGCCGGTTCAGAGACTGCTCGCACATCCACGAACCGGGATGTGCGGTCAAGGAGGCCGTCGAAGCGGGAAATATCGACCCGGCGCGCTATGCGAACTACCTGCGCCTGCGGGAGAATCCCTGACTTCTGCTACACCCCATACACATGCCACTACCCAGTTCCAGGTTGAAATTCTCCCCTTCATCCCCACTGTTTTTGTCTCTAAATCGAACGTTGCCCGTTGAATATGGCTGCATAAATTTCCCTTGCCTTAATTGATGCACATATGTATATTATAAAAAATAAGCCTGTCATAATTTGTCAGGAATAACGGGGAGAAAATTCGATATGGCAAATCCTGAATTGATCGTCCAAAACCCACCTGCTCTTGCCCTTCAAAAGACCCAAAACAAAACGAAAAATAGCCGTGAAAAACACACAAAGCACAGAGACCTTCTGGAGAAGAAATACGAGCGCCTGATCACTCACAATCCTCAACTAAAAAGAACCCTCGTTAGCTTTCAAGCAAATAAAACGATCCCCTTCTATGGGTGGTTTAAATACAAAGAAGGCTTTTCTGCCCAAATGGTCCATTATATTCTCAAAACATTAGCAAAGAAACCAGGAAGACTGCTAGACCCATTTGCGGGAGCGGGAACTGCTTTATTTGCTTCCCAGAAACTTGGGTGGGCAGCAACGGGGATTGAGCTTCTGCCGGTTGGGTGTGCTATAATCGAAGCAAGACAGGCTACAAAAAAAATAGATCCAGCGGAATTTCCAGCGGAATTTCAAAAAGCAATGAAATCTATTTGTGACATTGATTTTTCCACGATTAGGCCAAGAAAACCTCTAATCAAACATATAGGGATTACTGAAGGTGCATTTCCTCAAGATACGGAGGAACAATTAAACGGTTATTTGGCATATTGTAGTGACGAAATAAATAATCCTTATATAAGAACCATTCTCCGTTTTGCTGCGTTCTGTATCCTGGAAAATATCAGTTACACACGGAAAGACGGTCAGTATCTCCGTTGGGATTATCGAGCAGGAAAGAATCGAGTAAAGACGAAATTTAACAAAGGCAAGATTTATTCCTTTAAAGAAGCTCTTCAACTTCAGCTTGAGACAATGTTAAAGGATCTTACCCATGATGAGATGGACCTCTTTGAGAGTAAGAGGTCTAAAAAGAAAAAGGAGATAAAGCTTGTCCAGGGATCTTGCCTAGAGAAACTTTGTAAACATAAAGATCACAGTTTTGATTTTATTTTGACTTCTCCACCGTATTGTAATCGTTATGATTACACACGTACTTATGCTCTTGAGTTAATATTCCTGCATAAAACTAACGATGAAGTAAAGCGGTTACGACAACAGATGTTATCGTGCACCGTTGAAAATAGAGATAAAATTGATTCGTTAAGAGCTCAATATGAAAAAATACAAAAAGAGGATTTTCTTGAAAAAGCTATTGGGACTTTTAACAGTCACAGTGCTCTTCAAGAAGTGCTTTACTGGCTGAATGTCTATAATAAAGAAGGCATGCTAAATAACTCAAATATCCCCAGGATGGTTGCGAACTATTTTCTTGAGATGGCCCTGGTGATATTTGAGATGAGCAGAGTATTAAGAGTAGGCGGAAAAATCGTAATGGTTAACGACAATGTCAGATACTCTGGTGAGGAGGTTCCGGTTGATTTAATCCTCTCAGATTTCGCTGAAGCTGCCGGTTTATCTACCAGGAATATCTGGATTTTAGGAACAGGTAAAGGCAACAGCAGCCAACAGATGGGAAAATATGGACGAGCGGAATTAAGAAAATGCGTTTATGTATGGGAAAAAACTTAGAGTTCCACTAACCAATCCACCAATCTTTCCATCTGTTCTGGCTTACAAAGATTGGCTACCCCGGCTAATCTGCCTTTTTCTAAACGCTCAATGATCTCATGAGCCATTGTAGCCTCTATTGCAGCACCTACGAATACCAGTTTCGGAGTGTCGTCCGGGAAGCTCTCTTCAATTCGATCTAAAGCCCTGCTTGCTGTCTTCCAGTGCTCATCTGCTCCGGCAGGATCAATACCCCCTTTAAGTTCGCCACATAGTATGTAGTTTTCTCTCCTTTTGAGCAACCCTACAAGCTGGCCTCTTGTATAGAGTTGCTCAGAAGTCTCCAGGAGAATTATATCAATATTGTTCCCTCTCGTGCCTATAAAAGGACATTTCATATTGAAGGCTAAAACTCTTTGAGGCCATTGTATTGCGCTCAGTCCATTTTCAAGAAGAATGGGTATATCTGTGCCTGATAGATTTCCAAACGTATTCCTTCTCCTTTGCAAGTATCTTACTCCCACGCTTTTGTACTTCGTTTGCATCTTCTTGAGGAGATATTCTCCGAGTTTTATCTCAGCCTGCCTTCCGGTATCATTGCGTTTCACGCCACCGAGTTGATCTCCGCAAGTAAGAGCATACCTGTACAAAATAGTCTCTATTAAGTCCTCTTTACTCAGGTCCCCCTTTCTTCCAATAATATGCTGTCGCAACAGTTGCTTTGTTTCATCAGTGCCAATAGCACTCTTGGCCTTTTCGGAAAATCCAGAAGCAGCTATGAGAATTTCAAAAAGTTCATCATCACTTTCTGCTGCATCTAACAGGCTTTCCAATTCTTCCCCTGCCTCTTCCAAATTTTCTTTTCGCTTCAATTATTCCCTCAACAAAGGGTAACGCCAGTTCAAATTGCCTTGTGGCCTGCTGAAGAAAGCCTTGAGCGGTCTCCTGCCAAGTAGTAATAATTTCTGAGGGATCAGTATAAACGGGCTCCATCTATAGCTTAATCCTTATTTGTTGATCTTATGGTCTATCCTACCCGTACTTCTCCCGCAACATCTGAGCCGCCTCTGCCTCGTTACACAGCTTCTCATACGCCTCGTCGATCGGAATATCCGCGGCATTCCCTGGCGCAAATCCACAGTCCGGGTTTAGCAGAACCTGCTCCGGTCGCAGATACTGCAGCGCCTCTTCCACCCGCCCCACAATCTCCTTCACCGAATCGACCACCTCTCCCCGGCAGTCCACACACCCCAGACCCACCTGCCGGTCGCCCGGCAGCTGCCTCAGCACCGACAGGTCGCCCGATACCGGAATCGTAAACTCCATCACGTACTGATCCATGCGCAGCCGCTTGAGCGCCGGCAGAATCGGCTCGTAGCCTCCCTCCCCCACCCACCCGGCGCGCCCCTTGTTCCGCCGGCACAGGTGAATCGCCCGGGTGATCCCGTCAATGCCGTCCACAATCTGGTTGAACAGGTCCACGCACAGGTCCACCTCTCCATCCGGATTCTTAAACTGGGTGCGCACCCCCTCATCCACGAACAGACAGAGGTGGGGATCGTCGAACTGCACGATATCTGCGCCCGCCTCTCTCAAAAGCTCCAGTTCTCCCCGCAAAATCGGAACCACCGCCTCCATAAATGCCTCGCGCGTGGGATACGCCTCCCGCGACCGGTCCGGGTCCCACATTCGCTGCCCCAGCAGGTAGGCCGAAGGCAGGCAGACCTTGATCTGCCGGTCCGTACGCGCCTTCAGGTAGCACGCCTCCTCAGCGGCTAGTCCCGGACGAGCCACCCGCATCGGCTCCACCACCGTATGCCACCACAGCCCGTCCTTCCGCTCACGCAGGAAGCCGTCCGCCACATCCGCAATAATCCCGATATAAGACCGGCGGCGGTACTCCCCGTCCGAAACAATATCCAAGCCGGCGGCCTCCTGCAACGCCACGATATAATCCACCGCCGCGTCCATCCGCTTCGCAAACGCTTCCGGATCGGACGCCTCCTTTTCGGGATCGAGCAGATCGCGCACGAACTGTGGCCTGGGCATACTTCCCACCACACCCGCAGGAAAAAGAGGCCTCTTGTTGCTCATACCGACCACTCCTCTCGCGCAACCTGAAAGTCCTGGTTCGTATCGATCTCCATATACCCCCCCTCGGTTTCCATCGGGTGCATCGGTATCCCCTCCTCGATCATCTCCTGGAACAGATTGATCAGGTATGCTTTCTGGAACGCCGGGGCGTCCTGGAAAGGGCGCCCATCGTACTTCGCCTTTGCTCGGTGGTACGCATCCCGCAGTATCCGTGCCCCCTCCCGCGTAAACCGGGCAACCCCGATGTATTCATCCCGGGCCGCCTCACTTGGCATCGTCCGATTGATCGCAACCACGCGCCCCCCTTCCACGGCAACTTTCTCCGCGTCCGTCTCAGGGTGCTCCGTCCGCTTCTGGTAGCGCGTTCGCCACGCCGTATCGCAGACCAGGGTCATATCGTGAGCGCTCTGCATCAGCCGATGGGGGATGTCCGGACGGTAGAGGATATCCGAATAGGCGCACACAAATCCGTCGTCCATGTGGAATTCAGCGTGCATCAGTGAGACGAGGGTGTTGTTGTTCTGCCAGTCCGCATTGTGACAGAACGTAAACTCCGGATATTCCGCCTGGATCTGCTCGATGCGGTATCCCCCGACAAAAACGACATCCATCAGCCCCCCTGTCCGGAGCGCCTCGATCCCCCAGTCCAGAATCCGCCGTCCCTTCACCTTTGCAAAACACTTCGGGGCGTTCGCAGTGTGCGGCATCAGCCGCTCACCCCGCCCCGCGCCAATAATAATTGCCTTCAATGTCTGACCTCTCCCAGTGCCCGTTCCAGAAACCACTCCAAAAACCGCTCCGCCTCCACCTCAACCGCACACATCACCCGGTGCCCCTTCCGATTCGCATCTTTCAGGAACGGCCTCCGGTCGGCCACGGCCTGCCCCGCCGTCAACCGACCCTCCGTCTCCACCTCTAAAAAAACAGGCGCCAGCTTGAAAAGCGACGGGTCAATTGCCAGTCCCACGGCTAAGGGATCGTGCAGGTAGATGCCTGCGTACCCGTAGACCCGTTTGGTATAGGCGATTGCCGATTGAACCGCGGCCTCCACAAACCGCGCCTTTGGTGTTCCAAGCGGCGCCACCCGATGTTGAATCCCTTCAACGTCCAGGCCCACCCGGCGCGTCACATCCAGCGTCATCAGCGTCAGCGGCGCCCCGGACCGGACCACCTGCCCTGCCGCATCCGGATCGGCATAAAAATTGAACTCCGCCGTCGGCGTCGAATTCCCGGGTTCTTTGATTGCCCCGCCCATCACAATCACCTGCCGCGCTTCACACAGCACCCCCGGCACCCGCTGCTCCGCCAGCGCTAAGTTCGTCAGCGGCCCCACCGCGATCAGCGTCACCTCCCCGGGGCGGGCCGAAAGCGTCTCCACCAGAAACCCAACCCCATCTCCCGCAGGCGGGACATCCGGATCGGGCAGCACGGCTTCTCCCAGTCCCTCCGGGCCGTGCACCTCTGTTGCGTAGACCGGATCGCGCACAAGCGGTCGGTCCGCCCCCGGATAGACCGGCGCATCGGTCCGGTCCAGCAGCCCCAGCACCCGCAGCGCATTCTGTGTCCCCACCCTCAGCGGGACGTTTCCGTTCACCGTCGAGATCCCCAGCACCTCTATCTCCGGAGACCCCAGCGCCAGCATCATCGCCAGCGCATCGTCCACCCCCGGGTCCATATCCAGAATCACCGGCAGCGAACCCATGCCTGAATTCCTTAAAGCGGCCCGTACTTCGCCCGCAAATGCGCCATCAGTGCGCGGTGGCTCAACGGCTTCCCGGCCACCGTCTCAACCAGTTCTCCAGCCCGGTAGCACATCCCCTGCCGGATCAATTCGTCGCAGGCCTAGCAGACGGCGCCACCCTTTGATACCCCTTTTTCTCACTTGAAATAGCGTTTTCTAAGAGAAGGCAATCTAACGCCTCACATCTCCTCCGTCAAGCGGAATCCCGGCCGGATATGCTGGACGCTTCCTCACCTCACAGCAGAGATCTCCACAGGATTTGACAACCGAGCTTGGATCGGATATATTAGGAACTTAGAATCCGTCGGTGTTGCCGGTGGAAAACCAAAGCGACTGTTTCAGAAGGAGGATTGAGAGATGAAACTCGAACTCATCTATTGCGCGGCTTGAGGCTATGAACCCCAGGCCGTCAGTATGACGGACACGATTTTGAAAGCGTTCAAACAGGACATCGAATCCCTCACCCTCGTCCCCTCCGACAAGGGGCGGTTTGAATTCAGCATCGACGGCGACCTCGTCTTCTCCAAGGTCCAGGAAGGGAGGTTCCCGGAATACGACGAGATCCAGCCGTACATCCAGAAGCGGCTCTGAAGTCGAAAGAATGGCGCGCAGACAGCCGAAGCCCTCAGTTGAGGCTTCGGCTTTTTCATGAGAGGATGCCAGGATGCCCCGTTCTTTGAACGGAACGGGGCAAAGCGCGGGTTGTCACTATGGTTATAACCAAAACAGAGAAAGACCTGATCCTGATTTTGTTCCTGATGATTCTCTACATACTGGAATGTCTGTTCCCCTATTTTGACACCTTCAAAAACAAATCTCTACATGCCGTTAGAAACATCGGTGTCATCGCATTTAATGCGGTCATCACCAATCTGTTGCTAATCCCTCTCATCGTCCTTTCAACTGACACATCGTGGGGCCTGTTTAATACGGTATCCATGGACTGGAAGGTAGAACTCATCCTGACCATTCTCTTTATTGACGCTTTAACCTATATTCTGCATGTCTTATTTCACAAACTTCCATTCTTGTGGCGATTTCACCGGATGCACCATTCCGATACTGAGATGGACGTCACAACCGGATCCCGATTTCACATCGGAGAGCACATCATCACCATCCTGATCCGAAGTGGTCTGTACGCCATATGTGCAATGAAACTGGACTACATTCTGGTTTACGAAACTGTATTTTTGGCCAATGTGCTTTTTCACCACGCCAACATATCCATTGGAAACACACTGGATAAAGGGTTTCGAATCTTCTTGACATCCCCTCTGATGCACAAAGTACACCATTCAGACCTGAAGGTTGAAACCGATTCAAATTACACCAGCTTGCTCTCTCTCTGGGACAGACTCTTTAGAACCTACAGAATCGTCCTAAACCCGAAAGACATCGTCTACGGAATCAAAGGACTGAAAGAGGAACAGACCATCCTTAAGATGCTGCTGACACCCTTTAAAAACATAAAGACAAGCTGACTTCCTCTCCGAGGCAGGATTCAGGCGGATGACACGATCAGCGACTAAACGGGCAGTATTCTACCAGGAGAATTTACAATGCAAATCACCCACATCCGCACCATCCCCCTCTTCGGGGAAACCCCCGACACCGGCTGGTCGCAAGGCACCGACCCCTCCGAAAACATGAACACCCTCGTCGAAGTCGAAACCGACGAGGGCCTGGTCGGCCTGGGGAGTTGCTTCACCAGCCAGGCCCTTGTCGAAGGCGCGCTCGGCCTCCTCCGTCCCCACCTGATCGGCGAGTCTGCGCTGGAGCCAGAGCGCGTCTCCGAAAAACTCCACCAGATGACCTTCTGGCAGGGGAGGGGGGGCACGGTCACTCACGCCATATCCGGCATCGACATCGCCCTCTGGGACCTGCTCGGAAAAGCCTGTGGACAGCCGGTCGGCCGGCTGCTGGGCGGCTCTTACCGGGGAAAAATCAAACCCTATGGCTCCCTCCTCTTCCAACGCTCCGAGGAGGACCTCCGGGAAACCCTGTTCAAGGCGGTGGAACGGGGCTTCCGGGCCTTCAAACTCGGATGGGGACCTTTCGGCCGCATCGACCGGAAAACCGACGAGCGGCTGGTCCGGCTGGTCCGGGAAACCGTCGGTCCCAACGTTGAGATCATGGTCGACGCCGGAGGCAGCGAGCAGTTCTGGCCCCATGGCTACAAGTGGGCGCTCGAAACCGCCCGCATGCTGGCCGACCACGATGTTGTCTGGTTTGAAGAAGCGCTCCCCCCCGACGACATCGAAGGCTACACCCGGCTCAGAGAACATGCGCCTCTTCTGATCGCGTCTGGAGAGGTCTTCACCCGCCGGCAGAGCTTCATCCCCTGGATCGAGCGGGGCGCGCTCGACATCGTGCAGCCCGACACCACCAAGGTCGGAGGCATCTCCGAAGTGCGGCGCATCCTCTGGTCCGCCTGCGACCACAATGTTCTCCTGGTCACCCATGGCTGGAATACCGCCGTGGGCCTGGCCGCCGACCTCCACCTGGCTGCGGCCAACCCCACCGCCCGCTGGGTGGAATACATCACGCCCTCGCCCTACATCGAAACGATCCTGACAGAGCCGTTCAAACTGAACGACGACGGCATGCTCACCATACCCACCGCCCCGGGCCTCGGCATCAACCTCGACCGGGAGGCAGTCAAACGGTTTTCAGGAGGCGTATAGGCCCTCACTCCCCGAGCAAAACATAAACGCGCAAGTCCAAACCACGTCAAGGAGTCATCCATGCGAATCGGCATTATGGGTGTCCATTACGGACACATCAGCGGCATGTTCCGGTCGGCTGTCAACGCCCCGAACGGCGAAATCGTCGGCATCGTTGAACCGGACGACGCCCTCTACCAGAAGTATACCGAAGACACCAAGATTCCCCGCTATCCAACCCTAAGCGCCATGCTGGAAGAAGCCAGACCCGAAATCGTGATGGAAGGGCTCGCCCAACACGAAAAAGTCGAAATGATCGAAACCTGCGCCTCTGCCGGTGCCCACGTCTTCTTAGACAAACCCCTCTGCCGCTCCTTAGAAGACTGGCAGCGCATCAAGACCGCCGTCGAAACCCACAACACCCGCCTCACCATGTTCTTCACCTCCCGCAATTACCCTCCCTTTATCGCCCTGCGGGAGGCAGTCTTGGATGGGGTCCTGGGAGAAATCGTCAGCCTCATCTCCACGCACCCGCACAAGCTGGGGGACTGGGCACCCCCCTGGTACTTCGACCCGAACCTCTACGTCGGCACCTTCCACGACGTTGGCTGTCACGGCGTGGACCAGATACGATGGCTCACGGGCGCAGAATGCGTCGGTGTCCACGCGGTCGGCACCTGCAAAAAACACACCCACCCGCCTCGAAAAATAGAAATGGACCACATCCAGGCCTCGTACCGGTTGAGCAACGGTTCCTCTGCCCTCCTCACCGCCGACTGGCTCACGCCCCAGGACTCCCCCTCCTTTGGCGACACCCGCTTCATCCTCATGGGCACGGTGGGTTCGGCGCACCTGCGGGCCTACACCGCCGACAGCCTCCTCATCGTCGCCGACGGCAGGGGAGCCTACCAGCCCGAGTTTCCCCCCGAACGCAACGGCGTTTTTGTCGAAACCATGATCGACGCCTTCTCCAGCGGTCGCGAAAACACCATCTCCACCACCGACGTCTTGGCCGTTGCAAAGGCCTGCATCATGGCCGAAACCTCTGCCCGGCAGGAAGGCGAATTTTTAAAAATCGAATAACATATAAAAACAGGGGCACAGCACGCTGTGCCCAGATCCACTACTTCCAGGTCCTGGTACTCGCCGCTGCCCACCCCGGCCCTGGGACCGGAAGCCTCAATTGGATGTGGTGTGCCCTGCGTCTTTCGTCTTGTGAAGGCGTCTCGGACGCCACCGTATATCCTCTCCTTCATTTTAAAATGTGGATACCCACATAACATCGCCTGCCGTCTACTCCTCAAACACCTCTTGAAACAGCGTCACCCCATCCAGCCGTTCCGGGACCGGGTCGAACCCCACGCCGGGCGTCTCGTCTAAGACCACGCAGCAGCCCTCGTCTTGCTCGATCCAGCGTTCGGTGATGTCCTCCGTGTAAAACCTGCTGGAGGGAAACACGTCCGCCGGATAGGTAAAACCGGGCAGCGTACCAAGCGCCGCGCAAATGCCCGCGCCCACCCCACTCTCCAGCATCCCACCCACCCAGGCCTCCATCCCTTCCTCTCTGGCCATATCGTGAATCTGCACCGCATTGTGCAGCCCCCCCACACGGCCCGGCTTCACGTTCACCACCCGGCAGGCCCCGATCTTCAGCGCCAGCCTGAAATCCCGCACATCCTTAATCGACTCGTCTAAACAGACGGGCGTCTCAATCTGCTTTTGCAGCTCGGCATGTTCGATCAGGTCCGTGTGGAACAGGGGCTGTTCGATCATCGCTAAGTTGAACCGATCGAACGCCCGGAGCGTGTCGATATCCTCACCCAGATCGTATCCCGAATTACAGTCCACGTGAAAAACCGGATCGGGAAACGCCGACCGGACCGTCTCTAACATCTCAACATCCCACCCGTGCCGGACCTTCAGCTTGACCCTGGGGTAGCCCGCGTCCACCGCCCCCTGAATCAGCCCCAGCAGGTCGTCGATCCCCTCTTGCACCCCGAAATCCGCTCCGCACCGGACAACCGGCTGCTGTGCCCCCAGCACCCGCCACAGGGGCTGGCCCAGAAGCCTGCTGTGCAGCGCCCACCAGGCCGTCTCCACGGCCGCCTTTGCAAACGGATTGCCCTTGAAAACTGCAATCCGGTCCATCAATTCACCCGCCGAATCCACCTCCCTTCCCACCAGGCGAGGCAGAAAAAATTCCCTGGCCGTCTCGTACACCGACCGGGCAGACTCGGGAGAATATGTCGGCGCATAAAACGGTGTAGACTCCCCCCACGCCTCCTCGCCCCCACCCGAAAGCCGGACCATCACCGAATGGATCGCCGCATCCTCCCCGTAGGCCGTTCGCCAGGGAGAAATCAGCGGTAGCTCGATGTAGCGGATCTCTGCGAACTCGATCTTCACCGAACCCCCTCCAGGGTTTAGAGCCAGTGCGCGAAAGGCCAGAGCGTCGCGGACCGTTCAAAGGGTGCATCTAAGAGCGCCTCGGTCTCCTCGATTGGATCGTGCCCGTAGCGGCGCACGAACTCCGCCTCGATCTGTTGCTCCAGTTCCGTCGGCCCGCCCAGCGGCAGCGTAACCCAGGCGTTCCCGAGGCGGGCGCTTTCGCGGACTGCAAGGCTGAGTTCATAGTCCCGGAGGCCGTTTTCATAACCGTACTGCGGCCTCCCCCCCTCGGTGATGGCTTTGTGGAAACTGGTGAGAATACTCGCCTGCGCCACATCGTCGAGAGACCCGATCCGATACGGCGTGAAAGGATTTTCCCAGACCACCGGCGGGTCGGTCTCCACCCGAACGGCCTCCAGCACCCTTTCCCCGTCCATCTCAACGTACTGCTCTGAGATCTCATACACCTTGGATTCGTTTTTCCCGTACAGCGTAAGCCGGTTCCGGTCCAGGTGTCCTCGCGGGCCCTCAACCTGCCACCCGACTGGAAAATTGTGGGGAGCCGACGGAAAGATCCGGGGCGGCTTCTCAAACAGGCACACCGCGTCTCCGGCGAACTCGATCACGGCAGTCTCCCACTGCACCGTCGACTCCGGTTCACCGCCGTAGGCCGCGTAGGGCTCGGTCTCCACCTCGCCGCAGTAGCCCAGCACACGCGCCGCCTCAACGCCCAGCAGCGCCCGAATTGCGCTGAAGCCGTGGTACTGTCCAGTCAGGTACCACAGCCGTGCGTGGGTGACTCCGCCCAGCAGCCCGGACTCGATGATCCGCCGCTTCAGGCGCTCCTGTGGCCAGAGCCAGACCTGCTCGGCCACTTCCCACAGCACCCCGTGTTCGCGGCACGCCTGCGCAACCGCCCCGGCGTATCGGCGCGTCAGCGCCACCGGAATCTCCGTAATCACGTGCGCCCCGTGTCGCGCGGCGGTCAGCGCCATCACAATATGCGAGTCCTTAGGCGTCAGAGAAAGCACAATATCCGGCTTCTCCGCCTCAAAAAGGGCGCGTACATCCCCATAGCGGGCCTCCACACCATACTGGACGCCCACTTCTTGAAGCACATCCGGGTTGCGATCACAGACGGCGGCCAGTTCGTAGTGGTCGGTCAGGCGCACAATCGTCGAGAGAAACTGCCGTGCGCGAGAACCGGGCCCGGCGCCTGCGCCTAAGACAGCGATGCGAAGCGTGGACATCGAATCTCTTCTCTCCTTGTCAAGCTACGCCTGGAAGATAATGCGGTCAGCATGGAAATGCAAGCGTATAGAAAAAGGCCCCGGAATCGTTCTTCAACACCCTTCAGCCGCAAGATACATACGGAACAGGGACCTGTGCGACGCTTTCTGGAGTCAGTTCCAGGCGTGTAATATCAATAAATGTCGACCCTGCGTGAGAGTTGACTTTATCTGTATAAGACAGTATATTTGAAAGCTCTACTCCCTTGAGTT
This sequence comes from Candidatus Latescibacterota bacterium, assembly GCA_965222075.1. Classification (GTDB taxonomy): domain Bacteria; phylum Latescibacterota; class UBA2968; order UBA2968; genus JAAXHW01. The sequence continues at coordinate 4,240,319 of OZ244937.1, read as the reverse complement.
TTTTAGACTTGTCTCCATTTTTAGGAAAATCCAGAAGATGGACGTCCGGCAGATTCGAAACTTTTCGATCATCGCCCATATCGACCACGGGAAATCCACCTTAGCCGACCGATTCCTGGAGCGCACCCTCACCCTCTCTCAGAAGGAGATGATGGATCAGGTCCTGGACAACATGGACTTAGAGCGCGAACGGGGGATCACCATCAAATCCCACGCCGTCCGGATGGACTACCAGGCGCCCGACGGTCAAAGCTATGTCCTCAACCTGATCGACACGCCAGGGCACGTCGACTTCTCCTACGAGGTCTCCCGCAGCCTCACCGCCTGCGAAGGGGCGCTCCTGCTGGTGGACGCCGCCCAGGGCGTTGAAGCGCAGACCGTCAGCAACGTCCTCCTCGCCTTAGAACATGACCTGACACTGATTCCCGTCATCAACAAAATCGACCTGCCCAACGCGGAAATCGACCGGGTGGTGATGCAGATCCACGACCTGCTGGGGGTCGAAGAATCGGAGATCCTCAAAATCAGCGCCAAACAGGACATCGGCATTGAAACGATCTTCGAGGCCATCATTGATCGGATTCCCCCCCCCCAGGGCGATCCGGATGCGCCGCTGAAAGCCCTGGTCTTCGACTCCGTCTTCGACCGCTACCGGGGCGTCATGGCCTACCTGCGGGTATTTGAAGGCACCCTGGAGGAGGGGATGCCGGTCCGCTTCTTCTCCACTGGCCGGGACTACGGCGCCGAAGAGATCGGCATCCTCAGGCTGGGACGGGTCGGACGGAAAGTCCTGCGGGCCGGTGAGGTGGGCTATCTCATCGCCGGAATAAAAGACCTAAAAGATGCGCACATGGGCGATACCGTCACCGGCGTCCAACGCCCTGCCGATACCCCCCTGCCCGGCTACAGAGAGGTCAAACCGATGGTCTTTGCGGGCCTCTACCCTGTCAATTCCGACGACTACGAAAACCTCCGCGCTGCGCTGGAAAAACTCCATCTGAACGACGCCTCAATCCGCTACGATCCGGAAACCTCCACGGCGCTCGGATTCGGCTTCCGGTGCGGATTCCTGGGCCTCCTCCACATGGAAATCGTCCAGGAGCGGCTCGCCAGAGAATTCGACATGGAAATCATCGCCACTGTGCCCAACGTAGAGTACGGTGTCCTGCTCACCGACGGTGAAGTAATCGAGGTCCACAGTCCCGCCCAGATGCCACCGCCAGGGCAGATCGAGGAAGTCACCGAACCGATCCTCGACGCCCAGATCCTGGTCCCCTCGGAATATGTGGGAAGTATTATGCAGCTGGCACAGGACCGGCGGGGGGTCTACATCACCACCGAATACATCGACCCCACGCGGGCGCTACTGCGCTACGAACTACCCCTTTCGGAAATCGTCCTCGACTTCTACGATCGCCTCAAATCGGTCAGCCGGGGCTACGCCTCCTTCGATTATGAGTACAAAGCGCACCGCCCCTCCAACCTGGTCAAGCTCGACCTGCTCATCAATGGCGACCCGGTCGATGCGCTCTCGGCCATTGTCCACCGGGACAAAGCTTATGAATGGGGCAAGGCGATCTGCCAGAAGCTGGTGGAACTGATCCCCCGCCAGATGTTTGAAGTGATCATTCAGGCCGCAATCGGAAAAAAAGTCGTCGCCAGGGAATCGATAAGGCCATTCCGGAAAAATGTCACGGCCAAATGTTACGGGGGAGATGTCACCCGGAAGCGGAAGCTCCTGGAGAGACAGAGAGAAGGGAAAAAACGCATGAAGCAGGTCGGCAATGTGGAAATCCCACAAGAAGCCTTCCTGGCCGTTCTGAGTATAGACACCTGACGAATCACCATGAGCAAAACAGCAGCGCGGAAAAAATCCCGGCGAAGACCCCGGCCTGAAAAGGGGCGGAGGGCATCGAAAAAGAGGAAAAAGTCCGTGGCCAGAGAATACGTCGAAGTCATCCTGGTGGCCGTAGGGCTGGCCCTCCTCATCCGGACCTTTGTGGTGCAGGCCTTTCGCATCCCCTCCGCATCGATGGAAGACACGCTCTTGGTGGGAGACTTCCTCCTGGCCAACAAATTCATCTACGGCGCCAAGATCCCCTTCACCGACTATCGGCTGCCCGCGCTTCGGGAGCCCCAACCGGGGGATGTCATCATCTTTGAGTACCCCCTTGATACCAGCCGGGACTTCATCAAGCGCTGTGTGGCCGGCCCCAAACAGACGGTGGAGATCCAGAACAAAATCCTCTATGTAGACGGCAAACGGGCGATCGATCCGACCCGTTCTAAATATACCGACCCGAAAATTCTGCCGGTGAAATCTCCCAACGGCAGACGTGACAACTTTGGACCCGTGGTGGTGCCCGAAGGCCATTTTTTTATGATGGGGGACAATCGGGACAACAGCGAAGACAGCCGCTACTGGAGCTTCCTATCCTACAACCTGATCAAAGGCCAGGCATTCATCCTCTACTTATCCTGGGCCCCGGATGCCGGTGTGCCCGAATATACAGGCCTTCTCTCGCTCCCGAAAATCCTACTCTACAACCTGCTCCACTTCCCTCAGCGCGTCCGATGGAGCAGAATCGGCACCCTTGTAAAGTAGATCACCTCGCTCCTACCTGGAACCTGATCCCTATGACCTTCGGTCTGTACATCCACATCCCATTCTGCGACTCGCCCTGTCCCTACTGCGACTTCGCATTTGAGGTGCGCAAAACCCACCTGGCCGATCGGTACGCCGGAGCCGTCATCCGGGAGTTCCGCACCCGTTTGCCCCATGTGGGTGCCCACCCCATCTTCAAAACGGTCTACTTTGGGGGGGGCACCCCTTCAGCCGTCCCGCCGGAAGCCCTGCACCGCATCCTGAGCGCGATTCGACTGGAGGCGGATATCGTTCCTAACGCGGAAATTACCGCCGAGGCCAACCCGGGGGATCGCGCGGTATTTCGGGCGCTTTGGGAAATTGGCATCAACCGGCTGAGCCTCGGTGTGCAGGCCCTGAACGACCCTGACCTGAAAGCCCTGGGCCGGTTGCACAACACAGCCGACGCCGTCGCGGCCTTTCAGACGGCCCGGCGGGCCGGATTCCGGAACATCAATATCGACCTGATCTTCGGAGCGCCCGAACAGGCCGTGGCCGCCTGGAGGGCCACCCTGGACCGTTCGGTTGCGCTCTTCCCCGACCACCTCTCGGTCTATGGACTCACCGTAGAACCCGAAACCGCGTTCGGGCGCCGGTTTCGGAAGGGCCGTCTCCCCCTCCCTGCAGAAGACGACCAGGCAGCCATGTACGGTCTTGCCCTGGACCGGCTGACCGGGGCCGGCTACCACCACTACGAAATCTCCAACCTCGCACGGCCAGGCTTTGCCTCACAGCACAACCTCGGCTACTGGAAGGGGCGCCCTTACCTGGGCATCGGACTCTCGGCCCACTCCTTTCTAAACAACCGCCGTTCCTGGAACATCCGGAACCTCATGGCGTATATAGAAAAGGTGGAATCGGTCGGAACCGCAATCGAAGGTGAAGAAGCCATCGGCGGTGAGGGCCGGGTTCTGGAACGGGTCATGCTGGGGCTGCGCCAGAGGGAGGGCATCCCCGAAACCCTGCTTGCCGGCGCCCGGACGGCCCCCTCCCTCAACCGCCTGCTGTCGCATCGCCTCCTCGAACGGACCGGGGAGCGGATCTGCCTCACCCGCCGCGGCCTTTTACTGGCCGATCTGGTCTGTGCGGAGCTTGTAAAGGGGATTTAGATGGAGATCCGATTGCGGGTGCCCGGATCGACGTCCAACCTGGGCCCCGGGTTCGACACCTTAGGGCTGGCCCTGACCCTTTACAACCGTCTCGCGGTCCGCACCACGTCAGCAGCCGGGATACGGATCGCTGTACAGGGGATGGGCGCGGGCCTCCTGCCCGAAGACGAGACCAACCTCTTCTTCCGGGCCGCTGCTGCCGCTGCGCAGCGGATCGGCAGCCCCCTGCCGGGGCTGGAGGTGGAAATGCGCAATCAAATTCCCCTGGCCCGTGGCCTGGGAAGCAGTTCCACAGCGATCGTCGCGGGAATTACCGCGGCCAACCACCTCTTTGGAGAACCCCTGTCGGAATCCGAACGTCTCGACCTGGCCGCAGAACTGGAAGGGCATCCGGACAACGTATCGGCCTGCTTGCGGGGCGGACTCACCATCTCCTCCCTCTCAAACGGGCATGTCACCTGCATCCGGGCCTTCCCCCCCCCCGAACTCCGGGCCGTGGTGGCCATTCCGCATTTCGAACTCAAAACAGAAGCCGCCCGGGCGGCCCTCCCAAAAGAGGTCTCCCACCGGGAGGCCATCTTCAACGTCAGCCACGCCTGCCTGGTCACCGCAGCGCTCTTGTGTGGAGACCTCCACGCCTTGCAGCCCGGCATGATCGACCGGCTCCACCAGCCCTACCGGGCTCCGCTCATCCCGGGGTTCGAGGGTGTGTTAAAGGCCGCTACGGAGGCGGGCGCGCTGGGAACCTGTCTCAGCGGGGCCGGCCCCACGCTGCTGGCCTTTGCAACAGACGGCGCGGAAAGGGTAAAGGGGGCGATGGTCGAGGCCTGGCGCGCAGTGGGCATCGAAACAGAGGCTTGTGTACTTCAAGTCGATTCTGACGGAGTAACGGTGGAATGATCACAAAAATATGCAAACCAGATCCGGCCGACGCGCATGCAGGACGCCTCACAACCCTGGCCTGCCGGTGCATCGTCGGCCTGCTCGTCTTCGTCTTCGCCTTCGAACCCATCCTGCTTTATGCCCAGCCTCGACGTCGGCAAGCGGAACGGGAAAAGAAGGAGAAACCCAAACGAAGGCGGTCGGATATCGAAGCCTTTTCCGGGCTGGAAGAGGAGCGGAAAGGCATCGAAACGAAGATCGAAGCCGAGCGCCTCAGCAAGGCCGCCTACGACGCTGTGATCCGGCCCGGCCGCTACATCGTCGGCCCCAGCGATGTCTTCGTAGTCGTAGTCGACCGGAATGAAGAGCCGGAGGTTCAGGAGGTCCTGGTCGGGGCCACAGGAAAACTGGTCATCCCCTATGTGGGCGCCGTGCAGGTTGCGGGATTGAGCCTCAAAGAGGCCGAGGCTGCGATACAGGCCACCGTCCAGAGCAGCTTCCAACATCTGGACATCTCCATCACGCTCACGTTCCTTCGGACCTTTACGGTCAACGTCGTGGGAGAAGTCCGCTTCCCAGGCGCCTACGATGTTCGCGGCGTGGAACAGGTCTCGGAACTGATCAAGAGGTCCGGTGGGCTGCTGAGCGAACCGGAGGGCAGGGCCTCCCTCCGCAACATCCAGGTACAGCGCTTCTCGGATGAGGGAACGGTTGAAAAATCCAACCGGAAGGCCGATCTGGCGCTCTGGCGCCTCACCGGAGAGATCGACTACAACCCCTTCCTCTTAGACGGCGATCAAATCCTGGTCCCCGCACGCGGAGACTCCATCAGCGTATCAGGAGCGGTGCAGCGCCCGGGGAATTACGAATACGCCCCCGGCGATCGCGTCACAGACCTCGTTCGGCTGGCCAGCGGCCTTGCGGGAAACCTCAAAACCGCAACCGCCGAACTCCTTCGCCTCCCAAAAGATGGAAAGCCAGAAAAGCGCATTCAGATCGACCTGGCCGGAGCCCTGGCCGACGACTCGACGGCAAACTTCCAGCTGCAGACAGGAGATAAGCTCTATGTGGAGGGAAGGGAACAACGGGTCACCCTGGAAGGCGAAGTTCGCTTCCCCGGCGCCTACCCGATTGAAGACGGGCTCAGGCTGAAAGAACTGATCCACCGTGCCGGTGGATTTACGCCTTCGGCCTCCCTGGCGCAGGCCTCGGTCGTTCGACAGATTGACTATGGGCACAACGACGAAGAGGACGTGGTATTGAACCGGCTGTTAAGCCTGCCCAGGACGCAGCTTACAGATGAAGAACAGGCCTTACTGACCATGAAGACGCAGCAGGTGCCGGGCCGCCTGCCGGTCGATTTCACCTCCCTCTTCGAACGCGGAAAGAATGAGCACAACATCCGCCTGAAAGGGGGCGACATCATCCGCATACCCCGCTTTACGCCCTCCGTGCTGGTTAACGGCTCCGTGCTTGCGCCCGCCGCTATCCCGTACGACTCGACGTATACCATCAACGACTATATCGATCGGGCCGGGGGGTTCAGCGATCGTGCCAAAAGGAGAGGTGTTATCGTCATCAAGGGCAGCACCCTCAACCGGGTGAAGGCTTCAAAGGTGAACCAGATCGCCCCCGGAGATGCGATCTTTGTCCCTGACAAAATCCCGGGGCAGGGTTGGCGGATCTTTCGAGAGACGCTGATGGTGGCCACACAGATCGCCACGCTCATCCTCATCATTCAGAATACGAGACGCTGATGGAACGCGAGAAAAACATCTTGGATCATCTCGCTGTGATCGTGCGCTGGCGCCGAATGGTCTTCACCTCCGTATTCACCGTATGCCTGATCACCGCTGGCATCAGCCTGATCCTGCCCAAAGCCTATCGGGCGCAGGCCGTGGTCTACCCCCCCAAGGAGAGCCAGGAGATGTTCGGCCTTTCCGCCCTCCTGGGCAACCTTCCGATGGGGCTGCTGGGGATGGGCGAGGGGACGGTTTCGGCCACCGATTTCGTGCCGATCCTCAAGAGCGAACGGGTGGCCGGGGCCATCATTTGGCGGTTCAATCTGAAGGAACGCTACGAACCCGAAACCCGGGAAGAGCTCTACGACATGGTGGCCAAAAGACGGGGGGTGGAACTCACCCGCGAACAGTTCCTCAGGGTATCCTACGAAGCCGAAACCCCCGAACTCGCGGCCGAAATCACAAACGCCTTTGTAGAGGAACTCGACCGTGCGCTTCAGGAACGGAGAAAGGAACAGTCGGAAAGCCTTCGGGTCTACCTGGAAAAACGTCTTGCAATGGCGGAACAGGACATGCTCGAAGCCGAACAGGCCTACAACCGATTCCAGCAGGAGCACATGGCCATCGACCTGGAGACCCAGGCCAAGGCCCAGATCGAAAGCGCCTCCAAGCTGTTCACCATCTTTGGAGAGATGGTCATCGAACGGGACATCGCCGCAAAACTGATGGTGCCGGGTCACACCAAGTTAAAACAGCTCGACCTTAAAATCGAAGGCGCCCGGGAGGCCTTAGACCGTATCCTGATGGGCCAGCCCCAGCCCGGAGGAGGCGACCTGGTGCTCGATGGCGAGTTCCCCGAGGTCTTCATCCCCTTCCGGAAGGTTCCGAAACTGGGCCTGGAGGCCCTCTCGCTGTTGCGGGATGTGGAGATCCAGAATGCGATCTACAAGTTTGTCTTCCAGGAATACGAGCAGGCCAGGTTCGAAGAAGGAAAAAGGACGCCCCTCGTCACTGTTCTTGACAAAGCCGTGCCCCCCGATACCCGCAGCCGCCCGCGCAGAACGGTGATGGTCGCCATCGCCGGCGGCCTCAGCCTGGCAATCAGCGTCCTGCTGGCCTTTCTCTTCGAAGCCCTGGGGGGGCTTGAAGGAGAGAATCGGGACAAACTGGACGCCATCCTGCGCGACCTGAGGTTGAAACGGTAGAGACGAACCTTGTGTCCGCCCTTTTACCTTTTAGGCCTACCCCACACCCTTCAGCAAGGCCGACAATGGCAGGAAAAGAACACGCCATCCTCACAACCGTGGTAGGCAGCTATCCCCTGCCGGACTGGCTCAGGGTCTACCCCACCCGGCAAGCCCTGGTCGATGCGATCCGTGTCGTCCTCAAAATCCAGGAAGAGGCCGGCATCGATGTCGCCGCAGACGGCGAACTCTACCGGTTCGACGTGAACCACCCCGAAACCAACGGAATGATCGACTACTTCGTCGGCAAAATGGAAGGCATTACAACAACGTTCGGACGGAAAGCCCTGGCGGCGTTCCACAAAGAAACGGGTCTGTCTTACCGGGCAGCGCCTGCCGGAGTCGTCGAAGGGCCCATCGGCGAGGGCACCCTCAACCTTCCAACAGACTATCGGATGGCCCGTGCCCTCACCCGGTCAAAGCTCAAATTTACCCTCACCGGTCCCCATATGCTCAGCAAGGTCTTACTGGACCGGCACTACAAAGACCGGGCCGCCCTGGCGGCTGCCATCGCCGAGATCCTCGCAACACAGGTTGCCCATATCGACGCCGATGTGGTCCAGGTAGACGAAGCGAACATCCCGGGCCATCCCGAAGAAGGCGAATGGGCTGCGGCCGCCATCAACAGGGTGCTTTCCGCCGTACAGGGCGAAAAGGCCGTCCACGTCTGCTTTGGCAACTACGGCGGCCAGACCGTACAGCAGGGCACCTGGGATGCCCTGGTCCCCTTCCTCTTTGCCCTGCGCGCAGACCATCTGGTGCTCGAATTCAAACGGCGGGGCATCGAACAGGTCGCCTGCTTGAAAGACCTGCCCGAAACGGTCAGAATCGGCGTGGGCGTCATCGACATCAAAAACAACGGGGTTGAGACCCCCGACGAGATCGCCAGAGACATCGAAACGGCCGCAGCGCACCTCGGCCCGGACCGTCTCGCCTACATCCACCCCGACTGCGGATTCTGGATGCTCCAGCGCAGCGTGGCAGACCGCAAAATAGAGGCGCTGGTAAAGGGCCGGGACCTGTTTGAAGGGAGGTGAAACGTGACGTTTCGGGGGGGGAGCGTTTGCCGTTTGCCGTTACGGTGGCTCGGATACGCGGTGCTCGCCCTGGGATTCTGGCCTGGGACTGCGCTGGCACAAGAGCCGGGCACCCTGGTAACAATTGCAGGAGGAGGCCAGCAGACAGAGGCGGGAATCCCTGCCGTCGAGTTGAAAATGAACATTCCACTATCCGTGGCCACAGACGCCCGGGGCAACCTCTACATTGCCGATTCGGGCAACGGTCGCATCCTGCGAATAGATGCCGTTACAGACACGGCAACCACAGTTGCAGGAACCGGCACATCCGGGTTCTCTGGAGATGGCGGCCCGGCCACAGACGCACAGCTCAACAGGCCGCAGGGGGTTGCCTTAGACGCATCCGGAAACCTCTACATCGCCGATTCGGGCAACGGTCGCATCCGGCGTGTAGACGCCGGCACAGGCGCCATCACAACCATCGCCGGCACGGGCGACCGCGACTTTGGAGGGGACGGGGGACCGGCCACAGCGGCCACCTTCAACGAAATCGTAGACATCCTGGCCGATGGTGATGCTGCCCTCTACATCTCCGACGGCATCCTGTCGGGCGCAACAAGGGGCAACCATCGGGTGCGGCGGATCAACCTGGCCTCGGGGACCATCGAAACCGTGGCCGGAAACGGGAGCCCCGGCTTTTCGGGAGACGGGGGACCGGCCACAGACGCCGGACTGACCACCGAAGGCATCGCCTTAGACGCATCCGGAAACCTCTACATCGCCGATTTTAACAGCCACCGCATCCGGAAAGTGGATGCCCAAACCGGCATCATCACCACCGTCGCCGGTCGGGGGCCTGCCAACATCTTCGGCGATGGAGGCTATGGTGGCGATGCGGGCCCGGCCACGGACGCACAGCTTAATACCCCCACAGGTGTAACCGTAGACGCCGATGGCAACCTCTACATCGCCGATGCGTCTAACCATCGCATCCGGTTTGTGGATGCCGCCACAGGAGAGATCCTTACCCTGGCAGGCACCGGCGGGGTGGGCCCTGGAGGCGACGGCGGTCTGGCCCTGGAAGCGGTCTTCAACCAGCCCATCCGCCTGGCCTTAGACCCGGACGGCAACCTGCTCATCATAGACGTCGGCAACGACCGCATCCGCCTCCTGATTGACCCTTTCTTTAGAACGCCCATCCTGAGGCTACGCGCCTCCCAGCTCGATTTTCAGCGGGTCAACCTGGGCGATCTGCTGACCTTCCCCTTGCGGGTGGAAAACAGGGGGAATGCTCCCTTCTCTATTCTCAGCGCCGTCTCGGACAACCCTGAATTTACCGTAGAAACCACCTTCCCGATCCAGGTCGGACCGGTACAGACCGAAGAGATCCTCGTAACGTTTAGCCCGATTGGTGAAGGCCTTACCGACGGGCGGCTCACCCTGACCACAGACGATCCCATACGCCCCATCTTGACCATCTCCCTCAGAGGCATCGGAGCCGTACCCGTAATTGGCGTCATCCCAGAGGAGATTGTCTTCAGCCGCACCTTCATCGGACAGACACAGGCCCAGGACCTCCGGATCTCCAACCTCGGGGCGGGCGTCCTCAGCATCGCCCGTGTGGCCCTCACCGACACCGCCCAGTTTCTGGTCGGCCTGACCGATACCCTCAGGATCGGCTCGGGCGAGACCACACCTCTCTCCGTCACCTTCCGGCCCACACGGGCAGACACCCAGCGGGCTGTCCTTACCCTTCTCAGCAACGATCCGGTTGAACCCGCTTTCCCCATCCCCCTGCAGGGCTTTGCCAGGATTCCCAAGCCGGGCGGCTTCGCAGAGGTGGGAGACAGCCTGGGGATGGGCGATCCGGGCGACGGCTTCGGCGTGGCCTGGGCAGACTACGACGGCGACGACGACCCCGACCTCTATGTGGTCCGCAGCCTGCAGCCCAACCTCCTCTACCGGAACGACGGCACCCGCTTCACCGAAGTCGGCGCGGCCGTGGGGGTGGACGATGACGGCGACGGCAACGGAGCGGCCTGGGCGGATTACGACGGCGACGGCGACCTCGACCTCTATGTCACCAACTTTGCACAGCCCAACCGGCTCTACCAGAACAATGGCTCGGTCTTCACCGCCGTGGAAGGTGAAACAGCCGACCCCGGAGACGGCTACGGCGCCTCCTGGGCAGACTATGACCGGGACGGAGACCCGGATCTGTATGTGGCCAACTTTGGCCCCAACCGGTTTTTCCAAAACGAGGGGGGCCGGTTTGTGGAAACCGCCGACGACCTCGGGCTGGCCGATTCCAGCAGCAGCATACAGGCTGTCTGGAACGACTTTGACAACGACGGCGACCCCGACCTCTTCCTGGCCAACAGGGGCCCCAACCGGTTTTTCCAAAACGAGGAGGGCCGCTTCACCGATGCCACAGACCAGGTCGGCCTTGCCGAAGACGGCCCCAGCTCTGGAGCGGCCTGGGGAGACGTCGACAACGACGGCGACCTCGACCTCTACATCGCCTATTTCGGAGAGGGCAACCGACTCTACCTGAATGAGGAAGGGCGCTTCCGGGACGCAGCGCGACAACTCGACGTTACCGGACCTGCGGACGGGCGCAGCCGGGGGGCGGTTTGGGGAGACATCGACAACGACGGCGACCTCGACCTCTACGCCACCAACAGCGGACAGCCCAACCTCCTCTTCCGAAACGATGGCGCCCAATTTACGGAGGTCGCAGGTGATCTGGGAGTAAACGTTGAAGCAGACAGCCGGGGCGTCGCCTTAGCCGACTTCGACAGCGACGGCGGCATCGACCTCTACGTCGCAATCCAGGAGGGCGCCGACCGCCTCTACCGCAACCAGGAAGCCAACGGGAACTGGCTGATCGTACGCCCAAGAGCCACCCAGAGCAGCCGGGACGCCATCTGCACCCGCTTCGAAATCCTCTACAACAATGGCCAGCGCGCGGTTCGGGAGATAACCGGCGGGACATCCTACCTCTCGCAGGACGCCCTCACAGCCGCCTTCGGTGTGGGCGACGCAGAGCAGGTGGATGTCCTGACCGTCCGCTGGCCCCGGGGGATTGTACAGCGGCTCCTGAATGTGCCGACAAACAGCATCCTGAGCATCACCGAAACCCCGCCCCTTCCCCCCAACCGGATCCTGCTGGAAGTGAGCACCCCCTCTATTGTTGCCAACGGACAGGCGCAAACTGAGATTCAAGCCAGCGTGGTCAACGTCCAAAACGAGGTCGTACTGGTCAACAATGTTGCCATCATCTTCCGCATCATCCTTGGAGACGGCGCCTTTGTAGGCAGCGATACCGTTGAAGTACAGGACGGCCGCGCGAAGATCCGGTTCCGGGTGGGACGCACACCGGGCTCTGCCGTCATCTCGGCCCGGGCAGAGAGAGTCACCGGGCAGATCGTCCTGGACCTCCTGGCGCCCCTCGGCTCGGAACAGGCCACCCTTCGAACCGTCGCAGGGACCGATCAAGGCTTTGAAGGAGACGGGGGCCCCGCAACCGATGCCCTCCTCGACCATCCCGAGGCCGTCGCCGTCGATTCAGCGGGAAACATCTATATTGCCGACTCCGCAAACCAGCGCATCCGGCGAGTCGATGCGGCAACAGGCGCCATTCAGACCCTCATCGGCGACGGCGTAACCGCCTCAACCGGAAATGACGGTCCCGCATCCGAAGCTCGGGTGGCCAAACCCCGGGGGTTGGCCCTCCTGCCCAATGGAGACCTCCTCATCAGTGAACAGAACGGCCACGTCATCCGGCGGCTCATCGTGCGCACCGACACGATGGCCGCCTTTGTCGGCCGGGGCGTGCCCGGCTTTGGAGGCGACGGGCGACCGGGCGACCGGGCCAACCTGTACCTGCCGGCAGGCATCGCCGCGGATGGTCGGGGAAACGTCTGGATCGCAGACCAGTTCAACCATCGGGTGCGGATGGTAGACAGGAAGGGAATCGTCACCACTGCCGCAGGCAGCTTCCAGGCGGGCGATACGGGCGATGGCGGCCCCGCCGGAAGGGCCCGGCTGAACCGTCCCCTGGGTGTGGCCGTGGACAGCCTGGGGCGCCTCTTTATCGCCGACACGAGCAACCATCGGGTGCGGATGGTAGACAGGAAGGGGATCATCACCACCGTCGCAGGCACAGGGATGAGAGGGTTCTCGGGCGATGGGGGCCCCGGCGTGCTGGCCCAGCTCAATGCCCCGGGGGATGTAGCCGTCGACCGCGAAGGGCACCTCTTCATTGCCGATACGCGCAACAACCGCATCCGGATGCTCGACCTCAACACCGGCCTGATCCAGACCGTTGCCGGCATTGGCTTTGCGGGCTTCGATCAGGAAGAAGGACCGGCCCTTCAGATCAGCCTGAACGAGCCTTCCGGCCTGTCTATAGGTCCCAACGGCGCTGTCTACATCGCCGATACCCGCAACAACCGCATCCGGGAACTCACGGTCGTTTTTCCCCGGTCCGAGCCGTCGGGCAACGGAGAAGAGAAATCTGCCGACTTTAACAGCGACGGCAAAGTCAACTTCGCCGACTTCGTCCTCTTCGCCAATGCCTTCGGATCGACCGATCCCCAGTTCGACTTAGACAGCGACGGTCGGGTGGGATTCGCCGACTTCGTCCTCTTTGCCAATGCCTTCGGGTAAACCAATCACCCCCATCCTGCCGACGGATACATCCGGCATCGCGGTGGCCGCCGAACAGATTCGCGCAGGCGGCCTCGTCGTCTATCCCACCGAAACCGTCTACGGCCTGGGCGCCGATCCCTTCAGCACCGAGGGCCTGAATCGGATTTTTGCGGTCAAGGAACGGGAAGCGAACAAGGCCCTCATCCTCCTCATCCGCGGCCCTGAAAACCTGAATGCCCTGACAGCGGAAGTTCCGCAGACTGCACAGGACCTCATGGACGCCTTCTGGCCCGGACCGTTGACCCTCGTCTTCCAGGCGCGTCCCGGTCTGCCCGAACGGCTCATGGGCGCACGGTCTACCATCGCTCTGAGGGTATCGGATGCCCCGGCGGTCCAGACCCTTTTGGACCGCACCGGCGGCCCCATCACCAGCACAAGCGCAAACCGGTCGGGAGACCCGCCGGCCCGTTCGGCATCAGAAGCGGCCTCAGCGCTTGGCGACCGTGTCGACCTGATCTTAGACGGCGGACCGGCGGCGGATGCCCGCCCGTCAACGCTCGTCGACGTCTCGGTGGAAAAAATAAAAATCCTCCGCGAGGGCCAAATCGCGTCGGAAGCGGTCTACCGGGTGCTTGGAAGAACCGCGGAACAATACCCACCCCGGACGATTGGCTAACGCCTGTCTGCGTGCAGACGCACAGGCAGGCACTGTCTCCAGACCGTCTCCCCCCCCGGAACAAAGACAGCTTCTCACACCGAAGGCTCCTGAGGTTCTGCCGCACCGGCCCGAATGCGTTCTGCAAGCGAGGTGTAGCGTTCGGCCACCTGATTGTTTCGCACGGCAATGCCCAGCGCCTTCACCGTGCCCACAAGCACCACGAAATCCCGCGCCCGGGTAATCCCGGTATAGAGAAGATTGCGCTGAAGCATCATATAATGCTGGGTGGTCAGCGGCAGAATCACCGCCCGATACTCCGATCCCTGACTCTTGTGCACACTGGTCGCATAGGCCAGCACAACCTCGTCTAACTCCGCAAAATCGTAGCCCACCGCCCGTTCCGGGAAGGCCACCCCGACGACCTGCTCGATTGCATCAATCCCGGTAATACGGCCAATATCCCCGTTAAAGACATCCTTGTCGTAATTGTTTCGGACCTGCATCACCTTATCCCCCACCCGGAAACACACCCCCCCCCGCTGCAATTCCTGTCCCTTCGGATTCAGCGTCTCCTGAAGCACCCGGTTGAGGTGCACCACGCCCGTCTCACCCCGGTACATCGGGGTCAACACCTGAATATCGTCGATCGGATCGAACCCATACGTGCGGGGCAGCCGCGCCTTGCACAGGCCGCAGACCGTCTCCGCAACCTCTCCGGGGTCCTCTATCTCGATAAAGAAAAAATCGGAATCCCGCGCATGGCGGATATCGGGGAACTCACCCGCGTTAACCGCGTGGGCGTTCACCACAATCCGGCTGGCCTGCGCCTGCCGAAAAATCTCGTTTAACATCACCGTCTCCACAACCCCCGAGGCAATCGCATCCTTCAAAACATTGCCCGGACCTACCGATGGGAGCTGGTCCACATCGCCTACCAGGACCACCGAAGCGCTCAGCGGAACCGCCCGCATCAGGCTGTTCATCAACACCGTATCCACCATAGAGACTTCATCCACAATCAGCGCGTCAATCTCCAGCGGATTCTGGAAGTTTTTCTCAAACGCCATCTGCCGGGGGCTGAACTTGAGCAGCCGGTGGATCGTCTTGGCCGCCCGCCCGGTCGCCTCCGACAGCCGCTTGGCCGCCCGCCCGGTGGGCGCCGCCAGTGCAACCACCTTCTCTCTGGCCTCCAGCAGAGCGATCAGCCCCTTGATCGTCGTCGTCTTCCCCGTCCCCGGACCGCCAGTGAGAATCAACACACTGTGGGACAGCGCCTTTTGAAGAGCAACCTTCTGAAGCGGGGCAAAGCGCACCCCCTCGCGGCGCTCGATCGCTTCTATCTCCCGGGGGATATCCCCTGTCTCAATCCGCTGAATGCTCGACAACTGGTAAAGCCGCGTCGCCGTTCCCTTCTCGGCATAGTAAAGGGGCGGGATATAAACCCGGTCCTCTTTTACAATCACCTCCTCCGCCTCACGCAGGGCCGCTAAGCAGGGCCCGATCAGATCGGCCGACACACCCAGCGCCTCCGCACAGGCCCCCACCAGTTCCTCCAGCGGGAGGTAGACATGGCCGCTGTCCTCCGCTGCAGAATCAAGCACGTGCCGGATGCCGGCCAGGATCCGTTTTTCAGAATGAGGCGCAACGCCCAGCTTCTGCGCAATCTGGTCCGCCGTAAGAAACCCGATGCCCCAGATATCCTTAGAAAGCCGGTAAGGATTCTCCTGGATCAACGAAATCGCCTGCTGGCCGTACGCCTTCCAGATCTTGACCGCATACCCCGTCCCCACATCGTGGGACTGCAGAAAAAGCATCACATTGTGGATCTCCCGCTGCTCCTGCCAGGCCTGGAGGATCCACTCCGCCCGCCTGGCCCCCAGCCCCTCCACCTCCACCAGCCGTTCTGGCGATTTCTCAATCACATCCAGGGTCTCCGCCCCAAAATGGTCCACAACCCGCCGCGCCGTCACCGGCCCGATCCCCTTGATCAGCCCCGACCCGAGGTATCTACGCATCCCTTCCACCGTCGAAGGCGCAACCGTCCGATACGAGGCAATCTTAAACTGGCGCCCGTACTGTGCATGCGTCGTCCAGTCACCCTCCAGCACAACACTCTCACCCGGACTCAGAGACAGCGTCTCCCCCACCACCGTCACCGGCTCCCCGGCCCGGCCCTCCGGCTGAAGCTTGGCCACCGTATAGCCAGTCTCAGGACTCTGAAATGTGATGCGTTCAACAATCCCCTCAAGGCGTTCCATAGCTCGAAACCTTCGTAAGGGCACGGCATGCCGTGCCCTTCTCACCCACGGTAAACAACCTCCCCCCGCACAATCGTCGCCACAATCGAAAGCGATGCCTGACCCTCCTCCCACCGAAACAGCGTCAGACTCGCCTCCTTTCCAACCTCCACGCTGCCCAGCCGGTCATCCACGCCCAGCAACCGCGCCGGATTGGCCGTCGCCATCTCCACCGCATCCGCCAGCGTCGCATCCGTGTACGCCGTGGTATTGGGAATCCCCCGATCTAAAAAGAGAGACGCGCCTGCTAAGTACGGCGTACCTACCAACGAAATTTTGCCGTCCGGATGAATCTCCACCTCGTCCTTCCCGTAGCTTCGGTCGTAGACCCCCGGCGGTAGCCCGGCGATAGAAGACACATCGCTTACCAGGCAGATCCGCCCCTTCTGCTTTGCACGGTAAAAACTCTTCAGCACCGGCGGAGGCAGGTGGTGTCCGTCGGGGATGATCCCCGCCCAGAGGTCGTCTGCGGCGAGCTGTTCCCAGATATAGTTGTCGTGCCGGGGGAGCATCGCGTGCGCCCCGTTCCCCAGATGTGTGGACATCCGGGCGCCTGCCGCAATCGCCTCCCGCACCCGCTCCCGGCTGGCCCCCGTATGCCCCAGCGACACAATCACTCCCGACTCGGTGGCCTTCTCGATAAACGCCAGCGCCCCCTCCCGCTCGGGCGCCAGCGTAAGCATCCTGATCCGCCCTCCCGCTGCCTCCTGGTAGCGACAGAACTCGTCCCAGTCCGGATCCCGAATATACGCTGAGGGATGGGCGCCCCGCGGCCCATCCTCCGATGCGATATAGGGGCCCTCTATATGGAACCCGACAAAAGACGCATCCGCCGTCTTTTCCTCTTCACAGGCCCTGGCCAAGATGCCCAGCGCCGCAATCGCCTGTTCGACCGGAGAGGTCGTCGTCGTGGGACAGAAAAGCCCCGTCCCTGTCTTGTACACCCACGCCTGTGTTTCCAGCACCCGGTCCACCGTCAAGTCCGCAGCGCTGTAGCTGATCCCGCCTGCGCCGTTGACCTGCACATCGAAGATTGCCGGCGAAATCCAGACGTCTTCTTCCCCCAGCGCCTGCACCGGTGCAGGCCCGTCTCCCACCGCCGAAATCGTCGCCCCTTCGACCTCTACCGTCACAGGCTCCGCCGTCCCAACAACCTTGCCCCGAATAACCATCGCCTCTCCTTTCAGCCTCAGCTTCTACATACGCTCTTTTCGCCTATCCGCCAATGCTTTGGCCCACCCTGAATGATAACATCCAAACCGGGATTCCGCAATATGTTTTGCCTTGACATTTCAGAACCAATGTGGTATACTGGGTAACGAGAAATGGCGTCCCTATTTGTGGTATGTTGCAGCGTCTTTTGTGCTGGATATATCCAATCAAATAATTTTAAAACAACAATTTATAAGATATTTTTCTGGAGAGGACAAAAAATGGATGATGATAAGCTTTTTGAAAAAAGAGTGGAGAAGTTTAGTAGAATTGGTAATGTAAATGACTTAACCGTTCTTAATCTGGCAATTGTTGCTGAAACCCTGGATATTCTGGAAGACCTGCAGGGCAAAGAGAGCGGTGCTATGGTTATTCGAACCAGGGAGGGAGAATACAAGAGCTGGGATGCAGAGATCTTCGGTGTCGACGAAGCCGCTGAAGGCGCCTATATTACAAGGCTGAAAGAAAGTGCTCATCCGGTCGTTTTATTGTCCGAAGAAGCCGGAAGGGTTGATTTAACAGAAGGCAAACTGGGGGATAAGTTATACGGTATTTCCGATCCCTTCGATGGGAGCTGGTTGTATAAAAGGGGGTTGCCTTTTATGCAATACAGTTCACTGGCGTTGTACGATTCGGAGTTCAATGCCCTGACTTCTGTAACAGGGGATGTCTTTAACAAAGATGTAGCATTTGCCAACACCAACGGCGCTTTTATGGCCAGGTTAAGCGGTGACCAATTAGAAAGTGTAGAAAAATTGGATGAGGAATACAGAAGAAAGAGGCACGGTGAACCCGCTGCTGGTATCGCTGACGCCTGTGTGGAGTCGTACCTCTTAAAACCCGCCAAATTTATGCTGCCTCTGATTGATGAATACAGGCCGGTTATCGATGCCTTCAAAATGCTGCATCCAAATGGCGGCCCATACGCATTTGCCGAAGCTGCGGCAGGACAGATAGACGTCTATTTTGCAAGACAACAACCGTATGTAGATATATTTTCAGGGATTCAATTGGCGCAACAGAGCGGTTTGATTATAACCGATTTTGATGGAAATAATATACCCAAACCTACAGAAGACCACGAAACCGTTTTTGACGTTCTCGTCAGCAGAACCCAAGTGTTGCACGATCAAACCTTGGCAAAAATCGCAGAAAGTAGAAAGGGTTGAGAAATGGCTATCAAAGGCACAGGGACAAAACAAGATCCAATCGTAGTGACCGAATTAGATGCTGAAGAGGTTCCACCTGAGTTAAGGCCGGAGAATTTCTTCGATCTTGAGGCACATCCGTTCGAACACCGGGCCCTGGTAGACAGAGCCAGATCGGTCGTTGATATTATCGGAAAGAACGGGATTGAGAAATATGCAACAGAGTGGTTGGCGGAAAAAGTCCGTTCAGAAGAGGGCAGCGGTAACGTAGAAGAACGAACCGGTGTACCGGGGGTTGGAAAATTCAAAGTATTAGTAGAAAAAGGCGCGGTATGCGAACCCCTGTTTGTTCACGGATCTTTGAATGGAGACGGCCATACCCTTTATGTTGCAAAGGATGCAAAAGTTGTAGGGGCTGTTATCTACTTAGATGGTGGGGACATTTACGTCGGAGAAGAAACCGTCGTTGAACCCACAGCCGGTGTAAAAGGGCCAACCATCTTTGGAAAAAGAAATGAAATAAGACAAGGGGCCTATCTCAGGGGCAACATCATCATCGGCAGCCACCAGAAACAGGGAGACAATGCAATCCGAGGTGAATTGAAAAATGTCCTGATGATGGATGAAGCGAATTTTCCGCATCTATCCTATTTAGGAGACAGCGTCTGTGGATTTGCCACCCATTTTGGCAACCAGGCAACAGCAGCCAATCTGGGAATCATCCAGGGTGTTAGGGAAAGGGATAAAAGGGTAAACCTGAAAGTAGAAATTAACGGCAAATGGTACGACCTGGGCGGGTCTAAGATGGGAGTCGTTCTTGGGGACAGGGCGCAATTGGCATGTGAATCACTAACCGATCCGGGAACCTTGTTGGGGCCGATGTGTATATCGTATGGATTGGCCTATGTCAAAGCAGGCTATTATCCGGCCGGTACCATGTTTAAAACCAGATCCGAAAGAGTTGTGGACACGCAAGAAGGCGTATTTGACGTGGAAAAACTTTAGCATCACCCCTGACGAGCTTCTAAGCACGTTCCAAACGGCATTTCTTCTCAAACCGATAGAGGGCTGTCGCCATTCTATTGGCGGAATTGCCGTTTTTTTTATTTCAAAAATCCGTCAAGACAGATTTATACTGGGAGTTATTCAAATGATTGGCAAAAAAAACACCGATGAATGGAGGGACTTGATCCGGAAGAGAGATCGCCATTTAATCTCTCGGCTTGAATCCATCTACGGTGAAAACCGTGCGCTTCTTGAGGAACGGTTGAACGCCTTATTGAGCTTGACCGACAAATTCGGAGAAATCTATGGCGCCAAAGAGGTCGGGTTCGTCAGAGTGCCGGGAAGATTAAATACTCTGGGCAGGCACGCCGACCACCGGGGCGCATATATCAATCCGATGTCCATAGACAAAGAAATCCTCCTCTGTTATGCTGGCAGAAACGACGATTCTGTTGAAGTATATAATTTAGACCGGTCGTATGGAACAAGGGGCTTTAGAATTACGGAAGCATGTGCCTCTGTTCCAATAACCTCAGACAGCGAATGGTTAGACTGGACCCAAAAAAAAACGGACGAACGTAAAGCGGCGGGGACGAACGAGGATTGGAGCCCTAAACTGAAAGCGGCCCCTGTATACCTTCACCTGCAATTCCCCGGTGAGAAACTGCTGGGATTTGAGGCTGTGGTGAGCAGCAGCATCCCCGGCAAGGCAGGTCTGAGTTCCTCTTCAGCCATTGTTGTAGCATCGATGGAAATCATGATGGACGTCAATAGTATCTCTTTAGACGACCAGCAATTCGTCAGGTACTGTGGCGCTGCAGAATGGTATGTCGGCACCAGAGGGGGTTCAGGCGACCACGCTGCGATCAAATTCGGTCGGTTAGGGAAGATCACACACATGAGAACGCTTCCCGAACTCATGATCGACGCTTACCTTCCCTTCCCGGAGGGGTACCAGATCGTCATATTCGATTCGGGGATAGAAGCGGTCAAAACAGGGGCAGCCGGACAGAAATTTAACGAAAAGACGGCGACCTATGAAATCGGAGAGATCTACCTAAGAGGATATATGCAAGAACAGCATGGGGACATATTCCAGAGAATTGTGGATAGCAGGCAGGGGTTAGAAATAGAAAAAAAATTCCACCTGGGCGATGTGGTCGAATGTCTGCGCCAGCAGCAGACATACAGACTGATACAACACCTGCCAGAGCGCATCAACAGACAGGAGTTGTTAAAACAATGGCCTGAAGATCAAGCTTTACTGAAGCAGCAGTTTGCCACGCATAGTGAACCTGAAGGTGATTATCAGATTCGCATGGTGTTGACCTACGGTATTGCTGAAGCCGAACGCAGCAGAATGTTAAAAGAAGTATTAAACCAAAATAGAGTAGATATTTATGGTCAGTTAATGAACGTCTCCCACGATGGAGATAGAGTCTCCTTAAGCTCACCCAGATTCAATCCGGAACAAGACCTGCATTTACAACCAGGGGATTATAACTGCAGCATCCCTGAAATTGATGGAATGGTTGACATAGCCTTAGAAACCGGCGCTGACGGAGCGCAGATATCGGGTGCAGGTATGGGCGGCAGCATGATGGTTCTGGTAAAAACAGAGGCCGTTGATTCTGTAATAGATGCCATGCGTGCGAGATACTATCGGCCTCGTAACATAGAAGAAAAAAACATCGTGGCCTCTCCTATTCAGGGCGCAGGTCTATTGTAGCTATTTTCCCAGAGACGTTTCATGCCAACAGAAAAGCCGAAGCCCTCCTTAATCATTCCACCTCTTTCCCCTCTTTGTAGGTCTTTCTGGATAGGACGGTTCCACTTTCATCATACTGTGTCCAAAGGCCTTCTCTTTTTCCGTCTGCAAATATTCCTTCTGTTCTTTTGTTCCCATTGGTGTGGTAGAGCGTAAAGAATCCTTCCATTTTGCCGTTTTTATAGCTTCCTGACATTCTTTTGTTCCCATTTTTGTCATAAACCGTAACAGCGCCTTCTCTTTTTCCACCTATGAACGTGACCTCTTCTCTCTTCTTTCCATTTGGATGATAGAACCTCCAGAGGCCTTCCTGTTTGTCGTCCTTCCAGTTTCCTTCGCTCTCCTTCTTTCCGTTTTCGTCGTAGAAGGTCCAGAATCCCTCTCGTTTGGCCTTTTTATATATTCCTTCACTCTCTTTTTTTTCACTTTCACGATAGAAGGTCCAGAATCCTTCTCTCAGCCCATTTTTTGTTTTTCCTTCATATTTCTTATTTCCATTTTTGTAATAGAAGGTGAATCTCTGTTCATTGCCGCCTTTCAGTATCAGGTCTAAATATTTGTTTCCGTTCTCCTGGTAGTAAGTCCAGACGCCTGCCTTCTTCCCATGGTTGTAGTTTCCTACTTCCCGATATCCTTTCTTTCCTGCTACATGGTATGTTTTGTGATATCCATGTTTTACCTTTTCGTGCGTCTCCGGATGGTGGTAGTATTCATATTCTGTAATCACCTGGCCGGTCTGGGCGTGGATCTCTCTTTCAACTTCGATTTTCTCACCGCACCCCACCACAAGCGCCAATCCTGTTAAAAAGATCCCGAATGGTCTCATCGGTGTTCCTCTGATAAAGCCAACACTCAAAGGGACATCAGGAAGGCAATCAACGCCTTCTGATCCCCTTTGGGGAGGGACAGGAAGCGGTTCCGGGCCTCTGTGGCCTCGCCAAGGTGCATCCAGATGACCTCCCTCAGGTCGGAGGTCCGGCCGTCGTGCATGTAGAAGGGTGTCCCGCCGTGTCGGTCGCCGGCCAGCCGCAGTCCCCACAGGGGGGACGTGCGCCATTCGTAGCCGTTGTCACCTTCCTCCTGCTGGCCGTCGCCCAGGAAGTAGCCCACATCGTGCAGGAGCAGGTCGGAATAGAGGCGCACCTCAACCTCGTTGAGCGCCGGTATCGGGTTTGGCCCCGTCTTCAGGGTGGGCACGTGGCAGGAGACACAGCCGATCCGGGTAAAAAGCGCCTCCCCTCTCCGGACTTCGTCGGTGATCTCCCCCCGCTGGGGCGGCGCCAGAAGGCGCACGTAGGTCACCACGTCTCGGACCTGTGAGGCGGAGAGCTCCGGGTCGGGGACGATGTCACCGATCGCGTCGCCGTTGAACTGCGGATGCGGGACCTCTTCGGGGAGGAAATCGGAGGTGATCCCGATATCTTCGCGGTAGGCGCTGACCACCTGATCCAGCAACGAGGACACGTTCGCCTTAAGCCCGAACCGGCCCACAACTCGGCCGGGTTCTGCCCCCCCCTTGCCTTCTGGCGAAGAGACTGTGCGCTTTACCAAGTTCACGCGCCCCGAGATGCCGTCGCCGTTCGCATCGTCCGGGTCTGTAAGGGCGATCAGCGCCTCTTCGGGGATCGACTCGATCAACCCCGCGCCGAAGAGTTGCGGAGGCATCCGAACGGAGGTGTCCACATAGCGCGGCAGGACTTCGGGAGGCACGCCCGGGATGCTCTTATCCTGGAGCTGCGGTCCACCTAAGTGCAGCACAGGATCGTCCTTTTTGCTGAAGCGGGTCAGGGCGGTGGCGGGGGTTCCCCGGCCGTTACCCGGGTGGCAGGAGACACAGCTCGACTGGTTGAAGAGAGGGCCCAACCCCTCCGGAATCGTAAAGGAGCGCTCGAACTGTTCGGCGCCTCTGATAAAGGCGGCTTTCTGAGACGGGGAAAGGCCGTCGAGGGGGATGGCGCCGGTCTGGGCTTCCAGGGACGGGTCTGCCTGCTGCCTGCCCTCGCAGCCCGCCAGGGTGAGGGCGCCTGCCAGCATTGCTACAGCCAGTACGATCAGCCGGCCGGAGGGGAGTCTTCTGGCCGAAATAGACCCACCTTTTGTCATCTTACGACCTCCTGCGAGAAGCCGATGGGTTTCAGAACAAGGGTTCCTGTTTGGCGTTCGCGATCCCAGAAGCTGCCTGTCCTATAAATCTATACAACAAGATGTCATAATGACAACAATTTTTTTCTGATCTGCAAGTCCACACGTCGGCGTGAGCCGAGGCTAATGCCCTTCTTCCAAGCAGGAGCCTCAATCGAGGCGACCGAACACGGGGGAAGGGCGTTCTTTTGCTTGATTTCCGCTGTGATACAGGATATTATATACCATCGCTCGTTTCCGTAGATCGGTTCAAGACTTCCAGTCGCTTTGCCCTGATGTCTCTGGGTGATTATTCACACAAAGGTTTTGCATGAGAACTCAAATTACACTTAAGATGATCGGTATCTCGCTCTGCCTGCACCTGGTGGGGAGCGCTGGCTGTCAGAGCGTTCTGGCCGCAGACTGGCCGCACTGGCGCGGCCCCCTGCAAACCGGGGTTTCCCCGGAAAGGGGTTTGATCTCAAACTGGTCTTTAGAGGACGAAAACCTGATCTGGAAGGCGGATTTTATCGGCCGTTCCACACCTGTTGTGCTCAACGGCCGGGTGTATGCGATCGGGCGAATCGGCAAAGATATCACCGAGCAGGAACGGGTCGCCTGTTTTGACGCCGAGACCGGAAAATTGCTCTGGGAGCACCGGTTCAACGTTTTTCACACGACCATTCCTTTTAACCGCGTGGGCTGGGCGAGTCCGGCCGGCGATCCTGAAACCGGGAATGTATATGCCCACGGGATCGGGGGGCTGTTTTTCTGTTTTGACAGAGACGGCAATATCTTGTGGTCGCGTTCTTTAACCGAAGAATTGGGTCGGATTTCGGGTTATGGGGGGCGCGTCCATACGCCGTTTGTGGACGGCGACCTTGTGATTATCAGTTTTCTCAATTCCAGCTGGGGAGACCAGGTGCCGGGCAGACACCGTTATTATGCGTTTGATAAACGGACGGGTGAGGTGGTCTGGATTTCGACACCGGGGGGGCCGCCAAAGGATACCACGTACTCCACACCGGTTGTGGCGGTGATCAACGGGCAGCGGCTCCTGATTGCCGGAAATGCGAATGGCGCGATCTATGCGCTTAAGGTGCAAACGGGAGAGAAGGTGTGGGGATTCCAGCTTAGCAAGCGCGGCATCAATGCCTCGGTGGTGGTGGACGGGGACCGGGTGTATGCGGCCCACAGCGAAGAGAATCTGGACAATACGTCCATGGGACGGGTGGTGTGCATTGATGGAACCGGGACGGGCGATGTGACCAAAACGCACGAAGCCTGGCGCTACGACGAGTGTATGGTGGGGTATGCCTCGCCGGTGGTGCACGCCGGGCGGCTTTATGTTGTCGACAATTCGGCGAACCTTCACTGTCTGGATGCCGAAAATGGCACGGTTTACTGGCATTACAATGTCGGTACGGTGGGCAAGGGGTCTCCGGTGTGGGCGGATGGAAAGTTGTACGTAACGGAAGTGAACGGTGCGTTTCAGGTGGTTCAAGCCGGGAAGGATGCCGGCAAAGCGCTCGATAAAGAAAAAATCAAGTTGCCCGGTGGACGCCCTGCGGAGATCTACGGGTCGCCTGCGGTTGCTTATGGGCGGATCTATTTTACAACAGAAGAGGGGCTTTACTGCCTGGGCGACAAAAAGGCCGAATTCACCGTTATACCCTCCAAAGCGATGGCGGGTGCTGGAAGGAGACCCGATCGGAACGCCCCACCGGCCACCATCCGGGTCGTCCCTGCGGAGGTTCTGGTTCGCCCGGGCGAGACGGTTCGGTTCAGCGTGCGGACTTTTGACGCTCAGGGAAGATTTATACGGAGGGTGAACGCCGCGTGGTCGCTCAAAGGGCTGTTGGGAGAGATGGGTGAGAAAGGACGGTTTACGCCGGATAAAAAACGGGGCGCGCAAGCAGGCTTCCTTTTTGCTCAGGTGGGAGATTTAAAAGGGGCCGCACGGGTTCGGGTTGTGCCTCCTCTGCCGTGGTCTGAAGACTTTGAATCGGTTGAGGTGGACAAGAATCCCTCCCACTGGGTGGGGGCAGGGACCAAGTTTCTGGTTAAGGTGAAGGACGGGAACAAGGTGCTGGTCAAAGCGCCGGTAAGACGGGGGTTAAACCGTTCCAATGTTTATCTGGGCCCGCCCGGTATGGCGAATTACACGATTCAGGCCGATCTGATGGGCGCCAAAAGGGGACGGAGGCGTTCCGATATGGGGTTGATCGCCAACCGCTATACGCTGGATATGATGGGCAACCACCAGCGGCTGCAGGTCCGTTCCTGGACGTCGGATCTGAGGATGGCCAAGACGATCGACTTTCAGTGGGACCCGGATGTGTGGTATACGATGAAGTTGAAGGTGGATGTTGTCGGCGAGAAAGCGATTGTCAAGGGGAAGGTCTGGCGGACCTCCGACCCCGAGCCCGGGGCCTGGACGATTACGGCGGAAGACCCGCTGCCCAACCGGGAAGGGAGCCCGGGGCTGTATGGGTATTCGCCGGCGGAGATATACTACGATAATATCAAGGTTATTGAAGATTGAATTCAATATTCGATCTTCAATTTCACCGAGGTGAGAGATGAAATCTAAACGCATCCCGATGGGGAATATTTTTCTGTTTGCTTACGTCACAGTGGTAACAGTTTTGGCAATTGCGCCGGCGGCCGCTGCCCAGGAGGCTGCGATGTGGGGCTTCACGCCTGATCGCAATCTGGTCTCTGACGAGAAAGGCCTGCCGACAAAGTGGGACCCCGCTACAGGGGAGAATATTAAATGGAAAGAAGTGTTGGGGTCCCAGACGTATGCGGGGCCCGTGATTGTGGGCGGTAAAATCTTTGTGGGCACGAACAACCAGGGCTTACGGGACCCCAAACTCACGGGCGACCGCGGCGTTGTAATGGCGTTTCGGCAGGCGGACGGCCGGTTTCTCTGGCAGTCCACGCATACGAAGCTGGCTGCCGGACGGGTGAACGACTGGCCCCAGCAGGGGATCTGCTCAACGCCTTATGTGGAGGAGGATCGGCTGTATTATATCTCCAATCGCTGTGAGGTGGTGTGTGTGGATACCGAGGGATTCCGGGATGGTGAGAACGACGGGCCGTTCAAAGCGGAAGCCGATACGAGCGACATCGGTGCGGATATGATCTGGAAGCTGGACATGATGGCGGAGCTGGAGGTTTTCCCGCACAACTTGGCCACCTGCTCCCCCGTCGGCGCAGGCGACCTCCTATTTGTGGTGACCAGCAACGGGGTAGACGAGGGGCATTTCCACATTCCTTCCCCGTTTGCGCCGAGTTTTATTGCGGTCAACACGAAGACGGGTGAGGTCGTTTGGGAAAAGGACCTTCCCGGAGAAAATATCCTGCACGGGCAGTGGTCCAATCCGGCCTACGGGGTGATTAACGGCAAGCCGCAGGTGATTTTTCCAGGGGGAGATGGGTGGATTTATGCGTTAGAGCCTGAGACGGGGGAGCTGATCTGGAAGTTTGACTGCAATCCCAAGGAGTCGGTCTGGGAACTGGGCGGAAGGGGAACGCGCAATAACATTGTTGCAACGCCGGTTGTGTACGACAACAAGGTCTTTATCGGTGTGGGACAGGATCCCGAGCACGGAGAAGGCGTCGGCCACCTGTGGGCGATCGACGCGACGGGCAAAGGGGATGTGACCGGGAGCGGCACGGTGTGGCATTTTGGGGGGCAGGATTTTAACCGGACGATGTCTACCGTGGCCATTCACGACGGCCTGCTCTACGCGGCGGATCTGAGCGGGTTTGTCTACTGCCTGGATGTCAAGACGGGCAAATCTCACTGGAAGTACGACACGTTTGCCGCAATCTGGGGATCGCCGTTTGTGGCCGACGGAAAGGTTTATATTGGAGACGAGGACGGGGATGTTGCCGTCTTGAAGGTAGGCAAAAAGCTGGAGCTGCTTTATGAAGTGAACATGGGCAGCGCCGTATACACCACGCCTGTGGCAAAAGACGGGGTGCTTTATATTGGGGGCCGCAATACGCTTTTTGCGATTGAAGACAGAGGCCGGTAAAGACAATTGCGGATTGCGGATTGAAAACCCTTTATTCTGCAATCCGCAATTTGACTGACGGTTGGGGGTTGAATGGAGATCTTAGATCGAACCTTATCCCAGAAGGTTGAAAAAGCACGCCAGGAGCTGGATGCCCACGTTCGTGACATCGTGCAGTGGCATTTCAGTCCGGAGACCGGCTGTCCGTTCTGGCTGGAATTTGCCGGGGGCCTCGATTTTGACCCGTGCAAAGAGATCGGCGGGTACGGCGACCTCAAGGCGCTGGGCCATTTTCAGGACGAGTGGCTGCGCGGCGGGCCCGTGAGGCGCTGGGTGCCCCGGGCGCTTGCCGATAAACCGGTTTATGTGTTTGAAACGGGCGGCTCCACCGGGGTGCCCAAGTATCGGATTAATATTCACGATTTTCAGACCGACTACGAGATGTTCAGCGAGCACCTGTCGGAGGAGGGGTTTCCCAGGGGGAGCGACTGGCTGATGCTGGGGCCGACCGGGCCGCGGCGGCTGCGCCTTGCGATTGAGTACCTGGCCCAGATCCGGGGGGGGATCTGCTTTCTGGTGGATCTGGACCCGCGGTGGGTGAATAAGCTGATCGGGCATGGCAAGCTTCAGGAGATGGATACGTACAAGGCCCACGTGATTGATCAGGCGCTGACGATTTTAAGAGCCAATGACAATATCCGGTGCATTTTCACTACCCCCAGGCTGCTGGAAGCCCTGTGTGAAAAAGTCTCGCTGGAGAAGGTGGGCATCGCCGGGATTTTTTGCGGCGGCACAGAGATGAATGCCCAATTTCACCGCTTTGCCCGGGAAGAGCTGGTTCCAGGCGTTGATTTTGTACCCACGTACGGGAACACGCTGATGGGGCTGGCGCACTCCAAGCCGTTTGATCCTGCAGATGATTACGCGATTATTTACTATTCACCCTGCCCTCGAGCGGTTATCGAGCTTGTAGATCCCGCCAATCCCGACAAACCTGTGGATTACGGCGAAACGGGCCGGGTGATGCTGACGACGCTGACCAAAGAGTTTTTTATGCCGCGATTTTTAGAACGGGATGAAGCGGAACGGGCAGAACCGATCGAGCCCTACCCCTGGGACGGCGTGCGCAACCTGAGGCTTCTTTCCGAACTTCAGGAATCCGTTGTGGTGGGAGTGTATTAAATCAGGAATACGTTTAGCTATGGTACACCTCCCAATTCTACGGGCCGGGCGGGCTTACAGGAGTTTGAGTGTAGCCCATGTTTCACACGTTCAGACCGGGGAACCCCTGGGGGCTGTCAGTCAGGCCAACCGCGGGCTGGTGGCAAAGGATCTGCTGTCGGCGGCGTCCAATAAGCGGGCGCTTGAGGCTTACGGTGTTTCGGAACTGCTGGGGATTTGTAAACGGGCCGCCCGGCTTTTTATGGAGGCGGATTTGCCGCTGGACGGGGATGCGCAGTCGCCCGAAGATTACGGTCGGCAGGTGTCGGGGACGACGGGTATGCCTGAATCTCTCTGCCGGCAGAATATGGATAAGATCCGCCTGGTTTCCGAAGAGATGGAGGCTGTTCTGGACGGGCTGACGCGCGGGCTCGATCTTTCTGTGCTGGACGAAGGGTGGAAGGTTCAAAATGAACGGCCTTTGAGCTACGTCTGCCAGACCGAAGCCCTGGGCGCCGTGCTGCCCAGCAACTCGCCCGGGGTGCATTCTCTCTGGATTCCTGCGATTCCTTTAAAAGTACCGCTTGTTCTCAAGCCCGGCAGCGAGGAGCCCTGGACGCCGTTTCGCATTGCGCAGGCGTTTATTGCGGCGGGCTGCCCGCCGGAGGCATTCGGGGTTTATCCGACGGACCATGCAGGGGCAGGTGAACTTTTACTCCGCTGCGGGCGGTCGCTGCTGTTTGGCGGCGGACCGACAGTGGCGCCCTGGGAGGCCGATCCCCGTGTGCAGATTCACGGGCCGGGGCGGAGCAAGGTAATTATTGGGGCCGATCGGGTTTCGGCATGGGAAGATGGCCTGGATGTGATGGTGGCCTCTATCGCCGAAAACGGCGGCAGGTCCTGTATCAATGCGTCCGGTGTATGGGTGCCCGGACATGGCCGTGAGATCGCAGAGGCGCTGGCGGAGTGCCTGGTCCAGATTACCGCCCGGCCGCTGGATGATCCGGAGGCGCAGATTGCCGCGTTTACCCGGCCCGAATTTGCCCGACGGCTTTCCGGTTTGATCGACAGCCAGCTTAAGGTTCCCGGCGCCGTGGACCTGACGGTTGGGCTCAGGGGGACGGATCGGGTGGTTGAGAAGGCGGGATGTACCTTTTTGAATCCGACGGTGATCTGGTGCGAAGACCCCGAACACCCCCTGGCCAATACGGAATTCCTGTTCCCGTTTGTCAGTGTGGTCGAAGCGCCCCAGGAGGAGATCCTGGACCGGATCGGCCCAAGTCTCGCAGTGACCGCGCTTACGGAGGACGGCGCATTGATCGACGCGCTGTTGGGCTCTCCGGATGTGGAACGCCTGAATGTGGGGCCCATTCCCACCACCCATGTTTCCTGGGATCAGCCTCACGAAGGGAATTTGTTCGAGCATCTCTACCGACAGCGGGCGCTGCAGTGGGCGAAGCGGGCGTAGGGCGCATCAGGGTCAAAATCTCCTGAATTGAACTTCTATGCAACCTTTCGATTTCCAGCCTACCACACGGGTGATTTTTGGTGAAGGTACCTTAGACCGACTGGGAGATCTGGTGGAAGAACTGGGTGGTGGGCGTGTTTTGATTGTTACCGATCCGGGGATCGTGAAGGTGGGTATTGTGGAGCGGGCGGTTCGGTCGTTGAGGCAGGCATCCCTGGAGGTTTGCGTTTTTGAGGGTACGGAAGAGAATCCGACCACACGGCATGTTGAAGCGGGGGTGCATTTTGCGAAGGCGCAGGGGGAAGTCGATCTGATTGTGGGGCTGGGGGGGGGCAGTGCGATGGACTGCGCCAAAGGGGTCAATCTTATTCTGACCAATGGCGGGAAGATGGAGGATTATTGGGGTATGGGCAAGGCAGTCCAGCCCATGCTTCCATCGATCGGGATTCCGACAACTGCGGGGACGGGCAGTGAGGCGCAGTCGTATGCGCTAATCGCCCGGGAAGCGTCCCACCAGAAGATGGCGTGCGGGGATGTGAAGGCGCGATTTTGGGCGGTGATTCTCGATCCCGTTCTGACAGAGAGCGTGCCGAAATCCGTTGCTGCCGCTGCCGGTATGGACGCCGTCTCCCACGCTCTGGAGAGCTATGTTTCAACGCGGAGGAATCCTGTTTCGCAGATGTTCGCCCTGCGTGCATGGGAGTTGCTCGAAGGGAGTTTTGAGATAAGTTTGTCCGAACCGGCGTCCGTTGAGGCCAGGGGGAAGATGCTTCTGGGAGCTCATCTGGCCGGCGCAGCCATCGAGAATTCTATGCTGGGCGCTGCCCATGCGTGCGCAAATCCCCTGACAGCCCGATATGGAATGACGCACGGGATTGCGGTGGGACTTATGCTGCCTGTGGTGATCCGGTTCAACGGCCAGGTGGAAGCAGGGCTTTATGAGGGTCTGGCTGCGCATCGGGCCCAGGCAGACCGACAGAGGTGTGTGGCTCTTCTTGTTGACCGCATTGTCAGGTTGAAGGCCACGGCGGGGTTGCCCGAATGTCTGAGAGATTTCCGGATTGAGAGAGGCGATTTGCCTCTGCTGGCGAAAGAAGCCGCCGGGCAGTGGACGGGGACGTTTAACCCGCGTCGGGTGACCGAGGGTGATTTTTTACAGCTTTATGAAGCGGTTTACTGAGCAATGGTGGATACCTTGTCGAAAGTACGCTCCGGGTGCGGATTGCTGGTTTTTCTGGTTTTTGTCCAGGCCGGCTACGGGCAGGATAAATGGCCCAGCTTCCGGGGGGATGCCCGGTTAACAGGCGTTTCTAAAAGCGATCTGCCAGATAGTTTGCGCCTGCTCTGGACCACAGAGGTCGGAGGTGGGATTGAGTCGACGGCCGCAATCTGGGAAAGAACGGTTTTTGTAGGCGGTCTGGACGGCTTCCTGTACGCCATCGAGCTTGCCGGTGGGAAGTTGAAATGGAAATATAAGGCGTCCGACGAGATTAAGTCTTCTCCGTCCGTATTCGACCATGTGGTGTATTTCGGGGATGAGGGGGGTAATTTTCACGCTGTAGACGCCCGGACGGGTGAGGGTAAGTGGGCGTTTCGCACAGAGGGGGGGATTGTTTCTTCGGCGAATTCTGGCGGGGACTGTGTGCTGTTTGGCTCCTACGACCAGTATCTGTACTGTCTTTCTATGAAAGATGGGGCCTTGATCTGGAAACTGGAGACGGAGGGTTTTGTTCACGGCATGCCCTCGGTTGTGGATGGGAGGACTTTAATTGCAGGGTGCGATGGGTACTTGCGCGTTGTCAATATTCGGGACGGCACAGAGCAGACGCAGGTGGAGTTGAGCGATTATGTGGGGGCCAGTGCGGCTGTGCTGGACGGTCGGGCATATGTGGGTACGTTTGGGAACCAGGTTCTGTGTATCGATCTGGAGCGGTCGGAGGTTCTCTGGCAATATGAGCATCCAAAGCGGCGGTTTCCATTTTACGCATCTCCCGCAGTGACGGCTGGCGGGGTGGTTGTGGGCGGGCGGGATAGGATGGTCCACGCGCTGGACCCACAAACCGGGAAGCCGTTGTGGACGTATGCAACGGGGTCGCGTATTGATTCTTCGCCTGTGATTGTTGGGAATCGGATCTTTGTGGGCACAATGGGCGGGGCGATCCTGGCGCTTGGTCTTTTTACAGGCGAACCGGATTGGACGTTTGTAACAGGATCATCTATTGTGGCTTCCCCAAGCGTTGCGGCCGGGAAGCTGGTGATCGGTTCGGTAGATGGCATTTTATACTGTTTCGGCGAAAGGCAGAACGATGAGTGAGCGTTCAGAAGTGGCGGCTCTTGAACCGGCGACCACCAAAAAGGATTGGAAGAAGACGGATGTGGGGAGCGTTTTTGTTTCTAATTACCCCCCGTACTCATTCTGGAGCGAAGATCGCGTTCCGGAGGTGATAAAGATGCTGAACGCTTCAGATTCGGCTTCGCTCGAAACGCCTCTGGGCCTTTACCTGCACATTCCGTTTTGCCGGAAGCGCTGTAAATTCTGTTATTTCCGGGTGTATACCGACAAAAACAGCGCCCAGATTCAGGCCTATCTGGATGCGCTGGGCGATGAAGTCGAGATGTACAGCGAATTGCCCAGGATTTCGGGACGGTCCCTGAAGTTTGTTTATTTTGGCGGTGGGACGCCTTCTTATATCGGTGTCAAGCATCTGAAAGCGCTTGTGGAGCGGCTTCAAGGGGCGATGCCGTGGGATGAGGTGGAGGAAGTGGCTTTTGAATGCGAGCCCGGCACCCTGTCACAAAGCAAGCTGGAAGCCGTCAAGGAGGTTGGCGTTACCCGGTTGAGCCTTGGGGTTGAGAATCTCAATGACGACATTTTGAGGGAAAATGGCAGGGCCCACCTGTCTAAGGAGGTCTTTGCCGTTGTGCCCTGGATCAAGGCGCTTGGATTTGAGCAGGTGAATGTGGATTTGATCGCCGGAATGGTGGGAGAGACGTGGGAGAGCTGGCGGAATACGGTCCAGAAGACGGTTGATCTGGACCCGGATAGCGTGACGGTTTATCAGATGGAACTGCCATTTAACACGGTCTATTCGAAACGTATTCTGACAGAGGATGGCGATCCGGTGCCTGTGGCCGATTGGGAGACGAAGCGGGAATGGCATCATTATGCGATTGAGTGGTTTACGCAAGCCGGATATGAGATTTCCAGCGCTTATACGGTAGTAAAAAAAGGGAGGCCGGACAAATTCGTCTACCGGGATGCGCTCTGGCGCAGCAGCGATATGATCGGTACCGGGGTCGCTTCTTTCTCTCACATGGGCGGGCTGCATTTCCAGAATGTCACCAGCTGGGATGCGTATATCGGGGCGCTGGGCGCGGGGCAGCTTCCGCTCAACCGGGCATTTGCAACCACCCGGGAAGAACGGCTCACCCGGGAAATGATCCTGCAGTTGAAACTTGGAAAAATCAGCACAGGTTATTTTCAAGAGAAATTTGGCGTGGATATTCTGGAAGCATATGGCCCAACCTATCACAGGCTCCAGGATGACGGGATGCTGATGTTTGATAAGCACGGGGTGCATTTAACACGGAAGGGCTTGCTTCGGGTTGACCAGCTGTTGCCGGAATTTTACGATTCAAAATACCGAAATGCAAGATACACGTAAAGACGAACGGTGCGTTTGAGAACTTATGGGTGCAAACACTTATTTTGAATTTTTGGATCGAGAGGCGCTTGTCAATCTGCAGTTGAAAAAGCTGCGGGAAATGCTTTGTCCTTTGCTGAAGACCAACGCGTTCTACCGGCAAAAGTTGGTGAGGGCAGGCGTGAAGCAGCCGGAGGATGTGCAAACACCTGAAGATTATTTTCAACTGCCGTTTACCACCAAGCAGGAACTCTCCGCAGATCAGCGTGATCACCCACCCTATGGCACAAATTTGACTTTTCCCCCCGAGCGCTACATCCGGGTTCATCAAACGTCGGGTACCACAGGAGACCCGCTTCGGTGGCTGGATACAAAGGAGAGCTGGGGCTGGTGGGCCCGCTGCTGGGGAGCAGTGTACTGGGCGGGCGGCGTAACGGCGGCGGACCGCATTTTTTTCGCTTTTTCTTTTGGCCCTTTTATCGGCTTCTGGAGTGCGCTTGAGGGGGCGCGGTTCACAGGCGCGCTGTCGATTCCCGGGGGCGGGATGCCCTCGGAACAGCGGTTGAGGGCGATTCTGTCTGAGGAAGCTTCGGTGCTGGTCTGCACGCCTACCTATGCCCTGTACCTTGCCGAGGTCGCCGCCGCGGAGGGGATCGATATCGCCCATTCCGGGATCGGGATTACCCTTCATGCCGGGGAACCCGGCGCCAGTTTGCCGGCGACCAGGCAGCGGATCGAACAGGCCTGGAACGCCCGGTGTTACGATCACGCCGGTGCGACCGAGGTCGGCGCGTGGGGGTATGAATGCCAGGCCCAGGCGGGGGTGCATCTCAATGAAGGTGAGTTCATCTGCGAGGTGGTCGATCCCGTAACCGGCGACCCTGCAGAAGAAGGGGAACTGGTGATTACCAACCTGGGACGGGTCGGCATGCCGGTTATCCGGTATCGCACCGGAGATCGGGTGAAGCTGCTGAGGGCGCCCTGTGAATGCGGCCGCACGTTCTGGCGCCTTGAAGGTGGGGTTGTCGGACGGATCGACGATGTGTTGATCGTCCGTGGTGTGAATATTTATCCCGGTGCGGTTGAGAACACGGTGCGGCGTTTTCCGGAAGTCGGAGAGTTCGCCGTAGACGTCTATCGACGGGATGCCTTAGATGAGCTGGAGATCCGATTGGAGGTGAACGGAGCCGATCCCGACCGGGTTGTGAGCACAGTGGCCAAAGAGGTCCGGCATGTTCTGGGCATTCGGGCGACCGTAGAGGCGGTGCCTCACAATACGTTGCCCCGTTTTGAGCTTAAGGCGAGACGGTTTAGGGACCATCGGGAAGATGAATAAGAGGAATAGCATTCAAGATGACACCTACGATGTGATCGTTGCCGGAGGGGGGCCTGCGGGCAGTACGACGGCGGCCCTGGTGGCAGAGAAGGGGCATCGGGTACTTCTGCTGGAGCGGGAGAGATTTCCGTTCTTCAAGATCGGGGAATCTTTGATGCCCGGGACGTACTGGACGCTCAAGCGGCTGGACGTTCTGGATCGGTTGAAGGCGAGCGTTTTTCCCAGGAAGCACAGCGTTCAGTTTTTCGGCGGTTCCGGGAAGGCGTCTGCGCCTTTCTATTTTTCAGAGAACAATCCGCACGAGAGCTCCGTGACCTGGCAGGTCCTGCGCAGTGCGTTCGATCAGATGCTGCTGGACAATGCAGGGGCGAAAGGCGCAGAAGTGTGCCATGGGGTCGGCGTTCGCCATGTGCTGTTTGAGGGAGATCGGGCGGTGGGCGTCCGGGTAAAATTGCCGGATGGGGCGGTTGAGGAGGTTTCGGCCAGGGTGGTTGTGGATGCGACCGGGCAGAGTGCGCTGATTTCCCGAAAGTTAAAGGTGAAAGCGGTGGAGCCGAACCTGAAAAAGGCGTCCATTTTCACCCATTTTGAAGGCGGGCTGCGGGACGAGGGGATTGATGAGGGGGCAACGTTGATTCTCCATACGCGGGATAAGGACGCGTGGTTCTGGTACATTCCGCTTCAAGATGACCGGGTGAGCGTGGGGGTGGTCGGTGCCCTGGATCATCTTCTGCAGAATCGTAGCGGGAGCGCACAGGCGATTTTTGACGAAGAGCTGGAAAAATGCCCGCGCATGCAGGAGCGGTTGGCGAATGCAACGCAGGTGTTTCCAGTCAGGGTGACCAGAGATTTCTCCTACCGTTCCCGTCAGGTCGCAGGAAACGGCTGGGTGCTCGTTGGGGATGCGTTCGGGTTCCTGGATCCGATCTATTCGTCGGGCGTGTTTCTGGCGCTCAAGTCCGGCGAAATGGCTGCTGATGCGATCAATGAAGGATTCGAGAGAGACGATTTTTCAGGCGATCAACTGGGGAACTGGGGGCCCGAGTTTGTGAGGGGTATGGAAGCGATCCGGAAGTTGGTCTATGCCTTCTATACCAGGGAGTTCAGTTTTGCCAGATTTCTGAAGCGGTTTCCAGAGTGCCAGCAGGGGGTTGTGGACATCCTCAGCGGCCACGTTTTTATCAAGGATGTCAGCGCAATCTTTGAGCCTATGGGACAGATGTGTGAACTTCCGGAAGATGCGGGTTCTTATGCTGCTAAAGTGTGACGTGAAGCGGTTGCGTGTGATCGCGTGGACGGTCGCCTGGATGTGGGGCGTGGGTGCGGTGGGGTTGGGACGCGTTTCTGCTGAGGGTATGTGGCCCCAATGGCGGGGCCCGAATCGGGATGGGGTGGCGAAATCGGTTTCGATGCCGGGGGTCTGGCCGGATTCGTTGAAGCTTGGATGGAAGGTACCGGTTGGAACGGGACACGCATCGCCGGTTGTTGTGGGTGAAAAGGTCTATCTGCACTCCCGTCTGGAAGGGCAGGAGGCGGCCTCCTGTTTCTCTCTGGATTCGGGTCGGTTGATCTGGCAGGAACGCTATCGGGCGCCTTATCGTATGAATTCGGCTGCAAGAGGACACGGCAAGGGGCCGAAGTCGACACCTGTGTTCCACAACGGGAAGCTCTATACCCTGGGGATCAGCGGCATTTTATCCTGTTTTGAGGCCAGTACGGGCAAGCTGAAGTGGCGTCACGCGTTTTCGAGTCGATTTGAGAAGACCTCACCCCTTTACGGCACAGCGATGTCGCCCCTGGTGGCAGATCGTATGCTGATCGCGCACGTTGGGGGGCACGACCAGGGCGCACTGATGGCTTTTAACGCGGAGACCGGAGATGTGAAATGGCGCTGGGACGGGGACGGCCCGGCATACACCTCGCCGATTGTGGCTGTGTTTGGAGGCACAAAACAGGTGGTGACCCAGACGCAAAATTACTGTGTGGGGGTTGCTTTAGACACAGGCCGGTTGCTCTGGAGCATTCCGTTTACAACCGCGTGGGACCAGAATATCGTGACGCCGGTCGTGTTCGAGGAGACGGTGATTTTCTCAGGTCTGGACAGGGGGACAACGGCGATTAAAGTTACCAGGGATGGCGATACATGGTCAACCGAACAGGTCTGGCATAACGCAGAGGTTTCGATGTATATGAGTTCGCCGGTCCTGTGCGATGACCTTTTATTTGGGCTGGACCACAAACGCAAGGGGCGATTTTTCTGTCTGGACGCTCGAACCGGATCGATGCTCTGGACGAGCGAGGGACGGCAGGGTAAAAACGCTGCGCTTGTTGGCGCCGGAGAGGTGATGTTCTGTCTGACGACCGAGGCCGAGTTGGTTGTGGTTAAGAAAAGTGCCAGGGGATTTGAGTCTGTTGCTCGATATTCGGTGGCCGACAGCCCGACGTGGGCCCATCCGGCTGTGCTGGGAAGACAGATTTTCGTCAAAGATATTTCAACCTTGGCTCTGTGGCGTCTGGAGTGAGACCGTGAAAAACACGTTTCCCCTCGATTAATATGAGAATCGCCTATATTGCTGCGGGCGCTGCGGGGATGTACTGCGGCAGTTGTATCCACGATAATACACTGGCGGCGGCCCTGCAAAGAAAAGGGGCGGAAGTTGCGCTTGTGCCTACCTATACGCCCCTTCGCACCGATGAACCGGATGTGAGCATCGGTCAGATTTTTTATGGTGGGATAAATGTATATCTCCAGCAGAAGATCGCGCTGTTCCGGCATACACCCTGGACCCTGGATCGGGTGCTGGATCGGCCGGCGCTTTTGAAGGGGTTGTCCCGCTTCAGCGGTGCGGCTCGCGCCGAAGACCTGGGCGCCCTTACGGTTTCCGTGCTGGAGGGGGAAGCGGGGGCGCAGAAGAAGGAGCTGGCGAAGCTGGTTCAATGGTTGAAGAAGGTTTACCGTCCGGATATCGTACAGCTGACCAATTCCATGTTTTCGGGAATGGCCTGGAAACTCAAAAAGGAGCTGGGGGTTCCTGTGCTGTGTGCCTTTCAGGGAGAGGATATCTTTCTGGAGGGATTGGTCGAGCCGTACAGATCGAGGACGCTTGCGCTCCTGCGGGATCGGGCCGTGGATATGGATGGGTTTATCGCGCCCTGCCAATACTACGCCGATTTTATGGCGGATTATCTGAATGTTCCCGGCGATAAAATCCATGTGGTCAAGCTGGGGCTGAATCTGAAAGGTCATGGAGAGAGCCGGAGACCTTTGGATCACGCACCTTTTACAGTGGGATACCTGGCCCGCATTTGTCCCGAAAAGGGCCTCCATCTGCTGGTTGAAGCGTTTCGCCGGTTAACGGAGGAGGTCGGCGCAGAGCACGTTCGGCTCAAGGTCGCAGGTTACCTGGGCAGGAGAGATCGGGCCTATTTTGAGAAGATCGTGGACCAGGTCGATGCCTGGGGACTAACCGATGCGTTTGATCACCGGGGGGAAGTCGACCGCACACAAAAGATCGATTTTCTCAATGGTCTGCATGTTTTGTCCGTGCCAACGCCCTACAAAGAGCCCAAGGGGCTGTTTGTCTTAGAAGCGCTTGCCAATGGCGTGCCTGTGGTACAACCGCGACATGGGGCGTTTCCCGAGCTTATCAAGGAGACCGGTGGCGGCATCCTGGTGGAGCCGGATGATCCGGGTGCGATTGCAGAAGGCATGCTTCAACTGATGAAAGATGCAGACTACAGGGAAGCCCTGGGGCGGAAAGGTAAGGAGGTGGTGCACCGGGCATTTGGAGACGAGGTGATGGCCGAGGCAACGCTGGGAGTTTACAGGATGTATGTGTGAAAACCATCCGTCCCTACGGCGGATGGCTCAAAGGTCTGAAATTTTTCTCAGGAGGGTTTTCGATGCTGACCGAAGATGTTTCATCACCGGGTTTGACCTGGCTTGTTTTTGCGATGATGACCGTTTGTTCCTGGGGTCTGTACGGCGTTTTGCTGCATACGGGACAGATGGCGATGGGGGATGCGGTAAACGGACGGTACAAAGCGTTCCTTTTTGTTGGACTGGCCTACCTGTTAACGGCGGTGATCGGCTCTCTTATCGTGCTGGCCGTTCAGGGCGCCTCGTGGTCCTTTACGGCGAAGGGCATGACGTGGTCCACCCTTGCAGGCGTTGCAGGGGCGCTGGGCGCATTCGGCGTCTTGTTGGCGTTTGGGGCAAAGGGGACACCGTCGGTGGTGATGTCAATTGTGTTTGCCGGAGCGCCGGTTGTGAATGCGGTTGTAGCAATGGCGCTGCATCCTCCTGCCGGGGGACTGAGCAGTTTGAACTGGCAGTTTGTAGCGGGTATTCTACTGGCGGCTGTAGGAGGATGTCTCGTTACGCTGTTCAGGCCCGGATCGTAGACGAGCGTCTGGATGAAGGAAACGGTGTATGCCTTACGAGTATTATACAAAGCGCAGGGTCGAATTTTCCGATACGGACATGGCCGGCATTGTACACTTTGCCCGGTTTTTTGTTTTTATGGAGGCTGCCGAGCACGCGTTTTTACGTTCGCTGGGGACGAGCGTTTCTACCCAATGGGAGGGCAACAAGATCGGGTGGCCCAGACTGACGGCGTTCTGCGAATATCTGAATCCAGTCCGGTTTGAAGAGGAGCTGGACATCCGGTTAAGGGTGATGCGAAAGGGCGCTATGTCCATCACCTATGGCTTCGTTTTTACCAGAGATGGCGAGGTGGTTGCCCGGGGAGAATTGAAGGCTGTGTGCTGTATCTGCAATCCGGAGGAGAAATTGAGGTCGATTCCGATCCCGGATTCTGTTGCGGAGCGGATTGAAGAAGCACCCGAAGGCGAAGGGGATAGGGCGTCATGTCACTGAAGGTATCCGACATTTCAAAACGCTTTGGGAGCGGTGATCGGCCTGTGGAGGTTCTTCGCGGTATTTCGTTTGAAATGGCGGGTGGACAGTCGCTGGTTATGATGGGGCCTTCCGGGTCGGGGAAGAGTACGCTTCTGCACGTAATCGGGACGCTGGACCGCCCTTCGTCGGGGCATCTTGAGATCAACGGCGAAGATCCGTTTGTGCTGCCCGAACCCGAACTCGCCCGGTTTCGAAATCGGGTGATCGGATTTGTCTTTCAGGATCACCACCTGCTGCCTCAGTATTCTGTTCTGGAAAATGTGCTGGTGCCCACGCTGGCGTTTAAACAGCCCGATGGCGATGCGAAAGCGCGGGCGCTGGAATTGATCGAGCGCGTTGGGCTTTCGCATCGCATCGACCATCGCCCGGCCGAACTCTCGGGCGGCGAGCGGCAGCGTGTGGCGGTGGCGCGGGCGCTGATCAACCACCCCGGCCTGCTGCTCTGTGATGAGCCCACCGGCAGTCTCGACCGTTCCAGGGCCGACGAGGTCGCCGCCCTCCTCTTCGATCTGCACCAGGCCGAACAGAACATCCTGATCGTGGTCACACACAACCTGGACCTCGCCGGACGCTTTGAGCGGCGCTTTGAGCTGCAGGAGGGCACATGCGTCGAAGTCTAACCCACTTCTGGCAGATCCACCTCGCGGTGGTCCTGGGTGCAGCCGTGGCAACCTCGGTGCTCTCCGGCGCATTGCTGGTAGGCGATTCGGTCCGGGGCAGCCTGCGGAACCTCTCCCTGGAGCGGTTGGGCCGCATCGACGACATCCTCGTCTCAACGCGCTTTTTCCGCTCCGAACTGGCGACCGACCTCTCCGGCGAATCCGCCTTTGGAAAGCATGCGGTGCCCGCCATTTTTCTGGGTGGATCCGCGGTAAACGCAAGCACCCGCTCCCGGGCCTCTCGCGTCCAGATTCAGGGCATCGACCATCGGTTTGCCGCGCTTTTTAAACCCGGTCCCGGTACAGAGCAACCGGGCCTTTTTTTGCCCGGCAAACAGAATCAGGTCTTCCCGCCGGTCATCATCAACCAATCCCTCCAGAAGGAACTGAACGCCCACGTGGGCGACCCGATCCTGCTCTCATTTGAAAGGCCAAGCGACATCCACCGTGAATTCTTGTTCGGCCGTGAAGGCGCCTCGCAGACCGTTCAGACCCTCCGCCTCACCCTCACGCACGTCATTCCAGACCGGGGCATGGGCCGGTTCGGCCTGTGGTCTCACCAGAGCCTTCCGCTAAATGCCTTCGTCTCTCTCCCCGTTCTGCAAAAAACGCTTGGACAGCGCGGCCGGGTAAACGCCATCCTGGTGTCCCGCCGGGATGAAAATACGCGTCCACAGGATCTGCAGGCGGCCCTTTCCCGCGTTCTACACCTGGATGACATCGGCCTGGTCTTCTATGAGCAGCCCGATTATTTCTCCATAGAAAGCACACAGTTTATCCTCAAGCCCGATATCGTAAAAACCATCAAAACGCTCGCATCGACGCACCGCACGCCATTCCTGCCCGTTCTGACCTACCTGGCCAACACCATAAGCGCAGGCGATCGCGAAATCCCCTATTCCACGGTCACAGCGCTGAACTACGGAGCGGCGGAAAAAAACACCGCCTCTGCGCCCTTCGGTACATTCAAACTGACCGATGGTTCGCCCGTGCCTCAACTGGGTGAGGATGAAATTCTCCTCAACGCGTGGGCGGCGAACGATCTAAGCGTGCGGGTCGAAGACAGGATTGAACTCACGTACTTTCTGGTCGGCCCCAGAGAGCAATTATTTACCAGACGCGCGTCATTTCGTTTAAAGGGAACCGTGGCCTTAGAGGGCATGGCAGCGGATCCGAAGTTGACCCCGGAATTCCCTGGAATTCAGGACGCGGACAACATGTCGGCCTGGAAAGCGCCTTTCCCTGTGGACCTCAATCGCATACGTTCCCGGGATGAAGCGTACTGGGATACGTTTGGCGCCGCTCCGAAAGCCTTTGTGTCGGAGGAAACAGGCCAGCGGTTGTGGCGCAGTCGATTTGGCACGATCAGCGCGGTCCGGATCGGCGCCTCGCCCGGATTGGACGTATCTACCACCCTGGCGAATTTTCAAGCAGATCTGCTCAGAAAAATCCGTCCCGAACAGGTGGGCCTGGAATTTCAGCCGGTCAAAGCTCGGGGCCTAAGCGCCGCTTCGGGCGCAACCGACTTCAGCGTGCTCTTTATCGGATTCAGCCAGTTCCTCATCGTCTCCGCCGCCCTTCTGGTCGGCCTGCTCTTCCGCCTTGGCGTGGAGCAGCGGGCGAAAGAGGTGGGCATTCTGCTGGCCTCGGGTCACCCGCTTGCGGCAATCCGCAGGCGGTTTATGTCTGAGGCCGCCATCCTTGCCGGTTCCGGCGGCCTGCTGGGCCTGGCAGGCGCTGCCTTTTATGCGTGGCTGATGATCGTGGGCCTTCGGACCTGGTGGGTGTCGGCGGTCGGCACCCCGTTCTTATCCCTTTACATGACCCCCTCCAGCCTGGCCCTGGGATACCTGATCTCAACAGCCGTCGTCCTGTTCTCCATCTGGCGGACCGTACGCCAGCTCGGCAGGGTACCCGTGCGTGCGTTGCTGGAGGGCGCAACCACTCTGGACCGCTCCGCGTCCGGGCGCAAACCGCAGATCTACGCTTTTGCCAGCCTGGGGCTGGCCGTGGCTTTGATGGCGGCCGGACTGGCTGCGGATACAACAGCCTCCGTGGGCTTATTTTTCGGCAGTGGCGCGCTCCTCCTCATTGCCGGACTGAGTTTTGCCGCTTTGTGGTTCCGCCGTGAAAAAAAAGAAAAGGACGCCCCATTCGGGGTCGCCCGTATCGCCCGTATCGGCATCAGAAACAGCGCCCGGCATCCCGGCCGGAGCCTCCTCTGTGCGGCGCTCATCGGCTGCGCCTGCTTCGTCATCGTCGCCGTGGGGGCCAACCGCCGCGCTGAGCCGTCCGGCCGCACCCTCTTGGAAAAAGATGCCGGTACGGGGGGATTCGCACTGGTGGCGCAGGCCGACATCCCCCTGCATCACGATTTAAATACCGAAACGGGACGGTTCGAACTGGGGTTTTCCGAAGCAGACGCCGAAACCTTAAACCGGGCTCAAATTTTGCCCTTTCGGGCCTTACCGGGAGAGGATG
Source organism: Candidatus Latescibacterota bacterium (assembly GCA_965222075.1). Lineage (GTDB taxonomy): Bacteria > Latescibacterota > UBA2968 > UBA2968 > JAAXHW01. Next base: position 4,197,125 of record OZ244937.1, on the reverse strand, counting down.
TCAGTTGCCTGAACCTCTACCGGCCCCAAACGCCCCGAGTCCTGGGAGTCCCCAACGAACTCATCCGCCGGGGCGGGTTTCGGTTTCAGCAGACAACAGAGGAGATAGGCAATCCGTGGGAGTTGCTTGAACAAGATCTGGAACCGGGCGTCCTTCCGGCCATCGGGGATTTCAACTCGGTGGTGTGGATTTTACACCTCGGCCTGGGCGAGGACATCCTCCTTTACAACAGTGCGGGCGAGGAAGTGAAACTGCGTCTGGTCGGGCTCCTGCAAACAAGCATCTTTCAAAGCGAACTGTTGATTTCCGAATCCAATTTTCTCAAGCACTTTTCCAACCAGAGCGGATATCGCTATTTCCTGGTTCAGACCCCTCCGGAAAATGTCGAACAACTGTCAGCAATTCTGGAAAGCAGGCTGCGAAATTTCGGCTACGACGCAACCTCAACAACCCAAAAACTCGCCGGCTATCAGGCCGTTGAAAACACCTACCTGTCCACCTTCCAGACGCTGGGCGGGCTGGGGTTGGTTCTTGGCACAATCGGCCTGGGAATCATCCTCTTGAGAAACGTGATGGAACGCCGGGGCGAACTCGCAACCCTCCGGGCCTTCGGATTTCGCCGGTCCACCCTATCCACCATGCTGCTTGCGGAAAACGGTTTTCTCCTGCTCATCGGCCTGCTCATCGGCGCGCTGTCCGCACTCCTTGCCGTCGCCCCCCACCTGATGGCCCCCGGCGTGTCGGTACCCTGGACATCGCTTTTGCTCACCCTGGCGCTGGTATTTCTCATCGGCATCCTGTCCAGCGCCGCCGCGGCCTACCTGGCAATGCGGATCCCACTGCTTCCCGCACTAAAGCGGGAGTAGAGAAGACCGTTAATCGGGAGTGTCCCATTGTCTCCTCGTCAATAATCGTGTGCTGGAGGATAACAGAAAAGAACCAGAATCAACAACCACCCGCTCTGCGATCTCCGCATCTCCGCGGTGGATTTTCAATGCGCATCCAGCCAGTTGTTTCCCGTACCCATCTCCACCACAATGGGCACCTCCATCGGAATGGCGTTTTTCATGGCTTCTTCGACTAAGGGAGGCACGGTGTCCATTTCGTCTTTGTGGAGGTCGAAGAGGAGTTCGTCGTGGACCTGAAGGAGCATTCTGGACTTGAGGCCGCGCTTTTGAAATTCAGGGTGGATGGCGCTCATCGCGATCTTGATCATGTCGGCCGCGGTGCCCTGGATGCGGGCGTTGATGGCGTTGCGTTCGGCCCCCTTGCGGGCCGTGGCGTTGCGGGAGTTGATGTCGCGCAGGTAGCGGCGGCGGCCGGTGATGGTTTCGACGTAGCCGTGTTCCTGGGCAAAGGCGACGGTTTCGTCCATGTAGCGGCGGGCGCCGGGGTATTGCGCAAAATACTGTTCAATGAGGTCGGCCGCCTGGAAGCGGGGGATGTCTAAGCGCTCGGCCAGACCGAAGGGGGAGATGCCGTAGATGATGCCGAAGTTGACGGTTTTGGCTTTGCGCCGCATGTCGGCGGAGGCGTTTTTTTCATCCACGCCGTAGATTTTCATCGCCGTTGCAGTGTGGATGTCGCCGCCGGTATGGAAGACTTCGACCATGCCCGCATCTCCGCTCAGTTCCGCGACGATGCGGAGTTCGATCTGCGAATAGTCGGCGGAGAGCAGGACATACGCGTCGCTGCGGGAGACGAAGGCCCTGCGGATCTTGCGGCCCATGTCGGTACGAATGGGGATGGTCTGCAAGTTTGGGCCGTGGGACTGGAGGCGGCCGGTGGCGGTGACGGCCTGCTCATAGTGGGTGTGGACGCGGCCGGTGCCCTTGAAGACGGAGCCGGGCAGTATGTCCACGTAGGTCGATGTGAGCTTGGTGCACATCCGGTAGTGAAGGACCTTTTCCACGATTTCGTGCCTGGGGGCCAAACGCCGCAGGACCTGTTCGCTGGTCTGAAACTGCCCGGTTTTCTGCGTGCGGCGGGCATAGGGATCGAGTTGGAGCTTTTCGAATAAGATCGTGCCCAGTTGCTGGGGCGAGTTGAGGTTGAAGCGTTCGTCGGCCAGTTCGAAAATGGACTCGGCCGTGCTTTTGATCTCGTCGCTCAAGTCTTTCGAGAGGCTCTGCAAGACGTCCACATCCATGCGGATGCCTTCGTATTCCATGTCTACGAGCACCGGGATGAGGGGGCATTCCACACCGTCGAAGACCTGTCCCTGGTTTTTTTCGGCTATCAGGGGCCTGAGGACCTCGCACAACTGGAGGGTGATGTCGGCGTCTTCGGCGGCGTATTCGGTGATTTTGTCTAAGGGGACGTCGCGCAGGTTGAGCTGGTTCTCACCCCGCTCTCCAATGAGGTCGGATATGGGAATGGGCCGGTAGCCGAGCAGGGCCTGGGCGAGGTAGTCCATGGTGCGGCGCAGGTCGGGCACGGCCAGGTGGGCGGCCAGCATGGTGTCGAAGAAGCGGCCATGCACCATGATGTTGTGCCAGCGCAGGACGCTGAGGTCGAATTTGAGGTTGTGGCCGATCTTTTCAATGGCCGGATCCTCAAGGACAGGGCAGAATTCCTCGAGGATCGTCTGCGCCTCATCCCGGTCTTCGGGGAAGGGGACGTAGAAACCGGTGCGGGCTTCAAAGGAGAAGGCCAGGCCGATGAGGGCGCACGTTTTGGGATCCAGGCCGGTGGTTTCGATGTCGAAGCAGAAGGCGGACCGCAGGTTCAGTTTACCGATCAGGTCCTTCCGGGCGTCGGGATTGTTGACGAGACGGTAGTCGTGCGGCGTGTCGTGGATGGTCTTGAGGGGCGGATCGGTCTGCTTTGCCTCGCCCGATTCGGATGCCACGGCCCGCGTGGGGGTGGCCTGGAAGTTTTCGCCGAAGAGACGTTTGCCCAGGGTGTTGAATTCGAGTTCGAGGAAGAGGGCTTTGAGGCGTTCGCCGTCCCAGTCTTTTCGCTCTAAGTCCGACAGGCTCATGTCTAAGGAGACGCTGCGTTCGATGGTGACCAATGCTTTGGAGAGGAGGGCCTGTTCGCGGTAGGTCTTCAGGTTTTCCTTCTGTTTGCCCTTTCGCTCATCAACGTGGTCTAAGAGGTTTTCGATGCTGCCGTATTCGGCGATGAGTTTCTGGGCGGTCTTCTCGCCAATGCCCGGCACGCCGGGGACATTGTCGCTGCTGTCGCCCATCAGGCCGAGGATGTCGATGACCTGCTCGACGCGCTCGATCTTCCACCGGTCAAGGATTTCCGGGATGCCCTGGATCTCGGCGTCGCTGCCGGTGCGGCCGGGCTTGCAGATGAAAGTTTTCTCGGAGACGAGCTGGCCGTAGTCTTTGTCGGGGGTTACCATATAAGTCGTGAAGCCCTGCGCTTCGGCCTGTTTGGCTAAGGTGCCGATGAGGTCGTCGGCTTCCCAGCCCGGTATCCGGAGGACGGGGAGGTTGAACGCTTCGCACAGGCGGAAGACGTAGGGAAGGGCTGCACTGAGATCCTCGGGCATGGCCTCTCGCTGGGCTTTGTATTCGGGGAAGCATTTGTGACGATGGGTAGGCTCGGGGGTGTCGAAGACGGCGGCAATATGCGTGGGTTGGGCATTGTTGAAGATGTCCAGGAGGGTGGAGGTGAGGACGAAGAGGGTGGAGGTGTTCATGCCGGTGGAGGACATGCGCGGGTTGCGGATAAGGGCGAAGTGGGCGCGGTAGACCAGGGCCATGCCGTCTAAGAGGTAAAGGGTTTTCATGGGGACTCCCGTCGTCTGGTAGGGGTGAAGCAGCGTGAGTAAACAAACCCAAGAAGGGATTGGGAGATGAGGGCCTCTTCTGAAAGACGTTGCATCTTTCGGTGCGCGGTGCCTATCTTTACCCGTCTTTGACCACGTCAGGACCCACAAGCCCGAAGCGCATGGGGGAGTAGTGGGTTTCTAAGAGGGCGCGGTCTCCGGTGTCGCGGACGATGCGCCAGATGTCGGCCATCATCGCCCGGATGCGGTCCCGGTGCACGGGATCGTTGCCCAGGTTGTTCAGTTCGTGGGGGTCGTCGTTCAGGTTGTAGAGTTCGTCGTAGTCGAAGCCGTTAAAGACGAATTTCCAGGGGCCCTGCCAGAGGATGCGCTGGGTCATGAGAAAGCGCGTGCCGTAGAATTCGGCATAGCCGGTGTTGAAGTTGGGCGCACCGGCAGCCGGGTCCGCAAGCAGGGGGACGAAGGATTTCGAGTCGGGCACATCGATCGGTTCGGCGCCCGCCAAGTCGAGCAGGGTGGGGCCCAGGTCGTGGAAGGAGACGAGGGCGTCGGTGTCTACGCCTTCCGCAACACCCGGTCCGGCGACGATGAGGGGAATGTTGTAGATCTCTTCAAAAGCGCCGTAGTTGTGCGCGTCGAAGCCGTGCGCGCCCATGTAACGGCCGTGGTCGCTGACGGCGATGACCACGGTGTTGTCGAGCTGGCAGGCCGCTTCGAGCAGGTCCAGGAGTTTGCCGAATTGCTGGTCCAACTCGGAGATGAGGGCGTAGTAGACCGCCCGAGACTCGCGCCACTGCTGCTCGGAGATATTTTTGAAGATCTCTTTTTGACGGCGATAGAAGGCAGGGCTGCCCGCAAAGTCGTCGTGCAGGTTTTCGGGGAGTTTGATGGCGTCGACATCGTATTGCTCGAAGGCCTCGCGGCCGGCGATGACGGGGACATTGGGCTCGGGGAAGCTGACGCAGCAGGCCCAGGGGTCGTCACATTCGAAAGATTCGGTCAGGAATTCCTGCGCGAGCTGCGTGGTGATGCTGAAGCTGCGCTGTTCGGAGGGGACCTCGGTGACGCCGTAGTGCAGGACCGGCTTGTACCCTTCGGGACCGGTTTTGTACCCGACCAGGCTGTTGTCGTCCAGGAGTTGCTCGGTGCTGGCGACACCCTCACCAAGGGCGCGAAACGCGGCGGCCGCGTCGCAGCCGTTGACCTGCCACCCGAAGTCTTCCAGCCGGTTGGTGCGTTCGATGTGCCACTTGCCAAAGTAGCCGGTGCGGTAGCCGACCTCGCTTAGCCGCTGCGCCCAGTGGGGGTGCCGGGTGCGAAGCACACACTGGTCGTCGTCCACACAGTGTTCCACCTGGAGGACGCCGTGGTTGTGGGGCAGCAGGCCGGTCATGAGGCTGGCGCGGGCAGGAGAGCAGGTGGGCAAGGGCGTGTGGGCGCGGTTGAAGCGGATGCCGCGTTCGGCCAGGCGGTCGAAGCTGGGGGTCTGACAGTCGTGGCCGGGCCGGACGACCTGCGCCTGCATGCCGTCGGGCAGAAACATCAGGATATTGGGTCGGTTTGCCATGGAGGACCTCTTTGAAAAATTTTCGTTTGGCCTTGTGGAAGACCGGAACGCCGTGCTTCGGGTACGATCGGTGCAGGACCCCAATGCTTACGGGCATTGAGAACCGTTTGTGGAAGGAAGAACGTAAGTTGTCCGTCACAGATGTCTGTTAGGAGGCTCTCCCTTTCGGGAAGGGAGACAGGGGGTTAGGCCCAATATACACAAGAAGCATGCGATGTCAAAAATTTTCCACGACGTTGCGCCCGCCCGCCATTTCAAAGGAGCATGATGATGAAAATCACCGAGATCGAACCGATCGCCCTGCGCGTGCCCTACGAGGAACGGATTCGGAAACGGTTTTACCATTTTGCGATGACGGAAGAGGTGACGGTTTATAAGTTTCATACCGATACCGGTCTGGTCGGTCTGGGGGAAAAGGTGGGGCCGCCTTACGGACAGGAGGCGCTGGACGCCTATCTGGGCACCGATCCGTTCGACCATGTAATGGGGCAGGGGTCGTTCAATCTGGATATGGCCTGCTACGATCTGATGGGCAAACACCTCAGGCTGCCGGCATGGAAGCTGATGGGACAGCAGGCAAGGCAGTGGGTAGCGATGGGCTGGTGGATGCCTTCGATGTCTCCGGAGGATACGGCGGTGGAGGTCGAGGTGGCCGCAGAACGGGGCTACCGGGGGCTGAAGTGCAAGGCGCGGGCGTTTTACGATGTGGTGGAATGTGCGCAGGCGATCCAGGAGGTCGCGCCCCCGGATTTTCGGGTGGAGTTCGATTTTAACGGGGCGCTGATCTGCGTGGAGAAGGCGCTGCCGGTGCTGCGGCAGCTTGAGCGGTTTCCGGTGGTGAAGGGGGTGGAGGAGCCGATTTTTGCCTACGATATCGAGGGGTGGCGGCGGCTGCACAGGGAGGTGCGGATTCCGTTTTACCTGCACGGGGTAGGGGTGCTGTGCGAGCCGGCGTCGCGGCAGCCTTCGGGGCCGTGGACCGGGCTGCGGGCCGGGGATTTTGAGGGGGCGCTTTGCAGCCACGAGCAGATTGGAAACGCGCTGGCTGCGGGCTGGGTGTTCGCAGCGGCGAACACGCCGATTCTGCTGCAGTACGTGGGCACGGGGATTACGACGGCGTTCGCCTGCCAGATGGGGGCGGTGATGCCCACGGCGACGCTGCCGGGAGTGACGGCTTCCCACACGTACCAGGACGATCTGATTGTGGAGGCGCACGCGGTGCAGCGGGGGTTTATGAAGGTGCCGGAGGAACCGGGGCTGGGGGTGGAACTGGACGAGGATGCAGTGGCGCGGTATGCCCGAACACCTGCGGTGGACTGGCTCCGGCATGTTTCGGTGGTGAGCCTGCCGGGCGGGATCAAACACTATTACCGGAATTTACAGCAGGCCGAGCGGCTGATGAAGCAGGGGGTGGACGAGTCGTTCGCGCCGGACGTGCGGCTGGACGAGTGGGAAGACGACGGGAGCGAGAAATTCGACAGGATATGGACACGGCTGCAGCAGACGGATTGGCCGGTGTGGGAATAGCGAATCACAGATTAAAGACGCAGAGAAAGGCAGGTGCCGATGAGAGCAGCTCAACTGGTTGCGCCGCGGAAGTGGGAGATTGTCGAGGTGGAGAAACCGGAGGCTACGGACGATCTGATGCTCGTGCGCCTGGAGCGAGTGGGAATCTGCGGGACGGATAAGCCGGCGTTTTGCGGGATCAGTCCCTCCTACTTGCTTTCCCCCGGAAGCACGGGACACGAAGGTCTGGGAATTGTGGAGGCCTGCCCTTCGGGAGCCTTCCGGGAGGGGGACCGGGTGCTTCTGTGGGGGTTCGATCGGGGGCTTTTTCAGGAGTACGTACTGGCCGATCCCCGGGGGTGCATAAAGCTGCCGGAGAATTTCGAGCCTGAGGTCGTGCTGATGAGCCAGTTGCTGGGTACGGTGATTCACTGTTTCTACAAGCTGGGGAACGTGATCAACCAGAAGGCGGTGGTGGTGGGCCAGGGTCCTGTTGGACAGCTTTTCAATGCGACGCTGCGCAACCTGGGGGCGAAGTATATTGTCGGAGTCGATCCGCTGGTCCACCGGCTGGAGGCTGCGCAGACGATGGGGGCGACGCACACGGTCAACCCGGCTGAGCGCGATGCGGTAGAGGCGGTGTCGGATATCACGGGGGGACAGATGGCGGACCTCGTTGTGGAGGCGGTGGGCAGGGAGGAGACGTTTAACCTGTGCGGGAGGCTGACGTGCCGCAACGGGACGCTGGTTTATTTCGGGGTTCCAAACAAGGAGAACCCCGAAGGGATTATGACCCTGCGCTTTAAGGAGATGTTCAGCAAGGAGCTGCGTATTGTGACATCTGTGGGACCCAACCCGGAGGTGGACTACACGATTGCCTTAGACTGGATTACGCAGGGACGGCTGGATGTGCGCCCGATGCTGACCCACGTGCGGCCCTTCGGGGAGATCCAGGAGGCGTTCGAACTGGCGTTTGACCACCCCGAAAGGGAGCGTGCGGTTAAGATTGTACTGAAGTTCTGAGCGTGAAACGAGTTGCAGGTCCCAGATATATCATAAGTTGCTTGAGTTAACATTTTTTTCGGAGGATACGCATGGCCAAAACGAGAACGGCCCGGCGCAGTCGCAGGCAGGATCCCACCGCCCTGGGACGCGATTTCAAACGGCGTCTGAAATCGGGGGATGTGGTTTTAGGCGCGATGGCGTCCGAGTACCTGCGGCCTTCACTGGTTAAGATGTTTTGCGATGCGGGGTTCGACTTTATTTTCGTGGATAAGGAGCATATCTTCTGCGACGGTGCCGAGATGTCGGATTTTGTGTTGTGCGCTCGGGACAACCGGATGCCGGTGATTTCCAAGGTGGGCGAGCTGAACCGGCCTGAGGTGGCACGGCTTCTTGAGGCGGGCGTGGTGGGCATCCAGCTTCCGCGCACGGAGTCGCGCGAGGACCTGCTGACGCTGGCCGATTTCGTGAAGTTCCCCCCGGTGGGGACGCGGGCAGGGGCGCCCGGTTTTGGGAATACGGACTGTGTCTTGCCCGAAGACGACCGGGCGTGGCTGCGGAAGGCCAACCAGTCGACGCTGATCGTGGCGCACATCGAGACGGGGCTGGGGTATGAGAATGCGGAGGAGATTATTACGACGCCGCACTTAGATATGATCTACGTGGGGCCGTACGATTTTTCGATTTCGATGGGACACCCCGGGGACTACGACCACCCCCGCGTGCGGAAGGCGATGGATGAGATCCTGAAGCTATGTGTGAAGCACGGGGTGCCGTTCGGCACGACGCCCTCGGGGCCGAAGGCGGGGACGAGGTGGATCGCCAGGGGGTGCGGGTTTTTCGAGTTGGTCGACGAGCTGACCCTGATCCGGGAGGGGGCGATGCAGGCGGTAGCGGCATACCGGTAGGGCTTTAATCGGGGCAGGAGTGTCAGACGCCTGAGGGAGGTGGTACCGGTCGCATTACAACCTTAATTACCAATGTCGTGTCTACTTTAACCCCAGTTCCACCCACGTTGAGGTCAGATGCTGGATACGCGGGCTGTCGCTGTGGAGGAAGGCGTCTGTGTACACACGGTCGGGACGACTGTATTGAAACCGTTCCATCAGCCTGAAGATGCCCTGATAGTCCCGCTTCAACATGGCGATGTGTTCCTCTTGCGTCGGTTCGGGAGAAAAGTTGAGGGCGAGGTGACGCCGACCGGGGCTGCCGCCGAAAGAGGCGTGCCACATGTTCATGTTCAGGAAAAAGACGTCTCCGGGACGCGATTCCAGGAAGAAGCATGGAACGTCGGGCCCGGAGAACCCGAATTTGTCGAAGGGCTTGAGGTCGCCGTGGAAGGGCAGGCGGTGGGAGCCCGGGAGCACGCGCAGGCAGCCGGTGTCCCGGGTGAGGGGATCCAGATACAGCGAGACTTTCATAAATGAATAGTCGAGGATGCTGCCGCCGTCTGGATGCCACTCGGTGTCGCCGACGTAGAGGTTGCCCTCGGAGCAGAGCCAGATGAAGCCGGGGCCCAGCAGGCGTTCGACGGTTTCGTAGATGCGGTCGTCTTCAACAAGACGGATCAGGAGGGGATGCTTTTCGGCGATGCCGAAGAGGGTCTGCCGTTTTTCGCCCGAAAAGGCCTCTCCCTGGCGGTCCTGCTCGAGCAGGTCGTCGTAGGTCCGGCTGATCTCGGCGATTTCGTCGGGGCCGAACGCCTGACGAAGGGCCAGAAAGCCGAAGGTGTGGTAGTGGACGATCTGTTCTGCGGGTGTCATGGTGATTCTCCTGTGACGGCTTTGAGGACCTTCAGACAGGTTTTCATGAGGACTTCGGGCGTGCTGTCCAGGAGGTGGGCGGGGCTCTCCCTGGCAAGCGATATCAGGTCTGCATCGCCAATCCGGCGAAGGACTTCCGGGTGCTGCCGGCAGTACTTCAACGGGCAGCAGTGGATATCGATGGCATCGGGGTTATCAGGCATTCCTGGGCGTGACAGGCGTAATATACGCACGCTTGTTCATATTTCAAGGGGAAATTGCACTTGGAGCGGTGTCCGATACAGTCGAGAGGGTCTGCGGGATGGCGAAGTCAGAGACAGCATCGAAATCGGCGGGTGTTCGGTTTGGTAGTTGATCGCTTTGTCTGCCGTCCATTGTCTGTTCCAAGAGGAGGCCGCCGGTGGCAGATTGTGTTCTAAGGGAGCTGATTCCGGAGATCGAAGGTCTGGCCGAGGCGAGGGTTGCAGAGTACCGTATTCCGGGTCTGGCGCTGGGAATTGTTCGCGACCAGGAGTTGGCCTGGTTCGGGGGGTTCGGGTCTGTGGACCTGGATTCTGACCGAAGGCCGGATGCGTATACGATTGCGCGGGTGGCTTCGGTGACGAAGACATTTACGACGACGGCGATTATGCAACTGCGGGACGAGGGGAAGCTGAGGCTGGACGATCCGCTGGTGCAGCATGTGCCCGAGTTCGCGGAGGTCCGGGCGAGGTGCGGCAGTGTTGAAGGGGTGACGATCCGGCGGTTGCTGACCCATCGCTCCGGCCTGGTTACGGAGTCGCCAACACAGGGCTGGGGGGTGCTGCGGTTTCCGAGTCGGGAAGAGGTCCTGGAGAAGCTGCCGGAGACGGAGGTCGTGATTCCATCGGATTCGGCGTGGAAGTATTCGAACCTGGGATTCGGGCTGCTGGGGGAGGTGGTGTACCGGCTCTCCGAACAGCCGTATACCGAGTATGTCCGCGAGCATATTATCGAGCCGCTCGGTTTGACGTCTACGGTTTTCGACCTGACCGACGAGCTGAGACCCCACTTTTTTGTGGGCTACAACCCGACGCCCTACCAGGATCGGCCGGAACGGGCGCCTTACGCGCATCTGGATGGGATCTCGGCGGCGGGTCAGCTGCATTCGACGGTGAGCGACTTAGCAAAGTGGGTATCGTTCCAGTTTCGCACGGAGGGCGGGAACCGGGGCGGCGCGCAGGTGCTGAACGGGTCCACGCTTGCGGAGATCCAGCGGCCGCAGTACGTCGAGCCGGACTGGTCGGCAGGGCAGTGCTTGGGCTGGCGGGCGACGCGGGTCGAGGATCACGTTTACCACAATCACGGGGGCGGGATTCACGGGTTCGGCACGCAGGTGTGGTTCAACGCGCCGAGCAGGACCGGTGCGGTTCTGCTGATCAATATGTGGCCGCCGCACGGGGGGCTTGAGCTTGCGCAGGAGGTGCTGGAGATGGTCCTGGAAGAAGAGGAAGCCGAGGGTTCCCCACCCGAGCGGCCGAGGCTCGATCCCACGCCGGAGGCGCTCAAGCGGTTTCTGGGTCACTACTGCGCCGAACCGGGGATCGATGTGGACATCGAGTATCGCGACGGCAGGCTGCGGCTTGCAGGGCACGGGAGATCGGCGTATTCTCTGCACGCCCCGGCGGAGCTGCAACCTACGGATAGAGAGGATGAATGGGTCGTTCGCGGGGGCCGGGCTTCGGGCGAACGGGCGGTGTTCACGTTTGGCGAGGACGGCCGTGTGCTGAGCTATGAGCTGGGTGCTTTCGTGTTCAAGAAACATGTGATTGCAGAATGAATATTGTTTCGATCTACAGGAGAAACCATACAGATGCGATCCGTTTTCTACTGGGGGTCTGGGGGCCTTTCGCTGGTGCGGTCCAATCCTTACGGCGGGCTGCTCGCCCGGGCGATGGCCGGACTGGGCGCCGAACTGATTGCCGGTTATGACGAAGACCTCAACGAGGCCTGGCTTCTGGAGAACCAGGGCCAGGTGGATGTGCTTCATCTCAACTGGCCGCATTACATGTACGACGCGCCTGATCTGGACGACTGCGTTTCCCGATGTACGGAACTGATCGGACACCTGGTCCGGGCGCGTTCGCTGGGGTATAAGGTGGTCTGGACGGTGCACAATCTCTATCCCCACGAGCGTGCCCATTTCGAGCTGCACCGCCTGGCCCGTCTTGCGATTACCCAGCTGGCAACGGCGCTTATCGTGCACTGCGAGTACGCCCGAGAACGCGTGCAGGAGCATTTCTACCGCAGCGGAGGGGTGTTTACGATCCCACACGGCCATTTTATCGACGCGTATCCGAATACGATCTCCCGCGAAGAGGCCCGCCGGAAACTGGGCCTGGCCGGGGGGCGGTTCGTTTACCTTTTCTTTGGCAATGTACGGCCGTACAAAGGACTGGAACAGCTCCTGAAGGTTTTTTCCGGTTTGCCCGGCGACGACCTGGCCCTGCTTATGGCGGCCAAGGTGTACAACGACTATGGCGAGAAGCTGGTCGAGGGGGCCCAGGAGGCCGACCCGCGCATTGTTGTCCGCACGTCGAGCTTTTTTCCCAGTGAGGATTTTCAGCTTTACCTCAACGCCGCAGACGTTGTGGTTCTGCCGTTCGTGGACGTTTTGACATCCGGGTCGGCCATTACGGCGATGTCGTTTGCCCGACCAGTGATCGTGCCCGGCATCGGCTGCCTGCCGGAGCTGGTGGATAAGCGCATGGGGGTTGTCTACGATCCGGGTCAACCGGATGCGCTGAAGGAGGCGATGGTGACCGTTCAGGAGCGCGACCTGGCGGCCTGCGGGAGGGCTGCATATCGCCAGGCCGAGTCTCTGTCCTGGGAATCGATTGCAGGGTTGACGCTTGAGGCTTATCGGTACTGAAAAGAGAGGGATACATTAGTACGTTTTATTCTTTTAAACCTCATTCCGGATCTGGTGTGTTACCACCTCAGCTGAGACTCGCGGCCGTGTTTTTTCAGCAGGGCTTCGGCCGCCTCATTCACCAGGAATAAGACGGAGACGCTTTCGGTGAACTCGTTGATCCAGTGTTTTCCGGCTGCGTGGAGTTTTTCGTCGATTCTGGCATACGCTTCCTGGACTTTGGGGTGCGTGGCCTGCCCCGTCAACCCCAGGGACTGGGCCATGTCCTCCGGCCCCCGGGCGAAATAGTCGATACCGTCAACGGTGAGGATGTCGTCCAGGTTCTCCAGGACGGTGATGCTTTCAAGCTGGGGGACCAGGACGGTATTGGCGTTGATTTTGGCATACAGCTGCGTGTAGTCCCCGGTTTTCTGGTTGAAGGCGGTGCGGACACTGGTGGCGCTTCTCAGCCCTTCGGGCGCAAAGTAGGCGTATTTGACCAGGGCTTTGGCCTCTTCCCTGGTCTGGAGGTTGGGGATCTGGATCTCCCTCACGCCCCGGTCCAGATAGCTGAGGATCGTGCTTTCCCGGCCGTCCGGGATGCGCATGGTGACGGTAACGCCGAAGCCGTCGGCGATGCGGCAGATCTCCTGGACCATTTCCGGCGAAACCGGCGAGTGCTGGGCGTCGAGGCCGACGAAATCGAGGCCCATGCGGCCGGCCAGTTCCACAATCTCGGTGGAGGGTTGGCTCATGCTTACCCCCAGAGCCTTTTCACCGTTCCGGATTCTTTCGAGGATTTTGTTCGTGATCATGATATTTGCTCCTGTTAAGACAGTTGGACCTGAGTACCGAAAGGTTACTTTCCAAAGTAGTAGCAGCTTCTTAAAAGGATTGATTTTCTGCAGACCCGATCTCCTCCTTTCCCGTATGCGAGGGTGAGGGCCTCTTATACTGCGCAATTGAAGTAGAAAACACAACTGTTATTCGCCCCCCTTTCCATATTTCCACCCAAAAGGAGTCCGACGACCATGCCCCAATCTCGTCCGAATATTATCCTGTTTATCACCGATCAGCAGCGGGGGGACTGTGTAGGGATCGATCCGTGCGCGCCAGGGGCGCTTCAGACGCCCAACTTAGACTGGATCGGCAGGACGGGGACGCACTTCCGGCGCGGGTATTCGGAATGTCCCAGTTGTATTCCGGCCCGGCGGAGCCTGATGACGGGCACGGCGCCGGCGGCCAACGGGGTGGTGGGGTTTCAGGGGGTGGAATGGCATACGGCGCACACGCTGCCGGGAGAGCTGTCTAAGGCCGGGTACCAGACGCAGCTGATCGGCAAGCTCCACCTGCATCCGGTTAGAAAACGCTACGGGTTCGACCACATGCTCCTGGCCGATGCGACCCGGGGCAGGGAGAACGATTATGTGGACTGGCTGCGGGATCAACACGGACGGATGGAGGTCGACCCGGGGATGGCGCACGGGCTTTCGTCCAACGGGTGGGTGGGCCGGCCCCACCATCTGCCCGAGGAACAGATGCACACGTTCTGGTGTATAGACCAGGCGATGACGTTTCTGAAGAAGCACGACCCGACGGCGCCGTTTTTTTTGAAGATTTCTATGATCGATCCTCACCCGCCGTTCACACCGCCGAGGTTCTATTACGATCGCTACATCCGAAGGGATCTGCCCGAGCCGGTGGTGGGAGACTGGGCGCCCGCGTTCGACGGGCCGCAAAAAGGGCTGGACCCGAACGCATCCCGGATCTGCCTGGACGAAAACGATATGCGATGTTCTCGCGCGGCCTATTACGGGATGGTGAATTTTATCGACGAGCAAATCGGCCGGTTGTACCAGCACGCCAGGGGCGTTCTTGAGGATTGTTTGATTATTTTTACGTCCGACCACGGGGAGATGCTGGGCGACCACAATCTGTTTCGCAAGACCTGGCCGTACGAGGCGTCTGCCCGCATCCCGTTCATCGTGCGCGCGCCCAGGAGCTGGGGGTATCCGGAGGAGGCCGTCTGCGACAGTCCCGTGGGGCTTCAGGATATTATGCCGACGGTGCTGGATGCGGCCGGTCTGGAGATTCCGGAGACCTGCACGGGCAAGAGCCTGCTGCCGATGATGCGGGGAGAGGCAGAGCGGGTGCGGGACCTGCTGCACGGGGAGCACGCGGGGTGTTACGAGTATAAGCAGGGCAACCAGTATATTACCGACGGTCATCACAAGTATATCTGGTATACGCAGACGGGCACGGAGCACCTGTTCAACTTGGATGAAGATCCGAACGAGATGCACGACCTGGCACTGGAAGCCGACGCCGAGGCCGGGCTTGGGCCCTGGCGGGAGAAACTGATCGATTTTCTCAAGGAGCGGCCCGAAGGGTTTACCGACGGGGAGAAGCTGATCGTGGGACAGGCGCACAGGAATCTGATGCCGGGATACGATCCGGATCGGATGTATCCGTTTGTATAGCGCGTGCCGGAAAGGAGGGACCGTGGAACAGGATGAACTGGTGCGGCTGTCGGATATCAGTTTGTGGGAGGCCTACCGCGAACATATCCGCCGGTCCCGAGGAGGCGTGATCCAGGAGGGAGACGGGCTGTTGCTCCATGCCGGGGCCCATCCGACCCGTGCATTTGTCAACGGGGCCAAGCGGACCGATGTGTTGATGCCGGCGGAGGAGGTGCTTGCGCAGGCCGATGCGTTTTTTGGCGCCCGGGGACACGACTATACCGTTATGGTCCGCGCTCACGCCGATTCCGACCTTGAAAAGCGGCTGCTGGAGGCGGGTTTTACCCGTATGTACGATAACGCGGGTATGATTTTAGAGCACCGTTTTGAGGACTATGAGACGCCGCCCGGCATTGAGATTCGGCGGGTGAGCGGCGAGCCGGAGGCACGCGATTTCGCAGGGGTGAACGCCGAGGTCTTCGAAGGCGACGATGCGGGGATGAAAGGGTTTGTCCATACCCTGTTTGCCGATGTTCGAAGCCTGGTTGCGCCCCACATCGCCGGCTTTGTGGCCTACCTCGAAGGCGCTCCTGTTTCGGCCGCGTTGACCCTTGTGAGTCACGGTGTTGCGTGGGTGGGCTGGGTGGTGACAAAGGAGGCGGTAAGGGGAAGGGGCCTGGGAGAGGCGGTTACCCGGACGGCGACCAATGCCGGGTTCGACCTGGGGGCGAGGATGGCCTCACTCCAGGCGTCGAAGATGGGGGAGCCGCTTTACCGCCGGATGGGCTTTGTCGAAATTACCCGGTATTTCAGTTATGTCCGGCCGCATGAGAATAGGGTTACGTCCTGAAAGGGGTCGTTCAGTAATTTTAGGAGATCGACAGCATGAAAACAGATATCGAACTCGCCGGCAATGACGTCTGGGTGGCCACACAGGAGATGACGGCTCTGGGTGAGCTCGCCGGTATGGAAATCGCCAAGCACATCTGGGACAGCCGGCACAGCTCGAAGATGACGGGGTTTGAATACGCCAAAAAGCGCGGCACCCGGAACATGATGAATCCGGTGCGCCCGACGCTTGAAACACCCAGGGGGCGGACCCGTGTTTTGGCGCGTTGGACGCCCGAAAACCTGGTGGTCGCGGTCGACTGCGAGGGGCGAGACGAGGGAGACGACCGGGTGATCGTGGCGGTGGTGCCGCACGGAAAGACACCCTGGAGGTTCGATTGTTCGCCGGATGGTACACTGAGCCTGTCACGGGGGGCGGATTCCGGGTCGGGCGAACCGGCACGCTGTGAAGTGACGGGGCGAGAGGATGGGTGGTCGGTGGTGTTGACCGTGCCGTGGTCGATGCTGGGGGTGCATCCACGGCCCGGGCTGGACCTGCCGTTTAATGTGGTTCGGATGGTGGACTGGACGGACGTGGACCCGCCCGATATGCTCCCCGACGGGTACCTGGTCAACGGGCAGGCCCGGGTGACGCCGGGTCTGGAAGTCAGCACACTCAGCCGGGCGGTTCGATACCCGGTCGTGAATGACCCGCTGCAGGCGGACCGGCTGGGCAGCCTGGTGCTGAGTCCCGCTCTGGTTATCGAGGAGGTGAGACTGTCGGACCGGGGGCTGACCCGAAAGGAGTTGAACCTCTCCCTCAAGCCCGCCGGTGAACTTACGGAGCGGATCGACGCGCTGGTCACGCTGGTTGACCCGTTTGACCGCCGTATGCCGTTTGCAGAGAGGATACCGAGCGAGGGTCGGTCAGTGATTGAGCTGTCCTACCTGTTCGGGGCTTACCGGGGATTTCTGTATTCGTACCGCATCGAGATCCTGCTTTCCGATCCGGATACCGGCGCCCCACTGGCCACACGGACGTGTCGGTTTCTGCCTTCCCCACGGGTCCGGCTCGATCCCCTGGAACGGGGCCACGAACAGCGGGGCACAGGGCGGTTCCGGCTGGCCGGGCCGGACCTGGCCGGTTCGGAATGGCGTATTGCGCTGGTGAACGATGCGGGAAAGATGCTGGACCGAGGGCGGGTTGTTGCGGGTTCCGACGAGGAGGTTTTTG
Source organism: Candidatus Latescibacterota bacterium (assembly GCA_965222075.1). Classification (GTDB taxonomy): domain Bacteria; phylum Latescibacterota; class UBA2968; order UBA2968; genus JAAXHW01. The sequence goes on along the minus strand of OZ244937.1, from coordinate 4,180,152 downwards.
AGGTGGAGATCGGCGAGGTGCCAAGGGGCAGGTACCGGCTGAGGCTGACACCGGCGGGGGTGGACGCGGCGTGTTGCGTGGAATGTCCCTGCAATGTGATGGGCGAAAGGCCCTGTCCTTCCGTGTTGCTGCGGCCCGAGGATGTGGTGCGGCTGCGTGAAGATGTGCGGCGGGGCGGGTTGAGACCTCACTACGAACGGATGTTGCAGGAGGTGGACGAGGTGCTCGCGTGCGGCAGCATTTTTGAGACGACCTGGACTCCGACCGGGACCGAGCTGCGAGAGTTTGGGATTGAGGAGATTTTGGCGAGCGACGAGTTGCTGCTGCAGGGCCTGGGGAAGGCTACCCTTCCCCAGCGGAACCCGCACCTGATGATGGCCACGGCCCTGGTTTACCTGATAGAGGGTGACGAGAAATACGGCTTGCTGGCCAAGCATATGGTGCGGGTGCTGGTAGACCACGTGCTGTGGGGAGACCCAAGGGTGTACGGGGCGGACCCGGATCTGATGTGGAAGGCGATGTTCTGCACGCTCGTTCTGGACTGGCTGGACGAGCTGTTCGACCCGGACGAGCGGCGGGCGCTTCGAGACAGCCTTGTGGAAAACGGGATGATGGTCTATCTGTGGTCCATGGAGAACGACGCGGCGCCCTGGAAGGGACGTATTGAAAATCTGACGCCGATTTCCGACGGTGTGGCGGCCGCACTGGCGCTGGTTGTGCGCGATGAGGTTCTGGACGCCGAGGCGGTGCTGGCAATGGCCCGGGAGGACGTCCAGACGCCGATGCGGGCCTTCCCGCCGGAAGGCTCCTGGCCGGAATCGATCAATTACTGGGGGGTGTTTCTGAGTGGCATGGTTTTCTACGGCGCGGTTCTGGAATCGGGGCTGGGGACAGACGACGGGGTGTTCTCGCACCCGGGGATGAGACAGGCGGGGTACTTCCCGATGTATTTCACGCCGCGTGGGGTACCGGCGGGGTTCAACGACGGCATGAATACAGGGGCGTGTCCGTTTCTCCACCTCCTGGCGCGCAGGTACGGCGAGTCCCTGTTCTCGCTTTATGCAGACGCTTATACGGGTGCGTCTTCAGACTGGTATACCGTGCTGTGGCGTTCTCCCGACATCGAGTACCCCAGGTCGGTTGAACGGACGAAGGTCGGGGACCTCCCAGCGCCGCCTGCCTTAGCTTCCCGGTTGAAGTTGAAGACCCTTCAGGTCTACGAGGAGATCCGGTGGGCCGCGATGGCGTCCGGCTGGCCCGATCCGGACCTTTACGTGTCGTTTAAGAGCGGATATGCGGTCCAGGGGTTTGGACACACGAGCCTGGACCTGAATGCCATCCAGGTGGTTGCAGGAGGAGAGCCGCTGGTCCGCCGGAGCCACAACTACCGCACCCCGCCCGATGGCTACAGTACGGTGTTGATCGACGGCCAGGCCCAGGGCCCCGGAACCGGCACGTTTATCTACTGGCAGGAGACGGAGCGCTACCGGGCAATCGCGGCCGAGGCCGACCGGTCGTTCGGGCCAGAGGTCCGCCGTGTGCGCCGGCACGTGGTGATGGTGGACGGCCGATATCTTGTCATTGTGGACGAGGTCAAGGCGGACAAACCGGTGCGCGTGACGTTTATGGCGCATACGGCCGGACAGCCCGATCTGTTCGACGGCCGCTGTGAGATCGCCGGTGTAGGGACGGCCCTGTCGCTCACATTCGTATCGCCGGCGGTCGAACAGGCCTGTGTCGATCCCCCTGTGTGCGTGATGCAGCAGCTTACCGAACGGGCGCTCCACGCGACGACCGATCCGGACCGGCGGATCGAACTGGTGACGGTGATCTGGCCGGCGAAAGGGAAAGCAGAGGCGCCGGATTGCGAGTGGGACGGATCGCAGCTTACCGTGGTGCGTCCAGATGGGGAGCGGGATCGCCTGATGTTCGGACACACGGCGGAGGGCTGGCGGTTCTCGGGATTGGGGTAGAAGGTTTGGACTTGAAGCGATTTCAGGGGCTGTGAAATATTTCGTGAGAGCCTAAACCGGTTCAGGCTCGGCGAAATCACCGGCCATGGTGTAGGGCAACGCCCATACCTGATCGCCCGTTCTGTTCGTGAAATAGAGCTGTGATTCCGACATTTCATCCGGGTTGCCGTCCGCCCAGAAGGCATAGAAGCCGGGGTGCGCGTTGACGGGGTTCCGGGCGTAGGCGTGGTTTAAGGGGCTGCTGTGGGTGATGTCGCGTTCTTTCCGCCACGTTCTGCCCCGGTCGGCGCTTGTCCAGAGCGCCATTTCGCCCCCCGTTCCATGACGCTGCGGCCCGGGACCGGTGGGGGCGATGATTCGGTACTGTCCGTCCTCTTCGATGTAGAGCGATCCCATGTCGTAGTTGTGGGTGGAGGTGGTGACCTCGTTGAACTGCCAGCTTTCCCCCGTCCACTGACAGAGGGTCCAGATACGGGGATGCCCGCCCGGTCCGGGGGCATAGTCCCGGCTGGCTACGACCAGGATGACGGGTCGGCCTTCGGGGTCGAAGGTGATGTCTTTTATGTAGACCAGCCGGGCCTCGGACCTGAAGTCGCGCACGAGCGCAGGACAGTCGATGTCAATCAGGGGGGTGTCGACGGGTGAGCCGTCGGCGGTGCGCCAGGTCTGGCCCATGTCGTCGGTCTGCACAAAATAGAGGTTGGTGCGCTTGTCCGGCTTGCCTTCGGGGTGCATGTTGAATGCGGTGATGACACGTGTGCCCTGCTGCCGGCTGGTCTGGTAGTGGCCGTCCATGCCCGCGAGTTTACGATGCGGAGACCAGGCCCTGCCGTCGGGGCTGGTGTTCCAGTAGAGTTCGCGCACGCCGGTGTATTTTGTGAAGAGGTGAAGAAATCCCTGCCCTTCGATCCACCAGGGCTGGGGGTAGGTCATTTCCTCTTCGCTAATCTGCTCGAAGGCGTCGATGCTGCAGGGTTCCAGGCTGCGGTATTTGAAGCCGGGCCGTTTGCGGCCCCTGCCGCTGACAAAGACCCAGACGTGGCCCTGTTCGTCCAAGGCGATGCTGGGGTTGTCGTGGGGGTCGTCCACACCCCCTTTGTCATGGACGATGGTGGGACGGGGCACGCGGTGGCGGTCGTGGTCGTAATAGGAGGCCATAGCCAGCAGGTGGCGCCGTCCCCCTCTGGCACCGCCGTAGACAAAGAAGGTTTTGTTGGCTTGAGGCGCGTACACGGCTAAGGGAACGTGCTTGGCCGTGTAGGTGCCCAGACCGCCGGAATACTTGTCGCCGTAGTCGCACATCTGGCCGAGCGTAAACCAGATGCCCCGGTAGCCGTCGTCTCTGGGGGATGGGCTCACGTGGGTATACTCCTTTCTACAATCGGCCACTTCACTGTTTTGCTATCTTCTTCATGCTCCTTCCTGTGCCCACTCGGGGCGTTGAGATTGATAATAACCTCAGGAAGATAGTTCACGCCGCTTCGTTATGTGCAATGCAAGTTGCTGAAAACTTGATTCTCTACCAACGCCTTCAATCAATCACTATCAGCTAGCCGCCTGTAAATCATGAGTGCTATACCGACGAGAATGGGCACAATACCCCAAATGCTTACCATCAGCGGAGGGGCCTCAGAAACATCGACATAGGAGAGTGTCACAAACGTAGCAATCGAGAACCCCAATCCGATAGCGATCAGCACAAGCGATGGCTTGCGAAGGTCGCCTTCTGCCTCTTGAGGGATGTCAACGAGGGATGCTCCCTTTTCGATCGCGGCAATGAACACTTTCCTTCGATTGTACTGCTTGAGGATGGGATAGAGGATGATTCCTGCTGCAATTATGGGAAGTGGCAAGAATAGAATCCCTCCCACAACCATCTCCATTGTTGATTCGTCTACAGCTTCCGCAGGGCTGGCGACAAAAGCCAGGATGGTGACGACAAGCAAACAAAGACCGGATCGCGGCTTCATCAGATAGCCTCCTCGATAGATTTTGATAGGCACTCGTGGGCTCTTGTGTCATGTGTGATGGTAGCAATGGTATTTGTTTCAACTTTCTTGAAACATCCTGACTTCGAGTGCTCACTCATGTTGTGAAAGGTACTCACTCTTGTTGTGAAAGCAGTCGGAGCGCAGTCTTGATCAAGGGCGCGAAATGGCCGATGAGAACGACCTCATTGACAGGTGTCTCAGAGGATTACAAGATGCTTATGCTGAACTTGTGGATCAGCACAAAGCATTGGTGTTCAGCATCATTGATCGTGTAGTGCAGAATCCAACAGCTACGGAAGACCTTGCCCAGGAGGTCTTTTTGAGGGTTTTTCGGGGCTTGCCTCGGTTCAGACGACAGGCGAAGCTATCAACGTGGATCTACGGCATCACTACCCGTGTCTGTCTAGAGGAACTAAGACGTCCGCATCAATCAAGGCAACACGTGAGCCTGGACGAGGATCCCGCTGAGAATGCCATCGACAAGGACCTGGCATCTCAGTCTGATCCCGCCTTCCATCGAGTAGATGTGTCAAAGGATCTGAACCGGTGGCTGGGCAGATTACAGCCTAATTACAGGCTGGTAGTGACACTCTTCTACTTACAGGATCGAAGCTACCAGCAGGTTGCGGACGTGATGAGCATACCGATCGGGACGGTGAAGACTTACCTGTTCCGCGCAAGGGAGCTACTGCGGAAGTGGGCATTGGAAGAAGGGACGGCTACTGAATGAACTGTGAGCACATCCAATCCGACCTGCAGGACTACCTTGAGGATTCGCTCTCGCCTGGAGAGAAGGCCGATGTAGAGGGCCACATACGTGAATGTAAGACTTGCCAAATGCACTTTGAGGCAGCAAGGCGGCTGGAGAGAGCACTTCAGGGGCAGACGCTGAGCGTGCCACCCGCCGGTTTCACAACGCTCATTGTTGCATCTGCTGCTCGGCAGCGCACAACGAAAAGCAATGGGGCCACTGCTGCTATTGTGGCCTATGTCGCTAGTGTCTTTCTTCTGGCTGGGGGTGTTTCAGCCACCCTGGGCTACCAGGAACTCCGCGGAATGATCGGGGCCTTGCGCGGAGTGGGGGAAGCCTTCCTGAGCGCTGCCGTGACGATTCCCATTGTGACAAGACAGGTGCTGCATGCCACGAAGTCCCTTGCCATATCACCCCTGGGGCTTGTATTGGTATTGCTTGTTCTGGTTATGCTCACCTCGACCCTGCTTCTGACTCAGCTAACCATCAATTCCAGACGTCTGTAGAACGGTAATCCACTTCTCTGCTGAGCGCTGCGAGCAACTTGTAACACGAGCACCCACGGCTCCGGCGCATTCGCGCCTGCGCACCAACCCGCTTCGCGGGTTTGCAAACCGGAAAACGTTACCCGCCAACGTCAAAAATCTCGATAGCATGCAGAAACATCGGCAATCTGCCCTGCCCAATCTATATGATTTCTGATGCAATGAACTTCCCCACCTTGTATGGTGTCAAATAAAGTAGATCCCTGATCAATCTAACTCTAATAATAGAGGAGTTTCACATGCAAGTAAAACCAAATCCATCAATTGTGGAGATCGTCCAAGATTACAGACGACAGTTCGAAAAGGATGCCACCAAAGCAGACCGCGCACTTCTGGAAAATAGTAGAACCTTACTGTATGATGAACTTGAAGAAACATCCTGGAATTCGGAGATCGTTCACAAAGGTTTTGAGCTATTTTCTCGACTGGGCGACAAAGAAGCAATTGTTGATCTCTTAGATCGATATCTTGGTATTCCATCACTGGGAATATCCGAAGAAAATTGGACAAGGTGGAATCTGATAGACAATCTGGCTATGTTGCGCCGATGTGAAGAGGCAGTCAAAACTCAAAAGGAGTATCTTGATTGGGGCCGTCAAATTCTTCCTTCTCCGGATTGGTGGCTTCCGGCTGAATGGCCTTTCGATTTTGGGCACGATTGGAGACCGTACAGAAAAGAAGTGCCCGCAGACGAATGTTTGCTCTTTAGAATTATGTATGATGGAACTCAAGCCCGATGCTGGATAGAGGTAGCCAGATCGGACGAATGGCTTCATATTTACCGAGAACTAACCCGTGAAGTCCCTCCGACCACCCACAACCAGGTGGAGAGGCGTTACTACATCCGCACTGCATGCGTTGTTTTGAATTACTCAGGTAGACCGACCGAAGCACTCAAGGAAGCAGAGGCATTGGATCGACTCAGTCGGGAGGAGAAATTTTGGGAGGAGGCCGCAGAAACTGAGTTTGATGCAAGGGCTGTTGAGATTGAGGCATATCGAATTCTAGATGATATTCCCAATTTACGGCGGGTCGCACAGATCGTCACTTCTCGTTTGGAACAGCAGTATGAGCACCGTGCAGAATTGAAACGGGAGGAAGTAAGCGTTTTGTGGGGTTTGTATCATAATACTGCGGCACCTATTTACCGCGCTCGGCAATACGATTTGGCGATACCGCTTTTCCGTCGAGCAATTGAATTGGGAATTCCTTCGAGTCACTCTTACCTGTGGCTTGCTGCATCAATTTGGGCGACCGAAAAGGGATCGAACTCAAGTATTATCACTCCTCAAGCAGGGCGTTGTATACTCTCGCTTTGGGAAACATGGTAGAGCCGAGGAGTTCGAAGACGTTCAAGATGATCCTGAATTCCAGGCTGCATTGATTGGGTCGTAGCTGGGTGCTTGCATTTTTGACGAAGAGAAATTAGGCTATGTCGCACGCTGTATTGTTTACCACGTCCAAGGCTTGCACTTCACATAACACGCCGGGCTGCGGCTCCGGCCCTTTCGGGCCTACAATCCAACCTGCCTGCGGCAGGTTCGCAGCCCGCGGGAACGTTAAGCGCCAGTGCTGCAACTCTCCAAGTCGACCATGGACAATCGCTGGAAGGACATAGCCACCGCCGCCTACGGTCTCACTGGTCTGCGGTTGGCTGAATTTCGAGCTCATTTCAGTAGCCACTTCTTCCTGGAGTCATCCCAGGGGAAGAGAAAAACCAAAGAAGGCGAATTCCCAAACTGCCACAGTAACACCGAGTTTCCGGAGAAACCTGCTGCTTCTCGGTTGGTCTGCGGTTGGCTGAATTTCAGCCACTTCTTCCTGCAGACAGAATTCCAGGCAGACAGTAAAAAGCTACCAGTTCCGGCTGATGGAGGTCCTCAAGTACAACGGTTTTGACCGAGTTTCATTGCCGGTTCAGACACTGGATGGAAGTTACTGCTACTGGGGAGGTGAAGACTGGTGGGTGCTGAACCCTTACATGCCATCCGATGCGAATCCGCCTTGGGACTCACACGATCTGATTACTGACGCAGCCCAGACTCTGGCGGAGCTTCACTCGGCGGGTCGTAAATACAGGGACGAACTCCGAGCCGAGTCAGATAGAGAGGACTTGGGTTGGTACTACCTACCTTCGACCAGGTGGGCTGAGTCGTCGGAGCAAATTTCTGGAGGTTTCCGGTGGAACGAGCTAAGTGAGGATGACACAGTATTCCTTAGATCCCAACTCCGCTTCGTACAATCCAATGCCTCCTCGGTTTAGTCATTATGCGACGAGTGGGAAGTGCTATCGATTACCCACCAAGATTACCGCCCCTGTAACTTGCGGATATGGGAGTCGAAGATCGCTAACGTTTGGGACTTCGACATGGCTGTCATTGACTACTCGCTCTATGATGTGGCATTCGCGTCACTCCAGTACGGAGGTCGAGAAGGTCTTTTCCCTGAAGTGTCGCTGGATTTGGGCAGGCAATTTGTCGAGGCGTACACGGCGGCGACGGACAAGCCTGAACCCATTTGGGAGGACGGCGTCCTGCGGTGGTTTCTGACAGTAGTCGTGCTACGCCGATTGCTCTTGAACTACCACATCTCGGAGAGGATGGAGTTGCTTCGTAAGGTTGTGAGTTGGGATTGGCAGAGTCGCACCGGCGCTTAACACGTCCGTGTGCGGCTCGGTGTATCCGCACCTTTGTTCAACTGCCTGCGGCAGTTCGCGCACGGCGGAAACGATATATGAAATGGATAAGCAGAGGCTTACCCATGGCATCTTCAGAATATTTCTTGGGCAATTGAAATCCATGAACGCCAATCGCGAACCAGGAAAGATTATACTCCTCAACGGACCGTCGAGCGCCGGAAAGTCTACGCTTGCCCGCCTTTTGCAGCAGAAACTACCAATACCGTTCTGGCATTTTTCTTTTGACCATCTTCGGGATTCCAACGCCCTGCCAATGGCCCGTATTCACAGTGGGGAAATCGATTGGTCGGCCATGCGTCCCGCCGTTTTCGATGGGTTTCATCGCTGTCTGCCGGTATTGGCTGAAGCAGGCAACAATCTCATCGTTGATCACATCGTGGAGAGTGAGAAGTGGATGTCGGATCTGGTGAGGCTTCTCGCTGGGTTTGACGTGTTCTTCGTTGGTATACACTGTCCGCTTTCTGAGCTGGAGCGAAGGGAGCGCGAGAGGGGAAATCGACGAGTTGGGGAAGCTCGAATGGACTATCAAGTAGTCCACGGTTTCACGGAGTACGATCTGGAAATTGATTCGACGCAACCGAACCAGGACAATGTGGACGCTCTAATTGATGCTTGAAAATCCCGACGTCGCCCCACCGCATTCGACCGAATGGCTGAGTACAAATGAACCCACACATATGTTCCATCAGATGCAGAGTATTCCACTTCATATATCACAGCAATTCACGCTGCGCGCCGTTCGGCGCTGATGGGCCTTCGCGCAACCGGCTGCGCCGGTTCGGGCACGGCGAAAACGTTATGTGCAAGGCTGTTTTTGTGTGAATGAGTAAATAGAAATCGGTGAAGATACGTTCAGACGTGAACACAATTTGATAATATCTTCCCGTCAAGTTCATCAGGAGGCTTTCCATGAGAATTCTTATCTTGTGCGATTTGGAGGGCACTGCCGGCATCGTAGATTTCAAAACTCAGACTTACGATGGGGGTCGCGACAACGAACAGGCCAAATATCTGGCCACTCTGGAGATCAACGCCCTCATAGACGGTGCTATGGAAGGAGGCGCCACAGATCCTATCGTGCTGGACGGACACGGCAGTGGTGGAATCAATATCGAACATATCCACCGTGAAGCCCGGGTGATATTCGGCCGCCCCAGGGGATCTGTGTGGGAGATGGGATTGACATTTGAGGCGCAGTTTTTGTATGGCCATCACGCGATGGACAACACACCTGATGGTGTGCTGTGTCACAGCTGGAGCTCCCGAAGCATTGCCAACTGCTGGTTGAACGATGAACTGATCGGTGAAATTGGTTTCAACATGGCTTATGCCGGTGAGGTTGGCGTGCCCACGGTTTTCGTCAGCGGGGATCGGGCTGCTGTGGACGAGGCCCGACGTTACGTTCCTGCCATTGAAGGCGTTGTCGTGAAAGAGGGGCTCAGCCGCACGGGTGCTCTCACCCTCTCTCCCACCAAAGCTCGGGATTTGATCCGGGAGGGCGCTCGCAAAGCCATGGGGCGGATCGGGGAAATCACACCTTATACAATCCCATCCCCGTATATTTTCGTGACCGAATATCAGTCCGCTGCCAGTGCCGAGGCCAGAGCTGCCCGTGAGGACGTTGAGCGAGTAGACACCCACACCATCAAAATAACCGGCGATACCATCGGTGAAATTGGTGAAAAAAGAAGATAAAAGTCTTCTCTATCGGGTGTAGGGTAGCTTCCAGACAGATGCTTTCAAAAAAGCAGAAAATGTGATGGGTGTCTCTCTATTTCTTTCCTTATGATGACAAAAACAGCCCAGCACATAACACAGAATTCTCGCCTTCGCTTTGCTCCGGAGAAACCTGCTCCGCAGATTCGAGAATTCTTGAACGTTATGCGGCATGCCCTGAGGTCCGGTACTGAGCTATGAACAGCATGCACAGCGCTAACCGACGTCACTGGAACAACGCAGCTGACGGGTGGGAGCGACTTCGAGATGAGGACGACCTTTGGCAACGGTGTCCGCGCGAGCCTGACCTCGGGTTTCAAGGTGATGCCCTTGGGTTGGTCCGTCAGGTTTCGGGCGAGCCAAAAGGGAAGGATGTGTGCGTGATAGGCAGCGGTGATAATTACGCTGCATTTGCCTTATGTGGACTTGGGGCAAAGGTCACATCGATCGACATCTCGGAGCGACAACTCGACGTAGCCTCCAAGCGAGCCCAGCAGCTAGGCTTGAGCATAGAGTTCATTGGAGCCGATGCAGCAAGCCTGGACTCTGTTGAAGCTGCTTCGTTCGACCTCGTGTGCTCTTCCAACGGCTTCTTCGTTTGGATTGCCGAGTTGAAGTCGGTGTTTGGCGAAGTCTTTCGGATCCTGCGGCCAGGGGGTCACTACGTCTTCTATGACATCCATCCTTTCCAGCGTCCGTGGAAAGAGCAAGTTTATCCTATCGAAGTGGAGAAACCATACTGGGAGACTGGACCGATTTGTGATGAAAAAAATGGCACGTTTACGTGGAACTGGACGCTGGCTGACGTGCTCAATCCGTTGGTAGGTACTGGCTTCTCTCTTCGCCGTATTCTGGAGAGTCCTGCGGAAGACTCGAGGCACTGGCAGGATTCCTCCTATCAACCGGGGACGGACGAGAGTCTACTGGACTGGAAGAAGAACCCCAGGACAGCACTTCCTGTTTGGCTCACGGTGGCTGTTCAAAAGCCAGTGTGAAACCAAGACACGCCGCATAACACGACCGTGCCCCCGGCTTCGGACCGTTCGGCCCTGCGCCCAACCGCATTCGCGGTTCGGGGGCACTGAAACGTTACACGAAAGCGGTGTAGAGGCCAAAACTCGATCTCCGCATTCCGAAAAATGAAATCGCGCAAACAATGCGCAAGCCATACATCTAAAAAAATGTTTGGTCAAGTCGAGGGTAAACCATGGATTCCTCATCATTTGAATGTTGCAGTTATTTCGCAACTGTCGCAGATTCGTATGATCGGCTCCAGCCAATCCTAAGTCCACCCTACAGCAAGGGCTTGGACATGATTGTGGATCTGATTCCCTTCGATCCCGATGATATATTTGAGTTTGTGGAGCTCGGCTGTGGCACAGCGGAGCCGACTGCGCGAGTATTGGAACACTTCCGTCACGCCACCGGCACCTGCATGGACAGCGAACCGGAGATGCTTTCCCTCGCCAGGCGGAAACTGACGTCATATTCAGGTCGGATCGAGGTACGGGAAGCGGACATGACCAGTTGTGACATTCCGCCGTGTGATGTGGTTTTCTCGGCAAAGGCCATTCATCATGTGCCTCGGGCCGATCTACCCTCGCTTTTTGCAGGCATTGAGGGTGCACTCCGGCCAGGCGGTTGCTTCGTCCTTTACGACGCGATGTCGGTCGGTCCCCACTGGGGGGCAAGGGTTCGGGTGGAGTCGTCGCGCTTCCGCCAGCGTCATCTCCAAAGTGCAGTTGCTTCAGGCGTAGCTACTCAGCAAGAGATTGATGCCAGGCTGGAGTACAAGCGAGAGATGAAGGCTACTGGGAAGGATGTTGAGTACGAACATGGCGCGGAGAACATGATCAGCGCGATGACCGAGGCTGGGTTCGATGAAGTTGCTATCGTCTGGCGAATGTTTGCCGACACGATCCTGCTGGCTTTCGTACCAGGTGAGGAGTCCTGAGCTTGATGGGGTGCCGCCATCGTGTAACACAGCGGTGTTGCGCTGCGGCGCTGATCGCGCCTTGGCCTTCGGCAACCCGCTACGCGGGTTCGCAAACCGTGAGACGTTACACGACATGGGACCAGATGGGCCATCTGAGCCAGACTCGGGACCTGTAATGCATTGAGGTGTGCAGAATGAGTGTGCGTGGCAACACGGTTAACTACTATCGCGGCGCACAGATCGGCCGGCGAATCCATATAATTGGCAATTGTTGCTCTGGGAAAAGCACCCTGGGCAAACAGTTGGCAACTGCTCTTCAGGTCCTCTTTGTGGAGTTGGACGCACTCAATTGGCGACCTGGCTGGGTGGGTCTAAACGAGACGAATCCTGAGGAGCTTGAGCGTCTCATAGCAAGGGCAACCGATGGTGATGGATGGGTTGTCACTGGCTCATATACCGGTTTTTCACAGCGTGTCTTTTGGCCGCGTTTGGAGACGGTTGTTTGGCTGGATCTACCCATGTGTCAGCTCATCTGGCGCGTGCTCTCGCGATCATGGACACGCTGGCGGTCAAAGGAACTGCTTTGGGGCACCAACTATGAGCGGTTTTGGCCCCAACTGATGGTTTGGAACAAGGAGGACTCTCTCGTGTCGTGGATTGTCACGCAGCATAGGCGTAAACGTCGCAACATGCGAGCCTACATGTCGGAGCCCCGTTGGCAACACATACAGTTCTTGCGTCTTGGGTCATCGGCCGAAGTTGAGGCATTTTCGCGCGCCAATGGAGTGACGCCCTTTAGGCCTGATTCTCGTGTGGAGGGTCTTTCTGAACAAACCTAAGCGTCGAGGGGGAAACCGAACAGTGCTTGAGCGGAGGTCATATCCCACATCGTGTAACAACGCGGTTTGCGCTGCGTCGCTACGCTCCTTGGCCTCCGGCAATCTGGCTGCGCCAAGTTCGCAAACCGGAGGACGTTAGATATCTGAGTATAGCTGTCAAGTCAAAAGCGCCACCACCACCCCCAAAAGCGGTGATAGCACACAAAACCAAAATCCTACATTCAGCGCTCATTTTCCTGTCGTTTTCATTTTTTTTGAAAGATAGATGCTAATGTATACAATCGATCTAAGTGGAAAAGCCGGTGTAGTGGCTGGTGTAGCCAATAAATGGAGTATCGCCTGGGCAATTGCACAAATTCTTCACGAAGCAGGGATGCAGCTTATTCTGCCTTATTCAAGGGAGCGAAGGAAAAAAGGGATTGAGAAAATGGTAGCCGCTGAAGGGTGGAAGGACGTGTTCATTCCTCCTCAACCATGCAATGCTGGGGACGATATTCAGGTTCAAGGTCTATTCGATTTTGTGAAGAAAGAGATCGGATATCTCAATTGTTTCGCACATTGTATCGCCTTTGCCCCTCCCGATACGCTTCAGGGCGAGTTCAGAGAAACCTCAAGAGAAGCTTTTAATGTTGCCCTTGATATTAGCGCGTTTTCTTTCGTATCCATGACTCGGGCTGCCTCAGAGCTGATGTCTGAGGGAGGATCAGTAATTGCTTTAACGTTTATGGCTTCAAAGAAAGTATTCCCTTCTTACAATGTAATGGGCACGGCCAAGGCAGCGCTTGAGCATTCGGTAAAGCAGTTAGCCTACGAGTTGAGCTCAAGAAATATCAGAGTCAATGCCATTTCGCCTGGAATCGTCAGTACAAAATCTGCACGCGGCGTGAAAGGGTTTGGGGATTTTCGTCAGACTTATCAAGAGCACACGCCTCTCCGCCGGATGATTACTCAGAAGGAAGTTGGGAAAACGGCAATGTTCTTATTAAGCGATCTATCAAGCGGGATCACCGGTGAGGTGATCCATGTGGATGGTGGGTATAACATCCTTGGAGGCCAATTTCAAGCGGGAACAATGATGGAGAGCACATCTTCGTGAGGTCAAGTTTGATGACAGGAAGAGACACAAAAACAAAGACAGAGAAAAACTGAAAAACTGATGTCGTGTGCTGTATTCCCGCCCCGAGGGAGGGCATCTATTCGACCTGAAACTCACCAAATTGCACGTCAGATAACACATCGTTTGCGCTGCGGCGGATGTGCCGCCCTGGCCTTCGGCAACCCACTTCGCGGGTTCGCAAACCGTGAGACGTTATGCGTCAGTGCAACTCGAGGAATAGGAAACCCAGATGATGAAAACCCTGGCGAACAAAGTAGTCGTGGTGACTGGATCAAGTCGTGGAGGGGGGATGGGCATCGCCACTGCGCTCGGCGAGGCCGGTGCGACCGTATACGTAACGGGACGGAGCATCCGCGGAAACCAGACCACAGACATCCCCAACGAAACGATAGATGACACGGCGGAGACGGTGACCGAACGAGGAGGCGTCGGGATTCCTGTCCAGGTAGATCACACAAAGGACGAGCAAGTTGAAGAACTCTTCAGTCGAGTCAGGGAAGAACATGGACGGCTGGATGTGCTCGTCAACAACGCCTGGGGTGGCTACGAGATGCCCGATGGATTCTGGGAAAAGAAACCATTCTGGGAACTACCAATGCGACAATGGGAACTCATGTATGGAGCTGGGTTGAGATCCCATATGACTGGTGCTCGGGGCGCCATTTCGATGATGCTGGAACAGGGCCACGGCTTGATCGTCAACACCACGACTGGGATCACTCCGGACAGCAAGTTCCACCCGAATCTGTTCTATGACACTTTCAAGGCCGCGATATATCGAATGACGCATGGAATGGCAGAGGAATGCAGAGAGAAAGGAATAGCAATCATCCTGCTATCACTTGGCGACGAACACCTCTACATGCGAACGTGGGGACCGGATGAGGACACGAAACCCGAAGATCTGAAGAAGACCTTTACGCCGGTGTACTCAGGTCGAGCGATCGCAGCTTTGGCAGGTGATCCAGAGGTGATGAGCAAGGCCGGAACGAAACCATATCTTGAAGTCCCGGACTTAGCGCGAGAGTACGGATTTAAAGACGTCGACGGTCGACAGCCCTGACGTTTTGCTTCCAGAGAGTTGCACCAACGCATAACAGGTCCACTTGCGCTGCGTCGCTTGCGCTCCTTGGCCTGACGGCAACCCGCCTACGCTGTGCTTCGGCGGGTTCGCAAGTGGCCAGAACGTTAGGCGTCATTGGCTAAAGCCTTGAGAGGCGTTTGGATGATCAGCTCTGAAAGCCATCCAATTATTGTGCTTGGCGTAGAGCGCAGTGGGACCTCTGTCGTTGCTGAGATGGTACACAGATGGGGTGCGTATGCTGGCGCTTCCGACAAGCTACACGAAGCTGATGCACATGCGCCCAGAGGTTATTGGGAATTTCTGCCCTTATGGGATTTGCTGGCCGAGTTAGGGGATTTTGCTTCTGGGGCGACTTGGTGGGACCCTGACTTCCAACAGCGAATAGAAGACAAAGCCTCTGACCCAGTGTATAGAATTAAAGCCACTGAACTGGTGTCAGAAATGTACAAAGGTGGCCCCTGGTTCTGGAAGGATCCTGCTCTCAGCCACTTTTTGCCGTTTTGGAAACAGATATGGGAAGATGCGATTTATGTAATCACGGTTCGCAACCCTCTCGACGCGGCAGTGTCGTGGCAGAAGTTCACTATTCCGTCCAATGTGAAAGTCCGGATCTCGTTTGTTGCGATGAATTTGCTGCGTTGGCAGCACATGATGACGCTGATACTGCAGCACACAGAAGATGCAGCGCACCGTCTCTTTCTTGGGTACGAAGATATCATGCGAAAACCACGTGTGCAGGCCGAGAGATTGTCCGGGTTCCTGAACTCGAAGTTTGAAAACCGAGTCTCACGAATCCAGGCGATAGTTGATGCCGTTGATCCTCAACTTTGGCGAAATGATTGTAGGATCCCGTTTGACCAAGTATCTGAGGCGACAGAGCACCAGAAGGCTCTCTACTCCTTTGCAAGGCAGAAGATCAACAATCCATTTGAGTGTGTAGGAGTTCACGGGAGCAGGTTTAAGCAGCTTTTTGGTAAGGTGCGACTCTCTCATATACAGTTGGGTAGAGTCGGTCACGTTCGGAGTCAATGTAGTATGTAAAGAAGTCATTCCAGTCGCCATTTTTCACAACGGCGCGCTGAGCCAAGACAGCCTGAGCACCGTTGATGGACCATCGCATGCCTGATTGCTCCATCCGGTCTTTGACGAGAGAGCCGCAGGTGCCTTCGACTACGCCTGTAGCAATCGGGTAACCTTTCTTGAGGTAGACGTCGTAGTGCATCATATGTTGGTGGTTATCGAAGTAGATGATGGTTTTTTTTAGAGCCTTCTTTTGAGGCTGGGTGAGCCGGTCTTGGTTTTTGGTCAGCATCTGGCGTAGTCCCCCGATGAGGTAGCCGACTTTACCCTCCAGGAGGGCATAGAGCTTTTCTTCGATCCACTTGATTCGTTCAGGTCCTTTTTCGCCATAGAGCGCTGTGCCCACATCCCAGAGGTATTCACTGGCATGGATGATATCCAGGATCAGCGCATCGAGTTGATCCTCCATGCCGTGGATGTTCAGGTCTTTGAGCAACCGATCCTCCAGATAAGGATCGCCATCCAGTAGCGCGATCAGTAGTTTTTGGCCCTGGGGATCTCGCTTCTGGACGTGCTCAAGCATATGGTCGAAGGCGGCTTTTTTGCCCTGGAGAGTCGCAAAGATGTGCTTATTGTGTGGTACCCGAGGCTCAGGCAGACCTTCTTCTCGGCGACATTTCCGATCCTGTTTTTTCTGTTCTTGTTCTTCTTTTGTGAACTGGGAAAGCAAGCCTTTGACGATTTCTTCAGAATCGCGTGCGTGTGGGTCGAATGAAAAGTCTGTGACGACCACCGCATCTTTCTTGATGCCGGGCTTTTCTCCTTTGCCCCGACGGGGTTTGGCAGGCGGTTCTTCCTTTGTCTCTTCCCGTTTACTTTTCAGGATACGTACGCCCTTACAATCGGCGCTGATGGCTATATGACTGCTTTCTGATTGTAGGGGTGGCGCTTCAACCTGCTCATAGAAAGGCTCGATATACTCCGCAATGGGTAGGCCCTGACGCTGAGGCAGATCCGGGAAAAAGGAAAAATCGAAGATCTCGTTGAATCGGTTGACCGCGCTGCGAAAATCCTGTTGTGTGCTTGAAGCTTGTAGCCACTTCAAAAGCAAGTAAGAGTATTTATGTGCTGGCAGATTCAGTTGCGCATCGATGGGATATACCCTCCCACCAGCAGGATGGGCATAGGCTGCACGGTAGATCCTGATTTCTCCAAAGATGGACATATAGGGCGAACCCTCCGCCTCGGTTCCCTTATACTCCATTTTATGCCCTTCTTCACTCAGCACTGGATTGCCAGCTTCATATCCCGTGCCCGACAGAGCAACAAAGGCCTCCAGAAAACCACGACCCAAGCGCTGCATCTGGCGAAACAGATGGTGCTCAACCCCATGGAGTTCTTCTCGGTCTATAGCTCCTATAAGATATGCCTTGATCTCAGAAAATGTGTCATCTAGGCTTTCAAACAAGGCTTCCTTTTCGTACATTGTCATCATGATAGGGCTCCTTTTTGATCAAACATGAGATAGTGTTCTGGATGTTTGCCAATATAGGCGTCCTATCAAATTTTCATACTTCAAAAACTATCGATTTTACAGTCAGTTGATACCCCCGCGATTTCCTACACACTCAATCCATTTCAGCCGTTCAACAGCGCCAAGTATCCACTGCCACCCGGGTACCTTGAGTTCCTAAACATTCAAGAGGCTTTGCTGAAAGTCTGTCGCGACCTTGAAACGCCAACGAACGCCTAACACCGTGCCCCCGGTTCCGGCGCATGCACGCCTTCACCCAACCGCTTCGCGGTTCGGGGGCACTGAGACGTTACGCGAAAAATGAACCCCTAGTGGTCAATTTCGCAAATACACATGAGGTTGTGTAGAAAGAGAAATAGAGTTATGTTATACACCTCACTCCAATAGATGATCCGAGAAATAGTGCTGGACTTTGGCAAGCCATTTGCGTAATACTGTCTCACTGCTACTTCAGGAGTAGGTTGTTTGACTATTTACGCAAGGAGCCAGCGATGATGAATCTGCACACCCTTGATACGACCCATCCGGGAAAGATCCGTGCTCTGTTTGGTCTTACGCCAGTGGCTTTGTCCCAACTGCTGGAGGCTGTGTTGCCGGTGATGATAGAACGTCGCCAGCAAGCCCAAGCATCACGTCCTGATCGCAAGCGTAGGGTAGGGGGAGGACGCAAGCGACGGTTAAGGCCCTATCAAGAGGTGTTGATGAGTTTGCTCTATTTGCGTCACAACGTATCCCACGCGTTGGTGGGGCAACTGTTTGGTGTGAGTGCGGACACCTCCGAAAACACCTTTCACGAAGTGGTGCCGATTCTGCAAGCGGTCTGCCCCACTCAGCGCTTTGATGGGGAGAAGAAGTGGAAGAAAAGCGACCCTTCCTGGCATCCCGATGAGGTGGATCGGGTTCTAATTGACAGCTTTGAAACGCCCATTTGCAGGCCTTCTGTGGACCACAGACAAAGGCAGGTCTACTCGGGTAAGCGCAAGCGCCACACGATCAAGACCCAAGTGGCCACAGATAAAAAGGGAGAGATCCTCAGCGTGGATGCAGGCCATCGTGGACCCAAAGCTGATATTCGAGTTTACGAAGAAAGTGGCGTGGACTCCCAATTTCCCAATGCCGACCTGCCTGTGCAGATGGCAGACAGGTAAACTGGGAGATAAAGGCTATCAGAGTCAAGCCCATCCCCAGATCATCTCACCCCATAAAAAGCCAAAGGGGGGTGAACTCACCTCAGAACAACGTCTGGAGAACAGGCAGACCTGCCTGTGCGTCGCACGCAGACAGGTAGCCCAACAGCGTATTTATGTGGAACACAGCATCCGTCGCATCAAAGGATGGCGCATCCTTCGCGAAGATTATCGCCTGGGAGCGGGGCTGTTCCCGATGATTGCAGGAGCCGTTGTAGGCTTGGTGCAACTGGACCGAATCCTCGGACCTGCCTGTGCAGATGGCAGACAGGTAAACGATAAGGAAAATAGAATCGAAGGCAGAGACCGTCTAATTTTTTATTCTTCGGATCATCTAATGGGTAAAGGAGGTGTATAATGTCAGGTCCGCTTCCCCAATATCAACCCCGCTTCACAAAAGCTCAAGTTGCCCAAGCCCAAAGAATCATCCGTCAGCGTAACGCACCTCAAAGTCAGGTGCAACGGGCAAAGATGGTGGTCGCTTTAGCAGAGGGTCCAGCCATAGGCAACCAGAAGTTAGCCGACCGTGGGGGGGTGAGTTCCCCCACAGCGCAGAAGTGGCGAAAAAGGTGGGTAGAACAATGCTTCACTTTGGACGATCTTCCCCGCAGTGGGCGACCGCCCACTTTTTCCCCCTGTGCAAGTCAGTGAGGTCAAAGCCATCGCTTGTCAACTGCCTGCACAGCGGGGTCTGCCTCTGTCTCGATTCAGCCTGTTTGAGATTCAACAGGAAGTGTTGAGGTGTGCGTTGATCACTTCAATCTCACCCACAACGATTTGGCGTATTCTCAACAGGGATGCCCTTCGTCCCTGGTATCATCGTTCCTGGCTTCATATCAAAGATCCCAACTTTTTAGAGAAAGCCAGTCGCATTCTGGACCTGTATCAAGGCATATGGGAGGGTGTTCCCCTGGGCAAGAAAGACTTCGTCATCTGTGCCGATGAAAAATCCCAACTCCAGATCTTAGCCCGAGAGTTTGCCACATTGCCACCTGATTGTGGCAAACCCATTCGTATGGAAAATGACTACAAACGGATGGGCACAGTGGCCTATCTATCTGCACTGGATGTGTTCTCAGGGCACATCTTTGGGCGTGTGGATGAAAAAACCGGCATCGTGCCTTTTCAAAAGCTGGTGGACTTGGTGATGGAACAGGAGCCTTATGCTTCGGCAGACCGGGTCTTCTGGATTGTGGATAATGGATCCTCTCATTACACCACTACGTTCCCTAAACGGCTTGCCGATGCCTATAAAAATGCCATCGCTGTTCATCTGCCCATCCATGCCAGTTGGCTCAACCAGATTGAGATCTATTTCTCGATCCTGCAAAGAAAAGCACTCACGCCCAATGACTTGGCAGATCGACAGGCGATGGAAGTTAGGATCTTGGGCTTTGAGAAATACTATAATCTCACTGCCGAACCTTTCAACTGGCGCTTTACAAGGCAGGACTTGGAAGAACGAATGCAGCGAATCCGGCTGGCTGCATAAACTCATGCGAACTTATGAAATCGACCACTAGTCAATTACCAGGTTGGTGAAGGTATAGATAGCATCCAGTATGAATCCAGATAATCTTGTTGACATATGGAAAGGCGAAGAGGAACAGTTCCTCTCGGGGTGGGATTTCTCCTATCTGGATGGCAGAATGGTAGAAGAGCAAGCTCCCTGGTCTTATTCTTCGCGGGCTGCTGAGCTTATGCGTCGATCTTCATCCGTTATTGACTTGGGCACGGGAGGTGGTGAGCGATTCTTAAAGCTACAAGAATTTTGGTCCAAGAAAGTCGTGGCTACGGAGGAATATCTACCTAACCTCAAGTTGGCAACAGACCGTCTATCTCCCATGGGGGCGAACGTTGTGGATGTTCGATTAACCGATTGTGACCCAATGCCCTTTGCCGATTACGAATTTGATCTTGTTCTGAATCGTCATTCTGCATTTAATCCCCATGAAGTGGCCCGTATTCTCGCACCGGACGGTACCTTCCTAACACAGCAAGTTCACGGATTCTGGGTCTATGATTTATTAGCAGTATTTGGCGCCGAACCGCAATGGCCGGAAGCTACCCTTGAAAAGTACGTACCTCAATTGAAGGCGGCGGGACTAACTATTTTCAATACCGAAGAATGGTCTGGCCAGCTGTCCTTTACGGATGTGGGCGCCATAGTCTACTATTTGAAGGCCGTTCCTTGGCTGGTGCCAGGGTTTTCAGTAGAAACACACTTGAAGCAATTGTTCTCCCTTCAACATCGACTTGATAGCGACGATGAATTAGCGTTCACAGCGAGAAAGTACTTGATTGAAGCACACAAAGATTTGCCGTCTTGAAGAATCTGTCCGTGCTACGTTCCGAACAAACGATTGTAAGTCATTCTTCGCCCAACACAGCGGTTTGCGCTGCGGCGCCGGTGGCGCCTTGGCCTTCGGCAACCCGCTGCGCGGGTTCGCAAACCGGCGTAACGTTATACGGCATTGACCAGAAACGGAACCCAGAAATCAAAAATGGTTAATCAACCCAACCTAGAAACCGAAAGACTTCTGCTTCGACCATTTGTGGAGAAAGATGCAACGCGAGTCCATGAACTCGCTGGGGACAAGCAGATCGCGGCCACCACTCTCAACGTCCCCCATCCTTACAAGGATGGAGATGCGGAGAAGTGGATCTCAACTCTTCCAGAAGCCTTTGATTCCGGAACCGGCGTGACATTCGCCATAGACCTACAGGCTGAGAGTCTACTTATCGGGGCGATTGGACTGGTGCTCAACCGCCGACATGAGAGAGGGGAAATGGGTTACTGGATTGGAACAGCCTACTGGGGAAACGGCTACTGTACCGAGGCGGCGAAGTCCGTCTTGACCTACGGTTTTGACGTCCTTGGATTGCACAAGATACACGCGAGGCATATGGACACCAATCCTGCCTCAGGACGAGTCCTGGCGAAGATCGGGATGAGCCATGAAGGCCTCCGGAGGGAGCATTACAAGAAGTGGGATACCTTCCCAGACTTTCACGAGTATGGAATCCTGGCAACGGAATACCGGAATCAACAAACAGATTCACAGAACGAGGCCAACGCCGTATAACACGACGGACTGCGGCTGCGGCCCTTCGCCCAACCGCTTCACGGTTCGGGGGCACGAAAACGTTATAGGAAATGCCAGCCTAAAATCCCCAAGAGCAGGTGGTGGAAACGCCTTTCGGGCGAGCAGAATGGCTTTCCTTAGAACGCAATCGCGGAACAGGGAAAATTATGCGTGGCTCCTCAATTACATACAGTGAAACACGGGATATTCCACTTGATGCCATACTGAGACTCTATTCAGCTAATGATTGGTCTTCCGCAAGGAAGCCGACTGAGCTTCGCAATGCGTTACTGAACTCACATTCTTTGCTGACGGCTTGGGATGGAGACCGTCTGATCGGACTGGGTAATGCCATCTCTGATGGCCATCTTGTTGTGTATTATCCACACTTGCTGGTGCATCCCGAATATCAGGGGCAAGGAATAGGATCGGAATTGATGAAGAGGCTGATGTCAAACTATGAAGGCTTCCATCAGCATATGCTTGTTGCAGACGGCAGGGCAATCGACTTCTACAAGAAGTGCGGGTTCGCCAGGGCCGGCAAAACGGAACCGATGTGGATCTACTCCGGACACGAGAATTACCACCAACGATCCGATCAGCTACGGCCGCTGACGCCGAGATTGTAGCGCGGATTTATGTCGATTCGTGGAATGCTGGATTTGGCGCACTGCTATCGCAGGCCGATAGAACTGTGACGCCAGCCCTTACTGAACGCTGGCGACATGATCTTGCTCAGCCTGTCCCACATCGTTGGTGGGTTGCGGAGGGTATGGGTTCAATTGTCGGGTTTGTCGGCATCGGACCCAGCCGAGACCCGGTGGATGCTCACCTCGGCGAACTTGATACTATCGCTGTAGATCCGTCGTACTGGCGGTCAGGTATTGGCAAGGCATTGGCGTCGGTCGCTTTACGTTATCTGGTTGTGGACGGCTACGATGAGGCGATAGTGTGGACAGTTGAAGGCTACCAGCGAGGGATCACTTTCTACGAGGCCATGGGGTGGAGCCGTGATGGCGGGGTTCGAGATGAAGGGCAACAAATTCGTTTCCGGCGTGACTTGTCTACCTTTCGAATGCCGATATCGCCTGCGACCACAAGACCGGTGCTCCTGGTCGATGTTGATGGAGTCCTCAATCCTTACGGTTTCGCTCGGCCTCCCAGTGGTTTCAATCCATACTGGTTGTTCCCAGAAGACGACTATCCTGTTTACTTGTCTGACACTCACGGCCGGTGGTTGCACGAGTTGAGCGACCAGTTCGACATGGTATGGGCAAGTGGATGGATGGGGGAGGCAAACCGCTTGATCGCCCCACTATTTGGTCTTCCCGAGTGGCCAACGATTCCCTTTCCGCCGACTCCGTTCGAACCTGCCGAGAAAGTGCCAGCAATCGACTTATTTGTGGGTGACAGGATCTGCGCTTGGGTAGAGGACGCGATGACCAAAGAGGCGTTCGACTGGGCAGGTAGAAGGACCGTGCCGACTCTGCTTGTTGACGTCAAGCCAGCTGTTGGGTTGACCCGGGAGATGGTCGAGCAGCTGCTGAACTGGGTAGGCTCCGTTACCAAAAGTTAACGGGGTGAGGAGGAATTTGACTTGAGCGCTGCTGAAGGTTCATCTGGACAGGCTCACGTGACAGCCGTTGAGGATGGGGTCTTCAGGGACCACGGTCCCGTGTGTCGCAACTTCCGGTTCTACTGGCCCACAGCCCAGCTTTGCGCCGACAGGAACCTGGGGCGAGAGGTTCTGCTTGTGGTGGACAATGCCGGGCGGCTGATGGTCATAGACTTGGAGACGGGCGAAACGACGCCGTATCCCCTGCCGGTTTCGGGAAGCGCCTGGCATGCCAGGCGCGCCCGCGACGGCACTTTGTGGATTGGCCTCGGATTCGCCAGTTCAGAACTGGTCCGGTTTGATGTCACGCAACGGGACTACCTGCCGGTGGCGGCCCGGCCCTCGGATGGAGCTAAAATCATCTGCGACGTGACCGAGGGTGAGGATGGGTGCATTTACTACGCCTCGGCGACCAGCGCGCAGCTGTGGCGGTACGATCCGGAGACCGGTGAGCATGAGCTCCTGGTAGAGCGGATTGATCCAGAAAACGCGTATCCCTACTGCCTGACGACGGGATACGGTGGACGGATCTTCATCGCTATGGCGTGCGACCTCGACCGACTGTGGTGCTACGACCCCGGAGATGGCAGCCTGGTGAACATGACGCCGGAGCAGTACCAGGCGCCGGGGCTGTGGAACCGGCCGGTGGCGTGTGGAAAGTGGGTTCTGCTCTCCTGGTTTGATCACGAGAAAGAGGAAGTCCAGGTGCATCTGTACGACGGGGAGCACCGGAAATTCGTACAGGCGCTCAATTTGCCCGAGTACACCGACTACTCCGGCGACACCAGCAATCTCGTGGAGATGCCCGACGGCCGCGTGTTTGTGAAAGTAGCAAGAGGACGGTTCCAGGAGGTGAGTCTTCCCTCAATGGCGCTTTCGGGCGGCTTCCAGCTTGAGGCAGCTCACGATCAGATGACGGTCCTGGCCACAAGCGATGGCGGTAGGCTGGCCGCCGGTTGGGGCCAGGAGTACGGTGTGGCCGCAGCGGACGGCGGGCGCATCGGGTGGCGTCGGCCTGCTACGGAGCCGCTGCCACACAGGATTTTCTCGCTGTACGGAGGTGAGGACGGTCTCGTCTACGGCAGCGCAGAAGTCGGCAATACCATCTTCTGGTACGATCCCCGATCCGGCGAAAGCGTAAACACAGGGCAGGTCACCGACACAAGCGGCGAGGTCTATGGCATCTGCAGCTTTGGGGGAAAGCTCTACACCGCGAGCTACACGTGGGCGGTAATCACCGTGTTCGACCCTGCAAGGCCGTGGAGCCCGGGAGAAGAAGCGGACAGTAACCCGAGAACGATCGGGCGGATCGGCCACGGGCAATACAGGCCCGTGGGCGGCATTCATCCCGGGCCACGAGGCCTGCTCGCTGTTGGCACGGTGCCAAACTACGGCATGTCCGGCGGGGCGTTTACCCTGATCGATCCGGAGACCGAACAGATGCGCGTCTACCGCAACCGGGTGCCCGGCGGGACGGTGAATGAGTTCGCCACCGACGGCGATGTCCTGTTTGGGTACGGGGGCGGGGAGTTCTTGGTGTTTGATCCGGACGTCGAGGAGATCGTGTTTCGTAAGCGAATGCCGGGCGGGCCGATGGCGTTCGCCGGAGACAAGCTCTATATGGCCGATGGAGACGGTCTCGTGCGGTTTGATGCGGGCACACGGGCCTTCGACACGGTGCCGGGCGTGGGGCTTCAGGGTGTGCCAAGGCACAGTCTGCGGGCCGGCAGAGACGGCAGCCTGTGGGCGATATCCGGCGCCACGCTCGTGCGGATCGATCCGGCTGCCGGGAGGGTCTTTGAGCTTGGCACCACCCGGGGGCAAGCGAAGGCGTGCCTGACCCAGACACCCGATGGTGTGTGGTGGTTCACCGTGGCCGGCGGCCTGGGGTCCTTCCTAACCCTCCAGCACAGGGGTTTACCATGAGAATCGGTATTCTTACACATCCGTCCGATCTCTCCGATTATGTGGCTGAGGTCTTCAAAACGTGGGGACTTGCTCACTTTGATCTGGTCCGGCAGGACCGGGTGGAGGAGCTGGATCCGGCATCGACTCCCGTGCTGGTCTGTCCGGCGTCGGAACAGAATGCAGAGGCGAACGAGTCACTGATCGGCTTTGCCCGGCGGGGCGGTACGCTGATCGCGTTCCTGCCCACCGGCGCGCTGGCGGAGGCAGCGGGCCTGGTCTATGCGGGGCCGAAGTCCACGCCTCAGCGTCTGCGCATTTCGGCGTACCCCGCGGCGGGGCTTTCAGGCGAGGACCTTCCGGTTGTGGGGGAGGCGGGGGCCTACGGTGTGCAGACCGAAGCGGGGTTGGGCCTGGCCTACCTGTACCACCCCGACACGTTCGAGGGGGAGACCGTGGGCGCAATTGAAACCCCTGTGGGAGAAGGGCGCGTTGTGGCCTTCGCGTTCGATCTGCCCCGCTGCGTGCTCACCCTCCGCCAGGGCGACCCCGACCAGACCGAGCGGGCGGTGGGGGGCAATGTCCGGGCGGATTCCATAGGGGTTGACCTGGGCCCGGCAGACAGCGGCCTGCTGCCCTTTGCCGACCTGCTGGCGCGGTGGCTGGTGGACTTGGTATGCCGCTTTGTGCCCGCACCGGTGCCCATGCTCTGGCACCTGCCCGGAGAGGCCTCGGCCATCGTGCTCTACTCCGGTGATGAGGACGGGGCGGAGGTTTCGTGGGTTGAAGAGGAGTTTGGAGAGGTGACGGCGGCCGGTGCGAGGATGAGTCTCTACATTATCCCTATCCACACCCATTCGACGGCCGGGGATGTGCAGCGCTATCGCCAGGATCACGACGTGGGCCCGCATCCGAATCTGCGGCCGTTCGACGGCCGGCCGATTCCGGAACGGGTTGCGGAATTCGAGCGGCAGCTCCTGCTTTTTGAAGAAATGTACGGGTTCAGGCCGAAGAGCGTCCGCAACCACTGTCTGTCCTGGGCGGGATACCTCGACCTGGTTGAAGTGGAGGCGCGGCTGGGCATCCGGATGGATGCGAACTTTCTGTGTTCGGCATACATGCAGGACCGCTGCAGCGGCCCCTACCACCTGAGAGGGGCGGCCATGCCGATGCGGTTCTGCCACCCCGACGGGCGCCTGGTCGACGTTATCCAGCAGCACACCCACCTGTCCGACGATGTGTGGTTCCACCCGACAGCTCCCAAATCGTTCCGGTATTCGCCGGCGCAGTACGGCGTTCTGGTGGACCGCATCTTAGACGACAACGCCACGCGCTTCCACATGCCCTATGGGGTGATCATGCACCCGGGCAACTGGGTGAAATACTCAAGGGAGCAGGGTCTGGTCCTGTTGAAAAAGGCCGTGGAACGGGACATTCCGATCTGGTCCTACGATCAGTGGTGCGATTTCTGGCTGCTGCGCGACCGGTGGCGTTTGGAGAATATGTCGTGGAAAGATCATACGCTGAGGTTCACGGCCGGGGGCGCACCGGACGACGGAAATCTTCGCTGGCTTATCCCGGGCCAGTTTGCAGATCGGAGGCTGGCAGAGGTCAGGGTGGACGGTGAGCCGATTTCGTGTAAGCCCGTCACGCGCTATGGAAAGACGGTGACGCCGGTGGCGCCCGGGGAAGGCAAGGAGGCCTGCGAGATAGAAGCCACCTATCGTTGAAGGCCCAGGGCCGATGCGGATTGTTGTACAGGTTCGGTGGACAATTTATCTTGATTCTCGTAACAGGTGGAAGTATTTTTTACAATACTGTGAACTCTTTTTGGTACGTTCTTAACGGCTTGAAATCGGTAAGAGCGCAAGGAGATGGCCCTCCTCAGGGCCGGAATTGAGAAACGCCTCAAACAGGAGACTGTATTTTTATGCTAGACCTGAACCTGATTCGAAAAAATCCTGAAGGCGTCAAGCAGGCGTTGCTCAAACGTATGGATACCGTAGACTTCGACGCACTGCTCCAGTGGGACCGGAAACGGCGGGAACGCATCGCCGAAATTGGAAGGCTTCGGGAAAAGCGGAACAAAGTCTCTGCACAAATCCCGCAGATGAAAAAGGCCGGTCGGGACACCACCCAGGTGCAAAACGAGATGAAGTCCGTCTCCGGCACCATCAAAACCCTTGAAACAGACCTGTTGGAAGTCGAACGGAAAATCAGAACCTTCCTCGAAGAGCTGCCCAATATTCCTGCCGACGACATTCCCCCCGGCGACAAAGAAAACAACGAAGTCATCCGCGTCTGGGACGAAAAGCCCAACCTGGGCGATTGGGCAAAAGACCACGTTGAACTCGTCACATCGCTGAGACTGATCGACTACGAGCGGGGCGTGAAAATGGGCGGAAACGGCTTCTGGCTCTACCGGGGAAGCGGCGCCCGTCTCGAATGGGCGCTCCTGAACTATTTTATCGAAGACCACCTCAAAGACGGCTACGAGTTCATCCTTCCGCCGCATATCCTGACCTACCAGTGCGGCTACGCGGCCGGACAATTTCCAAAATTCGGGGACGACGTCTTTCACCTGAAGGCCGAGCACGAAAAGGACTTTCAGTTCCTCCTTCCAACTGCGGAAACGGCGCTGATCAACTTCCACCGAGACGAGATCATCCCCGAAGAGGAGTTGCCCAAGAAATACTTTGCCTATACGCCCTGTTACCGAAAGGAAGCCGGCAGCTACCGGACCCAGGAGCGTGGGATGATCCGGGGCCACCAGTTCAACAAGGTCGAAATCTTTCAGTTTACCCGTCCCGAAGACTCCGAGGTGGCGCTGGAGGAACTCATCGCAAAAGCCGAACGGCTGGTCCGGGGCCTGGGCCTGCACCACCGGGTCTCAAAACTCGCCGCGAGAGACGTAAGCGCTTCCATGGCCAAGACCTATGACATCGAGGTCTGGATACCCAGCATGGGCGAATACAAGGAAGTCAGCTCGGCCTCAAACGCGCACAGCTACCAGGCGCGCAGGGGCAGCATCCGCTTCAAGCGCACAGAGACCGGCAAAAACGAGTTCGTGCACACCCTCAACGCCTCGGGGCTGGCAACCAGCCGCCTGATCCCCGCCATCGTTGAACAGGGTCAGCAGGCCGACAGCAGCGTGATCGTCCCCGAAGCGCTTCGCCCGTACATGGCCGGCTGCGAAATCCTCGAACCCAAAAAATAAAGCGCGAAGATCACGCCTCCGCGCTCATCATCTCCTGTCCTGCCTCCTGTACGTGTTCGCCCTGCTTTATCCCTCCAGAATCCGGTCCACCGTATCCATTGCCTGCTTCACACAGTCTGGAATCCCCGCCCCCCGGTAAGCGCTTCCGGTCAGGTAGAGTCCAGGCGTCTTTGCCGCAAGCGCCTCCATCTCCGCCACCCGGTCCAGGTGCCCCACATCGTACTGGGGGCGCCCTCGCCGCCAGCGGTGAATCCGGTGAAAAATCGGCTCGGCCGTAATCCCCATCAACTCGGCAATCTCCTTCCGAACCAGGTCCAACAGCGCACTGTCGGGCAAATCGACCGCCTCCTCCTGGGCATCCCCGCCCACAAATCCCCGGATCAGAACGCCGTCGTCCGGTGCCCGGTGGTTCAGCTTTGAAGACATCCAGGTACACCCCGTAATCCGGCGTCCCTCGGATTTGGGCACCAGAAATCCGAACCCGTCCAGATCGTGCTGCTGGTCTACGTCTGCCTTCCGATACGCCAGCGCAACAGTCCCGGTCGAAACGTACCGGATCTGCCTGAGCCGGACCGCCAGATCGGGTAAAACCGGTTCCACCAGATCTGCGGCAGCAAAGGCCGGCACAGCCAGCACCACCGCATCGGTCCCCAGCGTCTGTCCCTCCTCTCCATCCAGCCCCACCTCGAACCCGGGATCCAGAAACCGCAGGCCAGTCACCCGGTGCCCCGTGCGCAGATCGCTGCCCAGCCGTTCGGTAATCGCATCCACCAGTTCCCCCAACCCCCCCACCAAACTGATAAACATCACCGGGGGTCTCGCATTCCCTCCCAAAGGCGAGCGGGCCTTTCTCGCCGCCCGCATCGCCCGGATCAGGCTCCCGTGCTGCTGTTCCATATCCGCGAATCTCGGGAACGTGCTCAACAGGCTCAACCGTTCCGGATCTGCGCTGTGAATCCCCGCCAGCATCGGCCCGCCGATCTTATCCAGCGCTTCCCGTCCCAGCCGGCGGCGGATAAAATCCGCCAGGCTCTCGTCGCTGGTCTCCCTCCGGGCGGGAATGAACCAGTCCATTCCCACCCTCAGCTTGCCCCGCAGGGAAAACAGCGGCGACCGGGCAAAGGGCATGAACCGCGTGGGAATCAGTGTAAAATCGCTGGGAAAAGCGACCAGTCGCCCACCCTGCACCAGAAAGGTCTTCTGGCGGTCGTGGTTGGTGGAAATCAACCGATCGCCCAGCCCCAGATCGCGACACAGCTGAACCCCCCAGGGTTTTTGCGTCAGAATCAGGTCCGGCCCGCCCTCAATTGTAAACCCCTCCACAGATTCGGTCACGATCTTTCCCCCGAACCCTGGATCGCTTTCAATCAACGTATATGCAACCGCCTCGCCCGCTTCCCGACTCTTCTCCTGCAGATAATAAGCCGTCGCCAGCCCGGCGATCCCGCCGCCGACAATCGTCACGTGCATCTGAAAAAATCCGCCATGTCTACAACCGTTATCTCGGGGGCACCATGCGTTCAGGCCCTGCACCGCAGGCACCCGGAGCACAGGGCCGGGGACTGCCACAGGGCCGGATTCGCGATTTTTTTCAACCCCCCATCCCTTCATTCAGCTTCTCTTCCACCGCATCCGCCACCGCCTCAACAAACACCGGATTGCTGTTCATCGACTCGATTCGTTCCACTCGAACGCCCTGTTTTTTTGCAATCTTCTGAACGCCGATATCGATATCGTACAGAATCTCCACATGGTCGCACACAAATCCGATCGGCGCCACCAGCACGTTCCGGTATCCCTCACCGGCCAGGTCCACGATCACATCTTCGATCTGAGGCCCCAGCCAGGGCTCTCCGGTATGGGCCGCGCTCTGGTAGGAAAAGGTCCAGTCCACATCCCCCAGCCGCTTGGCCAGCGTCTTTGCATTGCCCTTGAGTTCATCGTCGTATGGATCGCCCACCTTCAAAAGCCGGGCGGGCAGGCTGTGCGCGGAAAACACGACCTTCACCTTCTTGCGCGCCTCACCTGAAAATTTCTCCAGCCCGGCCCGAACGAACGCCTCCTGGACCTTTAGCAATTTGGGCTGCCAGCACCAGGAATCCACAAAAGCAAACCGGATGCTGCTGCCGGCGGCCTGCCGGGCTTCACCCACCTTTTCCCAGTACCGCCCGATGCTCATCTTAGAATAATGCGGCGCCATCACAATCGCAACCACTTCTTCAACGCCGTCTGCGTGCATCTGAGCAACCACATCTTTGATCCAGGGCGTCCAGTGCCGCATCCCCACGTAAACGGGCAGATCGTGGCCGCGAGCGCGCAACACCGCCTCCGTAGCCTTCGCCTGCTCAACCGTACGTTCACTCAACGGAGACCGGCCCCCAATCTGCGCGTACCGCCCCCGGAACTCTGCCACGAATTCCTCGGACATCGGGCGCCCGCCCCGGATATCGTTCAGATAGGCTTCCATATCGTCCAAAGCGTCCGGACTGCCGTACGCAAGCATCAGAACCGCTCTACTCGCCATTCGAATCCGATCCTGTGTATTCGTGGACAAAATCGACCAGAGCCGCAACATGCGCGACAGGGGTATGCTGAAGAATCCCGTGCCCCAGGTTGAAAATGTGGCCCGGCTTCCCTGCAACACCGTCTAAAATACGCGCGGCCTGCTGCCTTATCTCCGGCACAGGGGCGAAAAGCACCACCGGGTCCAGATTGCCCTGAACCGCCACATCTTCCCCCAGCCGCGACCGGGCCTCGGCCAGATCGATCCGCCAGTCCACCCCGATCACATCGCCCCCCGCCTCTTTGATCAGGGGCAGCATGCCCGAAGTGCCGGTGCCGAAGTGGATCAGGGGCGCATCCGTCTCCTGTTTCGCAATCTCAATCGCCCGTTTGGAATGCGGCAGCACGTATTCCCGGTAATCCGCAGGACTCAGCGCCCCCACCCAGCTGTCGAACAGCTGCAGGGCCTGCGCCCCGGCCCTCGCCTGCGCCTGCAAATAGTTTCCCACAACCCGCGACATCTTCTCCATCAGACCGTGCCAGGCCGACGGCTGCTCGTACATAAACCCTTTGGCCACTGTATAATTTCGCGAAGCGCCTCCCTCCATCGCATAGCTGACCAGGGTAAACGGCGCCCCGGAAAAACCGATCAGGGGCGCCGTTCCCGCCAGGGCCTCCCGGACCTGCCGGATCGCCTGGAGGGTAAAGTGCAGGCCCTCCGCCGCCGGAGGCGTGGCAAGCGCGTCCACATCGGCGGGGGTGCGCACTGGATTGTGGATCACGGGCCCCTCTCCCTTTACAAACTCAAGCTGAAGCCCCATCGGTTCCAGCACCGGCAAAATATCGGCAAAAATAATCGCAGCATCCAGATTGAAAGCCCGGATGGGCTGCAGCGTAACCTGCATCGCCAGATCCGGCGTTTTGATCATCTCCAGAATACTGTACTTCTCTCGCAGCGCCCGGTATTCCGGCATATACCGGCCGGCCTGGCGCATCAGCCATACCGGCGTCCTGTCTACCGGTTCCCGGCGGCAGGCGCGGAGAAAACGGTCGGCTTGAGACATTGTGTGCCTTCCAGGGAACGACAAATTT
Organism: Candidatus Latescibacterota bacterium; assembly: GCA_965222075.1. Classification (GTDB taxonomy): domain Bacteria; phylum Latescibacterota; class UBA2968; order UBA2968; genus JAAXHW01. Next base: position 4,148,344 of record OZ244937.1, on the reverse strand, counting down.
AAGGGGCGGGAAAACCCCGCCCCTGCGACGTTAACAAATGTGACGGTGAAAGCCGGGGGCCTCTCCGCCTGCGTTCCGCTTATGCTTCCAGTTCGGCATAGCTGCCGACCACCCTGCTGATCAGTCCGTAGTCCAGCGCCTCCTGCGCTGACATCCAGTAGTCCCGGTCCGTATCTTCCTCCACCTTTTCAATCGGCTGCCCGGTCTCCTCAGCGTAGAGCTTGTTGATCCGCGCCCTCAATTTCAGGATCTGTTCTGCCGTCCGCCGGATATCTTCGGCTGCGCCGAAATACCGCATCGACGGCTGGTGGATCATAATCCGGGCATTGGGCAGCGCATATCGGTTCTCTTTCTCGGCCGCCAGCATAATCACCGTCGCAGCGCTGGCCGAAAGCCCGGCGCTGATCACCTTCACCGGCGGGCGGATGAAGCGGATCATATCGTAAATCGCAAACCCGTCGTCCGCGCTACCCCCCGGAGAATTGATGAAAATCTTGACCGGCTTCTCCGGGTCTTCGCCGTCCACCAGCAGCAACTGGGCAATCACCCGGGTAGTTAGCTTGTGGTCAACCGGATCGGAAATCAAAATGGTCCGGGCCTTGAGCAGATTTCGGCCCAGAAAAGCGCCGTCCCCTTCCCCCCGCACCTCTTCTTCCTCCTCCTCCTCTTTTAACCGAACCCAATCTTCCTCATATTCCATCATCTCGCCATCTTCCCCCTGTTGAATTGCGGATCGCGGATTGCGGATTGCGGATTGCGGAAGAAAAACCTTCAATCCAAAATCCGAAATATCAAAATCTGGCTCAATTTATCTTATCCTCCGGTGAAAGTCAAGTGGTTCCCCAAAAGATAAGCCTCAAGCGCCTGCCGGGGGCGTCCTCATTTTTCGGTTGCGGAATCGCCACAACCTGCCGATAATTCATAAAGATAGGAACCGTGAACCTCACAACCGACATTGCGCAGTTGCGTTAAGCCGAATTTTGATTATCTCTCCGCCATTGCCTCGCTCAGAATTTTCGAGGTTGTGGGCCGCATAATGCGTGGATCAACCTCCTCTCCCCGCATCAGCATCTCGCGAACCTGCTTGCCGGAGATAAAAACCGGCTGTTCATCGGTATGGTTCTCCATCAGGTCCACCCTTCCCAGCGACTCGTAAAAGGCCGCGAACCCCACCTTCAGCGGGCGGATTTTCAGATCCCCTTTCAAACGCTCGAAAATCTCCTGCGCGTCGAAATCCCCCCAGATGGCGCTCCCGTCGTGATAGGGCGCATCGGCGTGTTTTCGCCCGATAATAATATCGGTAAACCCGAAGTTCTGGCGATAGATCGCGTGCATCACCGCCTCCTTGGGACCCGCATAAAACATCCTGATATCCAACCCCAGCAGCATCACCCGGTCCGGCACTGACTCGCGTTCCCACAGCCCGGAATCGCTGTCGCCCTCTCCCAGTGTGCGGGCCTCGATCAGGGCCTGGTAGGTCTGCATGCGGACCTCGGCGCTCACATCGTCTGCCTTGGTCTCCCCCACCAGCGGATTTAAACAGGCCCCGGCCCTGTACCCCCGTCGGACCAGCGTCTCCAGACCGTAAACCAGCGCGTACTCGTGCGCCCGGTGCAGCGGGTTGCGGGTCTGAAAAGCCACCACGCGCTCCCAGCCTGTTTCTCTTAGCAGGCGGCGCACCTCACGCGGCGTGTGTACATACTGCCCGAACCCCGGGTGTTCTGGCTGGGGCAACACCCGAACCGTTCCCCCCAGCAGGTGCGACCTGTCCGCATCTCCCTTCAGAACCATATCGGCCCCGGGGTGGTCCGTGCGCTCGGTCAGGTACACGCTCTTGAGGTACTTGGGTTTGTCCCAGGGGTAAATATCGCTCACATCCAGCGTGCCCACGACCTCATCGGCCGTATTCACCAGGGCAACACGCTGGCCGACCTCAAGCTGCGCAACCAGCCCCGCCTCAACCGGCAGACCCAGTGGAATGGTCCAGGCATAGCGCTGCCCATTGGACTCAATCACCCCCTCCTCCAGCACCCGGTGGTAGGTCTCCGCGTCCATCGGCCCGGTTAAAGGGCTCAGCGCGCCGTCCCCAAACCGGTAAACCGTTGAAAGATCCGCATCGCTCAGAGCAACCCGGACCAGCCGCCCGGCCGCTTCACGAAACGCGTCCGCCTCGTCCGCCGGTGCCATGAGGCAAACCGGCTCGTCCACCCCTCCGTGGGCCGGAATTAAATCGGCCATTTCAGAATCAACCTCCTGCCTGGCTTATTCTTGATGTGGTGGTCGGCCCCTGGATTGGCAGCCAGTCGGTCGACATCGCGGTCCTGATCCAGCCCGCCGACGGGCCACTGGACGTTTGGACACGATCTCCTCCCGGTGACGGGGCTCGAGCGCGCCTACAAAATACAACAGAGAGGCCGGGTTTGGCAAGTGGCCTTTTCAAGAGGGCTGGAGGCGGCCTCCGGCCAGTCATTTTGTTTATCATCTCTTCCAACAAAGTTCCTTCCCGATCCTGCGCATCTCCTCCCGGATGCTCCAATTTTGCTTGGTGCTGAGATGAAACTTTCGTATGAGATCCTTTCCTGGGGTGCGTCTTTTTTCGCTTGCCTCCGCCCTTCGGATACACTTACATTTAAAATAGGGACTGCGGTACGGGAGGGATTTGTGTACGCATCTTACGCTTGAAAAGGAGGAATCGATGGATCGCCGCGAGGGTGTGTGGATTGTGCTGCTTCTGGCTCTGGGAGCGGTCGGGCTGTGGGTTTTTCTGCATTTTTATACCGAGGCGTTTCCAGCTGCGTCGCTGGATTTTAAACTGAGCCGGGAAGAGGTGTTTCAAAAGGCTGAGGACTATCTGGGGAATCTGGGATACGACATGGAGGGATACGAGAGCGCCCAGGTGTTTTCCCGGAATCAGATGGAGCAGATTTTTCTGGAGAAGACGCTGGGGTTGGAGGAGACGAACCGGCTGGCGCGGGAATGGGTCTCGATCTGGACCTGGAACGTGCGGTGGTTCAAACCCCTGCAGAAGGAGGAGTTTCGAGTCCGGCTCGATCCCGGGGGCCGGATTGTGAGCTTTTCACACCGGGTTCTGGAGTCGGACGAGGGCGCGAGCCTGGCGCAGGAGGCCGCGCTGCCGATTGCCGAGCGGTTTGTGAAGGAGGTCCAGGGGTTCGATCTGAACGATTATACGCTGATCGACCGGTCGAGTGTGGAGCGCAAAGCGCGGACCGACCACACGTTTACGTACCGCAAAGCCGGGTTTACGGTTGGGGAAGACGGGCACTACCGGCTGGGGGTTGTTGTGCAGGGAGACCGGGTCGGGCAATTCGGGGAGTATCTGAAAGTTCCCGAGACCTTTACCCGGAAGTACACAGAGGTTCGCTCCCGGGCGAACCTGCTGAGCCAGGCGTTTGCCGTGTTCTGGCTCGCCCTGGCCGTGGCGATGCTGGTAGTGCTGGTGAAAGCTTACCGAAAAGGGACGCTCCGGTGGCAGGCCGGCCTGGTTGTGGGCGTGCTGGTTGCAGTGGCGACGGTGGCCGCACAGATGAACGGATTGCCTCTGATTTCTTATGACTATAATACGACGCAGTCGTACAGCGCCTTTCTGATGGTTCTTCTGCTTGGAGCGATCATCGGCTCGGTTTTGTCAGGCGGGATTATCTGTATGACCGGTACGGCCGGGGGCGCGCTGGGGCGAGAGGTGCTCTTTGGGGGCAGGCGGGATCCACTGGGGCGCTTTTCGCCGGGTGGAATGCTTTCAAAGGGGTTTTTACGATCAACGCTTGTAGGCTACGGAATCGCAGGGGTTATGGTGGGCTATGTAACCCTGTTCTACCTGGTGGGATCGCGCTATTTCGGGATCTGGTTCCCAGCGGATGTGAGCGAATACGACAATGCGTTCAGCACGCTGATCCCCTGGATCTACCCGTTGCTGGTAGGGCTGGCGGCCTCTACAATGGAGGAGTTTTTCTTCCGGCTGCTGGCCATTCCGCTGCTGATCCGGTGGTTGAAGCGGCGGTGGCTTGCGGTGCTGCTGCCGGCTGTGGTCTGGGCGTTTCTGCATTCCAACTATCCGGTGGAGCCGATCTATACGCGCGGGATTGAGCTGACTGTGGTGGGTGTGATGTTCGGCGCGGCTTTCCTCCGTTTCGGGATCTGGGCGCCGATTATCGCCCATTACGCTTACAATGCTTTCCTGACTGCGCTGCCGATGATGAAGTCTGCGAGCCTGTATTTCCAGGTTTCGGGGATTGCGGTGACCGGGATTCTGCTCCTGCCCGCAATCCCGGCCCTGATTGCCTTCCTGACCGGGTACTCGCGCGAGGTTGAGGAGACGGCCGAAGAGGAGACTCTTGAACCGGCTGTTGAGGCGCCCCCTCCCCAACCGGAGAAGGCGCCTCAGGAGGACGCGCTGCCACAGAAGGGGCCGGAGGCCTATTTACTTGACAGACGGGGACGGGTGACCGCGGGCGTATTTGCGGCTGTGGGCATTGCCCTGATGGCGGGCCTGGGCGTGGAACAGTTCGGCGCGAGGACGCTTTCGCTTTCGGTGAACCGGGCAGAAGCGATTGGGAAGGCGGAGGCGTTTTGTGATAAGGTTGGACTGGATATCACGGGCTATCGCAGGAGCGCACAGTTTCGAAGCAACGTGGGGTCGTCCCACTTTGTACACCTTGTTCGACATGCGGGAGTGGCCCGGGCGGATACGCTGGCCTCCGAGGAGACGGCCCCCTGGACGTGGCGGGTGCGCTGGTTCAGGCCGCTGGAGAAGGAAGAGGTGCAGGTTGGGGTGGATGGCGCAGGACAGGTCGTGTTTTTTAATCACATCATTCCGGAGGCCCGGGCCGGGGCCACCCTGGATGCGGATTCCGCCCGGACTATTGCCCGGCCGTTTGTGGAAAGACATTTCGGACGGTCGGTTACGGATACGGTTCGTTACAAACTTCTGGAATCCCGATCGGAGAAAGAGGAAGCCCGGATGGACCACTATTTCATCTGGGAGCGGATTGACCGGAAGGTGGAGGACGGGGAATTCCGGATGAGCACACGCGTTCAGGGGGACCGGGTCGGAAGCTTCGGCCTGCACTACAAGGCGCCGGAGGCGTTTCTGCGGGAACTGCGCGAGCAGAAGGCGAAGGATGTGATTCCGCAGGTGGTGAGCGTTGTGCTGGTCCTTGCAACGGTGGTCCTGGCCGGACGCTATTTCCTGCGGGCCTTCCGGGAAAGGCAGGTGAGATGGCGTTTCGCGGTATGGATCGGCGTTTTGGCAGCGGCGCTGATGCTGGTTGACAGGCTCAATGATCTGCCGACATTCTTTCAGCAGTACGATACGAGCCAGGCCCTGGCGACCTTTCTCTGGGGAAATGCAATCGGCTTCCTGCTGACTCCCGCTTTTACGAGCCTGATGATGACTCTGGTCGTGGCCTTAGCCGTAGCGCTGTTCCGGGCGCTCTATCCCCACGAGATGGCGCCTGCCGGCTGGTTCGGGCTGCTGCGGCTGCGCGAGGGCGGGGCTCGCTTCTGGCTGGATGCTCTCCTGCTGGGGGGCACACTGGCGCTGATCAGGAAAGGAATCGAACAGGTCGGGCTTTTTGTGAACTACCACTGGCTGACGGATTACCTCAAGCCGGGCGGGTTTTCGCCCCCGGGGCTGAACACCTACCTTCCGGTCCTGAATGAATTGACCGATGCTGTTGGAGGTATCCTGCTGATCCTCTTACTGACGCTGGCGGTCTTTCTGGTCTGGCAGCAGGCGCTGAAGCGGACCTGGCTGCTGGGGCTGGGACTGATCGTCGTCGGGGTGATGGTGGGCGCTGTGGGGCCGGCCAAAGACCTGTATCACTTCGCCATCCTGGCCGGGTTGAACCTGATTTCATGGGGGAGTTTGATCTTTCTGGTGGGATGGGTGGTGCGCTTTAACCTGCTGGCCTATATGATAGCGCTATGGGCCCCCTCGCTGATTGAGCCGGGGCTGTCCCTTCTGAAAGTGGAGAACACTTTCTATCAGGCCAATGGGGCCGCGATACTTCTGCTCGGGCTCGCCCCCCTGGCGCTGCCTCTGATCGCTTATCTGAAGGGGCGGGACACTTCCATCGGTTAAGGGTCGGTGTCTCCGATCCAGCCCCCTTTGTCTTGTACAAACAAGAAACCGCACCTTTTTTGGTGCGGTTTTCCATTTTACCTGGCGCCGGTGTGCGCTTTCTGCGATCAGGCCTTGAGGCCGGGGATCTCCATGAAGCGCTTGTTGTCCTGACAGGCGATCTGGCCGCCGTCGACCGTGATCGACTCACCGGTGATGTACGAGGCGTCGTCTGAAAGCAGGAAGCAGACCACGCCGGCGACCTCTTCCGACTGGCCGTAGCGGCCCATCGGGATCTGCTTGAGGTAGGCGGCCTTGAAGGGCTGTGCTTCGATCGAGGTGTCGCCGGGCGTGGAGATAACGCCGGGACAGACCGCGTTGACACGGATGCGGTACTTGGCGAACTCCCCTGCGGCGGTGCGCGTGAGGGCCACCAGACCGGCCTTGGAGGCGTCGTATGCGGCGAAGTTGGTGCTGGAGCGAAAGGCGTTTCGACTGGCGATATTGACAATGGCGCCGCCCCCGGCGCCGGCCATGACCGGGGCCAGCGCACGCATCAGTGCAAAAGGCGCGGTCAGATTGACCGTCAGGGCCCGGTTCCAGGTTTCATCGGTCAGGTCGACGATAGCGCCGCCCGGCCAGATACCGGCGTTGTTGACCAGGGCGGTAATCGGGCCGTGCCGGTCAACCCGCTCGCGGATCAGCCGGGGAATTTCGCCCGCTCGCGCCAGGTCGAACGGGCAGGTGATCAGGTCTTGGCTGGCCTGTTCGTCGGCGAGTTTTGCCAGGTTGTCCGCGGCCATATCCAGGGCGATAACGCGCCTGCCGTTGTGCAGCAACCGCTGGGTGATCGCCCTGCCAATGCCCTGGGCCGCTCCGGTTACGAGCGCCAGGGAGGGGGATTCACTCATAGGTTACGTTCCTCCATGTCCACAACCGTTATCTTGGGGGCACCATGCGTTCAGGCCCTGCACCGCAGGCACCCGGAGCACAGGGCCGGGGACTGCCACAGGGCCGGATTCGCGATTTTTTTCAACCCCCCATCCTTTCATTCAGCTAATTCCCGGCCAGCGCTTTGTCGATCTCGCCGCCGACCTGCTCGAACATCTCCAGACTGATGCCGTCGGGGTCGAGCGCGTAGACGCTGCGGGCGACCAACTTTCCGTCGCGGACCACGTCTACGACCCCATCGCTGATGAAGCGGCAGCCGCTGTCGTGCAGGCGCCGGTAGATGCCGTCGATGTCATCGACTTCGAAGGCCAGGTGGGATGAGCCGACAAAGTGGTTCTGCATCTGCCGTTTTTGCGAGGGGGGATTGAGGTAATGGATCAATTCCACCAGGACGGATTCGTATGTATCTTTGAGAATCACCACCCGCAGTTTCACGTCTTTGTAGCCGAGGATCCGGTCGTAGGACGGGATATTTTCGCGCAACGCGTCCTGGATGAGTTCCAGGCCCAGCAGGTCGCAGTAGAAATGGACCGATTCGTCCATGTCGGATACGGTAAAGCCGTGGTGGTGGCAGGTTTTGAGGGGCATCGGGGCTGTCTCCTGAACAGGGCATGGCAAATTTTCGTCGTGCTTATAACTCCAGCGGTTCGGAGGTGTTGATGACGAAGAATTTCTTGACCGGCTGGATGACGTGCCAGTGGGCTTTGAGACCCAGGGGAAAGTGCGCGGTATCGCCGGGGCCGAGCGTATGGGTCTGGCCGCCGTCTTCGGTGATGGTGAATTGGCCTTCGATGACACGAATGAACTCATCCCAGGTGAAGTGCCACTCGAATTTGCCCTCGCTGCATTCCCAGAAGCCGCTGGAGACTGTTTTGTCTGCGCTCTGTATGAGAATCGTGCCTCGAGCGGTGGGATTGCCCTCCTTGATCCAGGCCGGGTCAATGGGCATGTCGGGCAGGGGACTGGACGGCGTGCTGGCGGTCTGGATGCTGAGCTGGCTCATGGCGCGACCTCCTTATTTATACAACAGGGTGAACTTCGGGGAAGGGTGTGGGGTATTCATGGTACATGATTGGGAGGAGGCAGTCAACGAAATTGAATATTGAAAAATCTTCTTCCAATCTACAATCTACAATCTACATGTCCAGGACCTGTTGCCAGTAGTCGGTGTTCACGGGGATGCCGTGAGTGAGGTTTTCCTTCCGGGTCTGGAGCATGCGCTCTCCGGGGTAGGTGACCTTTTCGTGTCCCGCTAAGGGAGAGGCATCGTGCAAATCGTCGATGATCTCACCAACGGTCTGGTGGAGGACCTGTTCGCCGACGAGGGTTGTGACGTCGATGGCGATGAAGATCTGGGAGACGCCGTATTCGTCCTTTTCTTTTGCGAGTTGATAGGTGGACCGGCCGCCGGAGAGGAGGGTGACGACGAGGTCAAGCGTAAGGGCGAGGCCGGAGCCTTTCCAGCAGCCGATGGGCAGGGAGCGGCCCGATTCGTGGATGGCAACCGCATCGCAGGTAAGGTTGCCGTGGGTGTCGTAGCCGCCCTTGACAGGGAGCGGTTCGCCGTTGCGGCGGTAGATTTCCATTTTGCCGCCGGAGAACTGACTGATGGCCATGTCCAGGAGAATGTGGCCGCCGGGCCGGGGGATGGCAATGACGAGGGGGTTGTTGCCGACTTTGCGTTCGGCAGACCCCCAGGGAGGCATGAGCTTGGTGGTGTTGGTCCAGCAGATGCCGATGCAACCGGCGTCGGCAGCCTGCAGCCCGTAGGTGCCCGCCCGCATCCAGTGGTTGGTGTTTTTGAGGGCGACACATCCGATGCCGTATTCCCGGGCCAGGGAGATTGCGCGGTCCATGCAAAAGGTGGCGTTGGGGATGCCGGGACCCAGGCAGCCGTCCCACCGTTCTACAAGGCCGAAGCCGTCCGCCTTTTTTGGCATGGCATGGATGTCGATGTGGCGGCCTTCTTTCGCCCTTTCAATAAACTGGGGAAAGCGGTTCAGGCCGTGGGAGTGGACGCCGTCGCGCGTGTTTTCGGCAAAGACCCTGGCGCACACGTCCGCACGATCCGGCGTGAAGCCGGTTGTGATGAGGACGCGGTGGCATTCATCGTATAGCTTTTGAAAGGGGATGCGCTGCATGTTGGCTCCTTGAGAGGGTCAGAGCAGCTGAGCATCCAGACATCGGGACAGTCAGAGGTCCTCGTATCGGGGCAATTGATCCAGAAAACGGTACGTTCGCGCCTCGCGGTCGAGAACGTAGCAGTAGTGGGTGAGTCCGTTGTGACCACAAGGTAATTGGCCTGTACGGACGTATTGTACCGGGCGATCTGGTCGAATGCGTCCTGTTTGATTTTTACATCGGGCGCTTTGCATTCGGCCATGAGGACCGGTTTTCCCCGGCGGTCGTAGACGATTACATCGGCGCGGTGCTGGATGCCCTGGTATGTGAAGCCGGTCTCGATAGCGGTGCGGCCCACCGGGAATTTCAGGTCATCAACAAGGTACTGCACCAGGTTCTGACGCACCCACTCCTCCGGCGTCAACCGCACGTGTTTTCGGCGGAGAGGATCGAAGATGGTGGACTTTCCGCCGGACGTCCGGATATCGAACGCATAGTCGCAGGGAAAGTTTAGCGGTTGCATGGGTATGAAGTCCACGGACCATAGACCGTATCGCTATCGTCCGTCGTCCGTTATCGTTGCCCGCGGTCTTTGTAGAGCTTCCAGCTCCGGCCTGGCAAGTTGGTGCGGAAGGATTCCACGTTGCCGCGGTCGGCGATGGTGACGTAACAGGTACGGCCGTCGGGCCCGCCGAAAGCGAGGTTGGTGCAGCTCTTGCCTCCCAGTTCGATGTCTTCCAGAATGTCCCCCCCGGGCGAGAGTTTGGCGATGGTGCCCTTGCCGTGGCGTGTGACGTAGATGTTGCCTTCCACGTCGCAACGCATGCCGTCCATGCTGAAGTCGGGAAACTGGATAAGCAGGCGTTTGTTGCTGATTTCGCCGTCGGGCGAGAGGTCGTAGGCCCAGATGTTGCGCTGGACCGTTTCATTAACGTAGAGGATGTCTTCGCCGGGGCTGACTTCGATGCCGTTGGTGGTGCCCATGCCGGTTTCCAGCAGGGTGAATTTACGATCAGCGCCGACGCGGAAGATCTGGCCTGTGGAGTCCTGCCAGTTCGGGTCGCTGGCGTAGACGATGTCGTTGGCGCCAATGGCGATGTCGTTGGGCTGGTTCAGGTTGGGGTCATGGGCATACACGGAGATTTCCCGGGTCTGCATGTCAACTTTCAGGATATTGTGACCGGTGTAGTCGGCAATGAGCATATCGCCGGCGCTGTTGAAGCGGATGCCGTTGCCGGTGCTGCCTTTGGGAAGATCCACAAAGATGCTGCATTCCCCTTCCGGGGTGACTTTGCCGATGGTGCTCTCGCGTGCGTAGTTGACAACATAGAGGTTGCCGCCCGCATCACAGCCGGGGCCTTCGATTCCGGAAGTGAAGCCGCCGGGTTCGGTGAGGGGCTTGCTGATGAAGCGTTGTTCGGACATGGTGTCTCCTTAGTTTTGTTCCATGATGGGTTCCGCTCCAAAGAGGCGTTTGTGAGGATGTTCTGAATTTTCGTTTGTCAACCCTTCTCAACGTCGAGAATGACCTGCTCCGCATCTCCCAATCGCTCCCGGACCTCGGGTAATAGAATCTGCTGCAGGACGGGGTCCTGCGGACAGTCGCGCCGACAGAATGCGTCGTGCATGGCCCAGCGGATTCGATTGCTGCGGTTCTGGGCGCCTCCGTGCCAGGTGTGTCCGGTGAAGACCACCACGGTTCCCGCCGGAGCGGTGATCCGGATTTCGTCGGGATGGACCTGCTTTGAGTCGGCCATCACGTCTTTGGGGTGTTTGCCGAATCGATGCGATCCCGGCACGAGGCGCGTGGCACCGCTTTCTTCTGTGAAGTCTTCCAGGAGCCACACCGAGTTGCAGCCGACCCAGGTGCCCGAACCCAGGTTTGCGCCGAAGTCAACGTGGAGTCCCTGAAGGCCGTGTCCCGGCGTGGCGGAACGGCTTCCCAGCGAATGCAGCTTGACGTCATCGTCCAGCATGTGCGCCATGGCGGCAAGTACTCTTGGGTGGGTAAAACAGAGGTCGAAGATGGCGTCTTTGTTGACCAGGTCGAAGAGTTTGATCATTCCCTCTTCCGGAACCGACTCGCGTTCGAGTTGAGCGCCTTCTGAGTCCGATAGTTCCTGGAGGCGGGCGATAAACGCCTCGGTCTGCGAACGGGTGATGATGTTGTTCAGAACGAGGTAGCCGTTCCGGTCCAGAAAGTCCACCTCTTCCTGCGCTAATGTTTCGTCCTGCACTCCCAATGCACGAAGCGCGTCTTTTGTGGTCATCGGCACTGTTTTCTCCAGTCTCAGGCGCCTGCGGGCGGTTGAAAGCGTTCGATGGTGTATCCGTCTGATTGCCTGCCTTACCCTGTCAACCAAAGGTCAGGCTGTTCCACGTATTCGCGAACCGTATTTCGGTCGGGTTGACCGGCATCAGCCTGGCGTTCAGGCGTACAATCCGGGCGTTTCCCATGGGGTCGCATACGGCCATGTTACGGGTCCGTTCGGTATGTGCTACATGGTTTCCAGGAGTTCAAGAAGACGTTCCACTGCATCCAAGAGGCGTCCCCCAAAACGGTTCCCGGCCCCCAGGACCATGTAACCGCCAAAGGTGGCGCAGCGCAGGATGGAGATGAGTTCCTTGATTTCGGCATTTCCGCCCGCCAGCGGCGCAGGTGTACCGTCAAAGGTGCAGTCTTCGACGTCGAGTTGATCGATGAACCGTTTCAGTTTGTTATGATAGCTGGCCAAAAAGGGCTTCTCTCCGGACCGGGCAAAGCCGGCCGCATTGAAGGTCAGCCCCACTTTCATCCCCCGCTTCCGAAGATCCGCCATCCATTCAAAGACTTTCACGCTGCTCAGGCCGGTATTGTAAAAAGACAGCGAGACTCCCGATTTTTTGGCCGCACCGGCGTACCCGGCCGCACTATGGGTGAGGGGCAACACAACCCGCTGCACACGGCACGCCGCGGCTGTCTCCAGGAAGACCTCAACGCCTTCTGAGATCGCAGACATACGCAATGCCGTTACCTCCAATCCGCTTTTCCTCAGTTCGGCAACGGCGCCCATCAGACGGTCCGGGTCTACATTCTGCGCCGGCTGGCCCTGGAGCACATCCAGTTCGACCGCCTCGATTCCCGCTGCCTGACAGGTTTCAACCATTTCCGGGATGTAGCGTCCGGCCAGGCTACTCGAAGCGGCAAGCGTGAATGCTTCGCGGGCAAACCGGTCCCGACGGATGGCTGCGCGCTGGTGTGTACAGTCGGAGCAATTTGGGTTGTGGCAGAGAACAAAAGCCGGGTCTTCCCGGCCGATTTCCAGCAGGACATCCACCATATCCCGGCTCTTGATCAGACGGACCACCGAATCGCCAATGCGGCCCACCCGCATGGCCTGATGCTTTCGAAGCATGCGATCCAGACCGATGAAGTCCCGATGCGGTCCCGGAAAAAAGGGCCAGGACCTGGTGACCTCTCCTTCCGGCGTGGCGAACGTGAGTTCCGCCGTAGGCTCCAAATAGGGCAAACGGAGCAGGGCCTCCACCGAATGCAGGGTTGTATTCCGGTCCTGATCCACCCCCAGCAGACAGATATAGCCCCCCATCTTGGCAATCCGGAGGTAGGGTGTCCCTTCTCCGTGGGCCGTTTCCGCCTTCCAGTGATCCCGACAGATCTCCTCTGCGCCGCCGCCGATCGCGGCCACGCTCGCTCTGGGGTGAATGCTCGAAACGGCATTCGGACGGCGCTTGAGCGTCTCCGGAATCACCCCCAGCGCCCCAAAGGTAGGTGCCACAAGCGTACCCGAAGCACCCAGAACGGCCAGGAACGCATCGATAACAGCATCGGCTCCACCTTCCACGTGGCCCAAACTGGACAGCGAGCTGTGGAGGAGGACGATGTCTCCTGCCTTCAACCCGAGGGTCTTCAGACCGAGCGCGATTTCATGCTGTGTCATAAAAATAACCATGGTCCGCTTGCCCCGGCCCGGTACGGGGGGAAGGGGCCGGGGGGTGAGGGCTATTCCAGCCCCAGGATTTTGAGGCTGTCGCGGTAGATGACGGCTTCGATCTGGTCGGCATCCAAACGGGGCAGGGCGGTGCCTTCGAGCATATTGTTCAGGCTCCGGAGGCCGTGGAGGGATGCGTCAATGGTGGTGAAGGGGTAGTCGGTGCCGAAGAGAATTTTGTCCCATACGCCGTATTCCTGGACGAGCATCAGGCTGTGGTAGAGCTGGAAGGGACGGTAGTGGATGGCGCTGATGTCGGCGTAGACGTTGGGGTGTTTGCGGATAACAACGACGCATTCGCCTTCGTAGGGATGGCCGAGGTGGGCCATAACGATTTTGACTTCGGGGAAGCGAACCGCCACGGGGTCGATGTGGCGGGGGAGGGTGCACGCTAAGGGGGCCTGGGAGACGAAGGTGGTGCCGGTGTGCAGCAGGACGGGCAGGCGGTGTTCCCGGGCATACTCCCAGAGGGGGTCGAGCAAGGGGTCGTTCGGGTTGAAGCCGGCGTACATGGGCAGGAGTTTGATGCCGCGAAGGCCGAGGTCCTGGTGTCCCTCGCGGAGTTCCCGCTCCCAGCCGTCCTGGGTGGGGTCGACAGAGAGGAAGCCGATGAGGGCATCGGGGTGTTGGGCCACGCAGTCGGCCACGTAGCGGTCGTCTACCCACAGCCCGCTGAGGCGGGCTTTGCCGCCAAAGACGACAGTGCGGACCGCTTCCCGGGATTGGGCCAGGTAGCCCTCGTAGCAGACGGTGAAGTCGATTTCCACGTCTACCCTCGCCCGGTGTGCCTGACCGAGGAAGTCATCGCCGAAGTGTTTCGGGTATTCCCAGACATGGGAGTGTACATCGATGATCATCGAGAAATCCTTTGTCATGCAGTTAAAAAATATGCGAAATTCGGCCTTTTGAAAGACCTTAACGGGGGTGCTCCGGTTGACAATCGATTTATGCGCGCCGATTTTCGTCCGCTACCCCGCTGTGCTGCTTGAGTTCACCAAGAATTGCTGTGATTTTGCTCCATGTCCTGTCCTCCACAAAGATGCCCTCTTTGCTTCTCCGTACTTTTTCTCGGACCTCAGGTTCACCAGGGATCAGGATCTCCTCGAATCCAGGGACCACTCGGCTGGACCTGACGTAAGCCAGAAAGTTTTTCACCTCCGTCTCGAATGCTCGCTGTTCCCCAAAAGCTGCCGGGTTGATGGCCAGCATGAATGTCGCGTTACCCCAACGTTCGGCGTCCGGCCGACTGCAGCCCCCACCACTGAGGGCACCGGCCAGGATGTCTACGATCAGTCCCAGCCCATACCCTTTGTGCCCACCCAGGGGGACCAAACTACCCGGCGGTGGACCGTCAAAAGCACCGGGATCCGTCGTCGATCGCCCCTCGCTATCCACGATCCAACCTTCCGGTATGCGCTCGCCACGCAGGGCTTTGACCGCTACCTTGCCCGATGCCACAACCGTTGGCGATATGTCTAACATAATGACGCCATCTGGTGCGGGGATGGCATACGACATCGGATTCACAGAAAGCCGGCGCTCCAGCCCCCCCCAGGGCGCCACCCCCTGCGCACCCCCCTGTCCGTTCACAGCCACGAAGCCGACGAGCCCCTGCTGGGCGATCATTTGGCTGTACTCGCCCAGACGGCCCAAATGGCTGCAGTTACGCAGGGTCACAGCCGCCAGGGCACCTTGCTTGGCCTTATCAATGGCCAGGCGCGCCGCCAGCCAGCCCATCAATTGGCCCAGGCCCCAATTGCCATCGAGCACCGCATGGCTGGAACTCTCGATCACGATGTCTGGCTCCGCTCCCAAGACGATGTGCTGCTGTCGGATCATGTCGACGTAGAGCGGTATGATCCACACCCCGTGGGAGTCATGGCCCAGCAGGTTGCTTTCGACCAGGTGATCTTGAAGCCGGCGCACCTCCTCTGGAGAGGCCCCCAGACGAGAGAACACATCGTGCACGACTTGCTTTAACTCAGATGCTGTAAAGACTGGCATAGATACATTACTCCTTCGTCATTTGGTTGTTTTTGCCTGGAGGGTGAGGATCATGAGCATTGAAGACTTGTGCTGTAATCCCTACACGCCCTCTCACCCCTCTCGCCTCCACCGCCTTCGGGGCGGGGGGAAGGGGCTTTTTCTTGGGCGAACAAGAAAAAGGCCAAAAGCCAAAAAATGGAATGGTGGGAACCGGAAGATAATCCCCTAAAAAAACGTTGCGTGCAGCATTCACGTCGCGGTCCAAATTCGAATAAATATATAATGCCCTAAAAGTACTGGCCGATGCCCACGGAGACCTGCCAGGCTTTGTCCTGGAAGGCGTAGGAGAGGTCGGCGCGCAGAATCAGGGTGTTGTAGACCTGCGGGAGGCCCAGACGGGCGCCGATTCCCGAAGCGAAGTTGAGTGAAGAGGGGGTGAGGCCGGGCGTCCAGGCTGCGCCGCCGTCAATGAAGAGGGCACCGGCGATTACGAAGGCGGGATGGCGGTAGAAGGTGGGGCGGGCTTCGAGGTTGAGGAGGACGCGGCGGGTGCCGTCGAAACGGCGGGGCGCGTACCCGCGCAGGCCCCGGTTTACGCCCAGGAGGAGTTGAGAGGCGTCTTCGGGCCGGCCAAGAGCGTCCCAGCGGAGGCGCAGGGCCAGGGTGTGGATGCCTCTGAGTTGTATGTACGTAAGCAGTTCGGCTACGGAAAAGAGGTGAAAATAGCCGCTCTGGCGGCGCCGGGCGCCAAGGAAGAGGGTGGTGAAGGTGTAGGCGTTTTCGTGCGGTTTAAAACGGGGGGAGAGCTGCGCCTGGAAGGTGCGGAAGTTCTGGTCGGAACCGAGGCCTTTGTGGGAGAGGCCCGCGCGAACGGAGAGCCAGCTTCCGGTCTGCAGGTCTTCGGTGCGGCCCAGGGCGTAGATGAACCGCGCCTTTTCGTAGCGGGGCCTCCAGACGGTGAAGCCCAGGCTGGGCAGGACGCGCCGGCGGTTCTGGGGGGCATACGTGTACCCGGGGTCCGGGGCGAACCGGCGGTCGGTCAGGCTAAGGTGGACATTGGGCCGGTATTTGATCCGGTTCCCGAAAGAGCGGGTGAGCCACAGTGCACCGCCTCCCACCTGTTGGGTGTACCGGTCGGAGAGGACCTGATTTGCGTAGAGGCGGTGGACCTGCTCCTGGATGAAGAAGGAGACCCCATAGGCCCGGCGAGCCGAGAGGGCGTGCAGGGGCCGGGAAAAGGCAAGCTGTACGTCGTGGCCCTCCTGGCCGCCGCCCAGCCTGGTCGTGAGGGCATGGCGCGAGCCCAGCAGCCTGGGCATCCGATAGTAGACAGAGGCGCTGTTGCCGGAGATGGCGTCGTGTTCCACGGTGAGCTGAACCTCCTGGCCGCGGCCCAAAAAGTTGTAATCAAGCGCAACAAGACCGTAGTTGAGTTCACCGGCTTCGCCGGAGAGCAGGGGGGAGAGGGCCCGGGCATAGAGATCGTTGACTTCGACGAGGATATCGGCGGTTCCGTCTTTTTTTCGGATGTGGATGTCTACCTTGCCCAGAAAGAGGAACCGGCGCAGGTTGCGGGCCGTCTCCGAAACGAGGCTGGAATCGAGGTGGTCGCCCGGTGCAAACAGGAGTTCGCGGCGAATGACCTCCGTACGCGTGCGGGTGTTGCCCCGGATGGCGATGTCGCGGATGACGGGAATCCGAGCCTGTTCTGCGTGGGCTGCTGAGACGCACGGAACAAAAAGACGGAGTGAGATCAAAAAGAGGAAGTATGAATTTTTCAAAATTTTAAATTTGGCCCTGTGGAAGGCTCTGGCGACAATGCCCCGGGTATACCAGAAGGCTTCGAAATGGCCTCAGTGTCTATCCTCCACAGTTCACAGCCGGAGCCAACTTGGTCCCAAAAAGGCGGAGCCAATCCTGCCGGCATGCGCGCAGCGCGGTGGCCGGTTTCGACCTGCCCGGCCACCGCAGCATCGAGCCTGCGCTGGCGCTCAAGATCATCCGGGAACGCGGCCCTCACGCGTAAATAAAAACGCCGCACGAACCGCGGCGGTTTTTGTTATTTACGGTTTGCAGAAAGATCAGCGGCTGCGTTCGACCTGTTCGGCCAGGACCGGATCGCCTACCTTTATCGCGCCCCCTTCCACGACGCGGCAGGTGACCCCGCCGCGCCAGGAGGGGGCCAGGGCGTTCTGGAGGCCCGGGTGGGCCTCCTCCATCCGGAAGCAGGGCACGGTTTCTCCGGTGACCTCAAAGATAACGCTGTCGATTCGCAGGTGCGTCTCCGCGCTGTCGGCGAGGGGGAAGCCTTCTATGAGCAGGTTCGCCCGCCGCAGGGTCCAGGGCAGGTCAACCCCCAGTTGCGCACAGGCGGCTTCCCAGCTTTCCCGGACCAGCACGGTGACCTGCCGGTGGGCAACGCTGCCCCGGTAGTCTCCGTGCAGGCCATCTTCGGGCGTTATAACGACTTCCTGGATGACCTGCATTGGCGCCCGGGATGCGTCCCGGATCGCGATTCCAAGCAGGGTTCCCATGGGTTGCTCCTTGAATATGAGATCAGGGGCTTGGGGCTCAGGGTTTGTTCCCACATCCCTTCCCTGAGTTGCCGCCAACTAATATAGCAAATTTGGTTCGTCAAGTCAAAAGTGGTGGAGCATGCACGCTCTCCCAGGGCTCTCCTTCTCCCCCATGCGGGAGAAGGAGGTCGGTGGGTCGCGACCAGGTGAGGGCGATGGGTTGCGAGCTGGCGCAACAACAGGTGGGTGGGGAATGAGGGCCCTCAGGCAAACCTTGCGCTTTTGACCTCCCTTGTGGACAGACGGATGCCTTTGGCCTTGTTGCCTCGAATGGGGTAGTCCTTTATGGAGAATGCCTCCTGGAGGACGCGCAGCCTGGGTTTGGGTTTGTAGTCAAGGGCGATTTTCCGGGCGGAGTTGATGGTGAGTTTCAAGGCCCGGCAGCCGTCGGGAACCAGGTTGTAGCCCCTGTTGAGGATGAATTTGTCGATGCAGCACCGTTTGATATAGGGGTGGCCGGTCTTGTTTTCCCTGTAGACGATGGTGTAGACGCGCTCTTCGTCAACGAATCCACAGAAGAGCATACCCCTGTCCACGAAGAGTTTTTCGGGCGCATCATGTACTGAGTAGGCGCCGGTTTTGCGGATGGCCAGGACGCGGTCGTAGGGGGAGACGTCGAAGAGGGCCACGCCGTTGACCTGGTGGCCGAGGTAGCCGGTTCTCTTGTCGTAGCACAGCTTGAGGTTGCGCTGCGCTGCATCGCGGGCGTCGACCTGTTCGATGGAGACAAGTTCTGTCTTGCGGGGATAATCCTTCTGGTACTTTTTGATGAGATTCTGGAGGAAAGTGACCGCGTAAGCCTTCAGGTTGGACAGGTTGGCCTTGATTTCCCTCAGTCGTTTGCAGATTTCCTGCACCTCTTTTTTTCCTCTGTTGATGTCGTAGAGCGAGATTCGCCGGATGGGGATTTTCAGCAGGGTGTCGATGTTCTCTGGGGTAATTTGTTTTTTGATTCTGGTTTTGAACGGTTTCAGGCCATCGAGGACCACTTTGGAGACTTTTTCGGGCGAAGACACGGTTTCGATCTGTTTGTAGATGCGGTTTTCGATAAAGATCTGTTCGAGGGTTTTGGCATGGAGCTTCGCCCGCAGCTGGCCCTCTTCGATTTTCAATTCCGCTTTGAGGATGTCGAGCAGGCGGTTGGTGTTGTATTTGACAACGTCGGTGACCGACATGATATGCGGCCTGTTGTCCTTGATGACCACCAGGCTGGTCGAGATCGAGGATTCGCAGTCGGTGAAAGCATAGAGCGCATCAACCGTGTCTTTGGATTTGATGCCCCTGGCGAGTCGGACTTCGATTTCGACGTTTTCGGCAGTGTAGTCGCTGATGCCGGCGATTTTGAGTTTGTTCTTTTTGGCTGCGTCTTCGATGGAGGCGATCAGGCTTTCGGTGGTCAATCCGTAGGGGAGTTCGCGGATGAGGATGCGTTTGGGGTCTTTGGTGTCGAGTTTGGCCCGGACCAGGACCCTGCCGTTTCCGTCGTTGTATTCGGCCACATCAACCTGGCCGCCCGTGGGGAAGTCGGGAAAGACCTGAAATTTCCTGCGGCGCAGGCAGGCCACCTGGGCTTTAAGCAGTTCGATCAGGTTGTGCGGCAATATGCGTGTGGACATGCCCACGGCAATGCCTTCGGTACCCAGGGCGAGCAGGACGGGGATTTTGGCCGGGAAGGCGACAGGCTCTTTGGCCCTGCCGTCGTAGGAGTCTTCGTATTCGGTGATTTCAGGGTTGTAAAGCACCTCTTTAGCCAGGGGGGTGAGGCGGCATTCGATGTACCTGGCGGCGGAGGCCTCGTCTCCGGTGAAGATGTTGCCGAAGTTCCCCTGTTTGTCGATGAACAGCTCCTTGTTGGCCAGGACCACCAGGGCGTCGTAGATGGAGAGGTCGCCGTGGGGGTGGTATTTCATGGTGTGGCCCACGGCATTGGCGACCTTGTGGTATTTGCCGTCGTCCAGTTCAAAGAGCGCATGGAGGAGGCGGCGCTGAACCGGTTTGAGGCCGTCGTTGATGTCGGGGATGGCCCGGTCTTTGATGACGTAGGAGGCGTATTCGAGGAAGTTTCTGTCGTACAGCGCGTCTACGTAAGCCATTAGATCAGGTTCTCCATGATGTATTCTCGTCTGTCAGGAGTGTTTTTGCCCATATAAAATTCGAGGGTGTTGGGGACCCGGACAATGGACTGGACGTTGACTTTGACCAGGCGGATGTCATCGCCGATGAACTGCCCGAATTCATTCGGTGAGATTTCGCCCAGGCCTTTAAAGCGGGTGATTTCCGGGTTGTTGACCTCTTTGAGCACCCGATCGCGCTCTTTTGCGCTGTAACAGTAGTGAAGCGCTTTGCCGTTGCGCACCCGGAAGAGGGGGGTTTCGAGGATGTAGACATGGCCTGCAACGACCAGGTCTTCGAAGTAACTGAGGAAGAAGGTAAGAAGCAGGTTGCGGATGTGAAAGCCGTCGTGATCCGCGTCCGTGGCGATAACCACCCGGTTGAACCGGAGGTTTTCAATGCCGTCTTCGATGCCCAGGGCCATCATAATGTTGTAGAGTTCCTCGCTCTTGTAGATGGCGGCTTTGGTTTTGCCGAAGACGTTCTGGGGTTTTCCTTTCAGGCCGAAGATGGCCTGGGTGAAAACGTCGCGCGAGGCGACGAGCGAGCCGGCGGCCGAAGGGCCTTCGGTGATGAAGATGGTGGACGCTTCGCCGTTTTTTCTGTCCCCCAGGTGGTATTTGCAGTCTTTGAAGTGGGGAATTTTGATGGCGATCTTGCGGGCGGCCTCCTTGGCCTCTTTTTTCACGGCGTTCAGCTCTTTGCGCAGGCGTTCGTTCTGCACGATTTTCGCGGCGAGTTTTTTGGCGGCGCCCGGGGTTTTGTGGAGGAAGTCGACCACGCCGCTTCTGACTTCGGAAACGACCCAGCTCCGGATGTCGGTGTTGCCCAGTTTGTTTTTGGTCTGGGATTCGAAGACGGGCGATTTGAGTTTGACCGATACGGCGCCAAAGATGCCTTCGCGCACGTCTGGGCCGCCGTAGTTCTTTTTGAAGAATTCGTTGACGCCTTTCAGGATGCCCTCGCGGAAGGCGCTTTGATGGGTTCCCCCGTCGGTGGTGTGCTGGCCGTTGACGAAGGAGAAGAAGGTCTCGCCGTAGTTGGAGGTGTGGGTGAAGGAGAATTCCAGGTACTGGGATTTGTAATGGGCCGGGTCATAGAGGGCCGTGTCGCCGATCTCACGGTTTAAGAAGTCGAGCAGGCCGTTCTTGGAGACGAATTTCTTTTTGTTGAAAATGAGCTGCAGCCCGCTGTTGAGGCAGGCGTAGTTCCACATGCGGTGTCCGACGTAGTCGGGGTTGAATTCGTATTCCTCGAAGATTTCGGAATCGGGCAGGAATTCGACGTAGGTGCCGTCTGCTTCGCCGGGTCTCCTTCCCTGTTTTTTGCGTTTGAGTTTGCCCTGTTTAAAGGTGGCTTCGAAGTAATTCCCTTTCCGGTAGGAGACGACCTTGAAATCGGAAGAGAGGGCATTGACAGCCTTTGTGCCCACGCCGTTGAGGCCGACGCTGAACTGAAAGACGTCGTCGTTGTATTTCGCGCCGGTATTGATGATGGAGACACAGTCGATGACTTTGCCCAGTGGAATTCCCCGACCGTAGTCGCGCACCCTGATCCGGCTGTCTTTGATGGTGACGTCGATCTTTTTCCCGTACCCCATGATGAATTCATCAACCGCGTTGTCGATGATTTCCTTTAAGAGGATGTAGATGCCGTCATCGGGATCGGCGCCGCGTCCGAGGCGGCCGATGTACATGCCGGTTCTGAGGCGGATGTGTTCGAGGGAGTTGAGGGTTTTAACTTTGCTCTCGTCGTATACGGCTGCCTGGATTCTTCTGCTCATGGTTCTGTGATGGTTCCTTTCTGAAACGATGGGTAAGGGGGAGAATCGGGAGCCGGGAAGCACGGCAGAGGGCAAATGTGAAAGGTGGGCTATTGTCCACCGGTGTGGGGGGACCTTTGCCGTTTGCCGTTTCACATTTTAGATGGGAGGGGAGATGAAGGGGGTTACGATACCATAATATAGTGCATGTTTGTTCATCGTCCAAGGGTATTTTTTGGATTTCAGTCCCTGGGAAGCCGATTCGAGGAGTACTGGTTCTTGTAATTGCGCATATTTCCGGTGGCGTTTGTCTGGCGGATGGCACTGTCGGGGGTCAGGTGGAGGAACCAGTTGTTGTAGATCTCGGCCATCTCCTGGGGACGGCCCCGGATGACGATTGCGCGGACGGAAGTTGCTTCGAAGGTATTGTGGTGGATCCAGATCTTTGTGCCGGCAATGTCGGTTCCATCGTCCCGGTCCGCGCCCCCGTGCATGTCAAAGCTGTGGCTGTTGGCGTTTTCCAGAACCAGATTGTAGCGCGCTTCATAGCTGGTGCCAGGCCTGCCCGTTCCCGCAATGTGGTGGCGGCACCAATCGAACAGGTTGGCCTCGATGAGGCCTTCCGACTGGTTCAACACCACCCCATAGCCCAGTCCCTGGCGCTGGTTGTGGTGCATGAAGTTGTGGTGAATGTGGCCCGTGGAACCGGTCGCGAGATAGACGGCGGCGTGGCTCCAGGCCGAAAGCTCGCAGTTGTCCACTTCCAGGTTGGGATGGGTGGTCTGGATGCCCCGCGAGTTGGGGATGCTGTAGTAGCGGCCCTCGGCGTAGAGCTGTCTCATCTGCTCGGTCCGCCGCTCCGGGTCCGGACCCCGCAGGCGCAGTCCGGTAACCCGCACGCTGGGTCCGCCGGTGAGAAAGAGGGGGATGGTTTCCAGTTCGGTGCTGTAGATCAGTCCCCCCAGCGACCCCTGCTTGCCCCGCCCGCTGGCAAGGGTGACGCCGCCGGGAATGACGACGTTCTGCAGGCCGCTCAGGTCAATCCGGGTGGTATCGGCCACGTAGACGACCTGCCCGCTTTTGGCCGAGTCCAGGGCCGAGAGCAGTTCTCCCCGGGTTGTGACCTGGTAATCGGATGCGATAATCAGGCGCCGGTAGCCCTCTCCACCTCCAATCGGGTCTCCGGTGGGATTTGCTTCAGCGCCGAATTTGTCGTCTCCACGCAGAGGCAGCGCAGAACTTCCGGAGGCAGTGGGATCGGAGGAGGTCGGGTTGTCTGTGTCGGAGCCGGAACAGGCGGTCAGAAGACCTATTATAATAGTATAGGAGACGGCTCGGAGAATGCTTATCGTTGACATCCTTGTTCGGTATTCGATATTTTTAATACGTACTTTCTTTTGAAGTGAGAGGACACCACCGGGAGGTGGTCAGGAAATCGAGCAGGATCTCTGTGGCTTCGGGGGTTCCGATGCGCTGCAGTGCCAGGGTTGAATGGCCGGACGCATAGCGGTTGTCGTCGTGTAAGGCGTCGCGCAGTGCAGGCACAGCCGCCTGAGCCGCAGGACCGAACCGGGCGAGAGCATAGGCGGCGGTGTACCGGACCTGCCCGTCGCCGTCTTTTAACGCCTGCCCCAGTGCGGGTACAGCGGCATCGGCGTTTTGAGCGATGGTGCCCAGAGCCTCGGCAGCGTGGTGGCGGACCCACTCGGAAGGGTCATTCAGGGTTTTCGTCAGTGCAGGCACAGCGTCAGCAGCAGCGGGGCCGATGTCGCCCAGGGCAAAGGCCGCGTGGCCTCGGACCCGCTCGTTTTCGTGCTTGAGGGCAGCGGTGAGGGCGGGCAGGGCGGGTTCGCCCACGGCCGAGAGGGCGTAGGCGGCGTTAAGCTGCGCAGCCTCGTTTTCTCCCTGCAAGGTCTGGATGAGGCCGGGGATGGCGGGTTCGCCGATTGCGCCCAGGGCATAGGCGGCGTTGAGGCGGTCGGTTTCGCCGTCGTCCTGGAGGGTTCGGGTGAGTTCGGCGACGTTTCCGTTTTCGAGGGTGCCGCCGTTTCTTTGCCGGGCCAGGGACCAGTCCCACATTTGCGACCAGATCACCCGATGTTTGTCACCGACTTCGGCGCCGGACCAGGACGCCTCCCGGTTGCTCCACGAGGGCTGCTGCGGTTCCTCCATCCGGGTGAACTGGAACTTCATCATGTAGCGGTTCCGGTCGGTGCGGTTGGGCATGGCCCGGTGCCAGATGTCGAAGTGGACAACCGCGATGGTGCCGGCCTCGCCCAGAACAGGCCGGGTCAATTCGTCCAGATTTTCGATCCGGTCCATGTAGTAGTGGGTTCCCGGCACGACCGCGGTGGGGCCGTTTTCCAGACTGACATCCTGGGGGTAATAGAAGGCCATAGCCCACCGGTTGCGGTGGTAGCGCACCTTCTGGTAGCCCCAGTAGCTGTCTTTGTGGCATCTCCCACCCTCGCTTTGAAGCTTGTTGATGTGGCAGTGGCGGTGGGTGTGCATGACGTGCCCGGGACCCAGGATGCTGGTGAAGGCGCCCTGGACGGCGGGGTGGTCGAAGACCTGCTGAAGTTCGGGAATCCTGGGGAGGACGTTGTTCCCCGGATTGCCCTCTTTCTCAAAGACTTCCTCGGTTTTCCGGTAGATGGCCTCGTGGAGTTCGGGCGGGAGGTCCGCCTTGATGAAAGTGAAGCCGTTGGCGATGAATTCCTGCATTTTTTGGTCATCGAAGAGGAATTTGGGATCCAGCATGGAAGGTCTCCAGGTAAAAAGGGGAAAGTCGGCAGGCAGAGGTTGCCCGGTTAAGTACATAGCCACAAGTTCTATTCATAAAACTACCGTATAATATGCTGTCTGACAAGAAAAAAATGATGGTTTTTCAGCGCAGCGTCAAGGGTTTTGGCGCGCTGGTCCGGAGATCTTCAGGAGGGTGGGAGGTGGTGAATTTGGCGATGTTCCAGTTCCCCCCCCTGTCACCTCTCTCATCGGACCTCCCTCCGGTAAACTTCCCAACCTATAAAAAATTTTCATATAAAAATAAAATTTCATATATTATATTGTACCAACCAACGACCACCCGCAAGCCGGAGAAGCCCGTCCCGAGCTTGCCGAAGGTAGTCCCGGTGTGTTTTAAAACCAGAAAAAGTCTTGCGAATTTTCTGTCCTCGGAACTGACTTCCGAAACGCCGAAATCAACCGCGAGGGAGGAATGTGCTTATGACATCCGCTAAAACGGCCCTGGTCCTGCTGTTATGCTTTACCACGCCTGTATTTGCCCAGGGCAGAGGTGCCTTACAGGGACAGGTCTCCGATGACCGGGGTGAGCCCCTCTCCGGCGCTAACATCATCCTCCAAAGCCCCGTGCTAACCGATCCTGTTGGCGTTATAACCGATAAAGATGGCATGTATGAGGTCAAAAATCTAACCCATGGTATTTATGAAGTTGCCGTCTCCTTTGTCGGATATCAAACAGCTACGAGAAGGAACATCGAAATTGTGGCCGACAGCGTTATTGAACTCAACTTCACCTTAACCGTCGAGGTGTTCTACGGAGACCAGATAATTGTCTCCGCTTCCCGCCGAAAAGAAAAAATTCTGGACGCCCCCGCCTCGGTCACCGTTGTTGAATCCGAAGAAGCAAAGGATCACCTCGGATTGAGCGCAGCGGAATACATCGCCGGAACGCCCGCCGTAGACAATGTCCAGACCGGCCTGGCCCAGGGCCATACCGTTGTGCGCGGCTTCAACAACGTCTTTTCAGGCGCCCTGCTCACGCTGGTAGACAACCGCATTACCCGTGTGCCATCTCTGCGGGTCAACGTGCATTCTCTGGTCCCCGTCACAAACCATGACATCGAACGTATCGAAGTGGTCCTGGGTCCCGGCGCCGCCCTCTACGGCCCCAACAGCGCAAACGGCGTGATGCACATTATTACCCGGTCGCCCTTCGGCTCCGAAGGCACCTCCGTCACCGCGGTTGGAGGTGAACGCAGTTTGCGTAAATTCTCCTTCCGCCACGCGGGTAGCGCTGACAAAGTCGGCTTCAAAATCTCCGGCCAATACGTTGCTGGGACAGACTGGAGATACAAAGACCCCGAGGAAATCCGCCTGCGTGGCAGCAATCCAAGGGATTACAACCAAAGCCGCGCCAGCGGGGAACTTCGGCTGGATATTCGGCCCAATGAAGACATGACCGCCATTTTCTCCACCAGCTTTACCCGAATCAACAACATCGAAATGACCGGAATCGGTGCAGGCCAGATAAAGGACTGGACGTACATATCCCTCCAGACACGCCTTCTTTACAAAGACGCTTTCATGCAGGTCTTCCATAACCGCAGCGACGCGGGCGATACCCGCCTCTTACGCACCAACGCCCCCATCGTCGACAAATCCACCCTCACCGTTCTTCAGGCCCAGCACACCCTGACCCTGGCTGAACGCCACCGGCTCACCTACGGCGTGGATGGCCTGCTCACCCGCCCGGATACCGAAGGCACCATCAACGGCGCCAACGAAGATAGAGACGCCATCAACGAACTGGGTGTTTACCTGCAAAACGACAACGCGCTAACGGACCATCTGGACCTGGTTGCGGCCGTTCGGCTGGACCACCATAACCACATCGAAAACCCGGTCTTCTCCCCCCGGGCCGCCCTGGTTGTCAAACCCGACCCGTTGCAAACCCTGAGATTGACCTACAACCGGGCTTATGGCACGCCTTCCACCAGCAATTACTTCCTGGACATCTTACAAGCCAGGGATGCCTACGGTACAGGACGAAGCTTTCAACCGGTGTTGGGATACAGCCCCAAATTCGACATCCGCGCCCAGGGAACTCAGGACGGATTCACCTTTAACCGGGATCTTGCCGGCCTGCCCACCTTCCGTTCTCCCTTTGCTCCGGTTGCCGGCCTGTCGCTTGAGCAGCAAATCCCGCTACACGATCCTCAGTTTACCAACGTCATGTGGAGTCTCAGCCGGGGCGCTGTTTTAAATGCTTTTGTGCCCTCCCTTAAAGAACTTGCCACCGCCATCATTTCCGGACAACTCGCCGCGGCCCAGGTCCCCCCCGAACAGATTCCCTCCATCGCAGCCCAGCAGGCCGACGCCCTGGCCGGCGCCTTTGAAAATATCGTACCTCAGACCCTGCCCGGCCTGCGGAACACCCTCAGGGTTCTGAACCCTGAAACCGCCGGCTTCGACCCCGTTTCAAACCTGCAAAATTCCGTGCGGGATATTGCCAAAACTAAACCCACCATCACCGAAACCTTTGAACTGGGGTATAAAGGTGTCTTCCAAAACCGTTTTGTCTTCGCTGCCGATGTCTACCGCACCCGCACCCGGGACTTTGTAGGTCCTATACGTGTGGAAACGCCAAACGTCTTTTTGGATCCCGCCGCCCTCACCGCCTCCCTATCCACCGCGCTTGCACAGGCCCTGCAACACCCCTCTGCAGCCCTGTTGGCGCGCGCGCTCGCAATCCTCGATTCTCCAACTCAGGGTGGCAATGCAAACAACACACCCGTAGACGAACTTACCCGTCTTTTTGTGGCAGGCACAAATAATAACGGCGCCGCCTTCATCCCTTTCGGCACCGTCACCCCCGACCAGGTCACCGACCCCACGGCGGTGATGTTAACCTACCGCAACTTCGGGAATGTCGATGTTTACGGCCTGGACCTCAGCTTTGCTTATTATCCCAATAATCGGTGGTCCTTTACGGGCAGCTACTCCCATGTCAACAAGGACCTGTTCAAAAACCTGGGCGGCATTGCCGATATCGCACTCAATGCCCCGCGTAACAAATTCAGCCTGGGCACAACCGTCAAAGTGCCCCAATCTGGCCTCCGGCTGGGAGCTCGCCTCCGCTACAGAGACGGATTCCCCATGAACTCCGGTGTTTACGTAGGCGATGTAGAAGCTTCCACGGTCTTCGACGTGAACCTGAACTACAAACTGCCCCTGAACATCTCAAACGGATCCGTCTCTCTCGTCCTGAACGCCTCCAACCTATCCGGCAAAAAACATCGGGATTTTGTCGGGGCCCCGGAAATCGGCCGCCTGGTAACGACTGGTTTAACCGCCGAATTCTAAGAAGCCATCTCAAAATTCCTGGTGAGTTCCCAAGCGCGAGCGAAAAGGTGTCGGTCCAGGCGGGAAGACCCGCCCATATCCTTAAGATACGGGCCTGTCTGCCGTGCCGGGCACGGCACAGGCAGGTGGGTTTGACCAACGCCGACCTGCCTGTGCGGAGCACGCTTGCCTGCGCGCAACGCCTGTCTGCGTGCGGACACGCACAGGCAGGCGCAAGCAGGCAGACAGGCCGACGCTTTTGCAGCCGCGCGAAGACCGCTGGGGGTTTTAAGACAGTTGTCATGCGCCCTCTGGAGCACCCATGATGATGAAAATAGTTGCGTTGACAGACTTGTGCTGTAATCCGTACACGCCCTCTCACGCGTTTCGCCTCCAGCGCGTTCGGTGCGGAGGGAAGGGGCTTTTCCGCGCGGTTCCCTCCAGCGCCTTCGCCGCGTGAATCCCTAAACGCTCGCAGGACACAAACGCACATATCGACCCCAGGGGCAATTCGCGGAAAAGCAGCCCCCGCGGCGCTTGAGCGGCCTGCCTGCAGCGCGGTGCGCCGCGCAGGCAGGCGCCCTTCTTTTTGGGCCTTTTTCTTGGGCGTGCAAGAAAAAGGCCAAGAGCAAAAGAACAGTTGGACCTGAGTATCTACCGAAAGGTTATTTTCTAAGCAGCAGCTTCTAAGCCGGAACCTCGGACCGAAGCAATACCCTTGACAACGGTTATCCCTCCTACTTTCCGTTATTCGGAAGCCCACTTCAAAACCCTCAAATATCAGCCCGATTCCCCCCATTTGGACCACTTCCAAGTCAATTTTGTGAGTCCGCGGGTTACTTTCCACGGAACCGGAGATAGCAACTGATGAATGAGTCGCTGAAGAAATTTCAGAGCCTTTTGCGCGAATTGTTCCAGTTCGACTGCGCCGACCTGGACTTCGGCATCTACCGCATCATGAATCACAAGCGGGACGTAATCGAGCGGTTTATCGCGGAGGACTTGCCAAATGCCATAGCCGAGGAACTGAACATCGGCGCGTTGGCCGATCAGAACCAGGCCGCCAAAGAGCTGGAGGAAGTCGCCCAGCAGATAAAAAGTACGCTGGCCACTGACGCCATTGATGCCGACGGCAATCTCGTCAAATTCCAGGCGTCCGAGATCGGAAAGAAGTACGAGGACCTGAAGAAAAAGGTCGGTGGCGGTGGCGGCCGCGATGCCCTCGAAACCGTGATCTTCAACCACCTGTACGCCTTCTTTAGCCGCTATTATCAGGACGGCGACTTCATCTCAAAGCGCCGCTACTCCAGGAACCAGCGGTACGCCATCCCCTACAATGGCGAAGAGGTCCACCTCCATTGGGCCAACAGCGACCAGTACTACGTCAAGACCGCCGAGCACTTCCACGACTATTCGTTTGCGGCACGCGGGGTTGCGGTGCATTTCAAACTTCAGGCGGCTGATGTCGAAAAGGACAACGTCAAGGGTGACAAGCGGTTTTTCCTGCCGTGCGCCGTCACCTATGATGAGAAGGCCAGCCGGCTCAAAATCCCCTTTGAGTACCGGCCCCTGACTGCACAGGAGGAAATCACCTACGGCAAAAAGAATCAGCAGGAAAAGATCATCACCCAGGCCCTGAAAGAGATCCCCGAGCAGTTGAAAAAAACGCAAGACCCATTGGCTGCACTGACGGCTGAAAAATCTCAGAATAGCGATAGCGAGCCAATCACCCTCCTCGAACACCACCTGCGCCAGTACACCCGGCGCAACACCTCTGACTTCTTCATCCACAAAGACCTGAAGGGCTTTCTCGCCCGCGAACTCGATTTCTATCTCAAGAACGAAGTGCTGAGCCTCGACGAGATGGAAGCGGCCGGCGAGGATCGTGCTGAGGGCTGGTTCCAGATGATGCGGACGGTCCGCTCCGTCGGCGGCCGGATCATCGATTTTCTGGATCAGATTGAGAACTTTCAGAAAATGCTCTGGGAGAAGCGCAAGTTCGTCACTGACACGCAATACTGCATCACGGTTGGCAACATTGGCGAAAGCTTTTACCCCGACATTGCCGGATGTGAACCGCAATGGGCCGAGTGGACAGAATTGTTCGGCATCGACGAAGATCAAACCGACCTGTTCAACTCGGGCAAGAACAAAACAGGCAAGCGCGTCGCCTTTCTGAAGACGCATCCGACACTCGTGCTCGATACCAGACATTTCGACCAGAGGTTCGTAGACCGGCTGTTGGGCAGTTTTGGCGATTTGGACGAGATGACCGACGGCCTGCTCATCCACAGCGAAAACTGGCAAGCACTCAATTTTCTCTTTGAGAAGAATCGATATGACGTGAAATGCGTGTATATAGATCCGCCGTTTAATACCGCTGCATCCGAAATCCTTTACAAGAATGATTATAAGCACTCATCATGGCTCTCGCTCATGAATGACCGGCTTGTCATCGCTATGACGTTGGTGAATTCCCCAGGAACGTTGTGTGTGGCAATCGACGATTCTGAATACCATCGTCTACGTGACGCTCTGTCGAGCGTCTTTGGAAAGGATGCCGTCTTAGGAACCGCGATTATTCGTAGCAATCCTGCAGGTCGGTCGAATCTAACGGGTTTTTCGGTCGCTCACGAATATGCAATATTTGTCGCAAATACCAGCCCTACGGTTGTTGGCCGTTTGCCAAAGTCGGAAGATCAGATAGCAAGATACAAAGAACGGGATGCTAAAAGTCAGTTCGAGTTAGTGAATTTCAGAAAGCACGGTGGTTACAACGCAAACCGGTTTGCTAGACCCAGGCTATTCTATCCGATCTACGCGAGTGATTCTGGCACGGTTAGAATTCCATCCTTTGTCTGGAACAGTAGTGAAGGGAAATGGGAATCTTTCTCCGAACCAGTCAAGGGAGAGGTAATTGTATACCCCGTAAATGCGAAGGGGGAAGAGAAGACTTGGAAATGGGGGCACGAAACGGCGATTAAGAAAATTTCCGATCTCACCGCGAGACCGGATAGAATGGGAAAGTTAGGCATTTATATGAAGTCACGCCTGAAGCAGGGCACTTTACCGTCAACTTTATGGATCGATAAGAAATACTCCGCAACCGACTACGGTACGAATCTACTTGCCCACATCTTGGGTTCGTCCAATGCTTTTTCCTTTCCTAAGTCAGTTTACACAGTTGCAGATTGCCTACGGGTTTGTCAGTTGTACGATGGCGACTATTGTGTTGATTATTTTGCAGGCTCCGGCACCACCGGCCACGCGGTCATCAACCTCAACCGTGAGGATGGCGGGCAGCGCAAGTTCATTCTGGTGGAGATGGGAGATTACTTCGACACCGTGCTCCTGCCGCGTATCAAAAAGATCACATTCACGCCCGAATGGAAAGACGGCAAGCCCAGGTGCATGGCAACGCCGGAAGAAGCCAGGCGCAGTCCCCGTATTGTCAAATATATGCGCTTGGAATCCTACGAGGACGCCCTGAACAACATCGACTTCGACGAGGCTTCTGCCCAGCAAGCGTTGCAATTTGACGACTACCTGCTCAAGTACATGCTCCAATGGGAAACCAGGCGCAGCGAGACGTTGCTCAACGTGAAGAAGCTATCGCAGCCATTCCGCTATACGCTGCATATTCACGCCGACGGCCAGACGCGGAAGCAGATCGCCGACATCCCGGAGACGTTCAACTACCTGCTCGGCCTGCGCGTCGAGACGCGGCGCGTGTATTACGACGAAGGTCGGCGATACCTGGTCTATCGCGGCCAAACGCGCGAAGGGCGCAGGGTGGGGGTTATCTGGCGAGAAACCGAGGGCTGGCAGAAGCCAGACTTCGAGCGAGACAAGGACTTCGTGGCCGAGCAGCAATTAACCGAAGGCGTGGATGAGGTCTATGTCAACGGCGATTCGTTCATCCGCGAGGCCAGGGCACTGGAGCCGGTGTTTAAGCGACGAATGTTCGCGGAAACGGGGAAATAAATGGCACACAAAGACACAAAAACACAAAGTTGGAAATTCTGGAAGAGATGGGTAGGCACGGAGCGGGAAAGGAACGAAGAACTGCAGGATGGCTCACTCAGCCCATCTACGCCTCCGGCCAGTTCCACAGAAGACGCAGAGCGGGAAAGGAACGAAGAAACGCAGGAACAGACTCTGAACCATATCAACGCTTCGACCGGCTCAACGACCATTGAAGAAATCGATCGCCTGAAACGGGAACTGGACGCGTTGCGGCCATTGCCTTCTGACGTCGTGGGTCGGATAGAGCAAAAGCTCAGGATCGAGTCGAACTATTACTCCAATGCCATAGAAGGCAACAGCCTGACTCTCGGAGAAACGAGAAGTCTGATCCTCCATGGGCTCACTGCCCACGGGAAGCCGATGCGCGATCATCTGGACATTGAGGGGCATGATAAGGCGGTAAAAGCGATAGAGGACGCAATAAAAAGAAACGAATCGCTCAACGAGATCTTCATCCGAAATCTCCATAAAGTGTTGTTGAAAGAGCCTTATGAAATCGACGCCATAACGCCGGATGGACAGCCCACAAAGCGACTTATTACTATTGGAGACTACAAAACACAGCCAAATAACGTGCGAACCTCTACCGGCGAGATATACTATTTTACGCCGCCAGAGCAGGTAAAACCAGCGATGAGCGATCTCATAGACTGGTACAGAAGACAAGAGGACGAGGGCGAGCATCCCATTGTCATCGCTGCCACGTTTCACTATCGCTTCGTCCACATTCATCCTTTTGACGATGGGAACGGGCGCACGGCGCGGCTTTTGATGAACATGATCCTGATCAGGCACGGCTACACGGTGGCAATCATACCCATACAGGAGAGAAACCGATACATCGACTCGCTGGAGCAGGCCGACAAGAGCGAAGACCTGGCTGAGTTTATCACCTACATTGCCGAGTGTTGCAAATATGCCCTGAACCTCCATCTAAAAGCCGCCCGTGGAGAGGATATTGAAGATGTGGAGGACATAGATAAAGAAATCGCACTCTTCAAACGTTCTGTCCAAAAGGGCACAGGTGAGACAATTCAAGTAAGAGAATATGCGGACAAGGTGCTGTATCCCTTATTCCATCACTGTATTGATTCTTCTGATAGTAATTCTTCTGTAAGAAAGGCTGACAACAAAATTTCTACTTTTTGGCTAGAAGAGAAGAGTGACACCTGGCCTGAAAACGCGGTTTCTATTTCTACTCGCATCAATTTTGAGTTATGGGATTTTCAAGGGGACCAGAGTGCCAATTTTGATCTCTACATTGATAATGAAGCAGACTCGAATCTTTGCGTCTGGAAATTTTATTCCTATGATCTCGATTATAATAAAGAGTACACGGGACAGAATTTGGAGGTGCTCAAGAAGATCTTTAACGAAATGATAAGGCTCATGATGAAAAAACTCTCGGAGAACCCTGACGACCGAGAAGCCGAGCGATGAAGACAAAACAGAGGCGAACACGAAGGCACAAAGACATGGGGGAAGGCTCTATGTGGGAATAACCGCCGCCTCTATACGACGCATGAGATGTCCAATTCGTCAAGCAAAGACCAATAGACTATTCGACAGGAGAAACCAGCAATGAAAATTGAACCCGAAATTGCCGAGGTTTCGCTCGTCATGCTTGGCCATTTCAATCCTGCGATTTTTCCACCTGCGTGGTTCGGATGGCATGGGCTTCTTCCTGAAAGGACGGTCGAAACTGCAGATACGAAAATCGCTCATCCTCAGATTACGATGTTCGAGGCGGATTGGCTCAACCTGCATGTCCAACCAGAATCCTTCCAAATCAACACGACTCAGCCCCCCTATGTTCGCCTGCGGGACTTGGCTGTCCGAATTTTCCGAGAAAACCTTCCTCATATCCCCCTTAAAGTAATGGGGATCAACCGAGAAGTACACTTTTCCGTGCAGAGCTTTGACGAGCGAGATCGGCTCGGCAGATTGCTGGCACCTGTCGAGCCATGGGGAGATTGGGGACAGAAACTGGAACCAGATGGAGAGCATGGTGGTATGACTTCTCTTACTATGAGACAAGTAAATCCGGACGGTAGGCCGCTGGGAGGACAAATAAACGTGACGGTGGAACCATCCAGCCGGATCGGCCAAGGCCGTCTCGGCGTTTACGTTCGAGTCAATGACCACTATACTATTGAGAACGTAGAGAGCCAGGTGGGAACCAGTAAAATCGTCGCGTTACTAGAGGAGAATTTTGACGAATCTTTGCGGCGTGCAGACAAAATCATCGATCACATTATGTCCTTAACGGAGAAATAAGAATGTCGGAAGCTGCATTCGCCCCTGCGGGCAACAGACTTCAGGACTCATCAGGGGTCAACAAAAATCCGAGTGCATCTAATACCTTTGAGCAATTGCTTCTTCGGGAAGGATATGCGGACCGGATCGCGGCTACACTAAAACAGCGCCGAAATTCGGAGCTATATGACACTGACGTCTCGGAGAGGACCATTGAGGTCCGCCCGATAGCGACTGGAGCCGGTTTCGATGTTGACGTAATCACTGATTTTCCTGACCTAGCTCAAATTTCGCGGACTGTGCCCCAAGTCAGTTTTCATCTGCTTCAGGAGTGGGAAGGGCATGTCACAGAAATAGGAGAAGACGACTTCACAGTGCGGCTATTAGACCTGACTGCCAGTTCCTCGTATGAAGAGGAAGAAGCCGTCATTCCTCTTTCCGAGATTTCAGAAGACGACCTCAAGCGTCTGCGCCTCGGCAGCATCTTTCGCTGGGTCATCGGCTACGAGCGTTCCGTGAGTGGAACTAAGCAGCGTGTCTCCCGGATCGTCTTCCGCGAACTTCCTGTTGTGACCAAACAGGATATAGCCGAAGCCGAGGAACGGGCCAGGAAGACCTTTCAGTTATGGGCGGACTAACTACCCTCGGAGTTCCGCCTAAACACAACGTGATGGAAGTAACCCTTGTCGGCCCTGGTTACGGAGAATGCATACTTCTCCATATAGGGAACGGAAGTTGGGTAATTGTCGATTCCTGTATCGGTGCAGATTCTCGTCCGGTAGCGTTGGCTTATCTCCATGGCATGGGATTAGATCCTCCTGAGGTAGTTCACCTCATAGTTACCACTCATTGGCATGACGACCATATACGTGGCATGGGAGAGTTGATCGAGACCTGCGACGATGCGACTTTCTGCTGTGCAAGTGCTCTTCGTACACAAGAATTCCTCGCAATGATGGACGCTATAGCGAGTCGTCCTATGTCCCAAGTGGGCTCTGGAATGCAGGAACTCTACAAAGTCCGGTCACTACTTGAGGAGAGGTCTGCCAAGCCTGTATTCGCCATAGCCAATCGTAGAATCTTTAGTCGGGATAGTTGCGAAATCTGGTCCCTCTCGCCTTTCGACAAGGAAGTTAACAGCTTCTTGCAGGAAATAGACCGTCTCCGGCCACAGGAACGTGAAACAAAAAGGCGAACTCCTACCCTGACCCCTAACAAAATTGCGGTTGTTCTATTAATCAAGATCGACGATACAGCGATTCTCCTCGGTTCCGATCTTGAGGGGCGTGGCTGGTTGGATATACTCGCTGCCCACGAACGGCCGAATTGCAAAGCTTCCGTTTTCAAAGTTCCACATCATGGTTCCCAAAACGCCCATGAGGATAGAGTATGGAATGAGATGCTGCATAGTGAACCAATAGCGGCGCTCACTCCGTGGAGAAAAGGTGGACGGAGTTTGCCGACGGAGAGCGACGTAAAACGTATTCTCTCGTTTACTAGAAAGGCTTATGCGACTGCACCGTTCGACCTTCCTAGTTCCAAACCCGCACGGAGAAGGAATAGAACAGTAGAAAAGACTATCCGGGAAGCTAGTAAAAGGATCAGTCATGTAGCTCCGTCTCACGGAATGATCCGTCTGCGCCGGATGTTCGGTTCACAAACCGATTGGGATATTGAGACGTTTGCGCCGGCATGTCAGTTGGAAGGGTAGCAAAAGTAATGAATTTTTCATTCGCGAGGCAAAAGCCCTGGCGCTGATATTCAAGGCTTGGCTATTTGCAGGAGCAGAACCATGAGCATCAAGATCGACACCCCAAAAGACAAGATCGCCGCCTTCTGTCGGCGCAATCACATCCGGCGCATGGCCCTGTTCGGCTCGGTGCTGCGCGACGACTTCACGCCTGAGAGCGATGTGGATGTACTCGTGGAGTTCGAGCCGGATGCACGTATTGGCTACATCGGGCTGGCCGAATTGGAGATTGAACTGGACAAAATCCTGGGGCGGAAGGCGGATTTACACACCTTCGGGGGAGTCGAAAGCAGCCGCAACTGGCTGCTCCGGGAGGAGATAATCAACTCGGCGGAGGCGGTGTATGAGCAGGCGTAATGACCGGATAAGCCTGATGGATATGCTGAACCACGCCACCAGGACAGTAGACGAGCAGCTGAAAACCATCGTCGGCGAAGAGGCATAGAAATGCCGCCCGTACAAATCACCAGCCTGGAGCAGCACCTGGTCCTGCTGGCATGGCTCAACCGGCAGTTTGGCTACGAGCACAACCGCGACCTGCTGGCGGATATGAAGGAATCGGACGAGGGGTTCGATCCCGAAGGCCGCAGCTTTGTCTATCACCGGCTGATTGGCCGCGGGGACGCGGCGAACATTTTGCCGGACGCCCTGGCCCGGTACGACGACAATATCCGCAACCACCTGCGCGCCATGAACGCCCGCCGGTCCGAGCCGATTACCCTGCGCTACTTCCAGTACCTGGCGGCGCTCTACACGGAAGTGTTCCTCGATGAATACTTCAACCGCCGGGGAGAGATGCTTCGTTCGCTGAACGAGTTTGTCGCCGAGCGCGAGGCCGGTGAGCCGTTCTCCGCAGCCGACCTGAAAAAACTCGCCTTTTGGATGGCGACCGGCAGCGGCAAAACCCTCATCATGCACCTCAACTACCGCCAATTCCTGCACTACAACAACCAGCCCCTGGACAATATCTTGCTGATTACCCCCAACGAGGGGCTGAGCGAGCAGCATCTCGACGAGATGACGGCCTCGGCCATCCCCTGTTGGCGCTTCGACCTCCACGAGAGTGGCCTGACGACGGGCGCAAACGACGCGGTGCGGGTCATTGAAATAACCAAACTGGTCGAGCAAAAGCACGGCGGCGGTGCAAGCGTACCCGTCGAGGCATTCGAGGGCAACAACCTGATTTTCGTCGATGAAGGGCACAAAGGTTCGGGCGGCGAGGCGTGGCGCAGCTTCCGCGACGCTCTGGGTGAGCGTGGATTCACCTTTGAATACAGCGCCACCTTCGGCCAGGCCCTGACCGCAGCACGCAACGACGCACTTACGACGGAGTACGGAAAAGCCATTGCCTTCGACTACTCGTACCGCTACTTCCACGGCGACGGGTACGGCAAGGACTTCCGCGTGCTCAACCTCGTGGAGGAGACGACAGAGGAGGCGACAGAGACGCTTCTGCTTGGCAACTTGCTGTCGTTCTACGAGCAGCAATGCACGTTCGCCGAGCACGCCGAGGGGTTGCGGCCTTATCACTTGGAACGGCCGCTGTGGGTCTTTGTAGGCAGCACGGTGAACGCGGTGTACTCCAGGGACCGGCAGAAATGCAGCGACGTGCTGACGGTGGCGCGATTCCTGCATCGCGTTTTGAGTCGGGCCGATTGGGCGCTCAAGGCCATTGAGCAGCTCGTCAAAGGCGAGACCGGGTTGGTCACGCCGGATGGGCGGGATGTGTTCGCGGGCAAATTCGCGTACCTGCGGGCAATGGAGCGACCCTTCGAGGAGATGTACCAGGACATCTTGAAAAAAGTATTCCACGCCCCGGCCGGCGGCGGCTTGCACGTGTGCGCGATCCGCGGTGCCGACGGCGAATTGGGCCTCAAGGCGAGCGGAGCCCAGGACTACTTCGGCCTCATCTACATCGGCGACATCAGCGCCTTCAAGAAGCTGGTGGAGGCCGATGACGCTGGCATAACACTGGAAGAAGACGCTCTGGCTGGCTCGCTATTCGACGGCATCAATAGGCCGCATACCAGGATTGAGGTCCTCATTGGCGCGAAGAAATTCATGGAAGGCTGGAACTCCTGGCGCGTCTCGAACATGGGCCTATTGAATATCGGTCGTATCGAGGGCGCGGAGATCATCCAGCTCTTCGGGCGCGGGGTGCGTCTGCGGGGCAAGGGCGCCAGCCTCAAGCGGAGCGCGGGACTGGGCGGCAGCCACCCGGATCACATTGGCCTGCTGGAGACGCTCAATATCTTCGCCGTGCGTGCCAACTATATGGCCCGGTTCCGGGCATACCTGGAGTGGGAGGGCGTCGATACGGAAGGGTATGAAGAGTTGCCACCGTTGTTCATTCGACCCGATAATGGATTGCTGAAAGCGGGTCTGGTGGTGCCGCGGGTGAAAAAGGGATACGATTTTGCGTACGAGGAGAATCTCCTTCTCAAGCCCGACCCTGCTGTAGAGGTGCGCATCGACATGTCCCTGAAGGTGCAGGCGCTGGAAAGCAGCGACGACGGCGTTGCGACCACTGCCGGGCAGTGGGGGACAGAGCAAGTCCTTCCCAATGAGAGCTTGGCCCTGGTCAATTGGGAGCAGGCCTATCTCGACCTGCTCGAATACAAGGAGCAGAAGGGCCTGAATAATCTGAGTGTACTACCGGATGCGCCACGGAATATCCTCTCAGACCCCAAACGGTATCGTCTAATCGCGGACGAGGCGGTAGTGCAGCCTGAATCGTTTGGGGACACCGTCCGCCTGCAAGATGCGGTAACCAGGATTCTGCGGAAGTACGTCGACGTCTTCTATCGGACAAAGCGGGAGCGCTGGGAGTCGGAACACATGGTTTACAAGACACTCGACCAAAGCGACCCGAATTTGAGCCCCAACCAGGTGCGGGAAGGGAAGGGCCAATACGTGATCAGCGTCCGGCGGTCCGAGAGCTGCTTGATGGGCAAGATCAAAAAGCTGATTGCTGATGGCGAGCGACTCTATCAGAAGGAAACAACGGAATTGGGCCGCATCCACTTCGACCGACACCTCTACCAGCCCCTGCTGGTCGAGCACAGCGATGACAACATCAGGACCGCTCCCCCTGCGTTGAATACAGGTGAAAGACGGTTTGTCCAGGATTTGAAGGACTACTGGTTGGAGGAGAAGGACGGCAGACTGTCTGGACGGGAGGTGTTTCTCCTGCGGAATCTAAGCCGCGGCGCAGGCGTCAGCTTCTTCGAGACGAGCGGCTTCTATCCGGACTTCATCCTCTGGATCAAGGAGGGAAAAAAGCAGCACATCGTCTTTGTGGAGCCGCACGGGATGATCTACGCAAATGCATACCAACACGACGAGAAAGCGCAACTCCACAAAAGGCTGCCGGAGTTGGCAAGGGCAATCGGGAATGAGGACGTGACACTGGATTCATATCTCATTTCCGTAACGTCTTATGAGACATTGAAGAAGAAATACGAGGACGGGTCGTGGAATAGGGCGCAGTTTGCCAGGGCGCATATTTTGTTTGCCGAGCGAAACGGGCAGTACGACTATATGAAACGGATATTTGAAGAGCAATTGACATAAGTCTGAGCAGATGGGGCCATGAGTTCCGTGCCGGACGAAATACGAGCGCTGAATCGCACTCTGTGAGGAGCAGAATTGTATGGATTCCGCAGTTGCGTATTGTTGTGGGGGTTTGTATATTAATATAACCGTATATACGGATATATAGATATAAACCTCTACGTTTTAGAAGTTGTTTTAAAATTCCCGGTGAGTTCCGAGCGCGAGCGAAAATCGGTGCGGGGTGAAGGGGCTTTTCCGCGCGGTTCCGTCCAGCACCATCGCCCAAAAATGCCTAAAAGGTCCGCAGGGCAGAAGCTTCCGCTTCCACCACAGGGACAATTCGCGGAAAAGCAGCCCCCGCGGCGCCTGAGCGGCCTGCCTGCAGCGCGGTGCGCCGCGCAGGCAGGTCTCGCCCTCGAAAATCGCTTAACGCCAAGGGCGACAGCCTCGTAAAGCGACCAGACATGGGTCTTAAGACAACTTCTAAGAAAGGAGCCCGGTATGAATCTACTCCGGAAGTGTGCGGCAGAGTTCCTGGGGGCTTTTGCGATTGTGCTGGTCGGGTGCGGCGCCATTGCGATCAACCAGCTTTCAGAGGGCGGGGTGACCCATGTCGGTATCGCGACGTCGTTCGGTCTGATTGTGATGACGATGGTCTATGCCACAGGACACATCTGCGGCGCCCATTTCAACCCTGCCGTTACCCTCGCATTTGCCTGTACGCGCCATTTTCCAAAGCGGGAAATCATCCCCTATATCGCTGCGCAGTGCTCCGGAGCGGTTGTGGCGAGCACCATTCACCTGTTTACGCTGGCTCCGATTCTGAGACAGAGATTCCCGGCTCAGTCACTCAACTTCGGGGTTACTCAGCCGATGGATCATGCCTTTTCAACCGCGTTTGTCTGGGAGTTTTTGCTGACGTTCTTTCTGATGGTGGTGATTATGTCCGTAGCAACCGATCATCGGGCCGTAGGACAGGCGGCCGGACTGGCCATTGGGGGGACAATCTGGCTGGAAGCGATGTTTGCCGGGCCCCTTTGCGGGGCGTCTATGAACCCGGCCCGCAGCCTGGGGCCTGCCCTGGTCTCCGGAAACTGGGCGTACTTTCCGGCATACCTGGCCGGGCCGGTGCTGGGGGCGATAACCGGGGCGTTTTTCTATGAGTTTATTCGATGCCATCCCGATCCGGGCGGTGAAGTTAAAGGATGTTGTTAGGAGGGATTTCTTTCGAGGGGTAGATGCGATGGAATTGAAAGAGGACCTTGCGGTGTTCAAGGCCTGTTCCGACGAGACCCGGCTTCGGCTTCTGTTTCTGCTTTCGGAACGGGAACTCTGTGTCTGCGAACTGGTTTTGATACTCGACATGCCCCAGGGCAAGATCTCACGGCACCTTTCGACGCTCAAACACGCCGGGATCGTGTCGGATCGGCGGGACGGCGTCTGGATTTATTATGCCCTGACAGCGCCCAACACGGATCTGAAGCAGTGGCTTGTGTCGTACCTCAAAGAGGGCCGACAGGACAAACCTGCCGTACAGGAAGACCTGATGCGTCTGACGGAGTTGGCGGACAGGGGACAGATCTGCGTTCCCCACCCTTCGGTCGTCTCCTTCTCCGCCGAGGCGTGAAGGGATCATTCAGCGCTCCGGATCGTCGATATAGCCGATGCTTTTGATGTGATGGGTTTTGCCGAAGATGAATCGGACAAAACCCTTTATGAACGCTACGGTGATATTCTTCTCAGGCTGCATTGCCGTATTCCTACTCTATATTTTCGACCGTTTCGATCAGTTTCAGGTCCGGAAGCGAGAGCACGACAAACGACGGCAGGCTGAGCCGCTGCCAGAATGGGAAAGGATCGATTCCTGCACAACCCGCGACAAAAAGGGCGATGACCGTGCCGTGTGCGACGATGGCGATGCTGCCCTCCGGATATTTTGCGAGCAGGCTTTCGACCGCTTTTTTAAACCGATTTTGCGCCTGAGACGCCGTCTCCCCTCCAAAGACGAGCGCTTCGGGCTGTTCGAAAAGATAGGCAACGGCGCTTTCGAATTCCTGCCTGGAGAGGAAGACGACGCTGCTCCTGTCATGTTCGTGTAATCCATCGGCGATTTCAAACGGTTTTCCCAGTGCGTTTGCCACGATCTGCGCCGTTTCCACTGCCTTGTATTCACCGCTGGAAGCAATAAGAGCCGGTTGATAGGGGGCCAGCCTGTCCGCCAGGGTGCTGCATCGGCGACGGCCCTCTTCTGAAAGGCGCCACTGGCGGGCGGGCAGGTGGGGGACGATTTCCGGCAGGGCGTGTTTGACCAGAATGAGGTTTCGCACACGGTCCTCTTCTCGCGCGGGACTTTCAGTCCCGTGCGAGTGTGGCCTGGTTAACCTCTCAAACATCATAAACCCGTCTCTACTATTCCAAATATGCTTTACAAATGCTCAGAGGTCAACCCCAACCTGTCTCTGGATGGCGGGGGGAGGTCCCGATTCTGAAACCTGGATCGAGACGGAATCGTCCTACTCATGAGGATCCGGACGGATGGGAATTGCATCCTGAGGTTTTGCCGATGCGGCGAGGTCAGAAATAGCAGGAGGAGGCTATGCTCCACAAAACCAGAAATCTCGTGGAGGACTGGCGGAAGAGGGACGCGGAGAAGCTTGCCACGCTGGAGATGGAGGCGGATGTCGCCTGGCCGGGGGGCGGGGGGTGGCAGACGACCCCGGAGGAGCAGGAGCGAGAGATTCGCGAGAGCAACCTGATGGGGGCCTTTGTCACGGAGAATAAACAGAGGATCATCAGCATCTGCACGATCCGGGCGAAGCCAGGGCAGAAGGCGCATGCGTTTGTTCCGCACCTCAACTGCCATCCGGATTACCACGGGAAGAAGCACGGGAAGTCCGTGCTGTGGGCTGCGTTGGACCGCGCATACGAGGCGGGGTTCCAGCGGGTTGATCTGTCCACGTGGCCGGGGAATTTGAAGGCAGTGCCCCTGTACAAGAAGATGGGGTTTATGTGGCGGCCAGACTCGTCCGTGCACATGGAGAATTTTACGCCCGCCGCCCGCCGGCATCCGCTCGCCGCCGTCTTTTTCGCCAGACACGATTGGTACGAGACCCACGTCCGGGAACTCAGTCTGGAAGAGGATGTGATGATACGGGGGAAAGTGAAGATTTACGAGTATCTCTGGCGGGCGCCGGACGGCGATTTCCTCAGACTGGTGTTCGACCGCCAGAGCTGGGGGATCATCGAGATTGAGAACAACGACCTGATGGTGTCGTGCAGCCTGTCCGACGAGAAGCTGGTTGCGGGTGTCCCCCACCCGGTCCGCTGGCGTATTGTGAACAAGAAGCCGGATCCGGTTCGCGTCTCTCTCACCGCCTCGGGCGACCCCGGTGTCGAGGTCAAAAAGCGCGAAGCACTGGAGGTAACGGACGCCGCCGAACTCAGGGGGACGTTCGTGATCGATCCGAATATCGAAGAGAAAACACACGAACCCAAAGCGGCGGTGCTGCGTACCGACCTGGTGATCGATAGCGTGGGGATCGAACTCGTGGCCGGGATCGACGTACGCCAGGCAGTGGATGTTTCCGTAGATGCCGTTCGCTCGATCCTGACGCCCGGTGCGCCTCAGGAAGCGCTGCTGACCCTGCGGTCGAACCTGGACGAGCCGTGTACGGCGCGACTGCGGGTGACGCCGGCGGGAGGCGCGGATGTGAGCGAGCGGAGGGTGGAACTGGATCCGAAGGGTGGGGCCGAATTCCCGGCGCCCGTGATGGCCCCACAGGCCGGGCCCGTTTCACTGGACGTCGAGACGAGCGCCGTGGTGGGCAGAAAGACAATTCCGGTTAAAACCAGGCGGCTCGACCTCCTGGCCGTTGATCGGGGCGGCGTGTCCGGAGGTGTTGGGGAGGAAGGCGCTCTGCTCTGCGGAGGCGGACTGATGGTGAGCGCCAACTTGCGCAACGGACAGGTCTCGATCTTCCACAGGCTGCGGGCGCTGAGGTCTCGCAGGCTGGACCTGCATCGCCCGAAGCTCGGACCGCCCTTTGCAGGAGACGATCTGTTTCAGGAGAAGGCCGAGGCGTCGGTCGAACAGGATGCCTTCGGAGTTGTACTCCGTCTGCGGACCCGGTCCGTGCTTCGACCCGGCGTGATGCTGGACAGGCGGATCGCCGTGGGGCAGGGCCCGCTGGTCCGGATGGTGGATACGGTAATCAACGGGTCGACCCTGCCGCTG
Source organism: Candidatus Latescibacterota bacterium (assembly GCA_965222075.1). Classification (GTDB taxonomy): domain Bacteria; phylum Latescibacterota; class UBA2968; order UBA2968; genus JAAXHW01. The sequence goes on along the minus strand of OZ244937.1, from coordinate 4,104,863 downwards.
GACCTGTCCCTGGTACAGGGTTGGGGGATGAGGATAGGCCCTGGGGCGTCGTTTGTCGTGCCCCGGAAGCAGGGGGTGTACCGACAGACCGCCGGTTCGGGAGGACGCGAACTGGACGACCTCAGGCTTCCCGAAGAGGGGGAGGCGTGGCCGGAGGGATGGATCTGCGCCGAGAAAGAGGATGGCTGCGCCGCCGGAATTCTCTGGGATCGGGCCGAGAGGGTGGGACCTGACCCCTGGGGCAGTCTGCGACTTCGGGCTGGACGTATGAAGCCGGGCGAGTCGAAACAAATGGACCCGATTTACGCCTTTGCAGGTGATGGGAATTGGCAGACGATCCGGGCCTGGTGGCAGACCCTGTTTGGCAGCGTTCCGGAGATCGAGACGTCCCCTGCGCCGACGCACAGACCGATTGAATTCGGAATCGAGCCCGGTCCGCTGCTGATCGCAGGCGGGAAGGCCGAAGCGACCCTGCGCCTCAGCCACGTTGGTGAATACAAACTCAACGGGGAACTCATTCTGGAAGAATCCGCCAGTCTGCGCTCGGACGTTGCCTCCATCAAAGTTTCGGGGCTTTGCGAGTCCAATCCGGTCGTGCGGAAGGTGGGGTTTCGCCCCACGGAGCGAGCCTGGTCGGAAACGGAGGATATCGGTGTGCGTTTTGAGACCGAGGAGGCGGTCTACCGTTTTTCCGGAAGGGCGCTGATCCTTCCCCGGAACGCATGCCAGGTTCGGGTGTCGCGCCAGGAGAAAGGGCGCGTGATCGTTGTGGACAACGGAACTTTGACGGCGAAGGTCGCGCCTTCTTTCATGGGATCCGTCATCTCCCTCCAGCGGGAGGGCAGGGAGTATCTCAACAGTTCGTACCCCGATGCGGCGCCCCGGGGCTGGATGAATCCCTGGCACGGCGGTATCTCGCCCGCGTACGACCGGTTGGAGGATACGCTTTACAAGGAACGGTTCCGCTACCGCGTGATTGAACGGAAGGGGCGCCAGGGTCTGGTATGGCGCGGGGTGCGCGTCCACTGTCGCATCGCGCAGGAACATGCCCGCGGCCAGTCGATCACACTCGAGTACCTGTTGGCCCCCGGCGCGGATGTGCTCGCAATTCTCCCGAGTTGTCGCGACGAACTCGGAATCAGCGCTCATGGGGACGTGGGCTTCCACATCTGGCCGGGGTTCGCCGCCTCACCCGGGACCGCGTCGTTCTACAACCCGACCCATGAGTCCATTACCGCGCTGGCGGCGCCCCACTGGTCTGCAGCCGGACGCTGGAACTGGGGTGGAATCGTGGGGAAGAGCGGGAAGGCATTGTTCTTAAGCGCAAAGGAAGAGGGAGTACACGCCACCGGCGGCTCCGTGGGCGACGAAGGGTGCCTGCTTGAAGGTAACCTGGAGCGATCGATGTTTCCCCGCGAGCGGATCGAGGGCCTCTTTTTCCTTCTGCCGACTATGGGACTGGAGGAAGGGAAGGCAGGTGTGGTCTGGAGTGAGTTTGAGGCGCTGCCATAGGGGTTCGGTGGAGGGAAGATCTTTTATGCCCCTGCAAGATGATCGAGAAAATTCCCTTCGGTCGTCTCCTTCTCCACCGAGGCGTGAAGGGACCATTCAGCGCTCCGGATCGTCGATATAGCCGATGCTTTTGATGTAATGGGTTTTGCCGAAGATATATCGGACAAAGCCCTTTATGAACGCTCTGGACAACTTGTCTTCGATCTCTTTTAATACAATCTTTCGCAGCCCTACATCGGGATCTACCTGGTAGCTCTTCCCCGTATTTTCAGGGTCCTTTTCGTTTGGCGAGAGTTCTCCTTTTCGGACATAGCCAAGGACGGTGATTTTGTGAGCGGGCAGGATGTGCAGCGACTCCGCTTCTGTTTTTCCCAGTATGCCCTGCAGCCGTTCCCTCAAGAACGCGGTGTCCACGTTTTCCTGCCGGGCGTATTCCCCCATTTTCTGGTTCAAATACCTGGAATAGAAAGAAAGAAAGTGGCTGACAACAGGAGAGGCATACCCTCCTTTTGCGTCCATAACCCGTTTCACAAGTTCAAGGTATTTGGGATTGCTGTAGAGCCGTCTGTATATATCGTCTTCCAGGTCTCGACGGCGAACCAGCGCGTTTTTCTTGAGGTTGCCTTCGGAATTTTCCTCCATGTGCTGCATCTGTTCCTTGAGGAAGGCGTCAACCTTATAACTCAGCCTGAACCATCCGGCGTCTTCTTCTGTGATACCCGCCAGCAAGTCCAGGATTGCCGTTGGGGGGGAAAACGCGTTCTGTATTGGTGAAGCCCCACCCGGCTCCGGTACATAGTCCAACCAATTCCTCATTCCATATTCCACCATTACCTGTTCAAAGGTTTCCCCCAGCCCTTCCCGAGCGTCTGCAACGACCTTTGCGGGAGGGGATGAGGTGCGGTAGTGGATCATTTCCGTTACACTGCTGATAAAATCTGTCGTTTCCCTTCCTCTGGATGCTTCGGGAAGCAGCGCTTGGTGAATTCCCTTGCCTTTCCCCCTTAAAGCCTGGAAGAGGGCATAGTGCATGTTGTGATGGGGTACGATTCTGGCGACCACAAGGACGGTATCCCGATTCGGAAAGAAGGCGTAGAGCCTTTCCCAGTATATCTGCCTGTGGTACTTTTTCCCCTCAGGTCCGACAAAGTTGAAGATATACCGGGGATCGATTCGCATAACAGCGTCGCTCTGGTGATCGGTAATCGGGGACCTGGACGAGGCTGTCTCCGTCAAGTTTGACAGGTTAGACGAGATCGCCTCTTCTAAAATAGGTCTCGACTTTATAGCGAAAGAGGCACTGGGATAGAAGGATCAAACCTGCGCCTGCGGCCACCTCATAGAGATCGGATATATCCGGAGCCGCTTCAAGCCATATCGCACCCAACACCCCAACGCCAAGCCACAAGAGCAGGAATACAAAAAGCCAAACAGCAGATTGTACGTAAAGCCGCAGCCACTGGATGAGAGGGGTGGCTATGAATATCAGAGTCACAGGACGGATACAATCGGGGATGGATTTGAAATGGGCGTCGTATCCTGCATAAAGCCCTACCAGGCTTTGTATCAAGAAAAAAGCCAGTAACAGGATCCCACAAAAAACAGCGTTGTATAGAAGGCTGCTCCAGTACGCGAGTCTCGCCAGCTGGGTACGGGAAAGCGGATAAAGCCAGCCCTTGTTTTGCGGGAACAACGACCCGATTATGCTATAAGCTCCGGCGCATAAGACAGGAAAGGCGGATACCAACACGGTCATGTTCTTCTTAAAAGATGAAGAATCGAAAATGGTATGGTAAATGAACTGAATGCCCATTTCGTGAGATCCCCGTTCGTATCCCTTATAGTATGCCATGGCCGTCACAATAAGCACTGCCACACCTGAGAGTCCGACGGCTACGGCCGGCCACCCTCCCCGAGTGGAGCCGAAGTTTTCATATTCGCCGGCTCGAATCCAGTTGAAGAGGCCGGTAATCGGACCTGTATGTTGCCATTTCCGCCTGGATATTCCCTTCCAGGCCATCATTTCCTTGATAGAGACAAGCGAATTCCCTCTGGCAGCGTTGATGTCAAAAATTCGATGCAGGTAGAGCGAAGCTCCGAGCGTTGTCAGGAGAACGCAGAGAAGGGTTTGGGTACCGTAAAGATCGGCGATTCGATTGATCGAGAATCCGGCAGCGACCAGTAGAGCCAGGGCTCCGTACAGAAGGATATGGGGCCTCGGAATACCCCGAACTTGATTCATGCCGAAAGCCAGTCCCATACTATACCAGAGGAGAACGGACGTGAAGATCGGGAGCCAGGGGGCAGGACCGTCGAACCATTTGTAAACCCAGGTTACGATAAACGCTGTGACAATGCCGACAAAAAGCAACGAAAAGAAAAGTCGCCTTCGAAGGTTGGGCAGGGTCCACGAAAACAGCGTGTGCTGAAGCCCGCACACGCCTTGTCCAAGATAATCGCCAACCAATGCCGAAAAAAGCAGGGTGAAGAAGTTAAGACGCCCTGGTCTGGGTGCTCCGGGGAAGGGCTCGTCTTTATATAGAAGCAGAACCAATACGAAAGCCAATCCCAGGCTAAGCACGTGCAGGATGGTCACCTGGCGCCATATCAATCGGAATAGCGCGTTGAACCCCATAAGACGTTCTCCTGATGGACGACGCCTACGCGCGGGTTAGACGAGATCGCCTCTTTTAAAATAGGTCTCAACTTTATAGCGAAAGAGGCACTGGAACAGAAGGATCAAACCTGCGCAAGCGGCCACCTCATAGACATCGGATATATCCGGAGCCGCTTCAATCCATATCACACTCAACACCATAACGCCTATACCGCCGCCCGAAAAGGACACCAATGCTCTAAGAGCCTGAGTCAGAGGAAAATTAAGAAAATGAAGTCCATAACGCAGGCACGGCCACTGGAAAACAGGGGTGAAGATAAACATCAGGGTTAGAAAACGGGTAATGTCGTATCCTGCATCAAGCTCTATCAGGCTCTCCAAAAAAAGAAAAGTCAGTAACAGGATCCCACAAAAAACAGCGTTGTATAGAAGACTACTCCAGTACGCAAGTCTTGCCAACTGCCTGCGGGAAAGGGGATAAAGCCAGCCTTTTTGCAGGAACAAACATTCTTTTAGGCAGCAACCGATAACGTACGGCCCAAAAAAGGCGAGCATGAGACCCTCCACCAGGTAGTCGACGGCCGCCCCACCAACCACTCCTATACCTGAGACTACGACCGCTCTGGCCGGCCACCCTCCCCGAATGAAGCCGAAGTTTTCATATTCACCGGCTCGAATCCAGTTGAAGAGGCCGGTGAGCGGACCTGTATGTTGCCAATTCCGCCTGGATATTCCCTTCCAGGCCACCATTTCCTTGATGGAGACAAGCGAATTTTCTCTGGCAGCGTTGGCGCCAAGAATTCGATGCAGGTAGAGCGAGGCTCCAAGCGCTGTCAGGAGGACAGAGAGAAGGGGTTGGGTGTTGTAAAGATCAGGGATCCGATTGATTGAGAATCCGGCAGCGACCAGCAGAGCCAGGGTGAAAGTCCCAACTCCGCACAGACGGATGTCGCGAATCGTAATATCCGGAAATGGATTCGTGCTCAAAGCGAGTCCCATACTGTACCAGAGGAGAACGGACGTGAAGATCGGGAGCCATGGGGCAGGACCGTCAAGGGACGTGTAAACCCACGTTACAATGAACGCGGTAACAATGCCGACAAAAAGCAACGAAAAGAAAAGTCGCCTTCGGAGGTTGGGCAGAGTCCACGAAAGCAGCGTGTGCTGAAGCTCGGACACGCTTTGCCCGATCAAAAAGCCGACGACCGCCGAAAAAACCAGGGTGAACAGATTGAGACGCTCCGGTGGCGGAGGCCTGTGTGGATGCACATGCGGACCATGCAGATATAGAAACAGAAACCACAAGACAACCAATCCCAGGCCAAGCACGTACAGGATGCTCACCCGGCGCCACAGCAATCGGAATAGCGCGTAAAACCCCATCACTCGGTCTCCTGCAGGAGGAGCGGAAACATCTTCTCCAGGTTGAGCGGGTTGCTGGCCACCTCCACATCGTACTTGGTCTTGAATTCTTCCAGCTTGTCCGAAGCCCGCTGGACAACCAGGCGGGCCTGGCGGCTGTTCACCTCCTGCGAGAGCACGAAATCTTCTTCAAAACGAATGGGAAGTCTGCCGGCTGTGGCGGTGACCCGCCATTCCATGAAGCGTTCCTGAAGCTCATCCAGAGAGGCGTCCGTCTTGATTCGTCCCCGGTCGAGGCAGATCACCCGGTTGACGACTTTTTCGATGTCGTGCAGAACATGGGAGGATATCACGATCGTATGGGTGTCCTGTTGAAGCAGTTCCAGGAGGAATTTCAGAAACTGCTCGCGCGTGATCGGGTCCAGGCCGCCGACGGGCTCATCTAAAATCAACAGGTCCGGGCGATGACAGACCGCCAGAATAATGCCCAGTTTCTGCGCGTTGCCCGGAGACAGCGTGCCCACCCGGGCGCCCTCCTCCAGTTCCAGTTCCTCCAGCAGGCGCTGCTCCAGTTCCCGGTCCCAGTGTTTGTAGAACGAAGCGACATAGCGCAGTTGCTGCTCCACTTTCATCCATTCCAGAAACCGGTTCTCCTGATGGACGACGCCGATGCGCGAGAGTTCGCCGGGGCCCAGCTTTTCTGCGGCGCATCCAAGCGTGGTACACTCGCCGCTGGTGGGCAGATAAAGGCCGATGACGTGGCGGAGCAGGGTCGTTTTGCCGCTTCCGTTTCTGCCGATCAGACCGACAACCGCCGGTTTCGGAACGGACAGGCTGATGCTGTCCAGCGCGGTCACATCTCCGAATTGTTTGGTGAGGTTTTTCACTTCGAACGCGGTTTCCATACTATACCTCCTTTTCCTGATCGCCGGCGTCGTCCAGCATCTGGCTGAAAATTTCCAGGGCCTGGGATTTGTCGATTCCGAGCTGTCTGGCTATGGTGATGATGGACGTCAGGCTCTGCCGGAATCGGTCCAGTTTTTGAACCTGAATTTCTTCAGGTCTCAGGGACTTCACGGTTAAAGGAAGTCCGCGACGCCGTTCCACGATACCCTCAACCTCCAGAAAGCTGTACGCTTTGCTGATGGTCATCGGGTTGAGGCCCAGCTGCGCGGAGAGGGTGCGTGTGGTGGGCAATTTTTCTCCCGGTTTCAGCAATCCACTCGCGATGTGAAACTTGATCTGGTCCATCAGCTGCCGGTAGACCGGCACGCCGCTGTGGTGATCGATTGTGATGAGCACTGTCAATTTCTCCAATGTGTATTAGTGTATTACTTTAAATATACAGTAGGCAACCATAAAAGACAAGCATTTTTTCTGTGAGTGTTTATCTTAGAAGCCGTCTCAAAATTCCGCGGTCCCTCAAGTGGATCAAAGAACCTGGGAACGAGGGCGCCTGCCTGCGCCGACTCGGCAGGCAGGTCTCGCCCTCGAAAATCGCTTGACGCCAGGGGAACGCGACAGCCCCGCAAAGCGGCCCGACATGGGTTTTAATGCGCCCGCTCACCCGTCTCGCCTCCCGCGCTTCGGTGCGGGGGGAAGGGGCTTTTCCGCGCGGTTCCCTCCAGCGCCTTCGCCCAGAAACGCCCCAAAGGTCCGCAGGGCAGAAGCGTCCGCTTCCACCACAGGGACAATTCGCGGAAAAGCAGCCCCCGCGGCGCCTGAGCGGCGCCCTTCTTTTTGGGCCTTTTTCTTGGGCGTGCAAGAAAAAGGCCAAGAGCAAAGAACAGTTGGACCTGAGTATCTACCGAAAGGTTATTTTCTAAGCAGCAGCTCCTGAGGAGAATCTGTGATGTGTGCGCAACGGGTTGCAATCGGATCGGTGTTTACCGAGTGTAATCAGCTCGGGGGTATGATAATTGATATGAGCTGGTTTGAGCGGTATGAACTGTGCCGGGGAGATGAGATTCTGCGGATCGGTTCGGGGGTGGTGGGCGGGATGCTCCGCGTGCTGCGCGAAGCCGGAGCGGAGCCGGTTCCGCTGGTCTGGGCAAGCACCTGTCCAGGCGGTCAGGTGGAATCGGCGTGTTATGCGCAGCTTAAGGGGGAACTGATTGCGGGGCTGCGCGATGCGCTGCCGGTGGACGGGGTGCTACTGCCGCTGCACGGGGCGGCGGCGGTTGAGAATGTGGACGATCTGGAAGGCGACCTGATCAGGGCGGTACGGGAGATTGTGGGTGCACGGATTCCGATTGTTGTGACGCTGGACCTGCACGCCCACGTGACGGCGGATATGGTGCGTTTTGCAGATGCACTGATCGCCTGGGAGACGTACCCCCACCGGGATGCGTTTACGACGGGTGAACGAGGGGCGCGGATGCTGATGGGAATGCTTGAGGGCCGGTGGCGTCCGACAATGGCGATGGCGAAGGTGCCGGTGATTACCGGGGCGATTTACGGGTCAACCGAGGGCGACGATCCATTTGCGCAGGTGATGCGGATCGCCAAGTCGCACGAGGGGAAGGGCGGTGTTCTGTCGACCAGCGTTTTTCTGGTTCACTCATTTCTGGACCAGCCGGATATGGGCAGCGGGGCCGTGGTGATTACGGACGATGACATGGACCGGGCAGTGTCGATTGCGCGGCAGGTAGCGGAGGACTACTGGGCGCGGCGGTTCGATCTGGAGCCGACGGTTTATACGCCGGCCGAGGCGATTGCCAGGGGACTGGAGGTGGAAGGCGGGCCGGTACTGCTGGTGGAGACGGCCGACTGCTGCGGGGGAGGCGCGGCGGGCGACAGCGCAGCAACGCTGAAGGCGCTGGTTGAGGCGGATGTGGAGGGGATGTCTCTGGCGCCGGTGGTCGACCCGGAAGCCGCGGCGGCCTGTCACGCGGCGGGTGTGGGAGAGGAGGTAACGGTTTCGCTGGGGCACAAACGCGACCCGCGGTGGGGCAAGCCGGTTACGGTGGCGGGACGGGTGACGCGGCTGGGGGACGGGCGTTTCCGGTATTCGGGCGGGATCTGGGATGGGGTTGAGGGAAATATGGGGCCTTCGGCGGTGCTGGCGGTGGGCGGGGTTCAGGTGCTGGTTGCGAGCCACGCGACCTACGACTGGGCCGATGAACAGTTTCGTTCCATGCACCTGGATGCGTCCAGGGCCAGGTTTATTGTGGCCAAGAATCCGATGAATTACCGACTGGCGTACGGGAATATCGCAAAGGCGATTTTTGTGCTCAATACGCCGGGGCCGACGCCGGCTACGGTTCGGCACATCCAGTATAAGAAGCTCAAACGCCCGTATTTCCCTGTTGATGAGGATATTCCCGGGCTTGTTCCGACGATTCTTCAGCCAGACCCTCTCGTCGTGGCGACTGATCGCCGAAGGAAAAGGTATCTTCCGTAAAGAATATGGCAAAGCGCGTCGGGGTATCAAGGTAACGCAGAGCCGGGCTTGAGAAATTTTCCTGTGGCGTTTTACCTGTTCTATGGTATAATATGGGGTTGCCGATATTCAGTCTTGAGGTGATACGAATGCGTGAGGAGGCCGGCTGGTGACGCCTTTTCAAGCGGCGCTGCTGGGGCTGGTTCAGGGGCTGTCCGAGTTTCTGCCGATCAGCAGTTCCGGACACCTGGTATTGGGGCAGGCGCTGCTGGGGGTCCGGACGGGAGACATTACGTTTGAGGTGATCGTCCATTTCGGGACGCTGCTGGCGGTGGTGACGGCGCTCCGGGAGCGGGTCTGGGCGCTGGTGCGGGGCTGTTTCAAGCGGGACGCCGCTGCCTGGCGGATGGTGCTGGCGCTTGGGATCGGTACGGTTCCGGCCGCGGCTGTGGGAATGCTTTTCAAAGATGCTCTGGAAGCGGTTTTTTCCAGTCCGGCTGCCGCTTCGGGGTGGCTGGTGGTGACTGGCGCGGTGCTCTGGAGTACCCGTTTCAGAAAAGGCTACCGGCAGGAGGTCGGGGTCTGGGACGCGGTCTGGATCGGCGCGGCGCAGGCATTTGCGATCCTGCCGGGAATTTCCCGGTCGGGGATGACCATCAGCACAGGGCTCTGGCGCGGGGTGGACGGCCGGGAGGCGGCGGCATTTTCATTTCTGCTTTCGATTCCGGTGATCTTGGGGGCCACGGTACTGAAGGTGGGCGAGTTGGCCGCGTACCCGCCGGCCTGGGGGGCGCTGGCGCCGCTGATGGTGGGCATGCTGGCCGCCTACGGGGCGGGCGTGGTTGCCATCCGCTGGCTGCTGGCGCTGCTGCGGGGTGGGCGGCTGGACCGGTTTGCGTACTATTGCTGGGCGGTTGGCCTGGTGGGGCTGGCGGTCTTCTGGAGATAAACAGAGGGGTCAATATGGTGGTGAGGATGCTTTTGGCGATTGCGCTGGTGCTTTGCGGCTGCGGGTCCAATCCGATGGAGCCGGACAACAGGGAACTGTCCAATATGCTGTCTCTGTCCAACCGGATCAAGCGGCCGATTCAGGACCCTGCCAATCCCTCCCGGATTATCGCGCTGGAGGTGGAGGTGGATGTCATCAATGTAGGGGACCTGACCATTACTGTGCCTTTTACCATCACCTGGTCCCTTCTGGACGGGCAGGGGAAGATTTACGGATCGGCCTCCACGAGGCTGGAGGGGAATATGGCGCCAGGCGCGAAGAGGCACGTCTCTTTGACTTTGAGCTTTCCGGCAACGCCGAGCCTGGAGGGGTTCAGCGACGCGGTGACGTTCGATCTGGTGACCTAACCCCCGGCTCCCCTTCCAAGGGGGGCCGGGGATTGGGCGATCCGCTGCTTTCTCGTACCGGGTTGTTTTAATGCGCTACGCCTTTGTTCGATGTTATGTTTTTTTTGGCAATGTGCTATGTTGATCTGGCCTTTTTACCACCGCTGACATTCGTTCGATGGGCCATTTTACGATAGAGAGGGGTATGGAACTTTATCTAATCCGACACGGGGAATCTTTTAACAACGCGCTTGAGGATGTGACTCAGCGGGTGTGCGATCCGCCGTTGACAGAGAAAGGGGAGGCGCAGGCGGAGCGGGTTGGAAAACACCTGAAAGAGGCCTCCGCCGAGCCGGAACAGGTGACCCTGGCAGGGGCGTTTCAGAATCGGTCCGGGTACAGGATTACCCGGGTTTTTTGCAGTGCGATGCTGCGGACCATGCAGACAGCCGCGCCGATCGGAAAGGCGCTGGGCATCCGTCCGGAGGTGTGGATCGACATTCATGAGCAGGGGGGGATCTGGCTGGACCACGACGATGGGAGAGGGCCTGTGGGATACCCCGGTCTCACACAGGCCGAGGCCGAGGCGCGATTTCCGAATTATATTCTGCCCGACCAGATGACGGAACCGGGATGGTGGAACCGCCCGCAGGAGACCGAGGCGGAGTGGCTGGATCGGGCCGCCCGGGTGGCCGCCCAGCTGCGTGAGCGGTTTGCAGGGACGGACGAGCGGATTGTGATGGTGAGCCACGGGGGGTTTGGCAACCACCTCATCCAGGCGCTTGTCAACGGCCGGAGGATGGACGGTATATATTTTGCCCACCAGAATACGTCAATCAGCCGTCTCGATTTCCACGAGGATGGACATACTGTGGTTGGTTATACGAACCGGTTGGAGCATCTGCCGGTGGAACTGGTGACATAAGGTTCAAAGTTCAAAGTTAGAAGCCGTCTTAAAATTCCGGGTTTGGTCCCTCAAGCAGATCAAAGAATCTGGGAACGAGGGCGTCTCGTCCTCGAAATTGACGCCGGGAACTCGACAGGCCCGCAAAGCGGCCCGACATGGGTTTTAAGACAGTTATCATGCCTCGCTGAGGCGTCCATTATGATGAAAATAGTTGCGTTGACAGACTTGTGCTGTAATCCGTACACGCCCTCTCACGCGTTTCGCCTCCCGCGCGTTCGGTGCGGGGGGAAGGGGCTTTTCCGCGCGGTTCCCTCCAGCGCCTTCGCCGCGTGAATCCCTAAACGCTCGCAGGGCACAAACGCACATATCGACCCCAGGGGCAATTCGCGGAAAAGCAGCCCCCGCGGCGCTTGAGCGGCGCCCTTCTTTTTGGGCCTTTTTCTTGGGCGTGCAAGAAAAAGGCCAAGAGCAAAAGAACAGTTGGACCTGAGTATCTACCGAAAGGTTATTTTCCAAGCAGTTTCTTATGGATTCAGGAGGTGTTTGATGGCCAATCCCGAGGTGATTCTTTCCGGGTTTGCAGACGAAGGGCCGGTGAGCAAACGGGCCGAAGAGCAGTTGACGATGATGCGGGCGCTGGGGCTTTCCTATTATACAATCCGGTTTATCGACATAGGCGGCGGGGTAAAGAATGTGATGGAGCTGACCGAGGAGGAGATCGAGCGACTCAAGGACATGCACCGCGAGTTCGGCATTTCGATCTCCAGCATCGGGTCTCCGCTGGGCAAAGTGAAGCTGATCGACCAGGAGGACGGCACACAGAACCGCTACGTTCCTCTGGAAGACTACTTAGAGAAAGATGTGCAGCGGGCGATTGAGCTGGCCCATGTGTTCGATACCAAACTGATCCGCGGGTTCAGTTATTACCATCCGCACGGTGAAGACCCGTGGGAGTACCTGGACCGGGCCGCCGAGCAACTCGCGCAGATCGTTGAGGCCTGCGCTAAGGCCGAAGTGATTTACGGCTTAGAGGTCGAAGGGGATCTGGTGGGGGGAGACGGGGAGACGCTGATCGCCCTGTACGAGAAGATCAACAGTCCCTATGTCTGCATCATTCCGGATGTGGGAAACATGGAGGCCAAAGGGCACAGCCCGGACAGCGTTTATGAGCATTACGTCAAAATGAAACCAGGCGTGGGCTGGATTCACATCAAAGGGTTCAACAATCCGGCGAACCAGGCGATGCTGAACGCCGCCGAGAATCGGGGGCTGACCCGGTTTATTCCCGTAGATCGGGGCGATGCCGGACACGAGCTGGTGCTGCGCGATTTCCGGGAACTGGTGCCGGAGATTCAGAAGCGACTTTCCCCTCTGGGGGTGCCCGGAGTTTTTGTGGACTTAGAGCCCCACGTAAAGGGGGGCGGGCAGTTTGGCGGTGTGAGCGGTGTGGACGGTTTCGGGGTGGCCTTCCGAAGCCTCTGTCGGCTGCTGGATTATCTGGAGTATGATTACCATTTGACGGGGTATGAGGATATCACCAATCCGTAAGGTCGGGGGTCAGTCCCTACGCGTTACCCCGGAGTGGGACAACACCGGTATAACGGACGCCGATTGGCCGCAGAAGGAGGAGGCCCTATGCTAAAAGCCGGTGCGTATTGTCTGGATATTACGCCGCCTCTGGGGACGTTGATCCCGGGGCTGTTCCACGAACGGCGGGCAGAGGTGGTCCACGATCCGCTGCAGGTGCGGAGTTTTGTGCTGGAACGGGAAGGCGAAGGGATCGCGGTTGTGGTGTGCGATCTGATCGGGGTGAAACGGGTCTACTTAGACCGGGCGAAGGCGCAGATTGCGGAGGCTGTGGGACTTGCGCCTGAGCGGGTGTTGATCTGCTGCACCCACACGCATACGGGGGCCCAGACGGGAGAGGACGCGTATACGGAATTTCTGATCGGGCGGATTGCGGATGCGGTCCGGCTGGCGTGGGAGGGACGGCAGCCGGCCCAGGTCGGCTGGGGGCGCCGGGACCAAGACCGGGTGGTGTTCAACCGCCGCTACCGGATGAGGGACGGGTCTGTGCGGACAAATCCGGGCCTGGAGAACCCGGACGTGGTGGAACCTGCAGGTCCGGTCGATCCGGAGGTGGGGGCGCTTTGCCTGCGCCGGACCGGGGGTGAGACGATCGGATTGCTGGCCAATTACAGCCTCCACTACGTGGGGGGCGGAGACCACGAACGGGCGATTTCGGCGGACTATTTCGGGTTTTTTTCAGCCTTGATCCAGGGGATGCGGGGCGAGCGGTTTGTCGCGGCGCTTTCCAACGGGGCATGCGGAGATATCAACAACCACGATGTGATGGGCGGCGTCCGGCCGAAAAACGACCGGTACCAGCACACGGAACGGGTGGCCGCGCTGGTGGCTGCGGATGTCTTCTGGGCATGGAATGAGATGGCGTTTACAGACGATGCGCCCCTGGGAGCGGCAATGGAAGAGGTGGTGCTGAAGCGGCGGGAGGCCCCGTCGGAAGCGGACCTGGCCCACGCCCGGGAGATTCAGCAGCAGGGCAAGGGGACAATGGGCGAGCGGGCGTTTTCCCGGCGGAATCTGGAGCGGATTCATGAGGTGCCGGAAGAGGCGCCGACCTGGGTTCAAGCCCTGCGGGTGGGGAACCTGGCCCTGGTGACGGCGCCGGGGGAACTCTTGGTGGAATTGGGGCTGGAGATCAAAGAGCGGTCGCCGTTTGGGCAGACGATGGTGCTGGAACTGGCCAATGACAGCGTGGGCTATTTGCCCGGCCGGAAGGCCTTTGAAGAGGGAGGGTACGAAGCCGAGGCGAGCGTTTTCCGCCCGGGGGTGGGAGAGCAGATTGTGAAGACGGCAGCAGGACTGCTGGACCGATTGTACAATGATTGAGACAGAAGGGAGAGCGTTATGTCTGACAAGGTTCGTATTGGTATCATCGGAGCAGGAGGAATTTTTCGGAGCCGGCATTTTCCCGGGCTGGCAAAGATTGAGGACGCGAAGGTGGCGGCGGTCTGCAACCGGAGCGAGGAGAGCGGGAGGAAGATTGCCAGGGAGTTCGGATTGCGTCCGGATATTATGACGGACCCGCACGCGCTGATTGCCCGGGAGGATATCGATGCGGTGATGATCGGGACGTGGCCCTACAAGCACCGTCCGTTTGTGCTGGCGTCCTTGGATGCGGGGAAGCATACGTTCGTGCAGGCGCGGATGGCGATGAACCTGCGGGAGGCGAAGGCGATGTATGCGAAGGCGCAGGAGACCGGGCTGGTGACGCAGATCTGCCCCTCGCCGATAGGGATGAAGGGAGACTGGTTTGTGCAGCGGCTGGTCCGGGAGGGGTACCTGGGAGAGATTTACAATGTGTACAGCCGGTCTTTCAACGGCGGTAACTGCGATCCGGATGAACCGTTGCACTGGCGCCAAATTGATCGATATTCGGGGGTGAATGCGCTGAATATGGGGATTCTGGTGGAGACAATCCATCGCTGGGCGGGATATATGAAGACGATTTCGGCGCAGACGGAGACGTTTATCAAGGAGCGCTCCCTGTCCGGTGGAGTGGGAAAAGGACCGGTGGAACGGCCCGATACGGTGAGTGTTCTGGGCCGGATGGAGAACGGGGCGACGGCAGGGCTTCTCTTTTCGAGTGTGGCACGATTTGGTACCGATTCCCAGGTGGAACTCTACGGGAGCGAGGGGACGCTGATTTACAAGCTGGACAGCGATACGATTCTGGGCGGAAAAGCCGGGGATAAGGGGCTGTCGGAGCTCCCGATTCCGGAGGATGAGGCGCGGGAGTGGACTGTGGAGCAGGATTTTGTCAGCGCGGTCCAGGGGGGGCCGCAGGGCGACACGAGCTTTGAGGCGGGGGTGAAATATATGGAGTTCACCGAGGCGGTGTTCCGGTCGGTGGAGCGGGGCGCAACAGTGACGCTGCCGCTGGTGGATTAGAGGCCGTCAGATTGAGAATTTCGAATTTAAAACTCCCGTTCCACAATCCGAAATTTTCGGGGTTCTGGATATGATCCGGCTGGTGGCGTTCGACCTGGACGGTACGGTGTTGAGCGGGATGGGGCAGGCTTCGGAGGCGTCTGTCGAGGCGATTCGGGCGCTTGTGGAGCGGGGGACCGCTGTTGCGTCAATCAGCGGGCGGAATATGGAAAAGAGCCAGGCGCCGTTTGCCGGAGTGCCGGAACTGGCGGCGGCGATGTACATTGGGAGTTATAACGGGGCGGTGGTGCTTGGCCCGGCGGTGGATGGGTCGAGACGGCTTTTGCACGAACAGCGGTTGTCGGTTTTTCAAGAGGTGGTGGATTATATCGGCGAGCGTGGGTTGAATTTTGTTTACTGCCGGTGTGAGGTCGGAGGAGGGGGCGTGCAGGAGGACTATATGACGGACCGGGAGACGGCATCGGTACAGGGGCTGGTGGCGTTGACCGGGGTGCGGTTTGTTATCGACGGTAATCTGCTTTCCCGGATCCGGGTGGGGGAACTGGGACCGCCTCCCAAGCTTATTGTGATGCCCGGGCCGGAGCGGCGGGATGTGGTGCTGGAAGAGATGCAAGAGGTTTTCGGGCAGCGGCTCTATCTCGCACGAACCGGCGACGATCGTGTGGAGGTGATGCACCCGGAGGTGAACAAAGGTGGGGCACTTCGGACGATTTGCGAGACGTGCGGGGTGTCGCTTGCCGAGACGCT
This sequence comes from Candidatus Latescibacterota bacterium, assembly GCA_965222075.1. Lineage (GTDB taxonomy): Bacteria > Latescibacterota > UBA2968 > UBA2968 > JAAXHW01. The sequence goes on along the minus strand of OZ244937.1, from coordinate 4,089,029 downwards.
GGCGGTGGGAGATGGAGATAACGATCTGCCGATGCTGCGGGAGGCAGGCGTGGGGGTGCTGGTGGAGAGTGCGGACGAGCAGACGAAGCGGCTGGCAGCGGATGCCGGGCTTGAGATGGCGCCGCCGTTTGAGGCGGAAGGATTTTCGAGGGTGGTGGAGCAGTATGCGCTGGATGGGAGGTAACACCTGCGCCGGATGCCCTGCCTGCGCCGAGTTCTGCTCGACAGGCAGGCGACGCGTGTGCCTAATGGTGGGACCGGTCAGGGTTCTGGCATACCCGATCCGTCTTTTCACTCCGGATCGTCTCCGGCGTTTTCTGTGATCTGCGTCTGAAGGTCAACGCTGCTGGAGAGAATATGTTCATTCATGGCCTGCCGTGCGCCTTCGGCATCACGGGCTTGGAGGGATTGCAGGATTTTTTTGTGTTCGTCCAGAGACATTCGGGCGCGTATTTCCATTGTATGCGTTGAGGGTTCTTCCAGGCTGTTCTTGATCCACTCCTGGAGATAACTGCGGATCATGCTGAGGAGGTTGTAGAGGATCGAATTCTGCGTGGACCGGGCGATGGTCAGGTGGAACCGTAAGTCATATTCCAGGAATTTCTTGGGTTGATCGAGAGAGGCTTCGATTCCCCGGATGGTCTGCTGGATTTCCCGGAGGTTTTCTTTTGTGGCCCGCTGTGCGGCCAGAAACGCGGTCTGGGATTCCAGCATGAGGCGGGTTTCGATGAGGTCCTGGACTTTTTTTGTGTCCAACAGCAGGCCCCATTGCAGGGATTTTTCCAGGTATTTGCTGCTGTTGTTGCTTACAAAGGTGCCTTCGCCGACCCGGCCTTCCAGGATGCCCATGACGGCGAGGGAACGGAGCGCTTCCCGCAGGGAGGTGCGGCCCACATCGAATTGTTTGCAGAGTTCTCTTTCGGGCGGCAGCCGGTCTCCCGGTTTGAGCACATCCCGGGAGATCAGGTCGACGATCTGGGCAACGATCTCGTCGCTGAGCGAGGTTCGTGTGACCGGCTTCATCTCTTCGAATGCCGGGTTTTTCTGTTTTTGCGTGTTGAGAGCCATTTAGAATTCCTCACATAAGTTTCTATTTTTCAGTTATATATGTATGATTTCTGTTGAGAAGCTCAAATTTTCAATTCAAACCCTGAAATTTCGCTTTACAATTCCCCGGTTTTGGGTTAATCTTTATTGTTAAAATTGGTCAGACCATCAGCACAATGTTGACTAAAAATAGCGGACTTGGTTCCGTGCTGTCAAGAAAAATATAGGCACGCTGTCAGCAGGAAGTGTTATCAGAGGATCGCGTTATGGGACAGACAGTTGATATCGGCAGACGGATTGAACTGGTCCCGATGGACCCGCATTTCCACGATATTACGATCGCGCTCTACCGCCAGGAGCAGGATGGAGGACCGGCGTACCTGGTCCATACGTACAGCCATCTGGAAGGGGCTGAGGGTCGGATTGCGTCTGTGGTGAAAACCATGGAGGCGCTGGGCGGGATGGAGCAGACGCCGGAGGGGCTGCTCCGGTTTCCCTGCGGGGCGGAGCACGAACTGGCCTGCAAGCGGGTTTTCTTAGAGGCGTGCAAGCTGGGTCCGGACAGCGAGGCCGAAGCCCGGCCCTTGGGGATCTTAGATAAGAAATCCGGGCTGAAGATAACGGTTTCCAGCCTTGGGGACGGGGGCTACCAGGTGGGCGCCGAAGGAGACGGGAAGGACAGGGAGCGGCGGATTTCGGCGATTACGGGCGGGTTGATCAAGCTTGGAGAGATGCTGGACCAGAGTGTGGACAGGGCCGCCTTTTCCTGCGGGCACGCCCACGATGAGATGGTGGGATTGCTGCTGGTTCGAGCACCGAACGTTCGGGCGGCGATTCGGGAGCAAGAGATGACGGCATCCCGCGGTGTTCTGGCGGCGCCAAGCCAGCAACAGTAGGGGCGCACAGCCGTGCGCCCTGGGATGTGAGGGGTGGGGCCGCGAAACAACATGGTAAGGATCATGGATTTCAGGCCAGGAGATCACATTATGGATACGCAGCCTGTAAAGCCGATGGCCGGCCGAGAACGCGTCTTAGCTGCGCTGAGCAGAGAACCGGTGGACCGGACGGCGGTTTGCAATCCCACGTCCGTGGCGACGGTGGAACTCATGGACTTGGTGGATGCGCCGTTTCCGGATGCAAATCGGGATCCGGAGTTGATGGCCCGCTTAGCGGCTACCGGACATACCGAATTGGGGTTTGATACCATTATGCCGGTGTTTACGATTATCCAGGAGTCTTCGGCGCTGGGGTGCAAGATTCAGTGGGAACAGAAGGACAACTGGCCGACGGTGAAGATGCGCGAACCGATCTGGGAGGATGTGGACGATATCCGGATTCCGCCGGACCTTCTGACACATCAGGATACGAAATGCGTGCTGGATGCGATCAAAATGCTCAAGGTGGAATTCGGAGATGAGGTGGCCGTGATTGGAAAGACGATGGGGCCCTGGTCGCTGGGCTACCACTGTTTCGGAGTGGAGCCTTTCCTGCTGATGTCCTTAGACGATCCGGACAAGACAAAGGCCTGTCTGGATAAGATGAAGGAAGCGACCGTGGCGTTCGGGGTGGCGCAGATCGAGGCGGGCGCCGATGCGCTGACGCTGCCGGACCACGCGACCGGGGATCTGGTGAGCGGCGACTATTACAAGCGGTATTTACGCGACCTGCACATTGAGTTCGTGGAGCGGATTCCGATTCCGCTGATTCTGCATATCTGCGGGCGGACGGTGGACCGGATGGAGTACATCGCCCAGACGGGGATGGCGGCGTTTCATTATGACTCCAAGAACGAACCCCAGGAGTCCATGCAGGTGGTGAAGGAGCGGATTTCCCTGGTAGGCAATATCAACAATCCTGAGACGCTGTTTTCAAAAGGGCCGAAAGAGGTCCGGCAGGAGGTCTACAAGAACTTGGATGCCGGCGTGCAGCTTGTCGGCCCGGAGTGCGCGATTCCGCTGCAGACCTCGATTGAGAACCTCAAGGAGATTCCCAGGGCGGTGCGGAGCTGGCATAAGGAGCATGCGGCGAATTGAGGCAGGGAAAAACAACCACAGATGAAGGCGAGTAATTCGATCATGAACACAAATGAACACGGATAGTCTGTTTCCTGCCTGCGCCGAGCTCGGCTCGACAGGCAGGTCAGAATGACGAGGGAAAGAATGGCGGAAATTACGGATATCGAAAATGAATTCATCCGGGATGAGATTGAGGAGTTTATCGAGCGGGAGGACGAGCGGAAGCGGACGATCAATATATTTGCCACTGCCAGCCCCGCGATGCAGGCGATTGGCGCGGCGCTGATCGACGGAGAACACCATACCGTAGACCGGTTGACCAAAGCGGCCTTAGAGGGGGGCACCGAAGCGCTGGAAATTATGGACGACGGGTTGGTTGCGGGAATGGGGATCGTCGGAATCAAATTTAGAGAGAACTTTATTTTTGTACCAGAAGTGCTGGCCTGCGCCCGGGCGATGAAGGCCGGTATGGCGTATATTGAACCGATTCTGTCCGCGTCGGGCATCGAGCCGATCGGTACGGTGATTATGGGCACGGTGAAAGGGGATTTGCACGATATCGGAAAGAATCTCTGCATTATGATGCTTCGAGGCACCGGGTTTGTCGTCCACGACCTGGGGGTGGACACGTCGGAGGACGAGTTTATGGATGCGGTGGAGGAGCACGGGGCGCCCCTGCTGGGGATGTCGGCGCTGCTGACAACGACAATGCCCAATATGGGCAGGACCATCGAGGCGTTTATCGATGCGGATATGCGGGAGGATGTCAAGATTATGGTGGGAGGCGCGCCGGTAACGCAGGAGTTTGCGGACGATATGGGCGCGGACGGGTACGGCAAGGATGCGATGGCGTGCGTGGCCCTGGCCAAGCAGTTGCTTGAGGAGCAAGAGGAAGAGGTCAAATCTAATGCGTGAGCCCAACGATGCAAAAAATTGACAAAGAGGAATATCAAAAGCGGCTGGATAAGATTACAGACTTGTTCGCCGGCATGGTGGCCCATGCCGATGAACTTTCCACCCGGCGGTGTCCTTATAAGAATCGCTTCGACGAATGTACGGCCGAGTTTGGTTGCAGGAACCAGAGGAAGCCCCGTCCGGGAGGCAAACTGCTGATGTGTGGTGGGGACAAGCTGGACTATCGCAGCGCCTGGGAGACGGAGGCGGGTGAGGGCGCCTTCATTGAAGCTGGGGAATAGACCGTCGCATGGGTACAATATCTCACGATGGCAAGGCATGTGACCTTGTAGCCGGGAAGACGGTTTTTGACTATGCGGATGAACTGGCGGTCCAGGTGCCCACCTCCTGCGGGCGCACCGGGCACTGTCACGAGTGTGTGGTTGAGATCAAGCGGGGGATGGAGGCGCTGGGGCCCCGGACCGATGCGGAGTCGTTTTTGCGGGAGAACTACCGCCTTGCCTGCCAGGTGGTGGTTGAAGACGCCGGGGTTGATATCCAATTCTCGCCTCTGAGGCGCACCCCCAAGATCCTTTCCGTCACGCGGGAAAAACCCGTTGAATCGGCCCCCCTGGTCACACGCCGGGGGGATGTTGTTTTTTACGACGGCGAGGTGGTCGATACGTACCGCGGGCACCTGTACGGGATTGCGATGGATCTGGGCACCACAACGGTGGTGATGGACCTGGTGGACTTGGAGACGGGAAAGAGTGTTCACGTCAGTTCCTTCGAGAACCCCCAGCGGTTCGGAGGCAGCGATGTAATGCACCGGATTTCTTACGATGGAGAGTTTCAGGGGGAGTTGCAGAAGGCGATTGTGAATGCGCTCAACCACGAAATCCTGGAGCTGGGGAAACGCTTCGGGTTTGTCCGTCAGGAGATTTACGAGGTGGTCGTAGCGGGCAATTCCACGATGCGCGATATTTTTTTTAAGCTGGATGTGCAGGGCATCGGTCAGAAACCTTATAAGTCCGGGGTGGAGCATGCGTATCTTGCGGGCGAACGGGAGACGACGTCGCTGCTTGAAGGCACGCGGCGCCTGGGGCTGCGGGCAAATCCGAAGGGGAAGGTCTACGGGATGCCGCTGATTGCCAGCCATGTAGGGGCGGATACGGCAGCCGACCTGGTGGCGATGGATATGGCGTCTCAGGAAGGTGTGGTGATGCTGGTGGATGTGGGGACCAATACGGAGGTGGTGGTGGGACACCCGGGGCGGCTGCTGACGGCTTCCTGCCCGGCCGGGCCTGCGTTTGAGGGCGGGCTGATTCAGTACGGGATGCCGGGTTATGAAGGTGCGATTGAGTCAATCCGCATAGAAGACGATGAGATTGTGTATCGAACAATCGGCGATGTGCAACCGCAAGGGATCTGTGGCTCCGGTTTGATCGATCTGCTGGCGGAGCTTCGACGGCACGGCCGTATGAAGCCCAAGGGGATGTTTACGGATAGGTCTTATGAGATGACGGTTGTGCCCGAGTACGGGATTACGTTGTCCCGGGAAGATGCCAGCAATCTGGCGCAGGCCAAGGCGGCGAATTATTGCGGTCAGTTTATCGTGATGCGGCATTTTGGCATCAATCCGGCGGATATCGGCAAGCTTTTTCTGGCCGGGGGGTTCGCCAATTATGTGAATGTTCAAAATGCGATTGAGATCGGGTTTCTGGTCCCGGTGGCCGAAGATCGGATTGTGAAAATCGGGAATGCGGCGGTTCAGGGGGCCAGAGAAGTGCTGCTTTCCCGGAAAAGACGCGAGTCCATAGAGGCGCTGGTGAAAGAGATCGAACATATCGAACTGGAGACGACACCGGATTTCTTCGAAGTGTTCGTGGAAGGGTGCCAATTCAAGCCGATGCCGACGGAATTTGTATCATCGGCAGTGTCTTAAACATCAGGTCCGAAGGTCGATGTTAAGAAATAACTCCCAGAATTTTTCTATTCGCTCCAGCCGACGCCGCTACCGGGGCGCGGCTGAGCTTTTCCGAGGGAGGCGAGTGAAGGACACGCACACATCTGAGGAGAGGAATGGCAACGATGGGAACGTTGAAGGCGGGAGCGGCAAAGACAAATATCACGCCGAACCTGGGGTGTCACCTCGTCGGCAGTTTCCAAGATCGGACGGCCGATCGCATCTACGATGAGCTGTATGCGAGAGCGGTTGCGTTAAGTGACGGGGAGATGACCCTGGGGCTGATAACCTGTGATCTGATTGATGTTCCGGTTCGCGTGGTTGAAGCTGCCAAGGCCCGGATCAATGAGCAGACGGGGATTCCACCCGATCATGTGCTGATATCGTCAACGCATACGCATACGGCACCCAGCGCGGTGGGCGCACTGGGTACGCCCGATGAGCCGGCGTATGCGGAGTCCCTCATCCCGAGGATCGCCGATGCGATGCTTATGGCAGCCCGGGACCAAGTTCCCGCCGAGGCGGCGCACGCGTCGGGGAACTGCGGCGAAGAGGTCCATAACCGTCGCTGGCACATGGTGGACGGTTCGGTTCGCATGAACCCGGGGTACGAGAATCCGGATGCAATCAGGCCGGCGGGGCCGACGGATCCCCAGTTGGGCCTGCTGGTGATCCGTGAGTCGACGGGACGGCATCCTGTTGCGGTGTATGCGAACCTGAGTCTGCACTACGTGGGTACGTCTCAGGGGAGTTGGGTGTCTGCTGACTACTTCAGTGCTTTCGGCGCTGCTCTCCAGCGGATGGCCGGAGGGGAGTTTGTTGCCAGTATGGCCAACGGATGCCAGGGCGACATAAACAATTGCGATTTTACCCGTCCCGCCCGGCGTCCCACGCACGCCTATGGCGAGATTGAGCGGGTGGGCAACGTCGTCGCGGCGGAGGCATGGAAACAATGGAATTTGCTCCGGGAGGATGACTTCAAATCGGATATCGCCCTGGGAGCAATCCTGAGGCGGATTCCCTTCCGCGCAAGGACACCGACTGCCGAGGAGCTTGCCTCGGCCAGGGAACTGTATGCGTCCGGCGAGAACTGGGGCGACACGGAGTGGGTATATGCGCGCGAGATCGTTCTTCTCAACGAAAGCGCGTCGGAGTGGGACATCCCCGTTCAAGCGCTGCGGATTGGCGATCTGGGGATTGTCGGACTGCACGGAGAGGTGTTTGCCGAGGTGGGGCTGGACATCAAGGCCCGATCTTCCATGGGTCAGACGATGGTCGTGGGACTGGCGAATGGTTCCGTGGGCTACGTAGCAACCGATCGGGCACTCGACGAGGGAAGCTATGAGACCAGGCTCTGTCGGCACGTCCGCGCGCCAAAAGGGACCGCAGGGCTGTGGGCCGATACCAGTGTCGAGTTGCTTGAGACACTGACACTTTGTGCGGGGTGATGCGTCGTGCGAATCAGTCGAGTTGCCGTTTATCGCACGGGTCTTCCATATGTTGGGGGGGCTTACACGTGGGGGCCCGGGCGCGTTTTTGAAGTTGGCGATACAACGGTGGTCACCATTGAAACGGACGCCGGTGTCTATGGGTGTGGCGAATGCTGCCCGATGGAAGGCAATTACGCAGAGGCATACCCGGAAGGCGTCCGGTCTGCGGCGCCGCGTTTGGCCCGGGCGTTACTGGGAGAAGATCCGCGGCAGATCGGGCGAATTGAACGTATTATGGATGAAGTCCTGAAAGGGCATGGATACGCCAAGTCCGCCTTCGATGCCGCCTGCTGGGATATCCTTGGCAAAAGCACGGGTCTTCCCGTCTACATGCTATTGGGAGGGAAACTCTCAGAGTACGCACCGATATACCGGGTGGTTCCTCAGGCTGCGCCCGATGCGATGGCGGGCGAGATGCAAAAATACCGGGAAGCCGGGTACAGGGTATTCCAGATCAAGGTGGGCTCGGACCCCGATGAGGATATCGAACGAATTCGCGCTACTGTTCCCAATCTAAAGCCGGGAGAACGCGCATTTGTGGATGCCAACACGGGTTGGCGTATGGATGAAGCCGTTCGCGTTGTGCGTGCGGTACAAGACCTGGACTTCTATGTAGAACAGCCCTGTCTTACCTATGAGGCGTGTTTGCATGTTCGGCGCAGCACAAGCCATCCGATGAAACTCGACGAATGCGTGGGGAATATTCGAATGGTCGAACGGATGATCGCAGATCGGGCCGCAGAGGTCCTCAGCATCAAGGTCTCGAGGGAGGGTGGACTGACGAAGTCTCGCCGGATTCGAGATCTGTGTGTGGAACATGGGATCGCGCTGGTGATCGAGGATGTGTGGGGAGGAGAGATCGTAACGGCTGCGCATGCACATCTGGCGGTTTCCACGCCGCAGGAGCTTCTGATGAGCTCGACGGACCTGCACAACTACACCACGATCTCCACGGGCTGCCCAGGCCCGGCAGTCGAATCGGGAAAGCTCTTTGCACCGGAAGCCCCCGGCCTGGGTGTTGAACCCAGGTTCGATGTTCTGGGGAAGCCGCTCGACATTTATGAATGATGTAGCGTCTCAGGTGCAGTATCAGAACAGCTTCATAACAATGGGCTGTACTCGGACCGCCGCCAGCCGATGACCGCTGGGGGTTTTAAGACAGCTTCTTAGAAATCGCGCCCCAACCGATGAAGGGCCTCCACGACATGTAACGGCAGAGGCCCTGCCGCCGAGCGCCGAGCGTTGGCCCGTGCGTGATCGGCATCGGTGGTGCCGACGATGGCGCTGTTGATGACGTCGTGGGATAGGGTGAAGCGCAGGGAGAGCTCCAGTGCATCCTCCCAGACTCCTTCCTCTGCCAGCAGCTGCCGCACCGGGTCCCAATGCCCTCCTTCGCGGAAGTAGGGAGAACCCGTATTGAGGAGCTGGGCGTTGGCGATGGGACGCTTGGCGATCACGCCCATTCCGGCCCGCTCTGCCGCCGGCAACACATCCCCCAGTGCCACCTGGTTCACCAGGTTGAAGGTCACCTGGAGGGCATCGAAAGCTCCCATGGAAATCGCCTGCAGGGCGTCTTCCCCGTCGCCGCTGTACCCTGTGTACCGCACCTTGCCGGCTACCTTCGCCTGCAGCAGCGCCTCGGCCGCCTCACCGGCGCGCAGCACCTCCGCCGAGCAGGTGTGGAGCAGCACCAGGTCAAGGTGGTCAACGCCCAGTCGCTGCAGGGAGCGGTCGATGCTCTCGGCGATGATGGATCGTGAGTAGGGTTCGCCCTTGGCCCCACCGATGATGCAGCCGCACTTGGTGGCCAGAACGCACTCCTGCAGACGATGACCGAGGAAGCGGCCGATCAGCGCTTCGCTATTTGCATAACAATCCGCCGTGTCGATAAAGGTGATACCCAGGTCAAGGAGGGTGTTGAGCAGGACTTCCACCCGGTCGGGGGGCACGCCCTCGCCAATCCGGGCAGCCCCAAATCCCAGGCGGCTCACCTGGAGATCGGTTGTGCCCAATACCGTGCATTGTTCCATAAAGCTCCTCTCTTCGCCAGTGGTCTACCGCCGACAATCGGTCGGTGCTGCTGACAAAATACAACATTATGTTCGTTTGGACAACGGCAATATGGCTTGCTGAAGAGAAGTGGTTTGTCTAAATTCTGAATTTCGCATAGCTCAGTCGCAACCTCATCGTTGGTTTCTCATAGAAGGAGGCTGTTCGATGACGCCCGAGGAGATATTGTCTCACAAACCTGAGGTGCTCACCCAGGAGCAACGTCAATTCTACTTTGATAACGGATACCTGCTCGTTGAATCCATTGTGCCGCAGGACTGGGTTGAGCGCCTGATTGACGTCACAAACGAAATGGTGCAGCGCAGCCGTTCCGTGAGCAAGTCGGACGTCGTGTTCGATCTGGAGCCCGGTCACACGGCGGACGATCCGCGTCTTCGTCGGTTGAGCAGCCCCGTGGAACATCACCCGGCCTACTGGGAGTTCGCTTCGCAGTCGATCATTGCCGACGTGGCAGCCGATCTGGTGGGGCCGGATGTGAAATTCCACCACTCCAAACTGAATTTCAAATGGGCAGAAGGCGGCGAGGAGGTAAAGTGGCATCAGGACATTACGTACTGGCCACACACCAACTACAGTCCGCTCACAATAGGCCTTTATCTTCATGATGTGGGCGACGATCAGGGTCCGCTTGGCGCCATCCCGGGCAGCCACAATGGCGAACTCTTCAACCAATACGATGCCAGGGATCAATGGGTGGGCTGCATAGGCGGCGAAGACGTCAAACGCATCGATACGGAGAAGGTCAAGTACCTGACGGGGCCGGCCGGGTCCATCACCATTCATAACTGTCGTGTAATTCATGGCTCCAGGCCAAATCTTTCCGACAGGGGGCGTCCCCTGCTGCTGAACGCGTATTCGTCTGCCGATGCATTTACCTACACTCCCAATCCACTCCCCAGTCGATACGAAGGAACCATTGTACGGGGTAACCCTGTACGCTGGGCACACCACGATGACCGCCCCTGCCTGGTTCCCCCGGACTGGTCGGACGGTTATACATCGCTGTATGCATTGCAGCAGCAAGAGGCATGGGATGAAGACCAGCTTGCAACGGTGGCCAGGCAGACGGAGCAGATTCGCAAGGACGGATGATCCTTCAGGAGTGTGAGGTGACGTGACACGCATCGAGAAGGAACCGCGAGAACAGCAATTTGCAGAGCTGCTTCACATTGTGAGTATATAGCTATGGCTACACCCCCTGAGAAAGCGAACCACAGCCTGGGCGCCTGGCAGAAGCACGCCTTGCGCTACCTGCTTCAGGAGACGGATACGTTCGTTACCTGCGTGGAACTGGTCAATTCTCGCGGCGTCATTACCGAGCGCCGTGGGCGCCTGGTGTTGAAGCTTGCGCGAGAACTTGCCGAACATCCGCAGGTGCACGCCCTGAGTATCACCGATAATCCAGGCGGCAACGCCATGATCAACGCCGATACCATGGGAACCGACCTGCTGGCCCGGGGGCAGGAGGTCATCATTCACCTTTCGTGCAAGGACTGGAACCGGAATGCCCTGCTGGGCAGAGGCTGGCAACTCGCCAGCGAAGGATTCAACAACGTGCTGGCGCTGTCGGGCGACTATCCTGTCAGCGGATATAATGGGCAGGCAGGCGGTGTGTTTGATATCGACTCGGTTGGCCTGTTGAAGATGTTCTTCGAGATGAATTCCGGTATGCGGGTGGACAGTGGCAGGGCCGATCATGTTCTGGCGCCCACGCATTTTTTCTTAGGCGCAGTGGTGAACAACCACAAGCGCTACGAACGTGAGGTGATGCCGCAGTATTTCAAGCTGGCCAAAAAGGTTGAGAGTGGCGCTGCGTTCATCATCAACCAGATCGGGTATGACGCGCGCAAACAGGACGAGTTGTTGAAGTATATGGCGCTTCACGATCTCCAGGTGCCGGTGCTGGCCAACGTTTATGTGCTCAGCCCGGCTGCGGCCCGGTTTTTTCACGCGGGCAACATCCCCGGAGTGATCGTAACGGATGAACTGCTTGCATTGACCCAAAAGCACGCCCGGTCGCGCGATAAGGGCAAGGCCTTCTTTTTGGAGTTCGCCGCAAAGCAGTGCGCCATTGCCAGAGGACTGGGATATCGCGGTGTATACCTGGGGGGACACCTGAAGTACGAGGACTATGAGCGGATTTTAGAGATTGCCGGCCGCTTCGGAGAAGGGGATTGGAAAGACTTTGTTCAGGAGGTCCTCTTCCACCAGCCCGGGGAGTTTTTTTTCTTTGAGCCCGATACGACGACGGGGCTCAGCTCGACCAGGATCAACCGCCAATATCGCCATTCGAAGCGTCCGGAGGTCTTGAGGGCCTCCAGACAACGCGTTTCCCTGGGTTATAAAATCAACCGCTCGGTGCACGACAAAGTCTTCGAAAAGGGGCGCCTGGCGTTTCGTATCGGCAAGAAGATCTTCCAGGCGGTCGAGCGCGCCGGGAGAGGCCTGCAGAAGGCCGTGCATGGCGCCGAACAGGCGGTGAAGATACTGTGCTTCGATTGTCAGGACTGCGGCGACTGCTCATTGCCGGATATCGCGTTTCTCTGCCCCGAGTCGCAATGCGTTAAAAACCAGCGCAACGGCCCCTGCGGAGGAACGCGCCAGGGGAAGTGCGAGGTGGGAGAGAAGGAGTGCATCTGGTCGCTGGCCTATGAGCGGCTTAAGGTATACGGAGATGAAGAGAAGATGCTGGATAGGCCGGTGATCTTCAAGGATGGCGCCTTGAAAGGCACCAGCGCCTGGGCGAACACCTTTCTGGAGCGGGACCACCACGCCCGGACGAAATGAGGAGGACACGGTGAAGATAGACGGTCGAGAAGGTGAATTTATCGTTATCGGTGAAAACATCCATACCACCCGGGTAGTGCTGAGAAAAGGAAAGCTTGTCACGAAGAATCCCGATGGGATGGAGGCGGTCCGCTATTACGACACCCAAAAGAAACGCCGCTACCTCGTGATTCCCGAAGAGGTCAAACGGACGCAGGATTACGAGGAAGGACGTGTCAAATACGTCAAGATCGCCGTGCAGGCCGCGATGTCCGGGCAGGAGCCTGATGCCGGTGAAGGACTGGCCTACCTGCACCGGCTGGTCCAGCGCCAGGTGGATGCCGGGGCGGACTTCTTAGATCTGAATGTGGACGAAATCTCACTGCGCCTTGAGGAGCAGAAGGAGGCCATGCAGTGGCTGGTGCGCACCGTGCAGCAGGTGTGCCCGGTTCCACTGTCTGTGGACTCCTCCAACATCGAGACGATCCGGGTGGGGCTTGAAGCCTGCGACGGCAGGGCAGGCCGGACGCTGCTGAACTCGGCTTCGCTGGAACGCCTTGAGGCCTTAGACATAGCCAGGCGCTACGATTCCCGCGTGGTTGTGACGGCTGCCGGCGAGAGCGGCATGCCGCAGAACGACGAGGAACGGGTCTCCAACGCTTCGCGTATGATCGGCGCGGCCCTGGCCAAAGGGATTGTGATTCAGGATATTTACGTCGATCCTCTGGTATTCCCGATTTCGGTAGATTCGGAATTTGGCAATCACTGCTTCGAGGCCATTCGCCGGCTACGAGAGAAGTACGGGTCCAAAATCCACATTGCAGGTGGGTTCAGCAATATCTCTTTCGGACTGCCGTGCCGCCAACTTATTAACGACGTTTTCACCATTCTGGCCGTTGAGGCCGGTTCGGACAGCGGGATTATCGATCCGGTGACCAGCAACCCTCAGCATGTTTTCTCCCTGGATCGGAAGGCAGAACCTTACCGGCTTGCCGAGGATATGCTCCTGGGGAAAGATCCTCTTTGTAAGAATTTTCTGCGTGCGTATCGCAAAGGAGAACTGGAAATTCGTTGATGGCCGTTTATCTTCCGAGACGCTTCACCTGACGCCCATCGCCATCCCGCTATCGCCCGGATCGGCGCCTCCGTCCAGGGCGCCCGTCTCCGGGTCGATGACAATTCCGTGAACGGACGCGATTCCGCCGTAGCTCGCCAGACTGCGGTTGATATCGTGTCCGATTTCTTTTACGCGGTCACAGACGGAGGGAGGGATGCGGGCTTGCGCGACGATGACGTCGCTCTGACAGTCGAAACGGGGGCCCGCAATGGCCTCCGTGGCGGTCATGCGGTGGTCGATGACGTTGAGGATGGCGTGCAGGATTCCGGTCACGATCCGGGTTCCGCCCGGCGCGCCGACGGTGAAATAAGGTTTTTCCCCGATCTTTACCAGCGTGGGCGCCATGCCTGTGATCCTGGATTTCCCGGGTTCTACGGAGTTAACCTGGCCGGGCACCGGGTTAAAGCAGTTCATGCAGTTGTTGTACATAAATCCGAGTCCCTGAGTGATAACGTCAGAACCCGAGCCCAATGAGTGCGTCAGGCCCACGACATTTCCCCACACATCGACGACAGAGAGGTGGGTGGTGTCGGGTGATTCCTGAGGGTGCCAGCGGGAGATCGTGATTTTTTCACGCGCATCGATGACCTGCCGCCATCGGACCGCCCGGTCTTCGGAGAGGAGGTCTTCGATCGGGACATCCACAAAGGCGGAGTCTCCGACGAGGTTGGCCCGGTCCGTCCAGGCAGCTTTCATCGCCAGGGAGACGGTGTAGACGTATTCGGGCGTGAGATAGCCCATTTGCGCGAGGTCGTAGCCTTCGAGTGTTTTGAGCGTCTGAAGAATGGTGACACCGCCGCCGGGGGGCTGGTTGGAGGCGATTGTGTAGCCCCGGTAGTCCGAATAGATCGGCTGGGTGACGGTGACTTCGTAGCGGTTGAGATCCTCAAGAGTGACAAACCCGCCGCCGCGTTCCATGTCCTCCGCAATCTGCTCGGCCAGGTCGCCCCGGTAGAAGACTTCCGCGCTTCCTTCGGCGAGGATCGAGAAGGTTCTGGCCATGTCCGGGTTGGCGATCAATTCCCCGCCTTCCTCGTAGGGGGATTTCCCCACGCCGATCCACGGCGATGTTTCTGAGCCGACCGGCGTGCGTTTCCAGGCCTCGGCTGTGCTGCTGGTGACTTCAAACCCTTCGGCGGCGACTTTGATCGCAGGCTGAAGAACCTCGCGCCACGGCAGGGTGCCGTATTCCGTCTGGGCTTTGTAAAGCCCGGCGACCGTGCCGGGTGTGGTGATCGATTTGTACCCGCGTTCGTTGACCTGGTCCTGGAGGGTGTAGCCGTAGCCGGTCAGGTTCTCCCGAATGATCCGGTCTTCCCACATAGCGGGTTCCGCCTTCGCGCCGGCCTTGCCGTGAAAGTCAAGTATGGTCTCCTGCCCTGCGGTGTGGATGTTCATCATGCCAAAGCCGCCGATGCCGCAGCTGCGCGGGGTGGTGACCATCTGCACGAAGGCTGCGGTGGTCGCGGCGTCAACGGCGTTTCCTCCATCTGCCAGCACGTTTGCGCCGGCGTCCACTGCCAGCGGCTGGGGCGCGGTGATCATGCCTTTCATGGATCTCTCCTTCGCAACGCGGTCTTCGGTGTAGGGGAGGACCACGGCGATCCGGCCGGCTTTTCCCGACCGAATCCGGATGGGCTGGAGGGGGGCCTCCATGGGGCCTCCGATCTCCGGACAGACTCCGGCGGGCTATTCCACCCTCACCGTGCCGTCATCCTCTACGGTGAGGAAGGGGACTTCGCCCCGGTGGTTGGAATAAGGGCCGTACATGACAGCGCGCTGTTCTTCGGTCATGTCTTCCACCAGTTCCTCTCCCCAGTAGATTTCGGGAGGCGCAAACTCCCGGCCGCTGCGGATGGCCGTCCGGCCCGCATATTTGAAGAGGACGGAGCGGCGGGTAACTTCGCTTTTCCAGGGCAGGGCGCCGTGGGACTGGGCGCTGTCCATAAAGAAGAGCACGTCTCCGGCCTTCAGTTCCGGCTGGACGATGAGGCCCATGTCGTTGTCGCCGGTGCTCACGCCTCCGGGCATGGACAAACGGGATTTGTGGCTGCCGGGCACACAGGCGAATCCCCCCATGCCTTTGGGGCAGTCGGTCAACTGCCAGGCAACGGTGACGCCGCCGCAATAGGTGGCGCCGTTCTGGTGGTGGTAGGCCACGTGGGGCCTGTGGGGTTGCCCCGACCCGTGCATCCGGTGGCCCGACGTGCCTTTTGGGCTGGTGATGACCCAGGGGCCGTGGTCGAGGCGGAAGCCCGTGCTGCACATAGTGTTCAGGCGCTGCACCACAACCGGGTGGACCAGCATGTTCCGGAAAGGCTCGCAGTAGGGTTTTTCAAATTCGAGCATGCCGGTGAGCATCGGCCGCCCGGTGCCCTTCAGCCGCTCGGACTCCCCGGCCAGCGCGTTGTCTTCGCCCGCCTGGATGTGGTCCGTATAGCGTTCGACGGTTTCGTTGGCGGCGGCGATTTCATCGGGGGTGAGGACGTTCCGGACCACCAGGTATCCGGTGAGGTCCCAGAAGTAGCGTTCGCGTGCGTCCATAGTTGATCTTCCTTTCAAAAATTTTCAAGTTCGGCCTTGTGGAAGGCCTGTGCGCCGTGCCCGGAGGTGGAGGGATAGGGCCGTTTGCCCTTTCACTATCTGTGCCCTGCAACCCGGGTCTTCTCCCCGTCGGACGCCAGGATGGGAAGCGTGCCGCTTGAGTGAACGCCCGGGCCGTAGAGGACGGCCCGCTGTTCGGGAGTGAGATCGTCCGTCCACTCGCCGTGACGCTGCCGGGGGGTGAAAAAGCGTCCCACAGCGCGGGCTGCGGCCCGGGAGGCGTATTTGTAGAGCACGGAGCGCCGCTCCCCCTTACCTTTCCAGGGGAGAGTACCGTGGGTGGCGGTTTCCGCGAAGAAGAGGACATCGCCGGCTTTCATCGCGGGCTGTACCACCAGGCCCATGTTGTCCTCTACGCTTTTGACCCCACCGGGGGTGGGTTCGCAGGCTTTGTGGCTGCCCGGGACGATCGCAAAGCCCCCGTCGCCCGCGTTGACATCGGCCAGCTGCCAGGCCACGGTGATGCCCCTGCAGTCGATCCGGCCGTTCTGCTGGTGGTACCAGACGGCCGGGCTGAAGGGTTCTCCCGCCCCGTGCAGCTGGTGGCCTTCGGTTCCGCTTTCGGCCCCGATCAGGAGGGGGCCGTGGTCCAGACGGAAACCCTTTCCGGAGAGCTCGTTTAACCGGGAGACCACCACCGGGTGGACCAGGAGCTTTCGGAAAGGCTCCCGGTAAAGGGGAGGCCAGCCGAGCATGCCGGTGAGTTCCTTTCGGCCGGCTTGGCCCTCAAGCGCGGATGAACCGTGCGCCAGACTTCCTTTTTCCAGGGAGCGGACAGCGATTTTGTCGGCAAAGTGGTCAATGGCGCGGTTGCACGCATCCACCTCTCCGGGCTCCAGCGCGCCCCGAACGATCAGGTAGCCCGTCAGGTCGAAGAAGTATTTCTCTTCTTCGGACATGGTATAGTTGTTGTTTCCCATAACACCTCCTTTTGGTTTGTTCAGACACGCCATCATCTGGATAAATAGCAGTCACAAAAGGGGAATGTCAAACTTTTTTCGGTCCTTGGGATTATGGGCCCCCGGCTTTGATCTGGATGAACGCCTCACCCGCGGCCTCCAGCGTGTGGTCGATGTCGTCGTCCGACAGCGCCAACGAGAGGTAGAGCTTTCCGGTGGGGTTGACGAAGATGCCGCGTTTGATCAGTTCGATGCCAAACCTCCGGACGGTCTCTGTATCCGCTTTGAGGGTATCGGCGTGGTTGCGGATGTTCGTATTGGTGAAGAAGGGCTGCAGCACCGGGCCTTCTCCGATGACCTGGAAGCAGAACCCCATTGCTCTGCCCACGGTTTCCAGGCCGGCTCTGAGCCGGTCGGAGAGGGCGTAAAGCCGGGGGTAGACGCCCTCTTTTTCCAGTTCGTCCAGGGTGGCCAGCCCGGCGGTGGTGCTGATGGGGTTGCCGTTTGTGGTGCCGCTGATGAAGACGGGAGGAGACGTCCGCCTCCGATCCGCACAGGCCATGACGTCCGCCCGGCCGCACACGGCAGCCAGGGAATAGCCCCCGCTGATGGTTTTTCCGTACACGGCCAGGTCGGGCACCACGCCGTAGCGCTCCTGGGCCCCGCCCCAGGCAATACGGAAACCGGTGACGACTTCGTCGAAGATCAACATCACTCCCTGCGCCCGGGTGACCTCTCTCAAGCTTTCCAGATAACCGGGCTGGGGCCGGATGGCCCGCTGAAGCGGTTCGAGGATGACGGCCGCCAGTTCGCTGCCGTGGGTTTTGACGATGTCGGCTGCCGCTTCGGGATCGTTGAACGGGGCGACCAGCACGGTCTGTGACGCTCCCCTGGGAATGCCTCCGGAATCCGCGACCGGCGCCGGGTAGTCCGCAGGCTCCGAGGGTGCGGCGGATTGCTGGGCGTAGTCGTGGCCGCCGTGCCAACCACCTTCAAATTTGAGAATTTTCTCACGCCCGGTAAAGGCCCGGGCCAGGCGGATGGCAGAGAAGGTGCCTTCAGTGCCGGAGGAGGTGAACCGGATCTGCTCTCCGCAGGGCACGGCGTTCACAATCCGCTCGGCCAGACGAATGGCCGGTTCGTTGAGTCCGTAAAAAGTGGACCCCAGGCCCACCTGTTCCCGGACGGCGGCCACCACGGCCGGGTGCGCATGCCCCAGAATCATGGGGCCGGAGCCCATCACGTAGTCGATGTATTCCCGGCCGGTCGTGTCGTATAGCCGGCTGCCCTCTCCCCGGTGGAAGACCGTGGCCACTTCATCGGGCATCCGGAACATTCCCAGGCTGCCGCCGGCCAGGTACCGGTCGGCGCGTTCGAGCAGTTTTCCCGCCTCTTCGCTGTCCATCTCTGGCTCCCTTCTGACGACTGTTGTCGATCAAAGGTGAATTTCCCAAAGATATTGACTCGAAGGGCGTTTGTCACGTGTTTTTCGGGTGCCCAAATAAGGCTTGCGCGGCCGTCCGATGTGTCGTAAAATACCGGGTGTTCACCTCCGTATGGCAAAGCGCCGGATGCGTATTGAAAATATCGGCACAATTCCCTTAATTATGAGGTATTTATTCGGGTCGCATCACCTTTAAGCGTGCGAGGTTTGTTGTGAAGATTACCGATATTGAGGTGATTCCGCTCAAGATGCCCTTTCTGCCTGAAATGGCGCCGTTCATGCACCTCTCGCAGAAGACGCTGGAGGCGGTCACACTCTACCGGGTTCGCCTGGCTTCCGGAGCGGTCGGGTACGGGGATCAGATGGGGGCACCCACCGAGGCGGGCGGGTTCATCGGCCGGGACGCAGTGGCGGGATTGCGGGATATCACGCACGGGGGGGTGCAGATGGCCTGTTACGATGCGGTGGGAAAGGCACTGGGACTGCCGGCGCACGCGCTGATGGGGCGGCAGGTCCGGCGCCGGGTGCCCTTTGCCTACTGGACCATCGACCTTCCCCCCGACGTGTATGTAAAGCAGATCCGGCATGCCGCTTCCCTGGGGTACAGGACGTTCAAGTTCAAGACCCGGCCCTGGTGGGATATTGTAGAACAGATTGAGGCCGTGTCCAGGGTTGCGCCGCCGGGATTCGCGTTCTGGTTGGATTTTAACGGGCACCTCCGGGAGGCCCGCCAGGCGCTGCCGATTCTCCGGGAGCTGTCCCGGTACGATTGCGTGGGCGGGTTCGAGTCGCCGATTCCACAGCGGGATGCGGAGGGCTACAAGATCCTGTGCCGCAAAATCGACCGGCCGATTGCCGCCCATTACGGCAGCGGCTGCTGCCACGTGAGGTCGGACCCGGAATTCGACAAGGGCACACCGGCCGGAGTTCAGATTGCAAGGCGGCTCTGCGACGGGTTCGTGCTGGGAGGCGACGATGTGGAGACGATCCGTCAGCGTGCCGGTGTGGCCGATGAGGCCCGGATGCCGTTCTGGATTCAGACGGTGGGGACGGGGCTGCGAGCGGCCTGGGTGGCGCACGTAGCGTCAACCTGCAAGCAGGGGCTGCTCTCCCACCTGGCGGCACACGACATCCGGCAGCGGGATATCGCGTCTCCCCCCAGGCCGATTGCCGGGTGGATGCCGGTTCCGGAAGGGACGGGGCTGGGGGTTGAGGTGGACGAGGCGGCGGTTGAAGCACAGCGGGTAGAACCGCCTGAGCCCACCCTCCGACGCATTTCCACGGTGGTCTACCCCGACGGCCTGCGGTGGTGTTTTGGAGGCGAACACCAGCGGCACGAGGCGTTTTACTTTGGCAACCTGCCGGGGTTTGTGCGGGGGGTCCGGATGGAGATCCGGCTGGACGATGGGTCGGGGGAGTTTGAGGATTTGTACAGGCGGTGTACGGAGACGCCGGTGGTGGAAGGGGGACAGAGGGAATTTGGCCCTGTCTGACCGCCCGAAGGTGTTTTTTACGGACCACTTGTGTCTGGGGAAATGCAGGCGAATTCAAGATCGTGATGAACGGTTGACGCCATCCTTACCCGGATGGCGCTTTTCGTATCTCGGATCGACATGGGGCTGAATAACTCGCCTCATCACAGCGAAAGGTCCAGGGGTGTTGGACATCTTCGTGGATGCGGATGGCTGCCCGGTGAAACAGGAGGTCTACCGTGTGGCAAAACGCTACGGGCTCAAGGTCATCCTGGTGTCGAATTCGTGGATGCGGGTTCCTGATGAGGACTGGCTCGAACGGGTTGTTGTGGGTGGACAGCTCGACGCGGCCGATGACTGGATTGTCGAGCATGTCACCAGAGGCGATATCGTGATCTCCGGAGACATCCCCCTTGCCTCTCGGTGCCTGGAAAAGGGTGTTCCGGTGCTGGGTCCACGGGGTCGGGTTTTCACCGAGGGTTCCATCGGCGAGGCCCTCGCAAACCGGGAGCTCCTGACTCATCTCCGCGATCTCGGGACTATGACGGGGGGACCGGCTCCCTTTGAGAAACGAGATCGCTCCCGCTTTCTCCAGCGTCTCGACGAGACCATCCAGGACGTGATGCGCACAAACCGACCATCGTAGAGCAGAAGGACGGCTGACTGCTCGACCCCGCACGGGTATTTCTTTATCTGCTATCTGGGAAGTTTTCTATGAAAATCATCTATTCGGAAAAGCACAATCAACACGCTCCGCCTTATCAGTTTATAAAAGACGGGATGGTGCCGTACCCGGAGGTTCCGGAGCGGGCGGAGCGGGTTTTGCAAGCTCTGAACGCGCGGGGATTCACGGAGGTGATTTTTTCCCGGACGTTTGCGCCGGATGCGATCCGGGCAGTGCACGATCCGGGCTATCTGCATTATCTGGAGCATGTCTATGCGGCGTGGGTGGATGCAGGAGGAACATCGGCGGCCGGACTTATTCCCGATACGTTTGCGATGCGGACATTGAGGGGGAAGCCGGACACGCTCATTTACCAGGCGGGATATTACTGTTTTGAGACGCAGACGCCGATTCTGGAGGGGACGTATGAGGCCGCACTGGCATCTGCGGGATGCGCGCTGATTGGGGCAGAACTGCTTCTGGAAGGGGAACGGGCAGCCTATGCGCTCTGCCGGCCCCCGGGGCACCACGCGGGGCGGGATGTTTACGGCGGGTACTGTTATCTAAACAACGCGGCGATTGCAGCGGCTCAGTTGAGCCGGGAGGGGCGGGTGGCTATTCTGGATGTTGACTTCCACCACGGGAACGGAACACAGGATATCTTTTACGATTCCAATGAGGTGCTGTTCGTGTCAATCCACACCGATCCCAACCGGAAATATCCGTATTTCAGCGGGTTTGCCGATGAGGAGGGCCAGGGAGGCGGCCGGGGGTTCAGTCGAAATTTTCCGCTGGAGGAGGCGGGGGTGGACGAGGCGCGCTACCTGGAGGTACTGGATCGGGCGCTGGACGCGGTCCACGCGTTTGGTCCGGCGTTCTTCGTGGTTTCGCTGGGGGTGGATACCTATCAGGGAGATCCGCTGGGGGATTTTGGACTGTCTTTAGAGGCGTTTACACACATCGGGGAACGGCTCGGACAGATGGGGCTACCCACGCTTCTGGCGCAGGAGGGGGGATACGATCTTGAGACGGTGGGAACATGCGTGGGGAATGTATTACAGGCTTTCGACAGGTAGCCCCCTCAACCCAAGGTCCCAACCCTGAAGAGAAGGAGGCCGGGGGGTTAGTCCGGTAGTTAAGGCTTGACGCTCACGGCCTTTGTGATATATTTAGCCTGAATCCATAGCTATACGGGCTGATCGGGTGCGCGCTGGGGCGTGTTGTGGTTGCGATGCTGCGCCGGGAACGGCGCGGGCGGGTGAGGTAGAAAATTGCACGTTGAAAATTGCAAATGGCAGATCGCAAGCCGGTCGTGGTTGATTTTGGGATGTCTTGCGCTGGCGATTTCGTGTAGCAGGGACCCCGGACGATTTCCCGAATCCACATCGGCCGATCAGGAGGGGTTCTTTTTAAGGTTGGAGGCTGTGCGAGCCGAGTTGCGGGAGGCGAAACGGACGGCCGACAGGGAGCTGGGCAAGGCCGGCAACTTGACTCTAACCTTTGATTCTATGGGTCGAAAGGGCGTGGCCGAGCAGGCCAGGAAACGGTTCAGAGAGCAGCGGGAACAGATTGAGAGGCCGGCCCGGGAAAAGTGGAAGGGTTTTTTAAAAGAGATCGAGGGACTGGCCGTTCACAGCTGGTACGGCCGGATCGAACGCCTTCCGCTGGGAACACGGCCGGAGATGCTACAGCCCAGGTGCGAGATCGCATCCGGCAGGGTGAGGTCGGAAGGTCCGATTGCAGAAAGCCGTTTGTATTTTTACTGCCGTGGGAACAAGCCGATCGAGCGGTTTGGGGAACTGGCGGAACTGGACTGGGTCTATTTCAGCGGTGTGATTCTGCGCAAGCGGTCGAAGAGCGATTTGGCTGCGCTGGAGCATCCGGAGATCGATTTCGAGCTGACGGATGTGGAAAAGGCAGGGCCGCCGTAGCGTTTTTTCATTCTTACAAAAGGTAGTTGCTATGATTCTGGCCGAGATGACATCTCCCGAGATTGACGCTTTGCCGCGGGATATTGTGGTGTTGATTCCTGTGGCGTCCTGCGAACAGCACAGCCTGCACCTTCCGGTTTTTACCGATAGCCTGATCGGAGGAGAGGTGGCCCGGCGCGTGCACGAGCGCTTTCCGAACGATGTGCTGGTTTTGCCCGTGCAGTGGCTGGGATACTCCCAACACCACATCCGGTATCCGGGCACGGTAAGCGCGGTGTCGGAGACCCACCTGCTGATGATGATGGATATCGTGGCTTCAATGGTAGGGCACGGTTTCAAGAAGATTCTGATTCAGAACAGCCACGGGGGCAATAGCGCGAATATCTCGGCTCTGCTGCAGCGGCTGATGGAGCGCTTCGGCGACAGCGGCGCGGAGTTTTATTCGCGGTGGGCCTGGGGTGGGGCGGAGCGGTTGAACGAGATTCGCGAGCTGGGCTCGGACGGCTCCGGGCATGCGGGAGAGACCGAGACATCGATGATTCTGGCGATACGCCCGGAACTGGTGCGCACCGACCGGCTGGATGCGGACGGGGAGCGCGACGGCATGCGGGTGCCAGGCGTGGCTTCCTATCACCGGTTCGACCAGCGCACGCAGCACGGCGGGGTGGGCGATCCCCGGCCGGCAACCGCCGAGAAGGGGGAGCGTATGCTGGATGTTTCCGCGGACGAGATTGCCGCCCATATTCTGGAGATTCGGGCATTGAGGCCGTTTGGGTCCGCGGGGCAGTGAATTCAAATTTTTAGCCCGACGGGAGGATGAGAGCATGCGCAAGAATCGACTTCGTGAACTGTTGGATGCCGATGAACCGAGCCTGGGTACCCACGTGCACAGCCCCTGGCCGTCAATCGTGGAACTGGTGGGAGCTTCGGGGATGTTCGACTATGTGGAATACGTGTCCGAGTATGCGCCCTACGACCTCCACACGTTTGAACATATCGCCCGGGCTGTGGAACTGTTCGACCACCTGACAGCGATGATCAAAGTTGAACAGGAGCCGAGGAGCCACCTGGCGGGCCGTGCGATCGGGGCGGGCATTCAGAATGTGCTGTTTGCAGACGTGCGGACGGTGGAAGATGTTCGGGAATGTGTTGAAGCCGTACGTGCAGAGACGCCCGGGACCGGCGGGAGGCACGGGGCCAGCTCGCGACGGAATGTGGGCTTTGGAGCGGAGGCGGGCAGCCCGGCCTTTGTGCAGGCGATGGAAGATGCGGTGATTATGGTGATGATTGAGAAGGCCCCCGCCGTGGAGAACTTAGAGGCGCTCCTGTCGGTCAAGGGAGTGGATATGGTGCAGTTCGGTCCGGGCGACTATTCGATGAGCATCGGACATCCCGGGGAGTTTGACCACCCGAAGGTGAAGGAGGCAGAGAAATACGTGATCGAGACGTCGCTGAAGCTGGGCATCCAGCCCCGGGCTGAAATCGGAAGCCCGGACCAGGCGCAGAGGTATCTGGATATGGGGGTGAAGCATTTCTGTCTGGGAACGGATGTGAGTATCCTGCGGGCATGGTTCAAGACGGAAGGGGAGGCGATGCGGGAGGTGTTGGGGAAGGCGTAAAGCTGTCTGTCCGCCTCTGAACGGGGTCAGATCGGCCGCCGGGTGAGGCTGAAGGACTGGGCCGTGGGGCCGCCGGGGGGCTGGGTGGCCAGATAGACAGCAAGGGGGACCACGTCTTCGGGGGATTTGACGCGTTCGCTGGGGGCGAAGGGCGGGGAGCCGCCGGCCCGCATCCGGCCGCGGGTGAGGTGGGTTTCAACGGGTCCGGGGATGAGTTCGTTGACGTCGATGCCGTGTTCCCACACTTCTTCGGCCAGGCAGCGGGTGAACATCCACAGCCCGGCTTTGCCCACGTGGTAGGCGGAGCTTTTCGGGCCGGAGCGGTGGCCCATACCAGAGCCGATATTGATGATTTTGCCGCCGCCGGTGCCTACGATGAGGGGCAGGAGGGCGCGGGTGACGAGGTAAGCGCTGGTGAGGTTGACGGTGACGTCTTTTACCCAAAGGTCGGGGTCGCTTTCGAGGATGGGTTTGGGCTCGATGCCGCCCCCGGCGTTGTTGAACAGGATGTCGATGCGGCCGAAGGCCTCGCGCACCTGTTCGGCCAGGGCGTTGACCGAGTCCGCATCGGTGACGTCGGCGGGAATGGCGACGGCCCGCCGACCGAGGGCCTGGATTTCACCGGCGACGGATTCGATCTGCGATTGGGTCCGGGCAACCAGGCAGAGGTTCGCGCCCTCATGGGCGCAGGCGATGGCGATGGCCCGGCCGATGCCTCGGCCGCCTCCGGTGACAAGGACGATTTTTCCTGCAAGCCGGGCTTCGGCGTTCTGGTCGGGCATAAGGTGGTCTCCCTGGCTGGGGATTAAAATGCCGAGACTAACGTGTCGAAGGCTGTTTTCCACGCTACCGCAAGCGCCGCTTCCTCTTCTCGATATTCATACCCTGTTGCGTTTCCCCCCCGGTATTGATCGCGATACCAGCCCACGGTTGTTTGAATCCATTCTTCCACGGGCGTGGTTTTAAAGCCGAATTCACGCTCTGCCTTAGACAGGTCGTGAATGTACGGGATAGGCCGGCTCAACGGCGGGGCGTAGGGTTTCAGGTTTTGCTGTTTGCGGATGACGTCCTTTGGTACGTGGGTGATCGTGCAGGTATGACCGGCCGCTTCCCAGATGAGCTGCGCCCAGCGTTCGATGGTCATGACTTCCTGCATGGCGGTGTGGTAGGTCTGGTTGGCCGCAGCCGGCGCGTCGATGGCGCGCAGGAAGTTGGCCGCCGCATCCACGGAATACAGGGTGCGAAACGGGGCCCGGTCCTCCAGTGGGATGATCACCCCGCGTCCGTCCAGGGCGCGCTGTACCCACCACCACATCCGTCCCGTGGGATCGTCCCAGCCCATGACCGCCGGGATACGGACGACCGTGTAGGGGATTTTGCTGTTTTCCTGAAGCCATTTTTCACAGTGGCGTTTGCCCACACCATAGGGGTCCTCGCCTTGAGGATAGGTGTAGTCCAGAGCGGACCAGCTGACATCCGATTCCTTAAAGGGGCAGTGGGTGGCAAAGTCCAGCTTGCCGTCCAGGTAGACCGATCCGGTGCTGACCATCAGGTAGCGGCCGATGCGGCCCCGGAAGGTCTCTTCGGCGGATTCCACGTCTTCTTTTCGGAATACCTGGGTATCGATGACCGCGTCAAACGATTTTGTCCGGAGTTTCGCATTGAAGTCCGGTCGGTCCTGGCGGTCTCCCTGGATATGCTCGACCTGATCCCACCATTCAGGCCGGGTGTTTCCCCTTGAGAACACGGTTACCCGATCTCCCCGTTCAAGGAGTTTCTGAACCGCAATCCGGCCCATGTAGCGTGTACCACCGATGATCAGAATATCCATCGTTATATGCTCCCCTGGTAGAGGTCGGGGAGATGGCCTTCCACAGGGTCCTCTGTGATGAAGGTGTTGAGGGAGGGTGTAAAAGGTGAAGTGAGAGAAGCGTTCCGAGTTCTACGCCGTTTTCTTGCACAGCCTGCCCGTGATGGAGACGCGATGGGTTTGTTTGCCGGTGCGTACGTCACGGTTGATCCATTGGGCCCTGGTGCTATAATAGTGCATTGCAGTATGGGTGTCAAGTGCGTCGTTTTTATAGTGTTTGTTCAAGTTCAGGATGGGCGTATCCGAGGGTGTAATTCCCACGACCCCAAGCGTTTTGTCCGCTGCGGATGGATGCGTCCATTTTTCTGCTGCGGATGGGCGGATTTTTCCGTACATTGCCAGAAAGGAGGGTGCCTCAGTGAAGCTGTCTGAAGAACAAGTGGCGCAGTTCTGGGAGGAGGGGTTTCTCGTTGTAGAGAACCTGCTCGACCAGGAGGAAGTCAGCACGGTGCTGCAGCACGCAGAATGGGTGGCCAGCGGACAGGCGCCACACATCTTGAAGAGGCGGCTCCAGGTGGAGCCCGACGTGGCCGAAGGGAAGGCTGTGGCCGATACGTACGGGAATTCCCTGCGGAAGATGAGCCACTTGGCCTTCTGTGATGAGGTGTTTGAGGCCCACGCCCGGAATCCGAAGGTTCTGGATGCGATTGAGTCGCTCTTAGGGCCGGACGTTAAGCTCTACCAGGACCAGTTCTTTATGAAGCCGCCGAAGGTCGGCTCGCGGCAACGCTACCACCAGGATATGCCGCTGGGTTTTTTCATCGATCCGCCCGATATGGTGAGCTGCTGGGCTGCGCTGACGGATGCGACGATCGAGAACGGGTGTCTGTGGATGCTGCCCGGCACGCATAAGTTCGGAATTCTCGAAAAGGCGGAGTGGGAGGACTACGAGCGGATGTCCTTAGAGGGACGCCTGCCCGAAGAGCGGCCGGTGGAGCTGAAGGCAGGCAGCTGCAGCTTTCACCATG
Source organism: Candidatus Latescibacterota bacterium (assembly GCA_965222075.1). Lineage (GTDB taxonomy): Bacteria > Latescibacterota > UBA2968 > UBA2968 > JAAXHW01. The sequence goes on along the minus strand of OZ244937.1, from coordinate 4,062,193 downwards.
GGTTGATTCTCCACAGCAGCCAGCCCAATCTGACGGACCAGCGGCGGCGGGGCTATGCCACGCACTACGTCAGCGCTAAGTGCCGGTACACCGGGCCTTCCGAGCAGAATGACGCGATGCTGGTGCGGGGGCAGTCCGTGCCGGGGTGTATATAGATTTCAGAGCTTCCAGGAAAATAACAGGATTTCAAGGTTCAGAGCATCGTATTGTTACCGATTTTCTCTACCGGGAAAGGAGCTTGATCATGCGGGCGTCGGTGCTTTTTGAGCAGGGGCAGCCACTGGAAACCGAAGACCTGGAGCTGGCGCCGCCGAAGGAGGATGAGGTGGTGGTGCGAATGGCCGCCAGCGGGGTGTGCCACAGCTGTCTGCACGCGGCGGACGGGAGCTGGAAAGGGTATCCCATGCCGATCGTGCTGGGAGACGAGGGAGCGGGGGTGGTGGAGGAGGTGGGGCCGGGAGTCCGCCATGTGGAAGTGGGCGACCACGTGATTCTTTCCTGGGCGCCTTCCTGCGGGCGCTGCCACTACTGCGTGACGGGACGGTCGCAGCTGTGCGAGCGCGGGGTGCCAAGCCTGGGCACGCTGATGGACGGTGCGACACGGATGTCGCTGGGCGGCAAGCCGGTGTACCACTATGGGCATGTGGCCTCCTATGCGTCCTATTCGGTGATGCCGGCGTCGTGCGCGGTTCCGATCCGGAAAGATATGCCCTTAGAGGTCGCCGCGCTGATCGGCTGTTCGGTGATGACGGGCGTGGGCGCGGTGATCAACACGGCAGCGGTGCCGCCCGGGGCGAGTATGGCGGTGTTCGGTAGCGGGGGCATCGGGCTCAATGTGGTCCAGGGCGGGGTGCTGGTGGACGCGCATCCGATTATCGCCGTGGATGTGAACCCGGCCAAGCTGGACTATGCCCGGTCTATGGGCGCTTCGCACGGGATCGATGCGTCGAAAGAGGACCCGGTGGAGGCGATTAAAGATCTGACAGGGCGAGGCGCCGACTATACTTTTGTGGCGGTGGGCGAGGCAAGCGTGATCAATCAGGCGTGGAACTGCCTGGCGCCTGGGGGGACCTGCGTGCTGATCGGGCTTCCGCCCACGGGGTCAACGGTGACATTCGACACCTGGAAATTGCAAAACGAGGAAAGGATGCTGCGCGGGTGCAAGTACGGCAGCGCCCGGACGTGGGAGGATTTTCCCCGGATGGTGGACCTCTACATGGCCGGCAAGCTGAAGATCGACGAGCTGATTACGCGGCGCTTTTCGCTGGAAGAGGCGAACGAGGCATTCCGCGCCCTGGCCGAGGGTGAGGTGGCCCGGGGGCTGATTGTATTTTAGCGGGGATGTATGAAACGTCTGTTGACAGGAGTTGGGGGCAATGTGGAGCAGGCAGCAGATAGCAGCCGGCCCAGCACGGCCCTGGAACCGGTGCGAACCGGGGTTGGGGGGTCGAATCTTTGAGGAACAATCGGGCGTTCAAGGCGTCTAAGTGATGTACCCGGCAGGCAGGTTTTCCATCTTTTTCCCAGGAGGTGGGTTCAATGAGACGAATCGTCCTGTTTCTAACGGTGGTGTTGCTGGTTTCCGGCGGGGCCGTCCGGGCCGATTTTCTGGCGCCGGAGGAGGAGCCGGAAGAGGTGGAGATCTTCGGGGTGGGCGGGCCGATGCAGGCCGGACGCCTGGAGATCAGCCCGATGATGTCCTTACGCTTTTCGGGCAGTGCGCTGGTTTACCGCGCAGGTGTGACGATGGCGTATGCTCTGACCCGGACACATCAGCTCGGCGGGACGTTTGTGATGGGCAACCGGGCCTGGGACCGGGCGAACCGACGGGAGGTTGTGGTCGGCACACCCGGGGATACCCACCGGGTGACCGGGCGCATCCTGTCTGTTGACCAGGGGTTCGGGTCCTCACTGACCGGGTTCTATCGCTATAATATCCCCTACCAGATAGAGAAGCGGACCTACCCGTTTGTGGAGGTTTTCGGGGGGCGTGATTTCGGCTGGGGGGATGTGAGCGAGGTGGGCGGCGGCGCAGGCGTGCGGAAATTCATCTCCAGTCGGACGGCGATGACCTCGCAGTACGCGTTTACGGTCCTTTTTGCCGATGGACAGCACGTGACGCGGCATATTGTGACCGCCGGAGTGTCGATGTTTTTCCGATGAGATCCAGCAGGTAGATATGAAAACATCCCGGTCTCACATTGCTGTGAGGCCGGTTTTTTTTAAGCGCAACAGGGGAGCGTGGCCGGGAGAGGGTTGTTCGGATCGGAATATTTGCATATATTCCGTTGGACGAGAGAAGAATTGCACCTTCGGCACTGTTGGCCCCGTAAGAAGGTCGGCTTCGGGATGGGTTTACCGGTAAACGCATAACGGTAATCAAAAAGGGGAGAATCGTGAATCTGTTTTCTCTGGAAGGACGTGTTGCGCTGGTTACCGGCGCAGGGCGAGGCATCGGGCGGGGGATTGCCGAGGGGCTGGCGGCGCACGGGGCAAAGGTGGTGTGTGCGGCGCGCACCCGGTCCCAGCTGGACGAAGCAGCATTGGCGATTCAGGCGGCGGGAGGAGATGCGCTGGCCGTGGAGGTGGATATGGCGGACCTGGCGTCGGTGAGCCGGGGGGTGGAGACAACGCTGGAACAGTACGGGCAGATCGATATTCTGGTAAACAATGCGGGGATGAATATCCGGGAGCCGCTGGAAGAGGTGACGGAGGAACACTACGACCGAATTGTGGCCGTGAATCTGAAAGGGCTTTATTTTTTGACGCAGACGGCGGCCCGGCATATGATCCCGCGCAGGCAGGGGAAGGTAATCAATATCGGGTCTTTGACCACGGGCACGGCGCTGCACAGTGTGTCGGTGTATACGGCGACGAAGGGGGCCGTGGGACAGCTGACCAGGGCGCAGGCGCTGGAGCTGGCGCCTCACAATATCCAGGTGAACACGATCTGCCCCGGGTTTGTGCTAACGCCGCTGACGGAGAAGCTCTGGGCCGATCCGACGATGCGGGCCTGGGGTGAGGGCCGGACGCCTCTGGGACGCCTGGCGACGCCGGAAGATATGGTGGGAACGGCGGTGTTTCTGGCCTCACCGGCGTCTGATTATGTGACGGGGGTGAAGATTTATGTGGACGGAGGATTTATGGCCGGGGAGTCGTGGCCGCTGCCGCGGGGGGAGAGGTAGTCGTTCCAGGTTAAACTCGGAAACAGACAGGGGTGGGGAGGATGGGAGGAACGGGGATTTTTCGGAGGTGGTCCGGTTGAAGGGGTGGGGACATACCGGCTGGAAGGGACGATGGCGGATTGTCCCGGAGGTGGGATAGGCGAATGGGCTCCGACAGGCTGACACAACAGATTGAATTTATCGTTGAGATCGATAAGCTCAAACAGGTGCTGAGGCAAACGCTGCTGCTGGATGCACCCCGGCAGGAGAACGATGCGGAGCATTCCTGGCACCTGGCGGTGATGGCGGTTCTGCTGTTGGAGTACGCGCGGGAGGAGGTGGATCTGTTGCTGGTGGTGAAGATGCTGCTGGTCCACGACCTCGTGGAGATCGATGCGGGGGATACATTTGCGTACGATGAGAAAGGCAATGAGGATAAGGAGGAGCGGGAGAGAGAGGCGGCGGACCGGATTTTCAACCTGCTGCCCGAAGATCTGGCGGCCGAGTTGTATGCGCTCTGGGAAGAGTTCGAGGGCAGGGAGACGCCTGAGGCCCGGTTCGCCGCGGCACTGGACAGGTTCCAGCCGCTGCTGCTCAACTACCGGAGTGAAGGCGCGGCGTGGAAGAGACACGGGGTGTGCTCCGATCAGGTGATTGCGTATAACCGCCACATGGTGGAGGGTGCGCCGGAGCTCTGGACGCGCGCCAGGGCGATGGTTGAGGATGCGGTCCGGAAGGGCTGGCTGGCGCCGGCCCGGGGTTCATCATAAAGTCTGGAGTGACCAGGTATGGCAATATTGAAGATTAAGGGGCGCTATTACCGGCTCTTTCCACCCGAGAAATTTCTGGGGCACGCGGAGGAGATGCTGGAACTGGATACGGAGACGACGGCTTTTCTGGTTGTGGATGTTTACGGGCTGGGGTTTTCGCCGGACGATGAGGGCAAGCCGCATGAATACCCGTCGATGAGCCTGAGCGCGAGTTTTGAGACGGAAAAAGATATTGTGGTCAACCACATCCGCCCGGCGATGGATGCGGCGCGCAGGGCGGGACTGCCAGTGATCTATTTGAACAACAGCGCGCCCAGAATTGCGATCAACCGGTCGGAACTGGCCAGGACGGCACAGCGGTCGTGCGATCTGGACTGGGAAGCGTGGGGATCGGAGGATAGGGTCGATCCGCGCGAGTATGTGTACGGGAACTCAACGGCCGTAAAGTTCTCGAAGGTGATCGAGCCCCGGCCCGAAGACTATTTTATCCGCAAGCACGCGTACAGCGGGTTTTTCGAGACGCGGCTGGACGGGTTGCTGCGCAATCTGAATATCAAGACGCTGGTGTGCGTGGGGTTTGCGCTGGATATCTGTTTACACTGTACGATGATCGATGCGATGAATCTGAATTACCGGATTCTGCTGCTGCGCGATTGTGCAATGGCGCTGGAACTGCCGGAGGAACTGGAGGAGATGGCGTTTACCAGGCGGATGATTCTGTGGACGGAGTATGCGGTGGGATATACGGCGACATCCGGGGCATTTATTGCCGCCTGTGATGCGTAAAAAAGGGAGGGGTGATGGCAACGACATGGAAGCCTGAGCCGCAGCTGCTGGAACCGCTGGACGCGGCCGTGCCGGATATTCCGGCGTCTCAAAAGGAGAACGGCCAGTTCGGGACGGAGCCCTGGATTTCCACGGATCAGAATGTGATGCTTGCCCTGGCTGCGGCATGGAGCCTGGAGGAGAGTTCGCACTACCACTGCAGGCCGGGGGATCTTTTACCGCCGACTATGCGGCCCATCTGCTTCTTTATGGAGGAGAGGGGGAGGTTGAGGAGACGCCCGCGGGCCGGGAGCGGCATCTGTACCGCATGGGGGACGAGGCGATGACCCAGCGGCGCCGGCCCTGGTTTTTTGCCTTTCCGCCTTTGTGGTCGAGATCCCCCAGAACCGGTGGGGGCAGGACCGGCAGAATTTCGTGAGTGTTTTTCACGACCGCACAGGGCTGATTGTTGGAGGAGGAAATACGAAATTGCAGCCTCTGTGGAGCACTTTTACGGTGGGAGATTCCTCGTTGCTCGCGCACACGCCGGGAGACGAGCACCCCGATTTCAGCCCGCGCGAAGGGCTGATCCACGCGCCCGAGGGCGCCTCTTACCGTACGGGTGAAGATGCGTCTGGCCTGACCCTGAAATACGGGGAGGAGACCTGCACGGTTACGCTGGCCCCTCAGGGCGAGACCAGGAATGACGCTGGCTTTTGAGGCGACGGCGAACTCAGGTATACCGGTTGAGGGACACGTGACGCTGATTCCGCACCCGGGGCAGGCGCTCCGGTTTGCATCCGGAGATTCTCTTGTGTTGGGAGAAGACGCCATAGAGCGAGCCGCAGAGGGTGACGGAGACTGGATCGAACACGCCGGCTGGCGGCTTTCGCTGCCGCAGGGGGCCCGGGTGGTCTGGCCTGCGGTGCCGCACAATCCGTATCGGAAAGCCGGAGAGGCGACGGTGGAGGAGGCCCTTCTGGTGGTGACGCTGCCCTTTTCTCCGGATGTTGCGCGGTATGAACTGAGTCTTCAGGTTCTGTAGAGGCCATGGTGTAAGGAGTACACAAGGATGGACAAAATAGATATCCCGCCCGTCAGCGGCATTTTTGCCGAGGGGTGGTCGGCGAAGAAGCTGGTCGGGCTATTCGCGGTTTTCGGACCTGCGGCGATCGTGGCGTCGGTGAGCATTGGGGCGGGCGAGACGATTGTCGTGGTTCGGGCGGGCGCGTGGGCAGGCTACGGGCTGCTGTGGCTCGTGCTGCTCAGCTGCGTTGTCAAGGGGGTGTTCGTCACTTATCTGGTTGGACGCTATACGGCGATCAGCGGCGAATACATCGGGCACCGCCTGGTGCGGCTGCCGGGGCCGCGCGGGTGGCTGCTGCTTGCGCTTGTGGCTTCGGAGATGCTGGGCGCGCCGCTGGCCTGGGTGCCGATTGCCAAACCCTGCGGCGACCTGTTTCACTTTCTGCTTCAAAGTGTTCTGCCGGCGTGGGTTTTGGAGCCTGTCTGGGAGAATATGATTACGTCCTGCTTCATCGGGCTTGCGTTGACCCTTGGACTGCGGCTTTCGTTTGAGAGGTTGGAGAAACAGCAGATCGCGATCTGCTGTATTCTTGTCAGCGGGACGATTATCGGCACGCTGATGGTGCGTCCCGGTTTCTGGGAAGCGTTTTGGGGAAGTCTCAGCTTTGGGCACCTGCCGCCATTTCCCTCCTGGGCGCCGGAAGATACGATCAAGCACCCGATGTTGACCATGGCGACGACCTTCGGATACGTCGGTGGGTCGGTAATGTCATATATTGTTTACGCCAACTGGATTGGGTTGCACGGCTGGGGGCTGACGTGCCATAGGAAGATTGAAGCGATCCGCCAGCATGCGTTCACACACGATGCAATCAACTATCTGCCCGACAGTCCGGAGGAGGTGAGCCGGCTGCGGCAGCTTGTTGCGCCCCTGCGGTGGGATGTGGGCACGGGCGCAGTCGTTCTGCTCGTGGTGACGGGGGCGTTTATGTTGTCCGGGGCTGCGGTTCTGTACCCGCTTGAGACCCGATTTGAGGGTTGGACCCTGCTGACGAACCAGGCCCACGTCTGGAGCAATATCCACCCATCGCTGGTGTGGGTCTACTATATTTGTATTATCGCAGCGCTGTGGGGGACGCTGCAGGCGCTGCCCGAGATCTACGCCCGGGTGACACAGGAGTTCTTTCAGGCAATTTGGCCCGACCGCGAGTGGGATTACCATAAAATCCGGCGCGTTATTTGCGCCTACATATTCACCGCTACGATGGTTATTGTCTGGCTCAACATTCCATTCGACATCCTGACGCAAATCGCGGGTTTCATCTTGGCGAATTTCTCCATCGCGCTGATTATGCTTGCCGCCCTGTATTTGAATTTCAAGCTTCCACCCGCCTACCGGACCCGGCTTCCGATGGTGATCGGCGCGGCCGTGTCGGCCGGGGTTCTGGTTGTTTTTGCGGGCATCAGCGGGTGGGGTCTGATCGGAAAACTGTTTGGCGGCCGGTAGGGAATATTCATCCAGACGAGTTGTACGATACGGTGAACGATTCCGGCGAGCGGAACAACCTTGCCGGGGATTCAGAAGATGAATCGATCGTTCAGGAGCTTCCAACGCAACTGGAGGAATTTTTCGGTCGGTACGCAAGTCCACAGTACGATCTGTGGCGGGGCGGCCGACCGAAGTGAAGGAGGGAAAAGTGAGCCAGACGCTTAAGGAACTGATGAACGAGAGTTTTGAACGGTATGCCGACCGGACGGCGGTTCGCATTCTACGGCAGTCGGACGAGCCGGGTGAGCAGGGACTTCGGTATGTGCCTATGGCCTACCAGCAGCTGAGGGAGCAGCGGGACCGGCTTGCGTCGGGGCTTGCGCAGCTTAACTTTGAAAAGGGTCAGCGGGTAGGGATTTTGACCGATGGGGGCTTAGAGCCGCTGCTGATTTTCCTTGCGACAGACCTGCTGGGGCTTTCTTCGGTGCCGCTGTGCAATAAGCTTCCGGACGATATTCTGGTGTACAAGGTCAACCATTCCGGGATTGTTTTGCTGTTTGTGGACCGCAAGAGCCAGGACCAGGTGGAACGCATCCGGCCGCGCCTGGAAAACCCTCCGCAGATGGTTCTTACCGAGGGCCAGGCCGAAGGCGTCCGGTCGTTCTTCGACTTGGTCAAGGCCGGCGGGGAGGCGTCGCTTCCCGAGGTTGAGGTTCTGCCGGACGACGAGACGAAGGTGATCTATACATCCGGATCCTCGGGTTTGCCGAAAGGAGCGGTGCAGACCCACAGGAATATTATGGCCAATCTGAAAGGGATCTGGGATGTGATCAGCAAGCGGGAGTCTCTGGTCTTCTTTAAGTCGGCCCCCGATTACCATACGATGGGAGTGATCAATATTTACTATCCCTTAGCGAAGGGGTGGACGATAGATCTGGCGCGGTCGCCGGACCGGGTGCTGACCGATATCCGCCATTCCGAGCCCCACGGCTTTTTGACGGTGCCGCTTATTCTGGATAAGGTCTACGGCAATGTGCGCAAGGAGATCGAGGCCGGAGGCACCCGGGGCCGGCTGATCGGGCGGGCGGTCCGAGCCAAGCAGAAGCTGGCGCGGGGCCAGGCATCTCTGGCAGACCGGCTGGTGTACGGGACGGTGGGAAAGAAGGTGGTGGGACAGATCCGGGGCCGGCTGGCCGATCGGGTGGGCGGGCGGCTGGAGCTGCTGATTGTAGGGTCGGCCAAGGCCGATCCGGAAGCGCTGGATTTCTTCCACGATGTGCTTGATATTACGACGTTTGAGGGATACGGCACCACGGAGAGCTGTTCGCTGGTTGCCGTGAACCACCTGAAAGGTCGGCGGGTGGGAACGGTGGGGCGGCCGTATGTTGAGGTGAAGCTGGTGGATGAGAGCGGGCAGGAGGTGGGGTATGCAGACCCGGCGACCGAAACCTATCGCGGCAGCGGCGGAGCGGTGGGCGAACTCTGGGTGCACGGGTCGAATGTGATGAAGGAGTACTTAAACGATCCCGAACAGACGGCGAAGACTCTGGTCAAGGACGAAACAGGGAAGGTCTGGTACCGGACCGACGATTTGTTCGATATCGATTCGGAGGGATACCTGACGTTTCGGGGACGCGTGGGCCGGCAGTTCAAGCTCCGAAACGGGGAGTTTGTGAACCCCGAACAGCTCGAGCGTCTCTACGCCCGCGTCTCCCTGATCGAGCACGTGCTGGTCTGCGGCGACCAGAAGCGGGACTTCCCCCTGCCGGTGGTGACGGTCAGTGTCGAAGAGGCGAAAAACCAGGCCGATATTCCGGATCTACCCACCCAGGACGAGGAGGCCCTGCGCACGCATCCGGCCGTTGCCGAGCGGATTCGGGAGGCGCTGTTGAAGGAGGCGACCCGGGTGGGACTCCCCGGCCACGAGCGCCCCCAGAAGGTGCTGGTGCTGCCGGAGGCGCTGAGCGAGGAGACGGGGACACTGACACGGGGGTTGAAGAAGGTGGTGCCAAAAGAGATTGTGAAAAGGTATGAGCAGGAGATTGAAGCGGCGTATGGGGCATAGGGGAGGGGAAGTTTGAACTTTGAACCGGAGTGGAGGCGGGAGGCGGGAGGCGGGGATGAACCTGTTCTTATAAAGGAGGACCTGATGCCGACGGTTTCGGCGGATGAGCTTCGGAGAATCGGGCGGGAGGTTTACGAGCGTGTGGGGGCAAGTCCGGAGGAGGCGGAGATCGTGGCGGGGAAGCTGGTAGAGTCGAACCTGGTGGGGCACGATTCCCACGGCGTGCTGCGGATGCCGCAATATGTGGACGGTATCGAGTCGGGGCAGATTGTGCTGGGGGCGGTGGTGGAGGTGGAGCGGGAGACGGCGGCGACGGCGGTTGTGAACGGGAACTGGGGGTTCGGGCACGTGACGGCGGTGGAGGCGATGCGGATTGCCGTGGAGAAGGCCCGGGAGGCGTCCGTGGGGCTGGTGACGGTGCACCGGTGCAACCACGTGGGGCGGGTTGGGGCGTATCCGCCCGCGGCGGCGGCGGCGGGGATGGTGGGGATGGTGGCCAACAATGGGCACGGGGCGGACTTGGCGATGCCGCCCTGGGGCGGCATCGGGCGGGTTTTGGCGGCCAACTGCATCGCGATGGCGTTTCCGACAGACCGGGATTTTCCGGTGGTGCTGGACTTGACGACGGCGGTGGCCGCCGGGGGGAAGGTCCGGGTGGTGTTGGCGCGGGGGGAGTCTATGCCGGAGGGGTGGATGATGGATGCGGAGGGGCGTCCGACGACCGACCCGAACACGTTTTTGACAGAGCCCAGGGGGGCGCTGCTGCCTTTTGGAGGGGCGGTGGGGCACAAGGGGTCGGGGCTGGCGTTCGTGCTGGATATTCTGTCAGGAGCGCTTTCGCCTGCGGGGTGCTCGCGTGCGAACTCGGAGGTGACGGGCAACGCGCTGTTCGTGCAGGCGATCCGGATCGACGCGTTCCGGCCGCTGGATGCGTTTGAGGCGGAGGTGGGGCGGTTTATCGATTATGTTAAGGCGGCAACACCGGCGCCGGGATTCGACGAGGTGCTGGCCCCGGGTGAGCGGTCGCACCGGACGCGGGAGGAGCGGCTAAAGGCGGGCATCCCGGTTGAGGAGACGGTCTGGGAGCGGATCGTGGGGCTGGCCAGGAAGCTGGGGGTGAAGGTTTGACGAGATCAATCCGGACGGCAGGCGATTGCAAGTTCGCAGGAGGTCAATATGGCTGACGATATTCGTGCGGGCGCACAGGCGGCTCGGGCTGCGGCGCTGGCGCTGGGACAGGCGTCCGAGGGAGAACGGAACGCGGCCCTGGAGGCGATGGCGGGCGCGCTGGAGGCGAACGCAGAACGCATCCTGGAGGCGAACCGGCGGGACCTGGCGGCGGCGGAAGGGCTGGTTGCAGAGGGAAAGCTGACGCTGGCGCTGGTCAAACGGTTGAAGGTGGATGAGGAGAATCTGCACAAGGAGATTGTGGTGGGCGTGCGCAGCGTGGTGGACCAGCCGGAGCCGATTGGAAGAACGCTGATGGCGACGGAGTTAGACGAGGGGTTGAAGCTTTACCGGGTGTCGGTGCCGATCGGGGTGATCGGGGTGATTTTTGAGTCGCGGCCGGATGCGATGGTGCAAATTGCGACGCTCTGCCTCAAGTCGGGCAATGCGGTGCTGCTGAAAGGGGGGAGCGAGGCGCTTCAGACGAACCGTGCGCTGGCAGAGGTGATGCGGAAGGCAACGCGGGGGCTGCCGGGCATCCCGGAGGGCTGGATGCACCTGTTGGAGGCAAGGGAGGAGGTGCGGGCGATTCTGGATCTGCACGATTTGATCGATCTGGTTATCCCCAGGGGGGGGAATGAATTGGTTCAGTACATTATGGCAAATACGAAGATTCCCGTGATGGGACACGCGGATGGGATCTGCCACGTGTACGTGGATTCGGCTGCGGATCTGAAGAAAGCGAAACGGGTCTGCTTAGACGCGAAAACACAGTATATGGCGGCGTGCAATGCCGCGGAGACGCTGCTGGTGCACCGGGAGATCGCGGAGGCGTTTTTGCCGGATATGGTCCGGATCCTGTGTGAAAACGGCGTGGAAGTTCGGGGGGACGAAGCGACCCGGAAGCTGGGGGGGGAGGAGGTGGCTGCGGCGACGGAGGCGGACTGGGCGACGGAATACCTGGACCTGATCGTTTCGGTGAAGGTGGTGAATGATCTGGAAAGCGCAATGGACCATATCAACCGGTACGGGAGCCACCACACCGATGCGATTGTGACCGAGGACCGGTCGGCCGCGTCCCGGTTCCTGCAGAGGGTGGATGCGGCCTCGGTGCTGCACAATGCGTCCACCCGGTTTGCGGACGGGTTCCGGTACGGGCTGGGCGCCGAGGTGGGGATCAGCACCAACCGGCTGCACAGCCGGGGGCCGGTAGGGCTGGAGGGGCTGGTGATCTACAAGTATATCGTGGAGGGGGAGGGGCAGATCGTGGGAGAATACAGCGGTGAGGAGGCACGGACGTTTACACACCGGCCGCTGTCGGAGACGTGGAGGCCAAAGGGATAGGATCGATGGAAAGAAGATCGCCCATGGCCGGTCACGAGGAAACGCTGTTTGCGATTGCATCGCATCCGGAAGACACCCGGTCCGGCGTGAGCATCTTTCACGTTTCACACCTCTACTCCATCGAAACGAGCGTCAGGTTCATCTTCTTCTTGTAGAGTTCCGGATCTTTTAAAATCCGCACCGCCTCCTGAAACTGCTTGTCCCCCTTTAAAGAGGCCAGAAGTTTGGCCCTGTCTCCCCACACCCGGTTGGCCAACTGACGTTCAATCTCAAGCCGGATATAAGGTTTTGCCTTTTCAAATTCCGCCTCCCGCTCGCCCACCACCACCCCGCGCAACCGTTCCATCGCCCCCCGTGCTTCCCCGTCGAAGAGGTCTGACTCCTCAAGCGCCTCCTCCAACTCCTGCAACCGAATCTCACCCAGGGTCTGATGGTGGAAGTCCCCCGTCTTTGAGGTATCGGCTAAAAACGCCCGGAAGGCCTTCACAACCTCCTCATCCACCGTGAAATCCTCCGGCCCTTCCGGAAAAGAATGGGTCGCAGCGTAATCGACGGCAAAATCGAAAAAGAGCCCTGCCCTGGCCAGCGCAATCAACAACCCCGGCCGCTGTGTCGGCTCGACCTTCACATCGGGGGTAATGCCCCCACCGCCATAAACCGTGCGGCCCCCCGCGGTTTTGAACGCCTTCTCCGGGTCGTCCCCTTCAGGCCCGCCGACATGCTCACGCAGCCCCAGGCCCACAAGTTGGTCCAAACGGATATCCATAACCTGTGCTGCCTGTTCCTCGTTCAAATCGAACCTTTCCCTGAGCTCCGCCAGTGCATCCTCCCGCCGGTCGGCCTCGCCAATGAGTCTCAAAACCTGATAAGCCGAAATCCGACGTGTATCCTCAAGTGTCAACGTTATCCCTCGCCACCGCCCGCGCGCTTGCTTCGCGTTCGCGGACTTGTGAATGCTTCGGCCGCTGGGTGTATAGTAGGCGGCCGTGGTCAGCTTGATGCCCTTATTCCTTCCGATATACTTGACCGTCTGCACCGATCCCTTTCCAAACGTCGGGGTGCCCAGAATCAGTCCCCGGTCCGAATCCTGAATGGCCCCGGCGACAATCTCCGAGGCGCTGGCGCTGTAGCGGTTGACCAACACCACCAGGGGGGTGTCTTGAATCAGCGACGGCTCTTCGGTTCGATACTCCTCGTTTTGGGAGGCCATGCGTCCCCTGGTGGTCACTACCAGCTGGCCTTTGCCCAAGAACTTATCTGCAACCGCAACGGCCTGGTTCAACAATCCGCCGGGGTTTTCCCGCAGATCCAGGATCATTCCCCGGATGTTCTGCGCCTTCAGCTTCCTGAGTGCCTGGTCCAACTCCCGGGGCGTCGTCTCCGAGAACCGACTGCCCAGAACCCCCGACATCGAAATGTATCCGATCCCCGGCTCGATCTCCTCAGCCACCCTTACACTCTCAATCCGGATCCGCGCCCGGATGATCAGCTGGTCAAAGGGCACAGGCCGACCCGCCCGATCAAGGGTAATTCTCACCCCCATCCCCGGTGTGCCCCGCAGCACATCCACCACCTCCTGGAGCGTTTTTCCGGCCGTGGGTTGCCCTTCAATCTTCACAATACGGTCGCCCACAACAAGGCCTGCCGTATCCGCAGGTGTGCCTTCGATCACACTCATGACCACCGGCACTTTATTTCTCAAACTGATGGTAATGCCCAACCCTCCGAACTTCCCCTGCGTCTCGATCCGGAGCTGTTCAAGCGCCTTCGGGCCAAGATACTGGGTATAAGGATCCAGGTCGCCGAGCATCCCCTCAATGGCAGAAGTGGTGAGCTCCTCCGTCTCCAGAGGCTTGAAATAGCTCTGTGTGAGCAGCTTGAGGGTCTCTGCGTACTCGTCCATACTTCGTTCCACGGCGGCATACGCATCTTCGCCCTTAACCAGCCTTGAATCTAAGGTTACATAAGCCAGCAACCCAATCAGCATCAGGCCGATCCAGAGCCTTCTGTGGTATGGTCCAAACATCCAGCACCTCCAACCGAATTGCGGATTGTGGATTGCGGAGTAGAGGCACTTCAATCCGAAATCCGAAAGTATCTCCTGCTCCCTGACAATTTCGCTTTCCCAGGCGTTCCCTCTACAGCCCGTTGTCCATCCCCAGGCGGTTGCTCACTTCTGCATAAATATGTTGGGATACCACCTCTACGGAAAGGCGGCCCTCAACGCGGAAGATCCGGTTCGGCTCGGTCCGCCCGAGCGCCAGATACCCTTCACGAATCCGCTCAAAAAAGAGATCGTTCTCCGCTTCCAGCCGATCTGAAGCCCCCCCCCGCTCCCGCGACGTGGCAACATCTATGTCAACCAGCACGGTCAGGTTGGGCCACAACCCGTCCGAAGCCACCTCCTGGATGGCCCGCAACTGCACCAGGTCCATCCCCCTGCCGTAGCCCTGGTAGGCGATTGTGGAATCGACAAAGCGGTTGGAGATCACGATCTTCCCCGCCTCCAGCGCAGGCCGGATCACCTCCGCCACGTGCTGCGCCCGATCTGCCGCAAACAGGAGCATCTCGGCAAGAGGAACCACCGCCGCCTGGGGCCTCCAACCCAGCACCAGATGTCGGATTTCCCGACCCAGCCCCGTCCCCCCCGGTTCCTGAGTGAAAACCACATCCCGACCCTTTTCCCGGAGCTTCCCGGCCAACAATTCCGCCTGGGTCGTCTTCCCACTCTTGTCGATCCCCTCAAACGTCACAAAAAATCCGGCCACCCGACCTCAACCTTTATGCAAATCACAAAATCCCACCCCAAGGTGGAGCGAGGGCTGCTCCGTGGCCCTCCCTGACAAAAAAAGAACCCGGCGAATACCCGGGCCACATCTCCCAACACACACCGATTTTTCCATCCCTCCAACTTCACAAGGGTTTTGAACGTTTTCGGATATGCAACACCCGCTGCAGAGCCGTATAGTTCGACAGAATCGCAATCGCCCAGATCGCCACCATCAGTCCGATTTCGCCCACCAGCGCCCCAACGCCAATCGCGACCACCCGCTCGGGCCGCTGCATAAACCCCACCTTGCATTCCTCACCCAACCCCTCTGCCCGGGCACGCACATAGCTGACCATCAAAGATCCGGCCAACGCAAAAAAGAGTGCGGAACTGGTCCAGAAAGACCCCGCCCGGATAAAACTGACCACAATGCCGAACCAGACGAAGATCTCCGAATACCGATCAACCGTAGAATCCAGTATGGCCCCGAAAGTGGTGGCGGTTCTGCCAGCGCGTGCCACCTGCCCATCCAAGAAGTCGAAAACACCGGCCAACAGGACCATCAGCCCGGCCCACCGGAAATAATCAACCCCGAAGAGAGTAGCGGCCACTAAATTTAACGCAAACCCGATCATTGTTAAGGCATCGGGTCCAAACCGCTTCTTCACCAGATATTGCGTCGAGGGCTGAATCAGTTCGGCGACATCGTCTTTGACCTTTTCAAGCACGCGCCCTTATCCCTGGGCTAAATGGTGATTCTCGTGTGCCAAATAGCTCGAAATTTACTTAAATATAGAACAATTCAGAGGGGGTAGCAAGCGAATTCTTCTCCCCCGCCCCCCCCCGAAATACCGGAATTTCGGGTTCTATGCCCTTCCCGCTCAGCGCTGGTTCGCCACCGCCCGATCTCCAATTTTCCACACCGGTTTCCACATATTTCAAGATAAATGGGAATAACTCACAGGCGTCATGCGCTCTTCAAGAAAAACAGATGGATTCTTTTCCACAATACCGTGAACACTTTTTGGATAAGTGCTTAAGGGCTTGAAAACAATAAGTCGTTAAAATACAAGACCTGTTTGAATTCAGTGGCTTTTTCTCAAACTCAGGGGGCGGGCTGAATTCAAAGAAAAAAGTTCGTCCGGTTATAACCCTATTTTTTCTACAGAATCCAGTAATTTCCGGTTAGAAAATTGCTTGCTTTAATAAGACAATTAGAAACAAAGGTTAACTAAAGCCTTTCTTGCCATACCATCCTGCTTAAGGATTCCGAGCGAAAAATTACAAACGAGGCCTTTCAACGGCCTTTTGGACGATTTGGGCCTTTCGGCGCAATCAAAGTTCGAGCAATCTGGGCGTCATCCCGAAGGCGATGGGTTCCGAGAGCGCCGTTTGGCAGGGTTATCCAAGGTAGATATCGGTCGTGTCGAAGCAAGTTTTTATGCTTAACATTTTGTTTAGAAATACCTTACGGATATTTTAACAGCTTTTTGACCCCAGCAAAATTTTAACCGGAAATTCTACAGAATCAAAACAAAAGTTATTCACATTGTGGAAAATGATGTGAATAACATCGCTCTCCGGCTGGCCCTACATATTCTCAATCACCGCCTGCCCGAACTCGGAGCACTTCACTTCCGTGGCCCCGTCCATCAACCGCGCAAAATCGTACGTGACCACCCTGGACGCAATCGTCTTCTCCAGCCCTGCGACAATCAAATCGCACGCCTCGGTCCAACCCATATGCCGCAGCATCATCTCGCCGGAAAGGACCACCGACCCCGGGTTCACCTTGTCCTGACCGGCATATTTGGGCGCCGTGCCGTGGGTCGCCTCAAAGATTGCGTGTCCGGTGTCGTAATTGATATTTCCCCCCGGCGCGATGCCGATGCCGCCGGCCTGTGCGGCCAGCGCATCCGAGAGGTAATCGCCGTTGAGGTTCATCGTCGCCACCACGTCGAACTCCTTCGCGCGTGTCAGCACCTGCTGGAGCGTAATGTCTGCGATCGTATCCTTAATCAAGAGCTTGTCCTTCCACTTCCCATTGCCGTGGGTCTCCCACAGCGCCAGGGCTGCCTCAACGTCGGCGCGGACCTTTTCCTGCCGCTGGGGGGGCATCATATCGTAGCCAGGCGCCACAGCGCGTGCGTTTTCCTCCACCGAGATTGACGCATCGCGCTCCCTGTTGCCCAGGATCCAGCTCTCGCTCAGGCTTACGGTCTGCTTGCGGAACTCAGTGGCTGCCAACTCGTAGCCCCAGGCTGCAAAAGCCCCTTCGGTGAACTTCATGATATTGCCCTTGTGTACCAAGGTGACGCTCTTCCGGTTGTTGTCAAGGGCGTAGCTAATAGCAGCCCTGATCAGACGTTTGCTCCCCTCCTCAGAGATCGGTTTGATTCCGATGGCTGAGGTCTCCGGAAACCGGATCTTGTTGACCCCCATAGCGGTCTGCAGCCAGTTGATGACCTTTTTCACCTCCTCTGTACTGGCCGCCCACTCGATCCCGGCGTAAATATCCTCGGTGTTCTCCCGGAAGATCGCCATGTCCACGTCTTCTGGATGTTTGACAGGACTGGGCACCCCGTTGAACCAGCGCACCGGCCGCAGGCACACGTAGAGATCCAGCGTCTGCCGCAGGGCCACATTCAGACTCCGGATGCCGCCCCCCACAGGCGTAGTCAGCGGCCCTTTGATGCCCACCAAATACGCCTTGAAGGCCTCAACGGTTTCGTCCGGTAGCCAGGCTCCAAGCCGGTTGAAGGCCTTCTCACCCGCCAGCACCTCCATCCAGACGATTTTTCGTCTCCCGCCGTAGGCCTTCTCCACCGCGGCATCCAGCACGGCCGAGGCCGCCCGCCAGATATCGGGACCGGTGCCGTCACCTTCGATAAAGGGAATGATCGGACGGTCGGGAACGTTCAGCACGCCGTCCGCCATGGTGATCTTCCCCCCATCCTGGGGGGCCTGCGGTTTAAACTCGGACATGGGGCATCTCCACATCTACAGGATCACATCGCAACACGGCATCCACCGTCTTGAGGAAACAGACGGGAAAGGTACAATATTTATCTTCCCGACGCAAGGATTTCGCACCGCGATGGCGCGCCCTGTCCCCCGCTTCACCCGCGTTGACCCGAAATCGCTTGACACCGGCTCCCCCGAACCGTAACTTTCCCTCTCTCTTGATCTCAACAAATCCAAACAGACCGAAGCGCTCCGCAGCCTTCTGTAAACCCGCTTCTTGTCCGACAGCCGTAGAGACTGACCCCCCAAACTGAAGCGGTCGCGCCCAACAGCTCTGATCTACCGGGAAAGGAAAACCTGCCATGCGACTCCTCACATTCGAACACGACGGCCAGCGCCGCATCGGTGCCCGGTCCGGGGATAGGGTTGTTGACATCAGCCGCGCCGATCCCTCGATCCCCGCCGACATGCTGGGTTTCCTCGGCGCAGGCCGGTCTGCCCTCGACAGGGCGCAGAAGGCGCTGGAGGTGGGGGAGCCTGCCCTCAGCGCCGCCGAGGTCAACGTCCTTGCCCCGATCTCCAACCCCCAAAAGATCATCTGCATCGGCCTCAACTATGCGGACCACGCCGCTGAAAGCAACATGCCCATCCCCTCCGAACCGGTGGTCTTCGCCAAATACGCGACTGTGATCGCCGGTCCCGGCGAGGCCATCCGGTTGCCCACCACCAGCCAGAAGGTCGATTACGAGGTGGAACTGGTTGCCGTAATTGGCAGGGCAGGCAGAAATATCTCCGAATCGGACGCCCTGGATCACGTGGCAGGCTACACTGTGGGTCACGACGTCAGCGCCCGGGACTACCAGCTCGAAAAGCCTGCGGGGCAGTGGCTTTTGGGTAAGACGTTCGACACCTTTGCGCCGATTGGCCCCGACCTGGTCACCTCTGACGAGGTGCCCGACCCCCATGCCCTGGGCATCCGCTGTATCCTAAATGGAGAGACCGTGCAGGCATCCTGCACCGATCAGCTCATCTTCAAGATCCAGCAACTCGTCGCCTACCTCTCCCACGTCTTTACCCTGACCCCCGGTGACCTCATCTTTACCGGCACGCCATCGGGCGTGGGTATGGGCCGTACCCCCCAACTCTGGCTCAAATCGGGAGACAACGTAGTCTGCGAAATCGACTCTATCGGCCGCCTCGAAAATCCGGTGGTCTAAACCCCGGGCACACACAGCAAGGGGCGGCCTGGCATTCCAGACCGCCCCTTGCTTGTTCCCTGCCAAGAGACCGTTAGACCGCGGAAGAGAGACGCCGCCGAACATCTGCCACGTCGCGTTCCAGGTGATCCATCCGGTGTGTAAACTCCCGGGCGGACGCCCCCCCGTCGGTCAACTCGGTGTGGAGGTCCTGCAGCCGGCGCTTTAAGACCTCGCAGGTCCGCCCCACATCGGCCACGTCGGCCTCCATCTGGGCCTGTCGGTTGCCGGACTTGCGCAGGGATTCCTGGATGTCCTGAAGATCCACCCTGAGCTCGACGAACTGCCTGGCCACCATCTGGGCCAACCGCTCCTGGGCCGCTACCACGGCTTCCTGAACTGTTTTTCTGATGAGGTCAAGCGCTTCGGCCTCAAGCGCCATAGACGATCTCCTGCCCTTGAGAGACACCCCCCTGACCAGGGGGTCAACAGACAACGCACAGATAGAGAAATGGGAGAGAAAAAAAGGATAGAGATGTGGGGAGGGTAGATTAAAAAGATCAGGGGAGAAAGGGGAAAAGAGCAAGTCTGATCTTACCCTCCCCACCGAGGAAGAGATGTGAAATTTGCTTCCACGATTAGTACAAACTTCATATCTCTTTATTTTTATGGGCCTTACAGCCCAACATCACACACACAAGTTTGTGTGTGTGCCCTCCTTCGTGGGGAGAAATAAGAGGGCACGTTTAAAATATACGCTCTCAAGTGTGTGTTGTCAAGCCTAATCTTCATGATCGGCCGCTCGTGCCCTTTGATTTTGGCTTGCCAGAATCGAGTTTTGATATGATATTAAAGAAGGATCTGAAAACAGAGACCAACCGGAGGCAGGAGGCGCAATGGGGTTCGGCGACATTATCAAACAGGCGAGAAAAGGTCGTTTCAGCCAGCAGACCCTGGGGAAACAGATCGGGGTGTGGGGAACCTATATCGGACAGATCGAAAAGGGCGAACGCGTGCCCTCCGACGCACGCTGTGTGCAGATGGCCAAGGCCCTGGAGCTGGACTCCCGGAACCTCCTGATCGCGGCCTACCGGGAGCGGGCGCAGGAAAAAGAGGCTCGGGCCCTCTTTCGGCAGATGGAAAAACTCCTCGCGGACCCGGTCACCAGCCGGCTCGTGGCCGACAGGGGGCTCCTGGACGCATCGCTGTTGGAGGCCCTGGAGCGGCCCAAAATCCGCAAAGCGCTGAAAGACGACAGGTGGAGGGACGCCCTGGCAGAGGGGGTTGAGATGTCAGACCGGGACATTCCCCACCTGATCCAGATCATCAAACAGATGGGCCCCCAGCAGTGGGAGGCCCTCCTGAACGCGGCCAAGGCCATGGCCGGGATCACTTGAGCAGTACTGTGAACACTTTTTGGTACGTACTTAACGGCTTGAACTTGAACCCTCACAGCAGAGAATCTCCATCCGTTAATCTTCCCCCCCCCTCGAATCCCACAAAAACGAACGCCCGTGCCCGCTTGAGGGTCGGGATGCGCAGGACCTGCTCGGTGGCGGTAACGCCAGCAGGGGGGGCGTCTCCGAACTCGCTTAGGGCGCCGGGACCTTTAAATGCCACGAGCACTCCGCCGGGTTGAAGGAAGGGTGCGGCCAAGGCCCAGAGCAGGGGCAACGGACCGACCCCACGGATGGACACCACCCGGTAGGACGCCCGGTGGGCGGCCTTTCGTGCAATTTCCTCCGCCCGGGCACGGATCACCTTCAGGCCGCCCATGCCGAGGTCCTCTCGAATGCCCCGGAGAAAGAGCGCCTTCATCCGCGTCGCTTCGAGCAGGTCCACCTGGATGTCGGGTCGGGCGATTTTGATAGGAATTCCCGGAAGCCCGGCGCCACTACCCAGATCCAGGAGGCGGAAAGGAGCCTGGGCAAGATAGGGCACAACCGCCAGGCAGTCGAGAAAATGACGTTCTCTCAAACGGTCTCGATCGCCTCGGGAGACCAGCCTGACCCGCCCGGACCAATCCTGAAGGCGGTCTTCATAGCGCCGAAACCGGTCGATCTGTTCCGACGAGAGGGGACACCCCAGGGTGCCTGCCGCGGCTGCAAAAGCCCGATCGTCCAACACGGTTCCTCCTGTTCCATCCAAGCTCCCCACGCACCGTTTTGCCATGTTCCACGTGAAACATCTCCGGTTCTGCTTCTCCAGCCCTGGTGTTTCACGTGGAACATACCCTATTTCCCAACACAGAAGGTCTGGAAGATCCGGTCGAGTATCGCGTCCGAGGTGGTCTCGCCGATGATCTCGCCCAAGGCGTCGAGGGCCTCTCTAAGCTCCATGGCAACCAATTCTCCAGGGAGGCCAGCCCGGAGCGTCTCCTCAGCCCTGTTGAGGGCACCCCCCGCACGTACGAGGGATTCCACATGGCGTTCGTGGGTCAACACTTCGGCTTCCTGAGGGGGAAGGCCGGCCAGAACGGCGGTGCGGACCGCTGCCCGCAGGCCGTCGATGCCCTGGCCGGTGAGGGCGGAAACCGGGATTCGCTGGTTTTCCCGGCGCGTGGCCTCCCAGGCGGGGTGGCTGCCCATATCGCGTTTGTTCAATACCAGGAGCGCCGACCGCCCCTGCAGGTCCTGAATCAGCCTGAGGTCCCTGTTCCTGGGGGCCTCCGATGCGTCGACCACGAGGAGGACCAGGTCGGCCTGTTCAATCGACCGTTGGGACCGGCGTGTGCCCTCCCGTTCCACGGGGTTCCCGGCCTTGCGAATGCCGGCCGTATCAACCAGGGTGATCCGGAGTCCATCCAGGGTGACAGCCTCTTCAATCGTGTCGCGGGTGGTTCCAGGGATGGGGGTGACGATGGCGCGGTCCTCTTCCAGAAGCCGGTTCAGGAGGCTGGACTTGCCAACATTGGGCCTGCCGGCAAAGGTGACCAGGGCGCCGTCTCGGACGATCTTGCCCCGGGTGTAGGATGCAATTAGACGGTCCACCCCTTCGGCCGCCCGACTGAGGGGCAGGCGCACGGTCTGAGGGTCGATCTCGACATCCTCGGAGAAATCCAGGCCCGCCTCCAGCAGGGCCAGGGCCTGGCGCAGATCTTCGGCCATCGATTCAAACCTGACCCTCAGCCCCCCTCGCAGTTGAAAATAGGCGGACCGCAGGCTCAGGTCGGATCGGGCGGCGATCAGGTCGGCCACAGCCTCGGCCTGGGTCAGATCGATCCGACCGTTTAAGAAGGCCCGCCTGGTGAACTCTCCCCGTTCGGCGATCCGGGCGCCTCCGTCCACGAGGGCTTCGACGACACGCCGAAGCAACAGGGCCCCCCCATGGCAGTTGAATTCGACGAGATCTTCACCGGTGTAGGTGCGGGGGGACCTCATCACAGCGACCAGGACCTCGTCGAGGTCCTGGTCCCCAATCACAAACCGCCCATAGGTCAGCCGCCGGTTCGCGACCTCGTGCAGCTTCTGTCCAGACCGGAAGCACGGGGCGGCGATCTCAACGGCCTGAGGGCCGCTCAAGCGCACGATGCCGATCGCCCCTTCGCCTGGGGGGGTGGTCACCGCCACGATGGTATCTCGATCGGAGGGGCGCACGGAATGGGTTCCTCATGTCCTGGACAGCGTCGCTTTTGTCTTTTCCATTACTTGCTGCTGGAGTACGGTGAGGATGTTGAACATGGTCCAGTAGAGGACCAGCCCCGAGGAGAAGCTCCAGAAGATGAAGGTCATGAAGACAGGCATGATGTAGACCATCATCGCCTGCTTGGGGTCCTTCATCGTCATTTTGGACTGGAGGAAGGTCGAGACCGCCATCAGGAGGGGCAACACGTGGATTTCGATGCCGCCGATGGTGAGACGGTCGGGCTGGGAGAGGTCGTCGATCCAGAGGGCAAACTCGGACTGCCTGAGCTCGATGGCGCCGCGGAAGACGTTGAAGAGGGAGAAGAGGATGGGCATCTGCGGGATCATGGGCAGGCATCCCCCAAGCGGGTTGACCCCCTCCTCCTTGTAGAGCTTCATCGTCTCCTGGCCCACCTTCTGCTTGTCGTCGGGGTATTTCTCCTTCAGGGCCGCGAGTTTGGGTTGAAGCTGCTGCATCCTGGCAGAGGCTTCCAGGCTCTTGTGGGTCATCGGGAAGAGGACGATCTTGATCAGAATCGAAAAGACGATAATGACCAGCCCGTAGTTGGGAATGATCTGGTGCAGGGTGAGAAAGGCCTTGAGGATCAGAATGGTGATGGGTTTGAAGATGGACCGCAGGAACGGGCCGTAGTCCATAAACTCATCCAGTTCCAGCTCCTGGTGCTTACCCGACAGGTCTCTGTTTTGGGACCTGAGGAGGTCGTAGGAAATCGGTCCGACGTAGACCCCAAATTCAAAGGCCCCCCGGTCAACGTCCGTAACAACTTCGACGGTATAGTGTTCAGCCCCCACTTCCACCCGGCCTTGCAGGTTCAAATCGTAGCGGCCTTCAGGGGGGATGAGGGCGGCCAGGAAATATTTGTTGCGCAGGCCGACCCAGGAAAGTCTCCCAGAGGGTGGGGTGACTTCAGGCCCCAGGTCTGGGGCATCCCACGTTTCAACCTCGCCCCCGACACGGGTGACCGCCATTGCGTGGACGACATCCTCCTGGGGATTCGCTTCGGTATCGGCCAGGCCCCCGGACCACCCAACGCCCAGTTTCGCCCCCCGTTGCGCGCCTGAGACCACAAGCCCCATATCGATGCGGTACCTGTTGCCCTGAAACCGGAAACGCTTCTCCACCCATACCCCGTTGGGGCGGGCCCGAAAGACAAGTTCCCCCTGTTGGGGGCCGTGGAGGGAGAGGTCACTCCGGTTGGGTTTGAACTCAAATTCGTCCAGCGACCCACCGTCCAGCGAGAGCCCCAGCCCTGCGCTGCCGGGCCTGATCAGCTCAAGCCAGTCCCCGTTTCGGTGCCGATAGTCCCTCAGTTTCAGGCTGGTGAGCCGGCCGCCGCGGGTGGTAAAGGTGGCCAGATAACGGTCCGTTTCGACGAGCACCTGCTCTGGGGTAAAGTCGGAAGGGGGGGGGGGCGCCGAGGTCTCCGGAGGGGCCTTATCCGAAGGGGGCGGCGTCTTTTCACCGGCCGGCGGGTGGGTTATCGATGGTGGGGCCTGGGAGACTGGAGGCGAGGTCCGCCTGGTTTCGGCCGGGCCTTCCCACCGATCCTGTGGTGGCGGGAGACGGTCGCCTGAGAGCCACTTGATGTAATAGGGAGTAAGGATGATGATCAGGCCGATCAGGACGAAGGCCAGCACAGTCCGTCTGTCCATTGTGCGGTTTCCTTAGGCGTGGGGTTATGGAACGAGGTCGCAGCCTGAGCCCCCCCAGGGGTGACAGCGCAGGAGCCGGCGCAAGGCGAGGGTGCCGCCGTACAGAAATCCGTAGCGGTGGATGGCTTCGAGGGCGTAATGAGAGCAGGTTGGCTGGTATCGACAGCGGGGAGGGAGGAGTGGAGAGATGGCGACGATGTAGCCGCGTATGAGCCAGATGGCGACCTGTTTCACTGGTCGAGAAGACCGAGGGATTTAAAAGCGGAGATGAGATCGATTCGGAGGTCTCGATAGCCCCTGCCCCGGGCGTGGTCCCTGATGGAGACCAGGAGCAGCTGTCCGGGGTGTCGCTGCGGGTTCAACTCGCGGCAGAGGGCACGAAGCCGCCGGCGTGCCCGGTTTCTCACAACAGCACCTCCGAAACGTTTTCTCACGGAAATGAGGGTAGCGCTCAGGTCGGTGTCGCAGATGCGAACGGTCATCCACCGGCCCCGATAGAGCCGCCCCCTGTTGAAGAGCTTCCGAATTTCTCCCCGCAGCCTGAGGTTGGGCCTGCCCACAGATTAAGCGGAAAGGCGTTTGCGCCCTTTACGGCGTCGTCGGTTGAGTACCTGACGTCCGCCGGGGCTGCTCATCCGGTGCCGAAAGCCGTGCTTGTTTTTTCGCTTTCGTTTGCTGGGCTGAAACGTCCGTTTCATTGGGGGTATGCCTTTCAAAGGGCGATAAAGTGAGGATTGGGTGTCTTCTGTTTACAGGTATCCGGATGACGCACAGAGAGTTATGAATATAGATGAGCAGGAGGACTTTGTCAAGGCTTTTTGGTTTAGGCGGGGGAGGGGACCGGGTGAACATTGCATAGGTTATCAGCCTATTAAAACAAGAGCTTATGTCAAAAAACGCCTGCCTGTCTGCCTGCCTCGTCGGCAGACAGGTCCCCCGGACAGGCAGGCCCAGAATTGTAGCAAAAACCCCAACTGGACACTGTTGTGGACAACTTGAACCGAACCAGGCGATATTTTTTAGACCGGTATATACAATATATTGTAGGATAAAATTTATTTATCGCATTATCTTGTATTTCATGTGCATATATGTTGTTCTCTGCTTTTACAAACCTTTGCCCTCACTACGGGTTCAGATCGATGCCCTGGGGACCTATGTCTGGCACATTGGACGTGCTGTTGGAAAAAATCAAACCCTTGCGGGTTGAACACAAGCAGGGCAAGCGATGTTGGCTGCCCCGCTCACCGGCTATGGCGGCTGGCTTAACAGATCATATCCGGACGATAAAAGAATTGCCGGCCACTGTGGTTGCATCCAAAATTACCAATACCAATCAGGTAGATTTCCCTTTTTTGACTGCGCCAAAAAGGGCTTGACATTTGGTTCTCTATTCCGTAATTTCTTGTCATCCTACCCCCCGGATGGGCTGTCCACCGGGGTCTCCCTCAGGTTTTTGTTTTCCCTGTCTTGCTGCATTTCCCCCAGACTAACGGACTGTATCCAGCTTGTTTTGGGTGCTTGTACAGGCCTTATCGCGCCGCCTGTCTCAGGACACGACGCGTCCTTTTGGATACCTCCCACCATCGTCTGCGGTCTAAGCGAGGACAAAGGCCGATAATCTTACCTTTTTCCAATCTGGTGATCTTCTCCTTACGGATGAGGGTTTTGCCTCATTAGTGGTGTGGATGTGTTTGCCCTATGTTAGACAACCCATCCGACCTTTGGGCCCGGTGCCTGCAGTCGATCAAACGCAAGATCCAACCCCAGAGTTTCCAGACGTGGTTTGGTCCGACGTCTTCAAAGCACATCTGCGCAGAGAAGGCGGTTATTGAGGTTCCCACCTCTTTTTTTGCGGACTGGCTGGAAGAGCACTACTCGTGGTTGATCCAGTCCACGCTTGAGGAAGAGACGACCTGGAAACCCTTTCTGGTGTTCGTTGTCAGAGAGGAACCGGGGCAGGCACAGGGACCCGTGGATTTTTCTCTGGCCGACCCGACAGAACCGCTCGTGCCCCCGGCTCCCCAACGGGATGTGCCAGGGGAGGTTAAGCCCGTATTTCCCCTGAATCCCCGATACCGATTTGAACAGTTTGTGGTTGGGGGGAGCAATGAGTTCACCTTTACCGCTGCGCGGTCAGTGGCGGAATCTCCCGGCCAGACGGCGTTCAACCCCCTGTTTATCTATGGGGGCGTCGGTCTGGGAAAGACCCACTTGCTCCAGGCGGTCGGCGATTTTTGCGTTCGGAACAGGACGGCGGAGCGTGTGGTCTATGTGACGGCAGAACAATTTATTTCGGACTATATTGCTTCGATGAGGCAGAACGATCACTCAGAGTTTGTGAAAACCTATCGCAAAGCCGATGTACTCTTGATTGACGACATCCAATTTTATGTGCAAACCGAGGGGTGTCAGCGGGAGTTTATTCATACCTTCAATGCGCTTTCTCAGAATGACAAACAGGTGGTGATCAGTTCTGACCGACCTCCCGCTACGCTTAAGGGGTTTGAGGACCGTTTGATATCCAGATTGCAGTGGGGGCTGGTGACAGATATCGAGGTCCCCGATTTAGAGACCCGGATTGCTATTTTGAATCAGAAGGCTGAGGAACGGGGGATTGACCTGTCTCACGATGTGGCGCGGTTTCTGGCAGTGCAAATCGACTCGAATATCCGGGAGTTGGAAGGGGCGTTGACCCGTCTGGTTGCGTTTGCGGCCCATAAGCATCAGACCGTTTCTATTGACCTGGCCCGCCAGGCCCTGCTGAGGCGCTCAACGCGTGCGACACCTTCGATCGGAATTGAGGAGATCCAGAAGGCGACAGCTGATTTCTTTCATATTCCCATCGAGACGCTCATCGGGTCCACCCGGAAGCAGGAAATTACAGCGGCCCGCCACGCAGGTATGTACCTGTGCAAGTCCCTGACGGGCGCGCCGTTGAAGGCAATTGGAAGCCATTTTGGAAACCGGGACCATACCACGGTCATCTACGCTTGCAGGAATGTAGAACAGAAGCTTAACAAAGATCCGGGATTTGGAGATATGATCGCCCAATTGCGGGATCATATTCAGGGTCGGTTGGTTGCTTAGAACACCGTTGCTTTTACACATTATTCTTTCAATTTTGCGAAAGGTTGAAATCTGACTTTCTGATTCAGGTTTCAACCCTTTTTTTGTTGGGTTTCTCACAAAGCTTCTATCTTTTCCATAAATAAGTATCAAGTCAAGATAAAAACAACGACAACAACGACTCTGTGGAAAGGGTGGATAACGTGGGCTGTGGTCCAAATCCTTTGGCAGGCTACTGGTGATCGGGGAATGAAGGCAGAACTGTGTGTGTGAATGCTGTGTGAAATGCGTGTGCAAAAATGGGGTGTTATCCACAGTGTGGATTGTGAACAGGATTTCCACAGATTCTATCCACACTGTGTCCAGATTGTTTTTCACATCGAGGCGGGCTGTGCACAGGACTGTGCACAATTCGTGTAACATGTTTGTAAATAATGTGTTGTTTTATATATCTCCGACTGGAGGTGAGAAAAAGCGGCCATGTTATCCACATGTGTTCTGTGTGGATAATATCAAATTGGGAATATGTACAGCTGTCCTCTGGTTTGTGAATGGATTGGATCGGCGTATTGGAGACGCGGAGCGTTCGCGGCTTGGGAAACGGAACGGAATGGTAAAAGACGGGTAAAAAATCTTATATGAACCAATCACAGTGGCCAGGGTTATAAGGGTATTGTTGTCGTGTGATTTTTGCCCCTTCCGAAAGGGGGATAGATCGGCAAAAATATATTGACAACTTCGATAAAAATCAGTATATTACGTCAGAATACAGGGGGGGCGAAAACGCGGCTTGTTTTTGGTGGTTTTAAGCCCCTTTTTGGGTTCATGGAAGATTTTGGCGGGAAATCAATTGCGGTAGTGCCACACAGTACTGCTCAGTGCAAGAACCAGAGGAGAGATTTTGGCATAAGCGTTTAATTATTGTATTCATCTCGCCTCTGGATGAATGCGTATATTGAATGCTCTGGAGCATTCTCAGCTGAGATGCCCCGCGCTTTGTGCGGGGAGATTCACTCTGCTTTTAAAGGCCTTTTATCGCTGAGGGGGTTGGGGACCATGAAGGTTGTGATCGATCGGGACGAATTGCTCAGGGGTGTGAACGCCGTTTTAGACATTGTGCCGTCCAAAACGGCCTTGCCGGTGCTCTCAAACATCCTGGTTGATGTGAGCGAGACCGAGGGGATACGTTTTTCCGCCACCGATCTGGATATCTCTATTCTGTGTGGGGTTTCGGCCTCGGTGGAGGTCCCCGGTTCGACAACGGTACCTGCCCGGAAGTTTGCAGAGATCGTTCGGGAATTGCCGGAGGAAGCGGTTGAGTTGCACGCCGAGTCGGAACGGGTGACTATAAAGAGGCAGGGGGGCGCTGAGGGGACGTATGCCCTTATGTCTGTGTCTGCAGACGATTTTCCAGATCTGCCCGGGGAAATCGAGGGCCCTGACATGGCGTTTTCCGGAACGGACGAGGCGTCGGAGGACGGGCACCTGCTCCGGGATATGATCTTCAGGACGGCCTTTGCGGTTTCAAGGGATGAGACGCGGCCGGTGCTCAATGGGGTGCTGTGGCAGGTGGGGGAGGGCCGTATGACCATGGTCGCAACGGATGGTGCTCGTCTGGTCAAGTATTCCAAAGCGATGCCGGCGTCCCCGTCGGGCGGGGGTACCGAGGCTATCGTTCCGACCCGGGCGCTCAATCACCTTGTGAAGTTGATGTCGGCGGGGGGTAAGCTGGACCGGGTGCAGTTTGGGCAGAATCACCTGATGTTCAGCCTCTCGATGTCTGGCGCGAATGGGACGGAAGGGGGCGGGGGGATACGCCTTTTCTCCCGTCTGATTGAGGGCCCCTATGTAGATTATGAACAGGTGATCCCGCAGGCCAATGGAAAACGGCTGAAGGTCTCCAACAGTCTCCTTTCGCCTGCTGTGCGACGGGTCTCTATTCTGTCGAGTTCTCAGAATCACCAGGTCCGTTTCAGGCTAAACGCAAATGAGATTGAACTTTCGGCGACCAGCCAGGAGATCGGTGGAGAGGCCCGGGAGGTCTTAGAGGCCGATTATAACGACGAAGAAATGGCGATCGGATACAACTCCGCCTACCTTCAGGACATCCTTCGGCGGATCGACTCAGAGCAGGTTATGTTCGAACTGGACAGTCCTGTTACCGCCGGGATTATCCGACCCGCGGATCAGCCGGAGGGCGAAGATTATCTCTGTTTGCTTATGCCGCTTCGTCTTAGCGACTGACGGATGATTTCCCTTGTACATTTCGGCGCTTAAGCTGGCGAATTTCAGGAACTTCGAGCAAGCCGAATTTACCTTCGACAAAGACAAGACGGCTGTATGCGGTGACAATGCGCGGGGCAAGTCGAATCTCTTAGAGGCGATCTACTTTCTGGCCATTGCCAAGTCCGGCCGGGGCGCAAAAGATCGGCACGTCCTGCGTTGGGGAGCAAACTACTTCAGTGTCGACGCGGTTGTGGAACGCGAAGATCAGTCGCTTCCCATTCGGATTGCATACGATTCACGTGTTGGAAAAAAGAAGGCCTATCTCAAAGACCACCCTCTTTCTCGCCTCTCCTGCTTGGTTGGCGCCTTCAACGCTGTTCTTTTCTCTCCCGAAGATGTGGATCTGGTGCTGCGCGACCCCCTGCAACGCCGACGCATTCTGGATATTCTCGTTTCCCAGTCGAACGCCTCCTATCTTTCGGATCTGAAGCACTACTACCGGGTGCTTGCCCAGCGAAATCGACTCCTGAGAGACCGTCGAACGCAGCTGCTTTCCGACCCTGCGCAACTGGCCCCCTGGGATGCGCAGCTTGCCGAGCACGGCGCGCGGATTATCCAGCACCGGATGGACGCGCTGGATGAGACCCAGCCGATGATCGAAGCGTATTATCGGCGGATTGCCTCTACGTCCGAGCAGCTTCACACGGTCTACCGCAGCCTGGTGCCACCCGCCAAACGGGACCAGGGCCGGGAGATCCTGGCCTCGGCGCTGGATGAACGACGTGCAGAAGAGGTGGGCCTGGGGTTTACGTTGAGCGGTCCCCATCGGGACAATCTGGTTTTTACACTGGACGGGCGGGGGGCGCATCAGTTTGCCTCCCAGGGGCAGCTCAAGAGCGTCTTGTTGGCATGGAAGCTGGCCGAGGGGGCCTTTTTAGAGGCCCGGACGCAGCGCCGACCCGTGCTGTTGATGGACGATATTTTCTCAGAATTGGACCGAAGTCGTGCGCTTTCGCTGATGGACCTGGTCACGTCTTTCGGGCAGGTGGTGCTCACCTCGGCCCGGGATCCGGATCTGACTTTTGGGGCGCAGGGCTTCCGTCTGGTGGAGTTGTAGGCTTTTTGAGGCTGCTTGGAAAATAACCTTTCTTTTACTCAGGGAACATAACAGACTGTATTAAGCGAGGTCAGGCAGTGGCGAAGCGAGGGCGGAGTATCGGGTGGGAGGTTTGGAGGACATCGGCTCCGGTGTCGCTGGGAGATGGGCTGCGGCGTGTGATTGACGAGCTGGGGATCGAGACCAAGATCTTAGAACAGCGCGCCCTGTTGTTGTGGCCTGTTGTTGTGGCGGAAGTGGTCGGGGAGGTGGGGGGGCAGGTAACCCGTCCGGATACGATTCGCCGGGGAGAGTTGCGGGTTTTGGTGAGGCAAGACGCCTGGCGACACCGGCTTTTGTTTGAGCGGGAGCGGATCCGTGAACGGCTCAATCGGTCGGTCGGCCGGGAGGTGGTGCGGTCGATTCGGTTTGGGAAAGCATGACAATCTAATATTCCGCACGGTGGGGAGGGCAGGTTTTCAAACCCACAACAAGGAGTTCACTGCTTATGACAGAGGTGGCTTCGGAACAGTATCGTCACTACGGCGCGGATAATATCCAGGTGCTGAAGGGGCTGGAGGCGGTTCGCAAGCGTCCGGCGATGTACATCGGGGATACCAGTTCACACGGCCTGCATCACCTGATCTGGGAGGTGGTGAGCAACAGCGTGGACGAGGCGATGGCCGGGCACTGCGACCGTATTGAGGTCACGCTTAACGCCGACGGGAGCGCGACGGTGGCGGACAACGGATGGGGGATTCCCGTGGATATGCATCCGACTGAGAATCGCCCGGCGCTGGAGGTGGTGATGACCGTGCTGCACGCCGGCGGCAAGTTTGACAAGAAGATCTACACGGTGTCGGGTGGGCTGCACGGGGTGGGCGTTTCTGTGGTTAACGCGGTTGCGGCCTGGTGTGAGGTCGAGGTCTGTTCTTCGCTGCCGGACAAGCAGGGCAATGTCTATTTCCAGCGGTACGAGCGGGGGGTTCCGGTTTCAGAGATGAAGGAGATCGGGCGCCGGAAGCAGTCGGGGACGAAGACGACGTTTATGCCCGACGACACGATCTTTGAGACCGTTACGTTTCACCTGGAAACGGTGACCAACCGGCTGCGCGAATTGGCGTTTCTGAACAACAATCTGACGATCGTCCTGAAAGACGAGCGGGTGGGGTTTGAGGAGACTTTTTTCTATAAAGGGGGCCTGCGGGCGTTTGTGGCCTATCTGGATGAAGGTCGAACCGCCCTGCACAAGCCGGTCTATTTCGAGGGGGAGCGGGACGGGGTCGGGGTGGAGGTTTCCCTCCAGTACAACGATTCGTATTCGCAGAACATCTACAGTTTTGTGAATAACGTGTATACGATGGAAGGGGGTACCCACGAGACCGGGTTCCGGACGGCGCTGACGCGGACGCTGAACACCTATGCGACCAGGAACAGCATGTTCAAGAACGAAAAGTTCAGCCTGAGTGGGGAGGACGCCCGGGAGGGGCTGACGGTGGTGATCAGCGTAAAGGTACCCGAGCCCCAGTTTGAGGGGCA
Organism: Candidatus Latescibacterota bacterium; assembly: GCA_965222075.1. Classification (GTDB taxonomy): domain Bacteria; phylum Latescibacterota; class UBA2968; order UBA2968; genus JAAXHW01. The sequence continues at coordinate 4,030,246 of OZ244937.1, read as the reverse complement.
GACCAAGAACAAGTTGGGTAACAGTGAGGTGAGGGGGATCGTGGAATCTGTGGTAAGCGAGAAGCTTTCGGAATATTTCGAAGAGACCCCCTCTGTTGTAAAAAAGATTTTGCAGAAGGCGATTGACGCGGCCCGGGCCCGCGAAGCGGCCCGAAAAGCCCGGGAGCTGGTGCGGCGAAAGGGCGTGCTGGAAGGCGGGGGGCTGCCCGGGAAGCTGCTGGACTGTTCGTTGAGCGACCGGGAGGAGACCGAGGTTTTCCTGGTTGAGGGCGACTCGGCCGGGGGGTCTGCCGCACAGGGACGCGACCGGCGGTTCCAGGCCGTGTTGCCGCTGTGGGGAAAGCCTCTAAATGTAGAGAAGGCGCGAATCGACAAGGTTTTGAACAACGACAAACTCCAGCCCATGATCCTGGCTTTAGGGGCCGGCGTGGGAGAGGATTTCGATCTGGAGAAACTGCGCTACGGGAAGGTGATTGTGATGGCTGACGCGGACGTTGACGGTTCTCACATCCGGTCGTTGCTCCTGACCTTTTTCTTCCGGTATATGCGGCAGATGATCACCGCCGGCCGGGTCCACATTGCCCAGCCGCCCCTGTTTGTGGTCAAAAACGGCCGAAACGAAGCGTATGCGTTTGACGAAACCGAGCGCGACGCGATTTTGAAGTCGATGGGCGCAGGGAGCAGGGGCGTGACCGTCCAGCGCTACAAGGGGCTGGGCGAGATGAACCCGGAACAGCTTTGGAAAACCACCATGAATCCGGAGACCCGGACCATTCTCCGGATGACTCAGGAAGACGCCTTGGAGGCCGAGCATGCGTTTTCGATGTTTATGGGCGACGATGTTGGGCCGCGCAGGCGGTTTATCGAGATGCACGCCCTTGAGGCACAGGTGGATATCTCGGGGCCGTAAGCGGTAGCGGTGGTGTGAGGGAAAGCAATAACGGTTTGTAAGGTGAAAGGGCAGGGGGCAAAAGGCCCATCCCATCCACCCCGTTCGCTTCCAACGTACAACAGGGAGAAGGACCAGGCTATGATGCAGCGACAGCGGATTGTTCCGGTCGATATTGGGGACGAGATCAAGAAGTCCATGCTGGACTACTCGATGAGTACGCTGGTCAACCGGGCGCTGCCCGATGTGCGAGACGGGCTGAAGCCGTCCCAGAGGCGGATTCTGGTGGCGATGAACGACCTGGGGCTGGCGCCTAACCGGCAGCATCGAAAGTGCGCCAACATCGCCGGGCACACGTCGGGGAATTACCACCCCCACGGGGAGGCGATTGTCTATCCTACACTGGTACATCTGGCCCAGAATTTTAAAATGCGCTACCCGCTCGTGGACGGGCAGGGAAACTTCGGATCGATCGATGGGTATCCTCCCGCCGCCATGCGCTACACCGAAGCCCGGATGGCCGGAGCCGGCTATGAAATGCTGGCGGATATCGACAAGGAGACGGTCGACTTCAGGCCGAATTACGACGAGCGGCTGGAAGAACCGGCCGTGCTGCCTGCGCGGATGCCGAACCTGCTTTGCAACGGGGCGGTGGGCATTGCGGTGACTATGGCCACGGCGATTCCCCCGCACAACCTGGCCGAAGTGGCCGACGGGCTGGTGGCCCTGATCGACAATCCGGACTTAGATGTAGACGGGCTGATGGAGTCGGTCAAGGCGCCCGATTTTCCCACGGGAGGCATTATCTACGGCATCAGCGGTGTGAGAGAGGCCTACCACACCGGCAAGGGGCTCATCCGGGTCCGGGCGCGGGCCTTTGTTGAGGGTTTGAAGAACGGGCGAGAGAATATCGTGGTTACAGAGATCCCTTACATGGTCGTGAAGACCAATCTGCTGGAAAAGATGGCGGATCTGGTCCGCGACAAGAAGGTTGACGGGATCTCAAACATCCGGGACGAATCCGGCCGGGACGGCATGCGGATTGTTGTGGAGTTGAAGCGGGATGCCAATTCGGAGGTGGTTCTGAACCAGCTTTACAAACACACCCAGCTTGAAAGCACCTTTGCTGCGAATATGATTGCGCTGGTGGGCGGCCAACCGAAGAAGCTGAACTTGAAGGAGATGCTCAAATGCTATATCGATCACCGCCACGAGGTGGTGGTGCGGCGCACGCGGTTCGAGCTTGGGGTGGCCGAAGCCCGGGCGCATATCTTAGAAGGATTGAAGGCGGCGCTGGATGATATCGACCTTGTGGTGGGCATCATCCGGGGGTCGGCGAATCCGGCCGGTGCACGGAAGGCGCTGATGGACCGGCTTGTGCTTTCGGAGCGCCAGGCGCAGGCGATTCTGTCGATGACGCTGCAGCGGCTGACCAACCTGGAGCAGCAGAAGATCGAGGACGAATATGCAAAACTGATCCAGGAGATCGAGCGGCTCGGTTCGATCCTGGAGAACCGGCCCAAGCGCATGGAGATGGTCAAATCGGAACTTGAGGAGGTCAGGGAACAGTATGCGGACGAGCGGCGGAGTGAGGTCGTGTTTTCGGCGTCGGAGTTCGACATCGAGGATCTGATTGCCGAAGAGGACATGGTCATCACCATTTCCCACGCCGGGTATATCAAGCGGATCCCGGTGAGCGCCTACCGGCGCCAGCGCCGGGGAGGGCGAGGGGTGACCGGGGTAAAACCCAAAGAGGAGGACTTCGTCGAGCACCTGTTTATTGCTTCCACGCACAGCTATATCCTCTTCCTGACGGACCGGGGGCACTGCCACTGGCTGAAGGTGCACGAGATACCGCAGGGAAGCCGGGCCGCCCGGGGCCGCCCGGTGGTGAATCTGATCGACATCGATAAGGCGCACAATGTCGCGGCCATCGTGCCGGTGCGGGAGTTTGACGACGACCATTTCTTGATTCAGGTTACTCAAAACGGGCTGGTGAAAAAGACGGCGCTTTCGGCCTACAGCCGGCCGCGGCGGGGTGGGATTATTGCGATGAATATCTTAGAGGACGACCGGCTTATTGAGGCTGCGGTTACTGATGGATCACACGATGTGATCCTGGCGACAAAGCAGGGCCAGGCGGTCCGGTTCCCGGAGCGGAATGTGAGGGATACGGGCCGGGGCACCCAGGGCGTGAAAGGGGTCACGCTGGGAGAGGATGACGTGGTGGTGGGGATGGTGGTGATGGGGCGGGAGGGGACGCTGCTTACGGTTTGCGCCAATGGATTTGGCAAGCGGACAGAGGTTTCGGACTATCGGCTCACACAGCGGGCCGGCAAGGGCGTGATCAACATCAAGACGACCGAACGGAACGGTGAGGTGGTTGCGGTGAAAGAGGTGGTGGACGAGGACGAGTTGATGATTATTTCCCAGCAGGGAATCCTGATCCGGCTGCCGATTCGGGATATCAGTGTGATCGGGCGGAACACTCAGGGGGTGAAGCTGATCAACTTAGAGGAAAACGACCGGATGATTGGCGTGGCGCGTGTGGTACTCCAGAACGGAGAGTTTGGTGGGGAGGGGGTTTCGGCAGAAGCAGGTCCAAACGGAGAGGGGCATCCGGGATAGGCGCCGGCTGTTTGACATACCAGGGAAAATCCCCAACAGGGGGGACCGTCCGGTCCCCTCTGTTGCCATACAACCGCCTGGATTGTCGGATTACAGTTCTTCGATGCGGATGATCCGGGATTTTTCCGTGATGATGGGCAGGCGGTCAATTTTCGCCACGGCCCGGCGCATGGCGGCTTCCCGGGCCTCGTGGGTGGTCATGATCAGGGGGACCGTGCCCTCTTCTGTTTCCGACCGCCCGTGCTGGATGACGGTGGCGATGCTGATCCGTTCTTCTGAGAAAATGCGGGCGATCCGGGCGAGGACGCCGGGACGGTCGTAGACGGTAAACCGGCAGTAAAAGCTTGTTTCGATTTCACCGGGAGGGATCGGTGCGGCCTCCTGGAGGGCGGCTAAGGGGGAAGTGCCGGGGGTGCGGCCCGTGAGGCGGTGTTCGGCCAGGTCGAGGAGGTCGGAGACCACGGCGCTTGCGGTGGGCAACTGCCCGGCGCCCCGACCATAAAAGACCTGCGGGCCAACGGCGTTGCCGACGATTTCAACGGCGTTGAACTCGTCTTTGATGTTGGCTAAGAGGGCGCCGGAGGGGACCAGGGCGGGGTGCACCCGGGCCTCGATCCGGTCTCCGACCGCCTTGGCGATGCCCAGCAATTTGATCGTGTAGCCGAGTTCCCGGGCAAAGTCGATGTCCAGCGGGGAGGTGTGGGCGATGCCCTCTTTGAGGATTTGTTGGTGGGAAAGGTTGACCCGGAACGCGATGCGACAGAGGATGGCGAGCTTTTGTGCGGCGTCGGTGCCGTCAATGTCCATGGTGGGGTCGGCTTCGGCGTAGCCTTTCTCCTGGGCCTGGCCGAGCATCTCCTCAAAGCCGCCCCCCTCATCGGTCATGCGGGTGAGGATGTAGTTCGTGGTTCCGTTGAGGATGCCGTAGATGGACTGGATGCGGTTGGCAACCAGGCCGTCGGTGAGGGCGCGGATGATGGGGATGCCGCCGCAGACGCTGGCCTCAAAAGCAAGGTGGGCGCTGTGTTGCGCCGCGGCCTTGAAGAGGTCTCCACCCTGTTCGGCGAGGAGGGCTTTGTTGGCGGTGACGACGTCTTTTCCGATCTTGAGCGCACGCAGGCAGAGGCTGCCGGCAGGGTCGATGCCGCCGATGACCTCGATGACAATCTGGACCTCTGGGTCGTCCACCACATCTTCGGCACGGTCGGTGAGGAGGGCTTTGGGGAGTTCCACGGACCGGGGCTTGGAAAGGTCTCGCACGGCGACGCGGCGGAGGGCCAGGTCCACGCCCCGGACCTCGCGGAAGTGGGCAGTGCGTTCCTGGAGGAGGCGGACGACACCGCCGCCCACGACGCCCATGCCGAGGAGGCCGACGCCTATTGCGCCTGCATTTGGCATTGCTTCTCCGAATGCGCAAAAAAAACCAACCACCGATGACCATTGATGAACACCAATAAATACGGAAAAGTCAATATAATATAAAGGGAATATGGGCGCAATGGGAAAGCAGACGACGGACGACGGACGAAAGTTGGTGGTTTTTACTTTACTGTAAAAAAATAGAAAAAGGGGTTGACAATGGTGTCTTTTAACTCTATTTTATAGAGAACTCTAAAATATTTTGAACCATTTAGGGCGACGGGGCGCAGGTATTCTTGTAAGGAGGTTCCGATGGACGCCAATATGAAGCAGAAGCTCGAAGAGGACGTATTGTTCGTCCGACAGGCGGTGGAACAGCGGGAACGGGGCCAGTATCGTTCGGTAGGGATTTCCGTCGTGTGGGCCGTGATCATCAGCGTCGGATACGGACTGAACGACTTCTACGTGGATGCCTCGGCCCTGTTCTGGAGTGTTGCCCCTCTGCTCGGGTTCCTGCTCAGCCTCTGGCTCGGCGCCCGGTCGGCAAAGGAACGCGGGGTGCTCAGCCGCCGTCTGGGGGCCAAACACGCCTTGCACTGGGGCAGTATCTTCGTCGCGGGCGTTGCTGTGCTTTCTATTGCGGTCTCTCACGGGTTCGACGGCTGGGTCATCAGCCAGTTCTTCGCGCTCATCTGTGGCGCGGTCCTTTTTCTGGGCGGCCTGCACCTGGACCGGCGCACCCTCTGGCCGGGCATCCTGCTCATTCTCGGATCGGCCGCCGTCGACTACATCGAGCCTTACCCCTGGACAACCGTCGGCCTGGCCACGGCCGCCAGTCTTGTTGCCAGCACGATAGGGATGAAACCGAAGGATGACAAAGCCACCGCAACCCGCTGAAGTCACTTCCAAAGGCCTGGCGTGCTCCGATATTCGAGAGCGTGTAGACAGAGAAAAGATGGCGCAACCCGCTGAAGTTACTTCCAAAGGCCTGGCATGGCTGGACAAGCTGCTGGAACACCGCAGCCGGCTCGGTGTGTGTGTGCTGCTGGCCGACACAGACGCGATGTCGTTTACCAGCCTGAAGCAGCTTCTCAAGGAGACGGATGGGAATATGGGAGCGCACCTGCGTAAACTGGAGGATGCCGGGTACGTGGGTGTGTCCAAGCAGTTTGAAAATCGCAAGCCGGTGAGCTGGTACAGCCTCACGGAGAAGGGCAGGACGGCCTTGCGGACCCACCTTGACGCCCTGCAGACGGTGATCCGGGGTGCCAGGCTCTGAATGCAGAGGGAGGCTCGGAAATAGGGTGGGTGTGAGAAACTGCTTAGAAAATAACCTTTCTTTTACTCTTGGCCTTTTTCTTGTTCGCCCCAGCAATTTCCGGTTAGAAAATTGCTGGGTTCAAAAGCCATAGGAAAATCAGTGGAGATAACCGCGTATCTGCCTGCCTGCCGCGCTGCGGCGCAGGCAGGTCTGTATCACCAGGTAGATATGCACAAGGGTCGGTGGCTGGGTTTCATGTCGGATATCCCATCTCAACTGTCGCAGATATTTCACACAAGGCCGTTGTCCATAGCGTTGATGGAAATAGATCACCAACAGAAGATAAGTGATCAGTCCAGAAAGCAATTGCACCAGGACACCGTGAGGGTTTCTGGAGACCTGTCTGCCTGCTTGCGCGCTGCGCGCAGGCAAGCGTGCAACGCACAGGCAGGTGAGATGATAGACCTTGAGGTGCTTTTTCCACCAGGCGAAGAAGGTTTCAACTTGCCATCTAAGCGAGAAAATGAAGGCGATTTGCTCTGCGGTCAGGTCCTCTCTGTCGGTAGCGATCCAGTATGTTTTGCCTCGACTTTCGAAGCCTATTAGGTAGACTGGATGGGTCATCCTGTGCACGGGATCACCCAGTAAGACTTTGGAAAAAAAGAAGATAGATGTGCCTTTTTCAAATGGTAGGGCTTCTATGACTTCCCATTTGGTGTTCTTCTTCAAGCGCACCACTATGTGCTTGCCTTCTGCAATCCAGGCATCAAACCGCTGATGGTCCTGGTAGCCCCGATCCAGAACGCCGGTTTCACCTTCTTTTAGAAGATGAGAGACAAACGGTCTTTCCGCGCCTCTCCCTTCGGTCAGGATCATCTTTCTTGGAATCGAGCCGGAAAGATCCAAGCCTAAGTGCATCTTGGCCTTGCGCACATCTCCAAGATACGTCTGCCCAGGTCATGGACAAACACGCACCAATCAGGCTCCCGTCGATGACCACCAAATGGCCAAGCTCAGCGTAAGAGCGGCCTACGCATTTGGCGGCTTTCTTAGAAAGTCGACCTGCCTGTGCGTTGCACGCAGACAGGTCCACCAACTCGATCATCTGAGTGCTGCCCCGACTGGCATTGGCTTCATAAAAAGTGCTCTTACCAAGACCTGATGGGGGCACCAGCAATCGGTTCACAAACCCACCTGCCTGTGCGTTGCACGCAGACAGGTCACATCTTGCCGCGAAAAGCAGATCCTGAGCAGACCTGCCTGCGCCGCGTTCGGCGCGGCAGGCAGGCGTGCAAGTCTCTGTATGATAATACACTAAGCCCCGAATTTGACCTGCCTGTGCGTTCCTTACGCAGACAGGTGCGCAAACGTGTAAGTCAACGGCTTGTTGCTACCTGATTCCAACGGAGTCAGATAAGGTAAGCAAGCTTCCAAAGGCCCAAGCAGGACAGAAAATGTTGGCGATCCTTTAGGAAATCCTTTTTCTTCTACCATGGGAGACAGTGGGGAACAGGACAGGATCGACATGGGCACCTCCTTTGAAAGGGTAGAGTCTTTTACTGACAACTCTAATCTTTCATGGAGAGCGCCTTTTATCAAGCCTTCTGTGACCTCGCTGTCTCCCCTCTGCAAAATCCTAACCGGAAACTACTGGTTCGCCCAAGAAAAAGGCCGAAAAAGAAGGGCGCCTGCCTGCGCGGCGCACCGCGCTGCAGGCAGGCCGCTCAAACGCCGCGGGGGCTGCTTTTCCGCGAACTGCGCCTGTGGTGTAAGCAGGCGTTTGTGCCCTGCGGACCTTTTGGGCGTTTTTGGGCGCAGGTGCTGGGGGGATCTGCGCGGAAAAGCCCCTTCACCCCACACCAACCCGGGGGAGTCGGCAAGTTAGGGGCGCCAGCCCGCCTGCCTGTGCGTCGCACGCAGACAGGCAGGCGTGGTGGTGGTGGGATCGCAGAGGCGAAACGCGTGAGAGGGCGTGTACGGACGGCGGACGTTACAGTACAAGTCTGTTAATGCAACTATTTTCATCATCATGGGTGCCCCAATAGGATTCTGGCTAAGATGGCATCTTCTGGTAGAAGCGTATGGTTTCGCAGCTTCTTTACGCTGTGGGTTATAGAGAGCAAATTGTTCCTTCGTCAACCGGTAGCAGCCTTCTTTACCTTCGTTTTCCCTGTACTGCTCTTTCTATTATTCGGTTCTCTTTTTGGGGACTCTCCTCTGTGGGACCACTCTGACCTGCGCTATATGGATTTTTATGCACCTGCGCTAATGGCAGCATACGTTGGACAAGCCGGCCTTGTCAATCTAACCCACTTTCTGGCTTCCTACCGTCAGATTGGCGTTCTAAAGCGTTACGTCGTAAGCCCCGTCTCACTTGGGAGCTATCTTTGTGCCCACGCTGCGGTCCAATTTGTCGTTTTAGTGATATCTTCATTGATCCTGGCTGTTGTAGCAGAATGTGTCTTTGATATCAATTTTCGTGGGCATTGGGCTCCTGTTCTGTTCGTAGCTGTAGTCTGTACCGCGTGCTTTTTCGCTCTGGGCTTCTTTGTAAGTGGGCTATCTAAATCCCCAAGAAGCATCCAGGCGTTGGGCAAATTTCTGTTTCTCACCATGTTTTTTATATCAGGGGCTACTTTTCCTCGGCAATTGTTTCCGGAATGGTTGCAGAAGTTGAGCAACGCTTCTCCTTTGACCCATGTCGTAGAGACCTTCTCCGGTATCTGGCTCGGAGACCCGGTCTCTCAGCATGTGAACTCATTGCTGTTTCTTGCGGGAATTACTGTACTGGCATACCTGGTTTCCTTAAGAACATTCAGGTGGGAGGTATAGAAATGACCTCAACACCACCCACCCGGAGCACTTTGGGCTCAGACGACGGCTGTAGAGATCAGATATCGCCCGTCTTAGAAGTGAAATCACTGCGCAAGACCTACGGCAAACTCGTCGCCGTCAGTGACGTCAGTTTTGCCGTATACCCACAGCAGGTTTTCTGCCTGGTTGGTCCCAACGGCGCCGGTAAGACGTCCATCATAGATTGTGTCGTTGGATTGAAAAAGCCCGACCTCGGAGATGTGTTCTTATTTGGCGAACTCGCCCATAATCTGCTGCGTCGCAAGGATCTGCTGCGTCGGATTGGCATCCAGTTTCAGGAGGATTCCCTTTATGCTGATATTCGGGTCAATGAGGCTTTGCGGCTATATGCGAGCATGTACGAAAATCCTGTTGATCCCGGTGAGTTACTCAATGTATTCGAGTTGCAGCGACAGCAGAAAACGGCCTACAAAGACCTGTCGGGAGGGGAAAGGCGAAGACTTCTCATTGCCATTGCACTGGTGGGCAATCCTGCGCTCTTGATCCTGGATGAGCCGGCGAGCAACCTGGACCCGCATTTGCGCCGGGAACTGTGGGAGATCCTGGACCAGTACCGCCGTCAAGGTCTTACCATTGTTATGACGACCCACAACATGCAGGAAGCGCAACAGCAAAGCGATGTGATCTGCGTTATGAATAGCGGCCGGATTATTGCCTCGGGATCGGTGCAACAGCTTCTCGAGAGGTTTCAGTTAGACCTGAAAGTAGAGATAAATGCCGAGGTCAGTCCCGAAGCCCTGGAGGATTGTCCTGGGGTGACGCATGTCGATTTAAGCTCCCGGAGGACCTGCGTGTATGGCAATGGTGAGGGCTTCGAAGAGTCGGTAGTGAAGCGGGTGAGAGACCTTGGGGTAAAACAGTTCGCCGTACGATCCGCCGATCTTGAAGATGTGTACCTGTTAGCCACAGGAAGGCGATATATGCGCTACAGCCACGGGCATCTTGAAAAGAAGCAAGGGTCTGATTCTCTCTTAATTCAAGGGAAAGATCTGCTCCAGGCGGGGATAAATGAATCGGATATTGATAAGATATATGAAGCGCAGAAGCTCTTTGAACGTGTCAGACAGAATGGGGAGCACGAGGCATTTGCTTTGTACTATCTTGGGTTGTCCGAATACCGCCTGGCCACACTATTCAATGCTCAGTCCAACGATAAGACCACACGTCTGGCATGCATCGACCAGGCTATCGATCACCTCAAGAAGGCGATTGAGTTGGAAGACAGCTTCAGTGACGCTCACGCCCTTCTGGCCAGTGTCTATGGACACAAAATAGGATTAAAGCCTCACCTGGGCATGGTGCTGGGGCCTCAAGCAAAGAGCGTTCTTGAAAAGGCCAAGCGGATAGAGGGTGATAATCCCCGGGTCGTCTTTCTCGATGGTATGAGCGACTATCATACCCCCCCAATGTGGGGAGGAGACAGGCAACGGGCCATTGAGAAGCTCGAACGAGTTGCTGAGCTATTCTCAAAACAGGAGGTCGGCGATCCCCGTCTGCCCTCCTGGGGCCACGACGAAGTCTACGCCTGGCTCGGAATCATTCGGCAAGGGGAGGACGATGTCGACGGAGCAAGGGAAGCTTTTGCCAAAGCGCTCGAAGTGAACCCTGACAATGGCTGGGTGAGAGACGTTCTGCTGCCGGGGCTGGATGGTGGTTAATCCCATCATAACTATGGAGTACAATACGTTTGTGTTGATTCTCCTCCTTTTCTGCGCCTGTTTTCCTTTGGCCGTCCAGGCACAGGGCCTGGCGATCGTACAGGGAAAAGTTGTAGACGGCAAGGGAAAGCCACTGGCTTTTGCCAACGTGCAGATCATCGGCACCACCGACGGCGCCGTAACGCGGAGCAACGGCCGCTTCAGGTTCGCCACCCGACACCTGGGGAAACGCGAGCTGCGTGCCACCTTTATTGGTTTTGAACCCGCCCGACGTAGCCTGCACCTGTCGCCCGGCGATACCGTGGCCGTTCGTTTAGTGCTGCGTAGAACCCTCATTGAACTGGGCGAGACCTTCGTCATCGCGAGTACCTATTCCACCGGCGAGGCCGAGACCGTCACCCTCTCTCCCCTGGATGTCGTTACGACTCCCGGTGCCGCCGCCGATATCTTTCTGGCCATTAAGACCTTCCCCGGTGTGGCGATGGTGGACGAAGGTGCCGGCTTGTTCGTACGCGGCGGTGACGTGAGCGAGACCCTCATCCTGCTCGACCAGGCCACCGTCACTCATCCTTACAAGTACGAATCGCCCACCGGAGGCGCATTCGGCACCATTTCTCCCTTTATGGTAAAGGGGACGGTTTTCTCTACGGGCGGCTTCCCCGCACGTTATGGAAACGCCCTCTCGGCCGTGCTGGCGATGGACAGCCAGAACCTGCCCGGCCAAACTCGCTATACGCTCAACCTCGGCCTGGCTGCCGGCTCTCTGGGTTTCGATGCGCCTATCGTCCCCGATAAATTCGGCCTGCGCTTCACGGGCAACCTCAGCTTCACCGACCTTCTCTTTCGCGTCAACGGCCAGCGCCATGAGTTCACCATCTTTCCAAGAGCCTACGATGGCAACCTCAACCTGGTTTACCAGTACTCTCCTACCGGACGTCTTAAGCTCTTCAGCTTTAACACGGACGATCGATTGGGCGTGCGGGTGGACGAGCCTTCGTTTGAAGGCCTCTACCAGAATCGCACCACCAGCTGGCTTCACAATCTCCAATGGACCGATATCTTCGGGGACTGGCTCGTCCAGACCAGTGCCTCGCTCAACCGCTACACCGCGCGGCGGCAATTGGGCAATCTGGACTTGAAGCCTGGCGATCTCACCGCAAAATTTCGCGCGGATCTGGAAGGCGCCCTCAGCGCGCGTGCAACCCTCCGCTTCGGCGCTGAGATAGAGCACATCGGCAACCAATTTCTCGGTACGATACCCTATCGGGAAGATATTCTCGATCCACAAGCGGAGGTCTTTGAACTAAATATCTCCTACGGTGCGAAGCGTACCGGCGCCTACTTCGAGGTCGATTTCAAACCCGCACACCGCATCGCCGTCAATGCCGGAGTTCGTGCGGATCATCACACCCTGGCCGGCCGGTTCGTCGTTGATCCGCGTTTGTCCACGCGTTACCCGTTCTCCAAAAACACGGACCTGCGGCTGGGCTGGGGGATTTATCACCAATTCCCCTCTCCGTTTAAATACGATGCCACGAGCGGCAATCCCAACCTGGGGCCCCAACGCGCACAACACTGGGTCGCGGGGTTGAACCACGAGCGCGATAAGATTATGATGCGACTGGAGGCCTATTACAAACCCTACCGCAACCTGATCCTCGATCACCCCGATTTAAACTTCACGAATGGCGGCACAGGCAGGGCATCCGGCGTGGACCTGTTCATCAAGTACGGCGGCTTCCTCCGCACGCGTTTCAACGGCTGGGTGGCCTATAGCCTGCTCCGGTCGCGCCGGGTGCAGCCCCGCCACCTGGGGCATGCGGTGCGCTACGAAGAAGCTCCTTCGCCGTTCGATATTACGCACAACCTGACGCTTGTGGCGAAGATGCGGCTGGCGGACGCTCTCAGCGGCGGTTTTACTCTGAAACACGCCACCGGGCGTCCGATCACACCGGTCACGGATGCTGTTCCCGTAGAAGGCAGAAGCTACTACCTGCCTGTCGAAGGCCGCATTGGCTCAGAGCGCCTGCCCCCCTTCCACCGGCTGGATGTGAGTCTGAGCTATTTGCTTCCATTCGGGAAGGGACACCAGGCTATCTTCTACCTGGCCATCAACAACCTGCTCAACCGCGCCAATGTGCTTGACTACGATTACGCTATTGACTATACCGAACGCCGCCCGCGCGTGACCTACTTCCGCCGATCCGTTTACTTCGGTGCTACCTTCAATCTGTACCGTTGAGCCACCCCGCACCTGAAACTCGTCCATCCACTCGGAGGAACGCCTATGAGACGTCTACTTCTCCTCGCTCTCAGCCTCGCTCTCGTGTCTCCTGCTCTGGCACAATCCGCTGACACCTTACTTATCAGGGGAAAACAGATGCTACAAGCGGGGATGAGGGGGGAAGATCTCGACCGGATGCTCGCGGCCCGGGCGACCTTTGAACGTGCCACCGCCGATACCCTCCGGGCCGCGTGGGCCCACTACTACACGGCCCTGGCCGACTACCGGATCGCCAACTTCCTGTTAAATCAGGGAAAGGACCACAAAGACCAGGCCTCCACACACCTCAAAGGCGCCGTCGAGCATCTGAAAACGGTGACCCGGTTCGATGCAGAAGCCGCCGAAGCCTATGCCCTGCTCTCCAGCGTCTATGGACGGCAAATCAGCTTGAGTCCTATAAAAGGTATCCTGCTGGGACCCAGGTCGAGCCGGGCATTTGAGAAGGCCGAACAGCTCGCCCCCGACAATCCGCGCGTGGTGCTGGCCGCAGCCATCGGCGATTTTAACACCCCCAGGATGTGGGGAGGGAACAAAGAAAAAGCGATGGAAGGATTCAAACGGGCAGCGACGCTCTTTGCCCGGGAAAGGCCAACCGATCCACTCCAGCCGGTCTGGGGGCACAGCGAGACCTACGCCTGGATGGGAATTGCCCACCTGGACCAGGATCAAGGTGCCCTGGCGCGAGCGGCTTTTGAGAAGGCCCTCGAGATCGATCCGAATTTCGGCTGGGTCAAATATGTGCTTCTTCCCGGGCTGGACAAGGCCGGACCTGAATGAGGGGAGAAGAGGGTTGTTCGGCTCCTGTTTAAATTATCCTTCTGTAAAATAAATGCTGTCCACGCACCTGGATTCGGAGGACAGAGGCACACCTTGCCCCAAAAAAGCGCCCCCCTGACTACTCCGTTGCCGGAGAGTGCTCACCTGGAGCGCTTGTCATCAGGTCAGTCCCCGAACACCTCCGCTGCCGCCGCCTTTCCCTGCGCCGCCTTCTCCTGGTCGTCTACGTCTCCCATCGCTTTGTAAAATGCCTCGTCGTAGTCCCGCGTGCGGACTACCACCGGCATCGGCACTGCATGCCCGAACACCAGCGCCTGCTGCTTCGAGTCTAAGCTTGCCAGCACGCTGCGCAGGCCTGCCGCGTTCGATACTCCCGTCAGCACCCCCTGGATATCCTTCTCGTCGTTCAACAGCGCCGTAATCTTCGTCCCCAGCTGCGACAGCACCTCCTCGTCGATGCCCGACGGCCGCTGGTCCACCACCAGCAGCGACACGTAATACTTCCGCATCTCCCGGGCGATTGTGCCAAAAATCGTCTGCTTGACCGCAGCCGGGTTCAGGAACTTGTGCGCCTCCTCAATCGTAATCACCAGGTGCCGGGGCCGGTCTTTGGGGTCCTGCGTCGCGTAGAACCTCTCACTCTTCTGCACGTAATTCTCGTGGATCCGGCGGGAGATAATATTGGCCACCAGCAGATAGGCCAGCATACTCGTCTGCCGCCCGAATTCCAGCACGATGTGAATGCCCCGGTCGATGTAGTCCATCATCGTATCCACTGCATCGGACCCGTCCAGCCGCTCGACCATAAAGGGAAAACTCTCGAACCGTTTCAACTTCCGGTGCAGCGCCGACAGCGAGCTCTTATTCGCCCCCAGATCCTCGGCAAACTGCTCGATATCGGGCCCGTCCACCGACAGCAGCTGCCGTAGCCAGCGGTTCTTGTACATCGCGTAGACCAGATAGGCCGACTCGGCCGCCGTTGGATTCAGCTGCAACTCGTCCTGAAGCGCGATCACATCTTCCACCGCCACCTGGTTGTAGGAAATATAGACCTCGTGGTCCGGCTGCTGTCCCCGCTTCCGCGTCGACTCCGGGTCCAGCGAAAACAGCGCCACCTGGTTGCCGAAGAGCTGCTTCAGCCCCTTCACAAACCCCCCTTTCCCCGATCCGCTCTCCTGCATGGCCTGGAACCCGTACTCGTTGTGCATATCGTAAATCAGGTTCACCGCTTTTTTTTGTTTGATCAGCCCGCACAGCACCAGCCGCGTCAAAAACGACTTCCCCGTACCCGTTTTCCCAAAGATCCCGTTGCTCCGCTCCACGAATCGGTTCAGATTGACGCAGACCGGCGTCTCCATATCCAAGGGCGTCCCCATATTAAAATACCGCGCATCCCTCGCCTCGCTCCCGAACACCCGGGACACATCTTCCTCCTCGGCCTCCACCACCTTGGAAAAATGGCTCGGAATCGTCTTCACCGGCCGGTGGTCATCTTCCACCCGCTCCCCCTTTTCCAGCATCAGCATCGGCCGCAGGGAGACCGTCACGTACGTACTCGACCCGTTCAGCACGCTGTGCAGGAGTTGGTCCCCATCGTGTGGCGGATACAGCAGGATCTCCGGGTTGGTCGCATCCAGGCTCAAATCCGTAATCATCGAGAAAAACTCATTCTTGAACCCCTCGATCACCACGAACTTCCCCGCCTTCACGTCCTCCACGCTCCGGTCGGGGTTGAGCTTCATCTCCACCCCTTCCGTCAGCGACCCCTTCGTAATCACCCCGATCTCGCTCCGGCGACCTGCTCTGCCGTTTCCGGAACCGTCAGCGTCCAATTTTCGGAACTCCTTCCTCAACTCACGAGCCGCGGGTCGAAAGTCACAAGTTTCCACCCCACCCACCCGTGCCTGCCCGGGGTCAGGGAAGGGAGACTCGTGACCCGCGACTGTCTTATTGCGACACCCTCCGCATAATCGAACTCAGACGGTCGTAGTCATCCCGGATCAGCCGGCAGAGGTCCTTGCCCAGCGACACCAGGTAGGGCATATCAAAGGCCCGGGCCCGCCAGGCGTTGCGCACCGAGACAATGATCAGATCGTCGGACGGCAGCCGGCAGCCGTTTAGAATGCACCGCATAAAATCCCCGTTGCCCGTCAGCGCCTTGATCTCCGCCTCCGTGCAGGGAAACACAAAGCTGTGGATGTGCGGCGGCTGCGGCGGCAGCACCTGCTGTGGCCCTTTCTCGTCCTGGTACCCGATAATCACCGCCTCGAACTCCGTCTTCAACAGCTCAAAAATCTGGGGCTGCTCCATCCGGAGCTCGTGCTCGGTCTTCCCGTAAGCCGTCGGCCGCCGGTTGGGCTCGATCGAGTACGTACACACGTTGAACACCAGCCCGTAAATCGTCGGCTCGGACCTCGTCTTCACAAACGACCCGAACGGCGGCGCCCTGTTCAACTCCCGGCTCTCCGCCAGAAACTGCGACGTGGAACTCTCGATCACCTCGCCGATGTATTTATCAACAACAGTTTCGACCCTATCCATAACGCCTCACGAAAAATAAAGTGAAACTACACCGACGCTGCGATTTTCTTCAGACTCTTCAGCGACACCTCCGCCTTGATATCGTTCTGCACGAACGTATCTTTCAAAAACCTGTAGAAAATATCCCGGTCCGCTACGCGGACCACCGCCCGCTCGTGCGCCTCGGACAGCACCACCGGATAGCCGCGCCCCTTCTCCGCCTGGTCGCAGACTGTGGCGTGTACCAGGTCCAGCAGCTCGCGGTCTTCAGCCACCCACAGGGGAATCTCGATGCGGGCGATCTCCACGCCCGTATGCACGTAAAAAAAGCAGATTCGGTGCGGGCCGTAATCCGCCAGAATCTTGGACGCGCTGCCAAACACCCCGCTCCGCTCCCCTTTCTTCAGCCTGCGGGCATAGAGAATATCGTCGGTCACCCCCGCAATCGGCTCGCAAGGGATTCCGACCTCTGCTCTACCCTCTAAAGCCTGCTGCGCCTCAAGCGTCTTCCAGGGGCATCGGTCGCAGTCCGGCGGCTTTTCCGGACACAGTCCCACCCGCAGCCCGTTGACCACATCTGCGCTGCCCGGATCGCTGATGTACCCGGCCACCGGCGCCCTCGCCTTTCGCAGCCGCTCGAACGACGGGAGATAGGACTGCAGGGTCTGCCGCCTGAAATCGTACGGCTTTCCCTCCAGCATCCACAGGATCAGCGTCCCGTCCGACAGCCCCACCACCGTCCGTCCCTCGGCCCGCGCCGCTTCCGAAAGCGCGGCCACCTGTTCGAACTCCATCGCCCCCCGTTTCACCCCTACCACCTCCCGTGTTACAGTCGTGCGCCGCCCTGCCCACTCCTGGTAGAGGTCCTCCTCCCTGTAAAACAGCGTGGGCCGGCTCGCCATCACCGGGCGCTCCCCCGTGCCGTAGTGGATCGCCACGTACCCGATGTTGATCAGGTAGCAGTTCGACACCTCGTGCCGGTCCGGAAAGATCTGCGACCCGTCGGACGCAATCACCGTCACCCTGGCCGGGCGTTCCGGCACGGGATGGGCCTCCCCAAAGGGTCCGGCAGGCCGGGCCACCAGCCAGGACGTCCGGCTGGACGCGATCTTATCCGACAGCGCCTCCCATGGGCCTTCCCACCTGTCCATCTCCGACAGGGCCAGATCGATCCGCTGGAAAAAGTCGTTCTCCAGGTTCTTCCGCTCAACCGCCATCCGGTCGATCTGCCGCTTCAGCACGCCGAAATCGAGCATCCAACGCTCCTTACCGAAACTCTGGAAATACCTACCGCCACCCCGCCACTCGCTGCTCACAACTCACGACTCGCAGCTGTTTAAACAATCGACTCGTAAAAATACTGCCGCCCTCCGCCGGCCACGCTGATGTCGCGCACCCGGCAGACCAGCCCCATCCGCTGCAGCGCGTTTAGCCGGTTGCAGGCGATATTGACATTCTTCCGGAGGGCCTCGGCAAGCTCGGAGGAAGTCCCCTTCTTCTTCTCCAAGAGCACCTCCAGGGCCTCCCGGATGGGCGTCTTCAACTCGCCCAGCACCTCCACCCGGTCTTCCTCCTTGAACAGCGCGGCCAGCCCCCGCAGCCTCAGTACCGCCGCCAGCGTCTCTCGAACCGAAAGGTTCGCCCCCTGGATGTAGACGTAGCGGTTGCCCAGTTCCCCGCTGCCGATCCGCATCAGCAGCTTGGTCAGAAATTCGTCCGCGCACGAGATATCGATAAATTCAATCCTGGAGAAATCGAGGGGGGTCACCGCCTCGGGATCGGACTCGCGAAGGTGGTCCATCAGCCTGTCGAGGTGTTCTTTACCCCGTTCGCGGCCGCTCAGGATGTTGTTGGGAGCCGCAAACACATAGAGCCGGGTCTGCTGCAGCATAGGGAAGGTGCCTCCAGAGGGTAATACAGAAGATAGAAGTGGCAATAACACTGCCGGAAGGGGGAAAACCGGCAAAAAGGGGAGCGTTTATGGAAGGAACCGATCGATTCTGTCTCTGGCCGAATGTTGATGTTAACTGAATTCAATTAACTCGTCCCAAACTTAAGCAACGTTTCACTATATGTCAAGCGTTTTCTGACAGTTGGAAGGATATGAAACTGCACAAATGAGCAGCAAATTTTCTCGCCCAGAGGAATCCAGGACTTTCCTGGAGCCCCACCGGCCGGACACATAGACCCACCCCTACCGACCCCTGCTTTTACCCCAACTCCTCCCGCAGCCGCTGGGCAACAACCTGTACATCCTCGTCTGTCAGGTTGGGCACGGCCACGCTCAGCGCATTCCCGTTGTCCCACATCCAGATGCCCGGACTGCCCGAGCGCAGCGCCTCTAAGACCTGGTCGGTGGTCTTGCCCAGCGCCCCTTCGTCGAGCGCTACCCGCAGCCCGCTCCCCAGCCCCCGCGCATCCGTAATCGGCGTTACGGTAATGTGTGGGATCCCCTCCAGCGCCTCCTGAATTGTCTGCGCCTTTCGCTCGTGTTCGGCAAACCGGGCGTCGTGATCCATCTCAAACCACTCGCGCAGGGCGACCACAACGGCGACCACTTCCTGCCGATCCACCTTCAGCGGCCTTCCCACCGTGCGCCACCGTCCCGTCTCGAACCCGATGAACCCGTGGTTGAACGCCGCATCCACCAGGTTCTTGCGCCCGCACACAATCCCGGTCGAATTGCACGCCCCGAAATACTTCGCTCCAAAGCCCACCAGGTCGGCCCCCATGCGCATGTATCCGCACATCCGGTCTAAGGGATAGACCTGGCTCGCCGCATCCACGATCACGGGAACCTCGCGCCCCTTGCTGATGCGCAGGGCTTCTTCAAGCGGCACCACGCCCTCTCCGCCTCCCGGTGCGAGATAGAGGAGCCCGGCGGTTTTATCGCCTATAGCGGCCTCCAGCTGCGCAGCGGTCGTTCCATTCTCATCGCCAACCTCCACCAGCTTGCCCCCGAAAATGGTCACACAGCGGTCGTACTTGTAGCGCTGCTTGTTCTGAATCAGAAACTCGTTTTTCATACCCGTCGAATCGGGAAGCCGCTCCATTTTCTCCGGATCGCTGCCCGCCATGCAGGCTGCCGAACCCAGCGCGAGCGCCGATGCGCACCCGGGCGTGACCAGGGCCGCCTCCGCTCCCAGGATATCGGCGACGACTTCGCCCGAACGTTTCAGCATCTCCTCCATGTCCACATAGTACCGGTTCGCGTCTTCCATCGCTTCTTGGACCTTAGGCGAAAGCCGCGAGCCCCCCAGCACCGTCTGGTTCCCGGCGGCGTTGATCATCGGCCTCACGCCCATCTCCTCGTAAATCCGGCGTCCCCTGTCGCTGCTCATTCGTTATCCCTCCTTGGTGGTTGTGAATCCGTCTGTATAACTCCCTGAACAATTTCAGCAGGCAGATCGCAGGCAGGCGTACGGCCGTGCGCCCCCACCCTGATCCCTGCCTTTATATCGCCGGCTTCCTCTTCGTCCCGTACCCCACCAGTTCCACGTAGCCCCGACCTATCCGCTTCCCTTCACCCGTCAGCACCCGCACGGCCCCCTCCCAGTAAAACCCCACCGCCCGGCTTTGGTTCTCCTGATCTGCCAACTCCGGTGCCACCTCCATCCGCAGCCCTTCCCCGGGCAGGTCCACGACCCACCGCGACGGATAGGTCGCCCCCGTCTCCCGGCTCGTCCACCGCTTTGTCGCCCGCACCGAAAAGTCCGCCGCTGCCAGGTAGTGCGCCTCTCCCGAAGGCGACACCACCGTCCCCCGCGCGAAATCGACCTTCCCCGACGTATCCCGCAGCAGGTAGAGCATCACCTCCCGGCCGTCTGCCAACCGCAGGCTGAACCAGTCCCACCCGGCCTGGTGTTCCGCAAGCTGGTTCGACCCGAACTCCTTGTCCATCCAGCTCTCCCCCCGCACCCCGAACGTCTCCCCCCCCACCGTCACCGTCCCCTCCGTCAGCAGCCGCGTGAAACTGTAATACTGGCTCGCCGACATCGGCCCTGTCCCCTTCCGGCTGTACCCGTTCGGCCCCTGGAACACCAGCGGCTTGACCGGCCGGGTCGAAAACGAAAACGCCATCCCCGCCTTCCGGTCCGCCATCGCAAAATCGAACGCCTCTCCGTTCCACCGCAGCGTCCACCGTCCGTCCGTTCCCGCCGGCGCCCGACTCCACGCAATCAGCGAATCCGGATACGTTCCGAACCTGCCCAGCATTGGTACCGCCCGGTAGAGCACCTCGCTGAAGACGTGCCGCCCCGAACTCAGATCGCTGATGGCCGCATGTCCCATAATCAAATTGTGGCTCGTCCAGTCCGACGCCAGCGCCGGCCGCTGCGGCATCAATCCCACCCTGAAAAACGTGAACTGATACCCGAACCGCCGCCCCTCCTCCGATTCCAGATGCCCTGTAAAATACCACCACTCCGTCTTATACCCCGCCCGCGCCCAATGATCCTGTGGAAACGACCAGCCGTAATCCGGACGCGCTGCCCTCCAACCCTCAGCATGGGCAATTGCAGCTATCACAACCAACGTCAAAACGACCAGACACTTCACCTTTTGCGTTTTCATTCTCAAAGTTGCTCAACTCCGTTGCCAGCGTCCGGCTTGCCCGTAGCGCCGGATGGAGACTTGCCAGGACGGCGGCATCGGTTATGAAAATGGTCTTCAAAGCTATCTCCCCAGAGATAGCACGTCTTACCCGTGTGGTCACTATCGTCTTGATGAAGTCTTCGGCCGGATGGTCCCAGGACCTTTCAGTTTGATTATGGCACTTTACCCAGACGGCTTTTTAAGAATACGTTTGGGCGGAAGAGATACGATGGGGTGACCACAGGTCTTCTCTTTCTTGCGAAGGTCTTCGCAGATCGCGTGTAAGTCAAACTGGAACTTGGCCGCGTGGGCATCTCTTATCTTTCGAATTTCTTCGATAATGCGATCAAGGTCGAAATCCATAGACTCTGCCAGGGCTTCTTTGATCCTTCTTGTCTCCTGGATAATCTCATCCGTGGTTTCTTTGTCGTTTATTTGCCTCATCGCAATCAATCTCCAAGCAGTTCTTCGGGTGTGCAGAGGATCGGCAGTTCATAGCCAGCCCCGATTGCGTCTAATGTTCCCCGCCATACACGGGCAATGCAATTTGGAATCTCCTGTCGAAGTACTACTCAGGGCGCAGTTCGCCCAATGGTTGTTCATCAGGTCGGATAAATTCTACTGCCGGACTTTCGACGCGGCCATAGGCATTCCACACTTTGAATCCGAGCAATGACAGAAGATCGGGCGATGCTTTGGCCAGTACTTCGGGGGCTGTGCCCACGGTGAAGTTCTCCTGTGGACGAAATTGGGGACCACAGAATGTGGTGAGAATGGCCCAGCGCAATTGATCGCTCACATTGGCCCCTGTACCGTGCCAGATGCGTCCGTCGAGGAATCCAACCGTGCCCGCCGGCCCTTCGAGGGCTGTGGTTTCGATTGTGTTGTCATCGGGATTGTCCGGGCGTCGTCCCCAAAGGTGGCTGCTCGGCACCACACGGGTGCCGCCATTTTCTGCTGTGAAATCGCCGATCATCCAGACCACGTTGACGACCACACGCGGCCATATGTATGCGGCATCGGTTTCATCTGTTTGCTCACGGGTAATCGAACCCGCGGGCAAATGCGTTCGGTCCGGCCGCGTTGGCATAGGCATCCACCACTGGTCCGTGTGCAGGCGCATGGCTACGCCGCCGGGTTTGGCAATATTGGCCGAATGGCTCGACAACAAATAATCGTTGCCAAGCGCATGGTCTGCGATATTGCGAACACCTGGGTGTGAAAGCATGTCTCGAAATACCTTGCCTTTGTTGATCAGCATCCACACGCGCTGGTTGACGCCTCCTGCAGATTGCGTAAATGCCCGGGCGCGCACCTGCCCGTTTTTGTTTCGAAAATCGCCCCAGTTCTGTTTGGCACCCCCGTCTTCAAATGCGAGTCCGCGTTGCTTTTCGGCAATGGCCTGTTCTTTCAGGCGGGTTTTCATGTTTGATAGATGCTCTGCATTCAGTGCATGGGCAAGCAGACCATAACCATACGTGTCGAGCTGTGTCTTGACCTGTTCGAGATCTTCAGTTGGGTGTGGAAGTTCAGGCATGCTCATTCCTTGAGTGTTGGACGATTGAGACGCGTGTGATAAGGGGGCTCCATAACCGCACGTTGTCGTTCATTTGCCCATTCGGGTATGTCATAGGCGCGAACATAGGCCATGTTGCCGGCGGTGTAGCGGGTGAGCGTTGACCGACGTGGATGGTCTGATGTCCAGGGCAGGGTGCCGTGCGTGACGGCTTCGGTGAAGATGATGACATCACCTGCCTTACAGGTGATCTGGCAAATGTGTTCCCGATGTTTCTGGTAGAGACGCATTTCCTGCGGACAGGGATAGTTGCTTTTGTGAGATCCTGGAATAACACAGAGACCGCCGTCACCTGCGTTGACATCTGTGAGTTGGAATGAGACGACGGTGAGTCCGTTGTGCATTCTGCCGTTTTTGAAAATATAATACTGGTTGGGGTCAAACCCGGGACCGGAGGAGCCGTGGAAGCGAAAGCCTCCGGCGCCTTTGTCCATCCAGAGCAGAAACATCTGGTGGTCAATGCGAAAGCCCTGGCCGAGCATTTCGTTGAGGTAAGGCACAATGCGAGGGTGGGCCAGCATATCTCGAAAGGGATTGCACCAGGGTTCGTTCCAGTGGATGAGATCGGTCAATTCGCCGCGGCCGTGCGTGCCTTCAAGGGCAGGCGAATCACCGTCAAGGCGCTGTTCACGCGAGCGAATATGCCCCTGGTCGAGGTGGCGATCAACCGCTTCGTTTGTCAGGGCGAGTTCGTCATCCGTCAGAACATTTTCGATGACGAGATATCCGTTGAGGTCAAAGAGGTATTTTTCGTCTTCGGTCATGGTGTTACTCGTCTTGATGGAGGTTTTTGATATTTGTACGGACGACGCGCGATTAACGAAGGTACTAAGAGGGTATACAACAAAGCCCAATCTATCGCATATTCCGTCATCGGGATCCTCCATTCACGAGTTCCGCGTAAGCTTCTCGCCCACGGCGAAAGAGTGCTTTGACATCTTCGCGTTGCTGATCGGTGTTGTAACGCCCCCAGGTGTCGATCCATTTGAGCGCGTCTTCGATGCCGTTGAGGAAGTACCGGGCGGATTCGTTTCGTTCGGCGGGAGGTCGGCCACAGACAAAATAAACCGGGCTACCGTGGGCGTAGATCGATTGGTCGAAGCTGTCGCGCTGGTTACCCCAGAGTCGGGCAGCGATCCAGCCATCGCGGTCGACATTGACCCGATGGCGAGTGGCACCCTCGCGTTTGCCTTCGGGATAGTTCTCGCTGTGAATGACGCGGCCATTCATCACGATTTCAGCGCAGTGGATGGGATAAAAGGATGTGAACCTGGATTCTATGTCGAGCGAACCCCCGTTGGATAATCGGACCGTAGCACCCATCGGCTGATCGTTAACGCTCAGATCAATGGCCGGGCCATTGGTGATAAACGTATTGCCCGATTTCATACCGGCAATCCAGTTTTCGTAGGAGAACGTGTCTCTGGTGTTGACGTAGACCCGGTTGTTGGAGCAGACGAACCAGTCGGTGCCGGTGGAGGCGGGCAAGGAGATGCCGCAATTGAGCAGTTTGTACCACAGATCGTACTCGGGGTCCATCCAGAAGGGATCGAAAAGATTGAAGGCGTCCAATTTGCCCAACACCGCTGCAATGGGGGCCTCCATTCCGCGACCATTGTGACACCAAATTACAATACCACCCTGATCGCGTGCTTCGTCGCAACAAAAGCACAGGGGAGGATAGTCGGGGTCGAATTGCGCGGTGAGGATGTGACCCCGGCTGACGGGTTGGACGAGGTTGCGGATGTTGAGGAACATGACGTGGCCGTATCCAAAACCCCAGGGTGAGTTTTCGCCGTAGTGGCGATTCTCTTCACCGATGTCGAGTACGTGATGTGCAGTGGTGAATTCGTTCATGACGCCGATGGGATATTTGTTGCTGGCATAAGGGAGTTGTCTTCTGTCCAGAACACTGACGACAGTGACGTTGTAGCCTTCAACGCCGCAGTCAATGGCCAGGCGCTCGTCGGGGCGGGTTTCTTTTTCGTCGTAGTGAATGTGTGTATTGCCGGGATACCAGTTGTTTTCCTGGGGGTAATACCAGCGGTTGAGGGTGATTTCGACGTCTCTGCTGCCATGTTCCGGCATTTCGACCACCGTACGTACAGGTTCGTATTCTGTGCCGCGTTCGACCAGAATGTCGGTGCGCCCACGGGCAGCCCGAACCTCGAATTCTCCGTCGCAAAAGAAGAAAGGGGTGCCGGGGCCTCGCTTGAGCATGGCCTGGCGTGGATTGGAAAAATGGCCATCGGATGTCAGTACGTGAACTTTGGCGCTGATTTGCTCGCCGGTCGCACTGTCAATAATATGTCCGTGCAAGATGCCCATAGATCACTCCCCGGTTGGATGAGCGCATGCTTTGAGGGTGTTTTTTCAGGATAGGTGTCGAATCAACTGCCCACGCACGTCCTTTCCATCAACCATTTTCTCCGCGACAACGAACAGACCCTTACCCTCGCTCGCCCGCTCCCAAAGGGCACCAATAGTCCGCGCCGTCTTCGGCGCCGTCAAAGGCGGGAACGTGGTCCGAACCTGAAAAGTGCTTCCGCGGTTTCCAGCGGCCGCGATAACGCTGTTGATCCCGGTACATACCGGCCTGGAACGAGAAGGCGGTATCGAACGAGACCGCTACGTTGGACTCAGGCGCAAAGAGATACTTCTGATAGACGCCGTCCCGTTCCTGCTGGCGAATGCCAGGAGTTCGCCATTGCTCTTGCTGCTCCATCCCATGTACCTTACTGTCCAAACGTCATGCCCAACTAACAGGCTTCTTAGCTGCATTGGCACTGAGCAGTCTCATAAGCAATGCTCTCCAGGACTTCCCTCGCCATATCAAGCGTCCTTATTGCCTGCTCGCGGCTTACACCCGGGAAATCGTCCAGAAATTCGTCCAGATTGTGCCCACCCGCCAGATAATCAAACAGATTCTTCAGTGGCACACGGGTCCCCACGAAAATGGGGGTGCCGCTCACAAAGCCCTCTTTGCTGTAAAACACGCCGTGCTCAATTGTGAGTATTACGTTTTCGGTTGTTTGTGTCATGGTGTTCCTCCTGGGAAAGTCTCAAAATGACGCCCTGAATCGCGGCGACTTCGCGCTCCTCTTTTCGTGGGAACCTTTTGCGTTTTTCCAATACTCAAAACCGAGTTTGGAAATTTCTATGGTGACCGTGTTGTAGAACGTACCTGCCAAATTATGTCATCATCCTTATGGCTGTCATTCGAAAGCAGCATGCGGATAGCCCCCTCGGTAGGTCTCGGTGGCGAATATATGCGTCTCCTCAGAAGGCGTAAAAAAATCAGCTTACGGTCACTCTCATCCGCTGTGGGAGTTGATCCGGCCCACTTTTCACGAATCGAGGCTGGAAAAATTCTGCCATCTGAATCGTTAATCCTACGTCTAACAAAGGTTTTGGACTGCGATCTTGACGAGTTGTTACTGCTATCGGGCAGAGTTACAGAAAAGTGGATAGCTGGACCGGTACGCTACAACAGCACGGATTGGAAGTGTCTACAGGCCCGGTGGTAGCCTTTCACGCTCGACCATTTCTTACAGATGAAGATGCAGTTAAACAAAACCGCGCTGTTCCGCTTCTATGGATGCATAATATCAAGCACCGAAGATTTGAGCAGGCAGGCCTTGTCGTTCGGAACCCTGACGACCTTACCCTACCCACAAACAGCCCGCGGACCCATTATGCCTTGTCTGATATAGCGATTCGCACTATAAGAGCATATCGTTCCAAAATGTGGAACCAAGCGATTGCCTCTTTTAATGAAGCTGAAGGTGCGCTTTTTGAAATCTATCAGAAACGCCGAGAACAACACAGGGTACCTCTGCGATTGGCAAGCGGAGAGGAATTTCATCTCTCGCATGGAAGAGATGGAAGTTCAGACATGCTTATTCCTCGAGTGTTGGACGGTTAAGACGCGTGTGATAATCGGTCAGCGCCTGGATCACATCCACACGTCACACATCGTCCCGGCTCAGCTCGGTCGCCGGCGTCTGGCTCGCCCGCAGGGCCGGGTAGAGGCTTGCCAGGACCGCCGCGCCCAGAATGGTAGCCGCCTGCTGCAAGACTGGTCCCCAGGGCCAGTAAACCTGGATCGTCCACCCGAAATACGCCCGATTGATTACAAAAATCAACACCCCTGCCAGGGCCACGCCCCCCACCAGGCCCAGCGCCAGGCCCAGCATCCCCATCCCCATCCCCTTGCCCACAAAAATCCCGAAAATCTGCCGGCGTCGCGCCCCCACCGCGCGGTACAGCGCCAGCTCCGACACCTGCTCCCGGGCCAGCACCAGCAGCATCAGCGCAATCCCGCACACTGCAATCAGCAGGCTCATCCCCTGCAGGATCCGGGTCACAGCAAAGGTCTGGTCGAAAACCTTGAACACCTCCTCCCGGAGCCGGCGGTTGCTCCGGATATCAAGCGGCGCTCCCGGGAAGCGGGCCTTCAGTTCGTCCACCACCTGCTCCGCGTCCCTCCCCGGCGCCAGGTAAAGCGCCACGCTGTTGACCGGCCCGGGCCCAAAATGCCGCGCCAGTGTCCGCAGGTCCATCACCGCCGCCCCCCCCTCCGTGCTGTAATCGTAATACACCCCTGCAACCGGAAACCGCAACTCCCCCTCCGGGCCGTACACCGGCAGCTCATCCCCCGCCCACACCCCCGCCTTGCGCGCCAGCGTCTCTCCGATCAACACCGCCTCTCCCTCGTGGACCTGCCGGAAAGCTTCCTGCCTGTCCCCGTCCAGGAGCGGAAACCGGGCTTCTCCTCCAGGCAGCCCCATCTCCACCCCGGCCAGGACGATCCGCTGCTCCCCTGTATAGGCCAGGAACCCCCGCAGCCGGTCAACCGCCACAACCCCTGGATGGCCGGCCAGCGCCCCTGCCAGCGCCGGTTCTAAGAACGCCTCATTCCCCTTCCCCCGCCACGACTGCGGTGAAATATAAATATCGGCCTGAATTGACGTGGCCACCCACACCTCCAGCGTCTGCCGGAAGCTCCCGATCATCAGCGTAATCCCGATCAGCATACTCACCGCAATCCCCAGCGAAGCCACCGCAAAAGCACTCGTTTGCAGCCGCACCCCCAGCCCCTTCAAACTGTACCCCAGCCCGAACCCCCGGATCCGAATCCGTCCGCAGGCCTGCTGAATCACAAACGGGGTCAATAGCGGAAGCCCGATCAGCAGGGCGATGCCCAGCACGAACCCCGAAGGCGCCACGCCTGCCCCCATATCCAGTACCAGACCCCGGAAAGGAGCAAAAAAGAGACCCCAATCGCAAACAGGCGGGGGGCCAGAGTGCCGATCTTCTCGTGCAGGGTAAAAGCCGCAAGCAGCGACCGGGTATCCCGCCGGCTCATATCCAGCGCCGGTAACAGCGCCCCCCCCATCGCCCCGCCAATGCCGATCAACCCCGCCAGACCGTACAGCCACAGGGGCATCTGCAGCGACGAAATCTCCTCCAACAGATAGAGGTTCGCCAGCGTGGCGCTGACCATCGCCACATTCGACTCCGCCGCCCAGTACCCCATCGGCAACCCCAACAGAACGCCCAGAACGCCTAAGAGAACCACCTCCCCCAGAATCAACACCAGCACCTGCCCCCGCGTGGCCCCCAGCGACCGGAGCAGCCCGAACTCCGCCCGCCGCCGCACCAGCGAGGCCTGCGTACTGCTGTAAACCAAAAACATCCCCACAAACAGGCTGATCAGGCTCATCGCCGTCAGATTCAGCCGAAACGCCTCCAACAGTCCCACGGCCTGCTGCTCCCGCTGCTTTGGCGTCATCACCCGCACCCCCTCACCCAGCCGGTCCTGCAGCCGGTCCATCAGCGCGTCCCGGTCCACTCCCTTCCCCGCCTGCACATCGATCTGGTGAAGCTCCCCCCGCCGTCCCAGCAGGCTCTGCGCCTGCGCAATATCCATCACCACCAGCCTGGAGCTGGCCAGCGGACTCAGCGCCTGAAAATCCACCAGCGCCCCCACCACCAACCACACCCGCTGCGACCCGCTCGACACCTCCACCGAATCCCCCACCTCCCACCCCATCGCCCCCGCTATCGCCGGCGTCACCGCCGCCCACCCAGGCCGAAAAAGCGCCGCCGACGTCTCCCCCGGCGCCCCCTTCCAGGGCACCCGCATCGGTGCGAAGAAATCGACCCCCAGCACCTCCAAAAAAAACGCCTCCCGACCCGCAAGCGCCACCTCCACCCGGTAGAGCGGCCAGGCTGCGGCCACCCCCTCCTGGGCTAAGACCTCGGCGTAGAGCGCCTCGGAAAACGTGGGCGTCCGCCCCAGCACGCTGAAATCCGCCTCCCCGCTCACCGCCGCTACGCTCCCTTCAAACGCGGCCAGTGCATTCCGGTTGATAATCTGAATCGACAGCACCGCCGCTACCCCCAGCGCCACTCCGAACACCGTCAAAAAATAGAGGCTCCGCCCCTCCCGAACGTGCATCAAAAGCGCCTTTAAAAAGTACCAGGTCACCTCGCCTCCGGATCAGCGTTCAGTTGTTTTTATCTTTCCAACACGCCACTGTGAAGCTCCCAGATCTCGTCGGCTAAGGCGGCAAACTCCCGGCTGTGGGTCACATACAGCAGCGTCGTCCCCTCTTCCGACGCCAAGGCCAGCATCAGGTCCATCACCATCTGCCCGTTCTCGTCGTCCAAATTCCCGGTGGGCTCATCCGCCAGCAGCAGCCTCGGCCGGCGCAGCAGCGCCCGGCAGATCGCCACCCGCTGCATCTCCCCCCCCGAAAGCTTCTCCACCGCATCCTCCGCCCGGTCGGCCAGCCCCACTCGCTCCAGCAGTCCGTGCACTCTTGGCCCGTAATCGACCGGGCGCTCTCCCGCAATCAGCGCCGGAAGCGCCACGTTGTCCCGCACCGACAGGTGGGGCATCAGGTAGAAAAACTGGAAGACCAGCCCCATCTCGTCCCGCCGAAGCAGGGTCCGCGTCTCTTCCGACAGTTCCCCTAAGTCCCGGTCCAGAACCCGGACCTCCCCCTTTGTGGGCACGTCAATCCCCGCGGCTAAGTGCAAAAGCGTCGACTTCCCGCTCCCGCTGCGCCCCACAACCGCCACCTTCCGTCCCTCCGGGACTGCAAACGAAACCTCCCGCAGCGCAAACCGGCTGCTGCTGCCAAACGTATCGTAGACCTTGGAAACCCTGTCAAACGCCAGTGCTGGTCTCATTGATAAAATCGCGGCTGAACATTCAGGTACCAACGATCAGCCGATCTGTGTCCACCTGTATTCCCATGGTTGCGTTTCAACATATTCAACCCAAACCGCCGCTCGCTGTCAAACCACCGCCGTTCCACCTCCAGCCCGGCTCCCTTGGCCAAGGCGTCGATCTCTGCAATCGAATACTTGTATGAATTCTCCGTGTGGATCGCCTCGCCCTGGGCAAACACCACCTCCATATCCAGATCCTCGATCGCAACTGTCTGCGCGCAGGTGCTCACCTGGTGGATCTCCACTCGCCCTTCGGCCTCTTTGTAAACCGCACGGTGCTGGAAGCGCGCCAGGTCAAACTGCCCACCCAGCTCCCGGTTGATCCGGGCCAGCAGGTTCTGGTTGAACCGGGCCGTGACCCCCTGCGTATCGTCGTACGCCGCCTCCAGCACCGCCCGGTCCTTGCGCAGGTCCGTCCCCACCAGGAAACGGTCCCCCCCCGCCATCGTCTCTCCCACGCGCGCCAGGAACCGCACCGCATCCGGCCGGTCAAAATTCCCCACATTCGACCCCAGCCAAAGGATCAGCCTGGGCCCCTCGATCTCCTCTTTCAACCGCGCCAGCCCGTCGTGGTATTCTGCGGCAATCCCGAGGACCTCCAGCTCTGGATAGGTTCCCAGCAACTCGATCGAACTCTCTTCCAGCGTGCTTTGGGAAATATCTACTGGCACAAACCGCAGGCGGCCCTGTCGTTCTAAGAACGCTTCGATCAGCAGCCGCGTCTTCACCGCGCTTCCGCTGCCCAGCTCAACCAGCGTGATCTCGTCCGAAAACCCCGACGCAATCTCCCCTGCACGCGCCTCTAAGATTTCCCGCTCCGCCCGCGTCAGGTAATATTCGGGCAGCTTGCAGATCTCCTCAAACAGGCGCCCCCCCTCACGGTCATAGAAATAGCAGGAGGAAAGCCGCTTGGGACATGCCGTCAGCCCCACAGCCACGTCTTCGGCAAACGCGTTCAATGCAGAGTCCACATCGGTGGCGACCAGGGTAAAACGGTCCTCCAATTTTGAAACCGACATCACATCTCCTGAGGCTAAAGGGTGCACACCCCACTACAGCCCTTCCTAAAATCTCAAAATATGCCAGAATTGTCCAGAAAAGATTTGACACCCCGTATGAATCGGTTTAAAACGGAAAGGAATTTGCTTAAATTTGTAATGGGCGCGCATTCCTCCTCCGACGATCCCACCTGCTACCGCTCCGAAGGGGAGACGAAAGCAGTGGGAGGGGGGGAGCGCGTTGGCGCGCCTGCGGCTCCACGTGAAATGGCGCGGCGTGCTAAAAGACGACAGCCCGATGCAGCGGACGCACTGATCCCGAATGAGGCCCTGGCATGGAATTTGGCGAATTCGAACTGTTTGTGGTCAGCGACGGCACCTTCCGCTTAGACGGCGGGGCCATGTTCGGTACGATCCCGAAAGTGCTGTGGCAGAAGACCAACCCGGCAGATGACCGCAACCGCATCCTGCTGGGGCTGAACTGCCTGCTGATCCGAACGCCCACAGAGACGATCCTGGTAGACACCGGGCTGGGTACGGTCTACGATGAAAAATTCGCCTTCCTGTATGGTGTGGATAAGTCCAAAACGGATCTCGTGAAAAGCCTATCAGCCGTGCGAGCGCAGGCGGAGGACATCACCAAAGTCATCTTAACGCACCTGCACTTCGACCACTGCGGAGGGAACTGCTTCAAAAACAGTCAGGGGGAATTAACCCCCACCTTTCCAAATGCAGCCTACTACATCAACCAGGGCGAACTGGCCTGTGCCAAACAGCCGGACCCCCGCAGCAGGCCCAGTTATCTCCCGCACACCTGGGAGCCGCTTGAAGCGCGGGGGCAGGTGGTTCTCACGTCGGAAAACGAGACAATCGCGCCGGGCGTAGCAATGATATCCACGCCTGGACACACGGCGCACCATCAGTCCGTGATTCTGCGCTCGGGCGATCTGACCGCGTGCTTTCTGGCGGACCTCGTACCCACACCGTCGCACCTGAAAACGCATTATGTGATGGGATACGACCTCTTTCCCAGGGCCACGATGGAAAACAAGGAGCGGATATTGAAACAGGCGCGGGAGGAAAACTGGCTGCTCGTCTTCGAGCATTCTCCGAACGTCAGAGCCGGCTATCTGACCGAAGCGCTCGAGATCAAACCGGCCGAGTATGGATAGTCCAGGGGTCGGTTGTATTTTCATTTCCCTCGCCTTCTCGCCTCCCACCCTCCTTCCCCATACTCTCTCTGATTCACCAGCCCGGGCGCTGACTGCCCGTAGCTTCCCAGTTCCACCGTTCCCTCCATCACATCTCCATCCACGGTTCCGGTGAACCGGTAGGAAAGGTGGGTTCCCTCGAATCGGTGCAAGCTGGAAAACGTAACCTCCTTTCCCTCAACCCGTCCGGAGAGGGGATTCTCGTGGAAGCGCGTGCGGTGCAACCCGGTCAACTCGGGTCCCTCCTGTTCAATCACCAGCCCGTGCTCCGAGGTCCCTCTCACATACTGAATCTCCAGATCCCATGCTCCTGCAACCCGAACCGGCGGTCTCTCAACCTGGTGTTCTCTCCGGGGAGCGGCCTCCAGCGCCTCGCGGATCTTGGCCCCGACAACCTCCGCCTCTCCCGGCTGCAGCGAAAACGGCAGGATGAACACCGAGCAATCGGTCGCCCCCCGGTCGTCCAGCATAATCCGGGGGTCTCCGCCCATCAACGCTTCTCGCAGCTCCAACCCCGTCATCCCGATCCGCTCTCCGTCCCATCGGATCTCCATCCGGGGAACGGGCGCAGTCGGCCTCTCCGATCGTTGAACCTCTGTGGTCACCGTCGCAACCTGTGTCACCTCCTCCAAGATCACTTCCAGGTCTTCCTCCCACTGCCGCGCTTCGGCCTCGTGGTCCCGCTCGCTGGCCCAGTACTCCACTGCAGCCAGCACCCCCACAATCTCCTCTTTCCCCAGCTTCATCGTCCGTCCGAACGCGTGGTGGGGCGCCGAATTGGTCCACGCCGCCTGCACCCACGCCTTCTCGCCCAAAAGCAGCCCGGTCGGCTGCGGCCCCCGCAGGTATTTCCCCCCGCTGTAGGCCACCATCGTCGCACCACGGGAAAGGTAGGGATTCGGGCGCATCAGGTGCTCCGACGCCGCATCCACCAGAATCGGAATCCCCTGCGGCCGGGCCGCCTCCGCAATCGTTTCCAACCGGCCTTCCGCCTGCGCCTCCTGGGTGCCCAAAAGCGCAACCATCGCCATCCGGTCGTCCAGCGCCTCCACAATCTCCTCCTGCGTCTCCACCTCCACGATCTCCACCCCCGGCATCCGGATCGCGTGATCGTACGTAAACCGTCCCTCCTTCAACATCATCACCCGGTCCTTCAGCCCCTCCGTCCTCGGCAACCGCATCATCTTTTCAGGATCGGCCCCCGCCACGCAGGCTGCTGTTGCGTGGCACAGCGCCGCCGCCGCCCCCGACGTCACCATCCCCCACTCCGCGCCTGTCAACTCCGCCAGCCTCCCCCCGACTCCTTCCATCAACTCATCGATATTCACAAACGCCTCCGAAGCCGCCTCCATCGCCCGCTTCACCCCGGGAACCATCAACGTCCCCCCGTGAATCGTCCGCGTACCGCAGCAGTTGATAAACGACCGCACGCCGATTCGCTCGTAAATATTCATCACGTCCCTCGACCTGCCTGCGCCTGCCTTGTCGGCAAGCAGGCAGAAAATAGTAAGGGCGACCGGGCCGGTCGCCCCTACGACATCTGTACACATCGGTGGTTGCTTTTCCCTGCCTTTAGTCGTCGTCCGCCGATGCCTCAACCATCGCCTCGGTCTCGGCCCGCCCGTTGCCTTCCGCCTCCCCTCCCGTGAGCCGCACCGACACCAGCTTGGACACCCCCGGCTCCTCCATCGTAATTCCGTACAGGGAATCGGCGACTTCCATTGTCCCCTTGTTGTGGGTCACCAGCACGAACTGCGTGTGCTCTGCAAACTCCTGGAGCACGCGCACGAAGCGATCCACATTCGCATCGTCTAAGGGCGCGTCCACCTCGTCCAGGATGCAGAAGGGACTCGTCTTGACCAAGTAGATGGCGAACAGCAACGCAATCGCCGTCAGCGCCCGTTCCCCGCCCGACAGCAGGTTGATGTTCTGCAGGCGCTTGCCCTTGGGCCGCGCAATAATGTGCATCGGGGCCTCCAGCGGGTCCTCATCTGCCGGCATGAACAGATCCACCTCGCCCCCTTCAAAGAACGCCACGAAGGTCCGCTTGAAATTCTCCCGGATGCTGGAAAAGGTCTCCAAAAACCGGCCGCGGGCCTCCCGGTCAATCCTCTGAATCGTCCGCTTCAGCGTCTCCTCTGCCTCCAGCAGGTCGTCCCGCTGCCTGGCTAAGAACTCGAACCGTTCCCGATGGACATCGTAATCCTCCAGCGCCGCAAGGTTCACCGCCCCCATCCGGCGCATCCGGTCCTGGATCTCGATGGTCCGCTTCTGGGTAATATCGGCGTTGAACTCCGGGTCCTCAAACCGTCCCAGTTCCTTGATATCCACCTCATGGTCGCGCTTGATCCGCTCCTGCAGCTCCTCCGCACGGGTCTTCAGCTGCACCATCTCCACCTCCAGTTCGCGCAGCCGCTCCCGGTTCCGAATCACCCGCCTCCCCACCTCCCGGTCCTTCTCCTCCAGCTCGCGGGCCCCCACCATCAGCTCCTGCTGGCGCTCCACCTGCGTATCCCGCTTTCGCTCCAACTCGGTCTGCACCTTGTGGAGGGCCTCCAACTCCGTCGAAGCGGACTGCACCACCTCTCCCAGGTCGGCCTTTCGCGCCTCATTCTCGGCGCACTCCAAAGCCAGCCGCTCCATCTCCCGGCCCAGGTCGGTCTGCGCCTGCGCCAGCCGGGCCGCCTCCTGGTGCAGGTTCTCAACGCGTTCCCCCAACGTAGCGATCTCCACCTGCTGCGCAGAAACCGCATCCTGCTGCGCCCGGCGCTTGCGTTCCTGTTCCCGGAGCGCCTCGTCCGCCTGCCGGACCTCTTCTTCCAGCCGGCTGCGCCGGGCCTCCAGGGCCTCCAGCCCTGCTTCTCCCTCTGCAACCGTGCAGCGAAGCTCGGCTTCCCGCTCCTTCAGCCAGGCCGCCTCCCCGTGCAACTCCTCATCGGCGGCCCCCTGCCGTTTGGCCTCGGCGCTCGCGTTCTGCTGGTCTCGCTGCAGCCCGACCAGGCGGTTGCGCAAGTCAGCCAGGGCCCCGTCATCGGCTTCAACCTGCGCCGCTGCTTTGGCTGTGGCTTCCCCAACCCGACAGATATCCGCCCCAAAGGCCTCCAGCCCCGCCCGGCCCGCCTCCAGATCGGCCCAGAGCATCTCGACCTGCCCCGCCCGGCCGATCAACCCGGTCTCCTCGCCCACAGCAACCCCGCCGTAGACCGTGCCATCGGCGGCGAGCACCTCCCCGTCCAGCGTCGCAATATCCACCCCGATCGTCTGCATCTGCGCCATTAAAGGCAGCGCGGCCTCCACATCCGCCACCACCAGCGTCCGGCACAAGAGGGACCGCGCCGCGCCGTTTGCAGGCCCCCGGAGCAGATCCGACGCCCGGCCCACAATCCCCTCCCCCACCGGAGGCGTCCAGGGCATGCCGTTGCCCTGCGCCACCCGCTCTGTAGGCAGAAACGCCGCCGCGCCGTGCGCGCTGGACCGCAGATAGGCCATCGCCTCCGCCGCATCCGCGGTCGTGTCCACCAGCAGGCACTCCAGCGCCCGTCCCATCGTCGCCTCGATCGCCGAAGTGTACATCGGATCCACATCGATCAGATCCGCCACAACCCCCTTGATCCGATCCGAAAAGGGAGAGTCTACGGCCAGCGTTCGTACCCCCCGGGAATAGCCCTCAAATCCCTCGCGGAGCTTCTCTAAAAGCGCCAACCGGGCGCCGTCCGCCTCCATCCGGGTGCGCAGGCTATTGCGCTCCTCCACCAGCCCGTCCCGCTCCGCCTGCAGCCGGTCCCGCGCCTCGGTGTGCACCCGCCTCAGGGAAGTCCGCTCCTCCAGCGCCTGCTCCAGGTCTGCGATCTGCCCTGCCGCCGCATCGGCCGCCCCCTCCGCCTCCTGCCGCCGCGCCCGAACGCGGGCCACATCCTCCCCCAGCCTCGCCTGCCGGTGAGACAACCCCTCCACCTCCGCCCGCGCCCGCTCCAGCCGCCCGCGCACCTCGCTGATCTCCTGGTGCATCCCAATAAGGCGCGCCTTCTGCTCATCCGCCCCCCCACGGCGGGCCTCCAAGTCCGCCAGCAGGGCCTCCTGCGTCCCGGTCTCTTCTAAAAGCGCCGCCTCTGCCCGCTTAAGAGCCTCGCTCCCCTCCTGTTCTCCCTGCCGGGCCGCCTCCTGCCCCTGCCGGGCCACCTCCTGCCGCTCCTTCAACACCTCCTGTTGCCTTGCGGCACGGGTCAATAACCCTTCAATACCCCGCGCCTCCTCCCGGGCCACTACGATCTCCCGGTCCTTCCGGTGAGCCGCCTCCACCTGCCGGCCCACCTCCGCGTTGGCCGTGGCCACGGCCTGGTCCTGCGCCGTGAGTTCGGCACGGACCTCTTCCAGCCTCGCCTCCAACCGGACGATATCTGTTGACCCGACCTCAACATCCTCCTTGAGAAAGGTCATCTCCTCTAACATCGGCCGGGCGCGGTCCGACATCTCAAAATACCGGTAGCGCGCAAGCTGGACCTCCATCTCCCGGAGCTGGTCTGTCAGCTGCTTGAAAAGCCGGGCCTTCCGCTCCTGCCTCGCCAGCAACGCCACCTGCCGCTCCACCTCCGCGATCACATCCGAAATCCGCTGCAAATCCTGTTGAAGCGACTGCAGCTTGTTCCAGGCCGACCTGCGTCGCACCTTGTACCGGGTCACCCCCGCGGCCTCTTCAAAAACCCGCCGCCGCTCCTCCGTCTTGTCGCTGATGATCTCGTCCACCATCCCCTGCTCGATGATATAGGCGTGCGAAGCGCCCAGCCCCGTATCCATGAAAAGGTCCTGGATGTCCTTCAACCGGCAGGGGATCTTGTTCAGCAGATAATCGCTCTCCCCAGACCGGAACAGCCGGCGGGTCACCGTCACCTCGGAAAAATCCACCGGGAGCAGGTTCTCGGAATTGTCGATCGTCACCGACACCTCGGCCATCCCTAAGGCCTTGCGCGTCCTCGACCCGGAAAAGATCACATCTTCCATGTAATGGCTGCGCAGCGACCGCACCCGCTGTTCGCCCAGCGCCCAGCGAAGCGCATCCACCACATTCGACTTCCCGCAGCCGTTGGGACCCACCACGCAGGAAATCCCCTTCCCAAACGTCAGATCCATCTTCTGG
This sequence comes from Candidatus Latescibacterota bacterium, assembly GCA_965222075.1. Taxonomy (GTDB): domain Bacteria; phylum Latescibacterota; class UBA2968; order UBA2968; genus JAAXHW01. The sequence goes on along the minus strand of OZ244937.1, from coordinate 3,993,242 downwards.
GCAAACGACTTGAAACCGAAGGCCGTAAGGCGAGAAAGGTGCAAGAGAAATCCTCCTGAAATCATGATGGAGAGACGTACAAATGTGTGGAAATTTGGCCCTGTGGAACGCCTGGATGGTTGCCAGGCGCTTACCCACAGATACCTCCGGTCTGAATCGAGGGGAAAAGAAGGGGAAGGGGATCCCAGAGGAAAATCTTTAAAACGCAACAGGTTGCGCAAACATTTCACAGGATCTTTTGTATAATACTACATCTTGTGGAAACAGTCAAGAAGTTTTTCCCCGCGCAAGGTCAAACGCCCCTTCTTCAAACACAGCGTTGAGCAGACCAATATCCGTATACTACCACCCGGCCAGCTTGATCCCGTGGTCCTCTCTGATCTGCAGCGCCACCTCCCGAACATCGGCCATCTATTCCGGGGTAGTCCTGTAGAACGTCTTTTAGAAACTGCTTGGAAAATAACAGATACCCAGGTCCAACTGTTCTTTTACTCCTGGCCTTTTTCTTGTTCGCCCAAGAAAAAGGCCGAAAAAGAAGGGCGCCTGCCTGCGCGGCGCACCGCGCTGCAGGCAGGCCGCTCAGACGCCGCGGGGGCTGCTTTTCCGCGAACTGCCCCTGTGGTGGAAGCAGGCGTTTGTGCCCAGCGGACCTTTTGGGCGTTGTTGGGCGATGGTGCTGGGGGGATCTGCGCGGAAAAGCCCCTTCCCCCCGCACCAGACCGGGGGAGTCGGCAAGTTAGGGGCGCCAACCCGCAGTGGTCGATACCTGGCCGGTGGGGAGGGGGATCGCAGAGGCGAAACGTGTGAGCGGGCATGGACGGTTACAGTACAAGTCTGTCAACGCAACTATTTTCATCATAATGGGTGCCCCAAAGGGCGCAGGACAACTGTCTTAAAACCCCCAGCGGTCTTCGCGCGGCTGCAAAAACGCTTGCCTGCGCTGCGCGCCCCTCACGCTGGGGAACTCACCGGGAATTTTAAAACAGCTTCTCAGACGGGCGAGGCCTGGTAGGTGTTTCTCCTGTGGTATTGAAAACGGTTGGTTTCTCAGTCAAGCAGTCGTATATTTTTACGAATATCTCGCATAATGCCCCGTCCTGTGGACGGGAATGAATGCGGGTGGTGCAGGGCTTTGGAAATCGCGGTGGCGGGGCCACGAATCGGGAGAAAAGCCCCGGCCTTATGAAGATTAAAAAAATAATCGTGCTATAAGCGTTCAGATGTTGTATCCTCAGTATAAGGAGGTGATCTGATGCCTAAAATACTGAGGATTTCGTTGACAGCAGAGCAAAGCAGCGAAGTGGAACAGGCCCGCGACCATTCGGACAAGCCGTATATGCGTGAACGTGCCTGTGCGATTTTAAAGATTGCTTCTGGGATGTCAGGCCGTCAGGCCTGCCTGCCGCGCTCCGCTTGGCGCAGGCAGGTAGCCCAAAGGGGATTATTAAAAAAGCGACGTAAAGACACGATATACCTGAATCTGCGTGCGTGCCCCCGCACGCACAGGCAGGTGAGTGGGTAAATCGTTACCAGGCCGAAGGGATCTCAGGGTTACAGATTCGATCTGGGCGGGGACGTAAACCCGCTTTTTCCCCCTGAGTATCCAGACGCGTCACAGGCAAAAAAGGCGCTACTTTCCATTGTGCGTCGATCGCCTCGGGTTACGATGCTTGGTACGTAGCATTGGGGCTGAGGAGTGCAACTGTTCACTGCTGACGTTGGACAGAAGACTCAGCCGTGTCAGCGGTCCCAAGTATGAGATCGTCACCCCGCCTTGGAGCGCATGAGTCCCAAAACCTTAGGGGAGAAAGGTAACTCTGCATGAAGGTAACCCTCATTAACTGCGGGCCTGTGGCCAACGACAGCGAACAGAAGGCCATTGGGCGGCTTAAGTCGGGCTTGATTTCCGAATTGGGCGATGGCGAGTGGCTGCTGTTGACAAATCTCGTGTTTTCCGCCACCCACCGACGACAATCCGACGAAATCGACATTGTCGCCATCGGCCCGCCCGGGGTGCGGGTCATTGAGGTCAAGCACTGGACCGCGGCTTGGGTGAAGCGCAACGCCGAACTTGTGGAGCGCGAGGCCGAGTGCCTAACGGACAAGGCACGCAAGGTTGGTACCACATTGCGCCGGATTATCTCGGAACTCGGTCGGGTGGATGGGGTATTCCTGGTCACGCAGGATGCCGCGAAAGTCAAGCTGCTTGAGGGCCGGGCTGTCCGCGGCGTTCGGTTCCACACATTGAAAGCGTGGCAGAAGCGGGCGAGGATGGCGAACCCATGCTGCACCGGAACCTCACGCCGGGCACGGTTCTCGTCAAGCACGACAACGAACCGATCCTGACTGGTTTCCAACACGCCCGGATTCCCGACGATATTACGGTGGCGGTCTCCAGCAGTGCAGAAGACGAAGGAGACAATGCGATTGCTCCCGAAGTGCGTGCCCAAGGACTCGGGGCAGCGGATCGTCGCTCCGATGTGTACTCGTTGTGCGCGAGCCTGTCTGTTTTGTTCGCGGGACGGGACGATGAGGGCAGCCGGGAGGCGGGAGAGGTGCTGGCCTCAAACTCATTCCTACCATGGCCAAGGAGTGCCGGAAATACGGCATCTCGCTGGTGCTCGCCTCGCAAGAGGCGCGGGACTTCCACGTCTCGGTGTTTTCGGCCATCGCCAACTATCTCGTTTTGCGATTGACCGAGGTGGATGCCAGGTCCCTGGTTCGAAATGTGGCGAGTTCACAGCAGGAACGCGTGCTGATCGACAAAATCAAACAAATGGAACGGTTCAAGGCGATGTATTTTTGCGAGGGCAAGAGTAGGCCATCTAACGTAGAGCTTTCTTCTTGAGATTGTGAGGTCGCGGCCGTGTCGGTGCCGTCGAGCTTGGCGGGGCCACGAATGAGGAACGATCCATGTCCGGGACAACCGACTCGTATGATCTGCTGATTTCGGCCGGTCGCATCTTCTGCGCCGAGACCGGCCTGGATGGCCCGGGCGCCGTCGCCGTGTGCGGTGACCGCATCGCCGCCGCCGGCCCCGACGTCTCAGGGACCGCATCGCAGAGCCTGGACTACCCCGACGCCCTGCTTCTCCCCGGTCTGGTCGACATGCACGCTCACCCGGCCAGAGGCGGTTCGCGGTACGGCGTCAATCCGGACGAGCACTTCCTGCCGCGCGGGGTTACCACCTGCATGTCGCAGGGGGACGCCGGCGCCCTCAACTGGCCGGCCTATCACGACGAGGTCATCCACGCCTGCCGCACCCGGGTGCGACTGGCCCTGCACCTGTCGAAATACGGCGAATCGCAGGCGGGCCACTGTTTCGAGCACCTCGAAAACGCCGACGTCGGTCTCTGCGTCGCCACGATCGCTGCAGCTGGAGAGGAGATCTGGGGCATCGCGTTCAACACCATGCACAATCCGGCCGTCACCCACGACCCGAGAGAGATCATGCGTCGGGGGATCGAAGCGGCCGAGCGTAGCGGGCGTCCCATCCTGTACGGTCCGCGGTTCAACAGGGACTTCCCCCTGGAGGAGCAGCTGCTCCATTTGCGGGCGGGCGACCTCGTCACCTACACCTTCGCTTTCCTCGAAGACAACATCATCGCCGACGGAAAGGTCCGGCGAGCAGTCTGGGAGGCGAAAGAGCGGGGGGTTCTGTTCGACGGCTGTAACGGCATGCAGTCCTTCAGCTTTGCCCACGCCGAGCCCGCCATCGCCGAGGGGTTTTACCCCCACACCGTTTCCACCGATCAGTACAACCGCCATATCGGCAGCGACCCGCCGCACGATCTGCCGAGGACGATATCGAAGTTCATCGCCGCCGGCATGCCGGAAACCGAAGTCCTGGCGCGTGCTACCGCACGGCCGGCGGAGCTGCTTGGGCTGAAGGGGGAGGCCGGCACGCTGGCCGCCGGCGCCTGTGCCGATCTGGCCGTGTTGCACTGGAACGAGGAGGGACGCTTGCGCGATGTGCGGGACGTCGAACGGCCGGGGGGATGCTGGGAGCCGCTGGCTACCGTGAGGGCAGGGCGGCTGGTGCAGACAGATTGACAGCCCGTGCTGTATTAAATACTGAGAAGTTGCTGTTAGAGAGATCTGCTCACGTGAAACTGTCTCTTTAGGTTTAACTCCAAAAAAATTCAGCCATGCTTTCCCTGGGGGACGAATGGACATAACGAACGAACAGATTGAACACTTTCACCGGCAGGGGTTTTTTCTGGTTCCCAATCCGCTGGGCGAGGAAAAGATGCATCAGGTCGACTCGATTCAGCGCGAGATCGAAGCGCAGTGGGAGCAGACGGACTGGCCTGAAGGGTTGAACCGGCTGGCCTGCCAGCTGTTTATGGTTGGTGAACCGGTTTTGCAGCTTATCGAACAGCCGGATCTGGTGGATGCGGCCAGGCGTATTCTGGACTGTGACGAAGTGCATATCGGGGCCTGCGGGCTGGGGGACGCCTCCGGGACGATTGCAGAGGACGGACGGCCCCAGCGCCAGGTGCACTGGCACGCAGACGGGAGCCCTGAGGTAAAGCAGGTATCGATACGGACGGCGCTGGACCGGCACGATCCGACGAATGCGCCGCTGCGGGTTCTACCGGGGAGCCATCTGAGGCCCGAAGCAGAGGTGGAAGAAGAGTTGCGGCAGCTGGAGTTGGCGACCGGACAGCACGATCGTCCGCCCAGGATGATGTTCGCACGGCATCCGCACGAGGTGGAGGTGGTGCTGGACCCCCGCTGGTCGCTGGTGTGGACGCCAAGCTGCTGGCATGCGACGGGGGTGAAGACGGCTGCGGGGCCCCGGCGGGCAATGGGCTGGAATTATTTTCCACCGGGGGGGCGCAAGCGGGACCTTGAGGCGGTGAAGCACGTTTTTGCCGGGGAGTGGGAGGGGTGGAGCGAGGAGCGGAGGCGGTTGTGGGGGTTGATTTGAGTGAGAGGCTGTTAGACCACACACGACAGACCACCCGGAGACCTGCCTGCGCCGGATGGATGCTCGGCAGGCAGGCGTGAGCCAATCGTCCGGGATGGGGAGAAAACCCAGGAAGGGGTCAAGAAAACGGAAAAGGGGGCGTTACGATGAACGTTTTGATACTGTCCGGCAGAAACCACGGGTTTGAGGAGAGCGCGGAGGTGATTTGCGGTTTTCTCACGGCACAGAGCGACCTTTCAGGGACGCTGACGGAAGACAAGACGATTTTGGCGTCGTCCGAGTTGGACGGATTTGACGTGTGCGTGTTCGGGACGGGATTCACCCGGGCGGTCCCCCAGGGGGATGGGTCGGTGAAGCGGGAGCCGGATCTAATGCCGGAGCAGGAGGAGGGGTTGTTTCAATTCGTCAGGGGCGGGAAGGGGTTGGTGGGCATTCACGGGACGGGGTGGTGGATTGGCGGGCGAGCGGTGAACCTTCTTGGGGGTCACGCGAACTGGCATCCGCCGGGGCTGTCTTTTACGGTGCATATTGAGGAGGCCGAGCATCCGGTGACGCAGGGGATCGAGGATTTTGAAGTGGAGGATGAGATCTATATTTCGGCATACGATCCTTATCTCCACATTCTGGCCTCGGCGGAGTGGCACGGCCGGACGCACCCGATGGCCTGGGTGAAGTCCTATGGCGGTGGCCGCGTGTTTTATACGACGCTGGGGCATGGGCCGGGAACGTTTGGGAGGCCTGCGATGCAGCGGTTGGTCGAGCAGGGGGTGCGATGGGCCGGAGGCGGTTGATATGTCACACCTGCGCGTCGCTGCGATAGGCTGTCTACGGGCTTGAAAAAGCAACCACCGATGGAGCTAAAAATGTGAGAAGGAGAGACTGCGATGGCTCGGGCGGACCATGATGCTGTTATTCTGGGGGGGGGACACAACGGGCTGGTGGCGGCGGGGTATCTGGCAGGGGCGGGACTGGACGTGGTGGTGCTGGAGCGGCGAGAGGTGCTGGGGGGGGCGTGCACAACGGAGGAGTTGTTTCCGGGGTACCGGTTTTCGGCCTGTTCGTACATCTGCCATCTGCTGCAGACGAAGGTGATCAAAGAGCTGGGGCTTCGGGAGCACGGGTTTGAGGTCTACCACTTGGATCCGTCGCGGTTTCAGCCGTATCCGGACGGGACGCGGCTGCTGGTCTGGGACGATGTGGCGAAGACGCAGGAGGAGATTGCCCGGTTTTCCCGGCGGGATGCGGAGAACTATCCGGACTGGCTGGCGTTTTGGGAACGGGCAGCAGGAATTATTTATCCCTATTTTTTGACGCCACCGCCTACGGTGAGTGAAATTGCCGAACGGGTGCGCGGCACAGGCGACGAGGCGCTGCTGGACCGGTTGTTGACCGCCAGTATGGTGGATATTGTGACCGAGTTTTTCGAGTCGGAGGCGGTGCGTGGGGCGTTTATCCAGGCGCAGGACGTGGGAGATCCCGCGGCGCCGGGCAGTGCCTGGTGCTATGCGTACATCAGGTGCAATACGTTCAGCAAGCCGGAGAACGTGGGCATTGTGAAGGGGGGCATGGGGGGAATCACACAGGCGCTGGCGGCGGCCGCACGCTCGCGGGGCGCGACGCTGCGAACCGGTGTGGAGGTGGCGCGTATTTTAATTGAGGACGGGAAGGTGTGCGGAGTCTTGCTTGCGGATGGGACGGAGATCCGCAGCCGGATTGTTGTTTCGAATGCAGATCCGAAGCGCACGTTTCTCAAGCTTGTGGGGGAGGACGATCTCGACGCCGATTTCGGCCACCGCGTTGGCCGGCTGAAGACGGAGGCGGGATACCTCAAGTTTCACGCGGCGCTGAACGGGCTGCCGGATTTTTCGGCCTGTTTTGACGGGGACTTTGATCCTCGTTACGTGGCGGAGATGAAGCTCTGTCCTTCTATTGAGTACTTTGAGAGCAGCTGGGAGGATGCGAAGCAGGGGCGGCCGTCGCGGACTCCGGTGATGGAGGTGCAGATTCCGTCGGTGTACGATGAGCGTATGGCACCGGAGGGGCATCACGTGATGTCGATCTGGGTGCTTTACGCGCCGGTGCATCTGCGCAAGGGGACGTGGGACGAGCGGCGAGAGGAGGTGGGGGAGCATCTGATCGATGCGCTGGCGGTTTATGCGCCCAATATCCGGGATGTAATCGTGGACTGGTCGCTGTTTACGCCGCTGGACCTGGAGCGGCGGGTGGGGCTGACGGACGGGAATATCCGGCACCTGGATATCGTGCCCAGCCAGTTCCTCGCGCAGCGGCCGCTGGCTGGGTGGGCGCATTACCGAACGCCGATCCAGAATCTCTACCTCTGCGGCGCGGGAACGCATCCGGGAGGTGAGGTGACGGGGGCGCCGGGACACAATGCGGCGGGGGTGATTTTGGAGGATTGGGAGTAATAGTAAGGTCATGCATGCGCAGGGGCGCAGCATCCTGCGCCCCGGATCTGGAAAGAGAAAGGATACGAATATGCTTGAGCTCAATCTTACAGGGCAGGTCGCGCTTGTTACCGGCGGGAGCGAAGGGGTCGGCAGGGGGGTTGCTCACAAACTTGCGGAAGAGGGGTGCCGGGTGGCGATCTGTGCGCGGCGCCCCGATGTGCTGGAGGCGGCAGGCGGGGAGATCCGGCAGGAGACAGGGGCCGAGGTGCTGGCGGTGCCTGCGGACGTGACGGTGGTGGAAGAACTGGAGGGTTTCTTCGGTGCGGCCGTTGAGGCGTTTGGGGGGATCGATATCCTGGTCAACAATGCGGGACGGTCGGCAGGGAGCTATTTTGAGGATGCAACCGAGGAGATGTGGCAGGAGGATTTTGACCTGAAGTTCTGGGCGGCGGTTCGTGGCTCGCGTCTGGCGATTCCGCATATGAAGGCGAGGGAGCGGGGCAGCATTATCAATATTACGCATCCGGGCGGGAAAGCGCCGGGGGCGAATTCGGTGCCGACGTCGGTGAGCCGGGCGGCGGGTATCGCGATGACCAAGGCGCTGTCGAAAGATATGGCGCAGCACGGGATCCGCGTGAATACGGTGTGCCTGACGAATATCAAAACGGCGCAGGGGGTGCGCGCGTGGGAGGCGTCGGGCAGTGCGTTGAGCTATGAGGACTGGTGCGTTGAACAGGGGAAGCGTATCCCGCTCGGCCGGATGGGGGAGGCGAGCGAGGTGGGCGATCTGGTGGCGTTCCTGGTGTCCGAACGTGCGGGGTTTATCACCGGCGCGGCGATTAATATCGACGGGGGAGAGGGAGCGACGGTGTAGCGGGGTAGGGGAATTGAAAATTGGCCTGGCCACCCAACCCCCGGGTTTGTTTTTTGAATATGAGGTCATCTATGCCAGAGCGGATCAATAAGGCGGTTGCGTTGCTGGACCAGGGACAGCCGATTTATTATACCGGCGCGCCGGATCTCTCCTATGAGGGCGGCAGGGCGATGGCCGGGACGTGGGCCGATTATATCAACGTGAGTATGGAGCACGGGACGTTTGATCTGCACGCTTTGGGGGAGTTCATGCGGGGGCTGGTGGACGGAGGGCCGGCCGCGAGCGGACACCGCACGCCGGCGGTGATCGTGGACCTGCCGGTGGACGGATCGAGCGAGGCGGTGGTGCGGGCGAACGCGTGGATGTTCAAGCAGGCCCTGGCCAGAGGGGTGCACGGGGTGCTGCTGTGTCACGCGGAGACCCCCGAAGCGGTTCGGGCGTTTGTGGAGGCCTGCCGGTATCCCTTTCACACCACCGGTGTGGGAGAGGGACTGAGTGAGGGACGGCGAGGCGCAGGAGGGCAGGGCTCGGCCGCTGCGGTCTGGGGGGTGCCCGTGCAGAAGTACTTAGAGGTGGCGGATGTGTGGCCTCTGAACCCGAAGGGCGAGTTGATGCTGGGTCTGAAGATCGAGAATAAGCGGGCGCTGGCAAATGCCGAGGCGAGTACGAAAGTTCCCGGTATTGCTTTTGCGGAGTGGGGCCCCGGGGATATGGGCATGTCCCACGGCTATCCCACTGCCCACGACGCGCCCTATCCCCAAGAGATGCAGGCCGCCCGCGCCCGGGTGATGGCCGCGTCCAAAGCCGCCGGGCTGGCCTTTTTGAACGGGGTGTATACAGAGAATGTGGTGAGCATGATCGAGGAGGGGGTGATGATCTGTTCCAGCCGCACCGGAGAGGCGGCGGCGAAGGTTGGGAGGGACTACACGGAGCGGGCGATGCCGGTATAGACCTGACCCCCCTTCAATTGCGGATTGGGGAGGGGTGTATTTAAATCGCCATCTGGTGCGCGTGGGTGAAGCAGCGCCTGCGGACGACGTGGACGACGATGATTGAACCGATGGCGGCCGCGGCGACGATCATGAGCATAACGACGATCTGGTATTTGATGGCGGTGAGGGGGTTCGAACCGGCCAGGATCTGGCCGGTCATCATGCCGGGGAGGGAGACGAGGCCGACGGTCATGAGGGCGTTGATGGAGGGGATCATGCCGGCTTTGATGACGTCGCGGAGGATGGCGGCGGTGGCTTCCTGGTAGGTTGCGCCCAGGCAGAAGGCGAGTTCGATCTGGCCGCGCTGTTTGCGGAGGTCGGAGAAGAGGCGTTCCAGGGCGATGGTGATGGCGTTCATGGAGTTGCCGACGATCATGCCGCCCAGGGGGATGAAGTACTGGGGCGTGTACCAGGGTTTGACCTGGACGATGGCGGCGGTGACGAGGATGGAAACGAGGGTGTAGCTGACGACCATCGAAATGAAAGTGGGAATGAAGAAGGGGACGGCCCGCTCCTGCACCCGCGACCGGATGGCGTGCGCGGCCCAGAAGACCATCCAGATGAAGAGGACCAGGATGAGGGCGGCGTTGTTGATCTGGAAGATGTATTTGAGGACATAGCCGACCATGAAGAGCTGGGCGAAGGTGCGCACGGTGCCCCAGGCGAGGTCTTTTTCCAGGTTCAACCTGAAGACGACGGAGCCGGTGCCCGCGATCAGGACGAAGATGAGGCAAAGCAGGAGTTGGAAGGGGGAGATTTCGATGATGTTCACAGCGGTACCTCTTTCAGCCTGCCCTCCTGGAAGAGACACCTCCTGGGGGTCACCCGTGTGGGCGCGAAGTCGGTGTGGGAGACCAGGACGACGGCGATTTCCCTTTCGAGGTTGAGGCATTCCAGCCAGCCTTCCACGATTTCCTTCGATCTGGCGTCGAGGGCCGAGGTGGGTTCGTCGCAGAGAAGGATTTCGGGGTCGGCCAGGAGGGTGCGAATGAGGGCAATGCGCTGTTTCTGGCCGACGGAGAGGGTCTCCGCCTCATCGTCTAAGTCCACGTCCTGGAGGAGAAAGTCGTCCAGCCGCTTTCGCAGGTCTTTCCCGGACGGGGGGGCCTGTCCGTCCGCGACTTTGAAGTGGAAGGGGAGGACGAGGTTGTCCTGCACGGTGGTTTCGACCACGATGGGGGTCTGTTGGACGTAGCCGATTTTTCGCCGGAGTTGGGTGACCTCGTAGCCGGTCACCGGTCTGCCGCCGATGAGAATGTCACCGGAGGTGGGGTCCTGCAGGCGGTTGAGGAGCCGGAGGAGGCTGGACTTGCCGCTTCCGGAGGGACCCTGAATCAGAATAAAGTCCCCGCTGTTGACGGTGAGGTTCACGTTCTGGAACAGCGGGGACTTGTCTTTGTAGTGGAGAGAGAGGTCTTTAAGCTGGAGTTGCATGGATCCTAACGTGCAAAAGTTAGTCTATCTGTCCTTTGGTCCGTGGTCTGGGGGCTGGGTATCAGAAGTTGGCTCGAAGTGCAACCTGTGTTCCTGCGCTTCCCGAAGGCGTTCTCAGAGGAGAAAGAGGATCGCGGAATACGGTTTCGGTGAGGCGTCTCTGTGGAAACGACAGGATTTGGTATATGGCATCGCATAAATCTGAAATGACGTAAAAGTGGGGGCGGATGTCAACAGGAAAGTTATCGTGTCCTTCCGTGATCAACCGGATGCCGCCTCCTGGATAACATCCAGCGCATCGATGATGCTGAGGCCTGTGTGGTAGCCGGGGTCGGCGTCTGCGGTGGCGGGGATGACGGGGATGGGGGCACCGCTTGCGGAGCGGGTCTGGTAGGCCATCAGGTGGAGGTCGGGGCGGACGAAGTGACCGATGAAGGCGTTGTGGCAGTCGCGCAGGATGTGGAGGGGCATCCGGCGGCCCTCGTCGCTTTCCGCGAGGCGCCAGCAGTAAAGGGCCGTTCGCATGGTTTCGGGGAGGTTCCACCAGGGCATGTCGGCGTTGACCGGCTTTCGGGAGAGGAGGTCGAAGGCCTTGCAGATGCCGCCGGTGCCGGGAAGGTAGCCGTTGGCAAAGTTGCGTTCGAGGAGCCGGGGCATGTGGGATTCGACGCGTGCGATTTCACCCCGCTGTTTGTGGTCGGCAAGGTTGCGCTGTTTTACTATGGAGGTGAATTTCAGAATCAGACCGACGCATTCGAGGCTGTGGCCGGGATCGGAGATGACCTTTCCGTCCTCGCGGTATGGCAGGCCCCGGTCGTCGTTGGCTTCCCAGAAGTCGTATTCCATCAAGTCGAGGATTCGTCCGTTGAGGTTGACGTGGTGTTCCAGTTCGTGACGGATGAGGCGCAGGCCGAGTTCGACGCTGTCGGGGTTTTCGTATCCGGCCAGGAGGGCGGCGGTCCCGATCTGGATCATGTAAGGGCCGTGAAAGTGGCAGCCCGGTTTGACCTGCACGGGATTTTTGGGATCGAGGGTCTGCTGGTCGTTCACAAAGGCGCCCTGCCAGATGGCGTCGTCCACCTGCCGGATGTAGTCGAGGGCCTCGGCGGCGGCTTCGTCATCCTCGAGGTAGCGGGCTGCGGCGTACATCCCTTTTGCGGAAAAGATGTCGGAAAAACCGTAGAAGGCATCGGCCGCGAGGGTTGTTTTTCGCGGGTTCCCACTGGCGTCTAAGAGGAAGGGATCGCCGTTGGGGGTCATGAAGAAGAAGAGGTGGCCGGCGTTGCGGGACCGTATCTCGCGGAGTTTGGGGAGGATGTCGCGCATCATCCGCTCCAGGCGGGGCAGGAGGTCCAAGCCGAGCCGGCGACGGCGCATCCAGCGGCAGTGGCCGGCTAAGGCTTCGAGGCCGCGCCCCTGGATCCAGCCGTAAATGGCGTTGGGGCCCCGGACGGGGTCGTCTGCGGGAAAGTCACTGCCGGTGATGAGGTCGAGTTTGGTGTCGATGAAGGGGTAGTCGGGGGTGCGGTCGTAACGGTCTGCGAGGGCGGCCATGATGGAGATGAGCATGGCCTCGTAGTCGGGGAGGATGGCACGAAGGGTTTCAAGGGTGGGGTCTTTGGGCAGCAGAGCACCGCGATACGGTGGCATTTGGGACCTATCGCCCACAGGTTGCTTCCTCCTTTCCAACATGGGTCACGCGACTCAGATGTCAGGACCAGACGAAGATTTCACCGTCGTCTGCGGAGTAGCCGATGAATACGGCCAGGACGATCCTGGGGTCGGGGCCCTGCAGGGGTGGGACCTCGTGGATGCAGCGGGTGTTGAAGAAGTAGAGGTCGCCCGGTTGCAGGTCCACGCGGCAGCGGGCGATCCTGTTTTCGGCCGCGTAGTCGTGGAAGGTGCCCTCGGCGATGTGGGGCTGGACGTCCTGAGTCCAGAGGCACCGATGCAGGATGGCCTGGGTGCTTTCGCCCTCGTGGGAGGCGTTCTGGAAGCAGAGAACGCCGGCAAACTGGTGCTCGAAACGGGTGACGGCGTAGTTGAAGCGCTTCTCGCGCAGGGTGACGTGGTCGATGTGGGGTCTGTAGGTGTGGCTGGTGTAATGGATGCGGAAGATGGCGGGACCGTAGAGGCGGCCGTCAGACTCGCGGGCGATTTTGACGGCTTTGCCGACGGCGAGTTCGGAGAGGGCGTCGTAAATGGTGTCTACCGGGTTGTCGAACCCGTCAAAGAGGTGACGAAAGAGGGCGTGGGTATCCTCGGCGTGCTTCAGGAAGGTCTCTTTGTCGCTGCCCCGGTTGCCCAGACTGGTGCCGATGTCGATGCGCGTGCGGGTATTTTCAGAGGTGGTGTCTGCCGGATCGTGCATGAAGCCCCGGTGGATGAACCTCCGGATGAGGCCGGCACAGAGGGTCGGGGGGTAAACCCGGCGCAGGAGGATGGCCGGGATGCGGGCCTCGGAGAGAGCAAGGAGTGGGTCCTTGTACGCGGCAAGGACGGTTTTCAGGTCCGGTCCTGCCGGGGTCCAATTTTCAGAGGATGGCACCGGGTTTCTCCTGTTGTGGGCTACAGGGGTTCGCCGGTGAGCATGTGGATGCGCCGGCCTTCCCGGAAGGTGGCCGGGGGGGCATCCACCTCTTCTCCGGCGATCATTTTGCGGAGGATTTCGGCCACGCCGGCAATGGCGGGCTCGATGAGTTTTTCGCCCTTCTGCCGGGTGCCCTGGGCGGCTGCGGGGTTGTCGATGTCCATTTGGTGCACCCGTTCGGGGGCGAGGACGAGCATGGTGGAGGTTTCGTACTCGTCCGCGTGGCCGGGCAGGCGTTTGTTTTCCAGGGCTGCTGCGACCAGGTCAGGATCGTAGACGTCCCAGTAGGACTGGAAGCGCAGGTTGACGCCCAGCCTGTCCCGGTACTCATCGATGCGGCGCATGAGGGGGCTGACGTTGCCGCCGTGGCCGTTGAGGATGAGGATGTTTTCGAGGCCGGCCCGCTGGAGGGAGTGGCAGACGTCAAAGACGTATTCACAGAAGATTTCCGAGCGCACGGTGAGGGTGCCAATGTGTTCCATCCAGTGTTCCGAGTAGCCGATGCCGATGGGGGTGGCCACGACGACCTGGGGATGGAGACGTCTGGCGGCCTGTTCGGCCATGTGGGTGACGTGCAGGGTGTCGTGGACCATTTCGAGGTGTTCGTTGTGCTGCTCCGTGGCGCCAGTCGGCACGACCGCGGCTTTGATGGCGCCGGCCTGCATGCGTTCTCGGAATTCCTTGCGGGTCAAGTCGCCGATGAACACGCGTGCGTCTGACATGGGGACTCCTTTTTTTGAAGGGACGCGGTTTGGGTGGAAGTGGACGGCTTTCTTTATGAGCCGTCTTCCAGAAACTCTTTTACGGCTTTTTGAATGTGCGGAAGGCACCCTGCTATCTGGCGAGGGCCAGGGTGTCATACCTGACCTCAAGATTAGATCCTGTTCGTGGCCGTCCTGTTCCAGCATCTCCCGGATCATCTTTTTGTTCGCTTTACCGGAAGAGACAGCGGGGTATGATGCACCAAAATTCATCTGAGGTCAAGGGCATGTTTGAGGGGGTACTGTCCTGTTTTCTGTTGACAGGCGTTCATTATTGTACACTACTTTATCTACACATGATCGACCCACATTACAGACGGGCGGGGAAACCCCGCCCCTACGGTGAGGGATATAACCGATAATAAGGAGGTCAGCGATGGACCGGGAGGCGATGAGCCACGAGGAGAATTACTGTTTCGACATTTCAGGCTACCTGATTGTTCGGGGCGCTTTGACCCCAAAGCCGGTTTTCGGACCGAGTTGTGGTTGAAAGCGTAGATCTGGCGAAAGGGTCGAAGCGCTTAGCCGGGACCGGTCGGCCCACGCTGTCCGGCCTGCTTGAATTGCCCAGGAGCCAGGGAGGGCTGTACACCAAGGCGACCTCCAGGGGGCCTTCTTCAAAAGGGTGAGGTCGGGCTGGACGCCGGATATAAACAGAGCGCCGTCAGCGTTGGGATTTGGCGGCGCTCTGGTTTTAGACGCGCAGCAGTCGGCCATCAGGTTTTGTGGGCTTCACCTGCCTGGATGAGGACGCGTTTCATGGCGATGGGGCCGACCATCTGGTTGATCGCGATGACGGCCACCACCACGGTTACAAACGCATCCCCCCAGGTGGGAAAGCGCCGGACGACCTCTAAGGCCAGGCCGAGGCTGACGCCCGCCTGGGTCAGGTAGGCCATACCCGCGATGCGGTTGAGGCGCGGGGGGTCGCCGCCGAGCCGCCCGCCGGTATAGGCCCCCAAAAAGACGGCGGCGGCCCTCACGGCGGCCAGCAGGAGGGCGACGGTCCAGGTCTGCTGCAGGGCGTTCAGGTTCAGTCCGGCGCCGGCTAAGGTGAAGAAGAGCACGTAGACCGGCAGGCTGACGGCGTTGACCGCGCCGATGAACTGTGTGCCCTGGCGGGAGTAGTTCTGCACGGTGAACCCTGCGGTTACACAGATCAGCAGCGGTTCCAGCCGGAGGCTCAGGTCGTGGGCCGCCTTCATGTACTCTGCAAGCCCGGGGGAGATGCTGGTGACCAGCAGCGCGGTACCCAGCAGGAGAAGGGGGAGGTTGACCCGGACGCGGTCAATGTAGAAGGCGAGTCCCCAGCCCAGGATCAGTCCCACGCCGATTCCCACCAGGATCTCCGCTCCCAGGGTTGCGACAAACGCGAGGTCGAGGGAGGCTGCTGGCGACATAACGACCTCACAGAAGGAGACCGCCGCGGCGAAGAGGACGATGACGAACACGTCCATGGCCACCGTGACCCCCAGTGCGGTCTCGGTGAAGGGGCCGTGCGCCCTGGTTTCGCTGATGATGGCGATGGCGCTGGAGGGGGACCGGGCCACGGCGAGCACGCCGAAGAGCATTCCTAAGGCGAGCACCTGAAGTCCGGAAAATGGGGCGGTGAACGGGAGCAGCGATCGGCTGAGCGTTATGAAGAGGGTGACGATTGCGAAGACGACGACCGTGAGCGATGCGATCACCAGGAGGATGACCCGCATCCGGTCCCGCAGTTCGGCGACTCTCAATTCTCCCCCTGCGGCCAGGGCGATGAAGGCGACGGCCAGTTCGTTCAGGAAGCCGAGGTTTTCGACGGTGTCGACCGTGAGGAAGCCGAGGAGGTAGGGTCCCATCAGGAGGCCCACGCAGAGGTAGCCGGTGATCCTGGGCAGGCTGAGGGAGGAGAGAAGGTGGCCGGCGATGTGGCCCGAGAGCAGGAGCAGGCCCACCACCAGGGTGGTGTGCGCCCCGGGTGCGTCTCCCGGGGGGATGCCGCTGGCCCACGCGATCAGCAGGACCAGGACCAGGAATACACCGATCTCCCTCACGGCGTTTTCTCCAGGAGGCGCCTCACTAGCGTGGGGCTGATCAGTTCGCTGACCAGCATTCCAAGCAACACAATGGAGATGACCGCATCGGTGAGTTCGGATCGGTGGATCTGGTGGAGGTTGACCACGATGGCCACGGCCATGCCCCCGTGCGAGAGGAGTCCCAGTCCGATCTGCCTCAAGGGGCCGGGTTGGGGCAGGAAGAGTTGGGCCGAGAGGTAGCCGCCCAGGGTCTTGCCGAGGGTACGGGCGATGAGGTAGGCGGGAAGGAGGGCCGCGATCCGGATTGACCCGACCTCCCAGCCAGCCCCCACCAGGATGAGGAAGAGGATGTAGATCGACCGCTCTCCCCGCAGGAGGACATTCCGGACGCCTGCCTTGGCGCGGCCACTTGCCAGGTTGGCCACGACCATTCCGGCGATGAGGTTGACCAGCAGGGGCGAGAGGTTCAGGTAGAGCGCCAGGCCTCCCCCGAAGACGACGGCGCCGATGACCACCAGGAGCATCTCCTCACCCTCTAAGCGGTAGGCGGTGAGCGCGACGGTGAGGAGTCCGACGGTCAGGCCAAGCCCCAGGGATGTGCCGACCCGGAGGTAGGCCGGTGTTTCGCCGTTCTGGACGGCCACACAGGAGACGACGCCGAAGGTAATGACGCCGACTAAGCCGTCGAGGTTTGAGACGTTTTGGAGCAGCCGCAGGAGGGGACGGCTGGCCGAAGGCGCGTTCCGGGCGGCCAGGGCCAGGCCGCTCTGAGCGGTGTCCGAGGCCGCGGCGGCGAGGGTGATGGCCCCGATGAGGACAATTCCTGTTTCGTAGGCGAAGAGTTTCTGGAAGAGGAGGTAGAAGGGAACGACGACGACAGCCATTGTGACGATTGCCTGGAGGAGGGAAATTCCGAAGACCTGTTTCGGGATGTGGGTCAGCCGCCGGAACTCCCACTGGATTCCGAAGAGCATTCCGATCCAGGAAAGCCCCAGGCCCATAAAGGGATAGAGCCCCTGGAGGGTGGGCCTGTCGAGGAGGTTCAGGGCGGTGCTGCCGAGCAGAAGGCCGACCAGGACGTATTCGGTGCCGGTGAGAAAGAGGTTTTCGATCCCCAGCGGGAGCCGGAGGCGAACGAAGCTGAGGCGGGATCCGAGAAAGGCGATGGCGGTCACCAGAACGGCTACGATAACCAGTTTCATAGACGTTCCCCGGCGTCCGACCCCAGGTAAAAATCGACCGGTATGAGAAAGAGTTTGCCGATTTCCGGTTTGGTAAAGTCGATGTCTATTTCTTTAAAGTGCAAAACCAGGGGGTCGAGGAGACCCCGGTCCGGAAGGATCGCAACAATCGTTTTGGTGTGGCCCTCCCCGCCGGTTGTCTGCCAGAGCCCCGCGAAGATGGGCACGTCTTCCGAGAGCACCCGCTCCATGCTCGTTCCGTCCAGCACGGCCGCCCCGGTGATTTCCATTTCCACCAGGGCGGAGAGAACCTCATCCAGGAGGTCTGCGCGGTAGAGGACGATCAGAAGAAGGTGCATGTTTATATGGGTTCCTGATCCCGGATGAGGGCGATGATTTCATCGGGGGAGGCGGCGTCCAGGACCTTTTGCGCCATCTCCGCTCTGTGGAAGATTCGCGCCGTGCGGCTGAGCACGCTCATATAGGCGGGCATGGCGGCTTCCGATGAGAGGATGAGAAAGATCAGATGCACCGGCTGTCCGTCGAGGCTCTGGAAGTCGAGGCCGGGACGAGAAATGCCCAGTGCAACCACCACGCCGTCGATGTCGTCCGATCGGGCGTGTGGAATGGCCACCCCCCTGTCCACCCCGCTGGTCTTGATCGCTTCCTGGTCGAGGATGCGCCGGAAGAGGGCGTCGGGGTCGGAGAGAGTCATTGACCGGTTCATCAGGGCGATCATCTCTTTGATGACCCGGTTCCTTACTGTGCTTGACAGATTGAGTTCGATCCGGTCGGGAGCCAGAGCGTTAGACAGTTTCATGGACCTGTTCCCCATGTTTGTGTTAGACTTCGACGGTTGTGCTGCGGCGGTGTTGAGGGTTGAAGGCGGCGAAAGTGACATCGCCTTCTCTGTAGTCGGGTGAGCATCGGTGAAATATACAACGTATTTGGGATGGAACCCTAAGAAAAAATCACGGTCCAGAAAAAGCCCTGGACGGTGGCGGCCCAGATCGCAGAAGCGTGCCGCACCGTTTTAATGGTTGTGTAAGTTGGATCATTTCAATATCTTTCAGTTTGTCATTCACCCGGGGATAAATCCGTGGGCTTGTCCCTAACCCACTTCCGCTAAAAGTGTGGGTTTCTTCGGAAGTTTTCTGTGAGGTTGGGGTTCAGGAGGTGGCGGAAGGTTATTGGCAGGGACTACGTTGAGAGGAGAGGGTTATGTTTAGCAGGAATATAGAGAAAGCCCTAAACGAACAGCTCAACAACGAGTTCTTCTCGTGGTACAACTATCTGGCGATGTCTTCCTTTTTCAGAGCGCTTAGCCTGAACGGCTTTGCTCGCTGGATGAAGGCCCAGTCACAGCGCGAGATGATGCACGCGATGAAGATCTATGAGTTCCTTCCCGAGCGCGGCGGCTGCGTGGTGTTAGAGGACGTCGCCCAACCGTCCGCTGAGTGGGATTCCGCCCTGGCTGCGGCGGAAGAGGCGTATCGGCACGAACAGGACGCCAGTGGGATGATCAACGATCTGGTTGACCTGGCGCTGGTGGAACACGCCCATGCCACGAATGTGTTTCTGCAGTGGTTTGTCAACGAACAGGTGGAGGAAGAAGCACGGCTTCGAGCGATTGTGGAAAAGCTCAAACTCGTGGGAGAAGACCCGTACGGGCTGTTCTTGATTGACCGGGATATGGGAAAAGCATAAGAACCTCCAGTGTGAATCTCCTTCCTATTTAAGCTTTAGAATTGCCTCTTTTGAACGCAGAACGCGGGGGTTGATACGGAAACGGAGCCAGCCGTCTTCGCTTTCTACTTCCAGAATACCAACCTGCTTTCCCTCCCGTTCCAGAACGGCCTTTTTAAGCGATGTTCGAATTTTGATCTCCGCAGAGGTGGTGGTTCGGATGCGGAAGCAGTGCTTTGTGTCCTCTTCCATCCAGAAGACGGAAGGAATGCGAAAGCGGGAACCGCCGTTGAAGGGGAAGTAATTAACGGCGATGCAACGGCCTCTTACCGATTTGACCGCATAGGCCGTCCAGCAGCCCTGGTCCGGATCTTCAACCTCAACAAAGCTGCTCCCAAGAGCAGCGCCATCGGGAATCGCAACGGCGGCCTGGAAACCCGTACTGTCGTAAGAAGCGATCTCACCTTCGATAACCGGACGCTTCAATACAACCGAGAAATCGGGCGACGCGAAACGGGCCGCCTCTGCCAGAAAGAGGGCGGAGCGCCCTCCTCTTTCTTGAGTGTAGACCGCCGCCCGGCCGGTGAGCGCAAACCTCTCGGCTGTCAGGTCCGACCCATCCGGTGTCTGAAGCACAATATCGGTACCGCCCCGGCGGGTAATCTGAAGCGCTGTGGGGCCGTCTGCGCCGCCGGGCGGGAGGATGGATCGAACGCCGGTGATATCGGGGGTTTTGCGGTAGTGGTCGATCAGGGTCACAAAACCATTCCCGCTTCCCTGTTCGCGGTTTCGTGCAAAAAGATAATCCTTCCGAAGTCCGATCTCCGCGTGGTCCCGCTGCCCGGGGCCGTCTCCGAGGATAACCTCCTCGGTAGGCGAGAGGAACCGGACGCGCATGGTCATACCCTCGTCCGTCCATGCTGTGGACCAGGGACCTCTGGGAGCGCCGGCGCGGAGATTTTCAATGTCGCGGCCGATAACCCCTTTCCGGCTTTTAAGAGAGATGGGCCTGCTGTTTGCAGCCACGGGCCGGGAGGTGATCTTACCTTCGCCGTGGATCGCATAATCGTGGACCCTGCCGCCTTTCACCCGGAAGCCATCCACGAGATAGGCCGGTCCTTTTCCCCGGTGAACCATAAAGCAGGAGCGGCGGTACACATCAGCTTCATCGTAAGCTTTGCAATCGGCTTCGATAAATTTAACCCGGGGCGAAGCGGCAATCAGACGCACGCTGCCGGGAGGGCGCCGGCCGCGCGGCAGCTGCTCCTTCTCGTCAACAACGACCAGATTGTGCTTCAAGGTGCTTTTGATGCTGGCATTCAGGGGATGGTCGCCGATATAGCCCAGGTCGGAAAGCACCTCAACCCCCTCGGCGAACATGGCGATATTGAGCGCGTCGGGATGGTCGTGTCCTTCGGGCTCGTAGAAATTCATCAGGAAAGTGGCCGTGCCGGCCAGATCCTCCTGGAACATATGCTCGTACCCGGTATTGAAAATGGCCAGCAGCCAGCCGGGAAAGAAGAGATCCCGCACCGGGGGAGGATCAATCGGTTCGAGGTCGGCGGGACGGTTGAACAGGGCGAAGTCGTCTCCGCTGTCCAGCCGGACAAAGGGGGCGAACTCCTTGCCCAGGCGCACAAGACCGATGTTGTGCAGCCAGGTCGGTCCGGGCCATCCCGGCCCGCCTTCCTGGGCATCGGCGGTGTGGGGCACCCGGCCGTCGGGCAGCGTCATATAGGCCCGGGCCCGAAGCACTGTGCGATAGGGTCCGTCGGGATCGTAGAGATCCAGATCGTCGAAGCGGTCTTTCCGGCGGTACGACAGAGGATCGCTATAGCCGCGAGCCACTTCCGGCAAATCGTGGACGTTGGACGTGCCGTACGCGTAATAGCCCGAGCCTTCGGCCGTAGAGCCGTCGAACTTGAAGAACCCCCTCACATAAGGCTTGAACCCTTCCACGCCCCGGTGAACGTACGCCGGCGCCCCCAGAAACCGGCCCAGGGCCACTTCGCCCACCCGGCAGCCCGCGACCTTGTTGTTGATCCCCTCCCAGTGGGTAAAGGCAAACAGCCCCTCGACGATCAGGTTCCGAACTACGGTCTTCCGCTCCCCTTCGGTCAGAAAAAGATGGCCCTCTCGATCCGTTGCGTCCCAGATCAGATCCAGCGCCTCGGCGAGGTTGACGAGATGACGGGCTTCGGCCTGCACGCCGCCGGAAGACAGCCGCCCGCAGCCCCAGAAGGTCTGGATAAGCTTGCCGCTTGCCATAGCGGACCGGGCGTCCTGGTCCGGACAGGCGTTGACCTCATATTTGCCGATATTTTCGTCCCGGGCCATAAGTTCGCAGGCATAGAGGGGATCGCAGTCCATGTAGGTATTCCAGTAGTCGTGAAAAAGATAAGTGGGATAGACCTCTGCAAACCGCTTCAGAACCGCAGCGGCGGTGCGGGCGTAGCGATCTTCCCCGGTCATGCGGTAAACCACGGCCAGCGTGCGGGCGACCCCTGTCATGTGGTGCGCCTTGTTCTGGCGGATGGCGCCCTGGTAGGACGAATGCACCTTGCGTCCTGCCCACATAAAAGCGTTTCGGCCCGTTGAAAACCGGCGATCGTCCACTTCCCCGGGCCGGACATAATAGGGAAGCACCTGCCCGGAGCGGGGGAGTCTCAGCCGGCCGCTTTCTACAAAGCGCTGATCGGTCATGGCAGCGCCGCAGTGGAAACAGACGAGCTTCTCGGGATCCCGATAATCCCACTTCATTCTGTACGTATTGTCGGCCTCGCAGACGGGACAGAAAGTGCCGTACACATGGAGGGGCGTCAGGTCGGGCACCATCGTATCGCTCCAGGCCGCAGAACGGTCGGTATAGTGGCCGGCCAGGGCCAGCATGCCCTCGTAGTGTTGTCTGGCCCAGTCGTGTTTCTGGATGTTGGCCCGTGCAACGTCAAGGTTCTCCTCCTGGATGCTCAGGCAGGGGTGTTCAACCCGTTTCGCGCTTCGATAGTATTTCACTTTGAGCGCTTCCAATCGCTCCCTGCATTCGCGCTCCCCCGCGCTGTTCCAGCGGGGTGCGGCGACGCGTCCGACCTTTTGACTTTCGGTTCGCTTTGAACCAGTCATTTTCAAATCCTCTCGAACACAGGCTAAAATTGCAACCGGAAACCGGGCGTCCGCGGCCCGTTGGGCGTTCTCCGGGTTGGATATGATGGGGCAGGATGCGTACTGTGTCAAGCAGAATATTGCCGGTTGTGAGCTGCGGGTGCTGGGACGTGTTTTTCTGTTTTTCATTCGGTCCGGCCAAAATGGCCACCCTGGGGTCGGTCTCACCCGCTTTTGGGTTGATCATGGCCGTCATTTTTCTAAAAGAAGAAATGGCCCTCCGGCTTGCATCACTGGCGGAGATGGTTGTCAGAGGCGCGTTTTTTTTATATACTGGATAGCGGAAGGTGAAGTCGTCACAGTCAGGATGCTTATTTCCAACAGGGTTTCAGGTTACTGTACAATGGGCAGGAACTTGCCTCTTCCGATTCAAATCGTCCTGGGAGGATTTTTATTATACCTCGCCTACTGCTGTCTGCTTTTCCTGCTGCAGCGGCAAATGGTGTTTCCCCGCGCACAGGCCGGGGAAGGGGTGGGAGCGCCCCTGGTCCCGGGCCTGAAAGTGATCTGGCTGGACATGCCCTTCGGGAAGGTCGAAGCCTGGTTCCTCCCTCCCCAGTTGAAGGAAGAACCTGCGCCGGCGGTTATTTTTGCCCACGGCAATACGGAGTTAATCGACATCTGGCCCGGTGAGCTTCAGGGGTTCACGCGTCTGGGCATGGGCCTGCTGCTCGTCGAATATCCCGGATACGGGCGCTCGGAGGGGTCGCCATCTCAACAGACCATTACCGACACCTTCATCGCCGCATACGACACCCTCGTTGCTCGAAAGGACGTTGACCCGTCCCGAATCGTTCTGTGCGGGCGTTCTCTGGGTGGGGGTGCCGTCTGCGCCCTTGCTGCCCGGCGGCCTTCTGCGGCGCTGATTTTGATGTCGACATTTACCAGCATCCGGGCGCTCGCCGCGCGGCGTCTGGTGCCCGGCTTCCTGGTTTTGGACCCCTTCGACAATCTCTCGGTCGTCAGTTCCTACGCCGGTCCGGTTCTCGTGGTCCACGGAAAACGTGACAGCCTCATTCCCCACACGCACGGAGGGGCTCTGAGCCGGGCCGCCCCACAGGGCAGGCTGATCACCTACGAAGCCGGGCACAATACCATGCCCCCCAACTGGGACGTCTTCTGGCAAGATGTGGAAGCTTTTCTTCGCCACACCGGAATGATCTGCGCCGGGTGAAGAACATTCCGCATGCAAAGCGTGAAGACCATGCGATGCGCGTGCAGGTTCCGGATGGGTATGGTGAGCCTGCTCTTGTTGATAGGACAGCCTGAAGCGAGGGAGCGGGTGAACCCCCTGTCCGATCCGGAAAGCGCCATGTCAGCACAGCACCCTCCGGCCATCCCCTTTGAGGGACCCACAAGTACCGACTGGTACGCAGCTTTTGTAACGTGGGATCAAGCATACGGAGACAATTATCTGGATGGCCGCGACGGAGGAACGTTCGCCTGGGGCCCTTCGGGCTATGTCCAGAGGATGTACCTGAACCTCTACCGGACCTTCAAAGAAACGGTCTGGCTGGACAAAATGGTCAAACAGATAGACCGCATTCTAAAAGCCCGCTCGGACGTGCCACCCTATGAAGTCTACGATCCCCGATACGTGGACGGCTACAGAGGCTGGGGGCAGGACCGATACAGCCAGTACAAGCCCGAATATACCGAATGGTTCTGCGACGATGGGTTGATCATCAGCCCGATCCTGGCATTTGTGGAGCTGGTCTGGTACGATCCGTCTTTGCACGCGGCCTACAGGGCCAAAGCGGATGACTGCCTCCGCATTGTGGAAGAGGACGTGATTGCCAAGTGGTATGCCAACTGGGCGCCGGACCCGGGGTGGACCGAAGAGGACAACAGCCGCTATCGCGAGGACCGGGGGTACCACGTCTACGAATGGTCTGGGTGGAAGAACCAGCCGCTGAATATGTACCTGTCGTTCGCGGATGCGCTGGTGACGCTCCGTCGCCTTTCCAGATCGCCGTACTACAGGCCGTATAAAGAGGCGTTTGTGCCGTTTTACGCGGCCCAGAGCGAGCAGATGATGCGGTTCTTCCACGATCAGCTGCAGTACGATGCGGAAGTGGACGCTTATACCTGGAAATACGGTCCCAACAGCCACTGGTCCGACCTGATGGAGGATGTGGGGCATGGTTTTATCGATATTCAGGCGGCGCTGCAGGGGGTGCAAAGCGGCCTGAGTTTCACCGAGAGGGATCTTGAGAGGATGGCCAATACGTTCGTCCACAACGTCTGGAACGGGAGCCTTGAGGAGCCGAAGTTCGGGTATTACGTAGACGGCGCCCCCAATAAGCACGATGCGGATCGGGGCTGCTGGGGGTGGGGCTTTCTCTACCTGGCCGGGTACAACTACCGGATCTGGGAAGCGATGGCCGCGTACTTCGAAAAGGAGGTTTCGATTCAGGACCAGTCGGCCTATATTGCCGTTACGGCCGCGATGCTGGGAATTGCGACGCAGGCGCACGACAGGTGGGCGCCTGGCGCTCCGCTGTACCCTGAAGTCGTTTGCAGCGGACAGGATCTGCGGATTTCGTGGCGGCCTCCGGAAACGGATGCCGACGGCACGGCGCTTACAGGGCTGAAAGGGTACATCGTGTACCGCGCACCCGGGCCGGAAGGGCCGTTCGACCGCCTGAATGAGGCCCCGCTGGACACAACGCGGTATATGGATCGGGGTGCGGCATCCGAATCTTATTTTTACCGGATCACCGCCGTGGACTACCGGCGACCTCCGAATGAGGGGGCACCCTCTACGACGGTCTCTACACGTTTGGGAGGTACCGATTGAGCCGGCGCTCAACAGATTGAATCTATGTCAATCGTGACTGTTTCGCAGTCTGTCCAGAAGCGCATTACAGCGACGCTGTTTCTTTCTCAGAGCTTATTCGGGGCGGCCATGATCGCCTCGTTCACCTTAATAGCGATTGTTGCCGCGCACCTGAGCGGAAGCGACAGTGCAGCAGGTGTGCCCCCCATGCTCACAATGCTGGGGCGGTCGGCGGCCGCCTACCCGGTTGGCTGGCTCATGGACCGCGTGGGACGGCGGCCGGGCTTATCGCTTGGTTACATGCTGGCCATGCTGGGCGCTATGCTGAGCGTGGCGTCCATTATATCGGGCTCATTTATGGGTTTTTGTGTCGGTTCTGTGCTGTTCGGGATGGGGCGCGGCGCCAGCGAACAGGCGCGCTTTGTCGCAGCCGAAGTCTATCTGCCCCACCGGCAGGCCAAAGTCATCGGCCTGATTGTTTTTGCCGGCGCGGTTGGCGCAATTGGCGGTCCTCTCCTGGTTGACCCTTCGGGCCGGCTTGCGGCGGAGTATGGTCTGCATGCCCATACCGGCCCCTATCTCGCAGCCACGGTATTCGCTGCCCTGTCCGCGGCCTTAACCTTTATACTGCTTCGCCCGGACCCGATGGCGGTCGGACGCAGACTGGTGGTCCACCGGCAGGCCCGTGAGGCCGACTCCCCGGCCCGGTCCCTGCGCCTCATCTTCGCCGGAGGGACCGTACGGCTGGCCGTTACCACAATGGTCATCGGCCAGCTTGTCATGACCCTGATCATGGTGATCACACCCCTGCACATGGACCACCACAGCCACAGCCTGAAAGCCATCTCCTGGGTGATTATGTCGCATACCCTGGGCATGTACGGCCTGTCCACCCTCACCGGTTGGCTCATCGACCGTGCGGGCCGGATCCCCATCATCATCATCGGCTCGATCATGCTGACCGTATCCAGCCTGTTGACGCCGGTTTCTGCGGGTATGGCTTCGCTTGCCTTTGCGCTTTTCCTGCTGGGATTGGGCTGGAACTTCTGTTTTATCGCCGGCTCGTCATTGCTCTCCAGCGCCCTGTCATCCGACGAACGGGGACGGGCGCAGGGCGCCAACGAAATGATGATCGCCCTGGCGGCCGGAACCGGAAGCCTGGGCACAGGCTTTGTCTTTGCCTGGGGTGACATCATGGCTGTAAGCATCGTGGGCCTGGTATTTTCACTGGCCCTTATTGGGGTCACCGTCTGGTTCTCCAGATGCGCTTAGGTGTAAGGAGCGAAAAATGTCCATAGAAAACACGGTAAAACGACTTTATGATGAGGCCATCGTCGTAGACGCGCTGAACGTGAGCAACTGGGAAAGCCCCGCTGTCTTCAAAAGCCTGCACGCGGGCGGGGTTACCGCCATCAATGCCACAAGCGCAATCTGGGAAAACTACAGGGAGGGAATGGACAACATCGCCGCCTGGCTGCGCCGGTTCAAAGACTACGGCGACATTCTGACCCAGGTCAAGACGGTGCAGGACATTTACCGGGCAAAAGCCGACCGCAGGGTGGGCATCCTCATCGGATGGCAGAATGCCTCTCCCATCGAGAATGATCTGGACCGGCTGGCGCTGTTCTATGAGCTGGGCGTGCGCATCATCCAGATTACGTACAACGAGCGCAACCTGATCGGCAACGGCTGCTACGACCGGAGGGATGAGGGCCTCAGCAACTTCGGGGTGGATGCGATCCGGGAAATGAACCGCCTGGGCATCCTCATCGACCTTTCCCACGTGGGAGACCGAACCACGCTGGACGCTGCGGAAGTGTCGGAAAAGCCGGTGGCCTGCACCCATGCAAACGCCCGTGCCTTTTTCGACCACGTGCGCAACAAAACCGACGAGGCGCTGAAGCTTATCACCGAAAAAGGGGGGATGATCGGCGCGAATGCCTTTCCCTCGTTCTTCCCCAATACCTTTGACACAACCCTGCAAGAATACGTAGACGCCATTGAGGACCTGGTGGAACGGGTGGGCATTGACCATGTGGGCATCGGAACCGACTACACGCAGGATCAACCCGCATCCTTTTTCGACTGGCTCTTTGCCCAGCAGGGAACCAGGTATCAGGAACGGTCGCTTGGATATCCGGATCCCCTGATCCATCCAAAAGGCATGGAAACCCCCGATAAGTTCGTCAATATTGCAGGAGAACTGCTCGGGCGTGGGTACAGCGAGGCGGATGTGGCGAAGATTCTGGGAGGAAACTGGCTTCGGATTTTTGGAGAGGTTTGGGTGTGATCCGCCCTCACGCTGTGCGAGGCACCCCTCTTTCCCGCACACGGGGGAGGAGGACGGGGGTGAGGGCCTCTACAAGCAAGGAGATATGGTGAAATTACCCGGGAAAATCCATCCAGCAGTGATGGACACGCGGAGGGATTTTTATAAAGGGAAGATGAACCGGAGGGAGTTCCTGCGGTTTGCGACGCTTTTGGGGGTATCGGTTCCAGCGGCGCAGGTTCTGATCGGATGCGGAGGGGAGGAGACGCCGGTGGTTGAAAAGCAGGCGGCACCGGGTGCTATCCGGAGGGGGGGGACGCTGAAGGTTGGGTCTGCGGTCCAGCGGATCGACCACCCGGCCCGACTTTCGTGGGTGGAGGGGGCCAACCAGCTGCGGCAGGTGGCGGAGTATTTGACCGAGACGGGACCGGATAACCTCACGCGTCCCTGGCTGTTGGAGCGGTGGGAGGCGGATGAGGAGGTCAAGACCTGGACGCTTTATCTGCGTAAGGGGATCAGGTTTAACAATGGGGATGAATTGACTGCCGACGATGTGATTTTTAATTTCAACCAGTGGCTCAATCCGGATGTGGGCTCTTCGGTGCTGGGGCTGATGTCCTACCTCAACAGGAACAATGTTGAAAAAGTGGATGCGTATACGGTTCGCCTGCACTTAGACGCGTCGCAGATTGCGGTGCCGGAGCACCTGTTCCATTACCCGGCGTTGATTATGCACCGTGGTTTTGAGGGCGATTTTATCAAGCAGCCGGTCGGCACCGGCCCGTTCAAGCTGGTGGAATACACGGAGACAGAGCGGGTAATTCTGAGGCGGCGGGAGGGATATTGGCGCACGGACAAGGCCGGAAATCCGCTTCCGTACTTAGACGAATTGGTCTATCTGGACCTGGGGCAAGACACGCGCGTTGCGGCGATGCAATCCGGACAGATTGATACGACGTTTCAGTCGCGCCCACCCGACTGGCTGGCCTTGAAAGATGTGCCGGGGCTTACGATCCGTCCTGTGAGTACCGCCCAGACGTTCGTGTTGCGCATGCGGGTAGACTTAGAGCCGTGGAACGATGCGCGCGTGCGCCAGGCGCTCAAGCTCTGCCAGGACCGCAGGGAGATCTTGCGACTTGCTTATTTCGGACAGGGCGATCTGGGCATGGATGCCCACGTGGCGCCGGTTCACCCCGCGTATTGCGAAAAACCGATTCCCGAATATAACCCCGAAAAGGCCAGGGCGTTACTGGCGGAAGCCGGCTATGTCGACGGTCTCAAGGTTACGCTTACGACAAAAAACGATATGGCAGAACCGGAGATTGCCCAGGCCTTGAAGGAGATGGCTGCACCCGGTGGGATTGAGATCGAACTGGATATTGTAGAGCCGTCCAACTACTGGGAGCGCTGGACGGAGGTGAATCTGGGCATTACCACCTGGACCCATCGCCCGCTCGGTACCATGGTTCTGGCATTGGCTTATACGGCCGACAAAGACGGCAACCCTGTACCCTGGAATGAAACCCGCTGGATTGACGCTGAACTCAACATCCTGCTGCGCGAGGCGGAGAGTATGCTTGATGTGGAGGCCCGGCGAGGGGTTATGTGTCGGATCGAAGAGATTATGCAGGACCGGGGTCCCATCGGCATTTCGTTCTGGCGCAAGGTCTGGAATATCACGCGTTCCGAGTTCAAGAATGTGAGGGCGCACCCGACGAGTTACGATCTGTTTTACGATGTGTGGAAGGATGCTTGAAGAGCGTCGTGAGCTCGTGGGTCTAAAGTCAGAAAAAAAGACTTATGACCCGTGACTGACGTAAGGAGCAGGTATGGCGCGTTTTCTACTGCGAAGTCTGTTGTCTATGATCGTGACGATGCTGCTGGTTTCGGCCGTGCTGTTTGTGCTTTTGGAGGCCGGCAGCGGGGATGTGACGGTAAAGATTTTGGGGACGTTTGCAACGCCTGAGCAGAGGGCGTCGTACCGGGCGCAGCTCGGGCTCGATCAGTCTTTGTGGCTGCGGTATGTGACCTGGCTGGCCGGGAATGACTGGTGGGTGGATGACCGCATCGGCTTTCCGCTGCGCAGGGTGGCCAATTCCCAGACGGGTGAGTGGGAGTGGTGGACAGAAGAGGGTGGACAGTTGACCCGCTGGAAGATGGATGGAGACCGGTTGATCGCCCTGCGCCGGCAGGCCGATGGGTCCACGCGTGCCGAGCCGACCGACCATTTGTGGCGGACGGCCGGGGATGGGTCTGAATTCTTCTGGGGAGTGGATCCTGGGAACCGTGCGGTCAAATGGGTACGGGGCGCCGGGACCGAAGTCTGGGTTTTGACGCCGGCGGGGTTCCAGAAGAAGGGGGATGGCCCGCAGCAGTATATTCCGCTTCAGAAGGGGCTGCTGGGGGGCGATCCGGGGCAGTCGCTGCGCACGGGGCGTCCGGTTGCGTCTACGATTTTTCCCCGGCTGCGAAATACGGCGGTCTTAGCTGCCCTGGCATTTGTGTCGATTATGCCCTTGGCGCTTTTTCTGGGGATTGTGGCCGGAGTGTGTGCGGGCAGGCCGGTCGACCGCGTGCTGTCGATCGGGAGTTTGATTGCGACGGCCACCCCGGAGTTTGTGACCGGTATTTTTCTGATTCTGATCTTCGGAATCTGGCTCAAGGCGCTGCCGGCGGTTTCGGTTTTCCTGAATAAGGACGCGGTTTTTGGAGATCCCAGTCTGCTGGTGCTTCCAGTGCTCACCCTGACGGCGGTCGAGCTGGGCTATGTGATCCGGATGACCCGGGCGAGTATGATCGAGGTGATGAACAGTCCGTACATCCGGACGGCGATTCTCAAGGGATTGCCGCTGGGGCGCGTGGTGCTGCGGCATGCGCTGCGTAATGCGTTGATCGTGCCGATTACGGTGATTATGCTGCACGTGAACTGGCTGATCGGGGGGCTGGTGGTGGTAGAGGCGGTGTTTGGATATCCAGGGCTGGGTCTCTACATTTATGACTCTGCGCTATTTGGAGATTTTAACGCGGTGGAAGCAGCGGCGATGCTGCTGGTGACGATCGCTGTTGTGACGCGGTTGATCGGGGATCTGGCCTATACGTACCTGAATCCGAGGATCCGGTTTACGTAAAGGCAACCACAGATGAACAGCTTCTAAGAAAGTCAAGGGTGTTTTTTAGGTTCTTCAGATTTGGGGAGAGATGAGCGGGCGATTATGTCGCATGTGATCATTGGCACGGCCGGACATATCGACCACGGCAAGACCGCCCTGATCAAGGCGCTTACGGGTATTGATACCGATACGCTGCCGGAAGAGCAGGCGCGGGGGGTGACGATCGATATTGGGTTTGCGTACTGGAAAGATAACGTGACAATTATCGATGTGCCGGGCCACGAGCGTTTTGTGAAGAATATGGTGACGGGGGTCTGCACGGTGGACCTGGCCCTGTTTGTGGTGGCGGCGGACGACGGGGCGATGCCGCAGACCCGGGAACATTTGGGGATCCTGAACTTGCTGGGGGTGCGCCGGGGGATTGTGGCGCTGACCAAGGTCGACCTGGTGGAGGAGGAGTGGGTCTGTCTGGTGATGGAGGACTTAGAGGATCTGTTTGAGGGGACCTTCCTGGAAGGGGCGCCGATGGTTGCCGTGTCGTCCACAACCGGGGAGGGAATTGACGAGCTCCGGTCGTTGCTGGAGGCGGAGATCGCGCGGGTAGAGGAGCGGCCCGACCGGGGGATTTTCCGGCTGTCCGTGGACCGGGTGTTTTCGGTTCGGGGGTTCGGTACGGTTGTGACGGGGACGGTGCTGTCGGGGCAGGTGGGGCTCAAGGACAAGGTGGTGCTGCTACCGGCGGACAGGCCACTGCGGGTGCGCGGGGTACAGATTCACGGCAGAGATGAGGAAGGGGCAGAGGTGGGGGACCGGGCGGCGCTTAACTTAGCCGATGTGGAGGTGGAGGAGGTGGCGCGGGGAGATATCCTGTCGCAGCCGGGGTATTTCAGTTC
Organism: Candidatus Latescibacterota bacterium; assembly: GCA_965222075.1. Lineage (GTDB taxonomy): Bacteria > Latescibacterota > UBA2968 > UBA2968 > JAAXHW01. Next base: position 3,962,158 of record OZ244937.1, on the reverse strand, counting down.
GACCTATATGATCGATGCCCGGCTGCATCTGCTTTCAGACGCGCCGGTCTCCCTGAAGAATCGTGCCCGGGTGCACCTCCATTTGGGACCAAGGGAGGTGCTGGCCCGGGTGGTCCTGCTGGAGGCGGAGGAGCTCCTGCCCGGCGAAGCTCAGCTCGTGCAGTTCCGCTTAGAGTCGCCCGGGGTGGCCGCCCGGGGCGACCGGTTCGTGATTCGCCGGTATTCGCCGGTGCAGACGCTGGGGGGAGGTATTGTGCTGGACCCCCAGCCGACGAAGCATGGAAGGTTTCGCGAAGAGGTGCTGCAAACCCTCCGGGGGCTGGAGCAGGACGACCCCACGCGGGTGCTGGCGCTGCGCCTGAAAACGGCCGGTTTCAGGCCCCGGTCGATGCAGGCCCTGGCCTCGGAGATGGGGATGGCGTCGGCAGAGCTAAAAAAACGGCTGCAGGCACTGTTAGATGGAGGGCATGCTGTTACCTACCGCCAGACGGGACAGGATTTTTACATGGATGCCAGCGCCTGGGAGGACCTGCTTAAGCGTATCCAGGATGCCTTGGCGGCCTTTCACAGCGGCCACCCACTGCGTGCGGGCATCCGGCGCGATGAGCTTCGCCTTCAGGTGGATGGGGGGCCTCCTCCGGAGGTTTACGAGCAGGGGATCGAGCACCTGCTTCAGACGGGTGCGTTAAAAGCGGACGGCCCCCTACTGAGCACAGCCGATCACCGCATCCGGTTGACGCCGGAGCAAGACGGTCTTCGGGCGTCGATTCGGGGGCTGATCCAGGAGGGAAAGGCAGCGCCGCCCGACCTTCAGGAGCTTTCCTCAAAGGCGGCGGGCGATCCGGAGGCGGTCCGGGCCGTTGTGGCTGCGATGCAGACGATGGGGGACCTGGTCCGGCTGGAGGAGAGTCTCCTGTTTGATCCGGACGTGCTGGCGGGGGTCGAACGGGAGCTTGTGGGGTATTTGAAGACGCACGGGAGGATTGAGGTGTCCGCGTTCCGGGACTTGGTGGGGACGACGCGCAAATACGCGGTTCCGCTGTTGAATTATTTTGACAATCGGGGCGTGACGGTCCGGGAGGGGGATGTGCGGGTGCTTAAAGGGGCGATTTGACCCTCGAAGGCCTTCTCTGCTGCGTTGACAGTGAGGGAAAGGTGATGTATTTTATATGAGGGGGATGTGGATTACGGCTGGCAGAAGGTGTAACTGGAGAAAGAAAATGCAGAACTGGCGAAAGGGAGATAGCCGATGAAGTGGCGGAAGAAGGCGAAGCGGCTCACACAGATGGTAAGCTGCGGCGGTTGAGCGTCCAAACTGGATCCGGCGGTGCTGGATGCGATTTTAAAAGATCTGCCCAGGATCAACCACCCCGACCTGCTCGTGGGGCTGAGCACGGCCGACGACGCGGGAGTGTTCCGGGTGTCGGCGGATGTGGCACTGATCCAGACGGTCGATTTTTTCACGCCGATCGTGGACGATCCCTACCTGTACGGACAGGTGGCGGCCGCCAATTCCTTAAGCGACGTGTACGCGATGGGGGGGCGGCCGATTACGGCCTTGAACATCTGCGGATTCCCAAGCGACGAGGTCGACTCCGAGGTGGTGGCGGAGATCCTGCGGGGGGGACAGGACAAGGTGACCGAGGCGGGGGCCGTGCTGGTGGGGGGGCACACGGTGGAGGATGTGGAGCCGAAGTACGGGCTTGCAGTAACAGGGATGGTGCACCCGGACCGGGTGGTGACGAATGCGGGAGCGCAGCCGGGTGACCGGCTGGTTCTGACCAAGCCGCTGGGAACGGGGCTGGTCTCCGACGCCTACAAGAGCGGCGAGATCTCCGAGGAGGAGATGCAGCCAGCTGCGGCGTCTATGGTCCGGCTGAACGATGCGGCTTCCGCGCAAATGGCCGCGCACGGGGCGCACGCCTGTACGGATATTACGGGGTTCGGCCTGCTGGGCCACGGCCGGGAGATGGCCCGAGGAAGCGGGGTGGGGCTGCGGTTTTGGTCCTCGGAGATCCCGTATTTTGACTTAGCATACCGGATTGCCAAAAAGCGGCAGGGGGGCGGGCTGCGGCGCAACCGGCTCACGTTTGATCCCTTTGTACGGATGGCGGAGGAGATTCCGGAGGCTTTCCGGCGCCTGCTTTTTGATCCGCAGACGTCGGGCGGACTGTTGATCGCCCTGCCGGCGGAGCCAGCCGAGGCCCTGCTTTCAAAGTTGAAGGCCGCGGGATTAGAGGCCGCACTGGTGGGTGAGACGGGGGCGGAACATCCGGGGGAGATCGAGGTTTTGCCCTGATGTTTACCGATTTGCGCGGGAATGGATGGGGCACTGGTGGCCCTCGCGGGCTTCAAACCCGTTGCGGCGTGCTAATCCCACGCTGGGTGGGTTCGATTCCCACACATTCCCGCCAGGAATCGGCGGAGGGCCATCAACTGGCCCCCCGCCTTTTTCGTTGGCGTTGCCAAAAAGAGCCCGGTGATGTAGATCGCATACCTTACTCCGGAAGCCTTTCGATGGCTGAGATCCATTCTCAGGGGCATAAAAAAAGCACCGACCCATCCTGCAAGAGAATGGGGGCAGGTGCTGGAAAGAGGCCATCGGCCGACAGGGACATCCACGTCGAGGACTTACACTCCCCTCAGAAAAGCCTCCCGCGCATCCGTTCTGTTGGCCGATGAACGTCTATTTTCTCACAACCGCTCGACAACTTAAGAATACGCCATTTCCCGGAAGGAGTCAACAGAAAAATGGGACGCTTTTTGACAGTTCTGCTCCTGGCTTTGCTGGTGAGCGGGCCTCCGGCCTGGGGCTGGTGGCCGCGGGGGCACAGCATTCTGAGCCGGGCAGCGGCGAAGGCCCTACCCGAAGAGGTGCCGGAATTTTTCCGTTCCGGAGGAGGCGCGATTGCCCACTGTGTATGGGATCCGGATCTGGCGAAAAACCGGGGTACGCCCCTGGTGCGCAGGGCCGAAAACCCGGAGCACTATTTGAATCCAGAACGTTTGAAGGAAGGAGATCGCGATCTGCCCAAAGATCGGTATTCGTTCGTCCAGTTTTGCGCCGAACAGAGCGTCAGGCCGGAAGACGTGGGGTTTCTGCCCTATGCGGTTGCCGAATGGACACAGCGCCTGGCCGTGGCCTTTGCGGAGCACCGGAAGTGGCCCGAGAATCCCTACATTCAACAGAAGTGCCTGGTTTATGCCGGTTTTATCGCCCACTACGCGCAGGATCTGTGCCAGCCTCTGCACGTGACGATGCACTATGACGGCAGGCCAAAACCGGATGGGACGTTCCAGCGCACGGGGATCCATTTTAAGGTCGACGATCTGGTCCGAAGGTTGGGGCTCAAACCGGACGACCTTGCCCGGGATCAGAAGATCGAACCAATTGACGATCTGATGGCCGGTATTTTTGCTCAGATTGAAGCGAGCAGCTCTCTGATCGACCGGGTCTATGAAATGGAAGACCGCCTGCCGCCTGCCGGCCAAGGGGAATGGGAACCCGTGCCCGAGGTGGTCGATTTTGGAACCGGTCGGGCCCGTGAGGCCACGCGGTTTACGGCTGCGCTCTATCTGACGGCCTGGAGGCTGTCCGGCCAGGTCGGGTTCGAGAGCTGGGTGGATCGCGCAGAGGTCGACGGGCTGACGGACCGATAGAGGCGGTTGGGTGACACGCGACAGGCCTCTGGAGATGCTGTTTATCCAGGGGCCTTTTCTAAGAAACTGTCTTAAAATTCCTGGTGAGTCCCCGACCGCAAGCGCATTTATAACAAGGGGTGAGAATGCGAGATTACGGGAATATCGTCCGCCGGGTGGAGGCGCTATTAGATGCCGATTCCCGCGTTCTGGGCGAGGCGGGGGGATATCCGATCTACGGGGTGAGGCTTTCTGAGGATGCTTCGCGTCCGGTTTTTTTTATTAACGGCGGCACCCACGGAGACGAGCCGGCCGGTGTGGAAGGAGCGCTGGCCTTTTTGGAGGCGGACCAGAGCCGGTGGCTGGGGCAGCTTCAATTCGAGGTGATTCCCTGCTTAAATTCCTACGGCTATGTCCACGAAACCCGGCTTAACGGTCAGGAAACCGATATTAACTGGGCATTTTTGCGGAACGATGTCCCCGAGATTGATATTATTCGAGATTTTGTCAAAGACCGGGAGTTCGAGGCCGTGGTCGATCTGCACGAGGACTGGGAGAGTCCGGGGTACTATTTGTACGAACAATTTCGAGGCAGGCTGTCGATCGGCCGGGAGGTCACCCGCCGGGTTTCCGAGGTTTGTCCGTTGAATATGAATACGACGATTGAAAATGAGGCGGCGCAAAACGGGGTGATTTTTCCGAACCTGGCGGTAGAGAGGCGGCGGAAGGGGGAGGGGATTCCGATTGCACTGTTTCAGCAGAAGTATACCGACCATCTAATCACGTCCGAGACGCCGACCGGAGAGCCGATGGCGCGCCGCGTGCAGGCGCATCTGATTGCTCTGGAGACGATTATCGAGGCGCACTGCGTCTCTCTCAGCGGAACGTGAGCGACTTTTGTCCATGGCGGTCTCCTCTCCTGTTCGTGGTCTGCTGGAGTAGTATACGCGCTGGAGGACAATCTGCCAATACGAATGCCCATTTCCCGAGTACAGAAATACAGCCCACGGATCTTACGTTTCGTGGGTCCTGTGTTTTCTGGATGTGAGGGATGACCGGAACCCGTCAGGAGGAATGGGCTGAACGAAGCTTTCCGATGAAATCGACGACACCCCGAAACGAGGTGATCCCTATCGGTTTTCCACCGTCGTCGACCAGGGGGATGTGGCGGAATCCGTGGATGGACATCAGGTGGAGGGCATAGGCAATGGGCGCGGAGAGCTTCAGGGCCGTTGGCTGGGGCACCATCAGGCTTCCGACGGAAATACAGGAGAGGTCGCGGATCTGGCAGGCGACCCTGTAGAGCACGTCGCGTTCGGTGAAGACGCCGATCAGCCTTCCGTCGTTATCCGTTACGAGAACACACCCCACGCGTTTCTCCTGCATCCGGGAGACCGCCTCGGCGACCGACGTATCCGACGAGACACACTCCGGGGCCGGCGGGTTGAGCACAGAGATCGGGTCCGTCAGGATGCTGTGGTGTTCATCCTCCGCTGGAGCCAGCAGGTCCTCGTGAGTGAGACTCACACCGCACGCCTTACAGACATCCGCGCCCGGGATGTTTTCATAGTCGCAGGCTGGACACTCCATAACGTCCCTCTTTCAGGAGTCGCCCGGGACGGTCCAGGTGTAGGCCGACTTGTAAAGGTCCGCCAGGTGTCCCTGCCCCTTCTGCTCGACGGCCGTTTTCCCCTGCTCGACGAGCTGGTTTTCATAGGTCGGGCGTTCAACGGACCTGAAGACACCCAGAGGGACCGGAAATTGAGGGTGGTCCATCCGACTTAACAGATAGGCCAGGGCCGGCTGCTCCGCATGTTCATCGTGGACCAACAGGTCGTCTTCGCCGATGCCGTTGTCCAGGGTGACGATTTCAGGCTGGAGGCCGTCCAGACAGATGCCCCTGTTCCGACCTTTCCCAAAAACCATAGGACTCCCGTGCTCTAAGTAGAGGACATTCTCCTCTTTGTTGTCGCCTTCGGTCATGTAGAACCAGGCGCCGTCGTTGTAGATGTTGCAGTTCTGATAGATCTCCACAAAGGAGGTGCCTCTGTGCTCGGCCGCACGGCGGAGTATTTCGGCCAGGTGTTTCGTGTTTCTGTCCACCGCGCGCGCCACAAAGGTCGCTTCAGCGCCAATGGCGACCGAGGTCGGATTGAACGACTGTTCGATGGACCCCATCGGGGAGGAATAGGTGACGTGCCCCGGCAGGGAGGTAGGTGAATACTGCCCCTTTGTGAGACCGTAGATGCGGTTGTTGAAGAGGATGATGTTCAGGTCCACGTTCCTGCGCATGGCATGGAGCAGGTGGTTGCCGCCGATCGACAGGCCGTCGCCGTCGCCGGTGATGACCCAGATGTGCAGGTCGGGATTGGCCACTTTCAACCCTGTGGCCAGGGTTGGCGCGCGCCCGTGGACGGAGTGGATGCCGTAGGTGTTCATGTAGTAAGGGAACCGGCTGGAACAGCCGATGCCGGAGACGAATACGAGCTTTTCCTTTGGAATCCCCAACTCCGGCAGCATCCGCTGCATCTGGGCCAGAATTGCATAGTCTCCACAGCCGGGGCACCAGCGAACCGCCTGGTCGGATACAAAGTTCTTTCGCGTCAGATTTTCTGTTTTCACTGCGGCTTCGGCCATTCGTTTTTCTCCAGGTCATATCCGGGTGGATAGGTGGCTATGCTTCCAACATCTCGTCGATTTTACGGGCGATCTCGGAGATCTTAAAGGGCTGCCCCTGCACTTTGGGATAGGAGGTGACCTGGACCAGGTAGCGGCCCTGAAGCAGCAGGGCAAGCTGGCCCATGTTCATTTCGGGCACCAGGATCTTCTTGTAGCGCGAGAGGATATCAGCCAGGTTCTTCGGGAAGGGGTTGAGGTACCTCAGGTGGGCGCTGGCGACCGATCTGCCCCGGGCTTGGGCCATCCGCACGGCCGTGCGGATGGCGCCGTAGGTGCTGCCCCAGCCGACGACGAGCAGGTCTCCGTCGGGCGGCCCAAGCACCTCCTGTTGGGGGATGCGGTCGGCGATTCTGGCGATCTTGTCCGCCCGCAATTTGACGATGTGCTCGTGGTCCTGAGGGTCGTAGGAGACGTTCCCGGTGATGTCCTGTTTGCCCAGCCCGCCGATGCGGTGCTCCAGGCCGGGGGTGCCGGGCAGGGCCCAGGGCCGTGACAGGGTTTCGGGATGTCTGAGATAGGGCTGGAAGCCCTCCGGGTCGGTGCGGTACTCAACCTGAATCGGTGGGATGTCGTCCGGGTCCGGGATCTTCCAGGGCTCCGAACTGGTGACCAAGTAGCCGTCGGCCATAAAGAAGACCGGCGTCATGCTCTCCACGGCGATGCGGAAGGCCTCGATGGCCATGGCAAAGCATTCGGCCGGGGTTGCAGCGGCGACCATCGGGATGGGGCTTTCGCCGTTGCGGCCGAAGAGGCACTGGAGCAGGTCGGACTGCTCGACCTTTGTGGGCAGGCCGGTGCTGGGGCCTCCCCGCTGGTAGTTGGCGATCACCAGGGGCAGTTCCAGCACAACGGCCAGGTTGATTGCCTCGCTTTTAAGCGCCACGCCCGGGCCGCTGGTGCCGGTTGCCGCAAAGGCGCCTCCGAAGGCTGCGCCGATTGCCGAGCCGACCGCGGCGATCTCGTCTTCCGCCTGAAAGGTCCGCACGTCGAAGTTTTTGAGGGCGGCCAGTTCTTCTAAGATGGCGCTGGCCGGGGTGATCGGGTAGCTTCCGTAGAAGAGGGTCTTGCCTGCCTTATGGGCCGCAGTGGCAAAGCCCATCGCCGTTGCCTGGGCGCCGTTTACGGCCCGGTAGGTGCCGGGCAGGACCGGGGCCTTGAGCACCCGGTAGCGAAGCTGAAACTCTTCGGTGGTTTCCCCGTAGTGGTACCCGGCCTTCAGGGTGCGAACGTTTCCCTCGACGATGGCGGGTCGGCTGATAAATTTCTTTTCCAGCATCCTGATCGTAGGCTCCAGGGGCCGGTCGAATATCCAGTAGCTGAGCCCGAGGGCGAACATGTTTTTCATCATGTCGATCTGGCGGTTGGTGAGACCTTCAACTCCCTCCATGGCGTTTTTATGGAGGGTTGTCAGCGGGACTTCACAGACCCGGTAGTCCTTCAGCGATCCGTCTTCGAGGGGGTTGGTAGTGTAGCCGGCCTTGCGGAGGTTGTTCTTGGTAAAGTTGTCTTTGTTGACAACGATAACGGCGCCGGGGGGCATGTCGTCTATGTTGACCTTCAGGGCGGCCGGATTCATGGCAACCAGCACCTGGGGGTTGTCGCCGGGGGTGTAGATGTCTTCACCGGCTATGTGGACCTGGAACCCGCTGACGCCGGGCAGGGTGCCGGCAGGGGCGCGGATCTCCGCCGGAAAGTCGGGCATGGTGCTGATGTCGTTGCCGACAATGGCAGAGGTGTTGGCGAACTCACCACCGATCAGCTGACTGCCATCGCCGGAATCTCCGGCAAAGCGGACGGCTACGGATTCCAGCTCCGCCAGTTCCTGGACCGTTGTTTCGACCGTTGTTTCGACCGTTGTTTCGACCATTTCTTCGGCCATTGTTACGTAACCTCCTGTCTTGAGGTCATAATTGTTCAAATGTTTGCCCGACGCAGCTTCTGGTTGCCTGCGCTTCAAGCCCCATCGCGGGCGTTGGCCGTCTGGTCCGGATCGGGCGGCAGGTTGTAGACTTCCTGCGGAAAGTGGTCGCAGAGAAATTGGATGATGGCGTACTGAGTCAGGTTACCAGTGACCTTTCCTTCGCTGTCCACCACCGGCATATTCCGGAAGTGGCCCGAGTTCATCAGGTCGATTGCCTGGGCGACCAGGTCATCGGACCGGACGGTATGGGGCATGGCGGTCATCACCATAACCACGGGACCGTCCCAGGTCTCCGGGTGATTGACAACCTTCCTCAGCACGTCGCGCTCGGTGAAGATGCCGGCCAGGCGTCCGCCATTTGTGACCAGCACGCAGTTGCGCCTCTGTTCCCGCATGCGCTGCAAGACATCTTTGACCTGCGTTCCGTCCTCCACGGTGAGGTAGAGGGACAGATCCAGGTGACCGACGATTTCGGCCTGGAGATCCTGTTCGAGGCTCATTGTGAATTTTCTGCAACCAAGGTAGGTTATCGATTCTTAGAATATTCCCCTATTGGTAATAAATATAAGGCATTTAGCTCAAACTGGCAAGTCGATTCTGTCCGGAAACTCCGGTTGAGGAGCGGGAGTCATATATTGATGTTTATTTGATAGTTATGGTGTCAAACTATAAATGATAATTATATTAAAATTACTAAAATTTGGACAGGCGTCACAGTTAAGGATCTCATGCGCGTCCTGCCCAGATTGAGAAAGATTTTGATCTTGTGGACTTTTCAATCTATATTGGAACGTCTGCGAACGGAGACAGCGCCACCCTTTATGGCAGTACCGCAATTGATTTCCCGCCGAAATCTTCCATGAACCATAAAAATGATTGACTTTTGAAAAAGAATAAAGTATCTTTTCTGTGAATAGAGGGATATGGTTTCTGTTTCCTTTGCAGTCGAACTCGAAAATGGCGATGTGGCAAGGATCAGAGGTTCCGGTTCTTGCCATTTTTATTAAACGCTCCATTTTAAGGCAGAAAGGTGGTGAATTCAGTTGGCGGTAGGTAGAGTGAAGTGGTTTAACGACGCGAAAGGCTACGGCTTTATCGAGCAGGATGGCGGCGAAGATGTGTTTGTGCACTTTTCCGCGATCCAGGGCGATGGATTTAAGTCGTTGTCCGAAGGGGAAGATGTCGAGTTTGACATCGTGCAGGGTCCCAAGGGGCTGCAGGCGGCCAATGTCGTCAAGCAGCAGGCACAGGTATAGTCTTTCTCTTTGTGAAGACTTTCTCGGCTTGTTATGGGTGCCGATCTGAAGGTAGGGTCGGCACCTGTTTTTTTTGTGCTGACTCGGTTTTACGTAGTAGGCTACCACAAAGAATTTGACAGGTGCGTCTTCAAGAGATATTTTGATCCTCAAACAGAAGGCGCAGGCGGAAAGACACGGACGTTGACGAGGGTATCATCAATCTTATGGAGCACGATTACGATGTGATGGTGATCGGGAGTGGGCCTGGCGGGGAAGGAGCGGCGATGAAGGCGGCCAAGGAAGGGAGACAGGTTGCGGTGATCGACGATCTTCCCACTGTTGGCGGTAACTGTACGCACCGGGGGACGATTCCCAGCAAGGCCCTGAGACACGCCATCCAGCAGCTTGCGGATACCGGCAGGTATCGAGATGCCAAATATCAGGATCTGCTGCAATCGGCCGAGTCCGTTATCCGGAAACAGGTGGATTTGCGCCAGGGGTTTTACGAACGCAATCTGGTGGATGTTATCCACGGCCGCGCAGTTTTTTTGGATGAGCATACGGTTGAAGTCGAGCTGGCCGGGGGTACGAAAGAGCAATATAGCGCCTCCGGGTTTATTATTGCAACCGGTTCCAGGCCGTACCACCCCCCGGATGTGGATTTTTCGCATCCGCGCATTGTGGACAGCGATTCGGGTTTGAGCCTCACAGAAAACCCGCGGTCGATTACGATCTACGGGGCCGGGGTGGTGGGCTGCGAGTACGCTTCTATTTTCCGGGGGCTGCGTATCAAGGTCAACCTGATCAACAGCCGGGATCGGCTGTTGACCTTTTTAGACGATGAGATCATCGATGCCTTAAGTTACCACTTGCGCGAGCATGGAGTGATAATCCGACACGACGAAGAGTACAAGAGGGTCGAGGCGGACGATCGCGGGGTCCGGCTTTACCTGAAGTCCAACAAACAGATTCACACCGATACCCTCCTGTGGGCGCAGGGCAGGACGGGGAATTCGGATCGCATGGGGCTGGAGACCATCGGCATCAAGACCGACGAGCGGGGGTCTATTGTTATCAACGGTGACTATCAGACGGCCCGGAGCCATATCTATGCGGTGGGCGATGTTGTGGGGTACCCCAACCTGGCCAGCGCCGCATACGATCAGGGGCGGTTTGCAGCCACGCACTTGGTTTTTGGGAAATGCGAGTACCGCCTTGTTGAAAATATCCCGACCGGTATTTATACCATACCCGAGATCAGCTCGGTCGGGCTTACGGAACAGGAGCTTACGACGAAGAAGGTGCCCTATGAAGTCGGCCATGCGTTCTTCCGGCACCTGGCGCGGGCGCAGATTACCGGGCGCACGACCGGGATGCTGAAGCTCCTTTTCCACCGTAGAACGCTGGAACTCCTCGGCATCCACTGCTTCGGTTCTGAAGCATCGGAGATTATTCACATCGGCCAGGCGATTATGGCGCAAAAAGGCAAGGCCAACTCATTGATGTATTTTATCAATACGACGTTCAATTATCCAACGATGGCGGAGGCTTATCGGGTTGCCGCTTTGAATGGGCTTAACCGTATCAGGTGAAGAGGACACGTAGTCACACAAAAGGGGAATTGCTGGAGGTGCGCTGAGGCTGATTTTTGAGGTGGAATTGCTGGAGGTGCGCTGAGGCTTCTATCACAAAGGACGCGCCACTATGGATGCCGGGTTTTCAAAGGTTTGCATGACGCCGCCTCCGGGGACGCGGATGATGGGGTTCGGGAGCCGGGACCGCGGGGTGGGGTGTGAGTCGGTGCGGGACGATATTTTCGTGCGGGCGCTGTATCTGTCGCACGGTGGCGAGCAGGCCGTGATTATGACTTTCGATATGTGCTTTATCGGCCGGGAGGATTCCGACCGGTACAAGGGGGTTATCGGCCGGCTGCTGGACCTGACACCCCGGCAGGTGATGCTCGCCGCGTCTCACAGCCATGTGGGGCCTGCGTCGGGGTACTGGGCGTACGGAGATTATCTGCCGCCGCAACATCTCTATCTGAGAGAGCTGGAGGCAGCGGTGGTGCAGGCGGTGACGTCGGCGGTGGAGGACGCCCGCAAGGTGAGCCTGTGGGCCGGTATGGGGCGCTCGAAGGTGCCGATGAACCGGCGGCGGCGGGTGGAGAACGGAAAGATTGAGAACCGGCCTAACCCGGACGGGATCGTATGCGACGCGCTGCCCGTCTGTCTGCTGAAAGGTGAAGACGACCAGCCGGTTGCGTGTCTGTTTTCGATTTCGGCCCATCCTTCAATCGTGAGCGGTACTGCGATTTCGGCCGAGTATCCGGGCGTGGCGACCGACCGGGTGGATGCGTACCTAAAGGCGGAGTGCAGCATGTTTCTGCAGGGGTGCGGTGGAGACGGAAAGACCAGCGTGGCCGGCGAGGGCCGCGATGCCTGGTTGAGCAACGACTGGGACGTGGTGGCAAAGGTGGGCGCGATGCTGGGGGATGAGGTGATCCGGTTGCTTGAGAATGGACTCCGGACGTTCGAGCCGCGGCTTTGTACGGCGCTGGTAGAGACGCACTGGCCGCTGGAGCCGGCCGACCGGCGCGAATTCGAGGCGCTGGCCGAACGTCTGACGCCGGGTGCGCCGCCTTCCGAGCAGGGGGTCTACGAGTTGTGGGGCGCCCGGCAACTGGAGTTGCTCAAGCGGGGCCAGACACTGCGCACGGCCGCGCCGGTGATTATGCAGGGGATTCAACTGGGCGAGGGGCAGCGCATGGTGGCGATCGAAGGCGAACCGGTTGCCGAACACGGGCTGAATATTCTGGATTTCTACGACGGGGGGGTAACGTTCCCGCTGGGGTATGCCAACGGCGAGGCAATGTACCTGCCCGTTACCCGCCAGCTTCCGGAAGGGGGATACGAGGTGACGGCCTATCCGGAGTACGGCTCCCCTTCCCGACTGGCCCCGGGGATGGAGGAGATCGTAAAACGGACGCTGGAGGCGTTCAAAGCCAAGGGGATTATATGAAAAGAGGTTCTGTGTGTCCCAATGGAGTTACACGGAGGGTAGATGGCAGTCCACACGAATTCAAGGAGGATATAAGATGGGTATTCGCACATATGGCATGAGTGTTCTGGTTCTGGTCTGTCTGACCGGCCTGTCGATGTCGAAGTCGGAAGAGGGCGTGACGTCCTTTGAGGAAGAAGGTATTGTGGTTGATATTCACGCCTTTTTTGAGGCTGCGCAGAAGACCGCTTCCGAGGATTTTCGCGACCCAAAAGACGAGACATCCGGGCGCGCACTGGTTACTTTATCAGGGGTGTACGCTTTCTTAGAGACGCCGGAGAATGCGGCCCACCTGAAAGGGATTGTTCCAGGCAGTGGGGTCAAATTGACGGGCAGACTGCTGGTTTCCGGGTCGCTGCTGCATATCGATAAGTTAGAGCGGTTGAAAGAAGCGCCCGATGTCGATCTGGAAGGGTATCAGAAGGAGCAGGGGCAGCCCGTCAGCCTGACCGGCAAGAATAAGTGCCAATGCGGTTTAAACGTGGCCTCCCTGCCGCACAGCTGCAAGCTGGGGCACCTGCATCACCTTGAGGCATCCGACGGCAAGATCTACCATTATCTCCAGTTCGGAAACGCCAGAGATGTCTTTCTGGGCAAGGGCTACCATTTTAAGGATGTGGTGGTAAAGGCCAAGGCGCTGCCCGGGCACTATCTGCTGGTTGAGTCTGTGGACGTCAAGAAATTGCAGGAGGGTCAATAGGAAGAGCCAGACGGTCAGGTTCTAAACCAAAAGGGACAGCCATGGCTGAAAAGATCAAAAAGACCGATGAAGCGTGGCGTGAACAGTTGACGCCGGAGCAGTATGAGGTGACGCGGAGGGGCGGAACCGAACGGGCGTTCACGGGTCGGTACTACAACTCCAAGGAGGAAGGAATTTATCTGTGCGTGTGCTGCGGAAATGAATTGTTCGGTTCAGATACAAAGTACGATTCGGGCACCGGGTGGCCGAGTTTCTGGGAGCCGATTTCGGAGGAAAGTGTTGAGACGGCCACCGATGCGAGTTACGGTATGGTCAGGACCGAAGTCAGGTGCGCCCGGTGCGATGCGCACCTTGGACATGTGTTTGACGACGGACCGCAGCCGACGGGGCTTCGGTACTGTATGAATTCGGCTGCGCTGAAATTAGACGATGAGAAGGACGCGTAAGGAGGTGTGCCGTATGAAGGCTTCCGACCTGTTCGTCAAATGTCTTGAAGTCGAGGGCACCGAGTACATCTTTGGGGTGCCGGGTGAGGAGAATGCCGACTTTATGATGTCGCTGGAGCGGTCAGAGCAGATCAAATTCATCCTGACGCGCCACGAGCAGGGCGCAGCGTTTATGGCAGAGGTTTACGGGCGGCTGACCGGGAACCCGGCCGGATGCTTGGGCACGCTCGGTCCGGGTGCGGCGAACCTGATTACGGGCGTGGCCGACGCGAATATGGACCGGGCGCCGATGCTGGTGATCACCGGCCAGGGCGCGTCCACCCGCCTGCACAAAGAATCCCACCAGGTGATGGATGTGGTGGCGATGTTCGCCCCTGTGACCAAGTGGGCGATGACGGTTCTGCATCCGGACAATATTCCGGAGATTGTCCGGAAGGCCGTGCGCCTCGCCCGCACCGAAAAGCCAGGCGCCTGCCACGTGGAGCTGCCCGAAGACATTGCCAAGCTGGATACCGGGATGGCGCCTCTGGAGCCGCGCCGCTTTCGGCGGCCGGTGCCGGACGACAAGATCGTGGACCAGGCCTTTGAACTGATCAAACAGGCCAGGCGGCCGGTTATTCTTGCGGGGAACGGGTGCATCCGGAAGCGGGCGAGCAAGCAGCTACGCATCTTTTGCGAAAAGACGGGCATCGGGGTGATCAGTACGTTTATGGCCAAAGGGTGCGTGGACAGGGACGCCGATTACTGCCTCTACACGATCGGCCTCCAGGCCAAGGATGTGGTGGCCTGTGCGATTGACGCATCCGATCTGGTGATTACGCTGGGCTACGATATGGTGGAGTATCATCCCCGCCTGTGGAACGCGGATGGGGGGAAGACCATTATCCATGCCGATTTTCTTCCGACCGAGATCGACGCGCACTACCATCCCGAAAAGGAGGTTGTGGGCGATCTGGCGCATACGCTGTGGATGCTGAACGAACGAGTGGACGCTGCAAGCGGGTTGAGGTTCGATACGTCGCAGCAGGCGGCCGTGAGGCGCGAGATGGCGGAGGAACTGGCCGAGCACAGGGAGGACGATACCGAAGGCAGCATCCGGCCGCAGAAGGCGTTGTGGGACGTGCGGGAGGTGATGGAACCCGATGATATCCTGCTGTCCGATGTGGGCGCGCACAAGATGTGGATCGCACGACACTACCAGTGTCACGAACCGAATACCTGCCTGATTCCGAACGGGTTCTGTTCGATGGGGTTCGCGCTGCCCGGTGCGATCGCCGCTCACCTGGTCCACCCCGACAGGCGGATTCTGGCGATTTGCGGAGACGCGGGCTTTATGATGAATGTGCAGGAGATGGAGACCGCCCGCCGGTTGAATACGGATATCGTGGTGATGGTGTGGGAGGACCATTCGTACGGGTTGATTGCGTGGAAACAGACGAACGAGTTCGGGCGCCACACGGATCCGGATTGGGTACAGCTGGCGCAGGCATTCGGATGGAACGGACACCGGGTTGAAAACAGCCGGGATCTGGCCGGCGTGCTGAAGGGCGCATTTGAGGAAGTGGGGCCGAGCCTGGTGGTGATTCCGATCGATTACCGGGAGAACGCGCTTTTGACGGAGCGGCTGGGGGATATTGCATGTCCGATTTAACCACAGATGAACAGGTATAAGCACAAATAGGAAGGGCTGGGGCGTATGTTCGAGACGGATCAGGAAATGTTCGATTACGTTAAGCGACACCTGTATACGGCTGTGGTTTGTGATGCGCTGGATGCGGCGGGTTATCCAGAGCAGGCGATGCACAGCCGGCTGCGGCCGCTGCTGCCGAATCGTGAGAACTGCGGTTTTGTGGGGAGGGCGCGTACGGTGTGTTGGATGGAGACGCATTATGTGGTGGAGGAAGATCCGTACGGGCTGGAGATTGAGTTTATGGATTCGCTGGGCCCCGGCGATGTGGTGGTGCATTCGACCGATCACGCGGGCAGTAGCGCGCCCTGGGGCGAATTGATGACCCATGTGGCGCGGCTGCGCGGGGCAGTGGGCTGTGTGTGCGACAGCAATGTCCGGGATACGCTGAAGATTACCGAGCAGGAGTTCCCCGTTTTCTATACCGGGATTCGGCCGGTAGATTCCAAGGGGCGCGCCCGGGTGGAGGCCTGCGACAGGCCGGTGGTGTGCGGCGGCGTGCGGGTGGAGCCGGGCGACTTGGTTGTGGCCGACTACGATGGCGTGGTGGTTGTTCCGAAGCAGGTTGAACAGGAGGTGCTGGAGGCGGCGCGTGAGAAGGTGGAAGGGGAGTCGAAGACCCGCAAAGAACTGCTGGAGGGGAAATCCCTGCGGGAGGTGTATAATAAGTACGGGATTCTCTGAAAGTGGAGACCTTCATTGGCATTGGACGGAGCGGGGCATGAGAGAAAGCCGAACAGGAGGGAGAACCAATGGCAGAGACACAGGATGCTCGAATTCGGGAGGTGGGGATTCCGGTGCGGGCGGTGAACCGGGCGAGTCTTTATGCGGGGCGCAACGGTGCGGGCGAGCCGTGTTTGTATGCGACGATGTCGCAGCAGGCGGACAATTTTTTCGTTTTGCAGATCGATCCGCAAACCGGGGAATGCCGCCAGTTTATGGCCGATGTGCCGGAGTCCAACTACACGACGGCCGTGTATCAGGCCCGAAACGGGCGGCTCTACATCGGGGCGGCCGATTCGGGACAGCTCTACTGTTTTGATCCGGACGCAGACGATCTGGTGAATTTCGGAACAATCAACTCCGGGGGCGCGGTTTTTCCCTGCCGGATTGACGAGGACTCGAAGGGGCTAATCTGGATCAGCAGTTACGGGACGGCGGATCTGACGAGCTTCGATCCGGAGACGGGAGAGTTTACACGCTACGGGCGGATGGACGACGTAGATATGTATGCTTACTGTTATGTGAACACGGACGATACGGTCGCCTGTATGATTGTGCAGACCCGGCCGCACGTGGTGGTGCTGGACCCCAATACGGGTGAAAAACAGACGGTAGGGCCGGTGGTGACCAGGGGCGAAGGGACGCTGAGTTTGCACCGGGGAGGGGACGGTAAGCTGTATATCGATTCAAGCCAGGGGAATTTTCTTATTGAAGGGACCGAGGCGGTGCCGGTGGATGAGACGGTGTCTGCGCACGATACGACGCCGACGCTTGCCGATGGGAGCACGTTCGCTTTTGCAGATGCCAAAGAGCACATCTGCCGCATCCTTGAGGTGACCAAACCGGACGGAACGGTTCAGACGTTCGAGCTGGACTACGAAGCGGCCGGAACGGACATTTTTTGTATGCACAGGGGGCCGGATGGTTGTGTGTACGGTTCGAGCGTGCTGCCCGAACGCCTGTTTCGCTACAATCCGAACGATGGTGAACTGATCGATCTGGGGATCTGTTCCACTTCTACGGGCGAAGCCTATTCGATGGGCAACTTAGACGGGAAGCTCTATATCTGTTCGTATCCCGGTGCCAAGATTTCCATTTACGACCCTTCCCAGGCCTACCATTTTGGCGAGGAGCCCGGTTCAAATCCACGCGATATCGGGCGGGTAGACGATATTTCCTACCGGCCCCGGTCCACACTGACCGGCCCGGGAGGGAAGGTCTGGCTGGCGTCGATTCCGGACTACGGGATGTGGGGAGGACCGCTTTCTTATTACGATCCCGGCACGGAGGAGAAGAAGGCGTACTACCGGATCTTCGGGGACGGGAGCTGCTATACGCTGGCGCACCTGGAAGCGGAAGGATTGATCGCGGTGGGGACGAATATCGCCGGGGGTAGCGGGACGCAGCCGAAGGTGGAGCAGGCGGTGCTGTTCTTGTTTGATTACGAGAGGGAAGAAAAGGTCTGGGAAGGGACGCTGGACCGTCCGGTGTTGGTGTTCAACGCGCTTTTGACCGGTCCGGACGGGCGGCTGTACGGAACGGTTCGGGGCGGAGATGATCCGCCCGAGATTTTTGTGTTCGATCCCAGGTCCCGCGAGTTCGGGGATCGAACAGCCGCTCCCGAAGGAGGGCCGGTGGACAGCGGGCTGCAGAACGGACCGGATGGGAAGATTTACGGGCTTACGCCTCTCTGCATCTACCGGCTGCATCCGGAGTCACTGGCGGTGGAGGAGGTCGTTCGATTTGGTGAGCGACTCAAGGGGCACACTGCGGCGGGTCCGATTGTGGGGGAGAAGATCTATTTTTCCTCCGGGCACCGGCTGCTGGAGGCGAAGATTTTCTGAGAGGTGGGTGCGACTGTGTCAAACGGTGGGGGGTGAACGTGGGGCGTCAGATTACCAAATTTCTGCTGCTTTCTATCGATACCTGGCGGTACGATGCGCTGAGCAGGACGAATCCGAGGTTCAATACGCCGAAGTTCGATCTGCTGACGAAAGATTTCTCGTTTGCCGAACGTTTTTTTGTGCCGGCGCCCGCGACACGGCCGACCCACACGTCGCTTTTCACCGGACTGTACCCGTTTGAACACGGTCTTTACGGGCAGACGTACCTCAAGATGTTTGAGGGTATTCCCAACCTGTTTCAACTTTTCCTGGAGGCGGGCTATTGCGTTACCGGGAGGTCGGAGCGGCCGGATGTGTTTCGGTTTTTGGATTTTGAGCCTTTCATCGGACCGATCGATCCGGATGTTCGGGACCAACACCTCGGGTCGCTCGAGAAGCTGATCGGGACGGTGTTTCCACCCGAAGACACGCCTCAGTTCTGCTTTCTGCACTTCTGGTATCCGCACGGCGGCTACGGGATGCGCGGGATTCCGTCTGCGCCCAGTTTAAAGGGGATGGTGGATGAGGGGCGCGTTGAGGAGGTGCTGCGGTTTTACTACGCTGCCGTGGTTCACGTGCAGGAGTTTCTTCTGGTAGAAATTTTGAAGCGGGTTGGGTTAGATGAGTGGGCGGTGTTTGTCTTTGGAGACCATGGTGAGGGGTTTTGTGATGAGGTGATGGCGCATGGGGATTTTCTGCACCAGAATGTGCTGCATGTCCCGCTCCTGGCCCACATTCCCGAGCGTGAGGGCCTGGTGTTCCCCGACGGCCCTTTTTCGATAATCGACCTGTTTCCAACGATTGTGAACCTGGCCGGGCTTGAGGTGGATTACAGAGGGTATGGGCGGGATCTGCTGGGGGGTGCGGAGGCGTTTGAAGGCCGCTGGGTATTGTCCGAGTTGGACAGTCTGTACGGGACCGGCTTTCTCAAGCAGGAGAACCTCCAGCTCAAGCACAACCGCGTCACGTCCAGGGTATCGGTGGATCATGAGGAGATCAAGAGGTATTCTGAAGGGGTCCGGATGTGGACGATTACAGACGGGCAGAGGTTATACCGGGAGGATGAGAAGACCGGGGATTTCGTGCTGCGCGATGTGATGAGCGGCGAGGATGTGCGGTGTGAAGATCCCCGGCCCTTCAGGGCCATTTACCACGATATTGTGAACCATTCCGGCTACCTGGACCTTCAGGCTCAGGAGGTTACCGCCAGGGAGAAAGAAGTTCTGGAGGACCGGCTGAGGAGCCTGGGGTATATTGAGTGATTTCATGCTGGCCGGTCATCCTTGCGGTAGATGTAGATCAGGAGCGGGTCGTTGGATTTGTTGGATATGTTACGGTGACAAAAAATGGAAGGACCGGTTTTAGCCCGGGCGTTGATCCGGCCTACCGGAAGAGAGGGATCGGAAAGGTTCTGGTAAATCTGTGGGCATAAGGATGTCAAAGAGATGGGGGCGGTTGAGAGCCTGATTTCAGTCGGGCTCCGAAATGTCCCGGCCAGTTCGATTTATTTTGATATGGGGTATGAAGAAATGGGTGAGTTTTGTTCCGTGTTAACCAAGCGTCTTGAAGGATGAGATCCTGTGATGTCAGGAAGTCATATCTGCAATGGAGTTGAGCCATGCGTGTTGGGATTATCTCGCTGATCCATGAATCCAATACCTTTATCAGCACGCCGACGGTTCTGGATATGTTCCGGGCAAGTTATCTGCTAAGCGGGCAGGAGGTTTATGAGGCTTTTGCGGAGGGGCACCACGAGGTGAGCGGCTTTTTCCAGGAGCTGGACGAGGCCGGGGTCGAGGCCGTGCCGATCTTCTATGCCTCCACCGCGCCGTCAGGGACGATTACGGACGCGGCCTGCGATGCGTTGATGCGCATCATGTTTTCAAATCTCGAAGAGGCCGGGAGGCTGGACGGTGTGCTGGTGGCTCCGCATGGGGCGAACGTGGGGGAGGGTGACTATCGAGATCTGGACGGGTACTGGCTGACACGTTTGCGTCGGACGGTTGGATTCGACGTGCCGATTATCTGCACGATTGACCCGCATGCCAACCTGTCACCCCGCATGATCGAGGCGTGCGATGCGACGATCGCGTACCGGTCCAATCCGCACTTAGACCAGAAACAGCGCGGGATCGAGGCCGCCCGGATTATGGTCCGGACGCTTCGGGGCGAGATCAAACCCGTGCAGGCGGCCGCCTTTCCCCCTATTGCGATTAATATCGAGCGGCAGTTGACCTCGGCTCCGCCCTGTCTGCCGATGTACGAGTTGGCAGACGAATGGCTGTCGCGACCAGGCGTTCTGTCCAACAGCGTTGTGCTGGGGTTTCCCTATGCCGATGTTGGGGAGATGGGGTCGGCGCTGATTGGGGTGACGGACGACGATCCGGAACTGGCCAGGCAGATGGTTGATGAGATGGCCGGGTATTTGTGCGACCACCGCGAGGAATTCGTAGGGCAGTTCACAGGGATTGCCGAGGCGGTCGACCAGGCGCTTCGGGTGGAGGGGCCGGTTTGTCTGCTGGATATGGGAGACAACGTGGGCGGAGGATCGGCAGCGGACGGTACCCTGATCGCCCACGAAATGCACCGGCGCAGTGGGATTCGGGGGTTTGTCTGTTTGCTCGATGCCGAGTCGGTTCAGCAGGCAAGGGTCGCGGGTGTAGGCGCCCGGGTTGCGCTCAGGATGGGTGGGAAGACGGACGATTTGCACGGTCCGCCCCTGGAGGCTATGGTGAAGGTGCGCAGCCTGCACGACGGGCGGTTCCGGGAGCCGGAGGTGCGGCACGGAGGAATGACGGCGTTCGATATGGGGCCGACCGCCGTTGTTGAGACGGATTCCGGGCTGAGTTTCAGTCTGACGTCACGCCGGGTGGTGCCGGTGAGCCTGGGGCTGATGATCAGTTGTGATCTGGACCCGGCGGCGTTCCAGGTTCTGGTGGCCAAGGGGGTACACGCGCCGGTTGCGGCGTATGGGCCTGTGTGCAATGCGTTGATCCGGGTGAATTCGCCGGGGTCTACCACGGCCGATATGCGAAGTCTTACGTATCGGCACCGGCGGCGGCCGTTGTATCCGTTTGAAGAGATCTGAAAGAATAGTCACGGCTGGGGCGATTGGAGTTGATTGGAGATCGGGTATGGTATCCAAGACGGTTACCCGGCAGGATATCGCTGCCGGGCTGAGGGCAATGGGGCTGGAAGAGGGGGACGGGGTGATGGTTCACAGTTCTCTCTCCAGTATGGGATATGTGGAGGGCGGGGCTTCGGCAGTGGTCGAGGCCTTTCTGGAGGTGCTGGGGCTGGAGGGGACGCTTATGGTGCCTACGTTTACGCACAGCAGGACGGAGTATTTCGATCCGCTGGAGTCGCCCTCCAAGAACGGGGCGATCACGGAGGCCGCGAGGCGGTTTCCCGGGGCGGTGCGCAGCCTGCATCCTACCCATGCGGTGACGGTGATCGGGCCGGATGCCGAGGCGCTGGTATGTGACGATCTGGAACGGGGGGCTCTGGGCAAGGACTGCGCAGTAGACCGGCTGGCTAAGCGGGGGGGCTGGGTTTTGTTGCTGGGCGTGGACCATCAGGCGAATTCCACCATCCATATCGGAGAGGATTATGCAGGCGATCCGGACCGGCATAAACACTGGAGTCCGGAGAATCCCAAGCGGGTGATTTTGAACCATCCCGAGCATGGGGAAATCGAGGTGCTGCTTACGTCGATGATGGGGAGTACGGTGGCTTTTGATAGGATGGATGAGGCGCTGCGCGCACGTGGGCAGGTGATTGGCGGACGAATTGGTGAGGCAAAATGCCAGATGATGAAGGGGCAGGATGTGATTGGGGCGACGGTGGATATCTTGAAGCCGATCTTTTCATCTGGGGCGACACAATAGGAGGGAGGCGTCGACAGCGAACCGAGAATGCAGGGTGATGGAAAGGAGCCGAAAAGCCCAATCAACGACCACCCGCAGAGCGGGTGGCCTGCCTTGCCGGCCGGCAGGTCGGACAGGCAGGCGGGGTTTGTCCGGATCAAACCACCACCGCGAACAATTAGAAAAGGAGATTGAAATGAAACACCGCTTCGCCGAGATGATCTGGTACGAGATCAAGGAGGCGGCCGAGCAGGATCGGGTCGCCGTGCTTCCGGTTGCGACCTACGAGGACCACGGGCCCCACCTGCCGGTGGATACGGATGTTGTGCTCTGTACGGAGATCTGCGATCGGGCCGTGGCGCGGATTCCATCCGAGGCGGTTCTGGCCCCGCCGGTGCCGCACGGATACAGTCCGCACCACATGGATTTTCACGGGACGCTGACGATTACGTGGGATACCTTTATTAGATACGTCAAAGATGTCTGCTGCAGCCTCGCCTACCACGGGTTCAAGCGGATTCTGGTCGTGAACGGCCACGGGAGCAATACGTCGCCGCTGGACCTGGCGGCGCGGTTATCGATTATCGAATATGAGGGAAAAATCCTTTGTGGGTCGGTCAACCACTGGGGGCTTCGAAAGGTGAAGGAGGTGGGCAGGGAACTGAGAGAGTCGGATTACGGGGGGACATCGCACGGGGGAGAGTATGAGACGTCTCTCTATCTGGCTTTGAAGCCGGATCTGGTGGATATGAGCAAGGCGGTGGACGAACGGTCGCCCCTTTCGAACAGCTTCCAGTCCGACCTGCTTGCGGGGGGGCATCCGGAAGGGTCAAGCGCGAGTTTTACCCCGTACTGGAGCACGAAGACGGCAAGCGGGGTGATGGGGGATGCGACGAAGGCCAGCAGAGAGAAAGGGGAGAAGTTCTTAGAGGCGGCCATCGAGGGGCTGATTGAGTTGATCCGCGAATTGCGGGCGACGGAGGTTATGGACCGGCGGGACCAGCATTAAGAACGCTACGGAACCACTATGAAGCGGGATCGGCATCTCTGTACGAGCACCTTGTTTTTGAGCGGTTCTCAATGAATTGAGGAAATTCCTATGGAAAAGACGGCGGCAGAACCTGAGGTCTCGCTGGAGGACCTGTATCGGGCAGGAAGCCCGCGTTCTGAAGCGGCTTTCGAGCGGGTGGGGAGGGTGATGCCAGGTGGGGTGAAGGGGGCCTATTTTTACAGGCCGTATCCGCTGACGATGGAACGGGGGGAGGGGTGTTATCTGTACGATGTGGACGGGCGGCGGTTTGTGGACTTCAACACCCACCACACGGCGCTGGTTCTGGGCCACCGGCATCCGGCGGTGATGGCGGCGGTTGAAGCGCAGATGGCGCGGGGGGTTGCGCTGAGCGCGCCGGCAGGCAACGAGGTGGAACTGGCCGAGGAGATGTGCCGCCGGGTGGCGTCGCTGGATCGGATCCGGTTTTGTAACTCGGGTACGGAGGCAACGCTGCACGCCATTCGGCTGGCGCGAGGGGTCAGCGGCCGGCCCAAGATTGCCAAGTTCGAGGGCGGGTATCACGGCAGCCACGATGTGGTTGAGGTGAGCGTGGAGCCGCCTGTAGAGGTGGCGGGGCCAGAGACCGAGCCGCATTCCGTGCCTACGGCGGGGGGGATGTCGCCACACGCGGCCGGGGAAGTGATCGTTCTGCCCTATAACGATGAGGATTCTGTGGGGCGGCTTGTGACCCGGCACCGGGATGAGCTGGCCTGTGTGATTTTCGACCCCAAGGCAGGCATTCTGCCGCCGCAGGAGATGTTTGTCCGGGCCGTCAGAGAGATGACCCGGAGGAACGATGTGCTGCTCATTTTCGATGAGATCGTGGGCTTCCGGGTGGGGATGGGCGGGCTGCAGGAGTATTACGGGATCGTGCCTGATCTGACGACGTACGGCAAGGTGATCGGCGGGGGGTTCCCGGTGGGGGCGTTCGGGGGACGGGCGGATATTATGGATTTGCTGGACACGTCGCAGGAAAGCACAGGGTTCTTCCAGAGCGGCACGTTCAGCGGGCATCCCGTTGCGATGGCCGCGGGGTTTGCGACGTTGAAGCAGTTGACGCCTGAGGCGTTCGCGCATTTGAACAGACTGGGCGACCGGCTGCGCGAGGGGTTGAACGATCTGTTTGCCGGAAAAGGAATCGCCGCGCAGGCGGTGGGCACGGGGTCGCTGTTCAGCGTTCACTTTACTGGCGAAGCGCTGGTGAACTACCGCAGCCTTGCCCACGCAGACAAGGAGATGACGCACCGGGTGTTCTTGGCGCTGCTGGAGCAGGGGTATTTCCCGAGCAACGACCTGTTTATGAGCGCGCTGTCGCTGCCGATGGAGAACAGCCACGTGGACGGGTTGGTCGATGCGGTGGGGAAGGCTGTGGAGCAAGTGGGAATTGAAGATTGGCCCGGCCACACCCTTCCCTGAATTCTAATCGACAGGAGGATGAATTCCATGCGTTATATTGATACTCATGCCCACCTGGGGCCGTGGTTTGATGAGATTACGACGTTTACGGCTGAAGGGTTTGTGGCGTTGCAGGAACGGGCGGGCATCGAGCGGACGGTGGTGACGTCCGGGTCCGCCCTGTTTACGGAGTTGACGTACGGAAATGGGTGGACCATCCAGCAGGCGGAGAAGCTGGATCATCTGCTCGTGTGGCTGGTGTTGAATCCGTTGAAGATGCGTGAGTCGCTGGAGCTGTTGGAGCGGTTCAAGGACCATCCGAAAGTTGCGGGGTTCAAAATCCATCCGGTGCAGCACAAGTATCCGGCGGATATCAAATCTTCATTCCGGTTGTTTGAGAAGTTGGAGCCTCTCGGGCTGCCGGTTCTGTCTCACGGGGAGAACGAGTCTTACGCAGCGCCCGGCCGTCTGCGGCGGCTGGCCGAAGGGTTTCCGACGCTTACGATTATTACAGCGCATTTCGGTGCGGGGCAGCCGGGGCAGACATATGAGGCGATTGATGCGCTGCAGGATTGCAAGACAGGCAACCTCTATACGGATATGGGCACGGCACGGGCGATTCGGACGGGTATGATCAGTTTGGTGGTGCGCGAGGTGGGTGCGGACCGGGTGTTGTTTGGTACGGATTCGCCTCTGTACGAGCCGATGGCGTTCCCTGCGTTGCTGGCGGCGGCGGAGATTACGGAGGAGGAGCGGGAGCAGGTAGCCTATAAAAATGCGGAGCGGCTGGTGCTGGCGCCGAGCGGGCTGGCCTGATGGTCGAGTGCCGGAAATGGGGGAGATCTTTGGGGCTTGACTACGACCCTGACGTGGCGGTTGATGCGCTTTCCAGGGCGGATAGACGCCTGGGGCGGCTTATTGAGCGTGTGGGACCATTCACACTTAAGATGAGGGCAGGGGTGAGCCCGTTTCAGGCGCTGGTGCGGGCTATCATCTACCAGCAGCTTTCCGGGAAGGCGGCAGGGACGATTTACAGCCGGGTGCTGGCGCTGTTTCCCGGGGGGCGATTTCCCCGGCCCGAGCAGGTTCTGAAGACGCCGGACGATGCGATGCGCGCGGCGGGGATGTCGCGGGCGAAGGTGGCTGCGGTTAAGGATCTGGCTTTGAAGACGCTTGAGGGTGTTGTGCCACCCCGGCGGAAGCTGAACCCGATGGACGACGATGAGATTATCTCGCAACTGATCCAGGTACGGGGCGTGGGTGAATGGACGGTGCAGATGATGCTTATCTTTCAACTCGGCCGCCCCGATGTGCTGCCGGTGAACGATCTGGGGGTCCGGAAGGGATTTATGCTGACGTACGATATGGAGGACATGCCCAGCCCGCTTGAAGTTCAGGACTACGGCCAGCGGTGGCGGCCCTATTGCTCCGTAGCAAGCTGGTACCTCTGGCGGGCGGTTGAGCTGGATGGTTAGTTTCCTGTCATTTTATCGGGACGTTTGTTCGATCGTTGTTCGGCTGGAAGTGTTTACGTGACGGCCACTTCTGCTCTTGCTGAGCTGGACCGCTGTCTACTTGCCCCCCCTGGAAAACCCATGTATGGGTTGCGGAGGCTTCCTCGCACCATATTCATTTTAATGGTGCTGATCTCCTTGGTGTATATTATAATTGGGAGAATCGTTCTGTCGGTTCTTGTCCGGCCTCGATTGATCACCGCTTGACGATACTTGCTATTTGTCCTATATTTTACAATAAGTTATATTGTATTGGTTGTTTCAAATAGACGGTCTAAGAGCAAGTTGGAGAGATGTAGTGTCCGTGAAGAATTTCATCCCATACCTCGACGATCTCGATACCTTAATTGCCGAGATGGTGCAGCCTTTAGACAATAGAGATATAATTGCGCGTATTGATGACGCACTGGATGGTCAGCCTGCGCATGAACTTCGCAGGCTTGTTTCATTGTCAGATATGCGGACAGCAGGGGCTTTTTTCACGGGCTCAAAATTGTCACAAGTTGCCGTGGCATCACTTATAGGTACATTAGATGATCGATCAGTCATTTTGGACCCGGCATGTGGTACGGGTGATCTGCTCATTGCCTGCGCTGCGCGGTTGAGTAAAAAACAGAATCTCACTTCTACTCTGAGAAGTTGGGGTGCCCAAATTATGGGGCGCGACCTTCATCCAGAGTTCATTCGGGCCGCTAAGGCAAGACTCATACTTGCTGCCTTTCGTAACAACATTCCACTTGATGGATGTACTATTCCCCAAATCCACAGAACGTTTCCTAAAATTGTTAGCAGGTGTGGGCTGACAGATCACGATGCAATCAAAGCAGCAACCCACATTGTCATAAATCCACCGTTCGGATTGGTAGACGCCCCCAAAAGCTGTTACTGGTCCAGTGGAAAAGTAAACTCAGCGGCGCTCTTCTTGGAAGCCTGTATTTTGCACGCAAATGTCGGCACGCGGATCGTAGCTATATTGCCTGATGTACTCAGAAGTGGATCACGATATTTGAGATGGCGAAAGTTCATAGAATCACGGTCATATATACATCGGCTCCAACTTCACGGTCAGTTTGATCGGTGGGCGGACGTTGACGTATTTGTTCTAGATATTGAAATTCAGAAGAAATCAATAGTTTCGGGCGGATTTCGGTGGAATCAACCAACAAGGGTGACCCCTGAGTGCGTGGGTGAGCGGTTTGATGTTTGTGTTGGTTCAGTAGTTGATTATCGAGATCCGCACCAGGGTTCTTGGTATCCATTCATACATGCCCGTAATCTACCACCGTGGCAGATGGTCCGTGAAGTTTCAAATAATCGAAGGTTTGAGGGTCGAGTTTTTTCACCGCCATTCGTTGTGGTTCGCCGGACTTCAAGACCAGGAGACAAGCATCGAGCACTTGGAACGATTATTAATAACGCTAGGCCCGTGGCGGTTGAAAATCATCTGCTTGTTTTGCTTCCAAAAGACGGAACCGTTAAGGCTTGTCGGGAACTACTCCGCGTTCTTCGGAAGCCACAGACAACCCAATGGTTAGATCAATACATTCGTTGTCGGCACTTGACTGTGTCGGCTCTTGCTGATCTACCCTGGTGGAGCGATGAAGAATGAGCAATGTACAAATACGATTCGTAACAGATATCCTTCGTCGGCTCGGCGAGGAATTAAATCCAAGTCCTGACAAAGGGATCATAGAGCTCGTTAAGAATGCCTACGATGCGGATGCACGTACCTGCACTATAGAATTGATCCATACTGACCAGCCTGGAGGATCTGTCCAAGTCGTCGACGACGGCGACGGAATGGACGCTGATGAAATTAAAAATGGATGGCTTGTTATCGGACGATCCGAGAAATCCTCCAGACAGCGCACACGGCTTGGCAGAGTTCCAGCAGGTAGTAAGGGACTCGGTCGTCTGGCGGCGTTGCGTATGGGATCAGCCGCTTTGCTTACAACACATCCAGGAGCGGAGAAAACCACCCGGTACGACCTTCTTATTGACTGGAAGGATTTTGAAAACGTTGAGCATGTCGACGAAGTAGAGCTTAGGATTGAGAAGAGCAGACGCTCTAAAGGAAGTACATCGGGGACAGAGATCCACTTAGAGGATTTGAAAATACGAATTGGACGGATGGACCTTAAACGATTGGCTCGTGAGCTCATATTATTGGCCGATCCATTTGGGGATGACCCCGAGGGCTTCAAGCCACTTCTTAAAGCTCCGGAGTTTTCAGACCTCGAAGAGATAGTTCAAAAACGATACTTTGATGACGCAGAGTATCACTTAATCGCTTCCGTAGATAAAAATGGTATAGCTAAAGCATCCGTAGTGGACTGGCGAGGGGAGAAACTGTTCTCAGCGGATCACGACGAACTAACCGTACCGCGTGAAAAACATCCGTATAGATGTTCTGCTGTCAAGTTCGACCTCTGGGTTTTTATCTTAAACAGGTCCACTTTCTTGACTCGGTCGTCCACGCTTGGAGAGGTACGGACATGGCTGCAGGAATTTGGTGGAGTGCATCTTTATCATAATGGGCTACGAGTGATACCCTACGGAAACCCTGGAAATGATTGGCTCGATATGAATCTACGTCGGGTTCAGAGTCCGGAGGAACGGCCAGGTACCAATACTGCTATTGGACGTGTTAAAGTCTTTGATATAGAAGAGCTTCTTATTCAGAAGACGGACCGCTCCGGATTTATAGAAGCGGATGCTTTTCTCGAGATGAAGTCGTTTGCTCAAGATACAATGGAATGGATGGCTAAAAGAAGGTTGGAGGTCGCCGAGAAGCGAAGAACGAAAAAACGTACCACTGCTCCTAAGAAAACAAGCAGATCGAAAATAAATCTCGATGATGTTATCAGTAAAGTACCTGAGGATTTGCAAGAGGAGTTAAAGCAAGCTGTGGATGCTTATGACCGTTCGCGGGATCGAGAGGTGCAGCAGCTACACAAAGAGGTGCAACTTTACAGGACGCTCAGCACTGCTGGAATTACGGCTGCAACCTTTGCACATGAATCGAATGCCAACCCAATAAAGATAATCACATTGTCGATTAAGGCGATTGAGAGACGGGCGAAGAAGGAACTCGGCAATGCATACGACAAGTTGCTTATGAAACCAGTTAAAGGGATCGTTCGAGCTATTGGAAGCCTTGCAGTGCTTGGGGCAGCGACGCTTAAACTCGTCGACCATGAAAAGCGCAGAATATCTCGTGTCGACCTTCATGCTGTTATTGATAGTGTGATTGAAACATTCAATCCGTTTCTTGATGGGCGAGATGTCGATGTTGATATCCATCTGTGTAAGGGTGCACCTTATTTGCGTGGAAGTGAGGCGTCCGTGGAGTCGATCCTCACAAATTTGATTAATAACAGCCTGACAGCTTTTGAACGTTCGACCACGGATAAGAGAAAGATTCTGATCCGTACCGAGGTTGAGAGCAATGTTTTTACGCTTCGAGTTCTTGACAACGGTCCTGGCATTGAGGGGATAAGTAAGAAAGATATCTGGTTGCCTGGTCACACAACCAAAAAGAACGGAACAGGACTTGGTCTTACAATTGTTCGGGATGCGGTGAATGATCTCGGAGGGGAAGTTGATGCGGTTGAGCACAGTGAATTTGGTGGCGCTGAAATTGTTATTGAGTTACCTATCCTCGGAGTATGAATTATGCCACTTCAGATTGAAAGCACAAGAATCGAACGGGTGTCAATTGTTGACGATGATGAAAGAGCCAGAGAAAGCTATGAATACTCCTTAGAGGAACTAGGGCTGTTTCCTGTACAAGAGGCTGGCCCTCTGAACAACCTGCAGCGATTTTTACAACAATTACCAACTCAAGTGGATGCTGTACTTTGCGACTATCATCTGCGGAAGAAAGGACATTATGCGAGGTTCAATGGTGATGAAATAGTCGCTGAGTGTTATAAGATTATCCCAGCAGTACTATGTACAACCTACACCGATGTGGACATTAGCCTTATGAGGAGCCGCAGACGTTTTATTCCAGCGCTTTTGAAGCCTGACGAACTTGACCCGGACAATATCGCAAGAGGATTTGAGCGTTGCATCCAAGAGTTCGATGGCCAGTACCAGCCGAGTCGAAAGCCTTGGAGAACGCTTGTTCGGGTCGAGGAAGTGGAACCTGGTGAAGATTATTTCTACGTTATCATTTCAGGTTGGAATCCAAGAAAAAAGATCCGCGTTTCTTTTGATGATTTGCCTAATGATATCCGATCTCTTGTTAAGCTGGAAAAACGGTTTCATGCTCAGGTTAATGTTGGAGCCGAGAATCATGAAGACCTCTACTTCGATAGCTGGGAAGCTGACTAAGGGCTTGTCAATGTCTGTACCAAAGCATAATCTGGCGATTCTTGATGTAGGACATGGAAACAGCGCGATTCTTATCGATTCTGAAGGTGTGGTAGTCATCGACACAGGTCTGGGGAGTTCCTTACTTGAGTACCTGGAAGAGAGTGGAGTTACTACAATCGACGCTGTACTGATCTCTCATGCGGATGAAGACCATATCGGGGGACTGGTCCAGTTATTGTCTTCCAGCAAGTTTCGAGTTAGGTCTGTACGGTTGAACACTGACTCAGAAAAGGGATCGAGACTTTGGGGTGATCTTCTTTACGAACTTGACCGTGCGGACATTGCAGGTAAACTTGATTTTGACACGTCGTTGACCAGAGACAGTAGAGGAGGATTTGATAGAAGTGAGGTGCAGATTGAAATTCTTGGTCCCAGCAAGTATCTGGCTGCTAAGGGGCCGGGTAGCAGGGATAAGCGAGGAAGAAAACTTACCAGACACTCAGTCAGTGTAGTAGCGCGTTTGTTAAAAGACGGGAACCCAATAGCACTTCTTCCAGGAGACCTGGACAGCATTGGCCTGGACGACCTTCGCAATTCCGGAGTGGATGCGACTGCCCCGGTTGTTATATTTCCCCATCATGGTGGCAGGACGGGTTCCATGGATATGGCCGTGTTTGCCCGAACTCTTTGTGAGATCGTATCACCGGCTATGGTCATTTTTTCGATCGGACGGGGGCGACATGGAGCACCTCGGCCAGAGATTGTGACCGCTGTCCGAGAACAGGTGTCTGATGTCCGGATCGCTTGTACTCAGCTTTCGGAGCACTGCGCGTCATCGCTTCCAGGCTCGTCTCCAAAGCACTTGAACGATGTATTCGCCCAAGGCCGTGAATGTCGTAAGTGCTGTGCAGGAACGATCTTAATCGATCTTGATGATTTCAATACGATTTTGCCACATTATTCTGATCACCAGTCATTTATCACAGAGGTTGCTCCAACGGCCCTATGTCGATAAGCTATTGACCGTTCAGGTCCGGATTGGCTATTTACCCATTTTTGTGCCGCAATACCAAGCTATCGCGGTTTTTTTATGACGGATAGAACAGCGCCTTGGTGCCGCTGGGAACAAATGATTGATTATTTTGGTGTGTCAGAAGTTGCTGTCTGGCTGGGGACACAGAGGTCGGCTACTTTTATTCGAGGAGGATATCATGGCTAAGTACCGGATCGCGCTGATCGGCACCGGGCGCGTGGGATACCAGTTCAGCTTCGGCGATTTGCCGGACAATCACGCGGATACCATTCAACAAAGCGGAGATTGCGAGCTTGTGGCGGGTGTGAACCGCGGGCGTGAGAAGCTGGAGGCGTTTGGGGAGCGCTACGGGGTTGACGCCCTTTTCCACGATTACAGACAGATGCTGGAGGAGGTGAAACCGGATATCTGTATTGTCGCCACCCACCCGGAACTCCACTGCGAGATGGTGGAGGCGTGCGCGGCGGCTTCCTCTACGAGGGCGATTATCTGTGAGAAACCGATGGCGCTGTCGTTAGAGGAATGCGACCGCATGGTTGCGGCCTGCGACCATGTCGGGATTCCGCTGCAGATTAATCACAACCGCCGATGGAGTCCGGAGTGGAACCTGGGCCTCCAGCTGCTGCAGGAGGGTGCGCTCGGAGACCTCAATCACATCTACTGCTATATGGACGGGGGCAAACCCGCGCCCTGGTGGCGCAGCGAGAACGAAGGGCCGCTGCTTCACGATTTTACCCACTACTTCGATCTGATGGACATGTTCGCCGGCGAGGTGGCATGGCTCTGCGGAATGGCCGAGCAGCGGATGCGGCCATGGGCCGTGGAGGACTTCAGCGCGGCATTTATGAAGTTCAAGAATGGGACGACAGGATTGGTACATGGCGCGGAACTGACAGCTTATACGGATAATGCGTTTGAGCTGCGGGGGACGGAGGGAGTGATCCGTTTTTTGGGAGAACAGGTAAATCTCTACCGGGCGGTAGAGGACGAGTACGAACCGGACAGCGGGTTCCAGTGGAACTCTTTGAAATTGACACCGATCGATCATCCACCGCCCGCGTCAACTTATGTCCTGGCGCTGAACGAGTTGGTGAATGCCCTGGAAGGAAGCGGGGAACTGCGCAGCGACGGGCGGGCGGGGCGCCGCTCGCTGGAGATGGTGATGGCCGTTTACCAGTCTCAGCTTGCAGGCAACCGGCCGGCGCATTTTCCGCTGGCCGAGAGGGGGTCGGGGGTTGAAGCGCTGCGGCAGGCGGGTCAGTTCAAGCAGCGGCCCGATGCAGGGTAATGGAGAGAAAAAGGAGTTCAAGATGCAGGGATCCTGGATGGAGTACGATGTGGTTGCGCAGAAGAATGTGCCGGTGCCGATGCGGGATGGGGTGGCGCTGGCCGCGGACCTGTACCTGCCCGCCCGGAACGGAAAGGTGGTGGAGGGGCGGTTTCCGGCGGTGATGGAGCGGACGCCATACGATAAGGAGGGGCGGGTGAACGAGGGGCGGTATTTCGCGCGGCGAGGGTATGTGGCGGTGATGCAGGATGTGCGGGGGCGGTTCCAGTCGGACGGGGAGTGGTACCCCTTTGCGAAGGAGGGGCCGGACGGGTATGACAGCGTGGAGTGGGCAGGAGCGCAGCCCTGGTGCGATGGGAACGTGGGCACGATGGGGGGATCGTACTGCGGGAGCGATCAGAGCGCACTGGCAACGCTGAACCCGCCCCACTTGAAGGCGATGGTGGTGGCGGTGGGGACGTCGAATTACCACAAGAGTTCGCTGCGGCAGAACGGGGCGCTGGAGCTGCGATTTATGGTGTACGCGTTTCGCATGGCCACAACGAGCCGCGAGGCGCTGGCGGACCCGGCGCTCAAGGCGGCACTTGTGGAGGATTATGAACGGGTGGGCGAGTGGCTGACCCGGACGCCGTACAAGCGAGGGTCGTCGGCGCTGCGGTTCCTGCCGTCTTACGAGCAGTGGCTGCTGGATATTCTCGGCGAAGGGGATTACAACGCGTACTGGAAGCAGCGGGGGTACGCGATCGAGCAGTATTACGAGGAGCACGCAGACGTGCCCACGGTTTACCTGGGGGGATGGTACGATTCGTATGCCCGGGGGACGACGGATAACTACGTGGCGCTGTCGAAGATGAAGAAGACCCCCCAGCACCTGCTGATGGGGCCGTGGACCCACGGGGGATGGGGGAATTCGTTTGCGGGGGACGTGGATTTCGGGCCGGATGCGGTGTTAGACGATTACAACGGGTACCGGCTGCGGTGGTTCGATAGGTGGTTGAAGGGGATCGACAACGGGGTGGACCAGGAGAAGCCGGTGCGGATTTTTGTGATGGGAGACGGGAGCAGCGAGAAGGACCGAAGCGGCCGGCTCTCTCACTTAGGGACATGGCGGGATGTGGAGGACTGGCCGCTGTCCAATACGACGTATACGCCTCATTACCTCCACGCGGACGGCACGCTGAGTCCGGAGGCACCGGAGGCTTCGGAGCCGAGCCGGTTTACGTTCGATCCAAGGGATCCGGTGCCCACGATCGGGGGTGGGATTTCGGCGGCGAACGAGGTGATGGGTGCAGGGGCTTTCGACCAGCGGGGAAACCGGCGGTTTTACGGGTGTAAGGATACGCTGCCCCTGTCTGCGCGGAGCGATGTGCTGGTGTTTCAGACGGAGGAGCTGGAAGCAGACGTAGAGGTGACGGGGCCGCTGACGGTGAAGCTGTGGGCATCGTCGTCGGCCGTGGATACGGATTTTACGGTGAAGCTGATCGATGTTCACCCGCACAATGTGGACTACCCGGACGGGTTTGCGCAGAATATTTCGGATAGTATTATTCGGGGGCGGTACAGGAACTCGCGGGAGAGGGCGGAGCTGATGGAGCCGGGGGAGGTGTTCGCGTTTGAGATCGTGATGTACCCGACGTCGAATGTGTTTGCAAAGGGACATCGCATCCGCTTGGATGTGTCCAGCAGCAACTTTCCCCGGTTCGACATCAATCCCAACACGGGAGGCCCGCTTGGACGGGACCGCCGGTTTGCGCTGGCAGAGCAGGCGGTCTACCACGACCCGGACCGGCCGTCGCATATTGTGCTGCCGGTTATTCCGGCCTGAGTGACGATTTTTTAATGTCGCTGTCCGGTCGTTTTTTTTCCATTTTCCAGAACCCGTATACAGCGCCATGTCCTGCGAAATCGTGGTAAGTTATCGGAATCGTGAGATCGGTGAGATTGTTACCGAACCTCTGCTTTACGAAGCTGCGCAGCGCTGGATTTATTCACATTCGGCCGGTCTC
Source organism: Candidatus Latescibacterota bacterium (assembly GCA_965222075.1). Taxonomy (GTDB): domain Bacteria; phylum Latescibacterota; class UBA2968; order UBA2968; genus JAAXHW01. The sequence continues at coordinate 3,927,712 of OZ244937.1, read as the reverse complement.
AGGGTTTTTGACGGTGTGCTGAACAACCGGATGTTCTGTCGGCTGTACGGCAGGTGGCAGGATTTGTCCTGGAGCCGCAGGAAGATTCCCGAATTTGTCGATCGATATGGGATCGATATCGGAGAGGTTGAACTTCCGCTGGACAATTACCGGAGCTTCAACGCGTTTTTCACACGTCGGCTCAAGATCGGGGCCCGGCCTTTTGTTCCGGAGCCGGAAGTTTTCTGCGCCCCTGCTGACGGTAAGGTCCTGGTTTATCCCCACCTGGAAGAAGGCACCCGGATTCCGGTGAAGGGGGCGTCCGTTGCGCTGGCGTCGCTGCTGGATTCCGAGTCCGCCGCCCGGCCCTACCGTGGGGGATCGGCGCTGGTCATCCGTCTGGCACCCTGCGACTACCACCGGTTCCACTTTCCGGATGCGGGAGAGGCCGGGCCTGCCAGAACCATTCCGGGGAAGTATTACGTGGTAAATCCGGTTGGACTGGCCAGGGTGACGGACGCGTTCTGCAGAAACAAACGGGCGGTGACGGAGTTTGTCTCCGCCTATTTCGGCCGGATTGCTTACGTGGAGATCGGTGGGTTTGCAGTTGGAAGTATCGCCCAGACGTACACTCCCGGCCAGGTGGACAGGGGCCGGGAAAAGGGCTACTTCCAGTACGGAGGGTCCACGCTTGCGCTGCTGTTCAAGCCGGGAGCGATTGTGTTTGACGAGGACCTGGTCAGGGACTCGGCAGAGGTTTTAGAGGTCCACGTGAAGGCAGGCAGTGGGATCGGAAAACGGGCTTAGCCGAGAATGACACCCCTTTCTGGCAGCTACCATTATTGTTCAACCAACCCGTAAAATGCATTTCCCACCGAACCGGCCTTCGCGTATGGGTTATCGATTCTCTACCCTGAAGCTCAGTTTGACCTTTGTACACAAAACCCATATATTATCTGCAATTTTTACATACCTCCTGGGTATTCAGGACGTTTTGTCCATCGTTTCCAGCGAGTGGGACCGTACCCGTAGCGAGGAGAGGTCCGTTGCCTGAAGATCGCTCGCCCGTCCAGCGGATTGTGCGCGGTGCCGTCCAGACGTTGAGCAGTAGCTATTTCGCCCGTCTGGTCAACTGGACCGTGAACATCCTCCTCATGCGGAAGCTCGTTGAGGAGGACTTTGGTTATGTGACGCTCGCCATCTCACTCCTGACCATCGTCGCCGCACTGCGGAGATTCGGCCTTCATATCGCTCTGCTCCATCAACACGATCGTGTAGACGAACTCCTTCCCACCCACTTTCTCCTGAATACCGGCTTGGGAGTCCTGAGCACCTCCGTAGCCGTTGGCCTGGCGTTTCTCTTTGTTGGCCAACAGTACGGTGAAATCGTGGCCACTGCCCTGATCATCTTTGCCGTTTTGGATCTTGTACGGAATGCCGCACTCACTTCCGAAACCCAGCTCAGACGTAGTCTCCAGTTCGGCCGCCTGGCCGTATCCCAGGCAACGGCATCCATCGCGGCCTCTTTTGTCGCAATCGCAATAGCCTATGCCGGTGGGGGTGTCTGGGCCCTTATCCTGGGTTTCTTCGTCAATAGCGTGAGTTATATTGTTGTCTACTGTGCGCTGATATGGATCCACCAGCCGCCCTCAATAACCCGGCTGCGCGATTTCAACTTCGCAGGTGCGCGGAACTTTTTTCGTTACGGACTCTGGTACTGGATTGGCGGCATGATGCAGACCCTGACCCTCCAGTATGACAGGTTTATCGTTGGAACACTGTTGGGCGCAGGCGTTCTCGGATTCTACGCGCAAGCCCATATGTTTGCCCAGATACCGACCGGAGCGTTCACACACGCGCTCCTCAATATAACGGGCGCGGTTTATGCACGCTATCAGAACGACCGGATACGACTTTCGGCAGCCTTCCGCCGCACCATGCGGCTCATCTTTCGGGCCACGATCCTGATCACACTTGTGCTTGCTGTCGAAGCCCCGGCTCTGGTAAAACTCCTGGCAAAAGAGCGGTGGCTACCCCTGGTCCCCATTCTTCGATGGCTTGTCGTATATTCCCTGTGCCGGCCGATCCTGGAAGATGTGTACAACCTCTTCCTCGGGGTGGGAAAGCCCCGCACATTCGCCCGATTCACCGCTATCCAGGCAGGGCTCCTCCTGGTGCTTGCACCCATCCTCACCGGGCGTTTCGGCCCCAGGGGCACGGCCCTGAGCATAGACCTGATGGCCTTTGTGGGTATCGTACTGGCCTTGCGGGCTGCTACCAGGCATGTTGATGTCCCCTGGGGACGCGCCATCGTGCCTCCCCTGCTTGCCGGGGGAGCGGCGCTTGCGGTGCGCCTGGCGTTTGCCGATCCCATCGGAGACCTTTCTACACTCGCGTCCCTGATTGTCGGATCGGCCCTTCTCTGCTTAACCTACGGCATCGTTCTCCTGATCCTTGAAGGACGTGAGCTGTCCGATGAACTGCAAAGGCTCTGGTCTGCCTTCACCGTGGGGTGAGAACTCCCTCAGCAAATTCCGATTAACACCTGATATCCGAGAAAGGCATCTTGCAAGGCCGATCCTTCCCCCTTTGGATTGAGGCGGTATCCGGCTTATGTCCGACCGAAATGCAAAAACGCTCGTCATCTGCCCTATCGGGCTGGGCAATTTTATGATGATGACCCCGGCCCTGCAACACCTGTCTCAACACCTTGGGAAAGCGCACCTCCACATGCTCGCCTTAAAACCGGGCATCCGGCAGATGGCCGAAGCCACCGGATATTTCAATAAGGTATTCCACTGGGACCCCGACAAAGAATCCCTCAGCCGAGGCCTTGCGGTATTGCGCCGGTTTCGACAGGAGCAGTACCGGAATCTGGTCTCTCTTTTCCCCTCACCCAACTGGAAGGGCAGCCTGTTTTCTCGGTTTGTAGGAGCCAAAAATCGAATCGGGTTCGCCTACCCCCACAGCAGGCTCCCCTCCCTGATCCAGCAGGAATCCCTCCCCCTCGACCTCGATGCCCACGACACCGATCAGAACCTCAGACTCGCCGCAAAAATCACAGGCCAGCCCCCTCCCTCCTCCATCCGCCTGAATTTTCCCATTCCGCCCGGCTATTCTCAGAAAGAGGTCCTGAAAACGGAAAATTACTACGTATGCCACCCCGGGTCCAGCGCAGAACGGGAGATGATATACAAACGCCTCCCCCCGGAGTCTTTTGCTGCCTTCATCAGAAAGATTCATCGAGAATTCGGCCTCAAGTGCCTGCTCATCGGCGGCCCCGAGGAAAAAGACCTGCGGGATCAAATCCAAACCCTGGTCTCCCCCGAAACCCTCTTGAACGTCCCCTCCCGCAGCCTTTCGGAGCTGGCGGGTCAGGTGGTCCATGCCCGTTTTTTTTTGGGCAACGACTCGGGTCTTATGCATATTTCCGCAGCCCTGGAGGTGCGGTGCATCGCTTTCTGGGGCCCCACCGACGAAAAGCGCAGCGGCCCCTACCGCTACTGGAAATCGGTCAACGGCCAGCCCCTCCACCTCATCCTGCGCCGTCAGGACCTGTCCTGCACCCCCTGCTGGACGATCAAAACCGTCGGAAACAACCCGCCCTGTCAGTTCGGTGACATACGCTGCCTCACCCAGATGGAAACGGATTCTGTTTGGCCCCGGATTAAAAACTTCATCGCTTCTCTGGATTAGAAGCTGTCTTAAAACCCCGAATTCGTAAATTCAGTAAATCGCGTAAGGGCGCAACATGCTGCGTTCTGCACACCTGCGGAGAACGCTATGAATGAACACTCAGCACCTGCGGCGCACCCCACACCCGACGCGGTCGATCCGGTCGAAATCTCGATCGTGATTCCCCTCTTAAACGAAGAAGAGAGCCTTCGCCCCTTGATGGACAAGATCCAGGAAACCATGGCCGCCTACGGTCGCTCCTATGAAGTGATCTTCATCGATGACGGAAGCACAGACGGCTCGGTGCGTGTGCTGGAAGAACTCCACGCAACGCAGCCCGAGGTGGTGATCATCCAGTTCCGCCGCAACTTCGGCAAGGCCGCCGCCTACTCCGCTGGCTTTCCGCAGGCGGCCGGTCGAATCATCATCACCATGGATGCCGATCTCCAGGACGACCCGGCCGAGATCCCCAACCTCATCGCCAGGCTTGATGAAGGCTATGACCTCGTCTCCGGCTGGAAGAAGGTGCGCCTGGATCCCTTCGGGAAGACCATTCCCTCCAAATTCTTTAACTGGGTGACCGGACGCGTCTCGGGTATCTCCATCCACGACTTCAACTGCGGCCTGAAGGCCTACCGGCGGGAAGTGGTGGATGATGTCAAGATCTACGGCGAACTCCACCGCTATATCCCCGTCCTGGCCCACCTGGAAGGCTACCGGATCGGTGAAATCTCCGTACAACACCACGCCCGCCAGTTTGGCACCACCAAATACGGCTCGGGGCGGCTGCTAAAAGGCTTTCTCGACCTGCTGACCGTGATGTTCCTGGGAAAATATATGGCACGCCCCCTCCACCTCTTCGGCACCTTGGGCGTCATCCTGGGCATCCTGGGGATGGGCATCAACACCTACATTGTCTCTCTCTGGCTCCAAACCAAGACGATCCAACACCGCTACCCGCTCCTCTTTCTCGGTGTTCTCTTCACCGTGCTTGGCGTACAGATCGTCTGCACCGGTCTCCTGGCCGACATGGTCGCACGGAGCGCTCGGCCCAATGAAAAATACAACATCCGAAAAATCCTGAGATAAGACATAGCGCAAAGCGTAAAGGCAAAGTCCATCCCCTCTATGCGCTTCTGTCGCTGGAGAGCCCCTATGGAATAAAGGAGATCCCGCATGCAGAGGCTGGTTTTTCTGGGCATTGGGAGCAACAACTCGGATATTTTCGATGCCGTTCTGGAAATCAACGCAAGGGGAGGTGAGGATGGGTGAAATTCGGATGGCGGTGATCGGGTGCGGGAGGCGTGCGCCTTCCTGGTTCAGGACCATAAGCGCCGTACCGGAGTTGGAGATTGTGGCTTTGTGCGATAAGATGCCGACACGGGTAAAAGATCGGGCAAGGCTGCTCGGAGAGAAGCGGGTCGCGCTGTACGGTGATCACCGGAGGATGCTGGAGGAGGTGGACTGTGAGGCTGTGGCCGTGGTTACCGAGCCGGAGTACCAGGCCTCCCTTTCGGTGGAGGCGATGGAGGCGGGGAAGGATGTGATCAGTGAAGTGCCGGTAGGCTACGGTATGAGGGACTGCTGGGATCTGGTTTTGACGGTTGAGCGCACGGGAAGGGTGTACTATCTGGCCGAACAACAGCGGCACAGTCCGATGACGCTTTCCTGGCAGAAGATGGTCAGGGAAGGAAAACTGGGGAAGATATTGTTTGTGGAGGGTCATTATTTACATGCGATGGGGGGAGACCGGTTCTGGGTGGATACTCAAACGGGCAAGGGGATCACGTGGGCAGAGAAAGCCGGCAATTCCAACGCGGTTAAGTCCCGCCTGTGGAGCATGCAGCATCCAATTCTTTACGGACCGCATGAGCTGAGTCCTTTGCTCAAGGTCCTGGACGACCGGGTTGTCAAGGTTTCCTGTTTTTCGACCCGGACGGAGAGTTATCGTTTTGAGGAGGTTCCTTTCCCTGGCATGACGGAGCCGTTTACGTCGCCCGATTTAGAAGTGGCGATGATGCATACGGAAAAAGACACGATTATGCGTTTCGCAGCCGGGTTCAACGCGCCAAGCAGCGGGGCGCACTGGTACCACCTTATGGGCACCAAAGGGGATGTTGAGACCGGTAGAGGGAAGAATGAGTCCGGAAAAACGTATTTCTGCGAAGCGCCGGTTATCCGGGGGAATGAATTTTCGGTTGAGCGGATGGATGCGACGTGGGAATTCGAGCGCGATCGTGTTCCGGATCGTGCGTCTGCAACCGGTCACGGCGGGATGGATTATTTTCCGCTTTCAGACTTTGTGCAGTGTATTCTGAACGGCACAGAGCCGGATATCGACGTGTACGATGCAGTGGAGACCGCCGCACCGGTGATTGTGGCCGCCGCGTCGGCAGAAGACGGGGGGATGGTGAAGACGGTGCCCGATTTTCGACCGGGTCCGGAGCGAGATATTGGACAGAACCCAGGAGGATGACTTCGTTTTTTTGGAGTCAAACCACCACCGCGAACAATCACCCATCCCAGCCGGCGATGAAGTCCTGGAGGCCGAAATTGGCCGGCATTTCGTTGAAGAAATACCGCATAGGACCGGACTGGAAGCCGGGGACGAAGTGCTCGCCGTCCGTCTGGAGGAGGGCATCGAGGGGCTTGAACCGCTGCCACAGAAGGTCTGCCTCTTCCATTGAGAAGCGATCGGCAAACGCCGGGCCCCAGTTGAGGGTGATCGGGTGCGGGCTTGCCACCCGTCTGCGGAGGTCATCGGGCGCCCCTTCCAGGTCGGGGTGATGTTTGAGGGTGATGGCATAGGCCGCTTTGCAGAGGAATACGGTTGAGAGCACCCCCCCTTTATCCCCCCTTTCCGGGTGGAGCTTTTCCAGGCCGGCACAGTAGGCGGCGGCGTCTTTTTCAATTGCGGCTCTAAGCACGGACTCGGTGATGTTTTGTATCTGCGCACTGTGCTGTGCCCAGCGTTCAAATACTGACCGGGCGCGGGCAGACAGATGGTTTGTATAATTCGGATTATTGTACTGGGTGAAGGTTGAAAAACCGCCATGAACGGTGCGTCGCATCTTCGTGCTGTAGTTGCTGCCCCAGTGGAGGATGGGCAGGATGTAGACGACGCCGTCGCCGGCCTTCAGGTGCGTCTGGACGCTGCCAGGGAGTGGGGCTCGAGGATCGGTTAGCAGCTGTTCGTTCTCTTCGGGGGTGTTGAAGCGAAGGTGGCTGCCGGGGATGACCTGCAGCACGTCGTCATCGTAGAGCGAGAGGTTCCACTGCACGTATCGGGGTCCGGCCTCGATGATGTCTTCGATGTAGCCCTGGAGAGGAGCGGTGTCGATGGGGTGGAGGTCGCGGTGCCAGGCGGCCGGACCGTGGTCGCGCACGGGATTGCACATCAGCATCATCTCTGTGGCCGCTGCGTCCTGGACGCCAAGGAGCTGGCTGCTGACGCCCTGTATGTTTTCGTGCAGCCAGATTTCCACGGTGTTGGCGGTCTGCTCGTCGATCAGATCGGCCAGGGGACTCCGGTTCAGGTGCAGACGCGGCTGGGGCGAGGTTTCCCACACGCCGGGATCGTCCGGGCTGCGGTCACGCGCCCAGATCGCTTTCTGGCGTTCGACCAGGATTTCGTATTCGGCGCGCAGAATATCCAGCTCATCGGGCGGGACGACGCTGCGCAGGACAAGATATCCGTCTTTGAGGAATTGGTCCCGGTTTATTTTCATCGTTTGTCCTCCTGTCGCTGTTCCATCGCATGGTGCAGCCACATCCTCCGGACTATTCCTCTCCGGCAGCCCCCCGTAATTTATCTTACCTTACGTCCGTCCTTTCGGTTTGATTTGTCCGCAAGTGGACCGTCTCGTCACTGGCCTGGTCAGAAAGTACTGGCACAAGGGTGCCCAATATGATTATGATGCCTTTGGAGCGGCATAGAAGTCAAAGAAAATATAAAGGATTTGTCGAATAGGCTGTCACCTTTTTTGGGGGAGGCATATCAGGACAACGCGAGGTGAAAGGAGCTGAGGATGGCATTTCGACAGACATTGTTCAGCGATGTATGTGGGACTACGGACGAGCTGAAGAAGCGCCTGTACGAGGACTACGACCGGGTCGCATCCGATCCGGATGGAATGCTTGCCGGGCTGGTGGACGACGCGGTGTATATGGTCGGACGCATGAGTCAAAGGTTGGAGGAGTACAGGACCTTACGTGAGAGGGTGCGCGAGATCCTTGCCTCAATGGAGACGGTTGAAGAGGTCGGCAGGGAGAAGGCCAAAGAGGCCGAGCGCGCCATCTGGCAGCGTATCCAATCACCGCAGGCTTTTGAGGAGGCCCAAGCCGAGGAGGTCGACAGGGCTGCCGAAGCCATCCGGTCGGTTGCGAGTGAACAGGAGCGAACGCTGCGCCAGTACAAGGACCAGGCACTGAGGCTGCACGATGAGTTTATGAAGATAAAGGGCAGCCGACCGTGGCTGGTTGAGGAGGAGGGCGGAGGGTGCTTGATCGAGACGCTGCGAAAGCAGTACCAGGCCTGGCTGCCCCCGCCACCCCACGCGGAGCACCTCTTAGACTGGCTTTCCAGAGCCCGCGCGGTGGTTTCGGAAACAGGATTGCCGGACGGACAGCCGGCGGTTCAGTTCGAGGACGGCGGCGTTATGCCGATGAGCCAGGTGCGGTGGGACGCCGGCATCGGAAACTTTCACCCTGCGTCGTTCGAACCGGGTGCTGCGGCCAGGCAGTACCGAAGAAAGCGTCCTTAGAAGCTGTCTTAAAACCCCCAAAGGTTAAGGGTCTTCCTTCTTCTTATCTGACTTCCACTGAATCAAGGCTTCGGATACTGTTTCGACGATCTCCCGCACATCCGCGGCGTGGGACTCCAGGCTGTCCGGGACGGCCTGGAGAAAGGTCCGGATGACCCCGGCTTTCTCGCTGACGTGGCGGTCGCCGTAGACGTTGTGTTCGGGCTTTCCGGGGTCGATCAAGACCTTTCGATTGTCCAGGGGGTCGGCGTGGAAGTTTGCGAAGATCGCATCCTCGATAACTGCAGCTTTTGCCTGCAGCGCTTCGGGCATCGAGCTCCTGTCCTGCATGCCGATGCTGCGCGTAAATCCTTCCCGCGTGAAATGGGCGTGCACCTCGATCTCTGCGTCGGGTCTGAGTTCGAGCAGGTAGTTCCAGACCGCTTCGGTCTCACGCGGGGCCGGGCGGTTCCCCTCAACCAGGTCGTTGATTCCGAATTTAGGCACCTCACCTGCCGCGTTGGTCACGCTGTGTCCCTCAAATACTCCGTCGGGGTTGGTTATGGGGAGAAGGCAGAACTGCACCCGATCCAGGAGACGGCGGGCGCGCATGGTGGGGATTGTGAGCCAGTGTGCGACGTGCATAATCCCCCAGGAGACCGGCTCGCAGGACTGCATGGTGGCCTCAACGAGCACCTTGAGCGGGCGCGGCCCGGTTTCGAGGACGGGAATGGGGCGCCCCTGCGCGGTGGGGCCGATCTCCCGGTAGGTCCACACGGGAGACCGCTGGGCGAGTCGGCGCGCCTTTTCGCAGACCGCGTCCGGCTCCTCGTAGGGCGCGGAGGCGATGCGGATCGATTCGCCGGGGTTGACTTCCACGGTCGTGTCGTTGGTGAGGTTCGCATAGTCATAAGCGGTGTCTTCAGGCGGTATCCAGGACCAGCCGCCGTCCCGACGGACCCACCAGGGCGGGTACATGTAGCTTGCGCCCCTTTCGCTGAGCAGAAACCGGAGGGTGATGCGCCTGGGCTCATCGCCCGTGTTCCGGACGCGGACGTGGGCCATGTACTCTTTGGGCACCCCGCGTCCTTCAAAGCGTTCGTCGAGGACGGCCTGGAACCACTGCGGCAGTTCCTCTCGCTGGTAATCGACTTCGTAGACACCCGCATCCGGAACACGGATCGGGCCGGCGCTACTGCAGGGGAAGTCGCTGTCGATGAGGATGCTGTTTTTTGGGTCTTCAAAGGTCATGGGGTTCTTTTTAAAAATTTTGAAAATCTGAGGTTTGGTTTAATCGGATGCGGCCAACTCGAAGTCCCCTGTGTACCCGGAGCATGAAGTACAGGACTTCCACAAGGCCAAATTTTATCTGAAGTTTACCCATACGCCCCCTTCTTGTGTCTGCCCAGCAGCCGCTGCAGGCGCGGGCTTGCATCCTCCCATACGTGGTCCGGCATCCGGTAATTGATGAAGGGGTAGAGCCGCTGGGCGATCATGCGCTGGCTGTAGACGACCGAGCCGACGTAGCGTACCTGGTCGGAGTTGTTGGGGGAGCCCCGGTGCCAGACCTGGTTGTGAAACATGTAGAGGTCTCCCGGTTTGGCAACCAGCGAGACCGGCCCCCGGCCTTCAAAAGAGGGATTTTCCTTGCTGTTGGGCTGCCGGCCGGAATAGTGGCTGCCCGGGACCACCTGTGTGACGCCGTAGTCGGTCGAGTCTGCTTTACTCAGGGGGATGAGTACGTTGAGCACAAAGCAGGGCAGCCGAACCCTGGGGTCGTGCCGGGGCAGGTCGTCCGGCAGTGGGAAATGGAGCCGGTCGTCTATGTGCCACCCCCCGCCCTTGCCGGGGTCGTAGCGCAGGGCGTTCTGGGACATCATGTGACAGTCCTCGCCCAGGATGGTCTCGGCCAGGCTGACGAGGGGTTCGCGGATGATCAGGTCTCGGAAGTTGCGGTCGTATTCATACATCCGCATCATGCTGGTGCCGCGAATGTGGTCGCCCGCCTCGTCTTCGTGCATGCGGGGGTCCTGGTACTTCCGCTCCATGCCGTTCCTGAGCGCCTCCATTTCCTCCAGGGTGAGGACATTTTCCAGAAAATAGTACCCATCCCGATGAAATTGTTCGACGATCTGTTCGGTCTCTTTTTCGCCGAAGGGCCGGGCATCGTTTACAATAACGCTGTCAGAGGTCATCTGCATGGGTAGCTTCCTCCATCTGGGACCAGGTTGTGTCAGTATTTCAGACTAAAATATCTTGAACTTTGCCGAAATCATAGTACTTTCTCAAGTGATCTTCAACACCCACGGAAACCGACCGACCTTGTCACCGGCTCGACAGGCTCGTCGTGACCCGTAGAAAGCCGTCACCTCCGGAGCGTCAAACCGTGGATCGAGGAGGCTGCCAGTGAGTACGGACCAGGGGCGTTTTATCGAGGAATGGAGCGCCGCCGGCAGGAATTTTGTGATGCGTACGGCGCGGTGGCGGGATCTGGAGCCCTACGGCGCCATGCACCGTGAGTTGTATCAGGAGCGGGTGATGGCGAGCCCCCGGAACGCCAACACCCGGGTCGCAGGAGAACTGCTGGGCAAGCGGCTTACGGACATGGCCTGCGGCGTGGGCGTGCTGCTGGTTGTGGAAACGCACGGCCGCATCGTGGGAGAGGGGACGCTGATCGCCTCCGGCGGCGACGGTTCCATCACTCTGGGGCTGCTGATTCTCAAGCAGTTTCGTGACATGGGGCTGGGCCGCCGGCTGATGGTCGCTTTAGGGGAGGAGGCGCGGCGGCTTGGGAAAGGGCGTATTGACCTGACGGTCTGGAGCGCCAACGGCCGCGGTTACCACCTTTACACCAGCATGGGCTACCGGGAAATGGGGCGGTTTCCGGATTGGATACGTTCGGATCTCGCTCCGGGCGGGGTCTCCGACCTGGTGTGGATGATAAAGGATCTGTAAGCCTGCCGCGCGCCCGGCGGGCTCACCGGAGAAAAAGAGGATGAATGGGGCTTGCTTATGGTAATAACAGGTCCTGTCGGATGGGCGACTGGTATATCGAGACACAGAGGTCGGAGGGATGCTGGCACTGGGAGGGGTATCGGACGCTGGGGTCCCGGATCGAGCTGACGCTTGAGTTTGTGATGCACTTAGATACCCTTATCAGCGGGCTTGCCTGAGGAGGGCTTGGCCGTTAGTCGATATGTGTTGGTGGACTATGATCCGTATCACACTTACTGCTTTGCTGCTGCTGTCCGCGTGTACCGGGACGCAGGTTCGGGAGGAACCGATTATGGAGATTACCACGACCGTCGATTTTGGCGAGGATATCGGGCAGAACTTGGGTTCGCTGTTTGAAGCGAAAGACGCGGAAGGCCGCGTGGTTTTCGGCGCTGGATTTGCGGGCCTGTACAATACCCATTTTCGCATGGACCGGTACACGCTTCAGTTTTTCGTGCGGGACGAGGACAGCGCCCCCACGTTTGAAGAGTTGCCTCCGCCGTCGGACGACGGGGGGACCTACCTGTTCGATCTGGACGGCCGGGTTCACCAGTTCAGCCACTACGAGGATCGTGTCGTGCGCTGGTGGGACGACGGGGCCGGCGCCTGGCAGGTGGACGACAGCTTCGGCCATCGTGTAACGAACACCGGTGAGGGCAAGATGCGCGTTGCCGGCAGGGTGCTGCAGTTCAAAGGGGGTGAAGCCTGGTTCGACGGCACTCAAGTCCTTACGAAGCCGGAGGTCGGCCGCTACCACCACTTCTACTACGCGCTGGGCCACCTGGTCTTTTTCCACGACAGCCAGGAGAGCGATCCGGCTTATAGCCGGCTCTATGCCGTTCCGTGGGTGCCCGGAAGCGGTTCTGTTGATCTGAGCAGAGCCGTTACCCTGGACGTGAAATACCCCGGGGAGACGCCGTTCGCCATCGGCCAGGTGGGCGACCAGATCCTGGATTCGTCCAATATGGGCGGCGTGTATGCGTTCGACGGCTCGCAGTGGAAGGTGGTGCGCCCGTCGAAGACAGGGGTCAGCTTTCAGCTTTATTCGATGCTCAACTGGTACGACAGGATGCTGATCGGGCAGTACCCGACGGGGAATCTGTTCGAATATGACGGCAAAGCGCTCCGCCACCTGGAGGGCGCGCCTCCGGTGATGCCGGGCGTGTCGGACCGGGCGCGGGAGGCGCAGACGACGTGCATCTACGGCGGGGACCTGTACGTGGGCGTGTGGCCGTGGGCCGAGCTGTGGCGGTATGACGCGCACGAGGACAGGTGGCACTTTGTGAAACGCATGTTTGAGACGCCGGAGATTACGAATGAGATGGTACATCCCTGGGACGACAAAGTTGCCGACCATAACAACAACCACGAGGATCAGATTGTGGGGAATTTATGGGGCCAGCGCGTCACGGGACTGAACCCGATGGGCGATGCGCTGTACATTTCTTTGAGTGCCAAAGGCTGCAACGAGCGCGATATGCGGCTTGAGTTCCTGCACGACGACGAGGTGTGGAATCAGTATCGCGCCGTTTACCGGATGCGCAAGCCGGGTTGCGCCGTGGGCGCGATTGCATGGACCGGAAAGCCGACGACCCTGCGGTTCACGGTTACCGGAGAGCGTATTTCAATCGAACAGGACGAGCGGGCCCTCGCTTCGGCGCCGATCACCGAAGCCCTCGCGGCCCGCGTTAAAGAGGCGCAGATTGAGTGGGCTTACGGGATGTTCGGTCCGCTGCGGGGGACGATAGAATCAAAGGCCGTACGGCCTTGATCCGTAGACTGAGACGCGGGAGGAACGGCGATGGATGTCAAACATTCGGTTCGAGATTATCAGATCGACAAGGCCAGAGCGGCTGAGTACGAGAATGCGGTGGTGCGCGTGATGGCGATGGGCGAGGAGGGGGTGGTTTCTTTTGTGCCGGAATACGGATACATATCTTGCTGCGAATGTCCCAACTGCTACGGTGGCGTCCAGGGCAACGGAGTGTTCACGTGGACGGTTGACCGGCCGGACGAGCTGAAATGCCGCTACTGCGGCGAGGTGCCCTATCCCAGCGAAAAGTATCGGGAGGACCGGATCTTGTCCGGTAAGAACAGGCCTGGCGAAGAGGTTCGTCTGCCGTACTACCTCAATGAAGCCCGTGAGATCCCTCATTTCTTCAGTATGCACTTGCTGTTGTACAAACGGCGGTGGCTCTTAGAGCAGTGCCTGGCGCTGGGCAAGGCATACCAGGTGACAGGCAAGGAACAGTACGCACGACGTGTGGTGCTTGTGCTTGACAGATGCGCGCAGGTTTATCCCCACTACCCTGCACTGCACAATCGGTCCTGTCGCAACGTCAGATTCTGCGAGTCTCAAGAGCCGCCTTTCAACTGGGACGCGGGGCGATGGGGTTATTTCCACAGTGAGATACCCAAAGACGTGATTGCGGCCTACGATATGGTCTACGAGAGCCAGGAATTTGTCCGATTGTCTCAAGAGCGGGGATACAACATCCGGGAGAAGCTGGAGAACGACTTTCTCCGAGAGACTTACGAGGTCGCGGCGTTGAGTACCTATCATGTGGGCAACATAGTGGGGTATGACGTGACCGGCGTGGCTATTCTGGGTCAGGTGATCCACGAACCAGGCTACGTTCACCGGGCGTTCGGGTGGATGGTGCAGAACATTGACGAAGGCTTTTTCTACGACGGGATGTGGAAGGAGGCGCCCTCGTATCATTACATGACAGTGGGCGGGCTGAAAAGCGCGCTCGATACGGTCAGGGGCTACTCGGATCCGCCGGGCTATGTGGATGCGATCGACGGGACGCGGTTTGACGATCTCGATCCCCACAGGGAGGTTCCGTTCTGGGTAAATATACAGCGGGCACCGCAAGCGCTCGATTTTCCCAACGGCTGTTCGACACCGGTCCATGACACGTGGGCTGGTGAGCGGCGCTCGAAACCGCGAAACAGAACAACATCCACGATCGCTCCGGGCTACGGGCACGCGTCCCTCGGGCGAGGGATGGACGGGAACCAGATGCAGGCTCAACTGCATTTCTCAGGGGCGTACGGACACAGTCATCTTGACAATCTGAACCTGACGCTGTTTGCCAAAGGCAGTGAAATGCTGCCGGACCTCGGGTACACATGGACGCAGATGCGCCACTGGACGCTCACCACGCTGGGACACAATACGGTTGTGGTGGACCGCACGGATCAGAGCAGCCGCGAGTCGGACGGTGATCTGCTCTGGTTTTTCCCCGATACCGGCGGGGTGGGTGTGGTTGAGGCGGACGGCAGACGCGGGTATGGCGAGATCGAGGGGCTGGACCTGTACCGGCGGATGCTGGCGATGGTCCCGGTGTCCGATTCGGACGCCTACGTGGTGGACGTTTTCCGGGTTCGCGGGGGAGGGGTTCACGACTGGGCGCTTCACGGGGACGCCGATGAGGATACGATGGCCACGTGCAGTCTTCCTTTAGACGAACCCCGGAAATGGATGCTGGAACCTGGCGAGGCGTGGGACGAGCCCACGATGCAGGGCGCTAAGTTCAATCCGTACGGCATGGTCCGCGATGTGCAGAGGGGGGAGTCGAACGGGAACGCCAGGATCGACTTCGCTTACGCCGGGGAGCTGGAGAAGGGGATGCGCGTGCACATGGTTGCGTGTTCTAAGGGTCAGGGCGAGGATGCGGAAGTGTGGCTGGGCCGGGCGCCCTCGGTTCGCCGGATGGGAAAGGGCACGCAAGGGGATATGAGAAAGGTCTATGACTTCTGGATGCCTCAGCTGGTGGTTCGACGGCGTGGTGAAGCGCCTCTGATGAGTACTTTTGTCGCGGTCGAGGAGCCGTTCTCGGGGCATCCGTTTGTTGAGGGTGTCGAGCTGTTGACGGTGACTCCTGCCGACAGCCAGGCTGTTGCGCTTCAGGTTACACACGCCGGAGGTGTGGATACGATTATCAGTACGCTCGACGCGCCGCCGTATCCGGAACGGGTCACGTCGAACGGGGTCGGCTTGAAAGGACGCCTGGGGGTGGTACGACAGGCAGCGGGAGAGACGACCGACGCGTGGCTGTTCGAGGGCGAGGAGCTGGCGGCCGGTGGCCGGCGGCTGGAGGCTCAAAGGAATCGGTACGAGGGAGGGGTTGTGGGCGCAACACGCAAGAGCGACGGTTCGGAACAGGATGCCTTTGTTGTGGATGCCGACGTTCCTGAAGGTGAGAGCCTGCGCGGGGTGTGGATGATTGTCACCCACGGCAACGGCTTCACGCACGGCTATGAGATCGACCGGGTCGAGACGCGCGATGGGAAGAAGATGGTTGTGTTGACGCACGACCACGGGCTTCGGATCGATGAGGATACGACATGGGAGGTCTATTTCCCGCTCCGGGAGATCGAAGGGCGGAATTCTTTCTTGATCCCGCTGGCCACGACCGTAGTTGGAGCAGACTGACCCGGGGGCGGACAGGGGCCGCGAGCACGTCAGTCACCCACGGATAAATCCGTGGGCTTCCTCGGAGGTTTTCTGTGAACATAAGACAGTGTTCCGGTGCAAAAAAACACAGGGGAGCCGATTCACATGGCCGATGATATTACCCAGCTTACTGCAGACGATTTCGAGGAGGCGATAGATTTTCTCAACCTCGCCTTCAGCGAACACGGTCCGATCGATTTTGCAGAAATGCTTCCATCCATTTACCGGCCAACCGACAGGCACATGGCCAACAACTACGCGATCAAAAGGGATGGGCGCATCTGCGCCGTCGTGGGTCTGTTTCCCACCACCTGGCATGTGGGCGACGCGGCGCTTCGGGTCGGGGGCATCGGCGGTGTGTCCGCCCATCCGGACCTGCGCGGCTCGGGCCTGATGACAGCGCTGATGGAACACTGCGTGAAGCTGATGAAAGCACAGAAGTATCCGCTTTCCTGGCTCGGAGGCCAGCGCCAGCGCTACCTGTACTTCGGGTACGAACGGTGCGGGAATACGAGCGTGTTCACGGTGAACAAGAGGAATCTGAAACACTGTTTTGAGGGCGATTTGGATATCCGCTTTGAGGCAATCGGACCCGAAGACCGGGAGCGTATTGCCAGGGCCAAAGCGTTGCACGACGCGCAGCCCATGTATTGCCAGCGGTTGCTGGAAGACTTCCACATATACTGTACAAGCCGGTCCTTCGGGTTGTTCGCCGCGCTGGATGGCAGCGGCCGCATGGTGGGCTATCTTGCGGCCAACGAGAAATCGGATTACGTGGCCGAACTGGGCGCCGAGGGTGATGATATCGTATTGGAGATGCTTCAAGCGTGGGTGGCCCATCACAGTGAGCAGAGTGCAACGATCGACATCGCTCCCATCGCCTGCAATCTGATCCACAGGCTCGGACGCATCTGCGAATCAACCAGCGTGAAATCCTCGGGCAATTGGCAGGTGATCGACTGGGCTGCCGTAACCGATGCGCTGATGAAGATGCGGCGGCTCAGCGGTCCGATGGCGGATGGGGCTGTGGTGGTCGGCATCAAGGATTATGGCGCCATCCGGCTGCAGGCGGATAGGGACGAAGCGGGTTGTGCGGCAGCGGATGAGGACCCCGACGTGTCCTGCGATGCGCCGACGGCAATGCGCCTCCTGTTCGGCCCGCTGCCGCCATCGCTGGTGATGCCCCTGCCGGAGGTGGCGGCACCCCTCGAATCCTGGTACCCGCTGCCGCTTACGTGGAAGCGACAGGACGGCGTTTGAGTCTGCGGCGGCCGTCCTGGCCGCTCACCAGAAGGAGTCGCGTTGATTCGCCCTGGATTATGATGGTGCGACTTTCTTGACTTTCCTGATTTCCTCACACAGGGCCGGAACGACCTCGTGGAGGTCGCCGATCACTGCGTAGTCGGCTTTGGTCACGATCGGTGCCTCCGGGTCGGTGTTGATCGCCAGGATGTGCTTGGATGCCTTGCAGCCGACCAGATGCTGAATCGCTCCGCTGATTCCGCAGGCGATGTACAGATCGGGCGCAATCCGCGCCCCGGTCTGTCCAACCTGATCGGAGTGAGGCCGCCAGCCGTGTGTTGTGACCGCACGCGAGGCTCCGCGTTCAATTTTTCATGCGTGCGTTGTAGGGATCGAAAAAGGGCGTGCTGCCCACGACGGCGACGGTTACCGGGTAGCGCTCGGCCATGTACTCGACGGTCAGGTAGGTACCGACCCTGGCATACCCTGGCGGCAGGTAGGCGAGCAAAAGGTGCTTGCCCACCGACGGCCCCGCCCCCGCGCTGGTTACGTACGAGCGCCTGCCCTTGCTGTCTACAATGGCGTCGCCGTCTGACGTTAAGATCGGCTCGCGGCCGAGCATGCAGCGGCGCACGCCCGACGAGGAAGTGTGATCTTCCACCGTCAGAGTGCACAGGTGCGCGGCCGGCGGCTCGGCGCGAGCCTGCAGGTAGGCTGCTTTGCCGATGAAATCATGGCGTTTGACCTTCGGACGGGCAAGGCCGGCTTCGACCGGGTTGTAGTCGGACTCAAGTTCGCTTCCGAAGAGCCGGTAGCCCTTCTCCAGACGGGCAGTGGTACCGTATACGCCAATGCCGGCCGGTACGATCCCATATTTCTGGCCGGCCTCCCAGAGGGTGTCCCAGACCAGCAGTCCCTGCTCCATGGGCACGTAAAGCTCCCAACCGAGTTCACCCACATAGGAGATGCGCAACGCCCATACCCTCACGGTGCCGATGGTGATGTCCACAGCTGTGCCGTAGGAGAAGCCGGCATCAGAGACGTCGTCTTCGGTGACCGTTTGGAGGAGGTCGCGTGCATGGGGGCCCCAGACACCGACCGTGCACAGGGCCGAGGTGAGGTCGTGGAGCTGCACGGCGCCGTCCTCCGGAAGGTGGTCACGAAACCACTTCTTGTCCCTGGGGCCATCGGCACCGCCGGTGACGATTCGGAATTCATTTTCGCCACGACGCGTGATGGTCAAATCGGCCTTGAAACCGCCGTGTGCGTTCAGCAGTGGGGTGTAGACCGCCCGCCCGACCTTGACATCCATCTGGTTTACGGCCATGCGCTGGATATAGTCGAGGGCACCGGGACCGATTACGTCGAAGACGGCAAGGGCCGTCAGGTCGATGATCGCGACCCGGTCACGCATGGCCAGGTGCTCGGCGTTGACGATGGGCGACCACCACCGTGAATCCCACTCTGCGGGACGGTCCTGGACACGGTTGGCGTACGTCTCCAGCAGGTTCTTGTTGAAGGCGTACCAGTGCGGGCGTTCCCAGCCGGCCGTTTCGAAGAACACCGCGCCAAGCGCCTCCTCACGCGTGTAGAAGGGGCTGACCCGGACGTTTCGGTTCGACGCCCATTGTTCCGCCGGGTGGATGATTCCGTAGGTCTTGTTGAACGCCTCGGAGGTGCGGCCGTGGATATGCGCTCTGGATCGGGCGTAGTCGTAGAAGCGGGCGACATCCGAGGTGTGCGGGTCGATTTCCGGCGCTCCTGTGGTCATCCACTCGGCAACAACCCGTCCTACCCCGGGGCCTTCCTTGATCCACACTGCGGCAGCGGACCAGAGGCCTTTGACCTCGGCCGTCTCGCCGAGGATGGGCGCCCCGTCCGGGGTCAACGAGAGCAGCCCGTTGACAGCGTGACGGATGCCGACCCGTTCGTCGTCCAGGATATCCGGCATGAGGTCCAGGGCCTGTTCCATTTGAGGATCGAAGTCATCCTGGGTGAAGGGCAGCTCGGTGGGAGAGAGGGCCGCTTCTTCGATCGAGGGAATGTCGTCGGGATCGTGGAGAATGGGCCGGTGGGCGTAGGAGCCGATCTCAATGTCGCTGCCGTTTTGACGCTCGTACATGAAAGTATCCATGTCGCGCACAATGGGGTACTCGATCTCCCCCACGGTCTTCTCGAAGAGCGGGATGGGGCCGACGCTGATCATCTGGTGCACCGCCGGGGTAAGCGGGATGGTGGCGCCGGCCATGCGGGCGATGCGGGGACTCCAGACGCCGCAGGCGATGACCACGTATTCGGTACGGATGTCGCCTTTGTTGGTCTTTATTCCCTTTACGCGCCCATGCTCGACCTCAATATCCACGATTTCGGTAGTTGGCAGAATCTTGA
This sequence comes from Candidatus Latescibacterota bacterium, assembly GCA_965222075.1. Taxonomy (GTDB): domain Bacteria; phylum Latescibacterota; class UBA2968; order UBA2968; genus JAAXHW01. The sequence continues at coordinate 3,908,230 of OZ244937.1, read as the reverse complement.
GCGCACCCAGGGCCTGGCTCTCTTCGCGCATGAGCGTTCCCGCGCGCAGGGAATCGACCACACCCACCGTGGGAGACCAGAAGCCGCCAAGGAGGAGGTCGGAGTTGATAAACGGCACCAGCTTCTTGACTTCGCCGGTTGTAATGAGTTCCGCTTCTACGCCCCAGGCTTTTGCCGAAGCCATCCTGCGCCGGAGTTCTTCCATACGTTCTTCTGTGCGGGCAACTTCGATGCCGCCGCTCTCCGTGAAGACCCCCAGTTCCTTGTACTGTCTCATGCTGTCCAGGGTGAGCAGGGTCATCTCTTTGGAGTGGTCGAGGGGAAAAATGAAGTTCGAGGCGTGCCCGGTCGAACCGCCCGGGTTGGGAAGCGGGCCCTTGTCGAGCAACAGGATGTCCTTCCAACCGTTTTTGGCGAGGTGGTAAGCCACGCAGTTTCCCACGATGCCCGCACCGATTACCACAACTTCGGCATTCAGATGCATCAGCATTCTCCTTTTCGGCTATTGACCAATACCTCCGAAATATCGAGCACTTCCACATTCTGGCCACCTTCGACAGCGGCCATTCCGTCGCTTATCATGTTGAGGCAGAACGGGCAGGCGGTGCAGAGCGTTTCGGCGCCGGTGGCCACTGCTTCCCGGGCGCGCAGGTGCGATACCCGCTGTTTGGGGTCCTCCTCGAACCACATGCGTCCGCCGCCGGCGCCGCAGCAGAAGGTCTTCTCGCCGTGACGGGGCATTTCGCGGAAGGAACGCTGAGCAACCCCACCGATCACTTTTCGCTGGGCGTCGACCTCTCCATTTACCCGCGCCAGGTAACAGGGGTCGTGCAGCGTGATCGGCCCTTCGGCGTGATGTTGCCGAACACTTCGCGCGTAGGTATGTCCATAGGTTTGATTCTTTCAGTTCCAAGTTAGGGAAGGGTGGAACTCGGAACGTCCGTGGACCTCTGAACCCGTGTAGAGAATCCCCGCCAGATAGCACGACTGACGGGGATCTATAGTTCAGAAATCGCGTACTAACGTCGAGGATCACAGGGCGATGTTGCCGATCAAAGCGAGCCGTTCAGCGCCTCAGGCTGTTGAGCCGCCATTTCTGTACCTCGGTCTGTCCTTTTCGGATACCATACAGTTTTGCATATCCCCCCTTGAGATTAAGATAATCCCTATAGCGATCGCAGTCAAACGAATTCTCTGAGCCGCTTGAGGTGACAAGGTTGGAAGCCTCTTATTTGAAGAGGTAAAGCGTAGAAGTACAGGCTTTGTACCGCATCGGGCTCATCGCCAGGGAAGGTGCGCATCTGAAAGAAGACTTGATATCATGCCCTTGTTCCCTATATTGGGAAAAGACCTCGAAGTGTGATGCCCTTTTGAAATATCCGGCACGAAAGACAGTCTATCGACTGTGGTTGTATTCCCCCAAGCCGGTGCAAAGCCAAAAGAGGTGCAAAATGGCAAACCGAAAAACACAAGCCTCCCTGGACGCCCTCATCGCCGAATACATGGACAGGAACCCACGCTCCCGGCAGATGTTCGAACGGGCCAAAACATCGCTGCCGGGCGGCAACACCCGCACCGGCGTCTATTTCGACCCCTTTCCGATCTACGCCGACCGAGGCGAAGGCGTCTACTTAATCGACTTAGACGGCCACCGCCTGCTCGACTTCGTCAACAACAACACCGCCCTCATCCTGGGCCACGCCCACCCCGTCGTCGTCGGTGCGCTCCAGGACCGGGTGGCAAAAGGCACCGGCTTCTCCCGTCCCCTGGCCCTTGAAGTCGAAATGGCCGAGTGCCTGCGCGAGCGGATACCCTCCTTAGAGCGCGTGCGTTTCTGCAGCTCGGGCACCGAAGCCGTATTGAACGCCATCAGGGCGTCCAGGGCCTTTACAGGCAAGCATAAAATTGCCAAATTCGAGGGCGCGTATCACGGCATGGACGAGTACGTCATGGTCAGTTACCTGCCCCCGCCCGGTCCGGACCTGGGTCCCGCCTACCGTCCCCATTCGTTTCCCACCTCGGCGGGCCTCACGCCCGAGGCCGTGGAAAACGTCATCGTCCTCCCCTTCAACAACCCCGAAGCCTGCGGTGAAATCATCACCGAAAATGCGAACGATCTGGCCGCCGTCATTGTGGACCCCCTCTCCACGGCCGCGGGAATGACCCTCCCTGCCAACGGTTTTCTCACCCGCCTCAGAGAAATCACCGAAGGCGCAGGCGTCCTCCTCATCTTCGACGAAATCATCAGCTTCAGGGTCTCCCGGGGCGGCGCCCAGGAACGCTACAACGTCCGGCCGGACCTCACCTGCATGGGCAAAGTCGTCGCGGGCGGAACCCCCGGCAGCGTCTTCGGCGGCCGGGCCGATGTCATGGCCCTCTACGACCCCACCTCCGGCGCACCCCAGATTCCGCATTCCGGCACCTACAACGCCAATCCCATCGCCATGGTCGCCGGCCTCGCCACGCTTCGCATCCTCACACCCGGGGCCTACGCCAAACTGAATTCATTGACCGTGCGGCTGGGATCAAAACTGGACGCCGTATTCAAAGAGGCCGACATCCAGGCCCAGGTCACCGTCGCAGGCTCCCTCTTCCGCGTCCACTTCCTCCCCGAAAAACCGCGCAACTACCGCGCAGCCGTCCAGGACGACGCGGCCATGCACAAATGGCTCACCTTCTCTCTCCTCAACCAGGGGATCTACTGGAAACAGGGCGGAAACGTCTCGCTCCCTATGGAGGATACCCACATTGACCAACTCGTATCCTCAGTGAGAACAGCGTTACAACAGGTCTGAAACAGCAACGCCTGCGCCAGTTTTATCAAAATAAGTTTTTATAAATATGAATTTAGTCCTTATGGAAGGTATTCTGCTGGGATCCAGCTGGTATGTCAGGCGGGGATAGGCAAGCGCCTTGACCTGCCGGGAAAGAGGATATATCTTTGAGGGGATGGAAATCAGGGGTCAGTAAAGGCAACAGCATCGGGTAGGAGAGGTCGAACGCTGAAACTGGGGGTGTGTATGGAAAGTGTTCGCAGGATCAGATCGCCGGTGGTGCTTGTGGGGTTCCTGCTGTGGGCGTGGGGCTGCGGTGGGCCCCGGAACCCGGTGGAGGAGATGCAGAAGAGCCTGGCGCGCGCTCCGGAGTATACGATTACGCTTGAGGATATGCAGGAGAAGGGGAGTTTTTTCCCGGACTACTACCATAAGTACAAGGTGGTTCAGGGCGGCCGGCAGCGCGTGACGGGCTGGATCGAGGTGCCCGAGTCGGTTTATCGGAGGTACGAGGCCTTTCTGGGCATGGCGCTGGCGGCCAAGTCGGATAAGGGCGTGAACAATACGCCCCACCCGGCGGGCTACCACTATGTGGGCAACCCGCACTACGGGCGCTGGGACAATCGGGGCGGGTCCAGTTTCTGGGTGTTTTACGGGCAGTACGCGCTGATGCGGGATCTGATGGGGGGGGGCGGACGGTCGATCCAGCGGGCCGATTACAACGATTACCGGACCTACCGGGACCGGGGGCGGCCCTACTATGGGCGCAACCGGGAGTGGGGGACACAGGGGTCGGTGACCAAAAAGCAGAAGCCGACGTTTTACGAGCGCCGCAAGCAGGCGACTGCGCGGCGCAAGAGCTCGTTTTCCCAGAAGGTCCGAAGCCGGACGGGCCGGAGCCGGTCCGGTTTTGGCAGCCGCAGCAGAGGGGGGTTCGGAAAATGATATTAAATAATTTGATGGCCTCGGGGATTTATCTCGTCTGTGCTTTTGTGCTGTTCTGGATCGGGAAACTGGTGTACGACTGGACCACACCAAGTTACCGGATGCGCGAGGAGTTGGTGGAGAAGGACAACGCCGCCCTGGCAGTGGCGATGGTGGGCTACTATCTGGGCCTGGTGCTGGCGATCGGGGGGGTGATCTCAGGGCCGTCGCACGGGCTGGAGGAGGATCTGATCGATGTGATGATTTTCGGCCCGCTGTCGATTGTGTTGATGAACCTGTCGCGGCTGATCAACGACCGGTTGATCCTGCACGGGTTTTCGATCCGGGATGAAATAATACGGGACCAGAACGCGGGGACCGGCGCGGTGGTGTGCGCCTCCTATATCGCGACCGGACTGGTGATCTACGGGGTGGTGTCGGGCGGGTTGGGGACGGTGTTCACCACGGCGGTTTTCTGGCTTCTGGGTCAGGGGGTGCTGGTGATGGGTGGGTTGGTCTACGAGTGGATCACGCCTTATGGTATCCATGCCGAGATCGAGCAGGACAACGCGGCCGCAGGCGTGGCGTTTGCAGGCGCGCTGGTGGGGCTGGGAAATATTGTGCGGCACGCGGTGACGGGGGACTTTATCTCCTGGGCGGTGGACCTGCAGGGGTTTGCCGGGTACGCGGTGCTGGGGCTGGTGCTGCTGCCAATCGTGCGGGTGGCCACAGACAAGGTGCTGCTGCCGGGACAGCGGCTGTCGGACGAGATCGCCAATCAGGAGAAGCCGAACGTGGGGGCGGGGTTTATCGAGGCGTTTTCCTACGTGGGGGCGTCGTTTTTGATTGTGTGGGTGCTTTAAAGGCAGGCGTTGGAGCGTTGTTGCGCTTTCCAAATTGAATGTGGAGTGCTATGAATATTGCCAATCTTATGGTAGGAGCCGGGTGCACCTTCGGCGAGAACCCCGCCATTGCGGTGGGGGCAGATCTGTACTGCACCTACGGGGATCTCGCGCGTCGTGTGGCGACGATGGCCGGTCGATTCCAGGATCGGCTGCGGCTTGAGCCAGGCGACCGCATCGCCCTGGCGATGGCGAATTGCGCACCGTTCCTCGAGATCCTCTACGCGGCCTGGCACGCCGGATTGTGTGCGGTGCCGATCAACGCCAGACTGCATCAGCGCGAATTCCAGTATATTCTTGAGAATTCCGGAAGCAGGTGCTGTTTTGTCACGCCGGATTTAGAGGAGACGGTTGGGCCGCTTTCGGGGGATATTCCGACATTGGAGCATGTCATCCGTGTTTCAAGCCCCGACTACGACGCGCTGTTTGGTGGGGATGCGGTGGAGATGCAGGACCGCGCGCCGGACGACACGGCCTGGCTGTTCTACACCAGCGGTACGACGGGACGTCCGAAGGGGGCGATGCTGAGCCACCGCAACCTGATGGCGATGACGCTGAGCTATTTCGCCGATATCGATCGCGTTACACCTGAGGACTGTATTATCCACGCAGCGCCCCTGTCCCACGGCTCCGGGCTGTACAATTTTCCCCAGGTTGCCAAGGGGGCGAAGCAGGTTATTCCGGCCAGCGGCACATTCGATCCCGGGGAGATTTTCGACCTGATCGCCGCGCATGAGGGGGTGAGCTTTTTCATGGCTCCGACCATGGTGAAGCGGCTGGTCGACCATCCCGACAATGGACGTGTGGATACTGCCAATCTCAAGACCCTCGTGTACGGCGGAGGGCCCATGTATGTGGCGGACCTGAAACAGGCGCTGGCGTGTTTCGGCTGCAAACTCGTCCAGGTCTACGGCCAGGGCGAGAGTCCGATGACGATCACGGCGATGTCGAAGGCGCACCATGCCGATACGGACCATCCCCGGTATGAGGAACGCCTTGCCTCGGTGGGGGTCGCGCATACGGTGGTTGAGGTTCGCGTTTGCGACGTGGAGGACCGCCCGCTGCCCCCGGGTGAGCTTGGGGAGGTGCTGGTACGGGGCGACTCGGTGATGACCGGGTACTGGGACAATCCGGAGGCGACGGAGAGGTCCCTGAAAGGGGGCTGGCTGCACACCGGCGATGTGGGGGTGTTCGATGCGGACGGTTTTCTGACACTCAAAGATCGGTCGAACGATCTGATTATCAGCGGGGGGGCCAACGTCTATCCACGGGAGGTCGAGGAGGTCCTGCTGCTGCACGGGGGGGTGCAGGAGGCGTCGGTGATCGGCCGGCCCCATCCGGAGTGGGGAGAGGAAGTGGTTGCTTTTGTCGTTCGAGCAGCGGACCGGGGGGTGGCGGAAGACGAGCTTGATACGCTCTGTCTGGACAATATCGCACGCTTTAAACGCCCCCGGGCATATTGTTTTGTCGATCACCTGCCCAAGAATAATTATGGGAAGATTCTGAAGACTCAGCTGCGTGAATGGCTTCAGTGAGAAGAGATTTGACGCCGAGAAAGGGCACTATGGGAGACCGCTTGAAAGACAGGGTCGCGATTGTGACCGGCGCGGGGTCGATCGGACCGGGCTGGGGCAACGGGAAGGCGACGGCCGTGCTCTTCGCACGCGAGGGGGCGAAGGTTTTCGCCGTAGATATCAATCTCGCTGCCGTTGAGGAGACCAGGGAGATTATCGATGGGGAAGGGAGTGAATGTACAGCCCACGGGGCGGACGTTTCCAAGGCCGAAGAGGTTGAGGGTCTGGTAGCACGCTGTGTTGAGATTTATGGCCGGGTGGATGTGCTCCACAACAATGTGGGTATTCTGGAGGTTGGCGGCTGTGTGGAGACCAGCGAGGAGAGCTGGGATCATGTTAACGATGTCAATCTCAAGAGCATGTTCCTGACATGCAAATACGTTCTGCCGCACATGGAAAAGCAGGGGGGCGGGGCGATTGTGAATATCTCTTCCATCGTTTCCATCCGCTGGCTGGGGGTGCCCTACGTTTCTTACAGCGCCACCAAGGGGGCGATCAACCAGCTTACCCAGACCATCGCGCTGCAGTACGCGAAAAAGAATATCCGGGCAAACGCGATTCTGCCCGGGCTGATGAACACGCCCATGGTTGTCAAGGCACTTACTGATTTCTATGCGGACGGGGATGTGGAGAAGATGATCGAGATCCGGAACAACCAGTGCCCTACGGGGAAGATGGGCGATGCCTGGGATGTGGCTTATGCGGCGTTGTTCTTAGCCTCTGACGAAGCGAAATATATTACCGGCACACAGCTTGTTGTGGATGGTGGTATTACCTGTAAGGTGATCTAAGAAGCGGACCTGTGTGTCTGCCCATGTGCTGGGAGAAAGCCGCGATGGTTAAGGATGTTTTTCTGGTAGGAGGCGTGCGCACGCCTATTGGCAGATTTTGCGAGGCGTTTGCGGAGGCACCGGCGCCGGCGCTGGGAAGCGCAGCGGTTCGGGCGGCGCTGGAACGGGCGGGGGTTTCCCCGGATCAGGTGGACGAGGTGATCTTTGGCAATGTGCTTGGCGCGGGACTGGGGCAGAACGTGGCGCGGCAGGTCTCGATCGGGGCGGGGCTGAGCCCTTCGGTTGGGGCGACGACCGTGAACAAGGTCTGTGGGTCGGGGCTCAAGTCGGTGATGCTGGCGGCTCAGGCCATCCGGTGTGAAGACGCGTCGGTGGTGGTGGCAGGCGGAACCGAGAATATGTCGCGGGCGCCTTATCTCTTAGAAAAGGCCCGGGGGGGGTACCGGCTGGGAGACGGTGCGTTGATCGATTCTATGGTCAGGGACGGGCTTTGGGATGTATACAACGGCCTGCACATGGGATTGTGCGGGGATCGGTGTGCGGAGAAATATACGTTCTCACGGGAGGAACAGGACGATTTTGCCGTTGAGAGTTATAAGCGGGCTCTGGCGGCTGCGGAAAACGGGATCTTTGCCGAGGAGATCGTGCCGGTTGAAGCCCCTGCGGGCAGGGATACCGTGAGGGTGACCGAAGACGAGGAACCCGGGCGGTTCAACGAGGAGAAACTCCGGCAGCTCGGGCCGGCGTTTGGGAAGGAGGGGACGGTGACGGCGGGGAATGCGTCCAGCATTAACGACGGAGCGGCCGCCATCGTAGCTTTGTCAGAAGAAAAGGTCAAGGCGTTGGGCGTGAAGCCCCAGGCGAAGATTTTGGGGTATGCGACGGCGTGCCGGGAGCCGGAGTGGTTTACGCTCGCCCCGATTCCGGCGATTTCCAGGCTGATGGACAGGCTGTCGCTGGGGGTGGAGGGCGTGGATCTGTTTGAGATCAACGAGGCGTTCTCGGTTGTGCCGATGGCCGCGATGAAAGATCTGGGGATTCCGCACGAGAAGGTGAACGTGCACGGCGGCGCGGTGGCGCTGGGGCATCCGATCGGCGCGAGCGGTGCCCGGACGCTGGTGACGCTGCTTCATGCGATGAAATGCCGGGGCGCGAAGGTGGGGATTGATGCAATCTGTATCGGTGGGGGAGAAGCGGTGGCGGTAGCGGTGGAGAGGAGTGGTGAGTGGTGAGTGGTGAGTGATGAAAGGGCGCAGCTACTTGTTGAAAGCTTGTTTGTTCGCCACGGGGTGCGCGGGGATCGTGGCAGAGTTTGTACTGTCGACACTGGCGAGCTACCTGTTGGGGAATACGACGCTCCAGTGGACACTGGTGATGTCGCTGATGTTGTTTACGATGGGGCTGGGCAGCCGGTTGAGCCGACACATTCAGGATCGGCTGCTGGACCGGTTTATTGCGGTGGAGTTTACGCTGTCGGTGCTGTGCGCGTCGTGCGGGGCGGCGGCTTACTTCGGGACGGCGCTTGTCGGACAGGTGGGCGTCGTCCTGTATGGGTATGCAGCGGGGATCGGGCTGTTGATCGGGCTGGAGATTCCGCTGGTGGCCCGGATGAACGAGACCTACGAGTCGTTGCGGACGAATATTGCGTCGGTGATGGAGAAGGATTATTACGGGGCGCTTGTGGGGGGGCTGCTGTTTGCGTTTTTTGCGCTGCCGCATCTGGGGCTGACCTTTACGCCGATTATGCTGGGAGCGGTGAATTTCACGGTGGCATCGGCGCTGCTGTGGCAATACAGAGGGCTGCTGGTGCGCCGGAGGTGGCTGACAGGGGCGTTCTGGACGATTGGAATCGGACTGGTGGGGCTGGGGGTTAGCATCCGGCCGATCATGCTGTTCGGGGAGCAGAGTCGGTACCGGGATCGCGTGATTTATGAAGCGCAGACGCCCTACCAGCGGATTGTGATGACGGAGTGGAAGGGCTACCACTGGCTTTTCTTAAACGGCAGTGTGCAGTTCAGCACGTACGACGAGGAGCGCTACCACGAGCCGCTGACGCACCCGGCGATGGGACTGGCGGCCTCCCGGGAGCGGGTGCTGATCCTGGGCGGGGGAGACGGGCTGGCGGCGCGGGAGGCGCTGAAGCATGCCGATGTCAGATCGATTACACTGGTAGACCTGGATCCGGCGATGACGGAGTTGGCCCGGACGCATCCGGCGCTGCTGGAGGCCAACGGAGGGGCGCTGAACGATCCGAGGTTGCGGGTGGTGAACCGGGACGCCGGGCGGTTTTTGGAGGACGTCGATGAGCTGTTCGATGTGATCCTGATCGATCTGCCCGATCCGAAGGGCCCCGACCTGGCCCGGCTCTATTCCAGGGAGTTCTACCTCTCCTGCAAGCGTCACCTGTCCCGGGGCGGGGTGGTGGTGACGCAGAGTTCCAGCCCGCTGTACGCGACGCGGGCTTTTCTGTGTGTGTACAGGACGCTACAGGCGGCAGGCTTTTCGGTGTTGCCCTACCACAACACGATTCCAACGATGGGCGACTGGGGGTGGACGTTAGGGATGAAGGCGGAGGTGGTTTCTGCGGAGGCGCTGAAGGAGCGGGCGATGGGACTCGATTTCTCGGGGGTTGAGACAGCGTTTTTGAACCGGGAGGCGATGGTGGGGATGGTGCAGTTCTGGAAGGGCGTGTTCGAACAGGCAGGGGAGGTGGCGGTGAATACGGAACTGGCGCCGGTGGTGGACCGATATTATCGGGAGGCGGAGTGGGGGTGGTAGGGAGCGAAGATTGAAGATTTGAAAGCAGCGGGGCAAATCATCCAGACCTGGGCGAAGCGTTATTCCGACGGGAGGATGTCGCTGAATTGATATTCTTCGACGATCTCACCGAGGGAGGCCTCGTAGTCGTCGTCGCCCCACTGTTCGACGGTGAGGGTTTTTTCCCCGGAGCGGTCTATGTAGTCCCAGGCGATGAATTCCTGGCCCGGGGGTTCGCTGTTTTTGTAAAATTTGCCCACATCGGAAGACTCGCCGGTATATTCGACGCCGTTGCAGGTGATCTCCTGGGGGGGATCTTCGTGCTCCCGGAGGTGGGCGCGGAGGTCGCCGTCGATATGGGAGAGGGGGATCTTTCGAGAGAGGGTCCAGGTGATCTCGTCGTCTTCCTCGCGATCGAGGTAGAGGACCTCGTCGGCGCAGGCAAGCTCCCACTCGTTGACCCGGTCGCCCTCGTAATCGTAATAATGGTGAGCGGTGACCTGCCAGGCCTTGAGGTCGTAGTCGAGGACGTAGCCGGGTTTGAGGCCAGAGAGGGTGAGGTCTTTTAACGGGTCGAATTCGGGTTCGTCCTGTTTTTTTTTGAAGGGATTCCAGTTCATGGTTGGAGGGGTGGGGATCGTTGCCCGTTTCTGACCGTTTGGTGGTAAACGAGGGGGGTCAGGTTATTTTTGTATCCCCATCTTCGCCTTGAGTTCGGCGAGTTTATCCGATCCGGCGCCTTTGTCCTTAAGGACGGTGTCGATTTCTTCGTCGAGGGTCTGGGAGGAGTCGGCGAGTTCGCCGTAGGCCTGGGCGAGGGACTCGTCCTCTTCGACGCGCTCCTTCATGCGTTCGAGCAGGGCCAGGGTGCCGTTGGAGTCGACCTTGGAGAGCTGGCGGTTGATCTTTTTGGTGGCTGCGGCCGTGCGGGCGCGGGCGCGCAGGGTGACCAGGTCGTTTTCGTAGCCGGCGATGGCCGATTTGAGTTTTTCGACCTGGGCCTGAAGCTGGGCGGCCATGGCTTCCTGCTGTTTGGCGTCGTGGTTCAATGTGGTGGCCCGGCTGGAGGACTCTTCTTTGCGGTTGAGGGCCTCGGCGGCCAGCCGGTCGGCCTCGGCCGAGTCGAGCTCTCCGCTCTGGGTCTTCTGGAGGAGGAGCATGGCTTTGCGCTCATAGTCGGTGGCGGCTTTTTTGCCGTCTGTGGCCTGTTTTCTCAGGCGGATGGCCTGGCCTTTGACTTCGGCCAGGCTGGTCATGGCGGCGTTCAGGTCCTTTTTGAGATCCCGGATGCCCTGTTCGGTCATTCTGATCGGATCTTCGAATTTGTCGATGGCGGAATGGACTTCAGCCTTGCTGACGCGGAAGATTCTCTGAAAAATACCCATGGTGTGACTCCTGGTATGAAACGTGAAACAAATGATAATTCACATTTTGCGGTTATTTTTTGCTGTATCCCAATAGTTCATTGACGTTTTCCGCCAGGGCCAGGCCGAGGGCGTTGATGCTGCCCTCGATTTCAGCCCGGTCGAGGGTGTCCAGGCGGAGGGTGTCCCGGAAGAGGATGGTGCCGGTCTCGTCGTCGACGGCGAAAGCGCCATGGATGAGGGTGCGGTTCATTTCGAGGAGGCGCCTGTAGAGGTCGCCCGGCCTGGACGGGACGGGCATGATGGCCTGTTCGAGGATGAGGATGGGGTCCTCGCAGTCAACGATGAGCCTGTAAATGCCCCGATCTTCGTCGTTGACCACGACGAGTTCTTCCCCGGGGTCCTCCTCTTCGATGATGAGGTCGAGGTCCTGGAGGTAGGCCTTGACGGTTTCAAAGTAGTCGGACATGGACGCTCCTTTAAGCAGGAAAGAGGGAAAAGCGGACTGTTTTGTAAGTATAAGATTCCGGAGATGGGATTTTGTTTCAAAAAAATGCTACCCATCCATCTTGAAAGATAATGCGCCTGGACTGGAAATGCAAGCGAGAATGCGGGTTGACTTTGGGGACGGGGTGAATTAGTTTAGAAACTGTCTTAAAACGCGAGCGATAAGGGGTGACCGTTGCCGAGAAGGCCGGAGGTGGGCATACCCAGACCGAGCTGCCGGAAGTGTTGCGCGTTTCCGGAATAGGAGAGGATAGGGCTTATGTACGGGATCGACCTGAACGGGAAGGTAGGGGTGGTTACCGGGGTAGCAAACAGGTGGAGCATTGCGTGGGCGATTGCGCAGGTCCTCCACAAGGCGGGGGCACGGCTGGTGCTGCCCTATTTGAGCGAGCGCGAGCAGCGGGGGATTGAAAAGCTGATAGCGGGAGAGGGGTGGGAGGATGTGGTCGTTCCGCCGGAGCCCTGCAATGCGGGGGAAGATGCGGACATCCGGAGGCTGTTCGAGTTTGTGGGGCAGGAGGCCGGGCGGCTGGACTGTTTTGTGCACTGTATTGCGTTTGCGCCTACAGAGGCGCTGCGGGGGGAATACAATAAGACCTCCCGGGAGGCTTTTCGGATCGCGCTGGACATCAGCACGTATTCGTTTGTAGCGATGACCCGGGCCGCAACGGCGTTGATGGCCGAGGGAGGATCGGTGATTACGCTGACGTTTATGGCGTCTGAGAAGGTGTTTCCGGCTTATAATGTGATGGGGACGGCCAAGGCGGCCCTGGAGCATGCGGTGCGGCAGCTTGCCTCCGAGTTGGGGCCCAGGGAGATCCGGGTGAATGCGGTTTCGCCCGGGCCGATCAGCACGGCGTCTGCGCGGGGGGTGAAGGGGTTTGGAGATTTTCAGCAGATGTACCGGGATCGGGCGCCGCTGAGGCGGAATATCTCGCAGGAGGAGGTGGGCAAGGCGGCGCTGTTTTTGTTGAGCGACCTGGGCAGTGGGGTGACGGGGGAGGTGGTGCATGTGGATGGGGGATATCATATTATGGGTGTGTGAACAGGAAATTTTCAAGTTTCAATTTCCTTGAGGGCGTTCCGGACCCAGGCGGCGAAGGTTTTGCGGTCGGTGGGCTTTTGCAGGATGTGGCCTCGGCGGATGCCGAGCCGGGCGAGTTCACCCAGGCGCTTTGCATCGGTTGTGTCGGAGAGGACGAGGATGGTCAGGCGGGGGAACATACTCCGGATGAAGGCAATGCACTCGGGGCCGCTGATTTCGGGCAGGGTATAGCTCAGGACGACCAGGGCGTAGGCCCTGGGGGCCCCTGCCTGCGCAGCGTCCTGCGCTGCAGGCAGGCGGGTCAGGCGGCCCAGGGCGCTGCGGCCGTTGGTGACCACGTCGAGTTCGAGGCCGGGCGTGTCGAAGAGCGCGCCGGCCAGGTCAATAGCGGTGGGGCCGTCTTCGGCAAGGAGGATACGGGACATAGGGATGATCGGTGTCCATTTGTGGTTATGAATTGATCAGACCATAATATACAGAATTTGCCGAGTATATCGACCGGGATTTGAGAAAACGTTAACCTTTTTTTATTTTCGCTTTTGGGGGGATCGATGCAGCAGTATCCAATATGGCATCTCCGGCATTCGGGAGATTACGATTCGCTTGTGGATGTGGTCCTGGCCAACCGGTCGCTGACGCCGGAAGACGTGGCGGATTCTCCCGATGTCCTCCAGGATCCGTTTGCGATGCGGGATATGGACCGGGCGGTGGACCGTATATTGAAGGCGATTCGGGAGCGGGAACGGATTGTGGTGTTTGGAGACTACGATGTGGATGGGGTGACGAGTACGGCGGTGATGCTGGATTTTCTGGACCGGGTGGGAGTGGATGGGGTGCCTCTTCTGCCGGACCGCTTCCGGGACGGGTACGGGATGAAGCCGCCGGGGGTGCGCCGGGCGCTGGAGGCGGGCGCGGAGCTGATCGTGACGGCGGACAACGGGGTTTCGTCGTTTGAGGCGGTGGATGCGGCCAGAGAGGCGGGGGTGGATGTGGTGGTGATTGACCACCACCATCCTCAGGGGCGGCTGCCGAACGCACTGGCGGTGGTGAACCCCAACCGCGTCGACTGTTCCTATCTTTTTAAAGGTTTAGCGGCGGTGGGGGTGGTATTTAAGGTGGTTCAGGCGCTTTCGGAAGATCTGGTGCCGGGGCCGGAACGGCGGGGCTATCTGAATTCACTGCTGGACCTGGTGGCGCTGGGTACGGTGGCCGATGTGGCGCCGATGTTGGGGGAGAATCGGCTGTTGACCCGGCGGGGGATGCAGGTGCTGGACCGGACGGCCCGGCCCGGCCTGCATGCGCTGAAGGGGTTGGCGGGCTCGGGCAACCGGCCGGTGGATACCACGGCGATCGGATTTTTCTTAGGCCCCCGGATCAACAGCGCCGGGCGCCTGGCCTCGGCGGGGCTGGCGCTGGATCTGCTCCGGAGCCGGGATATTCGGGAGGCGGCCCGGCTGGCAGAGGCGTTGAACCGGTTGAATACCAGGCGGAAGGACTTGCAGAATACGGGGGTGGCCGAGGCCGAAGCGCAGGTAGAGGCTGCGGGCCTGGATCGGCACCGGATGCTGGTGGTGAAGGGAGAGGACTGGCACCTGGGGGTGATCGGGTTGATTGCGGGGAGGCTGACGGAAAAGTACAGGCGCCCGTCGGTGGTGTGCACGGAGGTCCGGAGGGATGGGACATTCACCGGGTCGGCACGCACGGCGGGGGGGTACAATATTGTGGAGGGGATTTTCAGGTGTGCGGACCTGTTGACCGAGTGCGGCGGGCATGCGGACGCCGCAGGTTTTACGGGTCGAGTGGAATATTACGAGGCGTTCAAGGGACGGCTGGAGGCGGATGCGGACCGGCTGCTGTCGGAGGACGATCTGACGCCCCAACTGGAGTTAGACGCGCTGCTGCGGCCTTCGGAGATTTCACTGGAGACGGTTTCGGCGCTGTCGGCGCTTGCCCCGTTCGGCGCGGGCAACGAGCCTCCCCGGTTTATGCTCCGGGACTGCCGGATCGAACGGACCGCCGCGGTGGGGAAGGGCGCGCATCTCAAGCTGGCGCTGGATACGGGCGGGCCGGTGTGCGACACGATCTGGTGGCGGCAGGGGGGCCTGGTTACCGAACTCTCTTGTGGAGATCAGGTGGATGTGGCCTGTGCCGTAGAAGCGAATACATGGAACAGGGAGACGCGGGTGCAGCTTGTGCTGGAGGATATGCGTCCGGCGAGGGGGGGCAGATTTTGCGCCGCCCCTTAGAGCCGGATGGGTGTCGAGCCGGCTGCGGCGGATTCCTCGGCGGCGAAGCAGGCCAGGTGGGTGTTGACGGCGACGGCCAGGTTGTCGTGCGATTCGGTGTCGGTCCGGATACAGTCTATCAGGTGGTCGATCATTTCCTGGAAGGGGTGGTGGGCGACCGAGCCGCTGTCGGGCAGGATGGTGGGGAAGGTTCCAAAATCGCGCTGGCCCGGCAGTTGTTTTGTGTAGAAGCGATTGTTACGGATGACGCCTTCGTCGCCGAAGACTTCAATGTTGAAGACATAGGGCATAAAGAATTCCGTGGCGCCGGAGATTTTTCCCGCCGGACCACCGGCGAACCGTACCGCCGCCAGGGTGGTGGGTCTGTACGGCTCTGCATAGCCTGGATAGGTGGGGGAGACGCCGGTGACCAGGACGACTTCGTCGTTGTCCAGGATGTAGCGGGCAGCGTCCATGGCGTGGCAGCCGCCGTGAACAATACCGCCGGTGACCATCGGCGCCCAGCGCGGGCGGCTCCATTTCTCCGGGCGTTCATGGGTGGGTCCGTGCCAGTAGTCGGCCTGTACGAGCAAGGGTCTGCCGACCCAGCCCTTTGCAACAACCTGTTTGATCGACTGGATCATCGGGTTCCAACGCAGGACGAAGCTGACGACGGTTTTGACCCCGGCCCGGGTGACGGCTTCGTGCATCGCCTCCAGTTCTTCCCGGGTGTTTGCGACCGGTTTCTCGATGAGCAGGTGTTTGCCTGCCTGGGCCGCGGCGACCGTTTCGGCGGCGTGGCGGTCGGGAGGGGTGCAGATGGAGACGATATCGACTTCCGGATGCGCCAGCAGCTTGTCATAGTCGTTGAAGAGGTCGCATTCGACGCCGTACTCGGCTGCTTTTTTCCGGGCGCCGTCCAGCGTGCGGCTGCCAATGGCGACCACACGGGTGTTCGGGTTGTTCCGGTAGGCTTTGATGTGTTCCGTGGAGACGTTTCCCGCCCCCTGGATGGCTACGCCGAGCATGGCAGGTTCCTCAAGTTCAGGGTTGGGTGCAAGGTCATCCGATTACCTCCTCCGCTTTGCCATATTGTCCACCAGCTTATAGTACAGGCCCGCGACCGGCAGGAACCAGGCCCGTTTTCGGTAAAAGAGCATCCCGGGATAGTCCAGGTCGGCAAACGGCAGGTCTGTTTTTTCGCCGCTGATCAACCGGGCCAGGTGGTTGCCAAAATACAGGCCGGGCGCAACGCCGTGACCGCAGTAGCCCATGGCATAATACACACCGTCGTTGACGCCCAGATGCGGCATCTGATCGAAGGTAAAGCCCACATAGCCGCTCCAGCAGTAGTCTATTTTCACTCCCCGAAGCTGTGGAAACACGTCACACATCCACCCCTGCAGGATTGCCGCTGCGGTCTGGTTATCCTGACCTGCAAAGCTGGTTCTGCCTCCAAAAAGCATGCGACAATCCGGCGTCAGGCGAAAATAGGACAGGTATTTCCTGGTGTCGTAGACCATCCGGTTTTTCGGGATGATCTGTGCGGCAACGGTGTTCTGTAGCGGCTCGGTGGCGATGATATAACTGCCTATGGGGATGATGCGGCGGCGCAGCCAGGGCAGTGCCGGGGGGGTGTAGCCGTTGGTGGCCGCCACGAGGTGATCGGCCAGGACCGCTCCCCGGTTTGTGTGCACCCGGAAGCCCGTGGTGTGCTTGTGGAATTTTTCCACCCGCGTCTGTTCAAAGATTTTCACGCCGGCCGCCAGCGCTTTTGCCAGCAGCCCGGCGACATATTTTGCAGGGTTAAGGCCTGCGCTCAGCGGGTCCACAAGACCGCCGTGATAGTAGTCCGATCCCAGTTCCGTTTTCATTTCAGCGGTGGGAACGAGGTGGGTCTTGTGGTTAAATGTTTTCTGCAAAAGCTCCTGAGCGTCTTTTAATGCCTCATAGTGGTCGGGTGTATAGGCCGCCCACAACGCACCGTGGCGGTCGAAATCGCAATTCAGGTTTTCCTGGGTGATAAAGGTTTCTGCAAAATCAACGGCGTCGATGGACACCTGGTAGTATTTCCGGGCGTCGGAGAGGCCGTATTTTTTGATGAGCTGCCCGGGGGACCGTTTCAGGCCGACCAGCGTCATTCCGGCATTGCGCGTGCTGGCGCCCCAGCCGATGTGATTCTGTTCGAGCAGGACGACGTTCGCGCCCCTTCGCGCCAGGTGCAGGGCCGTTGACAGGCCGGTGATGCCGCCGCCGATCACCGCAGTGTCGCAGACTTCCGGCAGTTCATCGGCCAGGGTTTCGGGCCAGACGGATAGGGTTTGGGCCCAGCAGGGTTTTTCTATCATACAACTGATCGTGTTTATACGCCCCCCGGGAACCGGGTGTTCTTTCGTGCTTCGGACAGTACGCGCAGGGTCTCCCGGGAGGTTGCCGGGTCGACCGGCGGCGGGGTGCCGCTGCGGATGGCGGCACGGAGCCGGTCGTAGAACAGGGGACCGGGGTCGGCCCTGGCTTCAAGTTCCACTTCCTCAAACGCGATCTCTTCGCCTCCCGCGACCCCATATTTGCGATCGGCGGCCAGGGGCCTGTCGATGGTCTCCACCGGCGCCAGTTCGCCTTTCACGTGGCGCAGCAGGGCCGTCTCTCTGCCGGTGACGGTAAGCGTGCCCCGGGCGCCCATCAGGGTCCAGGTGGGCAGCGCAGCGGCACAGGCGGTGGAGATCTCCAGGTCGATCACGCGGCCGTTTTCGCCGCGCATGACGACCTTGAGGTGGTCTTCCGTATCGCCCGGCTGGAGGATCTGCTGCAGGTCGCCAAAGACGTCCACGATGGGAGATTCCATCAGGATGACGCACTGGTCGACGATGTGGACGCCGGTGTTGTTGAGCAGGCCGCCGCCGTATTTGCGCAGCGTCTGCCAGTCGTTGCGCCGGGCGTAGCCGTAGATGCCTGAGCGGATGAAAAAGACCTGTCCGAGCCGCTGGTCGGAGAGCATCTTTTTGATGAAGGCAAAAACAGGCGACCAGCGCTGGCTCTGGTGAATCGTCAGGATGCTGCCGGCCTCTTCGGCCGCTGCGAGCATCCGGTCCGCATCTTTCAGGGAGGTGGCCATGGGTTTTTCGGTGAGGACGTGCCGGCCCGCTTCGAGCGCCTGGATCGAGTGGGAGGCGTGGTCAACCGAGGCGGTGGCAACGACGACGAGTTCGGCGTCGGAGCCTTTCAGCAGGGAGGTGAGGTCGCCGAACGCCTCAACGCCCAGTTCCTCTACCGCCTGCTGCTGACGCTCCTTGTTGGGATCGGCCACGGCGACGACCTGGAAGTCCTCACGGCTGCGGATGGTGCGCACGTGGAAGTTCCATCCCGCGCGGCCCAGGCCGATCACTGCGGTGCGAACGGGTGCGGATTGATCCATTGTGTCGGTTCTCCCTTCTCCTGGAAGTTGTTTAGAAAATAAGCTTTCGGTAGATGGCCTTGTCGCTCAGTCCCGGGCGGTCTCCGTCATCCACAACCCCTCCACACCCCATGCCTTCGGCGAGGCCTTTTTCTTGTTCGCCCAAGAAAAAGCCCCTTCCCCCCGCCCCGAAGGCGGGGGAGGCGAGACGGGTGAGCGGGCGTGTGCTGTCGCGCTTCCCTAATATATATGAAGAAGAGACAAAAAGCCAGCAGGGAAGAAGGGTGTTTTGGTGTTGACAGGCGTGCTGTTGTTGGTTAATGTTGTGGGGGTTGTGGTGGGATATTCGAGGCGTTGGGATTGTGAGGTGAACAACCCGGAAGGAGAGGTTGTTTGTTCCGCTTCTATTGGTGGCCCTGGTGTTTGACGTTGATCCTGGTATGGGGGGAAAGCGAGGGGAGGACTTCGGCGCGGCAGGTGGGGTTTGTGCTGCTTCGAGAGGGAATCGGCGCCCGGGCGGCGGCTATGGGGGAGGCCTACACGGCGGTTGCGGGCGATCAGACGGCTGCGTTCTGGAACCCGGCAGGGGTGGCTGCGATGCGGGGGAAGGATTTTCTGCTGTCCCACCACCGGTCTTTCCAGTCGATCCAGCAGGCCTATGCCGGGTGGGCCTATGGCAACGGTAAGCGGGGGCTGGCCCTGAGCGTGGGTGTTCATTCGGCCGGGGGGCTGGAGGCCCGCACCGGGCCTTCGGCAGAACCATTGGGGACGTTCGGCCTGTACGAAGTCAACGTCGGTTTCTCCTACGCGCAGCGGATCGGCGAACGGATGTATGCGGGCGCCAGCGTGCGGGTGCTGCACGAGACGATCGGCCCGGAGGGGGCTTCGGGAGTTGCAGCGGACGTTGGTCTGCTTTACCGGATGCCGGTTGAGGGGGTGACCGTGGGCGCTGTTTACCGGAACTGGGGACGGATGGGACCGCTCGATCAAGAGCGTGTGCCCCTGCCCCGGACGTTTCGAATCGGCGCTGCGCTGGCCAGGGGCGCGCTGGCCGGGTGCGTGGACCTGCGTTTTCCGGAGAAAGGCGGCCGGGGCCTGCACTCAGGCGTGGAGTATGGGGTCCGGCAGGCGTTCTTTTTAAGGGGCGGGTACCGTTCGGGCAGCGAGACGCGGGATGTGTCGTTCGGGGTGGGGCTGCAGCGCCGGAACTGGCGGTTCGACTACGCCTATGTGCCCACAGGTCTGGGGCTGGGAGGATCGCATCGGGTTGCGCTGGGGATCAGGTGAGACAAATTTGGAGAGATGGTGTGGCCGGAGGATTGAACGGGGATCTTGAGCGGGTTGACCGGGGTGGGGTGGTTTACGGGTCGAGCGGGATGCCACCGCGGAAGGATCGGACCTGGGTGCAGGTGGCGCTGTTTCTGATGACGGCTTATACGACCACCTATGCGGGGATGTGGATGTCCACATCTTTGAAGATTGAGCCGGGTGCCGATACCTGGTCGGTTTTGTTCGGCCCGGAGTATCTGGTCCACGGGCTGCCTTTTTCGGTTACGATTCTGGCGATTCTGGGGATTCACGAGATGGGGCACTACGTTGCCTCCCGCCGCTGGCAGGTGCGGGCAACGCTGCCCTACTTCATCCCTTTTCCGTCGATGATCGGCACCCTGGGGGCCGTGATTAAGATCAGGTCGCAGATTCCGAACCGGCGGGCGCTGATCGATATCGGGGCGGCCGGTCCCCTGGCGGGGTTCGTGGTGGCCGTGGCGGCGCTGGGCGTGGGGCTGCACCTGTCGGAGGTGGTGGCCAAGGCAGATATTCCCCAGGCGTCGTTAACGCTGGGGGATTCGATCCTCTCTGCGTGGATGGGGGAACTTGTTATCGGATCGCTTCCGGAGGGCTACGATATTTACCTCCACCCGGTTGCATTCGCCGGCTGGCTGGGGCTGTTTGTGACGGTTTTGAACCTGCTGCCGGTGGGGCAGTTCGACGGGGGACACATTGTTTATGCGATTTTCGGCCGTCGGCACGACCTGATTTCGAAAGGGGCCATCGTGGCACTGGGCCTCTTCTGGGCGTTTGGACCTCCCTATGAGTGGCTGAATGCCGGCAGCGCCCTGTCGGCGTGGATGGCCTCCCGCTGGCCCGGCTGGCTGGTCTGGATTTTTATCTCGATGGCCCTGGGACGCCGGCATCCCCCCCCGTACGATCCCTGCCTGGAACTGGATCCGGCTCGAAAGGCGGTGGGCTACCTGTCGCTGGCGATTTTCGTGCTCTGTTTTATCCCGAGACCGATCAGTATTGTTTCCCATTAATGCGTTGAAGTGGTGGACCTTTTCCCCTTTTCAGCCTCCCCTTTTTTTATCGCAGGTTCTCTGTCCGGTCTTTTCCAATGTCCAAACGATCCGGTCGACGTGGGAGACGCGTGCAACCCGAAGGGCGTATCAAACGGGTCAGCCCAAGGCGGATGGCGCGGAAGCGGCGCGACCTGACGGTGCCCGCCCGGGTGGCGGCCTGCGTGCTGGTTCTCCTGGCCGGAGGGCTGGCGGTCCGGGTCTGGCTGCCGTCGGTTGAGACGACAAAACAGCCCGCTGTGGAAGAAGTCCGGCCGGTAGTGCCGAAAGATCCGGAGGCGTTTGCCGATTCTGTGGCCTTTCAGACGTCGGAGGTGCTGGTGGGCCTGGGCGTTCCCAGGAACGAGATTGCGATCAGACGGCTGCCGGAGAACCGGGACAGCGCCATACGCTGGGAGGTACGGTCGGATGTGCCGGGGGATCTGCCCCTGGCGGTCTGCAACCTGGAACTGACCCGGCTGTCAAGGCGCCTGGGGGGGGAGGTGATCGAGGGCCGGGAGAACCGGTCGGGAGCCCGGCTTTGGGTGTTCCTGGGGGTGCGGGGAGAGCGAACCAACCGGGTGGTGCTGCGCCGAAATCCGCGTCTGGCGCGCACAACAGGGCGTATCGCGATTGTTGTGGACGATGTTGGGTACCAGGACCGGGACTTGATTGAGGGGTTCACCGCCTTGAAGCAGCGGGTGACCCTGTCGATCTTTCCGGGCTATGAGAACACGGCCTGGATTGCCGAGCGGGCGGTCGCAGCCGGGCATGGGGTGATGGTCCACCTGCCGATGGAGCCGATTGACTACCCCGAATGGGATCCGGGACCGGGAGCGATCTTTGTGGCGTACCCCGAGGAGAAGATCCGGGCCTTAACCCGGAAGGCGCTTGCATCGGTACCCCATGCCAGAGGGGTCAACAACCACATGGGGTCCCGGGTTACGGAAGACCGCTATGCGATCGGCTGTGTGTTGAAAGAGGTGCGCAGTCAGGGGTTCTACTTTGTGGACAGTGTAACCTCTCCCCGATCGGTGGCCTGTGCTGTGGCGCAGGAGGTGGGGGTGCCGTGCAGCCGCAACACCCTCTTTTTGGACCATAACGAGGAGGAAGTGGAACAGGCCCTCGGGGCGCTGGCAAAGCTGGCCAGACGGGAGGGCACGGTGATCGGCATCGGGCACGCCAAGCCGGCTACGCTTGCGGTGTTGCAGCGGGTGTTGCCAGAATTGGAGCAGCAGGGGTTTGTTTTTGTCAAAGCGGAGGAGGTGGTAAGGTAAAGCATGGGAGCGGATGGCCTTGACTTGCATTTTTCCGCCTGGTATATTTGGGAGGCGCATTATCAGAGGAAACGGGTTCCGGTTTGAGGTGGTGGCAACCGATCTGGGCGTACGGGCAGGGGTACTCCATACGCCGCACGGGGCTGTGGAGACCCCGGTTTTTATGCCGGTGGGCACCCAGGGGACCGTCAAGACGTTGGGGCAGCAGGACCTCCGGGACCTGGACGCCCGGATCATTCTGGGGAATGCCTACCACCTCTACCTGAGACCCGGCGCGGACCTGATCGCGGAGGCGGGGGGGCTGCATCGGTTTATGAACTGGGAGCGGGCCATCCTGACCGACAGCGGGGGGTTCCAGGTAAACAGCTTAGCGGCCCTGAACAGGGTTACCGAAGAGGGGGTGTTGTTCCAGTCGCACATCGACGGGTCCAGGCATTTGTTCACGCCCGAGGGGGTGATCCAGATCGAGCAGGCGATCGGCGCCGACATTGTGATGGCTTTTGATGAATGCACGGCTTATCCCAGCACCCGGGCGTATGCGCAGGAGGTGGGAGAACGGACGCTGAGGTGGTTGGCGCGGTGCATGGAGGCTTACGACGTTCTGGGTCGAAAGAGCCTTTCGGGGCATGCGCAGGCGCTTTTTGGAATCGTACAGGGGAGCACCTACCGGGATCTGCGGGTGCGGTTTGCAGAGGAGACCGCCGCGATGGGGTTTCCGGGCTACGCCGTGGGAGGCACGGGCGTGGGAGAGCCTAAGGAGGCAACGTGGGAGGCGGTGGAGACGGTGGTGGAACGGCTGCCGGCGGATGCGCCTCACTATTTGATGGGATGTGGGCCGCCGGAGGATCTGGTGGATGGGGTGATGTGCGGGATCGACATGTTCGATTGCGTGATGCCCACGCGCAACGCCCGAAACGGGACGGTATTTACCCGGCAGGGGAAGATGAACTTGCGCAACGCGCAGTATGCCCGGGACTTTTCTCCGATCGATCTTTCCTGCGCCTGTCATACCTGCCAAAACTACACCCGGGCCTACATCCGGCACCTGTTCCACGTGAATGAGATCCTGGGGTTGCGCCTGGCCACGATCCACAGCCTGCATTTTTATTTCCAGTTGATGCGGGAGATGCGGGAGGCGATTCTGGCCGGAAAATTCGTTGCCTGGCGGACAGGGTTTCTGGAGGATTATCTGGGAACACAGGACGTGAAACAAAACAGCTTCTGAGGAGGGTTCTTTGTTCGGTATTGGAGAGGCGTTTGCGTTTGGGGGACAGTCGTCCCCCGGGGGGGAGTCGGGAAATCCGATCTTCCAGTTTTTCCCTTTTATCTTGATGTTCGTGGTGATTTATCTCCTGATTCTCCGCCCGCAGCACAAGAAGCAGAGGCAGCAGAAGGAGATGATCGATGCGCTCAAGAAGGGGGATAAAATCGTGACATCAGGCGGTATCCACGGGACGATTGTGGGGGTGAAAGAGAAGGAGGGGATTCTGGTGGTGCAGGTGGCCAAGGATGTACGGATCGAGGCCTCCCGGGGGTCGGTGTCGCGGCTTGTAGGGGAGAAGTAGCACCACGCGACCGGAGGCCAGGGTTTTGAGGCTGGTTTTTATGGGGACGCCCGATTTTGCGGTACCGTCTTTAAGGCGGCTGGCAGAAAGCGGGCACACTCTGGCTGGCGTGGTCACCCGGCCGGACCGCCCCCGGGGGCGGGGACAGCGGCTGGCGCCTCCGCCGGTGAAGGTGGCAGCGCAGGGGCTGGGGGTGCCGGTTCTGCAGCCGGCGTCGCTGCGGGATGCAAACTTTCTGGCACGGCTTCGAGGGCTGGAGGCGGACCTGTTTGCGGTGGTGGCTTTTGCGATTCTCCCAAAGGCGGTGCTCCAGATCCCGAAGCTGGGGTCGGTAAACGTGCATCCGTCGCTGTTGCCGAAGTACCGGGGGGCGGCGCCGATCAACTGGGCGATTATCCGGGGGGAAGAGGAGACGGGGGTGACGGTCTTTCGGTTGAGCCTCCGCGTGGATGCCGGGGATATGCTTCTGCAGCGTCGGGTCCCCATCGGCCCGGATGAGACGGCGGGAGAGCTTTACGAGCGGTTGAAGGTTCTGGGGGCCGACCTGCTTTTAGAGGCGGTGGACGTCCTGGCAAAAGGCGAGGTAAGGCCGGTTCCGCAGCCGAAGGAAGGGGTGACCCGGGCACCCAGGCTGGAGAAGAAAGACGGGCGGATCAACTGGACGGCAGAGGCCGGAGCGATCCGGAATTTGATTCGGGGAACCAACCCCTTTCCAGGAGCGTTTACACAGTGGAAGGGGAAGGATTTAAAGGTACACCGGGCGGTGGTGGTCGAGGGAAGCGGCGCACCCGGAGAGGTGGTCCGATCCGATGGGAAGGAGGGGCTTGTGGTGGCCGCCGGTGGCGGGGCGCTGGCCCTGCTGGAGGTGCAGCCGGCCGGGAGGGGACGGATGAGCGGGGCGGAACTGGTGCGGGGGTATCGGGTTGGGGTGGGGGAGAGACTGGGGTAGGGAGGAAGTTGCAATATGAACAGAGCGGGGTTATGACAGGGGAGGAGGGCGCGTATGTACGATGTGGTGACGTTCGGTGAGGCGATGGTTCGGCTGTCTTCGCCTGAGTACCGCCGGCTGGAAAATGCGACCAGGCTGGACGTAGAGGTGGGAGGCGGGGAGTACAACGTGGCGGTGGGGTGCGCCCACCTGGGGCTGAACGTGGCGTGGGTTTCCCGGCTGGTGGACAACTGGACGGGGTGGGTGATCCGGAACAAGGGTCGCGAGCACGGGGTGGATATGTCTTATGTCGTGTGGGTGCCCTTCGACGGGGTGGGGCTGGAACGGAACGGGTTCTACCACCTGGAGGTGGGCGTTGGGCCCCGGGCCAGCGCGGTGACTTACGACCGGGGACATTCGGCGATTTCGAAGATCGAATCGGGGATGGTGGACTGGAAGGCGGTGTTTGAGGGGACGAAGTGGTTCCACGTGAGCGGGATTACGCCGGCGCTTTCGGAAGGTGCGGCGGCAGTGACCTTAGAGGCGCTCAGGGCGGCGGTCGAGGCGGGGGTGACGACGAGTTACGACTTGAATTTCCGGTCAAAACTCTGGAGCCCGGAGCAGGCACAGGAGACCACGAAACAGTTTGTGCCGCTGGTGAAGGTGCTGGTCGGAAACGAGGAGGACTTCGAGAAGGTGCTGGGGCTGAAGGCGGAGGGGGCGGGCGAGGATTACAGCGCGCTGGATCCCGAGAGCTACAAGGGCGTGGTCCGCAGGGCGGTGGAAGCCTATCCCAACGTGGACTATGTGGGGACGACGCTGCGGGTGGCCAAGACGGGGCTTTTGAACGATTGGCGGACGCTGTTGTTTAACGGGAAGGCGTTTTACCTGTCGCGGATTTACGAGGACCTGGAGATTGTGGACCGGGTCGGCGGCGGCGACAGCTTCTCTGCGGGCCTGGTTACCGGCCTGATCGAGGGGATGCACCCGCAGGCGGCCGTGGACTTTGCCGGGGCCTATTCGGCGCTGGCGCACACGTTTCCAGGCGATGTGAACTGGGCGACCCGGACCGAGGCGGAATCCGCGATGAAGGGCGGCGGGGCACGGATCAGGAGGTAGGTGGACAAGGTCGGTTTTTTTCGAATGCCCGGGCAGGTTTCCCGGGCGTTCTTTTTACGGGAGGAGCAGGCGGTGGCCGAAATACTGGATCGGATTATCGACTGCGGAGTGGTGGCGGTGCTGCGGGCGGATTCGCCTTCGGAGCTGCTGGATGTGTCGCGGGCGCTGCGGGAAGGGGGCGTGGTGGCGATTGAGGTGACAATGACGGTGCCGGGGGCGCTGAAGGTGATCGAAGAGGCGTCGGCAAAGATGGAGGATACGATCGTGGGGGTGGGGTCGGTGCTGGATGCGGAGACGGCGCGGGCGGCGATCCTGGCCGGGGCGGAGTACGTGGTCAGTCCGGTGCTGAACTTAGACGTGATCGCGATGGCCAAGCGCTACGGCAAGGTGGTGATGCCCGCCGGGTTCACGCCCACGGAGATCCTGGCGGGCTGGCAGGCCGGGGGTGACGTGGTGAAGGTGTTCCCGGCCACGGTGGGCGGGCCGGAGTTTTTTAAAGATATCCGGGGGCCGCTGCCGCAGCTGAGGCTGATGCCCACGGGCGGGGTGAATGCCCGGACCACGCCGGAGTTCATCAAAGCTGGCGCGGTGGCGGTGGGCGCGGGCAGCGCGATGGTGGACAAACAGGCCGTGGCCGAGAAGAACTGGGCGGGGTTGACCGAGACGGCCCGGTCGTTCGTGGAAGCTGTGCGGAAGGCACGGGCCGAGACGTGAGCGGGCTGACGATCGGAGTGGATCTGGGGGGGACCAATACCCTCGCCGGGCTGGTGGACGAAGCGGGTGAGGTGCTGGGGCGGTCGAGATGTCCCACGCGGCTGGACCTGGGCAGCGAAGGGGTGATCCGGGGGATTGCGGCCTGCGTCCGGGGGGCCGTGCGGGAGGGTGGCGTGGACCTTTTGGAGGTGGCCAGCGTGGGGGTGGGATCGCCGGGTCCGCTGGATGCTTTTGAGGGGGTGATCATTTCTCCGGAGAACCTCCCGTGCATGCACGGGGTGCGGCTGAAGGACCGTTTGGAGGACGCGCTGGGCCTGCCGGTGGTTGTGGATAACGATGCGAACCTGGCGGCCTACGGGGAGCAGTGGCTGGGGGCGGGCCGGGGGGTGGACCACTTTTTGTGCGTGACGCTGGGCACCGGGGTGGGCGGCGGGTGGATGGCGAACGGGCGGTTGATGCACGGGTTCAACGGAAACGCAGCGGAGGTGGGCCACGTGACGATCGATCTGAACGGGCCCCGGTGTGGGTGCGGGAATTACGGCTGCCTGGAGATGTACGCATCGGCGACGGCGATGGTGCGGCGTGCCCGGCAGCGGTTGGCGCAGGATCGGCCGAAGACCGCGCTACGGGCCGAGGGGTTAACGACCCGGGCGATTTTTGAGGCAGCCGAGGCGGACGATGTATTTGCCGGGGCGATGTTTGAAGAGACGGGGTTCTTTCTGGGCGTGGGACTGGTGAACATGGTGAGTGCGTTGAACGTGGAGGTGGTTGCCCTCTGCGGCGGGCTGGCCCGGGCCGGTGAGCGGCTTTTCGAGCCGGCACGGCGGACCTTTCAAGAGCGGGGTACGGTGGGGGTGAAGGAGTACGTGCGGATTGTGCCGGGGGCGTTGGGCGACGATGCGGGGATTCTGGGCGCGGCCCGGCTGGCGAGGGGGTGAGCATCAGCGTGCGGGTCTCCACCGTTGGGGCACGGCATGCCGTGCCCTTGCTTCTGACGCTGGCGGCCGGGGTCGTGTTTGCGGGGTCGGCCGGTCCGGTGGGGGCTGCAGAGACCGGGGCAGCGCCCGATACGACCCGGCAGGTCCGGTCTCCACGGAGGGCGATGCTGCGGTCGCTGGCGCTGCCGGGGTGGGGGCAGTTTTACAACCGGCGGGTGATTAAGGGCAGTATGATTGCCGCTGCAGAGGTGGGGTCCGTGGCGGCGTTTTTTGTGCGCCGAAATCAGATTAACAAGGAGTGGACGGCGGATGCGCCCCCCAGGCGGAACATCTATTTTTTTACAACCCTGGGGATTGTGTTTTACAGCATGGTGGACGCTTATGTGGATGCTCACCTGGATGGGGTGGACTGGGGGGGTGTTGAGGCGGGAGTGGGGGAAGGGGGGGCGGGGATGAAGGTTGTGTTGAGGGTGCGCTTTTGATCCTGGAACCTGAAGTTCCGGACTGGTTTTTTCCACGATTCGAGCCTGTGGGTTATCTTGCCCTCAGGCTTTTTTGTGCCATCCGGAACAGGACACACGACGCTCTTGTTTGTCGCTTCGGGCATGGCAGGTTCAGTCTCAGAGCACGATGCCGATCCAGGCGCCGGGTATGCTTAAGCGTCCTGTATTCAGGGGGATGGAGGATAAAACTGCGGGAAGGCGAAAGGGTGGTATGGGGGTTGCATGGGGGAGCGCACACAGGTGGAGCGGTGTGCATTCGGTGATCCTGGACCTTGCGCAATGTTTATCTCTCAACTTTGTCGACGCATTCCTCTGTGTCTTGTTGTCATACTTTCCACGCCGGCGCCGATGCGGGCTGCGTTTGAGTTTCAGCCCATCGGGGCGCGGGCGGGGGGGATGGGCGACACGTTTGCGGGGTGCGCAGAAGGGGCGGAGGGACTGTTCTGGAATCCGGCATCGGTGGCGTGGACGGTGGGGGTTGAGGCGATGGGGGGATATGAGCGGCCCTTCGGGATGGCGGCGCTGGAGACCGAGGCCTTTGGAATCGTTCTTTCTGTTGGGAAGGGGGGTGTTGGGTTGAGCTACCTGGGGTACGGGTTTTCCCTTTATCTGGAGCAGACCGTCGGGCTGACGTACGGGGTTGCGCTTTCGTCGAGGTTTGGGGTGGGGGTGACGGTGCGGGGGATACAGGTAAGCGTGGCGGAGGTGGGACGGCGAAGGTGGACCGCGTTTGACTTAGGCATTCGGGCGTACCTGACAGAGGGGGTGGTGTGGGGCCTTTCTGCATGGAATGTGGGGGGAGTGAAAGTCGGACAGTTGGGACAGGGGGGGATGTCGGGAGTGGGAGTGGAGGTGGCTCCGGGGGCGGTGCTGCTGGTGGATGTGAGGAAGGAGGCGGGGCTGCCGACTGGAACGAGTGTGGGGGTGGAATACAGGTATGGAGATGGGTTGGCGTTGCGGATGGGGGCAGGAGGGCGTCCGGAGCGCCTGTCGGTGGGGGTGGGGGTAAAACGGGGGGTGTTCACGGTTGACTATGCGGCCGTCTACCATACGGTGCTGGGCCTGTCGCACCGGGTGTCGGTGTCGGTGGGGCGACGTCGGTCCAGGTAGGTCTTTTTGGGCGCACCCGGCTTGACAGTAGAGGCCGGTTGTCCTATTTTTGACTTCACTGACACAACAGAATCACACAAAACGGACCCATAGGTATGCTTAAAGTCCTGCTGCGGGAAGTCGCTCTTTTTGTGGTCTGTGCGGTTTTTGTGGGTACGGTCCTGCTCTTTCTTCTGGATAAGGTGATTATGCCCTACGTGGTCCGGAAGGGGAGGCTGGTTGAGGTTCCCGATATTGTGGATCTGGCCTCGGCCCAGGCCCGCCGGACGCTGGCCCGGTATGGGCTCCAGCTTGAGCTGCAGAAGCCCCGCTGGGATGAGTCCGTTTTCGAGGGGCGGGTTGTGTACCAGAATCCCACGGCTTTTTCGATGGTTAAGCCGGGCCGAACGGTGTATGCGGTGCCCAGCCTGGGGACCCGGCTTTACGAGGTGCCGGACCTGCGCAAGCGGTCCTTGCGCCAGGCCAGGCTCTGGATCGAGCAGGGCGGCCTGGGGGTAGGCGAGGTGAGCGAGGAGGCGTCCCTGGAGTTGAAGGAGGGATTGGTGATCCGCCAGGCGCCGTCTGCCGGTCAAAAAATGCCCGCTGATACGCCGGTGTCCCTGGTGGTCAGCAGCGGACCACCCCGGGAGGTTGTGGGGGTGCCCAACGTGGTAGGGCGACCCCTGGATGACGCTCGCTCGGGCCTTGCCTCGCTTGAGCTTCAGGCCACGATCCGCTATGAGTTCAGTACGGCCTACCTGCCGAATACGGTGATTCGGCAGGTTCCCGAGGCCGGCGAGAAGGTAAAGCAGGGAACGGCTGTTCAACTTGTGGTGAGCAAGCTTTAAGGATGAGTTGCCTATGGTCAAAATAGCGCCCTCGTTTCTGTCGGCGGATTTCAGCGCTTTAGCGCGCGAGGCAAAGGTGGTGGAAGCGGCCGGGGTGGACTATATCCACCTGGATGTGATGGACGGCCACTTTGTGCCAAACCTCACGTTTGGGCCGATGGTGGTCGAGGCGGTTCGAAGGGTGACCGAGTTGACGCTCGATGTGCATTTGATGATCACCCATCCGGGGAAATACCTGCAGGCGTTTGCTGACAGCGGGGCGGATATCCTGACCGTACACGTGGAGGTTGACGCGGATCTGCCCGATCTTCTCGGCCGGATACGCAAGGCGGGGATGAAGGCCGGGGCGTCGGTGAAGCCGGCTACGCCGGTGGATGCCCTTTTCCCTCTGCTTCCTGCGCTGGACCTGGCCCTGGTGATGTCCGTGGAGCCGGGGTTCGGGGGGCAGGCCTTTATGCCCGAGTCCCTGCTTAGAGTCGGGGCGCTAAAGGCGGAGATCGAGCGGCAGGGGGTGGAGGTGGAGATCGAGATTGACGGGGGGATCAATACGGACAACGCCGGGCAGGCGGTGGCCGCCGGGGTGGAGGTGCTGGTGGCCGGGTCTTCGGCGTTTCGGGACGGGAGGGTGACAGAGAACGTGGTGGCGTTGAGGCGCGCGGCGGAGGGGACAGGGTAAAGGGGGAGACCCGGGAATCGGGGATTTCCTGCTTGCACAAAATTAAGTATTCTTATATATTTACCAAACTTTGGACAGGCTTCGGCCTATCCAGCCTGTCTGACCGCCAGGCAAGCGGCGACAGAATAGGGATTTTCCTTCATTGTTCGCGTTTTTGCGGGATTGTCCGGAATTTGGTATATTTAAAATTCTCCTGTTTTTTTTGACCACGCGGTGCGGTAGGGGCGTTTGATGTTCGATCGTCTGACCGAAAAGCTGGAAGGGGTTTTCAAGAAGCTCCGCGGCCGCGGGAAGTTGACCGAGGCGAATATCGAAGAGGCGCTGCGGCAGGTCCGCCGGGTGCTTTTGGATGCCGACGTCAACTACAAGGTGGCCAGGTCTTTTGTTGCGCGGGTGAAGGAGCGGGCCATTGGCCGGGAGGTGCTCCGGAGCATTACGCCGGCGCAGCAGGTGATCAAGGTGGTCCACGATGAGCTGGTCCACCTGATGGGGGACCAGCATCGGGGTCTGGACCTGCCGGGGCCTGCGCCCAATGTGGTGATGCTGGTGGGGCTGCAGGGGTCCGGGAAGACGACGACGGCGGCCAAGCTGGCCCGCCTGGTCAAATCGAAGGGGCGGCGCCCCCTGCTGGTGGCTGCGGATATGTACCGCCCGGCTGCGGTCGAGCAGCTCTGTGTGCTGGGCGAGTCGATCGGGGTATTGGTGCACCGCGCCCCCGAAGGGACCGATCCGGTGGATATTTGCACCGGGGCGGTGGACCGGGCGCAACTGGAGGGGCTGGACCCGGTGATCCTGGATACGGCCGGGCGCCTGCACGTGGATGAGGAGCGGATGGGGGAGGCGGTGCGGATTCGGGAGGCGGTGTCTCCGGTGGAGGTCCTGTTTGTGGCCGACGGGATGACCGGGCAGGACGCGGTCTCTGCGGCGTCGGCCTTCTACGCGCAGGTCCGTTTTACGGGTGTGGTGCTTACCCGGCTGGACAGCGATACGCGGGGCGGGGCTGCGCTTTCGATCCGCGAGGTGACGGGGGTTCCGATCAAGTTTGTGGGGGTGAGCGAGAAGTTGGACGGGCTGGAGCCGTTTCACCCCGATCGGATGGCGTCCCGCATCCTGGGGATGGGAGACATCGTCACCTTAGCGGAGAAGGCGCAGGAGACGGTGGAGGTCGAGCAGGCCCGGGCGTTCCAGAAGAAGCTGCGTACCGCGTCATTTACGTTTGACGACTTTTTAGAGCAGATCGCGCAGGTCCGGAAGATGGGACCTCTGGACCAGCTTTTGGAGATGATCCCGGGCACGGGGAAGGCGCTGAAGGGAATTCAGGTGGACGAGGATGCCTTTGTCCACATCGAGGCGGTTATCTTTTCGATGACGCGGGCGGAACGGGCAAATCCCCAGATTTTGGATGGGAGCCGCAGGCGGCGAATCGCCCGGGGCAGCGGGTGTAGTGTTCAGGATGTGAACCGGCTCGTCAAGCAGTTCAATTCGATGCAGAAGACGATGAAGCGAATGGGCCGGATGGAGGCGGGCGGGCGCGGGATGCCGATGCCCTTTTTCGGATAATCTTAGGAGGTCGGTTTGGTCAAGATTCGTTTGAGGCGCCTGGGGGCCAAGAGTGCGCCTTTTTATCGGATGGTTGTTGCAGATGTTGCTTCCCCCCGAGACGGACGGTTCATTGAGACCCTGGGGCACTACGATCCCTCGAAGCATCCGCAGGTTGTGAAGCTTCGGGAAGACCGTGTGATGCACTGGCTTTCCAGGGGTGCCATGCCCACCCGGACGGCCCGGAGCCTGCTCAGGCAGCAGGGGATTCTCAAACGGTGGCACGAGATGCGCCATCCCGGCTCCGGGGGCGTTGACGTGGTCGAAGGGGCGGAAGAGACTGCCGAGGCCTGAGAAGCTGTCTGAGGGACCGTCGGATTTGGAGGCGTTTGTCGCCATTGGGCGGATCCAAAAGCCCAGGGGGGTGCGGGGGGAGGTTTTTCTCCTGCCTTTGACGGATTATCCGGAGCGGTTTGAGGGTCTCACGGAGGTTCTGCTCGAACGCCCGGGCGGCGTCCGGACCTCTCTTCGGATCCAGACGGTTCGGGCCTATGGAAAACGGCTGGGGATCAAGTTTGGGGGCATTGAGACGCCCGAAGCGGTTGCCCGTTTGAAGGGGAGCGTGCTTCTGGTCCGCCGGGAAGCGGTTTACCCGCTGCCGGAAGATACGTTTTACGTTTTCGAGGTGGTGGGGTTGAAGGTGGAGACGGAGGCGGGAGAGGCCGTGGGGAAGGTGGTGGATGTGCTCTCGTTTCCGGCCAATGACGTTTACGTGGTGGACCGGGACGGGGAGGAGGTCCTGCTGCCGGCTGTGCGCGAGTTGATCCGGGTGGACCTGGCGGGCGGGCGGGTTGTGGTTCGAGACCTTGAAGGGCTTTTATAAAGGGACACCGGGGAATGCGCATCGATGTGTTGACGATTTTCCCCGATCTGATCCGGCAGGCGCTTTCCTACGGCATCCCGGGGCGTGCGGTTGATGCAGGGCTGGTGGACGTGCACGCGCACGACCTGCGGGACCATACCGACGATCTCCACCGGACGGTGGACGATACGCCCTACGGCGGGGGCGCCGGGATTGTGTTCAAGCCGGAGCCGATCGCCCGGGCGCTGAAGGGGATTGCGTTGGAGCGGCCCCCCGGGAAGGTCATTTTCCTGACCCCGGAGGGAAAGCGGCTGGACCAGACGATGGCGAACCGGCTGTCGCTGGAGGCGCACCTGGTGCTTTTGTGCGGGCGCTACCGGGGGATTGACGAACGCATCCGGGAGCGTTATGTGACCCACGAGATTTCGATTGGCGACTATGTTTTGAGCGGGGGCGAACTTGCGGCCCTGGTGCTGATCGACACGGTTGTGCGGCTGATTCCCGGCGCGGTGGGTGATGCGGAATCGGCCCTGGGGGATTCGTTTCAGAACGGCCTTCTGGATTGTCCCTGGTATACCCGGCCGCCGGTGTTTGAGGGGCTTTCGGTGCCCGGGGTCCTGCTGGGTGGGAACCACCGGTTGATTGCACAGTGGCGGCGGGAGGAAGCGATTAAACGCACCCGGCAGCGGAGGCCGGATTTGTTGGAGGATAAGGATGTGAAACGTGAAAGGTGAAACGTGCCACTCCGCCTCATCCTCCAGGTCCGGAAGCGGGGGTCGTTTGCGGTTTGATCTTTCACGGTTTTTCAGGGAGTGTGTGTCATTATGGACGCTTTGTTGAAGTCGTTGGTCGCAGACCAGGTTCGCTCCGATGTTTCCGAGTTTGTAGCGGGGGATACGGTCCGGGTGCGTGTTCGGGTTATTGAGGGTGAGAAGGAGCGCATCCAGATTTATGAAGGGGTGGTGATCCAGCGGAGGGGCAGCGGAATTCACGAGACGTTTACGGTCCGGAAGATTGCGGTGGGCGGGGTGGGTGTTGAGCGGATCTTTCCGCTGCATTCGCCCCGCGTTGCCGGGATTGAGGTTGTCCGGCGCGGTAAGGTCCGGCGGGCGAGGATCACCTACCTGCGTGAGCTACGCGGCAAGGCGGCCCGCATTGCGGAGAAGAGGACGGTCAAAAAAGAGGACGTGGTAAAAAAAGCCGAGGAAGCGGCAGAGGCAGAAGAAGCGGTAAGCCCAGAGGCGTAAGATGGCTGCTACCCGCAGAGAGGCGAGATCCCGTGCGCGGAGACGGCGGTCCGGGCGACGGGGGCAGCAGGACCGGGGGAACCGGGAGTCGCGCGGTCTTCCGTATACCCGGTGGAATGCGATGATGTTCGCAGCCGCCATCGGGGTGATTGTGATCGGCTACATCTGTCTGTCACGGCCGCCGGTGGACGGGTTCCTGTCTTTGACTTTAGCGCCGATTCTGCTGGTGCTGGGCTACTGCGTGCTGATCCCGATTGCGCTGTTGATGGGGGGACCTTCCGGCAAAGAGGCGTCCACGGAAGAACCCGGAGAGGATGTGGGCGGTTAGCTCAGCTGGTCAGAGCGCCTGCCTTACAAGCAGGAGGCCACTGGTTCGAGTCCAGTATCGCCCACCACAAAAAAAAGAGGTTACAAGAGGTTACGACGGTTTGCGCGTGACCTCTTGGGCAAAATATATCTTTGGTATTCGATGGAAATACGTGTATTGACCGTTACATAGAACGATCATCATAAGAGTAGATTAAAGAGCATCCAAAAAATCTGTCAAGTCAACATCCGCTTGTTTCAAAATTCTCGCTAGCATCCCCCGTGCCAGTTCGCTATGGTCTGGCACAATCGTCAAATCAGTTTTGAGCGGTCCAGGACGTTTAAGTACTATATGACTCCCTTTTTGACGTACATATACAAAGGCGGATACAACATTTTGGCCAGAAATACCAGAAGGAATCTTAGGCAAGTGCAAACTCCACAACTCTGGCATTTACTTCATCAAGGTAAAGCTCCGTTGCTTCTTTCAGATTGCGCAGGGCGTCCTCTTCTGATTTGCCTTGACTGACCGTGCCAATTTGCGGACATTCAGCGATGAACCACTTATCCTCTTTGCTGATTATCGCAATCAGATTCCTTACATTATCGTTAAGGTTGGTGTTTTCTGCCATCTCACGCCTCCTCTCTCTGTATCTACACTCGATCATCTCACTCTTGCTGGTTGTATACAATGTATACAACTCCGCCAGGAAACCGAATATCCTAACTAAATGAGTTCTTTTTGAAGGACTTGCTTCAATCCCAAAATCGCTTTTATACTCATCGTGAACAAATATAATATATTTCGTACATTTGGCAAGATGTACCTTTAGAAAGTACCTTCATGCCCGAAAAAACATTCTATGAGTCTATACAAAGGGAGAGGCTATCATGGCTAAGAAGAAGGTCAAGCGTGGTCGCCCAGTTAAAAGGTTGAGGCCGAAGGGAAAGCGTGGCAGAAAGTGGAGAGGAAACCGATGCCTGAAGATACTGGGGAATTGGCTTTAGCCATGTTCCGTATGGCGGACCGTACTTGATGGACTGCTTATCAAGTACGGTATATCATTCCCTTGTTTACTTGTTCACATAAAGGAGATCCCCATGCCATTCACCGATGCGGAACTGAGACAATACGAGGAAGAGGGGGCGGTCACCATCGACAGCCCCTTCACCACCGGGGAGCTGGACCGGGCCGAAGCGGCGTGGGACCGGTTGAAGGAGAGCGGCCGCCCTCCGTACGAAGACCCGGACTATGTCGATGTGGTCCAGCATCCCTACTTCGAGGAGGTAGCCAGGAAGCTGCTGGGCGCCGATGCGGTGCACCTGTGGTGGGGGCTGGCGCCCCACGAGCGCGCACCGGCCAAAGCCCCTTTCGCAAGCCTTCGGGACCAATGGGCCAGCGGATGCCACATCGACATCCAGGCGACGTGGGAGGATTTCCAGGCGACGCCCCGCCGGATGCGCGCTGAGCTGTGGTTCTGGCTCAATGACGTGCCCGAGCATCGGGGGGCCATGCGCATCCTGCCGGGCAGTCATCGCCCGATTATGGAACACTGGAGCCGGGTTCTGATGCCGGAGCACAAGGCGAAGCTGCCCCGCGTGCACGGGGTGCGCCCGGATCCGCCGGACACCGCGCCGGCTTACCCCGAGCACGTGCCGACGCTGGGGGATATGCCCTGGGTCGAGCAGGAGCCGGTTGCCGCGGTCGCACGCCGGGGGCAGATCCTGATCCTGTGCAGCGCGGGACTGCACTCGGCCTGGCAGAATGAGGACACGGTGTCCCGCAAGGCGATGGGGACATCGTGGGCCGCCGCCGGCGTGTCGTGCGGACTGCCGAAGAACCAGCGCGATGGGGTGATGGCGTTCTTTCCCCGGCTGCGCCGGAAGCTGCGTGCCGAGCGCGCCCACATCGTGCCTGAGGACTTCGACTGGCTCTTCGAGAGCGATTACGAGCCGAAATGGCCTGAAACCTTTGTGGGCAGATAGCCCGTGTCCGCATCGGGTCGGTGGATGCTGGGGGGACCTGTGCGGAAAAGCCCTCCCCGCCCTTCCCCTCCCCATGCCTTCGGCGAGGCCTTTTTCTTGCGCGCCCAAGAAAAAGGCCGAAAAAGAAGGGCGCCGCTCAGACGCCGCGGGGGCTGCTTTTCCGCGAATAGCCCCAGTGGTGGAAACGGAAGCTTCTGCCCTGCGGACCTCTGGGGCGTTGCTGGGCGATGGTGCTGGAGGGAACCGCGCGGAAAAGCCTCTTCCCCCCCGCAGCGAAGGTGAGGGAGGCGAGACGCGTGAGCGGGCGTGGACGGAATTTTGAGACGGCTTCTCAGGCAACGGGGGTCTGTTTGTTGCGGATTCGGCCCCAGCGGAACCAGGCGGCAATGCCGACCAGGAAGAGGCCGGTCGCCGAGAGGGTCACCCACCGGCAGGCTGCGGTGATGGGGTCGTGGTAGCGGAATGCAACCCGGTGTTCGCCGGCGGGCACCAAAACGGCCTTCCAGACGTAGTTGGCCCGCAGAAGCGGTCGCTCGTCCCCATCGACGTAGGCGTGCCAGAAGGGGTGGTGGTTCTCGGAGACGACGAGCAGGCGGGAGCCGCCGGATTGCACCCGGAGTTCGATAATCCCCTGGCGCTCGTTGTAGGTAAGCTGTTCGATCCGGTCCCCACTTTTGTCTCCGCCGGGTGTAAAGCCGGTCGGTTCGGTTTCAAGGATGGCCGTTTTGGCGGGATCGAATTCGGGATCTTTCAGGCGCTCCAGGATACGGTTTTTATCCGTTTCAACGATGTAGTCGGGGGCAAGGTAGAACCAGGGCAGGGCGTTGGGATTTTTGTAGATGTGGAGCCGTTCGATGCGGCCCACCGCCTGCAAGCCCTGTATGGAGAGGGGGTCTGTGGACACGATATATTTGGTGTTCAGAAGGTTGAGGATGGGGAAGTGTTGCAGGCAGTCGGGCTGTGTGATGCGATCGTAACGCCGGATGGTAAAATCGTAGAATCCCGTGACGATGTCGATGCCTTCCAGGGTGACCCGGCGGAAGTCGGGGAGGGGGAACACGCGGTAGAGGCTTTCGTCCTGTTTGAGAAAGCGTACGACGCCGGCGTTGATCTGCTCCGTTGGGGGGTAGTGGTGCGGGTCCGCGTATCTGAGATGCTGTTTGTTGATCCGCCAGGTATCGAAGAGGATCAGGGGGATGAGCAGGAGGGTAAATGTGGCAGGAGAGAGGGTGCCTTGCAGCCGTTTTCTGGTCAGGAGGCATAAGACCGCAACGATCAGGGCGCCGATCAGGGCGCCCCGGCTGAGGTTGGGCAGGTTGGTCTGTGCGATTTGCGCTTTCCGGAGGGGGATGTCCGGCCAGAAAAGGCTGTTCCAGAGGCTGAGCAGGGGTTTTGTGGCCACGGCCAGCGCAAGCAGGCAGATCACCGCCACGGCGGCGCCGATTGTGAGGCGGACGAGGAGCCGGGGCGCGGGGGCTTCCGCAGAGAGCACCCGAGCCAGCCCCAGGCCGGCCAGTGCGCAGGCCGGAAAGGCGAAGAGAAAGGCGATCATGCCGGGAACGCGAAGGGCGCGTACACCGGGGACATAGTCGTAGAAAAACCGGTGTACGGGCGTGTGTGGGCCCAGGCTGTAGGCGACTGCAAAGAGGAAGGGGATGAGCAAGAGAGGCACCAGGGGGTCTTTCCGGATTCGACTCAGGGCGAAGGCGGCGAAGAAGAGGACGACGATGCCGAAGTATTCCGCATTGGCTTTGAACGCGTTCCGGCCCCAGTAGTTCCGCTGCCGGACGTCGAAGTGGACGAATTCCGGGACGACGAGAGAGGCGATTTCCTCCGGGTGCAGGGACCAGGAGGTGGCAAAGGCCAGGCGGCTGTCCGCTTCGCTTTCCGCGCCGCGGGAGGCGCCGCGTTTGGTCTGGGTGCTGCTGTTATACCACTGGGGGAAGATGCCTTCGGCGCCGATGGCCAGGCCCAGACAGATTGCTCCGGCGGCCAGCAGGCTGCGGTGGAGCGATTTGATGAGGTTGTGCTCCCGGACGTGGGTGACGATGAGCTTGACGGCGAAGATGAGGCCAAGGCCCAGCAGGGAGAAGTAGACCATCTGAATCTGGGGGCTGTATACGGACATGCCGATGCTTCCGCCCAGGAGGAGAAAGTAGATGATGCGCCGGGTTTCCATGCCCCGGTAGAGGCTCCAGACCATGAGGGGAAAGAGGGCGATGACCGACATTTTGGCAAAGTGCCCCGCGTAGGAGAAACTGAGAAAGGTGGGCGCCGATGAAAAGGCGACGCCTGAGAGGAGTGCGACGAGCGGGCGCAGGCCGAACCCGCGCATGCACAGGTAGGTGAAATAGCCGGCGCAGAACATGGCGATGACATAGCGCCAGCCGAAGTAGGTGTGAAGCCTGGTGAAGAAGTAGATTGTATGCAGCGGGAAGTAGTAGTTGAACCGCAAACTGCTGGTTTCGGGGTTGCCGCCCATATAGCGCCTCCAGTTGGGTGGCTTTACTTCTGCGACTTTTTGGAGGAAGGGCTCCTGCCCCCTGTGGAAGGCTGTGCCCGGGTCGAGGCCCAGGATCTGGTTGTCGGTGAAGACGAACCCGGCGAAGTAGACGATGCTGAGGACCGCGAAGAAGCAGACGGGCGCCCACGGAGATGCGAGATAAGCTGCGCTACGGTCCAGAAGCGTTCCTGTGCGTTCTGTACGGGCATCGGGACGCGTATCGGATTTTCTTCGGCGCTTTCGGGGCCTTGTCCGTTTCACAGCGTACCTCCAGTCATATTAACCCATCAGATAGTTCGTTTGAAAACGCCGGGTTTTGAGGACGTCAATAAAGGTACCCGGTTTTTCGCACCTTTCGATTTTGTAAAAGAGGGAGGTGGCGAGGGTGGGAAACTGTTTTGCCAGGGGCCTGCTGAGCCGAACGGAAAAGGGGTAGAAGCCGCTGCCCCGGTATTCCAGAAGGCGAAAGAACCCTTCGCATTCGACGAATGCTCTGAAGCCGGGGAGGGTGATTCCCCGGATGTGGGGACCCAGAACCCTCATGCTTGAAGGCTGCTGTCCCAACAGGAGGAGGAGCTGGTCGTGCCAGGTGGCCAGGTTGGGCAGGCCCACGATGAGGAGGCCCCCTTTTTTGAGGGCTCGGGAGATTTCGCTGAGGATGAAGAAGATTTCTTTGGTGTGTTCCAGCACCTGGTTGATGAGAATCAGGTGTTTTACGATGGGCCTTCCGAAAGCCAAAAATTCCGTGCCGCTTTTCAATTTTAAAGCATACGTGTAAACGGCCTGAATCAGTCCCATTCCCGTCTCTGTTTTTTGGATATTTTACGTATGGCCTGTTCGTAGGCCCGTTCCTGCTGCAGAGCGATCCGGTCCCAGGTGAAACGCCCCGCCCATTCGCGTCCGGCCTGTCCGAAGCGGCGGCGCGCCTCCGGATCGCCCAGGAGGTGCTGCATCGCACCGGCCAGGGCGTCCACGTTTTCGGGGGCAACCAGGAGGCCGGTTTCGTCTTTGCGGATCGCATCGGCCAGGCCGGGAATGTCGGCGCCGATGACGGCTTTGCCCGCGGCGCCGGCTTCGATGGCCGTGATGCCCCAGCCTTCGTAGCGGGAAGGCAGACAGGTGAAGAGGGCGCCCCCGAAGAGTTCCCGCTTTCGAGCTTCGGAGACCGGGCCTGTCACTTCGACGCGATCCCTTATGTTGAGGGCAGCGCACAGGGATTCCAATTCCCGCTGCCGCTGCTGCGTACCCCGGCCTGCCAGGATGAGGCGAACGTCGGGGTAGTCGCCTCCAATTTGGGCGAAGGCCTTCAACAGGAGGTCGATCCCTTTGTTGTAGATGTCGAGGCGGCCAAAGTAGAGGATGTAGTTCGCTCCTGCCTGCCGCGACGGACGCGGCGCAGGCAGGTCGGGGATGTCCGGGATAAAGCAAGAGGCATCCACACCGTTATAAATGGTTGTGATGCCCACGTTGGGACCCACGCGGCTTTTGACCTGGGATGCGGTGCCGGGGGAGACGGTGATGATCCGGGGGTAGAGCCGGGTATTGACCGCTTCGGCAGCCCAGGCCAGCAGGCCCACGCCGAAATATTTTCTGAGGGCGTGTCCTCCCATCAGGTGGTGGAGGACCAGGACCGCCCGCGCCCGAAGGGATGGCGGTGCGTGGACGGGGGCAAAGGCAGAGAAATCGTAGACCCAGAGGTCGAAGGTCCGTCGACGCAGGTAGCGGGGCAGCAGCAGGCTGTAGCTGAGCCGGCTGAGGGCGTAGCTGCGGTTTGTTCCGATGCGGTGGATGTGAATGCCCTCGCGGACCTCCTGGAGGCTGGCGCCGGGGTAGTTGCCCGTGAGCAGGGTGATCTCGTGTCGTTGGGCCATGCGGCGGTTGATTTCGAGCGCCCGAACGGCGCCCCCCCCTCCGCACCAGGGGTTGTCCACGTCGTCGTATATGGTATGGAGGATTTTCACGTCTGTTTTCGCCGCTTCTAAAGCACGCCTTTGGTCGAGGGTACGCCCACGACCCGGGGGTCGTGTTCCGAGGCCTGGCGGAGGGCGCGGGCGACGGCTTTGAAGATGGCTTCCACGCCGTGGTGGGCGTTTTCGCCCCGGAGAAGGTCGATGTGGAGGTTGATCCGCGCATGGTCGGCGACCGACCGAAAGAACTCGGCGCCCAGGGCGGTTGGGAAGGCGCCGATCATCTCCTGTGAGAAGGCGGCGTTGTAAACGAGATACGGGCGGCCGGAGAGGTCCGCAACCGCACGGGCGAGGGCCTCGTCCATAGGGACGCAGCTTGATCCGAACCGGGCGATGCCGGCCCGGTCTCCAAGGGCCTGGGCGAGGGCCTGGCCCAGGCAGATGCCGACATCTTCGACGGTGTGGTGGGCATCGATGTCGAGGTCGCCCCTGCAGGCGACTTTCAGGTCGAAGAGGCCGTGCCGGGCAAGGGCGGTGAGCATGTGGTCGAAGAAGCCGATGCCGGTTTCGGTTTGGCAGGTTCCGGAACCGTCGAGGACCAGGGAGAGGTCGATGTCGGTTTCGGAGGTTCTGCGCTGGATGCGGGCGGTGCGGAGGTTGGACATGGTCTGGTGGGACTCCCGTTGGTTGAGGATTTTCCAATATTCGGTATGGCGATATTTTAGACGACTTCCCGAAGGGCATTCAAGAAACACGCGTTCTCCTGCGGGGTACCGATGCTGACCCGGAGGGCTTTTGAAAGCCCGGGATAGCCGGCGAGGTTACGGACGAGGACGCCCTGTTCGATCAGACCGTTGAAGACGGCATCGGCATCGTCAACCTCAAAAAGGATGAAGTTGGCGTGTGAAGCATAGGGACACACGAGGTCGATCTTTTGAAGCGCGCCAAAGACCCGCTCCCGTTCGGCACATATAGCGGCCACGCGTTCCTGGAAGAGGTCCGAACGATTTATGAGGGTCAATGCGGCTGTGTGGGAGAACACGTTAATGTCGAATGGAATTTTTCCTTTGATGACCTCCCGAACCAGGTTGGGGTGGGCGAGGAGGTAGCCGATGCGGATGCCGGCCGCGCCGAAGGCTTTGGAGAGGGTTTTGAGCACGATCAGGTTGGGGTGGCGGGGCAGGAGGTCGAGGGCGGTGCTGCTGCTGAATTCTCCGTAGGCCTCGTCAACGATGACCAGGGCATCGGTTTTCTTCAACAGGGCTTCCAGATCCGGATTGGATACGGTACAGCCGGTGGGGTTGTTTGGGGAGCAGAGGATAACCGTATGCGCCTGTTCCCGATGGATTGCCTCGCGGATAGCCGGGAGGTTGAAGGTGTGGTCGGGCATGGGGTCCACCGGCACGACCCGGCCGCTGAAGATGCTGGCATAGAGGCCGTAGAGAGAGAAGCTGGGCGATGGAATCACGATCGGGACGCCCGGGCTGGTGCTGACGGCGAGGACGAGCTGGACCAGCGTGTTGGCGCCGTTGCAGACAATCAGGCCTTCCGGGGGCCAGCCGACGTGCCGGGCAAGCGCCTCGACCAGGTCGGTGGGCATCGGTTGGAGGTACCGAGACCAGGGGCGCTCTCCCACGGTTTTGAGGATCTCTGCTTTGAGTTTATCGGGAACGTCGAAGGGGCTTTCGTTCTGGTTGAGTTTTACCGGACAGTCGTAGGTTTTGAGGTGGTAGCCGTGGATCGCCCGGACTTCGGGCTTGATTCTTTGGAGAGGGGGCGTTTTCAAGGGGGCGTTCTCGCGATAATGGAGTTGGCTACTGCTGTCGCACCCGGATGGCGTTGGCGTGGGCATCGAGACCTTCGGCTTCGGCCAGGCGGATGATGTGTCCGGCGGTGTGTCGAAGGCGGCGGTTGGTGTAGGACACGATGCTGACGGTTTTGAGAAAGGTTTCGACGCCCACAGAAGAGGCAAACCGGGCCGCGCCGGCCGTGGGCAAGATGTGGTTTGTGCCGGCGTAGTAATCGCCGACCGGTTCGGGTGAGGCCGACCCCAGGAAGACCGCCCCGGCGTTTTTGACCGCGTGGAGGCATGCCCAGGGATCGGCCACGATGAGTTCGATGTGTTCCGGAGCAATCCGGTTGGCCAGGGCAATGCCCTCGGCAAGGTCTTTGACCACCACCACCGCTCCAAAGTTGTCCAGGGCCTTTTGAATTGCCTCCTGGTGGGTCAGGTTGACGGTCTGACGTTGGATTTCGGCCGCGACCCTCTCTGCGAGGTCGGCCGAGGGGGTGATGCAGACGGCGGCCTCGAAGCCGCTGCCGTGTTCGGCCTGGGAGAGGAGGTCGGCGGCCACGTGGCGGGGGTCGGCGGTTTCATCGGCCAAGACCACGATTTCGCTGGGGCCGGCGATCATGTCGATGTCAACGCTGCCAAAGACCATTTTCTTGGCGATCTGGACCGAAGGGTGTCCGGGGCCAACGAGTTTATCGACCCGGGGCAGGCTTGTTGTGCCAAAGGCGAAGGCGGCGACGGCCTGGGCGCCGAAGACCCGGTAGATTTCGCTTACCCCCACGGTGTGGGCCGCGGCCAGGACGGTGGGATGCACGGAGCCATCGGGTCGGGGGGGGGTGGCTATGCAGAGGTTGGGCACACCGGCGATCTGAGCGGGAATGACGGCCATGAGAAGGGTGGAGAAGAGGGGCGCGCTGGCGCCTGGAATCAGGAGGGCGGCGCGTTCGATGGGGAGGACGCGCTTGCCCAGGACGACGCCGTCGCCGTCTTCGATGAACCAGGAGGTCTGCTGCTGGGTCTCGTGGAAGCGGCGGATGTTGGCCGCTGCGGCCTGGAGGGCTTCGATCAGGTTCGGATCGGCGCTGCGGTAGGCCGATTCGATGTGGGCTTCGGGCACCCGGAGATCGTCGACGGTGAGGTCGGCCCGGTCGAATGTGCGGGTATATTCCAGGAGGGCTTCGTCGCCCCGGTCCCGCACATGGGTGACGATCTCCCGAACGGCGGCCTCAAGCTCGGGCGTGAAGTCGGTGCTGCGTGAGAGGATGGCGTTGAGTTTTTTGGATTCGGTGTCCGAACCATAGAAGATCATCTGGATCATTCGTTCTGTTCCGATCTGAATTCCCGCAGCAGGCGCTTCGGGAGACGGTCAGTAGATCACCTTGTTCAAGGGATATTCGATGATGCCTTCGGCGCCTGCTTTTTTGAGATGGGGGATGATATCGCGCACGACCTTTTCGTCCACGACGACCTCGATGGCGACCCAATCCCCGTCGAGGAGGTTGGAGATGGTCGGGTTGTTGAGCGCGGGGAGGTGTTCGACGACGGCATTCAGGTTGTTTCTGGGCACGTTCATTTTGATGCCGACCTTGTCTTCGGCCTGGAAGGCGCCGACGAGGAGGGTGGCGATGTTCTGGGCCTTCTCCCGCTTCCAGGGGTTGTTCCAGGCCTGTTTGTTGGCGATGAACCGGGTGGTTGTCTCGGATATCGTCTCCACGATACGAAGTTTGTTCGCACGCAGGGAGGAGCCGGTCTCCGTAATCTCGGCAATGGCGTCTACCAGGCCGGGGACGCGGACCTTGGCCTCGGTGGAGCCCCAGGAGTATTCGACTTCGGCCTCCACCCCCCTCTCCCGGAGGTATTTTCGG
Organism: Candidatus Latescibacterota bacterium; assembly: GCA_965222075.1. Classification (GTDB taxonomy): domain Bacteria; phylum Latescibacterota; class UBA2968; order UBA2968; genus JAAXHW01. The sequence continues at coordinate 3,863,976 of OZ244937.1, read as the reverse complement.
GTGGTGTTGACCAGTTCTGTGGCAATGCGCTTGCCCTGGAGGTCCTGTACGGACCGAATGAGAGAATCCTCCGGTACGGCAATCACCCAGTGGGCAGGCCGGGTTGTAGTTTTGCTGTATCGAAGTTCGCAGATTTCAACGACATCCGCGTCGTTTTCGAGAATCCAGTCTATGCCGGTGAGGCCCACATCAAGCACCCCTCGTTCCACGTAGTGGGCGATCTCCTGCGCCCGCAGGAAGAGCCCCTCCAGTTCGGTATCGTCGATGGAGGGGGTATACGAACGGGCGTTTGTCCGGATACGGTAGCCGGCTTTGGCAAAGAGGTCGAGGGTGGATTCCTGAAGGCTTCCGGAAGGGAGGCCGATTTTTAAGCGGGACAAAACAGGGATCTCCTGGTTTTTTGTGATCAGCAACCACACATGGCGTACATAGATAAAATCGCAGAAACACCGTGTAACGTTGTAAAGATACGCTTTTTGCCTTTTTATGGATACTCTTTTTTCCCGGAGAAAGGGTTTCGGTTGACAAAGCAGAGGGAGGCGGTTAAGTTTTTGAAGGTTGTAGCGCAAGGTTCCTGTTTATTCCTTATGGTAAGTCAGGATACAGGCGCCGAATTTTGCGTCGGGGCTGGTTTGAAAGACCGACGGGGAAAGATCTACGCAAAGGGGGACGGCCATGGGAAAAGCGCATCTGATCGGGCTGATTACCGATACGCATGACAACAGGGATTCGGTGGAGGTGGCGGTGGCTCTGTTCAACGCCCGGCAGGTGGGGCTGGTCCTGCACGGGGGGGACTATATTGCGCCGTTTAACGCGCGCTGGATGGCGGCCTTAGAGGCGCCCATGATCGGGGTGTTCGGAAATAACGACGGAGAGCGGTTCGGGCTGCGGGCGCAGTTTGAGCCCATCGGACCGATTCATCGGGCGCCCCATGCGTTTGAATACGGGGGGAAACGGGTGCTGATGCTGCACGAACCGGACGAGGTGGATGCCCTGGCCGCGAGCGGGGCATACGATGCGATTGTCTACGGGCACACGCACGAGATCGACATTCGGCCCGGGAAGACGCTGGTGGTCAACCCCGGAGAGGCCGGAGGCTGGGTGACCGGCCGGGCGACGGTGGGGGTGCTGGATCTGACGACGATGGCGGTTGAGGTTGTGGACCTGTGAGAAGGGGAATGGACGGTGGATTCTCTATTGGCAGACCGGGCGCGGGCAGGTCCGCGGGAGGCCGGCGAGCAGCTTAAGGAGGCGCTGGACCACCTGCCCAAAGAGCCCGGGGTGTACCTGATGAAGAATGCGGACGGGCAGATCGTCTATATTGGCAAGGCCAAGTCCCTGCGGGGCCGGGTACAGTCCTATTTCCGCCCCCATGCGCACGACGGGAGGCGGCAGTTCCGGGCGCTTGTGAGAAGCGTTCGGGATGTGGAATATATCGTGGCCGATACGGAGTTGGAGGCGCTGATTTTAGAGGCGAACCTGATTAAGACCCACAAGCCGAGATACAATATCAGCCTGAAGGACGACAAGAAGTATCCGTTTATCAGGATTACAAATGAGCCGTTTCCCCGGATTATCGTCACGCGGGACGTGGTGAAGGACGGGTCGCGCTACCTGGGGCCTTATACGGATGTGAAGGCGATGCGCCGGACGGTGGATACGATGCACCGGCTGTTCCGGATCCGAAGCTGCGACTATGCTCTGCCCTGCGACAATGTGCGGGTTTGTCTGGATTACGAGATCAAGCGGTGTGACGGTCCCTGTGAGGGGTTGATTTCGGAGGAAGACTACAGGGTGATCGTGGATGAGGCGATGCTGTTTCTGACCGGACGGCACACGCAGGTGGTGGTTGCGTTGAAGGACCGGATGCGGCAGGCGGCGGAGGCGCTGAAATTTGAGGCGGCGGCGGTTTACCGGGACCGGCTGCAGGCGCTGGAGCAGACGGTGAGCCGCCAGAAGGTGGTTTCGATGGAGCAGACGGATTGGGATACGATCGCTCTGGCCCGGGAGGACGACGAGGCATGCGGGGTGGTGATGGAGGTGCGCGAGGGGCGGCTGATCGGCCGGCAGCACTATTTTATGGGCGGGGTACTGGATGCGCCGGTGGAGGAAGTGGTTTCGAGGTTTGTGCAGTTGTTTTATCTGAATGCGTCGTTTGTGCCAAAGGAGATCTGTCTGCCCTGCGACATCCAGGACCGGGAGACGGTCTTAGACTGGCTGCGGGAACGGTCGGAGGGGCTTGTGGAGATCCGGATGCCCCAGCGGGGCGATAAGGCGCGCCTGTTGAAGATGGCACGGAACAACGCCGCCCTGCTGTTGTGCGAGCGGCGGCTGAAGCGGGAGAACCGAAAGGCGCAGGTGCCGGCGGCGATTGCGGCGCTGCAGCGGGACCTGCGCTTAGAGCGCCCGCCCCGGCGGATTGAGGCGATGGATATTTCCAATATTCAGGGGACCGATGCGGCCGCGTCGCTGGTCTGTTTCGTGGATGGCCGCCCCCGGAAGTCGGAGTACCGGCGCTTCAAGATCACCGGGGTTGAGGGGCCGAACGATTTTGCGATGATGCAGCAGGCCGTCACCCGGCGGTTCAAGCGGTTGATGGAGGAGGGCCGGGCTTTTCCCGACCTGCTGCTGATTGACGGGGGGAAGGGGCAGCTTTCCAGTGCGGTGGCGGCGCTGGGGGGGTTGGGGATCAAAGAACAGCCGGTGGTCGGGCTGGCCAAACGCCTGGAGGAGGTGTTCCTGCCGGGGTGTTCGGACGCACAGAATATTCCGAAGACGTCGTCGTCCATTCGGTTGTTGCAGGCGGTTCGGGACGAGTCGCACCGGTTTGCGGTGGCCTATCACCGGAAGCTGCGCAGCAAGCGGACGCTGAGGTCGGAGCTGGATGCAGTGGGTGGGGTGGGGCCGGCGCGGCGGAAGGCGTTGCTGCTCCACTTCGGGTCGGTGGCTCGGATCCGGGAAGCCGGGGTAGAGGAGGTCGCGGCGGTGGGGGGGATCGGGCCGAAGCTGGCGGGGCAGATCCTGGAAGCGTTGAAAGAGGGTAGTCCAGTGCTTGAGTAACAGAAGTACAGGGGAAAAAGCCCGCACATCGCTTCTCAATGATTTGGATTGGCCGGAAAACGATGTGAACTGGTTCGGCGTTGACAAACTTGCGGCCAACCTACGGAGTTTGATCAACGGAATGGACTAAAAAAGGAGATTTGCGATGATATTACAGAGACCCAAATTCAAATTCGAGAAAACCTGCCAGATGGTTGCTTATTTTCTCCAGATGGCAAAGGGCAGGATTGATAAATATATCCTGATCAAGTTGCTTTATATCCTTGACAGAGAAGGATTTAAGCGTTGGGGACGTGCTGTCACGTTCGACGACTATGTGTCGCTACCTTACGGTCCTGTTGTAAGTCAGACCTATGACCTGATCAAAGGCGAAACACATAATCCGCTTTGGGACGAGCATTTTTCCGGGTGTGAAGAAGAGCATTGTGTGTGTTTGGTCAAAAATGATCCTGATTTGGGAAATCTCTCAAGGGCAGAGAGAGACCTTGCAGAGGAAGTTTTTGAGGATTACGGTCGTTTAAGTTTTAAAGAACTCCAGAGCATCACTCACAATTTCCCAGAGTACCAAGATCCCGATGGGGGTTCTCTGCCGATCTCCATCGAAAGCATACTCCAGGCGGTTTTGAAAAACCAAGAGGAATTTGACGGTATTTGTGAGGATCTAAGTGTGCAGGCCTTTGCTGAACAGCTTTGTAGGTAGTTGGTATGCCGTTATCCGCGGGGGACACTGCGATTCTTCACGACGGCCATTACGACGGGGAGAGAAGGCATCTCTATATTGTATTGTGTGATCCCAAAGGTGATAAGTATGAACTTATTCTCGTCAATGTTACATCACTACGTGATAACAGTGATACCACGACAATCCTGAATCCTGGCGATCACTCTTTTATAAAACACGAGTCCGTGGTTAATTACTACAACGCAGGGATATTGGCGCATAGTAACGCCGAGGTTGCTTTTCGTAACGGTGATCGAGTAGGCATAGAACGCCTAAAACCTGCCGTGCTTCAACGCGTTCAACAGGGGCTTTTAGACTCGCCTTATGCTGATCCCAAGGTAATAAAGTTTTTTGAAATGCCCTGAGATCAACTCAAAGGGTCCCGTCTTGCTGTGGTAGCTTGGGACCCGTCTTCTTGACTTCCTGCCTGCTTCGTTTTCTTTTCTCCTGAGTAATTTAGCACATATTGTGTCACATAATGAATTTGGCACAATATATATGGTGCTTATTTGCGCTATAAAACCGTCTGAAAGCAAGTTTCTCTCATTCATAACCCTGAAGCGAAGCGTCAGGGTCAGTTGCTTCTAAATATATAAGCCCCTTTTCAAGGGGGGTGTGATGAGGTATACGGTGGTGCTGCAGACGGGGTTGGGGCGGGTGAGTCTGAGGTGGTCCGGGGGGAGGTTGGAAGGCATCCGGTTGGGGCGTCTGGAGCGGGATGCGGGGAGGATCGGTCGGCCGTACGTGGCTGAGGGACGGCCGCCGGATGGGATGGGTGAGGCGTTGGTGGGGGAATTGATGGGTTATTTTTCCGGCAGGTTGATCACGCCGGGGGAGGGTCTGCCGCTGCCGGAGGCGACGCCTTTTCAGCGGGCGGTCTGGCGGGCGGCGCGGGAGATTCCCTACGGGCAGACCCGGCGTTATGGGTGGGTTGCAGAGGCGGTCGGCCGGCCGAGGGCGGCACGGGCGGTGGGGGCGGCGCTGGGGAAGAACCCCTTCCCCATGGTGGTGCCCTGCCACCGGGTGGTGGGGGCGGGTGGGGCGTTGACGGGGTTTGCATACGGGAAGGCCTGGAAGGCGGCGTTGTTGGCGTTGGAGGGAATGCGGATTGCGGAATAACGGGAGGATTGCGCCCGAACTGCACGAGACGTTGCGCCGGTTTCTGGATTTTGTGAGGCTGGAGCGGGGGCTGGCGGAGAATACGGTGGAGGCCTACAGGCGGGATCTGGACCGGTACCTGATGCTGCTGACGGCGCAGGGCGCTTTGGGGGTGGGGGACGCCTCTCAGGAGGACGTTTTGGCGCTGTTGCGCCTTTTGGGGGATCTGGGACTGGAGGCGTCGAGCGTGGCCCGCAATCTGACGGCGGTGCGGATGTACCACCGGTTTTTGAAGGCGGAGGGGCTGGCAAAGCGGGATCCGACCGAGCATCTGAATCCGCCCAAGCCGGTGCGGAAGCTGCCGATGGTGCTGAATATTTTTGAGGTGGAGCGCCTGATGGTGGAGCCGGATTGGGAGACGCCTCTGGGGTTGCGGGACCGGGCGCTTTTAGAGGTGCTCTACGGGGCAGGGCTGCGTGTGTCGGAACTGATCGGGCTGGAACGGTCCCATCTGCTGTTCGGCCTGGAGGTGGTCCGGGTGGTTGGGAAGGGAAGCCGTGAGCGGGTGGTGCCGATCGGGTCCGAGTCGGAGGTGTGGGTGACCCGCTATCTGGAGCAGGTGCGACCCGAACTGACCCGGCCGGGATCGGGGGATGCGGTTTTTTTGAACTGGCGCGGCGGAAGGCTGTCCCGCATGGGCGTCTGGAAGCTGCTGCGGCAGTATGTGCGGAAGGCGGGGATTGAAAAGAGGGTGAGCCCCCATACCCTCAGGCATTCGTTTGCGACCCACCTGCTGGAAGGGGGCGCGGACCTGCGAGCGGTGCAGGAAATGCTGGGACATGTAGATATTTCGACGACGCAGATTTACACACACGTAGACCGGGAGTATTTGAAGGAGGTGCACCGGACGTTTCATCCAAGAGCATAGGGACAGCTTCTTATTCCAGGGAGGGGAGACGATCCGGCGCCGGGGTTCAGACCTCAAGTTCCTTGGGATAGGAGGTGAGGTTGTCGCAGCCGTGCCGGGTGACGACGACGAGGTCTTCGATGCGGACGGCGCCCCGGCCGGGATAGTAGAGGCCGGGTTCGACGGTGACGACGTGGCCGGGCCGGAGGGGGATGTCGGCTTTGCTGATTCGGGGGGGTTCGTGGATTTCCAGGCCGACGCCGTGGCCGGTGCCGTGGAAGAAGCCCTGCATGCGGCCGTTGATTTCTCCGGTTGAATAGCCCTTGTTTTCGAAGAGATCCGCCACGCTGTGATGGATCTCTTTTCCGTTTTCGCCGCCTCGAATGCGTCCAAGAGCGAGCGTCTGGCCTTCCAGGACGGCTTCGTAGAGCCGGCGCTGATCGTCGGTGGCCGGCCCTTTGACGATGGTGCGGGTTATGTCGGCGAAGTAGCCGGTGTGATCGGAGCGGGGAAAGATGTCGATGACGATCATCTGCCCGGCACGGAGGGGACCCGAGCCCTGGTTGTGGGGATCGCAGGCCTGGTCTCCGCAGGCCACGATGGTGTGGCGGGCCGTGCACCCTTTTTCCATTAAGGACAGGGCGATGAGGCGTTTGACCACATCGGCGGTGAGGGGGGCGCCGTTGAGGTAGAGGACGCCGTCCTGTACCTCGGCCTCGCGCACGGCGGCGATGGCGGTGTGCATGGCGGCTTCGGTATGGCGCTGGACCTGACGGATGTGGTCGATTTCATCGGGCGTTTTGCATTCCCGCCGGGGAAAGAAGGAGCCCGAAGGGAAGCTGATCCGATAGCCGGCGTTTCGAAGGTGGTCGGCGGCTTCTATGGGGAAGGTCCGGGGGACAAGCAGGGTTTTGATTCCCCGCTCCTGGAGGAGTTGGTGGAGGGCGTCCAGGGGGGTTGGGCTTTCGATCCCGTTCCGGCGTGCCCTGTGCTGGTACCGGGAGAGGGAGAGGACCGTGTCGACCTGCGCGTGCCCACGCGCCCGGTCCAGTTCCAGGTCGGACACGAGCAGGATTTTTTCGGCCTTTGTCCGGAGGAAGACGAAGGCGTCGGGGGCCAGGAATTGTGTCGCGTAGTAAAGGTCTGCATCGACCTCGCTGGCGGCGATGATGAGGCGGGCGTGGGTGGCGTCTGTATTGGACATGGCCGATTCGAGTTCGGGAGGCCCTCGTTCTCAGGTGAGGGACCAAACCCGCAATTCATTCTTCAGGGATTTGCAGGGTCAGGAATATGCGTCTGTCGCCCCACCTGACGGAGAAGGCGGCGTTGCGACCCTTTTTGAGTCTTTCAAGGGCGGTTTTGAGGTCTTTAACGGATCGAATGTCCTGATCTATATCCCCCTGGCGGACCTTGAGAATAATGTAGCCCGGCCGGAAGCCCGCATCGCGGGCCGGTCCACGGCCGACATCGGTGACGATGATGCCCTTCACATTCTCATCGATGCCGATGCTTTCGGCGATTTCCGGGGTGATATTCCGGACTGTGAGGCCGAGCTGTTCGGTTTCTCCGGGTTTGCGATGGGGGGCCTGAACTATACGGAAGTCGTTGGGCTTTTCACCCAGCCTGGCCTTCAGGGTAAGGGTTTTGTCTTTGCGCCTTATTTCCAGGGAGACGGTGTCGTTGGGATGTTGTCTGGCAATCAGGCTCTGGACGTGGTTTGGCCGGTTGACCTCCTGTCCATCGATTTTTAGGACAATGTCCTCGGCCATCAAACCGGCGATGTCGGCGGGGAATTCGGGATAGACGGTCGTAATGAGAACCCCCCGGGGCCGATCAAGGCCAAAGGCGTCGGCGATGCCGGCTGTAACATTACCCAGGGCCACACCCAGGAAGCCCCGCCGGACATAGCCGTGCGCGGTGATGTCGTCCATGACCTTTTTGGCAAGGTTGATGGGGATGGCGAATCCGTAGCCTACGAAATTACCGGTTCGTGTGGCGATGGCGGTGTTGATGCCGATGACCTCGCCGTTGAGGTTGACCAGCGCACCCCCTGAGTTGCCCGGGTTGATGGCGGCATCGGTCTGGATGAAGTCTTCCACTTCGAAACCGGAATGCCCCATGATATTGATATCCCGACCCAGGGCGCTGACGATGCCGGAAGTGACGGTAGAGCGCAGGTCCATGGGAGCACCAACGGCCAGTACCCACTCCCCAATCTCAAGCTGGTCGGAATTCCCGATTTTCGCGGTCGGCAGGCCTTTTGCGTCTATTTTGATTACCGCCACGTCGGTGAGGGAGTCGGTGCCAACCAGCTTAGCCTCAAACTCTCGATTGTCACTGAGGATCACGGTAATCTCGTTTGCTTTGCCCGCCACGTGGTGGTTGGTGAGGATGTAGCCGTCCCGGGTTATGATGACGCCGGAGCCGAGGCCTTTCCGTTCTTCCGGTTCTCTTTCACGTTCCCGGAATTCCGGGAACCGGGGGTCTTCAAAAAAAGGGTGAGCGGGGAAGCGCTGCCGCCACCGGCGGGCCTGCTTCACATCCTGTTTGGTGCTGATGGTGACAACGGTTGGGGTCACCTGTTTGGCGATGCTCGTAAACGCTTTGTTGAGGCTCTGAAGCTGGGCAACGGCCTGGTCTGCCTCTGTGGCGGTGATTGGACCGATGCCTGCGGTGAGCAGGACGAGGCTCAGTATGAGGATCGGACGCATCTGTTTTCAACTCCTTTCTGCATTATGGAAGGATTAAAAGCCGCTATCCAAAATCACAGCACCCGGGTTCTCCGCTTAAACCTGTAAGTGTGGGGAAAGGTTCCCAAAAATATAGGGGTGAGGAATAGGGGTGGCCTCAGAGATTATACTGCTGGATCTTGCGGTAGAGGGTGCGCTCCGGCATATCGAGGAGTTTTGCTGCGCGTTTGCGGTGGCCCCCTGTGGCTCGCAGCGCTTTGACGATGGCTTCCCGCTCCACTTCCCGAAGGGGTTTGACGTCTTCGGGAACCGGTGGAGGGGCGGTCGATTCCGTAACTTCGACTTCTGTTGCCTGCCCGGCGAAGGGTGTTCCTTCGGGCGGGTACACAGGGAGGGACCGGACTTCCGGCTGGTTGTCCATCAGGTAGGCCTTGAGTTCTTTGAGGTCACGGGCGACTTCGAGGATGGCCCAGTAGAGGAGGTCGTGGTGGGATTCTTCGGGGGTTTTGCCAAGGTGGACGGGAAGGTTGGAGACCTCACCACCCGGGGAGGCCGCTCCGTCGAGGTCTTCAAGGTGTGCGGTAATATCGGCCACCCCGATGCGGCGGTTCACGGAAAGGACTATCAGGCGTTCGATGAGGTTTTTGAGTTCCCGGACGTTTCCGGGCCAGCGGTAATTTTGAAGCAGGGCCATAGACTGCGCATCCGGTTCAATGGGAGGGACGTTGTGTTTCCGGCTGTAGAGCTGGACGAAGTGGTCGATGAGGATGGGGATGTCTTCGGGGCGGTTGCGCAGGGGGGGGGCCGCGATTTCGACGACTTTGAGTCGGTAGTAGAGATCCCGGCGAAAGGTGCCGTTGTCTACGTTCTGTTTCAGGTCCTGGTTTGTAGCGGCAATTACCCGGACGTCTATTTCGGTGGGCCGGGTGCTGCCGAGGCGGGTGATCTCCCGGCCTTCCAGTACCCGCAGGAGTCGAACCTGGGCGGAGAGCGACATCTCTCCGATTTCGTCCAGGAAGACCGTACCGCCGTCTGCGGCCTCGAAGATGCCCGGCCGATGCGTCCGGGCATCGGTGAAGGCGCCCTTTTGGTGGCCAAAGAGTTCGCTTTCCAGCAGGGTTTCGGGGATGGCGCCGCAGTTGACGGTCAGGAAGCGTGCGTTACGGCGGGGGCTGTGCTGGTGGATGGACTCGGCAATCAGGTCTTTTCCCGTACCGCTCTCTCCGGTGATCAGGACGATGATCGGTGTGGGAGCAATCTGTGCGATGGTGTCCCGGATTTGCCGTAAGGCGTCTGAGTGCCCCAGAATTTTGATGTCTTTTTCGATGAGGCGTTTTCTCCAGGGCGGGCGACCCCAAGGGTCGCCCCTACGGGTCTGTGTTGAGGTGTTTTTGAAGCTTTTGAATGTAATCTCCGGCATGGGTGCCGAAGTCACTGGTAGACCCGAATCGACGCCGGATCTCTTCCAGTTCCGCGATGGCTTTTTGATAGCTGCCCTGGGCTTCATAGCAGAAGGCGATGCCTGCATACGCGCTTGCCAGCCATTGTGTGGAGCCCTGGAAGTTGTATCGGAGTTTTAAGTATTCCCGTTTTGCGCTATCGTAGTCGCCCATTTTGAAGTAGCATTCCGCAATATCATACTGCACAAGCGACCAGTTGTCTTTCTCTACGATTTTGAGCAGGGGGGTCAGTTCCTGAATGGCCTGCCGGTAGTCTCCTTTGTCGTGTAGCATGATGCCGATGTCCATTCGGGCTTCGGCGGCGAGGCTGTGCCGGGGGAATTCCTGAGCGAGTTGGCGCGCATAGTGGATTGCGGTGTCGTACCATTTGAGGTTTCTGTGCGTACTCACAAGTTTTGAGAGGATCAAGGGTTTTTGTTGGGGCGAGAGGCCGTTGTTAAGCGCGCGTTGATAGGTTTTAGACGCCCCGGCGTAGTTTTCATTTTTATGGTAGAGGTCTGCCAGTTCGACCGCTGCGTCGGTCCAGTGCGGGTTGTCGGAGCGGTCTTTTACAAAGGCGCCCAGGGCTTTTTCGTAGTCTTCTGCGCGTCCCTCTTTATACAAAGCGCGCGCCTGGTAGTAGTGCGCCTCTGCCAGCGCGCTGGTATCGGCGTATTTTTTGATGACGTTTTCAAAAATTCCCCGGGCCTTTTTGGGGTTGCCGGACTCGAGGTGGTATTTCCCCCCTTCCACCTGGAGCAGGGCCAGCCAGGAACGGGCGTTCGGGTAGGTCTTTTTAAACTTTTTTTCACTTTTTCGGGCGTCTTTGATGCGCTTCAGGCGGTAAAGACTCAGGACCTCCCGGCCGGCAACAGATTCGTTGCGGGCCGAGGGGGAGAGGTTTTGATAGGCCGCAAACGCCTTTTCATAATTTCCCGTTTCAAACAGGAGGTTGCCCACGTTTCGGCCGACTTCGCCCCGGAGGGGGCTTTTGGGAAATTTTTTCGTAAATTCCTGGAAGGCGGCGATGGCTTCGGGGGTGCGGTTCAAGAAGGAGAGGAGTTCCGCCCGGGTAAAAGCGATGCTGTCGGCGTTGGCTGCATCGGGAAAGGTTCTGAGAAAGGCCGCGTAGGTTTCAACGGCTTTCTCGTGTTGTCCGCTTTTTTGGTAGGCCCTGGCGAGCCGCCGGAGGAGGGAGGGTTCGGCGCCTCGCCGGAGCAGGCCGCGGTCGATCCGGATGGCGCCGGCGTAGTTTTTCAGGCGGAAGTAGCACTCGGCCAGGAGCGCCCGGCTTGAACGCTCGCGTTCCAAAGAGGAAGGGCTGACGAGGAGTTCGGAGAACGCTTCGGCGGCGCTGGCGTAGTATTCTCTCTCCAGGAGGATGCGCCCCAGTTCGAATCGGGCACGGTCGGCCAGGTCGTTTTGCGGGAACTCGAAGAAGAAGTTGCGCAGCGTCTCTTCGGCATCGATGTAATTCTTTTGGCGGGCCTGGCAGATGCCGATTCCGTAGGCCGCCTGCGCGCTTAAGGGACTTTCGGGGAAGTTCCTCTGCAAGCTGCGGTAGGCCGCAAGCGCGTCCGCGATCCGGAGGGGATCGGTCCGGCCGAGCAGGAGGTAGGCATCGGCCACCCGCAGCAGGGCGGTGTCGCGCCGGTTGCTGGTGGGATAGGTCTGCTCAAATTTGCCGTAGGCGTCGAGCATGCGTCGCGCACGCGCAGAGTCGGGCGTGACCTCCACCAGGGTCTGCCGGATCACCCCCAGCGCCGCATCGTCCGCCCAGTCGCTTTGGGGGTATTGGGATACGACATTCTGAAGTGCTGCCAGGCCTTTCCGCTGCCAGGCCCTTGCTTCTTGCAGGTCGGTTCCAAGGTGTGCTTTGCGGGCAAGTTTGAGATGGCTCTCGGCTAAGAGGTAGCCGGCTTGGGGCGCATACGAGGAGGCCGGGTCGCCCGCAAGGGCGGCCTCAAGGTTTTCGGCGGCCAGGCGATAGTTTCGGTGCTGGTAGAGGAAGCGCCCCAGCCGAAACCGGGCTTCCGGGTCGGCTGCGACGGAGGGGAGGTCGGCCAGGAGCGCAACGAGGGCATCCGGGGGACTCTCGCTGCGTGCAAACTCCCGGAGGTATTGAATACGGGTTTCGGCCTCTGCCGCACGGGTGCTGCCGGGAAACTTTTGGAGATAGGTCCGGTATTCTCGAAGGGCCAGTTTGGGTTGCCCGGTTTTTTCGAAGGTGCGGGCCAGCCCGAACTGGCCTTCGGAGGCATAGGGAGGCGTCGTATCGAGGAGTTTACGATAGGTATCGGCGGCCCGGTCGTACCACTCCAGGTCTTCCTCGTAGAGCCGGGCGATGCGCAGCAGGGCCGAGGCCTTTGCGCCGGGGTCACCAACCCGATCCAAATAGGTCCGGTAAGCGTTGAGGGCCTTTTGGGGGGTTCGGTGCTTTCGCCAGATATCGCCCATATCGCTGTAAGCCCGGACGCTGACGTCGGCGTTTGGGAATTCTTCCAGGAGGCGCTTGAAGGCTTCCAGGGCGTGTCGGTCGTTTTCCAGGTCTGCATAAGCGCGACCCAGGCCGAGCCAGGCCCGGGCCAGGAAGGGGCTGGAGGGATAGATTTTGAGAAATTGACTATACAGGTTGAGGGCGTCGGCGCTCCGGCCAAGTTTTCGGTTGGCGTCGGCCAGTCCCAGAACGGCCTGCTGGCGACGTTCGTTTCCGGGGAGGGTGTTGCGGGCCATGGCATAGGTTTTGGCCGCGCGTTGCAGGTCGCCTCTGTCGACAAACCAGCGCGCCATCACCAGGTAGGAGGTTTCGGCCGAAGTCGTTTTGGGGAAGGCTTTGCGAAGCTGTAAGAAGACCCGCTGGGCTTCCTGGAGGTCCTCCCTGGCAAGGGCCACGTTTCCAATTTCGAGGAGGGCATCCGGTTTCCGTTCGGTGGCTCCGGAAAACTCGGCGATAGATCGGAACTGGGCGAGCGCCTCTTCGGAACGGTTTGCCTCAAGCAGGACGCGCCCGAGATTGTAGGTCGCTTCGTGGATCAGCCGGGACGTGGGGTGGGTACTGATGAGGGATCGGAGTGCGGATTCTGCGGCGTTGAGGTCGCCTCCAAGGCGAAACGTGTCGCCTGCGTAGAGGAGGTCCTGGGGGGCGTAGTCTCCGCCGGGAAAGGCGTCGTGCACTTCTTGAAAGGCCATTCCGGCTTTTGTATATTCTTTCAGACGCAGGAGGGCCTCGGCCTTTCGGCGCATGACCGCGGCTGCATTGAAGCGGTTGGGGTATTTGTCGATAAATGCCTGACAGGCGCCGATCGCTTCCTGATATTTCCCGTCCAAAAAGTAAGCTTCTCCCAGACGCTGCATGGCCTCCGGGAGGCGGGCGCTGGTTGGGAAGTAGGCAATAAACCGGCTGAATTCCTGCGCCGCATTGGCATACGAGGCGTCTTTAAAGAGCCTCTGGGCAAACCCGAACAGTTCTTTTTCGTCCTGGGGCCCCTGTGCCGTCAAAGGCGCGAAAAGGCCCAGGACGACGAGCAGACCTCCCACTATTCCACCTGTTCGGATCGACACCATAGCCTTCACGCAATCGGCGTTGAAGTATTCATAATCTTAAAATTTTACGCTGGTTATCTTCTTTTCCGGGAGCTTTTCTTCCAATGTATAACATTTATCCAAAAGCGTCAATCTTTAATTTCACGTTGGGCTTGAGACACCCAAACAGGGGCCTGTGTTGCGGGTTTGCAAGGTCGAGGACGTCACCTGCAAGTTTGGCAGAGAGGATGTACATCTGAAGGAGATTGTGCGTGAATCGGACGATTGCGTATGCCTATGCCAAGATCAACCTGGGGCTTAAGGTGCTGGGGCGGCGGGCGGATGGATATCACGATATTCTATCGATTTTTCAGACTATAGACCTGCACGATCGGCTGATTTTTGAACCGGCGGCGAGGGGGGCGACGGAGATTTTATGTGATGACCCGGGGATTCCGGCGGGGCGTGAGAATCTGGTTTTTCAGGCGGTGGAGGCCCTGCGGGAGGCCACCGGGACGGAGAACGGCATTCGGGTGGTTCTGGAAAAACGCATCCCGGTCGGGGCAGGGTTGGGCGGGGGCAGTTCGGATGCGGCGGCGGTGCTTCGGGTGCTGGACGGGATGTGGGCGTTGCGCCTTTCCGGGGCGCGGTTGGAGGCTCTGGCCGGGGACCTGGGGTCGGATGTGCCCTTTTTTTTGAGGCGGGGGACCGCCGTGGTCACCGGGCGGGGTGAGTGTCTCCGGTATATCCCCTGGCAGGCGGATTTCCATTATGTCCTGGTTCACCCCGGATTCCAGGTGTCGAGCGGATGGGCCTATCGGAATTTGAAAATTGCCTTGACAGAAGCATCCGGATATATTAGTTTTCTGAATTCTATAGAGGAAAATGGGGAACTTTGCGCGGACGTTTTGTTCACCTGTTTGGAAAACGACTTTTTGCCCCTTCTGAAAACGACTTATCCGGAGGTGGATCCCATCCTGAGCGCTCTGGAGGCGTCCGGGGCTTTGGCCTGTTCGCTTTCGGGGAGCGGATCAACCCTGTACGGTGTTTTTGGGGAGGGCAGGCAGGCGGCGGAAGCGGCCACGGGGTTGCGGGGCTACCGGGTTAGTCTGTGTCGTCCGAAGGTTTGAATTTGGATTGCCGGGTCGTCTAATGGCAAGACCGCGGCCTTTGGAGCCGTTAATCAGGGTTCGAATCCCTGCCCGGCAGTTTTTTTGCGTTGAACGGAGAATTCAAGCATGGCTGATGATGTGGTACTACAGGCCAGGTTGCGCCGGCAGAGCGGAAAACAGGCGGCCAAACACCTCCGGCAGCAGGGCTACCTTCCAGCGGTGGTATATGGAGACAACGAGCCGACGGTGCCCTGTTTGGTGGACCGGAAGCACCTGGAGGACATCCTGCATACTCAGGGCCGGAATACCATCATTTCCCTGGTACTGGAAGATGGAAAGGACGCCTTCCAAACCACCATTATCAAGGAGATCCAGCAGCACCCTATTGGGGACAGCATCCTGCATGTAGACTTTCACCGGATTTCTCTGACCGAGAAAATCGTGTTGGATGTGTCGGTTGTGGGGGTGGGCATCCCGGTTGGGGTGCGGGCCGATGGGGGGATCCTGGAGCACATGCTCTACACGGTGGAGGTGGAGTGTCTGCCCACCCAGATCCCCGAGCGGATCGAGTTGGATGTGTCTGAGATGCGTATCGGAGATACGGTCCACGTTTCGGATCTCTCTGTTGGGGGCGATGTCCGGATTGTTACCGAAGGGGATCGTTCGGTGTTCGTGGTGGTTCCGCCCACTGTGGTCAAGGAGGTGGAGGAAGAGGAAGAGGAAGGGGTGGAGGTGGAGGAAGAGGAGATGCAGGAGCCTGAGGTTATCGAGCGGGGCAGGCGCGGTGAGGAGGAGGCCGAGGAAGGCAGATCGCAGTAGAGGGGGGTATGATTGTGCAGGCCGCAGTGGGCCTGGGCAACCCGGGGGCGCGTTATGCCGGTACCCGCCACAATCTGGGCTTCCGGGTGGTCGATTTGCTGGCAGGCGACCTGGGAGGGGATTGGGCGCGGGCGTCTACGTATCTCTTCTGTGAGGTGGCCTGTGCGTCAAAGCCGCTGCTGCTGGTCAAGCCGACGGTGTATATGAACAGCAGCGGGACTGCGGTTGGAGACGTCCTCCGGCGGTTCGGTATTGCTCTGGAAGATGCGCTGGTGGTGGTTGACGACGTGTATCTGGACCTGGGGTGTGTTCGGCTGCGGCGAAAAGGAAGCGATGGGGGGCACAACGGGCTGGCTTCGATCATTGAAACCGTAGGGGCTGCCGGGTTCCCAAGGCTCCGGATGGGTATTGGCATGCCTCCGGAAGAGATGGGCCTTGTTGCCTATGTGTTGAATGGATTCGACGAGGGTGAGCTGGAAGGGGTCGAGAGGTTGGTCCGGACGGCGGCCGATGGCGTGGCGTGCTGGACGGCGTTGGGTCCGGATGCGGCGATGAATCGTTATAATTCTTAAAGGAGGGAGGGTCAACCGTTCCATGGAAGGTCATATTGAGTTGCCCCCGTTGGGGCAGTCGGAGTTGATATTGCTGTGGGCTGTTCTGGCGTCTGCGTTCGTTGCGCTGGCGTATGGATTGTATCTGGTCAGGCAGGTGCTCAAGGAAGACCCCGGCACACCCCGGATGCAGCAGGTTGCCCGCGCCATTGAGGAGGGGGCGATGGCCTACCTGGGCCGGCAGGTCAGGACGATGATCTGGTTTGTCATCGTGATCACCATCGGCCTTTTTTACATGTATCACAGCATGCCCGAGCAGTACCCCCACCCGCTTCCCATTGGTGTGGCCGTGGCCTTTCTGATGGGCGTGATGGCCTCCTACGGGGCGGGTTATGTGGGGATGTGGTTGGCCGTGAAGGGGAATGTGCGTACGGCCAACGCCGCCCTGCGGGGGTTCAAGCCTGCGCTGGAGCTGGCTTTTCGCGCCGGGACCGTGTCGGGCATGTTCACCGTTGGCTTCGGGCTGCTTGGCGCAACGCTGATTTTTATGATCTTCAAAGAGGATGCTATGAAGGTCCTCATCGGCTTCGGGTTCGGTGGGTCGCTCGCAGCCCTGTTCATGAGGGTGGGCGGGGGTATTTTCACCAAGGCGGCGGACGTGGGCGCGGACCTGGTGGGCAAGGTGGAACAGAACATCCCGGAGGATGACCCGCGAAATGCGGCGGTGATTGCCGACAATGTGGGGGATAACGTGGGGGACTGCGCCGGGATGGCGGCGGATGTGTTCGAGTCCTATGAAGTGACGCTTGTGGCTGCCATCATCTTAGCGGCGGTGGCCACGCTGGATGCGCACTTCAACGAGGTCTACGGGGCGGCATCGGCAGGGTTCGCCCTGAAGCTTATCATCTATCCGCTCCTCATCCGCGCGGTCGGCGTCTTCTCGTCCATTATCGGCACCTGGGCGGTGCGGGCGAAGGAACAGGAGCTGGCGGACCCGATGCGGCCCATCAGCGTGGGCTACTGGACGGCGTCTCTTGTGTCTATTTTGGGCTTCGCCATTGTCAATTTTTTCTATTTGACCGACCCCAATACGGGTGCGCCCGACTTTCGGTTTTTCTGGGCGACGACGATGGGCATCGTCCTGGCTATTGTCACGCTGTGGCTGACCAACCATTTCACCCATCCGGACCTGCGGCCGACCACAGAGACCGCCGTGGCTTCTCGAACCGGGCCGGCCACGCTGATCTTAGCGGGTATGGCCGAGGGGCTGGAGTCGACGGTCTGGGCGGTGGTCACCATTAGCCTGACGATCATCTCCTCCCTGATCATTTTCCCGGACAGTCCCGCCCTGGCCGCCTACGGCATCGCGCTGACCGGTCTGGGGCTGCTGACGACCACCGGGTTCATCCTGGCGATGGATACCTACGGCCCCATCACTGACAATGCGCACGGCATTTTCGAGATGTCGGGCATTACGGAGGAGCACGAGGCCAGCCGGAACCTGGCCTGGATGGACGCCATCGGGAATACCACCAAGGCATTGACGAAGGGGCTGGCCATTGCCACGGCGGTGATTGCGGCCATCTCCCTTTTCAGTTCCTTTATCGACGCCACGGGCCTGATCGAGACGGGTATTCAGGTGAACCTTCCACAGGTATTTGTGGGTCTGCTGATTGGCGGGGCCGTGCCGTTTCTGTTTTCTTCGTTTGCGATCAAGGCTGTGGGCCGTGCCGCATTCCAGGTTGTGGAGGAGGTTCGTCGGCAGTTCCGGGAACATCCCGGCATTATGACGGGCAAAGAGAAGCCGGATTACGGCACCTGTGTGGATATTGTAACGGCGGCCGCGCAGAAGGAACTCCTTGGCCCCGGCATCCTGGCCATCGCCACGCCGGTGCTGGTCGGTTTTGGCCTGGGGCCGGGCGCTCTGGGCGGGTACTTAGCCGGTGCGATCCTTACGGGGCAGCTGCTTGCCGGGTATATGTGCAATACCGGGGCAACATGGGATAATGCCAAGAAAAAGATCGAGGACGGGTTCCTGGGCGGCAAGGGGACCGACGCCCACAAGGCGGGCGTGATCGGTGACACGGTGGGCGATCCCTACAAGGACACGGCGGGACCGGCGTTCAACCCGCTGATCAAGGTGATGAATCTGGTCGGCCTTCTCGTTGCACCCTTTGTTGTGTACGTTCACTTCAACGAGTTCTCTATTGGCCGCATGGTGGTCGTTCTTACCTGCATTATTGCCCTGGGCATCGGGATCGTGTTTAGCAAGCGCGGGTCCCTGGTCGAGGAGGGGGAACAGGATTCAAAGCAGGCCAACTGAGGGTAGCAGGCAGTATTTAACCCCACTCGGGAAGCGTATATCCCGGGTCTTAGTCCAGGGGGAGATTTTGTATGTCGAGGAATTACGAACTGGCGCTGATTGTGGATTCTCAACTTCCGGAAGGGGGTGTAGAGGAGACCATCAAGCGCTATGAGGACTTTCTCACCGGGCAGGACGCCACAATCTTCAATGTGGATCGGTGGGGGGTGCGGAAGCTGGCGTATGAAATTAAGAAACACCAGCAGGCTGTTTACACTTTTGTCCAGTTCCAGGCGGAGCCAGGGATTCTTCCCGAACTGGATCGGGTCTGCAAGTTGGACGAGTCGGTGCTCCGGTATATGGTCGTTCTGCTCGAAGTGGATTTGGAGCCTGCCCCTTCCGAGGTTGAAGCGGAGGAGGTTCACACCGGGGGCGACGCGTCGGATGGGGATGCTGAAGATGCTGAAGCCGAGGGTGAGCACGAAGCAGACGAGGAGGAAGCGGTATGAATCGAATGCGTGTAAAGGTCTGCCGGTTTTGCGAGGATAAGTCTCTGGAGATCGGTTACAAGGATGTGCGGCTGCTTCAACGGTTTGTTACCGAACGGGGAAAGATTACCCCCCGGCGGAGTCAGGCACATCATCAGCGCCAGTTGACGCGGGTGCTCAAACGGGCGCGACAGATTGCGTTGTTGCCCTTTGCCGCGGAGACGGTCAGGTAAAGACGATGGGGCCCATCTTTTTTTGACGAGGAATGAGATTTATGAAGGTGATACTGACAGAGGACGTGGGCCGTTTGGGGGAGGCGGGGAGTATTGTTGAGGTGAAGGACGGTTATGCCCGGAACTACCTCCTCCCGCGGAGTTTGGCGCTTGTTGCCAACCGGAGCAACATGGCGGTATACAAGGAGTTCGGCCGCCAGAAGCAGATGCAGGGTACCCGGGCGCAGCGAGAGGCGGAGGCTTTGGGGAAGCGGCTGGAGAAGATGTCGTGCACGGTGCCCGTGGCTGTGGGTGAAGAGGATCGGATTTTCGGGTCGGTCGGGTCGCAGCATATTGCCGACCTGTTGAACGAGCAGGGGCTTGAGATCGATCGCCGCGCGGTTCAGCTCGAGGAGCCGATTCGGGCGCTGGGCGTTTACGATGTGCCTATCCGTCTGCATGCGGAAGTGGAGGCCAAGGTCAAGGTTTGGGTTGTGAGGGAATGAGGCGTGTTTCAGGTTTCGGGCCGGTTTGGAAGCAGTGGGGGACGACGGCAGGTTCGTCCCCCACTGCTTTATATGTAAGGTATAGAGACCATGAGGAGCGGGGAGGATCTGCGTCGGAATCTGCGCCGGATCGACGGTCGGGGGTATCCGGCGTACAAGGCGATTGCAGGGCAGTACGATTTTGGATGCTATTGTTTGCGTATCGACCATGTACAGGCCGATCCGTTCGCGCCGCCAAGCCGGATACGGGTTGAGGTCTTGCAGGGCGTGGCCCGTTTTCCAGGGGATACGTTTTCCTCTCGAAGCCGGCGGGTGGGGCTCTGCGATTTTTTGACCCGGCGGGTTGCCGAGGCCATCCTGCGGGTTACGCGGGGCCGGCGGGGGAGCGGGCGGAGCGGACAGATTGCGATTGGTGGGCCGGGGCAGGAGATTTTAGAGCGGACTTCGGTGGGGGTGACGCAGGAGGGGGTGGAGGCGCGGCTGCTGATGGGGCTGCCCGCTCAGGGGAGGCGTGTGATGGGCCGACAGGCAGAGGCGATGTTTTTTGAGGAGTTGCCCGAGATCGTGGCCTGCGCGCTGTGTTTTGACCGTTTGGACCGGGCGGGGTTATACGCCCATCTTGAGGTGAATGAAGACCAGGATGCGCTGCGAAAGAGGTTGGACGATTTGGGGCTGGTGGCTTTTGTACCGGAGGGGGCGGTGCTGCCCCGGCGCAGCGGGGTGGACGACAGGCCGATGCGGGCGGAAGCGGCCGTTCCGTTTGTTTCCCCCCCCTCACTGCGTGTGGTGGTGGACCTTCCAGGCCGGGGGGAGGTGGTGGGGATGGGGATTCCCAGGGGGATCACCCTCATCGTAGGCGGGGGCTACCACGGGAAGTCGACGCTGTTGCGTGCCCTGGAGGTGGGGGTCTACAACCACATTCCCGGAGACGGCCGGGAGCTGGCGGTGACGGTGGCGGATGCGGTCAAGATCCGGGCAGAGGACGGCCGGAGGATTGAGGGGGTGGACATCCGGCCCTTTATTACCCATCTGCCCCACGGCAAGGACACGTCCGCCTTTTCTACGGAGGACGCCAGCGGGAGTACATCGCAGGCTGCAAATATTATCGAGGCGCTGGAGGCGGGCGCTGATTTGTTGCTGATTGACGAGGATACTTCGGCGACGAATTTTATGATCCGGGATCACCGGATGCAGGAGCTGGTGGCCAAGGAGAAGGAGCCGATCACGCCGTTTATCGATAAGGTTCGCCTGCTCTATCGGGATCTGGGGGTTTCTACGGTGCTGGTGATCGGGGGGTCGGGCGACTATTTCGATGCAGCCGACCGGGTGATTATGATGGATGTCTATTGCCCCCGGGACGTCAGCCGGGAGGCGGGGGCGATTGCGCAGCGCTATCGGGCAAGACGGAGGGCAGAGGGAGGCGAGCGGTTCGGGCGGGTGACTGCCCGGGCACCCATCTCGGATAGTATCGATCCCAGCCGGGGCCGCCGGGGGGTCAATATTGGGGTGCGCGATGCCCATACGATTGCGTTTGGGGAGCAGACGATCGACCTTTCTGCGGTTGAGCAGGTCGTTGACAGGGGGCAGACGGAGGCGATCGGGAACGCGATTCTTTACGCTCGAAACCGGTATATGGACGGAAGGCGTCCGTTGCGGGAGGTGCTGGAGCGGGTCTGGGCGGATTTGGATGGGGAGGGGCTGGATGTTTTGAGCCCGCGCCTGCTGGGGCAGTTTGCGCTTCCGCGCCGGTTTGAACTGGCGGCGGCCATCAACCGGTTTCGGACCCTGCGGGTGCGGCAGGTATGCTAAAAGAAGCTGTTTTAACCCTCCCAGCGGTCTTCGCGCCTGCCTGGCAGCAGACAGGTCGGTCGGCGGATAAAAAACTCTATTGACAGGTGTTTCTTCTGAGCTAGGTATGAGGTAGGCCGATAGATCAGAAGGGGAGAACACTGGATGGACAAGGTTTTCGTTTATTGGGATAACTCAAACATCTTTCACGAGGTCCAGCGCCTCGCGGAGGAACAGGACGAAGGGCCAGGTGCCCGTTACCGGGTGCGCATCCACTTCGATAACCTGCTGCGGCTCGCGCACGCGGACCGGACGCTCCAAAAGGCGATCGCCGCCGGTTCGGTTCCGCCTGAAATGCGGGGCCTCTGGAACCGGATGGAGGCTTCCGGCGTGGAAGTCACTCTGTTCGATCGCCACGACCCCGCTCGCGGCGAGCAGCAAATGCCCGATTACATGTTGCAATTGCAGATGCTTGAGGACGCACTGGATTACAACGGAATTCCCGGGATCGTGACGCTCCTCACCGGCGACGGAGCAGGCTACCTTGAAGGCGCCGGGTTTCACCGGACGCTGGAACGGATGCAGAAACGAGGCTGGAGAGTGGAAATCCTCTCGTGGAGGCATTCGTGCAACCAGCGGATGCGGTCCTGGGCGAATGCGAACGGGGTGTTCGTCGCGCTCGACGACTTCTATGAAGCCATCACCTTTCTCGAACCGTCGAAACCGGGCTACGAGCTCGCGATGGCGCGCGCGCCATCGCCGTTGGACCTCTCGCAGCGGCCGATGGTGTAACCCGCTTCTTGGGCGATCAAGAAAAAGGCCTCGCCGAAGGCATGGGAAGGGCGGGGAAGGGTTGCGGGTGTGTGGTTCAGGCGTTCCGGGCGCAGCGGAATCCAAGATTTCCCGTTGAGCTGTCGGGGGTGATGGAGGATCGTGCGCCCACGCGGTAGCGGTTGCAGTAGGAGTCGTGGCAGAGGTAGGACCCTCCTCGCATCACTTTTGCCCCGCCGGAAGGGGGGCCTTTCGGGTTTTCGTGGGGGCTATTGACGTGGAAGTCGGGGCTAAACCAGTCGGCGCACCACTCCCATACGTTTCCGGATACACTGTATAGACCATAGCCGTTGGGCGGGAAGGCATGCGCGGGCGCTGTGCCTACGTGTCCGTCTTCTGCGGTGTTGACATCGGGAAACGTTCCCTGCCAAATGTTGCATCGGTGTTCCCCGTTGGGGGTCAGTTCATCTCCCCACGGGTAGGTTTTCCCTTTCAGCCCCCCCCGGGCGGCAAATTCCCATTCGGCTTCTGTGGGCAAGCGCATTCCCGCCCACTTGCAGTAGGCAGCGGCGTCGTTCCAGGAGATGTGGACGGCGGGGTGGTCCAGGCGTCTCCGGACGGTTGAACCGGGGCCTTCGGGGCAGCGCCAAGAGGCGTTTTCCACGGGCCACCACCAGGGGGTATCGGAGGCGACCTGAGTCACGCGCTGCGCCACGCTGGGGGCAATAAAGCTGTGGAAGACGAAGGACCAGCCAAACCGTTCCGCTTCGGTCTGGTACCCGGTGGCTTTCACAAATCTGGCAAACCGGGCGTTGGTGACGGCGCATGGGTCGATGTAGAATGGGTGCAGATAGACTTCCCGGACGGGACCTTCGCCGTCATCGGGAAAGCCGAGGTTGTCGTCTGTGCCCATCAGGAATGCTCCGCTGTCCAGCCGGACCATTCCGCTGGTGGACGCGGTTTTCTTCCGGGCGCGGCGGGTTTTCGCTTTGGCCCGCGGTTTTGAGGCGGGCGGTTGCCTGCCTGCCAGGGTGGTGGGCCGATCGGCCGCACAGCAGGCGAGTTTTCGGGGGTCTGACACGGTATCCTCAATGCACCTATACAGCTTCTTACTCATCGTCGTCCAGAAGTTTTTCAAATTTCCTCAACTCGATGTCTTTCAGATTTCCTTTTTCTCTTTCAGCCTCAATCCGTTTCCTGATTTTATCAATTTGTTCCTGACGTCCTTCCTGACGTCCTTCCTGACGTCCTTCCTGACCTTCCTGACGTCCTTCCTGACGTCCTGCCTTGCGTCCCATTTCATGTTGCGTTTTCTTAATCCTCTCATAAATTCCTAACATAACGTCTATCACCTCCAGTGTGAAAAAAGCACCTGTAACAGCAAAGATGCCAATGGTTCCCACATCTTTTATGAGGTCGAATGCCGTTTGAAATGCATCCTTTTCCCGATACCGCAAAACCAATCCGAGAACAAATAGTGCGACCGACAAATAGGCAAACCATTCCCTGTCGTTCACACTCCAGACCGATTCCCGATGCTCATCCGTTTCGCTTTTCAACATCCATACTCTCTCCCTTTATGCCGCAGAAACCGCCTATAAATACAACGCCATTGGTAACAAAGTAAATATAACCAATTGTTTTGACAGAATACAGGGAAAGTTGTTGTAGCGGACAGCAGAGGTTGCAGGCCACCGGTGCGATTGCCGTCGGCGTCCGGGGAACGCGGAACAGCCGTGGTAGTGACCCCTCCCCCGGCCCCTCCCCGAGGCGGGGAGGGGAGAGGGTGTTCCTAAGAGGTTTGGAAGGTAGAGCGTTTCTTCAGTTATACTCTCTCCGGATGGGTCGACTTAGAACACCTTCAAGATTCTGTCTTATATCTTCACCTTATCCAGATCCACTTTCTGCAAACTCCCCGTCGCCTTCTGCGCCTTTCTCCCCCTTTCTTCTCAGGAAAGGGGGCCGGGGGGATAGGTCACCAGTCCGCTGGCAGTCAGAACGGTTGGGTCTTGCGGAACAGCCGTGGTAGTGACCCCTCCCCCGGCCCCTCCCCGAGGCGGGGAGGGGAGAGGGTGTTCCTAAGAGGTTTGGAAGGTAGAGCGTTTCTTCAGTTGGGTCACGATACGACTCAGAACACCTCAAGATTCTGTCTTATATCTTCACCTTATCCGGATGCATTTTCTGCCTTTCTCCCCATCCTACACCCATCACCTCTGCGCCTTGCTCCCCCTTTCCTCTCAGGAAAGGGGGCCGGGGGGATAGGTCACTCATACCGCTGGCAGTCAGAACAGTTGGGTCTTGCGGAACAGCCGTGGTAGTGACCCCTCCCCCGGCCCCTCCCCGAGACGGGGAGGGGAGAGGGTGTTCCTAAGAGGGTTGGAAGGTAGAGCGTTTCTTCAGTTGGGTCACGATACGACTCAGAACACCTTCAATGCATTTTCTGTCCAATAACAATATCTTTTCTCCTCATCCTACAACCATCACCTTCTGCGCCTTTCTCCCCCTTTCCTCTCAGGAAAGGGGGCCGGGGGGATAGGTCACTCATCCTACAACCATCACTTCCTGCGCCTTTCTCCCCCTTTCTTCTCAGGAAAGGGGGCCGGGGGGATAGGTCACTCATACCGCTGGCAGTCAGAACGGTTGGGGCTTGCGGAACAGCCGTGGTAGTGACCCCTCCCCCGGCCCCTCCCCCGGGAAACGGGGAGGGGAGAGGGTGTTCCTAAGAGGTTTGGAAGGTAGAGCGTTTCTTCAGTTGGGCCACGATACGACTCAGAACACCTTCAAGATTCTGTCTTATATCTTCACCTTATCCGGATGCATTTTCTGCCCAATAACAATATTTCTTCTCCTCATCCTACAACCATCACTTCCTGCGCCTTTCTCCCCCTTTCTTCTCAGGAAAGGGGGCCGGGGGGATAGGTCACTCATACCGCTGGCAGTCAGAACAGTTGGGTCTTGCGGAACAGCCGTGGTAGTGACCCCTCCCCCGGCCCCTCCCCGAGGCGGGGAGGGGAGAGGGTGTTCCTAAGAGGTTTGGAAGGTAGAGCGTTTCTTCAGTTGGGTCACGATACGACTCAGAACACCTTCAAGATTCTGTCTTATATCTTCACCTTATCCGGATGCATTTTCTGCAAACTCCCCGTCGCCTTCTGCGCCTTTCTCCCCCTTTCTTCTCAGGAAAGGGGGCCGGGGGGATAGGTCACTCATACCGCTGGCAGTCAGAACGGTTGGGTCTTGCGGAACAGCCGTGGTAGTGACCCCTCCCCCGGCCCCTCCCCGAAACGGGGAGGGGAGAGGGTGTTCCTAAGAGGTTTGGAAGGTAGAGCGTTTCTTCAGTTGGGTCACGATACGACTCAGAACACCTTCAAGATTCTGTCTTATATCTTCACCTTATCCGGATGCATTTTCTGCCCAATAACAATATTTCTTCTCCTCATCCTACACCCATCACCTTCTGCGCCTTTCTCCCCCTTTCCTCTCAGGAAAGGGGGCCGGGGGGATAGGTCACTCATCCTACAACCATCACTTCCTGCGCCTTTCTCCCCCTTTCTTCTCAGGAAAGGGGGCCGGGGGGATAGGTCACGCATATCAAGGGGGGAGTAACGAGGGGAGTGGGCTTTTCGGGGCTTTGTTTTTTTGCTTGATTTTTGTCTCTGTTTCTCTCTATATTACATCTGTGCTATTTTGACCTGGTGCCCTAATGCCAAAGGAAGGACGAGCGGGCATGATTGAGATGGAAGTGGTTGGCGTGGTGCTTGAACCAAACAGCAACCGTCCTCTGGTCTGTTTGAAGGATAAGGACCATCGGGTGTTTTTGCCCATCGCAATCGGCAATTTCGAGGCCACGGCCATTTATATGGAACTCTACGACGAGCCCCCTCCCAGGCCTATTCCGTACGATCTGTTGCGGTCTATTTTAGACAGCCTGGATGCGCGGGTTGTGCAGGTGCTGATCAATGCCCTGCGCAAGGATACGTTTTATGCCGAAATTACGCTGTCCTGTGGGGGGCAGACGCTTGAGATCGATTCCCGCCCGAGTGATGCGATTGCCGTAGCGCTTCGGGTTGGGGCGCCTATTTATGTTGAGGAAGAGGTTATTCAGGAGGCCGGGGTTGCTGTGGAGAAGTCGTTTGAAGCCGGGGTTGAGGTGGAAGGCGCAGAAGACGCAAAGGATCACCTGATGGGGGGGAACGAGGGGGTGGTGGAACGGGTTGTTACCCTGAAGGCGAAGCTGCAGGAGGCGGTTGCGCGCGAAGAGTACGAGGAGGCGGCGAAGCTGCGGGATGAAATCGGGCGGCTTGAACACGAGCGGGGGTAGGGGTCTGTTTTGCCGGGGGAGTGCTTTATGTTGTGTGTTTGCGCCGTAGACCCCTATCTCTTGGGGTTTTGGGGGATACGGGGGCAAGGCGCCTTCGGCGGATGTCGGGACTAAAGAAAAAAGTTTTCAAACGGCAAAAAAACGCGATGTGTGATTTCTTTTCTTTAACTCTTTGTTTTTTAACAGCACTCATTTTTTCTCGAATGACCCCTTATGAAGTAACATGTTGGAAATAAGCGTTGAAAAAAAGTCACGCATGACGTTGGAAAACGGTAAGAAAATGCTTGACAGTGGGTTTTGTGTTGCTTATACTTAAGCTCATCCCTCTAAATACCAAAAGCGGCTGTAGCGTGTGAATTTGTTGTATTTTTGCGATCGTATGGGGATGCATATTCTTCCGACAGTGAAATTTCAAAAATTTACAGAGATTCAGGTTGTCAAAATAAGCGTTGGAAAGAAGGGAGGTATTCGTAATGTATCATAGACGTGGGCATTCCTGATACTCTTGCACCTTTTCCCCTTATGGGTGTGAGGCCGGGCCATCTGGCGCTCAGGAGGGTTTCTCAATGAAGAAACCGAAGTTTGCAGGTTTTGTTTTAAATTTTCCCGTTGTTGGTTTTCAGTATTTTTCAAGGAGGTTTTTAAATGTTTAAACGCGTATTAAGCCTCTGTGTGGCGCTTGTTCTGGTTGTTGGAGCGTCGTCGGGTGATCTGTTTGCTCAGGAGATGGGAGATATTCGGATCGAGGTCATGTCGCCTGCCGATTCTGGCGCGGTCATCAAGATCGGGACTGAGATTAAGGTCTACGTATATGCTATCCTGGGCCAAGTTGATACAGTGGAAGTGGCTCTGGGTGGTATAGAGGATGCCTCTTCTGCTACTACCTTTGGTAATATTGGTACTTTGAAATCGGCCGGTTTTAATCCCAATGTCAACAGAAGCAGCAGTGAGCACGGCTTAGGGGGTGGGGACTCCGACCCAGGCGTTGGAACGAAAGTGGATACCTTCAAGGTCACAATTGTAGCCATGGGCGAAGAAGCGTTTGATGCCGACCCGACTGATGACCAGATTTCGGCTAAGACTGCGCCGCTGGAAGTCCACGTCAGATTTGCAAAAGCTGGGAGAGACAAGGACGGAGTGCGGAGAAATGAAGATGGCGCCATGTTGTCTGAAGATACAGGCACTGACGTCTTAGGCGATGACGATTTCATTTACGTCAAAAACTCGTCTACGGATGATACGGATGTGGAGGGGGGAGGAGAAATAGGCGATAAGAAGAAGTTCAGCCTCGATCTGACGAGGCCTGGCGACACCGAGGATGCGTTCGTCACGGGTGTAGCACTTAAGGGCAGTAGGAAGGTTGGGGGGAGTGGGGAAGACAAAGATGACGAAACTCGTAAGTTCCCCGCTGACAGTACCCTGCAAATCAGCACTATTCGGGCCGCGCGTACTGCGACGCAGATGCCTACTATTCTTGATGATGCGGTTGTTTTAACTTCCGGGCAGGGTGCCGAAGTCTTGATGGTATCCCCAGAAGCTATAGAAGCTATCATCAAGATGATAACTGAGGATAACAATAAGTCAAACGGTGTTTTGCGGGGTTTATCAGAAGGCATCATGAGGGCCCTCGTACACAAAGACTCCTCCTTTTATAGGATCGAGTCCTTTTCTTTCGACAGGACGGGGGTCTTGGTAAAGGATCCTGTAAAGGCTAAAGCGGAAACGTTTGGGAACGACGTCAAATTCGGCCTTTTGGCGTTTACCACAGATGACGTAGGAAACTTGGCCAACGATGCGTATTTCCAATCCGACGGAGAGGTTGATAACGGAGACGAGGCGGATTCAGACCCCCTCATCTATACTGTCGACGGTATCCTGCCGACTGTTAATATTGTCAACCCCCAGGAGGGCGGGAGATTCACGGCCGCCAAGCTGAGCGCTGGTGAGGCGTATATCGACACCACGGAGGGCAAGCGCATCACCATGGAAGACCATATGTTCGGTCAGAACCCGCTGAAGATCAAAATAGACGAAGACATCTCCGAAATCGAGGTTACGTTGGGGACGGCGAAGGCTCCTGTGATGTCTATTTCGGATCTTAAGAGGGCGGAAGATGATAGCACCGTTATCGTTGAAATTACCGACTATAAAGGACCGGACGGTGAAGATGGTGAAGGTGAGGATAAGGACGAGACGAAACCGGACGGCGATGAGTTGAAGGTGAAGGTCACGGTCGAGGACGAGGTCGGAAACAAGAGTAAGGCGGTTGAAGTAACGGCCACATTTGACAACGTTCCTCTTGAAATCTCGGACGTCTTTCCCCGATTTCCCGAATCGGAGGCCGTAATAGATACGGTCACCACAGAGACCGTGGATGTTAGCCTGGCGATTAGCGAAGATGCCGATTCGATCTCGGTCCGCTGGTTTCAGTATAAAAAGGACGACCCCCAGGGTTCCATCTTGGAACCCAAGATCGGTATCGCCAAAGATATCCCGAAGGGCGATGTCGACGACCGTTTCGACGACTTTACGTTTGGCGATGACGATAACAACAAGACGTTTACGCTGCAGATCTTTGCACGGGACAAGGCGGGGAATGTTACGCTGACCGAGCCGGATACGCTGTTTTTCAGCGAAGAGTTCAAAAACCCGGTGGCCGATACGTTCTTGGTCACGCGCCCGAAGGGCAGCGACGACAAGGTCCTGCCGGACTCGTCGATTGTGGGTCAAGAACTGACTCTGAATATCGAGGCCCGGACAAAAGGAGAGAAAGGAAAGACAGCGGTGACATATGACGACCAGGCGAAGGATAATGATGTACTGGTCTCGGTCCTGGTGCTCAATGAGGAGATGGAGCATGTTCTCGCCGACTCCGGCAGGTTCACGATTTCGGAAGATTTGGAAGAGGGTGTCAAAAACACGGTGAACATGGACGGGACCGTGAGTCTGAACAGGAAAGGGTGGGACCTTGGGAAACGCACGATCACGGTGACCACCGACACGGCTGTCGCCATGGTTATCGTTAAAGTTGAGGACACGTCCACGCAGACCAGAACGGATCAGGACACCCCCGAAGAGACGACGATGGAGAGGGTGCCGAATTTTGGAGGCGATCGGGATAGCCTCGTTTGGGAGGCCGGCGAGTTCGTCCAATTCCGCGTGAGTGTCACGCCGGACGGTGATGACTCCGGGAATTTTATGATTAACGTGGTTCCCACCGACTCGCTTGACAACCCGAGCACGAAGACCTCCACTATTGGGGATGAAGATGTAGATATTAATGCCAACGAGGGAAGGGAATTTCTGACTTCCAGGCTTGATCCGAAGTATATTCTCGACGAGGTCTCCTTCGAGTTTGGCTCGCCCAACACCCGTATCACACTGCCGGATGGACCGCAAGGGGTTGGCGTGGAAGGAGACGGGAGCACTTCAGAGGCAATGCGCCCCCCGGGGAGTCTGTAGTCGTCAGGGCGGTTGCAACTCTCTCGGACGGGTCTATCGCGTCCCGGGGGGCTAAGGGGAGTAACGAGGAAGAACCCTCAATCATTCCAAAGCCCGATCCCGATCCCGATCCCGAAGAGCTGGCTGCGCCGGCCAACCTGTTGGTGCAGGACTACAAGGGAGCTTTGGGAGATGGCGACCAGGGCGGCTACGTGATGGCGAGCTTCCCGTCCTCTGAAGGCGCGGAGGGGTACCGGCTCTGGCGAGAGATCCAGGTTAGCGTCGAGGACAGCGCTGGTATAGCCGTCCAGAGAGATACTTTGGTGGGGGCCCGAGTGGATAAGTTGGGCTTCGATTGGGGCGATGGAGGCGAGTGATGACGGCATTGTTCGGGCGGTGGTTCCCGTGATTGACGGCGATCCTACCAATGTGGGGCATCCAGGCCTATGCGGGCGGTCAGGGTTCGGATCGGATAGACGGTTCGGATCGGGTGCCAGCGGGCAAGCGGGTGTTTAGCAGGGAGAGCGTGCAGCTTATGGCGCAGTTCCTGGGGATTGACCCCAACCGCGTGCTTTCGTACGAGGAACTGTCCAATGTGTTCTCACCGCCTCAGGACTATGTGAAGTCGATTCTGGGCGACCAGGAGAATCTTATCTTTGCGCCTATGAATCCCGACCTGACCGTTCTGCTGGCTACGCCCACGGTGCCACAGAGCATCCGGACGGCGAGCCATGGTGGTCATGATGTCTGCACGGACCCTTACCGAGGGGCCGGCAGGGGCGGTTGATAATATTCCGCCTGCTGCGGTCACCGAGCTTAAGGGTGAGATGGAAGACGGAAATATCGCCCTCAACTGGCTGGCTTCGGCGGACGATAAGGTCGTAGGCTTTATCAACTACCGTGGGCACGCGGTCTCAATCCCCGGCGTGGCGAGCTACAATGTCTGGCGGAGCGTGGACGACGGGGATTGGGAGATGGTGGGTTCGGTGGAGCAAGGAGCCACCAGCTTCGTAGATGAGAACGTGCCGGAAGGCGCTTCGATGGTGATTTACCGCGTTGACGCGGCTGATCTGGACAACCAGATGCCGAGCGAAATGCTCTCGGTGCCGGTTACGGGGTATG
Organism: Candidatus Latescibacterota bacterium; assembly: GCA_965222075.1. GTDB lineage: Bacteria > Latescibacterota > UBA2968 > UBA2968 > JAAXHW01. Next base: position 3,833,109 of record OZ244937.1, on the reverse strand, counting down.
TCAGCTTTACAGACGCCGACGGTAGTCTGATCTACGTTGTTGATCTGTCTCCCGGCCGGACCGACTTTACTCCGAGCTTCCGGGACTTCGTTGCCCTCGCCAGTGCCTTCGGTGCGAACGACGGGGATGCGAATTATGTCGAGCAGGCCGACACGAACCAGGACGGGGTCGTCGACTTTGCGGACGTCGTCAATTTCGCGAGCACGTTCGGCAAAAAGCCCAGTTTACGGAACGGCCGGCCGATTGGAGCGACCAAGCTGGTTATGGTTCCCAGGCTGGGTGTGAACGAGGATGCCGAGATGTTGCTTAGCAACAACACCGATCGTGTGCTGGTCGGGCAGCAGATTTCGCTGGATGTTTCGGTGGCCAACACAAAGGCCCTGAAGGGCTTCGGTTTTGTGCTGACCTTCGATTCCGAAAAGTTCGAGTTCTTAAAGGCGGCGCCGGCCGAGAACGACCTGCTGAAGTCTGCGGGTGGTGAGACGCCGGTGTTCTTCGAACAGTCTGAGCAGTCCGGTCAGATTATGGTTGCCAACTCGCTTGCCGACGGTGAAGTCGTCAGCGGCGAGGGGTCGGTCGTTACGCTGACCTTCAAGGTTCTGAAGGAGTTTGAGGACAACGCCCGGTTCGAGATTATCGAAGGGATCGTATTCGATCACAAGTTGCTCTCGAATCAGATGGTTGTCCTGGGCGCGTTGAATGTCGAGACTACGCCTACCGAGTTCGCGTTGTTCCAGAACTTCCCGAATCCGTTCAACCCCGAAACCACGATCAAGTACAACCTGGCGGAAGGCTCCGATGTCCACCTCCAGATCTACAATATTTTGGGTCAGGTGGTCCGGACGATGGTGGCCGAGCGGCAGTCGGCTGGCCGGTACCAGGTGAAGTGGAGCGGTACGGATGATCGGGGAATGCCTGTGTCGAGTGGGATTTACTTCTACCAGCTCGCGACGGGTGGGAAGTTCCACGACGTGAAGCGGTTGATGCTCCTCAAGTAGATCCGTCTGGTATGGGAGTTCCACCCCGTTGGTGGAGCTCCCATACCTGTGTTTATTATAACCGGTTCGGGCTGATCTGCCCGGCGGTGTCCTGAGAGGCGAATTTCAGGTGAAGAGGAGGGCGTGATTGATGTTCAATTTGAAGAAATTTGTCTGGTTTATTTCAGCCTTCGCGCTGTTTTCTTTTGTTGTGGCGGGGCAGCATGCGGAGGCCGGGCCTTATGAGGGCGTGAGGCTGTTGCTGGACGGCTATGCACCGGCTGAAGATGATTCGATGATGGCCATGATGTTCGGCGACAGGATGAACGATAATGTCACGAGCGTTGTGCCGCCGGCGGCGGGCGATACGGTGGACATTGAAATATATGTGAGCGACGCCCCTGCAGGTTGGTTAGGCTTCGGTTTTGGGTTTGACGATACGGATGGTGTGTTTTCAGACAACTTTACAGCCGATACGCTGATGATTGACCCTGATGCCGGCATACCTGTCAAGATGGGGGATGCAGGGGCAGAGATGCTGACCCTCGCGCCCTATTCCTTTAAGGACAATATGCTCCTTGGGGTATTTACCCTGATTGCCAATCGGGATATTCCCGAAGGGACGACCCTTTCGGTGAGCGTGGCCACGATTGGAGCGTTGACCCCCCCAACAACACTTGAGGTCGACTCCTTAGACGTTTCCATGGCCATGATCACCTTTGAGCAGCCCAAGGCGCCGAAGCTGGAAATTCTGGACATGGGCGGCATGATGATCGCCGATCCCGTCGCTGTCCAGCGGGATGCCGACGCTCCTCCCGATACGGTCACGATAGCGGCCAAAAATTTTGCAGTGGGCGATACAATTTCGTGGAGTGTTTCGAGGATGGGGTCGTTTGATATCACCGTGCTCGATCAGGATGGGATGATGATGGAGGGGATGATGTTCGCTACCACGGGGACTATGATCAAGGTTTACGCCAAGGGCATGGGAGATGCGGGAAGCGTGAGTGTTTACGCTTACTCCGGAATGGATACCACGGATGTGGTCACGGTCGAGTTCAGTCTTGAGAACCCGGTCGAACTGGCTTCTTTCGGTGGGGAGTTGGCCGAAGACCGGGTGGTGCTGAACTGGACGACGGCCTCTCAGACGAATAACGCGGGCTGGCGGATGCTGCGCAGCGTGGACGGGAAGACCTATGAGCCCGTTGGCGAGTTTGTTTCGGGCGCCGGAACTTCGGACGCGCTGGTGAGCTACAGTTTTGTGGATAATAACCCACCGTCTGCGGAGAAGGTCTTTTACGTGTTGGAACAGGTAGACTTAGACGGTACGATTCACCGGTCGAACGCGGTTGAGGTCACCCTGGGCGCCCGGTTTGTGGACGTGCCGACCGAGTTTGCGACCAATGTGTATCCGAATCCGTTCAACCCGAGTACGACGATTTCCTACGATCTGCCGAGCGATGCCCTGATTTCCATCGTGATTTACGATGCAACCGGGCAGGTGGTGCGGCAGCTGGTGAACGAGCAGAGGTTTGCGGGCCGCTATCAGGTCCGGTGGGACGCGAAGGACAACCTGGGCCGTAGCGTGGGAAGCGGTGTGTATATCGCAAAGGTTGAAGCCGGTTCGTTCTCTGCTTCGCAGAAGATGCTGCTGTTGAAGTAAAGCTCTGTTTGAAGGGTCTAAAGGGTCGCCGGTCATCTGGTCCGGCGGCCCTTTTTTGTTAGAGAAATTGTTGCCTGGAAAAGCGGGCGCGTGACGGGGGTAGGGGCGGTATGAGTGACCTATCCCCTTTGTCCACGCCGTTGCATTTGTAGGGGCAACCCTCGTGGTTGCCCACCAGGCTGGACGGAACCGCGCGGAAAAGCCCCTTCAACCCCGCAGCAAAGGTGGAGGTGGCGGGTACCCCGCAGCAAAGGTGGAGGTGGCGGGTACAGGATGAGGCGCACCCTCTCCCCTCCCCGTTTCGGGGAGGGGCCGGGGGAGGGGTCATTCCCACGGCTGTTCCGCAAACCCGAACTGTTCCGTCAGCCAGCGGTATGAGTGACCTATCCCCCCGGCCCCCTTTCCTGAGAGGAAAGGGGGAGAAAGGCGAAGGAGGTAAGGGGTGCAGAATGCGGAAAGGAGCGATGGGATGGAGAAGGTGCGCATTGGGATGATTGGGTGTGGGGGGAACGCGGGCGGGCATTTGCGGCGGTTGATGGAGATGGGGGAGGTGGAGGTGGTGGGGCTGGCCGATGTGAGCGAGGAGAGTTTCGGGAGGCTGTTTGAGCGGCTGGCGGGGGCAGAGGGTATTCCGAGGTTTACGGACTATAAGGAGATGCTGGATTCGGTGGATATGGACGCGGTGGAGATTTCCACGCCGCACACCCTCCATTTTGAGCAGATTATGGAGGGTTTGGACCGGGGGTTGCACGTGCTGACGGAGAAGCCGATGGTTTGCACGGTGGACCACGCCCGGCAGGTGATCGCGCGGTCGGAGGAGGTGGACAGGATTCTGATGGTGTCCTACCAGCGGCATTTCGCCCCTCAGTTCCGGTTTATCCGGAATCAGATTCTGGGTGGGGAGGTGGGCGAGGTGCAGTTTATTTCGGCGCTTCAGGACCAGAACTGGTATCGGAGCCAGCAGGGGAAGTGGCGGCAGGTGCACGCGCTGTCGGGCGGGGGGCAGCTGAATGATTCGGGAAGCCACCTGCTGGATGTGGTGCTGTGGATGACCGACCAGCGCCCGGCGGAGGTTTCGGCCTTTATGGCGTATTTTGACGGGGAGGTGGACGTCAATTCAGCGCTGTCGATCCGGTTTGCGGGCGGGGCGCTGGCCAATCTGTCGGTGGTGGGCAATTCCGTGGGTCCGGGGATATGGGAAGATATCACGATCTGGGGCTCCAGAGGGGTGTTCTATCTTCGGAACGAGAAACTGACCTGCAAGTACGGGGGACAGGATCCGGTGGAAATCGGGCCTTTGCCGTCGCGTTTCAGCAGTCCGGACCGGAATTTTGTGGATGCCATCCTGGGACGGGATGAGGTTCAGGTGCCGGCCATCTGCGGGCTGCGGGTGATCCAGCTGACCGAGGCGGCCTGGGCGTCGGCGCAGAAGGGAGGCCAGGCAGTGAGGGTTATGGAATGAGGCGGACTGCCCGCGCAACAACCCACAGACCTGCACCCCTCACCGCCCACCCTCCCCATGCCTTCGAAAAACCTGGGAGCGCGGGCGCTTGCCTGCGCGCAGCGCGCAAGCACGCAGACAGGTCTCGCCGGAACGAGGGCATCCTGCCTTCGAAAAACCCGGGAACGAGGGCATCCTGCCCTCGCCAGACCCCCCTCATTACTCCCCCTCCAGGGGGGAGTGATTGGACTGTTACTATTTTAAAAATTCGGCTATAATTCCTCCCACAAGTTCCCATAAGAATGGGTAGAGCCAGTCGTCTACCATCTCCCTGAAAATTCCTGCGCGTCGGCTAATATTTCTCGAAGAGATATCCACTGCGCCCGGCTTGTGTACAATATTCTGTGGATTTTTGCGACACTCTGATTAAAACATTAGATTTTTGAGGCAGGCACTGTATTTTTTTGGAATATTCAATATATTTATAATGAATGGGTTACAACGAATTTTCTCAGGGAACAGAGATCCGGCACGGTTTTAGCTCTTTAGATTTTGGCGGGTTTGTTTTTGGAACGAGAAAGGGGTTAGCGATATGAAAATTGACTGTCACATGCACGTCAACGGCGGTCCGGTGACGTGGTCCTGGGGCGACAACGATCTGATTATCGAGGCTGCTGACAGGCTGGGGATCGACCAGCTCTGTTCCTCTATTCCGATTGTGCGAGGGATGCCCACGATGGAGGAGGTCCGCGCCTGCAACGACGGGATGCTGGAGGCGATGCGGCGCTATCCGAACCGGATCCTGGGGTATTGTTTCGTCTGTCCGGGCTATCGGGAGACGCTGGATGAGATCGACCGGTGTCTGGACGGGGGCATGATCGGGATCAAGCTTTACAATCAGTACAAAATCTGGGATCCGGCGGTGCGGCCCACGCTTGAAAAGGCGATTGAGGAGCGGGTGCCGGTCCTGGAGCACGCGGGATACCCAACCACACCGGAGAGTTGGGCTGCGCAGCCGAACATGTCGCACGCGGGGGATTTTGTGCAGGTTGCCAGGGTGTATCCCGAGGCGATGCTGATTGAGGCCCACATCGGTGGGGGGGGAGACTGGGAGTGGGCGATTAAGCAACTTCGGCAGGCGCCAAGCGTTTATCTGGATACGAGCGGGAGCGTGATTGATGCGGGGATGGTGGAGATGGCGGCACGGGAACTGGGGGTGGATCGGCTGCTGTTTGGGACCGATATGACGATGGAGGGGGGCGTGGGGAAGGTGCTGGGCGCGGATCTGACCGCTGCTCAGAAGAAGAAGGTTTTCTGGGAGAATATGAAACAGATCTTAGATCGGAGGTGACGCCATGGCCAGTCGAATTCTGCTTTTTGTGTGTGTGTGTACCGTCTCCTGGGGCATAACGTGTGCGGCGTTTGCCGGGGCGTGGACCCAGAAGTGGGGGGGCTATTATTTCAAGCTTGCAGCGGGCTATTTGAATTCGACAAAGGATATCGATGCGGATGGCAAGCAGGTAGAGAAGGCGAGTATGGGGGAATTGAGAGACCTCAATTATTCGGCCTATCTGGAGTACGGCCTGCTGGACCGGCTGACGCTTGTGGCGTCGGCGCCCTATAAACGGCTTCGGGATATCCGCACTCTGAGGGATCTCAATTCGGTTGTTACGGGGACCGCGCTGGAGAAGCGGTCCGGGTTTGGCGACCTGGAGGTGCGCCTGCGGTGGCGCCTGGCCAGCCAGCCGCTGGTTGTCTCGGTTGCCGCGGGGGGCAAAGTCCCGCTGTGGTACGGCGAGGACAACGGCACCCGCGTTCCCCTGAGCAGCAAGGAGGCGGATGTGGACGTCCGGCTTCTGCTGGGCCGGTCTTTATATCCCTTCCCGGGATATGTGACCGGAGAGGTCGGCTACCGGATCCGCGACGGGTTTTTCAGCAATGAGGTGTTGTATTTCCTGGAGGCCGGTATTATGCTGAATCGGCTGCTGTTGAAAGGGAGTGTGTCGGGCATCCATACGTCCGGAGAGTGCAACCCAATGGGAGAGGTAGAGCTGATTGGAGATCAGAACATCCTGAAGCTCTCTCCTGGGGTGATTTTGCGTTTAACCGATTGGATGGAGCTGGGCGTGGATCTTGTTTCTGTTGCAGGGGGCTGCAATACATCCGCCGGGCATATGCTCTTGTTCGGGGTGGCGTTTAAACGGTGAACCGATTGCGGATTGCGGAATGAGAGCTTCCAAATCCGTTTGGCACAGGGGGGATGAATTTTCTACATTTGTGTTTGAGCCGGGAAAGAAAAGGAGGGTTGTATGAAAAAACGAGGCTGGGAAATACCCGACAGAGAGGCAACGTCTGAAGATGTTTACATGAACCGGCGGCGGTTTATGAAGGCCGCGGGGGCAACGGGGATAGGCGCGGTGGGCCTGCTGGCCGGGTGTGGCAGCGAGGCGATTTTTACCCCTGCCGAAACACCGGAAGTAACACCGCCGACACCAGATACAAGTACGCCCACGACGACGACGCCCACGACGCCCACGCCCACAACGGGGCCGCTGTACCCGGCCAAGGTGAATCCGGAATTTAAGGCGTTGGACCGGGCTTTGACCAAGGAGTCGGTTGCCGGGTCGTACAACAATTTTTATGAATTCAGCACTGGAAAGACTCAGGTGAAGGCCCTGTCGGAAAAGTTGACGACGGACCCCTGGACGGTGGTGGTCAAGGGAGAGGTCCAGAAGGAGATGACGTACGATTTTGACGATCTGGTCCGAAAAATGCCGCTGGAGGAACGGCTTTACCGCCTGCGGTGTGTGGAGGCGTGGTCTATTGCGGTCCCGTGGACGGGTTTTCCGATGAAGGCGCTTTTGGATGAGGTGCAACCGCTTTCTTCGGCAAAATTTGTGAGGATGACTACTTTTATGAAGCCGGAAGAGGCCCCCGGCCAGTTTAAAAATACCCACTGGCCGTGGCCCTATGTGGAGGGGTTGACGATTGAAGAGGCTGCAAACGAACTCGCCTTTTTGGCTACGGGGATTTACGGCCATGCAATGCCCAATCAACACGGGGCGGTTATCCGGCTGGTGGTTCCCTGGAAGTACGGTTTTAAGAGTATCAAGTCGATTGTTGCGATTGAGTTTGTCCGCGAGCAGCCCAAGACGTTCTGGAATACGCTGGTTCCAAGAGAATACGGCTTTTATGCCAATGTCAACCCCAATGTCTCCCACCCCCGGTGGTCTCAGGCCACGGAAAAGTTCATTACGACCGATGCGGGGAGTCCTGAGCGGCGGCCGACGCTGTTGTTCAACGGGTATGACAAATATGTGGCGGACCTGTATCCCCAGGAGCCAAGATAGGAGGGGCGCGTTCCTGCGCTTGCTACAATGCGTTCTGCAAATGTCCTGGAAGGATCGGTCTAAAATGGTTATTGACGTTAACACCTATGTTGGACACTGGCCCTTCCGCCAACTGCGGCACAATACGGCCCAGGCGCTGGTGAAACAGATGGATCGGCACGGTATTGACCGGGCCGTGGTTTCTTCGGTTCACGGTATTTTTTACAAGGATGCCCACGCGGCCAACGAGGAACTGGCCAGGGAGACATGCCGTTTTCGGGATCGGCTGATCCCGTTTGCCACGCTCAATCCGACTTATGCGGGGTGGGAGGAGGACCTGCGGCGGTGTGCGGAGGACCTGGAGTTGTGCGGAATTCGGCTTTACCCGCACTACCACGGATACGGGTTGACCGATGCGTCGGGGCTGGAGCTGGTGGATGCGGCGTCGGAGTTGGGATGGGCTGTGCAGGTTCCGATGCGGGTGGTGGACCGGCGGCAGCGGCACCGGTGGGACCTGGCGGAGGATCTGACGCCCGGTGTGTTTGAGAAGGCTTTTGCCCTGCGTCCCAAGACCCGATGGATGGTTTTGAATGGCGTGGGGCTGAATGGAAACAGGTTGCCTGCCCAGGCCCGGTTTCTGGTGGAAATTTCCCGTCAAACAGCGGTGCTTCAGAAGACGATCCAGGCGCTGTTGGAAACCGCAGGACCCCGGCACGTGGCGTTTGGGACGGGGATGCCGTTCAACGTTCCTACGCCCCAGTTTTTGAAGTTGGATGTTCTGGATGCCCCCAGGTGGGTTAAAGAGCGGATTGCGTGGCGGAATGCAGCGGAGATGCTTCCGCCAGTATAAGAAGCTGTTTGGAAAATAACCTTTCGGATTGCAACGAAACTCCTGTTGTGTTCTTATTCGGGGCCGAAAAAGAAGGGCGCCTTGCTAACCGAGGGCGGTCCAGTGCGGCGCGAAGCGAACCCGGTGTGGGGGATGTGATCGGCAATAACATGGACACTTGAGTCCGCAAGTACATACCTCTCCACAACCGATGGGACCAAAGGATTTGAGATGCCTGAAGAACTCCTCTCCAACTCTCGCAGGCTGACAGCCGGCACAGATAACAATCCGGAACAACCAGGCCAGGACCAGGACGGCAACCAGGAACATATACCGGCAATGCAGTCCGGTATTGCCGCCATGAGTTCTCAATCGGATGATGACATTGAGGGAGAACAAGACAGTGGCGTAGAAGTCGAACGGGACGATCCGGAGATCAAGATCGAACGGCCATTTGATCCGGAGAAAATAAAGGTTCGGACGGCTAATATCGTCGTGGAACAGCTTGTTGCGAGGATCAAGTATGATGAGATCAATCTGGAGCCGCCCTTTCAGCGCTCGTTCATCTGGAAAACGGAACGCCAGTCTCGGTTGATAGAATCCCTGCTCTTGCGCATTCCCATCCCCGTGTTCTATGTGGCTGCGGATGAGAAAGAAAATTGGTCCGTGGTTGACGGCGTCCAGCGTATGTCCACTATTTATAACTACGCTACAGGCCAATTTTCCTTGAGCCGACTCGAATATCTCGACCAACTCAATGGACAGACATATAGACCTGCCGCGGGCGATGCAGCGGCGGATCGGTGAGACCCAACTTGTGGTGAATATTATTGAGTCGGGAACGCCCGAGGACGTGATGTTCAATATTTTTCGACGTATCAATACCGGCGGTATGACGCAGGAAATCCGAAATGCTGTATCCCGGCCCGGTTCGAGAATACCTGAAAGAACTCGCTAATACCGAGGATGTCACTGTTCATTCGATCAGAGAAGATCGAATGGCCGACCGCGAGTGCGTTTTGCGCTTTCTGGCCTTTTACGTCATCCCTGGGAGGACTATGACGCCAATGATCTCGATGGCTATCTCGGACGGACCATGACGAAGATCAACAAGATGACTCCGGAACGACGCGAAGCCGTCGCTGAAGATTTCAAGAAAGCAATGCGTGCAGCTCGTTGTATTTTTGTCGACGATGCGTTTCGTAAGCGTTACAATCGGGATGTTTCCCGTTTCCCGGTCAGTAAGGCGTTGTTCGAAGCCTGGAGCGTTCAACTGGCGCGATGCTCTCCCGAGCAGATCGGTAGACTTGTCGAGAAACGTGAGGAAGTCATAGATCGGTTCATATCACTTATGAACGAAGACAGTGATTTCGATAAGGCAATCTCGTCCTCGACCGGAATACCAAGACACGTGAAAAAACGCTTCAGTGCAATCAAAAAGATGGTCAGGGAGATGGTGTGATGCTCAGAAAGATCAAGCTGTCGAATTTCAAGTGCTTCCAAAGTCTGGAGTTGAATTGCGCGCCGCTTACGCTAAAGAGTTGCCGCCAGAAGACGGAGAGCCGCTTGTCTTGTGTGCCATCACCGATTGGATTGCCGTCGGGTTTCCGTCGGACCCGGTCTGGGATAGCGACCGTCTCGCGGTCAGTTTCAGCGAGCTACTGCTCGACGAAAGCATTGAGGAAACCTCCGAAACAATAGACAATCTTGCTCGATCCGTTCACGCTCGCTTGATCTGCGAGCGCCACCGTGCGGCCTTTCTTCTCCAGAGTCCCTCGGCATTGTGGGAGCAAAGGGAAAAGGCGTTCCCGAATCTTGTTTTCGGGCCGGATGTCGAAATGCCATCGGAGTTTTTCGGGCCCATTGTTAGAAGGCTCACCGATCTTGATAAGTCGGCTGCCGAATGGCGCGACGTCGGAGGGGCCAGCCCCCGGTGGCCCTGCAAAGTGACTCCCGAAAGCGAGAGGGTGAGGAATAATGAGAAACTACTCGACGCACGTCGATTCAGGTCGCGGCGTGGCACGCGAGAATTGTTTGAATGGCACGCCCGGCTTGGCAGCGGTGTGCGCATTCACCTTCGTTTCGACGCAGACTCGCGAGAAATTGAAATTGGATACATAGGCCCCCATCTGCCGCTTTGATCTTTGTGGCATTCCATTGCGCCAACGATGTACGCTTCGTGCGAGCACAGGGTTGGGGAGGCGAATGCCGAGCCGTTGCTCGGGGTAACGGCTCCGGAGTCCCTGAGTATTGAAGTCGATGCGCTCAACCAGCAACTGAAGAAGTTGCCGGCCGTGCGGCTCAAGAGCCTGCGGACGAGATCGAGACAGGAGGAACAGCATGGGGGCAGATCGCACTTACGGCCCCGGGGAGATATCAGCCCAGGGGGAAGCCATTTACCGAGAACAGATCCAGTCTAAAGTTGAGCCGGCGGAGAAAGGAAAATTCGTAGTTATCGACGTTGAGACCGGCGACTATGAGATCGACGCAGGGGACGCGGTGGCTACGCGGCGGCTTTTGGAGCGGCGGCCGTCGGCCGTCACATACGGAGTGCGCGTCGGCCATCGCGCAGCATACAGCGGTGGCTTCCGGTACGTGCACAACATTGAATAGTCAACCGAAGGAAGTCCGATGATTACGTCGATTCGCCTCGTGAATTTTAAGAACTTCGCGGACGAGACGCTGCGCGTAGGCCCGTTCACGGTAATCGTGGGCGCGAACGCGAGCGGCAAGAGCAATATCCGCGACGCCTTCCGCTTCCTGCACGGCATCAGCCGCGGCTACACGCTGGCGGATATTCTTGGCGGGAAGTACGGCGCAGACTGGAAGCCGATCCGCGGCGCTCCAAATGAGATTGTGCGGTTTGGGCAAGAGATGTTTTCTATTGAGGTTGAGATGAAGATAGACGATGGGAGGGCGCACTATGTGATTGAGGTCGGTCCTGACGAAAACCCCCCCGGTATATTTCAAGTAAAAAAAGAAGAACTCAAAGTCGAATCAGAGACGATCTACATAGCTCACAGTGACGGTGTGGATCTCAGGGTTCGCGGCGCGTGGGGCAGGGAGCAGGAAGAGATTTTGCTTGAATCAGATCGAGCAGTTCTGATGCAGCTTATGGAACATCTCCGCGTTAAAGCAGTCAGCAAGGAAGCATTCAGGAAGCACCTCGTAAAGATGTTGAAAGTCTGCGTCATCCTGTTCAGCATACATTTTCCGGAACTGGCGCCGGAACGAATGCGGGAGCCCTCTGCCCCCGGCGCGAACGTGTTGGGCGATTTCGGTGAGAATTTGTCGACGGTACTGGAGGAAATCTGCGCCGATCCCAAGCGGAAGAAGATTCTGGCCGATTGGCTACGCGAGCTCACCCCCATGGATGTCGAAGATTTCGAGTTCCCGCGTGACCCCAGCGGTCGGGTTCATCTCATGCTCTGCGAGGGAAACGGCCGAAAAGTGTCGGCCTACAGCGCATCTGACGGCACGCTCCGCTTCCTCGCCATGCTGGCCGTGCTGCTTCGCGAAAACCTCAAGGACCTGTATTTCTTTGAGGAGATCGACACTGGCATTCACCCGGCGCGGCAATGGCTCTTGCTCGAACTGATCGAAAAGCAGGCCGCAAAGGGAGAAGTTCAGGTGATTACCACCACCCAGGCGCCGGATCTGTTGACCTTTGTCAACGATAGCACATTTGAAAATATGTCCGTCGTTTGCCGGCTGGAAGACTCGCACGACGCCATCATTCGCCCGGTTGCCGAACTGCCCAACGCCAAGGCGTTGCGCACATCCGGGAGAGGGTTGGGAGGGCTGCTTACCGAAGGCTGGATGGAAACCGCACTCGCCTTTACCGAAAACCACGGCGAAGCGGAGGGAGACGGAGAATGAACGTCCTCATCATTCCCGAAGATTCTCGTAAGGACAAGTTCATTCTGAAACCTCTGTTCAAGTCGCTCTTTCGCTCCATAGGCAAACGAAGGACACGAATCCGGGTGTGCGAAGACCCCGTGCTTGGCGGCGTCCACGAAGCGCTGAAATCAAGCCGTATTTCGGAGATCATAAGGCGACATGGCGGAATGACGCAGATATTCATTTTGTGCGTTGATCGCGATGGCGAGGAAGGGCGGCGTCAGAGGCTCCAGGAGATGGAGCAGGAGTTTGGGGATGCTCGGGTATTCCTGGCCGAGAATGCCTGGGAAGAGATCGAAACCTGGGTCCTCGCGGGTCTGGATTTGCCCGTAGATTGGAATTGGAAGACCGTTCGAGCCGAAGTACAGATCAAGGAACGGTACTTCGAGCCACTTGTCGCCCGGCGCGGCTTATCGGACGCACCCGGCGGTGGTCGAAAGCCTCTGGGAGAAGAGGCATCGCGCCGGATTGACGCGATTCGGCAGAAATGTCCCGATGATTTCGATGACCTTGCCAGGCGTCTCGAAGCGCGATGAAAAATACCGTAATTCGCCGGGCAAGCGACGATCCGATCGTGAACAACATAGTCGCGGAGAGTTGCCGTTGGGCGGTCTCTGGTACAGCGACTATCTCGAAGCGGAATGAAAAGAATCAGGTAGGACAGGCAGCCTTTTGGGGGGATCAGGTCTTTGCTTGACATTGGTATGGACTTGTGCTAAACTAAGGAATGGGAAGTTGAGCGTTTGCAGCAAGAAGGTCCCGTACTGCGTGTACGGTCCTATTTTGAGGGGGTGAGTCCTATTAACCGGCCACAGGACCCAGACCGGCCGAGAAAGTCTCCGGATGACTTTCTTCAGGATTATGTGGACATGCAGCATACCTTCAAGTCGCTGTCCATTATCGATCAGATTTTGATGTCGATGGACGAAAAGGACCGGCGGCGTCCGCTGCTTTACCAGCTCCGGCGGCAGCTCCAGGAGGATGAGATTACCTTTGAGGAGGCCAGGCGGACCATTGTGGAGATGGAGGCCGCACTGGAGAAGGTGACGGCCCCGGCAAACCGGGTTGGAACGCTCTTAGAGCCGCCGGAGAACGGGGTGGTCTACATTTTTGTGGGGGGCTCGGAATATTATGCCAACCTGGACACGCGGTTAAAGGAAGACGAGCTGAGGGTGGGTACGCGCGTTTTGGTAAACGAGGCCTTTGCGGTGGTGGGGGATCTGGGCTATTCTGCTTCGGGGCCGGTGGGTAAGATCGTGGACATTTTAGACGATGGACGGCTGCGGGTGGGGCAGGAGCACGGGCTGCAGGCCGCGATCCTGATCCGATCGAGCGACCTGGAGGAGGCGTCCCTGAAATTGGGAGAGGAGGTCCGGATCGATCCCAACTTCCGGGTGGCTTTAGAGCAGATGCCGAGCAAGGAGGTCAAGGACTATTACTTAGAAGAGATCCCGGAGATTCCCTGGGAGAAGATCGGGGGGCAGGGCGAGGCCATCGGGGCGATCAAGGATACGATTGAGGTGCCGGTTCTCCATCCGGAGCTTTTCACCCGGTTCAAGTACAGCGTACCCAAAGGGTTTTTGCTCTACGGCCCCCCCGGCTGCGGGAAGACGCTGATCGGGAAGGCCACGGCTTACAATCTGGTGCGGCAGGAGGCCGGGCTGGCGCTGAGAGAGTGCTTTCTGCACGTTAAGGGTCCCGAGATTCTCAACATGTGGCTGGGCGAATCCGAACGCCAGGTGCGGGAGATTTTTGCCCGGGCGCGAGAAAAGCGGAAAGAGGGCTATCTGCCGGTGGTCTTTATCGACGAGGCCGAGTCGGTATTAGGCACCCGGCGGGCGATCCGGTCGCACAATATTTCAAATACCGTGGTGCCCATGTTCTGCTCGGAGATGGACGGTATCGAGTCGCTGCAGGACGTGGTGATTATCCTGGCTTCCAACCGTCCGGACCTGATCGATCCGGCGCTTTTGAGGCCCGGCCGGATCGATCGAAAGATCAAGGTGGAGCGCCCGGACAAAGAGGGAGGCCGGGAGATCCTGAAGATCTACCTGACGCCCGATTTGCCCATTGACCGGAAAGAGGTGGAACGGTGCGGGGGCGATGTGGAGCAGGCGGTGGACTCGCTTGTGGACCGGACGGTGGAGGAGATCTTTTCCCGCAGGGACAATACCCGGTTCCTGGAGGTGACCCTGCGCAGTTCCCGCAAGGAGGTTCTCCATCGAGGCGACCTGTGCAGCGGGGCGATCCTGGAGTCGATTGTCCGGCGGTCCAAGGAGTTGGCCATCCGGCGTTCGATTGCGAAGGGCGTTGAGGAGGGGGTCTCGATGGAGGATATACTCCATGCCATCGAGGCCGAATATGCCGAGAACGAGATTTTTCCGCCTACGGACAATACCGAAGACTGGCTGAAGCTTTTGGACTACGATCCGGAAAATGTGGTCCGCGCCGCTCCTATCCGGCCGACCCGGGAGGCGTGGAGGGCGGGGAGCGGGGTTATTTAGATTGAAGATTGAAGATTGGGGGTGCATGGCGCGGATTTTCGGTCTGGAGACGGAATACGGGATCACGATCGATGGGGTCAAGAAGGTCGATGTGGTGGAAGAGTCGATGCAGTTGATCCGCTGTTACCTGCAGGGGGAGTTCGTTCCCCTGTGGGATTATCAGCTGGAGAATCCCCGCAGGGATATGCGGGGATTTGAGGTGAAAGCGCTTTTAAACGATGTGGACGAGAAGGTCCACCTGCAGCAGGATCGAAAGCGGAAGATTCCGTTTAAGGAACTCAAGAGCGATCTGATTATTTACAATGGGGCCCGGTTCTACAACGACCATACGCACCCGGAGTACTCCACCGGCGAGTGTAACCGCCTTTTTGAGCTGGTCGCGCAGGACAAAGCGGGCGAGCGCATCGTGGATATTTGCGCCCGGCGACGGACGGAGATACTGCCGGAGGGGTCGGTGCGGATGTACAAGAACAACACCGACTTTGAAGGGCACAGCTACGGGTGTCACGAAAATTACCTGATGGGCCGTTCGGTCCCTTTTGAACGGATTGTCAAAGGGTTGCTTCCCTTTTTTGCGACCCGCCAGATCTACGCCGGGGCCGGGAAGGTGGGGGTGGAACGGGGGGACAGGGCGGCGATTTATCAGCTGTCGCAGCGGGCCGAGTTTTTCGAAGTGATCGCCAGTGTGGATACGATGCACAAGCGGCCGCTGGTGAACACCCGGGATGAGCCCCACGCCGATGCCAGGCAGTACCGGCGGCTGCACGTGATTGTGGGCGATTCCAATATGTCGGAGCATATCACCGCCCTTAAGGTGGGTACGACGGCTTTGGTGGTGGACCTGATCGAACGGGATGCGCTGCCCGATATCGGGTTGAAGGATCCGATTGCGGCGATGAAGGATGTGGCCCGGGATCAGACCTACCAGTGGCTGGTGGAGGTGGAAGGGCGGCTGGTTCCGGCCGTGGAGATCCAGCGGGCCTATCTGGACCTTGCGCAGCGCCAGATGGGTGGGCGGGACCCGGAGACGGACTGGGTGTTGAAGGCGTGGGAAGAGGTCTTAGACGGCCTGGAATCGGACCCGATGGGTCGTCTGGTGGGGATTTGCGACTGGGTGACCAAGAAGTGGCTTTTAGACTGTTTCTGTGAGGCGGAGGGTCTCTCCTGGGAGGCCCCGAAGGATCTGGCCTGGATGCAGAGCCAGGATCTGGAATACCACAATGTGGACCGGGATGCGGGGCTTTATTACCTTTTGGAGGCCCAGGGGAAAATGGTCCGGCTGGTGGGAGACGAGGAGATCGCCCAGGCCATGTCCTCTCCTCCGTCGGGCACGCGGGCCTACTTCCGGGGACAGTGTCTGGAAAAGTTCGGCGACGATGTCAGGTCGATCAACTGGGACCGGATCGTTTTTTCGATCAATGGAAGGCAGCATTCGGTGGACCTGAAGGACCTGGTCGATCCGGAGCGGGTGGAGCAGTACAACACCCTGCTGGACCGGTCGGAGACGCTGGAGGTTTTTATAGACGGGTTGAAGGAATAAGGGCGCGTGTTTGGCTATCTGTACGGAGAGGAGGTTATGGACATGCGGAGAGATTTTGTGGGTTTGGAGCGGCGCACCCGGCCGACTGCACCGCCGGATCGGAAATCGGGCGATGAGGATGGGGGGCCGGCCCAGCCCGATGTGGACCGGCCCGATACGCAGGATCTGCTGCGGCGGATGCGCCGGGTGGACCCGAACCAGGCGAGGCGGTACCGGCAGCGGACGGGCGAGTAGCCGATGAACTCAGGCGGCGATTTTTTGGATCTTTTAAAGGCCGGAGGCTATCGGTTTCCGGGAAGTGAGCTGCCGGATGGGCTGCGCGATTCCGGAGATGCGCCCCCTTTCTACTCGGCAGAAGGGACAACCATCCTGGCGTTGAGGTACCGGGATGGCGTTCTTATTGCGGGAGACCGTCGGGCTACGGCGGGGCATACGATCGTCACCGACCGGGCGGACAAGGTGATCGATATCGATGCGCATTCGGTGATGGCCATTTCCGGGTCACCCGCCATTGCGTATGAGGTTGCCCGTATTTTAGAGCATCAGTTTCAGTACTACCGCCGACGGCAGCTCCAGGAGATGAGCTTAGAGGCGAAGCTGCGCCGGCTGTCGCTGTTGATCCGCGACAACCTGCCTATGGCCCTGCAGGGGATCGGGGCGGTAATCCCGATCTTTGCTACGTACGATCGGAGGGACGATCGGGGGAAGATCTTTTTTTACGATGCCCTGGGCGCTCAGTTTGAAAGCACCGATTTTTCCACCACCGGCTCCGGGTCGTCCGGGATTCGGGGGGCTATGTACTATCTGAATCAGTGGGGAGGGCGCCCTTTTGCCGAGTTGGACGGGGAGGAGGGGTTGGGGCTGGTCCTGCGGCTGCTGCACACGGCCTCGGAGTACGATGTTGCAACCGGCCGGTATGAGCGTACCGCCGATATCTTTCCGTCGGTGAAGCGGATTACGGCCGACGGTCTACAGGATGTATCGACCGATGAGTTGCGCGAGTCCCATGCGCGTTATATCGATCCACCGGAGGGTGCTGACCTATGATGTTGGATGAGCCCTATCGGTGGGCGGAGGCGGTTGCCAACCGGCGGGAATATATCGAGGACCAGCTGCGGAGAGGAAGCCCGGTTGTGGGCGTAGGGTATCGGGATGGCGCCTTGCTGTTGACGCTGGTGCAGGGGCAGCAGAAGATCTTTGAAGTCTACGACCGGATTGGCATGGGCTCGCTGGGCCATCCGACGGATATTGAAAAACTGCGGCAGGCGGCCGTGGATCTGGCCTCTGTGATCGGGTTCAATTATTCGGAGGCCGATGTGACCCTGCAGCAGATCGTCCACTTCGGTCTGGGGCCAACGGTGAAAACGGCGTTTGACGAGATCTTCCGGTCTCCGTATATTGTCCGGGTGCTCATGGCGGAGCTGGACGGGGTGGGGGGGCAGACCACGTTTTATACGGTGAACTACGACGGGGCTTTTCACATGACAGAGGGATGGGGTGTTGTGGCGGGGGTGCCGGAGGCGGACCGGCTGATGCAGCGGCACCTGGCGGATCTGAAGGTGGGCCGGCTGTCGCTGAGAAAGGCGCTGGATGCGGCGCTGCTGGCCTGGGCGGCCGGGCGGTGGGCGGGGCAGTTTGAAGACAAGGAAGGGGGCCTGGAGGAGGCCGCCGGAGAGGCGAACCTGGAGGCTGTGCTGAGGACCGAGTTAGAGGCGCTTTCGGTCGAAGCCGCCGTGTTCCAGCGGTCCCGACCGGGCAAGGGTAAGTATCGCAGGCTGGACCAGAAGGAGGTCGAACCGGCGCTCAAGGCGTATCGGACCTGACGTTTCTCTTTCCAGGGGGATAAACGGGAGTCCTATGGAGAATCGGATTTTTGGGTTGGAGACCGAATACGGGTGTATGGCTCCGGAGCATGAGGGGTTTGTGAGTCCGGATGCGATTTCGGTGAAGGTCAAGGACCACATTTTCTACTCGGACCGGATCGGAATTGTGGATATCCACTACCGGGGACGGGATGAGCCGCCGGGCAACGGCGGGTTTCTGTTCAATTCCGGCCGGGTCTACATCGATATGGGGCATATCGAGTATACCACCCCGGAGTGCAAGGGTCTCTTCGACCTTGTGGCGTTTGATCGGGCCGGGGATCGGATCCTGCAAAATGCCCTGAAGGCGCTGGGACTGGAAAAAGAGGCCTCGTTTTTAAAGAACAACATCGACCACTTTACGGGGGCGACCTTTGGGTGTCACGAAAACTACCTGATCCGGAGGACTGTACCGTTTTCGACCATGGTTATACCGGCGCTGCTGCCCTTTCTGGTGACCCGGCAGATTTACAGCGGTGCCGGGCGTGTGGGGAGCTACGACGACAGTTTTTACTATTATGGCCGGGGGGACCGGGACGAGGCCTGCCGGGAAGACCCGGTGGCCTTCCAGATCTCGCAGCGGGCCGATCATATCGTCACGGAGATCTACCAGTGGATCCAGTTTTCCCGGGCGATTATCAATACGCGGGACGAGCCGCTGGCCGATCACAGCCGGTACCGCCGCCTCCACCTGCTGATGGGCGATTCGAATATGTCGGAGTACGCCACGGCGCTGAAGGTGGGCACCACGGCGATGGTCTTAAACCTGTTGGAGCAGAAGATCTTTCCCCGGGATGTGGGGCTGGGAGACCCGGTATGGGCGCTGAAGGTGATCTCACGCGATCCCACGTTTTGCTGGATTTTAGAGCGGAAGAACGGCCGGACGATCTCTGCAATCGATATCCAGCGGCGCTACCTGGAGCTCGCGGAGCGGCATTTGAGCGGGATGGATGAGGAGTCGGACTGGGTGCTGCGGGAGTGGGTGCGCACCTTAGACGACCTGGAG
Organism: Candidatus Latescibacterota bacterium; assembly: GCA_965222075.1. GTDB lineage: Bacteria > Latescibacterota > UBA2968 > UBA2968 > JAAXHW01. The sequence continues at coordinate 3,814,058 of OZ244937.1, read as the reverse complement.
CGGGACCCGATGTCGCTGGGAGACCGGCTGGACTGGGTGGCCAAGAAGTGGATGCTGGATCTGTTCGTGGCGTCGGAGGGGGTCAACTGGAACGACCCCTGGCTGCAGAGCCTCGACCTGGAGTTCCACAATATTGACCCGAACCGGGGGTTCTATTACGATCTGGAGAGGAAGGGGATGGTGGGGCGGGTGCTGACGGAGGAACGGATCGACCGGGCAGAGTATGAACCGCCGCAGGATACCCGCGCGCGCGCCAGGTCGAGGGTTGTGAAGGCCCTGGCGGAGAACCGGGTGCGCTATATTGTCGACTGGGACTCGGTCTACCTGGAGAACGAGTCCCACCTGAGTTTCCGGGATCCGTTCGAGACCTACGAGAAAGAGACGGCCGAATTTGTCGAGGAGATCCATTCCGTTTCGGCCTCTTCCCCGCGTCCGATGAGACGGCGGTTGCGGTAGGCGGGGGTACGGGGCAAAAATAATCGGGATACCCGGGGGCGCAGACGCTTTGGGTATCCCGTTTTTTATTCGACCCCCCCAACGATCTCGTCGGTCGTGACGACTTCTACGCCCCGGGTTTTCCACCTGTTCACGAGTTCCTCGCCGCGTTGGGGCACAATGGCCTGGGTGGCGTCTGTGACGAGGCGGATGGGGGCGGTGTTTCGCTCCAGGAAGCCGTTGACCGCGTGGGCGTTGCAGACGTCCAGGGCGACGCCGTAGAGGACGATCCGGCCCGGACGGACGGCGTTCAGGACGGGGTCGACGTTGGGGTTGGTGAAGACGTCGAACCGCTGTTTGCGGAAGATGACCTCGCCCGCGTGGTTCCGCATCCGGTGGTTGAGGACATCCGCATCCTCGGAATCGGAGTCGATCCAGAGCGGGTTCTCCGGGCGGGTCTCCGGGACCTTTTCCTGGCCGGGGGTGCCCTTCAGGCAGTGGGGGGGGAAGGTGTCCTGGAAGTCGGGGTCGTCGGAGATTTCAGGGTCGTCCGGGTTGTGGAAGTCGACCGAGCCGAAGATGGGGATGCCCTGCTGCCGGGCGCAGGCGGTGAGCCGCTCTAAGTTGGGGAGGATATTTTCGGCATCGGTGATGTAGAGTTTGCCGTCGGGCATGATGAAGTCGTACTGTGTATCTACGTCCCAGAAGATGGTGCCGGACATTATGGACTCCTTTTTTCCGTTTGGGGTTGCACCAGGCGGAAGATCAGGGTTACGGGCGTTCCGTCCGGGGGGAAGCGGTCCTCCCGGATGCGGAACGCCGTGGTTTTGTTGACGTAGTCGCGGATGGTGTAGGCGGCGTTGCCGATTTTGGCGCCGGGACAACTGTAGAGGCAGACGACGCAGCCCGATTTCCAGATGGGGATGTTGTCGGCGTGACCCCCGAAACGGAAGTCGAAGCCCCTGCCTGCGGGGTCTTTCAGCAGGTCGGCAAGGGGCGTCGGACGTTTTCGGTCTCCCCATAAGAGGGCGATCCGGACGGGGCTGCCTTCGATTTGTCTGTCCGGGGCGCTGTTGTTCGAATCGCTACGGGCTTCCCAGGTGTCCATCGCGAGGGCGTTTCCCGGCAGGGCGCCGATCCGGACCAGGGCGGCATGGACGGCCCGGTCGTCGACGGGTGTGGTGAAGAGGGCGTTGCCGGCGGCCCGGCCTTTTTTCCAGACGAGGAGGTGGTAGCCGGGCATGCCGGTGCCCTTAAAGCGAGATGGGTGGGCGACGGCGGCGATGCGGATTTCCTTTTGGCCGGGGGCGACCTGGAGGGAATCGTCGGTAAGGGCGGGTGTGTGCAGGCGGGTTGGGAGGAGGATGGCTGCCAGGATGAGGAGAAAGACAACAACGGCCATCTTTCTGATATACACCCATCGGGTGAGGGCTGGATAAACAGGGGCGTTATTCATTATGTTTTCTCATTGATGCCGGGAACAGGAGGCCACTGCGACCGGTAATGCTGTGTGCCGAAACGCCGGAAATCGTCTTTCAACATAAACATGCCGCCGTTACGCAGGGGAATTCCGGCCGCCAGGTGGTCAAGGAAGGCCCGTTTTAACGTTGTGTCCCGGGGAGCGGTTTGGATGTCCACGTCGTCTTTGTAGAAGATGAAGTAGAGGCCGTCTTTGCCGCTGGAGGGCGTGGGGAAGAGGTAGAGTTCGCGCTGGTAGCGCACCAGGTTTGAGGCGGGGAAGAGCATTTCTTCAAGCTGGGTGTTGAAGATCCAGGAGTAGCAGGCGAAGGAGACAAACGGCCGGTCGGGTTCGTATTTTGGGAAGAAATCGAGGGCCTGCTGCATGGACGAGCGGCAGACGTCGGGCGTTATGGCCTCGCCTTCGGGGATATGCATTTCCAGGACGGGATCTCCTGGGGAGAGAACGGGGTTCCAGTCGTCCAGCGACAGCGTGCGCTCGCGTCGTATGGCCATCCCGTATGGCGAGATCGGTGAACCGGTGACCGTGGTTTTGGTTTCGGTGAGACAGGAGGTCCAGCCGTTTTCCGCATCCGTGACGCCTCCGGCGCCGTCTACGTAACCTTCGCGGTTGAAACGGATGCCACCTTCGGAGAGGGCGAGGACGCGGTTCGTGTTGCGGCTGCGGTAGACCCGGACCTGCCCCCGGAAGGGGCGAAGGACGTACTGCATCCGGCCCAGACGGTAGAGGTCGCCGGAGGAGACGAGCCGGTGCCAGAAGAGCAGGCGGCGCTCCATGCCCAGGCGTCCGCCGGAGATGCTTTTGTAGCGGTGCGCGCCGATGCGGATGTCCAGGGCGGTGTGCCGGGTGACCTGCTCGGGCACGCCCCGGGCGTTGTGGACGGCGCGGAGCCTGGGGATCGCAGCGAGGCTGAGCAGGAGGTTGAAGATGCCGCTGGATTCGGCCAGGGCACGCTTGAGCGTTGGCCAGTCGCGAAACCGGTTGTAGTCCGGGGCTTCGAACAGGAGCCAATAGCCGTGCCAGGCCAGGCGCAGGAGGGCGGGGTTTTCCGCGATGCGGTCGGCGGTTTTTTCGAGGGCCGGGTCTATTTCGGGGCCGAACCCGCTCCATTCGCGGCTGACTTCGAATTCGGCCGGGGTAAGAAAGGAGGGCCGTTCGCCAGGGAATGTGGCTTCGGATGCTTCCCAGTGGGGCCGCAGGGCGTCGGTGGCATCCGGTTCACCCAGTTGGGTGAGGATGGTTTTGAGTTCCATCCTTCTATCTCTTTCGGAAGAAGGTGCCAGTAGATCAAAAGGTTCACGGTCACGACGAACAGGTGCTTATCCGTGGCGCAGGGACGTGTGCAGGGTAAGGGTGTCGCCGGGGCCGACGACCATAACGCGGCAGGTGCGGCGGCCGTCTCTGTTTCGGTCGGGGAAGTTTCGCAGGGTGAGGGCGTTTGTGTCCAGTCCGGCGCTGCCGCTTTTTATCGATTTGATCCGACCGACCACCCTGCCGGCCTCGTTGACGACGGTCATGCCCGGTTCGATGAAGTAGACGTATTTCGGGTTGAATTCTATCCGGTTTCCAGCGGCCGATGTGATGTGAACGGTACCGGCGGAGAGTTCGTCGTCGCCCACGGCAAACGTGGTGGTGTTGACGACCTCTGCGACGGGGATGGCGTTGGCGTGTTTGGCGCTTTCTACGATTGCGATCCCACCGGCGGGAGAGGATGGAATGGGTCTGGTCAGTGTGACCAGGCCCTTTTCGTAGTCCACGCGCTTCACCCTGGTCCTCACAGCGGGCGCAGGGGCGATGCCCAGCCCTTCGGTCTTATTGTTGTTGAGCAGGTAGATCTGTCTGAAATCGCCGTTGGCCGTCTGTTCGAGGACTGCGGCCCGGGCATCGAGGGTGATCCCGTTGCCCAGCTTCAGCACCGAGGATTTGTTTTTTACCTTTTCCAAACGGTTAAAGAGGATGTGTTTCACCTTGCCGCATGCGATTTCAAGCGCGACGGGCAGGTCGCTGCCGGCCTGGGTGGGGAGCGCCCTTACCGAGTGGATGAAGGGCGTTTTCCTGTAAGGCTCGAAGACGGTTATGTAGACGCTTTCCAGGTTTTCGCCCGTGCGGCGGCGGAAGAGGAATTTGACCGTTTCCGGCCAGGTCTCGCGGCGTTGGGGAACGCCGTCGCAGGCGAAGACGGTTTCGTCCCGGCCGATCAGGTGCGCGCGCAGGACCACGCCTTTTCGGTCTATTTTCGGGTAGAGGTCGGGCGGGCGGTTGAGGCGCCAGCTTGCGGCGCCGACGCCGTTCAGCTTTGCCTGCTGCACGTTGAAGAACCACTGAAAGGCGCTGCCCTCATACCGGCTGTAGGATACATGGGCCGTGTTGTTGTTGTCGTAGCGACTGTCGTCGTAGAAATCACCGTACGGGACATTTTGGCCGGCCAGGGTGCCCTTTTTGCGCGGTTTGGAGAAGGGCAGATCGCTCTTGAGTTCGGCCTGGGGGCCGTGGACGATCCAGTCGTGCTGGGCGCCGCCTCGCACGCGGAAGATATCGACGATGTAAGCTTTGTCGGGAGCGACGTCCACGAGCAGGAGGGTGCGGCGGTAGAGGCTGACCGCCTGGGCATAGGCCGCTTCGGCAGAGGTCTCCACGAGCTGGGCGAAGGGGCCGGGATCGTAGAGGTGCAGACGCCCGCGCGCTGTTGCCTGCCGCCTGGCGTTGACCATCACGGTGTTGTGGGTGACGGTGTGGGAGAGGAAGCCGTACCGGCGGGGGTCGTAGGCGTCGGCGGTTTCGGGATAGCCGAAGTCGGGGGTGAGCGCATGGCCCCAGGAATAGATGTCGAGTTGCAAGCGGTCGTTGTGGGCGTGCCCCCAGTAGTAGCCGTAAAAGAGGGCGAGGGCGGTAGGGTTGGCCTCGCTGCCGGTCTGGAGGCTGGCGAAGCCCACACCAGGCAGCAGTTCGCTCGTGACGCCCAGGCGACCGGGGTACCTTTTGGCGGCGCCGGCCAGGGCTTTCCCGTCGAGGGGCTCAAGGAAGAGATCGCGTTTGGGTCTGGCGTTGATCTGTTTGAGGGCTCTGGCGAAGATCGGTGCTTTGTAGTGGCGGTAGGCGGATTCGAGGATTTCGCCGGTTCGAAGATTTGTCCGGTCCAGGAGCGCGTGGAAGAGGTTGTTGGAGTCGCCGTAGGAGGGGACAAAGCGCCCGGCGCACGCCATGCGGAGAACCCAGGTATGGAGTTTTCGAAACCGGGGCAGGGCGATGATTTTTCGGCCTTGCGGGCCGAGGGCTTCGACGATTTCGTTGAGGGTTTTGATCCAGAGGGTGTTGTACTGGGGCGATTCGAAAGGGTAGCCGTCGCGGTGGAGGAGGTTGTTGATGGCGTCTTCCAGGCCCAGCTGGGTGTAGTTTTGGGCATCGGGATTGTTGAGCACCCAGGCGACCATGTCGCGGCTGGTGGGTTTTTTTCGGCTGTTTTTGAAGACGGCGGCAATGCGGAGGAGGGTGACCTGGTGCATGCCGTAGTTGCCCTGGATACGGCCGGAGCCGTCCATGATATCGCCGGCCATGGTGCGGAGGAGGCGGTCCTCGATGTGGGCGTGGATCTGCCGGGCGGTTTGTCCGGTGAGCGCCATCAGGGCCCGGTCTTTCCGGATGGCGGGACGGACGGCGTGATAGGCGGGGGGCACCGAGTGGCCGGTGTAGTGACTTTCCCAGGTGTGGTAGAGCAGGCGGCCCTTGTAACCGGGATTGACCTCCCTGCCGTAGCGAGACTGTTTTTCGTAGACGTAGCGAGGATAGTATTCCGCAAGCTGCCACAGCAGCAGGGTGCAGGCGTGGGCATAACAGGAATCGCCGGTGATGAGGTAGGCCCTGCTCAGGTCGTCGAGGGCGGGAAGCAGGAGCCGGGTCACGGACCAGTGGGCGTAGAAGGCGACGAACCAGAAAGGCCTGTCTTCGCCTTTAACATAACATCCCCAGCCGTCGTCGGGGTAGGGTCCGGTGAGGAGGCTGCGGTCTTTACAGCCGCTTTTCCTGAAGGCTTCGAAGTTGTTTGAGGGGTAGACTTTTCCATCGGCGGGATGGGTGACTTTCCAGGGCTTGTCGAAGGAGATTTTCCAGGCGTTTCGGCCGATTTTGTTGAGGGCGTCGCCATTGATGGGAGCGCCCTTTTCGTGGGCAACGATCGCCCGGGGTATTTCGGGAGGAATAACGAGCGACCGCAGACGTTCGTCATCGTATTTCAGCCATTTGTTTGCCCGGCGGACGATTTGATCCCGTTGCTTTCGGGCCCAGTCGTATGTTTTCAGGTTGTGGTTGAGGGCGTTCATTCCGGCCTCACTGTAAGGATGGGGGCGGCGCTTCAAGGTGTTTCATAACCGGTCCGGTCCCAGCGCCGTAGGTATAGACGATGTGCCCGCCGGTGTAGCCGCTGGTGTTGATGAGGCCGGCCAGGACGAGGGCAAGAAAGAGGTAGATGAGGCGGGGGGTTCCGGCGAAGCGTTTTTTGAAGCTGAGGTGGGTGCGCGCCAGGGTAAGGGCAATGGACAGCCAGGCGGCAGCGGTGGAAAGGGTTTCGTGCTGTTCCAGGTCTGCTTTGATGTCCGGGATTTTTGCCGCGGTTTCGGCGGCGGACTCTCCGGTGAGGGCAGCGGCAGCCGCGCCTGCGGTGCCTAAGAGGAGGAGGAAGTAGCCGGTTTTGAGGAACAGGTCCCGGCGGCCGAGGATGCCCACGGCATCACAAAGGGCGCCCACGGTGAGCAGGGCGATGGGAAAGTGGACGATGAGCGGGTGGAGGTTCATGAGCATCCGTTGGGCGTCCAGGACCGCGGTGGCGACCGTGATGGCGGTGTCGGATGAAAGAATCAAGATAGTGGGGTGAGGGGGCGTTGTCAAGGCACAAGGGAGGAGGGGGCAGGGGACACTTGACTCTGTTCCGTAGACCCCTTATGTTTAATCATCGCGGAGGGCAAGGTCAGCAGGCTTTACGCAGACGAGCCGTTTGAGCGGCGCATCTGGGATCAGCCCGGATATTGCGAGGGAAGGCTGCGTTTTTGCGCAATAACAACCCGCGGGAGGTGTAGAGGGTGTTTTTTTTGCTGACAGGGAGGGTTTTTTTTGTTTTCTTGCAGGGGGGCCGTGTCAAGGGGCATAAGGCCGGGTGATTCTTTGAGGGATTCTATGGTCAAACCGATTGTGATGCCGAAGTACGGTCTGCAGCAGGATGAGGGGAGGGTTGTCCGCTGGCTCAAGGGGGAGGGGGAACGGGTGGAGGCGGGGGAGGCGCTGCTGGAAGTGGAGACCGACAAGGCGGTGTTCGAGTACGAATCGCCCGAGGCAGGGGTTCTGCGCAAGATCCTGGCCGGGGACGGAGCGGTGGCGCCGGTGCTTTCGGTGATCGGTGTGCTGACCGACGGCGCCGACGAGCCGTTCGACGTTGAGGCGCTGCCTGCTGTTGCGGCAGAGCATACACCGTCGGAAGGGCCCCCCGCCTCGCCCGCCGGGGCGGCCGGTGGCGGCGGCCGGGTGAGGCGTTCTCCGGCGGCCAGAAAGCTGGCGGAGGAACTGGGCATTGACCTGGAGGCTGTGAGGGGGACAGGGCCGGGCGGCCGGATCACGCGAGAGGACGTGGAGAAGGCTACAAGGCAGGCTGATGTTCCGACGCCTGCGGAGGGCCGGACGCCGCTGTCGCGCATGCGGCGGGCGATCGGCCGGGCGATGTCGAAGAGCAAGGGGACGATTCCCCACTTCTACGTTACCGTTGAGGTGGACATGACCGACGCGGAGGCGTGGCGCAAAGGCGTTTCTGAAGCAGGTGGGGTCAACCTGTCGGTGACGGACGTACTGGTGAAGGCCGCGGCGCTGACGCTGACGCGTTTTCCGGCGCTTAATGCCAGCCTTGAAGGCGACGATGCGATGGTGGTGCACGATGGGGTGAACATCGGACTGGCCGTGGGCACGGAAGATGGACTGATCGTGCCGGTTATCGTCGACGCCCACGCCAGGTCTCTGACTGCCCTGGCGGTGGAGCGGGCAGAGGTCGTGGAGGCCGCCCGGGGTGGGAGGCTGCGGGGGAGAGCGCGGGCGACATTCACGATTTCCAACCTGGGTATGTTCGGGGTTACGTCGTTTATCGCCATTGTGAACCCGCCGGAGTCCGCAGCTCTGGCCGTGGGCGCGATTCTGCCGCAGGCGCGGCCCACAGGGGAGGAAGAGACGGTTTTGGTGAGGCAGGTGATGCAGGTTACGCTGTCGGCGGACCATCGCCTGGCCGACGGGATGCTGGCCGCGCGTTATCTGCAGGCGCTGAAGGGGAGTCTTGAGAATGTTGAGACGCTTCAGGGCTGGTTGTAAAAGCCGTGAAGGGTTTGCCGTTTGCCGGAGGTTCTTATGGGGCTTGAGCGTCAATTGCTGCTGGATATGTACCGGGATATGCTCCGCATTCGCAGGTTTGAGGAGCAGGTGTGGCATGTGTATACCAGCGGGCTGATGCACGGGCTGGCGCACCTTTACATCGGTGAGGAGGCCGTGGCCGTGGGGGTCTGTTCGGCGCTGCGTGAGGAGGATTATATCACCAGTACGCACCGGGGGCACGGGCACTGTGTGGCCAAGGGCGGCAGTCTGGACCGGATGATGGCGGAGGTGATGGGGAAGGTTACCGGCTACTGCCGGGGCAAGGGGGGGTCAATGCATATTGCGGATATGTCTTTGGGCATCCTGGGCGCCAACGGAATTGTGGGCGGGGGGTTCGGGATTGCCACGGGTGCGGCGCTGTCGGCCAGGCTTCGGAAGACGGACCAGGTGACCGCCTGTTTTTTTGGCGACGGGGCGGCCAACCAGGGGATTTTTTTTGAGGTGATGAACTTCGCGGCTATCTGGGACCTTCCGGTGATTTATGTGTGTGAGAACAACCACTACGGGGAGTATACGGCGACGGAGCGGGTGACGGCCGGGGCATGCATCGCAGACCGGGCGGTGCCGTTTGGGATACCGACACAAGTCGTGGACGGGAGCGACGTGATCGCGGTGTACGGAGCGACGGCAGAGGCGGTGGGTCGGGCGAGGTCGGGCGAGGGGGCCAGCCTGATCGAGTGCGATACGTACCGGTACCGCGGGCATCACGTGGGAGACCCCGGCGAGGCCTACCGGTCGAAGGAGGAGGTTGAGGCGTGGATGGCGAAGGACCCCATTGAGCGGTTGAAGCAGAAGGTGCTGGTGGAGGGGAAGGCGGCGGAATCGGAGTTACGTGCGGTTGACGAGGTGGTGCGGAAGGAGGTCTCAGACGCGGTAGCGTTGGCCAGGGAGGCCCCGTACCCGGATGTGGCGGAGGTGCGCGAGCATGTCTACGCCTGAGGTGGAGATGGGCTTTGGCGAGGCCGTGAAGGAGGCCATGGCCGAGGAGATGCGGCGCGACCCGACGGTTTTTCTGATGGGGGAAGACGTTGGCGCGGCGGGGGGGGTGTTCAAGATTCTGGTGGGCCTCTACGAAGCGTTCGGGCCAGAGCGCGTGATCGACACGCCGATTGCGGAGGCGGGGTTCGTGGGGCTGGGTGTGGGGGCGGCGATGACGGGGATGCGGCCGATTGTGGAGATTATGTTTGGGGATTTTATCGCGCTGGCGATGGACCAGATCGTCAACCAGGCGGCGAAGATCTGCTATATGTCGGGCGGACAGGCGAAAGTGCCGCTCACCATCCGGGCGACGCTGGGCGCGGGGAGGTCTGCGGCGGCGCAGCATTCGCAGAGCCTTCACGCCTGGACGTCCCACATCCCCGGCCTCAAGGTGGCCATCCCGTCCACGCCGGCGGACGCCAAGGGGCTGATCAAGACGGCGGTGCGGGACGACAACCCGGTGATCGTGTATGAGGACAAGATGATGTACGCATGGAAGGGGATGGTGCCGGAGGAGGACTACACGATTCCGTTTGGAGTGGCGGATGTGAAGCGGGAGGGGCGTGACGTGAGTTTGATCGCCACATCGAGCATGGTCCACGTGGCCCTGAACGCCGCCGGGGCGCTGGAGCAGCAGGGGATCAGCGCAGAGGTCGTGGATCCCCGGACGATGGTGCCGCTGGATAAGGAGACACTCGTCGCATCGGTCTGCAAGACATCGCGCGCGGTCATCATCGACGAGGGGTATCACAGTTTCGGCGTGATGGGGGAGCTCGCCTCGGTGGTCTATGAGGGGGCGTTCGATTACCTGGATGCGCCCATCGTTCGTCTCGGCGGGATGGATGTACCTGTCCCTTTCAGCAAACCCCTGGAGGATGCGACGATTCCCGGGGAGCAGGATGTGGTGGATGCAGTGATGGGGATGATGGGTTAAGGTCGTCCCGATTGTTTTGGCAGTGGGCCTTGCAACGAGAAGAGGAGCGTATGGAACGGAAACCGAACAAGCTGTTGATTCTGGCGATTCTGCTGGGCGTTCTGGTGGTGATCAACTGGTTGGTTGGATACTATACCGACTGGCTCTGGTTCCGGAGTCTGGATTATTCGTCGGTGTTCTGGCGTGTGATTCAGGCGCGGTTCGGGGGCGGGGTGCTGTTTGGGATATTGGCGGCGCTGCTGGTGGGGACCAACCTCTGGGTGGCGGGGCGTTTTACGCGGTATGCGCTGCGGATGGGCGGTGGTGCGCCGTTGGAGGAGGGGGAACTGCCGGGGGAGGGGCTGCTGCGTTCCTGGACGGGCTACCTGGTCGCCGGGGCGGTGCTGGTGTTTGTCCTGGGCAGCGTCGGGGCGGCCCAGTGGCCGATGCTGCTGCGCTATTGGTACGATCAACCTTTTGGGATGAGCGATCCAATTTTTGGACGGGATGTGGGGTTTTATGTGTTTTCACTGCCTTTCTATCGGTTTGTGGCCTATTTTCTGATGGGGGGGCTGGTGGTGTCGGGGGTGATGGTGGGCCTGGTTTATGCGGCTGCAGGGGGCATCCGGTTCCAGGAGCGGTTCCAGGTGCTGCCCCGGCCTCTGGCGCATTTCTCGGCGCTGGGGGGGCTGTTTTTGCTGGATATGGCATGGATTTACCGATTGAAGGTCTACGGCCTGCTCTATTCGCAGGGGCGCATTGCGTTTGGGGCGGCGTATGTGGACGTGAATGTGCAGATTTGGGCCTACTGGCTTCTGGTGATCCTGTTTTTGGGGGCTTCTGCGCTGCTGTTTATAAATGTTCGATCCCGGGGCACACGGCTGCCGATTATGGGCGCGGGCCTGCTGGTGGGGGGCGCGATCGTGGTGGGGGCGGTCCCCTCGGCGGTGGTGCAGAAGCTGGTGGTGGAGCCGAACGAGCTGAAGCGCGAGGCGCCCTATATCGAGCACAATATCCGGATGACCCGGCAGGCGTACGGGCTGGACCAGATTGAGGAACAGCCGTTTGAGGCCTCTGAGGAGCTGACCCGGGCGGATGTTGAGGCCAATCCCCTGACGGTTCGGAACGTCCGGATCTGGGACGAGCGCCCGCTGGCTCAGACCTACCAGCAGGTCCAGGAGATCCGGCCCTACTACCTTTTCCCCAATGTGGACGTGGACCGCTATACAATCGACGGGGTGTACCGTCAGGTGATGCTTTCGGCGCGGGAGATATTTTTGGACAGACAGCGGCTGCCTTCGCAGACGTTCACCTTTGTCAACGAGCGGCTGAAGTACACGCACGGCTACGGGGTTGCCCTGAGTCCGGTCAACCATGTGACCCCGGAGGGATTGCCGGCGTTTATGGTGAAGGATATTCCGCCAGTGTCGATTTCGGGCCTGGAGATTGACCGTCCGGAAGTCTATTACGGGGAGCGGACATATCCTTATGTGGTGGTGAAGGCCAGCACGCCCGAGTTTGACTATCCCAGGGGGGATGAAAACCAGTATACCACTTACCAGGGCGCAGGCGGGGTACCGATGGGCGGGTTTTTCGACCGCCTGGCGTTTACGGTCCGGTTTAAGGATGTGAACCTCCTGCTGAGCAGTTATATTACGGGCGAAAGCCGGATTATGTTCCGGCGCCAGATCGCGGAACGGGTGCGCACGATCGTGCCCTTTCTGTTTTACGATTCCGATCCCTACCTGGTGATCTCCGAGGGGAAGCTCTACTGGATTCAGGACGCCTATACGACCACCGATATGTACCCCTATTCCGCCCGAACAGGGCGGGGAGGGATCAATTATATCCGCAACTCGGTGAAGGTGGTGGTGGACGCGTACAACGGCACGGTTCGGTTTTACCGGGTGGACCTTGAGGACCCGATTATTGAGGTCTATGCGAAGATTTTTCCCGGTCTGTTCACGCCTTTAAAGGAGATGCCTGAGGGGCTGAGGGCCCATCTGCGCTATCCGATTGACCTGTTCCGGATTCAGGCGGCCCGGTACCGGGATTACCACATGCGGGATGTTCAGGTTTTTTACAACCAGGAGGACCTCTGGGAGATTCCGAACGAGATCTACAGCGAGCGGGCGCAGATGATGCAACCTTATTATATTATCATCAAGCTGCCGGGGGAGGAGGAGGAGGAGTTTCTGCTGATGGTGCCCTATACGCCCGCCAAGAAGGACAATATGATTGCCTGGCTGGCCGCCCGGTGCGATGGGGAGAACTACGGGCACCTGCTGGTGTACAAGCTGCCGAAGGATAAACTGATCTTTGGACCGATGCAGCTGGAGGCCCGCATCGACCAGCAGCCGGAGATTTCCAGCCAGCTCACACTTTGGGGGCAGCGGGGGTCGCAGGTGATCCGGGGCAATTTGCTGGCGATTCCGATCGAGCGGTCTTTTGTTTACGTGGAGCCGATCTACCTGCAGGCGAGGCAGGAGCCGGAGGAACAGGCGTTTGGCCAGGAGGGAGAGGAGGGGCTACCGGGAGGTCAGCGCCAGGGGTTTCGGCAGGACGCCCGGCGGAGCACGGCGATTCCGGAGTTGAAGCAGGTGATTGTGGCGTTTGCGGGGCGGGTGGTGATGCGGGAGACCCTGGAAGAGGGGTTGACCGAACTGTTCGGCGCGCGGGAAGAGCCGGAGGCGGCTCGCCCGGAGGAGGCGGGTTCGACCCCATCTGCGGGGGAGGCGGTTCTGCCCGCCGGGGACCTGGCCGCACAGGTGGAGGCGCGCTACCAGAACGTGCGGTCGGCGCTGCAGCGGTGGGACTGGGCGCAGGCGGGAGAGGAGATGGTGGCGCTGGAGCGGGCGATTGGGGCGCTTCGGAAGGCGCTTGCGGGGAATTGAAGGTTGAAGATCGGGTGGGTTGCAAAGGACGGAACGTCTGTTTGATGCAGAAAGGTTCACACTTATGTCTGTGAAGGTCGGGTTTATCGGGACGGGGGGGATCTCGAGGGCGCACCGGAAGCACCTCAAGAATATGGACGGGGTTGAGGTGGTGGCGATGTGCGATGTGGTGGAGGAGCGGGCTACCGGGGCGGCCGCCGAGTGGGAGGCAGAGGTGTTTACGGATTACCGGGAGATGTTGGGGTCGGTGGAGATGGACGCGGTTTATGTTTGCGTGCCGCCGTTTGCGCACGGTGAACAGGAGGTTCTGGCGGCCGAGCGGGGGATTGCGGTGTTTGTGGAGAAGCCGGTTGCAGTGACGATGGAGGTGGCGCGGGAGGTGGAGGCGGCGATTCGAGAGCACGGGGTGATTTCGTGCGTGGGGTTTCAGAACCGCTACCTGGATATTATCGCCCGGACCCGGAAGCTGCTGGAGGGGCGGCCGGTGGGGCTGGTGATGGGCTACTGGATGGGGGACCTGCCGAAGGTGGACTGGTGGCGGCGGAAGGAGATGTCGGGCGGGCAGGTGGTGGAGCAGACGGTCCACGTGACCGATACGGTCCGGTACCTGTTCGGGGACGTGAAATCGGTCTATGCGGGGGGGCGAACCGGGCTGATGGCGGATGTGGAGGGGTATAATATCGAAGACGCGAGCGCGGCCACGCTGATGTTTGAGAACGGGGTGCTGGCGACGATTTTTTCGGCCTGTTTTCTGTCGTGCGGAAATCGGGGCGGGCTGGATATTTATACGAAGGATCTGGTGGTCGAGTACAGGGAGCGGAAGTCGATCACGGTCGTGCAGCCCGGGCGGTCGGAGTATATCGAGGTAGGGAACGACTACTGGCAGGAGATGGACAACGCCTTCATCGAGGCGGTGCGGGAGGGGGACGGCTCGAGTTTAAGGTCGACGTATGCGGATGCGGTGAAGACACAGCAGGTGGTGATGGCGGTGAACTGGTCGCTGGAGACGGGGGAGGTGGTGGAGGTGGGAAAGGTGTAGGCCGGGGGGCTGGTGCCGGATCGTCTCCCCGGATTTTGGATTGAAAAGCCTTTATTCCGCCGCTAACGGGCGCTGGAGCATTCGCAGCGCCCGTTAGTTCACTTATACCAGGCCCTTGGTCTCGGGCTTCTGGCAGCACGGATGTTTGGTCTCGATCCTTTCATCAATACTCCTTTGAATGAATAGACGCAAAATTTCACGCCTCTCTGCGATCCACCAACTTCACGCCGTCTTTCATCCATTCCCGCAAGCGCGTTATATCATTCACTGCCCGCAAAGCAATATTTCGCGATGCCTGATGGAGATCTAAATTGCGAATTACGATCTCCTCCGTGAATATGCCGGCCTCTGCCATCACGTTGCCATTCGGATGGATGATTTTTGATTCCCCGTGGGAAGACCCCGCGCGATTGATATGTGAAGGATCGGCGGGCGCATTGGCCATTACCACGTAAATATCATTCTCGGTTGCGCGGCTGATGGGCATGGCGCGATAGGCCGACAATTTGTGCTCTGAAGTGACAGAACTTTCACAGCTGGAGAAAAAGCAAATTTTCGCACCGGCCGCAGCGGGTAATCTCACCAGTTCGGGATAGCGAATATCGTGGCAGATTAAAAAACAACAGGGCACGTCACACAGTCGGTAGATGGGCAGGTGTTGCGCGGGCTCACACCAGCGCTCACCCGCCAGATGAATTTTGCCATAGCGTCCCTGCACGGTGCCATCTCGATCTACCACGAGCAAACTGTTGTAGCGTTGCCCGCCGTCGAGATGTGTTGAGCCGAAGACTGCGGCAATGCCTTTTTCACGGCACACGCGAATCATTCGTTGTTCGGCCCTTTCGATGCGCGTTTGATCCAGAGTCGACCAAAATTCGGGGCGGTTGCAATAGCCGTATAAAATCCCTTCGTGAAATGCGGCCACATCCACTTTTTCACGCGCACAGGTGTTCAGACGCTCGACAATCTCGCATGTGTTTTTTTCGATGTTCTCATCGGCATGCATCTGGCATGCGGCAACGCGCAACCACCTTCTGGACATATCTACCTCCTGATCGATAGTCAGTTACAAAACGGCGGCAATCTGAAGTGGACCCCAAAGTCAAGACCAATTTGAGGCGAATTTCAGGTGGATTGGATTGCGGAGAAGTTCTTCTGGAAGAACGCCAGGTCCGCCTACAACTGGCCGGACCGGTGAGCCGCGCTACTCGACCGCGAACAGTCGGTTGCGCGCCGGCAGGCTCACGATCCTGGAGAAGTGGTGGATCCGCAGATCGGGGTGCCCGGGATCGACGATGGTCGGCGCTTCGATCACGAAATCGGCGAAGTGGGGGGCGTTGAAGGCGACGAAGGCCAGCGCCAGGCAGTCAACGAGCCGCCCGGGCCGCTCCGACAGGTCGGGGAAGGCGAGCGGACCGGTGTCGACCTGGTAGAGGTCGTCCTCGCGGCGGGTGTTCATCGTCTTCACCGGGCATTCGATCAGCGCCCGCAGCCCGGTGTCGTCGTTGCGGATCTCGGTCTGCGAGACCAGCGGCGCGAAGCGGTAGGTCTGCTCGCGAATCGCGGCGTTCGAGGGTAGCTCGCGGACCACGGAGCCTTCGACGAGGTGCAGGTCGTAGCCGCCGAACATCTCCGCGTACGGCCGCGTTTCCCGGTAGCGGTCACTGAGGTAGGCATGTCGCCGGAAGATGAGGCCGTACCCGGCGCTGAAGATCGGCAGGAAATCGTAGTTGTCCTGGTGAAACAGATCCTTCTCGTGGAAGGTGTGCTCGCTCTTGCAGGAGGCGGTCTGGTAGAAATCCTCACAGATCCCCTCCCTGTCGTCGATGATGCGGGTGCGCGACTCGATCCAGAAGCGCGCCTCATTGGCGCGTCCCTTCCCGATCAGGAACGAGCGCCCGTAATCGAGCGGGGTCATGGCGATGTGCGGAACGTCACTCATAGCGAATCCCTCCAGGCGCGGTGCCCGGCATCCGGCGTCCCGGACGGTGCCAGGACTCCGTGGTAGCACAGGAGATGGAACCGGGGTGGGGGGACCAGAGCCGCCAGCTTCTCCAGTCGTTCCAGGGAGCGAGAGCGGGAGATGGCTCCTCACATCCGACCAGGGCGTTTTGGGCGCGAAGGAAAGCCGCTCCGAATCGAGGATGCGCAGGCGCCCGAGGCCAGGGCCGGTCTGGCCACGTAGCGGCATAATCGTTCGAGCCCCCGCCGGTCAGGGCCCGCGACCCGCGTAGCCGCATGCAGCGAAAAGCCGCGCGAAGCGAAGCACAAGGGCGCCGTACGCACCCCGGTGGCCGGGTCTTACCTGTCCTCTACTCCTAAGCGAGATGCCCGAATCTATCTTCACCTTTACCTGCACACTCCAGCGCATCAGCTAGCAAGTAGAGGTCTCGTGAGTGTAGACCTCGTCTCTCCCTGCTCCACACCCTGCACTCCAAACCGTCTATCACCCTTCTACCATCAAGAAGACTCTTCCCCGAGTCGCGATAAAAGAGAAGCGTATTTCCTCCGTACATCCAATCAAGAGAAAAGCCCGTAGGATATGACCTCTTGAAATCTTTGAAAGTTCTCAAGTCTTCATATTTGGCGTCTTTACCAGCCTGTTGAGATACGACAACAACAACAAGGCCCAGAGAGGACGGGATCAACCCCCACTCTCCGTGATTTCCATTGCCAGAATCACGAAAGTCACCTTGGAGGTCTGCTCCTAATCGTCTGAGTCGATCAGGTCCAGAATAGAACCTGTACGTATCAATCAATGCTCGCACCACGTCCGGGAGGAAAATGGGGTAGAGAGTCCCTCCCTTGACCAGATTAGCACCGTGGAGGTCGCTGGTTGGTCGGAACATCGTCGTAGGCTCGGCATAGTACCTGGAATCCATGTGGACATTGCTGCCTCCACCGTAGGTTTTGGAGTAGACTCCCAGGATATCCACCACCTTGGGAGCGTCAATGCCCAGCGCCAACAACGCCGAGTTTCTGCCCGACTTAGCAAAGCGTCGCTCTACCTCTTCTCTATGCTCAGGGTCGAGTTTCTCATAGAGGTCCTGTAAGGAGTTTTTACTTGCTTTTTAGCGCGAATCCAGTACGCCTTGATAGCCAGTTCTGTTGCCGTAAACAAGAGAAGCAACGCCGGCATGACTTCACTTAGGGTATCGGGCAGCCGACCGGCGGGCATAACAGACCAATACTGTTTGAGATACTCTTCGGCGAATTCCACCATTAAGTTGGGCTTGCCATACTGGTCTATCACCGTGCCATCTTGGACGTTGCCTTCGGAAGTAGGGAGCAACACATTTTCACCAACACGAGACACAGCAGGGTATTGAATCGTCGGAAGAAGCAATCCCGACGACGACATCTTGTGGATAAGGGCCCACTTGTGCTCAACTTCAGCATGGCTGGTCTCGCCACGTTGAGAAATATCCGGTCGAAAGATTTCCATGTCGCTTAGCGATCGTTCCACTTTCCCGCAAACCCGACAAGCATAATCTACCGCGATTTGCGAAAGAGAGGCCAACTGTGGCACCCCGAAGCGAACCGTCCTGGAAGATTCAACTCTCCACTCCTGATTTCCGCAATTAGCGCACTTACCTTTCATAGCCTACCTCCTCATTGTTTCGTTTAGGAGTGCGAGTATAGCTAAAATCAGGCACCTTTTTTCGCTCTCAATCAAGGCGCTGAACGCACGCACGGGTCAGGTAAGCTCCCTGATGAGCGTTTGCAGACCGGGCTCCCAATACGGTCGGGCGGCGGCAAGCACGCATCCGGCGCTTGTCAGGATCAACCCGGGACAGGGCGGTGCCCAAGGCGGATCCACCGCCGACAGCCCTACCGAGGTTGTCAAGTTATGTCATCGGCGTGGGAAATCAAGCGCGGCAGTATGCGTGCCTCTTGCCCGTAAACCAGACGAGGGTCGCTAAGTGCGCGGGATGTGGTTCTGCTGGCTTGATTTGCTTGACATGGCTCAACATGGGAGGTATTTTTACATTACAAACGTAAGAAAATCGCTACGGGATCGCTAATTTAGAAGACCATTAGTGAGCTTTTCGGGGGGTTGAAGCCAGTCATTGGCGTGGAGGTTCATACAATGAGATATGTCGATATTGCAGTGTCTAGTACAGACGAAAAACTCCAACTCGTCGTGGAAATCAAGAACAAGCTTGGTGCATCTGCTGAGTGGGTCACCCGGATGCGCCGCAATTTACTGGCTCATTCGTTCATGCCTCATGCCCCGTACTTCTTACTTGTGCTCCCTGACTTTCTCTATCTGTGGACAGAGGCCTCCCCCGTGACTAATCTAGCAAAACCTGACTATAAAATAGAGGCTACTGAAGTATTTGCACCATACCTTAAATCAACCCACTCCCTTAACGATCTAAGCGGATATGGGCTCGAATTGCTTACGATTTCTTGGCTTAAAGATTTGATTCGTACAGACCTGCAACGAGAGTCGGTTGAGCCAAATCTCCAATGGCTCTTTGACTCAGGGTTATACGAAGCAATTACAAACGGTTCTGTTGAACTTGAAGCTACCACATGATTGTGTATATAGAGTCAAATTTCGTCCTTGAACTCGCCTTTCTTCAAGCCGAACATGAATGTTGCTCTGCGCTCTTGAGTCTATCAGAATCAGGAGATATTCGCTTGGTGGTACCCGCCTTCAGTATTGGAGAACCGTATGAAACGTGGGTGCGTCGCTCAAAGCAAAGACGAGGCCTTCACGAGCAGCTTATTACGGCTATTCGTGAACTTTCTCGTTCAAGTCCTTACCAAGGGTCATCTGATGATTTTCAAGAACTCACCAACTTATTGATCCGCAGTGGTGAAGAGGAGAAGCACCGACTCGATGAGACTCTGGAAAAAATCTTACAGACCGTCCACGTGATACCCATAGGTTTGAGTATTATCAAAGACGCGATAACATTCCAAAACAGTCTCGATCTGTCGCCGCAAGACTCGATAGTTTATGCATCGATTCTCGATCATCTGACTATAGCATCCGAGGAGCTTCGCTGTTTCATTACCAAGAACTCCAAGGATTTTGCGAATCCGGATATTGAGAACGAACTCACTGCGTACAAATGCCGACTGCTGACAAAGTTCGCTGATGGCCTGGGGTATGTCCGCAGTCAGCTGTAGATAAGTGCGGACGCACCACGTGCTTAGGCCCTTGTAGTTGTGCAGCGCCATTGCCGAAGCAACGATCGTACCGCTCGCCTCATGCAGCGCCATGAACCAGCCGTTCGTCGTCCCACCCCTTCCAGCCAGCCAGATCCATCAACTGGAAGAAGCGAGACTCATCTCCCGGCCGATAGGTGCGAATCGTGTAGCCGGTTGCCGGACACAGCTCCGGCACCGAATGGAGCCGAGACTCCAACTCCTGTTCTCTGTCGATCAGTCGCTCGTAGGCGCCGCTGGCCCTGTTGTGAAACCGGTCGGTTGCGGAGCGGAGCGCGTAGAATGCCGACGTGTCAAACAACACGCGATCAGGCAGTGCCATGAGGATCCTCCATTGCCAGGTAGTCGTCGTGCCTGGCGGAGACATCCGGCTCGGGATCTTTACTTGCTCCGACGAACTCCATGAGCCTGCGCCTCTCCCTGACTTTTCGCGGATCGATACTAATGGACACGAGGCGCGTATCTTTGTCGAAATTGAGGTACACGCCCCTGATTGCCGAGACTTGCTCGTGGATGTTGCCGCCGCTCTGACCGAGCGGCACGGTCGTCTTCGACTTGTACGATCCAGGGGACTTGCCGATACCTGCACTTATGAGACGCTTCAGCTTATCGTAACCTGCTTCTTCCGGCAGGTTGTCGTCCTTGATCAGGGTAGCGCAATGTTGCAGGCCCCTGGCAGCTTCCTTTGCAGTGACCGCACCCTCGACCAGCTTGCCCAATGCTTCCGACAATCCATCCCGATGAAAGGCAATCTCTTGATCGGTAAGCCCGAACGGAGACCGCGGCCTGCCTCCTCCCGGAGACGGTTCCGGTAGGAGCTCTGCTGCTCCGGGCAGGTAGTTGCGGAAGCCCTTCGGGTCCTCCCGGTACTTGGCCTGGAGGAGCTCGATAAGACGTTTTTCCTGGATGCTCATATAGTCTCCCCCCTGTAAAATAAGGCACCTTTTTTCGCTCTCAATCAATGCGCTGAACCCACGCACCGGCCGGGCAAGGTCCCTGAAGATCGTTTGCAGGTCCTTCGGCGGGGCTCCAGGTGCGGCTGTCACAATATTGGCGCACTCAATACTCTACAAGGCTCAAGCCGAGCCTGAGCGTGAATCCCCTACCCAATGCCTCGCCTTCCGTGAATCCATCCGTCTTGTAGCCAATATCGAGCGCAAGCTCCGGCGCCGGATTGCTCCGGGCAATCCGATAGTAGATCTTCGCCCATAGCCCCCCGCCCAATCCGGATCGCCCGGTGCGCGCAGATTCTTCGGTTGCTTCCAGCCGGCGGGCAGTGATTTTTACGGATCTTATCGCTGTTTCTCAACCGGGATTGTCCAAAGTTTTTTCACTTATAGGTTTTCATCTGCCCTGATTTCAGGCGGTCCCAGTATTCGTTGAGCATGGCTTTGATATGGGGGCTTAAGATGATGCCGCCGATGATATTGGGGAAGGCCATGCCCAGGATCATCATGTCGGAGAAGTCGATGATATTGCTGAGGGTGGAAACCGACCCGAGGAAGACGCAGCAGACGAAGATGATCCGAAAGATCAGGGTGGAGGCCTCTCCAAAGAGGTACTCCCAGGCGCGTTCCCCGTAGTAGGACCAGGAGATCATGGTGGAGTAGGCGAAAAGCACAACGACAAAGGAGAGGACGTAACTGGCGCCGGGGACGAAGGATTCAAAGGCCGCAGCGGTCATGGCAACGCCTTTGCCGCTGAATTGGGGGTCGGCGTAGACCCCGGTAGTCATGCAGACCAGGCCGGTCATCAGACAGATGATGATGGTGTCGATGAAGGGGCCGATCATCGCGACCATCCCTTCCCGGGCGGGTTCGTCGGTTTTGGCGGCCGAGTGGGCGAAGGCGGCGGACCCCAGTCCGGCTTCGTTGGAAAATGCGGCTCGCCTGATGCCGGTGACCAACACGCCGATGAAGCCGCCGTACAGGGCTTTGGGCGCGAAGGCCTGGCCGAAGATGGTAGCGATCAGGGCCGGGATCTCGCCGATATGGGTGAGAATGATCAGAATGGCGGTGAACACGTAGAGCAGGCACATAAAAGGGACGATGCGCGAGGTGACGCTGCCGATGCGGCGGATGCCGCCGATGATGACCGCGGAGACCAGCAAGGCCAGAAGGATGCCCATCGCCCAGTTATAGGTTTTGAATACCGGAGAGACCGTTCCGAGGATCTCCAGGGTCTGGTTGGCCTGGAACATATTCCCCCCGCCCAGACTGCCTCCAATGGTGAGGAAGGCGAAGATGATGGCCAGGGTGCGGCCGAACCGCCTCAGCCCTTTGCTGCCGAGGCCGTGCTCTAAGTAGTACATAGGCCCGCCGGAGATGTGTCCGTCGGGATGCACCCTCCGGTACATGACAGCCAGCGTGCAGGAGGCGAGCTTGGAGGACATGCCGAACAGAGCGGTGGCCATCATCCAGAAGATGGCGCCAGGCCCGCCCACGCCCACGGCGATGGCCACACCGGCAATATTTCCCAGGCCGATGGTAGCCGAGAGGGCGCTGGTGAGGGCCTGGAAGTGGGAGATTTCTCCGGGGTCGTCGGGGTTGTCGTAGCGGCCCCGGATGACGTCGATGGCGTGCCGGACCCCCCGCAGGGATAGCCATCCGAAGAAGAAGGAGTAGTAGATGCCGCCCACGAGGAGAACGACGACAATCAGAGGAACCCCGGTGGCGAAATCCGCAAAGAGGATGTTTGCGAGGAAGGCGACCGTGGCGCTGAAGAGGCTGTCGATCTTGTCGAGTTTGTCCTGTATCCAGCCTGTGAAACCTTCGGGTTGAGGCACGGAAGCCACCTGCGCGAGCGTGGGGGGCGAAAGGGTTCCACAAAGGAGCGCGGTGAGCAAAACGAGGGCGAAAACGGCACCAGTATATCGATGCATGAAGGCCTTCCCTTCGATGAGGGGTTGCAGGTTGGCAGGGACGCAGAGCCACCCGGATCGTCCCTGCGGTGAAGGTGAAAATATGCAAAATTTTGATGTCTAAATCAACTACTTACGTGGGGAGTGTCCCAGGTGTAAAGGCGTTTCATCCGTGAACGGAGGGGAGGAAACCTATTGTTTGAAAAACATTAGAAACGACGCAACGATGATGATGCCGATGACCACGATTTTCAGTTTTGCTTCGGAGAGCAAAACGGTCATCCTGCTTCCATAATAGACACTTACGATTGCGCCAAGCGACATGAATACGGCCGTCGGTATATGGATTTGGCCGCCCTTGCTGTAAATGAACGATGAGATGAAGGTCAGAATGAGGCCGATGAAAATGCTGCTCCCAACGGTCTGGCTTGCTGCAATACCGAAGCAGAAGAGGAGGACCGGGATGGCCAGGATGCCGGCTCCAAGCGCTGTTGAGCCGATAATGGCGCCGATGATGGCGCCCAACAAAATGCAAAGCGGCGCCCGACCTGAATGGCTGCCGGGTTCGGACGGGTTGTCGTTCATTTGCTTTTGCACCAGGTTCAGAATCAACAGCCCCGTTGAAGCCAGCATGGCTGCGGCAATAAAGAGTTTCAGGTTTCCCTGAAACTGGATTCTTGCGGCTTCATCCAGGACAAACCCCGCCCGGTGGTTGACGTACCAGGAGGCGATCACACTGCCGGGAATCGCTCCGATCAGAAAGATCCAGGCGATCCGGTAGTTGATGGTTTTGAGCCTGAAATGGTAATAGACCGCAGAGATTTTGGTCAGGAAGGTATACAGGATCGCGGTTCCCACCGAGACAGAGGGGGCCATCCCGAAGCCGAGCGTCAGGGTGGGCACAAGAATCACGCCGCCACCGACCCCGGTCATTCCAATACAAAATCCGATGATTGCTCCGGTGAGTATGCGGAGGATGATGTCGAGTAGGCCGATCTCCATGCACTTTGCCCTGAACGTAATTATGGTGTATCTTAGCTGCTGTCAGTCAATGCCCTGGCGGTCGAGTTCGTAGCGAGAAATCGGGTGTGGTGGGGCTCTTGCGCGCCCGTAGAATAAATTCCCTCATCCTCCATCCTGCGAAAGGAGTGTGTAATGGTTCTCAAAAGCCCGGTTTTTCAGGCGGTATGGGCGATCTGTGCCGGGATGACGGCGTTCGGCGTTCCCTGCGACGGGTCCGAAAAGGTGTCCACCGGCGATGTCAGGACCGATTCGGTGCTTGTGGAAGTACAGAAGAGACTAAGCGCGGTCAGGACCTGTCGTGCGCAGGTGGTGACGGTGCTCCGGATGATGGGCCAGCAGATTCAGGTCCGGGACACGGCGGCCTACAAAGTTCCCGCGCGGATTCGTCTGGAGAAGGTCCTTCCGGGCGGTATCCGGGAAATTACCGTGTCTACCGGCAGCATCATGTGGACCTACGACTCCGAGGAACAGATGGCGATTCGGATCAACCTGGCCCGGGTTTACCGCTCAACCGGCCGGGAAGCCGACGTCTATCAGCCAGATCCCACCCGTCCTTTCCGGGGGCTTGAGTGGAAGACCATCCGCGCTGTTGGAACCGAACCCTTGGGCGCAGACACGCTCCACGTTTTTGAAGCGGTGCCGCAGGTGAACCTGATGCAGGCCGAACTCCAGATCAGGTTGACGAAAGTCCGGTTCTCTATCCATCCGACCGACGGTCTGTTGCGCTTTGTCCGGTTTTACGATGGTTCGGGCGATGAGATCCTCTCTCAGCGGTTCGAGGAGGTGGAGCTCAACCCCGAACTGGACAACAGCCTGTTTGAGTTTATTATTCCTGCCAATGCCGGCGTGCTGGATAAGACCGACGATGTGATCAAGCTGTTGAAAGCTGCGGGGGGAGACTTAAAAACCAGAGCGGAGAAGTGAGTCGGGGATGTTCACCCCATCGTTGGGACGCGTATTGTATATACGTTCAAGATACGTTGGTTTGGGCCGGGCCGCAAGGGGGGATTTGAGGGCGGCTTTGGATTGTGCTTGACGGGTTTTGTTCTATGGGCGATCTTAGACGGGGAAAGGTATACTGGCGCTTTGCGCTTGCGGTCTGGATGGGGCTGATCTTTCTGATGGGGGGCCCGGAACTGTCCGCAGAGGCTACGGCGGAGGTCTTTGGAAGTGTGAACTATCTCGCTCGAAAGTTCGCCCACATCTTCGAGTACGCGATTTTGACCTACCTCTGGCTGCGGTCGATCCGGATGGCTCCGCAGCGGTTTCGCTCCTGCCTCGTCTGGAGCGTGGCGCTGGCCGTATGCTATGCGGTGCCCGATGAAGTTCACCAGAGTTTTGTGCTGCAGCGGGTGGGAACCTGGTCGGATGTGGTCTACGATACGGTCGGCGCTCTGGTGATGGGGTACACGCTCTGGTGGATCAGGCAACGGGGGAGCGCGAATCTCAGGCATTGGGTGCTTGGGATGGAGAGCGATCCGGTATCCGATCAGGCTATGGTAAAATAGGGGAGGCGTTTTCATGGCTGTATCGCCTGCATATCGAAACGTGCTGTTGCTGATTGCCGACGACTGGAGTCCGATTGCGGGGTGTTATGGAAATCCGGTGATCCATACGCCGAACGTGGACGCGTTGGCAGCGCGGGGGACGCGGTTTACGCAGGCGTTTTGCACGACGCCCTCGTGTGCGGCCAGCCGGGCGTCGCTGCTGACCGGAAATTACAGCCACACCCACGGACAGTACGGGCATTCCCATTCGGTCCACAATTTTCACACGCAGCTTTCAATGCCCTCAATTCCAAAGGCACTGGGGGCCGTGGGGGTTGCGACCGGCATCGTGGGGAAGCTGCACGTGCAGCCGGCGGAGGTCTATCCGTGGGAGTACGATGGGCAGCAGGTGAGCGGCGGGGGCCGAAATGTGCAGGGGATTGCGGAGAGGGTTGGCGATTTTTTCTCTGGGATCGGAGACCGGCCGTTTTACCTGCATGTGGGGTTTGGCGATCCGCATCGGGACTTTGGAAATAAGGCGACCTACCCGGGGGTGGAGGCGGTGAGGTATTCGCCGGAGGAGGTGGTTGTGCCGAATTTTCTGCCCGACCACCCGGCCGTGCGGGAAGAGTTGGCGGAGTATTACCAGTCGGTTTCACGACTGGACCAGGGGATCGGCATGGCGGTCCGGGCCTTAGAGGAGGCGGGTCGGGGGGAGGATACGATGATTCTTGTGATGAGCGACCATGGAATGCCCTTCCCCGGAGCGAAGGGGGCGTCGTTCGATTCGGGGCACCACTGCCCGCTGATTGTGGTTCGGCCCGAGCAGCAGGGTGTGGTCTGCGATGCGCTGGCGAACTGGTGCAATATCCTGCCGACGGTGCTGGACTGGTGCGGGGTGGACCCGCCGGAGGGGCTGCCGGAGCGGTCGCTGCTGCCGGTCCTGGACGAGACGCACCCGGAAGGATGGGACGAGACGTTTTTCTCCCATACGTTTCACGAGGTGACGAATTATTATCCCTACCGGGTGCTGCGGGGACGGAAGTACAAATATGTCCGGAACCTCTATCCGGAACTGACCACGCCGCTGCCAGGCGATCTGTGGGCGTCGCCGACCTGGCAGGCGGTCCTGGAGGAGCGGATGGAGATGCTGGGGCAGCGGCCCACACAGGGGTTCCTGCACCAGGACGGGGAGGCGCTTTTCGATGTGGAAGCCGATCCGGCCGAGTCGACGAATCTGATTGAGGATGCCGATCTGGCCGATGTGGCGGAGGCGATGCGGGATAAGGTGCAGGCGTTTCGGATGGAGACGAAGGACCCGTGGGTAGTGGCGTCGATTCAGGCGGAGGAAAGGTGGGGATTTCGCGGCGGGCGCTGATGGATCTTCGCCGGCGGTTGGTGGAACGGTGGCAGCACCCGTGGATGCGTCGGGCTACGTGATGGCGCGATGATCCGCATGTCCGCAATTCGAAATAGAGGAGTGGTGCGTATGACCGGCAATGAGGCTGTTGTGGAGATCTTGAAGCGAGAAGGGGTGGAGTACCTGTTCTGTTTTCCGGCCAATACGTTGATTGATGCTGCGGCTGCGGGAGGCATCCGGCCGATTATGACGCGTACGGAGCGGACGCTGGTGAATATGGCAGACGGTTTTTCCAGGGTTTCCAACGGGGAGCGCATCGGTGTGTGCACGGTGCAGGATGGACCGGGGGTTGAAAACGCGTTTGCCGGGGTGGCTCAGGCGTTTGCCGATTCTTCGCCCATTCTGTTTCTGCCGGGGCAGGCGGCGCGGGAGCGGTGGGGGATTCGGCCGGAGTTCAACGTGGAGCAGCACTACGGGGGGGTGACGAAGTGGGTGATCCGGGCCAACGGAGCAGACCGGCTGCCGGAGCTGCTGCGGCGCGCGTTTACCCGGCTCAAGTCCGGACGGCCGGGCCCGGTGATGGTGGGAGTCTCCCGGGATGTGGCATCCGAGGCGCTGACGGAGGCGCTTGCGTATACGCCCTCCCGGCGCGTGCGCTCGGCGGGAGACCCGGGCGATGTGGCCGGGGCGGTGAGGGCGCTGCTGTCGGCGAGGGCGCCGATGATCCACGCGGGACAGGGGGTGCTCTACGCGTCCGCCTGGGCGGAACTCCGGGCGTTTGCGGAGCTTCTGGGGGCGCCGGTGGTGACCACGCTGGCGGGCAAGAGCGTGTTTCCGGAAGATCACCCGCTCTCGGCCGGGACGGCGGCGCATACAATTTCCGGGGCAGCCAGGCACTTTCTGGATAAAGCCGATGTGATTTTCGGCATCGGGTGCAGTTTTTCCCAGTCGATTATGTCCACGCCGATCCCGCCGGGGAAGGTGCTGATCCAGGCGACGGTGGATGAGTTCGATCTGAATGACGAGTACCAGATCGAGCATGCGATTTTGGGGGATGCTAAGCTGGTTTTGCAGCAGGCAACCGAAGCGGTGAAGGCGCAGGCCGGGTCGGAGGGGCCGATTTTTACCGGCCTGGATGCGGAGCTGCGGTCGGTGAAGGAGGCATGGTTGAAAGCGTGGATGCCAAAGCTGACGTCGGACGAGGTGCCGATCAACCCCTACCGGGTGGTCTGGGATCTGATGCAGACGCTGGACCGGAGTCGGACAATTCTGACGCACGATTCGGGCAATCCGCGGGATCAGATCGTTCCGTTTTACGAGGCGCTCTTTCCCAGAAGCTACCTGGGCTGGGGCAAGTCGACCCAGCTTGGATATTCCCTGGGTCTTTCGATGGGCGCGAAGCTGGCCGCTCCGGACAAGGTGGTGGCGCATGTGTGGGGCGATGCGGCAATCGGGATGGCGGGGATGGATCTCGAGACGGCGGTTCGGGAGGAGATCCCGATTCTGACGGTGGTTCTGAACAATGGGGCGATGGGCGGCTACGAAGAGCACATGCCGGTGGCGACGGAGCGGTATGGCAGCAAGTTCCTGACGGGGGATTATGCGGCGGTGGCCAGGGGACTGGGGGCGCACGGGGAGCGGGTGGAACGGCCGGAGGAGATTGTGCCGGCGATCGGGCGGGCGCTGGGGGAGGTGGAAGGCGGCCGGCCGGTGGTGCTGGAGGTGATGACGCGGGAGGAAGGCGCGTTTTCCGGGTAGTTGAAGGTTGGGAAACCCTGCACGGCCGCTCCGCTATTTCTTCTGCCTCCAGATTTCCCAGACGAGGTGGGAGAGCTCGGGGACGATGAGTTTCTCCATAGCCAGGCGGACAGCGCCGGAAGAGCCAGGCATGCAGAAGACCATGGTGTCGCAATAGACGCCCGCGACGGCCCGGGAGAGCATGGCGCCCGATCCAATGTCATCCCAGCTTAAAAAGCGGAAGAGTTCTCCGAATCCATCCAGGCGTTTTTCCAGAAGTCCCACCACGGCCTCGTAGGTGGTATCGCGGGCCGCGATGCCCGTTCCCCCGTTTGTAAGCACGGCCTGGCAGGTTCCACCCTCCACAATCTGCACCAGCAGGCGACGGATCCGGTCCGCCTCATCGGGCACGATTTTGTAGATTCCCACGCTGTGTCCGGCGTCTGTTAACAGGTCTTTGATGAGTTTTCCGCTTTTGTCGTCCGCTTCGGTTCGGGTGTCGCTGATGGTGAGAACGGCGCAGGTGACGGCGTCCTGGGCCTGTTGTTTGTGGTCTTCGTAGGGCACGGGGCCTCCTTGTGGATGAAAGTGGTGGGTGTGGAACGCGTAACCGGGACAGTTTCGTGGTGATGGCTCCGGCCGAGCCGGGCGGCCATGCCGCCGGGGCCTGTGCGGAGCAGGGACAGTCAGGGATCGGGGGTCGGGAAAATGCAACATGGATGCATACAAAAATATAAAATCCGTAACCTGTTGTCAATACGACGGGGGATTACGTGCGGATGCGCCCGGCGGAGGGGCCGTTGAAGTTGTTCGGAGAGAGGAGAGGAGAGAGATGGCGATCAAGATGGTGTTTCGACGCGCGCTGGATGAGGCGTGGATGCAGAAGGTTCGGGACCTGGGCGTGGAAGCGCATGTAGCGCCTTCCGAGGAGGAGGCGCTGGAACAGATTGGGGATGCGGATGCGTACTACGGACAACTGACGCAGGCGCTGCTGGCGGCGGCGAAGAAGCTGCGCTGGGTGCAGGCGACGAGCGCGGGGCTGGACAATTTCTTCTTTCCGGAGCTGCGTGAGCATTCGGTGGTGGTGACGAACCAGCGGGGGATTTACAGCGATGTGATTGCAGACCACGTGTTCGCGTTTGTGCTCTCGTTCGCCCGGGGGATGCACCATTACGCCCGGCGGCAGGCCGAGGGGCGGTGGGACAAGCAAGGGGCGGAGGTCATCCACCTGTCGGGGACGATGCTGGGCGTTATCGGGCTGGGGGGGATCGGGCTGGCGGTGGCCGAGCGGGGGCATACGTTTGGGATGCGCGTGCTGGCGGTGGACCCGGCGCCGAAGGGGACACCGGCGTATGTGGAGCGGATCTATGCGCCGGCGCAGCTTCAGGAGATGCTGTCGCAGGTCGATTTTCTGGCGATCTGCGTGCCGCATACGGGCGAGACGGAGTGTATGATTGATGCGGCGACGCTGAAGGGGATGAAGAAGACGGCGATTCTGGTCAATATCGGTCGGGGGAAGGTGGTGGACTTAGCGGCGCTGACGGCGGCCTTAAAGACGGGGGAGTTGGGCGGGGCCGGGCTGGATGTGTTCGAGGTAGAACCGTTGCCGGAGGGCCATGCGCTCTGGGAGATGGAGAATGTGATCATCACGCCGCACGTGGCCGGGGTGTCGCCCGAGATCGAGGCGCGACAGATGGATCTGATTGTGGAGAATGTGCGGCGATTCTGCAGTGAAGCGCCGTTGCTGAATGTGGTGGATAAGGTGGTGGGGTACGTGGTAGAGCCGAATGTGTAGAGGCCGGTGCGCAAGAGAACGTCTCAAAGGCCTCCGGAATCTCTTCTTCGACGGTGGAAGCGGACTTGAATGAAGGGTCAGGGAGAAGGTTATGTCGTGCATCCGACTTGCAGGTCCGGTATTCGTTCTTTTTGTTCTATTCACAGCGTGTACGGTGGATATGGACACGGAGCTGGTTGAAGCGGCGAAGAAGGGTGACTCAACTGCTGTGAAGGAATTGCTGGATGTGGGTGCGGATGTGAATGCGGACAAGCAGGGCGTTACGGCCTTGATGAGGGCCGCAGAAAAGGGCAATATCACGATTGTACAGGCGCTGCTGGATGGAGGCGCAGATGTGAACGCAGATACGTATGGCATGACGGCCCTGATGAAGGGGGCGGTTAAGGGCGATACAACCGTTATCGAGGCGCTGCTGGATGCCGGTGCAGACGTAAATGTCGATATGTTTGGCATGACGGCCCTGATGAAGGCCGCAGAGAAGGGCCGTACAGGCGCTGTGCGCGTCCTGCTGGATGGAGGCGCAGATGTGAATGCGACGGTTGAGACGGGGTGGACGGCCCTGATTTTTGCGGCATATGGGGGGCACACAGAGGTTGTGCGCGTCCTGCTGGATGGAGGCGCAGATGTGAATGCGACAGCCAGGAACGGCTGGACTGCCGAGGTGTATGCGACACATAAAGGCAAAGCCGAAACCGTTGAGGCGCTCAAAGAGGCCGGTGCGAGGGGACATGAAGACTGAAGATTGAAGGAGGGAGTGGATGTTGCGTATACGGCTTGTGGCGTTGGCGTTTGTTCTGTTTGTTTTATTTACTGCCTGTAACGTCAATAAAGCGTTGATTGAGGCGACGAAGAAAGGAGACGCAGCGCTTGTGCGGGAGTTGCTGGGCGGAGGCGCAGATGTGAATGCGCACGATGAGACCGGCCTGACGGCCCTGATGGCGACAAAGCAGGGGGATATGACCGTTGTGCGGATGCTTCTGGATGCAGGCGCGGATGTGAATGCAGACAAGTACAGCATGACAACGTTAATGGAGGTCGTAGCCAAGGGGGATACGACCGTTGTGCAGATGCTTCTGGATGCAGGCGCGGATGTGCACGCGAAAGACAGGGATAACAGGACGGCTCTGGTTTATGCGGCGGATAAGGGGTTCAAAGATATCGTGCGGATGCTTCTGGATGCAGGCGCGGATGTGCATGTGAGAGCGACGTCCGGCTGGACGCCCCTGGTGTATGCGGCATACGGGGGGGACACGACGCTTGTTCGGATGCTGCTGGACGCTGGCGCAGATGTGCATGTAAGGGCCAAGAACCGCAGGACGGCTTTGATGATTGCGGCCGAAAGGGGCAATCCGGACGTTGTTCGGATGCTCAAGGAGGCCGGCGTTGAAGAGTAATGCGCGTATCAATTGAACCCCCCAACATGGAATGAATACAGGGAAAGGCGACGGTTGTCGACCTGCCTGCCGAGCATCCGGCGCAGGCAGGGAGGCAGCGGCCGCCTTTTTGTTTGGAAGCTGTCTTAAAACCTCAACGTGAAGACGGTCTCTTCATCCGGTTTGGACCGGACGTTGATGGTGCCCCCGTGCAGCCGCATCATCTGTCGGGAGAGGCTGAGGCCGATGCCGGAGCCGTCCTGTTTGGTGGTAAAGAAGGGGATGAAGATTTTCTTCTGTACCTCCTCAAGGATGCCCGGGCCGTTGTCCCGGACCTGGATGACAACCCTGCCCCTGCCATCCATCCGAGAGATGAGGTCAATCCGGGGGGCGGGGCGGTCCTCTAAGGCCTGTATGGCGTTTGAGAGGAGGTTGATGAGGACCTGTTCGATCTGTTCCGGGTCGGCGGAGAGTTCGAGGGTTTCAGGTTCGACGTGGATGTGGAAATCGATGGCTCTGTCGTGCATTTTCGTGCGCATGAGCTGCTGCACGCGCGCGAGGAGTTCGGCGACGGGGAAGATCCGGAAGTCGGGTTTGGGAATGCGGGTCAGCTTCCGGTAGGCGTCGACGAAGTTGAGCAGGCCCTGGCTGCGCCTTTCGATGGTCTGGACGGCGTCGTGGATATCGCCGATGGTTTCGGTCCGGATTTCTCCTTTCAGCTTTTGATCGTCAGACGCATCGGTGGCGGTCAGGAGATCGTTTACGGTGGAGGCGAGGGAGGCGATGGGGGTGACAGAGTTCATGATTTCGTGGGTGAGCACCCGGATGAGGTTTTGCCAGGCCTCCATTTCCTTTTCTTCCAATTCGCT
This sequence comes from Candidatus Latescibacterota bacterium, assembly GCA_965222075.1. Lineage (GTDB taxonomy): Bacteria > Latescibacterota > UBA2968 > UBA2968 > JAAXHW01. The sequence goes on along the minus strand of OZ244937.1, from coordinate 3,782,235 downwards.
TTGAATGTTCTGGATGGAGACGAGGGTGAAGGCCTGGTCCCGCATTCTGAGTTCGGTGGCGTAGACCGCAAGCTGGAGCGGTTCGTTGTTTTCTTCAATTTTTACCAGGGCTTTTTCGCCGGGTTTCAGCCGGAACAGGGTATCAACCAGGGGTTTGCTGAACGATGCTAAGGCGGTGATGTTTTTGAGGGCGCCGACTTTCAACAGCCGCCGGGCCGCGGCGTTTACCAACGCCACGTCGCCGCTGGGCTGAAAGCAGATGAGGCCGATGCCCACGTGCTGGATTACGATTTGGAGATACTGAAAGTTTTCTTCCCTCTCCGCTCGGGTCCGGCGAAAGGCATCGAGGACCTCGTTGAAGGCGGCCTTCAGGTCGTCGAAGGACGAGCCCAGGCCCAGTCCGGCGAAGGACTGGGAGAAGTCTTCATAGCGAATGGCCTGCAGGAAGCGGGTCAGGTCCCGGTTGGTGCGTTCGACGTAGTGGATCAGGGCATAGATCTGGTAGAGGGCAATGCCGCCGACAATGACGAAGGTGGCATAGTTGGTTGTCTGAAACAGCAGGTAGAAGAAGAGGTAGAGGGTGGCGCACAGCAGCGCGATCCGGACGGTACAGAGGGTGCGAAAGTGGGTCATAAGGCTGTGAATAAAATCTGTGAAACGTGAAACGCATCCCCCGGAAGCCGGAACCAGGGGTGTGGGGAAGGGCAGGGGGGCGGTTTCACGTTTGCCGTTTGCCGGCAGTGTGTTGTGCGGGGTGGAACGAGCTACAGCCCATATTTTTCCAGCCTGCGGTAGAGGGCGCTTCGGGTCAGTCCCAGTTCCCTGGCGGCCTGACTGATGTTGCCGTGGTGTTTTTCGATGGCTTTTCGGATGACGGTCTTTTCGACTTTTTCCAGGTTGTAGTCTTCAAACGCCAGGCCCTTCTCGTCCTGGATTCCGGGAGTGGAGAGGAGGAAGTCGGTGGGCTGGAGCACCCGGCCGTCGTTCATGATCACGGCCCGCTCGATGGCGTGCTGGAGTTCTCGGATGTTTCCGGGCCAGGCGTACTGGTCCAGTTTTTCCAGGGTGGTGGGGTGGATGCGCATCAACGGTTTTTGATACTTTTTGCAGTAGATTTCCAGGAAGTGATCGGTCAGCAGCAGGATGTCTTCCTTTCTGTCGCGCAGCGGGGGCAGGTGGAGTTCAACGGTGTTGATGCGGTAGAGGAGGTCCTGTCGGAATTCGTTTTTGGCCACCATGTCCTGGATGGGCATATTGGTTGCGCAGATGAGCCGAACGTCAATGGGGGTGGGTTTGTTGGCGCCCAGGCGGGTGACGGTGCGGTTCTCCAGGACGGTGAGGAGCTTGGCCTGCAGGGGCAGGGAGAGGTTGCCGATTTCGTCTAAGAAGAGGGTTCCGCCCGAGGCGATTTCAAAGCGTCCGGCGCGGTTTTCCCTGGCGTCTGTGAAGGCGCCTTTGACGTGGCCGAAGAGTTCGCTTTCAAAGAGGGTTTCGCTGATGGCGCCCATATCAACGCCGAGGAAGACTTCGTCGGAGCGGGAGGATTGACGGTGGAGCGCCCGGGCGACGAGTTCTTTGCCGGTGCCGTTTTCGCCCAGGATGAGAACGTCGGCGTCGGTTTGGGCCACTTTCCGGATGCCGACGAAGATGTCCTGCATGGCGGGGGCGGCGCTGATGAGGTTGTGCACCTGCTGGTCGAGGTCTTCGCTGAGCTGCTTTTGTCGGGACCGGAGGTGGTCCACTTCGAGCCGGGACTGCCGCAGTTTGGCCGCCGCCGAGAGGGTGGCGAGCAGTTTTTCGTTCTGCCACGGTTTGAGCACAAAATCCGTCGCGCCCTCTTTGATGGCCTGGACGGCCGTTTCCACGCCGCCGAAGGCGGTGATGAGGATGACGACGGCAGAGGGGTCGATTTGGAGGATTTTGCCGAGCCAGTGGAAGCCCTCCCTGCCGCTGGTGGCGTCCTGAGAGAAGTTCATGTCCAGCAGGATGATGTCGTAGGTTTCGTTTTTGAGGAGGTTGGGGATCATCTGTGGGTCTTTTTCCGTGTGGACAAGGACGGCGTGCTGCTTGAGGAGCAGGCGGGCGGCGAGGAGGACGTCTTCGTCGTCGTCGACGATGAGGATTTTGTTGAAGGATTTGCTCATGGCAAGACCCTGGGGGTACCCTTCAAAAAAAATCGTCAAATTCGGCCTTATGGAGGTCCTGAACGCCGTGCTCCGGGTACGATCGGTGCAGGCCCCTGACGCCTGCTGCCCCTGAGATCACAGCTGTGGTCGAGTAGCACGCAGCAGCCTCGGAGGGGTAGGGGTGGGCCGTCTCACTTTAATCAAGCATTCACCGTGCCAATACGCGCCAGCAGCCGCCCCATGCGGTGGGGGGGCTCAAGGGGTTCCGGTGGAATTGCCAACCAAGATGTATCATAAATACCCGAATCGTCAAGGAGAAAGACGGCCGGGCCGGGTGAGGGAGACGAGTTGGGTGAAGGGGCGCTGTGTCGAAGTGTCCGTTATCGGACACCTGTGTATCGCCAGCGGACACTTTTTGAAAGCAGAGGTTCGGGAGGTGGCTGGCATAAGGTCTTGTAAAACAACCAAAAATATATTCTGGCACGCTTGTTGCAATAAACAGTCGGTGAATCGAACGATGTGAAGATTATCAGGTTGAGAATAGCTCAAAGTAGGCTGGAAGTCAGGCTGTTTGTTTTTCAAGTTTGGATGGAGGCCGGATATGATTTGGAATTATCTCATGACCGGATTGAGAAATCTGCGTCGGTACACATTCTATTCGCTGTTGAATATCTTGGGGTTGGCCGTGGGGATTGGGTGCGCGTTGTTGGCGGTCTTGTACGTGGGTTATCAGTTCCGGTTTGACCAGCACCACGAAAAGAGCGATCGCATTTACAGAGTAATCCGAAAACTACAGGATGTCAGCGGCGAGCGCTATGACTTGGGGACGAAGCCGGTCGCCCCGCATCTGCGCGGCAAATTCCCCGAAGTTGAGGCAGTGACCCGGATGCTCGTAAGACGTATGTGGGCTTCTCACGAGGATCGCGGTTCCGATGCGCGTGTCTGCGTAACCGATGCAGAAGTATTCGATATCTTTACGCTTCCGATGGTGGTCGGCGATCCCAAAACCGGGCTGAACGATCCCCATACTGCGTTTCTCTCCCAGACTCTGGCTCGCAGGTTGTTCGGCGATGAAAACCCGATAGGCAAGACGGTCAATATTCACTACAAATGGTTTAAGGGCGATCTTCACTGGCCGAAACTTGAAAGAGAAAAGGAGGCCAGGAAACGCCGCATAACACGCCCGCTTCGCGCAACCGCTGCGCGGTTCGGGCACGGCGGAAACGTTAGGGGAAATCGCCCCAACCACCCAGAGGCAGTGAAAGCGTGCAAGAGAAAAACCCACTTCTCCCCACCATCGTACTCGTTTCTCAAAGGAGGGTTAAGTAATGAAAAGCCTTGTGGCCGTGACCGTATTGAGACCTCTTGTAGCCACGATCTTCGTGGCTGTGGTCGTTTTGAATCACACTGTACACGCAGACCCTTTGGCGGGAGAGGTCACAGTTGACTTCACCGCAACTCATCCAGACAGCATTGTAATGCTCTGGAAAGGCAATCGTTTGTCGCCTGGGAGCAGGATGATTCCCGAGAAGGAAGGAATAGAACGCTATCCTGACAACTGGAAAGTTAAAGAGACATTTCATCTTTGCATCCAAGAGCACCAGTACTACTACAGCTTGGCGCAGAAGAGCAAGAAGGACCATCAGCGTGTGATTGAGGTCTTCGGCGAAGAGTGGTTTGATGAAGCGAAATCGAAATACACAGATCAAGACGTGGATTGTGTGGTTTCTTTCTGCACGATTGAAAACGCGGACGGCGAGGAGTTCGTGATCTGCGACGCCAACAATGATGAGGACTTTACAAATGACGAAGTGCTTACCTATGGGGAAGGAGAGGAACCGGTCGGTCTATTCAGCAAGCTGAAGACGAAGATTATTGAGACGATTGCTGAAGTAGAATACTTCGACGGTCAAAGTATTCAGACTCAACCCTTCCCGGTAAGTTTTAGAAAGGTATTCGGCAAGCAGAGAGTAACTCCTGAAGGCGCACTGAGAAGAATCATGATCGGTGAGTTGGTATTGGGGCAAGAACGCTATGAGGTTGCCTTGATCGGACGCGGAATCGAGCACAATAAGGACAGCTATCTCTGGGTTGATGAGAATGGCAATCGTAAGTTCGATATCTCCTGGAATCCCCTATCTTCGGATTTCATTGAGAGAATGAACAGCCCCTTTGAACTTCAGGGCGAAACATATGAAGTGACCTACGTTGACCAGTTCGGGAGAAGGATCATTCTCCAGAAGAGTGGTGCAGAGGTGGCTGCTCGCATCAAACGTGGTATGGCAGCGCCAAGCTTCGAAGCTGTAACACTTGATTCCGTCGTGTTTCGGCTTGGGGACGCGAAGGGCCGGTACATTCTACTCGACTTCTGGGGGACCTGGTGTGGCCCATGTATCGCCGAGATCCCCTTTCTGAAGGAGGCACGTGAGACGTACACGGATGAGGATCTCAGAATCGTCAGTGTCGGGGTTGATAATCGGCAGAAGTTACAGCAGTACGTACAGGAGAAGCGGCTGAATTGGACCCATATTCAGGTAGGGAAAGAAAACGAACTACTGAGGCTATACCAGGTGCGTGGCTATCCAAGCACCTTTCTGATTAACAACACTGGCTATATAGTTGCTATGGGGCCAGAGTTGCGGAGTGATGCGCTTGCAATAACACTCAGGAAGTTCCTGGAATAGCTCCGATTCCCCTCAGACCTGCAGAGGCCCATAAGGAGGATAAAGTGGGCCTGGTTCCATTCCCTCGATCGCGTCGGGACTGAGTGATCCTGCCCGGACAGTCTCCTTCCAAGAGAGGGCGGAGAGCACATCAGCGTAATCTCGCACGCAATATGTGCGGAGATATTGTCAAATGCTGTGGATGAGATGTGAGCGTATCCTCTGGAATCAAGCAGCTTTCTTGATCTCTCCATCCTGGAATTGAACGCCCTGGACCACGAGTTCAATGAGCTTACTGCTGTGCAACCGCTGCCAGTTTTTCTCCGCCTGACTGGCCAGTTTATAGACCATCATCAACGTGGCATTTCGAGAGCCACATCCCTTGGTCTGGCGGGTGCGATGCCTGTCTGCGTGCAACGCACAGGCAGGCCGGACAGTGCCAAAGGTGGATTCAATGTGGTAGCAGTCAGGTGATCCTATTTCACATCTGCTGCGGGAAAGGCATCAGGCTTTAGCAGTACATATTGTAGAGGGAGAATAGGATGTTCCAAAATTATCTGAAGGTCGCGTATCGGAACCTGGTGAGGCACAAGATTTACTCCCTCATCAACATTTCCGGGCTGGCCATCGGGATTGCGTTTTGTGTGCTGGCTTTCCTGTTTGTTCGGAATGAGTGGACCTACGATGCGTTTCACGAAAATGCGGATCGGATTTACCGGGTCTATCGGGATGGTTACCCGATCGGCCCGTCGGCCGCGGTGCCGGACGTATTGGGACCGATGCTGTCCGAGGCGTTTCCGGATGCCCGTTTTGTCAGAATTAACGCGGCATAGAGGCCTTGTTCAACACGGAGATCAGGAGATCCGGGAACTTTTTCACTGTGCAGACCCGGCCATTTTAGAGGTGTTTTCCTTTCCTCTGGTCAAAGGTGATCCGGCCACCGCGCTTAAGGATCCGCACCATGTGGTCATCACCGAGACCATGGCCCAGAAATACTTTCCAGAAGAAGACCCGATTGGTAAGACGCTTTCCGTTCAGATCAATCAGTCTCCGTTGCGCCCCGGTCCGGGGTTCCAGGATTTGACAGTCGCCGGGGTGATCAGGCCTATTCCCCAGAACTCGAGTATTCGTTTTGAGTTTCTCTACCCATTGAGGCTACTGGCGCAGTATGGGGAATGTTAGGCGGATTTGTCTCCATATATATGCTGCTTCCAGATTATCTCAGTCCTTCTGAAGTCGAGAGACAGTTTGCAGATCTTGTGAAGGCGTGGCCTGAAAACCGATACGTCAGGCAGCTGAAATTGCAACCGCTCAGAGAGGTTCACCTTGGTTCGGAGCGCTACGGCCTGAGATCCGGGAGCAATCCTGTCTATTCTTACATCCTGGCGGGTATTGCGATGCTGGTGCTGGCGGTGGCCTGTGTGAATTATACGACCCTTGCGGTGGGCCGGTCATTTTCCCGTGCCCGGGAGGTTGGGATACGCAAAGTAGTGGGAGGGCTGCGGACGGAACTGGCGAGGCAGTTTCTGTCGGAATCGGTCCTGTTGACCGTTATTTCGCTTGCACTTGGACTGGCGCTGGCGGAGATGCTCATGCCGGGTTTTAACAGTCTGACAGGCAAGGATTTTTCGCTTTCCGGTGAGGCGGATGTAACCACACTGAGTTTCCTACTTGGATTGACCTTGCTCGTGGGCATCGTCGCTGGCAGTTACCCGGCCTTTGTGATGTCCAGGATTTTGCCGGTCGAGGCGCTTAAAGGCCGGTCCGGGGTGGGTCGAATGAACCTGATCAGTCGCGCACTGGTGGTTTTTCAGGTCGCCATCGCTACCTTCCTGGTGGCAGGCACGCTGATGATGACCCGGCAGTTGGATTACCTGAGAACAAAACCGCTGGGTATTGAGGTGGAGGAGGTTGTGGTGGTCAACCTTTGGAATTTGATACAGGGAAGACAGGAAGGAGCGGATCTGGCCAAGACCTACCAGGAGGCAGTCCTGGCGCACCACGCTGTTTTGAATGCCACGAGAACACCACACACGCTGAGGAACGGGACCCGGGCTCCGGCCGAAGTTTCGTGGGAGGGTGAGACCCTCAAATATATAGAGCTGTTCGCGTGTGATCTACACTTTTTGGAAACACTGGGTATTCCGCTGATCTCGGGCAGAAGATTTGAGCGAGATAGCGATAAAAAGACATCTGTGATCGTTAACGAGGCCCTGGTTAAAAAATTGGGATGGCAAGCGCCTCTGGGTAAGACGCTACGGGTTGGCACAGGTCGGTATGCACAGGATCTGACGGTCATTGGGGTCGTCCGGGATTTTCATTTTCGCTCGCTCCATCATCCCATTGAACCTGCTGTGTTGCAACTTTTCCCGGCAACTTTTCCTGGAGGGCAGTTGATGATTCGTATTCGCCCGGAGGATGTGCCAGGTACGCTCCGTTTTTTAAAAGAAAAATGGCAGGAAATGCTGCCGGACAAGCCGTTTCGCCTGTCTTTTCTTGATGAGGAAGTTGACCGTCAATACCGCGAGGAAGAGCGGTGGTTCAGCATCGTGCGCTACGCCACCCTCTTTGCCGTGTTCATTGCCTGTCTGGGCGCGTTCGGACTGACGGCTCTGGCAGTGTCCCGCAGGACCAAGGAGGTTGGCATCCGGAAGGCGCTGGGGGCTTCGGTATCCAGCATTGTCTCCCTGTTTGTCAGAGAGTTCGTTCTGCTGGTCGCGGTGGCTACTGTGATTGCCTGGCCGGTGGCGTATTATGCGATGGACCGATGGTTGCAGGATTTTGCGTATCGGATTGAGCTGGGTATAAGCACTTTTGCTCTGTCGGGCGTTCTGATGTTGGCGGTTGTACTGGCAACAGTAAGCCTTCAGACGGTTAAGGCGGCGCGGGCGAATCCGGTGGATGCGCTGCGGTATGAGTGACCTATCCCCCCGGCCCCCTTTCCTGAGAGGAAAGGGGGAGAAAGGCGGAGGAGGTGACGGTTGTAGGATGAGGAAGAGAAATATTGTTATTGGGCAGAGAGTGGATCTGGATAAGGTGAAGCGGGCAAGAATGCTTCGTGGTCAGATGACGGAAGAAGAGGGCATTCTCTGGGAACGTCTTCGCGCCAATCGGCTGGAGGGGTTTCACTTTCGTCGGCAGCAGGTCATTGATGGATTTATTGTGGATTTCTACTGCCATGCTGCTGGATTGGTAATCGAAGTGGATGGCGGTGTTCATCAGCAGCAGGTCAAATACGACGCAGAACGTGATGGTATTCTTGCATCTCGTGGTTTGAAGGTTATACGAATCCAGAATGAAGATATAAGACAGAATCTTGAAGGTGTTCTGAGTGGTATCGTGACCCAACTGAAGAAACGCTCTACCTTCCAACCCTCTTAGGAGCACGCTCTCCCCTCCCCGTTTCGGGGAGGGGCCGGGGGAGGGGTCATTCCCACGGCTGTTCCGCCGGCCCGAACTGTTTTGCCAGCCAGCGGACTGAGTGACCTATCCCCCCGGCCCCCTTTCCTGAGAGGAAAGGGGGAGAAAGGCGGAGGAGGTGACGGTTGTAGGATGAGGAAGAGAAATATTGTTATTGGGCAGAGAGTGGATCTGGATAAGGTGAAGCGGGCAAGAATGCTTCGTGGTCAGATGACGGAAGAAGAGGGCATTCTCTGGGAACGTCTTCGCGCCAAAAGGTGTTCTGAGTGGTATCGTGACCCAACTGAAGAAATGTTCTACCTTCCAACCCTCTTAGGAGCACGCTCTCCCCTCCCCGTTTCGGGGAGGGGCTGGGGGAGGGGTCATTCCCACGGCTGTTCCGCCGGCCCGAACTGTTTTGCCAGCCAGCGGACTGAGTGACCTATCCCCCCGGCCCCCTTTCCTGAGAGGAAAGGGGGAGAAAGGCGGAGGAGGTGACGGGGAGTTTGATGTCTCACATTACAGGAGGTTAAGGTCCTATGATGGCGATTTTCATTCTGGTTGCGATGTTCAGTCTCTGTCTTGTTCCTGTTGTCTGTGGCGCCGGTGAGTATACGGAGCAGGAGGTTATCGAGCGTTCGATGCAGTTTCAGCCGGGAGGACGACTGACGCTTGTGAACGTGAACGGGGGAATTACGATTGGATCCTGGGATCGAAATGAGGTGAAGGTGCAGGCGAAAAAGAAAGCGCGTGCCCGCAGCGAGGAAGAGGCGCGGAAGCTGCTGGAGAAGACGGAGGTGCGGATCGACCGGACGGCGGACCGGATCGATATCCAGACGGAGCTGCGCTTGCGAGGGAATCGGAGCGTGAGCGTGAGTTATACGTTGACGGTGCCCAAAGAGATCGACCTGGAATTGGAATCGGTTAATGGAGGCATCCAGGTCGATGCTGTTTCAGGAGCGATTGAGGCGGAAACGGCCAACGGCCGCATCCGGTTTGCAGAGGTTAAAGGGGCGATCCAGGCGAGTACGAAGAATGGGAATATCCGGCTCTCGGAGATTCAGGGCGCGATTCAGGCGAGTACGACGAACGGCAGGATTGAGGCGGCGTTTTCCAAAAGGGGCCAGGATGAGCATGAAATTCGGGCTTCAACGACAAATGGCAGCATTGAGGTTGCATTGCCCAGGGGGTTCAAGGCGCACCTGAAAGCAGCGACGGTGAACGGGCATATCGAGACGGATTTTCCGGTTACGGTGAAGGGCCGCATCAGCAAATCGGTTGACGGAGATATAAACGGGGGCGGGCGCCTGCTTTATTTGAAGGCGGTGAATGGTTCGATTCGTTTGCGGGAGTTTTAGAAGCTGCTGCTTGGAAAATAACCTTTGGGTAGATCCCCGGGTTCAACGGTTCTTTTACTCCTGGCCTTTTTCTTGTTCGCCCAAGAAAAAGGCCGAAAAAGAAGGGCGCCGCTCAAACGCCGCGGGGGCTGCTTTTCCGCGAACTGCCCCTGTGGTGTAAGCAGGCGTTTGTGCCCAGCGGACCTTTTGGGCGTTTTTGGGCGGAGGTGCTGGGGGGATCTGCGCGGAAAAGCCCCTTCCTCTCACACCAAACCGGAGGAGTCGGCAAGTTAGGGGCGCCAGCCCGCAGGCGCGCCGGTGGGGGGATCCCAGAGGCGAGACGCGTGAGCGGGCGTGTCGGGAACTCACCGGGAATTTTAAAACGGCTTCTCAGGACGAAAGTGTCCGGCTATGAGCTGAGATGGCTGGTGGCGAATGGCTGAATGAAGTCCTGAGGTTCTGCAAGTCACGCTTTTGGAGGGATGGGACGTATGCTCGGAAATTATCTGAAAGTAGCGTTTCGCAATCTGGTGCGCCATAAGGTCTATTCTTTTATCAACGTGACGGGTCTTTCGATCGGGATTGCGTTTTGTGTGCTGACGTTTCTGTTCGTCCGGCGGGAGTGGACGTACGACGCGTTCCACGAGAACGCGGATCGGATCTACAGGGTCTATATGGATGATACCGGGTTCGAGCCGTCGGGCGTTACGTCGGACGCGCTGGGGCCGGCGCTGGCGGAGGCGTTTCCGGACGTCCGGAGCGTCAGGATTGGCTGGGGCTCTTTCTCTGTTATGCAGGGGGACCGGTCGTTTCGAGAAAGTTTCCGCTTTGTCGATCCGGCCATCCTGGAGGTGTTCACCTTTCCCCTGGTGAAGGGAGACCCGACGACGGTGCTGGAAGGTCCGTACTCTGTGGTGATCACCGAGGCGGCGGCACGGAAGTACTTTGGAGATAAAGACCCCCTGGGCAAAGTCCTTTCCGTTGAGATATGGGGCCGCCCGCCGGTGGTTTGGGATTTTGTTGTGACCGGGATTGCGAAGCCCGTTCCGAAGAACTCCAGCATCCGGTTCGATTTTCTGGCTCCGTTCGAGGCCGGGGGTGAGCTCAGGGGCTGGAGCCAGGAAGATATCCAGACCTACCTGCTGCTTCCGGAGCACAGACGTCCGGCCGATCTGGAGGAACGGTTTCCGGAGTTGTTAAAGATGTGGCTGGGAGAAAAGCGGGACGCCAGGATGGGCCTCCAGCCGCTCCTGGAGGTGCATCTCAATCCGGGCACCCGGGGACCCAAACCCGCGAGCAATCCGGCCTTTTCTTATATTCTTCTGGGAATTGCCCTGCTGGTGCTGGTGATTGCGTGCGTGAACTTTATGACTCTGGCTGTGGGCCGGTCGTTCGCCCGCGCCCGGGAGGTGGGGATGCGCAAGGTGGTGGGTGCGTCTCGGACGCAGCTGATGAAGCAGTTCCTGGGAGAGTCGATGCTGTTGAGCGCGATGGCCCTGGTGGCCGGGGTCGCTCTGGCGGAACTCCTCCTGCCGGCCTTCAACAGCCTGGCCGGTCAGGACCTCGCCCTGGCCGATCAGGCGGATGGCGTGGGCCTGGTCTTTTTGCTCGGACTGGCGCTGGCCGTCGGGCTGGCCGCAGGCAGCTACCCGGCCTTCGTACTGTCAGGGTTTCAGTCCGTTGCGGTGTTGAAAAGAAGGCTCAGCCTCGGAGGGTCCAGCCTGTTCGGCCGGGCGCTTGTGGTTTTCCAGCTTGCCCTGTCCGTCTTCCTGGTGGTCAGTGCGCTGCTGATGGCCCGGCAACTTGAGTATCTGAGGACAAAACCGCTGGGCTTTGAGAGTGATCACGTCCTGTACATCCATATTTGGGACCTGCGGGAGCGAGATTCGGATCTACCCGGGGTGTACCGGAACGAGTTGCTGGGACACCACGGGGTTCTGGGCGTGACAGGGACCAGCAACGCGCTGAGCAGCAGGACGAGGTACAGGAACAGCATTGAGCATGAAGGGAATGAAATGGGTGTTGAGATGGTCTTTGTCGGCTATGACTTCCTGGAGACGATGGATATCTCCCTCCTGGAGGGAGCGGATTTCGATACACGGAATACGGATTCCAGGGCTTCCATTATCGTGAACGAGGCCCTGGTCCGGCGTTTGGGGTGGGACAGGCCGGTGGCGGGCAGGATGCTGCGGATGAACAAGCGGGATATTACTGTGATCGGCGTGGTGCAGGACTTCCATTTTCGCTCCCTGCACCACAAGATCGGGCCGGCGGTGTTGAGGCTCAGTCCGGGGTTTACCCGATTGCTAATCCGGATCCGCCCGGAGAACATCCCGGGCACGCTGGCCTTTTTGGAGGAGAAGTGGCAGGAGGTCGCACCGGACCTTCCGTTTCAGTATTCTTTTCTTGACGAGGAGGTGGACCGGCAGTACAGGAAGGAGGAACGCTGGAACCGAATCGTACAGTATTCCGCGCTGTTCGCGGTTTTCATCGCCTGTCTCGGCGCGTTCGGGCTGACGGCGCTTGCGGTGGCGCGGCGGACGAAGGAGATCGGCATTCGGAAGGCGCTGGGCGCCACGGTTCCCAATATCCTGTCCCTGCTTTCCAGGGAGTTCCTCGTGCTCGTGGCTGTTGCCAGTGTCATCGCCTGGCCGGTGGCGTATTATGCGATGGAGCGGTGGTTGCAGGATTTTGCGTATCGGATTGAGCTGGGGGTCGGGACGTTCGTTTTGGGTGGGGTGTTGATGCTGGCGATCGTGCTGCTGGCGGTAGGGTCGCAGGCAATGCGTGCGGCACGGGCGAACCCGGTGGATGCGCTAAGGTATGAGTGACCTATCCCCCCGGCCCCCTTTCCTGAGAGGAAAGGGGGAGAAAGGCGGGGGAGGTGAGGGGTGCAGGATGAGTAAAAGAAATATCGTTATTGGACAGAGAGTGGACCTGGATAAGGTGAAGCGGGCAAGAATGCTTCGTGGTCAGATGACGGAAGAAGAGGGCATTCTCTGGGAACGCCTTCTCGCCAACCCTCTTAGGAGCACCCTCTCCCCTCCCCGTTTCGGGGAGGGGCTGGGGGAGGGGTCATTCCCACGGCTGTTCCGCCGGCCCGAACTGTTCTGCCAGCCAGCGGACTGAGTGACCTATCCCCCCGGCCCCCTTTCCTGAGAGGAAAGGGGGAGGAAGGCGGAGGAGGTGACGGGTGTAGGATGAGGAAGAGAAATATCGTTATTGGGCAGAGAGTGGATCCGGATAAGGTGAAGCGGGCAAGAATGCTTCGTGGTCAGATGACGGAAGAAGAGCGCATTCTCTGGGAACGTCTTCGCGCCAACTACCTTCCAACCCTCTTAGGAGCACGCTCTCCCCTCCCCGTTTCGGGGAGGGGCTGGGGGAGGGGTCATTCCCACGGCTGTTCCGCCGGCCCGAACTGTTCTGCCAGCCAGCGGACTGAGTGACCTATCCCCCCGGCCCCCTTTCCTGAGAGGAAAGGGGGAGAAAGGCGGAGGAGGTGACGGGGAGTTTGATGTTTGGCCTGTGTGTGGGAGTGGTGCAGTGTGAAGTGTCCGTTAGCGGACACTTGTGTATCGCCAGCGGACACTTTTTTGATCGTTTTTTTGGGGGAAACATATATAAGCAGTTGAAAAATAATAAAAAACCAGTGTTGGCACGGTTGTCGCTTTCTTCTGAACAGAAGTTCGGTGTTTTGCAGGCATCCGGGATATGAAAACCGAGGGAGTTCTGTTGTGAGGGGAAAGAAAAACGATCCTGAAACATTGCAGTGTGCGCCTGAATCGGATGCGGCGCTGATCGATCGGGCGCTTGCGGGAGATGACGGGGCTTTTGAAGTTCTTTACAGGACGCACCGTGACCGGGTGCGTGCGATTGTGCATCGGTGCACAAGGAAGGGAGATGAGACAGAGGACCTGGTCCAGATGGTTTTTATGAAGGCCTTTCAGGGGCTGGCCAATTTTCGGGGGCAGGCCACTTTCTCTACCTGGCTGACGCGCATTGCTCTGAATGTGTGTACATCCTATTTGCGGACCCGGCGGACGCAGAGAAATTGGCTGGATGAAGTAGACGATGCCGTACCCGCGCTTCAGGCGCGGTGGCGCCCGGCGCCTCACGAAGATCCCGAAGCCGTGATGGTGCGGAAGGAGCGCCGGGAGATTGTGATGCAGAGCATCCAGGCGCTGCCGGACCGGCAGCGCGAGGCGGTCTGGTTGCATTATGTAAGGGAACGATCTTATCATGAGATTGTGGAGGAGCTCCAGGTGCCGGTCGGAACGTTGAAGGTCTGGCTGTATCGGGGGCGGCATCGGTTGAGAGGAGAGGTTGAGCGGTTGGGGGTGACGGGGAGTTTGTAGGAAGTGAGAAGTTGAGGATCGGTGTACGGATGAAAAAATGATGAGGTGAATTGTGTTGAGCGAAGAACCAGGGCGTGCCAAAGACGATCTGGTGGACAAGATTGTGAACTGGAGTCCGGAGTCCGGAGCCGGTGGTTCGCAGAGCCGGTCGTCGACGGGGGGAACGGAAGAAGGGCTGGCGATGGACCGGAAGATCCGGAAGCGCCGGTGGCCCCCGAGACGGATTGCGGGGATGGCCCTGGCCGGGCTTTTTGTTGGTGCGGTTCTCTACGAATTCTTGCTGGGGGACCACAGTGCGAAGCTGAACGTGAAGGTCGAGCGGATTACGATTTCTACGGTTGAGCGGGGGCCGTTTCAGGAGTTTATTCCGGTTCGGGGGACGATGCTGCCCATTCAGACGATCTATCTGGATGCTCTGGTCGGCGGACAGGTGGAGGAGGTCTTTGTGGAAGAGGGGAGTATGGTCACCAAAGGGGAGCCGCTTCTGAGGCTGTCGGACCCGATGCTGGAACTGAGCGTGATGAACCAGGAGGCCGTTTTATTCGAACAGATTAATAATATGGAGAATACCCGCATTAATATGGAACAGCAGACGATTAGACGGCAGGAGGAATTGATTAATATTGAATACCAGGTTCAGCAGGCGAGACGGGAATATTTAAGACATGAGGAATTGATGAAGCGGAATTTGATTGCAAGGAAAGATTATGCGGAAAGCAAGGAAAATTACGAATACCAGTTGAAGCGGCAGGAGTTTATGGTTCAGACCGTGAGGCAGGATTCTCTGTACCGCCAGGGCCAGATTGCACATATGGAGGCTTCGGTTAAAAAGTTAGAGTTGAATCTGAAGGCTGTGAAACGGAATCTGGAAAATTTGATTTTAAAGGCGCCGGTGAGCGGGCAGTTGACGTCGCTGAATGCGGAGATCGGGGAGTTGAAGTCCAAAGGACAGCGTTTGGGGCAGGTCGATGTGCTGGACGGGTTTAAGGCCCGGGCGGACATCGATGAGTTTTATATCCATCGGATCAATCCGGGGCAGACCGGTATGTTCGATCTTGCCGGGAAGACCTACCACCTGGTGATCAAGAAGGTCTATCCGGAGATTTTAGACGGCCGGTTTGAGGTTGATCTCGAGTTTGCAGGAGAAATGCCCGAAGACATCCGCCGGGGACAGACGCTCCACATCCGGCTGGCCCTGGGGGACCTTTCCGAGGCCGTGCTCCTGGCCAGGGGAGGATTTTATCAGACCACGGGAGGGAACTGGGTGTTTGTGGTGGACCCGTCGGGGGCGTTTGCGGTACGTCGGCCGCTGCGGATCGGCCGGCAGAATCCGGAGTTTTTCGAGGTGCTGGAGGGGCTGGAGCCGGAGGAACGCGTTGTGACGTCGTCGTATGAGCATTATGAGGAGATAGAAAAGCTCATCTTAAAAGATTGAGAGGAGTAAGCTATGATCAAAACCAACGGTCTGAGCAAGGCTTATACGACTGAAGAGGTGGAGACCACCGCCTTGAACAATGTGAATGTTGAAATCGGCGCGGGTGAGTTCGTGGCTGTGATGGGGCCTTCGGGATGCGGGAAGTCCACGTTGCTCAATGTTCTGGGGCTTCTGGACCAGCCCAGCAGCGGGGAGTACTTTCTGGAGGACCGGGAGGTGTCGACCTATTCTGAAAGACAGCGGGCGAACCTGCGGAAGGGGACGGTCGGGTTCGTGTTCCAGAGTTTTAACCTGATTGACGAGCTGACGGTGTTCGAGAACGTGGAGCTGCCGTTGCTGTACCTGGGGGTTTCGGGTTCGGAGCGGAAGAAAAAGGTGGAAGAGGTGCTGGATTATATGGGGATCACGCACCGAAAGAACCACTTCCCGCAGCAGCTGTCCGGGGGACAGCAGCAGCGCGTGGCGGTGGGCCGGGCAGTGGTGACCAAGCCCAAGCTGATCCTGGCCGACGAGCCGACGGGGAACCTGGATTCGAGCCACGGGGATGAGGTGATGGACCTGCTGACGGAGTTGAACAAGGTGGGCACCACGATTGTGATGGTGACCCACTCGGCGCACGATGCGGGATACAGCCACCGCATTATCCACCTGTTTGACGGGCATGTGGTGACGGAGAATGTGAAGGGACGGTCCCATGTTTAAGAATGATCTGAAGGTTGCGGTGCGGAATTTGCTGCGGCACCGGGTCTATTCGGCCATCAACATTCTGGGCCTGGCCGTGGGGATGGCGTGCTGCATCCTGATCCTGCTGTTCGTGCTGGACGAGGTGAGCTACGACCGGTTCCACGAAAAGGCGGACCGGATCTATCGCGTTCTGTGGGACGCTCGCTACGGCGACAATGAATGGACGATTCCTAAAGGGCCTATTCCCGTCGCTGAAGCGCTGGCGGATTTACCGGAGGTGGAGCGGACGGTGCGTATGAGGCGTGAGCGCCGGACGCTGCGCCACGGCCGGGAGTACGTGATTGAAGGTGACTTTTTTTATGTGGAGGAGGGTTTTTTCGATGTGTTCACCGCGCCCTTCGTCGAGGGAGATCCGGAAACGGCGCTGCGCGATCCGGATGCGGTTGTGATTACGGAAGAGACGGCGCGGCGGTATTTCCGGGACCAGGACCCGTTCGGACAGCCGCTGGAACTCAACGACGGTACGCTTCTGCGCGTCACGGGCGTGGTGAGGGGGTTTCCTCTCCAGTCCCATTTTCACTTCGATTTTCTCGCACCTTTGAGAACGCTTCCGATCGTCGAACGACGACAGAAGGGTTGGGGGTCGGCCACCGTCTATACGTATGTGGTTTTGAGGGAGGGGACAAAAGCGTCCGGGGTGGAGACGAAGCTCCGGGAACATGTCGAGCGTCGCGGACTGGAGAAGCGTTTTTCCCGTGCAGGAGGCTACAGCCGGTTCCTGTTGCAGCCGTTGACGGATATTCATCTGCACTCGCATCTGGAGTTGGAACTGGAGCCGACCGGCGATATTTTGAACGTTTATATTTTTTCTCTTGTTGCCGTCTTTATCCTGCTTTTGGCGTGTATCAATTTTGTGAACCTGTCCACAGCGCGTTCGACCAACCGCGCCCGGGAGGTGGGTGTTCGGAAAGTTCTGGGTTCCCAGCGTGCGCAGCTCGTTCGCCAGTTTCTCGTCGAGTCGTCGCTGTATGTGGCGCTGGCGGTGGTTCTGGCGCTGGGGTTGAGCGAACTGGGGTTGCCGTTCCTCAACGGCTTTGTCGGCAAACAGCTGACAACCGGAAGCCTGAGTTCGCCGTTCGCGGTTCTGGCGCTGGGCGGAATTGTGACGGCGGTGGCCGTGCTGGCAGGGATGTATCCGGCATTTTTCCTGTCGTCCTTCTGGCCTGTGCAGGTGCTCAGGGGACGTGTTGCAGGTCGCTTCGGCGGGGACCGGCTGCGCAACGGGCTGGTTGTGGCGCAGTTCTGCATATCTATTGGAATGCTCATCGGCACGCTGGTTGTTCACGAGCAACTCCGCTATATGCAGCACAAGCGGCTCGGGTTCGATAAAGAACACGTGCTTGTGGTGCATGGGGCCAGGAGTCTGGGCAGGCAGGTTGCTGCATTCAGGGAGCGGCTCGGAGCGCTTGCGCAGGTGGCTGTGGCCTCGGTTACCGAGGGCCTGCCGGGCCACCGCTTTGATTCCACGCGGTTCGTGCCTGAGCAGCCTGCCAACTACGAGGAGACCTCACTTACCTACGTGATGGTCGACGAGCATTATACCGAAGCGCTGGGGTTGCGGGTCGTCCGGGGTCGGAACTTCGCTCCCGGAGACTTCGCCTCGGACTCCACGGCGTTTCTCATCAACCAGTCTGCCGCCTCGGCGCTCGGGTGGGAAGAGCCGGTCGGCAAGCGAATGAGGCTGACAGGCCGAGAAGGCAGGGTCATCGGCGTTGTGGAGGACTTCCACTACGGGTCGCTCCGCCACCGGGTCCAACCCCTGGTGCTTCCGTTTCTCCGCTGGGGCCGTTCTTATGTTGCCGTCCGGTTGCAGCCCGGCAACGTGGCCGATGCTGTTTCTGCCGTGCGGCAGGTCTGGGAGAAGTTCGCGCCCCATCGGCCCTTCGCGTATTCCTTTCTGGAGGGGGACTACCTGCGGCTTTACGAGAGCGAGCAGCGCATGGCCCGGGTGTTCGAGGTTTTTTCGGGACTGGCCATTTTCATTGCCTGCCTGGGGCTGTTCGGGCTTGCTTCTTTTACGGCCCAGCAGCGGACGAAGGAGATCGGCATCCGGAAGGTGCTGGGGGCGACGGTGGAGAATATTGTGCTCCTGTTGTCCAGGGACTTCGCCCGGCTGGTGCTTATCGCCTTTGTGGTGGCTTCGCCAATCGCGTATTACATCCTGGACCGTTGGCTGCAGGATTTTGCCTATCGCATCGACATCGGCTGGTGGGTATTTGCAGCGTCCGGAGGGCTGGCCCTGTTTGTCGCACTGTTGACCGTGAGCGTGCAGGCGATCCGGGCGGCGACGGCGAATCCGGTGGATGCGCTGCGGTATGAGTGACCTATCCCCCCGGCCCCCTTTCCTGAGAGGAAAGGGGGAGAAAGGCGGACCCATCCACCCTTCCTCCGGTGTTCAGGCAAGAATCCGTTCTCCACACTTTGTCCGACCCGTTTCAAAAATCGCTGAAATACCAATTAACCAAATGCCATGCGCCTTAAGGAGGCACACGATGATTCGGCTTCGAGAGATCGAGAAATACTACTCAACGGGTTTTGTGAAGACCTTCGTGCTGAGGAATATCGACCTTGAAATCGAGGAGGGGGAGTTCGTTTCGATTATGGGGCCGTCGGGCGCCGGGAAGTCCACGCTGCTGCATATCCTGGGAATGCTCGATGAGCCGTCGAATGGGGCGTATTACTTTTTCGACGAACCGACGCACAAGTTGAACGAGCGGAAGCGGACGGATCTGCACAAGCACCATATCGGGTTTGTGTTCCAGAGTTACCACCTGATTGACGAGTTGACGGTGTACGAGAACCTGGAGACGCCGCTGCTGTACAAGAAGGTCAGGGGATCGGAGCGCAGGGGACTGGTTTGCGATATGCTGGACCGGTTCAATATTGTGGCGAAGAAAGACCTGTTTCCGAATCAGCTTTCCGGCGGGGAGCAGCAGCGCGTGGCAGTTGCCAGGGCGGTGATCACGAGTCCGAAGCTGATCTTGGCCGATGAGCCGACCGGGAATCTGAATTCGGCACAGGGGGAAGAGGTGATGGCGCTGTTCACGAAATTGAATCAGGGAGGGACGACGATTGTCCAGGCGACGCATTCGGAGAAGAACGCGTCGTATGGTCGCAAGGTGATTCACCTGCTGGACGGGTGGATCGATAAGGATGAACAAACTGAGTGAGACGCAGCGATTTCCGCTGAGCCCTGACCGCTGACTGCCAGCGGTATGAGTGACCTATCCCCCCGGCCCCCTTTCCTGAGAGGAAAGGGGGAGAAAGGCGGACCCATCCACCCTTTCTCCGGTGTTCTGGCTTCTTCCAGGGGTGGTGAGCCTCTCACATTTCACGTCTTTTGAGAGGGAATCTCCATGTTCCGAAACTACCTGATCGTGGCTGTGCGAAACGTGCTCCGGCAGAAGCTGTATGCGTTCATCAACGTGTTTGGACTGGCGGTCGGCCTTGCGTGTTGTATTCTGATCTTCCTGTTCGTCCGGCACGAATGGCAGTACGATGCCTTCCACGAGAATTCTGACCGGATTTTTCGGGTGATTGTACGGGAGACCAGGCCTGATGGCAGTGTCAGGTTTTCCACGCTTCACCCTGCTTCTCTTGCGGCAGCGCTACGGGAGGAGTTTCCGGGTGTTATCCGGGCGAGCGGATTTATGCGCTCCAGGACGCAGGTTTCATATCAGGAGATCGCCTTTCGGGAATCCTTCGGCCTGGTGGACGCGGACTTTCTGGAGATATTCTCCTTCCCACTCCTGGCGGGAGACCCTGCGACGGCCCTGCGCCAGCCGGATGGTGTGGTGATCAGCGAGACGGTCGCGCGCAAGCTCTTTGGAAATTTGGAAGACGGTTACGCTGCGGCTCTGGGGAAACCGCTGTCGTTTAGAGCTCAGGACTTTACCGTCACGGGGGTGATGCGAGACGTTCCCGAGACCTCCAGCCTGAAATTCGGTCTTCTGATCCCGATTGAACACCACAGGTATTATGCTGTGAATACGGATTGGGGTGGTGGGAATGCCTCTATGTACGTGCAGCTTGTGGAAGGACAGGATGCGGAGGCTTTGGAAGCGGTGTTTCCGCCCTTTGCCGAGAAGCACCTGGGAGACAGGATCGGGTTGTTCAAAACGCACGGTCACGTGAGGGACGCAGAGGACGGGTTTTTGCTGCGCCTCCAGCCGCTGCGGGACGTTTACCTGAATTCTGAGGTCAGAAGTTCGTACGAAGCCAATGGCAACGTGGTCTACTCCTACTTGCTTTCCGGGCTTGCGCTTCTGGTGCTTGCAATCGCGTGTATCAATTATATGACTCTGGCGGTCGGCCGGTCCGTGGGACGCGCACGAGAGGTGGGAATGCGAAAAGTGCTGGGAGCGCAGCGGAGGCAGCTTATGCAGCAGTTCTGGGGCGAGGCGTTGCTTTTAAGCATGTTTGCCCTGGTGATGGGAATCGCTCTGGCCGAGATGTTTCTGCCCGTCTTCAATGATCTGGCGCGCAAGAATTTGAGCATTTCCTATTTGGACAGTTGGGGAACAACGCTCATGCTTCTGGGGCTGGTGGGCATTGCAGGACTTGCGGCGGGCAGTTATCCGGCCGTAGTACTGCCCCGGCTCCACGCGGTAGAGGTGCTCAAAGGCCAGGTGCGGATTGGGGGGCGAAACGTGGGTACGCGTGCGCTGGTGGTTGTGCAGTATGCTCTGTCGATCGCACTGATGATCAGCGCCGCGATGATGGTCCAACAGCTCAACTACCTGAGAGAAAAGGATCTGGGGTACCGTGAAGAACAGGTGGTGGTTGTTCCTGCCATGGTGGCGAATTCAGACGCTGTCAGCGAACGGTACAAAGTGGAAGTTTCCAAATCTCCTCGGGTTGTCAGCGCAACCATCAGTGACCGGGCGTTTACGACCGGATCCAGAGGCATAGGCATGGAAAAAGAAGACGGCGAGCGTCTAAGGGTTCGGGTCATCCGGGTAGATCCCGATTATCTTGAGACCCTGAAGATCCAGCTTGTTGCAGGACGGAATTTCTCACCGACATCCCCGTCCGATCCACAATCGTTCGCGCTTGTGAATGAGAAGCTGGCCGGAATGCTCGGATGGGAGGATCCCGTCGGGAAGACCCTGAAAAATCTGGACTGGGAGAAGTTGGGAGAACTGACCGTCATCGGCGTTGTAAGGGATTTCCATATCGATTCCCTGCACAGGGGAATTCAGCCGTTGCTGCTGCACACTGGACCCCGGTCGTATGGGCCTTTCGTACTGATCCGGATCCAGCCCGAGGACATTGCCGGCACTATCGCCTTTCTGAAGAAGACGTGGGAGGCTGTCGCGTTGGACCAGCCGTTTCAGTATTCCTTCCTCGAAGATAATCTCGTTCGCCAGTACCAGAATGAAGACCGATGGATCAGAATTACGGGGTACACCTTTCTGTTTGCGATCCTGATTTCCTGTCTGGGACTTCTTGGGCTGGCGTCTCTCTCCGTAACGCGGCGAACCAAGGAGGTCGGTATCCGTAAGGTGCTGGGGGCTTCAGTATCCAACCTCGTTCTCCTGCTTTCCGGAGAATTTGCAAAGCTTGTTGTGGTTGCCAATCTGCTGGCCTGGCCGGCTGCCTACTATGTGATGAACAGATGGCTTCAGGACTTTGCGTATCGGATTGATCCCGGACCGGAAATCTTCATCCTATGCGGCGTTCTGGCGCTGGGGATCGCCCTTCTGACGGTGGGCGCCCAGTCTATGAAGGCTGCACTGGCGAATCCGGTGGATGCGCTGCGGTATGAGTGACCTATCCCCCCGGCCCCCTTTCCTGAGAGGAAAGGGGGAGAAAGGCGGAGGAGGTGACGGGTGTAGGATGAGGAGAAGAAATATCGTTATTGGGCAGAAAGTGGGTCTGGATAAGGTGAAGCGGGCAAGAATGCTTCGTGGTCAGATGACGGAAGAAGAGGGCATTCTCTGGGAACGTCTTCGCGCCAATCGACTGGAGGCATTTCACTTTCGTCGGCAGCAGGTTATTGATGGATTTATTGTGGATTTCTACTGTCATGCTGCTGGATTGGTGATCGAAGTGGATGGCGGTGTTCATCATCAGCAGGTCAAGTACGATGCAGAACGTGATGGTATTCTTGCATCTCGTGGTTTGAAGGTTATACGAATCCAGAATGAAGATATAAGACAGAATCTTGAAGGTGTTCTGAGTGGTATCGTGACCCAACTGAAGAAACGCTCTACCTTCCAACCCTCTTAGGAGCACCCTCTCCCCTCCCCGTTTCGGGGAGGGGCTGGGGGAGGGGTCACTCCCACGGCTGTTCCGCCAGCCCGAACCGTTCTGCCAGCCATCGGACTGAGTGACCTATCCCCCCGGCCCCCTTTCCTGAGAGGAAAGGGGGAGAAAGGCGGAGGAGGTGACGGTTGTAGGATGAGGAAGAGAAATATTGTTATTGGGCAGAGAGTGGATCTGGATAAGGTGAAGCGGGCAAGAATGCTTCGTGGTCAGATGACGGAAGAAGAGGGCATTCTCTGGGAACGTCTTCGCGCCAATCGACTGGAGGGGTTTCACTTTCGTCGGCAGCAGGTCATTGATGGATTTATTGTGGATTTCTACTGTCATGCTGCTGGATTGGTGATCGAAGTGGATGGCGGTGTTCATCATCAGCAGGTCAAGTACGATGCAGAACGTGATGGTATTCTTGCATCTCGTGGTTTGAAGGTTATACGAATCCAGAATGAAGATATAAGACAGAATCTTGAAGGTGTTCTGAGTGGTATCGTGGCCCAACTGAAGAAACGCTCTACCTCCCAACCCTCTTAGGAGCACCCTCTCCCCTCCCCGTTTCGGGGAGGGGCTGGGGGAGGGGTCACTCCCACGGCTGTTCCGCCAGCCCGAACTGTTCTGCCAGCCATCGGACTGAGTGACCTATCCCCCCGGCCCCCTTTCCTGAGAGGAAAGGGGGAGAAAGGCGGAGGAGGTGACGGTTGTAGGATGAGGAAGAGAAATATTGTTGCAGAACGTGATGGTATTCTTGCATCTCGTGGTTTGAAGGTTATACGAATCCAGAATGAAGATATAAGACAGAATTTTGAAGGTGTTCTGAGTCGTATCGTGGCCCAACTGAAGAAACGCTCTACCTCCCAACCCTCTTAGGAGCACGCTCTCCCCTCCCCGTTTCGGGGAGGGGCCGGGGGAGGGGTCACTCCCACGGCTGTTCCGCCAGCCCGAACCGTTCCGCCAGCCAGCGGTAGGCGATTTTCAACGATTCACCGGTGGGGCGGTGGCCGGAGGCGTGGTCGAAGAAGCCGACGGCGTCCGGTTTGCCGTAGAGGGCGTAGACTTTTTTGGCTTCGTTGATGTACTGCCAGGTTGCAGGGCGGTCCGCTTCGCCGCCGAAGAGGAAGAAGGACCGGGGGGCGTGCAGGGCCAGGAGGTGGTGGTGGGCAAGGGTGAAGTCGGGGCGGTGGATCTGGTCGCCCAGGTACCAGGGGGCATCCCAGTTGGTGAAGTTGAACCCCATGCCGAAGTCGGAGGCGACAATGGCCTGGATGCGTTCGTCGAGCGCGCCGGTGTAGAAGGCGATTTTTCCGCCCAGGGAGTGTCCCATGATGCCGATTCGTTTCCGGTCGATGTCGGGCTGGTCCAGCAGGAGGTCGACGGCCCGGCTGGCGTCCCAGACGAGTTTGGCGATGCCGGTCCAGTTGGGATGGTCTTTCAGCAGTTTGTCTGCGGCGGCCTGCCACCAGGAAAAGCTTTTGTTGTCTGCGGGTTCGGGTACGGTGTTGAACGGGAAGGCTTCGGTGCAGACCACCACGTTTCCCTGCTGCACGAGGTGGCGGCCGAACTGGATATTTCGGTCTTCGGCGATGGGCTCCTGCGTGTCCAGGTCGATGCCGGCCATCGGGTCCGGGTGGTAGAAGGGGACGACCATACCGGGACGGGGGGAATGGGCCGCCTGCCCGGGTTCCATGAGCAGAAGGGTCTGGCGGGTGTCAGGTCCGGTGGGCTGTTTGAATACGGTGGCCCGGTATGCAGGCTGTTCGAAGGTGTTGATGATTTCCGGGCGCGTGTCGAAAATGTCCAGGGAGGGGGTGCCCAGGACCGCGTTCCAGCGTTCTTTCAGGACCGCGCGCCGGTCCTGCCAGTCTTCGAGCGTGGGGTCGGTGCCTTCGGCGAAGATCGGTTCGATCGGTTCGGGCGCTCCGAGGTCGTCGTAGACGGGACGGCTGACCTGTTGGGAGAGGGTTTGCATAGGGTTGGTGCTCCTTTCTTCGGAGGGATGGAGGGTGGCGCAGATGCCCGCCTGAGCCATCTGCGCGCTCAGGTGAAGACGTCTCCGGAAGGTGTCTCGAATCTCCCTCGACCGAGGGATTTTGGGTTTTGTTGATACTCAAGGATACGCTCATTTTCTGTACCCGTCCACAACTTTCTAATATACCTCATCCAGAAAGCGTTTACAGCAAAGAGCACAAGTATACATATTGCCAATCCTGATGAGAGGGGGCAGCGACATGTTTAGAAACTATCTGCTTATTGCTTTTCGAAACTTTATGCGGAATAAGACGTTCTCTTTTATCAATATCTTAGGTCTTTCCATCGGTATTGCCTTCTGTCTTTTGACATTCTTGTTCGTTCAAGATGAATGGACCTACGATACCTTCCACGAACATGCGAATACTATTTACAGACTCTATGAGGATGGTAAATACGAAGACGGCAAGCAGTATCTTCTGGCAAGCCATCGTATGCCTATGGCACCGATATTGATGTCAAACATTCCGGAAATCAAACAGGCTGTTAGATTAATGCAACAGGAAACATGGGTCGCTTTCAGAGATCAGTCGTTTTATGAGAAGTTGCTTTTTGCCGATGCTTCATTTTTCAACATCTTTTCTTTCCCGTTGAAGCTAGGCAATCCCGAAATCGCGTTGAAAGACAAGAATTCCGTCGTTCTGAGCGAAGATGCCGCTAGGAAGTATTTCGGCAGTGAGAACCCTATGGGCAAACAAATTTCTATTCGATCCTTCGTTTTTGAACATCCAATGATTAAACGAACGTCCGAACAGGGCAACAGGTTCCACGAGTTTGTTGTGACGGGTGTTGCTAGACATATTCCAGAGAATTCCACTATTCGGTTCGACTTTCTTGTATCTTATGAACGCTTAACAGATCTCTTTGGGTTAGATATTACCAGCTGGAGCATCTATCCTAGCAACAATTCAGTTTACATTCGCCTATTAGAGGATGTTAGTCCGTCCGATATTGAAGTCAAATTTCCGCCTCTGGTTGAAAAGCATCTACGGCAACCTGGTCAAATTGGAAATATCCCCCGTTTACGTCTTCAACCGCTCGCCGATGTTCATTTTTCGACGGCTATTCAGGGGCCGGAACCGGTAAGCAATCCTATTTATTCTTACATTTTGTCAGGCATTGCCTTGTTCGTACTCTTAATTGCCTGTATAAATTTTACAAACCTTTCAATTGGACGATTTTCAACTCGGGCTAAGGAAATCGGTATACGGAAGGCGATAGGTGCAACACGGATACAACTTATGAAACAATTCTGGGGAGAATTCTTTCTTTTAAGTTTTTTTGCATTGTTGATTGGAATTCCGATCGCTGAAATTATCTTACCAATATTTAACGATCTGATTCAAAAGAATCTCTCGATAGGTTATATTGATAATGGATTCTTAATATGTCTGTTCGGATTGATGTTGTTAGTAGGTTTCATTTCAGGTAGCTATCCAGCTATTGTTTTGTCAGGATTTCATCCTGTTAACGTGCTGAAAGGAGAACTAAAAATCGAGGGTAAAAATAACCTGCGACGAGTTCTTGTGGTGGTTCAGTTTATTTTGTCTACCTTCTTCATTATTATCAGTATATTTGTGTATAAACAGGTTGATTATATGAGGACTCAAAATTTGGGTTTCAATGATGAACAGATTATAGTAATTCCTGTACAGAATCTAAAAATGTCAAAAAAAGCAAGGATTCTGAATATCTTTAAGAATGAAATGGCCCAGCATAATGATATTTTGGGCGTTTCTGGCGCGTCACATCTCTTTAACTCTGGTTCTGCGGGATACGCCCGCAGCCACAAGGATCAGCTAGTAGTTTACCATCATTACAAGGTCGATCATCATTATCTCGATATGATGGAAGTTGGATTGGTTGAAGGGCGGAAATTTTCTAGAGATTTTGGCGCAGAAGGAGTGATGGTAAATGAGGCATGGGTAAAGACGTTCGAATGGAATTCCCCCACCCAAAGACAAATCGAGGGACTTACACTAACCGATCTACGTTATCCCACTGTAAGTAATCCTCCGGTTATCGGAGTTGTAGAAGATTTCTACTATGAATCTTTGCACCATGAAATCACCCCTGTGATATTTTCTCTCACTTCTACCCCAGATTATATCTATATTAAAATACGCCCTGACAGAATCCCAACTGCTCTAGGATTACTAAAAGATAAATGGCATCGATTAAACCCAGACCTTCCATTCGATTTTCTATTTCTCGATGACCATATTCATCAACAATATCAAGAGGAAAAAAGATGGGGACGAATTATTGGCT
The DNA here is from genome assembly GCA_965222075.1 of Candidatus Latescibacterota bacterium. Taxonomy (GTDB): domain Bacteria; phylum Latescibacterota; class UBA2968; order UBA2968; genus JAAXHW01. The sequence continues at coordinate 3,755,619 of OZ244937.1, read as the reverse complement.
ATTCTTCCTTCTTTGCGATCTTCATTGCTTCTTTCGGTGCATTAGGACTAATTGCTCTTTCCATTGCACGACGTACGAAAGAGATCGGTATTCGGAAATTACTGGGTGCATCGGTTCTCAGTATTGTTACTTTACTTTTAAGGGAATTCATCCAGATTGTAATCGTGGCGAATATTATCGTTTGGCCCATCGCCTATTACGTAATAGAAAAGTGGCTAGAGAGCTTCGTGCATCGGATAGATCTGGAAGTGGAGATATTCGTTGTCGGCGGAACTTTGGTTTTGATAATTTCTTTAGCGGGTGCAGGTTATCAGACGATAAAGGCGGCAATAAGAAATCCAGTGGATTTGTTGAGAGATGAGTAAGTATAGCAATCCTAAATGAGATGTAACTGGACTTTAGCCAACGAAGCGGCTAAGCGACTAAAGGCAATTGCAACCCACAAAGGAGATCGAGGATCTCGCAAGGAAATTGTACCTTCTCTTGCTTTTGCGTAGAGTTCACAAGAAACTATGCTTCCCACCTGCCTGTGCGTGTGGCACGCACGCAGACAGGTAAATGACGGCGTATCAGAAGCATACAGCCAGAGAAGGTGGGTTCTGTTTTCGATACCAGGCTGTGGCCTGCCTACCAAGAAGTCTCTGGTAGGCCTGCACCGGGATAGAATCGTGTTGTTGTAAGCGCATTGCCAGTAAGATCACGATAGAAAAGAGGAACAGCAGGACCGGTGTGGTGCGTTTTATGGCCAGATCGGACCACTGGCGTTGGGTTTCCATTCTTAGATGGGCTCTGGCCTCTTGGAAGGTGGTTTCTATCGAAAAGCGCATCACGACCCACTCGACGATTTGCACGGGGGTATCATCTGGGTTGGTGCAAAAGAAGACCTCATCCCTCAGCTTACCTTCTGGATCTCTGGTGATGACAAAGCGGATAGGCACCGGATCCCATCGGGGGGTATACCACAGTGCGGTTTGTGAGAACAGCAGCATCTTTTTGATTTTCCCGCCATACCATTGAATATCTTCTTCCACAAAGGGCGTATCTGAACGAGTAGCCCATGTCTTCAGCTTTCTTTGCCGGCTTCCCTTTTTGGGTTTGGGTCCGCGTTTGCCTTCCCGGTGCCTGCCGAGCATCCGGCGCAGGCAGGGGGGGCGGGTTCGTGATAAAGGGCTGTATCCCAGCGCCTGCCTCGCCGGCAGACAGGCTGGAAAAGGGCAGAGATGTCAACACTGACATCGACACCCACTTTAAGCGAAAACAATGGATCACATGTTTTTACCTGTCTGCGTGCGACGCACAGGCAGGCGCGCCGGCGCCCTTGGCTTGCCGACTCCCCCTCAAGGGGGGAGTAATGAGGGCCGCTTTGGCGCCCACTGCGGAGAAGATCGTCCAAACTGAAGCCTTCTTCTACCCACCTTTTTCGCCACTTCTGCGCTGTGGGGGAACTCACCCCGCCAGGGTCGGCTAACTTCTAATTGCCTATGGCTGAATCCTCTGCTAAAGCGACCACCTCATGTGTATTTGCGAAATTGACCACTTAGATTTGATTCACAGTTCCGTCCGAGTTTGACTCTGGTTTCAACATAGACAACTCCTGATTTCTCGGTTCTCGGGATTTCGCTTCAACGCACTAACACAGCAATAATTGACCCCAGCCCCACAATGGGGCTTGACAATATCTCCTATTTTTTTTATATTAGGTGTAATAGTTGAGTAGTATAGTAGATCACTATGATATGAGAGGACAAATATGATCTGCATCGAACAGCTCAATTTCAGGTACGGGAGGGTGGACCTGTTTGACCAGCTAAACCTGACCCTCAAGCCTGGAAATATCTACGGCCTGCTCGGTAAGAATGGCGCCGGCAAGACGAGTTTGTTGAAGATCGTCACCGGGTTGCTGACTCCCCGGGCGGGTACCGTGTCAGTCTTTGGCCGGGAACCGAGAAAGCGACAACCGGAACTCTTGGCCGATGTCTGTCTGGTTCCGGAGGAGTTTTACACGTCGGCACTGACCGTCGAGCAGTACCAGTCGGTCTGGGGTGGCTTCTATCCACGCTTTGACACACAGGCCTTTCACGGCTATCTCGCGGAGTTCCATGTCGATCCCGGCATCAGCCTGTTTCGTATGAGTTACGGCCAGAAGAAGAAAGCTCTGCTCGCTTTCGCGGTCGCCACCAACTGTCGGCTCGTGCTCCTGGACGAACCGACCAACGGTCTCGATATCCCGGCGAAACGGCAGTTCCGCCGCCTCGTTGCCGGCGCCGTCGACGATCAGCGGATATTCATCGTGTCCACCCATCAGGTGCGCGACATGGAGAGTTTGATTGACCCAATCGTGATCATCGACGGTGGGCGGATCGTGCTTGACGCTGGGCTCGATCAGCTGGGGAAGGCGATACGTATCGACACCGACGTTGATAGCCCACCGCAGGATGCGATCTACGTGGAGGAGGGCATCTCCGGCCACACCGTGGTGGTGTCCAACGACGGCTGGCCCGAAGGTCGCATCGATCTCGAGGTTTTGTTCAACGCGGCGACCAGCAATTCGGGCCGGCTGGCCGCGCTTGTCAAGGAGTTCAAAGGATGAAAAAGATGAGCGGCGCGACTGTCTCTCCAACCGGATTGTTTGAACGGCATTTCTCGCCAGGTCGCTGGATCAAGCTGCTACGCGCGGATCTTATTCAGTACAAGAACAACCTGTCGATCGCCACTCTGGCGGTCTTTGGCGCAGTGCTGGTCGTGTTGGTCGCTTTTGCGCCGCTGACGGGAAGGTGGCAGCCGCACAAGATCTTCGTGCCAGGCATCTTGTTCCTCGGGGGCATCATCATCACGAGTTACAGCTTTACCGAACTGAAAGACTCCATTCAACGCTCGGCCTACCTGCTCGTACCTGGCTCTACCCTGGAGAAGGTAGCGGCGCGCCTGATGTTGACGCTGGTCGGCTTTCCGCTGTCGGCGCTCACCCTTTATTGGACGACCTCGCTGGTGGGGGCCGGGCTCGGCAGCCTGATATGGGGGAAATCGTTTGCCATCTACCGTCCATTCACCGAAGATACTTGGCGATTACTTACCGTCTATCCCATAGTGCACAGCATTTTCTTCCTGGGCGCGGTATGGTTTCGCAAAGGTGCGGCATTCAAAACACTGCTGGCGGTCGTGCTGGCACAGATTGGGCTCGCGGTCGTCACGTTCTTCATCTTTCGCATTGTCTTCTTCGATTTCTTCCAGGGAATAAGCTTTAACCTCTCGAAGGAGGTTGATACCGATTGGTTGACATCGGCCGTCCTCCGGATCGGCAGGGTCTTCATCTACGTCCTGTTTGGACCCTGGCTATGGGTGATTTCCTATCTCCGCCTTGCGGACACGGAGGATCGGTGATGCAGTTTCAGCGCCAGGATGCGATCTATCGACAGATTGCCAACTACATAATGGAGAACATCCTCCGCGAACGCTGGAAGCCGGGAGACCGGGTGCCGTCGATTCGGGAGCTGGCGATGGATGTGGAGGTCAATCCGAATACGGTGACTCGTACCTATGCATGGCTGCAAGAACGGGGGATCATCGTCAACCAACGGGGTCTCGGTTACTTCGTCTCTAAGGACGGCCCCGAAGGGACTCGCCGACTGAAAATGGCGGAGTTCGCGGAGCGGGATATTCCGGCCCTGTCCAGGATTATGGAACTTCTGGGGCTCGAGGTGAGGGACCTGGAATCGCATTTGATGCAATACCGTGAAGAACACGGAGTGCAGACATGAAAACAAGCAACAAAGCAATGCTGGGGACCGTCAGTGCGATCGTCGGTCTCATCTTCATAGGGGCGGTCGCGGCCCGAATGTGGGTGTGTGCGATCACCGGGGATACGGTCCAAATCCCCGATCCAGGTCCCGCTGCCGAGACGCGTCCGGCGCCTGGAAAGTGATGGTTTTGCGGGGCATGCCCAGTTCTGCTGCCGGACGTTATGTCGCTATTTTCCTCGAAACTCCAGTTTTCGCTTTTGCATGAAGGCCATACGGCCCTCCTTGTAGTCCCTGCTGGCGTAGCAGGCGTCTACGAGGCGTCTGCAAAGGTCAAGATCGCGATGATCCGGATCTTTGGAAATTTCGGCGATGATCTGCTTGCAGGCTTTGATGGTGAGTGGCGCATTGTCTGCGATGGTCTGGGTGTATTCATTCACAAAACCATCCAGTTCGTCCCGTGTCAGTACACGGTTTATCAGCCCCATGTCGTAGGCTTCGGCCGCGGTGAAATGTTTGGCAGTGAACAGAATCTCCTTGGCGCGGGTTGGACCGACCAGGCCTACCAGCGGTCTTAACGCGTCATAGCCATAGCCCAGGCCGAGCCTGGCGGCGGGAATACCGAATTTAGAATCGTCGGATGCGATCCGTAGATCACAGCAAAGCGCTGTTGCCAGTCCGCCACCGATGCAGTAACCCGCAATTCTGGCAATGGTGGGCTTGGAAACATCGGTGAGTTTCCGGTAAGCAAGGTTCATCTCCCTGTTGTAGACCTCAATGGCATCCGGCGATCCCCGCTTTTGCTCGAATTGCGATATATCCGCTCCGGAGGAAAAGGCCCTGCCACCCTCTCCCGAAACGACAATAACACGAATCTTATCGTCGGACTCAAAATCGTCCATGATCCGGGCGATGTCCTGCCACATTTCGTAAGAAATGGCGTTGTGCTTTTGGGGTTGATTCAGGCCTATATAACCGACCCTTTTGTTCTTTCTCACGATAAGCTTTTCCGGTTCCGTGCCTGCGGCCGAGTTGTTCATATGAGGTTCCTCTTTCTCAGTGTTTGGATTTCGTTGTCAGAAAACTCAAACTCCCTCAGTACCTCATCGGTGTGTTCCCCCCGCTCGGGAGCGGCGCGATACGCCATCTTTGGGGCTTCGCTCAGGGTCGCCGCGTTACGCACCACGTCGTATTTGCCCAGCACGCTGTGGTTCACGGGACGCGACATATCCAGATGTTTCACCTGCGGATCTGACCACATCTCGTCCATATGGTAGATTGGACCGCAGGGCACGCCTGCGTCGTTGAGCGCATCGATCCACTCGCTGCTGCTTTTCTTTGAGAAGTAGTCCTGCAGCTTGCTGTTCAACGCGTCTCGATTCTGCAGCCTTGCCTCGCCGTCGGCATAGTCCGGGTCGCTGCGAAGGTCGTCGGCCACCAGTACGGTACAGAGTCGCTGCCACATCTGCTCGCCGCTGCACGCAATGTTGATGTAGCCGTCGGTGGTCTGAAACACACCCGTGGGAATGCTCGTGGGGTGATTGTTGCCTGCCTGCGGCGGCACTTTGTTTCCGATGAGCCAGCGCGCCGCTTGAAAATCGAGCATTGCGATCTGTGCTTCGAGCAGCGATGTGTGCACCAGCTGGCCTTCACCGGTTTCCTCACGTTGAAGCAGTGCGGTAAGAATTCCGAGGGCAGCGTATAAACCGGCGGCGAGATCCGCGATGGGCACACCGACCCGCATGGGTCCCTGGCCCGGCAATCCGGTGATCCACATTAAACCGCCCATCCCCTGAGCAATCTGATCGAAACCGGGTCGCAGCCGGTAGGGACCGTGTTGTCCGAAACCGGAAACACTTGCGTAGACAATGCGCGGGTTTTCCGATCTGCACGCACCATAACCGATGTTGAGCCGGTCTTTTACGTCGGGACGATAATTTTCCACCACCACATCCGCTTTTTTTACCATGCGCATAAATGCAGCCCGGCCAACTTCGGCCTTGAGGTTCAGCGTGAGACTGCGCTTGTTTCGATGGATGTTCTGAAAGTCCGGGCCGTGGCGCGGACCCCCCATGCCCTTGTCTTTGTCGATGTTTTCCGGCGCTTCGATTTTGATGACATTCGCGCCCCAATCGGCAAGCTGGCGCACGGCCGTAGGCCCGGATCGGACCCGGGTCAAATCGAGAACCGTAAAACGGGAGAGGGGGCCTTTACGATCAGTCATGGGGTACACAACTCCTTTGTATCAGATGAATCTTGTTTTTGTCCGCGGGTTCAGGGGCAGATGGCAGCTTTATCTCAGAACGTCATCCTATTGAATTACAGAAACACGTCGAAGATATCGCTCTAGAGCAGTGTCTACGCGCTGGCCTGTGAGATCGACTTGTAACGAATCGAACACAGGGCTTCGAAAGACGGTCTGCTTCTCGGTTGCGACGAGATAAGTAGCTGCAGGATCAGCCGGTTTGCCGTTGATCACCAGGTTCGTAACGTGCTTATCAACCTTGTCAAATTGGCACCCCGAGGTAATGTAGAAGCGCCCCGAAAGAAGAGACTGAACCTGGACACCGGTGAGCCGTCCAGTGACGACCGGAGAATGGTAGAGGCGGATTCGACTCACATCCGCAAGCCTGATATCCCCGGCCTTAAGCCCGGGCGTATTAGAATTGCCATAGAGGATGGCCAAGTCAGCTCGTGTTTGGATGTGAACGGCCTTGGCCACGAGATCCCCTAACGGAGACGATTCCCTCCTCAAATTGGGCAAATCAATCTCGGTTCGGCAGATTACCTCAGAAAGTGGATCACCATACCGTTTTAGCAGGGCTTCGATTTCCGGATCGGATTCCACCTTTGCATCAATCGGAATCAACCGGCTATCGATTTTGGCAACAGAGCAATGATCTTCCGTTTTGTCAAACTGTACATTGACCCGCCCTAGAAATTCAAAGTAATGACGTGCCTGAACGATCGCAACCTCACCTTTGCCATCGACTCGAGGAATACGCGATGGACTGTCTAATCGTGTGTGGGAATCTCCCCCCACAATCAAGTCCAGTTCGGGAATAGCTTTTGCCAGTAAGCTGTCGTTTTTAACTCCGATATGCGTGAGCCCTATCGACTTTGGGTTTCAGCTCAGGCACAATCGTTTTGGCGATTTCAATCGGATCTCCTAATTCCAATGTCTGCGAAGATTGATGCCAGGTCCTAATCAGACCCAAGCCCAGGATTCCGACTCTAACTCCGTTAACGTTCTTAATCAGGTAAGGCGGAAAAATCGAGCCGCCGTGGTGCTTGTAAGTCACGTTAGCGTGGACAAATGGTGTGCTCACCCGAGCCGCTTGACGCTGCAAATTTTCAATCCCGAAGTAGAATTCTCCATTACCTGGTGTGATCGCATCAACACCCATTTTCTCGTATGCAAGTAAATTAACGTATCCACCATAGTATACTGTGACTGGATCTCCACGGGAAAAAATGTCTCCTGCATGTAGAAACAGAACGTTCTTGGGGTTCTCCTGACGGATCTGCTTAACCAGTGAGGATAGGCGTGCGATTCCTCCAATATCGGTTTGGCTATTCGTGTTGTGCGGCTGTAACTTTCCATGCGTGTCGTTTACGTGTAACACAATCAGATGGATCGGGTTTCCAGCCCAGATTACAGATGATCCGGAAACCATCATCAAACAAAAGAGAAGCCTTATCAGGACCTTCATACTTAGTTTCTCCCAGGTTCAAGCGAACAACGAGGCAGCGGTGGGTGGTTTTTTGATCTTCGTGATCAGGCAGCCTATCCCAACCGGCCCTCCGCATACTGCTGGCGTATGATTTTCTTGTCGAACTTGCCCACGCTGGTCTTGGGGATTTCCTCCACAAAGACGATGTGATCGGGCAGCCAGAATCTGGTCACTTTCAAAGCCAGGTATTCCCGCAGCGCTTCCACCGTTACCTCTCCCGTGTCTGGGGTAAGCACGACCACGGCTAAGGGACGTTCCCCCCATCTCTCATCCGGAATCGCAATCGCGGCCGCCTCCACAACCCCGGCATGGGCCATCAGGGCGTTCTCCAGTTCCACGCTGGAGATCCACTCCCCTCCGCTTTTGATCAGGTCCTTCGTGCGGTCCGTAAGCGTCAGGTACCCGTATTTGTCAATCGCGCCCACATCGCCGGTTCGGAACCAGCCGTCAGGTGTGAAGTGCTCCGGATCGGAATTCAGTTTGTAATAGCCCTTCACAACCCAGGCCCCGCGCACCTGTACCTCGCCCACGGTCTCCCCATCCCATGGAACTTCGTCGCCCGCCTCGTCCACGATGCGCATCTCCACCCCGGCGGCGGCGTTGCCCTGTTTCGCCTTCACGTCCCACTTTGCGGAATCGGGCAGGTCGCGGTGGTCGCTTTGCAGCCTGGAAACCGTCCCCAGCGGAGAGAGTTCCGTCATGCCCCAGGCGTGCAGCACGGACACCCCCAACTCCTTCTCGTAGGCCTCAATCAGTGCGCGGGGCATGGCAGACCCGCCCACGAGCAGGGTGCGGATGCAGGAGATGTCGCGAGAATGGACCTTGAGTTCCTGATACAGCTCGGTCCAGACGGTGGGTACCCCGCCGGCGAGTGTGACGCGTTCCGTGGCGATCAGCAAGGCCAGCGCATCCGGCTTGAGGTGGGGGCCGGGCATCACGATATCCGTTCCGGCTAAGGCGCACGCGTACGGAAGGCCCCATGCCATCGCGTGGAACTGGGGCACCACGGGCAGGACCACGTCCGTTTCGACCAAGCCGATGGCATTCGCCTGGTTTCCTCCGAAGGTATGCAGCACCATCGACCGGTGGCTGAAAAGCGCCCCTTTGGGGTTGCCCGTGGTCCCGCTGGTATAACAGAGGCCCATCGCCCTGTTTTCGTCGGTTACGGCCCATTCGTACGCATCGTCTGCGCCTGCCATCCACGTTTCGTACAGGGAAATGTTGGGGAGGTCGGTCTTTTGGTCTTCCCCCGCGTTGAACAGAACCACGTGCTCCACGCAGTCGACCAGATCCGCCACCTGCTCAAAGGCGGGGAGCAGCGTGGCATCCACGAAGATCACCCTGTCTTCGGCGTGGTTGATAATGTAGGCCAACTGTTCCGGGAAGAGGCGGATGTTGAGGGGATGACAGACCGCGCCGCTGCACGGAATGGCGTAGTACAGCTCTAAGTGCTGGTAGGTGTTCCAGGCGAACGTACCCACCCGGTCGCCCGGTTTCACACCCAGGCTGCCCAGGACATTGGCCAGCTGCTTGACCCGCCTGTAGAGGTCCGCATAGGTATAGCGGTGGAGGGTGCCGTCGGGCAATTTGGTAGCAATCTGCTTATGGGGATAGATCCGGTTCGCATGTTCTAAAATTCGGTCTATGGTAAGCGGATAGTCCACCATCAGACCCTGCATCGCATACCCTCCTTGATAGAGAGAACCGGCGCCTCAGCGCCTCCTTTCGATCACCCTGACTTTCTGCTAAACGCTTCCGACCTTCCTGGATGCGTCTTTCTCTGCGTCCTCTGTGGTGAATACGCGGTCAGTTTCGCAGGGGCTTATTCCTCTGCAGGATGCTGGCAATGCGCTCCTGCGTCTTCTTTTCCCCCAGCAGCGAGAGGAAGACCTCCCGCTCTAACTCCAGGAGGTAGTCCTCATGAACCAGCGCGGGGGCAGGCAGGTTGCCGCCGGTCATCACGTAGGCTAAGCGGCCGGCCAGGTAGCGGTCGTATTCGGTGATGAAACCCGCCCGCAGCATGTTGTGGCCCGCCACTTCAAATGGCGCCCGCCCGGGCCTGCCCAGGACCTTGATGGTGTTCCGAACCGGCGGGGGAATATATCCCTGGTTCGAAAGGCGAAGGACCTCCTCTTTGGCCACATAGAGCCTGCGGTCCGCATTCGGGACGACGCGCGCATGGGGGGGGAGAAAACCGTATTCCTGCGCGTGGTGCGCACTGGTAGAGACCTTTGCCCTTGCCACGGTTTCAAACCCCCGCCTGAGATACGGCTGGATGTCGCTCTCCCGTTCGGTGGGCGCCCGCTCGTGTGCGAACGCGGCCATGCGCATGGTCCCGCCTCCTGCCGGGATGAGTCCCACTGCCAGTTCGACCAGCCCGGTGTAGGATTCGGCCGCGGCCACCGGATGGGGGCAGGCCATGGTAAGCTCACATCCCCCTCCCAGCACCCGCCCGTGGGTTGCGACCACGACCGGCCTGGCAGCGTAATGGACGCGCTGAATCATCTTCTGGAAGGTGGTCAGCATCCGGTCCGTATGACCGAAGCGCCTCTGCTGGTCCAAAAATTCATTCAGGTTGGCGCCCACGGAAAAGTGCTTCCCTTCGTTGCCGATCACCAGCCCCCGGTAATCCCCCTGCTCAACGATGTCGATCACCTCAAGCACCCCCTCAACCACATGCTTACCCATTGTATTCGCCTTGGAGCGAAACTGGTAAAGCGGGACCTCATCCCCCAGGTCAAGCAGGACCGCCTCCTCGTTCTGCCAGAGGATATGTTGCTGATTCGACCGGATCGAAAAGGGGCGGATCTCGTCGGAAGGCTGCGCATCACCCGTGTAGCCCCGGCCCGGCACGTAGACCTCCCCGTCTGTGCCTGTCCCGCGGTAGAACGAGGCGGCGCCCTCCTGCAACATCTCTCCGGTCCAATCGGGCAGGGTGACCCCTTCGGCCCTCATATCCGCCACCACCCTTTCAAAACCGAGGGTGTCCCACATCTCGAACAGCCCCATCTCCCAGCCGAACCCCCAGCGCATCGTCCGGTCGATATCGGCGGGATTGGCCGTGATCTCGGGGATGCGCCGGGCGCTGTATCCCAGGACGTCCAGCAGATGCTTTCGGAAGAAGGCGCCTGCACGCCCCCCGTCGGTATACAGCGCCCGCAGGCGCTCGCTCAGGTTCCGGAACCGCGCAATCCGGTCCAGACCTCGCAGATTCTGCTGTTTGGGTGGCTCGTACGCCATCGTCTCGGGGTTCACGGAGAGGATGGTTTGTCCCTGCTTCCGGTAAAACCCGCGCCCGGTTTTAGCACCGGTGGCGCCTTTCTCCACCAGTCTCCGCACCAGGTCGGGCACCCGAAAGCCCTCCCGGTTTTTGTCATTTTCCAACGTCCGGTACAGGTCGCTGGCCATGTGCGCGAGCGTGTCCAGGCCGACCACGTCCGCCGTTCTGAATGTCGCCGAATTCGGTCGGCCCAAAAGCGGGCCGGTAAGCGCGTCTATTTCCTCGATGGTATAGTCACCCTCGGTCGCCGTGCGGATGCTTTGCAGTATTTCGTACGCGCCGATCCGATTGCCGATAAAGCCCGGCGTATCTCTTGCGATCACGATGCCCTTGCCCAGGACCATGCGCCCGAACCAGGCCATGCGGTCGACCAAATCCGGGTCTGTCTCACAGCCGGGAATCAGTTCCAACAGTTTGAGGTAGCGCGGCGGATTGGAAAAGTGGATGCCCAGAAATCGCCTTTTGAAGGACGCGGACCGGCCTTCCGCGATCCGGTGAATCGGGATGGCGCTCGTATTCGTGGAGACAACGGCATCGCCGCGCGCCGCACCTTCAACGCGCGCGATGAGTTCCTGTTTCACCTCCAGGCGTTCCACGATCGCTTCAACGATCCAGTCCGCGTCCGCGATGCGGTCGAAATGTTCGTCAAAATTGCCGACCGTGATACGCCGCGCCGTCCTTTTTGTGAAGAAGGGCGTGGGACTGAGATTCTGCGCCTTTTTAAGCGCCCCTTCTACGATCGCGTTCTTATTGCCATCATCACCCGGCAGGTCCAGCAGGTGGACGCTCAGCCCTGTGTTGGCAAGGTGGGCCGCAATCTGCGATCCCATCACTCCGGCCCCCAGCACCGCAGCGGTGCGAATGGGCCTCTGGTGGGGTCTTTCCGAGGGTCGTGCCACCATCTTCGTACACCCTTGAAATGGATCTTTGTGTGAACGCCTGGCGTGTGGTCCTGGCTGTCCAACATAATAAAGGAAGTGTATATATCAAACCATTTTCAAACAGTGGTGTGCCGGGCGAACGCCGATGTCCCGGTAAAAAACGAGCGCCCTGATTGGAATTGTATTATTATACAGTTTTGCCCGGTCTCCCGGACCCGCTCCGCGGACTTGCAGCGCTTCTTTGAGACATTCCCCTGTTACGCCCGCGGGCGTGGAGGACGGGAGACGTGATTTCGATTTTTCAAAATTGAATACCCCCATGACCCCAGACCTCCGCCACACCGTCCCCGACACCCTTGCCCTCAACCCGGCCCAGAAGGAGGCCGTTACCGCGCGGGTTGGCCCCCTCCTCATCCTGGCCGGGCCCGGCACCGGGAAGACCCGCGTGCTCACCGAACGGATTCGCCACCTTGTCGACGACCTCGACGTGGCCCCGCAGCACATCCTCGCCCTCACCTTCACCAACAAGGCCGCCGGAGAAATGGCCGCCCGGCTCCGCCGTTCCCTGGGTGAGAACCGCGCCACCGAAATCACGGCCGGCACCTTCCACCGCTTCTGCATGGGCGTCCTGCGCGAACACTGCGAAACCGCCGGCCTCTCCCCCCACTTCAGCGTCGCCGCCGCCGACCTCCAGCGCACCCTCCTCTACCGCGCCGTGCCGGGCCTGAACCCGGAAGAAACCAACCTTACCAACGTCCTCCACAACCTGTCTCGCCTCAAGCGGCAGTGCCGCTACGACCCCGACCGTCCCCTCTCCTCGGGAGACCGCAGGCTCCTCCAGGCCTACGAAGCCGAACTGCGCAGCAACCGCCTGGTCGACTTCGACGACCTCATCAGCATCGCGCATGACCTCTTGGGGCGCCGCGATGACATCCTGAAGGCCTACCGGGATCGCTTCCGGCATATCCTGGTGGACGAATTCCAGGACACCGACCGCGAACAGTATGAGATCGTGCGCATGCTCGCCCGCTCCCACCGCAGCCTCTTCATCGTGGCCGACGACGAACAGTCCATCTACGGCTGGCGAAACGCCGATCCGGGAAATATCCGGCGCTTCAGGGAGGACTTCATCGGCTGTGCCAACCCGATCGTACTGGAAGAAAATTACCGCTCCTCCGAAGAGATCGTCCGCCTCGCCCGCGACCTCATCGCCAACAACGAGATCCTCTACGAACGGGATCTCCACGCCCGGAAACAGGGCGCCCTCGTGCGCGGCGTCGCCTTCGACACCTTTTGGGACGAAGGCCGGTTCATCGTGGCCGACATCGCTCGCCGCATCGCCGAAACCCCCGCCCTCGCCTACCGCCAGATCGCCGTTCTTTATCCCCAGCACGCCCTGGGCGCCGAACTCGAAAAAATCTTCATGGACGACGGCATCCCCTGCCAGATGGCGCAAACGCGGGGCCTCTTTGACCAGCCCATCCTCCACCGCGCCCTTTCCGTCCTCCGCTACGCCCTGGACGGCGGTGACGACGCCAGCCTCGAACACTTCCTCCGCCGGGAACTCGACGCGGCCGACCCGGCCCTCTACCCCGCGGTTCGGGCGCTGCAGAAGCGGGACAACCTGGGCAGCTTCAAACAGGCCGCCTTTCAATATCCCAAAGAGGCCTCCGAGGGTGAAGGCCTCGAAGTCGAACGCGCCCTCGGGCTCGCCGGCGTGGTCGCCAATGCCGCGCAGAAGCGGGCCGGCGTCTCCCTGCCCGACCTTGTTGACGACATCCTCGACCAGCTCAACACCTCGGCCCTGCCCTCGCTCAAGAACCACCTGGACAGGATTGAGGACCCCCTCAACCTGCCCGGATTTGCCGATGCCGTAGACAGCCTTCTCCCCCTCTACAAAAACGGCGGACGGATCTATGTCGCCTGTCGCGACGAAATCCTCCGCCACATCCTCACCCAAATCCTCCAGGGCGCCCTCGCGCGTTCAAGGCTGACCGTCTGCGAGGCCCCCCCCGGAAGCCGGCTTGTCCTCAAGTCGGACGCCCTCGTCCTCTTCTTTGATCCGGAACCGCCCGCCTCATCCGGGTCTTTCGTCCATGTTGGGGGCATCGTCCGGCAGGCCGAAATCGGACCTCCCCTCGCCGCTCTCAAACTCTGCCAGGCCCTCACCTGTGCGGGCCTGGGCGACCACCTGCCCGACTACACCGCCTTCGACATCGAAACCACGGATCTCGACGTAGACGGGGCCGAGATCGTCGAAATCGGCGCTGTGCGGGTGCGCGGGGGCCGGGAGGTCGACCGCTTCCACACCCTGGTCCGCCCCAGCGGGCGGATCGCTCCGGGGGCGCAGCACATCCACGGCATCTCTGCCGCAAAGGTCGCCGGTGCGCCCCGCTTTGGGGAAATCTATCCCGAATTCCAGGCCTTCGTCGGTGCTGATGTCCTCATCGCGCACAACGGCTATGCCTTCGATTTCCAGGTTCTCAACCGCCAGGTCCGCCGTTCCGGCTGTCCCCGCCTGCCCAACCCCACCCTCGACACCCTCCCCATGGCCCGCAGCTACTCCCCTCAGGTGCGCCACAACATCGACGCCCTCTGTGAGCGCTACGGCATCAAAATGGACGGGCATCGCCACCGCGCCTTAGACGACGCCCGCTACCTCCACCGCGCCTTCGAAAGCCTCAAGCAGGAGCGCACGTCCCGGTACCGGCGTATGGCCCACGAACGCCTTCTCGACCGGGTCGCCCTTGGCATGCTCTTTCAGGAGGCGTATACCCGGGAGAACCGCTTCGCACCCGAAGACAACGTCCACTTCAAACTCGGCGCCCAGCGCCTCCTCGGACCGGCCAACACCCTCATCCGAGAACTCGCGCGGCGCTTTCCCCGCCTCGACGCCGACCGGCTCAGGGCTCAGACCCGCATGTGGCTGCAGGATGCGCCCCGGCCCGAGGCCCTGGCCGCGCACGCCCCCGACGGGGTGCAGCGCTTTCGCGACCAGGCTGCTGCATCCAGCGCCGGTGCCTCCTCTCTGAGGGAAGCCATCCGGAACTTCCTCGACTTTGCCGACCTCTACCACCCCGGTGATGACGCCCCATCACGCGACGCCGTCACCCTCCTCACCCTCCACGCCGCCAAAGGCCTCGAATTCCGGGAGGTCTACATCTGCGGCCTCGAAGACCGCATTCTGCCCAATGCCCGGGCCGTCAAAAGCGGCGGTCGAAAGGAACTGGAAGAACAGCGTCGGCTCCTCTATGTCGGCATCACCCGCGCCATGGACCGGCTCACCCTCACCTGCGTCCGCCACCGCCCCGGCCGGGACATGCTCCCCTCCCGCTTCTGGGATGAACTCCAGCTCGAACTGGAAACAAAATGACCGCTACCCCGAATCCGGAACCTGACCCTTGAGTGTAAATCCGAAATCCCAAATCGTCGTCGCCGCCTTCCTCGCCCTGCACCTCCTGCCGGCCTACTGGCGCCCCTTCTGTGTATGGGGTGGGGACCTGCTGGCCTTCTACCCGATGTGGGTGCAGGGCCTTTTCGTCATCTTAAGCGTCCTGCTCTTGATCCCTGCGGTTCAGCAGGGCGTGGTCAACGGGCTTACAAAGTTTCCCCCGGCCATCAACCCCTGGGAATCCTCCGGATCGTTTTATCGCTTTGCACTCCTGCTCCTCGTCGCAGGTGGCCTCGCCTTCCTCGGCCTTCGGTCGGCCGTCCACCTCCTGGGAGACGGCTATCTCCTCCTGCGCGACCTCCCCCTGTTCCTCTCCCAGGACACCTGGAAAGGCGTCAACGCCCCGTTTACCTACTGGGGAATCGGAATATTTCACCGGCTCGGGAGTTCCATCTGGAACACCACTGAGTCTACCTATCGTATCTACAGCTATCTCTCCGGAGGCCTCTACCTCCTGCTTACCCTGCCCGCTGCGCGCACCCTTGGACGCACCCCCCCGGAGCGCACCCTCATCCTGGGCTTCCTGCTCACCCCGGGCTTCGTCCAGCTCTTCTTCGGATACGTGGAAACCTACGCTATCCTCCTGCCTGCGGTCCTCCTCTACCTCACCGCCGGTGTCCAGGTCCTCAGACGACAGCGCCCCCTCTATCTGCCCGCCCTCCTGCTGGGCATCCTCGTCTCGCTCCACCTCACCCTGGTGGCCTTTGCGCCCTCCCTGATCGTCCTGGCCATCCTGCACGTCAGCGCCAGCCGCGATCCTCAACCTCCCGGATCGCCCACGGTCAAGGCCATCGCCTCGCTCGCTGCGGCCCCCCTCCTGGTCCTGCTGATTTTCACCCTCATCGGCTTCCATCCCTTGACCTATTTAAAAACCACAAAGGGCACGCACCTCCTGCCCTTCCTGGCACAACCGGATGGGATGTACCACTACCGCATCTTCTCACCTGCCCACCTGCTGGACCTCTTCAACCACTATCTCCTTGTTGCCCCCTCGGCCCTCATCGTGCTGTGTCTGCTCCAAAGAGGCGGATCAACCCACGATCCGGCTCGCACTTTTCTCTTCACTGCGGCCCTCTTTCCCGTGCTCTTCACCCTGGTTGCCAATCCGGAGATCGGCGCGTTCCGCGACTGGGATGCCTTTGCCTATCCGGGGCTGCCGCTCACCCTCTGGGCGGCCCTGGCCCTGATCGGTCAAACGAAAAACCGGTCTCACCTCATCCGTACAGGCCTCCTCGTCTGCACAGCAGCAGCCCTGCACAGCCTGCTGTGGATCGGGCTGAATGCGAGGGAAGCCTCCGCCGAAGCCCGTTTTGCCGACCTCCTGGAGCGGACCCATCTCTCAGCCCATGCCAGATCCTACGGCTGGGAAACCCTCGGCAGCTACTACCGGGTGCAAAACCAAACCGGGCGGGCGGACAACGCATACAGGCAGGCCCTTGCGGCAAACCCGAAAAACCCGCGACACTGGAGTTCCGTTGGAATGATGTATCACAAATCAGGACAGGTCGAAACAGCCCTACACTACTACCAGAAGGCCATTGACCTGAAACCCGACCACGCCGAGGCCTATTCCAACATGGGCAATGCGTATAGCGATCTGGGCCAGCAAGAAACAGCCCTACACTACTACCGGAAGGCCATTGACCTGTATCCGGACTTTGCCGATGTTTATTACAATATGGGCAATACCTATTACCGTTTGGACCAGGACGAAACAGCCCTACACTACTACCAGAAGGCCATCGACCTGAAACCCGATCACGCCAGGGCCTATTACAATATGGGTGTTATATACTACAATTCAGAACAGGTTGAAAAAGCCGTTCACTACTTCCGGAGGGCCAGCGCTCTGGACCCCCACTTTGTGGATGCCTATTTGAATACGGGCAGTGCATACAACAAGCTGGGACAGTATAAAAAAGCCATCCAGTATTACCAGAAGGTTCTTGCCATCAAACCCGACGATGTCCACGCCTACGTGAATATGGGAACTGCGTATCGCAGACTGGGCCAGACCGAGAAAACAAAGACACTTTTCAGAAAGGTCCTCGAATTGAACCCAAATCATCCGCAGGCCGCTGCTGTAAGAAAATGGCTGCGGGCAAATCCATAATCCCCTAACCCGATCAACATGACGTGTCCCGAAAACGAATCTACTTCATCGGCGATGTCCACCTCGGCGTCCGGGACGCCCCCCGGTCGGGGTCTGAGCAGGAAGGGGCGCTCACTGCCTTTCTCCGCGCCATCCGGGACGATGCGGAAGTCCTCTACATCGTCGGAGACCTCTTCGAATTCTGGTTCGAGTACCGCACCGTGGTCCCCACTCTGGGCGCGCGTGTCCTCTTTGAACTCTACGCGCTCGTACAGGCCGGGGTGCGCGTCGTCTGCCTCCCCGGCAACCACGACATCTGGCTTGGGCCCTACCTCGCCGAACAGGTCGGCCTCAAACTCCCCGGCGGACCCATCACCGTCACCCATCAGGGCCTGGTCCTCTACATCGCCCACGGCGACGAATTCCAGACCGACTGGAAGTTCCGAATCAGCCGGGCGGTCCTCAAAAACAAAGTCTGCATCGCGCTCTTCCGGCTGCTTCACCCCGACGTTGGCGCCCTCCTCGCCTGCGTCGTCTCCCGCATCTCTGCATACTTCACCCTCAGCCGTTCCGTCTCCAGCCGAGACATCTGCCTCTCCGCTGCAAAGGCAAAGATCGCCGAAGGGGTCGACATCGTCCTTTGCGGCCACTACCACCGCTCCCTCCTGAAAATGCTGAACGGCGGCGCCCTGGTCGTCCTGGGCGACTGGATCTCCGCAGACGTCTACGCCGTTCTTGAAAACGGAAAAATCGAACTTAAAAAATGGCAACAGAAAGAACCCCTTTCAGTACACCCAATCTCCAGCCCAAAAAAAAGGGGACCGAGAAACCGATCCCCGTAAGGCAAGAAAGTGGGAGCCGCTGACCCTTGTCTTGTGCGCCTCATGCATCCGTCACACACCCCTCCGAAGCCGATTTCACCGTCTTGATATATTTGTACAGCGTCCCCTGCGTCACCTTATACGGCGGCGGTGTCCACCCTGCCCGCCGGCTTTCCAGTTCCTCGTCGCTCAGATCCACCGACAGCGCGTTCGTCTCCGCATCGATCGTAATCACGTCTCCATCCCGGAGCAGGGCGATCGGCCCCCCTTCCTGCGCCTCCGGCGTGATATGCCCCACCAGAAACCCGTGGGACCCGCCGGAGAACCGCCCGTCTGTGATCAGCGCCACCGTCTGCACCAGCCCCGCGCCCGCCGTCGCTGCCGTAATCGTCAGCATCTCCGGCATCCCCGGCCCGCCCCTGGGGCCCTCGTACCGAATCACAATCACGTCCCTGTCCGCGATCTCCTTCCGCTCCAGCGCCTCCAGCGCCTCCTCCTCCGAATCGAACACCCTGGCCGGCCCCACAAACCGCATCCCCTGCTTGCCCGTAATCTTCCCCACGGCCCCCTCCGGCGCTAAGTTCCCCTTCAAAATCTCGATGTGGCCCGTTGCCTTAATCGGCCGATCGAGTGAATAAATCACGTCCTGTTCCGCCGCAAGTCCGGGCACGTCCGCCAGGTTCTCCGCAACCGTCTTCCCCGTTACCGTCACACAGTCCCCGTTCAAAAACCCGTTCTCCAGCAGGTACTTCATCACCGCCGCCGTGCCCCCCACCTTGTGCAGGTCCTCCATCACATACTGCCCGCTCGGTTTCAAGTCGGCCAAGTATGGCACCCGGTTGCTCACCCCCATAAAATCGTCGATCGTCAGCGCCACGCCCACCGACTTCGCAATCGCGATCAGGTGCAGCACCGCATTCGTCGATCCGCCCAGGGCCATGACAACTACCATCGCATTCTCAAACGCCTCTCGCGTCATAATATCCCGGGGCTTCAGATCCATCTCCAGCAAATTGCGAATCGCGGCGCCCGCCTCAAAACACTCCTCTAACTTCCGGGGGTCAACCGCCGGCGTCGACGAACTGTAGGGCAGCGACATCCCCATCGCCTCGATCGCCGAGGCCATCGTATTGGCCGTATACATCCCCCCACAGGCCCCCGCGCCGGGGCAGGCATGTTGAACCACGCACTGCCGTCCCTCCTCGTCCAGCGTCCCTCCAATGTACTCGCCATAGCTCTGGAACGCCGAAACAATGTCCAGCTTCTGTCCCTCGTAAAACCCGGGCTTGATCGTCCCCCCGTAAATCATCAATGCAGGACGGTTCAGCCGGCCCATCGCCAGAATACACCCCGGCATATTCTTATCGCATCCCGGAATCGAAATATTAGCGTCGTACCACTGCGCCCCCATCACCGTCTCGATCGAATCCGCAATCAGATCCCGCGACTGCAGGGAGTAGCTCATCCCCTCTGTTCCCATCGAAATCCCGTCGCTCACCCCAATTGTATTGAACCGCATCCCCACCAGCCCCGCAGCGCGCACCCCCTCCTTCACCCGCTCGGCCAGATCCAGCAGGTGCATATTGCACGTATTGCCCTCAAACCACATACTGGCAATCCCCACCTGGGGCTTGGCCATATCCTCCCGGGTCAGCCCTGTCCCGTACAGCATCGCCTGGGACGCCCCCTGAGATTTCACCTGCGTAATCCGGGAACTGTACTTGTTCAACGCCATAACGTTTTCCTTTCCCAAGGTTTGTCTATATCTTATCTTTATCTTTTGATCCAGCAGCGTGTAATGTAATTGAATCCAAAGACCCCGTCAACTCCGGAACGCGTTCGACATGACCCAGACCCTGGCCAGAGAAGAATCGCTCATGCCCAAATCAAAAGGCGACCCCATCCTGCCGCAGTGGGTCGCCTTTTCAGACCTCATCCAGGCCTACAGGTTGGCTCTGGAAGTCCCGGACGTGGGCTTTGAACTCGTCACCATCGCCCGCGACGAGCCAGACACCTACAACCGCCCGGACGTGCAGGGGCACGGCGCTTACCCCCGAATTCAAAGAGGAACGCATGCTCCCCGGCGACAAAATGAAACGCCCCCCGGGAATCACCCGGGCCGACACCCTCTCTTACGAAATGAAACCCGGCGATGTCCTCTGGAACGCCCTGCTTACCCCCCACTGGGTCGAAGCGGCCGACTGTGTCACCTACAGCATCAACATCTCCCACGGCGGCCTGCGCTTAAACGGCAAACTCTGCCTGCACGAGCAGGAACTCGAAGCCTGGAAAGCCTAACCTCCCGACCGCACCCGCCTACCTCACTCCCCACCCATGCTCCACAAGCCACGCCCTCACCTGGCCGCGCCGGTCCCCTTGAAGTTCAACCCTGCGGTCACGCACGGTTCCCCCGGTGCCGCACATCACCTTGAGAGACTTTCCCAGATCCCTCAGATCCGGCTCCGAAAGCACCAGGTTACCCACCAGGGTAACCACCTTGCCCTTCCGCCGTTTCTCAAGAGAAATCCGCGCCCGTTGCTCTTGGGGAGGCAGGGAAACGACCTCTCCGGACAGGTCTGCTACCTGGGCGGACACAAGTGTCCACCCCTCGCCTCCGGTGCGCTTCTTCGACAAGGTCCGTCTCCTCTAATGCTGAGAAACCAGTTCGATCTCAAAAAGCCTGGGCCACAATTTTCCGGTCACAAACAACCGCTTTTTTTTTCTTTCGTATGCAATACCGTTGAGCACGCCAACCTGCCGGTCCCGGTCTTCCGGACCTAAAAGCCCGGCCAGATCAATCCATCCGGCGACCCGACCGGTCCGGGGGTCAATCCTGACGATGCGATCCGTCTGCCAGACATTGGCATAAACTTCCCCTCCAATATACTCCAGTTCGTTGAGTCGGGTCACGGGCCCGGCCTCGCCCCGGACCTCGATCCGGCCGACTTCCTGAAAGGTTTCAGGATCCCAAAAGTACAGCGTTGATGTGCCGTCACTCATGATCAACCGATTCCCATCGTGCGTAATGCCCCAGCCCTCTGTTGGATAGGTGAACGATCGGAGGCGTTCGAAGCTCTCCTTATCGTACACAAACCCGATTTTCGATTGCCAGGTCAACTGAATAATCCGGTTGCCAAAAATGGTGATACCTTCACCGAAATACTGGGCGGGCACCTCGTAGTGTTGTAGAATCTCCCCGGTCTCCAACACCACCTTACGCAGCGTAGAACGCCCGAGACGCCCCGTCCCCTCATATAAAACGCCGTCTTCAAAAACCAACCCCTGTGTGAAAGCCTCCGGATCATGGGGATACGTATTCACAGTTTTGTAAGTATAAACCGGAATCTCTCCGGAAAGTGAGGTATCCGCAACTTCGGGCAGCGTTTCACAGGAAAAAACAAAAACGCCCCCCCCAAAGGCAAACAGCCCCAACCGGAATATACCAAAGCAGCGGTTCACAGAAATCCCCCGGAGGCCGCGACCGGCCCACAAACCCCGCCAGGAGGCGCAGAACCGCAGCAGCACCCAGCCGCCCAATTCCATCACGGCTTTACCCTATGCCTCCCGTGTCGCCTGCCGAGGTGCCGACGTATCTCCCTCAATCCACGCCTCTCCGTCCGTCCAGACCTCTTTCTTCCAGATCGGCACCGTCTTCTTCAGTCGGTCGATCGCATATCGACAGGCTTCCAACGCCGCCTCCCGATGCGGCGCCGACACCGCGATCAACACGCTGATCTCTCCGATCTCCAACCGTCCGACCCGGTGCAGCATCGCCACCTTATCCACCTCCCACCGCCCCTTTACCTCCACCCCGATCTCCCGCATCTTCCCCTCTGCCATCTCCCTGTAGGCGTCATATACCAGGTACTGCGTCTGCCGACCCAGAGTGTTGTCCCGGACCACTCCCGCAAACGAAGCAATCGCCCCATTCAAATCCCTCAGAACAACCTCGTGCAGCGCATCGGGCGCAATCGGCTCCTCCACAATCCGGTAAATATCCCCGTCCATAAGCTTCCCCTCTATGAATTTCGGATTTCGGATTGAACCCCCTTTATTCCACAGTTCAAAGTCCGCAATCGCCTCCCCTACCCTCCGCTTACCGGCGGAATAAACGCCACCTCGTCCCCCTCGTTCAATCCATCACCCCGCTCCACGTACCCCTGGTTGACCGACACCATCAGGCTTCTTTCGATCTGCCAAAATCGGGGATGCGCAACAGCAACCTCGGCCACCAGGTCCGCCACCGTTGCCCCCTCCGGCACCTCCACCTCCACCTCTCGCTTCCCCACAATATCCTGGCACGACGCAAAAAACAGCACCTTAACCTTCATCTTTTTCACCATCCTCCCCACCACGGTCCACCACAACCGCGATCTCAGGGGCACCAGGCGTCAGGGCCCTGCACCGGATGTACCCGAAGCACGGCGTCCGGTCTACCAAAAGGCCAAATGTCGATCGTTTCAACGGTTACCTCACCTTCTCCAATCTCGGATTCTGCGTCATGCCCGGCATCCGCCCCCGCTTGGCCACGGCCCGGCCCTCGATCTCCTTGATATCCGCCGTAAAATCGATCGGGGGCGCTCCGCTGATCGCACTCCCCACCCCAAACCCATCCACCGGACACCCCGACGCTACAAACGCCTGGATCCGGTCGGGACCCAGCCCTCCGCTGACAAAAATCTTCACACCAGGATACCCGGCCTGGTCCAGGCGCGCCCGCACCTCATGCACCAGTCCGGGGGTTACCCCCCCCCGCTCCGAAGGCGTATCCAGCCGCACCCCCCAGAGCCGCTCCCCCAGAGCCTCAGCAACCCGAAGGCTCTCTTCTGCCTCATCCTTAAAGGTATCCACCAGAACCACCCGCCGCACCGATTCGGGCATATGCCGGTCAAACGCCTGCACCCCGGCTACCGTATCCCCAAAAATCAATATCATCGCATGGGGCATCGTCCCGGTCGCCTCCTGCCCGTAAAGCGCCGCGCCCGCCGGTGTCGCGCACCTGGCGCATCCCCCCACCAGGGCCGCGTACTCCATCCGGTCCGAAACCGCCGGATGGACATGCCGCCCCCCAAAACTGATCACCGCACTCCCGGCGGCGGCTTCCACACACGCCTGTGCAGCCGTCGCCCAACCGCTGCCGTGGGCCAGCGTGCCCAACAGGGCCGTCTCATAGATCCCAAACCTGCTGTAGGGCGCCCGGAGCCGGAGCACCGCCTCCTTGCGCGACATATTTGCCCCCTCCGGCAATGCCCACACCTCCAACCCTGACACCTGATCCAGGTGGTCCAGCACTTCTGCAATACCACAAAGCAGCCCGCTTCGGTTGGGAAATACCTCCACCGTCACGGTCGGGTCGAGTCCCTCGGCCGCCAGCACCTGCCGGGTATTCAGAAAATAGAGATCCACCCGGTCTTCCTGAAAAAAGGGCGGAATCGTCTTTCCAGCGGCCCCACATTCTGAATCGCTCATATCCTGCACCCGAAAAAAAACGCCGAGCACCCACACCACACTCGACGATCAAGACGACAGATTCCCTCAGGCCAGAAAGTAAAAGGCGGGGGCCGGAGGCTCGTAAAATCTGATTCTATTTTGAACCGAGCTCAAGCGTCAAACCCCGGGTCCGGATTGTCGAGATGAGGGGCCGCAGGGACGGACCCCTGACCCCTCGTTTCGCCGTTCCCGATGCGTCTCCCGCAAAGCCTCCACAAATACCCGTGGGACCTCCACAGTCCCGATCACCGGGTCCCCCCGGCTGTCGCCGTGACAGTCCGACCCCCCCGTTTGCAGCAGGCCGTAGCGATCCGCAATTTCCGTATACCGGGCAACCTCGGCGGGGCCGTGTTTGGTATGCAACACCTCAATTCCGTCCAGCCGATCAGAGACCAGCCCGGCAATCAAATCGTCCCTGGCGTACAGCCCGGGATGGGCTAAGCAAGCCAGCCCTCCCGCTGCATGGATCACCCCGATGGCCTCGAAAGGGGAGAGGGAATGCTTGGGTTCATAGGCGGGCCGGGAATATCCCAGGTACTTTTGAAACGCCTCGTTGGTAGAAAATACGACCCCCTCCTCCACCATCACATCGGCTAAGTGGGGCCGCCCCACCGCCCCACCCCCCGCCTTGGCCAGCACCTGCTCGAACCGCACCCGAATCCCCATCTTGTTCAGCTTCTTCACCATCCGTTTCGCCCGCCGCTTTCGCTCATCTCGGTACAACCCAAGACAGTCCACCAGATCTGGGTGGGTGCAGTCCACAAAATAGCCCAGAATATGGAGATCCTTCTCTTTCGCCTGTGCGCTCAACTCCACCCCCGGCACCACCTCCACCCCCACTTCCTCCCCAGCCGCCTGGGCGGGAGACACCCCCTCCGTAGAGTCGTGATCGGTGAGACTGATCACCGCAAGCCCCGCCTCTGCGGCCTGACGGACCACCTCTTCGGGTGAAAAGGTCCCATCCGAACAGGTCGAATGCAGGTGAAGATCGATACGTGCGTCCATATTCAAAATGCGGATTGCGGAATGCGAGTTTCAACCCTTTATTCCGACATCCGAAATGTTAATACTTGTTCACTGCGTATTCACAGCCTCATCGGCGACCAGCCCCGGTGCCTGACGTCTCCCCTGCCGCTTCAACCGCCGGAGTTGTCCCCGCAGCAGGTTCCGTTTGATCGTGCTGAAGCGGTCGATCACCAGGATCCCGTCCAAGTGATCAATTTCGTGTTGAACCGCCCGGGCACCAATCCCGCTCATCTCTACTTCAAAGGGGGTGCCTTCCCGGTCCAGCGCCCCCACCCGCACATGCGCCGCCCGCTTCACCTCGCCCACGACCTCCGGCAGGCTGAGGCACCCCTCTTCCCCCCCCACCTCCCCCGCAGACCAGAGCACCTCCGGATTGATCAACGCCATGGGTTCGGCCGAAGCATCCCGAGGCCCCACGTCCAGCACGACCAGCCGTTGGCCGACCCCCACCTGGGGCGCGGCCAGCCCGACCCCCTCCGCTGCGTACATCGTGTCGAACATATCGTCTATCAGACGGTGCGCTTCTTCCGCAATCCCCTCTATGGGCAGCGCCCGCTTCCGCAAAATCGGACACCCGAGCTTCTTAATCTCAAGCAAAGCCATCTCGACCTCCTGTGCACCCTAAGGCCGCCCCAATTGCGGATTCCGCAATATCTCACCTCTTCCCAATCCCAAGCAGCGGCTCCCGGAGCGCCTCGTTCAAACTCCCACTCCGGTAGCCCTGCAGATCCAGTGTCACATACTTGTATCCGACCTCCTTCAACCGCTGCGCCACTTTCTGGTGAATCCCATGCTCAAAAAAGCGGACCATCTCCTCCGGGGGCACCTCAATCCGGGCCATCTCTTCGTGATGTCGTACCCGTACCAGACGGAACCCCAGGTCCTTGAGAAAGGCCTCGGCCCGGTCCACCATCGAGAGCGCCTCCACCGTTACCGGCGTCCCATAGGGAATCCGAGACGACAGACAGGCCGATGCGGGCCGATCCCATGTGGGCAGCCCCCACCGCCTCGACAGTGCCCGCACATCCGCCTTGGCCATCCCTACCTCAACCATCGGCGCCCGGATGCCCCGTTCCTTTGCAGCCGCCATCCCCGGCCGGAAATCGCCCACATCGTCTGCGATCGCCCCGTAAACCAGGAAACGGTACCGATCCCCGTAGCGCTGGAGCACCTCATCTAACTTGTCCGCCAGGGCCGTCTTGCAATAGAAACACCGATCGGGCGCATTCTGCACGTAGTTGGGGTCTTCCAGCTCCTGGGTGTAGACAAGCTCGTGCCGGATGCCGATCTGCCCTGCCAGGACCTGGGCATTCTCCAGTTCCCCCTCCGCGTAGCTTGCAGACACCGCCGTCACCGCCAGGGCCCCATTCCCCAGCACCCGGTATGCAGCCGCTGCCAAAAACGTACTGTCCACCCCCCCCGAAAAAGCCACAACCACACTCCCCATCCCTTCCAGAATCGCATTCAACCTCCCCAGTTTTTCACCCACCTTCTCGGCAACCGTCACCATACCTCAATTCCTTCCTTGCGTCATTGGCCCCCACGTCGTCCTTCTATCTCTCCTGCGGCGGGGATGGGGGGGTTCCGTGCCCCTCCGCGATCCCGCAAGGGACCACCACCGCGTCCACCATTCCGTGCAGCACCTTCTTGTCGGGCGGACAGACCGTCGCCTGGATGCCCGACAGCACCGGTTCGTCATCCACCACAAAATAGTAAGGGCAAAACCGCACGCGTCCTCTGAACCGCGCCATCTGGTCCGAGTCGAAGTTGTAGTAGTCCACGGAAAACCTGGAACTGGTGTGAAATTCCTGGAGGATGTGTGGGGTCGTCGGAAAGGCCTCCAGCGCCGACGCGATCACCCCCCCCCAGTCTTCCTCAGACATATCGTGGCCCACCGACACCCCCCGGCTCCCCCAGGCCTGCTCCGAAAACCCCGACGGTTTGACCACAAACTGCCGCTGCTTCTGCCCCAGCCGGCCCAGCGCCTGCCAGTCTGTGAACGCCTGCCCGTCAATCTCCAGCCCCGGAATCACGCCGTAAGGCGGCAGCGGGTGCGGGTCCAGAATCCAGGTCTTGGGAAAGACCTGCATCAGGAAGTCGAACGCATCTTCCCCTAATTCGCTGTGCCAGAATCGTTTGAGCAGCGGATGGTGAAACAGCCCCATCAGCATCTTCTCTTCTAAGTACCCCTTCAATGGGGGCGTCACCTTCACCAGATCCTTGCGGATCGCATACAGAATCAGGTCGATCTTGGGGATATTCTTCAGGTCGAACAGCTCAAAAAATCGGTAAAGCACATCGATCTGCCGCCGTCCCCGCGCCCCCTCCACAAAAAGCCCCGCCTCGCTGAAAAGGATCTCTTCCGGGCGCACCACATAGGTCTCCAGCCCCAGCCCGTTCAGGACCTCGCCCAGCCAGGCCATCTCCGGCCGCCAGCTCGCTGATTCCTCCGAAATCACCACCCCCAAAACGGAGTCCTCCACTCCCCCAACCGACCGGATCATGTGCATAAACCCGGAGGCCATCCCATCTGCCCCTCCCACAATCTCATACCCCAGCCGGGCATAACGCTGTCCCAGACTGGCCGTAAACCCGATGCCCCCCGGAACCGAATCGAGTTCCGTGGCCACCATGCCCTCCACCGTAGGAATAACGTCGGGTCGGACGACGTGCGGCAGGTGCTGCTTGAACCGGTTCATCCGTCCGTAGCCAATCACTTCCTCCGGCTTTCCCCGGTCCAGATAGGCCGCCACCCACCCCGGCTGGATACCCCGGACACTCTGAGAGTAGAGCAGGTTGGCCGCCTTGTAAAAGCGGTAAAGGTGCCTCCCCAGGGCCTCGTACTGCCACACAATATGGGGCGGCATCCAAAACGGCTCTGGAGACACGCGCCATGTACTGTTCGACTTCGGATGCACCGCCCGCTGTACATCCGTATAAAGCCCCCCCCTGGGGGTCAATTGGTCGATATAGATGCTCCGCTCTTTCGGACCCATCTCCTCAACCGATGCTTCCCTCGCACAAATGCCCATAAAACCTCACACCCAATTCCGCAACCTGCATCCGCCAAAATACAAAGAACAGGGAATCGGTTCTACGCCATCATTCCCTGTTCTTCCTTGCGTGACCATTTTTTCGGCTCACAGAAGAGACATTTCCTCGCAGCCTACCCCTCCTGCTCGGCCTCTGCCCGGCGCCGCAAGTGTTCCTTAATCAGCCGCCTCTCCTCCTCAGAAAGCCCCGGAAACACACCTTCAGACTCCGACGCCGCCGGTTTGGAGGCCTCTGGCGTGTTCTCCGCTTCGGCTTCTTCCGGGGGCTCCGGCTCCTCAGGATAGGGGGCCTCCTGAAGTTCTGTCTCCTCTTCCAGCTCATCCTCTAAGTTCAGACGCGTAGCCACGGCTGCATAAACCGATTTAGCCGCCTCCACACGTGATTCCAACAGGCGCAGCGTCTGGCGCAACTCGTCAATTTTCGACGAGGCCTCGTCAATCTCGCGCCGGGTATGATCCAACACCTGTTCGTATAAGTTGCCACGCCTTCCGTTGGATTTGGCCATAACGCTTCTCCTGGCAGCAGGGGCCAAGTTTTACAGCAACTTAAAATTCTCAGATTGTAAGTATACCGCACACTGAACAAAATAGCAAGTGAAAACTTTAGGCCCCTCTCTACCGAGGGTGAATCTTTGCCACCCGAAATTCCAGTTGACAACCTCTTGAAAATAAAGTAACATTTGGTTTATTATTTTTCCAAACTGAATATCTTGCGGACAAGAAAATCCGGGCCGTCGTAGCGTGTTCACCGTATTGATACAATACGTGATGTGTGACTTCAAAAGAAGACAGCGAGTAATTTGACCTCACACAAAGGCACGAAGACACAAAGGGGGCTATCAGCCCCCGCACACCTGCCTGCGCAGCGTAGTGCGCTGCAGGCAGGCCTGCCTGTGCCGGCACGGCAGACAGGTCCGCCCCAAGGCAAGATCGCTGCATGGCTTGTTTTGCTGACTGCCGACCACTGATCCTGAAGTCACACATGGCGTTGATACAATAAGAAATTCTACAAAAAGGTGTCCAAAGGGGTACAGATCGAGTCGAAGCTTTGGAAGGAGTAGTGCCTCCATGAAGTCCCAGGTCAACGGCTGGCTGCGCCGGTGGTTGATCACCCCCCTCGCATTCTGCCTCTCTAAAGCCCCAAAGGCCCAGCCGGCATTTTCCGTCTCCGACGCCTTGAAATCCCCCCGGAAGATCCTGATTGTCCCCGACGGCCGCGCCGGCGGCCTTTTCCTGGGTGCATCTCAGTTCCGGGCCATTCGACACCGCTATGCCGAGGCCAGAATCACCCTTTTGGTCCATGCGCACAAAGCATATATCGCCCGGGAAATCCCTTTTGTAGACGAGGTGATGGTCTACGAAGACTTTCTCCTCCCCCTGGGAGGCAAACTCCGCGGTCTCGTGCGGCGCCTTCAGGAACAAGCGTTCGATATCGCCTTCTTCTTCAGCACCGAAGAGAGTTTCTGCCCCGCTTACATCTGCTACAAAAGCGGCGCACACCTCCGGATCGGGTTCCAGCGAGACGATTTTCCCTTCATCAACCTCCGGATTGTGCCGCGCCCGGAGACATGTTATGAACTTGAACGCCTCGCGCTTCTCCTCCGCACGCTCGGCATACCCCAGGTCAAAGACAGGGTGTCCTGGTCTGTCTCCAAAGCGGGAGCCAAAAAGATCCGGGAACGCTACCTCGGCAGCAGGAAACCCGGCGAGCGGTTTGTGGGCCTTGACGTTAGCACCTGTACGGGCAATCGCCCGACGGTCAAACAACTCCAAAGCATCGCAGAAGTGGCCACAGCCCTCGCCAATACCCGGACGCTGGTCTTTTTTGATTACACCGAAAGAAAAGCGGCCAATCGAATCAAAGCGACCCTGGGACAGAAGGTCCTCCTTTGTCAGACCGACGACCTGCCCAAGATCGTGGCCCTCCTGGAGGCGTGTCACCAGCTGATTGCCTGTAATACCGACCTCTTTCACCTCGCAGTGGCCATGGGGCTTCCGGTAACGGGCATTTTTCCCTCCAGCGATATCGTCCGATGGGTGCCCGCCGACCGGAAAGGCGTGGAGATTCTGGAGTATGAGACCCTCAAGAACTGGAGGCCTCAGCAAGTCAGCAACACCATCCGGACGAGGCTCTTATCCACAGCCTTGGCACCTGCCTGCCGAGCATCCGGCGCAGGCAGGAAGGAATAACCGGGCCAATTTGTGACGGGTGCCACAGCCTTGGGTCACCCATATCCGGAGCATTCTCAGCGTAAAAATCTTACATGAACCACCAAAAGGAGTTCAAAGGAGAGGAGAACAGCAATGGGCAAAGTGATCGGTATTGACCTGGGTACCACCAACTCGTGCGTGGCCGTCATAGAAGGCGGCGACCCGGTTGTGATCCCCAACTCGGAAGGGGGGCGCACTACCCCCTCGGTGGTGGCGTTTACAAAAGACGGGGAACGTCTGGTGGGGCAGGTGGCCAAACGTCAGGCCGTGACCAATCCCCAGAACACCGTCTACTCCATCAAGCGCTTTATGGGCCGGCGCCACAACGAGGTGCCCCAGGAAATTCAAGAGGTGCCCTTTGAAGTGGCGAGGGGCACCGGCAATCTGGCTGCCGTGAAAGTAGCAAACGACACATATACGCCCCCTGAAATCTCGGCTGTGGTGTTGCAAAAGATGAAGCAGACCGCCGAGGACTACCTGGGAGATAAGGTTACCCAGGCCGTCATCACGGTCCCGGCCTACTTCAACGACGCCCAGCGCCAGGCCACCAAAGATGCGGGCAAAATCGCAGGCCTGGATGTCCAGCGTATCGTCAACGAACCCACGGCCGCATCCCTGGCCTACGGGCTGGACAAGAAGACGGAGGAGAAGATCGCCGTGTACGATCTGGGGGGCGGCACCTTCGACATCTCCATTCTGGAGTTGGGAGAAGGTGTTTTTGAGGTCAAATCCACCAACGGGGACACCCACCTGGGCGGCGACGACTTCGACCAGCGGGTGATCGACTGGATGGCCGATGAATTCCAGCGGGAGAACAGCATTGACCTGCGCAACGACCCGATGGCCCTGCAGCGGCTGAGGGAGGCGGCGGAGAAGGCCAAGTGCGAACTGTCCAGCTCTATGCAGACAGACATCAATCTTCCCTTTATCACGGCCGATGCTTCGGGGCCCAAGCACCTGAACCTGAACCTGGCCCGTGCCAAATTCGAGCAGCTTGTAGACGACCTGTTCGAACGGACAAAGGGACCCTGCCTACAGGCGATCAGAGATGCCGAACTCTCGGCCTCCGATATTGACGAGGTCATCCTGGTCGGGGGGAGCACCCGCATCCCCAGGGTGCAGGAACTCGTGAAAGACCTCTTTGGAAAGGAGCCTCACAAGGGGGTGAACCCGGACGAAGTGGTGGCCGTGGGCGCGGCCATCCAGGCGGGCGTGCTCGCTGGAGAGGTGAAGGACGTACTCCTGCTCGACGTGACGCCGCTCTCCCTGGGCATCGAGACCTTAGGTGGGGTTATGACCAGACTGATCGACCGGAACACCACCATCCCCACCAAAAAGGCCGAGGTTTTCTCCACGGCCGCAGACAGCCAGCCTTCCGTGGAAATCCATGTCCTCCAGGGCGAACGGGATATGTCCATGGACAACCGGACCATCGGCAAGTTTCACTTGGACGGCATCCCGCCCGCGCCCAGGGGCATGCCGCAGATCGAAGTCACCTTCGACATCGACGCCAACGGCATCCTCAACGTCTCGGCCCAGGACAAGGCCACCAACAAGGAGCAGAGCATCCGGATCGAGGCCTCCTCCGGGCTGTCGGACACCGAAATCGGCCGGATGGTCAACGACGCCGAGGAACACGCCGCTGAAGACCAGGGACGCCGCGAAGAGATCGAGGTTCGAAATCAGGCCGACCAGCAGGTCTACCAGACCGAAAAACAGCTCAATGAGATGGGTGACAACCTCAGCGCGGATTCAAAATCCAAAGTCGAGGCCGCCGTGGAACGGGTCAAAGAATCCCTCAAAGGCGCCAGCACCGACGAAATCAAGTCCGCAACCGAGGCCCTCACCCAGGTCTGGCACCAGGTGGCCAGCGAACTTTACCAGCAGGCCTCCGCCCAGCCCGGCGCCGAAGCCGGACCACAGCCGGAGGCCGGCGGAAAACAGAAACAGGGGGGCGACGCCGTCGACGCCGAGTTTGAGGTCGTAGACGAAGACGAGCCCAAAAAATAGGGGCACGACATGCCCTGTCTTATCCCGAGAAGGCGGAAGCAGCCCTGCGCTGCTTCCGCCTTCTTACGTCGCATCGAATAAACGATGAGGTATTGACAAACGCCCCGCAATCCTCTACTTTCCATTGCCAACCCGGCCGAACCTCTAAAACAGACGCCAGGCCCCCAATGAGAACACCTCCCATGTCCACACCGGAATTACAAACAGGCATCCCTTCAGACGCCGGCATGTCGTCGGAAGCGCTCGAACGGGCCGCAGCCATCCTCGAATCCGAAATCCAGGACCGGCGCATCACCGCAGCGACCATCCTGGTAGCCCGCAACAATACGGTTGTCCTCTCAACAGGTTATGGGCGTCTGTTGCCCGATCAGGGTTCGCCCCCTGTAAAACCGGACACCATCTTCCTCCTCGCCTCAATCACAAAACCGGTCACCGCCTGCGCCCTGATGCTCCTTGTCGAGAGGGGACAGGTCTGCCTCGACGATCCGGTCTCCATGTACCTGCCCGACTTCCGGGGCGGCGAACGCCGCAACGTGCGCGTCGGGCACCTGCTCTCCCACACCTCCGGCCTGCCCGACATGCTACCTCAGAACACCGCGCTCCGCCGCGCCCACGTCCCATTGAGCGAATTCGTCCGCGGCGCCCAGCAGACCCCCCTGCTCTATTCGCCCGGCGCCGGTTTCGGCTATCAAAGCAAAGGCATCTTGCTGGCGGCGGAAATCGTCGAGCGCGTCACCGGAAAGCGCCTGCGCGATTTCGAAAAGGAAGAAATCTTCGACCCTCTCGGAATGGAAAACAGCGCGCTGGGGTTGGGGAACTTCGACATCTCCGACACGGCCTGGTGCGGCACCTCCACCTCCGAGTCCAAAGACCTTCAACGCTTCGGCCCAAACAGCCCCTACTGGCGGGACATGGGCCATCCCTGGGGCGGGATGCACAGCACGGCTTTGGACCTGGCAATCCTCCTGCAGACCATGCTCAACGGCGGAGAATACACCGGAAAATACATCTTCAGCCCGGCCGGCGTGGCGGCAATGACCACGGACCGGAACGGTAGTCTGAACGCCCCCTGGGGGCTGGGCTGGGCCCTGGCGGTCTCTCCGGTGTGGAACTATTTCGGCGACCTGGTCTCCCCTGCCACCTTCGGCCACGTCGGCGCCACCGGCACGGTGGCCTGGGCCGACCCCGAGCGGCGCCTGCTCTGCGTTATCCTTACCAACCAGATGGTCGAGAATGGCCGTTTACTCAAGCGCGTCTCCAACGCGGTCTCTGCGGCGGTCGTCCGTTAAAGCCGACGTAATCGACCGCCCCCCGCACCATCTCTACGGCCTTCCCGATTCTTTCCAACGCTTCAAACCCGTGTTCGGCCATACAGACGATCCATTTCCCGGAGACTTATAACGAGGAGGTTCCACGTGGGCAAAACCGGAGGCGAGAAAATTACCGTCATGAACCCGATGG
Organism: Candidatus Latescibacterota bacterium; assembly: GCA_965222075.1. Classification (GTDB taxonomy): domain Bacteria; phylum Latescibacterota; class UBA2968; order UBA2968; genus JAAXHW01. The sequence continues at coordinate 3,722,372 of OZ244937.1, read as the reverse complement.
GATATCCCCCCGCAATCGAACAGCTCGGCATGGCTCCGCGTTCGGGCGGCCTGGCCGACAGACCGGTCTATTTGGTCGACTGCCGCTTCGACGACGGGGACATCCTGATGCAGCAGATGCAGGACTGGTTTGCCGAGCACATGTCCGAAGTAAACATTGAGCTGCGCAGGAAATCGGGCGTCTACACCGAACGGGACCCGGAACTCTACGACGAAATCAAAGCCAGGGGAGGCGCGGCGGTCGTTGCGGTGGGCCACTGAAGCACGTGCGCGCCGGCGGTCGCCGATCAATGCATCATCCTGGAAACCGAGTACGGAGTGCCCACCGCATCCGTGCAGACCGACGTCTTCGAGCCTCTGGCCAGGGCGGCCGCTCACCAGAGGGGAATGCCCCTCCAGCGGTTCGTCTTCGTCCCCCAGCCCGTCATGGGCAAGTCACCCGCCGAACTCCGGGCCTACATCGACGGTCCCGACGCCGTCACCGGCCGGCCGTTCATGCAGGAAGTCATCGACGCCCTGAACAAACCGCTGACCGATAAGGAAACCAAACAGATTGTATTCGATCGGTCCACTCCCCGACTTATCGAGCCCGACTCTGAAGAAAACCTTCACCAGTTCTTCCTGAACAATAACTGGACCGACAAGCTCCCCATCGTCCTGCCCACTGAAGCACGCGTTGGTGCCATGCTCGCCGGCACCGGCCGCAGTCCCGACGAGGTCGTCGGGCGCATGCGTCCCACCTCCACGCGCGAGGCCTGGGAATACACCGTTGAAAAGGTCGCTGTTAACGCCGTCATGGCCGGCGCAAAACCGGACTACTTCCCGGTCATCCTCGCCCTTGCAGCCACACAGGCCACCGCCCGCGCCAGCACCACCAGCTCGGCCGCCGCCATGGCCGTCGTCAACGGTCCGGTTCGCCACGAAATCGGCATGAACTGCGGCATCGGCGCTCTGGGTCCTTACAACCATGCGAATGCCACCATCGGCCGCGCCTACGGCCTGCTCTCTCAGAACCTCCAGGGCGGCTCGGTCCCGGAAATCACCTATCTCGGCTCCCAGGGCAACAACTACGCCTATAACAGCGTCACCTATGCCGAAAACGAAGAACGCAGCCCCTGGGAGCCGTTCCACGTCCAGCACGGCTTTAAACCGGAAGACAGCGTCGTGAGCGTATTCGGCGGCTGTCGCTCCACCGCCTTCAACCTCGGCCTGCGGGAAACGCACTGGCGTGAACACGTGACGAACATGCTGCGGGGCCTCAACCCGCACAATCCGCCCACCTTCATCCTGGACCCCATTACCGCCCGGCAGTTCATAGACCGGGGCGGGTTCGACACGAAAGAAAAGCTGATCCAATGGGTGCATGAGAACGCCACGATGCATGCGGGGGTCTACTGGGATTATCAGCTCATCGAGAACTACGTCTATCCGAGGGCTTTAAACGGGGTTGAACCCTACGCCACCATGCTGAAGGCCGCAGAAAACGAGTCAATCCCCATCTTCCCCATCGACTCAATTCACGTCGTCGTCGTGGGCGGCGAGACAAACGGCTACTGGCGGATTATGGGGTGCAATTACGGGAAGAGTGTGTCGATCGATGAATGGCGGTAGGGCCATCCCGGAGGGTTAAGAGGAGGAGCAATGCCAGACTGGCAGATCTGGATCGATACGGGTGGCACCTTTACCGATTGCTTAGCGCGCGACCCGGAAGGTCGGCCCCACCAGGCCAAGGTGCTCAGCAGCAGCGCCCTCAGGGGCCTGGTCCGGGAGCCCATCGACGAGAAACGCCTGAGTGTCCACGAGCAGTGGTCTGCGCCGCCTGGCTTCATCACCGGCTTCGAGTTCCGCCTCCTGGATACAGAACACCCGCCCCGAACGGTCATACGCTTCGAGCCGGCGGAAGGGCTGGTCGAAGTGGACGGACCCCTGAGGGCGGCTCCGGGAATGGTCTTTGAGGTCTGCTCCCCGGAAGAGGCCCCCGTCCTGGCCGCCCGGATCGTCACGGCCACCCCGGCCGGAGCCCCGCTCCCCGACATCGCCATGCGCCTGGCCACAACCCGGGGGACCAACGCCCTGCTCGAACGCCGGGGGGTGCCGGTGGCCCTCTTCATCAGCCGGGGCTTTGGCGACCTGCTGCGCATCGGCACCCAGCAGCGGCCGGAACTCTTTGCCCTGCACGTCGTCAAACCCGACCCCCTCTACGAGGCCGTGGTCGAAGTCGAGGAACGGCTGGCGGCCGATGGGACCGTGCTCCGGAAACTCCACTGCGAACCTCTCCTGCCGCAGGTGCGCCACCTTCTGGAGCGGGGCGTTCGCGCGGCTGCCGTGGCGCTGATGCACAGCCACCGGAATCCCGCCCACGAGCGGGAACTCGTCCGCTTCCTGCAAGACTGCGGCTTTGAACACGTCTCCGCTTCGGCCGACCTGGCCCCCTTCATCAAACTCCTGCCCCGGGCGGAGACCACCGTGGTGGACGCCTACCTGGGGCCGGTGATCAAAGACTATCTGAGCAGGGTGCAGGGCGCCATTCGCGGCGGCACCCTGCACGTGATGACCAGCACCGGCGGCCTGCTTCAAACCCAATCCTTCCAGGCCAAAGACAGCCTCCTCAGCGGCCCGGCCGGCGGCGTGGCCGGCGCGGCCCTGGTCGGCCGGCGGGCCGGCTTCGAGCGGCTCATCGGGTTCGACATGGGCGGAACCAGCACAGATGTGGCCCGTTACGACGGGGACTTCGAATACGTCTTTGAACACGACGTCGGCGACGCCCACTTAGTCGCCCCGGCCCTGGCCATCGAGACCGTCGCCGCAGGGGGGGGCTCGATCTGCCGCTTTGCCGAAGGCCGGCTCCAGGTAGGCCCGCAGAGCGCAGGGGCCCGGCCCGGCCCGGCCTGCTATGGCGCTGGAGGGCCGCTGACCCTGACCGATGTCAACCTGCTCCTGGGCAGGCTCCATGCCGAGCGCTTCGAAATCCCGATCCGCCCCGAGCGTGCGCGGGAACAGCTCGACGCCCTGCGCCGTCGGCTTGCCGAGGAAACCGCAGAAGAGGCCGCCCCGGAAGCCCTGATCGAAGGCTTCTTAGACATCGCCAACGAACGTATGGCCGCCGCCATCCGGCGTGTCTCCCTCCAGCGGGGATACGACCCGGCAGCCTATGCGCTGGTGGCCTTTGGCGGCGCGGGCGCTCAGCACGCCTGCGGGGTGGCCCTGCGGCTGGGCATCGACACCGTGCTGGTCCCCGCAGACGCCAGCCTTCTCAGCGCCCTGGGCATCGGGCATGCGGTAATCGAGCGCTTTGTCGAACGCCAGGTGCTCGCCCTCCTTGAAGAGGTCGAAGCCCATGTCCCCGCCTGGCTCGACGCCCTGGGCCGGAAAGCCGTGCAGGAGGTGGCTGCCGAAGGCGTGCCCGAAGCGGAGGTCGTCGTGCGCCGGCAGCTGCTCAACCTGCGGTTCATCGGCCAGGACACGCCCTTGACCGTGGAATACGAAGCGGGGACGTCTCTCTCGGACGCCTTCGCCGCTGCCTACAAAACCCTCTACGGACACCAGCCGGAAGGCCGCCCGGTCGAACTGGAGTCCATCCGGGTAATCGCCTCCTCGCGGGCCTCCGGCGCCGAGCGGGAACAGACCTCCCAACCCGCCCATGAGGCCCTGCCCAGCGGAAACACAAAGACCTGGGTACAGGGAAAGTGGACAGAGGTCGCAGTCCACAACCGGCCCGACCTCAAGCCCGGCGCACAGCTTCAGGGCCCGGCATTGATCTTCGAACGGCACAGCGCCGTATTCGTAGACGCCGGCTGGGGGGTGGGGGTGGACCGCCACGCCACCCTCGTACTCCACCGCAGGCAGCCCCGGACTACCCGCGGTCGGGAAGCCCGTCCCGAAGCCGTCCGTCTGGAACTGTTCACCCACAACCTGAGCAACATCGCCCGGGAAATGGGCACCATGCTCCAGCGCACCGCCCTTTCCACCAACGTCAAGGAACGGCTGGACTTCTCCTGCGCCCTCCTGGACGCCAACGGCGAACTCGTCGTCAATGCCCCCCACATCCCGGTGCACCTGGGGGCGCTGGGCCTCTGCGTGCGCCGAGTGCGCGAGCATCTCTCCCTCAAGCCGGGAGATACCGTCATCACCAACCACCCCGACTTCGGTGGCTCCCACCTGCCGGACATCACCTTAATAACGCCTGTGTATGCCGGCGGCGATCCATGCGTCGGCTATGTGGCCAGCCGCGCCCACCACGCCGAAGTCGGCGGCATGCGGCCCGGATCGATGCCCCCTGCGGCTACCAACCTGGCCCAGGAAGGCGTGGTCATTCCGCCTTCGTACATCGTCCGGGACGGACGCGCCGACTGGACCGCCGTCCGCGACATGCTCCAGAACGCCCCCTTCCCCTCCCGGACGGTCGACGACAACCTGGCCGATCTGCGCGCGGCCCTGGCCGCCAACCACCGGGGCCTCAACGCCCTGCAGGACCTCGCCTGCGAATACGGCGCCAAAACCCTCCTCTACTACATGGCCGCACTCAAAAACCAGGCCGACCGGGGGCTGCGCAGCGCCCTCTCCCGCTTGCCGGACGGCTGCTACGGTGCGCAGGAGCGCTTGGACGACGGGTCGCCCCTGCAGGTGCGCATCGACATCACAGGCGATTCCGCAAGCATCGACTTCTCCGGCTCGGCCGGCGTCCACCCCGGCAATCTGAACGCCACCCCAGCCATTGTCCGCAGCGCCGTAATCTACGTGCTGCGCCTGCTGGTAGACGCCCCCCTGCCCCTCAACGAAGGCTTCATGGAACCGATCGCCCTGCACATCCCCCCGGGCATCCTCAACCCCCCCTTCCCGGAAGATCCCGCCCGCGCCCCGGCCGTCGTCGGAGGCAACGTGGAAACCAGCCAGCGCCTGGTAGACACCCTGCTGAAGGCCCTGGAACTGGTTGCATGCAGCCAGGGGACCATGAACAACGTCCTCTTCGGCACGACCGGGTTCGGATACTACGAAACCGTAGGGGGCGGCTGCGGCGCCGGCCCCACTTTTGCCGGCGCAGACGCAGTGCACAGCCACATGACCAATACCCGCATCACCGACCCCGAAATCGTAGAGCACCGCTATCCCGTCCGCATAGATCGCTTTGCCGTGCGAAAAGGATCGGGCGGCGCGGGCGCCCACGCCGGCGGAGACGGCATCGTGCGCGAACTGACCTTCCTGAAGGAAATGGCCCTCTCCGTGCTCACCCAGCACCGGAAGGAAGGCCCCTACGGCCTGCACGGCGCAGACCCGGGAAAGCCGGGAACCCAGGTTGTCCACCGCGCCTCGGGTGAAAAACAAACCCTCGGCCCCGTAGACGGCTGCGAAGTCGCCCCGGGTGACCGCCTGATCCTGAACACCCCCGGCGGCGGTGGATACGGCAGGCAGCACTGAAGAGCGAAGATTTTTCAATCTTCAATTTGTTTTATGAGGTGATACACCATGAGCGAAAAATCGAATAACACCCATCCAGAATCCGCAGCGGACCTGACGCCCGTCCAGGTCCGGGAGCGCTGCCGCAGCGGAGAACTCACCGGCCCAACCGCGGGCCTGGCACACGTCCAGGCCAACCTGGTCGTACTGCCCAGGTCCCTGGCTTTTGATTTTCTGGTCTTCTGTCACCGTAACCCAAAACCCTGTCCCCTTTTGGACATTACCGAAGCCGGAGACCCGGAACCCCGGCTGATCGCCCCCGGCGCAGACATCCGCACAGACCTCCCCCTCTACCGCATCTTCAAAAACGGGGAACTTGTGGAAGAAACCGGCGACATCCGTCCCTACTGGCGGTCCGATTCCGTGGCATTTCTTATCGGCTGTTCCTTCACCTTTGAAAGCGCCATGCTTCAGTCCGGCCTCCCGGTGCGGCACATCGAAGAGGGCAAAAACGTCCCCATGTACCGCACCAGCCTCTCCTGTTCCCCGGTCGGATGCTTCTCAGGCCCCGTCGTGGTCTCCATGCGTCCCCTATCCCCCTTCCACGCCATCCGGGCCGTACAGATCACAAGCCGGTACCCAAAATCGCACGGTGCCCCCCTCCACATAGGCAATCCTGCGCACCTGGGCATCCAGAACCTGGACGCCCCCGACTATGGAGACCCGGTCACCGTCTATGAGAATGAGACCCCTGTCTTCTGGGCCTGTGGCGTCACCCCCCAGGCCGTCATCCTGCATGCCAAGCCCGAAATCGCCATCACCCATGCGCCGGGCCACATGTTCGTTGCAGACGCCCCCGACGTTGGGGAAGCGCTCTAAACGATGCCCCATCCGATCAAAATCGAAGACGTGATTTTAAAGCATCACAGAAGGGGCCTGCCCATCTTAAGACAATCTCTGAGCCTGGCCTTCTGCTATGATGCCGCAAAGAGCCTGTTCGCCTGCAGCAGGGGCGTCGTCTTCATCATCACCGGGTTCTACGCGAACGGAGTCGCCGAAACGGACGGCCCGGTCGGCGCCTACTTCCTGGCAAACGCCCTGCAAAAACTGGCGTTCCGTCCCCTCATCGTAACCGACCCGTTCTGCAGGGATTTCTTTTCATACAAACCGGAAACCGAAACCCTCTATATGCCCCTGGAGGGGACAGATCCTTATCTTGAAGTCCTCAACCGGTACAACCCCGTCTGTCTGATCGCCGTCGAAAGGTGTGGGAGAAATGCCGACCTCAAATACTGCAACGTAAAAAACACAGACATCTCCGACTTTACAGCCCCCTTAGACGAGTTCTTCATCTTAACGCGTAACACCACCCTCACCATCGGAATCGGAGACGGTGGAAATGAAATCGGCATGGGAAACCTCCGGCGCACCATCGCTGAAAAACTGGACATCTCCCCCTGCATCATCGACACAAAACACACGATTATCGCCACAACCTCCAACTGGGGAGCTTATGGATTAATGGCCTACCTGACAATCCTTTCAAACACCTCTCTCCTGCCGGACTTCTCAGATGTGGACCCCTACCTGGACCATATCCTCAGCCTGGGTTCGGTGGACGGAATAACAGGCTCAAACTCAAAATCGGTCGACGGCCTTGAATGGACGACCGAAAAAGAGATCCTGAACGAGTTAAAAAAAATAACACAACGACAGGAATAAGCCCGAATCAGCAGATATCGGGAGGAGGAAACAGCTATGAAAGCCGTGGTCTTAAACGCCGTGAACCAGTCAGTGGTGGTAGAAGAAGTAGAATTAGATGCGCTACAAGAAGACGAAGTACACCTCAAAATGGTCGCAAGCGGGGTCTGTCACAGCGACTACTCGGTGATCGACGGCACCATTCCCCTGGAACTTCCCATAGTACTGGGGCACGAAGGGGCCGGCATCGTCGAAGCGGTCGGCGACCACGTCACGGCCGTAAAACCCGGCGACCATGTCGTGCTTACCTACATCCCCCAGTGCGGTCGGTGTTACTACTGCACCATCGGGCAACCGAATCTCTGCGAGACCACCGCCCTGACGCGTGAGGGAACCCTGCCCAACGGCCACCGTCCCATCCGCCGGGGCGGCGTGCCGCTCAATCAGATGACCGGCATCGGGACGATGAGCGAATATGCCGTCGTACACGAGACCAGCCTTGTGCGCATCGATCCCGACATCCCTTTAGACAAAGCCGCCTTAGTCGGCTGCGGCGTGATGACCGGAGTCGGTGCCGCGGTCAACACTGCAAAGGTGCAGCCGGGTGCCTCCGCGGCGGTCTTCGGCGCCGGCGGAGTAGGCCTCAACGTCATCCAGGGCGCGGCAACAGCCGGGGCCAACACGATCATCGCGGTGGACACCAACCCCCTCAAGCTGGCGTTTGCCCAGCGCTTCGGGGCCACCCACACGGTCAACGCCAGCGACGCAGACCCGGTCACGGCCATCCAGGAGCTCACCGGCGGCCGCGGTGCGGACTACACCTTCGAAGCCATCGGCAATCCGGAAGTCATGCGCCAGGCCTACGACAGCGCCCGCCGGGGCGGCACCGTGACCATTATCGGCATGGCCCGGCCCAATACCGAAGTCGCCCTCCCGGCCCCGTTGATCGTGCGTGATGAGAAGAAACTCCTGGGCTCCTACTACGGCTCCACGCGCCAGCGGGTCGACATGCCCCGGCTGCTCGACCTCTACCGCACCGGGCAGTTGAAACTGGACGAACTCATCACCAGAACCTACCCCATCGACGAAGTCCAGCAGGCGTTCGACGACCTGGCAGCGGGTAAAAACGCCCGGGGCGTGCTGATTTTCTAAGAAGCTTTTTCATCAGTATTCACCGATGTTCATCGGTGGTTGCCGGTGATTTTCCGACCTGTCTGCCGTGACGGGCACGGCACAGGCAGGAGGGAGTTCGTTATGGTAGTCATACCTGCCGATGACCTGCGCGAGCTTGTCATCCGGATCTTTTTGGCAGCCGGCGCCGACGAAGACAACGCGCACACCCTCGCCGAGCACCTGGTCCTGGCCAACCTCAGCGGCGTTGACACACACGGCGTATGGCACGTGGCAAGATATGTAGACGACATCCAGAAGGGCTACATCCTGCCCAGGGCCCGGCCGGCGTTCATTCAGGAAGGCCTGAACAGCGCGCAGATCACCGGCAACTGGACTTTCGGACAGGTCGCTGCACGTTTTGCGATGGAGACGGCGATTGAAAAGGCCAGATCCCACGAGATAGCCATCGTGGGTCTGGTGCAGTCGCACCACATCGGCAGGCTGGGCCACTATACGGAAATGGCCGCAGCCGGGGGGTTGATCTCCATCGTTTGGGCGGGAGGCTTTGGCGAGGAAGAGCCGGTGGCCGTGCCCTATGGGGGCTGTGAGCGAGTCTTGCATACCAATCCGATTGCCATGGGATTCCCGGGAGGCGACGGCCCCTCGATGGGTTTTGATTTTGCGACCACGGCCATGTCAGGCGTCAAAGTCATCAATGCCCAGCGCCGCAGCGAAGCGCTGCCGCCGGGCTGCATCGTGGACAGGGAGGGCAACCCCAGCACGGACCCCAACGATTTCTACGAGGGAGGTGGGCAGGTCCCCTTTGGTGGACACAAGGGGTATGCGCTGATGATGGCCGTGGAGTTTTTGGGGCGCATCTTCAACCGCACGGACGCATTTGCCGATCCCAATCGCGCAGGACCGATTATGCGATACCAGGGCGTCTGCATGGTCGCTTTCAAGGCCGACCTGTTCCAGCCCTTCTCCGAGTATGCACGCCGGGCGGACGAGATGGTGCAGCGCACCCGGGCCGTGTCGCCCGCGCCCGGTTTCGAGGAAGTGCTGGTCCCCGGCGATCCGGAAGTGAGGACGCGGAACGCCCGGCAGCGGGAAGGCGTCCCCATCCAGGACGACATCTGGCAGACCATCCTGGGCGCGGCGGACGCCCTTGGAATCCAGGACATCCCTACAATTGCTTGGATAAAGGAGGGACAGTGAAAACCTATCGTGTGGGCATTATCGGTCTGGGACGGATGGGCAGTACGATTGACGATGAAGGGCACGCCACAAAGCCGTATTCGATTGCGGCGTGTTGCGAGGCGATGGATCAACTGGACCTGGTGGCCGGGGCGGATTTGCAGGGCGATAAGCGGGAGGCTTTTCAGGCGCGGTGGGGCGTGGAGGCCGTGTACGAAGATTATATGGAGATGGTGAAACAAGAACAGCCCGATCTGGTGGCAATTTGCACCACGGCGTCTGGCCTGTTCAAGCCGGCGCAGGAGGCGCCGGATGCGTCTTTTCGGGGGGATTCGCATGCGGATCTGGCGGTGAGCCTGGCCAATGCGGGGGTGCCGATGCTGTATGTGGAAAAGGCAATGGCCAGTTCGGTGGCACGGGCCGACGAGATTCTGCAGGCGGTGAAGGCCAATGGGACGGTGTTCAACACCGGAGTGCTTCGGCGGTTTGATGTGCACTATCGCGCGGTGCGGGAGGCGATTGCAGCCGGCGAGGTCGGACAACCCCGTGCGGCGGTGCATTATGCGCCTTCAAGCTTGATGCACGGGCACATTCATTCGATTGATACGATTTCGTTTTTGCTGGGCGATTCCAAAATCGAAGCGGTGCGCGGGGAACTGATACCCCGGCATACGCAGATTCAGAATGACCACCTGGCTTACGATCCGCGGGCGATTTATCAACTCCGGTTTGAGAACGGGGTTGAGGCCTGGTCGGTGCCGGCGGCAGCGTGGGAGTTTGAAGTGCTGGGAACGGAAGGGTGTATTCGCTCCATGAACAATGGCGACGGCATTCTGTTGCGCAAGGCCGGTCAGATGGTGGGAAAGCGGCAGGGCTGGGACGAAACCCCCATGGCGCCCGTGGCGGCCAAAAGCCATGTTGTGTCCTGTTTGGAAGATCTGGTGGATGCGTACGAGACCGGACGACCGACGCTTGGGCATGTGGATGTGGCCCACCATATTACGGAAGCCTGTATTGCGGTGGCGGAGAGCCATCGACAGGGTGGTGCCTGGGTCGATCTGCCACTGGCAGAACGAAATCTATACATTTTTCACGTGTAGCGTGCGTCCCATCGTTTCAGGAGTCTGTTCTTTTTCTACTCGCAGCACCCTTTCAGAGGAGAAACGTATGAAAATCTACAAGGCCGCACTGGTCGGCTGCAGCCGGATGGGCGCCTTTATCGACAACGAGGCGCCGGAAGAGAGGGGGCCGTACTCGCACGCGGCGGGCTACGAAGCGTGCGAGCGCACGGAAATGGTGGCGTGTTCGGACTTGCGGGTGGATGTGATGGCGCAGGTGGGCCTCCGCTACGGTGTGCCCAAAGAAAAGCAGTATATGGACTACAAGGAGATGATCGACAAAGAGCAGCCCGATATTGTCAGTGTGGCCACCCAGCCGGAGCATCGAGCGGAGATCGTCATCTACGCGGCCGAGCACGGGGTTAAGGCGATCTACGGAGAAAAGGCCATGGCTTCCTCTATGGAGGAGGCCGACGCCATGGTGGAGGCGGTGGAGCGCAACGGCGTTTTCTTCAATATGGGAACGAACCGGCGCTGGGATACGGGATACGACGCGATGGTGGACGTAATCGACGGCGGCCGGATCGGCCGGTTGAAAACGCTGATTATCCACCAGACCAGCGCGCTTTTCAACGGGGCCAGCCACAGCTTTGATCTGTTGCTGAGGCTCAACAGCGACTGCCCGGTTTCGTGGGTGCAGGCGCATCTTCCCAACGGGGACGAAATGATTGAGGGTGAGCGGTTGTGCGAGGATCCGGTGGGACACGGTATTTTGCAGTTCGAAAACGGGGTGACAGCATACGCGCTCAATTCGGGGCGGGGGCTGGAAGTGGAAGCCGTGGGCGAACACGGCGTGGTGACTGCGCTGGGCAACGGGGCGGAATGGCAGGTGCGCGAGCCGGGAGGGCGGGACCATCGCGGCCGGCGCGTGCTGGCGCCTGGGGAGTTTCCACCGTTCGATCCCGCCAGTTCGACGGTGCGGCTGATCGAAGATCTGGTACACGCGCTGGATACGGGCGAGCCGCCGCGTGGGGGGGTGAGGCTGGCCCGGACCAATACCGAATTGATTTTTGCCTTTGTGGAGTCGCACCTGCGTGGGGGGGCGCGGGTGGGGTTGCCGCTGGAAGGAAGTAGGCACCGATTGCAGCGGGACAGGGCACCGCGGCAGCCGAAGTACCACCGTTGATACCGGGAGGGGAAGCGGGTGGACCAGACGCCCCTACACCCCCGGCAGCGGTGCCGTGTCGCCAACCGTCTCCTGCCACAGCCGCAGCCGCGCCGCCATCCAGCGCACGCGGTCGCGTTGCCCGGGCCGGTCGAACAGATTTGTCGTCTCGGCCGGGTCGGTGTTCAGGTCGAACAGCTCGCCCTGATCGGCGGCGCACAGGGTCAGCTTCCAGCGGTCCGAGGTGACTACGCTGCGCCAGGGTACCGTCTTCAGCCAGTTCAACTGGCGTACCCGCTCGGGCGCCATTGTGTGCGAACTCGCGGCCGACGTCAGGTCACGGTCTCCGACCCCGTTGTGCTGGATGACGACGTCGTTGTCGCTCAGGTTGGCCCGCCCTCGCAGCACATCCGTGCGACTCTCACCCGGCAGGTGTCCGGGCACGGGCTGGTTGAGCAGGTCGAGCAGGGTGGGCACGAAGTCAATCTGGCTGAAGTTGCCGCCCACGCGCCGCTGGCTCCCGGTCAGCCACGGCACCCGCACCAGCAGCGGCACCCGGGACGACGCTTCGTAGGGCGTGCGCATCTCCACCTGGGCGTGGGTGCCGACCATTTCGCCGTGGTCGCTGGTGAACACGACGACCGTGTTGTCGCGGAGTCCCGCATCGTCGAGGGCGCCCAGAATGCGCCCCACCATCCCGTCAACGATCGACACGCAGCCGTAGTAGTTGGCGCGCATTCGCCGCCAGCCCATCTCGGTTGTCAGGTCGAAGCCGCCGTCGTGTACCGCCTGCATCCAGAACTCGGCACGGATCCGGTTGAACAGCGAGTGCCCCTCCGGGTAGGTGCGGAAGGTCTCGTCGACCGGGAGCGTGTCGGGGTCGTAGAGGGAGTTGTGGGGCCCTGTGAAGGGCGGATGCGGCTCGACCGAGCTGACGTAGAGGACGAACGGCCGCTGCATGTTGCGCTCAATGAACCCGGCCGCCTGCTCGCCGAGATAGGTGGCCATCTGGTACTCGATCGGCAGGTTGGCCCTGAAGCCCGCGGAGAACGTCTTCCCTCCAGGGTGCCCCGCGTCCGGCTCGAAGCCGTTCTCGACGAGCCAGTGGTGGTAGGGGGAAAACTGGCTGCAAAGCGCCTTGGTGGTGTACTCCGCCCACCATTGGTCGCAGGAGGCGATCCACTCGTTGAAGCCGTGCTGGGCGAGGATCTCGTCGCCGAGATGCCACTTGCCGATGTAGCCGGTGTGGTAATCGCCGGAGAGCATCTCGGCGATCGTGCGCACCCCGGTCGGCAGGATGTGGCGGTTGACCGGCATGCCGGCGTCGATCGGATACAACCCGCACATGATCGAGGACCGGGAGGGGCAGCAGACCGCCTGGGTCACATAGCAGTGGTCGAAGATGAAGCTCTCCTCCGCAAGCCCGTTCAGGTGCGGCACCTGGATCCAGTCGTTGCCATAGCAGGCCAGGGTGTCGCGCCGCTGCCGGTCGGGAAGGATGAAGACGAGGTTGGGGTGTTCAGGCGCTTCGGCCATGAGCGTCGGCCCTTTAGAAATAGATTTAGTGGGGCTTTAACATTTGGATGGGGCGTGGGAGGTCCGGTTCGAGGTTGACTGAACAGACTGCAGGAAGTGGGCCAATGCAACCAGATTCCAAAGCGGTTTGCGCAAATCTTCTCTGCCGGACAGATGCCGGTTGTGCAGCGCCAGCGCCTCTGAGGTTAAAATGCCGATCGTTTCCAAATACCGCAACAGTTCGCGTGTCCAATCGAGCAAATCGACTCGAAGCCACCGGGCGATCGGCATGCCAAAGCCCTTCTTTTTACGATCAATGACGGCATCGGGCAAACGGCCCCTCATGATGTCTTTTAGGATGCGCTTGCTTCTGCCCCTGTGAAACTTCCACGCATAAGGCAGTGAAAACGCCAGTTCAATGACGCGGTAATCCAAGAAAGGCGAACGCGCTTCCAGTGAAACGGCCATCGACGCACGGTCCACCTTAACCATCACCTCGTCCATCAAATAGGTTCGAAAGTATTCGTAAAGTTGGGCGTTACCACATAAATATTCCAACCAGGAACAACGGCTGATCCTTAACGTAGATCTGTTTAAAGAACCGGAAATAGGCCGTTGCCATAATGCAGATACTGCCCAACAGCATCAGCAGCCCACCGAGTTGGCCGAACAGATGGATTGGCTTGGTCGAATAACTGCCCAGCAGTTTGATGACGATCAGGTCGAGCAGGACCTTTGGAATGCGACCGAACCCGTACTTCGATTTGCCATACGCTCGAGGGTGATGGTGAACCTCCACTTCCGTGATCCGGGCGCCATTCCAGTGTGCATAAATCGGAATGAAGCGATGCATTTCGCCGTATAGCCGCACAGACTCCAGGACTTCCCGGCGGTAGGCCTTAAGCGTGCAGCCGTAGTCGTGTAAACGAACGCCGGACATCCAGCTTACCAGCGCGTTCGCAATGCGTGATGGCCATACGCGGGACCAGTGGTCGTGGCGGTCTTTCCGCCAACCACTGACCACTTCGTAGCCTTCTTCCAATTTCGCCAACAGGATGGGAATATCGCCAGGGTCGTGCTGCAGGTCGGCATCCATTGGTACAAGAATGTCGCCCGTGGCCGCGTCAAACCCCGCACTCATGGCTGCTGTTTGGCCATAGTTTCGACACAAGTAGACCGGGCGAATGTGCGGATGCTCTGCTGCATGGGCGCAGATGCGCTCTGCCGTGAGGTCGGTGCTGCCATCGTCCACCAGCACGACCTCGTATTCAAACGCACGCAGCGCCTCCCTCACCTGTGTGATCAAAGGCTGGATCGATGCTTCCTCGTTGTAACAGGGGATAATAAGACTGATCTTCATCGGTTCGTGGCTCCCATACCTCTACCGTTGAGGCCGGACAGTCTACCGAGTCATCTCACGCGTTGCCACTCCGCACTTATGTCTGTTCTTCCGGGCCCACGCGGACGAATCCGAGTGGGTTCTTCAGGTTCTGGGCAGTGGTCTGGATCCAGTCTGCGTCCCTGGCCGTGTCCGAGATCCGGACGTGGGAGATGCTGCCTTTGAATTGGGCGCCTCCGCCCGAAGTGCAGCCGATGGCGATGTCGGCCTTACCGGTCTGGACGGAGCCCGTGCCCTCCGCCTGGTTGACGGAACTGCCGTCCACATAGAGGGTAAGACGGGCGCCGTCGTAGACGCCTGCAAGGTGGTGCCAGCCCGGATCGAGGGTCTGGTTCGCCCGGACGTTTAAGATCCCGCCGGCGGTGTTGACCGAGAAGGTTGGGCCCGGCAGGGAGGCGCAGAGGCCGCCGTTGTGGCCGCATTCGGCGTATTTGAGGATGAAGGAGGCGTCCGGATCCGCCGTGTCGTAGCGGAGCACTTTGCCGTGGGGCGTGTAGTCGCGGGTGTCGGTTTCGTCGGGGTCTTCGCGCCAGGGGGCAAAGTAGACGTAGCGCCCGTCGAAGGCGCCGCCGTTGAAGCCGCCCGGATTGGGGGGATCGGTAAACGCTCCCCCATCGGCCGCATCCCAGGCCGAGGGGTGCTGGAAGGCTTTTTGGGTGTCGTAGCGCAGCACGCGGCAGTGGAACCCACTCTTGGGTTCGCTTCCTTCGTAGAATGGGATGTAGTAGATGTAGCGCCCGTCGAAGGCGGCGCCGTCGTAGCCCTTTGTGTTCAGGCCGGCGGTGTTTCCGGCGTTGTAGGCCTCCCAGCTGCCCGGGTCTTCGAAGTCCTTATGGGTGTCGTATCTGAGGGCTATGCTGTGGGCATAGGGGACATAGTAGATGTAGCGCCCGTCGAAGATGGCGCCGACACACATGTGCATTCCGC
This sequence comes from Candidatus Latescibacterota bacterium, assembly GCA_965222075.1. GTDB lineage: Bacteria > Latescibacterota > UBA2968 > UBA2968 > JAAXHW01. Next base: position 3,706,904 of record OZ244937.1, on the reverse strand, counting down.
GTGCGCTGACGTCTATGGCGGTCCAGCTTTCCGGGGCGGTGAAGTCGCCCCCGGTGTCGTGCCTGAGGACAATGCCCCTGTCGTTGAGGGGGGCATAGTAGACGTAGCGTCCGTCAAAACAGGCGCCGTCATAGCTTCCACAGTCCAGGCCGGCGGTGTTTGCGGCGTCGTAAGTGAGGTAGTTTGAGGGGGTTGTGAATTCTCCCTGCGTGTCGTATCTTGCGGCTTTGCCGCTTTCCCCTCCCTCCTCTTCAGAGCCCGGGACCAGGTAGATGTAGCGCCCGTCGTAGACGGCGCTTTGATAGGAGACGGGGTTGCCGATGTCGAACGCGGACCAACGCTCCGGGTCTTTGAAGTCGCCCCGGGTGTCGTAGCGCAGCATCCTGCTGTGGAGGGTTTCCCCGTCGCTGCGGGGGATGTAGTAGATATAGCGCCCGGCGTGAACGACGCCGTAATACCCTTTTGTCTTCAATCCGGAGGTGTTTCCAGCGCTGTAGGCCTCCCAGCTTTCGCTTTTGTTGAAGTCTCCGTGGGTGTCGTACCTCAGGGCCTCTCCGTGACGTTCGTCGCCGTTGAACTGGGGGGAGAAGTAGACGTAGCGCCCGTCGCAGACGGCGCCGAAGTATCCCCTGGTGTTCAAACCGTCCGTGTTTCCGGCATCGCAGGACTCGAAGGCGTCCATGGTGGACCGGAGGGACCACTTGGAGACGAGGGTCTGAAAGGCGTCGGATTTGGATTCGTCGCTGTGGAACCAGGCTTCGACCGTGATGGCGCCGGCGATGTTCAGGTCATCGCTGTGGGGAACGGCCTCGTGACCTCCCGGCGCTGTGTTCGGGTGACGGACCAGTTTGTTGTGCGCGTCCCAGACCGCTCCGGGGCTTTGAGACGCGGCGTTCTCCTGGCCGTAACAGAGGTAGATTTCGGTGTCGGCAGTATGCGAGAGGGTCGGTATTCTGACCCAGGCTTTCAGGCATCCGGTGGAAGGGTCATAGCGCTTGATTTCGTGGTCCAGGCGGGCGCCATCCGAAGCGACAAAGTAGATGTCGTCCTCTCGGACGACGTGGCCGCCCTGAGACGCCGCCCTCAGCGCGGCGTCCTCCAGGGCGATGAGGAGGGGGAAGTCGGTCAGGTCCCGGTTGGAGACGCTGGTGTGGTTGATGGTGATTTTTTGGCGATAGGCCATGCCGCTGTCCTTTCTATGGCGTGAGCGTGACTTTGATCGAACGGTCTCCGGCGGCGACGAGGTTGATGCCGGTCTGGAAGTCGGCGAGAGGGAGTCGGATGGCTTTGTCCGGATACGACAAGCCCCCGAGGGGGCAATCCCCGGGGGCTGTGGATAGCCCTATCGGTAGCTCTCGGGGGAGCGCCGGATTTCGTTTTACATACTGGAGAATCCGCTCGGGGCCCGGTCGCGCAGGTAAACCGATCACCCGGTCAGCCTCCACGGCCCGAGGCCAGATCCCCGGCGCGAGCGCCCCCCGATGACCACAATGGGAACGTTCGTCTGTTGAGATAGATCAAGGAGTAGCCCACCGAGCGCCCGTGCGGCGCGATCGGGTCGATGCATACCCAGGATGATCAGATCCGCATCTGCCGCGTGGCGGATGATTCCGTCAATGGGTCGGCTGGCCTCGTCGATCACGACCTCACACTCGCCCATCGCCTCATCAGCGACGAGCACCCTGAGATCGCGCTCGAAACGCATCCGCTTTTCGGGAGGCGCGCCTCCGCGAACAATCCCGAGGAAGGTCAAAGATCGCTGCCCGGATCGAGAGAGGCTTGCGATCAACCGAGCTCGCAACCGGCTGTGATGAGCATGCCCGGCCACCGGAACCAGCACGCGGCGTGCGCTATCCATTCGCCACCTGCGAGGGGCTCGCAGAACGACCACATCGGCCTCCAGTCCCGCGATCAAAACCTCCAACTTTGCTCCGATCCCGGGTCCCGTCAGGTTCGGAAGTCCCAGCAGCACCGTCTCGCAGTTGTGGAGCCCGGCAACTCTGGAGATCTCCGCCCATATGTCCGGGGCGATCGTAAAGAGCGTTTCCGCGACCAGTGAGCTCCTGAGGCTGTGTTGCAGAGACTCCGCCAGCACCGCCTCTGCGTCTCGGAGTGCGGGATGGTCTACATTGAGCTTCTCGTCCGTGGGACGGACGATGGAAAGCAGCAGGACGCGGCCGGTGCCGGGCGTCCGCAGTGTACCCGCGACATCGACGAGGCTGGCCGCGCTGGCCGGGTTGGCAATCGGAACCAGGACCAAAGGGCTCCGGCCGCGCAAACGCGCGAGATCCGGGTCCCGTGCTTCCGCCCTGACGTCGGCGAGCCGCGCGCCCGAAGCGAACAGGGTCAGATAAAGGGCCGCGCCAACAACCAGAAGATAAAGGACGACACTTCCCGCGGAGGGCACCACGAGAGCCTGAAAGACGGCCATGCTCAGGCAAAGTGCCGCCCCGACGAGAGGGATCCAGGAAGACCGGAGCTGACCGGACCGACGTGCGGCCAGGATCGACGTCCAGTGAACCATTGCGAAGCTGATGAGAAAGATGAGGCTGGAAGCGGCCCCGGCAACGGCGACATTACCAACCGCCAGGGAGATCGCTGCCAGCAGCGCCCCGGTGACGGCGACCGCGGCGGCGGGTGTCCCGGAGGGAGTGCGAATCCGCCCAAGTCTACCAGGCAGGGTGCGGTCCCGGGCCATCGCGAAGGCAACCCGCGAGGCTGCAAGCAGATTCGCGCGCAGCGCCGACAGCATGCTGAGCACTCCCGCGCCTATGACCAGCCAATAGCCGCTGGCTCCAAGAAACCGCTCCGCAGCCTCAGCCACGAGGCCCTCGGGATTTGATGCGGCCGCGGGACCGATCCCGCCCGTCTCGGGGGCGCCGACGGTGGCCAGTAGAAAGAGGAGCGGCAGGTAGATCACAAGCGCCAGGCCAAGGGACAGATACATGGCACGTGGCACGGTCCGGGTTGGATCACGAACCTCGCCAGCCACCGAAGCTATCAGATCGAAGCCCTGGAGGGCGATGAACGTGTAGCCCATGGCCTGGATCAGGCCTATGGGACCGGCGGAAAGGAAGGGACGAAGGCGGTCCAGGAGCACGAGGGGCGAGTCGCCTGCCCATGCCCATGCGCCCCCTCCCAACAGGATCGCGAACACGATCACCTTTCCGATCGTCGCCGCATTGCCTCGGCCCCCGGGAGTTCGCATGAGCCCGGTCGTGTAGAGAGCCGTCGCCGCCACAGCCATTCCGAGCGCCAGAGCGGATCCCTGCACCCAATCGGCGGACCTTCCCAGGATCTGGAGAGCACGGCCGAGACCCTCGAGCGCGAAGGCCGCGAAGCCCAGCGCATACAGGACGCCCGCCAGGATCGAGGCAAACCACACGACCCACCCCATCAGGAAGGCGACCTCGATCGAAAGCACTTTTTTGGCGTAGATGTACAGCCCGCCCGACTCGGGGAAGCGTCGGACCTGTTGGGCAAAACTCGCGGCAGTGATGAACGCGATGGCGCCGTTCAGGCCGAAGGCAACAATTGCACTCGGCCCGGTCGTCGCAAAGGCGATGCCGGCCAGTGCAAGGATGCCGCCGCCCACGATCGCACCGACCCCGAGCGCAGTGGCTCCGAATAGGCTAAGGTGTCGTTCGTGGTCCATCTTCTTGGGAGGGGCGTATCGTTGGGGAGGATATCGGGCCAGGCACCCTGGAACTGGTCCGGTTTTTTATAGAGCTATATAGTGCGCCCACAGGGAATCGAACCCCGAACCTACTGATTAAGAGTCAGTTGCTCTGCCTGTTGAGCTATAGGCGCATCAGAAAACGCCAGGAATCCTTAAACGGGAGAAAAACTTAAGGAACAACCCGCCCTTTGTCAAGCGCTTTGTCAGACGCCCTAAGACTCCTTTCGCGCCTGAAGCGCCTTTTAACTCCGCCTTCTCTGTCAGGCGCGCCACCCTTTTCAGCTATCGCTGCGGCCGCCCCGCTTTTTCAAAAGTCGGATGTTGCCAATGACCATGCTTTTGTCCACAGCCTTGCACATATCGTAAACCGTAAGCAGGGCCGCGCTTACAGCCGTCAGCGCCTCCATCTCAACTCCGGTCCGGCCCGGTACCCGCACCCGGGCCGTCGCTTCAATTCGCTTCCGCCCCACCTCAAACCTGAGGTCAATCCCTGTAATCGAGAGCGGATGGCACAGGGGAATCCACTCGGCCGTGCGCTTGGCCGCCATAATCCCGGCAATCCGCGCCGTCTCCAGCACATTTCCCTTAGGAAGGCCGCCCCGGCTGACCAGCTGCACGGTCCGGGCGTCCATCAAAATCTCCCCGCCCGCAACCGCCTCCCGATCCGTCACCCCCTTCTCCGTCACATCCACCATCCGAACCGCCCCATCCTCGGCAACATGGGTCAATTTTGACATAGATCGTCAAACCCTATCTCTTACCATTCCGTCAAAAGAACAATCTCAACTTCCGCCCCCGCCTCCAGCGCCTCCACCTCCGCCTCCACCACAAACAGGCTGTTCGCCTGGGAAAGCGAAAACAGATCCGCCGACCCGTGGTGGCCCACCCAGCGGCTCTGCCAGAGGCCGTCGCGCTGCTCGCTCCAGGCCGGAACAAACTGCTTGCGCCCCGGTGTCTGGCGGAAGCCGTCCACGAGCCGTCCCTTTACCACCGGGCGGTGCGGGTCGCCCATCTGCTGCATCTTGCGAACCGCCGGCCTAACCAGCAGTTCCAGCCCCACCACCGAAGACACCGGATTGCCCGGCAGCCCGAAAACCAGCTTTTTCCCTTTGGCCCCAAACGTCAGCGGCTTGCCCGGCTTCATCCGTATCCGGTCGAAAAACACCTCGACTCCCATCTCTCGCATCGTTTTCTGGACCAGGTCGTACACCCCTGCGGAAACGCCCCCCGACAGCATCAGAATATCGCATTCCTCCAGCCCCTGCCCGATCACCCGTTTCAACTCCGCCTCGTCATCTTCCACAATCCCCAGATACCGCGCCCAGGCCCCCGCCCGCACAACCTGCGCCCCCATCGAGTACCCGTTGCTGTTCCGGATCTGCCCGGGCGCCGGCGCTTTTTCCGGCTCCACAATCTCACTCCCCGTGGCCACCACCCCCACCACCGGCTGCCGGTAGACCACCGGCCGCACCGTGCCTACCGCCGCAAGAATGCCGATCTCCGCCGGCCGGATCAACGCGCCCGCCTCAAGCACAACCTGATCGCGCCGCACGTCTTCCCCCAGCAGCGCAATATGCTCCCCCGTCTCCGTGACATCCAGGACCTTCACCTGCGTCCCGCCCGCCTCGTCCACCGTATCCTCCACCATCACCACCGTATCCGCCCCCTCCGGAATCGGCGCGCCCGTCATAATCCGGGCCGCCTTCCCCGCCGAAATCAGCACCCGGGGCACGGTCCCGGCCGGAATCTCCTCTACCACCTCTAAGGTCGCAGGACGCTCTCTGGAAGCGTTCCGCACATCGGCCCCGACCACCGCGTACCCGTCCATCATCGCCTTGTCAAAGGGCGGCATGTCGATATCGGACCGCACGTCTTCGGCCAGCGTCCGGCCCAGCGCGTCCATCAGATCCAGCGCAACCACATCCACAGGCTCTGTGTGCGCCAGGACGATCCGGGTCGCCTCGTCCATCTCAATCATATCCATACCGCACAACCCTCACCTTCCAGTGGAACAAAACAGGGTAGTAACCACCGCGGAGACGCGGAGGACAGGGTTTGAAAACCATAAGGTCTATATCTCGATCAGACATAAATATACACAATCTGAAACAGGATGTCACGTTCCTTTGAACCCGGTCCACACGTCGCACGCCTGCATCCCTACCCCCTTTCCCTCTTGACGCCCTCCTGAAGATTTTTTACATTCGAGTTTGTTCTGATCATCGAAATTCCCCACGCTGCGATTCCAGCATCACCCTTCCCTTCCGTGTCAGGCTCGAATTACTCGCCTTCATTCCGTGGCGTTTTTGTAAATTTTCCAGTCCAGGAGGTCGATAAATCATGAAAGCCCCAGAAACAAGAACGGCCATCGTCACCGGCGCGGGCAGCGGTATTGGGCAGGCCATCGCCGTTGTATTTGCACAGGCCGGCATAGACATCGCCCTGGCCGGGCGGCGGGCGGAAGCCCTCGAAGAGACCGCCGCCCGCATCCGCCGGATCGGATCTGACCCCCTTGCCTTGCCCGCCGACGTAACCGACCGCCCCTCGGTCCGGGCTCTAACCGACCGGACCGTAGAACGGTTCGGCCGAATCGACATCCTGGTCAACAACGCCGGCGTCAACACCGCCAAACGCGGCCTGAAGGATATCTCCGATGGTGACTGGGACCGGGTGATCCAGGTCAACCTCACCGGGGCCTTCAACGCCTTCCGGGCAGTCCTCCCCCAGATGGAAGAGCAGGGGGGTGGGGTCGTCATCAACATCTCTTCTATGGCTGGGAAACGGGCGGGCGTGGTCGGAGGCGCCGCCTACAGCGCCTCCAAGTTCGGAATGGCCTCCCTGACCCAGTCCATCAACGCCGAACTCCGTGAGACGGGCATCCGGGCCTGCTGCATCTACCCCGGAGAGGTGGATACCCCCATCCTGGACGTCCGGCCGGTCCCTGTTTCTCCGCAACAGCGCGCAGCCGCCCTGCACGCCGAAGACGTTGCCGCCGCAGCCCTCATGGTGGCCCAGCTGCCCAACCGCGCGGTCGTCGAAGAAATCACCATCTTCCCAAGACGCGTGGTCGCAACATAAGGTGGTTCTCCCAACCCATTGCGGGTTTCGGATTCAAAAGCCTTCATTCCGCAATCCGCAAGTGCCCCCACCGGCCCCTGACGCGCACTTTTCCCTTGTCTATACGTGGACATTTTATTATTTTTATATAACTTATAACTATCTCATACAGTTATCATGATCCCAATCGTCTTGCAGACTACGTGGTAATAACGCGGTCCGGAGAGCCACGCAGTCTGCGCCGTCAACCCCCTCCGGACGCGATTTCCGTGAAGGTGGGTGGAGGCACGTGTGAAGACCGAAATGATTATCAATGTTGGCTCTCATGAGTCCAGAATTGCGATTCTGGAGGAAGGGAAACTCGTCGAAATCCTGGCAGAGTTCGCCGAAAATGAGCGGATGGTGGGCAATGTTTACAAAGGCACAACCGCTGCGGTCCTTCCGGGTATGCAGGCCGCATTTGTCGATATCGGACACGACAAGAGCGCCTTTCTCCACATCTCGGACATGCCCGGATCGCCCGGATCGATGGTGGACTTAGACGAAGAAACCCTGGAAGAGGTGGACATCCGAACCAATCCCAGGGGCAGGACCATTGTTCCCATTGAAGAACTGGTCCAAAAAGGGCAGGATATCCTGGTACAGGTCAAAAAAGAGCCGATCGGCACCAAGGGCCCCCGCGTAACCGCCGTCCCCTCCCTGGCAGGGCGTTTCATGGTATTGGTGCCCAATGGGGAAAAAATAGGCGTCTCCCGGAAGATCACCAACTGGGCCGAAAAACGCAGGCTGAAAGACATCACCCGGGATCTCAAACCCGACGGGTACGGAATCATCGTCCGCACCGAGGCCTCGGGAAAAGGCGATCGGGAACTCGGTCGGGACCTGAAGCGGTTGTTGGGAACCTGGTCGCAAATCCAGAAGCAGGTCCAAAAAACAGACGCGCCATTCCTGATCCACAAAGAGATGGGCATGACCACCAGCCTCATCCGGGACCTCTTTACCAACGACGTGGACCGGCTGGTCGTGGACTCCAAACGGGAGTACAAGCAGATCCTCAACTACCTCAAAACCACATCTCCGCACCTGCGCGATCAGGTGGAATACTACAAAGATAAAGCCCCCATCTTCGACGCCTTCGGCATCGAGGACGAAATCGAAAAATGTTCCGACCGAAAAGTCTGGCTCAAGGGGGGCAGCTACCTGGTGCTGGACCACACCGAGGCCCTGGTGGCGATTGACGTGAACAGCGGGCGCTACGTAGGACGCACGAACCAGGAAGAGACGGTCCTTAAAATCAACCTGGAAGCGGCAAGAGAGATTGCCCGGCAGCTCCGTTTGAGGGACATCGGGGGCATCATCGTGATCGACTTTATCGACATGATGCTCCCCCAAAACCGAAAAAAGGTGGAAGAGGAGTTCCGCCAGGCCATCCGGCGAGACCGCTCCAGGCCCCGAACCTCGGAGATCAGCGAGTTCGGGCTGATGGAGATGACCCGCCAGCGGGTACGCCCCAGCCTGCTCTTTACCTTCAGTGAGTCCTGCCCCACCTGCAAGGGAACGGGACGTATGGCCAGCCGGGAAACCACCTTGGCCCGAATCGAGCGGTGGCTCAAACGCTCCTGGGCAGCGTCCTCGGAACGCCGGCTCACGGTGCGGGTCAACCCCACGGTGGGTGAATATATGCTGGAAAGCCGGAAAGAGCGCCTGAAGCGGGTTCGCAGGTCCACAAGGGTCTGGCTGAACGTGGAGATGGATCCAGACCTCCCGATCGATGTCTACCGGATCTATTCCCGCAAACGGAATGTAGATATCACCGGCGAATTTAAAACTTGACAAAAATCCCTAATTTGGGTACTCTTTGCCGTCTTGAAACGAAGGTACCCTGTAGTGGAGGTTTTCTTTTATGTACGCAGTCGTAGACATCGCGGGTAGCCAGGTCAAGGTTCAGGAGGGAGACCGCATCCGTGTATCCCGCTTGAAGGCCGAAGCCGGTGAAAAAATAACGCTGGATCGGGTGCTGATGGTCTCTCAAGGTGAAGAGACCCGGATTGGCACGCCCCAGGTAGACGGCGCGGCCGTAGAAGCCAGTGTGCTGGGACACGGGAAGGATAAGAAAGTCGTCGTTTTTAAGATGAAACGCCGCAAGGGCTACCGGCGGAAAAGGGGCCACCGGCAACCCTTCACCGAACTCCAAATCGATGGGATTTCGGTCGGCGCCCTCTCCGAAGCACAAAAGGAGGCCGAAAATGGCGCATAAAAAAGGGGTCGGAAGCTCCCGAAACGGCCGTGACAGCCAGGGGCAACGCCTGGGTGTGAAGACCTTCGGCGGCCAGTTTGTAACCGCCGGAAGTATCCTCATCCGGCAGCGGGGTACCCGTATCCATCCCGGCCACAATGTCAAGCGCGCAAGGGACGACTCACTCTTCGCATTGGTCGATGGAATCGTCACCTTCGAACGTCTCGACAAGCGCCGAAAAAAGGTCAGCATCCAAACGCAAGCAGGATAGGGCGGCGTGAAGATTGGAGTAGTCGGTGCCGGGAACGTAGGGGCTACCTGTGCCCAGCACATTGCAGAGCAGGAACTGGGGCAGGAGGTGGTGCTGCTCGACATAGAAGAGGGCACTCCGCAGGGCAAGGGCCTCGACCTGGCCCAATCGGCCCCCGTGGAACGGTTCGACACCCGCATTGTGGGGACCAGCGATCCGGATGCCCTGGCGGGGTGCGACCTGGTCGTCATCACCGCCGGCGTCGCCCGAACACCCGGGATGAACCGGGATGACCTCCTCTGTACCAATGCGGAAATCGTCCGCTTGGTAAGCGAAAATGTAAAGGGGGTCGCGCCGGGCGCCGTTGTCATTGTTGTGACCAACCCCCTCGATGCGATGGCCTATGTGGCGTTTAAAACCACAGGGTTTCCCCCCTCGCGGGTGATGGGTATGGCCGGCATCCTCGACTCCGCCCGCTTCCGCTATTTTATCGCCAGCGAACTGGACGTCTCGGTAGAAGATGTCACCGCTTTTGTCCTGGGCGGTCACGGCGATTCCATGGTGCTCTTGCCCCGCTATTCCTGTGTGGCAGGCATTCCGCTGCCCGAACTCTTAGACGAGCCAACCATCGCCCGGTTAGTACAGCGCACACGGGATGGGGGTGCAGAGATCGTCGGCCACCTCAAAACAGGCAGCGCCTACTATGCCCCCGCCTCGGCGATTGCGGAAATGGTAGCGGCTATCCTGCGCAACAAGAAGCGAATTCTGCCCTGTGCCGCCTATCTGACCGGGCAGTACGGCATCCACAATCTCTTTATGGGCGTCCCGGTCAAACTCGGCGCTGGGGGTGTGGAAGAGATCGTTGAAATTGGTCTCACACCCGAGGAATCCGCAGCTTTTCGGTTCTCTGCAAAAGCCGTCCGGGACAGCGTGGAAAAGTTGGAGATATAATTCCTTCCAAAATCAGATATCACATGTCGAAGCAGGGAGACCGGGGGCTGTAGGCATCCGGTCTTTTTGATTTCGGATTTCGGAATAAAAGCGCTTCAATCCGAAATCCGAAATAGATCCTCCTATGTCATTGGAAGCCGGTCCCACCCGCCGAAGCGTCTTAGACACCCTCATGGGCATCGGATTTCTGGCCAATGTCGTACTGCTCTACCGAAAAAAAAGACAGGTGGACCGGATGTAGGGGCAATCCGCAATCGTTCGAGGGTATACCATGTCCAAATTGCGCGTATTAATCGTGGATGACGAACTCAACCTGCTGGAGAGCTTCAAGATCGGCCTGGAACTGAAAGATTACGACGTATCCATCGCGCCCGGCGGTCGGGAAGCCATAAAAAAATGTGAAGAGGTGCGGTTCGATGTGGTCCTGCTGGACATCCGGATGCCCGAAATGGACGGCATGGAAACCCTCCGGCATTTAAAGCAGCTTCGCCCCGACCAGGTCGTGATCATGCTCACCGCCCACGGCAGCCTCAAAAGCGCCGTCGAGGCCGGTCGTCTGGGCGCCCACGACTACTTGGAAAAGCCGTCCACCCCCGAAGCGGTGGACCTGCGCATCCAGAAGGCAATCGAAAGCCGCACGCTGTCGGAAGAGAACCGGCTGCTCAAATCGCAGCTCAGGGATAAGTACCGGTTTGAAGGCCTCATAGGCAACAGCCCCGCCATGCAGGACGTCTACGCGCTGATGGAGCGCATTACAGCTACGGAGAGCACGGTCCTCATCACCGGAGGAACCGGAACGGGTAAGGAACTCGTCGCACGCGCCCTCCACTACAACGGCCCCCGTTCAGAACAGCGGTTCTACGCCCTCCACTGCGCAGCCATCCCCGAGGAACTCTTAGAAAGCGAACTGTTTGGACACGAAAAGGGTGCCTTTACCGGCGCTGTCTCCCAAAAAATCGGTATCTTCGAAGCCGCCAACGGGGGCACGCTCTTCTTAGACGAAGTGGGGGAAATGAGCTTAGCCGCGCAGGTCCGGTTGCTGCGGGTGCTGCAGGAGAAGGAGTTCATCCCCGTGGGCTCCACCACCTCCCAAAAGACCGATGTGCGGCTGATCGCAGCCACCAACCGCAACCTGGCCCACGGGGTGAAAGAGGGCCGATTTCGGGAGGATCTCTACTACCGGCTGGACGTCATCGAGATCCCCCTGCCGTCCCTGCGGGAGCGGAGGGATGACATCTCCCTCCTGGTCAAGCATTTCCTCCAGAAATATGCGAGAGAAAGAGATCGGATGCAGATCTCGGAGGAAGTCATCGCCCGCCTCATCCGACACGACTGGCCGGGGAACGTGCGCGAACTGGAAAACGTCATCGAACGGGCCGTCGCCCTCTCTACGGCCGATTTGATCGAGATCTCCGACCTGCCTGCAAACTTACAGCAGGAAACCGTGTCGGCGCTCGCGGGCAGAGAAAGCTACGCCCACCTCTCCTTACAGGAGGCCCGGGAGACCTTCGAGCAGGGCTACGTCAAAGAGGTTCTTACAAAAACCGGTGGAAACATCACCCACGCCTCCAAAATCGCCGGCATCGCCTGGCAGAATTTCCATCAGAAATTGAAAAAATACAGCATTGACGCGAAATCTTTCGCAAAAAAATAACGGGGCGACCGGCCGGTCGCCCCTACGATGATTTCACCGGTGTTCATCGATGGTTGTTTTTACTGGCCCCTGCCCCCTGATTCTTTCAGAAAATTCCGCAATACGGTTTGCAGAATCCCTCCGTTGCGGTAGTAATCGATCTCCACAGGCGTATCGATCCGCACCGTTGCCGCAAACTTCACCGCGTTGCCGTCTTCACCCGTCGCTGTCACCACCACGTCCTGCAGCGGCTTCAGATCCCCGCTGATCCCGCCGATCTGGTAAACCTCCCGCCCGGTCAAACCGAGCGACTCCACCCCGTCCCCTTCCTTGAACTGCAGCGGCAGCACGCCCATCCCCACCAGGTTGCTCCGGTGGATGCGCTCGAAGCTCTCGACGATCACCGCACGCACCCCCTGAAGCGCCGGCCCCTTGGCGGCCCAGTCGCGTGAGGACCCGGTACCGTACTCCTTCCCGGCCAGAACGACCAGGGGCGTGCCCTCCTCTCTGTAGCGCATCGCTGCATCGTAAATGCTCATCTGCTCGTTGCTGGGCAGGTGAACCGTCACGCCCCCCTCGGTGCCCGGGGCCAACAGGTTCCGGATGCGGATATTGGCGAAGGTCCCCCGCATCATGACCTCGTGGTTGCCCCGCCTCGACCCGTACGAATTGAAATCCCTGGGTTCGACCCCACGCTCAATCAGGTACTTCCCCGCCGGACTGTCTACCGCAATGCTGCCCGCCGGCGAGATGTGGTCCGTCGTCACCGAATCGCCCAACACCGCCAGTGCCAGCGCCCCCGAAATATCCTGAACCGGCTCCGGCTCCAGCGAGAGGTTGATGAAGAAGGGCAGCTCCTGGATGTAGGTGCTCGCCTCGTCCCACCCGAAGAGGTCGTCCGATTGCCCGGTAATCGCGTTCCACGTCTTATTTCCGTCAAACACATTGTTGTACTGTGCCTTGAACATCTTCGGTTTCAGCGACTCGGCAATCGTATCGGCGACCTCCTTCTGGCTGGGCCAGATCTCCCTCAGATAAACCGACTTCCCATCCCTGTCTTCCCCGATTGGCTCGCTGGCCAGGTCGATATCCACGGTCCCGGCCAGTGCATACGCCACCACCAGAGGCGGGGAAGCCAAGTAATTGGCCTTCGTATGCGGGTTAATCCGCCCCTCAAAGTTCCGGTTGCCGCTCAATACGGAGGCAACCACCAGATCGCCCTGGGTAATCGCCTCAACCACTGGCTCGGGCAGCGGCCCGCTGTTGCCAATGCAGGTTGTACAGCCGTACCCCACCGTGTGGAAACCAAGCTGCTCTAAGTATTTCGTCAGGTCGGCCTGGTTCAGGTACTCTGTCACCACCCGTGAACCGGGCGCCAGACTCGTCTTGACATAATCGGGCACCTTCAGCCCCCGTTCGGTCGCCTGCTTGGCCAGCAGGCCGGCGCCAACCATCACCGACGGATTGCTCGTATTCGTGCAGCTCGTAATCGCCGCAATCACCACCGCCCCGTGCCCGATATCGGCCCTGCCGTTGGCCGCAACCGTCACAGTCCGCCCCGTCGCCTCCTCAGAAAGCCCGTAGCCCCGATCCTCCACCGGCGCGGTCAAACTCGCCTCAAACGCATCTTTCATCCGCACCAGCGGCACCCGGTCCTGCGGCCGCTTGGGACCGGCTAAGCTCGGCTCCACCGTATCCAGATGCAGTTCAAGCGTATCCGTAAACTCTGGCGGCGGCGTCTCGTCGGTCCGGAACAGCCCCTGCGCCTTGGTGTATCGCTCCACCAGGTCAACTGCCTCGGCCGACCGCCCGGTCCGCTCCATATACCGGAGCGTCTCCTCGTCCACCGGGAAGAACCCCATGGTCGCCCCGTATTCCGGCGACATATTGGCAATCGTGGCCCGGTCTGCCAGCCCAATGCTCGCCAGCCCGGCCCCGTAAAACTCCACGAACTTGCCCACCACGCCCTTTTCCCGCAGCATCTGCGTCACCGTCAGCGCTAAGTCCGTTGCCGTTGCGCCCTCCGGCAGGCTCCCGAAAAGTTCAAAACCGATCACCTCGGGCGTAAGCATGTAAATCGGTTGCCCCAACATCACTGCCTCCGCCTCGATCCCTCCCACACCCCATCCCAGAACGCCCAGCCCGTTAATCATCGTCGTGTGAGAATCCGTCCCCACCAAGCTGTCCGGAAAGGCCACACGCCCGCCGTTTTCCTCATGTGCAAACACCCCCTTGGCCAGATACTCCAAATTCACCTGGTGCACGATGCCTGTCGCTGGCGGCACCACCCGAAACTGCTCAAACGCGTTGGCCCCCCACCGGAGAAACTCGTACCGCTCCCGATTCCGCTCAAATTCAATCTCGGCGTTAATCCGCAGCGCATCGATATGCGCAAACCGGTCCACCTGCACCGAGTGGTCGATCACTAAGTCCGCTGGAATCAGCGGCTCAATCCGTTTGGGATCGCCCCCCATGCGGGCCATAGCGGACCGAAGCGCGGCCAGGTCCACCAGCGAAGGCACGCCCGTAAAATCCTGCAGCACCACCCGGGCTGGCTTGAACGGCATCTCCACCTGCGCCGGAGCGGCCGCGTTCCACCCTGCCATCCCCGCCACATCCTCCTCCTGCACCTGATACCCGTCCACATTCCGCAGCGCCGCCTCTAAGAGCACCTTCACGCTGAACGGAAGCCGGGAAACCGTTCCCACGCCTGCGGCCTCAAGCTTATCCAGCCGGTAGACGATCACATTCCCCCCGGCCGTCGACAATGGCTCACGTGTCCCAAAAGGATCTTGAACCTCATCCATGAATCCGTATCCTCTGGTTTAAAGTCAAACAGATTGATTCACGTTTCACCGATCGAATATAAAATATCACATTCATGTACAATTGCCAAGTCGGAATTTGAGTGGACCGCAACCCCCACCCACCCCGGACGATTCACCTGGAATAAAGGCGTTTCAATCCTGCCTCTCCTGCTCCTGATTCATCTTGCCTTTCGGCCTCTAAAAGCGTATTTTTCACCCCCTCAACACATCCTTAAATGCTTAAGGGCAATAAAACCGAATGGGCAAGAACCGATTTGTCGCCCTGATCGTCCTCGACGGCTGGGGTCTCAACCCCAGGGGTGATCACAATGCCGTCGCCCTGGCCCAAACCCCTACCATGGACCGGATCTGGTCTGCATGCCCCCACACCACGCTGATCACCTCCGGACGCCGTGTGGGACTGCCTGAAGGCCTGATGGGAAACTCGGAGGTCGGCCACCTTAACCTGGGTGCGGGCCGGGTGGTCATGCAGGCTATGACCCAGATAGACGGTTGGGTCAACGACGGCAGCCTCCTGAAAAACGGAGCCCTGATCGCGGCGATGGATCGTCTCGTCGGAACGGATCGGGGTCTGCACCTGGTGGGCCTGGTCTCCGACGGCGGCGTGCACGCCTGGCCGAGCCACTATGCGGGGCTGCTCAGCATGGCCGCGGCCCGGGGGCTGCAACCCACGCAGGTCAACGTGCACGCCCTGCTGGACGGGCGCGACACCCCGCCCAAGAGCGGGTCTGCGCATATGCGCGACCTCCTGGACATGATCCAACAGGCGGGTGTGGGCCAAGTCGCCACCATCTGTGGGCGCTACTATGCGATGGATCGGGATACACGCTGGGATCGCATCCGGATTGTCTACGACTGCTTTACCCTCGGAGAGGGCACGCCCGAACAGCACCCGTTGCAAGCCGTTGAAAACGCCTATGCGCGTGGAGAAACAGACGAATTCGTCAAACCGATCGTCCTGGTCAACGGCGGGGGAAAACCCCTGACAACCGTCCGGCACGGCGATTCCTTCCTCTTTTTCAACTTCCGGGGAGACCGCTCCAGGCAGATCACGCGCGCCTTTGTCCTGGACGACTTCGACGGCTTCAAACGCAGGGTCCCCCCCAACGTCCACTACACCTGTCTGACCCGCTATGAAAAGGGGCTGCCCGTAGACGGCATCGCCTATCCGCCCGAAGCCCTGGCCCAGGACATGCCCAACATCTTCGGGGAAGTCCTCAGCAGTGCGGGAAAACGCCAACTCCGGATCGCCGAAACCGAAAAATACGCCCACGTCAGCTTCTTCTTCAACGCACAGCAGGAGACCCCCTTCCAGGGCGAAGAACGAATCCTGATAGCCTCGCCCAGGGAGGTAGATACCTACGACCAGAAACCCGAAATGAGCGCCCCTCAAGTCGCCCAAAAATTCGTCGAGGCCATCCTCGCCCAAAAATTCGACACGGCCATCTGTAACTTCGCCAACCCCGACATGGTCGGCCACACCGGCATCCTGAAAGCCGCCATCGAAGCCGTTGGCACCGTGGACCGCTGCCTGGGAGAAGTCCTGAACGCAATCGAGGAAGTCGGAGGCGCCGCCATCGTCACCGCCGACCACGGCAACGCCGAACAGATGGTCCACTACGATACGGGCACCCCCCACACCGCCCACACGACAAACCCGGTGCCCTTTGTCATTGTCGACCCCGCATTCAACGGCAGCCTCCGGAGCGGCGCCCTTTGCGATGTCGCCCCAACCCTGCTTGGGATGATGGGCATCCCAAAACCGGAGGAGATGACAGGAGAAGATTTGAGGGTATAGGCCCTCATCCACCGGCCCCTTCTCCCGCTTGTATGAAAAGGGGAGCAAGACACGATCTGCAAGGAGACCCCCATGAAAGTCCACGAATACCAGGCCAAGGCAGTCCTCAAATCCCACGGCGTCCCCGTGCCCCACGGCGGTCTGGCCAGGACGGCGGAAGAGGCCAAACAGATCGCACAGGACCTCGGCGCCGTCGTCGTCAAAGCCCAGATCCACGCCGGAGGCCGGGGAAAAGGCGGTGGGGTGAAACTCGCCAAGCACCCCGAAGAGGCCTATCGGCACTCGAGTAACATCATCGGCATGGATCTCATCACCCACCAGACCGGCCCCGGGGGGCAGAAGGTCAAACAGGTCTGGATCGAAGAGGCCACCGACATCGACCGGGAACTCTACCTGGGCATCGTCCTCGACCGGGCCCAGTCCAGGCTTGTTGTCATGGCCTCCCAGGCGGGCGGCATGGACATCGAAGAGGTCGCCGCAAAAACCCCTGAAAAAATCCTGAAGGAAGCCGTTGATCCGGGAGCCGGTCTCCAGCCCTTCCAGGCCCGCCGCCTCGCCTTTGGCCTCGGTCTGGAGGGCGACGGGCTCAAACAGGGGGTACAGCTCATCACAGCCCTCCATAAGGCCTACGTGGCCACCGACTGCTCTTTGGCCGAAATCAATCCCTTAGTTGTCACCAAACAGGGCGACCTCGTGGCCCTTGACGCCAAAATGAACTTCGACGACAATGCCCTCTTACGCCACAGGGACATCCTCCAACTCCGGGATACCGACGAGGAAGATCCCTTAGAAGTGGAAGCCTCCAAATACGGCCTCAACTACATCAAGCTCGACGGCGAAGTCGGCTGCATGGTCAACGGCGCGGGCCTGGCCATGGCCACGATGGACATCGTCAAATACGCCGGTTGCTCGCCGGCCAACTTCCTTGATGTCGGCGGCGGCACCAACGTGGAACGGGTTCAGAACGCCTTCCGCATCCTCATGTCCGACGACGATGTGAAGGCCGTGCTCATCAACATCTTCGGCGGCATTGTCCGGTGCGACCTGGTGGCCGAAGGCGTCGTACAGGCTTTGCAGGGAATCACCGTGAACATCCCCGTCGTCGTCCGCCTGCAGGGCACCAATGCCGAAGAAGGCGTCCGCATTCTGGAAGGTTCGGGTCTCAAGTTCCGTGTCGCCCGGGAACTGAAAGAGGCCGCTGAGGCGGTCGTGGAAGCCGTTTGGGGAGCCGCGTAGGAATCCAACCCACTTTTTTAAAGGCTACGCCATCTCCATCACAATATTCCCCCACGCGTCCAGACATCCTGTTGCGTCGGGCGGAACCAGCGTGGTCGAATCGTAATCCTCAACAATAAGAGGTCCCTCCGCAGGCTCGGAGAGAAGATCCCCCCGCCCCAGAACGGGCGTGTCGATCCAGCCGTGGGAGGCCCCAAAATAGGCGGACCGGGTACGGCCCTTATCTCCAGATGCAACCGCCTGCGGCAGCGGCAGGTCCGGCGCGGGGAGGCTCGCGCGCAGGCGAAGCGCCACCACTTCAACCGGGTCGCTTTCCGCCCGGTGCCCGTAGGTCCGTTCGTGCTCTGTCTCAAACGCGGCCTTCAGCTCCGTCGGCAGGTCGGCCTCCGTTGCCCCCTCGTGAACCGGAATGCCCAGTTCGTAGGACTGGCCCACATATCGCAAATCGGCGCTGCGCTCCAGCCTGGCCCCCGACAGCATCCGGCCGGCCTCCTCCCCCATCTCTGCGAAGGCGGTCTCAAAATCGGCTGCGCCGAGCGTATCGATCCGCTTCAGGCAGGTGCGAACCAGATCGTACTGCAGCCCGGCGGCCAGAAGCCCGGTCGCGCAGAACAGGCCCGGCGCGGCCGGAACCAGTATCCGGGGAATCTCTAAACTTCGCGCCATCCCCGCCGCGTGAAGCGGCCCGCTGCCCCCAAACGCGAGCAGGTGGTACTGCCGGGGGTCCCTCCCCCGCTCGGCCGAAACCGCCCGTACTGCCCGCACCATCAGCGCCCCGGCAATCCGGTGCGCCCCCAGCGCAGCCTCCTCAACCGAAAGGCCCATCGGCCGGGCAACCGCATCGGTAACACACCGCCGCGCCGCCTCCAGATCTAAGGGAATCGTTCCTCCGGCCAGCCCGTCGGGGTTCAGATATCCCAGCAGCAGGTTGGCGTCCGTCAGCGTAGGCTGGGTTCCGCCCCGAGTGTAACACACCGGCCCCGGATCGACGCCTGCGCTCTTGGGGCCCACCCTCAGCGCCCACCCCGCATCCACGCACAGAAGGCTGCCCCCACCTGCTCCGATCTCCGCCAAGTCCACACACGGCACCCGGATGGGGTAGCCTCCCCCGCCCATCAAACGCCCCGACAGCGAAATCCCCCCGCCCACCTCGTAGTCCGTCGCACGGGGGATTTGCCCCCCCTCAACCAGCGCGGCCTTGGCCGTCGTGCCCCCCATATCGAACGCAATCAGGTCCGGGCATCCGATGCGCCGCCCCAGCGCAGCAGCAGCAACCACACCCGCCGCCGGCCCCGATTCGATAATCTGCACCGGCCGTTCGGCCGCTGTCTGCGCATCCGTAACCCCGCCTGCGGACTGCATCATCCGCAGCGGCGCGTCTACCCCCAACTCGCAAAGGTGGTCCCGAAGCCCGCGCAAATAGCTCTGCACCACCGGCAGCACATAGGCGTTGACCACGGCTGTAGAGGTCCGCTCGTACTCCCGGATCTCGGGCAGCACCTCAAAAGACAAACTCACCGTCCAGTCCCCCGCGCCCCGGAGCGCCTCGCCAATCTGCGCTTCGTGAACCGGATTCACATAGGCATTGAGCAGACACACGGCAACCGACGCCACCCCCTCGGCCTTCAGGTAGTCCACAGCAGCCTGGACTTCCGCCTCGTCCAAGGGCGTCTGCACCCTCCCGTCCGCCGCAATCCGTTCGGTCACCTCCAGCCTCAGCCGCCTGGGCACCAGCGGCGGAGGCTTCTCCCAGGAAAGGTCGTAAAGCCTGGGCATCCGCAGCCGCCCGATCTCCAGCACGTCCCGAAACCCACGGGTCGTAATCAGCCCGGTACGGGCGCCCGTACCGCTCAAAATCGCATTGGCCGCCACCGTCGTGCCGTGAATCACCTCCGCCACCTCCGCTCCGTCCACCCCCGTCGCATCGATAATCCGGCGCACCCCCTCCACAACCGCCCGCCCGTAGTCGTCCGGCGTGGAAGGCAGCTTGTAAACGTCCACCTGCCCGTTTCCCCAAACCGCCGCAACATCCGTAAACGTCCCTCCAATATCGATCCCGATCCGCATGGCCCCTGCCTTTCTTCTTCAGACGCCGTCTGTTCCGGTGGTGTTTTTTACTTTTTCCTTTTCGTCTACCTGCAATCTATAACTTGACGGGATGCGAGCAAGCCTTTACATTTTTTGTACAGGATCTCTCATCTTCCATCCTCAATAACGGGGGTGGGCGGGGGGTTCAATCCATAAACAGATATCGGGCGATAAAAATCACCGCCAGCAGATCCACCAGCGGGTGCACGTCTCCTCCCTTCCCCCCCAGTCGCTTCACAATCGGATACGCCACAAACCCGACCGCCACCCCGTTGGCAATGTTGAACGTCAGCGGAATCGCAACCACCGTTAAAAACGCCGGCAGCGCGTCTGAAATATCTTCCCACTTTATCCGCGCCACCGACGCCATCATCATCACCCCTACCACAATCAGCGCGGGCGCCGTCGCAAAGTCGGGAATCGCCTTCACGATCGGTGTCAGAAAAAGCGCTGCCAAGAAGAACAGCCCGGTCACCACGCTGGCAAACCCCGACCGCGCCCCCTCCGAAACCCCCGACGCGCTCTCGATATAGGTCGTCACCGGCGACGTCCCGAAAATCGCCCCCACCACGGTGCCCAACGAATCGGCCAGTAGCGCCCGATTCGCCCGGGGCAGGTGCCCTGCCGTATCTAAGAACCCCGCCCGCTGGGACACCCCCACCAGCGTGCCCATCGTATCGAACAGATCCACGAAAAGAAACGCAAACACCACCCCGATCAACCCCACGTCGAACGCCACAGGCAGATTCACCACCGCCGCCCCAAACAGATGTTTCGGCCAGGCCGGCAGGCTGAACATCCCCTCCGGCGGCGGCGTTATTCCCAAAATCATCCCCAGTGCTGACACTCCGATCACCCCCAGCAGAATCGCCCCCTTCACCCCCCGAACCATCAGCACCCCAATGCCCGCCACCCCCAGAAGCGCCAGCCCCACCGGCCCGGTCCGCAACTCGCCCAGGCCCACCAGCGTAACCGGGTCGGCAGCTACCACCCCGGCGTACTTCAACCCGATAAACGCAATAAACAGCCCGATGCCCGCTGCGGTGGCATGCTTGAGCGCCTCGGGCACCGCGTTGATAATCGCCTCCCGCACCCGCATCAGCGCCAGCAGCGTAAACAGAATCCCGGACGCCAGCACCACCCCCAGGGCCAGGTCCCACCGCACCCCCATTTCCAGAACGACCGTGACGAAAAAGGCATTCAGCCCCATCCCCGGCGCCAGTGCAAAGGGGTAATTCGCCGCAATCCCCATAATCAACGTGGCTACCACCGCCGATACGCAGGTGGCAAACAGCAGTTCCGGAAACAGCTCCCGTCCCAGCGCCTTGGCCAGAATCCCCGGATTTACCGCCACGATATAGGCCATCGTAACAAACGTCGTCGTTCCCCCCATCACCTCCGTGCGCCAGTCCGTCCCCAGCGCCTCAAACCGGAAAAACCTCGCCAGCATCTCCATAAAAACCTCTTCACCGCAAACAGAATAAAATCCGTCATCCCCACCTGTCGGTCCCCGTTAAAGTCCGGTTCTCCCAGCGGCAAAATAGACCCCATTCTCCCAAAAGTCAACCCAAAATCTCCGGCCTTAAGCTTTTCCCCCTCCTGTCGATAGGTCTATTTATAGTGAGGTAGACCGCTTCGGATTGGAGATTTGAGAGGGTTCAATCCAAAATCCCCAATCCGTTTACCCTTGCTTTTCTCGGCCGACTGCATTAGATTTAAATGGTGTTGAAACCTGAAACCTGAGATGAATGTGCTGCGCCGCAGGAGAACGAAATGCCGGAAGACATCGGACGTATTTTAAAAACCTGGCCCTACGACGCGCAAAACAGCATCCGCAAGGTCATCGACTTCGACGGAGCGGAAAAAATCCAGGTCAGGGTGGACCAGGGGGCGTTCCAGGGCATCCTCCAGATGGAACTCGACGGAAGGCCGGACGGAGAAAGACCCCACGACCGGACCTTTGCCCTTGATTTTTATAAAGATGTCCTCCAGAAGCATACCGCCAAGCGGGACACCGACAGCAGGTTTACGCTCAATCGGGAGGCCTGTGCAGAGATCTTCGATGAAAGCAGGAGGCTCTACGAGCGCTACGTCTTTCTCCTCCAAATTCAGGATTACAACCGGGTGATCCGGGATACCGAACGGAACATGGACGTCTTCCGGTTTGTCAACCAGCATGCAGAACACGAAGAAGACAGGGTAAACCTGGAACGGTGGTGGCCCTACATCCTCAGAATTCACGCCGTCGCCCGGGTCATGATCAACGTCCAGAACGAGAATTACGACTCGGCCCTGGACATCATCCGCGAGGCGCTGGAGGAAATCGAGAACTTAGAGGATGTGGGCGCAGAGGAATTCGACATGGAAAAAAAGCGATCCCAGCAGGCGCTCAAGGAGCTGGAAGCGGAAATCGCAAAAAAACGACCCCTCAGCCGGTCGGAGCGGCTCCAAAAAGAGCTGACAGAGGCCATTGAAAAAGAGGAGTTTGAAAAAGCGGCCAAACTCCGGGATCGAATTCGGGCGTTGGAGAAGGGGTAAGGAGGTGGGAATACCGCACAAAGAGGAAAAGACTTGACATGAGGAGGAAAAACCGATGGCAAACAAACCAGAGGCCGTAGACGCCCTGAAAGACAACGGGCGCGCAGAGCGGGTAGCGATGTCCCAGGCCCCTCCCCAACCGTCTGCAGAACCGGTAAAAGGCGCCGACATCCTGGTGGAAGCCCTGGCGAGGCAAGGCGTTGATCTGGTCTTCGGATACCCGGGCGGGGCCAGCATGGAAATCCACCAGGCGATCACCCGGTCCAACATCCGGTGTGTGCTCTGCCGGCACGAACAGGGCGAAATCTTCGCCGCAGAGGGCTATGCCAAGGCATCCGGCAAGGTGGGCGTCTGCATCGCCACCTCAGGGCCAGGGGCTACCAACCTGGTAACCGGGCTGGCAGATGCCAAAATGGACTCCGTGCCTGTTGTCGCCATCACGGGCCAGGTCCCAACCCACCTCATGGGGGGAGACGCCTTTCAGGAGACACCCATTATTGAGGTCACCCGCCAGATTACAAAACATAACTTCCTGGTGGATCACATCGATAACATCCCAAGAATCGTCAAAGAGGCCTTCTACATCGCAAATACCGGACGCCCCGGGCCGGTTCTGATCGACGTCCCCAAAGACGTCCAGCAGGGCTACACCGTGCCCATCTATCCAGACCAGGTTGCGATCCGCAGCTACAACCCACACGTGCGGGCCGGCCGGGAAGAGATTCAAGTCGTGGCGCAGGCCATTCGGGAGTCCAAACGCCCCGTCCTCTACGTTGGAGGAGGCGTCGTCTCCTCTGGGGGTGCTGATGAACTCCGCGAACTGGTCAGGAAAACCCACATCCCGGTGGTGCAGACCCTGATGGGATTGGGCGTCTTCCCGGAAAACGATCCCCTCTCGCTCCGGATGGTGGGCATGCACGGCACCGTTTATGCCAACTACGCCATCAACCACGCTGACCTCCTGCTGGCCATGGGCGTCCGGTTCGACGACCGCGTGACCGGAAAGCTCGAAGAATTTTGCAAGCATGGAAAGATCGTACATATCGACATTGACCCCTCGGAAATCAACAAAAACAAAGAGGCCCATATCTCGGTTGTTAGCGACGTCAAGTACGCCTTAGAAGACCTCAACGGCCTGGTCGAACCGGGCGACTACAGCGCCTGGCACGCCGAACTGGACACCTGGCGCAAAAAACACCCCATGAGATACAAAGACCTGAAAGACGAAATCCTGCCGCAGTATGCCATCGACCTGCTCTACAGACTGACAAAGGGAAAGGCCATCATCACCACAGGCGTGGGCCAGCACCAGATGTGGGCGGCACAGTATTACCTTTTTGACGAACCCCGCAACTGGCTCACCTCCGGCGGCCTTGGGGCAATGGGATTTGGTCTGCCTGCGGCCCTGGGTGCGCAAATGGCCAGGCCCGACGCCCTGGTGATCGACATCGACGGGGACGGCAGCTTTGTCATGAACGTCCAGGAACTGGCCACCCTCTACGCCGAAAAGATTCCGGTGAAGACAATGATCCTGAACAACCAGCACCTGGGCATGGTGGTCCAGTGGGAAGATATATTGTACGAAAGCAACAGGGGGCATACCTTCATCGGAGATCCGGAAGGGAAAGGCTTTCATCCCGACTTTGTCAAAATCGCCGGCGGATTCCGCATCCCCGCCGAGCAGGTGGTACATAAAAAGGACCTGCCCGCTGCTCTGGAGCGTATGATCCAAACACCGGGGCCTTACCTCCTTGACGTCATCGTGCCCTATCAGGAGCACGTGCTGCCCATGATCCCCTCCGGAAAGACCTTTGCGGACATCATCACCGAATAGAAACCCGCAAAACAACCGACGCTACCGGGTGTCGCCTACAAGCGACACCCTTTTTTTTTGATCCGGTTGGAACGTCTACAAGCCACCTGCTGTCTAAGATATTAGAAACACCGAAACCTGGCCGCCAGCCTTCAGTCCTCATCTTTTGATCCCTTTATCCGTAGTCCATCCGTGGTTGCTTTCGGTTTACTGAGGACTGACTACCGATTACCTCCGGGAGCCTGAATGGACGAAGACCTGAAACTGGTCAGACGGTGTCAGAAGGGGGATCTCCAGGCGTTCCGGAAACTGGTGGAACGTTACGAGGGACGGATTTACACCCTGGCCTGTTCCATCTTGGGTGACCGGGAGGCCGCCCGGGATGCGGCCCAGGAAGCCTTTTTTCGGGCCTATCAGGCCCTGTCGGACTTTCGGGCGGAATCCGGATTCTACACATGGCTCTATCGCATTGCTGTAAACACCTGTCTCAATGCAGCCCAGAAGGAACGCCGCCGGCCCGATGGTGTCTCTCTGGAAGCCCTCGTGGAATCCAGAAAGATCTCGCCCGAACGTCTCTTTGAAACCCGGCACCCCGAAAATGACCTGGAACGGACTGAACTGCAAGAAAGCATCCAGGCCGTACTCAATAGCCTCTCACCCGACCACCGCGCGGTGGTCGTGCTCAAAGACATCGAAGGGCTGTCGCAGGACGAAATCGCCGATGCGCTGAACTGTTCCGTCGGCACGGTCAAATCCCGGCTCTCGCGGGCACGGGCGCACCTGAGAGACCTGCTGCGGCCGATCTACACCGAATGGACTGGGGGGGAACCGGCATGAACGAGACCCACGTCAAAGAACGCCTCTTACCCTATTTGGATGACAACCTTACAGAAGGTGAGGTACGCCAGATTGAGGCCCACCTCGCCCTCTGCACGGACTGCGGTGAGGAACTGGCCTACCTCAGGCGCATCCAGGACGCGGTCAAATGCAGGTTCAAGGACCCCTCGCCCGGCCTCTGGGACGGGGTTGCCGAGCGTATCCGGGCTGAGAAGGTCATCCTCTTCTGGGGGCACTTCGAGTGGGCCGGGGTGCGGCTGGTCCCCTTCCTGGCCGCGGCCGCAGTGCTGCTGCTGGCCGTAATGGGCAGCCTCAACGGCGACGATCCCACCGTAACACTGGAGGACTACCTCAAGGCGCAGTGGGAAGGCCCCGAAGAACTGGTTCTGAACGACACCGAACTCTCTCGCGACGACATCCTTCTCCTGACCGGTTCTGTTGCCGAACCGTCATCGCAGCCGAGGTAACCCATGCTCTCTCTCTCTTCCAGATCAAAAGCCGTGCTGCTCATCCTGGGGCTTTTCCTGCTCGGCGCGGTGTGCGGAGCGACCGTCGAGCGCTGGGTGCTGCTTGGCCGGGGGCGTCCTCCGAAGGCCTTTTTCTCTCGTCGTCCCTCATTCAGAGGCCCCCGCTCTCAGGAAAGACTGATCCATCGGTTTACCCGACACCTGGACCTCACCCCGGAGCAGGAGCGAAAAGTCAAACGGATCTTAGACGAAAGCCGTGAACAGATGATGGCGCAGCGCAAAGAGATCAGAAAAGGGATGAAAGACCTGTTGACCGCCACGCGGTCGAAAATCCGGGAGATCCTCACGTCCGAACAGCAGAAGGAATACGACAAAACATTCTCCCAGTTCGCGCGCCACTGGATGCGAGGCCCCTCACCGAGGGGCCGGCCGCCATGACCACAGGAGAGGTGTTGAAGATTTTCCAATAGTCAATTCTGGCAATATTCAACCTTCAATAACAGAAAGGGGAGACCACCATGAAAGCGCGAAGTCTGATATCACTGATCGCCGTCGCAGCGGTTGTCTGGACCGTTGCCGATGTGGACGCGCGGCGTGGGCGAAAAGACCGAAGGGCGCACCGCCAGCAGGCCGTGATGGAAGCGCTGGACCTGACGGCGGAACAGCGGGAGAAACTGAAGTCCCTGCGTCTCAACAACGCCAAACGCATGGCGCGCCTCGAGGCCGACCTGAAAATCGCCCGTCTGGACCTCCATGCCATCACGCGCCAGGACAATCCCGACCCTGCCGAAGTCAAAACCCGGATCGCCAAAGTCAACCAGGCCCTTTCCCTTATCCTGGAAACCCGGGTCGACCACCGCCTCAAGGTCAACCAGCTCCTGACCCCGGAGCAGCGGGACAAACTGCGTGCCGGTGAGCGCTTCCAAAGGGGCCGGAGACCCGGCCGCGGCGGCAGAACAGACGGATAGGAACCTGAAAATACCTTGACATCACACGGGCAACCATCTATCTTTTCGTGAATTCAATCGCCGAAACTTCAAGTAGGACAAATTTCATGAACACCATCGGCCACAGGTCCCTGGATCTCAATCGAACGCTATGGGGCAGCGTAAATGACGTCGTACGCCCTGTAGTAGACCTTAATTCGGTCAATAATAATGGGACTCCGTGGCGGATCATGGTATAGCAGCGCAAACGAAAAACATCAGCAACCCGCCATTGAGTCCACTCGATGGCGGGTTTTCTTTATTGGCCTCTACACTTCAAGGAGTTTTGATGGCGCAGCGAAAAGACCGTGCCTGGCAATCTTCCCAGCTCACAAACAAATACCTGACCGGCGTCCGGGCGGCAATCCCTCAGGCCGAAACACAGCTGGACATCATGCTGCGTGTGATTTCCGCCAGCAATAGGCAGATCCTGAACTTCCTGGATCTCGGATGTGGAGGAGGTGCCCTGTCCACCGCCCTGCTGGGCCGTTATCCCAAGGCCCGCGGTATACTCATAGATTTCTCCGAACCGATGCTGAATGCGGCTCGGGATCACCTGAAACCGTACGCGGGCAACCTGCATTTTATCCACGCCGACTTCGCCGATCCGGCCTGGGTCGAATTTATAAAAAAACACGCCCCCTTTGATACTGCCGTATCCGGTTATGCAATCCACCATCAACCCGACGCACGCAAACAGGAATTCTACAAAGAAATCCACAACCTTCTGAACCCGGGCGGCATCTTTATCAACATCGAACACGTAGCGCCGGCCACCGCCTGGGTTGAATCCCTTTTTGAAACCCACTTTATAGACAACCTCTACGAACTCGAACAAACACAGGGCGGCGCCCGAACCCGGGACGAACTGGCCGCGGAATATTATCACCGGGAGGATAAACAGGCCAACATCCTGGCCCCCGTAGAAGTACAATGCGATTGGCTGCGGCGGATCGGATTTCAGGATGTAGACTGTTATTTCAAAATCTTCGAACTCGCCGTCTTCGGCGGCAGAAAAGGTGAAAGGTAAAACCAACCAAAAATGTCGGACCTGATCGCATTTCGTGATGAACTGAATTTGGAGAACAAAACAATGACCATCGGTTGTCCTATCTACCGCATCACAACCTCTCCGAAATCTCTCACGCCACCCGTCTGCCTGGACGTCTCACGTCACCGTCGAAATTCCCGAAATCCCCTTTCCCAGGGTCCCCCTGGCGGAAGCCGTTGAGATCCTCGCCCGGCAGGAATACACACCTCAAAAACAGGGCGACCTCACCCGGATGCTGATGCTCCTGTTGGGAATCGGCAACGTCCGGGAAGTCACCTACATATACCGGGGCCCCAAAAGGCTCTACCCTTAAGACACGCCCTGCAGCGGCTTGCCGGGCGCAAACTTCACCGCCGTACGGTCTCCCCGGCGTCAAAAACTCATGTAAGCCATTATCTTTGCCGTGAAATAAGCGCTTGATTTATGGTTTCAGAGGATCTATATTGGCGTATGGAAATTGAGACCTGACAGACGAAGTACCGAACCTTCTGTCGCTCAGGATATTCTTTCTTAATTTGCCTGGAGCAGGTGTTTCAAAGTGCTTGACACATTTCAAAAATCCTATTATTTAGCAGGTTTCAAGAGCACAACTGCCAGTAGACTCTTGGACACCGTAACTTAGAGGTTGGGTCACAACATCAAGGAGATGGGTCAATGGAAGTTAACACCGAGCGGGAAAACGGAACCTTGATCGTGAAGATAGAGGGTCGCGTTGACGGTGCCAATGCCCGTGAGTTTGAGGATGCGCTTGAAGCCGCAATTGGCGAGGACGATCGTGCCGTAATTATGGATTTTGAGGCGCTCTCCTACATCAGCAGCGCGGGCCTTCGGGTCATTCTGCTGACTGCCAGGACGCTTCGGGAACGGGACAAGGAATTCGTGGTCTGCTCGCTCTCAGATCCAATCAGGGAGGTCTTTGAGATTAGTGGCTTCGACAAGATCATACCGGTCCACGTATCCCGATCCGAAGCGCTCGCGGCAATCAGCGGCTAGGAGGCGGTCGGTCCGGGACTGCTTCGCGGAAGCAGTTATGGTAAACTTGGTGAAGAAGTGCCAAGGGTGGAAATGACACAGCAGCTACACCAGTTTCGCGCGATTATTCGAGTCATCGAGCATAGAATGAACGGCGTGAGTGGCAGCGTTTTGTCCTGGAATCTCCGGTTTCCTGCTGAATCCCCGGAGGATATGAGAGCCCGTCCATGATCGAAGCCTTACTGCCCATCGGTTTGCTGGTTGTCGTGGCCAAGCTCGCCGAGGGTATTCTTGGCCGGATTGGCTTGAATTCGATCGTCGCGTACACGGTGACTGGCATCCTGCTTGGACCCATCGCCGGGATAGTCGAGCCGACGAGCAAACTCCAGCTCTTCTTGGGCATCGGCGTCTTCGTCCTCTTCTTCCTGGTTGGCCTCGATGAAATCGATATAGCAGGCTTCGTGGCAACAATCCGCGGCCGGTTTTTCTTCGCCGCGACCGTGTCAGTGCTCATTTCGCTGCTCGCGGCCCTGGTCGTCACGTCCAACCTCTTCAAGGTTGATTTCGCCCTCAACCTCCAGTTCAAGGAGGCGCTGCCCTTAGCCGGCATCCTGTCGCTGTCCAGCCTGGGCCTTGTGGCCAAGGTACTCGCCGACAATGGGTATCTCAAGGAACCGATCGGGCTTGAGATTTTCACCACGGTGATCATCTCCGAGTTGATCATCTTGCTCTTGGTCGGGTTCACCATTGGCGAACACCAACACCACCCCGAACTGAGCGTCGCAGGCGTGCTCATTCTGCTGGGGCAAATCGCAGGCTTCGCGGTCGTTGCGTGGATCCTGTCGGCCAGGGTCCTGCCGCCCACCATCGTCTACCTGCATCGCTTCCTGAACGTGCCCGAGCTGTCATTCGGGCTGCTGATCGGCTGTCTCTTCCTGATGGTGGTGGTGGCCGAGAAAATCGGTCTCCACGGCTCTATCGGGGCCCTGCTTTTCGGCGCGGCCCTGTCGGGGCTGCCCCGTCAGGTGCACCGGGATGTTATGCCCGGTATTCGGAGCGCAGGGGAGGGCCTGTTCGTCCCACTCTTCTTCGCCTCGGCTGGTCTGCGCCTGGACTTATCTTTTACGACCTTGCCGATGGCGACGATTGTCGCGCTGGTAACGATCCCTTTGCTGGGCAAGTTCGCCGGCGCCTTCATCGGTACCTATGTGGCGCGGCTGGATAAACCCTACGCTCAGGCCGCGGGACTGATGGCGAAAGGCGTGGCGGAGATCGCGCTTCTCCTCGTCCTCCTCGAGACCGACGTGATCGAGCAGGATGTCTTCTCACTGCTCGTGCTCGTGATGTTCGGCTACATTGTGCTGATGCCTCAGGCGATCAGTTTCGCGGTCAAGCGAGCCAGGGGGGTGCACCGCCCTACACCGCCGGACGCTGTGCCGCCTTCGTTCGCCCGCCACGCGATGGAAGACATTACCGCCAATCACGTTCTGGACAGAACGCGGACCTATTCCGAGTCAACGCTGTCGCTCAGGAGTTTTGTCGACGATTGGATCGTGCCGAATCAACACGACTACGTGGTGGTTGACGAAGGCGCCGTTGCAGGGATCGTGTCGCTGTCCAGGCTACCGTCCGTCCCCAGGGACTCCTGGGCGGACACGTCCCTTCGCAACGTGCTGCGCCCGGACCCGCCGCACGCCCTGCCTGAAGAGCCGATCCAGGACGTGCTGAAGCGCATGACGGATCACTCGCTGTCGGTGATACCCGTCCTGGACAGGGACTCAGATGAGTTTCT
Organism: Candidatus Latescibacterota bacterium; assembly: GCA_965222075.1. Taxonomy (GTDB): domain Bacteria; phylum Latescibacterota; class UBA2968; order UBA2968; genus JAAXHW01. The sequence goes on along the minus strand of OZ244937.1, from coordinate 3,676,692 downwards.
GGGTACGGTCACGAGCCAAGATGTCCTGGACCTGGTCCTCCTGATGGACGAAATCGCCGAAGAGCTGGAGCAGATGGGCGAAGAGCAGCCGCGTTGACCTGTTTGTGAGGAAATCGTTACCTCATTTCCAACCGTCAAGAGAAACTGGATCTGCTGGAGTGTGAGAATGATAGAACAACCATACAAAATTCTGGTCGTCGATGACGAGCCTGATCTCGAACCGCTTATGCTGCAGCGCATGCGGCGCGCCATTCGCGCCGGCCGCTACGCGTTCGTCTTTGCCAGCAACGGTGTGGAGGCCCTTGAGCGGTTGAACGAAGACGAGGACATCGATATGGTGCTCTCGGACATCAACATGCCTCAGATGGACGGTCTCACGCTGCTGGAACAGATCCCCAAAGTGGACCCCAACATCCGTTCCGTGATCATTTCGGCGTATGGCGACATGAAGAACATCCGCACGGCGATGAACCGGGGCGCGTTCGACTTCGTCACCAAGCCGATTGACTTCAAGGACCTGCAGGTCACCATCGACCGGACCGTGCGCCATATGGTCGAGTGGCGCGAGGCGCTCGAGTCGCGTGACCAGTTGATCGCGATACAGAACGAACTCGATGTCGCCAGCAAGATGCAGCAATCGATTCTTCCCACACGGTTTCCCGAGAGCCCCACCTACCAGGTTTCTGGCAGCATGGAGCCCGCACGCAACGTGGGCGGCGATTTCTTCGACATCATCCCTCTTGAGGACGGTCGCATTGGATTGGCAATCGCAGACGTCTCGGACAAGGGTGTGCCCGCCGCGCTCTTCATGATGTCCAGCCGCACGCTGCTGAGGGGCGCGGCCATCGGCAGCCCCGATCCGGGTGAGGTACTGGGCGAGGTCAACCATTTGCTTTACGAGAACAACGAAGCTGCGATGTTCGTCACCGTTTTCTACGCGGTGTTCGATCCGGCGAGTGGAGAGTTCTTATACGCCAATGGTGGGCACAATTCTCCGCTCATCGTCAACGCTGATGGAAACTCGACCCTGCTTCCTCTGACCGGCGGGATCGCCCTTGGGATGATACCCGACATCCAATACCAGCACAACACCGTGACCCTCGCACCTGGCGACACCGTCGTTCTCTATACGGACGGTGTTACCGAAGCCATGAATGACAAACAGGAAGAGTTTGGGGTCGAGCGTCTGCACGAAGTCTTTGTGGCCGCTCCCCAGGGGGACGCCCGGGAAGCCAACCTGGCGGTCTTTCAGGCCGTGAAAGCCTTTGTGGGAGATACCCCGCAGTCCGACGATATCACCTGCCTGGCGTTGCGCCACGAGGGGACAGAGACGTGAGCGCGAAAAGATCCTTTCGGATTGAAGCCAATCTCGATGAACTGAGGCGGGTCGCCGTCGCCGCCGAGGACCTCGGGCAGCAGGAGAAGTGGCCCCCCGGCCTTGTCCACCAGGTCGACCTCGCCATCGAGGAGTTCGGGAACAACATCGTCAGACATGGGCTCGACGGCGATCCTGGAGAGATCGAGATCACATTGACCTCGACGGCGGACGCCATCACCATTGAAATCACGGACGACGGCCGGCCCTTCAATCCCCTGAAGGACGCGCCACAGCCCGATCTGGAAGCGGCGCTCGAAGATCGGCCTGTGGGCGGACTCGGCATTCATCTGGTGCTTACGATGATGGACGAAATGTACTATCGGCGAGAGCAGCACCGGAACCACCTGACCTTGATCAAGCGAAGGACCAGATGAGACGGACGCCCCACCAGGCGGTCTGGCTGTTCGTCGCGTGGACAGTGCTCTTGGCAGCTACGGCAGGCCACGCGGAGGAAACAGGCGTCTCCGATCGGCGCATTCTCTTCGGCCAGTCCGCCGCCTTCAGCGGCCCCGCCGGGCAGCTCGGCACCGACATGAGGCGCGGGATTGAAGCCGCTTTCCAGGAGGCAAATCAGCGCGGTGGTGTCCACGGTCGGCGGTTGGAACTCGTGTCTCTTGATGATGCCTACGAACCGGAAGCGGCCATTGCCAACACCCTCTACCTGATCAAGGAAGCAGAGGTCTTCGCGCTCATCGGCGCCGTTGGCACGCCGACGTCGCGTTCCGCCACTCCAGTCGCTGCAGATGCGAGCGTTCCCTACATCGCCCCGTTTACCGGCGCTGCTTTCCTGCGCGAAGCAAAGTGGAACAACGTGATTAACCTGCGCGCTTCCTATAATCAGGAGACGGAGGAGATGGTTGCCCGGCTGACCGGCGACCTGGGTTTAAAGCACATCGCCGTGATGTACCAGGACGATTCCTTCGGTCGCGCCGGTTACCGGGGCGCGCGGCGCGCACTCGAAAGGCGCGGAATGGAGGCGGTGTCAGTCGGGTTGTATCCGCGCAATACCACGGCCGTGAAAACGGCTCTGCTCGATCTGCGCCGGGGAAACCCCGAGGCAGTGATCCTGATTGGAGCCTACGAGCCAGTTGCGACGTTAATCGCCTGGGCGCGGCACACTGGTATGAACTCCGCCTTTATAACCATCTCTTTCGTGGGCAGCAACGCACTGGCCAGACAACTTGGTGGCGCTGGAGCCGGGGTCTTTGTCACCCAGGTGGTGCCGTTTCCAACGGACGACACCTTCCCTGTCGCTGCCGCCTACCGTCGGGCCCTGGCAGCCTACGCCTCCGACGCCGTTCCCGGTTTCGTCTCCTTCGAAGGTTACCTGGCCGGTCGCCTGGCCATTGCCGCCCTGGAACGCTGCGGCCGGGAGGTCAGCCGAGCCTCCTTTCTCAACAGTCTCCGCCGCTCTGAAGTCGTCGATTTAGGCGGATTTGAACTCCGCTACGGCGACCTGGACAATCAGGGTTCGGATGCTGTCTTCCTGACCGTGATCGGTCGTGACGGCCGTTATTATCCAATCGATACGCTCCAGGACATGGAGCCGTGATCCGCACGCTCAAACGCCTGCTTGAGAGCCGCTTCCGCATCGCCACGCAACTCTATCTGGGGATCGGAGGCGCCGTCGCCCTCACCATGGGCGCCAGTCTGGTCGGCTGGTCTTCTTTCAATCGCGTGGGCGATGTACAAAGCCGTGTCAACGAGGGCAGCGTCCCGGAGATGGCGGCTGCCTTCGGAGTTGCGCAGCAGAGCGGTACATTGGTTGCTGCCGCCCCGCGTCTGACTGCTGCCGCGACAGAAGAGGACTTCGCCCGCGTCACCGCCGAAATCGCCGAAGAGCGGAAGGCCTTTGAGACGCAATTGGCGGCCCTGATGCGGCGGGACGTTAAAAAAGAGGATGAGGAACGCTACAGCCGCATCCGCGACTATGCCGGCGCGCTGACGTCGAATATTGAAGCCATTGAACGTGAGGTGGCCGAGTTGTTCGAGGTGAGTGCGCGTAGCGAAGCGTTGCGCGTGGAACTGGCGGAATTGGGGGGCAAACTGTCCAGCACGCTGGTTCCGGCTATTGACGACCAACTCTTCTACGCGATGACGGGCTATCGGACATTGGGTCAACCGCCGATGCCTCGCGAGCGGCATTTCTCGGATGATGAGTTCGACCGATACCGCCACCTGGCGGAATTGCAGGCGAACGCCACCATCGCAACGCAGCTTCTGGCAGGTGCATTCAATCTGTCGAATGCCCTTTTGCTCGAACCGCTGCGGGAACGTTTCGAGGCCACCACCGGCCGTATCGAGCGGAGCTTGTCGGCTCTGGGTAAAGCGCCCTGGCGCGGTGAAATCGCTCCGACCTTCAATCGACTGTTCGAACTCGGTGTCGGGCAGCAGGGCGGCTTTGATCTGATCGTTCGAGAATTCGAGCTCGTCGAGCGCCAGCGGAACCTGATCGCGCGCAATCGAGACCTCGCCATCGATCTCGTCGCTGAGGTTGAAGGTTTGGTCAGCGCGGCGCGTGAGCGCACACAGGAAGCCACCCACGCATCCATGAGGGCGATCCGGACCGGACGCAACGTCTTGCTCGGGCTGAACGTGGTCAGCATCACCGGAGCGGTACTGATCGCCTGGCTGTTCGTCGGCCGTGTGCTTTTGCGCCGTCTCGAAAGGTTGTCGGACAGGATGCGCGGCATGGCCGATGGCGACCTGGAGGCCCGGGTCGAGATCGGCGGAAACGACGAGGTCGCGGACATGGCAGCGGCCCTGGAGGTATTCCGTCGCCACGCCCTGGAGGTCCAGCGCCTGAACCTGGTGGAAAAGCTGGCTGGGGAGTTGCGAGAGAAGAACGACCAACTCGAGAAGGTGTTGGCCGACCTCCGGCGGGCACAGGACCAGATTGTGATGCGCGAAAAACTGGCGGCGCTCGGTGAACTCACTGCGGGGGTCGCCCACGAGATCAAAAACCCACTGAACTTTGTCAAGAACTTCTCAGAGGTCTCGGAGGAACTGCTGGAGGAACTGCTGGAGGAACTCCAGGAAACCCTCAGTGAGGGCGGCGGGACGTTGAACGAAGACCAGCGCGGGCTCATCCAGGAGATCTGCCAGGACCTGACCGACAACCTCGGGCGCATCCGTGAACACGGCGAACGCGCCAACCGGATCGTTCACGACATGCTTTCGATGGGCCGAGGCTCGGCCGGACGGCAACCCACCGACATCAACAACCTGCTTGACGAACACGCCCGGCTCGCCTACCACAGCGCAAGGGCGGCCGATTCGGATTTCCAACTTGACATCAAGCAGGATCTGGACCCGCAGACGGGCCAGATCGAAGTCGTTTCGCAGGACATGGGCCGCGTCTTTCTCAACATGGTGAGCAACGCCTGCCATGCGACCGATGAGAAACGACGCACAAGTGCGCCAGCAGAGACTGACGAAGCGCCCTACACCCCAACGTTGTGGCTAAGGACCCGGCGCGGACCGGAAGGCGTCGAGATTTACATCAGGGACAACGGGAGCGGAATTCCACCCGATGTCGTCGATAAGATCTTCAACCCCTTCTTCACGACCAAGCCGACCGACAAGGGTACCGGGCTTGGCCTTGCCCTGTCCAACGATATTGTTCGGGAGCACGGAGGAACCATCCGGGTCGCGACCGAATCCGGCGAATTTACCGAGATGGTTGTGGAATTACCCCTGGCGGCGCCCCCGACAATGGTGGAGGAAAGAACCGATAATGAGGCGCTCTGATTGTCGGAGGAGATCCCGGACGACGTCTGTAACCGCATTCGCGTGGCCTTCGACGAATGTGGGCCGGAGATGGCATCGATAGCCATGGACTTTGACATCTACGGTCTTGATCCGTCCATCTACGACGAGATGTTCCTGCCGGATGGCACCCCCAGGCAACATTGCCGCCTGCTTTACGAAACACTGAGCCAGTTCTCTGCCGAGGAACTTGGCAGCATCCAGGAACGCGTTACGCGCTCGTTTTCGAACGAAGGCATCACCTTTACCGTTTACGGCGACCAAGAGGCCGATGAGCGCATCATCCCCATTGACTGCCTGCCCCGGATTCTCTCGGGTGCCGAGTGGCGGCAGCTTGAAACCGGCCTGACCCAACGCCTTGCCGCCCTGAACCGCTTCCTGGAGGATATTTACAACGAGGCGCGCATCATTGCCGACGGTGTCATCCCGGCGGACATGGTGCGTGGCTGTCCCCAGTACCGTATCGAGATGCGCGGCTTCTCCGCACCCCACGGTGCCTGGGTCTCTATTTGCGGTACCGACCTGGTGCGTACCAACGACGGCTTTCGTGTGCTTGAGGACAACCTGCGGGTGCCTTCGGGTGTTTCGTACATGATCGCCAATCGCAAAGCGGTGAAGGCAAGTCTACGCCGTCTGTACAGAAGCTCTCGCGTGCAGGAGGTGGAACATTACGGGCACATGTTGCTCAAGACCCTGCGAGAGTTGGCCCCGGCAGGGCGGTTCGACCCTTGCATCGCGCTGCTGACGCCCGGCGTCTACAACTCGGCCTTCTACGAGCACATGTTTCTGGCTCACGAAATCGGGGCGGCGCTTGTCGAAGGCCGCGATCTGCTCATCAACGACGGTTTCGTTTACATGCGTACCACCACCGGCCTCCGACGTGTCGATGTGATCTACCGGCGTGTGGATGACGATTTTCTCGACCCACTCGTCTTCCGCCCGGACTCTCTGCTGGGCGTCCCCGGGTTGCTTCACGCCTACAAACTTGGCCATGTTGCCCTGGTGAATGCACCCGGAACGGGCGTTGCTGACGACAAGAGCGTTTATGCCTACGTGCCTGACATGATCCGCTACTACCTGGGTGAAGAGCCGCTTCTGGCCAATGTGGAGACCTACCTGTGCCGCCGGCCGGAAGACCTTGAGTACACGCTCGACAATCTGGAGAACCTGGTGGTAAAGCGTGTTGGCGAGTCCGGGGGGTACGGCATGCTGGTGGGTCCCCATGCCACGCCCGAGGAGCGTGAGACTTACGTCAGGCAGGTGTGCGCCGACCCGGCTGACTTCATCTCGCAGCCCGTCCTGGCGCTCTCCCGCGCGCCCTGTCTGATCGATGGCCGAGTCGAGCCGCGCCACGTTGACCTGCGTCCATTCGTGCTCCATGGCCACGAGACACGTATCGTGCCTGGCGCTTTCTGCCGTGTCGCCCTGCGTCGGGGCAGCCTGGTGGTGAACTCCAGTCAGGGTGGAGGCGGCAAAGACCTGTGGGTGTTGGGAGACTGAGCAGATGGGACCTTTATTCTGGTAAGATAGACCACGCATCTCGCCGGTATGGCTCAACAACGAAAGGAGACGATATGAGAGAATCCATGAAAGTCCCTGTCCATAAACGCCTTGGCGGTGCCCTGGGGGGAAAGACGCTGGCGGTGCTTGGCTGCCTGTTGTGCGGGACGGCCGCCGCACAGGCGGCGGTTGACGAGGAGACCATGTTTGTCTTCAACACCTTCTCGTTCCTGGTCTGGGGTGCGATGGTGATGTGGATGTGTGCCGGGTTCACCATGCTCGAGGCCGGTTCGGTGCGCACCAAGAACGCCTCCATGATCTGCCTGAAGAACATCGGCCTCTACTCCATAGCTGGACTGGCCTACTACTTCATCGGCTATAACCTGATGTACACCGACGTGGGAAGCGTGATCGGCTCGTTCAAGTTCCTCTACGGGCCGTCGACTCATGATCTCGCCCTCGTGTCGGGACAGGAGGCTGCGAAAGCCGCTGTGATCGCGAACAAATACTCCACCATGTCGGACTGGTTCTTCCAGATGGTCTTCGTGGCAACCGCCGCCTCCATCGTCTCCGGCACGCTGGCCGAACGGGTTAAGATGTGGTCCTTCTTTCTCTTCACGCTGGTGCTGACGGCCGTCATCTACCCCGTCGTCGGCGCCTGGACCTGGGGCGGAGGGTGGCTGAGTGCAATGGGATTCAAGGATTTTGCCGGCTCGACCATCGTCCATAGCACCGGTGGTTGGGCGGCGCTTGCGGGCGCACTGGCCGTAGGGCCACGATTCGGAAAATACCGGAAAGACGGCACTATCAAGGCCACGCCGCCCTCCAACATCCTGGTAGTGACTCTGGGCGTCTTCATCCTCTGGTTCGGCTGGTTCGGCTTCAACGGCGGATCGCAGCTGAAACTGGGGAGTGCTGTCGACGTGCTGGCCATGAGTCATGTGCTGGTCAACACCAACCTGGCGGCGGCAGCCGGCGTCGTGGTGGCCCTCGTTTTGTCCCGACCCATACTCGGGCGCGTGGATCTGTTCGCCAGCCTGAACGGGGCCATTGCGGGACTGGTGTCCATTACCGCCGGCCCTGACATCGTCGACCACTATTGGGCGGTCATCATTGGCGCTGTAGGAGCCACCCTCTGCACGATAGGAATCAAATTGCTGGAGAGGTTGAAGATCGACGATGTCGTCGGGGCGGTGCCTGCCCATCTGTTCGCCGGCATCTGGGGAACGCTGGCGGTCTGCATTGCCGCAGGCGGCAGCTTCGGCGTGCAACTGCTGGGTGTGGTGGCGGTTGGGGTGTTTGTGTTTTCGGTCTCGTGGCTGCTGTGGCGTGTGCTTGCCGCGACCCTGGGTGTCCGGGTGTCGGTCCAGGTCGAGCGGCTGGGTCAAGACGTCGGGGAGCTGGGAATCGAGGCCTACCCCGAGTTTGTGCTCATGCCGGAGGAAGGTGACGAGACCGAGGATTAATGGAAACGATTACTGGAAGACCGAGATTACTTTCGCGTAGCGCACAGGGCCTCTATTGGATGGGCCGTTACCTGGAGCGGGCGGCGCATCTCTGCCGCCTGCTGCGATTGCAGGCGGAAGCTCTGGTGGATCGGCCGATCCGGGAGATCTATTTCGGCTGGAGCCGAATCTACATGAGCTTGAGCCGGCAGCCTCTTGGAGGCAGTATCGAGTTGCTCGGCAGCGACGACTATACTCTGGCCGATTCCTACACTTTGGCCGATGATCTCACTTTCGAGCGCTCGAACCCCGATTCGGTCTGGGGTTGTTTCTCCCTCGGCCGTGAGAATGCCCGCCAGATGCGTCACTGCATCAGCGCTGAAATGTGGACCTGTCTGAACCTGGCCTATCTACGGCTCCAGAAGTTGAGCATTCAGGAAATCTGGAAGACCTCCCCAGAGAGTTTCTACGCGGAAACGGCAGGTGAAATCAACACCTTTGCCGGCGTGGCAGAGGCAACCATGTATCGCGACGAAGGGTGGCATTTCTTGCAGCTTGGGCGTTTCATTGAACGCGCCCAGTGCTCGGCTGTGTTGTTTCTGTCTCAACTCGCCACCGACAAGCTAACGGACGTATCCTTCGACGCAAACTGGGCAAACCTGTTGCGCGTCTGCGAGGCGTTTGACGCCTACAACCGCAACTACAGCGTTGATATCCAGCCGCGCCGGGTGTTGGACATGCTCGTGACGGACCCGCTGCTGCATGGCTCGCTTTGCTACTCGCTCGACGCGACAGTTGCGGAGCTCACTGCTATTGGTCCTGGCTCCGGTGAACATTCCAGCGCCGCGGCCCTCCGCCTGGCCAGCCGTATGTGCGCCCTGATCCATTATGATTGGCCGGATCGAGAAGACCACGAGGCTCTCCTTGCGCAGGTCAGGGATTATTGCCGGAAACTTCACGATCTCGTGACCGCTGCCTATATCGATTACGCCATTGAGGATTCCCCGGCACGCTGATGCTATGGCCGAAATTATCCAGTATGAAATCAAGCACGTCTCCCGCTATCGCTATGCGTCGCCTGCGCGGCAGTGCGTGATGTTGCTCTGCCTGAAGCCGCGCGACGATAGGGGTCAGCGGCTCTTTCGCTTCGAGATCGAAACGAAACCACAGGCTTTCCTGAACGGGGAAACGGATTGTTTCGGCAACACGCGACATGTTCTGAACGTCCACCGGGAGCACGAAGCCCTGGAGATAACGGTCCACTCCAAGGTCGAACCGATGCCCTTTACGCCGCTTCCATCCAGACTCGGCGCAGGTGCCTGGCAGGAGATCGACTCCTGGAAGGCGTCCTTCACCCATTGGGACTTCACGCATCCGAGTGAGTTGACCAAGTCGTCACCCGCCCTTGCCAATTTCGTTGACCGAAACGGCATCAAACGCGAGGACGATCCTCTCAAGGATCTGTTACGGCTTTCCAATACGCTCCACAGTAGCTTCCACTACGCCCCGGGGAGCACCTCGGCAGCATCCCCCATTGAGGACATCCTCAAATCCGGCCGGGGAGTCTGTCAGGACTACGTCCACGTCATGGTCGCTATCGCCCGGTCCTGGGGCATCCCTGCCCGCTATGTGTCGGGCTACCTGCACGACACCGGCCTATCCAGCGAGGAGGCGCGGGAAAATGCCACCCACGCATGGGTCGAGTGCCTGCTGCCGGAACTCGGCTGGGTCGGCTTCGACCCGACCAACCGGAGCTTCGCCGACGAGCGACACGTGCGCATCGCGGTGGGGCGCGACTACCAGGACGTCTCTCCAACCCGCGGCGTCCGCCAGGGTGGCGGGGACACCCAGCTTGAAGTTGATGTGCGGATGTGCGCCCAGAGGGGTGCACATCTCCACACATGAAGAGGATAAAGCATCAGCTATACTTTTGGCGAATTCAGTTTTTCGGAAACGTCTGACCACCGCCCCGTTAAAATAGCGAAAGCAAATGATAAAGAGTTATAAAACATATCTGAAATTCCCCCCTTGACGGATCGTTCTTTTTTGCTTATTTTATTTGTGTAGATCCGCAAGGGGTGCCAAACGGCTGAGATCACACCCTGTGAACCTGATCTGGGTAATGCCAGCGTAGGAAAGCGGATTTCACGATCTTGCAACACGTGTTCACCGTGTCTCAAGGCCGTCTTCCTACGGAAAGCGGCTTTTTTTTAGTGTTGCATATCAGATCCAAATCACCAGACATAAGGAGGTAGACCGATGCGCCAGGCAACCGACGCCGCTTCTGGAAACGGCAAAAAATCGAGTCCCCGTACCGGGAACGGCGAAGCATTCCCCAGCTCTGAGAAAGTCTACATCGAAGGCGGGGCCGGTGTACAGGTCCCCGCCCGCAAAATCACCCTTTCCGGTGGGCAGCCCCCCTTCTACGTCTACGACACGAGCGGCCCCCAGGAGCACGACGTTCGCAGCGGCCTGCCGCCGATGCGCCGTCCCTGGATTCAGGCTCGGAGCGACATCGAGGAGGTTGACCCCACCTGCCGTCCGGTCCACACCGACGCGCCGGAAATCCCCAAGGGCCTGCGGCGCAAAAAAGTGCTGCGCGGCCGGGGCAACGTCACCCAGATGCACTATGCCCGGCAGGGCACCATCACCCCTGAAATGGAATTCGTCGCCATCCGTGAAAACGTGGACCCCGAATTCGTCCGCTCCGAAGTCGCCCGAGGCCGTGCGATCATCCCGGCCAACATCAACCACCCCGAAAGCGAGCCTATGATCATCGGGCGCAACTTCCTGGTCAAAATCAACGCCAACATCGGCAACTCCGCCGTCACCTCCTCCATCGAAGAGGAGGTCGAAAAGCTCCGGTGGGCCGCCAGATGGGGGGCCGACACGGCCATGGACCTCTCCACCGGCAGCGACATCCACGAAACGCGGGAGTGGATCATCCGCAACTCTCCCGTCCCCATCGGCACGGTCCCCATCTACCAGGCGCTCGAAAAGGTCGGCGGCGTGGCCGAAGACCTGAACCTGGACATCTTCCTCGAAACCCTCGTCGAACAGGCGGAACAGGGTGTGGACTACTTCACCATCCACGCCGGCGTGCTCCTGCGCTACATCCCGCTCACTGCGGAACGCATCACCGGCATCGTCTCCCGTGGTGGCTCCATCCTGGCCAAATGGTGCCTGGCCCACCACAAGGAGAACTTCCTCTACACCCACTTCCGCGACATCTGCGAGGTTATGAAGCGCTACGACATCTCCTTCTCCCTGGGCGACGGCCTTCGTCCCGGCAGCATTGCAGACGCCAACGACGAAGCTCAGTTTGCCGAACTGGAAACCCAGGGCGAACTCACCAGAATCGCCTGGGAGTACGACATCCAGGTCATGAACGAAGGCCCGGGGCACATCCCCATGCACCAGATCAAAGAAAATGTGGACAAGCAGATGGCGCTCTGCCAGGAGGCCCCCTTCTACACCCTCGGCCCCCTCACCACCGACATCGCCCCGGGTTACGACCACATCACCTCGGCCATCGGCGCAGCCATGATCGGCTGGTACGGCACAGCCATGCTCTGTTATGTCACGCCCAAGGAGCACCTGGGCCTCCCCAACCGGCAGGACGTGAAAGACGGCGTCATCGCTTACAAGATTGCCGCCCACGCCGCCGACTTAGCCAAAGGCCACCCCGGCGCGCAGGCCTGGGACGACGCCCTTTCCAAGGCGCGCTTCGAGTTCCGCTGGGAAGACCAGTTCAACCTCTCCCTCGACCCCGAAACCGCCCGGGAGTTCCACGACGAAACCCTCCCTGCCCAGGGCGCCAAGGTCGCCCACTTCTGCAGCATGTGCGGCCCCCACTTCTGCAGCATGAAGATCACCCAGGACGTGCGCGACTATGCCGCGCAGAAAGGCCTCGAAGCCGACGAGGCGCTGGAGGCCGGCATGGGTGAGAAGGCGAAAGAATTCAGGGAGAAGGGCGCGGAAATCTATCAGAAGGCGTGAACAGAGGATAATACGAATAAAAAAACAGCGATCCGAAATGCATTCCGGGTCGCTGTTTTTTTTAGAACCCATACGCTACCTCTCCCACCACGATCCTTCCGATTTCGGGTCCGGTCACGAATTCCCTGTGCCTGTTGTTCAGAATGTTGTGGGCCGAAACCCTGTAGGCAACCCCAACCTGCGTCTGGTAGCCGACGTTTATGTCCACGACCGTATAGGCCGGGAGGGTGCCTGCATGGGGGCCCGAACGGAAGTCATGTTCGACGATGTGACGGAGTGAGAGGTCCAGAGACGTCCCTCTTGTTACAAAGTCGCTCGTCGAAAGACCGATGTTGAGGATGGCCTCCGGGGTGTTGAAGGGCACATTCAGACCCTGTGCGTCCTCCAGGTCGTCGGTTTTGATAAAGGAGGCGTTGCCCTTGAGGAGAAGGCGATCTGTGGCGTACACATTCACCCCCACATCGACCCCCAGAACCGTCTGTTTCCCGAAGTTGATGAGAGAAAGGGTCTGCTCCCCGGCCCTGGGATTTCCGTTTTCGTCTAAGGTGACAATGCCGCTTCGCAAGTCACCAACCGGCAGGACGTCGCTGATGAAGTCTTTGTACCGGCTCCTGTAGCCGGTGAGGTCCAAGAACACCCGATTGGCCAGGATGCTTTTGAATCCAAATTCGAATGTGGTGTTTTCCTCGGGCTTCAATTTGGGGATGCCGGCCGCATATTGGGGCGACAGCGGGTTTCCTGTCGGGCTCCCGAAGCGGAAGCCCTTGCTGTTGCCGCGGGCGACCAGGAACTGGCCGAGTGGGAGCTCGGCCTTCTGTTCTAAGAGGGTCGGGCTTTTAAAGGCCCGGTTGAAGGTGAACCGGAAGGCGATTCCGGGTTCCGGTTTAAAGATCAGCGCTGCCTTGGGGCTGAATTGTGTGTCGTAGATTTCATGTAGGTCGATGCGAGCGGCCAAAACAGCCCTGAGTTTCCCGTTCAGGTCGGTCTTTGTGTGCCCGTAGAAGCCGACGAGATGCGACGCTGCTTTCCCTCCGGCAAAAATGTTTCCGGCCGTGCGCTCGTGGCGGAGGTTCGATCCCAGTGTGAAGTAGGTGTTTTTCAGGTGTGGAAAGTGGAAGGTGTACCGGGCTTCTCCCTCCCAGAAGGAACCGTCACTCCCATCTCTTGCCCGTTCTTCCGCTTCTTCTGCAGGTAGACCGGCCAGACGAAAGGTCGCTTTCCTGTCTAAGCCAAATGAGTCGCCCGATGTGTCTCCCGTGCGGTAGATATTCAGATAGAGATTCGGCGTTGTGCAGGTTACCTGCTGGTAGTGGTAGACATAATTTTTGGTCTGGTTGCGGCCCGCGGGGTTGAAGAAGATCTGATTCATGCGGGTCACCCCTGCTGTAAACCCGAACTTAGATTGACGGTCCGGGTAATAAAACAGGCCTAACCCGCCGGTTAAAAAGTTGGAGTCAAAATCCGGATCGCCGGTCACGGAGGCGGTGCTGTCCGCATTGTAGAATGTCGTGATCCGTTCAAAATCGCGGCCTCTCTGGTATTCGCCCGAGACCTTCCAGCCCCATTTGCCGGTCTGTTCCGCATGGCGAAACCGTCCTTTAAAGAGGTTTCGAGAGCCGCCGGCAACGGCGAGGCTGGTGCCCTGAAAGTCTCGCGGATCTTTTGACATCAGGCTGATGACACCCGATATAGCATCCGGACCGTAGAGCGCCGAGCCCGGTCCGACGATGACTTCCATCGCCTGGAGGTCGTCCCGGGTGATGGTCGGGCCGTAGAGGGGATTGCCTCCAAAGGTTCTGGTGACACGTCCGTCCGTTAAGAGGAGCATGCGGACGTTAAACGCGGAGTTGTACCCCCTGGTGTTGTATCGCTCCTGAAAGATGCCGATTTGCTGATAGTCGATGCCTTTTACATATTTAAGGTCGCTCAGGTAAGCGCTTCCAATGGTGTTTCTTTGGGTTTCCTTCCAACCGACCTTGGAGATCGTGGCCGGGGCGTCCAGGATGTTCTCTGCGCGGCGGCTTGCCGACACCACGATCTTTTCCAGCTCGTAAGGGGACGCCAGCATCCCAATGTGGACCTCAACCGAGTCGTCGACCACGATGTCTGTCACTGCCGCGTCTAAGTACCCCACAAAGGTCGCTTTTACAGTGTATGTGCCTGCGGGCACATTTTCGACCGTGTAGCGGCCATCGGCGCCGGTGATCGCTCCCATCTTCCGGACGAGGTTGGGACCGAGGACTTCGACGTTGGCGCCGAGGAGGGGGACGCCGGTGTCCTGTGCGGTGACCTGACCGGTGATACGGCCGGTTTGCGCCCAGGAGAGGGAAGAGAAGGAAAAAGGAAAAAGGAAAAAGGAAAAAAGGAGGATCGCACCTCTAAGGGAGTACTTCATAGCTGTGGCCTCTGGGGTTAGGATCACTGTTATATTTATACGATAAATAAAGGCGCTTGATCGTGGAAGTCAAGCCAGAAGTGGGGAGACCCGGTATGCGTCCATCAGCCTGTCGTCTTTGGGCGGTTGGGTTTTGGAGATCCGGAGGTATCCCGCGTTGACAGGGTGGAGTGAAGGTGGTATATTGGCATCACGGAGGGGCACGGAGCCCAAACGGCCTTTCCCTCCGGAATTCTGGAGTCAGGGGAAATTTTTTGACGACAGACGGTGAAAGGAGGCTGATGGGGTTGCGTTTTGTGATGCTGGGCAGCGGGGCGGTTCGGGACAATCCGAACCGGGGAGGGCCGGCGCAGATTCTGCATGTGAGGGATCGGGTGCTGATGTTCGACTGCGGTCGGTCGGCGAGTACGAACTTAGCGCGGGCCGGGGTGGGGTGTGAGACGGTGGATACGCTATTTTTGACGCATTTGCATTTTGACCATATTGTGGATGTGCCCTATATGGTGTTTGTGGGCTGGGTGAAGGGGCGAGGGGGGAAGTTGCGGATCTTCGGTCCGGTGGGCACGGTGGATTTTGTGACGCGGATTATCCGGCCGCCGTTTGAACAGGATATTCAAAGCCGGGTGGAGCACGGGAAGGATGTCTCTGCGCTGGACCCGGAGGTGGTCCAGGTGGATCGGGAGGGGGAGTTTCTGGCGGTGGAGGGGTACCGGGTGGCGGCGGCGTTTACGGACCACGGAGGGATTCCGACGCTGGTTTACCGGGTAGATGCCGGGGAGCATCGGGTAGTGATTACAGGGGATGGGACGCCGGACGAGGGGTTTGTTGCGTTCTGCCGGGGGGCGGACCTGCTGGCGATCGAGTGTTCGGGGACGCCGGAGTTTCTGGCGCAGCAGCCCTGGGGGCACTGGCATATTACGCCGGCGGATATCGCGCGGATTGCGACGGAGGCGGAGGTGAAGCGGGTGGTGATCAAGCATTTGGTGATGGAGGATGTTACGGGCGACCGGACGGCGGCGTATCGGATGGCGGAGGAGATCAGGGGTGGGTATGAGGGGGAGGTGATGGTGGGGGAGGATGGGATGGTGGTGGAGATTGGGAAGTAAAAAGTGGGTGAAGTGAGCGGGCACTGGTGCGAGTTTGCGTCGTACTTTTAGGGTATCGTAGATTGACACTTATTTTCAGGGGGATTGGATGGCATTTGTTGAGCGGGAGTGCCGGGTGGGGATGAACGACGGGGTGCGGCTGGATGTGTCGGTGTGTACGCCGAAGGGGGAGGTGCCGGAAGGGGGATGGCCGGGGGTGCTGCTGGCGCACGGGCACGGGGATGCGGGGAGCAAAGCGTCGACGCTGGGGCAGGGGCGGCGGCTGGCGGAGCGGGGGTACCTGGCGGTGTGCTACAGCGTGCGGGGGCAGGGGGGGTCGGAGGGACTGTCGTTCCATATGGGGGCGCGGGAGATTTTTGACCTTCAGGAGATGATCGACTGGATGTTTTCCGAGCAGCCGGTGCATCCGGAGCGGCTGGGGGTGGTGGGGAGTTCGCAGGGAGGGTGGTGTTCGCACATGGCTGCGATACACCATCCCGGAGTGGCGACGGTTGTGCCGCAGAATATTTTTACGGATTACGCCGAGTTTGCGGTACACAACGGGTGCCTGACGAAGTGGTTTTTCACGCGGACGATGCGACGGCGGGTTGCGACGGCGGGGTTCCAGGAGCTGATGCGGCAGTGGGCGCTTTCGGGGGACTGGGACCTGATCCGGGAGTGGGTGCGGCCCCGGTCGCCGCTGCTGTTTGTGGACCGGATCCGCTGTCCGGTATTTGTCCTGCACGGGTGGCACGATGTGGGGATGCCGCCGAACGAGGTGCTGAAAATGTTCAACCGGCTGGATGTGCCCAAGAAGCTCTATCTGGGCGGAGGGGGACACGACGGGCAGGACGATCCGGAGGCTCAGCAGGTGCGGCAAGAGTTGATCGACCAGTGGCTGGACCACTGGCTGAAGGGAGAGGAGAATGGGATTATGAAGGGGCCTGCGATTGTGTACACACAGCGGCCGGGGTGGGAGCACGGGGGGGTGGACGCGCTCCCACCGGAGGAGGTGGAAACTCGCACGTTTTATCTGAGGACCGGGGGCGCGCTGGCGGAGGATGCGCCGGAGCAGCCGGACACGCATGCGAATGTGAATAACGTGCCTCTGGACACCGACTATACGCTCCGGTCGGCGATTGCGGACAATATGGAAGGGACGCCGAAGGCGCTGGCCGTGGAGGTGGCGGTGTTTGAGGGGGATCTGCTTGCGGCGCCGGCCGAGATTCTGGGGGCACCGGGGGCGCGGTTTTACATGCTGCCCAACCGGCCCTTTTTTCAGGTTCACGCGGAGCTGTTCGACGTGGGCCCCGACGGGTCGGAGGCGCTGATTACGCGGGGGCACTTCGGGACGCGTACGGCCGAGCCGGGGCGGCATGTGACGGTAGAGATCGAGATGCGCACGATCGGGTACCGCATGGAGGTGGGGCACCGGCTGCGGCTGGGGGTAAGCAATTACAATACGACGTATGCGTTTCCGTATTTCGAGCCGTTTTGTGCACGGCTTTACCACGACAACGCGCATCCGTCGGCGTTGGAGGTGCCGATGCGGAATGCGGAGTGAAAAAGGTTAAATCCACAATCCCAAATGAGAGGGAGGGGCTATGGCCATTGTTGATGGGCATGTTCACGTGGGGCTGACGAAGTATGTGGTGGTGGAGGTGCTGGTGGCGCAGATGGAGGCTGCGGGGATCGACAAGGCGCTGCTGGTGCAGTACGGGGGATGTTATAACAATGCCTATTTGAAGGATTGCATGGACCGGTTTCCCGGCCGGTTTGCGGCGCTGGGGGCCGTGGACTATAAGGCGCCGGACGCGGCCGAGCAGATCCGGCGGGAGGTTGTAGAGCACAACCTGGCCGGCCTGCGCATTCCGGCTGCTGTGGACAATGAGGCGGTGTGGGATATTGTGGGGGAACTGGGGATTATGGCCAGTCTGAGCGGGGGAATGCAGCACATGATTGAACCGCGAATCGAGGACTACATCCGGCGGTTCCCAAACGCCCGGTTTCGGATTGAGCACATGGGCTGGTTTCCGGATGTGGACCGCCCGCCCGGTTATCCGGAGTACGAACGGGTGTTGGGGTATGCGGACTATCCAAACGTCGTTTTCATGCTCTCCGGTTTCTACGCCTTCGGCAAGGGGTATCCCTACAACGAGGTGATTCCATTTGTGAAGCAGGCCCTGGAGCGCTTCGGGCCGGACCGGATTATGTGGGGCAGCGATTTCCCCCCGGTTTCGAATAGTGAGACGTGTGAGATGGCGCTGGCGTTGCCCCAAAGCTGGGATTTTCTTTCGGAGGAGGATCTGGAGTGGATTCTGGGTAAGACCGGGCTGACGATTTTTGATTTTGGGGAGGGCTGAGTTCAGCTCACACCTTACAGCCGGGAAGGGTGGAACTCATCTTGCCGTGAGAAGGAGAATGGGATGCGCTATTCTCAATTGTTTACGCAGACGCTTCGCGAGCTGCCCGCCGATGCGGAGCTGGTCAGCCACCGGCTTGCGCTTCGGGCGGGGTTGATCCGGCCGCTGGCGGCGGGAATTTTCAGTTATCTGCCGCTGGGGCTGCGGGTGAAGCAGAAGATTGAGGCGATTTTTCGGGAGGAGATGGCGGCGATCGGGTGCACGGAGCTGCTGATGCCGATCGTACAGCCTGCAGAGCTCTGGCAGGAGAGCGGGCGGTGGGATGAGATCGGGCCGGAGATGCTTCGGATGGCCGACCGGGCGGAGCGGGAGATGTGTCTGGCCATGACGCATGAGGAGGTGGTGACCGATCTGGTGCGGCATTTGATTCAGAGCTACCGGCAGGTGCCGCTGAGCGTTTTTCAGATTCAGACGAAGTTCAGAGACGAACCGCGCAGCCGGGGGGGATTGGTCCGGGTGCGGGAGTTTACCATGAAGGACGCGTACAGTTTTCACTTAGACGAGGCCAGCCTGGATGAGACGTACAACAATATGTACCGAGCGTATGAGAATATCTTCGCCCGTGTGGGGCTGGGGGAGTCGGTGATTGTGGTGGAGAGCGATACGGGGATAATGGGCGGGACGGGGGCGCACGAGTTTATGTATCTGAACCCGGCGGGCGAGGATACGCTGCTGCTGTGCGACAACTGCGACTACCGGGCCAACCGGCAGGTTGCGGGGTTTGCAAAGGCCGATCCGGAGAGGGCCGATCCGATGCCGCTGGAGGAGGTGGAGACGCCCGGGTGTGCGACGATTGCGGATCTGGCCGCGTTTTTGAAGATTCCCGAGCGCCGGACGGCGAAAGCGGTGTTTATGGTGGGGAGGGTCGAGGGGGAAGAGCGGTTTATCTTTGCCCTGTTGCGGGGCGACCATGAGTTGAACGAGACGAAGCTGGCCAACGCGGTAAAGGCAGTCGAGATGCGCCCGGCCACGGAGGAGGAGATCCGGGCGATCGGAGCGGAACCGGGGTACGGATCGCCGATCGGGGTGAATGAGGGGGTGCTGCTGGTGGTGGACGATTGGGTATCGGGGTCGAACAACCTGGTGTCGGGGGCCAATAAGGAGGATTATCACTATTTAAATGTGAACGCGGGGCGGGATTTCGAACCGGATGTGGTGGCCGATCTGGTGGCGGTGGAGGATGGGATGCCCTGCGCCGCATGCGGCGCGCCGCTTGGGAGCGTGCGGGGGATTGAGGTGGGGAATATTTTCAAGCTGGGGACGAAGTACAGCGAGGGGCTGGGGGCGACGGTTTTAGACGAGGCGGGCCGGCCCCGGCCGCTGGTGATGGGGTCTTACGGTATCGGCACGGGGCGCCTGCTGGCGTGTGTGATCGAGGAGTGCCACGACGAGCAGGGGATCGTCTGGCCGATGTCGGTGGCGCCATTTCAGGTCCATATCCTGGTGCTGAGCGGGAAGGCGCCGAAGGGGGAGTTGGAGGCGGCCGAGAAGATCTATCGAGAGCTGGAGGCGGCCGGCGTGGAGGTGCTGTTAGACGACCGGGACGAGCGGGCGGGGGTGAAGTTCAACGATGCGGATCTGATCGGAATTCCGATTCGGGTGACGGTTGGGGCGCGGGGGTTGGAGAAGGGGGTGGTGGAAGTGAAGTGGCGAGAGAAGGAGGAGCGGGTGGATGTGGAGGTGGGGGAACTGGTGGGGTATGTACAAGCAGGCGTCGGGGGACAGTAGGAGGGATTCGCCGATTATTCTGTTTCTTCCGCCAGCGGGAGAAGGGGAGCGGAACAGCAGGAAGTTGCGTAGCTCTTCAACGAACCAAAAACAGACCGAAAGGACACCCATGTCAGCCTACACCATCGCCGTCCTTCCCGGAGACGGCGTCGGCCCCGAAGTCGTGGCCGAAGCGCTCAAGGTCCTCATCGCTCTGGAAAAGCCCTTCCCCGGCCTCCGGCTCACCTTCTCCGAACACCCCGTTGGCGCCCGCTGTTACACCGAAACCGGCAGCGACCTCCCCGAATCCACCTTAGAGGCCTGTCGGCGGGCCGACGCAATCCTCTTCGGCTCTGCCGGAGACCCCGGGGTGCGGTTCCCCGACGGCACCGAAATCGCCCCCCAGATTACCCTCCGCTTTCTGCTCGACCTCTACGCCGGCATCCGCCCCATCAAAAAATACCCCGGCGTCCCACCTCTCCTCTCCGGCGACCCGCCCATCGACTACGTCATCATGCGGGAAAACACCGAAGGCCTCTACGCCTCCCGGGGCGCAGGGGTGCGCGTGGGCGACGATGTCGCCGTAGACAACATGGTCATCACCCGCACCGGCACCGAACGCATCGTGTGCTACGCCTTTGAAATCGCCCTGCAGCGGCAGGGCGCGCCGGAGGATGGAAGGCGCCGCGTCACCTGCGTGGACAAGGCCAACATCCTCAAAAGCATGGCCTTCTTCCGGCAGGTCTACGACCGGGTCGCCGGTGACTACCCGGACACCGAACGGGACTACGCCTACGTGGACGCCTTCACCGTCTACCAACTCCGAAGCCCTGCCTTCTACGACGTCGTCGTTGCCGAAAACATGTTCGGCGACATCATCTCCGACCTCGCCGCGGCCACGGTTGGCGGCATGGGCATGGCCCCCTCGGCCGACGTGGGCGACCGCTGCGGCCTCTTCCAGCCCTCCCACGGCACCGGCCCCGACATCGCCGGACAGGGCATCGCCAACCCGGTCGCCCAGATCCTCTCCGCTGGCATGATGCTCACCTGGCTGGGCGAACGCCACAACGATGCCGACGCCATTGCCGCTGCACAAACCATCGACCGCGCCGTTGCCCGGACCCTCACCGATCCTGTCAACCACACTGCCGATCTGGGCGGGAGGGCCGCCACCGCCGCCGTCGGAGACGCTGTTGTCGAAGCCATTCAAAAAGGATAGGGTACGGCGCGCTGTGCCTCAACAACCCGGCTATGCCACCGCACGTCGGCCTTCCACAACCGCCATCGGAGGGGCAGCAGGCGTCAGGGCCCTGCATCGATTGTACCCGGAGCACCGCGTACAGGACTTCCAAAGCGCCGAATTTCCGAAATTTTTCAAAGAGGAACCCGTACCGTGACCCCCAAAACCAAGAAAGCCCGCGTCAACAAAGCCGTCAGCGCCGAATCCGGAAAAGCCCGGGAACTCGCCCGGCAGATCCACGCCTGGGCCGAGCGGCCGTTCCGTGAAGTCCAATCCTCCAAAAGCCTGGCCGATTACCTGAGTTCACACGGATTCGAGGTCGAATTCCCCTTCAAAAACATCCCCACCGCCTTCCGGGCCACCTGGGGTCTTGGCAAACCCGCCGTAGGCATGCTCGGCGAGTACGACGCCCTGCCCAACTGTGGGGCCGACGAAGGCACCTGGGGACACGGCTGAGGGCACAACCTCCTGGGCGTTGCCCCGGCCGTGGGTGCGGTTGCCGCAAAAAAGATCCTCTACAAAACCGGTACAAAGGGCAAAATCATCTACTACGGCTGTCCCGCCGAAGAGACCTTAGCCGGAAAGGTCTACATGGCCCGCGACGGAGCCTTCCGCGGCTTAGACGCCTGCCTCGCCTGGCACCCGGGCAACTCATCGGGCGTCAGTAACTTCGGCGGGTCGTCCCTCGACTCCCTCGTCTACGAATTCTTCGGGCGCACGGCCCACGGCGCCAGCGCCCACAAGGGTCGTAGCGCCTTGGACGGCGTCATGCTCACCGACATTGCCGCCAACTACCTGCGCGAACACGTCCCTGAAAACGTCCGCATCCACTGCGTCATCCGAAACGGCGGAGACGCCCCCAACGTCGTCCCCGCCTACGCCAAAGTCTGGTACTTCGTCCGTGGCAAAGACAGGAAACAGGTCGACGACGTCCGCGAACGTCTCACCGCCTGTGCACGGGGTGCTGCGCAGGCCACCGACACCGAAATGAAATGGCACCGCATCACCGCCGTTTACCCCCGCTTGCCCAACGACGCTATGTGCGGCGCCGTCCGCGCCAACTTAGAACTCTTCGGCCCGCCCCGGCCCACACAGGACGACAAAAAACGGGCTCGAAATCTCGGCCTCAAAGGCGAATTCAACACCACCATCGCTAAAGGCAGCGGCTCGCAGGGGCGGGGCTCCACAGACGAAGACAACGTCTCCTGGCTGGCCCCTCTGGGCCGCTTCCAGATCGTCTGTTACGCCAAGGGCACCCCCGGCCACCACCGGGACCTCGCTGCCCAGGCCGCCATGCCCTTTGCCGAACGCGCCATGCTCCAGACCGCCAAAGTCTTCACCGGCAGCGCCCTCGATCTCTGCCAGAAACCCGACCTCATACGCAAAGCCCGTGCCGAATTCAGAAAACGAACCAAAGGATTCACCTACGATCCCCTGGTCCTGAAACGCCAGAAAGTACCCGTTGATCCCCCATAATCTGACGGCGGACGGCAGAGGCGTTCCAGGTTGCAGGTTGCCTGCCATCACGTTTGATCTCCATTTTTTGACTTTTTCAACTTGGAACTGAATTTTCTCCGTGGTCTGTGGTCTATAAAGGAGTTTCCCCATGCCCCAAATCACCCTCGAAGAAGCTCAGGAGGTACACGACAGGCTCCTGATCATCGACGGCCACAACGACACCCCGGTCGAGCGCATCCACCGGGGCGAGAGGCCGATCCGGTGGGAGCAGCGGGACCCGGCCTATCACATGGACATCCCCAGAATGGTGGAGGGCGGCTTCAACGCCGGGTTCTTCGTGGTTGGAAACGGTCCTACCGCCAACGTCCGGGTCACCCTCGAACAGACCCTGGCCTCCATCGAAAGATACCCGGACGACCTCCTGCTCGTCCAATCCTCAACAGACGTCGAACGCGCCTGGGAAACGGGAAAAATCGGCATCCTCATGACCATCGAAGGGGCCGGGCGCTGGCTGGAAGGGGAGGTTGACACCCTCCGGCTCTACGACCGCCTCGGCGTCCGCTGCGTGGGCCTCACCCACGGCGAGGGGGGAGACGACTACTTGCAGGGCACCAAAAGTCCCTTCGGCCCCTGCGCGACGGAAGACCGTGAACAGGAGCGTAAAAACGCCGGTGGCCTCACCCCGTTTGGGCGGGACATCCTGAAAGAGAGCAACGCCCTGGGCCTGGTCACCGACCTGGCCCACACCAACGACAGGGCCTTCTACGAAGTCATCGAGCACTCTGCCCTGCCGGTTACCATGACCCACACGGCCGTCTTCTCGCTCTGCCACCACTGGCGCTGCCTCACCGACGACCAGATCAAAGCCCTCGCCGGTGGCGGCGGCGTGATGGGCATTGCCTTCCTCCCCTCCTTCATCCACCCCGAACAGGCCACGGTCGACCGTTTAGTCGAACACATCTGCTACGTGGCCGACCTCGTGGGCATTGACCACGTAGGGATCGGCTCCGACTTCGACGGCATGGGCCGGACAACGCCGGTTGTCCCCGATGTCTCCCAGCTCGTCCACCTCACCCAAAGCATGCTGGTCCACGGCCTGTCCGAAGAGGAGGTCCAAAAAGTCTGGGGCGGCAATTTTCTCAGGCTTTTCAAGCAAACCATCGACCGTAGACAGTAAAACGGCAATAGGAGTTCCACTGTTTTCAGAAACAAGGGACCCGTACTATGAAAGCAAAACGACTTATCTGCCCCGACGTTCGCCGAGTCGAAGTCGAAGCATTCGAACTTGGTCCGATCCCCGACGACGGCATCCTGGTCCGGAACGAATACACCGCCGTCAGCGTCGGCACCGAAATCTACAACTGGACGCACGGGAGTGAGCCGGGCGGGAAGCGGGTCTTTCCGCGTGCGACCGGCTACTGCAATACCGGCACCGTGCTGGACGTCGGCAAAGACGTGCCGGACCTGAAACCCGGCGACCGCATCGCCGGCCAGGGCAACCACGCCAGCCACGCGATCCTCTCCGGCGCCAGAGGGTTTTACCAGAACGTCCCGGGGAACGTCTCCTCTAAGGCCGCGGCCTTCATGGTCATGGGCGCCATCGCCCTGCACGGCGTTCGGGTCTCCCGCATCGAACTGGGAGAATCGGTCGTCGTCTTCGGCCTGGGCATCGTCGGACAGCTCGCCGCGACCCTTGTCCACCTCTCCGGCGGCATGCCCGTCATCGGCGTCGACTTAGACGATTTCAGGCGCCAGAAGGCCACATCCAGGGGCATCGACATCTGCTTCAACCCCAACGAGGTAGACGACCTCCCAACCGCCGTGCGCGATCACTGCGTCGAAGACGGCGCCAACGTCATTATCGAGGCCACCGGGGTGCCTGCTGTCTATCCAACCGCCGTCAAACTCGCCTGCACAGCCGGCCGCGTCGTCGCCCTTGGCTCTGCGCGCGGCACCGTTGAAATGGACTTTCTCGCCGATGTCCACCTCCGCGAAGTCAGCATCCTGGGCGCTCACCAGCCCAAAAC
The DNA here is from genome assembly GCA_965222075.1 of Candidatus Latescibacterota bacterium. Lineage (GTDB taxonomy): Bacteria > Latescibacterota > UBA2968 > UBA2968 > JAAXHW01. The sequence goes on along the minus strand of OZ244937.1, from coordinate 3,652,267 downwards.
CCCGGAAGCGGACCACATCTACTACCGCTGGGCCAAGCACCGGGAGCGCAACCTGGTCATGCGCCTGATGAGCAACGGCAAGCTTCCCGTAGAAGACCTCATCACCCATGTGGCCGGGCCGGAACAGTGCCAGGAGGTCTACACTATGCTCGCGGACAACCCGAAAGAGGTCCTCGGTGTCGTCTTTGAGTGGGATTAGCCCTCATCCCCCAACCCCTGTGCTCATCCGTGGCTGCGTCTGGCTGTTTAAACCGAGGACCCTGGCCCTATGCCACAACGCCCAAAAATCGCCGCCATCACCACCATTGTCCACAAATACGCCCACGCCCAGCACTTCATTGACCGCTTCTTAGAAGGCTACGGCTGGAATGGCCGGCACCACCGTCCCCCGATGGACCTGGTCTCCCTCTACGTTGATCAGGTTGGGGACAACGACCTGAGCCGGGACCGTGCAAAGCGTTTCCCCTCTATGGTCATCTATCCCACCGTCGCCGACGCCCTCACTCTGGGCCGCAGCGACCTGGCCGTGCACGGCGTCCTGCTCATCGGCGAGCACGGCGACTACCCCACCAACGAGAAGGGCCAGCGCTTCTACCCCCGCTACGAACTCTTCAAACAGATCGTCGCGGTCTACAGAACCACCGGCCGCACGGCGCCCGTTTTCAACGACAAACACCTCTCCTGGAACTGGGACTGGGCCAAAGAAATGTACGACATCTCCCAAGAGATGGGCTTCGCCTTCATGGCCGGCTCCTCCCTGCCCGTCACCTGGCGCCTCCCCCCCATTGACATGCCCCTGGGCGCCTGCGTCCGGGAAGCCCTGTGTATCGGCTATGGCGGTGTGGACAGCTACGACTTCCACGCCTTAGAAACGATCCAGTGTATGGTCGAACGGCGCGAAGGCGGCGAAACCGGCGTCAAATGGCTTCAGGCCTACCGGGGTGAGAACTTCTGGGAGGCCCACCATAAGGAAGTGTGGTCGCGCGACCTTTTTGAAGCCGCCCTCTGCCGCAGCCACACCCTCACCCCCTCGCGGCCGGGCTTCAACAATACCTTCCCCACCACAGACGACCTGAAAAAACGCGTCGAAGACCCCATTGCCTACCACTACGAACATACCGACGGCCTCAAATCCACCATGATCCTGTTCAACGGCCTGGTGCGGGACTTCAACTTCGCCGCCCGCCTCGAAGGCCGGGACGATCCCCTCTCCACCCAGATGTATCTCCCCATGCCCCCCGCCTACACCACCCTGGCCAACTTCTTCTCTCCCCAGGTCAACAACATCGAGAAAATGTTCCTCACCGGCAAACCGGCCTATCCCGTTGAACGTACCCTGCTCACCAACGGCCTCGTCGTCGCCGGCGTGGACAGCCTGCACGAAGGTCACAAACGCATCGAAACCCCGCACCTGAACATCGCGTATCTGCCCACAAAAGAATCGACCTTCTGGAGGACATGAGGCCCTCCCAACCGGGGACTGATGTGCCTATGGAAGCACGACTATGATCTGCCCGGGATGCCTGTCCGATGTGGTGCTGCGGGTTGAGCGGAACTGAAGCTAACGATCAGAATATTCAAACCATTCCGGAGAACTTAAATGACATCCAAAACGCCAAGACGCATCGCCGTCATCGCCACCATCTACCGCTACCTCTCCCACGCCCAGCACTTTGCCGACCGCTTCCTGGTCGGCTATCCCCACCAGGGCCGCTGGCATCACCCCAACACGAAAATCGTCTCCCTCTACGTGGACCAGCGCCCCGAAGGCGACCAGAGCGCCGACCGTGCCCGCGAATTCGGTTTTCATGTCTATCCCACCATTTCTGAAGCCCTCCGCTGCGGCGGGTCCGAACTCGCCGTTGACGCCGTGCTGATCATCGGTGAGCACGGCGAGTATCCCACAAACGAAAAGGGGCAGAAACTCTACCCCCGCTACGAATTCTTCAAGGAATGCGTCACCGTCTTCGAGGAAGACGGCCGTTCGGTGCCCGTCTACAACGACAAGCACCTCTCCTACAGCTTTGAAAAGGCCCGCGAGATGATCGACGACGCCCGCCGCCTGGACTTCCCTCTCCTGGCCGGCTCGTCCATCCCGGTCACCTGGCGCCTGCCCGACCTGGAACTTCCCCTCGACTGCGAAATCGAAAGCGCCCTTATGGTTGGCGTGGGCAGCTCGGACCCCATGGACTACCACGCCCTGGAAGGCATGCAATGCATGGTCGAACGCCGCAGTGGTGGTGAAACCGGCGTCAAAGCCGTCCAGCTCATCGACGGTGACGATGTCTGGCAGGCCGGCGAGGACGGGCGCTGGTCCAAAGAACTCCTGAAAGCCGCCCTCTCCCGATCCGACTCCCCCAGAGGCCTCACCGAGGAAGACGGCCGCACCCAGGACCTCCTCGGCAGCGGCGAACTCTTCAAACTCGCTGAAAACCCCGCTGCCTACCTCCTCGAATACAACAACGGCCTGAACGCAACCCTCCTCATGCTCAACGGCGCGGTGAAAGACTACTGTTTTGCCGCCCGCCTCAAAGGCGAACCCAACCCGGTCTCCACTCAGTTCTTCCTCTCCCCCACCCCCAACGTCACCTACTCCGCCTGCTTAGTAGCCAAAATCGAAGAGATGATCACAACCGGCAAAGCCCCCTATCCTATCCAGCGCACCCTCCTGGTCAGCGGCGCCTTGGAAAGCTGCCTCACCTCCCGCCTCCAGGGCCACCCGCGCTTAGAGACCCCGCACCTGTGCGTGGAATACCGCGTCTTGGCCGAGTCCCAGCACGCCCGTGCCTGAGTCCTGGTTATTTCTACTTTCTGATGTTACTAAATGGTCTTTCAAATAAGTTTATTGACATCATTATAGTGGCGTTTCAGCTTGTCTCTGGCATGGTCTTTGGCAAAATCTCACGCTCAATGCGTAACTGCTTGACTTCACCACGAAGACGGCTCAACTCCTCGCGCTCCTGCGTCGTGAGCGAGTTCTCCCACACAGCAGACGCCGCCTCACAATTCTCCCGCGATTCTGTGATGGCTTGTCACAGTGTGCCATGTCATAGCTCCGTGTCACAGCTTGTCATAGCTCCCGAACCAGGCTATCCATCATTGAACACGTATCGTTTGCCGGGGTCCGTCGGACTCGTTGCTTCTTCTTCCACTCACCAGCACGGGATGGATCTCCTGTTCCCGGTGGAGCCAGTCCACCAATTCCGCCATCATGATCGGCACATCGTAAGCTGGTGGCGGCTCATAGATTATCTCCCCGGTGAGGGAGTTCACCACATAGTTCTGGATCTTCCGATACTCGCCGGGACCCGCGCCGCCGCCGCGAACACTTTCGACCAGACGTCTGTGGATTTCTCGAATCAACCCCTCCGTGATTGGGCCGACGCCCGAAAGATATTCGGATACGAACTCGAATGCTTTCCGATAGTTGAGCAACTCCTTCGCATCTTCCGGGTCGGCGTCCGGTACGGGGCTTCCCTCCAGCAGCCGCCGGGACTGGTCCAGCGTGAACACGGCGCAGAAAGAACGGCAAGGGGGCGCAGACGGTGCATCCGCTATGAGGGCCCTGTTTTCTCTCAAGTCACATACACAGAGCCCAAATTAAGACTCCGAAGGCCTGCAGGGTCTAATACGTTCCTATTGGCATCGTCCACGTTTCCACCGCGCCACTGGACCGCGACAAGAGGGCACGGCTAGCCCACGGTCCGTCAATACCGCTAAGGCCTTTCTCACCTGACATTCGCTGGCGGAAGGGACCGACTGGATACGAGCCGCGCTAGCAGCCTTGCTTGTTGTATTTTAGTTTCGTGCGAGCAATAGCGCGAGCCTCAGTTTTCCTCGCCTCCTGAATACTCGGCTTTTGCTCAATCTGAACCTTTGCGCCGGGTATATTGCCAGCGTCGAGATGCTCCTGAATTCTCTCCTGGACTCTGCCCCTCTTCGCTACCCCAACATAGTTCGTCTTCCCGGCGCTGGTCTTGATTCTGTATACGGCCGGCTTGTTTTGCGGAAGTTTTGATACTCCAGACTGATTAAAGTTGACAGTCTTCTTTGCTATGTTTTTACCTCCAGTTCTCAAGTTATATATAAACAATGGGTTTTGCGGACATCGGCGTGATTTGTTCAGGCGTTATGGGCGAATTTCCTTCGTGTGCTTATGGAGTCTCCGTCGGGAGCGATCTTCGAAACGTAGGCGCCCCCCTGTTTTCCCATGTCGTACTTTTTCCAGTCAGGCACGTGAACCGTCATCAACGCCTTGAATAATTTTCCGTGGTTGGGAATGCGCAGGTGCAACAGCTCGTGCGCGATGACGAAGTCCCGAAACCCCGGTTCCTGATCGGCCAGATCGATGGCGAGTGTGATGACCCCCGATGTCGAGCAGGAGCCCCATTTCCGGGTCATGTGTTGAACGCGAACAACCCTTGGGAGAACACCGAGTCCGCTGCGCCCAATAATCAACGCGATTGCGAATGACGCAGCGCCTTTCCTCATGAACGTGCATCTGTGTCAGTATCCAGCAGAATTTCGAGTATGGTCTCGACGATTCGGGCGCGTTCATCTCCGTCAACACCGAGAAGAGGCCGATAAAGAGCGGCTCGAAGCCTCCGCTGTTCGTCGGCGTTTAGAGTTGCGTTCGGGAAGCGGGCGAGGAGCGTTTCCGCTTCCTGCGCCAGTTTTGTGGCAGCAATACCGACGGCCCTGAGCGCCTCCGCCTCCTTGAGCGTCCAGTACACACCGAATGCACGGGTGGACAGACCGCTGTCTTTCGCGGCTTTGACTGCCTCTTCTTTCTCTTTCGCCAGCGTCGCCAGTTGGTCCATCGCGACGAGGCTGGTCGTGTTGCGGTTCTGAAGGTCCTCCAGGATGCGCTCGGCGCGATCCTTGAGCGGTCGAAGCACGGGTGCCTTGTCCGGCTCGCCTTCGACCTCGGCCCGCAGGCCCCGCACCAGGTTGAAAACCTTGGCCTCGTCGGAGCCCGGCTCGCCTCGAAGCGCTTGGACGGTGCTCACGTCGAACGTCACTGTTTTGATCAGGTCTCCAAGGCCTTCCTGGGTAGCGCTATCCTGCACCATCCCGTGCGTCTTGCGTCCGAGAGCCTCCTCGTACGTGACTTTACCCTTATAAGCGTTCAGGACAACGGCGTAGAGTCCCGCCAGCCGCTTAAACGTATCCATGTGGTCGCGCAGTTCCGGCGAGGGCGACAGGATCTCCCAAAGCGCCTCGATCTCTTTGTAGGCTTCGCAGAACGCCTTGCGCGACTCCGGATCCAGGAAGCGGCCGTAGACAATCTTCTCCAGGCGCTCGTCCGCGCCGCCGCTCCCCTCGTCGCCAAGGTATTCCATTTTCGCCCGATCGATCTTGTCCAGACAGTCCTTGAGAAGAAGATCGAGATCCTCGATCACGCCGCTGACATCGGTCGAGTCGAACCGCAATGCCTTTTTCAATTCGCGCAGCACACCCACGAAGTCGACGACGAGGCCAATGCGCTTGCGGACGCCGTTCGCGTCCACGTGAGGGCGGTTCACACGCGCGATCGCCTGCAGGAGTACATGGTCCCGCATGGGCTTGTCGAGATACATGCAGTAGAGAAGCGACGCGTCATAGCCCGTCAGCAGCTTGTCGGTGACAATGAGGAGCTTCGGATTCTCATCCGCCTTCTTGAACGTGAGGCGCACGTCCTCCTCGCGTTTCGTCGATAGCTGCAACTCCGCGACGAGCGGACGGTCAATGACATCGGCCGCGTTTTTGGTGTAGACGGCCTCCGACCACTCGGGCGGCAGAAGCCTGTCCAGCGCGCGCTTGTATTTGGCACAAGCCTCACGGTTCACGCCCACAAGAAATGCCTTGTACCCGAGCGGCGCCACGTTCTCCTTGAAGTGTTCGGCGACGAACGCGGCGACCTTCTCGATCCGGTCGTCAGCGGCCAGGAAGGTACGCAGGCCGACCGCTCGATCGAGGATCCTGTTGAGCTCGTCGACGTCGGTAACGCCTTCGGCCTCGGCCAGTTCAAAGAACTCCTTGTCGAGCCGCTCGGCCGGCACCGTCATCTCGCTCGGCGCCATGGTGTGGCGGAGCGGCAGCGTTGTTTCGTCCTCGATCGACTCGGCGATGGAGTACTTGTCGAGATAGCCCAACTCGTCATCAACGCCGAAAATCTTGAACGTGCCCTCGCCCTGGTCGGTCCTGGCGATCGGCGTGCCGGTGAAACCGATGATGGTGGCATTCGGCACCGCCGCCATCATGTAGGTGCCGAGCTCCCTGGCGACCGAGCGGTGTGCTTCGTCGATGAAGACGTAGATGTTGTCGCGGGTGCTCGCGTCCCTATCGATCCCCTCGAACTTGTGGATCATCGAGATAATCAGGCCACGTTTGTCGGTCTTGAGCAGTTCCTGCATCTCGGACCTGGAGTTCGCCCGCCAGACCGCAATGTCCTGCTGCTGCATCTCGCCCAAGAGCCTTTCAACCCAGCCCTTGAGCTGTCCTTCGATTTCCGTCCGATCCACAACCACGACCACCGTCGGTGTGCGGAACTGATCCTTGCGTTCCAGGACCAAACGCGCGGCGGTGAGCAGGGTAAAGGTCTTGCCGGAGCCCTGCGTATGCCAGATGAGCCCGCGCCGCTTCGCCGGCTCGGCGCAGCGCTCCACGATGCGGTCGACCGCGCGGCGCTGGTGCTGGCGCAGCACGGATTTCCGCGTCTCGCCGTCTTCGACGTAGAAAAGGATCCAGTCCCGCAGTGTGCGCAGGAAGTCCGTCGGCTCAAAGAACGACTGGACCACGAAGCGGTAGCTCTCTTCCGGGCGTTCCTTCCAGCGCGCCATGAAACGCCGGTTGGCGTTCCAGGTCACACCATACCAGTAGTCAAGGAGGTGCGTGACGTTGAAGAGCTGCGCCGCGCCCATCAGCTCGGGCGTCTCCTGCTCGTAGCGCTTGAGCTGCGTGACGGCTCGTTCGATGGCGTTGCGGTCTTTGGGATTCTTGTGCTCGACGATGGCGACCGGTACGCCATTGACGACAAACATCACATCGGCCCGGTTGCCCTTGCGAGCAGGAGGCTTGAGTCTCCATTCCCAGGTGACATAAAAGACGTTCTCGGCTGACCGATCGAAATCGACGATCTGAACGTGCCGATGGCGGCTCTCGACCTCGTCGTACCATTGCCGCTCGCCGCGCAGCCAGGAAAGCATCTCGCGGTTGCCCTCAATCGTCGCCGGGACCGCTTCGAGCCGCTCGACCACGGAGCGGATGGCCTCGTCCGTCATCCAGGGGTTGAACCGCCCGAGTGCTCCTTCCAGCTCGTCCCGGAACAACATCCCGGTCTCGCCGCCGCGCTTGCGCATCGCTGCCTGCGGCGAGATCGGAGTCCACCCGATCTCGGCCGCGTGGCGGACCATGGGGAACTGGACGATGCCTGCTTCAGTTATGTTGAGTTCAGTCATACCGGTCGGGTCCCCTGAAACGGGCGATGCGGGGCAGACACTGCGGCATCTCCAACTCCAGCCGCTCCGTGAACTCCAGCGTCTCCGACCCGCCGAGACGCTTCGATTGCCTGGTCTCGCGGGCACGGGTAGTACTCCGGAAGGTCGCCAAAACCGTCTCTGGCCTCGCGCAGGATACACTTTTCACAATCGACCAGAGTCAGGGTTGAGATCTGGCGTCCCATCCCCAATTCTCTATCGGCTTACCGGCGGACAGGGCGGAACATCAGACAGCTTCCGGAACCGTCCTCGCGTGGGTGATGTCCGCGCTCGTTACCGGACGCGCCTGTGACGGCAGCACGGTCGCGATGGCCACGGTGTCGCCATCCAGGGACATGAACTCCACAACAACGGCTGCGTTAGCGGGATGGACGTGGATGACGGTGCCGGCGTCTCCCGGCTTCAATTCCTCTCCCTCATCGCCCAGAACGTCGGCGGTCAGAACGATCTGCTCATGTTCCTTGAACATTTCTCAGCTCCTGTATGGGTGCGCCGTAATGAACCTGGGATAATCGCTCCCAAGGTCAATCTGCCAGACAGTTCTCACAAGCGGATTGCGCCCGTCTGGAGTCTCTATTTCGCCATCAACATGATAGCGAGGGCCGTATGCGGTCTCCACAACTCGGGCGACCGCATGGGACGTCGCGTGACGTCTCAATGCTTCCGCAAGCTGCTCCCAGCGAGCCAGGCTGAACCCGAAGCTCAAGAAAAAATCCGCCTTGGCCTTGCCACGTGGATTTGTGGACGATAGCAGGTAGTCCGAAATCTTCTCCTGATCGATCCAGGTCAGATGTGCATTGGGCAGCCGCAATTGCTTGCCTCTCGTTCGGTCCCTTCGCGGCGGGGCGTCGGCCTTGTTGCCTTGAATGCCAGCGTTTCCGATTCGCCGGTTGAGTTTTGTCGGTGCTTGTAGCGCGTCCTCGGGCAGAACCTGTGTCCAGCGCGGTGATAGATCGCTGTCGCGCTTCGTTTCGTGCTATTGCTATGACACTCGTGTTTAGACTAAAAGAGTTGAAATAGAAGGGGCTCCAAAGTAAATTGAATACAGCCTTTCGCTAAAGAGTCTGTATTCTACTAAGGAGCCCACGATGAGAAAGCTATCGTCAGACCCCTCGGAAGTCAAGTATATTCAAGATGCCTGTGCGATCTCAGATCCGGTTTTTGGAAAACAGTATGAGCGGCTGAGCGCCTTTCGTCAAACCGCCTATGAAGGATTAGGCACAGCCAAAGATGCGCTGTTTGATCTGCTCGACGCAGTGTTGTTAACCCCATCGGCCAATAGCTTTGCCGAGCTATCCCTTGCTCCAGTTTTTCGCCTGTCTGCCTTCAGCACAGGCAGGTCGGCAGTGGCCAAGTGTCTATGAAGCCCTTCAAGATGGTCGTCCAGACCAAAACGCGTTGTTGAAGCTTTATGCTGATGAGATAAAAGTAGATGATCGTCCCCTTTTTGTGGGAGATCACACGGCTTGGCCGCGATTGTCAGCGCGGACTTTACGCGACCGAACCATTGAGCATCATCCCACCCCGATATGGGGCAACAAGCCCATTACGATTGGGCAAGGCTACAGCACCCTCGCCTTTCTTCCCGATGAGGAGCGAAGCTTTGCGCTGCCTTTATTACATGAGCGCATCCAAAGCACAACCGACCTGCCTGTGCGTTGCACGCAGACAGGTCCGATAAAGAAAGGCGCGGACCAACTCCGTCGGGTGTCAAAAGCGGTGAAGGGTCGTCCCATCAGCTTGTGGGACTCAGAATATGGCTGTGCCCCTTTCGTGGAAACCACGGCCGATATTGACGCCGATCAGGTCATCCGTATCCGTCCCAATCGATGTCTTTGGGGACCCCCACCCCCCTATCGAGGATGGGGACGTCCTCCAATACACGGCGCCAAGTTCAAGTTGTCTGATCCTAAGACTTGGCCAGAACCAACAGAAACGTTATACATCACTCATGGTAGCCTCGCGACGCGTCTCGGTCGTGGCCTTGAACTCCAGCGTCTCGTACTCGCCGGCCGCGAACAGTGCTGAGATGTCGTCGGGTCTCACTTCATGATCCAGCATGGTGTGACTCGTCGATCCGCGCGAAGTTGAACGGGCGGTATGCCAGAAACGCCATCCATTTTGGTTCCCCGGAACTGAGTGACGCAAAACAGGCGCTGCGGCCTCTCAAACTCCAAGCTTAGGTACCCAATATTGAGTCCACTCCGAAAAGTCGAGTTTACTTATTGAGGAAAAAGTATTAAATTCCAAGAGAGAAAAGGTTTCAAAGTTGCGGATGTAAAAAGGAAAAAGCGAGGGTACAGTATCGATGTATAAGAGAAGCGCGTCATGCAGCCAACCGGATCTGTTTTCGGGCTTCGAGTCGCATTTCAAGAGGCGCAAGCAGGACCAGTTGAATGATCCGAAGTCGTGGCATAATCTGTTTTACCAGCACGTCACCTCAAAGATAGATGAGGATGTGTTTTCGGTGTTGTTTGATCCCAACCAAGGCCGCCCCAATGCGCCGATTCGTCAACTGGTGTCGATGATGATCTTGAAGGAGGGCTTTGGGTGGAGCGATGCCCACCTGCCTGTGCGTCGCACGCAGACAGGACTATTCGAGCATTGTCGGTTCAACATCCTGGTGATGCGGGCATTGGGGTTGATGAATCTATGCGATGAAGTGCCTGCGGAGTCCACGTATTATTTGTTCAAGCAGGCATTGTATGCGGATCAACTCGAAGCCGGTCGAGATCTGATTGGAGAGACCTTTTCCAGCTTAACCAGGACGCAGGCCAACGCCTTTGGTGTATTGGGTCAGCACATCCGAATGGACAGTAAGTTGATCGGCTCGAACATTGCCCTTTGTTGTCGGTTGCAGTTGGTGGTGAGTTGCTTACAAGCGTTCTGGGGGTCGTTGGACAAGTCCCAAAAGCGACGATTATCGGCAAAAAATCAGCAGGTTTTGGACGGATTGCTCAAGGTGAAGGCGCATCAGGTTGTCTATGGTCTCACCCGCGTTGAAAAGTGTGAGAAGCTGCAGGAATTCGGGCAGTTATTGAGCAGGCTTCAAGCGACCTATACCGACAAAGACAGCGGTCACTATGGTCTGATCGTGCGTGTTATGGGGGATCAATATACCGTTTTATCGTCCTCCAAACAGGTGCTTCCGAAGCCTCCTGAAGAGATCTCCTCATCCTCCTTGCAGTCTGCCGATGATGAAGAGGCGGCCTTTCGCAGGAAAGGGAAGGACAAGGTGAAAGGATACAGTGTCAACCTCACCGAGACCTGTGGTGAGGACGGCCTCAATTTGATCACGGACGTTGACGTCAAACCGGCGACGACGCCCGACAATGCGTTTGTCCAAGCGGCCATCGAGCGGACGCAACAGGTGGTGGGTGACGTCTTGGAAGTGTCAATGGATGGGGCCTATAATGATCAATCCAACGCCGAGTATGCAAAAGAACAGGACAAGCAATTCTATTACAGTGGCCTGCAAGGAACCCCAGGACGTTTCATTTATGAACGCACAGAAGACGGCGTCACCGTCATTGATCAACAAACCGGAGAGGTTCACATAGCCCAAGAATACAAACCGGGAAAATACAAAATCATCATGGATGGCAAACCCCGATACTTTAAAGAACAGCACATCGACAATTACCTCAAACGCAAACAGATTGAAGCCCTGCCTGACCACATCAGAAACCGACGCAATAACGTCGAAGCCAGCATCTTTCAGTTGAGCTACTACACCAAAGATGGCAAGACGCGCTATCGCGGACTGAGGCCACACCAATTGTGGGCGCGGTGTCGTGGCCTATGGGTCAACCTGGTTCGGATCAAGAATTACCTCACAACACCCCCGATGCTCCCCGCATAAGAGGGGTTTTCTTGCGAAAAACCTCCATACCATAGGCCTGAACAACTCCGTAGGTTGACCCTGAGTTGATATGCCGCACCTACACGTTATATCGTCGCCACACGCTAAATCACAATATCCAACCCTGACCACTTACACCAGGCTTTTATATCCCCCGTTTTCGGAGGGGACTCAATATTCATTTCCAACGAGGGATCCCAAGGAGTTGCGATTGGCTAACGGGGATTTTAAGCCCATACCGCTCTATTACTCTCACTACCAGCTCAGAAAGCCAAGACTGAGCATGAGGACTGATAACCACCTCGTGAATCAAATCAGCAGGGTTGACTTCGTAACCGAGACCGACATCGCAAACGTCTTTTGAGTAATCCGGAACCATCACGTCATCACGATCGGGATGGGCAGGATCTGGTACATATGGGGTGGCGGACATAATTGCCCTCACTTCGCGCTCGTCCTGGAATTCAATGCGCTTATGGAAATAAGGAGCAGCAAGACCCAGAGGCATTTCTTTGGTCTGATACGGAATATACTGAACTCTCGCTACTATGTCGGGTAGGCGGCTGCGGCTGGGGAAACTATGTGCGAGGGACTTGAAGTCGGATCTGATGGCAAGTTCGTACTTTTCACCATGCCGGGGAGTTTGATTCCACATTGCCTCCGATTCATGCTCGCCTTCACGCCAACAGTTTAGGAGCGTGAATCGCCTTTTCACTTGAGAGTGTCCACCTATGATGCGTTTCCACGAACGAGCTGCCTCCTTCTCACTCAGGTATCTATCTCCGGTGACTGGATCCGTACGCCCCTTGTCGTCACCATGCACAATTAGGCTATCGAGCTGCCTTAAAGTCGGCTCTGACCAAACCCCTTCAAAGGGGTCGTCCAGCTTATCTGCCCTGGTGAAAAACAACTGCCGTGTTTCTAGCATGGATACGAATTTGGCAAAGTTCATGTACCTCCACAGTTGTGCATCTATTGGAGGGATGTCAAGGGTATGTATCGGGCCTCCAAGCCCCTTGCCCCATACACCAGGGTTAATGTACGGCTTAAGACCCGGAACATCGAAAAGACTTCGAATCATCTTTGGTTCCCTCTACCCGATTCGATGTGAAGGGAAACCCTCCACCCGCACCTCCCCCGTCATCAGCTTGTGGAGCAGTGCCTTGAAAAGCTCCTCCAGCACGGCGCGCTTTCGGCGGTGCAGGTCAATCTTGCGTCCGATGGCGTCCAGGATGGTCACAATCTCCCGCTGCTCGTCGAGTGTTGGAGGGACTGGCAGGCGTAATGATTTCAGGACTGGGGCAGTGATGGTTTTGATTGTAGTCTGTGGAGAAGCCATCTCTAGTGATCTGAAGAAACGCTCGGAAACGAGGGTGGCCTTGAAGAACTCAGGTAATATTCGCCGCCGGTCGGGCGCTAGACGAATAAGGTTGGCAGTAATGACAGCTCCAATATGGGCTTCTCGGACGATGCCAACCTTTCCCATTGTGCCACGGACCGACATGACTATGTCGCCAGCATCAAGCCGGACCTTTGGAAAGTGCGATGCCGTTTCAGCATCAATGAATCGGAACAGAGACAGGTCTGTTTCGATCTCGCCGCCGTCCCTAAGCAACTCGCCTCGCACTTCAGGCACACCGCTAACCTTGTAGTTGATTCTGTAGTAGGTTGGATATCGATAAACTATAGTTGTCAGCATTCCAATGGGTTCTGCATTCCAACTCGCCGGCACCGGGCCAATCTCGGTTTCCTTCTGCGCCTCGCCCCGTAGCCCGCGTGTGAACAGCATTCGCATCGCGGCGCGTTTGAGGTCTTGACCTTCTTCAACCAATCTCTCTGATCGGCTCATTGCCTCGTGTATAAGCCAAAGTAGGTCGGCAATACGTCGCTGCTCATCGAGCGTAAATGCGGATAGTTCAAAGTCGCGTATGTGTGCCCACGATGTCCTCGGATGCTGGACGCCCGTGGTTCCCGCGACGGCATAATCAAGAAAGCCGGGAGAGTGGACGACCGTGGCAAGAAACCGCGGGTCCACGTTTTCCTTGGCCCGGAGCATCAGCAACTCCGTCGTGCAGACGCCCGCCTCCTTAGCGAGGACAGCCTTGTCCAGGTAAGGCCGGAGCTTGCCGTACAGGACGTCGCCGGGTTGGAAGGCCGAGGCCGTGCTTCGCACGTCTGAAGCCGACCCGCCACCGATGCGAACAAGCCGCCCCGAGGCAAGATGTTCAAGGCCAAGATAGAGCGCATCTGGCCGCGCACCGGGTTTGACCGGCTCCGCGATCAGATCGCACAGGTCCGCAAGGCGGGTTGTCTCCCTTGTCGTCACGCCAGCCCCTTAAGCCGAACGGCCGGCAACCTCTTCAACCGCTGATTCAGCGGGTCCACTTCAATGCCCACGGATTCCAGCGCCGTCACGCCCAAAAGCGGCTCCGCGTCAGCCTCGCCGAAGATGATCGTCCCGCCGACGAACTCGCCCATGAACTCAATCTTGGCAACGGCGACGTCCGCTGCGATCTCGCTGCCATCGGCCAGTTCATACACGCGTTTCCCCTCGGGCTTGAGGCCGATGGCTTCCAGTTGCGGCCTGGGCGCCAGGGAATCCGTGGCGCCGGTGTCAACCAGAAAAAGCCCCTCCCAGAACCTGTCCGGGTCAGCGGGATTCGTAATCCTGACCGTTACGTGCGTCGCTCCCATTTTTCCTGCCTCCGTAGAATGTCAGTGTCCGTGCTATTGCAAGTGTGCCAGCATTTTCGCCAGAGACGCATCGATTTCACGAGCTTCGTCATCGAGGCGCTGCATCTCGGCTACGATCTCTTTGATCGGGCGTTGGGCCACGGCGTTGGTCTGCCCCACCCACCGACTCGGGCTGAGGCTATAGTCCGCCTCCTCCGCCTGTTCACGCGTGATGACAGCGATCTCACCCTCCACCGGCTCGCCCTTGAGGAAGGCCGCTGCGAGCAGACGGATGTCCTCATTCGGGATGTAGTTCTTGGGGCGGCCCTTGCGCACGCGCCGGCTGGCGTTGAGGAGCACGATCTTGTCCTTCCGCGCCGCGGGCTTGCGCTTTGACAGCACCACGATGACGCCGGCGGCGCTGGTGTTGTAGAAGAGGTTGTCCGGCAGCAGGATGACGCCGTCGATCAGGTCGCGGTTGACGAACCATTTGCGGATGTTGCGCTCTCTGTCCTCGTGTTTGGCCCCGAAGCCGCGCGTCACCGCGCCGGTGTCGAGCACCACCGCGGCCCGCCCGCGCTCGTTCAGGCACGCGAGGGTATGCTGGAGCCAGGCCCAGTCGCCCTTGCCGGTGGTGATGCCGCCCCGGGTGCGGAAACGGTCGAACGGGTCGTTGGCGAAAAGGTCCTGGTTGAACGGCTGGTTCCACATGGGATTGGCGACCACAATATCGTGGGTGGCGATCTGCCCGGCCACGGTCTTGAACTTGGGGTTGATCATGGTGTCGCCGCGGGCGATCTCGACCTCCATGTCGTGGATGATCGCGTTCATGTGGGCGACGGCGTGGCTCTCGGCCTGCAACTCCTGGCCGCACAGCTTGAGCGGCACGCGGCTGGTGGGGTCGAGTTCACGGGCAGTGAGCTGGAGCTTGACGAGCAGGCCGGCTGAGCCGCAGGCGTAGTCGTGGCAGGTCTCGCCGGGTCTTGGGCGCATGATGTGCGCCATGAGGAAGCCGACCTCGGTGGGGGTGAAGAACTCGCCCGCGCTCTGGCCGGAACCTTCGGCGAACTTGCGCAGCAGGTATTCGTAGGCGCGGCCAAGGAAGTCGGGTTGTACGTCGGCGAGGCCGAGCCGGTAACGGGGATCTGAGAAGGTCTCGATGACGGCGGCGAGCTTGGCCGGGTTGACGTCGCGCTCGCCGTTGCGCTCGGACGCGAAATCGACGAAGTCGATAACGCCCGACAGCGAAGGGTTCTGCTGCACGACCGCCCGCACCGCCCTTGTCAAATGCTCGCCGATGTCCCTGGGCCGCGTGCTTCGTCCCTGGTTGTCGAGCGGCCACTCATGGCCTTCACGGCCGCTGAGAACGCCCCATCGCGCTTCCGGAGGCAGGTAGAAGCGCAGCACCGCGTGGTCGTCCTCAGCGATCTCCAACGCGGTCGCGCGACCGCCGAAATCCTCGGCCAAGCGTTCGATCTCGTCGTCAAACACGTCGGATAGACGCTTGAGGAATAGGAGCGGCAGCAGGTAATCCTTGAACTTGGCGGCGTCCTTCTCACCACGGATGGAGCAGGCAGCGTCCCATAGCATCTGCTCCATGGTTTTCGTCGAGGGAGTGGTCGATCGTCTGCCACCGCGCCGCCGCCGTGTCACGCGCGCCGCCGCTTCGGCTGGCTCTACGACAGCCGCCGCGTCGAGTCCTGCATCGGCGGCCAGAGAGGCGATTGCCTCCCGTGCCGCCTTCTGCGGCCCGGTTACGCCGCCTTCCCAGCGATTCACGGTAGCGAAGGAAACGCCGAGCCGCTCCGCAAGCTGCTCTTGGGTGAGGTCAAGGCTGGCGCGGATGGCGCGTAACACAGCCGGGATGTCGTGTAAATCTGTCATATTTGTCATGTCTGAAATATAACATAACACTGAGTGTTTGTCAATTGGTCAATTCGGTAGAAGTAAAAAAACTGTTGAACCTGGGTATCCGAAAGGTTATTTTCCAAGCAGTTGCCATGCCCCCATTGGGGCACCCATAATGATGAAAATCGTTGCCGCGTCTCGCCTCCCCCGCCTTTGGGGCGGGGGGATGGGGCTTTTCCGCGCGGTTCCGTCCATCACCTGCGCCTTGTGAATCCCCAAGCGCTCGCAGGGCAGAAGCTTCCGCTTCCACCACAGGGACAATTCGCGGAAAAGCAGCCCCCGCGGCGCTTGAGCGGCGCCCTTCTTTTTCGGCCTTTTTCTTGGGCGCGCAAGAAAAAGGCCTCGCCGAAGGCATGGGAAAGGGTGGGGCGGGATTGCGGATGACGGAGACCGAAAGGTTATTTTCCAAGCAGTGGGGATGTATTGATACGGGTGTAGCCTCGTTTTTACGCTGCGATTCTGTGAATTGTTATAGGTGTGGTTTGCAGCAGGTACCAGTTCCAGAAAGCATCCCATCGTTTCGATTGAACGAGGACTCGTAGATTGAGAATCTGCTGGCCTCCCTTGCGCGTCCAGCGCATACCGCTGCGTTTGAGTCGGTGGCCGACGAGGGTCTTGGCAGCGGCCTCCACAGGGCCACTGGCAATGATCAACCCCAAGGCATGGTAGCGGGCGTATTCCATTTTATCCTGGTTGTTGCGGAAGTAGCCCAGTTCGACGCTTGCTTGGCGATAGCGTTGCGAACCTCTTCGCAGTTTGCGGCGGTGGTAGGACAGGGAGCGGATCAGTCCCTTTATGGCATCGGGTAAATGGCGCAATTTGTGCCGCCAGCGTCGGTACCAGCGATCCGCTTTCGTCGTCGCCTTGCCGAAGAGGGACTCGGCGGCCTTGGACAGGTGGTGCGCCGCGTGATAGAAGTCCAGAATGCGGGTGAACCCGTCGAACACACTTTGCTGGTCCACAGTATGCCAGATCGCTCGTTTGCCGTCGGCCAACACGACTCGATGGTCATAGCCCCCCTGCTTCAAGGCCTTTGCCGTCTGGTCCACCAAGCCGTTGACCAGGGTCTCCATCTTGGCTTGGGGCATACGCGCGGCATAGCGCACATCGACGCGTTGGGGTTCTTCCGTCTTTGGATGCAGCGGCGTCCGGTAGGTAGCGACCATGCCCACACCCGCCTCCTTCCAAGCGGTGGGCACGGTGTGGGTGTGGGTGGCCATCGGTCGTTGGGGTGGGCGTCCGCGTTTGGGCGCTGGCTCGCGCAGGGGCACGGTGACGCCGTCCCAACTCACCACCAAGGTGTCGCCCTCCGCATTTAGGGGCGCGGCCTCTTGCAAGGCCCACTCCAGCGCTTCGGCGCCGTCCTCAGCACCCTGCCCGACGGTGGTCAACAGGTGCTGAATCGCGGTGCGGGAAGGCGGCTGGGGCAGCACTTCACGCAGGCTGTCCTCGACTTCGGACGGGACCAGGCGGGCGCCCA
The DNA here is from genome assembly GCA_965222075.1 of Candidatus Latescibacterota bacterium. Classification (GTDB taxonomy): domain Bacteria; phylum Latescibacterota; class UBA2968; order UBA2968; genus JAAXHW01. The sequence continues at coordinate 3,634,866 of OZ244937.1, read as the reverse complement.
GAAAGGCCGTCACGCGCTCCAGCGCTGGCACCATGAAACGATTCACCATGCCGCAGCGCTCATCCAAAGGCACCCGGCTTGCTCCGCCCCGATCGTGCTGATACAGCCGTCGTGGCATCACAACCTTGCCCCACAGGGTCATCCACTCCTTGTTGACCACTTGCTTGAATCGGTATACCCGATCCTCACTTACCACCGTCTCGTCCGCGATCTCACAGGCCTGCGCCAGGTGTTGGAACCCGGCCCGACCGATGTCGTCCAAAGAGGCTCGAAGCTCGTCCATCACCTCGCCGAATGCCTCTGGTCCTGATTGCTCCGACTGCAGGTGTTGCTCCCACTGGAGGACATTTTCTTGCAATTTCGCTATACAAGCACTCAGATTCTGTGTATCTTCCATCTGGGACCCCCTTCCGGGTTTTGGGCTTAAGTGGTTACACCCAAAAATACATTCGTACCCGGATTTGGGGTCCCTCTTTTTGAAAAAAGCTGCGTAAATCAAAACCTACACCCTATTGATACTACAGATTCCTGGCATCGGAGAGATCCTTTGCCAGTTCTTCTGAGGACAGATTGATGGCTGATACCTGGTAGGATTTTAAGGCATCTATGTGTTTCTTACTTATTTTTTGGCCGAACATTGCCCAGAACCCAAACGTCCTGGAAGAATTTCCGATGCGCTTTGGACATGCCGCCGATCACCTCCGGATTCATGCAGGGTTTGGGCTCGTGGAACCGAACCGTCACATGGTTGTAAGCAATGAGAATAGCGCGGCGGGGATGGTCCGGGTTTGTCCAGGGTGATCCGGAATGCCGCACGCCTTCTGAGAACATGATGAGACTTCCCGGCGGACATCCATAGGTCTCCCAAACCCCCGAGTCCGGATCATCCGCTTCCTCCGGCCACGTCCCGTCCTGGGCCGAAGCCAGATTGGCTTTATGCGAGCCGGGCACCAGATATGTGCCGCCCTTCCCCTTTTTGACCTCGTTCAGTTCCCAGACAATGCGCGTCATCCCGCTGTAGATTCGACCGTTGTGAAAACGGTAGGACAGCGAGGGGTCGAGGTTTGTCCCGCCCACATGGGGCCGCCACGGATTTTCGGTGTTTTCGACGGAGCGGCCGGAAATAAAGACGCTTTCCAGACGAATGCGCTCACGCTTTGGGTCGATCACCGCCTGCAAGAGCCCCATGACTCTTGGATGATCGATGAGAAATTCCGCTGGCCCGGCAATTGGCGCCCGGTGGTGCTCGGGCAGGCTTTCGGGGTTTTTCAACAGGATTTCCGTGTGCTTACGCACCGTTCTAATTTCCTCGTCGGTGAGCACACCTGGAATGACGAGAAAGCCCTTGAGGTCAAAGAGAAATTTCTCGTACTCAGACATGGGATGAACCTGGCTCGGCTCGCCCTGAATCGGGACATCTGTGGCTGCATTCGTCGTCTTCATCGCATACGCTCCTTGTCCACGGCCCCCAGGCACGCTCTGGGGCCGCAAAGCCAGTTATGAAACCGCTTCTGACTATATCGCAATGACCTTTTTGGCACCTTCACTCTCCGGACAGGCAACATGAATGCTTGAGGCGTTCAAGGAACCGCATCAGCCGTTCGACGCTGTAATGGGAAAACTTACCGCTTTTAAGCCGGGAGATTTCTGGTTGCTTAACTTATGGAATCCTCCCTCACCGGGCCAGCCAGGCGCTGAAGCGCTCGTTCATTTCGTCTCCGTGGTCACTCCACCATTCCCAGTCGTTGTGCAGGGCGCGCTTCGCATTCTGCGGGCTGGTGGGCATGTGCGGGGTCATGTCCACGCCCTTCTCGGCGTGCGTCGATATCAGCGGCATCGCGGAGCGGCGCGTCGGGCCGTAGGAAATGTACCGACCGAGGTCGGCGATGGACTGGGCCGTTGAGGCAAACGCGACAAACTTCCGCGCCGCTTCGAGATTGGGCGTTCCCGCGACAATGGCGAGCCCGCCCGTGTCGAGGACCTGGCCGTCCCACACAATGACAAAGGGCTGGTTTTCCAGCACCTGGGCATTGAAGATGCGCCCGTTGTAGGCCGTGCTCATCACCACCTCCCCGTCGGCCAGCATCTGCGGGGGCTGCGCACCGGCCTCCCACCACACGACGTGCTCTTTGATGGTGTCCAGCTTGCGGAAGGCGCGGTCCACGCCCCCGGGCGTGTCGAGCGTGGCGTAAATCGAGTCGACCGGCACACCGTCGGCCATCAGCGCAAACTCCAGGTTCACCAGAGGCGAGCGCCGCATGCCACGGCGCCCCGGAAATTTCTCCAGATCGAAGAAGTCGGCCATGGTGGTGGGTTTCTCGCCCGGGATATGCTTCTTGTTGTAGGCGTATACGGTGGAGTAGAATATTGTGGCCGGGCCGCACTCCGTCACCGTTCCAGGGACAAAGTCCTCTGCCGCCGGCGTTCCGTCGACGCCCGCTGCCAGCGAGTCGACCGCAACCCGTTCCAGCAGGCCCTCGTCACAGCCGCGCACCATGTCGGGGATTTCCAGGTCGACCACGTCCCAGTACACGTTGCCCACGTCGACCTGCGCGCGAATCTGCGCCAGCCCGCCGTTGTAGTCTTCCAGGTTGATCGCAATGCCCGTTTCGGCGATGAACCGCTCGTGGTAGCCCTTGACGCACGCGCGCGCATAGGAACCGCCCCAGGAAACCACCGTCAGCGATTGGTCATCGGCAACCGCGCGGCCCACCATCAGCATGGCCAGAGCCACCAGCGCCGCAATACGAACTGTCTTCTTCCGCATGTCCTTCATGTCGTGTCCTCCTCGTCCGGGTCCAACACCCGGCAGTCTGTCGGTGTCCAACCGATGCGGACTCGGTCGCCTTCCAGCTTGGCACCGTGCCCCACGATATTGGGTATTTTGGCGATGAAATCCGAGCGGCCGCACACGCTTATGCGAAGCCGCAAGTGGTCGCCCAAAAAGGTGATATCCTCGATTTTTGCGTCGAGTTCGTTGGTGTACAGGCCCGGCTCGGGCGAAATGGCGACGCGCTCCGGACGGATCGAGAGCGTGATGGCGTCGCCGGACTGGCACGGCGCCACGCGCAACGCCCGGATGATTTGACCGCCGGTCTCCACTTCGCAGATGTCCCCTTCCACTTTTGTCACCCGGCCGTGGAGGCGGTTGTTTTCGCCGATGAAGCGGGCTACGAACGAGCGCTTCGGCTCTTCGTAGAGGGCCTCGGGTCCGGCGATCTGCTCAATGTCTCCTCCGCGCAGCACGGCGATCCGGTCCGACATGACCATCGCCTCCTGCTGGTCGTGGGTGACGTACACCACGGTTACGCCCAGGCTCTTGTGGATGCGCCGAATTTCGTACTGCATCTCCTCGCGCAGGCGTCGGTCGAGCGCGCCGAGCGGTTCGTCCATCAGCACCAGATCGGGCTCGAATACCAGCGCGCGGGCGATCGCAACGCGCTGCTGCTGGCCGCCGGAGAGTTGTGCTGGCCGCCGGTCCTCCAGCCCGTCGAGGCGCACCAGATGCAGGGCATGCGCCACGCGTTCGCGGCACTGCTCGCGGTCGAGCCCGCGCACCTCCAGGGGGAAGGCGAGGTTGCGGCCCACCGTCATGTGCGGGAACAGCGCGTAGTTCTGAAATACCATGCCAATGCCGCGCTTGCGCGGGGGCAGTGCGTGTACGGAGCGGCCGTCAATGCGGATGGCGCCCGATGTGGGCGTTTCGAAGCCTGCGAGCATCATCAGGCAGGTCGTCTTGCCCGACCCGGACGGCCCGAGCAAGGTTAGAAACTCCCCCTTGCGGACGCTGAGATCCAGGTTGTCGATGACCAGGGTCCGGCCGTCGAAGCTCTTACTGACGCGCTCGAATTGGACGTACGCGCTATTGTTTCGGTGCATTCCGGTGGCCTTTGGACATTATGTATCGATGGGTAATTGAATATAAGCTAAAAAAGCCGTCGAGCCATGCCAGGCGCGTCGCCCGGGTCGCTCAAGCCGACGCCGAACGCCGCCGAATCCATTCGACGGTGAAGAGCAGCAACACGGCAAAGACGATCAGGAACGTCGCCACCGCCAGGATGGTCGGGCTGATCTGCTCTCGGATGCCGGCCCACATCTGGCGCGGGATCGTGCGCTGTTCAATGGCGGCCATGAAGAGCACTACGACCACTTCGTCGAAAGAAGCTGCGAAGGCGAAGAGCGCCCCGGAGACGACCCCAGGCGCGATCAGCGGCAGTTGCACGCGGCGGAAGGTGCGCAGCGGTCCGGCACCCAGGCTGGCGGCCGCGCGCGTCAGGTTTGTATCGAAAGCGGACAGCGTGGCGGTCACCGTGATCACGACGAACGGCGTGCCCAGCGCGGCGTGCGCCAGGATCAAACCGATGTGGGTCTGAGCCAGGCCCAGGCTCGAGTAGAAGAAGAACATGCCCGCCGCCGAGATGATCACCGGGGTCACCATCGGCGAGATCAGCAACCCCATCGCCAGGCGGCGGCCGGGCATGGCCGGGCTCGACAGCCCCAGCGCGGCGAGCGTGCCCAGCGCGGTCGCCAGCGCCGTGGAGGCGACGCCGATGATCAGGCTGTTAAACAGCGCGCGCGTCCATACCTCGTCTTCGACGATCTGCCGGTACCAACGCAACGAATACGCCTCCGCATCCAGGCGCAACATGCCCTCGGTGAAGGTGAAGTAAGGCTCGGCGTTGAAGCTCAACGGCACGATCACCAGGATCGGCGCAACCAGAAACGAGAACACAGCCACGCAGAACGCCAGATAGAAAAAGCGGCCGATGCGTTCCCGCCTTCCCCCGGACGCCATCTCAGCCCAACCTCATCCGCTCGATGCCGACCACGCGGTCGTAGAGCAAATAGAGCGCGCCCACGCACGCCAGCAGGATGCCGCCGAGCGCCGCGGCGAGACCCCAGTTGAGCGAGGTCTGCATGTGGTAGGCGATCATGTTGGAAATGAGTTGCCCGCTGCTGCCGCCCACCAGCGCGGGGGTGATGTAGTAGCCGATGGCGAGGATAAACACCAGCAGCGATCCCGCGCTCACGCCGGGCAGGGTCTGCGGCCAGTACACGCGCCAGAACGCCTGAAAGGGACTTGCGCCCAGCGAGGCCGCGGCGCTCATCTGGAGCGGCGGGATGGCGCGCATGATTGAGTAGAGGGGTAGAATCATGAAGGGCAGCAGCACGTGGGTCATCGCCACCAACGTGCCGGTCATGTTGTAGATCATGGCGAGCCGGCCGTCATCGCCGATCAGCTCCAGCGCCACGAGCACGTCGTTGAGCACGCCCTGGGTCTGGAGCAACACGATCCAGGACGTCGTCCGCACCAGCAGCGACGTCCAGAAGGGAATGAGCACGAGGATCAGGAGCAGGTTGCCAAGACGCGGGGGCGCGTGCGCGATCAAGTGCGCTATTGGATAGCCGAGCAGCAGGCACAGGGCGGTAATGCTCAGGCTCACCCCCAGGGTGCGCCACAACAGGGGCAGGTAGATGCGGCGCTCTTCGGGTTGGCGGGCGATGGCGCCGTCGGGCCGGCCTTGCAGGTCGAGGGCGTTCAGATAGTGCCGCGCGGTGAAACGCTCCCCGGCGCTGCGGATGGCGTGCCAGGTCTGCGCATCGCCCCAGGCGGCGTCTACGCCGATCATGGCGTCGCGCCAGGGCCCCTGGTGAATGCGGCGGAGCCTCCGCGCGCTACGCGTCAACACGCTGCGCAACCCGCCGCGCACGCGGTTGACGCGGCTGGCGACCTGACCGAGGGTCCGTTCCTCGCGCGCTTGCAGGAGTTCGCGTGCGGCCGATTCGTACACCGCCTCGCCAGGGGCGCTCACTCCGTCCCATTGGCTCAACAGGGCCAGAGTTTGGGGCAGGACATCGGCGACCACCGGGTCGTACACGCTGCGCACCAGCATCGTCGCCAGCGGCGCGACAAAGGTGAAGCCGATGAAGGCCAGTAGCGGCAGCACCAACCCCGCGGCGCGCAGGCGGGGACGGAGGTTGGGGGTTATAGTGTAATGCTTTGGTTTCATAATAAGCGTGAGGGCGTCCTGTCAGTACCGCGCGGTGAAAATCTCCCTCCCGTGTGTGCGCGCACAGCGAACCAACCCATCGTACCGGGCCTTAAGCCTGCGAGGAAACCTGTGCCATAAGCGGAACACGAGCAGTCCGAACACGACCCCGATCAGGCCAAGAGGAATAGTGCTCAGGATGATAAAGGTCTTGCGGAAGGAGTTGAATTGTACAATCAACAGCCCCAGAATGATAAAGCCGGATAGGGGCAACTTGGCGAAGACCGGCCCTGATGGAACTGGTTCAACACCTGGACTGCGCCGTCCTGGCGAGACGACAGATCCAATAAACCGTCATCCGGCTCCGGGAACTGATACGGCGTGCCTCTGTTTACAGGTAATGAGATAGACGCAGGTACAGATACCTTCCCATGAAGTCGTAGGTGCTGGCATCCGAAGTGCCGAGAAAGCCATTGTATATCACCGCTGGAGTCTGATTGAAGACGTTGTTCATTCCGATGGTCAGTACGGAAATTCCAATGCGTGTCACCAGTCTGTATGATCCGTGCAGACGAAAGGTACTGTTCGGGTTGACCTTGCGGCTTTTCGGTCTTTCCGCCACGTCCGAGCGATACAGGCCCTTGCAATCGTCATCTTCGCACTCCAGGAAGCCGCCGACGTACTGCCAGGTTAGACCAACCGAGGCTCGCTGCCGCCTCAGGCCAACAGAAGCGGCATGACGCCATCTGGGGAACACGCCTAAATCGTAGTACCCCCTGCCCTTGATCAACTCAAGACCGCTGGCTGACGGCAGCATTTGTTCGTATTTCACGAGCAGGTTGCTTTCCATCTGCGCGGAGACGGTGCCCAGTGGCGAATCGGCAATGTAATCGAATTCAATATCCAGGCCGCTGGTTTCGGTTTCCCCAAGGTTGGCACCGCGTGACAGGATATTGGTAATCAGCTTCGTGTTCGGGTCTCGCACGATTTGATTGCAGTAGGACGGCGTGTCCTGCGAGTAGCAGTTGCTTAAGATGAGGCCGGCGGGTAGTGCACCGATCACATCGTCGATCGTGTTGGTGTAGTAACTTACCGTAATATCGAGATTTTCCAGAAAGCCCGGTTGGTAAACCAGACCTGCCGTGATCATGGCGGCTTTCTCCGGATCGAGGTCCGTAGAGCCACCCACCTTGGCTCTGAGCTGTGCCCGCGAGTCCTGGAAATCGGCCGGGATGCCCGCAGCGGCGCAATTTCGCTTTTGCTGAGCGGTCAACGCCCGGGTATTGCCCGCTTCGTCTACCACGCTACAGGGATCGCTTACCATCGGGAAGGTGTCGCTTTCACCGAGGAACATTTCGGCGATGCCGGGGGCACGAAACGCATTGGAGAACGTGGCCCGAAACGTCAGCCCCTGGGGAAGTTCGAGGCGCGTACCTGCTTCGTAGGTAAAGCCCGTACCGAAGGTGTCGTAATTGAAGGCGCGGCCGGCAGCCGTCAGATCAAGATCAAATGCTTCCGCTTCATACAGTGGCAGATTGGTCTCCGCGTACACAGCCCTGACCGAATAGGCGCCTTCGGTGGATTCTTCCTTACTACCGGTGGTATTTCCCGATGCGGTTACCGGATCGGGAATATAGGACCCCGCCTCCCAGCGAGAAGACACGCCCGCAGCCACGGCCAGCGGGCCGGCCGGTAGTTGCGCGATCTCTCCGGTCAGGTTGCACTGAAGGATCTTCTGCTTGGAATAGCCTCTGGCGATACCGGTATACTGGATATAGTCCAGCATCTCCGGTGTAATGGTGTTGGCGCCGTGTAGCAGATCGAGAGGCACGCAGTCATCGGTGCAATCCGCGTCCGGCCCCAGCGCCTGGGCAAGATTGCTACGGATGAATCGGCCCTGGTTGATACTCGTCCCCTCGCTGCGACCGTAGGAATAAGACAGATTTGTGTCGAAGCCCGGAAGCCGATATTCCAGGCCCAGTACGATACGATAGGTGTTGATATCCTGAAGGAAATTACGATTGCCCGCTTCGACGAAGCGACGGCGGACGTCGATAAAATCGCGGCCAAACGCATTGTATCTGTTGGTGGCCGATAACGTGAGGGCCTCGCTCAGGATGAAGAGGGGGGTCGGGGCCAGTTTCTGATCGGATTGCCGATTGGTGTAGGATACCTCGAAAAAGGTTTTCGCCTCCTCTGCAAATTCATAAGAACCGCTGAGAAAGGTGGTGTATCGCGTCTGCGGCGTGTAGAGATAATTTTCCGGCTGGTAATTGTACAGGTCGCCACTGCCGTCCGAGGAGTTGCCCGCCCAGTTGAAGGGGCGCCAGCCCGCGTTTGGGGCGCGGTGATAATCGCCGGTGTCTTCACCGGCAGCCGCGACCACTGCCTGCCAGGCTTCGTTGCCCTCCTCCCCCAGGTGGTCGATGATATGGCCTTCCGGGGTCGCCGAGCTGCCGCTGGTGGTGAAGGTCCCGTCGTTCTTCTCCCAGTCGTAGGTCTTATCCGATGCGCTGAAACTACGGTCGCCGGTCCAGACGGGTTTCTGGTTGTGGTAGCCGGCCGAAAATAAGATGCTGCCCTTTTCGCTCTTCAGACCGGCGGTTGCGCTGAAATCGAGCGCTTCGCCGTCGCCCGTGCCTGAAACGCCCTCGTAGAATTCGACTTCCAGCCCCTCCATCTCCGACCTTGTGATGATGTTGACCACACCCCCGATGGCGTCCGAGCCATACACAGCCGAGGCGCCGTCCTTGAGCACCTCGACGCGTTCGACGGCGGAGGCGGGAATGGAATTCAGGTCAACGGATGAATTCGCGCCAACACCGCCCGGCACGAAGCGACGGCCGTTGACCAGCACCAGGGTTCGATGGGAACCGAGTCCGCGGAGATTTACGCGGGTAGAGCCGTCTCCACCGTTGTTAGCCTGGGTGTTGATGGCATTGGACTGCACGGTGAGGGTTTGCAGCACGTCTCCGATTGAAGCCAGGCCCTGGGCCTTGATTTCCTCCCTGGACAGGATGACGACCGGGGCAGGCGAACGAGTCTCTTCGCTTTTGATACGGGAGCCGGTCACCGTAATCGGTTCGAGTTCGTAGACTATCTCCTCTTCGTCGGGGTCTTCGGCATCCTGTACAAGCGCCTCGGCAATGCGCGCTACGGTTATGAAGAAGACGATAAGGGAAACCGTAATCCGAAAGCATGGGAATCTGATGTACATGATCACTATCTCCTGTGATGGGACACCAGTATGCCGATACCACCTCCTGGACCTGCATTCTGCAGGCGCTCCTCAATCCGGTGCTTGATCTCGACCAGGTCTTCGTGCGGCAGCTTACAGAGGGTGTTGACCAGCGTTTCGAGCGGGAGGTGAAGTTCGACTCTTTGTGATTCTGTGCCATCGGATAACCCCTTGTGCAGCCAGGCCTTGTTATTGAGATTGAGTATAGCGAAATATACCACATAGAAGAGGATAACAGCAAGGGGTTTCAGAGGCCGTGTTTTGAAATTCGGGAGGTGGGTTGTCTGCACACCCGAATGGCGGGAGGACCGAAAGGGCCTGATGATGCCACTGGGAACATTCGGCAGGCATGGGGACGGTTTGCCTTCTTTTTTTTCAGGCTCAGCGTTGCGCGTCCGAGAGGTGTAGGCCCACCACGCCTAAGATGACGAACACCAGGGAGATGAATTTGAGGGTGGAGGCCGATTCTTGGAAGTAGACGATACCGGTTGTCTTTTTTTGCTTGCGTTGTTAATATAGAGATCCCCGGACGGGGCGATCAACCACCGGGAGTACCTGGGGCTGTTGAAGGAGGGCGGGTTTGATGGGCCGATCTGCATTGAGGCGCCCGGGCCGGGGGACCGGGAGTGGTTTGCACAGCAGGATATCGGCTACCTCAAGTCTGTGCTGAACGATCTTGCGTGTTCTCCCGGACCCAGTCCAGGTAGGGTTTGAGGCCGGCGACGATGGGGACGGCGACGATTTCGGGGACGTCGTAGCTGTGGAGTTCTTGCACGCGGTCGATGAGGGCCGGCAGGCGGGATTGGGTGGTCTTAAGGATCATGAGGACTTCGGGTTCGTCTTCAATTTTGTCCTGCCAGCGGTAGATGGACCGGATCTGCGGCAGGAGGTTTGCGCAGGCGGCCAGGCCTTCTTCAACGAGGGTGCGGCCGATTTTGAGGGCTTCGTCCTCAGAGCCTGTGGTGACAAAGGCGATGCGGCTCTCGGTCTGGGTCATGGCGATTCCTTTCGAGGTTCCCGGGAGAGATGCTCCGCGCGAGTTTTCCCAGCATGCTGTCGGCGACGAATCTCATCTTAGGGGGTAATATATCCCTGGATTTGGGAAGGGTCAAGTGAAAGTGGAGAGTGGAGAGTGAAATGAGCGATGCCGAACGGCTCGGGTTTGACCTGGAGCGGTTGGTACGGGCTCGGCAGGTGCTTGTGCAGCACGTGTCCGGGCGCACGACGCCGGGGGGGGTGGGGCTGGTCGTGCGGCGGGAGGGGATGGCGGCGCGGTGGGCGGTGGGTCGCCATACGTACGACGCCAGTGCTCGAGAGGTTCGGCCCGACGATCTGTACGATCTGGCATCGCTGACGAAGGTGGTCGTGACGACGACGCTCTGTATGGTCCTGGAGGAGGCGGGGCGCCTGGACCTGGACGCGCCGGTTGGGGAACGGATTTTGGCGTTTACGGGCGAGGGGCGAGACCAGGTGACGGCCCGGCACCTGCTGGCCCACTGCGGGGGGCTGCCCGCACACCGGCCTTTTTACCAGACCTGCCGGTCGAAGGCAGAGGTCCTGGAGGCAATCTGTGGGGTTGCGCTGGCGTACGAGCCGGGACAGGAGACGGTCTACAGCGATCTGGGGTTCCTGCTGCTGGGAGCGCTGGTTGAACAGGTGAGCGGGGAGCGGCTGGACCGGCTGGCTCAGCGCCTGATTTTCGATCCGGTTGGGATGGAGGAGACGATTTACCGTCCGGGGGCTGACCTGTTGGCGCGCATTCCACCCACGGAGTACGACAGGGCATGGCGGGATAGACTGGTGCACGGAGAGGTGCACGACGAGAATGCGGCGGGAATGGGCGGGGTGGCGCCCCACGCCGGACTTTTCGGGACGGCGGACGATCTGGGGCGGTTTTTGCGGCTGTTTCTCTGCGAAGGGAGATGGGAGGGATGCCGGATTTTTTCGGTGGTCCAGGTCGGGAGGTTTACGTCGCGGGCCGGTATTGTACCCGGCAGCACCCGGGCGCTGGGTTGGGATACGGTTTCCGAGGAGGGGAGCTCGGCGGGCCGGTTCTTTTTACCCCGTTCTTATGGACACCTGGGGTTTACGGGAACGTCGATGTGGGCAGACCCGGAGCGGGACCTGGGGGTGCTGCTGCTGACCAACCGCGTTCATCCCACGCGGGAAAACCAGGAAATTCGAGCGCTCAGGCCGGCGTTTCACGATGCGGTATCTGAGGCGCTGATGGGGAATGGGGGTTAAAAAATTCACCGCAGAGATGCGGAGGACGCAGAGAAAAATTGAATTAGAACCTCCTGATGGACGATAACGAATCATCGGTCTGGTGAACTTCGAATCGGATCTCGTAACCCCGGACGCAATTGATCTTTATCATCTAAAACACGTATCACGACAACTGGTACAAGAAGCCGAACCGCTTCGTGTACAGCTCACCCAACCAGAACAACAGCCATTGCGAGAGCTCATTTCTGACCTGGAAGTCATCCTGCTGCAAATCTCGAACCTGGAAGCCAAACAAGATCTGCCGGGAATCGACTTGGTGAGAAGCAGTGTATCTGCCTCAATCGCAAGGCAATCCTGTTGCGCATCAATCTCGAAGAAATCCAACAACTCGACGCTGAAACCACCTCACTGTCCAATTCCGGCAAAATAATCCTCTAACCACACAATGATCATACAAGAGGAGAGTGTGCCATGCGTGGGAACCTGTCTTTCATCATCGTCCTACTGCTCGCATTCGTCTTTGCAAACGGTCTGAATGCGGCAAAAAAACAGGATGATGGCTACAAAGTCTACCAACAAGCATACAATCTCATTCTGGACGAACAGTGGAACGAGGCATCAAACGCTTTTAAAGATATGTTGCAGCGATATCCCAAAAGCGCGTGGGTGGATGACGCCAAATTCTGGCAGTGTTACACTTTGAAAAAGCAGGATCAGCCAGAAAAAGCTGTTGCCTGCTATGAAAACTTTATCCACGTGAACAGCAGAAGCAAGTGGATCAATGACGCTCGGGCCAACCTTGTCAAACTTGCCCGACAACTCTCCAGCACAGGGAATCCCAAATACGATGAAATCCTCCAATCGATGAAACAGAGCACGAACGAAGAGATCGCCCTTACAGCCCTGTACGCTTTGCAGCACACGCGCGACGAACATGTACTTGATGCGGCCCTAACACTCCTGGATCGCACTGACAACGAGGGGGTACGTCTCCAGGTGCTGCAAATACTCCTTCTCTTTGACTCTCCTCAAGTATCAAAAATCATCAAAGACATCGTGATTAACGCTCCCAGCCCACGTATGCGCTCGCGAGCAATATTTCTCCTTATTCAAAAGAAGCCCGAAGGCGTCTTGGAATTATTGACCGACAGAATATTTCAAGACGCCGATAAGGGCGTTCAGAACACTGCCTTGCGTGCCGCCGCACAATTGTCGTCGGAGGAAGAGGCGTCAGCGCTTCTGGCAAAAGTCATTCGCACGCATCCCGATTCCTATATTCGCAAAAAGGCCAGCTACATTTTCGCACGCAAAAACCCGGAAAAGGCACTACTGCTGGTGGAAGAAATTAGCCAAAATGATGCGAATAGGGATATGCAGATGCTGGTTATCAATATCCTGATTCGCCTGCCAGCAGATAAAGGCATCCCAAAATTGGTAGAAATTGCCCGAAAACATCCGTATCTGAATGTGCGCAAGCAGGCAATTCGGGTTCTGGGTCGCAGCCAAGACTCTCGCGCCCGTCAGGCCTTGCTGGAGCTTGTGAATCCTAAAAAATAGAAACCACCGATGAAGCACGGATTAAACTGAAACGACTCTACCCGCAATTTTAAGCGTCAAGAGACACTACCTTCTTTTTTAACATAGAGCGGAGCGGGTTATTTTTTTGTCCGAAATCCGGGAAAAAAGCGTGTCGATACGTTCCAGTGTTTCGGCTTTTAACTGCCCGGGTTCGATATCGGGTACGGCGTTTAACGAGGCGTAATATCTGGGCAGGGAAAAATAAATATTGGTATGGCGTTTCTGCTCAAGCGACAGGTCCCTATCTTCGATTGAGGCTTCCGCAGTCTGCATAACCGACGCCTCGATGGTTCGATATATGCTCAGGTTCTGCCGGCACAGCGTGTATGTTTCACGCTCATTTCGGGCAAGATAGGCGCGTATCGCCCGCTCACAGATTCGTTCGCCCTGTTGTACCAATCGCAGGTGGACATCGCGGATGTTCGGGGGCAGGTGGTCCAGCACAACTTCCGTTTTCGCCCTTTTATCAATCAGGATCTCGAGGGCCATTCGGGAGAGGCGCCCCAGTTTTGCCCGGTAGGCGTCCCGGATCCGTTCCGAGCGGTTCGGGTCCGGAGTTGCGAGGACAAGGGCGGTGAGATCAAACCGCGGGATATGAATCTGAAGGCGGCCATCCACAGGGGTGACCGCCAGTTGCTGTACGTCTGGAAATTGCAGGTGATAAAACGCCCTTCCCGCCTCTTCCGGCAGGGTGAGGATCAGGTTGCGAACCTCGCCGTTTGACACGTACCGGTTGGATTTGGGGATGTGTTTGCTCAACAGAATAGCGGTTTCCCCGTTGCAGGTGTATGCGGTCGCTTCGACCTGTTCCTGGTCCGTTTTTAGAGGGGTTCGCACGCCTCCGGCGATGAGGGTTTCTATCGGAGAGAGTTCGTGCCAGAGGATGCCGATTTCGTTTCGTCTGCCCATGCCGAGGTGTTCGTCCAGGATGCTGCTGGAGTTGAAGTAGACGATACCGCGGGCGCCGGACTGCAGGATGTAGGTGGTCATCAACCGCTGCTGTTCGGGCGAGGGCAGGAAGGTTTCTCCCGGGCCCAGGCCGACCCGACCGTAGGCGACGCCCTGCATGTGCGCCTGGCACCAGATCTGGATGTAGACGGGTTTTTTCCAGATGCGCTGCGTGTTGGCAATGAGGCGCTGCAGGTCTTCCAGACCGCCCTCGATGTCCACGGTGCCGTAAATGTCGTCTTTTTGAAGGGGGTAGAGATAGGTCATGGGATAGTCGACGCGGTCGATCCATTTTTGAAAGGCGCTATCGGGCAACTGTTCCGGATGTCTGGGGTCCATCAGGGTGAGGGTGAGGGCGTTTTCCGCGTCGTATTTTTTAATGACCCGGTGTGTGCGTTCCAGAAAGGGGTCGTACCTGTCGAAGGTGTCGTCGCACATGTTCCACCCCAGGAGCGCGGGGTGGTTTTTATACCGCAGGTGTCTGAGCCACCATTCGTCGCGGAGCGGCTTTTCGCTGTATGCGGCAACCCCGGCGATGAAGTGGCCCGGAGGACCGCCGATCCAGACGACCGCGTGCATTTTGTAACGGTGAATGAGGTCCAGAGCGTTCTCGAAAGCATCGAGGTTCGCATTGTACCGGGAATAGGGCAGGACGAAGTTGAGGTTGAGGTCCCGGTAGGTTGCGAGGGACTGCTCGACGGCCTCCGGGGACAGGTTCCCGCCGATAGACAGGGTGCCTATACCCCGCAGCAGGATCGGCTCACCGTTTAGATAGAACGATTCTCCACGGACTTCCCAGGCCGCTTTTTTGCCGGGATAGGTCCTGACGGAGAGGCGGTCGGGAAGGGTCCGTTTTGATGAGAGGAGGGACCGGAAGGCCGGTCCAAAGGCTTCCCCGAGCAGGTCCGGACCGGACAGGTAGACGGCTGTGTGGTCTTCTGTTGTCAGAATCTCGGATTCCAGCACGTCTGCATCCCACAGCCAGGAGATGAGGCCATGGTGAGAAGCCCCGAGAGGATGATTGAGAGGGTGAGAGGTATGCCCGGCGGAAGACGCATCGTTCATCTGTTTGTAAAGGCGTGGATGATCGTGTGATCTGTTCGCACGTATATGCTCATTCCACCTCCCGGTGTCAAGCCTTTTTTAGATCTTCAGAGGGAGGGCCGATTTTCCTCTTGCTAAAGTGGGGAACCGCCCCTATATTTGCATCTTAAATGGGACTTTCTTTTCGAGCTAAAGACGATTTTTCCGCATGTGGATGTGACGGACGCTCCTCCTGATAGGGGAGCTTTTTTTCTGCCCAAAGGAGGATTTTACGATGGACCGGCTTTTCCACGTCGTTGAGGCCCAGCAGTTTGACCGTGACCTCTTGAACGAGATCTTTTCGGTGACCCGGGAGATGGAGGAGGTTGTAAGCCGCTACGGCTCCAACATTTTGAACCGCCGGATTATGGCCACGCTCTTCTACGAGCCAAGCACCCGGACGCGCCTCTCGTTCGAGTCGGCCATGCACCGCCTGGGGGGGGAGGTGGTTACGACCGAGAGCGCACAGGAGTTTTCCTCTGCGGCAAAGGGGGAGACGTTAGAGGATACGATCCGGATTGTGGAGGGGTACGCGGATGTGATTGTGCTGCGGCACTTTCAAAGCGGGGCGGCCCGACGAGCGGCCGACGTGGCTTCGGTGCCTATTCTGAACGCGGGGGACGGACCGGGGCAGCACCCGACCCAGGCGCTGTTGGACGTGTATACGATTCAGAAGGAGATCGGGCGGTTGGACGGGATTTCGGTGGCAATGGTGGGAGACCTGGCCAACGGCCGCACGGTCCGCTCTCTGGCCTACCTGCTGGCCAAGTACGACGACGTGACCCTGTATTTTGTGGCCCCGGATGTGGTCCGGATGAAGGAGGATATCAAGGACTACCTCCGGCGGCACGGGGTCCGGTTTAAGGAGGAGAAGGACCTGCTGGATGTGGGCCGAAAGGTGGATGTGATCTACCAGACCCGGATCCAGCGGGAGCGGTTTGGGGACCGGATTGAGGACTACGAGAAGGCGCGGGGGAGGTATGTTGTCGATATGCAGGTGATGGAGGTCCTGTCCGAGCAGGCGCGGGTGATGCACCCGCTGCCCCGGGTGGACGAGATCGTTCCGGAGGTAGACTCGGACCCCCGGGCGGCCTACTTTCGGCAGGCGCACAATGGGCTGTATATTCGGATGGCGCTGCTGAGAATGGTGCTGGAAGCGTGAGACACCGCAATCCACCATTCAGGAGCGGGGGACGATGGGAGTAAAGACGGCGATTCTGTGCCGGATATGTGTGAGAAGGCGTTGAAAGAGACCAAAAAGAGGGGTAACCGATGAAGATCAAGGAGATTCGGGCGGTGCAGGTCGATCTGCCGGCCCGGCAGAGGAGGTCGCAGCCCCGGCGGGATTCCTGGGGGGCCGACGCGGAGGTGGCGAATCCGATGTCGCGGTTTCCGGCCTACAAGCGGCACCGCTCGCTGTGGCAGCCGAAGAAGTGGGGGGCGGTGTGGGTGCAGGCGGTGGCGGAGGACGGGACCTTCGGGCTGGGGCAGACGACGTTTGGGAGGCCGGTGGCGGCGATCGTGGACGACCACTTCGGGCCGGTGCTGGCGGGAGAGAGCTGTTTTGCGATCGAGAAATGCTGGGATATGATGTTCCGCATGTCCAAGCCTTACGGGAGTACCGGACTGGCGGCGTGTGCAATGAGCGGGGTGGACCTGGCACTGTGGGACCTTGTGGGCAAGCTGCAGGGGAAGCCGGTCTACGAACTGTTGGGCGGGCCGGTGCGGGACCGGATTTTCTGTTATGCGACGGGGAACGATACGGACTGGCAGCTCGAACTGGGGTTCAAGGCGGTAAAGCTGGCCTGTCCTTACGGGCCGGCGGACGGGCTGGGGGGACTGGACGAAAACGAGCGGCTGGTGGCCAAGACCCGGGAGCAGGTGGGAGATGAAGTGGAGGTGATGCTGGATTGCTATATGGCGTTCGATGTGGAGTACACGATCCGCCTGGCCAGACGGTTGAAGCCGTACCGGTTGAAGTGGATCGAGGAGTACCTGATTCCGGAGGATATCGACGGTCACCGGGCGGTGCGGGAAGCGGTGAACTGGGTCTCGCTGGCATCGGGAGAGCACCTGTATACGCGCTGGCCCTATATGCAGATGGTCAAGGCGGGGTCGCTGGATATTCTGCAGCCGGATATCAAGTGGGTGGGAGGGCTTTCCGAGTGTGTCAAGATTGCCCACATGGCCGATGCGGCAGGACTTTCCGTGATCCTGCACGGGGGCGGAAACACCCCTTACGGGCAGCACTTTACCTTTGCAACCTCTAATGCGCCCTGGGCCGAGTGCTTTATCGGATCGGCGCCCGGGGTGCCGCTGGAGGAGGCCGCCGGCCCGGGACAGGCGGTGCCGGAGGGCGGCTGGCTGGCGCCCAACGACGCGCCGGGGTTCGGGATCGAGGTAGCAGAGGAGGCGATTCGGGCATTTGGGTATTGAGCAGAAGAAGAAGGAGCGGCGATGGCGGTTGAGATTACGGAATCGGATTTGAAGGCGGCGCTGCCGGATGTGACAAGCCCGATGCGGCTGGGGGGACTGGAAAAATCCGTTGAGGTGTACCGGGACCGGTGGGGGATTCCGCATATCAGGGCGGAGAAGGAGGGAGACCTTTTTTTTGCGCAGGGATTTGTGACGGCGCAGGACCGGCTCTGGCATATGGACTTTGACCGGCACCGGGCGCTGGGGCGGTGGGCGGAGTTCGCCGGGCCGGGCGGCATGGATCAGGACCGGCTGCTTCGGGCCGCGGGGATGGGGCGCACGGCGGTGCTGGATTACGAGGCGGCAGGTAAGGAAGCGAAGGGGATGGTGGATGCGTATACGGCAGGGGTGAATGCGTTTTTGGATTCGACCCAGACCCTGCCGATCGAGTACACAATCCTGGGCGAGACGCCCGAGCGGTGGGAGAACTGGCACTGCCTGGCGGTGTACAAGATGCGCAACACGCTGCTGGGAACGTTCGAGCCGAAGCTTTTCAGGACGCGGCTGATAAAGGCGGCCGGGCCAGAGAAGGTCGCCGGGCTGATCAGGGGCTACCCGAGCGGGCATCTGCTTACGGTGCCGCCGGGGGAGGGGTACGCGGGCCCCGCGCTGGACGGGTTAGAAGCGCTGAGCAAGGCTGCGGAAGACGCCAACTGGCTGAACGAGGGGGACGCGGGGTCGAACGCATGGGCGATTTCCGGCAGGCTGACCCGGTCGGGGCTACCGCTGGTTGCGGGGGACTCGCACCGGGCGCTGGATACGCCGAACGTTTACTACCAGGTGCATCTGTCGTGTCCGGGGTTTACGGTGATCGGGTCGTCTGTGCCGGGCATGCCCGGGGCGCTCCACTTCTGCCACAACGAGCACGTGGCGTGGGGGATGACATATGGCAGTGCGGATACGCAGGACCTTTTTGTCGAAAAGTTTCGGGAAGGTCCCGGTGGCCGGGAATATGCGTTTAAGGGAGAGTGGGAACCGGCGGAGGTTTTTAGCGAGACGATTCGTGTGCGCGGCGGGAAGCCGGTGGAGGTCGAGGTGACGGTGACCCACCACGGGCCGGTGGTTGCGGGAGAGCCCGCTTCCGGATGGGGGGTGGCGATCAGCGACCCCGGCCTTCTTGAGGGGACCCTCTGGGTGGATGCGGCACGGGACGCGATGTGGTCGCGGTCGGTGGAGGAACTACACGATGCGTTCGGGAAGTGGACAGACCGGGTGAACAACTACGCGGTGGCCGATGTGCACGGGACTTTCGGATACCTGCATGAAGGCAAGATCCCAATCCGGACCGCGTCGAACGGCTGGCGGGCGGTGCCGGGGTGGACGGGCGACTACGAGTGGCAGGGCTACATCCCCCACAACGAGCTTCCAAAGGCGATCAACCCCGAAGCGGGGTACGCGGTGACGTGTAACCAGCGCGTGGCCGGTCACGATTACCCATACTATGTAGGACTTTATTTCAGCCCGGAGTTCCGCGCCCGGCGCGTTCAGACGCGCATTCTGGAGCTCGAACCGGGGACGGCGACCGTGGAGGATATGGCGCGGATTCATGCCGAGCGGGTCTCCAACCCGGCGCGAGTTCTTACGGAGGCGCTGGTTGGCGTTACGCCCTTAGACGGGGATTCTAAAGAGGCGCTGGATCTGCTGCGGGCATGGGACGGCCGCATGGACCGCGAGTTGGCACAACCGACGATCTACGCGCAGACGAAGGCGCATGTGACGCGTTTTATCGCCGGACACCTGGTGGGCGATCTGGCGGGAGAGGCGCTTTCGGGGACCGCAGGCGGGGAGGCCCACGTCCGTCTGGTTGCCCTGGAGATAACGCTGGACCTCGAACGGAATGATTCCTCTGTCCTGCCGCCCGGACACGACTGGCCGGGCGTGCTGGCGTCCGCCCTCAAGGACGCCGTCGCGGCGCTCAAGGAGAGGCTTGGCGATGATATGTCTGCGTGGCAGTGGGGGCGACTGCATCGCACCGCACCGCAGCACCCGCTATCGGGGGTCTTCCCGGAGGTCGCCGTGCTCCTGGACCCACCCGGAGCGCCGATTCACGGGGACGGGGATACTCCGCTTGCCGGAGGGTATGCGCTGAACCGTCCGTTTATCGCCACGGGGCTGTCCGTGAACCGGTACATTCACGACCCATCGGACTGGACGAACTCCCGGTGGATCGTGCCGCTGGGGGCATCGGGCCATCCGGGAAGCCCGCACTACGCCGATCAGGCGGAGATGTGGTCAAATGTGGAATACATTCCTCAGTTGTGGGACTGGGAGCAGATCGCTTCGGAGGCGGAATCGGTGCAGCGGTTGGAGCCTGCGGGGTAGTCTTACGGCCAGCGTTGCGTTACAGCGGAGACGACCCTCTGATTCTGGCGCTACTCAGAACTCAGCGGCAATGATCCCGTACTGTCCGACGTTCTCCAACCTCGTTTTCAGGTAGCGGCCATCCAGGGTCACGGCCAGGTCGGTGCCTGTATACACGTTCCATACGCGACGAGGCGTGCCTGGTTCGGCACTCCGCCAGCGGAGGTTCACCTCGGGCACGGCGGGCACGTAGTTGAATTGCCGTCCAATCCGCGGCCACAGCTCCGGCAGACCCTCCACGCGCTCGCCGGTGTGGTTGATCAGGAATAGCACCTGCACTCCGGGCTTTTCGTTGGGGATGGCCAGCAGCTGGTCCGGCCCGTCCATCACAAGCGGGCGGCCCTCCGGGCAGAGCCAATCCACGATCCCGCCCAGCAGATCGCGAACGATCGGCATGCGGAACTCGAAATGCAGCTCCTCGATGGGGGCCGCCAGATAGACGACCCGTCCGTCGCCAAACTCACGGCAGGTCACGGCGGGCCAGAGAAGTTCCTCCTCCCGGCCTCCCCATACGATGTTGGCCACGACATCGGTTCCGGGGTGTGGCTTGACCAGTTCGAACCGATTGATGGGCCAGATCTCATGCGGGCTGTTCTGCGCCAGCCATTGGCCATACACCGATCGGCCATATACGTCGAACGTTCCGGAGTGGCAGAAGTGCCGGTGATGATCTTTCAAGCGGTCGGGCTCGCACGCGATGCGATCCACACCCAATAGCTCCGATAGCGCGAAGTTGTCGCGCAGTTTATCCGGCTGCGGGCCATAGAGGCTCGTCCGATATGTCGCCAACAGCCGCCCGCCGCGCTCGACGTAATTCGCCACGGCGCGGACTTCCTCCGGAGTCAGGTGTCCGATGTTAGGCAGGAACAGCAGCGGGTACCGCCTCAACATTTCCGGATCCGAAAGGTGTCGCTCTTCGATGAGGTGAACCGGCAGGTTGTTGGCGAGTATGGAGGAGAAGGCGCCTTTGATGCACTTTCGTTGCGACGGATTGGGCACCTGCAGGCCGTCAATCACGTCGGCCGGGCGGTCACGGATGTCCAGCGGTTCAACGCGGAATCGCAGCCGGTCCAGCATGTGGTACACCCGTGCGGGCAGGACGAAGGGAACGGCCGCGAAACGGGTAGGGTGAAGTTCTTCAAATAACGGCTCGTTCGCCTCAAGGGTCGCGAAAAGGTCTTGCAGATCCGGATGAATGCTGCCCGAGCGGTCCAGAACGAAGTTGACCCCGCAGGCAAGGTTGATGGCTCCGCCGCATGCAAAGCTGGCCACGGCCTCTTCGACCAACTCCCTGGAAAAGAACTGCAGGCGTGACCAGGGGGTCAGGCTGCCAACGTATTGCCAGATGGCATGACCGGATGATTCGCCGAGACTCGCTGTCTCCAGGCGGTGGAGGAAGTCGCCTCCCGCCTCGTAGAGGAAGCCGTCGTGGACATCCATAACCCGGCGTTCAGGCCACCGTTCGACCGCCGTACCATGCGTCAGTACGGGGATATTTCGGGTCTTGCGAATCCAGTTGATCAGTCCGATCAGCACATCGGCCACTATCTGCCCGTACGCCAGACTCCACTGCTCCAGGATCTCCTGCTCGGCGACCGGCAGGCTGCGTGGGTCGGGGGCGTAGGGCATCGGGCGCCCGAATTGCCGCTTGAAATTTTCGCAACAATGGTCACAGTAGCACAAACAGGACCGGGGCGTCGGGTGGGAGTGATACGGCGTCGCCGAGTCCGTATAGAACCCGTCAATGTCATGATCCGTCACGAGTTGTTTGACGAACCCGACGATGGCATCACGGTATGGCGTGTTAAAGCAGATTTGTCGGTGCGATCCGCCGCCGTGATGCGGGCGTCCCTGCGCCTGGCTGTTCGGAGCTGGGTGGTGCAGCCACTCCGGGTGATGTTGGAGGATGTTATCGTCGGGGAGGATGTGTCCGAGGGGAGCATAGACAATTACCCGCACGCCCTGGGCGTGGGCCTCGTCCAGGACCTCTTCAACCAGGTTCCGCCCGTTGAGTTGCGGGTGCGCGGGCCAGAACGCGTTGGGGAATACGGCCCATTTTCCGGCGCTGCCGAAGCGGACGGCGTTGGCGTGATGCTCGCGCACCACCTCCATCAGCTTCTTCGCATCAAAAGCAAGATCCGGCCAGAAAGGCGGGTGGTAGTTGTCCATCAAGAAGATGCGCGCCCGTCGAATCCACTCGTGATTGGGATTCATCAGATCAGCCTTTCGCGGCTTTTGGCCGCAAGATCATTGTTCGCGGTGGTGGTTTGCCCCGGGAGGTCAAACCCCGCTCTAACGTGCGGGGGCTCCTGCGACATTCTTTAGGAAATATTCAAAATGGCCGTCCACGTTCTCGGGGCCGGGTGGTGCAACCGTGTCGGGGGTCAGGCGGAGGGTCCAGTGTTCGGAGGCGTCGGGAAGGTGGACGGTGCAGCCGGCCCAGCCGGTTTCCATCAGGTCGCGGCCGGTCCAGTCGACGGAGGTGATCCGGGGGGGATGGGTATGAGGATGGAAGACCGAGAGGAAGGCGGTGGTTCTGGTGTGGCGGCGCTGGATGAGGGTTGTGTGCAGGTCTGTGGGCGGGTTGCCCGGGGCCAGGCCGGTCAGGATCTCGGCGCTGGAGAAACCCGGGACAAAACACCGGAGTCCGGCGCCATCGGACTGCCAGGTAGACACAAAGTCGCTGTTGGAATTTGCTCTGTACACGCTGGTGAGGTGTTCATATCCGTCCCCCTCACCGGCGGTGGCGACGGGTTCGAGGTCCAGGGATGTTTCGCAGGCACCGGCGGTGCGGTAGATCCAGTCAATCCGACGGGGGCGGTCGGGTTCGACCAGGAAGAGGTCCAGAAAATAGTCCGGGCGGGTGAGGATGACGCGCCGCATGGAGACTCCACCGTAGGGACCGCTGTCCCAGGTTACGCCGGCGTCCGCCAACTGGAAAGGTCCCTCGCTCCGGAAGCGGTGCAGTTGTCCCTGGGCAGGGGGCTGTGACAGGCCGTCGAGGGTTGCGGTGTTGTGGCTGAGGGTCTGGCGGTACCAGGTCTGGAAGAGGTCAAGGCCGTAGCCGGGTGTTCCCAGGTCGGGGGCGAGGCGGCGGCCGTGGGCGTAGAGGATGAGGCTCAGCTTGTCGGGGTGGCCGTGACCGCCCCCGTGGGGGCCGTATTTTAAGAGGAGGTATTGCTGGTCTTCCGGGTCGGACTCCGGGTCCGGCGGTGGGGAGCGCAGGATGGCGTAGCCGGAACCGGACAGGTTGACGCTGGGCTGGGGTTGCAGGCCGGCCGGCGGGATCTCGTCTTTGCCGAAGAGCAGGGCGTCTAAGCTGTCGCGGAGGATATGGCCATAGGCGCTGTGGAGCACCCGGGCAAAATGGGCATCGTCGTACCAGGCGTAGCCGATTTCGTAGAAGGCAGGGGCGGGCGGGACACCGTGGCAACAGTCGCCCAGGAGGGAGGTAAAGTACCAGCAGTCGTTGGGAGCGGGCAGGGAGCCGTCCGGGTAGGCGCACTGGATGGGCGCGGAGAGCATGGCATGCAGGGTTGGGTGGGACCGCAGGTCGAGGTCGGAGATGTGGTATGTGGCTTTTGCCTGGGCGAGGAGGCCGGCTAAGGCGTAGAAGTGATAGCTCACCGAGCCTTCGAACCACAGACCGTCGGAGAGGACGCCCTCGCGCAGCTGCGCATGAAAGCCGAATTCTCCGTCAACCGCAAAGTCGGTCAGGTCGGGCCGGTCCAGCACGAGGCCGACGGTGCCGATGGCGGCGTTGTGCCAGCAGGAGAAGTTGTGAATCCCTCCGTAGTGGCGCTGAACGAGGTATTCGGCGGCAGGGGCGAGCAACTGGTCGGCGATGGCGGCCGCCTGTTCCTGCGACAGGGCGGGGCGCACCAGGTCGAACGCCCAGGTCAGGGGGATGAGCCATACGGCCTCGTCTAAGGTGGTGTAGGTGGCCACGCCCGGGTTTGTGTTGGAACGTTCCACACGGCGGTAGTCCGCGTACCGCGCAGCGTAGCCGGTCAGGGTGTCGGCCACGCGTTTCAGGTAGACCGGGTTCTCCTCCAGGCGCCAGCGCAGGGCCAGCCGGATTGCGGATTCGGAGAGGAGGTTGTTCGCCGACCAGCGCCAGGCCGCGTCATAGCGGGTGCCCTCATACTGCGCGCCGTCGACCGGGCAGCGGTGCACCGTCGGGGTCGCCGAGTTGAAGGTGAGCTGGCAGCCGTGCTCGGCACAGAAGTAGTCGTGGTAGTAGCCCGCCGGTTCGGAGGGGATGTCGATGGGCCTGTCCAGGAATGCGTCGACGTCCTGCCGGAGCCTGCGTACGGCGGTCTTGAACGTCTGCGATTGGGCCCGCCGGCGAAGGGAGGGCCACTCGGATTCGGGGATTAACATTGTTTCTATATTCAATACTGTGAACAGTTTTTGGTAAGTTCTCTTCTGACTGTACCCAATATAATGTCCAAACTGTCAAGATTCAAGCATATCCGGCACTTAAAATCAGGGTGGAGGTCGCAGCAGCATTACCCACTGCCCTGAGCCAGGTGTTCGAGGTCTTCCAGTGAGAAGACCGAATGCAGTGAGCATCCGATAGCTTTCAGGTTCTCCTCGCCGCCCTGCTGGCGGTCAATCACACAGATCGCATGTTGAACCTGCAACCCTGCCTCCCTCATCCGTGCGATTGATTCGCACATCTGTCCCGCGGTGGTTACGACGTCTTCGACGGCGACGACCGTTTCTCCCGCGTGGAATCCACCCTCCACCAGGTTGCAGGTTCCATAGGGTTTGGCCTCTTTGCGGACAAATAGACAGGGATTGCCCGTTTTTAGAGATAGACCGGTTGCCAGTGGAACGCCGCCCAGCTCCAATCCGGCCAGTTTGTCGAAAGCGGACGGCAGCAGATTCTCCAGTTCATCCACAATAGCGCTCAGCAATACCGGGTCGCTTTCGAATCTGTATTTGTCCCAGTAGAATGAACTGGTCTGTCCGGACCGCAATTTGAACTGGCCGGTTAGAAAGGATGCTGCCATGATGCGTCTGGCGAGTTCGGGTCTATTCACGGATAGCTCTCCCGGACAAGCTGAGGTGATGAGGATGTTCATACCCCCTCTTCTAATCGAAACGTGGGCGCGGGGACGCTTTCGATGGCGATGTTGACGCACGCGGGCAGTGCCGAGACGACTGCGCGTTCCAGCGCGGGGGTGAGGTCTTCGGGGCGCTGGACGAATTCGCCATGTGCGCCTAAGGCTTCCGCTACTTTGTCGTAGCGGGAGGGGAGCAGGTCGCAGCCGATGGTGCGGTCCGGGCCGTAGTTCCGGATTTGCAACTGGTGCTCGGCGTTCCAGCGGGCGTCGTTGCCGACAATGACAATGATGGGCAGGGTGTAGCGCAGAGCGGTGTCGAGTTCTAAGGCGTGGTAGCCGAAGGTGCCGTCGCCTAAGAGGACGAAGACCTGCCGCTGTGGATGTGCGAGTTTGGCGGCAAGGGCCATAGGGAGGGCGCTGCCGATGGCGCCGGAGGGACCGTTGATGAGACGGCATCGGGCTTCCAGGCTGGCCTGCGCCCACTGGCCGAACTCGCCCCCGTCGCTGATGAATACGTCGTCGTTCAGAAACGGTTGAAGGGCCTCGCACACACGCAACGGGTGGATAGGCTGATGGGACGCCTGGCGCAGGTGTTCCCATTCGGGGGGTGTGGTGCTCCGGGCTTCTGCGACCTTTTCGCGCCAGGCGCCGGGCTGCCAGGTTTGCGCCTGTGCCGCTGCTGTTAGCTGCCGGACGACCGGCGTGGGATCGCTGTGCAGGGTGAGTACGACACGTTCGTCTTTACGCAGCTGTTCCTCATCGGCGTCGATCCGGATGAAACGGCATGTCTTAGAGAAGAAAGGCGGCCGGCCGAACCGGAGCGAGAAGTCCAGCTTTTTTCCCACAAGCAGCACGAGGTCTGCATCGGCGAGGCAGGTCGCGGCCATATGCAGCCAGGGGTCGTTGACCCCGCGCGGGCTTTCCATCGGCAGGGCGGGGATGCCTGTGATCTCCGAGAGCCGTTCCACGTCCGGCCATCGCAGGGGACGTCCCATGGCCGGTCCGGCCAGGATCAGGGGATGGTTTGCACCGGCAAGGAGGGTGAGGGTGTCGTCGATTCGGGCATCGTCTATTTCGGTGGTGTCCGGTTCGGCGGCGGAAGGGGGTTCGGACGGCGCGGATGCGAGGGCTTCCAGAGCGTCGGCAGGGAGGCTGAGGTGGACGGGGCCGGGGCGTCCCGTGCGGGAGAGGGAGAGGGCGGCGGCGACCTCCGCGCCCAGGCGGCCGGGGTCTTCGACCAGCCACGATCCCTTTGTGACCGGCCCGGCGGCGGCAACCTGGTCGATCTCCTGAAACGCGCCACTGCCGATTTGGGCGTGGGGGCAGTGCCCGCTCAGGAGTACGACCGGGGATTCCG
Source organism: Candidatus Latescibacterota bacterium (assembly GCA_965222075.1). Taxonomy (GTDB): domain Bacteria; phylum Latescibacterota; class UBA2968; order UBA2968; genus JAAXHW01. The sequence goes on along the minus strand of OZ244937.1, from coordinate 3,608,538 downwards.
CCATTTGCGCAACGTAGAGGGCGGAGAGGCCGTTGAGATGCCCCGGTCCGGCAGTGAGCAGGGCGACGCCCGGCCCTTCGGTCAACCGCCCCCAGCCATCGGCCATGTGCACGGCGGCGGCCTCGTGGCGCGTGTGGATAAGCTGGATGTCGCGCCCGATGGTGGCGTCGTAGACGGAGAGGATCTGGTTGCCGGAGAGCGTGAACAGGTGTTTAACGCCCGCATCGATCAGGGCGTCGACAACCTGCTCTGCGCCGGTTCTGGGCATGGGATTTTCTCCTTCACCTTTCAGACGGTTACCCTGTCCAGCTCGAGTTCGGCGACGTTTTTGCTCAGGTCCGCCCGTTGCTCGGGGGTGAGCGGGAGTTGGGGCGGGCGGGGGTCTCCACAGTCGACGCCCAGCCGTTCGCTGAGCGCGGCCTTCATGGCGGCATGGAATCCGAATTTCAGAAAGAGCGCGCACACTTCCGCGGCCCGGTCCTGGGCCGCTTCGGCACGTTTGAGGTCTCCATCCCGGTAGGCATTCCAGATCTCCAGCCAGCATTCGGGCGCGGTGTTGATCGGACCGTCGACGCAGCCGGTCGCGCCAATTGTCAGGGCGGGGAGCATGAGCATACAGCTGCCGATGAGACAGGAGAGTCCCATTTTGGCGAAATTCCGCACGTTGGAGAAGGTGGGGGCGGAGTGCTTCAGCCCGGCCAGCTGGGGTACGCGCTCCTGGATTTTCGCCATTAAGGCGGGGGTGATCTCGATGCCGGTGCACTGGGGCAGGTTGTAGATGAAGAGGGGCAGGTCGGCGGCAGCGGCCACGGTCCTGTAGTGCTCGCCGATGGCCTCGTCGCTGGACCTGTAGAAGAAGGGGGGCACGCAGCAGATGGCTTCGATGCCGGACTTTGCGGCGTGTTCGGCCATTTTCGCAGCGCGCGTTGTGGTGGGCGCGCCGACGTGCATGATGTTGGTAACCCTGCCCTGAGACTGGTCGGCGGCGACTTCGGCCATCCGGCCGTTTTCCTCGTCGTCCAGCAGGACGCTTTCGCCGGTACCGCCGGCGATCCAGAATCCGTGTACGCCGGCCTGGATGTTGAACTCCATGACTTTCCGGAAGGCGGCTTCGTTGAACCGGCCGTCCGGGGTCATGGGGGTGATGATGGCGGGAAAAACGCCGCGAAATTCGGGCATTTTGGGACCTCCTCTCCGTTCACAAGCACAAACAGGTGGACAGGATAAGCCGAATGAGCAGGATGCTCAGTAGACTTCCGGTACGAAGGTCTGGTCTGTTATCGGCGGGCGCACGTATCCTGTGTCCGCTTCCCGTGGAGGCAATGTGATCGGTTTAGGCGTTAAATCCTCGTAGGGGATGATGCTCAGCAGGTGGCGGATGCAGTTGAGGCGCGCGCGTCGTTTACAATCGGCATTCACCACGTACCAGGGGGCCTGTTTGATATCCGTATGGCGGAACATCTCGTCCTTGGCGATGGAGTACTCCACCCACCGGGCGCGGGACTCCAGGTCCATCGGGCTGAGCTTCCAGCGCTTTGTGGGATCGTGGATGCGGCCCTGAAACCGGCATTCCTGTTCTTCGTCGCTTACGGAGAACCAGTATTTGATCAGGAGGATGCCCGACCGGAGAAGCATGCGTTCGAACTCGGGACAGGATCGGAAAAATTCCTCGTACTCCTCATCCGTACAGAAGCCCATAACGCGCTCGACACCGGCGCGGTTGTACCAGCTCCGGTCGAAGAGGACCATCTCTCCCGCGGCCGGGAGGTGCGGGATGTAGCGCTGAAAGTACCACTGGGTTGTCTCACGCTCGGTCGGCGTGCCCAGGGCCACAACCCGGCAGATGCGCGGATTCAGGCTCTGGGTGATCCGCTTGATGGTGCCCCCTTTGCCGGCGGCGTCCCGGCCTTCGAAAATGACAATGACTTTCAATCCTTTGTGTTTAATCCATTCCTGTAATTTGACCAGTTTGACCTGGAGTTTGACCAGTTCTTTTTCATAGGCTTTTTTTTTGAGTTTTTTCGGTTTTTCCCCTGTCTGTTCGGCCGGCCCGTCTTCGGGCGCTCTGGTTTTTTCAGAGGGGTGTTTTGGGGACATGGTTTTTTCTCCCTTGATCGCGGAAGGGCTCGGTAAGGATATGGAAGAACAGGGAAGAGGTTGAGATGCAATACGGTGAACACTTTTTGGTGAGTTTTTACGCTTTCAAGATGGGATCGAGTTTCTGTTCCCCAAACAAAGGCCCCGAAGGTTTGCCTTTGGGGCCTTTGTGGTCTATTTTAACGGCGCGGGTTAGCAGGTCACGTCTTTGCCCTCGCTGCCAAAAACGGCCAGGCGTTCCTTGGAGGTGGTCCGTTCTACGCTTGTGGGGATGTAGTGGAGCTGGACGGCGCGACGCCGCTTTGGGGAGGTGTTGGCCGGGGTGCCGTGGTGTATCAGGCCGTGCCAGAGCAGGCAGCCGCCGGGTTTGAGGGGCACGGCCGCGACGTGGTCGTTGGGAACATGGGCATCACAGATCTGCCAGTCGCGGCGTTTGAAGTGGACCAGGGGCCCCTGTCGGTGGGTGCCGGGGATGACGTGCATACAGCCGTTTTCGAGGGTGGCCTCGTCCAAGGAGACCCACACGCTGACGATGGGGGTGCCCATGGGCAGGTTGAAGTAGGCGTGGTCCTGGTGCCAGGGCTTCTCGCGGCCGACTCTGGGCGGCTTGAGGATGGCCTGGTGGGCGAAGAGTTCGGGAGGGACGCCGATGACGCGAGCAAGCACACTCAGCATTTTGGGGTGTTTTGTAAGGGCCGTGAGGCGCTCGTCGTAGCCGACGAAGTAGTTGAGTTTTCGCACGACATCCCACCGCTCTTCCCCGGACAGCGTGTGCAGGATGTCGCGGACGCTTTTTTCAAACTGGACCCCTTTAAACTCCGGATTTTTTCCACTGATCAGGTCGATGAGCCCGGCAAGCACATCCTGAACTTCGGCGCCGGTCAAGGCGTTGTGGATGGGCAGGTAACCCTGTTCGTGAAAGCGTTCGATGTGTTCATCGGTCACGCCGTCGAATCCCCCCTCGACACCTTCGGCGATTTCGTGGTGGGGATACAGGTCCGGGGTGTAGCCGCCATCGTCGACATAGCTGTCAAAGCTGAACCGCTGGGCGATTTTGTTCATTCGGGTTCCTTTCGGTATTGTTTTGGCGCAGGGTGATCAAACCGGCTGGAAGGACCGATCGCCTGTCTGCGTGCGACGCACAGGCAGGTGGGATTCGACCCAGCCGATGTTTTCATCCACTTCATCCCGGCTTGCCATGCCGATGGTGATGGCGTCTACCGAGGGGAGGTCGAGGACGAAGTGGATGGCGTCCCGGGCGTCGTTTCCCAGGTCGCCACAGCCGACCACTTTCATGCCATAGACGCCGATGCCGGCTGCGTCCATGCGCTCCTGGTCCGAGCGCCCGGCCCAGCCGTGGGTGCCGGTGCCGAAACAGAGGCGGGAGACGCGGATACCGGTGCTGCCGAGTTCTGCGGTGTGCATGGGGAACCTCTATGGAGATGCGTTAGAACGATAACAAGGGGCTGATCGTGTTCAAAGTAAGATAGGACGGCCCTTCTGTCAAGGGTTTCGAGAATGCCTTTTCCATTGTGGCCTTGTTTGCCTGCCTATTTGTGTCTATATTTGGGTAGTTGGGTATGTGGTCCGTGGCCTACGGTTTCCGGCCTGTTATCGTCCGGCTTGTCCGGACGTTTGCTTTTGCGAAGTTCATTTCCACTTAACCGAGGAGAGATGTTGGGAGGTTGCGATATGGAGAAACGAACGCTGGGTAAGACCGACCTTGTTGTCACCCGCCTCGGATTTGGAGGCGCGAGGTTCGGGATTGAGGACACGCTGCACGATCGGGTCGAGGCGGTGCTGAACACGCTGCTGGACATCGGGGTCACGTTTATCGACACCGCGGCCTGCTACGACAACAGTGAGGAACTGATCGGGCGGTTCATCGGCGGGCGGCGGGAGGAGTACGTGCTGGCGAGCAAGTGCGGGCACGTGGCCGGAGGAGCGACCGGTGAGCCCTGGTCGCGGGAGGTGATCACGGAGAGTATCGACCGGTCGCTCAAGCGGCTGGGGACGGACCATATCGACCTGATGCAGCTTCACAGCTGCTCGGCGGAGGTGCTCCGGGTGGGGGAGGCGGTTGAGGCGGTGATGCAGGCGAAGGAGGCCGGGAAGGTCCGCTACGTGGGCTACAGCGGAGACGGGGAGGACGCCCTGGAGGCGATCCGGATGGGCCTTTTCAGCACGCTTCAGACCTCTTTCAACCTGGTGGACCAGAAGGCGCGGCACGAGGTGCTGCCCGGGGCCGTGGCGGCCGGAATGGGGGTGATCGCCAAGCGTCCGATCGCCAACGGCGCTTTCGGGCAGGCGGCCTCTCCTTATAGCTATGCCGATGTCTACTGGGAGCGGGGGCAGCACCTTCAGGTGCCCGAAGGCGCGTCCGGGGACCCGATGGAGCTGTCGCTGCGCTTCACGCTGTCTCAGGACGCGATCGATACGGCGATTGTGGGGACCACGAATCCGGAACACGCGCGGAAGAACGTGGAATTAGTGGGGAAAGGCCCGCTTTCGCAGGCGGTGCTGGATTCGTTCTACGAGCAGTTTGACAAGCTGGGAGAGGAGTGGGATCCGAGGACCTGAGGATTGCGGATTTCGAAATAGAAGATTTTATCATACCCTTTCCCAGCGGCTGGGGTTCAGGCCGGGGGCCTCGCTGGCCATCTTGGGGGGTTTGTTGCCACCGTGGTAGTCCCAGTGGCGGGTGTTGCGGTCGCCGTAGAGGGGACGCACGGCATCGGGGAGTTTGGCCAGGTCGCCCTCGTCCCAGGTGGGCACCTCTTTGATCGGACCCGCCCAGGCGGGGCGGTAGCCGATGGCGAGCATTTCGCGGGCATATTTCCCTGTGTTGGGGTAGTTTCCGTGGAAGACTTTGTGGTTAATCAGCACGGCCGATCCGGCTTTTGCGGGGACCATAACCTCTTCGGGGTTGGACGCGTAGCGTTTGTAGGGGTTGGCGGCGGCGTGCAGGGAGAGGTGAGACCGGGGGACGACCCGGAAGGGGGAGACCTCGGGCGTGAGGTCCTCCAGGTAGTAAAGCACCCGAACCATTAAGGGGACGCTGCCTTCGTAGCCGAAGATCTCAGAACCGTAGGGCTGTCCGTCGGTGTGCAGGCTGATGCCGGGATGGCCGGGTTCCGAGCGGGCGTAGCCGTAGTGCATGATGATGGGGTTGCCGCCGAAGAGTTCCCTCAAGAAGGCGATGGTGGGGGAATGGGCCGCCAGATCGGTGATGGCCCCGCCCCTGAACTGGATGTTCGGGCATCCCCGCTGGTGGACGCTGTAGTCCACGGGCCGGGTTTCGAGCTGCGCGGTTTCGGCCTTTAACCGTTCGATGTGGTCGGGCGTTAAGAGGTCGGGCAGGACGAGATAGCCTTCCAACTCGACCTGACGGATGCGCTCGCCCAGGGTGAGGGCAGACCAGTCGCGGTCGTCAATGTGGTGAGGGTTCATGGGATCTCCCTACAGGCTCTAAGCCCGGTACTTTTCGATTTTTGACTCGTCGACTTCAACGCCCAGGCCCGGGCCGAGGGGGACGCTGATCCGGCCGTTTTCGAAGGTCAGGGGTTCGGCCAGGATGTCGTCGGTGAGGCCGTGGTAGCAGGTGTCGTTGGGGCCGGAGAAATTGGGGGTGGACGCGGCGATGTGGAGGATGGCCGCGGTTTTGAGGCCCAGGTCGTGGGAGCAGTGCATCAGGCAGGCTACGTTCCAGACTTCGGCAATGGCGGCTATCTTTTTGATGCGGATGAGGGCGCCCGCACCCGGGGTGTCCGGCATGAGCATGTCGGCCACCCCGGCCTCAAGCAGGGGACGGACGCTTTCGGGAAGGCCCACGCCTCCATTGACGAGAATCCCCATGCCGACTTCATTTCGGACCCGGGCAAGGGTTTCGGGGTTCTCGACGGAGCAGGGATCTTCGAAGAAGCGGATGCCGAGATCGCGCATTTTTTTCATCATGGCGACGGTCTCCTCGGGGGGGTACCCACCGTTGGCGTCCGGGCGGAAGACGGCAACGGCGCCGACTTCCTTCTGAACGGCGCGGGCGATGCGGAGATCCTGGTTGGAGTCGACGCCGGCCTTTGTTTTTAAAAAGCGGAAGCCCCAGCGGTCGACGTATTCCCGGGCGGTGGCGGCGGATTCGGTCGGTTCTTTGAGGCCCATGCAGGCGCAGAAGTCGATTTCGGTGCGCACAACGCCGCCCATGAGCCGGCAGACGGGCAACTCGGCCTGTTTGCCCAGCAGGTCCCAGAGCGCCATTTCGACGCCGGACATGGGCCCTTTGCCGATGCCCGCCTCCTCTAAGGCTGCGACCGCGCTTTCGATGTCGGCTGCGTGGCGGCCGGCGAGGACGGCGTCCGGGTTGGTTTCGAAGGCACCGGTTCCCTCGCCCCAGCCGACGAGTCCAGCATCGGTTTCGACTCTGACGATCAGCCCGTGGGCACCCAGGGTGCCCGGAAGGCCGCCGCGTCCGATGTAAGGGCCAACGGGTGCGGCGTAGGGGATGGCGACGGGGGTGGCGGTGATGGTTTTGATTTTCATTTTGGGGTCTCCATTGTGAAAGCAGAGAAAAGCAACCACCGATGGACACGGATGAACACAGATGGGAAGTTTGGTTTGGGTGAGGCAGTAATGTACGTAATTTGTGCGCTGTCAACAAGAGGCTTTTGAGGGTTGCTTATTCCGGGAATCGTCCCTTGCCCGGGCGGCAAGGGCATATCTATCCAAGAACGCTTGATATCTGGTTTCAAATCAATTACCTTGTAAGCAGATCCAGGTAAATTTTCAGGTAGTCCATCCGGATCAGATCGTTAGTTGCTTCAGGTCCTCATCACTAAGGAGGGATCGTTATGGCTATCGCTACCCAGGGTATCCGGGAAAGCCTCTTAGATGGAGATAAGATCCTGGACACTTCATCGGAAGTGGATCCGGGCAGGCTGGTCTACCATAAATTGTGCCCTGCCGATGCGTTTGAAGAAGGCGAGGGGAAGCCGTTTGCGGTGGACGGCACCCACATCGCTGTTTTTCTTTACGGGGGGACGTTCAACGCGGTGGACAACCGCTGCCCGCACATGGGATATCCGATGTCCAAGGGCACCGTCCGGGACGGGGTGCTGATCTGCCACTGGCACCACTGGGAGTTCGACCTGAAGACGGGCGGCTGCTTCGTGACCTCCGGAGCCGGAAACGATCTGAAGAGCTTTCCCGTGGAGGTCCGTGATGACGGGTATCTCTACGTGGGCCTTACCCCGGGCGAAAAAGAGGCGGCCAGACGCCGGCTGATCAACCGGGGGAAGTACATTCTTGAACAGGGCCTGAAAGACCGCAGTTCGCTCCTGATCGCCAAGGCGATTACTGCGCTGAAGGCTGCGGGTGCCGCACCGCAGGAGATCATCCAGCAGGGGCTTTTTTACGGGTCGTATAAATCGAGTGAAGGCTGGTCGTCCGGGGTGGCCATTCTGACCTTAGCTGCGAATATGTGGGAGGATGTGGACAAGAAGGACCACAATCTCTTCCTGGTCCACGGGCTGACGCAGATTTCCCGCCGGACATCGGGGAGTTCGCGGCGGCAGGGGTTTGCCCTGCCCAGAACATCGGACGAACCTGACCTGGCGACCCTCAAACGCTGGTTCCGGCGCTTAGTGGACCAGCGCAGCAGCAGTGCAGCGCAGCGTATCCTGATGACCATGTACGACCGCGGCTACCCCAAGGAGACCATTGCGGATGTTGTGTTTACCACCGCAACGGATTTCTACTTTACCGGCGACGGCCATGCGCTTGATTTTGCGAATAAGATGTTCGAGGCCTTAGATTATGTGGACTGGGAAGGGGCGAATGAGATTTTGCGGCCGATCGTGGTTGACCTGGTGGGCAGGGTGCGGCACGAGGAGACCGCCCGGTGGGAAGACAGCGTGCCAGTTTTAGAAGATATTTTCACCCGCTTAGACGAGATCTGGGAAGCAAACCGGGCGAACGAGGCGCCGCTGGACGTTTCGGCCTTTACCCAGACCCTGCTGGGAGAGGCGTTCGAGCCGATTGTCGCCGAGATCGAGGCGAAGCTGCGAGAGGGCGTGAAGCCCACGGATATCTGCCGGGCCATGACCTATGCCGGTGCGATCCGCACGGCGCGGTTCCATCTCAAGAACGAGGGGGACTGGCACGATGTGGCGAATATCTATTCCTACGCGCACGCGCTTTACCGGGCGTTCCACCTGGCGCCGAGCAAGGAACTCCTGCGCGGAATTTTCCACGGCGCGGTCTTTTTGACCTATCTGCGCTGGCTCAACATGCCGGCGGCCCGCCTGCCCAGGCCGGGACAGCGGCTGGATGAGCCATTCGCGTCTGAGGATGAGATGCTGGACCGGTTCCAGGAGTTTGCGGATTTCCAGAAGGTCTTCGAGGCCGAGGTCTTAGCGAGCCAGTACCTGGAGGAAGGCTACGATATCACGAAGCTCAGACACGCGCTGGCCCATATCATGCTGCGGGAGGACGCGGAACTGCACATGTTCCAGGTCTTAGAGGTGGCGTTCCGGCACTACGACCTGTCGGACGATCCGGAGGAGAAGCGGATGCACCTGCTGGCGGCGACGCGTTATATCACCGCACAGAAAGTGATGAAGGGGATTCTCTGGTCCACGGAAAACGCCGAACGGCTGCAGCGCGGGGAGCTGCTGAGTGAGCGGGACGATGATCATTAAGGGGCTTGGGGCTCGTCCCTTCATTTATATGTTAATAGATTTTTTGTAAATCGTTTTGCACAACTAAGTAGTCAAGCAGAAGTAATTGTGAACTCTCTCACTGGATTACAGGAGTAGAATTCCCTACGAAAAAATCGCCTTAACTCTTTGTAAATACTGTGCTATAGATGTAATAATCTTCAGCATAGGGCCAGTACTATCCGTTTTTTACAAAAACTATTGCATCACTACTTACTTGCCTGCCTGGATCGGATGTACATCCTCATCTAAGGAGATTACAATGAGATTGGGATTGGCTGTCGTGTTATCCATCGCCCTTCTGGGGTGTGAAGCCGGGAAGCAGGACAAACTCGAATTGAAGACAGAAAAAGACAAACTCAGCTACAGCATTGGATACAGCTTTGGAATGAACATAAATCAAACCTTACAGGTTCAATCGATCGAAGCGGATCCAAATATTATTGCACAGGGTGTAAGGTTTGCGCTGATCGGTGGGGATACCCTGATGACAGAGGCCGAAATGAATGCATCGATTGTGGCATTCCAGACCCGGCGGAGGACCAACGCGAAGCAGCAAGCCGAAGAAAGCAAAAAGACAGGGGAAGAAAGCAAAAAGACAGGGGAAGAAAGCAAAAAGACAGGGGAAGAAAGCAAAAAGACAGGCGAGGCCTTCCTGTCGAAAACAAGAACAAGGAAGGCGTCGTAACCCTGCCGAGCGGTTTGCAGTACAAAATACTCAAGGCCGGAACCGGAAAAACTCCCATGGCAACCAGTAAAGTTACCGTCCACTACCGGGGCACCTTTATCGACGGAAGTGAATTCGACAGCTCCTATAAACGGGGGCAGCCTGCAAGCTTTCCGGTCAACGACGTCATTTCTGGCTGGACGGAGGCCCTGCAGTTGATGAAGGTAGGCGCAAAATGGCAACTCTTTATCCCATCGGGCCTTGCCTATGGGGAACGCGGCCGTCCCGGTATCCCGCCGAATTCGGTTCTGATTTTCGAAGTCGAACTGCTCGAAATCGGGTGAACGCCTGCTGACCGGCAGCGAGACCCCTTCCACAGCCCCTGTCTTTGCCCTCAACCAAGATGGGGGCTGTAACCTATTTGCCAAATCTGGCGAAGATGGTCTGGATTTGGCAATCCAGGCCGAGTAAAGGGTTCGTCATGGGAAAACTCAAAGGATCGGACAGAAAGTACTTGAAATCCCTGGCGCATCACTTAAAACCGGTTGTACAGATCGGAAAAAGCGGCGTGACCGACGGTTTAATCCACACCGTTGACCAGGCCTTGGACACACACGAACTCATCAAAGTCAAATTCATTGAACAGAAAGAGAAAAAACGCGCACACTCCGACGAAATTGCACGAAAGACGAAAAGCCATGGGGTCGGTATGATCGGGCACATCGCCATCTTCTACCGGCAGCACCCCGATGCGGAAAAACGGAAAATCCACCTGCCTTCAGATTGACCTCTCTCGATACACGATACACGATACACGATTCCGGTCTTTCTCCGCGTCCTCTACGTCTCTGCGGTGAATGCTTAGCTTTTTCTTACAACCGTGCTCGAAATCCTCTACCAGGACAACCACTACGCCGCTGTTCACAAACCAAGCGGCCTGTTCGTGCATTCCACCAAGCTTGCTCCGCGTGAAGCGAACTGCATGTCCAGGCTGCGCAGACAGCTCGGCCGGTCGGTCTACACCATCCATCGATTGGACCGCGCCACATCGGGCGTACTCCTCTTCGCTCTGAGTTCGGAAGCCGCCCGAAAGATGTGCCTCCTCTTTGAAAGACGCGCTATAAAAAAACGCTATCTCGCCGTCGTCCGAGGGTACACGCCCGAAAGTGGACGGATTGAACATCCCCTCCGCGAGAGCCGGGACAGAAAGCCCGCCGAAGCGATCACCGGCTACACCTGTGAAGGAACGGTTGAGTTCCAGACCCCGGTAGGCAAACATCCATCCGCCCGTTATTCCCTGGTCCGCGCGGTACCTCTCACAGGCCGGATGCACCAGATCCGCAAGCACTTCGCCCACATCTCCCATCCCATCGTCGGAGACACCAACTACGGCGATGGTTCGCAGAACCGCTTCTTTCGGTCAACCTTCAACATCCGGCGCCTGTTGCTTATGGCCACCAACCTCGCGTTCGACCATCCCTACACCAAAGAACCGCTCACCATAGAGGCCCCCGTTCCTGAAGATATAAAAGACCTGTTTATCAAGTGCGGATGGGAACAATCCTGATTCTCCAAATGGGCAAGAACTTCCACCGGGGCCAGGACCCAGATCTGGGGCCTTATGAGCCTTCGGGGGAGTAATCGCATTGGACCACAGCCTTATGCCACCCGCAGAACCCGACAACAGCTTCTGCCTGACCGTAACCTCGAAGCTGCCAACGGACGTGGGACACATTCCCCTATCCCCGATAATCAACTTCGCCGCTCTGATCGAGCAGGCCGGCCTGCCGGGCGTGCTGGACCCCAATTCCATCCAGGTCATCGATGTGGCCGCCGGCGAGGTCGTCCCGCATGCGCGCACCGAAGATTTTGCCTACAGCGACAGAGGCCGCATCGAGTGGGTCATTGCGGGCCCGGCGCACACAGAATACGAAATTCGCTTCAAAACCGTCCAGAAACGCCCCCCGCTGCAGCCGCAGGACCACGTCCCCATGATCGGCGTCGGCGATCTGCTGCGCTACAACGCGGGCGAGCCCCGTCCCATCGTCCTGTCCTCCATGAAGCTGATCGACCTGACCGGAGACGGCAGGCAGGACCTGGCCGGCTGCTGGAACTACTACTACCGTCCTGGCTCACCGATTAGCGGCGTCATCTGTTACCCCCGCGTCGGACCCGACGATGACTTCACGTTCGGCGACCTCACCCGCCTGCACTATGTCGAAAAGCCCGGCGCAACCGACCTGAAGGACTTCCCCGGCGTCTACACCCAGGCGGACTTCGCCGACTTTACCGGCGATGGGCGGGTCGACATCCTCTTTGCCGAAATGAATGCAGACGAGGTCACCTTCTTCCTCAACACCGGAGAACGGGAGCCCTCCGGCATGCCGATCTTCGTCCACGGCCCATCCCTACCCGCTCCTGTGGCACAAAACAGCGGCCTCTACGCCGTGGACCTCAACGGGGACGGCGCGCTCGACCTGGTCGTGAACGGCCACTACATCCGCAACACCAATCCTGAAGGCTGGCCTTTTGAGCCGGCCGAACCGATGGAACTCCACATCGAAAAAAAATCGACCTTCCTGGATCTCGACGGCAACGGAAAGCTTGACACCATCACCCTCAAAGGCAACTTTCAGCCCCTGATGTGGCGGAAAAACCTAAGAGGCGATTCGCCTGAGTTCGGAGAGGAAATGGCGTTGGAAGGCATCGATGCGGAAATGTGTTCCTCAGTCGCTGCCGCCGCGGACGGGCGTGGCATCCTGGTCCAGCACAACACGTTTCAGAACATCTCCTTCTACGAACTGGACGGAGACCGGACGGGACGGCCGCGCTTCAAACACCGGGCACGTGCCCAGTCCATCTCTGCTGTCATGTCCCTCAGCGATCAGGCCTGGCCCTGCATCTGCGACTGGAACGATGACGGCGTCTACGACCTGCTCATCGGGGGCGGCTACGGCCGGCCGCGCATCGTCATCAACACAGGCAGCAACGAGCGCCCGGCCTTCGGCGAACCTCAGTTCATCTATTCAGAGGGCGTTCCCATCCGCCTGCTCCGGGACGAAATCCTCAGCAGCCGCCACTGGCACAACATGGGCTACCCCTACCCCGTCTTCATCGACTGGGACGGCGACGGCCTGAACGACCTTGTGCTCCCCAACGAGACCAACCGCATCGTCTGGTTCAAAAACATTGGCACAAAAAAAGAGCCCGGATTCGGGGCCCGGCAGTTTCTCGAAGTGGACGGCTTCCCCGATTCTCCCGAACGCCGCGCCGAGTCCGGCCGCAGGGCAGAGGATCGGGAAATACCCAATTCCCCTTACCCCAGGGACGACAACGCCCCCTTCTTCTGGCGTACGGGAGCGGCCTTCGCGGACTGGAACAACGACGGGTTGATGGACTTCATCACTCACGACAACACCAGAAAAGCGACCCTGTTCGCACAGTATCGCAATTCAGCAGGCAACCTTCGCCTCAAAAAACAAGGCCCGGTCAAACTCGTCGATGGCAGACTCATCGACGATACCATCGTGGGCCGCGAAAAACACTGGACCGAATCCTTCCGCGCGGTCGATTGGGACGGCGACGGGTTGATCGACCTGGTCTACAGCCTCGCGGCCACCGGCAGCATCTACCTCCTGCGCAACGTCGGCTCCGCAGCCGAACCGGTATTCGACGCTCCCCGCGAATTCAAGTGCTTCGGCGAGCCGATCTCTTTCACCATCCACGGCCCGAACGCCTGGCCCTGCGACCTCAATGGCGACGGCAAACCCGACCTCCTGGGCTGCGTGGAGTGGAGCGTGTATCCCTTCTTCAGCTATGCCGCTCTGGAAATGGACGAACCACCGGAATACCGCATCGGCGCCGTCACAAAACGCCGGTAGACCGGCCATAGAAAAAACCCCGGAGAAGCACCACCGGGCTTAACAAGGAGTGTCCACTATGAGAAAGCACCGCACCATCTACTTCAACGACGCCCGCCACTACTACCTCTTCGTCTTCGAACCGCCGATGCGGATGGAAGACGCCTGGGTGCCCATCGATGAAGTCGCCGGCACGGCCGTGGACACCTTCGTCTACGGCGTCTCCCGCTCGGATGGCCTCTTCTATCCCTCCAAAATCGGCCTCCAGTTCGGTAGTGATCGGCGTCCATTTCAACATGCCCACGAATGGCGCGCCTGGGAGAACATGCAAAGCCTCATCGCCCGCGGCCTCGACCCTCTCACCGTCCTGGTCGACCGCGCCCACGAAAAAGGCATGGACTTCTTCGCCAGCCTGCGCATGGGCGGCTACGGCGGCATGGCCCCCGAGCACGCGCTCGCCACCGGAGGGCGGAGTTTTTCCCACCCCGAAGTGCGCGACCACCAGTCCGCCGTCCTGAAAGAGCTCGCCACGCAGTACGCCGTCGAAGGCGTGGAACTGGACTTCGCCGCCGCCCCCGGCGGAAGTCCCTTCTGGCTGAGGCCCGAGGACGTGTCCGAATACACCCCGGTTATGACCGACTTCGTCCGCAAGGCCGCTGAGATGGTCCGCAGCCGCCCGGACGGTCCCGCCCAGATCGGCGCCCGCGTCTACCCCACCGAAGAACTGAACCTGAAGACCGGACTGGACGTGCACACCTGGCTCCGGGAAGGGCTGGTCGACTTCGTGGTTCCCATGCTCTACATAGACTTCGTCGTAGACGCCAATATGCCGGTCGGCTGGCTTGTGCAGGCCGCCCACGAATACGACATCTCGGTCTACGGCATGCTTCAACCTTATGGCAGCGACGAAAGCCGGCGATTCTACACGGCCGACAACTCCACCGCCGCCATGATGCGGGCGGCCGCCGCCAATTTCCGGGAGCTCGGTGTTGACGGTCTCTACACCTGGTTTCTCCCCTGGCCCCTGAGCGAGTCCGAGCGCAGTCTCCTCACACAACTGGGCGATTCCACCCTCGTACAAGAAGCCGACAAACACTACTTCCTGCGCCGCCGCTGTGACGCCGCATCCGAATACGACTACGGCGCCTTTCTGCCCCTCGAGATCCCCTCACCGGACCCTGAGAAACATCGTCAGATCCCTTTCTCCATCGCCGATGACCCTGCAAATGACCGCATACAGAGCATCCGCCTCCGGATCGGCGTAAGCAATCTCGTCTCAGCCGACAGACTCGAGGTCCGCCTGAACGGCGCCCCTCTGGCCACCGAGTCCTGCCGTCGCGCCCCGATCCGATTCCGCGATCCGTACGCGGGGCAGTTGCTGGAATTCCACCTGGAAAAGGTACGCCCTCAGAAGGGCCGGAATGTGTTGGAAATATCTCTACAAGACAGGCCTGCCGGCTTCGAAGGCGGGATCGTGGTCGAAGATGTGGAAATCCTTGTCGAGTACGGTACGTATCCAACGGCCCCCGGGGGCTGATCAAATTCCCCACGGAGACGTGAGGGCGGGATCAGACTGCGCCCTGCTCTGGTTTTCCCCCTGCAATCTCCGCGTCTCCGCGGTTTTAGAACGGATCGTCTCTTAGCCCGCCGCCTCTTCCACACTCTGTGGCTTCCCCGACTGATCTCCCCCGACCCATCGATACGCACGTGGCAGCAGCGCTGTGGACCGGTCTTCCAACGGCAGCCTCACCGGCGCGCTGTCTCGCTGCGCGGACAGCTTGGCCGCGATCGCAACCTCCAGCGCCTGCCGCAGGTCGTGTCCCGTAATCCAGGGCTCGCCCTCCCCTTCCACGGCGGCCAGGAACGACCGGAGCGACCCTGTCAGATAGCCGAACTCGCGCCACCTGTACGGCGCGTACCCCGGATTGATCCGCACCCGGCGCCCCTCCCCATCGAATCCCTTGAAAATCTCCGGCGGCGTCCAATCCCACCGCACCAGCGTATCCTGCGTCCACACATCGACCCCCCGGCTGGGCGTCTCCGTCCCGAACACCAGGCAGTCCAGGCCGGAGTGCATCCGGAAACACCCGTGAACGATCAATCCCTCGTCCGTCTCCCCGGCAAGCGCCTCCTCCGGCATCCCCCAGGCGACCACCTCTTCCACCTCCGCATCCGCAAACAGCCGCAGTACCGAAATATGCTGGCACCCGCCCCCCGAGATCTCCCCGCCGAACCCGTGTACGCTCGCTCCGACCAGATCTCCGAACGCTCCCGCGTGAATCCGCCGCGCGGTCTCCTGAACCTCGTGCATCGCCCGCTGCAGATTGCCCCCACCCAGCACCACCCCACGCCTGGCACATACATCCACCATCGTATCCGCATCGGCAAGTACCCCTGCAATTGGCTTCTCCACCGTCACCCCTTTCACCCCCGCCTCGGCACAGGCAACCACGGCCTCCTTGATATACTTCACCGGCGTCACCACCGAAACCACATCCGGCACAACCTCCCGCAACAGGCGCTCCGCATCCGGGTAAAGCGCGTTCACCCCGAACCGCTCCCCCACGGTCCGGCACCGGTCCGTATTGTATTCGGCAATCGCCACGATCTCCGTATCCGGATAGGTTGAATAGGCCTGTGCATACACCTGTCCCATCCGGCCGCACCCGACAATCGCCACACGGTATTTGACATCGCTCATGGATGGCTCCTTTTTTAAGTTAGGTCAATACCGCACAATCACCTCCACGTCCGTCAAAACGATATCGCAGGCCAACTGCGGATGGCGTTCAATCAGTCCGACCTTGACTTTGTGCGGCCCCTGCTCCAGCTCCGATGGGTGCAGTGGAAAGCACAGCCATGCCGCACTGCTCACGTCCGAAATCCGCCGAATGCCAGGCGGTGGTTGAAAGGCTCCTCCGGGGGGGTGGGGATTGTCCAGGACGCAGTAGCGGATCTCAGGGGCCTCCAGTTCCTTTTCATCCCAGAATACACGAACCCGATCGCCAACCACCCACTGGTCGAGACGCACACGGAGCTCCAAATGGGAGGGGCTGTCTTTTCCTACATCCTCAGCGATGTCCAGGGTGATGGCCGGCATCTCTCCTGTCAGGGTGCTCTTGAGGGGCACCGGGACCTCGCCCCGGATTCGGTCGATACGGTAAGCACCGCGCCAGAGTCCCTCTTTCTGGATGAACCGGTGGGTAGCCGCGTAGATCTTGTCTTTGCGGCGCAGCGTTTCCACAGAGCCGATCTGCGAGAGTAACTCGCGCTTGGAATTCCGGTCTGCGTGCCAGTTGAACACATAAATGCCGTGTGCGCCCGCCCTGTGGTAGCGGCTGGCAATTGCGCGTGTGCGCATTCGGTCCTTGGTTTCACGCTCTTCCGGTCCCACGAACGGGTCGGGCAGTCCGCTGTCAAATCCAGGGTAGACCGCGATCCCCTTCTCCCGGCACATCTCGACAAACACGGACACCTCTAAAGACGCGTCGGTCACCGCGCCTCCCCCCAGGATCAGTATATCCACCAGTCCTTCCTCGATCCAGACCGGAATATCGTAGCCAATGCGGCGGCACATCTCCTGCGAACCGGCCACCCGCGCAGCCAGATAGAACGGCCGGCCGCGTTTCTTCGCCAGGTCTTCCGTCATCTGCCGCACCCGCCGCTGCAGGTCAGTAAGCACGTACCGAAGCCGGTAGGCCTCATCCTCCGGCAGGTGAAACGCATGCCGCTGCCAGTCCAGCTCCACTCCGTCCCAATCATATCGCGTGCATATCTCCTCGATATACGCATACCGGTGCTCTCGGATTTCCGGCACCGCCATGTTCCACGAGAGAGCAAACCACTCCGAAGTCTGATCGCCCAGCAACCACTCCGGGTGTTCCCGCCGCATCTGCGTCAGCTCGGTATGGTGCAGCCTCTCCAGGTCCTCCACCTGCGCCCCGTTGAAGTGGTTATCGTTCATGCGCACCGAGGCATACACGTCCAGGCCCAGTTCGTGGCCCCGCTCAATCAGCGACGCCTGCGGATCTTCCCCCCGCTCCAGCATCTGGCGAATATTCTCGGTGTGGAAATACGCCGCGGGACTTTCATACCGTCGCCCATGTACATCCCCCAACAATTCCATCACGGAATCCGGCCACCGGGCAGCATGCTCCCCGATGCACCAGAACAGCGCCCCCACCTGTGTCTCTTCCAGGGGCGCGTAGGTCTTTTCCAAAAACGCATCCACAGACTGCGGCACCTCCGAATACCCGTGGGGCGCTCCATCCCAGTTGTAGATAATCCCATAATCAAAAGGTCCGGACATAGCCTCCTCCAGTTTTCGGACCAAACACGGTCCAATTAGCGTTTGACATCCTTCTATTTTACCGACGTACCGGACCGAATTATAATATATTCCCGGCTCAAAACCTCCCAGAAAATTCACTTGTCGACAACCGCACCCAGAGACCAGGAAGGAGACACCCATGGGTTTTCCCGTTTACGACCACCGGACCGACATCCGAAATATACTGGTAACCCCCCAGATCCGGCGGACGGGAACTGCACAGCGCGTCTCTTTTAACTTGTATCTTTTCTGCTTTTTCCGCATAATTAATGTGCAACAAGTCGACGTGTCACGTTGAAGGGAGCCGGTCCTTGTTGTGCTGTAAGCACAATGCGAAAGAAGGAGATCCTGTTTATGGGCGTGGAAAAAATGTTCGAGCTCACCTTTTGCGGCAGCAGGCTGGGAGACTCCACGGACTGTTTCGGTGAACTACGCAGGTCTGACGACATCCTGAGCGACCGGGACGTCCTCCAGGCGCGCATGGCCGAAGACGGGTACATCTACCTCCCTGGCCTGCTGGATAGGGACGATGTCCTGGCCGCCCGTCGGGAAGTCATGGAGCGCCTGGCCGCGCTGGGAGCGCTGGACGAGCGCTATCCCCTCATGGAGGGCGTTTACAGGATCGGCGGCAAAATCGGTGGTATGTACGACATCACCCGCAAAAATCCGCCCCTTATGAAACTGCTCTATTCCGGCCCCATGATCGCCTTCTACGAACGTTTTCTGGGCGGCCCCGTAGCCCACTTCGACTACACCTGGTTCCGCGTCAAAGCCCCCGGCATCACACCGCCAACGCAGCCCCATTACGACATCGTGTACATGGGACGGGGCACCAAAAACCTGTACACCTCCTGGACGCCCTTAGGCGACGTCCCTTACGAAATGGGCGGCCTGATGCTCCTGGAGCACTCCCACCGTCTCGACGAACTCAAACAGACCTACGGACAAACCGACGTGGACAAATACTGTGAAAACGAAGGCGACGCGGCGCAGATCGTCGAAACCGCCAGGGCGGAAAACCACGAACTTACGTCCGAAGAAAGATCCCGGATCAGGTGGAACTCCACCGGCTCGTATTCCACCGATGCTGTGGAAGTTCGCGACAAACTCGGCGGGCGCTGGCTGACAGCGGATTACAAACTCGGCGACCTGCTGGTCTTCAGCATGTACACCATGCACGCCAGCTCGGACAATCACACAGACCGCATCCGCACCTCCTCGGACTCCCGCTATCAGCTCGCATCCGAGTCGCAGGACGAGCGCTGGGTCGGCGCAAACCCGTCCGCACACGGCATCCGGTCCAAACGCGGCATGATCTGCTGACGTCCCTCCCTTCCCCACCCTGGAATACAGAAGGAGCGTGTATGTCCTCCCAGGGCGCGAAATCCGCATCCATCTTCAAAGCCAACCGCCGCGTCATCTCCGGAGGCGTTGTCTCCGTCAACCGGGCCGTAGAGCCGGAAATCGCCTTCGTGCGCGGCCTGGGCAGCCGGGTGTGGGACGCGGACGGGAACGAATACATCGACTACCACGCTGCATTCGCCCCCTACATCCTGGGCCACAACGATCCCGACGTGAACGCTGCCGTCCATCGGTGCCTAAAAGAGGGCGCCTCGCTGATGGGATCTGGTACCAACCCCTGGGAAGGCCGCACCGCAGAACTGATCGTACAGCATGTCCTCTCCGTCGAAAAGGTCATGCTCACCAACACCGGCTCCGAAGCCTCCTACCACGCCATACGCATTGCCAGGGCGCACACGGGACGGGACGGCATCCTCGTCGTGCAGGGCGGCTACAACGGCTGGCACAACGATGTGGCGGTCAACGTCATGACCCCTCTCGACGCGGTCGGCCCCCGCGTCTCCCCCGGAGAATACAAAGTCGTTCCCCTCTCGGCGGGCGTGCCCGGCCACGTCCTCCGGGACATCCATGTCGTCAACTACAACGACCTGGCCTCCGTCCGCTACGTCATCGACCGGCATCCCATCGCCGCCCTCATCTTAGAGCCTGTCTTACAAAACATCGGCATTGTCAAACCGCAGCCGGGCTACCTTGAGGGCCTGCGGCAACTCTGCGATGAGGCCGGCGTCGTACTCGTCTTTGACGAAGTCAAAACCGGCTTCCGGCATGCGCTCGGCGGCTACCAGAGCCTCTGCGGCATAAGGCCCGACCTCTCCATCTTCGGCAAAGCCCTGGCCAACGGCTATCCCATCGGGGCCATTGGCGGGCGCACCGACCTCATGGACTACTTCGTCCACCCGGACCCGTCCCGCCGGGTGCTCATCGCAGGTACCTACAACGCCCATCCCATCCCCTGCGCCGCCACCATAGCAACCGTAGAAAAGCTCGCAAAAAATGAAACAGAGAACTACGAACACCTCTACAGCCTGGGAGAGCGGATGCAAAAGGGGCTGGAAGGCCTGTTCGCGGAACGCGGGGCAACGGTCTGCCGGCAGGGCTCCGCCTTCTGCGCCTACTTTATGGACCACGAACCCGTGGACTGGCACGACATTGCAGACCATCACGACTTCGACTTTGACGGCTGCTACCGCACCGCCCTCATCGGGACGGGCGTCTACCACTTCCCCTTGCCCACCAAACAGGGCAGCATCTCTCTGGCGCATACCGAAGAGGACATTGACCTCACCCTGGAGCGAACGCGGGAGGTGTTGGGGAACATCTGAAAACCACCACATCTATAAGGAGTGGAAATGCCTGAAAACAAACCCTATCGCGTCTGCATCGTGGGCCTCACCGGCATCGGCGCCGGTAATCCCCCGGCCGATGGCCAGCACGGATTCGGCCCTTCCATGCCGCATTCGCACGCCGGGGCCTATTCATTCTTGCCCGAAACCGAAATCGTGGGCGTCTGCGACCTCGTCCAGGAAAAAATCGACGACTTCATGGCCGGCTGGTCCAACCGCTGTCCGGGTGTGAAAGGCTATACCGACTACACAGAGATGATCGCCGAGCAGCAGCCCGACCTCTTGAGCGTGGTCACCTCGGACAACCGGCATGCGGACATCGTGGTAGATGCGGCCGAATCCGGCGTCAGGGGGATCTACTGCGAAAAGCCCATCGCCACCTCCCTGGCCGACGCGGACCGCATGATTGAAGCGGTAGAGCGCAACAACGCCGTTATGAGCGTGAACCATTCGCGCCGCTGGAAGCCCCTCTTTCGCCAGATCAAAGCAGAAATCGAAAAAGGGACGATCGGGGAACTCAAACGCATCGTCCTCACCTTCGGCAGCCCCCGCGCCATGCTCTTCCGAAACGGAACGCACATGATAGACCTGATCTGTTTCCTGGCGGACTCGGACCCCGAGTGGGTCTTTGCCGAGTTGGACGAGGGATATGAGGATTACTGGCCCTACCGGGGCGACGGCGGCCGCAACCCGGACCTGGAACCCGGCTGCACCGGGTACATCCATTTCAAAAACGGCGTCCGGGCTTTCTACAACGGGTCCAAGTACCTCTCACGCCGGCGCAGCACCGAATTGACCGGAACCGAGGGCTGGATCTCCTTCGACGAGCAGTTCGCCCAAGTGGGAACGTCAGGTGGGGTCCGGCCTCTCCCGGCCGCATCGCTCACCTGCTTCGACACCTCCTCCGCCATACGGGAAATCATCGGCGCCATCGAAAACGGCGGCCAGACCATCTCCCCTCCGCGCGAGGCCCGAAAAGCCCTGGAAATCCTCCTCGGTTTCATGGCCTCTCAGAAAAAAGGAAACATCCGGATCGATCTCCCCCTGGACGAAAATGCGGTTTAAGGCCGATCCGGTCGATGGTCCGTTCAAATCAAGCTCCCTTCCGTGTCCTTCCTTTAAATCCAACCGAAACGGAGGTTCCTATGCAGAGTCCCGCCAGGCGTGCGATCGTCGTTGGAATGGACGGTGCCAGCATGGAAATCGTCAAAAACATGGTCGACGCTGGCTATGCCCCCAATATCGGATCTTTGATCAAACGGGGCGTCTGGCAGCCGATGGTGGGCGTCTTTCCCACGCTGACCCCGCCGGGCTGGACGGCCCTGTCCACCGGCTCCTGGCCGGGCACCCACAAAATAATGGACTTCAACATCCATGCCCCGGGCCGCCGGCTCGATCAAACCGTGTGGGGCATCAACACCGGCCTGTCCGAATCGGAATACATCTGGAACACCATGGAGCGGGCGGGCAAAACTCCCATACTGGTCAAGTGGGAAATGTCCTGGCCGCCCACGGTCAAAAAAGGGGTACAGGTGGAAGGTACCGGCCCCGGTGTTTCCAATCACCACCAAGTTGCGGGCTACCACCTGTTTGTCGGCGGGAAATGGGCCCCCCGACGGCTTGTCTCGCAGCGCGACCCGGAAACCCTGGACCCCAGCGCCCTGCAGACCGTCCGGGAATTCGACCCCGTCTCCATCGATCCGGCAACAGGCTGGCGCAACCTCCCCGCATCGAAGCGGCCCCCCAAAGAGGTGGTGCTCACCCTCCAGCCCCTGGCCCGGGGGCGGGAGCCGATGAACCGGGGAAAAAAAGGGACGCCGGTGTCCTTCTACGGCCTGATCTACGCCTCAACCAGCAGGGGCTACGACCGGGTGCGGGTCTGCCGAACGCGGGATGGGCGAAAAGCAGTGGCCGACCTGGGCGTGGGCGAATGGAGCGACTGGTGGCTCGACGCCTTCGAAATCGACAAAAAAAGAGTCAGGGGCTATGTCCGGATGAAACTTATCACCCTGACCCGGTCTGCGAACATGTTCGAGCTCTTTGTGCCCCAGATCTGGCCGCCAGACGGCTACACCCATCCCAAAAGCGTTGCCCGAGAAATCGACCGCCACGTGGGCAACTTCCTCCAGAACCCCGCCCGGGACGCCCTGGGCCTGATTGACGACGACACCTACTTTGAGCTCCTGGAATTCCACCACCAGCGCCTCGCCGACGTGGCCGACTACCTGGCCGGCTCCCGTGACTGGGATCTGCTGATGGTGGAAACGCACGCCTCGGACTACACCAGCCATTTCTTCTTAGGCCAGGCCGACCCCACCAGCGGCGCCACCCCGGCGGTGCTGAAGCGCTCCCGGCAGGGCGTCGCCCGGACCTATGCGTCCATCGACCGCATGGTCGGCCGCTTGATGAGCCTGATGGACGACGAAACCGTCTTCGCCGTCGTATCGGACCACGGCGGGACCTCACAGCAGTTCGGCGCTGTAAACATTGCCGACGTACTGGAACAAACCGGATTCCTGGTCTACAAAGGGCGCGGAACAAACCGGGAAATCGACTGGCGCCGCACCCGGGCCGCCAACGTGGGCCTGGTCCACATCTTCATCAATCTGAAGGGAAGGGAACCGGGGGGAATTGTATCGAGGAAAGACTACGAGGCCGTACAGCGCGAAATCATCGCCGCGCTGTATGAATACAAAGACCCAAAGACGGGCCGGCACCCTTTTGCGCTGGCCCTCACCCGGGCGGATGCGGAAATGGTGAACCTCTGGAGCGACCTGGTCGGAGATGTCGTCTACGCGCTCCGGCCCGAATTCGACGGCGCGCACGGCAAACAGCTCCCCTCGGTCAGCTTTGGAATGGGGGGACAGCATT
Organism: Candidatus Latescibacterota bacterium; assembly: GCA_965222075.1. GTDB lineage: Bacteria > Latescibacterota > UBA2968 > UBA2968 > JAAXHW01. The sequence continues at coordinate 3,585,298 of OZ244937.1, read as the reverse complement.
CCACCTTTGTCATGGCCGGTGCGGGCGTGCGCCGGGCGGGCCTGCTCAATCGCCAGGTACGCGTGGTTGACGTCGCCCCCACCATCTGCTACCTGTTGGGCGCGCCGATGCCCAAACAGGCCGAAGGGGGGGTCATCTACGGCGCCCTCCGCGACCCCGACTGGCCCCTCACCGCACTTGAGAAACGCGAAAAATAAACGTCCACCCCCCGCCACTGGGGCCAGAACTTCATGGAATCGGCGCCGGATTCCGCCCGGGCCGGGACCGGAACAACCCATAAACTGAGGGGAATCGCAACAATGCTCTTCATGGAAAAACTTCTTTTGGGAAAACACCCTGTTAAGGGAATACGCTGGTGGCCTGTCCTTCTGATCGCCGTGTTGAGCATTCTAATTGTGGCTGTGATCTGGGCGCCGGACTCGTCGCACCGGCAGCGGCAGGTTATGCAAACCACAAGCCTGCTCGTAGTGACGCTCCTGTTACTGATCCTCTGGCTCCTGTTATTTTCGCGGCTGAGACTGAAAGTCCGTCTGGTCTCTTTTGCTGCCGTCATCCTGTTTCTTGGATTGTTTGCGGCGCTTTTCCGCATTCGGGGTGTAAGCGGTGATCTGGTTCCTATCCCGGAGTGGCGCTGGACATCCCGGTGGGACCCATCCGTAACAGAACACACGCTTCAGCCCGGCGATCAGATTTCCGAGGCGGCAACAGGGAGCCCGTCCGACTACCCTCAGTTTCTCGGGTCCGAGCGAAACGCAACCTTACCCGGCGTTCGTCTGATGTCTGACTGGTCAAACCATCCCCCCCGGCTCGTCTGGCGGCAGCCGGTTGGGGCCGGCTGGTCGGCCTTTGCCGTGGCCGGGCAAGTCGCCGTCACACAGGAACAGCATGGAGAACAGGAACAGGTGATCTGTTACGATCTGAAATCCGGCCGGGTTCGGTGGCGACACAGCGACACGGCCAGGTACGAGTCCACCATCGCCGGCATTGGCCCCCGTGCAACGCCCACGATTGTGAAGGACCGGGTGTACACGTTTGGCGCAACGGGCATTCTCAACTGCCTGGATCTGGCGTCGGGCCGGAAGATCTGGTCGAAAGACACCCTGAAAGAGAACGGCGCCAAAATAAACACATGGGGCATGAGCTGCTCACCCCTTGTGCTGGACAGCCTGGCCATCGTGAGCCCAGGAGGCCCCGATAACAGATCCCTGGTCGCCTATCACAAAGATACAGGTCAATTTATCTGGGGGGGTGGAAACAGCCCGGCGGGGTACAGCTCTCCCAGCCTGGCAACCCTTGCAGGCATCGATCAGATCCTCATCTTCAACCGCGGCAGTGTGGCTGCGCACGATCCACTCACCGGCCAGGTCCTCTGGCAGCGCCCCTGGCCCAGGGGCGGCGGTATTCAGCACGTGGCCCAGCCTGTGCCCCTGCCGGGAGGCCGCGTTTTCGTGTCAACCGGTTACGGCATCGGCTGCAAGCTGTTTCAAATTTCGCGTGACGGGAAAAACGGGTTTAGCGTTTCCTTAGTGTGGGAGACTCCCCGGCTCAAGGCCAAATTCACCAATGTCGTCCACCGGGACGGGTATATTTACGGGCTGGACGACGGCGTTCTTGTATGCCTGGACCTGGCCAACGGCCGGCGCAGATGGAAACGGGGCCGGTACGGCCACGGACAGCTTATGATGGTCGGCGACCTGCTGCTTATCCAGGCAGAATCGGGCGATGTGGTCTTAGTTGACGTCAACCCCGATGAATTTAAGGAACGCGCCCGTCTTTCCGCGTTAAACAGCAAGACCTGGAACAACCCCGTACTCGCGGGGCTCTACTTGCTGGTTAGAAACGACAGGGAAGCCGCGTGTTATGAACTGCCGCGTGTTGCGAACTGATTGGTTTTCGTATCGAAAAAAAGGTGTACTCAATCATGACGCATTCGTAAAAAGTCCTGGTCCGTTTGGGTAACTATAGTGCTCCGTTCGTCGCCCATTCACGTAGAACCGGTTCGAGAGACCCAAGAGGCTTCAGGAAGCCCTTGAGAAGGCTCCAAAGCGCCGGTTTTCGAGAGAAGATGCGAGCAGAAATCACTTGGGGTGCCGGAAGGTGAGTCTGTGCAGCCTCGTTCATGGTCTTGAGCGCATACTTCACCGCTCGCTTGACATTGATTAAAGGTGGAGGCCAACTCGACGGCAGGTCGTCCTCGCACGCGCAAATGGCCCAGGCCGTGACTGTAAAGGAGACATCAGACGCTTCGGCGGAGACTTCTACTTTGGCTTCTTTCGGGCCTTTATGCACCTCGACCGGCTCAGCCTGTGTCTCCTGTTGAGGAGGAATCCCCTCACACCAGGTCAATCGTCACTGGCGCGTGGTCGGATACGGTCAAGCCGCCTTCCCGGTGGACGTAAGCCGATTTGAACCGCCGGGCCGTTGCGGCGTTGCCGAGCAGATAGTCGATGCGCCACCCCCGGTCCAGTTCGCGGGCGCGTCCCCGGTTGGACCACCACGAGTACGGGCCCTGGGTGTTCCCGTAGTGTTCCCGTACAAAGTCGCGCCACCCGGTTTTGATAAGGTCTCCCATCCATGCGCGTTCCCGGGGCAGAAAGCCGGAGTTTTTTTCGTTGCCTTTCGCGTAAAAGATATCCCGCTTTGTGTGGGCGATGTTGAAATCGCCGCCCAGGACCACAGGTTCGTTCAGGGGCAGCAGGGCCTGCGCCCAGGGCAGGAAGTTTACCATCCACACCTCTTCTTTGATGAGCTGCCGTTCCTCGCTGGATGACCCCGACGGCAGGTAGACGCTGACGAGTTGCACCCCCCGCACACGTACCCGTAGAATTCGACCTTCCGGGTCGGCGCCTCCGATGCCGGTGCCGATTACTTCGATGGGATACCGGGCCCAGATCGCGGTGCCCGAATAGCCTTTTCGCTTTGCAGGATGCCAGCAGACATGCCAGCCTGAAGGCGTAGCCCACGCTCCGGGAAGTTGCTCCGGCAGCGTCCGGATTTCCTGGAGCAGCAGCACGTCCGGCGCGATCTTGTCGATATGATCCGCAAATCCCTTGCGCAGGGCCGCGCGCAGCCCGTTGACGTTCCAGGTTGTGATTCGCATAGGCCCCCTATTTTCTCATTCTCCGGCCACGTACCTGCGATGCCCCTTCATGGTTGCCTTCAACCTTTCGCGGGCATCCCGCTCGCCGCGTTCGATTTCGTCACTCCGCGATACCCGCTCGTGCGCAGGATGGTTTGAACCGTGGACCGGCCAAAAGTCAGTCCCTTTTTCTGGCCAGCAGGACGCGTTCTATGCCGCCGAGGTCCCGAACAGTTTCGATCTGCCCGAATTCAGAACACCGGGAGAGCAGGGCGGCTACCCGGGGGGCCTGGCCGTCTGCCACCTCCAGGGCGAGCCAGCCTCCGCGGAGAAGGCAGGCGCCTGCCTGTGAGATAAGGGGGCGGTAGAACCGGAGGCCGTCGGGACCGCCGTCTAAGGCGAGGCGGGGTTCAAAATCCCGGACTTCGGGCTGGAGACGCGTCAGGTCGGCTGAGGGGATATAGGGGGGATTGGAGGCGAGGGCGTGGAAGAAGGGTCGGGAGCAGAAGGGGGAGAGGAGGTCGCCCCGGAGGAAGGCGATGCGATCCGCGACACGGTTGAGGCGGACGTTTTCCCGGGCGGTTTGGAGGGCGTCGGCGGAGAGGTCCGTGGCAACGATTCGGCTTCCAGGCAGGGTGTGGGCCAGGGCTACAGCGACCGCGCCAGATCCGGTGCCGATGTCAAGAATTCTGGGAGCGGGGCAGCCTTTGAGGCGATTGACGAGGGTTTCCACCAGGATCTCGGTTTCGGGCCTGGGAATGAGGACATGGGGGGTGATTTTGAAGGGGAAGGAGAAGAATTCGGTTTGTCCCAGGACCTGCTGGAGGGGGATCCTTTTCAGGCGTTGTCCAACCGAGGTCCGGAGGCGCTGCTGCTGGGTTGGAGTAAGGACCTGGTGGGCATGGAGGGGGAGTTCGGGCCGGGAGACGCAGCGCAGGTCGGCCAGCAGCCATTCGGCTTCGGCCCGGGGGTTTGGGATGCCGGCGTCCCGAAGGGCATCGACGGTCCAGGCGAGGGCGTCGGCGAGGGTGGACATGGGAAATTAATCGGCGGTGATGGATGCGACGTTCTGTTCCTGGGTTTTCATTTTTTGGGTCTGATCGGCCAGACGCAGGGCGTCGATGAGTTCGTTTAAATCGCCGTTGAGGACCTCTTCCAGCCGGTGCAACTGAGTTTGATACGGTGGTCGGTGATGCGGCCCTGCGGGAAGTTGTAGGTCCGAATTTTGGCGCTGCGGTCGCCGGTGCCTACCTGTTCCCCGCGGTCCCGTGAGGTCTTCTCCTGCTGTTCTCGAACGGCCCTGTCTAAGAGGCGGGCACGGAGGACCACCATGGCCTTAGCCCTGTTTTTGTGCTGGGACTTTTCGTCCTGGCAGCTCACGGTCAGATCGGTGGGGAGGTGGGTGATGCGGACGGCGGAGTCGGTGGTGTTCACGCTCTGTCCGCCCGGCCCGGAGGAGCGGAAGGATTCGATTTTGAGGTCTTCGGGGTTGATGGCAATCTCGACCTCTTTGGCTTCGGGGAGGACAGCAACGGACGCAGCGGAGGTGTGGATGCGCCCGCTGGATTCGGTTTCTGGAATGCGCTGCACGCGGTGGACGCCGCCTTCGTATTTCAGACGGCCGTAGACGTCGTTGCCGGAAACCGAGAAGACGATCTCCTTGTAGCCGCCGATGCCGGTGGAATTGGAGCTGAGGACTTCGGTTTTCCACCCCTGAGATTCGGCGTATTTGGTGTACATCCGGTAGAGGTCTGCAGCGAAGAGGGCGGCCTCTTCCCCGCCGGTGCCGGCGCGGATTTCCACGACCGTATTCTTGCTGTCGTTGGGATCCCTGGGGATGAGGAGGAGTTTTAGTTTGCCTGCAAGGTCCGCCTCCTTCTGTTGCAGTTCCTCCTGCTCCATGCGGGCCATTTCAACCAGTTCGGCATCGTCGGAATTCTGGAGGATGTCTCTGACTTCCTCCAGACCACTGGTGACGTCCCGGTAGTGCCGGTAGGTGGTGACGGTCTCTTCCAAGCCGTGAAGTTCCTGCGTGAGTTTGCGGAACTGGTCGGGATTGGCGGCCACGTCGGGGCGGGCCATTTTTTTGCTGATCTCCTCGTAGCGTTTTTCAACACTTTCCAGCTGTCCAAACACCAAAAACCCCCCATTAACTAATTGTATTATAAATAAATAGCGTGAAAAAACAAAAAGGGCGAAGCAGCGCCGACCGGTCCGGCCGGGCGCCGTTTCACCCTTGGTATGCGTGCAGTTCTGCTAGCTTTCAGCGGTTTCTACAGTATCCGCCTCACCTGCGGGCTGCGCTTCTGGTTCCGATTCTGGATCTTCGATCCCATAGCGCTGGCGGTAGCGTTCCACCCTCCCGGCGGTGTCTACCAGCCTCTGTTTCCCTGTGTAGAAGGGGTGACAGCTGGAGCAGATTTCCACGCGGAGATTGGGTACCGTCGAATACGTCTGCAGGCTGTTTCCACAGGCACAGGTGATGGTGGTTTCGACATACTCGGGGTGGATGTCCGCTTTCATCAGTGGCTCCTTGGGATTATCGTGGATCGTAGTCCGTCTCCACGATTCTGGATTTGAAGCTCGTGCTGCATGACCAAATGACGTTTTCACATCGGTTTGCTCATCGAGTGGAGGAATACTTCATTGTTCCTGGCGCCGGAAATCCGTTCTTTCAGGAATTCCATGGCCTCTAAGGCAGGCATCTGGTTGAGGAGTTTGCGGAGGATCCAGACGCGGTTGAGTTCTTTTTCGTCTAAGAGGAACTCTTCCTTGCGGGTGCTGGACATGGTGACGTCGATGGCCGGGAAGACCCGCCTGTTGCTCAGGCGCCTGTCCAGCTTGAGTTCCATGTTGCCCGTGCCTTTGAACTCCTCGAAGATGACGTCATCCATCCGGCTGCCGGTTTCCACTAAGGCTGTGGCGAGGATGGTGAGGCTGCCTCCCTCCTCGATATTGCGAGCAGCGCCGAAGAAGCGTTTGGGCCACTGCATAGCGCTTGAGTCGAGGCCGCCGGTGAGGATGCGCCCACTGTGGGGGATGACGTTGTTGTAGGCCCTGGCGAGGCGGGTGATGCTGTCTAAGAGGATGACCACGTCCTGATGGTGCTCGATGAGGCGTTTGGCCTTTTCAATGACCATGTCGGCCACCTGGACGTGCCGGGCGGGGGGCTCGTCGAAGGTTGAACTGATGACTTCTCCGTTGACCGACCGGAGCATATCGGTGACCTCTTCGGGGCGTTCGTCGATGAGGAGGACAATCAGTATGATCTCGGGGTGATTTTCCGTAATGGCGTTGGCAATTTTCTGTAACAGCATCGTTTTTCCCGTAAATGGGGGGGCCACAATCATCCCGCGCTGTCCCTTGCCAATGGGGGTGAGCAGGTTCATGATTCGGCTGGAGAGGTCCTGGGGGTCGTACTCCAGACAGATTCGTTCCCGGGGGTGCAGTGGGGTGAGGTTATCGAAGAGGATCTTCTGCTTGGCCTGCTCCGGGTCTTCGAAGTTGACGGCTTCTACCCGGATGAGCGCAAAGTATTTCTCGTCGTTTTTGGGCGGACGGATCTGGCCGGATACGGTATCGCCGGTGCGGAGGTTGAACCGCTTGATCTGGGAGTGGGAGACATAAATATCGTCCGGACCGGGCAGGTAATTGTAGTTGGGAGAGCGCAGGAATCCGAACCCGTCTTCCAGGATTTCCAGGACGCCCTGGGCAAAGATGAGGCCGCTTTTTTCCGTTTGGGCCTGGATGACGGAGAAGATCAGTTCCTGTTTCCTCAGGCTGCTGTAGCCCTGAATGTTGAATTTTTGGGCCAGCTTGCTGAGTTCGGGAATGGTCATTTTCTGGAGTTTGAGGATATCCAGATGGCTTTCTTCGTGGATCGTTTCTAAGGCCATTTCTTTATCCGTCATTCTGTTTTTCATAGGGTTAGGGAAATTGGCGAGACTTTCGGAATAGGATGATCGGCAACCTGAACGCGGGGAGCGTTGCCCGGATGGCCCATGGGGTTAACGGGAAGCTAAGCGGCTCTCCTGGACGCGGATTTGTTGGGATAAAGGCGGGTGAACAGGGAAGCAACAGACAACCTTCAAAGATAAGCGCTGTGAGGAAAAGGTGCGATGAAGAATACCGTTTGCGAGGTACAGGCAGAGGTCGTCGGGAGAAGATTATAACACAAGGTAAGGCAAGGAGTAGGGATTGTCAAGTTTTTTCTCGGGTTATCCGCATCTGGCCATATCACCCCAAACCATCGAATACGGACCCGATGTCCGGGGAGGGGCAGACGCTAAGTGCGGACCGGCTGTCTATTCGATTCGGGCAAGGACTTCCTTTTGGATGTGCTCCAGCGCACCAGAGGATTCAATTTTGTTTCCGTTCTGGGTGACGTAGAAGGAATCCACGGCTTTGTCGGCCTGGGTGCTGATGCGGGCCGTGTAGATGTCAAGGCCCAGGTCGGAGAGGGCGCGGGTGATCTTGTAGAGCAGCCCCACCGCGTCTTGGGCGAAGATGTCGATGACGGTATAGCGGTTCGAGATATCGTTCTCAAAGTGAACTTCCGTGGGGATGGGGATGGCCGGACTGCGGCGCCTGGACCAGCGCTGCTGATGCCTGGCGAGGAGGTTTTCGATCGAGACCTTTTCCGCGAAGACCTCGGTGAGTTGGCGGTGTAGCTGTTCCTGCCGGGCGGAATCGATCTCGGGGCTCCCGTCTACGCTGGTGATCTGAAAAATATCAAGCACGATGCCGTCTGTGCGGGTATAGGCCTGGGCACTGAAGATGTTGATGTCGTTTGTGGCCAGCACGCCGCAGATTTTGGAGAGCCGGTAGGGCTTGTCGCGGGTGCAGATCGTTATTTCCGAAAAGAGGCCGCTTCGAGTAACATCAACTGCTACAAGGGCTTTTTTGAGTTTTTCGATTAGATTGAGGTGCGTTGCGACCCCATCGAGATCCGTCAGGTCGGCATAGCGCTGGGGGAGGTTGTTGAGGTGTGCTTCCAGCCTGTGCCGGCCGAAGCGGTCGGCGAGGGTTTCCACCAGGTGCCGGTCCATCGCCTGATACTCGTCCTTTTCTCTGAGCGGTTCTCCTTTCAAGATCAAGAGGTTGAACGTCTTAACGTAGAGTTCCCGGAGCAGGTGGGCCTTCCAGGCCGTCCAGGCCGTGCGGGTTATCGATGAGAGGTCGGCGTAGGTGAGCAGATAGAGCATGCGCAGAACATCCGGGTGTTTGAATTGGCGGGCAAACTCTTTCAGCATTGCCTCATCGGAGAGGTCCCGGCGCTGGGAAATATGGGACATGGTCAGGTGGTTTTGAACCAGAAAGACCACGGTATCGATCTGATCGGAGGGCAGGTTGAGGCGTTTTAGAAAGTCCCGGGCCATTCGAGCGCCCACAGTGCTGTGGTCCTGCCCGCGGGCCGATTTCCCCACGTCGTGCAGCAGCAGGGCGAGGTAGAGAAGGTTTTTTCTGGAGATTTCATTGAAGACCTGCTTCAGGTGAACAAGGTCTCCCTCCACCGCCGGGTACGTGCCGAGACGTTCCAGGTTTTCAAGGGCGATAAGGGTATGTTCGTCGGCCGTGTAGATGTGATAGCGGTTGTACTGGACCAGACAGGTCAGGCTGTCGAATTCGGGGATATAAGCACCCAGCACGCCCAGTTCGTGCATGGTGTGCAGCGTGGTGGCTACCCCTTCTGGCGCGCCCAGGATGTCTGAGAAGATCCGGGCCGCACGGGGAGAGTGCCGGAAGGCCTCATCAATGAGGCGGAGGTGGCCTTTGATCGCGCTCTGGGTGGTTTCGTTGAGGAGCACGCCAAAGCGCTGGGCGTCGAGGAAGAGGCTGAGCAGCCGATAAGGGTCGTCACTAAAGAAGCTTTTGCGTTTTCTGGGGAGCTCGATGTGGCTGTGCGAGAGGGTGGCACCGTCGTCTAAGGTGCGGCGCGCGATCAGCCCCACGGCCCGGTTGGCGGCAGAGAATTTGCCGTTGAGCCGTTCACAGATCAGGTCGGTGAGGTGTTTGATGTTTCGGGCATGGCGATAGTAGTCGCGCATAAACCGTTCCACGCCCAGCTCGTGGCCGCCGTCCATGTAGCCGAGCCCGCGGGCGATGGCGGGCTGAAGGTCGTGTTCGAGGGTGTCGTATCGCTTCCCGGTTGAGAAGTGGAGTTCGTTGCGTGTGCGCCAGAGAAAATCGAGCGCGTCCACATAGAGCTGGTAGTTCCGCCGGGTGATCAGGTGTTCCTGCAGGAGGCCTTCGGGGGCATTTAGGCCTCGCCGGACCTTAAGCAGCCAGCCCACCGTGTGGGTGTCCCTCAGCCCGCCGGTGTTCTCTTTGACGTTGGGCTCCAGGAGCTGTACGGAAAGTCCGGCTTTGATGTGCCGCTGCCGGCGTTCCTCTATTTTCCGGGCGACGAAGGCCCGGGCCTTGCGCCCGAAAAACTGGCCGACGAGGACCTCTTCCAGCCGGCGGACCAGGTTCGGGTCTCCAACCAGCAGCCGGGCCTCGAGCATGGAGGTGAGGGAATCGGTGTCTCCCCGGGCGGCTGTGAGACAGTCGGAGATGGTGCGAGTGCTGTAGCCGATATCGAAGCGCAGATCCCAGAGGGTGTGGAGGATGGACCTGGTGATGGGGTCGGCTTCCCGGATCCTGTGGAAGAGGAAGAGGAGGTCGATGTCGGATCTGGGATTGAGCGCGCCCCGGCCGTATCCCCCCAGGGCCAGGACGGCGTAGCCTTCTGGGGGGGGATGAACCGAATCGTTGACGGCCTCGCTGTAGAGGAGGCAAACAAGGGTGTCCACCCGCCGGGTGAGGGCCTGTACTACCTCTGTGCCGGATGCGCCCGCTGTGTGCTGGGCGTGAATCTCCTCCCAGGTGATGTCGAGGAAGCTGCGAAGGCACGCGGTACGTTTTGTATGGAGGTCCTCAGGCGGGCAGGCCTTCCGCAGTGTGGCCAGTTCTTTTTGGAGGGTATCGATTATTGTCAGACCTTTGGGCGCGGCATGCGCGCCCCTACGATTCCGATTCCCGGCGTTCGAGGACATCCCGGATGGTATTCTTGAGTTCGGTCAGGTCGGACGATTTGACCACGTAGGCATCGGCGGCCCATGTCATAAAGTTGTCTTTGTAGTTGGTGTAGGCGGTGTTCAAAATAACCGGTAAGAGATTGTTTTTTCCAAGGATATGGCTTAATGCTTCAATGCCGTCCATGCCCGGCATCCGGATGTCGAGGACGAGCAGATCGGGCGGACTTTGCTCCACGTGATCGATGGCCTGACGGGCGTTGTGTACCACCTCTACCCGGTAGCCTTCGTCGGTGAGTTCCTGCTCGTAGAGGAGGGCCAGGTTCTTGTCGTCGTCGGCGATCAGGAGGGTTTTCACAGGTCTATACTTCCGGCTGGGGGATTTGAGAGGGGAGTTGAACGCGCACGGTGGTCCCCTGGTCGGGCTGGCTTTCGAGGGTGAGGGCGCCGGCGTGGTCCTCCACAATTTTCTTGCAGATGGCCAGCCCCAGGCCCGTGCCGTAGGTCTTGGTGGTGAAGAAGGGGCTGAAGATCTGTTCGAGGTGTTCGGCGGGGATGCCCTCGCCGGTATCCCGGATTTCGATTTCCACCCACTCGCTCCGGGCCTCCCCGGTCTGGGCCTGAGGGGGGGGCTGGCAGCAGCGGGCGGTGACAGTGAGATTCCCTCTGGAGGGCATGGCCTGCAGGGCATTGTGGAGGAGGTTGATGAGGACCTGTTTGATCTGCGCGGCGTCCAGGTTGAGGGTGGGCAGATCGGGGTTGAGGTACTCGGTGTAGGCTACCTGTTTGTCCTGAAGCTCGCCGTCGATCAGCGTGTGGACTTCCTGGAAAAGCCGGTTCAGGTCGGTTGGAACAAGCTGGGGCTTGCTGGGCCTGGTGAAGTTGAGGGTGTCTTCGAGGAGTTTTTCGAGGCGTTCGGTTTCTTCCAGGATGACGCTGCCCGCCGTTTTGACGCGTCGGGGATCGGGCTTTTTCAGGATCGACCGGGCGAATCCGCCGATGGTGGCCATAGGGTTGCGGATCTCGTGGGCCATGCGGGCGGACATCTCGCCAATCACGGCTAAGCGTTCGGAGAGGACGAGTTCCTGCTGGGTGCGTTCCAGCTTCGTGTAGGCCCTTTCCACCTCCAGGACCTTCTCTTCCAGCTGGCGGTAGAGTTCGGCGTTGTCCAAGGCTAAGGCGGCGTGGCCGGCAAAAGCGGTGAGGAGGTCGACATTGTCGTCGGTGATGGTTGTGCCGCTGTAAAGGTTGTCGGCCACGATGACGCCCAGGGCGCGGTCTTTGACGACTAAGGGAACGGCCACGAATTGGTGGGTGCCCAGGGCAGACCAGAGGGCAGGACTGATGGCGAGGACTTCGCCGTCGGTCACGGTGAAGGTGCGGTGTTCCCGCACGGCGCGGGCCAGGACGTCGTCGGGGTCGTCCAGGGGGATGCGGACCTGCCGGGCGGCGCGGGAGAGGGGGGCTTCCGCCGGGTCTTCGAGGCGGTCGTAGTCGGCCAAGATGTCGTCTACCGTCGGGTTTCTGCGGGCCAGTTCGGACCAGATACGAGTGGCCTCCTCCTGGGTGGAAGGCCCCACCCCCATTCTGCCTTCCAGGGTGTCCTGGTCCTGATCCACCAGCAGGAGGATGGCCCGGTTGAACCCGAGGGCAGTACCGGCGGTGACACAGGTTAAAATGGTGTAGAGGAGGCGATCCAGGTCCAGGATGCCCTGCATGGTCTGGCCGATCTGGCGCAGCAGGGAGGACTGGTAGGCCTTCTCCAGGCTCTCCGTGATGTCCTCAATGACTACCAGGGCCAGGGGGGTACCTTCGGCGACTTCAACCCGGCTCATGAGGATGTCGACCACCCGGTTCTGGTAGGCTCCTATCTGGACCTTTTGCCGCTCCAGGTGGAGCGTGCTGCCGGTCCGAAAGACCTCGCCCAAGGCCTTGCGGCCCTCCGGCTGAACCAGCAGGGAGGAAGGCACGGCCTCTTCAAGGGACCGGTTGACCAGTTCTTCGGGCTTTAGGTTGTGGTGTTCCCGGTAGCTCGGATTGGCAAAGACCACGATCAGATCCGGATCCAGCAGGAGGACGGGCAGGGGGATGTTCTGGAGGACTTGTTCGTTAAACTCGTTGAGGTGGAGGATTTCCTGGAAGAGCTGGGCATTGTGCGTCACCCAGGCGATCTGGTCGGCCAGGACCTGGAGGGAGGTGAGGTCGTTTTCGTCGAAGACATCCGTTTCCTGGCTCTGTACGTCGAGGGCGCCGATGACCCGTTCTCCGAGCTTGATGGGCACACAGAGTTCGGCGCGCGTGTTTTCTTCCTCGGGAAAGGCGATGATACGCCTGGGTTCGTCCAACACGTCGTTGGCCAGCAGGGACTCGCCCGAAGCGACGACGGTGCCGACGATGCCCACGCCGATCTCCTGATGGTAGCCCTGGGGCAGGTAGGGCTCATACGCCCCTGCCCGTGCCCGTGCCCGCAGGACCACCTGGTTGGATTCCCCTTCTGTCAGGAAGAGCGCGGCATGGTAATAATCGAAGCGCTCCTGCACCGCGCGGACAACCCGGCGAAAGATTTCGTCCGGGTCGAGCGTGGAGAGAGCCATATGCGCCACCTGGTTGACGGTGGCAAAATGGGCGGCCCGCTTGCGTTCGGCGTCGAGCAGCCGGGCGATTTGCCGGTTGCTCTTCCGGAGGTTGTCTTCCGCTTGCACCTGATCGCTTATGTCGGTGACCACGGCAAAGCTGCCGATGTGGTGGCCCCGATCGTCCCGGAGGGGGGCGCCCGAGATCCGGACGGGGATGCGCCGCCCGTCTTTGTGGGCGACTTTAAGTTCGTAGGAGGAGGACTCGCCGCGCCGCCGCCGGGCGAGCTGGGCCTGGAGACGTTCCTGGCTTTCGGGCGTATAGATCGTAGAGACGTGCTTGCCGATGACTTCATCCCGGCTGTAGCCGGTGATCTGCTCCATGCGATGATTGAAGAGGAGGATGGTTTCGGTGGTATCCACGGCCGTAAACCCTTCGTTCATCGTTTCCAGAAGGGTCTGGAGGCGTTCCTGGGTATGTTTGAGGGCGCGGTTGCGTTCGTCTTCCTGCTTCTGGATCTCCTTGTAGCGCATCTCGTGGTAGAATTCGGCGATGCGCAGGAGGAGTTCGTCCATGGTCGTTTCGGTGTAGCGGCAGAGGGCAAGGCATCGGTCTGGCCGATCTGCACAGGCCTCTCTGAGGCCCTCCAGGAGGGTATATTTAAAGGCGAACTGAAGGCGGCAGGCGGCATCGGGGGTAAAGGCGGTGATGGCCCCCGACTGGATGTAGTCCCTGAGGGGCGCGTAATCACCGGGGCAGGCGGCCTGTTTGCAGACGAGGGCGAAAAATTCCTGCAGGATCTCCCCAGATACGTTCGGGGAGATGTCTTCCCGGACCTGGAGCAACGCCGTATTTTCGATGCGAGTGAACCAGGTGTTCAGAAGTCCCTCCCAGTGGGTGTGGAGGAACTCGATGACTTCTGGAAGGAGATCGTCCCGGGAAGGGCCGGTTCCGGCGTTTGGGTGGGGATGGTATTCTGTTTTTTTCATCGTGGCCTCTTGGAGAGGCGGGCCCGTTTTCAGGGCTAACAGAGGTATCACCAAAATAAAGTACCAAATTTATAATACCACAGTAAGGGTGTGTGTGTCAAGGTCTTTGGGGTGACCGCTCGGGATTGAGCTTGCGTTTTGGGGGTGGCTTGTATAGCTTTTTTATGTGGAGGTTGGGAAGTAGATAGGGAATTTACTTATGGAAGGGCAAAGGGCAGAAGAAAGCAAGGGGGATGTCCATATCGGAACCAACGGTGGACCATAGCGCCTCGATTTTGGAGAGCCTGAGTGAGGGGGTCGTGGCCTTTGACGAGCATCGGCGGGTCGTGATGGCCAATGCCTCCTTTGTTTTGTTAATGGGGTGGAAAGGCCGCCCTGTGGTTGGGGAGACGGCGGAGGCGCTGTTCGGCGGTCGGCCCGGCTTGTTGCGGGTGCTGGAAGATGGATTTGTGGGAAACCGGCTGACGATCCCTATTGACCTGGTCCAGCAGGGTCCTGAGGGAGGGATACAGCATTTGAGGATTACGGCGTCTTCCATGGCCGCAGAGGTGGACCCGGGTGTGGTGATGGTGGTGCGAGACGTTTCGGAGCTGAAGCGGATGGAGCGGGAGATGTTTCAGGTGGAGAAGATGAGCGCGCTGGGTCGGCTGGCGGCTTCGGTTGCCCATGAGGTGCGCAATCCCTTAGGGGCGATCGACATTCAGCTCCAGCTCTTAGAAGAGGATCTGACCGACCTTGACCGTGAATTTCGGGAACGCCTCTATCGAAGGTTGAATATTGCTCAGGCTGAGATGAAACGGCTGGACCGGATTGTGCGCAACTTCCTCCGTTTTTCCCGGGCGCCCGAACTGAGGCTGCAGCGGCTTTCGTTAAACGATGTGGTGGGACACGTGTTCGAGCTGATCTCTCCTGAGGCACGGGAACAGGAGGTGCACCTGAAGCTGGACCTGTTGACGGACCTGCCTCTGGTGGATGGAGACGAGAACCAGTTGGGGCAGGCGGTGTTGAATATGACGGTCAACGCCTTTCAGTCGATTGAAGGACAAGGTAAGGTGTGCGCAAAGACGTGGGTCGACCCGGAGCAGGGACAGGTTTGTCTGGCCCTGTCGGATACGGGCTGCGGCATTGCCGAGGCGGAGATCGACCGGGTGTTCGAGTTTTATTATACGACCAAAGATGAGGGAACAGGGTTGGGCCTGTCTATTGCGCAGCGGATTATTTACGAACACGCTGGACACATCGAGGTGGAAAGCCAAGAGGGTGTTGGGACCGTGTTCAGGGTCAGCTTCCCCATTTCTCCAGAATGAGCAGAGCCGGGATGGAGACGACAGAGATACACATTCTCATCGCCGACGATGAATACCATATCTGTGAAGGCCTCAAAGAGTCGCTGATGAAGGCCAATTATGCTGTGGATGTGGCCTACGATGGACAGGAGGCCGTCCGGCTGCTGGAGGAACGGATCTACCATGCGGCCGTATTCGATCTGAAGATGCCGGGCAGGGATGGGTTGGCACTGTTGAAGCGAGTGAAGGCGCAAAGCCCCGATACGGGTGTGATTATTATGACCGCTTTTGGCGAGGTTTCTACGGCTGTAGAGGCCATGCGCCTGGGCGCTTACGACTACCTGACCAAGCCGGTGGATTTGAAGCGCCTGCAGTTGTCGCTGCAACACCTCTTAGAACGCCAGGCGCTGGTTGCGGAGAATAAGGAACTGCGGGCGCGGCTGGATTCGGCAGAGACCTTCGGGGAGATTGTGCATCGAAGCGCGGTGATGCAACAGGTTTGCGATACCCTTGAACAGGCCGCGATGACCGATGTGCCGGTGCTGGTTATGGGCCAAACCGGAACGGGGAAGGAACTGGTGGCCAAGGCCATCCACCAGCGGAGCAACCGAAGGGGCGGCCCCCTGGTGGCGATGAACTGCGGGGCGGTTCCGGAGGCGCTGTTTGAAAGCGAACTGTTTGGGCACATCAAGGGGGCGTTTACCGGGGCACACGACGATAAACCGGGGCGGTTTGCAGCGGCCGAGGGAAGCACGCTCTTTCTGGACGAGGTCGGTGAAATTCCCCTGCAAAACCAGGTGGACCTGTTGCGGGTGCTGGAAGAAAAGGTCTATACGCCGGTGGGGAGCATGGAAGCCGTCAAGTCCGATGTGCGGATGATTTTCGCAACAAATCGGGATCTGGAGACCGAGGTCCGGGAGAGACGGTTCCGGACGGACCTCTACTACCGGATCAACGTTGTGCCCATCCGGATGCCGCTCCTGAGAGACCGGAAGGAGGATATTCCGCTCCTGATCGAGACCTTCATGGACCAGCTCTGTTCTTTGCACCACAAAGAGCGAAAACACCTGACGCCGGATGCCGTGCAGATGATCCTGGACTATACGTGGCCGGGAAACGTCCGGGAGTTGAAGAATGTGGTGGAGCGGATTGTGGTGACCTGCCCGGATCGGGAGGTGGGGCCGGCGCGTCTGCCCTCGCAGGTGCGGGAGGCAGGCCCGGAACCGGGGGAGTTCACTGTGCCGCTGCGATCTTCGATTGCACAGATGGAGCGGGCACTGATCGAGAAGACGCTTGCGCAGGTGACCTCCAACCGGAAGGAGGCTGCGGCGATCCTGGGGATCAGCGTTCGGACGCTTCAGTATAAACTCAGGAAGTACAAGCTGTTTTAATAGATACACCGTATAGAAAAACATTTGGCATTGGACTGTCGAACGTGACGGGGCGCTATTTCCCGCAAGAATGGCCGTTCTGCAAATTTTGCACAAAAGTTGGTGTTTGGGGTGCAAATTTTGCACAAAAAACAGAAGCGCCGGGTATTTTTATGCCTTCTTGTGACCGGGATCACATGGAGCAACTGTCTTAAAAATAGATGGTTGGTTTATATATGCCCGGTTTTGGCATTAAAGTTGCTAATATTTAGCGGCAGGTGGAGTGTGGGCGTTATGACCGGGTAAGGCGCCGGTGGGTAGGGATTTGTTTTACAACGGGTTTTTGCGTTTCCGGTGGCCGGTCGACGGCACCCGGGGCCTTCCGTTGGTGGGCTATTCGTGCAAAACTTGCACTATCGCTCGGGCGCGTCGGTCACAATCGACTGTTTTTGAACCATTTCTAAGGATTTTTCACATGTCGGGGGAAAACGCACCCCACAGTGGTCCGGCTTCGATACGGGATGGGAATGGATCGGGGGTTGGAAAGCAACAGGTTGTCAGCGGGACGCCCTCTGAGGTTCGGTTCGATCCTGCCTTGATGGTGCCGGATTTGCAATCTCCGGACCGGATGGGGGCGATCAAGGAGATGGTGGATCGATTGCACAGAGCCGGCTGTGTGACCGATAGTCTGGCCTTTTTGCAATCGGTTTTGGATCGAGAGGACTTAGAGAGCACCGTGCTTGAAAAAGGCGTTGCCTTTCCCCACGCGCGGTGCCGATCGACCACCCGGCTGGATGTGGCATTTGGGATCTCCCGGCAGGGCGTCGATTTCCATTCGGAACGCTATCCCCAGCGAGTGCATCTGCTCTGTTTGCTGGCCGTGCCTGTGATCGGAGAGGAGGACTACCTGCATCTGTCGGGGACCCTGGCGGGGCGCTTTCGGGACCGGACGTTTCGCTCGGGACTGCTGAGGTGCCACACATCCGAGGAGATGTACGGATTCTTGTGCCGGAGTGTCCTGAAAGGTCAAAGGAATCGGGCGTGGGTGCTTTTTGAATGAAGGGTTTTTCTCGGTAATCCTATACCCAAATTATGGTGTACTTCTTTAAGGAGGTTGGATCAGTGGCAGGGATTATGATTCAAGATAGTGAGTCTCTGGATCTTTATCTTAGGGATATTGCCTCTTCAGAACCGCTTGCGGCTGAAGAAGAGATTGCACTGGCGCAGCGGATTCGCAAGGGTGATCAGAGGGCCAGGGATAAACTGGTTGCGGCCAACCTCCGATTTGTGGTTAGTGTGGCCCGTGAGTATCAAAACCACGGGGTACCTCTGGCCGATCTGATCAGCGCCGGCAACATGGGGTTGATGACGGCTGCTGAGCGGTTTGATGGGGCCCGCGGTTTCAAGTTTATCTCCTACGCGGTCTGGTGGATCCGGCAGGCGATTCATCAGAGTCTGGCACAGGATTCACGCGTTGTCCGGCTGCCGATTAACCGGATCGATCTGCTGCACAATATCTCCAAGGTTTCGCGGGAGCTGCGCCA
The DNA here is from genome assembly GCA_965222075.1 of Candidatus Latescibacterota bacterium. GTDB lineage: Bacteria > Latescibacterota > UBA2968 > UBA2968 > JAAXHW01. Next base: position 3,567,440 of record OZ244937.1, on the reverse strand, counting down.
GTCCCAAGAGGCCGACCCCGAACCTGAAACCATTGCCGAGAAGCTGGGCGTGTCTGTGGAGATGGTGCAGGATACGCTGATGCGGGCGCGGGACGTCTGGTCTTTGGACGCCTCCTTCCGTGAGGACGACGACCACAGCCTGCTTCACATCCTGCCCGATCACTCTCAGAAGGCGCCCGATATCGAGGTGGTTGATGACTCGGTCCGCGAGCAGGTTGCAATGGTACTGGATTCCTTAGACGAACGGGAGGCAGAGGTGCTTCGCCTCTACTTTGGCCTGGGGAACGAGGAATCCCTGACGCTGGAAGAGATTGGGGCACGTTTTAACCTGACCCGGGAGCGCGTGCGCCAGATCAAGGAGAAGGCGCTGCGCCGCCTGCGACATCCCCGGCGCCGGTCGCAACTTGAACCGCTGATGGAATCGGCCTGAGTAGATGCAATTTGGGAGGAATGATGAGCATGGCCAACCTGTTCAGGTATTTGAAGGAAGATCGTATCCTTGTTGAATTGAAGGCGCAAAAGAAGGGCCGTGCCATCCGTGAGGTGGCCTCTCGGATGGAGGATGGTCCGGAAATATCCGATTTCAGGCTGTTTCTTTCCAGGCTCTTTCAACAAGAGGCCCAGCTTGGCACCGGGGTTGGCAAGGGGGTGGCCATTCCCCACTATCGGAACGACTCGGTGCTGGAGCCCGTGATCGGCCTCGGGATCTCTCAGAAGGGGATCGCGTGGGCGGAAGGGGAACGGGTGCACCTTCTGGTTCTGATCGGATGGCCGGAAAAACACGGGCAGGCCTATCTAAAAACCGTGGCCGAGATTGCCCGATTGCTTTATATGGGATCGGTACGTGGGAAACTCTTAGAAGCACGGACACCGGGAGAGGTTCTTGAGATTTTGAAAGGCGAGGATGAAAAAAAGGAGCAGGTGGCCTGCTGAAGGTCATTTTCCCGTGGTGAAAATGTGAGGGAGCCCTGAGGGTATCCCTTTTTCATTTTATCTGATCAGGATACTGGAAATTAGGACCCCACTGGAAGAGGAAAAAATATAGGAGATAACCCCTTTAGATTCAAGGAGAAATCACTTATGGGAGGCGTAAAAACCGTGGCGTAGCTTGACAAAACCCCTCATTTGGACCTATATTAAGGCGTCTTTTGGAGAAAGGGGGTGAGACTATGCCGAACAAGGCAGATCTGATTGATGCGATCGCTGAGAAGGCCGATATTGCGAAGGGGGCAGCCGGCGCCGCCCTGGAGGCGGCGCTGGGAGAGATTACCGAGGCGCTCAGGAAAGGAGAACGGGTTTCTATTTCCGGCTTCGGAACATTTTCTGTGGGAAGCAGGGCCGCCCGGACGGGCCGCAACCCACAAACGGGGGCTACGATTCAGATTGCTGCGAGTAAGACGGTTCGTTTTAAGGCTGGAAAAGCGCTTAAAGATTCTGTGCAATAGGTATGATGCATTCTATCCCGGTTATAGGGTCCCGAAGGCAGGCTTTGTCTTCGGGACCTTTTTTGCTTGACAGGTACAGGCATGGGGAATATACTGTAGGCGAAGAGAGGCTTGGGGCTGATGATTTCGGATTTCGGGTTGGAAAGCCTTCGTTCCGCAATTCGCATTCCACACTCCGCAATTTAAAAGGAGGTCGGCATGAGACGTTGGATCGCCGTGGGGCTGTGGCTGCTGGCGATGGGGAGTGTGCCAGGGTGCAGCGATCGGCTGGCGGATATGCAAAACCAGTTAAAAGGGACATGGGTGCTGGAATCACGTGAATTGTCCGATAGAACCCTCATTCAATCGCCCCGGATTTCAGGTGCTTTTTCGTGGGTGCCAATCGATTCTCGAAAAGCCCATGTCACCCTTAATGTATTGATCGATGAGGGCGACCACTTCCCACGGGCCTTTGATTACGCGGCCAGCACCTACGAGGTGTCAACATCGGCGATTACGCGCAAACGTCATCTGCTTATCCGGCAGGGCTATCGGTCTTCGGCAGAGAGCCCTATATCGGGTTATCTCAAAGCGAAAACGGCCAAGGGAAAGATTTCGGTGGAGGAAGATGGGGTGATCAAGATTTCCCATGAAAGGGGATTTTATCAGGTGTTCAAAGGGGATACCATGACCGCGGTGTTCCCCGAAGTGTTTGTCGATACCTGGAAAAGGATACGGTAGGGGGTGCAACTGAAAACTGGGGGGTGGAGGGGGCTTATGGGAAAGACACGGCGACCCTGCCCGAGGGGGCTTTACGATGGGTGCCCGATCCCCAGGGAACTCTGTACAGAAGACTTCGAGCGAACGGGGGTGTGGCACTGTCTGAAGTTTCTCCGGGATTTTGAGCACTTTGTGTTTGGGACAGAGGCGGGGGTAGAGGAGGGTGCACACGAGGGAGAAGGAGAGATTGCGACGCTGGAGGCACTGAGGCAGACGCTGGAAGGGATGGACGAGGAGGGGTGAGGGATTTGGGTGAAGGATTGGCCGGGTGGGGCACGGCATGCCGTGCCCTTAAATGTATTCCTACCTGTTTTGGTCTTGGGAGGCGATGACCGTCCGGTAGACGTCCAAGATGGGCACGTTCTGCTGGCGGGCGATTCGGGCGCAGTCTTCAAACTCGGGCGCGATGCGGGTGCGTCCACTGTATTCAGCGATTTTTACGTCTACGGTTCCAAAGGGGGTTTCAACGGTTCCGCACCGACGGGAGAGTTTCAGGCGATTGACCTGTGTGAGGCGCACGCCGAGGGTGGTGGTTTCCCGGAAGAGGATATCGACTAAGGGGGGGACTTGGGGGGTGTCGGCCAAGACACTGATCGTGGTGCCGGGGCGCCCTTTTTTCATGATAAGCGGGGTAAGGTAGGCATCTCGTGCCCCACCCTCCAGGAGGCGGTCGATGAGGTAGCCGTAGATTTCGGGCGTCATGTCGTCGATGTTGGTTTCGATCAGCGTGAGGGTATCCGTCTGCAGGTCGAGGTCCTGTTCGCCGATTTCTACCCGGAGCAGGTTGGGGACCTGGTTTAGGTCCCGACTTCCTGCGCCATAGCCGACGTGTTCTGCGCACAGGGTGATCCGACCTCCGATTTGGGATGCCAGCGTTGTAAGAATGGCCGCACCGGTGGGGGTGACCAGTTCGTATGGAATGTCGGTGCGCTCGGCGGGCAGGCCCTTACACAGGGCGGCCACGGCAGGTACGGGGATGGGCATGGCGCCGTGTGCCCCTTTTGTGGTTCCCCGCCCGAAGCGAAGGACGGATGCGCAGACCCTTTCTACACCGAGCAGTTCCAGGCCCACCACGGCGCCCACGACATCGATGATGGCGTCTACGGCACCAACCTCGTGAAAGTGGACGCGGTTGATGGTGGTGCCGTGTACTTTGGCTTCTGCCTCTGCCAGATGGTGAAAAATCCTTCCCGCCCGTTTTTGGGCCTCTTTGGAGATGCCGCTTTGGTTGATGATGTCAAGGACGTCCACCAAGCGGCGGTGGACGTGCCCTTCACTTGCGGTGACATCGACTTTTGTGGCCGATATGCCGTGCTTTTTTACCTTCCGAGCACCGATCCGGTATTCGCGCAGGCCGAGTTTTTCCAGTTCCCGTTGAAGGGATTCCAGGGACAGCCCGGCGTCTATCAGCGCACCCAGCACCATATCTCCACTGATGCCTGCAAAGGTGTCGAAGTAGGCGGTTTTCATATCTGCCGTTTCATTATTGTGTGGAACCGGAGACTGGGGGTGTGGGTTCTCTGTCCGGGCCTTTGGCCTCGGGTTGGGCGTTTAAAGCGGCGGTTACGACCGAGCCGTTTGTGCGGTTGAGGAGCGCCCAGAGCCTGTCGCGGTGGCGCAAAAAGCGGTCTTTGTGGACTTTGGGGACCGATTTGCCCGTTGGGCGGTTGACCACCCTCGCCGGATTGGCCAGGCGATATTTCCTCCTTTTGAGCGTGAAGAAGTTGTAGTGCAAGTGTGGACCTGTTGCGCGCCCTGTGGCCCCCACATAGCCGATGGTCTGCTTCTGGTTGACATACGATCCCTGCTTCAGGCCTTTGCGAAACCGGCTCAGGTGGCCGTAGCCGGTTTTGTACCCGTTTTTGTGACGGATTTCGATGTAGTTGCCCAGGGCGCGTTTGCGGCCGATAAAGGTAACCGCACCGGCGGCCGTGGCCCATACGGGGGTGCCATAATTGGCGGCGTAGTCGATGCCGTGGTGAGGGATAAATTTCTTGAGGATGGGGTGGAAACGCCGGCCGCTGTACCTGGAACTGATCCGCCGGTAGTTGAGGGGCGATTTTAAGAAGAGCCCACGCAGGGATCTGCCTTCGGCATCGTAGTAATCCCCATTTCCATCCGGGGCTTCGTAGAGGAAGGCCTGGTAGCCTTTTCGGGCGGCCCGGTACTCGGCGCACAGGACCTCTCCGTAGCGGACGAATCCCCCATCTTTAAAGAATTTCTCGACGGCCAGTGAAAAGCGGTCTCCCTTTCGGCAGTCGACCATAAAGTCGATGTAGTACTCGAAGATGTCCGTCATTTTGGCGCTGAGGGCAGCGGGGTTTTCTCCGGTGGCAATCAGGGCGTTCCAGAGCATGTCTTCGATTTGTCCGGAGACGATCACCACCTGGCGGTCTAAGGGGATGCGTTCTTTCCAGGCCACCAGCACGCCGTTTTGCCGTTGGGCGATAAATCGGGTGTCCACTGCCCCTTTTTGGGTGTATTCAAACCTGTGGATGACACCCAGGCTGTCGACCTTGATCCGGTAGCCGTCGCCCCTCTGGACGATATTTGGATTAAACTCGGCGCGGTGTACGCCTTTTCGGACGGCTGAGACGAGTTCAAAAACCTGGACGTGCGAGATGTCCTCGCGTTTGAGGGCTTCCGAAAAGACCTCTTCCCGCCGAATACGTCCGGAGATTTCCATAAACTGGGGTTCGGACTCTGCGGGGAAGGTATCGTGGGGGGGCACTGCTACGGCTTCGAGATCGCCGATGGGGCGTGCCCCGGCGGCGTGCTCCGGTTCAGGATCTGCCTCTTGCGCCTGGTTCAACCAGACGGCCCCCAGGGCGATCAGCAGGCCCAGGAGGAGGAAAAAGCCCGGTTTCCGGAAGCGGGAGGGAGGTTTGGGCGGCGCTGCAGGGCTCTCGAAGTCGTAGACCGGCATCTTGGGGTTCTCTGTGTTGTTCCTGACAGGGAAAGGGAAGTCCCCAGGTGGGGAAGGTAGGGGTACGAAAAATAGACAGGAGAAATAACGTAACCTATTGTCCTGTGGATACTACGGACGAGAAGATAGGCCAAAATGCAACGCCTGTCAACCCGATTTTTCCTTGCATTCTCCCCACCGCTTGGGTACTGTAAAGGGAAATTCGACCGTCAAGGAGGGGACACAGCGATGGATTTGGCCGAACCGACCGGGGCCTCCCGGATGGAACTGAAGGGGCTTTTCCCCGCGAGTTAGAGGACTTCGCCGTTTCGATTGGGCTGGAACCTTACCGGGGCCGCCAGATTGTGGCCTGGATCTACCGCAGGGGAACGACGAATTTCGATGAGATGACCGATCTGTCCAAGGCCGTGCGGGGCCAGTTGAAGGAACGTGCGACGGTCCTGGACCTGAGGGCGGTGGCCGAGGTTCGATCTGAGGATGGACATACGGTGAAGGTCCTGTTTGAACTGCCCGACGGGCAGCGGGTGGAGAGCGTGCTGATGGTGGAGGGCAGGCGCCGCACCCTGTGTGTCTCATCGCAGGTGGGATGCCCGCTCGACTGCGGTTTTTGCGCCACCGGACGCATGGGACTGCTGCGCGACTTGACGGCGGGAGAGATCCTGGATCAGTTGATTGCCGTTCGGCGCAGGCTCTCCGCAAAGGGCGACGATTTGACCAATGTAGTGATGATGGGAATGGGGGAGCCGCTGCTCAACTACGACAATGTGGTTCGCGCGATCCGGTTGATGAACTTAGATTACGGCCCGGCGATTGGGATGCGGCGGATTACCCTGTCAACGGTCGGCCATGTGCCGGGGATTCTCCGGCTGGCAGAGGAAGGGCTCAAGGTCGGTCTGGCCATCTCGCTGAATGCGACCACCGATGCGCAGCGCACCCAGATTATGTCGATCAACCGGAAGTGGCCCATTTCCGCGCTTTTAGATGCTGCCCACACCTATCGGCAGAAGGCCGGCCGCCGTGTGACGTTTGAATACGTTCTGCTCCACGGATTCAACGATACCCCCGATGACGCCCGGCGGTTGGTGAAGCTGGTTCGGAATATCTCCTGTAAAATCAATCTGATTCCCTGGAATCCCATTCACGACGCGCCGTTTCTCCGACCCCCCCAGCCCTGTATTGACCGCTTTGTTGAGATCTTAGCCGATGCCTATCTGACGGCCACGGTGCGCTACAGCAAGGGGGTCGAGATTGCTGCGGGATGCGGTCAGCTCTACCAGGATGTGTCAGCGCCGCAGGCCTCCGCTTATTTTTCTTCTTGAATTTTCCTCAAGGATATATTATAGTTTAACTTATACCACGAATGACATATCATCCCCTGTGATTCTCCCCTCCGAAGAGATGATCGAAGGACAATGGTTATGGAGCAGTTTGTCATCGAAGGGGGATATTCGCTTTCCGGGACGGTCACGCCGGCCGGGAATAAGAATGCTGCCTTAGCCGTGCTGGCTGCGACCCTGCTCACCGATGAGGAGGTCGTCCTGAAAAACGTCCCGGACATCGGTGATGTGATCACCCTTGTGGAACTCCTGCGCGATTTGGGTGTGGATGTCCGGGAGACCGGTCCCTACGAGCTGACCGTGTGCGCTTGTTCCCTCGACAAGACCTCCCTCAAACCGGATCTTTTTCGTAAGGCGCGGGGCGGCTTTATGTTTTCCGGGCCTCTCCTGGCCCGGCAGGGCCAGGTGACCGTGCCCCGTCCTGGCGGGGACAAGATCGGCCGGCGCCCTCTGGACACTCACCTGCACGCCCTGGAGGCTCTGGGCACCCGCATTCAGACGAACCACATCTACGAGATGCGCGCCCCCAACGGTCTGAAGGGCACCGACATCTTTCTGGATGAACGCAGTGTGACTGGCACCGAAAACGCCGTGATGGCCGCCACACTGGCCCGAGGCCGCACCGTGATCCGAAATGCGGCTTCGGAACCACACGTGCAGGAGCTCTGCCATCTCCTCAACAGGATGGGCGGCCGGGTCTCGGGCATTGGGACCAACAAGCTGACGGTTGACGGGGTGGAGGGCCTGGGGGGGGGGGTGCACACCATCGGCCCCGATTATATGGAGGTGGGCAGTTTCATCGGCGTAGCCGCGGTGACCAACGGCGAGATCCGCATCCAGAATGCCGCACCGGCCGACATGCGCTGCAGTCTCATGACCTTTCGTCGGCTGGGCGTGGAGGTGGAGATCGAAGGGGAAGACATCGTGGTTCCCAACTACCAGAAACTGGAAATCGTTCCAGATGTGGGCGATGCCATCCCGAAGATCGACGACGATCCCTGGCCCGGTTTCCCGCCCGACTTGATGAGTACTGCCATTGTGATTGCGACCCAGGCGCGGGGTACTGTGCTCTTTTTTGAAAAGATGTTTGAGCAGCGCCTGTACTGGCTGGACCGCCTCATTGAGATGGGGGCCAAGATTATTATTTGCGATCCCCATCGCGCCGTGGTCGTTGGCCCCTCCAAGCTCTACGGTGAACACCTCAGGAGTCCGGATATCCGCGCCGGGATGGCCCTGCTCATCGCCAGTCTCTGCGCCGAGGGGGAGACTGTGATCGACAATATCGAACAGATCGATCGGGGCCATGAAGGGATTGATGAGCGTCTCCGCGCTTTGGGTGCACACATCCAGCGGGTTCCTGTGCCGGTTTCTTAAGGGCGATGCCTTCCGCACCTGTACGCGACCATGCGATTGAGATTGTTCGCAAGCTGCATTCCCGGGGGTTTCAAGCCCTGTGGGCGGGGGGATGCGTGCGGGATATGCTCCTGGATCAGGAGCCCCAGGACTACGATATTGCCACAAATGCCGATCCCGACGAGGTGATCGGCATCTTTCCAGGTGCGCTTGAGGTGGGTGCGCATTTTGGGGTGGTGGTGGTCCGGCTGGGCGGACATACGTTTGAGGTGGCGCGGTTTCGGAAGGACGCGGGCTACAGCGACGGCCGGCGCCCGGATCGGGTTATTTTCTCGAACGAACGGAAAGATGCCCTCCGGCGCGATTTTACCGTCAATGGAATGTTCTACGACCCGATCGAGGGTCGGGTTATTGATTATGTTGGGGGACAGAAGGATCTGCGTTTAAAGGTCATCCGGACGATCGGACCTCCAGAGCAGCGGTTTGGTGAAGACCGCTTAAGGATGATGCGGGCCGTCCGGTTTGCCTGCCGGTACACCTGGCGCATCGATCCGGAGACGTTTCAGACCATCAGGCGTTTGAGCGCAACGCTCCCGGAGGTTAGCTCCGAACGCCTCCGTGATGAGTTGATTCAGATCCTCACAGAGGGCGGGGCGCCCCTGGGCGTGCGCTGGTTGATCGATCTGGGGTTGATGGCCCACATCGTGCCTGAAGTCCTCGATCTTGCAGGCGTGCTCCAGCCTCCGGCGTTCCACCCCGAAGGGGATGTGCTGACCCATACCCTGATGATGCTGGGTCTGATGCGGAGTCCGACCCCGGAACTGGCCATGGGTGTGCTCCTGCACGATGTGGGAAAGCCTAAAACGTTCCAGATCGTCGATCGGATCCGGTTTTACAATCACACCCGCGTGGGGGCCGAGATGGCGGAAACCATTTGCCGCCGGCTCCGGTTTTCGGCCGATCAGACCCGACATATTGTGCGCTTGGTTGCCGACCATCACCGCTTTATGCACGTTCGGCAGATGCGGCCAAGCAGGCTTAAACGGTTTCTTCGGACCGAGCGATTTGAGGACCACTTGGAGTTGCATCGCATAGACTGCCTTGCCAGCCACGGCAACTTAGAGAACTACACCTTCTGCCGGACCGCCTTAGAGGAACTCGGCCCCGAGGAGGTCCGCCCGGCTTCCCTGATTACCGGCCATGACTTGATCCGGCTTGGATATTCCCCAGGCCCGGCGTTTAAGCGCGTGCTCACCGCTGTGGAAAATGCCCAGCTTGAGGGGGTTGTTGGCGACTATGAAGGCGCGCTGGCGCTGGCGCGAGAGATTTTTTGCCATATGGGCGTTTCCTCCACAGATAGGGCCCCTTAAAAAGAGGGGGAACGGAAGCGGATATGAGGCGTCTCAAGAGAAACGCCTCTTTTCCATCACCTGGGTTGAACGTTTGTTTTTGGAGGTTTGGTGATGTTTCGATCCGTGCTTTTCTCAGCCCTCTTCGCCTTCTCCACGGCGTTTGTTCAGAAGGCCGGGGCGACATCGGTTGTTCGCTTTGCGTTTGACTCGCTCTGTGTTCGGGCAGAGACGATTGCCCACGTCCGGTGTGTGGAGAGCCGGAGCTTCCGGGACGCCGAACGGGGGAGTGTTTTTACCCGGACCCGGCTGGAGGTCCTGTCTTCGGTTAAAGGAGACCCGGGCGGCGAGATCGTGCTTACCCTCCCTGGAGGGAGCGTAGACAGTCAACGGGTTGCCGTGCTGGGCATTCCCGGATTTGTACCCGGCGAGGAGACGGTAGTTTTTCTCTCCGGCCCCGACGATTTCGGTTCGCCCTGGCCCATCGGTCTTGGTCAGGGGTGCTACAGTGTCCAGGCCGAGGAGGGAAAGGGACCGCACGTCTTGCTTCGGACCGGGGTCAACCCCTTTCCGGATGGGCCTCTGTTTAAACCGGCCCCCAACCGTCGCACCCTACGCATTCCCCTCCAAGGCTTTCTCAATCGGATTCGACAGACCCTTCCCTTCCCGTTGGACGAACGATAGAAGCATGCGGAATGCGGATTGAAAAACCTTAAGTCCGCATTCCGAAATCCCCCCCCTCCTCTGCGCCATATTTCCCTTGACTTTCCCCGGGCAATGTTGCATAATAGCCGCCGTAACCGCCTAATTTTGTGGAATCTGTGCTATTTTCCGTGGGCCCGGCGTCTTGCACCCCTCCCCTGGGGAGTGTCAACCGAAATATGTAAATGGCTATGGCCGTGGCACCCGATCCTCGAAGAGAATCACGAAGCGATTGAGCGCTGCCTTCCAGTCCTGGATAGGTCGTGACCCCACCTCTTGGCAATGTTCCTCAAAGCCAAATAGATCAGCTTTGTGGCCGCCTCATCAGAAGGGAATGCGCCCCTGTTTTTGATGATGTTTCGCAAGGACCGGTTCATCGGTTCAATGGCGTTTGTGGTGTAGATGATCTTCCAGTTTGGCCATTTCTTCTCCTTGGTGATGGGATGCCATACGATAGGCATCTTTGGAGATGTTGGCCATTTACACGGTTCAATTTATACTCTCCTCCCCTGCGCCATTTTACGAAGGAGGCTGTTTATGGCCAAGCTCCATTTTGATATCCGTGACATCTTCCGCGTTGTTCGTCTCGGCTGGTCCGGGAAAAAGATCTGGGTTGGCTTGTGTGGGTTGATCGCCGCGTATGTGGGCTACTCGATTCTGGTCACGGTTGCCCACCTCACCGACGGGAAGGATCTCAGCTGGGTCTGGCACCAGTACGGTCTCTTTCCCGGCGCCGCTCCGGGCATGCACGCGCCGCTGGGCACAGTTATTGACATGATCGCCATACTCTATGGGCTGGCGGTGACCCTCCTGACGACGTGCATGATCTGTAATATTACCTACCAGCAGCTCAGGGAAGATGATTTCTACTCATCGGGAGACGCCTGGAAGTTCCTCAAGTCCAACTGGACGGGCGTTCTTTTCGGGCCGATTGCGGTTCTGGCTCTTTTCGTCTTTTTTGTGATTGCCGGCATCCTCATCGGCCTGGTGGGGCACTACATTCCATGGGTGGGCGAACTTCTTTTCGCCGTTTCTTTCATTCCGATCTTTTTCGCGGCCTTAGTGGCTGTGTTTATCTCGATCGCCTTTGTGGTGGCCTTTATGATGTCGCCCGCCGTTGTGGGTACGGTAGGTGAAGACGCGCTGGAGGTTGTGATCCAGTCCTTCTCAATGGTCTGGAGCCAGCCGTGGCGGCTGCTGATTTATGTGCTGTGGATGAAGATTTCCGTCTTGATCGGCGCGACCATCCTGGGCGCTTTGATGGTTGCGACCGCCTGCCTGATTAACAGGGCATGCGGGTGGTTTATGCGGGAGAAGCTGGTGGGTATGTACTCCGTGGCCAAAAATTATGTCCCTTTTGATTTTACTATGCTGGACCCCACCCTTATGTTTCAGGTGTCCAGGGTCAAGACGCCTGAGGGATCGGTGGTCTGGGCCGGGTATATTCTGGCGGTGATGATCGTTCTGCTGGCGGGGGTTCTGATTGCCTACGTGCAGGCGTCATACGCTTCGGGGATCAGCCTGATTTATGTAATTTTGCGCAAGCGAAAGGACGATGAGAACCTCTTGGAATGGGAAGAGGAGGATTTAAGCGAGGAAGCGCCCACTCCCACCGAGCCGGAAGGGGAGGGGGAAGCCTCAGAGGGTGAAGGTTCAGAACAGGGTGAAGGCGCAGAAGAAGGTGAGGGTGGGACAGGCTGATTTGCAGGGGTCTGGTCGATTGCTGGGCGATGTGGCAGCGGCCGCCCGCTTGGCGGAAGGTCCAGAAGGGGTGCGGCGGGTTCTCCGGGCGGTCTTCACAGAGGGCGCGGTGCCCATCCGCGATCTGGCCCGGCAGGTGGAGCTGCCGGTTCCGGTGGTTGCCGCTGTTCGGGGGGAGTTGGAAAGGCGGGGGGTGCTGGAGCGGCAGGGCGGGATGGCCCTTACCCAAGCGGGGGTGGAGGCAGTTCAAAGGGTGCTGGGGTTTTCCTGTCGGCGGCGATTTCCCCGCCCGCTTTATCCATCTCTGCCCGCGGATTTGAGCGGGCTGCTGGACCGCATGGGCGAAATCTGCGAAGGGCGCCCCGGGGTCGATGTGACGCTGGACCAATCCCACGCCACGCCTGAGACGGCCCTGCGCAGAGCGTTGTATCTCTACGAGTATGACGCCTTGGAGGGGCGGGATGTCCTGATTCTGGGAGACGACGACCTTTCCTCGCTGGCGGTTGGCCTGCTTTCGGAATTTCTGGGCCTCCAGGTTCGGAACCTCGTTGTTTTAGAATGCGATGGGCGGCTGGTGGATTATCTGAGGGGCACCGCCGGGAGGGCGGGATACCCGCTGGAGGCAAGAAGGCACGATCTGCGCCAGGACCTGCCCGACGAGCTGGTCGGCCGGTTCGACGTTTTTCTGACCGATCCGCCTTATACGCTGGAGGGGCTGGATTTGTTTGTTTCCCGGGGTGTCACGGGCCTTCGATCCGGAGCGGGTAAGCAGGGGTATGTCTGTTTCGGGCACCGCAGCCCCCAGGAAACGGCCGAGGCGGTTGGGGCGCTTACGCAGATGGGACTGGCCCCCGTCGAGATTGTGCCCGATTTTAACCGCTATGTGGGCGCTCAGGTCCTGGCCGGTATAAGTCAGATGATCCGCACGATTTCGACATCCGATGTAAGGCCCAGAATCCAGGGGCCCTACAGGGGGGCACTGTATACAGCAGATCGGAAGCGCAGCCGGAAACGCCATGGCCGATGATCTCCCTTTTGGGTCCGAACCGCTCACTCCGGCACATACCGATCGCCTCCGAAGGGCGTTTTCCGATGCGTCAAAACGGGCGTGGTGTTATTATGCGCCCTTTCTATGCTGCTACAGCCTGCCTCCCGGGCGGGAGGTGTTCCTCGTCGAGCGGGGGGATGCGCTCTGGCTGCCGGTCCGGCGCACTACTCCGGAAGGATCTCAAATCGATTTGCTCGTCCCGCCCCTTCCCTTTCCAAGCGATGCGTTTGATTCCACCTTAGACGACCTTATGGCGGTAAACGGCGACCGGCCCTTCCGCATTCTCTGGGTGGACGAGGAGGATGCCCGCCGATTGCCAACCGACCGGTTTACACTTCGACTGAAAGATGCCGAGTACCTCTACGATCCTGCCAGGGTTGCCGCGGCTCTGGGGCGGCCCTACCGGGATCTGCGCAAACGGCTGCGCCGGTTTCAAAGAGGGGTTTGCGCCCATTTTCGGGAGATGGAGGAGGGGGATATTCCGGCCTGTGAGGATCTGCTGAGGCACTGGCGCCGGCGACAGGGACGCAGGCGTGCCTTTCTTCTGGACTGGGGATATACGCGTGCGGCTCTGGCGCGTTATGGGGAATTTTCACGGGAGGACCTTCAGGGATGGTGTGTCAAGGTCGAAGGGCGGGTGGCTGGGTTTGCAATGGGCGGGCGGATGCAGGATGATCTGGCCTCTTTTTTTATTGCCAAGACCGACCCCGAGGTTCGGGGCCTGTCGGAATACTTGCGCTGGGAGGTCTGTCGGTCGCTGTCGGACTATCGGCTGGTTAACGATGCCGGCGATCTGAACCTGGCCGGATTGCGCCAGCATAAGCAGAAGTTCCGTCCGGTCGGGCGGCTTCCGGTTTACGCCGCAGAGGTTCGTTTGGAGGTAAGACGATGATGCAAACCCAACTTCTTTTTTGGGCTTGTACGTTTCGTGCCCACCAAGCAGGTAGCAGGCCAGACCCTTGTGTCTGAGAAAGTGCCTTATCACAATTTTGTCCTCTAATTTGCCAGGCGACCGTCTGGCAAAACGCGGGGACGTATCAGAAAGGAGCAGAAAGTGAGCGCTTCCACGCTTATCTCGGACCCGTGCTTGAAGTTTATGTACCGAAAACTCACCCCACACATGATCCCTTTTCTCATCGTTGCCTTCAGTGTCCTTCTGCACCAGACCGTCTGTGCAGGTGCCTGGACGCTAAAAAAGGGCCAGGTGTGGAGTAAGATCACCGGCTTGTATCAATCGACTACGGAACATTATGACAAGGATGGAAGTGTGGGTAAGTTCCCCGCCCAGTACAACGCTCAAGAGGTATATCTCGACGTGTTTTACGGCGTGAACGACCGCACCGACATTGGCCTGCAGCTCGCTGCCATCAGCAGGGAATTTGTAGATTTTACAGCAGATAGGCATCAAGCGATGTTTGGTAGTCAGGCCGGGGAATCGGGTTTGTGTGACGTTCGCGGCTTCGCCAAGATCAACCTCGTGCAAGAACCTTTTGTGGGCACCCTGAAACTTGGAGTCAAAGCCCCAATAGGTAAATTTCGCGCCGCGCCCGAGGCGGTTTCCAAAAGCGATGGCCAGTGGGATTTTGAAGTCATCGCGCAAGTCGGTCGGTCCTACTGGCCTCGCCCACTGTACGCCAATGTCGATCTGGGGTATCGCCTCCGGCAGACAAACAGTACAACCCACCACGACCCGGACGACGAGTTAATTTATAACGCCGAGGCAGGCTATAGTCCCGTGGACAAACTTCACCTTGTCCTCAAATTGGATGGTATCGGAAGCGCCGGCAGGCGCATCACCTATTTGGTGCCCACGCTCCTTGTTGGTCTTCAGCAAAACCTGAGCCTCGAAGCCGCGGCGCGTATGACCATCAACGGGCGCGCTGACCCATCCGTAGGCCCTCCCCCCCATACGTATTTCGCTGGCGCTACTTGGATGGTAGGGATTTCTTACACTGGAAACCTGATTGAGTAGCGGTTTCAGAAGTTCGCATGAGTTTATGCAGCCAAACGGATTCGCTGCATTCGTTCTTCCAAGTTCTGCTGGGGTGTGTCTATATTCCAAAATACGGGTGTTTACCTGTTATCTTTGGGCAACGACTGTTTCGGCGTGATTCTTATGCTATCCAAAGAGATCCGGAAACGTATTGCCGCCCTCAACCGGGGCAGCCTTCGCCACGGGGGGAAAGAGGCGGCTCCCGAAGGAGAGGAAGCCGCAGCGAACAGGGATCTGGAAGTAAGGGCATTTGCCACCCCTTCGGACGCGCGGTTCACGGTCTCTTTAGAGGATGTAGCCCACGGGACCGAGGTGCGTTCCGAGGCCGGGTGTTTTTTCCTAATCGAGCGCTCGTTTCAGGACCTGTTCTCAACAGGGGGAGAGGCGTTTGAAGAACGGCATGTCCGGCTGTTCTCCGGGATTCAGCGGAAAGACGCCTTCACCCGTCTGCATACCAGTTTTCACCCCCTGGCGGAGACGGCGCCTGAGGGCCTTCTGTATGTGGATATTGAGGCGACCGGCCTTTCTGCGGGGACGCCGCTGTTTCTGGTGGGAGCGCTCACCTTTTCGGAAGGCGGATTTCAGATTCGACAACTCTTAGCGCGCGATTATACCGAAGAGGCCGCGCTGCTGGCCTATTTTTCCCATATCCTGGAGGCGGCCCGGGTTGTGGTCAGTTTCAACGGCAAGTCTTACGATTTGCCCTATATTCGGGATCGCTCCATTTTTCACGGCATCCCGTTTCGGCTGCACCAGGCCCACGTCGATATTCTCCATGAGGCGCGGCGGCGCTGGCGAAAGCGGCTGCACAACTGCAAACTTCAGACGCTGGAGCGGTATATCTGCAGGCGCGTCCGTTACGACGATATTCCGGGGGCGGAAATTCCGGACGCCTACCACCGGTTTGTGCAGACGGGCAATGCGGTTCAGATGCGGGAAATTCTGCACCACAATGCGCTGGATTTGATCACGATGGCCGAGGTGCTGGTTGTTATGCTGGAGGGGCAAGATCGGTGATGCCTCTCAAGGGACGGCGGGTACTGGTGATGGGGCTGGGACTGTTTGGGGGAGGCGTGGGCGCCGTACGCTACCTCTACAGGGAGGGCGCCCGGGTTACGGTAACGGACTTACGGCCGGCCCATGACCTTTCCGAATCGCTGGGGGTTCTGGAGGGGCTACCCGTGCGTTTCAGGCTGGGTGGACACGATGAGGAGGATTTTCGGCAGGCGGATCTGATTGTGGCCAATCCGGCCGTACCCCGCTCTTCCCCTTTTCTCCAGACAGCCGAAGCGGCCGATGTGCCGATTACGACCGAGGTTTGCCTTTTTGTGGAATGCTGTGCTGCGCCGGTTGTGGGGGTAACGGGCAGCAGCGGGAAAACGACGACGACGTCTCTTGTGGGGGCGATGCTCCGAAGGGGCGCTCCGCATGCGCTGGTGGGGGGTAATATCGGCGGGTCCCTGCTGGACCGGCTGGACGAGATTACGCCGGATCGTTCCGTTGTGCTGGAACTTTCCAGCTTCCAACTGGACCGGCTGGGCGATTTGTCCTGGAGCCCGCAGATTGCCGTGGTGACCAACTTTGCGCCCAACCACTTAGATGTACACGGGTCTTTAGAGGCTTACCGGCATGCCAAGCGCCAGATTGTGGCTTACCAGCGCCGGGAGGATTGGGCAGTGCTGAATGCGGACGACACAGAGGTGATCGGCTGGGCGGATTCAGGGGAGGGGAGGTGCCTGCTCTTCAGCTTAGAGAGCGGGCTGGAGCGGGGGGTCTTCATCCGGGAAGGGGAGATCCGGCATACGTTCGAGGGGCCAGAGCGGACGGTCGGTCCGACCTCCGATCTCCAGATCACGGGACGGCACAATCTGGCGAACGCCCTTGCGGCTTCGGCCGCTGCGCTGTGCAGGGGCGTTCCCGAACGGGAAATCGCAGAGGCGCTCCGTTCTTTTCCTGGGGTAGAACACCGCTTGGAGCGGGTTGTGGAAATCGGAGGGGTGACCTATTACAACGATTCGGTCGCCACAAGCCCGGACCGGACCCGGGTGGCTCTGGAGGCATTGTCGGGGGGGATTGTTCTGATTGCGGGGGGGTACGACAAGGGGCTCGCGTTTGGCGCGCTGGGGCTGGTGATCGGCCAGAAGGTCTCCGATTTGATCCTTCTGGGTAAGACGGCCGATGCGATTGCGGCTTCGGTTCCAGGGGAGGCGCCAACGCGAATTCACCGGGTGATTTCTCTTGAAGAAGCCGTCGCAACGGCGGCGGAACTGGCTCGGCCGGGGGGCGCGGTTCTCTTATCTCCCGCTTCTGCGAGCTACGATATGTTTCGAAATTTCGAGGAGCGGGGGCGTTTGTTTAAGGACCGGGTTGCCGTGCTTGCCGGAGAAAGGGGTTGAGCGTGTCAGTGTTGGATGGTTACGATCTGCGTGCGATTTCTCCTACGGTGGCGCAGATCTTAGACGTCCCCGTCCCCCGGGGGGCCGAGGTGGGGCCGGTTGCCGAAGTCTTAGATACGCTTCCTTCGGCCGAACGGCTCGTTCTGGTGGTTATTGACGGGTTTGGATCGGCCCTCTGGTTGCACGTTGAGCATGCCGTTCCCACGCTGAATCGGCTTGCCGGGTTGCACCGTCTGGATATCTCGTCGGTTTTGCCTTCCCTGACGTACATCTGCCTCTCCACGATGCTAACCGGGGTCTCTCCTGAAAACCACGGTGTGGTCAATCTGGAGGATATGGTTCGGGTTGCAAACGCTCCTCAGCTTGATACCGTTTTCGACAGGGTGCGCGATGCCAGGCGGGAAACCTTTCTGGCGGTTCACAGGAGGGACGTGGAGGGTATTCCGCTGGATCGGTATGCGGATCAAACGGTTTTGGCCGAAGATAGGGAAGATGCCGAGATTTACGATCGGGTTCCCGATTTGGTGCGCGCCCACCAACCTGCGTTTGCCTTTGTTCATCTGATCGATATCGATGAGACCAGTCACGCCTATGGCCCGTATACGGCCGAGGTTACACACGCAGCGTTGGAGATGGACCGCCGTTTAAAGAATTTTTTTGCCTTTTTGGGAGAGGCCGGTTATGCGCTCATGGTGCTGGCGGACCACGGGCTGCACGAGGCGCCGGGAGGGAGCGATAACAGGGAGGGAGACCTGGGGACTCACGATGGTTCTGTGGAGGAGGACCTGGTCGTTCCGCTGCTGTGGGCTTCGGCGGCGGAGCTTCAAAGTCTTTAACACAGGTGCGAAGCGCGAAGCAGAGAATTGCAGATTTCGGATTGTCGTTTGACAATAAAAAGAGGGACGACTGGCTTTGAGGCCGGTTTGTCCCTCTTTGTGTTTTTTGAATTCTTTGATCGGTGCTTCAGATCTCATCTGAGTAGGGAATGAGTTTCCGCCCGCGCGTGGGATGGCGCAGCTTGTGGAGCGCCTTTTCTTTGATTTGACGCACGCGTTCCCTTGTGAGTCTGAACTGGATGCCGATTTCTTCCAGGGTCATTTCGGGCGATCCGCCCAGGCCGAAATAGAGCCGGATGACCTCCTGCTCCCGTTCTTCGAGGGTGCTGAGGGCGGTTTCGATTTCTTCTTCGAGAGCGTTTTTCAGGAGGAGTGTGTCGGGAGATTCCTGGTTTTCGTCGGGCATGATTTCCAGCAGGCTGTTTTCGTCATCGTCTCCAAAGGTGGCGTCGAGAGAGAGGATACGCTGACCGCTGGTGAGGGTATCCACGACCTGCTCGACCGAGATGCCGAGTTCCTTGGCGATCTCTTCTTCTGCGGGACGAACAGACGTCTCCTGTTGCCGGCTGTTGGTATAGCGAGAGATCCTGCGCAGGAGGTCTACCCGGTTCAGTGGGAGACGCACCACGCGGGAGTGCTCTGCCAGGGTCTGCAGGATGGACTGCCGGATCCACCAGACCGCATAGGAAATAAATTTGAATCCCTTGGTTTCGTCGAAGCGCTCTGCGGCTGTAATCAGCCCGATGTTTCCGGCACTGATGAGGTCCACCAGGGGGACGCCCTGGTTCTGGTATTCCCGCGCAACGGTGATGACAAATCGCAGATTGGCCTCTACCAGTTTTGCACGGGCCTTCATATCGCCTTTTTTGATCCGGCGCGCGAGGGCGACTTCCTCCTTGGCCGTGAGGGGTTGGGAGGCTGCCACATCTTCCAGATAACGATGCAGGGAGTCTTTGACGTCTTCAAAAGCGATGCCGACAACTCTCGCCACGGTGATCACCTCGAATAGTTGAGGTGTGGATTGAATACGTCTGGGGATTGTTTGGTGCGACTATTGAAAGGCAGATGCGGCATGAAAGATGAATGTAATTGGTGTGTGATATAGTGCATTTAATTGACGATGTCAAGAAAATTATGGTTGCCCTATCTGCACCTATAAGATGGTGGGAAATAGGGTCCTGAAAGACGCATCCGGTTGGGCCTAAGTACCTTTAAAGTATCGGCATAACTACCTTGAAAGTCAACCCCCCTCACAAAAAATCAGATCGGCCGGTTGGCGGCTGTTCGCCGCTTGACATCAGTGTGGAATTGTGTATCATTCGTGCCGATCTGATCGCAGAGAAAGAGACCACCTTTGCCTGGTTGGCTGCTCAGGTAGGGCAACGCAATCCCCTGGGAAAGCACACAGGCCATTTTGGATCCTGAGAGCCACCTGCCTGCCTGTGCCAACGGCAGACAGGTCTCAATGAAGATTGGGATGGATTTTGGGACCATTACACTGCCGCGGAAAAAGAACGCCTCTATAGCGAACTAAACTTTGATGACTCACATACTTACAGAGCCACTGGATAGTGAGTTACATCCAAATGATTTTTATTCTTGACATTCGGCAAAAACTGATATATATTCTGAAATAGTCGGGTTAGTAGAATAAAAAACGAGAATTTATCCACTTTTTATGGCCATGAACGAAAAACAGAGACGCCGTCGGAAAATCCTGGACCTGATCGCGTCCCGTCCCATCGGGAAGCAGGAGGCGTTGAACCGGGCCTTGAAGGAGGTCGGGATTTCGACGACCCAGTCCACGCTTTCAAAGGATATGAAGGAACTGGGCGTGGTTAAGGTGCCGGATGGGGACGGGGGGTTCCGGTACCGGGCGCCAACAGAGGGGGGACGGAGGTTCATTCAGGGAGAGGATCTGCTCCGGCGGGAGTTGACGGATTTTGTGGTTGGAGTGGATGGGGCAGAGAATATGCTGGTGATAAAGACGATTACGGGCCACGCTCAGGGGGTGTGCGAGGCGGTCGATCAGGCCGGGTGGGCCGAGGTTGTGGGTACGGTTGCCGGGGAGAATACGATTTTTATTCTCTGCCGTTCCGCGGCCGTGCGTGAGGCGCTTCGGGATAAGATCCGAGAGATTACCGGGGAGATTTGAGAGAGATGATTCGGGTCGGTATTTTCGGCGATACGGGCATGGTGGGCCAGGAGATTGAGAAGACCCTGAACCACCATGACCGGTCCGAGATCGTGTTCCGGCAGAATTCGAAGCGGCAGGAAGGGAGGCTGGAAGACTGCGATCTTGTCTTTCTGGCAACCAGGGACCCCGAGTCGATGGCGTTCGCGCCCCAGGTGATGGAGACGGGGAAGAAGGCGATCGATATCAGCGGGGCGTTCCGGCTGCCGAAGGAAACGTTTGAGGCGTGGTACCACCTGGAGCACAAGGCCCCGGGGCTGTTGAAGGAGGCGGTCTATGGGATGCCGGCGCTTTATAGGGATGAGATTGCCGGCGCGCGGCTGGTGGCGAATCCGGGCTGTTACCCCACAAGTGTGATCCTGGCTCTGCGGCCTCTGAAGGGGCTGGTGCAGGGGCAGGCGACGGTGGTGGCGACATCGGGGAATTCGGGGGCGCGGCGGGAGGTTGAGGCGGACTCGAACGAGGTGACGTACAGTTACGGGAGAAGACACAAACACGTTCCGGAGATGGAGTTGTATTCCAGGTTTGAGGTAAATTTTACGCCGATTGTGCTGCGGTCGGTGTTTTCAGGGATCAATACGAATATCCGGATTGAGTTGGCCGACGACCTGAAGGCGCTTTCGGGGGCAGAGGCCGAGGAGCGGCTACGCGAGGCGATAGAAGCGGCATACGGGGCGGAAGACCTGGTGGAGGCCGTAGAGGATTCAGAGGAGGTGCAGTGGGGCACCCGGGATGTGGTGGGGACTCACAGATTGCTGATTAAGTTGGGGGTGGATGAGGGGTTTGCCTACCTCTGTTCGATGGAGGACAATCTGGGCAAAGGGGCCGCCAGCCAGGCGGTGGAGAATATGAATCTGATGCAGGGGCTTCCGAGGCTGTACGGGATTGGGGGGGCCTACAGCACGGTTTAAGATATGGAAAAAATTATTGAAAAGGCCGCCACGCTGGTGGAGGCGTTTCCCTATATCCGGTCGTTTCGGGACAAGATTGTGGTGGTGAAATACGGGGGGAGCACACAGCCGGACGAGGGAGGATCGGCCACGATCTTAGCCGATCTGGTATTTATGGAGACGGTGGGGATGCGGCCGGTGGTGGTGCACGGCGGGGGCAAGGAGATCAGCCGGCGGCTGGCCGAGGCGGGCGTGGAGACGGTGTGGGTGAACGGCTTGAGGGTGACCGATGAGGAGACGATGCAGGTGGTGGAAGATACGCTGTTTGGGGTGGTGAACCGGCGGATTGTGGAGGGGATTGAGGTTCTGGACGGAAAGGCGCGGGGGATGTCGGCAAAAGATGCGGGGATTATGCACGTGATTCGGCATGGTGCGCAGGTGGAGGTAGGTGGAAAGACGGTGGCGGTAGATATCGGGTTTGTGGGCGATGTGGACCGGATCGAACCCGATCCGATCCGGGTAGCCTGCGAGGAGGGGACGATTCCGGTGATTACGCCGATTGGGGTGGGGCCGGACGGAAAGGGTTACAACGTGAATGCCGATACGGCGGCCGGAGAGATCGCCCGGGCGCTGCAGGCGGAGAAGCTGGTTTTCCTGACCGATGTGAACGGGATTTTGCAGGACAGCTCAGATCCGGATTCCCTGATTTCCACGCTGCACATCAACGATGTGGATGCCCTACTTCAGGACGGAACGGCGGGAGGAGGGATGATCCCCAAGCTCCAGGCGTGCGTGCGGTCGGTGAAGGGCGGAGTGCATAAGACGCACATCATCGACGGGCGGGTGCCGCATGCATTGTTGTTGGAGATATTCACACGCGAAGGGATCGGAACGGAAATTGTACAGTAATGTCATGCAGGAGGCGGTGGAACGCGAGTTGGCATAGCGTTTGGTGGGGTTATACTGCTGTGCACCTGATGGGGGACACAAAATGATCAATGAGGATTTACCATAAGGGAGCGAACAATGGATACAAAGGCAGTCATCGAGCTGGAACAGAAATACATCCTCCAAACCTACGTGCGGCCGGAGTTGGTGCTGGAGAAGGGCGATGGGGTGTATCTGTTCGATACAGACGGCAACCGGTACCTGGATTTTGTGAGCGGGCTGTCGGTGAATGCGCTGGGGTACAACGTTGGTATGGTTCAGGAAGCGATGGCGGGGCAGGCGGGGAGGCTGATTCACGTGTCCAACCTGTACCACACGATTCCGGCGCCGCAGCTGGCGGAAATGCTGTGTGAAAACTCTTTTGCAGACCGGGCATTTTTCTGCAACAGCGGGACGGAGTCGTGGGAGGCGGCGTTGAAGTTTGCCCGGAAGTGGGCGTACAAGACCTTTCCGGAGAAGCCCAAATACAAATTTATCGCGATGAAGGATTCGTTCCACGGGCGCACCTACGGGTCGGTTTCCTCCACGGGTCAGCCGAAGTACCACAAGGGGTTCGGGCCGATGCTGCCGGGGATTTCGTTCGCCGATTTTAACGATCTGGAGTCGGTGGAGAAGCTGGTGGATGCGGAGACGGTGGCGGTGATTTTAGAGCCCCTGCAGGCGGAGGGCGGCATTCACCTTGCGGAACCGGATTTTCTGAAGGGGCTGCGGCAGCTCTGTGATGAGATGAAGATGCTGCTGGTGTTCGACGAGATTCAAAGTGGGCTGGGCCGGACGGGGGCGCTTTTCTGTTACCAGCACTACGGCGTGGAGCCGGATATGATGACGCTGGCCAAGGCGCTGGCGGGAGGGCTGCCGATCGGGGTGACGCTGATGCGGCAGGCGGTGGCGAACGCGGTCGAGCCGGGAGACCATGCGGCCACGTTCGGGGCGCATCCGGTGTCGTGCGCAGTGGCGATCGAGGTGTTCAAGCAGTTGTCCGATCCGGCGTTTATTTCCGGGGTGAAGGCGAAGGGGGAGTATCTGCACGCAAGACTGGGCGAGGTAAAGGACCACCATCCGGAGGTGGTTACGAAAATCCGGGGTAAGGGACTCATTGCAGGGGCGGTGCTGAAGGATGTGGCGGCCGGGGATGTGGTGGGGGCGTTTCGGGAGCGGGGGATGCTGGTGTGTGTGGCAGGACCGGATGTGGTGCGGTTTTTGCCGCCGCTGGTGATCGAGAAAGGGCATATCGACGAGGCGGTGGAGGCGCTGGATGAGATTTTGAAGGGGTATTAGGGGCGACCGGCGGGTCGACCTGCCTCCCGTAAGTTAAGGAGTGAGCTTCCATGACCGTGAAAGACCTGAGGGGAAAACGGATTGCGCTGGCGGCGTCGGGGGGGCTGGATAGCTGTACGGTAACGCGGTGGCTGGCGGACCAGGGGGTGGAGGTGGTAAGCGTGACGGCCGATATCGGACAGCCGGATGAGGAGGATGTTGAGGATATCCGGAAGCGGATGCTGGCCTGCGGGGCGGCCGAGGCGGTGCTGATCGACCTGAAGGAGGAGCTGGCCGAGGCGGCGCTGACGGTGCTGGCCGCCGGGGCGCAGTACGAAGGGGGGTACTGGAATACGACCGGGATTGCACGCCATGTGACGACCCGGGGGATCTTGGAGGAGATGGGTCGGAGGGGGATCGGTGTGCTGGCGCACGGGGCCACGGGGCGGGGAAACGACCAGGTGCGGTTTCAACTGGTGGCGAATATGCTGGATCCCACGGTGCAGGTGTACGCGCCCTGGCGGGACGATGCGTTCTTGGAGTATTTCGGGGGCCGCCGGGAGATGATTGCGTTCTGTGAGGCGCGGGGACTGCCGATTACGGCGAGCCAGGAGAAGCCGTATTCGACCGATGCGAATCTCTTAGGGTTGACGCATGAGGCTGGGAAGCTGGAGTACTTGGATGTGGCGGCGGATTTTATCGAGTCTGGAATGGGGGTTTTTCCCAAGGATGCGCCCGACCAACCGGAGACGTTTACGGTTGAACTGCAGGAGGGGCGGCCCGTCCGGATCAATGGGGAGGAGGTGGATGCAACGGGGGCGCTGTTGAAGGCCAATGAGATCGGAGGGCGCAACGGGGTCGGGATCGGGATCCATACGGTGGAGAACCGGTTTGTGGGGATCAAGTCGCGGGGAGTGTACGAAAGTCCCGGCATGTCGCTGCTGGGGGCCTGTTATGAGTTCCTGCTGCAGCAGGTCTTAGACCGGAGGGCGCGGCGGTTCTACGATTCGCTTTCGGCGGCGCTTTCGGAACAGATCTATCAGGGGTATTATTACGACTTGGCTTCGGAGATGATGCGGGGTGCGCTGGCGCCGGTGCATGCGCTGCTTGCGGGGTCGGTAAAGGTGTCGGTTTACAAGGGGACGGTGACCTATCAGGCGTCGAAGGGGGTTTCCCATTCGCTCTACTCCCCGGAGCTTTCTTCGATGGAGGCAGTGGGAGATTACGACCACCGGGATTCGGAAGGGTTTCTGAATGTGCTGGGTGTGGGGGCGAAGGCGCAGCACGTGGCGGGACAGATAGAAATTCGGATTTCGGATTGAAAAGCCTTCATTAATCCATTGAGGTGGCTGTATGCGTAATTCCAAAGAGAAGCCTTGGGCCGGGCGGTTTGTGAAGACGACCGAGGCGGTGGTGGAGCGGTTCAACGCCTCGATCGGGTTCGACAGGCGGCTCTACCGGGTGGATATTGAAGGTAGCCGGGCGCAGACGAAGGCGCTGGAGCGGATCGGGGTGCTGACGGTACAGGAGCGGGACCGGATCTTAGAGGGGCTGGATCGGGTGGAGGAGGAGATTGCAGCGGGGAAGCTGGCGCTGACGGATGACTTAGAAGATATTCACATGGCCGTGGAGGTGCGGTTGACGGAGATTGTAGGGCCTGTGGGAGGGAAGATCCACACGGGGCGCAGCCGGAACGATCAGGTGGCCTTGGATGAGCGGCTCTATCTGCGGGAGGCGATCGGGGGGACGGTGGATCGGATCGACCGGCTGGAGGCGGTGCTGCTGGATTCTGCGGAGCGGCACATCGAGGTGGTGATGCCGGGTTACACGCATTTGCAGCAGGCCCAACCCGTCCGGTTTTCCCAGTATACGATGGCGCTTTTCTGGATGCTGGAGCGGGACCGGGGACGGTTTGTGGACAGCGCGGCTCGAGCCGATGCGATGCCGCTGGGGTCGGGGGCGCTGGCGGGGAGCGCGTACCCGGTGGACCGCGCGTTTCTGGCCAGCGAGCTGGGGTTTTCGCGGGTGACAGAGAACAGCATCGACGCGGTGAGCGACCGGGACTACCTTTTAGAGTACCTTTCCGCAGCGGCGATTTTGATGGGGCATCTCAGCCGATTCTGCGAGGATCTAATTGTCTGGTCGTCTTCGGAGTTCGGGTTTGTAGCGTTAGATGAGGCCTGCAGCACCGGGTCGAGCATGATGCCTCAGAAGGTGAATCCCGATTCGCTGGAGCTGGTGCGGGGCAAGACGGGGCGGGTTTACGGCAATTTGACCTCGCTGTTGACGGTGATGAAGGGGATGCCGTTGACGTATGCCAAGGATATGCAGGAGGACAAGGAACCGTTTTTCGATACGGTGGACACGGTCTGGATGGCACTGGAGGTATTTGCCGGGGCGTGGGCGACGATGGCGGTCCACAAAGACCGGATGTTCACCGCACTGGATGGAATGATTTTGGCTACGGATTTGGCCGATTACCTGGTTCGGAAGGGGATGCCTTTTCGAGCGTGTCATCAGGTTGTAGGCAAACTGGTCCGGACGGCGCTGGAGACGGGGATGCGGCTGGAGGATCTGGACTTAGAGACGTTTCAGGCGGCGTCGGACCGGTTCGAGGCGGACGTCAAAGAGGTCCTTTCACCGGAGCAGAGTACGGCGCTTCGGGATCTGCCCGGGGGAACGGGCCGGAAGGCGGTGCAGGGCCAGATTGCAGAGGGATGGCAGCGCCTGGCGGAGCGAATAAAAGAGGCAGAGGGATGAGGTCGTTCAACGAGCGAGACGTACGGCGGCACTACGACTTGTTGCAGCACAGGCCGGAGTTGGGACTGACGCAACTCAAGGCCCTGGATGGAGAGGATATCATCGGCATCGGGTTGTTCGACAATGAGGAGGATTTTGTTTCGGAGAGCAGGCGCTATAACGGGTTGGGAGACCTCTATGTGGGGGTGAACCCGAGGTCGCTCCGGCTTTTAGATGAGTACGGAGGATTGAAAAACCGGATGCGCACACTTTTCATGGATGTGGTGGAAAAAAAAGATATCGATTATGTGACGGGGGTGGCGGTTCCGGGGAGAGAGCGGCTATCGGGGGCCGCGCAGAAGTACCGGTGCGATGCGTCGGTACTGTTCGACGGGGAGGTCCTCTTTCCGATGAACGAGCCGATCCGGACGTCGCAGGGCGGCCGGGAGGAGGTGCGGCAAAAGATCGCCTTCTGGTCGTACGGGGAAATACACGCAGAACCGCCGTCCCTGATGCAGTTTGTGCGGGTGATCGGGACAGCGGTTCAGGGGGGGTGGTGGTTTCACAGGCGGACCCGGTTCCAGAAGTACCGCCCCTATATCTTAGATGGGATTGCTTCGGAGATTACGGGGGAAGGGATGGGTGGGGAACCACGGATGAACACAGATTGACACGGATAGAGGCCGAGGGCGATTGGTGGATGCGGGGGCGGGTTTGAAACCCGCCCCTACTTTTTTTCTACCCAGGTGGCGGTGATGGTCGCGTTGCCCTCTTTGTACGCCTCCACAACGCCGTCCGGGGTGACGGAGGCGATGGACGGATGGCTGCTTTCCCACGTAAACTTGCGGCAGGATTTGATCGCAAAACGGAATTTGTCGCCGCGCTTGAGAATGTAAGGCACTTCAACCCGTCGTTCCTTTGTTTTTTCTTTTCCGTTTTTTTCCTGCAATTCTTGCATCTTGTGTCTATCGAGTCCGGCCTGCTCCAGAACCGTTTTGTGGATTTCGATTTCCGCACCGGTACGAAGCGATAAGGCGATGGCGTCGCTGGGGCGTGTGTCGAGCCGTCTGACGGTTTTGCCCCGGCGGAAGAAACTGAAGGCGTAGAACGTGTCGCTGTGGAGCAGGTCGATGACCGCTCGGTCGTGGACGATACCAAAGGTGTCCAGGACAGTTTTTAACAGGTCATACGCCCATCCTCTGTCCCGGGTGGTCTTCCCCTTTACGCCACCGGGCAATTTTAATATGGCTTTGGGAAGCGCAGAAGCGATGGAACCCACTTCGTAGTTGCCAATGACGATGCGGAGGTGTGTTCTCTTTTCTTTATCCGCCAGCCAGATGAGAGGACGCCGGGAGTTGGGTTCCAGTGCCACGCTGGCCATTTGGATGGATAGCAGGGTTCCCGGATTTGAGATACGACGCGCACGCGTCCGTTCGGAGGGCGGCGATGCCGGCCGCTGCACACTGACGACGATCTGTGCTTTTTCGATTTTATCGCCTGAGTTGTCGACCAGGGCGAAGGGTGAATTTTCGGCGATCTGAATTGAAGACCGTTTGCGCGGTTTCTGCCTCTGCAGTTTCATCGGAGCCTTTTTGGGGCGCCGGAAGATCGTGCCTTTTAAGAGGCTTTCGTCTGCGTAAACCGGGGCGTTGAAGCGGATTGCCAGGGCTACGGCGTCACCGGGGTCGGCTTCGAGGGTGATCGACTGTTTGCCCCTCGTGAAGGTAACGTCCGCCCGGTAGCGATTTCTATATTTTGTGATGCCGATGCCGTCGAGGACGATGCCGAAGGCGCTGCAGATCCCGTGAAACAGATCGTAGGTGATCGGGCGCGGCGGCAGATCCTTTTGCAGATGCATATAGATCGCTGTGGCCTGGAAGTCCCCCGTTTCGATGGGAAAGCCCCGCCGTTTGCGGTCTCGGATGTGGAGGCGAGGCGTGTCGGATTTGGGGTCTAAGGCCCCCCCGTCAATGACGACCTTGCGGAAATTGGGCGGGAGTTTGTGGGCGTCGAACATGTCGCGGACCATGTCGGTCATCTCCTTTTTGAGTTGTTTGCGAGCGTCGAAGAGGCGGCGTTTGACCGTGCCGGTGGGGACGTCTAAGAAGCGGCCGACCTCGTCGCAGGTGTAGCCGTTGATGTAGTAGAGGGTGACGGTTTCACGGTGGGTGTCGGAGAGGGCGGCGATGGCGCGCTGGATGCGCCGGTGGAGGGCGCGGCGGTCGTGCTCGTCGGCGGGATCGGACGCGCCGAGGGACGCCCCCTCTTCTAAGGGCAGCGTTTCACGGCGGGTGCGGAAGTGGTCGCGGCAGAGGTTACAGACGATGGCATAGAGCCAGCTTGCAAACCGGCCGTGTGTTTGCAGGGAGGCGAGGCACCGGTAGGCCTGGATGAAGGCCTCCTGGGCGATGTCCTGGGCATCCTGGAAGTTGCCGAGGCGGGCATACGCGGCGCCGTAGACCGCCTCCTTGTAGCGATCGACAAGCTGGCCGAAGGCATCGGCATCGCCGCTCAGGGTACGGCGGATGAGGCTGGGATCGGATGCGTCCATGTCGGATCGCAAAGCGCAGATCGCAAGGCGCAAAGCATCACAGAAGCCTTTTCACGCTATGCGCTTTGCATTTTTGAGTCACGGAAGGATACCAAGGGAATGTCACACGAACTTACGAAATGGACCGTCAGCAACCATATAGACGTAAGATAGGGGCGAAACGGTTCGGTTACAATGTGAGATTTGGGCGCGGCCCTCGTGTGTTGGGCTTGACTCTATCGGGCGACTACTGTAAATTGAGTTTTGAGTTCGCGCCGGGAAAAGAGGACATGCCAATCTCAAGAGGGGTGGATTATGTTCAAAAAAACAGTCATTTTGGCTACGGTACTCTGTCTGGTGTGGAGCAGCTTTGTCGCCACGGGGAGGGTATGGGCGGAGGAGGATACGAAGGATGGAGGAGGATCTGAGGGTAAGAAGGAGGCTGGAGAGGGGAAGGGGGAGAAAACACGGGCTGTACGGAAAATTGTCGGTCGGGGGGATGATGGGTGGGCCATCGTAGACATCCGGAAGGTGACAGGGACGCTGGTGCTGGTGAGTCCGATGGTAGGCCGGGAGATCAATCTGGAAGAAAGCAATCGGTTTGCCATGTTTCATGGGAGAAATGCGTTTAACCAGAAGATCGATCTGAGGCTGTTCAATATGGCGGTGCCGGGGTTCCAATCGGCGATGTTTTTGAAGCGGTCGGATGGGAAGCCCGGGGTGAAGATCCGTTACCGGTCGGGGCCCAGGCTGGAGGACCGGATGGTTCCGATGAGGGACGACAACGATCTGCGGCTGCTGCGGGAATATATCGAGCACTTTGAAGAGATCCAGAAGGGAAAGTATAAGATCGGCAAAATATCCAGGATTGCCGAGGACGCCGACTACCCCAAGTATACGGATGAAGAGATCTCTTTTGAGACGCGGGCCCTCCGGTTTTGGGTGGGTCGGCGCGTGCCGGGACAGCTGGTGCTGAAGAATGGAAATGTAATCCGGGGGGAACTGGTGCCCATTTATGAAAACGGCCAGATCCTGATCGAGACCGATCTGGATACGCGGCGGGTCGCCGTCGAGGAGATCGACCGGCTGCGCACGCTGGGAGACCGGGGGACAGGCGCAATGCGGACGGCTGTGATGTCGGGCCTGGGGGGCGCGAGCTCGGGGGCGCTCATGGGGGCGCTCGCCGCCTGGCAGGCGGGCGGTTCGGTCAAGGAGACGGCGCTGTACCTGGCGGCGATCTTTGGTGCTGCCAGCTTTATCGTAGGGCTGATGCGCGGCTCTGAATCTGCCCGGGGGTCTAAGGAGTTCGTGCTGGGGCCGCTTTCACCTGCGAAGGGAAAGAAGGGCGAGCAGGAAGAGGCCAAGGAGTAGGCGGTGGGCATGACGATTCTGGCATTTGAAGGGGAAAGCCCTCGCATCCACAAGACGGCCTACTTAGCCGATGGCGTGGCGGTGATCGGGCGGGTGGAGATCGGTGGGAAGGCGGGGATCTGGTTTAACGCGGTTCTGCGGGGGGATGCGGAGCCGATTTGGATCGGACGGGGGACGAATGTGCAGGACGGGACCGTGATGCATACCGATCCGGGATATCCCTGCAGGGTGGAGGATTTTGTGACGGTGGGGCACAGCGCCATTTTGCACGGGTGCACCGTCGAGCAGGGGGCAACCATCGGGATGGGGGCCACGGTGCTCAACGGGGCCCGCGTGGGCGAGGAGGCGCTGGTGGCGGCCAATGCCCTGGTGCCGGAAGGGATGGAGATCCCACCCCGGACGCTGGTGGCGGGTGTGCCGGCCAAGCCGAGGCGGGAATTGACGGCGGCGGAGGTGGCCCAGCTTCGGAAGAATGCGGAGTGGTACATCAGGCGGCGGGAGGTTTATTTGAGGGAGAGGGAAAAGTAACTACCGATGACCACCGATGACCACGGACGGGTTGATGCAGGGGCGGACAGCCGTCCGCCCGGTCGGAGGGACGGCGGATCGTGATAGGAGGGTGGGATGGTTGAAGAGCCGGAGGTCAACGTGGAAGCAGGGCTGGAGAAGGGCATCGTCGAGTTCAACGATGAGGCCTTTTTTGAGTGTCACGATACACTCGAAGAGGTTTGGATGGAGGTGAGGGGACAGGAGCGGCTTTTTTTTCAGGGGCTGGTTCAGGTGGCGGTGGGATATTACCACCTGACGTGTGAGAACTATCCCGGCGCAGAGCACCTGCTTGAGCGGGGGATTCAGAAGCTGGAAGGGTTTCCGCCGTGCCAGCGGGGGGTCAATCTGGCGGATCTGGTTGCGCGGGCGTCGGAGACGCTGGCGGAGGTGCTGGAGATCCGGGCGGGGAAGCGGGCGGTGTACGATCCGGAGACGATTCCAAAGATCCGGAGAGCGCTATATTGAGCGGCAGGAGACGAGGCAGAGTGAGGGGTGTGTCCAATGAGGCTGAAAGATAAAACTGCCTGGATTACCGGGGGGGGCGCGGGCATCGGGCGGGCCACGGCGGTGCGGTTTGCGCAGGAGGGCGCCCGGGTGGTGATCTTAGAGCTGAACGAGGAGCGAGGGGCGTCGGCTGTGGCACAGATCCGGGAGGCGGGGGGCGAGGCTGCGCTGGTGGTGGGCGACGCGACAGCTGAGGAGGATGTAACGCGGGCGGTGGATGCGGCGGTGGAGCAATTTGGGGGGCTGGACGTTCTGGTGAACAACGCCTACTTTTGCAAGGGCACCCACGTGCTGGAGGTCGAGCCGGCGTTGTGGGACCGGAATATCGAAGGGGTGCTCAAGAGCACCTACCTGTGCAGCCGGGCGGCGCTTCCGCAGATGTTTCAGCGGAAGGGCGGATCGATTGTGAATATTTCTTCTGTGAATGCGCTGATGTCGTTTGGAGAGAGCGCGTACAGCGCAGCGAAGGCGGGGGTGATCGCCCTGACGCGGACGATGGCGGTGGACTACGGGCCGGACGGCATTCGGGTGAATGCGATCTGCCCGGGGACGATTGCGACCGATACCTGGCAGCCGGCGCTGGAAAAGGACCCGGAGCTTTTAGATCGGTTGGCAACGGTGTATCCTCTACAGCGGGTGGGACAGCCGGAGGAGATTGCCAATGTGGCGCTTTTCCTGGCGTCGGACGAGGCGTCGTTTGTGACCGGAGCGACGATTGTGGCGGACGGGGGGGTGACGGTGGGGAATCCGATGTTCCTGGATTTTGTGGAGGGCAA
The DNA here is from genome assembly GCA_965222075.1 of Candidatus Latescibacterota bacterium. Taxonomy (GTDB): domain Bacteria; phylum Latescibacterota; class UBA2968; order UBA2968; genus JAAXHW01. Next base: position 3,535,837 of record OZ244937.1, on the reverse strand, counting down.
GCTTTAGAGGTATTAAGAGCGACATAGAAATCAGCAGAAAAAGTTGGGCAGGCTGTTTGACGTGTCCGAAGATGCGCGTTGTGTCTCCGGATCATTTTTTTGCATATCAGCACAGATCTATACATGGGTTACGAATCGGGATTTCGCATAAGTACGAAGGCCGTTGGATGCAATAATTGCCAAAAAAGAGGCAGGTTATGGATGATGACGATGCCACCATAGGAAGCATCTCTGAACATGTTCGGGCTAAACACTTCCAAAGCGAAATGTTCCCGAACGTTCGGCAATATCCAGGTCTGGACTGTATCACTGCATCTGTTCGCTAATGCCGTAGTTAAATGCAAGTGCGGCATCGATATACCAAACACGCAGGCGTCGCGTGCTAGGCCGTCACATTCGCCAGAACGGAGAACCCGCATGATTCGAGTCTACGGTCTGAGGCAAAATCTGGATCCGATAAAGGCGAAGCTATCCGATGTGATCAACGGATGTATGGTTGACGCCCTCTCATTTCCGACCGATAAACGAGCACATCGCTTCATCCCAATGGATGCTGAAGACTTCTACTATCCGGAGGGACGTACGGATGCGTACACGGTGATTGAGATCTCTCTAATGGAGGGACGGTCAGCAGAAGTCAGGAAGAAACTGATCCACCTTTTGTTCAAGCGCATAGGGGAGAATTTGGGGATTGCACCGATTGATCTAGAGATCACGCTCTTCGAGACTCCGGCCGGTAATTGGGGTTTCCGCGGCATGACAGGGGACGAAGCCACGTTGGACTACCGGATAGATATCTGAGCGCGCTCTCGGCCGGGCGAGGAAGACCATAACCACCCCGCGCCGTACCAGCGCTTAACACGCGATTCACGGGCTCCGGTCGCTTCGCGCCCTACGCCACAAAGCTGCTACGCAGCTTCGTGAATTGCGGGAACGTTACACGAAAGCGCAGGCCAAAACAAAGGCGGCCGTCCTGGCCCGCCTAAAAACAGAAAGTAAATGTCATAGGAGTCTGTTTATGCATCGTGCTCGCCAGTGCTTTCGATGCTGCGAAGCAGGTCTTCGAGCACTCGCTTGCGAGGAAGGAATTTCTTTTGGTAAATCCGTTGAAAAGACCAGTATATCGCACAGAATCCAAGTGAACAGAAAAGAATATAAGCAGTACCCCAAAGTGGGAGTCCTTTGACTAATCCCCACCATGTCACGCCCAAGATCCATACGGTGATTCCAGCAGGAAAGATCCACCTGAGGTAAGCTTGAAGTAACCAGACCCAGTGATTAGCTTGGGAGAGTAAACATTCAATCCTGGCCTTTACTGAACTCCCAAAGCTCTGCTCGCGAACTCTTTGTCGTCGGGTTGAAACAAAAAGGGTAAGTATGACTGTTGTGAAAAGAAGTCCGAATGCAACTGGAAATACGGCTTTGAAGTTTGGCCATGTTTTCAGCCCCAGCCAGCCGAGAAAACAGAGGCCAGGTACACCTACAATCAGTACATATAGGTTCAACCCGATCAGCCAGTGTTTACCCCTACGATATTGTTTGCGTACTTCATCTAAAAGACTTGCTTCATTTCTGATTAGAATCGCCTCATTCGTCTGATACTGCCAGATCTTAGTGATATCCTCAAAGTTCATGGGAGCCTCCTTTCATATTTTCGGAAAGCTGTTTTCTGATGCGGTTGAGTCGAACTCCGACGCTGTTCTGGGACATGCCAAGGGTTTCGGCCATCTCTGAGTAACTGAACCCATCGAGGTACAACAGTATAAGGGATCGATTGATTTTATTGAGTTTACGGATTTCTCTGTAAAGTTGACCAAGAATTTCATGTTTTTCATTGGATTCAGAAATCCTGGCATCCACGATTTCGGATAATGGAGAATACCGTGCCCAACGTTTCTTTTCGGAACGTTGCCAAGTCAATGCCTTGTTCAAGGCGACTCTGTATATCCACGTCGAGGGTTTTGACCGTTCCTGGTAGGAAGGGATGGCCAGCCAAAGCTGAATGAGAATCTCTTGGGAGAGATCGTTCATATCTTCCTGAGTTGAGGTAAAGGATCGGGCTACTTTAAGAATGGTACCTGTATGATTAGCCAGCAAATCTTTGAACAGAGCTTCATCTCTGGTATCTGCCATAACTGATCCGATCATTATTCTTAAACGATCTCTGGGGTTTCTCGGGTCGTTGTTCATCCTATTAGACGCTTCCTTCGGTTGATTTCTTACAAAAAACCAACCCCCTGCCATCCCTGGCAGGCCACCCAACTACCCCGGGCCTGCGCCATCGTGTAACAGCCAGTTTTTGCTTCAGTCGCTTCGCTCCTTCGGCCTTCGGCACAGCGGCTCCGCTTCGCTCCGCCGCCGTCACAAACTGGCAAAACGTTGCAGCGGAGGTGTACATACCGTCCCATGAAAAGAGAAGACTACTATCAGTGGGCTGAACGCGCTGCACAGTGGGGCGCGGAGTACCTGGCCACGCTGGAGGAGCGGCCCGTCCGGGCGCAGACCGCGCCGGGTGAGATCGCCGCGATGCTGCCCGCGGCGGCGCCGGAAGAGCCGGAAGACATGGAGACGATCTTCGCCGACTTCGAGCGCATTGTGCCGGACGGTATGACGCACTGGCAACACCGGCGCTTTTTCGCCTACTTCAGCGCCAACGCCGCGCCGGTTTCGATGATCGCCGAGAACTTGACGGCGGTGATGGCGGCCCAGTGCATGCTCTGGCAGACCTCGCCCGCGGCTACGGAGATTGAGACACGGATGGTCGACTGGATGCGCCAGGCGCTCGGTCTGCCCGAAGGGTTCCAGGGGGTTATCCAGGAGTCGGCCACGTCGGCCAATGTCTGCGCTGTACTGACGATGCGCGAGCGCACGCTCGGCTGGCGAGGGATCGATTCCGGAATGGCCGGGGAGAAACAGCTCAGGGTCTATGCCTCGCCGGAGACCCACTCGTCCATCGACAAGGCGGTACGAATCGCCGGGATCGGCCAGCGGAATCTCGTCAAGGTCCCGACCGATGGTTCCTGGGCGCTCGACCCGGAGGCGCTCCGCGCGGCGATCGACGCTGATCGCGCAGCGGGATTCCTTCCGGCCGGCGTCGTGCTGTGCGTTGGGGGCACGTCGATCGGCGCGTCCGACAGGGTGGACCAGGCCATCGAAGTGGCGCGAGCGTATGATCTCTACGTCCACGTCGACGCCGCGTGGGCCGGTTCCGCGATGATCTGCCCCGAGCTACGGGGGTTGTGGTCGGGGGTCGAGAAAGCGGACAGCATCGTCTTCAATCCCCACAAGTGGCTCGGCGCGCAGTTCGACTGCTCGATCCAGTTTCTCGCGGATCCGGAACCGCAGGTCCGCACCCTGGGCATCCATCCGGATTACCTACAGACCCTCGGCCAGTCCGAAATTACCAATTACAGCGAATGGACGATCCCCCTGGGGCGCAGGTTCCGGGCCCTCAAGCTCTGGTTCCTGCTCCGCGCCCACGGTCTCGAAGACCTCCGCCAGCGCATCCGGAACCATATTGCGTGGGCCGAGGAGGCCGCCGCCGCGATTGCATCGCTGGACGGCTTTCGCGTGACGACGGACTGCCGCCTTTCGCTCTTCACATTCCAGTACGCGCCCGAGGGCGAGAATCCCAGCAACGCCACCGAACGACTACTTCGCGCGGTCAACGACGACGGCCGGATCTACCTGACGCATACAATTCACGAGGGGCAGTTCGTCATCCGCTTCCAGGTCGGGCAATTCGACTGTCGAAGAGAGGACGTGCTCCTGGCGGTCGAGGTGCTGCGCGAGTTGGCCTCCGACATCCATCCCGATCCTCAAAACTGACATCGGTCCTCGAATCCCGACCCGGCCGAAGCTGATCGCCAGCGATTCGGGCGCGGTCATCGCGGGTGACCGGGACGTCATACGCCAGCAGGAAATCTATAGGGTTGTCTTAATGCGATTCGATATCGAACCTCTGACTCAATCAGATGCTGAAAAGATCGCTTCCTGGCATTACGAGGGTGAATACGCCTTTTACGACTATGAAGCGGATCCCGAAGATCTGGCGGAGCTTCTTGATCCCGAGCTTCGGGGTGAATCTATGTTCGCCGTTCGAGATAGCACAGGAGAATTGGTGGGGTTCTTTGCGTTCCAGAACACAGACGGCGTCGTGGATTTTGGTTTAGGGCTTCGTCCGGATCTGACGGGGAAAGGATTGGGGGAGAAATTTGTATGTGCAGGTTTGGATTTCGCGCAATCTCGATTCTCGCCGAAAACCATCCAGCTTCGCGTTGCGGCTTTCAACAAGCGGGCCAAGGTATACAAACGCGTTGGTTTCAGGGTAGTCGAACACTATATGAATCGGACGAACGGAGGTGAGTTCGAGTTCATCCGCATGGAGTTGATGGATGACATTCCCAATCCGCCCAAAATACGACATTAAACTCGGAGGGTGAGTTGTCCCATTCTATATTGGCACTTAGGGCAAATCAAATGATCGCGCTGTATTTTCACCCTTCTTTTTTTATTAAGGCGGGTTTCGTGGATTTTCGATGGCATGCCTCCTGGTCGCGCTCGATCGTATCAATAAGAGAGTCGAACCTATAGCAGGACCTCTCCCCCCGGCCCCCTCTCCTGCGAGGAGAGGGGGAATTGAACCAAGCGTTGCGTCGACACTGTTTTATATAAGCTCTGACTGATTGGAGAGTGCCATCCAAATTCGTGCAAATTTCAACATTCGAAATACGTAAAACTTGCAATCCTCGTGCTTGCAGGATGCTTTCTCGTTACTTTCTCAAGCACAACATGCTGACCAATCACGATATTTCGTCTGGATTTTTTCATCAATCGAAATGACTTCAGCCAATCCAGCCGCTCATCAACCGATCCGGGTTCCCCCTTCCTCTCAGGAAGGGGGATAGGGGGTAGGTCTGGTCTGTTTCAAAATGCGCAAATCCAGAATGTCCCGCCAGGGCGGAGCACGGCATTCAGGTAACCTGGATCGACTTTCGAAAGGAAAAATCCCATGAGCAATCACATCGTCGTATCGAGCATTTCCTACGCCCCGATCAGCGGAGCGGACCAGGAGGTGATGAAGCAAACCCACAAGGACCTGGAGGACCTGGTGGGGCAGGTCGCCCGAGCTACCAGGCCCGATCTGATCGTCCTGCCCGAGACCATCTGCCGAACCTGCGACGAGGAAGTGCCAGAGGGGCCGACTACTCAGCTACTGGCTGGCTTAGCCCGGACGTATAGCTGCTATATCACCGTGCCGGTGCATCAGAAGGAGTGCAAGAGCGGGGCGGTCTTCAATGTCCTCGGGCTGCTCGATCGGCAGGGGGAATTAGCCGGTATCTACCGCAAGTACATTCCAGTCTACCCGGAGTTTGACCACGGCACCCGTCCAGGTCCAGGCGCGTCCCTGATCCGGACCGAATTCGGGTCGGTGGGTGGGGTGATCTGTTTCGATCTGAACTTTGGGGAATTGCGGGCCCAGTACAAGAAGCTCAAGCCGAAATTGCTGCTCTTCAGTTCCATGTACCACGGCGGGCTGGTGCAGAACTTCTGGGCTTTGGATGTGCAGGCCTTTTTCGTCGGCTCGGTGTACAGGGGGACGCCCTGCACGATTATTGATCCGCAGGGGACCACCCTGGCTCAGAGCAATAACTATCAGAGTTGGGCCACAGCGCGCATCAATCTGGACTATGAAGTGGTGCATCTCGACAAGAATCGGGCCAGGTTCGACGATATACATCGGCAATACGGCGAGGCCGTGCGCATTGTCACGACCGGGGAGGTGGGCACTTCGGTGATCTATAGCGAGACTGTGGAGCGCACCGCAGCCGATATTGTCGATGAATTCGAGTTGGTGGGGCTGGACGAGTACTTTGACTGGTCGCGGCAACTGCGGACGGAGCATCTGGCGTGATCTGCGATTACCTCTTGAGTACAAGTGACTCGGTCATACAGGTATGAAGCAGACACCCGGGTCGCACGCCTGGCGCACTACAGGGGGACTCTGATGAGATCGTTTGCGGTCTGGGTCTCCGTATGTGGTTCCCACAGAAACTGAAGGCCCTGTTAAAGTACAATGGGATGAGGATAAACGAGAAGTTCGGGAACTGGGCCCGAGACGCCTTGAGGGTTCCGACCTGGTTACTGCAACGAAAATTGCTCTGGGTTGGATGGCCGCCCGTCAGTGGCGACCTGACCTGGCGGATTCGCAACCCCATTACCGCGACTCATTTCGCAAGTTCATAGCCGACGCCGTCGAAGCGTGAATGTCTTCCAATTATGTCCGGTTGGCAGAGAGGATCAGGTGAAGACACGTACCGAAGAAGAAATGCTTGCATTAGTCCTCGATTTTGCCCAGGCCGATGAACACATCCGGGTGGTCGTGATGAACGGGTCTCGGGCCAACCCGAACGCGGAGAAGGACATATTTCGGGACTACGATATTGTCTACTTTGTCACGAACGTCCAACCATTCAGAGAAGAAAGTGGCGTTGTTCCCTATTTTGGAGTTCCTATGTTCGTTCAAAAGGTCGAGGATCAGATCTACCGACCCGGCTGCGGGGACGGCCGCTACACCTACAACGTTCAGTTCACGGACGGCAATCGCATCGATATCGGGTTCTTGCCTATCGAAATGCTGGAGAGTCGCCCATCAGATAGCCTGACCCGGGTTCTGCTGGACAAGGATGGCCTCCTGCCCGACCTCCCAAATCCGAGCGAACGAAGCTACTTCATCACAGAGCCCACGCAGCAGTGGTATGATGACTGCTGCAACACATTCTGCTTCACCCTCGGCTCGCATATTCCGAAGACCTTGTGGCGACGAAAGCTCCCGCTGCTGAAATGCCACATAGAACGTCTGCGAGAGGATCTTGTCCTGATGCTCGGTTGGTACATCGGCGTGACGAAGGGATTCGAGAGATCGTTGGGCAGCGAAGGTAAGAACCTGCAGCAGCACCTTGAGCCGGAGGACTGGCGGGAGTTTGAGCGCACCTACGCCGGCTCCGCTTATGACGATATCTGGGCGTCGCTGCTGGCGACCCAGAGATTGTTCGTTCGGACCGCTCAGTCCGTTGGAAACCACTACGGGTACCGATTTCCGGAAGAAGACACTGAAAGGGCGTTCGCCTTCCTCAAGCATGTCAGGAAGCTACCACCCGATGCACAAAGCATTTACCCGGGTTACGATGCAGAGGATGTTGAACCAGGAGTTCCAGTCGACGTTTGACAGCGCGCCTGAGCGGGATCATCAAAGAGAGAAAAAACGAAATGGCCACGATTACGGTTGCTTTACTTCAGATGAACTCCCACGGATTTGACCAACACGCCAACCTGGCCAAGGGAGTTGAGTTCTGTAAGAAGGCGGCTTCTATGGGAGCCGATCTCGTCCTGTTTCCTGAGATGTGGAATATCGGGTACACGGCTTATCATGATGAAGTCTGGGATCAAAATTATGATCCATCCCATCCTCGATATCCTGAGCTGCGTGAAGCGTGGAAACGCCGTGCCATCCCAACGGACGGTGAGTTTGTTATGCGCTTTGCTGACCTGGCCAAGGAGTTAGAAGTGGCAATCGCCATAACGTATCTTGAGGCGACTTCAGATTTACCACGTAATTCCGCGACCTTGTTTGATCGCCACGGAAATCGCGTCATGACGTACGCGAAAGTGCATACTTGTGATTTCTCTCTGGAAGCTGCCTGCTCACCAGGCGATGATTTCTATGTTGCCACCTTAGATACGCGACAAGGCGATGTAGAGATCGGGGCTATGATCTGCTACGACATGGAATTCCCTGAAAGTGCTCGAATCCTGATGCTAAAAGGCGCGGAGTTAATCATTGTACCGACCTCTTGCGATATGAATGAAGTCAGAACCGGAATCATTCGGGCCAGGGCAATGGAGAACATGGTTGGAGTAGCATTAGCTAATTATGTGGGGGAACCAGGAAAGCCAGGGCAATCCGTTGCTTTCGATGGGATGGTTTATCTTAGAAACGGGAATCTGAGGAATAATCTGGTGGTTCGTTCAGGAGAAGACGAAGGTGTGTACCTGGCTAACTTTGACTTGGAAGCCATGCGAGAGTACAGGAAGCTCGAAACATGGGGGAACGCCTTCAGAAAACCCGCGAGGTATCATATCCTCACTTCAACAACGGTCAACCAACCCTTTGTCAGGAAATACGCCCGTCGATAACGAGAAAATAATGATGCCGAAGGATCTGAAGTGAAGTCCCCATACCCCCAAAAGACGAAAAACATGAAAAACGGAAACTGCATGGCTGATTACTGCCCCTTGATGGGTTTGACTGATCGCAAGCGGCACAATGCATAACAGCGGATTTGCACTGCGGCGCCAGGCTCCTTGGCCTTCGGCAACCCCTCGACACGCTTCGACAGGCTCAGCGGCCGAGCTCGGGGTTCGCAAACCGTGAAACGTTAGCGGAAATCGCACACACCACCCCACCAATGTCCAATATACCGAGGGCTGGATGCACAATGCACGAAACATGGCAAGAGAAGTATCGGACTGGGCAGAAGATAACGAGAACGTCCGAGTAGCAATCCTTACCAGCACTCGTGCGAATCCGAATGCACCAGTTGACGCCTTGTCAGACTATGACATCGAACTATATGTCGAAGATCTACAGCCATTTCTGGCAGGAGACGGGTGGCTGGAGGTATTCGGGGAAGTCCTGGTCCGCGAACCGTATAAACCGGTTATTGGGGACGAGAACGATGTTTGGCGCCTTGTGATATTCAAGGACGCCCCAAGGGTTGATTTCCACATCATGTTGCCAGAAGCCATAGAAAAGGATATCAGTACATATGGAGGCTATACAAACGACATGGGGTATACCGTCCTGGTCGACAAGGATGGTCTTACCCAAGGAGCGGTTCCGCCGACGTACACTCAGTATTGGACAAAACAGCCAACTGAATCCGAATACGAGAAGCTTGTTCACCATTTCTGGTGGAATATCACCTACGTAGCGAAGTATTTATCCCGGGACGAGTTGTTCTTTGCAAAGTATATGCATGACAACTCTCTTCATCATCACTATCTGAAAACTGTGATCGCCTGGTATCTCGGGATGAAGAATAGCTGGAAGTCAAATCCTGGGGCCTATGGCAGATGGTTCAAGAAACAACTGGAACCCCACCTGTGGTCGGAGATCGAGGCGACTTTCGCGGGAGCAGACCGGGAAGAGAACTGGAAGGCTATGTTTAAGACAGCCGAAATATTCGGGCGATTGGCGTCCGAAGTTGGGGCTCATCTGGGTTACTCCTACCCCCTTGAGCACAACGTCACACGATACCTGGCGGAAATTCACGGCCCCCCCTCATTACTCCCCCCTTGAGGGGGAGTCGCAGAAGCCGAGCCGACAGGCGACGGCTGATGCGGTGGGGGGGCACCAGCCCGCAGGCGCCCCGAAGGCGGGGGAGGCGAGACGGGTGAGCGGGCGTGTAGGGCGCATGACAACTGCTTTGTTGAATGTTTTACCTTGATTCTTGGCCTTGATGGCAGTATCTTTTAGGAGAGAAGCCCCGATACATCTATGATATTGTAAACTATGAAAATATATCTTGATAATTGTAGCTTGTAGCGCCCCCTGGACAGCAAGACACAGCAGAAGAAGCAGGAGCAGATTATTTCTGTACCTGTGATGATAGATTTCTGAGGCGAGCGGAGGCATTAGAAAATCTTCGAGTGCAGGTAGTTTCTCCCACCGAACTCATATCGGAGATTGAGAGATGACAGTTCAGGAAAAAGCTTTGAGTGAAATAACCAAAGAGGCCCTTGAAGTGCTTTCCAAAGAGATTGGTATTGCGAATACGATACGTTTCATCAATCAATTTACGACAGGTTACGGCAATTATACCCAAGAGCGGGAGCAAATTTTCAAGGATATGACATTAGACGAGATCCTCAACGAGATTAAGAAAATGCGTAATTAGTCTAAGCTCTGACTGATTTTTATCTTGAAGAAACATCATTTATGATGTATATTTAACATGGATCGCAAATGGCACATCATCTACTATGAAGCTGAAACTGGCCATTGTCCCGTCCAAGAGTTCATGGATGCACGGAAAGATCGCGATCAGGCTAAAACGCTCAGCTGGATTGCCCAATTGGAAGCACAAGGTCCAAATCTACCCAGACCCTATGCGGACCTTCTGGAAGATGGTATCCATGAACTGAGATTGAAGCTCTCCGGTGATCAGGTGCGCATTCTCTACTTTTTTCGCTTCAGGGGCTTCATCGTCTTGACCCATGGGTTTGTGAAACGTACCCAGCGTGTGCCGCAATCTGAAATTGACCTTGCCAGGTGGTATCGATCTGATTTCTTGTCTCGATATGATCAGCAGCGATTGGAGGAGGAACTCGGTGAAGAGCTTTAGAAGTCATCTGAAAGAGAAGCTGAAAGATGAAGGATTCAGGCGATTCTACGAAGAAGAGAAGCAACTCACAGAGCTGTCTCTGCAAATCTATCGTATGCGAGAGCAGGTAGGCCTTTCTCAAAAGGAGGTTGCCAGGAGAGCAAAGATCACCCAGCAGCAATTGTCGAAAGTGGAAAATGGGATCAATTGTAATTTGACGACCTTCCTGAAGGTGTGTCACGCTCTTGATCTCAAGGTTGAATTGGAACGGCCTGAGGGGAGACAGCCGGTGAGTTAATTGCGGTTGGGCGCCAAAAAAGAGAAAGAAGCAATACACAATCCGAAATGGAAAGGGCTGGAGGTCGATGAAACGCTGGATGGTGGTCTTGCTGGTCTGCGTCGGATGCGGGTCTTCCTCTCCAACCAGCAGTCCGGAGGTGCCGGAGCCGGGGGCGCCTGAGGGGCAGATGGTGTTCGTCCGGAGTGCGGAGGTAGAGGCCTATATAGGTCATGTGCAAAGGTCGTTTGAGTCGGTTGCGGTGATGATCAGTGAGTATACCGTGATTTCACAGAGCTGGACGAGAGGGCAGGCGTCGAAGTACTGGACGCAGCAGTATACGGTGAACCTGATCAATCGCGTGAAGCTCCTCCGGGAACAGGTCCGGGGGGTTCGGCCTGAAAATGCGGAACTCCGCCTTCTTCACACCGAGTACGAGGAGGCTTTGGAGGCGTACCAGGAGGCCTTTGAGCTCTTTTTGCGCGAGACGGCGTTTGAGATTCCGATCGTTTCCCAGGAGGTAAACAATAAGATTGCAGAGGGCAACGTCCACCTGATCCGGTTCCAGGTGATTTTGAGCAATTGGACCGGCAGGAGTCTCGATTTTTTGAGGCAGGCGGTGGGTTGATCTTTGTAGGGAGGGAGAGAGGCGGTATCCAGGTGTTTGATTCATGTATCGTAGGGGCGCACAGCAGTGCGCCCCTTGTCATTTGACCATGGATGTCGGGGGCACACGGCCGTGTGCTATGGGTATGGGCCTTTAATCTGCCAGAGGCAATTTTACGGCCTCTCCCGTTTCCGAAGACCGGTAGGCGGCCAGGCATATTTCCACCGCGGCCCGGCCGTCTGCGCCCCTTACCGGGGGAGGGGTGTCGTCTACGATGCACCGGACGAAGTCCCGGACCTCATCCGAGAAGGCCTTCTGGCGGGGATCCTCCACCGCTGCGTGGTCGTATACGGTCTCCCATTCGCCCGTTCCTTTCCGGGCGACCCTGACCTGATTGTAGGGGTCTACGTCCATCAAGCCTTCGTCGCCGATCAGCTGGGCGTGGCAGGAGTACCCCTTCCAGCCCGGGGGCGGGAGGGCTTCCGAGTACAAAAGGTGGGCACATCCGCCGTTCTGAAACGTGATCATGACCATATCCGAGGTGCGATCGTCCGGGACTTCCGTGCGCAGCGAAAAGGAATGGGCAAAGACCGTATCCGCTTCGGAGTCAAACCACCAGCGCAGCCGGTCCGTGTCGTGGACACCCCAGGCGATCAGGCCGCCCGGGCCGTAGAGGCTCAGGTCCGTGAACCAGGCCTTTTCGGGGTTGAACTTCCGGTATCCGGGCCCGGCCAGTACATCCCTGCACATGAGCAGGTTGCCGATGGCTCCCTCTTTTAGCAGCTGCTTGGCGATTGCGCCTCCCTCCCAGTAGCGGTGGCTCTGGGCGACCATGAGCTTTCGTTTTGCGAGGGCCGCCGCCTCGATGATATGGTTGCATTTCTCAAGGGTTAACTCCAGGGGTTTCTCTACGAGTACGTGTTTTCCGGCCTGGAAGGCCTGAACCGCGTGCGCTGCATGGAACGCATGGGGGGTGGTGACGATGACGGCGTCAATATCCTTTCGGGCGACCAGGGCGTCGATGTCTTCCTCGTAATCCAGACCGTACTCCCTGGCCAAATTCGGACCGGCGTCCGGGAAATGGGCCGGGTCGGTTACGGCCACCGCCTCTCCCCGCTCGACGTCCCGAAGCGCCTCGATGTGGGTGCGCCCCATCTTGCCGATGCCGAGGATGCCTATTCTTACCTTATCCATAACGGTTTCTCCGGGTTCGACGTTGTGCACGGCATGCCGTGCCCTTACGGTGATATTACATCAGGCGTTTGCGTTTTGCAAGGTAATTGAAGAGGGCTGTGTCGAAGGGGTGTGTGGTGTCGAGGGGGACGTAGTCGATGAGGCTTTCGCGGCATTCCCGGCGAAAGCGATCGATCAATGCGTCCATGTGCGCCTGGTAGTCGGGGGCGATGTGCCAGGGTTCGGTTGCGACCCAGGCGCCGGATTCGAGGTCTACAAAGCGGGTCTCGCGGTCGAAGGCGAGGTCCTGTTCCCTGGGGTCGAGGATGTGGAAGACGATCACTTCGTGCTTACGGTGCCGGAAGTGTTTGAGGCCGGAGAGGAGGGTTTGGGGATCGTCTAAGAGGTCGGAGAGGACGATGATGAGGCCGCGGCGCACGATCTGTTCGGCGAGGTCGTGAAATGCCCGGGCAAGGTCGGTGTCGGTGCCTTTGGGGGTGGCCTCCTGCAGGGCGTGAAGGAGGGTGTGGAGGTGGCTGCCCACCGAGCGGGGGGGGATGTAGTTCTGGATGCCCGCGTCAAAAGCGACCAAACTTACGGCGTCGCGCTGGCGCAGCATGAGGTGGGCGAGGGCGGCGGCGGTGTAGACTGCGTATTGAAATTTGTTCAGGCCGCCCGATCCGTAGCCCATGGAGGCGCTCACATCTAAGAGGAGATAGGCTTTGAGGTTGGTCTCCTCTTCGTACTGTTTGACGTAGAGCCGATCGGTCTTGCCGTAGACCTTCCAGTCGATGTCCCGGACGGGGTCTCCGGGCATGTACTGCCGGTATTCGGAGAATTCGACGGAGAAGCCGTGGTAGGGGCTCTGGTGGAGGCCGGTGATGAAGCCTTCGACCACCAACCGGGCGACTAAGTCCAGCCGGGAGATGCGGGCGACAACGTCGGGTCTGAGGTAATCACGGATGTCGGGCATGTGGAATTGCGAAATCAGGTGGTTTCGTCTCTCAGCCGTTTGACAATGTCCAAAGCGGTGACGCCTTCGGCCTCGGCGTTGAAGCTGGTGACGATGCGGTGACGGAGGACGGGGATGGCGACGGATTTTACGTCATCGATAGAAGCGGCGTAGCGGCCCTCTAAAATGGCGCGGGCCTTGGCGCCCAGGATCAGGAACTGGGAGGCCCGAGGGCCGGCACCCCAACTGACCAGTTCGGCAATGTAGGCGGGAGCGCCGTTGGCACCGGGGCGGGTTTTGCGCGCCAGGCCTACGGCGTAGTCGATGACGTGGTCGGCGACGGGGACTTTCCGGATGAGTTGCTGGAGGTTGACGATTTGTGGGGCGTCGAGCACCGGTTTTACATGGGCGGTGTAGGCGCTGGTGGTGGTGCGAACGATTTGTTTCTCTTCCTCTTGGGAAGGGTAGTCGATCCACAGATTGAAGATGAACCGGTCGAGTTGCGCCTCCGGGAGGGGATAGGTGCCTTCCTGTTCGATGGGGTTCTGGGTGGCGAGAACGAAAAAGGGCTCACTGAGGCGAAAGGTGTCGCCGCCGGCGGTGACCTCGTGTTCCTGCATGGCCTGTAAGAGGGCGGCCTGGGTTTTGGGGGGCGTACGGTTGATTTCGTCGGCTAAGATGATGTTGGCGAAGATGGGGCCTTTGACAAAGCGGAAAGCTTTGTGGCCGGTGGTGTGATCCTCTTCCAGAACCTCGGTGCCGGTGATGTCGGAGGGCATCAGGTCCGGGGTAAACTGAATGCGGCTGAAACCGAGGCTCAGCGACCGGGCAAGGGTGCTGATGAGAAGGGTTTTGGCCAGTCCGGGCACACCCATAAGCAGGCCGTGTCCACCGCAGAGGAGGGCGATGAGGAGCTGGTCGATGATCTCTTTTTGGCCGACGATGACTTTGCCGATTTCGTTGACGATCCGGGTGTATGCAGTTCTGAGTTTTTCGACGGCGTCGAGGTCGCCGTTCTGTTCTTCAGGCATTGGTGTGTGTTCCTTGAATGTGAAATGTGAAACGTCCCTACACATCATCTTCCGGAAGCCAGAGCCAGGGTTTTGGGGTAGGATAGAGGGGGCGGTTTCACGTTTGTCACGGCCTCTATGTTTTTCGCTTCTGCTTCTTCGCAGCCGGGAAGAGGATGTTGTTGAGGATGAGCCGGTAGCCGGGGGAGTGCTTGCGCAGGACGAGCTGGGTGGGTGGGTCGCCCACGAAGTGCTGGTAGTCTTCCGGGTCGTGTCCGGCAAGGTAGGTAAAGGTCCCCCGGCCGACGTTGCCGTGGATGTACTTGACCTGGTCGGTGCTGGTGACCTGGCCCAGGACGGTAACCGGTTTCTTGATTTGGCTCTTGTGGAAGGCGGTGGTCTGCCCGAGAAAGCCCCGGACAACAGGGACGTGATTCTGGGTGAGCATGGTGGGCACCGGGTCGTATTTGGCCGAGAATTCAAAGAGGGTGAAGGCATCGGCTTCGGGGCCGCGGGGTTGGCCCATTTCTGTGGGGGAGACATCGATATCGGAGAATTCGTATACCATCGGGTCGGTGATTAACTGGAAGTTTTCGAAAGCGACGGTGCGAGAGAAGTCGAGTTTCTCCTGGGCTTGAGGGTCGGGCGGATCTCCATCGTAGACCGAATCGACGATGTCCACGCCCCAGGCGGCTAAGGCGATGTCGAAGGTGTCGGTGGCAGAGCACATGGCAAAGAGGAAGCCGCCGTTGTGGATGTAGTCGAAGATGGCCCTGGCCACGGCGCCCTTTTCAATGGAGACCTTGGAAAACTCGAGGCCGCGGGCGAGGGCTTCGAATTGCGCCTGCTGTTGCCGGTACCAAAGCTGGTTTCCGTGGCTTTTGTAGAACTTTCCGTATTGCCCGGTAAAGTCTTCGTGGTGGAGGTGGAGCCAGTCGTATTCGGCGAGTTTGCCGGTGAGGACCTGTTCGTCCCAGAGGGTATCGTAGGGGATCTCCGCATAGGTGAGCGCTAAGGTGACCGCGTCGTCCCAGGGTTGCTTATTGGGGGGGGTGTAGACGGCGATTTTGGGCGCTTTTTCCAGGTGTATGGGGTCCATGTTGCCCGCTTCCATTTCGGCATAGATTCGGGCGGCCTGGGCCTCGGAGATGCGCAGGAAGGTGACATCTCGGAGCCGGCATTCCCGGCCGACGGCGTCCACAGCGTCCATCATAAAGGCGCCGCCGCGGTAGTTGAGAAGCCATTCCACGTCGAGGTTCCGCTGCAGCGTCCAGTAGGCGATGCCGTAGGCCTTGAGGTGGTTGGCCTGTTCCAGGTCCATGGGAATGAGGAGCCTGTCCGCCCCGGCGGGGTGCGCTACCAAAAGAGAAAGGAATACAGAATACAGAATACAGAATACAGAATGGAAGAAGCCGTATTTCTTCTGTCTTCTTTTTATTTTCATTTCAGCCGGTTTCCTTCTGAGAAGCTTCGCGTGCTTCGATCTTTTTCTGCAAGGCTTTCAGGCGATCCCGGGCGGTGTCGGCCTCCAGGCTTTGGGGGTATTCGATCAGGAGGGTTTCGTAGGCGTTCAGCGCGTCGTAGACCTGCCCCAGTCGCTCCCCGTAGATCCGGGCCAGGGCCATCTGCGCCCAGGGGCACAGCGGACTCCAGGGGACATCGGAGATCAACCGACGGCAGGCCCCGATGGCCTCCGGGTAGCGTTCGAGCGCCTCTAAGAGTTCAACCTGTTGGGCCAGCGCCCGGTCTAAGAGGGCCGATTTGGGGTGAGATTTGAGCCAGTCCTGAAAGGCACCCAGCGCGCGTTCGGACTTCTGCTGGCGTTTGAGTCTCAACACGGCAGCGTAGGCTTTGAGGGCATTCGGGTCACCCTGGCGTCCGTCCTGAATCAGGACCGAGAGGGCGAGGGCGTCGTTGAGGGCATAGCGGGCCGTTGAACCCGAGAGGAGGCGGTCGAGCAGATCCTCGGCCGCGTCGAAGTCACCGGCGAGGAAGTGGCATTCGGCGATCCGGAGCCGGGCGTCGTCGGCTTCCTGATGTCCCCGGCGTTCCTGGACAATGAGGACACAGGCGGCTTTGGCCTCGGCAAACCGGTCCGACAGGAGCATGGCCTCTGCGATGTCGAAAAGGGCCCGGTAGCGCCAGGGGGTGCGGCGGTCTGCTTCGACCAGCGCCTGGAAGGTCTGCAAGGCCCTGCCGGAATCCTGATAGGCTTCGTGCAGGAGCCGACCAAGGCGGTATCGGGCCTCGTCGGCCTCGAGGCGATTGGGGTAGCGGTCGATGAGGTCCCGGTAGAGGCGCCGGGCCTGGTCTGGCCGGCCGCGTCCACCCTCGGCCCGGGCCAGTCCGAGCAGGGCCCGGGGCTGAGGTTTGGATCTGTCAAAACGGCCGATGAGGGTCTGATAGGCCACCGCTGCGGTGGTGTAGTCCCCCTCCTTCAGGGCATGTGAGGCGATTTGGAAAAGGAGGATCCGATGGCGGTGAGTCTCTCCCAGATGCTCGGTTAAGACCTGCAGGGCGTATCCGGCATATCCGGCCGAGAGGGCGTATTCGGTCAAGAGGGTGAGCCGGACGTTGTCATCGGGGTGTTTTCGAACTTCCTCTGCGAGGAGGTCCACAATCTTTTCCTGGTCGTCTCCCTCTCGGGCGAATTTCCGGAAACGGGATGCGATGAGGGGGAGGTATTTCGGTTTTTCCTGGAGGTAGAGGAGGTATTCCGAAACGGCTTCGGGGTACTGGGCCTGGCGTTCTGCCAGTTCTGCCAGTTCCCGGGCAAAGAGGTGGGGGGGGCCGAGGGCCTCGCGCGCTTTTCGGTAGGTCGCTGCGCTCCGTGCATAGAGGTTGTTCGCCTTATAACGGCTGGCCGCCCGGCTGTAAGGCCCCGAAGCGGTGGCGCCCTCCGGGATGCGGTCCCAGGTTTCAAAGGCCTCGTCCTGGCGCCTCAGGGCGTAGAGGGCATCGCCCAGCCTGAGGAGGGCGGTGATATCCCGGGGGACCCTTTTGAGGCGTGCTCTAAGCAGGGGCACGACCTGGTCGTGCTGCCCCATCCGGGAGAGGAGGTTCTGCAGGCGGAAGAGGATGTCGACGCGTCTGGGATAGTGCGCATAGAGGGCACGGTAGAGGCCCAGGGCGTTGTCGAGGTCGCCACTGGCTTCCAGGGCTGCTGCGCGCTTGAGGGTGTCGTTTATGCCCAGGACTTTGGCAGGGAGGAAGCCAGGGAGCAGGATGAGGAAGATCAGTGTAAGATACTTGCTCATGAGTATGACCAGTTATGGTTATTTCGGATTCTGGTTGTTTTGGCCTTTTGCGAGGGCATCCTGCATAAGGCTTTCGAAATAGCGCCGGATGAGGCCCTGGTACTCAGCGGGGTATCCCTCCCTTAGGGCATCACGGAGCCGCCTCCGGAGGGGGTTGTCGGCCTCTCCCAGGTCGGGTGGGAGGGAGCCGGGACCGCGATAGGCGACCTTTCTGCCCTGTCGGGCTTTCCGCTGTTTGCTCCATCCGCGCTGGCGCACCGAGCGCTGGGCATCCAGCAGGCGGGAGAGGATGCGCCGCTGGCGTTTCAGGGTCTGCTGTGTGATCCGCCGCCGCTGGAGGTCCTCAGCCACCTCTTCCATTTCCGAAGCGACATGTCTCAGGTCGCCGAGCAGCTGCTGGCGCAGGGAGGTCAGGAGTTCTTCCAGGGCCTGCTCAATGCCCCGCTGCCGGGCGGCCAGCTGATTGAGGCTCATCTGTGTACCCTCCCCCGGCCTCTGCTGCTGAAAAAGGGCTTCGGTCTGGGCGTTGAGCTCGCCCTGTTGGCCGGAAAGCTGCTGCATCCGCTGGAGCATTTCCTCAAAGCCAAGTGCCGAAGCGGCGAAGGCAAGGTCGGTGAGGCCCTGGCGCACCGACAGGGCCGCGGTGTTGAGGCCACCCATAGCCTCTTTGGCGCTTCGGGCCGCGCGAGAAGCATTTCCGCGCTGGATGTGGTTGGCAGCCTCCTCCATTTTCTGAAGGGCCTGTCCCAGGGCGCCGCTGGTTTGAGGTGTGATAAAAAAGGTCTTCCGGGAGGCCTCCGAAAGGCGCTGGGCCATCCGATTGGCGCCGGAGAAGATGCGCGCCTGTTCCAGGGCCAGAGGCGTTGGGTCCGTATCGCGAGAGATCCCTTCGGCCTGCCGGGCGGTCTGTTCCTGATCCCGGGAGAGGGAGAGGAGGTCGTGCAAGGCCCGGTTGAGTTCCCGGGTAATCCCGGTTTTCTGGTTCTGTACGAAGGCCTGTCGGGTTTGTCTGAGTTGCCGGGTCAGTTCCTGGAGGTCTTTTGCAACCGCCTGTGCCTGCTGCCGGGCCGGCCCTATCTGCCCGGCGCGGAGGATTTGACCGACTCGCGCTATGCGGCCGGCCACCCGGCGTTCGCCGAGTTCATCGGCCAGCCGGTGCAGGTCTTCCCCCGTGGGGTCGGGCATCTGCTCTGCGGCCCGGGCCAGTTCGTCCTGCAGCCTTTGGGTATCGTGCGCCAACAGGTCTTCCCGTTCGGCCAGGGTCTGGGGTTGCGCCTCTTTCCGGAGGTCCTCTACGACTTCTTGCTGTTCGGCCGCCAGTTCTTCCATCCCTTTGACCAGAGCATCGAGGTTCTGCTGGTGCTGCACCCGTTTGAGGAGGGCAATGCTGCGGTCGAGGGTCTGCTGGAACGCCTCCTGTTCATCCCGGAACGCATTGAGGGCCTCCTGAACGGCATCGGGATCGACCGCTTTGAGGGCCTCCTGGAGCTTTTCCATTGCCTGTTTGAGTTCGGGGGTTTCGATTTGGGAGAAGAGTTCCCGGATTTCCTCCAGTTTCTGAAGGGTTTCTGCAGCCATCAGGCCACTGCTTTCGAGCCGGTCGAGGGTTTCGTTGAGCTTTTGCATGATCTGTTTTAGGCGCTCGCCGGCCCGGGTTTGCTCTTCAAGGCTGGTTTCCAGTTCCTTACGCTCCTGCCACTCCAGGTCGCCTTCTTTGAGGAGTTCGTGGGCGACTTTTCCAAGGCGTTTCTGAAGTTCCTTTCCCGCCTGCCACATCGATTCCATCTGCTCCAGGCCTTTCTGCTGGGCCAGCTGGGCCTCCTGGTGGATTTCAAAGAGGGAAGGAAAGCGGACCGTAAAGTTGGTCGATTCGCCGTGGGTCGGTCCGGATACGGTGTTGTTGTCGTAGACACGCATCCGGTAGGTAACCTGGTCTCCGGGCAGGAGGTCCAGGCCGGAAAGGTCCCAGAGGACGCCCTGAGTCAGGTCTTTTGCACCGACGGTGTCGAGGGCAACCGGAAGGGTCTGATCCGGGGCGCCGTCGTTGATGGTGTAGCGCACTTCCATCCGGGAGACCCCAAAGTCATCGTGGGCCTCGGCAAGGAGGGGCACCTGCATGGTTTCTCCCAATTCCGAATCGGCGCCGGGGCGGAGCAGGCGGACTTCCGGGGGGTGGTCCTGGAGGGCAACGATCCGGTATTCCACGGGATCCCGGTTGGGGATCATATGGGGGTCAAGCAGACCGATGGTATAGCGTCGGTCATCGATGACGGTGAGTTCGGCCTGTGCGGTGCGGTCGTTGATGCGGGTCGGCAATCGGGTATTGTTATCGAAGTCCAGCCAGGCTTCCTCCAAAGGCAGACTGGCCTGGATCTGGAGGCGGACAGATGTGCCGGTGGGTGCGACGATATCTCCCCCTTCCACTTCACGGCGTTCGCCCAGCCGGGTATGGTCCGGGTAGTGATAGTGGCGTACGATTTGGGTGACCATGGGGCGCGCACGGACCGTGAGGGTATAAGCGGGGGTTTCGGCGTCGTTGGCCTGCAGACGGTAAGCCAATGAGCGGGTGAGGGTACCGAACCGATGTTTCACGCGGTTCTGGCGGACCGGCAGGTCCAGAGGCGTCCAGATGTCTACGCCCTCTTCCCGGACGGTCAACCGGGCCTGCGGGGGGACCACCCCGGAGAGGTCGGCGTAGATTTCAAAGGGGTCCCCCGCAATGACTTCGGCATTTCCGGGCCGAAGTTCAATCCGGGTATCGGACGGCCGGACGTAGGCCGTTTGGGGGTGGGCCAGGCGGCTGGCAGCGCCTCTTATGGGTCCGGTCCAGAGGCCGAAGCACCCCAGGACCAACAGGGCCATCCCTCCGCAGAGGCCGGCCATGCGGAGGGGACGGGCGCGGTCGACTGTGGCATCGAGATCGAGGTCGGCAGCAATTTGTGTGGCCTGCACAACGGCGGCGGCTATCAGGTGGGGGGAGGCGCCCTGGTTGTCCCTTTCTCTGTCCCTCCAGAGTTGGAGGGCGCTGATGAGGCGCTGCTTTAGCCCGCCGAAGTGGCGTTCCACACAAAGGGCCACCTCCTCCAGGGGCGGGGGGGCCAGGAGGGGATAGAGACAGAAGCGGGCAAGAAGGCCGATCAGGCCGAGGCTTGCTACCGCTTCGAGGAGGAGCTTGGCCGTGGGCGAAAGGTAGATCCCCGCTTCGAAGAGGAGCAGGACCAGCCCGGTGCCCAGGCCACAGGCAAGTGTAAGGCAAAGGCCGGTGAGGCAGCGGGCGGCGGTATGCTTTCGCCGGAGCCTTCGGAGCCGTTGCAGGAGGTCCTGGTAGGCGGTATGGGCGGAGGTGCTGGACATGGTTGAATACGTTGTGGTAACAGGGACGGTCACAAGGATCGCCCCTGCTTAATGCGTTAGGGCCCAGACGATGATGTTGGCGCCCATCTTGAGGGCGGCTTCCCGTTTCTCCGGGGGGTCGTTGTGGACATCGGGGTCGTCCCAGCCGTCCCCGATGTCGCTCTCAAAATTGTAGAGGACCACAAGCCGTCCCTCGTGAAAGATGCCCAAGGTCTGCGGCGGGCCCCCGTCGTGTTCGTGAATTTTGGGCAGGCCGTTCGGAAACTTGAAGGGGGTCTGAAAGATGCCGAAAGAGGGGGGAAGCTCTACAAGTTGCTTGTCGGGGAAGACCCGTTCGATTTCCCTGCGGAAGGCGCGGTCGAGGCCGTAGTCGTCGTTGGCGAAGAGAAAGCCTCCGTGTTCCAGATAGGTTCGGAGCCGGCGGACCTCCTCTTCGGTGAAGCGGAGGTTGCCGTGGCCGGTGAGATAAAGGACGGGGTAGGCGAAGAGGTTTTCGTCCATGATTTCGACCTGGGCCTCTTCTTTTGCCGTCCGAACCGGTGTGTGTTTGCGGATAAAGGCCAGGAGGTTCGGAATCTCGGTGGGGCCGTTGTACCAGTCTCCACCTCCGCCGTATTTGAGCCTGGCAATGGTGAATTCCGCGGTGGGCTGCCGGAGCTGAGCGGAGGGTTCGGCCACAAGGCCCAGATAGAGGATCAGACACAGCGCAGGAGTGGACAGTAACCTGTTTGGCCTGTGAATTGACTTCAAAGTTCTTCCCATTCTATCCGATCCGTTCCAGTTAGGGGTTTGCGACCCGGCGGTTTGAAACGGGAGAAGCGATTTGAAAGAGAGTGGGCTGTTGGGGATGCACAGCGGGGACGCCGAAGGTATAACTGCAGTCGAAGTCGACATCTGCCAGGCATTTCTCGTCGATGGGAAACGCCGCACACTGGCCGGGTCGGTCTTCGTAAATGCTGCACATGGAGATCCCGTCTTCTTTAATGAGAAATGGACAGCGAAAAAGAATTTCACAGCAGTTCCCGCATCGGTTGCACTCTCCCTGCCGGAGCACCATCTGCCGGTCTACGTAGTTCTTCTGAAAGTGGACCAGTACAAAACGTCGGACTTTTCCGGTTACCTGTTTGACTTTCTGCCGAAATTTGAGCACTATCAATCCTCCCAGCTCAGCAAATTTTCGTATGGACTCTTTTAGCTTTGCACCCAGGGGAACCGGACCATCGATCGGAGGTTATGCCATTCCTGCGGGTCGAAAAAGTTCCAGCCCCAGAGGATGATGGGGTAGGCCAGCAGGGAGATCCCCCGCGCGATGCCCCCGGGCGTGATCTGGTGAATATAATCGGATGTGAAGAGAAAGACAACTGTTCCGGCCACACTGATCTTTGCGAGGCGCCGGTATTCGTAAGGCACCGGGTAGAAGCGGCGTGTTTGGAGGTAGAGGAGCAGCACCATAAGGCTGTAGGCGGCCAGCGTACTCCAAGCTGCGGCGATAAATCCGATCCGGGGGATGAGAAGCAGGTTGATGCCGATATTTACAACCGCTCCTGCGCCGACGATGGCCGGGAGCACCCGGGTGCGCCTCTCGGCATAGACGCCGGCCGTGAAGATAACATAGATCCCGGAGAAGAGGAACGCGAGCAGGATGGGGGCAACAATACCCTGACCCTTGAGATAGACAGGCGCGTTGGACCCGGCGACCAGGAGGATCAGTTCCCTGGAAAAGTTCAGGATGCAGAGGAAGAGAAACACCGCTGTCAGGCTGAAGTATGTGGTCACCCGCGCACAGAGGGCATGCGCACCTTCCCGGTCGGGAATTGAGAGGATCGCCGGCGCCCAGGCGGCCCGGAGCACACGGACCGCAATGAGCATGGGCAGGGTGAACTTGTAGACGATATCGTAGATGCCCACCTCTTCGATTCCGAGGAAAATTCTAATCAGGAAACGGTCGGAAAGGTTGATGACAAGAAGCGCCAGAGCGGAGGGAACAAAGGGAATGCCAAAAGCAAGGAGTTCTCGGACGGCTGCGGGAGAATAGATCAGGCGGAGGTTCTGCCAGCAGACCGGAGAGAGCGCAAGAAAGGCGAAGGCCGAGCTGGCGACGTTGCTCCAGAAAATCGCTCGAACACCCTGTCCAAGGCCGGCGATGAGGTAGACGGTGAGGCCCATTTGCAGGCTGTGCTGCACGAGTCTGACCGCCGCGTAGGTGGCGGAGCGCTGCCGGGCCCGGCAGACGGTGAAGAGGGGTTCGCTGAGGGTATCCAGCAGGATAATCACCGCCATCAGATGGAAGATGTCGGCATAGGCCTCGACTCCCAGGAAATAGTGCGCAAGCGGAACTGCCCCTGCCCAGAGCAGGGCGGAGAAGGTGAGGCCCACGCCAAAGAGGGTCCAGAAGGCGGAACTGAAGCGGTTGCGATGAACCGCCGAGTCGCCCTCTCCCGAGAGATAGCGAACCAGAGCCTGGTTCAGCCCCAGAGAGTAGAAGATGGTGCTGAAGCCGATAAAGACGAAGGCGAGGGACCTCACGCCGTTGTCGTCGGTGGAGAGCATCCGGGCGTAGAGGGGCAGCAGAAAGACGGATACGGCGCGCCCCAGCAGGTCGCCGATGCCGTAGATGGCGGTGTGTTTGAACAGGGATTTGATTCGGTCGAAGAGCATGGACAGAAGGGGCGACCGGCCGGTCGCCCGTACAGTTATAGTATGGAAATCGGGTCAATGTCGATGTCTAAGATGACGCCCGAACGGCGGTTTCGGCTGCGGTTGCCAAATTGGTCCAGGGCCCCCCGGGCCAGGGCGTTCAGCTTGTGGGGCGAGGCGGTTTTGAGGATGACCTGCCAGCGGTAGCTGCCCCGGATGCGGGCGAGCGGGGCAGCTACCGGGCCCATGACATTGACGCTTGGGGGCGCTGCGGATCGCATGGCTTCAGCGCAGATGCCAGCCGTGCGGGCGACCTCGTGCTCATCTTTTCCCTTGAACAGGAAGAGGGCCATCCGGCCAAAGGGGGGGTAGCCCACGCTTTGCCTCGCGGCCAATTCGAGTTGGGCAAACTTGAGAAAGTTATGTTCGCGAGCGCACCCGACGGCCTCCCCGTCGGGGAGGTAGGTCTGGACGACCACCTCTCCCGGCGTTGCTCCCCGTCCGGCCCGTCCGCTGACCTGGGTGAGCAGCTGGAAGGTGCGCTCGCCGGCGCGGAAGTCGGGTAGGTGGATGCTGGTATCGGCCGAGATGACGCCCACGAGGGTGACGCCGGGGAAGTCGAGCCCCTTGGCCACCATCTGGGTGCCCAGGAGGAGGTCCGCATCCCCTCTGCGAAAGGACTCTAAGATCCGGTCGTGGGCGCCTTTACGCCTTGTGGTATCCATGTCCATGCGCAGCATCCGGGCCTCTGGAAACTGCGCTTTGAGGGCCTCTTCCACGCGCTGCGTGCCCACGCCAAAAAGCTGGAGGTTGGCCCCGTCGCAGGCATCACAGCAAGAAGGGGCCGGGACGTTGCGCGCGCAGTAGTGACAGACCATGCGGCGGCCGGTGGCGTGGTAGGTGAAGGTGACCTGACAGTTGGGGCATTCAATGGAGCGGCCGCAGTCGGTACACTGGACAAAGGGGGCATAGCCCCTGCGGTTCTGCAGCAGGATGATGCGCTCCTTTTTCCGAAGTCGGTCCACCATCTTTTCCCGCAGGGGTTTGGAGAAGATGCCGCCGCCCTCTCTTTTCATGTCGACAAGGATGACTTCGGGCAGGGGGCGCGCGTCGATCCGTTCGGGGATGCAGAGGAGGTTGAATTTGTGGATGCCGGCGTTGTGGTAAGATTCAAGGGAGGGGGTCGCCGACCCGAGGACGGCGGCACTCCCTTCCATTTTGGCGCGCACGATCGCCACATCCCGGGCGTTGTAGCGGGGGGCGGGGTCGGCCTGTTTGTACGAGCCGTCGTGTTCTTCGTCTACCACGATCAGTCCAAGGTTTTGGACGGGGGCAAAGACCGCAGACCGGGCGCCGATGACGATGGTCCGTTTGCCTTCGCGGACTTCCCGCCAGGCGTCGTAGCGTTCCCCTTCGGAGAGAGCGCTGTGGAGCACGGCGACGCGGTTGCCAAAGTGCGCCCGAAAGCTGCGGACGGTCTGGGGGGTCAGCGAGATCTCCGGGACCAGGATGAGCGCCCCCCGCCCGGCTTTGAGGGCGTGGGCGGCGGCGCAGATGTAGATGAGGGTTTTGCCCGAGCCGGTGACGCCGTGGAGGAGGTGGGCCTGGAAGGTCCCGGCGTCGAGGCTTTGGCAGATCTCCTCTATGGCCTTTTGCTGGTGGGTTGTGGGCGCCAGGTCTTGAGGAGGGGGAACGTTGAGGTTGGCATAGGGGTCCCGGAGAACCTCCCGGAAGCCGAAGCGGACGACCTTCCGGTCTGCCAGCGCCCTCAGCACGCCCGCGCCGATGCCGGCCGAGGTCAGTTCTGTGGAGGGAAGGCGCCCGCCCGACCGCCAGAGGCGGCGGATGCACTCGGCCTGCATGGGCGCGCGTCGCTCCAGCTGTGGGAGTTCCACGTCGATCCAGCGGGCATCCTGGGGAACCAGTTCCACGATCCGTTCCCGCTTCGGCTTGACCCTGGGCGTGTTTATCTCCTGATCTACGCTGATCAGGCCGCGCCGCAGGAGGCCGTAGACCGCACCGCGGACGCCTCCCCCTCCGAGGCGGCGTTCGATCTGGCGGAGCGTGGCCGATCCGCTGCTGCGGAGGTGGTCCAGCACGGCCTGCTGCCGGGGGGAGACGAGGCCGTCCGGCATCCGGTCGAAATCTTGGAGGGCGATGCGCTGGCCGCTGTGGGTATGGATGCCCGCGGGCAGGGCGGTCTTGAGGACCTCCGACAGGGTGCAGAGGTAATAGTTGGCCACCCAGCGACAGAGGTCGAGCATGTCCTCCGAAAGCACCGGATAGGGGTCAAGGAGGATGCCCACCGATTTGACCCCTTCCAGGTCATACCGATCCTGGAAGCCGACGACGATGCCGGTGGTCCATCGCGCGCCCAGGGGGATAAGCGCCCGGCTGCCGACCCGGATGTGGGCGTGCAGGTCATCGGGCACATAGTAGGTCATGTCCTGGTCTATAGGTGCGCCAAGGGGGACGATCTGTGCGTAGGGGGGGGGCGTCATCGGGTCAGAAGTCCACGGCGGCGCTGGAAGGGGAGGGCTCGACCTCTTCCACCCAGATGGAGGACCGGGAGATAGAAAGGCGGAGTTTACGGCCCGGTTTGCCCAGGAGATTGAAGGCGTGTCCTTGCAGGGAGAAGGCCACGCCGGGGGCGTTTTCGACCTCGATCCGGAATCGGCTGCGGGCGTTCCAGAGACGCTTTTGACCGGCGGACAGGGTGCCGTCGAATATCGGTTCGCCGTCGGCCAACACGGTTACCCGGGTGGTTTGAAGGGCGCGACCTGCGAGGATCAGGAGGCTGTCCGTGCCGATGGAGGGAAGCGGGATGGAGAGGGAATAGGCCACAACGACCCGTTCGGTGGGAAGGGTTGTGGGCCCTGTTGCGGTGAGGGAATTCCCTGGGGATGGAGCCTCCACCCGGACGCTTGGTGGCCGGGCCTCCCCAACGGGCGTTTGCGGGATCTCCCGTTGGGTGAACGGCGCACCGGAGGGAACATCGTTGGAGGGTGAAACAGAATCGCTCGTTTCACCGCGTGCGGCCTCCCCGGGGGGCGAGGGTAGTTGAACGGCGGTGCGGGCGTTCCCTTTTGAGGTCGCTTTGGAGGAAGCAGACCGGTCCCGGTTCTTGAGGGCCATCGTGCCGATGCCCACCGCCAGGACCAGCCCGAAGGCGATGACCAGCATTAGCCCTGTGGACGGCACGCGTGCGCGCTTTGGTGGTGGGGACTGGCTGTCTGATGCATCCGAGGGACGCCTGAGCGCCTCGTATCGGCCCAGAATCTCGCGGGGGTTGAGCCCGATCTCCTGGGCGTATTTTTTCAGAAAGAGCCGGGTGTAGGCCTCGGGGAGGATGTCAAAATTCCCGGCTTCGAGGGCGTCCAGAAAGGTGGGGTTGATCCGGGTGCGTTCGAAAAGGTCATCCACCGAAAGGCCGGAGGCCTCCCGCTGGGCCTTGAGTTCTGCACAGAAATCGTCCATTGTCTAACTCTCAGAACAGCGCGGTCACGATTCTGACCGCCCGGATGAGATCAGGTTGGGCACGGAGGCTCCCTTTGGAATCAGGGACCAGGGGGAGCGGGCAAGTATGCGGCCGATCAGGCCCCACAGACAGGCCAGCGGCAACCCGACCACATTGTAGAAGCAGCCGGAGACCGATTCGATGAATACCACCGCCCTGCCCTGGGCCGCATAGGCTCCAGCCTTGTCCGAAGACTCCCCTGTCTCCACATAGCGGCGGATATCTTCGGGAGAGAGGCGCCTTATGGTCACATCGGTGACGGCCACGTCGGAAAGGGTAGATCCACTGGCGGTATCGATCAGGGTCAGGGCCGTGAAGACTTGATGGGTTTTCCCGGAAAGCCGGGTGAGCATCCGGGCCGCATCGTTGGAGTCTGCCGGTTTTTCGAGGATATTGCCCTCCAGGACGACCACGGTATCTGCGCCCAAAACGAGTTCGCCCCGAAAATTCCGGGCCACGGCCCGGGCCTTTCGTCGGGAAATCTTCAGGACGTGGTCGGCCGGCTCCAGTGGCGTTTCGAGGGCCTCTGAAACGCCACTGGGCACGACCTGGAAGGGAAGCCCCAACATCCGCAGGAGGTCTGCCCTGCGGGGCGATGCAGATGCGAGGATTAATTTTTGCATTGGAGCGTGACAAATATTCCCAATATTCAATTCTGGCAATTTTCAACGCTAAGGGCTTTCCACCATCAACGTGACCGGCCCGTCGTTGTGAATTTCTACGTGCATATGGGCGCCAAAGACCCCCGTGCGCACCGACACGCCCAGGCCCTGGAGGGCCTCGACGAAGCGCTCGTAGAACACCCGGGCGACCTCGGGGGGAGCAGCGTCGGAAAAACCGGGGCGGCGTCCCTTTCGGGTGTCGCCGTAAAGGGTGAACTGGGAGACCACCAGGGCCTCGCCTCCGGTTTCCAGGAGAGACCGATTCATCTTCCCCCGATCGTCTTCGAAGATCCGGAGGTGGGCGCATTTTTCGGCCACAAACCGCAGGTCGTCCTGGGTGTCTCCCCGGCCGACACCCAGGAGAATGAGCATGCCGCTGCCAATTTGGGCAGCCGGGGAGGTGCACTCTACGTAGACAACAGACCGGCTGACCCGCTGCACAAGCGCCCGCATAGTTGACGTGAAAAGTGAAAAGTGAAAAGTGAAAATCGGAGGATAAAGATGGATAATCTATTTTAATTTAGTCTATTTAGAGCAGGGATGCAAGGTAAAGATTGTGGATTGTGGATTGCGGATTGCGGATTGCGGATTAAAGGAGGTTCAGTCCGCAATCCCAACTCCAAAATAGACTCAGACGCCGAACCCGCCCCGGCGGTGTTCGAATTTGATCTGGGGGATATCTTTGATGTTGATTTTGAAGTAAAATCCCCTGTTGAAGCCGGTGGGATACCAGGAGAAGCGGGCTTCCCAGCAGTGGAGGCTGCGGTAGATGGAGAGGTTCTGTGCGGTGATGTCGCGGCGGACCATGTCGTAGTTGATGGCGTAATCGAAGCGCCAGCTTTGGGTGGGATTGAACCCGTAACTGGCCTTTATCCAGGAGCGTTTCTGGGTGGTGCCGAACCGTTTTTGGAGGTCAAAATAGTGGGCCAGGGTAAAGCGCCAGGGTTGGGTGACGTCATCGAATTCGCCGTAGAGGTCGCGCTCGAACCCGAAGTCGGTCGTGCGCGTGGGGAAACCGGGCCTACGCTCCGTATCGGGGGCCGCCCTTTCTGTACGACCCCGGAACCGGAAGTTGGAGGTGACGGAGAAGCTGCGGAGCCGAGGGCTCAGGAGGGAGAAGCGCCCCTGATCGTTGTAGAGTTCGTGCGCCATGCGCATCCGGATGTCGACGCGGCGGTTGGGTTTGACCGAGACGGTGGTGCGGAGGGGCTGCCACTTCTGGCCGGGGAGGTCGAAGTCGTAACCGGTGGAGAGTCTCGCAGTGGCGAAGGTCGAGCGGCGCTCTTTTCCTTCTGTTTCGGTTTTGATTTCGAAGGTGTTGCCAAGGGCCATATTGAGGCTCCGCCTGGGGTCTCCCCAGATCCTTTTTCCTCCAAAGCCAAGGGTGCCTCCCTCCACCCGGGCCAACTGGCTGTAGCGGAAATCGACCTGGGGCTGCATCCGGTGCCGGATGCCCCGGATGCGGCCGATACGGGGGCGGAAGATGCCGTAGAGGGTCGTGCTGGAAGAGACGCTGGCGATGTAGGACTCCCGGCGGGTGGGGCGGTCCTGATTGTTTCTGGAGGAGGTCTGGCCGATGGCAAGGGACGGGGTGAAATCGAGCCATCCGAACGGGCGGTGCTGGCTGTTGAGAAAGAGGCGGGTGCCAAGGGTGAGATTGTGGGTGTTGTTCACCGGGTTGGGGGTTCGGGTAAAGTCGGTGTCGAGGTCTCCGGAAAAGCTGTAGTAGATGGATTGATACCAGGGGCGGTCCACTCCGAAGGTCCCTGAAGGTCCCCCCAAGATGGCCCGCCGGCCCTGGCGAAACGAAAGGCGCGGAAACCCCTGAAAGCTGTTCCGGTTGTTATCCTGATCCCGGTAGTAAGTCAAGCTGGCGTCGAGGCTGCGGTTGGATTCGGTCCACTGTTTGTCCAAGGAGAAGCTGGAGCGAAGCTGCTGGTTGAGGAACTGGTAGAGGTTGTTGCTGTTGCGCCGGTCGAAGCTTGCGCTGCTGGTGAAGTTCCCGCTGCCCCGGATGTTGAGCGTGGGGTTGAGGCGCTGCTGGTGGTAGAGGTTTAAGCGCCAGTTGCGGATGGAGGTTCCCGAGAGGCTACCATTTTCGAAAGAAAAATCGACGGAGCCCCTGAGGCGGCTGCGCACGGCGTAGACGAACCGGGAGTCGAGGAGAAATCCCCCCCGTTCCCGGAGGGTTGCCCGCAAGGTGGCATCCCAGTATTCACTGGGGGCGAGGTAGTAGCCCAGGTTTCCGACATGGACGCCGTAGCGGCTGTTGCTGCCCACGCTGGGGGTCAGCAGGCCGGACTGCCGTCCCGACGCCTTGATGGGAAAGACATAGAAGGGCATCCAGGCGACGGGCAACGGGCCGATGCGGAAGGTGACGGAACGGGCGATGGCTTTGTCATTTTCCAAGACTTTCAGGTCCCCGCAGAGGAAGTCGTAGTGGACGTGGTCCTTTTCGCAGGTGGATATGGAGAGGTCCCGGGCGTGCAGTTCCCGCTGGTTGTTTAGTAAAATATCCTCCCCATGGTAGTATTTCCTCTGGTGGACGGCCCGACCGCCCCGTACCCTGCCGTGGCCGGTTTCCAGGCCGTAGACCATCTCAGATCCGGAGAAGTACTCTCTGCCCCGGGTAAAGTGGGGCAGACCGATGCGCTTTTCTCCGGTCGAATCGGGGAGGGCTTCGGCCTCCAGGCGCTGTGCCCTGCGATCGACTACGATTCGCCCGGCGCTGAGTTCCATCTCCCGGTAGCGGAAGACCGCATTTCCGATAAGGACGACCCGCCGGGTTTGAAAGTCGTATTCGACCCGGTCCGCCTCGTATTCGTAGTGGACCGAATCGGAGGCTGCAGCAGGGCCGATGGGGGAGGAGACTGCCCCGGTC
This sequence comes from Candidatus Latescibacterota bacterium, assembly GCA_965222075.1. Taxonomy (GTDB): domain Bacteria; phylum Latescibacterota; class UBA2968; order UBA2968; genus JAAXHW01. Next base: position 3,505,125 of record OZ244937.1, on the reverse strand, counting down.
TGGGCCGCGGACGGGGCGGTCCAGAGGAGGCAGAGGAGGGCCGCGGAGTGGCAGATCCGGTGACATTCTCGCCGTTTTCGGTCAGTAAGCACTTGTTTTTTAGAGAAAATATTCATACTTTTCCATAAACAAGGCCTTGGAGATCCAGCTCATTCAGGCGGAAAAACTGGCGATGGCAGGGCAGATGGCTGCGGAGATCGGATTTGTTTTTTTAGATTGAATACGCTGAGCGCCAGTCGGTTACGACTGGCGCTTTTTTTCCCTTGCAAAGACGGGGTTAAAGGGTTAATTTTATTTTTCCTGCCGACGCGGAGGGACCGGAAAAGCGAACGTGGTGGAACTGGTAGACACGCCAGATTTAGGATCTGGTGGGTTTGGCGCCCGTGGGGGTTCGAATCCCCCCGTTCGCACCCCAATCAGATCGTTGTCACGGCTTCCTCATGGGAGCCGTTTTTTTGTTCATTCAGGCGGCAGGACCCCTCTTCCACTCTTTAAGCATACGAAAAATTCGAGGATTATTCAACCGCTTCGTCCATTCAGTTGAAAACACCATTCACTGCGAGGGGTGTGATGGAGCAGCTTGCGTTTTTAACCGAAGCCCAGGTGCGGGATATACAGCGCGAATTCGGGACGCCCGTTTTTGTGTACGACCAGAAAACGCTTGAGGTCCGGGCAGAGGAGGCGCTCAATTTTCCAAATGCCTTCGGCCTTACTGCGCGTTATGCGATGAAGGCCCTGCCCACGGCAGCCATCCTTCAGATTATGAACCGGGCCGGGCTGCATATTGACGCCAGCAGCGGTTTTGAAGCAGAACGGGCGATGCGGGCGGGGGTGCCGCCCGCGCACATCCTGCTCACCGCGCAGGAAGCGCCCGCGAATTTGAAGGCCCTGGTGGACCGGGGGGTGATCTTCAACGCCTGCTCCCTTCAGCAGCTGCGCCTTTTTGGGGAGCGTCATCCGGGCCGGAAGGCGTGTATCCGCGTGAACCCGGGGCTGGGTTCGGGGCACAGCAACCGGACCAATGTGGGGGGGCCGTCCGCCAGTTTTGGCATCTGGTACGAACACTTAGGCCAGGTCCGGGAGATCAAGCGGAAATACGATCTGAAGATCGGACGCCTACATACGCACATCGGGTCCGGAGGCGATCCGGAGGTCTGGGAACACTGCGCGCTGATCTCGCTGCGCATCGCTTCCCAGCTGCCCGAGGTGGAGACGCTGAGCCTGGGGGGCGGGTTCAAGGTGGGGCGCATGGCGGGCGAATCTTCGGCGGATCTTCAGAAGATCGGGCTCCATGTGGTAGAGGCGTTCCAGGCGTTTTACGGACAATACGGTCGCAAGCTGACATTAGAGGTGGAGCCGGGGGCCTATCTGGTGGCCAATGCCGGGGCGCTTATTTGTACGGCGATCGATAGTGTGGATACGGGCAAAGACGGGTATACATTTATCAAGGTTGATGGGGGGATGACCGAGGTTCTCCGGATCAGTTTATACGGCGCCCAGCACCCGATCGTGGTGGTGCCCAGGGAGCCGGAAGTGCGGGGAAAGAAAGACTATCTGGTTTCCGGGCACTGCTGTGAAAGCGGGGATGTGCTGACCCCGGAGCCGGGGAATCCGGAGGGACTGGCACCCCGGCTGCTTACGGAGACCAAAATTGGCGATGCGGTGGTGGTTGGGGGGGTCGGTGCTTACTGTTCGGGGATGTCGTCCAAGAATTACAACTCTTTTCCGGAGGCTGCGGAGGTCCTGCTGGCCCGCGATGGGGGCCTTCATCTGATTCGCAAGCGGCAGAGGCTGGAGCAGGTCGTGGCGAACGAGGTGTTGCTAAAGACTGATTCGGCTGTGTCTGGTTAAAGGAGCGGACAATGGAATTGCGGAATGCGGATTGAAAGGCTTTTATTCCGAAATCTCTAATCCCCAATCCGCAATTAGAGAGGGGGGACTCTATGGCCGACCTGTACGAACCGCTGGACGACTTTAAAGTCCAGGATCTGCCCGAGCGGAAGCTGCCGTTCTGGAAGATGGCCGGGCCGGGGGCGGTTCTGGTGGGGCTTTCGATTGGGGCGGGAGAGATTATTGTGTGGCCGCGGATTGTGGCGGAGTTCGGGGCGAGTATGGTGTGGGCGGCCGGGCTGGGCATTTTTCTGCAGCTCTGGATCAATTTTGAGGTGGGGCGCTGGACGGTTGCAACGGGCGAGACGGTTTATACCGGGTACTGCAGGGTGTGGCGCGGTTTCGCCCCTGTTTTTATTCTGCTGACGCTGTTTAGCTGGATTGCGCCGGGCTGGGGACGGGCGTCGGGGCTTGCGCTGAAGGCGCTGCTGGTGGGGCCGGGGGGGTGGGGATCGGACACGGCGTGGACGGTGATCACGTTTGCGGGTGTGGCCCTGATTCTTTTTGGCCCGAAGCTGATTTACCAGTCGGTGGAGCGGACGGTTGAGCTGCTGGTGGTGATTGTGACGGTTGGCCTGATTATCGTGGCTTTTGCGGTTGGCTCCACGGAGACCTGGGCAGTGCTGGGCAAGGGCATGGTGAATGTGGGGTATATAGATCCCGGGATGAGCGTGAAGGCAATGTTTATTGCGATTGTGTTCGCCGGGGCGGGCGGTACAGCCAATTTGTTTTATACCTTCTACCTGCGCGACAAACATATCGGGATGGGCGTGCACCTGCCCACGATGCTGAACCCGCTGCGGGGGCGGACCGAGGCGATTCCCTCGACCGGATTCCGGTTTGAGGAGACCGGGGAGAATACCCGGCGTTTTATGGGGTGGTGGGACTATGTGAAGAAGGATCAGATTCTGTTTTTCTGGATTTTGAATTCGGTAACCATCCTGCTTTTTATTCTGGGGGCGCTGGCCGTGCTGCATCCCAAGGGCATTGTGCCCGCCAAAGGCACGCTGATCTGGGACGAGGCGCAGGTGCTGGCCGAGGTATGGGGCGAGCCGGGGCGTTATATTTTTCTGCTGGTGGGCCTGGCCACGCTGTTCGGCACGCAGCTTGCGCTGGTGGACGGGGTGTCGCGGTCGATTGCCGATATTGTGTACACCAATTTCAAGGGGGCCCGGAAACGGGACCAGAGCTGGTGGTATCTGCTGGTGGCGGCGGTCTGGATTGTGGCGGGCTGCGTGATTACTTATGTGATGGAGCAGAGGGGTGTGAGCGAACTGGGGTTTCTGTTTAACGCAGCCTATATCGGGGGGTTTGCGATGGCGCTCTACGTGCCGTTGACGCTTTATATCAACCACCGGTACCTCCCTAAAGTCGCCAGGCCGGGCGGGGTGTGTACGGTGATGATGGTGATTGGTTCTCTGGTTTACATCACATTTGCGGTGGCATGCGTGATCTGGGAGTTTGGTCGGATGTAATGCGGAGGCCGGGGACCGGAGGGTGTTCTGGGGCGGCTGGTGCGAGAGCACGAGCTGGAGGCGTTGAACCTGCACGTGTTTCAGGCCGCTTTGGGGTAGAAGAATAGGGGTTACACTATGAGCGTAACCCCTTGTTTTCCCTGGTGCCGAAGGTGGGATTCGAACCCACACGAGCGCAAGGCTCACGGCGCCCTGAACGCCGCGCGTCTACCAGTTCCACCACTTCGGCACGTTAAATCCTGTGTGGTCTGAACGTCCGGGCAAGGCTAATATATCAAATCCTTTTTTGTTTGTCAAGGTCGGGCCGGGGCGAGGGCTGAGTTTTCTTTAAGGTATTTGCCCAGGTCTCCAGCGATCCGGGATTTTCGATATTGTACACCTTTCGCCTGCGATCCATAACCAGCATTATGCCCTTCAACACACGGCCCGGTCCTACCTCTGTAAATACGGCATCAGGATAACGCTCCGTCATCTGCAGCATCGTTTCAGACCATCGAACAGGAGAACAGATCTGCTGGCCCAGAAGCTGTCGAATTTTCGACGCATCCCTTTCGGGTTTTGCAGTAACGTTGCAGTAGACTTGGGTATGGGCGTCTCGAAATGTGACCTGCGCAAGTTCCGCCTCGAATTTTTCCGTGATCGAGCCCATCAGCGGACTGTGCCAGGCGCCGCTGACCTGGAGCATCAAGGTACGCTTCGCACCGGCCGATTTGGCCGCGTCGCTTGCCCTCTCAAGGGCGGAAGACGCGCCTGAGAGGACCATCTGTTCGGGGGTATTGTAGTTGGCAATGCAGATGGTACCGTAAGCAGATGCCTCTTCCGTGATCTGAAAAAGGCTCTCCTGGTCAAGGCCAATAACAACAAGCATACTGCCTGGATGCGCTTCTGCAGCCTCCTGCATCAGCGAGCCACGGGCCTGGACCAACCTCAACAACGCCGAAAAGTCGAATACACCGGCAGCGTAGTGTGCCGTATATTCTCCCAGGCTGTGACCGGCTACTGCCACGGGGCGACAATCGTACTCCTGGAGCAAAGTAAGACAGGCAACATTCACAATGGTTACGGCAGGCTGAAGGTTGTCTGTACGGGTCAGTTCCTCTTCTGGCCCCTCAAAGATCAAGGAAGAAATCTTCCTACCCAGCAGCTCATCGGCCCGCTCAAAAATCGCTTTCGCCTGCGGATAGGTCTGGCATAATTCCAAACCCATCCTCACATATTGGGACCCCTGTCCCGGAAATAGAAAAATAAATGAAGGAGTCATTCTCCCCCCATCGTCAGAAAAGAATATGCATGATAGCCGCCTTGACCTCTCTTCTGCGGGCGTGGAGCACGGGTTCGGTGTACCCGTTGGCTACCTCTCTTCCCCTGAAGACCAGATCCAGCGCCGCCTGAAACGCAATACTCCTGTCAAACTCGGGCGCCATATTGCGATAGTTGGGATCGCCGCTGTTCTGCCCGTCTACCACCTCTGCCATCTTTTCAAACGTCTCACCGACCTGCTGCTCGGTCACAATCCCGTGGTGCAGCCAGTTGGCGATATGCTGGCTTGAGATCCGCAGCGTTGCTCTGTCCTCCATCAACCCGACATCGTGAATATCCGGGACTTTTGAACAGCCAACCCCCTGGTCAACCCAGCGCACAACATATCCCAGGATGCCTTGGGCGTTGTTGTCCAGTTCCTGTTGAATTTCCTCCGGTGTCAATTCCCGGTCCAGCATCGGAGGCGTCAGAATATCGTCCAGGCTGGCGCGGCCCCTGCCGGCAAGCTCTGCCTGCCGCTTCGCCACATCCACCTGATGATAATGCATGGCATGGAGCGTGGCAGCCGCCGGCGAGGGCACCCAGGCCGTCGTGGCACCCGCCAATGGATGGGCAATCTTCGTTTCGACCATCTCCCGCATCGCATCGGGCATGGTCCACATCCCCTTGCCGGTCTGTGCCCTGCCAGTCAGTCCCGTCTCAATGCCGATATCCACATTCCAGTCTTCATAGGCCGAAAGCCACGGCTGATTTCTGATCTCCATCTTGGGCAGCATGGGGCCCCCTTCCATGCTGGTGTGAATCTCATCGCCTGTCCGGTCCAGGAAGCCCGTATTGATAAAAACCACGCGCTCTTTTGTCATCCCTATGGCTTCCTTCAGGTTCACCGTAGTGCGGCGCTCTTCGTCCATAATGCCGATCTTGAGGGTATTCCGTTCAAGCCCCAGGGCCTGCTCCACCCTGTCGAACAACTCCACCGTAGCCGCCACTTCCTCCGGGCCGTGGAGCTTGGGTTTGACGATGTAGATACTGCCCGTTTTGCTGTTGGTGTATTCCCTGCCCCCCTTGAGATCGTGGATCGCAGCCAGCGTGGTGACCATGGCGTCGAGGAACCCTTCCGGGATTTCCTCCCCCTCTGCGGTGGTCACGCAATCGGTATACATGTGGATGCCTACGTTGCGGATGAGCAGCAAGCTCCTGCCCGGCAGTATGAACCGCTCTCCACCTGGAGCAACAAACGTCTTATCCGGATTCAGCCTTCGCGTCACCTGCCGGCCGTTCTTTTCAAACGTTGCCTCAAGCGTGCCCTTCATCATGCCGTTCCAGTTGCTGTAGACCCTGGTCTTGTCGGCGGCGTCCACAGCAGCAACGGAATCTTCGCAGTCCTGAATGGTCGTGATGGCGGCTTCCAGCAGCACGTCCTTCACCCCCGCCGGGTGGGCGTTACCCACGGGGTGGTCCCGATCGATCCGGATTTCGATGTGCAGTCCGTTGTTCTTCAGCAAAATACTGCTGAGACGCCCCCTCGTCTCAGCATACCCCGCAAATTTGCCGGGGTCCGCCAGGCCCGCTTCGCTCCCATCCTTGAGCCTTGCAACCAGATGTTTTGTCCCGTCAACATCCCCCAGCGAGAACTGCGTGACATCCGGGAATGTGCCCTGCTCCAGGCCCACCACCTCATTTAAGAACGCCTCGGCCCGTGCGATAACCTTTGCGCCGCGTACGGGATTATAGGCCTCACCTTTCTGGGGCCCCTCTTCTTCGGGGATCACATCCGTACCGTACAGCGCATCGTACAGGCTCCCCCAGCGGGCATTGGCGGCGTTCAGCGCATACCGGGCATTGTCCACCGGTACCACCAGCTGCGGGCCGGATACGTCCGCGATTTCGGGGTCCACATTCGCCGTCAACGCCTGAAAGTGATCGCCTTCGGGAACCAGGTAACCGATCTCTGCCAGAAATGTCCGGTATGCTTCCCGGTCAACCGGCTGTCCTTTTCGGGCCAGGTGCCACGCGTCGATCTCCTGCTGCAGGGCATCCCGTTTTTCCAGCAGTTCCCGGTTCCTGGGCCCCAGGTCTTCCACGATCCTGCCCAGCGACATCCAGAAGGCGTCCGCATCTACGCCCGTGTCGGACGCAATTTCGTCTTTCACCAGCCGATACAACCGCTCATCGACTTGCAGTCCACCGACTCCAACTGGATTGGCCATTGGAACGCTCCTCCTTTTTACCCCTCACACAGTCCGACACCTCAGCTGTCGTCTATAAATTGAGCAGCCGGATTGCTGCTTCTGCGATCCGATCTCCCGCATCGGGACACAATTTACTCGACCGGGCCGTATGAGGCTCATAGCCGCCCCCAATAAATGCCTGTGGCGTTGGAACATATCCCACACAGCCGTTGGCCAGTGAGACAGCGAATGTGGGAGTGAAAGGAGAATTGGCTTTGATCTCCAACCCGTAATAACAGAAATACTCCGCAGGCACCGCAACCAGCCCCGCCCGCCCAATCCGCATCATCTGGATTTCCGCCGTAACGTCTGGTTCAACCTTCTTGATCTCCTTGAGCAATTCGAATTCTCGCTCCCAGGCCTCCTGCTTGCCCCATCCCTGGGCCTGCCCGGACGGCGCATCGCCCAGGTCCCGAAAAGGCAATGTGAGCACCTCGTTCGCACACCTCAGAGGGGCCTCATCTGTATAATTCATTCGTGCCAGCACCTTGACCGCTTCTGCGCCCACGGTGGCGCCCACGTGCCACCCCCAGTGCTCTCCGGACTCGCGCCCCCGATCTCTGAGGTTGTCAACCTGCGTCACATCGGCCGATGCGCCGTTTGCGAAAACCACAATTGCATCATTGACCCCCATCGCGCGCCGAACCGTCTGCCTGAGATAGTAAATATAATCGGCCGAAAAACCGTTCCCGCCAACCCCGAGCGTGGCATGGCAGCAGTAGTTAACCCAGCACCCGAGAAATGTGCAGGTCTTGGTAACCGCCCCGATAACGCCAACCATCGGGTCGATGGGACCTGCGACCCGGACAATATCCGGGTTGCCCTTGCCCGGATGGGTCTGCTCCTTTCCGTCCTTCATACGAAACCGCCGGTTAAACGCCACGCTGCCCTCCTGCCCTGCTCCCACAATCAACCTGACTTCGTCACGTTTCTCGTATGCCTCAACCGCCGCCTGCGCGACCTGTTCGGCAACCCAATCGCAGTAGGCCGGATCTGATTCGCTCATAAAAACGTCTGCGGTGGGACCGCCGTGGTGGGTGTGGCTTGCCGAGATAAGTACATGCCCGGCGGGAATTCCCGTTGCGGCTTCGATCTGTTTCCGCGCCTCCAGCACGGTCGAACGTTTGATGGATAACGCATCGATCCCCGCCAGAACAAGCTGCGTGGTGCCGTCGTCCAGCACCATCGCATTTGCCAGGAGATCGTCGTGGACGCCCTGGGAGATCTGTTTCTGAATCTGCCCGGGCATCTCCGCCCCGACCTCCGGCGTGATCACGTTTTGACCAAATCCCGCCTGAATCATGGATTGCCTCTTTCCACCCGGATGTGAAGATGCGCTATGGACATCCCCTTGTCTTATACTGACGCCACGGTCATATTTCTTTTGCATCAGGCGATATTCATTCACGCGCCCGATGACCGGAAATACAGAACCTGTCTCCATATCCCAACAAGACCCTACTGCGCCCTCCCCCGCGCCCAGAACGTCCACCGCGGCGGTTTCGGCTCCCGATCTGCCGGCAGCACCACCCACAGGCGGTTGAGCACCTGCTCCAGCGCCTCTTTGAACAGCATAGACGCCTTTTCCTTATCCAAACTGAACCCTACAAAGTAAAACTCCACCTGTCAACCCAAATTTTACGAGGCCGACCACCGCCGGGATCTTGCAGCGCAAGCCTTCTGTATCGCCTTGACAGCCCGGTGCGGACGCCTTACATTTGTGCGGACCCCGGGACAGCGGGGGCCTGGCCTTCCACGTCCTGGATGTGATGTGCGCGTTTGAAGAGGCGTCAACAACTGGGCGGCACGTTGAGATCAAGAGCACCTGTCCCAGTACCGACTCCGCTGCCGATGGGGGTCACTGGATCAATAACTCGTTCTGGAGGCGAGAAATGAAAAAAGCACTGATCGTCTACGGCGGATGGGAAGGTCACGAACCCGGGCAGTGCGTCGACATCTTTGCCCCCCTCCTCGCAGACGGCGGGTTCGACATAGACCTGTCGGACACCTTAGATGCCTACTTAGACCGGGACAGGATGCATGCGCTCAGCCTGATTGTCCCGATCTGGACGATGGGAACCATCGAAAAGGAGCAGGAGCAGGGCCTGCTGGACGCGGTCAAAAGCGGTGTGGGCGTTGCCGGGTGGCACGGCGGCATGGCCGATGCGTTCCGCAACAACACAACCTACCAGTGGATGGTCGGCGGCCAGTGGGTGGCCCATCCGGGCGGCATCGTGGACTACGAAGTCAATATCCTCGATCATGATGACCCCATCACACAGGGAATCGAAACCTTCAACATGCATTCGGAGCAGTACTACATGCACGTCGATCCCTCCAACGAAGTCCTGGCCACCACAACTTTCCAGACCGATGTCGCGCCCTGGGTCAACGGCTGCGTCATGCCCATCGTATGGAAACGAATGTGGGGAGAGGGCCGGGTATTCTACTCCTCCCTGGGCCACGTGGCAAAAGACTTCGACGTGCCCCAGGCAAAGGAGATCCAGAGACGGGGCATGCTCTGGGCCAGCCGATAGGACAGAGGACTTTCCAGGGAGCAGTTTGACATTCAGAAGCGGTATTGATAAATCAAGCAGAAAAACCTGCATTTCCATAAGGGAGCCATCCCGTGATCCGAAAACGTGTTTGTGTTGTATTGTTGCTCGCTGCGCTGCTCGCTCCTGTTTACAAAGTCCATGCACAGGACAACTGGCCGCAGTGGCGCGGACCCGATCAGAACGGGGTTTCCGCTGCCACGGAGCTGCCCACCACCTGGAGCCTGACAAAGAATATCGTGTGGAAGACCGCACTGCCCTCCTGGAGCGCGAGCACTCCGATCATCTGGGGAGATCGGATCTTCGTGACATCCCCCTCGCCGGCGGCGTCCGAGGAGGAAAAGGAGCCGGGCGGCAAAGAGCTGCTCCTGCTCTGCATTTCCAGGGTGAACGGCAAGGAACTCTGGAGGCACAAACTCCACGAAGGCAACTGGCTTTATCGAAAGCAGAACAATACGTCGCCTTCTCCCGTTACCGACGGGAAGCACGTCTGGGTCGTGACCGGCACGGGCCAGGTAACGGCCCTGGACATGGATGGGAAGGTCCTCTGGAAGCGTAATCTTCAGAAGGACTACGGCGACTTTGGTCTCAACTTTGGCTATGCCTCTTCTCCGCTTCTTTACGACGGAAAGCTGATTCTCGAGGTGCTCCATGGGTTTCGCACGGACGACCCTTCGTACATTGTCGCCTTCGACACAATGACCGGCAAGGAACTCTGGCGCCGGGAACGGCCCACGGACGCGTGGGCGGAATCGCCCGATGCTTACACCACGCCTGCCGTGCTCACACAGGGCAAGGTGACCCAGGTTGTGATTTCGGGCGGGGATTACGTCACCGGACACGATCCTGAGACCGGGAAAGAACTCTGGCGGGCGGGCGGGTTGAACCCCGAGAAGCGGCGCAATTACCGGGTCGTCGCCTCGCCGCTGGTGGTAAACGACATGATCTATGCCCCTACGCGCAAGCGGCCCCTGCTGGCCCTGCGCGCCGGAGGCGTGGGCGATGTCACAGACAACATTGTCTGGAGATGGACCGGGGCGGGCGCGCCGGACGTGCCCACGCCTGTGTGTGACGGCAGCTACTTCTACATGGTGGACGACAGGGGGCGGGCGACCTGTCTGGATGCCAAAAGCGGCGAGGTGATCTGGGGGCCGGAGCGCACCGCCCAGGGCATTGTGAGTTCCTCCCCGGTGCTGGCCGACGGGAAGCTCTACATCCTCAACGAAATGGCCGTCTCTACGGTACTGGCGGCCGGGCCGGAGTTCAAGCTCCTGGCTACGAACGAACTGGACGGCACCTATACCCTGTCGTCCCTTGCGGTTTCCGGGTCCTGGCTCTTTATCCGGACCGCGACCCACCTCTACTGTATCGGAAAAAAAGCAGACTGACCCATCCAGGGCCAAACATGAAAAACAACGGCCTCTGCTTCAACGGGCCGGACCTGGAAATCAAGTGAGAGCAGTACAACGCAGCGCTCCTGTCTGGTATGTTCACCTCAGAAGTGATCCGGCCCCCAGAGAATCACCTCCTGGTGCGGAAACAGGACGCTCAACAAACCGGAAATCTCCGGTCCCGCTGAAATCCCCCGTGCTTGCAAAACCGGCTCAAGCTGCCCCCAGCTCGATTCACCCAGCAGCGCCCGCCAGAAGAACGCCCCCGGCATCCTCACCCACTCCGCACCCGGATCCGTGTCACCCACCTCAAGCGCCCCCGAATCGCGCAGCCTCAGCACGCTCTGTTGATCGTTAACCTCAAAGCAGACCGACAGCGGACCGAACCTCTGATCGGATGCATCCAGCCGGGATTGCAGGTCGGGCAGCACCCGCCGCAGCAGCGCGGGGAGATTCACGGCATAGAGCATCGTTGACGTACTCCCGGTCAGGCTCAGATCCCCTGCGTTGCCCTCCACAACCAGATCAACCAGTGGATGCCGGTGCGGAATCTCGCCGCATACCTCCTCAACTCCTTTCTCTTCACACACCCGGAGCAGGTGGCCGACCAGCGCCGTCAAGGCGGTCGGGTCGTCTCGACCATACGCCACCTCGAGCACCGTCGCAGCCTTTCCCCCGACGTGAAAATTGAGATATCCGCCCAGTGTATGTCCACGGCGGGCGACCACCGTGGGCAGGATGCCCCGTATCCGCGCGGGCGCCGTATCCCAGTGGGCCCTCGGTCGCACAATTGGCCCGCTCTGGCCTGCGTTGTACGCATCGTAAAGCGCAGCCACCTGCTCTAAGTCCCGTCCCTCGTCGAACGCCTCAACCTCCCAGTCCGTATCCCCCAACTCGATGCTTCCCCTTCGCTTCACCCGAAACCCTGCCAGCGGCAGACTCGCCCACCCCAGCCTGCGGTAAAACGCGCACGGAATCTCCGAAAACAGCAGGCCCACATCGTAACCTGCGGCCTCCATGTAGTCGACCGCATCCCGCATCAACGCCGTGGCATATCCTCTGCCTCGATAATCGGGATGCGTGCCCACCCCCCCGATCCCCCCCATCCGCACGACACACGCGCCGACCCGCATCCTGCGGTCCCAGACGCGCAGCGTCGAAACGATCCGCCCGTCAGCGGCCACAACGCGGGTCTGATCCAGCCTGTAACTCGAATCCCCCCGGATATACTGCCTATACCGCTCCTGCCCGGCCGGCCGGAACACCAAGCACAGCAGGTCGATCATCTCCTGCAATTCCGATTCGCGAACCTCCCGAATTTCCATAGTCCCTCGCGATCACCCTACATCCCAGGCAGAAAAGTAGGCCCGGGATAAAGTCGTTGCCTGAAGTACCTTCTAACAGTCGTCTGTGACAACTGATACCAGCCCGGTTCGGCGCCCTCATCGTCTATAACCAAGACTCGTGATTGTTTCGGCGTCATCCATCGGCTTCACGCCACTTCTCCGGGACCACTGGAAACTAAAAAGAAATCTCCCTCAGCTCACTGCTCTCCACCGTAAGCTGCTCATGCCCTTCCTCCATAACGACATGGACATCCTCCCACAGAAACTGCACGTCCCTGGCCCTCACGCCCGGTTCGGTGCTGAGCACCACACCCGGCTCCAGCACCGTGTGATCATCCGGACTGACACTCGGCGGTTCGGTCACCAGCATCCCCTGCCCGTGCCCCATCCTGGCCGACCCGAATTGCTCCAGTCCGTCAACTCTGGCGCCCGCCTCCTCAATAGCCCCGGCCCCGACCCGGTATAACTCCGCGCACGTCACCCCGGGCCTCAGGGCGTTCGCCATCTTCCCGTTCACCTCCAGTACCGCGCTGTGCACCCTCTTCTGCTCATCCGTGGCCTTACCCAGAACGGCCATGCGTGGATAGTCGATGGTATACATCCCCACATAGGCGCCCGTATCCACCGCAAGCACGCACCCCTTCTCCAGCGGCCGGTCGTAATGGAACGGATTGCCGGCCCCGGGGCGGTCGAGCTGCAAAATGACAAACGCGGTCCTGTCGCCCCCCTCCTCTAAGATCAACCGCCGCATCAGCCTGGCCACCTCCCGTTCCGTCATTCCCGGGACGACCTGATCGAACAGCCGCTGCCGCGCCCTGCCGGTAATATCCGCCGCCTTTTTCATATACACCAGCTCCTCGCCGGACTTCACCATCCGGAGCTTGATGATGACATCCGCAGCATCCACAAACGCGACCTCGGGCAGATCCGTCACCAGATCGAAATAGGCTCCCACCGGCATCCCCATCCGCTGCTCCTGGCCCAACTCCACACCCACGCGGTTGTGCTTCAGCCCGGCGTCTCGAAGGGCATCTACAACCAGGTCATGGGGAAAACTGAACAGGTCGGAATAATCCCGAACATCGCTAACATAGGACCCCAGCGTCAGGTTATCCCTCCCCTGGGTAACGACAATCGGCTCCCCGTTTACGGGCAGGATAAAAACGGACGGCCTGGTCAGAGAATAGTGAAGCGCCACGCTCACGGCGGTCCCGGCGAAATACTGAAAATTCTCCTCCCCGGTGATAAAAAGCGCATCGATCTCGCGCTGTCCCATCAACTCCCTGGCCCGGGCGTACCGACGCTCCATCTCCCCTCTGGAAAACAAGGCATATTCAAGCGCTCCCGATTTCATACCCTGTCCCTTCTCTTCTGTGGCCTGTTCTCAAAACCCCTCGACCGCATCCGCAATGGCGATCGCGCGGGCGCGTTCCTCCTCGGTCAGGGGTGGCGCATCCATCGCCCCCACGTTCTCCTCGAGCTGCCGCCGGTTCCTGGCGCCCGGAATCGCCGAAGTCACCCCTTCGGTATCCAGAATGAAGCGCAGCGCCGCCCGGACCATCGTTCGCCTGCCGCCCCCGGTCAGAAAAAGAAGCTCCGACAGCTTCTTAAACGTGGCCACCGCCCTGTCGGAGGTGAAGCGCTCCCGCCGCCGGTCCTCTTCATCCAGCTGCTGAGCCTCGAAGTACTTACCCGACAGCGCCCCTGAGGCGAGCGGCACCCGGATCAAACTGCCCAGATTTTCCTCCCTGGCCAGCCGCAGCGCCTCCTCCCCGCTCCGGCTCAACAGGTTGTAACCCACCTGCACCACGGCCAGGTCTCCCAGCGCCAGCAGCTTGCGGATCGCGTCCGTATCGTTGGTCGAAATCCCGAACCAGCGGATCTTCCCCTGCTGCTTCAGGTCCGCCAGTGTCTCCATCACAGTCGGCATCGTCGCCTCGTGCGGCACAGCGTGCAGTTGATACACGTCGATCACATCGGTCTGCAGCCTCTGGAGGCTGCCCTCACAGAGCTCCAGGATCTGCCGTCGAGCCTTATCCTCATCCGGGTCATCGGTAATCGGCCTGGCCTTGGTCGCCAGAACAAACCGGTCACGCCGTCCCTTAAGTGCCTTTCCGATGACCTCTTCGCTGTGCCCGTCGCCGTAGGTCGGGGCCGTATCGAGCAGGTTCACTCCGAGTTCCTCGGCCCGGTGAATAGTCGCAATCGACTCCTCATCCGTCGTGCCGGTCCACCCCAGCCCCCCCCGCGTGCCCCCCATCTGCCAGCATCCAACCCCGACCGCTGGAACCTTCAGCCCCGTCTTTCCAAGAATTCGATATTCCATGCGGTTCTCCCTCCTTAGACGGTTTCAGGACCTGACACAATCTTCTGACTGTAATCCCCGTGCGCCACCAGTTCCGGCGCATAGGCAAACAGCGCAGGCGTCCCCCCCGTATGCACGTAGACCACTGTGGCCCCCGCAGGGATCTCTCCCTTTTGAATCCGGTCGATCACCCCCGATACCGCCTTCCCGGTATAGACTGGATCCAGCAAAATCCCCTCCGTCCTCGCTAAGCATTGAACCGCGTCTAGCCCCGCCTGTGTGACAATCCCGTAATTCTCGCCCACATACGCATCCGTACTCTCCATCTCCGCCGCCTCCAGCCGCGCCTCCACCCCCAGCGCCTCCGCCGCCTCGTTGCCGGCGCCCGCCACCCCCTCCTTCCGCCGCTGTTCATCCCCCCGGCTGGGCGTATACCCCTGCACCCGAATCGGCAGCCCGAGCGCCTTTACCCCAAGCGCCAGCCCCGCGTGCGTCCCGTGCCCCGACGCCGTGCAGATAAAATCCGTCGTCGCATCCAGCGCATCGAGCTGATCTAAGATCTCCAGAAGACACCCCACATAAGCCGCCGTACCCAGCGCCCTCGCCCGGCCACCGATAATGTACGGAACCTCCCCCTGCCCCCGCAGCTCCTCCGCCACCTGCTCCTTCACCCCGTTCTGATCCCCGCTCTCCACAAGCCGCACCTCCGCCCCCAGCACGTAATCCAGCAACAGGTTGCCCTGAATTCCCATCTGACTGCGGTGGTCGTGCCGGTTCACCAGCACACACTTCATCCCCAGACGGGCCGCAGCCGCAGCCGCCTGCCGGGCGTGGTTCGACTGCGACGCCGCGCCCGTAATCACCGCCGTGGCCCCCTGCGCCTTTGCGTCTCCCAAGGCAAAATCAAACTTCCGCGTCTTGTTTCCCCCAAAGGCCAGGCCGGTCAAATCGTCCCGTTTAACCAGAATCCGCACCTCGCTGCCCACCGCCTCCGAAAACCGGGGACAATCGTGCAGCGGCGTGGGCAGGTCCGCCAGCGTCACGCGCGGCAGCCGGTCCAGCGCTGCCCGCAAACGCTCACGCGTTACAGATACAGACATAAGCAACCTCCTCCTTTTAATCCTAAAATAAGCGAGTTTTGATCGTCGGATCAGTATTTGATCGTGCAGCACGAGCTTCAAATAGCAATACGTTGAACCGTTTTTCTGCGTATGGGTTCACATCAATCAAGGGGTTACAACGAGTCCCCGTCACTTTTGATAGATCGTCACTTCCATCGCATCCCTCTTGACCCACGGCAGATCCACATCAAACCAGTGTGTCTCGCTCTCGTAGCGGGCACGCACGTGATCCAGGTAATCCGCCATCGCCTCTGCGCCGATTCCCACATTATCGGCGACGACCGTAGCGCCGTTGACCAGGCGGGATTCGATTGCCCGGAAGCAGGGAAAGTAGTTTGCATAGCCGTTGTCGAGCAGAAGAAAATCGACCGGTTCATGGATGGCTTTGAGCAGTCCTTTCGCATCCCCATCCCGCGAATCCACCAGATCACCGACCCCTGCGCGTGTGAAATTCTCCTGTGCCTCGCCAGCACGGTCGGGATCGATCTCAAGTGTAATGATGCGTCCCTTACCCGCCGCTCTCAACCGGGATGCCATCCACAACCCAGAATAGCCGATCGCTGTACCGCATTCGACGATCAACGACGGCTGTGTTTTTAAGACAAGTCTCCCGAGAAATTCCGCCTTCTCACGTCCCAGCATCGGAAAGCGTTGCTCTCGACAACGGCTTTCGACTTCCTGTAAAACCTCATCGAATTGTGTCACCTGCTTCTCCTTGTTGATACCACATCACCGATCCGGTGTCCTCAGCTATTTCCCCAACACGCTTCCATAAAGGACCAGTTCCCGTAAGTGACCCGGCAGCGAATACTTCTGCTTCAGGTGCCGGGGCTTCAAATCCAGGATGTCAGCCCCGTAGACCTCCTCAAACGCCGAGTGAACCCGCGTCTCGTATTCGGTAATCCCTGCCAGAGGCAGAGCGATCTTTTCTCCGTGCTTCAAGGCCGATTCCCGGACCCCCATCAGCAGTTCGATATCCCTCCTGCCGTTTTTCCCCCCCGTAGTCGAGCGCCTTTCCGTGGACGATAGCATCGTACAGACTGCACCAGGCGTCAGCGATTGCGACGCTATCGGCCTCGGCAAGGGCATAAGCCTGCAGGTGACTTTCCCAGGACACTTCCGATTCTGTTCCCACGTAGGCTCTCCGCACAGTCTTCTGGGGGGCCTCACCGATAGTCTCGGTCACAAGATCCAGCTTCCTGTCCCCCTCATACAGGTGCAGTTCTCTCCCCCGAATGGCCCCCTCGGTCCCAATAATCTCCCAGTAATTCTTCCGCTTCATATTGTATTCGTATGTTCCCCGGATCCCACCCGACCACTCGATCATCCCCCGTTCCCTGATCTCTTCTCTATCCGGGAACTCACCCGTAACGCCCCGGGCCTCTGTGCCGAGTATGGCCCTGACTGCACTCACCCCGTGATAGGAGCCGGAAGTGTAAGAAAGGTAGAACGCCCTGACCTCACCGATAAGCCCCCTTTCCACGATCTTCCGCTTCACCCTCTCGTGGGGCCATCTGCGGACGTTCTCGGATACTTCCAGAAAAACACCGTTCTCCGCAGTCGCCTGTATCATCGCGTCCGCACAGGGCACGGTGAGGGCAATGGGAGTCTCCGTCAGAATGTGGACCTTTTTTTCAGCTAAGACCCGGGCGACGGCGTGGTGGATCTCCGGTTGAACGGTAATCAAACCCACATCCGGCTTCTCTTTGTCCAGCATCGCTTCCAGATCTGTGTACGCATTGACGCCCATCTCGGAACCAACCGTCCTTGCCCGCTCCCCATCAACATCGCACACCCCCACCAACCGATACCTGTCGGACAGTTTCGGAACAACGGCCAGGTGCGCTCTCCCTCTACCGCCCGGTCCGATCACAACGGCGTTCAAAACAGTCATCACTCATACCCTTTCAAGGCTCAGGATTCGGGCGTTTTTCCTATAATGCTATTTCCCGAGTGGTCCTCCTCCATCAACCACCGGGAAATGCCCCCTCATTCTGCACCCGCTCGCAGACCATCTGTCCCTGTCTGGACTCAGACATGCCCCTTTCAGCGCCCACTTCTCCTCAAAGCTTCCGCTGCCCGCTCGTACACCGCTGTCCCCTTTCCGGCGTGTAACGCAGCCTCCTTGGCCTGCGCCGCCAGATGCACCCACGCAGAGGATGCGTGCGTGTTGGAGAACTCCTCCACCATAGCCTGGTGATGCTTCATCCCGTGCATCTCAGTGGCGCTGTCCTTCGCTGCCCACTCCCCCAGCCTCTGAAGCAGGGCCGGCACGTCTCCCTCGGCCCGGCAGTAAGCCTGAGTACAGGCAGCGGTGCGTACAGGATCATTTTCCGAGATCGCCTCCGAGATGGCCTCCAGCGACGCCGAAACCGGCGTCATCTCTTCAACAGGTGCGACCGAACCCTTCACCCCCCGCGTCTCGGGCCCCAGCGCCCAGAGCAGCAGCCCCCTTGCTCCCAGGGACGGAAACGCCCCGCAGACCCAGCGCAGCGCGTTCGCACCCGTCATAAAGTGGATGCCCATGGAGTTTGCCGACGCACTCTGCAAAAACAGCGCCGAAGCCGCCAGGGAGATCGCCTCCCCTGCGCCGCGCAAAGACAGTCCGCCTGCCAGCGCCCGGGCAATAACCTCGGGCAGATCCTCAAGCGAATGCGCCAGCAGCTCCCCCCGCAGCGCCTCGACCTCACCCTCCTCGTTCTTCCCCTCCTGGGCCACCCCCTGCAAAAGCCCATACCGCTCCAGGAGCGCCTCCACCTCCCCCGCCGCCGGCGCATCCGCCCAGATAGAGGGCATGAAGTTATAGCGCACAATGGACCGCAGCACAACAGGCGCCAGCGACCAGCCCACCGCATCCAGCAGACGAATCCCATTGACCGCGGCAATCAGCTTGTGCTCATCGTAGCGGTAATTCGCCACACCCACCTGCAGCAGCGCCTCTGTGGCCACCTCTCGCGGAGCATGTTCCAGCAGCCAGAGGAAGTAGTGCTCCGCTGCGTTAGAATAGTTACGCTTCATGCAACCAAGGAACGCCTCCCGTGTGGCCTTCACGCTCCCCTCGCCCACAGGCGCAATCTCGGGCATCACATAAGGTCCCGAAACCGGGTCATGGATGTGCGCATTCGCCAGCGCCATGTCCTGGATAAGTGGCAGCCAGCGCGCCTCCTCGGGCAGCCGCCCCATCGTCTCCCCAATGGCGTGGAGCGCAGCCACCGGGTGCAGTGGGCCGCCGTGATGCACAAAAGGCATCTCCGTGGAACGGATCACCGCTAAGGCCAGCGCCTTCATCATCTGCTCTACGGAAGCCCCCTCGCACAGCCTCTTCACCGTCTCCTCCACAATGGCCTCGGGCGAGGTCTCCTCCACAAAGCGGACAAGCGGCTCAATGTCGTCTTCAAAACGGACAGCGTGAAACACGATACGACCTCCTAAAAGTATTGAATCTTGACCAGCTTGCGAAAAGCCCGCATGGTCCTGGGCGCGTCCGGCAGGCGTTCCGGTTCTTCCTTCCACAACGCCTCGGCCTCGCGTACGATCTCGGGCTCGTTGTTCAGCATATCAATCGATGGTGGTGGAGTCCAGGTCGCCATAACCGCTGTCGATCACGAGGTCAACCGGGTTCTCCAGGCCCTCCCAAATGGCCTTCGGATCGATCATCGGCCCGGTTTCGCCGGGGAGGATGAGGGTGGTGGTGAACATGGGTTCGTGGAGTTCCTCCGGTTTAAGATGGCGATGATCCCGGTAATAAGCAAGGCCAATCCCTGTAGCCAGGGGCGGACGCTTCCGGAAGGAGAAAGGAATAGGAGAAGGGCGGCAGCGAGGAGGACGGAACGCTGCCAGGTGTTCAGGGGAGCGAAGCCGTAGCCTGCGATGGCGGCGGCCAGGGGAAGGATGCCCAGAAGGGCGGTGAGGATGTTGACCAGGGTGGCTGGAAGGTCGGGGGAGAGGAGGAGCAGCTCGGGATGGAGGACGAAGGCGTAGGGAAGTGTGAAGCCGACCAGGGCGAAGCGGAAGGCGGCGACCCCGGTTCGCATGATACCGGCCTTTGCGATGGCGGCGGCCGTGTAAGCCGCCAGGGCGACGGGGGGCGTGACCATGGACATCATGCCGAAGTAGAAGATAAAGAAGTGGGCGGCCAGAGGGACAACGCCCAATTCGCCCAGGACGGAACCCACGAGGGTGGCCATGAGGAGGTAGCAGACGGCCGAGGGCAGGCCTATCCCTAAGATAATGGTGGAGACCATGAGGAGGAGTAGCGCCAGGATGAGGTTGTCTTTCGCCAGAGGCATGAGAACGCTGGGGAGCTTGGCGCCGATGCCGGTGAGGGTGACGATGCCGATGATGATGCCCACGCAGGAGGCGGCCGCGATCAGCGAGACGCCGCTGTGGGCCGCGCCTTCCAGGGCGCGTGAAAGGGCGCGGCCCCCCACGCGGGTCAGCGGGCTGGAGGCGCTGCTGATCAGGACACAGAGCAGGGAAATGCTCACGGCCCGGAAGGGTGTATAGCCCAGCACGAGGAAGAAGACCAGGCTGAAGAAGGCCACCAGGAAGATGAGCCCCCGGACTTTGGGGGGACGCTTGAGCGGGTCTTCGTCCTGCACGGCCACCCCGATTCGCCGGGCGTAGAAGTGTACAACCAGGAGGAGGGCGGTGTAGTAAAGCAGCGCCGGAACAAGCGCGGCTTTGATGATTTCCAGGTAGGTAACGGCCGGTTGGACCATTTCAAGCATCATGTACGCCCCCGCGCCCATGATGGGCGGTACAAGGGCTCCGCCCGAACTGGCGGCGGCTTCGATGCCCCCGGCAACGGCGGGGCGGAATCCGGCCGAGCGCATCATAGGGATGGTGAAGGTGCCGGTCGTGGCAGTGTTGGCCACGGCGCTGCCGGAGAGCGAGCCCATCAGGCCCGAGGAGATCACGGCGACTTTGGCAGGCCCCCCGGTGCTGCTGCGAAAAAGCCGGCGGGCCGTGTCCAGGACGTAGCCCGTGGCGCCGGTCTGTTCCAGGACAGTGCCGAAGAGGACAAAGAGGAAGACATAGGTGAACATGACCTTCAGGGCAATGCCAAAGACACCCTGGGAATGCAGGAAGACCTGGGAGACAATGCGGTCCCAGGGGTATCCCCTGTGGGGGAAGAGCCAGTCGGGCATCGCATACCCACAGGCGGCGTAGGTCAGGAAGGCCAGGGCGAGCAGGGGCAGGATGAAGCCGATGGCCCGGCGGGTGGCTTCCAGAACCAGAAGGAGGCCCACCAGGCCCACGATGTGATCGAGCGGGTGTTCCAGACCGGCGCGGTTGCCCAGAGACCGGCCGTTCAGCCAGTAGGTTTGAAAAATAGGGTCGGTCTGAATCAGGATGTAGCCAAAGCAGAAGACAACGGCGAGGGCAAGGAAGAGGTCCAGAATCTGGAAAGGGGTGTTCTTGGCGGCGCTTCGGTGGACAGGGTACTTGAGAAACACAAGGCTCAAGCCCAGCAGGGCAAAAATGGCCAACTGGGCCTGGGGCGTGAGCTGCGGATAGTTGACCTCGACCAGGATGAAGAGGCTGAGGAAGGTGGCCAGGATGCGGAAGAGTCGGGACTTGAGCCGGGGCATGTCAATTGGGCCAGATTCCGATTTTTTTGAAGTACTTCACAGCGCCCGGATGAAAAGGGGCGCCGGTATCCCGGATGACATTCTTGGAGTTGATGGCTCTGCCGGCCGGGTGTTTTTTTACCACATCCGCCCGGTGTTCGTAGAGAATTTTGGTGAACCGGTAGACGGTGTCCGCATCCAGGCTGGATCGGGTGATGAGGTGCATCGAGCCCACGTTCATGCCTTCGAAGGCTTCGGACTGACCTCGATACGTATCGGCCGGGATGGTGGCGGGGAAAAAGAAGGGGTAATTCCGGAACAGGGTCTCTTTGGCGGATGCGTCAAAGGGAATGAAGTGAATGTCCAGTGAGGCGCTGGCCTGGGTGATGGAGGCGGTGGGTACGGCTCCGCCCAGAAAGGCGGCGGCTGTAGATCCATCCGCAAGCATGTCAACAGCCCCGGCCTGGGGGTTGTGCAGCGGGGTGAAGTCGTCATAGGTCATGCCGTGGGCCTTCAGGATGGGCTGCAGAAAGTATTCGAAGCCAGCGCCGGCCGGGCCCACAACAACCCGCTTGCCCTTGAGGTCCGCTATGGTTTTGACGCCCGAGCTTTTCGGAGTGATGAAGA
Source organism: Candidatus Latescibacterota bacterium (assembly GCA_965222075.1). Lineage (GTDB taxonomy): Bacteria > Latescibacterota > UBA2968 > UBA2968 > JAAXHW01. The sequence goes on along the minus strand of OZ244937.1, from coordinate 3,483,351 downwards.
GGGCAATATTGGGCGCCAGGGTCATCACGGTGTTGATCCCCTGCTTTTGTTCCCAGGCGCCCTCTCCGCGAACTGCGAAGTAGGAGATGGCCGCGTTGGCCAGGGCAAAGTCCAGTTCGCCGCTTACGAGACGGCGGATGTTTTCCTGGGTGCCCTGGGTGGCTTCGGCGGACACATCCCAGGACAGATCCTCTCTGTGATCGTTGACGACCTGAGCGATGGCCCCTCCAACAACAAAGAAGGCCCCCCCGGGTGGGGCCGTGCCCACACTGAAGAACTGGCGATCCGAAGTGGATTTTTCAGCCTGATCCCGGGGAGCGCCGCACCCGATACACAGGGCGATTGTGAAGACAGCCGCAGTCTCAAACGCTTTTGTGACTCGGTGCATAAAGCACTCCTTTCTCTCGTGGTATTGGGGCGATCCGAAAGTAGGCGCCTGGCCGCCCGACCTTCGTGAAGCGGCAGGATGGTTCGCGGCCGGTGCGATCGTGGATCCCGGTCACCTCTTCTTCTCGAAGCAATAGAGGTGGTCGAAGGCGCGCAGATACATCCGGTTTCCGACGAATACGGGCGAGGAACGGAACCCTTCCACCACATTTCGCGCGATCTCCTTGTAGGTCCCGCCTGGTTCGATGACTACCGTCGTACCGCTCTCGGCGCCGACGAACAGCTTATCGCCAGCCAGCGTGATGGACGTGTACGCGCTGTTCGTCCCCTCGCCAAGATACAGGTCCTTCTCAAAAACCAGCTTGCCCGTCTTCGCGTCCAGGATCGAGAACTTCTCCTCACGCGAAATGGCGTAAATCAAGCCGTTGTGAATCACCGGCGACGAATAGTGCCGCGACCCCTTCACACGTGTGGTCCACACGGTTTCGAATGCGCCGTTGATCTTCTCGGGCAGTTTGACCGCCGTCGCCTTCTTCTCAATGAAGTACACCACACCTTCTTGAACCACGGGCGTTGCGTATTCCAGCTTCCCGATTCCCCGGGCCAGAGGCTTCCCGTCCACCGCGCGAAACACGTCACCTGCCGGCGTGATCACGATCTCCTCACCGCTGATCCGCGTGACCACCGGGGAGCCGAACTTCTCTTTCGCAGGTCGCCTCCACACCTCCTTGCCGGTCGCCGGATCCAGCGCGATGAGGTCGGTAATATGCACGATCAGCCGCCCACCGCCCAGTGTCGGCGACGCGCTGTGCCCCCACCCGTGCTGAGGTCGCTCCACCACGCGCGCCCACACACGCTTGCCCTCCAGCGTGTGCGCCGCCACCACACCCGATCCGAACAATGTGTAGATGCGCTGGCTATCGGCCACCGGCGTTTGGGACGTGTATCCGTTGGACCCATGCGTCTTAACCTTATCTGTGGGACTTACGTCGCCCAGCGACTGCTTCCACACGATGCTCCCCTTGTGTGGATCAACCCCCAGAACCTGGTCCGGCTCGCTGCACACGATCATCAGCGAACCGGTCCACAGCACCGGCGACGCATTCGACCACGACGGCATCGCCGTCTTCCACGCCACGCTCTCACCCGGTGACCACTTGATTGGCGGGTCGGCCTCCAGATACCGTCCGCTACCATCGGTTCGCCAGCCGATGCGATATTCTTGCGCGGAAACGCTGCAGCTGACCGTAGCCAGAATGAGTGCGGAAAGGATGAATGACCGCAATGTGCACCTCTTCGGCTCTCGCATAGCGACTCCTCTTCAGCCCCCTTCATCGAGGCGAACCCGCGCGTAACGCAGAGTCTGCGGCGCCCCGGCGGCCATCCCGACCACATCGATCGTAGAGGCGGGCCGTGACCCTCCGCGCACGGTACTGGTGAGAAACGTCCCGGCAATCGGATCTTCAAACGGCACATCCACCCAGTCCGACAGGCTCCCGTCGGGAAACATCGCAGCCAGCCGATAGACGTGAGTTGGCGCCGATGGCGCGTCGCACACAAACGACGCCAGCAGGACCGGCGTCCCATTCTCCATAACCTGAAACCGCGTCAGGTGCGGCCGGTCGCCCGGCGCGTCCTCTGTGACCCTGGCAAGGGTCCGCCGCGCCTGGACCTCCCCGTTGTGGACCGCTGCATATTCAAACGAATGCGCGACCGTCTCATCCGGAAAGAACCGGTCCCGAAGGCGTTCGTCCACAGTCGTCTCACTCCAGATCAAATGCGCGGCACCGTCCGGAGCCAGCCAGATGTCGTTGTTGCGCATCGTCCCGGCCGTGGCATCCCGGTTGGCCACTTCGATCCATTCACAGAAAGGCTCCCGGGCCACATCCGGTGTATACGCGTAGAACAACCGCCGGAAAACGTAGTCCCAATGGCGCCCGGTGATCTCAAACTTGGTCTTCCTCCAGGCCTCGATCGGCTCGACAATATCTCCGACACCGAAAAAATGCGCCTCCCGGTCTCGCATCACAACGTTGGGATAACAGAGGCGAAGCGGCTGGGGGACCGGATACTCGCTCCCCCACGGCCAGGCGAGCGTGCCCACCCCCACCCACACGCCGTCGCGTCCCAGCAGCGACATGTGCGACACGTCCATACCCACATTCTGCATGTAAAGCACCTCGTTCTTCTCCCCGTCGGCCGTCACCGTGCGATAAGAGTGCTCGGTAAACCCCGGCTCCCCCTTCCACACGGGCAGTTCCCGTGTACACCCGGCCTGGATGTCCTTCGTGTTGAAGCGAAACACCACCGGCTGTGCAGGACCCCTCTCCTGTCCAGACTCCGTGAGGGTCGGATTGTCGGTAACCAGGAGGGCACCGTTGTATAGCGCGGCGATCGGACAGGGTTCCCGCGTGCGGCCGGTCTCATCTTGGTGTACAACCCGCCAGCCGTTGGCCCCACGCGCATAGAGTACCCAGCGGCAGTTGTTCAGCGGCGCTTCATCCGGCAGCGTCTCCAGCGTCGTCACATACACATCCTCCCCGGTGCGGATGACAATCGTCGACCCGTGACACCATAGCGGCCCGGCGCCGTTGTTCGCCGGCTCGAACGAATAGATCTCCTCTTCGACATCGACAACAGGGTTGATCGTCATCCCGCGCTCACCTCTTCTAAAATATCTCAGCCCGTCCCCGTGGCTCCGCGAACTGCTGGTCTGTAAACGCAAGTCGGAGATCGGTCCTGACCTCTCATCCCACGTCACGTCGCTCGGCCAGGTCATCCCCAAGCGGCAGGGCGCGGTACCGGTGTTCAATCGTCCGATCGAGCACGGGATCGTGCAGCCGCATGGTAAACGCCTCCCCGACCCCCTTGACCGTCTCTTCCGGCAGACCGTGCTCCTTCACCGTCTCGGCAGCGGAATTCAGAACCGGCGAGGCCCCGCAGAATAAAACCATCGGATCGGCCAGCCTCTTCACCGCATCCATCCCCAGCAGAAACTCAAGATTGACCAGCGCAGACAGCGCACTGTCCTGCAGCGGCACCGTGTGCCCCCCAACCACCACCTGGCTGTAAATCCGCAGGTCGTCCCAGTGGTCCCGGATCTCGCTGTAAGGCCACGCCGTTGATGCGATCGGATGCGGGCACATCTGCTTCGGCTTATCCGGGAACAGCGGGTCCAGTTCGCGATCACACTGATCGCTGCCCACCGAAACGAACACCTCCTCCCCCTCTCGGATCGCCACAGCCTCCGCCTCCCCTCCCGTCAGCGGCCCCTGAACTTCGAACGTCGACGCTTGCGTCAGCAAATAGCGCCCGATGTGGTAAATGGACGGATTGGTCCGCGTTCCACTCGTAAAATGCCCGTCCCGTTCCAGCATCTCGTCCAGCTGCCTGCGCATTCCCTCCACATCGCGGGAGGAATACCTGGTCCCGCACACAGAACCGACAGAAAACGACCGCCTCCCGGACCCCTCCCTGCTTTGAACCGTCATCTCAATCGGATCAATTCGCATGGCTTATACCCCCCTGCAAATGTGCGGATTTCGGGTTGAAAGGCTTTTATTTCGCAATCAGCGTCTCGCCCGACTCCCTTTCCAGCTCCTGCCACAGCGGATACGCCGACCGCGCCAGAAGGCACAGCAGCGCATCTGAATACACAATCCGAAAAAACCGGGACAGCCCCTTGGAACTGCCCCGTTCGTTGAAAAACCTGAACTGCTCCAGAACCAGCACCCGCTTTCCCGTCCTGGCGCAGGAATAGGCCGCCGAAAGCCCCATCGCGCCCCCGCCCACCACGATCACGTCGAATCTGTCGGACATATCACCTGACCCCTCCCCATCAGGATCTCCAGCAGCGGACGATTCATAGTATCCCTTTCCCACTGAAAAACCCCGCCAGCCCCTCCATCTCCTCGTCATTCAACGAATAATACGGCTTCCGCCGCCACCGCTTCGCAACTCCGAACACCTCCATCGCCCCGTGTACCCCCGCATTCCACCCGCCCGTCAGCTTCATTATCGTGTCGAAAAACGGCATGTCGTAGTCCCGGATAATCCCCCGCACGGCCTCCAGGTCCACCGCCTGGATCGCGCTCCAGTAATCGTGGGCGATCTCCGGCTTGAGCGCAATATACGTGGACATATACCCGTCGCACCCATAGGGCCACATATTTATATGGTTCACCTTCTGCCCTCCCGCAAAAACCGCAACCCGCTCGTGGGCCAGCAGGCACAGCCGCCGCGCGAAATCCCCGCACATATCGTCCTTGATCGCCACTACATTCTCATACTGATCCAGCGTCCGTTCAATCGCCTCCAGCCCGAACTCCGCCCCCTGGGCAACGAACACCCCGGTCACGATCATCACCGGCATCTGTTGCGCCACCGCCCCGTAGTGCTCGGCAATCGTCTCCGGCGTACAGGACGGCCCCCAGTTCGGCGGAAGCACCATCAGCACATCCGCGCCCAGCCCTCTGGCGAACCCGGCAAATTCAATCGACCGCGCCGTACTGTGCCACCGATCCGCCGCCACAACCATCCCCCGCCCGGCCGTGTGCTCGCAGGTTACCCGCGTCACCTGGGCAATCTCCTGCTCCGAAAGGCAGGTATAGTGGCTGTCCCCAACCGTCAGCAACGCCGTCCTGCTCCCGGCGGACAGCACAAAGTCGATCTGGTTCCGTAGCCCGTCGTAGTCCACGCTGCCGTCTTCGTTAAACGGCGTCGCAATCGAAGAAATGGGGCCTGTCAGATGCGCTCGAACTTCGTCCCGGTCCATCGTTCGGCTCCTCAGCGGTAAAACTCCGCCAGCGAATAAATGCGCAGCACCATCTCGCCCGGCTTCCTCGCCTTCCCCTTCCGTTCCCCCAGCGTCACCGCTTCCCGGGCGTCCTCGTCCGCTTCGATCCAGCTCCGGTGGTAGGTCAGGTACACCTTATCGCCCGCAAACCACACATTGGGGTAATCGAAGGTAGCGAAACCCTCCGGCAGCGTGCCCACTTCGGGTAGCCCGACCACCGGCGTAATCGGCTCCTGAGGCACCACCCGCTCCACGTCCTCCATACCGTCGCTCACCTCGATCGTCCTGAACCGCTCCCAACTCGCTCCACTATCCTTCGAAATCGCCGCCGACAGCCGCCCCCGCCGGTAGCCCCGTTTGATCTCATCCCGCGACACCTGGTTCCACACACACAGTAAATCGCCCGTGCTCGGAATCCGCCGCAGCCTCGGCGGCGAATACGAACTGGCCAGATCGGTGGGCAAAATCGGCGTCCAGGTCTCCCCGCCGTCTTCGCTGGCGCTCTGCACCAGCCGCCCCACCGTAGACCGCGCCAGCAGCATCACCCGCCCGTCCACGCATTCGGCCACACCTGGTTCATCCACCGCCGTGATCCCTCCACGCCCGTTGGGAATGCCCTCCGCGTCGAACCAGCCCATCAACTGCCCCTGGCACTGCTGCCAGTTCCGTCCTTCGTCGTCCGAATAACTCACCGCGGCGATATCCACCTCCGGATAGTGATAGTGCCCGCTCACCTGCAACCTCATCCCCTTCCAGGTCCCGAAACTGCTCACCCGATCGTATTCTAAACCCGGGTGCCGGTTGTTGCTGTGGCAAATCCGGCTGGGCATCAGCAGCCGCCCGCTCGACAGCTGAATCATCGCATCGTGGTACGGCCCGCCCAGCAGCTTCATCGGCCACGCGCCCGCCCAGGTCTGGCCGCCGTCTTCAGACACCGACAGATAAAAGGGATTCCAGTTGAACATCTCCGTCCCCTGTCCCGCCTCCTCCCTGCCCCGGTGCGCCAGCGCCAGCTTGCCCGACTGCAGCTTTATGCACGACAGGTTGGACGGACTTCCCATCGCCTCGCAGTTCAGCGGCCGCGGCTTGCCCCAGGTCTGTCCGCCGTCGGTCGAGATATGGCAGCGGCTCCCCGCAACCATCATCAGGGAGCCGTCGTCTAACGCCACCATCCCATTGCTTGAACCGGTACCGATGCCGGCCTGCTCGACCACCCCTTCCGGCGCTGGCTTGCGAAAACTCGGTTTATCCGCCATCTGCCTGATCCTCTCACAAAAAACAATCGGCCCAAGTAACAGAATATCTTCCAGGGGGCAAGATAGGAGGTGGACATACCGAAGTCAAGTGCAATTGGACGGAGCATCTCTCGTTGGAAGAAGGGCAGGCGCATCTCTGCTTGCAGGAGCGCCCCACAATCATGTACATTTGACAAGGTGAAAAATCGTAGGAAACGCACACTATTTGTGGAAGGAGAACCCATATAGAGATCCGCCTGGGGTTTAACCCGACAAATCGGTAAAGCTGTGCCGCAATACAACGTTGAAAGAGGCAGCCGTCTTTTGTATCGAGCACCTGCGAAAGCAAGGTATAGGAGGACAACCCATGGGAGATGGTTTCGCTGCAGGGCCTTCTCAGGAATCGCCCGACTATCAGTGGTGTTGCATCACCGAAAACGCCGCTTTCGCCGGCCGCGACGGCGCCGGTGCGCTGGTCTTCAAAGACAGAATGTGGCTACTGGGCGGCTGGAATCCTGACGACAAAGTCCATTTCCCCCACATCTGCAACAGCGAAGTATGGTCTTCCGGCGACGGAGCTTCATGGACGCTGGAGACCGTTCAGGCGCCCTGGGAAGGAAGGCACACGGCCGGATATGCCGTGCACAACGACAGAATGTGGATTGTGGGGGGAGACGCCAACCAGGGCCACTACCAGAATGACGTGTGGAGCAGTTCCGACGGAATCCACTGGGACCTCGTCAACGACAACGTGCCCTGGGGCCCCCGCGTCCTTCACTACACCCTCGTCTTCGACAACAAAATCTGGATCATGGGAGGGCAGACCATCCTGCAATTCGCACCGGCTACCGAGGTGTTCTACAGCGATGTCTGGAACTCTTCCGACGGTGTGACCTGGACGCGGGTAACCGAAAAAGCCCCCTGGCCGCCCCGGGGTATGATCGGTGGCAGCGTTGTATTTGAGAACCGGATGTGGATACTGGGCGGAGGCACCTACGATACGCCCACCACGCCCGACAGGAAGTATTACAACGACGTGTGGAGCTCGGCGGACGGCGTCAACTGGCAGCAGCACCTGGCGTCCGCCCCCTGGGCCCCGCGCCAGTACCACGAGGTAGCCGCCTTTGACGACAAAATGTGGGTGCTGGAGGGATGCGACCGGATAAGCGGCAATCGCGCCGATGTGTGGTACTCTTCAGACGGCATCGATTGGCGCGAACTGCCGGACACCCGCTGGGCGCCCCGACACGCCGCCAGCGTATTTGTCTACGACGACGCCCTGTGGATGGTCGCGGGCAACAACATGTTTCCCGACGCCTGGAAGCTCATCCGGGAGCGGGGTTCAGGCTCATAGAGATGCCGCAGGTGCGATCAATATTCGGAAAAAGTATCCGAAGAGCGTCCTGTAGTTGGGGTTATGGCACTCCCTTTGTGAGGTTGGAGATACCACCCTCACTTCGCATGTAACTCGGAGGGGTGAGAGAATCCCATGGATTTATCCGTGGGAGTGTCAAAGAGCAGGCGGAGCTGGCGCCGGGTTCCCGCAGAACCTATCTGCGTCATTTGCAACAATTTATTCGGCTCGTACGTCAGAATTTAAAGGATGTCACAGGCGAAGAGATCCGAGGGCACCTGCTCTACCTGATCGATGAAGGAAAACAGCCGGCGACAACAAACCGCTGGCCTCTGAAGACCAGGACGGGTCAGTCGCCAGGGAAGGGGATTCCCCGAATAAACTCAACAAACCGGATGGTTGATACAAAAATGGAACCTCTGTTCCATTGATCCGGTCTCAGAGATGAAGTTAAAAAAGGGAATTACATACTTGGCTAACAGGTTGAAGGAACAAGAAAAGAGAGATCGTATTTTCGGCAGTATTTATTGCTTTAACATCCTGATTTTGTTATATTTATCTTATGACCAGGACGATAACAAAGACGGCTTACATCTCCCGGCGCGCTCACAAGAACCTTGACGCGCTGCTGTCCCAACTGCGCTACCTGTATAACCGTCCATTATCGAACACCTATGTATCTCCAGCGAACACTTCTCTTGAGTTGTATTTCTTGTACTTTTCGCTAAACGCCTGGAAAACCTGCATAAGTGTGACTATAGCACACATATTGCTCCTATGTTTCAAGATATTCTTGATTCGTAAACTTATAAACGGAGAGGGGCACCGTGCTTAGGAACTATTTGACAGTTGCGGTTCGGAATTTACTCAGACACAAAGCCTATTCCCTGATCAACATCACCGGTCTGGCCATCGGGTTTGCCTTCTGCATCCTGACGTTCCTCTATGTTCGGCACGAATGGTCCTACGATACCTTCCACAAGCACGTTAATTCTATTTACCGGCTTTATATAGGTTGGAAGGAGCCGGATGGTGATCGACGGCTTTTTGTTATCCAGAATCCACCTTTAGCACCCATATTAGCAGAGAATATCCCGGAAATAGCCCATACGGTCAGGCTGAAGACAAGCAGGAAATGGATTATGGTCGGGGAGAAGATGCTTGAGCAGGATCTTCTCTTTGCTGATGCGTCCCTTTTCAATATTTTTAGCTTTCCGCTCAGGATGGGCGATGAAAGAACGGCCCTTCGGGATAAGAGTTCAGTCGTACTGAGCGAGGAGGTGGCAAAGAGATTTTTTGGCAACGCAAATCCGGTGGGTAAACAGATTTCGATTCTTGGCTCGGGCAACCAGTTTTACGATTTTCTTGTGACAGGTGTGGCCCATCGCATTCCGGAGAACTCCAGCATTCGATTCGATTGTCTGCTACCATATGAACGGCTGATAGACCTTTTGGAGATGGACATCCACAGTTGGAAGTCGCATATCGGCGGCCATACAGTTTATGTACGCTTGGCGGAGAAGACCCTGTCCTCTGAGATTGAAGCGAAATTTCCATCAATAGTGAAAAAATTCATGGGGAACCCTGACAGATGGACGTTGCATCTTCAGAGACTTACGGACGTTCACTATGCAAACCATGTTCTCCATGGTCCAGAGCCGGTGAGTAACCCTGTCTATTCCTACGTTCTGACTGGGATTGCACTCCTGGTCCTATTGATCGCCTGCATCAATTTCGCGAACTTATCCATTAGCCTGTCTGTGGCTCGTGCCAAAGAAGTGGGTGTGCGCAAAGTAATAGGCGCTAGAAGAACTCAGATCGTGGTGCAGTTTTGGGGTGAATTCTTCATACTGAGTTTTCTAGCACTGTTGCTGGGATTTGGGATAGCCGAATTGTTTCTGCCAAAGTTCAATGATCTGGTCCAGAAAAGACCGCCGATTGAGTTCCATCTGGATGGATGGGCTCTAGGAATCCTGGCCGGACTGATGTTCCTGGTGAGTCTGGCCGCCGGGGGGTATCCGGCTGCTTTTTTATCGAGGTTCCAACCCGTAGACGTACTGAAAAGATCATTGCGGATCGGCGGGAGGGACCTCTTGGGCCAGACGCTTATGGTTATTCAATATGCCTTGTCCATATTTCTTATTATCAGTACCCTCCTTATGTTTAAACAGATCGACTATTTGAAGGTGAAAAGCTTAGGGTCTCACAGTGAGCATGTCCTCGTTATGCCCTTATGGAATCTGGAGAGGGCGCGGATTATAGACGCTTTCAAGGATGGATTGGCCCACCACGAGGATATCCTGGGGATTTTCGGTGCCTCCGATCTCTTTGGCCGGGGGCTGGCCAGATATACAGGTATGTACAAGGATAGAAAAGTAAGTTTTGTGGTGTTCGAAGTCGGTTATAATTACTTCGAATTTATGGGGATTGAACTGGTCTCAGGGAGGGGTTTTTCAGAGGCATTCGGTGTCGAGGGGGTAATGGTTAATGAGACATGGATGAATACAATTGGTTTGGATGCCTCTGAACATATGAAGGGCGTATTTAAGGATCGACCCATCATCGGTGTGGTGAAGGATTTCCATTATCAATCCCTACATCATCCAATCGAACCCCTGATGTTTTCTCTTACATCGACTCCATCTTACCTCTTTGTCAAGATTCGTGCAGACAAAATTCCGGCAACCATTGAGCTTCTGAAAGGCAAGTGGCATCAGGTCATCCCGAATCTGCCTTTCGACTTTTCTTTCTTAGATGACCATGTAGATAGACTATACAGGTCGGACCAGCGATGGGGACGAATTATAGGATATTCTTCCCTTTTTGCAATCTTTATCGCCTCTCTCGGCGCGTTTGGGTTGACAGCCCTTGCGGTGGCTCGACGTGCAAAAGAGGTGGGTATTAGGAAGGCCTTGGGTGCTTCAGTCTTCAACATCGTCCTGCTGTTCTCGAAAGATTTCATGAAGTTAGTGGTCCTGGCTAATCTAATCGGCTGGCCGATGGCCTACTACACTATGAGCCGATGGCTTCAAGATTTTGCATATCGTATAAATATTGGACCACAGGTATTTGTGTTAGGAGGATTCTTAACATTGGTCATTGTGTTGTTGACAGTTACTTCCCAAGCGTTCAAAGCCGCAACTGCAAATCCAGTAGATGCTTTGAGGTATGAATAGCTGAGAGAAAAACAAAAAGCAAAACCAGATTATGTCGCGTGCTTTATGTCCGCCCCGAATGTATCCTGATGGAGGCGCCCCACTAAGAGCCACCTTCGGTTAACACCGGGTTGACCGGCTCCGTTTCGCTACGCCTAAATGGCCGTGAGTTTATGCTTGACTGATTGTAAAACCACTGGTTCCTTTCCCTATGCACGGCCACTTCGGCAACCCGGAGGACGTTAGAGGACATGCAGGTTCGGATCACAAAGACATGAAAAACTCTGCGGCAATCGAAGCCATTTTGATCAGGCCTCACCTCAATCGTTTCTGTGAAGAGTTCGGACTGACGCTCGGAGAGCTTGAACCCGATTTTACCGGCTGGTCCAAGCACATTATCAAGTCCCCGGATCTCGTCTTTCTATTTCCAAGGCATCCCAAGTACCAGTGTTCACTGAGTACCGAACTTGAGCTTTATGAACTGTTCAATGAACTGGACGGGTTGCCGGTCTCCAAGCTCGTCAGATCGGTCGAAAATTACGAGTTGAGCCTTTACCGGTTTGGAGTTGTCACGCGCCTACATGGGGTGCTGCTTGGCACGATCGAACGATCCTTACGTTCGGAAGGTTATGAAGAAGTTCTCCGCACAGTTGGACGGCTTGCGGGATTTTGGCACAACCTTCAATTGGGGCCGGAAACAGACTTCCTGAAACCATTGTCACAGGATCTCGCCGGTGATCATGCCGACTCGTATCGATGGATGTACAAGGCGCTCCAATTGAGTTCCTTGGGGGAAGTGCTGAGTTTAATTGCATCATTAGTCCGGGACCACGCTACCAATATCGCGGAGGACGAATTCAAAGAGCTGACTTCTGAAACCAGTATCGGCAAGTGGCAACAGGCCCTTTCAGAGCTTGCCAAGATGGACAATGTGCTTCTTCACGGTGATGTCCACGAAGACCAGATCTTGGTCCGGTCAGATCGAGACCTAGAAGTAACCGGGATCCTGGATTGGGGAAACGCTGGTGTGGGAAATCCCGTCCTCGAGTTTAACTTCGGCGAGTGGGGAGGAGAGCTTTGGCGCTACCGAGACGATTTTTCAGCGTTTCGAAAGGCTCTTTGGAGTGAGTACCTGCACACAAGGGGACTTCATGGGCCGTCGTGGGAGTCGGTTCATCTCCTTTACAGCCTACAGGAACTCATTTGGACAATGACTGCACGAAAGGCCATCGGGCACGGTGGACCATCATATGAATCCGAAGTGAGAAGGCTTCTTCGGACATTGAACGAGACGACGGTAGCGCTCTGAGATCGGGGAGATTACCTGCACGTCCTCTAACAGCACGGTGTTGCGCTGCGCCGCTACGCGCCTTGGCCCTTCGGGCAACCCCTCGGCAAGCTCGGGGTTCGCAAACCGTCAAATCGTTATGTGCCATGCAAAAGACAAAGACCGCGCCGCTCTCCTACAGTCCTTATGAACACTGAAATCGGCAGCGAGATGGTTGATGGTTTTCCATTGACCCGACCACAGGTCACGATCCAGGAAAGCAGTGCGCGATTGCAAGAGGTCAATTGCCCGGAACTGCAGTGGTGGTTTGCCGTTCCCAGGTTGGGTGAACACTGCAAGTGGGCCGTGTATGAAGCGGATACACTTGAGCTGACAGAGGTCGTTAAAATCGTGTCCGTAGGATCGGCTACACTCCGAGACATCGATTGTATCGAACTTCGAGTGGAACAACATGTGAAGCGTGAAGACATCCCGTTGGAATTCGATCCTGGCTATATGTACGCACTGTTGGATGACGTCGGTGCGCGTTGGGTTGGTGTCACGAGGAGCGTAGACGGCAAACGCTTGGTCGAGGTGCAGGGCGACAGGCACTTCGAGGCCAACTGGGGCGGTGTTATGAACCGTCGAATGATCGACGGAGGCCAATACGAGCGGCAGAGCGATGGATCCTACAAAACAACAGACGGGGAAGGGATTGGTGCTGGAACCTACGACGTGACTATCGGCGATCACAGGTTCCACTGTCTACGTGTATTCGATGCCATTCCAGGACTCTCCGCACCAAACGGTGGCGAGTTGGTGGAAGCCTTCGTTGAAGCAGGTGGAAGGACTGTCTTCTTCCGGCGATACGATGGGAGGTTTTTCCGCGACCGGGACTTGGTCGCCAAGTATCCAGACAATCGCCGAATCGTCATCAACGACACGGTGTATGTGCATCATGACTGCACGGGGCGGGCTCACGACACAATCACGCAATTTGCTCTGCAACCTGCTCGCTCGGAGGCATGGTAGTGACTGCGTTTGAATTGCACAGCACATAACACAGCGGTTTTCGCTGCGGCGCTGTCGCGCCTTGGCCTCCGGCAACCCCTCGACAAGCTCGGGGTTCGCAAACCGTGAGACGTTAGACGGCATTTGCCCTCACGAACGGGCGGAGATTACTGCAAGAATCCTTCCTCGGCGTTACCTTCCTCTCTCCTGAGGTGTCGTAATGGTAGAGCGATGGAAAGCCTATCCACAGATGCCCAGCTAGTCGCCGCCGCACTCTCTGGCAGCCTTTCTGCATTCGAAGCCCTGGTGTTACGCCATCAGGATCGCCTCTACCTGCAGGCGCTAAGTTATGTGCACGCTAAGGAAGAGGCACAGGATGCTCTTCAGGACGCATTCTTGAAGGCCTTCAAACAGCTTGAGGCTCTGAAGGAGCACTCTCGATTCTCATCCTGGGTGGGGCAGATACTTCGCAACATCTGCCTCAACAGGTTGAGGGACAATCGCCGCCACCAAGCCGTGGCGAAGTCAGTTGTCGAGGTGACGGATCTCAGAGAACATCCAGAGCAGCCTGTTATCCGGAATGCAGCGTTCCAGGAACTGTTTTCAAGGCTTCCTGCGAAAAGCGTCCAGGCGTTTACACTGCATTATCTGGAAGGGTATTCGATTCAGGATGTGGCTCTTCTGGTACGAACGACCCCTGCAGGTGTGAAACAGCGGCTATACAGGGCGCGCAGGCAGCTTAAGGAGGAGGTCACCCGCATGGCAAGAGATGACAGGAGCAAGCATGATCTGCCCGAAGGATTCGCAGCACGGACCATTGCCCGACTCTTGGAACAGGGCAAGAGGGATCGATTGTACATGAGGATGGATGAGGCACGCGCACGCTTCAGGGAAGCACTGGAGGTGTCCCCGGACCATCCTGAGGCATTGATGGAGCTCGGACGGACATATGACCCGATCAAGGGCCCCTCCGAGGAAGAGGCGGCAACCCTTCAACGAGCCGCGAAAGCGGCGCCGGACTCCATCGATGTTGCGTTCGAGCTTACCGTTTTATGGGCGGGCGACCAGCAAAAGCAGGCCACGGCAATCGAGAAATGCCTGGAGCTATGCAGTCTGCGGCTTGCAAAGGACCCTGATGACATAGTTGCTCTCACTGCCAAGGCGCAGATGTTTTTGTGGAAACGCGACTTTGAAGAGATGGAGGAAGTTGCCCGCCATGCCGTCACTTTGGCCCCTGAAGACCAGCAGTGCCTGAACTACCTCGCTTTGTCACTGGCTCGACAGAACCGGTGGGATGAGGCCTATCCGGTGTATGAGACCATGTACGGACTAGGCCAAAAGACCGTATGGGCCTACGTTGCACTTCGGCAAATGGGGTCCTGTTTGGCATTCCACAGGGGTGATTGGGGCAGGGCCGTGGTCGTGCAGGAGAAGGTATGGGACCTCACTGGGAGACCAAACGAGGCTGGCAACCTCATCTACTTCTATGGACGGGCCGGGATGCTGGAAAAGGCCAAAGCGCTATTCAATAAGGTCAAAGATCACCGCCATCCGGCGAGGGTTTACGAGATCGTTGGGAAAGAGGCATTTTGAACGCTCTGCAACCGTGTGCCCAAAAATCTCCTCCGTGGTGACGATTTGGCCAACGCCGTCTAACACGTCCGTGCCCGGCTTCGGGCTACGCCCTTCGCGCAACCGCTTCGCGGTTCGGGCACGGCGGGGACGTTACGCGCCATGCCTTAGGAATTCTTGCCAGGCTGGTTGATTTTTCGGAGGAGAAGAATCTAGATGGGAGAAGGAGCTGACAGGTTCCGATGTGGTGATTGCATACTCTATCGAGAAACTGATGAGCATGGCCAAATTATCGATGTGAAGCCCGTCACCGTAGTCGAAGATTCTGAGACCCAGATCGTCCTCTGGCTCCCAATGGATACACCTACAAAGAATCCGGTGCTGCTAAACCATACGCCAGGAACGCCACGGCGGTGGACCGAGGACAACTGGACGCTTCAGGATTCGACTTGGCAGTGGGGCGAGCTCTTGATCGTCATCAGACCCGATCAGCATCGGGCAACTTGCGTCATATGGTCAAGAGATCGGGAGTTCTCTGGGTGGTATGTGAACATGCAGAGCAGACTAACACGCACACCGCTGGGCTTCGATTTGAGGGACCATCAGCTTGACATCCTCGTTGAACCAAACCGAGAGTGGAGATGGAAAGACAAGGACGAACTCGACATATGCGTGCAGGACGGGAGAGTGAGTCTCGAGGATGCCATTGCGATTCGTGCAGAGGGGCAGCGTGCGGTCGAGGAGATTGAGCGGAACGTAGGTCCCTTCTCCGCCGGGTGGGAAGGCTGGCACCCCGATCCGAAGCTACCTCGACCGACGCTGTCCTCGGACTGGGATGACCTGTCGATGTACTCGTGAAGTTTGAACTTGGCCGAACTGTTTTGGTGTGTACTCAGGACAGACACGGCGCGTAACACGAGCACCCACGGCTCCAGCCCGTTCGGGCTTCCGCCCAACCTACCTCCGGCAGGTTCGTGGGTGCCGAGAACGTTAGATGAAATGGAAACGTAAAATCAGATCATTGCAGAATATCTCCAGATAGCGGGAGATATTCTGCATATTCACCGCTCAATCACTAGTTGGCCGCAGAGAATACCGGATGACCCGGAAGAATCCCGAATGTGAATTCCACGATCCAGGACACTTGGTCGACGGAGATCTTGAGCTTGTCCTCACCGAGACGCTTCCGTCCGATTCTGAGAAGGGACGGGTGCCCGAGTACCGTTTCGAGATGCGGCTTATTAGCAGCGGGGCGACGATCGGCAGCATCTGCCTCAGGACCCGGTGCACGGAAAGGCTCGAACAGTATGGAGGCAACCTGAGCTACGATGTTCAGGAGGAATACCGTGGGAACAGATGTGCTGCCCGCAGTTGCCGCCTCCTGTTCCCCCTTGCTCTTAGCCATGGACTGAACTCGCTGTTGATCACTTGCCGTCCCGATAACGACGCATCCAGAAGGACCTGTGAGTTGATCGGGGCGACATACGTCGACACCATCGAAACCGAACGGGAGCCAGGAGAACTCGGGCCGACATGCCGGTACAGACTGGACCTGGACAAAGGAATAAACGGCCAACAAGGCACTGCAGCCGACGGTGACAAGCACCGCGGCTGAGCTGTAGCCTTAATCCAGGTGGTTTGATATTGGAATACGAATTAGATCCCACTTCATCTAACAACTCGTTTGCCGCTGCGCGCCATTCGGCGCTTGGCCTTCGGCAACCTGCTTCGCAGGTTCGGCAATCGGTAGAACGTTAACCGACATGGAGGTTTTAAGGGCTAATTGGTCAAGCTCTGAGGGGCAAAAACAGACTCCCATTCATCCCAATTTGGATTTTGCTTACCCATGCATAATCCGGTTTATTTCCCGCAGGATTTCATCGATAAAATCCATATCGCAAGGAAAACAAATGCCTGAAATTTCTCGGTTTTTCGGAATCATCATTCGCATGTTTGCCGAACCGAGAACACAGCACCATCGGCCTCATTTTCACGCCTATTATCAAGATGAAGTGGCCGTTTACGCTGTGGATACCATTGAATTGATCGCAGGGACTTTGCCACGCCGTCAGCAACGATTCGTCGAAGCCTGGGCGGAGTTGCATCAGGAGGAGCTCCTTGAAGATTGGGGTCGGCTCCAATCTGGGCATCCTCCCTTGCCGATCGATCCGCTTCATTAAGGGAGGATAGAATGAGTCATCCAATCTATCGAGTCGTTTCATTTGAGATTGTTGGGACCTATCAGATCAAAGTCAGATTCAACGATGAAACGACTCGAGTTATCGATTTTCGTCCAGTTCTTGAGGGCGAGTTGTTCGGACCTCTGATGGATATATTGCTTTTTAATGAGGTGCGTATTGATCCTGAGGTGCATACACTCGTCTGGCCGAATGGTGCTGATTTTGATCCTGCCACGCTTCACGATTGGCCAGCCCATGAGGAAGAATTGAGGACAATGGCCAGGCGTTGGTCAGAAGCACTGGCAGGAAATGAATGAACAAAAAAGCAAGGGGTGATGGTTGCCTCTTGAACTTTTTGGTGATCCGACAAACCTCCACATCGGTTAACACGGCACCCCCGGCTTCGCTTCGCTCCGCACAAAACCGCTTCGCGGCTTCGGGGGTGCCGAGAACGTTAAGTGCAATGTTGGTTTTGGCTAGCTCAACGAAAAGACAAAGGGTGCAAAATACCGGAAAATGAGCTCGTTTGATTGGATATTCTTCGACTGCTTCAATACACTGATTGACAATTTCGATGACACAGGAGATGAATCCGGGATCGGGTTTCTCACTCACATGCCAGTAGAGGCGGGGTTCTATTCTTCTTCAACTGATTTCAGGCAAGATTATGATAGGTGGCGGGAGAACCAGTGGTCCGACGGGACCTGGCGCGAAGTTACGTTGCCGGAACGTTTCCGTGCAGTTCTTGAGGAGAAGGCCCCTGAGAGAAGAGGTGAAATCGAAGGTTTGGTTTGTGAAATGATTGAGCACTTCGAACAGGAATTTCCCAAGACCCTTAGACTTACACCCGGCGTTGTGCAAATGCTCGACTTCTGGATAGATAAGTGCCGATTGGCTGTCGTGTCGAACTTCTTTCTTCCAGATGGTCCTTCTCGGAGCATCCAAAAGTCCGGTCTTGGGAAATATTTTGAATTTATGTTAGGCAGCTCGGACTGGGTGCAGTCCCAAAGTATGACATATAGAAAGTCGTGTTAAGTTGTTGAATAAGCGGTTAATTGCGTTAGTGATCACCTGTCTGCCGGCGGCACAGGCAGGTCTGTCCCTGTCTTGAGCAAACCCATTTTCGGAGAAGAGGGAAAGAGATGTTGGGCAAACTCACCCGTTCGGTATCGTCCTGTGACATTCTGGAAGAAGATAGGCCATCTTCCACAGATCAACTGTGAGCGCAGAAACAGGAAGTATTCGCCCATGTCTTTTTTCCAGAACGTGCCTGGTGCTTTGATCCGAAGATTGATGACACGACGGATGGCGCTTTCGACGTGTCCACTTCCGACCTGCCTGTGCGTGGCACGCAGACAGGTGGGAAGGCCCTGTTCTTTGAAGGTAGGATAGCGCATTCGACCTGTCTGCCATCGGCACAGGCAGGTGCGCATGACGGTCGAAATGGTTCAGGGATGTGATGGCCTGTTTTCGTTTTTTCCCGCGAAGCTGCTGGAGCACTTCTTTCCTGTCTGCGTGCGTGAGACAGCACGCACAGGCAGGTCGGAGTTTTAAAAGCTCCCCATTCCACATCCAGGTCTTCCACGTCTCATACAGGGCACGTTGTGCCTTTTCTTTAAGCTTCGGTTGGAGTTGCACCAGTTCAAAGAGGGTTTCACTATTATGGTAATAGTCGAGGATCTGGATCGCCTTGCTTGGAGGCACCCCCAACCTCCAGATCAGACGCTCTACCCTCGGCCAGATCCATTCTGCCCCATCGGCGATAAACACGACCCGATCGGCCTGTTGCAGGGGCAGTTCCAAAAGGGTAGCTTCCAGCATCTCAAACATCAAACCTGTCTGCGTGCACCGCACAGGCAGGTCGGCATTGCCCCGAGTCGCATCGTGGATAGGCGTCCACGATTTTTCGACGCGACCTTTTTCGTCCAACATGTAGATGGTAAACAACTTGGGTTCTCTCCAAGGTGTATCATATCGGGGATATTTCTTTCCCTTCGGCTTTCGACCCCGCTTGGGCTCACGCACCCGCCTGCGCGCTGCGCGCGGGCAGGTCCGCATCCGACCCCCATCGATGCCGATATACACCGTGCGACCTGAAAAGGAGAGCTCATCTTTTAGAGCAATCGTGGCTCTCTGCTCCAGACCCAATTCGCCTAAAGCTTTGCACAATCTTCGAAGGGTTTTTTTGTCCAGCTTTATCTGACGGGCATCCAACACCTGAGTGGCCACCTCAAAGGAGGGGCATAACAAGGCCAACTTCACAGCTTCATCTACAAACTCCGGACTGCACTGACCGATAAACCCAAGCACATCCAATAACAGATGACACCCTCGACCATTGGGACCCCGCTTCTTCCTGCCCCGTTTGCGACCCCGCTTAACGAAATAGGGCGAAGAGACTTCAACTTCTACACCTTCCAAAATCCGTACGGTCAAAGGCCGATGTTCCTTATATCTGTAGCCCATACTACCGGCTGCCTGACGCAGCCCAAACAGCAAGGCCTCATCCTGAAAAACCTGATTCAACACCGGACTCACGACGATGCCCACCACCTCCTGGAGCAAACCGATCAAGCCATGCTCCAAGTCGGCAAACGAAAGACTCTCTTGCAAGTCGCTCACCATCTTAGGCAACTTTTGGTTGACTTTTTCTGTCACTTGATCTATGATATGATCCAGCATAACGTCCTTTCTGATTCTTGTTGGTTAGAAGTAAATTTCCCAAACTTTCCTCTAACCATAAGAAATTATTGAGGATGTTATGCTATCTTTTTTGTCACACTATGGGACCGCGCCCGCTCGGACTTCGGATGGAAAAAGCCAGGTAAACAGATTTATCAACAGGGGCTTGCGAATGTGCAAGCTGATCAAGCCAATAGAGTCTTATTCATCGGTGACAGCCTACAGAACGATTATACTGCACCAAAGCAGCTCGGTATGCAAGCGGTCTACTTCGACAGATCAGATGATCGGCCCGGATCCATAAAGACATCAGGTGATATTTCCTCGATTAAACATTGGGACGAATTTCGCTCGTTAAGATCCATTGATCGGCACCGCCAGTCGATTTCCTGACACCAAAACCAGCACATGCGCTTAACACGGCACTCCCGAGCTTCGCTGACGCTCCGCAGAAACCTGCCTCCCTCCTTCGCTGCTACGCAGCTCCGGAGGACAGGCCGGCAGGTCGGGAGTGCCGAGAACGTTATGCAAAACTGGGGCAAGACAGCACCACAGTTGCGCACAAACTAAGAATGTCCACCTCTTGCCGAATCATAACAGATGAGCCCCCGGCCCCCTGATAGGGTAATTCAAGCGTTCAATGTTACCGCAGATTTGGTACAACTAGCTGGCGGGGAGGGTTGCTGCTGGCTGGCAGGAGACCTTATCCTCAAACCGGACGAAAGTCCTGACGTTTGGCGTTGGTTCGCCGACCATCTATCAACAGTTAAAGCAGAAGGCTTTAGGCTGCCACTTCCCGTACGGGCCTTCGATGGACGATGGGTTGTTGACGGGTGGTGTGCCCAAGAAGCGGTTGAGGGCGAACACCCTGAGCAGGAAAGATGGGCAGAAGTAATTCTCACCGGAGACCGATTCCATAAGGCAATTGAGCACCTGCCTCGGGCGCCATTCCTGGACGATCGCTCAGATGATCCTTGGTCACTTGGTGATTTTGTAGCTTGGGAGGAGATAGAGCCGCCATTCGCAAACAAGCGGCTCACCGAGTTACTCCGCATGCGCTCCCCGATGGTAACCACATCGCAGCTTATTCACGGTGACCTTACGGAGAATATCCTCTTCGCTGAAGGACTTTCCCCGGCCGTGATCGATTTTTCGCCCTATTGGCGTCCAGTTGGGTTTGCGTCTGCTATCGTTGTAGCGGATGCCGTGTGTTGGCGGGATGCAGATCCGTCAGGTCTAATTGAGCATGTCTCTCACGTTGAACACTTCCCCCAGCTACTGATCCGCGCGCTGGTCTACCGAATGGTCACGACCATTGCTGTTTCTCAGGGTGAACCAGCTTTGGAGGGATATGATCCTGGTATTGATTTGGCCAAGCAGCTGATATCCTGATCCCGCACAACAAACTCAACACGGGGCTAAATGGCTGAAGTGACTCTTGATGTCATTGAGGAGGTTATCCGGAGACCGATTGCGCATTTCGAGCAATTGGAAGGCGGCATCTGCAAACCCACTTATCTCGTGCACCCAAGGGACACTGCTCCATTTGTGGTCCAATATGTCCCGCCCGGTCAACTTAATGCTCTTGAGCACGAGCTCCTCGTCATCAACGTACTGGAGGACAAGACTGAGCTTCCTGTTCCCAAAGTGCTCGAAACAGGGTTACGTGCTGGCCTCATGCCCGGGGAGTTTGTAACCAAAGAGTACATCAACGGGCAGAACCTCGGAGACGCGGGCGAGAGTTTATCCCGCCAGGAAGCCGTTGCTGTCTATTCCCAGATTGGAACAATACTTTCTTCGTTCCACCAAATCAGTGCTTTCTCTCACTTTGGTGGAGGATTGGCATATAAAGACGGTGAGGTCAGGGTCAAACCCCGGGAGGGAATCGACACCAGCCATACAGCTCGTGAATATGAGCTACAGCGTGGATTAGAGATTGTGAAAGCCAGTTTTCAAACCCCTTTTGCCAAATGGGGTTCTCGCTTGGAGGGCTGGGTCCGGAAAGGGATTGAGGTCTTTAGCGAAGACGTCCAGCCTTGTCTAACCCACGGGGATTTCTCTGCAACCAACATCATGATTTCGCGAGATACCGTAACGGGACTGCTGGACTTCGAGGGCGTTGGGCCGGGGTACGGGATTCAGGATATTTCTAGATTGTACAACCACTTCTCCCACGAGGTCTATGATCTAGGATTCGATCGGGAGGATCTGATGGCTTCCTGTCTTGAGGCTTTTTGGAAATCCTACGATGCCCCTCTTCATAAGGACCACGAGCTGCACCTGGAGTACTATCGTTTACGCTATCCGCTTGGGTACCTGACCTGCTGGGGGCTCATTGAAGAGGCGTACAACAAACAGGAGTTGAAGGAAATCACCGAATATATGAACAACCGAATAGCTGTTATACTGGGATAGCGGAGACCCCTTGCAAGCAGAGTCCTCTGTTCGTTTACCCATCGCCCCGCTACAAGACCCATCGAAAATTGAACCTGAGTCGGAAGATGCAACATACACAATGTTGTGCGCTGTATGTTGGCCCTGAACGGTTCTTGGTGACGGAGGCCTGCCCCAGCAATGCATAACACGACGGGCTGCGGCTTCGGCGCATTCGCGCCTCCGACCCAACCTGCCTCCGCTTCGCTACGGCAGGTTCGCAGCCCGCGAGAACGTTATGCGGCATGTGCAATAAGATAAATTTGTCCCCACGCTTTACCTACTTCAAATTCCGATAGTGAATTCCCCATGCAAGATGTCCCCAATAAGAGGCTATCTTCGGTGAACTCATGAAACAACATGCAGATGCATTCGGTCAACTACTCTACGATTTCTTAGGCGGGGATGACAGATACGAAATTGTGGAGCGCAGCGACGGGTACGTTGATGTCGCTAGTTTGGCCAGTGCCTATTTTTCTTCTTATGAAGAGTGGCCCTCTCAGAAACAGGAGGCCATGAGATACGTCATAGGGCGTACCTTAGACATTGGCTGCGGCGCGGGGAGGATGTCCCTCTATTTGCAGGATCAAGGACACGATGTGATAGGGATCGATGTATCTTCTCTGGCGGTGAAGGTCTGCCGATTGAGGGGTGTGAAGCAGGTGCGTAGATTGTCGATCACTCAATTGAATGCCCGCCTGGGTCACTTCGATACCCTCCTCATGATGGGCAACAATTTTGGTCTGATGAGCAATTACAGACGGGCAAGGTGGCTGTTGCGTAAGTTCTATCACATGACTACTGGCAAAGGACGCATTATCGCAGAGACCTTGGATCCCTATCAGACTTCGAACCCTCTTCACCATGCCTATCACAGAGCCAATCGTCAGCAAGGTCGGATGGGGGGTCAGGTGAAGATGCGCATTCGCTATAAGATCCATAGAACGCCGTGGATTGATTACCTGTTTGTGTCCAAAGCGGAGTTGCACGATATTTTGGCTGGCACAGGTTGGAGGGCCTCTACTTTTATTGATTCTGAGGGGCCAAGATATATAGCTGTCATCGAGAAAGCCAAATAGCCAATGCAATTCATTCTTTGGGAATTATCTTTTCACCGCATGAGAGTCCAAGCACTTCTGTCCTCAAGGCGTAGAATGCACACCCTCCGCACCCTGCGGGCGCTCCGGCCCTTCGGGGCCGCATAACACCCTGCCCCTGGCTTCGGCCCATTCGGGCCTTCGCCCAACCGGCTGTGCCGGTTCAGGGGCAGATGAACGTTAACCGACATGGAGGTTTTAAGGGCTAATTGGTCAAGCTCTGAGGGGCAAAAACAGACTCCCATTCATCCCAATTTGGATTTTGCTTACCCATGCATAATCCGGTTTATTTCCCGCAGGGTTTCATCGATAAAATCCATATCGCAAGGAAAACAAATGCCTGAAATTTCTCGGTTTTTCGGAATCATCATTCGCATGTTTGCCGAACCGAGAACACAGCACCATCGGCCTCATTTTCACGCCTATTATCAAGATGAAGTGGCCGTTTACGCTGTGGATACCATTGAATTGATCGCAGGGACTTTGCCACGCCGTCAGCAACGATTCGTCGAAGCCTGGGCGGAGTTGCATCAGGAGGAGCTCCTTGAAGATTGGGGTCGGCTCCAATCTGGGCATCCTCCCTTGCCGATCGATCCGCTTCATTAAGGGAGGATAGAATGAGTCATCCAATCTATCGAGTCGTTTCATTTGAGATTGTTGGGACCTATCAGATCAAAGTCAGATTCAACGATGAAACGACTCGAGTTATCGATTTTCGTCCAGTTCTTGAGGGCGAGTTGTTCGGACCTCTGATGGATATATTGCTTTTTAATGAGGTGCGTATTGATCCTGAGGTGCATACACTCGTCTGGCCGAATGGTGCTGATTTTGATCCTGCCACGCTTCACGATTGGCCAGCCCATGAGGAAGAATTGAGGACAATGGCCAGGCGTTGGTCAGAAGCACTGGCAGGAAATGAATGAACAAAAAAGCAAGGGGTGATGGTTGCCTCTTGAACTTTTTGGTGATCCGACAAACCTCCACATCGGTTAACACGGCACCCCCGGCTTCGCTTCGCTCCGCACAAAACCGCTTCGCGGCTTCGGGGGTGCCGAGAACGTTATACGGCATTTGCCCTCACGAACGGGCGGAGATTACTGCAAGAATCCTTCCTCGGCGTTACCTTCCTCTCTCCTGAGGTGTCGTAATGGTAGAGCGATGGAAAGCCTATCCACAGATGCCCAGCTAGTCGCCGCCGCACTCTCTGGCAGCCTTTCTGCATTCGAAGCCCTGGTGTTACGCCATCAGGATCGCCTCTACCTGCAGGCGCTAAGTTATGTGCACGCTAAGGAAGAGGCACAGGATGCTCTTCAGGACGCATTCTTGAAGGCCTTCAAACAGCTTGAGGCTCTGAAGGAGCACTCTCGATTCTCATCCTGGGTGGGGCAGATACTTCGCAACATCTGCCTCAACAGGTTGAGGGACAATCGCCGCCACCAAGCCGTGGCGAAGTCAGTTGTCGAGGTGACGGATCTCAGAGAACATCCAGAGCAGCCTGTTATCCGGAATGCAGCGTTCCAGGAACTGTTTTCAAGGCTTCCTGCGAAAAGCGTCCAGGCGTTTACACTGCATTATCTGGAAGGGTATTCGATTCAGGATGTGGCTCTTCTGGTACGAACGACCCCTGCAGGTGTGAAACAGCGGCTATACAGGGCGCGCAGGCAGCTTAAGGAGGAGGTCACCCGCATGGCAAGAGATGACAGGAGCAAGCATGATCTGCCCGAAGGATTCGCAGCACGGACCATTGCCCGACTCTTGGAACAGGGCAAGAGGGATCGATTGTACATGAGGATGGATGAGGCACGCGCACGCTTCAGGGAAGCACTGGAGGTGTCCCCGGACCATCCTGAGGCATTGATGGAGCTCGGACGGACATATGACCCGATCAAGGGCCCCTCCGAGGAAGAGGCGGCAACCCTTCAACGAGCCGCGAAAGCGGCGCCGGACTCCATCGATGTTGCGTTCGAGCTTACCGTTTTATGGGCGGGCGACCAGCAAAAGCAGGCCACGGCAATCGAGAAATGCCTGGAGCTATGCAGTCTGCGGCTTGCAAAGGACCCTGATGACATAGTTGCTCTCACTGCCAAGGCGCAGATGTTTTTGTGGAAACGCGACTTTGAAGAGATGGAGGAAGTTGCCCGCCATGCCGTCACTTTGGCCCCTGAAGACCAGCAGTGCCTGAACTACCTCGCTTTGTCACTGGCTCGACAGAACCGGTGGGATGAGGCCTATCCGGTGTATGAGACCATGTACGGACTAGGCCAAAAGACCGTATGGGCCTACGTTGCACTTCGGCAAATGGGGTCCTGTTTGGCATTCCACAGGGGTGATTGGGGCAGGGCCGTGGTCGTGCAGGAGAAGGTATGGGACCTCACTGGGAGACCAAACGAGGCTGGCAACCTCATCTACTTCTATGGACGGGCCGGGATGCTGGAAAAGGCCAAAGCGCTATTCAATAAGGTCAAAGATCACCGCCATCCGGCGAGGGTTTACGAGATCGTTGGGAAAGAGGCATTTTGAACGCTCTGCAACCGTGTGCCCAAAAATCTCCTCCGTGGTGACGATTTGGCCAACGCCGTCTAACACGTCCGTGCCCGGCTTCGGGCTACGCCCTTCGCGCAACCGCTTCGCGGTTCGGGCACGGCGGGGACGTTAGACGACATGGCGAGTAAAAATTCACATGAACGCACACGACGCGATGTCAATTAGATACCAGAGTACCCTTGAGGGAATCCGTCCCGACAATCTTGGGAGTCACTTCGAGAGTTGGCCTAATCCCCAAGTAAGCGGGTTTTTTGAGATTTTTGTGCACAAAAGTACCGGAAAGACTTACCATAGATGGAGTTAGCAGTATCGGACGAGAAATTGCTACTCCAACGAAGGAGGCCTTTCCGGTGAAAAGAATATCGGTAAAAGAGAGCCGCAGGAACAGTGTTAATTGTGGGCGCAAGGTACGTGCTCGCCAGATGCTTGCCGGTCGCTTTTGTGCACAAGCCAAGCCGATGTTTGGCAGCACCTGTGTGCATTACGAGGTCAGCGCGCAACCAGAAGCGATGAGCTACGGTGGCATTGCGGCCGTGCATCGTCTGGTGACCAAGTTGGGATTGGTCAACGCGATAGACACGACGTTGAAGTTGTTGAAGGTACATCTGCCCTATCATGAGTCGGATCACGTGTTGAACCTTACCTACAACGTTATGTGCGGTGGCACGCGTCTGGAAGACATCGAGCGTTTGCGACATGACGGGGCCTACATGAATGCCTTGAACGCGAAGCTGATCCCGGACCCGACCACCGCGGGCGACTTCACGCGTCGCTTCAGGGAAGCGGACGTGATTGGGCTTATGGACTGCATTAACGCGGTACGCCCCAAGTTGTGGCGCACACGCGCTGCCAGTTTCCTGGAGCCGGTCGCCTACATCGATGTGGATGGCACGACCGCGCCGACGTATGGGGAGAAGAAGGGCGGTATGGACATCTCCTACAAGGGCGTGTGGGGGTATGCACCCCTGATCGTATCGTTGGCCAACACCAAAGAGGTGCTGTATGTGGTCAACCGTCCGGGCAACGCGTCGAGTCACCAGGGGGCCCCACCCTGGATCGATGCGGCCATCGCCCTGGTGAAGCCCCATGCGCAGCGCCTGTGCCTACGCGGCGACACAGACTTTTCGCTCACTGGTCACTTTGATCGCTGGGCAAAGGACACCGATTTCATCTTCGGGATGGACTGCAATAGCGCCTTACGAACACGCGCCGAAGCCCTTGACGAAGCCAACTGGCAGCGCCTGCACCGGCCTCACGCGCCCCAGAAAAGGCAGCGACGGGACAATGAGAAGCAGCGTATCGTCAAAGCGCGGGGCTACCTCAAGTTGGCGCTCAACTTCGAAGACGTGGCTGAGTTTGACTACCAGCCGGGCAAGTGCGAACGCCCCTACCGCGTCGTGGCCCTCCGCAAAAACATCAGTAAAACCAAAGGCCAGCAGACCCTCTTCGACGATATCCGATATTTCTTCTATATCACCACACGCGACGACCTGACTCCCGCCGAGGTCGTCTTTGCTGCCAACAAACGATGTGACCAGGAAAACGTGATCGAACAGCTTAAGAACGGCGTCAATGCCCTGCGCGTGCCCTTGTATGACTTGATCAGCAACTGGGCCTACATGGTCATCGCCGCACTGGCCTGGAACATCAAGTCGTGGTTTGCCCTGATGATGCATCAAAAAAACCATCGCCGACAATATATCCGTATGGACTTTCGGACCTTCCTCACACACATCATCCTGTTTCCCTGTCGTGTCGTGCGACACGCCCGAAGCACGAGGGTGCGCATCATCGGCTATCAGCCATCCCTGAAAAGACTCTTGAGCGCTTGGGCTACCATCGAACGAACCGGCTTCACCTGACACCGGCACGAACCGTGACCTTGTACCAGGGGACCCACGACGCCCACGGCGACGCAACGGACAAATACGCCCACCCGACAAATAACGGTTCGCTTTACCACTCCAACAAACACTCAACAAACGCCAGAACGACCTCCCGCGCACCATATTAGGCAGCACGGATACTTCTATCAACCAAATCGTAACACAAAATGGCCTTTCTGTTCAGCAAACAACAAAACCTCGCTTATTTAAGGAACTCGCTTATTTAAGGCCTAATCCTCCCTCCCCAGAGGCGCATCTTAGAATTTTGCAGGGCAGCGATTTCTTTGTTCTGGCTATTTCGCCAGAAGGAGAGGTCGTCGGTTGGATTTCTGCCATCTCGGATGGTGTGTCCTGTGCATATATTCCTCACCTCGGTGTACTGCCCGACTACCATGGTATGGGCATTGGAGCTGAGCTTGTCAGGCGAATGCTCAAGGAGTTTGGGCATTTTTACATGATTGACCTTGTGTGCGACCGAGATGTGTCTGATTTCTACGTTAAGCAAGGTTTCACGGAGTGTGTGGGAATGGTTGTTCGAAATTTCGAGAGGCAGAACTGCGAATAAGGTTGGTCGCCGCGATCGTCTAACAGCACGGTGTTGCGCTACGGCGCATTCGCGCCTTGGCCTTCGGCAACCCCTCGACACGCTTCGACACCCTTCGACAGGCTCAGGGTTCAGGCTCAGCGACCGAGCTCGGGGTTCGCAAACCGTCAGACGTTATGGGAAATTGGAGAACGGCCATCAGTATTCTCGAAAGAATGAGATCTCATGGTACCTAAAGTATGCATCGATACCCCTGTAGTTGGCACACGGATGCTATGGTTACTCTTGTTCTCCACCTGGACTACGATTTCTCTGGACGCCATGAGTATTGCCTTTGCAGAAGAACGTGCGAAGGATACGCAACTTAAAAGCGCATGCCTAATGGCCCAGTTGGCAATTCCCGATTCTAATCATATTCAGGTGATTGAGACAATGGATGCATCGACAAATGTCGGACGCATCGTGCAGATTGGTGATGAAGAGATTGCATTTGAGACGGACCTGGGCATAATCCACATTCCCATTTCAAAGATTAAACACATTGAAACAGTACCTGTTACTTCGATACACGATGGTGAGATCTGGTTTAAAAATCCCAATACAACGCGCCTGTTCTTTGCACCTACGGCGCGTATGCTGGAACAGGGCAGAGGTTATTTTTCCGATTATTATCTCTTTTTTCCAGGATTTGCTTATGGGGTAACTGATCGTTTTACACTGGGAGGTGGGGTTTCTATCTTTCCCGGCGTAGATATGGATGAGCAACTCTTTTTTTTCGCGCCAAAATTTGGTTTAGTACAAGAAGATCCCGTTCAGTTTTCCGTGGGCGCGCTTCTTGTGCGTGTCCCTGATGAGTACTCAGTTGTGGGCATATTGTATGGTGTAATAACGTTTGGGCAACCCGATGCAAGCCTGACTGCAGGACTCGGTTATGGCTTTGTCGACCGAGATTTAGCAGATCATCCTATGGTGATGGTTGGCGGAGAGAAACGCTTGACTCGACGGATAGCATTTGTTTCGGAAAACTGGATCTTTCCGGGTGTAGACGAGACCTTGATCTCTTATGGACTGCGATTCTTTGGCAGACGATTGAGTGTAGACCTCGCGCTTATCAATATGATAGGAGAGGAAGCATTTTTCCCCGGTGTGCCGTACATTGATTTTGTTGTCCAGTTTTGATGTTTGTTTTTCCGGTTTTGTCACCAAACAAGTGATTGCGCAGACGCCCTTATGCATAGCCTGAGGGGCAGGAATGACGATGAAACCGTAGTTGGGCAGCATATCGCGATAGCCACGGTTCAACGCCTTGACACTTATTGCGCAGGAATTTAGACATATTTTCAAGTGGATTCCAATTTCCCAGAACACAGCGGTTTGCGCTGCGCCGCCTGCGGCAGCTTGGCCCTTCGGGCAACCTGCTTCGCAGGTTCGCAAACCGGCGAAATGTTATGGGCCCTGGCGTGAAAATTGGATCTGATTCACAAATACTGATTCTATGAAGTTGCCTAACGGAATAAATGTGGCGATACCTACTGAGAAAGTCGAGCAATATCTGCTTTCCGATATACATGCCGTAGGTCGAGCAAAGGCGAGATTCTTCCGTGGTGTTGGGTATGGGCAGGAGGACCCCTCTGTCCTCAAAGCTGATTTAGCATCCATTGCGCGCAATGAGCAGGTCTCCGAAGTTATACAGACACGTCATGGCACCAAGTATATTTTGGATGGTCGTGTGAAAACCCCATCGGGTTCGAGTGTTCGGATTCGGACGGTCTGGATTGTTGAACCTGGTTCAGATAGGCCTCGTCTGGTGACAGCCTATCCAGCTTGATCAAGGAGGATTGAAATGGCTGAATTGGATCTGGTGGTTCTCAAGGAGTCGATTGTAGAGCACGGTCTGGTGGCCGGAGATGTGGGCACAGTGGTACATAGATATGCGGACGACGAGGCGTCGGAGGTAGAGTTCGTGGATACTCAGGGCACCACCATTGCGGTTCTGACTCTGGAAGATTCAGCAGTACGCCCTCCATTGGCGGGTGAGATCTTACATGATTAGAGACGTGTTACCCACCACCTCATGAACTTTCGATGAGGCTATTGCGTGCCACGGCCCATAACAGCACGTTTCGCGCCTTGGCCCTTCTGGCAACCCGCTTCGCAGGTTTGCAAACCGGCAGACGTTACAGGAAAAGAGAACAGAGAATCGCTTTTGCTGTGGGATAATAAAACACTGGGGCTACTGTTATTGATGAGGAAGCCGTCAACTGATGGAATTTGAATGGGATTCAGAAAAAGCCAAAGCGAACGAGCGAAAACACGACCTCAGTTTTCACGAAGGGGCCACTGTTTTTGGGGACCCGCTGGCAATAACCTTCCCCGATCCCGATCACTCGGTGGATGAAGAACGATATCTTACTTTTGGCCTGTCGAGATTGAATCGATTGGTAGTCATCTTGCATACCCAACGAGCCGGAAAGACGAGAATAATCAGTGCACGTTTAATGACGCGTCAGGAAAGGAGGATCTATGAAGAAGGCTGATCCAGACGAACTGCGTCCAGAATATCGCCGTGGAGATCTCGGTCCTGGTGTCCGGGGTAAGTATTTGGAATCCTTTTGCTCAGGGACAAATTTGGTTCTACTCCACCCAGACGTTGCGAAGGCATTTCCCACGGACGAGGCCGTAAACAATGCTCTTCGGTCGTTTATGGACGCGGCAGAGGGACCGGAGGACTCTACCAAGAGCACCAGTTGACATACACAGGCTGTATCTTTCTCTCTTCCTGTAACACAGCGATTTGCGCTGCGGCGCTGATCGCGCCTTGGCCTTCGGCAACCCGCTTCGCGAGTTCGCAAATCATGAGACGTTAGGCGACATTTCCAAGATGCAGATCCATCGTTTTCATGCTGATGAGTCGGACGCAAAGGATGTGGCGAGTATTCTTGCCGAGTCCGTTGGTGCACCCACAGAGGCTGCTATTGGAGAGCTCATGCAGTCTTGCACTTCGAACTCCCTCACGACGTTATGGGTTGCCAGATGCGAGGACGCGCCCGTTGGAATCGTACGTTTGGATTCATCCGATCGAAGCCGGTGTATCATCACCCACATCGCCGTTCATCCTGAATGGAGGGGTGTAGGCATAGGACGGAGACTGATTGCGTTCGTTCGTGACGATCTGAGGTTTGGCCAGTTAGAGGCAGAAACTGACGACGATGCCGTTGGCTTCTACAGATCATGTGGATTTGAAATAGAACCTCTCGGCGAGAAATATCCGGGTGTTCAACGATACAAATGCGTGGTCCGCTTTCAGTAACGGAGACTTCGCCTAACATTGTGCCCCCGGCTTCGGGCCATTCGGCCCTTCGCCCAACCGCTTCGCGGTTCGGGGGCACTGAAACGTTACACGCCAGCGTCGGAAGTCGGAGGCACCCGACAGGTGTATGAAGACAAACCAACTACCTTCGCACCAACGATTTGACATGATACTCAGAGCTACGTTCCTGGTTATAGCCCTACCCTTGAGTCTCCTGGCAGGTACGGGTGTTACTCGACTGCTACCGATTGACGAAACTTATCTCAGCGACTCCTTCGGTAACTTTCGCTCAGAGTTGGCCTCAGCCGTTGAGCGGAAAGACCTCGATTTTGTCCTAGATCATCTGAAACCAGATATTCACGTTAGTTACGGAGGACGATTCGGAAGGGAAGGGTTTCTCGATTACTGGAACCTGAGATCGAAGCCAAAGAAGTCTAGGTTGTGGAGCACCCTAGAGGAATTGCTGGCACTTGGCGCGACGTGTGAGAATGACAGCTGCACAGTTTTCATAATTCCATACTTCTTTTCTCGATGGCCAGACGCTTACGACGCCTATTTCTATTCGGCTATCAAGTCAGAGGCTGCTCCACTGCGGCCCGAGATGAGCCTAAGTTCAGCGGCAATTGATACTCTGAGCTACGAAATCGTCAAAGATGTGAACGAGCCGAATCCGCGAGACAAGGCCGGAAGAGAATGGAAGAGGGTCACGACCTTGGATGGAGTTTCTGGTTACGTTTTGGCCTCAGATTGTAGAAGCCCCATCGGCTACCGTGCCCAGTTCGAGTATCTCAAAGGTAGATGGCGGATCGGATTCCTGCTGGCTGGGGATTGATTGGCGAGATGCCGGGTGCGCAACTCCTGCGCCAAATGAGCTTCGCTATCAAGGCGCCGGCGTGTAACACGTCCACTTGCGCTTCGGTCGCATTCGCTCCCTTCGGCCTAGCGGCAACCCACCTTCGCTGTGCTCGGCGGGTTCGCAAGTGGCCAGAACGTTATGTGCCATGGCAGTTTTGGGATTTATGGACCGGATCAAGGTACACGACAAAATAGAAAAGAGTGTGTAGGATTTTACAGGCGAAATAACAGTCTGAAAAAAAATCACTTACGAAATTTGTTATCGTGAATTTTCTTGCTTTTCAGGCCAAACATTTAAAGTATCCTCGATGTTTGGTCTCAATGAGCAGCCTCAGGGGCCAAAATGGGATTTGGGAAATGTCGAGCAGGCATTTATGCTGTCTGAAGGCCCTTTCAAAGCGCCCGCGATTTCCTACACACTCAATAGAAAAGACCTGCGTTTTTAGATGAAATGAGTTAGGTTTGGGTTGGCCACAATCCAACCACTCATTCATAAGAAAGGCACAGGTCCATGTCTCCCCAAGTTAACCAATTGCAAGAGGTAATGCAATGGCATTTTCTCTGGCATAAAGCCCGAGTGAAATTCACCTGTCTGCCTGCTTGCCTGTCTGCCTTCGGCACAGGCAGACGCGCTGCGCGCAGGCAAGCGTGCGGTAACGCACAGGCAGGTCAGCGCGTTCATCCTATCCCTCATCAAACTGACAACAGTGAACTTCAGCAAACTGGCCAACGTTCTCAACGGCAAAGCCAAGCAGAAGTCCAACTATCGCAGGATTCAACGTTTCTTCAGTGGATTTCATCTGCCCTATGATCTGGTGGTCGACTTGATCTTGCACCTGTCTGCGTGCGTGCAACGCACAGGCAGGTCTGTTGCCAGTCAAGTGTGACTTCACCATCTCGCTTGACCTGTCTGCGTGCGTGCAACGCACAGGCAGGTCGGACGACCTGGAACTTCGGCAAAGTGACCAATGTATTGCGAGAGTTGGAGTTGGAATCGGGAACTTTGCTTGAGTTAGGATGTGGTGCCGGCGATCTTTCTTTGCTCCTTTCGGAGAAGGGCTTTCAAGCCTATGGAATCGATATCTCTCCGACGGCGATTGCTTGGGCAGAGGAAAAGGGTGAGGAACAGAATTTGAGAGCGGATTTCCGAGTTGGGAACGTCCTCGATTTGCCGTATGAGGATGGGTTTTTCGACGTGATCATAGACGCCCTTTGCCTACATTGTATCATCGGCGAAGATCGCATTGCATTCTTGAAGAATGTGCATCGTGTACTGAAGTCTCAGGGGTTATTCATCGTCATGACAAAATGTGGTGAGCCAAAGAATGCAGATTATCCGTTTGATCCTGTGACCCGATGCAAAATAGAGAATGGAATCGCAACGCGTTTCTGGGGCTTGCCAGAGAGTCTGGTTCAGGAAGTCGAGACAGCAGGTTTTGAAATCTTTAAGTGGAAGGTGTATGACGATTATTCTCAGAGTCTGTTCTTTGCTCAGGCTGTAAAACCCTGAAAGACACAAAACAGAAGGGTGATGGTCGCCTCTCTATCGCTTTTCCGATCGCAAACTGCTACAGACACATAACAGGCTGTTCCTGGCTCCAGTCGCTTGGCTCCTTCTGACCCAACTGCTACACGGTTCAGGAACAGCCGGGACGTTATGTGCAATTGTAGTCCCAGAGCGACGCCTCCCTGCGCCGCCTAAACCCAAATCATGGGAATTCTAATGCCCCGCCCTGATCTCAAAACCACTTTCAATACCGTTGCCTCGCTCTATGACGAAGTGAGGCCCGGATACCCTGATGAGCTTGTCAGGGATGTTTTGGACCTCTCCGGAATGGATAGAAGCGGAAAAATCCTGGAAGTCGGGTGTGGAACCGGACAGGCTTCGAGATTATTTGCCACCATCGGTTGCGAAATGACCTGTTTGGATATTGGCCAAGATTTGATCGAGGTTGCGAGGGCGCGACTCAACAACTACAAGAACGTTTGCTTCGTCCTGTGTCCTTTCGAAGATTGGGACTCGGCTAGCAAGTTTGACCTTGTGATCTCCGCGACTGCATTCCACTGGGTGAGTCCAAGAGTCAGATTCATTAAAGCCCGTGACACCCTGAAGGCCAGGGGATCATTGGCCATCTTCTCCAACCAACACGTAAGAAAACACGAAGGTTTCTTTGCGGAAGTCCAGGAAGTTTATAGCAAGCATTATGTAGTTTCAGATTCCCCTCGGGATCCCAGTACTCCGACGACATCAGAGTCCCCAGAACCCGGAACTACCGCTTTTGCCGATCCTATCCACCGAGTGTACGCGTGGACAGCGAACTATTCTGCGGAACAGTACATCAAACTCATTGGCACCTATTCTGACCACATCGCGCTGCCCGAATTCAATCGCACGCACCTATTTGATGGTATCGCTGACCTGATAAACAAGAACTACGGAGGATCGATCACCAAGCACTACGAAACTGCTTTAGCATTTCGCAGGAAGAAAGCCAGATTGAAGTTTGAGGTATCAGCCCATTTCCGGCCTTGCCATGCATGGCAAGGCCGGCGATAACCGGGACTGCAACTACACATAACACGACGGGCTGCGGCTCCGGCGCGTTCGCTCCCTCCGGCCATTCGGCAACCCGCTGCGCGGGTTCGCAAGTGGCCAGAACGTTAACTGCAAGCGAAAAAACCAAAGAATAGCACACACCCATTACCGCGGAGAGCCTTTTCGTACGTCATTATATCTCTTGCACAAAGCAAGGTGAAGGATGTATGGATGAATCAAGATGTGTCTTCTGTGAAATCGTGGAGGGAACTAAGAGTGCGAGGGTGGTATACGAGTCGGATTCTGTCATCGCGCTGATAGATCCAAGGCAAGCAAACCCTGGGCATATTCTGGTCATTCCCAAAGAGCACTTTCCAGACATCTATGCCCTGTCAGAGGAAACAGGATCTGAGATTATGAAAGCTATGATCTTACTTTCTCGAACCGTCAGAAAAGCCTTCGAGCTAGACGGATTAAGCATATGGCAGAGCAATGGGCCAGGTGCTCACCAGGAAGTCCCCCACGTGCATTTTCATATCCATCCTAGAAAAGTAGACGATGGTTTATTGAGAGTTTATCCACGGTGGCTAGATCGTATCCCTGATGAGGAATTGGATTCATATGCAGACCGGGTCAAACAAGCCCTAATGGAAAGCTGACGATCCTATGCATACTGAAGGATTTCCTAAAAAAGGGTCGCCAGCAGTTAACATCACGTTTTGCGCTGCGGCGCATTCGCGCCTTGGCCCTAAGGGCAACCCTTCGACACGCTTCGACAGGCTCAGCGGCCGAGCTCGGGGTTCGCGAATCGGCGAAACGTTATAGGAAGTGCCACCCAGCTCTGGAAGCGGCAGAACCGTCGTCATCATACGCCGAGGCATCTTTGTCCATTTAGTGGAGGCGAGTACCTTGCGAATTTCAGCGATCTCTTTTGATGGCGACATGACTTTGTGGGATTTTCAGAAGGTCATGAGACATTCACTAAAGCACACGTTAGTGGAACTGCGTAGGCACGTTCCGGCAGAGCGAGCTGTGGCCCTTACGGTGGACGAAATGATTGTGATTCGCAATCGGCTTGCCGAGGAAGTGAAGGGCAAGACCTGGAATCTTGAGGAGATCAGACGACTTGCATTTGAGAGGACGCTTGAACGCGTTGGCTGTGAGGACCGCAGTCTGGCTGTTCATTTGAATGAGATATATCTGAAGCATCGTTTCGAAGATATTGAGTTGTATCAGGATGTCTTGCCTGCTCTTGACATTCTAGCGCCTCATTTCAAGATCGGACTTTTGTCCAATGGGAATAGTTACCCCGACCGCTGTGGGCTTGAGGGCCGGTTTGTCTTTGCTGTCCTTTCCCAGGATGTGCGTGTTGAGAAGCCCGATCGACGCATCTTCCAGATCACCGCACGGAGGGCGTGCTGTCCGCTGGAGCAGCTATTACACGTGGGGGATTCCCTGGAAAACGATGTTGCCGGAGCGCGTGAGGCCGGAGCGCATGCGGTCTGGCTGAATCGTGAAGGTCTGATGAACGACACTGAGATCAAAGCTGACCACGAAATTACTTCATTGGCTGACCTACCTGCAATATTAGGGATAGATCGAAACTGAGTGGTATCTTTTATGTAGCGGTCTTGCCGTCCGTAGCAAGCTGGGAGCCCAATATCCTGAACTGGCACATCCTGTAACACCGTGCCCCCGGCTACGGGGCATCCGCCCCTCCGCGCAACCGCTGCGCGGTTCGCAAACCGGAGAAACGTTATGCAAAACTGGCGCAAAAAAAGCTCTCAGACCCCACTTCAACAAATCGCGCACGAAGAAATCAAGCCAAAACATAAATGACGTTATAAGAATCCAGTGTCAGATCATCCCAATAAGCATATTCGTGCAGCCATTGCTTACGCATTAGACCATGGCTGGACGGTTCGGAAAGCGGGACCACGTGCCCACACCTGGGGCCGCTTGTATTGCCCACTGAGCGATCAGACTGGCTGTGCGAGAGCTGTATACTCAACCCCAAAGAGTCCTGAAGACCATGCCAAAGACATCCGTCGGGCTATTGACCGTTGCCCGCATCACATGTTGTAGACTGTAAATTGGAAAGGTTAAGCCCAATGACCAAATATGGTTTTACCTTGATTCTCAAAGGACAATTCGAGCTGACCGAAGAGATTGCAGACGAATTGTTCGAGGCCGGTTGTGACGATGGAACACCAGGGATCTGCAACGGTGTGTTCTCGATTGATTTTCACCGAGAGGGGGACTCCCTGGAAGCAGCTATTCGTTCAGCCATCGCAAATGTGAAATCGGCAGGTTACGAGGTAGAGCGAGCGGAAATCGGAGCTGAAGCCATGCTGCAGTCTTTGTAAGACAACGCCGTCTGCCAAGGCGCTACAGGCAGTGGACGTCAACAGGAGAATCTATGAAGAAGGCTGATCCAGACGAGCTGCGTCCAGGATATCGCCGTGGAGATCTCGGTCCTGGTGTCCGGGGGAAGTATTTGGAATCCTTTCGCTCAGAGACAAATAACACATCGCCGACTGACGGACCACTGAACGAACAGGACCTTGAGCAGCTCTGCACCCGGGGCTACGTCAAGGTGCGCGCGTTTACGGCCGAAGACGCCGCAGAGATGGAATCAACGATCTGGCGTCGGCTGGAGATGGAGGGCGTACAGCGGGATGCCCCTGCGACCTGGCGAAAGTACCCGGGAGGAGTCAGCCGATCCGTGAGGAAATCTCGCATCTTCCGAGAAGCCATGACAGCAGAATTTGCGGCGGTGGTAGACCAGTTGCTCGGTCAGGGACGGTGGTATCCACCGAAAGAGCGATGGAGCGCCGAATCTCTGAGAAGTTGCTGCTGAAGAATGTGTTACTACGAAAGTTGAGCAGCACTTACACTCCGAAGCAGCAGCTTCTATCGTACCGAGCCGTAGTGCGCCCCCCAGTCGGCGGCAATCTCCCTGCCCAGCTTCTCCAGCCCGGCTTCCGCTTCAGCGAACAGGGGCGTGTGATTTCGAGCCCATTCGAGGTTCTGGATCAACTCCGCCCCGGTATACACCCCCACAACCGCCGTTGCCACCCCCGGCAGGCCCAGCGCATAATTCAGGGCAGCCTGGTGGTCGTGTGCGCCGTGTGCTGCCAGCGCCGAAGGGGTCGGACGGTCGTATTTCATCTCCAGCGCCCCGCCGTAGACCTTCATCGCCACCACCCCCACCCCACGCTCGCGGGCCAGGGGCAGGACCGCTTCTTCAAAATTGTACGTGTGCCGGTCCGCAAGATTCATCGCCAGCATCACCACATCCACATCCGCCTCCTCAAGCGCCCTGGCCGCCTTCCAGGGCGTATTGTGCGCCGAAAACCCCACATAACGCGTCCACCCTCGCCGCTGCGCCTCTCGGAGGCCCGCCAGAGACCCATCCACAGCCAGCACCCGGTCCACATCCCGGTTGCCCAGGGAGTGGACGTAGGTCAGATCCACCTGCTCGGTCTGCAGATCTTTCAGACTCTGCTCCAGGATCTCCAGCGCCTTTTCCGCATCATCCGCACCCGTCTTGGTCACCAGAAAGACCTCCTCACGCCGCTCTGCCATCACCGTCCCCAGCTGCACATGCGCTCGTCCGTACCCCGGTGCCGTGTCCATACAGGTAACTCCCAGGTCAATCGCCCTGTGAATCAGCGCAATCGCCTCTTCATCGCTCAACCCCATACCGCCAGGCGCTGTGCCGTACCCCAGGATCGGCACGCGCTCGCCCGTCTTGCCCAGCACCCGGCAGGGAAGTTCAACAGATCCATCTTCCCCATCCAGCTTCTCGACCACTGCGCTCTGAGATGCCATCGACATCGGATCCCCCTTTTTATGAAGCTGCTACTTGGAAAATAGGCTTTCAGATTGTAACAGAACTTGTTGTGTTTCTTGGGTTTAAGCGGCTGCTTTTCCGCAAATTGCCCCTGGGGTGGAAACGGAAGCTCCTGTCTGCCGTGCCGGGCACGGCACAGGCAGGTCTGCCCTGCGGACCTTTGGGGCGTTTCTGGGCGAAGGCGGTGAACGGAACCGCGCAGAAAAGCCCCACCACTCCGCAACGAAGGTGGAGGAGGCGAGACCGATACTTTTTCGCTCGCGCTGGGGAACTCACCGGGAATTTTAAAACAGCTTCTCATAAGCTCCCCGGGATGGTCTTCTTTTCAAGCCGCTCCAGAATGGCCTCAAGTACCCGGTCGCCCGTGCCCGGTACGAAATGCGTTGAAGACGCCGTGGCTTCATAGCCCACGCGGTCGTATTCGTAGGCAAGGGGCAGGTAGGCCTGGTAGCCTCCGCAGCAGGACACCAGAACGCTGTCCGGAAAGCGTTCCTTCATCCTGAGGCCGATCTCGGCCAGCACCTCGAACGGCAGACCCACCAGCGTCGTCTTCCCGATCCGGACGAACTGAACCCTGATTCGCCACCTGTTTTCGGGATAGAGGCGGGCCCGTCCGCAATCCCGCAACTTCTGCGTGAACGCCTCATTGCGTTCGCGAAATTGTTCACCCTTCCTGTCTTCTACCGCAAGAACCGCCTGCCTCGCCGCTTCGTACTCGGCCTCGGCCCTGGACGGGTGCGTCTTCAGAATCGTCTCGGCCTCCACTTCTACCGTATCGGCATTCAGGTCGGTGGAGGGATCGGCCTGAAACGTGCGCTCTGCCAGCACCGCCGCGTTTCCCAGCACACTGCCGATGCGTTCCCTGCAGTCGTCGCGGCGATTGATCGGCACGGC
Source organism: Candidatus Latescibacterota bacterium (assembly GCA_965222075.1). Lineage (GTDB taxonomy): Bacteria > Latescibacterota > UBA2968 > UBA2968 > JAAXHW01. The sequence goes on along the minus strand of OZ244937.1, from coordinate 3,443,758 downwards.
GTCTCCGGCGGCGCCCAGTGTGAACAGCACCGGGCAATGCCATTTTTCGGAAATGGTTTGCCGTGCGTGGTACGGATAGTCGGCTGAGAATTTGTAGTTGTCCTCGTCGGGCCAGCACCCTGTGACCGGATGACAGCCGAAGTTCATCAGCACGCCGTGCACCCCCCTCTCGTCCACCAGACGATGAACCGTCAGTTCGGAATCCACCGGGCTGAACGTGTACGGAGAGGGGTTTTCCGGGTACATCAGGTTCATCTGCACCATGCCGTCCGACCTTCGCACCGTTCGCCGGTTGTACACCACCTGAGGCACCTGAATCCGGGCCGTCTCAAGGCGCATGGCGCGCGCGTCGGCCAGAGCCTCCCCGGCCGCCTCCACGAGCCGGGTCTTTACCCCATTCACATACTTCTCGTCGCGATCCACAAAGGCAATCGCCGGATCGGCGAAGGCCGTCCCGTGCAGCGCCGGGGCAAAGTGCGTGTGCGACCCCGAGATCAGGATATTGGGGTAGCCCACACCCGTCTCCTTCTCCAGCAGCGCATACAGCTCGTCGCACACATCGGCCCGAACGCCGATCATGTCCAGCGCAAAAATCAGCACCCGGGTCTGGCCGTTGGTAACGGCCAGACATCCCACAGACAGCGGTTCCCGCACGCCGGAGGACTTGCGCGTACGTGCGGAGTACCCGTGCGCCCAGACCGGGTAGCGGGGTGTAATGTCACGAACGGCCATGCCGAATTGCAACCGGGCCATCGGTCCTCTCCTTTCGATTCATTGCCTCCTCCTGTTCGTCCTTCGCAGACAGGCCCCTGTACCTGTGAATTGGACCATGCTTCAAATCTCTGTTGTATCCACGATCCCGACCGCGATGTCCTCCTTGTTGACCGAGTAACCGATCAAAAGCCTGTGGCCATCTACCACGCAGCTTGGATACTGGTAGCCGTGGGCCTTCAGATGCCCCTGGAAACGCTGGTAGGCGGGTTCTTTGATGAGCTGGTACATCTTGCTGAACCTGGCGCCGTCGTCGGAGAGGCTCAGCGCGAAGAAATTGCGGTCCATGTAGACACGGGTCGAGTTACCGACCTGGAAAAAGCGCCCGTCGTAGAGGCGTCCCGCAAAGGTGCGCGATTTTGAATCGGGGAAGTTCGTGCGCATCACCTCGGTCCACGTCCCGCCCCCGTCCTCGGAGAGCGTCAGACCGAGGTACGTGGACCCGCTCTCGTCGCGCCAGTACATCCAGATGCGATTCTCGTCATCGGTGTACCAGGTCGCCTCGCCGTAGATAAACCGGCCTTCGTCGTGGCCGGCGAAGTAGTCGTCCCTGTTGCCGTGCCAGGGCTGGTGGATCACCTCCGGCGTCTCTTCGGGATCGTCACCGGGCCACAGCGCGACACCGGGCGCTCCGTCGTGGTCCGTGATCGGCCCCATCAGACGTCCACCGTTGGTCAGCCTCGGGTTCTCGAACATCCAGCGCACATCCACGTAGTTCTGTTTCAGCAGTTCCCAATTCTTGCCGTCCCTGCTTGCCCAGAGATCGTTGCGGACCGACACCTTCGTGTTGTCGTGAACGCTCATCTCGGGATCCGTAGCATGGGCCAGGTCCCACTTCTCCTGGATGAACGCGTAGAGCGTGTTGCCGCGCGCGTAGACCCCGCCGAGATTGCGCAGCATCCCTCTCTTCTCATCCCCGTCGGCCACGAGGATGCGCTCGGACCACGCCACACCATCGGTCGAATGCGAAATGAACGTCCGCTGTCCCGGCCATTCCTCGTTGACCATGCAGTTGTCCCAGGCAAACCAATACTCGCCCTTCCACTTGACGAGGTTCGGGTGATGGTTGTAGGTCCCCAGATCGGTGGAAGTCTTGAAAACGTAGTGCCGTTCCATTTCATACAGCGGCACGACCCCCTGCCCGGCGAACCCATCCTCGCGCGTGCAGCCGCAGATGGCGAACTGGTGCATGGTAAAGTGGTCCTTGACGCGTTTCTTCAACTGGGGCGTCAGCACGTCAATCATCGTGCGCTGGTAGATATCCGGCTTGCTCATTGGGTATTCTCCCGGGTTGAACAGGCGCTTCCGCTCACGGTCAGAACCCATCCGACGTCAGTCTTTCACGTGCACAATAACCTCAAGTTCGTCAACAACAACATCCCCTTCGGCCCCCTCGTCACTTCCAAGGAGCTTGAAACCCAGGTTGTTATCGCCGTAGACCCCTGGGGGCGCAGTCAAGTTCAACCGGCATTCGGTATACGGCGGCAGCGGCCTTCCCTCCCATGCAGGCCGGCCCTCCCGGTACCAGATCTGTCGGACACGGTCGGCTGGAACCTCCTGTCCGTTTATGTCCACCGCAATCTCATCGCCCGGTCCCAACCCGATCGCTCTGAAGATGAGCCAGACGCCCGGAGCCTTACCTGTGCTGTTGAATTGCCCTGCGTACACGCCGCGGTTATCCCTCGGCAGATCGACACGCTCGGGCAGATCCTCGCAAATGCGGAACCGGTATTCGGCGCGGTGGTCTGGCTCACTGCGCTTCAGCACCGCTCTGGGGTGCGGAATTGTAATCCCGCGATACCCGGCAGGGTGGAGTTCGTGGGGCCAGAGGGGGAGAAACAGATAATGCCGGTCCCCGGCGACCACTGCATCGGGATGCTTCAGGGTTTTGAAATAATCCAGAGCTTTCGGGTACATGTCCGCCGGGCCGGGGTAGCTCTTGCTCCGCAATTGCCCCCACATATAGACGTCGTAGTTGTGCGTGGAGGTACCGTCGGCGCCCGCGCCATAGAAATTTTGCACTGCGGCCCGGTAGTTGTCCAGCGACATGATCGCACAGTTCCCGGGCACATCGGCCTGGATGGCCGGATAGAGGAAACAGGAATCCGAGGACCGGGTCAGCTCGGAGAACGCCTCAACCTCCATGTTGAAATTCGTGTAGTGATAGTCGGTCGGAGCCACATAATCGATCAACTTTTCCGCAACCCACGTGGGCAGATCGAACCCAAAGTGGCGGCATTCCTCCAGCGTGGTGGGCACCCGCACGCCCAGCAGGAGATGACGTCCCCTTCTCTTGCCGATATCATTGAGCATCTTACGGACGCGCCGCATAAAGTCCGTCATAATCGGATGCTGATCTGCGGCCGTTGCCGGCGGAAAACAATAGCCGTGACGAATGAAGTTGAACTCGATTCCGTCCACGTCAAACCGGTCGGGCACTTCCTCTACAATAGAAAACATCCAGTCCCGCACCTCCGGCAGCGAGTAGTCCACGCCGTGTCCGAGGTCCTTCAACATCCAGTCCGGATGCTCCTCAAAAAAGGACTTGTGGACGCGGTGACGGTCGTTTATCCGAAAACCGGCCAGTAATTCCATTCCCTGTCGGTGCGCTTCCTCGACGAAAATTTCAAGTGGCATGGTTCCGGAATCCATGATGGCGTCGAAGCGCCTGTACCTCGGCGAATCCCAGTTCGGACATCGGTCGCTGCGATAGTAGGCGTTCAGGCCATCAAAATAGACCTCCGGCACGTAGGTGTCTGCGCCGCCTGCGGCCACATTGCAAATCCAATTCCGCAGCTCTTCGGCGGTTGTCGGGTCGCCAAAGAGCCAGGTTCCCTCGCCAAAATGTGAGCCCAGGTCGCTGGTGTGAATCACCCGTCGGGCGCCCCGCGGGCTTTCAGTAGCTGATATCATCGTCTCGACCTCCTTTCCTGCAGAAATCGATCATCGACCACTTCCAGTTGAAAAGCAGGCCTATTCATCACTCGTATTCCACATGCGCAACAACCTGATAAACGACAATGGGTCGATCCGACAACGCGGTGTTGTCGCTGGCCCAGATGGACAGTTCATTCTGACCGGGTCGGGCAAATCCCGCCGGTGCCTGGACGACGAAGCCCAGGTCGGTGCGCGTCGGTGCGGGCAGCAGGCGATGGTTCAACCGAAGCCACACACGGCGGTCCGTTGCGTCGCCGTTGGCCAGGGCGGTGATCGTGATCTTTGCATTCGGATCGCCGCCGTCGGGGCCGAGCTGGAGCGGCAGCTTGTGCTCCTGTCCAACCAGGGCGATGGGCAGGGGGGTCGGGCCGGAGCCGAACCGGGCATTGCCGCCTGAGTCCTGCGCGCCCTGGATGCAGTAGATCTTGCTGGTGCCCACCAGCGCCGCCGGGTCGCCGATCTGGTTGAGCACCTGGTAGGCGATCTCCGGAGACCCCGCCCGTTCCTTCTCATCCATGCAGAAGAGGTTGAACAGGTACTGGCCCTCAAACCCCTGGTGCCAGTAGTGCGCGGCATGGGCGCGGACCGCTTCCGGGAAAGCCAGCGGCCGCTTGAGCAGGTCTCGGCACAAGGGGAGATACGTATTGGTGTTCACGGACGGATAGATCGGCACGCCGTAGTGTTTGCCCAGTGACACCCATTCATGGCAGGGCACCCCATAAGGGAGATACCCTGCCCCGACGATCAACACGTCAATCAGGCCCTCCTTCAACCACGTTACGACGTCGTGACCCTGGCCGAGCGAGGATTCGACCGAGTCGTTGACGTGCACAACAAAGGTGAAGGGCCGTCCTCGCTTTTCGCCTATGTCGTTCAGGAGTGCCCGCACCTGCCGGATCAGGTCGGTCATCTTCGGGGCCAACTCGCGCTCCTGGCCCAGTGGAAAGTAGAACCCGTGGCGGGTGAAGTCCAGTTCGTAGCCGTCGAAATCGTGGGCGGAGGCGTTGTGCCGGATAAAGTTGAGCCGGTGCTGCCGCACTTCGGGCCGGGCGTAGTTGAAGACCGTCCACTGGCTGCGCTCGGCCAGTTCGACCGGCAGGTGGCGGTTCTCCTCCGGCGCAACGAGCAGTTCCGGGTGCTGCCGCTTCAGGTCATCGTGGACGTGCTCCAGACCTTTGGCCCGCGAGTCGTGGATGTCGTTCATGCGCAGTGACGCCCATACCTCCATTCCGCAGGCGTGGCACTTTTCCACGACCATGTCGTTGGCGTGGGAAGCCGACTTCACACCTGGAACGAGTGAAGCGTCACCATAAGGCGGGTCCGCGCCGTTTCCCACGCACCACACGTACGTGTCCACGTGCGAATCGAACGTAACCGTCGTACGCGCGTCGAGGAATGACTGCTCGTCGTGGACGTTGTACCCGAAGGCGCGGTCGCTGGCGGACCTCTGCTGATCCCCGTCATCGTTGCAGATCATGCGTCGCTTGCGGTGCTTGTCAAAAGCTACCATGCTCCAGACCTCCAATCGTAATCCGGCAAGATGATCCCATCTTTCAACACGGTCTGAGCGTCTTTCAGATCGGCATCCCTCCACCCTTTCGGCTCGATTGTCTCACGCATCTCCGCTCCTGGCGATCACTGGCACGACGTATTCATCTCCAGGATTGACCAGGTACGTGTGTCCACTGGCGAGGTCGGTGCCTTCCTTCAGCCCTCTCACAATCGTAATGTCGCCCGTGGAGATGCCCTCGGCCGTGACCGCCCTGATCTTGTAACTCGTATCCATCGGCAAACCGTTGATGAAATGGATCGTGCGGCCAGCGAGGTCGTCATCCTGCGGCAGCGGGGGATCGAGGAAGACCTGGTTGTTCCCGGCGTCGGAAGCGTCAATTCGCGATACCTTCCCGCGCCAGGCGGCCCGGTCTGCCGTCAGCTTCGCATCCCCACAGGCGAGCAACGTGCCACCGATCAACCGCATCAGCTTCACCTCATCGTCAACCAGGCGAATCATGCAGAAGGTACCGTTGAATGTGATCCCGCCTTCGACCGTACCCTCTGTCGTCTCCTCGCAGCTGATCAGGATATCCATGCGACCATCGGCCAACTCCACGGCCACGGCGGCGGCCGCATCGGCATCCCCGTTGTGCTCCACCCTCAGTCGGCGAACCTGATTGATGAACGGCCTGGTGTCATAGGGTTCAAGCACGTTGACAAACTGGCTCTGCACATCCTCGCCCAGCCGGCTCTGGATGAGATATCTGGGCCGCTGCAGCCTGCGCGGCGAATCCCCCGTGGCCAGCGCGACCTCATCGCAGGACGTTAGCGCGTGCAGGCACAGATGCGGTTCGTGGCCTTCCCGGATGCGGTCCTGGATATCTTCGATCTTCCAGTCGACGGTGTAGGGCGTCTCCACAGGACCGGTGGAGCGCTCCACGTCATAGAGGTAGGTGAAACCGCTCCGTTTGTAGAAGTCGGCATCCTCGCCGTCGAGCCTGGCGAACGGCACATCCGGACCGGCGAACGTGCCGCTCTCCTGTCTGACCGGCTCAAGGCCCGCAACCTGTGCCGCTTCTGCCGCCCCGTGCCAGGAAAGGCGGTGGTTGCTCCCACCCCGCCCCCGGAACAGATCGAAAACGTAGCTGTCGTCCTCGCCCACGTCCACCAGCGCAACCGTGCGCCGGTAGGTCCGCATACCTTCATAAGCGTTGGGCGCATCCACCTGCATCACGCGCAGGGGCGTTTCAACCGCGAAAAACTCAATCTGTCCGCCCGGGCTGTATCCCGATCCGGTATCGCCCACCCCCAGTGTATTGTGACTGATCGTGTTGGCCGTCCAGGCATGCCGCTTCGGCCAGGTTCCGGTGTACTCCGGGTAGCCCAGATCCGGAATCATGGCCACATTTTTCGCCAGCAATCCCAGGTTGAGACAATCGTGGTGCGAGTGCCCTTTGTCCTGCCCGTAGTGGATGAACACGGCGCGGCCATTCTCGGGATTTCCAGTCTGGAGGTACGCCTGCCCGTACCGGCCAAAGTGCTCGCTCTTCAGTTTGGACGGCTCGTCCTGAGCGATCTCCCGCACCTCACGGATCAGCGCGTCCGGATCCTCCTGGTAGATGTCGTCGTCGAGGCGCAGGGACGACCCGTGGGCCTCGTGCTCGAACCACGCCAGGGTGGCAAAACGCGGGTCCCGGTACAGCTTATACGCCAGGAGGTAGGTCGCAGCACTGCCCTGTCTTCCCCAGGCGCCGACCGCGCCGCTGTCGCCTGTGTTGGGCATCATCCCATCCAGCACATTCAGCCGGGACTCCACAAGAAATGCCTGTTTGAGCTTCGGGTAATCGGCAACCAGGTTGTGTTTCACATACTCGGGATAGACGGCCAGAATTTCGACCAGGTCTTGCATGTGGCGCGTCCAGATGAGGCCGTAACCTCCGCACTCGCTGCCCATGCCATCCCGGTCGAGGCCCTCGGTCAGCACCCACGGCACCGGGTCTTTCCGGTTCGAGTGGTCGCCGGGAAAATCGGGGTGGAACAACCAGTCCAGCCACTGCGGCGTCAACTCGGGATCGTCCAACGCGATCGCCGAGGTAGCCAGCGAAGTGTGGTTCATACCCGTGTTGCCGTTAATCCGGCCGTCTTTCACCGACGCCAGCGCCTCCAGCAGCAGGTGATCGCGAATATGCTCGCAGATCGCGGCAATACTGCCCTTGTCGCCCAGGTCGTATTGCTCTGCCTGATCCGAGCAGAACGTCACCAGTTCACCGTCGCCCTGGAGCCCGTCGAAGATCACATCGTAGCTCCGGGCCAGGCGCTGGGCCACAAACGTCTCCCAGATGCACCCCTCGATGCGTCCCCTCCCCGAGCCGCCCTGGCTGTGCTGAAAGCCCAATTCGTGCAAAGGCAGGTAGTCCATCTCGGGGTAGACATCGGCGATCCGGTCCAGCAGCACACCTGCCTTGTGGGCATAGCGCTTATCGCTGGTGAGCGCATACGCTTCGGCCAGCGCGGCTACGCCCGACTGGACCCGCCGCCACACCGCTTCAAAATTGTAGTATGCGATGATGTCGTGCCGGTTTCCCTTCTCGTCGAACATCCCATAGCCGTCGTCAACGTAGAGCTTGTGCAGCGGATCGGTGGGATCGGGATGGTCCGCATTAAACAGCAGCGATCGGTCGCCCAACTTCCGTTGGAACATACCGTGCGCATCCAGAGCCGTCTTGTAGAATGCTTCGAAGTCATTCTTGGGATAGATCTCATCGCAGTGTTCGCACTGAACCTTCCACGGCCTGTCCTGGTCAAAATCCCACCATTCTCGCCCCGATTTCGCCGGCGCCGCCTCCCCGCAGCCGGGGCAGTAAGGCTTCTGGCCCCTGTAAACCACGCCTTCATTCGTGTAAGTCGTCCGGGGCAGCTCTTGCGCGGTAACCATTGTCCACAGCGTATTATCCGTGCGGCTCACCCACGCCTCGGCCGCTGCGACCGCGCGTTCCTGCTGCTGCCGCACCCACTCGTGTTTCTCCGCATTCGCCAGCGCATTGGCCCGCATCCCGGCGCTAACGAATCGGCTGCGCTTTTTTCTGTTCGGCATCCTGCTGACTCCTTTCGGTTCGTAATGAGAGGTGGAATTTCAGACCGTGTCCACGCGTTACCCGGTTTCCAGAAATTCCCAGAGCGCCTCGAACTGCGCGCCCTTAACGGGCTCGTGGCGCAGGATCGAGTCGATGTTCCGCTGCGCCATATAGTCCGGCACAAATGCCAGCCCTTTGCGCAGCTGCTCACGGCCCAGTTCCATCTCCGTCGGCCGGCGCCGCACCCTGCACCTCTCCAGCCTTCCGATCAGGTCTTCCGGCTGCGCATCGCACAGCCAGGCGATAGTGAGCGCGCCTAAGGCAACAAGCTCACCGTGAACCCAGCTCCTGTTATTCACAAACTCCAGGGCGATCAAGAAATGATGGTCCCCGCTCCTCATGCCCGGGTGCCGGAGCGCCCTGCCGTCCCGCTCCTGCAAGCATGTCATCATGTGATGTACGCTGTCGGCCGTCAGGTTGCCCTCACCGTCGAGCGTTTCCTCAAACCTCCGGGTGAACGCTTCGTGGTGTTCGATAACCGTGGCCATGGCCGCCTCGTCACAGGCAGGTCCCTGGCCGTTCCTGGCCCTCCACCGCCACTCCGCCAGCCCGGCGTACCCACAGAGGATATCGCCCAGCCCGGCCGTATTCAGATAATAAGGCGCTTCCAGCACCAGGTCGTAATCCACCAGGACATACTCGCAATCGACCCACGGCCAGTCAGTATCCTGTACAGGCTCCCTGCCCTTCCATTTTGCACACACGCCGTGGATAATCGCACCGGTGGATGCGATCGTCGGAACTGTGATCAGAGGCAGGCCTTTTTCGAGCGCCACGAATTTGGCTGCGTCCACGGCGCGTCCACCGCCGAGGCCTATGACCAGCCCCGCATCGTCGGGCAGCTGTTTGCTGGTTTCGTGCAGGTGATCCCAGTCCAGCCACCGTACGCAGGCTACGCCGGCCGGTTCCCGGGACAGGTATGGGCGGGCGGTCCTGTACGCGCTGGGTGTGGTTACCACTAAGGTGCGCGGCCACCCGGCGCTCTCTTTCTTCAACAGCCCGGAGCCGTAGCGAAATTCATATTCCGCCGCCGGTTTCGCCTGGCTGCGGTTATCCCAGCCCCGGCCATTCCCTGTGCGTTTTTCTTCTCTCTTCACGGTTTTCCTCTCCTGTGCGCATATGCCGGCGGTTGCGGAACCTGCCCTGGGATTTTGTCTCTCGCCTAACAGAAAAGCCATAAAAAAGCCCGCTGTCAAATGGTTTCGACAGCGGGTGAGAGCCTCTTTGGATAGGAAACAGAGAAGGTATCACAGGGACGTCCTGCTGCATCTTGCGGGCACCGGCTCGAAGCAGCCTCTCCGGACTCAGGATCGCTTCATCTTTGGCTACCTTTTCCACTTCGGAGGGTGTATATTGTTTCTCATGGAGCGTATTCTTTCTCAGCTCGGTTGATGCAGGCTGTTGGAGCTGTGGGCGATGGCCAGGAAAGCGAAGATAGACCGCCGGACAATCTCGATTTACTGCGCGAAGTGTAAGACGCTTCTTTACAAGTATCGTAAAGGGGGCCGGGGCGGTCTGGTCAAATGTTTTGTGGAGCGGATTGTTGAGGATCGCACCGGAGGGGGGTTAACATGCCCGCAGTGTGAACAGAAGTTTGCCAGGTTGATACTGATCGGAGGCTGTCCGGCTCACAAGATGATTCAGGGGAAGGTTTATACCAGGGGGATGTCCAGGAAGTGAAGAAGATAGCAGACCTGAAATTCACATTGGCACCAGAAGTGGAAAGGGTATTTCATGAAAAACGCAAGCGAACGGCGTCTGGCCGAGTTGAAGGAGGCGCTGGATGCGCTTCCACGGGTTTCTCTGGCCAACTTACCTACGGATCTTGAGCCCTGTCCAGGCTTGACGCGCGAACTGGGCGGGCCTGAGATCTGGGTAAAACGGGACGATCTCACCGGCCTGGCAGCAGGTGGAAATAAGACCCGGATGTTCGAGTATGTTTTGGGTGAGGCCGTGGAAAGTGGGGCGGATGCGGTTGTTGCCGGCGCTGCGGTTCAGTCCAACTTTTGCCGGCAGCTCGCGGCGTCCTGTGCGAAGCTGGGGCTGGCGTGCCACCTGGTCCTTCGGAAGGTCCGGGGGAAGCGGGACGACGAGATCCAGGGGAACTTTCTTCTGGACCTCATCGTGGGCGCTCAGGTAGAAGTTTTCGAAGGGGAAGATTGGACGGTTCAGGGCAAGCGCATCCGGCAGCGGGGAAAGGAGCTGGAGGCGCAGGGGAAGCGGGTTTACGTGGCCCGCCTTGGAGACGAGTCGAGGCTGGGGCTTTACGCCTGCGGGTACGCGCAAGCGTTTGTGGAAATGGTGGAACAGGCGGAGGATCTGAATTTGAAGATCGACGAGATCTGGGTCTGCTCGTCGGACACGACCCAGGCCGGGCTTGCCATTGCGCTGAAACACCTTGAGTCTCCCATTCGCCTGGTCGGCCTTCCGGCGCTTCCCGACCCGATCACCCCGGGCTGGACCTTTCCGGAGTGCATCTCCCACATCGGAAACGAGTGTGCGGAGATTCTCGGGCTGCCGACCCGGCTTACCCCCGATGAGATCATCAGCACGGTCGACTATGTCGGGCCCGGTTACGCGGTGGTGACGGATGAAGGGAAGGAGGCGATGCGGCTGGTCGGGCGCAGCGACGGGCTGCTGCTCGATCCGGTGTATACGTCGAAGGCGATGGCGGGTCTGATCGATCACGTCCGACGCGGTTTAATCGATCCGGGTCGAAAGGTCCTTTTCATTCATACCGGAGGCCTTCCGGCGCTGTTCGCCTATTCGGATTCTCTCGCGCTGGAGGAGCTTCTTGAAAAATAGCCTTTCGGTAGATGGGTTTCCCTGGGTTTCTAACTGTACCCGGTGGTGGAAGCGTTTGACCCGAAGGCGGTGGATCTGTCAACGCAACGTATTTTGAGATGCATCAGGCGTCCCGGCGGGCCTGGTTCAGGGCACGGTAACAGAATTCCGCTGCGGCCCAGGGGTCGTAGTCCGGCTCTCTCCATATCATGGCGCTGACTTCGGCGGTGACGGGGACCGTGAGGCCGGCCTGGATTAAGGCTTTGATGTAGGTCGTCAGATTTAACTTGCCTTCGCCGGGCAGGAGGAATTTGACCCGGTTGCCGGCCAGGGTTCCGTCCTTGATGTGGATGTGGGCGGCACAGGGCAGGCACAGGTCAACGCAGCGCTGCAGGTCCATGTCCTGGACGAAGAAGTGGCTGTAGTCGAAGTTGAGCTTCAGGTGGGAGTGATCGGTCTGCTGCATGAGCCAGGCGGCTTTCTCGGGGGTGTCGAACGCACCGCCCACGTGCGGTTCGATTGCCAGGATGGCGCTGGCTCCGGCCGCCAGGTCCGCCAGTTCGAGGAGGTCGTCGGCAACAGCCTGCTTGTCGGCGTCCCAGTCGAGTTGGCGGCCGCTCAGGGTGCTGGTGACCACGGCCGGTTCGCCGCCGAAATTCAGGTCCCGGGCCAGGGCGCAGATCCCGGCGAACCGGCCGAGCATGGCCTGCCGCGCGTCCCCCCGGGCACAGGTGGGTACGGGACCGAAGAGGACGGGCGGCGGGAAGCCCAGGTCCTGCAGCAGGTCCGCCAGTTTCTGACGGGCGGCCGCGTCGAGTTTGTGGGGGGCCGTGGGCCAGTCGTCGCCCACGGCGATCTCCATGGCATCGTAGCCGATGGCCCGAATCCGGGGCAGGGCCTCAAAAATATCGAGGCGCTGCATGGCGTAAGTGCTGTAGCCCAGTTTCATGGATGCCTCGTGGTGTTGGGTTATGGATTGATACGTTTCGTCGGGTGCTGAAAAGAAAGAAAGCGGGTTGCGAATGTCAAGGGGTCTTCAACCGTGTCTCTTAGTGGTTCTCTTGACCAGGTTCGTTCAGCAGATACCCGGGTTCAATTGTTCTTTTGCTTTTGGCCTTTTTCTTGTTCGCCCAAGAAAAAGGCCGAAAAAGAAGGGCGCCGCTCAGACGCCGCGGGGGCTGCTTTTCCGCGAACTGCGCCTGTGGTGGAAGCGGGCGTTTGTGCCCAGCGGACCTTTGGGGCGTTTTTGGACGATGGTGCTGGAGGGATCTGCGCGGAAAAGCCCCTTCACCCCTTCCAAGGAGTGTTGTCCTATGGCTTTTTCTGCTACAGGTAGTGTCAACCGCGCGACGGTCACAGGTACCCGGGGGATGATTGCGTCGGCCCACCCACTTGCGTCGATTGCCGGTTTGCGCATTCTGATGCAGGGGGGCAATGCGATCGATGCGGCCGTGGCCACTGCGGCTGCGCTGAACGTGGTTGAGCCTTATATGTCGGGCATTGGTGGGGATGGGTTCATGCATGTTTACAGCGTGCGGGAGAAAGCGCACAGGGTGCTCGACTACATGGGGCTTTCGCCCAAGGCTGCAGAGCTTGCACTCTACGACAGCCCGGAGAGGCGGGACCGGGGGCCGCTTACGCCCCTGGTTCCCGGCGCCTGCGGGGGGTGGCTGGAGGCGCTGCGCCGGTACGGGACAATGGATGTGGGGACGGTTTTTGCACCGGCGATCGAGTACGCGGAGCAGGGGTTTGCGTTTACCGTTAAGAATCACCTGTTTACCGGGTCCAATGCGGCGGATCTGAGCAAGTATCCCTCTTCGGCGGCGACCTATTTGATTGACGGCAGGGCGCCGAGGCCCGGCGAGGTTCTGGTTCAGCAGGACCTCGCCCGCACGTTTTGTGCGGTTGTTGAGGGCGGGCCGGATGTTTTTTACAGGGGGGAGATCGCAGATCGGATTGTACGGTATATGGAGGAGAGCGGCGGGTTGATCACCCACGAAGATTTAAGCGGATTTGAACCGGTCTGGCTCGATCCGGTCCACGTGGATTACCGGGGGTACAGGGTTTTTGTGCCGCCCCCGCCCTGCCAGGCCGTGCAGTATCTGGAGATGCTCAATATGATGGAGGGGTTCGATGTGGGCGGGATGGGTCACAATACGGCGGCGACGCTGCACCGGTTTATCGAAGCGGCGAAACTGGCGACGGCGGACCGGGCGGAGTACACCGGAATCGAGGCTCCGCCTGTGGCCGGCCTGCTCTCCAAGGAGTACGCAAGCGAGCGACGCAAACGAATCGGGGAACGGGCACGGCCTACGGGGGGTGAGGTCTACACGGCGACGAAGATGGCGGATGAGGTGCTGGCCGGAGATCCATACGCGTGGATGCAGACCGAGTGTACGACGCACTTCGATACGGCCGATGCGGATGGCAATGCGGTTGCAGTGACCCAGAGCCTGGGCAGCGGGTTCGGTTCGGCCATGGTTGTGCCGGGTACGGGGATTGCGCTGAACAACATGATGCGGTGGTTCGATCTGGAGCCGCAGAGTCCCAACGCTGTGGGGCCGTCCAAGAAGATCGAGATGTGCATGTCGCCGGCCCAGGTGTGGGATGACCAGGGGTTGCGCCTGCTGATCGGCACACCGGGCAGTTACGGTATTTTGCAGACGACGCCTCAGATGATTATGAATGTGCTGGATCACAATATGAACGTTCAGGCGGCAATTGAAGCGCCCCGTGTGAAGGCCACTTCGCCGGGGTACACAGTGTGTGTGGAGACGCGGATTGCCCAGGAGGTGCTGGCCGCGCTGGAGGAGATGGGGCACCGGTTCAACCGTCTGGGAGACTGGTCCCCCGGCGTGGGCGGCGGGCAGGGCATAATGGTAGACCCGGAGACGGGTTCCTTTATGGGGGGCGCCGATCCGAGGCGGGATGGGTATGCGATTGGGTGGTAGGCTCAATTGCGGATTGAAAAATCTTGGATTGAGGAGACGGGGATGGATTTTGATCTTAAAATTCAGAATGTCGAGTCGCTGATTGAGAAGCACAAGACGTTTCGAGAAAACTGTTTGAATCTCATTGCGTCTGAGAATACACCCAGTCCTCTGGTGGAAAGGCTGATTACCGAGGATCTGGACCGTCGGTACGGGTATTACAGCGGTATCGATCCGAGAATGCAGGCTTACCAGGGGGGCAGGTTTGTCGGAGAGATTGAGGTGTTTACGCAGGAACTGGCGAAGGAGCTGTTTGGCGCGGGGTTTGTGGAACTTCGTCCGCTGTCGGGAAATATTGCGGGGATTATCGCCGCGTTTGCACTGGGCAGTCCGGGCGATACGGTGCTGGAGGCTCAGAACGGGCACCGGTATGCAGAGAAGCTGGCCTCGTCGGCTTTGAAAGTGGACCTCCAGCCGGTTCCGATTCCCTGGGATGGGGTGCGGTTCAACGTGGACCTGGACCAGACCGTTTCGCTCATTCGCAAGCATCGGCCCAGAATCGTGAGTATTGGGTCGTCCACTTTTCTCTTTCCCCTGCCGGTGCGGGAGCTCAAGGAGGCCATGGAGAAGTACTCTCCCGGTTCTTATTTGATCTACGACGCGGCCCACGTTCTGGGGCTGATTGCGGGTGGGCGATTTCAATCCCCGCTCCAGGAAGGGGCCGATGTGGTGATTACCAGCACCCACAAGACCCTTGCCGGTCCTCAGGGGGGCATGATTCTGGCCAACGATCGGTCGATTGCCGAACGAATCGGGTCGGCAACTTCCCCTTTGATGATTGCCAACCACCACCTCGGCCGCCTGCCCGCGCTTGCCGGGACGTTTCTGGAGTGGATGGCCTGCGGGGGGGCGCATGCAGATGCGATTACCGGCAATGCAAAGGCGTTGGGCAGGGCGCTCTACGAGCGCGGCATTCCTGTGGTGGGGGCGCAGTTCGGGATTACAGAGTCTCACATGCTCCTGCCGATTGTGGATGAATTTGGTGAGGGCAAGGTGGTTGCCGACCGGCTTGAGGCGTGCCATATCATTGCCGGGGCAGCGGGAATTCCCGAAGAACTGGGGAGGCACGGGCTACGCATCGGGGTGCAGGAGGTGACCCGGTACGGGATGACGGAGGCGGATGCGCCCGAGATCGCCGATTGTATTGTGGATGTGCTGAACCAGCGGGATCTGGAGGGTGTTAAAGACCGGGCGATTGCGCTGGGCCGGCGGTTTAAGCGGGTGCGGTTTACAATTTATATTGGTTTGGACGACCAATAATCCCATCCAGACACATTTGAACTTGATTCAGAGGGCTGAAAAAGCCATATTTAGCCGGGATAAATTCTACCGTGGGCTGTTGGTTTTCAACCGACTTGACGGTGTGTTGGTAATCGTGAATGGACAGAGGTAAAGGAGAGACCAGTATGGAAATGCCGAAGTCGAAAGAGAGTGCTGCCGGGCAGTGGGTGTCCTACCGCGAGGAGATCAAGGTTCTGGACTGTACGATTCGGGATGGGGGGTTGATGAACGATCACCAGTTCGACGATGACGTCGTAAAGGCCGTGTACAACGCCTGCGTGGAGAGCGGTATCGACTATATGGAGATTGGGTACAAGAACTCCAAAAAGCTTTTTGCCTCGACCGAGCACGGCGCGTGGAAGTTCTGCGACGAGGAGCATATCCGGCGCATTGTGGGAGAAAACGATACGCCCCTGAAACTTTCGGCGATGGCGGACGCGGAGAAGAGCGATTACCGCGAGGACGTTCTGCCCAAAAGCGAAAGCGTGCTGGATATGATCCGGGTGGCGACCTACATCCACCAGATTCCCACGGCCTTAGATATGATCAAAGACGCCCACGACAAGGGCTACGAAACCACCGTCAACCTGATGGCGGTTTCAACCGTTCAGGAACGGGAGCTGGACAAAGGGCTGGAACTCCTGGTGAATTCGGAGGTGGATGCCATCTACGTGGTGGACAGTTTCGGGCACCTCTACAGCGAACAGATTCAGACATTTATGAAGCGGTTTCTCGAGCGCTCGGAACCGGCGGGGAAGCAGGTGGGAATACACGCACACAACAACCAGCAACTGGCCTATGCCAATACGATTGAGGGGATTGTTCTGGGCGCAACGATGATTGACGCGACGATGGCGGGACTGGGACGCGGGGCCGGCAACTGTCCGATTGAGCTGTTGATCGGTTTTTTGCACAACCCGAAGTTCCGCCTCCGGCCGATTCTCCAGTGCATTCAGGAGCATATTGAGCCGATGCGGTCAGAGCTGCTGTGGGGGTTCGACCTACCGTATATGATCACGGGAATTTTGAACCAGCATCCGCGTTCTGCTATGGCGTTCAACACCACGGAGGACAGGGGGAACGTGGTCAAGTTTTTCGACGCCATAACCGAAGATGAGTGAGCGTTTAAGGGCTATGTGTCCCAGTTGAAGATTACGCCGAGCATGGACTTTTCCCGGTGAAACGCCATCTCGTAGGCCTCGACCATTTCCGTGTAGTGGAACCGGTGCGTGATCAGGCGTTTGGGCTCTAAGCGGCCTTCGGCCATCAGCGAGAGGGTGTGCGCACAGGCGCGGATGTCGTCAAAACGGTTTTCGGGGGTGGGGTATAAATAGCCTGCCTGCTGGCTTACCGCAATCAGGGAGATGCCTTTGTTGTAGAACCACTCCATGGCCAGGGGGTTGAAATCGAGGGGCGGTTCGCCCCGTCCCAGCAGGCTGACGATGGAGACGCGGCCGTTGGGGCGAACGATCTGCACGGCGGTGCGGAAGGCCGGCCAGGGGTTTGCGGTGAGAATAACCAGGTCGATGCCCACGCCGTCGGTAAACGCGTCGAGTCTGGTTTCGAGGTCCGGATCGTCGGACAATAAGGCCGCATGCGCGCCCATGCGTTCGGCCATTTTCAGGCGGACCGGGCTGTTGCCCAGGCCGACGACGCGGGCGCCGAAGAGCGGGCCTATGGCCACGGCGCCCAGCCCGAGGACGCCCAGGCCGATTACGGCGACGTTTTCCCCGGGGCGGAAGAACGCTTTGCGATAGCAGTGGGCGCTGAGGGTGTAGAGGTGGGCAAATACCCCGTCTTCCGGGTGGACCGATTCGGGCACCTTGACGATGGACTCCGACTCGCCGGCGATATACTCTGACTGGTGGTAATAGCGGGACACGACCCGGTCGCCGACCTGAAAGCGGGTGACCGCACTGCCGATGCCGCGTACAATCCCCAGGTTGCTGTCTCCGACCCAGCGGGGATAGTCCGGCGCTCCGGGGACCTGTTCCGCGCCTTCGTAATTGCCCCGATCCGTGCCGATTTTCAGGGCGGAAATTTCGGTCTCTACCCAGATCCGGTCGGGTTTCAGGTTCGCGGTATCCAGGGGACGTTCTTCGATGCGGAGGTCGCGCGGACCGTGGAGTATGGCGATTTTCATGGGCTTCCTCCTCTGCGGGTGTGTCAGGAGGTAACAGCGCTGTTTCCGGTAATATACACAATATGATCTGTGGGTGTGTCAACTTGACAGCGTGGGGGCGCGTGGTTATCTTTTCAAGGTCGGAAGTTCGGATGATCCGGCCTGTTTCTTTATTTTGCGTGGGGGCGACAAGGCTTCGACGGAGGGGGGGAGACGAGAGCTGCGTGTCGAGGTCCCATTTACCTCGTTAAACCAGTGGGGAAAAACACAACTGCGAACGATAACTCGTACGCACTGGCTGCGTAACTAAAGCGCAGCCCGTCCCGTCAGATCCCGCTTGCAGGATATGGCCGGGGCGTCGACTGATGCAGGCTGGCCCGGGCGCCTCCGCCCCGAGGGTTCCGGGTGAGATTTTAATCGGGCTGGCGTGTGGGCAACCCTGTTTACCGGGGTGTCGGCGCGTGAGACTCAAAAGGTAGACTACACACGTAGACGCTGTCGTTGAACTGCCTTCGGACGCGGGTTCGATTCCCGCCGCCTCCACCAATCTTTAAAACACAACACGTCTCTCCGGGGTGATTCTCCGGGGAGACGTGCGTCCTATAACCTTTTATTTTTACATGTTCAGAGCCATGACCACGCCCTATCGCGAAATCCTGAAGAAAGTCCGGCTTGCATTTCCCCAACCGGTATCCGACCCGATCCACGACTCCTATTTCGTGCACTCCATAATGCGCGCCCTGGATCAGGTTGACGTGCTTAAAACGCAGTTGCCGATTCTCGGTTCCGTCGTCCCAGGCGATTTCGATGCGGCGAGGAACGCGAAGTTATCCGTCCAAATGGCCTCGGTTGAGTCGGTCACATCCGACCTCGTAAGCTATCTGCGAGGCATGACCATCTTCGGTCATCCTCGCACCCAACAAAACGTCATCCCTCCGCCGACCATTCCGAGCCTGGTCGGCGTTCTGCTCTCTTCGCTGTACAACCCCAATGTCGCCTGGGATGAATACAGCCGCCTCGTGGCGCTGGCCGAAGTTGAGGCGGTTGGTATCACCGCGAACTTGATCGGGTACAACCCGGAACTGGCGAGCGGCGTGTTTACATTTGGCGGCACTGGAACATCGCTGTACGGGGTGAAAATTGGACTGGAAAAGGCCTGTCCGCAGGCCGTGCACAAGGGCGTATCGGAGGACGTTGTCGTGTTGGTTTCAGAGGCCGGACATTACTGTGCCACGAACATTGCCGGGTGGCTCGGAATAGGAACCGACAATTTGGTCGCGATTCCGACGACAGCTGAAAACGAAATCGACCTCCTCCATCTCGAACAAGCCGCTCGGACGGCATTGTCAAGCGGAAAAAAGATCGCCGCCATCATTGCGACCCTGGGGACCACCGATGCGTTCGGGTTGGACGATTTACAGGGGATCGTGGCCCTGCGAGACACCCTGGTGGAGGAATTCCAGCTCGCCTATTGTCCGCACATTCACGCCGACGCTGTCATCGGCTGGGCCTGGTCGGTCTTCAACGAGTACGATTTTGAGAGTAACCCCCTGGGATTTCGGCCGCGCACACTCCGTGCCCTGGCAGGCACGTGTCGTCGAATACGCCATTTGTCGCTGGCCGATTCCATTGGCGTCGACTTTCACAAGACCGGTTTTGCTCCTTATATCTCCAGCCTCGTCCTCGTCAAAAACCGGGAGGATCTGCAGCTGGTGACGCGGCACGCGGAACAGATGCCCTACCTCTATCATTTTGGCGAACACCGACCCGGGATGTACACCCTTGAAACATCGAGAGCGGGGACAGGGCCTCTTGCGGCCCTCGCCAATTTTCGCTTGTTTGGCGAGCAAGGGTTACAGGTCGTAGTCGGACACATCGTCGAGATGGCCCAACTCCTGCGCGAGCATCTCGAAGGCCACGAAGGCACGACCGTGCTGAACCGGGACAATTTCGGCACGGTAACGCTCTTCCGCGCATATCCCCTGGGCGTCGATACCTTTGCAATCAAGGACCAGGAATTTGGCAACCCCGCGTACCGGGATACCTTGCTCGCTCATAACGACTATAATCGAGAGATATTTCGATATGTGCACTCGGAGGCCATGGCTGGACGCGGCGTCGTCATTTCCTCGACCGACTGTTATCGGCGCACCAGCTATCAGGAGCCCATCTTCGCTTTAAAATCGTATATCCTGTCGCCGTTCGTCGATGAAGGCGACATCGAAGCCGTGGTTGCAAAGGTCCTGGAAGCCCGAGAAAAAGTCGCAACATAGTCAGTCAACTGGCGTCACCCTTCGAGGGCAGAGTCCTGGCTGAGCACGATCGCTGGGGTGACAGGCTCGACGGCGATGCGCTCGACGCCAGGCTGAACAGGGCCGCCGGCCAGCGCTTCCTGATCGCGCAGTTCGGGAGTTGCACATAGCGATCCGGGCGTGATAAACGATTTCGGACGCTCCTGTGCGACCGCTTTGCTGCCTCGCGGTGACCCGTGACGCTTTCTGCCCATTTCCATCAAGATATTTCTTGACACACTGACTTCATCATCCGATAATGGAACGTAATAGAGAGGCGTATACGTGATGGCTGTGTCACGAGAGAAATTCTCCAGCCAGGTCTCGCCGGAGTTGTTGGGTACAATGCGGGAGATTGCCCGGAAGGAGGGTCGAGGCGGTGCTGGAAGAGGCCATGCGGGAATACATTGAAAACTGGGAAAAGCCCCGCGACTCGGTCATGGCGCATTTCTCGAGAGAAACACTGGCCAAATGACGATTTCCCCACCATCCGGGAAGTCATCAGCACGACGCCGCTGCGCCTGTTCTCTGCCGCCTCGCGCGGACTCAGGGCAGGCCAAGAATCGCGCCGGGAGGCGTCCATGTGGAGGATGCCTGCGGCACGACGGACTTCCTCTCTTCTAAACGGCCACCAAACCGGGATAACTCCACTTCACAATACTTTCCGATTGGTGAAAGAACGGCCTCACCATCTCTCTGGCTTCCACGTCCGGCTGGCTGCGAAGATGGCGCTTCACAACTTCTGTATCTGATTCAATGAACAGTTAGGGAGGTCTCGGTTGGCTTTTGCTGAATTGATTGAATGGTGACACTGAAAATAACTCACACCAAACGTTTAGATAAGCACCTGCGAGGGAGAGAAAGGACCTGTCATGGCAAAAAATTCACAAGCAACCAGTGGCAAAAGAGTGCATGTCATCTCAAGAAAAGATGGTTGGGCAGTCAAGAAGGAAGGGAATTCCAAAGCTTCAAAGATCTACAGCACTAAGTCCGATGCCGAAAGAAGCGCAAGCAAGATTTCAAAAGGTAGGGATGTCGTCATTCACAAACGAGATGGATCCATACAAAAATGGAAACGGGCTAAGTGAACAACGGAGGAGAATTCCATACCAACGTCTTCATCAACTGCCCCTTCGATGACGAGTATACCCCTCTCTTAAGACCTCTGCTATTCAGTGTGGTTCGAGCAGGCCTGACGGTGAGGATTGCTTCGGAGACTTTTGACTCTGGGATTGCGAGGATCAATCGAATCTGTAAATTGATAGGTGAGTCAAAATACAGTGTGCATGATCTGTCGAGGATGCGGGCGTCATTCGAGGGCGAAATTCACAGGATGAACATGCCCTTCGAACTGGGTCTCGACATCGGCTGTAGGGTTTTCTCTTGCGGCCTACGGAGTCAAAAGCGGTGTTTGATCTTGGAAACTGAACAGTACGATTACCAAAAGGCCTTGTCTGATCTGTCGAACTCCGACATTAAGCGACACCAGAATGAGCCTGAGGAAATCGTCCATCAAGTGAGGAACTGGTTTGTTGAGGTGGGCATCGGAGGTCTGCCTGGCGGGACCGTGATTTGGGATGAGTTCAACGAGTTTATGGCGGATTTCTACCAGAAGAGAGAGGCCGAGGGCTTTAGGGACAAAGATCTACAAATGATGCCTGTGCCTGAGTATGTCGGGTTCATCGAGGACTGGGTAAGTTGAAATGGACTTGCCCCGATGATTTGGTGGACACCCATCTTTTCTTGTTATCTTGAGAGGAGAAAGGAGGTTCATCACGTCTCAGACGCATCCTCTCTATCCGCCGGAGTTTCGGCCTGCCTGTGCGTGGCACGCAGACAGGCAGCAGATGGTGGCGTTGGTACGAGCGGGTCGCTCTCCAGGCACTCTTCGCGTATATCGAGGGGTAGTATAATCCACATCGCAGACGTTCAGCTTTGGGGTACGACTCACCCACAACCTACGAGGAAAAACACCAGGCATGGGCTTGACACCCAAGCTTAAAACCGTCCACAAAACCCGGGGTAACTCCACTTCTCGACGCCCGCGACTTCTGGACGGCCGGGGGCAGCGAGGAGAGCAGGCGCAGCCTTGGTGACAAGCGGCGGCACATTACAGCGAGCCAGATTGAGGAGATCGTGCGGCTTTACGGCTGCTTCGAGGATGGCGAGCGCTCCAGGGTCTTCGATAGCGCCGATTTCGGCTACACGCGCGTTACCGTGGAGCGCCCCCTGCGCCTGCGCTACCGGATGACCATAGAAGACAAGGCTCGCTTTCTCGACGCCTGCCCGTACCTGCTCGACGACGTTCAGGCCATAGACAAGGCGTTGGGACGCGAGCCTCTGCGCGACTGGAACGCGACGTGGGAGCATATTGTCGATCTTCTGCATGGGCGGCAGTCGCGCTGGAAAAAGGCGGAACAGAAGCTCTTCAGAGATGTCTTCACTAAAAAGGGTCCGGAGGCCGAGCCGGTCAGGAAGGATGGCCGGGAGAAAGGCTACGAGCCTGACACCGGGCTGCGCGATTTCGAGAACGTGCCGCTCGCCGTGGATGTCGACGCCTACTTCGAGCGTGAGGTGCTACCCCACGTCCCCGACGCCTGGATGGACCGCAGCAAGGACAAAGTCGGCTACGAGATCAACTTCAACCGGCACTTCTACAAGTATACGCCGCCGCGCCCGCTGGAAGAGATTGACGCGGATCTGAAGAAGGCTGAGAAAACGATCTTGCGGCTGTTGAGGGAGGTGACGTCATGAGTGCACAGCCTTTCATGCGCCTGCGTCTCGTTGGGAAGCGCTACGACGACCACTCCATCCCGCTGGAATTCTTGAGAGATGTTGCAGTGCTGGAAGAAATGGTCGTTGAAGTCGCCAAGTCCAAGTTCCTCGCGGATCACCCCAACCGTCAGCGGTCACCCCGTGGCTTCACGAGAAACATCCACCTGATGCTCGCGGCGATCGATCCTGGCAGCGCCACTCTGGATATCCGACTTGCCCCGGAACCACCGACCTTGCTCCCGACAGTCAGCCAAAACTATTCCGGATACGCGCGCGATGCGATCATCGAAGCTATTAGTGCAGCGGAAAACGGACAGCCCATCGAATCGCATTTGCCGGAGAGGACGCTAAGCTACTTCGACAAGTTGGGGCGAAGCCTGAAGGAGGGTGAAGTGGTCGAATTCGATAGTCCGGACCGAAAAACCACAGCGAAGCTCACCAAGGATGTACGGCGGCGACTGGTTCTTGCGTCGCCCAAAGTGAAGGAACTGACCGAGGAAATTTCGATTCGAGGTACAGTGCCCGAGGCTGATCAGGACGACATGACCTTCGAGATTCAGTTGATAGACGGCCGCAAGGTCAAAGCTCCGATTGCGTCACAGCACCTCGACACTATCCTCGAAGTATTCAATGGATACCAGAACGGCATGCGCGCGCTATTTCAGGGCATCGGTCGCTTCAGCCGCGGCGATCAGCTTATTGGCTTCGATTCGATTGAACATCTGAGCATTCTCGACCCCCTGGATTTCGGCGCACAACTCGACGAACTGCGGCTATTGCAGGACGGCTGGCTCGAAGGGGAAGGGATAGCGCCACCCAGCGCGGGCCTCGATTGGCTGCACGACGCCTTCGACCGGCACTTCCCCGATGAGGCACCCCTGCCGTACCTCTACCCAACGGAGACTGGAGGCGTTCAAGCTGAGTGGTCCTTCGACCCGAACGAGGTCACGTTTGATGTGAACCTCGAAACCCATTCCGGTGAATGGCACGTGCTCAACATGGTGTCCGATGACGCTTCCGAGCGCACGTTGAATTGTGACGATGGCGAGGATTGGAGGTGGCTGGTCGCCCAGATCAAGGACATGACTGCGGGCGACGTATGACCTCCGACACCCTGCTTCTCCGACAAGTTAACCCACACTGGATTCGCGAAGGAAGAGTCACCTCCCAGGCGTTCAAGCCGACGGCAAAGGACCAAAAGAAACTGTCCGTCTACGACGGAGATCAGATGACGGCTCAGGAGGCCTATCGCCACTACACCCAACGGTTGAAACTGACATCGGCTGGTGTCATAGCCTTAACCGTAGTAGAGTGCCGACAACAGGAGTTGCCTGTAACGCCTGATCCTGAACCGTTTCCGGAGCATGTCGTGATTGACTTCAGCGACTATTCTAACGCGGAAATCAAGACGAAGGCGAAATACTTGACGCGTGCGGCGATGCTTCGTGGCTGGCAGTATCGTATGGACCCTGCCTGATGGCGTACGAACGAAGCATACAACCAGCGGTCTCGACGACACCTGATCTCCGGTTGATGGGTATATGAAAAAGCGTAAGAGGTTTGTGCTGCTGCAGGAGATGACGGAATGACCGCCTTATCCAAACAGTGGCCGATCAAACGCCTTCGTTATCTCACGTCGCGAAATTCTTCCGACAGCAGACGCGCACGGCTGGCTCACGTCTCTGAGGCGTCTTTCTTGCCGATGGAGGCCATCGGGGAGCAAGGACAGCTTGATCTGTCCGCGATTCGTCCAATTGAGAATCTCAAGGCGGGTTACTCGCAGTTCTTCGATGGCGATGTGGTGATTGCGAAGATCACGCCGTAAACAGAGGTGACGAACAAAGTTGAGGAAGGACTTCTTCAATTGAGGAGCCGGAATGCTGATTCATAAACTGAAGATTTCGGGGTTATTGTCGTTTGGGCCAAACGGGGTCAATCTGCCGATGGAGCCCCTGAACGTCCTCATCGGTCCGAACGGTTCCGGAAAGTCCAACTTGCTGGAAGTGCTCGCGCTACTCCAACATGCGCCACGTGAACTCGACGAAGCGATTCGGAGAGACGGCGTGTGGGCGTGGCTCTGGAAGGGCGAAGGGACGCCGGGCGAAGCGGGTGTAGAGGCCATTGTTCACGATCCAAAGGACGGACTTTCGGTTCGTCATCAGATGGTTTTCGCCAATTACGGAGAACACTTCAGAGTAATCGACGAAAGGATCGAATACCTTGAAGGAAATTCTTCGCAGCAGGGTCCCGGCGTCTCCTACCATCTTTGTGGAGAAAACCACGTTTTCGACGGCCCATCCATGCCGGAAGCAGGAGCGGATCGAGCCTTGGCACCCACTTGCCGGGACGCGGATGAGGCGTCGCAGGAAGACCCGGGCGCCCGCACGGATTCAAACCTGGAAGTCAGCTCCTCGGACAACGTCACGGTGTCTGATACGCTCAGAACAAGTGTCTCCCAACCGAGGTCCAATCCCGGACGATCCGTGCTGTCGGAGGTCCGCGACGCGCAACGCTATCCCGCGCTGAACTGTCTGCAGGAAGGTTACCAGGACATTCGTCTGTTCCGGGATTGGGCATTCGGTCCTTCGGCGGCATTGCGTCGCAACCCGAGCGCTCACGACCGCACCGACTTTCTGGTCGAAGGCGGGACAAACTTGGCGCTCGTGTTGTCACAGTTCCTGGGGGACGAAAAAAGGAAGCTCGTCGCGGCGTTGCAGGCGCTCTATGACGGTATCGTGGACATCAACTGTCCGGTGGCGGCAGGCGGGGGCGTTGCGCTTTTCCTCGAGGAGCGGGGCGGCCGCCAGATTCCGGCAAGCCGCCTTTCGGACGGGACGCTTCGCTACCTGAGCCTGTTGGCGATCTTGTTGCATCCCGAACCGCCGTCCCTCGTCTGTATTGAGGAGCCGGAGTTGGGGCTGCACCCGGATCTGCTGCCTGCGTTGAGCGATTTGTTGGTCGAAGCGTCCGCGCGGAGTCAACTGGTTGTTACGACCCACTCGGACGTGCTTGTCGATGCGTTGACCGATCACCCGGAGAGCGTCGTCGTCTGCGAACAGCGCGACGGGCAGACCGAGATGCGCCGTCTCGACAAGGATCGGCTGGCGAAGTGGTTGAAAGACTACACCCTCGGCGATCTCTGGACATCGGGAGAACTGGGCGGAAATCGATGGTAACCGCCAAGCTGTACATCGAAGGCGGTGGTGACAAACGCAGTCATCGTGCGAAGGCGTTGTCCTTCGTTTTCGCCAGGGATGGAAGACTTTCTTCGATCGTGCTGGACTCGGCGACCTGCCTGCGTCGAAGCCACCTGTCCACACGCCAGGGCGTTGCTGAACAGGTTGCGTACGCTGTATTGACTGACATGGGTACTTTTATGGTCGCGAATGTCCCAGGCTGGAAGTCCGAGGACGCTCCATGAACTGGACCAACGAGGCCGCCTTTGAGACCGTCATTGAAGCGCATCTTCTGGCGAATGGTTACGCCTCCGTTGCCGGAGACGGCTTCGACCCCGAGTTCGAGCCCATCGTCCTGACGCACGACGACGAGGGTGAGGTGGAAGTCGTGGCGGAACTGGTGGAGGTGGTCGGTGCAATGCCTTCTGAGGGCCGTTGATGAGCCCGATGGCCCTGGAGAGGGACGTTCCGCCCTTGAAGAGCAATCCCGGATGCCCGTCGGGCAGCCGGTGGTAGAGCGCGTCGAGCACGAGGACCACTTTCGCAAGGCGTATCTATTGCCCGCTCTTCAGGCTCGTCTGATCGAAATGACCATCCCGGACAAACCACGCAGCAGGAACCAGCGCTATCGTCTGACGTCGGCGGGGTGCGAATACCTGAGGCAAATCCAGGAATCGCAATAAGTGGCAGAAATCGAGATCAAACAAGACCGAGTTCCGCATTGCGGTTGGACGACGTTTCAAAGGTAGCCTAAGCCCAGCACCGTGATCCAACTGGAAAATGGCAAACGGGTGCCGCTCCCATTGCTCGTGAAACGGCTCGTTGAGAAGAAAGCGGAACTGGATTCACAGGACGCGAAGGTAGGTGGGCAGAATGTCGGTCGTTGCGCTCAAGGGCATAAGCGTGCGCCAGTACTGCCAGACCGCCATCGACAAGGAACTGGCCAAAAACGGGGCTCAGGGAGTGGAGAGTGCGAAGCCATAGACCGGTTTGCGGCGCTCCAGACTGAAATATTCGGGGACGAGATACTGTCTGGAGATTCGGCTGAGTTTATCCAAGAGGACCGTGCGGGCCGATGTTGCTATCCGGCAGCACTGTCTTTAGGCTAAAGAGATCCAATATGAGATCCGTTGAATATATGCGAGAGCACCTTGAGAAACTCCAATCGGACATGGATATTGAGACCACACAAATGTACGTCGATGATCAGATGAAAAAGTGGCAACTCCGGGTGATGGAGGCACCGCGTAGGATTCTTCAACAGTCTTGAAGAGCATGAGCATTCCGAACCAACACGCCTTAGGCGTGTGGAACAGGCTGCTAGTGCATCGTGGCGAAAGTTATTACCCATTTCCCTGATCGCCATGTAGTTCCGCCAAAACGTGGGACTCAAGTAGATTAGCCGCAGTGCTGTCATGTGTAAAGATTTACACCGCGATGCACTAGTGCGGGCGTGGCATGGGGCGGGTTTTCACACGCACCCTGCACGCCCGCGGGGGGTCACTCCCGTCTAATTCATCCCTACGGGAAGGCTCTCGAACCGATGACGCTGGCTCGTACGCTGAAACCTTATTCCTTGCTTCCTACAAGGAGGGTGTTCGGTTGGTCTCGCCACGCGCATTCGGCGTGAAACCCAGCTTCGCGCAAGGCGGCAAGTTCGTCGTCGAGCGGGAAGTAGGTGTCTTCGTCCGCCCACTTGTCGAAGTGCTCATAGGCACGCCATTCCTCGATGCCGCAGGAAACCAAATGGGCGGCCCATATGCGGTAGCATTGCTCCCGAACCATTGGGTCGGCGCTCATGGTCAGGTCAGCGTTCACGAACAGCCCGCCGGGACGGAGCGCCTGAAAAATGCGCTTGTACAATGCACGCTTGCGCTCCATCTCGGGCACGTGATGCAGGGCCAAGGAAGCTGCCACGGCGTCACATTCCGGGAGCGGAGCATCGAAGGAACACTCACGTAAACGCGCGCGAGCTCCGAATCGCTCTAGCCGGATGCGCGCCCGGTCTAGCATCTCCGCATCCACGTCGATCGCTTCAACGGCACCCACGCCTTCATGTTCCAGCATCGCCTTGGAAAGTGCCCCCGTTCCCGCGCCGAGGTCCAGCACCAGGGTGGGGCGGACAGCAGCGATTTCACGGGCAGCCCGGGCCAATCCTTCCTCGTAGCCCGGGATGAACCGTCGGATGGCTTCGTCGTAGGCATCGATCTCAAGGCGAAGATGGCTACGGACGGAGTGACTCATAGCGTGAAGTGTACAACTCAAAAGGTCATTGGACAGTATGCCCTGACAGCCGGAGCCGGGTTGTCACACAGCTTTCCCGAATCAACGGACAGTCTAACGCCGTCCGGGAGTGGGAGGATCAGTATCCTCGTTGGGGCGTTCGGCGACGCTTTGGCGGCGGTAGAGCTGCGCCGAGCCGCGGAAACTCTTCCGTGTCCCCGGCCAGTCTATGGGACAATTGGATTCATCGGTGGGTCGGCGCGACCTTCGATTCGCAACTCGCGCTGGCCAAAAACTCCGCCCACTGCTCCATCAACCGCCGCCGCCGCTCGAACAGATCCGAACGGGCGTAGGCGGCCCGCTTCTTGTTTGCTTCTACGTGGGCGAGCGCCAGGTCAATGACTTCGCGAGATGCATCGGTTCTCTCGGACGCCCAACCATCGAAGCTGGATCGAAATCCATGGGGCACGGCTTCGATACCCAACCTGCGGAGCAGGTCGGCCCGCTTCTTGTTCGACAGATGGCCCGCAACGGTCGGGTCGCGGTCACCTGCGAACCCCAGGTCGTCGCGATGGACGACGAGATCGATATCTTCCGAGAACCGTCGAATGAGACCGAAGGCTTTGGAAAGCGATGTCCCTCCCTTGAAGAACAGTTTCGGATGTCCGTCGGGCAACCGGTGGTAGAGCCCGTCACCGGGGAAGTTACCGGGGAAGTTACCAGGGAAGTTACCAGGGAAGTTCGACTTCTGCGCGTCCGGTATCGTGGAAACGCGCTTCTGATTTGCCCGCTATGCACCGGCCAGCTTCAAAGCTTACTCCAGGTCCTTGAGCGCTTTTTGCGCGCCTTTATGCTTCTTGTTCAAGTGCAGAACCTTTCTGTAGGCATTGCGTGCCAGGTCTCGATCCCCGAGATGGACATAGATGCCACCAAGCCTGTAGTACCCCCGTGCCCTATGCGCACGCCACCGCTCCGGAACCAGGCTGAGAAAGGCGTTCAACGACTCAAGACCCCGATCTAAGTTCATCCCGGTCGTGGCGGAAAATCTACCGATTTCATAGAGGGCATTGATCCGGTTGGAATGGATGGTCAGCGCGTTCTCGAAGGACTGAACGGATGCGTTTGAGTCGGCCTTCAGAGTTGAAAGAGAATCTATGGCCACTTTCAGGCTCCGCTGGGCGGCTTCAGATGCTTTTTCATACGCTTTCTCCTGACGATAAAGGGCGCTCAATTTACGCAGGACCACGCCCTCATCGGGAAAGGACTGTAGATAGGTCTCTAAGACCTGAATTGCCTCGAGACGCCGTTCGGTCCGGCCGTAGAGAGACGCCAGCCAGAGAACCGGACGCGGGTCGTCGGACGCGGACTCGACCGCCGCAAGATAGGCGATTTCAACGCTATCCTGCGCCTTTTCCCTGGCATGGATCAGGCCCCACACGAGATGGCCTTCCGTCGGATTGCGAGACTTGATCTCGTCGGCCTGTTCACGGGCTTTCTTCTTGTTGCCACTCAGAATCCCCGGCGCGTACAGGTGGTACTCCACCAGCTTGGTTCGCGCGGCGAGGTGACCGGGGTTCAACCGGACCGCGTTCTCAAACGCCTTGCGCGCGCGCCGGGCGTATCCCGGTTTCCTGAAAATAATGGCACCTTGTGCTTTGGCGCCATACATCATTCCCAACCGATATCGGTAGTCGGCATTTGCGGGATCGGCCTCAACGGCCTTCTCAAACCAATCGAATGCCGCCTTGATATCCCACTCCCAGGCATTGATACGGCCCAGCAGATAGTATATTTGTGCCCGGTCGGTCTCCGCCTGCCGCAGCATTTTCTGAAGGTTGCTCTCGGCCTCGGCGTATTGACCGGCTATGAATGCCGCCAGGGCCGGATGAATCCCTGGCTTTGATACCGCGCCCGCCGGAAGCC
This sequence comes from Candidatus Latescibacterota bacterium, assembly GCA_965222075.1. GTDB lineage: Bacteria > Latescibacterota > UBA2968 > UBA2968 > JAAXHW01. The sequence goes on along the minus strand of OZ244937.1, from coordinate 3,413,857 downwards.
CAAATAGCAAAACGATACCGACGATTAACACATCCCTGGTCATTTCAATTCTCGATGGGGTTCGGACAGTTTCCCGTTGCCGTGCGCGGTAAGAAATCTACTATTGCTCAGTTTCAGAAGTCCACATAAGGAAAAACGTCGCAGAATCACACGGAATCACTCAGGAGGTCGGCGATGCTGCCGTCCATGCCAGCCAGACCTGCCTGCGCCAGGCCCCGCGCGGCAGGCAGGTAGGGCCCCCTTCGACGGTCCAATCACTCCCCCCTGGAGGGGGAGTCGCAGAAGCCGAGCCGACAGGCGACGGCTAATAAGGATTTACGTCGAAAAAGCGCCCCAGAAGGCAGAACGCTTATATCCTCCAATGTCTCAACCAAAACAACACCTCTGTGTGAAACCTTATTTCCCCAACCGTTTCACCAGGTGATAATCCACCAGATGTCGCACCCTGTATCCTGCGCCGAAATAGATCTCCTGCGCCGGATTATTCAGTCCCGTATGGAGCGTATTGCGTACCATACCCCGTTTTTTGAACTCCGCACACATCAGATTGAACAGCACGGTTCCGATCTTGCCCCGTCGGTAATCCGGATGTGTCCCGATCCCCGTAAAACCGCCGCTACCATCCGCGCCCACCCGGATCGGCCCGGCAAAACCCACCACCGCCGGTCCGTCCGTCGCAATTATCACGGGATATGGCGGGCCTCCATCCAAACATCCTTTTACAGAAGCCTCCCAACCACCCGGGAACAAAGCCTCCATAAACGCACATAACGCCTCCCGATGTCCTGCTTCGCACAGCCCGAACAGGATGCCTCGAGATCGGTTATTTTCAATAAAACCTTCTATCTCCTCCCGAAGTTTAAACTCGGCAAACGTCGTTTCCATAAACAGACTCACCGACCCGCGGTTGCGGAACCCCCGATTCAAGAAGAATGTATAGGCCGGCGTCTTCACATCGACACCAGTTGCAAATGAGACCGGATTACCTTTGTAACCGATCCGAATCTCCGTATTTCCGCAACCTGCCAGAAATCCCTCCGCGGCATCCATGAGCATACCCCCAACCCCTTTTTGCCGAAAATCCGTATCCACCATCAGCACACTCAGATAGCCCGTCTCTCCACGCCCGGGCGCCACCGCCAGAACAAACCCCACAACCCTGCCTTCCACCCTTGCAATCAGCGCCCCCTCCGGGTCAAAATCCGGATGTGCCAGCACCCGTTGCCGAAACCCCGCTTCATCCATCCGGAAATCATATTTCCGGTCTGCAAACACCCGCTGCCAGAGATCCATCACCGGTTGCATATCTCCGTCTTTCCAGGGAGCAATCGCTAAAGTGCCCATATCCTTAATCCACCAATCCCTTTAATCGCTTATGAATTCCATGATCTTTGGGCGCCTCGTAGAAGCCCGGACCGGGCTTCTACGAGAATGGGAGGAATGCTACGGCTTCAATCTCGACCAGATAATCGGGTTGAGCGAGGCCGCTGACGAACAACAGCGTGTAGCGTGATGACATGTGAAGTGGGGTTCTTCATATCCGAACCATTACCTCCTGCGTATGGATTAAGCGTAGACCGCCTGGATCATGGCATTGATGTAGCCGAAGCAGTAAGCATAGGACTGATAGTAGCCCTTCGGATCGTCGTCGGTGCGCGGGACATGGTCAGGATCGATGCCGTAACAGTAGCCTGTGTCCTTGAGTGCCTTTAATACCCGGTGGAAGTCCATATCTCCTTCATCGGGCAGAGTCTCGCGGAAGCTGTAGCGCCCCCCGAGGAGGTTACGATAGTGAACCAGGAAGATGGTATTGCGATTGCCAAAGTATTCTATGAAGGGGTAGATTTCATTGGCGGGATCTTCGAGCCCTTCAGCGATGGAGCCGACGCAGAAGTTCCAGCCGTGATACGGACTGCGCTGAATCTCGATGAAACGCTTCATGCCCTCAAAGTCATTGAGGACTTTGTCGACGCCCCTATAACCGGGGGGTGTGGCAGGGTCTTCCTGGGAATTGCCCATTCGAACCTTGAATTCTTCTGCCACCGGAATCATGCGTTCGAGCAGATACTCAATTCGTTCCCAGCGCATGTCTGCCGTGACTCGCCCGGCCTCAGTCAGCCTGGCCTGTTCTTCTGCCGGAATTTTGTCCAGGCGGAACGCAGTGTGGTAGTAGCCGCCGCGACCTTCTTCCGGTTCCGTACGGTCGATGGACAGGACGCAAGTGTTGTAGCGCAGAGAATCGATGCCGGCGCGCGAAGCGGTCCGGATCATTTCGCATACGAGGTCGATTTCCCGGTCACGCTCCGGGCTCTTGCCAAAATAGATGATGTTGGGAAATCTCTCATATATGGGTAGCGCGCTCATATCCAGTGTCAGCCCGAAGGCTTCGTGGCGCTCTCTTTCCCGGACCAACTCGTCGAGATCCCAGCCGCGGTCGGGGTGGAACGGAAAGGTGGCGGCCTTGTGGCGCACGCCACAGCGCTGCAAAAAGCGCAACTCGGCATCGGTTGACCCAAAACTCTGTGTGCGCGCATACATACGCCCGCCGTTCGCCGATGTTTGTGATGCGCCTCCGGCGGCAGAAGCCGCTGCCTCACCGGCTGCGAGGCCTTTTTCAAATGGATCGGATTCCTTCATGTGATTCCTTTCGTTGGTATGGCGTCGATGTGGCAAGACGGACGACGCACACTGTCACTTTACTGCTGATCCAGTCGTTTGTAGAAGAACACCTCTCCCAATTCATCATCAAAGGGAATTCCCTCCAGATTCCCACAGCTCTTGAAGCCCACATGCCTATGCCAGGTTTGAGGTTCATGCTCGTTGATAACACACGAGCTTAGCAGAACCCTCTGATCTCGTTCTTTCAAAAGACGCTCCAGAAATCCTAAAAGAGCCTTTCCAACACCTCTGCGTTGATATTCCTTGATCACGATGATTCCACTGATATAAGGGGTGCCTCCTTGTTGACCTGGCCATAAATACGCAAGGTGTAACACGCCTACCAATTGGCCATCTAATTCAGCTACGATCAACTCACTCAGACCGGAGAGCTGATGAGTTGGGTAGTTGGAGTCGAGTGTTAGTGTATATCTGCACCAGTCCATGTCGGTATCGGTGGCAAGTCGTACGGAGATTTCAACCATAATCAGAGTGCTCCCAATATGGCATACCTGACAAAGGGACATGCAGTATTCAATAGCACGACAAGAGATAACGCATCGACTTCTGCCGCTGTCGCTTAACGTTCTCGCCACTTACGAACCCGAGCTCGGCCGCTGAGCCTGCACCCTGAGTATGCGTTCGTTTCGACAAGCTCAACGAACCATCATTGAGTATGCACCCTGAGTATGCGTTCGTTTCGACAAGCTCAACGAACCATCATTGAGTATGCACCCTGAGTATGCGTTCGTTTCGACAAGCTCAACGAACCATCATTGAGCTTGCACCCTTGCACCCTGAGTCTGAACCCTGAGCCTGTCGAAGGGTGTCGAGGGGTTGCCGAAGGCCAAGGCGCGAAAGCGCCGCAGCGCAAAACGTGCTGTTGGGCGGTGTTGGTAGACTCAGTATGGTCAGAATTTCTTGAGCATCAGAAATACCGGTAACCGACTGAAACCGTGTTTCTCCCAGAAATCTGCACTCTCCTCTGTTACAGTCACACTGAGTGAAGGAGCGCCACGACGCCGTAGCTCTGACTGAGCAGCAACAAGTAGATCTGAACCGACTCCCTTACGATGATATTCGGGATGCACTGAGAGAAGGTGCACCATAGCTCTCGAGCCGTCATAGACTGCACGAAGGAGCCCCTTCGGTCGACCTCCTTCCTCGGCGACAAGGAACAGGGCTACATCGCATTGAGCGAATCGCTCCATAGCGGCTGGACCTTCGACCTCTGCGCTCGAATATTGGCCATTCAGTCGCAGGATCTCGACAAGACACTCAGCATCAGATGACTCAAATTCTCGGATGCGCATAGTCCCACAAAAGTCTACCAATTACGCCCAACGTTCCCGCGTTATACGGCGTTGGGGCCTCTCCACTCCCGCCAAAACGGAATACAATGGGCGGACAAATTTACTCTGCCTCCTTCGGCCCTCGCTCTTCCTTCAATTCCTCAAGCCTGGACCAAACTTCATCCGACTCCCACAACTCCAGGAGCTTCTTTCTTGGCTGTTGTCGGACTGGTTCACCATGTCCGAAACAGAGTACGTCGAACTCCAGGCCGTTCAGCCTTTCCAGGGACCTTCGAATCGAACTTAGATCAGGAACGTACTCGGGGAACGCGATACCAAGCTCGCCATCCGAAATGCCAGCATCACATCGCGCTCCTGAGAGAATATCGCCGATGATGAGCACCGCTGGATCTCCTTGCACGAGCAGTGCCGTCTCCGGATAGAACCCTCCTGGGACGAGGACGCATCTGATCGTCTCCAGAAGCGTGTCCCCATCGCTGAACCAGCCGTCCAGAGCTGTGGTGTACCTCTCCCGCTCAACATCATTTGCCAACAGAGTCGAGCCCCAACGCTTTCGGTATTGTTCGCCTTCTCTGAGATGATACTCGCAAGTCAGAATAATGTGAGACGGCCGGCAGATTCTCTCCAGGGCCAAAGCTTCACCCTCGGCCATCTCGAGAGGATCAATCAAAGCGAGGGCCTCACGTTCTGGTATATGCACCGCATAACTGTTCCATCGATAGGGCTCTCCTCGGGCCTCCCCGTGCACTTCGACCCATCGATAGACTCGATTGGATAGCTGCTCAAGCATCAGGCTTAATCGTGGCCATTTAGGGTTCGTCATCTTCTTCAGGATAATCTAAAAGGTTACTTAAGGCAGCCTTTGCAAGTTCCTCCGGGCGAACGCCCAGTCGCTTGGCTGTCGCTTCAAGACGTTGCGCCTCATTTTCCGATAAATCCACAAAAAATTTCACTTTCTACCTCCTGTCAGTGATAAGAACATTTTTGAAAACATCGCCAGAATAGACAGGAATTTCAAGGTGTATTTTAAAGGGGTGGTAAAGGAGCGCCGCAGCGTATGTGTCGATATCCGCTTGTTAATATTGGCTTTTTTGCAAGTCCGGTCAAACGCTTTCTGTACCGACCGCCCGGTCACCCGGCCTGGCGCCCGGGAACAGCCATATTCGGGGTTGATATTGGCGCCTGTCGTCTTGAACCGTCTTCTGTGCGACCGTGCAGAGCATCGTGTAACGATCCTTCCGGTGCTTGCCCTGGCGGCACACGGAGATCACGTTGAAGCCGATCAATCCCGAGTTCGAGCCCATCGTCCTGACGCACGCCGACGAGGGTGAGGTGGCAGTGGTGGCGGAACTGGTGGAGGTGGTCGGTGCAATGCCTTCTGAGGACCGCCGATGAGCCCGATGGCCTTGGATAGAGACGTTCCGCTCATACAGCAACGGCTTGGTCACTTGTGATGCTGCGCGCGAGCGGTACCGCCCAGCCGGGCAGGTCCCGGCTGTTTTGCAACAGGTCACGTTCGGGTTCGCCTGACCGGAAGGCAAAATAAGACGGCTTCTTGAATTGCTACCCGAAGAATTCCTCCTCGTTGTAGGCCCGCATCTCGATCTCGAAGGACCAGCCCCCACGCTCCTGTTCGGTCAGCGCCCAATAGGAGGCTGCCACATGGTCGACGTCGAGCATCGGCGTATCCCCAGCGTCCGGATTCTGCTTGCGCACTGCTTCGGTCGCCAGCCAACCGTCGATGATGATGTGGGCGACATGGATGCCCTGGGGCCAGAATTTCCTGGCCAGCGATTCAGCCAAGCCCCGCACGGCGAACTTGGCGCTACTGAAGGCCAGGCCGTCGGCACGGCCGCGGATACTCGACGTCGCCCCGGTAAACAGGATCGATCCGGCCCCGCGCTCTACCATGTCGCCGACGACGGCCTGGCTGCACAGAAATGACCCGCCGACGCAAATCCGCCACGCCTGCTCCAGATCCTCCAGAGTCAGTTCCATGAAGTCCTTCCACGCGGCGTTGCCCGCGTGGTTGATCAACACGTCCACCGGCCCCAGCTCCCCTTTAACCCGGGCAAAACCGCCCGCGACCTGCTCCGGGTCGGTCAGATCGGTGGACACCGGCAACGCTCGATGCCCCTGTGCTTCCATCTCGTCGGCCAGCGACTGCATGAATTCGGTCGAACGGGCCATCATCCCCACCTGATACCCCTCCCGTGCGAATTTGCGCACCAGTGCGGCGCCTAAGCCGGCACCGACCCCCGCAACTACGACGGTCTTCGTCACTGTTTATCTCCTTTCGTGTTTAGATGCGAGAGGCACGTTCCACTCCAACGCCGCGCGGGAGCGCTCAGCACCTGACTCAGCCGAAAACTCCCCACTAACGATGCATCTCCGTCACCTGAGACGACAGCTCTTCAGCGGCCGAGGAGGCAGGCGCAGGCAGGCAGGCCGATGAGGGTCTTGTTTCGCTCACAACCCAGCAAGAGCCCCTCCAGGTAACGGCGAAAACTCTCACGCTGGCTGCGTTTGGAGAAGATGCTGTCGAAGGCGCAAGCGTAGTCTTTTACTTCTGCCTGACTACTTAACAGTAGTTTGTTGACATGAGGAATTCTTCCTTACGGCATCCTGCTAAATCTTTAAAAATAGGACAAAATCAGCCGTTGAAGGATGTGAAATCACACCCAAAACCGATTCCAACGAACTACTGTTAGTTGGCAGTTAGCTTCTTTTCTTTAAATCAGGTCGGATGCTGCCGCTGAAGAAATAGTGGACCCCTGTCACCAACCTTTGTTTCTTGATGAACGTCTCGGCGATGTGTCGTCCATGTCATGCATTTATTGCGGCGCTCGTGCTGATACGCGTGATCATCTTCCTCCGAAAGTGCTGCTTGAGGAACCAGTCGACGTCCGTTTTGCGCCCTTGGATGTTTTGAGTGAAGGGGACAGGACAAGGAACCTAAGACGGAGGACGCAGAGAGCACCCGACGATGTGTGGCCGTTTCACACAGAAGCTGACCTGGCGTCAGATTCACGGCCTCTACAGGCTGAAGGGATCGCCGCTGCCGCTGATTCTTCAACCTCGTTACAACGGTGCGCCTTCCCACGCTCGCGGTATATGCTGCCGGCAACGCGAGTTGGCAGGTACGCGTCCCCGCGCGCTATGCGTCGGACGGATCATTCGATGGTGGCGGCGCGGGAGTGCTCTCCAGAACTCGGCGATAATCGGCGATCTTGTTGTGAAGCCAGTCGGCCATGGCGGGCCAATTGCTGCGATCCTTCGTATCGGCGGGGTAGTGGCTATTGGCGAAACTGCCCCATGAGGTTCCTTCGCCAATCTCCACCCCAAGTTCATCCCGCAGCCTTTGCTCCCAGGTCTGGATGCGTTCCCACACCGCTTCCGCCGGTTCGCCCCTCTTCCCTCGCACCCATACGCCCACGGAGCGCTGCGCCAGGTACAGGGACAGGTTCAGTTCCGCTGATTCGATCCACACCCAGAACGAACTCGCCTCGTACCCGACCGAAACGCCGTCATTCGGGTACTGCTTCGCGTAGTGGGTCCAGAACTCACGTCGGAATTGGGTCAGCTCACTCGTGTCACTCTCAACGGTCGCGCGTACGCTCCGGTCCCACGCGCTGGGACGCTCCAGAACCTCGAACAGCGGTACCAGCGGTGAGTCGGCAATCCGCACAATCCGCACGCGCACTGCAAAGAATGCGAAAGGTTCTACTGTGTGGTCGTTCAGCCAGCGGATGGCCGACCGGTGCGACTCATCAAAGTCGCGCGCGATCCAGATGACGGTCTGCGCCTGCATGCCGGCAAGATAGGTAAGAATCTGACCCAGATGCGTGTGGTCGGAGCCTTCCAACTGGTTTTCGATGAGCACAAGGCTGCCATCTGCGGGGTTTCGGGCGACGATATCCGCCGAGAATTGCTCGACTGCGACTTCCGTGCCCTCCGGTTCCATCGAAAGGCCAATCGCCTTCGAAAGCCGCTCCATGTTCGCGAACAACCACGGCGTGAAATCGTGTGCTTCATGTCCCCACACCTCGCGTAGCGTCACGTCCTTCAGTTCGCCAAACTCCAATGTCGTCTCTCCCCACGTCAATACGAATCGTCACGTGCAGTGCCTTCACGACTTTCGCCGTGTCTTCCGGTATCATTCGATGACCCACCCTATATCCCATTTCTTCCGGGAATATAGCGAAAGTGTCTATATCGGTCAAGACGACACTGCACAACTAAGCCTTTTTACTTAGGGGATTTAGTCGTGGAAGATTCGGGACGAGGCTGGAAAGCGAAAGTCGGTGGCTGCCTCCACCAGAAAAAGATTGAGCATCTGCACGACCGCCCTTGAAGGGGCGGTCGTTTTTTTGTACCTTAAGAAGCTGTCTTAAAACCCCCACCGGTCTTCGCGCCTGCCTGCGCGTTCGGTGGGGGGTGAAGGGGCTTTTCCGCGCGGTTCCGTCCAGCGCCTTCGCCTTGTGAATTCCCCAGCGCTCGCAGGGCACAAACTCAGGTATCGACCAGAGGGGCAATTCGCGGAAAAGCAGCCCCCGCGGCGTTTGAGCGGCCTGCCTGCAGCGCGGTGCGCCGCGCAGGCAGGCGCCTTTCTTTTTGGGCCTTTTTCTTGGGCGTGCAAGAAAAAGGCCTCGCCGAAGGCATGGGAAGGGCTGGAAGGGGTTGTGGGTCTGTGTTGTTGCGATGGCAGTAGTCACCACAAGCACCCCCCACCGCATCAGCCGTCGCCTGCCCTTCGACAAGCTCAGGGGACCGGCTCGGCTTCTGCGACTCCCCCTCAAGGGGGGAGTGATGGGGGGCGGATGACGGAGACCGCCCGGGACTGAGCGACAGGGCCATCTACCGAAAGGTTGTTCTCAATAAGGGGAGCACACGGCATTGGCCGATGTGTTCGACAATACGTTTTCGATTCGTCAGGACAACCTCTCGGCGGTTTCCTGTGATGAGGTGCTGGCCGACCTGAACGCGTTTATGGAACGGCGGTCCGAGGACAATATTGTGCTGGACCTGTCCGAGCTGGGGTTTGTGGACCCCTACGGGATGGGGATGCTCTGCCTGCTGGGACGCTATCTGGGCGGCCGGTACTGGGATATTTTCTGCAGGCTGCCTGCGGATGCGAGCATCGAGAGCTATCTGACCCGGATGCGGGTGTTTGAGGCCTTAAAGGCGTACGTGACCCTGGAGCGGATGCCGCAGACGGGGCGCCCCCCGGTGCACAATGAGAGTTTGTTAGAGGTAATGGGGATTGAGCAGCGGGCGGATATCGAGTCGGTGCTGGGGGTGATCGAGGCCCGGGTGAGCGCGATCTTGAGCGAGGAGCTGCGGTATACGGTGCGGGAGATTACGGATTTCAAGAATGTGGTGGCCGAACTGTGTCACAATATTCTGGATCACAGTGGAGACCGGGGGGTGCTGGTGGCACAGCGGTATCTGAACCAGAAGCTGGGGAGGAAGTTTGCGATTATCGGGGTGTGCGACCTGGGCATCGGCATCCGAGAGAGCTTAGCCGAACGGTTTGACGTGTCGGGTTGGACGCATGCACAGGCGATTGCCAACGCGGTGCGGAAGGAATTTTCCCGGGACGCTGCACGTGGGCTGGGGCTTTATATTGTGAACCAGATCTGTCAGCAGTACCGGGGCAGCCTGCACATCCGGTCGGGGGACACGCGGGTCTACTTTCGGGGGAAGCGGACCTACGTGCTGCCCCCCTCGGCGCCTTTTTTGGGGACGCAGGTGAGCATTACACTGTATGAGAAAGCATAAAATGGAGGCGTTATGGAAAGGACGTTGCTGGAAGACGAGGCGGGACCGGATCCGATCCGGCTGTTTAAACGGTGGTTTGAAGAGGCGCGTGAGGCGGTGCCGGTCCTTCCGGAGGGGATGACTTTGGCGACGACGACGGTGGACGGGGCGCCGTCGGCGCGGGTGGTGCTGTTGAAGGAAGTGGATGAACGGGGGTTCCTGTTTTACACCAATTTAGAGAGTCGAAAGGGAGCGGAGCTGGCCGAGAATCCCCGGGCGGCGCTCGTCTTCTGGTGGAGCCCTTTGGAACGCCAGGTTCGCATTGAGGGGCAGGTGGAGAAGGTGCCGGATGCGGAGGCCGACGCCTACTTCCGGAACCGCCACCGGGGGAGCCAACTGGGGGCCTGGGCCTCCGCGCAGAGCCGCGCGATTCCCGATCGGGGGGCGCTGGAGAGACGCTTTGAGGCGCTGGCGGAAGAGTACCGGGGCCGGGAGGTTCCCAGGCCGTCCTTCTGGGGGGGATACCGGGTTTTTCCAACGACGATCGAGTTCTTCCAGAGCCGTCCCGACCGGCTGAACGACCGGCTGCACTACCGCCGGGTTGAGGGTGGGAACTGGCGGATGGAGCGGCTGGCGCCATAAGTGTTGACAGGGCGGGGGAGATACGCTATGTTAGATGGTCCAAACCCGGGGTGTTTTGAAGGGAAATCTTGATGCAATCGGAACAGTCGTTGCTGTCTGCTCGCCCCTTAAGCGAAGCCATCGGGCGGTATATGGTGCCCTGGCTTGAGCTGGACTGGCCCATTGCCTGGGGATCGACTTTTGGGCGATCCGGGCCGCTTGTGGTGGAGATTGGGTTTGGCAACGGTGGTTTTTTAATCGGGCAAGCGGGACAACACCCGGCGTCCAATTTTGTGGGAATTGAGCGGTCGTGGGGATCGATGCAGCGCATTTTCAAGCGACTGGATCAGGCCGCTTTGACCAATATGCGCCTGGTTCAGGGCAATGCCGCTTTTGTCTTAGAGCGCCTCTTCGCTCCAGACGGTATCGATCAGGTCTTTATTCACTTCTCGGATCCGTGGCCCAAGGAGCGGCACCATTCGCGCCGGTTGATTCAGCCCGGGTTTGTCAGGCTGCTTGCACAACGGCTTGCACCGGGGAGTGAGGTGACGATTGCGACTGACCACGCAGACTACGCCGCCTGGATCGGAAAGGTGCTTGAAGGCCAGCCTCTGCTGCGCTCGTGCTTCCCGGCGACGTCGGTGCACGATCTTCCGGGCCGCACGCCGACCAGGTACGAGCGAAAGGCGATGGCGGCCGGTGTGCCGATCCACTATTTTGTCTGGCGTCGGGAGGCCTGTCTGCGCCGGGGTGTGGCTATTGAGAAGGTGGGGCCAATGCCGAACGTTATTCTGAAAGGGGCTTACGACCGGACACGCCTGTTGGATGCTTTCGCGTCCCAAACCTGGCAGGAGACCCACCGGGGGGTGAGGGTGGTTGTGAAGCTGGTGGAGGGCTACCGGAATTCGCAGGGTGAGCACCGGCTGATTGAGGTGATGGTAAAAGAGGGGGAACTCACGCAGCATTTTGGGGTGCTGGTACTGCCGCATTCGGATGGGGGGGTTCTGGTGAAGCTTTCGCCTATGGGCCGCCCCCGGCCGACGCGGGGGGTGAAGCAGGCGGTGTGGCGGGTGGCGCAGGTTGTTTTGGACCAGCATCCCCAGATGCGGGTGGTATCGAGTACGGTGGGGGGGAAGATGGCGCTGTCGATGGCGGGCAGAGGGGCAGAAGAATAGTTTCAGGGTAAGCGTTTCCGAAATGTTGAATTTTACCAGGGGCGCATCGCGATGCGCCTCTCGCAATTTGGGCGATGGGCAAAAGACGGGGTGGGTCACTCTCTTATGGTTAAGACCGCACCCGGAGAGATCCGCAGCCTTTTGCGTATCTTCTGGGAGATGGTGTCGATGACCATGGTCATCAGCGCGGTGAAGAGGATCAGAAAGATGGCCTTGTCCAGCTTGTCGTCCGCTATGGCGCTGTCGATGAAGAATCCCAGCGTGTAGATGCCCAGAATTCCCAGAATGGCCGATTCTCGCATCATGACCTCCCAGCGATAGAACAGAAAGGCCAGGAACTGTCCGTAGATGCGGGGGAGGACTTCAAAAAAGTAGCGATTGGTTTTTTTCTCAGACGCGTCTATCCTGAGGTTGACCAGGTCGGCGTTCTGGCCGGTCAGGTAGGACAGGATTGCGCCGTTGTGCAGGACGATGGCGGCGATCGCGGGGAGCATGGACGGTCCCCAGAGCTGGATAAAGGCATAGGCCAGGATGTATTCGGGTGTGGTGCGCAGGATAATGAGGAGGAAGTGTGAGATCCTGGCAAAGGCGAGAGGCGAGAAGTGCCGGCAGACGGCCGCGAAGCCCACGAGCGTAAACAGTCCGGTGCCCGCCAGAACAATCTGGGTCAGGATGACCGTATTCCACACGCCCACAAGCCCCTCGCTTGTGAATATATCGACCGCCCATTCCCAGACCTGTCCGGCTGGAAACGCGATTTCGTAGGTGCCGGACAGAAAGCCCTCCCGCCGCATCGGCCAGGGGAGGATTTCGTAGGTGAGAAAGCGGGTGATGTTCTCCCACGACAGGGATGTCTCTTTGGAGATGAGGGCGAAGGAGAGTCCGACGTATATGGGGACGAGTCTGGGCCTGAGCCAGTATTTGAGGGAGGCAATGAGCAGGTAGAAGATGTAAAGCAGGGCGGCCGCTTCTGAATAGAGCCCTTCCCGAAAGGCGGTTTCCAGGTGAAATCCGAGGGTGAGCAGTCCAATGAAGCCCAGTATGGCGCTGGAACGCAGGGCGCATTCGAACCGGTAGGCGGTGTAGTTTTTGAGATCAGTGTAAGTGACCGGCAAGATTCCATAGATGAACCTGGAGATGGAACGGGTACCGGGCGGTAAGCCTTTCAGGGGATTCTGGTCGGCTTCCTGCAGGATCTCCGCATACACCTTTGCAAAGACGCCGGCATAGGGGACGCCGATGGCCAGGACGCCGCAGATCGGGTTTAATCCAACGATGGGCAGGAAGATAAAGGCCCAGAGGATTTCGTGGATGGCCCTGATGAAAGCGCAGAAGAGTCTGACGAGGTTGATGTGAAAAAGGAAGGCGAAACAGGCGCCGAACAGGATCCCGAGGGTGATGCCGCAAAACGCAAAGGTGAGGGTGTTGAGCAGGGCGTCTTTGAGGGTGTAGAGTACGAGCAGGTCCGGCGTGACCCAGCCCAGGACAACCCGGTGGATCTCCTGCCAGGGATCGAGCGTCGTGATCTCGATATCTGCGAATAAGAGACAGACGGATGCAACGACAAGGAAGTAAAGGCTGACTCTCAGCAAGGTCGGTACAGATCGGTTAGGATTTTGTCGTTGACCTCTACACCTGGCAGGTCAAAGACGATTCGACCGAGGCGCAGCCCGACGATGCGGTCAAAATGCTCGAGCGCGAGCTGTACGTCGTGCATCGCCAGGATGAGGGTTTTTGACCGCTGTTTAAGGAGGTTCAGTACCGCACCTGCCTGGTGCGGATCGATGGAAGACACAGGCTCATCGCCGATCAGGGCGTCGGCTTCCCTGTAAACCGCGCGTGCGACGGCGACCCGTTGTTGCTGGCCGCCCGACAGGCTGCTGACGCGTTCGAAGGTTTTCTCCGGCATGCCCAGCGACTCAAGTATGGGCGTGACGCTGGCCAGTTCCACTTTTCGAGGTTTGATCAGGTTGAACAGGTTGTAAGCGGTGCTGTGTCGGTCGAGGCGGCCGATGCACACATTGTGAAAGGCAGAAAGCTGCGGTACGAGCGCATAATCCTGATGGATGAACGCCGCCCGTTCCTTCTGCATCTCGTAAAGCTTCCTGAGCAATGTCGATTTGCCGGCCCCGCTGGCGCCGATGATGACGATTTTCTCTCCTTCCCGAATGTTGAGAGAGATGTCCACCAGCACCGGCGTGTCACTGTAGGCGACACTGATGTTGTCCAGATCGAACATAGGCTATTTTTCGATAATGCCCACGGCGATTGCGGTTTCCAGTATTGGCCCGTAGGTCGCGTTGTCGGCGGGGATGAAACGGGTGCGCGGGAAGGCGTTGAGCAGGTCTCTATCCGTCATGCCGAGAAAGGCATTCCGGACTTTCTGTATGAAGCCTTTGCCGTATTTCTTCTGCACATCACCGCGAATTGTCCAGTTGTAGTCCGGGTAGGGGGGCGTTTTCCAGATGATGCGGACTTTGCTGGTGTCGACATTGCCCGCTGTGGTTTCGTTTTCCCAGACCTTGTAGTTGAGAACCCCCGCTTCATAACTGCCCGATTGTACCAGGGCAAGGGTTTTGGAGTGGTCGCCGCTGAACCCCACGCGCCGGAAGACCTCTTTTGGGGCAGCATTAAAATGTTTCCGAATAAAGAACTCCGGCATAAGCCGACCCGAAGTCGATCCTTTTGACCCAAAGGTGAATGTCAGTCCCCTGATGCCTTCGGGAAAACCTTCTGCAGGCTGCAGTCCGGTTCTTGTATTTGCGATGAAGTAGGATACAAACAACAGGTCTTCTTCGCCCTGGGCGATGGCCACGGCGCCGGGTACGACGCGGCGGGCCTGGACCCCGGAGAGGCCGCCAAACCAGGCCAGCTGCACCTGGTTGTTCTTGAACGCGGCGACCGAAGCGCTGTAGGATTTTACCGGTACGTACTCGACTTGGACACCCAGTTTACCGGACAGGTAGGACGCAACTTTGTCAAAGCGTTCCTTCAGACGCGCTGTGTTTTCGTCTGGAATCGCCGTAAACCGAAAGGGCTGGGAGAGCGCAGGCACCAGTGAAGACAGGACTAAGAGACAGGACAAAAGGATTATTTTCATGGGTATACCTCTTCGATGTTTGAAGAGTGAGGCAGATGTAGCATCAGAACCTGCCAAGTTACAGATAATTCACATCAGGCGCAACCCTAAAGAGGAGATTTTTTTTCAATGGCTCTTTCCAGTTATTTTACAACTGCCGAACTTGCCGGGTGGGTGCGCGATGCCCGCGAGCGGACTTTTGAACTGGTTGCCGATCTGACGGACGAGCAGTTGATGGGGCCACAGCTCCCTATTACCAATCCCCTGCTGTGGGAGATGGGGCACCACGCGTGGTTCCAGTCCAGGTGGGCGCTGCGGCATGCGGGTGGGCAGGAACCGGTGCGCGGTGACGAGGACGCGCTCTACGATTCGATCGCTGTTGCCCACGATACGCGGTGGGACCTGCCGCTTCCCTCCCGAGGTGAGACTCTGGCCTACATGCGCGAGGTGCGGGACCGGGTGCTGGAACGGATCGAGCAGGGCGGACTTTCCGAAGCGGAGGTCTATCATATTATTTACACGACCCTGCACGAGGACATGCACACCGAGGCCCTGACCTACGCCCGGCAGACCTTAGGGTATCCCGCTCCGAGCCTTTCGATGGTTGCCGAACCCGGGCAGGCGGACGCCGGCGGGGGACCCCTGCCCGGCGATGTGGAGGTTGCAGGGGGCGCGTTTGTGCTGGGCGCGCCCCGGGAGGAGCCGTTTGTGTTTGACAACGAGAAGTGGGGCCATGTGGTGGGGGTGGCCCCGTTTTCGATTGCGCGGGCGCCGGTGACCCAGGCCGAGTTTGCGGCGTTTACAGAAGATGGGGGATACAGAACGCGGGAATTCTGGAGCGAGGCAGGGTGGGTGTGGCGGGAGTCCGACGGTGCGGAACACCCGGTGTACTGGCAGCGGGATGGGAACGGGGGCTGGCTGCGGCGGCATTTTGACCGGTGGGGGCCGCTGGAACCACACCTTCCCGTGATCCACGTGAACTGGTACGAGGCGGAGGCGTACTGCCGCTGGGCCGACCGCCGGCTGCCGACGGAGGCGGAGTGGGAGGCGGCAGCGGCGGCAGAGCCCGCAGCGGACGGCAGGGGGCTTGCCCAGGGGAAGCGGCGCTTTCCGTGGGGGGATGCGCCGCCCACGCCGGAGCGGACCAACTTAGACTGGCGGGGGATGGGCTGTGTGGATGTGGGGGCGTTCCCGGAAGGGGACAGCCCCTTCGGCTGCCGGCAGATGGTCGGCAATGTGTGGGAGTGGACCAGCAGCGACTTTCTGCCTTTTCCGGGATTTGAGACAGATCCGTATGTGGAGTATTCCGAGCCCTGGTTCGGCACGCGCAAGGTCTACCGGGGCGGTTGCTGGGTGACCCGTTCCCGGCTGATTCGCACCGGCTACCGCAATTTTCAAACGCCCGATCGCCGGGATGTGTGGGCGGGGTTCAGGACATGCGCACTGGCAGGCACCGGGGGTTGAGCCATGAAAATCTGTCTGGTTACACCGGCGCCGGCCCGCTCCCGGAAAGGCAACCGGGTGACGGCGCTGCGCTGGACGAGGATGCTGCGGGACCTGGGGCACCGTGTTGCCGTTGAGGAGGAATACGGCGGGCAGCGGTGCGATATGATGGTGGCATTACACGCCCGGCGGAGCCACGCCTCAATCGACCGGTTTCACCGCGTGCACCCGGATCTGCCGCTGGTCCTGGCATTGACGGGGACGGACCTGTACGGGGACATCCATACCGACCCTCAGGCGCAGGAGTCCCTGGAGATGGCGTCTCGATTTGTGCTGCTGCAGCCTGCTGGCATCGCCGAGCTGCCGGAGCGTTTGCGTCCCAAAGCGCGGGTGATCACGCAATCTTTTACGTGACCGCCGGGACGTTTTGCCCCCAGGGTGGGGGCGTTTGAAGTTTGTGTGCTGGGGCACCTGCGGGAGGTGAAGGATCCGTTTCGGGCCGCTGCTGCTGCCCGGCTGCTGCCTCCGGGGTCGCGGGTTGAAGTGGTGCAGGTGGGCGGGGCGCTCAGCGAGGAGATGGCGGACCAAGCCCGGGCGGAGGCGGCGTCCAACCCGCGCTACCGCTGGGTGGGGGAGCACCCCCGTTGGCAGGCGGTCCGCATCTTAGCCCGCAGCCGGCTGCTGGTGCTGACGTCGGTGATGGAGGGGGGCGCAAACGCGGTGTGTGAGGCGCTGGCCTGTTCGGTGCCGGTGCTTTCGTCGCGGATTTCCGGGTCAATCGGGCTTTTGGGCGAAGACTATCCGGGGTACTTCCCGGTGTGGGATACAGAGGCGCTGGCGAAGCTGATGGGGCGGGCGGAGCGGGATTTGGCTTTTTATGCGAGGCTGAAGGCGTGGTGCAAGGGGTTGAAGCCTCTGGTTGACCCTGTCCGCGAGCGAGGGGCATGGGAGGGGCTGCTGAAGGAGCTGCAGGGTGAATTCTGAGTTTTACCTGCGGTTGGTTGCCTGATGCTGAGCGAACCATTGGCCCTGTTTTTCAAATGAAAAATGCCAGGGCCGAGAACCTGACTCTGGCATTTTCCTTTTCAACTCGGCCCGACAGGGCGCTTATTCGAAAGCTTTTGCGTTGATTTCGATATATTCATTCCATTCTTCGGGCGTATCTTCATCCACGAAGATCGCCTCTACCGGGCATTCGGGCTCGCAAGCACCACAGTCGATGCACTCCTCCGGATGGATGTAGAGCATGTTCAAGCGTTCTTCCGAAGGCAAGGTAATTTCTGCCGCGTCCGGCTCGTAGATGCAGTCTACCGGGCAGACCTCCACACAGGCCCTATCCAGGACATCAATGCACGGTTCGGCGATGATGTAGGTCATTCTTTTCACCCCTTTCCTTGAGGTATGCTTTTCAGTCCTTGCTCAGTTTTTTTCGATTGGTACATCAAAATGTGATCCCTATCGAAATATAGTACTTTCTTGTGGTTTGTCAAGGTTCAAAATGCTAAAAATGGCCTTCGAGGTTTTTCAGGAGGGTGGCGGTATCCCAGTCTCCTTCTGCCTGGATATTCAGGGTAAATCGCCGTTTTGGGTCCGGATTGCGCCGGGAACTGACGTTGGCCCCGGCGTAGAGGGCCACCAGAAGGCCTTCCAGGCCGGGTCTGAGGGCCGTGAGGATCTCTTCTGTATTGGGCAGTCGGTCGTTCAGCACAAGCAGGGCCGCATTCCCCCGAAACCTCAGCTTGTCGCCGATGGTGGGGTCGGCTTCGAGGCGGCGGCAGGCCTTCAGGGCGTTGCGGAAGACCGTGTGGAGCCGCTCAGACAGGTCGCCATCTAAGGGCTGCTTGCGGTTGTAGAGCAGGCCGAGTTCCCCGTCCGTATTGTCGATGCTGTAGTTCGCCTCGTGCCCCACCAGGAGGGTGACGGGGCCCTGGTGGACATGGCTGTAATCGGCAACGTCGACCAGGACTTCATCCGGGGTGTCCGGGATCCAGGTGCTGAAGGTCCGAAACCAGGCCTCCGGTTCGATGTCCTGACCGTCTTGCAGGTAGAATTTGACGTTGATTTTGTGCAGGTCCATGTGGCGTATGGATTTTCAAAATTTAAAATTTGGCCCTGTGGCAAGCCCTGGCCCTGTGCTCCGGGTGCCTGCGGTGCAGGCCCCCAACGCCTGCTGCCCCTGAGATTACGATTGGGGTCGACCGTCGTGCAGTGGCCTCGTAGGAGGGCGGTGCCCGGCGTTTCAGGCGGTGACTACGTTCATCCGGCCGTAGCAGCTGTGGGTGGCTTCGATGAAGAGCTGGGCCTCCTCGATCCGCTGGTGGGCCAGGTCCGGGGTGTAGTCTACCCCATTCTGCTCTTCCTCGTGCGCTTTAAACAGATATCTGGCAAACTTGTCCTTGGCGAAAGGGTCGAAGAAGAGTTCGGTGTCTAAGAAACGCCTGCGGAATTCCTCGATGATCCTGTCCGGCTCCTCCGGGATGTCCAGAAACTGGGTTTTGATCAGGGCCCTGGCCGCGTGGAGCATGGCGGTGCAGGCGGTCCTGGCCGCATTTTCGTAGTTGCCATCGTCTAAGTGGACCAGGGCCTCAAAGGCCTCCCGCTCGCAGGCGGTGAGTTCAAACTGGACCAGCGGGACGATTTCGCCGGCGCACTCGCCTTTGCCCATGTCTCCGGTGGTGAACACCCGGGTATCGCCCCAGTCGCTGTAGAAGGAGGAATCGAGGTCGTAGACGGGGACCTCGGTGAGGTCGTTCAAGAGTTCTTTAACCCGCACTTTGCCGACGCGTTTGACGTAGTCCTGGAAGCTCTCTTCCCTGTTCCGGCCCTGGATGTAGTTTTCGGTGATGCGGGCCACCGCGTCCGGGATTCGCTTGGAGGGAATCGCACCCATGGGCAGCCCGTAGGAGGAGGCATTTTCAGTCCACTGCCCGCCTAAGACGACCTGGAAGTGGGGGACGGTGTAGCCGTTGAATTTTCGGCTGATGCCGTAGAAACCGAGGTCGGCGGCGTGGTGCTGGCCGCAGGCGTTGAAGCAGCCGCTGATTTTGATGCGCAAGTTCTCAACGGCCTGATCAAGTTGGAGGCTCTTTTCCGCCAGACGCGTGCGGAGTTCGCCCGCAAGCCCTCGAGAGGAGGCGATGCCAAGCTTGCAGGTGTCCGTGCCCGGGCAGGCGGTGACGTCTACGATCGTGCCCGCGCCCGGTTCGTGCAGGCCGATTGCTTTGAGGGCGGCATAGAGTTCGGGCAGGTCGGCCTCGCTGACCCAGCGCAGCAGGATGTTCTGCTCTACGGTGGTGCGAACGGTGTCTTTGACAAAGCGGCGGGCGATGTCGGCCAGGGCGCGAAACTGATTGGCCGTGATGTCGCCTAAGGGGAGGGTGACCGTGGCGACTGCGTATCCGTCCTGGCGCTGGGGGTAGACATTGGTCCGGTACCATTCATCAAATCCTTCGGGCCTGACGACGCCGTCCAGCGGCTGAGCGATCCTGAGAGGCTCCTCGTCGTGGGCGTGCAGGTCGGAGAGGAAGGCGACCCACCGGGGGTCCTCCGGCATCGTTTCCCGCTCCTCCAGGACGAGTCGTTTAAATTCCTCAATGCCGAGTTTGGCCACCAGGAACTTGATCCGGGCGCGGTTGCGGTTTTTCTTCTCGCCCAGCCGGGCGAATACCCGACCTATGGCCTGCGCGGTGGGCAGGAGTTCCTCTTCGGGCAGGAATTCGTCGAAGCGCTTGGCCTGGTGCGGCACCGCCCCCAGTCCCCCGCCCACGTAGAGTTCGAAGCCGCGGACCTCCCTACCGTCGACGGTCTTTTTGACGGCAATGGCGCCCATGTCGTGCATGGTGGTTAGTCCGCAGGCCTCGTGCTTGCAGCCGGAGAAGGCGATCTTGAATTTGCGGCCGAAGTCCTGGACATCCGGATGGCCCAGGAGGAATCCGGCGCAGGCTCTGGCGTAGGGCGTTACATCGAAGGTCTCGGTTTGGCAGACGCCCGACAGGGGGCAGGCGGTGACGTTGCGGACTGAGTTTCCGCAGGCCTCGCGAGTGGTGATGCCAACTGTGGCCAGCCGGCGCATCAGGTCGATGGTATCGTCGATGTGGACGTAGTGGAGCTGGATGTCCTGGCGGGTGGTGATGTGAGCGATGTCGTCGGAGTACTCTTCTGAGAGGTCGGCCAGGACGTCCATCTGTTCTGCGGTCAGGCCGCCAAAGGGGATCTTGATGCGCTGCATCCCCGGGGCGTCCCAGACGGTGTTCGGACCTTTGATCAGGTCCCCGGAGGGGTAGTTCAGCGTCTGGGTCTGCGTGCCGTCAAAACGCTGCCCGTTGTCGTAACGCTGCCCGTAGATGCCCCGCCGCAGGCGGGTTTCCATGAAGACCACCTCGTCGAGCTTGCCCTGCCTTCTCAGCTCGATCTGGGTCTTGAAAATATCGACTTCCCGACCGAGGTCGTCGGGGATACGATCGGCCAGTTTCTCTTTCCATGTCGTCGGCTCGCCCACAAGACACCCCCTGTGAGGGTTGATAGAAGAGGTGTATTCTTAAGTAACTTGATCAAGAATAATATGTTTTTAATAATAAAAGAAAAATGACGTCTGTCAAGCTATTTTCTGAAGAAGATTCCAGGTTCTACCCCCTATTCCCCTGTCTTTACCCTCCGATCTGGTACATTTCGATTTTGGGGAGCCGGCCGGCCCTTTCCGTCTGGGCGGTTCTAAGTTCGGAATACCGGTCCTCCCTGCGCGTCCAGACGGACTGGATGAGATCCAGGAGTTCCCCGTCGTCCGCCCCGGCCCGCATGGCGTCTCTGAGGCTGGTGCCCTGGCCTGCAAAGAGGCAGGTGTAGAGCTTTCCGTCGGTAGAGAGCCGGGCCCGGGTGCAGTCCCCACAAAAGGGCCGGGTGACCGAGGCGATGATTCCGATCTCTCCGCCGCCGTCTAAGTAGCGGTAGCGCCTGGCGACTTCTCCGATGTAATTGGGCTCGACGGGCTCAAGAGGCAGGACCGCATGGATGCGCTGGACGATTTCGGCGGCAGGGACGACATGGCCCAGTTCCCACGCGTTCCGGGTGCCCACGTCCATGTATTCGATGAAGCGGAGGATGTGCCCCGTGCCGTGGAAATACCCGGCCAGGTCGACGAGGGTGTGGTCGTTGGTGCCTTTTTGCACTACGGCGTTGATTTTGATGGGGTGAAAGCCAACTTCCTCCGCTTTACGGATGCCCTCGAGCACCCGGCCCACGCTGTAGCCCCGGCCGTTCATCTGTTTGAAGGTCTCCTCGTCCAGGGTGTCTACGCTCACCGTGATCCGGTGCAGGCCGGCCTCTTTGAGGGCGCGGGCATTCTGGGGCAGGAGGTAGCCGTTGGTGGTGAGGGTGAGGTCCTTCACTCCCTTTATGCCTGCGAGCCGAGCAATCAGGGTTTCAAGCTCCCGACGCAGGAGGGGTTCTCCGCCTGTGACCCTGATTTTTTCGGCTCCGAGCTGGACAAAGAGACGCGCCAGCCGGACGATTTCCTCGAAGGTCAGGATCTCCGTTTTGGGGAGGAATTCGTACTTCTCCCCGAAGATTTCAGCAGGCATGCAGTAGGGGCACCGAAAGTTGCACCTGTCGGTGACGGAGATCCTCAGGTCTTTGAGAGGCCTGTGGAGGGTGTCTGTCAGTGTGTAGGACATATCGAGCAATTTCGGGTTGCGGATTTGGGATTGAAAAGCCTTTATTCCGCAATCCGCAATTAATAAGATTCTGCCATGGTGATGGCGCCTTCGAACTGCGCTTTGTCCACAATGGCGCCCCGGAGTTTGGCCTCATAGAGGAAGGTCCGTTTCAGGTTGGCCCCCCGAAGGTCGGTCCCCAGGAAGTCGGTGGCGCCCACAACGGCCTCTTCCAGGTCGGCATTCCGGAAGCTGGTCGGCCGGCCCGAGGGATTGGGAAAGGCGGCCTGAACCACCCCCAGCCGTGCGCGTTTGAGGTTGGCGTTGCTGAAATTGGCGCCTCCGAGAACGGCTCCGGAAAGGAAGGCCCCCTCCAGGTTGGTCCCCTCTGCGTTGGCTCCCAGGAGGTCGGCGGCAACGAGGTAGGCCTGCTGCAGGTTTGCACCGCTTAAGTCCGCCCCTTTGAGGCTGGCTTCATGGAGCCTGGCCTCAGCGAGGTTGGCGCCCTTTAACCGGGCGTTGTCTAAGACCGCACGGGAGAGGTCAACGCCGGAGAGGTCAACGCCTTCGAGGTCGATGCCTGAGAGGTTCTCGCCGACCAGACTTCCGGTTTTTTTGATTCTGGACAGGATTTCGTTCTTATCCAGCACGGCGGTGCCCATCCCTCGTTCCTCCGTTCCTTACTGCGTGTTATCTGGCGAATTCTACCGGAAATATACCAAACTTTCACGTGCCGTCAACCTCTTTCTTTTTCGAGAGGAATATTAAAAACTTTCTGTAAATCCGAGAGTTATGAAGAATGCAAGAAAAATGCGACGAAGATCGTGGCAAGTCGTGGGTCAAAGTCGAAACGTGGCGGGGTGGTGGAGGACTCGTGACTGGGGTGGGGTGGAACAAAAAGCCGGACAGGTGGGCGTACCCGTTTGACTTTTGGGGTTCAAGAGGTTATAACATGGCAGGGAATAGGACAGGCGGGAGGACCGAATCATACACATATAAGGAGACAGAAGTGAGCGTGGAGAACCCTTATTTGGAGGTTGACCGGCAGATGCTGGGGGATATTCACACCTCTTTGGAACCGATGGACAATCTGGCGGTGCTGTGCGACGATTTCGGGTCGCGGTTCGGAGGGACGCCAGGGGAGCGGCAGGCAGCGATCTTTTTCCGGGAGAAGTTCCGGGAATATGGGCTTTTCCAGGCGCGGATGGAGCCGTACCAGTACGCGTCCTGGGCGCGGGGAGAGACCCGGCTTGAGGTGGTAGAACCGCTGGAGATGGAGATTCCGTGCATTGCGCTGCCGTACTGCCCCTCTGCGACCTTAGAGGCCGAACTGGTCTTTGTGGGAGACGGAGCGCCGGCCGATTTTGAGCGGGCAGGGCGGTCGCTGAGAGGGAAGTTCGCGATGGCGACCAGCCGTCCGCCGCAGGGGCTGGGGCGGAATGTGCACCGCTCCGAAAAGTATTCCCGTAGCGCGCTGGCCGGAGCCGTGGGATTTATCTTTATGAACCACTACGAGGGGTTAGGGCCTGCTACGGGCAGCATTGCCCGCAACCGGGAGGCGCTGATTCCCGGGATCTCGGTCTCCAAGGAGTGGGGGGAATTCCTGCTGCGCATGCAGCAGCGGAAAGGGCCGGGCCGGCTCCGTCTGAAGACGCGCAACCAGACGCGCACCCGCACGTCGTGGAACGTGGTCGGGGAGCTTCCCGGCAATCGGTATCCGGAGGAGTGGGCGATTGTGGGGTGCCACTACGACGGGCACGACATTTCGCAGGGCGCGCACGATCCGGTATCCGGCATGGCGGTGGTGATGGAGGCCGCCCGCGTGTTGTCGGCCTATGCGTCCGATCGGCTGGGCTGCGGCATCCGGTTTATCGCTTTCGGCACGGAGGAGATCGGCCTGATCGGCGCCAGGGAGTACGTGGCCGCCCACGCTGAGGAGCTCTCCCAGATCCGTCTGATGCTCAACTTAGACTCGGCCGGCGGGCAAGGGCGGAAGGGGGTCATTCTGCACCACTGGCCGGAACTCGACGCCTTTTTTGAGACCGCTCGGGAGCAGATGAGGTATGATATGCCCTACGGCCACCGCTCCTCCGCCTTTTCGGACCACTTTCCATTCTTCGAAGAAGGCGTGCCCACGGCGAGTATGGGAGATGTCGAAGCGGCTTTCATGGGCCGGGGGTTCGGCCACACCGCGTTTGACACGCTGGACAAGATCCGCTTATCCGACCTGCGGGAGGCGGCCTCGGTGGTGAGCCGGGTGCTGCTGCGGGTCTCGGATGCGGATCGGTGGCCTGCAAAGCGGCGCACCCCCCGGCAGGTGGAGCGGATTAAGAGGCGGGATACAAATTTGGAAATCCTGGCGGTGGAGGCGGAAATGGAGAAGCTGTATGCGCGATCATCATCCTGCACGGAACCGTAGGGGCGTCCCTTGTGGGCGCCCGGTCCACGTTTACCCGGGCAACCACGAGGGTTGCCCCTACGTCTCAGGTTAGTCAACCACGATGGTCTCGTCCCGATCCGGCCCCACAGAGACGAGGGAGATGGGGGTGCGGGTGAGTTCGACGATGCGGTCGAGATAGTATTTGGCGTTGTCGGGCAGGTCGTCCCAGGCGCGGATGGCGCTGGTGGGAGTCTGCCAGCCGGGGAGGGTTTCGTAGGTCGGCTCGCAGCCTTCCAGGACCTTGAGGTCAACGGGGAAGTGGTCGACCCGGCTGCCTTTGCAGGTGTAGTGCGTGCAGATGTTGATCTCTTCCAGTCCGTCCAGGATGTCAAGCCGGGTGACGGCCAAGCTGGAGAGGCCGTTGATCCGGGCGGCCATGCGGACAATGACGGCGTCGAACCAGCCGCAGCGCCTGAGCCGGCCGGTCGTGGCGCCGTATTCCTGTCCGATTTCGCGGATGCGATCTCCCGTTTCGCCGGTGAGTTCGGTGGGGAAGGGGCCGTTGCCCACCCGGGTGGTGTAGGCCTTGGCAACGCCGACGACTTCGTCGATTACCGTGGGGCCCACGCCTGCGCCGGTGCAGGCGCCCCCCGCAGTGGTGTTGGAGGAGGTAACGTAGGGGTAGGTGCCATGATCGATGTCTAAGAGGGTGCCCTGGGAGCCTTCGAAGAGGACACGCTTTCCGGCTTCGATGGCGTCGTTGAGGTAAACGGAGGTGTTGGTGACAAAGGGAGCGATGCGCTCGCCGTAGGCGATATATGCTTCCAGGATGGGGATTTCGTCTAAGGGGTCGCCGCCGTAGAGTTTGGTGAGGATTTCGTTTTTTTCCCGGACGTTGGCCCGGATTTTTGCCGGGAGGACGTCCGGGTCGAGCAGGTCGCCGATGCGGATGCCGGTGGACCGGTTGATCTTGTCCGCGTAAGCGGGGCCGATGCCCCGCAGGGTGGTGCCGATGCGGCCCTCCCCGATTTTCTCCTCACTGGCCTGTTCCAGGCAGATGTGATAGGGAAAGACCAGGTGGGTATTGGGGCTGATGAAGAGCCGGTCTTCGATGGCGATTCCCCGCGCCTTCAGGTCGTCGATTTCCTGAAATAGGGCCGCGGGATCGAGGACCACTCCGTTTCCGATGACGCAGGTCTTGTCCGGGCGGACGATGCCCGCCGGGATGAGGTGGAAGATGAATTCCAGATCGCCCGCCTTGATCGTGTGGCCCGCATTGGCCCCACCCTGGTAGCGCACCACGATATCGGCATCGCGCGTGAGGTAGTCGACGACTTTGGCCTTGCCCTCATCGCCCCACTGGGCACCGAGAACGATCCGAACGGACATTGTTTGTCTCCTTAGATAGAGGCCGTGAAATGTGAGGCGGCAAAAAAAAGTCGCGGGTCCCGAGTCGTGAGTTGCGAGTCAAAGTCGAAAATCGGTGGGGGGGTGGCCATCCAGGCCGAGCTATGATTTATGAACCCTCATTCCTCCCGGGCTGCTAAGGCCTGTTCTGCGGCGGCGACGCCAGAACCGGGGGAGAAGGCCCAGTTTTGGTGTTTGAGACCCATTTCGAGGGCTGCAACGGCGGTGAGGACATCCAGGTCGTCCACATAGCCGAGGGTGGAGATGCGCACGATGCGCCCCCGGAGGTGGGCCAGGCCGCCGCCGATGACGACGCCACAGCGGGTGCGCAGGCAGTCTGTAAGGGCCACGCCGTCAATCCCTTCGGGCAGCCCGATGGCGGTGAGGGCATTGGAGGGCCGCTGCGCAAAGCAGGAGAGGCCAAGCGCCTTGGCGGCAGACCGGACGGCACCTGCGTGCCGGGCGTGCCGGGTCCAGACGGCTTCCAGGCCCTCCTCCCCAATCATGTCAAGGGCGGCCCTGAGGCCGGAGAGGAGGGTGATCGGCAGGGTAGCCGGACCCCGGCCCTCCGACAGGGCCTCCCGATATGCGCCCAGGTTCCAGTAGTATTTGGGCAGGTCGGACCGCACCGCCGCTTCCCAGGCGCGGGGCCCAACGGTGACAATGCCCAGGCCGGGAGGGAGCATCAGGCCTTTCTGGGAGGCGGTTACGGCCATGTCTACGCCCCACTTTGCGGTGGGGAGGGGGTGCGCTCCCACGCTGGAGACGCCGTCAACGATGAATAAGGCGCCGGTCTGGCGCACGACGGCTCCAAGGGCCTCGATGTCGTGCAGGACGCCGGTGGCGGTCTCGCTCTGGGTGGCGAAAACCGCGCGTATGGACGGGTCTTTCCGGAGAGCATCGGCCACGGCATCCGGGTCAATGGCGGTGCCCCAGGGGAAGTCGAGCAGGTTTACGTCTACCCCATAGGCCCCGCAGAGGTCGGCCCACCGCGCCCCGAACTGGCCGGCCTGAGCGACGAGCGCCCGGTCTCCCCGGGTGAGGGTGTTGGCCACGGCGGCCTCCATGACCCCGGTGCCGGAGCAGGCCAGGAGGAGGAGGTCGTGGGGGGTGGGGAAGACGGTTTTCAGGTCGGCGGCAACGCCCCGAAGCAGGACCGGAAAGTCGGGCCCCCGGTGGTAGACGACGGGGCCTGCCATGGCGGCCTGCACCCGGGCCGGGATGGGGGTGGGACCGGGGGTGAAGAGGCGCTGTCGGGGAGCACTGTGAGCGGACATGGCTTCAAGGAGGTGTGGGAATTGCAAAATGAAGAATGACCCAGCCTTCCTCCCTCAGTGTCCGCGTGCATCTACCGGCCAGGTTTCAACGAAGGCGCCATTGCCATTGATGATGCAGGCTTCGTCGTAGAGGTTGACCGTGGTGCAGATGTGGTACGGGACCAGGTAGAAGAGGTCGCCTACGGCCGGACGGGGCGTTCCCGGCGGGAGCCGGAGGACCTGGTGCTCTTCGTTTCGCAGGACAAATTCCACGTTTTCGGGCAGGCTCAGCGCCCGGAAATGGGGCTCGGGCGTGTCCGGGGCGACCGCCTTGCTACCCGCATCCAGGGTGATCAGGTCGGGGCCGGGCGTGCTGATGACGCTGGAGAGGACGAGGGCGGCAAAGCGAAACTGGCCGGGGTTAATGGTGCTATAGCCGTTATCCCAGAAGACCCAGGTGCCCGGGGAGACCTCATCCACACCCGGCACCCCGGCGGTGAATTCGAAGCCGGGCGATCCCGAGGCGACCAGGGTTTTGACCCCAACGCCCTCTTTTTCGATGAGGCGCCGGGTTGCCACGGCTTTTTCGACCGATTCCAGGGCGGCCTGCCGGCGGATTTCGGAGTTCGGGACGCCGACGTGTCCGTCGTAGACGTGGAGGCCGTCGAAGGTGAGGCCGGGGAGGTCGGCGATGGCTTTGGCCAGGGCGAGGGCGGTCTCTCCCGGAGGGGCACCCGTGCGGTCCATGCCGGTGTTGAGGTCGATCATAACGCCAAGGGTGATGCCGGCGGCGGCGCAGGCACCTGAGAGGGCCACCAGGGCGCCTGCGTCGTCGGCGATGACCCTCAGATCGATTCGCGGATAACTCCGCCTGAGGCTGACGACCCGTTCGATCGCGGCCCCGACGACAGGGTAGGCGATGAGAATGTCGGTGATGCCTGTAGCGGCGAGCATGGCGGCCTCTTTGGGTGTGGCGCACTTGAACTTGCCGATGCCGGCTTCCATTTCCATCTGGACGACCCGGGACATTTTGTGGGTCTTGATGTGGGCTCGAAGTCCCCCATACCCCCCCAGTATCTCTCCGATGCGGCGAATGTTGTCCTCTACGATATGCCGATAGACCACAAGGGCCGGGGTAGGAATTTTGTGGGTATCCACGATGTGGTAGTCATCCATAGACGGCCTCCTGAATCCATCTCCAGACCGCCTCCCGGCCCCGGCCCGACCTGGCCGAGAAGGGCAGCAGGTCGATCTTTCCAAGGCTCAGGAGGATGTCTCTGGTCCGGCCGAGCCGGGTGTTTAACCGGCTGCTGGGGAGTTTGTCCGTTTTTGTGGCCACCACCAGGAATGGCTTTTGAACATACAGCAGCCATTGGAGCATGTCAAGGTCCAGGGCGGTCGGGTCGTGCCGGGCATCCAGGAGCTGAACGACCCCCTGGAGGGACTCTCGTTTTTCCAGATAGTCATTGATGAGGCCGGCCCAGCGCCTATGTTCTTCCTGGGATCTCCGGGCGTATCCATAGCCGGGCAGGTCGACCAGGTAGAAGGTCCTGTTGACCCGGTAGTAGTTCAAGGTTCGCGTTTTGCCCGGGGCGTTGCTGGTTTTGGCCAGGTTTTTCCGGTTGAGCAGCCGGTTGAGCAGGGAGGATTTTCCCACATTGGACCGGCTGGCAAAGGCGATTTCGGGAAGGACTTCCGCCGGGACCTGGCTCAGGTGCCCGACGCTGGTCACAAATTCGGCGGAATGGAGTTTCATTTTCAAAGTCGGTATGACGCATTCTCAGGACAGACACAGGAAAACCGGGGCGTTTCCACCGACCCCGGTTGCCAATGTTTTGGGGCGAAGCAGGGATTTTCCCTGCTAGGCGCTTTTCACCTTTTGGATCTGAAGCCGGGGGCTGACCCGATTCAGGATCGTCTCTTCGGTTACAACGACCTCTTTCAGGTCGGAGTTGGAGGGGATATCGTACATCAGGTCGATCATGATATCTTCCAGGACGGACCGGAGCCCCCGGGCGCCCGTGCCTTTTTTTGTGGTCAGGTCCACGACCCGCCGGAGCGCCTCCGCTTCAAAGGTCAGGTCGACGCCGTCCATTTCAAAGAGTTTCCGGTACTGTTTGGTGATGGCATTTTTCGGCTCGGTGAGGATGCGTAAGAGGACATCTTCGTCCAGGTCATCGAGGGCGCAGCTTACGGGGAGGCGCCCGACCAGTTCGGGGATCAGGCCGTATTTGATGAGGTCCTCCGGTTCGGTCTCGGCAAAGAGTTCACCGGTGTTCCGTTTTTTGCCCTTTTCTGTCTGCGATCCAAAGCCAATGGTTTTTCGGCCGATGCGGGCGCTGATGGTGTCTTCCAGGCCGTTGAAGGCCCCGCCGCAGATGAAGAGGATGTTTTTGGTGTTGATCTGGACCAGAGGCTGCTCGGGGTGCTTTCGCCCCCCTTTGGGGGGGATGCTGGCCGTGGTGCCTTCCAGGATTTTCAGCAGGGCCTGCTGCACCCCCTCGCCCGATACGTCTCGGGTGATGGACGGGTTGGCGGATTTTCGGGAGACCTTGTCGATCTCGTCTAAGTAGAGGATGCCCATTTCGGCCTGCGCCACGTCGTAGTCGGCCGCCTGGAGCAGCCGGACCAGGATGTTTTCCACGTCTTCTCCCACGTAGCCGGCCTCGGTGAGGATGGTGGCATCGGCAATGGAGAAGGGGACCTGCAGGATGCGCGCCAGGGTCTGGGCCAGGAGGGTCTTTCCGGTCCCGGTGGGGCCGAGGAGAAGGATGTTGCTCTTGTCGAGTTCCACGTCGTCTGTGGCGACCTTGGAGCGGATGCGCTTGTAGTGATTGTAGACCGCCACCGAGAGCGTGCGCTTGGCCGCCTCCTGCCCGATGACGTAGTCGTCCAGGCGGGTCTTGATTTCAGTGGGTTTGGGCAGGTTCTTTTGGAAGGATACGGGTTTCTGCTTGGCGTCTTCGAGGAGGACCTCGTTGCAGAGCCTGACGCAGTCGCTGCAGATTTGCACGTTGGGTCCGTTGATGATCTTGTCGACCTGATCGTGGTCCGGGCTTTTTCCGCAGAAGGAGCACCTGAGGTCTGTACGGGAAGATCGTCTTTTCATCGGAATATCCGTTTTGTTGTTGCGGGCACCGCGCCCCTACGTGTCGTCGTCGGGAATTTCGGATTCCCCTTTGTCGGAGGTAAAGACTTCGTCGATCAGGCCGTATGCTTTGGACTCTTCGGCGGACATAAAGAAGTCGCGATCTGTGTCTTTGGCAATTCTATCCAGGGGCTGTCCGGTTCGTTCGGCCAGGATCTCGTTGATTTTATCGCGCCACTGCAGGATCTCTTTGGCGTGACGTTCCACATCGGAGGCCTGCCCGCCTGCTCCGCCCATGGGCTGATGCAGCAGGATGCGGGAGTTGGGCAGGGCCCGCCGCTGGCCCTTGGTGCCTCCCGCGAGGAGTACTGCCGCCATGCTAAAGGCCTGTCCCAAACAGACGGTTTCCACTTCGTTGGGGACATACTGCATGGTGTCGTAGATGGCCAGCCCGGCGGTGATGCTGCCCCCGGGGGAGTTGATGTAGAGGCTAATGGACTTGTCGGGGGTTTCGGTATGACAAAAAAGCATTTGCGCGATGACGAGGTTGGCGATGGTGTCGTTGATGGGAAATCCGATAAAGATGATGTTGTCTTTCAAGAGGCGCGAGAAGATATCGTAGGCCCGTTCGCCGCGGCCGGTTTGCTCTACTACCATTGGTACAAGTGCCATAGTATTTTACGCTCCAGAGTATGGTGATCGCCGCTTGTCGCTCGTATAAGGCAAACCACGAGGTACAAACGACGATTCACGAACGGCGAACGATGGTTACGCTTCGACGGCTTCCTCAACGTCTTCAATTTTGCCCTGTTCGATGAGGAAGCCGAGGGTCTTCTGCTCGAGGAGTTCGGATTCCATCCGTTCGAGTTGACCCGAGCGGCTGAGAATCTGCCGCAGCCGGGGGCCCTCGACGTTGTGGCGCTCCGAGAGGCCTTCGAGGTGCTTCTCCGTGTCACCCTCGGTGACTTTGATGTCCTCCTGTTTGGCAACTCCTTCTAAGAGGAGATACCGCTTGACGCTCCGGAGGGCGCCCTCCCGGTTTTCCCGCCGGACGGCGTCGGTGTCGATGTCGTGGTCGTGTCCGGCGTGTTCTTTTTCGTAGGTTTCGACCAGGGCGTTCAGGTAGTTTTCCACCATGCTGTCGGGGATTTCGAAGTCGTTCTGTCGGATGAGGGCGTCGATGATGTTTTCATCCAGGCGCCTTCGGGAGGTGTAGTCGGCCCGGGCCTGGAGGTCATCGCGGATGCGCGTTTTGAGGCCGTCCAAGGATTCAAAGTCTCCGATGTCTTTGGCAAATTCGTCGTCGAGTTCGGGCAGGTTGCGTTCCCGGACCTCTTTGGCGGTGACCTGGAAGCGGACTTCCTGTTCGGCCAGACCCGGGTTGGTGTGGTCCTCCGCGTGGACGAGCCGCACGTGCCGCTCTTCTCCGGCAGATACTCCGACGAGCTGGTTGTCCAGGTCGTGACTGGTCGCGTTGGGCCCGCCGATCAGGAAGGTCCGGTCTTCCTGCCTCCTGCCGATGATGGGGAGGCCTGATACATCGAGCTCCTGGAGGTCTGCGACCAGGACGTCTCCAAGGGCAGCGGGCCGGTCTACCACCTGTTCTGTAGCGTTCTGGTTCTGGAGAAAGTGGAGCTGTTCCTCAATGTGGGCCTCTTCCACCTTGAAGACAGGACGGGTGACTCTGAGACCCTTGTAGTTTTTGACCGCGAATTCCGGCCTGATGTCCACCGAGGCCTTGAACGTGAGGGGCTTGCCTTCGTCGTAGTCCACCTCTTCGATGGTGGCTTCGGAGACGGGATGCAGGCCTTCGGCCTTGCTGGCCTCCCGGTAGAATTCCTCCAGGAGGTTCTGCAGGACTTCACCCTGGATGGCTTTGCCAAAGCGCGCTTTGACGATGTTGACCGGAACCCTGCCCTTCCGAAAGCCCGGCAGGTTTAACGATTTGCTGTAAGTTTTATAGGCCGCCTGAAACCGTTCTTCCACGGCCTCTGCGGGAACCTCAACTTCCAGCGTCCGGCGCCAGGTCCCGGATTCTGTCGTCTGGACCTTCATCAACCCCGGCGTTCCTTTCGGCTAAAACATATACGACGCTTTTGCTGACCTGAAATGGAATGATACATAATTGCAGGTAATTTGTCAATGGCAAGCTGGAAGCAGCGCCCGGTTTTGGCTTGACAACGCCCTTTTTAGAGGTTATGTAAAAGTAGAAAGAGAAGAGGGAAAAAAAAGCATCCGGATGGTTTCACACACCCGGATGCTAAATCTCGGCGGCCCCGGTTCGGCTACGCGATGGTGCCCTCTTCTACCGGCGCGGAGACAATCTTCTTAATCTCCTCCTGTGTGTCGGTAGAGGAGCAGCCACAGCTGCTGTTGCCGGACTGCTCATCGACCACGGGCAGCTCCAGTTCGCCGTTCTCGTTCTCCCGCACCCTCAATGTGTGCTGCGCATCCGGCAGGGGCATGTCCCGGTCACCCGCGTATATGGAATGCCGGCCAACCGTCTTGAACCATTCGGCCGTGGTGGCGGTCATGTGTATGTTCTCGATGATCTGACGCCAGCCGATGCCGGTGTTGTAGGCGCAAAAGGAGATCTCGCCATCCTGGGTGGCATAGGGGATCACACACATCTCGGTGCGGCGAAAGTCGTAGGTCCACAGGTCCTGGAACCACATGCCGCCCACCCACATAATCCGCCACTCCCTGTCTTCCGGGCGCTCACCCCCGCTTATGGAGCCGCCCACTCTGCGGTCGAAGATGCGCCCCAGGTCTTCCAGCTTGAACCCCGGGGGTGCCTTCTTCAAATTGAAGTTGCGCAGCAGGGAGAGAGCCGCCTGCACTTTGATCAGCTTGGGGTCGCGCGAAGTGTCGGTCATCACTTCAATGTCTTTCATAAACTGGTCCTGATCGAAGAACTCAGTGATGGCCGCCCACGCCTTCGTCTTTTCGTTGACCATAATGTGGAGGGCAGAGCCGCAGTTGGGGTGGCAGGAACAGGTCTGACCCCCAAACTGGATGTCCGGACCGCGCAGGTGGTCGGCCAGGGTGGTAAACAGGATGCCCGCACCCAGCGGATACCAGTCGCGGTGGGCCTGCAGCTTCCCTCCTGACCATTCCTCCAGGTCGTGGGCGAGGTGGGAGATGGTGTAGCGCTGCTGGTGGCGAAGCTCATTGCTGATGTCTTCGTCGCGGCCGGTAAACGAGATCGGCTGGAAGGAGATGGAGCCGACCTTGTCGCTGTTGTCGATGCAGAACTGGAGGATGGGACCCACCTGGTCGTTGTTGATGGTGTTTAACACCGTAGTGACCGGTGTGATGTCGATGTCGGCCCTGGCGAGGCTTTCCATGGCCAGGAGCTTGGCGTCGAAGAGGTTGGAGATGTGGCGGTGCTGGTTGGCCGTGTTGGTCACCCCGTCGAACTGCAAGTAGGCCATGTCCAGGCCGGCCTCCTTGGCGGCAAACGCGAATTCGGGATCCTGGGCAAACCGCACCCCGTTGGTTGCCGCCTGCACGCACCAGTATCCCACCTCTTTGGCATACTGGCAGGCTTCTAAGAAGTGCGGGGAGATGGTGGGTTCACCGCCGGAGAACTGAACCGACATCTGCCGCCTGGGTTTGAATGAGATGGACGCATCCAGGATGCGCTTGACCTCATCGAGGGTCAATTCGTGCACATACCCCACCTGGTTGGCGTCCATAAAGCAGGGGTTGCACATCATGTTGCAGCGGTTGGTCAGATCGATGGTGAGCACCGCCCCACGCCCGTACTTGATGCTGGAGGTGCCGTGGTGGTGGATGTGTTCGTCGCCAAAGGTGCGGTAGTCGCGGCCGGGGAAACGGCTCTCAATGATCTGACTGAATTCGGGATCGATCGACTGAATGTCTTCGTAGATGCCGTGTATCGGACAGGTCTTGCGCAGGACGATTTGCCCGTTTTCCTCCAACATCTGCATCTTGATCTCACCGGGATGGCCTTCAACCAGTTCGCGGATGTCGCGCCGGCCTTCGATGACCGCATTTCTGACCTCTTTGACGCAGTCGGGGCACAGCGAGTCTGTCTCACGGGGAAACCCAAGCTGGGGCTTGCTGCGTTCGTAGCTTTTCAACAGGGGCGCTGGAGCCCATGCAGGCTGAAACGGCTGACCTTCGGGGATACGTGTGTTGACGCTTTGAAAGATTTTCCAGGCAATATCAGCAGCTGTTGAGATTAGACGGTCTCGATAGCTCATTGAAACTCCTCCCTTTTAATATCCTTGATTAATATTAATGAACATAGGTTCCCCTCCGTTCTCAACAGTCCCTCCCTTATCACACGCAATACACTGGAGCGTCTTGGAGAACGAAATTTTCTAATATACAGATCAAATGATGCTATGGCATTGAGATTATAAAGTACCGGTTTACCTCCCTTCTTTAAATTATCCTTCTGTAAAATAATGGGTTGGAATACCTGACTTTGACATTGAGGCAGGCTCCATTATCTCAGAAGATATATGCGCGATTACTTATCTTCAGTTTTAAGTGATAGAAAATATAAGAAAAAGTGGGGGGACGTCAAGGTCTTTTTAGCCCGCTTTTTTTTCTTCGATACCCTTGCCCGCTCCTGCTGCTATCCTGATTATGCACCACAGGCCTTCTGCGGTCAAGGACTTTTTTGAAGGAAAACGCCTATATGACCTGTCAAATGGCCATAACCAACGACCTGCGCAGGACCGGAAGGCTTGAACGGCCGTCATTTTTTGCTTGTTAATTTTCCAGGGATTTTCTACTTTGCTTGATAAGAATCGGGAGGATACGATGAAGGCATCGTTTTGTGCGAATGCATTTGGCCATACGCAGGAGGATATCGAGGAAGCGATTCCCAGGCTGGCCGAACTGGGGTACGATGGGCTGGAGTTATGGGAGCAGTATTTGAAAGAGGCGGATTTGGGGTGGGTCAAAGCCATCACCGATGAACACGACCTGGAAATCGTTCAGATCTGTCCCTACTTCGATTTTACCACAAGCTTGGAAACCTGGGACAAGAGCATCCGGGACGCGGAGACCTTCACTGGTTATGCAGTCGAGTTGGGTTGTGCCTTCATCAGAACCTACACCGGCAACGTGGGCAGTGCCGACGCCACACCGGAGCAGTGGGATGCCTGCGTGAGGGGACTGCAAAAGATCTGTGAGATGGGCGCTCCCCACGGCGTCTCTTTTCCCCTGGAAACCCACCAGGTCATCCACCACGGCCCTAACCTGACCGATACCACCGCCACCACGCTCAGGCTGCTGAATGATGTGGGGATGGACAACCTGAGTGTGAACCTTCAGACGCCCCTGATCGGAGAATCGGTCTTCTACACGGCCGAAAAATTGGGGGAGCATGTCGTTCACCTCCACGCCCACAACTGGGTCGGCGCCTGGCCCAACCTGACATTCCTGGACTCAGGCGATGTGGACTTTTCCGCCTTTATCCGGGTGTTGAGGTCCGGAGGTTTTGACGGCTATATCTCCATCGAACACGGAAGCCACCACCCGCCGTATGAAACCGCTGAACACGAAATCAGATATTTGAGACGGCTGATGGCGGAATATCGATAACAGGGTCCGGGGAGAGACGTCTGCGGGCCCCCGACGACCTGTGTACAGATGTGGTGAGGCCATACATGCCTGAACATCCACAACGTTTCATCTGGTTCTGCAGTACGGAATACGTGGCCGAACGTCCGGATGCGTTAAAAAAACTCAAAGATGAGATCGGGCTTACGACGATTATGCCGGAGAGTTCGATCTGCCACACATCGGGGTTCCAAGCTTCGGAGGAGATTGCCCGGCGGGGGCCGTTTGAGGACTGGCGCTCGCGTGAAGACAGGTGGCCGAAGGCAAAGGAGGGGATCTATCCGGCCGTTGCCGGCACCGTGAGCGGGTTCGACGATACGCCCCTGCTGCGGGTGATCGAGGCCTGCCGGAAGGCAGGGATAGAGGTCTGGGGACATATTGGGCTGTGGAGCTACGGGGGCGATGTATATCCGGAATACGCGATGGTGGATGTTGAAGGCAGGCCGCTGGATATGCGCTACAGGCAGTGGGGAATCGGCCTGTGTCCCAGCCGCAGGGAGATCAATGAGTGGGCGCGTGACTGTCTGGTGGATGTGGTCGAGCGGTACGATATCGACGGGTTCGACGTGGACCACGCCCGGTACCCTGCGCCGGCCAACCTGTCCAGCCTGTTCGCGTGCGGGTGTGAAGCATGCCAGGGGGAGGCCGACAGGCTGGGGTACGATTTTGTCCGAATGAAAGAGGGACTGCTGAGGGTGCGCGAACGCCTCAACGGCCTGATCCGGGAGCAGGCGCTCGGCGCCGCAGAGGCCTGTCTGAGCTTCTGGGATTTTCTGTCCTGGCTTGACGGGGATCACACGATCCTGGACTGGTTCCGATTTCGTGCGGTGCTGCTGGCGGAGCGAATGCAGGAATTCCGGGAGGCCGTGCGGGAGGCCGCCGGTCCGGAAGTGGTGTTCGGGAGCGATGTGTTTCCCCCTTCCATCGCGCTCTTAGGTGGGCACGTCTACTCGGAGTGGGAACGGGGAGCGGATTATCTGACCGGCGGGAGTTCGTTTGGAGGCGTGGTCGGCTGGGCGACCACGGTGACCAATCTGGCGACCGAGTGGGCACCGGCCCTGTGCCGGACCGTCCAGGGCCTGGAGGAAGGGGAAGCCCTGAGGTTGATCTATCGGCTGTTCGGGTATGAGGATTTCGGACTGCCGCTTTCGGTGGCAGAGATTCGGAAGGGGCCCCTGCCGGTGGTCGAGATGTATTCGCGGGAGGTAGGGAAGTTGAAGGCGCTATCAAGCGGGAATCGTCCCCTTTATCCACCGGTTTCCGCCGGGGCAGAACCGGAGGTGGTTCGACAGCTCTGTTCAGCGGTTGTTGAACAGAAATGCGATGGGGCTTTGTTTACGCTGGACCCGGAGAAGGAAGAGAATTTGAACGTTATTCGGGAGGTTTTTAAGTAAAAGCGGAAGGCGGAACCACAGATGAACAGGTATCAGAATTTTAAAACGGTAGAAGACAAGCAGTGGATAAAGGAGGCTGGTGATGATCAATCGCATTCATAAAATTGCGCTGGTGACCGATGACGTTGAAGGGTCGGTCGAATTCTATACCCGGACCCTGGGGCTGGAGGTAATCGAGCGGTTCCCCAATGAAGATGATGAGGATTTCGTGTTTTTAAAGGCCGGGGATATGATTCTGGAACTGATGCCGAAGAAGACGATGCAGGCGGAAGAGGGTTTCCACCATATCTCCTTCAAGGTCGATAGCGTGGACGCCGGCGCTGAGGCGTTGAAGGATAAGGGGGTGGAGATGGCAGTAGAACCGTTTGATGCCGGTGTGGGCGGGATACGACTGGCGTTCTTTGAAGGGCCCAACGAGGTGAGGTTGCAGTTGTTTGAGAGGGCGTAGGGCGGAATTACGGCTTTATGAAAATGATAGCGGCGACACGAGAAGCAGGGAGAAGGGATTGCTGTGGCACTTGACGCTCAAAAGACTCGGACAGAAGATACCGGAGAGGCGTATGTTGACGTCCAGAAGCGTGCCGGGGTTACGGTTCGGTCGGTCCTGCTGGGGCTGGGGCTGGCGATTTCGGGGTCCTATCTGGCCCGGCGGACCGCATTTACGATCTTTGTGGCCTGGTTGATCAAGCTGGTGATGCTGAAGGTGGGCGGGCCGGGGTTTTACCGGAAGTCGAGGCCGCTGTTTGTGGGCCTGCTGGTCGGCTATGTCCTGGGCGTGGCGTTTTCTGCGGGGATCGATATGATCTGGTTTCCGGAGCGGGGGCACTACGTGCACCGGTATTAGGGGGATGTCTTCCGCTTACGCTACTGCCGCAATCACCTCGATTTCCACCCATTTTTCGGGCTCCGTCAGGCCTTGAATTCCCAGGAGCGTGGCTGCGGGGAAATCGCCGTTGTAGAAGGCCTGCCGCACGGGCGCGCCCTGTTGGTGCCAGGCTTCCATGTCCAGCACCCAGATCGTTTCTTTCACAACATTCGCCG
Organism: Candidatus Latescibacterota bacterium; assembly: GCA_965222075.1. Classification (GTDB taxonomy): domain Bacteria; phylum Latescibacterota; class UBA2968; order UBA2968; genus JAAXHW01. The sequence continues at coordinate 3,375,993 of OZ244937.1, read as the reverse complement.
GTGTGGTGCCCCCGGCGCGCAGCACATGGTCGATGTTTTCGTAGGTTTTCTCGGCCTGCCGCTGCATGTCGCCAATGCCGGCGACCGAGCCGTTGGGGATGTTGGCCACCTGGCCTGCCGTGTAGATGAGGCGGCCGCCGTTTACGATGACCCCCTGGGCGTAGTCTATGCCGTGGGGTTCCACGCTGTATTTTTCCAGGAGGGGCCTGCCCTGCACGGGAGCGGAGAGGTCGGCCACGAGTTCCACTTCGATGCACATGGCCGGGTCGGCCAGGCAGGGGACCACCAGGTCTGTGGATGCCGGGCGGTGTTCGCCAAAGGCGGCGCTGCCGATTGTTCTTCCATCGGCGTTGTAGGCGTCGGGGTCGGTGGTGAAGACGTTCTGTTTGATGGTATGGCGAAAGCCGGCTCCGGCATGTTCGAGCATGGCCTGAAGCCGTTCGAAGACCCGACGCGCCTGGGGGGCCATGCCGCCCGGGACGACGGGACCCTGGGAACTGCGGCCGGTCATTCCGGAGGTAAAGAGCAGTCGGCCCGGGGTGACGCTTACCGTCACTGGACGGCCAGGTGGGCTTCTGAGCGCCACAGGTCAACCCCGGTGAGCCGGAGCCGTATGACCTCTCCCACCGATACCTCACGGTAGGGACGAACCACGGTTTTTAGAGGGAGGTCCACCAGTTCCACCAGCGCCCCGTCCCGCCGGAGGTGGAGGACGGTTGCGGAGAAGGTCCGGCCGGCCGATGCGGAGAGGTGTTTCAACAGCAGGTAGCGTTCATGGCGATAGTGCAGACGGTCGAGCTGTCTTAGTTCTTCCTGCGCCCGGTAGGTGTTGTTGCCGCGATCTTCAAAATAGGGACAGGCGTCCTCCAGGTGCAGGTGGAGCGCAATCCACCGGGATGCGTCGATTTCACCCTCCCAGTAGAGGGTGGCGATGTCGGAAATTGAGAAGGGTTCCGGATCATCTTTAAAGGGTTCCCAGATTTCTTTGAGGTCGATGTGTGCGGCCAGCGCCCGAACCGAGGCGGTGTAGGCCTGAAGGACATCCGGGCCGTCCGGAGCGGTGATCTCTTTGTTCAGGATTTTCATCGGGGTTACCTCCGGGTGGCAAAGTGGTTGTGCCAGAAGAGGACCATCCGCTCCCGGATGGAGAAGCCCCTGTATGTTACGGGCTTCCTGAAAAGGTGTGAAGGCGTTCTTTCAGCCGGGCAAGATACTCCCGCTGGCGCTTCAGGTTCTGGCCTGCTGCCTCTAAAAGGGTCCTCTGGCTTTTGAGGAGGGCCTGTTCTAATTCTGTGGCCTGCTTTCTGTCCAGCCCCAGGGCCATGTTTTGCTGAATTTTGATCTGGAGGCTGTCCTGCATGGTTTTCAACCGGGCGACTTCTCGATTGTGCGTTGTCTGAGCCGCAGCGACTTTCTCCTCCTGCGCGGCGATCTCGGCCCGCAACCGTTCCGGTTCGTGGGTACATCCGAAGAGGGTTAGACAGACTGCGAGGACGAGGGCAGGTTTCATCTGGCTGCCTGCACGCGGGGCATCAGCAGCCTGCGGTTCCGGGCCAGGGGCAGGCTGGCAAAGGCACAGCGGTTGTTCCACAGGTCAATGGCTTCCGCGGTTTTGTACTCGTTGATAATGGCGTGCCGGGCGCGTGCCGTGAAGTTGTGTCCGGCGCGATGGACGACCAGGACGTGGATGACGGCCACATCTCCAGGTTCGGCGGACAGGACCACGCCCTGGCCTTCGGGGACGCAGTCGTGGGCAACGGTGTGGCCATCGTCCCGGGTGGACCACTCTCCTTTCAGGTGGCTGCCGGGCAGGGCCTCGGTGGCGCCGGCTTCGAAGTCCGTGGGGTCCAGGTAGGTGATGGCCGCGGCCAGGTCGGGCCGGGTGTGGCGCTCGTAAGGCCAATCCTGGTGCCAGCTCTGGGTGCAGACGAATCCGGGCGGTTTGTTGCGGATTTTGCCGTTGTGAAAGTCGATATTGGGTCCCAGGAGGTCCACCATCACACGGACCACCCGGGGGTCCGTGAACTGGTCGAACCAGTAGTCGCCGCCCAGGGTCTGATCCATCATGCCGACGACATTTTTGGGATTGAAGGGATCGGGCTCGTATCCTTCGGGTGGGTCCATGAAGCTGTAGCGCATATTCTGGGGACGGTTTTCGGTCCGGGTTATCAGGTCGTGAAACTCCCGGCGCATTTCTTCGATTTCGACCGGGTTGTAGAGCCCTTTGATTAAGAGGTAGCCGTTGTCGTCAAAGAACTGTTTCTGTTCGGGGTCCAGAATTAAAAGATCGTCGGCCATAAACGGTCCTCTCTTTCCGACTCAAGGTCCATCTTCAGCTGCGGTTAGAGGCTATGCGTTCTTCCTGCCAGGATTGTCTGCCGCCATAATAGTCGCCCGGACTGCGTAGCGGCTTGACGGCATGGGACAGAGGCAGCGAATAGACCAGCAGGTCGATTTTTTCACCTCCGTTGCTCAGTCGGTTCCGCAGGCGCGCCTCTTTAAAGAATCCCGCCGCACCGACCAGTTCTTTCTGGTCGTCGTCGCAGTCGGCGATGTAGGTCTGGACCCATTGGATCGAATGTTCTTTCGCTTTTTCTGATGCGGCGTTTAAAAGGTCGGCGGCCTGGTTGAAATAGTGTGGACAGACCCGAAAGCTCAGCATGGCAACGTGTTGTTCGTAAAAGGTGTCCAATCGTTTCAGCACGGCAGCGCCGACCACCCGCTGTGCAGGATTTTCCAGCACCAGAAACGACCCCTTTTGATTTTCGATTCCTTTCATAAGTTTTACAAAGTGGCTCTCATATCGCGTATGACGGAAGCTCTGGGTGAGATAGTCTTTGATGTACCATTCGGGTTGGGGATGATTGTACAATACAGAGAGCCGTGGGAGGTCTGCCCAGGTGGCGTCTCGAATTCGCGCTTTTCCACAAAAGGCCAGATAGGTTCTGTCGAAATCCTGAGCGTCGGGCGCCAGGTATCGCATCCCATCACCCACGTGGTACCAGAAGCCGTGATTTTCATACAGGGTACCGGCATGAGGATTGATGGTACACAGATAGAGCCCGAGTCCGCCATCGGCCCTGAATCTTTCGATCAGCTGGGCCATCAAAGCCGATGCAATGCCCTTTTGCCTGTGTTTCTCCGCTGTGTGTACAAACTCCACAACGCCGACATCGCGGGTGTCGGTGGGGGTATAATAGCTCATACTGCCCACGACTTCACCGCCAATTTCACCCACAAAATAAGGCGTGAAAAGCCACGGCGCCATCTGTCCGCCGAGCAGTTCGTTCCGGATATCGGTCCAGCACCCAACTTTGTCGGCATAGCTGGAAAGGGGAGGTTCCAGAAGCTTGATGTTGAGATGCTGCCCTGTTTTTAATGTGAAGCTTTGTATTGGCATGGTCGAGGATTGGAGGAAGAGGCCACTGGGGGTGAGACATGAACGCTCAGCCGAACATCAGCCCGCCGGACGATTTGGACCGGCTCAGGTAGCGGCGGATGAGGCGGCGGGCACGGTAGGTTTTGACGTATCGCAGCCAGTGTTGTTTTGGACGCTGGGTTTTGGAGGTCTTGATTTCAACGGTGTCTCCCCAGTTCAAGACGGAAAAAGGCGTCGTCGGTTTTCCATTGACCCGGCCTCCGGTGCAGTGCAGGCCCAGGTCGGTGTGGACGCCAAAGGCGAAATCGACCAGGGTTGCGCCTTCGGGGAGGATAATGGGATCGTCCTGGGGGGTAAAGACCGCGATTTCCTGTACAAAGAGGATGCGTTTTATCTCATCCAGAAATCGTTCCGACGGGCCGGCATGCTCGTGCCATTCGGCGAGTTCTTCAAGCCATCGCCGCCGGCGCTCTACCTGGAGGGCGTCTCCCCTTAAGGTGGCGACGCCCAGTTCTCCTATGCGGTGCATAGAAGGGGTCTGTATGTGAATTTCAAATCGCATTCCTCCGTCGAGCACGGTCGTGTGGAGGGCCTGGTATCCGTTTCTTTTGGGAAGCGCGACAAAGTCTTTAAAACATTCCATCACCGGTGCAAAACGGCCGTGGATCACCCCCAGGGTACGGTAGCAGGCATACCGGTTCGATACGATGATTTCGACGGCATACCGGTCGTGGATATTCACGATGGCGAGGTTGGATCCGGTAATCTTCCGATAGGTGCTCGCCAGGCTCTTGGTATGTAAACGGACCCGCGTTCGGATTCCATGCGTTAAGATGGTCTCTTTCATTTTTTCCTGGAAATCCAGGAAGGGCTTCGGGGCCCCTGCGCTCAGTACATCGGTAAGCTGATCATACGTCTCCGGTTCCAGGCATTCGAGACTCCGGTCCTCCAGTTCTCGGTGAATTCGGCCCATGCCAAGCAGGTGGGAAAGAGGGGCATAGACGTCGGTGGTTTCCTGTGCCATCCGCTGGCGGCGCTTTGGATCTTTAAGCCCGTCTATGCTGCGCATATTGTGCATCCGGTCGGCCAGTTTCAAGATCAGCACCCGGGAGTCTTCCCGGGCAGCGGTAAAGAGCCTCTGGAGGGTGGCTGCGCGGCGGGCGGAACGGCTGCGTGAGTAGGCGCCGTCCACCTTGGTGACGCCGGTAATCAGGCCGGTGATTACCGGCCCAAAAGTGGGGGTGATGTCATCTAAGCTCAGCGCCGAGTCTTCCACGGCGTCGTGGAGCAGCGCAGCCACCATCATTTCCACATCTCTGGAGAATCCGAGTTCCGAGGCGAGGATTAAAGCCACCGCGATGGGATGGGTAATATAAGGCTGGCCTTCATCCCGATTTTGGCCCTCGTGGCTGGCGCTGGCAAGGTGATAGGCATGCCCCACCAGAGGGTGGTCTGCCTGGGGCACACGCGCCAGGAGTTTTTTCAGCGGTTCCCGGATGGCTGTGGCGCCGTCGGTGTTCAACGCAGATACTCCGAAAGTCAATTGTCGGCCTTTTCAAACCAGGCCTGGATGGTGCCGATCATTTCCGGCTGGGTTTGGAAGGCCCGATGGGATACCGGAAGGGCTTCCAGAAAGGCCCGGCCGTAGCGTGTAGAAAGCACCCGGCTGTCCAAGACCACGACCGCTCCCCGGTCGGTTTTGTTCCGGATGAGGCGCCCGAAGCCCTGCCTGAACTTGAGGATGGCTTCGGGGACGGAGTAGTGCAGGAAAGGGTTTTTGCCCTGTTTTTCCAGTTCTTCCATCTGGGCGGCCACCAAGGGTTCGGAAGGGACTGCAAAGGGCAGCCGCACGATGCCGAGGATTTGCAGCGCGTCTCCCGGTACGTCGATGCCTTCCCAGAAGCTGTCGGTGCCAAGGAGCGTGGCCCGTCCCTCGCGTTTGAATCGCTCGGTGATGTTCGTGCGAGAACCGTCGATGCCCTGCCCCAGCAGGAGGATGCCCTCGGACTGGAGGTTGGGTTTGAGGGCGCTGTAGGTCTGGTTGAGCATGCTGTATGAGGTAAACAGAGCCAGGGTGCCCCGCTGGACGTTGACTGCGAGGTCCTGCAAGAGGTTGTCTACGGCGTCCTGGAATCCGGGGGATTTGGGCGATGGCATGAAGTTAGGCGCACAGACCAGGGCCTGGTTCACAAAGTCGAAGGGCGAGCCGAGGCAGAGCGCCTGCACCCGTCTTTCAGGCATGTCCTCCAGGCCCATCCGCCGGAGGAAGTAGACGAGTTTCCCCCGGATGCCCAGGGTGGCTGAGGTGAAGACGATGGTGTCCATTGCCGCGTAGAGCGCTTCGTTCAGGATATCAGATACGTTTAAGGGCACAGCAAAGAGGCGGGTGTCGATGCTGCCCTCCCGGCCGGGCAGTTCCATCCAGTAGACGGCCCGCTCGTCACCTGGGGCTGTGAGGTAGTCGAGGTCGTCCAGGGTTTCCGCGCATTCCTCAATCCGGCCCTCCAGTTCGCTGCGGAGTTCGTCCTGGTTGGGGAAGGCGTCTTCGGGCAGATCCCGGAGCCAGCCGGAGAGGGCCTGGAGGTGTTTATTGAGGGCGGCTGCGGCTTCGGCGAAGGGAACAAGGGTTTCTCCCAGGCCGTCGAAGGTGGGTTCTCCGGGACGGTAGCGCACCTTCTGGGTGTATGTCTGCCGGCGGTTTCCCTCCCGCTGCTGCATGTGGTCGGTGAGGGCCTCGAAGAAGGACTGGGCCTTCAGGTAGAGGGTTTCCGCGGCCTCCATGGCCGATCCGATGCCGATGTCGAAGGGTTTCAGGGCCGTGGTGTCGAGGTCGGCGACGGACATCCAGTGCCTGAGCGCGGTGAGGGTGCCGGTGCTGACAGAGCCGGGGCTTTGGAGGTGGTCGGTCAGGTTTTTGACCCGCCAGACGCTCAATTCCCGCCCCAGGTAGTGGGCGGCGACCTTTTCGACGTTGTGCGCCTCGTCCAGGATGAGGTGGTTGTAGTCTCCCAGGATGCCGTTTTGGGAGGAGATATCCGAGAAGAGGAGGGAGTGGTTGACCACCACCACATGCGCCTTGTACGCGGCTTTTCGGATGGTGTTGGCAAAACATTGCCCATTGTTCCGGCAGCGCTGGCTGCGGCAAAAGCCGCTGTCCGAACAGATTTTGGCCCAGAGGGAGGCGTTGCGGGCCAGGTTGAAGCCGGTATTCTCGGTGATGTCTCCCGTTTGGGTCTGGTCGGCCCAGATGACGAGGGGCAGCGCAGCGAACCGTTCCTCTTCGGTGAAGAGGGCGTCTGCGTTGGCCAGGGCCGCGCCCCATCGGTTGAGACAGATGTAGTTGCTGCGCCCTTTGAGCAGGGCATAGCGGAAGGGGACGTCTAAGATGGCCTCCAAGTCGGGCAGGTCTTTGAAGAAGAGCTGTTCCTGCAGGTTCTTGGTGTTGGTGGAGACGACGACCCTGACGTTGTTCTGAACGGCATGGAGGACCGCCGGCACCAGATAGGCGATCGATTTCCCCACGCCGGTTCCGGCCTCCACCGCCAGGAACCGGGCGTTGTTGAAGGCGTCGGCCACCGCCCGGGCCATGTCGATCTGTTCCTCCCTGAATTCGTAGGCGGGGATTTCCCGCTCGAAGACGCCTCCGGGGCCGAACATGCCCCGGATGGCGTCCACATCAAGGGGTCGGTCGGTCTGGACGGCCGCTGCCTCTTCACCGCCCAGGTTGAACATCGAGCAGAAGGCCTCGTCGTTGGGGCCTCCACCCTTTATCCGGGACATGAATTCTTTCTGGATGCCTTCGTTGCCGAGGGACACGAGGATGGGAAGGAGGTTCGACCGGGTGCCCCGGAGCAGCTGGAGCATCTGCTGCTTGAGGCGCAGCGGGACGTCCCGGAGCACCTCAACGGTCCCCAGATAGACGCCGGCCAGGCGTTCGGCGTCTATCTGGGCCTTGTGCGGGCCGTTGGCCTGGACGTTGAAAAAGTCTGCCAGGCGTTCGGCGCGGTGGTCGGTGAGGCGGGGGAGGGCCGTGCGGGCGAGGTCCCGCACGCTGTGGAGAATTTCGTCAAAAGGGACCGCTGATAAGGCCGAGAGGAACCGCTCCTCGAACCGCCCCTGGTGCGCCAGGATGGGCAGGCCTCCGACGAAGTCCCGGAGTTTTGCCAGCGCGGTTTCGGCCCGGGGCGCCCGGCGCACCGCTTTTTGAGTGATTCCGGTGAGGCGGACGGCCTCCTCCGGGATGCCCTGCCGGGGTTTGACATAGGTCTGGAACCGGTCGGCGATCTTCCCCGCCTCTACTTTTACCGCCCCGATTTCGAGGATTTCGGAATCTCCGGGGGAGAGGCCGGTCGTTTCCAGATCGAGCGTGACGAATGTGTCTAAGATTGACATCGTTACAGTCCCGAGTCCTGAGTCTCCCACCCGTCCCCACAGGAGCGACTTTGGACTTTGGGCTTTCTTTAATCAGGCATTGACAACAGCTTCAGGATACACTATCATACTCCCCAGGTCATTTTGGGGAGATGTATATGCTTACATCAGTATGGTACTTTTGGAGGAGATGGCCCGGAAATACGGTCTGGAAGACGCCTCCAGGGCCACCCGCTGTCTGGTGAATTTCGTGATCGACGAAGCGTTGGAGCAGGACCGGGTGTTTGGAGAGATCCGCTGTCTCGACTGCGGGTGATGTTCTGCCCATTTACTTCAGGAGCCGACCGGTGTCGGTGCCGCTGATCGGCTCCGCGTTTTTGCTGTATTGTAAGTAATTATACGCGATCCCTGCCTGAATTTCAAGGGTAAAAGCCGGGATTGAAATTCAATATTCACCAGGGCGAGGAGACGATCCTGTGAGCCGGAGGCGGGCACCCGCTACTGCGGGTGGTCGTTGATTCGATAAGGAGTTTGCTATGTTAGCGGTTGTCAAGACAGAAAAGGGCAAGGGGTTTCTGGAATTGCAGGATGTGCCCGAGCCTGCGATTACGGACGACGAGGTCCTTATAGAGGTCAAGGCGGCAGGAATTTGTGGTACGGATGTTCATGTGAAACACGATACATTTCCCTACTGGCCGCCGGTTATCTTAGGGCATGAATTTTCCGGCGAGATTGTCGAGACCGGAAAAAATATTCAGGACTGGAAGGTGGGAGATCGGGTTGTGGGAGAGCCGCATACGCTGCACTGCGGCAAGTGTTTCCTTTGCCGGAGGGGTCATATCCAGAACTGTCTGGAGAAACGGTCCCCCGGCTGGGGGATCGATGGGGCGTTTACGAAATACCTGAAATATCCCACCAATCTCCTGCACCGGATTCCCGATACGATGTCCTTTGAACACGCGGCGCTGGTTGAACCGGCTGCAAATACGGTTACGGATATTGTCGATCGGAAGGCGATTGAGGTGGGCGATTTCGTGGTGGTGCTGGGGCCGGGTCCGATCGGTCTGCTGGCGGCCCAGGTTGCCAGAGTGGCGGGGGCCAGGGAGGTCATGATGGTAGGCGCGCCTCCAGACGAGGAGCTGCGCTTGGCCACGGCGCGGGAGCTGGGTATCGACCACGTGATTAATTTTGCCGAAACCGACCCGGTAAAAAAGTGCCTGGAACTGACCGACGGCAAAGGGGCGGACCTGGTGATCGAATGTTCGGGGGCCCCTCCGGCGATTGCCCAGGCGGTGGACTTAGTGTGCAAGTGGGGGCGAATCTGCGCGATCGGCCTGACCGGCAAGCGGCCCGTGGAGCTGGACTGGGACGCGGCGATGACCAAGGTTGTGACCCTGTTCTTCAATATGTCCACCGAGTACGCGAGCTGGGACAAAACGATCTGGATGATCGCCGAGGGGAAGATTGACGTTGAGCCGATTATTACCCACCGACTTCCGCTGAAAGAGTGGGAGGTAGGTTTTGCGGCGGCCGAGAATATGGAAGCGTTGAAGGTGGTGTTTACGCCTTAGGGTACAGCGGACGGCGGAGGGTTTTATGGGCATTCCGGAGCTGTTCAGGCTGGACGGCAAGGTGGCGCTGGTTACCGGCTGCAGGCGCGGCATCGGCCGAGGCTTTGCCCAGGCTTTGGCCGAAGGAGGCGCCGATATTGTCGGAGTGAGCGCTTCGCTGGAGCCCTCCGGTAGCGATGTAGAACGGGATGTGTTCGCATTGGGGCGAACGTTTAAGGGATATGCTTGCGATTTTTCAGACCGCAAGGCGCTTTACCATTTTATCGGGCAGGTGAAGAAGGATGTTCCTCAGGTCGATATTCTGGTCAACAATGCCGGGACCATCCTGCGCAGCCCGGCGGCCGAACACCCGGACGACTACTGGGACAGGGTGATCGAAGTCAACCTGAACGCCCAGTTCGTCCTCGCCCGGGAGTTTGGGAAGGCGATGCTTGCCCGCGGGAAGGGCAAGATTATCTTCACCGCTTCGGTGCTTAGCTTCCAGGGTGGGATCACGGTTCCGGGCTACGCGGCGAGCAAGGGGGGCATCGGGCAGCTGACGAGGGCGCTGGCCAACGAATGGGCCGGCAGGGGGGTGAACGTGAACGCCATCGCCCCGGGCTATATCGCCACGGACAACAATGCGGCGCTTCGGGCCGATGCGGCGCGCAGCGAGCAGATCCTGGTGCGGATTCCGGCCGGCCGCTGGGGCGCGCCGGACGATTTGAAGGGCGCGGTCCTGTTTCTGAGTTCCGATGCCGCCGATTATGTCCACGGCGCGATCCTCACCGTGGACGGGGGCTGGATGGGACGGTGAGTTCGTGAATTGTGAAAACGGGATTACGCCTCCCCGCGCTGCACCGCTTACCCCAAAGACCTGTACCCTTGACACGTTTTTGAGAATTGTGTAAGTTTTTTGGCCCCTTTTTCAGGGGGTTTGTCGCTTGGTATGGAAGGCCTTTGGCTATGGCCGACTTCTCCGGTTTGGGAAAAATTCTGGTGATAGGAGGCACGGCGCTGTTTGTGGTCGGCCTCCTCTTCATGTTTGGGGATAAGATTCCTTTTCTGGGGCGCCTGCCTGGAGACATTTTCATTCAGCGGAAGGGGTTCAATTTTTACTTTCCGGTGGTGACCTGTATTGTGGTGAGCGTTCTTCTGACGATTATTTTGAACATTATCTCCCGGCGATAGCGGTAAAAGTTCCGGGCTCAGGTGGCCGACAGATAGATGGGGTATGGCATGCCGTGCCCGTACGACGGCGGTTCGCCGGGAGTTGATCTTCCGTTGTGACACTTTCCGATTACGATTATGACCTCCCGGAAGACCTGATTGCGCAGCGCCCCGTGGCCGAACGTGACGGGTCCCGGCTGATGGTTCTGGACCCGGAGGATCGGGGCATCCGGCATGCGCTGTTCAGGGATCTGCCCGATTTCCTGGAGCCGGGGGATTGCCTGGTGATCAACGAGACCCGGGTTTTTCCAGCGCGTCTGAAGGGGTATCGGCCCGGCAGCGGGGGGGCAGTGGAGTTCCTGCTGCTTAGACGGGAAGGGGAGGTCTGGGAGGCCTTAGCTCGTCCCGGACGGCGCCTGCGGGTGGGCGCGGAGGTGGCTTTTCCGGAAGAGGATCTAACGGCGGTTGTGGAGGCGGTCTGCGACTCGGGCCGCCGGCTGCTCCGGTTTCGGGGGAGCGCGTCGGTGGAGGAGGTTCTGGAGCGGAGGGGGCGCATCCCGCTTCCGCCCTATATTCGCAGGGAGGACCTGCCGGAGGACCGGGAACGCTATCAGGCGGTGTATGCCCGAACCCCAGGGGCGGTGGCTGCGCCTACGGCCGGACTCCATTTTACGCCGGAGCTGCTGAATCGGGTGCGCGCTGTGGGGGTGGAGATCGCACCGGTGCTGCTCCACGTGGGACCCGGTACGTTCAAACCGGTCCTGGAGGAAGCGCGCCACGAGATGGATGCGGAATTTTTCAACGTGGGTGCCGACGCTGCCGATAGGGTCAATCGGTGTCGGCAGCGGGGAGGACGCGTTGTGGCTGTGGGGACGACGTCGGTGCGCGCCTTAGAATCGGCGGCCGTGCAGGATGGGGACGGCTGGGCCCTCCGCCCCCGGTCGGGGTGGACCCGGCTCTTTATTTACCCGCCCTATTCGTTCCGGCTGGCAGATGTGCTGATTACCAATTTCCACCTCCCCAGGTCAACACTGTTGATGCTTGTTTCGGCTTTTGCCGGCCGGCCGTTCGTTCTGGAGGCCTACCGGGAGGCGGTCCGACAAGGCTACCGATTCTACAGTTATGGGGATGCGATGCTCGTTTTTCACTTCAGGGATGGTTCAATTCCATGATTGATTTCCCAATTGTCGATACCCACGTGCACCTGTGGGACCCGGGCAATCTCCGGTATCCGTGGCTGGACGATACGCCGCTGTTGAACAGGGCTTATCTCCCGGAAGATTATACGAGGTTCTGTGGGCCGGTGGACGTGGAACGCATCGTTTTTCTCCAGTGCGATTGTGAGTTTTCGCAGTTTATCGAAGAGGCCGAATGGGTGACGTCCCTCGTTCAGCAAGATCCGAGGATTCAGGGGATGGTGCCCTGGGCGCCGCTGGAGAAGGGTGAGGGCGCCCGTGAGGCCTTAGATGTGCTGTCGCAGAACAGGCTGGTTAAGGGCGTCCGGCGGATTATCCAGTCTGAGGATGTGGAATTCTGTCTCCAGCCCGACTTTGTCAGGGGGGTGCGGTTGCTTGAGGAATACGATCTGTGTTTTGACATCTGCATTCACCACGTTCACTTAGCAAATACGATTGAAATGGTCCGGCAATGTCCAAACGTGCGGTTTATCCTGGACCACATCGGGAAACCGGATATCAAGAACCGGGTGACGGCGCCCTGGAAGCAGGAGGTCGCGCACTTAGCCGGGATGCCCAATGTCTGGTGCAAGGTGTCCGGGATGGTGACGGAGGCCGACCATGCAAACTGGACCCGCGAGGACCTCAGGCCGTACATCGACCACGTTGTGGACTGTTTCGGTTTTGACCGGATCATGTTCGGGGGCGATTGGCCGGTGGCGCGTCTGGCCTGCGAGTACCCGGTGTGGGTGGAAACGCTGGCCTGGGCGCTTGAGGGATGCTCTGAGGACGAGATGAGAAAGGTGTTCCACGATAACGCAATTGCTTTCTATCGGCTGGGGTAGAAAGATTTCGGGATGCGGATTTGGGATTTCGGATTGAGAAGCTTTTATTCCAGGGTGGTGATCCGCACTCCGCACTGGCTCCCTTCCTAATGACTTCTTACGCCATTGTCCTTGCCGCCGGGTCCGGCCGCCGGATGGGCACCGGTCGGCCCAAGCAGTTTATGGATCTGGCCGGCAAGCCTATTCTGGCCCATACCCTGGAGGCCTTTGAGCAGGCCGGGAGTATCGACCGTATCGTGCTTGTGGCTCCGCCCGAACAGGTAGATCGGTGCAAAGCGTTTGTGAAGACCTGGGGGGGGCGGAAGGTTTCTGCGGTGGCGCCCGGGGGTGTGGAGCGTCAGGATTCGGTGGCCGAGGGCCTAAAGGCGGTGGGGGACGAGGCCGAGGTGATTGCGGTCCACGACGCTGCGAGGCCTCTGGTTCTGCCCGAGCAGATCGACGCTGTTGTGGGAGAGGCGCGCGAGACGGGGGCGGCGGTTCTGGGGACGCCGGTGACCGATACGGTCAAAGAGATTGAGGGTGAACGGGTCTTGAAAACTCTGGACAGGTCCCGCCTGTGGAGCGTGCAGACGCCTCAGGCTTTTCAGGCCGACCTGATCCGGCGTGCGCACAGGGAAGCTGCACGGTCCGGATATGTGGGAACGGACGATACGGCCCTTGTGGAACGGTTGAACGCGCCGGTGAGGGTGGTGGAAGGTCGCCGGGACAATGTAAAGATTACGACGCCGGAGGATCTCGAGGTCGCCGAGGATATTTTAAGGAGACGGGGAGAGGCGCCGGCACCGGCTCTTCGCATCGGACAGGGCTACGATGTCCATCGGCTGGCGGAGGGCCGTCTCCTGATCCTGGGCGGCGTGGAGGTTCGGTTTGACCGGGGGCTGCTTGGACACTCCGATGCGGATGTGCTGTCCCACGCGGTTGGGGACGCGATCTTGGGCGGCCTGGGCGCAGGTGACATCGGCCAGCATTTTCCGGATACCGATCCGGCGTATGCAGGGGTTTCCAGCCTGGTTTTGCTGCAACGGGTGGCGGACTGGGTGAAAGAGGCAGGTGCAGAGATCCTCAATGTGGATGCGACGGTGATGGCCCAGCGTCCGAAACTGGCGCCCTATATTCCGCAGATGAAGTCCCGCATGGCCGGTGCGCTTGGGATTTCGGCGGATCGGGTGTCGGTGAAGGCCACGACGACGGAGGGGCTGGGGTTTGTAGGGACCGGAGAGGGAATGGCGGCACAGGCGGTGGCGCTGATTGTTCACCGCAGAGACGCAAGGGGCGCGCAGAACGGCTGAATATCGGGAAATTTTCTGACTCCTTTCTTTGCTGAGGACAATTCTCTTGGAATACCTGGGTGAGTTCTGGGAGCAGTTTCTGGTTTTTCTGAACGGGCAGCCTCCGGGACGCATCTATTTTTTTTTATTCTTAGGCGCCTTTATGGAGAATGTGGTGCCGCCCATTCCAGGGGATACGCTGATTGTGTTTGGGGCTTACCTGGCCGGGGTCGGCATTATTCGCGTGGTACCGGCGTATTTGTGGATGTGGGCGGGCAGCACCCTGGGGTGTTTGCTGGTCTACGGTGTGGCCTACCTGAAGGGACGCGAGCTTTTTCTCAAGTGGGAATCCCGGATCTTCTCGGACGCGAATCTGAACAAGGCGGAGCGATGGTTTTCCCGGTACGGGGACCGCGTTGTGATTTTCAACCGGTTTTTGCCCACGGTACGCACGTTTGTAGGCGTAGTGGCCGGTCTGAGCCGGATGCATCCCCTCCGGATGCTGGCTTACGTGCTCCTGGGCACATTTCTCTGGAACAGCCTGCTGGTCTATTTCGGCCTGATGGTGGGCGAAAACTGGCGGCTGGTGGTTGAGGTGCTGCGGGCTTATAACTGGATTATTCTGGTTCTGATGGTGGTGGGCGGCGTGGGCTTCTGGCGCTGGCGTCGAAAAAAAAACCAGGAGCGGGCCCAGGCGTCTGACCCTCCGGAAGAGGCGCCGGACAGTGTTGACAAACGGGCCTGAGCACGCGCTTGATTTTTACCAGAAGACGGCGGATGTGCGATGAAAAAGAAACGGGTCGGCATTCTCTTTGGCGGCAAGTCGGCAGAGCACGAGGTTTCGCTCCAGTCGGCGGTGAATGTGGTGGAGGCGATCGACAAAGAGAAGTATGAGATGGTGCTGATTGGGATTGATAAGACGGGACAGTGGTCTTTGAACGATGCACCGCTCTTAGAGGCCAACCCTTCTCAGATCACAAAGGGGGACAGAGGGGATTCCGTGACGCTGGTGCCCCGGGAATCCGGCGCAGGGCATCTGGTTCGGAGCTCGGACAACCAGCCCTTAGAGCCGGTAGATGTCATCTTTCCGGTGCTCCACGGACCCTTTGGCGAGGACGGCACTGTCCAGGGGCTGTTGAAGCTGGCCGATGTGCCGTTTGTGGGGGCCAGCGTGCTGGGGTCGGCCGTGGCGATGGACAAGGATGTGATGAAGCGGCTGTTCCGGGACGCCGGCATCCCGACGCCTCTGTTTCTGGCGGTTGAGAAGTTCAGGACGTCTGAGATCGATTTTGACGAGGTGGTGAAGCATCTGGGGATTCCCTTTTTTGTAAAACCGGCCAACCTGGGGTCTTCGGTGGGGGTGAGCAAGGTCAACGACAGTGGTGATTTTGCAGGGGCGATCGAGGAGGGTTTCCATTACGATTCCAAGGTCCTGATCGAGGAGTTCATCGAGGGACGGGAGATTGAGTGTTCCGTTCTGGGGAATGAGCATCCGATCGCTTCGGTGCCCGGCGAGGTTGTGTCCCAGCATGAATTCTATTCGTACGAGGCCAAGTATTTAGACGAGAACGGGGCGCTGTTGAAGATACCCGCCGAGCTGCCGGAGGCAACTGTCCGAGAGGTCCAGGACCTTGCGGTCCGGTCTTTCCGGGTGCTCTGCTGCGAGGGGATGGCCCGGGTAGACTTCTTTTTGCGGGGTGAGGGGGAGGTTCTGGTGAACGAGATCAATACGATCCCGGGGTTTACCCGGATTAGCATGTATCCCAAGATGTGGGAAGCGAGCGGGATTTCCTACACGGAACTGATCGACCGGCTGATTCAGCTTGCCCTGGAACGGTTTGAGAGAGAACAGAAGTTGAAGACGTCGTATGAGCCTGAATCCTGAAGGATTTTTAATGGCCGTTCGTTTTTACAACACACTGACCCGGCGTAAGGAGGAATTCAAGGAGATCGAGCCGGGGAAGGTCCGGTTCTACAGCTGCGGCCCAACGGTTCACGATGTTGCCCATATCGGGAATTTCAAGACGTTTATTGTCTTCGATTTGATCAAGCGTTACCTGACTTACCGTGGCTATCAGGTCCATCATGTGATGAATATTACCGATGTGGAAGACAATATTATCCGGAAGGTTCGCGATGAGGGGACGGCGCTTGAAACGCTTACGGAGAAGTATACAGAAGTTTTTTTTGAGGATATGGCGACCCTGAACATCCTGCCGGCCGACGCGTATCCCAAAGCGACGGAGCATATCACCGATATCGTGGAGATGATCCACCGGATGATTGAGGACGGGCATGCGTATGTGAGGGAAGGGTCGGTCTATTTCTCAATCAGGAGTTTCCCGACGTACGGGGAACTGGCCCAGCTGGATGTGGAAGGGATGCAGGTGGGCGCCAGCGGGGTGGATGCGGATGATTACGATAAGGAGCATGTACGGGACTTTGCGGTGTGGAAGGCGTGGAAAGAGGAAGATGGGGACGTGTTCTGGAAGACGGATTTGGGCAGGGGACGGCCCGGCTGGCACATGGAGTGCTCGTGCATGTCTATCAAATACCTCGGGGAGACGATTGATATTCACGCCGGCGCGGTGGACCTCATTTTCCCACATCACCAGAACGAGATCGCGCAAAGCGAGGCGGTGACCGGCAAGCGGTTTGTGAACTACTGGCTGCATGGCGCGCATATTAATGTGGACGATGCGAAGATGTCCAAGAGTGTGGGCAATTTTCTCACGGTGCAGGATATTGCACAGACGCCCGACGACGCCAGAGCCTTTCGGTACCTGGTGGTTTCCTCGCACTACCGGACGGCGTTCAATTTTACAAAGGAGGTCTTAGACGCGGCGAAGCGCACGATGCGCCGCCTGAGCAACTTCCGGAGGCGTCTGGAGGAGGTGGAAGCGCCGAAGGGGGGCGAGGACCCGGCGCCCCTGGTGGATAAGGCCCGGGAGGGATTCATCGAGTATATGGACGACGACCTGAACAGCCCTCGCGCGATGGCCGCCGTGTTTGACATGGTCAATGCCGTGGAAGGGCTTCTGGGCGAAGAGAAGGTGGACCGCAGAGGGGCGGATCTGGTGGATGGGTTTATGGAGGAGATTGACCGGGTGCTGGGGATTTTCTTTACGCTTCCAGAAGAGGAGAAAGAGGAAGCCCTGCCGGAGGAGCTGCAGGCCCTGGTCGCCGAGCGGGAGGCCGCCCGGAAGGAGAAGGACTGGGCGCGGGCCGACGAGATCCGAGACCACTTCCTAAAGCTGGGCTACGCTTTGGAGGATACACCGGAGGGGACGGTCTGGAAGCGTGTGCAGGCGTAAAGGGTCCTGAACTTTTTCGGTTGCCCGGGAAGACACGCTTTCATATTTTTCGTGGATTAAGATTACTGATTTTCAAGCCGCCTTAGCTCAATGGTAGAGCAACTGATTTGTAATCAGTAGGTTGGGGGTTCGAGTCCCCTGGGCGGCTCTTTATTGTTCTTAATCATCTATGACGGGTAGAACGATGTGTGACGCCCGATGTGCATCGTGGAAGACGGTGTTGACGGCGACCTGTCCGATGGCTTCTTCTCCAAAGGGACCTCCGGTGTTCAGGTTTCGGTCGTACCGGGGGAAGTCGCTGCTGGTGATTTCTACGCGCAGGCGGTGGCCTGCCTGGAAGACCTGGGCGGTGGCGGACATGTCTATTTCAAACCGGTAGATTTTGCCCGGTGTCATCAGTTCGGGGTGTTGCAGGGAGTTACGATACCGCGCCCGGAGGATGCCGTCGCAGACGGACATGGACCGACCATCCGGCCAGACGTCGCAGAGTCTGACGACCCAGTCCGTGTCGGGGGCTGAGGAGAGGCCGTAGAGGATGGCTTTGACGGGGCCGATGACGGTTAGGTCCTGTTCCAGTTCGGCCGAGGTATAGGTGAGCATTCGGCTTTCCAGGTCCCGGTGGTCCATAGGGCCTAATGTGGGATAGAAGCGCAGGCCGGGCATGGGGTCTTCCGGGTCGTAGGCAAAGCTGTTGGGATGCTCGGCTGTATGGGGAGAATCGAAGGTCAGGCCGCCGTTGTTCAGCGACGCCTGATTTTTTCCGAATCCTTCTCGGAAATAGGCAGGCCGGTAGGTGATGCCGGGCGGGGGCCAGTCTTCCAGGTCCAGCCATCGGTTTTTTCCCATCAGGAAGATGCGTACCGGTGAGCCATCCATCATGCCGTTGTCCATTCCCTTTAGCCAGTGATCGTACCAGCGCAGACGGTGGGCATGCATGTCGAAGGCGGCCTCTGGGCCGAAGTCCAGTTCGCCGACGACCTGTTTGGCCGCGTTGCCCGGGCCGTGGATCCAGGGGCCGATGAGCAGGCGCTGGCCCTCCCGGCAGGTTTTGGAGCGTCCGTGTTTACGAATTTCCTGGAAGCATTGCAAGGTGCCGTCTAAGAAGACGTCGAACCAGGCGCCGAAGTGCAGGATGGGCGTGTCTATGTCGCCGTATTTGGAGGCGATGTTGGTGGACCACCAGTAGGCGCCGTCTTCCGGGTGGTTCAGGTCTTCAAAGTACCAGTCGAGCAGTCCTTCCAGAGGTGGAAAGGATTTGAGTGGAAGGTGCCGCTCCCAGTCTTCGATTTCATCCATTGCAGCAGCCAGACGGTCGCGAGCGGCCTCCAGACCCGGAGGTGCGCTTTTGTGTTTTAACTGGGCCAGCAGGGTCTGCATCGCCCATTTTTGGAAGGGCAGCGAATAGGCGCCGTACCGATACCAGAATCCACTATAATAGTCTCCGCCGCCTTCCCGTACAAAGAGGGCTTTCAGGTGCGGCGGCCGGGTCGGGGCGACCATGTACTGTGTGAAGCCAGAGTAGGAGCCGTCGGCCATTCCCACATTGCCGTTGGACCAGGGCTGTGCGCCGGCCCATTCGATGGTGTCGTAGCCATCCCGGTTGGCGCCCCAGCCGTCGTCCCGGAAGGGCCGCCAATCGCCTTCGGAGGCAAAGGTGCCGCGCACGTTCTGGCCGACAAAGACGTATCCGCGGCTGGCGAAGTATTCACCGTTGGATGTACACCGGCCGACCAGTTCATAAGCGACCCGCTCGACGATGACCGGGTATTTCCCTTCGGTTTCCGGGCGGTAGATGTCCGCTCGCAGGATGGTGCCGTCTCGCATCCGTATCGGCACATTGCGTTCCACCTGGATTTTGTATTTGGGCTCGGATAGGCCTATTTCCTGCATGGGTTCCTCCTGTACGGTTGGTTTCTTCTTACATGGGGGTGATCTTCACGTGCAATGACTCCTTGCATGAGTTCTGATTTCGCAGTATTATGGCTACTCAATTGCGGCAGAAATTCCGTTTTCTTTAGGATGGCCTTTTTCTTGCACGCCCAAGAAAAAGGCCCAAAAAGAAGGGCGCCGCTCGGCGCCGCTTGCTGCTTTTCCGCGAATTGCCCTTGGGGTCGATATGTGATTTGTGTCCTGCGAGCGTTTGGGGATTCACGAGGCGAAGGCGCTGGAGGGAACCGCGCGGAAAAGCCCCTTCATCCCGCACCGAACCCGGAATTTTGAGACGGCTTCTAAGATATGCAATCGAACGGGAGAATTCAATTGCAGACTGGAGCGCTTTATGGAAGCTTGGAGTACAAAATGAATGCGGAAGATCTGGCGCAGAGACGGTGCAAACCGCTCTGCAATCTTATAACCGGGAGATGAGGTTATGAAAGGTGTTGTTTATCTCGGCGAAAGCGAAGTAGAGGTGCGGGATTTTCAGAAGCCTGGGCCGGGACCCGGGCAGGTGGTGATTCAGATAAAGGTTGCAGGGCTTTGTGGGAGCGATTTGCACAAGTATCACAGCAGCCGGGAGTGGGCACGGGAGCGGGAGGGGATGATTTCGGGGCATGAGCCGACAGGGGTTGTGGCCGAGGTGGGGGCGGATGTGAAAAATGTGTCGGAGGGCGACCGGGTTTGTGTTTATCACACGGTGGGGTGTGGGCATTGTGCGGTCTGTCTATCTGGAACGCCTGTGTTTTGTTCGGATCAAGGGGCTTTTGGCCGGACTCGTGACGGGTCCCATGCGGATTATATGGTGACGGACGCACGGTACTGTATGCCGCTGCCTGATGAGTTTTCGTTTGCCGTTGGAACGCAGCTTGCGTGTACTGCGGGGACCGCCTTTTCGGCGGTGAGCAAGGTGCCCGGGCGTCACGGGGAACCGTTTGTGGTGTTTGGACTGGGTCCGGTCGGCCTGACGGTGCTGTTGATGGGCGGGGCGATGGGATATCAGACGTTCGGGGTGGATATCAATCCGTACCGTATAGCTCTTGCGGAGCGTATCGGCAGGGGGGCTGCAATAAATGCAAAGGAGACCGATCCGGTTCAGGCGATCAAAGATCTGACAGGTGGAAAAGGGGCGGCCGGGGTTGTCGAGTGCTCGGGCAGCGGTGTGGCGCGTGCACAGGCGGCGGCGGTTGCCGGATTGCATGGGACGGTGGTGTACGTGGGCGCAGGCGCGGAGTCGCTTGAGATCAGTTTTATGGATATTCTTCGGAAGGAGTTGACGCTCAGAGGCAATTCCGTGTATTCGATGGGCGCTTATTTCGATGCAGTGGCGTTTCTGCAGACGCACCAGGTGCCGTTGGATGAGATTGTGACACATCGCTTTGGCATTGAGCAGGCGCGGGAAGCGTTTACGCTTTTTGATAGCGGGGAGACGGGGAAGGTGATTTTTGAATGGGATGAGTAGCGTATCGTTTGACAGCTGTTGAGGGAGGATAAGTGCAGGGGATGATGAAGAATCGGAATCAGATAAAAAAGAAATGGAGGCAGGGGAGATGGCAACAAGAACACGGGTGGGGATTGTCGGATGCGGCGGGATGGCGAGGTCGCATGCCAGCCGGATGAGCGAGGTGCTCGACAGGGTGGAGATTGCGGCAGTGGTGGATATTGACCTGGAGCGGGCACGGGCGGTGGCGGAGCATTTTCCCAATGAGCCGGTGGTTGCTGCGGATTATGAAGAGATTCTGGGGCATGTGGATGCGACGCTTGTGGTGCTGCCGCATCATCTTCACCATCCGGTTACGGTTCGGTGTTTGGATGCGGGCAAACACGTGCTGGTGGAAAAGCCGATGGCCAATAGCGAGCAGGAATGTCTGCAGATGATAGAGGCCGCAAGGCGGAATGACCGGGTTCTGATGGTGGCCTACTGCATGCGGTTTCACCCTCTGGTCCTGAAGTTCAAGGAGGTGCTGGATAGCAAGATGTTCGGAGAGGTGTTCCAGTTGTCGATCTGGACGGAGCAGCATACGCAGCGGGGGCCGGAGAGCTGGCACTGCAGGGCCGGTACTCTTGGCGGCGGCCAGTTTTTCAGCCACGGTTGTCATTATATCGATTTGATGCTTTGGATGCTTGGCAGGCCGGTGAAGGGGGTGCACCTGGGCACAAACCGAGGTACGCCGTGGATGGAGAAAGAGGGTACGAGCAATGTGTCCATTGAGTTTGAGGACGGTATCCTGGGATATCATTTTGGGACCTGGGGCGCCCGGGGTACGCGGCTTGGATATTCTTTTCACGCGCATTGTGAGAAGGGGATGGTCGAACTGCATCTGGCGCGGGGACGGGTGGTTTACCTGGGGGACGTGGAAAAACATGTGCCCGGCGAGCACGATCCCGGTCAACGGGAGGTGGTGCTGCTGGAGGAAAAACACGCCAAACCCACGGAAGTGGAGATGGCGCATTTTATCGATTGCATTGAGACCGGTCAAAAGCCGTTGACCGATCCCGTGTCCAGCCTTGAAGGCCTCAAGGTGATCTGGAAACTGTATGAGGCGGAGGAAAATAATACGGTGGCGGATCTGAGAGGCTTGGGGCTTGGTACGATGGAATAAGCAGACTTCCGGACCTCCGGGTAGGTTCACCGATCCTGATGCCCCTGCACCGAGGACCGAGTCATCGCGACACCTTGATGCAAACGGGTCCATTTTTTGTTTGCCCCGGTAGTCGGATTTGGATGTTTTTGTCCCTTCGCGACCCATGTGGCGGGAGGTCGATACATAAGTTGGTCTCGTGACCGGTGTTGTAGACAGGTTGACCCTCCAGCGTTTCGTAGGCCACCGGTGGACAGGATACCAGATGAATGGATTCGTCGTTGAAGATGGCCGACAGTGTGACATGCCGGTCTGCCCGGATGCGGATTCCGCCGGAACTGAATTCTTTAGCGTGGACCAGTATGATGCTGCGCGGCCGGCCAACGGGGTCGCGAGCAATTGCGGCGAAGCGTCCCACCAAGCCAAGACCTTCAGGCCCTGAACCGGATTCGTAGATTGCCAGCCGCTTCCCGCCGTCCGCGTGCGCGATCTGTACGATGGCAGCGGCATCGCCCGGCAAGATCCGGACATCGGTGGCTACGGGTTTGTTGACGTAGGCTTCGTGAACGGCCACGAAGGGTACATTTGTCTCCCGATGGCGAACCATCAGGCTGTGCCTGCCGGGGTCGGGATAGGTGTTCAGGAGGAAAGCGATCTGACCGGGTGAACCGGACTGCGTAACCCGGGAAAATAGATCTTTTCGCCTGCCGGGGTCAGGGGATTCAGGCTCGGCTGGAATGCGCCACGTTGCCGCGAATGAGTCCTCCGCAAGACCCTCCTTGTAGCCTGGTTCGCCCCGCATGACATAAAGTGCCGGTTCGAATCCGGTTCTGTTTTTTATTGTGAGCCGAATCTGAGGCGCCTCTCCGATGCCATGGTAGAGCCAATCGTGTATTTTTCCACCCTGCACGCGGAAGATATCCAGTAGATACGCGTCGAACTGGCATACGATGCGGCGGTAGGTCTCCGTCTGCTCATAAATGCGGTCTCCGTGGGCTTCGGCCACCTGTCCCGCGGGGAGGTCGACAAATGCGTGGATGTGCGGGACCTGTTCATCCTGGAGTTTGTCGCCATGAACCTGCGAAGTTTCATCTACGGTTACGGTATTGTGGGCGTATGATGCGCCGCTGTAAATGCGCTGGTCCGGGTCTTCGTAGTGTGTGCTCTTCTCACCGGTTAGCATTCGGTCATGTGAAAAGGTGATTAGATTCAGTCGATCTGCGTGGGCGTGTCCAGAACCAGGCAGGAGAGCGTTCAGCCCGGCATACAGGCGGTTGCCGTTCGCTTCCCGTTTCAAAGCGACGTACCCGCTGGAGAGGTGAGCGCTCCGGTAGGGTACGGGTTTCTCCTCAATGGTGTCCGCTCCGTACAGAAGTCCGATCAGTCCTCTTTCACCCTCCCGCAGGTCGCGGTATGAACCCACTTCTTCCACGTTCAGGTAGCGGTATCCGATTTCGGCCGTGAGCGGATAAGTGACCAGGCTCGCACGTCCGCCCATGTCTCCGGTTGGCGCTACGGTCAGGTCCGGGAACGCCTGGGCCGTGAACCATTTGATGGCTCGGCGCAGCACACGGGATCTGGGGTTTTGGGGGTGCAGTTCGTCGTAGATTTCCGGCGGGAACAGGTCCGGCATTTGATGCGAAAGCCTGTGGCCGAGTACGAGAACCCGGCAGTTTGGGCCCAGGGCATATAAATGGTAGGCGCTGCAAAGACCCCAGAAAGCGCCATCGGCCAGATAGTTGTTCTGGGTGAGCCAGCCAAGGCTGTGGTGGTTGGGGCGGTGCTCGAAAGCGTAATTGCGATGGCCGAAAGCCCAGTCCACATAGTCCGTGCTCTCGATGGCGCAGCCTACGATCGCTACGGAGCTGAGATAGGAGTACATGCCGTTATGGCGCGGGCTGCTGTCCTTTTCTACACGGAAGACCGCGTCGGCCCAATGTTTGAGCAGGTTCTGCCGGATCTGCAGGTGTTCTCCTGGGCTAAAGAGGCCTTCGATGGATCTCAGGAGTTCATAGGTTTCCGCCAGCGCGAGGACGATGACGCAGTCGCCTTCCATATTATAGGTCCAGATGACCTGCTCTGTGCCGCTGCCTTGAACAGGTAGAGATTGAATATGTTTTGCAAAAAGCTTCAGGATCCCGGCGCTGTGTACGGCGTAAGAACGATCCGCACCCAGAGCGTGCAATAACGCGAGGTGTTGCGCCGTGTTTGCCATGGCCTGTATGTAGGAGCAGCCCCAGCCCTCGTATAAGGTGCCGGCATATTTGCCGGTCAGATGTACCGCCGTAGATTGCTGATTGAGGGGGCGGGCTTTGTCGCACCGGGGGCAGGTGGCTTCTTTATCATTGAACGGATCAAAGGTCAGTCTTTCCCGGCACTCCGGGCATATCATCAGCCAGTAGACCTGCATCTTTCGTTTCGGCATCAGCGCCTCAATCCGTTCGAGGGGTTGTGCCAGCCACGGCTGTACATCCGCGTTTAAATCTTCGACGACCTTTTTTGCCCAGTCCAGGGACCGGATCTTTTGCTTCAGCTCTTCAAGGGTTGCCAGATCCAAAAATCCGGCCGGGTGTATCCATCGCTGCGTGTCGGGGTTTTCCATTCTGTCGCATCCCTCGTTTTTGTACGCCATTGCGGGTTTCCGAATTCTGGTGCAAGATAACATTTCGGTATCGCTATGAAAGAAGATAATTTTCGGTCTCGACACGGACTGCCTGGAAGTGTGTTTGCGCCTGGGGGATGTTTGTCTATATTTTGGGTCGGGCTGGCCGATATGCATTTTGACTCCGGAGGAATAGCGACGGGTATGACCGATGAAGAGCGGATCGGGTGTTGGGCGCGTTTCCGAGAGGGAGAAGACCATGCGAATCGATTCTCATGTGCACGTGTGGACACTGGGTTCGCCGCCGTTTACCCACAATGATGACATGTCTACACGACGGCCCGATTATCCGGGGCTGGTAGAAGGTCTCATCGGGTACATGGAGCTCAATAAGATTGACCGGACGGTTCTTATCCAGTGTATGTATCACGGGTATGACAATAGTTATATGTGTGATTGTTTGCGGCGATTTCCGGATCGTCTGCACGGGGTGGCTTTGATCGATCCCGTGAAACCGGGCGCCGCTGAAACGTTGGAGCGGTTGCACAGCGAACATGGGGTGCAGGGGATGCGGTTGTATCCGATTAAGGATCAGGATGCTTCGTGGCTGTCACGCGATGAGCAGAAGACGCTTTGGGAGACGGCGCGAAGGCTGGGTATTCCGTTCACTTGGTTCGGGCGTTGCCATCAGATTCCGTTGCTGGAGCCGATGTTGCAGCGATTCCCCGAGGTGAATGTGATTGTGGATCATCTGGGCGAGCCGGTCCTGTCCGAGGGGCTGGACGGCAGTTTCCGGCACTTGCTGGAGGCGGCGAAATATCCCAATCTCTATGTGAAAGCGACCCGGATTGACGGGATTTCCGAGCAGCCGTGGCCGCATGAGGATGTTTATCCCTATGTCAAGGCTGTGTACGAGGCTTTCGGGCCCGGGCGGATGCTGGGGTGTACGGGATTTCCGGAGGATCCTCAGCGTGGAGAGGCGGTTGGTTTCCGTGTGATTGAAGAAGCGATGGATTTTCTTTCGGATGAAGACAAAGGATGGATTTTAGGCAAGACGGCAGATTCACTCTATAGTCGATGAGTCAAGGGGAGGCCGATATGAAAAGGGCGCACACCGCATGTATGAAACAACTGGCCCGGATAGCCGTTGTGGCAATCCTGGGAATTCTGCTTCCCGCATTTTACGTGTGGATGTCGAGAAGTGTTCTGTTTCCGGTTCTGCTGTGTCTCCCGGCAGTTCTGCTGATGGCATGTAAGAGCGTGCAGGCTCAACCGCGCACGATGTACAAACCTGGGGATATCGAAAATGCCCGACAAAATCTGCAACGCTACAGGTGGGCGGAGGATATTGTGAGTGGGTGGAAGAAGGGTGTTGGATTTGCTATGCAGCAGGATCGGATGTTTTTCGATACGTTGATTCCGGAGTTAACCCCCGGGACCCATTATGGTCAGAACTGCCCGCACTGTGTGGGTAAGCAGTCATTGATGGGCGGCGGGCACTTTGATTGGCGTATTGACGATCCGGATGAGATTATCTGCAGCGCCTGTGGCACGGCTTACCCCAACGCGCAGTACCCGGAGACCGGCGTGCTGGAGTGTCCGCGTATGGGTCGGCGGTTTACCTATTATGAGACGCCTGAAGAGGTGGCCGATCCGGAGAATCGGGCGGAACATGCGCTGAAATGGCTTGGGGACCGGCCCACGATGACGAGTTTTAGCGGTCATATTCGAGATCGCAAGGTGGGCTGGGCCCGGGAACAGGCGTTGACGCTGGCCAAGCTTTATGCGGTGACAGGTGAGATGGGGTACGCGGAGCGGGTGGTATGGATTCTGGATCGGTTTGCCCGGGTGTTTCCGAACTATCTCTATCATTCTTATGATGGCAGTGTTGCGGATCTTCCGCCTGCGGAGGTGGCGGCCAATATGGGCAAAGAGGAGGCGGCGGGTGGACCTCGCGGGGGACGTTTTCCCAGGGGTGCGATTCGACATGCGTACGGTTTGCACCAGTTTGAAGGTTATTCCACGATGAACAACGGGTTCTGGGGCGCAGGCCGGATGAGTGTTCATGGGAAAGGGAGCGATGCCGGGGCGTTGTTTTCATTGACGGTTGCTTATGATCTGATTCGCGATGCGGAGTACCCGGACGGCCGCCGGTTGCTGGATGAGGATACGGAGCGCCGGATTCTGGAGGATTTGATTCTGGCCGGGTGTGCGGATATGGAGCACTGGAATTCTCTCAGCAATAAGGGCACGGCGGTCTTTGTGTTGAGCGCCGGGGTGGGGATGCTTCTGGAACAGCCTGAGAGAGTCCGGCGTGCGCTGGACGGTTTTCATCGCATGCTGGAAGACCGCTACCATCACGATGGGTTCTACTCCGAGTCGCCATCCTATTCGGCTCACAATCTTTCGAATGTGCATGAACTGACCGATTTGCTGAACGGATATAGCGATCCACCCGATTATCAACCGGAGGAGGGGGAACGGATTGAGCAGTTGGACATGTTTTCAAGCGGCCGTTTCCACCTTTCCCTGCTGTCTCTGGTCCGGATGCTGGCCCCCGGAAACCGCATGCCGGTGATTGGAGATACGCGGTACGATACTGGCGCGGATCTCCGTTCCGTTGAGATTCTGGCCGCTCGTCTGGGTGTCGCGTATGCGGGTTTGCTGGAGATTGTACAGGGGGCGAGATTGTCCCAAAAAGGCAGCGAATATGCGCTGTGGTACCGGCCATCCGATCTCCGGGCCGATGCGGCGACGCTGCCGCTGCAGTCGGAGTGGTTTCCCGGATGGCATGTGGGCGTATTGCGCGGCGGCCGGAAGACGAAGGATACAGCGCTTTATTTGAACGGTAATGAGCACCAGTGGACGCTGCATACCGGGCACCGGCAGCAGGATGTGTTGAGTTTGAGCATCTATGCGTATGGGGAGGAACTGGCTTCGGATCGCGGTTATTTTTCCGGAAGCGGCCAGCGGCTTCCGGACGGTCGCAGCGGACAAAGCTGGGTGAAGAGCAGTTTTTCGCACAATCTGGTGGTGGTGGATGAAGAAGAGCAGGCCAACCGTGAGTGCGGCTCCGATCTGGAGCTGTTTGGCGTGGCGCCCGGTATTGAGGTGGTGCAGGCCTCAGGGGTGAATGTGTACCCACAGTGCGAGGAATATCGACGCGCCTGTGTAATGGTGACGACGCCGGAGGGACAGACCTATTTTGTGGATTTTTTCCGGGTCAAGGGTGGGCGGACCCATCAGTACAGCTTCCACTGCAACGGGTCGCCGGTGGGAATGAGGCCGTCGGAGCCTGCGCCACGGCCAGCGGAGTTGGCGGAAGCCTGGGGTACGTGGCTTGAGAATCCGCGGGCGATTACGCCGGGAAGACCGACCACATTTACCTGGCAATTTCGGGATGTGAATCTGGATTTGATGCTGCTCAATACACCGGGGCGGATCGTGATCGCTGATGCTCCGGGATGGCGGATTGGAACAACTGAAGAGTTGGAAAAACCGTTGATCAGGCAAATTCTGGCGGAGAACCGGGCCGGGGATGGCAATGTGGAACTTGCAAGCCGGTATGCTGCGGTGGTGGCGCCCTACGAAACCGGAGGCTCACCGGTGGTGGGGGCGCAGTTGCTCGAAAATGACCAGGACTGCGGTGCCCTGGCGGTTGAGGTGAAATTGACAGGGCGGACCGATTATATTATTTCAGCGATGGATCAAAAGGAGCGGCAGTTCGGGCCGGTGACTGTGGCGGGGCAGTTTGGATTTGTGTCGGTGGACGATCAGGGCAAGGCCGTGCAGGGCTATCTGCTGAACGGTACGGTGTTGCGGTGTGGCGATTTGCAGATTTCACTGGCGGAGGCGAGTACCAAGTTGAAGGTGCAGTCGGTGGAGGACAGGACGTTTCATCTTGCCGAGCCGTTGCCGGATCCGCAGGCAGTCGTCGGGTCTTATTTGCTGGCCGGAGAGGCGCCCCGGACGGGTTTTGAGATTGCATCGGCCACAGAGGGTGCAATTACCGTGCGGGATTATCCTGCGATTGTTTGTGATGAGGTAAGGATTTTAAATTCCGGCTGGGTGGGTGTTGGGCCTTGAAAATCAAGAATGCCTCAGAAACACAGGGAAAATACACGGGATAGGGTACAATGCCATGAAGCCACGAAGCGTGGAGGAGGGATTTCATGCAGATTTTTGATCGATATGCGGATCTTCTGGGGTGGGTCGAAAAAAAGGGATACCAGCCCGGTGTGCTCGGATGCGCGCCGGATGGGGCGCCGGTGGTGTGTCTCAGGACCGGGGGAGAGAAAACACCGGCTATTTTCATCAGTGCGGGCAGCCATTCGACGGAGCAGGCCGGGGTAGGGGCAGCGGTGAGGCTTCTGGACGAGCTTGACACGGAGCACCAGGTTTATGTGATTCCCAGCCGCGATCCGATGGGGATGAATGGGTTTGCGTACGTGCTGGGTCTGAGCCTGGGTGAGGTGCCGGATCTGGGTTCGGTGGAGGATGTTCGGACGATTCTGAAGGCGCAGGGCGAGGTGCTTTACGAGGAGGGTGAGACGGTTCTTGCGATTATGGGCGAGTACGGGTATTCGACGACGGGCCTTCTGGGGCGATTCGAGACGGGGGCCGATTTTCTGGAACCGCTTTTCGGACGACGTATTTTCTATCCTTCGAGCGACGAGGGCATTGAAGGGACCGCGCCCTGCCAGAGAGCGTATACGCTGATTGTGAGTCCGGAAGGTGAGGTGTTGCACATCAACCGGTTTCACGATACGGCCTGGGTGCCGGTGGAACCACGCTGCACGCGGAATTTGATGGCCAGGATTCAGCCCGGGCTGACGCTGGACCTGCACGAATACGGGGGGGACGGCTTCTGGTTTTCCGCTCGACACCAGCGGAATGAGGATGATGAGCTGTGGGAAAAGCGGATGGCCGATGCGATGATTCGGGCCGTTGCCGATTCAGGGGCAGAGCTTGCGCCGGAAGCTTATTTGCCCGGGTCGTTTTTTGAGAAAGGAGAACGCGGCGTATTCTGGCTGATTGCTCAGGAGCGGGGAGAGGGGTTGAATTTGGCCGATTTTGGAGCAAGCGAGTACGGTCCGTCGTTTACGATTGAGACGGGAATGACGATGAGGGGCGGCTTTCAGGAACGGGTGCAGACGTCGATGCTGGCGGCTCGAACTGCGATTTCGGTTTTTGAGGAACGCTGGCGATGAATGAGGGGAGGATTGGTGACGAAGGGGCATGATTCCTGTGAGTCCCTGCTGCAGGCGATGGTGGGATTTGATACGGTGAATTCGGCGATTTCGGGCAGGCCGGATGCGGAGCGGGCGCTGTCGCTGTATATGGAGGCGCAGGCTGAGGCGATGGGGATGCAGACGCGGCGGCTGCCGGTGAGCGGTGGTGGGTTTAATCTGCTGGTGACGCACGAGGTGGATGTACAGGCGCCGTGGCTGTTGTTTGAGAGCCACCTGGATACGGTGAGCGTGGAGGGGATGACGGTGGGTCCGTTTGCGGGGCGGATTGAGGATGGGAGAATGTATGGACGGGGGACGTGTGATACCAAGGGTACGGGCGCGGCGATGTTGTGGGCGCTGCGGCGATACCGTCGGGAGGGAGGACCGAATAATGTGGCGATCGTGTTTACGCTGGACGAGGAGGTCAGTAAGACGGGTGTGCGCACGTTTGTAGCGTCGCAATTGCCGAATTTGGACTGGCGGCCGGTGGGGGCTATTGTGGGTGAACCGACACGACTGCGGGCGGTGGCGGCGCACAATGGGGTGGTGCGCTGGCGGATTCGGACGGAGGGGGTGGCGGCGCATTCTTCGGATCCCGGCCGGGGGCGGTCGGCCATTCGGATGATGACAGAGGTGATTGAGGCACTGGAGGAGCGGTATATTTCCAGGTTGACGACGGAACATCCGCTTACCGGGAAGGCGCGGTGCAGTATCAATCTGATTCGAGGCGGGGTGCAGATTAATATTATTCCGGAGCACTGCGAGATCCATGTGGACCGGCGGGTGGTGCCCGGGGAGGACGCGGGTCAGGTCATACCGGCGGTGGAGCAGGTGCTGGAAGAACTGCGGGCGAGCGATGCGGATTTGATGGTTTTCCAGGAGGTGCCCGATATGGTGGATGCACCGCTGGACCCGAGTGGAGGCGAAGCGTTCGGCGCATTCGTCCGAGCAACGCTGGAGCGGATGGGGCTACCGGCCGGGTTGACCGGTGTGGGCTATGGGACGGATGCGAGCAGTTTTAGCCAGGTGGGTATCCCGGCAGTGGTGCTGGGTCCGGGAGATATTGCGCAGGGGCACACGGCGGATGAGTGGATTGATCTGGAGCAGTTGAGATCAGGTGTGGAGGTATACCATAATTTGATGTGTTTATCGGTGAGCAGGGAGCCATTGTATTAATGGGGAAATTGGGTTATATTTAACCAGGTTTTCCCGTTCAGGGATGGTTCACTGTTTTTACGCGGATTCCGATTTTTGGCAGGGAGGCAGTCGTTGATTGAGAAGGTTGTTCAAAAACGAGACTTGAGAACATTTTCTCAAGAGAAAGAGGATCTGGCATACTGGTTGAGCCGGCCACCCAAAGAGCGAATCCTGGCTGTAGAGTACCTCAGGCGACAAGCGCATGGAAGCGCAGCAAGACTTCAAAGCGTTGCTCACCTTGTTCAACGCCCATAAGGTGTCCTACGTGATCGTAGGGGCTTATGCTCTTGCGCACCACGGCGCACCTCGCTACACTGGAGATCTGGATGTTCTGATTTCTCCGGATCCGGAGAATGCCCAGCGTATTCTGGACGCATTTTCTGCCTTTGGTTTTGGAGATTTGGGACTGACGCTGGTAGATTTCGTGGCTCCGGACAGGGTTATCCAGCTTGGACACCCTCCTGTGCGGGTGGATCTGGTGACCTCAATCACGGGTGTTTCCTGGGAGGAAGCAGATACCAACAAAGAGCGGGGTGTTTACGGCGATGTTTCCGTTTTTTTTATTGGCCGCCGGCAATTGGTGCAGAATAAGCGCTCGACGGGGCGCCAGAAAGATCTCGCCGACCTGGAGGCGCTTGGCGACATTTGACCGCATGGTAACAAATGAAAAGTAAAGGCCCGGTAGAAATCCAATCTGCCGGGCTTTACAATTGAGCATGGCGAACAGAACCCCCGAAAGATGGGTTTCGGGGGTTCATTACTTTGAAGCCATTTCGGTGCTTTGCTTCAACAATGGAGAGATCTATTCCCTGGGTAATCGAAAGTAAATCGGCAGCGTCATCCACACGGGCACAATTTTGCCCTTGTGTTGGGCAGGTTTGAACCGCCATTGCGATACCGCCTCAATGGCCGCCTTTTGAAATATCGCTGGCCCTTCCCCTTCCAAAACACTCACGTCGCTCACCGACCCATCCACGTTGACCTTAAACCTCAAGAACACTTTGCCAGTCAGCCCCGCTGTTCGAGCGCTATCGGGATACACTGGTCGAACCTTATGCGTGACAACGGGCTTGACGTCGACCTTCCAAAATTCGAAGACCTTACCATCGCCAGCATCGCCTGGGTCAGACGGCGCGGCCTGTTGTTTGGGTAATTGAAAGTTAATCACCTGTGCTATCCACACGGGTACAACTTTGCCCTTGTGTTCGGCAGGTTTGAACCGGTATTGCGATATTGCGTCTATGGCCGCCTCTTTGAATATCGTCTGCCCTCTCAAAACCTTCACATCGCTCACGGACCCATCCACGTTGACCTTAAACCTCAAGAACACTTTGCCAGTCAGCCCCGCTGTTCGAGCGCTATCGGGATACACAGGCTTAACAGAGTTCAGGCGTTTGGGCTTCGTTTCGACCTTGAAAACTTCGAAGACCTTACCACCGCCGGCATCGCCTGAGTCAGACGGCGCGGCCTGTTGTTTGGATAATGGAAACCTAATCACCTGCGTCATCTGCACGGGCCCAACTTTAACATTGTGTTCGGCAGGTTTGAACCGAAGTTGCGATATGGCCTCAATGGCCGCCTCTTTGAATATCGCCACCCGCTCTTTCAGAACATTCTCATCCACATCGCTCACCCAGCCATCCAAAATAAGTTCGAGGACGAGGGCCTCACTACTGTCAGCGTTGGCCTTAAGCTTCAAGAATACTTTGCCTTCCAAATTCTCCCTCGCAAAAAGTTCGAGGACGAGGGCCTCACTACTGTCAGCATCGCCAGACGCAGGCATTGGCTCCCTTTTTGGGGCTATTTGGGGCGGCTGTGTATATGCTTCCCGAATTGAGAAGGGCACAATCGCCAGGCCGATGAGAATGGGAATTGCCAACTGCTGTTTGGACCATTTCACATTGCCCTCCTTGAAATTGAGTATGTGCTTGAGACGTTCCTTCAGCGCGGTTCCGCGCTCGTTGAAATACAGGGTCAGGGCACTCAGAGCGGGTCGCCTGTCGACAAATCCCAACAACAGGTGTCCGTATTCGGCAGGTGTCAGATTCGTCTCGCGCAACACCGCTTCGTCACAGCGCAATTCACGCAGGTAGATCAACTTCCGATTCACCAGCCAGATCAGCGGGTTCAGGCCAAACAGAGCCATTGCAATGGTCTGAAGAATCAGCGCGTACATATCGCGGTTGTCGCGATGCGCCAATTCGTGTGCAACAACGCCCCGCAGCTGCTCGGGCGACCAGGATGACCACTGTGTCGGCAAATACAATCTCGGTTTTACCAGGCCGACCAATAGCGGAGAACGCAGACCGGCTTTGGCATAAACCTTCAGATCCCGCGCTTCGTTCAGCGATTCCAGTTTGCGCGTCAGATCAACGGGTGTTGCCATATTGAGCGCGCGGTGAAAGGCCGCGTTTTTCCACAAGGTCACACCTGTCCATACCAGAGCCGAAGCCACCCACAGGCAGAACAGGTAAAATGCGAGGGGAAGGGTCGCAACTTGCACGGGAGCAACGGCCCCAGCTTCAGAAACCACGTCAGAATAAACGGGTTCACTCAGCATAACGTCGGGTGAAGACGTTAAAAACCCGGGGAGCGGAATGGCGTAAAAGGGCGGCACAAACGCCTTCACCAATGCCAGCAGATAGAGGACATATCTCAATCGCGTGTCCAATGTCATCCAGCGGTCCACGGCCCACACCAGCAGAATGAACAGCGACACTTCGACAATATGCACCGCATAGAGCGGCCACCACGCTTCGGCCAGACGGATCAACGCATTCATGGCGCGCCTCCTTTTTCCCTCGCCTCAATCAGCGCGCGCAATTCATCCAGTTCTTTCTGCGAAAGCGCTCCCGAATCCACGAGATACGTTGCCAGGGCCCCAAAAGAACCTTCAAACATGCGCGACACCAGGGTTCGCGTCTCGGCCTGTGCCACGTCTTTCCGCGACACGGTCGGCCTGTACACATTCACCGGACCGATTTTCTCACGATCCAGCACTCCCTTTTCAAACAGGATATTCATAATCGTCTGCACCGTCGTATAGGCCTTCTCGCCGTTGGGATACAGGTGATCCACTACGTCGCGCACGGTCACCTGCCGGTTGATTTGCCAGACGCCGTCCATCACTTCCCACTCGGCTTCGGCCAGTCGTTGCTTCTTCGCCATGGGACGCTCCTTGTATTTTTTGATTCTACTAATTTATTAGGAGTATAACGAATTTATTAGGACAAGTCAAGTGGAAATTTTATTTTTCCTCTTTCTGAAAACCTGGCGCTGGCCGTAAGAAGCTGCTACTTGGAAAATAACCTTTCGGTAGATACCCGGGTCCAACTGTCTTTTGGTCTTGGCCTTTTTCTTGCTCGCCCAAGAAAAAGGCCGAAAAAGAAGGGCGCCTGCCTGCCTGTCTGCGTGCGACGCACAGGCAGGCGCGGCGCACCGCGCTGCAGGCAGGCCGCTCAGACGCCGCGGGGGCTGCTTTTCCGCGAATAGCCCCTGGGGTGGAAACGGAAGCTTCTGCCCTGCGGACCTTTGGGGCGTTTCTGGGCGAAGGCGGTGAACGGAACCGCGCGGAAAAGCCCCTTCACCCCGCACCAAACCGGGGGAGTCGGCAAGTTAGGGGCGCCGGTGGGGGGGCCTTGTCGCTCAGTCCCGGGCGTCCTCCCTCATCCGCAACCTCACCGATAGGAACTGCCTTTCAAGAGTGTCTGGACTCCGGTCTCTGGGCGTGGTATATTTGTATTGAAGGGTGTGCCGCTGGGGATTGATACGGGATACGCTTCCGCGCGGAGAGGGCCATGGAATCGGTGGGTCGGTTGATGTACGGGACGGCGCCGGTGCGGCAGTCCGGTGCGAGTGTACACGATGTCTGAGAGATATCTGACGAGACGGAAATTTCTGCGCGAGGCCGGACTGGGCACTCTGGTCCTGGCGGCGGGATGCGATTCGACTTTATGGAGAGGCGATATGGGGATCGAACGAATCGATTGTTCAAGAGAAAAAAGGTACTGGGAAGGTGAAAGGCCGTTTCCAAGAGGGGTGGCGCATCCGATCTTTTATACCCCGGAGCAGATTGAGCGGGCGAAGCAGCGGGTGGCGTCGTATGACTGGGCGAGGCGGTTTCGGGACGGGCAGTTGCGCTGGATTGTCCGGCGGAAGGTTCTGGAGATGCCGGATGAGGCGATTCGGGCGGGGATTTCCGAGCAGGTGAACTTTCCTCTGCCGCGCTGTCCGGTGGACCGGCGGAAGAGGAGCTGGCGGGTTAATTTCTGGGGCTGGTCGCCGGATGATCCGGAGCACGTCAAGTGCAGGATCTGCGGGAGTGATTTCCCGGGACCGGAGCATGAGCCGGTGGGAGAGATTGAGGTGGTGGGTCCGGCGGGCAAGGCGGTCCGATATCGGTATTGGGAGGATGAAGAGGGGATGCGGTATTTTTTTGAGAATATGCTGTTGAACTACACGCAGTACCGTGTGGTCCGGATGGCGGATCCCCTGGCCATTGCTTACGTGCTTACCGGAGAGGAAGCGTACGCACAAAAGGCAGCGGTGATTCTGGATCGGTTGTCGGAGGTTTACAAGAACTACCCTGTGCACGGACTGGGTGTGTCCTATCAAAATGCGGACCGGAGGGGATTCTATGAGAACCATTTTTATAAGGATCCGCCTTTTCCTTTTGTGTCTGCCAGGATGGGCAATTTTCACGCCAGCCCGTTTTCAGATGCATACAACGCGTTTTGGATGGCCCAGGTTTACGATTTGATATCGGATAGCCGGGCGATTGAGAAGCTGTCCGAGGCGGTGGGACGGGATGTGCGTAAGGCCATTGAACGGGACCTGTTGTATGAGGCGATTCGGCATACGCTGGAGATTCCGCACGGATCTACCAATTACGACGGCGGACGGATTATGGGGTTGGGGCTTGTGGGACGTGTTCTGCGCGAGCCGGATTTTGTGGCGAAATCGTACAGGCGTTATCGGACGCTGATCGATAATTGTTATGGGTACGACGGGTACTGGCACGAGGATACACTCAATTATTTCAATATGATCACAGGAGGGACTCTGAGGGTGCCGGATGTGCTGAGTGGACCAGGTGGGATCGATGTGTACGGGGAGATGCCGTTTCTGCAACGGATCTATACGGCGCCGGTGGGGCTGTTTATGCCGGATGGACGCGCCTTTATGGCGAATGACACCTGGGCGGTGAGCACACGCGTCAGCCGCCTGTCGAGTCGGATTGCATCCATGGGCAGATTTGTGGAAGCAGCGGATGAGATGGAAGGAGAATCCCGGATTCCTGTGGTGGACGTGGAATACGCGCTGTTCCGGCGGTCGTCCGAGGCGGACCGGCGTGTCACGGAGGATGATTTGCTGCCGCTGGTTCCGGAGAATTATCTGTTGCCGGGGGCGGGCGATGTGATTCTGGGTGTGGGACGGTCCAGGGAGGCGGTTCGGGCAACGTTGTGTTACGGTCCGTGGGGTGGGCACCACCATTATGATACGCTGGCGATGGGATTGGATGTGTTCGGACAGGAGCTGCTTTCGGATATCGGTTATACACATACGCATTACCGCGAATGGGCGACGACGGTGGGCAGCCACAATACGGTTGTGGTGGACGGGCAGGAGCAGACAAGAGCCGGGGGACGGCTGCGGTGTTATCGCCCGGCGTCGAAGACGAATGTGGGGATGGTTTGCGCGGAGGCGCCGGGGGCGTTTGAGAATACGACGGTTTATCGGCGAACGATGATGCTGGTTCCAACGGGCGCGGATAGCGGGTATGTGGTGGATGTGTTTGAAGTCCGGGGTGGCGAGGTGC
This sequence comes from Candidatus Latescibacterota bacterium, assembly GCA_965222075.1. Lineage (GTDB taxonomy): Bacteria > Latescibacterota > UBA2968 > UBA2968 > JAAXHW01. Next base: position 3,339,559 of record OZ244937.1, on the reverse strand, counting down.
ACGATTATCTGCTGCACGGGTCGGCGGATTTTGACCAGACGCTCAGCGTGGAGAAGGAGTTGCGCCCGGCGGAAGAGGAGATGATTTTAAGCGGAGATGGGACCGACGGGGCGCTTTACGGGTATTTGAAACGGACGCAGGCAGCGGATGTGTCCGGAGATTTCAAGGTGCGGTTTGGGGGTGAGGGCACACAGGTGGATGTGCGGTTGCTGGGCGTTGAAGAGGGGCGATTGCTGGTGAGCGATGGACCGTCGATCCGTCGGACGCAGGAAGATGACGGCAGGCTGAATGATTTCTGGTTTCCGGTGGTCTGTTTGCGAGGCCGAGGCGGCAGGAGCCGGTTTGTGTCGGTGATTGAGGCGCACCGGGGTGGGGGATTTGTTCGGGAAGCAAAGCTGGTGGCGCAGGCGGGTTCGGGGGTTGTTCTGCAGGTGACGGACCGGGACCGGGTGCGGACAATCGGGATCGATCCGGAGGGAGAGGGGTTTGTGACGATGTTGCCGGATGGACGGCGTTTTGAGCTGGAGGGACGTGTGGGTGTGATGACCGAGGCGGGTGGTGAGACAGATCTGGAGGTGATGGACGGTTCACGGCTGCGCGTGGATGAGGCGGTTTTCGAGCAAGTTAGGGACTACAAGGGAACGGTGACGGATCTGGTGGGAGATATTACCGGCCAGCCGGGCCGGAGTGAGCTGGTTGTGGATGTGCGGCTGCCGGAGGATGGATCGCTGGATGGGAAGGTGATTTATGTGCAACATCCGTCGGGGCTGGAGACGGTGTATCTGGTGAAGCGAAGCGAATCAAGCAGGAGGGCGATGGCAGCCGGGTTTTCCTGGCGGATATGCCCCGATTTGTCAGGGGGAAAGGAGAGGTGGCTTCGGGGAAGCGATCCAGGTTCGAGAGCGATGTGGATCATCCGAAGGGAGGTGCATACGGCGGATGCAGGCTTTGTGTAGGTGACCGGGTGTTTACGATTCGGGAGATGAGAGGCCGTGCGCTGTTTGTGGTGAAGCAGGCGTTTGATTTTTCGCAGGTCGTCGGGGAGACGTTTGAGGTGTTTTCAACAGGGGTAGGGGATCGCGTGAGGATTGTCGTGTAGCCCTCACCCCACACCGGAGGTTCTTATGTGGTTTTGGGCGTTGATCGTGATCCTTCCGGGGTTGGGCCTCGTGGGATGTCAGGGGGAGGAGGTGGTGACGGTGTCGGGGGCGGTGGAACGTCCCGGGGATTATGCGTTTTGGCACGGATGGGGCGTGCAGGACTACCTGGGGGCTTCAGGGGGGTACCTGCCGGAGGCCGATGTGGAGGGGGCGCGCCTGCACCGGACGCAGCGGGACAGTATGGCCCGGCACACCAGCGATTATGCGCGCGTCTCCCGGTGGCCGCTGGACCGGGTGTCCGGGGTGATGCCGGGCGACCGGATTGTGGTTCCCTTCCGTACATATGCGGTGTCTCTGGATACGGTGCGGGCCGTGAAGGATATCCTCCTGGCGTGGAAGGGGAGGGTCTACGGGGTGCCTGAGGGGGTGGTGGTACCGGGATGGACAAAGCGGGGGGTGATGTCTGCGGTGCTGATCGGAGATGGTGAGGTGACCCGGGAGGGTGGAGAGGAGTCGCCGGGTCGGTTCCACTATCTCTATCTGCGCATGCACCCCGACGTGTATGATAGGGTGCTGCCGGATGTGGGGGAAGCCGTTTTAGACCGGGAGATGCTGGAGGACGCGGTGGAGGTCCACCGCAGCCTGTTCGAAAAGTCGGCCTACCGATCGGGGATCAATACGAAGATGCCGCCGGAGGGGTACCTCCGGGTGCAGGCGGGGGTGTGGCCGGCGCCTAAGAGCCGGTCGTTTCCCGGCCCGGGCATGCGGAAGCGGCGCTACCCGGACGGGCGGGAGTGGACGACATTTTCGGACGGTAGACACCGGACGAAATATCCGGATGGGAAGGTGGTGGTCGAGTTCCCGGACAGCACACGGGAGACGCGCTATCCGGACGGCCGGATGGTGTACCGGGATGCGTGGGACAACGTGCAGACGCGTTATCCGGACGGGCGTGAGGTCTGGGAGATGGCCTCCGGAAACAGGATGACGGTCTATACGGATGGGAAGCGGGTACACCGGGACACGTCGGGGACGGTGCGGACGGTACTTCCTGATGGGGTGGAGCAGACCGCCTTTTCAGACGGCGCCCGACACGTGCGGCACCCCGACGGGAGGGTGGAGGTGAGGACGTCTGCGGGCGCACGGGAGACGCGTTATCCGGACGGGCGCGTTGCTGCGGTGACCGCCGAGGGGCACCGGGTGACGGTGTATCCGGACGGCCGACAGTTTACGCAGATGGTGGACGGGAGGACAATCGAGAAATTTCCGGACGGGAGGCTTGTGCAGCGAAATCCGACCGGGGAGATGCTTGAGATTTCTCCCGGAGGGGACCGTCGAACGGTCTACCGGGACGGTTCGGAGACGGTCCGACGGCCGGACGGCTCGCGGGTGGTGCGCACTGCGGGTGGGACGGTGATGGAGGAATTCCCCGACGGCCGGCGCGTGCAGACCGACGCTGCGGGAAACCGGCTGGAAGAGTACCCGGCCGGCCGGCGCGTGCAGTCCGATGCAGCCGGGAACAGGGTCGAGACGCTTCCGGACGGAACCAGGCGCAAGACCCTCGCCGATCCCTACCGGTATCGAGGGGCGGTCCGGGAGGATCTGGTGGCGATAGAGCAGGGGCCGGACCATCTGTCTCCGGGCGTGGAGACGCTCCTGTCCGGAGCGGTTTCGGACAGTGTCCGGAACATGTCATTTGAGGTCTTCCTGCTTCCCGACGGAGATGTGGTTGATGTTTCCGTCAGGATTCGTGACGGCCGCTTCAGGAGTAGGTTGAAGATCGACGAGCCGGGGTACTATCGGTTTCAGGGTTTTGTCGGGTTGAGCGGGCTGAGGATTGTGATCGCAGAGGACCGGATGTTGAAGGTGGGGGACCCGCCCCCTCTATCTGCGCCGACCCTGGAGATCCCGCCGTTTCCGGGGCCGGAGGCGGGCGTACGGCTTCTGGCCGGGTTGATCAACCGGGCGCGACAGCGGCTGGGGCGGCAGCCGCTCCTGGAGGATGTCAGGCTGTCCAGGGTTGCTCAAAAACACCTCCAGGAGATGCTGGCGAGGGGGTATTTTTCCACCCGATCTCCGGTGACCGGCACGGTGGACCGCAGGCTGGCGAGGCACGGCATCCGGTTCAGATCCGTCACACAGAATCAGTCCCACGCGCCCTCGATAGAGGAGGCGCACGAACAGCTCATGTTGAGCGCGAAAACGAGAAGGGAAATCCTGAATGCCAGGTGGACGCATCTGGGGGTGGCGGTGACGCGGGAGCAGGGAGAGGTGTGGGTTGTGGAGGTGTTTGTTCTAAGATAAGAAGCTGCTTAGAAGCTGTCTTAACCCCCTCCCCCGCAGGGGATATTACCAACCGTGGACTCTGTGTCCCTGTCCGGGAAACCAGATGACGTCGACGACGAAGGAGAGGGTGATCCCAAGGGCGTAGCCGACGAGGATGCCGAAGAAGAAAGGCTGCCATTTGCGGTAGAGGGTGACGCCGCCAATTTTGAGGAGGACCGCCTTGATGCTCCAGACGAGGAAGATGGAGAAGAAGGCGAGTTGGGCGGTCCAGGTGGAGGCGATGGGGAAGCCGATGGGGTGGAGAGGCCACCAGGGGAATCGGTAGTGCAAAAAGGTGAGGAGGGCCATAACGGAGGCGCCCAGGCAGAAGACGGCGAGGCGCTCCCAACTCGTGTCGAAGGGGGATCGCATCTGGGAGACGGTGAGGCTGTAGGCGAAGGGGCCGGCGCTGGAGAAGGGCCAGGCGTTGAAGTTGAAGGCGCCGGTTTTGTAGCCCAGGTGGATCGTTAAGAGGAAGTCGGCGACGATGCCCAGGAGGATGACGAGGATGAGGGCGGGGATTAGGCGGTGGTGCCGCCGGATGGGGTCGGCGAGCCGGGCGACGTGGGCGAAGGGGGTCATGAAGATGCCTTTGCCCTGTGAGACGAGGCCGTAGGTGAGGCTGATGCTGGCCATGCTGGCGGGAGAGAGCCCCCGGGTGCCGAGGGTGAAGAGGGCGGCGTACTGTTCGCACAGGGTGGTTCGCACGTAGGCCAGGCCGGTCTCGGAGACGATGCGGGCGATGGCAAGGTAGTTGATGAGAAGGGCGGGGACGAGGATAGCGACCAATTTGCCCTGCATGCCCAGGCGGGAGAGGAAGGCGCAGACGAAGAACAGGCTCCCGATGAGGCCGAAGACGGCGGCGCGGTAGGAGAGGAGTTCATCGCTGTCGTCGGCGCTGGCCTTTCCAAAGGCCGTGGCGAAGACGGTCCGGATGTGGGCGCGGGCGGTCCAGAGGTTCCAACAGACGAGGAGGGTGAGCGCGCCAAAGCCCTGCCAGGCGGCGACGGCGGTTTCCGCGTCGAAGTTGGTCGGGTTGGGGGTGATGGCGTAGCCGATCCGGTTGAGGATGCCGTTTTCGATCCAGAAGAAGAGGATGAAGAAGAACCAGATGGAGAAGAGGATGTTGAGGTTGGCAAAGTAGGCGAAGCCTGCGGTGAAGTAGTTGATGCCGGTGTTGACGCGGGGGAAGCCTTTCACGAAGACGGTCCATTTGATGCCCCAGGGGAGCTTGGGGAGCACAGGCCAGAAGTAGACCAGGATGTTCCATGCGACGATGCCGAAGCTGATGCAGAACCCGGCCCGGAAGAGGCCGCCCCTCAGAGCGCTGGGACGGATGCGGTCGGGCGATCCCTGGGCGAGGGTGGCGCCGACGGAGGCGAGGGGGTAGAGGAGGCGCTCGTTTTGTACCCACTGCCGCCGGAGGATGACGGAGATGCACAGGCAGACGGCGCCCAGGGCCAGGAGAAAGAGAACCCACCAGACGAGGGGGCCGATCCAGGCGGCATAGGGCGCCCGCTGGCCGGCGGGGAGGCCTTCGAAGAACCAGGTCATGGCGTGGTGTTCGTTGGATGGTACGGCCCAGGCGGGCAGGTTGGTGTGGAGATAGGTCCCCCACTGGTTTTCAGGCGTGGCGAAGTAGTAGACGCTGGCGAGAATGCCTATGAGGAAGCCGGTGATGCCCGAGGTGGGGATGATGGACCCTGCGAATCCCATCGCAAGGAGGGTGAGGAGTTCGGCTTCGGTGAGGGCGCGGTGGGGGACGAGGCGCCTGAGGACGCCGTTGAGGAGGGCGATGAAAAGAAAGGCCGCGAAGAGGGCGAAGGGGAAGTGGGCGAGTTGCATCCGGGAGGCGTGGATGACGTACTCGGAGGTGGAGATCCAGAAGTTGATGCCAAGGACCAGGATCAGGCCCAGGACAACCGCGCGTGGAGTGACGGCACCGGTTTCGGGACGGGGATGCGAACCGGGTTCTGTGCGGGCTGCTGAGGGTTCTGCCATATTGGGTTCCCGGGGTGGGGGTGACCGGCCGACCGTCCCTCCATTTCGGTAAAATCGATTCCTCAGGCTTCCGGTTCGGGTTCTGCGAGTTTCCACCCCGGATGGGTTCCCTGCTGCATGTCAGGGGGCAGGGGCTCGACCAGTTTGCCGTAGAGTTCGGGGCGGCGGGCGCGGAGGTAGCGGTATCCGGAAGAGACCGGGATCTTTTCGGGAGTGAGGTGGCCGACGACGACGTCATCTTCCAGGGCGTGGGATTCGATCAGGATTTCGCCGAAGGGGTCGATGATCATGGCGTTGCCGTTTTTTACCGTGTCGTGGTCGATGCCGATGGGGTTGGTGTAGACGGCGTAGACACCGTTTTCGTAGGCGCGAGCGGGCAGCCAGCGCATGAGCCAGCCGCGGCCTTTGGGACCCAGGAATTCCTGGCGGCAGCGGACGGGGTCGCGGTGACGGTTTTCCCAGATTTCCCGGTTGATCTTGCCCCGGCCGGGCATGGCCGATTCGAGGCCGCAGGTGACGTGGGGCATGAAGATGATTTCGGCGCCCATCATGGCGGTGATGCGCACGTTTTCGGGAAGGTTGTTGTCGTAGCAGGTGAGGATGCCGACCCTGCAGTCGCACAGGTCGAAAACGGTGAAGCGGTCGCCGGAGGAGATGAATTTGCTGATGAAGGCGTGGAGTTTCCGGTGTTTGGTCAGAAAGCCGTCGGGGGTGACGGCGACGCAGGTGTTGTAGAGGACGCGGTTTTCGATTTCGAGGAGGCCAGCCAGGAGGGAGACGTTGTATTCCCGGGCGATCTGGATGAGGCGCTTTGTGGAAGGGCCGCCGGGCACGGGTTCGGCCAGTTCGACCAGGCGGCTCCTGGAGAGGGTCTGCAGGAAGGTGTAGCCGGGGATGCAGCATTCGTGGAAGGAGACGGTTTCGGCGCCCTCCTCTACGGCTTTCTGCGTGAGGGCTTGGATCCGGGAGAGGTTGTAGGCCTTGTCGGCGTCCCGGGACTCGAACTGGGCCGCGCCGATTTTGATGTCGCGCATTTTCAGGTTCCTGGTTTTACGCTGTTGTAGCGTGGAGGAGTCCCTTCATATATCCGATTGCATAGAGCCGGCCCATAAGCGTGTAGCCGGGGGTGTCGTTGGCCTCGCCTTCCAGGGTGGGGACGTGGTCGGGGCGGACGGGACCGTCGAAGCCGACGTCCCGGTAGGCGCGGATGCATTCGGCCATGTCGGTGTCGCCGTCGTCGTGGAAGGTTTCTTCAAAGGTGGGGACGGTTCCTCTGACGTCCCGGAAGTGGGCGAAGGGGATTTTGTCCTGTTTTCCGAAGCGGCGGATGGTTTCAGGCACATCCACGCCCATGGCGGCGAAGTTGCCCTGGCAGAAGGTGATGCCGTTGTAATCGCTGGGGAGCATGTCGAGCACGCGGTCGAAGGCCTGTACGCTGGTGACGATGCGGGAGATGCCCCGGATCGGGGAGAGGGGCGGGTCGTCCGGATGGAGGGCCTGCCTGACGCCGGCCTCTTCGGCGACGGGGATAACGCGTTTGAGGAAGTATTCCAGGGTGTCCCAAAGCCGTTCTTCAGAGACCTCTCCGTATTTTGTCAGCGCGGCGTTTGCCATCAGGCTGTGATCGTAGCTGCTGGCAAGGGCATCGCCCCGGGTGCGGGTGGTTACGGAGGTGCGTATCCAGTTGAAGACGGCCATCCAGTTGTAACACATGATGGGGATGCCTGCCGCGCCGAGGTTCCGAACCGTCTGGCAGTAAGCGTCGATGTCAGCGTCCCGGCCTTCGAGGCCCAGTTTGATACGGTCGGAGATGGGCACCGATTCGACGACAGACCAGGTGAGCCCGGCGTCTTCGACACGTTTCCGGTGCTGGAGGATGGCATGGAAGTCCCACACCGGTCCACTCTGGTCTTCCTGCGGCAGGACGGTGACGATGTCAGTGACGCCGATCTGTCTGGCCAGTTTCAGGCGCTCTTCGGCAAGGGGGCGCAAAACGAGGGCGAGTTTCATCTGTGAGACCTCCGGAATATGGAAATGGCAGGGTGTACAGAGGCACCGCAGGGGCGAACCTTGTGTTCGCCCATTTTACATGATAATACAATTTTTCAGAAAAAAACAATCTTTCAGCATTCCACAATTCCGCACGTGCGAGGTCCGAACCGGTGCTGATGTGGACCGAAAACCGCCCGGCGTGCATTTTTGGCTACGGGTTGCGGGGGAAGCATCCGCGTGAAGACCGCTGGGGATTTTAAGACAGCTTCTTACTTGACTGGAGGCATTTATCCTGGCATGTTATGTAGCTGAGGAGAAAGCTTTGTGCCCATAGGGAGGTGGACGTGAAGGAACCGGACCCGACATCGGCTGCGCTTGTGTCCATACACGGCGGACACAGCGGTGAGTTCTGCTGTCACGCATCGGATTCACTTGAGGAGATCGTCCGCTCCTACATCCGCAAGGGCTTCGAATGGGTGGGTATTACCGAACATATCCCTCCCGTTTCAGCGGCGTTTCTCTATCCTGATGAGATTGAAGAGGGATACACGCCGGAGTCGATGTTGGCACGCTTCGCTGAGTATATCTCCGTCGCACGCAAGCTCCAGAACAGGTATCGAGACGCCATTCGGGTGCTGGTTGGATTCGAAACGGAGTGTTGCACCGGCTATGAAGCACATGTTGAGGGTCTGCGGAGTCGGTTTCAACCTGACTATATTGTCGGCTCTGTTCACCATGTCAGGGATATACCCATCGATGGTTCGCCAGCGTTGTATGCCCGTGCCGTTGAGGAGGTCGGGGGTATTGATGCGCTGTTTTGCGAATACTTCGACCAGCAGTACGAGCTGTTGGAGGTACTCCAGCCGGAAGTGGTCGGGCACTTCGATCTGATTCGGATGCACGATCAGGACTATCACGGACGACTGGAGCGTCCTGAGGTCAAAGGGCGAATCCGGAGAAACCTTGAGAGGATCAAAGAACTTGAGTCGATTCTGGACTTCAATCTCAGAGCATTTGAAAAGGGAGGAAGCGAACCCTATGTCTCCGGATCGATTCTGGAGATGGCCTTCGAGCTTGGGATTCCCTGTGTGCCGGGAGATGACTCACACGGTGTGGCCGGAGTTGGTCTGCACGTAAGGAGAGGGATCGATATCCTGGAGCAGCACGGGTTCAGTACTGCGTGGCCGATTCCGGGCTTAACACGTGACGGGAATTAAAATGGGCGGTTTGAACAGACAGCAGTTTTTAGAGACCGGTTTTTTGCGTGCCGGCGTGGCCAGGAGCAATATTACCACCGATGCGAAAGAGGCCGTGATTCATGACCCGTTATACGCCAAAGCCCTGGTTTTGGACGACGGCAGGACAAAGGTAGCCATTATTGCAATGGACGCTACGGCAATAGGTGGTATAGGCGATATCGGAGACGATTTTCTGCCGAAGCTGCGCAGCAGAATTCAGAAGGAGTTAAAAATCGCCGACCGCAACGTTCTGGTCAACGCCTCTCACACCCACCCGCCGGGCCGGCTGTTGTGCGACGACGTCAGCCAGGTTGACAGAACGTTCGATGCGGTCCGCCGGGCTCGGCAGAATATGACAGCGGTAAAGGTCGGCACGGGTCTGGGCTATGAAGACAGGATCATGATGAACCGAACCCTCAGACTGAAGAACGGCACATGGTGGACGATCCGCCACGCCAACCCCTGCCCGCCGGACGAAGAGGTCGCAGGTGTTGGGCCAATTGACCCTGAAATAGGCATTCTTCGAATAGACCGAATGGACGGTCGGCCGCTGGCCGTGGTCTATAATTTCGCCTGTCATCCCTATATCGGCGTTCCCCGGGGAGGGGTTACAGCCGATTTTCCGGGTTTTGCCTCAAAAGTTATCGAAGAGAACCTGGGAAATGGTGTGATGGCGCTGTTCTTACAGGGAGCGGCCGGGGACATTACCGAGGTACTCTATAAAGACGTCAACCGCCCCAGAGACGCCGAACCGCTGGGCACAATGCTGGGCCTGAGCACCTTGAAAGCGCTGAGAGATATACAGACTGAAGATGCAAAGCTGAGTGTCATTTCTGAAACAATAGCGCTTCCCCGAAGAACCGATATTCCTGAACGTATTGAATCGCTGCAGCAGGAGCAGGCCGAGCTGCTGGAATCTTTGAGGTTTACCAGCCTGAACATCAAGACCTTCCTGCCTTTGTACATCAAATATGCGCTTAGTCCCGACTACCCGTCGTATTATTCCTACAGGTATCTGCAGGCTGAAGAGGTGGGCACCGATGAGCTTTCCGCTCTGGATTCTGGAAACAGGAGAAATATTGAGAAATATCTCAACAACATTTACGCCATGGAGAAATTGGCAAGAATCCAGGATAAGATAGGTACGTTGAAGAGGCATCAGGCGATCAACGACGAAGCCGGCGAGGCGACCATATCGACCGAGGTGCAGGGCATTAAAATCGGAGACTGCGTGTTGATCACTTCCCCGGCGGAGGTGCTCGTCGAAGTCGGCCTGAATGTCAAGAGGGCCTCGTCCTATAAACACACCTTTATGGCGGCCTTTTCCAATGGCTATATCCACTACGGTCCCCCTGCAGCCGACTACAGCAAGGGAGGGTACGAAGTAACGGAGTGCCTGTTGGCCCCGCAATGGCAGCAGATTTATGAGGAAAAGGCCAATGAAATAATCCGCAGGCTGTGACGATTATAAAAAAAGGCTGGAATATACGAAAATCCCATCGGAGTCGCTTCCGATGGGATTCTTTTTGCCCGCGTCGCTCTGTGAGGCCTCCGGACCTGGATACACCGAACGCGCTTATTCACCGCCAACAGGCGTACGAGGCCGGATTTCAGAGATCGTGATCGTTTTATCGAAAATCGCGGATATATTTCGCGGCGTAGGAGCGGATCTCCCGGCCGTTGAGGACGTGGAAGATCCGCAGGCGGTCCAGGGTCTGGGAGGAGAAGCGTTTGAGTGGGATGTAGACGATCTGTTTTTTGTAGCGTTTCGCGATGTGGCGCCAGCGCGCTGTGGGCGGGTGGGGAGCGACGAGGGCAACCCGTTTTTCCAGGGAGTGGTAGAGGGCGCCGGACAGGAGGCGTTCTTCGGGGGTTTGCGCCTCGTTGAAGCGGGGGTCGGTCCAGATGTCGGGAATCGGCCGGGGGGGGAAGAGGAGGGAACAGCCGCCGTAGACGGCCTGGCCGATGCCGGGGCCGATGGTGTTGTCCAGGAAGTTGGTGGCGAAGAAGCAGAGGGTGGATTCTTCCACGTGCTCGGCGTACCAGGTGGCGCGCCAGGGATATTTGTCCGGGTCGGCGGGGCTTTCAAAGAGGAAGACGACGATTTCGACGGTTCCCCGCGAGGGGGGCAGTTCTTTGACGTAGATGTCGCCGGTGTGCCAGTTTCGGAGGGTCTCCCGGATGTCGAGCCCGTCTTTGAGCGAGGTGGTGAATTTTTCGGTGCGGGCCAGGTCCTGGCCGATGAGCTGCCGGGCCTGTTCGCGGACGTGGGCGTTGAAGCTTTCGATCTTTTCGTCTTCGGGGAGGTGGGAGCACTGCTGGTGCGGGTCCCACTGCATTTTCCACTCCTGCTTCTTTTCGGGGGGAGGCGACGGTCTCAGGGGCAGACTGCGCCATTGGGTGTCGATTCCCTTCAGGCGGTTTTTAACGTCGGCTTCGCCGGTGGGGAAGGCGGCGTTCCCTATGCCGATGGGGATGTCGGAAAAGGGAGTCGGGAGGATTTGGGGCGCATAGCTGCGGGCGGTTTCGATGAGGGCGATAGCAAAGGCGTCTCCGCCGATCTGTTTGGCGGCCAGGGCGAGGGTGTAGAGGTCGGGGGTCATGCGCCGGTCTAAGAGGGTGAGGTTGCGGATGTAGCGCAGGGCGAGCGCGAGGGCCTGGGGGGTGAGCCAGTGGTGTTTGAGGTCATGTTTTGCCACCCAGGCGCTTCGGGCCTCTAAGAGGAGGGCCTTGATGCCGTCGATGGCGAGGGTGCGTTCGGACATGAGTTCGGCGCGGCGGTGTTCGTAGAGGGCGGTGATGAAGGGGAGTTCGCCCATGATGAAGTAGAGGCTGTCGGGGACAACCCGGAAGATCTCCGGAGGCCAGGGTGGGGGCGAGGGGTCCGGGTAGGGCAGCCGCTGGGCGTAGGCGTCACGGATCCAGGGCCAGTCGGCGATTGAGCAGAGGGCCAGGATGCGGTCGTAATCGAGTTCGAGCCGGTGGAGCTGGGAGGCCATCCAGCGGGTGCGGGCCATTTGCTGGCCGCCCGGGTCGGGTTTGGGCAGTCCGGTAAGGACGGCGGCGGCGAATTTCTCTAAGGGGACCTCTTTGAGGGCATAAGGATCGGGCAGGACCGTGGCCTGTTCGATGTAGGTGTCCACTTCCAGGTCGATGTAAGCCCTCGGGATGCCCGCTTTGATGGCGGTGCGAACCCCGGCGATGACGGGCTGGCAGGGGTCGATGGGAACGCAGGTGTAGGCCGTGGGATCGCCGCTTATCCCTCCCTCGCGCTGGGCGACAATGTGGATGCCCGGGAGGTGGCCGACCGCCTCTTCGATGCCGTCTTCAAAGGCGGGCGGCAGGGGTAGGGCCAGACAGTCGCAGGTCGCCGTGAGGAGGCGTTTGCGGATTTCTAAGGCAAAGTCTCCGCTGCCGTGGAGGACGGGCAGGAGGGTGAGATGTGGGCTGAGGTCGAAGATGGAGGGGGCCACGGGTTTCTAATTCTCTTCGTCCGCGTCGGGGTTTAAGGGGTCGTCGGCGCCGAAGAAGAAGCCGCCGAGGCTGAGGCCGGGGATTTCGCTGCCCAGGGCGCGCTGGCGTTGCTCGGCCAAGCTGTCTAAGTCGAGGGCCTCTTCTCCCAGCACCCGTTCGAGGGCTTCGCGCCAGGCGGCGTCCCTGCTGAGGGGGTGGTCCGGGTCCTGGGAGAGGCGTTTGAGGGCGTACTGGAGGATGTGGATGCCGTCGCGGGGGGAGAATTCCAGGTTGAGGCCGTGCGCCTGCTGCAGGAAGTTCACGGTGAGGTTGAGCATGTCCTCCTCGGCAAAGGGGAGGTGGTAGCGGAGGATGGCCATTTCATCCTCCCGGTTGGGGAAGCCGACCGCGAGGGTGGGTTGCAGCCGGGAGAGGATGTAGTCGGGGACTTCGTAGGTGGATTCGTCGTCGTTCATGGTGACGCAGCAGCGGAAGTCGAGGTGAGCGGGAACGGTGATGCCGGCGATGACGGATTCGACGAAGCGCCGGTGGTCCAAGAGGGGGGCGAGCGAGGCCCAGCTTTTTTCGTTCATCCGGTTGCCTTCGTCTAAAAGGCAGATGCCGCCGGTGACCATTGCCGTGACGAGGGGCGAGGCGTGGTAGACGATTTTGCCCGATTCCGCCAGGACAGGGGTGACCAGGAGGTCTTCGGGCCGGGTGTCGCTGGTACACTGGTAGATGTAGAGGTTCTGGCTACGGAGTTTCGCGGCGGCCATGCCCAGGGTGGTCTTGCCGATGCCGGGGGGGCCGACCAGCCGGGGGGAGAGGGGCAGGTCCGATTCGTGGACGACGAGGAAGCAGGCGAGCAGCTGCTTGAGGACGTCGGTCTGGCCGATCCATTCCTGATGGGTCAGCACGGGCCGGCTGAGGTGAAGGGTGATATCGTCGATCTGGACGGTTCGTGACCGGACGGCTTCTTGTGACATCTGGCCGGTTTCCTTTCTTTTGTGTTGGCCCATTATTTATTCGCCATCGCCGGAGGTCTGGCGGAAGCGGTCGATTCGCTGCTGGATTTCGGTTGTGATTTCACGTACTGAGGCCAGGGCGGAATCCCTGAGGTGGTGGGAAAGTTCATCAAACAGGGGCGCCGGTTCAGGTTGATACTCGTACATGAGGGTGGCGATGTCGTTCTCGCAGAGCGCAACACGCGTAAAGTTGCCCTGACGGTAGAGGGAGGGCAGGGCGTACAGTTTGAGTAGCAACAGGCCCTCTACGGTGGCGCATACAATGTCCCGCTCCATAAAGGGTTGGACCGTGGAATATCTGCTTTGTACCTTGCCGAAGAGGGGATTGTGGCTCAGGAGAACGTCGACCCGCAATTCATCGTAGTTTCCCCGGGCAAAGTATTCCTCCCGGTCGGCGATTTCAATTTCGGGCAGTTTTTGCAAATCGGACAATGCCATAATGAGGTCAATGTCTTCCGTATTGCGGCTGTCTACATAATGGCGCAAGGCAACGCCGCCTACCAGCACGTATTCGATCTGCCGTTCGTGCAGCAACGCGAAGAGCTGGACAACGGCCTGGAGCAGGGCATCGGTGTTCATTTCTGTGCCTCCAGACCAGTTTCTAAAGTTGAATACAACTGCGTTGCGGACGACATTGCCAATGTGGATTGTATGCTTCGCATTCATGGGCGCTCCTTCTTGTTCGAAGATGCCGCCGAAAGATTCCATAGAGAAATATACAGCATGCCTGCCGTTATCTGAAGCGATATTTACAGGATAGATGTCGCGAAGTGAGACGGGCGGGAAAGGTCCTGGTCGGCGCTGAGCTTGCGCCGGAGCCATCAACCTGTGGGCTTCAGAACACGCACTTCCCGTTCCAGGCAGTCGGACAGGCGGTCTTTTTCAACCTCCAGATCGTAGTGAGACTGAAGGTTGAGCCAGAACTGTGGTGAGATGTCAAAGTAGCGGCCAAGACGTAGAGCCGTATCCGCGGTAATGGAACGTTTTCCATTAATAACGTATTGCGTTATTAGCGTCAAGCGTTATTATTCCATCAGAATGCTCATGGGCCCCGGTTATCGGCGTTGCTGAAGGAAAGGTGAAACTTGAAATCTTCGGCTGACGTCTTATAGTAGAACAGGCAGATCGTCGGGGAAGACAGAAAACCCCATTTTTTCGCATAGCAGACACCGGAAGACCCTCCATGCTCGGCCATCTCATCCGCAAAGACATCCTGGATCATATCCTCAGCCTCCGGTTCCTCGTCCTGTCGCTCATAGGAGCGCTCACCATCTGGTTGAGCCTCTATGACGGGTATGCGTACTACCAGGTCCGGCTGGTGGAATACCGCCTGGCAGAAGTGACAAAAGAGGAGCGCATCAAGCACCTGGAATCAGCCGAGGGGTTGTCCTACAACCCGGTGTGGGTTACGGCCGGGATCGGATTTGAGGAGCATAAACCCTCCACGCTGCTTTGTATCTTCATTCGCGGCCTGGACCCGACGCTGGGGCGCGCCATGTCCACCGGGTATACGAAGGTCCGGCGCCTGCGCCGGAGTCCGGTTGAGACGGAGCCGGTGCTGGGAGTTTTTCCACCGCTGGACCTGGGGCTGGTGGTGGAGGTCGTGTTGAGCCTGTTCGTGGTGCTTTTGACCTACGACGCGGTCTGTGGCGAGAAGAAAGGGGGCACCCTCCGCCTGACCGCCTCCTTTCCCGTGCCCGGCTACCGGTTCGTTCTGGGAAAGTTGCTGGGGGTACTGATCCCCACGCTTGCGGCTTTCGGGCTTCCTCTGCTGCTGGGGATCAGCGTGTTGATCGCGCTGCCGGGTGTGCAGATGACCGGTCTGGAGTGGATGCGCCTGGGCGTAATTCTTGCGGCTTTCGGCATCTACCTTGCCGTCTTCGCTTGCGCGGGCCTGCTGGCCTCCTGCCTCACCCACCGGTCTGCGACTTCGTTTGTTCTCCTGCTCACATTCTGGGTGGCAGCGGTGGTGGTGGTTCCGCGTCTGAGCCTGATCGTGGCCGACCAATTCCGACCTGCGCCTTCCATCCACGAACACCAGGCGCAGGTGCGGTCGATTACGTCTCCCAACTCACTCAAATGGAGGGAGATGGGCAGGAAGTGGAGGGAGGAGCAGGAGCGAATAAGGCCGCCGGGATGGCTCGATACACCGGAGGGACGGGAGGCGGACGTCCTCAATTATCAGGAGAACCGGGACCGGGTGCAGGCAGAATCCCGGCCCAAGGTGGATCAGCTTGAACGAAGGTTCAGCAACCTTTACCAGGTTCGGCTGGACCTGGCGGTCTTACTGGCAAGAATCTCCCCCGCGTTTGCCTTCAAGAATGCTACGGTTAACTTAGCCGGAACTGGAATCGAGCGGCACCGGAGGTTTAACGACACTTTCGTCAGATATGTTATGGACCAGTACTTTGCCTGGGTGAGGGTGTGGAGCGACGGGAATTCCTTGAAACGGGCGAATCCGGATAAGTACGGGAGGTATGAGTGGGATATTTCCGGTTTTCCCCGATTTATCTACCGGGAGGCCTGGCCCGAAGATGAGCTGCACGCGGCCTTGGTCGATGTCGGCGTGCTGGCCCTGTGGGGGCTGCTCTTTTTCACCGGGGCTTTTGTAGCAACGCTGCGGTATGATGTTCGGTGAAAGAAAGTTGCAAGTTACGAGTTAAAACCAGAATGGAGGTGGGGATGCGGTTGGGAGGAACTCGGAACTGGGTAGCGTTGAGAAGGGAGGAGATATGTTCACCCGTCTGGTTCAAAAAGAACTGTACCACCATTTTCTGGATTTTCGCTTCGCCGCCATTTTCGTGCTCTGTACATTGCTGTCCGTGCTGGGCGTGTATGTGGGCATTCGGAATTACGACCGGCAGCTCCAACAGCAGAACGCAGTCTCTGAATACAACCGGGCGAGGATGCAGGGACGGCTTGAGAAAAACAACCTCTGGGACCTGATTCGGCAGGGGATCCACTGGAACCGGCGACCGGAGGCGCTGAGCCCGGTGGTCTATGGGATGTCCGGAAAGCTGGGACAGGAAGTGCGAATCCAGTATCCCCGCGTCCCGTACTTCGAAGACAGCCTTTTCTCGGTCAATCCGATTCACGCGCTTTTCGGTATTCTGGATTTTGCGTTTATCGTGAAGATTATTTTGAGCCTCTGCGTGCTGCTGGCGGTCCTGGGATTTGCCGGGGCGTATGTGGCGATTCTGCGATACGATGTGAGATGACCTGGAAAAGTTTCAACCATTCTCGCGCTTCCTTTACTATAAATAAAGTGAAGCACGTGATGCTCTGGGAACAGTTTCACAACAGGAGGTAGGCTATGCAGACGCTCAAAGAGACGCTTGGACGGCAAGAGGAACGCCGGAACCGGCATCCGTAACCTTTTATCTCAAAGTTGGGACGTATTTGTAGAATTAATGATTAAGAGCATTGACAGATGCTCATTTGTATACTATATTTGGGTGTGAGGATATACAGCAGATTGGAAGGCCAACACAAGTCAGGAGCCCCAAAATGTGCGTTTACAGGTAACCGGCAATGTTGGGTTGTGCATCCATGGTTGTGAGTACTCAGGCTTCCGGAGGTACAGGGTCACAGTCGCAGTCAACCGGGATTCTGATCCAGATGAAGAGGAGATGTCGCAGATTATGAAACAGACATTGATCGGCCGGGCGCTGGAAGGGGACCAGGGGGCGTACGAAGCCATTTACAAAGCATACCAACCCCGAATCTACGGGATGATTGCCCCCCGTACGGGGGGGCGAGATGATGTGGAGGATTTGGTACAGATGACGTTCATACGGGCCTTTCAGGCCCTGGGGAGCTTTCGGGGCAAGGCGGCTTTTTCGACCTGGTTGACGCGCATCGCCCTGAATGTGTATCACTCCCACCGGAGGGCGCGGTGGGCGCAGCACGAGCGGCTGGAGGAGGTGGAAGATTCTGCATCGACACACCGGATCGAACGGGAGCTGGCGTGGTACGAGGATCCGGAAGAGGTGGTGTATCGGAAGGAGCGTCGGGCGCTTGTCAGGAAGGGCATCCAGGCGCTGCCGGCACATTACCGGGAGGCGATGTGGCTGCGCTACGTGAAGGACCGGTCCTACAAGGAGATTATGCAGGAACTGCACGTGCCGATGGGGACGGTGAAGACCTGGCTGTGCCGGGGGCGGCGGCAGTTGAAAGGGGAGTTTCTGAAGCTGGGAGTGTGGGCGGTGTAAGGCGTCCGGATGGGTGGGATGGATGATGGTTCTGCGGTGGGCGTTGTTTGCCCACCGCTTTTTTTGAAAAGCCGGACGAAAAAGTGCATATACGTTTGCATTTCCGTCAGGATCCTGCAGGTTTGTCCAGCGCCAAGGCCATCGCCCGTACATGCTCCGGGCCCGAACCGCAGCAGGAGCCGATGTAGTTGATCCCCATGTGCCGGGCTTGCCAGAATGGCGAGGCCGGTTTTATTTATTTTCTCAGGTGACCCTGAGGGGCCCTTATCTTACGAAACCTTGGCTCGGCCTGAATTGTCAAACTTAGAAGCTGTCTTCGCCGGATTTGGCAATCCAGCCAGAGCAAGGGAGAGGATGGTGGTTTGTGTTACCTTTTTTATCTGCCGTAGAAGTCAATATCTAATCGGAAGGTATACACCAAACGAGGCGTGCGGTGGGATTGAGGTTGTCTGGTTCTGATCGTAAGGGTCGAAAAGAGTGGCCTCGGAAGAATACCCCTTCCGGGATTTTTTATGTTGACATCGGCCCGATCTTGATGATTATTTCCTGTGAGGAGTTATGAGTCGGTTGAAGACTTCGATATGGGCGCATCCGGTCTTGAAAAGAAGCTGGTTAGGCGTGTTGAAAAGGGACCGGCTGGCTGCTGAATTTTATGAATCCGGACGGGTCAATCGGGCCGATGGAAGAGCGGCTGTTCTACTACCGCGTACCCCGGGCGTTTCTGCTGATGGATGAGCTTTCGGCTGCAAGCCGGATGCTGGACTGGATTCGAGGCCACATGTTTTCACCGGGTGGTTCCGTGGCGCTTTTTGAATTTTTCAAGAAAGGATGGTGTGCATGGCCGATGAGCGGGATGAACGGATTGTATTGAAACCGAACCGGGTGCTGGCGCGCATTCGGGCTGGGAAGACCGTATTGTGTGGCGCTTGCACGCCGTACCCATCGCCCAAGATTTCCGAGATGATGGGGTTGATCGGGTTCGATTGTCTCTGGATTGATATGGAGCATCAGGACTACGACTACGATCAGGCGTTCAATATGTGTCTGGCTTCTCGAGCGACGGGAATGGAGCCGATGATCCGGGTTCGCAAGGAGGGAGACCAGTCTTTCTACCGGGCGTTTGAGGCCGGGGCTTCGGGGATTATGGTGCCCCATGTTCGCACAACAGAGGAGGCGGAGTGGGTGCTGAAGTTTTCCCGCTTCGCCCCGGTGGGACTGCGGGGCATCGACGGGGTTGAAGCGGCTGCCAAATACAGTCTGGTGTCCATGAAGGACTATATGGACTGGACCCTGCACGAGACTTTTGTCCTCTTTCAGGTGGAGGACAGGGAGTCGCTAGATATTCTTGAAGAGACCGCCCGGATGGATGGGCTGGATGGATTTTTCTTCGGTCCGGCCGATATGTCGCAATCGCTGGAGATTCCCCTGCAGTTCGATCACCCGCAGATGGCGGAGGCCCGCAAGCTGGTGGGGGCGACGGCCCAGAAGCACGGCAAGTTCTGGGGCCTGCCCGTGGGAGACGGAGCGCAGGCGGCGAAGCTCCACGAAGAAGAAGGCGCGCAGTTCTTTGCCTGTGGGGCGGCGATTCTTATTCTGAAGGACGGGTACCGGGCGATTCGAGAGGATTTTGATAAGACGTTTGGAGAATGAGTGATGTTCTGGAAGATCGTTCGTAAACAGTTCTTAGAGTATTTGCTTTCCCTCCGGTTTGTGATCGGGATGGTTCTGTGTGTGTCGATTGGGGTGGGGGCCACGTGGGTGCGGACCCACGCGTACCGGACGGCGCTGACGGATTACCGGATCAACCGGGGGGACCACCGGGCCGAGGTGAGGGGGTACGTTCACCCTCATCCGCTGACGTATTCGGGGGTGTCGGTGGACAAGCGGCCCAATCTGTTGGGGATTTTCTATCAGGGGCTGGAGCCTTTCCGGCCGATGAGCGTGCGGGTGACGGCGAACCGGGATCCGGTGGCCGAGGACCAGTACGAGCGGGCGAATCTGATTTCGGACCTGTTCCAGACGGTAGACCTGATGTCGTTTACGGCGCTGGTGATGGGCCTGCTGGCTCTGGTGTTCAGCTATGACTTGGTTTCGGGGGAGAAGGAGGCGGGGACGCTACGGCTGGCGCTGTCTTTTCCGGTGCCGAGGGATACGCTCTTGCTGGGGAAGTGGACGGGAGGGTACTTCGCGCTGGCCGTGCCGTTTCTGCTGACGGCCTGCTGCAGCCTGGGGATCGTGGTGCTCTACCCGGGAGCGGAGGTTCCGGGGGACGAGTTGGCCGCTTTTGGGCTGCTGGTTTGCGTTGCGCTGCTCTACATCGGGGGGGTCTACTCTCTGGGGCTTCTGGTTTCGGCATCGACCTTCCGGGCGTTTACGTCGATCACGGTGCTGGTGGCGCTGTGGGTTGGGATGAGCGTGGGGCTGCCGAATTTGAGCCCGTATATCGCACAGGCGCTTGTGGGGGTGTCTACAATTCAGGAGGTAGAGCGCGAGAAGTGGGCGGTGACGGACGGAGAACATCGGGAGAGAGGCCGGCGAATCCGGGCCTATCGGCAGACGACGACGGACTCGGAGTGGCAGCAGGGGGTTGTGATCAGCGAGCTATACCGGGACTGTTTTTTGCAGATTGCCCGGCGGCAGGAGCAGATCCAGACGGCGTACGAACGGGAGGTGGATCGGCAGGTGTTCGCCGCGGTCTGGTTGTCTCGGCTGTCCCCTGCTGCATCGTTGATTTACGCGACGGGGGAGATCACCAATACGGGGGTTCGGGAGCAGCGCCGGTTCCGGAAGGCGCTGCAGGACTACCGGGTGCGGTTTCTCAATTACGCGGAGGACAAGTGGATCGAGCGGGCCAGGCAGGGGGGCGGGGAGATCTCCACGGCAGACTATCCAAGATTTGTCTACTTCAGGCCCGAACTGGGGGATCGCCTGGGGGCCGCCATGGTGGACCTGGGGCTGCTGGCGGTCTGGAGTTTGCTCTTTTTTATGGTGGGGTATGTGGCGTTTTTGCGATATGATGTGAGGTGAAGATGTGAAACGTGCCACCCCGCCTCAGACCCCAAATCCAGAAGCCGGGATTCCGGGGAAGGGTGGAAGGGTCGGTTTCACATTTGCCGTTTAAGGAGTGATTGATGTTCGTTCGGCTGGTTCAGAAAGAGGTGCTGCTGCATGTGAGGGAGGCGCGGTTTGTGTGGGTGGCGGGGCTTTTCTGCGGGCTGGTGCTTCTGGGGTTGGGGCTGATGAGCCGGGATTACAGCCGGCGTCTGGAGGGGTATCAGACCAGTGTGGCGGCCGAGCGGCGGCAGGTTTTTTCGGTGGACGAGAGTGCGTCGATTCTGCGGCAGGTGCGGGAGCTGGTGAATGACCGGGGGATTTACGCGTTCAGACCGCCCCGGGCGCTGGGGCCGCTGGCATCGGGGCTGGAGGGGGCCACGCCAACGCAGATTCACGTTTCGGACAGGCGGTCGTGGGCCCGGCAGGCGAGCGAGCGGTTCTATCAGAATCCCCTGCTGTCTCTGTTCCCAAGACCCGACTACGTGTATATTGTGGGGGCGATTTTGAGCCTTGTGGCGCTTTTTTTTACGTTTGACGCGATTTGCGGGGAGAAGGTGAACGGGACGTTGAAGCTGACGATGTCGATAGGGGTCAGCCGGGACCGGCTGCTTCTGGGGAAGTGGGCCGGGGCGATGCTGACGCTGGGGGGGCCTTTTTTGCTGGCGACGGGGATGGGGATGGTTCTGCTCACCCTGGTCGGCCGCATTCCGTTAGATGACGTCGCGCTGGTTCGGATTGCGGGGATCGTGGGCCTTGCGCTTGTCTATCTGTCGGTTTTTGTGACGCTGGGGCTGGCGATTTCGGTGCTGGCGAGGCGGCCGTCGTCGTCGCTGTTGATCTGCCTGGCGGTCTGGGTGGGGGTTACGGTTGTGCTGCCCGACCTGCTGGCGTCTCTGGGGCGGGTGCTTTCTCCGGCGCCGACGTTCCAGCAGATCCGGATGCAGAAGCGGGCGATTGACCAGGAGAGGGCAGCGCAGAACGCGCGGCTGGCCCGCCTGGTGGAGAGCGGCGGGATCACCGAGGAGGAACGCCAGCGTCGGCAGGAGGCGCTGAGGGAGGCGAGCGAGGCGGAGAAGGGGCGGATCGATGCGGGATACTTGCGGCAACTGGACGGGCAGATTGAGGTCAGCCGGGCGCTTTCACGGGCCTCGCCGGCGGCCTGTTTGACTTACGCGGCGGCGGAACTGGCGGATACGGGTCTGAGGTTTTACCGCCGGACGCACGAGGGTTATGGGCAGTACCGGAAGGCGTTCAGAGAGTACGCGCAGCGTCTGAAGCAGGAGGCGGGAGCCGATAAGCCGGATAAGGACTGGCTGAAGCCGGAGGAGGTGCCGGTGCTGGCGTTCCGTTCCGAGGGGCTGGCGGAGGCGTTTGGGGCCGTGACGGTGGAGGTGATGGTTCTGGTCCTGTTTCAGGTTCTGGCGTTTGTGGGGGCTTATGTGGGGTTTTTGCGGTACGATGTGAGTTGACCCCTCCTCCGAATGCGCTTCGGCGCCGGAATCCTCGCCGGCCCCTGCCGGCCGCTTCATCCGCCCGCCCTGCGTCTTGTTCTGACGCGCAAACCGCGCCCGTCTTCCGCCCGTGCGCTTCGTGCCGCTGCAAAAGGGAAAAATACATAGCTCGAGCCCGCGCCACGACCGCTTTGCACTCAGGTTGATATCCATGTCAAACACCAGACAAATCGTCCGTCAATTCGAGCCGGCGGTCATTATGAAATCAAGTCGTGGATTCTGAGCCATGGCGCAAATGCGGAAGTCCTGGCGCCTTTTTTGGGCGGTGAGCCGCGAAAGGACCGGCGAGCAGCGATTCGGCGGGTCGTCACCCTGCCCGTTGTCTGTTGTCCAATTGAATAGTGGTTGCTCCTAATTTGTTGATTCATTAGATTTTAGCTCATTATGGCCTCTGAACAGAACAGGTTCCGCGTGGTTTTTGACCGGTTGCTGGAGGCGTTCGGACCACAGGGCTGGTGGCCTGCGGAAACCCCGTTTGAAACGATGGTGGGGGCCATATTGACGCAGAATACAGCCTGGGCAAACGTGGAGCAGGCGTTGGGCAGGCTCAGGGCCGCCGGGGCCCTGGATGCCCGAATCCTGCTGGATATGCCGGACGGTAAGCTGGAAACACTCATCCGGCCGGCGGGTACGTTTCGTGTAAAAGCCAGGCGGTTGAAGGCGTTCCTGGCGTATTTTGTGGGCCGGTACGGCGGGGACGTGGCCCGGATGAAAGGCGTGTCCGGCCGGCGTTTGCGCGAGGAACTGCTGGCGGTAAAGGGGATTGGTCCGGAAACCGCCGATTGCATTTTGCTCTATGCGCTGGAAAAACCAAGCTTTGTGGTGGATGCGTATACGCGGCGTGTTTTCGGGCGATTGGGACTGATGGACGCGGCGGTGGAGTATCACGAGGCGCAGCGCCGGTTCGTGGCGGTGTTGCCGGCGGAAGTTGGACTTTATAACGAATATCATGCGCTGATTGTGGCGCTGGGCAAGGATGTCTGCCTGCCGAAACCCAGGTGCGGGCGGTGCGTGCTGAAGGCGATTTGCGCAACGGGAGGACAGGATGGCCAGGTTTGAGCTTTGTTTCAATACCAGTACGATTCGGCCCGCATCGATCGTGGACAAGATCCGGGCTGCTGGCAAGACGGCCGTCGTCGTCGCTGTTGATCTGCCTGGCGGTCTGGGTGGGGGTTACGGTTGTGCTGCCCGACCTGCTGGCGTTGCTGGGGCGGGTGCTTTCTCCGGGTAAATTGCTATTGTAGAAGGACTCGCTTCCCCTTCCCTCGCAGAGAAGGAAGGGCGGTGGGTCGCGACGAGGTGGGAGCGACAGGTTGGGTGGAAAGGGGGTCAGGTCAAATGCCTTCTCAATCGGAACCCAGGCTGATTCTTCATCCCGGTGAACTGGATGCGCTTCGGCGCCGGAGCGAGACTTCGCACGCTCGATTCTATCAGGCGCTGGTGGGGGACCTGGAAGGGCGTCTGGGGGAGCAACCTCCCGAGGATCTCTGGGGTTTGGAGGAGCCGGATTACAGCAATCTGTTAGAGATCTGTTTTTCGCTGGTGGTGAATTGCGGGATTGCCTACCACGTGGGACAGGACGACCGCTGGCGGGGGCTTGCCGAGCGGTGGCTGCGGAGGTGGGTGGAGGTCGGGTGCGCGTCTTCAGAGCACGCCATGAGGTCCTATCTGGTGGCGTTCCATGTGATGGCGCTTGCCTACGGGGTGGACCTGTTTTCGGGGGTTTTGCCGGAGGATTTTGTTGGGCGGATGGTGGCGGTTTTGACAGAAGAGACGGGGATGATGGTGGAGGGTATGGAGACGGGAGAGAGCGAGTGGAGCCGGCGGTACCTGTATCACGACTGCTGGGTGCCTATTTTCGGGATCGGGATCGGGTGCTTAGCGCTGCTGCCCTATGAGCCCCGGGCAGAGGCGTGGCTGTACAGCGTGGAGCGGGAGGTGACGCAGGTCGTGTCCCTGCTTGGGTCGGACGGGGCCTGGAACGAAGGGGTTGCGCCGCTGAATTACGCGTTGGGGCCTATGCTTTACTACCTTGAAGGAAGGAAGCGGGTCTTTCAGGAACCGGCGTTTGAGATTCCCTGGCTTCAGGAACTTCCCCGGTGGCGTGTCTATCACTATTTGCCCGATAAGGGGACGTATGTGTTTCTGGACGATTCGACGCCCAGCGGGCGGTATCACGGGGAGACGGGGGGCGTTGTGGCGGCGCAGCTTTACAAGATCGCCTCGGAGTTTCAGGACGGTCTGGCACAGCAGCAGGCGGATTGGGAGTCGGAGCGGAGGTTTCTGAAGGATTACCACGACTATGGGTGGTGTTTTCTCTGGTACGATCCCAACGTTGAGACGGTGTCTCCCGGGGGGCTGCCGCGGTCGGCATATTTTCCCTCAATGGGACAGTTCTTCTCCCGAAGCGGGTTTGGGAACGGGGCTTCGGTTTTGAGTTTTGAGTGTACGGTCCCGGGAGGGCCGCTGGCGCAGGCAAAGCGAGGGATTGATCTTCCGATTGAGACGATCACGAAAAACAAGCACGCCCATTATCGGGACCGGGCGAGCTTTACGTTTTATGCAGACGGGCATTATTTTTTTCGCCCTTCGGGGTACTTTCGGTTCGAGACGGAATTGAAGAATACGCTGACGTTCGACGGCGAGGGACAGTCCCTGGATCCGAAGAGCGGCGGCGGGATTTCGGGGGTCTATCAGGGGGAGGAGGACGTTTACTCCGCCTCTCGGTGTAAGGCCGCGGCGGCTTATGCCGAGGTGCCGAGGCTGTCGGCGTTCGATCGAACCGTTATGCACGTTCGGGATCAGCATGTTGTGTTTATCCTGGACCACGTGCGGTTTTTGGACGGTGGGGGACATAAGGTGGATGCCCATTTCCACGTGGGGCAGGAGGTCTCGGTCGAAACCGGCGGTGATTCCCCGGTTCTCATCCGGGCCCCTTCGGGCCAGAGCTGCCGTCTTTATCCGGCGTGTCGCCTGGCTTCCGAATTTGAGCAGGTTGCTCAGCCGGTGGACCCTTACTGGCGGGATTATCTGTCGGGGTATGACATTCCATCCGAAGATCTCGAGGCGATGGAACAGGTGGATCTCAGGTTCTGTTTCGACCTGGATGGCGAGAGGGTGTGTGATATTCTCTGGATGATTTTGCCACAGGGAGATCGAGGGGATTGCAGGGTGACGCACCGGGCGGATTCATCGGGGATTTACCTCTGGTATTCGATGCCCGGCCACCCGCTGCAGGTCGTTGTGGTTCCAAATCCCGATGCGTCTATGGCGCAGGTTCCGAGTCCACCCCTGCCGGAGAGGCCGGGGCGGGTGTTTGTGCTGGGAGGGGATTCGGAGAGGCACGTTCGGGTTGGTGTGGAAGCGCGCGGGCCGGGGGAGTGGGGGGTTGTGCTGGGGGAGGGGGAGGTATACCCGTTTACCGAGGCGGGGACGGTGTGTATTGAAGATTGAATTGGGGGTTGACCCATGGCTAAATTATATTCACCGGAAGGCAAGACGGTTGTCTATAAGAACGACATTATTGATGGGCTTCAAAGGCTGGGGATAAACGGCGGGGAGGTGGTGTTTTTTCACAATTCGCTCAGCAGTATGGGGTACGTGGAAGGGGGCGCGGAGACGGTGATCGAGGCTTTTTTAGAGGCGGTGGGGCCGAAGGGTACGGCGGCGGTGCATACGTGCCATTTTAATGGGTGGCACTGGCACTACGCACGGAGTAAGCAGAAGCCGGCGTTTGATGTGAGGAACTCACCTTCGTTGATGGGGAAGATTACCGAGGTGTTTCGGCATCAACCCGGCGCGGTCCGGTGCTTGGATTCGAGCAATCCGATGTGCGCGATCGGCCACCACGCGGCTTATCTGGCCGAAGGTGCGATTCGCTGTTTCACGCCGTGCGGGCGGGATACGGCGTGGGGCAAGCTGGGCGAACTGGACGCCCATTATATGTTCCTGGGTACGGGATGGAATACCTGCACCATGATGCATGCCTGCGAAGAGTATGCGTACGCGCCCTATACGTTTATGGATGAGCCTTCCCGGCTTGAAGTGGCGGATGAGAACGGACAACGCCACATCCACGTTCAAAAGGTCCACACGCCGAATGTGCCGCGGGATTATTCAAATGTGGAGCCCGAGATGGAGAAGCGGGGGCTTTTGCATTGGGGAAAGATCGGAGACGCTGACGTGATGACGATGAAGGCGCGGGAGCTGATCGACGTGGGCACGCGGTGCATTCTGGAAGATCCTGCGTTTCTTTTAGGCGACCGGACGTTCCTGGAGCGCTGCCGGGACAACCAGCGGGGGATTGTTCGGGAGGAAGATCAGAATGTTTCGGATGTGTGATCAATTTGAACCAGGGTGGAGAGACGCCGTCTGAACGATTGGCTGACGCCTGCCTGCAGCGCACTACGCTGCGCAGGCAGGTGTGCGGGGGCTGATAGCTGATAGCCCCCTTTGTGTCTTCGTGCCTTTGTGTGAGGTCAAATTACTCGCTGTCTTCTTTTGAAGTCACACATCACGTTAAAAAGGAGTGTTTATGCAGATTCTGCCCAATATCTACCTTTTGGATGGGTTTGCGTATGCAAAGCATCCCAATTTTTACCTGATCCACAATGAGCAGGGCAATATTGTGGTGGACGCAGGCTCGGTTGAAGCAGACTTAGAACAGGCAGAGCGGCAGATGAGCGTCTGGGGAATTTCGTTGGAGAAGGTGGATTACCTGTTCCTGACGCACAGCCACTACGATCACATCGGCAACGCGGCTGCACTGAGAGAGCGGGGCGCAACGGTGATCGCAGGTCCCGGCGATGCGGAGGGGATCGAGCGGTCCGACTACCGCACGATTCCATACGCGGCGGGGTTCCCGCTGCCGGCCTGCAAGGTGGACCGGGTGGTTGAGGACGGGGATGTGATCGAGGCCTACGGGTTTCGGTTCGAGGTGATCCATGCGCCCGGGCATACGAACGGCTGCGTGATCTACCAGCTCAGGAATGCCGGAAAGATCATCTGGTTCGCAGGCGATGTTGTGTTCTGCCAGAATACCGGCTACCAGCCGGAACTGGGCTGGCAGGGGGGAGAGGAGTTTGACAAGCCAACGTATATCCAGACGCTGAAGCGGCTTTCCAGCCTGCCGGTGGATTGCATCCTCGCCGGCCACCACCTCCCCTACCTGCGTGAGGCCCACCGCCTCGTGGGCCGCGCGTATGTGAAAGCGCTGATCGAGTGGCGATAGGCGATAAAGGAGAATTCCCGATGGGAGAAACCCATTGTTTCCAGGCCGGTGATCTCCACGCGATGACGCGGCGGCTGTTGATGGCGGCGGACACGCCCCGTCCTGTTGCCGACGATGTTGCGGAGATACTGGTCAATTCAAATCTCGCCGGACACGACTCGCACGGGGTGCTTCGCATTCCCGCCTATTTGCAAAGTATCTCAGAGGGTGGGCTTGATCCGGCTGCCGAGCCGAAGGTGGTCAATGAGACGGCCAATACGCTGCTTGTGGATGGGAACGGCGGGTTTGGACATTACGCTGCCCGAAAGGCAATGGGTCTGGCGATTGAGAAGGCAATGCAGGCGGATGTGTGCTGTGTGAGTTTTCTCCGCATTGAGCATATCGGGCGGCTGGGGGAGTACGCAGAGGCGGCGACGCGTGCGGGGTGTATTGGTATGATCACCGTTGGTGGCGGCGCGAAGAACAACGGAGCGACCGTGCCTTTTGGGGGTACGGTGGGAGCGCTGGGCACCAATCCCATGGCGGTGGGTGTTCCAACCGGCGACGATACGCCGTTTATTATCGATTTCGCCACGAGCAGGGTTGCCGAGGGAAAGCTCCAGGTTGCCAGGAGCGAAAACGCGGATTTGCCCGAAGGGTATATTGTGGATAAGCACGGGAATCCCAGCGTGAGGACGATGGATTTTTACGAGGGTGGGTACCTGCTGCCGTTCGGTGAGCACAAGGGATACGCGCTTGCGCTGCTGGTCTGCCTGCTGGGCGGGCTGTCCGGGAGTTTCAACGTTGAGAAGGGCGAGATGAACGGGGCGTTTATGCAGGTGGTGAATGTGGGTGCGTTTACGCCGCTGGAGGCCTACCAAAAGGGCGTACGGGCGCTGCTGGACGGTATGAAGGCAATGCTGCCGGCCCCCGGCTTTGACGAGGTGCTGGTTCCCGGGGATTTTGAGCGCCGGTTTCGTGTAGCGCGTTTGGTAGATGGCATCGAACTGCCCGATACGATCTACGGACAGATTCAGGAGTGGGCAGGCAAGTTGAATGTTTCCTTGAGCGAAGAGGCGGCGGAAGCGGCAGACATCGAGCGATATCAGGTGGTGTGATCGTTTACGTTCCACGACAAAGAGAGGGAGGTTACGCCTCATGCAGATGAGATCAATCACGGCGAATCCATCCCAGATTATGATCGAGCAGCTCGCGGCATCGGGTGTAGAGTATCTGTTCTACAACTCCGGATCGCGCGAAGCGCACTTTTTCGATGCGCTGCATGCGCATCCCGGCATACACGGCATCCTGGGGCTCCACGAGGGGAGCGTCACGGCCATGGCCGGAGGGTACACACAGGTTGCGCTGGATCCGGCAGTTATTTCGGTCCATCTCGGGGCAGGGCTGGCCCAATGCCTGGGACAACTGATTAACGTCTGGACCGGCAGCCTGCCCGTTGTGGTCATCACGTTTGCGGGAGATACGGGGAGCTACGTGGACAGGATCGGCCTGGATCTGAGTCACAATGTGGGTCCAACGTCAATCTCGGGACCTTTTACCAAGGCGAACTGGACGGTGATTGAACCGGAAGGGCTGCCGCAGGCGGTCACCCGTGCCTTGCAGGTTGCCAGGACGCCCCCGGTTGGCCCGGTACACCTCGCCGTTTACGATCGGCTGCTGGACACCCGGCAGGTTCGTGCGAACATTGTTGAAGGCGGCGTTCCAGACCTTCGAGCCGGGTATCCGGCAGATGGCGACGTAGAAGAGGTCGCCCGTGCCCTGCATGAGGCCGAGCGTCCGCTGCTTTACGTTGGGGATGGGGTCTGGAAGAGCGGAGCAGAGGCGCAGGTCACCGCGCTTGCCGAGCATGTTGGCGCCCCCGCTGCAAGCGGCTGGGCGGAGTTGCGGAGCGTTCCGATAAAACACAGGCTCCATTGTGGACGGTTTGACCAGGCGGTGGCTGCGCTCAATCCGGATCTGATCCTCTGTATCGGCGTGCGCCACGGTGGGAGTGGACAGCCCCGGGATCTCAGGTCGTTCTCCACGGCGCAGCGTATTATCGCCATAGGCTCGGATGTGGAGAATCTCAATAATACCCAGGGCCTGGATCTGGGTATCTTAGCCGACGAACGCCGGACGCTTGAGCGTTTGGAGGAATTGCTGGATGCGACATCAGAGCGCTTTGACGAGCGGCGCGCCTGGGCGCAGGAGCAGGCCGCCGCCCTCCGTGCGCAGCGTCTGAAGGCTGCGCAGAAGGTTGAACCGCAGCCCTCCCGGGTGCGTCCGTGGGTGCTGGCGGATGCGCTTGATCAGGCTCTGGAGCGCGTGGGGGGCGGACTGATCATGATTGAGCAGTTTGTCCTGCCGTTAAACAGCATAGGCGGGGGGGATGATGCGGGCAGGAATGTGTATGTCCAGGCCGCCGGGGGAGCGGAGGGCTATGG
The DNA here is from genome assembly GCA_965222075.1 of Candidatus Latescibacterota bacterium. Taxonomy (GTDB): domain Bacteria; phylum Latescibacterota; class UBA2968; order UBA2968; genus JAAXHW01. The sequence goes on along the minus strand of OZ244937.1, from coordinate 3,309,996 downwards.
GATTGGTGGGGCGATGGGGTTGAAACTCGGGGCGCCATCTCGACCCGTGGTTGGGCTGATCGGAGACGGTTCGGTGTTCTATGCGGACTCGGGACTCTGGACGGCGGCGCACCACGGGATTCCGGTGCTCTACGTTATTCCGAATAACCGGTCCTACGGCATTGTGGCGAACTACTTTGGGCGGGCTGAGGGCAGGATGAAGCAGACCGGTGAATATGCCGGTGTGGTCCTGGATAGCATCGATCCGGTGAAGGTTGCGGAGGGGTTTGGCGTGGAGGGTATGCACGTTGAGGATGAGTCTTGTCTTACCGAAGCGATTGACCGTGGGTTGGATGTGGTTGAGGGAGAACATCGCCCGTTTCTCCTGGATGTCCAGTTGCCGCTTGGGCTGCCAAAAGGGGGACGCGCTGCCGCGCCGTTCCGTCTCACAGATTCCACAAGATGAGATGCCGTATGATCCGGTTTTCCAATGATATGTCTGAGTGGAGACGGTAGCCGATGCCCGATGAAGAGAACGAGAAGGCCGACGCCGATAAATTGAAGCAGCGCAACCGGGAGTTGGCCATTCTCAATACGGTTGCCAAAGAGATGAACCGGTCGGTGGACCTGGACCAGGCGCTGCGTGAGCAGTACCTCTGGCATGAGTTTGGGGACTTGCATTTAATTGTTGCAGAGAGGTAATGTATGGCCTACTTTTTGATAGAGGAGGATGGGCTATGTTGAAACAACAAACAGGACGATACCTGAATCAGGTTGACGCTGACACCGGACATGGTCCGGTTCAGCCCGGAAATTGAGCCGATTGTCCAGCTTATTGAGGAGACGCCGCGAGACAGATGCGTCCCGATGACGATTGACAGGATCTTGAGGCGCTCATCCGCACGTGGAAGTCGTAGCCTGAGGAGAAAGTGATCTGTAGAGGCAATTTTTTCTTGACATTGCTCCAGTCAATCCTTATATTCTGAAACTTGAATGAATTCGCGCAAATTTGCTGGTGGAATTCCAATCCAAAGGGAGTTCACGATGCTGATCCAGACTATCGTCGAAATGGTCGACACCAGCGCCGGCAGAGCTGTACGTTATTGGGAAGGGTGCGGGATGTCTTTGCATTCCAAGCGGCCTATTATAGGGCCGGCGGGATAGTCTGGAAGATGCCATAGTTTTGGGGTAACTGGTTGATTTTGCGGAAGATCACCAAAAAACCTTTAGAATTATCCGGTTTCCCTGTCTGTGTCTCTTCCAGGATATCCGAGTCGATCAGCAGATGATCCTTCTCGTGTCTGGGGAGATTCAGGCGAAGAACGTTCGTTGTTGGGACGAACATTAAGCCATTCTCACCCGGATGGCTTTTTTGGTCTCTCCACTACAGGCCACGGCACGAGCAGGACGCCGTGGTTTTTTCTTATGGTCTTGCAAGCTTTTGAAAGGAGGTGGATATGAAGCGTGCGTCAGCTGCGGTATTTGCCGTACGGTATTGGGCGAAGGTGTGGGAGATGGAATAAGGAAGGTCCTCAGGCGAGTCTTTGGCGGGACGATGCGAGGGTTTCCGAATCACATTGACAGGTAAACACGGTGCGTTCAATACGATATGAGGGTATGGCGCACCGGCCAACAAAGCGATCAGGAGGCGCATGATGCAGACCTTCAAAGAAGTTTTCAGCCGGAAGGAGGAGTGCCGGAACCTGAAAAACGTCGGGTTCTGCGTGCTGGCGGTCCTGGCGCTGGTTATGGGCGCTTTCGGACTGGTTCTTATGAAACAGGTCTTTTCGGAGGATGTCCACAGGGAGTAGGTCTCTACGGACTTGGGGCATGCGGGTCTGGTCTCCGAGATGGAATAGTGATCTCAAGTGGATTTTATCTTATGTAAATGAAGAGGTTAAGCATGTCACGGACAAAGGCGAAAGAGCTGGTGCGCCGAACGCTGGACGGGGACACGGATGCATTTGGGAGCCTCTTCCGGACGTATCAGCCCAGGATCTATGCGGCCGTAAGGGGGCGCACGTGTAACCAGGACGATGCGGAAGACCTGGTGCAGGTGACGTTTATGCGGGCCTTCCTGGGGCTGGCGGGGTTCCGGGGCGAGGCGGCCTTTTCGACGTGGTTGACACAGATTGCCATCAATGTGTGTACCACACACTTCCGGGCACAGCGGGCGCGGCAGGCCCGGATGGATGTGGTTGCAGATGCCGGGCCAGAGTTGCGGGAGACGTGGGAACCCGCCTACGATGAGGATCCCGAAGAGGTTCTGGACCGGAAAGAGAACCAGAACCTGTTGATACAGGGCATCAGCGGGCTGCCGACGCCCTACCGGGAGGCGATGCGGTTGCGGTATGTGGAGGAGCGGTCGTACCTGGAGATTACCGAGGAACTCCAGGTACCGGTCGGGACGGTGAAGAGCTGGCTCTACCGGGCGCGAGCGCAGTTGAAGGAGGCGTTTGAGGTGTCCGGGGTGATGGGGGATTGAGCGGTTGCGGATTTGGGGGTCAGCCCCGGTGCATCCGGGCTTCAATTTGTTGAAACATCGATCCTGTTTTACGTGTCAAATCTGAAGAATGGACCAGGCCGCGTGTCTGGTCGCTCCGACTGATCACACCCGTCCTGGCAGAGACGGACAGGAGGGTATTGTATGCAGACGCTTAAAGAGGTTCTGGGGCGGAAGGAGGAACGCAACAATCTTCAAAGTGCGGGTCTCTGCATTCTGGTGGTTCTCGTTCTGATCATTGTCTCTTTTGGCCTTGTTCATATAAAGTTTATGTTTGAGAGTGAGCAGGCAAGCGGTGGAGAACCCGTAAAGGTAGAGGCCAGAGGGGAGCTTTAGACCTCCGTTGAGGACGGCGCCGATACACCAGGACACAGGCGCGCACCCGAGGTCTTTTTGCGGTTGACATGGGGTCAACTCTGTGCATTTATTCTCTACATGGAGAAGGGAATCCCTATGCTCGGTCACCTGATTCGGAAGGAGATCCTGGAGCATATTCTGGGACTCCGGTTTTTGATTCTGTCGGGAATCGGGGCGGTGATTGTCTGGGCGAGCCTGTTCAGCGGGTATGTTTTTTATCAGGGGTGTTTGAAGGAGTACCGGCGGTCGCAGGCGTGGACGGAGAGCAACTATCAGCACCGGGTCAAATCAGGCGATGCGCGTTATGCCAGCAACTTCGGCTACCCGGTGCAGAAACCGCCTACGCCGATGAGCATTTTTGTGCGTGGGGCCGAGGCGACGCTTGGGCAGACGGTTTATCTGGCCGGTGTTCATATTCAACGGTTGAAGTTCAGCCCGGCCGCAGAAGAACCGGTGCTGGGGGTCTTCCCCCCGCTGGATCTGGCGATTGTGGTGCAGGTTGTGTTGAGCCTGTTCGTGCTGTTGATGACGTACGATGCGGTCTGCGGAGAGAAGGAGGGGGGGACGCTGCGGCTGATCTTCTCCTTTCCAACACCGAGGGCGCGGCTGCTTATGGGCAAGATCGTGGGCGCACTGATTCCGATGCTGGCGGCGCTGGGGCTTCCCCTGCTGGTCGGCATCGGGTTGATTCTGCTTCTGCCGGACGTTCAGCTGAAAGATCCGGAGCTGTTGCGGCTTGGGCTGATTCTTGTGGCTTTTGGACTTTACCTGGCGGCTTTTGTCTGCGCCGGCGTTCTGGGGTCCAGCCTGACCCACCAGGCGGCGACTTCGTTCGTGATCCTGCTGTTTTTCTGGGTGGGCACGGTGGCCATCCTGCCCCGTTTGAGCCTGATTGTTGCGGATATGGTGCGGGTCGCACCGTCTACGCAGCGACTGCAGGCCGAATTGAGGACGCTGTTCCAGCTTAGCAATCAGAGGCGTCATAAGCTTGAGGACGAATGGATCGAGGGCTATTTCGCAAAGAGGGGTGAACACTGGTGGAGATCGCCAGAGGGCCGGGAGGGGTTTGCGCTCATGCGGGATAGGGTCTGGAAGGGGGAGCGGATGGTCAGAGATCCCAGGGCCGACCAGCTTCGGGCGAACTTTCGCAACCGCTACAATGCCCGGCTGGGCCTGGCAATGGTCCTGGCGCGGTTCTCTCCGGCATTTGCGTTCAACAGCGCGACGCTCCGGCTGGCAGGGACGGACCTGGAGCGGCACCAGCGGTTTTTAGAGATTGTCCATCAGACCCGGGATAGGCAAGGTGACTGGTACTGGAGACATTATATGCAGAAAGAGTTAGGCCGGGCAGATTCGGAGAAGTACGGAAAATACGATTGGGATCTTTCCGATTTTCCCCGGCTGGTCTACCGGGAGACATGGCCGGAAGAGGATGTCCAGGCGGCGATGGTGGATATCGGGATGCTGGCGCTGTGGGGGCTGGTCTTTTTCGTCGGCGCGTCTGTGGCGCTGCTGCGGTACGATTTAAGATGAGGGTGGGGAGTCGCGGGTCAAAAGCAGGTGACCCGTGACCCATAACCCGCAACGGTTTGCGGAGCAAACGATGTTCAGCCGACTCGTTCGGAAGGAACTGACGAATTATCTGCTGGATTTGCGGTTTACCATCGTGTTTGCACTTTGTGCTTTGCTTTCGGCCTTGAGTGTGTACATTGGAGGGCAACACTATGTCTTGCAGCTCAGCGAGTACAGCGAGACGATGGAGGGTCATCGACAGACGCTTCAGGCCTATATCGACAATAAGAGCCTCAGCTACCTCCAGGTAGTCGGCGAGCGGTGGAACCGCAGGCCGGAGGTGCTCAGCCCGGTGGTGTACGGGCTGTCGGGAAAGCTGGGGAGGGAAGTGCTCATTCAATACCAGACGCTCCCGAAGTTTGAGGCCAGCCTGTTTGAAGAGGATCCGATCTACACGATCTTCGGGGTGCTGGACCTGGCGTTTGTTGTTAAGATTGTGTTGAGTATTTGTGTTTTGCTGTTTACCTACGACGCCATATGCGGGGAAAAGGAAGGAGGTACGCTGAGGCTCTTTTCATCGTTCCCGGTTGCCAGATCGACGCTGGCCCTGGCCAAGCTGGTCGGGGCCAATGTAGCCGTACTGGTGCCTTTTCTCTTTGGGTTGCTGCTGGCGGCGGTGGTGATGGCCCTGGTTCCGGAGATCGATATGCAGAATGAGGACTGGGCGCGGATGGGGGCTCTGATGGTGGTGTTTGCGCTCTACCTTGGGGTGTTCGTTGCCTTCGGGCTTCTGGTGTCTGCGCTGGCCCACCGCCGTATGACGGCCTTTTTAGGGCTTTTGGGGCTCTGGGCGGTCTGGATTTTTATCGTTCCGGACTTAGCGGTGAACACAGCCCGGTACTTGAGGCCGGCGGGGAGTGGCGTGAACCTGTTGAAAGGGGTGGACAAACTGCTCTGGGAGATCGACGAGAAACGAGATGAGGCGGTGGGTGCGTATTGGGAAAAGGCCCGGATAGAGGACTGGGATGCCCTCCCGGATGCACGGAAGATTGCGTTCAGGGAGGGGGTGAAGAGGATCCACAACAGGTGGGATGCGGAGTTTTATCCGCGTCTGATCCGACTGCGGGAGAAGCCACGAAACCTGATGCGGCAGCAGCAGCGTCTGGCAATGTTCATGTCGGCGGTCTCTCCCTTCGGCGCGGTTACTTTTGTCTCAATGGACCTGGCTCGCACCGGGTATGTTCAGAAAGAATGGATCGAAGATGCGCTGGGGCATCACCTGATTTATATGGGGCAGTATATTCGGAATAAGCGAGCGGTTCCCTGGCGTAAAGAACGCGATCTGACGGATTATTCCCGGTTTACCTATCAGAATAAGGAGACGCTGGGTGAGTGTCTGGTTCGGAACGCATTCCACATTCTGAATCTGGTACTGCTGATGCTGGTGGGATTTGCGGGGGCGTATGTGGCGATTTTGAGGTATGATGTGAGGTAAGGAGATTGCGGAATGCGGAATGGGAGAGCAAAGGAAATGTTTGGGAGAAAGATGCGGTTTGTCTGGGTTCTCTGGGTGATGGCTGCCGGTTGGGCAGCGCCCTGTTATGGGCAGTATTTTACGGAGCGCAACGACGAGTCTTACCTGATCCTGGCACTGAAGAAGCAGAAAGCCAAATACGATGCGGCCAGGACGGAATACACCGCTGCCCTGGAGCTGATGAAACGCAAGCTGATTTCCAACCAGGAGTTCGAGCGGAAGAAGGCGAGGTATATCAACGAGGAGATCAGCTACCAGCAGGCGATGCTGAGGGTGATCTTTGACCAGCCTCACATCGTGATCGAGAAGGCGGTGAAATACCAGGCGGAGGACGGCAGGAAGCGGGTGCGGCTGACGCTGAGGAATACGACGGGAGGGGTGGCCGACTACGAGAAGCTGGTCGAGTCGGATGAGAGCGTGTTCGACCCCTCGCTGCAGCCGGACAAGATCAACAATGTGTTCATCTCCCTGCACGAGAGTCCGGCAACAGGCGGGGGTATGGGCCCCATCATCAGCCAGCCGTATGAGGACAAGATCGCGACGATCCGGTTCGGGGAGACGGCAGAGGTGGATTTTCTGCTGTTGAAGGATGTGGAAGAGGTGGTGGTGAGTATGACCTATGCCGGGGCGGTGGATCAGAAGCATATCTATTTGCAGAAGGATGCGAGCGCGAACCAGGTGATCGTCAATTCGTTGAATTTCTCCCAGGAGGCGAACCTGGGGGAGAGTGCGACGTATACGCTGGAGCTGGAGCGATTTTCCAACGATAACGATGTGTTTCGATTGGCGGTGGTGAATCTGCCCCGGCAGATTTCCTACAGTTTTGTGGACGTGGACCCGACCTCGGTGCAGACGCAGCGGCTGTCGCAGGTCAATTTCACGCAGGGGGTGACCAGCAAGCAGCTGTCGCTGACGGCTTACCTGCCGGAGCGCTCCGACGAGCAGGTGGCGATCGACAAGACGATCGAGTTTTACGCGCTGGTGCTGCCCCAACAGGTGTGGCGGGAGCTTCAGCCTCTGGAGGAGAAGCGGTTTTCCCAGGAGGAGATCGATGGGCTCAATGCAGGGAAGGTGAAACTGGAGTTGATTCCAAGGGGTGTGGGCCGCATCGAGGTGCGCGCGTTGAACCTGTACCATGAGATCAAGGCGGATGAGCACGTAGAGATGGAGATCACGGTGCTCAACGATGGGACGCGCAGGCTGGACAATATTCGGATTCGCACGAACGTGCCGCCCAACTGGCAGTCGGTGATCGAGCCGGATGTGATCGGGTCACTGATGCCGGCGAAGGAGGAGAAGGTGCAGCTTCAGTTTCTGACGCCAGAAGGTGTGGGGGTTGGAGACTACGAGGTACAGATCCAGACGCAGGCGCTTGCGGACAACCGGCCAGTGGAGACGCAGGACAAGACGGTGCGGATTCACGTGAGCGCCAGGACGAACTTGCTGTTGAGCGGAATTCTGGTATTGAGTGTGATCGGGATGGTGATTGGGATTGTGTGGTATGGGGTGAAGTTGACGAGAAGGTGACCTAACCCCCCGGCCCCCTTCCCTGAGAGGGATGGGGGAGGGGTCCCAACCCTTCCATAAAGGAGGAGGCGATGATCGAGTCGATTGACCTGACGAAGCGGTATGAGGACGGGGTGCTGGCGCTGGACCACCTCAATTTGAAGGTGGAACCGGGGGAGATCTTCTGCCTGCTGGGGGCCAACGGGGCAGGCAAGTCCACCGCGATTAACCTGATGCTGAATTTTATCGAGCCGACCGAAGGCACGGCCAGGATCAACGATGTGGATGTGACGCGGGACCCCTTAGAGGCCAAGAAGTATGTGGCCTACCTGTCGGAGAATGTGATGCTCTATGGCAACTTCACCGGCCGTCAGAACCTGGATTTCTTCGCCGGGTTGGCGGGAAAACAGACGGATAGGGAGGGGTATTACCAGATTCTGCGCCGGGTGGGTTTGCCGGAAAATTCGTTTGAGCAGCGGGTGAAGGAGTATTCCAAGGGGATGCGCCAGAAGGTGGGGATAGCGATTGTGATTATCCGGGATGCGCCTGCGGTGATTTTGGACGAGCCGACGTCTGGGCTGGACCCTCAGGCGGGTGCGGAGTTTCTCCGGCTGTTGGAGGATCTTCAGGAAGAGGGGAAGGCGGTGTTTATGTCCACGCACGATATTTTCCGTGCGCGCACGCTGGCGGACCGGGTGGGGATTATGAAGTCGGGGCGGTTGATTATGGAGCGGACCCGTCAGGAGTTAGAGGACGAGGACCTGGAGAAGCTGTATATCGACTATATGTACGGCGCGGAGGGAGGCGAGCAGGAGGAAGAGGCGCCTGCCGCGAGTTGATTCCACTTTACGCCTACGGAATCGAACCCACCGGGATGGCCTGAATCTATCGGGAAGGCCCGTTTTCTTTTCACCCTACGCACCTACCCCATTGAGGGCTGTCATGCTCGCCCACCTGATCCGCAAGGAGCTTCTGGATCATATTTCCAGCCTCCGATTTCTTATTCTGTCGGCCATCGGCACGTTGGTGATCTGGTTGAGCCTCTATAGCGGGTACCTTTACTACCAGAATAGCCTGAAGGACTATCGGCTGGCGCAGGCGGCAACCGCGAATCGCATCCGGGAGATTGATGCGGCCGAGAACTACTCGGAGTTTGTGGCTCAGGGATATCTGGAGCACAAGCCGCCGGCGGTCATGGGTATTTTTATCCGGGGGCTGGATCCGGTTCTGGGTCGGTCGATTCCCAATACGTTCAATCGGCGGTCGGTTCGGAGCTGGATGGAGGTGAAGCCTTTGCTTGCGGTTTTTCCGCCCCTGGATCTGGGGCTGGTGATTCAGGCGGTGTTGAGCCTGTTCGTGCTCCTGTTTACGTACGACGCGGTCTGCGGAGAGAAGGAAGCGGGTACGTTGCGGCTGAATACTTCTTTTTCCGTGCCCAGGCACCGCTTGCTGCTGGGCAAGGTTTTCGGCGCGTTGCTTCCAACGCTGTCGGCATTCGGCCTGCCTCTGCTGCTGGGGATTGCCGTCATTCTGATGATGCCGGATGTTCGGTTTACGGGCTCGGAGTTGCAGCGGCTGGGGCTTGTGATGGCGGCTTTTGGGGTCTATTTGACGGTGTTCGTTTGCGCCGGGTTGCTGGCTTCGTGTATGACCCAGCGCGCGTCCACATCGTTTGTGATTCTGCTGGGGTTCTGGGTGACTACGGTGGTGGTTCTGCCGAGGTTGAGCCTGATTGTCGCAGACAGCGTTCGACCCGCGTCTTCGATTCACGAGTTGGAGGCGGATAAGGAGGCGATTACAAAGGCGAATGTGCAGCGCTGGCGCGAGGCGAGGCGTGCGTGGTCAGATGCCTATTTGAAGTCAAAGGGAGAGGAGTGGTGGCAAAGCCGGGAAGGCCAGGAGCTGCAGCGGTTACACTACAGAAAGACCCGGCAAGAGGCGCTGTTTGAGATCACGCAGGTGGCGTACGAACGCCTGGAGGAGGCTTTTCGCAACCGATATCAGGCGCGGCTGAACCTGGCCGTGGCGCTGGCGCGATTCTCGCCGGCGTTTGCGTTTAACAGCGCAACGGTTCGCCTGGCCGGAACGGGCATGGATCGCCAGGCGCGGTTTCTCTCGGTTTACGATCAGTACTACGCGCAGCACCGTACCTGGTATGTGGATGCCGTAGACGGTTCCCATTTGAAGCGGATCAATCCGGATAAGTACGGGGAGTACACGTGGGATCTTTCGGATATGCCTCGTTTTACTTACCGGGAGAGATGGCCGGAAGGCGAGGTCCAGGCAGCGATGGTGGATGTGGGGATTTTGGCGATCTGGGGGGTGCTCTTTTTTGTCGGGGCGTATGTGAAGATGCTGAGGTACGATGTGAGATGAGCGTCACACGTCATGGCTTGTGACTGAGGAGTTCTTTATGTTCGGCAGGCTGGTTCAAAAAGAGCTTTTACACCATCTGCTTGATTTGCGGTTCGTTGTGGTGTTCGCTTTCTGCATCCTGCTTTCGGGCCTGGGCACGTATGTGGGCATTCAGAATTATCTTTTGCAGCGTGAGCAGTATCAGGCGGTTGCCGGAAAGAACCGGGAGGCAGTGGAGAATATGCGGGAGAAGGGCAGGTCGTCCGATCTGGAATGGTACGGCTATCGCTGGAACCGGCGGCCGGAGGCGTTGAGCCCGCTGGTGTACGGGCTGTCGGGCGCGCTGGGGCAGGAGGTGCTGATCCAGTACCGACGGTACCTCCGGTTTGAGGCCAGCAGTTTCGCAACCGATCCGGTCCACGCGCTGTTCGGTGTGCTGGATCTGGCGTTTGTGGTGAAGGTTGTTTTGAGCCTGAGTATGCTGCTTTTCACCTACGATGCGGTTTGCGGCGAGAAGGAGGCGGGTACGTTGAGGCTCTACGCTTCCTTTCCGGTGTCTCGCTCGATGCTGGCGTTGGCCAAACTGGTCGGCTCGACGGTGGCGGTGCTGGCGCCGTTTGCCGTTGCGTTTTTGCTGGTGTGTCTGGTTCTGGCGCTGTCGCCGGAACCGGGTCTGGGAGGGGACGACTGGAAGCGGGTCGCCGTTCTGATGGGGGTGTTTTCCCTGTATCTGACGGTGTTTGCGGCATTCGGGCTTTTTGTGTCGGCGCTGACGCACCGACGGATGACTGCTTTCTTAGGGCTGCTGGGGCTGTGGACGGTCTGGCTTTATGTGTTGCCGAACCTGGCGGTGGATGCGGCGCAGCATTTCGCGTCGGTCGGGAGCGTTTACGATACCGACCGGCAGGTCAGCGAGCTGCGTGAAGAGATCCGAAAGGCACGGGGGGCGGAGGTGGACGCCTACTGGGAGAAGCAGGGTGTGGAGGATTGGGATGGGCTGCCGAAGGCGCAGCAGACAACGCTGCTGGCGGGGGAGGCGGCGGTCCATGTGGAGTGGGACAAAACGTTCTACGCCCGGTTGCACGACCTGCAGCAGGAATGGCGAAACCGGGCGCAGCGAGAGCAGCGTCTGGCGATGCTCCTGTCTTCTGTTTCTCCACTGGGCGCGGTCAGTTTCACGTCGATGGACCTGGCCCGCACCGGACCCTTTCAGCAGGAGGAGGTTGAAGCGGCATTGAGCGTGTATTTGACCTACATGGCCCGGTACATTCAGGAGCGAAGGGCCCAGCATTGGGACGACCGCGTATTTACCGATTTCGTTTCGTTCGTGTACCAGTCGCATGAGACGCTGGAAGAATGCCTGCACCGGAATGTGTTTCACATTTTGAACCTGGCGCTGCTGGCAGTTTTGGGATTCGCCGGGGCGTATGTGGCGATTTTGAGGTATGATGTGCGGTGAGAAGAAAGTTTGAAAGTTTAGAGACGAGGGGGAAGAGAGAAGGAGGTCAAGTCTATTACCTGTTTTTGGAAAGGAATGTAGATGGCCCCCAATTTGAGGATATTCAGCAGGGAGAATTGTTTCGGCAGGTGGAGGCGCGGAATTTTCCGTGGCGTCCGGGCGCCAGGCATGTTGTAGACGATGTTGGGATCAGGTTTTGCAATGGGCATGTTGTAGACGATGTTGGGATCAGGTTTTGCGATAGGCATGTTGTATTTCATAGGGGCATAAGGCGTCAGTCTTAATCTGCCCCTCACGATCAGGGAGTCGACCCTGGTTTTTATCCATTTCTGATATGTCTCTTCCAGCGTGGGCGGATCGGCCAGGATCGGATGGAAGAGGGAAAAGAGGACAAGCGTGATGACCAGGGGGATGGCTGCGAGGGCCAATGCGGACCTGAAGCACCCCTATCTGCAGAAGGTTCACGAGACGTTTACCGGTCTGGAGGAGGACCGGGGCGGACGGAAGGCGCTGCTGAGGCTCCTGCTCCACCTCTACGCGACGCAGCACGCCGACCTGCTCGGGGTGAAGCCGACGGTTTTCCGTCTGGGACCGCAGGAGGGGCTGGTGATGGCGCATTACGCGCTTCGAGACCGGATTTATTAGGTTCGGAAGAGGTCAATGCGCCCCTCCCGCCCTGTTGTCCTGGTCGCGCTGGCGACGGCGTTTTCCCTGCTGGGGGATCAGACGCTCTACTCGGTTCTGCCCACCTGTTATACAGCGCTTGGGCTGATGCCCTACCAGGTGGGGCTGATCCTTTCGGTGAACCGCTGGATCCGGCTGTTGACGAACCACCTGGCCGAACGGCTCTGCCGGCGGTACAGTCTGACACTGCTGCTGGTTCTTTCTCTAACGCTGGGCGCGGCCACGACGGTGGTCTACGGAACGGTTTCCCTGTTTCCCATCCTGCTGGGGGCGCGGGTACTGTGGGGGTTGAGCTGGTCGTTTATCCGGCAGATCGGGTTGATGACCGTGGTGGACAGCGCCCCCGAGGGCGCGATCGGGCGGATGATGGGATTTTACAACGGGATCCACCACCTGGGGTCGGTGGCAGGAAACCTGGCGGGGGCGATGGGATACGATCTGGTCGGGTTTACGCTGACGCTGACGATTTTCGGAGGGCTGTCGCTGATGGGGGTGCCGCTGGGCATCTTCTCCCGGTGGCGGCTCCCGCATGTGGAGCGAGCATTGCCTGGACTCGAGGCGTCGGCCTGGCGGGATCCTGGGCTGCTGGTCTGCGGTTTTGTTGTGGGGTGCGTGGGCGCGGGGCTGATGATGTCCACGCTGGGGATGGTGTTAAAGGCGTCCCTGGGGAATTCGCTGACGGTTGGGGGGCTGGTGATCGGCGTGGCGACGCTGAACGGGATGCTGCTGGCGTCGCGGTGGGTGACGGACGGCCTTTTCGCGCCGGTGCTGGGAGCGTTGAGCGACCGGATCGGGCGGCGGCGGGGTGCGCTGCTGTTCTTCGGGCTGGGATCTCTGGCGATGCTGACGGCGTCCAGGATGCCGGGGACCGTGCCGCTGGTAGTCTTGGTGCTGCTCTTCTTTGTGTGCGGTGTGGGCGCAACCGTGGTGATGGTTTCCGAGGCGGGCTTGCGGGGGTCGCGGGCGGTGGCGTCCTATGTGACGGCATCGGATATGGGGTCTGCAGCAGGCCCGATGCTGGGGTGGATGACACTGCAGCTTTATCTGCCCACACATCTGATCTTTGTGATCGGGGGCGGACTCTACGCGATTGCCGCGCTGGTGTCTTTGCGGGTGTTCCGAAAGCACGGCTGAGGGGGGGTAGGTCCTTCATGCCATTACTCGGCGATGAAGGCGTCGTAGAGGGCCAGAGGCTGGGACATGGCCTCGTCGATTTCGGTGACGGCAAACCGGGTGCGGACGGTGCGTTCGTCGCCGGACCGGAGGTCGTCGCCGAAGAGGGAGAGGTAGAGCGGGTTCTGGTCTTTGAAGGGGTCGTTCATGTTGTCCGATTCGTAGCCGCTGATGACGGCGTAGCAGTCACCGGGACGGGACATGAGGACGGCGGCGATGCCGCGCTCGGTGTCGGCCTGCATGATGATTGGGAGCTCGTAATAGCGCTGCGGGTTCCACTGGTAGAGGGACCAGATCCTGTCCCACCGCCCGTCCACGGAGCAGCGTGCGGCATGCTGGTCCCGGGGAAAGACCAGGCCGGTGCCCACGAAGACGTCGTTGACTGTGGGGGCGATCCACCGGGGCTGGTCCGGAGGATCGTCGAAAGGACTTCCCTGCACGTAGACGTAGGGGCGCATGGAGAGGTCGAAGTAGCTGGAGAGGAAGACTTCGTAGGCGGGATAAGGCCAGTTTGACCGGACGGTGACGTCTAAGTCGATGAGGTTCGGTTCGACGATTCGGTAAGAGGCGGTGAGTTGGGCCTTGTGGTCGTCCGTCGGAGCCCAGTGGACTTCAAGGGTGTCGCGCTCGGCTTTGACGGTTCGTTCTTTTTCACGGGCAGTGCCCATGTAGTGGTTGGTGGAGAATAAAAGGAAGAGGTTGAGGAGGTCGAATTTTGGGTGTACGACCTGGAAGCCGGTGGGCTTATGGACCAGTTCCTTGACGCCGTGGCGCTGGCCTTCGGGGTCGATGAACCCTTTGAGGTCTCCGGTTTCAAAGTGATAGACGTTTTTTTCGGGGTCGTGGGTGAGAGACATGGCGGTTTCCTCCTTTGGGTGGGGGTTTGAAAAAATTTTGAAATTTGGCCCTGCGCTATGCGCATTCGATTCCTGACGACCACCACCTGGCCGCTTTGGTCATCCGGCTTTACGGTCGTTCCCGATGGCATCAGTCCTTTAGAGATACGCTAACATCGGCATTCAGCAGCTTCACCTCATCACATTCAACCGCCGGATAGTCCCGCACCGTGATCGTCCTGGCCGCGGCCGATTTGATCTCGTAGCCCGTCTCATCCGCCAGCAGATAGGTCCCTGCAAGCGCCCTGTCTCCCGGCACGTCCTCCGCCAGGTGGTAGGTTCGCCCTTCAACCGAAGCGACCTTCAGAGGCGTCTGCCCCTGGGAAAGCTCTAACCTCTCTTCGCCACACACCAGTTCCGTCCCGTCCAGCAGATAGGCCCGCAGCGTCTTCCCTTCTGCATCGACAGAGGCGAATCCGAAGCGTCCGGCCATGACAACGGGACCGCACTGACAGGCTGCCCCATCCGGAGACGAGAGAATATAATCCGTACATCCCTCCCGCTCCACGGCCACGGCCATCGCCCCGCTCCCGGCATCGTCTAAGACGAGACGGGCCGATTGGATCGGTGACGTCTCTCCCTCATACGGCGCCATCACCGCTGCGTAACGGCTTTCCCCACCCGTCCGTTCCGCTAAGATCTGCTGCACCGGGGGCGCGTGAAGATCGCTGCCCACGTCGTGCCGCCACCCAGGCGCATCCGCCACCAGGAGCCGGTCGATCGGATTCAGCAGCGTCAGGTCCATCTTCACACCCTCATGTTCCCACGTGGCTGTGAACGCATCTCCGGGTGTCGCTCCCCTCAGGTTGCTTAGCCACTGGATCTCCTCCTCCACCGGCGCCGGATCAGCGCCCTTTATCCGGATCATCTTCCCGTTGCAGTGAAATCCGTACCGGTGTAGCTTTCCTCCCCGGACCCGGAAAAAGTCCACCACATAGCTCAGTCCTTCGGGGACCTCCACCAGCGCACACATTCGCTGATACCGGTCACATTGTTCATACGCGTTCGCCGAGGCCTGCACAACCTCAACCCCCGGCCCCCTCCCGAATAGCTCCAGCGTCGAGTGACACCCCTCACCGTTCTGGTTCACCCCATCCACCGTCACGATATTGTGCGACAACGTGCTCTTGGTCCACGCGTTGCGCGGATCGTCCCAGATGTATCCCCGGTCGGCGGCCATCTCCTTTCCGTGGGCAATGTAAATAACCCCCAGGGTATCGTAGTGTCGGTGGCCGCCATAGGCATACCCGTTGAAGTAGAACGCCGTATGGTCGCGCACATGTTCACCCCGCAGCACCGCCACGTGCCAGCCGGGAAACCATTCCGAATACAGCGGCAGGTCGGCATCCTGCCCCACCTTCAGATCCGGATCCCGGCGCCACAGGGCGTACTCGCTTCCGGCCTCCGCCAGTGGCGCTTCCAGCGCCCGCTCCAGCAGCCCGGCGTAGCGGTTCCCGTAATGCGCGGTTAGAATCTCGGCGTATTCGGCGTCCAGTCCACTGCCATCCCTGCTATCTCCGATTACTGGATAGCACATCCGTGGATCCAGCATCCGCACCATACTCTCCAGCGCCAGCCTGTAGCGTTCAAACGCCTGAAAAGGGTCGAAGTCTTTCAAGGGCTCCCCTTTCTCGGGCGTATACCCTTCCGGATCCGAATACCCCATTAGAATCTCCGGAATCTGGCGCATCATCCCAAGGTGCATACCGGAATAGCCGGGGGACTCGCAGCAAAATCCGTCAAAGTGAAAATCGTTTTCTATCAGCAGCTCAAACCCCTCAATCGCCCGCCGCACGCTCGCCGGCCGCTGGAAAAGAATGCCCACCGCCCCACTCAACGCCCGGCCCCGCCCGCACTTATTGTTGATATCGTTCCAGTTCTCCGTATCCGCACATCCCGCCAGAATCAGGTCCTCTCGAATCCGCCGGTCCATCTCCGGCGTGATCACCGGCGTCCCGTCCTGGTAAGTTGCCTCCCGGATCAAATCGTAGCTCAGGGTCACACTCAGAATGATCCCCCCATCCGACCCGCTGCACCCAAATCGTCCAGCACCCCAGAACCCGTTAAACAGCGTTGCGTATTCCCCGTCGCGGTGTCGCCCCTCGAAAGCCGAAACAATCGCCTCGGGCTGGAACTGCCCGCCCCGGGGATTTCTACCCATCTCCACAGCCACTTCCGCCGGCGGCAGATCCGCCACCGTCCCGTCGTAGGAATGGAACAGCCAGTTGGGATACCGCTGCGCCATCATATCCATAATCCAGGCCGCCCGCTCCGCGTATGCCACCTCCCCCGTCAACCCATACAGCCTGGCCAGCGTTGGGACCCGGTGAACGCACCAGGTGGCCTTCTTTGACCTGATCACCCCGCTCCAGCTCGTATGCACCGGATTGCGGCTCCATTTGAACGCATACTTGCCGGATCGGTCCTCCGGGTGCGCCCGTTCCTCCTCCGTCAGGTAAAAGTCAAAGGTTTGCCCCATCCGGGGCGCCGTCACACGCCCCGTTTCCGGGTACTCGGGATTGGGATACGCTGTCTTACAGTACATACAAACCAGCCGGTCCGGATCGCGTATATTCCATTCATAAATCCCGCACTCTCCCATTGAAGACAGCCGGTTGACGCACACCGGGCAGTTCTGTCCGTACTCCGGCCACAGCGTCAGCTCCGAAATCATCTCCTCGAAAAATGACCGCTCCTGCTCCATTGCATAGGCCGCATCCTGCTTCCACTCCTCCACAATTGCCCGCGCCCACGGATAGCGTTTCACATTCTCGCACGCAAAAGAAACATTTTGAATCTCCATCTCATCTCCTTTCAGTCGGCTGCCCGTCACAGGACCGGTAAGAAAACGCCATATCCGCCTACTGTGCGGAATCTGCGGAAAATCTCCTCTGCTTCAGGCCTTCTTGAGGCACACCCTCAACGGAGAACCTTCCCCCAAATCCACCACCACAGCATTCTGCGTTCGCCCTTCCAGAGTAAGCTGTCGCACCGGCAAAATATCGCCCCTTTCTTTCAGACGCACCTCCTTCACCCTATCCGGCAAAAGCAGCGTAAGCCCTTCGATCCCCGAATCCGATTCCAGCGTAACAAATATTGTCGTCTCTTCAGACCACCACTCCCTCAGCCGCACCCCGGCCCTCGCGCGGAAAAAGCGCGACCACCGCTCCAGGTTCTCAAACCGGCAGCCGGCTGCCCGTGCCCCTTCCATTGCAATCTCCAACGCCCGCTGCGACGATCCAACATAGGGCCGGGGCGACGCCACGTAGCACGGGTGAAAACTGGAAACCTGCACGCCGTGCCAGCGTGCTGCCGCATCCTCTGCAAACCGTGCCAGCTGCGCCCCGTACGCCTCCCCCGTCTGTCCCAGCATGCGATACCGGACCTCCAGGTCCGCCCCGTCTGCCTCCACCGGCAGCGGCTGCTTCGCAATGCCCTGCCAGATCGTATCGATATTCTGGTACGGCAGATGCCAGAGATCCAGAACGCCCGCTTCCCGGTCGAAGTAGCGCATCGGGAGCGCCGTGGAGATCATATACGGCCCCTTCCGATCTCCCGGCAGGATGCGGGGATCGTACGACATAAAGGGGATGGCCGTGCGCCAGCCTAGTTCGCGGACCATCCTGGCCATCGGCAGCCCGGTCCACTGCGCGGAGTGGGTCATAAACGTCTCCGTCTCAAGCCCCGTCTCGCGCATAAACGAATCGCGGTGCCCCTCCAGATTGGCGCGGATGGCCGGGTGCCAGTCTGCATTCAGCTCTGCAGCCGTCCGGCTTCCGGAGCCATTCTCTACGGCCGGCTGCGTGATATCGTTGATATTGGCCTCGATCGTAATGCCGTGTCCCCGGTTGTGCCACTCCCGCATCAACTCCCCCCCGTACCGGCTCTTCGGTGGCCGGCAGAACGTAAGAAAACCTCCCTGTTTCTCAACAACCTCCACCTCGAAATCGGCGCCCTCCTCCCCGCAGCCGTCCCCCCTCACCACCCAGACCGCCGGTGCCCCCTCCGGGAAGTGCCAGAGCCTCGGCAGAGACACATCGGCAAGCGTCCCGGTCACAATCGAACGCAGCACATCCTGGTGGAGGTCGGCCACCGGAACGTCGTGAGGCAGTTTACCGGACAGTTCCAGAAACCCGTTAATAACCCGGGGCCCCTTCCAGCTTATCTCCTCAGTGGGATCCAGCCGGCCGGTACCGTGGCGCAACGTCGCAATCGTCTCACACAGATCGTATCCGTAAAACCAGGCGCACCCTGCACCCTTGCGCACCCTCACAATGCCGGCGCCGCACCTGCGGCCCTCAAGATCCCTCAGTGCCGCTACCTCACATCCCCCCTCTAAGGGATGCGCCACATCGTCCGGGCACAGCAGCGGCACATCCCCGTGCTCCCAGCCGGAAAGGCCGGCTACGGAGAGATGCGCGTCTACAACCGCCTCGCGAACCCTCACCCCGAACACCGCTGCAAGCGCAGGGTTCGGCGCCAGCGCAATAAGCGATACCCCCAGGTTCACCGCCTTTGCCAGCCGTCCTGCGGTCGTGCGGCTGACCCCCGCGCCTGCCACAACGAACAGTTTAACCCCCGGTGGAGCGGAGTCAAACCCCTCGGCCGGCGCCTCCTCCAGCCAGGGAAACCCCTCGCAGCGGAGCATCTCCGCGCCAAGATCGCACGCCGGGTCGCTGCCCGCGCGAAGCACGCAAATCGGCTGGTTCATCTCACTCCCCTCTCACTTCTCCCAAACCGCTCCCTCCTTCCCAACCCGCTCGTACATCTCTTCAAACTCCGATGACCCATCGTCGTCCCATATCTCCAGCCGGATTCCCCGGATATTCCCCTCCGGGAACCCGGTCAGCTTGCTCACATTCGGAAACGAATGCGTATACACCTTGTGCCCGCCCGGCAGGTGCAGCACCCCCATGTGCCGGGGAATCTCCGTCGGCCCGTTGGCCGCCGCCACAGCCAGCGTCTCCTCGTCCACCTCCACCCCCAGGCCCGGGCCTTCCGGAACGGGTGAGGACCCCTCCGCCACCTCGATTCGCTCTTTAACCACATCTTCCTCATACTGGTCATCCAGATTGGTTGAATGCATCACCAGGGGCAGCACCGCGCCCATGTGCATCGCCATCGCCTTCGTCAGCGTCCCTCCGGTAAGCTGGATCACCGTGGAAATATTGGCCTCTGCGCATGCAAACCCCCGGCACAGCGTCGGCCCGATCCCTCCCTCGCCCACCATATACGCGTCTGCGCATCCCTGGATGATCTCCGGCCCTCCGCCGAGCTGCGGCACGTGCATCAGGATTGGAAGGCGCGTCTGCTCGCGCAGGCGCCGCCACCCATCGGTATCCCACAAAAACAGCGGGTCCTCGATAAGCCCCACCACCGGCGACTTCTCCAGTTCCTGAATAATGTGCAGCACTGCAGACAGGGGCCGACTGTGGTTGAAATCATAGTGCATCTTGAACCCCTCCGGCGCCACCTCCTCGACCGCCTGGTTCTGCTCGAACAGATCGTAATACGTGCACGTGTGCATCTTGAAAATCATATACCCCTCAACCGCCGCCCGCTGGACCTCTTTCGCCAGATCCTCCGGCGAGGCTGGCCGCGTCCAGGCCGCCACCGGCACCCGGTCGCGCATCTTCTGACCCATCAGCTTGTAGGCCGGAACCTCTAAGTGCTTGCCCATCACATCGTAAAGCGCCCCCATCAGCCCCGTATTCAGATTCGCATTGATAAAATCAAACGGATTCCGATCCACCACGTTCGCCACGCTCTCCTTTGGCGGCGGCGCACACCGGGCGTCCCCGTACCCCACCACCCCATTGTCTGTCTTCACCTTAAAAATCGTGCGGCAATTGATGTCCCGAAACCGCGCCTTCTGGTCCGCATTCCGCGTTGCGATCTTCGGATATATCGGGATAATTTCAACATCGATAATCTTCATAGCACGCCCCTTTTTCACCTTTCACTTTTTACTTCAATCGGTTGCGTAATGTCTACTCTTCCCAGCACCCTCTTCAGCAGAGACCTTAATTGCGCCCCCGTCTCCCCATCGATATTGCTCCCCGGATGCCGCACCCGGCTGCTGTCAATCAGTCCCCGCAGCCGGAACACCTCCTTGCGGACCGCCACTCCCGGCTGCTGTTCGAACACGATCAGAGGCAGAAAACGATTGTAGATCTCGAGCACCGTATCCAACCGGTCCTCCCGTGCGGCCCCCACCATCGCCAGCAGCACCTCCGGAAACGCAAACCCGGTCATAAACCCGTTCGACCCCCGCGCCAGGTCAAAATACCCGTAAAGCGCGCCCAGCCCGGTCAGGATGGAGACCCGCCGGTCCACCATTCCCTCTAAAAGCGCGGCAATCCTGGGCGGGGTGGGCACCGCCTCTTCTTTGATGCAGGCCACCCGGGGAATCTCATCAATCAGCCGGAGCATCAGCGGCACAGACATCTGCACCTGTGTCGACGCCGGATGGTCCTGGACCACAACAGGAATCGAAATCCCCTCTGCGACCTGCTGGAAAAACTCGAAAATACGCGCCTCGCTCGGCACGGGTTCGCGTGGTGGCGTCACCATCACCCCGTCCGCGCCCAGGGACTCCGCCATCCGGCTCAGCGTCCGGGTCGCTGCCGTCCCGCTGTGACTGGTCCCCGCCACAACCGGAATCCGCCCGTCCGCCGCATCCACGGCCATCCGGATCAACTGCTCGCGCTCCGCATCCACCATCCGGTTGGATTCGCCCAGAACCCCCAGAACCGTCACCCCGTCAACCCCGATATCCACCATAAAACGGACCGTACGGTCGAAGGATGCCAGATCAACCTCCCCCTCCTCGTCAAAGGGCGTCACCAGAATTGGAAAAACCCCTTCAAAGCGGACCGCTGACATAGGCCTCCTCTCGTTGAGAACGTTAAGCCGCCCCTTTCCCTCACCCAAGATAAGCACAGAATCGGGAAGGAGCAATAGAATCCTCCCCGGGTCCCTCTTTTTTTGTGTTGACATTCCACACTGCCCCTCCAATCATGTGCCGGGGATTTCACAGAAAATCCCAATCCCCGTACGGGTGAGAGAACAGGGTCCAATGGGCATCAAACTTCCAGCGCATCTCCATTACCGATGGCCTACACAACAATCGTACCCGAAAAAGCAAAACCGATCGCCAACTACAAAATGGCAACGCGGTACGAAAGCGGCCGCCTGGTCTACCTCTCAGCGCAGGCGGCCCACGACGCCGACGGCAATATCGTGGGCAAGGGCGATATCCGCATCCAGACGCGCCAGATCTACCAGAACATGCGCCGGATCTTGCAGGAAGCGGGCGGCGACCTTTCGGACCTGATCAAGATCACCACCTGGATCACCCGAATGGAAGACTTCCCTGCATCTAAGGAAGCCCGCGACGAATTCCTGCCCGACGCCCCTGCCGCCACCCTGCTTGAGGTCCTCCGCCTCTTCCACCCCGACCTCCTCATCCAGGTTGAAGGCGTGGCGGTTGTGGATGAATCACCGCTGTGGTTCCAAACCGTATTTGGATAAGGAGAACTCAAACATGAGCATCGATTCCGGCCTGATCGGCCATTGGAAACTCACTGGTGACTGCAAAGACCGCTCCGGCAACGGCAACCACGGCGACAACCACGGTGCCGATTTCACTGCGACAGGCGGGGGGGTGAGCGGCAGCATAGAAGTACCCAACAGCGAATCCCTCAACCTGGACGACGGCGACTTCTCCATTTCCGTTCGGGTGCATACGGAAGGTGAACTCGACACTGTCCTGGGCGACATCCTGGGGAAATACGACCCGGAAAGCCGAACCGGATTCAACTTCAGCCTGATGAACCACGCGGGCGTCACCGCCGCCCAGTCCAACTACCGGCACGTTCACTTCGGCATCGACAGCGGGCAGACCGGGGAATGGATCGACTGCGGCCGTCCCGGCAACAACCTGCGGGTCTACTCCCTCACCGTCTTCGAGGGAGACCTCTACGCGGGCACCTTTGAAACCGGCGCGGACGAATCCGGCCACGTCTACCGCTATGCGGGCGGGACCGAATGGATCGACTGCGGCAGCCCGGACAAATGCAACACCGTCGCCTCCCTGGCCGTGTACAAGGGCCGGCTCTACGCCGGTTCTTCCCGATACAAAGCCGGCGGCTCCGCCCTTCCCGACTCCGAGAACCAGAACCCGGGCGGGAACATGTACCGCTACGAGGGGGGCGGCGAGTGGCCCTCCATCGGCCACCTCGAAGGCGCCGACTCCGTCGCCGGCATGGCAATCTACAAAGGCCGGCTCTACGCCATCCCTCTCTACAGCCAGGGCGTCTTCCGCTACGATGGGGGAAGTACCTGGACCCACTGCGGCGGCCCCGGCAAGCGGATGATGTCACTGGCCGTCTTCGACGGCTATCTCTACGGCGCGGGCAACGAAGGGGAAGGGCGCGGCGGCGTCTACCGCTACGAGGGCGGCACGGAATGGTCCAACGCCGGCAACCAGGAGGGCGTCACCCAGGTCTACTCTTTTGCCATCCACAACGGCCAGATGTACGTGGGCACCTGGCCCGAAGGCAAGGTCTTCCGCGACGATGGGGAGCCGATGTGGACCGACGTCGGCCGCCTGGGCGAGGAGCGGGAAGTCATGGCCATGGCCGTCTTCAATGGCAAACTCTACGCCGGCACCCTCCCGCTCGGCCAGGTCTACCGTTACGATGGTGCAACCAGGTGGACCCTCACCGGCCAGCTCGACAAAACCCCCGACGTCAAATACCGCCGCGTCTGGTCTATGGCCGCCTTCAACGGCAAACTCTACGCCGGCACCCTCCCTTCCGGCCGCGTCTACTCACTGGAGGCTGGCAAAAGCGTCACCTGCGACCACGAACTCGCCCCCGGCTGGCGGCACCTGGCCGCAATCCGGGACGGTAACAAACTCAAGCTCTACGTCGACGGCGCCCTCGCGGCCACTTCCTCCGCCTTCAACCCGGCCGACTACACCCTTTCCAACGACAAACCGCTCAAAATCGGTTCCGGCCAACACAACACCTTCAACGGCAGAATCCGGGATCTGCGCATCTACAACCGCGCGTTGACCGATCCGGAAATCACCGAGCTCAACGGCCTGAAGGGTTGAACGTACGCGGGAGCTGTGGGGTCGCAATCCATACAACGTGTAATGGAGGCGTTATATTGGAACCTACATGTCTTGACTACAGCATGACGGATGCACAGCGAGACCACTTCGATCAGCAAGGCTATCTGATCGTTGAAGATGCGCTGGATTCCAAGATGGTGGGATGCTTGCAGGAAGCCGCTGATCGGGTCGATGCCCAAGAACGTAAGAACCGGGCGATCGCCCCCAACGAGATCATGGCGAAGTTCCGGACGATCGTCGAAGAGGACATCTTTCTCGAACTGCTGGATTGGCCAAGGACCTTCCCGCTGATCTGGGATATCCTCGGGTGGAATGTTCAGCACTACATTTCGCACCTGATTTACTATCCGCCAAAGCCGAAGCAGGAAGAAGCCCCTAAGGCAGGCGGCTGGCATCAGGATGGCGGCCGCCCCGTGCCGGAAATGGAGCGTCCACATCCGCGATTGTCGTTGAAAATCGCGTTCTGGTTGACGGATACCGACCAACCCGACCGGGGCGGGATTCGAATCGTCCCGGGCAGCCACAAGCACGACACGCCGCCGGATCGTGAGCCTGAAGGGGGTCCGGATTCACCGACCGGAGCGGGTTTCGAAGACATGGTTCAGGTTCGGGTGAAGGCCGGAACGGCGGTTCTGTTCGACCGACGGTTGTGGCATTCGCGGGGATTGAATACGTCCGATGTGACAAGAAAAGTGTTGTTCCTCGGGTACAGCTACCGGTGGCTCAGAGGTCTCGACTATAATGTGATACCGGACGAGACCCTCGAAAAGTGCGATCCGATTCGACGTCAGCTTCTGGGGGACGGGGTAGATGTAAAAGGATGGTGGCAGCCGACGGATGACGATGTGCCACTGAAGGGCTGGCTGCTGGAGCACAAGGGAGCGGAGTACGTGGAGCGGATCGGACAGAAGCAGTGGGAACGAGAGAAATGGATAGAATCATAGAGTCGTAGAGCAGCACCTCTGCCGGGGAGAGGTCGCCGATGGGGTGAAACTCCAGACCGCTCGTGAAACCACAAACAACCCGCGGTGGGCGATAACTGCCTATGTCCGAACCCAAAAAGCACGACCCCTATGCGGTTTTCCTCATCGGCAACTACCGGCGCTACATCCTGGGCTGGTTTTTCGCCATGGTAGGCACGCAGGTCCAGAGCATCGCCATCGGCTGGGAAATTTACCAACGCACTGGTCAGGCGCTATCACTGGGCCTGGTCGGCCTGGCCCAGGCCCTGCCCACCATCGTCCTGGCCCTGCCCGCAGGCTACTTGGCGGACAGGTTCGACCGCCGCAGGGTCGTCACCTTCAGCCTGCTGGGAATGACCCTCACATCCCTTGGGCTGGCGGCGCTCTCGCTTGCAAACGGTCCTGTCGTCCTGATGTACGGATTGCTCCTGTTAGACGCCTCGGTCATGACTCTGGGCCGCCCTGCCAGAACGGCCCTGGTGCCCCAGCTGGTGCCCCTCGAGATCTTCCCCATGGCCGTCACCTGGAACAGCAGCCTGATGCAGATGGCCGGGGTCGTCGGCCCGGCCCTGGGTGGCCTTGTGGTCATGGTCAGCGTTCCCTCTGCCTACGGCCTCAGCGCAGCCAGCACCCTCTTCTTTATCGCCCTGCTCACGCGCGTGGACCTCCGGGTAGCGCCGGAAAAGGCGGAGCGTGCCTCCCTGCAAAACCTGCTGGCGGGCATCCGCTTTGTGTGGCGCACCCGCCTCATCCTATCTCTGATGGCCCTCGACATGTTCGCCGTGCTCCTGGGCGGCGCCGTCTATCTGCTGCCGATCTTCGCCGAAGATATCCTCCGCGTGGGGCCCCAGGGCTTTGGCTGGCTTCGCGCCGCCCCGGCCGCCGGGGCCTTCTGCATGGCCCTCCTCCTGGCTTACCTTCCCCCGATGCGGCACGCCGGTCGCAATCTCCTGCTGGCCGTGGCGGGCTTTGGCGCGGTCACCATCCTCTTCGGCCTCTCCAAATCGTTCTGGCTCTCCCTGGCCATGCTCACCCTCACCGGCGCGTTCGACAACATCAGCATGGTCGTCCGGCAAACCCTTATCCAGCTGCTCACCCCAGACCGGATGCGCGGCCGCGTATTGGCCGTCAACTACGTATTCATCGGCGCCTCGAACGAGCTGGGCGGCCTGGAATCCGGCCTGGTCGCCCACTGGTTCGGACCGGTCATCTCCGTTGTCAGCGGTGGCATCGGAACCATCCTGGTGGCCCTCACCACAGCCGTCGCCGCTCCTGCCCTGCGCCTCTTTGGCGCCCTGCACGAAGCCAGGCCGGACGAAGAGGAAGTCGCTGAGGACCTCGCAGGCGACGAGGATTCCTGAACCCGGGATACCAGGGTATTCGTGCTCCCAACAACCGCCTTGACATTCCGGGTCGCCTGTTGCATTGTTATTGCGAGCGCACGATTATGGAAGCAGAATTATCCAGACAAAGGAGAACATTGATGCAAGGCACAAACACTCAGGAAATGGGCTGGAAGGCTGTGAGCAAAACAGGGGTCGTTGCCGCTGGCGGTGCCGATGCCGTGGCCGCAGGCATTGAGATTCTGAAACAGGGCGGAAATGCGGCAGACGCGGCCGCGGCCACGATTTTTGCTCTCCAGGTCACGGATCACGGCGCCTGCTGCATAGGGGGTGAGGTACCCCTCCTTATTTTTGACGCAAAAAAACAGGAAGTAAAAGTGCTCTGCGGCCAGGGACGCGCGCCGCTTTCACAGGCCGCAATCGACTGGTATATGGAAAACGGGATCCCCGGCGAAGGTGACATGAAAATGGCCCCTGTCCCCTCGGTTGCGGACCTGTGCATCACCACCCTCAAACATTACGGCACAAAAACTTACGAGGAAGCCGTGGCGCCCACACTGGCCCTTCTGGACGCGGGAGAGGAGGACTGGCACCCCAGGCTCGCGGTCACCCTTCGCAGGATGGTCGAGCAGGAACAGAGCACATCCGGAAGCCGCGAGGAAAAACTGCAGGCCGCAACCGACCGCTTCTACGGACGAAATCGTACCGACATCGCCGATGAGCTGGAAGCCTTTTACATCCAGAAAGGCGGGTTTCTTCGGAAGGCGGACCTCGCAGCCCACGTCACGACGGTCGAAGACCCGGTAACGGTGAACTATAAGGGGTATACCGTGTGCAAATGCGGCCCGTGGACCCAGGGGCCCTATCTCTGTCAGGCCCTGCGCCTGCTGGAAGGCTTTGATCTGAAATCCATGGGACACCTCTCGGCAGATTACGTGCACGTGGTTGTGGAAGCCCTCAAGCTGGCAATGGCCGATCGTGACGCGTATTACGGAGACCCTGCCTTTGTGGATGTCCCTTTATCTGAACTGCTTTCCGATGCCTACACCGAGATCCGCCGGCCTCTGATCGACAGGCAAAAAGCCTCCCTAAAAGCCCGACCGGGTGATCCACATCACATGAAACCCCTGAAGGGAGAGGGCGTATTTCGGCCGGGGGTCGGCGGAACGACCACCTGTGTGGTTGCCGACCGCTGGGGCAATGTGGTCGCCGCCACGCCCAGCGCCAACGTCTACCGCCCAAAAATCGACGGCGGGCAGGCGGGCGTGACCTACGGCAACCGCCTGCGCAGCCTCAACACAACCCCGGGCCATCCAAACCGTATCCAGGCCGGGAAGCGCCCGCGTATCACGCTTACCCCCACACTGGTCCTCAAAAACGGCCTGCCGATTCTGTCGATCAGCGTTGCCGGCGGAGATCTGCAGGACCAGGCAACCCTGAATTTGCTTCTCGACTTCATCGAGTTCGACATGCCGCCCGAAATAGCCGTCACCGCCCCGCGCTTCGCCACGGCCCATCACCAGGACTCGTTCGACCCCAACCCCGACCGCGCGCAGGCGTTCATCCGGGCCGGATCGTTGACCATCAGTGACAGGGTGAGCCAGCATGTTCGGGAAGCGCTTGCCGGGCGTGGACATCAAGTCGAGGCAAAGGCGGGGCCGATCGCTACGCCTGTGATGCTTTATGTCGACCAGGATAGCGGAATGTTCTACGCAGCGGGCGATCCTGCTGCCCACCGCCATGCGGCGGGTCTGGACGGTGATTTGTGGCAGGGGCTGTGATGACGGGCTTGTTCTATCGGGAAGGTTGCGGGCCTATTCGCCCTTCCAGGGCGGGAAGAGCGTGTGGGAAAGCCCGAGTAGATTCAGAATCCGCCCGGCGATAAAATCGGCCAGATCGTCGAATGTCTGCGGTTTCTGATAGAAGGCGGGCATCGCCGGTACGATCGCAGCGCCCGCCTCGGCTGCGGCGACCATATTCTTCAGGTGAACCAGACTCATCGGCGTCTCCCGGGGCACCAGCACCAGCGGGCGCTGCTCCTTGAGCGTCACACTCGCAGCCCGTTCGATCAGATTGCTCGACATCCCGTGGGCAATTCCCGCCAGGGTGCCCATCGAGCAGGGCACCACCACCATGCCTCCGGCGTGGACGGACCCGCTCGAAATCGGGGCGGCCAGATCTCCAAACTGGTGAAGCGTCATCTCTCCCTTTCCCACCGCCGCCTCCCTGTACCGGTCGACCAGAAAATCTCCAAACTCGCTCTGCTTCCCCTCAAAACCGCCTTCTTCCCGCAGGATCATCCATCCCCACTCGGACACAATCAGATCCACCCGGTCTCCGTTCTTCAGCAGGGCCCGCAGGGTGCGCAGCGCGTAAATTGCGCCGCTGGCGCCGGTAATGGCAAGGGTAACCCGGTTCATATCAGAAGCACATCCCCAAGCGTGCACAGAAAATACACCGCACTGATGATCGCATTCATATTCATAAAAGCCACCGGCAGCCGCGACAGATCGGCGGGCCGCACCAGCCGGTTTTCGTACACCATCAGCAGCCCCACCACAATCACCCCCCCCAGATAGAGCTTCCCCAGCCCCAAAACTGCGCCCACCGCAAGCATCAATCCAAAAGAAACGGCGTGAAGCAGCCGTGCCACGAGGAGCGCCCTGCGGATTCCGAAGCGCTGGGGAATCGAATAGAGCCCGTACCTGCGGTCAAACTCGACATCCTGGCACGCGTAAATCACGTCGAACCCCGCCACCCAGGACAGCACCGCCCCTCCCAGCAGCAGAATCTCCGGGTCCAGGCGGCCCGTAATCGCTATCCACGCCCCGATCGGCGCCACGGCCAGAGAAAGCCCCAGGAAAAACTGCGTCGCCCACGTAAACCGCTTGGTATAAGAGTAGGAAAACACGATTCCCAGCGCGGCCGGCGACAGCGCAAAACAGAGTGGATTGAGCTGGTATGCCGCAAAGACCAGCACCGCCGAAGAGACCCCCACAAAGACCCGCACCGCCGCCGGAGAAATCGCCCCCCGGGGGAGTTCACGCACCGCCGTGCGCGGATTGTCCGCATCGATCTCCCGGTCCACCAGCCGGTTAAACCCCATCGCCGCGCTGCGCGCCCCCACCATCGCGGCCACAATCCAGAACACCTGCTGTACGGTGATCTCCGCCCGGGCGCCCGCCAGCGCGGCCCCACTCAGCGCAAACGGCAGGGCGAAAATACTGTGCGAAAACTTGATCATCCGCCCGTAGGTCACAATCCGTTCGATTACTGTCGCATCCGAACCGATTTCCTTCTCCTCCACCGCGTTCATCTACACCTCTATAAACGGCCCGATCTCAATGCATTCCCCTTTACCAGCGCCTCCGCCGTCTCTAAAATCAACCGCTCCTCGTCCTTAAATCGCGCCGGTTCTCCATAGTAGGGATACGCATTCGGCTCGTACCCGCCCTCCTCGTGGTGCCGCTCGGTGCAGAGATATCCCACCTCGTCGTTGGCATACCCTACCGGCCAGATATCTTCGGCGTCTATCTCGGGCCGAAACCGCTTCTCAATCGCGTGTCCGATCTCCTGCGCAGGCTCGCCCGGGATCGTAATACAGGCCAGCGGGCCCACCCTCATAAACTGCATCTCCGTCGGTTTACTCCCCGGCACGGTCCCCTTCTCGATCATCTCCAGCACCTTCCGTGCCCACGGCCCGGTCAGCAGCCTGCCCCGGTCGCTGGTCGTATCCTCGGCCATCTCCCGCAGCTTTTCTTCGGGATCTAACTCGCCAAAGGGCACCTCCAGCTTCCTGCACCTCGACAGCAGCTCCATTCCCGGCCGTGTCCGAAGCGACTCGGCCACCCGGCAGACCTCGCTGCCGAGCTCACCTCCAACCCCATCGAGCTGCTCCTCCGTCGCCGAACCGAACCCGCCCGTCTCGCTCGTGATCGCCGCCCGGATATTGCCGAAACATCCTGCCAAGAACAGCGCCTTACACCCCAGCCGCTCCTCGATCACCCGCCGGGCGACCCCGGCGTAATCGGGCGAAATGTATCCCTCTGACCCGCTCTTCGTCGTCGTATGGCACGAATAGTGGAAAAGCACCGCCACCGGACTCCCGTCCTTTCCCTCCACGCGCAGCACACGGGCCCGCCGGTCCACGATCGCCCCATAATTCAACGCCATACCCGACGTGTTGGCAAGCGGCCGGCGGCTGGTGTTAAAATGCACGGATCCGCACCCCACCCCGAACGTCACCGGCTGGAGGAGGGCGCCCGCCCGGGCAATGCACCCGACGGTCTCCTCCTCGATCCGCTCCAGCCACCCCTCAGGAGGCGTCATCCCCAGGGACGGCAGGGCCGCCGGCGCGCAGTGGGTGTGGCTGCACGCAACCATCACGCCCTCTCCCGAAACGCCGCACGCCTCCTCCACGCGCTCCCGGATGCGGGCCGTCGTCTCCGCCGTCACCCCGATCACGTCCAGCGTCGCAATCGCCACGCGCGTACCGTCTTGCTCGAACACAACCGCCCGCACCTCCAGCGGATACAGCACCGAATGGGACGGATTGGTGCTCCAGTGCCCCTGGAGCACCAATCCGGGCGAAGGCGTGATATCCGCTTCAGCAGCGCCGCACCGTATCATAGCCTCTCCTTAATCAATGGTTCAAGTTAGGCAAACTCAATCCCGCAGTATCTGGTATGCCGAGAGCGGCGCTGCCCACGTCTTTCCACCCTCGATGTCGTAGCCCCTCCCGTCTTGCTTCGTATAAATCCGCCCCTCCCCGTCGACCGTATCCACGCCCCGGACCTGGTAGCCGGTGGTCGATTCCCCGTTGTCCACAAGCACAACTCTGTCCAAAAGCCGGTCGGCATCGGGCAGGCCGGCGGCGACGAAATAGGATGCGTCGTTGCCGTTCACGACCTCCCCCATGTCCCCTTCCAGCCGCCCGCTGTCCAAGGTCACTTCTCGCTTTCCAAACCGGGCCTCTGTCCCCTCGGCCAGATACAGGAACCCGGGCGACGCCACTGTAAACCGCCCATCCGTCTCCAGCGCCCCCTTCGAGGTCTCGATCTGCCGAAGCTCCGGCGTCAGTGCGCCCACAATCACATCCTTCCCCAGCCGCGTCTCAACCTCCAGCCCCACGCCCTCTCCGGACACGGCCATCCGTCTCAGCCCCGTCACCAGCGGCGCCCCACCGTAGACCTCGAACACACTTACAAAAACCGAGACCGGGGCCTCTCCGGTCCGGCGCCGGACCACGTAGGGAACGTCCACCTTCTTATCGGGTGTATTGAAGTGCCCCCACCCCCGCTCGCCCCACCCCTCGCCGATGATCACATCCTCTCCCGCTCCCGGCAGCGCCCACGCCCGAAACCGGACCGCCGCATCCATCTGCCAGGTCAGGTGCCACGGACCACCTGTCTTAGCACACTGCACATTCTGAATATCGTAAGGCGCCGGTCCATCGGCCGGAGAGAGCGTGATACCCCCGGCATCAACGCCCGGGATCGGACCGTGGAAAAGGTAATCGTGGGTCTTCCCGCCCGACACGCTGAAAATATCGACGAGATAGCACCCATCCCTTCCGTGGTTGATCAGCAAGCAGGCCCGACGGTACAGATCGGCCTGTTCGTATGCGGCCGAGGAACAGTCGATCACCTTCACATACGGTCCGACATCAAAGAGGTGGAGGCTTCCCAGACGCCCTTCTGTCCGCTGGTCCGATTCGTCGACCACCACAAGGTTGTGGGCCGGCGTCCGGACCGTCATCTGCTTGTCGGGACGGTCCCATAGATATCCCAGATCCGTGAGAACCTCGTGCCCCTCCATAAACAGGTTCAGGTTCAGGCTGTCCTGGTGGTGGTGCACGCCCCAGTGAGAGGCATCCAGAATAACGGCTCCGTCCCGTCCGTCTGCGCCCCGCCTGAAATAGCCCATACGAAGGGCCGGAAAAAACAGATCGTCAAGGACGACGCGATCCTCCGCCGGTATGGAAAAGTCAGGATCACGGTGGAAGAGCGCGTACTCCCCGCCGGTCTCCTCCGGCGGACCGTCCAACAGCTCCCGCAGCAGCGCCCGATACTCCGGAGCGCCGTATCGGGCCACCATCAGCTCGGCATCGTGCGCATCCAGCGCCGTGGACACGTAAGAATCGGCCGACACCGGAAACTTCAGATTCGGAAGCTGCGTATCGTAGAACGCCCGGAAGACCGCCCGGTAGTCCCCATCGCCGTACACATCCACGTCCTCCATCCGGTCTGAGGCACTGTACCCCTCCGGATCGCTGTACCCGTGCAGCGCCTCGCCGAACTGCCTCAGGCCGCCCATCGTCATCAGCCCGTACGCGGGCGACTCCGACGTGGTCCCGTCGAACAGGAACCAGTGCCTCACAAAATGCCAGAACCCCTTCGCGCCTGCCCGCACCAGGCCCGGGTCGCCCACCGCCATTCCCACCAGCCCTGCGCCCGTCAGGTTCGTCACGCTCTTGTTGTTCAGCGCCGGATCGGCCAGCAGCAGGACCGTGCCCTCGATCAGCAGATCCTTTTCGATCTTCAGCCGCTCCTCCTCGCTTAAAAGGTCGTGGATGAAATCGTAGGCAATCGCCAGTTGGCGGATAAACCCTCCCTCCATTCCGGACCCAGCCGCCCGGCCCGAATTCCAGTATCCCGACTGGAGCTTCCGGTCCGGCCTGTTGGGCGGAATTGTCCACTCCTCCTCCGGCAGGTCGTTGATCCGTTCGGCCACTGTGTGCGGCGGCAGGTCGATCCACTCCCCGTAACTCGAATGGACCAGGTAATTGGGATACACCTCGGCAAACCGGAGCAGGATTGCCCGCACGGCCTCTCCATAGGCCCGATCTCCGGTTAGCGCGTAGACCGTCGCCAGCGTCGGTGCCTGCGACGCCATGTGGGAGACCTTATGCGCGCGGATCTTCGCCGTCCAGCTCGACCGGAGGTGATACCCGTGAAATTCAAACGAATACCCACCGTGGTAGGTAACCACCTGCCCCCCGCCGTGTTGGTCCGCGCGAAACGCGATATCCTCCGGATACTTCTCGTTGGGATAGACCGTCTCACAGGTCGTACAGACCAGGCGCTCGGGATCTTTCGCATCCCAGTCGTACGCCCCGTGAATCGCATTTCCCTCACACGCCGGACAGTTCGTAAAGTGAAGTCCCCCCGGTGTGGTCACCGGAATCATCTGCTCGATGTAGCCCGTCCCCTGCTCCAGCGTGTACGCAACCTGCGTCCTCATGCCCTCCAGCACCCGTACCGCCCAGTCGTGGCGTTCCAGGTTCACTTTCGCCCGGGCAAAATCCTCGGCCGTGTAAACCGTTGCCGGATGCGCCACCTGATCCCTGTTCTTTTCCCACGCCGCGTACCGATCCGACGCCTTTTTGCTCGTATCCACAGGCCCTCCCGTTCGCGCCAAGTCCTGCGGCAACGTGTCCGATGAACATGCTTACCTTTGTCGAATGAACTTCTGTACCCGCCCGTCCGCGTGTACCTCCCCCACGTAGAGATCCCCGTGCGAGTCGGCCCAGATCCCGTGCGGGCGCCCCAGGAACTCCCCCGGCGCCTCGCTCGACACCCCCCGCCCCCACTCCGTCAGCCGCTCGCCCTCTAAGGTCCAGATGCTCACCCGGTGGTCCAGCTCCGCCACGTAAACGATATCATCCTCACCGATGAAAACCGTATCGGGCTGGTGCAGTCCCGCCCACTCCGTCAGATAATTCCCCTCCGTATCGAAGATCTGGATCCGGTTGTTCGACCGGTCTGCCACCAGCACCCGGTCGTTCCGGTCCACCCGCACGCAGTGGGGCAGGTCGAACTCGCCCGGTCCGTCCCCCGACGTTCCCCAGGAGGTGATCCACATGCCCTCGTGGGTATACTTGTGGATGCGGCTGTTGCCGTATCCATCGGAAATGTACATGTTCCCCGTGGAATCGAAACCGATGTCTGTCGGCCGGCGAAACGGCCTGCCCTCCGCGCCCTTCTGATCGGGCGTGCCGAGGGTCATCAGCAGTTCCCCTTCCGGCGTGAACTTCCGCATGCAGTGGGTATCCCGCTCCACACAGTAAACACAGCCCTGCGCGTCGATAAAGATCCCGTGAGCGTCCTTGAGCACATCGTCTCCCCAGAACGTGAGAAAGTTCCCCTCCCGGTCAAAAACGACCATCGGGTGCTCGCTCCGGCTGTACACGTAGACGCGGTCCTGTAAATCGACCGCCACCGCCGGAATCCAGCCAAGCGCCCAGCCTTCCGGCAAACGCCCCCACCTCTCCTGAATTCTGTAAGTAAACGCCCCCGCCCCAAAGATCATAGCGCCCTCCTCTGCCTGTGAACAAAACCCGGATGTGTCCCCATCGCCCCGCTCAATATATGTATGCTGCCGAACAAACCACAAGGACTATTTTGCCACACCAAAAAAGCCCCGAAAAAACATCTTTCCGGGACCCCACAAACACGCGCTGTTGAGATAACTGCTAAAGCTAACCATACGATCTTTGGAGAGGGTTTTCAATGCCTATGTAGTGCCTCCGGTCCCCTCAGGCCCCCTGCTCCAGCCCGAAAACCCCGGCAAACAGCACAAAATCCGAAAAATCCACCTGACCGTTCCCATCCAGGTCGAACCGGGACTCGAATAGAGGATCGGGTGGGGCCGTTCCAAAGGCCCTGGCAAACAGCACAAAATCCGAAAAGCCCACCTGACCGTTCCCGTCAAAATCGGCACGGGCCGTAGCCTCAAGCGTCCGAGCAACCGGCCGATACCCCACCGCAATCCCACGTGGACCGTCACCGATTCTGAGGGACTTGACAATCTGCAGGGAGGCCGCATCGAAAAACAGCAGATCGTTGGAATCCTGGTTGGCCACATAAATCAAACGCCCATCCGATGAAACGACCAGGTCCCGCGTCTCCCGCCCCCGGGTAAGCGCTGGCAGCACAGAAGTTACAAGGTTGCGATCCAGGTCTACCACCAGCAGATTCGCATTGAGCCGATCCGTTGCATAAAGCCGCTTTCCATCCGGCGAAAGCGCCAGCCGGAAAATCCCTGCAGACGGCGTGTTAATCGTCCCCACCACCTCACCGGCCTCCAGATCCACCACCGAAATCCCCCCCTCAAATCCGGCCACATAGAGACGGTCCCCCCCGGGGGAAACCACAACCGAACGGGGCGAGGCCACCACATCAATCCGCTTTTGCGCCACACCCGTCTTGGCATTTAAGATCAGCACCCGGTCACCCTCGATATCCGTCACATAAAGCCACCTCCCATCCAGACTCACCACAATCCCATAGGGACCTTCCCGAGCGGTCACCACCGCAAACTTGCGCACCTCCCGAAGCCCACCCACATCGATCACCGAAATGCTCTGGCTCCTCGAATTGGTCACATACACCCAACGACCATCCGGCGATATCGCCATGTCCAGCGGCGCACGACCCACACGGATGGTCGCCGCCAGCCGGTGCGTGGCCGTCTCCACCACACTCACCCGGTTGTCTCCCACCTCCCCACCCGTATTGGCCACAAACAGATACCGCTCATCGGGGGTCAGCGCCACACTGAGGGGCACCTCTCCCCCCGTGGGGATGCGAGCCACCTCCTGTCCTGGACCCGTATCGATCACCGAGAGTATCCGAGAACGACGCATCGCTACGTAAAGCACAGGATCGCCCGATAGATTCAACACCTCGAACCGCAGCAGGGGAAGCCCCTCCGCAGGGAGAGACGTCTCGTTGCCCTCTCCATCCCGAGCCAGTAGCCGATATTCCACCACGCTCCCCTGGGGTTGCCCTGGAATATCCACAAAAAAGAGATCTCCGCTTCCCCGCCCAAGCGGCAGGGTCTGGAACGGTCCTGCGTCAACCCGGTAGATCAGCTCGGTGGAAGCCACCCCCCCATCGTCCCTAACCCGAGCCTGCACCCGATAGGGACCCACAGGGTCTGGGGTGTTCACAGGCAGCGCCAAATCCTGTAAGTAGGGAAATCCGGCCACAGCCGCACCCAGGGTGAAGTCGACCCCATCCACCACCCGTCCCGGGCTCACCCGGATCACCTGTGCGATGCGCTGCAGTGTCGCATTGTCGTAGAACTCGCGGGGGAAATCCGTATCCAAGCCCCGGCTGAAAATCCCCCCGAAGTTCCTGGAGGTCACAGAGCCGATCAGAGGCTCGATGGCCACCTGGTAATCCCCGGGCGGCAGCCCCGAAATCTTATAGCGTCCACCTCCGTCCCCGGCAGCCCCCGAAAGGGCGCTGACCACGAACGTCTCCGTGTCGGTTGTGTAGGCCACCACGTGCACGCCGAACGCCCCCCGTCCGTCCGGGTGGGTCACCTGTCCCGAAATCGCGCCGTTGTTGAGCGCAGCAGGGGAAGGGTACAGGGCGGAGACCCCTGCCCTGTCGTCCGGCTCCAGCGAACGCTCCCCGCCAAAAAAGAAAGGGTACATCGTCGGGCGTACCGACAAGGAACCCTGTAAGGGCGTATGCCCCAACCCCAGAAAATGCCCGATCTCGTGGGTCATCACACCCTGAAGGTCGACCCCCCCCCGTTGGGAACCCGTCTGATCGGTAGAAAACCGGCCCTCTCCTCCCCCGTTAAAAACAATATCCGCATCGATAATCTCCCCCCGCTCGTTCCAGTTGATCCGGGTAAAGGCCAGAATGCCGACCTCCCGGGGCGCGTCGACCTCCTCACCGGTGGCATCGTAGACAATCACATTTCTCCGGTCCGTCGTTGAAGCCCGAAACTTGCCCGTCCCCCGGTCCTGAAACCCGATAGAGGCGCTCTCGACCGCCTCCCAGGCGTCAAAGCTGTCCCGGACAATCTGGAGTACTTCCCCTTCGGAAAAAGGGAAACTCTCCGCATCCACCCAGAAGGAGATCCCATTCCTGACATTTGTTGCAGGCCAGTGAGCCGTCACGATGCGGCCCTGCTCGTTCTGATTGATCTGGAGCAGGAACCCAAACGAAGGAACGGCAAAAACAAATAGCAAGGGAAAAATGGGGAACAGCTTCAGACGCACGGCTCAATCCTGTCTTTTGAGGAACGGTTCGAGATGCCTCTGATCGATCTGCCAGACCTCAACTTCGCCGTCACCGTCCAGGTCGGCCTGGGCAACAGCGACGAACGCGGAGTCTGCGACTACCACCTGGTACCGGAACTGTCCCGGCACATCGTTCAACTTCAGAATTTCTCTGTTTTTTTCACGATCTATTGGCAAATAAGTTCCGTATTCCCCAAAGTAGGCCTGCTGGAGCCGGTAGATCGTCCGGAGCGTGATGCGTGCGCGTGCGCGTTCTTCATCGGCGACAGAACGGGAGGTAAACCGGTAGACCAGCAGGGTAAAGAGAATCAGCAGCAAGAGGCCGGCAACAACCGCCTGCGGAACCGAAATACGGCGTTTGTGAGGAACCGACACGGTTAGTCCTCCGGGGGGGGCTCAGATAGCGGATACCAGGCCTCTGTGCGCAACCGCCGCTCCGATTCCATGTCCCAGCGGGGGCGGACCTCCAGCGTATCCGGCAGATCGGTTAGCGGCTCGGCGGGCATAAAGGGTCGGGGCTCTCCCGGCGACCAGTGTCCATCCCCGTCCCGATCCAGAAAACCGGTGACCTGGTAGCGCCCCGGGATAAGCCCGATGAGGGCGTAGAGGGAATCGCCCGGCGCCACCTCCGCCTCATAGGCCCGCTCTGGAGGCGAAAGCCGCCGGGCCTCAATCACAACCGTCGCATCGGCAGGAACAACAGCGCCGCTTAAATCGCCCAGATCTTCCAAAGCGGAAACCGTGAACTTAAACGCAAGGGGCGTCTCCAGGGCATTCCCGGAAGGGTCCGCAAGCCCCTCCAGACGGCCCAGCAGGCGGTAGGTCTCTCCGGGGGACCAGGGTGTGGCCGATGTAAACCGCAGCCGGTTGGGGGCGGTCCAGGAAAAATGCCCGGCCGGCGCAACCGTACTGTCGGAAAAGACCCAGAAATCGACCGGAACAACAGCCGCCATCGCCTCGCTGAAATCGATCAGAAGGGGTGCATCAGGGGAGATGTAGCGGGCCTCAAGCGCAGGGAAATGGGAGACCGACGTGGGCGCCCGGCGGTCGGGCGCTCCATCGCCTTTTACCTGGACCTCCACGCCGGCGGGAATCCTGTTGCCGGCTCGATCTCTAATCCCTCCCAGATCGATCCGGTAATCGGCCCCGGCCTTCTGAGGGGCTGTCAAGAGCCACACCCGGCTCGAATCGCCCGGATCGCAAGTCAGGGCCAGCACCTTCAGCAGGCCTTCGGGGCCCTTAACGTGCATCTTCGCAGGCGGGCTTACCGGCTCGTCAAAACGGAGCAAAAAGTGCCTCCCATCCGGCGTCCGCCCCGACAAGAAGCGGGGCGGTATCGTATCCCGCAGGGCCATCTTGAGGGACCCCAGGCGCACCCGGTCGGCGTCCTTGAGGAGGGGAAGTTCGGCCGGAGGGACAGCCAAGGGATCGGTCCCCGGGGTGTAGGCCTGATTCCCGTTGCGGTCTTCAAACGCAAAAATCCGGTACCGGCCCGGCCCCAGACGGGGGAACCGGTAGTCCCCCCCTGCACCCGGCTGGGTGACATAGGCGGGCGGATCGCTTGCCGGATCGGGGCCCTCCCCCTCCGGCAATTCGTAGGCCCAAACGTAGGTCTGCCCCGATGGCCCCTCCAGAGGTGAAAAAACGCGCCCCACGATCTCCCCCCGATTGAGGGTCAACCCGGTGGCAAACGCGAAACTGTAAGACTCAACCATCCGATTGCGCGCCTCATCGGCGCTCTCGGCCCCCACCGTGATCAGATAGGTCCGGTCGGGCCGGAGGTCCTCGGACGGCCGGACCTCCAGTTCCTGGCCGTGCCACCGAAAATCGGGCTCCCTGGAGAATCGGGGAGAGATAAATACCGCCCGCTCAACCGAGCGCCGGTCCATCGCTTCGCTAAACCCGATCCGGATGCTCGTCTTCGGACCGACCCCCGCCGAATCAGCCGCCGGAACCGTCCACACCACCCCTGGCGGGGTTCTGTCGGGCGGCCCCCCCGGCGGTGGTGCCTGCCGGGCGCAGGCTGCGAATAAAACAAGCGCGGCTGCCACCGCGCCCTTTGCCCACCTGTCTGCCGGCTTGGCACAGACAGGTCTGTGTCCACCTGTGTCCATCGGTTGCTTTTCCCTGATTCCTGAATCCAGACCCCCGACTTTACGCTCTTGGGTGGGCCTGCCGGTAGGCCTTCTTGAGCCGCTCTACGCTTATATGGGTGTAGATCTGCGTCGTGGAAAGGCTTGCGTGCCCCAGCATTTCCTTGACCGCATTCAAATCTGCGCCTGCATCTAACAGATGGGTGGCAAAGGTATGCCGGAGGGTGTGGGGGCCCAGCCGGCGCCCTCCCGTAACCCCGGCCAGGTACCGCACCACCCGGTGCTGAACGCCGCTGGGGGTGAGGGCACGGCCAGACCGACTCAGAAAAACCCGCCCGCGGTCCGCTTCGGACGCGGGGAACTCCGCACGCCGCTGCAGGTAGTTTAAGAGCGCCTCTCTGGCCTTCCGACCAATCGGCACCAGCCGTTCCTTCCCCCCCTTGCCCTGCACCCGAACCAACCCGCCCTCCAAGTCGATGGCATCCAGCGTCAACCCCACCAGCTCGCGCAGCCGGATCCCGGAACTGTAGAGCAGTTCCAGAATGGCCCGGTCCCGTAACCCCAGGAGCGTATTTGGAGGGGGCGCCTCTACGGCCCGCTCTGCCTCTGCGAGGTCCAGGTGCGCCGGAAGGGATTTCTCTTGCTTGGGAGGACCCACTTGGTGCGCCGGATTCTGTTCCAGACGGCCCGTAAGGCATAAATAGGACAGAAAGGTGCGCAGAGAGGCCAGCTTGCGGGCAATCGACCGCCGGCCGAATCCCAACTGGTTCAGGTCCCCCAGAAAGGCCCGGATGTCATCCCGCGACACCCGTTTCAGATCCAGAGGGCCGCCTTCCCAACGCCTCTGCAGGAATGCCTGAAACTGATTGAGATCGGTCTGGTAGGCACGACAGGTGTGGGAGGAAAGACGCCGTTCTCGGGAAAGATGGGTCAAAAATTCCGCGACAGCGCACTGCATAGGGGGCACCTCGGCAAGCAGCGGTCAAATCGTCCCGTTCGGAGCTTCTTCCCGGGGAGGAGATGTGGGAAACTTGGCATTTGGAACTTGAAACATTAAAATCAGGACTCTTCAGCCCCGACCTTGGTCAGAAACAGCTTCCGGCGAACCCTCCTGCCTGCACTTTAAGCATTTAAGGGTGGTCTCTCCCCGCCGGCCGGTCTGTTGGGCCAAGAAGGGGCCGTTGCAAACAGGACACCTCTGGTTCAAGGGCCGATCCCAGGTTGCATACTCGCACTTGGGGTAGGTGCTGCAGCTGTAGAACGTCTTGCCGCGCTTGCTGCTGCGCTCCACCAGTTCGCCCCGGCACCCTTCGTAGGGACAGGGCACCCCCAGCGAAACCGGCCGGGTATTTTTGCATTCGGGATAGGCCGAACAGGCCATAAACCGCCCGTGGCGGCCCGTCCGGATGACCATCTTGGCCCCGCATTTTTTACACACCTCTCCCGTTGGTTCCGGCTGGGCCTCCCCATCAAGCGGTCGGGTGTTTCTGCATTTGGGAAACCCCGAACAGGCCATAAATTTCCCGTTTCGCCCCCACTTAATCACCAACTTTTCGCCGCACTTTTCGCAGACCTCATCGGTCTCTTCCTGCAAAGACTGTTTCAGCTCGGCCTGCCGGGTCTCCACCTGGTCCAAGTCTTTAGAAAAGGGGCCGTAAAACCCTTCGATCACCTTCACCCAGTCGGAACTGCCGCTTTCCACCCGGTCGAGTTCGTCCTCCATCCGGGCGGTAAAATCCACATTAAAGATATCGGGAAAGGCCTGCACCAGAATTTTATTGACCGTCTTTCCCAGTTCCGTCGGCGAAAACCGGCCCCGATTCCTGCTTGTATACTCACGGTCCAGCAGGGTGCTGATAATCTGAGCGTACGTGCTTGGCCGTCCGATCGCCTGCGTCTCCAGTTCCTTCACCAGCGTCGCATCGGAATAGCGGGGAGGCGGTTTGGTAAAATGCTGTTCCGGGTAAAGGTCCAGCAGCGTCAGACGATCCCCCTCCTTGAGGGAATCCGGCAGACGCTCCTGGACCTCCGCCTGCTCATCGTCCGTGCCCTCGGTATACAGGACGGTGAACCCGGGGAACTTGAGGATAGAACCGGTTGCGCGCAACCCGTAGTCTCCTGCGACAATATCGACCGTGGTCCGGTCGAAAACCGCCGGCGACATCTGGCAGGCGATAAACCGATCCCAGACCAACCGGTAGAGTCGGCGCTGTTCCGGGGTCAGGTAAGCCTCCACCGCCTCCGGAGGGCGCTTGATCCCGGTGGGCCTGATCGCTTCGTGCGCATCCTGCGCCCCCTTCCCTTTCCGATAGGCCCTGGGTCTCTTA
Source organism: Candidatus Latescibacterota bacterium (assembly GCA_965222075.1). GTDB lineage: Bacteria > Latescibacterota > UBA2968 > UBA2968 > JAAXHW01. The sequence goes on along the minus strand of OZ244937.1, from coordinate 3,269,130 downwards.
GGCAGGTAGTCCGGTCCGAAACGTTTATGAATGTACGCACGGGCATCCTTCACGGCCTCGGGCGCCAGACGGGTCGAATCGGTCCGCATATACGTAATCAGGCCCGTGGTCTCGCCTCCGACCTCGATCCCCTCGTAGAGCTGCTGGGCCACCACCATCGTCTTGCGGGCCGTAAACCGAAACCGCCGGGCGGCCTCCTGCTGCAGGGTGCTGGTAATAAAGGGAGGAGGGGGATTCCGCCGCTGTTCCCGCCGGCTCACCTTCTCAATCCGGTATCCCTCCTCCGAGGTAGCCGCAACGCGAAGGTCGGCCACAACCCGGTCGGCCTCCGCCTGGTCAGAAATCTCCAGCTTGTTCCCCTCAAACCTGACCAGACGCGCCTTGAAGGGCTCGGTGTCGGATGCCTGCAACGAGGCGTCTACCGTCCAGTACTCCTGAGAAACAAATACCTCGATCTCCGACTCACGCTCACAGATCAGCCGCAGCGCCACCGATTGCACCCGCCCCGCGCTCAGGCCGCCGTGAATCGTCTTCCACAGAAACGGACTTATCTTGTAGCCCACCAGCCGGTCCAGGATGCGCCGGGCCTGCTGGGCATTCACCTTGTGCAGGTTGATCTTGCCCGGATGGGCAACGGCCTCCGTCACCGCACGGTTCGTGATCTCATTGAACATCACCCGGTGGATCTCTGGGGCATGTTTGCCCAGATCGTGGGCCACGTGCCAGGCAATGGCCTCCCCCTCCCGGTCGGGGTCGGTCGCCAGGTAGACCCTCCCGGCCGATCTGGCCGCAGAGCGCAATTTTTGCAGCACCTTCCCCCTTCCCCGGATGGTCCTGTAGCTGGGACGAAAGCCCTTCTCGATATCGATCCCGAGCTCCTTCGGGGGCAGATCGCGCACGTGCCCCATACAGGCCACCACGAGGTAATCTTTCCCCAGGAGCTTGTTGATGGTCTTGGCCTTGGCGGGCGATTCAACCACCACAAGGGCGTCTGGCATATCTACTCCTTAAAGAAGCTGTCAACAAAACAACAAGCCACTCCAACAGGCACCGTCAAGTGGCTCATCGCGATTCCAAGATACCGATTGAACGTCGCCGATAGGAGAACGTCCCCTCCTGAAGAGCCAGTCCCAGAGTGTAAAAACAAAACCGGATAACACATTTTCAACCCAAAAATACGAGCACATCCAAAAAAAGTCAAGGGAAAAACCTTTAAGCTGTTTTAAAATAATATCTTATATTCTATCCAGTTTCGCTTTGTCCTTCGGGGATGGGCGGCAGGTGCCGATTCCAAATAGAATTGCGGGTTGCCTCTACTTTCCCTGCGGTTTTGTTCGCACAGACCGGGCAATCAGCATCTCGGCCGCCATCAGCAAAAGCGCCAGGCCCAGCGTGGCCCGCCAGAGTTCCCGGCCGAGGCGCTGTTCCAGGACCCCCTCGGCAAGGGCCTCCTCCGGCTCTACAACCCGAACCTGGGCGCCCGCAAAAAGGCCCTTCAGGCGCTCTGGCGGCACCGGCGTGAGGTCCGGCTCATCCTCCGGAATATGGACGGCAAATCGGTCGGCGATACGCTCTTGCGCATAGATCTCCCACAGGCCGGGAACGTCGACCTCTCCCACCGGCCAAACCGGCCGGGCCCCCCGCTGTTCAGGCCAGATCAACCGCGTTTCGCCCTGGGGTGGACGCAGCAGCGCCTCCCTGGCCTGAACCCCGCGAATGTCCCGGTACACCACCTTCCCGGCCGCATAATCGGCATTCCCAAAGGCCCCCGCGGCTAAATAGCGGGAAAGCTGGTGTACCAGGGGAATAAAAAGCCCGGTGAGAGACAGATCGGTCCAGGTTAAATCCATCTGAACGCTCGACGCAAAAAAGACCACCCGCCCGGCACCCAGTTGTCCCTCTGCCAGGGCCGGCGAACCGGTGCTGAACGCAACAACCGGCTGCGCCGCTCCGCTCAAACGCACCCGGTAATAAGCGTAAAAGTGCGGACTTCGAAACCTGCCGTCCCCGACCGTCCCCTGGAACAGGGGGTGATCCGGCAGGGGCGTCTGCAGGGTATGGTAGATCACCGTCTGCCCGGGCGTCCCTGTTACCGAAACCAGCGAAGCCGGAAACAGGGACGGCAGCAGCCGATCGTTATAGTGGCGGACGTCCACCCGATCGCCCAGGAAGATCATCAACCCTGCGCCCCCCTCCACCCGCCGCTTCAGGGCCGCTAAGGGGCCGTGGGAGAGGCGGGAAAGGTTGCACAGCATAATCACATCGGCCGTCCCCAGCGCGTCGGGCGTAAGCGCACCTGGGTGCGTTTGCTGCACCACCACCGTCCCCCGCAGGTCTGAAGCTGCCAGGAGGGCCTGTTCCAAGTAGTAGGTATCTTCCGGGACTTCGCCCACCAGCAGCACCCGTACCCGCTCGGGGATATTCAGGACCGAGGTATAGAGATTGTCCGCCTTCAAATCGTCATCCCCAATCTCGACTCGAAGTGGAATCGCCCCCCCTGTGTCGGGCGTAAAGCGAATGTAGAGCCGCCTTGCTCCCTCCCCAACCAGATGGACCACCTGCTGGGCAATCCGGCGCTCCCCCAGGTAGACCTGCATCGGGACCTCCGGCCGGGTGGTCTCACCGTAGTTGATCAGTTCGACATCCAGGGTGGCGGGGCTGCCCACCGTCAGAATCTGTCCGGCCGGCCCTGCCCGGCGCACCCCCAGATTGTTCACATGCAGCGGGCGTTCCGGGATCAAAAAGACCGACACCCCCTGAAGGTTCGGCAAACTATCCGGCAGAGCCGCCCATCCGTTTCTGGCCAGATCGGTAAACAGATAGAGTTCCCGGTTGAGCATCTCCGAGCCGCCAAGTTGCTTGAGGGCCCCCTCTAAGCCCGGCCTCAGATCCGACCCCCGAAACGTGGGTTGCAGGGCCTCCAGGCGGGGTTTCAAACGCTCGCCACCGGCGAAATCAAAGGCCTCCATTCGATCATCGACCAGGAAGAGGGTGACATCATCCCGGGCGTCAAACAGATCCAGGGCCTCTCGCACCCGCGCCCGGGCACGCTCGAACAGCGTCCCCTCAGGCGTCCGATGCCTCATGCTTAAGGAACGATCCAGCAGGAGTGCCGCAGACGTCCGGGCTCCACCTGCCCCCCCTGCTTCCGACCCTCGAAGGGTGGGCCGCGCAAAGGCGAGCACGACCAGCAGGATCAGGAGCGTCCGCAGGACCAGCAGGAGGATCTGCCTCAGCTTCACCCGCCGCATCCGGTCGTACTGAAGGGACTGCAAAAGGGCGACATTGCTAAACGCAACCGTCACCGTGCGTCGGCGGTTCAGCAGATGGATAACCAGGGGCAGCATCGCGGCCCAGAGGCCGTGCAGCATCGCCGGATTGGAAAAACTGAGTCCGAACATGGGGTATAACGCTTCAGATCGTTGATTCTAAAGTCACCACGCAGAATATACAAATTAAACCCATTCCAGGCAAAAAAAAGTCTGCTTCCGAATATGCAAGCAGACGCCTGACCGTCTAAGTCACAGACCTGTTGGATTTTCAGATGTGGAGCTTCTCCTCCTCTTCGAGAATGGCGATCGCCGCCTCCCGGTTTTCCGCGACAATCAGGCGCTGTCGAAAGTCCTCTCCCTTCAGGAGGCGGGAGATCCGCGCTAAGGCCTTGATGTGGGGACCCGAGACATCCATGGGAGATACCAGCAGGAAAAAGATAAATGTCGGCTTTCCGTCTAAGGAGTCAAAATCGACCCCCTCCCGCTTGATGCCCAGCGCACCGCTCAGCCCGGCCACATATTCCGATTTGCCGTGGGGAATGGCAATGCCGTGCCCGATGCCGGTGCTCATAATCTCCTCACGCTGAAGCATGGCCTCTAAGATCTTCTGGCGGTCGGTAACCTTATCCTCGTCCACAACATCCACGAGCTCTTCTAAGATCTCTCGCTTATTCTGGCCCTTTAAACCCACAATAACCGACTTGCCTGATAAGATTTCCATCAGCGTCATAAGGCTCCTCCCGGTGCTGCCTGAAAGAAGCGAAAATAAAGGTTCCCCTTCTACAAGTCAAGCGAAAAGGCACTCAAAGGCAGGCGCTCAACCGTATTCTCTCTCCCTGAGGAGGAGCTCCCGTTCGTAACAGCGCATCGGCGGGAAGGCTGAAGGGAGGGTTGGAGAGAATCGGACACCTTTTGCCCCTTTCCAAACGAAATTTATGTATATTTTGGGAATTACATACTTATTTAACGGATTCAAGGGACAAGGGAAGGAGAAACGGGAGATCGAAAGGCCTGAGAAATCTGAAACGATTTTGGGAGCATCGGCGTAAAAGGATGGACGGGTGAAACGATCATATCTAAAGGGGAATGACATGCACACACAGAGAAGATCGACATCAAAACGGTGGCGAAGGTCGGCAGGCGTCCTGGGCGTCCTGGTCTGGAGCCTCTCCACAGGAGCGCCCCTTTCTGCGCAGGGGCAGCTCGACTCGCTCTATCAGAAGGCGCAAAATCTCGGGGATGCCCAAACGGTCCGGGAGGTCGTGCAAAATCTGAAAACCGCCCTGCCAGACGCCCCCGATCCCGAACGGGTGCGCACCCGAATCGGCCTCCTCTACCTCCGTCTGGGCGAGGCCGACAGCGCGGCGGTGGCCTTTGAGCAGGTCTTAAAGCAAAACGCGGCGCACCCCGTGGCGCGCTGCGGTCTGGGCCGGGTCTTTCTCGAACTCAGAAACCGCCCCAAAGAGGCCTTGCCCCACCTGCAGGCGGCCGTGGAAACCGACTCTACATATACAGAGGCGTTCTACTTCCTGGCCCGGGCCCATCAAAAACTGGGAAAGACCGCAAAGGCCAGAAAGGCAGCAGGCCGGGCCATCAAACAAGATCCGGGCTATGCCCCGCCTTACCTCTTACTGGCGCAGAGCTACCAGAAACAGAAAAACCTCCTGGCGGCCATGATCTACTACCAGAAATACCTCGAACAGAGGCCGGCCGACCAGACGGCGGCCTATGAGTTCGCCCTGGCCCTCCTCGAACAGGAGAAATACAAAGAGGTCGAAGAACTCACCTTCCGTATGGCAGACGTACGCGGGCTACCCCTTTTTGCGCAGACGCTCCTCCACAAGAAGGACTACGAAGGTGCCCTGGAGATCTTCCAGCGCTATATCGCCACCCTCGATCCTGAAACGCAGGCCCTCTACGAGGACATCTCATTGGTAGGCCTCAAACGGGAAGCCCGCGCCTATCAGTCCACAACGCCTCAAAACAAGGAGGCCTTCTTGAGGAGCTTCTGGCTTCGCAAGGACCCCTTTAAGACCTCCGGGGGCGCCATGCGCCGGACCGAACACTACCGCCGGGTCTGGCACGCCCTGACCTTCTTCGGCAAAAGAAAAAAAACCTGGGACCGGCGGGGGGACGTCTACATCCGCTACGGGGAGCCCGACTACCGCTCCACGTCGGACCTGCCCAACCCCAAAGTGCCCCTCCCCGTGCAGCGCATCCAGGAGATGATGGCCAAACAGCTCTACGGCGAGGAGGGTCTCCAGGCCTCCTTTGCCGGCCCGGTCTTTCCGATTCGAACCATCCGGGGAACCGACAATCAGGACCGTTCCCTGGATGCGGGGGCCGGCTCTATTGGGATCGTCGGATGGCGCCCGGTCACAACCACCTACGACTGGTCGGCCGTCCCCTGGGAGGTCTGGGTCTATACCGATGTGGACAACGGCATCGAAATCGCGTTTACCGACGAATTCAATTCCGACAACTATAACTTCGCGCCTCTCCCCGCGGTAAGGCCCGGCGAAGAACCCCCGGAGGACCTCCTCCAATTTCTTCAGCGCCTGACCCGGTATGCCCCCGCGGTCCGGATGGCCTCTACGGCGACAACACAGCCGGAGCGTTTCAAATTTTCACACCTGGAACCGCTCCATTTTTATTACCAGACGCTCTCCTTCCGGGGCCAGAACGGAAAGACCGACCTTCAGATCAACATCGGCCTCCCCATCGACAATGTGGCCCTGCCCACCGACCCCGATACCCTCATCATCGTGGAGCGCCGGATCGCCCTTATCGGCGGCCTTTCCTCCGGATTGCAGAAAGTAAAGCAGGCCATCGCGATCCCAATCTCCGACTGGAACAGACGCCGGGGCCAACTGGCGATGGACCGGGTCAATCTCGAAGCGGACCCGGGCAGATACGAACTCGCTGTACAGGCAACGCGCCGGTTTACCGACCTGACCGGGGTCTACCGGCAGCCAACGCTCACCCTTCCAAATTACAACAGCGACCAGCTCATGCTGAGCGATATCCAGATTGCAAAGCGGATCACCGAAGCCTCCGAAGCCTCCGACTCCACCTTTGTTCGGGGGAAGTGGAACATCCTGCCCTGGCCCCCGGTGGCCTTTCTGGCAACCGAGCCGCTCTTTGTCTACTTCGAAATCTACAACCTCACGCGGGACGAGTTTGGAGCAACACGCTACGAGATCGCCTACGAAGTCCAGACACGGGCAGACGCCGCCGGCTCCATCCTGAGCACCATCCTGCCCGGGATCCGGAAAAAGACGGGAGAAACCATCGAAGTCCGCTTCGAGCAGACCGGCACCGAACCCTCCGTCTACGACTACGTGGAACTGGACATTGCCGGGGCAAAACCCGGACCCTACACCCTCCTGATGAACGTCAAAGACCTCAACAGCGAACAGACGACCAGCGGGAAAAGCAAGTTCAAAATCGCCGCACCCCCCAGGTAAATTGCGGAATGCGGATTGGGGATTGCGGAAGACCTTCAACCGAATTCCCTTCAGGGTAATCGCATTACAAGCGTAGCCGCCACCCGGTCGTGGGGTGCCTGCCGGTCCGGATGTCGCCGGGTGATCAGAACCAGGGCCAGCCATATCCCCAGTTGGATCACTTCGACCAGCGCCCCTTTCAGACCCACATCTCCCAGACCAACGTCCGGTTCTGGGGCCACCTGGGGATCCAGAGAGGGAGGCGCAATAAGCGCCTGGAGGACCACAACCCCCAGGATCGGCGTCCACTTTACCAGGGCTCGGATAAATGCCTGCTGCTGGGTCACCACACCCCCGTCTGCGCTGATCACCCGCAGACTCGTCATCACCTTCCCCGGCGTCTGCCCCCTCCGACTCAAAAAGACCGTGGAATAGACCAGCAAAATACAGTAATCCAGCACCAGCACCGCAACAGGGGACGGGGTCATCTCCCGAAGGGCGAGCGAGATGGGCACATGGGCCAGGAGCAGCATAAACAGGTCTACAACCAGCCCAACCAACCGGCGCCCCATGCCGGGAATTTCATTCTGCATCAACATATCCGCCTCTTTCGTTTTATTCTTTCATCACCAGAATTAAAGAATCAAGCAACAGGGACCCATTTTCTGAGGAAGTCGATTGTGAAAATACTCCAGTTCATTCACCCGAAAACCGCCCTCGAAAGCGCTCACCGCGTCGGCCTCATCCAGGGGCAAACCGTCATCGACCTCACCGCCTGCCCGCCCTATCCCACCTCCATCTACGAGATCTATTACGCCCATGGCGGGCGGTCCAAAGGCCTGGAAAAGGCGGTGGAGGGCTTCGACGCTAAAGACGCCCCGCGCCTGAGCCTGGATGGCCTCCTCAACAACACGTCCGATCCCGAACGGCCCTATCTCACAATACCGGTCAGCCCCCCGTCCGACGCCCCTCACAAACTCCGTATCTGGCTGGCCGGCGTGACCCATGCAGACAGCGCCCAACTCCGCGAGATCGAGGCCAAGCAGGCCACCGGAGAATCTGTCAACGTCTACGAACAAAAATACCGGGAATGCGCACAGGGTGGCATCCCGGAACTCTTCGCCAAAACCGATCCCGAGGACCTGGTCGGACACGGCGGTTGCATCGCCCGCCCGCCCGACACAATTCGCCTCGTCCCCGAAACCGAACTGGTCACGGTTTACGGCCTCAACGCCGATGGGCAGGTCGAACGCCTCGGATACACCGGCGGGAACGACTACACCGACAACGGCATAGAGGCCCAAAACCCCCTCAACCTGCCCCAGGCCAAAAACTGGCACGGCGGCTGCGCCAGCCTGGGCCCGGTCTTGGTCACCGGCTCGGAATTCGACGACACCCACATCCCCGTCTCCTGCGAAGTCATCCGCAGCGGCCGCCGGATCGCATTCAAAGAGGGGAACACAGGCCGGGCCAACCTCAACATGCCCGACGGCCTCTACCACCTAGAGCGGTCCCTCTTCAGTCGCCTCCCCCTGAAGGCGGACGCCCTGCAAATTTTCTACTGGGGAACGCCCATCGTCTTTGCGGAGGGAGACCTGAAAAACGGCCTTCAGGAAGGCGACACCGTCCGCATGCGCTTCGGCGGGGGCATCGGCGCCCTGGAGAACACGATCTGCTCTTTCCCAAGCATTCAACAGCTCCAGTGGCTGGAAGAGCGGCGCCGGCCGATAGATGTGTCCCGGGTCCGGAGCCCCGGCTCTACAGCACACGGTCCTGCCCCCAGGGATCTTGTTTGACAACCTCGAATTCCTTGGTCTGGCTCCGGCCGCGAGGCGGTTCGTGCAGGGTGGCCGGATTGTAGGACGCTCCGGCCAGCTTGAGCAGGGCCTCCGTCGCTATACCGCAGTTTGGGCATCGTCAATCTCCTGAAATATTCGACGTGATCTCATAAGACTAAATATGGCAGGTGCCGTGGCGGGACGCAAGCGAAATTCGAAACCGTTGGATTTTGTGCCGCCATCTGCTCCCTGGGCTCCTGCCCTTGCGTGCGATGGTTCTGCGGAGGCCTCCTGTCTGCCCGGGCTTTAAATCACTTGCGGAAGAGAACGATTTCTCCTATATTATAGTTGTTGTTAATTCAATGTTTTAGTGAAACTTATTTTATGCTGTCGAAAAATGTGACACCCTACTATTGGATCTGTTTCGCATTCGGTCACTCCGGATCTGCAAGCCTCAGCCTGCACAGGCCCAGATCCGCCGTGTTTCCATAAGATAAGGAGAGGCAGGATGGCACAAGCTGTCCAATCGCTTGTATCCGAACAGGCAGTTGAGTTCCCGTTTCCGGGCATCCCGGACGTGGGCGACGGCGGCGATGCCGTCATCTGGGTCGAAAAACACATCAGCCAGCCAAACTCGCAATGGAATCCCGGGCGTTCCCCATCTTCATCTACGACCCGCGTGAGGGCCCCCGCATCAAAGACCGGCTCAGCCTAAAGGGCAACCCGGCGGTAAAAGACGACTGGTACACCATCCGCAAAACGGGCGAGACGATCGACTTTATCTACTTCGCCCGCACCGAGGGCCGGTTTGCCAAGCATTTCGACGCTGAGGGCAACACCTCGGAGACGCTGCTGGCGGCGCAGGAAGACCGGTTGGAAAACTGGCGCATGCTGCAGGAGATGGCCGGCATCATCTAATTGCGAACGTAATTCTCTTACCTTCAGGCCCCTGGGAATAGCATCCCCCGGGGGCCTTTTTTATCTGATGCTCTACGTACGGTTGACATTTTGCTCATCTACTGGTAAATTGAGAGATTGTTACAACCATTCTACGTTGCAGGCATACACCCTTGTTTGAACCAGGGTGGGGAGACGATCTGAGTGAATCGTCCATTATTCAACTCTGGCAATATTCAATTTAAAAAGAGAGCGTTCCATGTCAGATAAAGTACTCAGAACACCAACGCATGATGTCGATCCTGCCGAAACCTGGGAATGGATAGAATCGCTCGACTATGCCTTAGAGCACCGCGGTCCCGACCGGGTCCGTTTCCTGCTTGAGAGACTGGAAGAGTGGACGCACAGGGCAGGGGTGGAGATCCCCTTCAGCGCAAACACGCCCTATATCAACACCATTCCGGCCGAACAGCAGCTCCCCTATCCGGGAAACCGGGAGATCGAACGGCGCATCAAAAGCATGATCCGGTGGAACGCCATGGCCATGGTCGTTCGGGCCAACCGGGAGTACGACGGCATCGGCGGACACATCTCCACCTACGCCTCTGCGGCCACCCTGCTGGAGGTGGGGTTCGGCCATTTCTTTCGGGGAAAGGAAGAAGGCTTCTCCGGGGACCAGGTCTACTTCCAGGGGCACGCCTCCCCGGGGATCTATGCCCGGGCCTTCTTAGAGGGCCGAATCGATGAGGAACACCTTGAGAACTTCCGGCGGGAACTGAGACACCCTGGCGGACTCTCCTCCTACCCCCACCCCTGGCTTATGCCCGACTTCTGGGAGTATCCGACCGTCTCGATGGGCCTGGCCCCGATTATGGGCATCTACCAGGCGCGGTTCAACCGCTACCTGGAAGACCGGAGCCTGAAGGATACTTCCGGGTCGCACGTCTGGGTCTTTATGGGGGATGGAGAGGCCGACGAACCCGAATCCCTGGGGGCCATCACCCTGGCGGCCAGAGAAAAGCTGGACAACCTGATCTTTGTGATCAACTGCAACCTGCAGCGGCTGGACGGCCCGGTGCGGGGCAATGGCAAGATCATCCAGGAGTTAGAGACCATCTTCCGGGGGGCCGGCTGGAACGCCATCAAAGTTATCTGGGGTGACGACTGGGACCCCCTCCTGGCCCAGGACGACGGTGGGATCCTGATGCAGCGTATGAACGAAGTGGTGGACGGCCAGTACCAGAAATACACCGTCGAATCGGGGGACTACATCCGCAAAGACTTCTTTGGCACCCATCCCGAACTGCTCAAAATAGTCGAACACTACTCCGACGAGCAGCTCCGCAAACTCCGGCGCGGTGGGCACGACCCCGAGAAAGTCTACGCGGCTTACAGGGCCGCTGTGGAACACAAGGGCTCGCCCACCGTCATCCTGGCCAAAACCGTCAAGGGATACGGCATGGGCGAGCACGGTGAAGGGCGAAACGTGACCCATCAGCAGAAAAAGCTCAACGAAGATGAACTCCGGGAATTCCGCTCCCGCTTCGGCATCCCCATCTCGGATGAAAAAGTAGCCGAGGCCCCCTTCTACCGCCCTCCGGAAGACAGCTTGGAAATCCAGTACATGAAAAAGCAGAGGGAGGAACTGGGCGGTTATCTGCCCATCCGGGAGATACGCACCAAACCCCTGAAGACCCCTTCGATAGATACTTTCGATGAGTTCCTGAAGGGGACCGGCGGTCGAGAGGTCTCCACCACCATGGCCTTCGTCCGCATGTTCTCCAAACTCCTGCGGGATCCCGAGATCGGCAGCCGGATCGTCCCCATCATCCCCGACGAGTCCCGGACCTTCGGTATGGAGCCTCTCTTCCGGCAGTGCGGCATCTATTCCCACGTCGGCCAGCTCTACGAACCGGTGGATGCGGATACCCTCCTCTACTACCGCGAGGCCAGAGACGGACAGATCCTGGAAGAGGGGATCAACGAGGCGGGCGCTATGTCTTCCTTCATCGCGGCCGGCACTGCCTACGCCACGCACGGCGTCAATACCATCCCCTTCTTCATCTACTACTCCATGTTCGGATTCCAGCGGATCGGAGACCTCATCTGGGCCGCCGCCGACATGCGCTGCAGAGGCTTCCTGCTGGGGGGCACGGCCGGGCGAACCACCCTCAGCGGCGAGGGGCTGCAGCACGAAGACGGGCACAGTCACGTCCTGGCCAGCACCGTCCCCAACCTGCTGGCCTACGATCCCGCCTACGCCTATGAAATCGCCGTCATCGTCCAGGACGGCATCCGGCGGATGTACCGGGAGCAGGAAGACATCTTCTACTACCTTACGTTCGGAAACGAGCCTTATGCCATGCCCTCCATGCCCGAAGGCGCAACCGAAGGCATCCTCAAGGGCATCTACAAACTCAAAGCCGGTGAACGGAAAAAGGGCCAGCTCAAATTACAACTCTTTGGCAGCGGCTCCATCCTCCGGGAAGCGCTGCGAGCGCAGGAGATCCTGGCCGATCGGTTCAGGGTATCGGCCGATGTCTGGAGCGTCACCAGCTACAAAGAACTGCGGCGGGAGGCCCTGGAGGTCGAACGGTGGAACATGCTCCATCCCGCCGCCAGACGCCCCCGAAAACCCTATATTACTAAAGTGCTTGAAAAGGCGGAGGGACCTATCGTGGCCGCGTCCGACTACATGAAAACCCTGCCCGATATGATCCGCCCCTGGATACCGGGAGACCTGCACGCTCTGGGTGCCGACGGCTTTGGCAGGAGCGACTCCCGGGAGGCCCTGCGCCGGCACTTCGAGGTTGATGCCGAATCGATCGCGGTCGGGGCCCTCTACGCACTGTCAAAACAGTGCAAAGTAGAGAAAGAACAGGTGAAAAAAGCCATTCAGGACCTCGGCATTGACCCAGAAAAGGTCGACCCCGTGGCGGCCGGACCGGTCATCAGTTACAAGTAAGGAATAGGTGAAACGGCAAACGGCCCTTCTCCGGAACCGTGGCTTCCGGATTTGGGTGGTGAGGTGGGATGGCACGTTTCACGTTTCACAGAGGAGGGAACGTGGCCAAAGAGTTCAAACTCCCCGACCTGGGGGAAGGAATCGAATCCGGAGACGTGGCGCGCGTACTCGTCTCCGAAGGCGACCAGATCCATGTGGACCAGCCGGTCCTTGAGCTGGAAACCGACAAGGCGCTCATCGAAGTCCCTTCTTCCTTCGCCGGAAAGATCGTATCGATAAACGTCAAAGAGGGAGACAGCGTGCCCGTCGGCACCGTCCTGATTGCCGTTGAAGAGACCGGGGCGGTTCCGGCGGCGGCCCTCGCCGAACCGGAGCCATCCCCCGAACCTGAAAAGGCGCCCCCCCCTGAAGCCCCGGCGCCGCCGTCTCTACCGGAGAAGCCCGAAGCCCCCTTACCGGCCGCCCCGTCCGTCCGGCGGTTTGCCCGCGAGCTCGGCATCGACCTGCACCGGGTCACAGGCACCGGCGCAGGGGGGCGGATCACCCGTGAAGACGTCAAGGCCTACGTTCAGAAAACGATGTCGGACAGACCCGCAGCCGGTGCGCCTCTAACGGCACCCCCCCTGCCTGACTTCACCAGATGGGGCGAAGTCGATCGGCAGCCCCTCCGCGCCGTCCGCCGAAAAATCGCCGAAAATTTGAGCATCGCCTGGACCCAGGCCCCCCACGTCACCCAGTTCGACCGTGCCGACGTCACCGACTTAGAGGCCTTCCGGCAGCGGCACAAGGCCGAAGCCGAAGCCCGGGGCGGGAAACTCACCCCCACTGCCCTCACCCTCAAAGCCGTCATCACCGCATTGAAGGCCTTCCCCCGGTTCAACGCCAGCCTCGATTCGGCCGCAGGCGAACTCATCCTCAAGCGCTACTACCACATCGGCATCGCCGTAGACACCGAGCGGGGGCTGCTCGTCCCCGTCATCCGGGACGTAGACCGAAAAGACATCTTCGAACTCGCCGCCGAACTCGCCGAACTCGCCGAGCGCGCGCGTCAGGGCAAAGCCGACCTCGAAGAACTGCAGGGCGGCACCTTCACCATCACCAACCTCGGTAGCATCAGCGGCACCGCCTTCACCCCCATCATCAACTTCCCGGAAGTCGGCATCCTGGGCATCAGCCAGAGCCGGCAAGAGCCGGTCGTCCGCAACGGGCGGGTCGAACCCCGTCTGATCATGCCCATCTGCCTTTCCTACGACCACCGCGTCATCGACGGCGCAGACGGCGCCCGCTTCACCAAACACCTGGTCGAGTCCCTCGAAAACCCCGGACGCATGCTGCTGGGAGGATAAACAAACCCCACTGCCGCAGGGGCGACGCATGCTTTGCCCCTACACAGGATTACCGATCAAGCCTCTCTCAATGTCCACCACCCACAAAACCGACCTCCTCGTCATCGGTGGCGGCCCCGGCGGATATGCCGCAGCCTTTCGGGCCGCCGACCTGGGTATGGAGGTCGCGCTTGTTGAAGCCGACGACCGCCTCGGCGGCACCTGTCTCCTTCGGGGGTGTATCCCTTCCAAGGCTCTCCTGCACGCGGCCGGCCTGATTGCAGAATCCCGGGAGGCGGAAGACTGGGGCCTCATCTTCCAGAAACCCAGGCTCGACCTGGACAGGATGCGGGATTGGAAAGACGGCATCATCGGCCGCCTATCCAGCGGCCTCTCCGGCCTCTGCAAAAAGCGCAAAGTCACGCGTATCCAGGGCCGCGCCGCTTTTGAAAGCTCGCAGCGCGTTCGCATCGAAGGCAGCGACACCCTTTCCCACATCGAATTCAACCATGCCGTCGTCGCCACCGGATCACGGCCTGGTACCCTCCCCGTATTCGACATCAACAGCCCCCGCCTGCTGGACTCCACCTCGGCCCTCGAACTAAGAGACATCCCCAAACGCCTCCTGAGCGTCGGCGGCGGCATCATCGGCCTGGAGCTCAGCACCGTCTACGCCGAACTGGGCAGCAGGGTCACTGTTGTCGAAATCACCGATGGCCTGCTCCCGGGCACCGACCGGGACCTGGTTAAACCCCTGCACGGCCGGATGAAAAAGATCTGTGAGGGCATCCACCTCAACACCAGCGTCACCGCCCTAAAAGAGACACAGAAGGGCATCGCCGTCACCTTCGAAGGCGAGATCGAAAAAAAACAGCAGACCTTCGACAAACTCCTGCTCTCCGTAGGCCGGCGCCCCAACAGCGAAACCCTCGGCCTTGAAAACACGCGGGTCGAAGTAAACAAACGGGGGTTCATCACGGTCGATTCTCAAATGCGCACAAAGGACGAACGCATCTTCGCCATCGGCGATGTGGTCGAAGGCCCCGGACTGGCCCACAAAGCCGCACACGAAGGCAAAATCGCCGCCGAAGTTTTGGCCTCCGAACCCGTCGCCTTCGACAAAGTCATTCCCGCCGTCGTCTACACCGACCCCGAAGTGGCCTGGTGCGGCCTCACCGAAACCCGGGCCAAACAGGAAAACCGGCGGATCGAAGTCGCCCGTTTCCCCTGGGCCGCTTCCGGACGTGCCGCCACCCTCGGCCGCACCGAGGGACTCACCAAACTGGTCATTGACCCCGACACCGGCCGCATTCTCGGCGTGGGCATCGTCGGCCTCAACGCGGGCGAACTCATCGCTGAAGGGGTGCTCGCCGTCGAAATGGCCGCCGTGGCCGAGGACCTCGCTGAAAGCATCCACCCCCACCCCTCTCTCTCCGAATCGATCGGCATCGCCGCGGAAATCTACCTCGGCACGGCAACCGACCTCTACATCCCCAAAAAGAAACAGGGGCGGGTTTAGAACCCGCCCCTCCATGTTGACAGCCGGCATCGGTCAAAAAAATTATAGGGCTGACTCAGCCATCGACAGGAGACTACTCCCCCCTATACCCGATCTCCTCCCATACCTTCCGCGCGTGGGCGATCCCTTCAGACGTCGGCCGTACCCTGCCCAAAATACTGGGGAGCGGCTGGCCCGGGCCGGCGTGTTGCGGCCAGGGCGACCAGTGGTCGTTTTCGACTCCCCTGCGGTCCTCCTCATCTTTGAAGTCCGGCATATCAAACGGCCTTCCGTCTTCTAAGGCGCTCTTCCAGGCGAGAATGCCCACCGAGGACATCGCCACCCCGCGATACACATCCAGGAACGGCGGCTCTCCCGAACGGATGGCATTGGCAAAATGGAGGCTGGTCCAGAAGTCCCCGCCCCCGTGGCCGGCCCTGCGGGCCAGGTCGCCGTGCTCGGACCAGTCCGGCGTATAGACCCGCTCTGCTTCTTCGCCCGGTTTGAGGTCCCACGCCTCGTGCCACACCCGGATCTGCCCCGGCCCGAAATATCCCGGCCCCCGCGCGATCTCCATCGCCCCCCGCGAACCGTGCACCCGATACCAGTTGCTGTGTCCCGGCAGCAGCAGGCCGAAGATGCGGAACACCGCCCCGTTGTCCATGCGGCAGAGGATAACCGAACCGGGATCGGCCACGCGCACGGTCAGTTTATCCACCTCCCGGCAGGCAATCGACAGCCCGTTCACCTTCACCGGCATCGTGTCGGTGACATACATCAGTGGCGCCAGGGCGTGGGTGCAGTAATAGGTCGAGGGCAGCCATGCGCGCCAGTGTGTTATGCCCGGTGAAATACGCAGCCGGTCTTTCGGCGCCATCGGGTGGTTGTACTCGCCCTCCGCATAGGTAACCTCGCCGATCTCTCCGGCCCGGTACACCCGACGCATCTCCTGGTTGAAGACTGTATACGGATAGTTCTCGGCGAGCATGTAGGTCTTTCCCGTCTTCTCCACGGCCCGGCAGAGGGCCACCCCTTCGGCCAGAGTCGTGTTCGATGCGGTCTCGCTCATCACGTGTTTGCCCGCCTCTAAGGCCTGGATGGCGAAAGGCGCGTGCTCGTGGAAATAATTGGCGAGTATGACCGCGTCCATGTCGTGTTCGAGAAAAGCGTTGTAGTCGGTATAGGTCGTAACCCCGTAGTCCTTGCCAACCTCTAAGAGGCGTTCTTCCCAGATATCGCACAGGGCCACAAGCTCCATCCCCACGGCCTCGCCCGCGCCTTTCATAAAGCTTTTTCCCCGGCCAACCCCGATAACCCCTACCCGGATCTTTCTCTCGCTCATGTCAACTCCTGCAATCGCGGTTTATGAAAGGCCAATTTAGCGAGATGCACGCGTAGCGGACCCTCGAATCTGTCAGGGCTTCTGACCCTCCCCCGCCGAACACCGCTGCATATAGCGAATCCCCGCCCCCATCTCGCAGCGCGTTACCGTATCGCAGGAAACGGCGCGACCTATCGCTTCGGGCAGCACGAACCGGATCACCCCGCCCCGGGCCTTTTTGTCGCTCTCCATCCGCTCCAGCAGCCTGTTCACATCCAGATTCTCTGCCCCCTCTGGAACCCCCAGCCGCTGGATCAGCCCGTTCTGCCGCTCGAAATCGGCCTCACCCCAAAACCCCTTGTCCAGCGCGACCTTCCCCGCCGCCAGCATCCCCAGACGCACCGCCTCCCCGTGCTTGTAGACCTGATAGTCCGTCACCACCTCAATCGCGTGCCCCACCGTATGCCCGTAGTTCAGAATCTCCCGCAGTCCCGCCTCCGTCTCGTCCGCCTCCACGACCCTCGCCTTGATCCGGCAGTTTTGAGCGATCAACCAGTCGATCTCCTCCGGCGCCACCTTCAGGTCCACAAGTGCTTCGAGCTTCTCCTCTAAGAAGGCAACCAGCCCCGGGTCCCGAATCAGCCCGTGCTTGATCACCTCGGTCATCCCTGCGGCCACCTCCCGCCGGGGCAGGCTGCGCAGCGTATCCGTATCGATGTACACCATCCGGGGCTGGTGAAAGGCCCCAATCATATTCTTCCCCAGTGGGTGGTCCACCGCCGTCTTTCCCCCCACACTCGCATCCACCTGCGCCTCCAGCGTGGTCGGCGCCTGCACGAAATCGATCCCCCGCAGGTAGGTCGCCGCCACAAACCCCGCCGTATCGCCCACCACGCCCCCGCCCAACGCCACAATGCAGGACCCCCGGTCCAACCCCGCCCGGATCAGGTCGCCGCAAATAGTCCCCGCCGTCTCCAGCGTCTTGTAAGCCTCTCCGTCGGGCATCGTCACCACCGCCACCTTAACCTCCGCCGCCGACAAACTGTTCTGCACCGGCTCCAGATAATGCGCTGCCACCGTCGGATTCGTCACAATCGCAGCGGACTTCCCCAGCCCCCGCTCCACGTATGCCGCTCCGAAATTCGCCAGAACCCCGTGTCCGATCCGAATCGGATAACTCCGGCTGCCCAGGTTGACCCTAACCGTCTCCACTACCTAACCCTCCAGCCCGTCATGGAACCACAGCAATACTTTGAACCGTTTTTCTGCGTATGGGTTCAAGTCAATCAGGGGGTTACAGATGGAGCGGGTCGCCATTTATCCGTGTTCATCCGTGTTCAGGCTCGAATTACTCGCCTTCATCCGTGGTTGCTTTTCCCGCTTCCTCAGCTCTGCGATTGCCGCCTCGGCGGTCTCCTCCGGTAGCCCGTCCGAGGCCGACGTCACAAACAGATCCGCCCGGCTGTAATAGGCCTCCCGTTCGACCAGCATCTCTTTTATCTTCGCCAGGCGTCCCGCGTCGTCCAGTCCGGCCATCAGCGGCCGCTCGCCCTCGGTTCGGCTCACCCGTTCAAAAATCGTCTCGGCCGACGCCCGCAAACAGACGCACACCCCGGTCTCCCGGATCACCTCCCAGTTCGCCTCCTGCGTAATCGCCCCCCCGCCCAAGGCAATAACCGCATCGGGCATCTGCGAGGCCCGCACCACGCAGTCGTGTTCAATCCGCCGGAAAACCGCCTCCCCGTCCTGCTCGAAAATCTCCGGAACCGTCTTCCCGGCCGCCTGCACAATCAACTCGTCCGTATCCACAAAAAGGCGGCCGAGGCGCTCGGCCAAAAGGGATCCGATCTTGCTTTTGCCCGTGGCCATAAACCCGGTCAGAAAAATCTGCCTGCCGGCCAGGAGGCTCATGGCCCCTGCCTCTTCGCCAGCCGCTCCGCACGTTTCTTCTGGTAGCATTCCTCGCAAGCTCCACAGCGGCGGTTTCATCAAGCGGATTGCGGTCCGAAATCCGAAATTCTGCCCCCTGCTTCTACATCTGTTCCGGCGCCTTCATCCCCAGCAGGCGCAGGCCGCCCGCCAGTACGAGGGTAATCGCGTAGACCAAGGCAATGCGGGCTGTGGTCAGGGCCTCATCCTCCGAAACAACCCGGTGGGCATTGTAAAAACGGTTGGCCTCCGTGCAGAGTTCGATCAGATAGGACGCGATAAGCGAAGGCTCATAGGTCTCGGCAGCGCTCCGAATCTGTGACGGGAACTGTTCCAGATGCTTCACCACGGCGATCGTCTCCGGCTCGGTCAGCAGAGAAAGGTCCACATCGGACGGTGGTATCGCTTTGCCATACTTGCGCAGCACGCTGCAGTAGCGCGCATGGGTGTACTGGACGTAGGGGCCTGTCTCGCCGTTAAAGTTCAGGACCTCGTCCCAGTCGAACACCACGTCCCGCATCCGTCGGGAATCCAGATCCGCATAGATTACCGCGCCAATGCCAACATCCCGGGCGACCTCATCTTTGTCGGGAAGGTCGGGGTTCTTCTTCTCAATAATCTTCCGGGTCAGTTCAACCGCCCGGTTCAGCACATCCTCCAGAAAGATAATCTTCCCCCTGCGCGTGGACATCCCTCCGTCTTTAAACCGCAAACGACCGAAAACCACATGCGTGCACTTCCGGCTCCAGTCATACCTCATCAATTCCAGGGCCTTGAAAAGCTGCTTGAAGTACAGGGTCTGTGCGACATCCACCACATAAAGCATCTGATCGAATGTGTAGGTCTGCCAGCGGTACTCGGCCGCGGCTATGTCACGAGTGGCATAAAGCGAGGCCTCGTCGCTGCGGCGCACGATCACTGGTGGCATATCCCATTTTGACAGGTCCACGATCGTTGCCCCCTCACTGATTTGCGTCAACCCCTTCTCCTCCAGTCGCCCGACCGTATCGGCCATCTTATCCAGGTAGAAACTCTCGCCGGCGATCGATTCAAACTCGATACCAAGCATCTTGTAAACCCGGTCGAACTCTTTATAACTGATGTTACAGCACACCTTCCACATCCTTCGCGCTTCGGGGTCCTGGTTCTCAAGACGGCGGAACCACTCACCTGCCTCCGATTCCACCTGGGGATCGTTTTCAATTTCCTCATGTATCCGAACATAAAGCTCCAAAAGCGTCTCTATGGAAATATCCTCTGTGAATTCTCCACCTCCCCAGCGCTTCCAGGCCACAATGAGTTTCGCAAACTGAGACCCCCAATCGCCTAAGTGGTTAATGCCAACCACCGTGTAACCCAGGGCCCGAAAGAGGTTGCGAAGCGCATTGCCTATTACGGTTGAACGCAGGTGATGAATTCCAAAAGGCTTGGCAATATTCGGATGAGAAAAATCGATCACAACGGTCTTTCCTGCGCCCTCCTCGCCTCGCCCGTAGTCCCTCCCCTTTGCGAGAATCTCCGAAAGTGTCTCCTGCACAAAATCGGCCCGGCTCACGAAAAAATTCAGGTAGGGGCCAACAGCCCGAACCCTGGAAATACGCTCACCTGGCGCCACCTTCTGCGCCAATTCCTCAGCGATCTGGTTCGGCGCCTTCCGGAGCGTCTTTGCAAGCGCAAAACAGGGCAGGGCGTAGTCCCCCATCTCCGGATCGGGGGGAACTTCAATCAGGTCTGTCAGCGCATCGGGCGCCATCCCTGCGGCATCCGAAACCTGCTGCGCAATCTCTTCAATAAAAGAGTTGGACACGGCATATCTCCAGAGCGTGTAACGGGAAGACGATCTGCCTTATCTTTCCTTCAGAATGTTCAGATCCACGATCTCCTGCACATACGCCTTCATGTGCGCCGGTACGCGAAGGCGGTACCGGCGCCGGGAGCGGGAGTGCAGTTCCAAATCGTGGTCCGAAAGCCAGGTATAACCGGCAAAGCGACGCCAGGGAGAAAAACTCATGCCCATCAGCAGCCCCTTCGCGCTCATCACCATGTGGAGGTTCGCATAGGCCACATAGAAGAATTCCAGCGCCAGAATCAACCCGCAAACCTGAGCCACGCGCCCCAGCGCATACGCGCCTGCGGCCCCCCTCAGCAGAAAAATGCTCCCGATCAGGATCAGACAGGAGTTCCACCGGAAATTCCGAAAAAAAGCGATCGGCTCCGGGCTGGAATACACATGTCGCCGAAGGCGGCGGTGCGCCCCAATCGACAGGGCCAGGATCAAAGGCGCAAGAATCAGAACGGCTTGTATGAGTCCGACTGGTATCACATCCGGCATACTGTGCGTGGCCCTCGAAAGCGAATGACTCCCCCCCTCGCTTCCCGATCAAACCCGGTCCTCTTCAACGGTCTTAGAAGCTAAATATAGGGTGGCAATACCGAATGTCAAGCGACGTTCAACAACATCGACAAATCCTGCATCGAGGAGATGCCGACAGAAATCATCGCCTTCGGGAAACCGCATCACGGACTCATAAAGGTAGCGATAGGCGAGAGGGTCGCGGGAAACGATCCGACCCATCAGAGGGAGGGCATGTTTGAAGTAGAAGAGGTAGAGCCCCCTTAAGAGGAAGGCGCGGGGACGAGAAAATTCGAGGATGGCAACCCTGCCTCCGGGGCAAAGGACGCGGTACATCTCCTGGATGCCGGCGTGAAGATCGGCCAGGTTCCGAACCCCGAAGCCGATGGTAATCCCTTCAAATATCCGGTCCGGGAAGGGAAGGTGTTCGGCGTCGCCACACAAAAAGGCCATCCGACCCGATCGGGTTGCGGCCTTACCCGCTCCCCGCCGGAGCATCGGCAGGGAAAGGTCCACACCCACAACACAGATCTCGGGGTTGCGGCCTGCAGCCTCAAACCCGAGGTCTCCGGTACCCGTTGCCAGATCCAGAACGCGCCAGCCGGATACCGGACGCAGCCCGTCGACCGTCTGCCGGCGCCACAGGATGTCAACGCCGGCGCTGAGCAGGTGGTTGAGCAGGTCGTACGTGCCGGCAATTCCGTCGAACATCTGCCGGACAAAGGCCCGCTTTGCCTCGGGTCGAAAAAAGACGTCCGGTTTCACGGCTAGGACGGGAACCGGCCCGCAATGGCCTGTTTCATCACATCGGTGGGCGGCTCGATGCCGGTCCAGATGGCGAAGGACCGGGCCCCCTGGTAGACCAGCATATCCAGCCCTCCGTATGCCGGAGCGCCCCCCGCCCGAAACTGCGCCATCAGCCGCGTCTGTGCAGGATTGAACACCGTATCGTAGAGGACCAGATCGGCATGCACCGCATGCTCATCCAGCAGGGGAGAGGCCTCCACGTTCGGATGCATCCCCAAAGATGTGGTGTTCACCACCAGCCCGGCATCGGCGAACGCCCGGGCCTGTGTATCGGCCTCCATCGCCCCCACCGATATGGATTTGCCGGTCATCTTCTCCATATCCCGGGCAAGCGCCTCGGCCCGCGCCACGGTTCGGTTGAGAACCGTCAGCCTCCGGACCTCTGCGCGGCTCCCCAGGGCATACACAGCCGCCCGAGCCGCCCCCCCTGCACCCAGAACCACACAGTGATCCGGGAAGGCCTGTAGCGCCTTCTCCAGGGCGGTGAGCACCCCGTAAACGTCGGTATTGTACCCGACCAGTTCTCCCTCCTCGTGGGAGATGGTATTCACAGCCCCCACCGCTAAGGCCTCCTCGGAAATCCGGTCTAAGTGCGTCATCACGGCCAGCTTGTGGGGGATGGTCACGTTCAACCCCCGGATATTGAGCCCTCGCAGGCCCTGCAGGGCCGCGCCAACCCCAGAAGGCAGCACGTGGAACGCCACATAGCAGAAATCGACGCCGAGGGCGTCAATTGCGGCGTTGTGCATATCGGGGGAAAAAGAATGGGTGATCGGATGTCCGATAACCCCCAGTACCCTGGTGGTTGCGCGGATATTCAAAGGCCCTGCTCCCTAACCGACGAGATCAGACACAAACTGGTTCGCAATTCCGAAACTTTCCTTCCACGAACAGCCGTAGGTATACCGGATGAACACAACGCCTCCCAGTAAAAACAGGGCCGTCAGGAGGGCAAGTCGGATCATCAGCCTCATGGTCTTCTCCTCTGTTTTGTAAGAAGCTTCTTATGTGATTTGCGCAACGGATAACAGCGCTTCCATAACCCCGAAAAAATCCCGGTCCATCTGCCCTCGATTCAAAACCGTCGTCTCCCCTTCGGCAACCAGTCCTGCCAGCGTGAACGCCATGGCAATCCGGGAATCCCCGCCGGCATCCACCTCGGCCCCCTGCAGCCGAAGCCCTCCCTGCACCACCAGACCATCGGGAATTTCACCTACGTGCGCCTGCATCTTCCGGAGATTTTCCACCACAAGGGCAATGCAATCGGTCTTTCCCTGCCGCAGGGCCTGAGCGTCCCGGATAATGGTCTCCCCCCCGGCGCAGGCACCCACAACCGCCAGGAAAGGAAGCTCGTTTAGAAAGAGGGCCGCCTGCGGGTCCGAGATCTTGATCGGCCGGAGTTCGGAGCCCACCACGCGCACCCGGCGCGTGGAGAAACCCGACGCGGACCGGGTCACCTGGACCTCAAGCTGGACGTTCAGCCGGCGGAGCAGGTCCAGCATCCGGCGGGCCTTCCAATTGTTGCCCATCCCGTTCAGCGTCAGTTCCGACCCCTTCAGCATCGCCGCCGTAAGAAGCAAAAACAGGGCCGCGGTCGGATCTCCCGGAACGTCGTGGCAGGCCGGCTGCACGCGCACAGGGCCTTCCAGGGCAATCCGGTGCCCCATTCCTCCTTCAACCCGCCCCTTCTCCAGCGTCGCCCCCGCCGCCCTGAACAGGACCTCCAGGTCCTCGTCGCCCGGGGCCTCCTGAATCAACTCGACCGCACCTTCGATCCCCAGCCCGGCCAGGAACACCGCGCACTTAACCGCCGTACTGGGCACCCCGCCCTGGTGCCGCCCCGGCTTTAACGCACGGCCGCCCACCTTGAGTGGAAAAATGCCTTCGGCCGGTGTAAAAATCGGGGCATCCAGGGCGCGCAGCGCCTCCAGTACGGGCTCGATCCGGGCAGCGCAGGCGGCATTCCCGTCCAGTTGCGACTGGAAGGGCGCGTCCGCCAGCAGCCCGGTCAGACAGGCGAAAAGGACCTCCGACCGCCCCGCATCGAGCGGTCCCTCCAGCGCCTGTAGCTCCCCACCGGTAACCCTCACCCCCTCTTCCCCCCGCTCAACCGCCAGGCCGAACCGCGTCAGAGCGTCCACCAGGGCATCCACATCGGGCCGCCGTGAACACCGGCAAATCTCCGACACTCCCTCCGCCTTTGCCGCAAGCGCAAGCGCCATCAGCGAAATCTCCGGATTTCCGGGAAGGTCACCCTCTCCGGAAAGCCCCTGTATTGCCTCCATCGTCTGCCCTGTCACTGCCACCGTCTTCAAGTCTCCCGCGTTACGCATTGTCCCCAATTTTCAATTCCCTACCGCATCCGCACCCGGTATCCCACCCTCTCCAGAATCCTGACCGCCCGCTCTGCCGTCTCCCGCGAATCAAACCCCATACGAATCGTCCCGCCCTCCCCCTCGCGCACCTTGAGCACCTCAATATCGTCAATATTCATGTCGGCCTCGGCCAGCGCGTCCGCCACCTTTGCAATCACCCCCGGCCGGTCCTCCACAACCAGCAGGATCTCGTGCAGCGGATGCAAAAACCCCTTGGAGTCCTTCGGGATACTGCTCCGAATCCGGTTGGCAAACGCGAAATCCTCTGCAAGCCCACCCTCGTCCACCTTCTCCCGGAGGCCGCAGAGCGCTTCGATGTATCGGTCGATCATCTCGCGGATCGGTTCTGCATTGGTCTGGCAGATATCCCGCCACATCTCATAGGGGCTCGATGCGATCCGCGTCATGTCCCGGAACCCTCCCGCGGCCATCTGCAAGGGCAGCCTGTCCGCCTCGTTCAGCCGGCCGATCTCGCCTACCAGCGCCGTGGCCATTAACTGGGGCAGGTGACTGACGGCCGCAGCGATCCGGTCGTGTGTCGCCGGGTGCATACGCATCGGCCGAGCGCCGAGCCGCTTGGCCAGATCCACAAAGTGGTCGCACACCGCCTCGGGAACCTCCGGAGTTGGGGTAAGCACATAAATCGCATTTTGAAAAAGAAAGGGATCAGCCGCGGAAACCCCCGTTCGTTCCGAACCCGCCATCGGGTGTCCGCCGATAAAGTGCACCCCACCGCGTCCCAGCGAGGTTGCCCGGGAAACGATCTCCCGTTTGGTGCTGCCCACATCGCTGACCAGTGCACCCTGGGGAACGCTCGCCAGCACCTCTGGAAGCAGGCTTAAGATGCGGGAAATCGGCGTGCACAGCAAAACCAGATCGGCCGCCTGCACACCCCTCTCCAGCGCTTCATACGGATAGCCGACATCGATCACGCCCAGCCCCTGTGCCGTCTCCAGAGTCTCCATCCGACTGATCCCAACAATCTCCCGCCCGATCCCGAGGCGTTTGAAGGCCAGACCGAGAGACCCGCCAATCAGCCCAACGCCGACGATGGCGATTCGCTCCGGTGAGAATGGTTGATCACTGGACATTTGGGGCTACCCTGTTACCTCTATCTGTTATCCGACCCCCGATTATACCGCCTCCGCCAGCTCTTTCACAAACGCCTCGGAGTCCTCCCAGCCCAGACAGGGATCGGTAATCGATTTCCCGTACACGTTTTCGTCCACGCTCTGCGACCCTTCCACCAGATAGCTCTCGACCATCAGCCCCCGGATCATCCCATTTAAGATGTCGGATCTCCGGCGGCTCTGCATCACCTCCATGCCGATCCGGGGCTGCTCGGCGTAGTGTTTGTTCGAATTGTTGTGGTTGCAATCCACAATCAGCGCGGGATGCGCCAGTTCGTGCTCCAGATACGCCTCCGCCATATAAATCAGATCTTCATAATGGTAATTCGGAATACTCCGGCCGTAGGAATCCACGGCTCCCCGCAAGATCCCGTGGGTATGGGGATTCCCGGACGTACTCACCTCCCACCCATTGTAGATAAACACGTGAGGGATCTGTGAGGCATAAATTGCGTTCAGCATCACCGATATATCCCCGCCGGTGGGATTCTTCATTCCCACAGGGACATCCACGCCGCTGCAG
Source organism: Candidatus Latescibacterota bacterium (assembly GCA_965222075.1). Lineage (GTDB taxonomy): Bacteria > Latescibacterota > UBA2968 > UBA2968 > JAAXHW01. Next base: position 3,243,511 of record OZ244937.1, on the reverse strand, counting down.
GTTAAACGGTGCTGCTGGTTTTCCACCGACCGGGCGCCCACTGCGATGTAGCTCAGCACGTCCTCCACATAGGGGAGGTTGGTGGGATAAAGCATCTCGTCGGCCGCTGTCAGGTGGGACTCTCGAATCGTCCGGAGGTGCATCTGTCGAATCGCATAGATCCCTTCGGCAATGTTGGGTTCCTTCTGGTGATCCGGCTGGTGCCCCATCCCTTTGTAGCCTTCCCCGGTCGTCCGGGGCTTGTTGGTATAAATCCTCGGCACAAGCAGAAGCCGCTCTTCGACCACCTCCTGCAACCTGGCCAGCCGCGCCACGTATTCGCAAACCGCATCTTCATTGTGTGCCGAACACGGTCCGATCACAACGAGGAATTTGTCGCTTTTTCGCTCGAAAATGGCCTGGATCTCCCGGTCCCGCCTCTGCTTCACCTTTGCGATCTCACCGGAGAGGGGGATCGCTTCCCGAATCTCATCGGGGCTCGGAAGCGTTTTGATGCGCTGAAAACCCATGGTTTCAATCGTCTCCGTAAAAAAGCGAGCGAGTTGTAGTACAAGCTGTCCGTTTATGGGAGGGGTGTCGTAGCACAAACTGTCAGTTTGTGGGGGGGTGAGAAGAACGTGATATCTATTCCCCCGTGTTCTTATTGCGCAAACGAACCGTTTGCGCTACAGTCGGAGGCTCGGTAATAACTCCAACGCCACTTTTCCCAATGATCCACCAAACCCGCTTTTGCCGGGTTGTTGAGAACATAGGTTATAATCCGCTCCCATTCACTTGCATGCCGAATACTTCGATCGTAACTTTCGTGCTGCCAAAATGGCCCATGTCGCCCCAATAGCGTATTTGCTTTCCACGCTGTATAGCCTTTGAGCGATTGCATAATCGAGGAAAGCGAGTTGTAGCACAAATTGTCCGCTTTGGTCGCATTGTCCTGCAAGCTGTCAGGTTGCGTTACGGAAGGTTGCATCACAAGGGGTGCAAACACAATGTGTACGTGATTGGCCATGATACAGTAGGCATCCAGGCGATACACTTTTCCGTCCCGGTAGCGTAGGCTCTCTGCCACCTCTTTAGCAATTCGCTCATCTTTGAGCCACACGGGCCCACTTTGCGCTTTGTCTAGCGTTGTTTCAAATTTCCGGAACCACCGTCGTTGCCATTCCCACTCACGATGTTCACGTTCTTTCTCAAGTGTAATGTGTTCTGCTGAGGCAAAACGAATGTTACTTCGCAACTTAGCAAGGCGCAATTTTTCTGTTTCGAGCTGGTCTTTCTCCGTTGCCCATTGTTGCAAGACTGTCCGCGGTAGGGAACCTGCAAGATGGAACGTGACGAAGAAGGTTGCACCGGGCGGCTGTATATGTGGCAGGTTGCGGCGATAGAACGGTTTGTAGTCAAAGTGGCTCATCTGTCATTTCGTTCTACTTCAACGGCGAGCGCCCGGTGAGAAAGTCCCGTGCGGACCGACCAAAACTTGCCGACTTTCCTGAAGTGAAGAGAGGGATGCCTTGGGTTTGCCTTGAGCAGGCGGAAATTCCGTCTCGCAACCCTTCGGACAGATTCCGGGAGTCGCTCAAAGTGGGCCCGGAAGCGGGGTGTTGTCCGGTGCATCTAAAGTTCCTTGAGCCTGCCCTTCTCTTTGGCTTCAAAGGCTTCGGCAGTCAGGAAATCCAATTTTCCGCCTTTTGAATCCGCTTCAATCCGCCGGTCCCACTTTTCCCAGTCCAGCTCGCTAAACCATTGTTTCAATTGAAGATAATCGTCTTCGGGAAGGGATAGAATCGCTTGCTGAATTTCCGTGACACTTGTCATTTCTCGTACTCCTTGCCCTGAATATATCGACCAAAACGGGGCCGGTTACACCCTCCAAAAAGCGAGCGGGTCGTAGTACAAGCTGTCCGTTTATGGGAGGGGTGTCGTAGCACAAACTGTCAGTTTGTGGGGGGGTGAGAAGAACGTGATATCTATTCCCCCGTGTTCTTATTGCGCAAACGAACAGTTTGCGCTACAGTCGGAGGCCCGGAAGCGGGCCAACACCCTATCCACCCTCCCCGTGTTCCCGTTCCAGGCGCAGGGACTCATCGATGATCTGTCGAAAGATCCGCTGAACAGCGTCGTTGCTCAACGGCCCCGTATTCATCTCCCGGATGTGGTTGAGCACCGCGGTCTCCCGGTCCGGGGCGTAGACCGGCTGGCCTGTAGCCTGCTTGATCTTCCCGATCTCCAGGGCACATTGCGCTCTCTGGTTCAGGAGCGCCAGCAGCTTGCCATTCAGTTCATCAATTTTTTTTCGCCAGTCATCGATTTCCATGCCTTTCCTCCTTCAGCGGCCGGACCAGGTTCTTCACAAAGTCGCCGACGTGGGAGACCAGGTCCGTGTCTCCTTCTTTCTCCCCGATGCGGCGGACAATGGCGCTGCCGACTACCACCGCATCGGCGTATCCGGCGATTTCTTTCGCATGCTCGGGCTTTGAAATCCCGAAGCCGACGGCGATCGGGTGTGCGGTATGGCTTCGGATCTTTTCCACCATCGGCCGAACCGTATCCGCAAGCCGCTCCCGCTCTCCGGTGACCCCCGTGCGAGAGATATAATAGACAAATCCGGTGGTGCAGGACGAAATCAAGCGAATCCGGTCGTCCCGGCTGGTCGGCGCAATCAGAAAGATCGTATCCAGGCCGCGCGCGTCCATCAACCGCTTGTAATCCCCCGCCTCTTCAGGAGGGAGGTCCAGCGCCAGAATCCCGTCGATGTCCACCTCCGCCGCCCGGTCCACCAGGCGTTCCAGCCCGTAACGGTGGACCGGGTTGTAATAGGTAAACAGAACGATCGGGATGCGGGTCTCTTTTCTGAGGTCGCTTACCAGGTCCAGAACGTCTGCAAGAGATATCCCGTGCCTCAGCGCCCGCTGGTAGGCCCTCTGGATCTCGGGTCCGTCCGCTAAGGGATCGGAAAACGGAACCCCGAGTTCGAGAATATCCACCCCGCAACGCTCCAGTTCCAGAACCAGTGCCCGGGTGGTTTCCAGGTCGGGATCGCCGGCCGTGATATAGGCGACGAACCCGGTTTGCCCCCGCTGCTTCAGACGGGCAAACGCATCCGAAATTCGTGACATGGAATCTACCCTTCACTCTCTTTGATAAAGCCGGCCGCCTGCTGCACGTCCTTGTCTCCCCGCCCGGAGAGGTTGACGACCAGGACCTCCTCCCTGTCCATCTGCGCCGCCACCTTGCAGGCGTGGGCGACCGCGTGCGCGCTTTCCAGCGCCGGAATGATTCCCTCCGTCCGGCTCAGCATCTGGAAGGCCTCCAGGGCCTCCTCGTCCGTGGCATAGGTATAGTCGATCCGCTCCCGGTCCCGCAGGTAGCAGTGCTCCGGCCCCACCCCCGAATAGTCCAGCCCGGCCGACACCGAGTGGGTCAGGGCAATCTGCCCGTCGCCGTCCTGGAGCAGGTAGATGCGCGCCCCGTGCAATACCCCCAGGTCCCCCCCCTGGAACCGGGCCGCATGGTCGCCGGTGGCGATCCCCCGTCCCCCGGCCTCCACGCCGATCATCCGGACACCCGAATCCTCCAGGAAGGCGTGGAAGAGTCCGATCGAATTGCTCCCTCCCCCCACGCAGGCGATCAGGCAGGCGGGCAGACTCCCCTCCGCCTCCAGTACCTGCACCCGGGCCTCCACGCCGATCACCCGCTGGAAATCCCGGACGATCATCGGATAGGGGTGCGGTCCCAGCACCGATCCGAAGATATAGAAGGTCGTCTCCACATGGGTTACCCAGTCCCGAATCGCCTCGTTGATGGCGTCCTTGAGTGTCCGGCTGCCCGACGCCACCCCGGTTACCTTCGCCCCCAGCAGGCGCATCCGGAAGACATTGAGCGCCTGCCGCTCCATATCTTCGGTCCCCATAAAGATCTCGCACTCCAGCCCGAACATGGCCGCCACCGTCGCCGTGGCCACCCCGTGCTGCCCCGCGCCCGTCTCTGCGATAATCCGCGTCTTCCCCATCCGCTTCGCCAGCAGGATCTGCCCCATCGTGTTGTTGATCTTGTGCGCCCCGGTATGCGCCAGGTCCTCCCGCTTCAGGTAGATCCTGGCGCCTCCCAGCTCCCCGGTCAGCCGCCGCGCGAAGTAAAGCGGCGTGGGCCGGCCCACGAATTCCCGCAGGTAATACTCAAGCTCGGCCTGAAACGCCGGATCGTCTTTTGCCTCCCGGTAGGCCGCCTCCAGATCCTCCAGGAGGGCCATCAACGTCTCGGGTACATAGCGCCCTCCGTAGGGCCCAAAATGTCCGCCCCCGTCGGGGAGAGTCCCTGTTGCTTCTGTCGGGTTGACCTCTGGCATGCGTCTACCCTTTCCCATAGAAGCTACTGCTGTTTAGAAAATAGCCTTTCGGTAAGATACTCAGGTTCAACTGTTCTTTTGTTCTTGGCCTTTTTCTTGTTCGCCCAAGAAAAAGGCCGAAAAAGAAGGGCGCCGCTCAAACGCCGCGGGGGCTGCTTTTCCGCGAATAGCCCCTGGGGTGTAAGCGGAAGCTTCTGCCCTGCGAGCGTTTATGGATTCACGCGGCGAAGGCGGTGGACGGAACCGCGCGGAAAAGCCCCTTCCCCCCACACCAAAGCGGGGGAGTCGCAGAAGCCGAGCCGGCAAACGCGTTCTATCTTCCAATTATGCCCTCTCCAGCCGGAGGAACCGGCGCTTTCCCACCCGAAGTACGGAAGCCCCGTCTATTTTCACCACGGAGTTCAAATCAGAGATGCGCTGGCCGTCGAGTTGCACGCCCCCTTGCTGGATCAGCCGCCGGCCTTCGCTCTTGCTGGGCGCCAGGCCGGATGCGACCATCAGGTCCAGCAACTTCATCGGTTCACTCAGCGCAAAGCTTGGCATATCCTGGGGGAGATCCCGCTTCTGGTGTAGCTGTTCGAAGCGTGCCCTGGCCCGGTCCGCAGCCTCTCCGCCGTGGAAAATCTCCACAACCTCCCGGGCAAGTCGGTGCTTGGCCTCCATCGGGTGCAGGCGCCCCTCGGCCAGATCCTTCTCCAGGCCGGCAATCTCCTCAAGCGACCAGGGCGTCACCAGATTGAAATAGCTCGACATCGCCTCGTCGGGCAGGCTCATCACCTTCCCGTACTGCTCCCCGGGCGGCTCATCCACGCCGATATAGTTCCCGGTAGACTTGCTCATCCGCATGTGGCCGTCCGTGCCGACCAGGATCGGCATAACGATACAGACCTGAGGGCGCTGACCGAAAGCCTCCTGCAACTTTCGCCCTGCCATCAGATTAAAAAGCTGCTCCGTACCGCCAAGCTGTACATCAGTCTCCAGCATCACCGCGTCGTAGCTCTGCATCAGCGCATAAAAAAACTCGTGCATCCAGATCGGGTCTTTGGCGTCCCACCGTTTGCGGAAATTGTCCCGGGCCAGAAACTGCTGCACGGTAAAGTAGGAAGCAAGCCGGATCACCTCCTCAAAAGAAAGCCCGCTCAACCAGTCGGCATTGTAACGCACGATCGTCCGTTCCCGGTCCAGAATCTTGAACGCCTGCTCCGCATACGTCCGGGTATTTTCAGCGACCTGCTCCGGGGTCTGCTGGGACCGGACACTGTCCTTATCCGAAGGATCTCCCCCGATCTGGCCGGTGAAGGTCCCGATGAGAAAGGTCACTTCGTGCCCCAACTCCTGGAACTGGCGCAGCTTCCGCATCGTCACCGTATGCCCTAAGTGGATATCGGGAGCTGTGGGATCGTAGCCGCAGTAAACCTTCAGAGGACGCCCCTCGGCCAGGCGTTCCCGGAGTTCCTCGGTCATCCGTTCCGCAAGCTGCTGATCCCCATATTTTACGCCGTGCATCAAAATAGCGACCTGTTCAGCGATCGACTTCGACATATTCATTCCTCAAACAATCTAACCGCCTGGAAAAACGCCGCCACCTTTTCGTGATCCTTTCGCCCAGGCTCGGCCTCAACCCCGCTGCCGCAATCCACTGCATAGGGGCTTACAGAGCGAATCGCTTCGGTCACGTTTTCGGGATTGATGCCGCCTGAGAGGATGATCCGACCGTAAGCAGCCCCCGCCCTGGCAAATGTCCAGTCGAACGTCTCGCCTGTCCCGCCGTAAAGTCCGGGCCTGGCCGTGTCCAGCAAAAAGGTTTCAACCGGGTAAGCTTCCATCGCGGCAGGGTCGAACCCCCTGCCCACCCGCAGCGCCCGGATCACCGGCACCGCATGCCCCCGACACTCTTCGGGGGATTCATCTCCGTGGAGCTGGATCGCCCGCAGGCCGGTGGAGGTTGCGACAGACGCGATCCGCTCCCGGTCTTCGTTCACAAAAACCCCCACTGGCGTCACGAACGGCGGCAGGCCGCGGATAATCTCCCGGGCCTGTTCGGGCCGAATGTAGCGCGGGCTTGGCGGGAAAAAGATAAATCCGAGGGCGTCTGTCCCGTGTTCGACCGCACAGCGCGCGTCCTCCCGGTTCGTAATCCCGCAGATCTTCACCCGAACCATGGCGAATCAGGGCCTTCCTTCCCCAGCAATTCTCGTAGCTTGAGGCCGATATCCGGCTCACGCATCAGGCTTTCGCCCACCAGAACGGCATCGGCGCCGGCATCGCGCAGCCGAACCACATCGTCCCGTGTATGTATGCCGCTTTCACTGACAATGACCAGATCCTCGGGAAGATCGTCCATCAGCCTCAGCGTCGTCTGCAAATCGGCCTGAAACGTCCTGAGATCCCGATTGTTAACCCCCACAATATCGGCCCCGGAGTCAAGCGCGGTTCGAACCTCGTCCCCGGTATGGACCTCCACCAGGGCATCCAGGCCGACCTCACGGCAGAGCTCGAGGTAATCTTCCAGTTCAACGCGTGAAAGAATCGCCGCAATCAGGAGCACGGCCGCAGCGCCGATGGCCCTTGCCTCGTAGATCTGGTAGGCATCAATCACAAAATCCTTCCGAAGAACCGGAAGGTCCACCGCGCTGCTCACCCGGGTCAGATACGCATCCGCCCCCTGAAAGTACTTCTCATCCGTCAGCACGGAAATCGTCGAGGCCCCGTTGCGCTCGTAAATCTCTGCGATAGCCACCGGATCGAAATCCGCCCGAATGATCCCTTTGGACGGAGAAGCCTTCTTCACCTCGGCGATGATCGCAACATCGTCCCCTTCAATGAGGCTCTCAAAAAAAGAGGGAGGCGTTGGGGCCGATTCATCAAGCTGCTGCACCTCCTCAAGGGGCGCCCGCGCGCGTCTTTTCGCCACAAACTGCCGCTTGTAGGCCACAATCTCATCCAGAATCGTGCCCACCGACCCCTCCTTTATCCCGTTCCGGGTTGCCATTTCAGGTTCTACCCCGGTAAGTAGGGGCGGTTCGCGAACCGCCCCTGCTCGCTGTTCTCAATCCTTCCAGTTTCTCCATCGCCCGCCCCGAATCCACCGCCTGCCGGGCCGCCTCAACCCCTCCTGACATATCCCCGGCCAGGCCGCCGGCGACAATGCCCGCAGCCGCATTGAGCAGCACAATATCCCGCCTGGCTCCCGGCTCCCCGCTGAGAACAGAGCGCACGATCTCGGCGTTCGTCTTTGCATCTCCCCCCTTCAGGTCTCCTGCATCGGCCCTGGAGAATCCGAAATCTTCGGGGGTGATTTCATACGTGGAAGCCGAGCCATCGCGCAATTCGCTCACCCGTGTGGCGCCGGTCAGCGTGATTTCATCCAGACCGTCCGAGCCGTGCACGACAAAGGCCCGCTCCGCTCCGAGGCGCCCCAGGACCTCGGCCAGGGGCTCGGTCAACCCTCCGCTGTACACACCGACCACCTGTCTCCGGGCGCCCGCCGGGTTGGTCAGGGGGCCAAGCACGTTAAAGATGGTGCGGATGCCAAGCTCACGCCTTGGGCCGATCGCATATTTCATCGCGCCGTGCAGCGCCGGAGCAAACAGGAAGCCGATGCCCACTTCGTCCAAACAGCGGCCCACGGTCTCGGGCGAAGCCTCGATATTCACGCCTAAGGCCTTCAGCACATCTGCGCTGCCGCACAGACTCGATATGGCCCGGTTGCCGTGCTTGGCCACGCACAGCCCCGCGCCGGAAACCACAAAAGCGGCCGCCGTGGAAATGTTGAACGTGCCCGAATGGTCTCCGCCGGTGCCGCAGGTATCCACCACCACCTCATGCCGCGTATCAATACGGGTCGCCTTCTGGCACATCACCTCCGCCGCCCCCGCAATCTCTTCCACGGTCTCTCCTTTGAGGCGCAAAGCGACCAGAAATGCCCCGATCTGCGCATCCGTGGCGTCTCCCGACATGATCCGGTCCATCGCCCCAACGGTCTCCTCGCGGGTCAGATCCTCACCCTCGATCAGCTTTGCAATCGCATCCTGTATGGTCATATCCGGCTCCTGCTTAAGCGTCCAGAAAATTCTTGAGGAGATGTTTCCCCTCCACGGTCAAAATCGACTCCGGATGGAACTGGACGCCCTCCACGGGAAGTTCCAGATGGCGCAGCCCCATGACCGTTCCGTCCTCGGTCTCTGCGGAGACCTCCAGACAGTCCGGCAAGCACTCCCGCTCGACGATCAGAGAGTGGTAGCGGGTGGCAATAAAGGGTTGGGACATCCCCTTGAAGATGGTCCGGCCGTCGTGCTGGATCTCCGAGACCTTGCCGTGCATAATCGTCGGCGCGCCCACCACCTTTCCCCCGAAGGCCTGGCCGACCGCCTGGTGTCCCAGACAGACCCCCAGGATCGGAATCCTGTCGGCAAAGGTCCGGATCAGGTCCACCGAAATTCCCGCCTCGTTGGGCGTACAGGGTCCCGGCGAGACCACGATCTTCTCAGGCGCAAGTCCCTCAACTTCTTCCAGCGTGATCCGATCGTTCCGGTAGACCTCCAGATCGGCCCCCAACTCCCCCAGGTACTGGACCAGATTGTAGGTAAACGAATCGTAATTGTCGATCACCAGAATCATCGGCACACCCTCACCGTAGTTCCCCCCGTTCGGCCGCCTGCACGGCCCGGAACAGCGCTTTCGCCTTGTTCACCGTCTCTTCGTACTCATTCTCCGGCACCGAATCGAACACGATTCCGCCGCCCGCCTGCACGTAGACCCTGCTTCCTTTGACCACCATTGTCCGGATGGCAATGCAGGTGTCCATGTTGCCCGAAAAATCGATGTAGCCCACCGCCCCGGCATAGGGCCCGCGCCGGGTGGGCTCCAATTCGTCAATAATCTCCATCGCCCGGATCTTGGGTGCCCCGGAAACCGTGCCCGCGGGGTAGCAGGCGAACAGGGCGTCCAGGGCGTCGACACCCTTTCGGAGCTTGCCCTTGACGTTGGAGACAATATGCATCACATGGGAATAGCGCTCTATCTCCATCCGCTCCGTCACCCGGACGGTATCGTAGTCCGAGACCCGCCCCACGTCGTTGCGCCCCAGGTCCACCAGCATAATATGCTCGGCGCGCTCTTTTTCGTCCGCCAGCAGTTCCTTCTCCAGCACCCGGTCTTCCTCTTCGGTCTCCCCGCGCGGGCGGGTGCCCGCAATCGGGCGCACCTGAACGATGCCGTCCTCCACCCGCACCAGCAGTTCCGGAGAGGCCCCCACAAGCTGCAGATCTTCCAGGTCCAGGTGAAACATGTAAGGCGACGGGTTCACCACCCGCAGCATCCGGTAGATGTCGAGCGAATCCACGGTCACATCCGTTTCAAAACGCTGCGAAAGCACCGCCTGGAAGATGTCGCCTGCCACAATATAGTCCTTGCAGCGCCGCACCTGCTCCAGGTAGTCTTCCACCACCGTATTGGACCGCACCTCACAGGCGCTCGTGCCCCGCTTCGGAGCGATATCCGCCGGGCGCTTCAGGATCTCCTCCAGAGAGGTGATGCGGTCGGCGGCCTCCTGGTAATTGGCCTTCAAGTCCCCATCCGTGTGGACGTTGGAGATCAGGTGGATTTTGTGCCGAATATTGTCAAAAGCCAGGAGGGTGTCGAAAAAGAGGAGGACAATATCGTCCAGCCCCAGGTCGTCCTGCGTGCGATCCGGAATCTCCTCGATCAGACGGATCGCATCGTAGCCCACATATCCCACCGCGCCTCCCGTAAAGGGGGGAAGCCCCTTGACGTGCACGGAACGATACTGCGCCAGAAGCCGACGGAGTTCAACGATGGGGTCGCTTTCAAACGCTTTCACTTCGCCCCGCTTCAGATCTTCAACCCGGACGTGTTTTCCACGGGATCGAAAGACCAGAAAAGGCTCGATGCCCAGAAAGGAGTACCGGCCGATCTTCTCACCGCCCTCCACGCTCTCCAGAAGGAAGGTGAGCGGGCTTTTCGAACGGATTTTGAGATAAGCCGAGACCGGCGTTTTGGTATCGCCCAGGATATCTCTGAAGATCGGGACAAGCCCTCCCGCTTCGGAGAGCCTGCGCACGGCCTTGAAATCGGGCTGGATCACGGATGTTCTCTATGTGGATAACTGTAAGAATTCTATCGACATAAGTCGCTATAATAAGCGGCTTTTTCAGGATTTGTCAAGCGATTTCGGTTCAAGCAAAAAGGCCGTGAGCAAGTGCCCACGGCCTGGTTTCATCGTCTGGAAAAAGATCGCCTACAGTGTGGGCATACAACGCTCCTGTGCCTGCCGGTAATACCGGTAGTACCGAAAACTGCGCCAGAAAAAGCTGTCGTATGCCGCGAGAATCACGTTCCGTCTCCGGAAACAGGGTGCTCAGCAATCGGCCGGATACTGAAGATTAACAAATTCCGACACCTCTGTCAAGGTTTTTTCCCAAATCCGGGCTTTCCGGGGTGAGCGGTTCGCGAACCGCCCCTACCAAAAAAACCCGTGAACTCTGGTCAATCCATGAATCGGTTGATTTCCCTTGTCCAAAGCCTGAATTTCCTTATTTTTGTTTGGCAATGAGACAGATGACAGTACACCCGCTTCCGTGAGAAGCCCGGAAAGGACGCGAACAGGATGACCAGCACAAAGATACTGATTGTGGAAGACGACGGCGCCGCACACCTGGAAGCATGCCTGAAAAACCTGGGATATACGGTATGCGCTGCGGTCTCGAGCGGGCGTGAGGCTGTTGAAATAGCCGGGGACCAGCGTCCCGACCTGGCCCTGGTGGATCTCGGGCTGGGAGGGGAGGTGACCGGCCCGGAAGTGGCCGAGCGTCTCGGCAGCCGATTCGATGTTCCGGTGGTGTACCTGACCGACGAAGTTGAGGGGGATCTGTTGCAGCGGGCGCAGGCGACCCACCCGTTCGGCTACGTGCTGAGGCCGTTCGACCCGCGCCAACTGCACCTGAACATCAAAACCGCCGTCTCCATGCACGAGAGGGACCGCAGGCACAGGGGGACGCAGGCCAGGTTGAAACGCATCATCGGCAAGTACAAAGATCTCACCCGGCTCCTGAAAGCCATGTTCAACAGCATGAACGAGGCCGTGATCGCCTTCGACGAGAACAAGATGCCCTTTTTCTACAATTCGCGCGTGGTGCGGATGGGCGGCGACCCGAGGGAAAAGGACATCCACAAATGGGCCGAAAAATACGGCATCTTCAAATCCGATGGAAAAACGCTTTGCACCGTGGAGGATCTTCCGCTGATCCCTGCCCTGGAAGGCAAGACCCCTGACGAGATCGAGCTGTTCATACGCAACGAGCAGAAGCCGGAAGGCTTTTATCTCAGCCTCCGCTGCAGTCCCCTGCCGGATGGAGCGGGTTCTGCGAAGGCCCTGATGGTGGCCCGCGACGTCACCAGGCTCAAGCGGGCCGAGGCCGAGCTGGAACAGACGCTCGCCCTGCAGCGGAACCAGACCCAGCTCCTGGGCACCTTGCTGAACAGCATGGGCGAGGGCGTGGTCGCCATGGGAGAAGACGGGTCGCTTCTGTTTCACAATTCGAGCGGGCGCCGGATCGGCGGCGATCATCCGCTGGAGAAAGATATCGCCCGTTGGCCCCTGACCTACGGCGTTTTTCAATCCGATGGGAAGACGGTGCTCAGCGAAGAGCTGAATCCGCTGCTGCTGGCGGTGAAGGGCCAGGCCACCGACGGGGTCGAGCTGTTCATACGCAACGAGCAGAGGCCGGAAGGGGTTTACATCACTGTCACCGGCAGGCCCCTGGTGAGCAGTCCGGGCGCTCCGGGGGGGGGCATGGTCGTCATCCGCGACGTCACCAGGCTCAAGCAGGCGGAGGCCGAGCTGGAACGGACGCGCGCCCTGCAGCAGGAACAGGCCCGGCTCATCGAGACCATTTTCAGCAGCATCAGCGACGGCATCATCGTCGCCAATGCGGAAGGGGAATTCCTCTACGTCAATCCCGGCGCCGAACAGATCGTCGGTATGGGCATAAAGGATGGGCCGCTGGATGAGTGGGCCGAAAAATACGGCGTTTACCATCCCAACCGTAAAACACCGATGAAAACGGAGGATCTGCCGCTGGTCCGCGCCATCCACCACGGCGAATCGGTGGACGAGGAGGACGTGTTCATCCGCAACCGCAACCGACCGGCCGGCGTGTATATCCGGGTGAGCGCCCGGCCGCTGCTCGACAAGATCGGCGGGGTCGGGGGCGGGGTGATCATTTTCCGCGACGTCACCGAGCGCGTGCTGGCCGAGGAGGCGCTGGCGCAAGCCTTCGCGCAGGGGCGGCTGGAGATCGTGGATACCATTCTCCACAACATCGGCAACGCGATCAACAGCGTCACCACGGGCATCGAGACCGTGCGCCGCAACCTGGTGAACGACCCGGTGGTACGCCGTCTCTTCGCGCTGGCCGCGGCGGTGCGGGCGCACCGGGAGGACTGGATCGACTATATCGCGAACGACCCTCAGGGCCGCAAGGTGATGCCGTTCATCGTCGAACTCGCGGAAAGCCTCTCCAGCCGGAACGAAGAGCTGATGAAGACCGTGGCCCGCGTCCGGGACCGGGCCAACCATATCGCCGATATCGTCCGCACGCAGAAGGCGCTCGCCAGTCCCAGCAGCATGGATCGCAAGGATGTGGACCTGCACGACGCGCTCTCGGGCGCCGTCAGGGTGTTGAGGGACTCCATCAACAAGAGGGGCATCCAGGTAACCGTCGACTGTGAAGATGCGCCGCGGGAGATTTGCATCCAGGAGAGCCAGTTTCACCAGATGCTGGTCAACCTGGTCAAAAATTCGCTCGAAGCCATCGATGAACTTGCCGCCGCGCAGGGACTCGACGAAACGCCCCGCATCCGGATCAGGGCCAGCGCCGGATCGGAATCTCTCTACCTTGAGGTGATCGACAACGGCATCGGCATCGGCAACCAGGACACCAGGGTGCTTTTTTCACCCGGTTACACGACGAAAGAATCGGGGAGCGGGCTTGGTCTCCATTCCGCGGCCAATTTTGTCATTGCCCTCGGAGGGAGCATTCAGCCGTTGAGCGAGGGAACCGGAAGGGGAGCGACCATGCGCGTGACCCTGCCGCTTTCCTCGGTCGCCCCCACGCAACGACAGAATAACCAATGACAAAACGGTTCGATCCGCGTCTTGTCGGCCTTTCGAGACTGAACGTCCGCGCCCGAAAAAAGCCGCCGGATCGAACCGCGGGCGTCTGGCTGTAACGCGGACGCCGGCAGGTCTCGCCCTCCCACGGGCACCGTCGGACCGATGCAGGTTCCATACGCCTCGCAAGGGGCTCCCGAATCCGGCGTGCCGCTGCAAACGTGTTGCAAAACGCGCCTTCCGTTGCAAATTGCACCAAATCCTCTACTTCCCTCTCGTATATTTCCCATAAGTCCTTCATAAACATCCATTTATAGCTCCTGTTACGGTGGAAACGCGGCCGTTCCGGCGGCTTGCCATGGAGCATTTTGCAACACGCCGAGAAATTCCCCCGTCGTTGCATATATTCTAACTCCCTTATACACAATCAGTTAGGTGTTTAATTGGAAAGGTGGCACGAATTTTGCGTTGTCTGTTTGGAAATTACCAGAGTTCCCCGCTGGCGAGGCGGTTATTCGAGGAATACGCCGACATTGCATTGCCATCGCCGATATCATCCGCACGCAGAAGGCACTGAACAGCGCCAGTGTGGACCGCAAGGACATCGGCAAGGGAACGACCATACGCGTCATGCTGCCGCTTTCCTCGGCCGAACCCCAAATGAGCGCAGGGCGACCAGTCTGTCAACCACATGAAATGGAAAATAGTCGATGAAAACCGAAAATTACGAAAACAACCGTGTGCTGATCGTGGATGATCAGCCTGAGATTCACGACGACTTTGCGGAGATGTTGAGGCCAAATATGGCGAAGCCGTCGGCGGACGATCTGGCGGCGGCGTTCTTAAGCGAGAAAGAGGTGAGCTTTCTCCCCGAGTTCGAGTTGCTGCACGCGAGCAACGGGGTGGAAGCATGCGAAATCATCCAGGCAGGAAGGAAATCGAACCACCCCGTCGCCGCGGCCTATATCGATATCCGAATGCCTCCGGGCATTGATGGCATCGAGACGATCCGCCGGGTGAGAGAAATCGATCGCGACATCGAGATTGTCATCATGACGGCGTACACAGACAGGTCGCTGCCCGAGATCGTCCACAACATGGAGTTGCTGCACAAGCTGCTCTATATCAGGAAACCTTTCACGCACGAGGAGATACAGCAGATCACCCTTTCCCTGGTGGGGAAGTGGAACATCGAGCGGGATCTGGCGCAAAAACGGCGGCAACTCGCCATCGGTCATCGAAGACTGGAAGCCGTGCTCAATGCCACCGGAGATGCCATTGCGATGCACGACGTCTCCGGACGCCTGGTCTTCGCCAACCAGGTGTACGAGAAGCTGATGGGTCTGAAGGAGAGCGAACTCAAGAAAGCGTCGGCGCGGGATCTGAAGGCGCGCCTGGAAGCGCGGTTCCGGGAACCCGATCTCGGCGACCTGGAGGGAAGATTTCTCCTCGACGGCGGCAACGTGGTGGAGACGACCGGCGCCGGGAAGGTGCCGGAGCAGCGGCTGTTCTACCGCTCCACCGCGCCGGTGCGCGACGGGCGCGGAGAGACGATCGGCGGCCTCGTCGTGTACCGGGACGTGTCCAAGGAGATCGAGGCCGAGCAGATGAAGGCCGAGGTGCTGCGTCTGCGCACCGCACTGGAGACGACCTACTCGTTTGCCGGCATGGTGGGCGCCAGCCCCGGAATGCAGCGGGTATACGCGCTGATGAAACAGGCCGCTGAAAGCGATATCACAGTGCTTATCCGGGGCGAAAGCGGCACCGGCAAGGAGTTGGTGGCCAAGTCGTTTCACTTCAACAGTTCGCGAAAGAAGGGGCCGTTCGTTGCCCTCGATTGCGTCGCCATCCCCGCAACGCTCATCGAAAGCGAGCTGTTCGGACATGAACGAGGGGCCTTCACAGGGGCGACGCAGCGGAGAATCGGAGCTTTCGAGCGCGCCGATGGGGGCACCATTTTCATCGACGAGATCGGCGACCTGCCGTATGTCCTGCAGGGGAAGCTGCTGCGGGTCCTGCAGGAGCGGGAAGTCCAGCGGATCGGAGGAACCACCCCGATATCCGTCGGCATCCGGGTGATAACGGCGACCAACAAGGACCTCGAGCGCGCCGTAAGGGAGGGCGCGCTCCGCGAAGACCTGTTCTATCGCGTCGCGGCCTTCCCCATCCTGATTCCGCCGCTGAGAGAGCGGCGAGAGGATATTCCCCTGCTCGCCGAACATTTCCTGAAGAAATGCGCCGCACGCGCCGGCAAGTCCATAGACGGCATCTCCACCGCCGCCCTGCGCCTGCTGCTCCAGTACGACTGGCCGGGCAACGTGCGCGAACTGGAGAACGCCATCGAGCGCGCCGTGCTGCTGGAGACGGACGCCGTGCTGCAGGCGGGCAGCCTGCCGCCCCAGTTGTCGCCGGTCCTCGCTTCCGCAACCGATCGTCCGGCGGTGGTCCTGCCGCTGGCGGAGGTCGAGCGACAGGCCCTGCTGCGCGCCCTCGAAGCCAAGGGGAACAACGTGAAGGAGGCCGCGGGCGCGCTGGGCATCAACCGATCGACCCTGCACCGGAAGTTGAAAAAATACAACCTCGGCCAGGTGTAGGGGCGGTTCGGGAACCGCTCCTGCAAAACACCGTGACCACCGTGCTTGCGAGTTGGTCAAAACCGGCAATCGGATAAGGAGGAAGAATATTATGTCCAGGTTTTTCGTTGTGCCAATCCTGCTCACGTTTGTCGTTTTGACGAACGCGGAAGCGCAGCAGGACCCCATCCTTCTGGTCTCCAACATCGACAAGACCCGGAAGACCGGTCCCGGCGCCCGCCTTGTCGCCGGCGAATCGATGGCCGCCATCCGTTTCGGCACCGGCGACGACAATGGCGGCTACGCGCTTACCGGGCTCGATGTCAAATTTCATCAGGACCAGGGGACCGGGGACGAAGTCCGGCTCGAGCTCTGGTCCTCCGGTTATCCGGAGAGCAACGGTGATCGACCCTATGCAAAGCTGCTGGTCTTTGACAATCCGGACCGCATCACCGAAGGAGACAACGCGTTTACCCTGCCACGGCCTTTTTATCTGAACGACGGCTGGACCTATTTCATCGTCGGCAGAGCCCCCGGATTCCAGGCCGGCGACGAGAGCACGCAGTGGTGGTTCGCCACCACGGACTCGGACGGACAGAGCGACCGCATCGATAACGATTGGTGGATCGCAAACCAGACGTTGCGATACGCCGGTTCAGGGGCCTGGCCGGACGACGTCACCACGCTCAGCAGAGTCCCGATGATCGCGATCAAGGGCTACGAGCTGGACCGTCTGGTCTACAACACCGGCGAGAGTACGGATGGATACCACGTGGTGGGAGACAATTCCAGCGTCAACTGGCTGGCGCAGGTCTTCACCACGGGACACGACAACGAAGGCTACGACCTGCACAGCATCGCATTGGCGTTGGAAAAAAAATCGGGTCGGGGTATTCCCACGGACGGCGATCACGTGACCGCGTCTCTGTATACGACCAGAACGGTCGGCGGCGAACGGCTTCCGGACCGAAAGCTGTTTGACTTCGTGAGTCCCACCGTGTTCAGAGAAGGCATAGACCTCAACGAGTTCGTCGCGCCGGAAGGATCGACGCTCAAGCGCGACGCGCAATACGCGTTCGTCTTTCGCCGGACGACCGGAGCGTGGGTATATATCCGGCGCACCCGCGACGACGGCCAGGACGGCCAGGACGAATGGTGGATCAGAAACGAGGTCTACAAATCCACGGACGGCGCGTCGTGGAACTCGAATACCCGGGCGCTGAAGATGAGGGTCTACGGCAAGCGGCGCACGGAAGCGATACCCGATCGGGTGCTCGATATCGGCGCCGACCGCACGGAGCGCGAGGGGAGCAATTTCGACGTTTCGGTGACGCTGTCGGAAACGAGCACGCGGGCGGTGTCCGTCTCTTTCCGGGGCACGGGAGGGACCGCCACCGGGAGCGACTACGGTCACGATGGACAGCCGATGGTCACGATCGGGGCCGGACAGACGACGGCATGGATCAACTTCGACGTCACGAATGACGATGCGCCGGAGGACGAGGAGTACTTCTTCCTGGAACTCCACGGCCCGACCCATGCGGTCATCGGGCGCGCCCGGGCGCGGATCACCATACCCGCGAACGACGAACCGGCGGACAACGTACCGGTGGACGACGCCGACGCCCCGTTCGGGACGCCGGCGAATCTGACGGCGACGTTGGGTAACGCGGCGGCAACGCTGAGCTGGCGCGCGCCGGCGGCAACGGCCGACGTCAGGCGCCACGAGTACCGCTACAGGACGGGGGGGAGCTATCCCTCAACGTGGACGCGGATCGAAGACAGCGCGCCCGGCGGCGCCAACGCGGCGGGCGTGACGGTGACGGGGCTGCGCGCAGGCGTGGCGTATACCTTCCAGGTAAGGGCCGTGAGCACGGGGGGGGAAACGAGCGACGCGGCGACGGCGGCAACCCTGCCCGTCTGCAGCCGCACCTCCAGGGTGCGCAACGCGATTCTCGCCAGGCTGCCCGGGATCAATAACTGCGCTGACGTCACCGCCTACAACCTCCGGAACATCGATGGCGAGATGAATCTCCACGGCAGGGGCATCTCTTCCCTCAAGGCCGGGGACTTCTCCGGGTTGAACGGGCTGGAATTCCTGAAACTGTCCGGGAACAGACTGAGCACCCTCCCGGCCGGCGTGTTCGACGGCCTTTCCGCGGTGCGGGAGCTGTCCCTGCAGACCAACGGCCTGAGCTCCCTGCCCGACGGCGCCTTCAGAGGCCTTACCGGGCCGCTGTGGATCAATATGGGCGGGAACGAATTCACCGCGTTTCCAGGTGAGGCGCTGGACGACCTCGACGCCAACCTCACGGGCCTGGACCTGGGGTTCAACGACCTGAGCTCACTGCCGGACGACGCCTTCGAAGATTTCGAGCGACTGAGGACAATCAACCTGGAGAACAACGACCTGACCTCGCTGCCCGACGGCGTCTTCGACGACGTCGGCACCCTGGAATACCTGTACCTGGGCAGCAACGACCTTACGTCCCTGCCCGGCGGCGTCTTCGACGACCTCCGCGGCCTCCTGCATCTGTATCTCACGAACAACGAGCTGACCGCCGTGCCCGTTGGCGCGTTCGACCGTCTCGCCGCTCTGCAAGACCTGGACCTGGGCGACAATGACCTTACGTCCCTGCCCGACGGCGTCTTCGACGGTACGCGGGACCTGAAGAGGTTGAACCTGAAAGGCAACAAGCTGACCGCCCTGCCCGAGGGCGCGTTCGAGGGCCTCTCGAAGCTGACCCGGGTGCATCTGGACGGCGTCACCCTGATCCCCGGGCTGCTGCTGGAGGGCGGGGGCGTCGCGGTGAGGGTCGCGGAAGGCGCGCCCTTCCCCATGAACGTGACGCTGTCGGCGGAGGGCGCCAATCTGGCAAGTACGGCGGCAACCATCCCGGCCGGCGCCACGACCAGCGGGGCGATCGCCGTGACGCTGCGCGACGGCAGGTCGGCGCGGGGCACGATCACCGTGGCGTCAGCCGCTTTCCAACGCGACCCGGAAGACTACGAGGGCCTCGACATCCGCACCGGCGCCGGCCTGATCCTCACGCGGGGATCGGGGGGGCTGCAAGGGGCGGCGGTTCCGGCGCCGGAACCCCCGCCGGACCCCGACGAGGACGGGACTGCGGCGACCATCGTGTCGATCGCCTTCACCAGCGACCCGGGGCGGGACAACGCCTACGCCTCCGGCAACCTGATCGACGTGACGGTGACCTTCAGCGAGGAGGTGCAGGTGACCGGAAGGCCGCAACTGGAGCTGGACTTCGACGGCGTGGCCAAAAGGGCGACGTACCGCGGCGGAACGGCCACAACGGCGGTCTTCAGCTACAGGGTGAGAACAGCCGACGTGGACGCCGACGGCATCGCCATCGGCGCGAACAAGCTGAGCCTGGACCGCGCGTCCATCTGGGACACGGGCGTGCCGGGGAACAGGGCCGACGTGACCCACGACGCGGTGCCCGCCAACCCCGGCCACAAGGTGAACCCTCCGGACGTGACGGCGCCGGTCTTCGTCAGCGCCGCGACCTCCACGGACGGCGGGCAGGTCGTCCTCACCTTCAGCGAAAGGATCACCGTACCGGCGCTGCTGCGCTCGATCGCCAGGCTCGTCAACGTGGGCCTGGCCCGGTTCTTCATTGCGGTGGTCGGCGTGACCGTGGACGGCGACGAGGTGATCCCCTTCACCGCCGGCATTTCCTGGACCAACCTCATCTTCACCTTGCGAGAGCCGGTGAGCCGGGGTCAGGAGGTCGCCGTGGCTTACGACAACATCTTCGCCCGCGACGCCGTCGGCATTTTCATCGACGAAGCGGGCAATGCCCTGCAGAACTTCCCGTCCCAGGCGGTCGCCAACCGGTCCACGGTGGCCGACTCCGGGGAGGAGGACACCACCCCGGATCTGACGCTGAGTGCGACGGAGCTCACGGTCACCGAGGGGGAGAACGCCACCTACACCGTGGCCCTGGGGAGCCAGCCCACGGCCGCGGTGACCGTTGCGATCGCGAGCTCTTCAAGCAAGCTTTCGGTCAGTCCCGAAAATCTCTCGTTCACCACGGAAAACTGGAACGACGCGCAGACGGTGACGCTTGCGGCCGACCAGGACGACGACGCCCTGAACTACTGGGTGAGGGTGACCCACACGGCCAGCGGCGGGGGCTACGACGCGTCAGTGGCGAATGTGTACGTGGTCATCGACGACGACGAATAGCAGGAGTTAAAATGAAACCACTGATACTCGCTCTTGCCGTGATGTATCCCCTTTCGCTGTGGGCCGGCTCCGGCGACCCCCGGCCTCTCGATACCTGGGAGCTGGTGTGGAACAGTTTGAAGTTCGACGTCGGAACCATCCTGTCCCAGGCGGGAGAAGGGGGTGAACCCATACCCACGGAGTCCTCCGTCACCCTGGAGCTGTACGCAGGCAACTACTACAAGCTGTCCATCATCACCGAGGCAGCGGAGGGGTATTCCTTTCCTCATTTCCTGCCCGGCCCGCCCGCTCCCAGTCCTCTCCCTTCATCGAAGGCTGCCGCGGGGTTCGGATATTACAGCATGCAATCCGATACCCTGCGGTTCAATGCCCACTTCCTGAGGCTGTTCGCAGACGGCGAGGATTTGGAAGAGATCCTCCAGCGCTCCGGTGACGCCAGGGCGCTGGAGGAATACAAGCTCGTCCTTTCCTTCGTGAACGGTCTCTTCCTGGAACTGTTCAACGACCTGTACGCTTACGAGTCCGGCGACAGGCTGGTGTTCCTGCTGCCCGGGCGGAGCCGATTCGCCGCCGGAGCGGGGGACCCGGCGGCTGGAGTCGTGTGGGAGCTGCAAAGAGCCGGAGCCCCACCAGCGTCGTCGTCGACCGTGGTGGAGGCCACGGTGCTGGGCGACGCGGTCGAAGGCCTGACCGTCGAGTTCGCGCGCGCCATCGCCGGCCGCTGGACCCACTACGCCTGGAGCGAGGTCACCGACAGCGAAGGCCGCCTGGCACTGACCATCTCCAGCCTGGAGCCGCGCGGAGCCAGCGGCTATTACAAAGCCCGCGCCCGCAACGGCGCGGGTACGATCGTGGGCCGATGGCACAGCATTCCCCTCAACCGCGACCGGCGCCAGGTCCTGGAGCTGACTCTGGGCGGTGGCGCGCGGGTGGTGTCCAGCGAACGGCTGGACACGTCCAGGGTGGCGGTCGCGTCCGAGCCGGAGCCGCCGGGTCTGGCGCCCAATGTGCCCAACCCCTTCAACCCCAGCACCGTCATCCCCTATCGTCTGGACACGGACGGCCCGGTGCGCCTGGACATTTACAACCTCCTCGGGCAGCACATACGCACACTGGTGGACGAGGTGCAGGCCGCCGGCGCCTACCGGGTGCGCTGGGACGCCCGCGACGGACGCGGCGCGGGCGTGGCCACGGGGGTGTATTTCATCCGCCTGCACCACCCGGGCGGCGTGCACACCCGGAGGATGCTCTATCTCAAGTAGCTCTCATGAAACCAGGAATTGCATCGCCCGACCCACGAAAAGGAGAATCCCGATGAAATGCATTCTGTCTCTTTCATTGGTTGCGTTCACGAGTCTGGCGTCCACCGTTGCCGCGGAACGGCAGCCGTTTGAGGGACGGGTCGTGAATCCGAAGTCCCTTCCAATCCATCGGGCGCGGGTCGTGCTTTACAGGCTCGACAATCCGCGCGCCCGGGTGACGACCATCACGGACGAAAACGGCGCCTTCTCGCTGCCCCTGGAGACCTCGCGCGACCCAACGCGCTGCTGCAGAATCATCCCAATCCGTTCAATCCCTCCACCCTCATACCCTTCGAGATCTCGGAGGGAGGACACGTTCGCCTGGACGTGTTCAACATTCTGGGCCAGCGCGTGGTCACGCTGATCGACGAAGAGCGCCCGGCCGGGTTTCACAGGGCGCAGTGGGACGGCACGGACGCAGTCGGTCGGGGCGTGAGCGCGGGGGTCTACATCTACCGGCTCAGCACCGGGAACTGGCGCGACGCGCGGAAATTGATGCTGCTTGACGGCGCATCGGGACGTTCGGGCGGTGGGGCCGTGAATTTCAGCGAAGAAAAGGCTCACACGTTCGGCGTGAGGATCACGGGCGAGGGAATATTGCCGGAAACCTTCACCTGGCGCCCCGGCATGGGGTCCATGGTGGCGGAGGTGAGACGCATAGACGACGTCCTTCCGCCCGAGGTCGCGGATCCCGAAACGGGGTCCAATCCCTTCTCAGGCACCAGCCTCGCCTCGATCATCCAGGTTGTTTCCGCGTACGGTAGGGGCGGTTCGCGAACCACCCCTGAAGAAACACCGTGACCCGTGTCATCGGTCAATCGAAATCGCCGCTGTCTGCTGTTCGCCATCTATGAATGGAGACATGACCATGGCCTCGAAGCACATCCGACCAACCGGCATAAATGTTCACTATCCCCCGATTTTTTTTGGGATCGCACCGGAGCCGCAGCCATGACTCGCGCCATCAAACCGGCCCGGCTCCCGCGATGCCTCGCCCTCGCCGCGGCCCTCTGCGGCGTCCTCTTCGCGGCCTCGCTCGTCATCGCGCCGCCGGCCTCCGCGGAAGACGTGACGATCTGGTCCGCCGACCTGGAGGTGAAAACCCTCAATGCCGCCCAGGACGAATTCGGTTGTTCCCACACTACCCCCTTTAATGGGCAGTGCGCCAACTCCAATGTTCTATCCGACGACGAAATCAGCTTGCACGGCAACACGTACACAATCACGAGGATCGAAGACGACGGCAGCGAGCTGGAACTGACTCTGGATACCGCCCTTCCCGCGAACGTACGCGAGCTTTCTGACCCTGCACGTGGGCGATGATACCGAGCTGGCCTTCGAGGACGCCAGCGTCAGTTCCAATTCCAGGCGTTACACCTGGTCGTCCAGCCCCTCCTGGTCTTTGGGCGACGACGTGGACCTCAGCATCACGGACGCCAGCGGGCCGTCCCTGGTAAAGAACACCTCCCTGGATGATAACGAAAGGAACCTTTTTGAAAATGGCCATCGAAGTGCGCAAGCATTCACGGCCGGGACCTGGGCGCGGGTCACATTAATCGGAATCGGGATTGGAGATGAAGTCGATGACGACGTGGAGGTCACATTGCACGAGGGCGGGGAAGACAATCCCGGCCGCAGACTGAAGACTCTGGAGAACCCGGGGAGCATCACTGAGGATGCAGTCAACGTGTTCACCGTTCCCGACGGCGGCATCGTGCTGGAGGCATCGAAAACCTACTTCGTGCAGGTCAAAACGACCTCGAGCGACAGGGTAGCCGTTTCCGTAACCGGACCCCTTTCCGGCGGCAACGCCGAAGACGACGGGGCCGCGAGAATTGGACCATCGACAATGATTCGTGGACAAACAGGCCTTCGATCGGTGCATGGCAAGCAAGCAATCAGTCGATGCGAATCGACGTCAAGGGTGAGGTGCTCCTGGACCCGCCGACCAATCCGAGCGCTCGCGCAGTTGCGCCGATGCGGGTCACGCTCAGATGGGACAGGACCTTACCGTCTCCAAAAGGCACAATCGATAGGGACGACGGCTACAAGATCGAATGGTCCGCCGATGGCAACGCGCCGTGGACCTCGCTCGTGAACGTCACGAACCAGTACGTGACCGATAGCGACATCTGGTGCACGTGCTACCCCACGCGATTCAACGACGACACCATCACGCCCGGGACCACGCGCCACTACCGGGTCAAGGCGGTGGACGACGAGGAGGAGAGCGCCTGGTCCGACGTGGTCAGCGCCACGACGCCGGGGCTGGTGGAGTCCGATCAGGGCGAGTTCGATTTTGGCGCGGTGGTTTCGACACTCGACTCGTTCACCGACCAGAAGGTGTTCCGATTCGACCTGGACGCGAACGAGAGCTATCGGTTCAGAATCTCAGGGGGGACGCGGGTGATCGTGACCGGCCCGTTCAGCACGGAGGTCATGAACGAAGTGCTGGAACCGAACAACGGGCTCAAACCGAGATTCACGACGCAGGCCGAGGGCGAATACCAGGTCAAGATCTCGCATGGCGGGAACCTGAGCGCGGGACGATTCCACTTCATACTCGTGCCGGAGAGCGAACCCGGGCTGTCGGAACTTACTTTTGGTCCCGGCGAAGGGCCAGACGACGTCGTACTCAACACCTACGGAGACGTAGACCGGTTCGGATTGCGGGTGCAGCCGGGCAAGGCTTATCGAGTGCGGGTCGTGGGCAAGGAAACCGCCCCTGTCCTGACCGCCGCGACGCCACGAATCAAGCGCGCAAATCCGCCGTCGATCCACACCGATCACAACATGGGCAAGCCGTGGGTGGACGGCGTGACCATGTCGGAGATCTGCCCAGAACACGGCCAGCAAAGGCAGGGACTGCGAAGAATTCCAGGCTTTCGTCATCGACCTGCGCGGGCTTACCGGGGCGCAGCAGACGTGGCACATCGACGTCTCTGGGACCCAGCGCCCCGACACGCGGCCGTACCGCGTTGGCACCTACGCGGTTAATCTCCTGGAGCTTTCGTCCAGCCAACTGCAGGGGGTGCGGATGCCGCTGCGGGCGTGGTTCGCGTCGCCGCCGGATCAGCACGACGGTTCGAAGGCGATCAAGGTCCGTGTGGGATTCAGCGACGCGGTCGAAAACGTGGGCGCGCGCGGCGTGGAAGTCGAGGGCGGCGAAGTGACGTCGGTGCGCCCGGTGGACGGCAGTGCCGTCGGGCGGCAGTGCGGAGCGAAAGGGGGCTCGCTCGGTGGGCGGTCAGGACGAAGGGCCGGAAGACCGTCGCGTGGGAGATCGAGATCGAGCCGGACTCGCTGGCGGACGTGACGGTGTCGCTGGCGGCGTGGCGCCCGTGCGACGAGACGGGCGCGATTTGCACGGCGGACGGGCGGGTGCTGTCGCAGGGGATCTCGACGGTGGTGTCGGGGCCGGAGGAATCGTCGGGCGATCCGGGTGGCGGTGAGCCCTCCGAGGAACAGGTGTCGGAGGAATCGTCGGACGATTCGGGTGGCGGTGAGCCCTCCGAGGAACAGGTGTCGGAGGAATCGTCGGACGATTCGGGTGGCGAGGAGCAAGAGCCGCTGACGGCGTCGTTCGAGGGCGTGCCGTCGGAGCATGACGGGCAGACGGCGTTCACGCTCAGGATGGCGTTCAGCGAGCCGCTCAGCTGGATGAACGGCCGGCGGTTGCGGGAGGACGTCGTGGCGGTGGCCGGGGGCCGGGCGACGAAGGCCAGTCGGGTGAACCGGCGCAGGGATCTGTGGCAGCTGACGGTCGAGCCGGACTCGCCGGCGGACGTGACGGTGACGCTGGCGGCCGGGGCGGCCTGCGACTCTCCGGCGGCGGTCTGCACGAAGGACGGGCGGGCGCTGTCGCAGGGTATCTCGACGACGGTGCGGGGTCGGGCGGAAGAAGCGCAGGAGTCTCAGGAACAGGACCAGGATACGGGACGAAGCGTCTCGGAGGGCGGCAAGGACCTGCCCAACGACAACACCACCCCCGGCCGCGTCGCGGTCGGGGGCTCGGCCACGGGCGCCATCGGGATCCCCAAGGATCAGGACAGGTTCGCGGTCGATCTCGAAGCGGGGCGGACCTACCGGTTCGACCTGACGGGCCGCCCGGGCGGGGGCGGCACCCTTCGGGACACCTATTTCCGGGCGATCTACAACAGCGAGGGGCGCTACCAGTCGGGCAGCTACAACGACGACTTCGACGGCGGACGAGACAGCCGGGTGACGTTCACGGCGCCCGCGAGCGGGACCTATTACGCGCGGGTGTCGGGCGACCGGAACGAGACCGGGACCTACACGCTGTCCGTGACCGACGTCACGGGCCCGGCGTCCAAGCCGGTGGTCGCGGACGGGCCGGAGCCGCCGGGCCTGGCGCCGAATGCGCCCAACCCCTTCAACCCCAGCACCGTCATCCCCTATCGCCTGGACGTGGACGGTCCGGTGCGCCTGGTCGTTTACAATCTCCTCGGGCAGCACGTACGCACCCTGGTGGACGAGGCGCAATCGGCCGGCGTCTACCGGGTGCAGTGGGACGCGCGCGACGGACGGGGCGGCGCCGTGGCCACGGGGGTGTATTTTATCCGCCTGCGCTATCCGGGCGGGGTGCAGACGCGGAGGATGCTCTACCTGGAATAGGCCCTGCATGGAGATCACCGCCGACCGCATCCTCTCGGCCGGGATCGAGGAGATCACCACCGACCGCATCCTCTCGGCCGTGACCGAGCCGGCCGGCGGCGGCCCTCAACCGCCATTCATGAAAGGAGAATTTCACATGCATTTGAAATCGACCGACCACCGGCCGGGCAACCGCTCCCGGCACAAATGTTCACCCCCCCCGATTTTTTCGGGGCCGCAACGGAGCCGCGGCGATGACTCGCGGCATCGCAATCCTGGCCCTGGCAGGGGCCGTGCTCGGCATGCTTGTCTCCACGGTGCAGGCGCAGGAGCGTGACGAGGTGCTGCAGAGCGTCTCGGAGGGCGAGGTGGACCTGCCCAACGACAACACCACCCCCGGCCGCGTCGCGGTCGGGGGCTCGGCCACGGGCGCCATCGGGATCCCTGAGGATCAGGACAGGTTCGCGGTCGAGCTGGTGGCGGGGCGGACCTACCGGTTCGACCTGACGGGCCGCCCGGGCGGGGGCGGCACGCTTCGGGACACCTATTTCCGGGCGATCTACAACAGCGAGGGGCGCTACCAGTCGGGCAGCTACAACGACGACTTCGACGGCGGACGAGACAGCCGGGTGACGTTCACGCCAACACAGAGCGGGACCTATTACGCGCGGGTGTCGGGCGACCGGAACGAGACGGGCACCTACACGCTGAGCGTGACCGACGTGACGCCGGAGCAAGGGGCGGGGCCGCCCGCCAAGCCCAGGGGGCTGTCTGCCACGGCGTCCCACGGCCAGGTGGTCCTGACCTGGGACGACCCCCAGGACGACAGCATCACCGGCTACGTCATCCTGCGCCGCGTCCGCGTGAACGACACCGGGGGCGAGTTCGGTGTGCTGGTGGCGAACACGGGCAGCGACGCGACCACCTACACCGACGACACGGTGGCGGCCGGCCTCACTTACACCTACCGCATCAAGGCCATCAACGGGGCCGGAACGAGTGAACGCTCGCGCTGGTTCCACATCGACACCCCGGCAGCCCCCGTACCCGATAAGCCCAAGGGCCTCTCCGCCACGGCAACCCACGGCCGGGTGGTCCTCACCTGGGACGACCCCGGCGACGACAGCATCACCGGCTACATCATCCTGCGGCGCGTCCGCGTGAACGATACCGGGGGCGACTTCAGTGAACTGGTGGCGGACACGGAAAGCGCCGCGACCACCTACGTCGACGACACGGTGGCGGCCGGCCTCACTTACACCTACCGCATCAAGGCCATCAACGGGGCCGGAACGAGCGAACGCTCCCGCTGGTTCCACATCGACACCCCCGCCGCGCCCGAGGCCGCCGAAGGCGACGACCCGGCCGACCCGGACGGGGAGGACGATCCCGTCGGCGCGCCCGGCCATGCCACGCCGTCCGGCCCCGGCGGGACGGACAAGCTGGTCGAGCTGCGCGACGTACCCCCCGCGCGGCAGGGCTTCAACGCGTCGAACGGCAACGAGCAGGTAACGCTCACCTGGGACGCGCCGGACGCGGACATCACGCGCCACGAGTACCGGTTCAAGACCACGGGCGACTACCCCTCCGAGTGGACGGAGATCGACGACAGCGCGCCGGGCGAGGCCCACGAGGACTGGGTCGTGGTGGAGAATCTGACCAACGACACGGCCTACACCTTCCAGTTGCGCGCGGCGAACATCGACGGCGCCGGCGCCGCGGCGGAGGCGGGTCCGGCGACGCCGAAGTCCGGTTTCTGCGGCCGCACGGAGCAGGTGCGGAACGAGATCATGAAGCAGCCACCGATCAAAGGCGTGACGGAGAACTGCGCCGAAGTGACGACAACGCAACTGGCCGGCGTGACGGGTCTCTATCTCGCGAATGAGGACATCCGGTCCTTGCAGCCGGGTGATTTCTCCGACCTGGAGGCGCTGGAGACGCTCTATCTGAACAACAACGCGCTCGTCTCGCTTCCCGCCGGGGTGTTCTCCGACCTGGAGGCGCTGGAGACGCTCTATCTGAGCGGCAACGAGTTCAGCGAGCTTCCCGCCGGCGCGTTCTCCGACCGGAGGCTCTGCGACCTGTCGGCGCTGCAGGACCTCAGTCTGAACGGCAACGCGCTCGTCTCGCTTCCCACCGGCCTGTTCTCCGACCTGTCGGCGCTGACGAACCTCAGTCTGAACAGCAACGCGCTCAGCGAGCTTCGCGCTGACGTGTTCTCCGGCCTGACCGCGCTGGACACGCTCTGGCTGAGCGAGAACGCGCTCAGTTCGCTTCCCGCCGGGGTGTTCACCGGCCTGGAGGCGCTGACGGAGCTCCGGCTGAACAACAACGCGCTCAGCGAGCTTCGCGCTGACGTGTTCTCCGGCCTGTCGGAGCTGGAGCGGCTCTATCTGAACGTCAACAAACTCACCTCGCTGCCCGCCGGCGTGTTCACCGGCCTGACGGCGCTGACGAACCTCAGTCTGCGGTCCAACAAGCTCGGCGAGCTTCCCGCTGGCGTGTTCTCCGACCTGACGGCGCTGGGGCGCCTCTGGCTGTACGACAACGATCTGACGTCGCTTCCCGACGGCGTGTTCTCCGGCCTGACGGCGCTGACAACTCTCAAACTGGGCGACAACCCCAACACCGACAAACTGCTGCCGCTTTCCGTGACCCTCGTGACCCTGGAGAATGTGGGGTCCGATCAGGTGCGTCAGGTGCGGGCGGAGGTGCTGGCGGGGGCGCCGTTCACGGTCGATATCCCGGTGATGGTGGCGAACGGCGAGCTTGATGGCGGCGCGACGGCGCTCAGGGTGGCGGCCGGCTCGGTGGAGGGCACGCCAGTGACGGTGACCCGCACGACCGGGACGACCGCGCCGGTGACCGTGGACATTGACCTCACCAGCCAGCCGTCTCTGCCCGGGGACCACGATGGCTACATCTTCGTCGTGGAAGGCGCCGACCTGCCCGCCAACGCGACCACAAGTGGCGTGGTCGAGGTGGACGGGCTCGCGGCCCGGGGCACCATCGATAAGCCGGTCTTCGTGGAAAGGGGTTACGACTTCGACACCGACTGGTTCGCGGTGGAGCTGGAGGCGGGCCGGACCTACCGGATCGACATGAAGGGCAAGACTCCCACCAACGATCTCACCCTGCGCCTCCCGCAGATCAACGCGATCTACGATGCGGACGGGGACTTCCTTGTCAACACGTTTTCCCGCGACGAATCAAGCTCCCACCACCTGTTCCGGGTGACGTTTCACGCCCATGCCGGTGGCACCTATTACATCGCGGCGAGCGGCGAGTCGTTCGAGTGGGGCGGCTACGAGCTGCGGGTCATCGACATCACGCCGGCGTCCAAGCCGGCGGTCGCGGACGGGCCGCCGGGCCTGGCGCCCAACGTGCCCAACCCCTTCAACCCCAACACCGTCATCCCGTATCGTCTGGACACGGACGGATCGGTGCGCCTGGAGATCTACAACCTCCTCGGGCAGCGCATACGCACCCTGGTGGACGAGGTGCAGGCCGCCGGCTCCTACCGGGTGTCCTGGGACGCCCGCGACGGACGCGGCGGCGCCGTGGCCGCGGGGGTGTACCTGGTGCGCCTGCACTATCCGGGCGGGGTGCAGACCCGGCGCGTGCTGCATCTCAAGTAGCTCTCATGAAACCAGGGATTGCATCACCCGACCCACGAAAAGGAGAATCTCGATGAAATGCATTCTGTCTCTTTCATTGGTTGCATTCACGAGTCTGGCATCCACCGTTGCGGCGGAACAGGAGCCTTTTGAGGGGCAGGTACTGGATCTGAGGTTCGCTCCAATCCATCGCGAGGGCCTGGCTTGCGCGGTTTGGACGGACAGTGGCGAGTCACGTTCTGGAAGCGGTTGACAAGCGGCTGGGTGGGGCGTCCGCGCGGGGTTCGCATGTGACGCTGGGTGGTCAGCGGATGAATCTATCCGGCGATCTGCCGCCGCAGGCAGGTCCGGGGCGCCGTCCCGCCATCCATTCGCCGACTCTGTTCGGCCCGGCGTGGGACGAACGGGCAGGGCTGACCTATGGCTACCGGGACATGAGCATGCGCGACTTTATGTTGAGGAGCTCCTTTTTCGTATCAACGGATACGCCTGTGTCCGGGAAGGACAGGCGAATGCGCTGGACGGCCTGGGGCCGGGGTGACCCTTTTCCCCTTCCCGTTTCCCCCTTCCCGCTTCACTCTCGCCTGCTGATCATAGCGGTTTCCGCCTGCCTGCGCAGTGCTCTGCCTGCCTGCAGCGCGGTGCGCCGCGCAGGCAGGCGCTGCAGGCAGGCCTGTTTGCCGAAAAGACTTGCAAAACAGACCCTGCTATGCTTATCTTGACCTCCCACGGCAGTTTCATCCAGGTTGATTTTCTGTTGTTCAAGATGACGTCGGGGCGTGGCTCAGTCCGGTAGAGCACCTGCTTTGGGAGCAGGGGGTCGTGGGTTCAAATCCCGCCGCCCCGACCAATTCATCATGTCCTATACGGCTTACTTTTCGTTTTAAATCACGTATGAAGTCGACATCAGGCGTCTCACGAGGTCCAAGAATATCTATTGGCATCCGAGGTCAAGCGGAGGCAACATACGGGGCAACGACAGACCATCGAATGGGAGTTGCCCCTATTTCTTTGTACGACAGTATCCGTCCGCAACGCTCAGGCCGGCGCCAAGACTCGGAAACTGTTGGCCCGTAAAGAGGCTAATTCGCCTTCTCGGCCTTCAACCGTTTCTCCTGGTAGTGCGTATCTTCTACCCTGGACGTCAGGTCTACATACGGTTCGTCGGCACGCACGCGGAGTACAACCGCATAAACGCAGAGGAGGTTTAGAAGTGGCGAACGTTAGCCCGATCCGCACCGAGGAGGATTACGAGGCAGCGCTGGCTCGGGTCTCTGAGCTCATGGATGCCTTGTCGTGCCCAGACGGACAGATAGAGGACGAAAACCATCCCGACAGAGTAGAGCTCGATGTCCTCGTAGATCTCGTCGAGCTCTACGAGTCCAGGCACTACCCGATCGGCCTTCCGAGCCCCATCGCGGCCATCGAATTCCACATGGACCAGACCGGCATGACTCCCCGCGACCTCGTTCCTTTCATCGGGAGCCGCGCCAAGGTCTCGGAGGTCCTGTCTGGCAAGAGAGCGATTACCATGTCGATGGCACGGGCGCTTCACCAGCACCTGGGCATATCCGCAGACATCCTGCTCCAGGAGCCCGGCGCCGCTTTCGACTTTACGTTCGACGACATCGAGCCAAACAGGTTTCCTTTGAAGGCCATGGCGAAGTGTGGGTGGATTCCGGATCTCCCCGATCTGGCTGACCGAGCTGAGGAACTGATTCGCGGTCTGATCGAGCGCGCCGGCGGTCGGGAAGTCGCTGTCACCCCGCTGTATCACAAGAACGATCACCGTCGAATCAACGCCAAGACGGATGAGTACGCCCTCAGCGCCTGGTGTTGGCAGGTGATGGCCACCGCCAACGATCACCCGCTGGCCGTCGCTTACAAGCCCGGCACTGTGACTCAGGATTTCCTAAGGCAGATCGCACAGCTCAGCCCATTCGAAGACGGCCCCAAGCGTGCCAAAGGCTTTTTGGCCAAGCGCGGCATCGCCCTTGAGGTTGTGCCCCATCTGCCCCGCACGCATCTGGACGGCGCGGCACTTCGTCTCGCTGGCGGTAGGCCGGTCATCGGCCTCACCCTGCGGTACGACCGTATCGACAACTTCTGGTTCTGCCTGCTGCACGAGCTGGCCCACGTTGGTCTACACATGGACAGCGACGGGGAGGCCGCCTTCGTTGACGACCACACCCTCCGGGATGTTGAGGACAGTGGACAGAACCCAAAGGAGGCCCAGGCCGACCAATGGGCCGAAGAGGCCCTTGTCCCAGAAGCGGCCTGGGACGAGAGCGTCGTCCGCGAATCGCCGACCGGAATGGCTGTTATCAACATCGCCCATGAAATAGGGGTCCATCCGGCTATCGTCGCCGGCCGGGTCCGCCACGAGCGCGGCAACTATCGCCTGCTCTCCCAATTCGTCGGCACGGGACAGGTCCGGCGGCAGTTTGCGGTTCAGGAGAGTTGATGCCCCGGAAGCACATACAAACGGCCATTGTATACGGCTTCGGTAAGGGAAGGGGTTCACAATGACGGCAACACGTAGGAGACAGACGCGCTCCAGCTCTGGCACCATGAATCGCTACCCCCACTAAGCGAAGGAGACCCACCGTGGCTCAAGAAGCCCTGATGATCGTCGGCTTTTTGCTCGGCTCGTATTCCATCGTCGGCAACGACGCGATTCAGACCCTGGGGACCTTTCTCAGCTCCAACGCCAACCGTCCGTGGTGGGTGCTCTGGATCTTTGCCTGCACCATCCTGGTGACGGTCCTCGCCTATGGGTGGGTGACCCACGGCGACGTCTCCTACGGCAGACTTCAGGTGATTCCCGTTCCGGAGCGCTTTACGTGGATCTACTGCGTCCCGCCCTTTGTCCTGCTCCTGCTGACTCGCTCGGGCATCCCTGTGAGCACCACCTTCCTGACCCTGACGATATTCGCGCCGAAGGCGCTGTCGAGCATGCTGGTCAAGTCGTTGCTGGGGTATGTGACCGCCTTCGGGGTCGCCATCCTCGTCTACAGGTTGGTCAACCGGGAACTCGAGTCCCGCTTCCGCCGCACCACGGAGGCCCCGGCGAGTGCGTGGTGGGTCGTGGCTCAGTGGTGCTCCACCGGTTTCCTCTGGAGCCAGTGGCTGGTACAGGATCTGGCCAACATCTTCGTCTTCCTGCCGCGCGACCTGCCGTGGGGATGGTTCTGGATGGCCGTTGTCGTTATGCTGGCCTTGTACGCCATTATCTTTTATACGCATGGCGGCGCCATCCAGAAGGTGGTGCTGACGAAGACGAACACCACCGACATCCGCTCGGCGACCTTCGTAGACCTGATCTACGGCATCATGCTGTTCCTGTTCAAGGAGGTCAGCCATATCCCGATGAGCACGACCTGGGTCTTCGTCGGTCTCCTGGCCGGACGCGAGATCGCCATAGCCTGGAATGAGCGGCACCGCAGCCGTCAGGAGGTGTCCCGGCTGCTGCTCTCCGACTTTGCAAAGATCACCGCCGGCCTTCTCGTCAGCGTCGCCCTTGCCTATCTGCTGCCCGTATTGCAGGAGGAGCTCGGCCGCTGACGGAAAGACCGAACCAAAACCCGTCATAACCCGGATGGAGACTTGAGAAGGTGAGAGGAACATAGCCGGCCGTCACCGGAGCGTGCCCATTGGCGCACGAGGAGGCTCAACAGATCCAGACGAGCCTGTCCCATTTCAGCATACACCGGCAGGAACAGCATTTGCCGCTGCAGGGCCAAGACCTCGGTGGGCACCTGGTCGTGGAGATCCCGGTCGGGTGGGACAACGCACAGCGACGGCGGCCACAAATGGGCGTCGAAGCCGGCAGCCCGGAGTTGCTGGCACAAGCCCTCGGCATTGCCGACCCGGACGGCGAAGAGCCAGTGGGAGTGCTGCGGCCCGTGGCCCGGGCAGCAAAGGTCCGGAGCGTGGCAGCGAAAAGCCGCCGCCGCCCGTTGCCGGCACTCTGTCCTCGCCAGGGCGTCCGAGCGCAGGCGCCTCGACAACAACGACAACAAGGCCTGGCAGGGCTGCTGGCGAAGTTTCTCAAGCAGTCCCCCCCCCATAAAACTGCGCGTGGCGCCGTAGCACACAATATCGTGTGACTTGCCCATCAGCCGGCACAGGACGCACAGGACCGTATAGGGCCCCGGTTTGTTGAGCAGGACAACAATGCCGTATTTGGCCAGGCGCTTGAAAAACTGCCTCCTGCTCTGTACGGGATACCCTTGCTGGAGCCTCCGTACCTTTTCTCGCAGGAGGGCATCGCGGACAAAGAGCAGGCCGCCCCCCAGTGCGGTATTGTGCTTGATGGGACCGAAACTGAACATACGCACCTGGCTGGCTGGATGGCCGGTAAAGCCGTCGCCCCAATAGGCCTGGGCACAGTCTTCCAACAGTACCAGGCCGTTGCGGCGGGCGAAGCGCACCAGGGGGTCCACAGGTATGCGGGCGCCGAAGAGATGGGTCGCCAACAGGGCGACGGTCTTGTCGGTGAGTCCCCCTTCCAGGCTGTCCGGATCGGGCTGCAGAGTCAGCGGGTCCAGATCGACCGGCACCGGGACCAGATCGTGGGCCCGGATTATTTCGAGCATGTCGGGAATGGTGATGGCGGACACCAGAATGTGCGACCCCGGGGGGAATTGGGCGGCCTGTAGATAGGCGTCAAAGCCGCTGCGGACCGAGAGGAAAAACAGGCCCTGATCGGGTGCAGCCGTGCTCTCCTGGCAGGCCGCGTGGATTTCTGCGCGCTTGTCGACCGCCAGGCATTGGGCCATGCCAAAGAGCAGGTCGCGCCAGCCGATATCCAATCTCTTTAGGGGGGTCATGGGCGTTGTTTCGTTTTAAGGGACTTATGTGCCTGACTACGCAGTCGGGGTATAATATACGACAAAACATAGAAAAGAAGAAATCCGACACGTGTGAGGGTTCATCTGCAACGTTTTGCTTATGGCCTTTTTCTTGTTCGCCCAAGAAAAAGGCCGAAAAAGAAGGGCGCCTGCCTGCCTGTCTGCGTGCGACCTGTCTGCCGTGCCAACGGCACAGGCAGGCGCACAGGCAGGCCGCTCAGACGCCGCCTGTCTGCGTGCGTGAGAGAGCACGCACAGGCAGGCGGGGGCTGCTTTTCCGCGAATTGCCCCTGTGGTGGAAGCGGAAGCTCCTGTCTGCCGTGCCGGGCACCTGCTTGCGCGCAACGCGCAGGCAAGCGGCACAGGCAGGTCTGCCCTGCGGACCTTTGAGGCGTTGCTGGACGATGGTGCTGGACGGAACCGCGCGGAAAAGCCCCTTCAACCCCGCAGCGAAGGCGGGGGAGGCGAGACGCGTGAGAGGGCGCTTTGATCCCCGAACCCGGAATTTTTAGACGGTTTCTGACTGTCACCCCGAAGCAGTCGCCCTCATGGAGAACCTGGCCAACAATCATCCCTTCGTGGACGGCAATAAAATGTTTCTCCTGCCAGGCTTGAAGGCTTTCAGAATTCCATGGATGCTTGTCATCGCGATCTTCTGTCACCAGCCTGAGGCGATCGCACAGGTGAGATATATGGTGGGGATTGACGCGTGGCGGTCACCCTCAATTGGCGCCGAGAACCTGATCGCGATCCATCGCGCGGTCTACGCCCTGGAAGATCGGTACCTCAAATCCAGGCTGTTCGATGAAACGACAAAAGTCCGGAAGTCAGCAGGGATGCTTTATCGTTTGGGCAAGACCTTCTTACTTGACAATGTGATGGATCATTTGCCGGTTTTAACGCAACACGAAATCTTTGGACACGGTGCCCGCTACAGAGAGTTTGGGTACCAGGACATCTCCTATCACCTCAGCCTGTTCCCACCCTACGGTAGAGGAAACGGTTGGGCCCACGGCTCACCCAACCCGGAGAGAAGGGGGACCTGGCACGAAAGAATCAGCTCAACGATTGCAGGATCTGAAGCCAACACCATCCTGTCGAAGTCGGTCCGATCCAAATGGCTTCACCGCGGCCGCGTGAAATCACGGGAAACCGTCATCTATCTGTTCTCATCGTTGGACCTGAGCTGGTACATCCTGCGAACCAGGTTCACAGGCCGTCCCAGGCCGGGAAATGACATCACCAACTATCTGCGAAATCTCAATTCCCTCGAAGGCTACCATTCCCGAAGTCCTTACAGATTAACCCTGGAAGACCTGAGCTCTCAGCTGCTGGTCAACCTCTTGAATCCCACGCTGTTTTGGGCGGTGTATACGTATCTCGTTCCTTACCTCTACCACGGAGAGCACGAGTGCGAACTCCCCATGGTCCGGTTCGGCCAGGTTGGATATCTGCCGTCCTTTCGCCTTGGATTGAGCCCGTTTGGCTCCGAGGTCATCTTTGAGAACCTGATTATCCACTCAGGGCGCGTGATGAACGTGTTCTTTCGATATGGGATTCCCGCCTTCCATCAATTCGGCGGACTCGGAATCGCCGTTGACAATCTCGCTTCAAGGAAATACATCACCTTCAGTCCACGCGCTGAACTGTGGCATCAGCCCGCGCTTCTTCTCGGTGGACAAAATGTGAGAACCGGGAGATCGGGATGGGGTGGGGGCCTGTGGGGAACGATCCGCTATCGGGTTGCACGGAGAAATCCAGCGCCGGAGCTTGCGCTCGAAATCGGCTACAAGACGGACGGTTTCGTGGAAGGCGAGCAATTGAGACGGGGATTCACGCTCAGGCTCGGCTTGAGCCTTGCGGAGTTTTGATGACTTCAGGATACCTGCCTGTGCGTGTTCGCACGCAGATAGACAGGCGATCCTGTCCGTGCCAAAGCGGCTCCCATCACTCCCCCCTTGAGGGGGAGTCGGCAAGCCAGGGGCGTCAGCCCCCAGGCGCGCCGGTGGGGGGGCCTTGTCGCTCAGTCTCGGGCGGTTTCCGTCATCCGCAATCCCTCCCCGCCCACCGTCCCCATGCCTTCGGCGAGGCCTTTTTCACCCTCGCCCCTACCAAAAAAACCCTCTGTCATCGAAACCGGTTTCGCGGAGGCTAACGGCAATCGTACCGGTGCCCTGCGGACCTTTTGGGCGTTTTTGGGCGATGGTGCTGGGGGGACCTGCGCGGAAAAGCCCCTTCAACCCCGCAGCGAAGGCATTGCGGTTTTCTCTCACCGGTTTTCCGACTTGTATAGCGCTTTCAGACGGCGTATGTACTCTCGATCCCGTTTTTTGATTGCCCTGTCAAACTTTTCCGGGTCGACAAACCACGGTCTCCCTTCCGTCATACGCTCCCTGATTTTCTCGGCCACTTCTTCGTCGAGGGATTCGGTTGCCTGTCCGATTTGCAGAGACGACCGCGCATCGGCTTGCCATTTCCAGACACCAGACAGGTCATAGTGTCCCATCGGACCTTCATGGGGCATACGGAAACCAAATGTAGATTTGACCCCAAGCTCGATCTCTTCGGCGGTCGCCACGCCTTCTGCCCACAATCGATTGGCTTCTCGACTCATGGCGCCCTGTATCCGGTTCAGCAGGTATCCTGGCAACTCTTTGAGCACCCGGATAGGCACTTTCTTTATCTTTTTCATCAGGTCGTAGATGATGGTGTAGGTTGTGTCTGACGTGCCGGGACCTTTCGCCACCTCAACCCCGGGCACGATGTGCGGCGGCGTAAAGTAGTGGGTTAACCCGATCTTGTCCTGCCGCTTGACATCGGCGCCTATATCGCTGAGCACCAGCCCCGAAGTGTTGCTGACGATGATGGTATGTGGCGGGCACAGTTTATCCAGTTTGTTGAAGATTTCTTGCTTGTCTTTTAACCGCTCAACAACAGCCTCGGTGATGAAATCAGTATGGGCAGCGACCTCTGCCAGATCGGTGGTCGTGGTTATCCTGTTGACTGTGCCGTCCGCTTGCTCCCGGGTTATCAGTTCCTCTTCGACAAAGAGCCGCATGGCAGATTTCACATGGTTCATTGACTGCTTCAGGATTTCATCGCTCAGGTCACTCATAACGGTGGGGTATCCGTTAAGCGCAAAGTTTATGGTGATACCAAAACCCATTGTTCCACCGCCAACAACGCCTACTTTTTTAATGTCTGCCAGGTTCATGTGATTCCTCCTGCGTAGTCTTCTTTGAAGTCCTTGTTGTCGTTGCAGACCGTGAATGGAGCGAGACTGAAGACTCAGTCTGGAATCCACGCTTTAGGCGCAATGCCTTCGATGTGCGTTTTGACGTCGACAACCGCCGGTTTTCCCGCGGCAACCGCCTGGTCGAGCGCACCGGCAAGTTCGCTCGGTTTATTGACTGTAATGCCGAAACACCCCATCGATTCGGCCATCCTGGCGAAGTTGGCGTCGGGGAAGAGCCAGAGTTCATCGGAGCCGGGGGTTCGCCCGCCATAGACGGACTCCACGCCGCCCTGTTCCTGGTTCAGGGAGTGATTGTTGTTGATCAGGGTCACCGTGTGAATCCCATATTTCATGGCGGTATCCAGCTCTGTCATATGATACCAGATGCCACCATCGCCGGTGAAGCAGAACACGGGCCTGGAAGGATGGGCACATTTGGCGCCCATGGCCGCAGGTAGACCCCAGCCCAACGAGCCGGAGCAGCGAATGAACATCTGGTCGGGATGTTTGAGGTCGATCATCGTGCCGGTCCAGATGCCCGAATGCCCCGTGTCGGAGACGAGAATCGCGTCGGAGGGCAGGTAGTCGGTCAGTTCCCGGCAGAGGCGTTCGGGTCGCATTGGCGTGATGTGCGAGTTGACCACCTCACGAACGCTCTTTTTCCAGGTCCCAACCAACTCCTGCACCCGGCTGATCCATTCAGTACGTGGCTCGACGGTTTCTGCATGCGCAATCATTCTGCGCAGTGAGTTTCTAACGTCGCCCTGCAGCCCCACTTTAATTGGGTAGTTGCGGCCCAGTTCATCCGGGTTGATATCCAGCTGAATGATCGGCGTTCCCTGCGGCGGGATGCGGTATCCGTTGGTCACCTGTCCCCCGGTGTGACTCCCGATGAAGAAGACCAGATCTGCCTCGCAGACGACCTGGTTGGCGCAGGCTCGCGAGTATGAACCGGGGACGCCCACCGCCAGCGGATGGTCACAGGGGAACATGGCTTTGGCATTCAGAGAGGTCGCGACCGGGATGGAGAGCTTCTCTGCCAGGGCCACGAGTTCGGTTCTCGCCCCCGAAGCGGTCACGCCGCCGCCAGCCACGATGGTGGGCCGCTTGGCATTGGTGAGCAGCTGGAGTGCTTCCGCCACTTTTTCTAGCTCCGCTTCCGGTCGGAAGGGCGGCATCTGGGCAAAGGTCTCTTCGATGATGACTTCCAGATCTGCCTCATGGTCTACAACCATCTGCCCGGCGAGACCTTCTAAATCCAGATGTACCGGTCCGGGCGTGCTCGACGTCGCCGCGCGGAAGGCTTGACGCAAATAGATGGGAAGTTGTTCCGGCGTGGCGATAAACGCGCTATATTTGGTGACTGCCGAGAAAGGGTCAACGTGATCGACTTCCTGATAAGCGTGGCGCTGTTGGTTAATCTGGTTCTCCCGTCCAGTCAGGGCAATCACCGGAGAGCAGGCCAGATAGGCGTCCTGTAACCCGGCGGCGAGATTGATCGCACCCACCGATTGGGCCATGCAGATGCTGGGGCTGCGGTTCACCCGGGCGTAGGCATCGGCCATATACGCGGCCGCTTTTTCTCCGTGGGTCTGAATGCGCTTAATCCCCAGCTTTTCCATTTCCATCAATGCCCTGGGGGCGATGTAGGGCATATAAAAGACGTGGGTAACTCCGAAACCGTGGACAGTTTCAGCAAGAAATCGAGCTCCGGTCATCTCAGGCATTGCGTTTTCTCCTGTAAGCTTTGTATTTGCTGTTCAATCCCGCACGACCCATCCGTCCGGGTCGACCTCGAGCTCGCTCTTTTCCCATTTGTTCGGCTGAAAACAGAAAGAGGCCCCGGAGGCATCCTCCAGGGCCTTTTGTCGTTATCAACGCTTATTTTTCAAGCCCGAAACCACATATAAAAGAAGGATCTATGCTACCCTTCCTGCTCTTCCCAGGGGCAGTTCCAAGACAGCGATATGATAAAAAATCAGGGTAAATCGTTGACACCGGAACGCCCGTATCAAGCCTTTTAAGGGGCTTTGCCGTCGATGGTGCCCACCTCGATCTTGAGGTCCTCGCGGTTCATAATCTGGTCCACGCGTCCGTCTCGAATCCAGATCACCCGGTCGGACACGCTCAGCATCTTGTGGTCGTGCGTCGCCGAGATCACCGTTACGCCCGACTCCTTGTTCATCTCCCGGAGCAGGTCGATAATCTCGGTCCCGGTATTCAGGTCCAGGTTGCCCGTCGGCTCGTCGGCCAAGATCAGGGCCGGATCGTTGGCCATCGCCCGGGCCACGGCCACACGCTGCTGCTGCCCGCCGGAAAGCTCGTAGGGCTTGTGGGAAACCCGATCGCCCAGCCCGACCCGCTCCAGGAGGTGCACGCCCTTATCCCGGGCCTCATCGCTCGTCAGCCCGGCAAAAACCATAGGCAGGGTCACATTCTCCAGTGCGGTCATCACCGGAATCAGGTTGAAGGTCTGGAAAATATATCCGATCTTCCGGCAGCGCAGCCAGGCCAGCTCGTAGGCGTCAAGCTGCGCCACGTCCACATCGTCGATGTAGACCTTCCCGCTGGTCGGCTTGTCCAGCCCTCCCACCATGTTGAACAGCGTGCTCTTTCCCGATCCGGAAGGCCCCATAATCGAGAGGTACTCGCCCTGTTCAACCTCCAAGTCGACCCCTTTGAGCGCATCAACCGTCACATCCCCCATCTCATAAACCTTCTTAACATCCTGTGTTCTCACAACCGCCATAGGTCCCTCCGGAAAAGTAACGAGTAACGGGTCGTAAGCAACAAATAAGGAAAGGGCAGGGGGACTCACAACCCGCAACTCAAAACGACATCAAACCTCCAGCCGCATCGCGTCCACCGGCTCCATCTTGGCCGCCCGATAGGCCGGCAGAATACCGCCCATCAGGGAAAGAAAAGAGCCAACCCCCACAGCCAGAAGACCGTACCAGAAAATCGTACTCCAGGTCACATAGTCGAAGAATTCGGCTCCATAGCTGGCCCACGAAAGCAAAAGGGCCAGCGCAAACCCGAGTACGGCCCCGATGATCGTACCGGCCGTACCCATAAAAGATGACTCCAAGAGGAAAAGCTTAATAATAAACCCATCCAGAGCGCCCATACATTTCATCGTGCCGATCTCCCGAAAACGCTCGGTGACCGACATCAACATGGCGTTTGTGATACCCACCAGACAGACCAGCAGCGACAGCACCACAAGCCAAGTATTCTTGGACCGTTCCTGGCGGGCGGCTGCGCTGTCCGGATCGATGTCGATCCCTTTCTGTTGCAGCTTCAGGTTCATCTTCGGATTGTGTGCAGCCTTGAGGCTGTCGATAATGGTGTTGTTGGTCCAGATAGACATCAAAAAGGCAATGGCTAAGACAATACCGCTGACCGTAATCAGCGACCGCCCGAACCGGATCTTGACGCTGTTGAAACTGATCTCTACGGCCTTGGAAAGGGGCAGATTAACCTGGGTGCCCATCTCCTTCCGTACCGACGATCGTGGATGATGTTTTGCCATGAATTCCTCCTGAAAACACCGTTTCGAACCCGGAATTTGAAACGTGAAACTGGCTTTGTCTACCGGATCTGCCCCTGCCTGGGCGCGGCAGGAGCAGGGACATGGGTCCGCCCCCGATTGTAGTGGTAGGTTCGGCTGGCCAGCAGCGCCTCTGCTTGATCGAACAGGGCCAGGGCCTGGATCACCTCTGTATCCTGACTGATGCGAACCCTCTCCGCAGCCCGTCTTCCCCACCGAATCTGGGCAACCCGCCGACGAATCTCTCGCTTAATAAAACCAACACTGCCCTTGAAGTCCCGGTCTGTAAATCGAACCCTTCGATCCCTCAGGAATTGCTTGAACGCCGAGAGCATGCGCCTGTCGGGCTGATACCGTTTGAAGAAAGTGTCAAATTCGGGGTAGTCCCGGGTAATCTCGGCCGCATGCCGATGCGCAAATTCAAAGAAATGGCTCCAGGTCAATCGCCGTTCAGAGGCATTTAGACTGTCGCGCTTCAACTCCACATCGGGCGTTACCCCGCCGCTGCCGTAGACCTTCCGATGGAGGATCTGGGTATAATAAACCGGTTTGGTGGCAATGCTGTCGGGATCGGCATTGGGGTCGTAATCATCGTGCGCCGCATCTACATAAGCGTCCCGGTCCTGCAAAAAAGGCCGCTGAATGGGACGGTCGCTGGGGGTAAAGTAGCGGGCAATGGTGAGCAATACAGCGCCGCCGTTCTTGAGCGGAAACTGCTTCTGCACAAGCCCTTTGCCAAATGTTGTATGACCCACAATAAGGCCACGGTCGTAATCCTGAACGGCCCCAGCGACAATTTCTGAAGCGCTTGCACTGTAGCTATCCACCAGGACCATCAGCGGCATATCGGGTGAAACCACCGGATTGTGTTGCGTATAGTGATTTTCTCGCGAATCTGTATGGCGTCCCTTAGTGTAAACCAGCAGCCGGTCCTTTTCGATAAACTGGTCCGCCACCGTCACGGCCTGCTCAAGATAACCGCCCCCGTTTCCGCGCAGGTCGAGGATCAGCTTCCTGATCCGCTCTTTCTTCAGCCGCTCTAAGGCCGTTCTCAGTTCTGTTGCCGTATGGCTGGAAAATCGGTCGATTTTCACATATCCGATATCGGGCGCAACCTTAAATTCGTAGGGAACACTCGGCACTTCAATTTTGTCCCGAACAATCTCGAATTCAAGGAGGTCATCCTGGCCTTCACGCTGAACAGAAACACGCACCCGACTCCCCTTGGGGCCCTTTAACCTCCGGGTGACTTCAGACACCTTCTTGATGCCCACCGCAGAACGGCCGTCGATTTTGACAATCCGATCCCCGGCGAGCAACCCCACCCGGTCGGCAGGGGCATCTTCGATGGGCGACAGGACCGTCAAGTAATTGCCAATAATATCGAAATGGATGCCAATGCCTTCAAAAGAGCCCGTCAGCTTTTCCTGCGTATCCCGAAGTTCTTTGGGAGAGATGTACGTCGAGTGGGGGTCCAGTCTGGAGAGGTATCCCTCAATGGCCCCATGGTAGAGTTCCACCGGGTCGGTCTCCTGGTAGTAGTGCCTTCGGACCAGATTGCCCAACTCTACGAGGGTATGGGCCTGTATTGAGATGTTCGGCTTTCTGCCGCTCTCCGCACGGCCTGGGTTTGGCCACCAGGCTGTACAGAGGCCGATCACCACCGGAAGGATCAAATGGAGACGAATCGACGGCATAACAGACCTCGGAAGGGGTTTCAAAACAGAGCGAAAAGCCAAGCTAACATAACCTCAGCCAGACGAGATGTCAAGGAGAAATCGCATGTCCGGCACGGGGGCCTTCACGCCTGTGAGGGGAGGGCGGCGGGGTCCCCAATCGAAGCGGCCAACCGCCGGAGATTCTCGCCGAAGGACCCAACCCGCCCGTCGAAAACCTCCCATGCCCGATCCATCTTGAGGCCTGCCCGTAAGGGGCGCCGGGCCATCTGCCCCAGTTCCGCAGAGGCCACAGGCGCCACCAGATGGACATCCAGGCCGAAATAGGCACAAATCTGCTGCACCATCTCATAGCGGGTGAGGGATTCGACACCGCCAAAATGGATCAAGCCCCGAAAATCCTTTCGACACAAATCCAGCAAGAAAACCGCCAATTCGTCAACACAGGTCGGATTCGCCCACTCATCGGTCACCACCCGAATCTCTTCCCCCCTTGCCAGGGCGCTCGCTGCCCAGGTCACAAAGTTGGGCCGGCACCCCGGCCGATACCCGTACAGCACGGCTGTACGGACTACAATACCCGGACACCGCGCCTCTAAGATACAGGCCTCGCCCTCCAACTTGGTCTGGCCGTACACATTGAGCGGGTTGGGCGCATCCTCCTCCCCATAGGGGCCCTTTGTGCCGTCGAACACATAGTTGGTCGAAAGGGTAACCAGCCCGCTGCCCGTCTGTTCACACGCCCGGACCAGGTTGCGCACCCCGTCGACATGGACGCGGCGGGCACGTTCCGGCTCCGCCTCGCACGCATCAACGCCGGTCTCTGCCGCTGTATTGATCACCCATTTGGGACGGACCTGTTCGACCACCTCATTGACCTGTCCAGAATCGGTAATATCCATCTGCCGCAACGGCGGTTTGGCAAAGGGAGCACGCAGCGTTCGGACCACCGGAATGCGCCGAAAGTCCCGACTGGGTACATCGCAAAGGACGCGTCCAAGAAAGCCGGTGGCCCCCACCACAAGGACGGTGTCAGGAGAGGAGGTCACAGCGATTCGATCCGGGGTTTAGAGGGTTTGGATGGATAGAGATAGGCGATGAGGCCTCGGGACAGAGCGCCCAGATAGGCCGCACGGTCGATATGGGGCCCTACTAAGGCCGTCAATATCCCGCTGGCACGCTCCCGGTAAGGGGAATGGCCCGTAAGGGTGTGGAGCCGAAGCAGCACCTGCACAGCAACCCCGTTGCCCGAAGGCAACAGGCGGTCAAGGGCCGGTGTGGTGGCCCGATCCGGTTCAGGCATCCGGTCGTGCAGTGCACCCGAACCGTGCGCAAACCGCTCAACCATCATATCGGCCAGATCCCGGGCAAACCGAAGGTCCTCGGCGCAGCCATCAATTTCAAAAAGATCCAGCGCCGCACGCGCAAGCAGGGCCTGATCCTCTAACAGCAGGGGAATGTCCTGGGGGGGGTTGGGAAAATGCCAGAATCCCCCATCCGCACGGACCATCCGTCGCCGCAGGGCCGCCAAAACCCGACGGCCGACCTCCAGATACCGATCCTCCCCCACCGCCCGATAGAGGTCCAAAAACGCAGAGACCGCCAGCGCATTCCAGCCGGTGTAAAAGGCCGGATCGCGGAGGGCTGTTGCCTCTTCATTCAAAAGCGCCCGTTCGCAAACCCCCGCATATCCTGCAAAAAAGAGGGAATTCGGAGGGTCGTAGAATCCCTGCCGGAGGGCCTCACCCAGCCCCACAGCGACCTCCCGGTACCTCTCCTGCCCCGTCTGTCGGGCGGCCCGGGCAAACGTCCCCAGCAGCCCGGCGTTCACCGCCAAGTTCTTTTCCCGGTCCACCAC
Source organism: Candidatus Latescibacterota bacterium (assembly GCA_965222075.1). GTDB lineage: Bacteria > Latescibacterota > UBA2968 > UBA2968 > JAAXHW01. Next base: position 3,198,549 of record OZ244937.1, on the reverse strand, counting down.
GGCCGCATCGGATGTCAGAGGCGCCAGAAAAAAGGTACCGTCCCGGTCCCGCATGGGCCCACAGGCCAGGCAGTCCAGCATGCCCAGGGCGGCCTCCCTTGCGTCGGAATCCCCCTTTAGCCCGCCGTATTCCAAGAGCATGGTAAGGGCCTCAAATCCGGGATGCGCCCCCCGGGCAACCGCCGTGCGAGTACTGTCCACCAGCCGCTGCAAGAGCTCCGAAGAAGGCGGATGCAAACCGCGTCGGGCCTCCTGCGCTACCCGTTTCTTTAGATACCCTCGCTCCCGTTCCAGATCCTCCCGGCGCTTGGGGTTGTCAAAATAGACGCGCACCCGCCGCGTCAGATCAACCAAATCGACCGGATCCATATAGGTGCTTCCCGTCACCCAGTCCCCCTCTGGGGTAAGGTAAACCACCGAAGGCCACCCCCCCATCCCAAACCGTTCGGCCAGGTCGGGGCGGCGGTCCGCATCCACCCGGATTGGGAAGGTCCCCCGGACCACCTCACGGGCCAGCGCCCGATCTGCAAAACAGCGCTCAACCATTTCCCGGCACCAGCAGGAACGGCGGGTATACAAAAAAAGAAAAACAGGACGCCCCAGCACCCGGGCCGAATCCCGGTGGGACCAGGAACGCCACACCACCTGGCCGTCCGGCACTGGAGAGACCGCCGGGGCAGGTGCCCCATCCCCGCTCTCCTGCCCGGTGCACCCGGCAAGGCAGACGCCCAGAGCACACAGCCCCCTCCTCAGAATCCAGAAAAAGGACCATCGAACCCGGATGGAGGCAGGCCGCTCCGCTGAATACAGCCTTAACATACTGTAAAATGAAAATATAAAATAACGGCCGTCTGCCTTCCCTACGTGATAAAAGGGGCCGGGAAAAGATGCGATGGCCGGGAAATAAAATTGGGAACCGAAAAGAGGGCAGGTGCGTTTATGCTTATTGACGCCTTCACGGATACTTCTGAAGAATCCGGCAAGAAAAAAAGCTGTTTTTTTTGTGCCCCCGTAAGAAATCAGGGACGTAAAGAAGTATCCTTTAACGGGATGGCTTCGTCGATAAGCATAATTGGAATATCGTCTTCTACAGGATAAAGATACGCGCCATCCTCTCGAACCAGGCCACCGTCAATCTTCTTCTCGACCCGTTTCTGTGCCCGGTTTTTGACTTCGCCTTTTTCAATACGGTAGTTGATTTCGTCAACCAGCGTCTGATCGGCCAGCCTCACTGGCGTCTTGTTCTCCGGGCAGGCCAGGATATCGAGTAAGTCTTGTTCAATCATTGCGCTCCCTTTTCTCAAAGGATCAGCCACCGATCATCGACTCAGGAAAAAATATACAACGAACCGCTGTTAAACAAGCTTTTTTTCTTTTTCTCTTCAACGCCATCTCGCCAAAGGAGTGCCTACTGTTACTCGCTAAAGGGTTTGGCCTTTTTTGACTTACCAACATTTGTCCAACCATCAGCTCGTCCACGTGGTACATCGGGTCTTTGGTGGGCCTTTCGTACCTCTTGATGTCGGGTGTTGCAACCGCCGATTGTAAGATCCAGCCAAAGGCCTTAGCGAGTGAGGATACAGCATGTCCAAGTGGAACAAAACCCACCCGGGTTGACGGAACCGTTGATCTGCGTCCGTATCCGGGGTTTTTTGTACCATTTGGCCCTATTTTTGCTTATTTTTTCTCCCGACACAAGACCACAATTACCTCTTAAGAGGAGGAGTTTCCAAATGAAGAAGTCCCTTTTCATCCTGTTTGTGGCCGGTATCGGCACCCTCACAACCGGCGTGGCCTGGGCCACCCCGGAGAGTCGGGCGGCTGCGCCCTTTCTCCTCTTCCAGCCCAGCGCCCGTTCCGCGGGCATGGGAGAGGCCTTTATCGCCATTGCCGACGACGCCAATGCCACCTACTACAACCCCGCAGCCCTGGCCGACGACACGGACCGGAGCCTGAGCACCACATTCTACAGGCCCGTCCCAAGGCTGGCGACCGATATCTTCACCTCCTTCGGCGCCTACACTCAGCCCTTCGCAGGAGTGGGCAACCTGGGGTTCAGCCTCACTTACACATCTCTTGGTACCCAGTTCCGAAGGGATCAACAGGGGAACGACCTGGGAGAATTTCCAAGCTTTGGCCTGGCCTTTGGGGTATCTTATGGAACCTCCTTCACAAAGACCATGTCGTTGGGCGTTACCGTAAAACTGGTCCACGAAAACCTCGCCAGCCAGGGCGCTGGTAACGAGCAAGGGAAGGGCGCAGGCACAACCTTCGCGGGCGACCTCGGCTTTATGTGGAAGGCTTCTGATCGGTTCGCCCTCGCCTGGGTGCTCCGCAACCTGGGGCCGAACATCACCTTTATCGATGCCGACCAGGCCGACCCCCTGCCTCAGAACCTTACCATCGGTTTTGCCTACAGAATTTTTAAAGGAAAACACTCCTCGGTGCTTTTTTCCACCGATATCTACAAGCCGTTGGCGGACGAGGGGTTCATCTCCTTTATCAGCGGATGGGCAGACAGCCCTGCGGCCGAAGAGTTCAAAGACATCGACTACCACACCGGCGCAGAGTGGGCCTATAACCTCTCCGAAGACTCGGCCTTTGCCCTCCGCGCGGGCTACACTCACGACACGGATGGCAAACGGAAGGCCCTCACCTTCGGCCTGGGGCTGAAGTACAACTGGGCCTCATTTGACCTCTCCTATTTTGTCCCGATGGATAAGGAGAGATCGGGCTTCGGCGAAGTGTTTCGGTTTTCAGGGGGATTCTCCTTCTAAAACAGGCAAACGGCAAACAACAGCCGCAAAGCGCATTGCGTATCGGGCATTGGGGTTTGTCTTTAACGCGCTGCGCCTCGCGCTTTGCTTCTCTCTCACGTTTGCCGTTTCACGTTTTTTTATATTTGGAATGAACCGTGGGGTTGAGGCGGGCACGGCAAACGCGAAAAACCGGACCGCAGGAGGGGCAAAAGGCAACCGGGGCACACCGGGCCTTTCTCCCACGCCTTGCGGTCTCTTCTGCGTACAGGGGGCTCCTCCTTCTCCTCACCGCAGGGGGTATTGTTCCTCCCACTGCAGAGGCCGTAGAAACCTGGCGCATCCTGGCGGTGCGGGTCTCCTTCCCCCGGGAAGAGCCGGACGATGAAACCACCAGCGGCAATGGGACCTTCGACCTCCGGCCCACCGCCGACGTACAAGACAGCCTGCGCTTCCCTTACGATACGCCCCCACACGACAAAGCCTACTTTGACGCCCACCTCCAGGCCCTGGCGAACTACTACCGGGACATCTCCCAGGGACAGCTTGAAATCGACTACGAGGTCTACCCCGGCGATTCCAACAGCAGCTATGTTCTTCCCACCCCCCTGAAGGAATACGGCAACGGAAGAACCCAGCAGGAAATCGACGAGCGCCAGACCCGGCTCTTCCGGGATGGGATCGCCGCTGCCGACTCGGCCGAAGGGGAAGGCCTCGATTTCTCAAACTTTCGGGCCTTTGCGGTCTTCCACGCGGGGCTGGGGGCAGAAGCGGGCCAACAGGCCCTCAACGACATCCCCTCCGCCTTTATCGCCCCACCCGACCTCGCGCGCTACGCAGGCGGCCCGATCCGGGTGGACAACGGCGCCGGCCGTGTTACGGGTGGCATGCTCCTTCCAGAAGCCATCAGCACCGATGGGCGGGGGGGGCTCAACGGCACCCTCGCCCGCTTCTTTGCCAACCAGCTTGGCCTGCAGGGGCTCTCCAACTTTGAAGACGGCCTGCCCGCGGTGGGCGACTGGAGCCTGATGGATACCGGAAACATCGGCGTTGCCTCATCCGCCCGGCTCGGCCTCAAGGGGTTGTCGGCCGAGCCCGCCGATACGGTGCTCCTCGGCTTCATCCCCAGCCGGATGCTCGCCTGGTCCCGGATTCAGCTCGGCTGGCTCACGCCGAAAACCGTCACCCATAACGACACCGTGCAGGTCGTGGCCCCCCACGTCGTATCCGACCTGCCCCAGGCGGTCAAAGTCCCCATCAGCGCCACCGAATACTTCCTGCTCGAAAATCGGATCTCCCGTCTGGCCCTCAAGGGGCGGGTGCCCAGCATCGCATTTTCCCGGCAGGATGGGGGAGGGGTCTGGCTCTCCGTGGACGACTACGACGCCTTTATCCCCGGCTCGGGCCTCCTGATCTGGCACGTGGATGATACCGTCATCCGCGCCAGCGACAACGATCACCCCATCAACAGCAACCCCGGCTACCGGATCGCCTCCGACGGGATCAGCTCTCAGTTTCGGCGGGGAATCACGCTGGAAGAGGCCGACGGGCTGGAAGACATCGGCAATGTCTCCGCCGGCCGGATTGTTCAAAGCGGCATCATCTCCCTCAGCAGCATCCAGGGCGGTCCCCAGGACCCTTTCTACGTGGGCAACACGGCCCGCTTTGGCCCGGACACCACGCCAAACACCAGCAGCAACCTCGGCTATTCCACAGGCTTCACCATCGAGGTCCTCAGCCCGCCGGGAGACACCATGGCCGTGGCTATTACCCTTGCCCTACGGCAGGGCGCCTGGCCGGTTACCGGCCTGCCTCCAGGCAGTCTCCAGGCTCCCCGCGCCCTGGACCTGGACGGAGACGGGCAAAAAGAGATCATCAGGGGCGCACCCACCGGTCACAGCGCCTGGACCCTCAACGGCAGCCCCTTCAACGCCTTTCAGTTCTCGGCCTCGGTACCGCCTGCTGTTGGCAACCTGGTAACCGGCGGAGCGGGCGCCGGCCGGACCGAATTCATCTTTGGCGACGGGGGCACACCCATCCTGTGGGTGAACGGCCGCTTCATCCCAACCCCAGGCGACGAGGTTGCCCCTCGTAACGCTGTGGTCTCAGCAGCGCCGGTCATCGCTCCGTTCCCCGGCAGTGCGTCCGCAGACATCTGGGGCTGGTCCGATGGAAGGGTCGAATGGGGCAAATTTGCAGGCGAGAGCGGAAGTGCAGACCTGGGCCCTGAACCTGTTGCGGCGCTCGCGGTCGGGAACATCGACGAGGACCCGTCCAACGAACTGATCGCCCTCACCCAAACCGGCCGCATCGCCATCGTCGAAGGTCCTGCCCGGGTCCGGCGGCTCGCAGCGCTCCAGGGGCCGGCCGTAGGCGCCCCGGTCTTAGCCGACCTCGACCGGAGTGGAGTAGACGAGGTCGTCCTCGTAACCGCCAACGGCGTCGTCTCCATCCTCAACAACGCCGGGCTGGTCGCACAGAGCGTGCCGGTGCCCGGTGGCGCGGTCTCTCCGCCCGTTCTGGCGGACCTGGATGGAGACGGCTTTGTCGAAGCACTCTTTGGGGGCAGCGGGCGTCTCTGGGCGGTTCGCTTCAACGGCGTGCTGCAAACCGGCGCCCCTCTTGCCTTCCCCCTCAAAGATGAGGCCGGCCCCATCGGCGCCCCGCCCGTTCTGGCGGACCTGGATGGAGACGGCGCCCCCGAAATTCTCGCCGGTTCACAGGGGGGGCTCCTCTACGGCTTGCGCGGAGACGGCACGCCCCTGCCCGGCTTCCCCCTCTCCGTGTCGGGCCCGATCCGGACCTCGCCCATCCTCGACGACCTGGATGGAGACGGCACCCTGGAACTCGTCCTGTTTACGGCCAACGGCGCGGTTCACCTCTGGCACCTGGAAGAGGTCGCCCCTGACTTGATCGGCAACCGAATCGTCTGGGGACAGCTCGGAGGCGGTTCCGCAAACACCGGCCATCTCCTCATGTCCCCCCAGGCCGCTCCCGAGGACCCTTCTCCCCTGCTCCTCCCCTCGGGACGGGTCTACTGCTATCCCAATCCTATCCGGGGATCGTCGGCCACCCTCCGATTCTTCCTGGGCAATACCGCCCAGATCCGGGTCGTGGTGCTCAACGCCCTCGGAGAAATTGTGGATCGCCTCTCCCTGGAGAACCCGGTGCCCAGAACGGACAACGAAATCTTCTGGGACACCAGCGACTATGCAAGCGGCCTTTACATCTGTCGGGTGGAAGCCGTATCCACAGATCGGTCTGAAGTCCGATTCGTAAAAGCGGCGGTGATCAAATAGATCCCTTTGCCGCCTGGCCTTTAACCTGGAACCTGGACGAATGTGTGAAAGGCAATACAAGCTTCTGCTCTTCGCGTTGGGCCTGCTCGTCTTAACAACACCCGCTCAGGCCCAGCTCGGCAGGGAGGCCAACCATCCGGAGCTGACCTGGGAAACACTGGAGACCGAGCACTTCAAAATCCACTACCACCAGGGCCTGGAACGCTTTGCGGGGCGGGCCTCCAGAGCCGCAGAAGAGGTCTTTGGGCCGATCACCCGGCTCTACGGGTTCGTGCCCGACAAAAAGATCCGGCTTGTCCTGAAAGACGTGGACGACATCGGCTTCGGGGTGGCCATTCCCCCCTTCAACATGCTCGAAATCTGGGCCTCCAGCATCAACATCGACTTCGAGTTTCGGGGGACAAAAACCGATTGGCTGCGCAACGTGTTCACCCACGAACTCACCCACCTGATCTCCCTGCAAACGGCCCGGAAGGGCACCCGGCGCCTTCCCGCCCTCGTCTTCCAATTCCTCGGCTACCAGAGCGAGGGCCGACGGGACGATGTCCTCACCGGCTACCCCGACATCCTCGCCGCCTATGCTGTTCCCACAACCATCGTGCCCCCCTGGTACGCCGAGGGCACGGCCCAGTATATGGCCGCCGGTGCCCATTACGACCGCTGGGATTCCCATCGGGATATGATCCTCCGGATGGCCACCCTCAATGACGCCCTCCTCACCTACGATGAGATGAACGCCTTTGGCGCCAAAACCGGCCTTGGGTTCGAAAAGGTCTACGACCACGGCTATGCCCTTGTCCTGTTTATCGTCAACACTTTCGGCGAGGAGAACCTCGCACGGATCTACAAAAACATGACCACCTGGTGGCGCACCGACTTTGGAGGCGCGGTTCAGGAGGCCCTCGGCATCTCCGGCCGGGAACTCCACAGGCGTTGGGTTGCCTCCTTAAAAGAGCGCTACCGCATGCAGGAGGCCCAAATCGGGGCGGACCCGGCCGCCGGGGAGGTCGTCCACGCCGAGGGCTACCTCAACCTCTATCCCCGCTGGTCCCCCAATGGCAAACGGCTCGCCTACCTCTCCAATGCCGGCAGCGACTACGGCCGGACCGGCCTCTACGCCTTCACCTTTGCCGACAGCACCCAGGAGCTGGTCGCGCCGGGCGCCCGCACCGCCTTCGACTGGTCTCCCGACGGGGTGCACCTCCTCTTTGCCCGCCGCAGCCCCCCCAACCGCTACGGCTGCAGATTCTGGGACCTCTACACCGCAAACCCGTCTCACCCGGATAAAAAGAGTGCGTTCCAAAAAGCGGCGGGCATCCTTGGCCTGTCCGGCGGAAAACGCCCCGGAGAAACACGCCTCTCCCACAGCCTCCGCGCCGTCTTTCCCGCCTATGCTCCGGATGCAACCGCCATCGCATTCGTCAAAAACAGGGGCGGTTCCACCAACCTGGGCATCATGGATACCAGCACCCGTGAAGTTCGCTACCTCACGCAATTCGACGACGGCACCCTGGTCTATACCCCCCGGTGGTCTCCCGATGGAAAGCGGATCGCCTTCTCCATCTTCCGCCCCGACGGCAGCCGGGATATCGCCGTCATCCCCGCAGAGGGAGGCGACTGGACCTGCGTGGTCGCATCCTCCGGCACCGACCGCGACCCCTGCTGGACGCCCGACGGTGCAGGCCTGGTCTTCGCCTCCGACCGGGAGGGGATCTTTGACCTCTACCACCTCGATCTGACCGACGGGGCCGTACATCGGATCACCCGTGTTCCGGGCGGGGCCTTACAGCCCCATGTCCACCCGCACGACGGGCGCATTGCCTTCACATATTACGGTGCAAAGGGCTACGAAATCCGTACCATTGACGGTCGAAGCCTCTGGGAATCGGTCGATCTTTTGGCCTTCCACCCCCGGGGAACGGCGCCTCCCCTTCCTCGACTCGCAGAGGTCGAACAGCCGGAAAGTCGGCCTTACAAAAACGATTTTACCCCCCTCATCGTCCTGCCCCGAATCGCCATAGATGCAGGCAAACTCAAACTCGGCTTTGAGACCGGATCGGACGACGTACTGGGAAAACAGGGCCTCTTTTTTGTCGGAATGATGTCACTCGACAGGGACGTGGACCTCTTCAGCCTCTACGAATCCCGGCACTGGCGCCCCACCCTCTTTTTAGAGGCCTACCGGGTGACACGGAATGTGGAAGAGGATGTGGTTGACCGGGACCGGGATTTCCGTATCTTCAACCGGACCTTTGCCCTCAACGGCATCGAACTGGGAGCAAAGTATCGGATGGGCCGGGGAGGGTTGCTGGATGCCAGGCTCATCTACAGCCGCTACGGATGGATCATCGACCAGGCCCGCTTCAACGGCCTGAACCGCACCACCCTGGGCGCGACCTACCTCAACGGGTTCGACCTTGCCTTCTCGTATCGCCTGAAGTCCGTGGCTCGCGCCCGAGACTCGGAAATCAACCCCCGCGCCGGCCGCCAGATCACCTTCCGATACGACCGATTCTTCAACTTCTTCCTCCGAGGCTTTAAAGAAAACACCTCCGTCCTCGTTGAAATTTACGACAATTATTTTTACAATCAGTTCACCCTCGACTGGAGCGAATTCCTGCCCGTCGGACCCGGACGGAGTGCCCTTGGATTCCGCTTCTACGGCGGTCTCATCGACAGCGCCGTGGATGACTTCTTCGACTTTCACCTGGGAGGGCTGCCCTATCTGAAAGGCTACACCTTTTACAGCCTGGAAGGCAGCCGGGCCGCCATGTTCCGGGCCGCCTACCGCTTCCCGATCCGGACCCGCATCAACCGCCAGACCGGCCCGGTCTACTCCGACCACCTCTACGGCTCGATCTACGCGGGCATCGGGCGCGCCTGGGACGGCACCGCCTCAGACAGCACCCTCAAACGGGGGTGGAAACGGGACGTGGGGGCGCAGCTTCGCTACGGTGGCACCTCCTTCTACGTCTTCCCCACCCGGATCAGTTTCAACATCGCCTACGGCTTCGACACCGCCCCCCTGCTCAGTCCCACAGACCCTTCCCGCAGGAGCGGACTGAAGTTCTACTTCACCCTCCTCTTCGGCTATCTACAAAGCGTCGGCCTCTAAGGGGGGGGAAGGAATGGGAGACTCGCGACGCGTGACTTTCTTGAAAGGAACAGACCCATGCGCACCCTCATGGCTGCTGTCCTGCTGATCTGGGCCGGTTCGGCCTGGGCAGCGGACTTCACCGCCCCGACTTCCTCCCGCAGCTACACGCTGGATGGAACATCGACCCGGTTTTTACAGGAATCCGCCGATTCCGGTCCCAAATCCTCTAAGGTAGCCTTCCTGATGTCCCTGGTTGTGCCCGGCCTTGGAGAATTCTATACCGGGGCCACAAAGCGGGCGATTGCCTTTGTGGCCGTAGAGGCGCTCACCTGGATCAACTACACCCGCTGGCGCAGCAAAGGGAACGACCTGAAAGCGAAATTCCGGGCGTTCGCCGACCAGCACTGGAACGAATCGCGCTACCGGGACTGGCAGGTCTACAACGCGGCCCATGGAAGACCTTATAACGAAACCGAAACCCTGCCCTGCAAACATACCGACCCCAATGCCGCCAACTGCCCAAAGGTGGACACCCAACAGTACTACGAAATGATCGGGAAATACGACCAGTTCGTCTACGGCTGGAGCGACATCCGGGACGTCTCCTTCAGCATCATCAACGACCAGGTCACCTCATCTATTCGACTGGACTATGAAAACCAGCGTAACGAAAGCAACAAATTCCTCAAACGCGCCTCGGTCATCCTGGGGCTTGCCGTCGTCAACCGCATCGCAAGCGCCATCCACGTCTCGGTCCACGCCCGGTCATTAAACCCGGAAAAGGCCTCCAAACGGATCTGGATCGAGGTCACCCCCCTGGACTCCGACGGCCGTCCCGCAGCAGTTGCGGCCCTCAACATACGCTTTTGACCCATTCTCTGAAAGCCATATTTCCGGAACCGGCAATGACACGTTTCGTAGCCTGTCTCCTCATCCTCTCCCTGCTTGCGTCCTTTTCCATTCCTTCATACGCAAACGGCCCCAAATCCCCCCGCAAGGCCGCTTTCCTCTCCCTTCTCCTGCCCGGAACGGGGGAGCTCTACGCGGGGGGTGGGAAGTCCGGGCGATTCTTCCTCTTCACCGAAGGCACCTTCTGGACCGGCCTCTTCGCCTTCCGGGCGCTGGCCTCTGCCCGGGAGACCACCTTCAAATCCTTTGCAGCGGCCCATGCCGGCGCCCACACGGGTGGAAAGCCGAACGTCTACTTTGACGAGCTCGAACGGTTCCGAAGCATCTACGCCCGAAACGCCTATGAGGAGTACGTCTCCGGAGACCTGGGGGAACTCAGACCCGAAACGCCGGACAACATCTGGGAGTGGGACTCCGAGGCCTCGCGTTTAAAATTCCAGACCCTCAGAAGCAAAAAAACCTGGGCCGGCCAGAAGGCCTTCCTCTTCGCCGGTGCGCTCATCTTCAACCGGTTTGCCAGCGTCCTCAACGCCGCCCGCATTGCCCGGAAAACCCAAACCACACCGCCCCAAACGGTCCGGATGGCGCTCGTCCCCCACCCCGACGGCGGTCTACAGGGCCGGGTGCGGATCAGATTCTAAGGTGGAGATCAATGGTTATGAAGTGGAACCCTTCCCCGGCTGCTGCCATCTTTGCCTGTCTCCTCCTCCTGGGCGCTACACCCGCCCTTGCGGACCCCCTCCTCCCGGTGTGCGGCACCCTCCTTCTGCCCCGGCCCGGATCCCTGCCGCGGGTGGCCGCCAAACTCCAGGCCGTCCAGCCCTTCAAAGTCGGCGACCCCCTCACCGTTCCCGCCTTCAGCTTCCGCCTGGGCGACAAAGGGCACTACCAGACCACCACCACCTGCCGCTTCGTCGGCCGGCACTGCTATATCTTCGTCGAAGACGAGGTATGGGGGACACTCACCCAGGCCGGCATCGACTCCCTGGCCGGCGCCTTCGACCGGACCACCCCCAGAGACGCCGGCCGCGGCATCTACTCAATCGACACAGACCTCTTTGGCCCCCCTCCCGACGTGGACGGCGACTCCCGCATCCTCATCGTACTCCTCGACATCCTCGACAGCCCCATTACCGGCACCACCTTTGTTGGATATTTCGACACCGAAAACCAGGGCCCGCCCACCTCGCGTGAAATCCTCTATATTGACACCCATCCGCTGGATATCACCGGCACCCTCGCCCGGGCCACCCTCACCCATGAATTCCAGCACATGCTCCACTGGTGGGCCGACCCCGACGAAGACAAATGGGTGGACGAAGGCTGCTCCGAATACGCCGAACTCGCCTGCGGGTACAAGGACACGACGCAAACTGCGGCAGCGGCCTTCCTGGAGTATCCCTACACCAGCCTCACCCTCTGGGAAGACCTCCCCTTCCACTTCGACCAGTCCTTCCTCTGGATGACCTATTTTGTCCAGCGTTCCGGCGAAGCCGTTCTCAAACCCCTCCTTTCCGAACCTGAAAACGGAATTGCCGGCATCAACGGGGTGCTGGCGTCCCGCAACACCTCACAGCGCTTCGAGACCCTCTTTGCAGACTGGATGGCCGCAACCTACTTAGACGGCCCGGCACACCTCGGCTACCAGCGTCTCGACCTCGGTCCGGTCCACCGGTCCACCGTCGCCGTCCCCACACAGAACCGCACCCGGAAAGTAGGGCTCTGGGGCACTGACTACCTTGCCCTGGAGGCCTCTCCCGGCCTCTCCATAGACATCACCGGCGCCGGAGACAGCGACCTGCTAACCGTCCTTATCGCCGAACGGGACACCGGACCGGCCGTCACCTCCCTGTCCATCCCGGCCGGTGCCCGAAAGCGCATCAACGCGTTCGGGCCGGATGCCCGCACCTTAGCCGTCACCCGCACCTCCGGCGAAACCGAAGACTACACCTTCACCATCGTTCCCTTAGACGGAACGTCTGTGGCCGCCTCCGATTTCGACGCCAGCGGCAAAGTCGACTTTACAGACTTCGTCCTCTTCGCCAGAAACTTCGGCTACACAACCGCAGACCCCGGTTTTACTCCCACCTACGACTTAGACGGCGACCGCCGCGTCGCCTTTTCCGACTTCGTTATCTTCGCCGAAAACTTCGGCGCTTCTCCATAGGGACAAAAAAAGCACGGGATTCTTTCCCGTGCTTGCTACCCGTCAAGGTTCAAAGTTTCCACCACCAACTTTGAACTTTGAACTTCCTCTTCCTCATTCCCCCAAAAACGCCTCTTCCCAATAGTTCGCAAAATGACGCTTCATCCACCCCGCAGGCGACCGCATCAGTGCGTTAAATCCCCCCCACGTCCACCGCTTGATCCACTTCAAATCCGTCACTTCTTGGAACACCCGCCGGCGCACATCGTCCAGCCCCTCAACCTCCTGTCCCATCTGGAGGAGTTCTCGCTCGTACGCAAAAGAAACCATCGCCTTCGCATGCGCGGCCACCTTCTCCGGTTCCACGACCCGGGTATGGGGACAAACCGTCTGCCGCTCCGTAAAAAGAAAACTCCGTATCCAGTCCTTCGGCAGCTCTCCTTCTGCATCCAAAGCCGTTTTCTCCACCTGCTCCCGGCCCAGCACGCCGTATGTCCGGCACACCAGCGGCCGGGCCGGATGGATCGAACACGCGCCTGCCTCGGTCAAAAACGGACACCGTGTGGGCCGCTCCTCAATCATGCCAAAGTGGTCCGCCTGCCGGTTTGGGTCGAAGTGGCGCCGGACATAATCCACAATATTCAGATACTCCACCGTATAGAGGGGATACATGGTGGCAAATTCCGCCGCCATCTCCTCTTCGGTCAACCAGCAGCACTGGCCCAGACGGTCGCACCTGCAACTCACGCCCGGCACCCGGTCGTACAGGGCCTCAAGCCGCTCTCGAATCGGAGCGGACAGCGCATCGCCGTGCGGTTTCTCAGCAGGCGCAATCTGAAGCAGCACACCACTCACCGCGTCTGCCTCCCGGTCCGCTTCGGCGTCCTGGGCGCGGCAATATTGTAAAAGGCGTCCAGCCCCGGATAGACCGCCGAGTCCCCCAGTTCCTCTTCAATCCGCAGGAGCTGGTTGTACTTGGCAATCCGGTCCGAGCGCGAGGCCGATCCCGTCTTGATCTGTCCGGCGTTGGTCCCTACCACAAGATCTGCAACCGTCGCATCCTCTGTCTCCCCGGATCGATGGGAAATCACCACCGTGTACCCCGCCCGCCTGGCCGTCTCGACCACCTCCAGCGTCTCGGTGAGCGTCCCAATCTGGTTCACCTTGATCAGGATCGAATTGCCCACCACCGTCTCAATGCCCCGTTCCAGGCGCTTCGTATTGGTCACGAACAGATCGTCACCCACAAGCTGAACCCGGTCGCCCAGCGCCTCGGTCAGCGCCTGCCACCCCTTCCAGTCATCCTCCGCAAGGCCGTCTTCAATCGAGACAATCGGATATCGGGAGACCCAATCCGCCCAGAAGGCGACCATCTGTTTGGAACTCCGTTTGGAGCCGTCCGACTTTTTGAACACATACCGTCCGCCGGTGTAGAACTCGCTCGTTGCCGGATCTAAGGCCAGCAAGAAATCCCTGCCCATACGGTAGCCCGCCTTCCGGATCGCCTTTTCGATCACCTCCAGCGCCTCCTCGTTGGACCCCAGACTCGGCGCAAATCCCCCTTCGTCACCCACCCCCGTACTGTAGCCCGCACCCTTGAGCACCCCCCGCAGGGCGTGAAACACCTCTACCCCCATCCGCAGCCCCTCTCCAAAGCGCTTCGCTCCCACCGGCATCACCATAAATTCCTGCAGGTCCACGCTGCTGTCGGCATGCGCCCCGCCGTTTAAGATATTCATCATCGGCACCGGCAGATGGCATGCTCCAGCCCCACCGATATACCGGTAAAGTGGCATCCCGTAAGCCGCCGCAGCCGCCTTGGCCGAAGCCAGCGAGACCCCTAAGATTCCGTTGGCGCCCAACGTCTGCTTGTTCGGCGTCCCATCCAGTTCAACCATGCGTCGGTCAATTCCGATCTGATCCGACGGATCCATCCCGACCACGGCCGGAGCGATCTGCTCCACTACGTTTCGGACCGCCTGGAGCACCCCTTTGCCCAGGTAACGCTTGGGATCTCCATCGCGCAGTTCGACCGCTTCGTGTTCTCCCGTAGAAGCCCCCGAAGGCACCGCAGCCCGCCCCACAATACCCGACGTCAGCGCCACCTCCACCTCCACGGTCGGATTGCCCCTCGAATCCAAAATCTCACGGGCATGCACCCGTTCAATTCGCGTCATACCCAACGTTCTCCTACGCCTCTTTTTAGAAGCTGTCTTAAAACCCCCAGCGGTCTTCGCGCCTGCCTGCGCCGGATGCTGTACCGCCCCCTCTTCGACCTCAGACCTTCCCACGGCCTGCAGCTACAAACCTCTTGAGCTGATTCTGCAGGTGTTCCTTTAACTGGGGGTTTTCCGGCTCCAATGAAACCGCATGCCGGATGATCTCAATGGCCCGCGCATATTCCCCCCGTCTAAAATAGAGTTCAGCCAGCGTATCCAAGTACTCTGGGGGGGGACCGGGAGCCAGCCGAAGCGACCGGCGGGAGAGCCGGATTCCCTCCTCCAGATGTATGCCCTGCACAGCATAAACCCAGGCCAGGTTGTTGAGGCTGCTGTGGTCCTGCGGATTGAGCGCTATCGCCTCCCCGTAGGCTTCAATGGCCTCGTCGTACCTCTCCTGCTCGTACAGCACATTGCCTAAGAACGCATGGGCCCTGACGGCTTCGGGATTGATCTCCAAAACCTTCTTAAACGCGGCCTCCGCCTGCTCGTAGGACTTCAACTGCTGGTAGAGGTGCCCCAGCCGGTAATGCACCCAGACCGCTTCCGGCCAGCGCTTCACCGCGGTCTCTTCCAAGAGACTCTGCGCCTCGTCGGGCCGGTCGTGCAACAGATGGAGGTCCACCAGATCCCGGAATACAGGGATATAATCCGGCACTTCTTCCACCGCCCGTTCCAGCCAGCCCACAGCGGCCTCCGGCATCTCTTGCGCTTCAAAAGCCATCGCCAGATCCCGGTAGGCGTCCACATAGCTCGGTTCCATCTGCAGCACCTGCTCCAGCTCGGCTACCCCTGCCTCGTACATCTTCCGCCGCAGGTAGGCCCGCCCCAGTTCCCGGCGCAAATAGGGGTCTTCGGGCAGAGCCTCCACCGCCGCGCGGAAAGCCTTCAGCGCCGCCTCGGCCTCCCGGTGCTGCTCGTGTTCAATCGCAGCCTCCAGGTGCCGGTAAGCCGTCCGTTCGGCACACCCGGACAGAGACCAGAGAACCAGACAGCACAAAAAACGATGGGAAATCCTCAATCCCATAAACAGCCCTCCTGATCGTATCTCAAATGAAGTATAGAGATCCCATAAGGCGTTGTCAAGCCTCAATTCCCTTACCTTACATAACCATTCAAACGTGAACAAATTCACATTTCACATTTTTCCAACCGCAGAAACCAAAGATTTTACTTGACGGGATACATCCGGTTTCTTTATTAGATAGTGATAGCATAGTCATAGATACCCTTTGAATCGAGGTCACGCCATGCGATTTGCCGTTTTGGTTGCTGCGGGTCTGTTCCTCCTGTCCTGTTCGCCTGAAAAATCCAACAACCTGATCATCGCCACTGCAACCCCCGGGGGCACCTACTATCCGGTTGGGGTTGCAATTGGCACTCTGATCAGCAGCAAATTACAGCCCCGTATCACGGCTTCTGCAATCAACTCCGCCGGTTCGGGTGAAAATATTCAGATGCTGGCCAACAGAGAAGTCCATTTTGCGATCCTCCAGGGGCTGTTCGGAGCCATGGCATACGACGGCAAAGGGCCGTACGCAGGCAGGCCTTTTCGTGACTTCCGTTCGATCACCATGCTGTGGGAAAATGTTGAACATTTCGTCCTCTCAAAAAAATACGCAACAACCGGAAACATCCTGGACCTGAAAAATCTCAACGGGAAATACTCCATCGGCAAAAGAGGAAGCGGCACCGAAGGCTCCAGCCGGACCATCTTCAGCGCCCTGCGAATCGACCCGGAAACGGACATGGTCCCCGAATACCTCGGCTATGGTCCTTCTGCACAGGCGATGATGGACGGCCGGATTATCGGCGCCACCCTGCCCGCCGGCCCCCCGGTTGCTGCGGTCACGCAGGTATACGCCCAGATGGGCGAGGATAGGGTCACCGTACTGGAATTTACCGACCAGCAGGTCGTCTCCATCCGGGGCGCCTATCCGGTCTGGAACAGATATGTCATTCCGCCTGGAACCTATCCGGGACAGACAGAGCCGATCCATACGGTTGCCCAACCCAATTTTTTGGCCTGCCACGCCGACCTGTCCGATGACGTGGTATACCTGGTCACCCAAACCATCTATAAAAACCTCCCCTTTCTTCAAAACGTCCACAAAGCAACCACGGCCATGGCCCTGGACAGGGCCATCGAGGGGCTGTCTGTCCCCCTCCACCCCGGCGCAGCGAAATTCTACAGGGAGCAGGGGCTTGAAATTCCGCCCCCCCTTGCCGGTCGCCCTTGAGGCCACCTCCATGTGCCCGACCATCTACCTGACCTATGGCAACATTGCACCCAGAAGCCGACATCGGTGGTTCGCCGCACCCCCAGAGTGACACAAGCGGTGAGGTTCTCGCTGCCCAGAGAACCCTGTCGGGCTGGAACGCGGGGGTCGTCTATGGGGCGGCAATCCTCATGTCCCTGTTCCATCTCTGGGTCAATACCATTGGTGTGATGCCCGAAATCCGGCGAAACGCGATCCACTTCGGCTTTGTCCTCTTCCTGGGCTATATCCTCTATCCCGGATCCCAGAAACGTATCGCCCGCTCCCCAAAACTCAATTACGGGCTCGCGGTCTTATCCTGCCTCACCGCGTTCTACCTGGTCTTCTTCGAGGACGCCCTCCATGCACGGAACCAGGTCCCGAACACAGCAGACCTCATCTTCGCCGGAATCGCGATCGTCCTGCTGCTGGAAATCACGCGCCGCACATCCGGCCTCTTTATCCCGGTCCTTGCCATCGTCTTTCTGACATACGCGTTATACTGGGGGCAGTTCCTCAGTGGACTCTGGAACTTTCCGGGCGTCTCCCTGACCCGCCTGCTCTATCGTATGTACTTTGCCCCCGACGGCATATTCGGAACCGTTGCCACTGTGTCATCCACCTTCGTCTTCCTCTTTGTCCTCTTCGGCGCCTTCCTCATCCAATCCGGCGCCGGAGAGTTTATGATCAAACTCGCCCTCGCCCTTCTGGGAGGCGCCGTGGGAGGCCCGGCCAAAATGGCGGTCTTTGCCAGCGGTCTGCTGGGGTCTATCTCCGGTAGCGCCGTTGCAAACACCGTGGGGTCCGGATCGCTGACCATCCCCATGATGAAACGCATTGGATTCTCACCCACGTTCTCGGCGGCCGTTGAAGCCGCCGCCTCAACCGGCGGCCAGCTCATGCCCCCTATTATGGGCGCCGGCGCGTTTATCATGAGCCAGTGGACGCAGATCTCCTACCTGAAAATCGTCGGCGTCTCCTTTATCCCGGCGGCGATCTACTTCCTCAGCGTGACCTTTTTCGTCCACCTCAGAGCGAAAAAGCAGGGCATCAGACCACTCAAAAAAAACGAGCTCCCCAAAATCACAGACGTCCTGAAAGAGGGGTGGAACTTCTTCATTCCGATCGGGGCGCTGGTCGGCCTCCTCATCTACGGATTCACCCCCACCTTCGCCGCATCCGCGAGCATCCTGGGCATCGTCCTGTCCAGCTGGCTGAACCCCCACACCCGCATGGGCCTTAAAGACATCCTGGACGCCCTCGCCCTGGGCGCAAAAAATATGGTCACAACCGGTGTCATCCTCCTCTGCGCCGGCATCGTTGTGGGTGTAGTTCTCCTGGTGGGCGTCGGCGTCACATTCTCCCTCCTCATCGCCGGCATCTCCGGCAGCAGCCTCCTGATCACCATCGTCCTGATCGCCGCCGCTTCGCTCATCCTGGGCATGGGCTTGCCCGTCACCGCCTCCTACATCGTCCTGGCGGTCCTGGCCGCGCCAGCCCTCACAGACCTCGGCGTCAGCCGCCTGGCCGCCCACATGCTCATCTTCTGGTACTCCCAGGACGCCAACGTCACCCCTCCTATCTGCCTGGCAGCCTATTCCGCCTCCGGAATTGCGGGCAGCAGTCCGCTCAGAACGGGGATCGAATCCTGGAAAATTGCCAAAGGGCTCTACATCATCCCCCTGCTCTTCTGTTATACCCCCATCCTGTTCGAAGGAGAACTCTGGCGCGTCCTGGAAACCGTCATCAGCGCTACCCTGGGTCTTCTGGCGTTTGCCATCGTTTTTGAAGGCTTCCACCTTACCCGGCTCAACCGTTTCCCGAGGCTCCTGTTCGCCCTGGCCGCCTTCCTGCTCCTCTGGCCCGACATTATCTTCCATATCGCCGGTTTGGCATTGTTTATACTTTTGAGCGGAATACAAAAATTCGGTTATGTCAAGGAAATTGCCCCTTGATTTATCTTTCCACACGCTATCCCTGAGGGAAACCACCTTAT
Organism: Candidatus Latescibacterota bacterium; assembly: GCA_965222075.1. Classification (GTDB taxonomy): domain Bacteria; phylum Latescibacterota; class UBA2968; order UBA2968; genus JAAXHW01. Next base: position 3,179,869 of record OZ244937.1, on the reverse strand, counting down.
GGAACAAGACTACGCCTTCGAAATGGCTGCTTCCAACCTCCGCTTCGGCCCCGGCGCCACGCGGGAAATTGGCATGGACCTCGCCGACCTGGGCGTCAAACGCGCCATGCTCGTCACCGACCCCAACCTCGCGGGGCTACCCCCGGTCCAGGCGGTGATCGAATCCCTCAAGCGTGAAAGTGTCGACTTCGCCCTCTTCGACCACGTCCGGGTCGAACCCACCGACACTTCCTTCAAGGAGGCCATCGCCTTTGCGGCCGAGGGCAGCTTCGACGTCTTTGTCGCCGTTGGTGGAGGCTCCTCCATAGACACGGCAAAGGCCGCCAACCTCTATTCGACCTACCCGGACGACTTCCTCGCCTATGTCAACGCCCCCATCGGGGAGGGCAAGCCCGTGCCCGGCCCCCTAAAACCCCTCATCGCGGTTCCCACCACCGCCGGCACCGGAAGTGAAACCACCGGCGTGACCATCTTCGACCTGACCGAACAGCATGCGAAAACCGGCATCGCCCACCGCCGCCTCAAGCCCACCCTGGGCATCGTTGATCCCGAAAACACCCGCACCATGCCCCCCGTCGTGGCCGCCTCTACCGGCCTGGACGTACTCTGCCACGCCCTCGAATCCTACACCGCTATCCCCTACGACCAGCGCCCCCTGCCGGACCGCCCCATCCTTCGCCCCGCCTACCAAGGCACCAACCCCATCAGCGACATCTGGTCCCTAAAAGCGATCGAACTCGTGGCCGAATACCTCGTCCGCGCCGTCGCCGACCCGGACGACGATGAGGCCAGAAGCCACATGATCCTTGCTTCCAGCATGGCCGGCATGGGCTTTGGCAACGCCGGATGCCACCTTCCCCACGGCATGTCCTACCCCGTATCCGGCATGGTCCGCGACTACAGCCCCCCAGAATTTATCACCGACCACCCCATCGTTCCCCACGGCATATCCGTCGTCCTCAACGCCCCGGCCGTCTTCCGTTTCACCGGCCCCGCCTGTCCTGACCGCCACCTCAAAGCCGCTGACCACCTCGGCGCCGCCACCTCAGCCGTCCCGGACCCTGAGGCCCAAGCCGGTCCCATCCTCGCCGACCGCATCGTCGCCCTGATGAAGCAGCTCGAAATGCCCAACGGCCTCTGCGCGGTCGGCTTCACCGAAGCCGACATCCCCGCCCTCGTCGAAGGCACCCTGCCCCAGCACCGCGTCACCAAACTCTCCCCCCGCCCCGCAAGCGCGGAGGACCTGCACGCCATGTTCAAAGACGCTATGACGGCCTGGTAAAAAATGGGAAATGCAAAAATTTCATTGCAAAATGCAAAAATTCACCATAACTTGAAGGGGTCTCCTATTTTATATTTTTCACTTCCCCATCAAGGGAGGGACACACGCCGTGGAAGTAAAACTCGTCTGGCTCCTCGTATTTGTCGGCATCTACTGGGCCTACTGCCTCTTCTGGGGCATCAAAGGCGCGATCAGCTCCCGTACATCTGCCGACTACTTCGTGGCCGGCCGCACCATCGGCCTGTGGGTCTTTGTCTTGGCCGCCACCGCCACCAGCTTTTCCGGCTGGACCTTTATCGGCCACCCCGGCCTCATCCTCAGAGACGGCCTCCCCTACGCTTTCGCCTCCTTCTACGCCCTCACCATCCCCTTCACCGGCGTCCTCTTCCTCAGGCGGCAGTGGATTATCGGACGGGCATTCCAGCACATCACACCCGGCGAAATGTACAGCGACTACTACGGCGGCAACGCCATGCGCCTCCTCACCGTGCTGGTCGCCGCCCTCTTCAGCGTCCCCTATCTCGGCGTCCAGCTCCGGGCCTCCGGCGACCTCTTCCACACCCTCACCGACGGCCTGGTCAGCCTCGAATTCGGCATGTTCGCCCTCTCCGCCATCGTCATCATCTACGTCGCCGCCGGCGGCCTCCGCTCGGTCGCCTACGTCGACTGCGTCCAGTGCGTTCTCCTCGCCCTCGGCATCGTTATCCTGGGGTGCATCGCCATCAGCTTCTCCGGTGGATGGTCGGGCTTTACCGAAGGCATCGCCAATCTGGTGCAACAGGACCTTGCCGCCAAAAACAACCTCACCCCCGCCGGGCACTCCCGAAATATCGCCATTCCCGGCGCGGTTCAGTTTGTTTCTTCCGGTTCAGAAGCAAAAGGCAGCGTCTGGACCGGCATCATGTGCATGACCTACATGTTTGCTCTCATGGGCATCCAGTCCTCCCCCGCCTTCTCCATGTGGGCCTTCTCCAACCGGACGAGCCGGCCCTTCCGGTGGCAGCAGGTCGCGGCCTCCTCCATCGTCATCGGCATTATCCTCTTCTCATTCACCATCTTTCAGGGCCTGGGCGGCAACATCCTGATCGCCAACGGCGTGTTTGAAAGTGCAACCGACAAAGACCTCGTCCCGCAGCTCATCAACCTCCTCTCCCAAAGCGTCCCCTGGCTCGTCGGCCTCTTGGCCGTCTGTGCCTTAGCCGCTATGCAAAGCACCGGCGCCGCCTACATGTCCACCTTCAGCGGCATGGTCACCCGCGACATCTACCGCCGCTATATCTCACCCGACGCCTCGGACAGGGTGCAGAAACTCTGCGGCCGCATCTTCGTCATCTTCGTCGCTCTCGCCGCGCTCACCGTTGCCGCCACGTTCACAGGCGCGATTGTCATGCTCGGCGGCCTCGCCGTCGCGTACGGCTTCCAGATGTATCCCGCCCTCATGGGCATCTGCTACTTCCCGCGCCTCACCCGAAAAGGCGTTGTCTGGGGCCTTGTCGCCGGCCTGATCGCCGTCACCCTCACCGACCGGACCGTCGCCCTCTTCGGCCTGCCCTGGGGGCCCTACCCCTTCACAGTCCACAGCGCCGGCTGGGGCATTCTCTTCAACCTCCTGGTCACCCTCATCGTCTCCTTCGCCTTCCCCGACACCGGTGAGGCGCAGGCCGCCAAAGCGAAACACCACCGCTTCCTCCAGGCCGTCTCCGGCATCCCCGAAGACCGGCGCAGACACGTCCCCTTAGCCTGGGCCCTCACCGTCATCTGGTTCCTCGTCGGCTTCGGCCCCTTCGCTGTGGTGGGCAACACCCTCTTTTCCGATCCGAACCTGCCCGCCACCTGGACCCCCTTCGGCCTGCCCTCTCTCTGGGTCTGGCAGCTCCTCATGCTCTGCTTCGGTATCTTCGTCATGTGGTACCTCGCCTTCTACGTGGGCCTCTCCAAACCCGTTCCCCCCGAACAGGTCGAAGAAATCCACAAAGTCCACTTTCCCGAAGCGCCGTAGACAGCCACCGCAGAGATGCAGACAACCGACGACTGATAGGAAAAGGCCCGGCGGAATGCTCCGTCGGGCCTTGATTTTTTGTGCGTGCCGATTTGAGCGTTATGCCGTCTCCTTCCAGTCGATCAGAATGCCGAGGGCCTCGCGCCGCTGTTCGGTTACCAGGTGGAAGGCCTCTGCGGCCTGGTCGAAGGGAACCCGGGTGGTTATCAGCGGGTCCACCCGGATGCGCCCGGCGGCCATCAGCGCCAGCCCCAGCTTCACGTCCTCCGCCAGCGACCAGAAGCCGGGTGAGGCGTCCACCCTGGGGCGCACCGAGTTGTGAGCGCCCAGGACCGTCAGCCCCCGTTTGTGCACATCCCGGTAAAAATTGACCCTTTCCGTCTCCCCCCGGCTGCTGGCCAGCAGCACCACACGCCCGCACCAGCCCGCGGCCTGAAAGGCCGCCACTACGGGCTCGGCGGCCCCCGTCGCCTCGATCACCACCCGCGCGCCGTCGCCATCCGTGAGGTCCTGCGTGGCCCCCACCACATCCTCCACACCCACCCGGACCGTGTGATCCGCCCCCACCTGCCGGGCGATCTCTAACCGGCGCTCGTCCAAGTCCGCTCCGATCACCGGATACCCCCCCTGCAGCCGCGCGATCTGCAGCGCCAGATTCCCCACGATCCCCTGCCCCAAAACCAGCACCGATTCGCCTAACTCCACCCGCGCCTTGCGCACCCCCTGCATGGAGATGGCCGTCAGGGTGGAAAAGGTCGCAGCCTCCGGTGGTAGCCCCTCCGGCACCCCCGCACACCGGTCTGCGCCCACAATAACATGGCTGGCGTGCGCCCCGTGGGAGGTGACCCGGTCTCCCGGTCCGACCCCTTCCACACCCTCACCCACCTCCAGCACCTTGCCCACGTTCGAATATCCTGCCCCCTTCGGAAACCGCTGCGACGTATTGGGCAGCCCCATCAGGTTGGCACCCTCAGTGCCTGGACTGATCAGCGTCACTTCCGTCCGGATCAGCACCTCTCCCGGACCGGGCGCTCCGACCTCGAACGGTTCGACCTGGACCTTATCCTGCGCCCTGAATACAACCCGTTTGCTTTGCATCGTACTCATTCCCTGTTTGAAAGGTCAACGTGATTTCTGAAGGGACGGTGCCTCCACCGCCTCGTCGCGTCGTTCGCGCATCCGTTTCTCCATGGCCTCGGGATAGCGGTCCGGCAGGTGGGAAACCGTATTCAGGCGCTCCAGCGCTTCCCCCTCCAAACGCCAGCCCACGGCGCCCAGATTGCTTCGCAGCTGCTCGGCGTTGCGCGCCCCCACAATCGCCGACGTAATCCCCGGCTGGTCCATCACCCAGCGGAGCGCCACCGCACCCGGGCTGCGCCCCATCCCTTTGGCCACCTCTAAAAGCGCGCGCAAGCTCTCATCTGCACTGGCAGCAAAATAGCGCTGCGGATACCCCCACGCCTCCTCCGATCGCGTCCCCGGAAGCGTGTGTTCCCCCGGCTTGTACTTGCCCGTCAGGAATCCCCCCCCCAGCGGGCTCCACACCACCACCCCCAGCCCTTTCTCGCGGCACAGCGGCATCACCTCCTGCTCGATATCCCGCACCACCAGGCTGTACTGGGGCTGGTAACACTCGAAGCGGGCAAGATTCCTCGTCTCGCTGATCCACAGCGCCTCGCACAGGCGCCACGCCTGGTAGTTGCTGCACGCAATATACCGCACCTTCCCCTGGTGCACCAGGTCGTCCAAGGCCCTGAGCATCTCTTCCAGGGGCGTTTGCTCATCCACATGGTGGATATAGTAGATATCCACGTAATCCATCTCCAGGCGCCCCAGGCTGTCCTCGATCGCATTCATAATATGCACCCGCGACATCCCGGAATCGTTCGGCCCCGGTCCCGTAGGGTTGAAAAACTTGGTGGCCACCACCACGCCCCGCCGCCTGCCCTTGAGGGCCTTTCCCAGGAGGACCTCCGACGCTCCGTCGCTGTAGTTATCTGCGGTATCAAAGAAATTCACGCCCGCCTCCAGGGCCAGGTCCACCATCCGCACCGCCTCCGCTTCATCCGCGTCGCGCCCAAACGTCATCGTTCCCAGACAAAATTCTGAGACCTTCAACCCGCTGCGTCCCATTCTGCGATACTCCATCGCTGTCCTCCTTGGTCGTCGTTCGTATCTCGTTATTCAGTCGCGAGTCGAAAGTCGCGTGCCCCCGCACACCCCCGGCTCGCAGATGACTCGTGACCCGTGACTGCAAAGAACGCAGAGAAAGACAAAAAATCTCTGCGGTGAACTTCCCAAGCAACACGCAAGGCTCGCTTCCCTTGAATCTAAGCGCATTTGGGGGCCACCCTTTCACTTTTCCCTTGACATTGGGCTATTTTCGAACATTCATATATCCATCGTATACTCACTTTCCCCACCCCCCCATTTTAAAGTAAAGAAAGGATAACCCATGGCAGGCTACGCCCATCCAGACGCCCTGGTCTCCACCCAGTGGGTAGCGGACAACCTGAACGATCCGGGCATCCGAATCGCGGAAGTCGATGTGGATACATCGGCCTACGAAGAGGGACATATCGCGGGTGCGGTCGGCTGGAACTGGCAGACCCAGCTGCAGGACCCCCTCACCCGGGACCTCGCATCCAAAGCCGACTTTGAGGCCCTCATGGGGCAGTCCGGCATCTCCAATAACGCCACCGTCGTCCTCTATGGCGACAACAACAACTGGTTTGCCGCCTGGGCCTTGTGGGAACTCCTCTACTACGGCCACGACGACAGCAGGCTGAAACTGATGAACGGGGGCCGCGCCAAGTGGATCGAAGAGGGCCGGGACCTGACGACCGACGCCCCCAGCGTCACCCCGGCCGCCTATTCGGCCAGCGACCCGGACGAAAACATCCGCGCCTACCGGAATCAGGTCGAAGTACATGTCGAGGGAGGCGGTCCCCTGGTTGACGTCCGTTCCCCCGATGAGTTCACCGGCAAGATCCTGGCCCCCCCCGGCCTCAACGAGACCTGCCAGCGGGGCGGCCACATTCCCGGCGCATCCAACATCCCCTGGGCGCAGGCCGTCAACGAAGACGGTACCTTCAAGTCCCACGACGAACTCAGGTCTCTCTACGCCGATCAGGGCGTCACCGGCGACCGGGAAACCGTCGTCTACTGCCGCATCGGCGAGCGGTCCTCCCATTCCTGGTTCGTCCTGAAGTACCTCCTCGGCTTCGACCAGGTCCGCAACTACGACGGCTCCTGGACCGAGTGGGGCAATCTTATCCGGGCACCCATCGAGAAGTAGCTCGGGATAAAAAAAAGGCCTGCGGCCCGTCTTGCGGGGTGGGACCACAGGCCTTTTTTATGCATAGGTCTATCTACCCTCACGCGGTTTCCTCTCACACAATCCCCGGCACCTCCTGCAAACTCCGAATCTCATAATCCGGCCTTGGCGTCTCTGCCTTCAGCGCCTCCCCCCTCCGGTTCAGCCACGCAACCCGCATCTCCGCCCGCCTGGCCCCCACAATATCGTCCTCCTGGGAGTCCCCCACGTAGAGCGCCTCCTCCGGCTTGCAGCCCATCAAATCCAGCGCCTCCTGAAAAATCCCCGGCTTCGGCTTGTAACACCTGGCCGATTCCGAACTCACCACCACCGGAAACCGCAGCCCGTTCCGTTTCAGTGCCTCGTCCAGGTGGTCCGAATCCGCGTTCGACACGACCCCGGTCGCGTAGCCTTTCAGGCGCTCCAGCGCGGGCCTCACATCGGCATACGTCCGGCACCTGCCGAACCGTTCGAAAAGCGAATCCACATATCGCCCCACCTCCGCGTTGACTTGAAGCTCCTCGAACGCCCGCTCCAAGCTCAGCCGGTTCGCCACCCGAAGCGGGAAGAAAGCCCCGCCCCGAATCATGGAAAAAAAGTATCCATCCCAAACGTCCAGGAACCCCTTCGCATCCACCTCCAGCCCCTGTTCCCGCACGATCTGGGCGCACGACGCCATCAGTTCCCCCATTGCATCCTCAAACAGCGTCCCGTACCCGTCAAACAACACCGCCTGAATCCTCATTCCCCGAACCTCCTCAATCCTCAAATCTTCAACTCCCAACCTTCTCTTCCACCGAATCCTCCGCCGCAAACCCCAGCACCTCCCGCGCATGCGCCATATCCCGGTAGCTCCATCGGTTGTTCGAGACCGCGTAGAAAATATCGAATCGGACCTCACCGGGTGCCTCGATGCACCGCTCCACCAGCCGCGCAATATCCCTCTGGCTGCACCAGACCGGAACGTGTCGGGTCTGCTGCGGCCGGTCCTCTTTCAGGACCGCGCCGATGCGCAGACAGAGGATCGAAAGGTCGGACGTATCCGTAAAGTGCCGGGCTAAGGCCTCTCCCCACACCTTGCTGCACCCGTAAAGTCCGCCCGGCCGGATCGGCGTTTCGTGGGTCAGCATCATCCACCCCTCCGACGCCTCCTCATAGCGCCCCTCTGACAGCGCCTTGTAGGGCATCTCCCGCTCCCATCCCGCAATCGTCGAACCGCTGCTGGCGTAGACAACCCGCGCCACCCCGGCCCGGCGGGAGGCCTCAAACACGTGATACGTACCGATGATATTGTGCCGGAGCATCTCCTCCCAGCCTCCCCGGATGCTCGCCGCTAAGTGCACCACCGCGTCCACTCCGTTAAACGCGGGTAGAATCGCCTCCAGATCGGCAATATCCGCCCGGTGGCATTCGACCCCCGGCACATCGCGCCGGTTCAACGCGCGTAGCGCATATTTGCCCTCCAGCTGCCTGCGCACCGCCCCGCCGATCAGCCCGCTCATGCCGGTGATCAGGACCCGTTTTTGCGCCATATCGATCTCCTTAGGGGAGGACCAGGGATAGGTCCTGTACTTACGCGTCGTCAGGTTCTATCTCCCGAATCGCCGCCTCTACCTGCCGGGCGACCTCCCGGTAGCCCTGTCCTGCCTTGAAACGGATCGGTCGCCCGATGCTCACCCGCGCCGCCCCGGGCCGAGGCCAGAACCGACCGGGAGGAAGAGCCTCGAACAGCCCTTGGATGTGGACCGGCACCACCGGAACCTGCAGGCGCAGCGCCATCAGGCCGATGCCGGCCTGGAAGGGCTGGAACTTCCCGTCCGTCGTGCGCCTGCCCTCCGGAAAAACCAGCGGACAGAGGCCCCGGTCGGTGAGATGGCCCATATATTTCAGCGCCTGGCGCACGCCTCCTGCGTCCTGGGGCAGCGGGAAGGCATTGAGGAGGCCGCACACCATCCAGTATTGAATCCCTTTGCCCACCCGCTCCGGAAGGGAAAACCGCTCGGGGTGGAAATAGGCCTGAAAATAGTTCTGCCGCATCGCTGGCGTCAGACGGCGGCGCAGGGTAGCGGGCAGCGCCGAAAGGATTGCGGGCGTATCCAAGTGGCTCGTATGGTTGGCCGCAAACAGCACGGGAGGCCGGATGTCTTTGAGGTGTGCGCCTCCGTCCACCGACAGGTTCAGGTAGAGGCGCAAGAACGGCAGGAGCATGCCCTCTAAAGCCCCAATACGAATCCAGTGAACCGGCCAAAACCGCGGCCACCGGGGCAGGCGTACCGGCCCGCGTGCCATCCGGCTCCTCCCGGCGATACGCGCAACGCCGGCCTCCTCCCCGGGCTCCGCCCGTTCCACCCAGGTCTTGAGATCGCCCACCGTTGAAAGGCGGGTAAATGCCTCCTCGTCCAGCGTCACCCCACAATGGGCCTCCATCGCCGCCAGCAGGTCCACCAGCTCTAAGGACGACAGCCCCAGGTCTTCCGCCAAATGGTGCTCCGCCTTCAACTTCGATGCCGCCCTCCCGGTCAGCCCGGCTAAGACGCCCTCCACCCCGACCGCCTCCGGCTCCGCCTGCGGACCCTCTCCGGCCAGGCGGTTTGCCACCTCGTGACGCTTGATCTTGAACGTAGACGCCGTCCGGGGAAGGCACTCCCTGGACCACACTGTCCAGCCCCGGATGCGCTGGTGGGCCTCTAACTCCCGGTTGGCCCGCTGCACAAGGGCTTCCGGGTCCGCCACCGGATCGCTCAACACCAGGACCGCGTGCACCTGCTCGTTCCCATTCCGGCGCAAACCCACCACCGCGCTCTCCCTCACCTCCGGAAATCGGTCCAGCACCGCCTCCACATCCTGGGGGAACACGTTCAGGCCTTCGGAAGTCACAATCACTTCCTTCTTCCGGCCCTTATAATACAGACGCCCCTCCGCGTCCATCTCCCCGATATCCCCCGTATGCAGCCACCCGTCCCGGGTCACCTTTTCCGTCTCTCCGCCTCCGTAATAGTCCGAAACAATGCTCTCCCCCCGCACCAGGATCTCCCCGTCCGGTGCGATCTTCACCTCCTGCCCCTCCAGCGCCTTTCCCAGCGACCCGGCGCGCGCCCGGAGCGGGTGGTTGAGCGCCACCACCGGGCTGGCCTCCGTCAACCCGTAGCCCTGCACCACCCCAAACCCGAGCCGAGACCAGAACGCCTCCATCTCCGGCTCCACCCGGGCGCCTCCCACCACAATAAACCAGAACTTCCATCCGAACGCCGCGTGCACCTTCCGGTGTTGCCACACTCGCCTCAGGAGGCCCGCCTGCTGCGCTTCCTCACCGTCTGCAATCTTGAACCGCCGCGCCACCTCGTGCTGTAAAATGCTCAGCAGGCGCGGAACACACACCAGTGCAGAGGCCCGTTCCCGCCGGATCGTCTCAACAACCTCGCCCGGATGCAGGTCCAGCATAAACACCGCTGCCCCTTCTAAAAGCACTGGAATAAACAGCCCCAGCGACTGGCCGAACATGTGGGAAAGCGGAAGCAGGTCCAGCACGCGAACCGGCTGGAAGGGCCGGAGGCGGTTCCGGTAGCGGTTGATCCCCTCCCGAAAGGCCCTCAGATTCGCGCAGATGTTCCGGTGCCGGTGCACGACCCCCTTCGGCTCTCCGGTCGTTCCGGACGTATAGACGATCTCCACAATATCGTTACTCGAAACCTCGGAAGCCTGAAACGATCCGTCTCTCTCCAGGTCGGCCACCTGCTCAAAGGAGAGCCGTTCCGCCTCCACCGCCTCCGCCTCCACCGCCTCGCCGTGTACCAGCAGCCGGGCCTTCACCTCTTCCTGCAGGCGCTGAACCAGCCGGGGGGAGGAATGGAGATCGATCGGTACGGCCGCCACCCCCCGGGCCACGCACCCCCAGAAGACGACCGCCCACTCCGGCCGGTTCTCCCCCCACAGAAGCAAACGGTCCCCCTTCTGAAATCCCCGCTCGTCCAGAATGCGCACAAACCCGCCGATCCGGTCGTAGACCTCCCGGTAGGACAGCCTCTGCGTGCGGAACCCATCCGTAAACCGGATAGCCTCCCGCTCGTCCAGACGGCGAATATCGGAGAGCAGGTCCAGTAGCGTTTCCATAAGCCTTAACCAGACACCGGGGACGCGGCCCCCTTATGACTGCTTCCTTCTCCCTGGTTGGGATCGTCTGTGCGGCAGAAAAAACAGATCACAGGTAAGATACCCCTCTACCCTCGGAAGAATCAAGTAAAATCGGGCGCCGCTCCATGGGAACGGGGTGTCATTCGCCTTGCATTTTCTCCTCGTGCGCATTAGATTGCACTATTGGTGTGTATCATTTAGGATCGTCTCCCACCCCGGTTCAAACAGGAGGTCCTATGCCTTCTGAAAGGCCCAACATCGTCTTCATCCTCACCGACGACCAGGGCGTCTGGGCAGCCGGATGCTACGGCAATCCCGAAATCCGCACCCCCGGCATTGACCGGATCGCCGCCACCGGCATCCGCTTCGAAAACTTCTTCGTCGCCACGCCCGTCTGCTCCCCCAGCCGCGCCACCTACCTCACCGGGCGCATCTCCTCCCAGCACGGCGTGCACGACTGGATCCGCGGTGGCAACATCGGCCCGGACGCCGCCGCCTACTTAGAAGGAGAGATCGCCTACACAGACATCCTGTCCGAGCACGGCTGGACCTGCGGCATCAGCGGCAAGTGGCACCTGGGCAACAGCCAGATCTCCCAGCATGGCTTTTCCCACTGGTTTGTCCACCAGCGGGGCGGCGGCCCCTACAAAGATGCGCCGATGGTGCGAAACGCGGAACTGATCACCCAATCCGGCTACGTCACCAGCGCCATCACCGACGACGCCCTCGCCTTCATTGACCGCCATGCCCAGGACGACAACCCCTTCTACCTCAGCGTCCACTACACCGCGCCCCACAGCCCCTGGACCGGACATCCGCAAGATATCGTCGACGCCTACGACGACTGCCCCTTCGAGTCCTGCCCGCAGGAACCCCGCCACCCCTGGGCCATCTCCCTCACCACAAATTGCCTGGGCAACCGGGAGATGCTCAAAGGCTACTTCGCCGCCGTCACCGCCATGGACGTTGACGTCGGCCGCATCCTGGACAAACTCGAAGCCCTCAGCATCCGTGAGAACACCCTCGTCGTCTTCGTCAGCGACAACGGCTTTTCCTGTGGGCACCACGGCTTCTGGGGCAAAGGCAACGGCACCCGTCCCCTCAACATGTACGAAAACTCCGTCAAAGTTCCTGCCGTCATGAGCCACCCCGGTAAGATCCCCGAAGGCTGTGTCCAGCCCGCCATGGTCAGCGCCTACGACTTTATGCCCACCCTCCTGGATTACCTGGACCTGCCCCTTCCGGAAGGCCGCAATCTCCCGGGGCAAAGCTTCCTCCCCGCTCTTCTGGGCAAAGCGGACACCGCCCGGGAAAACGTGGTCGTCTACGACGAATACGGCCCCGTCCGAATGGTTCGCACCGCGGAGTGGAAATACATCCATCGCTATCCCGACGGCCCCCACGAACTCTACAACCTGGTCAAAGACCCTGACGAACGGAACAACCGGATCGACGATCCTAACCAGGCCGCCCGCATCGCAGACATGAAACAGACACTCGAAGACTGGTTTGTCCAACACGTGGATCCCGACAAAGACGGCCGCGACCGGGGCGTGACCGGCGGCGGGCAGATGTGCCCGGTCGGCGGCGATTGGGAGGACGCCCGTGAGGCATTTACGCAGTAAATCCCAAACACCACGTATTTACCCCCTTACATGGCCTTGTAGAAAGGAAAACGCGATGCTGTTTACGGACATCCTGTTGATGGCCCTCACGGCGGCGGGGCTGCTGTTCACCCTGTTTTCGACCGCCCAGGCCGAACCCTTCCGAACCCGGTCCGGGCGAGGAACGCACCCGATCCCGGCAGGCTATGGCCCCCGGGGACCCGTCGGGCCGAGCGATACGGAGCTTACCGTCGAATCCCCCGCCGCAACCGTAGACGCTCCCGGCAAACGGGACGCCCCCTATGACGCCTATCCGCCGGACGCCTCCGGAGCGTTCCGGAAGGCCGTTGCCGAGGCCGCCGAAAAGGGCGGAGGCGTCGTCTACATTCCACCCGGCGTCTACCGGCTCGATGAAACCGTACCCGTACCCGACAACCTCACGATCCACGGTGCCGGGCGGGCCACGCACCTCTACACGGTGCAGAACAACCCTGTTTTCCTCACCGAGGGAGACAGCATCCGATTCACGCAGTTCCGCCTGCAGGGGCCCACCACCGTCCGGATGGTGCAGAACGCGTCGAAAGGCATCCACGTTACAAACGGATACAGGGGATGCCGGATTGACCACATCGAAATCTCCGGCTTCGGTCACTACGCCATCGGCGTTACCGAAAAGGGTGAAACCACTGTCGAATACGTCTACGACCACCACAACACCCAAAACGGTTACGGCTACGGTGTGATGGTCGGCAGCGGCGGACAGGCCGTCGTTACCGACTCGGAACTGGAGCAGAATCGGCACGCCATTGCCTCCAACGGCGCGGGGACCATGTACAAATGCCTCTACTGCTACATCCACGGAGACGACGAAACCTACCGTGTCGGCGCCTTAGACACCCACCCGGGCATGTCCGGAGAGATCGAAATCGCTTACAACTTCGTGGAAAACCAGCACACCGGCCTCTCCATCTCGGACGGCTCGGGACGCATCCACGACAACCTCTTCCGGAACGTGCGCCGGTTCTGCAACATCCGTCCCGGCATTCACAACAGCAACTATATCGAGGACTCCGAGGCCCACGACATGGTCTTTGAGGACAACGTGCTCGAAAACGTCGAAATCCCCTACGAAATCAGGGCCGGCCGGAACATCGTCATCGACGGCGAAACCCTCGACCTCCCTCCGAGCCGGAGCCAGGCGGACGTCATTGTCGCCGATGAAAGCGCACAGGCGATCAGAGATGCCATCGCCTCGGTCGCATCCGGCGGCATCGTCTTCCTCCCGCCCTGGACCTACGAAATAGCTGAACCGATCCACGTCTCCCCCGGCCTGACCCTCATCGGCGACGAAGGCTCCACCCGCATCCTCGTCGCCGGAAAACGGCCTGCCTTCATCGTCGAAGGAGACGCCGTCCGCCTCTGCCGCCTCACCATGGCCCGTAAAAATCCGGCCGAGGGACCCGAGGCTGCAGGCGTCGTGATCCGCGGCGGAGAGAACATCCGGATAGACCGCTGCCGCTTCGACGGCCATCCCCGGTGCGGCATTCTCTTTCTGGCCGGGTCGGGTAGGGTGGAGAAAAACGCTTTCACCGACTGCGGAGACGCCGCCGTGATCTCGGTTGACGCGAACGTCACTGTGGAGGAAAACGAGCTGGAACACGGCCTGGAAGCCCTGGCCAAACAGGCGCCGTAGGGACAAGCTCACCGCGTTCCTCACCGGGGCGGGTATATGAAAGCCCTGTTGGCTGCGCTGGCGGTGCAGGCCCTCATCCCCCGGAGCGTACTGACGTGCAATGGTGGCATGTGGTGAGCGCCTGGAGGAGAAAACGCGTCGCAACAATGGCGTGAAAACCAATCGGAGGAATCAGACCTGTGGAAAAGCCGAACACCAACCCGTTTACCCTTTCAATCGACACGCCGACCCCGCCGCCGGATTGGGCGCTTTTGCAGCGAGAGCTTATCCGGGCGCAGAGCCGGGCGTGTGAGGTTTTCTACGACCGGTATTTCGACGGGCGTGGGTACCTGATGTGTGTCCCCCGCTGGGGGGGGAACGATGGTCCGGATGACGCCATCGAAAACCTCACCGGCTGGCCGATCCTCCACGCCCTGGGCGCGCCGGACAGCATTCTGCGCATGTACAAACAGGCCTGGGAGGGGCACCTCCTCCAGTACACGGAAGCCAAAACCGTGGAGGTCCCCCTCGCCCGCGACGGGATGTACTACAAAGAGTTCCCCGTTATGTTCGACTGGTTCCACCACGGCGAGACCCTCACCGTCTTCAACTTGCAGGGCCTGTCGGATCCCTGCGACCTCAAATTTCAGCAGCGGGTGCGGCGTTATGCCGGCTTTTACATGGACGAAGACCCCCAGGCCGCCAACTACGATCCCCAGCACAAAATTATCCGCAGCATGTTCAACGGCAGCCGCGGCCCCCTCCTGCGCAAAGCCACCGCCTTAGACTGGGCAGGCGATCCCATCGAAATCGAGGGGAGGTTCAAGCCTGCGCACGGCGAGCGCAACTTCGACGAAATGCTCGCCCACTTCGAGGAATACACCGACATTGTCGGCGATCACCCCTCCAATCTCGCCGCCACCACCTTAGCGCTCAACGCCTACATGCTCGCCGGCGAGGTCAAGTACAGGGACTGGCTCTTAGAATACGTGGACGCCTGGGCCGAGAGGGCCGCGGCCAACAACGGCATCCTCCCCTCCAACATCGGCTTAGACGGCACCATCGGCGGCGAGTGCGGCGGCAAGTGGTATGGCGGTTGCTACGGCTGGGGCTTCACCGTCGTCGTCCCGCAAACCGGCGAACTGTCCGACCGCAACACCATCCAACGGGGCGTCGCCGGTTTCGGCAATGCCCTCCTCCTCACCGGCGACCGGCGCTACGTGGACGCCTGGCGCACCATGCTCGACACGATCAACGCCAACAAAAAAACAATCAACGGCCGGGAGATGTATCCCCACATGTACGGCGATGAGGGCTGGTACAGCTATACACCGCAGCCCTACAGCCAGGGCGCGCTGGACGTCTACTACTGGTCCATGGACCGTGGCGACCTCAAATATTTGCCGCAGACCGGATGGATCGGTTACCTCGAAGGCAAGCACCCGGACTACCCGGTTGAAGCCCTTCAACAGGAGTTTGAAACGGTCCGCCGAAAAGTGGAAGGCATCCGTCAGGACGCCAGCACCCCGGACACCCGGATGTCGGACGACAGCCTGCGCTTCAATCCCGCCATCAACAGCTGTCTCACCCAGTTGATGCTGGGCGGCCTCACCCCCCGCCATGGCGAACCCCTGCACTGTCGGGTGCGCTACTTCGACCCCCTCAACCGCCGCGCCGGCATACCCGAAGACGTCGCCGCCCTCGTCGAAACCCTCACCGACACCGACGTCACCCTCACCCTTGTAAACATCAATTCCGTCCACGAGCGTACGCTCATCGTCCAGGGCGGCGCCTATGCCGAACACCAGTTCACCGGCGTAACCGCCGACAGCCGGGACCGCGTCTTGAACCACCCCACCTTCACCCTCCGCCTCGCCCCCGGCGCAGGCAGCCGCATCACAATCAAAATGAACCGATATGCAAACCAGCCCACATTCACCTTCCCGTGGGATCGAGGATAACCTGTTATTGTCCATTTATAAGGAGCGCAGCTGCATGATCCTTGACATCGAAGCCGGGCTTCGCCGTCCGAAAATCGATATGCACTGTCACGTCCGGCCCTTTCCGGATCGATCGCACGAAGAGATCTCCAGCGACCACCTCGTCGCCTCCGGAGAACGGAATTCTGGTGTTCCCGTCCCATGCTGGGCATCACGGAATTCTGGTGTTCCCGTCCCATCGGCGGCGGCCGCAAAGCCCCGGTCGAAGAGGTGCGTGAACACAACGACTCCGTTCTGCGCGCCATGAGGGACGCCTCGCCCAACGTCTACATCGACACCAGCGGCAGCAACCTGGACGATGGGCAGATCGAGTTCGCCGCTGCTGAACTGGGCGCCGAGCGCGTCCTCTTCGGCACCGACGGCATCATGTCCGGCAGCGTCGGCAAGGTCTTAGACGCCGCCCTTACCGAAGCGGAAAAAGACCTCATCTTTCGGGGCAATGTCCAACGCATCCTCGCCGCGCAGGGCGAAACGCCGCTGGCCTCCAAAAGGGAAGGAGTCGCACCATGATCTTCGATATCAACGCCTGGCTGGGAAGCTGGCCTTTCCGCTCCCTGAAAGACAACACCCCCCAAGCACTCGTCGACCGGCTCGACCGCTCCGGCATCGACAGCGCGGCCGTCTCGCAAATCGAGGCGATCTTCCACCGCAACGTGCAGCCCGCCAACGAGAACCTGGCCGAAGCCGTCGTCCCTTTCGAGGGCCGCCTGGTGCCGATGGCGACGATCAACCCCACATACCCCAAATGGGAAGACGATCTAAAAACCTGCCACGAGGAACTTGGCATGGCAGGTGTGCGCCTCTTCCCGCAGTACCATAACTATCAGGTAGACGGACCCGAAGGCCGCAAACTCGTCGGTGCCTGCGGCGAACGCAACCTGCCCGTCTTCATCCCCCACCGGATGGAAGATGCCCGGGAGCGCCACTGGATGGACCCCGGCAAGGTCGTCGATTTAAACGGCGTCGCCAACCTGATCGCCGCTTTCCCCGATACCACCATCGTCGTCCCCAACGCCCGGGGCATTGTCCACACCCCGCTGTGGCAGCGGGCGGACATTCGAGACCACCCCTGGTACGTGGACCTCTCCCTGGCCGAAGTGCACTACGTCCTGCACGGAGACATCACCCGCATGAAAGACCTGACCTATCTTGTCGAACAGGGAGGCGCAAACCACCTCATCTTCGGCACCCACGTCCCCTTCTCCTACCCCGGCGCCGCTCTGGTAAAACGCGCGGTCCTCCCCGTAGACAAGGAAACCTGCGAAGACATCAGCCATCGCACCGCCGCAAAAATCCTGGGATTGGAGGTCTTGGTATAGGGGTTGTCTTCAACTGAGGAAATACCATGCTGAACACATTCATGGCCGGCACCGCAACGGTCCCGCGGTAACCGGCATCCGCACGGGGAAGAAGGTTAGCGCGTAGCATAACCGGAGGAGACCACACCCATGAAATCCATGTACCCCGACCTGGACCCGGACCTCACCTTTCATCCCATTGTCCGTGAAGCGTCTCGACACTTCACACGCGAACAGATCGGTTGCTACAACGAACAGGGATACATCACAGGGGTTCCCCTCTTTGAAGGCAGTGAACTCGAAGAGATCCAGGACTTTTTCTCCAGATCCAGGAAAAGGCTCACCAGCTACGACCAGTTCCAGGCCTTCCACCACGAAATCCCCGAACTCTACGACATCGTCACCCACCCGGTCACCACGGATTACCTGAAAGACCTCCTCGGCCCCAACGTCATTTGTCACACCAGCCAGTACATCCGCAAGGAACCGGACCCCAACAGCAGCAGCAGAACCGTCTACCACCAGGATGCCACCTTCAACCCGATGGACGCGAGATGTGCACTCGTCTGGCTTGCCATTGACGAGGCTTTTATTGAAAACGGCTGCATGGGGTTCATCCCCGGATCGCACAAGCTGGGGGTCATCGAGTGCGAGGAAGCCGGCCACCACATCCCCGACGCCGGACGCTACGGCGAAGCGGTCCCCATCGAACTCAAACCCGGCCAGGCCGTCTTCTTCTCAGACCTGCTCATCCATGCCTCGCCCCCCAACCGGACTGCCGACAGACCCCGGGGCGGCTTCACCGCAACCTACGCCGGCACCGATCTCGTGCCCACCCTCGGCCGCAAAAAGTGGGCCGTCCTCTGCTGTGGCGGGGACCCGAACGATAACTGGCAGGTCCACCCGAGGCCGCAAGGTGCATAGCGGGCGATCCGGTCTGGAAGCGAATATAGGGTGAACACTTAACCTCGACCAGAAAGCACCATCCATGCTCACCTACATCTTCTTGCTCGTGCTGGTCCTTCTTCTTCCCACCCTCCTTGAGGCCGCCCCGGGTCCGGCCATCTCCCCGACGGTGGACGAGGGTGACATCGAGCCGCTGCTCAATAAGCTCAAGCCCGTGCTGGTGCTCTCAGAGCCGGAACTCTTACGTCTCATCCCGGACCGCTCCGGATTCCGCTTCGTGGGATGTCCCAACTGCGAAAACGGCGCGGAGGAAAACCAGATCACCTGGAGCATCGAACGCCCGGACGAAACCTTCTGCCGCTTCTGCGGGATGCGCTATCCCGGCGAGACCTACCCGGAAACCGGCGTCCTTTGCGTCACAAACCCGCTTGGCGAAATACAGGAATACCCCTACTGGGAGGCGCCGGACTCGCCCCCGACCCCGCTCCCGCATTCTCTGTCCGCCTTTGACCCGAAGGGAGGCTACCGCCACTATTTCCAGGCCAAAGGCTGGCAGGTCGCCCAGGACTATTTTATGAACGCCGCCTGGGATCTGGCCCAACTCTATTTTCTCACCCAAGACGCATCTTACGCTCACCGCGCCGCCCTCATTCTGAAACGGTTCGCCGACGTCTACCCCGGCTACTGCGTCCACTACGACATGCCCTTCCAGCAAAAAGTCATCTTCCCCGGTGATCACGGATTCCCCTACCCGGTCTCCAACTACCGGGCCGCCAAACTCTCCTTCTGGACCTATTCCGACATCCCCACCCCCCTCATCCGGGCCTACGACCTCATCCGCGACAGCGAAGCGCTGGAGGCCGAGACAAAACGCCGGATCGAAGAGGACCTCTTCCGGGCCAGCATCGCCTTCGTCCGCGCCTATCCGCAGCAGTTGAGCAACGCCGACCCCTATATCCTGCGCGGGCTGATCGTCGCCGGCCGCGTGCTGAACGACCCGGCATACATCCACGAGGCCGTGGACTGGACCGGCAGAATCATCAAAAAACAGTTCTTCGTCGACGGCATGTGGCGCGAGGGCACCGTCTCCTACCACACCATGACCCTCGACGGCCTGGGCCCTCTCTTCGAACTCCTCAACGGCTACAGCGACCCCCCCGGCTACACCCACCCGGAAACCGGGGAACGCTTCGACAACCTCGATCTCCCGGCACAGTTCCCCATCCTCGAAAAAGCCCGGCTGATCCCCTGCATCCTCCGCTATCCCAACGGCCGGGTCGTCCCCATTCACGATGCCTGGGCGTGGGAGCAGCGGGACCCCACGGCGTCCACCGGCCCGCACCTGCTGCCGGGCGTCGGCCACGCCTGGCTCGGCCGGGGGCGCGGTCCCCACCAGGTGCAGGCCCACCTCCACTTCTCCGGCGCCTATGGCCACGCGCACGCTGATCTGTTGAGCATCACCCTCTTCTCACACGGAAACGAGCGCCTCTCCGACATCGGCTACACCTGGACCAAACACAGAGAATGGGCCGCCTGCACCCTCTCGCACAGCACGGTCATGGTAGACGGGCAGAACCAGACGCACGGGTCCGAGAAACGCCCCTCCGACGGCAACCTGCTCCTCTACATCCCTGGAGACGGGAACTTCCAGGCCGTCGAGGCCGGCGGAGCGCGCGCCTACCCCGGCATCACGCAGACCTACCGGCGGATGCTGCTCCTCATCGGCGTCTCCCCGGAGGACGCATACGTGGTGGACCTCTTCCGCGTCAGGGGCGGCAAACGGCACGAATACACCCTGGTTGGAGACGCAAACCACGACGGCGCGATCGAAACCGACCTGTCAAAGACCAGGTATGGGGATACGCTCCTTCCGCCCGGCGTCACCTTCCGCCTCCCAACCGGCGAAAACGTCCCCGGCGATGCGCAAGGCCACAACATCGCCTACGCCTACGTGCGAAACATCGAACGCGCCTCGCCCGCCGGCCCGTGGACCGCCACCTTTACCAGCGAGGCAGCCCCGGAGGCCGCCGTAAAAGTCCACGGCCTCTCTGAGCCGGACGCCCATCTTCTATTTGGCGCCGTCCCCTCGGTCCGCCGTGCCGGGGAAAATGAAGGCAAGCTGGACGACTTCACCATGCCCACCCTCATCCAGCGCCGCGAGGGAAAGGACCTCTCCAGCGCCTTTGTCAGCATCCTGGAACCTTTCGAGGATCGTCCCTTCCTCACCTCGGTCGAGCGCCTCCCCCTTCCGGACCCGAACGATGTCGCCCTCAAAATCACCTTCGGCGATCGAACGGACCATCTCCTCTGCGCCTCCGGCGATCACCCCCTGCACACAGGCGACATCCTCCTCCAGGGCCGGATCGGCTTCATACGCGAACGAAACGGAACCGTCGAGCGAATGACCCTGGTGGGAGGCACGGTCCTGGAAAAAGGCCCCCACCGGCTGATGGACGAAGGTATGGTCTCCGGAGGGATCGTGGAAGTACTGAGAAAAGCGCGAGGAGATGCGGTGGACGGGCTGGCCGTGGATTGTCCGCTCCCGCCCGGCGCCCGGCTCAAAGGGTTAACGGTTATTGTAACGGACGGCGCGGGGTTCACCTATGGCTATGAAATCGCAGGTGTATCTGATCGGGAAGGCCGTACTGTGCTTCTCCTCTCCGACGACCCCGGCTTTGAAATCGCCCCGGACGGCACGAGCAGGCATACCTTCTTCCCAGGCCGGTCGTGGACCGGGCAGAACCGCTTTGAAATTGCCAACGTCACGATATTTTAGGACCCTCGAAAAATTGGGGATTTCGGAATGCGGATTAAAAAGCATCCAATCCCCAATCTCCAATCCCCAATTGAAATCGGTGTTCATCGGTGGTTGTATTTGCGTATCTATCCACCCTAAAGGAGACTTCCTCAATGGTCACAATCGACGACACCACCGACCTTAAGACCGCTTACCTTCCGTCCGGGGAAAACGACCTGAGCCGGCGCTACCTTCGCATGCTCGAAGCGTGGATCCCCGTCGGCGTCGAATACTTCGCCGACTGGCCAGACCGCCCCGGCTGCGGGCACTTCTTCAGCGGCTGCCACTGGTACGGCAACGAAACCAACGCCCCCGCCGAGGCCTTTGCCTTAGCCAGCGTCTCCCCCGAATACGACGAACAGGCCGTCGGCGTCTCCAGATCCGACCTCCGGGAGATGGCCATCAAGGGTCTCCGCTACCTCTGCTTCACCCACGACACCGGTCCTGAAGACTGTGTCCGGCCCGCCACCGGCCTCGGGCGCCCGGAGAATTGCAGCACCAAATGGGGCGAGCGCGGCAGGGGCTTTTTCTGCGAAAGCCAGTGCGGCAGCGGCATCGCCAGCATGGCCCGCATCTGCCTTCTCCTGCGCGACCACATCAACGAGGAAACCTGGATGATGATGGCCCGCATCCACGAAGACTATGCGTTGCGCTTCGGCGACATGCCCCCCAAAAGCGGCATCTACGTGGACACCCAGATGGAAGAAAACGCCTGGACCTCTATGGGCCTCACCTCCTGCTTCCTCTTCCTCTCCCGCCACGAAAATGCGTCCGACTGGGAGGCACTGACGCACCGCTGGATGTATTCCACCTGCGCCGCTCCCCAGGACGCAAAGGATCACGGTCCCGTCGGCGATGCTACCGCCGGGGAGCTCGCCTTCAAAACCTTCACCGCGCTGCCCGACTACTGGGCGGAGAACCACGGCATGGTTCATCCCAACTATACCGGCTCCGGCGTCCGGTCCCTCATGAGCGTCGGCTCCCACTACAAACTCTGGGGCAGGGACCTCCCCTCCGAGCTCTTCTGGAACCGCAAGCGCGTCTACGAAAACCTCAAATCCCTCACCGACGGCGGGGGCTACGCCCAGGCCGTTCAGGGCATGGACTGGCCCTACCTCCCCACCGTCGGAACAGAGACCTCCCACGCCATCGCCGCCGTCTTCTTCAACGATCCCGCCGCCGCCGCGCTCCAGCGCCGGGGTCTCCGCTGCGGCGAACTCCGGATGGAAGGCAACAACGGCAGACTCTTCGACCGCGACCTGGCCATGAAAGCGCACGGCCAGCAGGACCCCCTCATCATGCGGGAAACCAACATCCGCTCCGTCGCCCACCTCTACCTCTTCCACCGCCTCTTCGGGTCCGGACCCGACCCCCTCCCCGAAGCCGAACTCGAAGACCGCCTCGCCGGCGTGCGCACCTTTCCGCATGCCGGATTCGTCCACCACAGGCATAAAAACGGCCAGACCTCCTTCGCCTGGCGAAACGCCATCATGGCCTTACCCCTCACAAAAGAAGGCATCTACACCATCGCCCCCTGCTCCGACACCTATCTGGGCGTCCCGGTTGTCCAGGACCGCCCCGACAGCCACCGTCTCAAGAAGGTCACCGTCACCGAATACGGCCACAGCTTCGCCGCCGCCCTGGTTATGGACCGCTGCCAGGAGACCCTTCGCCAGCAGGTCCTCTTCGCCAGCCTTCCCGACGGGCGCGTCCTCTCCTTCGAACGCTTCGTCGCACTGGAGGACCTCACCCTCGAATCCCTTGACCAGGGCTTCCTCCGCATTACCAACGAAACCTTCCCATTGCTTGCCCCCAACTGCCGGGGCGTCCGTAGTCTCTACCGTCCCGATGGGTCGACCGACTACAAAGGCTGGCACGGCGATGCCGAAAGCGACGATATCGTTGACACGCTTGGACAACCCGCCTGGCTCAACATCGACAACCGCCTGGGCATCCACTTCACAGGCGCCGGACAGGCAGTCTACCACAACCGCCATTACTACAAACCCTACCGCGCCATCGCCGACGACCTCATCCTTTCTCGCCAGCAGGAACCGAAATCGCTCAACACCGGCGATGAGGCCGGCCGCCTGACCGCCCTGCTCACCCCTGAACAATCTCACGATGACACCGCCTCAACCGGCTTCCACGCCCTGTCGGGTGCCCAGAACAGCGCTGCCCTTGCCGCCGACGGCTATCTCGCGGCGGCCAACTTCGAGGCAAACCGCCGTGCCTGTGCCTTCAGTCTGTCCCGCCCGGAAAAATTACCGATCTACTCCGGCGCAACCGTCGAGGCTGCCGGAGACACCCTGCGTTGCACCGTCACTCTCAACGGCCAAACCGCCTGCCTCCTCGAGGCTGTCCGCACCCTCCGGGTCGAGGGCGACATCCGGGTGGACGCTGTTCCGGACGGCGCGACTTATGTGACCAATATCGGAGACGGCGACGCACAGGTGGAAATCGCAAGCGGCGAAGGAGAAGGAGGAACCGAACGGATCGCTCCTGGTGAGACCAGAGGAATTCAGGGGTGAGGAAAAGAATCTGAAAAATAGATCACGCCTCCGGGTGCTCTGTCTGCTGCCTGCCGAGTCGAGCTCGGCCTGCCTGACAGGTGCGACACCGAAAGCCTGTCTGCGTGCGCCTGCCTGCAGCGCGGTGCGCCGCGCAGGCAGGTGAGACAGCACGCACAGGCAGGCAGGTACGGCAAACCCTGGGCGATTATGCCGCTGCTGAAGACATCATGCCAAAGGCTGCGTAAACTCAGAATAATTATCTGAAGTGCTATCGCTCTGGCAGGTAGAAAACATGATCAGAACACTGATCGTCTTATGTCTGGTGCTTGGGGGAGTGGATGCCTTTGGTCAAGAAAAGGAGGAAGAAAACAAGCGTGCCAAAAAGGAGAAAAAAAGTGAGGAATGGTATGGGAT
This sequence comes from Candidatus Latescibacterota bacterium, assembly GCA_965222075.1. GTDB lineage: Bacteria > Latescibacterota > UBA2968 > UBA2968 > JAAXHW01. Next base: position 3,155,937 of record OZ244937.1, on the reverse strand, counting down.
CGCAGCAGGTCTATCGCAATTCTACCTGAAGGATGAATTGGGTTCCTACCTTCGGTACGACGGTCAGCCGCGATCGCTCGCCGGACTCTCACTAACCGAAACACCAAAAAGCCTTTGGGCTTCTTTTTTCACACTCGGTCGTGGTAAACTATACGCTTCCGAGACAAGTGTAAATATAACGTACGTTCAGGTTGAGGGGTTATATGGCCGTTATCTGGCATCATATTTCGAGGAGAAGGTGAAGTTGGGCATCATGGGGGGCATATCAGCGGGATTTTATGTTAAAGAATATGTTTCTCCACCTATACATTCCCCGCCTATTGGGGATATGGATTTCAGCCTGAGTCTTGCAATCGTTGGTGACTTTCGTTTCAACACACGGCACCATCTCAGAGCATATACCGGCAGCAATATCATATCGCTTTTACCTGCCACACTCAATTGGCATCGTATCCAATGAGGAGAGTTTACTCGATGGAGATTTTGTCTTTTGGAACCGTTTTGCGCATTTCAATATCCGGCTTCAATATGCAAATCGGCTATTGATCGTCCATAAAATTATACACGCTCTATCGTGGTGGACTTCCAGCGAGCGCGGCGGTACAAACGCACGGCCTCAATGTTCACGCATCATCTGCTGCTCGGCTTCGCTTTCAAGGTCAAGTGATATGAAAATCTGCTTACGTGCGCTATGGATCGTTACAACCTGTGTGCTTCAGTTTTCATGTGGAAAGTCGATCATAGGCGGCGATTTTGACCCGTCTCCCGAACGCAACTTTGAAATCTTCTGGCGGGAATTCAATGACTTTTACGCATCGTTTGAGATCAAGAATATTGACTGGGATGCGCTTTACAGGGTTCATCGTCCTTCTATTGCGGCCCGGACTACCCCACAGGAGCTTTTTGACATCCTGACTGCCATGTTGGAACATCTCAACGATGGACATGTCGCTCTTGTTTCTCCATTCGCCACGTTTCCATCAGGGACCAGCGGTGTCGAAAGAAATACAACCATCAGGATTAAGTTTGAAAAGATTCATGAACAGGGCCGTATCTTCTATGGTATTATCCGGGATCATCATATCGGATATATCCGGATTCCTGGATTTTCAACCAGGTCGTCCGTTAAAAGCTGGGAACGCGACATTGATGCTGTCTTGGAGCAGCTGCATAACACTCCTGGCATCATCGTCGATCTGAGACTGAACCCTGGTGGTGTGGTACAAATAGCCAGAGCTGTCATGGCCCGTTTTATGGATACAACACACGTATATGGCTATGAACAATTTCGCAAACGCCCCGGATCGGTCTGACTTCACGCCTCTTTTTGAACTCCAAACAGGGCCTGCAGGGGAGCGGCAATATACCAGACCCATTGTCTTGCTCGTTGGAAAATATACCGCGAGTGCGGCCGAAGGCTTTGTCCTGGCGCTTAGACAACGCCCGCATGTCACGGTCGTTGGAAGTCCCACCGCAGGTGCTCTTGGACTCCCCAAGAAAGGCCAACTGCCCAATGGGTGGACGTATCAACTCACGGTGTCAAAGGTCTTTACCGTGGATATGATAAGCTATGAAGGCATTGGTATTCCACCCGATATTGCAGTCAGCTTACCCATCCGACCCCTCTGACACAGGCGACCCGGTGCTTGAAAAAGGCATTCAGGTTCTTGAGGGAAAGTTCGACAAGAAAGGGTAAGAGATGGTGTTCGCCAGATATATCGGGATACTGTTTTGTCTCGATCTATGACTTAAACCAGGATGGGCAGGTCAATTTTCCGGACTTTTTAACTTTTGCAAAGCATTTTGGGAAATCTATTTCCTGATGCATGTTCATTGCGGCTTGTGTTATGAACAGACCCGATCTTTTTGACCACCTCGCAGACTGTTTGGTATGAGCGCAGACTTACCGAGCCACTGGATCGTGCGTTACACCCTATTGAATGGAGGTCAGGATGAAGATACAGGCGGATCGGGTTTATCTGCACCGCACCAAGATCGATCGCGCGGAAGCCCCTTTTGAACATTACCGAGAGCTTGCTTATGACGCATTGAACCGGGTGGACCTGCCCCTGCCTGTGGAGGGAAAAATCCTGCTGAAGCCGAATGCGACGGTGCTTTATCCTCCGGAAAAGCGGATCGTCACGCATCCGGGATTTCTGGCGGGAATGGTCGACGCGCTGGTGGAGGCGGGCGTGGATGCAGAGCGGTTGGTGGTGGGAGACGGCCAGTCGGGCGAGCAGCCGGACCACGGGCATACGTGGGAGGGGGCGGGGTACGCGCAGATGGCGGCCGGGCGCGGGGTCTCGCTGTCGGCGTTGAACGAGGCGGAGAGCCGGTCCGTGGCGGCGCCCGGAGGGGTGGTATATGAGGCGTATCCAATTTACCGGGAGGTGACGGATTGCGCGTTTTTCTTGAACGTGCCCCTGGCCAAATGCCACAACCTGGGCTGTACGACGCTGGCGGTCAAAAATTTGATGGGGATCCTGGCCAGGCCGGAGCGGCATCTGTGCAATATTCAGGAGGTGGACAAACCGCTGGAGGAGGGGATCTGGCGGCTTACCGAAAGCGGGCTGAGCCTGTTTGAAGACCGGTTTTACCACAAGCTGTGCGATCTGGTAGCTGCGCTACGGGCCCTGAATATCCCGCGGCTGTGCATGGTTGACGGCCTGATCGGGCGGGACGGGACGGCGTTCAACGAGGGGGAGAACTATCCGCTGGGGTGGACACTGATGGGGGAGAACGAGGTGCACGTGGATGCGGTGGGGACGTATCTGATGGGACTGGATCCGGCGGTTACGCCCTATCTGGCATTCGCGGCCGGCCGGGGGCTGGGGACAAATCGGATCGAGGAGATCGAGGTGGTCAATCCGGCAAGTGGAGAGGTCCTGGACATGGAAGCGCTGAAAGCGGTGCGGTCGAAGCGGACGCTGATGCCGATTGCGCGGTACGAAGGGGGGTATTACGACCGATTTCGAGCAGACAGGTCGGTGGTGCCCTGGCGGATTGATGAGGTGAACAGGCAGCGGCAGGCGGACGGTCTGGAGCCTGTTTCACTCAGATAAAAAGACGATCGGGAGATATGTCTGAGGTTATCCGTATTCATCCGGAGAATAAGAAGATTTTTGAGTATCGCGGTAAGCCGACGGTGCTGGTGTGTGCTACCGAGCATTACGGGGCGGTGATGAACCGGCCATTTCGGTTTGAACGCTACCTGGCTGATGCCGCCGAAAGAGGCCAGACGCTGACGCGGTTGTTTACGTTGTTCAGGGAGTTGCAGACGCCGGTGAATCCGTATTCGACCTGCAAACCGGAGTCGCCCGATTATATTGCGCCGTTCCAGAGGACAGGGCCCGGCACTGCGCTGGACGGGCAGCCCCGGTACGATCTGGCGCAATGGAATACGGAATTTTTCGACCGGTTGCACAGGTTTTTGTCTGTTGCAGAGGAGTACGGAATTGTTGTAGAGGTGGTGCTTTTCAGCAATACGTACAAGGATGAGGTCTGGGCGCTCAATCCGTTGAATCCGGCCAATAATATTACGATGGAGTCCCCTCCGTTCCGGTGGCAGGATTATATGACATGCCGGCACGAGCAGCTGCTCAGGTGGCAGCGGGCGCATGCACAGCGCATTGTGGAGCAGACCAACGGTTATGGGAATGTGATCTACGAGATTTGCAACGAGCCGTGCCATTTCTCCGGAGGAGATGAGGATCTGCCGGGTGCAGAGGAAGTAAATGCCTGGCAAGCTCAGTTTATCAGGTTGATCCGCGATCTGGAAAAGGAGATGCCGAACCGGCATTTGATCGCCGGGCAGGAGGCAATGATGATCCGGCCGTTTGACCAGCCCTGCGACGGTTCGTTTGATCACATGGATTTTGATGTTGTGAATATTCATCCGTTGCCGAATACGATATGTGAAGGCCAAAGTTACGATATGGGTGAGTTCATGTCCAGGCAGCTCAAGTTGCGGGCACTGCGTGATTTTGCGCTGGAGACCTACAAACGGCCCAAACCGCTGAATTACGATGAGGATAATGTGGCCACGCAGTACAAGGAAGTTGAGGGCTGGACGGTGCATCGCAAGCGGGCCTGGATGTCGCTGTTTTCCGGGGCGCATTACGATATGATCGATTTTTCTATTGTGCCGTATCTTGAGGCGGGCACACCGGCATCCCGGAAAGGCATCCGGAAATGGATGGGGCATCTGGCGGGGTTTATGCATTCAATCGATCTGGTAAATGCACGGCCGATCACAGGCTGGGTTCAGGAGCAGCCGGAGCATGCGGTTGTAGCGGTGTTTGGGGTTGAAGGTGAGGATTATTGTATTTACCTGGCCGATGGCCGGGAGCGGGAGGAGCAGGGATGCGGCGAGCCGATCTGTGGGGCGCTCCGGTTTGATTTGCTACCGGGCCATTTTGAGGTGTTGTGTTTTTCACCTGTGGGCGGCGTCTCTTCTCCGGCGGTTCGGGTTGAGGGGGGTAAGCAGCAGCGTGTGGACGTACCGGCCTTTCAGCACGATCTTGTTGTACGGATCAGAAAGACGGAGTAAAATTATGGGCCGATTGCAAGGGCAGGTGGTCTGGATCAGCGGCGCAGCGTCTGGCATGGGAGAAGCCTCGGCCGAACTGTTTGCCGCCGAGGGCGGACGGGTTGCGGTTGTGGATGTTCAGGTCGAGCGCGGCCGGCAGGTGGTGGGCCGCATAACCGACCAGGGCGGTGAGGCGGTTTTTCTGGCGTGTGATGTGGCGCAGGAAGACCAGGTGCGGGAATCTATTGAAGCAACAGCAGTACATTTTGGCGCCTTACAGGCCATTGTGAATTGCGCCGGCATTGTGCATGTGGCGCCGCTGCACGCGTATTCCGAGCAGGAGTGGGACCGGTTGATGGGGGTGAATCTCAAGTCGATTTTCTTCTCGGTCAAACATGGGATTGCGCATCTGCGAAAACAGAAACGCAGTTATATGGTGAATATCGGATCGGTGGGCAGTTTCATCGGGCAGGCCGGCACGCCGGCTTATACGACGTCAAAGCATGCGGTGCTGGGGTTGAGCCGGTCTATTGCGCTGGATTATGCTGTGGATGGGCTGCGCTGCAATTGCATCTGTCCGGGCATTACGGATACGCCGATGTTACGGTTTCACCTGAATACAACAGCCGACCCGGAGGCTACACTGGCCGAGCGCCTGCGCCGCGTGCCGATGGGAGTCGCGCTTATGCCGGCAGATATCGCCCGGGCGGCGCTTTATTTTTGCTGTGAGGATTCCGCGGGGATTACGGGCACGTCGCTGGTGGTTGATGGGGGGTATATGACGGCTGCGGAGTGGGCGACTTCGGGGCCAACACGGTTTGCGGAGGAGCTATGAAAGCCAGGCTCGCATGTGCCGATTTTACGTTTCCTCTGCTGCCACACGATGGGTCGCTTCAGCTTGTGTCGATGCTGGGGTTCGAGGGGGTGGATATCGGTCTGTTCGAGGAGCGGTCGCACCTGTGGCCGTCACGGGAATTTCAGAATGTGCGGCGGTCCGCTCGGCGGTTAAAAAAAAAGCTGGACGATCTGAGTCTCCAACCGGCGGATGTGTTTTTGCAAATGGCAATGGATTTCAAGCCGTATGCAATCAACCATCCGCAGAGATCCCGGCGGCGCAAGGCACGGGAGTGGTTTTTGAAGACACTGGAATATGCCGCCGAGTGCGGGTGTAACCATGTGACCACACTGCCGGGTGTACATGTTGAGGGAGAGCCGCGTTCGGATTCGTTTGCCCGGGCGGTGGATGAGTTGAACTGGCGAGTGGCGCAGGCCGGTGCGTGCGATATTGTATTTGGTATTGAGGCCCATGTGGGGTCTCTGGTACCCCGCCCGAAGTCAACGGAGCGGCTTGTGCAGGCCGTTCCCGGGTTGACATTGACGCTGGATTATACACATTTTACACGGCTGGGGCTGCCGGACCTGGCGGTGGAGCCGCTTGTGAAATATGCCAGCCATTTTCATGTTCGCGGCGCCCGAAGGGGCCGATTGCAGACGTCGTTTGACCGCAATATGATTGATTACAGGCGGGCGTTCAAAACCCTGAAGGCCAGCGGATACTGCGGGTGGATCGGGATCGAGTATATATGGATCGACTGGGAGCACTGCAACGAGTGTGATACCCTTTCTGAAACGGTACGGTTCCGGGATTTTTTCAGGGCATTGGAGTAAAACGCAGGCGTCCGTATCCATTAAAATCATACCAGGACGCAGTTTCTATTCAGATTCCGAAGCTCGCAGCTTGGAGAGTTAAAGTCACCAGGTAAGGAGAATACATCCCATGCCCGATCCAGAAAAGCTCACCCAAATGCTCCGCCTCATGTATCGCATCCGCTACTTCGAGGAAAAGGTTCGAACCCTCTACGACTACCAGTACCGGCTCCAGAAGGACGACCTGGACACCGCCCGAAGCAAAGGCGTCATCGAAGGCGCCCTGCACCTCTCCATCGGGCAGGAGGCGACCTCGGTGGGCACCTGTGCGGCCCTGGAAGAGGACGACTACGTCACCAGCACCCACCGCGGGCACGGCCACGCCATTGCAAAGGGCGCGGACCTGAAGCCGATGATGGCGGAACTGATGGGCCGGAAGACCGGTTACTGCGGCGGGTGCGGCGGCTCCATGCACCTCTTCAGCGCCGAACTTGGGCTGCTGGGCGGCAACGGCATCGTCGGCGGCCAGATCCCCCTCGCCGCGGGCGCGGCCTTCTCCGCCCTCTACCGGGGCACGAAACAGGTCGCCGTGGCCTTTTTCAGCGAAGGTGCCGCCAACCAGGGTACTTTCCACGAAACCCTGAACATGGCGGCCCTCTGGAACCTCCCCGCCATCTTCCTGTGTGAGAACAACCTCTACGCCGCCTCGACCCCTTCGACCATCACCCTCTCCATACCGGACATCGCCCACAGGGCGTCCGCTTACGGCATCCCGGGCAAAGCCGTAGACGGCCAGGACGTGCTCGCCGTTTACGACACTGTCTCCGAAGCCGCGGCCCGTGCCCGGGCGGGCGACGGCGCCACGTTGATCGAGAGCAAAACCTACCGCTTTGGCGCGCACACCGCCCAGGGAAAAGCGCACAACAACCCTGAAGAGCTCATTGCCTGGTTGAAGCGTGACCCCATCACAATGTTCGAAAAAAAGCTCATCGACGACGGACACATGGCTTCCCACGAACAGGAAGCCATGAAAGAGGAAGTGATCGCAGAAGTCGCAGAAGCCGAAGCCTTTGGCAAGCAAAGCGCATTCCCCGAATTCCGTGACCTGCCGATAACGCCTGGCGTGGCATTGTAAGGCAGGGCTACCCCTGCGGGGAACCGCACAAACAGCGAGAAAAAACCATGCGCGAATTGACCTACGGCGATGCAGTAAGCGAGGCCCTCCGGGAAGAAATGGCCCGGGACGAAACCGTCTTCTCCATCGGGGAGGACATCGGTCCCGTCAGAGACCGGAAAAACCTTTGGGACCAGTTCCGCGAAAGGCGGATCTGGCAGACCCCGATCTCGGAATCCGGCTTCACAGGGATCGCAGTCGGCGCAGCGATGTCCGGGTTACGCCCGGTGGCGGTCATCATGTACTGCGATTTCGTCACCGTATGCATGGACCCAATCGTCAACCAGGCCGCAAAAATTCACCTCATGTCGGGCGGCCAGATCAAGGTGCCCATGGTTATCCGCACCCCGGGCGGTGGCGGCACCAGAGAGGCCGGCCATCACAGCCAGAGCTTAGAGAGCTGGTTTGTCCACACCCCCGGCCTGAAAGTCGTTATGCCCTCAACTCCTGCCGATGCAAAAGGCCTGATGAAATCCAGCATCCGGGAGGACGGCCCCGTCGTCTACATCGAACACCGCCTGGTGCGCTCCATCGCACAGCCGGTGCCCGACGGCGAGTGGCTCGTCCCCCTGGGCCAGGCCGACGTCAAGCGGGAGGGTGGCGACATCACCGTCGTCGCCACCTCCTTCGCCGTCCACAAAGCGCTGGAAGCAGCCGATGACCTCGACAACGAGATCGACGTTGAGGTCGTCGACCCGCGAACCCTGGTCCCCTTAGACGTTGAAACCATCGTGCAGTCCGTCCAGAAAACAGGCCGCCTCCTTGTGGTCCACGACGCGCCCTCCCGGGGCGGGATGGGCGCCGAGATCGTCCGCCAGGTCGTCGAACAGGGTTTTGAACACTTCCGGGCCCCCGCGAAAGTCCTCGGCGGATTGAACACCCCGATGCCCTACAGCGCGCCCCTGGAGGACGCCTGCATTCCACAAAAGGAAGACATCGTCGAAGCGATAAGAGCGCTTATGCGCGTACCTTAAAGAAAAACTGGAAACTTTGCGGAACCTGACAAGGGTCGCGGCGCTTCTGTCGCCAAAGCAGGACGCTACACGGCGTCAGCACCGACCCATTTTCCGGAGCGGATGCTCATCCGGAAGCAATCATCCGAGACTCCGAATCGAATGAGGTTGATATGGTAGCGGTTACACAAGAATCCAACCGTGTTCTTTTCGAGGTCGTGGGGCTCCACAAGCTGTGGGCGTTCAAGGGGCGGCTCGACATACCACGAGCGCACATCCTGGGTGCGCGTATTGACGATAAGGTCGTAAGGCGATGGTGGAAGGGAATTAGGCTTCTGGGAACATGGCTGCCGGGGGTGATAACCGCGGGGACATTCTATCGCGACGGAAAATGGCTGTTTTGGGATGTGTCAAATCCGAATAAGGCCGTCGTCATCGACCTGGAGCAAGAGAAATACGCACAACTCATCGTTGAGGTTGCGGAGCGCGAAGCAGTGATAGCCCTGCTAACCTGATGGATGAAGGAGATGTATGATGTCAACATTCACCACCCGTCCCGTTATCATGGGCCGGCGGGGCGTTGTCACTTCGGGACACTATCTGGCCACGGCCGCCGGCTTTCGAATCATGGAGCAGGGGGGCAACGCGGTCGATGCGGCCGCGGCGATGTGTTTCTGTCTGAACCTGCTGGAGCCTCAAAGCAACGGCATCGGGGGGGAGGTGCCTGCGCTGATCTATTCGGGAAAGGAGCAGAAGGCGTATGCCGTCAGCGGGATGGGGTGTTCTCCTGCGGCCTTTACGATCGCGTGGTGTCGGGAGCAGGGCATCGATCTGATTCCGGGAGACGGGTACCTGCCGGCCTGCGTGCCGGCGGTGGTGGACACCTGGGCGACGGCCGTGGCCCGCTTTGGTTCCAAATCGTTTGCTGAGATTCTCCAGCCTGCCATCGAGCTGGCCGAGCAGGGGTTTCCGGTCTACGAGGGACTGCACGAGAGCCTGAAGGGGAGCTTGAAGCAGTTTACCGAGCGTTACCCGACCACCGGTGAGGTCTACTGTCCTGGAGGACGCGTCCCGGAGGTGGGTGAGGTGATTCGGAATCCGGACTGGGCCGGTGTGCTCCGGAGGGTGTGCCGCGCAGAGGCGGAGGCGAGGAAAAAGGGGCGTGTGGCAGGGATTGAGGCGGCCCGGGATGTCTTTTACAAGGGTGAGATTGCCGAGCGGATTGTTGCGTTCATCACACAGAACCCGGTTGAAGATGCCAGCGGCAGGGCCCACACCGGTCTGCTTTCCTGCGAGGATATGGCAGGGTGGCATGCGGAGGTGGAGGAGCCGGTCTCCTACACCTTCGAGGGGCTTGAGGTGCACAAGTGTTCGTCCTGGACGCAGGGGCCGGTCTTCCTTCAGCAACTGGCCCTCCTGAAGGGGTTCGATCTCAAGGGGATGGGGCACAACTCAGCGGATTACCTCCATACGGTGATCGAGTGCGCCAAGCTGGCCTTTGCCGACCGGGAGGCGTATTACGGCGATCCGGCGTTCGACCGGGTGCCCTTCGACGTGTTGCTTTCCGAGGCGTACAATGCAGATCGGCGCGGCCTCGTCGGGCAGGAGGCGTCGTTGGAGATGCGGCCGGGGGATGTGGGCAACGGGATGCCGGGCTATGCCATGGCAGATGTGGCCGAGGACAACCGCCAGGCGCTGCACGTGGATGCCCGGCAGGTGCAGGACCTGGGGGCGGGCCATGCCCATACGAGCGATACGACCCACCTGAATGCGGTGGATGCAGAGGGGAATATGGTGGCGGCCACCCCCAGCGGTGGGTGGCTGGGCTCTTCTCCGGTGATCAAGGGGCTGGGGTTTCCCCTGGGCAGCCGGGGGCAGATATTCTACCTGAACCCGGAGCGTCCCAATGCGCTTGAGCCGCGCAAGCGGCCCCGGACGACGCTGACGCCGTCGCTGGTCACCCGAAACGGCGAGCCGTTTATGGCGTTTGGGACGCCGGGGGGCGATACACAGGACCAGATCACGCTGCAGTTTTTCCTGAATTATGCCATCTTCGGGATGAACGTGCAGGAGGCCCTGGACGCGCCGACGGTCTACTCGGCCCACTTCCCCTCCTCCTTTTACGGGCCGGCTGTCTCCTCCTCGGCCCACTTTTCCTCCTCCTTCCACCCCCGTGCATCCTTTCCGGGACGGATGGTGGCGGAGGGGCGGGTGCCGCGTGAGGTGATCGCAGAGTTGGAGCGGCGCGGACACGAAGTTATGCTGACAGGCGATTGGGCGGTGGGGAAGGCGATGGGCATCCACTACAACCGGGAAAGCGGCGTGATCTCGGGTGGGGTCTCGCCCAGGGGGCAGATCGGATATGCGCTGGGCTGGTAAATCATGCGGGGTCCCAGCCCCCTTCCGCCTATATATTCTACAGCCCCCGGCCAATGCCTCTGGGTCTTCCACACCCGTGATCGAAGGGGCAGCAGGCGTACGGGCTCTGCGCCTGATTGTACCCGGGGCATCGCTGTTCGGGCTTTACGCAGGGCCGAATTCCGAAAATTTTTCAGACACACCCGGTAGCAGGCGAAAGGACGGATAACAGATGAAACGGCTGTATCTAATCCGACATGCAAAATCCAGCTGGAAGCATCCGGAGCTGACCGACTTCGAGAGACCATTGAACAAACGCGGGAAAAGAGACGCCCCGTTTATGGGAAAGCGCCTGAAAAAACACGAATCCAAGCCAGATCTCATGATCTCCAGCCCCGCAAAAAGGGCCTTGAAAACTGCCGAAATCATCGCGAAGGAACTCGACTTTCCGGTAAAAAAAATCGTTGCCGACGCGTCCATCTATGCGGCGGGGATATCCGATCTGCTCGACGTGATCCGCAATATCGACGACGCCGTTCACCACGTGATGATGTACGGGCACAACCCCGGAATTACCATGCTGGTGGAACACCTGACCCACTACCGGGTCGAAAACATCCCCACCTGCGGTATCTTTTGTATCGACTTCGATATCGATTCCTGGAAAGAGATCTCGGAAGGGGGGGGAACTGTTGTCTTTTTCGATTATCCTAAGAAACATGTGTAAACGGCCTGGAAGGAGCACAGGAGAGGGCACATAAAGGAAGCATGCAGGTCAAATGTAAACAGTGCGGCAGCGAGATTTCCGCTGCACCCAAAGGGAGAGACAAATGGCAGAAACACCCTCAGACCAGGTCATGAATTGGGACCTCACCAGCTACTTCCCGGAATTTAACGGGCCGGAAATGGTGCAGTTCAAAGACGCCCTCCAAAAGGACATCGGGGTGCTCCTGGAAACCGCAGGCAGCCTCGCGCCCTTAGAAGAGAGCAACCAGGCCGAATGGGAAGCCGTCTTCATCAAAAGCGAAGACATCCTCACCCGTCTCTCGCACCTCAGTTCCTACACCGGGTGTCTCACCGCCGCTGATGCGCGCAACGAGGCCTACCTCAGGGAAGAGGGCGCCCTGGCGCGGATGTGGGCCGAATTCTCCAAACTCGGCGTCCACCAGCTCCGGGCCCTCAAAGAAATCCCGGACGACCTCTTCGAGGCCTTCGCCGGCCGGAAGGCATTCGAGGGTGCCGGGTACTTCCTCAGCCGGATGCGCCAGGAAGCGCGCTATACGATGGATGCCGACCGGGAGGCCCTGGCCGCCGATCTGGGCGTGGACGGCATCCATGCCTGGGGCCGCCTCTACGACACCCTCTCCGGAAAGCTCGAATTCGACATGGACTATCCCGACGGGCGCCGGGAGCGCCTCCCCATCTCACAGCGCCGGTCGCTCATGGAAAACCCGAACCGCCGTGTCCGCCGGGCGGCCTTTGAAGGCGGAAACGCCGCCTGGCAGACCGTCGAAGACGTGGCCGCAGCCGCGATCAATGCCATCTCGGGCACGCGCCTGACCCTGTACCGCTGCCGGGACGTCCCCCACTTCCTGGAAATCGCCCTTTTCCAGGCCGCCATCACGCAGAAGACCCTGGACGCCATGTTCGAAGCCATCTTTTCCGAACTCGATCTCCCCCGGCGCATCCTCCGTCTCAAGGCCAGAACCCTAAGCGCCGACCGCATCGCCTGGTACGACCTGGGCGCGCCCCTCTCGCTCCCCGACCAGAAGCCCCTCTCCTGGGACCGGAGCAAAGCCCTTGTACAGACCGCCTTCACCCGGGCCTATCCGGCGCTTGGGGAGTTCACTCAACGTATGTACGACCAGAACTGGATCGACTGGGAGCCCCGTTCGGGCAAGCGCCCGGGGGGATTCTGCACCGGCTCGCTGCTTACCCGGGAGTCCCGCATCTTTATGACCTACAACAACACCCTGGGCGACGTGCGCACCCTGGCCCACGAAGCGGGCCATGCCTTCCACAGCCACGTCCTGCGCGACCTGCGTCCCTACGCGGAAGACTACCCGATGACCCTGGCGGAATCGGCCTCTACCTTTGGCGAAATGATCCTCACGGAGGGCATCCTGGGAGATCCCGACATCAGCGACGCCCAAAAGGCCCTCACCCTGGACATGGAAATCGGCCACGGCGCCATTTTCCTGATGGACATCCCCGTGCGCTACGAATTTGAAAAGGCCCTCTACGGTGAGCGGGCCAGCGGCGAACTGAGCGTCAGCCGCCTCAAGGACCTGATGGTTGAAACCCAACAGCGCATCTTCGGCGACGTCCTCCAGGAAGGCGCTGAAGACCCTTACTTCTGGGCCTCCAAGCTCCACTTCTACATCACCGGCCTCACCTTCTACAACTTCCCTTATACCTTCGGCTTCCTCTTAAGCCGGGGGCTCTTCGCCATGTTCCAGAAAGAGGGCCCGGACTTTCTCCCCAGGTACGAGGCATTCCTCCGCCTCACCGGCAGCGACACCGCCGAAAACGTGGCCCGCCACAGCATCGGCCGCGACCTCGAAGCCCCCGACTTCTGGGTCGAAGCCATCCGCAGCCTCGAAGACCCCCTAAAGCAACTGGAAGCGATCCTGCCGGGGGTTCTGCCATCGGCCGGGTAAAATGGTCCTCTCGCTAAGTCTTGCGACTACCCAGGATATTGTAAGGGCACGGCATGCCGTGCCCCAACGACAAGAGGAGAACCTGGATGAACGTCCGAACCCGCTGGGGCATCCTCGGCACCGGCAAAATCGCCCGGAAATTCGCCGAGGGCCTCTCCGCTCTCCCGGATGCCGACCTGACTGCCGTCGGCTCCCGGGCAGCCGATACGGCACATGCCTTCGCCGATGAATTCAACGTCCCCAACCGCCACGCCAGGTACGATGCCCTGGCAAACGACCCCGACGTCGACATCATCTACGTGGCCACGCCCCACACCTTCCACAGGGAAAACAGCATCCTCTGCCTGAACGACGGCAAAGCCGTCCTCTGTGAAAAGCCCTTCACCATCAACCGCCGGGAAGCCGGAGAAGTCATCGCTCTGGCCCGGGAAAAAGACCTCTTCCTCATGGAAGCCATGTGGACCCGCTTCCTCCCTATCATCGCAAAAGTCCGCGACTGGCTCTTCGAAGGCGCCATCGGCGACGTCCAGGTGGTCACCGCCGACTTCGGAGGCCGGGCCGGGTTTAACCCCGAATCCCGGCTTTTCAACCCCGACCTGGGAGGCGGGGCCCTCCTCGACTTGGGCGTCTACACCGTCTCTTTTGCCTCCATGGTCTTTGGCCGACAGCCGTCGCGGATCGCCAGCCTCGCCCACATTGGAGAGACCGACATCGATGAACAGTCGGGCATCCTCTTCGCATACGACCAGGGCCAGCTCGCCCTCCTCTACAGCACCATCCGGGCCGGCACGCCCCAGAGCGCACAGATCCTCGGCTCTAAAGGCGCTATCCGGATCCACCCCTCCTTCTGGCGCGCCACGGCCGCCACCCTCACAACAGGCGGCAGTGAGCAAACCCTCGAACTCCCCTACGACGGCAACGGCTACACCTGCGAAGCCGCCGAAGCCATGCGCTGCCTGCAGGAAGGCAAAAAAGAAAGCGCTACCATGCCCCTGGACGAAACCCTTGCTATTATGGGAACCCTCGACCAGATCCGTGAGCAGTGGGGGCTGAGATATCCGATGGAATGAACCTAACCCCCTCTACCTGTTCATCGGTGGTTCCAAATAGAAGGAGATCCCGATGGAATACCGCAACCTGGGACGCGTAGAAAACGACCAGAGAAAATGCCGTCAGAATTCACCTCTGACGGCAGTCGCTTAAACCGGTCGCCCGTTGCCTTCGGCACCCGTTCTCATCCCTGCCCCTCCGCCATACGCTGCTCCATCCGGCGACGAAAGCGAACCACCGGATCTGCCTCATTGTATTCGACGTCATCCCACCGAACAGGCTGACCCGCCGCCACACTGTGCTTCAGCTTCACATGGTGCGCCAGACCGATGGGCAGCGTGCCCTCCTTCAGCGCAGCCCCGGCCGGCATCAGCCTGCCGTAGACACAAAATCCCCCCTCTCCGTCCAGTACCTCACCCGCTGACAGGTCCCTTTTGGCCGTTGCAGCAACATCCGCCCGGAACTCGACCGGAAACCCGGTTGCCTCACCCCGCAAGCCCACCCTGAGCACACCCACCGTCAGTTCCATGCCCACCAGGTGATAGGGCCTGTACATTGCCGCATAACGCCCGGTAGAATCGACGGGCAGCCCGTATTCGGAAAAACATTGGCTGATGTAGTCCCCCGGCGCTTCAATCACAACGTAGACCCCCCAGCGCAGGTCCCGATCAACGGCGCCTCCGTCCCGTTTCAAGCTGGACACCACCTCGACCGTCCCTTTGTGCGCAAGCTGCCCCCCGTCGCTGCCGGGCCTGCAGATACTTGCCAGCTCCTCCACCCCGCAGGGCGGAAACCCCAGCCCCTCCGGCTGGGGCGACAAACCGGTTGCATTTGCCACCGCCGCCATTTCAATCGCCGACTTGGTGCCGTCTAAGAAAGCGTTAAACATCCGGGCGTTCAACTCCGCTACCCGCTCCCGGCTGAACCCGTAGTGTTCCCAGACCGTATCGGGCGTAGACGCATGGTAGGCCGGCAGATATTTGGTCCCCTTGCCCGCACAAACCACCTCAAAACCACTGGCCCGGGCCCACTCGGCCAGTTCGCAGATCAGGGCCGGCTGGTCGCCGTAGGCCAGACTGTAGACCACACCGGCAGCAGCGGCCCGTTCGGCTAAGAGCGGCCCGGCCAACACATCGGCCTCCACATTGACCATGACCACGTGCCGCCCGTTCTCAAACGCCTTCAGCGCGTAGCCGATCCCCGCAGCCGGATTGCCCGTCGCCTCAATCATGGCATCCAGGCCGTCGGCCCGGATCAGCGCCTCACCGTCGTCTGTGAGACAGGTGGAACCGGTTTCAAGCGCCTGAACAAAACCGCCCGCTGCAAACTGCTCCGGCGGCCACTCAGCCCGGATCAGCGCCTCACGCGCCCGTTCCAGCGACAGGTCGGCCACCCCCAGCACGTGCAGCCCCGCCACGCGCCGGGCCTGGCTTAAAAACATCGTCCCGAATTTACCCGCCCCAATCAGCCCCACCCTCAGCGGCTGACCCGAAGCGACACGGGCAGCCAGCAGTTCCAACAACGGACCTCCGGCCAATATGCACCTCGCAATTTCATGAATGGTTCGGACACTTTTTCACGGGATCAGGTGGATGCCCCTGATCCGGGAGGGGACGAAGGTTCTGAGCATTTCCACCTTGCCGATTCCGTCTCACTGAGACGCAGGATCAAAGCAGCCGTCCACTGTCTCCAGAAATTCATCAACACCGACCTGGCGATAACGCTCAACATACAGAAAATCGCCGTCTGCCGGCTCAATAACCCCTCGGGGCTCCCCTTCCCCTCCGGGCAGCCGTCCGATACTCGTCCGGACGATATCTTCCACGGGCTGTGTAACCCGCACCTCCACGTTGGGAGCCGACGCATTGTAATAGGTAACGCCCTTCAGCCTCGTCTTCAGCATCCTCCGGCACACGTAAGAGGGCAGGGTCGCTTCGTCCGGCCCCGGCATAAAATCCTCCGGCCAGAGCAGCCGGTTGACGTGCAGATCATACACCTTATGAAGCATCCCCGAAACCGTCCCGGACGCCGAAATCCAGTTCGATTGGGGCCAGACATCCAGACTGCTCCACGGCCCTCCCATCGCCGTCCGTCCGTCCAGCCGTCCACATCGGGTATTCACCCCCTCATCGTTCACATCCAGAAACGCGAGATGTTGGGGGTACTCGAAAAAGTCGTCCATCTTAGAACGCAGAACATCGTAAAAAGCCGTCGTCTGCGCCAGAATCGCATACCCTGCATTGAGCACGCCGTCTTCCAGACGGGGAGAGACTACGCCCGTCCGGTCCAGCCGATGATAATTTGGGCAGAGTGAATCGAAATCAACGTCAACGGCCCCATTCTCACCCAACCGCCTGAATTGAAAGTCCGAAGATTTCAGCACTTTGCTCGTATGCATAAACCGGCTCCGTCAGGATATCAAAACAGCTTCTTACACTTTTTGGCCCAGCAGCGCACCCACCACCTTCCGCACGGCACGTGCCGCAGCCCTCGCCTCCCCCACCGTATTGTGCTGGCTCATCCGGACCGTCACAATACGCCTTCCAAATGTTCTCGCATTTGGGACCGAATCCAGCGAAAAAGCCCCTTTTTTCAACCGTCCCGGCCGGTAGCTCCTGAACGCCTTCGGGTCCCGGTTCAACCGGCGGAAGATTTCCCATTTCAGCACGTTCGGCTCGCGCCCGGCCCCGGCCGGGATGCCTTCTGCGCGAACCATCTCGGAAAACGCCGCTGCATCCACCCCCAGCGCCTCTTGATCCACCCCGAACATTGTCCACCAGTAATTCGGCGCCGACCCACCCGGCTGCGGGTGCGCCCACAGGCCCGGAACTCCTTCGATCCCTTCCAATAACGCTTCTCCGAACGCCTGCCGGCGCTCGGTCCACTTCGGCAGCCGCTTCAGCTGACAGAGTGCCAGGGCCGCATTCACATCGCTCAACCGCACGTTCACCGCCGGAAACGCAGGCGTCTTTGGCGCACCGGGAAACCGGGGATAGCACTTGTCCGAAAACAGATCCGCCCTCTCCGCCACCTTTCGGTTGTTCGTCAGCACAAACCCCCCCTCCCCTGACTTCATATGCTTGCTCTCGTTCGTACTCCACGCCCCCAGGTGTCCAAACGTGCCCAGGTATTTTCCTCCAATCGACGCCAGGTGCGCCTGGGCGCAGTCCTCTAAAACCGTAATCTTGTGTTTTCTGGCCAGCTTCATCAGAACCGGCATATCCACCGCATATCCCCCGTTGTGCACCGGCATAATCACCCGCGTGTGGGGCGTGATCCGCTCCGTGATCGCATTTACATCCATCAGCATCCCGTCCGCCTGCACATCGGCAAACACCGGAATCGCATTCAGCTGAAAAATTCCGGCAACACTCCCGTAGTCGGTCAGTGGACTCACAATCACCTCGTCTCCTGCGCCCACATCCGCGGCGGCTAAGGCCACGTGGATGGCCGCGGTCCCCGAACTTGTCGGTATCGCATACTTCATCCCGTAAAGTTCCTGCAACGCCTCCCGGTAGGCCATCACCGACTGTCCCCGCGCCAGCGGTAGCGCCGGCCCGGAGAGCACCTTCTTCAAGGCCTCAATCTCCGCCGAAAAATGAAATGGCCCACTCCGCCACGGCCTGCTGTGCACCGGCCTGCCCCCGTACATCGCCAGATCCGTTTTTTTCGGTACCTTCGCCACACCGTCCTCCTTTGACCCGGACTTCAGTTAACGATCTGTACAGCTTGTTCGGGATGTCGCTTCCGGAGCATCCGCAAAATCCGGTACGTGGCAACAGCAGCCATCAGATGCTTCAAGGTATGGCTGCTCACAACAGGTTCGGTGACATAAGATCCCGGGACGTATGATCTGCTTCCAAACATCACCCCTCACACCGACCGTTCCGGCAGATCCACAAGAACCTGGTAAGCTCCGCGCATCGGCATACCAATGCTCTTACCCACGCCCCGGTGCGCCCGCGTCTCCCGCTGGGCCATAGCGGACCGGACCCCCTCGAAAAGAACCTCCCTCAGCCGTTCATTCCCGGAAACATCGTAGGCAAAAGCAATTCCTTTGAGAATGGCCATATCGGCGGACCGCCCCACCGAAGATTTGGGACACGACGTGTACCGGAACGCCCGGTTTTCGGGCACCCACATATCATCGATGCAAAACGTAGCGGCATGGACAATCGCATCTCGAACGCGTTTTTCACCCGTCGCTTCGTAGAACCGACGCAACCCCGCCATCAACACGCCAACCATAAACCCGGCATTGCCCATATGCCGGAGCGGATAACAGAAACAGTGTCCGGGAACCATAAGCCGTTCCCATCCGCCGGAGGGCTTTTGCCGCTCCAGCACGCGATCCACGATCGTACGGGCGGCATTCAGATACACGCGTCGGCCGGTGGCTTTGTACGCGGCGGCCAGATGAATCAGGTGCCACCCGCAATTGCGACAGTTCGTGAAATCATAGTCGTTGAGCATATTCCCAACCAGCAAATTGCTCGTCTGCATTGCGCTTTCCAGAGCCCTGGCATCGCCCGTGAGAAGATGGTAAAGAAAAAGACCTTCCACCCAGGTATGGGAAACACTCCAGCGGCCGGCGAAAATGGCGCGCTCCCGGTACCCATCGGGATAATAATTGCCCACGTGGCCGACGGAGTGAATATACTGCGACCCCAAATTGTCGGGCTCGTCGGTATGGTGGACGGTATCCACATCCACAAGATGTCGCGCAGCCTCCTCGGCCCAGGTATAAAAATCCGAATGCCCCCCCCTGAGATACTCCTGCAAAAAACACCAGGGCGTATCATACTCCATATTCCCCCAGTTATAAACGCGCTCTCCGAACCAATCCCCGTAATTGAGCATCCCATAAGCGCGGGATTTCTCTCGATCTTCGGCATAAACGCCGCGTACGGTCTCAACCCACGTTTCATACGGCGGAAACGGAGATTTTTCTTTTTCGGGCAGCCGGGTAAGCGCCCGGCTTTTATTGAACGCTGCAAGCGACATACCATACAGCGGCGGACGCTGCACCGACGCCGCAAAACCCTCTGGCGCATCGCCTTTTGACCGAATGTGAAACCACATCTCGTGCGTACGGGAAACCCCCGCCTTGAACTTATACACCCCATCCAGCAAATAATAATACAACCGATCCTCCAGTTCCCCTCCACGCGGATAATCCGCCTCATCCAGCGCCGGACAGATCCCCACCGTTATCCCCTTCTCATCCACCGCCACACCCTTTGGATAATTCTGCCAGAAATCCCGCACCACCAGGCTCACACCGCCCCTATCCCCACGCAACGCCACACTGCCCTCCGCACGGCGCCCTCTCGCGATCTCCGCCCCTCCCCGTCTCACAACATACCGGTTGTCCAGTCCCTGGTGCAGTACCACCCCCCCAGCCTTGAGTCCCTCCACCCGGCGCCGGCCCACCCGGCCCTGCAAAGCGCCTCCCACCTTGAAGTCCGACCGCAGGCTCAATTCCCGGATGCAGGTAAACATCTCCTCCACACGGTCATTCTCAAACGTGTGCAGCACCCGGATCGCCCCGCTGCCCCGGAATAGATGCACGCGCAAAATCGAGTGGAACAACGACCGGCTGCGCAGCCGGTGGACCGCCTCCACACGCACGCACACCCGCTCAGAACCGGCCTCTTCCACCACCACCGCCTCCGGCTTGCCCGATCCATACACCGATCCATCGGCCCCGGTCAGACGCACCCCGGCAGAGGGTCCCGATAGCTTGCGATACGACCCGTCTGTCCGTTTCACCCACACCACACCCGGAAATACCACCCGGCCCTTCGGAAATTCCACGCGCAGCGGCCCGGTCGTCACCACAACCGACGTCTCCGACTCCGACACCTCCAGCCTATCACCAGGCACAGAACGGGAAACCTCACTGCCGTATTCAGCGGTATACTCATGCTTTCCGTCCGCCTGAAAATCCAGCAGCGCCCAGCGCACCGAGCCATCCTCCCACCGCGCAAGACTGCGCGCCTGAAGTCCCACCTCTGCCCCACGCTTATCCACCAGCCGAATCTCATCCTCGCTGCCCAGCGCACCTTTTGGAAAGGGCACACCCACAGAAACCGGCCACAGCCCATTGCCGGGTCGACGCAGCCGAATCGGAACGCGCCCCTTTTTCACCCGGCTTGAAGGCGCTGTAAGATCCGTCTTGAACACTCCGGCATATGCAGCTTTGAGCCCCTCCACACGCCCGGTCAGATCCAGCTCAAACCGGTACGACTTGTTCAGGTCCAGACCTTCCAGAACCACTTCGTGGTTGGCCAGCGGACCGGCCATCTCAACGGTCCTGGACAGCCTCTTGCCGCTGCCCCAGCGCAACCGTCCCGACGCGGGCCGGCTGGTCATCCACGTAATATAGGCACAGGCTTTGCCGTTATCGTGGCGGACGTCCACATGGGGGGAAAGAACGGTCAATTCGGGCGGCGTCGGCCGGGGTCGTTTCTTGAGAAGAACCACATTTTCAATCCGACACGGACCGTCTGTTTTCCCGGTGATCAGGCGTTTGAGCTCACCGCCCTGAAAACCAATTGGTTTGGGCGCCACAAAAAGATGCACCCGATTATCCGGGTCGGGATGCCGGGCCAGCGCAACCTGTTCGTGGCCGACCCAGACCTCAACCGGCTCGTCATATCCGGCGTCGGCATACATCGTAAAGCCGAAATAGTATGTGCCGGTCTCTTTAAACTGGTACATATCCCGCAGGGTACTCACCAGGCGGGCGCTGCAAACCGATGGCGGACGGTAGATCGAGGGATTGGCATATTCGGTAAACGTATCTTTCACGAAACCATCCAGGAAAAACGCATAGGCGGGCACAACAACGGCATCTTCCTGCGCCAGAATTTTCTGAACACGGTCGTCGCCGGAAACAATGAGTGCGTCTGGTGCGCTGGGTGTGGTTGACACGGATTATCCCTACCGGATAACAGGGCAGGACCGTTGCCCGGTTGTCCCGAGGTAAACTGAAGATTGGATCTTTACTCCAGGTCGTTGCCGTACGGAATCATCGGATAATACAGCGCCCGGGCGACCGGCCGGTCGCCCCTACTCTAAACCGAGCCCTTCCCCCTCCTCAACAGCGTCCCCCTGTTCTGCTTGCGTCTCCAGCCGTCTACCCCGTCGTTCCACAGCCCGCATGGCCAGGTACATGGCGGCAATCGAAATGGCCGCCCAGAAAAACGCAATCGGATAGGCCAGAACCGGCAGCCCCCAGTGCCGGGCGAGTATGCCCGCATCCGTCTTCTCCGGATACATCCACAGATCCGTCCGAAAATCGTGCAGACTGTACAGACAGAGCATCACCCCCATCCAGGTCGCAGCCACCTCCGCTATCCTCGGATATCGACCCGCAACAAGCAGCAGCAACCCCCCGCTTAAAACACCGACAACGAAATCCACCCCCACCGCAGGGGTATAAAGAAGCGTCATCCCCAGACTCAGGCCCCCAATTCCCGCCAGCAGGATGCGCTGCAGCAGCGCCCAGTTCCCCGCATAAATCACAAACGCCCCCAGGAACGCCGATCCCACGTAGCCTGCCGAACTGGTCACCGTGAAAGATCCCCCCCGGCTCGTCGTATGCCCCGACTCGTTCCAGTTGGTCCGCATCTCCAGGACCTCTCCCCCCGTCAAAATCGTGGCCCCGGCATGGCCCATCTCGTGGATCATCACCATGTATACCCGGAACGGCTTCACCACCGGCGTACCCCACAGCCCCAGCGCAATTGCCGCGCACACTATATGGGGCCAGAACCGTTTGAATGTTCCACCCATGTCTCAGACCGCCTCTACCCCTCCCAGAGGTCGCTGTAAGTCAGAATCTCCGGTCCGTCGGAGAGAATCGCAACGGTGTGTTCAAAATGTGCGGACAAACTCCGGTCCGCCGAAATGGACGTCCAGCCATCATCCAAGAAGATCACCTCGTGAGTGTCCACGCAGACCATGGGTTCAATCGCAAGTACCATCCCGGGTTTTAACCGGGTGCCTTTACCGGACGTTCCGTAGTTCACAACCTGGGGCTGCTCCCACATCTTCTGTCCAATCCCGTGGCCGCAGAGCTCCCGAACGACCGAAAACCCATGCGTCTCCACGTAGCTCTGCACCGCAAAGCCAATGTCCCCCAGCCGGTTGCCCGGCTTTGCCGCCTCAATCGCTTTGTAGAGCGATGCCCGGGTCACATCCACCAGCTTCTGTGCTTCCGGTGAGATCTTGCCGATGGGAAACGTGAACGCATTGTCCCCGTGATACCCCCCCAGGCGAATCGCCACATCAATCCCCACAATATCCCCCTCGTTCAGAACCCGTTTTCTGCTCGGGATACCGTGAACGACCTCCTCGTTGATCGAAGCGCATACCGTAGCCGGATACGAATCGTGCCCTGCAGGTCGATAGCCCAAAAACGAAGAAACACCCCCCAGCTCCTTGATCGTCCTGCGTGAAATCCGATCCAGATCGTAAGTCGAAACACCGGGCCCGACGGCCTCCCCGACCCTTTGCAGTAAAACCGACGCCGCCTTCCCGCTCTGCCGCATCGCCTCGACTTCGGATTCAGACTTAATCACGATGGCCATACACAATCTCCGTCTTCCCAATAGGACAGAACTCAATATTTATTGACGATCTTGAGTTCCTGCTCTCCTGTCTCAGCATCTATAAATTTGACAAGCAGTGACACCCTGTTGTCCTCATTCAAAACGTCCCAATAAAAATCGGCCGTAGCCCCAATATCGTCAAACAGCTCCACGGTAAATGGCTCTCCGCAAAACGAGGGAAGGGGGCTTCCATCGTCTTTGTATGTCGTGATACAGTGACCGATTCCCGGAACTGCTGTCTCGTAATTGAAATATTGCCGTGTGCAATAATCCGGTCTGTTTGAAATCGTTTTGATGACACAAAGTTGATATGCGTTCTGATCGTCGTCCAGGTCAACCAGACCCGATATCCTCGGCGTAAAATTCGGCGCATCCGGTTCGAACGACCGGGTATTTAAAGCCGCTTCAAACAAGCTTTCATCCCGAATCGATTCGTAGATCGTATCCGTTTGGTCGCCGTTGGTCACAATATGACAGCTGTTGATCACTTTGACCGGATAGTAAAGAATCAACGATGCATCTTCTGCCTTCGATCGATCAACCAGGTCCGTCTTTACAGACGCACCCTCCGCGACAAAAACCCTGTTCCTGCTCTTCTCACTTCTCCCCATAATCCAGTAAACCTGGACAAATTGCCTTGAACCGGGCGTCTGACCGATAATGATCCCCCTGCCGGGATATGTGGAATCTTTGAGCAGGTGGACCTTCGATTCAAAATCCTGTTGCATGCGAACACGCCCTCCTCGCCCTCTGGCGCAATTCAGCGTCCGCTATTCAGACCACTGCAGTGTGCCGTTATCGGCCGTACAACGTTTCATGGCTTCCGCAATAGCGCTGTCCAGCATGCCGGTCATTTCATCCGCCTGCTCGTCCGTCATGATGAGCGCGGGCGCTATGACGAGGATGTCGCCGTTGTTGCGGAGGATGATGCCGGATTCCCAGCAGGCGCTGCCGATGAATGAACCTGCGCGGCCCGGCGGAGAGAAGGGCGCGCGGGTCTCACGGTTCGCCACCAGTTCGACCGCCCAGAGGGTGCCGATGCCGCGTACGTCGCCCACGATCGGGTATTTGTAAAGCTCCTCCAGTTTCGGCTTCAGATAGGCTCCCAACGCGGCCGCCTTTTGGACCAGGCCTTCCTTCCGGATGATTTCGATGTTGGCCAGGGCGGCGGCGCAGGCCACGGCGTGGCCTGAGTAGGTATGGACGTGCCGGAATCCGGAGCCGGACGCGCGGAAGGCTTCCGCGATCCGGTCTGTGGCAATGGCGGCGCCCAGGGGGAGGTAGCCGCCGGAGAAGCCTTTTGCGACGGCCATGATGTCGGGCGTTACGCCCCAGTTTTCGCAGCAGAACATCTTGCCGGTGCGGCCGAAGCCGACCTGGATCTCGTCGAAGATTAAGAGGATGCCGTACCGGTCGCACAGCTCACGCACGCCCTCGATGTAGCCGTCCGGGGGCAGCGGGAAGCCGGTGTTCGAGCCTGGGATGGGGTCCATGATGATGGCTGCGACAGAATCCGGACCTTCCCACTGGACCGTAGCTTCCAGGTTCTTCAGACAGGCCACACCGCACGAAGCAGGGTGCAGGTCGAGTTCACACCGGTAGCACCACGCGGGCATGACGTGCGTGAAGCCGGGCAGGAGCGGCTCGAAGGGCTCCCGCATGGCGGGCAGGCCGGTAGCGGAGAGGGCGCCGAGGGTTGCGCCGTGGTAGGAGTAGCGGCGGAAGATGATTTTCTGGCGGGTCTTTTCCCCCTTTGTCCAGAAGTACTGGCGGGCCATTTTGATGGCCGCTTCGCAGGCCTCCGAACCGTCGTTTACGAAGAACGTGACGGAGAGGTCCCCGGGGGTGATTTCGGCGAGCACCTTCGCCAGTCTCACCGTAGGTTCCATGATGAAGTTCTGGCCCCCCGGGAAGTAGGACAGTTTCTCCATCTGATCTTTGACGGCTTTGACCACCTCGGGCCGGCCGTGCCCGCACAGGGTGGTGAGGAGGGACGCGAAGGTGTCGAGATAGCGGTTGCCATCGGCGTCGTAGACATAGAGGCCTTCGCCGCGGACCAGCACGCCGGGGTGTTTGGCCGGTTGCTTGCCTGGGAAATAGTTCTGCCAGAGGTGTCGGGAGGCTTCTATAAGTTCTTCGGTATCGAGATGTTCAGGCATGGCGCTGTTCACTTTCAAGGAGCAGAGGTGAGGCGATTCACTCATATTCCACAGGTTCGGTTTTGCCGGTCCGGGAGGACCGTTCGGCGGCTTCGAATACTGCGATGGTTCTCCGGCCCTCTTCTCCGGTGACGGGTATGGGGCCGCCGTTTAGAAGGTGCTCTGCAATTTCGATATAGTAGGTGAGCCAGTCGGAATCCTTGTAGGGTACGGTCGTTTCACGGCGTTTGTCGTTTTCGATTGTGATTGCCTGAAAGCTTCCACCCGGCGGGCCGACGATTTGCTCCTGGTAGCCCTTGGCTCCGTCGGTTCCGGTATCGACAATCGCGCCCTTCGTGCCCAGAATTCTCCACGCCGGTTTGCCGGCCGCGGCGATGTGCGAATAGGTGATGTCGGCCACGGCGCCGTTTTCAAAGCGCAGGATCGCCCGGGTCTGGTCTTCGATGTCCACGTCGTCCCAGACGAGTTTGTGGTAAAAGCCGGTTACACCGCTTACGCTGTCCTGGACGAGGTTGAGCACCCAGTCGACGGCGTGGGGCCCCCAGTAATAAAAGGCGCCTCCGCCGAGGGCCTTCTTGCTGTACCACCAGTCCCGGGGCTTCCGATATCCTCCGGCGGTGAGTTCGATGTGAAACAGGTCGCCGATGAGGCCGCTGCGGACGGTTTCCTGGATGGCGCGGTAGTTGCCGTCGTGCCGGCGGCCGTGAAAGACGGCCAGCATGGCGTTTTGTTTCTCGGCCTCTTCGATCATCGCGGTGGCTTCGGCCACGCTCAGACACATGGCCTTGTCTACGATGACGTGCTTGCCTGCGCGGATACATTCAAGCGCAATAGGCGCGTGTGTGTGGTGCGGCGTGATCACCGAGACCATGTCGACCTCGGCCCTTTCAAGCAGATCCGTAACGCTGGAGCAGGTTTTCAGGTGCGGAAACTCGTCTGTTGCGACCCTGAGCCGCTCGGAGTCTATGTCGCATACCGCGACCCATTCCAGGTTGGGCGTTGCATCGATCCATCTGCCGTGCGCCCTGCCAAAGATGTGGGCGGCGCCGTACCCGATGACGGCGCATCTGACAGGCGCTTCGAGCCTTTTGGTCATGATCGATCTCCTTTTTCCACCCAAGTTAGGGCGGAGCGAGACCTGTGTCAACAGCACTTTGACCCCGGTTGTCTGTATTCTGCGGTGGAATCAGATGCGCTCCATGATCTCCCGGAAGCCTCTCGCCGCTTCCCGAAATCCCTCATCCCCCTGCTTTGGCAGCGGCCAGAGACACAGGAATCCATCAAAGCTTCGGCAGCGCAGATTGGAGATGATTTCTATGATTTCGGCATTGCCCATGCCGGGTGTGACCCCCCTTCTGTCGGCGACGACCACATCTTGTAGATCCACGTGGCGCAGGTTGCGGCGCAGCGGTCCTTTGTAGAGTCCACCGTAGAAAGGACTGCCTCCGGACCACGCGATATGGGCCGGGTTGTAGCTCGCCTTCAGGTTTGGCGAGCCGACCTCTTTTACGAGCGCAGCCAGTTCCTCCGCGGTTTCTGCGAGGCTGTCCGGCCGGTTGCCCAAAAGCGCGGTGATTCCCCGGCCGCCAGCCGCTTGGGCCAGGGCGCAGAGTGCGTCTACGAGTTGGGGATGGTTCATTTCGGTTCGGTTTGGGGCGCCGACGTGCAGACAGGCGACCTTTAGCCGGGCTGCTTGTTCGGCGATTACATCGGGCGGGCCGAGGTCGGTGCGCAGGACGGCGATGTCCATCCCCCGGTCCGTGAGCTGCCTGTTAAGGCCGTCCGGTTCGGGTAGATGTTCTGTGTGCAGCTCTACGTGCGCGATGCCTTCCTCCCGAATCAGGTCCAGGGCCTGCTCAGGATTCCGGGCGACGGCCCAGAGGGGGGCGGTGAGCCGGAAGTCCTCACGGGCCAGGCGGCCGGCCTTGTTGTTGATCTGCACACGCGGTTTTCGCCTGGTTTGGGAACGGGGCCCGATTTTGCTCCGGAAGCGGACGCAGTCGGCGCAGTGGGGGTTGTCGTCTAAGGCAAAGGCGGGGTCCCGGGCCATTTCCCGGCGCATGACCGCCGCTGCTTCCGGCGCAGAGATCAACCGGCAGACCGCGCGTTCGATCCGTCCGAGGGACATGGCGCCCTCTTCTCGGAATAAGCGGTCGAATTTCCAGACGCCGCCCCGGTGCCCGCCGGGACAGCGTTTGATCTGCAGGGTGCGGACCTTTCCCTGGGCATCCACGTATTTCATCTCCAACTCCCGCAGGTAGGGCAGGTCCAGTTCCGCTTCCACGGTGTGGAGCAGGGTGAGCGTGTTCAGGTCGCAGCCGATGTGCAGCACCCGGCCGTCCAGGGCAATGAGGCGGCCGTAGGGGGTTTCCGGGCCGTCGGGGACCGCGCTCTGCTCGTGGTCGCGCAGCATCTCCTCGGCCCGGGCACCGATCGCTGCTACCGGATGGTAGGGGTGGCGGCTGCGCAGCACGCCGGGACGCAGGCGGAAGGTTTCGGTGATGGTCCCCATGTCGGAGGGGATCGCGTCGGGGTGGAAGGTGCGCCCGTCACGGGCCGGATGGGTGGGCATCAGGAGGGTGCCTTCCGGTCCGAGGGCCTCCAGCAGGGCGTCGATGAGGGCGCCGGCCCCGCCATCGACTTCCCCCAGGCTGCTGAGAGACGCATGGACCATCAGGATGGCCCCCCGGGAGAGGCCGAGGGCTTTCAGGCCATCGGCGATCTGTTGTTTGGACAGCGGAGTTTCAGATGTCATATCCGGACCTCGGAAGGTGGCTTTTGCCCCGTTGCGTTTTAGAAGCTGTCGTTAAAACCCCCAATGAATACGCAAACTTTCCTGTGAAATCAAGCCCAAAGGGAGGGGGCCGGAGAGGATCGCCGCTTTGAAGAAATTTTTCTTGCTATCGGCCCCTTTTTTTCTTATCAATAGGGTGTAACCCACTCTGCAAAACCTTTCTAACCTCTTGAAAGAGTTCGGGGTTATATTTGAAAACCACACCCTGGAGGCTTTATCCCACTCTCAACAAGGGAGAGATGTGTATGGTTACCGAAGAGATAGTGAATCCCCCGCCCGCGCTGAGGGCGGAGACGTTTGAGGAGCTGTTCGAGGCCTGCCGGCCCCGCGCAGACAAGGAGCGGTGGACGGAGGTGCCCTGGATCGGCCATCTCTGGGAGGGGCGTCAGCAGGCGGCCGAGCTGGAGAAGCCGCTGTTCATCTGGGCGATGAACGGGCACCCGCTTGGGTGTGTCTGAAACAACGGGGTTGTGGGCCGTGCGCTCACATTTTCCGATCCGCGCGTGATCGGGCTTTTAAACGAGAAGTTTGTTCCCGTTGCGGCCAATATCAGCCACCTGCAGCGACAGGACGACGAGGAGGGGAGGTTTTTACGCCTGGTCTCCTGGCAGGGCCGATTTGGCCTCTCGTTTGAGGAGGCCAGCGCCCGGATGGCCGATACGGAGCACGGGGAGTGCCACCAGGGGCAGTTTGTGACGACGACGGAGGGAGAGCTGCTGGGCTCCCGCCACGTGCGCGACCCGGATCAGCTTTTGGAGATGATGGAACAGGCGCTGGAGAACTGGGAGCGTCGAGGGACGCAGCACGGGTGCTTCCGGATCGGAGAGGTGGAAGGGCCGGATACCCGGTTTGCCTGGGCGTATCCGGAGGACGGTCTGGTGCTCCACCTGGGCGTTCGGGACCTGTCCCGGCAGGTGGATTTTCGGCCGGAGATCTTTCTGGATTCCCACAACCAGGATTACGTCTGGCTCACGCGGGAGGAGATGCGCTTGATTGTACCGCCCGATGCGGCGGTGGGCGATTCCTTTCCAATGCCGGGAGAGGTCACCCGGCGGCTGGTCCGGTTTCACCTGGTCGACAGCGTGCGGGGGGAGACGGCCCCCTGGCCTCCTGAGGCGCTTTGTGATGTGGAGATGTGGTTGACGGTGACCGGTGTGACGCCGGAGGGGGTGGATCTGAAGGTTTCCGGACACGCGTTTTTGTGCGAGGAGAAGGACTGGTGTACGTTTCCGCCCCGTGAGTCGGTTTACAAACGGGGGGAGATGTGCTGTATTATCCGCGAGCGGGGATTTGACGCGAAGCTGCTGGGATATCTTTCGTTCGACCCGCAGGCAGAGCGGTTTTCGCGGTTCGACCTGGTTGCGGTGGGGTCACGGTGGGGGGCAACGACGTTTAACAACCGCCGGGAGGATGTAGAGCCGGCGCCGATGGGCGTTGCGATGACGATTGCAGGCCGTGCTGAACGGGACCGCACCCCGCCGCACGCGAGCCGGAAGTCGTATTTTGATGCGTGAGCGCAGCGCAGAGATCGGTCGAGGCTCCGGAAGATCACCCTCCGGGGCCTTTTTGCTGGCGTACGGGCTTTGAAATGAGGTATATTAAAAAAAGATGGCGTTTCTGATCGGCGCGAGGAGATTCTTTGCGCACAACCCGACATAGAAGTATGGCTGATTCCGAAGGAGGTCAGGAGGATGGATAAGCTGGCGATTCTGGGTGGGCCCAAGGCGGTGAAGACCGATCCGGGGGATATGTTCAAGTGGCCGATTATCACCCAGGAGGACGAAGAGGCCGCGTTAGAGGTGCTGCGCCGGGGGGCGATGTCCGGGACGGATGTAACGGTGGCGTTTGAGAAGGAATATGCAGAGTGGCACGATATGAAGTACGCGCTGGCGCACAATACGGGTACGGCTTCGCTGCATACGGCGATGTTCGGGTGCGGGATAGGCGTGGGAGACGAGATTATCTGCCAGAGCATGACCTTCTGGGCGTCCGTGCTACAGGCAATGAACCTGGGGGCTACGATCGTTTTCGCGGATATGGACCCGGATACGCTGACGCTGGATGCCGAGGATATGGAGCGCAAGATTACGGACAGGACCAAGGCGATTATGGTGGTGCACTATCTGGGGCATCCAACCGATATGGACCCGATTATGGAGATCGCCAATGCGCGCGGGATCAAGGTGATCGAGGATGTGTCGCACGCGCACGGGGCGCTCTACAAGGGCCGGCTGGTGGGCACGATCGGGCATGTGGGTGCGATGTCCTGTATGTCGGGCAAGTCTCTGGCGATCGGCGAAGCGGGGATGCTGATTACAAATGATAAAAAGATTTACGAGCGTGCGGCGGCGTTTGGGCACTACGAGCGCACAGGGCAGATCGAAGATCCGGAGCTGAAGAAATTTTCCGGGCTGCCGCTGGGGGGATTCAAGTACCGGATGCACCAGCTTTCATCCGCAGTCGGTCGGGTTCAGCTTAGGCACTATCAGGAGCGGATGGAGGAGATCCAGAAGGCGATGAACTATTTCTGGGATCTGCTGGAGGGCGCGCCGGGGATCAAGGCGCACCGGCCCCCGAAGGATTCGGGGAGTACGATGGGGGGGTGGTACGCGGCGCACGGGCTCTACGTTCCAGAAGAACTGGACGGGCTGAGCGTGCAGAAGTTCTGCGAGGCGGTTCGGGCGGAAGGGACGTCGACCGGCCCGGGGGCGAACCTGCTGCTGCACCTGCATCCGGTTTTAAACGACGCGGATGTATACGGCGACGGCAAGCCGACGCGTATCGCCCATTCGGATCAGGACGTGCGGCAGGGAGAGGGCAGCCTGCCGGTGACGGAGCGGATGACGGAGCAGGTGTATTCCATCCCATGGTTCAAGCACTACCGCCCGGAGATTATCAAAGAGCACGCCGAAGCGTTCCGGAAGGTGGTGACACAGGCGGGAGAGCTGAAGTAGATCGTGAAGCTTACGAAACCAAACGGACGGTTGACCACGGTCGACCGTCCGTTTTTGTGTTGTCCGCGTTTTTGGTCTTTCTCCGCGTTCTCTGCGTCTCTTTCGGTGCATGCTTTTTATCACGCCCTGCCGTTCCGGCCATACTGGAGGATGAAGTCTTCCACCATTTCCCGGGCCTGGTCGTCGCTGAACTGCTGCGGCGGGGTTTTCATGAAGTAGGAGGAGGGGGCCAGCAGCGGGCCTTTGAGGCCGTGGTTGAGGGCGAGCTTGCAGCAGCGGACCGCATCGATGACCACGCCGGCGGAGTTGGGCGAGTCCCAGACTTCGAGTTTGAGTTCGAGGTTGAGGGGCACGCCGCCAAAGGTCTCCCCTTCCATGCGGATGTGGCACCATTTCCGGTCTTCCAGCCAGGGGACGTGGTCGGAAGGGCCCACGTGGACATTGCCCTCGCCCAGGTCGTGGTCGAGTTGGGAGGTGACGGCGTTGGTCTTGCTGATCTTTTTTGATTCGAGCCGGGAGCGCTCCAGCATGTTGTAGAAGTCGGTGTTGCCGCCGAAGTTGAGCTGGTAGGTGCGCAGGAGTTTAACGCCCCGCTCGCGGAAGAGCCGGGTGAGCACGCGGTGTGCGATGGTGGCGCCGACCTGGGATTTGATGTCGTCGCCGATGATGGGCAGGCCCCGCTTTTCGAAGCGTTCGGGCCAGTAGCCGGCGCTGGCGATGAAGACGGGGATGCAGTTGATAAAACCACACCCGGCCTGCAGGATCTGTTCGACGTACCATTTGGTGGCCTCTTCGCTGCCCACAGGGAGGTAGCTGACCACCACGTCGGTCTTCGTGGCTTTGAGGATTTCGGCCACGTCGACGGTGGGCGGTTCGGCCTTTTCGATCACTTCGGAGAGGTATTTGCCCAGGCCGTCGTGGGTCATGCCGCGCTGGACGGAAACGTCTAAGTGGGGGACGTCTGCGAATTTGACGGTGTTGTTCGGGTGGGCAAAGATGGCTTCGCCGAGGTCTTTGCCCACCTTTTCTTTACCGACGTCGAATGCGGCAGAAAACTCGATGTCGCTGACGTGATAGCCGCCCAGGTCGACGTGCATCAGGCCCGGCACAAAGGCGTCCTTGTCCGCGTCTTTGTAGTAGTGCACGCCCTGGACGAGAGAGGAGGCGCAGTTGCCCACGCCGATGATGGCGACCCGAACTTTTTTTCTCCTGCTCATGCGAATCTCCTGTGAAAAATGGCGGATTTGCGCTTTTGCCGATTTGCAGGGATAAAAATAGAAGAATTTATGTATTAATCAAGTAAATATTTATTATATTATATATAGAAATTATCTATAAAAGGGGGTGATGGGGATGAATCTGCACCATCTTCGCTATTTCTTAGCGGTGGCCCGCACGGGGAGTTTCAGCAGGGCCGCGCGGGAGATGCACGTGACCCAGCCGACGGTGAGCAGCGGGGTCGGGGGGTTGGAACGGACGCTGGGGGTGCGGCTGTTCAACCGGGGGAGCCGGCACGTTTCGCTGACGATGGAGGGGCGGGCGCTGGTGAGCTACGGCATGCAGATCCAGGACCTTGTGGAGGAGGCGGAGGAGAAGCTGAAACGGAGAGATGTGCTGCCGGGAGAGGGTTTCCAGTTTGGGGCGATCGATGCGGCGGTGACCTATCTTTTGCCCGATATTTTGAAGGCTTATATGCGGGCGTATCCCGAGGTGGCGCTTTCGGTGCAGGTGGCGCCTTCCCGGTACCTGGTGGAGGATTTGCTGCTGAACCGGTCGGAGTTTGCGGTGATTTCGCTGCCGTTCAGCCACCCCAAGGTGCAGACGGTTTCGATCTACAGGGATTCGATGCCGCTGGTGGTGGGAGCAGCGCACCGGTTTGCCGATTGCGCATCGGTGACGCTGGCGGAGGTGGTGCAGGAGCCGCTGATCCTTTTCCACGCCGATTCGGTCTCCCGGAAGATTGTGGACGAGCGGTTCGCAGAGGCGGGGGTGTCACCCGGGGTGGTGATGGAGATGCGCAGCCCGGAGGCGATGCGGAAGCTGGTGGAGGTGGGGGTGGGAATCTCCTTTCTGCCCGCGCTGACGGTGAGGGAGTCGCTTGCGTCGGGGGCGCTGCGAGCGGTGAGGGTGGAGGGGGTGGCCTTTTCCCGGGAGGTCGGCGTGGCGTGGCGAGGGGGGCGCTACTTCGGGCCGGCGATCCGGCATTTGTTGGATGCGATATTTGAGCGGTACGGCGGGGGGAATCAGGCTACAGCTTGAACCGCTTCACCTCCGTCGCGTTCAGGGTCTGTTCGATGAGGGCACCCAGGTCGAGGTGGGACTCGATGTCCTGCGCGGTTTCCAGGTCGGCGCGGGTTTCGGGGTGTTTGGGGACAAAGGCGGTGCAGCAGTCTTCGTAGGGTTCGGTGGAGGTTTCGTAGGTGCCGATGCGCCTGGCTTCGGCGATGATCTCCTCTTTGTTGTCGCCGGATAGGGGTCGCAGGACCGGGAGGGCGGTGACCGCTTCGATGGCCCGGAGGTTGGAGAGGGTCTGGGAGGCGACCTGGCCCACGTTTTCGCCGGTAACCAGGGCCTGGGCGCCTTCCCTGAGGGCGACCGCCTC
Source organism: Candidatus Latescibacterota bacterium (assembly GCA_965222075.1). Lineage (GTDB taxonomy): Bacteria > Latescibacterota > UBA2968 > UBA2968 > JAAXHW01. The sequence continues at coordinate 3,122,440 of OZ244937.1, read as the reverse complement.
GGCGATGCGGAACATGGCGCGGCGGTAGAGGATAACACGGTAGCCGGGGAGGGCGCCGGTCATGATGCGCCGCTGGGTTTCGACGAAGGGGACCAGGTAGAGGGTGGACTTGAACTGGTAGCGGGTGAGGAGGCGGACGAGTTCTTCCGTGTTTCGCTGGGAGTTGCGGTTCGTGTAGGGCTGGCTGTGGAAGTGGACGAAGGCGAGCCGCACGCCCCGCTTCATGATCCGGTAGGAGGCCACCGGGGAGTCAATGCCGGAGGAGAGGAGGCTGACGGCCCGTTCGTTGACGCCCACGGGCAGGCCGCCCGGCCCCGGGGTTTTTTGGGTGTAGATGAAAGTCCCCTGGTGGGAGAGTTCGATGAAGCAGGTGAGGTCGGGACGCTCCATTTTGACCTGGGCCTGCGAGCGGGTCTCGATGTAGGCGCCCACGTCGCAGTTGATTTCGTTCGAGTTCAGTGGAAAGGATTTGTCGGCGCGTTTCGTGGCGATTTTGAAGGAGGCGAAGCGGGCTTTCCGGACAACTGCCCAGGCGGCCTCCCGGATGGCTTCGATGGTAGAGGGGACGCGGACAGCCTCCGAGAAGTTGGCGATGCCAAAGACCCCGGCCAGGCGCTCCTGAACGATGCCGAGAGGGGTGTCGGGGGCGAGTTCCAGGAGGAGGCGACCGGTGATGCGGCGCGCGGCTCCACAGGAAACGCCTTTGAGGGCGTGCTCGATGTTGCGCAGGAGCTGGTTCTCAAACCGGCTCCGGTTCTTGCCTTTCAGGCCGATTTCATGGTAGTGGATGAGGAAGAGCCGTTCCAGAGCGGCGTCCATGAGAGCCTCGTTAGATAGGTATTCCCTCGCCGTGTTCCAGACGATAGGCCATTACCCGCACCAACGCGTTGGCCTTCACGACGACCACGTCTGTGACGTGCGGATAGGGCGGAGCGTGGAGGTGCAGGTCGTAGCGTGCGATGTGGTTCCCGGCAGCGCTGTTGGGATTTTCGTTGCTCATCTTTATGTATTTTTCAAGATATGGTACAGGTTGTGAAGGAAGATACGGTTGTCCCCACCTATATAGGTCATTTCTCCGCCCATGCGGCTGAACGACTTGCAGAATCTGAGGTAGTAGGCCGGATCGTCTTTGGGCGGTTCGCCTTTGGACCAGTCCCAGTCTACCTGTGAGAGGTCGTTGACGACGATGAAAGGCCGCACGATGTTCTCACCTTGCTGCAGGCGCAGATTGTTGGCCAGCGACATGGCCTTTTCGAAGACCTGGGGCGCCATGATGGCCGAGCCTACCGAGAGAAAAACCCCCCCATCCAAATTGAGCACGCCCTCTGCGAAGACGCGATAGTCGATGTCGGCTCCACGGCCTGTGACCGCTCCGTTGGCCAGGTGGTGGTTGTGGATAATGTCGTAGCCAATGCCCGGATGTACGGTGAGGGGAACGCGCAGACGGTAGGCCTGTGCTGTGAGCGAAGCGTCCTTGTAGGGGTGCTCGACCCGGCAGCGGCCGGGGGGGATGGCAAAGCGCGCCATGGCCTGGAGCAGCTCGGCGTAGGCCGGCATGGTCGGGGCATCGGCCGGGTTGCGGACCCAGGCGCTCAGGGCGGACGTCAGTTCGTTGTTCTGGGGGATGTCGCAGCCGTCCTCGCAGATGAATTTGCCCAGGGCCTCGCCGTAGCCCATGCCCTGCAAAGCGCCGGTGAGCACGGCCAGGTGGATGTAGCGGCCGGTCTCGTCCCAGGTGCCGAAACACCCCTGGGCCACATTGGCCCGGACGTCTTCTTCGGAGCGTCCCTGGAAGGCGTATTCCCAGTCGTGAATGGTACCGGCTCCATTGGTGGCCAGGTGGGTGATCCAGCCTGCCTCCAGCATGCGGCTCACCGTAGGTCCCAGGCCGTTCTTGATCAGGTGGGCTCCGTAGGCCAGCATCACAGCGGCGCCTCGCTGACGGGCAATGCGTATTTGTTCGGCAATGCGCTGAAGACTGTCCGCCAGCGGTCCCGGATCGGGGGCAGGAGCGTCCGGGTCGACGAGAATTTCGTCGACGGAGAACTTACTCTGTCTGTCCGACAGGGGTTTGAGGGCGATGCGACGATGATCAATCTGTTCGTAGGCCATGGCGGACCTCATTAAGCGTGGCCAACAGAGCGTTCGGTTCTACGCTCAAGCTTGAAATCTACCCATCATGGCTATCGATACTGTTCCAGGTTGCCTCTGTATGTCAGCCCCAGCGCCTCCCGCGAGTGGGCGGCGTTGCAGGTTCTGTCGGACTCGGGCGTGCCGACGATGTGAAAGATGTCGAAGTCGACGGTTTCAGACTCGACCGCGAGCCGGCAGGCTTCGGCTAAGTCGTGCCGGCAGACCCAGCCTTCACGGAGCGGCATTTCCTCCGACCCCATTTTTTTCCTGTACTTGTCGATTCCCAGGCGGCTGTCTACGATGTACTGGGGGCGGAGGACGACGATGCGCATGTCGAAGGCATCGTGGAATTGGCGGCACATCTCCTCCTGCAGGCGCTTGCAGACGGCGTAGAGTCCGCCGTCCGGGCGTCTGACGTCGGCGGTAAAGAAGATGCCTTTGGGGTGCACGGTCTGGCAGGAGCCGATGTGAACGGCCCGGTTGAGGCCGTGCCGGTGGGCGGATTCCAGGACGTTCCACAGGCCTTTGAGGTTGATGAGGAAGGGGTTTTTATCTTCGATATCGCCGCTGTAGTAGACGGCCGTATGAATGACGGCGTCCATTCCTTCGATGGCGTTGTGGACGGCGTTGAAGTCGGCAATGTCGCCGTGGACGATTTCGCCTTCCCACGCTCCCTCGATATCTTTCCACGATTCCCAGGCCTCGGGGCCGCGGTCGAATGCGCGGACATGGTGCCTGCCGGCCAGGTTGGCCAGCACGGCCCGTCCCGTCCAGCCGGCTGCGCCGAATACGACGATGTTCATGGGGCCTCCTTGTTGTTTCGCCTGTTCTTCATCTCCAATGCGAATAAAACCGGATGGGTTGGTCAGGTTCTGGTGCGCAGATGGCGCGTTTTGCCGCAGTCGAGACCAAAGCGGACGACAAGACCTTATCGGAGTTGATCGAATCGGTTCTGCCTGCCTGCCGAGCACAGCCCGGCGCAGGCAGGCAGGATGCGCCGCGTTCGGGTCGCCCCCCCGTGTTTACCGAAAAACAATAAAATGGCCCGAATGCTCGGGCCTGTGGAAGGTGGTGGCCGTTTGGGTGTCGCTACGGCTTTTCCCGGTCCAGGTCGTATTTCCGGTAGCGGTGGCGGAACTGGTCGTAGCTGAGTTTCAATTGGGCGGCGGCCTGCCGCTGGTTCCAGGCGGTGGCGTGCAGGGCCTGGCGGAGCAAGCCCAGTTCAAAGGCCCTCGTCTGCGCTTCAAATCCCTCACCGGAGGGTTCGAATGCGCCCGAGGCGATTTCGGGAGGCAGGTCGTCGGGTTCGATGGCGGGGCCGGCGACCATGCAGGCGGCCCGCTCCACGGCGAATTTGAGGTCGCGCACGTTGCCCGGCCAGCCGTAAGCGAGCAGCCGTTTTGTGGCGGCGTTTGAAAAGGGACGGCGTACAAGGCCGGGGACTTCCTGGAGGATCTGTTCGGCGAAAAACTCTGCTAAGGGCTGGATGTCTTCCCGGCGCTGCCGGAGGGGGGGGATGCGGATGATTTCGAACCGGAGGCGGTCGTAGAGGTCCTCCCGGAAGCGGCCTTCGGCCATTTCCCGTTCGAGGTCGGCATTCGTAGCGGCGATGATGCGCACGTCCACCGGTACCGGCGCGGCAGCGCCGACCCGCTGTACTTCCTGGTATTCGATGGCGCGCAGGATGTTCTGCTGAAACTCGGGGGTGGTGCTGGCGATTTCGTCTAAGAAGAGGGTGCCCCCGTTGGCGGCCTCGAACCGGCCCGGGCGGGCCTCGACCGCACCGGTGAAGGCCCCTTTTTCGTGCCCGAAGAGTTCGCTTTCCAAGAGGGTGGCGGAGAGGGCCGCGCAGTTGACTTTGACAAAGGGGCGGTCTTTGCGCACGCCCCCGTAGTGGACCGCGGCGGCCACCAGTTCTTTGCCGGTGCCCCGTTCGCCCAGGATGAGGACGGGGCGGGGGATGGAGGCGATGCGCTCGGCCTGCTGCATGATCTGCTGCATCTGGGGACTGACGCTGATGACCTGGTAGCGCTTTCCGAATTCGGCCCGGTAGAACCGGTTTTCCCGGTCGAGGTCGTCCACTTCGGCCCGCAGCCGGGCATTTTCCCGGAGGACAGAGAGCATCCGGTCGAGTTTTTCCAGGCTGAGTTCAAGCCTGTCTTCGATGTAGAAGTCTTTTTCAATGAAGTCGGCCGCGCCCAGGCGCAGGGCAGCTACGGCGGTTTCCACGGTGCCTTTGCCGGTAAGGATGATTACGGGCAGGTCGGGCGCTTCTTGCCGCATCTGCCGGAGGGTTTCCAGGCCGTCGGGTTCGCCGGGGCCAAAGTCGAGGTCGAGGATGGCCATGTCGACTGCCGGGGCGTGTTTTTGCAGATAGCCAAGCGCGTTGGCGCTGGAGGGAAAGGCCTGAACGGTCCGGCCGTCGGCCTGGAGGCTGCGGGTGAGCATGTCCAGGATTTCGGGCTGGTCGTCGGCGATGAGGATGTGCGCCTTCACTTGATGAACTCCTCGGCGAGGGGGTGACGCGCGGTTTGCAGCGGGGCGCCCTGGAGGCCGATGCTCTCCTCTTCGGAGGCGAGTTCGAAGTCGACCGGCAGGTCAATCCGAAAGACGGCGCCGGCGCCGGGCCGGCTCATTACCCGGAGGTTACCGCGGTGGGCCGAGACGATCCGGGCGCAGATGCTGAGGCCGTAGCCGTTCCCCTTTTCTTTGGTGGAGTATCCGGGGTCGAAGATCCGGACCTGGAGGGGTTTGGAGATACCCGGGCCGTTGTCCTCCACTTCGACGTAGACCGAGGCGCGTTTGGGATCGTAGCCGGTCTGAAGGGTGACCTTTCCATCCTCTCCGACGGCTTCGAGGGCGTTGAGGATGAGGTTGGTGACAGCCTCGCGGAGCATGCCGGGGTCTGCCTTGACCTGGGGAACATGGGCTTCTGATGCGAAGCGGAGGGTCTTTCTTCCTTTCCGGGTGACGACCTTTTCGCTTGCTTTCCGGACCAGCTGGGGGATCTCCACCAGCGTGGGGTTCATGGGGTGCTGTTTCATAGAGCGGAGGTAGGCGACCCACTGGTCGTAGACCCGTTCCTGTTCGCGGGCAATGTCTTTGAGGTCGTCGAGGCCTTTCTCATCGGGCGACGATTCTCGGATCAGCCGGCGCATCCGGCTGCCGACCACGCCCATGAGGTTCTTGATCTGGTGGCCCCGGGTGTAGAGGCTCTCATAGACCTGCGCCCGGCCCAGATCGATGAGTTCGAGGGAGAGCCTGGAGAGGACCAGGGGTGCCTGAACGCCAAATTCTTCGATGATGGAGGTGTATTCCCGCTCCATCTGGGCAGGGCTCATGTGGTCGAAGAGGAGGCGGGCCAGGTTCTGGTAGGGGAGGGTGTAATCGGGCTCCAAGTGGAGGGCGATTTTAAAGGCGCCCAGGGCCGGGATGGTCTGGCCCGATTGCATCAGCAGGACACCCAGGTTGTTGTGCCCCGGGGCAAAGAGGGGGTCTGCGTCGAGCCCCCGACGGTAGATTGCGATGGCCTTCCCCCGGTTTTCGGGTGTGTCGTCCAGAAAGCTGCCCAACAGGAAGCAGACCCGGTCCAGGTTCGCACAGGGCACGCCCCGGCCGGCAACGCCGAGGATGTGCTGCAGGGCCGCTACGGCTTTCTGCCGGCCCGCAGAACCGGGCGCGCCGCCCCGGGCGTAGAGGAGGGCGAGTTGGAACCGGGCGTTGAGATGGTCCGGGTGCAGCTCGACAGCGCCCTCGAAGGCCTGCCGGGCCTCCGCCCTTTTATCCTGTTTGAGGGCACGCAGGCCGGTTTTGAAGCAGAGGTCGGCGTCCTGGACCCGGGTTTTTTCCAAAGGAATCACCCCTTTTAAGTGGACGGCCCGGTCTGGCCCCCCGCCTCCGCTGTACCGCCACCGCCGCTGTCGGACGTGTGCGTCTGCTGCTCGCTGCTTCCCGTCATTCTGCCGAGGAATTCAGGGAGCTCCAGGCCGGCCAGCCGGGCCAGATCGTGCATCGGGGGGATGGTGCCCATCAGGCGCTGGCCCAGGTTGGACAGGCCGCCCTGTTCATTGCCGCCGTCCCAGACCATCACCTTCTCCAAAGGCAGGTTCTGAATGGCCTCGGCCTGGATGCCCGCCACCTCGGTGAGCCGCTCGATGATGAGGAAGGCTGCGGCAGCCTGATCTTTTCCGCCGCATGCGGCCACCAGCTCTCTGTAACCTTCGGCCTTCGCATCCAGGATGGCCTGCGTGCCCTGGGCTTCGGCTTGCTTCTGGGCCAGGATGGCGGCGGCCTCCCCTTCTGCCACCAGGGTTTTCTGCGTTTTCTCGGCCTCGGACTGTACCACCAGCTTCTGTTTTTCCGCTTCGGCGTGTACGACGATTTCGGCTTTCAGACGCGCTTCTTCGCGCAGCGCCCGGGCTTCCTCGGCCTCTTTCTCCGCCCGTTCCTGCGCGACCCGGATGGCGCCGTCTGCGGCCTTTGCGGCCTCCTGCCCTTTTTGCCGGGCAACCTCCTCGGCCACCCTCTGCTGGGCCATGTAGCCGGCCTTCTTGGATTCGGCCTCGGCCTCGGCCTGGACCGCTTCCGCATCCAGAGAGGAGACACTCTGGCGCCGGTCCCGGGCGGCCTGGGATTCACCGATTTCGGCTTCGGATTCGAGGGCGGCGACCCTCTGACGCCGGTCCCGGGCGGCCTGGGATTCACCGATTTCAGCGGCCGCGTTCGCAGCGGCCACATCCGTGCGCTGGTCCCTTTCCCGCTCGGCCACCCCCACCTTGCCCATTTTCTCCTGCTCGGCCACGTCGATGGCCGCCTGGTTGATTGCTTCGGCCGCCGCTTTCTGGCCGAGGGCTTTGATATATCCGCTTTCGTCCTCGATGTCTTTGATGTTCACGTTGATCACGGCCAGACCGATTTTTTCCATCTCGGTGGAGACCGCCTCGTTGACCTTGCCCATAAAGGCCTGCCGGTCCTGGTTGATCTCTTCGATCTCCATTGTTGCAATCACGGCCCGCATCTGGCCCAGGATGATGTCCTGCGCCTGGCTCTGGATCTGGTCGTGCGACAGGCCCAGGAGGCGGACCGCGGCGTTTTGCATGATGCCCTGCTGGTTCGAGACGGCGGCAGTGACCGTTGTGGGCACGGACACCCGGATGTTTTCCTGGGAGAGCGCATTGTCTAAGTCGATGGGCACGACGAACGGCTCCAAGTCCAGGTATTTGTAGTCCTGCAACAGGGGCAGGACGAAGGCCGCGCCTCCGTGCACGCACTTGGCCGCACCACTCCCTGTTTTGCCGTAGATCACCAGGATATTGTTGGACGGGCAGCGCTTGTACCTGGAGATGAAGGTCAGGAACAGCAGAAACACGACCGCGACTAAAATCATCGTCAGGATCATCGGATTTGGCATATGAGCCTCCTTTGAGGGGTGGGTTGGCTTTCGGGTTCAGGGTTCGATTTGTTCGACCTCGAGCGTGGTCCCATCGATTACCCGCCGTACCCATACCGGAGTCTTGTTCGGGATCGGGGCGCCGTTTTTCCCCCGGGCGGATACGTAGGAGACCGCGCCGCTTTCCACCACGCGGATCTGCCCGATCCCGTTTTCGGGGATGTCGATGTAGACCTCACCCGACGCGCCGACGCAGGTCTCCAGCTTGGGGTTGCCGGTCTCGGTGAGCTGCTGAATGCCGTGGTAAAAATAGGCCACGGCGACCATCGCGGCGGCCCCCCAGACCAGGCTGTAGAGGAGCGCGCTTTCCACCTCGGTGCCCGACTGGAGGTAGAGCGCGCCGGCCCAGCCGAAGAGCATGCCAAATGCGATGATGGAACGGACCGACAGGAGTTTGAAGGCGGCCACGCTTGCGTCCTGGACCATGTCGTCGATCTCCGGTCCGGCATCCCCTGCGGTCGCGTCGCCCCCGCCCACATCGGCGCCCCCTCCCAGGCCGAGCAGGGCCGCCGCAAACTGCCAGGCGAAGAGCGTGCTGAAAAAGATCGCCACGAGGTAGAGGATCTGGTTCAACGTGGTCAGGTTTGTCCACCAGGCTTCCATGGCTGCCTCCTTTCGTCCGGGCCGACATGATATGTATAATACCGCCCGATTGTCAAGGTCTATCTACCGCTATACTGCCTGGAGGCCCAGTTTGCGAAATTCCCCTTTCAACTGCCGGCGCCCCCGGCAGAGCCGGGTTTTGACCGTGCCCATCGGCACCTGGAGCGCCTGCGTGATTTCTTCGTAGGACCAGTCCTTGATGTAGCGCAGCCAGACCGCTTTGCGGTAACGCGCAGGCAGAGACCGGATGCCCTGTATGACGAGTTTTCGGCGTTCTTTCTGCTGCATCACCTGTTCGGGATTTTCACAGGGGGCCGGCTCCCGGTCGATTCCGGTCGCCCGTTCGGGGTCTTCGGTTTCGTGTACCCAGGTCTGCCGCACCCGCTGCGCCCGGAGGTGAGATTTGAAGACGTTTAAGGCGATCTGAGTCAGCCAGGTGGAGAAGGCCGCGTCGCCCCGGTAGGTGTTAAGGGAACGGAAGGCGCGCAGGAAGGTGGTCTGGACCAGGTCTTCTGTGAGGTCTCTGTCGGAGACGCGACGGGCGATCATGGCGTAGACCTGTGGATGGTGGGTCTTGTAGAGGGTGTCAAAAGCTGAGTGATCTCCCGCCAGCACCCGACGGATCAGGACGCGGTCTTCTGTTTGTGGCATTTTTCAACCCCTTTAATAATCCGGTTCCCGTGTGAGCAGCCGGTAGCCGACGTAGAGGAGGACCAGCGGTATGGCCAGTTTGATCATGGCCCAGAGCAGTCCGACAATTGAGCCGATCAGTTGAAACAGGACACCGAGGGCCAGGGAACCCCCGATGACGATCAAGATGATGCCGAGGATTTTGGAGAGCATGGCGTTATCCTTTGTCTGTTTGGACCGGAGATGGCGGTCGGTAGTCTGCCCGGTTCAGCTTCTCGTCGATGGCGATGATAATGTCCTGAATATCGGTCAACCTCTGTTCCAGGGTGTCCAGCCGGGCTTCCATCCGCTTGGCCCGGTCCGGATTCACTCCCTTCGAGGCGCGTTTCAGCCTCAGGTGAACGTAGCTTACTGTTCCGCTTACGACGATGATCAGAGAGAAGCCGATCATCAGTTCCAGGATCCAGCCTATCATTTATTTTCCTCCCTGTGGGTTTGGGTGAACGGTTTAAATTTCCACTTTGGGCCTGCTCATTTTATTGTCGATGGTGATCATGACGTCCTGGATGTCTGTGAGCATGCGTTCGAGTTCGTCTATCCAGGCCAATGAGCCGTTTTTCGGCGTCACTGAAGATCATTCCTCCGGATTGCTCCTGCTCATTTTTTCGTCGATGGTGATCATGACGTCCTGGATGTCTGTGAGGCGTCGTTCGAGTTCGGCCATTCGGGCCATGAGCCGTTCTTCGGCATCGCTGGGGATGGCGCCTTTGTAGCGTCGCTCCACGTATTTGAGGATCGCAACAGCGAGGATGATCAGCGCAACTCCAAATCCGACTTCGATCATGACAGCCCTCCCTGAGGTTTCAGAGTTCGTGCACCGGGAAGTAGTAGACGATGAGGCCCGACTCGGAGACGCGGACCTCGGCGTGGCCCCGGGCGGCCAGTTCTCGGAGGATCTCCTCGGCCTTTTCTACGGTCATGCGGGCATCGGTGGCGGCTTCGAGGACGGTGAGGCTGCCGCCCTTTTCCCGGGCGAGTTTGAGCAGGCGATTTCGTCTAAGATTTTCTGGACGTCACGCATCGGTCCGGCCCAGTTTTTTCTTGAGGACTTCAAGTTCCTCTTCCACCGTGCTCTTCCGTTCGAGTTTGGTGAAGGCGTCTTCCAGCGAAGGCTCGGAACCGGCGATTTCCTGGTGGGCTTCGGCTTCGGCCTCTTCGGTTTCAACCCGCTGGCGGAACCGCTCGAAGCTGGAGAAGGCATCGTCACCCACGCCGGAGAGGCCTTTGGCGATCTGCTTGCGGGCTTCTGCGGCTTTGCGCCGGGCGATGAGGGCGCCCTGGCGGGTGCGGGCTTCGTCCAGTTTGGCCTTGAGCTGCATGAGCTGCTGTTTGAGCTGTTTGGAGGTCCGCTGGCTTTCGTCGAGGGCGGCGCTCAAGTCTTTGGCGGCCTCTTCCAGGGCCGCTTTCCGTTCCAGCGCCCGCCGGGCCAGGTCGTCTTCTCCGTCCTGGACGGCGAGTTCGGCCTTTTTCTGCCAGGCCTTGATCTGGTCCTTTTTCTCGAGGCACTGGCGCTCCAGCCGCTTCTCGTTGGCCACGGCGGTGCCGACGGACGCGGTCGCCTTGTTGACGGCCTCCTCCATTTCGAGGATCATCTGGCGGATCATCTTTTCCGGGTCTTCCGCCCGATTCAGGAGGTCGTTGATGTTGGCTTTGATGATGTCCGCCATTCTTGAAAAGATTCCTTTGGCCATCGGTGTGGCTCCTCTCTTTTTTGTGAAACGTGAAACGGCAGCTTCCAGCCGTCTTCTCTGCAAGGGGCGTGCCGGGTTTTTGATGAACAGGAGATATTTATATAAGAAATTGTTCTTATAAGACTTATGTAGAAGAAAATTGGGCTCGTTCAAGCTCGTTTAAATGAGAGAGTTGGTGGAAAACACCAACTTGAGCGGTGAAAAGGACCAACCGGTTCAGGATACGGTCTGGCCGCTTTCTCTTGCCTTTTTCCCCCAAAGTCCCTATGTTTTGGCATGTTCAAGGGTCTTTTCCGGCTTTGCACCGTGCCCCTTCGGTGCCGCCTGAAGACGATTGGCCACGACTGCGAACTCAGAGGCATCATGCGTTCGGGTGCTGCACCGTTTGTACCCGGGGTTCCGCGGCTGTGGTCAACCACAAGGCCAAATCCCCCCAAAATTTATCCTCCTTCAGTTTTTAAATCTATGACCTTACACCGCATTTTCCAGGTCTGTGTCGGGCTTTTTCTGGTCCTGTTTACCCTGGGGGAGCCGCTTGGGCTTTCTCTGACGTACGAGGTCCGGAAGGGGGATTCCCTCTGGTCGATTGCCCGCCTGTTCCAGGTGAGCGTAAAGGAGATCAAGCGGCTCAACCGGCTCCGGAGCGACCGGGTCTATCCGGGACAGGTGCTGCGTTTGGGGCCCAGGCTCAAGGAGATAAAGGCCGAGAACGGTCCTTATTATTTTTATAAACCGAGGGTGGCTGCACAGCAGAGCCGGAAGTATATCGAGCCTTCCCGGTTTCGACCGATCAAGGATTACCAGAACGCCCGTGCGCTATTGCAGGCGTTCGACGCAGAGATCCGTGCCAGGCTGGCCCAAAACCGGGGCAGGCGGCTGCCGCTGAAGGGCTGGAAGGTGGTGGTTGATCCCGGGCATGGGGGCATCGATCCGGGGGCGATTGTATCGAATAAGGACGGGGTGGAGCGTTCGGTCTACGTGGTTGAGGACGAGTATGTCTACGATATTGCGCTGCGGGTATACGAACTTCTGCGGCTGAAGGGCGCGGAGGTGGAGCTGACGGTGATCAGCCCCAACCACCTCATACGCGACAACTTCCGGGCGAGCGTGACCTTCGTGCACGAGCAGAACGAGGTTTACAACGACGCGAAGAGGAACCAGAGGCGTTCGGGCTCCGTCCGTCCCGGCGGGAACAATCTCTTACAACGGGTCAGGATTGCCAACCGGCATTTCAAGGGCGCCCGGAAGGGGAAGAGCCTTTTTGTTTCGCTGCATGCAGACAACAGCCCGGGGCGGCCCAAGGGACCGCTGGCGATCTATTTGAACCGGAGGGGGAAGGTCGATAAACGTTCCCGAAAGTTCGCGCAGGTGATGCAGAAGGCCCTGCACCATCCCGATCTCCCCGCACAGATCATGGGGCGCAACTTGGGGGTGCTCCGGAACAACCGGGCGTATGCCGAGATCTTGGTTGAGGTCCACAATATGCACGACAGGGGCGAGGCCTACAGGCTGCGGTTTCACAAGAACCGGCAGCGGAGCGCCGAACGGATTGTGAAGGGGATTTTGAATTATGCGAACCGGCGCTGAGTTGGATCGAACCGCCGCAGCCGGAGGGAGTTGGAGAGGACGGAGACGGAGCTGAAGGCCATGGCCGCCGCTGCGAGCATGGGGCCGCCAAGGGGGTTGAGAAGGCCCACAGCGGCGATGGGGATGAGGAGGGTGTTGTAGGCAAATGCCCAGAAGAGGTTCTGGCGAATGACTCGCATGGTCTTCTTAGAGAGCCGCACCGCCGCGCCGATGCCGCTCAGATCTCCGGAGATGAGGGTGATGTCTGCGCTTTCTTTGGCGATGTCTGCGCCGGTGCCGATGGCGATGCCGACGTCGGCCCGGGCTAAGGCGGGGGCGTCGTTGATGCCATCGCCTACCATGCCGACCCCTTTTCGCCCGGCCTGAAGCTCCGCGATCCGGTCGGCTTTCCCTTCCGGCATGACTTCGGACAGCACCCGGTCGATGCCGACGATCCGGGCGACCGCCTCTGCGGTTCGGGCGTTGTCGCCGGTGACCAGGGCGACTTTCAGGCCCAGGCCGTGGAGGTCGGCCACTGCGTCTGCGGCCCCCGGCTTGAGGGTGTCGGCGATGCCGATAAGCCCCGCCGGCCGGCCGTCGGCTGCGATGAATACGGTGGTTTTTCCTTCTCTTTCAAGCCGCTTTGCCTGTCCTGCCCATCCGTCCAGAAGAACTTCCTGATTTTCCATCAGCCGCCGGTTGCCCAGGAGTAGGGTGACCCCTGCGATTTCTGCGGCGATGCCCTCTCCGGGGAAGGCTTCGAATGCCTGCGCCTCCCGCAGGGAGAGGTTTTGTTCGCCCGCCGCTTTGAGGATGGCCTCACCGAGGGGGTGCTCCGAGGCCTGTTCGGCCGAGGCGGCCAGCACAAGCAGGTCCTTTTCGCTGAAGCCGTCGGCGGGGATGAGGTCGGTGACGGCGGGCGCGCCGGTGGTGAGGGTGCCGGTTTTGTCTAAGACGACCGTGTCGAGCCGGCAGGCGGTTTCCAGGACGTCGCCCCCTTTAATGAGGACGCCGAATTCGGCGCCCCGGCCGGTGCCGACCATGATGGCGGTGGGGGTGGCCAGGCCCATTGCGCAGGGGCAGGCGATGATGAGGACGGCGACGGCGTTGAGGAGGCCCGCAGCAAGCGGGGGCTGCGGGCCGAGGGTGTACCAGAGAAGGAAGGTGAGGAGGGCGATGCCGAAGACGATGGGCACGAAGATGCCCGCAACCCGGTCGGCGAGGCGCTGGATGGGGGCACGGGACCCCTGGGCCTGCCGGACCATCTGGACGATGCGGGCCAGGACGGTTTCCGACCCGACCTGGGTGGCCCGAAAGGTGAAGGTTCCGGTTTTGTTAAGGGTGCCGCCGGTGACCTGGCTGTTGGGGCCTTTTTTCACGGGGATGCTCTCGCCGGTGACCATCGATTCGTCCACTGTGGAACGGCCCTGGTAGAGGGCGCCGTCCACGGGAATTTTTTCTCCCGGGCGGACGCGGAGGAGGTCTCCCACGGCGACTTCTTCAACGGGGACCACAAGGGTCTGGTCATCCCGGATGAGGCGGGCGGTCTGGGGGCGGAGGTCCATCAGTTTGCGGATGGCGTCGGAGGTGCGCCCCTTAGCCCTGGCCTCCAGCATCCGGCCAAGGAGAATGAGGGTGATTATCATGGCCGAGGTGTCGAAGTAGACGTGCAGGGCCTGGCCGACTTCGGCAACGGCGCGGGGCGCAAAGGTGAGGGCTGTGCTGTAGCCGTAGGCGGCGAGGGTGCCCACGGCGATGAGGCTGTTCATGTCGGCCGTGGCATGCCAAAGCGCGGTCTGGAAGCCTTTCAGGAACCGCCATCCGCACCAGAACTGGACGGGGGTTGCAAGCAGGAAGAGGAGGAGGTGGATCTCCCGCGTGGGGAGGTCAACGCCCAGGAGGGTATGGACCATGCCGACACCCATGATGAGGGCAGAGAGGACGCCGCCCACGACGAAGCGGAGGCGAACGGCCCGGTATTCGGCCCGGCGGTCGGCCCGTTCCCGATCTTCCGATACCTGCTCTTCCTCAACCATCGATGCCTCATAGCCGGCGTCGGCCACGGACTGCTTCAGGGCGTCCACGTCGATGTTGAGGTAGCGGACGGTTGCCTGGTGGGTGGCAAAGTTAACATTCGCCTTGATGACGCCGGGGATCGCTCTTAGGGCATATTCCACACGGGAGACGCATGCGGCGCAGGACATGCCTTTCACCGAGAGGGTGACCTCATCCCCCCGGACATCGTAGCCGAGGACGCCGATCTTTTCGGCGAGCTGTTCGACGCCGACCCGCTTCGGATCGTAGGCGACTGTGGCCTGCTCCACGCCGAAGTTGACGACTGCCTCGGCCACGCCGGGGACCTCCTGCAGGCCCTTTTCGATGCGGGAGGCGCATGCGGCGCAGGACATGCCGGAGATGGGGAGGCTGAGGCGGACGGTTTTGGGCTTTTCAGCGGTTTCGGACATCTGTCGTCTTTTGGCCTTTGCGTGCAGAGGGCGTCGTATTCGTAGGCCTTTCGCGGCTTTCGGGGTCTCTATCGGGCGCCCTGGCGCGTCTGTGCGCCTGGGTGTTGACCCCATAACATAGTTTGGGAATTTCAGAAGGTCAACTAAAAATTACGGGGCATCCTGTGGATGCGGCAGGTAGGGGCCGGGGGACCTGCTTGCGCGCTGCGCGCAGGCAAGAAGGTGGGCACAAAAATTCCCTTTGGAGAAGGGTTGCCATGTCGTATATTTCTTCAATTCCACTGTGTTGATTGTTCGGGCTAAGCGATGGAGGATGTTTGATGCGATTATATCGTGTATTCGGGATCTGCACAGCCCTGCTTGTCGCCCCGGTCGGCGCTGCGAGGGCGCAGGATGCAGACCGTTCGCCGGTGCTCCAGGCGATGAAGCAGGAGCTCTCCCGGTCGCTCGGGGTTCTGGGAGAGCAGCCGACGCCGCCCTATTATCTCAGCTATGAAGTCACGGAACTTCACTCGGCGGGGGCTTCCGGGTCTTTTGGCACGCTCATCTACAGCGGTGAGAACCGCCGCCGCCAGCTGGACATCGACATAAGGGTGGGCGCCTATGCCATGGACAATACCCATCCCGTGCGCGGCCGGTCTCGCCGCTTTGGCAGGCGGTACGCCTTTGTTCAGATTCCCTTAGGTGACGATTCCGACGCGATCCGGGGCGTCCTCTGGTTTCACACCGACCAGAGATACAAGCGCGCGGTGGAGCAGCTGACCCGGGTGAAGACCAATGTGCAGGTGACCGTTGAGCAGGAAGACCGGTCGGACGATTTTTCCCGGGAGGCGCCCGAAACCTACGTGGAGGCGCCCCTGCAGATCGCCGTGGACCGCGGTGCGTGGGAGGAGAAGGTCAGGAAGTACACGACGCCTTTTGCCGGGTACGGCGATATCTACCATGCCAGCGCATCGATCAGCGCGACGGCGGAGATGCGGTGGTTTGTGGACAGTGAAGGGGCGGAGATCCAGACGTCGCAAACGCACTATCGCCTCATCCTCTCCGCCATCACAAAGGCGGATGACGGTATGGAGCTTCCGCGCTACGAGTCGTTTTTTGCTTTAACACCCGAAGGCCTTCCAGGGGATGAGGCGGTGCTTGAGGCGGTGGAGCGGATGATTGGGGACCTGCAGGCCCTCCGCAGCGCGCCGATTGTTGAGCCCTCCACCGGGCCGGCGATTCTTTCGGGCAGGGCCAGCGGGGTCTTTTTCCACGAGGTCTTCGGACACCGCATCGAGGGGCACCGGCAGAAGAGCGAGGAAGAGGGGCAGACGTTCAAGAAAAAGGTGAACGAGAAGGTCCTGCCCGAGGCCTTTTCGGTCTCTTTCGATCCGACCCTGGATCGGTTGGGTACGACGGATCTGGTTGGGGCATACCGGTACGACAACCAGGGGGTCAAGGCGAGGCGGGTGGATGTGATCGAGGCGGGCGTGTTCAAACGCTTTTTGATGTCCCGGTCACCCATCGAGGGATTCCCCAACTCGAACGGCCACGGCCGAAGACAGCCGGGGTATGCGCCGGTGGCGCGCCAGTCGAACCTGGTTGTGGAGGTGTCTGAATCGGTGTCGCGGGCGGACCTGAAGGAGATGCTCACTGCGCAGTTGAAGCGTGAGAACAAGCCGTTCGGGCTTCTCTTTGAAGACATCCAGGGGGGGTTCACGATTACAGGGCGAACGATTCCAAACGCCTTCAATGTGCTGCCGATCATGGTCTATCGCATCACCCCCGATGGGCAGGAGGAACTGGTGCGCGGCGTGGACCTGATTGGGACGCCTCTTACTGCCTTCAGTCAGATTGCTACGGCAGACAATGAGGCCGAGGTTTTCAACGGGATCTGCGGCGCGGAATCGGGGGGTGTCCCGGTTTCGGCGGTGTCGCCCGGTATTCTCATCTCTCAGATCGAGGTGCAGAAGAAGGAGAAGTCCCAGGCGCGGCCGCCGGTGCTTCCCCCGCCCTTTGAGGATCAACAATAACCCCGGGATGAAGAGAGATGTGATGCGATCCGCGATTTGTGCTTTGATGGGCGTTCTGGCCCTTTTTACGTCGATATACGTATACGCCGAAGAGGATGTCGTGATGAAGGCGATGCGCGACGAGCTTGCGCGTTCGATGGACAAACTCCAGCTCGAGCAGCTGGAGAGGCCCTATTTTATGGCCTACCGCGTGGAGGAGAGCTGGGGCGCAAGCGCGTCGGCCAGTTTCGGTTCGCTGCTGGGCAGCAGCAAAGGCAGGGGGCGTTCCCTGAATGTGGAGGTGCGGGTGGGAGACTACGACTTTGACAATACCAACTTCCGTGTCAGGAGATTTGGAGGAAGGGCCCGGCTTCCTTTGGACGATGACTACAAGGAGCTGAGGAGACAGATCTGGCTGGCCACCGACGGCGCGTACAAACAGGCGGTGGAAGACCTGTCCAGGAAACAGGCCGAGTTACAGCACCGGACGCGCATCGAGGAGATCTCCGACTTCAGCCGGGAGGCCCCCACGTCGATTACCGACGAGGCTGCGCCCGTGGAGGTGGACATAGCCGAAGCGGAGGCGCTGGTGCGCGACCTTTCTGCGCTTTTCAAAGAGATGCCGGATGTTTTTACGTCTACGGTTCGTTTGAGTGTGGATAACGTCCATACCCGCTATCTGAATAGTGAGGGCACATCCTTTACCCGCATCAGGCCTTCTGTCACTTTCACAGCGCTTGCGGGCACACAGGCGCCGGATGGGATGCCGCTGGAGGACTTCGTGGCGGCCTACGGGCGCTCGATGGACGACCTTCCCAACAGGGAGGCGCTCAGGGCCCGTATTGAGGAGATGGGGGCGCGGCTGGCCAGCCTCCGGGCTGCGCCGGTTGTGGATTCGTACAACGGCCCGGTGCTTTTCGAGAGGCAGGCGGCAGCGGCGCTGTTTGGCCGGATTTTTGCGCCGAGGCTGCTGGCTTCGCGCGCACCGATCTCGGGGGGCGGCCGGGGCCCCTCGCAGGGCAGGAATCCCTTCTTAGACAAGATCGGCGCACGGGTGCTGCCGGAGTTTCTAAGCGTTGTGGACGCACCCACAGTGAGCGAGTACAAAAAGAGCCGGCTTGTCGGAGGGGCCAGGGTGGACGATGAAGGCGTGCGTGCGCGCAGGACGGCGCTTGTAGAGAACGGGATACTGAACACGTTGCTTACAACGCGTAACCCGGTCTCCGGGATTGTGAAGAGCACGGGGAGCCGGCGCGGGCCGAACGCCGTGCCGAGCAATCTTTTTGTGACCGCAAAAAAAGGATACAGCGACAAGAAGATGGTGAAGGCGTTCCTCAAACTGGTCAAGAAGCGTAAGAAGAAGTATGGAATCGTCGTACGGCGCATCGGCAACCCGGCCTTGAGGGTGCGCGGCCTCAGCCGGAGAGGAGCACGGGTGGGGAACCTTATCCTTGCTTACAAGGTCTTCCCGGACGGGCGCGAGGAGCTGATCCGGAATGCGGGGCTGTCGGATATCACCGAGTCGACATTCAAAGAGATCGTGGCCGCGTCTAAGAATCAGACGGTCTACACCGCGCCGTTCAGGGCACGAAGCGCCTCGGGGATACACAGTGGCGTTGTTTCTTTTGTTGTGCCGTCGTTGCTCTTTGAGGATGTGACCCTTCAGAAGCCGAGGGGCGAGGTCCCCCATCCGCCGGTGGCGAAGCATCCGTACTTTGACAGGTGAAAGCAACCACCGATGCATCTTATCCAGGATCTCATGCGTCTGAATTTAAAACAGACCGATGAGGAACTGGAAAGGAAGGATGAATGGAAGAGAAGCCGTCTCTTTTGCCGCGCCTGTCTGTGACCCGTCCGGTGACGGTGACGATGTGTCTGGTGGCCCTGCTGGTGGTGGGCGCGATGGCCTATACCCGCATTTCGGTACAGCTCTTCCCGTCCGGGTTTATGCCCCGATTTCTCTGGATGCGCATCGGGTATCCGGGGGCCACGCCTCAGGAGGTGGAGCAGCAGATTGCTCGGCCCCTGGAGGAGACCCTCCGGACGGTAAAGGGGATCGAGCAAATCCGGACGTACAGCGGCACCTGGGGCGTTGGCGCGCCGTTGCGGTTTCGGCAAGATGCGGATATGGAGCTGGCCTACAACCAGGTCATGGACCGGCTGGAGCGGCTCAAGCCGCAGCTGCCGGAGGAGGCCCGGGACAAGACCTTTGTCTGGAAGCGCAATGAGGAGGGGGACGCGGAGATTATGTGGGTCGGGGTGGCGATCGATTCTTCTATTGTGGACCCGTACCGTTTCTTAGAGACCCACGTGCAGCGTCCCTTAGAGCGGATCGACGGGGTGGCCAAAGTCGACTTCTGGGGCGTTAACGAGAAGGAGGTGATGGTCGAAGTCGATCAGGAGCGGCTGCGCTCACGGGGCGTAAACACCTATGAACTGGTGCAGGCGCTGCGGTCGGACAACTTTGCGATTGCCGGGGGGTACGTGCACGAGGACGGGAAGCGGTTCTACGTGAGGTCCGTGGCGAAGTACCGCACCCTGGAAGAGATCGGGAACATTCCAATCCGCGGCCGCAACGGCCAGGTGCGGCTGAAGGAGGTCGCCGACGTGGTCTACGATGTGTCGCCGGCGCGCTGGGGGTACCAGCGGATCGACGGGCGGATGGCGGCGTCGCTTGAGGTCAAGCGGGAGTCCGGGGGCAACATCGTGGCGATCTGCGACCGGGTGGTGGAGGCGCTGGAGCGGATCGAGGCACAGCCGGCTACGGCCGGGCTGGCGTTCAACGTCTTTTTCAACGATGGGCAGTTCATCCGGCAATCGATCCGGAATCTGCAGAATACGGCGCTGTGGGGCGGGTTCTTCGCGGCGATGGTGCTGCTGTTTTTCCTGCGGACGGTGCGGATGACGGCGATTATCACCCTGGCCATCCCGCTGTGTGTTATGATCACGATGATGGTGCTTTACTTTGTGGACTGGTCCCTGAATATGGTCACGATGATGGGGTTGATGGTGGGGGTGGGAATGGTGGTGGACAACGCGATTGTGATCTTAGAGAATATCTATCGGATGCGGGAAAAAGGAGAGGCGCCCCGGGAGGCGTCGATTCGGGGGGCGAGCGAGGTGGCGCTGGCGATTATCATGGCTACGCTGACGACGGTGGTGGTGTTCCTGCCTCTGATGCTGATGGGCCGCAACGCGTGGATGGCGTTTCAGTTGTCCAGGATCGGGGTGCCGGTGATGATTATGCTGGTCGGATCGCTGTTTGTGGCCCTGCTCTTTATCCCGCTGGCCGGGGTGCGGTTTGGCGGGCATCGGGTCAAACAGGACCCGAAGTCGATCGGGTGGGCCCGGAGGGTGTACGGCCAGGCGCTGGGGTGGACGCTGAGGCACCGGAGGGACACCCTTCTGATCGTGTTGGCGGTGTTCGCCACCATCCTTTATCCGTCCGGCAAGCTCAAGCGGACGGACTCGGCGCGGGGAAACATCAACGACATCCACATCCGGGTTTATCCGCCAAGGAATTTCTCAATGTTGGAAACCTACGATGTCTTGATGGAGATGGAGGACTTTCTGAACACCAAACGGGAGGCCTACGGCATCCGGACAATACGGCTCTGGTTCAGGCGGACTTACGGGCGGTTCACCATCTTTTTGAAGGCGAACCCGGACGAGGCGTGGTGGTATGTGGCCTACAAGGATCTGCAGGCGAAGCTGGGCTATCCGGTTGACGCTCGGATGGACCGGAAGGCGGTGATCAAAGACCTGAAAAAGCATGTCCCAAAGTTTGTGGGGGTGCGCGTTGGTGTGCAGAGCCGGGGCAGGGGATCGGGCGATCCGTCGGTGTCGATCTACCTCTACGGAAACGATACGGAGGTGCTGGCCGGGATGACCGAAGAGGTGGAGCGGCGGTTGCGGGCGATCCCGTCGGTGATCAGCGTAGACACCGACTTAGAGCGGGCGAACGACGAGGTGCAGGTGCGCATCGACCGGGAGCGGGCGCAGAGGTACGGGATCTCGCCGCAGCTGGTGGGGCGCAGCCTCGCCTACGGATTGGGGGGGGTCAACCTGCCCCCATACCAGTCCGGGGAGCGGGAGGTCCGTACGCGGCTTTACCTGGAAAAGGTGGACCGGCAGACGCTGCACCAGCTCAAGAATTTTAGCTTCCGGTCCAGATCGGGAGAGGAGATCCCGCTGGCCGAGTTTGCGAGTTTAACGGTTGCCAAGGGCAGCGGGACCATCCGGCGGGAAGACGGGAAGACCCGGCTGCGGGTGTTTGCGTTTACCACCAAGGACGACCTGAAGGGGCTCTACGGGGAGATCGACCAGGCTATGGAGGGGTTTGCGATGCCCCGGGGCTACTCCTGGAACAAGGGGGAACGTTATGCGAAGTTCAAGGAATCGGACAACGAGATGGGGTTCGCCCTGGCGATGGCGATTGTGAGTGTGTTCCTGCTGATGGGCGTGCTCTTCGAGTCGTTCGTTTTGCCCTTTTCGGTGCTCTTTTCCATCCCTTTCGCCTTCTTAGGCGTCTACTGGACCCTTTTTTTGACGAATACACCGTTTGGCATGATGGCCACTATCGGACTTATTGTGCTGATTGGGGTGGTGGTGAACAACGCGATTGTACTGGTGGATATGGTCAACCGGCTGCGGGCCG
Source organism: Candidatus Latescibacterota bacterium (assembly GCA_965222075.1). GTDB lineage: Bacteria > Latescibacterota > UBA2968 > UBA2968 > JAAXHW01. The sequence goes on along the minus strand of OZ244937.1, from coordinate 3,101,192 downwards.
ATGGCATGGACCGGACAGAGGCGATCCGGGAGGCCGGGCACAACCGCTTCCGGCCGATCCTGATGACCACTTTTACGACGGTCTTCGGGCTGTTGCCGATGTCCATAGGAAACAGCAACCTGATCGGCATTCCCTACGCGCCGTTGGGCCGCACGATGATGGGGGGATTGCTCTGCTCCACGTTCCTCACCCTGTTTGTGGTGCCGCTCTTCTATACGTATCTGGACGACCTCCGGATGATCCTACGCCGAATTATTGTGGCCGTGTTTTCCCGGTCTGAGGCGGTTTCTTACAGAGGCGCTCAGGCCGACGGTTGAGCAGGAGGGCAGAGGCTTTCGAACAGAAAGGCCAGGGGTGAGATCCTCTGGCCTTTTCCATAGAGGAGTACGTTTCCACTCAGCAAAGGAGACCCATGAGATTCAGACCGTGTATCGACCTGCGCGGGGGGCGGGTCGTGCAGATCGTGGGGGGCTCCCTGCGGGAGGGCGACCCGAAGGGACCGGTGACGCATTTTGAGACGGAGCGGTCCGCTGCGGATTACGCGCGGATGTACCGGGTGGACGGCCTGCGCGGGGGGCACGTGATTATGCTGGGGAAGGGGAATGAGGCCGAGGCGCTTGCCGCGCTGGCGGCCTATCCGGGCGGGTTGCAGGTGGGGGGCGGGATTACGCCGGCGAACGCAGGGCGCTACCTGGATGCGGGAGCCAGCCACGTGATTGTGACGTCCTACGTCTTCCGGGAGGGCCGGGTCGATACCGACCGGCTCAACGGGATGGCGACGAGGGTGGGGCGGAGGCGGCTGGTGCTGGACCTGAGCTGCCGGCGGCGGGGCGAGGCCTATGTGGTGGTGACCGACCGGTGGCAGCGGTTTACGCAGGTGGAGGTGACCCGCGAGACCCTGGCCCGGCTGGCCCGGTACTGCGACAAATTCCTGGTGCACGGCGTGGATGTGGAGGGCCGGCGGGTGGGGATCGAGGAGGCGCTGGTGAAGGCACTGGAGGCCTGGTCGCCGATCCCCGTGACGTACGCAGGAGGCGCCCGGAGTCTGGACGATCTGGACCGGGTGAAGGCGCTGGGGAAGGGCCGGGTGGATCTGACGATCGGGAGCGCGCTGGATATTTTCGGGGGCGATGTGGCGTATCGGGAGGTGGTGGAATGGCAGAGGAAGGAGGAAAGTCAGGAGTCAAAAGACAGAAGCTGAGGGGAAGGGAGGGACCCGGGCCTTGGGACCTGAGACTCGGGACTGATTAGGTGGCTGAGAGAAAGGGGTGTGTGTGCCTACTTTTAAAGACCTGGGCGAGTTGGGGTTTATCGACCGTATTGCACGTCACGGGCTGGTGCGGGAGGAGGGGGTGCTGTGCGGGATCGGGGACGACTGCGCGGTTTTTGAACTGGGGGAGGAGAGGGCGCTGCTTGTAACGGCGGACCTGATGGTGGAGGAGGTCCACTTTTTAGTGGCGGCGACGGCGCTTGAGGGGTTGGGGTACAAGCTGCTGGCAGTGAATCTCTCGGATGTCGCCGCGATGGGGGGAGAACCGCGCGATGCGGTGGTTTCGGCCGCGATTCCGGCCGATTTCGATGCGGGGTATATGGAGCGGGTCTACAACGGGTTGCATGCATGCGCCTCGCGGTTCGGGGTGAACGTGGCCGGGGGGGATACCACACGCAGCCCGGGGCCGCTGGTGCTGAATCTGACGCTGACCGGGGAGATGGCGAGGGATCGGGTGCGCTACCGTTCGGGTGCGCGACCTGGAGACCTGGTTTATGTTTCGGGCACGCTGGGGGATTCGGCGGCGGGGCTGAAGCTGACGCTGGGAGAGGATGTGGAGATTTCAGAAGAAGATAGGGCGTTTCTGCTGCGCCGGCACCACCGGCCGAAGCCGAGGGTCGCTCTGGGGCAGGCGCTTGCGGCAACCGGCGCGGTGACGGCGATGATCGACCTTTCGGATGGAGCCGCTTCGGACCTGCGGCACGTCTGCAAGCAGAGCGGGGTGTCGGCGGTGGTTGCAGCCGACGCAGTGCCGCTCTCACCGGCTCTTCGGGCCTTCTGTGAGGCTACGGAGACCGACCCCCTGTTCCCGGCGCTTTCGGGAGGGGAAGACTATGAGCTGCTGTTTACGGTGGACCCCGAGCGGGCCGAGCGGGTCGAGGCGCTTAAAGCGTGGGAGGACTTGCCAGCGATCTGTCCGATTGGACGGATTGAGGCGGGGGAGGCGACGATTTTTTTAGAAGATGTTGAAGGGGGGCGGAAGGAACTGGAAATGTCAGGGTTCGACCATTTTAAGGCAGGGTACAGCGACTTGTAGCCTTTTTTATTCCGTAAATATGCGCCGCCGAAAGGCCTTTTTTCGAGCCTGCTGGCGTTTTTGCTCTAAGCGTCTGGCCCTTGCCGCCCGGGAGGGTTTTGTGGCGATGCGGGGCTTGGGCTTTCGGTTTCGTCGGATGAGCTTTTCCCGGAGCCGCTGGAAGGCCAGGTCCCGGTTGCGGCCCTGCAGCCGGTAGTCGGATGCGACCACGGTGATGCCGGAGGGGATGTGGACCAGCCGGACGGCGCTTTCCACCTTGTTTCGGTGCTGGCCCCCTGGCCCACTGCCCCGGAAGGTGTGGACTTCGACTTCTTTTTGGAGGGTTTCCAGATCGGTTCCGCAGGCGGGTGATTGGGGCATTTTATCGGGGGCAGAGTCATTGCCCCTCTCCGGACGATTGGCTAACGCCTGTCTGCGCAGGCCCGCCTCCGGCTCACCGGATCGTCTCCCCTCCCTGGATTGCGGATTGAACGTCTTTTATTCCGCAATCCGCATTCTACAATTTCTTTTAAATCAGTCCGGCCCGGCGGAGGGCATCGGCCATGGGGCCGCCCCTGTCTTCGGGCGCTTTCTCCTGCTTGGCCTGGAAGTTCTTGATCTCCTGGGTCTCGGCGGTCTGTTTGGCCTGTTGCTGGAGGGCTTTTATGGAGAGGGAGATGCGTTTCTGGTCGCGGTCGACCTTCTGGATGAGGGCCTGGACCTCCTGGCCGACCGAGACGACCTCGCCGGGACGGGAGACGCGATTGGTTGCGAGTTGAGAGATGTGGACGAGGCCCTCGACGCCCGGGAGGAGTTCGACGAAGGCCCCGAACTGCTGAATGGAGACGACCTTGCCGGTGACGATGTCCCCCTCGCGGAAGCGGTCCAGGGCGTCGTCCCAGGGATCGGGCTGGAGGGCTTTTATGGAGAGGGAGATGCGTTCTTTGTCTCCCCCGAGGCCTTTGAGTTCGAGGATTTTGACCCTTACTTCGTCTCCGGTGGAGATGACATCGCGGGGGTGACCCACGCGGCTGTGCTGGAGTTCGGAGACGTGGATGAGGCCTTCGACACCGCCTAAGTCCACAAAGGCGCCGAAGCGTTCGACGCGGGTCACTTTGCCGTCCATTTCGGCCCCTTTGGATAGCCTGGCGCGGAGTTCCTGGGCACGGCGGGCGGCTTCGGCCTCTAAATAGGCCCGCCGGGAGAGGACGATGTTGTTTTTGCGGAGTTCGACGATTTTGAAGGTGAGGGTCTGGCTGGCGTAGGACGCGAGGTCTTCGCAGTAGCCTGTGTCGATCTGAGAGGTGGGGCAGAAGGCGCGTTTCCCGCCCAGGTTTACCACGAGGCCGCCCGAGTTGAAGCCGGTCACACGCCCGTCCACGGGGACGCCGTTCTGGTAGGCCTGTCTGAGGATTTCGAAGCTGCCGGCGCGAAGGGAGAGGGTGAAGCGGACTTCGCCTTCGACGGATGCGACGTAGGCTTCGATGGTGTCGCCGGGGGTGTAGAGGAGTTCTCCCATGTCGTTCCGGAGTTCCTGGATGTCGATGACGGCTTCGCTGCGCCCGCCGTAGTCGACAAAGGCGTGGGTGCCCTCGATTTTCTGGATCTTGCCGATGCCCCGCTCCCCTACGGAGAGTTCCCGGCAGCTGCGGGAGGCATCCTGGTCCAGGAGGGCCGCAAATTCGGCGCTGGGGGCTTCTTCGGCGTATTTTTTGTCGAGTTGATTGATGTCGTGCGATTCGTTCATGCGGGACTTCCTTTTTCACCGCAGAGACGCAGAGGACGCAGAGAAATTGAAGATTGATTCCTCTTTGCGATCTTCGCGTTTCTGCGGTTTAGAGGTTTTGGAAACAATACCTGAATATCTGCAGAACGTATAAATCTATGTAAAAATTTGGAATACGCAACACTTTTTTTACGGAGCGCGTTATGCCGGAGCGACCGAATATCGTTCTGTGGTGCTGCAGGGGGACCACGGGCCGGTGGGCGTATCGGAACATTCGCCTGAGGGAGTTGAGGACATGAACGTTCTCTACATTCTGAGCGACCAGCACAACAAGGAGTTCGCCGGTTGTTATGGGAGCCCGATTACCCGGACGCCGCATATCGACAGCATGGCCGAACGGGGGGTGCGGTTTGAGTGTGCGTACTGTCTGAGTCCGATTTGTTCGCCCACCCGGACGGCGATGATGACCGGGCGTTATGTGCACGAGACCGGGGTGTGGGACAATGTGTTTGCGTATGGGGGCGTTCCTCGAGGGTGGGGCCACTATTTCGCGGAGCAGGGGGTTCGTCTGGCCACGATCGGGAAGCTGGATTTTCAGCCCGGGGCCGAGCACGGGGTTGAAGAGACGCACCTGGCCACGCACCGGGATAAGCTGGACATCCACTCGCTTTTTCGCGCGCAGGAGATTCTGCCGCGGTACGACCTGCTGCACAAGCACCGGGCGACAGGGCCTGCGGATTCGCTGGATGCGTATGCCGGGGATAGAGAAGTGGCGGAGACGGCGGTCCGGTGGTTGAAGGACGGCCGGCCGGCAGACCGACCCTGGATTCTGATGGTGAATCTCAACGACCACCACCGGCCCTGGAACCCGCCCCGGGAGCTGTGGGACCACTACGATCCTCTGGTCAGGCTTGAGGGTCTGGATGAGCGGTTCACCGAAGACCGATCGCGCCTGCACCCCTACCACCGGATCTACGGCCGCCACCACGTCGGGGAGTTGCTAACGCCCGAGGAGATGCGGCGGGCACTGGTGGGGTACCACGCGTCCTGCGAGATGCTGGACCGGCATGTGGGGCAGGTGTTGCAGGCCCTGGAGGAGACGGGGCTGCGGGAGGAGACGCTGGTTGTGTACGCGTCGGACCACGGGGGAACCTGCGGAGAACACCGGAATTTCGACCACGGGGCGATGTACGAAGAGTCGATCCGCCCACCCCTGATGTTCTCCGGTCCCGGGGTTCGGGCCGGGGAGGCCGAATCTGCAGTGGTTTCGATGCTGGATGTGTTTCCCACGCTTTGCGAAGCCGTGGGGCTGGATCTGCCGGTGGAGATGCGGGGAACGTCCCTTCTAAGGTTGATCCGGGGAGAGGAGGATGCGCCCGGGCCGGGTTTCGCCCTGTGCGAGTACCACGGGGCCGGATATCCGGGCAGCCTGTTCGCGATCCGTTCGGGACCGTACAAGTATATCGAATGTGTGGGGGAGCGGCCGATGCTGTTCGACCTGGAGGAAGACCCGCACGAGATGCACGATCTGGTGATGGAGCGAAGAGAGGCCCCCCAGGTACAGGAAAGGATGCAGCGGATGCTTTACCGGATCTGCTGCCCCGAAGCGATCGACGCGCGGGCCAAGGCGGACCAGCGGGCACGCAAGCGGGAGCTGATGGAGAGTGGACAGCTTGCTGATGAGATGTGGAAGCGCGGGTACGAGAAAAATCCGGAGCGGCTGGTGCCCCGGAAGGCGTTTTTTCCCTGAGCGTCCCGAATTATGGAAGCAGTTTCAGGTCTTCAAAGTAGGTCGCGTAGAACCCCCGATCCCGCTAAGCTGAGTTGCGGGCATCAACAGGAACGCCAAAAAAAGGCTTGACAGGAGGATGGAAATGGAGATATATTAAAATTGGTCGGACCATAATACCATAAATCTTTCTATGAGTTAAAATTCAGATTGAAAGTATTTGTTTTGTAGAAACTTATAATTTCCGCAGATTGAACCGGGGATGCCATTTTTTGTTGAGGACCATTGAGAGAGTCAACCTGAGCCACCGGATTATCCGGGCGATTAAGAACCATATCTCAGAGATGGGACTGACGCCGGGAGACAGGCTGCCCACGGAACGGGAGATGGCGGAAGGGTTTGGGGTGAGCCGGTCTTCGGTGCGAGAAGCGGTCAAGATTCTGGAGGCGATGGGTATTCTGGAATCCCGGCCCAAGCACGGAATTACGGTACGGGCTTTCGATACGGATGCGTTTTTTCAATTTCTGTCCTTTCATCCCACTGTGGACCGGAAGACCGTTCTGGATATGGTTGAATTGCGACGGGCAATGGACCTGGGATGCGTGGAGATCGTGAGCGAGTGTATTGATGAAGACCATCTGGCGGTCCTGGGGCAACACGTTGAAGCGATGCGGCGTACGTTAGAGCAGCCGGTTGATTTTTTGACACACGACTGGGCGTTTCACTTTGCGATCTACGACGTTGTGGGGAACCCGTCGATGCAGGCTCTGGGGAGGGGGCTGCTCGAGATTACCATTGGGGCTTTTCGGGAAGGGTGGGACAGCAGCCGGGTGATGGATGTGGCGCTTTTCAAAAGCCACGAACGCATCTTTCTGACACTGGAGGCCCGGGATCCGGTCGCGATGCGGCGGGCAGTTGAAGACCATTTTGACACCACGATACGGCACTACTGAGAACAATCATTTCCGCCCCACTGTAAGGAGGGATGCCTGGAACAACAGCGATATGGGGTGGTTGTTGGGAGGCTTCAAACGGATGGTTCTATACTCTCATAAATAGAGAGGACTGAGCGATGAACGAAAACAGGCGTGTATTTGTTTTTATCGGGATATTGGTTTTAGCGCTGGTTGTGTGCACCACGGGCGCCTTTGCGGGCACGACGGGGAAGATCGTCGGGCGGGTGACCGGCGCAGACGGCGAACCTCTGCCGGGGGCCAGCGTGGTGATTGAGGGCACGCAGCGGGGCGCGATTACCGATGCGGACGGCTACTACGTGATCGTGTCGGTGGACCCAGAGGCGTATGCCCTCACCGCGTCGCTGGTGGGGTATACGAATGTGACGAAGCGGAGTGTAACCGTTGCGGTCGATTACACAAGCAAGATTGATTTCACGCTGAAGGAAAAGGCGATTGAGGCGGCCGAGATCGTGGTGACGGCGGAGCGCCCGCCGGTGGAGATCGACAAGACGTCGACCCGGTACCTGGTGTCGGCCGACGAGATCAAGCAGCTTCCTGTGGTCAAGACGACGACGGAGTTCATCTCCCTGCAGCCAGGCGTGGACCAGGCGGGGACCTTCTCTATTCGGGGTGGAGATATCACGGATGGACGGGCACCCCGCGGGCAGACGTCCAGCGATAGAGGTACGGACGCGGTGGTGCTCATCGACGGGGTACGGGTGACGGGCAAAGACGGGCACGGCGCGGTCTTGTTTGCCGGTGTGAACAAGAGCGCGGTACAGCAGATCTCGATCGAGACGGGTGTGATGCCGGCGGAGTACGGGGACGCGCAGGCGGGCACGATCAGCATCGTGACGCAGGACGGGGGACGAGACTACCACGGGTGGACGGAGGTCAATTTCGAGCCGGCGGGGAAGAAGCACTGGGGGTCGAATGTCTACGATTCACCCATTCACCTGGACCACATGAGATGGGACGACCCGGAGTGGCTGGCGGAGACGGATTCGAAGACGGGCCGGATTATCCACGTGCGGGAGAATTACACGGGCTGGTCCGGGTATACGGCAGAGGGCAGCCTGACCGGTCCGATCGGGCCGAAGGCATCGTTTTTGGTCTCGGCCAGGCACGCGCACCGGGCGGCACGCATTCCCTCGCCGGAAAGCCACGGGTTTTACGACGACCGGGGGGGGTATATCAATGCGCCCAACAACATCCAGGGGTCGGCGAGCCTGACGTTGAGGCCGGCGGATAATATCAAGGTGAAGGCGGGCATGATCCTGCATCGGTACACGGCGTGGAATATGGAGACCACCCGGCGTCTGGGCGGCACGGGCCGGGGGATGTCGGGTAACGGGCGCAATATCTTCCTGCCGACCAACTGGAGCTACACGGGGCAGTACCGGCATACCGACAACCTTGGGTATGTGACCTTTACGCATACCCTCTCACCCAAGACCTTCTACGAGGTCCGCTTCGGGCGCAGCGCGACGCTTCAGGACACGCTCAACGCGCACCTGGTGACGGCGAATCCGCGGCGGGACAGGGACGGGTGGTTCAACCTCGACGGACAGATCGGGTCGTGGGTGAACTCCGACCGGAAGCGCTGGAGTTTCAAGGTCGACCTGGCCAGCCAGATTAGCAGAGGTCATTTTATCAAGACGGGCATTGAGTTGATCCGTTACGATGCGTGGTATATCTTCTGGCTGATGCGGAGCAAGTCGGAGGTGTGGCTCCACCACTACTCGGGGGGAGACAAACCCTGGGCACTGAAGAGCCCGGCGCACCCGATCCGGGCAGCTTACTATGTCCAGGACAAGATGGAGTTTCAGGGGTTGATCGTGAACCTGGGGGTGCGGGTGGACTTCCAGATCCACCGGCACGAGGAGCCCATAGACGCAGCGGTCAATTACGCGCCGATGTGGCGGACTTTCACCAACCGTCATTTTCTCTACGGGGAGGGCTCCGCGTCCGGTGTGGATGTGAGCGGGGGGCTGGTTGACAAGGCCCCGACGCAGGTGGTGTTCAGCCCGCGGCTGGGGATTTCTCACCCGGTGACGGACCGGATGAAGATCCACTTTTCGCTGGGTCGATTTATCCAGTGGCCGGATCTGTTCAATATCTACTCCAAGTCGTACCGAAATTACGGCAGTATCGCCTCCAACGGGCTTCCCTGGCGGGACGTGAACGGGAATGGTGAGATGGACAGCACGGAATTTCTCAACGCGACAGAGACCAAGTACAGCGGCCTGGACGGCTGGACGAGGGCGCGTCCGGAGGAGACGCTGACGTTCGAGGTGGGCGCGGACTGGAATTTCGTGGCGGACTACACGGCGGGAATGGTGGTGTTCTACCGCTCTGAGACGCAGCAGCACACCTATCAGTCCAACCAGCGCTGGGAAGGCCCGAAGCGCGGCCGGCGGTATGTGCGTGAGACCACCAATGGGGTGGGCGGTTATGCCAAGGGGTTCGAGGTTTCGGTGGGCAAGCGGTTGAGCACCTATTTTTCGTTCCGGGCGGGATGGGCGTCAATGTGGACGGCCAACGGCCGGATGGGCCTCGGTCAGGCCGGCCAGAGACTTTATCCGGGCGTGAGCTTCATAACCAGCCCCGAGTTCTGGTACGCCTTCACACCCAACGCGGATGGGTCCGAGACGCCGGTGCCGCTGACAGAGGCGGAGAAAGTGGAGTTTTCGGCAGACGCAGCGAGGGTCGTACGAAGCGCTGTGGATCCGGATCGGTTTTTGACGCAGTCGTGGCCGAAGAACGAAGCCCCGGCGCCCAACGGCAGGGACTTCTGGTACGTTGGGCGGTTCGGCGATGTGGGAGACCGCGAGTTCTATACGGACTACCGGAACCACGCCGGTACGGCCCGCGGCCCTCTGGGAGGGAGGGGTGGGGAGAAGGTGGGCGGCCGTATCGGGCAGGCCAACGTACAGTTCGTCCTGAATACGCCTTCCAATGTGCAGCTCGGACCCAGGGTGACGAGCTGGCTGGTTAGCGATTTGCAGGCGAATATGCTCTGGCGGCTCCGGACGGGGCGCCGGTTCACCTGGAGGCCAACGGGGGGCCAGCAGAAGGTCGGCAAAGGACCGATCAACACGCGCGTGGACCTGAGTGTGGAGAAGACGTTCAACACAAAAGGTCGGGTGCGCCCGTCGTTCTTCGTTGAGGCGCGCAACCTGTTCAACCAGGCCGACGACGAGGACAATGCCACGAACAGCAGGGGCGTAAACTATATGCGGTTCGGGCTGACGGACCCCAATCCGGACGACAAGAATCTGCTGAATTACGGTGATCTGACCGAGGCGAGTAAGGTTTATGAGCCCCGGCAGACCCATTTCGGCATCCGGGTGATCTTTTAGACATGCAATCGGGGCCGCGCCTAACCAATTTGCGCGGCTCTTTCCCAGGATCCTCCAAACGTGGAGTAGAGGAGGAGGTTTGTATGGATGGGCTGAGACTTAAGCATTGGAAGTGGGCATGGCAGGCTGCATGGGCTGTGTTTTGTCTGTTGGCCTGCGTTCCCGGCCTCTGGGCCCAGCAGGAGGCCCTTAAGGAGTACCTGGACCGCCCGATGCTGTCGGTCCGGGCAAACAATGCCGGGATTCACGGCGGGTGGTATTTCGTGGATCAGAGTACGTCTCAATATATGGAATATCCGTCCGGTGCCCGTGGACCCGGCAGCTATGGAGATACCCGGCTCCAGGCCGCGAGCAGCCAGAACCGGGAGGCCTCACGGTTTATGGTGCGCTACGGGCACGGCGTATGGACGCTGTCGGGGGACGGGGGTGTGGTCTATACGGGCCCCAGGTTCGACGCCCAGGCCGAGCACATCCGGGCCATGCAGTATGACGTCAGCGCCGATCCGGACCTGTCGAAGCTGGGGAAGGAGATCCACCTGCAGCGTCGACCGACGGTGAAAATGGGCTATGGAGCGGGCGATGCCGATGGGGTGGTAGAGACGAGCCTGGGCGGAAACTGGTGGCCCGGGTCCACGCTGATCGAAGATGAGCGCAACGCGCAGGCTTTCTCCAGGCAGCCGATCCACATCAACAATTTCAACCTGGGGGAGTACCAGAGCTTCGACGAATGGCCCGAAGAGATCATTGTCACGAAGTGGACGACTTCCCAGGGACTGACTTTTACGGAGCGGATCTCAGGGTGGAGCCACCCGGACTTCGACGATTTTTTCATCGACGAGTACGTGATCGAGAACACCGGAGATACGGACGGGGACGGGGAGCGGGACCTGCCGGAAATCCCTCAGAGCGACCTCTTTGTCGGGTTCATGGATCGGATCAGCCTGAGCGCCGCGGGGCAGCACTACCTCTATCAGTACTGGTGGCGGGAGCACGCCCGGGGCATGGACGACTGGTACCAGTACGACCCGAGTCTCAAGCTGCTTTACACCTGGGACGGCGACGAGCCCCTGGTAGCGCCCTGGGACGATACGGGCGACCCATACAAAGACGCCTTCGCGGCCGGAACCCTGGCAGTGGGGGGTAAGATCGGCCAGACGGAGGATATGCTGCTGTCGATGGCGCACGTGGGCGTGGCGCCGATCGCGTTTACGAACCAGTCCGGTCCCCATGCCTTCAACGCCCGGGACCAGGGATATGTGGATCCGGAGGGGGATCAGCCATACGCCCTGCACTACTGGGAGGTGTTCGATACGAACGTGCAGGAGGATCCCTTTCTGGCCGTTCGGACGGCGGCTTCGATTCACTCCGAGATCGTGGGGACCGGCCGGCGGTTCGAGCCGGACACGGACCACCCGAGCGGGCAATTCAGCATGATGCTGTTCGGACCGTACGATCTGGGACCGGGCGAGAAGACGAAGATCGTGGTGGCGTATCTGGCCGGCCACCCTGGACAGATGCTGGGGAATACGGACGCGTTTACGTGGGCGCAGAAGGGCAATCAGAATGAACTGTCCAGGGGCCTGGATGCGATGAAGCAGAACCTTGAGGCCGCACAGTTTGCCTACGACAACGGCTTTGACATTCCGGACGCACCGCCGGACGTGAATTTCCGGACGGGCAGCAATGGCGTTGCGCAGATGACGGTCGACTGGCCTGCGGAGATCGAGCGTTCGGCGCACCCCGACTTCGGTTCGGCCGATATTGCGGGATACCGGGTGTATCGCTCCACCTGGTTCGACATGGGGCCCTGGGAGCTGGTGGCGGACATTCCGGCGGGAACGACGGGCACGGAGGCGCCGAATTATACGGTGAGCCGGGAGGGTGGGCTTTACCGGTTCACCGATGTAAGATCGGCAGCCGGGTTCTTCTACCACTATAGCGTTCGGGGGTATGCCAAGCCCCACTCGACCTGGTCTTCGGGCACCAGCGATGCGGCCATGCACCCGCTTTCGATGGCGGACTTGCCGGGCCATGTCATAAGTCACGTGCAGGTAGGCCAGGAGGGTGGCTATTCTGCATCGACGCAGCGGACGAGGGCCGATGAGTCTCCCTTTGCCGTGCCGAGCACGCAGACCGAGGCGATGGCCGTCAAGATACGCACCGTGCCCAATCCATTTATTCTGGATGAGGCGCATGCGTATCCGGGCTCCAGTAAGATTCGCTTTGTGGGCATCCCGTCGAAGTGCCGCATCCGGGTGTTTACCACATCCGGAGATTTGGCTTCAGACGTGGTTCACGATGCGTCGACCAAAGCGGAGCATGATTATAGCCAGGACCTGTGGACTCAGAACGGCGTGATTGCCACAGGCGTGTACATCTGGGTGGTGGAGAATCTCGTTCCGGGTCCCAATTTCGGCCAGCTCCAGAGGGGCGCCCTCATGGTCATCAAGTAGATAAGGAGAAGACCTGATGAAACGGTGGATTCTTGGCTTTCTGCCTGTGGCGATGGGGGCTCTGTTCCTGTCGTCCGTGAGCGAGGCGCAATACACGGCAACGGCTCAAGACGTCCCTACTGCAGAGCGGCGGACCGACGCGCACACGTTCGTGGGCTTAGGGGGTTTTCAATTTCTGAAAATCAGCCAGGGCGCACGGGCCGTGGGGATGGGGGACGCGTATACGGCCGTGGTGGACGATATCAACGCGATCTTCTGGAACCCGGCGGGGCTGACGGCCATCCGGGGGACGGCCTGGACGGCGTCGTATACGAGGTGGCTGGCGGACTCCCACGTCTTTTCCGGAGCGGCTGCCTGGAATACGGGCACGGCCCGGGGCGGGGTGCTGGGTCTCAGCGTGGTCGCCTACCGGCCGCCGGAGATGGAGGAAACGACGATCTTTCAGCCGCAGGGCACGGGTGAGATGGTGAACGCCGGAGATCTGTCGGTCGGCCTGGTCTACGCGTTGAAGATGACGGACAAATTTTCCTTCGCCGCGCGGGTGTCCTGGATCAACCAGACGCTGTTCACCGAAAGTCTGAGTTCTGTCAGCATCGACGTGGGGACACATTTCCACACGGGCTTCAGGAGCCTGCGCCTGGGCATGGCCATGAAGCACTTTGGTCCGGATAAGACGTCCAGGGACAGCAAGTTTATTATGCCCATCAATTACAATGTGGCCGCGGCGATGGAGGCGATGGGAGAGAAGGGCGGTCCCAGTTATTTGACGCTGTCGGCGGAGTCTGTGTTTGCGACGGACTACGAGCTTCGCGCCCACGTGGGGGCAGAGATGTGGTTTCAGAATATCTTTGCGCTGCGGGCGGGCTACAAGTTCAACTACGATACGGACAGCTTCAGCGCGGGGGCGGGGCTGAACTACACGGTTGCCGGAGACCGGACGATTACCTTAGATGTTTCCTATACGGATATGGGCGCCTATTTCAACGCGCCGGTCCGGGTAACGCTGGGGGGAACGTTCTGAGACGGCTGTTGTATTGAATAAAGGAGTTGGAGGATGGGGGGGGTTAAGAGGGGACAGGCGATCAGCCGCGACGGAAGGTCGCGGCTGATCGCCTTTTTTTACGCGGGGCCATAGGCGCTGTGGACGGTCCAAAAGGGGAAGGGTAAGGAATGGAGGATAAGAAAAATATTCTGGCCAGGGTAAAAGAAGACTTCGTTTTAGGTGACGGCGGAATGCTCTCGGAAGCGGGGTTCCGCGGCTACAGCACACCAAGGATTACGGTGGAATTTCCGGAAGTTCTGAACCAGATCCACGCCGACTTCTTCCGGGCGGGCGCGCAGGTGCTGCAGGCGCTTACCTGGTGGTCCACGGGCAGTTACCTGGACGCCCGAGGGAAAAAGGGCTGGGCTTCCCGCGTGGAGGAGGTGAACCGCACGGCGATTCGGATGGCGAAGGAGGCTGCCGAGGGCGAGGCTTTCGTGGCCGGCTCGCTCTGCCAGGCGGCCTATCCTCCCAATCAGATCGACCTGGACGACCCGGATCCGTGCGCCCGGGCGCAGGCCGAATGGGACCAGCAGATCGAGATTATGGCCGACGAGGGCGTGGATTTCCTCATCTGCGAGGCATTCCACCGACTGGGGGAGATAAAGCTGGTGTTGGAATGCTGTAAAAAGACCGATCTGCCGGTGGTGGCCTGCATGACCGGCACGGTCTGGCTGGAGCGGACCGTCAGGTGGGACCGGGTGGAAACCGCCCCTCCCGCGGAGTGCGCGCGCTTCATGGTCGACCACGGCGCCGATATCGTCGGGATGAACTGCGGCATTGAACCGGGCGTGATGTTTCCCCTCGTCTTAGAGATGCGAAACGCGGTGGATGCGCCCATGGTCTTTATGCCGGGCGGCTTCCAGAGGCGGGTGCCCGGGTACCGGCAGATGCACGAGTCCATGATCATCCCTGGCGCTGAGATGGCCCACTACGCGCTCAAGGCAAGAGAAGAGGGCATCGAATATATCGCCGGTTGCTGCGGGGCGGGCCCCGAGATTATCCGCGCAATGGCACAGGCTTTGGGCCGGGAGCGGTATCCGATCTGACGACTGTGAACCGGGACGGGTTCCCTCCACCGAACCGCGAACAACGGATAAGAAAATGAGGATGGCCGACAAAAAAAATATCCTGAATCTGCTGAAAGAAAATTTCGTTCTGGCCGACGGTGGATATATCCTGGAGCTGAGGTTCCGCGGCTACGGCACGCCGAAGGCTATTTTAGAGTTTCCCCACGTGGTGCGGCTGCTCCACCAGGATTTCTTCCGCGCAGGTTCCCGGGTGCTGCAGACCCTTACCCGGTGGGCCACGCGCACCCACCTGGAGCAGAAGGGCAAAGCGGGGTGGGGGGACCGCGTGGAAGAGGCCAACCGCGTTGCGGTGCAGATGGCCAGGCAGGTCGCGGGCGACGAGGCTCTGATTGCCGGGACCGTGGGCGAAAGCGCGATCTACACACCGGGGGACGCCGCTTCGCACGGGAGGGCGCAGGCCGAATGGGAGGAACAGATCGGAGTGCTCGTGGACGAGGGCGTGGACTTCCTGGTTTGCGCGTCTTTCCCCTGGCTGGAGGAGGCCACCCTTGCGCTGGCGTGCTGCAAAAAGGCCGGCCTTCCCACGGTGGCCTGCATGAACGGAAAGATCTGGTTGAAGAAGCGGTTCAAGTCCGACGAGCCCGTGGAAAAGGAAAACGCCTCGCCCGCGGAGTGCGCACGCACCCTGGCCGACGCCGGCGCCGACGTTGTGGGCATCAACGGCGGGATGGAGCCGGGCATGATGTGGCCTCATGTGCGGGCGATGCGGCGGGCTGTGGACGCGCCGGTTGCGTTCGTTCCTGCCGGGCACCGCACGAGCGGCCCCAACAACTGGGAGCCGTTCTTAGAGTCGGTTATCATCCCGGGCGTGGAGATGGGCAATTACGCCCTGCGCGCAAAGGCGGAGGGCATCCACTATATCGGGGGCGACGACGGCGCAGGGCCCGAGCTCATCCGGGGCATGGCAGAGTCGCTTGAGTGCGTGCGGGATAGGAAATAACGGATCGGGAATTGCGGAGAGTACACCGGTTCAGGTTATCCGACCAGGCGGGCGCAGGGCCTTGCGCCCGCTCTGTAGATGAGGGGAACTGGACGGCGATCTCGACCTTGGAGGTCCAAACATGGCCAAAATTCCCAGAAACGAATGCACCGTCAGCGACCTCGACTTCCTCAACGCGCTCGACCCTATGCGCCGCGATCTGGCGAAGATACGCCGCGCCCGCGATGCTGGAGACCTGGAGGGGGCAAAGCGCCTGCTGGTGGACCACTTTCGCACGCGGCAGCGCCCCAGATGGTTTTTTGACCTCCGGTCCGGGAAACGCGGGAAGGTCACCTCCGCCTGGCCCGACCGTGAAATGGGAGACCCGAGCCGGGCGGAGGCCCTACTGGAAAACCGCTTCCTTCTGAGGAAAGATGACCCCTCACGCGTGTGGGACTTCGGTAAGAACCTTAAGTGGCGCACCGCGGAGATGCGACAGCTCACCTCCACGCCGTACAGGTTGAAACGGGGCAACTTCTTCCGCGACCTGGCCATCGCATACGCCGAAACCGGCCGTGCGACCTACGCCGAGAAATTCGCCGAATTCGTCGACCGCTGGCGGGCTGATTGGCCCTTAGTCGTAGGTCCCGAATTCCACCCCGGTACCGCCGTATTGTCCCATTCCGACGGGCACGATACCATGACCACCGCCTACCGGTGGCTCGCCTGGGTTGACGCCCTCTACGGTGGCATCGCCTTCGCCCCCCAGGTTCCACTCGATACGACTTTCGGACTTCTCAAATCGCTCTGGTTTATCGCAATCCAGTACCGCAACTACGCCAAAAGCAAATATGTGCCGGCCAACCACCACCTCTGGGAGCGGGGAACCGCGCCCCTGATCTTCGGCATCATGCTCCCCGAGTTTCCGGAAGTGCGCATACTGGTCGACCAAGCCAGGCCCGTCATCGTCAGACACATCGAACGCAGCTTCCTCGCCGACGGCGGCTACGAGGAGCGGTCGGCCGCTTACACCATCTCTGCCCTCCACATGTTCCTGATCCCGCTGCGCCTCGCCGCCTTAAACCGCATCCCCCTGCTGGATCAAAGAGGAAAGACCCGGCTCAGGAAGTGCGCCGAAATGGTCGCTCTGCTCACGCTCCCGGACGGCTCCCAACCCGATATCGGAGACGGCAGCTCCGATGAGCGGTCGAGCGCTCATCTGCTGGGTGCCGCCGCAAACCTCCTCAAGAGCCGGACCGCTGCTGACGTGGCGAAGCGCCTCCGGTTAAAAAAACAGTTCCAGCCCGAAGATCGGCCGGCCCTGAAACTCCCTCCGCCCAAAGACCTGCCCCTCACGGCTCATTATCCTGTATCGGGATATTTCGTCGCGCGGGATGCCTGGACGCCCAGCGCCTCGGCCATGTCCCTCTCGGTCCCCGGCCCCGGCATCCCCAACCATGCCCACGATGATGCCCTCTCATTGCAGCTCGTCGTCTGTGGCGAATCGGTAGTCGGCACCCCGATATCCGAACTTTATTCGTACTTCAACCGGAATCGGCAGGCCAAAAAGAGGGCCAGCCGGGGCCATCTCTACGCAATGACCTCCCACAATGTGGTCCTCGTGGGCGGACAGCCCGCCCGGTCCATAGAATCGCTGATCTCCAGATGGGGGCCGAAACCCACACCGGTTCAAACTCACTGGCAGAAGATCCACAACTGCATCCGGGTGGCAAGCGCCCATCAGGGCTATCCCGGCGTAACCTTGTCCCGTGAGGTCACCTTCCGATTCCGCAGGGGCTGGACCGTCCGGGACCGGGTAGAGGGGGATGCCGGAAGACCGCACGTTGCCCGGTGGCACTTTGAGTACGGGGTGGAGGTAATTGAAGAGGAAGGCTGCTTTGTGGCCGTTCGGGGAAATGCCCGCCTGGTCATCCGCCTTGATTCGGAAGAGAAGGTTAGAACTCGGCTCTACCGGGACAACAAATGGCTACGCAACAACCCGCTGTACCCGAACGAACCCGCGCCCTGGGTGTTCGATGTGCACTTTGGAGGAGCAGGCGACGATACGCTGGAAACGCACTTCGACATTATTAAAAGATGAACGGGGCCATTAAGTCGCTTGAGAGAGGCACCCATTTGCAATTTGGGAAAGCGCTTGAGGGTCTAAACTTCCTGGGCGTGCCCGTGCACAACGCCGCACAGGATCTTCAAAGAGCGAGAGATCGGGGGAGTGGACGGTCGTTCCAACCGTTGAAAAAGGAGGACTCAATGGACGTAGATGTCGCTGTTGTAGGCGCGGGTCATAACGGCCTGGTGGCCGCTGCGTACCTTGTAAGGACCGGTTTGGATGTGCATCTGTTTGAGCGCCGATCCTTTGTAGGAGGAGCCGCAGTTACCGAAGAACTGTGGCCCGGGTTTCAGTTTTCCACCTGCGCACACATGATCCACGGGATTCATCCCAGGATCATCCGGGACCTGCGGCTTTACGAGCGGGGCCTGGAGGCGATTCCCCGTCCAGGGGGGTTGATTCTGCGGGGGGACGGGACGTATTACGGCCCCAAAGACCACGATTCGCCCCGCAACCACACGGTCCACCTGAGCAGGGAGGAGCGCGAGGGGCAGCGGCGCTACGGGGCGTTTAAACGCACGTTGCAGGAGATTTTTACGCACTACCGGCTGCGCCCCCCGCCCCCGCTGGATGAGGTGCGAGCAACGGTGGCCGGCACGCCGGCGGCCGAGGTGCTGGAAAAGGCGTTGAGCGCCCGGCTGCTGGACCTGCAGGACGAATTTTTGCCTCCCGGCGTGCTGAGGGACCGGTACGCGGGGGAGCGGGCCGCGGTCGGGCGCAATCCTTTAGCCCTCAGCATTGCCTACGCTTCGCTCAACGCCCCTGAGGAGGAGACGGGGGAGAAGCCTCCTTATGGGTACGTGAAGGGCGGGGTGGGCGCGGTGAGCCGGGCGATGGCGGAGGCCGCAGATGAGGCGGGCGCACAGGTCCACCTCAACCGGGGGGTGGAGAGGTTCCTGGTGGAGGGTGGGAAGGTGATCGGGGTCAGATTGGAAGACGGCGCCGAGGTGCGCGCCCGGGTGGTGGTTTCCAACTTAGACCCCAAGCGCACTTTTCTGAACCTGCTGCCTTCCGGGCATTTGGACGACGGCCTCCGCAGCCGCATTGAGGGGCTGATTACCCACGTGAGTTGCTATAAGTTTTTAGCCGTGATTTCGGAGCTGCCGCAGTGGAAGGACTGGGACGGGGACCCCGACCGGCCGCACCTTGGCGCGGTTACGTTTCCGCGCACCCGGGCCGCAGTCGCGGCTGCGTACGATGATTTGGAGGCCGGGCGTCCCCCGGAGGCCCCGCTGGTCAGCTTTTCGATCCCCTCCTTTGTGGACCCTACCGTGACGCAGCCGGGCTACCACACCGCTTCGGTCTGGATCGTGCCGGCGCCCGCAAAGCTCAGGAAGGGGACCTGGGACGATGTGCGCGAGGCGGTGGCCGAAGGGCTGATCGACCAGATTACGGAGTACGCGCCCAATTTCAGGGCGTCGATCCGGGACTACAAGCTGCGCACGCCCCTGGATCTGGAGCGGGAGAACGGGCTGACCGACGGGTGTATCTGGCACATCCAGCACGCGGGCGAGCACCTGTTCTGGAACCGGCCGCTGCCCGAATTGGCAGAGTACCGGGCGCCGCTTGGGGGACTCTACCTGTGCGGGGCCGGGCAGCACCCCGGGGGGGAGGTGAGCGGCGTGCCCGGGCACAATGCCGCACAGGAAGTCCTCAAAGATATCGGCGGGATGTGATGGCCGGCCGGCGGATCTAAAAATAGTTGGAATCAAAGGGCGATGCGGTTATCATGGAAGAGGGAGAAAAGTTCCCAAAACGCAAAGGAGTGGTTCCATGTCGGATGCACTTGCAATCGATGGAGGAAAACCGGTTCGTACGAATCCCCTGCCCAGGCCCTATCCGGGCGCGTCGATGATCGGGGAGGAGGAGAAGCGGGCGGTGATGGAGGTGCTGGACCACCGGTCGCCGTTCCGGTATTACGGGCCGGACCCGGCGTATAAGACGGCCGAACTGGAGAAGGTGTTTGCAGAGGCCATGGGCGTGAAATACGCGCTGGCTGTGACTTCCGGGACGGCCGCGCTGATTGTGGCGATGCGCGCTCTGGGCATCGGACCGGGGGACGAGGTGATTGTTCCGGCTGCGACGTTCGTGGGATGCGCAGGGGCGGTGGCGTCCTGTCAGGCGGTGCCGATTTTCTGCGAGGTGGACGAGGATGTGCACATCTATCCGGAAGCGATCGAGCGGGTGATTACGCCGCGCACGAAGGCGATTTCGGTGGTGCACTGGCGGGGGATGGCCGCGGAGATGGACCCGATCCTGGCGCTGGGCGAACGGCGCGGGATTCCGGTCATCGAGGACTGCGCGCAGTCGCTGGGGGCGCGTTACAAGGGGCGGTATATCGGGTCAATGGGAACGATCAACGCGTTCAGTTTCCAGATGAACAAGGTGTTGTCGGCGGGAGAGGGGGGGATGGTGACGACGAACGACGCTGACCTCCACGCGCGGGCGGTGGCCTGTCACGACCAGGGGACGGTGCGGGGGAACGACGCTGTGGTCCTGCCCGCGTTCGTGGGGGAGAATTATCGGATGACCGAACTCTCGGCGGCGGTTATGCTGGAGCAGATGAAGAAGCTGGACCGGCTGAAGGCGCACGTGCGGAAGGTGGGAGGGCATATCAAGCAGGCGGCGGCGGAATATCCGGATGTGTACGTGCGCTGTCTGGAGGATGAGGAGCGGGATGTGGGGGTGACGGTGATTCTGGTGTTCAAGACGGGTGAGGCGTTTGGGTGGGTGAAGGAGGCGCTGAAGGCGGAGGGCGTGTCGATCAAGCACGCGTACGGGGGGAAGCCGGTGTATATGAACGATGTGGTTCTCCAGAAGCGCGTGTGGCACAACGGACCGTCGCCGTGGGACCCGAAGCTGTACGACGGGGAGGCGAATTACGGTCCCGGGCTGTGTCCGGAGACGGAGGAGGTGCTGACGCGCGTGGGCGAGTACCAGCTCAGCCTGGATTGGAGCGAAGAGGATGGAGAGGATGTGGCGCGGGGGCTGCACAAGGTGCTGCGGGCGCTGCCTGGACGCGTGGGACGGTAGGACCTGGAGGTTGGTCGAAAGGCGATTTTGTTCCTCCTTCCCGTGTGGGGAAGGGGGTTAAGGGGTCAGGTCCATGCAGGTTCTGCTGGCTGGATATGCCAGTGCGGACATCAGCCTGGAGGTCGGCGAGGCTTATGGGCCGTTTCTGGAGAGCCGGGTGCGGGAGGTGGCCGCGCCGCTTACGGGACGCGTGGTCTACCTGGAGGAGGCGGAGGGGGAAGGGCCGGTGGTGCTGGCGATGGCGGATCACATCGGGTTCACCCGGAAGGCGGACCGGCGGATGCGGGATGCGATTGCCCGCGCGGTGGGGGTTGCCCGGTCGCGGGTGCTGCTGAATGCCTCGCACAACCACGCGGCGCCGGCGGCAGACCTGGCGACGCAGGAGATTTTGGATGCGTTCGGGCATCACTTTCTGAGTTACGGTTGGCTGGACCGGATGGAGGCGGCTTTTGTGGATGCGGCGCGCCGGGCGAAGGCGGAGCGGCGCCCGGCGAGGGTAGAGGCGGGGATGGCGCCGGTGGAGCAGGTGGGAGCGATCCGGAGTGTGCGGCAGCCGGACGGGAGCATTGCGACGCGCTACGGGGTGGCGCCTCCGGAGCTTCAGGCCGCACCTGAAGGATTGGTCGATCCGGATGTGGTGGTGCTGTGTTTGCGCGGGGAGGACGGGCGTCCGATTGTCAGTATTTTCAATTATGCCTGCCACGTGACCGCGCTGCGCCAGCGGAGTGAGGTGATTCATCCGGATTTTCCGCATTTTGCGCTGGAGGTGATCGAGCGGGAGACCGGGGCCCCCGGATTCTTCCTCCAGGGCGCCGCCGGCAACGTGGGGACCGGCAAGTACGCGGACGGGACGCTTGAAGGGTCGAAGGTTCTGGGGGAACGGCTGGCCAGCGGGGTGCTGGAGGCCATGGCGCATTCGGTTTTCTGCGGTCCGGGACCCCTTCGGTTGAAGGGCTGGAAAGAGGTCGTCGAGCTGGACCCTGAGCTCCCGTCTGTTGAAGAGACGCGCTGTCAGCTGGCGGAGCTGCTGGAGTTGGGCCCGAGACGGGCGTGGATGCCCTGCGCGATGCTGCAGGTGATTGAGCATCCGGACGCGGCCCGGCGCTGTGAACTGTTTTTGTTGAGCGGGGGCGACTGGTGTCTGGCCTGTTTGCCCGCGGAGAGCTTTGTGGAGTTCGGCCTGGCGATCCGGGCCGGTTCCCCCACGCCTTTTACGCTGGTGGGAGGATATTACGACTGTACGCTCTGGTATATCCCAACGTGGAAGTCGATGCGCGACGGGGGATTCGAGTCGCAGGGGGGCTGGCGCTACACGGCCGCCGGAGCGGGAGAGCAGCTTGCCGGATCGGTCATCCGGCGGCTTAGAGAAGCGGAATAAAAGGCACTCAATCCGCATTCCTTGCGTGAGGAGGTTTGGCTATGAAACACTGTCTGTTTTCCATCAGCTACGCCGGGCTGTGGGGCCAGCACTGTCTGGCGTTGACGGAGTTTATCAGCAAGGCGGCGGCCTTAGGGTACGACGGGGTGATGATTGCAGGCAAGCGGCCGCATCTGTCGCCGCTGGATTCGACGCCGGAGCGAATCGGGGAGATCAAAGCCCACCTTGAAAAAGAGGGGATCGCGTGCGAGGTGATTGCCGGGTACACGGATTTTTCGGGCGCGATGGCCGCGGAGGTGCCGGTGCTGGAGATGCAGATTGCATACGTAGAAGCGCTGGCCAAAATCGGGGCTGAACTGGGCGCGGGGTTTGTGCGGGTGTTTACGGCCTACGAAGCGGAGGGCCATCCCGTAGGGGTGGTGTGGAACCGGGTGGTGGGCAGCCTGCGGGAGTGCTGCGACCGGGCAGCCGAATACGGGGTGACGATTGCGATTCAGAACCACCACGATATCGGCGTGCACAGCGATTCGCTGCTGGAACTGTTGAACGATATCAACCGACCCAACTGCAAGTTGGGGTTCGACGCGTGGTCTCCGGCCCTGCGGGGGGAGGATCTGTACAAGACGGCCAGGCAGATGGCCCCGCACGCGGCGATTACCACGAGCGCCGACTACGTACGGTTGCCTCGATTCCATTATCAGCCGGATTTGATCAACTACCAGCCTGCAGAACCGGCGATGGTTCGCGCCGTAGCCTTCGGCGATGGGTTTATCGATTACGCGGGGTTCTTCAAAGGGTTGAAGGAGGGCGGGTTCGACGGCGTGTCGACCTTCGAGATGTGCTCCCCACTGCGCGGGGGCGGTAGCTTAGAGAATCTGGATTTCTGCTCGAAGCGGTATCTGGAGTGGGTCAGGTCGCAGGGCCTGTAGACGATTACCGAATAGAAGGAAGGCAACAGTGGGTCAGGTGAAGCGGGTGCTGTCGGAGCGGACCGGCGGTCTGGAGTGTTTCACACCCTGTGCGGTGCTGGGGGCGGACGGGCTGTGGACGGTGTGGCAGGGGTACCGACGGGGCGAAGAACGGATTTTTGCGCGGTTCTGCGACCGGGAGGAGATGGGAACGCAGGAGGCGGTCACGCCTGAGGAGGGACTGCGGCATTCGCCCTTTGTGGGGCTTGTTGAGGAGGCGCCGGCCGCGGTGTGGATCGAGGGGGGCGAAGGGCACCGGGTGGTGTATTCCTCCCGGTCGGAATCCGGGTGGGGCGCGCCCGGATCGGTCGGAGAGGGGGAAGGGGCGGTGGGGCTGCACGCCGCTGCAGGGGGAGGACGCCTGTGGGCGGCCTGGTGCCGGACAGAGAGGCCCGGAATGTTTTCGATTTGGGCGGCGGCCTTCGACGGGGGGAACCGGGGAGGGGCGGTGCGGGTGAGGGCGCAGGACGGGTGGATGCAGCGGCCTGCGGTTGCTCCCGCAGAGGGTGGGTGCTGGGTGTGCTGGGACGAATACGACGGGTTGACGTTTTCGGTATGGGCGGCGTTTGTGGGGGAGGATGGGTCGGTTTCGACGCCGCAGCGGGTGAGCATGCCGCCCGCGACGGAAGGGATGGTGACGCCCGATGCCTGGCAGTTTGCGCCGTGTGTCTGTACGGATGCGGACGGCGCGCCGTGGGTGGTGTGGCTGTGTTCGCAGGATGTGGAGAATACAGAGGGGGTGGTGGACCAGTGGCCGACGGCGAGGGCCGCGCG
Source organism: Candidatus Latescibacterota bacterium (assembly GCA_965222075.1). GTDB lineage: Bacteria > Latescibacterota > UBA2968 > UBA2968 > JAAXHW01. The sequence continues at coordinate 3,077,348 of OZ244937.1, read as the reverse complement.
TCTGGGCGCGTCCGGGTGGGCGGCGGTAGCGGATGGGGAGGGGTGTGCGGACCTGGGAGGGCTGGCGTGGGGGTTGTTGGACAAGCACGGCGCCGGGGTGTGGGGGTTCCTGGGGCGGCGGCGAAAGCCACAGGTTGTGCCGGACCCCTCCGGCGGGGTCTGGATGTTGTGGGAGCGCAAGGAGGTCCCGGAAGGTTCCACGCAGTGGACGCCGGGGATTCTGTGCGGCCGGAAGTTAGACGGTGAGACGGTGGGGCCGACGCTGGCGATAGGGAAGGGCCCCCGGTGGTACGCGCCTGCGGGGATTGAGGAGGGTCGATTGTGGGTTGCCTGCCGCGTTGACGCTGAGACGTCGACAGAAGATGTGGGCCTGATGGTATATGAACTGGAGGGGGCGTCTCCGCTGGAGAAGGAAGGGCCCTGGGAGGGCTGGCGGCCGGTTGTGCTGCGGGAGCCGCGGCCCGATTCGCGTCCGGAGGTTGAGGCGAGCGGTTCATTATGCCAGCTTTACTGGGCGGACCTTCACTCGCATACGGGACTTTCGGCCGATGCGGAGGGGGAGGTGGACGAGCTGATTGCGTACGCCCGGGACAAGGCGGGGCTGGATTGCGTGGTGCTCCAGGACAACGACAAGCATCTGCTGAGTCTGACATCGTCGGAGTACGAAACGTATTGCACCTATGTGCGGCATTTTCACCGGGACGGGACGTTTGTGATGCTGCCGGCTTTCGAGTGGACCTGCAAGAAGCCGAACCACAGGACGCGCTACCACCGGACGGTGATCGGACGGAGTGAAGATCTTCCGCTGATTCGATATTCGGAGGTGGCGGGGGAACCGATGGCGGCGATTACGGCGCACGCTGAAAAAGAGGGCGCGATTCTGCACCCCCACCACGAGAACTGGGAGCTGACAGCGTCTCCGGCGGAGGCGAATGTGGAGGTCTGCTCGGGGTGGTGCGTGCATATGCTGGATCCCAGGTACCAGTACAAGGTTCACGAGCTGCTCAGTGGGGGACGGCGGTTCGGGTTTTTTGGAAGCAGCGATAACCACCGGCGCAACCCGGGGATGGGCGGAGGGCTCACGGGCGTTTATGCAGAGGCGCTGACGCGAGACGCGATCTTAGACGCATTGAGAAAACACCGCTGTTTTGCGACGGATGGATCGCGGATTGTGGTGAAGTTCCGGGTGAATGGGGCGTTTATGGGAGGGGAGGCGACCGTTTCGGAGCCCCCGGAAGTCCGGTGGGAGGTACAGGTGACGGCGCCGCCGGCGACGGTGGGGCTTATTCGGGACGGGGTCTGTATTTGCAAATGGAGGGCGGGCGATTTTCAGGCGACAGGTTCGTATGTGGACCGGGATTGCAGGACGGGGGAGCATTTCTATTATCTGTCGGTCGAGCAGTCGACGCCCTGGACCCACTATCCGTCCACGGTGGCGGTGGCGAGAGGTCCGCACGCGTGGTCAAGCCCGGTGTGGGTGAAGCGGACGGACGGCTGAACGAACGAGAGGTCGTGATTTTTCAGGAGGAGGAAAGCGATGCTGATTGATGCACACAACCATCCCAACTGGTGGGGACACGATGCGGTGAAGATCTTGAAGAATATGGACGAGCAGGGGATCGATAAGCTGTGGCTGCTGACGTGGGAGTGCCCGCAGGAGGATTACGGCCCCGGCACAAACAATCACCTGCCGCCGCTGGGGAAGGTGGCGATTCCGTTTGAAGATGTGTTAGACGTGGGCCGCCATGCGCCGGACCGGTTCGTGCTGGGGTACATGCCGCACCCAAAGCGGCCGGATGCGATCGACCGGCTGAAGGCGGCGGTGGAGATCCACGGGGTTCGCCTGGCGGGAGAGTTGAAGGTCCGGATGCTGTTCGACGATCCGGATGCGATCCGGCTGTACCAGGCCTGTGGAGAGATGGGGCTGCCGATTACGATCCACCTGCAGTATCCGGGCGGTGGCACTCAGGGTTATCCCCGCCCCAACTGGTGGTACGGGGGAAGTATCGAGGCGTTGGAGCGGGCGGTTGCGGCGTGTCCGGAGACGATTTTTATCGGGCACGCTCAGGGGTTCTGGGCGCATATTTCGGGGGACGACAGAGCCGAGGCGGAGGCCTACCCCAGGGGGCCGGTGCTGCCGGGAGGCAAGACGCCGGAGATGCTGCGGACATACGACAATCTGTATGCGGATCTGTCCGCCGGGTCGGCGCTGGGGGGGATTTCGAGGGACCGGGCGTTCGGGAGAAATTTCCTGATCGAGTTTCAGGACAAGCTGCTGTTTGCGCGGGACAACTTTGGTTCGGAATTGATGGACTATCTGAAGGAGCTGGACCTGCCGGAGGAGGCGTTCGACAAGATTGCGTATCAGAATGCGCAGAAACTGGTGAGCGCGTCGTAAAATGGAGACGATGGGCGTTCCGGTTGGCCTCTTGCTGATGGTTGTTGTGGCCATGTTATTTTGTTCTGAAGCGCGGTATTGCGCAGCGGCGGAGGTCGTGCATCCGGTCTATCCGGTGAAGGCCTCTCCGGAGCGGATTGAACTGCTGAAGCGGAGCGTGGCGCCGGTGATGGGGATGTCCGAGGAGGAGATGGTGGGGCTGGTGCCGGACAGGACAGGGTTCCGGTTTGCGGGATGTCCCAGCTGCGACGGAGGCGCGCAAGAGGGACAGCTTACTTGGTCGGTCCGGCACCCGCACCGCGTGAGGTGCCGGTACTGCGGGATGGTGTTTCCGAATGAGACCTATCCCGAAAATCAGGTGATGCGGGTGACCAATCCGGTTGGAGAGGAGGTGGAGTACCCCTACTGGGAGGACGAGGCCGGGTACCGAACCTTTTTCAGCGCGAAGGGCTGGCGGCAGGCGCGGGTCTATTTTGCGAGCCTGGCGCAGGATCTGGGCGAGCTCTATCAGGCGACGGGGGAGAGGCAGTATGCCCGGCGGGCGGTGCTGATCCTGGACGCGTTCGCCCGGTACTATCCGAGGTTCCTGGTGAGCCGTGAACGGGCGTTTGAGCCCAAGGGATTTGTGCTGGAGCCGCCCTATCCGATCCACGGGGGGAAGTGGGGCCGGTGGCATCCGGATGAGATGCCGACAGACCTGGTGTTTGCGTACGATTCGATTTGCGCGAGCGGGGAACTGGAACGTCTGGCCGGGGAGACGGGGGCCGATGTGAGGGCGCGGATCGAGAACGAATTTTTCCGGGGTGTAATCCGGCACGAGCAGAATTATCCCGCCACGTACGACAATATGAGTCCGCGGATTTACCTGGGCTACGCGGTGATCGGAAGGGTGCTGGGCGACCCGGGGCTGGTCCACGAGGCGGTGCGCCGAAGCCGGAGGCTGTTTGAGTTCCGATTTTTTGTGGATGGGTTCTGGTGTGAGGGGAGCCCGGGGTATCACCGGGCGACGCTGGAGCGGGGCATGGGGCGGGTGTTCGACGCGCTTGAGGGCTATTCGGATCCACCGGGCTATGTTGACCCTGAGGATGGGAGGCGCTTTGACGATCTGGATCTGGAACGGGAGATTCCGAATCTTGCCCGGGCAAGACGGATTCTGGAAATCTGCCGCTATCCGGACGGGCGGCTGGTGCCGGTGCACGATGCCTGGTACGGTACGGAGGATCTGCTTGTACCGGAGCGGTCGGTGTCGACGCTTTTGACAGGGGTGGGACACGCCTGGCTGGGAAGCGGGGAGGGAGAGGACCAGGCGCAGGTTCACCTGCATTTCTCGGGGGGGTATGGGCATGAGCACGCGGACAATTTGAACCTGGCGTTGTTTGCGAAGGGACAGGAGTTGCTGTCGGATGTGGGGTATACGCATACGCGCTACCGAAGCTGGAGCAACAGCACGCTGTGCCACAATACGGTGGTGATTGACGAGCAGCGGCAGTATACGCGGACCGGGCGACCCCGATGGGACCGGGGTCGGGCGTTTGAGGGGATGCCATCGGACGGACGGGTGCTGGCGTTTGAGGCAGGATGCGGCCCGGTGCAGTGGGTCGAGGCGAGCGGAGAGCGGGCGTATCCCGGGTTGGCGCAGGTGTACCGGCGAACGGTGATGCTGGTGGAGGCCGGCGCCGGAGAGGTCTATGTCGTGGATCTCTTTCGTGTGGTGGGAGGCGCTCAGCACGACTGGGTGATGCACGGGAGCGCGGACCGGGACGGACGCGCGGCGGTGAGCGTTCCCCTCGACTTTTACGGGGAGCATCTGCTTCCCGACGTTCAGGTTCGATATCCGGAGAATGAGCGGGATTCGGGGGATGCCAGGGGCCGCAATCCGGGCTATGCATTCTTTCAGAATGTCTCACGGGGAGCGGTGGTCGACGATGTAGCGGTGAGCTTTAAGGTATCGGAGCCGGATGCGGGCGTGCGGACGCACCTGCCCTGCCTGGCGGGGGCCGAGGTTTTCTCGGGAGACGCGCCGTCGGTCCGGCGGTCGGGGGAGAATGACGCGCTGCTGGACCGTTATCGGATGCCGATCTTTCTGGTGAGGCGGAAGGGGCCAGCGCCGCTGTCGAGTTGCTTTGTGGCGGTGCATGAGCCTTATGAGGGTGAGCCGTTTCTGAAGGAGGTTTCGGTGGAAGCGGCGGAAAACGGGGAGGATGCGGTCGTTTTGAGGGTGCGGCACCACGAAGTGACGGATCATATTGTACATCGGGCCGAACCGGGCAGGGGGCCGCTCCGGGTGGGCAATCTCCGCATAGAGGGAGAGGTGGGGTTCGTGCGGGAGCGGGAGGGCGTTTTGGAGGAGATGGGACTGTGGGGGGGTGCCGAACTGAGGTGGCGAGATCGGGTGCTGTCGGGAGGTGGGGTCTATGAGGGGGATGTGAAGGGGAGCCTGCGGCTGGAGGCGGGGGCCGATGTCAACGCTCTGGTCGTTACCGGGGACCTGCCGGAGGGTGACGCGCTGAAAGGGGCGACTGCGGTGGTGTTTTTCGGAGATGGCTCCACGCTTGGCTACCGGGTTACGGGGGTGCGGAGGTCTGGGGGCGAGACGCATGTGCTGCTGGAGGACGACCCGGGGATTTCGGTGGAGGGGGATGGGATGCGGCACCTGTTTTTTCCGCTGCGGGAGGTTCCGGGAGGGGTGAGGTATCGGATCCGGACGTCGGCGTTTGTGAGGCTGGGCGATTGGAAGGTAGAGATCGAAGCTGTGGGAGAGGCGGAATTTTCAGGGGTGGCGCAGGGAGAGGAAAGGCCCTCAGAAGGGAAATTTTAGCATGCAAAATGGAGCAACCGAGTCCGGATCGGCAAAGGTTGGCCATCCGGTCTATCCGCTGGCAGCATCACCGCAGCGGATCGGGGCGCTGAAGGAGGCGGTGGCGCCGTTGATGGGGATGGACGAAGCGGAGATGGTGGGGCTGGCGCCGGACAGGACAGGGTTCCGGTTTATGGGATGCCCCGATTGCAATGAAGGCACGCACGAGAGTCAGCTTGTCTGGACGATTGAAGATCCTCACTACGTGACGTGCCGGTACTGCGGTATGGGTTTTCCCAATGAGACCTATCCCGAAGACCGGGTTTTGAAGGTGACCAATCCGGTTGGGGAAGAGGTTGCGTATCCCTATTGGGAAGACAGGGACGGGAACCGGTACTTTTTCAGCGCGAAAGGATGGTGGTGCGCGCGGTTTTACTTCGCTTCCCTGGCGAAGGATATGGGAGCGCTGTTCCAGGCGACGGGAGAGCGGACGTATGCGCGCCGAGCGGCGCTGATCTTAGACGCGTTTGCCCGGTACTATCCGGGGTTTCTGGTGTGTTTGGACGAGGTGCATACGCCCAAGGCATTTTACCGGGAGCCGCCTTTTCCGAGGCGGGGCGGGAAGTGGGGGGAGTGGCGGTATATCGAGATTCCCACGGATCTGGTGTTTGCGTATGACTGGATATACGACAGCGGGGAATTGGAGCGGTTGTCCGAAGCGGTTGGGGTAGATGTCAGGGAACGGATTGAGAAGGATTTTTTTCGGGGCGGGGTGCGCCAGGACGATTTTCACGGTCCTCTCTATACCAATGCGAGTCCTGGTACCTATGAGGGATATGCCGTGCTCGGGCGGGTACTGGGAGACCCGGGGCTGGTCCACGAGGCGGTGCGCCGGAGCAAGGGCCTGTTTGAACGGTGGTTTTTTGTGGACGGGTTCTGGTGCCAGGGGAGCGTGGACTATCACGGGTATACGATGCGGGGGATGCAGGGGGTGCTGGATGCGCTGAAGGGCTATTCGGACCCTCCGGATTATGTTGACCCGGTGGACGGAAAGCGGTTTGAGGCGCTTGATCCGGAGGTGGAATTTCCGGTTATTGCCCGGGCGAGACGCCTTTTGGATATGTGCCGGTATCCCGATGGACGGACGATACCGGTGCACGATGGGTGGGCGCGGGTCCCCGCTCTCCCTGCACCGGAGCGTTCAGTTTCGACGCTGCTGGCAGGTGTGGGGCATGCGTGGCTGGGACAGGGAGAAGGGAAAGAGCAGGTACAGGTTCACCTGCACTTTTCCGAGGGGGCGTACGGGCACAGCCACGGCGATACGCTGAATCTGATGCTGTTCGCCAGGGGGCAGGAACTCCTGCCGGATCTGGGGTATACGCACTCGCGCTACAGGCAGTGGAGCATCAGCACGCTTTGCCACAATACGGTGGTGATCGACGGGGAGGAGCAGTTTACGGGGGACCGGAACAAGCACGTGCCCGGAGATGGACACCTGCTGGCGTTTGAGACGGGGGTTGAATCGGTTCAGTGGGTAGCCGCGCGAGGGGAGCGGTCGTATCCGGGGCTGGCGGAGGTATACGGGCGAACGGTGATGCTGGTGGATGCAGGCAGGGGGGGTGTGTACGTTGTGGATCTGTTCCGCGTGGTTGGAGGCTCCCGGCACGACTGGGTGATCCACGGGAGCGCGGACCGGGACAGCGGGGCAGAGGTCGGCGTTCCCCTGAAATTCTATGCGGAGCACATGCTTCCCGGCGTTGAGGTCCGGCTGCCCGAAAATGCGAAGGACCCGGGAGAGGCGGGGGGGAGGCATCCGGGTTACGGGTTCTTTCAAAACGTGTGCCGGGGAGAGGTGACCGATGGGGTGTCGGTGAATATTTCAGTTTCAGAGTCGCCCGTGGGGATACGGACGCATCTGCCTGCGCTGGGGGGTGCGGAGGTTTTCTCAGGGGATGCGCCGTCGATCCGCCGGGCGGAGGAGAACGATGCGGTGCTGGACCGTTACCGGATGCCGATCTTTCTGGTGCGGCGGGAGGGACCGGCGCCGCTGTCGAGCTGTTTTGCGGCGGTGCACGAGCCTTATGAGGGTGAGCCGTTTGTGGATTCCGTGACGCTGGAGACGCCGGAGGGGGATGCGATCGCTTTGAGGGTGCGGCATCACGGGGTGACGGACCACATCGTGCACCGGGCCGAACCGGGCAGGGGGCCGCTCCGGGTGGGCAATCTCCGCATAGAGGGAGAGGTGGGGTTCGTGCGGGAGCGGGAGGGCGTTTTGGAGGAGATGGGACTGTGGGGGGGCACCGAACTGAGGTGGCGAGATCGGGTGCTGTCGGGAGGTGGAACCTACGAAGGGGAGGTGAGGGGGGCGCTCCGGAAAGAGGCCGGGGATGCGTACGATGCGCTGAAGGTAACGGGCGAGTTGCCGGAGGGAGAGGCGTTAAAGGGGGCGACCGCGATTGTGGGCTTTGGGGACGGCGCCACGCTTGGGTACGGCGTTGTAGAGGTGAGGCGGACCGGGGGGGAGACGCACGTGATCCTGGAGAGCGATCCGGGTGTTGCGGTGGCGGAGGGCGGCATGCAGTATCTGTTTTGTCCGCGCCGCAAGGTGCCGGGGGGCGTGAAGTATCAGATCCGAACCTCGGCGTTTGTGAGGCTGGGTGACGGAGAGCCTGAGGTCAGGTCTGTGGGAGAGGCGCAGTTTTCGGGGGCAAGGTAGGGAGACGAGAGGCCTTCTGGCAGGGTGGGAAATGAAAAATGAAAAATGAAAAGTGCAAAATGCAAAGGGGATCGGCCAACCTCGAGGCGGTGGAGGTTGGGCATCCGGTCTATCCGGTGACGGCCTCACGGGAGCGGGTTGAGGCGCTGAAGGAGGCGGTGGCGCCGTTGACGGGGATGAGCGAAGCGGAGATGGTGGGGCTGGCGCCGGATAAGACGGGGTTCCGGTTTGTGGGGTGCGCCAACTGTGACGAAGGCACGCAGGAGGGGCAACTTACCTGGTCGATTGACGATCCGCACCGGGTGCGGTGTACGTACTGCGGAATGGTTTTTCCGAACGAGCAGTATCGGGAAGACCGGGTGATGCGGATGACGAATCCGGTGGGCGAGGAAGTGGAATATCCCTACTGGGAAGACGAGATGGGGTACCGGTATCTGTTCAGCGCGAAGGCCTGGCGGGAGGCGCGGGTGTATTTTGCGGCCCGAGGTGAGGATCTGGGAGCGCTTTATCAGGCGACGGGAGACCGGGCGTATGCGCGGCGTGCGGCGTTGATCCTGGACGCCTTTGCCCGATATTATCCGGGGTTTCTGGTGAGCAGCGACCGCGCAAATCAGCAAAAGGGGTTCGTTTTAGAGCCGCCCTATCCGAATACGGGCGGCAAGTGGGGGCGATGGCGGGCGGATGAGATGCCCACGGATCTGGTGTACGCGTACGATTCGATTTATAATAGCGGGGAGTTAAAGCGACTGTCGGGAGAGGTTGGAGTGGATGTAAAGGCCCGGATTGAGAACAATTTTTTCCGGGGGGCGGTTCGCCAGGACGAGTACCACGGGCCTCAGTACGGCAATGCAAGCCCCCGCATCTACGAGGGGTATGCCGTCATTGGACGTGTGCTGGGCGATCCGGGCCTGGTTCACGAGGCGGTGCGCCGGAGCGTGGGGCTGTTTGAGCGGCGGTTTTTCGCCGACGGGTTCTGGTGCGAGGGGAGCGTGGGATACCACCGGATGACGATGCGGGGGATGACGGAGGTTCTGGATGCGCTTCGGGGCTACTCCGATCCGCCGGGGTACACCGATCCGGAGGACGGTACGCGGTTTGAGGATCTGGACCTGGAGCGGGACACTCCAATCATCGGGCGGGCGAACCGCATTCTGGAAATCTGCCACTATCCGGATGGGCGGCCGGTTCCGTTTCACGACAACTGGGCCTATCTTCAGGAGCCCAGGGTGCGTCGGAATCTCAAGGTGCCCGAACGGTCGGTTTCAACACTGCTTTCGGGGATGGGACACGCATGGCTTGGACGAGGGGGAGGCGAGGCGCAGGCGCAGGTTCACCTGCACTTCTCCGGGGGGTACGGGCACGAACACGCGGACAATCTGAGCATAGCGCTGTTCGCCAGGGGGCAGGAGTTGCTGCCGGACCTGGGTTATACGCACACGCGCTACCGGGCGTGGAGCAAGAGTACGTTGGGTCACAATACAGTGCTTATCGACGAGCACCGGCAGTATACCCAGGGGGATGGGGGACCTTCGGACGGACGGCTGCTGGGCTTCGAGACGGCGTTTGAACCGGTGCAGTGGATGGAGGCGAGCGCAGAGCAGGCCTATCCGGGACTGGCGAAGGTCTACCGGCGGACTGTGATGTTTGTGGATGCAGGGGGAACGGATACCTATGCGGTGGACCTTTTCCGCGTGGTCGGGGGATCGCAGCACGACTGGGCGCTGCACGGTAACGCGGATTGGGACGGAGACGCAACGATCAGCGTTCCCCTCCAGCCCTATGCAGAGAACCTGCTGCCCGGTGTGAAGGTCCGGTTTCCGGCGTATGAGAGAGACCAGGGCGAAGCGGAGGGGAGGAATCCAAGCTATGCCTTCTTTCAGAACGTGTCCCGCGGAGAGGTGACCGACGGGGCGACGGTGACGTTTACGGTGTCCGAGTCGCCGGTGGGCGTGCGGTCGCACCTGCCCGGACTGTCGGGGGCGGAGGTGTTTCTGGGCGATGCGCCTTCGCTGCGGCGGGCAGAGGAGAACGATGCGCTGCTGAACCGGTACCGGATGCCGATCTTTCTGGCCCGGCGAGAAGGGCCGCCGCCGCTGTCGAGCTGTTTCGCAGCGGTGCACGAGCCTTATGAGGGTGAGCCGTTTGTGGATTCCGTGACGCTGGAGACGCCGGAGGGGGATGCGATCGCTTTGAGGGTGCGGCATCACGGAGTGACGGACCACATCGTGCACCGGGCCGAACCGGGCAGGGGGCCGCTCCGGGTGGGCAATCTCCGCATAGAGGGAGAGGTGGGGTTTGTGCGAGAACGGGAAGGGATTCCGGAGATGATGGGGGTGTGGGGCGGCGTTGAAATCCGGTGGGGAGCTTATGTTCTGTCGGGAAGTGGGGTCTACGAAGGAAAGGTCATGGCTGTACTGCGAGAGGCGGAAGGCGCACCGTACAACGCACTGGTTGTCCAGGCGTATCTTCCGGAAGGAGAGGGGATGAAAGGTGCGACCGCTATCGCGACTTTCGGAGACGGCTCTACATTTGGGTGCCGGGTCGCGGAGGTGAAGCGGGTTGGCGAAGAACGGCATTTGGTCCTGGAGGAAGATCCGGGGATTTCAGTAGAGGGCGACGGAGCGCGGCGCCTCAGCTTTCCACAGCGGAAGATGCCGGGGCAGGTGAGTTTCCGAGTACGAACCTCGGCGTTTGTGAGGCTGGGTGACGGAGAGCCGGAGGTCGCGTCTGTGGGGGAGGCTCAGTTCTCAGGTTCTGGATAGGGGTTTCACCGTTTTTAGCGCGAAAGGAGGCGTTTTAGATGTCTCTCAGGTTCGCCTTTATGGGTTTTCGGCACGATCACATTCAGACGCTTTACAAGCGGGTGAGAGAGAAAGAGGTGGAAGGGGTCGAGCTGGTGGCCGCGTGCGAGGAGGATGCGGCGGCGCGGGAGGAGGCCGTCCGGAAGGGGGTTGAGATGACCCATTCCAGGTTCGAGGATATGCTCTTGGAGGCGCCGTGCGACGTGGTGGCGATCGGAGACTATTTCGCCCGGCGGGGGAGCATAGCGGTACAGGCGCTGCGTGAGGGAAAGCACGTGATTGCGGACAAGCCGCTGTGCACGGACCTGGGCGAGTTGGACGAGATCGAACGGCTCTCTCAGGAGATGGGGCTGAAGGTGGGCTGTATGCTGACGCGGCGGGACTTAGGCAGCGCCATCGGCGCGCGAAGGCTGATCCTGGACGGGACGATCGGAGAGGTGCACGCAATTGGGTTCGATGGGCAGCACCCGCTGCTTTCAGGTTCCCGGCCGGGGTGGTATTTTGAGCCGGGGAAGCACGGGGGGACGATTACCGATATTGCGATCCACGCAGTGGACAGTATTCCGTGGATGACCGGCCTGAAATTTGCGACGGTAAACGCGGCCCGGTGCTGGAACGCGTTTGCGCCGGAGTCCCCGCATTTTGAAGACGGGGCGCAGATGATGCTGACGATGGACAACGGGTGCGGGGTGCTGGGCGATGTGTCGTACTTTATGCCCGACGGCGCGGGGTATAAGCTGCCGTGGTACTGGCGGACGACGTTCTGGGGTCGCAAGGGCGTTTTAGAGATTGCCCAGAATGCGGACAAGATCGTGCTCGCGTCAGGTACCGGTAAAGCGGTGGGTGGACGGGCGATACCGACGGGCAATCCGGGAGGACACCTGAAGTCTTTTGTGCGGGATGTCCGGGATGAGACGGAGGCGGATGAGCTGTGCACCGGGTCGGTGATCCGGGCGTCGCGGATTGCGATTACGATTCAGAAGGCAGCCGATGAGAACGCCCACGATGTGGATTTAGGGGGAATCTGACGCAACCGTTAAAGGGGTGAACGATGCTGATCGATGCGCACAACCATCCGAACTGGCACGGGCACGATGGGCCGAAGATTCTGAAGAATATGGACGAACAGGGCATCGATGAGATGTGGCTGCTGACGTGGGAGTGTCCGGAGACGGATTACAGTCCGAACCTCAACGCCCATCTGCCGCCGGGGGGAGGGGTGATCCCGTTTCGGGACGTGCTGCAGGTGGGCCGGGAGGCTCCGGAGCGATTCGTGCTGGGGTATATGCCGGACCCGAAGCGTCCGGATGCGATCGACCGGCTGAAGGCGGCGGTGGAGATCCACGGGGTCCGGCTGGCGGGCGAGCTGAAGGTGCGCGTGCCGTTTGACGATCCGGACCTGATCCGGATGTATCACTTTTGCGGAGAGGCGAAGCTGCCGATTACGATTCACCTTGAGTACGCGATCGACCGCGGACCTGCCTATCCCCGTCCGAACACCTGGTACGGCGGGACGATGGACGCATTGGAGCGGGCGATTGTGGCCTGCCCGGAGACGGTTTTCATCGGGCACGCAAAGGGGTTCTGGGCGCATATCTCCGGGGACGACCTGTTCGACAAGATCCCCGCTCCCGGAGGACCGGTGCTGCCGGGAGGCAGGGTGCCGGAGATGCTGCGGAAGTACGACAATTTGTATGCGGATCTCTCCGGCAACGGGGTGCCGGCGCTGGAACGGGACGAGGCGTTCAGCCGGGATTTTCTGATCGAATTTCAGGACAAGCTGCTGTTCGCCCGCGACCATTTCCACACGCGGTTGATGGATCTTCTGCTGCGCCTGGATCTGCCGGAAGAGGCGTTCGAGGAGGTGAAGTACAAAAATGCCCGGAAGCTGCTGGGAGAAGGGTGATTACAAGGAGTTTGAGATGAACGAGAAGATTCAAAATGCACGGGATGTGGCGCTGGGGATTCTGAAGCCGAGCGCGAAAGACCTGGAGCACGGGCTGGAGCTGCATCAAAACGCAATTGTGTGCGATACATACGGTTTTGCGCCCCGGTCGGCTTTGGATGGCGATGCGATGGGTGCCGCGGTTGAAGCGGGGGCTTCGGAGGCGGAGTTGAAGGATATGCACGAGGATATGTCGATGACCCGGTGCGCGACCGATGCCGGGGAGCGGGCGGAGTTCAGGGAGGCCTGGGATGCGGCCGGAGTGACGTGTATTTTTCAGAATGCGGGGGAGGAAGGGCAGTCGCCGATGCGGCTGATGAAACGGCTGGCGCGGTTTACGTACGTGACGGATATGATGCGGGATTATCTGCTGAGGGCGGTGAGGCCCGACGATATTGTTGCGGCCAAAGCGCAGAACAAGCACTGTTTTTACATGAGCGGCAACGGGGTGCCGCTTACCCAGGAGTGGGTTTCGGTGGAGGAGGAGCTGTGGTATATCCGGATTTTTTACCAACTGGGCATCCGGATGATGCACCTGACCTACAACCGGCGGAATATGATCGGGGACGGGTGCGCAGAGCCGGCCAACGGAGGGCTGAGCGATTTTGGGCGGGCGGTGGTGGCGGAGATGAACCGGGTAGGGGTGATCGTGGATGTGGCGCACGCGGGGTGGCAGACCAGCCTGGAGGCGGCCCGGGCGTCTGAGCGCCCGATGGTGGCGAGCCATTCGGGCTGCTGCGCGGTGAACGAACATATTCGGGGCAAGCCGGACGAGGTGATCCGTGCGATTGTGGATACCGGGGGATATCTCGGGATTTGCTGCATTCCTTCGTTTTTGGGGAGGAGTGGGGATATTAACGCCCTGCTGGACCATGTCGATTATGCGGCCAGGACGTTTGGCGCGGATCACGTGACAATCGGGACGGATACCGCCTATGCGTCCCGGGCGGGGGAAGCGGAACGGAAGAAGATTCCGAAGCGGCGGTCGACGAGGCCCCGCTGGGCGTATTTCTGGCCGCCGGATGCGTTTGGGGAGCAGTGGCGGCAGGACCATATGGTGAAGAGCCTGGCGTGGACCAACTGGCCGATTTTTACCGTGGGGCTGGTCCAGCGCGGGTATTCGGACGAGGATATTCAGAAGATTCTGGGGGGGAATATGCTGCGCGTGGCCCGGGCCGTGCTGGGGGCGCACGAAGCGGCTTAGAGAATTCAGCCCTGATTACACCCTGGAGGTTTCCGATGGAAGAGATGAGCGTTCTGGCCGGTTTTTGCGCTGTGGTTTCAGGCTGTATGGCGATTCTGCTTTTCGGTACTGTGAGGTCCGGTCTGGCGGCGGAAGTTGCCCATCCGGTTTATCCTGTTGAGGCGTCTGCGGAGCGAATCAAGCGGTTGGTGCGGTCTGTTGCCAGGATCGTGGAGATGTCCGAGGAGGAGATGGTCGCACTGGTGCCGGACCGGACGGGGTTCCGGTTTATGGGGTGCCCCAACTGCGAGGAGGGGACACAGGAGGGGCAGCTTGGGTGGTCAATCGACGATCCGCACCATGTGAAGTGCAAGTACTGCGGGATGGTTTTTCCGAATGAAACGTACCCCGAAGATAAGGTGATGCGGGTGGTGAATCCGGTGGGGGAAGAGGTGGCGTATCCTTACTGGGAGGACGAGACGGGATACAAATATCTGTTCACTGCAAGGGGCTGGCGGGAGGCCCGGTCCTACTTTTCTAATAAAGCAAAGGCGTTGGGGGAGCTTTACCAGATGACAGGGGACCGGGTGTATGCCCGGCGCGCGGCGCTGATCCTGGACGCGTTTGCCCGGTACTATCCGGGATTCCTGGTGAGCCGGGACTGGCCGCACCGGCCCAAGGGGTTTGCGCTGCAACCGCCCTATCCCAATGGGGGCGGCAAGTGGGGACGCTGGCGGCACGACGAGATGCCCCTGGATCTGGTGTATGCGTACGATTGGATCTACGCCAGCGGGGAACTGGAGCAGCTGTTGAAAGAGGCGGGAGTGGATGTGAAGGCGCGGATTGAGGAGGATTTTTTCCGGGGGGCGATCCGGCAGGACAGGTTGCACGAGACCGACTACGGCAATGCGGCGCCCCGTATTTACGAGGGCTACATCGCTATCGGGCGGGTGCTGGGAGACCCCGGGCTGGTCCACGAGGGGGTGCGCCAGAGCCGGGGGCTGTTTGAACGGAAGTTCTACGTGGACGGGTTCTGGCTGGAGGGGAGCGTGGGGTACCACCGGATGACGATGGGGGGGATGGCGCGGGTGTTCAGGGCGCTGCGCGGGTATTCGGACCCTCCGGGGTATGTGCACCCGGAAGACGGTACGCGGTTCGACAATATCGATCTGGAGCAGGAGATTCCGATTATCGCCAGGGCAAAGCGCATTCCCGACCTCTTCCGCTACCCCGACGGACGGGGGCTGCCGGTGCACGATAACTGGGCCCACTTCAGTAATTCCAGGGTGGTGGAGCGCTCGGTCTCGACGCTGTTTGCGGGCGTGGGACACGCCTGGCTGGGGCGGGGCGACGGGGAGGACCAGGTGCAGGTCCACCTGCATTTCTCCGGAGGCTATGGCCACGAACACGCGGACAACCTGAACCTGGCCCTGTTCGCCAGGGGACATGAGCTGCTGTCCGACGTGGGCTATACGCACACGCGTTTCCGGTCCTGGAGTACGAGCACGCTGTGTCACAATACGGTGGTGATCGACGAACAGCGGCAGTATACACAGGGCGACCAGGGCCCGTCGGACGGTCGGCTGTTTGCCTTTGAGGCTGCCTATGAACAGGTGCAGTGGATGGAGGCGAACGGGGAAGGCGCATATCCCGGACTCGCAGAAACGTACAGGCGGGTGATTATGCTTATTCCCACGAACGGCGGAGATGTGTATGTTGTGGACCTGTTCCGCGTGGCGGGAGGCGCACAGCACGACTGGGCGCTGCACGGAAGCGCGGACCACGATGGGTCGGGGGCGGTGAGCGTTCCGCTTGCGCCCTACGGCGAGAACCTGCTGCCCGGGGTTCAGGTCCGGTATCCGACGGGAGAGGCGGACCGGGGAGAGGCGGAGGGACGGAATCCCAGCTACGCCTATTTCCAGCATGTGTCCCGGGGAGAAGCGGGGAACGGGCTGACGGTTACTTTTGCGGTGTCAGCGTCGCCGGTGGGTGTGCGCACACACCTGCCGGGGCTGTCGGGGTCCGAGGTTTTCCTGGGGGATGCGATGTCTTTCCGGCGCGCCGAGGAGAATGACGCGCTGGTGGACCGCTACCGGATGCCCATTTTTCTGCTGCGGAGGAGAGGCGCGGCCCCCCTGTCAAGCCGGTTCGCGGCGGTGCATGAGCCTTTTCAGGGGGAGGTGTTCTTAGAGGAGGTCACTGTGGAGACGGGGGAGGGGGATGTGATGGCGCTGTCTGTGCGACACCACGGTGTTACGGATCATATTGTCCATCGGATCGGGTCGGGCGATGGGCCGGCAGTTGTGGGGGATCTCCACCTTCAGGGGGAGATGGGGTTTGTGCGGGAGCGGGACGGGACGCCGGAGATGATGGGGCTGTGGGGCGGTACGCAGCTGGGGTGGGGGGATTATACTCTGACGGGAAGCGGCGCTTATGAGGGGGAGGTTGTGGCTGTCTTAAGATTGGAAGATGGCGCAGAATGCGATGCTCTGATCGTGGAGGGGGATCTGCCGGAAGGGGATGCGCTGAAGGGGGCCGTGGGGATCGTAACGTTCGGCGATGGGACAACGCGGGGGTGTCGCGTGCAGGGGGTGGACCGGGCAGGCGAACAGTCGCGCCTGGTGCTGGAGGACGATCCGGGGTTCTCGGTGGAAGGCGGGGGGGCACGGCACCTCTTTTTTCCACTCCGGGAGATTCCGGGGCGGGTGACGTGTCGGATCCGGACCTCGGCTTTTGTGAAGGTAGGTGAAGGGGTGGTGGCGTCTGTGGGAGAGGCCCGATTTTCGGGCCCCTGAACCAGGAGGGCATCGGATGGCTTCCGAACGGTATGAAAAGGGCCTGGCGCTGATGCATCAGATGGTTGGAGAACAGGCTGCGAATGAGGTGGTCCATCGGTTTCGGGAGTTGCACCCCGAGTTCGAGCGGTTTGTGATGGAGTTCGTGATGGGCGATCTCTATGCCCGGGAGGGGCTGGATTTGAGGACCCGGTTGCTCTGTACGGTGTCGGCGCTGACCGTTCTGGGACGCCAGGAGCAGCTTCGGACGCACATCGACCGGGCGCTGGGAGCGGGGGCTACGCGGCAGGAGGTGGAGGAGGTGATTCTGCAGATGTGCGCCTTTGGTGGATTTCCCGCAACCTGGGATGCGCTGGTTACGGCACGAGAGGCGTTCGCAGAGACGTGATTCTCGTATCGTCCTCTTTCCACTTGACTTCTGTGCTGAGATCGGTGAAATTATTATGGTAAACTTGAAGGAAGACATCGAGTTGAATCTGCATGAAGGAGGCGAGAGATGGTCCGGAACCCTCAAGTCCATAAGGATTTCTTCTGGACGGGTTTTTTTACCGGTGCCTTTGTCGGAGGGGCGCTGGGCGTTCTGCTGTCATCCGAGCTCGGCCGGCGCGCATATAAGCAACTGGAATCGGCCGCACAGGAGATGCGCAGCCGGTTTAACGGCAGGGCTGCGTCGGATGAGCAGGAGGCCGCACCGTCACCGTCAGAAGAGGATGTAGAACATCCGACTTAAAGCGGCTGTGACGCATGCCCGTATCGGAGAGAGGTTAACAGGCTCTTAAGGGCCACCTCAGGTGTACTGCCGGGGTGGCTCTGCTATTTCGGATTTCGGAAGGGCTTTTATTCCGCCGTGGTGGTGGAGCATGAAGTAGAAGGGGTGCGTCCGGAGAGACGCACCCTGGGTGAAGAGACCTTAATGAGGCGCTTTTATGAAACGGTCAGTTCTCTTTTTTCTTTTTTTGTGTATGCTGAGCGTGCAGGACCTTCAGGCGCAGGGAAGCCGTATTTTCTGGGTGGCCGAAGGGCCAATGGCGTCGGATTTCGATGGCGATGGAGAGGTGGGGTTCAAAGATTTCGTGCTGTTCTCCCACACGTTCAACACCCGTTCCGGAGAACCGGGGTTCAACGCCCGGATGGATCTGAACGGGGATGGGACGATCGATTTTCAGGATTTTATCTCGTTTAGCGCCGCGTATGGAAACCGTGAGCCTGATGAACCGGAGCAGATGGGCTATGCCGTGTACGTGGCCGATTTCCCGGACAATTCGGTGGGGGTCTTCGATTTTGACACCCACCTGCTTATCGACTATCTCCCTTTCCGGGGACCCGGCAGCATCCGGGTTTCACAGGACCAGAAATCGATCTATGTGTCGGAAGTATTCGGCCTGTTTGCGCTGGACACAAAGCATGAGGCCGTGTTTACCGTGCCCACGAATTCACAGGGGAGGATAGAACTGAGCCGGGATGGGAAGCTTGCCTATGTGACGGAGGAGCGAACCGACCGCCTGCGGATTGTGGACCTGGTGGCACGGGCGACTGTGGATACCATCGCGGTGGGGGAAAGGCCGGTGGGCCTGGACCTTGCTCCGGATGGAAAAAAGCTCTATGTGATCAATACTGACAGCCGCGATGTTTCGGTGGTCGATCTGGAACGCCGGGAGGTGGTAGGGCGCATTGTCATCGGCGCGAGGCCGGCGGAGGTGGGGGTCACGGCGGACGGCCTTCGGGCCTACGTGGCCAATCTGGATCGAGGGGTCATTTCGGTCCTGGATCTGGTCTCGGATCGCGTGGTGGGGGCCATCCAGCTGGACGGTAGCGGGGCCCAGGGGCTCACGTTTTCTCCGGATGGAAAGACGCTCTATGTTGTCTCGGATGGATTGCTGCTGGCCATTGATGTGAAGCGCAACCTGATTTCCAAGCGCCTGAGGGTGGGCGATGCCACCTCTACGGTGGGGGTCTCTCCGGACGGCTCCCGGGCCTATGTGGGAACGCTGCTTCAGCAGGAGGGGGGGCCGGGACTGACGGCCGTAGACCTGGTCAACTGGAGGATACTTGGACGAATGCGGGGGTTTGATTTCCCTGTGGAGATTCAGTTTCGGAGGGTATCGGCCCGGGGGGAGGCTCAGTAGGGGCACACGGTCGTATGTTTTTCCCTATCGACCTTCTCTTCCCGGCGTTTCAAGACCCGGGAGAATGTTAAAAACGCAAACGGTCGCCTTCCGGAGTGGAGGGCGACCGTTGTGTTTGTGGCAGGGGTTAGTCCACGGGTTTGACGATTTCGATTTTGACCCTGGCCACCCCTTCTTCGACCATGTCGATTTCGAGGGCGGCGCCCAGGGAGAGGTCGAGGATGCGGCCTTCTATGAAGGGCCCCCGGTCGTTGACCTTGACGACGACGCTGCGGCCGTTGTTGAGGTGGGTGACCCGGATAACCGTGCCAAGCGCGAGTTCCCGGTGGGCGGCGGTGAGGCCGTTCATGTCGAAGATCTCTCCGCTGGCGGTCGGTCTCCCGTGAAATTTGTGGGCATAGTAGGAAGAGAGACCGACCTGATAGGCCCCCTGCGTAGAAATTGGGGAGAGGGAATGCTTCTGCCCCTCCTTCTCGTCCGCCGGCTTTTCGGCAGGCTGAGACGGCAGGGGATTGGTACGGTACCGGGGGCGAGAGACGCAGCCCGCTGCCAGACTGATGGCGCACAGGATCAGGATCAGAGGGCGCCGGAGCGCGCACCGTCTAAGTGAGAGGCTCTGTTTCAAGGCTTCCCACGAGATCAGAGAGTCGGGCGATGTTGTGGGCCTTACAGTAGTCGACCATTCCATCGACGATCTCCAGAGCCGCCCAGGGGTTGACAAATGTTGCCGTTCCGACCTGAACGGCGGATGCCCCGACGATCAGAAATTCAACGGCGTCCTCGGCCGTGGTGATGCCTCCCATGCCGGTGATGGGGACCGAGACCCGGTTTGCGACTTTCCAGACCATGGCCAGGGCTACGGGTTTGATTGCCGGCCCGGAAAGCCCGCCGGTGATATTGCCGAGCACAGGCCGCCTGGAGGAGATGTCCACGGCCAGGCCCAGGAGGGTGTTGATGAGGGCGATGCCGTCTGCCCCGCCCTCTTCCACCGCAGCAGCTACCGCCCCAATGTCGGTTACATTGGGGGACAGCTTGACGATGATGGGCAGCCGGGAGACCGCTTTTACGGCTGCTGTGACGCTGTGGGCGGCACGTTCCCGGCACCCGAAGAGCATCCCGCCATCTTTCATGTTGGGAGAGGAGATGTTCAGCTCCAGGGCGTCGATGCCGGGCAGGTCGTTAAGACGCCGCGCCATTTCGGCGAATTCATCGTCTGAGGTACCGGCAATGCTGACCACCCGTACGGTGGAAAGCGCCTGGAGCGCGGGGACCTTTTCCGCAACAAATCCTTCAAGCCCCGGATTGGTCAGTCCAATGGCGTTGAGCATGCCCGAAGGGGTCTCGGCGGTCCGGGGGTAGGGATTGCCGGCACGGGGGTGGTGGGTGATGGTTTTGGTGACGATACCGCCGATCCGGCTCAGGTCGAAGAGGTGGGCGTACTCAGCTGCGTGGCCAAAACAGCCGGAGGCCATCATGACCGGATTTTTGAGGATGAGTCCGCCGCCGATGTGTGAGGAGAGATCCATAGACTCAGTCGTGAGTCGCCGTGAGTCGCCAGTCCACCCCCACCCTGCCCCGTTGGGACAAACATCGGGGTTTGTGGGGGGGCGTGATGCGGCTGTCTTTTTACCAGACAACGGCGTGGGCGTCCACCACCGGGCCTTCTACGCAGATCCGACGGAAACGGCGGTCTTCGCGCTGCGCTTCACGGTATTCGACAACGCATCCGACGCAGGCCCCAAATCCACAGCCCATGTGGTTCTCCAGAGAGGCATAGCAGGACAGGTTGAGATCGGCGGCGATGGCCACCACATGGGCCATCATGGGGTGGGGGCCGCAGGTGAAGATCACCGTTTGATCTGAAGTGACGTGTGCGGCGATCAGGTCGGTTACAAAGCCCCGGTGTCCCAGGCTGCCGTCGTCTGTGGCGAGGTGGACCTCCAGGCCGGGGGGCAGCAACCGGTCCATGTCGGGCATGCGGTCCCGGCCTGCAGCGCCCATCAGGAAGACCGTGTGGGCGCGTTGCCCGGGGCAGTCCCAGGCCCAAAAGGCCAGGGGAACGAGGCCGACGCCGCCTGCCACCAGGAGGAGGCGGTCGGCCCGTGGCGGGGAGAAGGGGAGGCCGAGGGGGCCAAGCAGGTTGAGCGTCTGGCCAGGAGCGGCTTCCTGCATCCGGCGGGTACCCGGGCCGATCACATCGTAGAAGATGTCGATCCACCCCTCTTCCCGATCCACCCGAAGGGCGCTGAAGGGACGCCGCAGGAAGGGAGAGAGGCCCGGGTCGGTCCGGATCTGCACAAACTGGGCCGGCCGGATGGCGCGGGCGACCTGCGGAGCGGAGAGCCGCATCAGGTAGATGCCCCGGGCGGCCGGCTCGTTGAGAAGAATCTCTGCGTCTTCCTGAAGAAGGTGCGGGATCATGGTGCCGATCGGGTTATACCCGTTGAATCCGGAAGTGTCGTCTAATGTTATCTCAATCCGGTATCTTAAATTTGATGGATTCAATCACCCGGACCCGTACAGGCCTGAAGTCGTGCGTGGCAGGTTCAAAGACAAATTGCCTGACCGCATCAATTGCGGCCTGTCTGAAGACCTTTTCTCCTTCGAGCACCTCCACCTGTTCCACCCGGCCATCTTTTCCAACCTGGAACCTGACGAGCACCTCGCCTTCCAGGTTCTCCCACTGTGCCTCCTCCGGATATTCGGGGGCAACGCGTTCGACCAGGACCGGTTTTTTCTCTACCTTCCAGAAGTCTACGAGACCTTCATCCGCCCTGGCAGCCTCCGACGACGGTTTAAATTCGATGGCATAGGGCACCCAAACCCGTACGGGTTTGTCGTTTTGTGTGGCGGGTTCAAACATAAATTGTTTGACGGCGTCGATTGCGGCCTGTCTGAAGACTTCGTCCCCCTTGAGCACCTTCACCTCTTCTACCCAGCCTTCTTTTCCGATCCGGAACCTGAGGAAGACTTCGCCTTCAGCGTTCTCAAATCGCGCCTCCTCCGGGTACTGGGCGTCAACGTGTTTGATCATGACCGGCTTCGTCTCTGCCTCCCAGAACGCTACAAGATCCGCCTCTTCCCCCTGCGGCGATAAATCGTCCGGGGCGGTGTCGGAAAGGGTGTCCTGAAGGGCGGCATCGGAATCGGGCCGGACGGATTCGGCCGCCTGAACCGAATCGGCGCCATCCGTCGCCGTGGGGTCGACAAAGCCTTTCTCCAGTTTTTCTCTGGCCACTTCGGAAAATGCGGTCAGAGGATACCGGTCTATCAGGCGCTGATAGTGGACACGCGCCACTTCGATGCTGTCGAGCCGGTTCTCGTAGGTCCAGGCCAGGGTGTAAAGGGCTTTGGGCGCAAAGAGGCTTTTGGGGTATGCTTCGGTGACCTGTTCGAGGATGGTCAAGACCTCCGCTACGCCTGTCCCCCCCCGGGCGAGGGCTTCGGCTTCGAGGAATCGGGCTTCGGCCAGGGCGTCGTCCGTGCGTTTCTGCCGGGTGCGTTCCTGGGCCGCGACCGCATAGGAGCTCGCCGGATAGGCGTCGATCAGTTTCCGGAAGGTTTTTTGTGCGGCCTGCTCATCCTTCAGGCTGTCGGCATAGATCAGGCCGATTGCGTAGAGGGACTTGGGGGTATATTCGGTTGTGTCGGCCACTTCCAGGACTTTC
Source organism: Candidatus Latescibacterota bacterium (assembly GCA_965222075.1). Classification (GTDB taxonomy): domain Bacteria; phylum Latescibacterota; class UBA2968; order UBA2968; genus JAAXHW01. The sequence goes on along the minus strand of OZ244937.1, from coordinate 3,054,919 downwards.
TGATAGATGGCCAGAGCGGTATCGGGGTCTTCCAGATTGAAGAGGTAAAGTTCGGCCAGGTTGAAGAGGGGCTCGGGGTTTTTCATGCTGTCTGCTTCGGCGGCTTTCCGATATTTTCTCAGGTCGGCGAGGTCTGTCAGCCGATCCCGGGCCAACAGGGAGATTTTAGAGTTTCCTTTTTCCCTGCGCGCCTGTTCAAAGTGTTCTTTGGCCCGGTCCAGATCCTTCCGCTGTTTCTGATTAATCAACCCCATCCGGTAGTAAGCTTCGGCACTTTGATCGGTGCGGGGGTTTTGCCGGATGACCTCCTGGTATACCTCCAGGGTCTCTTCCAGACGCCCCATCAGGAGGTAGACGTTGGCCTGTTTGAGACGGATGTCCGGCGCGTAGGACCGAAAGCGTTTGATCTTCAAGATCTTTTGATAGGCCTGCATGGCCTCCTTCAGTCTTCCCTGAAGTTCCAGGATGCGCCCGATGCGGAGGCGGATCTGGTAGTTGGTTGTGGGGTCGGGTTTGGAGGCCAGGGCATTTTCGTAGGCCTGGAGGGCTTCGTCGTAGCGCTTCAGCTGGAAGTAAGCATTTCCAAGCCCCTTTCGGGTCTCGGCCTTCAGCTTTTTTTCTTTAAATTGCGGCAGAAGATGATGATAGGCGTCTATCGCGGCGTCATAATTGCCCTCTCCGGCTTCCAGTTCGGCCAGCGCAAGCTGGGCCTTTGGGGAAAAGGTGGGGTTGGACGCTTCTACAAGGATTTCCAGGATACCCCGCGCCTCGTCTATCCGTTCTGCGGCCCACAGGGCGAGCCCCTGCCAGTAGAGGGATTCTTCGATGAGTTCACTTTGGGGGAAGTTCTCTTGAAGCTCCTGGAATTTAAGCAGGGACTCGTCGTATTGCTTGCGCCAGTAGAAGGCCTTGCCGATGATGAGGAGGCTGTCGTCCACCCATTTGCTTTCGGGGTGGCGATCCAGTACGACCGAGGCCTTCCGGATCACGCTCATATAAAGCGCCTGGTAGGCGTGCTCGGCCTGCCTGCTGGACCTGGTTTCCGCATCCCGGCGTTTCCGTTCGGCCTCCTCGTAGCGTTTGAGGGCATTGTAAAAGGTATTGTAATACACACAGCCCACAGCGGTCAACGAGAGGAGGATAAAAAGGGCCGGATTTCCAAATCGCCAGAAGTGTTTCATGGGATCGGCGGGGCCTCCTGCTGGTGGAACTCCTGAAGGGATCGGACCTGGATGGAGCCGTTTCTTTTCAGGGATTCAATGCCGGCCACGGCAGCGGCAGCCCCGGCGAGCGTGGTGGTGTAGGGGACGCCGTATTGCAGGGCGGCGCGCCGGATCTGGTGGTCGTCCGCCTGGGCTTTTTCGCCTGCGGGCGTGTTGATCATCAGGGCGATGGTTTTGTTTTTGATCGCATCCACGATGTGGGGACGCCCCTCTTGAATTTTGAAGATGCGTTCGGCCGGAATATTCTGCGCCTTCAGGTGGTCGCGGGTGCCCCGGGTGGCCACAATGCGGAATCCGAGGTCGGCAAGGCGCCGGGCGATGGGGACCACGGCCTCCTTGTCCCGGTCGTTGACGCTGACGAAGACGGTCCCTTCGGCCGGCAACCGCACCCCTGCGCCGAGCTGGGCCTTGTGGAAGCTGAGGCCGAAGTCGGTGCCGATGCCCATGACCTCGCCGGTGGACTTCATTTCGGGACCCAGAAGGGTGTCTACCCCCGGAAATTTGGTAAAGGGGAGCACGGCCTCTTTCACCGCGATATGGTCGATGGCGATCTCATCGGTGATGCCCTGTTCCTTGAGAGACCGACCGACCATCGCGCGGGCGGCGACCTGGGCCAGCGGGATACCAGTGGCTTTGCTGACGAAGGGCACGGTGCGGGAGGCCCGGGGGTTGACCTCGAGGATGTAGACTTCCTCGTCCTGGATGGCATACTGCACGTTCATCAGGCCCACCACGTTGAGCGCGTGGGCCAGGGCATGGGTGTGCGCCCGGAGTTCGGCGAGGTTTTCCTCAGAGATCATGTAAGGGGGGAGCACACAGGCGCTGTCTCCGGAGTGGACGCCCGCGCTTTCGATGTGTTGCATGATCCCTCCGATGACCACGGCGGTGGCGTCGGCTACGGCGTCGACGTCGAATTCGTAGGCGTCTTCGAGGAAGCGGTCGATGAGCACGGGGTGTTCGGGCGAGGCCTGGATGGCTTCGTCCATGTACCTGAGGAGGGCTTCCTGTTCGTAGACGATGGCCATGGCGCGCCCCCCCAGGACGTAGGAGGGGCGAACCAGCACCGGGTACCCGATTGATTCGGCTATGGATACGGCCTCGTCCACGCCGGTGGCGGTGCCGTTGTCGGACTGGCGGATGCCCAGGCTTTGGATGAGGGCGCCAAAGCGTCTCCGGTCTTCGGCCAGGTCGATGCTGTCGGGAGAGGTCCCGATAATGGTGACCCCGCCCCGCTCCAGGTCGCGGGCGAGGTTGAGCGGGGTCTGCCCGCCGAACTGGACGATGACCCCGTCGGGCGCTTCCACATCGGCGATGTTGAGGATGTCCTCGGCGGTGAGCGGTTCAAAGTAGAGCTTGTCGGAGGTGTCGTAGTCGGTGCTGACGGTCTCGGGGTTGGAGTTGGCCATGATGGTCTCATAGCCGTCCTTTTTCAGGGCAAAGGAGGCGTGCACGCAGCAGTAGTCGAATTCGATGCCCTGGCCGATGCGGTTGGGACCACCGCCCAGGATCAGGATCTTTTTCCGGTTGGACTGAATGGCCTCGTTTTCACGTTCGTAGGTGGAGTAGTGGTAGGGGGTATAGGCCTCGAATTCGGCGGCGCAGGTATCTACGGTTTTGAAGGTGGCCACAACGCCGAGTTCCTTGCGGAAGGCGCGTACGGCCCACTCATCGGTCTTCCAGAGGTGGGCCAGCTGCCGGTCGGAAAAGCCGTACTGTTTGGCCCTGAGGAGGTCGTCACGGCCGATGCGGGCGCGCAGGTCGTCGAGGGTGTGTTGTTGGGTCGGCATAGGTTATATTTGGGGCATGCCGTGCTCTTACGGAGCCATCAGCCCGGCGAGTTCCTTTTCCATGTCTACGATCTGCCGCATGTTTTCCAGAAACCAGGGATCGATGCCGGTCAGGTCGTAGATTTCGGAAGTGGCAAAGCCCATCTGGTAGGCCGCTTTGAGGTAGAAGAGGCGCTCGGAATTGGGCGTCCGGAGGTAGTGTTCGACGGTTGTGCGGTCGAGTTGTGCGATGTCGAGGTCTTTTCCGTCTGCGCCGAGGCCGGCGCGGCCGATTTCGAGGGAGCGGAGGCCCTTCTGCAGGGCCTCTTTGAAGGTTCGGCCGATGGCCATGGTTTCGCCTACGGACTTCATCTGGGTGCCCAGCAGGTCCTGGGTCTGGGGGAATTTCTCGAAGGTCCAGCGGGGGATCTTGACCACGCAGTAGTCGATGGCCGGCTCAAAGGAGGCGGGCGTTTCCCGGGTGATGTCGTTCCGGATCTCGTCCAGGGTGTAGCCCACGGCGAGCTTGGCGGCGATTTTGGCAATCGGGAAGCCGGTGGCCTTGGAGGCGAGGGCGGAAGACCGGGAGACGCGGGGGTTCATTTCGATAATGACCATGCGGCCGGTATCGGGGTGGACGGCGAACTGGATGTTGGACCCGCCGGTCTCCACGCCGATTTCGCGGATGATGTCGATGGCGGCATCCCGCATCTGCTGGTATTCCTTGTCGGTGAGGGTCTGCACCGGCGCCACGGTGATGGAATCGCCGGTGTGGATGCCCATTGGGTCGAAGTTTTCGATGGAGCAGATGATTACCACGTTGTCGTTGAGGTCGCGCATGACCTCCAGTTCGAATTCTTTCCAGCCGATGACGGACTCTTCCACAAGGATTTCGGTGATGGGAGACAGGTCGAGCCCCTGGGCTGCGGCCTGTTCGAACTCTTCGGCGTTGTAGGCCGTTCCCGCGCCGGTGCCGCCCAGGGTATAGGAGGGACGGATAATGGCCGGGTAGCCGATGTCGACGACGATCTCCATCGCGCCTTCGAAGGTGTGGGCAAACCCTCCTTTGGGGCAGTCGAGGCCGATGCGGGTTATGGCTTCCTGGAACCGCTCCCGGTTTTCGGCCTTTTCGATGGCTTCGGGTTTGGCGCCGATCATTTCCACGCCGAACCGCTCCAGGACGCCCTCACGGTGGAGGTCCATCGCAACGTTGAGGCCGGTCTGTCCGCCCAGGGTGGGCAGGAGGGCGTCGGGCCGTTCCCGTTCGATCACGGCGGCGCAGACATCGGGGGTCACCGGTTCCACGTAGGTCCGCTCGGCCATCTCGGGATCGGTCATGATGGTGGCGGGGTTGGAGTTGACCAGGACGACGGTGTAGCCCTCTTCTTTGAGGGCCTTGCACGCCTGGGTGCCGGAATAGTCGAACTCACAGGCCTGGCCGATGATGATGGGGCCGGAGCCGATGAGCATGACTTTCCGGATGTCGGTGCGTTTGGGCATCATCAGCGGTGAGCAGGCAGAAGGCAAAGGGCCTTTCACCTTTCACCTTTCACCTTTCACCTTTCCTATAAAAACGCCTGCGACCTTGTTGGGGGGACCGCAGGTGGATTGGAAACGGCATCTGAGGAGGTTTTCCGATCAAATCTGGAGGAGGGCCAGGTAGACCAAAAACAGCACGAAAAACAGGGTGATCAGATAACAGGACTTGAGGAAGAGGTCTTTGGCTCTGCTTTTTGATCCGGTATGGAGAGGGAGGGGCTGGGTGAATTGCCCCTGAGAGATGCCCGGGAAGCGTTCCTGTTCGATCAGTCCCTCCAGTCTGGGGTCGCACTCTCTGATGGCCCGAAGGATGAGGCGCTTGTTTCGGGCCACTTTTTCTGCAAAGCGTTTCCGAGAGGGTCTGACGGACTGGCTTTCGGTGAAGATTTCACTGTCTTCCGTCCCCTGGTAATCTTCAACCAGGCTGAGCGCACGGGCTCTGGCCAGCTTTTCAGACAATTTTTGCATCTGTTTCTTGTCGTGAATGTTTTCACTTATTACCCTGCTGCACATTTCTACAAAGCGTTCCAGATCCATTCTGATTTCGCTTTCGCTGAGACTAAGGAGGTAGGACTCCTCAATCATCTCGTTGATGCTTTCTCGAATGTTGGGCATTCTGATTGCTTTCTATCGTGGGCTAGCTGTCCGAATAGAGCTGAATGTAGCGATGTTGATCCTCTCCGTTTCGAATCTGCTGCTCTGCCGCTGGCAGGGCAGAGACGATATCTCCTGCAACAAGGCCTGCCTGCCCCCGGGTTTCGGCGGCGAGGTCCCCGGCCAGGCCGTGCAGGTAGACGCCCAGACAGGCTGCCTGCACGACCCCCAGGCCCTGACCGATGAGTGCGGCGAGGATGCCGGTGAGGACATCTCCGGCGCCTCCCGTGGCCATGCCGGCGTTGCCGCTGGGATTGACAAAGCGGTCTCCATCCGGGGTTGCCACCACGGTGGGAGCGCCTTTGAGTACGACTGTCACGCCCACGGCTGTCGCCAGGCTCTGCGCCGCACCGAGGGGGTCTGACAGGACCTCCGATGTGTCGGTTCCGGTCAGGCGGCTGAATTCTCCCGGATGGGGCGTGATGACCGCCGGGGCGCAAAGCGCGGTCAGGCGGTTGACCTCTCCGGCAAGGGCGTTGAGGGCATCCGCATCCAGGACGGTTGGGATGCGAACGTCCTGGATGATCCGTTTGACCAGTTCGACGGTTTCCCGGTGGGCGCCAAGGCCCGGGCCGAGGGCAAAACAGTCGGCCTGAGCGATAAGCCTCCGGATCTCACCTCTGGCGCGAAGGGCGACACAGCGCGCCTTCCGGACCTCCGGCAGGGGGCAGGTCATGGCTTCGGTGAGCTTGACTTCCAGGATGTTGTTGAGGCTTTCGGGGACACCGACTGTGACCAGCCCCGCGCCCGCTCTGAGGGCGGCGCCTGCCGAGAGGGCCGCCGCTCCGGTTAAGCCGACGGACCCGGCGACAATGGCCACCCGCCCGCAGACTCCCTTGTGGGCCGTTGGCTGCCTGTGGGGCAGCAACGGCGCGCCTCCGCAGGCGGCAACCAGATAGGTTTGAGCGGATTCGGCCTCGACCGCCGATGCCGGCAGACCGATGTCGATCAGGTGCAGGCGGCCACAGAGAGAACGTCCCGGATAGAGGAACTGACCCAGCCTGGGTTGCCCGAAGGTGACCGTACAAGCAGCGGCTGCGCAGGGTTCTTCAGCGCGGCCGGTGTCGGCGTCGAGCCCGGAGGGGACATCGACGGCCAGGATGGGGCAGCGGGCCTCTTTCAGCAGGGCGATGGCGTCTGCGATCAGGCCCTTAGCGCCTCCCCGGATGCCGGTGCCCAGGAGGGCATCGACCGCGGCGTGAGCGTCTGCAAGGGCCTGCCGGACCGTTGGGAGGTCTTCAGGCGCCTGAATCTCTTCGATGTGAAGGCCGCACCCGTAAGCCCGGTTGAGATTGAGTCGGGCATCGCCTGCTACGTCGTCTGCGGATGCAAAGAGGAAGGCGCGGACCGCAGCGCCGTCCAGGGAGGCCAGGCGGGCGACGACAAGGCCGTCGCCGCCGTTGTTCCCCTTGCCGCAGAGGAGGGTGATCTTGCGATTTTGGAAACCGCCCAGCAGGTCTTTAAGGACGCGGGCCACACCCCGGCCGGCCGCTTCCATCAGGCAATCGCCGGATGTGCCGCCCTGGATGGCCCTCTGGTCGATGCGGGCCATCTGCCCGCCGGTGATAAGCTGGGTGTGGGCCTGCCCCATCTGACCGCTTTCAGGTTGTTGAGGGAGGCGATTGGGCGATGACAACGGCGATGGCCTGGGTATCGGTATGGGTGAGGCTTACCAGAAAGCGGCGTCCTGCCGCCAATTCTGCGGACCGTCCGTGCAGGACCATCTCGGGCGCAGAACCGGGTTTGCGCATCACTTCGAGGTCAACCCACCGGACCCCGCGTTTCCAGCCGGTGCCGAGGGCCTTCATGGTGGCCTCTTTGGCGGCAAAACGGGCCGCTAAAGAGCGGTAATTTTTACCCTTTTTGAAGCAGTAAGCGATTTCGTGGGGGGTGTAGACCCGGTTCAAAAACCGGTCGCCCCAGCGTGTGTGGGCCGCCCGAATACGGTCGATATCCACCAGGTCTATTCCGATGGCGGCAATCACCTGCCTGCCCATCCGAAACCGGTTCTAAACTCGCCTAAAAATACAGGAATCAACATATCAAAGCAACCGTTTTTTGTGTCAGGGATCAGGAGGAAAAAATGTGGACCGGCAGGCGGCAGATGGGAACAAAGTAAGGGTTGTGTACCCGACTTGTCAACTCCAATCTTTTCAGGACAAATTGCTTGACAGTGGGTGGGGGCTTTTCTATTATCTTTTCTACGATCCGGTGGGGTGTCCGAGCGGTCGAAGGAGACGGTCTTGAAAACCGTTGATCCTCACGGGTCCGTGGGTTCGAATCCCACCCCCACCGCCAAATATATTTCGTAACTTACTTAAATAAAACAAGTTACCGTATACTATGTCGTCAGCATATACAATTTTATACAGTTATGAATGGGGATGCACGGAACTTTTCGGCGTTAGACCGCACCTTCACTACTTGCGGTTCAGGAAAAACGAGATCGATAACCCAGCAAGAAGCCGGAACACGTACAGATCGCCTCGCTGCAACTCATTCGGATTGGGTCCCGCCGATGAAATTGAAATCCATGGACAGTCGGTAAAGATTCCGTCAGGGGAGCCATGGCGGGGATTCATGACACGCTGAAGGAAGTGCGGGGCCTCTATAGGGAAGTGCAGCGGTTGATCGGGCGGCTGCGGAAATCGCGGAGTTGTTGCTGGAATCAGCACAGTCGCACCGGGAAAAACAGGGTGAGCTGTTTATGGGTAAGAAAGACTTTGAATACGATGTCTGCTTGTCGTTCGCCGGAGAACAACGGGGATACGTAGAACAAATCGCTGACAAACTTAAGTCGCGCGGCGTCCGTGTCTTCTTTGACGACTACGCTAAAGCAGAGTTATGGGGTAAGGATCTGTATTCCCATCTGGACAAGATCTATCAGTATCTCTGTAGGTACTGCATCCTCTTTGCTTCTAAAGAATACGCCGACAAGGTGTGGACGAGTCATGAGCGACGAAGCGCGCAAGCCCGAGCATTGAAAGAAAAGCAGGAATACATTCTGCCGGCGAGATTTGACGACACTCCAATTCCCGGCTTGCCAGACACTGTCCATTACATTGACCTGAAACAGACTTCACCATCGGATTTTGCGGGCCTCGCATTGCAGAAACTAGTGCATCGTGGCGAAAGTTATTACCCATTTCCCTGATCGCCATGTAGTTCCGCCAAAACGTGGGACTCAAGTAGATTAGCCGCAGTGCTGTCATGTGTAAAGATTTACACCGCGATGCACTAGGCCTAAAATAAGCGTGTTGAAGCGATCCCGAACATCGGAAAATCATCTAACCTGACATAATTCATGAATTTTCACGGATAGCGGTATCACGAAGCAAAAACAGCTTCTGAGTGAATAGAGAGAGTGAATCCCCATGTGTAATACATTCTGGATTTGGGTCGTTTGAAACAGACGAGACCTACCCCCTGCCCCCCTTCCTGAGAGGAAGGGGGAACTGTGATCGGTTAATGAACGGTTGGATTGGATGAAGACGTTTCGAATGAAAGAAAATCCGGTCGAAACATCGTGATTGGTCGGCGAATTGCAATTGGGAGGGTGACGAGATGGCGTTGTCCGAGCAATCACAGAATGTGTAAAACGTTGTTTACGCAACACTTCGTTCGGCTCCCCCTCTCCTCGCAGGAGAGGGGGCCGGGGGGAGAGGTCCTTTTTTTTGTGAATTATTCAGGCTAAAGCCCTGAAGGACAATCTATTCGAAAAAAAACACGCGAAAATCCGGTTTTCACTTGAAATGCCCCATTTTTACAGACAGCCGATATTTTCATAATCGCCTGAGTTGCAGCGTATTAGGGAGAATTTAAGTGTTTCAAATTGCTCATACTCGCTTATTTTAGGTCTAATGGAATTCACCGTTGAAATCTACGTCGCCCAAAACGCTAAGCAGCCCTTCACTGAATGGTTCAGCACGCTCCGGGATATCCGGACACAGGCTCGCATAGAAGCCCGTCTCCGCCGTTTGAGCCTGGGCCTTTTGGGCGACCACCGACCGGTCGGTGGCGGTGTTATTGAGATGCGCCTCGACTTTGGTCCGGGTTTTCGAATCTATTTCACCCGTGTAGGGCACGACATCGTACTCCTGCTCTGCGGCGGGGACAAGAGTACGCAGCAGAGAGATATCGAGCAGGCCAAAACCTATCTGACTGACTACAAGGAGCGTTCCCGATGAAAACTTCCGTCCCGTTTGAAAAACACCATCTCGAATTCCTCAGCGATCCAGAACGAGCTTGCGCCTACCTTGAGGTTTCCCTGGAGGAATACGCCAGAGACCAGGATATATCCGCCTTTCTGCTTGCGCTCAAAGATGTAGCCGCGGCTCAGGGCGGCCTGGGAAGATTGGCCAGGCAGGCGAACCTGAACCGAGCCCATGTATACAAGGCGCTATCCAGAGAGGGCAATCCACGTTTGGACACAATGGAGAAAATCCTGAACAGCCTCGGTTTCAGACTCTCCATCGAACCGTTGGGGAAGGAGTAACAAGAAGCTCGAGACCATCCGAGCGTGGAATGATGGGATTGGCCGGCAGTCAATGGATGCTTCGGCTGAGACCCGGCAACGCCTATTTGTAGCTGTTGTAGACGATGGAGAGCCAGCGGTCGGTGCTCATCCATCCTTCGCCCCACGACTGCCACTTTTCAGGTACCCCTGCGGTCTGAATTTCCTCGAGCGTCTTGCCGGCCCCGATGGCCTGCCGGACGAGGTCTACGGTCATTTCCAGCATCTCGAGCGATGTTCTCAGGTCGTCCAGCCTGGCGAGCGGTCCGTGGCCGGGGATGATTTCCGCATCGGCAGGAATTTGCTTCAGGAGGGACCGGACGGCCTCTGTGTATCCCTGAACGCTTCCACCGCTGGAGAGGTCGACGTATGGAAATCTGCCGTTGAAGAAGAGGTCCCCGGTGTGGACGACGTTGGATTCGGTAAAGAAGACGACGCCGTCTCCGTCGGTGTGGGCATTCGGGAAGTGGACGACGCGTAGTTCTTCGCCGTTGAAGTGAATTGAGAGACCTTCGTCGAAGGTAATCTCCGGCAGGGCGGCTTCAGGCAGAGGCTTATCGTCAACGCGTTCGGCGGCAAGTCGATTTCGGACATTCCGGTGTGCGACAATGACGCCTTTCTTGCCGAAAGATGCATTGCCGCCCGTGTGGTCGCCGTGATGGTGCGTGTTCAGGATGAAGGTCGGATCAGCGCCCCCCAGCTCACCGATGACGGCTCTAATCTTCTCGGCCAGTGGCGCGAACTGATCGTCGATGATCAGGACGCCGTCTTTGCCGACGGACACGCCGATGTTGCCGCCACGTCCCTCCAGCATGTAGACGTGATCCGAGAGTTTGGTGGCTTTGATCTCGACCCCGGACAAGTCTCTCTGCGCGAATGCTGAGCCGGAAACGGCCAGCGACAGGACAATCAGTGTCCATCTGAACATAGCGAAGTTCCTCCTGGGACGCGAAATACAAAAAGCGGTAAGAGGCATGGGTTTTGGCTTGATTTTGGCGGTTGTTTTTGTTATAATTTACAGTTAAGCTCATGTGAAGATTAGCGATCCGGAGAGGTGCTGGAGTGGCTGAACAGGGCGGCCTGCTAAGCCGTTGTAGGGGGTAACCTCTACCGAGGGTTCGAATCCCTCCCTCTCCGCCATCTATTTTTCAACGCATCCGACGAACAGCTGACGCTCTTTTCCCCGCGGCTCTCCGGCCGCGCGCTCACCCACCGCGCCTGCCTGCGCACAGACGCCCGGTATTCCACTGACCCCCCCGATGGTAACTGCATCCTGACACCCCTCCCGGTTTAAAACAGTCAACTCCGGAATGCGGGGACAGCCCGAATGGCCTCGTCCGGGGAGACCGGACCGCGCCGCCGGATTCAGAATGCGTAGCGCAAGGATAGTCTGAGTCCATGCCCTCGCAGGTCGGCCCTCGTTCCGGCGAGGTCGATCTCCAGCGGGTCGCGGTTCCCGTCGCGCCAGACGATCCGGCCTTTGGCCCTGCCGGTTTCGACGGCGCCGTGATCCGTGTAACGCCAGGCGAGGTCGAGCGTTATCTTCTCCCGCGGGGATGCCGCGAATCCCGCCATCAGCATCCAGGCAAAATTGCCCCGTTGTCCGCCTGGAACAATGGTCGTCGTCTTCGGGAAGGCCATATGTGTTTCATCGATATTGATGCGGGACAGGCCGCCGCCGGCGCCGATGAACGGGCTGAAGGGACCGGGCCGGGGCAGGCCGAGTTCGGGGAGGTCCAGGTAAGCGGCAAGCATGCCGGTCAGGGAGGACAGGTCCGCGGAGACGGCTTGTTGATCCGTGGTTTGAGTAAAATTGGCGCGGCCTTCGAAGGAGAAGTTCGGGCGGTACTGAATGACGGCTTCGAGCCGCAGGGCGGGCGCCACGGCATAGCCGAGCCCGAGCTCGAAACCGGCCATCGTTCCGAAATCGCCGAGCGAACTCAGGGGCGCGTTGTCGATACCGTTCCCGCAGCCATAGAGGGCCGCCGGAGAGGTGCTCGTACAGTCCGCATCTTTGAACCGCGTTTTTTCCGATCTGTCGAGAACAACTCCGGCCCGGAGGTAGAAATCATCCCGGGATGTGGGCCCCGAAGATACCGACCCCGCCGTGCCTGCCTGCCTGTCTGTCTGCTTGCCTGTCTGCGTGCAACGCACAGGCAGGCGCGCAGCGCGCAGGCAAGCGTGCGACCTGTCTGCCGTGCCAACGGCACAGGCAGGCGCACAGGCAGGCGCAGTGCTCTGCGCTGCAGGTAGGCCGGTGGCGACAGGCGATGTGGTGGGCGGGACGGGCTGCGCGAATGCCATGGCCGGCATAGCCGCCGCTGCGACTGCCGCGACAAGCGCTGTCCGAAGCCATGATGTGTGGAAACGGATCATCGGTTTTTCCCAGTCTGCCTGTCTGCGTGCGGCGCACAGGCAGGCGTGCGGTTCAAGGAGTAGCTTGAGCGTTGCTTGCCGCGTTTGGTGGTACGCAGGCGCATGGATCAACCCCGGCCATGGGTGCCGCCGTCTTTGGTTGTTGGTAATGTATCGCAAACAGGGAACACAAACAAGCTTCTTTTTAGAGGCATAAAAACTTGCTTCGACACGACCGATTGCCTGGATTGCTCGAAATAACCTTTTGGTAGATACCCGGGTCCAAGAAAGGCTGTTCTTTTGTTCTAATGCCTTATTAAACGTTCCTCTAACAAGCTTTTTCCGGAAACTTGCCTCGCCCAAGAAAAAGGCCGAAAAAGAAGGGCGCTGTGTGCGGGGAGCTTCTCAGCCTGGGCGATCCATTCGGTTTGACTTGCAGGGGGTCAGGTTCTATATTATATTTCTGACATACTGAGAGGCTGCCTGGAAGATAACCTTGCGGTCTCCGTCATCCACAACCCCTCCACACTCCATGCCTTCGGCGAGGCCTTTTTCTTGCACGCCCAAGAAAAAGGCCGAAAAAGAAGGGCGCCTGCCTGCGCGGCGCACCGCGCTGCAGGCAGGCCGCTCAAACGCCGCTGCGTGCGTGAGACGCCGCGGGGCGGGGGCTGCTTTTCCGCGAACTGCCCTTGTGGTGTAAGCAGGCGTTTCTGCCCTGCGGACCTTTTGGGCGTTTTTGGGCGGTGGTGCTGGGGGGATCTGCGCGGAAAAGCCCCTTCAACCCCGCCCCGAAGGCAGGGGAGGCGAGACGGGTGAGAGGGCGAGATCCCTCGTTCCCAGGTGCTTTGATCCCTAAACCCGGTTCTCATTGATTATTTCGTACATGTAATGTGTATAATTCGTTGATTTTGCGGCGGATTTTCTCTTCGCCGTTTTTGCCTTTTTTTGGACCTATGGCTGAGACAATTCTTCGATTTGCGCCTTCCCCTACGGGCGGGTTTCACCTGGGCAATGCGCGTACGGCGCTGTTCAACTATCTTTACGTACAGCATTACGGTGGCAAGCTGCTGTTGCGGGTGGAGGATACTGACCGGAAACGGTATACTGAGGCATCGCTATCGACGATCTTGGAAGGCTTGGGCTGGCTGGGCATTGCGTTTGACGGCGAGCCGGTGTATCAGTCGCAGAATGTGGAGGCTCACCGCAAGGCGGCAGAACAGCTTTTGGAAAGTGGGCATGCCTACTATTCTTATCTGACCCCCGAAGCGTTGGAGGCCGAGCGCGAGCAGGCCGTGGCGGAGAAGCGGCCGCTCAGGTTCGACCGGGATCTGACCCCGGAACAGCGCGCGGAAAAGGAGGCCCAGGGGCTGCCGAAGGTGGTGCGCTTTCGGATTCCGGAAGGGGAGACAGTGTGGAACGACCGGATCCGGGGCGAGTCTCGCTGGGACAACAGCGTGATCTCGGATTTCGTTATTCTCCGGGCCGATGGGTCTCCCACTTACCACCTTGCCGTGGTGGTGGACGACTACGAGATGGGGGTTAGCTTTGTGCTGCGGGGGGGCGATCACCTCTCCAATACGCCCAAGCAGATGATGCTGTTTGAGGCGCTGGGGTGGGAAGTTCCGGAGTATGCGCACAATACGCTCACGCTGGGTCCGGACGGGAGGAAGTTGAGCAAGCGTCGTGGAGAGACCACGGTTACGGAATACCGGGAGAAGGGCTATCTGTCCGAAGCGATGTTCAATTTCCTGGCGCTGCTGGGATGGGCGCCGGGGGACGGGCGGGAGTTTTTTACGCGTGAGGAATTGATCGAGGCTTTCACCGTTGAGGGCATGCTGGAAAAGGATGCGGTGTTCGACGAGCAGAAGCTGGAATGGCTCAACGGCGAGCACATCCGGGCAAAACCGCATGCAGACCTGGTGCAGGAGGCGGTGTGGCGCTGGAGGGACGAGGGGTGGATTAAGGACGGTGAGGCGGACGCCCGGAGGGCGGTGTTGGAGAAGATCGTGGGTCTGCTGCAGCCCCGGGTCCGCACGCTTCAGGAGTTCCGGACGTTCGGATATTTTTTCAACGATCCGGATCACTACGAGGGAAAGGCCAGGAAGAAGCAGTGGAAGGCCGATACGCCGGCCCGGCTGGAGACGCTGATTTCGCGGCTGGAGGCGCTGGAGGGGTTCGGCGAATCGGAGGTCGAAGCGGCCACGCGGACGCTGGCCGGTGAACTGGGGATTTCCACGGCGAAGCTGATTCACCCGACCCGACTGGCGCTAAGCGGCGTCGGCTTCGGGCCGGGGCTGTTCGAGTTGATGGAGGTGCTGGGAAAGGAGACCTGCATCCGACGGATGCGGAAGGCGCTTGAGGTTTTGGGACAGGAGGATACGGTTCCGGCGGATTAAGGCGGGGACCGGAAAGCTTTTCAATAAATCCGACGTCATTTCAATTCCCTGATTGTTTGTGCTGCCCCCTCGTCTAAGGGCAAGACATGCGGCTCTGGACCGCAGGATCGGGGTTCGAATCCCTGGGGGGCAGCCATATTCTTTTTTTATTTTTATAACACCCGCTCATACCGAGCGGGTGTCTTTTTTGCTTTTGGCCTTTTTCACCTTCGCCCAGGAAAAAGGCCGCGGGGGCTGCTCAGACGCTGCTGCTTAGAAAATAGGCTTTCAGATTTCAGAAGAACTTATTGTGTTTCTTGGGTTTAAGTGGTCCGTGCGGCGCGGGCGAACCCGGTGGATGTGTTGCGGTATAGTGACCTATCCCCCCGGCCCCCTTTCCTGAGAGGAAAGGGGGAGAAAGGCGGAGGAGGTGAAGCGGCAGGTTGACGTTCGTTGCCCGCCCAGGAAAAAGGCCGAAAAAGAAGGGCGCCTGCCTGCCTGTCTGCGTGCGACGCACAGGCAGGCGCGGCGCGCACCGCGCCTGCTGCGTGCGTGCAGCACGCACAGGCAGGCGGGGGCTGCTTTTCCGCGAATTGCCCCTGTGGTGGAAACGGAAGCTTCTGCCCTGCGGACCTTTGGGGCGTTTTTGGACGATGGTGATGGACGGAACCGCGCGGAAAAGCCCCTTCAACCCCGCAGCATTTGCGTGGGCACCCCTCGTGGTTGTCCACGCCGTTGCATTTGTAGGGGCAACCCTTGTGGTTGCCCACCAGGCGACGGCTGAGCGGTGGGGGGGCGTAAGGCGCGCCGGTGGGGGGAAATCAAACGTCGCTACTGCTGCTGCGACGCCAATCTGTCAACGCAACTGTTTTCATCCTCAATGGGTGCCCCAAAGGGAGCATGACAACTGCTGCTTGACATTTCCTTCATCTGAAGTAATATTTTTGGTAAGGTATGCTAAGTTCCGGGTGTTTGGTCGGGAGGGAAGGTCTCATATTACTTTAAGAGAAGACCAGCAGAGGGATAGGGAAGAGTGGGAGTTGACCAGGATTGTCAATGTCGAATAACATGAAAAATCAAGAACAAGTCTCAGTCATTATCCCAACCTACAATCGAGCTGCGTATCTGATCCAGTCGCTCAAAAGCGTATTGGGACAAACTTATAGGAATTTAGAGATCGTTGTTGTCAATGACGGGTCTACAGATGAAACGAAGGAGAGGTTGGAGACTTTCAAAGATTGTATTGTGTATCTCGAGAAGCCAAACGGCGGTAAGTCCTCTGCCGTGAACCTCGGGCTACGGTATGTCACAGGCGATTATGTCTGGATCTTCGATGATGACGATATCGCCCTGGCGGATAAGATAGAAGCACACATATCCCTGTTTAAAGAAGATCCTGAAATAGGATTTATTTATACAGGCTTTGAGATTTTCAACGATGAAAATCCTGATTGTGTTATCCGGACCATCGAGCCTCTTACTCCTTCTGAAGGAGAGATGCTGGCCCGACTCTTAAGCAGCAATTTTATTTGTAGCGGTTCGGTTGTCGTTCGAAAGCAATGCTACGATCGTGCAGGACACTATGATGAACGGTTAATCCGGGCACAGGACTACGACATGTGGATCCGGCTGGTAAGGGCTGGCTTTAAGGCAGGTGTTATCGAACGTCCAACGGTGAAGATTCGGAAGCATGAGGGGAGCAGGGGGTCGGCTAAAGATACATTCGATATATCGTTGTTAAGTGAAAAGCACTTATGGTATCATCGTATTATTCTGCAAAAGGCCTATTGGGAGCTTCCCCTGGGAGCCTATTTGACTGACGCTTCAGATACACCTGAAAATCCGGAATATGATCTTAAGGCACTGTTGAAGCGTCTATGGATTGTGGCGAATTCTATGTTGGCGGAAGAAATAATACGGGACCTTCAGTTTGTTCAAACACATTTGGGGCAGAATCCGGAACTGGATTTGAACCGGCGGGAGCGCGCGTTTCTCTCTGCACTGTGCAGCTATGCAGCTGAGAAAGGGTATACCGAAATTTCACGGTTAAGCAAATCCATTTTACGCTGTTGAGGGTCGCATGGCAGAGTTAGATCCGGGAACAGTTGTTGACAGTCGCTACGAAATTCTATCCCACCTGGGAAGCGGTGGTATGGGAGCTGTATATCGTGTGCGGGATCTGCAGGGGGATGGAGATGCGGCACTTAAGGTGCTCAATACAGCTGTAGACCAGGGTGAAGTACGTCAGCGATTTCTGAGAGAATTCAGTATTCTTTCCAGGATCCGGCACCCCCGAATCGTACGGCCCCACCAGTGGGGCATGTATAAGGGCAGGCCCTATTTCGCTATGGATTACATTTCCGGCAATTCCCTGGATGTCTGGGTGAAGGAGGGGGAGAAGAGAGCGCAATTAATCGATTCGCACTTTTTTTCTCTTATTCACCAAATTGGGGAGGGGCTGGCCCATATTCACGAGCGGGGGTGGGTACATCGCGATTTGAAACCCTCTAATATTATGATCTGTGAAGCAGATGGGAATTTTGCCGTGACCATTCTGGATTTCGGGCTGGTGCGGTTGCGGCAACCGAAGGATCTATCCCTGACCCAACCGGGTATGACGATCGGTACTGTGGAATATATGTCGCCTGAGCAGATCAAGGGGAAATGGGTGGATCAGCGTTCGGATCTCTATTCGCTGGGCGCGATCATGTATGAAATCCTGACGGGAACGCCTCCATTTACGGGCGCGAATCCTGTCTCAGTGATATTACAACACTTCAGAGATCTGCCACGACCTCTCAGAACACATCGCAAGGGGATCTCCGCGCAGCTTCAACAGGTGGTGATGAAGTTGCTGGAGAAGGAACCGATTGATCGGTATCACTCAGTGGAGGCTTTGCTGAAATCACTACAGCGTGTCGGTATTCAAGATTCTCGGTACAGAGAAAGCACGCTTCCCGTATCGCTTCCATCGACTCCAATGCTTTATCCTCAATTTGTAGGGCGAGATGGGGAGATGAAGGTCCTCCGGGATCTGGTGAAGGAGGTTCAAAATGGGATGCGGCGCGTTGTTTTGATCAGTGGCGAGGCCGGCATTGGAAAGTCGGGGATGATGGAAGAGTTGCAAGGAGATGCGCGGGTTCTGGGGATGCAGGTGTTACAGGGCAATTGTTACGAGGTCAATGGACGGGCTTATGAACCGTTGATTGAGGCGTTCAGTGGGGAGGTTCACAGGCATAAAGAGGGCTGGAATATCGGGAAGTTGGTTGACGGTGAAGAGGGAAGAGGCGGGTCTTTGCATCTTCCTGGGCGACAGATGCAGATCAAGCATTCAGACCCTTACCCGGTTATGGAAATGTTGGCAGAATTTGTAAAGCGTCTGAGCCGGGAACAACCGATGCTGCTGTGTATTGAAGATATTCAATGGGCAGATGAGTTGACCGTTGAATATCTGAATCTTCTGAGAAGAGATCGGGAGCAAACACCGATCCTGTTATGTCTCACCTGCCGAAGGGTTGAAGGAGCGTCTTTACCCGAAAGGATAGAAGAATTTTTTCATAGCATTGAGATGCAAGGGGATGCTCACCTTCAGTTGAACAATTTAACCCTGACGGATGTGGGGCATCTTGCCGCATCGATGCTGGGTGAGCGAAATATTCCGAAGGAGATCGCTCAAGACCTTTTCGAAAAAACCGGAGGGAGCCCCTTTTTTGTCATTGCGCTGGTCCGGGAGCTGATTGCGACTGGTGTGGTCTACCGGGAGAAAGAGGGGAAGTGGGTGTGGCAATCTGTCCCAAAGACACTGGTACCGTCCGGGGTGGCGGAGATGATCAGAATACGGATCAAGAAGCTGAGGTTGGAGCAGAACAAGGTGCTGGAATACGCCTCGGTGTTTCGAGGGGCATTTTCGTTTGGTCTGATTTCGGAAATCTGGCGCGGCGATGAATTTGAGCTTCTGGAGATACTCGAAGATTTGGGGCGCCTTGGTCTGATTCAAGATTTGGAAGATTACGAGGGGAGGTATCGTTTTTGTCATGTATTGTTTCAGCAAGCGATTTATCAGGGCCTTTCGGAAAAGAAGCGTGAACTGCTGCATCTGACGGTGGGGAAAAGCCTGGAGAACCTCTATGAAAAAGGTGAGGACGAACGCCTGGACGATTTGGCCTATCATGTTTCCAGGGCAGGAGATGCAGAGCGGATGAGACGCTACCTGGTCAAAGCCGGACGGAAGGCATTGGATTCGTTCGCTTTTGCACGGGCTGTTGAGCTTTTCCAAACGGCTTTTGAACAGGGGTTGTTTTCTGATGAAGTTTTGATCCAGTCGTCCCAAAAGAGGGTAGAAGGTTTGGATTTTCTGTGTGACTATGCAAAAGCTTTAATCGGATGTGGCCGATATGAAGAGGCGAAGGCAAAGATTGGGAAGGTGACCGAACTGGCATCCGATCAGATGTTGGCGCAAAAGGCGCGTGCATTGATGCTTTTGGGTATAATCAATAATCCGCAAGAGGTCCGGACCGCAGAAACCAACTTGCGGGATGCCCTGGCTATTTACCAGCAATTGGGGGATGAGCGAAGTGAATTAGACACCCTGGTCCAGTTGTCGAGCGTGTATGAGGTGGGGGGTAAGGTAGAAGATGCGATAAAATGTTGTCGATTTGCCGCTGAAAAATGTCGGAATTTTGGAGAGCCTGTTTATAAAGTACGCGCATACAGTTATCTGGGATATGCAGCATTAATGGAAAACCGGCTTCAAGAAGCCCAATCCTGCTTTGAGTCTGCCTTAGGCCTTCAGGATCAGGTAGAGGACCAGAACTACCGACATGTCAGCTTGCATCATTTGGGATGGGTGTATTTCTGCACAGGGGAGTTCGGTCGGGCTGAAGAAATTTACCAGGAAACCTATGATGTCTGGCACAGGCGTGGTGCTAAGGCAGTGCAGGCAAGTGTATTGCTCTCTTTGGGGAGGTTGGTTTTAGAGACCGGGGAGTTCGATCGGGCTGAGACGTACGCCCGTGAAGCTGAGATGCTTTTATCCGAGACGGGACGTGACCGGCTGATTTACATGGCTTATGTCCTGTTGATGGAGGTGGCGGTTGCGTCCGGTGATATGGATCAGGCGCTTGCCTGGGCGGACCGGGTGCGACCAGGTGTAGGGTTAAGCGGCAATATTCATATTTCGATTTGGGCTGGAATTGGCAAAGCCCTTTCAGCAGCAGGCCGTTATGATGAGGCCAGAGAGGCATTCGAGAAAGCGGTTGGGGTTCGGGATAGGGCCAGAGGATTCGCCAGGATGCGGGCATATATGCAGGCGGGGGAATTTTTCCTGGAAAGAGGGAATCAGGAATTTGCACGGTCGCACGTCGAGGTTGCCAGAGCGGGATTTGAGGAGATGGGAGCGACGTATTTTGAGCAGAGGGCTGTCGGCCTGCTTGAACGGATTTCAGAAATAGATGAAGATCAACCGTTAACCCTGGTAAGTGATAAGCTTTCTCAGGATCGCCTGCGTACACTCTACGAGGTAAGTGGCGACCTGATCACACTGCTTGATTTGAATCCCCTTTTGGATCGCGTTCTGGATCGCCTGCTGAAAATCAGCAAGGCCGAACGGGCAATTGTTGTGTTAAAGGACGAATCTGCGGGAGAGATCCGGATTCAAGTTGCCCGGTCGCACGACATTCAGGATGAGACGGCGGAAGAGATTAGCCGGGGCATCATTCGAGAGGTTGTCGAGCAAAATAACCCCATCCTGAGCCTGGATGCACGAGCCGATGAACGGTTCGGCGGGTATCAAAGTGTGATTGATTATGACATTCGGTCGGTTCTCTGCGTACCCCTCTTTCATGCAGAGGAAGGTGGAACCGGGGCGTTGTATGTAGATTGCAGAGGGGTAACGAATGTGTTTTCTGAAGAAGATCGGTTATTTCTGTCTGCCTTCGGAAATATGGTTTCTATAGCGATACATAATGCCCGGGTGCATACCCAGGTGAAGAACCAGACGCTTCATCTGCAACAGCAAGTGGAAGGAAGATATCAGCTTGGGGAACTGATAGGACAAAGTGAAGCGATGCAGAAGGTGTATCAACTCATCGAGCAGGCGGCAGGTATGGATGTTACCGTGCTGCTCCGGGGCGAAACCGGTACAGGCAAAGAACTGGCAACGCGTGCTATTCATTACAATAGTGCCCGGAAAGACGGTCCGTTTCTCTCTCAGAATTGTGCAGCACTTTCACCAGAACTGCTGCAAAGCCAACTGTTTGGACATCAGAAGGGCGCCTTTACAGGTGCTGTGAATGATCAGGAAGGCCTGTTTGAGGCAGCTGAGGGTGGTACGGTTTTTTTAGATGAGATCGGTGATGCTTCCCCTGAGGTTCAATCCAATCTGTTAAGGGTGCTGCAAGAAGGTGAAATCAGGAGGATCGGAGAGAATACGGCCCGGAAGGTAGATGTTCGGGTCATTGCAGCAACCAACCGGGACTTAGAAGTCGATGTGGAGCAGGGGACTTTCCGGGAAGACCTGTACTACCGGTTGCGGGTGTTGCAGATTGAAATGCCGTCCCTGAGGCAATTTTCAGAAGATATCCCCCTGTTGGCGGAGGGGCTGCTGAAACGCGTGACGGAAGAGACGGGTAAATCGGTGAAGGGATTTACGATAGAGGCTATTCAGGCCTTGATGGGGTACGCGTGGCCGGGCAATGTACGGGAACTTGAGAATGAGGTCCGCCGTGTGGTGGCGATTGTGGAGGAAGGAGGAGAGATTTCGTCGGATCTCTTTTCGGCCCCGATCAGTACCGGAGTAGAACCGGGAGCGGATCTTTCTCAGAAGGGATATCTCAAGGCGCATGTTGACGCATTTGAAAAGCAAACGATTATCAGGATGCTGGCAGAGTGCGAGGGAAATATAACTCAGGCTGCTGCCAGATTGGGTCTAACCCGGTATGGTCTGCAGAAGAAGATGGCCCGGTTGGAGATACGGAGAGGGAGTGGCTCTGATATGTAAACCCCTGTTGGCAGTACACGGTCACAAGGGTTGCCAACGCATGTTGGCGAACCTTAGTTTATATTGTACAGTAGGTTGCGGACATTTTGTTTTGTAAAGACTCTACAGGTATGGAATATGCGCCAACATTTGTTGGCGGTTGTTTTTGAAAAGGGTTCTCAAGTTGTAACCGGTCAAAGATTTATCTTATTGTTTTTCAAGGCACTTGAGAGTTTTTCAAGTGCTTTTTTGTTTTCCGGACAAAATGGGAATGCGGGTTGCTATAGATGAGAAGTGACAACACATCGTGCAGTTTTGTGGCACCAGGAACAGTCCCCAAATCAGAATCACTGTCTTTTTTAGAAGTTCTTCAGCAGGCCAGGTCAGCTTCATCCGTAACAAACCCTCAGATAAGGGACAACCCCAATGCGCCCAAAATTGGTCTTGACTTTGGGGTCCACTTCAATTGGATCAGATATAAAGAGGGTGAAGAAGTTGAAGCGACTTTTGTCGTGACCTGATCACAAAAGGAGGACTCGATGGCTGATACAGAACGAACACATTCGGCGGCCACAAATATAGCCAGGATCGTTTACATTCTATATCTGGCCGAGCTTTTTGTCGGTATCACGGGTTTGATTGGCGTTATTATGGCCTATGTGAACCGATCGGACGCACCTGAGTGGTTGGCTTCGCACTATCGGTTTCAAATTCGCACGTTCTGGATTGGATTGTTGTACCTCATGATCGCAGGCATTGTGCTGTTAATGGTCGTTGTGAGCCGAGACCTTATGCTGTTAATGGTCGTGGTTGGCGGGGCGGTGTGGGTATTTTGGGTGATCTGGATGATTATTCGGTGCATAAAAGGTTTGAAATACGAGTTGCGCGAAGAAGCGTACCCAGATCCCGAGGGCTGGTTTTTCTAAAACAGAGATGAGATTGCCGCGCATTCCGCACCAGAGAGAGGGCCACGGCCGAAAAGCTTGACTACTTTCAACGTCACCCCGTGAAAGACTGGCTCACGCTGTCGAAGGCCCGGCAACAGGAGATCCGGGAGGCATACCGCAAGATTCAGCACAAGTGGGAGGTAAGTAGTCGTTCACAAATTTTCTGACATATTGAAGGATCTACTGAAAAGAGATTTGGTATTTCGTTCCCACGTTCACCAAAATATCTTCAACAGCTTCAACCAAAGCCTCGAAATTCAAATAGGCCGAAAAGGGCAGCCAGTAATACTTGATAAAGCGCCACAAGTTTTCGATCAGATTGAGTTCAGGAGAATATTTTGGTAAAAAGTAAAGGAAGAGTCCTTTCTTCTGCCAAGTTGGTATCTTCTCCTGAAATGCCTGCGATTTGTGGATGGGGGCATTATCTATCACCACCACGGTCTTCTTGGTGATGGTATCGCAAAAGGCGTCAAAGCATCCGATGACTGTCTGTGTGTCAACGCTGCCTTCTACACAGAAAGGCGTCAGATCATTATCCGTGTTGAAAAATCCCAAAACATTGAGGCGTTTGCCTTTTGCGGCGGGTATCTCTATGGTTTGCCCAACAGGTTGCCAGGCGTAGGGAATGTAAGGGTCCAGAGAAAATCCGGCTTCATCATAATAGAACAGATCAAGCGCTCCGGTCCGGTGTTTTTTTTAACCCTTCAAGCTCTTTTTTCCCCTCTTCAAACGCCTTATCGTTTCGTTTCGATTTGACGGATTTTCTGACTCGCTTCCAACGTAAGCCGGTCCCTTTGGCAATCCTTCTTAGGCTGGAAGTGCTGATAGTTTTTCCCGTTTTTCCGGCCAAAAGGGCGACGACACGCTTGGGCGCATTGGGATGCGCTTTGATCAGGTCTTTGGCCACCTCTTGTTCTTTCTCATGGGTGCTGTTCTGATTTTACGTAAAGCAGTTGCATAAAGGGCTCCAGATCCCGATTATACAACAAGCTGAAAACCATAAAGTTGTATAGATTCGGGAAAGGAGCCCAAGATGGACCTCGCAGAGATGATCGAAGCCGCCACCTGGGAATTTAAGCAAAAATTGAGCGCCCATTGCAAAAATCTGGACCTGGAGAGCTTGACCCCTCAATTGGCAGAACAGGTCACAAGTGGGCTTGGTGAAGCCCTCAAGGCTTGTGGGATCGCAGGTCTTCGCACGTTTTTGGAAGCCTACGAAGTGGATGAGGTGCCAAAACAGGTTGAGGGTGTGCTGTATCGGTTTAAGCAACAAAGTGAGAAGACGTTTTTGACTCCCTTTGGGAAGATGAAGCTTTCTCGAAATCTGTTTCAGGCCGATGAAGGGGGGTCTTCTTATGTGCCCTTGGATGTGATGTGGGGTATGGTGGGTGAGTTTGCCACCGTAGAAGTTCGTGAAGCGGTATTGTTCGCGGTTTCCCTTATCACGCCAGAGGAAACGGTCAATGTGCTGGAAAAGACAGCTTTGTATCAGCCTTCTGCCACAGCGATCAAACACATCGCAGAAGAGACGGGCACCTGGCTGGAAACGATGGATGAAACCCTCAACCAGTCGATCCGCCAGAAGGAGGAGACCCCCGAAGGGACAAAGGTGATGGTGGCCAGCCTGGATGGGACAAACCTCAGGCTCAAGGGGCCGGGGAAAAAACGCGGGCGTCCACCTGTCTGCGTGCGTGCGGCTGCACGCACAGGCAGGCAAGAGAGGCCGGGGGAAAAACCCTCCCAAGAAAGCCCGACTCATTTCAAACAGGCCCTGGTGGGCAGCCTGTCCTTTTATGGGGCACCTCCAAAGGACGGCACCCCACCAAAGCGCTTGGTCTCTCGGTATGTGGCACAAATGCCCGAAGAGGGTAGCCAAACGTTGAAAAGGCGCTTTGAGGAAGAACTCGATCATATTGAAGGACAACTGAAAGATGAGGTTGAGAAAGTGTTCCTGTGTGATGGGGCACGAGGATTGTGGAAATATGCTGATACCACGCCTTGGTTCACCGGTTATGAAAAACTGGTGGATTTTTATCACACGACAGAACATCTGTCTGGGGCTGCCGAACTCCTGTTTGGCAAAAAATCAGCAAAAGCGCAAAGCTGGTATGAAACCTATGGGTGTAGGTTTTGATTTACGCAGCTTTTTTCAAAAAGAGGGACCCCAAATCCGGGTACGAATGTATTTTTGGGTGTATACACTTAAGCCCAAAACCCGGAAGGGGGTCCCAGATGGAAGATACACAGAATCTGAGTGCTTGTATAGCGAAATTGCAAGAAAATGTCCTCCAGTGGGAGCAACACCTGCAGTCGGAGCAATCAGGACCAGAGGCATTCGGCGAGGTGATGGACGAGCTTCGAGCCTCTTTGGACGACATCGGTCGGGCTGGGTTCCAACACCTGGCGCAGGCCTGTGAGATCGCGGACGAGACGGTGGTAAGTGAGGATCGGGTATACCGATTCAAGCAAGTGGTCAACAAGGAGTGGATGACCCTGTGGGGCAAGGTTGTGATGCCACGACGGCTGTATCAGCACGACCGGGGCGGGGCAAGCCGGGTGCCTTTGGATGAGCGCTGCGGCATGGTGAATCGTTTCATGGTACCGGCGCTGGAGCGCGTGACGGCGTTTCTAAGTGCCCGCCTGGTCCCGGCCGAAGTGGAGGACAGCTTGGCTGAAGTGCTGCCCGAGCCGCCTTCCCGCACCGCGATTCAGCACCTGTTGACCACCGTCGGGCAGTGTGCCGAGGACGGTACCCAACAGCTCGAGTTGGCCTTGCAAGAGGCGGCGCCCCTAAATGCCCAAGCCGACACCCTGGTGGTGAGTTGGGACGGGGTCACCGTGCCCTTGCGGGAACCAGCGCCCAAGCGCGGGCGTCCACCCCAACGACCGATGGATAGGGACACCAACAGCGCGCCCACGGCCTGGAAGGAGGCGGGTGTGGGCATGGTCGCCACCTACCTGACGCCGCTGCATCCGGAGACGGAAGAGCCCCAACGCGTTGACGTGCGCTATGCCGCGCGTATGCCCGAGACGAAGATGGAGACCCTGGTCAACGGCTTGGTGGACCAGACGGCAAAGGCCTTGCAGCAGGGAAGCTATGACCACCGGGTCGTGTTGGCCGACGGCAAACGAGCGATCTGGCATACTGTAGACCAGCAAAGTGTGTTCGACGGGTTCACCCGCATTCTGGACTTCTATCACGCAGCGCACCACCTGTCCAAGGCCGCCGAGCATCTTTTCGGCAAGGCCTCGGCGAAAGCAGATCGCTGGTACCGATCTTGGCGGCACAAATTGCGCCATGAACCCAATGCCATAAAGGGCCTGATCCGCTCCCTATCCTACCACCGCCGCAAACTGCCAAGCGGATCAAAACGCTATCGCCAAGCGAGCGTCGAACTGGGCTACTTCCGCAACAACCGGGACAAAATGGAATACGCTCGCTATCACGCCTTGGGGTTGATCATTGCCAGTGGCCCTGTGGAGGCCGCTGCCAAGACCATCGTTGGCCACCGGCTTAAAAGAAGCGGCATGCGCTGGACTCGAGAAGGCGGCCAGCGGATCCTCAACCTACGAGTCCTCGTTCAATCGAAACGATGGGATGCTTTCTGGAACTGGTACCTGCAGCAAACCACACCTATAACAATTCACAGAATCGCAGCGTAAAAACGAGGCTACACCCAAACCTATTACCACAAACTACTGACCCAAGATGGCGCAGCAGAAACCCTTATTCGCTCCATCGACTATTACAAAAGCCGTCGAAAGCTGGGCCCAAAACGATTGAAAGCCATACAGGACGAACGAACTTTCTTCCGAAGAAATAAACACCGGATGGCCTATGCAGACTTCCGTCGAAGAGGACTGCCCATCGGCTCTGGACCCGTCGAAGCGGCTTGCAAAACCCTGGTCAAAACAAGGCTTTGTCGATCGGGTATGCAATGGTCGTGGAAAGGCGGACAACGCATCTTGCAGTTACGCACTTATGTCAAGTCAAAACGATGGGATGCTTTCTGGAGTCAGTATAAACAAGTTCGATATGACGGTGATGAACTCCTTGACTATGCCGATGCTGCATAGACAGAAAATATCTACGTAAAGCCGAGTCAGCACCCTATATGACTTATTGCGTTCACATTATAAAGACAAGACGATTCTTGTGGTTAGCCATCGCTGGTCCACGATACAAAAGGTTGAGGAAGTGATTTGCCTGTCGGATGGTAAAATCGCAGAACAAGGAACCCCTGAGGAATTAATGCAAAAACGCGGGGTTTGCTGGCGGCTGTTTCAAGATCAATATCGAGAATCTTCCGATGGTGACACATTTCATCCCCCTGAGCCAAACCAAGGATTAAGAGAGGAAGAAACGCCTAAAGATCTCGCCCTGTTGGAAAGTTAATATTTGCCTTTTGAGAAACCCCGCAAAAATAAATCCCTTGTTTCAAGGGATTTATTACTTGATATTGTCAAATAATTGTCTTATTGCAGTGAAAACAGCCCGATTGCTTTTTTTTCTTGCGTGTATAACGGATTCAAGGTTATGAAAAATAAGAAAAAAAAATGGATATTGGTAATAGTCGGGGGTTTTTTTATTGGATTCGTTCTCAATTCTGAAAATTTGACGATTCGTCATAGCGTAAGTGAAAGCGCACCCGACACGACATCTGTTGAAACGCTTAAGGTTCAGCTAAACATAGAACCTGTACCGATTGAAGTGGCAATCGCAACAAAACAAAAATTGATACAACACGTCCGTGCGACGGGTTATACGAAAGCCCTGCGAGAAGTGTCGATCATTTCGAAACAGCCCGGACAGATTACGGAATTACCGATTCGAGAAAATACGCTTGTGAAACAGGGTCAACTCTTATTCGCCCTGAATTCAGATGAACAGAGTTATGCATTAATTGATGCCAAAAACCTCTACATGTCGACGTTGACGCAATACGCTCTTGAACTGGGATTTAATCCTTCAGAAAGTGTAGATATTTTAGAAAAGGTTGAGGAACGCTTTCGGGCCTCGATGACTGAAGAATTAAAGACATTTGACAGTCAAACAAAGAACCGAAAGACGAATTCAAGGCTCTCCAATACATCCACCAGACATAACCGATCCTGGTTTATAGCTGGAAGAGTTGGTTTGATTAATGCCTGGACCGCTGTAGAGCGAGCCAGGTTATCTCTTGAACAAACAAGGCTATATGCCCCATTTGATGGTCACGTAGTGGATTTGAACTTCTCTTCGGGAGATTGGATAAGAAATGACGAGGAGGTTCTACGGCTGATCGATTTGGATCACGTCGTTGTTAACTCCCGTGTGTTAGAGAGCGAAATTCGCCATATCAATGTGAGAGCACCTGCTCAAGTGATTTTTGTTGCTTACCCCGATACTGTTTACACGGGTACGGTAAATATGATTCGTTCTATGGTTGATCCTGAAACAGGCACTTGCGAAGTAAGCATTTTAATAGATAATCCCAGATTCAGGCTTAAACCTGGCATGTTTGCTAATGCTCGGATTGGTGCTCTCGTTTACAGTAATAGATTGGTCGTAAAGACCGAGGCTATTTTAAATCGAGATGAGAGAGATGTTGTTTTTGTTGTTGAAAATGGATTGGCAAAATGGCGGTATATAATGAGCGGCAAAAAAAATGAGTTCTATACGGAGATCTTAGATGGTGTTCAAGAAGGAGATTCCGTGATAGTCTCTGGGCATTACAACCTCGCTCACGATACACCTGTTGCGGTTGTCAAGACGATTGAGCCGTAAAATTTAAGAGATTCTGGACAGACGATGCATATCTCCGAACTATCAGTCAAAAGGCCCGTTGCGACTTTGATGTTTTTTGTCGCGTTTTGCCTTTTGGGGGCTTTTGGGTTTTCCCATTTAAGCGTGGAACTGCTTCCCGATATATCGATTCCTCGTCTGGTGATAGAAACGAGATATCCAGGGGCTGCGCCCGAGGAAGTTGAGACCCAAATAACGCAACAAATCGAATCTCAGTTTGCGACACTCAAGTCAATTAGAAACATACAATCCGTATCGAGGTCAGGCATCTCCCTGGTTACGCTTGAGTTTTATTGGGGAACGCGTATGGATCAGGTGCTTTTGGAAGCGAGGGAGAAACTCGATGATTTGTCTTATGCGCTCCCGGAATCCGCAGGGAGGCCAAATCTGTTGCGGTTTGATCCGGCTGCAGATCCCATTATGACGTTGGTTGTAACTTCTAATCGCCTTGAAAATCCAAAGAACCAGCCCGATGCGATTGAGGCATTAATCGAACTCAAAGATTTTGTTACATTTATTGCCAAACGCAGGTTGGAGCAGATAAAGGGTATTGCTCAAGCGGTTATTTTAGGGGGTATTGAACGCGAAATAAGTGTTATTGTCGACATAAACCGCCTCAATAGTATGGGGATTGCATTGCCCCAGGTAGCTCAAGCACTTGACCGCAACAACTGGACGCAGCGGTCTGTGGGCACGATTCGAAAAGGACTTTTTCGTTATTCATTTCGGGCCATTGGCCAATTTCAAGCAGTAGAGGATATTCAAAAAACGATCATTGGACGGAAATCTAATGGAGCTGTGATTTATCTTTCAAATGTGGCATCAGTTTTAGAATCTTATCGAGAAAGATCCGGTTTTACAAATTGGAATGGGCGAGAGGTTGTTGCTTTGTCCATCTTAAAAGAAGGCAGTAGCAACACCGTCTTGAGCTGTCGGGAAGTGCATCGAATCTTGGGTCAAATACAGCGCGAATTTCCAGGCTTTAAAGTAGGGGTCATTTCAGATCAAGGATTTTTTATTGAGCAAGCTATTCACAATGTATTAATGTCCCTGTGTTTAGGGGCCAGCTGTGCCTTCGGTGTTCTTTTTCTTTTTTTAAGGGGCTGGAAAATTCCTGCGATGGTTGGTGTCGCCATACCGATAGCAATCACTGCGACATTCATCCTCCTGTTCCTGCTGAAAATAAATTTTAACGTTATTTCCTTAGGTGGATTGGCGTTAGGCACGGGATTGATCGTTGATAATTCTATCGTCGTTTTGGAAAATATTCAAAGACACCGGGAAAGCGGCAAGCCGCTTATGTCGGCTGCAATTTCTGGAAGTCGTGAAATCAGTCTCGCGGTAACAGCGTCAACCCTCACCACTGTTTCCGTTTTTTCCCCTATGGTTTTTGTAAAAGGATTAGCAGGAGAGCTCTTTTTTGACCTCTCAATGGCCGTGACATGTGTGCTTTTGATCTCCCTTTTGGTGTCTTTAACCCTTCTTCCCATGTTGACTTCTCGTCTCAGAGGTATTGAACAAACATCATCAGATCATGTTCCGAGCTCAGATACCATAACAGAAGACCCCGGATATTTTCATCGGAATTTAACACGCGGTTTATTTCAATTCTTACATGGCCTGACAACATTTGCTACGCGGCCTATTTTTTTTGTTTTTAATCTCCTTTTTGACGCATTTCAGACCGTGTTTAACGCATTTGCCCGCTGGTATGAAGCGCGTTTGCGGTGGGTGATTCAACATCGCGTCTTTGTACTCTGCATTTGTGGATGCCTATTGGGACTCTCTGCCTATCTGTATTCAGGGCTTGAGAAAGAGCTTGTGCCATCGGTTGATCAGCGAGGCATCACCATTAAAATTTCTCTACCCCAGGGGACGGATCTACTTGTCACACGCCATATTGCCAGTAAAGTAGAAGGTTTATTTCTCGATCATCCGGGGGTTAAAGACGTCTTTTCTCAAGTGGGTATTGTACATGCGGTTTTGTCAACACAACGCGATGAGGTATCTGTAGAAACTGCAAAAATTGAAGTACGATTCAAGGAGGGTTATTCTTTTGATCCGTTTATTCAACGTGTTCAGGAAACCATAAGGGAATTTCCTGGTTGTGATATCGAAATTCAAGAACCCCAGTCCGCTTTTGTAACTCTTTTTCAGTTATCTCCGAGTGAGATTCAAATACGTTTCTTTGGACCCGATTTAAAAAAATGCGAATCTATCGCACAGAATATTGCAAAGACACTGACCACCTGGACTTCACTCGATTTCATTCGGATTGTTCCGAAACTTGGAAATCCCGAATACCACATTTACATAGACAGAGACCGAACCGCCCACTACGGTATTACATCACAGCAGATCATTGATTTTTTAGGCGCGTACTTGCGCGGCGTTGAGGCGAGCCAGATTGAAGCCTTTGGCAGCAAAACACCTTTAGAGGTGACAATAAAACGAGATGCCCAGATGCAATTGTCCGATCTCTTGAATGCTGAAATACCGCATCAGTCTGGTACAATGCTACCCCTGCGGGAATTTATTCGCGTGAGAGAAGGCGTGGGGTATGCCGAAATTCGACATGAAAAGGGCACGAGAGTTGTGGCAATTTTGGCCGACGTTCGGGGAGAAGATCCCGTCGAGATTTCTCAGAATTTACAGGCTTATCTCAACCAACTGGAAATACCCGAAGGATATCATGTTGAAATCGTGGGACAAAATGCCTTTATCGCTGAGTCGTTCGATAATTTAACCGTCATTATTGCCCTTTCGGTTGCTCTCGTTTTTATGGTCATTGCGTCCCATTTTGAGTCTCTGCGTCTGCCATTTGTTATTCTCACGGCAGTTCCGCTTGCCCTGGCAGGTGTCGTTTTTACTCTCCTGATCACAGGACAATCTTTAAATATTATGTCTCTGATTGGCATTGTGGTGCTGGTGGGCATCGTCGTTAATGATTCTATTGTTAAAATCGATTTTATTGATAAGCGATATAAAGAGGGAGCGACTCTGCTGGTCGCGATTCAGGAGGCCGGGCGAAAACGTCTTCGACCTATTATTATGACGACGGTCACAACGATTTTGGGATTGATTCCCATGGCGCTTAGCAAAGGGGTAGGCGCTGAGTTGTGGCATCCGCTTGCCTGGACGATTATTGGGGGTATTGGGTTGTCAACCTTTTTGATTTTATTCGCTGTGCCTGCCTTGTATGGCATAGTGGTGCGTAAAAATTGATGACATTTACTGATAAATTACAAAGGCGGCCCATAGCGGTCGCCATGTTTACGATTGCTGTCATTTCGATTGGCCTGATCGCTGTTTTGCAATTGCCTATTGAACTGCTGCCTGCTTTAGAATATCCCCGGATGAGTCTTTCTGCGTCATGGACAGGGGCTTCTCCAGAATCGATAGAGGCACAATTAACAGCACCTCTTGAAGCGATCGCTGTCAGCATCCCTGGCGTTAAGAGTGTGAGTTCCAGTTCTGGTTTTGGCTATGCACAGTTGACGATAGAGCTATTGAGAACAGCCAACCCGACATTTATTCGTCTGGAGTTAAAAGACAAATTGGCTCGTTTCTATGAGCAACTTCCCGAAGGGATTAAACCTCCTAAAATTCGACCTTATGTTCCCAAAGAATTTCGCGATAAAATTGGTTTTATGCGTCTGAGAATATTGGGCTTAAAAAGCCTTCATGAACTTCGCAAAATTTCAGAAGAAATTTTAAGGCCTGAGCTTATCGGTATGGATGGGGTTGGTGAAATTAGCATTACTGGAGGGGCGCAGAAAGTCTTGCGAATTGAAGTTTCCCAAGCGATGATA
Organism: Candidatus Latescibacterota bacterium; assembly: GCA_965222075.1. Lineage (GTDB taxonomy): Bacteria > Latescibacterota > UBA2968 > UBA2968 > JAAXHW01. The sequence continues at coordinate 3,022,974 of OZ244937.1, read as the reverse complement.
AATTCTTTGGGCTTGAATCTCCGGGAGATTTATCAACAAATCTCTGCATTTAATAGAAAAATTTATCTTGGAAAAATATCTAATAATGACCAGACATTCTGGGTCAAATTAGAATCTTTGGATACTCACCCTGTTTCCGCGCTTTCCAAATTGCCTATTTCAGCAGGCGACCTGACTGTTTTGCTCGGTGATATAGCGACCATAAAATACGATTATGACGATCCCGAAACTTTTTTTCGAATCAATGGGCGCGACTTTGTGGTCATGGAAATCACGCGCGAACCGGGGTCTAATATTTTAGCCCTTGCCGACAATATTCACAAAAAGTTGGAGAATTTAAAAAAAGAACGTGCTTTACCACGCCAGGTCAAAATCGATGTCATTCAAGACAGAAGCCAGGATTTGAAAGAAGATATTTCGGTTTTACTTAAAAGTGTGGTTTTTTCTGCCGGGTGTCTGTTCTTGATTTTGCTTGTTGCGTTTCGTTCTGTGCCAGCCGTTATCATTGTATTTGTTTCTTTAATATTTTCTCTATGCTTGACGTTTATTGTGATGTTCTTTTGCAAAATCAGTTTGAACAGCGTGACTTTGATTGGGCTTGGCATTGCATTGGGTATCATGGCTGACAATGCTATTGTGGTTATTGACCGGTTGCAAAAAGACCATGCGACTCGCAACACTGGTGCATTAGAAGAGAGTGGCATTCGAAGTGTTAGAATGCCTATACTCGCATCTACGCTTACGACGCTTGGCGCGTTTTTACCTCTGGTCATTTTGTCGGCTCAAACAAAACTTTATCTCATACCTTTTGCCATTGTCGTATCAAGCGCCCTCGTAGCCTCGACTTTGTCTGCTTTTACACTGGTTTATGTCGCTACCCACCGCTTTATTTTGCGATCTAAAAAAAATCATCCTCAAGGGGTTATTTCTGCTCAGACCGAATCCGAAAAACGAGGTGGGTGGCAAGCTGCTTACTGGTGGCTATTGAATAAAACAATTCGTTACCGACGATTTGCTCTGGTTGCGATGGTGTGGTTGTTTGGAATACCGATGTGGCTCTTGCCAGACAATATGGCATCTGGTGTTCAAAGCACAGAGAGTGGACGTGAATTATCTACTACACAGATGATTAAATCGCGGTTTGCTGAATTATACGATGCGATCTTTGCAAGTGAGGCGTACTTGAATGCGAGACCTTATATTGACACTGTGCTGGGGGGAAGCCATTATTTATTTTATCGCCATGTTCCCATTGTTGGATCTGTGGAAGGACGTGTAAGATTAGAGGAAAGTTATGTAACTGTTGGAATTAAAATGCCTCGTTATACAGAGGTCAAATATCTTTTACAAGTCGTGTCTGCATTTGAGACCCATTTGGACAAATTTCCTTCAGATATTTATTACGAAACGCGTGTTGCGAATAATTACGAAGCACTTTTGAAGGTTAAAATGGCGCGCAGGCAAGATCCAGATGATTTACTGATCACGCTCCACCAGGTATTTGAGCAGGTGGCTGTTTCGCTTGGCGGCATAGAATGCTCAGTTCAGGGGTATGGTCCGGGATTTCGGAATATGAGAGGAGCTGATATCTCAAAACTTTTCACTTTCGTGAGTGGTTATAATTATTTGAAGGTAAAAGAAATAGCGCGAAATTTAGCTGTGCAAATCTCTAAGCACAGACGTTTCTCTAATATTTCGATAGATCAAGCATCATTTGGCAGAAAACCTGCATGGAATGTTGTCGCAATACCAGATAGAGAGCAATTGTGGAAAGCGCATCAGGATGTTGGTGCAATGTTCAGCCATATTTCCAGTTTAACCCTACCGGACGGAATGTATCGGTCTGCTATAGAGGGACAAAAGAAGAATATTTCAGTATATATAGATTACCTCCCAGAAGATCGCGTCCATACCATTTCTGATCTGAACAAACAAACACAGGCCGCAGAAAGAGTATTGAAAGTAGAAGATATTGCACAAATCGAAAAACGCCCCACACTTCCCGTTATTCAGAGAAGAAATCAAGCCTACTCGCGTTTGGTGACCTATGACTACGCAGGGCTAGGACGCTATGGCGGTCGAATTATCAGGAAAATCCGAGACGCAATGGTTTTGCCTCTGGGATATGGTTTTAATAGGGGGGGATTTGATTTTTTTGATGATGAGGGGGCGTTGTGGGGTGCGGTTTTTTTGAGTGCTATCCTCATTTATATGATTTTGGCTGCACTATATGAATCTTTTCGACAACCTTTTATCATTCTTTGGACTGTGCCAATGGCTTTTATTGGGCTCTTTCTTGTGTTTTTCATTTTTGACGGCGTATTTACACAGGGTGGATATTTTGCGATGGTGTTCTTGATAGGGATTTCTGTTAATAACGCGATCATTTTACTCTATCAGCTACAAAAAAGAGCACTGAAGAATCAAACTCCTCTTCCCCAGTCGGCAATATTCGAGGTTTGTCTGAGTCGGCTTCGTCCCATTCTGGTCACTGGCGCGACTTCTATAGGCGGGTTATTGCCCTTCTTAATCTGGTTTCAAAACGGCACGCTCTGGCACGCTTTTGCCTTGGGTACTGTCGGTGGACTCTGGTTTTCCTCTGTTGGCGTATTATTGATACTCCCCGCGCTTTTTTACAAAGCAAAGCGAGTGTGATTAATTGAGAGCCGTGCAGAGTTCAGATGGCGTTGAGGAACGGAGCGTAACCGGAAATTACTGACTTGAACCCGATTTCTATTCCCTTGTTATTGTGTTCCGAGAAGGTTGTTTGTATGACAAATTCAATCATTCTATTTTGTGCTTTCTGTTTCTTTTTTGCGTGCAATCAAAAGGCGGAAATGCCTCAAGAAAAGACACCGCTTTTGCAAGGTTCAACCGTGCATACGAAGAAGAACCGGCAGATACGGATGGAGAAGGTTTCCGAGATCCACCTGAAAGAAAGAGAAGAAGCTTATATTGGAAAAATATTAAAAATAATAGTTGATGAAAACCGAATTTATCTTATGGACAAGAGTCTGAAGCAAATTCTGATGTTCTCTATGGAAGGCGGATTTATTCGCGCCTTGGGCAGAAGCGGCGAAGGTCCTGGGGAATTTCGCTATTTATATACGATGGATGTCAAAGGCAACATGGTCGCTTGTTTTGACCAGGGAACCCGTAGAATAACCCTGTTTGATACTTCGGGCGTGTTCATAAGGTCTTTTGGAACCCAGACGCAAACGTCAGTACCTTCGGGCAATCGTGTGGCAATCACGTTCCATCATACCATTCTACACTGCCAGAAATCTGTGGGACTACCCAAAAAGCAGTGGCAATCATACTCCTATCCCTGGTTGATCTGTGAATTTGATACATTGGGTAACGTACTGTCTTATTATGGAAAATTCAATCAAGAGATCGTCGGTGACAAACTCGACAAACCTTTAGCGGAATTTAAGTGGTCATTTCCCAAATTTATCGCAAGTGGCGATTCACAAACGTATCTCTGGTTCTTTAACATCCCTATTGTTGTTAGATATGACGACAGGAATGCGGTTTCCAGAGTTTTCAACGTTGCAACGCCGATTACGAAACCAAGGTGGATTGATAAAGATGCTGAGAAAAACGCGGCAAAACTTCGACATTTGAGCAACAGAGCAAAAGCAAGATTGGCCTTTGAAAAAATGAAAAACGAGCATTCGACGATAACATTTCTTGTGGATATTGCGTATGTTGCTAAGCATTCACTCTTGTTGGTTTTGCAAACAGAAGAAGTACGCCGGGGCATACCCAACTGGACGCGCTCTCACTACCTGAGTGCGTATGATGTAAATACAGGGCAATGTTTAATGACGGATATGCCTCTCCAATCGGAAATACCAATAAGGTTTCAACGCATTGCCGCTGATGCAGACGGTTTTTTGTATCACATTCAGAATGATCAGCCTGACAATTTCGTCATTGCCAAATATGAGATCGTCTTGGAGGAAATATAATGGACAAATCGTTAAGAAGCCGTTTTAAAATTCAGATTTGGGAGCGAGTCTCTTGATCAAAAGGTGAATCATCGCAATGTACCTGTCTGCCGTTGGCACAGGCAGGAATGAGCGTTTCGCTATTTCGTGTCAAGACTTCATAATCCTTGGAAAGACGCCGGAAATTCAACAACCAGGCAAAGGTGGCTCAACCACTCAGCACCATTTTATCACCTCACCCTGGAGGCACTACCTATTTTTCAGATTCTTTTTCTGAAGGGCTAAAGTATCATTTGGTGTGGATTCCAAAATGTCGGAAGAAAGTGTTGTATGGTCATTTGCGTAAGTATCTGGGCGAAGTGTTGCGTGAATTGGCTCGCCAGAAGGAGAGTTAGGTATTGGAAGGCCACCTGATGGGGGATCACGTGCATATGTTTGTGTCGGTCCTCCCAAAGTATGCGGTTTCTCAAGTGGTGGGTTACATCAAAGGGAAAAGCGCGATTTATGTGGCTTGGACCTTTGGTGGATGTCGAGGACTGGATCAACTGAACCTGTTTGATTGATCGCCATCTTCAGGTGGCGCCAAGGTTTCAGCCGCTTTGAGCGGTTCAAGGGGATTGCGCTGATCTCCTGGCCACTCGAACGAAAGTATTGGTTGGGCAGAGAATGATTAAAGGTCACCATCCGGGCACCAGATTTTGGGCCTGGATTACACTTTCTGATGCGCGAGAATTTCCTTATATTATCCGGAGTCTATGGTCCGGATTTGGGAGTTTCTTTTCAGGTGGAAAGTGGATTTTCGCTGGCATTTTCTACATAGGCGGAGGAGAAGATGGTACGAAAAACGGATGTCGAGGCCCTGAAAGCGGCGATCCAGCGGGATTGGCCCTGGATTCTGGAACATTGTGAGAAGGGTTAGAAAATGGAAGCGCATCCACTCCGGTTCTTTGATGATGACGGCACGGAGATTACGCCTGATCTGATACCCAAACCGGGTCTCTGCCTGTCCTGCGCAAAAGAAGATGACCCATCGGAGGAGCCTTTTTGTATTTTGACCCGGTTTGATCAAAAGGACAAATTTGTTGTTTCGCCTATGTTCCCAGAACAGGTGAAGCCAGGGTTTGACAGCTGCAAAATACCGGGATGGCCAGACTGATCGTATGCCTTGCTTTTCCATTCCGGGCGTGTTATTTTGTGTGCCATATCAGTTGTCCCGTCCACCCCTTAAACCGTCAGGAATCCCGAATGGCAAATGATGGAGAATTTCTTGAAGAGATGCAGGAGGGGCTGTCGGAGGTGCTCAGGCCCTATCAACAGCGGCTGAACCGGCGTCAGCGGATGGCCGATTTTGTGCGGCAGTGCATCCGGTGCGCCGACCGGAACGATTTTTTTCAACTCGACGAACTGCTCAGGTCTAAGATGGCCGGCGATGTGGAAGCGGAGACCGGTCTGAAGGCCTGCAAGGCATTGCTGGATCAGCTGCGCGGTTATGCCAACGAACAGGTGGAGCTTTATCGCATCCAGTTCATCAAAGATTTGAAGGCGCAGGCAAAAGAGGCCGAGCTTCCGATGAAGATCGACTTTCCCCGGTTTACCGTTTTGAAGGGTATTGAGGGAAACGTCGATTTTACCGTGCGGAAGACCGTGATCAACAACAAGACGTTGAAGTCGGTTGACCCGAGGCGTATTATCACGGCGGTTCGCAGGGTGAAGCAGCAGCTTTACGACCGTCCCTACGACCCGCAGGCGTTTATCGACGGGCTTTTTCAGGTCTACGTGGATATTCTCAAGAAAGCGCAGGGGGAACCGGGGGAGACCGTTCCGATGCAGCAGTTTTATCTCGAATACGTGATTTCGCTTCAGAGCAAGTCTTTTTTTCAGGATATGGACAAGGGAAAGTTCCGGGGCTACAGCTTAGATCAGTTCGCCGTAGACCTCTGGCGCTATTTTCAGGCCTACACAGGGGGCACTTCGGATGGGTACGCCTTACAGATCAGATCGGGACGCAACCGCGCCCTCTGGCTGATCGACAGCGATGGCGAACGGCGGCAGATTACGACGATTGCTTTTCAGAAATAAGGACGAAAGGGGCGTAAGCGATGACTCACAGAGAAGAACTGGAAAGGTTGAAGCCCTTTGAGGCCCGGGCGATTATCGAAGACCTCCGGAAGGGCAGTGTGCCGATCGAGCATGTGCCGTTTTTCACGGTGGGCCGCCAGAACTGGCTGAAGTTTATTGAAGAGGATTTAGATAACTATATTGCGGAGGGCGGGGCCAAGGTCCGTTTTATCAACGGGGACTACGGCGACGGCAAGACGCATTTTATGTCGATTGTTCGACACCTTTCCCTGCAAAAGGCGTTCGCGGTATCCTTTGTGGTGCTCACCCGCGAAGTGCCCATCCACAAATTCGAGGTGGTCTACCAGTCCATTGCCCGGCAACTCTGCGGGACTTTTGAAGGCACGGGTATCCGGCAGATGGTCAACGGCTGGACAGAAAGCTTGAAGGCCGATCTGACGACAAAAGAGGGCCCTCCGCTTGAGGAGCGGCTGGCGTCATTGGGTGAATCTCTGCGCGCGCTTCCGGGGATGGACCTCAATTTTGCCAACGCGCTGATGGGGCTGGCGGACAATCAACTCAGACCCCTGGAAGAGGGCGAGGCCGAAGGCGACCGGCTTGAGGGGCGCGAAGTGCTCTACCAGTGGTTTGAAGGGGCGCGGGTAAGCAAGCGGGAGTTAAAGCCGTTCCAGATTTTTGAAGCTTTGGACAAGACCAACAGCAAGCGTTTTATGGGGTCTTTGATTGCGTTTTTGCACCATTTGGGGTACAGGGGGCTGATTCTGCTGATGGACGAGTTAGAGACGGTGATTGCCCAATCGACATCCATCCGCAATGCGTCCTATGAGAACGTCCGGCTGCTGATCGACAATGCCGAGCAGGCGGCCTACCTGCACATTTTCATGTCTATTATCCCCGATGTGATCCTCTCGGAAAAGGGGTTTAAGTCTTACGATGCGCTCTGGAGTCGGGTGCGCTCCATTGGCGAAGGCAAACGACTGAATTACCGCAGCGTGCTGATCGATTTGCACAGGACGCCTTTGGAGACCAAAGAGCTGCTCGAACTGGGGCTGTGCCTGTGCCGCATCCATGAGCTGGCTTACAGGTGGGAGACAAAGGGCCAGATCGGGGAAGCGCTGATGAAAAAAGTGTGCGCTGTCCAGAGGCGCATGGGGCTTTTAAGCGAAGTTCGGCTTTTTATCAAACAGGTGATTCGCCTCCTGGACATGGCCGAGCAGGGGAGTCCTCCGGACGAAGATGCGGATCTGAGCGAGCAGCTTGTGGCCAGCCAGCAGGAGATGGAGCAGGAGAAGGTGGAGCAGCTTCAGCCGAAGTGGGATGCGTGATGGGGACGAGAGATTTTCAGAGGCTGGACGGAGAGACCGATTTTCACTTGCGGCGCGCGGTGGAACGGCTGCGGGAGGGGCTGTTCGACCCGGTGGCGGTCCGGCTGTTGACGGCCCACGAGGAGCGGCTGAACCAGGCGGTGGACGGGGGGTTCCAGGCGCTGGATCGAGGAAAGGTCCCACACCTGTGCATCTGCGGGGCCTACGGGCAGGGGAAATCGCACAGTTTGACCTATATCCAGGGCCGGGCGCTGAGGGAAAATTTCGTAACCAGTATGATCAACCTGGATCCCCGGGAGGTTGCCTTCCACGATTTTCGGCAGACTTACCGGGCGCTGATGGCCAATCTGCGGTTTCCGGGAACCGGGGCGTCGTTGATTGCACAGTGGCGAACGTGGGCCGAGGGGCAGACGGGCGAGGGGGTTGAGAACGGGGTGGTTGACCTCCTGCCGGAGGAAATGCCCCACCTGTTCCGGTCGGTGCTGGTGGGGATTGCGCAGAAGACGGTTTTGCTTTCCAGGCGGCAGCGGAAGACCAAAAAACACGCGTCGTACCGGCCAAGGGAATTTCCCTATCTGCTTTCCCGGGCGCTTGCAGGCGATGTGGCGCCGGTCTTCCGGCTGCGGCACGCGCTCAAGTACCGGCAGGTCGATTTCTACATGCAGGCGTCGCTGACCTGTCGGGGCGCCGAGCCTTATCTTCAGATGGTCCGGGGGCTGGCCCGGCTTTTTCGGAAGATGGGGTACCGGGGGTGGGTGCTGCTGTTTGACGAGGGGGAATCGATCTCGCAGGTGCGTATTACGGCCCGCAGCCGGAGTTACCAGATCCTGGATCGGATGTTTGTCCCCGAGGCAACGGTTCGTTATCTTTATCCGATTTTCGCTTTTACGGACGACTTTTTTCAGAAGGTAGAGGAAGAGGAATACGACCGGGTGAAGGTTCGGGGCGACCTGGAAATGCCCTATTTTGAAAAGGATTATGCCGATACCTGGAAAGGCCTGATGCGCTATCGGTTACAGGATCTATCCGGGCGGGAATGGGATGAACTGGCCGGAAAACTGATGCACCTCCACGGCAGGGCCTACCAGTGGCGGCCGCCGCCGGCACGGGTGCGCAAAGAGATGGCCGAACGATTGGCCGAGATGCAGGGCCAGGAGACCCGCTACAAGCTGAAGGCGCTGGTGGACCAGCTGGACCTGGTGCATCAAGAACGGGTGTTGTAGCCGCACATCATTCCGAGCCCTTATCATGTCCCCTCTCCTCCACGATTCAACCTCCTCCCTCCTTCAACTTCCCAACACTTACCGGGCGTTTTACGGGTCTTTTCCCTATCTTTATCCTATTCAGAAACGGGCAATCGAACCTCTGCTTGAGGGCAAAGACCTGATTGTGCAGTCGGCAACCGGGTCGGGAAAGACCGAGGCGGTGCTGGCGCCCTGCATGGAACGGGTGATTCAATCGGGACGAGAACAGGCGGTTCTTTACGTGGTCCCCACCCGGGCCTTAGCCGTGGACTTAGAGCGGCGTCTGGCGCCGGTTCTGGCCGAACGGCTGGGCCTGCGGATGGGGGTGCGCACCGGGGATCTCAAGCGGGCCGGTGGGGCGCGCCCGGATCTGCTGCTGACGACGCCCGAGTCTTTGGATGTCACGCTGGGCAGCTCCAACGCGGATCTGAGGGGTTTTGTACAGCGCATCGGTACGGTGATTATCGACGAGGTGCATCCGCTGATTTATCGCTATCGGGGGCGACAACTGGCCTATTTGCTGCAGCGCTTAGAGCGCCGCACGGCCGGGCCGGTGCAGAAGGTTGCCCTTTCGGCTACGATTGCCGACGTGGATGCGGTGGTACGATTTTTTGGGTTTGGGGACGATGCGGTTCGGTTAACCGAGCCCGTTCAGCGGGAGATTGCGCCCCACTTCGTTCACCTGAAAAACGATGAGCACGAACTCGTCGCTCTGCTGGACGATCTTTACGACGTATGGGATTACCGGAAGGTTTTGGTGTTTGCCAACAGCCGGAGCTGCTGCGACCGGCTGTTTTCGCTTTTAAGCCACCACGGGCGTTTTCAGGGCGTTACCGAGTTGCACTACTCCAATTTAAAGTCGAAAGAACGCCGGGGGGTGGAGCACCGGTTTCGACGCCGTGCACACGCGCTCTGTATTGCGACAAGCACGCTTGAACTGGGCATCGATATCGGCGATGTGGACGGCGTGCTGCTTTACGAGCCGCCCGATTCGGCGTCGGCCTTTCTCCAGCGCATCGGCCGGTCCAACCGCCGGGAGGCTTGCACACACTTCTGGGGAATCTGCCGGGGAGAGGAGGCCGAGGCGCAGCTTTTTCGGTTTTTGGGGCTACTGCGTCTGGCCCGGCAGGGCATCGTTGAGTCTCCCCAGCCCCGAGACTTGCCCAGCGTGCTGGTCCAGCAGGTCCTTTCCTGTTTGTACGAGAAAAAGCGGATTTCCCTGTCGGCTCTTCAGGCGCTGTTTCCGGATCGTCGGGAGGCCATTGACCCTCTGTTTGCCTCGATGGTCCGGCAGGGGTGGTTGCGGGAAGACCGGACCAGGGGCCTTTTCCGGGGCGGGCGGCGCTACCGGGATTGTTTTCTGGAACGACGGATCTGGAGCAATTTCCCCGAAGCCGAGGTGGATTATACCTTAGAGCTTTCGGGAGAGGCGATTGCGGACCTTCCGAAATCGGTTGTCCGACAGCTTGAACCGGGAGATCGGGTGCAGCTTGCAGGGAAGCGCCTTCAGGTTCTGAAGATCGAGGCCGGAGAGCGGAGGCATGTGGTGGCGCGGCCCGTGGACCGGTTAGACGAGAAGGAGCTTTTCTGGCTGGGCGCCGGCTTCCGGATTTCCTACGAAGTGGCCCAATCGATTCGGGAGGTGTTCCGGGCAGGCGCCGAAGCGCAGGCGCCGGGGCTGTTTGCCCGCACCCGGAGGCTGTTGGAGACCGCACTGGATCGCGCCGGGCGAAGGGTGGTGCTGGATAACGGTATTGAGGTTGGACGCGGGGTGGGAGGGCTTTACCGCTATTGGACTTATCTCGGATCTGTGGGCAATCTGGTGCTTCAGTGGACGGTTGAACACGACTTAAGTCCTCGTCCGGAGGATCTTACCGTGGTCTCCGATGAGGTTGGGATCGACTGTTCACATCGGATTGATTTCCAAACCCTTTCTCTGCCCACAGAGAAAGAGGCGTTTTCCCGGTGGACAGAGCGGCACCTGGAAGCCCTGTGCGGGCTGTTTCCGTTGAATGCCTTCTGTGCGGTTTTGCCACGTGCGTTGCTGGTGGAGGAACTGACGGATTTTCTTTTTGATTGCCGGATCGCGGAGGTTTTTCGCCGGTATTCAGACCGATCTTCGGAGGTGGTTTCAGGAGATCCCACCGTACTTGAACAGGAGGTGCAAGAAGCGGAGCGGCGCACGCCGGTTCTGTTTGATACGGCGCCTGGGGTAGATGCCCTGTTGACAGGAGAAAAGCAGCGGTGGGGCATTGGCGTAAAACAGGATGTGTTCGCGTTTGGACCGGATGCGCGGCACCGGCCGCGGACGCTTACCGGGACGATGGTAGGGGCCTATCTTGGGCATCAGCAGTGTGAACGGTGGCTGAGTCTCAATTTTATGCCGCCCGACCAGCGTCCCCCCGAATGGCGAGGGGGAGATACGGATTCAGGAGCGCTGCGGATGGAGCGGGGAAGGCTGCACGAGCGGCGAGTGCTGGACCACATCCGGGATAGTGGAGAGGCGCTGTCCGTTGTGGAGGAGATCGATGCCGATGGCCGGAGGCATTCCCTGAAGGCGCGGTTTGAAGCGTCTTTAGAACAGCTGAAATGCCTGGTCCACAGAGTCGAATCGGAGCCGGACCGGTCGTTTGTGCTCGCTCAGGCCGTCCTGATCCTGCCATCCGTGCTGGGCCGGGAAGACGATTGGCTGTGCGGCGTAGACGGGGTTGGTATTCCCGATCTCATCCGGGTTTCGATGGGGGATCGGGGGCCGCTGATAGAGGTGGGGGATATCAAGGATAGTCGGATGCCCTATGACAGCCAGAAATGGCAGGTGGCGTTTTACGCCCTGATGCTGAAGGCGTTGATTCGCCCACAGGTGCAGGCCGAGGTTGCCGCTTCGGGTTTTCTGATGCTGCGTCCACGCCTACGGACTGAGGCGCCCGAGCAGCACAGGTTTGATCTCCAGCCTTATCTGGCCGCGTTTCCCATGCTCTTTCGAAATGTGGGCGAGGTTTTGCTGAAGGCGCCTTCGGAAGCGACCTATCGGCTCCGGACCCACTGCACGACCTGTCCCAATTTTGAGCATTGTTACCGGGAGGCGCTCGGGGTAGAAGACGTGCTGTTTCTGCCGCAATTGACTGCGGGCGCTTTGCAGAAGTTTCGGGCGCTTGGGCTGAAGACCGTAGAGGCAGCCGGTGCGTGGTTTGAACGACCGTCTCAAGAACCGGTCGAGGGCGATCTTTTCAGCCCGCACCAGCGAGAACTGCTGGAGGGCCGTCTTACGGCTCTGAGAACAAACCGGATTGGCCTTCGGGAACGGAAGACCCGGCTTTTTCCGGATAACCTTTCAACGGCCATTTTCATCCATCTGATTGAAGACCCGATTTCGGGGTTGCCGCGCGGTGCAGGCTGGCGGGCGTTGCGGGGGGGGACCGTTGTAGACGGCCAGGTCTGGGTTGACGCATCGGAGGGTGAACTGCCGCAGGTGTTGCAGGCTTTTACAGAGCGATTTTTGAAGGTGTGGGAAGAAAGCGTTGAAGGAGGACAGGGGCCGCACGTGTTTCATTTTGGGGAGCGGTGCTGGCAGGCGCTCCAGGTGTGGGGCGAGGCGACAGAGCTGGCCTTCCTGTGGGCGCACGAACGCACCCACCGGACCGACCTGCGGCGGCTGGTTGGGGCGCATTTCGACCTCCCCGCGCCCGGTAATTTGACGCTTTTTTCCCTTGGACGCCTGCTGGGGCTGAAGCCGGAACTGCGTGAGCCGGAGAGTCTGTTCCATGCAGATGACGCCCCCTGTGTTTTGCCCGAAGAATGGGCGCGGAACGAAGGTCAGCGGAGGGAGATGGCCGAACGCGTGGACGCTATTCTGACCCTTCAGGCGGGGGTCTGGCGATGGGCGTCTTCGCATCTGGAGAGCGAGTGGGAACAGAGGGGCTGGGAGGTGGTGCCCGGTGTGGTCTACGCGCCGGAGACGCCGTATTTGAATTTTTTAGAGGAGGAAAAGCGACTTCGAGAAGAGGATATTCTCACCCTGCAGGCATATACTTTAGAAGAACGCGTGGAGCGCTTCCGGGCCATGGGTCCGCTGCGTTTTCAGGAGACGGCGCTTGACGACGAAGGCCGTTTTCTTTACGGGTTTGAGACCGATCCGGAGGCCGGGGTTTCAAAATTTCGTGAGGGCGATTTTCTTAAACTTGCACCGGTCGGCACGCCCGATCTTCAAAGCGGCTTTCCCGTTATTCTGGCTGCGGACGATCGGAATGCCGGTCGGGTGTGGGTGCATTCCCGACAGGGGCGGCTGGCCCTGAATCGGCGGCTGGTCTGTTCCTTAGAGGAGGACGTGACCGACTGGAACGGTCCAAAGCTGGTCCACGCGGTTCGGACGGTTTTTTCTGCGGACCGCCCCCATCCGCTGTCGAAGCTGTTTTCGGGCGGGTGGTCCACAGACCAGGACCCCGAAGGGCTGCGCTGGGCGCAGAACTGGCTGGGTGCGTTTGGGCCGGTATCGGGACTCAACCCGACGCAGCAGCAGGCGCTGGCCCTTCCTTTCCAGTACCGCGTGAGCTTGATTGAGGGGCCGCCGGGAACGGGTAAGACGCATTTGCTGGGCTGGACGTTGATCGCCCTCATTCAACAAGCCCGGGAGGTGGGGGTGCCGCTGCGTATTGTGGTGAGCGCATTGACGCATCAGGCCATTGACCAGGTGCTGCAAAAGGTGGTGACACTGGTCAGACAGCACGGCTTGCAGGACTTTCCGGGGAAGTGTCTGAAGTGGGGACGCTGGGAAGGGGAAGACCCGGCGGTAGAAGGCGGCTGGCGCGTAGAACCCCTGGACAGTGTGGAAGCGCTTGCGGAATATCCTTATGTGATTCTGGGTGCTACGGGGTTTGGGCTTTATCAGATGTTTGAGGGACGCAAAGGCGCCTTTCCCCAGGTGTTTGACCGGGTTGTTTTCGATGAGGCTTCTCAGGTGCTCATCCCCCAGGCGCTTCTGAGCCTGATTTATGGAAAGGGAAAAGTTCTCTTTTACGGCGATGTGAAACAGCTGCCGCCCGTGGTTCTGGGAGACTACGGTGAGGATGCAGGCGCGACGTTCGACGCGCATCGGTCGGTCCTTTCCCATCTTCTGGATTGTTATGGTCCGGCATGCCGTGTCCGGCTGGATCAGACCTATCGGATGAATGAGGAGCTGTGTGCTTTTCCAAGCCGGACCTGGTACGACGGGACGCTTGTCGCCGCGGCTGACAACGCCCATAGCCGGCTTGTTTTAAGTGACCCCCGACAGAACGATTTGTTGGATTGCGTTCTTGACCCTGAAAAACCGGTCTCACTCCTGGTGGTGGATCATCGGGGGTGCCACCAGAAGTCGGATCCGGAAGTTGAAATTGTGACTGAACTTGCCTATCGGCTGATGAGCAGATACGGTTTGACCGCAGATCAACTGGCCTTGATTTCCCCACATCGAGCGCAGAACAACGCCACCGCAGACCGGCTTGGGAGGTTGCTCGTGGGCGAGACGCTTCCCCTGATCGATACTGTAGAGCGCGTTCAGGGGGCCGAACGGGATGTGATCCTGTTCGCATTTACGGCATCCGATCCGGATCATATCACGAGCCATTTTCTGAACAATCCGAACCGTTTCAACGTGGCAATCACACGCGCAAGACAGAAGCTGATTGTGGTGGGAAGCCGGATGTTTTTCTCAACCGTGCCTCAAATGGAGGAGGACTTGAAGGCCAACAGGTGTTTTAAGGCATTTTATGAGTTCTGCCGGGAACGAAGCAGTCTCTTTTTCTGGAGGGATGGAACTTCGTAATTCTGTGGCTTCCTTTGTGTGTGTCAGGCAGGCCATGTTGGATTGCAGTAGAGGGCCGTGCTCAAGAATTTCTTGATCATACCGTGCTTGTTTGATATAATTGGGTGAGGCGTTTTCTCGATAACTGGCGGTTTTTCAGGCTTCTGTCCAATAACGATGAGAGGCATATTGCTTCGACGGATTCGGTTGTATTCACGCGAGGCGACGCTTATGGAACAGGTAGAAGAGAAGAACGTGGAAGCGGGCCTGCCTGCGCCGAGATCTGCTCGGCAGGCAGGCGAAGACGCGCCGTCTGATTTTATCCGGGATATTATCCGGGAAGACCTGAAGACAGGGAAACACGGCCGTATTGTGACCCGATTTCCGCCGGAGCCGAACGGGTATTTGCATATTGGCAATGCCTTTGGGTTTTGCCTGAATTTTGGTGTGGCGGAAGCGTTCGGCGGAATCTGCAATTTGCGTTTTGACGATACCAACCCGGTGAGGGAAGAAACAGAATATGTGGAGTCTATGAAGGAGGACATCAAATGGGTGGGGTTCGACTGGGGTGACCGGCTGTATTTTGCTTCGGACTATTTCGATCAGCTCTACGAATTTGCGATCCGGTTGATGAAAAAAGGCAAGGTATATGTGTGCGATCTGAGCGCTGAGGAGATTCGGGAATACCGGGGATCGGTGACCAGGCCGGGGAAAGAGAGTCCCTACCGAAACCGATTGGTGGAGGAGAATCTGGATTTGTTCGAGCGAATGAAAAATGGGGAATTCGCGGACGGGTGCCGGACGCTCAGGGCAAAGATTGATATGGCATCGCCAAATATGAACATGCGTGATCCGGTGATGTACCGGATTATTCATACAGCGCATCACCGGACGGGGGACAGGTGGTGCATCTACCCGACGTACGATTGGGCGCACGGGCAGTCGGATGCCATTGAGGGGGTGACCCATTCGCTTTGCAGCATTGAGTTTGCCGACCACCAGCCCCTTTACAACTGGTATATCAAGGAACTGGGGATTTTCCCCTCGCGTCAGATTGAGTTTTCTCTATTGAACATTACGTTTACGGTGGTGAGCAAGCGATATTTGCGGCAACTGGTGGAAGCGGGGTACGTCAGCGGCTGGGACGATCCACGTATGCCCACCCTGAGAGGCATGCGCAGAAGAGGGGTGCCACCCGGGGCGATCAGGGATTTTATCCGGCGGGTGGGGGTGAATCGGCGGGATACGGTGGCGGAAATGGATCTGTTTGAGTCGTACATTCGCGAGCATCTGAACAAGACTGCGCCCCGTGTGATGGGGGTGGTTGATCCGCTGAAGGTGGTGATCGAAAACTATCCAGAGGGTGAAGAGGAGACGTTCGAGGCGCTGATTAATCCGGAGGACCCGTCGGCCGGGATGCGTAAAGTGCCGTTTTCACGGGTGGTCTACATCGAGCGGGACGATTTTATGGAGGATCCGCCCAGAAGATTCCGCCGGCTGGCGCCGGGGCGAGAGGTGCGGCTCAGGGCGGCGTGTTATATTACCTGCCAGAAGGCGGTGAAGGACGAAAACGGCAAGGTGGTGGAATTGCGCTGCACGTTCGATCCGGAGAGCCGGGGCGGGTCCACACCGGACGGCCGGAAGGTACGCAGCACGCTGCACTGGGTATCGGTCAAACACGCGGTTGAGGCCGAAGTGCGGCTGTTCGATCGGCTGTTTTTGAAGGAGAACCCGCTCGAGGGCCAGGATTTTAAGGCCAGTCTGAACCCGAACTCGCTGGAGGTGAGGCCTGCGTGTTATATCGAGCCCAGTGTGAAAGGCGCAGCGCCGGGAACCGTGTACCAGTTCGAGCGGTTGGGGTATTTTTGCGTGGATCCGGATTCCACGCCCGATAAGCCGGTGTTCAACCGGACGATTACGCTGCGGGATTCGTGGGCGAGGATGCAGAGGAAATAATCATCGTCCAGCGAGCGGGCATCCGCGCCAGCCTGGCGGCCGCGCTGAACCACAGGAGCGAACATGGACGGCATTCACGACATGGGCGGGATGCACGGATTCGGCCCCATCGTGCGCGAAGAAAACGAACCCATCTTTCACCACTGGTGGGAAAGCCGGGTGCTGGCCATCGCCGTGGTCACGCCCGTCGCCGTCCCCGGAGGATCACGCAACAATATCGAGAACATGGACCCGGCGCACTACCTGTCGTCCAGCTATTACGAAAAGTGGCTTTATTCCCGGGTCAAAGGCCTCATCGATGCCGGGGTGCTGACCGCGGAGGAGCTGGAGACGCGGATGGCGCTCTTCCGGAAGAACCCCAACGCCAAAACGCCCCTTCATCCCAACCCCGATGCCGTCAGGGCGAAATTCGAGCGTTCGCGCCGTGCGGAGCCGCGCGCGGAGAAGCTGGACATCCCGCCGCGGTTTTCCAGGGGGGACCGCGTAAGCGCGCGCAATTTGCATCCTTCCGGTCACACCCGCCTTCCTCGATACGTGCGGGGCAAGGCTGGCGAGGTCGACGCTTTCTACGGAATCCACAACCTGCAGGACAGCGTCTTGCCCAGCGGGTGTGGCCACCGCCGGCAGCCCCTGTATGCCGTCCGTTTCGAAGCCTCGGAGCTATGGGGCGAATCGGCCGAATCGAAAAGCGCCGTCTATCTGGATATGTGGGAGAGCTATCTGGAACCGGCGACGTCATCCTCATCATAAAGGGATTCCACGCCCATGAACACGCATCAGGAACCTGTCCAGACCGAATCGGATCCCGCCCTGCGGACCCGTGCACTCGAGTCGCTCCTGATCGAGAAGGGGTTGCTTACAGCGGATCTGATCGACAAAGTGGTGCACAAGTACGAAAAAGATGTCGGCCCGCTAAACGGCGCCAGAGTGGTTGCCCGTGCATGGATCGATGCGGATTACAAGCGCCGGCTGCTGGAAGACGGTACAGCGGCCATCGCCGAGCTGGGTTTTGGCGGAACGCACGGCGCGAGAATGGTCGTACTGGAGAACACGTCAACGGTTCACCACGTGGTCGTGTGCACCCTCTGCTCCTGTTACCCGTGGCCGGTACTCGGTCTGCCGCCCGGCTGGTACAAATCCTACGCGTACCGTTCACGGGTCGTCCGCGAACCCCGAGCCGTTTTACGGGAGTTCGATCTGCATCTGCCCGACTCCGTCGAAATCCGCGTCTGGGACAGCAACTCGGATCTCCGCTACATGGTCCTGCCGGAACGTCCTGCCGGCACCGGGGACTACACCGAAGAGGAGCTTATCTCCCTCGTCACACGCGACTCGATGATCGGTGTGGCCAAAATTGAAACCCCTTCAGCGTGAGGCCGGCGTGACTCCAGAGCCCGGCGGGCAAATCTCCATGATGGAAACCGGCATCGCCCTGCCCAGAGAAAACGGAGCGCTGGTTTTTCAGGCACCGTGGGAGGCCCGCGCTTTCGGTCTTGCGGTCGTACTCAGCGAACAAGGCCTCTACGAATGGCATGAATTCAGCGCCGCGCTGGCGTCGATAATTGCCGCTGCCGAGAACAAAAAAGACCCATCGAGCTACTATGCTCGATGGATCGCTTCTCTGGAGACCCTGGCCGTAAGAAAAGGCCTGATCACACAGGAGCAAGTCGACGCCAGAACAGCGGAATACGTATCCGGCAACAACGACGATGACCATCACCATCACAGCAACGAGTAAGCAACAGGAGGGAGCCTGGTGGTTCAATTTGCATACCGCATCTGGCACCTCCGTTTGTCGGGATATCCGTCAGAAGAGTCCGTCAAGAAGCGTGCCAGGAGGATCAAGGCTGTCTGGTTTCTGCTGGTGAGAGAAAGGCAGCTGGGTATGGAAGGATGTATTTTCAACACCTTCAACTGGTTATGGAGATTCTCCTGAAACGGGACTGTCTCTGGTGACGACAGGCGATGCTTCGGAAGGATGTTGTTTTTACGGACTACGTGTGAATCTGAATTACGCCTGTGATGATTTGTCAACAGTTTTGCGGTACGCCGGGGATTTCTCAGAAACTGCTTGAAAAATAAGAGCGGGTCGGCTTCCTTTCATCCCATTCTTTTGCTCTTGGCCTTTTTCTTGCACGCCCAAGAAAAAGGCCGAAAAAGAAGGGCGCCGCTCAGACGCCGCGGGGGCTGCTTTTCCGCGAACTGCCCCTGTGGTGGAAGCAGGCGTTTGTGCCCAGCGGACCTTTTGGGCGTTTTTGGGCGGTGGTGCTGGAGGGATCTGCGCGGAAAAGCCCCTTCACCCCGCACCGAAGCGCGGGAGGCGCGCAGCTCCAGGAACCGTGTACCAGTTCGAGCGGTTGGGGTATTTTTGCGTGGATCCCGATTCGTCGGCGGAGAAGCCGGTATTCAACCGGACGATTACGCTGCGGGATTCGTGGGCGAGGATGCAGAGGGGTCAGAAATCAGGGGTCAGGGGTCGGTAGGGGCGATCCTTGTGATCGCCCATTACGGAAGCCCCCTTTGTGACACGCTGCACCATGGAGGAAGGGAAGAAAGTGGCCGTTGAACCCGTGGGGTTGAAATTTCTGGCGACAGAGGAAAAGGGTGAGGTGTCGGCACTGTACGCGCGACCGCGTGGGGCAAAGGCATTATTGGTGTTGGGTCACGGAGCGGGCACGAATATGCGACATCAATTTATGCAGGAACTGAGCGATGCGTTGAACAACGTGGGTCTGGCGACGTTTTGTTTTAACTATCCCTATTCTGAAAAGGGCGGTGGGATGGACGGTGAGAAGGTGCGGTTGGCAACCGTGCGTGCGGCAATCGCAACGGCGATGAAACAGGCGCGGGGATTGCCGGTGTTTGCCGGTGGGCATTCCATGAGCGGACGCATGGTATCCATGGCCTCTGCTCAGGAACCCATAGACGGACTGAAGGGTATTGTGTTTTTTGCATTTCCGCTTCACGCGGGCAAACCGAATACAAAGCGCGCTGAGCATTTGAAGGATGTGGCAGTGCCGATGCTGTTTTTGTCCGGACAGCGGGATAAGATGGCGGATTTGAACCTGTTGGAGCCGGTGGTGAAGAAGCTGAAGCACGCGACGCTTCATGTGGTGGATACGGCAGATCACGGATTCAGGGTGCTGAAGCGGCGAAACACCGATGAACCCGTGATGGAGGAATTGGCAAGGGTAACGGGCAAGTGGACAGGGTGCTGGTGAGACACCCGCCCCGGCCGTTTACGGCGGCTTGGCCGACCAGGTGGAACGAACGATGCAGCGTCCAAAGGCTACCGATGAGAGGGGAAACGGTCAGGACCAGGACGCCTGATCCATCGCTGTTGGCAATTGTAACCCACACAAGAAAGCCCTGGGGATTCGCTTCTCCGGGGCTTCGTTTTTTCCAGCGCCGCGGTTGTTCAGGGAATCGAGGAGATGAGGTATTCGGGGTGGAGGCCGTCCCGATGGAGAACCTGGAAAGGGCGGCCCGCGCGGATAAGAAACGTGTCGCCTTTTTTCCCAGGATAGGATTCCCGCGCGCTGGTGATTTCGGCGTTTCCTTCAAGAAAGGTGACCGCGGCGAGCGAAGGATAGGCTGAATGTTCGGTTTTGCGTTCGGGCGGATTGCAGCGTTCCAGGCGGAAATGTTCGGATTCAATGAGGAGGGTGTGGTTGGACGTCGCCCCCGGCAGGTCGCACCACGAAACGGGTGCACGGCTGGATTCGCCGAAGGTGATAACCTCCAGTGCGTTTTCGATATGCAATTCCCGGGGTTTTCCATCCGATCCGGGGCGGTTGTAGTCGTAGATCCGGAAGGTGAGGTCACTGGACTGCTGGACTTCGTAGACCATCACACCCCTGCAGAGGGCGTGGACGGTGCCGGGCGGGATAAAGATGACGTCGCCGGGACGGGCGGTGAAGAACTGAACGGCGTCTTCGACGCGGTTGTTGCGAATGGCTTCGACAAAGGCGGGTTTGTCAACGCCGTCTTTCAGGCCACAGGCGATTTGGCCGTTGTCTGAGTGGAGGACGTACCAGGCTTCCATTTTTCCAAAATTGCCGATGTTTTTCATTCGGGCATAAGCGTCGTCCGGATGCACCTGAATGGAGAGATCCTTCTGCGCGTCCAGCAGTTTGACGAGCAGGGGAAACTCGCCATCGTAACGGTTGTAAACCGTCCTGCCAAGAAGCTCATGACCGTGAATTTCTACGAGTTGGCGAAGAGGTTGACCTGCGAGAGGGCCGGCGGCGACCGTGCTTTCCATGTCCGGATAGGCGGAGACTTCCCAGGATTCGCCGATGGATTTGCCGGGCGGTAGAGGTTTGTTGTAATGGAGCTGGAGACCGCGGCCTCCCCAGATCATTTCCCGAAGGTAAGGGCGCATGGGGAGGAGGGCAGGGAGCATGGAGGGCTCCTTGAAGAGGGATTGAGGATTGAAAAGCGGGGGTGGGCGATGGGTTAGAAGATAGGGTTCGTGGGGTGGGATGTCAATTCTGTTTCGGGTCGTGGATTGAGGGGGTGAACCCAGGATTCGGCGTTGTGAATTCTGCTTGCGATTGGTGAAAGATCGTATTAGGTTATGGTTATCTTTTGAAGCGGTCAGGGTGGGTATTGTGAAAGGAGGGCGGGATGGTCAAGCTGGCGACGATGACGAGCGTTTGTCCGGATTGGAGCCTGGATCAGGTTGTTGAGGGCATGAAACGCCACGGGTACCAGGGGCTGGAGCCGCGCATCGGCTGGGGGCATGCAGCGGGGATCGAGCCGGAGATGCCGGCGGACATGCGCAGGGCCGTGCGGGAGCGGTTTGAGAAGGAGGGGCTGGCGATTTGCTGTGTGGCGACCGGCGCCCGGTTTGCCACGCCCGATCCGGAGGAGTTGGAGACGTCGATCGAGGAGGCGGTGGCGGGGATCGATCTGGCTGCGGACCTGGGGGCGTCGTGTATCCGGACGTTTGGCGGCCCCCGGGGAAGCGGCGAGCTGCACGGAATCGTGCACCGGACGGCCGAGGCCTACCAGCGGGTGATGGACCGGGCCGTGGAGAAGGGGGTGAGGGTGTTGATGGAGACGCACGATGAGTGGTGCGTGTCCACGCAGGTCCGGGAGGTGGTGGAGCGGGTGAACCACCCGCATTTGCGGGTGCTGTGGGACCTGATGCACACGCAGCGGTTTATGGAGCGGCCGCAGGAGACGTTTCAGACCATCGGGCATCTGACGGCGCATTTGCACGCGCACGACGGGCGCTACGAGACGCCGGAGTCGCGAATGACCAATGTGGGGCTGGGAGAGGGTACGATTGACCATGCAACGCCGCTGCGCCTGCTGAACGAGGCGGGGTTCGACGGGTACTTTTCGGTGGAGGTGATCCACAGGCCCGGCAGCGAGCACGATGTGGACGGGGTGCTGGGGCAGTATGCGGAGGGGTTTCGGGGAATCGTGGAAGCGTTCTGAGAGGGGCGATCCCGACGAGCTGCACAACGTGGTGGCCGAGCATCCGGATGTTGCGGCCGAGTATCACGAGAAGCTTATGGATTATATCGAGAAAAACCGGGAGTTGACGCGGGGGTCTCTGGAAGTAGGGGACGCAGCGTTTACAGAAGTGCCGCTGTTTGATCAGTCGCGGTTGTAAGAAAGTTCCAGGTTTCAGGTTCCACGTTCCAAGTTTGAGTTAAAGGAGGGAAGGATGGCAAAGAAACTGGGCGTACTGGTTCACGGCGCAGGGTGGGTGTCAACGCAGCATATTATGGCGTTTCACAACAATCCGCACACCGAGGTGGTGGCGGTTTCAAGCCGGAAGCTGGCGAGCGCCAGGGCGCGGGCGGAGGAGGCGGGGCTGGAGGGGATCGGGCTGTACAATAATTATGAGAAGGCATTGGAGCATGAGGGGGTGGATATTGTTTCGGTGTGTACGCCCCAGCGTTTTCACGCAGAGAATACGATCGCGGCGGCAGAGGCGGGAAAACATATTGTGATTGAGAAACCGATCGCCAACAGCCTGGATGAGATGAAGGCGATGCGGCGGGCGGTGCGGCAGGCGAAGGTGCGGACCATTGTCAGTTTTGTATTGAGGTGGAACCCGCTGTTTGAGACGATCAAGGCGATGGTTGCCGACGATGCGCTGGGGGATGTCTACTATGTGGAGACCGATTACCAGCACGATATCGCGAGTTGGTGGACGGGTTGGGAGGAGGCGCGGAAGAAGCAGACGGGGGTCAGCGCGTTTTTGACGGGAGGGTGTCACGCCATTGACTCGTTGCGCTGGTTTGCCGGACGGGGGGAGTTCGAGGCGGCAAAGCCGGTGGAGGTGTTCGCCTATTCGGGCGGCTACCGAAAGGGGTTGACAAAGGAGTTCAACTATCTGGCCAATAAATGGGTGGCCAGCAAGCCGCTGGAGTACGAAGACTTAGAGGTGGCTCTGGTGAAGTTTTCTAACGGCGCAATCGGAAAGGTTTCGGTAAATTACGGGTGTGTTATGCCGTATACCTTCCCGGTGGAGATTTTCGGGGACAAGGGAACGGTCAAGGACAACCGGGTCTGGTCGCACAAGTATCCGGGCCAGAACAGCTGGGTGGAGATCCCGGCGATTCTCCCGGACAGCGCGGATGTGACGCACCACCCCTTCCAGGGACAGATGGACCATTTTGTGGACTGTATTCTGGAGAAGAAGGAGTCGCACTGCAACCTGGAAGATGCGATTGTGAGTCACGAGATTGTGTTTGCCGCGCTTGCGTGTTATGAGACGAAGAAGCCGGTGAGGTTGCCGTTGATTCAGGGGTGAGTAGAGGCAAGAACGTGTTCCAGGTTCCAGGTTGAAGTCAGAGACAGCTGGAACCTGGAACTGACTTTGAAGGAGGTTCGATGGCCAGGCGGAAGCGGAATCTGGTGTTGTTCGGGGTGGACAGCCTCCGGGCCGACCATATGAGCTGTTACGGGTACGGGCGGTTGACAACGCCGCATATTGACCGGCTGGCGACCCAGGGGGTGCTGTTCGAGCGGAATTACAGCCCCCATATCCCGACCACGTCGGCGTACGCGTCGATGCTGACCGGGATGGACTGCTTTTCGACGCAGGTGGTGGCGCTGCGACACAGGGGGGGATTAAGGGGGGATATGGCCTCGCTGCCGGAGATTCTGCGGGAGGCGGGGTACAACACGACCTGCGTGGGGTTTACGGGGAATCCGAGTTCGCGAGGGTTCGACACGTATCTGGACTACCCGCAGTGGGGGAGCTGGCAGGAGCGGCCGCTGCGCAAGGCGGAGGGGTTGAACGAGGTGACGATTCCGGAGCTGGAGTGTCTGGCAAAGGACGATCGGCCCTTTTCCCTTTTCCTGAGACATATGGACCCCCACGCGCCCTATCTTCCGCCACCGCCTTATGACACGATGTTTTACAGCGGCGATCCGTGCGATCCAGCGAAGGCGTCGATGGAGCCGGTGATGCGGTTCAAGCCGTTTCGGGATTTTTTTGCAAGCTGGATGCCACCGGGGATTACGGATGCGGATTACGTGATTGCGCAGTACGACGGCGAAGTTGCCTATATGGACGCCTGCATCCAGCGGATTCTGACGCGGCTGGACGAGCTGGGGCTGGCCGAGGATACGCTGGTGGTGTTCAATGGGGACCACGGCGAGACGCTGATGGACCACGAGTGTTATTTCGACCACCACGGGATCTACGACTGCACCCTGTATGTGCCGTTGATTCTCCGGCTGCCCGGACGGCTGCCGGAGGGGGCGCGGGTGGGGGGGTATACGACGCACCAGGATCTGGCGCCCACGATCCTGGAGCTGCTGGGGGTGAAGACGAAGATCCGGTTCGACGGCCGAAGCCTGATGCCGTTGATCCGGGGCCGGCGAGCGTCCCATTCGCCGGAATTCTACATTACGGAGGCGACCTGGATGCGGAAGCACGGGTGGCGGACGCCGGCGTGGAAGTTGATTGTGGCCTTAGAGCCGGATTTTCATTTCAAGCCGGAGGTGGAGCTTTACAATCTGGTGGAGGACCCGGGGGAGAATGTGAACCTGGCCGGGAAGGAGCCGGAGGTGGTGCGGATGCTGAAGGATCGGATGGAGGCCTGGATCGCCCGGCGGGAAAAGGAGACGGGGAAGAGGAATCCGATGGTTACGAACCTGCAGTGGCACGGGAAGGAGGGCCAGGGGCCTTTTTCCAGCTCGGAAGCGGCTTATAACGGACTCTACATCGGGTCGGTGAAGACGGCGGAACGGCTGCAGGCCAGGGATGCGAAGGGTGAAGAAGGCGAAGAAGACGAGGGGTAGAAAGTAGCCCTCAAGGAGGTATGATATGGTTCTGGGGGAGGGAGACTACAAGTATGAAGTGGTAGAGGGGTGGGCGAGGCTGCCCGAGGGGTGGGTGTTTACGCAGGTGTCGGATGCGGCGGTCGATTCCCGGGGGCGCATCTATGCGTTTACCCGGGGGAAGCATCCGATTGTCGTGTTCGATAAGGAAGGGAATTTCGTGACGTCGTGGGGCTACGGGGAGTTCGGTATCTCTCCGCACCTGGTGAGCCAGTCGCACGGGATTTTTATCGGGCCGGACGATGGGGTCTATCTGACCGATGCATACCAGCATGTGGTGCGCCGGTACACGCTGCTGGGCGAGATGGAACGGGAGTGGGGGGCACCGGGGGTGCCCGGGGTGACGTTCTACGGCCGCGAGTACAACATGCCGACCGGGGTCGCGTTTGCTCCGGACGGAGCGTCGTTCTACGTGTCGGACGGGTACGGCAACCGACGTGTGCACAGGTACTCGAAGGAGGGGGAGCACCTGCTGTCGTGGGGCGAGGCGGGCAGCGAGCCAGGCCAGTTTGCGGTGGTGCACAATATCGGGTGCGACAAGACGGGCCGGGTGCTGGTCTGCGACCGGGAGAACGATCGGATCCAGATTTTCGATCCGGAGGGGGTGTTTATGGAGGCGTGGACGGATGTGGCCGCACCGGGGGATGTGTGGATTACAAACGACAACACGATCTATGTGGCCGAACAGGGGGCGGGTGGACGCATCAGCGCCTGGTCGCCGGAGGGGGAGCGGCTCTGCCGGTTTGAAGGGGAGCGGGAGGTGCAGTCGCCGCACGGGATCTGCGTGGACGACGAGGGGAGCATCTACGTGGCGGAGATCGGGATGGAGGATCAAGGACAGCGGTTGCAGAAGTTTGTGCGAGTGTGAGTTTCGGAGGGAGGTAGATATGGACGCAGGGCTTCCGCTGCTTGAGGTGTCCGGGGGGCCGAGGGAGAGGGGGCGGGCGCACGGGGAGGCGTTTCGGGAGGAGATCGGAGCGCTTCTGCCGGCCTACTTTGACTATATGGACGCCACGAGCCGGGACCACGGCGTCGAGCCGGTGACGATGGAACGGGCGCTGGGGACTGCCGGGACCTACCTCGGGCCGGCGGAGCGGTATGCGCCGGGGCTGGTGGAAGAGGCAAGGGGGATCGCCGAGGGGGCGGATGTTCCGTTTGGGGAGATTCTGGCGCTGAACGCCTTTTTGGACCTGTTCGATTCCCTTTCCCCGGCCTTTGTGGGGGCGGGGTGCACGACGCTGATGGCGCCGGGCGGCACCGACGGAGCGATGATCGGGCAGAATTACGATCTGCCGGCGATTTTTGCGCCCGCGGCGGTGCTGTTGAAGGTGAGAGGGGGTGAGGGGCCGGACGCTCTGGTCTACACTTCGGCGGGGATGCTGGGGTGCGCAGGGCTCAACAGTGCGGGGATCGGGGTGGTGATCAACAAGCTGATTCCGGCCGATGCAGGTCCCGGGGTGCCCTATCCGTTCGTGATCCGGCGGATTCTGTCGCAGGAGCAGATCGGCGATGCGCTCAACGCGGTGGGGGGGACCCGCCGGGCGTCGGGGATGAACTATGTAATCTGCGATCGGCACGGGGAGGTCTACGACCTGGAAACAACGGCCAGAGAGGTGGAGGTGCTCTGTCCCTTTGAGGGGCCGATGGCGCATTCGAACCATTATCTGACCGACCGGCTCAAGCCTCTGGAGCGGCGGGCGTGGGACCAGCGCGGGCAGAGTATTGCCCGGTGGGGGCGCGCCACCCGGTTGCTGCGGGGGTGCGAACGGCCTGACGCGGATGCCCTGAAGGGAATGCTCAGCGACCATGTGAACTACCCGATCGCGATCTGTCGGCACAATGAGGTGCACGATGGGGAGGGGTGCGGACAGACAATCTGCGGGATTGTGCTGGCGCCGATGGAGGGGAGGGCGTGGTTTGTGTGCGGGCCGGCGTGCGAGCACGAGTGGGTGGAATACAGGCTTTTTAAGGCAGAGTCGGCCCGGGCCGCGAGTTGAGGGAAATGATATGAATATTGAACCGCTGTTCCGGGCGCCCTATGCGCTGCCCAACGGCTTACAGGTGACCGACGACGGGCTCTGGGTTGTGGACCAGATGACCGACCGGGCCGCGCTGGTGGAGATTTCGGAGGCGAACGATTACGGGGTGACACAGCTGCTGGCGGATGTTCCGACCGAGTCGTCCAATACGAGCGGGTTGACGTGGGGCGACGGAGCGCTGTGGCTGGCGGCGAACGGGACGGGAGCGCGGTGGCGGCGGGAGCGGCCCACCGATGCGCAGTCGGGGGAGATTTTGAAGGTGGACCCGGAGACGGGAGCGACGCTGAACCGCTATCCGCTGCCGGGGGGAGGGGGCACGCACGGGCTGGAGTACGACCGGTATGAGGAGGGGACGCTCTGGCTGTCCACGCTGAAGAGCCAGACGCTGACACAGGTCCGGATTTCAGACTGGTCGTCCCTGCGGACGATTCCGCTGCCCTATACACGCGCGCACGGGGTGGTGCGGGTCCGGGATGGGATCTGGGTGGTGCATACGGCGGACCGCGTGGTTGTGAAGCTCGGCCTGGAAGGGGAGGGTGAACTGGACCGGATTGAGGTGCCGACGCCCCACCCGCAGCCGCACGGGCTGTCGATTTACGAGACGGGGTTTCTGTATTGCGATGCGACATCGGGGTGGGTGGTGAGGATAGAGATAGGCTGAGCGGTGGATGTGCGTTTTTGAAGCGGAACGCTGGATCCGGAGGACCTTTGCGTCGCGTATCCGGGGGCACGTCCCGTACGATTATATCAATTTGTTCAGGTGTCAAGGGTTTTGGAGTCGTGAACCCGAAGGGTTCATCGGTCCGAAACGCCGATTCTCTACCCGGCATGAGCCGGGTGTTTCCTTGGAGGTTTGCTATGGCTGAAGCATTCAGAGGGATGCCGTGCCGGCGCGTCGGAAATTCCGGGCTGTTCGTGTCGGCGATCGGGCTGGGGATGTGGAAGTGGGGGGACCCGCTGTACGATGGGTCTCGAATCGGGGATCACGAAGGGTTTGAAGTGTTTGACCGGGCGCTGGAGCTGGGCGTATTCCACTGGGATACGGCCTGTTCCTACAACCTGGGGTCGGGAAATTCCGAACGGGTGATGGGGCGCTACTTCGCCTCCCGGGGGCGGTCGGTGCGGGAACAGGTGGTGCTGGCAACGAAGATTCACAACCCGGTGCGGGAAGAGCACGCGATGCAGGCGGACTTTACCCCGAACCAGCTCGGGGCGTCGCGGGCCTACATCCGGTTCGCTGTGGACAAATGTTTGCAGCGCCTCCGGACCGACTACATCGATCTGCTTTACCTGCACCAGAACGGTATGGACGAGGAGGGGAACTACCGGGTGCCCCCGGAGGAGACGTGGGGGGCGTTTGACGACCTGGTGACGCAGGGAAAGGTGCATTATCTGGCGGTGTCCAACCATTCAGCGGGGCAGATGAAGCATGTCGTCAGGGTGATGGGACAGGTGGGCAAAGATGTGTCGCGGCGGATTGTGGCCGTGCAGAACCGCTACAACCTGTTGGAGCGGGACCAGGTGGCCTGTGAGGAGGGGGGCAAAGAGGCGGATTTTCTGAAGGCCGCCGAGAAGGCCGGGGCGGGCATGGTGCCCTTCTATCCGCTGGCCAGCGGGCTGCTGACGGGGCGCTACCGGAAGGATAGGCTGGATTCGGTGAGCGGGCGGATTATCGACGACGGCACGCAGGCGGAGTTTTTTACCGATGCCAATCTAAGGGCCGTGGAGAGACTGACGGGGGTGGCGGAGGAGAAGGGGGTTTCGCTGGCCCAGCTTGCTATCGCGTGGCTGCTGGCGAATTCGCAGGTGTCGTCGGTGATCGCCGGGGTGACGAAGATGGAGCATTTGGAGGACAATGTTCAGGCGACGAAGGTGGCGTTGGCGGAGGGGGATTTGAAGCGGATCGATGAGGTGCTGAAGGGATAGGGAACAAAGGAATGCGGACTGCGGATTGCGGGAATGAAAGACGCTCAATCCGCAGTCCACAACCGACACCTTTTTGCACTCTGGATGGGAAGGCGCTTGACGAACCCATCCAGGAGGCTGTTTAAGGAGGTGACCGTATGAGCGATAAAGGCTATGCCAATCCGCAGCTGCTGATGGCGCCGGAAGAATTGCACGCGCGGCTGGGTGACGCGTTGCTGTGCATT
Source organism: Candidatus Latescibacterota bacterium (assembly GCA_965222075.1). Lineage (GTDB taxonomy): Bacteria > Latescibacterota > UBA2968 > UBA2968 > JAAXHW01. Next base: position 2,994,136 of record OZ244937.1, on the reverse strand, counting down.
GTGGATACGCGGCCGACGCACGAGTACGCGGCGGGGCATATTCCGGGGGCGATCCACCTGGATCTCTATGGGATCAGCCTGAACAATACGGGACAGGAGGCGTTCGAAGCGTTTATGTGGATGTTCGGGTATTTGATGGGAAGCCGGGGGATCGGGTCGGACCGGACGATTGTGTTTTACGAGAATGATTCGGGCATACGCGCAGCACGGGGGTTCTGGATCTGCGAGTATCTGGGACACGGGAATGTGCACGTACTGGACAGGGGGCTGAACGCCTGGACGGAGGCGGAGTACCCGGTGACGACGACGTGTCCGGTTCCGGACCGTGCGGAGTTCAAGGCCGAGCCGGCGCCCGAACGCCATATCGGGGTTGAAGAGGTGCGGGACTCACTGGGACAGGATGATTTTGTGGCGCTGGATACGCGGGGCGACGATGAGTACTACGCCCGAAACGTCCGCGCGGCAAGGGGCGGGTCGATTCCGGGAGCGGTGCATATCGAGTATGTGCATAATCTGGATGAGAAGGGGGCTTTCAGGCCGGCCGGGGAACTCCGGGAGATGTATGAACGGGCCGGGGTGACGCCGGAGCAGACGATCGCCTGCTACTGACAGGGGGGGTACCGCTCCTCCCACTCGTACCTGGCGCTGCGCCTTTTGGGGTATCCGAAGGCGCGCAACTATATCGGGTCGTGGAAGGAGTGGGGAGACAGGCTGGATCTGCCTGTGGAGATACCGGAGGAGTGAGGGGGGGCTGATCCCATAACCCCAGCCCCCGAAGGGCAAGCTGACTTTCAATCGTCTGCTGTGGATTTGCCACTCCGCAACCAGTCACCCCGCGGTTTGGAAGGGCTTCCAGGCTTCGCCCGCCGCCGCAGCCTGGCGCTCCAACTCACCGCGCCAACCCAACACTTCCCCAGCTTTGATATGCCTGATGTCAAACCCCGCGTACCGGTCCTCAAGCGTATCCCCCAGTTTCTGCGTTTCGGCCCATCGGTCCCACGCTGTTTTCATCCACTCGTGTGGCAAAGTTGCTCGCACGGCGGGATCGAGTTGCCACGCGCTTCGCACGTCCGCCACCGACGGTTGCCCGGTGAACGCGCCGGACCACTTTGACCAACCGATCGACAATGTGTTGCGCTCGCGATCGGGGACGGTGTGCCCCGTGTGGATCGTAGCCCCATTGCGGATGAGGGCTTCCCCGGCCTTGAGCCGGATCGCCACCTGGTCTGGCAGCGGGTCCACGCCGTTCCAGCTGGGTGTGTACGGAACGCCCTGGTCCTTCATGGCTTTCGGCAGGAGCACGTCATGCTCAAATGGCGTACGCCATCGATCATGGCTCTCCAGTACGAGCTCGTGGCACTCGTCGTTGACCAGCGCCAGGAACATGCTCACTCCGTTCCGCTCCACAATCGCCTTCGCGTTGTTTGCGCGAATTTCCTTCCAGCGTTCTTTCTCGACCTCCTCGGAGTACGCCTCAGGTCCCTCGCCCCGGATCTCCCTCTGCGCGAAATAGGGCTTCCCGGTACCCCACCACGTCACGTCCCGGTGCCAACCGAGGGCATGTTCCTTCTGCTGGGGGTTGCACCACAGCAGCAGGCCACCCATCACCATATCCTCCGACCGCAGCCCGTTACACCAGGAGTGGACAAAGCTCAGGAAATCCGGAGAGCCGTGGAACTCGGCAAAACCGGGCTCCCCGAAAGCGGGGTGGACGAGGCCCCGGATTGCCCACGGCTCATCGTTTCCCGTGCGGTGTACGTAGCCCTTCGAGCAGTCGATCTTGCTGTAGCCATGGTTGGGTGAGCAGGCCTCGGTAACACGGCGGCCCGCCTCGCGGAGAATGGGGATCCATGGGTTGTCGACAAAGTCGGTGACGATGACGAACCCATGCTCCTTCAGGTGGGCCAACCGTTCTGGCGTGGCCCCGGGAGCCGCAAGCTCGGGCCTGGCGTCAGCAAAGGCCGAGGCGCGGTAAGATTTGGAGTTCGGCTCGGACGCGGCTGCAGACGGCGATTGATCGGTGTTCATTGTGCATTCCTTTCGGTTCGTGCCAAACCTGTGGTTCTGGCAGCGGGGTTAATCTTGAGAGATGGAGGTGATCGATTTTCATTCATCATCTGATAAGCATAAAGGTTGAAAGAGGCAGGCTCACGATTCGGGGGTCGTCAACTTCCCCGGAATAGTCCTGAGTGATCAGCAAGCCAAATGAGGCGTTGTTGACTGATTTTTCGAGGAATGACCGAATGCCCAGCGTATCCCGCAGGGGATCTATCTTACGTTGATATTTGATTTCCACCGGCAAGCGTTGAGCGCCGATGGTCAAAACGAAATCCACTTCACGATCCATTCCTCGTTCGGGGAAATGGGCGATGTCCAGGCCGTGAATTGTCGAAGCAACCGAGCCGAAAATACTCTCAGCGAGATGGCCGGCTAACGAGGTGAGTTCAGGGTGTTCTGCCAGGGCTTCAGGCGTTAATGGTATCTGTTCCTGAAGCCAACTGGCTCGCAAGCCGTGATCGACCAGACAAAGTTTGGAACTTCCTCGCTTTCTTTTGAGACGTATCTCAAGCGGAGGAATCAACCGAAGCAGAAGCGTCTCACTGAGAAACTTCAAATAATGAGTGACTCGCTGGCTGCCAATATTTGCGCCGAGTGATTGCCGGACCTCGTCCGCAAGCGTCGAAACTGTCGGCGCCTGCCCGGCATAGCGGCAGGTCAGGCGGAAAAGCTCCTCAAGTAGTTGGGCATCCCTCTTTCGCCCGCGGCGACCCACCCGGAGGTCGTGTTCAATAACGCGCTTAATCACAGTTTCGTTCAACTGGTCCGCAAGCAAAGCCCATTCGACATCCCTTAGCTTGTGGACGATCGGATAGCCTCCACGCTCTGAAAAATGCCCGAACACCTCTTTCAGAAATCCCGTGTTTTCCTGTCCGTACGCACGCAGTTCCTGCCAGAAACCCTTGTCGATCAAGTGACTCAGACCGTTGTCCGGCAGGAATGGCTTCAGAGTTTCCAACTCGCGCAACGCACCGATTTCAGTCAGCGAAAGCACACCCGCTTCGACCGTATTGACGCGCCCGGCCAGGCTGTCCCGGCCCATTTCAATCCTCAGTGCGGAACTTCCCGTGACCACGGCCTTTACCGCGGCGTTGTCCACAAGAGACTTGAGTTGCGCGTCCCAGTCATCGAGGTTCTGCACTTCGTCAAAAAAGAGATAAGCCTTCCGGCCGTCTCGCGCCAGCGCGTTGAAACGATCCTCTGTTATCTTCCGTTCAAACCAGTTGGAGATGGAAAGAATCGGCTCCTTCGTCCCTCGCAGTGAGGCTAATTCGTCGAACTGGACCCGGAGGATGTTTGTGGAAGGTACGCCTTCTTCAAGCAAGTCCGCGATGATTTGAAACTGCGCGGTCGTCTTTCCCACCTGCCGAGGGCCGCGCACCACGACGATCGGAGCAATCTCTGCCTCCAAAAGACGGCGTATCTGTGCGACCAGGTGGCGGCGCGTCTTTGGCTGTGGAGGCATAGGATCGTCCTCCCACCATGGATTCAGACGACGCAAGTCAGCGGCCAATTGCGGCGAAATTCCATCATCCCAAAAAAGTGAACTCTGCTTGCTCACCATTTTTGCCTCTCTCAACGCAACAGTTTTTCCAATGTATCTGGCTATTCCTGGATCCCTTATGGGCCAGGTCAAATTAAGTTTTGTCGGAGGATGTGAAACAATCAGATATCTCCCAGCAAACGCTTCGCATCAACACTGACATGTTCCTCAAGCAGTTCGCGAAATGCCGCCAGGACTGCCAGTACTTCACGGCGGTCTTCGGGGCGTTCGGAATAGAACAAATCCCTGACTTGAGAAAGAGGATGTTCGAGAAATGGAGAACGAGATTGACCGCGAGCGCGTTTTGCATGGACGTAATTTTCCGCCAGATGACGCAACCGGGCATCCACACCCAGGACAGGCTTTCGATGCCCATCTTCGATGTTCTGAACGATTTTATCCAGTTTCTGAAAAAAAGCTACAAGGGTCTCTCTCGCCTGTTCTGCGGCTTCTTTTCTATTCGTATCGGGATAACCTCTGGCAGTCAATTTACGGTGAATGGACAGGGTGTTGGTCGCGGACAGGAGTTCCTGACTCTGTTGGAAGCTCTGAATATCCAGCCACTGTGTGCTCATCAGATTTTCTTCCTGAAATACACTTCTGCATACAAAACGCTCAATTTCGCAATCGTTTCAGGTTTTGAGTTAGTTTTTCCCACTCTTCTTCTGAGAGATCAAGGCTATGAGCCTGTTGCATAAACTGTTGGGCAGCCGTGCTTTTACCTACCATTTCGCGGACCGGTGTAGGTACTTTGCCTGTCATTGAGAGCAAACGATCGGCTGGAACGGAAAGTGCTTCACAAATTTTCACAATGGTATCAGCAGATGGTGGGGGTAAGCGATCATTTTCCACTTTGCTGATGTAAGAAAAATCTACGCCGACCCGGGCAGCCAGGTCTCTCTGGATCACGTTTTTGGATCGTCGCAATTCTCTTAAAGCCTGTCCAAATGATGTTGGCATGAGCAGTTCCTATGAGGGCGTTGATGATTGAGGTTAAACAGCCTGAGCTAAATATATCGAAAGTTGAGTTGATAGTCAACACAATTTTTAGGTTTTAATTGACAGGTTCTCGATTGATAAGACATAAGTCTTTATAATATAAATATTTATAAAATATTGGCTGTTTTTCGTAAAACTCAGGGACGGGGCTAAATCGGCGGCTTTTGGCCGGGGACCGTCCGATTCGAGCAATTTCTTTACTGATTTAATTTCGCCTCAAGTTTTCCCACTGCTTTTATTGCCTCGGAGATCTCTTTTTTGATGGTGGTGACAATGGTAGCATGGCTAAGCGGGTTTAGGATAACGCTTCGGTACAGTTCAATCTCTTTAACGAGAGTCGGTTCTAAAAAGGGCACACCCCACCTGTCCTTTCCCTTTTTTATTGGCGTCCAGAAATCGTCGCTTGTCAGGCGCTTCGGATTTTCTCGGTACTTGACTTGGAGATTCTTCTTCTCGCAGAATTTCTTGATTGCCACTTCAAAGGCGGTGCGAAGGTAAATTACGCAGGCTTTGTAGTCGTTGGCAGCGAAATACTCCTTCGCCTTTTCAAGATACGCGCGATCTTCCATATAGACCGGAATCTCGTATTCGTCGGTTTTCGAGAAGTAGAATTCAGCATATTTCCATTCACTATCTGCCGTCCGTTGCTTGGCAATTTCATACCAAGTGCGATCATAGGTCATGAAGAATATCTGATAATCTGAGAAGTATTCTTCTATAATGTCGATTACAGGCAAGCGGTTTGACATGTCCAAGCCGATTAGCACGTCATCTAAGGCGAGAATTTTCAGGTCGCTGGCTGGCTGGAGCAAAATTGAAGAAAAGTAGATAGCAATCGCAATCGCCGACAGTTTAGCCTCGTTCAGGAAGCGGTGGTGTGCAGGAATCTCTTTGTCAAAGAACTTGACTGTTAATAGAATCTGCTCCCCATCAAGCGCTTTTTCGTCGCGATTGTATGTAATCCCCTGAAACTGGAAGTCAAGGGCAACGTCGTATCCAAATTTGCCGAGGATTTCGGACGCCTTCGTTTGCAGTTCTGCTAATTTGCTTGCTAATTCGTGGTTGAAATTCTCTATCTGTCCTTCAAGGGTTGCAATTTTATAGGTTGCATCTCGGCGTGGAAATGGTGGCTGAATGTCAGCCCAATCGTCGGTAAGGCTTCGACCTGTTAGGACGCTGACGGTGTTTGCCAAGAGATTCTTAATCAGCAAATCGAACACATTCACAGTACCGCTTTCGCGATGGATATAGTGCGTCTCCAGAAGTGCCTTATAGTCGAGGAAGCCCTTTGCCTTTGATGCTTCGATAATTAGACGGTCATTCGTCTTTTTAACGCTCTGTGACCATTCGTAGATGCGTGCCTTTGACCGTTGGTTAGCACTGAGATGTAGTTTGATGTAGCCGTCATCTGTGATAAAGATGTTCTGATAGTTTTCAAATATGTAGGAAGCATCCTCGCCGGATTCAAGGAAGAATTTTAACGCAAGATAAAGCGACGATTTTCCGCTTCCATTTTCGCCGTAGACCAGCAGGTTTTTTCCTGCCTGATGCAGGTTGATTTGGTAGGTTCCATAAAAGCCTCTGAAGTTTTTAATCTCAATTTTGGTAACTCTCATAGCTTGCCCTCAATGATGCGGATAGGTTTTAAACTATCGAGAAAGAAGAGGTTCTTCCGAACTGGATGAGTTTTTTCATACAGGTGCTCGAAGATGCCCCGGAATGCAGACATTTTATCACCCTGAATCTCTTTAAGTTGCGGCAACTGTTCGTCCAACAGTGGTTTGAAAAAATATTTGCCACCCTGATGAAGTTCCTCGGGCAAATAGAATTCATAAACCAGTCCGTCGATTATCCGCTCAAAATATCTGAGCATTACGTGGTCGCGGGCGTGTGCCAAATCCTTGCTGTTTGTAGTCGGCTGTTTCTGGAGATAGATGAGATAATCGACGATTTTGCCGATCAGTCCCTTCTGCGTTGACGTGACATTGGGGATCGGGATCTGCTGCATATAGCCACTGAGTGCCCGAAGTTCCTTGCCTGTTAATTGGTTCGACTCATGTGAATAAAACCACTCCACAACGCGGGAATTGAGGACACCGCATAACCACTTTTCTGCGGTCGGGATAAGGTAGCATGTATGCCCACAGTAAAAACCATCCGTCTCAACGGCGAAAGTTTGGTGGTTATAGAGATTTGGACAGACAAGCTTCGTTTGCGTAAAGCGCTCGGAGTCGTCGAGGGACGCTTGTAGCTCGTACCATTCCTGTTTACCCCCCCTTTTGCTCAGGGAACCTCTGTATTTCCCCAAGTATTTCTGGATGGCGGGATAACCGTTTATCTCTATTCCTCGGTAGGCAAAGATCAACCACAAATCCTGTGCACCTACCTGCCAGCGTCTTATGTCCCGCCCGTGCAAAAACGGCTTCAAAATATCAGCGGATGAAGGGTGCTCCGCAATGAGCTTATCCCGCGTCGTGCTATCCACGACAAACGCTTCGTTCCTGTCTACCTTGATGCCGAAATAGGGTCGCGTCTTGACGTATTCCGCCAACGGCGTACCGGCGTTGCAAAGTTTCGTGAGTAAGTTCAACACATCAGGCGAGGACGTGTCATCGGCACTAAAGACTTCTTCCGTCTTGGAAGATTGGTCTTGAAGAAGGGATACCTGCTGTCTCAAATCTTCTGACGTTTTGGGGAAACGGCTCCGTCGCCGTTGCGTCAGCATTATTGTGATATCTTCCGGTAACTGAAAACCATATCTCCGCTCAAATGCCGCAACATTTTTGTAATCGTTACGAAATGCTGCGATAATATCCATGCCCATGCTCTTGGCAACTGTCAGGTCTGATCTGGCTCCTTGCCAATTTTGCAAGCGCAGCCAATACATGCCGCGATTGCAATAGGCCAAGGCAAACTCCGGGTTCAGGTCTATCGCCTTGTTGTAGTCTGCGATGGCCCGGTCATACGCGCCTTTGTCGCTGTAAGCATTGCCGCGATTGTTATAGGCCAAGGCATAGTGCGGGTTCAATTCTATCGCCTTGTTGTAGTCCGCAATAGCACGGTCAACCACACCTTCGCAGCGGTAAGTAGCACCGCGATTGTTATAGGCAGTGGCATCATCCGGGTTCAACTCTATCGCCTTGCTATAGTCTGCGATGGCCTGTTCAACCTCATCTCTGTCGCTGTAAGCATTGCCGCGGTTGTTATAGGCAGTAGCATCATCCGGGTTCAGGCCTATCGCCTTGCTATAGTCCTCGACAGCCCGGTCATACGCGCCTTTTCTGCGATAAGCATTGCCGCGGTTGTTATAGGCAGTGGCATAATCCGGGTTCAGGCCTATCGCCTTGCTATAGTCTACGATGGCCGGTCATACGCGCCTTTGTGACTGTAAGCATTGCCGCGGTTGTTATAGGCAGTGGCATAATCCGGGTTCAGGCCTATCGCTTGGCTATAGTCTGCGATGGCATGGTCATACTCCTTTTGGAAGTGGTAAACAGTGCCGCGGTTGTTATAGGCTAAGTCATATTCCGGGTTCAGGTCTATGGCCTTGTTGTAGTCCTCGATAGCCCGGTCATACGCACCTTTGTGGCTGTAAGCAATGCCGCGGTTGTTATAGGCAGTGGCATATTCCGGGTTCAGGTCTATGGCCTTGTTGTAGTCCTCGATAGCCCGGTCAACATCGTCTTCGATGCCGTAAGTATTGCCACGGTTGTTATAGGCAGTGGCATATTCCGGGTTAAGCTCAATTGCACGTGAGTAGGCTTCCATTGCCCTGTCGATTTGCCTCAGCATCATCAGAAAGTTACCCCGTTGTAGTGCCAAATAAGTCAGTATTTCTATTTCCTCTTGTGTTATACAAATGAGAGTTTTGGCTGATCTTGCATTTCGTCAACGACTTTTCGGATACCCTCTACCACATTTTGCCAGGCCGTGCTCTCAGGCGTCCATTCGTTAATGGGCATGCCTTCATCAGGCAGAGCCTGGATGTCGCTGAGTTGATGATTTTGCCAATCGCAACGCTCAAGGATAATGGGGATGACTCTTATCCTGGAGTCTAATGACTCGCCCAATTCCTTGTTGCAGTTTTCAGAAGCAAGACTCGAAGCGGAGACGAGGTAAAGCAGAATGTTTGAACCGGTAAGGTTGTTGGAAATGTCTTCACGCCACTCGTCACCTGGGAGGATTTCGTTATCGTGCCAAATCGCTATGATGCCTTGTTGTTTCATCACAGCAAGACACTCTATCAATTTATCCTTTGCGTCTGTATCCTTATGCGAATAAGTGATGAATACTTTTAGTGGTTCGCTCATTCTCTTTCCTCCACAATAGCAGTTTCTTCGGCGTGAGACCGTGCAATTGTCAGGATCAGGATTTACGAAAATCTCGCAGAATGCCCCGGCCTTTGGCCGGAGGTCGTCCGATTCGAGCGATTTCTTTACTGGATTTTGGGATTTACTCAACCACGATTTGATCCGACCAGTTTGTTAAATCGCAGGTCGCCTTCAGCTGGCGCGTTGATTTTCAGCATACGTTCCGGCGTGTCGTGCTGACCGGATTCTGGCCGCATTTGTGTTGGCCGTTTTGGTATCCCAATATTTTTAACGCTGATAAAACGCTGTTGGTAATTCTTTTTTTCAAGGAATTTCGGCTCTTGCCAGAATTCCTGACCAATGGCGCGGCAGTAGGCGACAAGGCATTGTGCTCCACGCAATTGTTGCTCGATTTCTTTTTCCGAATCGCCTTTGCCACTTTTCATTTCTATGTAAACAATCCAGTTTGCTTTGTCGTCACTGGCGATGACCACAAAATCGGCCCGCTTACATTCTCCTTTGCTGTTTTTGAAAATACTGTTTGGCGGCGGGAAAGCATCCGCTTTGAACGCGATAATGTCATCCGGCACGTTGCATATCTTCAGGGAATATGCTGATTGTTGTTGATTGCCAGGTTCCTCCAGGACGATAATCTTTTTGCCATGTTGACACTCAACCGAGGCCAACGTCTCATCCCGAATCAAATCTCGTAATATATCAAAGTCGGACATCATTCATCTCCACCCCACACAATGGCTTCCTGAATCTCATTCATTTTATTGATGGTCTCGTCGAAACTACGTGCCTCAATCCCCAACTCTGGGTCTATCCTGGTTGGCACGAGCGTTGGGTGTCGGCTTCTCCTGCTTTTGTTTTCCAGCTTCACCAACGCTTTCTCTGCGATATAAACCCTGATTTTTTCAGCAGCTATAAGCTCTTCGGTTTGGTAGCCTTCCTCTTGCGCGATTTGCTTCAGGTAGGGCTTGTTCTGATTCAACATAATCAGGGTGTTGAGTTCCTTGACAATATAGTCGCTGTGCGTGGTCACGAAGACGCGGATACCCAGATTTACCAACCGCGCAAAGAGCCGAGCCATGCGACGCTGATTTTCCGGGTGCAGGTTTAATTCCGGCTCATCTACCATCAGCAGGTCGCCAGGTTTTGCGACATTTTGCGACATGACTCAAATAAAAATCGTGTCAATTCCCGCGATCCAACAGGGAACGCACCGCGCTGGAACTTTCGTCCATTGTCAGCTTCAGTTGTCTGCGTGCGGGCTTGAAGTAAATCGTGTCATTACTTTCCGCGATGTATTCGCCACCGATGATGTCGGCGAAATCATTCAGTATGATGGTTTTCGACAAGAAAGCTGTCTTCTTTGGCAACGTTCTCAAGTTGCCGGATAAAGTCCACGTTGACTTTGACAGGCAAGGGATAGTCCTGGTAGGACTTGAACAACAATTCCATCGGGTTAATGTTTTCATCCGCTCGACTCATTTCTTCCAGCAAGCGGTTTCGGGCAAAATTCAGTTCCTTGCGAAAAATTGCCGCGCCGGTGCGCTCTGTGCTGGCGATAAAAGGCCGGGGAAAAAATTGGTCGAAGAGTAATTCAACAATCCCGTCTGAGATTATTTCCTTAATCATTTCAGCGGGCAATGCTCTTTTCCCCTTGTCCATCAGTAGCGAGATCACCAGGTCCTTTTCTCCTTCAGACTTGGACAGGGAGAGAAGATCGTCTTCGGCAGATCCTCTTCTGCGCTCAAAAGCACGGCTCTTTATCGATGATATTGTTTCCGGTTCAAGAGACACTTGAAATGTCGCGTCTTTGAAGCGGTCCGGTTTCGAAGCAAAGACTCTCGGGAGTCGCCGGGTGTACTCTCGGCAACCCTGTCTAAGGATGTCGTTCGCTTCCATGATGGCATAGGGCTCAATATCAACCCGCGTTACGCCGTCCCTCAGTAGGGCGTCAATAGCCTGACTGGGAATTTCGACTTTCAACAAATGTTCCCAGCGCCGTAAAAAGCCAAACAGGGCGTACGTCGCGTAGGTTTTGCCCGTATTATTGCCGCCGCAAATAAGGGTCAACTCGCCCAGTTCAAATTCCGCCTGCTTCAGGACGCCCAGATTTTTCACGCTGATTTTCATATCTTCACCTCTATTGTTGCTATTTCTTCCTCCGTCAGGCCGTACAGCGCATAGACCAGCCGATCTATCTCCGCTTCCAGCTCACTGGTATTGGCCTTCGGGTCGGCGGATTTGGCCGTCAGGATGCGGTCTGCCAGGCGGATGAACGAGTTCCTCATCTGTCAACCCTACCGCTCCTCCACTGCCGCGACTTCTTCCGCTGTCAGTCTGTACAGCTCATACTGGCATCCTCTACCGGACCAAAATCGGCTGCCAGTGGAAGGTGTTGCCGCCGACGTTTGGGCGTTGGCAAACGGTGTATGGTTACGAAAATCTCGCAGAATGCCCCGGCTTTTGGCCGGGGATCGTCCGATTCGAGCGATTTCTTTACTGGATTTTTGGATTTGCAGGATTCTTTTTCGTGTTGAATATCCGTCTGTATTCCAGACTTTCTGTCCCGAAGTTGATCAAAAGACCGAGATTAAAATCGTACGCCACCACATAGTTTTTCACCTGTGCAATGTGAACATCCGCCAGCTCAATGACCGCTTTTAACTCAACCACAACTTGATTAGCGACAACAAAGTCGGCTCTTCTCGTTCCCACTACAATGCCATCATAAAAAATCGTCTGCTCCACCTCCCGACTGAAATCGATTCCAGTCCGTTCCAACTCAATAGCGAGGCACCTCTGATAAATAACTTCCTGAAACCCATTCCCAAGCGTATTGTGTACTTTCATAGCACAACCAATAATCTTATATGTCAGCGGATCATTTATCATCCTGTATCATCCTGATAATCCTCCCATCTTGAAAACTCTGCCCTCCACTTATCCATTCATTCTCCCATCCTCCCATCCTGCTCATCCTGAACCCCCTCCTCTCTGCTTAACCACCTATCCCTCCATCCTGAAAATCCTATCATCCTGATAATCCTCCCATCTTGAAAACTCTGCCCTCCACTTATCCATTCATTCTCCCATCCTCCCATCCTGCTCATCCTGAACCCCCTCCTCTCTGCTTAACCACCTATCCCTCCATCCTGAAAATCCTATCATCCTGATAATCCTGATTCAGACAGTTTCCACCGCCGCGATCTCTTCCGCCGTCAGTCCGTACAGTGTATAGACCTGTTGATCTATCTCCGCTTCCTGCTCGCTGGTGTCCGCCGTCGGATCGGCAGCTTTGGCGGCGCCTATATCTTCTTTTACGTTTTCCATGTTGCCTCTTTTCCTGTGCTCCGCAGGTCCCTGAGCTTGATTCTTTGTACGATCTTCTTCGCCAAATCCCTGAAATCCCGGCGTGCGTCATTTGCAGCGGCGGCATGGCTGCCAATGGCACCGTCGGCCGTGGTGAGGTGAAAAATGGGCTTGCGCGCTTCCTGAGCCATTGGCACTAAGCTCCGGTAGTGCTTGACGGTGGCGAGGGCGTGTTCTTCATCTTGTGCCGGTGTCGCGGGGTAAGGTCCTTCGTTATCGCCGCGCAGGTTGCGGGCGTATTCTTCCGGCATTCGATTGACCCACTTGTCATACGCCTTGACGGGGCGGCTCAGGCGTACGCCGTGCTGTTGTACCACATAGCCGACGGGTTGCATCTCCCCATCCGGCAGTGGAAAGCCCGGTTGTCTCCAGTTGTCCCTTCGCCGCTGCCAGTCTTGCCGCCACCGATTCAGCGTCGGGCCGAGGTTGCGCAGGCCCTGGAGTGAAAACAGGTCGGTACCCAGCGGAACGATGATGTAATCGGTGGCAATCAATGCGGAGCGGTTAATCGCACCAAGATTGGGGCCGACGTCGGCCAGGATGACCGAGGCGTTCATCTGTTTTGCCCCGGATTGCATGACGGTCGAGAAGGCAGTCAGAATACGGAAGGGGCGGTAGAGTTCGCCGGAGCCCAATGCGTTGGGCCATTCTGACGAGAGGGTGTCTTCAAATCCGGCCAAAGCTAAGTCTCCTGGTATCAGACTCAGCGCAGGACTGATATTTGCGAGTGTAGGGGCCTCAATGTCGCCTACTTTCGTCAAAGGCCGGACGCACTGCAGGATGGTCCGCCCGGAGGCATCGTTGTCTTCGTCCCACAGCTTTTCCAACTGTTCTTCATTCAGAAATGCAGCGGTGAGGTTCGCCTGCGGGTCCAGGTCACAGGCCAATACCCGATAACCGATGTCGGACAGCATCCACGCCAGATGGTAGACAAGGGAAGTTTTGCCGACGCCGCTCTTGTTGTTGAAGAAAGTCAAAACGGGAACGGTCATTGTTTTGCTCCCCTGCCCCTTACCGTTACCGACACAAAGTGATCGGAAATATCGAATTCAGGTTCCGGATGTCCCGCGGCCGCCAACTGCCGTTTGGCGATTGGTATTCCTACGCCAAAACGCTGGACATATCCCAGTGTTTTCATGGATTCCGCCAGGTTGGGGTTGCGGTAATCGACCAATCCCGGTTTCCCAAAGCTCTCGATTGTCACCGCCCCGAACGCGCCACCGGGGCTCATCACCTCAATACGGTCATTGAACCAATAGACATGAACCGGCGCGTTGGTTGTTTCGTACGTCCTGTGCATCACTGCGTTGCGGGTGATCTGGTGCAACGCTTCCATAGGGTACAGCTCAGTTCGTTGTTCAATGTAGCTCGTTGTGATATCCACAGCGATGCGATTGTGGGCCGTCAGTTTTTCTTCGAGATGGCGAAGAAGCTCTGGAATGGCACCGCGTATCTCTTCGGCATCAATTATTTCATTAGCATATTCGTTGCCATTAATTCTGAGGAATTGCACATAAGCACCTGGCAGAAAATCCTGCGGGTTTTTGCCGATCGTGAGTATGCCCAGCACGGTCGCGGTGGGCTGGTCGGCAGCGACGATCATTTTTGTCGCGGCGAGTTGCTCATTCAGGCTGCGATCGTTTGCTGCCAGTACCTCATCCGGAAATGCTGCGGTTAAGTATTCGTTCTCAAACTGGGTCAGATTGAGGTCGGGCAAGCCGGCGGTAGGAATTGGCTGGAGGTCGAAAGGGCGGTCTCCGTATCGCCGCTTTTCGTTGAGCATCCTTTCATCCTGAGATGTGGCGATGCCGCGGCGCGGGCCGATGCGGATGTGGATGGCTCCTTTGCAGCGAACCGGCGGCGAGTTGGAGGGTTGCACTGTGATCAGCGCCACTTCTTTGCCTTGCAGCACCCGCTTTTCAACGGTCAGCGATGGCGGCGGCACGATATTGCCGTCGGTTTTCATATCGGCCAACTGTCGGAGCAATTGGTTTGTGACCGATATATCCCCGATCGTTTTGTTGTCCCTTACTCCGACGAAGACGAGACCGGGTTTTCCGTGGTCGGGCAGGTCGTTGGCAAAAGCGCAGATGGCTTCCCTGATCCTGGTGGCGGCGTCACCGGACAAAGACTCCTTGAATTCGACGCGGTCAGCTTCGCCGGCTGCGATGATTTGCAGTAGCTCTTCTTCTGTGAAATCCGGCATTGCGATTGCTCCGCTCATGTTGACCTGTTGTCAGCCTTTGCGTTCAAATATAACGAGCCAGGTTACCAGCTCAAAATCGCTGTTGTGCGGGTTGGCGGATTGGATGGGCAGTCTGGCATCGCGTCTCCCGTGAATGCCCAGTTGCCGACTCCGCGTCGTTTTGTTCGCCCTGCTGATGTGGGCCATAACCGCGGCCAATAGCTGGTTGTAACGCGCCATGTCTTTGCCGTTTTGGGTTTCGTGGTCAAACTGATCGCAGAGTTTTTGCAGCGGCTCGGTTTTTCCGATGGCCGCCGATTCAAACAACTCCAGCACCTGTCTGGCACTTGCGCAACCGTAGCGAATGTCACCGTTGTCGCGTATGTACACCGCATAATACGGATGTATCGGGCTGGCGGTTTTTTCCCGCTTGTCGGTGCCGGCATTGCGTTGGCGCAGGAAAAATAGCACGCCCGGGCGCCTGGTGTCGTCGTCCCCTTCGGTTACTGCGTAGGCCCCGTTGGGCATTGCTTCCAGTTCCGCCTTGTTTTTCTCCAAATACTGCAACAGTTGGGCAAAGAAGTAATCAAGCGTAAAATCACTTATTACGACGCCATCCGTGACTTCGTCCAGATCAAGCACTTCCTCGCGAAGTTGCTGAAGTTGCCGGTCGCGAAAATTCAGTTCTCTCTGGACCCCGTCATATGTGTCTTCGTCCAGGGGATCATCGGCGCCGCTTGCCGCCGCGTCTGCAAGCGCCATTCGAGCCTGCACACGGCTTTGCAGGCGCAGGTAGACTTCCATATCGTCGGTAGGCCAGTAATTGATCATCCGCACTGCCTTGCTGCGACTGCCGATCCGGTCAATCCGCCCGAAGCGCTGGATAATTCGTATGGGATTCCAGTGGATATCGTAATTCAAAACAGTGTCGCAATCTTGAAGGTTTTGCCCCTCCGAGATGCAGTCGGTCGCGATTAGTAAGTCAATCTCCCCGTTTGCGGTGCTGGCACGCCCACGCGCCCGGGGCGAGAAGTTGGTCAGAATGGCGTTGAAGTTGTTGTCGTCGAAAGTAGTGCGCGTTGCGTCCCCTGAGACTATCGCCATGTTCAACCCCAGTTCGCTCGCCAAATTCGCCAGGTTCTCGTACAGATATTCCGCCGTATCTCTGAAGGTCGTAAACACCAAAATCTTGCGATTGACCCTGCCATCCTTGTCCGTGGATGGGCTGAGCACCCTGTTTCGAATATGCGCCCTTATCTTTCTCAGCTTTCCGTCCCGATCGGGTGAGATCCCCCGGACTTTCTCCCATGCCGCAGCAAGCGTTTCCCGATCTGTCAATAGATCTGCCTTCCAGCGTGACAGGTCGAGTTCTCGCAGGTGATAGGGGTTGCGTGCCCGATTAACCAGAAACTCCTCATCGTCTTCGTCGTCATCCGGGAGAGTGTCCTGCACGTCCAACGGCTGGTTTTGTTCGTAGCGGTCTATTTTTTGGAGCAAGTCGTCAATCTTACCGACCGTGCGACCAAGCGTTTCGGCAAGCGAGTGGGCCGAACTCTCCAGGCGCTTGAGGAAGTTGGTCCGGATCATGCCGATAAGAAAACGCTCACGGTCCTCCTGGTTGAATCTCAGAGTTTGTTTTTCATCCGCCAAACGTCGTTTTGCCTCTTCGCTCGCGACGTATCTGGACGGCCTGTACACCGAAAGGGCGAACGCTTCTATCTGTTCGGCCAGACTCTGATAGGATAGTCCGCCCGTCAAGTCGGTCCGTGGATGGTGGTTTTCGGGGCTCAACTGTATCGGAAACTCACCAATTCGACTCATTTCGTCTGAGTAAAATGTCTCAATCTGGCGTCGGGATCTGGCAATGGAGACACCACCAAGCAACTGGAAAAAGTCTGCGCCCAGTTGTTCCAGCAGCTTCGTTTTGTCCTTCCTGCCGTCCTGCGCAGTCGTGTTCTCCCACGATTTAAATTCCCTTTGGGCCTGTTTCAGCAACTCGCCAATATTGCCGATGCCCAGGCTATCCTGGAACACGTTGTCGCGCTTTTCGGTCATCAGATAGATTTGATTGCGCAGATCGATGAGGGAGGTGTTTACAGGTGTCGCCGAGAGCATTAGCACTTTTGTTTTTGTGCCCTCCTTGATCACCTCTTCCAGCAAACGAGAATAGCGACTGTGGCGGGTTTTGCCGTCTTCATCCTTTCGGGGATTTGAGTCATTCCTGAAATTATGGGATTCGTCGATGACCACCATATCAAAATTGCGCCAATTGAAGTTTGCCAGATCGATGTCGCCCGATTTTCCGCTATTTCGGGACAAGTCAGTATGCGATAGCAACGTGTATCCAAAGCGGTCTTTCTCAAAGGGATTGTTCTCGTGGGCGTTATAGGCCGGATACAGCGCCCAGTTTTCCCGCAGCTTTTTTGGGCACAATACCAGCACCCGCTCGTTTCTCAACTCAAAATACTTGATTACCGCCAGTGCTGTATATGTCTTTCCCAATCCTACGCTGTCTGCCAGGATGCAGCCATTGTGCCTCAACAGGCGTGTAATCACGCTTTTTGCGCCATCCTTCTGGAAGTCGTACAGCGTATTCCAGATTTCCGTGTCATACAGGTGAGTGTCTTCCAGCCTCTGGTCTCTGGCTTCTCTTGCTTCTATGTCATCGCGGAACAACTGATATAGAGTCTTGTAATAGATAAGTTCCGGCGGATGGTCCTCGCCAATCCTGTTGAGAGCCAGGAGCACGTCTTCCTTGACGTCGTAGGTGACATCCTTGTTCGTCCAGAGATCGTCAAACCATGCTCGCAGTTCGGCACGAATCGTCGAATCGGTGGTTGAAAGATTGATTTCCACGTTCGCACCCTGGTCGCGACCAAGCCCTCTTTTTGTAAAGTTAGAACTGCCGACTACCGCTGCGCCTCCGTCGCATGATTCGACCAGATACATTTTGCCGTGAAGGAAGTTGGACTTGCCGATGGAACGTATGCTCACGCCCTCGCGTCGTACCCAATCAGCGCACCTCCGCGCCAGATGCTTCTGTTGTAGAACGTGTCGTGGCGACAGCCCATCTTCGGTCAGGTCAAAGGATTTCCGCTCTTTTTCTCCCGGGTCCAACTCGCCGACCGAGGCCGGATCGCCAAAGAGAAAGCGGACATCCTCAACGCCGCGCAATTCGCGTTCCAGGGCCTCGTATCCGTAAATGGTGAAATACGCCGAAACGAGGCGAAACCCGTTGGCGTCGGACAGGTGCGACCGCAGATAGTCGACAACGCTGCGCTGGCGATTGTCCAGAATGTGTTCGTATTTTGCCATGTCTGCCTCTGTTCACACCCCGCCCATTTTGCAGACGGTGTCAAATTCCTTTTTTGTGACCGGCTGGATGGAGAGGCGTTGGCCTCTCTGGACGGCTTTCATGTCTTTGAGTTCGGGGTTGGCTTTGAGGTCTTTGAGGTGGACGAAGGTCTGGAAGGCCTTTTTCCACTTGACGTCCACGGAGAACCACCTGGGGTTGTCCTGGGTGGCTTTGGGGTCGTAATAGGTCTGTTCGGGATCGAACTGGGACGGGTCGGGGTAGCCTTCCCGGACGATTTCCACCAGCCCCGCAGTGCCCGGTTCACTGCAGTTGGATTGGTAGAAGAATGCGAGGTCGCCGATTCTCATTTCGTCCCGGATGAAGTTGCGGGCCTGATAGTTACGCACGCCGCGCCAGCGGCCGATGCGGTCGGGTCTGGCTTTGAGTTCGTCAAAGGTGCATTCGTCATATTCGCATTTCATGAGCCAGTATTTTTTCGGCATGGCGCTTCGTTCCCTTCTTTCGGCGCGATCTCTTTCAGCATCTCAGGCCAGGCCTCTTTGGCGTAGAAGCGGTGCCCTTCCCCTCCCACGACGAGGTGGCACCGGCCGGCCGCGCCCGCGGCGGCGTAGATGGTTTTCAGGTGTCTGAAGGCTTTGCGGACGCCGGCGATAGGGAAGATGCCGTCCTCTTTGCCTGCCACCAGGACGACCGGTCTGGGGGCGAAGAGGCCCATGACGTCGGGCATTTCAGCGTATTTGAGAAGGCGGGGGAGGTAGTTGTCCACGCAGTGGCCGATCGACATGATGGAGTCTTTGAAGGTACAGAAGTAGCAGGAGGGCATGGCATACCGGATCCGGGGCAGGAGGGCGGCGGCGAAGAGGCTGATGGTGCCGCCGCCAGAGTTGCCCATGATCCCGATGCGGTTCATGTCGGTCTCGCCCCGGGCTTTGAGGTAGTCGATGCCGCGGTCCACGTCGTAGACCCGTTCGCCGATGAGGGTGCGGCCGAGCATGAGGGCGTGCATGGTGGCGTCCTGGCAGCCGTGGCGGGCGGTTTTTTTCTGGTCGCGTTCCCTCCGCTCACCGAAGGAGCGCTGTTCAATGCAGAGGGCGGCGATGCCCTGCTCCATGCAGAGGAGGCCGAAGTCGCGGTCGCCGGGGACGTCAATCGGCTGGGTATTGTCGTCCCGGTCTACGCGGATGGAGTTGTGCATGCCGGTGGAGTGGCCCTGGACGCAGACGAAGGTGGTGTAGGGGGGGGCTGCATTTTTCGGGAGGCAGAGGAAGGCGGGGACGTCGGCGTAAGGCTCGCTGGTGAAGACGATCTTTTCGATGGCGCCGAGGGGGTGGTCCCGCTTCCACAGGGTCCGGACGTTGAGCGGAACCGGTTCATCGGGCATCTCGCCGACCAGTTCGCGGAGTTTGCGACGGAGTTTACGCTGCCAGGTTTTGACGTCGCCGCCTTTGTAGGCCAGGGCCTGTTGGGTCTGTTTCAGGAGGTGCCCGTGGTGAAGGGAGGGGGAGAAGTGAAATCTCTTTCGGGACGCCATGGGGGGCCTCTTTTTGGATGGGGGTGGATTGTTGGCCGGGTCCGGTTTACTCCATCAGTTCCTCGGCCCGTTCTTTCCATCTTTGATAGTTGGGCGAGAGGGTGAGGGCGCCGTCTGGCTGGGGGACGAGGGTGCTGTTTTGACCCCGGGGGTCGCCGCGCTCTTCGTTGATTCCGGCCAGGCGCTTTCGCCAGCGTTCCACGCGGGATCGGTGGGCGGGATGGTCCGCGAGGTCGTGGCATTCCAGGGGATCCGTGTCGAGGTCGAAGAACTGTTCTTTTCCGGTGTGGTGGAACCAGATATATTTTTCGCGGCCGTCGGTCACGTACTGCATGCCGTGCTCTTTGTCGTAGCAGGTGGTGTGTTCGCCCTGGACGAACGTCCGCCAGGTGTCGGTTTTCCCCCGCGAGAGGTCGAGGAGGCTCTGGCCGTCGACCGATTCGGGAATGTCCAGGCCGGCGGCATCCAGGAAGGTGGGCATGAGGTCGCGGAGTTCGACCGGTTGGTGGAGGGCCCGGTTGCGGTCGAAGGTCCAGGCGTCGGGATACTTCATCAGGAAGGGGATGCGGGCGGAGCCTTCGTAGGCGTAGGTTTTTCGCCAGTGATAATGGTCGCCCATCATGTCGCCGTGGTCGGAGGTGAAGAGGATGAGGGTGTTGGCAAAGGTTCCGCGGTCGTGCCGCCGGAGTTCGTAGAGGACGCGGCCGATCTGGTGGTCGATAAAGGTGATGTTGCCGTAATACGCGGCTCTGGCCCGGTGGACTTCCGCGTCGGTGCGGTTCGTTCGGGGGGCGTTCACGTCGGCGATCTTTTTATCGTAGAGGGCGGCCCAGCCGCCGATGGCGGGTTTGGGGATGTCGGGATTATTGATATACATATCATAATAGGTCTGGGGCGGATCATAGGGGGAGTGGGGCCGGGCGAAGGAGAGCCAGAGGAAGAAGGGTTTGGTGGGATCGCGCTGCTGGAGGAAGCGGATGCCTTCGCCCGCGGTCCAGTGGGTGGGGTGGAGGTGTTCGGGCAGGTGCGTGGGACGGCCCATCCAGGAGTTCCAGTCGACGCTGTGGTCCCGGTAGCCGTAGGCGCCCTCCCTGTGCTCGTCGAACCAGAGGTGGTAGTCGCTGATGAAATTGCCGATGCGACGGGCGCTTTCGTCCAGGACCATGTGGTGGAAGCCGTAGAGTTTGCGCTGGGGATGGAAGTGCATTTTGCCCACGGCCTGGGTGTGGTAGCCGGCTTTTGCGAGTTCACCGGGTAGAGTGGCCGGGTATTCGAGCGCGTCGGCCCCGGTCATGGTGAGGCGACCGTGGTTCCACTGGTCCATGCCGGTTAAGATGGCGGCCCGGGCCGGGGTGCAGGACGGGACGGAGGTGTAGGCGTGGGGAAAGCGGGCGCCCCCTTCGGCCAGTTCGTCCAGATAGGGGGTTTCCAGGACGGGATGCCCGTCGCAACCGAGACAGTCGCCGCGCTGCTGGTCGGTGGTGATGAGGATGAGGTTGGGTCGGCTGGGCACGGGCGCGTTCTCCATATCCGGACTTGCTCAAAGGTATTGACCGCTCAGTGGGTCCACGTTTTCTTTAAAAACCGAATCCAGTTCCGCGAGAAAATATCCCGCGCGTCCTCTTCCGAATATCCCCGGCGGTCGAAGATGTCACGGAGGTTCTGGAGGTCGGCGATGGTGTTGAGATCTCTGGGCGACTGTTCCTGGCCGAAGCCGCCGTCCAGGTCGGTGCCGATGCCCGCGTGCCGGGCATTGCCGGCGAGCTGGCAGACGTGGTCGATGTGGTCGGCGACGGTTTCGAGGGTGGCTTTTGTGGTCTGTTCATAGCAGGGGACCTCGCGCCTCCAGCCCGGGTCGAGCATCCAGGCGTCGAAGGCCGCGCCGATGACGCCGCCTCTTTGGACAATGGCGTTGACCATGTCGTCGGTAAGCTGGCGCTGGCCGGGGACGAGGGCGCGGCAGTTGTGGTGGGAAGCGACGACGGGGCCGTCGTAGAGGTCCAGGATCTCATAGAAGGCCTGGTCGGTGGTGTGGGTGAGATCCACAACGATGCCGGCTTCACCCAGGGCGTTGAGGAGCGGTTTGGCTGTGGGGAGAACGCCGCCTTCGGTGCCGGTGCCGTGGGAATAGGCACTGGTGCCGTAGTGGGAGATGCTGACCATGCGCAGGCCCAGGTCGTACCATTCGGGGACCTGGTCGGGATCCAGGATGGGGTCGGCGCTTTCCATGGCAAGCACCAGGCCGATGGGGGTGTCGGGCGCCGGGTCCTCCCAGGCAGCGGCGACCTCCTCGAGGTCAGCCGTGTTTCGGATGAAGCGGATGACGCCCTCCCGTTCCAGGGCCTGGTAGTAGGCGAGGTGCCCGCGTCCGACGCCGTGACACTGGGTCTGACAGTACATGCCGGTGCGGGTCCAGTGGTCGTTGGGATCCAGGCGGGACATAACGGTGCCGAAGACGATGCCGACGCGGCCCTTTCGGAGTTCGGGGAAGGTGACGGTGCAGCTCCCAAAGCTGCGCATGACCGATTCGGGGTCGTGGATGCGCACGGCGGCCGCGGGCTGGGTGAGGTCCCGGTTGACCTGGATGGCGCTGAAGGCCAGGTCGAGGTGGCTGTCTACGATAAGCATGGGATTGTCGGGCATCAGGCGGCCCTCCAGGCGTTTTTAAAGAGGCGTATCAGGTTGCCATGGGCAAATTTGGCCACGTCTTCTTCGGTGTATCCCGAGTTTCGGAGGATGTTCAGGAAGCGCTGCAGGTCGTCGATGGTGTTGTAGTCTGTGGGAGAAAGCTCCAGTCCGAAGCCTCCGTCCAGGTCGGTTCCGAACGCGATGTGGTCGGTGCTGCCGGTGAGTTCGCAGATGTGATCCATGTGCTCCAGCACGGCCTTCATGGGACGGGTGGCCGTTGCGTAGTGGGTGCCGGGGTCGTCCCAGTTCCAGGTGGGGCTGAGCATCTGCTCGGCGAAGACCATGCCGATGACGCCGCCGCGTTCGGTGATGGCTTTGATCATATCATCGCTGAGGTGGCGCTGGCCGGGGACGAGGGCGCGGCAGTTGCAGTGGCTGGCGTGGACGGGTCCGTCCCAGTAGTCCAGGATCTGCCAGAAGGCGAGGTCGGAGGCGTGGGTGAGGTCGAGGATAATGTCCGTTTCCTTTAGGGCGTCCATCAAAGGGTACGCAGGGGGATAGAGGCCGCCGACCGTGCCGGTGCCGTGGCCGTAGGTGTTGGCCCCGAAATGGGTGAGGGAGACCGACCGGAGGCCGGCCTCCCACCATTTGGGGACCTGATCGGGACCGAGGATGGGGTCGGCGCTTTCCATGGTGAGGATGAGGCCGATTGGGGTTTGGGGGGTGGGGTTTTCCCAGGCAGCGACGCAGGCATCCAAGTCTTCAACGGTTTTGATAAAGGCGATCTCCCCTTCGCGTTCGAGCGCCTTGTAGTAATGCAGGTGGCTCTGTCCGCGGGCGTAAGCCACGCCCTGGGTGCGCACCGAGTTGTGGGATGCGTTGCCTGGGACCTGCACGCGGGCCATGATGGTGGAGAGCATAATGCCCACATGCCCCTTGCGCATTTCAGGGAGGGAGACGGTGACGGTGTAGTTCACCCTCTGAGGCCCCTGCCGCCTTTCCAGTGAATCGGCGTGCTGAGAGATGCCGGACCGCACGCTGTCTTCCCGCTCCCGCAGGACGCGAACAGGCCGGGTGAGGTCGCGCCGGTAAAAGAGGGCGTTGAAGGCCATGTCGAGGTGGCCGTCAATGATGAGGATGGGGTTGCCGGACATAGGCACTCCAAAATGGTGAGACGCGAACTGTGAGACGGCAGAAGGAATCAGTGAATCAATTCTTGTTTAACCGACCCCTGATCTCTGATCCCTGATTTTGGGTAACGTACTGCTCCCATGCGGCGATAGCAAGCAGAATTTCTCCGACGCGTTCACGGAAATGCCCTTTGAAATTTGCTGTTATCCACGCGCAGGCACCAGAATCAGGCTAAAAAACACTTGGTTTGTAGAGGAATTTTTCGTATTATTGTTTTTGACATTTTTCAAGAATATTTTCAGGAAGAAAATAAGAAAGGGGTTTGTATGAAACACAGGCCTGGTTTTAAGTCTCTTGTTTTTGCACTTGGTATCGCGGTAGCGCTTTCTATGAGTGTCGTGTCCGTGGCCGTGTCGCAGGATACTCAGCATCCCGCAGACGCTGATTCAACTTCCGTCGCAGCCAAGCCGCAGGATATATTCGGAGAAGAAGTGTTGGAGCTCGGGAAAATAGTGGTGGTCGGTTCGCGTGGGCAACCACGTTCTGTAACGAATTCGGCAGTGCCTGTCGATATTGTCGAGGGCAAAGACATCGCCAAGCAAGGCGGCACGGATTTATCCGATCTGATGAGAAACATCATACCCTCTTACAATGTCAACACTCAGCCAATCAGCGATGCGGGAACAGTTGTCCGGCCTCCCAACCTGCGGAGTCTGGCACCCGACCACGCGCTGGTACTTGTCAACGGCAAGCGCCGCCATCGGGCTGCGGTGATTCACTGGCTGGGCAATGGCGTATCTGATGGCGCGCAGGGTCCCGACATATCCGTCATCCCGTCAATTGCCCTCAAACGGGTGGAAGTCCTCCGCGACGGCGCCTCGGCGCAGTATGGATCCGATGCCATTGCGGGCGTATTGGACTTCCGTCTAAAAGACAATTATGAAGGGATTTCTGCGGAGGTCAAATTTGGCAGTTTTCAGGACGGTGAGGGCAAATTCCTCGGCGATGGTGAGTTGTTCACGGCCGCTTTCAATATCGGCTTGGGCAATGAGAACACCTGGGCCAACCTCAGCCTGGAATATGGCAACTCGGGTGAAACCATCCGCTCGGTGCAGCGCAATGATGCCGCCGATCTGATTGCCGCGGGCAATATCAATGTGGCCAATCCCGCCCAAATCTGGGGGCAACCTTTTATTCGAGACGACCTGAAATTCTTTGCCAACTACGGCGGCACCCTTGGCGAGGGCCTCAATTTCTACGGTCACGCCAACTATGCCAATAAGGAAACGGAAGGCGGGTTCTATTTCCGCAATCCCCATACCCGCAGTGGCGTGTTCAAGGGGCCTACGATAGAAAGAGACGGCCAGACGCTGCCATCACTACTAATTGGCGATTTGGACGGCGTGGGTCAGGGCAGTGAATGCGCCGAGGTGCCCATCATCAACAACAAGCCGGACCCCGATGCCTGGCTAAAGGTTCGCGATGACCCCAATTGCTTCTCTTTTCTGAAAATGTTCCCCGGTGGTTTTACGCCCCGATTCGGCGCATTCACTACGGATGAATCCATCCTGCTTGGTCTTGAAGGTACTGGTATTGGGAAAGAAGAGTTGGTGGGTTGGGACTTAAGCATATCCTACGGCCGTCACGAGGCGGACTACTTCATCTTCAACACGGTGAATGCCTCTCTGGGTCCCGCTACGCCGACGTATTTCGATCCTGGCTCCTATATCCAATCGGACGTCAACCTGAACCTCGGCATTACGTACCCTGTCAACAACCAGATTTTCTTCGCGACGGGTCTCGAATATCGAACCGAAACATTTGAGATCGTGGAGGGACAGATTGAGTCTTATATAATTGGCCAGCCGTTGGCCAGCCAGGGATTTCAACCAGCTACCAATGGGTTCTCGGGTTTCAGTAAGGTGGCCGCCGGCAGATGGGATCGGTCCAACTCTGCCGTCTATGTGGAAGGGAATTTTCAGCCCAGTAACCGGTGGTTGCTTGACGTGGCTCTGCGCTATGAGAATTTCGAAGACTTCGGTGCCACCTCCAACTACAAGATAGCCACCAACCTCGGCATTACCGACGACCTGAGGGTGCGCAGTAGTTACAGCACCGGTTTCAAGGCGCCGACTCCTGGCCAGCAAAATGCCTTCAATATAACGACGGAGTTCAACTTCGATAAGAACGATCTGGTGAACAACGGAACGGTCCCTTCCACCAGTCGCGCAGCCGAGTTGAAGGGCGCCAAGCCTCTTGGTGCTGAAAAGTCCAACAACCTCTCTACGGGCCTCGTTGTCGATCTGGGCAGGGCAAGTATGACCATCGACTACTTTGACATCAGAGTGAAGGGCCGCCTGACGGTCTCGCAAGACTTCTCGCTTGCCGATACAGAGAGAGACCAGCTCATCAGGGAGGGTATCACCAGTGCGGCCGGCCTGCAGGAGTTCCGCTTCTTCACCAATGATTTCAACTCCCATACCAGGGGGATTGACGCCGTTTTTTCAGCGCCGGTGGGTTTGGGCGCGCTGAGCATCGCCTATAACTACACGGGCACCGAAGTTACCGAATACAACCCGGACATTCTGGACGATCTCCGGATCAAAGAATTGGAGGAGAATCTTCCCAAGCAGCGCGGGAATCTAACTCTGACACAATCCCTAACGAGTCGTTGGGGTGTGCTGGGGCGTGCCAACTACTTCGGCACCTGGTACGATTCTGAAGATGATCAGACCTATAATGGCAAGGCGACGTTTGACCTTGAAACCAGCATCTCATTTGATAATAGATCTGCGATAGCCATTGGCGTGCAGAATGTCCTCAATACCTATCCCGACGAACATCAAAAAGCCGCCGAAAGGACCGGCAACAAGTACAGCCAGTTTAGCCCATTTGGTTTTGGTGGCGCGTTCTGGTACGGAAAATTCGGCTTCAATTTATAGGGAGCAGCAATCCCAAGAGCCTGTCTTTATTCAACGGCTTCACTGAAGCGTGACCGGCGTTGTTGACACGCTTCCTGCCCAGTGTCGAGATCGAGAAAAGCGGTATCGCCCAACAAAGGTATCTGGTTGCACCCCCTCCAGCCCAGCCGGTTTCGGTCCTGCACCCCATAGGCGATTTGCCTGCCGAACGTGGGCCTCAGAAGATCCAGAAAGAATCGGTTCTTTCTACGGTCTGCCTCCGAATGCGGAAATGCCCCGATCGTAAACTGCTGATTGTGTCCATCGCGGTCGAATGAGCCCATAGGTGCTGCGTGTACTGCCGCTTCCGAGGTTGCGCAGAATGAAAGTTACTCACCTCCGTTTTGACAACACGTTCTTAGCTACGCTGGCCAGGCTGCGCGAGAAGCGCGAACAGTTTCAGCGCCTGCTTGCAGATCACCCCATCCGCATCCGGATGAAAACGCGTACTAAAAACCCGGAGGCGGATCTGAGGCGACAGTACAAGAAGGTTTTCGTAGCTTCTCTGTTCCTGTCCGCTGCCCTGATTGCAATCACTGCAGTCGTACTTCCCAACTTTAAGATTCGAGCCGTTACGTCCCGAAAGAATCAGATCGTGATCCACATGGAGGAGATTCCGCAGACGCGCCAGGTGCAACGCTCGCTGCCGCGGCCGGCGGTCCCAATCGAAGTCGGAAGCGAAGAGGTGCCTGACGATGTAACGATCGAGACAACCGAGCTGGTCTTTGACCAGGTCCCGATTGACCTGCCTCCTCCTCCGATAAGCGCTCATAAGTCCGTGCACCTTGGCGAAGAGGAAGAGCCCTTAGAGATCTGGCAGGTGGAGAAAAAGCCGGAACTGACCAACGAACTGATTCTGGAATATCCGAACCTGGCAGAGAAGGCCGGTCTGGAGGGCACCGTGGATGTGAAGCTTCTCGTGGGGAGTGACGGAAGGGTGAAAAAGGCGACGGTGCTGAGGGGCAAGGAGATTTTTCACAAGGCCACGCTGAAGGCCGTCATGCGGTTTGTCTTCAAGCCGGCGATCCAGAACGGCAAGCCGGTGCCGGTGTGGGTGGTTGTTCCCATAGAGTTCAAGCTGGAGGGGTTTCGATGAGGGGATAGACCAGGTCTGAATAGCTGAGGAACAATGGGTTATGTTACTGGCATAACCCTGTTTTTATGCAGAACGCTTCTTTTCCGCGTATGGGTTCAAGTAAATCGAGGATGGATCGCCCGCGAAGTCTCGTCGTCATCTGCGATTGCTCGATTACAGGGGGTGCGGGGCATTTATGGTGCCCCCAGGCTGTCGGCCATTTTATGAGCCTCTTCGCCCTTTTTCGCATATTCTTTTTTCACCTCCCCCTCTGAAGTCTCCGACTTGCGGGTACATGTCTGCCCCAGGGCCCTCCAGGCCTGTCCGTTTGCAGGTGTTATTTCGACGACTTTCTCGAATGCCTGGATGGCATCGTCCAAACGATTCTGCTTGTCGTAGAGAACGCCCAGTTGATACCACGCCTCGTGGTCGGAGGCATTGAATTCCAGGGATTTTTGGAACAGGGTCTCGGCTTTATCGAGTTGGTTCAACGCCTTATACGATGTCGCCAGGTTGAAGATGGCGATTTTGTCGTCTGGTTTCTGTTCCACGACCTTTTCCAGAACTTCGGCAGCCCGGGCAAAATTTTCTCCCATCACATACAACTGTCCCGCCCTGCTGAGGGACCTGGGGTGGTTGGGGGCAATCTTAAGAACTTTTTCGGTGGATTGAAGCGCCCCTGCCATATCGTCCGCCCGCAACTGGGCGATGGCCAGCTTGTCCAGGGCGTCCGGGTCGTCCGGCTTCAGTTCGTGGGCCTTGCGGAGGGCGTTTATCGCTTCCTGGTGCTTGCCGGTGTTAATATAGACGACTCCCAGGCGGATGTATGTGGAAGCGTCGGTGCTGTCGAGCGACGCTGCTTTGAGAAAGGCGTTGATCCCATCCTTCTGCCGCCCCATCTGCAGGTAGGCGAGTCCGAGGCCTTTAACGGTGTCCACCCGGTCGGGAACACATTTCTCGGCCGACTGGAATTCACCTACGGCTTTGTTATAATCCTGGGCCTGGAGCGCTTCCACGCCGGCGTTGTATTTGAGCATCCACAGATTTTCCCTTATCTGCTGGATCTCTTTTCCATATTTTTTCCTTCCTTTCTCCTGTTTAAGGACTGCTTCGAACTGCTGGTTCACCTCGTCGATAAGGCCTTTTTCCGAGTAGAGCCAGCCCAGCAGGTAGTGCGATTCCATGTCGTGGGGAATGCCTTCCAGGGTGAGTTTAAACTGTTCAATGGCCTTGTCGAACATTCTCCGTTTGAGAAGTGTTTTGGCCGGTTCCTTGTAGAGTTGCGCCCACATTTTTTTCGTCTCTTTGTCGTTGGGGGTGCCTTTTATAGCAATTCTTAACTGTTCCGCTGCCTTCTCTGTCTCCCCATGTTTCAAGTAGACCTTGGCCGACCGCTTGGCAACTTTTGCGTCTGCTTCGGTGACCGCCTCACCTTCCCCCTGTGTACTGCTATAGGTGAAAACCAGCGCAACGAGGCAGGCGATCAAGGACACAAAGCCTCTTTTCCTTACAAACGGGAATCTGGTCATCTGTCTGTCTCCTCTTGGAGTTTACATCGTTGACGATGCGGACAATAATGTACGAGAGCAGGCGGTTGTCAATACAAAAAGCTCGTGACCGGAGGCCTTGCGGTTTTTTCAACGGTTGTATCACCGCTTGCCTTTCAGAGGCGTTGGACTTATTTTGGAGGAGCGGATGCTTCTTAGGGCGTTCACACTATTACCGGGGGAGAGGCTGAAGAGATGATCGATACCCACGTTCATCTGGGGCGGCTTGTTCGCGAAGATCCGGGCCTGAAACCGTTGCAGGTTTTGCGCTGGATGGATCGGCACGGCATTGAAAAGGCGATCGTGATGGCGGTAGAAGTGCCGGAAGAACTCGATTTTTTCGCGACAACAAAAGAGATGCTGCGAATGACCAGGCCGCATCGGGACCGCCTTTTGCCCCTCTGTGCGACCGATCCCCGCCATCGCTATCCGGGGCGGTTTGATCCCTACCCGATTCTTGCCCACTATATGGACCAGGGATGCGTGGGCTACGGCGAAAACCTCTGCGGCCTGCCGGTGGACGATCCCATGCAGCAGCGGGTCTACGAGGCTTGTGATCGGTTGAAGCTGGCCGTGGTCATGCATTTTGACCACTGGATTAACCGGGACAAACCGGGGTTGAGGGGGTTCGAGAAGGTGCTGGCGACGTACAAGAACGTCCGGTTTGTCGGGCATGCCCAATATTTCTGGCGGGAGATTTCAGGGGCGGTCAAGCCCGAGGTGCGCTATCCCAGGGGGCCGGTGGTGCGGGGGGGGCGGGTTGAGAAGCTATTTAAAAAATACCCAAACCTTTACGCCGATCTCTCGGCCCAATCGGGATATACCGCGATTACGCGAGATCCTGAATTCGGGCTGGGCTTTCTCAAGCGCTGGAAGCATCGGCTGATGTTTGCCACAGATACCATACACACCAGGCCGATGGAATTCTGTTCGATAAAGGGCAAGCCGCCCATGCTTGCGTATCTTGAAACGGCCAATCTGTCTGTGGATGCGTTTGAACGAATAACCCGGAAGAATGCGGAAAAGGTCTTCCGCGTTTGACAATACGGGTCATTCACGGGCCTCCTTTTTCATTGCCAGTGGTTAAAGGGCCGCCGTGGCTTCGATCTCCACATGGGCGCCTGCGGGTAGGGCGACGACCTGCACGCAGGAGCGCCCCGGTGGGTCGGTGGTGAAGTATTCGGCGTAGACGGCGTTCATTTCCGCGAAGTCGCCGATGTCGGTCAGGTAGACAACCGTGCGGACCACGTTTTCCATCGTCGCCCCGGCCGCACCGAGGATGGCCTTGATGTTTTCCAGGGTCTGACGGGTCTCGGCTGCGATGCCCCCCTCCACGATCTTGTTGATTACAGGATCGATTCCTTTCTCTCCCGCAACAAAGATGAGATCTCCCACCCGGATGGCCTGTGAGTAGGGTCCCACGGGAAGGGCGGCTTTATTGCTGGTGATCACTTCCTTTTTCATGTTTGATTTCCTCCTCTTTATGGGGTTAGGGCTGTGCAGGACAGGCGCGTCT
Source organism: Candidatus Latescibacterota bacterium (assembly GCA_965222075.1). Taxonomy (GTDB): domain Bacteria; phylum Latescibacterota; class UBA2968; order UBA2968; genus JAAXHW01. The sequence goes on along the minus strand of OZ244937.1, from coordinate 2,963,953 downwards.
TCCACTGAATTTTCGGCCGGTAAAAAAAAAGCGCCTAACCTACCAGGTGCCGAAAATTATTGACGAAGTTCCACTTATAAAGTGGAATAACTTCCGGTTGGGTCACCTTCATGTAGATTCAAGGCACTTTTTCGGAGACTGCATCTCCACTATCAAATATAACCATTTTACCCAAGAAATCAAGAGATTTTTGGGTTTCCAAATGGCTTTGCAACTCACAAAAATCTGTTTATCATTATGAATGTGATAAGGTTGGTTTGTCAAGAACATTTCAGGTTTCGGTTCAGTCGGTATCGGGAGGCGATCTGTATGGCCGTTGCAAAACACCTTGCTCTGCTCAACCAGGGACCGGAGGTTTGGAATGCGTGGCGGGAGGTGAATCCGAAATTGAGACCGGGCCTCACGGGGGCAAAACTCAGCGGACGAGACTTCAGCAAGATGGACCTGAAAAAGGTCAATCTGAGCGGAGCAGACCTCAGCAGCGCCAGTTTCAGGGGGGCGGACCTGGGGTGGGCAGACCTGAGCGGGGCGGACCTGAGGGGGGGCGACCTGCAAGGGGCCAGACTTCTGTTTGCCGATCTTACCGGAGCCGATTTGAGGGGTGCAAGAGGACTGACCCGGGAACAGATCGAGGAGGCCGTTGCAGATGCAACCACCCGGCTTCCAGACGACCTGAAGTAGGGGTCAGGGCCCCCAGGGAAAGGCCTGAGTGCCTGAAAAGGGTGCTCTGTCTACAGCCGGATCCTTGATCATGAAATCGAGGGCGTTTTGGTTCCACGGGATGGCGCATTTCCGTCACCGCCACCTTCTGTTTTGCCTTGACAGCTATGTTCTGCCTGCTATCTTGATGTGGAGGCGCTCCAGGAGAGTGAAGCAGAGTTGCAACAGCACAACCGATAAGCAGGATAGACTATGAAAACAGAGAACGCATCCAATTATTTGTCAAATCTCGTGGTGATTGTCGCAGGGGGGGCCTCCGCCGCTCTGGGTACGGTTGTGTTTTTCGGTTATCTCAGCGGAATTGAGACGGCCTATGGCTGGGGGCATCTGACACGTATGGCCGTGCATACAGCGGCCGGATTTGCAGTGCTGGGTGTTGGCGTGATTGCATTTGCCTGGCGTGACGGCAGGGCTGAAGAAAGGGGCGCACCACGGTGGCTTCCGGCCCTTATTGGCGTCGGCGCCGTTATGGCCACTCTGTGTCTGTGGCAGGCGATGGTTGCACAGGAGCGCGTTCAATCCCATCTTCCGGAAGTCATCCTGGCTGTGGGACTTCTGATGGCTGTGCTGCTGGCGTTGACGGTCCATCTGATTCAAATAGCGCAGCACCGTTCGAGGGAGACACTCCGGGAGAGCGAGGTGCGGCTGAAGGTGGCCTTAGACGCCGCCCATATGGGCACCTGGGACTCCAACCTGCTCACCGGTGACCTTTTCTGGTCGGAGTCTGTGGAACCACTGTTCGGTCTGGCCCCGGGCACCTTCGGCGGAACCCGTGAGGCCTTCTACGAGCTTGTTCACCCCGAAGACCGCGAAACCGTCAGCCAAGCGGTGACCCGGGCCGTGGAGGAGGGCGTAGACTTCGATGTTGAGCACCGCACGGTCTGGCCCGACGGCACGGTCCGATGGGTGGAAAACAAAGGGCGGGTTTTCCGCGACGAGGCTGGCAAATCGGTGCACCTGCTCGGGACGGTCATGGACATTACCGGGCGCAAGCGGGCGGAGGAGGCGCTGCGGAAGGCGCACAATGAGTTAGAGCGGCGGGTGGAGGAACGAACGGCCGATCTGAAGGCCGCCAATGAACAGCTTCATAAAGAGATCGCCGAGCGCAAGCGGGCCGAGGAAGAGTTGAAGGCATTTGCCGCAAGGCTGGAACAGAGCAACCGCGAGCTGCAGGATTTCGCATATGTGGCATCGCACGATTTACAGGAGCCGCTTCGGAAGCTCCAGGCGTTTGGTGACCGGTTGAAGGCCAGGTACGGCGAGGCGTTCGACGACCGGGGGCGTGACTTCTTAGAGCGGATGCAGGATGCGGCGGGGCGGATGCAGGTCCTGATTAGCGATCTGCTGACGCTTTCGCGAATCACGACGAAGGCTCAGCCCTTTGTTCCGATTAACCTCGCCGAGGTGGCGCGAGAGGTGGTGTCCGATCTGGAAGTGCATATCGAGCGCACAGGGGGACGTGTGGACGTGGGCGATTTGCCGACCATTGAGGCCGACCCAATGCAGATGCGCCAATTGTTCCAGAACCTGATCGGGAATGGATTGAAGTTTCACCGGCAGGGTGCGGCGCCGGTTGTCAAGGTTTCCGGTACACATAACGGTGCGGTGCAGCGTCCGGCCGAGGCGTCTTTGGCCGATGCGGTTTGTCAGATCACCGTGGAAGACAACGGCATCGGTCTTGATGAAAAGTATCTCGACCGTATCTTCGTCCCTTTTCAGCGCCTGCACACCCGGTCCGAATATGAGGGGACGGGCATGGGCCTGGCGATCTGCCGCAAGATCGTAGAGCGCCATAGAGGGAGCATCACGGCGGAGAGCAGGCCGGGACAGGGGGCGAAATTCATCGCTACCCTGCCCGTCAGACAACGCGCGGGAGAAGAGATACCATGAAAAAAAAAGGAAGACCGATCACGATCCTGGTGGCCGAGGACGATGCGGACGACCGCCTGCTCATCGAGGATGCGCTTAAAGAGGCCCGGCTGACCAACCCTCTACACTTTGTGGAAGATGGCGAAGAATTGATGGACTATCTGTACCATCGAGGCAAATACGCTGACCTGAGCGTTTCGCCGTGCCCGGGGCTGGTCCTGCTGGATTTGAACATGCCCAAAAAAGACGGGCGTGAGGCGCTTGAAGAGATCAAGGCCGATCCCGACCTGCGGCGAATCCCGGTTGTGGTGTTGACGACTTCAAAGGCAGAGGAAGATATTTTGCGTACCTATGATCTGTGCGTAAGCGGATATATCGTCAAACCGGTGAGTTTTGAGTCTTTGGTCGATGTGATGAAAACGTTGAGCAAATACTGGTTCGAAATTGTTGAGCTTCCACCCGAAACCGCACGGAAGTAACACACCGCGAGTGAAAGGTGATGAACAATACGCCCATCGACGTTTTGCTGGTTGAGGACGATCCCGACGATGTCCTGCTGATCCAGGACATGCTGGATGAGGCGGGAGGCGGTCTGTTTAAGGTGGTGTACTCCGATCGGCTTTCGGCGGGATTGGAACGCCTTGCCGAAGGTAGAATCGACGTGGTCCTGTTGGACCTGTCACTGCCGGACAGCCAGGGGTTCGATACGTTTATGAGGGCGCATTCACAAGCCCCCGGCGTGCCGATTGTCGTGCTGACCGGTCTGGATGACGAAGAACTTGCTATGCAGGCCGTACAGGAAGGGGCGCAGGATTACCTGGTTAAGGGACGCGTCAATGACGACCTGCTGGTGCGCGCCATACGCTATGCCATCGAACGGCATCGGCTGCTGGCTGAGAAGATGCAGCGGGTTGAGGAGGAGTTGAGGCTGGCCGCCGAGATTCAGAAGGGGTTTCTTCCCGGAGCTCCCCCTCAGGTGAGAGGGCTGGATCTGGGCGGGCGCCTGAGGCCCAGTGGGCAGATTGGCGGGGACTTTTACGATTTTCTCCCCCTGCCGGATGGGAAGGTGGGGATGGCCGTGGGCGATGCGGCTGGCAAGGGCATCCCGGGTGCGCTGCTGATTGCCAAGGCACAGGGGGTTCTACGCGCACAGGCAGAGAGCGTGGATGAGGTTTCAGATGTGATTACCAGGCTGAACCGGGTGCTGTGTCGGGACAATGAGATGGAAAGATTTGTCACGCTTTTCTACGTGGTGCTGGATGCGCCTCACGGGAGCGTGACCTATGTAAACGCCGGGCATGCTTCCGCACTCCTCTTCCAGGAAGGGCAGGTACTGTCCTTAGCGTCATCGGGCCCTGCGCTGGGGATGTTTCCGGATGCTTCCTACTGCCAGCAGCAGGCGCCTCTCTCACCGGGAGATCTCCTGGTGACCTACTCCGACGGTGTGTTCGAGGCCCAGAACAAACAGGAGGATTTCTTCGGTGAGCACGGCATCAGGGAGGTGGTCCATCAGTACCGTGCGCTTCCGGCAGCCGAACTGGCCGGCGCCATCTGTGAAGCGTCGGAGCAGTTTGAGCTGGGCAATCAGCAGACGCCGGATGACAAGACCGTGGTTGTGATCAGAGCGGGCGGGGCTTGAGGTTAAGGGGGCCGACAGCCGAGTGTTCAAGCAATTTCAAAGGTAAGGCATAGCCGTCAGAGGTTGCATTATTTCTCTCCAGGGCCCCTCTGGATTCTTCATAAAACAGGAGAAGCGTTATGAACATCAAGGAGAAAATGCAGGGCGAAGTGGCGGTGTTGCGTCTGAGCGGGACGATGATGGGAGGGGGAGAGACGAGTGAGTTTAAAGGCTACATCCATCGGCTGGTCCAGGATAGAAGGGTTACACAGGTTGTCGTGGACCTGGGACGGGTGAAGTGGATGAACAGTTCGGCCATCGGCATTCTGACTTCCGGCCTGCAGGAGGCGAAGCAGGCCGGAGGGGACATTCGTCTGGCACGAGCGGGCGAGCGGATTATCAGCGTGTTTGTGACGATGCAGCTGGAGAAGATCTTCAAGTCGTACGAAACGGTGGAAGACGCAGTGACCAGTTTCAGCATGCAGCTGGAAGAGGAGATGCAGGGTGACGTGGCGGTGCTGCACCTGAGTGGGAGGCTGATGGGGGGGGTGGAGACGACCGAGTTTAGAGATTGTGTTCAGCGTCTGGTCCAGGACAATGTTATGCAGATCGTGATGAACCTGGGAGAGGTGAGGTGGATGAACAGCTCGGCCATCGGCATTCTGGCGTCCAGTCTGAAGGGGGTGAGAGAGGCCGGTGGGGATATTCGTCTGGCCCGGGTCAGCCAGCAGGTTTCCAGCGTGTTTGTCGAAACCTGGCTGGATCAGATTTTCCAGTCGTACGGGACGGTAGAAGAGGCGGTGGACAGTTTCAACGCATCATGAGGAGGTTGCCGGAGCTCAGACGAGGGACAGACGATGGCTGGCCAGGAAGTCGAAGTGAAGGTGCTGGAGATTCCAAGCTCCGCCGAGGCGCTCCCGGAGGTGGTGGCGGCGGTGGAGGAGGTGGCCGCGCAATTGGGGCTGCCCGAATCGGCTGCCGAAGAGGTGGCCATTGCCCTGACCGAGGCGGTGAACAACGCCATTTATCACGGCAATGGGGGGATGCAGGACAGGCTGGTGGCGATCCGGTTCAGCCGGGAGACGGAGCATTTGCGCATCCGGGTACTGGATCAGGGGTCGGGGTTTGACCCGGAAGCAGTACCCAACCCTCTGGCAGAGGAGAACCTGTTAAAACCCTCCGGACGCGGGCTGCTGGTGATGCGGTCCATGATGGACAGGGTCGACTTCGACTTCTCAAGGGAGGGGACCGAAGTGGTGATGTTCAAGCGTCTGAGTGCCTGATCTGCTGTTTTTTTAAGCAACCACAGATGCCCGCAGATACACACAGATAAAAGGTACTTCATATAGATCTTCGATCTGGGAGATTTCCTGTTTCTCGTCTCCTTTGTTTTTCCGCCATTTTTGCCTCTCCGTTTTTTCCCTGGCTTTTCGATTCCGATTTCTCTTCCATCCGCTTGTGCAAATTCAAAGGAGGCCGGCCATGCGCATCGACAGGATCGAGACGGTTACGCTGGACATCCCCTGGGGCCCCCCCGGGCAGGGCAAGACCCGCACCTTTCCCGTTCACCGCATCTATGCGGACAACGGCCTTTTCGGCATCGGCCGGGGGGGCAATCCCGGGCTGATTGAACAGGTGTTTGCCCCTCTCCTGGTGGGGGAAGACCCCCGGCGTACGGCCCGGCTCTGGCAGCGTATGTACGACGTGGCCTGGGGGTTTCGGGGGCCGGGGCGATCCGCGATGGGCACGATTGGGGCGCTCGACGTGGCCCTGTGGGATCTTCTGGGAAAGGGATGCGGCGAGCCGGTCTGGCGGCTTCTGGGGGGATACCGCAGCCGGGTGCCCGCCTATGCCGACGGCATCGGTTATACCGAATTGACGGCCGAGGAGATGCTCGGGCTCGTGCGGAAGCACGCGGGGCTGGGGTTCGGTGCGGTTAAGTTTCACTTAGCCGATCCCGACCCGGATCTGGCGCTTGAGAAGGTGCGGCTTTCCCGGGAGATGCTGGGGCCGGACCGGAAGTTGATGGTCGACATCCACCGGATGTGGCACGGCCGGCTTGCGGCGGAGATGGCCCGGAAGTTCGAAACCTACGATCTCTACTGGATCGAAGAGCCGGTGCGAGCCGACGACGAGCTGCGGTTTATGCGGATGGTCCGGGAGGCGACCAGTGCGCTGGTGGCCGGAGGAGAAGGGGAGCCCACGCTTTCCGGGATCCGGCAGCTTATTGTGGAGGGGGGACTGCAGGTGGTGCAGACCGATATCCTGGGCGGGGGCGGGTTTACGGGCCTGATGCGGCTTGCGGCGCTCGCCGAGGCCCACCAGGTCTATATTGCGCCTCACGGAGCCTCCTATCCCGAGATCAACTGCCACCTGCTGGCCGCCGTGCCCAACGGGCTGATGGTTTCGGCGTGCCCCCACACCGAGCCGTACCAAATCTGGAGCCGGCTCTACGATCCCGCCTTTCAGATTGTGGATGGACAGATCCGGATGTCCGACCGGCCCGGCCTGGGCATGGATCTGGACGAGGCGTTTGTTGAGGAATATAGAACAGAGAGGTGAGGGCAATGCCAACGTTTCGGGCCGGCTTGGATTGCCCAATCCAGGCCATCCTCGCGCTTACTCCGATTTTTCCTGCGCTTCAAGTTCTTTCCGGTATTCCTCTTCCAGCGCGATCCGGATCGGGCTCTGGGGGCGGCTGACGGCCCGGGCATGGCAGGCGTGGTTGCGCAACCCGTGTTCCAGGAGGAGACAGCGGAGGTGGCGTTCCGTTTCGGCGTGCTGGGGATCGCCGGCTAAGTTGATGCGTTCGTGGGGGTCGGCCTTCAGGTCGTAGAGTTCGGCCGAGCCGTCTTCGTAGTGGGCATATTTATAGCAGGCGGTCCGGACCATGACCCGTCCCAGGGTTTCGCTGAAGGCGGCGTCCCGGACCGAGGCGGTGGGGTCCTGGAGGAGCGCTGTGAGATCCTCTCCCTGAAGCGTGTCGGGAGGATCGACGTCACAGACGCGGTAGAAGAGGGGGACCAGGTCCAGGGTGCTGACAAGCGAGGCGCACCGCCCGCCTTTTGGGACGCCGGGGCCGGCGATGATGAGGGGGACGCGGACCATCGAATCGTAGAAGAAGCTCTTGTAGGCCAGCCCGTGGTCGCCCAGGGCGTCTCCGTGGTCGCTGGTGAAGATGATGAGGGTGTCCTCTAAGACGCCGCCGGCTTCGAGGGCGGCGAGCATTTTACCGATGCCATTGTCGATGAGGGTGATGTTGGCATAGTAGTGGGCGCGCCAGCGGCGGTAGTGTTCAAGCGTGGCCTGAGAGAGGTCCAGGCGGTACACGGAACTGCTGAGACGGTCCTGGCTGCTTTTGCGCTGGGCCGGAGGTTTGTGGACCAGCTCTTCAACTGAGCCGACCGGGTCCGGGATGGGGGCGTCGGTGTAGAGGTCGGCCATCTCTTCGGGGGGATCGTAGGGGTCGTGGGGGCCGGGAAAGCTGACCCAGACGGCGAAGGGTTCGCTGCTGTTTTGCGCCAGCCAGTCTGCGGCCCGGTCTCCAACAAAGCCGTCGATGTGGAATTTTTTGGGACGGGGGGTGACGGATGCCTGGAGCGTTTCGAAGTATCCGGGTTTGGCCGTGGCGTGAAAGCGTTCCATGCCGTGGGCCTGGAGGAATTTGACGTGGTCGTCGGGCAGGTAGAAGTGCCGTTTGTCTTCGGCGATAATGCGCTCCTGGAAGCCGCCCATGTCGTCCCAGGGGTTGAAGTGCATTTTGCCAATGGCGGCGGTGCGCCTGCCCGCCTCGCCAAGGCGGGAGGGCCAGGTGGGAACCGCATCGGGCAACCCGTGGCCGTTGCCCAGCACCCCGGTGGTGGAGGGATACTGCCCGCTTAAAATGGCGGCCCGGCAGGGGACGCAGAGGGGGGCCGGGACGATACAGTTTTCAAAGACAAGGCCGTCCCCCGCCAGGCGGTCTAAGGCAGGGGTCTGCATGAAGTCGAGGCCGTAGCAGGGCAGGCTGTCCCAGCGCTGCTGGTCGGTGGTGATGAAGAGGAGATTGGCGGGCATGGAGAAGACCTCCTGTTATAAAAAATTTTCAAATTCGGCCCTGTGGTAGATCGGAACGCCGTACTTTGGGTACAACTGTTGCAAAGCCCCAGCGCATGCTGCCCCTGAGAGTACGGAGCAGCAGGACAGGGAAAATGGGTTGGCGTATTCTACGGCACGGGGGAAGAGAAGTCAAGTGTTGCGTCGGACATCGATTCGGTCTATCTTGGCTGTCATCCGGGATCTGGCTGACCGTGAGGGTGTTATGCGTATGAATGTGCTGTCTCCAGAGGTCAAACTGCCGCCCCGTCTGGACCGGCTGACCAATCCGGATCTGGATCTGTGCCGCGTGGAGCGGATTGTGCCGATGGCGGGCGGAGCGCTGCTGGTGGCCCTGAGCGGCAAAGAGGACGGGGCGCTTCGGCTGTTGAAGCCGGGGGGGAAACGGCTCTGGCGCATTGGAGGGTTCGATGGGGTGGAAGAAGTCTGGCCCGCCGGGCCGGAGGGGGCGATCGTGCAGTCGGGAGGGGCGCTGTGGCGGCTGGAACTGGACGGCCGGAAGGGAAGGCTGGTTGATCTGCCGGAGGGACTGGTTTCCCTGGATGTCGCGTGGGGGGCAGACGGCCTGATTGTGGGCGCCCTGGTGGACCGCCGGGAGGTGCCCGATCCGGATGCGCCGAGGTTCTACCCACGGCCCCGGGAAACAGTGACGCTGTGCCGGTATGCGCCCACCGCAGGGTGGGTCAATCTGGCGGAGGCGCCCTGGGGATGCAGTGGATTGAGCATGTCGCGGGACGGCCGGCGGATGGTGTGGACCGAGCCGGTCAATGTGGTGCCGGAGGAAGCACAGCGGGGCGAGTTCTGGGGGTTCGATCTGGGGGAGGGGAAGGTCCGGAGGCTGACGGAAGGGGCCGGGCGGGTCGGGAAAGCGCTGGTGGCGCCGGACGGCTCGGGGGTGATTTATCAGGCGAACCACCAGATCAAACGGCCGATTACGACCCATACGGACCTCTGGTGGATGGGGTGGGATGGAAAAGGTCGGCGCAATCTGACAGGGGGCGGCCGGTGTATCAAAGATTTCGGTTGGGGGGTGGCGGAGGACCGGGTCTGGATGACGGTGGTGGAAGGCCTGGAGGTGGTGACCGGGGTGGTGATGCTGGACGGATCGGCAGGGACGGCGTTCGAGGACCGGCCCGCCACGTCGCCGGTGGCCTGGCTGGCCGACGGGACGGCGGTCTTTGAAACCGAAGGACCGGAGGCGTTTCCGGCGATCCGGACGGGAGATCGATGCGTGCCGCTTCCGCAAACCGAAAAATATGAGGATTTGCAAATCGCCTCCGTGCAGTGGACCGCCCCGGACGGGCTGGTCGTTGAAGGGGTTGTGTACGAGGTGGAGGGAACGCCCGAAGACGCGCCTCTGCTGGTGTCGGCCCACGGTGGACCGGCCTCGACTGTGGAGGCGCTGCGCAGCCATGCGGTGCGCCACCGACACCTGCTGCGGGCGGGCTACCGGGTGTTCAACCCGGCGTTTCGGGGGTCCTTGGGGTTTGGAGACGCATTTGTACAGGGCAATATCGGCTGCCAGGGCGAGGCGGACTTAGAGGATATTCTGTCGGGGGTCAATCACCTGGTCGAAGCCGGGCAGGCGTCAGTCGACCGGGTGGGGATTTTCGGCGGATCTTATGGCGGGTATATGACGCTGCGCGCCCTGGCGGTGACCGACCGATTCGTGGCGGGCGTGGCGCTGTTCGGCTTTGTGAGCAACCGCTGGATGACCCTGGAGACAGGGGATTTTACGTACGAGACGGAATACATCGCCCCCCTTTCGTGGCCTCTTACGAAGAAGGCCCAGAGGAGCGATGTGTTTCCCCACTTAGGGTCAATCCAGGCGCCGCTGTTGATGCTTCACGGCGACCGGGACCCGATCTGCACGCTGTCGCAGTCTGTGGTGGCCTACCGCGCCTTAGAGGATCGGAGGGTTCCGGTCGGGCTGGTGGTCTATCCCGGCGAGGGACACGGGTTCAGAAAGAAGGAGAACAGGCGGGACTGCGCCCGGCGCGTGCTGGCCTGGTTTTTGGAGCACCTGCCGCTGGCGTGACGTGAGACGTAAGGTTTTTCCGTGGTCTGTCGTTGACCATTTGATGAGGAGATCGGAGATGAGCGATGTACTGTCTGTGGGCATGATCGGCGCGGGGGGGATTGCCCGGTCGCACATGAAAGCGATCGAGCAGAATGACAATATTCGGGTGGCTGCGGTGATGGATATCGACGCCGGGCGGGCCGAGTCGGCCGCGGGAGAGCATGGGGCCAGGGCCTATACGGATTTGGATGCCCTGCTGGCGGATTCGGAGGTGGAGGGGGTGATCGTGTGTACGCCCCACAACCAGCACGGCGATCAGGTGGTGGCTGCGGCGGAGGCGGGAAAGCATGTGCTGGTGGAGAAGCCGATGGCGCTGACGGTTGAGGAGTGCGACCGGATGATTGCGGCCTGCGACCGGGCAAACCGGATTTTGATGGCGGGCCAGGTGATGCGGTATTACCCGGTGAGCCGCAAGGTGAAGGGGATGATCGCCGATGGGGCCATCGGCGAGGTGGGGCACCTGCTCCGGCGGCGGCTGGGCAATTTCAATCCGGCCCCGCCGGAAGGGCAGGCGCGGCACTGGTATATGGACCTGGAGATCGGCGGAAACTGTGTGCTCTACTGCTTCGGCCCCCACGAATACGATATCCTGCACTGGTACCTCGATTCGCCGATCGTGCGGGTCTATGCGCAGGGGAACGAGAGTACCGAACGGTACCGCGGACAGAAGGATTCGTATACGGCTGTGATGAACCATGAGAACGGGGCGGTAAGCGTGCTGTCTCAATCGGTGGTGTGTCACACCGGCGGCCACGATCAGTATATTATCGGCAGCGAGGGGTCCATGATGTTCACCCACAGCAAGCTCCTGTTGAACGGAGAAGAGGTGCCCGTTGACGGGCCCGGCGAGGGGATGCGGAACCAGGTCCGGGAGTTTGCAGCCTGCTGTCTGGAGGGGCGTGAGCCGGATGCAAACGGCCGGTCGGTACGTCATTCGATGGCGGCGATCGAGGCGGCCAAACAGAGCGCGGAGCGGGGCGAGCCGGTGCAGATGTCGGAGTTTGACGCCTGACCTTAAGTAGATAAAGCCGGTTCTACGAGCGTGAGCAGCGTGATGAACCACAGGAATAAACGCGACAGAGACCTGAATACCGACTGGATGCGTGGTGGATCGTCGGGAGTGCGGAGGATCTGGAGGAGGAGGTCGCCCCGTGGGTGCGCAGGCGCGGGTACCGCTGCTTCAAGCTGAAGATTCTGGGTAAGGACAACGCGGCGGATGCGGCCCGCACGGTGGAGGTCTACCGGGCGCTGAAGCGTTTTGGGGTGGAGCTCAATTCCCCCCAGTACACGCCCGATGCGAATACCGAGTGGCTGACCCGTTTAAGCGCACTGTTTGAACCGCGAGAGGGCGTCCACCGCATCGAGCAGCCCAAGGTGGTGGGGCTGGGTTCCAGGATATGAGGAACCTTCACCTTTATTTCTCGCTTGACACTACAGGAAGGATGCATTATCTCTTTCGGTATCCATCTTTGCCGTGTATCAGGGGGATCGTTAACTCAGGAGAAAGGTTATGAACGTTGCCTGTCTGGATTACTGCCTGACAGAGGAGGAGCGCCTCAAGTTCGAGCGGGACGGATTTTTTGTGGTGGAGGACGCTCTGCCGCCGCAGAGGGTTGAGGAGTTGAACGGGCTGGTGGACCGGCTTTACGATTACTGCGTGGCCGAAGAGGGGCTGGAGCCCGGCGGTCGGCTGAACCTGCTGGATTTTGTGGGGAAGGACGAGCGTTTTTTAGAGCTGATCGACTGGCCCAGGACATTTCCGAAAGTGTGGGACATCCTGGGGTGGAACATCCAGCTTTATCACTCCCACATGATCGTGACGCCTCCGCATCCGGAGCCGGCGGCGAAGAAGAGGTTGGGGTGGCACCAGGACAGCGGACGGTTGAATATTGAGCTGGAAAGCGAACCGAGGCCCCGGGTCTCCCTCAAGGTGGGCTTCTTCCTGACGGATATGACAGAACCGGAGCGGGGAAATTTCACCGTAGTGCCCGGGAGTCACATGCAGGCGGTGTTCCCCGACGATGGGGTTTCGGACCCTGAAGGGACGATGCCGGTCCTGGTGGCGCCCGGCACGGCGGTGTTTTTCGACCGGCGCCTCTGGCACGCGGCCGGCCATAATTATTCGACGATCACGCGGAAGGTGCTGTTCTACGGATACAGCTATCGGTGGCTTCGCCCCAGAGACGATATGACGGTGGAACACTATATGGAGCGCTGCAATCCGGTCCGGCGGCAGTTGTTGGGCGCGACCGTTACGGGTGGGATGGGGTATACGTCGCCAAGAGAAGAGGATGTGCCGTTGCGGACGTGGCTGAGAGAGCACCTCGGAGAGGAGGCGCTTGCGCCTTGAGGGTATGGAGGTTGCGTTTTTTTGAAGGAAGGCTATTATGACAGAAGAACAAAAGGTTGTGTACGGGGCGCAGGGCTATCTGGTGGTAGAGGGGGCCTTTGAGCCGGATGAACTGGAGCGGGTGAGGACGGTGTTTGACCGGGCGGCGGGGGATGGGGGGCTTGAGGACCTGCCGAATCGAGACGATCTCTTTGTCCATCTTGCCGAGCACGCGACGGTCTTTCCCGTGGTCCACCGCATTTTGGGAGACGATGTTCAACTCCGGGCCCTCCAGGGTATGACAATCGCCCCCGGAGGTGCCGGGAGGGGATGGCGCCGGGAGGTGGCGGGTATGCTGGGCGTCTACCATCCGGCGTCCACGGTCTGTGTGCAGGTGGTTTTCCACTTGGACGATGTGGCGGAGGACGGGGCCTGCGTTTCGGTGGTGCCGGGGAGCCATCGGTTCAAACCGGACCTCGCCTTTCCGGAGATTGCCCGTATCGAGGAGATGCCCCACCACGTTGCTCTGCGGGTGAAGGCGGGGGCGGCGGTGGTGCTGCACGGCAACCTCTGGCAGGCGCAGACTCGAAACCGGAGCGAGACGCCGCAGCGGTTTCTGGCGTATTCCTACGTCCACTGCTGGATGCGCCAGGCCCTGCCAGAGCTGTCGGCGCACGCGGTGAAGGTCGCGTCTTCGACACACAATCTGGCCCAGTTGTTCGGCCTTGTGATTTCTCACAGGGATGCCAGGGGGTACTGGGGGCGTAAGGTGGAAGGGTATTCATCCTCCACAGGTCTTCCGGAGCGCCGCTTTTCCGGGTTGAAGGTCGTGGGCAAGGGCGTTGCGCCGAATACATAAATGGAGGGTGAGACGGATGACACCGGAACAGGCCAGGCAGGCGTATGATGCGCAGGGGTACGTTGTGATCCGGAACGCGCTGGCTCCGGATGAGTTGGAACGGGTGCGGGCGGCGTTTGAGCGGGCGGCGGGTGCGGGCGCGCTGAGGGACCTGCTGAACCAGGACGATGTTTTCGTGGATATGGTGGACCATCCGGTCCTGTTCCCCGTTGCGCGGGCCATTGTGGGCGACGATGCTCAGCTTCGTTACGCCCAGGGTGGTATGATCAAGCCCCGTACGGATTCGGGATCGGGGTGGCACTGCGACCTGTCGGGGACTCTGGGCGTGTACATGCCCGAGTCGATTATTATGACGAAGCTTTTTACGTACCTGGAAGATGTGACGAAAGACGGTGCCTGCTTAGCCTGTGTGCCGGGGAGCCACCGCTACGAGATCGGGCAGCTGCTTCCCGATATTTCGGATCACGAAGAGATGCCGCACCACGTGAAGATGGTTGTAAAGGCGGGAGACGCGGTGTTGATGAACGGGTATACCTGGCACGCCCGGTTTCACAACAGGAGCGACCGGCCGCGCAAGGTGCTGGAATATTCCTACGTCCATTCGTGGATGAAGACGCAGTTTGAATTCAGCGATCTGTCGCCGCACGTGCAGGAGCTGGTGATGGCGTCGCACAACCGCCGGCAGCTGTTCGGGGTGCCCGAGCCCGGACAGAGCGACTGGGAACGTCGCCTGGAAGGATGTGCGTCCTACCGCGAGGTGGAGGTGGGGGTGTGAGGATTGCGGATTGAAGATTGAAGATTGGGAGGGGTTCAATATTCAATGTCTTCAGCCCGGCAGGAGCGGATTGTGACCCAGACCCCGTCCGAAGCAGACTTCGGTTCGCCTTCGGAGCGGGGTATTACGTTTCGTTCGGTGGGCCTCGGGGTCTTGATCGTGATTGCCATCAACCTGTGGGTGACCTATGCAGAAACGGTCGTGCACGCCTCCCGGCTCCACCCTGGTGCACTGGTGGTGAACGCCTTCTGCTCCCGCCGGCCCGGCATGATCGCGGATATTCCGACAGAGCATCTGTATAGAAAGGAGGCATGGCGATGGGGGGACTGAGTTCTGAACAGATCTCGATCTACCAGGAGCAGGGGTACCTGCTGTTAGAGGACGTGATTCCACCGGCGGACCTGCAGCCGCTGATCGATGAGTTCAACGAGGTGATCGACCGGAAGGCCCGGGAGGCGCATGGGGAGGGGAGGCTGAGCGATCTGTTTGAGGATCAGCCGTTTGAACGCCGTATCGCCAGGGTCTACGAGGCGATGGACGCTCCCCACGACCTGTGGCGGGCCGTTCACGGGAAGCACCATAAAACGGCCGGGATGTTTGCGGTGATGACGCATCCGGCGATCCTGGATATTGTTGAGTCGATCATCGGGCCGGAGATCCTGGCGCACCCCCAGTTCAACGCCCGGGCGAAGCTGCCCGACCAGGAGGAGACGGTGGTGCCGTGGCACCAGGACCTGGGCTACCTGGAGCAGGATGCGGAGGAGACATTTATGGTGAATTTCTGGATTCCGCTGGTGGACGCCACGGTGGAGAACGGGTGTATGGAGGTGATTGCCGGGAGCCACAGGGCCGGGCTGATCGAACACGTGCGGGTTCGCAACTACTGGGGGATCGCAGAAGACCGGCTTCCGCCGGGCGAACAGGTGGCCTGCCCCATCCGGGTGGGCGGCGTGCTGTTGGTCCAGCACAAAACCATCCACCGTTCGATTCCGAACCATTCCGACCACGTCCGCTGGAGCCTGGACCTGCGCTACAGCGATTCGGGCATGCCAACCGGCCGCGATGTGCCCGGATTCATCGCCCGCAGCAGGGCGAATCCCGCATCGGTGGCTAAGAGCCACTTAGACTGGTTGAGGTTGGTGGAGGAGGCGGAACAGGCGTCTTAGCGTGAAGCGTTTTCAATGCGTATGGGAGGTAGATATGTCCAGGGATGGCCTGTACTGGGGGGATATCCACAATCACAACGAGCTGGGTTACGGGATCGGCAGCTTGGCACGCAGCTACGATATTGCACGGTCGCACCTGGATTTTTATGCGTTTACGCCACACGCGCAGTTCGCAGACGGCAGCGCGCCCGGGGGCTATGATATTGTCAATGCGCACTGGGAGGATATCCAGAAGGCCGCGGCCGAACATAACGATCCGGGCAGGTTTACGTCGTTTCTGGCGTACGAATGGCATTCCCACGCGTGGGGGCACGTGCATGTGGTCTGTTGTGAGGATGGCCAGCCGCTGCACTTTGCAAAGAGCCTGGCCGAGCTGCAGGCGTATTACAGGTCGAAGAGGGCGATCCTGGTCCCGCACCATACCGCCTATGTGAACGGTGTGGACTGGGAGCTGTTTGACGAGGCGCTCTCACCGGTTGTTGAGATCTTCTCGGAGCACGGCTGTTCGGAGCGGGATGTCGGGCCGTTTCCGATGCTGGGGCACAGCGGCGGGCCGGGGCCCGCGCAGTTTACCGCCCAGCACGGCCTGGCCTTGGGCAGACGGTTCGGGTTTACCGCGGGTACCGACAATCACGACGGGTACCCCGGCGGTTACGGTTTCGGGCTGACCGGGGTTCGGGCTAAGGCCAATACGCGGGAGGCGATTTTCGATGGGATTCTGAACCGGCGGACGATTGCGGTGACCGGAGACCGGATTGATGTGGATCTGAACGTGGGGGAGTCCGGCATGGGGAGCATCGTGGCAGGGGGGGCTGCGCAGGATCTGAGGTTTGAGGTTGAGGGATGGGATTTTATCAAGCTGGTGGAGTTGGTCCGGAACAACGTGCCGGTTCTTGCACAGACGCCGGACTATGCGTCGGGAGCGACCGGAGGCGAGCAGGCCTACCGGCTGCGGCTGGAATGGGGGTGGGGGCCGATGAAGGGGTTTCCGATTTTTGACTGGGAGGGTACGCTGGCGGTCGAGGGCGGGGAGATACGCGAGGTTATGCCCTGTTTTTCCTCGGATCCATTTGACGAGCACCGGCGCAAGCGCATCCTGGAGCAGGATGGCGCCGGCTGCCGCTGGCAGTCGTATACTTCGCGGGGAGGGATGTTCGCATCCCGAAATACGTTTCCGGTCCATTCGGCCAACGATGCGCTTTGTGTTGAGGTACAGGGCAGCGAGGCGACCCGGATCGAGGTCGGCCTGCACTGCCAGACCCGGCAGAGCCTTTTTGCAACGTCTCTGGACTGGTCGGTTGCCAACACCTTTTCGGACCAGAAACGCGCGTTTACAATCGGCGAACTGCTGGAGGGGAGCCAGGGGTTCGGGATGGGGAAGGTGCCGGGGTGGGTGAAGGTCCACCGGGCGGCGCCGAAGGCGCTTTACACGCTGTTGGGAGAATACCGGCATCGCGGCGACGACAGGGGGGCCTGTTATTACGTGCGGGTGACGCAGGAGAACGGGCAGATGGCCTGGAGCAGCCCAATATGGTTTGAGGGATGAGCTTCGCACTTTGTTTGATCTGTCCGGTGGGGCTGAGGGCGGGCGTTGCCGCGGACGGCGAATTGAGCCGGGAGGGCGGGAGCCAATGTCTATGAGCAGATTGACGGGCGCTCAGCGGCGACTTCTGAAGGTCGTCGTCGTGGTCGGGATCTTTATGCTGGCAGATACGCTCTATCTCCTGTGTTTCCGGCTGGCCGACTGGTTCGATCTGCGTATCTTCGCATTAACGGAGACCTCGCTGCCCGGGCTCTACCAGGCGATGGTGCTCTCGCATACCGGCGTGGGTCTGGCGCTTGCGGGGATCGCAATCGTTTTTGCCCTGTGGCACCTCACGCGGGTCTGGATCCGGCGCCGCAATCGGACCGCGCTTTTCTCAGGCCTTCTGGTGTTGACGCTTGGCCTGGCGCTGGCCGTGTCCGGGCTTTTTATTTTGACGGAGGCCAACAGCCGGGACAACCGCTGGGCGTTCTGGGCGCACGCAGTCTGCGCGGTTCTGGTGCCGGCGCTCTACCTTGCTCACCGGCGAGCGTCGGTCTGGAAGCCGACGCGGCGAGCCTGCCGGGTGGGGATAGGCGCCACGGCAGGGTTGACGGGGCTCCTCGTTTTGCTGCACGGGGTGACCTATCGGGAGGATCACCTGACAGAAGAGGCAGTACGGGCGATTGCGGCGGGCAAGCACACGGGGCCGGGGTCAAAGGGCCGCAGCTTAGAGGGCTATGTTGACGAAGCCGGATTTGTGGCTGCCGGGTATGTGCCCCCGGAGAGCCCTTTCTTCCCTTCGGCGGCTACGACGACGACGGGAGATTTCCTCCCTTCGCGGATTATTACGCGGGGGGATGTGTCCCATCCGGAGGCGCTGAAGCCGGATCTGGAGCGCTACGGGTTTGTCGTGCACGAGAAGATCGGGGCTGAGACCTGCAAGCGGTGTCACGCGGATATCGTCGCCCAGTGGGCGGTCTCGGCGCACCGGTTTGCCTCGTTCAACAATCCTTTCTATGAAGCGACGGTGAACGATATGCGCCGGGCCGTGGGGAACGAGAAGTCGAAGTGGTGCAGCGGCTGCCACGATCCGGCGCTGATGCTGGCGGGGATGATGTCGGGGGAGATTGACCGGACGTCGCCCACAGCGCAGGCCGGGCTGACTTGTCTGGCCTGTCACGCGATTGATCAGATCCACAACCGGACCGGCAACGGGAACTACAATATCGCGGACGCGCAGGAGGACCCCTATCTCTTTCCGGATGCGAAGTCCGGGATCGGGAGGGTTCTCCACGATGCTGCAGTGAAGGCCAAGCCGACGGTGCACAAACGGCAGATGCTGAAGCCGTTTTTCCGGACGGCCGACTACTGCGCGACCTGCCACAAGGTGAGTCTGGATGTGCCGGTGAACGATTACCGCTGGCTTCGGGGACAGGACGAGTTCGATGCCTGGCACGACAGCGGGGTGTCCCACAACGCCTCGCGCACTTTTTACCTTCCGCCCGCAAAACGGGTCTGTCAGGACTGCCACATGCCGCCTGAAAAGGCAGTCTTGGGAGACGTTTCGGCCAGGAGCGGATACGTCCGGTCTCACCGGTTCACCGCCGTCAATACCGCCCTGCCCTACGTTCGGGGAGACGAGGGGACGATCCGGCGGATCGAGGCCTTCCTGAGGGACGAGAAGCTGCGTGTGGACGTTTTCGCCCTGAGGCGGGGGCCTGGTTTCGAGGCGCCCATTGCCCCGCTCGACCGCGTGGTCCCTCCGCTTATGGCGGGTGAGGAGGTGCAGGTGGAGGTGGTGGTGCGCAACCAGGGGGTGGGCCACACGTTTCCGGGTGGGACGAACGATTCCAACGAGGGGTGGCTGGAGGTTGCGCTGTTGGACGAGGGGGGGCGGCCCGTGGGTGTGAGCGGGTTTGTCCGGGAGGACGGGTATGTGGATCCGGGGGCGCATTTCTACAGGGCGCTGATTCTGGATCGACACAGCGGACCGATTCACCGGCGCAACGCGCAGGACATTTATACGGCTGTCTACGTCAACGTGATCGGCCCCGGTACAGCGGATGTGGCCCGCTATCGCTTCCGAGTGCCGGAAGCTCAGGTGGGACGGACGCTGACCCTCCGGGCGCGCCTGCTGTGGCGTAAGTTTGACCGGGCGTATACCGAATTCGCGTATCGCGCCAACCCGGCCGGCTTTCGGGCGTTTGATGCAGTCCCGGATCTGCCGATTACCGAGATTGCAGTGGATGAGATGCGTTTGTCTGTGCTGGCTTCCGGAGTGGGGGAGCGGGCGGCGGGTGAGGTCGGCCCGGTTTCCGAGGATTGGGTGCGGTTCAACGACTACGGCATCGGGCTGATGCTGCAGGGGGAGACTCGCGCGTCAACGTGGGCGTTCCGGAAGGTTGTGGACGCTGCGCCCGAACGGATTGACGGGTATCGCAACCTGGCGAGAGCCGCGGTTCAGGACGGGGATCTGAAGGTGGCCTATGGGTACCTTCAAAAGTGCGAGGCGATCGCCCCGGGCAACGCGCAGACCGCCTGGGTCTGGGGCGTGGTTCTGCAGGAGGAGGGACGATACGACGAAGCAGCGGCCGCTTACTCACGCCTCCTTCAGGATTTTCCTGAGGACCGGGCGGCCTGGCGGAACCTGGGCCGTGTGCGTTATCTGAACGGCCAGTTTGAGGGGGCGCTGCAGGCCCTGGACAGGGCGCTGGCGATCGATCCTGAGGATCGGGCCGCGAACTACCACCGGATGCTGGCGCTGCGGGCGCTGGGACGCCGGCGAGAGGCTGCTGCGGCGGAGAAGGCGTACCTGAAATACCAGATTGACGAGTCGGCCAAAGAGGTGACGCAGGCCTACCTTTTAGACCACCCGGAGGACGAGCGTGAGGCCCAGAAGATCCACATCCACCAGATCGGCCTCCAGGTCCCGAAGAGAAGGCGGCCGGGGGCGGGAGGGGGTGGATGATTGCGCCGGGTTGCCTTCGCTTCGCCATCTTTTTCCTGTCCGCCTGTTGCATGCTGTTCGCCTGCGAGCGGGAGCCGCCGGTGACCGAAGTCGATACTTCCGCGTATATCCAACTTCCTTCCGATTCGGTCCGCGTTTCTGAGCGGCCAAGCCCTCCTCCGATTACGTTTTCCGATTTTACAGAAGAGGCCGGGATCGATTTCCGACACGAGACCGGGGCCTCTGGCCAGAAGTGGATGCCCGAGTCGATGGGGAGCGGGTGCGCCCTGTTCGACTACGACGGGGACGGGGACCTGGATCTCCTGCTGATCAACGGGACGCCCTGGTCCGGCGCGGCAGGATCGGTTCCGACGTCCAGGCTCTACCGCAACTGGGGGGATGGGCGCTTTGAGGATGTGACCAGGAGCGCAGGGCTTTCTTTCTCTTTGTATGGGATGGGCTGCGCCGCCGGAGACTATGACGGGGATGGGGACCTGGATCTCTATTTGACGGCCGTGGGGGAAAACCGGCTGCTGCAAAACGAGGGCGGGCGGTTCGAGGATGCGACGGCACGGGCGGGCGTGGCAGGGGGGCGCTGGCGGTCCGAGGGGGGAAAGGAATCCCCGGAGTGGTCTACGGGGACGGCCTGGGTGGATGTGGACGGGGACGGCTGGATCGATCTGTTTGTCTGCAACTATGTCCGGTGGTCGCCGGAGACCGATCTGTTTACCACAATCGATGGGGTGAACAAATCGTACGCGACGCCCCAGCCGTACGAGGGCTCGACCTGCCGGCTGTATCGCAACCGGGGGGACGGGTCGTTTGAGGAAGTCACAAAGCGGGCGGGCGTTTACAATCCGAAGGGGAAGTCGCTGGGGGTGGCGGTGGCGGACTTCAACGGCGATGGCCACCCGGATCTGGTGGTGACCAACGATACGCAGCCGAACTTCCTCTATCGCAACCGGGGAGATGGGACCTTCGAAGAGGTCGGGCTGGCGTCCGGGATCGCCTACGATGAAGCGGGGCGGGCGCGGGCCGGGATGGGGGTGGATGTGGGGTCGCTGGACAATGATGGGAAACTGGCGATCGCCATCGGGAATTTCAGCCGGGAGCCGGTCTCTTTCTATCGCCAGTCGTGGGAGGATTTCTTTATCGACGAGGCGGGGAGGCGGCAGATCGCCCGGTCGACCCTGCTGCCGCTGACGTTCGGGCTACTTTTTTTTGATTACGATTTAGATGGTTACCTCGATCTCGTTCTGGCCAACGGGCACCTGGAACCGGAGATCAACCGCGTCCAGAAGGAGATTACGTATGCGCAGCAGACGCAGCTGTTCTGGAACGATGGAGGAGGACGCTTCCAGGACGTGACCGATCAAAGCGGCAATGCGTTTGCCCTGCGGGTTGTGGGGCGGGGGCTGGCATATGGGGATGTGGATGGAGACGGAGATCTGGATCTGGTGCTGGCGGCGAACGGCGGTCCGGCCGTGCTGATGCGCAACGAGGGCCCCGCCGGGGGGGCCGTGCGGGTGCATCTGCGCGGGGCGGCTCCAAACCGGCAGGCGCTGGGGGCGGTGGTGACCGCTGTGGCCGGAGACCTGGAACAGCGGGCGATGGTGCGTACCGGTTCATCGTACCTGAGCCAGAGTGAGACGACGCTAACGTTCGGTCTTGGAGCGCGCACCCGGGTGGACCGGCTGTCCGTCCGGTGGCCGGAGGGGCGTGTTGAGACCTCAGAAGGGCTTGAGGCGGGGGCGACCTATGTGGTTGAGGAGGGGAAAGGAATTGTTGAGAGGATTCCCTTTTCAGGACGGTAAAAGGATTCCGAAATTGGGGGGTAGGGTATTGATCCTGTCCATGCTGGCTTTTTGGGGGGGGAGTGGCCCGGCGTGGGCGCAGCTTTCGCGCCTGGAGGCGGAGCGGCAGAAGAATTTCGGGGTGGCCTACTTAGAGCAGGAGCAGCCGAAGGAGGCGGCCGCGGCGTTTGCGCAGGTGATCGCTTCAGCGCCGGGAGAGGCGCTGGGGTACGCGAACCTGGGGCTGGCTTACCTGCGGATGGGGCAGGCCGATTCGGCGGCGTTCTGGCTGGAGCGGGCACGGCAGCGGGAGGCGGAGAACGTGGGGGTGCTGCTGCTGGTGGCCGAGGTGCAGCAGTGGGAGGGAGACCGGACGATGGCGATGGCGACGCTTGGGCAGGCGCTGCGGGTTCGGCCGCAAGACCAGGTGGCGTGCTACGCGCTCTACCGCGCGGCGGTTGCGCAGAAAGGAGATCCCGGGGCGCTGGCGATTGCCGCCCGGGAGATGGACCGTCTGTTTGAGCTGGCGCCTCAGAATCTGGCCGTTGCAGTGAAGTACGCCCGGTTTCAGGCCGAGCAGGGGAATCCGGAGGGGGCGGCGCGGGGGCTGGAGGTGCTGCGGCCGGCGGTGCTGGATATGGCGATGCCCCGCAGGGTGCTGGATGGGGTCGAGAAGGCGCTGGCGGCCGGAGATGCGCAGGGGATACGGCGGGGGCTTACGGTGTTGGAGAACGTGCTGCGCCCCACGCCCCGCTACAAACAGGCCTTAGGGGAGGTGCAGCAGCCGGTGGTGGGACTGCCCCTGGTCCGGTTCAGCCGATCCTTTGACGAGGGTCTGAAGCGAGAGCGTCCGCCGGAGGTTCGGGTTCGCTTTGTTCCGTTCGACAGGGATGCGCTTCCGGCGCCCGGGCCGGTGGCGGTGCGGGGGGCAGAGGCCGTTGGGAGCATAGATGCCGCCGATGTGGACGGGGACGGGGATGAGGATCTGCTGGTGGGGTTTTCCGATGGGGAGCGGGGTGGGCTGCGGCTCTGGCGCAGAGAGGGCAGGGGGTGGGTCTCGGTTTTGCCGGATGAGATCGCAGGGCCGGCTGCGGGGACGCGGTTTGTGGATTTTGACAACGACGGGGTGTTCGACGTGGTTGCGGTGGGACGGGGTGGGCTGCGCCTGCTGCGGGGGGACTCGACGGGGGTGTGGCAGGATGTCACGGCGCCTGCAGGGCTGTCTCCGGAGCCGGGTGGGACGGTGGAGCTGGTGGATGCGGACAACGAAGGGGATCTGGATTTTTGCACGGGGTCGAAGGAGGGGGTGCGGCTCTGGCAGAACCGTCTGGACGGGACGTTCCGGGAGGTGAGCGAGCAGGCAGGGCTGTCGGGACTGGATGGGGGGATCGCACAGGTCGCGGCGTTCGACCACGACGACGATGGGGATGTGGACTTGCTGGGGGTGGAAGACGCCGGAGGACTCCGCCTGTTCGATAACCTGCGCCAGGGGCGGTTTGTCGAGGCGGCGCGGGGGCTGGATACCACGGCGTGTCGGTCCGTGCTGGCCGCCGACCTGGACAACAACGGACGGCTGGACCTTGTGCTGGTGGGCCGGGCAGGTTCGGTGTGGATACAGTACAATACGGGAAAGGGGTTCGCTCCGGGTGTGAAGGTCGCGGTGGATGGGGTCTCGGTCCGGGCGCTGACGGCGTTCGACTTCGATAACGACGGGTGGACGGACCTGACCGTGGCCGGCACCCGGAATGGAGGCCCGGCGCTGGCGGTGTTGCGCAACCGGGGGGACGGTGGCTGGGAGGTCCGGTCGCTGCCGCTGCCGCTGCGGGGGTGTGTGGCGCTTTTGGGGGTGGACCTGGACGGGGACGGCGACCTGGACCTGCTGGCCTTAGACGGTGCGGGGCAGCTGCGGGGCTGGCGCAACGAAGGGGGGAACGCCCACCACTTTTTGCGCGTGCGGTTGAAGGGACTGCGCACGGGTGGGACCAAGAACAACCTGCACGGGGTCGGGAGCAAGGTGGAGATCAAGGCAGGGCTGCACTACCAGATGCAGGTCGTGCGCTCTCCGGTGACGCATTTCGGGCTGGGGAAACAGGCGCAGGCGGATCTGATGCGGGTGACCTGGAGCAACGGGGTGCCGCAAAACGTGCTGCGCCCATCGGCGGACCAGACGATCACAGAGGTCCAGACTTTGAAGGGATCCTGCCCCTATCTCTACTGCTGGGACGGAGAACGGTTCGCCTTTGTGACCGATCTGCTGGGGGCGTCGCCGCTGGGCCTCCAGGTGGCCGAGGGCGTGGTTGCGCCCCACAACCCCCGGGAGCTGATGACGGTTCCAAGCGATCGGATCGCCGTGCGGGACGGGGACTACGTTTTCCAGTTTACCGAGGAGTTGTGGGAGACGGTTTACCTGGATGAGGTGGGGCTGTGGGTTGTGGACCATCCGCCCGGAGTCGAGGTATTTACAGACCAGCGGTTCCTGCCGCCCCCGTACGCGCCTCCGCGTCCGATTCTGACCCGGGGGCGGGTATCTCCGGTGCGGGCAGAGGATTCGAGAGGCCGGGAGGTGACGGAGCGGTTGCTGGGGTTCGACCACCGGTATCCAGAAAGGCTGCGGCCGTCGCGCTACCAGGGGATTGTGACGCCGCACGCGCTGACGCTCTATTTCGGAGAGGTGAGCGGGCTGGACCACCCGCTGCTGGCGATTGGCTGCTGGATTTTCTGGACGGATACGAGCATCAATGTGTCAATGTCTCAGGGAAGGGCGGTGGTGCCGAGCCTGCCGGTGGTGGAGGTCTGGCGCCCGGCATCGGGCTGGCAAACACTGGATGCGCCGTTCGGGATGCCCACGGGGAAGGATAAGTGGGTGATGCTGGATCTGGGCGATGCGCTGTATGCGCCGGATGCGCGGGTCCGGATCCGGACAAATTATCAGATCTACTGGGACCAGGCGTTCTTGACCGATGCCGCGCCGGAAGCCCCGCACCGGATCACCCGGCTGGGGCCCCGGTCGGCAGACCTCCACTACGGGGGGTTCTCCCGGATGTACCGGCCGTCCGAAGACGGGCCGCACCTTTTCGACTACACACAGCGGGTCTCCCTGCCACTGTGGCCGGATATGGAAGGGATGGCCACCCGGTACGGGGATGTGACGGAGCTGCTCACCGCTGCAGACGACCGGTACGTGATTATGACGGCCGGAGACGAGGTGACGGTGCGGTTCGATGCAGGGGCACTGCCGCCGCTGCGTCCGGGATGGGAGCGGGATTTTCTGTTTTTGAGCGACGGGTGGGACAAGGACGCGGATAAGAATACGGTGACGGGAGACCGGGTGGGGCCGCTGCCGTTCCACGCGATGTCGGCCTATCCGTATCCCGCGTCGGAGACGTATCCGGACGATGAGGCGCACCGGGTTTACCGGGAACGCTACAATACGCGCCGGATCGGGCTGGAAGGGTTTCGGACATTTGTAAAAGCGTATGGGGGAGAGCCTGTGCCGGCGCTTCCGTGGGAGGTCGAGTAAGAAGAGGTTCTCCGTCTTTCTCGGCGTTCTCTGCGTCTCTGCGGAGGGACCCGCAGGAGTTGGAGGGGGATGGGCGCCCGAACACGTGAAAGGAAGGTTTCAAATGACAACGCAACCTGAACCGACCTGCAGGGTGATTCACCCGGAGGAGACGTACAGGGGCAAGCAGGCGTTCACCTATTTTGCGGGCATCTCGGCCGACAATACCGGAGCCCGGGGAATCTGTATGCAGGTGGTGACCATTCCCCCCGGTGAACGGGCCAAAGCCCACCTTCACGAAGCGCACGAAACGGCTGTTTACACCATCCGTGGCGAGGCCGGGATGTGGTATGGCGAGAAGCTGGAGGATCACCTGACCGTCAGGGCCGGGGATCTCCTGTATATCCCTGCCGGTATGCCGCACCTGCCGTACAATCCCAGTAAGACCGAAGTCTGCACCGCCGTGATTGCCCGAACCGACCCCAATGAACAGGAGAGCGTTGTACTCTTACCTGAACTGGACGCGCTGCGGGGGAAAGATGCAGGATCCCGGGAATAAGACCGGGACCGGAAATTGACTGTACGGTTCGAACCCTGATCCCTGTGTCCCGCCTTTACTGGGTCCACTTCAGGTAGAGGTTGACGGCCGTGAAATTGATGATGACCCAGGTGGTGAAGAGCAGTCCCAGTTCGCTCCAGAGGGGCATGCGCACCCTGCCTTCCGCGCGCATGGCCAGGTGGACGACGGCGTAGGCCAGGGGAATGAGCAGGAGGTTGTTGGCGTTGGCCCCCAGGAGCACCAGGGCGAGGGGGGTGTCGGATTTTATCAGGGTGACGCAGAGCCAGAGGAAGGGGAAGGCGATTTGCAGGATGCGTATCAGACGCAGGCGAGCCTCCTCCCGGTTGAGGGAAGACAGGCCGATCTGGTGGAGAAAGTCCGCGCCGATGCGCCCGGAGCTGGCGGTGAAGACGAGCAGGGTGGAGAAGAGGGTGCAGAAACCGCCGAACATGAAGAGGCCTTTGGCCCAGGCGCCGATGCTCTCGGTGAAGATCAGGGAGACGTGCTCGACGACCTTCATGCCCTGGGGCACCACGTTCATTCTTTTGAGGATCGAGGCGCCCAGCAGGTAGTAGGCGCAGGTGATGACCAGGGCGATGAGGGTGCATACGAGCGCATCGGTAACGAGTACCCGCATCCAGCCCCGGTAGCGCGCCTGCCATTCCGGGGTGTCTTCCTGCGGGCCTACGAAATCCGGGTATCCCTTCTCCCGGACCCAGTAGGGGTACATGAACAGCTCCACGGCTGTTGCTCCGACCGAGCCCATGACGGCGAGGGCCACAAAAGCGCCTTCCGGGGGCATGGCGAAGCGGAAACCGGACAGCAGATCCGAGCCGCTGAAGGCATAGGGCGTGCCCTGCAGGACGAGTACGGAGCCGATGACGATGAGGCTGATGACGATGAGGCTGAAGCTGGCCACCAGAAAGGAGATCATCTTTTCCAGGTCGGCATAGAGCCCGCGGTAGAGCAGGGCGGACATGAACAGGAAGATGATGACTGCCCAGATGCTGTAGGGTATTACCGGGAATGCGGTGACCATAAGGCCGGCGACCGAGCCGAGGATGCCGATGAGGGCGATCATGACCGAGAAATAGCCCAGTACGCACAGCCAGGCCACCCAGGAGGCGTTTTGCAGCCGGAGACCGGGCACCCGGTCCAGGGCCTGAATGGTCGTGTTGTTGCGGAGGATGCACTGGCGGCCCAGTTCGAGCTGGATGAAGAATTTCACCAGGCAGGCCACAAGGACGCCCCAGAGGAACACAAACCCGACGTCGGCGCCCATGCGCGTGGTGACCAGAAGCTCGCCGGAGCCTACGACCGAGCCGGAGACCACAACGCCCGGCCCGATGTTGCGCAGCAGCCCTCCCAGGCCTTTCGGGGGCTTGCAAATTC
Source organism: Candidatus Latescibacterota bacterium (assembly GCA_965222075.1). Taxonomy (GTDB): domain Bacteria; phylum Latescibacterota; class UBA2968; order UBA2968; genus JAAXHW01. The sequence goes on along the minus strand of OZ244937.1, from coordinate 2,936,727 downwards.
CGCGGGTTTCGCCTGTTTGCATGTCCTGTCCTTTCTGTGATTGAAGATTGAAGATTGCCAGAATTGAATATCAGTTGTTATGCGCCCGCTCACGCATTTCGCCTCCCGCGCCTTCGGGGCGGAGGGAAGGGGCTTTTCCGCGCGGTTCCGTCCATCACCATCGTCCAGGAACGCCCGAAAGGTCCGCAGGGCAGACAGGAGCGCCTGCTTCCACTTCTGAAAAAGAGAAGGCTCCAAGTTCAAGTTAAATTGGGCTAAGATTCTTGCCAGAAAATCCGACCCATTTGACCAGGAGCCCGTGATGAAAAAAGTAGCATCGAGCCCCCGGAAAAGCAAGTAAAATCAGATTGGAAGTAATGCCGTACACATTTCCGCGAAATCCTACCAAGGCGGCATTACGTTGCTTTTACCGTAGAAACAAAGAAAAAGGAGTCATTACAATGACGGCTCGAGCGAGAATCTGGATGCTAACGGTCCTGGTGAGTTTGTATCCATCAGGACAGACATTTTCTGACGAAGTCCGCCACTTCACTTCTCCGGAACTCAGAGGAACCCGTAAAGCTGTCCTGGAAATCCGGGATCATGAGACAGAAAGGCTAACGTGTCTATGGGGACGATCATCACATGATCTTCAGATCACAACAGGCTTAACCTTATTCGAGATTGCGAATAACAGGCTTGAGAAAGTCTGGGAGGATGCTGAGACCTTCTTTATTGCAAAGGATTTTGACACAGGTGACTTAGTGGTCTTTCAAAAAAATTAGCTAACGTTTTTTTGTCCTTCCCGAGTGATTGTATTGGCAATCCATATCTGATAGACTGGATTCCCGCCTTCGCGGGAATGACATCTGTCGTTTGTCTGGAAATAAACTTATTTGAAAGACCACTCAGCATTGTTACAGCTGGGTATGCTTGTCCCAAAGAGAATGGGCACGGATCAGAATCGCAGCATATCTATGGGAAGGCATTCGATTTTGATGCTGGAGCTAACGATTCTATCAATTCAAAGAAGAATTATGATATGTATAAAGCAGGGAAAAAAACTCCTATTTCTACGGGCAAGAAGGGTGTGTCGGTGACGTGGATGGCGATGGCAGTGACGAAATTATCCTGTGTCATTTGCCGAAAGGATATACCAATCCGGGCGGAATCGGCCCCGTGGACGTTCAGGTTCTGTCCTGGAATGGACGGGATTTCGATCTGGTATCAAGTGTGTCCTTTCTGGAAACGTACATGATTATTCATGTGGACGATTTGAACGGAGATGGGAGGGATGAGATCGCGGTGTTAAGGTCGGGATATCGCGGAGACCCGCCGCAGCCAAGGCCCCCGCAACTGTCCGTTTATGCGTATACGGGAAGCTCACGGCTGGCGTTTGTGGCCGAGGAAGCGTTGTCCATCGCTTACAGGGACAATTTAGTTCGTTTGTGGGGGCAGGCTTTACCGGGGGGGAAGCGTCGTCTCGTGGTTCCGATTCCGGTCTATGAAACGGACGAGATCACCTTGAGAGAGACTCAGTATCAGGGGTTCAGGCTGGAGAAACAGCAGTTGACGCAGGAGCGTGAGACGCTTCGTTTCGATGCGTTTCATCAGTTCAAAGATTACGCTTCCTTGCCGTTGTTCTTAGCTTCGCCGTTTCAGACGATGGATGTGGATGGGGATGGACGGCAGGAGGTTCTACGGATTGAGAACAAGCGAAGGGTTCGGTTCGTCAGGATGGACGGGCCGGAGTTGCCGGGGCGGTGATACATCGGTTAAACCGTCGAGGCAAGAAAGGGGTCGGGCTACTCTCCCGGTCCCTTTAGTGAACTCAGGTTCGCCATTCCGGATGAATACGTTCATTCGTTCTGAAAATGTGTCGGGCAACCCGAAACCATTTCATCACTTTATCCTGGCACTTCATCACCACATCACGCGGAACGTCGTCGTCGCTACTGCCTGCTCCAGATCCGCCAAATCGTCCACCACCACCCGCAACGCCCGGAGCCCCGGCGCCGAATCTTCCATATCCAATGTCACCCGAATCGACTCCCACGCCCGCGAGCCCCGAAGCGTGTGGGACACTACCGTGGTCCACTCCGGTTCGACCTCCCCCGTTCTTCCCTCCACCAGCACCCGCATCTGGTAAGCCACCCGATAGTGGGTCGCTCCAAACGCGTCCTGTGCCAGGTTGTATACCTCGAAGTAGCATGACACCTGCCCACCCTGAGCACACTGCATCAAAGGGTCGGGCAAAATCATAAACTGCTCTCGCCCAAACGGCCTGTCCTGCCGCTCCACGATCCGCCTGGCCAGCAGCAGACTGCTCGCCTCCAGAGAATCGTATCCAAAACGCCGCACGCGCAGGGAATCCCGGAAGGTCCCCACCGCCTTCGTCGCCTGATCCTCGACCTCTACCCCCAGATGGTAAGCGCCCGGGTCCAGCATCAATTGCTCGCCTGCAAACAGGTAGCCCTCCCCATCTGCATCGTACACCACCCAGGGCATCCGCCTGACCCGCCCGACCTCCTTGCGCACCGTATTCCACGCCGCATCGAACAGGAAAAGCCCCTGTTGCACATCCACCTCCTGCAGACCAGGACCGGCCTCCTGGTGCCTCACCTGCTCGCCCTGCAGCGCGTAGTAGACCTCCACCCGTGTCTTCCCCTCATCCGCCCGGAACTGTGCAATCTGGTAAGGCGCGTCGTAGCGCTCCCACCAGTAGGGGTCTTTGTAAAACTCCGGTATCCAGGCGGTCAGATCCGAGAATTCGTACAACGGATACGCTCCCATCCATGCAATCCCGAATTTCCAGGCATCCCGGGTGTCCGTGTTCTCAAACACCAGCCTGAAGCCATCGTACGTCCAGATCTCCTTACGGGGTGTGAACTTGCCCAAAGACCTTTCCCCTTGCATGACCCGCTCGGCCAGGCGGTTCCGTTCAGCAGACGGCAGATCGTTGCCCATATCAATCTCCGCCGGATGCGCAACTCGAGATAAAGGGTGCCCGTACCGGATGTAGGCCTGTCCCCTTTCCGTCGTCCAGCCCTCAATACCCTTCACAGAATCTCCATACCGGAGGTTGGCATAGGCCACCCTCTGGCAGTGCTCCATCAGCCGCTCGTTCACAGGCGTCAGAAAAAAGGGATCCCGGCCCCTCCAGAACCGCCGGATTGCCTCCTCATCCGGCAGCGTTCCAACATCCTCTTTGTCCACCATCAAAAAGATCGACTGCATAAACTGCCGCTCCGGCTCAGACATCCGGGCCAACCCATTCACGTATGCACTATAAGCCCTGTCCGGGTGCCCCAGCGCCTGATAGCCCAGGCCAACGAAAAAATGGCCGTTGGGATTTTCCGGCTGTCGCTCCACATACGCTTCAAAAAGCGCCACCAGCTCCCCGGGCATGCTGGCTTCGTAGTAGACCAGGCCCAGGATCTTTCGCGACGGCCAGTGTTCCGGATTGACCGCCAACGCCCGGGTCAAATAATGAATGGCGATATCTCTTTTTTCCTCGCCCAGCTCTTTCAGACTAAAAGGGGTTCCTGCCCACTCTGCTTCCAGAAAGCGTGTCATGTGCCACATCGCATTGCGGCCGGCCCAGTAAAGTGCACGCACGTTGTCCGGGTCCAGTTCGAGTGCTCGCATAGCCTGCTCGTAGGAACGACCCCGATGGTCCCACATCCAGAACAATTCCGCGTACGTAGCCCGGTAGTCCGCATTCTCGGGCTCTCGCTGGATGGCCCGCAGCAGCCAGCGCTGTGCTTCCTCAGGTGACGTCTTCTTCCACTCGGACATATGGAGCCGTGCCAGGGCATACCTGCTCCGGCCCGATCGGTCGCAACCGATGGCTTCTCTAACAATTTTCATACGTGCTTTGTGGGCAAGCATCGTATCCGACGCCACCGCCAGCAGCGAATCCACAACTGCCGGGTCGGCTTTTCCGGCCTCAGCAGACGCATGCAGAAACATCAGCAGTATGCAGGCCAAACCAACGACTCTCGACATGGGTCATTTCCTTTTTTCCCCTACAAAACCCTTCATAGAGTAAAGACGCCGATTTCTCGATTCGGGTTCATTAAAAAATAGGCATGGTTCAACACGCTTAGAGGATAAAGTAACTTTTTTGATCCCCGGTCATAGGGCAGATGAAACCCACTGAAGAAACGTTGAATCCTGTGATAGTTGGACTTCTGCTTGGCTTTGCCGTTGAGAACGTTGGCCAGTTTGCTGAAGTTCACTGTTGTGAGTTTGATGAGGGATAGGATGAACGCGCTGACCTGCCTGTGCGTTACCGCACGCTTGCCTGCGCGCAGCGCGCCTGCCTGTGCCGACAGGTGAATTTCACTCGGGCTTTATGCCAGGGAAAATGCCATTGCATTACCTCTTGCAATTGGTTAGCTTGGGGAGACATGGACCTGTGCCTTTCTTATGAGTGGTTGGATTGTGGCCAACCCAAACCTAACTCATTTCATCTAAAAGCGCAGGTCTTTTCTATTTTGTCGTGTACCTTGCTTGTGGACATCAAATTTCTTGACGAACGGCAGCGGTTCTATTGCGTTTTCGTCCAGTGGCAGCATCCAACCCAACATCGTGTTCCACCCGGATCCCACTCCGAAGAAACAACCAAAGTGGTATATGGCCGCGCGGCACCAGAACCGGTTCGCAGCGGCAATACCGATCGCTGCCCGGCCGGAATCCGATTCGGGGGAGATCGAGTGGCGGATTCCCCTTTATATCATCCATAGCCGGCAGGACGAGGTCGTCCCTTTAGAACCGGTTGAAACCGTTGTAGGCCAGCTTAAGGCCAGGGGTGTTTCGGTTGAGCTGGTGGTGGTTGAGGGGATTACCCACTTCGAGACGTCCCGGTTTATCGGTCCTCTGCGGGCGGCGATTCCGTGGATTCAAAATGTGTGGAAGTGAGGCTCAGGATATGATATTTGGGTACGACCTCATCGTAATCGGGATTGTCATTCACCCAAACATAACCGAAAGAATCCCTTGTCTGGCATGGGGTTCTTTTTTTTCGGGGCGAGCGCCTCGCCCCTACAAGGTGTTGTTCTGATCGCGTTTATTTTTTACATTAGGAGGCATCAAACCTGGAAGGGGTGGAGGATGAATATTCCGGTTACGGGCAGCAGCGGACGGATTGGGCGGTATGGGGTGCGGGGCGATCTGGCGGATTATGCGTCGCTACTGAGCTGCGCGTGGGCAGAAGTCGGGTACCGGCCCGCATACGCCTGGTCCGTTTCTCAGCGATATCCGGAGTCGATGGTATGAGCAAGATGGCTTCTCAAAGCAACTGGCTCGACGCGGCGGCGGCGACCTGGCCGGAATGCCGGGATTTCCTGGCGCGTACGCCCTGTGCGATTCTGCCGCTGGGCGCAACCGAACAGCACGGGCCGCACCTGCCGCAGAATACGGATACGGTGATTGCCGAGGCCCTGGCGATGGGGGTCGCCCGGGAGAGTGTCGGGCTGGTGCTGCCGCCCGTGCCGATCGGCTATTCCTGGGTCTGGCGTGACTGCGCAGGGTGTCTGACCTTTTCGTTCGATACCTTCCGTGGGGTGATCAAGGACGTGGCGCGCAGCTTAGACCGCAACGGCTGTAAGGCGCTGATGGTCCTCACGGCGCACGGGGCCAATCCGCAGCCGCTCAAGTACACGGTGCGGGAGCTTGTGGACGAGATCGAGATGGTGATTCTCCGGATCTTCTATCCGGACCTGGGCGAGATTATGGCCGATGCGGACTCGTCGGTGTGGTTGTCGTCAAATTTTCACGCCGAGGAGTTCGAGACGTCGCTGATGCTGTACCTGCGCCCGGAGCTGGTGCGGATGGACCGGGCGGTGGTGGAGTACCCGCCGCGTTCGGCGGACTACGAGATGTCGACGCTGCCGATGGGGGCGCTGAGCGAGTCGGGGGTGTTCGGCGATGCGACGGTAGCGACGGCGGAGAAGGGCGAGCGGTGGTTCGGGGCGTGCGTGGATCGCATGGCCGAGGTGTGGCGAGAATTCCTGGAGCGGCATTTGAATCTGAAGGTCGACGGTTGACCTGTCGGGGAGGGGGAGAATGGGTACTGTGACGACCGTACGGGGGGAGGTGGCGGGCGAGGACCTGGGGGTTGTGGATTACCACGAGCACCTCTGTTTCGATGCGCCCGACTGGCTGCTGAGGGAGGATGCCGACTTTCGGCTGAACGATGTCGAGCGCTCGGCCGAGGAGCTGCGCGCGTGGGCGCTGGCGGGCGGCAGGACGATGATCGAGATGTCGGCGATCGACTTCGGTCGGAACATCCGGAAGGTGGCGCGGGTTGCCGAGCTGGCGCCGGAGGTCCACATTGTGGTTATTACGGGGTACAACAAGCCCTATTTCTGCGATCGGTCGATCCTGGAGGCCGATGAGCATCACCTGGTGGCGGGGTGCATCCGGGATATCGTGGAGGGGATCGACGGTACGGATGTGAAGGCGGGGATTGTGAAGGGGGGCAGTGGGTACAACACGTTTCAGGAGTACGATCAGAAGCTGCTGCGTATTGCAGCGGCGGTCCATGTTGAGACGGAGGCGCCGGTGATTACGCATACCGAGGCGGGGACGATGGGGTTTGAACAGGTGAGCTTTCTTGAGTCGCACGGCGTGACGCCCCACCGGATCTGCCTGAGCCACATGGACCGCAACCCGGATTTCCGGGAGCACCGGCGGATCGCGGAGCGGGGCGCGTACTTAGGCTACGACTGTCCGGGCAAGGTGAAGTACGGTCCCGATGAGACGCGGATTGGCGTGCTGAAACGGCTGTTTGACGCCGGGCTGGGCGGGCAGGTTCTGCTGGGCAACGATCTGGGCAGGCCCAGCTACTGGCGCAGCTATGGAGGGGGGCCGGGGTTGGATTTTGTGCTCACCCGGTTTGTGCCCCGCCTGCGGGAAGAGGGATTCGGGGAGGAGGTCATTGAGGATTTGCTGGTGAACAATCCACGCCGATTTCTGACGGGCGAGTAGGCAGGGGGAGAAGGATGGCCCTGGTTGTCGGCATCGATCTGGGAACGTCGAGCACCAAGACCATTGTGCTGGACGATGAGGGGCGGGTGGTGGCAAGTGCGAGTGCGAGTTATCCGTTGCAGAAGCCCGGTCCAGGATGCGTGGAGCAAGATGCGGATGACTGGTGGCGGGCGGTCTGTAAGACCATACGGCGCGTTGTGCAGGCGCTTGCAGCGTGTCACCCTTCTCGCTCGGTTCGGGATGTCCGGGGGGTGTCGCTTTCGGGACAGATGAACGGCGCGGTGTTCGTGGACGCTTCGGGGGAGCCGCTGCGCCCCCCACCCATCTGGCTGGATCACCGCTCGCAGCGGGAATGCGATGCGGCAAAAGCACAGGCGGGGGATCTGCTCCGGAGCAAGGCGCTTCAGGTGCTCAGTCCGATCAATACGCTGGCAAAGGTCCTGTGGGTGCGCGAGCACGAACCGGAGGTTTATACCCGGGCCCGGTATGTGCTGATTCCAAAAGACTGGATCCGGTTCCGGCTGACAGGTACGTTTGCGGCGGATGTCTCGGACGCTTCGGTGACGGCGGCGATGGACCTTTATGAGAGGGATTGGAGTGGCGAGATTCTGGACGTGCTGGAGGTGCGTCGGGAGCTGTTTCCAGACGTGGTCGAGTCGACGACGGTGGTGGGAGCGCTGACCCGGGCGGCGGCGGAAGAGACGGGACTGGCGGAGGGGACGCCGGTGTGCGCCGGGGGGGGCGACGTGGCGTGCCTGGCGGTGGGGGGCGGAGTGATCAAGCCGGGTGTGCTCAATGTGGGGATCGGCACAGCCGGGCACGCGCTGGCCTTTGCCGAAGGGGTCAGCGATGCGGCGTTCAACCGGCTCTGGCCCATGTGTCACGCGGTGCCGGGGGAGTATCTCTGGCTGGGGTGCTCGTATACGTGCGGGGCGAGCATGTCATGGCTGAACGAACAGCTGGACGAGGATTTCGAGACGCTGACGGCGCAGGCCGAAGGGGCGCCTCCAGGCAGCGAGGGGCTCTTTTTCATGCCCTGGCTGGAGGGGGCGGCAACACCCAATCCCGACGCCCACGCGCGGGGCGGCTGGGTGGGGCTGACGCTGCGCCATGCCAGGGGGCACCTGATTCGGGCGCTGATGGAGGGCGTGGCGTTCGATCTGAGACAGTCGCTGGAATGCTTCAAGGGCCTGGGGCTGCCGGCCGAGGAGCTTCGCATCGGCGAGGGGGGCGCAAGGTCGGCGCTGTGGCGGCAGATCCAGGCCGATGTGTTCGGACAGGACGTACGGGTGCTGGAAGTAGAGGACGCCTCTGCGCTGGGCGCGGCGATTATCGCAGCCATTGGGGTGGAGATGTATACGGATTTCGAGTCGGGGTGCGGCCGGGCGGTCGGTCTGGGCGAGACGGTCCGGTGCGATGCGGAGCGGGTGCGGCGTTACGAGGCGTGCTTCCGACACTACAGCAGGCTTTATCCGAGCATGAAGGACTGGTTTCGCGATTTGGGCGGCCTGAGCGAGGAAGTGAATTAAGTGCTTACCAGAGGGAGGATTATTTATTATGAAAGAGCTGACCCGGGAGCAGATCGCGTTTTTTCGTGAGAACGGCTACCTTCGCCTGGAGCAGGTCTACCCGGGCGAGGAGGTCCGGGAGATGAGCGAGGAGCTGGATTATGTGATGGAAACTTTCGCCAACTGGAACGCGGCGTGGCGCGGGCCGTGGCGGAAGGAGTATATGGACGAGGATCAGAATGAGGTGGCTACGCTGGTGGCCATCCACGAGCTGCAGCACTATTCCGCTGCCTGGACACGCGCGGTGACGAGTCCGGCGCTGGGCAGGGCGGTGGGGGCGCTGCTGGATTCCGAGACGGTGGAGTTGCACCACGTGACGCTGCACGCCAAGCCGCCCGATAAGGGAACGCCGTTCCCGATGCATCAGGACCTCCCGTTTTATCCTCACCAGGATGGCCGCTACGTTGATGCGCTGGTCCACTTAGACGACGCGGACGAGTCGAGCGGGTGTATCAAGTTTCTGTCGGGAAGCCACAAACTGGGTAAGCTGCAGCATATTATGGGACCGGATACCGCGCCTCACCTGCCGACCGATGCATACCGCTTAGAGGATGCTGTTTTTGTCCCGGCAAAGGCGGGAGATGTGGTGGTGTTCTACCTCTGGACGGTGCACGGCTCGGCGATGAACCTGAGCGGCCGGTGGCGGCGGCTGGTGCGCCTGGGGTTCCGGGATCCGCAAAACCGGCAGGAGGGCGGGCAGGCGATGGGACGGCCGGGGTTGATCGTGAAGGGGGTGCGGCCGAAGGTGGAGGACACAGAGGTAGACGTGTACGGGAACTGGAGGCCGGCGGCTGCGAAGGTGTGAGGTGTGTGGGACCGGGGCACCCGTACCTCGTCGCTCACCATAGCGAGTGGCGCCGGGAAGAGGGGGGTAAGGGAAGATGCGTGAACCGGTGGTTTTGCTGGAGTCCTATTCGACCGAACGGGACCGGGCATCGTTCGCGTTTTCAGGCTTTTGCGGAGAGGTGGCGGCCTGCGTTCCGGAGGAGGTGCGGCCGGCGCTGGAGGAGATTGAACGGGCGGTTGCCGGAGGGCGGCATGCGGCCGGGTTTCTTTCCTATGAGGCCGCACCCGGGCTGGATTCGGTTCTGAAGACCCGACAGGGGGGGCCGTTGCCCCTGGTCTGGTTCGGGCTTTTCAAGGAGCGGACCGGGGTGGCGCCGGGGGGGCTGGACAGTTGCGGAGGGTATTCGCTGTCGGCATGGCAGCCGTCGGTTTCCCAGGCGGCGTACGATGCGGCGATTGGGCGTATTGGGGCCTATATTGAAGCGGGCGATACGTATCAGGTGAATTTTACGTTCCGGATGCAGGCCGATTTTGAAGGGGATGACCGGGCGCTTTACCGGGATCTGTGCCGGTCTCAGCGGGCGTCTTATACCGCGTACTTAAACACCGGCAGGTTCCGGATTTTGTCGGCTTCGCCGGAGCTGTTTTTTGCCCTGGAGAACGGACGCCTGACCGCTCGCCCGATGAAGGGGACCGGGCGGCGGGGCCGGTGGGTGGAGGAGGACGATGCGCTTGCGTCTGCGCTGCAGGGGTCGTCCAAAGACCGGGCAGAGAATGTGATGATTGTAGACCTGCTGCGAAACGACCTGGGACGGGTTGCGGAGTTGGGAAATGTGACGGTGCCGCGCCTTTGGGAGGTGGAGCGGTACGAGACGGTGCTGCAGATGACTTCGACGGTGACGTCCCGGCTGCGTCCCGGTACCGCGCTGGTGGACCTTTTGACCGCGCTGTTCCCGTGCGGGTCGGTGACGGGGGCGCCCAAGGTGCGGACGATGGAGATTATTTCGGAGGTGGAGGATTCCCCGCGCGGGGTCTACACGGGGAGCATCGGGTTCTTTTCCCCGGGGCCCGAAGCCCGTTTCAACGTGGCCATCCGGACGGTCTGGATCGATCTGGAGACGGGACGGGGAGAGTTCGGGGTGGGCGGGGGGGTGACGCACGATTCTTCCCCTGAGGGAGAGTACGAGGAGTGCCTGGTAAAGGCGCAGGTTCTGACGGTTCGGAGGCCCGAGTTCGAGCTTTTAGAGACGCTGAGGTTCGAGGCTGGAGAGGGGTTCTGGCTGCTGGACCGGCACCTGGGCCGCCTTCGGGATTCGGCGCGGTATTTTGGATTCCCATGCGATGTGGATGCGGTGAAGAAGGCGCTGCTGGAGACAGCCGCCGGTTTGCAGGACGGGGCGCACAGGGTACGGCTGATACTGGCCCGGGATGGGGGCGTTCACATCTGCCCCCAGGCGCTGTCCCCAGGTGAGGATGAGGCCGCGATGCGGGTGGGGATTTGCGATCTGCCGGTGGATGAACGGGATCCGATGCTGTTCCACAAAACGACCTGCCGGCAGATTTATGAAGCGCGGCGCTGCCGACGGCCGGACTGCGATGAGGTCATTCTGGTGAACGAACGGGGCGAGGTGACGGAGTGCTGTATCGGGAATCTGGTGGCGGTTCTGGACGGCGAAAAGGTGACGCCGCCGGTGGGATGCGGACTCTTGCCCGGGACGTTCCGGGCAGAGCTGTTAGCGGCCGGGGAGATTTGCGAGGGGGTGCTGCGGGTGAAGGATCTGCAGCGGGCAGAGGCGCTTTTTACGATCAATTCGGTGCGGGGATGTGCGGGGTGGATGGGTGAGGCTGGAACTGGTGGATTGAGATCGATAAGCGCTCTGCTTTCCGACTGAGAGGGGCAAGAGAAAGGAGGATAGCGATGGTCAGGATTTTGGCGGTGCTGGGGCTGGTTGGATTCTGGCAGGCCGATCTTTATGCTGCAGGCAGCACATCGGAGCCGCCACCGGAGGAACAGGTTCAGGCCGAGGCGGTGAAGCACTATAACAAAGGATTAAACCATCGGGATAAGGCCTGGGATTACGAGAAGGCGGCGGCGGAAGCGAAGCATTCGGAGAATCGGAAAAAACATGAGCAGGCCGCGCAGAAAGAGTACAGGAAGGCGATCAAAGCGTTCACCAGGGCAACAGAGGTGAACCCCAGGTTCCACGAGGCCTTCGGGAGCCTGGGGTATGCTTACCGGAAAACGGGGGATTATCAGGCGGCGCTTGAGGCATACGACCGGGCGCTGGCGTTGAAGCCAGACTATACTGAGGCGATCGAGTACCGCGGGGAGGCCTATCTGGGGCTGGACCGGATTGAAGAGGCTAAAGCGGCTTACAACCGGCTTGTGAAACTGAATCCGGAGCACGCGGCCAAACTGCTTGAGGCGACCAAAAAATGGGTGTGGGAACGCCAGGGGACACCTGCAGCGGGCGTTTCTAAAGAGGTTCTGGTGCAAACGGCGGAATGGATTCAGGAGAAAGAGGCTGCGGCCGGGGGGGCGGGGAAGAAGGGGGCGAAGTGGTGAGGTCCTGCCATGGGGTCTAAAGAAGGAGGTTTGGATGAAAGCGGCATGGGACTGGCATCTGCCGATGGAGACGGAGGCGGAACAGCGGGCAGTGGTCGAGTTCGCGCACGAGTTGGGGTTCGATACGCTGATTGTCCGCGATCCGACCGAGGCGATGGCGCGGCGTGGGGAAGCGCTGGGCATACAGGTGGTTGCGATTGTTTATGCGCATCCGACGGAGGGGTTCGCTAAAGACCATCCGGGGTGCCTGCAGCGCATGCTGCCGGTGGAGGAGGAGATCGCGGCTGCGCTGAGTCGAGCGCCGGAGGGCTACCAGCACCTTTCCCACCGGTGGTTTCAGATGGTGCAGGACGGGGACCTGCTCTGCTTTGAGCATCCGGAATCGAGGGAGGAACTCAAAGGGCGGGTGAGCCGGGCGCTGGAGATGGCGGACGGGGTGTCTTTTGACGGGTTCGGGTTTCTGAACCACTACGCCTGTTTCTGCGATCGGTGCCAGAAGATGCGGGAGGAGCAGGCGTCGAATGGGGCGCACGAGGCGGAGGTGTTGGGACGGATGTCCGAGGAGAGCCTGGTGGCGCTTTCCCGGATTCTCTACGCGCATGCAAAGGATGTGAAGCCGGACGCGCTTGTGACGAACCACGTCTGGCCGCCGTTTCGGCCGAACTGGTACTACGGGCGCCGGCTGCGGCTGGATTACTGTACGCAGACGATTTCGTGGTTTTATAAGCCGAACTGGAGCCTGGAACAGGTCGCGTTCGAGGCGGCAGAGCACAAGCGGCTGGAGGATGGGCGCGCGAATATGTTCGTGCCGTTTATCGGGCTGTATGGGGACCCGTACCTGGTGCGGCCGCCGGAGCGGGTAGTGAAGGAGTTGGAGATCGCTGCGCACTACGGAGATGGGCACGTGGTGCTGTGCAACTTAGAGACGCCGAAGCAGTACCCGGAGATCGCGGAGGTGGTGAAAGCGGCGCTGACGGAGATGTAAAGTATCTCGTGCCGGGGGGGTGGAAATACAATGGTTCCGGCCAGCCAGAAGGACTGCTTTCGACGTTCTGCCGATCCTGAAATCCAGCTGACCAAAATCCGAAACAAAAAAGGCCGTGGGGGAATTTGCTCACGACCTTTTTTTTGTGACTTGCAGGGCCTTGTTTATCGATCGATTCGCCCGTGAAGCGCTCGCCGGATGGCTGCATAGTTATTCTACCAGGTGGGGCTTTAATCCTCGCCTCCTCGTTGAATTCGATCCCCAGGCCGGGGCGGTCGGAGATGACCAGGCAGCTGTCCTGGATCACCAGTTTACAAGGGCGCAACACGCTGTGCCCCACCATGCCATTACCGGGGCCCAGAAGCGACGGCTGTGCAAGGAGCTCCCGGAAACCGGCATCCGGTTGCGGGAGCTGGTCGACCTGGATATTTTTGGACTGGCCTTTTTGGTCGAAGCAGGTTATTTTAATGAGTTCATGTAAGCGTTCTGGAGTTGGGCAATGGACCTTTGTCTGGATCGTATGAAACGCGAGAGGCTGTTTATCCGGGTTGTGGCGGGCGCCGGAGGCTCTGTGCTGGTTCTGCACCTGGTCTTTGCCTACCGATGGCTGGCCTGGGGGTGGGGCGTGCACCATCTGGCCTTTTTTCCCCTCTGGATGCGCATCGGCCTGCCCGTGCTGGGCCTGATTCTGGTTCTCCCCCCCATTGCCGGGGCGGCATCCCGGCTGTTTTCCCGCTTTCCACTCCCCCATATCGGTTCTGTTTTCAGGTATGCTCTCTACGGCCTGGGCGCGGGCGCGGCGCTGGTGCCCTTCTGGGCGTTCCGGGTGCGGGTGCACCTGCTGGGCGACAGCGCGCTCTGGATCCGAGAGTTGACCGGCCCTCTGGGGCGGCTGGAGAATGAGCCGCTGAGCATTGTTCTGGTCCGTTTTTTATACGGCGTCATAGGGGGGAGCGGGGAGGCGGAGAGGGCCTATCAAGTTCTGAGCTGGGTGTGCGGGGCGCTGTTTGTGTTTGCGGCGCTACTGGCCGCCGAGGCCGTGGGCCGGTGTCGGCGTGAGCGGGTGATTGCTGCCCTGTTTTTGCTCTCGCTGGGGACACTGCAGCTCTTTTTCGGGTACGCAGAGCACTATGCGCCGGTTACGGTGGGGGGGCTGGTCTACCTCTTTCTGGGGCTGCGCTGCTTAGAAGGGCGGCTTCCACTGGCTGTGGCGGCAGGGGCCCTGGGGATAACCTGCGCGTTCCATTTTGTGGGCTTCGTGCTGGCGCCCTCGTTCGGCCTTCTTGTGCTGCGGTCCTGGCGCGGGGGCGGGCGGCGCGTGGGAACGGTCCTTCAGGCGGCGGTTTTCCCTCTGGTCTCTGTGTGGCTGCTTCTGGCTATCGGCTTTGATTTTCCAGGAGTGGCGCGCCTGGGTAGGGAATCCCATACGGTTCCGCTGTGGGGGGGAGAGCCTTTTCTGCGGCCCCATGCCCTGTTTTCCGCGGTTCATATCGGGGATGTGGTCAATCTCCACCTCCTGTCTGCCCCTATGGGACTGCTGCTGTGCCTCTGTGTGGCTACTGCGGCCCGGCAGGGGATCGCCTGGGGGGACGCCCGCCTGGGCTTCCTGGGCCTGGCCGCGATCGGTTGTCTGGCCTTTACGCTCGTGTTTAACCCGGAGATCGGGGCGTTTCGGGATTGGGACCTGTTCAGCGTTTCGAGCGTGCCGTTTGCGCTGCTGGGGGCATATCTGTTGACGCGGGGCGTGGGACCGGAGGCACAGCGCGTGGCTGCGTGGACGGTTGTGGTTGTGGCCCTGTTCCATCTGATTCCCTGGGTGGGGGTGAATGCCGACAGGGACCGGGCGCTGGACCGGTTTAGAGGGATTCTGGAGGCGGAGGAGCGGCTGTCGGTGCATGCCCTCGGGTCTTCTTACGATGAACTGCGGAGCTATTACGAACGTCAGGGAGATCCGGTCCGGGCGCTGGGGGCGGCGCAGGAGGCCTTCGATGCCAGTCCGAGGCACGCTCGTTACCTGGGCAACGTGGTACGTCTGCTTCGAGAGACCGGGCGGTCCGATAGGGTCGAGGCGGTGCTGATGGGGGTTGTGGAGGCGACTCCCGATTTTGCCCGGGCGCATCTGATGCTGGCGCGGTTCTACCGGGGGAAGGGCCGCTTAGAGGGGGCTATCGCGGCCTGCGGGAAGGCGCTGGCGCTGGATCCGAAGTCGGGGGCGGCTCACGCAGAGATGGGCACGATCCTCCACGGCCAGGGGCGGGACCTGGAGGCGGCAGCGGCATTGGAACGGGCCGTGGCGCTGGATCGGAAAGATGCCCGGGCGCACGATATGCTCGGCGTTGTTTACGGGAAGATCGGACGGGTGGAGGAGGGGGTTGTCGCGTTTCGGCGGGCGCTGCGTCTGGATCCGGAGTTTGCCGGTGCGTGGACGAATCTGGGGGTTGCTTACTATAAGACCGGACGTTTGAAGGAGAGCGAAGGGGCGTTTCGGCGGGCGCTGGTGTTGCAGCCGGACAACCCGACGGCCAAGAGCGGGCTGGGTGTCTTTTATCAAAGACGGGGAGAGGCAGAGGCGGCCCTGCGCCTGTTCCGGGAGGCGTTGGAGGCAGATCCGAACGATGTACAGACGCTGCTCAACTTAGCGTCGGTGGCCTATGAGACGGGGAACTTAGAGGAGAGTCTGGGGGCATGCAAGCGGGTGTTGGAGATCGATCCGGAACACCGGATGGCGCTTTACAATCTCTGTGCCCTTTATGTGGAAATGGGGCGCATGGCAAAGGCCGCGCGGTGTGCAAGACGCTATGCGAAGCTGTTTCCCGACGCTCCCCGGGCAGGGGGGGAAGGGAGATGGTAAAACAACGAACGTGGAAGACCGAGACCGCAGATTTTTCAAAATTCAGACCTGGGAGGGACGGCCTGTGACTGTCGATCTTGAGAAGCTGCAAGCGGTGGCGAACCGCCTTCGCGCCCACAGCATCCGATCCACATTTCCAACCAAATCCGGACATCCAACGTCGTGTATGTCGGCGGCCGATCTGGTGGCGGGGCTTTTTTTTGGGGTGATGCGCTTCGATCCCAACGCGCCGCGCCATCCGCTGAGCGACCGGTTTGTTCTGTCGAAGGGGCATGCTGCGCCGCTTTTGTACGCGGCATGGGCAGAAGCCGGGGCGTTTCCGGTGGAAGACCTGTTGAGCCTTCGAGAGATTTCGAGCGACTTGGAGGGGCATCCCACGCCGCGGCTCTCGTTTGTGGATGTGGCGACCGGGTCGCTGGGCCAGGGGCTGTCGGCGGGCGCGGGGATGGCGATTGGCGGAAAGTATCTGGACAAGCTGGATTACAGGGTGTATGTGCTCTTGGGCGATGGAGAAAGCGCCGAGGGGGCGGTGTGGGAGGCGGCGCAGTTTGCGAGCTACTACAAGTTAGACAACCTTTGCGCGATTGTGGATGTGAACCGGCTGGGACAGAGCCAGGCCACGATGTACGGGCACGATATCGACGTGTTGATCAGGCGGTTTGAGGCTTTTGGCTGGCACGCGATTGGGATTGATGGACACAATTTTTCCGAGATTTTAAAGGCTTATGACGAGGCCGCATCGACAAAGGAGAGGCCCACGGCGATTGTGGCCCGGACGTTTAAGGGCAAGGGGGTCTCTTTTTTGGAGGACCAGGATGGGCAGCACGGGAAGGCGCTGGGCAGCGCCGAAGAGGTTGAGAAGGCGCTTGCGGAACTGGATATCGATTCCAGCGTTACCCTTCCGGTAAGGGCGGTTGCGGCCCGGACGGTCCCGGCCCCGGAGGTGGGCACACTGGGGCCGCCGGGCTACGAGATCGGCCAGGAGGTGGCCACGCGGAGGGCGTATGGGAATGCGCTGGCCCGGCTGGGCGACGTGGACCCGAGGGTTGTGGCCTTAGACGGAGATACGAAGAATTCGACGTTTTCGGAGACGTTTATGGAAGCGCATCCGGACCGGTTCTTTGAAGGGTTTATTGCCGAGCAGAACATTGTGGGCGCAGGCGTGGGACTGGGAACGCGGGGGAAGATTCCGTTTGTTTCGACCTTTGCAGCATTTTTCGCCCGGGCCTACGACCAGATCCGGATGGCGGCGATCTCCCGGGCCAATTTGAAGATGTCGGGGTCCCACGCAGGGGTTTCGATTGGAGCGGACGGGCCCTCACAGATGGGATTGGAAGACTTGGCGATGATGCGGGCGGTTCCGGGGTGCAGGGTGCTCTACCCTTCGGATGCGGTGTCGGCCGAGGCCTGCGTGAAGCTGGCGGCGGAGACCTACGGGATGTTTTTCATCCGGACCACGCGGCCCGATACGCCGGTGATCTATCCCAACGACGAGGCCTTTGAAGTGGGAAAGGCAAAGGTTGTTCGCTCGCGCCGGGAGGATCGGGTGACGGTTGTGGGCGCCGGGGTGACGCTGGTTGAGGTTTTAAAGGCGCACGACCTTCTGGCCAAAGAGGGCATTTCCATCCGCGTGGTGGACCTCTTTTCGGTCAAGCCGGCCGATTCGGAGGGGCTTCAGCAGGCTGCGGCAGAGACGGGTGGGAAGGTGATTACGGTGGAGGACCACTATCCGGAAGGGGGGATCGGAGAGGCGGTGCAGAGTGCGCTTGCAGGGACGGGCGCCGAGGTGCGGAAGCTTGCGGTTTATGAACTTCCAAGGTCAGGGAAGCCCGAGGAGCTTATGGCCCGGTTTGGCATTGATGCGGACCACATCGCCTCGGCGGTGCGGGAGGTGGTGGGATAAGAGATCGTCACGGATCGCGAGTCGTGGGTCGCGCAAAAGCGGTGGCATTCGTTAGAAGAACTTGAACGCCAGTCCGATGTTGAGGCTCTGCCGGAAGGGTTCTCCTTCGACGGTGGTGAGTTGCTCAGAAACGTTCAGGTTGACCTTGTTTTCGATATAGTAGGTGAGGGAGACGGAGATGATGGTGCTGAGTTTGGAGTCTGTGTCCTGTTGTTTGATCACCCGAAACCGCTGGACGGCGGTGAAGCTGATCTTGTTTGTCAACTCGTAGATGAAGTCGGTGGTCTGGCTCAGATTGTAGATTCGGCCAAAATTCCCGGAGAAGGGGGTGCTGACGTTGAAGCGCGCGTTGACCTGCGTGCTCCAGTTGAGGGGTCGGGAGTAGCGGAATCCGACCGACATGGAGGGGCCGCGGCGTTTCTGGCCTTCCTGCGGGGTCAGCATCTCGAACTGGATCCCGGCGGTGCCCTCCCAGCCGTAGAACCGGTTGTTGATCCGCTCCTGAAAGAGGACCTCCTGCATTCGGAGGACGCCGAAGCCTATTTCACCGAGGACCAGGCCGGATTTTTTAATCTCGTTGGTCATGTCCTCAAACCAGTAGTTCCGGTAGCGGTCGCCGTAGAGGTCTTTAAACTCCTGTTCCCTTTCGATGATGTGTCCCAGTTTGATCATCGTCTCTTTGGGCAGGTGATCGGAGATGATGCCCTCCCTCATGAAGAACTCCTCGATCCGCACCGCCTTGCGCAGCGCCGTGGCGTTGATGAAGCGGCCCAGACCAATGCCCAAGGTCATGCCCACGGCCGTGCCGAAGCTATCGTCGTAGTCGAAATCCGTATCCCCGAAGATAAACAGGTTGCCCTCGGCCTGGGTATACTTTTTGACGCGGGTGACCAGATTGATCGCCAGGTTGCCGACCAGTTCGTTCTGAATAGGGTCCTTGTTGAATGAGGTGGCTCCGACCAGGTCGAGGGAGTAGGCGAAGGGGAGGGAATCGTAGAATTTTTTGTAGATGACGCCGAGGTTGCCCGACTGTACAACCGCCTCATCTCCCTGGGTGACGTAGTTGAGGCTGAGGACGTCGACCCGGAGGTTGTCCGCCCGGCTGACCGGGATGCTGTAGTCGGTTACCGATACGTTCTGGCCGGCCGCCGGTGAGGCCAACAGCGCCAAAGCGGCCAGTAGAGCGAGAGCCCCCATTTTTCGGAGGTAGGGGATAGGGTGCCAGGGGGTGAATTTTTCTCCCTGTTGAATCGGGGAGATGGGGGGTGATGGGGATTTCATTCTGAAGCGAGGCGTTTTTCTCATCGCATACCTCCGCTCTGGGCCGATTGTCGAGTCGGTTGCCTGCTCCTCGGGATATCTAAAGGGAGCGTCTTTTGTACGGGGTTGGGTGTCTCATTGTGCCTGCGTCTCCACACTGTCCGGGGGAGCCGTTTTTATTGTGTCGGGCGGTCCGATGAGGAAGGTGAAGTCGTCGTAGTCGGCTATGACAGGGGATCTGGTGTTGTCGGAATCGGTAATAACGGCCAGAAACTTGACGGGGCGGGGTTCGCCACCAAAGAGACGCTTGTAGTCTTCATAGGCGTCTCTCTCTTCCCAGACCCACTCTCCCAATTTGGACGAGCCGCTTTCCAGGACGATAACCTTGGTCCTGCTGTTAACGGGACTTTCGGTTTCAGCGCCGACGGGAAGCGTGGCGCTCCAGACGTATTTAAGCGTTTTGGGGATAATGCCTCCGTGGAAAACAAGGCGGACGGCTGCGGCGCTGTCGTTTTTGTCTTTTATTTGTTCGTTGCCGTCCTGCGGAAGTTTGAACACCCGCCAGCGCCACCGAAGGCGGTTGAAGATACGGAGGTTGATGTTGGCTTTTCTGCCGACGTTGATCGCTTTTCCAGTGGTTGACGCGCGCAGAAAGAAGTCGTCGTCTTCGGTCTGGACGGTGTAGTAGAGGTCTTTTTTACCGACGCGTCGTCCCCAGCCCGTGCGGCCTTCCCAGGTATCGGGAAGTTTGCCGATATGGTCGGGATAATCGAACCTTTCCAGAACAAAAATGGAATCTTTGGACGGGGTGTGTAGGCCCTCAGGTGGATCGGCTGCGTATACCACCGATCCAAGCAGAAGTCCAAACAGCACCCGATATTTGCGCCACATATAAAACCCAGGGGTATCGCCGGGCCTTCTGGTGCGGAAGCGCTTTCCGAAGGCGCGGGAGGCCCTTGAGCGATCCTCTCCCGATATGGATCTAAGCCAGTATTGAAACGGCATACCTATATAGGTGATGCATCAGACCACGGACGAAAGCTTAACAGCATATCGCTACTTCCGTCGTCTGTCGTCTGTAGGATAAATCATCGGCACTCTGCTCAGGGCAGATGAGGAATGACCTCCCTGGCCATTAGCTCCATCGACCTGCGCATCTTGGCCTTGTCGTCCCAGTCGTGGGCGATCATCAAAACTGTGCCAAAACCTCCGGTGACATCGTAGAGATCCTGAAGTTTCCGCGTTACCGTATCGACGCTACCGACGATGGCGATATTGTCGATGATGTAGTCGGCGTCGACCGCTTCGTCCGGCATCTCCGGGTCCTGTTTCGGCAGGTCGAGCATGCCGGCGAGCTCCAGCATGCCGCGTAGATACAGGAGGGACCCAATGAACGGGCTGTTTAAGGCATGCCTCCTGGCCTCCTCATCCGATTCGCCCACGAATATGCTGCGGGAGATGCGCCAGATCGAACGGTCCGGTTCGGGCTGCCCCCCTTCGGCAGCGCCTTCGCAGTAGAGCTCCCAATGCCGGTTCACCTTGTGGGGCGGCGCCATGTTGATGCTGATCGGAATGAACCCCCTCCGGCCGCCCGTCGTGGCAGCCATCGATTCCTCCTTGACGATGCTCATTGCGATTGGAGGGTGCGGCTGCTGGTACGGCTTCAGCAGCTGTCCCAGGCCGAGTTCCGGAACCTTCTGATCGATCTTGACGTTCCAGTACTCCCCCTTAAATTCGAACGGCGCCTCCTCTTGCCAGAGCTTGAGAACGATGTCCATCGCCTCCAGGGCCATCAGCCCCTGCGTCCTGGGGTCCGGCAGGTCGAAGAGCCCCCAGTCGGTTGGCACGCCGCCCTGCCCAAAGCCGACGTTGAGTCGACCCTTCGCCAGGTGGTCCAGATAGGCCAGTCTGACGGCGACATTGGCCGGGTGGTGCTGGGTGATGATCGTCACGCCCGTGCCCAGGCGGATGTGTTTCGTCTGCGGCAGCAGGTTGGCGATGAAGACGTCGTTGGAGGGGATCGGTTCCCACCCCGCCGTATGGTGTTGACCGATCCAGGCTTCACTGAAGCCCAGTTCATCTGCCAGCAGGATGCACTCTATGTCCTCTTCGAACGTCTGCGTCCGATCCTTTTCCGGCGGATGCAACGGCATCATGAACTTACCGACCTTCATAATTCACCTCCCAGGTGTCGTCGTTTTCCTTGTTCCCACGTTATCGTGCAAAAACCTTAGGGCCCATCCTTTGCTATAAAATATCTCCCAGAGTGTAATCGGTTCTCCTGCGTGTTTGCAACGGCGGTCGAGTTCCACAATGCTCTCGGCGTTGGGGTAGCCCCCGTAGCCGACGTTTTGACGTTGGGATCACGTTCGGTGACGGCCACGCCATCGACCACTTCCTCCAGGCGCTTCATCCCCTATTCCACCTTTTTTTGAATGGCCTCCCGTGTTCCGTCCAGGTCGAAACATTCCCGCTGGTTGGTGGACATCAACCGGGTGGCCACCTGCATGGCCTGAGGTTCGGTGAGGTCGCCATCGGCGATTTCCGCTTCGAGCGCCCGGGCCGCGTCCTCGTCGCTGCGTTCCTCCCAGAGCAGCGTGCGGTTGTAGGCGTGCTGGGCTTTGACGGCAATCGCGCAGGGGGCGTGTTTCTCAAAGAGCCGCTCCATCGCCCGGCGGAGGGAAAAGAGGTCGGTTACCTCGATATCGGTGTCTTCCCCAATCGATTTGGTGTCGATATTGCCGCCGCAAAAGCCGGCCCAGGAGAGGTCGTAGAGGAAGAAATCGGGGCCCGAGGCGTCCATCAACCGTTTGAGGGCGTCGGGGGAGGCGCCGGCGGTTTTCAGGTCGGCCAGCACGTAGTTTCCAAAGAGGTCCTGCAAAACGTCGGGGCCCTTTTCCACCCATTCGGATTCTTTTTTAAGGTGTTCGTGGGTGTCGCAGAGCGGGGTTTGCCGGATGTGGTGGGCGAGATCTGTGGAGGTTTTCGACATAGAGGGCTCCTTTTGCGTCTAAATCCGGCTCATTTCAGACAGTAGCCGCCGTCGACTTTGAGAATGGTGCCGGTGATGTAGTCGGCCGCGTCGGAGCAGAGGAAGGCTGCGGCCCTCCCGATGTCTTCGATGGTGCCCAGCCGGCCCCAGGGGAGTTGCTTTGCGGCTTCCCGGATCTGCTCCTCGGTGGCAAACTGCCGTTCGCCTGGTGTATCGGTGTAGCCGGGTTCGATAACGTTGGACCGGATGCGGTGGGGGGTGAGTTCTGCGGCGATGGTGGCCGACATGTGGTTGATGCCGGCCTTGGCGGTATTGTAAGGGAGGGAGGTGGGATAGGGGATGTGAGCGAGGACGGAGCTGATGAAGAGGATGTTACCGCCCTCTCCCTGAGCGACCATCTGCCGGGCGGCGGCCTGGGCGGTGTGAAAACTCCCCCAGAGGCACACATCGAGGGTGCGCTGCATGGCCTCGACTGAGAGATCTAAGAAGGGCTCCCGTTTGCTGTAGTAGGCATTGCAGACGGCGATGTCGAGGCGTCCGAAGCGCTCGACGGTTTCCGCCACCATCCGCTCGACGGCAGATCGGTCGGAGACGTCCGCGCCGACGGTGAGGGCTTGCCGGTCCAGAGCGCGAATCCCTTCGGCTACCCTCTCTGCATCTTCCGGATGGGAGTGGTAGTTGACCGTGATGTTGGCGCCACAGCGCGCCATTTCGATTGCGCATCCGTGGCCTATGCCTCTGGAAGAGCCGGTGATGAGGGCGGCTTTGCCCGTCAGGTCTACCATAGGTGTCCTCTTTTGCGTGTGGTGTTGGAATGAACGTATGCGTCTGTGGGCGGTGTTAGACAGGATGATTACACCTTTTCTCTGGGGTGTGTGGACCGCTGCCTCTGGACTCTCTGCTTGTGAGCCTCACGGTGGGTTTCCCGATAGCGTTCGGGGATGACGAGTTCGTCTCCGGTTTCGGGGGGATGGGGCGCGACCTTCCAGAACATGGAGAGGTAGTGTTCCCAGCGGTTGATGATGCGGCTGGACCGGCGGCTGTTGGTCAGTTCGAGGTGCCGGCCGATCATGCTCTGGAGCTGTTCGACGTCATCGGGGTCGGTAACCCGACTGATGCCGACGAGCTGCGGATTGAAGCGTTTTTCAAAAGCATCCTCTTCGTCTAACACATAGGCGTTGCCGCCGGTCATGCCCGCGCCGAAATTCCGCCCTGTTTTTCCCAGGACCACCACCACGCCACCGGTCATGTACTCACATCCGTGGTCGCCCACGCCTTCCACCACGGCGTGTCCCCCACTGTTTCGCACGCAGAACCGCTCTCCGGCACAGCCGGCCGCGTAGAGGGTACCCCCTGTGGCTCCGTACATCACGGTGTTGCCCATAATGGTGTTTTTGTGACTGTGGAACCGGGCATTGCCGGGCGGCGTCAGAGCGATCTCTCCGCCGTTCATGCTCTTGCCCACGTAGTCGTTGGCCTCGCCGGTGAGGATCAGCCTCAGGCCCCGGATGCAGAAGGCGCCGAAACTCTGCCCGGCGCTGCCCCGGAACGAGCATTCGACCGTTCCGTCCAGGCCCTTGTCGCCGTAGTGGTAGGCAATTTCCCCGGCCAGTTTGGCCCCCACGGCCCGGTGGGTGTTCTTGATTTCGTAGCGGATGCTGACGGAGGTATTGGTGGCAATCGCATCTTTGGCGTCGTGGAGCATCCGGTCGTCTAAGGGCGCGTCGAGACGGTCGTTCCGCTCCTTGGTGTGCAACCGGGGCCGGGTGCCTTTCGGATCGGGATCGGCCAGGATGCGGCTCAGGTCGATTCCCCGCCACTTGAGCCGGTCGGGATCGATCCGGGGCTCCAGGAGGTCGGTGCGTCCGATGATGTCGTCCAGTTCCCAGTAGCCCAGGCCGGCGAGGATTTCCCGGACCTCCCGGGCCAGGTTGGTGAAGAAGTTGATGATCATTTCCGGGGTGCCCGGAAATTTTTTCCGCAGTTCCGGTTTCTGGGTGGCCACGCCCACCGGGCAGGTGTTGAGGTGGCACTGCCTGGCCATCACACAGCCTTCGGCCACCAGGGCCGAGGTGCCAAACCCATATTCTTCTGCGCCCAGGAGGGCGGCGATGACCACATCCCGACCGGTTTTGAACCCGCCGTCCACGCGCAGCGTCACCCGGCCCCGCAGGTCGTTGTGGATCAGGGTCTGCTGGATTTCCGACAGGCCCAGTTCCCAGGGGCTTCCCGAGTGTTTGATGGAGCTCAAGGGAGACGCGCCGGTGCCTCCGTCGTGCCCGCTGAGGTGGATGACGTCCGCATACCCCTTGGCCACGCCCGCGGCGATGGTGCCCACGCCGGCCACGCCCACGAGCTTCACCGCGACCCTGGCCCGGGGGTTGATGTGTTTGAGGTCGTAGATGAGCTGGGCGATGTCTTCGATGCTGTAGATGTCGTGGTGCGGCGGCGGAGAGATGAGGGTGACGCCGGGTATGGCGTGGCGGATGCGGGCGATTTCCGCCGAGACCTTGTGCCCCGGGAGCTGGCCGCCCTCTCCCGGCTTGGACCCCTGGGCCATCTTGATTTCGAGTTCCAGAGCGGAGGCCAGGTATTCGGGGGTCACGCCGAACCGGCCGGAGGCGACCTGTTTGACCGCGCTGTTGGGCCAGGAGCCGTCGGGTCTGCGGTGATAGCGTTCCGGATCTTCCCCCCCCTCCCCGCTGTTGCTCTTGCCGCCGATCCGGTTCATGGCAATCGCAAGGGTCTCGTGCGCTTCCCGGGAGAGCGCGCCGTGGGACATGGCAGCCGTGGTAAACCGGCGGCAGATGGCCTCGACGGATTCTACTTCATCCAGGGGAACAGGGGCGCTTTCGCGGAAGGCCATGAGATCTCTGAGGGCCGCGGGAGGACGGTTCTCGACCAGCCTGGAGTAGATCTGGAAGTCACCATATTCTCCACTCTTGGCGAGTTTATGGATGGCTTTGAACACCAGGGGGTTGAACGCGTGGTACTCGCCGTCGCGGCGGAAGCGGTAGGTGCCGTTGTCCTTCAGGACCGGCTCGGTTTCAGGCGCAAATGCCCGGGCATGCCCTTCCAGTACATTCTCTGTGATCTCCTCCAGGCCGATGCCGCCTATCTGGGAGACCGTTCCGGTGAAAAAGCGGTCGATCAGGTTCTGGTGCAGGCCGACGGCTTCGAAGACCTGGGCGCCGTGATAGCTGCTGAGGGTTGAGATGCCCATTTTGGACATGGTCTTGAGGATGCCGATTTCCTGGGCCTTCCGGTAGTTTCTCAGGGCTTTCTGGAAGGTGATGCTTTCTTCAACTTTCCCCTCTTCCACCAGCCAGTGGAGGATCTCGTAGGCCAGGTACGGGTTGACGGCGCTTGCACCGTAGCCGATGAGGGCGGCGAGGTGGTGCACCTCTCTGGGTTCGCCCGACTCGACGATGAGGCTGGCCCGCATCCGCTTGCCTTCCCGAATGAGGTGGTGATGTACAGCGCCCACGGCCAGCAGCATCGGGATGGGCGCCTGCGAAGCATCCACCCCCCGATCGCTGAGGATGAGCAGGGTCTTGCCTTCTTCCACCGCCTGAACGGCCCGCATGCACAGCCGGGCGAGGGCCCGCCGGAGGCCGTCCGGTCCATCCTGGGGGGTAAAGAGGGCGGGCAGGGTCTCAGCCTCAAATTCGGGGATTACCATCTCACGGAGCCGGGTCAGTTCCGAGTTGAGCAGGATGGGGGATTTTAACCGGATGAGCCGCGCGTGCTTCCTCTTCTCTTTAAAGAGGTTGCGGCGGTAGCCGAGGGTCATGTCAAGCGACATGACCAGCTCTTCCCGGAGGGGATCGATGGGGGGATTGGTCACCTGGGCAAAACGCTGCGTAAGGTAGTTATACAGGAGCTGGGGGCGCTCCGAGAGCACGGCCAGGGGGGTATCGTCCCCCATGGAGCCGACCGGTTCTTTTCCGTCGTTGGCCATAGGGATGAGCACATACTCGATCTCGTCGGAGGTGTAGCCAAACGCAAGCTGCCGCTGGCGCAGGGGCGGATCGTCCTGGACGGGGGAGGGGAGGGGTTCGGCGGCGCTGTCGGCCCGGTCCAGGTGGATCAGGTTTTCCCTGACCCACTCGCCGTAGGGCCTGCTCCGGGCGATGTGCGCCTTGGTTTCGTCGTTTTTGAGGAGGACGCCCCTGCGGGTGTCGACCGCGATCATCTGCCCCGGGCCGAGGCGGCCTTTCTCCACCACCCGGCGGTCGTCGATCTCGATCATGCCCACTTCGGAGCCCATGATGATCAGATCGTCGTCGGTGATCTTGTAGCGGGCGGGCCTCAGGCCGTTCCGGTCGAGTGTGGCGCCTACGATCTCCCCGTCGGAGAAGGCGACTGCCGCCGGGCCGTCCCAGGGTTCGATGAGGCAGTCGTGGTATTCGTAGAAGCCCCGGAGGTCGGACGGTATGTCCGGGATATTCTGATGGGCCTCCGGGATCAACATCATCATGGCGTGCATCGGGTTGCGACCGGCGAGGATGAGGGACTCAAAGACGTTGTCGAGTTGCGCCGAGTCGCTGCCGATGGGGTCTGCGATCGGTTTGATTCGGTTGACGTGCCGGCCCCAGGCCTTTGAGTCAAGCTCTCCTTCGCGCGCCTGCATCCAGGTGGTGTTTCCCCCCAGGGTATTGATTTCGCCGTTGTGGGCCAGGCAGTGGAAGGGCTGGGCCAGGAACCAGGTGGGCATGGTATTGGTGCTGTAGCGCTGGTGGAAGACGGCCAGGGCCGTTTCAAAGTCGGGGTCCTGGAGGTCTTTGTAGAACCGGAAGAGCTGGGGGGCCACCATCATGCCCTTGTAGACGACCGTCCGGTTGGAAAAGGAGCAGATGTAGCAGCCTTCGATCTTGTGTCGACGCAGGGAGCGTTCGATCTGTTTGCGAACCAGGTAGAGGGCGCGTTCAAATCCGGCATCGGACATCGACCCCACCCGGCCGATGAGCACCTGCTGGATGTCGGGCCGCAGTTCTGCGGCCGTGTCGCCCAGGACGGATTCGTCCACCGGGACGGGGCGCCACCCGATGAAGTCCAGGTCGTAGTGGTCGATGGCCTCTTCGATGATGATGCGGCACCGGTCGTTGACCATGACGTCTTGCCGGGGCAGGAAGATCATGCCCACGGCGAGGTCTTTCCCGTCGGGCAGCCGGTGTACCAGGCGTTCCGCCTCCTGGGCGAAGAGTTTGGTGGGGATCTGGGTGAGTACACCCGCGCCGTCGCCGGTCTTCGCATCGGCGTCCATTGCCCCCCGGTGGGTCAGGTTGGCCAGGGCCAGGACGGCCTTGCGGACGATCTCGTGGCTTCTCTGACCGGAGATGTCGGCGACAAACCCGACCCCACAGGCGTCGTGCTCGAACTCAGGACGGTAGAGCCCCCCGGCGGGGGCCGTTTGCTGCTGCATAGGTGATTCCCTTCTGCGGATCACGAAATGGCACGGAAGAATATGATGGTCAACCCATACAAAGATGCCCACCTCGACCAACCCGTCGACCAGAAGCTGCATACTCTCCGTCCACGCAGAGAGCGGATCAGTGCATAGAAAGATAAGGAAAACGATGAATAGGGTCAATTTCTTCATTGGGCAGACCTCATATATTTGCTATCTTTCTGAGTCTGGTCATTCAGCGATTCCATCGAGAGGAGAATACCCGTTGTGCTGACTTTAGAAGAGTGGGAGGTTCTGGGGATTTCCATGAGGGTAGGGATTTTCTGCGTGCTGATCAGCCTGCCCCCTGCGGTGCTGGTGGGCTGGGTGCTGGCCCGGCGCGTATTTCGAGGCAAGGTGATCTTAGACGGGCTCTGCCATTTGCCCCTGGTTCTGCCCCCTGTGGTGACGGGCTACCTGCTGCTGGTGTTGTTCGGCCGGCGGGGGATGCTGGGTGGGTGGCTGGAAGGGATGCTGGGCCTCCGGCTGGCGTTTACGTGGAAGGGGGCGGTGCTGGCCTCTGCGGTCGTTGGGTTCCCGCTGATGCTGCGTGCGGTGCGTCTGGCGATCGAGGGGGTGGACCCGCGTCTGGAGGGGGCCGCCCGGACGCTGGGGGCCGGGCCTTTGCGGGCGTTCTGGACGGTGACGCTCCGCCTGGCCTCCCCCGGCCTGCTGGCCGGGTCGCTGCTGACGTTTGCCCGGAGCCTGGGGGAGTTTGGGGCCACAATTACGTTTGCTTCGAATATCGCAGGGGAGACGCGGACGCTGCCCTTAGCGATTTTTACCTATCTGAACCAGCCGGAGGGGGAGGCGGCTGCCGCGCGTTTGGCGGCCATTTCGGTGGTTCTTTCGTTTGCGGCGCTTCTGGCCAGCGAAGGCCTGGCCCGGCGCATGGGGAGGGCCTGAGGTGGTTTCTATCCGGCTCTTCCGGCGCCTGTCCGATTTTACGCTGGATGTGGCGGTAGACTGTCCGTATCCGGTGACAGCGATTTTCGGCCCTTCAGGAGCGGGCAAGACCACGCTTTTAAACCTGGTAGCCGGGCTGCAGCGTCCGGATTGGGGGGAGATCCGTATTGACGGTGAGGTGCTTTTCTCTTCCGAGCGGGGGATCAATCTGCCGCCGGAGTGCCGCCGCATGGGCTATGTGTTTCAAGATGAACTCCTCTTTCCCCACTTTACCGTGCGGGAGAACCTCCGGTATGGATACGATCTGCTGCCTCCGACAGACCGCCGGTTTAAGATGGACCGGATTGTGGATCTGCTGGGCCTGGGCCCGCTTCTGGAGCGGCATCCGGACCGGCTTTCGGGGGGAGAGCAGCAGCGGGTTGCGCTGGGCCGGGCGATTCTGGCTTCTCCCCGGCTCCTTTTAATGGACGAACCTCTGGCCTCGCTGGATCGGGGGCTTAAGGACCGGATTATGCCCTATCTGCGCCACCTCCGATCCGATCTGGGCGTTCCGATGCTTTATGTGAGCCATTCGGTGGCCGAGATCCTGGAGTTGACCGGGCAGGTGATCGTTCTGGAGGCGGGCAGGGTGGTCGCGCACGGAGATTTTTTTGAAGTGGCGCACCAGCCGGAGGTGCTGCCCCTGGTGGAGGCCCACGGGTTTGAGAATGTACTGCCGGTGGAGGTGATTTCGGGCACCCGGGTGCGGTATAGGGACCAGGAGCTGACGGTGCCCCCCTGCGGCAGGCTCGAAGGGCGCCGGATCTTTATCGGCATCCGGGCCAACGACATTATCCTCTGCCGGGAGCGTCCGGAAGGCTTAAGTGTCCGCAATGCGCTTGAGGGGCGGATTCTGGAGGTGTCGGAGGCGGGGGGGAAGCAGGTGGTCTACGTGGACGTGGGGAAACGGCTGGCAGTGGAAGTGACCCCGGAGGCGGTAGCGGAGCTTTCGCTGAGGGCAGGAGAGGGGGTGGTCTGTCTGGTGAAGACGCATTCGATTCGGATTGGGCCGGACGTGGAGTGAAGCGATTGTTCAGCCCCACGATCTGACGCGGGTTTGCAGGGGAATATAAAAGGCCGACGCATAACGCGGCGGCCTTTGTGTTGTATGGATCGAACCGACCGTAGACCTGGTCGGGCAGGGCCTGCTTCGGAGAAGGACGCCATTACAGGGTCTTACCGCCGTCCACCACCAGGGTCTGTCCGGTGATGAAGTCGTTGATGACCAGGCCGAAGACGGCTTTTGCTATGTCCTCGGGCGTGGCGACCCGCTTGAGGGGGGTTGCCTCGCGGTTTGTATGGAGGAATGCGTCCTGCCCGGCGACCCAGCGGGTGTCGACCACGCCGGGGGCGATGGCGTTGACGCAGACCTCGGGTGCCTGACTGACGGCCAGCGAGCGGGTCAGGTTGATGACAACGGATTTGGAGGCGCAGTAGGCGATGGAACTGCCCTGGCCGATGATGCCGGCGATGGATGCGATGTTGACGATGTGCCCGCCTCCGGTGGATTTTATTTTGGGAACCGCCGCCCGGCAGCAGAAGGTGCCTTTGACGTTGACGTCGAGGTGCCTTTGACGTTGACGTCGAAGATGGCATCCCAGACCTCGTCGCTGAGGCCTTCGAGGTCGTCTAAGGGGACGAATTGGGTGGTGCCGGCGTTGTTGACCAGGATGTCGAGCCTGCCCAGTTCCGTGACGACCTGTTCGACCATGCGGTGGACGGCTGCGTCGTCGGATACGTCGGCACAGACGGCCAGGGCCCTGCGGCCGAGGGCGCGGATTGCATCGGCAGTGGTTTCGGCCTCGGTTTGGGAACGGGAGTAGTTGACGGCGACATCTGCGCCTTCCCCGGCGAAGAGGAGGGCGGTTGCCCGACCGATGCCTGTGCCGCCGCCGGTGATGAGGGCGACTTTTCCGTCGAGATAACCCATGGCGTGCTCCTTTGGTGAAAGGACTGTAGGGACACGGCATGCCTCGCCCCTACGATGGATGACAAAAACGCCTGTCTGAATGTCCGGCCTCCTACAATTCCGGAAATGGAAAGGCGATGACCTCGCGTATGGTTGCCGCGCCGGTGAGGAGCATGACGAGCCGGTCTACGCCCAGGGCGATGCCGCCGGCGGGGGGGATGCCCGCTTCTAAGGCGGCGAGAAATTGCTCGTCTATGGGGTAGACCGGGTTGTGTTCGGCACGCCGGGCCGCGGCTTCGGCCTCCAGGCGGGCGCGCTGTTCGTGAGGGTCGTTGAGTTCGGTGAAGGCGTTGGCGAGTTCCACGCCTCCGATGTAGATCTCAAAGCGTTCGGCCAGGTCGGGGCAGTCGGGTTTTCGCTTGGCCAGGGCCGCCATAGACGCGGGGTAGTCGACGAGGAAGGTGGGCCGCGTACGGCCGAGGTGGGCCTCTACGGCATCCAGGAAGACTTTGAAGAAGGCGACGTCGTAGGGGTCGTCGGGATGGATGGAGGTGTGTCCCCGGGAACGGGCTTTGTGGATAAACGCCTCTGGAGGGTCGAGGTCGACACCGGCATATCGGGACACGGCTTCCCGGACGCCGATGCGCTCCCAGGGAGGGGTGACGTCGACGGTTCGACTCTGGTAGTGGAGGAGGGGGCCTCCGGTGATGTCGCAGACGAGCCGGTGGATAAGGGTTTCCGCATCGGCCATGATGGCCTCGTAGTCTGCGTAGGCCCGGTACCACTCCAGGATGGTGAATTCGGGGTTGTGCATGGGGCCCACCTCTCCGTTCCGAAAGGCCTTGCTGATCTGGAAGATCCGTTCGAATCCGGCGGCCAGGAGGCGTTTCATGGCGTATTCGGGGGAGGTGGGCAGGTAGAGCCGGCGTGTTTTTCCACCCTCTGTGTAGGCCGTTTCAAAGGCGGTCAGGTGGGGCTCCATGCTGGCGCAGTGGACGAGGAGGGGGGTTTCGACCTCTAAAAAGCCCGCGGCATTGAGGGTGTGCCGGATGGTGGAGAGGACGCGTGCTCGGACCCGGAGGTTTTCCCGGACCTGGGGGGAAGGCGGTGGGGGCGGGTGGCGCAGGGTGGGGGCCAGCACCCGGAGGGCTGAGGCAGAGAACATGGGGGGCGTCCAGGCGCCGTCGAGTTCGACGATGTCTCCGGGGCGCGCCGTCTTTGGGGGAGAAACAAAACAGACGTCCACACCGCCGGTCTCATCGGCGAGGTGGCCCTGTTTGCCCGCAACAAGATGGATGAGCCGCCCTGCCAGCGTGGCCCGTGCTCCAGGCTGGAGGTCTGCAATCCGGTGGGTGCGGGCGCAGCGGGCGGGGTAGAGGGGGGAAGGGGGGGGTGAGGGCATACCGGTATATAATATAAGGTATCCGGCCCTTTCGATCAACAAATCAGTTGTTACAGGGATGGGAATTGGTTATCATAGGGCAGTTCGGATAGGCAGCGGGGGCCGGGGTCTGCTGGATGGGAAGAACGCCGTTTCCTCACAACTGTAAGGAGGGTAAAGTGAGACAGCTCATCTGGGTTGTTCCTGTATGTTTGTTTCTGGCAGCGGCTCCGGCTTTTGCTGGGGGGGTGGGGATCAAAGCGGGTGGGGGGCTGATCGTGGACCCGAGCCGGTGGGGGGGCCACGTCTCGTTTGAGATTCCGATCAGCGATGACTATCCGCTTTCTCTGGCACCCTTTTTCGAGTTGTATGAAAAGGACGGTGAAAAGGGGATGCCCACCGGGGTGTCCCTGTTGTACAAAGCCCCCTTAAGCGAGCAGGGTGGGAACATTTACTTCGGGGCGGGGATAGGGTTCCTGCTTCGCCGGGGGTCGGTGCTGGGCCAGCCGAATGTGTCGGACTCGTCCAACGACCTGATGATGACGGCGGCAGGCGGGTTCTCCTTTGGGGTGACCGAGCAGGTCGGCATCTTTACGCAGGCCCGGTGGTTCGTGTCGTTGGTCGACGAAGCCAGAGACCCGTTCGACCTCGAGTTCGGCACCGCCAGTTCCAAAAACGAGATCACCGTAATCGTGGGTCTGGATTTCCAAATTGGCGAGTGAGCCGGTCGGCAGCGCCCTTTTAAGGCGATAGCAGGTCAGATGGTTACACGGGCCGGTTTCTCAGGAAGTCGACCAGGAGGCGGACGCCCCACCCGGTTCCGCCTTTGGGGATGTAGGGGCGGTCTTTGTCGGTCCAGGCGGTGCCGGCGATGTCTAAGTGGGCCCAGGGGAAGTCCTGGACGAAGGCCTCGATAAAGGCCGCCCCTGTGATGGCGCCGGCGGGCCTTCCGCCGGTGTTTTTGATGTCGGCGATGTCGCTTTTGATCTGTTCCCGGTGGCCTTCGAGGATGGGAAGGCACCAGGCGATTTCTCCGGTGCGCCCTCCGGCCCTGGCGATCTCGTCGGCCAGGCCGTCGTTGTTGGAGATCAACCCGCTGGCTTCGTGCCCCAGGGCGATGACGCAGG
The DNA here is from genome assembly GCA_965222075.1 of Candidatus Latescibacterota bacterium. GTDB lineage: Bacteria > Latescibacterota > UBA2968 > UBA2968 > JAAXHW01. The sequence continues at coordinate 2,904,033 of OZ244937.1, read as the reverse complement.
CGCCGGTGAGGGTGGCCAGGTCGATTGCGGCGGCGGGTTTGTAGCGGGCCGCATAGGTTACCGCATCGGCGAGCACCAGGCGGCCTTCGGCATCGGTGCTGCGGATTTCGATTGTTTTGCCGAGCATGGAGCGGATGATGTCTCCGGGTTTGAGGGCGCGACTGCCGGGCATGTTCTCCGAGGCGGCCACCAGGCCCACGGTGCGCACGGGCAGGTTGAGCCGTGCTGTGGCCTGCATGGCGCCGATGACCGCGGCGGCCCCGCCCATGTCGAATTTCATGTCCCACATGCCTTCTGAACCCTTGATGGAGATGCCGCCGGTGTCGAAGGTGATGCCTTTGCCGATGAGGACGACCGGCGGGTCATCGGTTTTGCCCCCGTCGTGTTCTAAGACGATGAACCGGGGGGGCTGGGCGCTGCCCTGCGCCACGGCCAGGAGGGTTCGCATGCCCTCTTCGGCGATGCGGTTTTCGTCTAAGACCTCACAGGAAAGGCCCACGCCACCGGCCATTTCCCGGGCGCGTTCGGCCAGTACCGTGGGGGGCATCTCGTTTCCGGGGTGGCTGACCAGGTCCCGGGCGAGGCAGGCGCCGTCGGCGACGATCCGGCCGATAAGGGCGCCGCGTTCGACCTCGGCCTGTTTGGCGGCGTCAAATTCGACGAGGGTCAATCGGTCGAGTTCGTTAGCGTCATCCGGGTCGCCGGTTTTGTAGCGCGAGAAGCGGTAGGTGCCCAGAACCGTGCCTTCTACGACGGCCTGGGCCGCGTCTGCGGTGTGCAGGCCGCCCGCGCCTCCTCCGTGGACGATGGTAGTCAGGCCTTTGGCGCCGAGTTTGCGCGCTTGCTGCGCGGCGACGGCAGAGACCTGCCGCACGTGGTCGAGTGTGAATTCCTCCTGTTTTCCCAACCCAACCAGGATGATCCGTTTCGCGGCGATCCCCCTCTGGGGGTAGAGGACGGAGGTCTGTTTGAATTTTCCGGTGAAATCTCCGTCGGCAATGAGGCTCCCGATGCCGCCGTTGAGGGCCTTGTTGGCCGCGCCGGTGGCGCCGCCCGGCGCATCGACGCCCTCAAAGAGGTTGAGGACAATGCCGTCCGTCTGCTGTTCCAGGATGTTTCCGATGGTGACCGAGATGTCCAAGGCGGGCCTCCTTGCTTCATTGAGATTGCTGCGCCTGCGGGCCTTCTGTCAGGGCCTTCAGGTCGATCTTTAAGTTGGGGAAGATGCCGGGCTGAAACGGCTCTCCGGCCTTCACCGTGGTGGTCCGGAGGTAGCCGTGGGGCGTAGCCTGGTACTCTTCGATGCCGGGGACATCCGGGTCCACGATCCAGTACCAGGGCACCCCGGCTTCAAAGTAGGCGCTTAGCTTGGTCAGGTGGTCTCGGCTGGCGGTGGAGGGAGAAAGGATCTCCACGACCAGGTCGGGCGGGCCGTACACGCGTCCCCCCCGGATGCAATCGAGGTGTTCGGCCGAGACGAAGATGAGGTCCGGCGCAAAAGCCAGGTCGGCCGCCTCGTCCAGCAATACGACGATGTCCATACTGATCCGACCCAGGCGGTTTGCCCGGATGTGGGCCAGCAGGATGCTGAACAGGATGCCCAGCAGCTCATTGTGTTCAAACGTCGGCCGTGTCACTTCGATCAGTTCCCCGTATTCGAGTTCGTACTTGGGCCCGTCCTCCGGAAGCGCCAGAAACTCACTCAGGGACATCCTCCGGACGGCGGGGGTTGCGGGCGAGGCCATATTGATCCACCTCCTTAAGTTTTAGGGCGTATCCAAAATTTACGATAGAGTTGCTCCTCCCGCAAGAAAGGGATTCGCCCTCCGCTCTGCGCCGATGGTCGTGAAGGGGCCGTGTCCGGGGTAGATCTGGGTCTCGTCGTCCAGGGAGAGGAGTTTTTCCCGGATGGACTGCAAGAGGAGCCGCAGGTCTCCGTCCTCTAAGTCAGTGCGCCCGATCGAGCCGGCAAAGAGGGAATCGCCCACAACCGCATGGCCGGGCCAGACCAGGGCGATGTTTCCGGGGGCGTGGCCGGGGACGTGGAGCACCCGAAGGGTCTCCTCTCCAAATCGGACGGTGTCGCCCTCGGCAAGGAAGCGGTCGACGCGGGGTGGGGGATCGGCTTCCAGGCCGAAGAGGGCGGCGATGTCGGACAGGCATTCGACCCTTGAGAGGTCGTCTTTGTGGACGGCAAAAGGGGCGCCGGTCTTTTCGACGATGGAGGTGACCCGGCCGATGTGGTCGAAGTGCCCGTGGGTGGCCACGACCTCCACGACCCGAATGTCATCTTCCCGGATGAGGTCGAGGATGGCGAGGGCGTCGTCGCCGGGATCGATGACGATGCCCTGCCGGGTTTTTTCGCATGCGAGGATGAAGCAGTTGACCTGGAACTGGCCGACGACCAAAGATTTGAAGATCAACGGAAATTCTCCTTTGATTGAGAGCTTCGACCGCGATCAGGCCCTGTGCTTCCAGCGCAACCGGGCGATTTCTGTACGCCGCCGGCACGGATATCAGAAACCCAAAATTCTGGTTTTGGCTCAATTAATTACTTTTTAAAAGTAATTAATTGAGTTTAATTTGCCAAAATACCGTGCCGTGCCCTTCACAGTATCCCCGGTATGTTACATCCGGGGAGCGCGGGTTGTCAAGCGGTGTTTCAGGTGGGGCTTGATTCGGTTGCACTTTTCGGGGTATATTCAAATGGTTTTTCTCCGCGTTCTCCGGGTCTCTGGGGTGAATATTCCTCGATTCGCTGATTCAGGAGGCATCCATTGGATACACCGACGCACGGTCTGATCGGGCGGCTGGTGGCCCGGTCGATCTGGCCCGATGCGGGTGGACGGGGGCTGGTGAATCTGGTTACGGTGACCAGCATGCTGCCCGATGTGGATGTGTTTCTGTCTTCAGATGCGCTGGAGGGCCTCCAGACACACCGGGGGGTGACGCACTCCCTGCTGGGCGCAGCTCTGGGGGCGTTCGCAGTTGCCTGGGTTGCGCGCCGGATGGGGCTTCGGAACGTGCCTTTCCAAAAGGTTTATGCGGTCAGCCTCTTCGGGCTGCTGCTGCATATTCTATTCGATCTGGTGACGTCTTACGGGACTATGGTTTTTACGCCGTTTTCGAATTACCGGGCCTGTTTCGACGTTCTGTTTATTATCGATCCGTATCTGGATTTGATTTTGATCGGGGGACTGCTGTTTGGGTGGGGCAAGCTGCGCGACCGCGCCAGGGGGTACCGCCTGGGTGCAATCGTACTGGCGATGTATATGGGGCTGAACATAGCGGTTACCCGTGTGTCTCTGCTGCACCTGGACCGGTGGGCGGGGGAGAAAGGGTTGGCGGTGGAGAGGGCGGCAGCGGTGCCGCTGCCCTTCTCGCCGCTGCACAGGCGGGGGATCGTGCTCAGCGAGGGACAATGGTACGATGTGCCCGTTTCCCTGTTTGCAGGCGCCGGGGATGCGGTGGAGACCTATGCGTCTGCGCTTTCAGACCCCCGGCTGTCGGACCTGTGGGCGCGGCGAGACGGACGAATCTACCGGTGGTTTGCGCGGTTTCCGGTGGTGACTGAAGCTCCGGAAGGCGATGCGGAGGAATTGCTGGTGCGGGACCTGCGGTTTATGATCCGGCCCGACGGCCTGGGCTGGCTCGGCGCTCTGGCGCTGGAGGCAGCGGTGGACCACAACCCGGAATTTATGATGCGGCGGAATTTTTCGCTGCTGGTAAAGCTGGATGGGGAAGGGCGCCTGGTGGATGTGGTCTATACGGGGGGAAGCATCGGCCGGACGCGGCAGTAGGGGCGCATTGCGGTGCGCCCTGTTTAATACCCATGGACGTAGTGCCCCCCTCCGGGAAACCAGATGAGGTCGACTACGAAGGAGCAGCCCACGGCAGTGACGTAGCCGACGATCAGGCCGTAGGCGGCGGGTCTGGCGCGGCGGTAGAGAGCGATGCCGCCGAATTTGAGGACGACCAGTTTAATGAGCCAGACTAAGAAGATGTCTAAGAAGTAGATGTTCACGTACCACTGGAACATCACCAACAGACCTAAGGGGTGGAAGGGCCACCAGGGAAACCGGGCCTGCAGGGCGGTGATGAGGGCGGCTGCGAGTCCCCCCAGAATCCAGACGGCGATCTTGGCGGAATCGGTGACGGAGAGGTCTGTTTTTGCGATTTCGGTGGCCATACCGTTGTAGAGACCCCGGGGTGCGCCAACGAGGGACCAGGTCCGGAAGGAGCTTCCGCCTTCCATGTAGCAGAGCCAGATGGTGTAGAGCGTCGCCGAGAGCACGCCGACCAGTACGCTGCCCAGGATCACCCAGCCGGTCTGCGATTTGGGTCCGACCAGTTTGACCACGTGGGGGAGTGCGACGGGGAGGCGCCAGCCGGATAACACGCGCCAGCTAATGACTCTGATTGCGACCCGCGTTGTGTCCGACATCCTGCTTGCCCCCGCCCAGATCTCCGGGATTTGTCTGGACCAGTGCGGCCACAGGTAGGCGAATCCGCTGGCCGCTAAGTATTTCATGGCTGCAAAGAGGCTGGCCCAGAACAACGTCAGCCAGACGGCTGCCACGATCAGACTATATCCAGAGGCGTGCAGCCAGAAGACCATGTAGAGCAGGCCTGAAAGAAACACTGCGACCGACCCGCGAGCGGACAGGATGGCGGTTGCAGAGGCGCTGCGGTCTACGGGCCGGCGGATCTGTTCGGCGACCCGCTTCAGGTGCCCCCTGGCCACCCAGACGGCCCAGACCACCAGCCCGATCATGACCCCGTCTCCGAAGATCCCCACGATTTCCATCGGTTTTGCCTCCTGCCCGGTTAACCCCAGCGAGAATCCGACCCGGTTCATCCAGTAGAGGGCGATTTGCCCTGCTAAGTGGAGGGACCAGAGGCTGAAGAGGATGTTCAGGTCGCACAGAAAGGTGAACCCTATGACCGTGGGCAGCAGCCGGTAGGAGAGGCCCCAGGGCAGGTAGCGGGGCGGTGGGGTTCGCCTTCTGCCTAAGGTGTCGAAGATGGCCAGCCGGGGGAGCCCGGGCACCCAGTATTCGATGATGTTCCAGAGGATGGGGATGGCCGCGATTGCGAACCCAACCCAGAAGAGCCGGTTGCGCACAAAGGGCGCCCAGCCCGGGCGACGGTCGAACCCGTCGGTCAGTTCTAAAGAGACCTTCGCTAAGGGGAAGGTGAGCCGCTCGTGCTGGGCCCACTGTTTCTGGAAGATGGCGGTCAGCCCTAAGGCGATGGCCGTCATGGCCACCGCCGCAGATCCGGCCCAGAAGATCGGCCCGATCCACGCGCCCCAGGGCAGGGCCTTTCCTTCGCCCAGGCCAAGGTGGAACCCCTCGACCACGCCGGGAAAGTTCGAGGGGTACATCCACCAGGGCAGGTGGTCGAAGATCAGTTCCTTCCACCGGTTCTCGGGAGAGGCAAAGTAGCGGGGCGCGGCCATAGAGCCTACCCACTGAGTCACCCAGTTGTACCCGGCAAAAGAGGCGCCCACCCAGAGCGCGCAGAGCATAACGCGCAGTTCGACTGTAGAGAGCGAGAAGCGGGGGAAGAGGCGTTTGAGCAGGGTGTTGACCAGCAGCCAGATGACAAAGGGGAGCAGCACGGCCAGCGGCAGGTTGGACATTGCCATGTGCGCGGACCGGGATTTGAACTCTAAGTAGGTGGGGACGATACAGGTAAAGACCAGCGCCAGGGCAATCCACAACAGGGCTGTTTTCCGCAGCCTGGTTTCAAGGCGTTCCTCTGCGGGATGGGCGGAGGAGGGCAGCGTTGCGTCGGGTTGGCTCATGAGGGCAAAGTATTCCGCAATTCGATCACGGGCGTTGGGGATAGCGCCTTACCAGGTCGGGGGGGCGCTGAATCGGTTCCTCTGCCGAGAAAGGACGCTTCAGGTAGCGCCCGGCCCGGGCGTGGGTGCCCCAGACATCTTCCTGCTTGAGGGCGCGTTTGTAGTGGACGATCGCGCGCTGCCGGTTGCCGCGCAGGTCGGCCAGTTTTCCCAGGATCAACTCCGCCGGGCCAAGCAGCCAGCTTTTTTTTTCGGCCTGCTGAATGTAGGCCTCCATATGTTCCCCTGCCCGGTCGGTTTGACCTGTGAGATAGCACCCGAATCCTTCTATAAAGGTGAGTTTGGTGTGCGTCCACCAATCCAGCTTCCAGCCCCGCTGTTGTGCGAGGTTGCGGATGGATTGGACGGAGTCGATGAGGGTTTGGCGGTCGTCCTGTTTGCCCTTTACGGTGAGGGCGAACAGGGCGTCCAGGTAGCGCACGCGGTAGTTGATGCTGTTGGGATAGCGCCGGATCAGGTCCCCAAAGCGCCGGCGCGCCTCACCTGCATTCTTCTCGTAGTAGAGTTCGATGAAGGCCCGGCTCGACAGGGCATGCCTGCGGCAGTAGGTGCCTTTCCGAGCCACCCGGTCGAGCCGGGCCAGACCCCCTTTGCGGTCTCCGGGGGGGAGCGAGAAGAGCCGGTTCACCATCCGCAGGAGCCTCGGTTTGCGGGCGATGACGTAGTCAGACAGCCCCAGTCCGAAGTGGGCGTCTACCAGGGTCGAGTCGAGGGCCAGCGTTGCGGAGAGGAATTCCTCGCTCTTCAGCCCGTCCACCACGCCTTCAAAGATACTGCCGCGCACCATGGCCAGGCCGGCGCGGAGGCCGTAGGCGTTTCCAAGCCAGAAGAACATCTCCGCCGATTCCCCGCGGGCCTTGATGTGGTCCTCTGAGACGCGGATGGCCTGTTTGATCAGGCGGTGGATCTCCCGATCGTACTGCGTTTCGTCCTCCAGGATAAGGCTGGCGTCCCAGTAGGCCATCGCCCTGCCCAGGTAGCCTTCGGGCCGCTTTGGATGGGCGGTTATCAGGGAGTCGAAGAGGGCGTGCGCCCGGGCATAGTCTTCGTTCAACATCCGATCGAGGCCTTCCTGGGCGGTCGACTCGATGCCGGGATTGCCCTGCGCGGGTAAGGCGGCGAGGAGGAGCAGGCAGAAGGCGTAGCAGGTGCGGGGCACGGTATGGTTACCTGGGGTGTGACGGTTTGGTGCATCGTTCCGGAACTTTGTCCCATCCAAGGTGGGACTCGCACCAGGCGGCGGCGGTGAGGAGGTCGGGTTCGGCAAAGGGGCGACCGATAAGCTGGATGCCAATGGGCAGCCCATCCGGAGAGCACTCCACGGGCAGGACGATGGTGGGGAGGCCGGTGTAGCTCCAGGGGGAGTTGAACGCCGGGTCGCCGGTGGTGGTCAGGTCCCTGGGGGCCGGGGTGAGCGTGGCCGGGGTGAGGAGCAGGTCAACGCCGGTGGAGGCGGCCTGGATCTCCGAACGGAAGGTGAGCTGGTGGCGCCGGGCATCGGCATAGTCGACAGCGGAGAGGGCCAGGCCCTCTTCAAGCAGGGAGCGGATGCCGGGGCTGTAGTCTGAACGCCGCGTTTTAAACTGGGCGGCGTGGCAGGCGGCGGCCTCTGCGAGCATGATCGTGCGGTGCATCCGGTGGAGGTCGGAGAAGCTCCGGGGAAGGTCGATCTCGGTCACGTCGGCGCCGTTTGATCGGAAGATATCGGCTGCGTCTTCAACTGCGGACCACACGGCATGGTCGCCGGTTTCCTGAAAGTAGGACCGGATGAGTCCGATGCGGGGCGTCCGGGTTGCGGGTTTGGCCAGGCCGGAGGGATAGTCGGGGACCGGGGCGTCCGAGCAGAGGGGGTCGTGCGGGTCTGCTCCGGCGATGATACGGAGCAGCAGGGCGGCGTCGGCAACGCTGCGGGTGAAGGGGCCGACGTGGTCGAGGCTGAAGCTGACGGGGTGAACGCCGTATACGCTGACGCGGCCCCAGGTGGGTTTGCAGCCCACGATTCCGCAGTAGGCCGCAGGCCTGCTGATGGAGCCGCCGGTCTGGGAGCCGAGGGCGGCCGGACACATCCGACAGGCCACGGCCGCGGCCGACCCGCTGCTGGAGCCGCCCGGGGTGTGGGCGAGGTTCCAGGGATTGCGGGTCTTTGGGGGGTCGAAGCAGGCGAATTCGGTGGTGACGGTTTTGCCCAGGATGACGGCCCCGGCCTCCCGCAGTTTGGAGACGACGGTCGCATCGTATTCTGGTACGAAGTCGTGGAGAATTTTGGAGCCGGCCGTTGTGCGAAGGCCCCGGGTGTAGACGATGTCTTTGATGGCGATGGGGATGCCGTGGAGGGGACCCCGCAGGCGGCCGCGGGCGAGTTCCTCCTGCTGTTCCCGGGCCTGGGCCTCTGCGCCTTCGACATCAAGGCTGACCCAGGCGTGTACGCGGTCTTCAAGGGCGTTGATGCGGGAAAGACAGGCGTTGAGCAGGTCGAGGGGCGCGAGGCGGCCCGTCTGGATCTGCTGAGCGGCTTGGGTGACTGTGAAGGTATTGGGCATGGAGAAATGAAGCGTGAAGCACGGTAAAGGTCCGTTCTACGACCACCGGCTGGGTGACCATTACGCACCCTCTGCAAACCGTTGGGGGGTGAAGGGGGCGATCAACGGATCGACCTGCCCGTCTGCGATCAGGGTTTTGACCGTGCGTGCGGTGATGGCGCTGCCGACGATGCCCAGCTTGAAGTGCCCACCGGCCAGGATGACCCCCTCGCAGCCCGGCAGTCGCCCGACAGCCGGGAGGCCGTCTTCACACCAGGGCCGCAGCCCGGCCCAGACACGCTCGACCGGAGCGGGGTTGAGCGCGGGGAGCAGCCTGGGGAGAATCGCTAAGATGGTGGCGATGCCTTCGGCGGTGGTGCGGGTGTCGAAGCCGACGAGTTCGACGGTGGAGCCGACGTGCACGGTTCCGTCTAAGGCGGGATGGATCGCCCCGTTGAAGGAGAGGAGGGAGTGCCTCAGAAGGCGGGTGGGAGGACGCAGGGCGACCATCTGCCCCCGGGCCGGGCCGATGGGGACGTGGACGCCGAACCAGGCGCAGGGCACCCGGCTCCAGGCGCCTGCGGCGATGACGAGTTCTTGGGCGGAAATTTCCCCGTCGAGGGTCTGCACGGCCTCGAACCGGCCGTTCCGCTGACGCACGCCCAGGGCCGGGCATCCGGTGCGGATCCGGGCGCCGCGCTGCGCTGCCCCCCAGGCCAGGGCGCGGGTGAACCGGCCGGGGTGGAGCCTGCTCTCATCTTTTGAGAAGACGCCGCAGCAGACATCCGGGGCCAGTTCCGGTTCCATCCCGCGCAGGGTCTTTCGGTCCACCCATTCTACGGTAAGCGCTTCGATGCGCTCCCAGGCTTCGAAGGATTCCCGGAGCAGTTCCTCCTCATCTTCAGTAGCAGCCACCCGGAGGAGGCCGGAACGGTCGAAGTCGACGCGCAGGCCGGTGGCCTCCTCCAGTTCCGCGACCAGGTCCGGAAAGCGCCTGGCGGAGGCCAGGTAGAGTTCAAAGAGGGGAGAGCGCTCGCCTTCTTCGGCTGCATGCAGAGGCACAATCAGCCCCGCCGCTGCCGAGGAGGCGCCGCTGCCGACCGCCTCCTGCTCCAGGAGGGTGACTTTCAATCCCGCGCCGGCGAGGTCGTAGGCGATCGCGCATCCGATGACACCCCCGCCGATGATGATCACGTCCGCTGTGTCTGCCACGCGCCGCTCCTTTCATCCCGCACGACTCACACCTTCACTTTGACCTCGCGGCCGGACGCCTGGCTGCGGTAGATGCCGTCTAAGATGGTCATGACCTGCAGCGACTGTTCGGGCGGCACGGGCGAAGGGGCGCCTTCGACAACTGCACGGGCAAATTCGACGCACTCCTGAGCGTGGGGCTCCAGGCGGTCTCTGGTGTTTTTCAAGGTCCGGTTGTAGTGTTGCCTGGTTTTGTTGTTCGTTTCATAGATTTCGCACTTTGGCCAGTGGCTGCCTCCCTTCGTGCCGTAGAGCCACATCTGCATGTCTTCTACCATGGTATCGTGGTGGAGCAGCCAGCTGACTTCGAGGATGAGCGTGGCCCCGTTTTCGAATCGGACGAAGGCGGCGCCGAAGTCTTCGACATCGAATTGCTCAGGGATCGGGCCGCCCCAGTTGCTGAATGCGCCCCTCTGGTGGGCCAGTTCGGCGCGGGCGACACCACTGACGGTCGCCGGTTTCGGGTTGCCCATAAACCACAGGGTGAGATCTAAGATGTGGACGCCGATGTCGATGCAGGGGCCCCCGCCGCTGTGCTGTTTGAGGATGAATCCGGGGCTGGTGGGAGCCGCCGACCGGCGCAGCATCCAGCTTCTGGCGTGGTAGACCTCGCCTAAGACGCCACTGTCGATTTCGGCTTTCATGGCCCTGGCCGAACCCGAGAAGCGGAAATGCTGGGCCGTCATCAGCAGCCTGCCCGATTCCTCCTGTGCGGCAATCATCTTTTTGACGAGGCCGGGGGTGGGCGCTAAGGGCTTTTCGCAGATGACGTGTTTGCCGGCGCCCAGCGCAGCGATGGCCAGGGGGGCGTGATGGGCGTTGGGGGTGCAGATGTCGATGATGTCGATGTCGGGGTTTTTGAAGAGGTCCGCAGAGTCGGTCGTGAGCTTTGAGACTTCGTGCTTCTGCCCCCATCTGTTGAGGACACGTTTGTCGATGTCGCAGCCGGCGGCCAGTTCGGCGTGCTCCGAGGCGTTCCAGCCGGGAATATGGCTGGAGGCGATGCCTCCAACGCCGATGATGCCGACTTTTAAGGTGTTTGCCATGAGAACCCCTTATTTGCAGAGGGGTAGGGAAACGCGAACGAGCACAGCGTTTGGCAGGGTGGACGGCGTCTGTGTCTGGGTCATGGCCGGAGCAGGGCGACCGATTTCCGGGGTCTGGAAGATAATATACAATAGCGTTCCTGTCCAGAGATATGTTAGGAGGGGAAATCGGGGGAAAAAACAGATCGCCGGGGAATTGGGGCGCGAGGCTTTGGGGAAGGATGGGTTTGAGCCCTGTTGGCTCTGTGGCAGGGGGGCGATCAAAGGGATGGCTTCTACGCTCCGGTTAAGGGAATGTCACAGGACCTTTGAAAAGCCCTTGAAAACTGTACGAATGTTCACTATATTGTGTTGTATGGAAAAGCTGTAGAATCACGTCAAAATAAGCCGCAGATAGACACCATCAAAACAAAAAAACAGAAAGGGTTTACAATGGATGCCCCTCCTGCGCTGGGTAAAGAGATGGTAGAAGAATTTGTGCGAGTGGCTCACGGTGATTTTGATCGGGTAAAAGAACTGCTGGAGCAGCAACCGGCGCTGGTCAATGCGTGCTGGGACTGGGGCGGAGGGGATTGGGAGACTGCGCTTGGCGCCGCTGCGCATACCAATGGCAAGGCGATTGCCGAGCATCTTCTGTCCAGAGGAGCCAGGATGGATGTTTTCTGTGCAGCGATGCTGGGAAAGGTTGAAATCGTCAAGGCATTCCTCACTGATGATCCTCAGGTGGCGCACCAGAAGGGTCCGCACGGTATCCCCCTGGTGGTTCACGCCAGAATCGGCGGGCAGGACGCGGTTGTTGAACTGCTGGAAGCGCAAGGTGCTGGGTAGGCTGTGAATGAAAGGGGGTGAGTTCGATGCGGAGATTGCGGCCACAGAACGGGCGATCGAACGGGCGGCCCGGCAGGTTCAGCAGGAGGGAGCAGCCCCGGCGGTGTGGCGCCGGGCGCTGGCGGCCTACGAAGCGGCCTGGATGGCGGCCCTGAAAGCGCTGCGGTGTGCTGAAAAGCGAGCGGCATAGGTAGATGGTGAATTGTCACGGTAACCCATTCACCCATCAATTCGTTGGATATGAGCCGACTCCGGAGACAGGGTCGGCTTCTGTTATTGTGCTGGTTTTCCAGGTGAAAGCACCCGTCTCAAACGGGTTCGGTCTCCAAATTCAAGGTATATTCTTCCAGTGTGGCCCCAATATATTGCGATGGGAAAAACTTCCTCTTGACTTAAGAAAAACAAAGGCTTATCTTTGTGGCGTCCCCCACTATTTTCCAGGAGACACCCCCGTCTCCAGCAGCAGGGGATGCGATGCCCCATCGGCTGGCCCCTGTGTAGACCCCTGGCGATTTCCCCTTTTCCCCACCTTCATTAGGTCCTGCTCTTCTGGATGCCGATCCGGCTGTTTGACGTTTCGATCGGTTGTTCTTCCCCGTTTAAAATTTACTGAATAACTACTCTGTTGTCGGCTGAGGGCCGACCCGCCACCGTGAGTTGCATAAAGCCCGGGGGCAGAGCGCGCTCGAGGCAGCCGGATTCCTGGCGAGGGAATCAACTCTCCCCGGCTGTTCGAGGTTCTGTTCCCCGGGCTTTTTGCAGAAAGGCAAACCGATTGCGGAATGCGGAGCAGGGCGATCTGCATGCCCCCAGTATACGGAGATTCAGGGGATTTCACAAGGGGCTTGTTCGCTGAAACCAAAACCGGTATAATTAGGGAGGCTTGACTTTTGTTCTGCTGCACGGTAGATTCTGGTTTTTCCAGGGCAACGGTCTTTTTTGTGAGGTGTTTTGCATGGCCCGGTTCTCTTCTGTTGTTCTCTGTCTTGCGCTGATCCTTATCCCGGCGGTTTCCCCGAGGGATTGCGGCGCGGCCGGGGCGGTTGCGCAGATGTCCGTCGATGAGATTCAACGGGGCATGGTGGGCATCGGCCGGACGGTCTTTCAGGGGACGCGCATCGATACGTTTCAGGTCGAGGTCCTGGGGGTTCTGCGCAACGTGTTGGGTCCCCGAAGCGACATTATTCTGGCCCGGCTTTCGGGAAGTCCGCTGGAAGAGACGGGGGTGATCGCCGGGATGAGCGGCAGCCCGGTCTATATCCAGGGGAAGCTGGTCGGGGCTGTGGCTTACAGTTTCGGCATTTTTGCCAAAGAACCGATTGCCGGGATTACGCCCATTGCCGAGATGATCGACGTGCTTAAGCGCCCCTCCGCACCGTCGGACGCGGCTTCCAGCCTGGGGTCCTGGCTGCGGCAGGGCAGGGGGGGGACGCCTTCTGTTGCCGAGCCGGCGGGACTGGAGGCCGGTGCGTTGAGGCCGGTGGCGATACCTCTGGTGATGTCGGGGTTTGCGCCCCGGGTGGTGGCCGAACTCAGGGAGGAACTGCTGCCTCTCGGGTTGCTGCCCGTTCAGGGGGGCGGGGGTGTTGATGCGTCCCTTCCGTCCGGGCCGTTTGAGCCCGGTGCCCCGCTGGGGGTGCAGCTTATCCGGGGCGATTTCAGCGTGACGGGCATTGGCACCCTCACCTATCGGGATGGGGACCGGGTGGTCGGGTTCGGGCACCCGATGCTTTTTGGGGGCAGCACGGCGATGCCGATGACGGCGGCCTACATCCACCAGGTGTTTCCCAGCCAATACCTCTCTTTTAAGCTGGGTGCGGCGTCCCACCCAATGGGCCTGATCGTGCAGGACCGGGCGCCGGGGATTGCAGGGATTGTGGGCCGCGAGGCGGAGATGATCCCGACGCAGATCGAGATCCGTTCGCCGGGCAACCGGGAGGGGTTCCGGATGGAGGTGCTGCGCAACCGGGATTTCGGCCCGCTGCTGGTGAGGATGGCGGTAGCAAGCGCTCTGATTTCGTCCGAGAAGCTGATGGGCGAGACCACCGTGCGGGCACGTACCCAGATCGTAGTGGCAGGGCATCCCCCTCTGGAGGTGGAGAACATTTACGCCGGGGCTCAGGGCCTGGGAGAGGCGGTTTTGGGAGCAACGACCCCCCTGTCCCGGTTGATGCAGAACCCTTTTGAACCGGTGTGGGTGGAGGAGGTGGCGTTCGATCTGGAGGTGGAAGAGCGGGCCCGGGCTGCCCGGATTGAGGCGGTTCGTCTGCAGAAGGTCCGTTTTCAGCCGGGGGATACCGCCCGGGTGACGGTTACCCTGCGGCCCTATCTGGGAGATCTCCAAAAGGTGGATACGCTGCTGGTGATCCCTGCGCAGGCCCGGAGGGGGCGGCTGACCCTGCGGGTGTCCAGCGCCCGCGCCCACGCTGCACTGGAGGCCAAGCGGGTGCCCGGCGAGTACACGCCCAGGGATTTAGCGCACCTGATCCGCCTGCTGGGCCGGGTGGAGCGCAACGACGGGCTTATTCTTGAACTCCTCTCCCCCAAAGGGGGGGTGACGGTGGAGGGACGGGAGGTGTCTGCGCTTCCCCCTTCGGTCCTCTCAGCGCTCCGGTTGTCCCGGGAATCGGGGACCGTCAGACGGGTGAGGCAAACGGTTTTGGAGCGGATGCGCATCCGGACAGACCATGTACTTTTCGGCAGCCAGACGGTTTTCATTTATACCGATCGGGAGAGGAACGGTGTGGTCTTCGACGGAAAGGCAGGGGGTAGTGGGAAAAAGTAAAGTCAGGGGTCAGGGGAGGCATTCGGATTTCGGATTTCAGATTGCAAGACGCCAAATCCGCAATCTGCAATCTGCAATCTGCATTGGTGTGGTGTGGCTGGTGTGCCTGGCGGGTGTGGCGGGGGCTGTTTCGCCTATTGTCTGGCGGGAGGATACGCAGAAGGCGTTTTTGAAGGGAGAGCCGGAGGGGGTCTCTCTGACCCGGGATGGGGTGGTCACACTTTCGCCGGTACTGGAAGAGGTGGCGGATACGGGTGAGCAGTTTGTCTGGGCGCTTGCAGAGGACGGGAAGGGACGGCTCTATATTGCGACGGGCAACAGCGGTAAGGTCTTTGTGTTGGATGGAAGGGGAGCCCCCGACCTCCTGTTTGACTCCCCGGAGGTGGCCATTTTTAGCCTGACTGTGGGGTCGGACGGGGCACTCTACGCAGGGTCCTCGCCGGACGGGCTGATCTACCGTATTGCCCCGGGGAGAGATCCGGTGACGTTCTGCCACACCGGCGATGACCACGTCTGGGCGCTGGTGCCAGGGGTGGGTGGGGGGCTGTATGCGGCCACCGGAAGAAAACAGGGGCGGATCGTCCGGATTTCTCCCGGAGGGGAGGCCGAGCCGGTCTACCAGAGTTCCGACCACAACGTGGTCTGCCTCATCCGGGGTCCGGACGGGCGGCTGTATGCCGGGACGGATGAGAACGGGCTGGTCTACAGGGTGGACGCCAAGGGGAAGGTGGAGGTGCTCTACGACGCTGCGGAGAAGGAGGTCCACGCGCTGGCCCTGGGAACCGACGGCGTGCTGTATGCCGGCGCAATGTCGGGGAGTTCGCGCGTTGATGGGGGCAAGGGGGCAGCGCCGCCGTCGCAGCAGCCCCGGCCTGCTCCAGAGCAGGAGTCGTCCGCGCTCTACGCGATTCGGCCTTCGGGCGCGGCGTTCCGGCTCTGGGAGGCCTCCGAGCCGATGCTTTTGGCCCTGGCCATCGATGCAGGTGGTGAGGTGACTGTGGTTACCGGGGATAAGGGAAGCGTGTACCGGGTCAGGAGCGACGGCGCGGCCACGCTGCTGGCCCGAATGGCAGATGTGCAGCCCTGGGCGTTTTGCCCTTCCCAAAAGGGCGGCTTCTGGATCGGCGGGGCCGGAAAGGTCTACCGGCTGGGCAAGGGCTATGCCCCGGAGGGCAGTTTGACTTCCAAACCCCGGGATTTTGCCGTGGTGTCCAGGTGGGGCAGGGCGGCCTGGAAGGCCGATCTGCCGGAGGGAACGTCGATTTCTTTTCAAACGCGGTCGGGCAACAGCGAGGTTCCCGACGATACCTGGAGCCCCTGGTCCGGTCCGATCAGGGTGGCGGGGCAGGTCCCCAGTCCACCGGGACGGTTCCTGCAGTACCGGGTGCGCCTGGGATCGGAGACGGACACGGCCACGCCCCGGTTGCGGGAGGTGACCCTGGCGGGCCTTCAGGAGAACGTGCGGCCACAGGTTCTTTCCTTAGCGGTTTCTCCCCCGCAGAGAAAGAACAGCGCCTCCGGGGGTGGGGGACACTCTGGATCGGGGAAGGATGGGGGCAAAGGCCGCCATCCTTCCGCCGACGCCCAGAAGGGGGTCTGGAAGATCGCCTGGTCTGGAGGAGACGTCAACAACGACCGGCTGGTCTACGACATCTATTTCCGGGGGCGAGAAGAGAAGTCGTGGAAGCTCTTGGAAGAGGAGATCCGGTCCACCTCCTACGTTTGGAACATCGAATCGGCGCCGGAGGGCACCATGCAGGTCCGGGTGGTGGCCTCCGACCGGTTGAGCAATCCCGAGCCGACGGCCCTTTCGGCCGAAAAGGTGAGCGAGCCCTTTGATCTGGACCACACGCCGCCGTTCGTCCGCCTGAGTGCGGTTCGGCAGACGGAGCCGGGCACGGTTTTGGTGGAGGGCTCGGTTTCGGATGCGATCAGCCCGATCCGGGAGGCGTCCTATGCGGTCAATTCCGGGCCCTGGAAGGTGATTTTTCCAGCAGACCAGATCTTCGATTCCCGAACCGAGTCTCTCAGCTTTGCCATTGAAAAGCTGATGCCGGGTGAGTATGCGGTGGTGGTGCGGGCCGTGGATGCACTGGGGAATGTGGGGGTTGGGAAGGCGGTGGTTGAGGTTGAATAAAATTGCGGAATGCGGATTTAAAAGCATTCATTCCGCAAGCCCCAATCCGAAATCCGCAATGGACGTGCGGGGATGGAATCGGCGATGACGGATGCTGATTATATGCGGCTGGCTTTAGAACTGGCGGAGCGGGGGCTTGAGACGGTTCGGCCCAATCCGATGGTGGGTGCGGTGGCGGTGCAGGGGGGGCGGATTGTGGGGCAGGGATACCACCCTGGGCCTGGGCAGCCGCATGCGGAGGTCTTTGCGCTTTCGCCGGTGGGTGCGAGCGCGCAGGATGTGACCCTGTATGTGACGCTGGAGCCCTGTTGCTTTACCGGCAGGACACCGGCCTGTACGGAGCTGATTATCCAGAAGCGGGTCGCACGCGTGGTGTGCGCGATGGAAGATCCCGACCCGCGCGTGTCGGGGCAGGGTGTTGCGCGGCTTGGGGAGGCGGGCATCTGTGTGGAAGTGGGGCTGTTAGAGGGGCAGGCCCGGCGGCTCAATGAGGTCTACACCAAGCACCGCACGTGCGGGCTTCCGTTTGTGACGCTGAAGCTGGCGCAGACGCTGGACGGGCGTATTGCGGCGGCGTCGGGCGATTCGAGGTGGATCACCTCAAAGGCCTCGAGGGCTTACGCCCACCGATTGCGCGCACGGGTCGATGCGATCTTGGTGGGCGCCGGGACGGTGCGGGCCGACGATCCCGAGCTTTCGGTGCGGCACGTAGAGGGGCGCGATCCGGTGAAGATCGTGCTGGACAGCGGGCTGCGGATTTGTACACGGGCGAAGGTGTTTGCAGGAGCGCCCCTGGTTGTGGCAGCGGCTGAAGGGGTTTTGCAGGAAAGGCAGAAAGAGGTGGCGGCGGCGGGGGCACGGGTGTGGCAGGTGCCCGCAGTGCAGGGCCGCCCCCGGATACGGGATGTGCTGGCCCGGGCTGCGGCCGAGAATCTGATCCATGTGCTGGTTGAGGGAGGCGGACAGGTGGCGGCTTCGGCGCTGCGGGAGGGGCTGGTGGATCGGATGGCGGTGTTCATCGCCCCAAAGATCCTGGGCGGCGGGATCCCTGCGGTGGGGGATCTGGGAATCGACCGGGTCGTGGGGGCAGTGGAGCTGGAGGAGGTCGAGGTGGAGCGGATTGGAGCGGACCTTTTTTGTACGGCGCGGGTGAGAAGGCAATGAGTCGAGTTGATTCTGGGTTGTAGGGAGGGTTATGTTTACGGGAATTGTCGAAGAGATTGGGGTGGTGCGGTCGGTTCAGCAGCGGGCCGGGTATCAGCAGACTACGGTGGATGCGCAGCGGGTTTTAGAGGATGTCCGGGTTGGAGACAGCATCAACTTAGACGGGGCCTGCCATACGGTGGTGGGGTTTGACGGACGCGGGTTCACGGTGGAGTCGGTGGAAGAGACGCTCCGGCGGACCACGCTCTCGCGGCTGCGGGTGGGCAGCCGGATGAATTTGGAGCGATCCTTGAAGGTCGGCGACCGGCTGGGCGGGCACTTCGTGGCCGGGCACGTGGCCGGGGTGGGGAAGGTGTTGAAGCGGCGGGAGTCATCGGATCATGTTGTGTTCCAGATCGGCATGGGTGCCGATCTGGCGTCCCACGTGGCCGAGAAGGGATCGATTGCGGTGGACGGGATCAGTCTGACGGTAGTTTCGGTTTCCTCCCGGGATTTTACGGTTGCGGTGATTCCGCATACGCTTGAGGTGACCACGATTTCCGAGCGCCGGATGGGCGATCCGGTCAATTTGGAGGTGGATATGGTGGCGCGGTATCTCGAACGTCTGTTTACCAGCCGGAATTGACAACTTTCAAGCGTGAGGAATAGCCTCTTTGGTGTTTGAAAAGGCGAAGCGTATGGCCAATCCCAACAGTGAAGACGCTCCGGTCCGCATTGCTCCTATCGAAGATGCCCTGGAAGACATCCGGTCCGGGAAGATGGTGATTGTAGTGGACGACGAAGACCGGGAGAATGAGGGCGACCTGATTATGGCCGCCCAGAAGGTGACGCCGGATGCGATCAACTTTATGGCCGGCCACGGACGCGGCCTGATCTGCCTGCCGGCGACACCGGAGCGGTTGGAGGAACTCAAGCTGGATATGATGGTGGACCGCAACACTGCGCTGCACGGCACGCCCTTTACCGTCAGTATCGATGCGGTGGAGGGGACCACCACCGGGATCTCGGCGCACGACCGGGCGGTGACTGTGCAGCGGTTTGTGGATGCGGATGCCCAACCGCTCGACTTTGCCCGTCCCGGGCATATCTTTCCCCTGCGGGCGCGGCCGGGAGGGGTGCTGCGCAGGGCCGGGCATACGGAGGCGGCCGTGGACTTAGCGCGGCTTGCCGGGCTTTACCCGGCCGGGGTGCTCTGCGAGATCCTGAACCCCGACGGGACGATGGCAAGGCTGCCGTATTTGATCGAGATGGCCGGCCATTTTGACCTGAAGGTGATTACGATTCGGGATCTGATCGCCTACCGCCATCGTTCTGAAAAGCTGGTGCACTGTATTGAGACCGTGCACCTGCCCACCCGGTTTGGCGAGTTTTCGTTGAGCCTTTATGAGAGTGACGTGGATGAACGCCCTCACACGGCCCTGGTCAAGGGCGACGTTTCCAGCGGGCAACCGGTGCTCCTGAGGATGCATTCGGAGTGCTTAACGGGAGATGTGTTCGGTTCACTGCGGTGCGACTGCGACACGAACCTCCACTCGGCAATTGAGATGATCGAGAAGGAAGGGCAGGGGGCAGTTGTGTACATGCGACAGGAGGGGCGCGGCATCGGATTGCGGGAGAAGATTCGGGCCTACAAACTGCAGGAGGAGGGGTACGATACGGTGGAGGCCAATTTGAAACTCGGGTTTAAGATGGACGACCGGGACTACGGGATCGGGGCCCAGATTTTGCTTGACCTGGGGATTCGCAAGGCGCGTCTGATCACAAACAATCCGGCCAAGCGGGTGGGTCTGGAGGCCTACGGGATTGAGATTGTAGAGCGGATTCCCGTGGAGATCAAGCTTACCCCGTGGAACATCCGGTATCTGCGCACCAAGCAGGAGAAGATGGGCCACATCTTTGCGGAAGAGGATTTGAAGCTGGACGACGCAACGTCGGAGGGGACCCATGCCCAGGGTATATGAAGGGGAACTGTCGGCGGAAGGGAAACGATTTGGCATTGTCGTGGGCCGGTTCAACGCGTATATCGGAAAGTCGCTGCTGGAGGGGGCGCAAGACTGCCTGGGTCGTCACGGGGCCGACTTAGACGCGGTAGATGTGGTGTGGGTGCCGGGGTCCTTTGAGATCCCTTTAATGGCCCGGAAGATGGCGGAAAGCGGCCGCTACGACGCCATCATCTGTCTGGGCGCCGTGATTCGGGGGAGCACCCCCCATTTCGAGTACGTGGCCAGTGAGGCCTCCAGGGGGATTGCAAAGGTAGGACTGGAATCGGGCGTGCCGACCCTGTTTGGGGTGCTGACCACCGATACGGTTGAGCAGGCGATTGAACGGGCGGGCACCAAGGCCGGGAACAAGGGGTGGGCGGCGGCGTTGGGCGCGATTGAGATGGTCAACCTGCTGGAGGCATGGGGTGGTGGGCAGGCATGAGGGGCTCCCGCCGAAAGGCCCGAGAGGTCGTGCTGCAGGCCCTCTACTGGGCCGAGAGTTCGGAAGACCCGGTTCGGCAGACGCTGCATACCATGTGTTTGCGCACTGGCCTGTCATCGGATGCGTCCCGCTTTGCCATGGCGCTTGGCAAAGCGACCTCGGCGCGTCGGGAGAAGCTGGACGGGCTGATCAAAAGCGCTTCGGAGAACTGGGCCTTAGAGCGGATTTCCCGGATCGATGGGATTCTGCTACGGATGGCCCTCACCGAGATTCTGGCGTTTGGCGATATACCAGTAAAGGTCTCCATCAATGAGGCGATTGAGCTGGCCAAGCGCTACAGTGTGGAGAAGTCTCCGGCCTTTATCAACGGCATCTTAGATGCCCTGGTCAAGCGAGAAGGGATAGCAGGGGGCTGAGGGGCCAGGGGCTTGTCCCTACCGCCCTCCCCGGAAATGCGGGGTTTGCTTTCCAAGTGCCTGGGAGACCTGGTGGGCTACGGGGCAGCCCCGCGATGGAGACCCCCGGGCGGCCTTCGTGATCTGGGATCAGGAGGCCGCAGCGTTCCGGCTTTGCCGGGTGCCCTATGATGTGGCCGGGGCACAGGCCAAGATTCGAGAAGCCGGTCTGCCCGAACTGCTGGCGGAGCGGCTGGGGGTGGGGAGGTGAAGGGGGAATTGAATTGCAGGTTGCCGGTTGGAAAATTTTCCATATACAATTCTGGCACTATTCAATGCAGGTAAACGGCCATGATGGGAATACTGACCAAGATTGTTGGGACCAAGCACGAGCGGGATATTAAGAAGATCCGTCCGGTCGTGGAGGAGATCAACCGCACTTATGCCACCTGTGCGGAGCTTTCAGACGAGGCCTTGAAGGGGAAAACGGCCGAGTTCCGGGGCCGGATTGCGGAGGCTACCCGGGAAGTGCAGGAGGCGCGGGAGGCCCTGCGCGCTGGTCTGGAAGGGGCGGGGGATGACGGTGACCGCCAGGACCTGTTGGACGAGATCAGCGAGGTGGAATCGGAGACCCGGGAGATCGAGGCGGAGGTCTTAGATGAGATTCTGCCGGAGGCCTATGCGGTTTTTAAGGAGACCTGCCGGCGCATGGTGGGCAAGCGCTGGGAGCGGGCAGGGGATGAAATCGCCTGGGTGGAGGTCCCCTACGATGTGCAGTTGATCGGCGCGACTGTGCTGCATCAGGGCAAGGTCGCCGAAATGGCCACCGGGGAAGGGAAGACGCTGGTGGCAGGCATGCCGCTCTACCTCAACGGGCTTGCCGGCAGGGGCGTGCACCTGGTGACGGTGAATTCCTACCTGGCCAAACGGGATGCCATGTGGTTGGGCCCCATTTACCTCTTCCTGGGACTGAGTGTGGGGATTATTCAGGATCGGGCACTGGGCGTTGAGGCCTACCTGGTTGAAGAGGACCAGCAGGGGGGCTACCAGCTGCGGGAGTGCGATCATGCAGACGCGTATCAGGCCGATATTGTTTACGGCACCAAGGACCAGTTCGGGTTCGACTACCTCTACGACAATATGGCAATACGTCCGGAAGACCTGATGCAGCGGGAGCACCATTTTGCGATTATTGACGAGGCCGACAGCATTTTGATCGACGAAGCCCGAACGCCCCTGATTATTTCCGGGATAGTGTCTGAAGCGGACAACCAGCGCTACGATGAGATGCGCCCCTTAGTGGAGCGATTGGTAAAGGAGCAGACCCGTGTGGTGAACCGGATTTTGAGCGAGGCGGAGGAACAACTGGACGAGGACGATTACGAGGCCGGCATCCGGCTTTTACAGGTCCAGCGGGGCGCGCCCAAGAACAGGCGGTTTATGAAGCTGTTGCAGGAGGAAGGCATCAAGAAGCTGGTCGGCCGGGTCGAGGCGGATTACATGCGCGACAAGCGCCTGGGCGAACTGGACGAGGACCTTTATTTTAGTATTGACGAAAAGAGCCACGTCATTGACCTGACCGAAAAAGGGCGGGTGGAGATTAGCAAGCATCCCGATGATTTTGTGCTGCCCGACTTAGATGAGGTTTTGCACGATATCGAGGCCGATGTGTCCCTTCCCCCCGGAGAGAAGGCCAAGGCGCAGGATGAGGCCTACCAGGATTATGCCCGCAAGAGCGAGGCCATTCACAGTGTGCAGCAGCTGCTTGTTGCCTACATGCTCTACGAGAAGGATGTGAAGTACCTGGTGGACGAGGGCCGGGTCGTTATTGTAGATGAGTACACGGGTCGGCCGCAGCCTGGGCGGCGATATGCCGATGGGCTCCACCAGGCCATAGAGGCCAAGGAGAAGGTTAAGGTCGAACGGGATACCCAGACGGTTGCGACGATTACGCTGCAGAACTATTTCCGGCTCTACCACAAACTGGCCGGGATGACGGGTACGGCCGAGACCGAGAGCGCAGAGCTCCACGAGATCTACAAGCTGGATGTGGTGGTTATTCCCACGAACGAACCGGTGCGCCGGCCCGATTCCGACGATCTGATCTACCGGACCAAGCGGGAAAAGTACAACGCGATTATCGACGAGATCGTTCGACTGCACGAGAATGGCCTGCCGGTGCTGGTGGGTACGATTACCGTGGAGGTGTCGGAGCTCCTCTCCCGGATGCTCAACCGGAGGAGCGTCAAACACTCGGTCCTCAACGCCCGTTATCACGAGCAGGAGGCGCAGATTGTCGCTCAGGCGGGGCAGCCGGGTGCGGTTACCATCGCCACGAATATGGCCGGACGGGGAACGGATATCAAACTTGGCCCCGGGATTGTCAAGGCGCCCGGGGGCCACCAGTGTGCGCTGATCGCCAATTCGGAGGATGCGCGTCCACTTTGCCCCCACCTGGCGGAGTACGACTGCCGGGTAGACGTGCCCTGCGGGCTACACATTGTGGGCACCGAACGCCACGAGTCCCGCCGGATCGACCGACAGCTTCGGGGGCGGTCCGGCCGCCAGGGCGATCCGGGGAATTCCCGGTTCTTTATTTCCTTAGAAGACGACCTGATGCGGCTCTTCGGATCGGAGCGGATCGCCCGGATTATGGATAAGCTGGGGGCCGAAGAGGGCGAGGTGATCGAGCACAGGATGGTGACCCGTTCGATTGAACGGGCGCAGAGGCGCGTGGAGGCCCGGAATTTCGAGATGCGCAAGCACGTGCTGGAGTACGACGATGTGATGAACCAGCAGCGGGACGTGATCTATGACCGGCGTCGGTACGCCCTGGAACAGAGGAATATCTCCGGTCAGATCAGGGAGGTCATGGAAGAGACGGTCAATACCTTTTTAGAGGCCCATGCACCGAAGGAGGCCCACCCGGAAGACTGGAACTTAGAGGGGCTGTCGGTGGATCTGAGGAATACCTTCCTGCAGGTGCCGGAGGTTCCGACCGACAATCTGCCCGGACTTAAGCGGGATGAGCTTCGCGAACGAATCTTACGGGGGGTACAGGAGACTTACGCCCGACGCGAGCAGCTGATTGGACCCGAACGGCTCCGGGAGATCGAACGCATGGTCTACCTGGGCATTATCGACGAGAAGTGGAAGGACCACCTCCGAGAGATGGACGACCTCAAAGAGGGGATCAACCTGAGAGGCTACGGCCAGAAGGATCCGCTGGTGGAGTACAAGCGCGAGGGGTTCCAGATGTTCGTGGATCTATTAGACCAGATCAACCGGGAGACCCTCAAGACCCTCTTCCGCATCCCCGTTGAAGAGGTTCCGGTCCAACGCCGGAGCCGGCGGCCCGAGCGGCTGGCCCTGGTACATGAAGACGCGACGGGCATGGGATTTGCCCCGATGGCCGAGGCCTCGCCGATGGCGGAGACGGTGGCCAACACGACCGACTCGGAGGGGGAACGGCCCAAGCAGCGGCCCGTGCGGGTGCAGAAGGTCGGGCGCAACGACCCCTGTCCATGCGGTAGTGGGAAGAAGTACAAGAAGTGCTGTGGGAGATAATGTAGAGTGATTCAAGGAATTTGAAACTTGGCCCTGTTAAAGGAGTGGAAGCGACGTGAAGTCACGCGAAGATCTGTTGAACGAGGCCCGGCAGGAGGTGCCGGAGATGACGGTGCAGGAGGTCCACGAGCACCTGAAGAAGGGAGAGACTCCTGTTCTCTTAGACGTGCGGGGGCTGGATGAGTGGGAGCGGGGGCACTTGGAGGGGGCGATTCACATTCCCCGGGGGCGTCTGGAGAGCGAAGTGGAGGTTAAGGCGCCCGACAAATCCCGGCATGTGGTCGTCTACTGCGCCGGTGGTGTACGGTCTCTCCTGGCTGCAGAGTCCCTGAAGGATCTGGGATACGAGCGGGTGATTTCTATGGAGGGCGGATTCGAAGACTGGGCCGATGCGGGGTTGCCTGCGGTGCATCCCCCTGCGCCCGATGAGGAGGGGGGGCCGGAGAACCCGGATCTGCTGGAGGCCGAAATCGGACACTTGGAACAGGTGCTGTCTGAGAGGAAACGCCGGCTGGAGCAGGCAAAAATGGGCCGGTAAGGGGGCGCTACACTGTTTTGGACAAATTATGCTTGCGCGATTTCGGGAAAGGTTGTATATTCATAGGTGTTAGCACTCATCTATTGAGAGTGCTAACAACTTCCAAAGTCTATATAAATCAATAATCTTTACTAACTTTTAAAGGAGGAACTTCCATGAAAGTGCATCCTCTGGCCGACCGTGTTCTGCTCAGGCGGATCGAAGAGGAAGAGCAGGTAAGGGGCGGGATCATCATCCCTGATACGGCCAAGGAGAAACCCTTAGAGGCCGAGGTTGTTGGTGTGGGACCGGGCAAATTGACCGACAAGGGAAAACGGACCCCGGTTGCGGTGGAAGCGGGCAACCGCGTGCTGATTGGTCAGTACGCGGGTACGGAAGTGGAGATTGATGGCGAAGAATATGTGATTGTTCAGGAAGAGGACGTTCTGGGAATCCTGGAAAATAAGTAAATGAGAGTAAAGAGGAGGAACAAATAATGGCAGCCAAGCAACTGAGCTTTGGAATTGACGCCCGGGAGAAGATTTTGGACGGTGTGGCCATTCTCAGCAAGGCCGTGAAGGCCACCCTGGGGCCAAGGGGCCGTAACGTGGTTCTGGGCAAGAAGTGGGGCTCGCCCACGGTGACCAAGGACGGCGTGATGGTGGCCAAAGAGATCGAACTGGAAGAGCCCTATGAAAATATGGGGGCGCAGATGGTCAAGGAGGTCGCTTCCAAGACCTCCGACGTGGCCGGGGATGGAACCACCACGGCCACGGTGCTGGCCGAGTCGATTTTTAAGGAGGGCTTGAAGAACGTCACGGCTGGGGCGGACCCGATGGACATCAAGCGGGGGGTCGAGCAGGCCGTGCAGACGGTGGTGGATCAGTTGAAGGCGCAAAGCCAGGAGGTCAAAGGCCGGAAGGAGATCTTGCAGGTGGCCACGATTTCGGCCAACAACGATGCCAGCATCGGGGAGATCATCGCCGATGCGATGGAGAAGGTGGGCAAGGACGGGACGATTACGGTAGAGGAAGCCAAGAGCATCGAGACGACCCTGGATGTGGTGGAGGGGATGCAGTTCGACCGAGGGTATCTCTCGCCCTATTTTGTGACCGATCCGGACGATATGGAGGCGGCTTTAGAGGATGCCTATCTCCTGATCCACGAGAAGAAGCTGTCCAGTATGAAGGACCTGCTGCCGCTTTTAGAGAAGGTGGCGCAGACGGGGAAGGCGCTTTTGGTGATCGCGGAGGATGTGGAGGGCGAGGCCTTAGCCACGTTTGTGGTCAACAAGGTGCGGGGGACGATGAAGGTGTGTGGGGTGAAGGCGCCCGGGTATGGAGATCGCCGTAAAGAAATGTTAGAAGACATTGCCATTTTGACCGATGGGCGCGTGATCACCGAAGACCTGGGCATCAAGTTGGAGAACGTGACGCTGGAGGACCTGGGACAGGCCAAACGGATTGTGGTTGATAAAGATAACACCACGGTCGTGGAAGGGGTCGGATCGTCCGCAGACATCCAGGGGCGGGTGAATCAGATCCGGCGCCAGATCGATGAGACGACCTCCGACTACGACCGGGAGAAGCTCCAGGAGCGCTTGGCCAAACTGGCCGGTGGGGTAGCGGTGATCGACGTGGGCGCGGCTACCGAGACGGAGATGAAGGAGAAGAAGGCGCGGGTGGAGGATGCGCTGCATGCGACGCGGGCGGCCGTGGAGGAGGGGATGGTACCCGGCGGCGGTGTGGCCCTGGTCCGCAGCATCGGTGCGCTGGACAAGACCCGCGGCCAGGTTCGGGGGGATCAGAAGACCGGTGTGGACATCGTCAAACGGGCTTTGGAAGAGCCGCTGCGGCAGATTGCCAACAACGCCGGGGCGGAGGGCAGCCTGGTGGTGCAGGAGGTGGGGGGTAAGGAGGGGGCCTATGGGTTCAATGCGCAGACAGAGATCTATGAGGACCTGGTGAAGGCAGGGGTGATTGACCCCACCAAGGTGGTCCGTACAGCGATCGAAAACGCCGCCAGCATTGCCGGGCTGCTGCTGACGACCGAGGCCCTTGTTACCGAGATTCCTGAAGAGGAAAAGGCAGAACAGGGCCAGGGGCACCACCACGGTCACGAGCATTACTAAGACCCCGTTGGATGTCAACGGTAAAGGGATCGGCCCAAAGGAGCCGATCCCTTTTTTTGAACAGTTGGATTTCGGAGATATTTTTTCTATATTATCAGGACGCCGGGTGAACGTTTATCCGCCCGATTCGGAATCCACGCAGGGATTTTTACCCGTATGTCCAGGTATGAAGGGGCAGTACGGAAGGGAGGGTTATGGAAGTTTTGTCAGGTTCGGAACCAGATCCCCAGAAGGAAATTGAGATGGATGTGGAAAGCCCAAAAGAGGGAGAGGTTCAGCCCGCGGCGGAGGTTTCAGAGAAGAAGGTGGTGTCGCGTCGGCCAGCGAAGCGTGCTAAGGGGGCATCTGCAAAGGGGGCGACGCGCACGCGCAGGACGGTGAAGAAGGCGGTAGCGGCCGAAGTGGGGGGGGAAGAGGGTGCGGGAGAGGTTCAGCCCGCGGCGGAGGTTTCAGAGAAGAAGGTGGTGTCGCGTCGGCCAGCGAAGCGTGCTAAGGGGGCATCTGCAAAGGGGGCGACGCGCACGCGCAGGACGGTGAAGAAGGCAGTAGCGGCCGAGACCAAGGCGGAGGAGACCGCAGAGGAGGCAGAGCTGCAGCCTAAGGTCCAGCCGGCCGAATCCGAAGGCGAAGCAGAGCCCTCTCAGGATGCCCGCCGGTCTCGGAGGCGCCGGCCGCGCCGTCGCCGTTCCTCTGCCCGGGAGGATGTCGAAGCGGATGCCCGCCAGGACAGCCGGGTCAATAGCTCGTCTGCGGGCGTCTCCCAGGCGATTTCAGAAATCCTTTCGGAAACCTGGACCGAGGACAAGGCCCGAAGGTTTCTCAGTGAGGGTTTTCTGACGATGCTTGCCACTCCTCTGGTCACAGATGGTCCTGTGAATCCTATCGATACCCAGGCCCTGTCGGAGCGCCTGCGGGTGATCCGGAAGGTGCTGGCCGACGAGTGTATGGTGGAAGACGACGCTACCGATGTCATATTGCTGGATATGGTGATGAATGCCCTGGCCGATCGGATCGAGGTCTACAGGCTGGAGTTGGGAGACGAGAATTTAGAAGATGTTGAACAGATCCTGGAGCTTCGATACAAGGCCGACCGTCGGCTCATTGAGACGGTGATGGCGCTGAAGAATGCGTAGCACGGAGGGACACGGAAGGACGCGAAAAAAAGAGAAAAATCTTCTTTGAGGCAGGGGTGCAAGCGGCGGGCTACCCGACGGTCCAATCGATTTCCGTTTCGTAGGTGAGGGGATCCCTTACGCCGTTTTCGCGGAAGGCGGCGATACGCTCGGCGCAGGCGTCGCAGCGGCCGCAGGCGGGGCGCGTGCCCTCATAGCAGGTGTGGGTCTGATTGTAGGGGACGTTGAGGCCCAGGCCGATTCGGACCACTTCGGTTTTCCATTTGTCCACAAAGGGGGTGTGTATGTGGAGGTCTGTTTCTCGGGTTGCGCCCAGACAGAGCGCCCCTTCCAGGGCGTCGTAGAATTCCCGCCGGCAGTCCCGGTAGGCGGCATAGTCGTCCCGAACGGGGGAGATGTAGACCGTGTAGATGCCCTGCGTCTCTGCCAAGGCAGCTGCCAGGGTCACAAAGAGCATGTTCCGGTAGGGGACCACGGTCCGGATCTGCTGGTTCTGGGCGGCCTGGGGGACCGACAGGCCCGCGTCGGTGAGAGGGGTTGCACCGATCTGCTGCAGGTCGAGCTTGAGACAGCGGTGTGAACGGGCACCGGCCAGGCGGGAGAGAGTTGCGCTGTACGCGAGTTCGACGGCGTGCCGCTGTCCGTAGTTGACCGCGACGGTATGGATTTCGGGGATGCCCTCGGCGCGCATCCACCAGAGGAGCGTGGTGGAGTCCATGCCGCCGGAGAGGAGCAGCAGGGCCTTTTGGGGATCAGACATAGGCTCAGGAACAGAAAAAGGGTAGGGGCGCCTCGCCGGGGCGCCCCTACGATGGTTGATGCAGGCATTTTGCCTATTTGTTCACCAGTAGCTGGTCCACCACGGCCGGGTCGGCCAGGGTGGAGATGTCTCCCAGATCGTCCGTGTCGTCCGAGGCAATTTTGCGGAGGATCCTGCGCATGATCTTCCCCGACCGGGTCTTTGGCAGACCGGGTGCCCAGTGGATCACATCGGGCGTGGCGATCGGTCCGATCTCTTTGCGCACCCACTGCCGGAGTTCCTCGCGCAGGTTCTCGGTGTATTCCTCTCCTGCGTTGAGGGTCACATAGGCGTAGATGCCCTGACCCTTGATCTCGTGCGGGAAGCCTACCACGGCAGACTCGGCCACCTTCGCGTGCGACACCAGGGCGCTTTCGACCTCTGCGGTGCCCATCCGGTGGCCGGAGATATTGAGGACGTCATCCACGCGGCCGGTGATCCAGTAATAGCCATCCTCATCTCGCCGAACACCATCCCCGGTGAAGTAGAACCCCTTGTAGGTCTCAAAATAGGTCTGCTCGAACCGGGCGTGGTCGCCGTAGATCGTCCGCATCTGCCCCGGCCAGGGTTCGGCAATCGCCAGCACTCCGCTTACGTCGTTCTCCTCCAGCACCTTCCCGTTTTCCGGATCGATCACCACGGGTTTGGTCCCGAAAAAGGGCAGGGTGGCCGATCCAGGCTTGGTGGGGGTCGCTCCCGGCAGCGGGGTGATCAGGATGCCGCCCGTCTCGGTCTGCCACCAGGTATCCACAATCGGGCAGCGTTCCCGACCGATGTTGCGGTGATACCACAGCCACGCCTCCGGGTTGATGGGTTCGCCCACCGTGCCCAAAAGCCGAAGCGAAGACAGATCGTATTTGGCCGGCCACTCCTCGCCCTCCCTGGTGAGCGCCCGGATGGCGGTGGGGGCGGTATAGAACTGGTTTACGCCGTATTTGTCGATCACCTTCCAGTAGCGGTCCGGCTGGGGATATAACGGCGTGCTTTCAAACATCACCGAGGTGGCCCCGTTGGCCAGCGGTCCGTAGATGATGTAGGAATGCCCCGTCACCCAGCCGATGTCGGCTGCGCAGAAGTAGATGTCACCGTCGTGGTAGTCGAAGATGGTCTTGTGGGAAAAGCCGGTGTAGACCATATACCCGCCCACGTTGTGCTGCACCCCCTTGGGCTTGCCCGTAGACCCGGAGGTGTAGAGGATGTAGAGGGGGTCTTCCGCATCCATCTCTTCGCAGGGGCACTCCGGGCTGGCGCTTTGCATGGCCTCATCCCACCAGATATCCCGTCCTTCCTGCATCGTGCATTCGATGCCCTTGCCCTCTCCCACGCGGCGGACCACGATACAGGTCTCCACCTTTTTCCCGCCCATCCGCGTGTCGGCCAGGGCCATGGCCTCGTCGGCGGGCTCTTTCCGGGGCATGGGTCTGTCTCCTCGAAACATCCCGTCTGTGGTCAGGAGCACCTGGCAGGTCGAGTCCACGATCCGGTCGGCCAGCGAATCGGCCGAGAAGCCGCCGAAGACGATGCTGTGAACCGCCCCGATGCGGGCACAGGCCAGCATCGCGATGGCCAGCTCGGGGATCATCGGCATATAGATGGAGACCCGATCGCCCTTTTTCACATCCCGGGACTTAAGGATATTGGCGCACTTGCTGACCTGTTCGTGCAATTCCCGGTAGGTAAGCTTTGCATCCTCTCCCGGTTCGTTGCCTTCCCAGATAATGGCCACCTGATCGCCGCGCGTCTCTAAGTGCCGGTCCAGGCAGTTGTAGGTGATATTACTCTTGGCGCCTTCGAACCATCTGATGGAGATGGGCCCCTGGTTCAGATCGTAGTTGAAGGACCGCACCCTGTCCCATTTCTTGTACCAGTGAAAGTCTTCGGCCACCCTATCCCAGAACCCCTCCGTGTCTTCGATCGATTCCTGGTAGCGCTTCTGATACTCCTCCAGGTTTTTGATGTAGGCCCGGCTGCTGAAGTCTGCGGGTGGGAGGAACTTCCCATCCTGTTCTGTCACCAGCGATGCATCCGGTTTTGCTGCCATTAGAATGTCCCTCACTTTCTGTTTTGGACAACCCGACAGCGATCCAGAAAGCTGTCTAAAGACTGTGGAAACCGATGTTGCCAGCAGGGTAGTAATATAGGGAGAATCGAAGCGATGTCAAGTAGAGAAAGCGGGCACTGGCAAGGGGATGGCGCGTCGATTTTTCCTCTGTTTTGGGCTTCTGGATTCTGTTATATTAAAAGTGTCGTGAGTCGTGAGCGGCAAGAGGACGTCTTGGTGCACTCGCAACTTGGGATTGGGGTTGGGGGGATGGGGCAAACTGTTTTTTTGGGGAACTTTTCAGGCTCCAACGGGTTTAAAAGTCGCCTATTAAGCATATTTTCACATGTGACACTACATTGGGGCTTGCCGTTTTCAGGGTTGTTTTATTCATCAGAGTCTGTCCAGAGGCTTAAAAGAGGGGAGTATAGGCTCAAAGGGGAGGAGAATATATGCTTATGGTCAACTCCAGAACTGGGGCCGAAGATCAGTCGGATGTCGAGGTATTGGCAGATGTTTCAAGCGGAGATATAGACGCCTATGGAAAGATTGTAAACCGCTACAGGATAAGGCTTTATAACTTTATTTTCCGGTTTGTAGGAGACCGGGAGACGGCCGAAGATATTGTTCAGGAGACCTTCCTGCGGGCATTTCGGAAGCGGCAAGAGTACCGGGCCATCGCCAATTTTTCCACCTGGCTTTTTACGATTGCCGGCAATCTGGCCAAAAGCGAACTGCGGCGGCGCAAGCGGTGGCGGCTTTTTTCCCTGCACAAGGATGAGGCGTTCGATACCGGGCTGGACCTGCCGGATGAGTCTTACCGCCCCGACACGGTGACGGAATCTTCGATCGCAGATGTCCAGATTCAGCAGGCCATCCTGTCGCTGTCTGCGAACTACCGCCAGGTGATCCTGCTGCGGGATGTAGAGGGCCTCTCTTATCAGGAGATTTCGGAGATCGTTGTATGTCCCGTTGGGACGGTCAAATCGCGCGTGAACCGGGCCAGGCTGAAGCTTCAGCAGAAGCTCAAAAACGAGGGACGGGATGTGGGGCTGGAGGTTTGAATTTTGGATTTTGGATTGAAAAGCCTTTATTCCACAATCCGCAATCCAAAATATAAACGGGGTGGTTTTGAGGGAAGGATCGTTCAATGACCTGTGGTGAGTTTTCGGAACGGGCTTCGGACTATATTGAAAGGGAAGTCGCAGGGGATGATCGGGCGACGATGGACCGCCACATTGCTGATTGTCCCTCGTGCGCTGAAATTGTGAAGAATATGCAGCCCCTGATGGATCGGCTGGCCCGGTTGTCCTGGGTGCGCCCTTCCGTAGGATTCGATTTTGCGCTTCGAAGCCGTCTTTTAATGGAGGTTGCCGAAGCGAAACAGTGGCGGCGGAGGCTGCAGGCGTTTCTTTTTCCTTCCGTCCCACGCGTGCTTGTGTCCGGAGTGGCCGTCGCTCTTCTGGCGCTGGGCGTGACGACTGTTTTGAATGAGAAACCCAGCGAGAAATCGGTGGCCTGGGAGGTCCCTGGATCGGGAGGTGTACAGAGGCCTGCAGGGACTTTGCCGGCCTATCCGACAATGAACGGTCGGGGCGCCCTCAAGCAGGTTTCCCAGGGTGCGTCGTATCCGATTTCGCGTTCTGCTTTGCAGTTCTACACTTCTCAATCGGATAGTATGAGGCCTGCGACTCGCACCCCTGCCCGACAGCGCAGGCGCCCGTCGGGGGTGCAGCGGGTGTCGGTCCGATTCTAACCGTTTCCTTCCTGGTTGGCAGGACAGGGCCAGGAGGCTGAGGAAGAGGGATAACGGGTTTTATGGACGTGGGATGGAAAAGCGCGATATGGATCTTTACGATCCTGGTGGGGCTGGCGCTCCTTTGCGGGCCAGGGATGGGGTGGGCCGGGGAACAGCGGAGCCTGCTGCACAAGATTGAGGAGGAGAGAGCCACCATTTTAGAAGACAATCGGTCCAGCGTTGTTCGCATTCATGCCTTTTACGCCCATTCGGGGGAAGAGGCTGGGTTTGGAGCGGGATTTATGCACGGGACCGGTTTTGTGTTTGATCCAAGAGGATATATTCTGACCGTCGAGGAAGCGGTTCGGGGGGCAGAAGAGATTCGGGTCACGCTGGCTTCGGGGCTGCAAACCCGGGCCACGTTTGTTGCTTCAGATCCTGCTTCGGAGGTGGCGGTTATTCGGGTTGAGGCGGACAGCCTCCCTGCTGCTACGCTTGGAAGTTCCGGTCGGGTACGGATCGGTCACTATGCTTTCATTTTGGGCAATACCTTTGGCAACCTGACCCCTTCGTTCGGGTCGGTCTACGAGGTTAACCGAGATGGGGGTCTCATTCATATTATGGCTCCGGTGCACTCTGGCTATGGAGGCGCGCCGGTATTCAGCAGCACCGGAGAGGTTGTCGGGATAGCCTGGACCTTCCTGAACCCGTGGGCCGCGCTTCGAAAGAGTGGGAAACAGGACGGAGATTCCGAGGTCATCTCGGGGTGGCAAGAGTTTCCCGCTACGGTCTTTGTTATTCCTATCAACCGGGCCGTCCGGATCGCTCGAAGGCTTATCGCCGAACAGGAAGTCGTCTATGGATGGCTGGGGGTCGAGGGGGAGTACGATCCAGAACAGGGAGTCCGGGTTATCAACGTATCGGCTGGGGGTCCGGCCGCAGCGAGCGGCATACGTCCCGGAGACCTCATTCTCTCCTACCAGGGGAAGCCAATTTTAAGCGGTGAGCATCTCAAAAGTCTGGTTGCGGCAACGTCTCCCGGGGCCCCGGTTCAGATGCAGATCAGACGGGGTGTCACGTCTATGACCGCCCGGGTCGAGGTAGGGCGGATGTCTGCGGAGGTTCTCATGGAAAACGACGTGTTCGATTTTTTCTCCCCTCCTTCTCTTCCGTCGGATCGGAGTCAGGAGGCGCTATTTCAGAAAATCGACCGTTTGCAGCAGGAACTGTGGCAGCTGCGGCAGCAGGTTCTCCAGAGTAGATGAGCCGGGACAGACGAAAAAACGGGGAAGCAGAAAACGGTTTTCCCGTTTTTTATTTTTATGAAGGAGCAGCATCACCTGTTCTTGGCCATGCGCTGACGGAGTCGGTTGAGGGCGCGGTCTTTAATCTGCCGGACACGCTCCCGGCTGATCTGGAACCGCTTTCCAACCCGTTCCAAAGATTGGGGCTTGTCGGCATCAAGCCCGAAATAGAGGTTGAGGATCTGCGCCTCTCGTTCTGGCAGTTCATCCAGGCTTTCCCGGAGGAGCTGCCGCAGCCGGACCTCGTCCACCCACTCGTCGGGGCCCGGATCAGAGGCCGGAAAGATATCGGCATACAGGATATTGCTATCGTCGTAGATGGGGCTGTCCAGGTAGAAGGGCGACTGGTTTGCCTCCAGGGCGCGACGCATCCGTCTGGGGCTCATCTCGGTCACTTCGGCAAGCTCATCCAAACCGGGAGGACGCCCCAGTGCCTGGGAAAGGACGCTGGCAGCCCGGTTGACGGTTTCGAGGTCGTCGATCTGATTCACCGGGAAGGCCACCGGATGGGTCTGCCGGTTGAGCGCTGAGAGGATGGCCTGCCGGATCCACCAAACCGCGTAGGTGATAAACTTGTGCCCCCGGTCGGGTTCGAAGGTTTGCGTAGCCCGAATCAGGCCCAGGTTGCCCTCTGCAATCAGGTCGGAAAGGGGCAACCCCCGACCCTTATATTTCCCTGCGACCCGGACCACGAAGCGGAGGTTGGCGGTGATGAGGTGGTTCAGGGCCTTTCGGTCGCCTTTACGCGCAGCGGCGAGCAGGCTGGCCTCTTCCTCACGGTTTAAGGGGAGATACTTCCGGATATCCCTCAGATAGATGGCGGTGGCTTCGCCCGGAGTCCTTTCCGAACCCGATGTGGTTTTCCGTTTCATCTCTGTGACATCTCTCGTTGTGTAGACAGGCGGGTTGACAATTTGAGAACCGTCCTTTATATTTTATATTAATCAGAAACAGGAGGCTGTATTCTCTGTTGTCACATTCTCTGGGGTGCATCCTCTTGCAAGCCGCCAGTTTTCGACTGTAGGAGGTCCGGGAACTGGCGGTGCATTTTTTAGTCTAAATCAGTTGGACAGGATCGCATGGAAGAAGGGAAGGGATTCCTTTTTTTCTATGCGCAGCACATCACAACTGGGACAGAGGCGCTCTTCCAGCCTGAGTTCACAGGGGAGACAACTGCAGAGGCTGTCAATGCTCCGCCTCAATTTGTCGCGAAGCTGGAGGTAGTGTTCGATCTGGTTGTCGACCTCTTCGAGACGACTGTTGAGGTCTTTTAAAATGGCAGCGGCCAGTTCTCCGCCGGTGCCGTTTTCGTGCTGTTTGTCCAGAATGACCTTGATCTGTTCAAGGTCGAACTCCATTTCCTTGAGACTCAGGATCATCCGCAGCCGGGCGAGTTGCTCTCCGGAGTAGCAGCGAAAGCCTCCAGGGCTCCGACTTTCGGGCCGTATCAGTCCCATCTCTTCGTAGTAGCGTACGGTGCGAGTGGTGGTACCCGCCTGCTGAGCCAACCTGCCGATGTGCATGGTTTCGTTTTCCTTATCGCTGCGATGGGACATAGGGCAATTTCCCGGTTTTTCTCTTTCTGGATGGGGGACTGAATTTCTTCATAAATATACTTTGACGTAACGTTAAAGTCAATCGAAAATTTGACGTAACGTTAAGGTATGAAATCGTCCAACCCAGGGGCGCAGGCTTTCGGAACGGATTTCAATGGTGGAAGAGCCGGACGCCGGAGATGGCCATGACCATCCCGTATTCGTCGGCGGCGGCGGCGACGTCGTCATCCCGCATGGACCCTCCGGTATGGACCACGTATTTCACTCCGCTACGGGCGGCCCGGTCGATGTTGTCCCGGAAGGGAATTAAGGCGTCTGAGCTGAGGGAGATACCGTCTAAGCGCCTCAGCCATTCCCGTTTGGCCTCGGCGCTTAAATCCTGGGGGACCTCTTTAAAGGCGGCCTTCCAGACATTTTGCTCTTCCGGGGTCATTTCTCCCTTCAGGTAGCGTTCGATGGCATTGATCTTTTCGGGCCGTTTCAGGCCCTTTTTGAATTTCAGGTCGAGCACGGCCGGGTGCTGACGCAGGCACCAGGCCTCGGCCTTGGTTGCGGCCAGGTGGGTGCAGGCGAGCCGGTTCTGCTGTCCTGCGCCGATGCCGACGGCCTGCCCGTCGGTGGCGAGACAGATAGAGTTGGACTGGGTGTATTTCAGGACGATGGTGGCGACCAGGAGGTCCCTGGCTTTGTCGGGAGGGAGTTGCTTATTTTTGGTGACGACGTTTTCGAGGATTTCCGGGCCGATGACCAGGCTGTTCCGCTTCTGTTCCAGAGTAATGCCGAAGACGTGCCGCGTCTCCATCTCTTCCGGTTCGTAATCGGGGTCAATCTGGAGGACCATGTAGCTGCCCCCTTTTTTCTTTTTCAGGATTTTCAGGGCATCCGGTTCATAGCCGGGGGCAATCACCCCATCGGAGACCTCCCGGCGCAGCAGCCGGGCAGTGGGGACGTCAACCGGGTCGCTGAGCGCCGCACAGTCTCCATAAGAGGAGAGCCGGTCTGCACCCCGGGCGCGGGCATAGGCAACGCCTGAGGGGGAGAGGTCCATGTCGTCTACGAAGTAGGCCTTTTTGAGGGGGTCGCTTAAGGGAATGGATACGGCCGCCCCGGCGGGGCTGACGTGTTTGAACGAGGCCGCAGCGGGCAGGTCGAGCACCTGGCGGAGTTCCCGCACGAGCTGCCAGGCGTTGAGGGCGTCCAGGAGGTTGATGTAGCCGGGGGCGCCGTTGAGGACGGTGAAGGGCAGGGGACCCCTTTTGTGATAGACCCTGGCCGGGGTCTGGTGTGGGTTGCATCCGTAGCGGAGGGTGAGTTCCTTGTCTGACATGGGTTCCTTTCTCGCAACTGGGATGTTTACCCAAACACGCCTTCTGCAAACAGGACGCCGAGGTTTGTCTCTCCACGCCAGTCGCGCAGGGCGGGGTTTTCGGTGCTTAAGACGATGTCCGTCGCGCCTGCTTCGGTTTTTGAGAAGCAGAGGATCTGGGAGGCTTCTGCGATGCTGATGATGACGGGCGAATGGGTGGTCAGGAGGATCTGGGCGTCCTGTACAGATGAGAGGGACTGGAATGCGGTTTCCACGGCACGTGGATGGATGCCGTTTTCCGGTTCTTCGATGAGGTAGATGCCTTCAAAGTCGGGGAGGTAGGCCGGCAGGGTAAGGGCCAGCATGCGCAGGGTGCCGTCCGAGATTGTCCAGGAGGGGATCTCGAGGCCGTTTTTGTATTCGACGACCAGGTAGCGGTGCCGGTCTTCCGGGCGTTCGACGGTCCGTATGGCTTCCAGATCGGGCAGGACCGTCTGGAGGTGTGCGACCCACTCTGAGAGGCGGAGGGGCGTTTTTTCTTCCAGGGCCGAAACGACCCAGGGGAGGTTGGAGCCGTCTGGACTGAAGCGGCGGGGCTGGCCCGGGGGACTGGGGCGACGCATGCGCGCGCTGTTTAAGACGAGGCGCTGGACGCCCTCTATCAGCACGCTTTTGAGCCAGGTGGTGATGGGGAACCGGGTTTCGTCTTCGGGCAGGTTGGCCAGGGCGGACTTTCCGGGGCCCAGCTTGAAGGAGTGGTCCCATCCCGTTCCGTTTTCGTCGTAGAATTTGTCGTTTCCGCCCCTGACTTTATGGACAACGGTTTTGGCGCCCCGGATGCGGGGGAGGGCAAGGGTTTCCGGGGCCGGTCGGTCTACCGGAAAGAGAGATTCCTGCACAACTTCCCGGTCACCTCTGTGGCCGTTGGAGAGGAGCAGGACGCGTTCGGAGAGGATCACGGTTTCTCCGGTTTCAGGCGCCGGGCCAATGGCGATTTCGTAGCGGCACCGGCTGTATTCGCGGTCCGGGAAGAGGTCGTTTTTCCCTTCGGGCACCCGCAGGTCGACCGCCAGTTCAAACCGGTCGGTTTTTCGCTGCCAGACGAGGTCCCGCAGGTCGTTCGTGCGGCCTTCGATTGCGCTTTCAAGTCCGCCGGAGATGAGGTCGCCCAGGAATGCGACAGTATCCAAGAAGGTCGTTTTGCCGCTGGCATTGGGTCCGACCAGGATGTGGAAAGGGGCGAGTGGTTGAGCAATGTAGCGAAGGCATCGAAAGTGAAGTGCTTCGATGTTTTGGATCATGGTCCGCTCTCCCGGATCGAGGCAATGGGTATCCCATCAACGGTCTAAGATATTGATAGCATGTTGGAGGCCCTTTCGTCAAGTGTTTTGTTGTATCTTTTATCTGTGGGGCGCGCACCCCTCTTCATTATTTTCCGACTTCGAGGCGTGATAAGGTGGCTTTTTCTGCAAAAACGGTGCTGATTACCGGGGCGACGGACGGGATCGGGCTGGCGCTGGCCCGGATTTATCGGGTGCAGGGGGCGCGGCCGGTGCTGGTGGGGCGGCGTTCGCTTTCGGATCTGGACCCTGATTTTTTTACGCCTCAGACGTATTGCCGGGCGGACCTGTCGGGGGATTATTGTGCGGATGAAATCGAGCGGTTTCTCCAGACGCAGGAAATCGAGGGGATCGATCTGCTGATTCAGAACGCGGGGACGGGGTATTACGGGCCGGTGGAGGAGCAGACGCGGGCGAGCATTCGGCAAGTTCTGGCCGTGAATTTGACCACGCCGATTCTGCTGTCGCACAGGCTGTATCCCTACCTGGAGCAGACCGGGGGGAAGATGGTGCTGATCGGGTCGGTTGCGTCGGCGATTGCGTGCCCGGACTATGCGGTTTATGCCGCGACGAAGGCGGCGCTGGAGGCGTTTGGCCGGAGTTTGCGAGCAGAACTGAAGGGCCGGGTTTGGGTGCAGGTGGTCCACCCGGGGGCGACGCGGACGGGACTGCACGCCAAGATCGGGTTGACGCGGGACAGGGTGGACTGGGAACGGTTTTCACCGGCGGAGCGGGTTGCGGCAAAGATTGCACGGGCGATTGCGGGGAGACGGCCGGTTGTGACGGTAGGCGCAGGGAACCGTTTGTTGAGGTTTGCCGGGCGGTTCTTGGGCGGGGCGGTTGACGGTGCGATGCGGAGAACATCACGATGACCCACTGCGTGATTACAGGCGCGGCCGACGGAATCGGTCGGGCGCTGGCCGGGCGGTTCGCCCAGACAGGCGTATCGGTTGTGGGGATCGATGTGGATGCGGACCGGGCGGCGCAGACATGGGTCAATCTGGAGCGGAAAGGGGGGACGGTCTCTTTTGTGGTTGCCGATCTTGGCACAGAGGAGGGGATCGATCGGGCTGTGGAGGCCCTGTGCGGTGGGCCAGCGATCGATGTGCTGGTCTACAATGCAGGCATCAGCGCGGTGGGCCGGTTTCCGGAGGTGCGGATCGACCGGCAGCGGGCGGTGATCGACCTGAATCTGACCGCGCCAATGGTGCTGACAGCGGAGCTTCTGAAGGCGGATAAGCTGGCCCCCGGGGCAACGCTGGTGTTTGTGTCTTCTCTGTCACACTTTGTCAGCTACCCCGGAGCTGCGGCGTATGCGGCAAGCAAGACCGGGCTGGCGTCGTATGCGCGGAGTCTTTCGGCCGCACTGGCCGACCTGCACGTGCTGACGGTTTTTCCGGGGCCAACGCGGACGGCGCACGCCAGACGGTACAGCCCGGACAACAGCCGGGAACACCGCCGAATGCCGCCTGAAGCGCTGGCAGACCGGATCTACCGGGCGGTGGTGGCGCGGAAACGGGTGCTGATTCCAGGGGTTGGAAATCGGGTGTTTGCGACGCTTGGGCTGTGGTTTCCGCGGGTGACGGAGTGGGCGATGCGGCGGGCCATCCTGGATAAGCTGAACGAATCAGCTTCTTAGCTCTTTTGCTTCTCTTCTCCCGCACGCAGGAGAAGGGTCTGGAAGGTGAGTTCGTTGATTCCTGTGATTTTCTACGCTTGCATCGGGCTCTGCCAGACGGCCTTGCCCACGAAGAAGGGGCCGAGAGACTGGATGTATCTTGCCGTCTGCTGGGTCTTTCTCATTTCCTGTACGATGCGGGAGAGGGGATAGAGGTCGGCGCTTACAAGGCCGATGACAAAGTCGTTGTCATTCTGATCGAGGCCGTAACAGGCCAGGCGAATGTCGTTCGCGTAGCCGGCCCGGGCGTAGGTCCTGCCGATGCGGGCGTGTTCTCCCAGTATTTTCCCTGTTTCTTCCCCGGAGAGGAGTCCGAATTTCGGTTTGCGCCGCAAGGGGTACCAAACGGCCCAGAGCCACTGGGGGTTGAGACTGTTCCGGCGGGGTTTGGCCAAGAGCATGTCTTCCAGGTCGGGTTCGAAACCGGTGGAATAGGTCCGTCCGACCATCGTCAGTTCCGGCTTGCGATGCAGGGATGCAAACGGTTCGTTCCGCAGGAGCGACCGGGCTTCCTCCACAAGCGTGTCAGGGGATTCGGCGATGGTTAACATGCCAACGCCGCACGGGTCGTTCAGGTCGCTGTAGAGGACGCATTCCAGGCCGCTGTTCTGTACGGGATCGATGAGCGTTTCAGGGTAGGGACAGTTGCCAAACACGTGGAGTTGCATGTAAAGTCGGCGGTCGATGATCTGGGGTACGCCGTCTATGGGCTTGCCTCTTTCCCGGATGTCCAGGGCTTCGGCTGTTGTTGTGGGATGCATTTGCAATATTTCACCTTTTGGGTTCTTATTGTTTTGAAGACCGGCGGTTGCACCGATTTGGTCTGTTGGTTTTTAGCTTGAGAAAATATACCTTAGATTGTGTTTGATACAAGTAAAAATTGATATCTTTTCGTCTGATGCTTGTTTCTCCGTTTGTGAGGAATTATATTAAGGGCACGTCCAAAACACCGAAAGGATTTCCAGGCATGAACAGGCCAGACTGGGACCGCTATTTTATGAATATCGCCTACAATGTGTCGGAGCGGTCCAACTGCATCCGCCGGCAGATCGGGGCGGTGATTGTGAAGGACCGGAATATCATCAGTACCGGCTACAACGGGACGCCGATGGGGGTGAAGAACTGCTTTGAGGGGGGCTGCCCACGCTGCGCGTCCGATATTCCTTCGGGACAGGGGACGGATACCTGCCTGTGCGTACATGCAGAGCAAAACGCGATTGCCTTTGCCGCGCGGCACGGGGCGCGCACCGAGGGGGCTGTGCTTTATTCGACCACGCGGCCCTGTTTTTGGTGCCTCAAGGAGTCGATCCAGGCGGGGGTCACCAGGATATTGTATGTGGAACCATACGATTACGAGTTTGAACTGGAGGAGGTCTACCAGCAGCTTCTCAAGGAGTCCGGGCTGGAACTGGTGTGGCAGGAGCGGGAAGGGGATTAGATGGCGCATAACCTTTTCGTTAGCCGTCGCGATGCCCCTTTCCCCGGCGCAACCGGGCCGTCTCCTCCCGGTCAATGCTGTCGGACCGGATGGCCACGCCGTAATCCCTGGCGGCGGAGGCCAGAGAGATCTTCTCCTCTAAGACATCTTCCAGAACGGCGTCCGGCGCACGTTCGAAGGGATCGCCCCACCCGCCGCCTCCGGGAGCGCCGGCCGAACAGGTCTCACCGGTGCCGAGCCAGCGGTGGTCTTTCCCTTTCAATGGCGCCTCCTTCGGGGTGGCCAGGTTCACGCCCCAGCGCCCCGGTGCGCCGGGCTTTCCCCCCTGCAGCCCGTACGGGCGGCCGACGGTTCGCTCTGAAGAAGAAATGCACAGCACCCTGGCGTCGGGACCGCCATCAACGCGCATAATACGCTGCAGGCCGCAGCCGCCCCGATACTTGCCCGGGCCGCCGCTGTCGGTGATCAATTCGTATTTTTCGGTTACCAGCGAGAATTCGACTTCGGCAAGCTCGACGGGGATATTTGTCGCATTGCCTATACCGGTGCGGATGCCATCGATGCCGTCTTTGTCCGGGCGCCCCCCGAAACCGCCGGCGACGCAATCGAAAAACATGAAGAACTCGGGGGGATCGAGGCGGGTGTCGTCGCCGCACATGATCAGGATCGAGCTGGTCCCATGCATCGCAGCGGGCACCCGGTCCGGGACTGCCCGGGCCAGCGCCCCCAATGTGCAATCGATCACCCGGTGGCCCGTTTCGTGGGTGCTGTGCTGCCGGGGCGCGGGGTGCTTCGCGTTCAACCAGCAGCCTTCCGGAACGATCACCTCCAGCGGCCGGTACACGCCCTCATTAATCGGAATCAACGCATCGGTTACGCCCCGAACCGCAAAATTGACCCCTGCCCAGACGACCGAGGGGGTGGCGTTGATCGGCCCCTGCACCTGCGGGTCCGATCCGGTGAAGTCGAAGCTTATACTGTCGTCGTGGACCGTCACTTTGACTTTTATGCCCACGGGCAACTCGCCGATGCCGTCGTTGTCCATGCTGTCCTGGAATGTGTAAACGCCGTTTTTTATTCCGCGGATTTCGTGCCGTACGCGCTTCTCTGTGTAATCGAGGTAGGCCTTAAAGAAGGTCTGAAGCGTTTCCAGCCCGTAGGTTTCGATCAGTTCCACAAGGCGGGTTTTTCCCCGCCGAACCGCCGCTGCCTGGGCGAGGATGTCCCCCAGCCTCTCGTCGGGGGCGCGTACGTTGTTCAGGACGAAGTCGACGGTCTCCCGGTTCAACCGGTTTTGTCGGAAAAACCTGACGGGCGGGATGAGAAAGCCTTCCTGAAAGATGTCTGTGGCGCAGACATAGCCCCCGGCGAAGGCGCCGCCAACGTCTGGCCAGTGGGCGCAGTTGGCCACCCACGCCACGATTTCGTCCTTATAGAACAGGGGGGCGATTGCCTTCACATCGCTTAAGTGGGACCCCCCGATTTCCAGGTGATTCGTGTAGTAGATGTCACCCGGCTCCGCTTCGTTTGGAATATCAACAAATTCGCCCAGGCTGAGGACGGCGCTGCGGGCCAGGCTCGCCAGCGCCGGAAGGGTGTTGGTCTGGGCGACCAGCTGGCCGTTGCCGCTGTGGAGGGTACAGGAAAAATCACCGGACTCGCGCAACAGGGGTGAACGGGCGGTGCCTGAAAGGACGATGCTCATTTCCTCACAGATGGAGAGGACCGCGTTGCCCAGGACCTCCATCGATATGGGATCGATTGTTATCATGGGCTGCTCCTGAAATCCGGTCATGGACCTGGTGAGATGAACAGGTTGCCCGAAGGGTGCACCGTAAGCGTCTGGCCCGGGCGGACAACGGTGTTGGTTTCATCCTGTTCGACGATTGCGGGCCCCTGGACGCTAAAATCCCGACCCAGGTTGCTGCGCGCATATACCGGGCAGTCCACAAAGCCGTCGAGTTCTTCGAAATAGGCCCGGCGGCTGCCTTTTTTGGGGTCTGCCCCGTCCCCTGCTGCTTTGCCCCAATCGACCGCTTCTGTGGGTGGGTGGATACACGCAACACGGATGTCCACGATTTCTACGGGTTCATCCGTGGCGTAGCCGTAAAGCCTTTCGTGCGCTTCGCAGAACTGCCGGCGGATGCGGGTGTGGTCTGCCCATTCGCTGCCGAGTTCGACGGTGACCTGCCGGACCTGCTTGCGATACCGCAGGTTCGCCGCACGTTTGAACCGAAGGGCCTCACCCTGGATGTGGCGCATTTCCTTCCGGCCGCGTATCTCCAGCTTGGCGTAGAAGCCTCGCAGGGTGGACGCATCGACACCGTCCAGCCGCTTCAGGATCGTCTGCACGCGCTGGTATTCCAGGTTCGCCTCCACAAGGCCACAGGCGGAAAGGACGCCGGGGTAGATGGGTACGATGATCCGCCGCATGCCCAGTTCCCCCAGGAGCTGGCCCGCATGGAGTCCGCCGGCCCCGCCGAATGGGATGAGGCTGAAATCCCGCACGTCGTGCCCGCGTTCGATGGATACGCGTTTGATTGCGCGGATCATGTTGGCATTGGCGATCCGGACGATACCGGCGGCGGCCTTCTCCACGCTCAGGCCAAGGGGCACTGCCACCTTCTGCTGCATCGACTTGTGCGCCCGTTTCGTATCGAGGCGCATTTCGCCGCCGAGGAAGAACCCCGGGTCAATGTACCCCAGAAGGATGTGGGCGTCGGTTACCGTTGCATTCCTCCCAATACCGTAACAGGCCGGTCCCGGCTCGGCGCCGGCGCTGTTGGGACCTACCTTTAAGACGCCGCCCGTGTCGATCCAGGCGATGCTGCCGCCTCCGGCGCCAATGGTGGTGATGTCCATCATTGGCATCCGGAGGTGATAGCCCACTCCTTTTGTCTCTTCGACGATGCGGAACTGCCCGTTTTTTACCAGGGAGACATCCGTACTCGT
The DNA here is from genome assembly GCA_965222075.1 of Candidatus Latescibacterota bacterium. Lineage (GTDB taxonomy): Bacteria > Latescibacterota > UBA2968 > UBA2968 > JAAXHW01. The sequence continues at coordinate 2,860,115 of OZ244937.1, read as the reverse complement.
CCCGCCCATGTCGAAGGAGACAAAATTGGGTTCATCGACGGCCTCGCCGACTTTCAGGGCTCCAAGAACGCCGGCTGCGGGGCCGGAAAGAACCGTACGGACGGCACGTTCTGCCACGGCATCCACGGTCATCGCGCCGCCGCTGGCCTGCATGATGTGCAGCGGAGATTTGACGCCGAGTTCGGCCAGCACGGTTTTCATGCCTTCCATGTAACGGCTGACGCGAGGGCCTACGTAGCTGCTCAAGACCGTTGTGCTGGTGCGCTCAAATTCCTTGAACTGGGGATTCACCTCGGAGGAGACGGCCACATAGAGGTCGGGTCGGAGGGATCGGGCAATTTCTCTTGCCCGGCGTTCGTGGACGGGATTGGCGTAGGCGTTGAGGAAGGAGATGGCCAGGGCCTCAATGTCCATCGACAGCATCCGGTCGATGGCCTCGCGGACGGCCTCCGTGTCGAGCGGTTCTACCACCTCCCCCCTGTGGTTGATACGTTCGGGTACCCCCAAACGAAGCCGGCGAGGAACAAGGGGCTTTGGGCGTTCCATGGCGAGGTTGTAGAGGTCAAGGGGGGGACGTTCGGTGCGCCCCACTTCAAGCACATCGCGAAAACCCGCGGTGGTCAAAAGACCCGTTTTTGCGCCTTTCTTCTCAATGACCGTATTGGTTGCTACCGTGGTGCCGTGGAAGAACAACGCCACATCGTTGGGGCGCCACCCGTGCTCTGAAAACAGGCGCTCCAAGCCGGTTTTGATCCCAAGCACGTAATTGGTGGGCGTTGAGGGGACTTTGAGGATATTGTATTTTCCCACCGTCCCATCGACGGCGACGATGTCGGTGAACGTGCCGCCGATATCAACGCCGATACGAACGCGGCCGGCCATGTCACTTTCCCTTGCGATCCATCCCTGGAGTTGAAACCAGGTGCAGACGACACAATGTTCTCCCTGAGGCTCAGCTTTCAAGCCGCGAGAGCGATTCGACAACCGTGGGTCTGAGGCCTGCCTCCACATCTTTCCGACGCAGTGTGTGGAACTCGCCCAGAACGTTGTTGGCCCTGGCCAGGGCGGCAATCCGCTCGGCGTAGCGCCCGACCTTGCTGCCGGGAAGGGCCCAGAGCGCGATGTCGTCTGAAAGCGCATCGAGGTAGGCCCGGGCGCCGCAGCAGCCCAGGCTCAGGGCGGCCTGGCCGGTGTTGATCGCCTGCGGGATCACGGCGCATGCGGGACGGCCCATAGCAAGGGGAACAGCCGGTTCTACCTGCTGCACGGCTTCGGTGATGACCAGCCCCTGCTGTGAATGCACGAACAGTATGACCACGTCAGGCGGCAGGGACGTTTCGGCCAGAGGGGCGTAGACCACGTGCTTTGTCTCGTGTGCGAGCACGGGGATGTTCGGAACGTCCTCTTCGCGCACGTATTCCATGTCGGCCATCACCTTGAGCACCCGGCCAAGTTCGGATTCGTACGAGGATGCGGGCGCTGCCATGTGGTGGGTGTGAACGCCGATGGCGCACAGTTCGTGGTCCGGGGTCGAGGTGGCGAAGGCGCCTCCGGCGGCTTCCTGCCAGAACAGGCAGCCCGCCGGGGCCTGCCCCTGGAAGGTTGGGACGCCTTCGGGCACGCTGTCGGTGATGCATACGGCGATGGGGGGAAGTGCAAGGTTCAGGGATTCCTGCAGGGTCCTGGCAACGTCAGCATACAGGCTCATCTTTTCGATCCTTTCTTTAACTGGGTAATAGAACTTTGTTGTAGCAACTATCTCACCTGTTTCCTGTTCAACGTCCGAATAAGCAATACGGCTCCGATGGCGACCATCGGGATGCTGAGCCATTGGCCCACACTGAGCGGCAGCTCATAGCCGTAGGCGGCCTGGCGGACTTTGACGTATTCGATGAAGAAGCGGAAGGTGAACACGGTGACCAGGAAGAGGCCCAGCACCAGGCCCTGAGGTGTCCGGGCGTATCGTTTTCGGTAGACGGCGAGCAGCAGGATGAAGATGAGGCCGTAGGCGATGGACTCATACAGCTGCGTGGGGTGCCTGGGCAGGACGTCGACGCGGGCGAAGATAAAGGCCCAGGGAAGGTCGGTGGGGGTGCCGATGATTTCGGAGTTGAAGAAGTTGCCAAGGCGGATGAAGAACCCGCCCAGGGCCGTGGGAATCGCGATCCGGTCCAGTATCCAGAGGTAGGGCTGGTCCGGACGGCTGCGGGTGTAGAGGTAGAGCGCGACAAAGATGCCGATTGCGCCGCCGTGGCTGGACAGACCGCCCCTCCAGACTTTGAGGATTTCGAGGGGATGGCCGAGGTAATAGGAGGGGTCGTAGAAGAGGCAGTGCCCCAGACGCGCACCGACGACGGTGCCGGCGACCATGGTATTGACCAGGGCGTTCAAATCGTGCTCGGGTCGGTTTTCCTTCTGAAAAATCCACTGGACAATGAGGAAACCGAAGAAGAAAGTGATGACGAAGAACAGGCCGTACCAGCGCACGGTGAGCGGACCGAGGCTGAACAGTTCGGGGTTGATGTCCCAGTATAGGTGAGCGGTGGGGGTCATTGTGAATGGGCGAATGGGTGAATGGGCGAACCGACCTGAGCGTGTGGATAAAGATAACTAAAAAACAGGCTGCTGCAACCGAAAACCGGACGCCAGGCTGCGTGGACGTTAAGCTTTCATCAAGACGCTTGCCCGTACCACGGAGACCTACGAACGCAGTGCCGGTAGCGAGTACTTTGTATGGCCCGGATTCTTTGCCGGGATTCGGATGAGTCGATAAGAACCTGGACTGTGGGTGACTCACAGGATGTTCTGGTGCCAGATGTCCACCTACCCGCGGTCGGGTATGTGCCAGTTATCGTGCCAGCGGGAGTCTTCAGGCGGTGCCTCAGATCCGTCCTGCATCGATGCGAAGTCTTTCAACCGGGGGCGGATTTCCTGTTCCCAGATCGCTTCGATCCGTTCGAAGGTGAGGGGGATGTGATGGGGCTTTAAGCTGGCGTATTCCGCAAGGAGTTCCCCGGCTTTGGCGGCGAGGTGGTCGACGATGTCCGCCACCATCTGCTCTCCTGCTCTGCGGTCGGACGATTCGACATAATCCCCCATGGCAAAATGGGGGCCGGGCTCGTCCGGTGCGGGGAGACGAGAGAGATCCACACAGTCCGGCTCAACGGCCCAGAGCAGTGTTGTTTCGCCTCTGCCGGCATGGCCGCCCATCCCTTTGTCGTCTTTGAACCGGGATTGATCCGTTCCGATCCCTATCAGGGAGTAGATGCGCGTGGAGACATGCGATTGGAGGATGTTCAGGACGACTGGAACGTCCTTGTGGTGCGGTCCGGAATGGCCCGAAAAGAGAATGGTCCCCTGGAAGCCGAGGGCATCTACGGCGCGGACGTGGTAACAGAGGTTTTTCAAGAAGATCCACGGGGGGACCGCGGTGAGCCACGAGCGCGCTTCGCCGATTTTCTTGTAGGCCCAGGAGCCGTAGATGCCAGCCTCGTGGCAATGCCAGTACTCGGGCGGCGCGACGATGCCTCCAACCGTCCGTGCGGTCAGGCAGAGGACGCTGTGCGCCCTCAGCGCATCCATGCCGAGCGTGTTCTGCGGTCCGTGAGGTTCGCACAGGCCATACGGCAGGTAGGCGATGGGGTATTCGTCAAAAGCGGCTTCGAGTTCATCGGGAAACATACGCTCCCAGCGGACTTCTCTGCGTTGCATCGGTCAGCCTCCAATCTCGGGAACTCACCAGGAATTTTAAGACATCTTCTTACGGTGCTTGATCCAGGCTTGGGGCGTTGAGCGGTCTTGCTTCAGCACAATCCTCCGCCGTTGAGCGCCAGTTCCGCTATGCGCGTGGCCCGAAGGCCGTCATCGCCAGTTACCTGCGGTTCGGTGTCGTTTTGAACCCAGTCGGCAAAATGCCGCATTTCTTCCCGGAACATGTCCTTTTTCTCGAAGGTGATCACCTCGCTCTGCCCGTCGGCCCGTTCCAGGAGGTATGCGCCCTGCGCGGCCGGGTCGTATTTGCCCTCGGCCTTTGCCGGGTCGTAGCTTCCGGGAAAGAAGAGGACACCGTTGGGACCCAGGATTTCCGCGCAGCCGTTTGAGCGAACCCCCGCCGGTAGCCCCCAGGACCAGGAACACATCAAGGCGTCTCCGCGCTCGAACCGTACCAGGACGGTGCCGGTATCCAGCGCGGTGGTGGTATGGTGGATTTTCATCGGCATCGATTTTACCTCCACCGGTTGGCCAAAACAGGTGGAAGCGAAGTCGTAGTTGTGGACCATCCCGTCTATCAACGGCCCGCCTCCCTCGAATCTGTCCATAAAAAACGGGCTTCCCGGAGGAGGTCCTCCTGAGATCGTGCGCCACAGGACCGGGTGCCCCAGCACACCCGAATCGATCAGCCCTTTCATCGTCCCCCAATCGTTGTCGAACCGTCGAACAAATCCGATCTGGAGCTTGACGCCGCACTCGCGGCAGGCCTTTATCATCCTGTAGCAGTCGTGCGAGTTCATCGCCATTGGTTTCTGGCAGAAGACCTGCTTGCCTGCCTGTGCTGCGGCAATGACGATTTCGGCATGGAGATAGGTGGGCGTGCATACCATCACCGCCTCGACATCCGCCTCACTCAATAGCCAGCGGTAATCCTCGTAGCCGTGCGCCATCCCGAACTTCTCCCCGAACAGGTCGATCTGGCCGGGACGGACATCCGCGCCCGCTACGAGTTTGAACAGGTTGTCCTTCCAGACGGAGTTCAGTTGATGTGTTGCGATGCCGGCACATCCAATAACACCGAGTTTGATCATCTGTTTTACTCCTTTAGACAATAGGGGGTGGCACAGCAAGAAGCGTTGCGGCAACATCGGCGATGCGGTCGAGGGCCTTCCGGATATTTTCGATCGAGTTGGCGTAGGAGAAGCGGAGGTAGCCCTCGCCGTATTCGCCAAAGTCGGGACCGGCCAGGGCGGCAACATTCCCCCTGTTGAGCAGGACCTCGGCGACCTCTTTGGAGGGGCGGCCCAGGCCAGCGATGTTGGGAAAGAGGTAGAAGGCGCCCCTGGGCAGGGCGCAGCGGATGCCGGGAATCGCGTTGAGGCCCTCTACGAAGATATCCCGCCGCCGTTTGAATTCGGCGACCATTTGGGTCACTGCGTCGCGGGGGCCTTGCAGGGCAGCGAGGGCGGCGCGCTGGGTGAAGGAGGCGGTGCAGGAGTTGCTGTTGGTCATCAATCGGGTGGTGTGCTCGGCCAGGTCGGTGGGCATGACACCGTAGCCGATGCGCCAGCCGGTCATGGCATAGGTTTTGGAGAAGCCGTCCAGGATGATGGTGAGGTCTTCCATGCCGTCGTAGACGGAGATGTTGTGGAAATCGTCGTCATAGAGGATGCGGGAATAGATTTCGTCGGCGAGGACCGGGACCCCGTGTGCGGCGGAGATCCCGGCGATAGCTTTCAGGTCCTCCTGAGGGAGGATGCCGCCGGTCGGGTTCTGGGGGGAGTTGATGATGATCAGGCGCGTGCGGCTGGTGACGAGGTCGGCCAGTTCGTCTACGTCGAGGCTGAAGTCCCGTTCCTCCCTGAGGGGAATCGGGACCGGTTTGGCGCCTGCGAATTTAATGACCGATTCGTAGATGGGGAATCCGGGGTTGGGGTAGATGACTTCGTCGCCGCCCTGGGCGAGGGTCAGGATGGTGTAGAATATGATGGGTTTGGCTCCGGGGGTGACGACGACTTGGTCGGGGGTGGCAGAGATGCCCCGCAACCTGGAGACGTCTTGGGCAATCGCTTCCCGGAGTTCGGGCAGGCCGGCGGAGGGGCCGTAGTGGGTATACCCCTCGTCGAGGGCTTTCTGGCCCGCTTCGACGATGTGGGGAGGGGTGTCGAAGTCGGGTTCGCCGATTTCAAGGTGTACGATGTCTCTGCCCCTGGCCTCCAGGGCACGGGCCTTGACCAGGACTTCAAAGGCTGACTCGGTTCCGAGGAGCGACATGCGGTCCGCAAATTTCATGGGTTCGTCCTCTTTTTTCTGGCTTTGCCTTCTACGGTTTCTCCCTGTTTGTAGGAGCCAAGGATTTTCAAGAAGCTTGCGAGCTGTTCGAGGTGTTCAACGGCCTGAGCGCACCGATCCTGCCCGAGGTGCCCTTCGAAGTCGAGGTAGAAGGTGTATTCCCAGGGCCTTCCGTCGAGGGGACGGGATTCGATTTTGAGCAGGTCGATGTCCCGGAGCGCAAAGACGCCGAGGCTTTTGAAGAGGGCACCCGGCACGTTTTTCATGGCAAAGACGATGGAGGTTTTGGCCGGGTCTTCGGGGTTGACTTCGACAGCTTGCTGGGCGACCACCAGAAAGCGGGTGAAGTTCTGGTGGTTGTTTTCAATGCCTTTCCGGAGGATTTTCAGGTCGTAATCGACCGCGGCCTGGGCACTGGCAATAGCTGCGGCGTCCCTCGCGCCGGTTTCTTTGACGCGCTTGACAGCGCCGGCCGTGTCGTAGTCGACCACGGCTTCCGCATGCCCCAGAGATCGGATAAATTCGCTGCACTGGGCCAGGGCCGGCGGTTGGGAGAAGATGTGGCGGATGTCTTCCAGACGGGTGCCGGGGTTGACGATCAGGTTGTGGACGATTCGGAGCTTGAGTTCGCCTACAATTTGAAGGTTGTGTTTTAAGAGCAGGTCGTAGTTTTCGTGGATGCTTCCCATCAGGGAGTTTTCGATGGGGACGATGCAGTGGGTACAGGTTTTGTTTTCTGTAGCCTGGAAGAGTTCCGGGAAACTCGGCAGGGGAACTACGGTTACCCCTTCGTGGAAGTAGGTCCGGGCGGCCATCTCACTGAAGGCACCCAGTTCTCCCTGGAATGCGACGCTGGGGTTGGATGGGCTCACTGAATCTCCTATAAGCGTGGGAGAAGAGGGAGGGGACAGCCCTCCATCAGGGTGCGAAGGTGGGCCTCTACGCTGCACGAAAGGCCGTTTAAGTCATAGCCGCCTTCCAGGACGGAGATGAGGCGACCCCCGGCATGGGTCTGGGCGATGGCCATGGCGCGTCGGGTCATTTCGGAAAAGCCGGCTTCGGTGACGCGGGTGGCGGAGAGGGGGTCATCCCTGTGGGCGTCGAAGCCTGCGGAGATGATGACGAATTCCGGGCAGAACCAGTCCATAGCAGGCAGGCAGCGCTCGTCAAAGGCTTTCAGATACTCCTCGTCTCCGGCGCCCGCCTGCATAGGGGCGTTAAGGGTGGCGCCCATTCCCGGCCCGATGCCGACTTCGTGGATGCTTCCTGTACCGGGGTAGTGGGGGTACTGGTGCGCGCTGAAGTAGAAGACGGTGGGGTCACCTTCCAGGATGTGCTGGGTGCCGTTTCCGTGGTGGACGTCCCAGTCGATGATGGCTACCCGTTCCAGGTTGCAGGTCTCCTGGATGTAGCGGGCGGCGATCACGACGCTGTTGAAGAGACAGAATCCCATCGCACGGTCGCGCTCGGCGTGGTGCCCTGGCGGCCTGACGGCGCAAAACACGGCGCCGGCGCGCCCGTCTACGACGGCGTCTACCGCATCGAAGGTAGCCCCCACGGCTAAGCGGGCGATTTTGAAGGAGCGGGAAGAGACCATGGTCTCGCCGTCGCCCATGTGGGGGAGGTTCTGCTCGCACCGGAATTTTACATTGGCCACGTGTTCTTTCGTGTGGACCTTTTCCAGCCAGGCGACCTCGGCGGCCCGGGGCGGTATGGCCAGGAGTTCCTTCTGAAGGCCCGTCTCTTCCAGCCGCTGCAGGATGGCCCGGAGCCTGTCGGGCCGCTCCGGATGCCTGGGGCCGGTGTCGTGTTCCAAGTAGTCGGGATGGGTGATGAACCCCACCGTGGCCATAGGCCCCCCGGTCGATTTGGGGTGAACTGGGCCGGTCGGTTTGAACGGTCCAATATACCACATTTGGCGGTCGGAGACCAGTGGTTTAGGGAGACTTGTAGAGATACCAGAGAACGTGCCCGATAAGCCCCCGATGGTTGTAACATTAGGGACGAGGGCGACCCTACCTGGCGGCCTGGAGCGCGGCGATGGCGGAGACGGCGACGATGTCGTCTACCGAGGCGCCCCGGGAGAGGTCGTTGATGGGCTTTTGAAAGCCCTGCAGGATCGGTCCGATGGCCTGGGCGCCCGCCAGGTACTGGGTGAGTTTGTAGGCGATGTTGGCCGAATCGAGGTCGGGGAAGATGAGGATGTTGGCCTCTCCTTTCAGGGGAGAGGCAGGGCACTTGAGTTCGGCCACGCGGGGGCAGAGCGCGGCGTCGACCTGCAGTTCGCCGTCGATGAGGACATCCGGCGCCGTTTCCCGGGCGAGGCAAACGGCTTCGCGGACCTTTTTGACCCGTTTGTGGTCCGCGCTGCCGTGGGTGGAAAAGGAGAGCATCGCGACCTTCGGTTCGATGCCCAGCAGGATTTGCGCGTTGCGCGCCGTGACTACGGCGATTTCTGCCAGTTCCGCAGGGGAGGGATCGACCGCTACGGCGGCGTCGGCGTAGACGAGTACCCGTTCGGGCGGACCGGGAAGGGCCATGATGAAAAGGCTGGAGAACCGGGTGACACCCTCGGCATAGCCGATGGCCAGCGCCCCGGCCGAGATGACCTGGGCCGTGGGTTTGGATACGCCGGCGACCAGGGCATCCGCATCGCCTTCACTGACCATCATCGCTCCGAAAAGGAGCGGGCGCCTCATCAGCCGTGCCGCAATGCCGGGCGTGACGCTCGCCCTGCGCCCGGCATAGGTCTCGCAGTACCGGGGCGATTCCGGAGATGTCCCGGGATCGACGATTGTGACCCCCTCCAGGGCACGGCCCTCCGCCAGGCCCAGCACCGTCTCTCTTTTTCCCAAGAGGATGGGAAGGGCGATGCCTTCGGCGGCCAGACGGGCGGCCGCGTGGACCACCCGTTCGTCTTCCCCTTCGGGGAGCACCACCCGTCCGGGCGATTGTTTCGCCCGTGCGATGAATTGATCGATCAGTGTCATTTTTATACGGACAGAGAGCCGCACGTGCTTCGATGCGGCTCTTTCTGTTGTTTTCTCCACATCCGATCAGCCAGCCACAGGCGCTCCCTTGCAGCGGGCGTAGTGTTCGGAGAGGTGGGTCTGGACCTGTTCTTCCAGCTCTTCGTCGGTAATCGCGCTCATCCGGCCGTGTACTTCGTACTGGTCCATCACCCAGCGCGCGATTTTGTGGACCTTGATCTTGCTGAGCCGCTCTTTGCCTTCGAGGCCTAAGTATTCGTTGACCCAGAAGGCCACCCCGTCCACACCGGTCTTGTCGGTGATGGCCACCCTCGGGGGACGTCCAAAGAGGGTCGTGGTGTCGAAGATATTGTAGATCCGCTCGTCGGACCGCAGTCCGCCCGCGTGGATGCCGGCGCGCGTGGTGTTGAAGTCCCGCCCGACAAAGGGATAGTTGGGCGGGATCTGCACGCCGATGGAGCGCATATACTCGGCCATTTCCTGGATCATCCGGGTGTTGATGCCGCAGAGGTCTCCCTTCAGGCCGATATATTCCATCACCGCGCCTTCCAGGGGGGGATTGCCCGTGCGCTCGCCGAAGCCGAAGAGGGTGGTGTTCACAGCGTTGCAGCCGCACAGCCAGGCGGTGGCCCCGTTGGCGTGCACTTTGTGGAAGTCGTTGTGCCCGTGCCACTCTAAGCAGTCGTAGGGTACCCCGGCGTCGTTTGTCATGCGGTAGATCAGCTTGGGAACCGAACGGGGCAGGGCGGCGCCGGGATAGCTGATGCCGAACCCCATGGTGTCGCAGAGCCGGATTTTGGCGTGCAGCTCCGGGGGGACCTGTTCGGAGCGGCGCATGAGTTCCGAGACGAAGGGGAGGACGAACCCCTCGATGTCCGCCCGGGTCACGTCTTCAAGGTGGCAGCGGGGACGGATGCCGGCCTCCCAGGCGGCGTCGACCACTTCCAGGTAGTCCTCGAAGGCCTGTTTGCGGGTTTTTTTGAGTTTCATGAAGATGTGGTAGTCGGAGGAGGAGGTGAGCATACCGGTCTCTTTGACGCCCACCTCTTTGACCAGGCGGAAGTCGCCCTTGTCCGCGCGGATCCAGGAGGTGATCTCGGGGTAGCGATGCCCCAGGGCCCGGCACTCGTCCAAGGTCCTGCGGTCGTTCCTGGTGTAGAGGAAGAACTCGGTCTGGCGGATGATGCCGTTGGGCCCTCCGAGTCTGGCCATCATATTGTAGAGGGTGACCTGCTGCTCCACGGTATAGGGCGGCCGGGCCTGCTGGCCGTCGCGGAAGGTGGTGTCGGTGATGACCAGGTCGCGGGAGATGGCCTCCTGAGGGTCAAACTTAACGGTCTGCCCGTCGATCGCTTCGTAAATGGGACCGTCAAAGAGGATTCTGGGGGGCAAGTCGTAGTCAAACTGCTCATCGAGCAGGTTGGGTTCATCGGTTTCTATGAGGTTCCAGGTTTTCATGGTGTGATCCTCCTCTTCCCTCAATTCACATATTTCGCGATAAAGTCGATGGCCCCTCCGACGGACTGCACGGCCAGGGCCTCGTCCTCGTCCATTTCGATGTCGAAGACTTCCTCGAAGCCGGCCATCAGTTCGACGGACTGGACGGATTCGGCGCCCAGGTCGGCCGTGAACATGTGCTCTTCCTGAATCTGTTCGGGGTCAATCTTGAGGGCCTGCGCGATGACGCTGTAGACCTGCGCTTTAATCTCTTCGCGCTCCATAGCTCTTCCTCCTTTTGATCAGCCGTTTGAACCGGTGTTTTTCAGATCCGCCGCAGCGTCTCTATCCACGATGCGTATGTCCAGGCCTTTTGAACCTGAATCATTCACTAAAGTCGAAAATATAGGCGCATTTTGATCAGAAATCAAGGGTGAAAACAATGCCCCCAAGCTGGTGTTCCCCGTCTCAGGCAGAGCGTTGCAACACCCGACCGGGCAACTTCCCCGTGGGCGTGCCGTTTTCGACGGCCAGTTCACCGTTGACCATCACATAATCGATACCGACCGGGGGCTGAATGGGGTCCTCAAACGTGGCGCAGGCGTGCACGGTCTGGGGATCGAAGATGACGAGGTCGGCGGCCTTGCCTCTTGCGATCTCTCCCCGGTCTTTGAGGCCGTAGCGGCGGGCGGGGAAGCCGCTCATTTTGTATATGGCTTCCTTCAGAGAGAGGAGCTTTTTCTCCCGGACGAAGCGGCCGGGAACGCGGGCGAAGCAGCCGAAGCCTCTGGGGTGGGGATGGGGGATGTTGTAGATGCCGTCGCTGGCGACCAGCATGCGAGGGTGGACAGCGGTTCGGGCGATGGTGCTTTCGGCCTCTTCAGAGGGGACCTGCCAGGGGAAGATGAAGGCAGAGAGGCCCTCTTCTTCGAGGATGAGGTCGTAGGCGAAGGCCTCGGGGGATTTGCCGGCTTCTGCGGCGATTTCGGAGAGGGTCCGGCCGATATAGCGCCCGGAGCAGGTGTAGCCGACGGTTTGATTGCATTCGCCGAGCCATCCTGAGAGGTGAGGGAGGGTCTTTTCCCGAATGTCGGGATCTTTCAGGCGTCCGATAACCTCCTCGGGCGTGCCGATCTGGTATTCGACGGGGAGCATGATGGTCATGTGGCTCATGCCGGCGGGGTAGAGGTAGGACTCGAAGGTGAGGTCGATGTCCTCGCGGTCGACACGGTCGAGGAGGTCGGCGGATTCGTCGTCTACCCTTTCGTGGGAGATGTGGACGGGAATGTTGGCCTGGCGGGAAAGATCGATCGTTTCTTCCCAGGCGGCCGTCCGGCCGAGGGTGTGATAGCGGATGTGGGCGGCGTAGATGCCGCCATACGATGCGGCGACTTTGCAGAGGGCGACGAGTTCGCGCAGGTCGGCGTTGGCGCTGGGCTGGTAGTCCAGGCCCAGGCAGAGGCAGCCGGCACCGGCGTCCATCCATGCCCGGGTGAGGTCGGCCATGGCGGCGGTCTGGTTGTCGCTGGCCGGGGCGGGGTCCCAGCCGCAGACGCTGAGGCGGATGGCGCAGTGGGGGACCTGGGGGTAGACGTTGCAGGGGGTGTTTCCCGGGAAGAGAGAGAGGTAGTCTTCGAGGGTGGGACAGCCGATGTCGAAGTCGACCTCTCCGGTAGCGAAGCGGGTGTACTCCCACATCTGTTGGGTCTGCTCGGGAGAGAGGCCGGTCCAGCCGAAGCCATCGGGCGCGGTGAGCTGGGTAGTGACGCCCTGCTGGATACCGGCGAATTGGTCCCTGCCGGTGAGGAGGGCGATTTCGGAGTGGACGTGGACGTCGATGAAGCCGGGGCTGACGATCCGGTCTGCCGCGTTGATCACCCGGTCCGCCTGCGCGTCCTTGAGATCACCCAGGGCGGCGATGCGGTCGCCTGTGATGCCCAGGTCGGAGGGAAAGGGGTCTCGAATGCCGGCGCCGTCGACGACGGTGCTGTTGCGGATGAGGGTGTCGAACCGCATGAAAAGTCCTCCATTTAAGGTCTGTTGACGAGGTGTCCGTTTCCGTTGAACCAGATGATGTCGATGAGGAGCCCCAGCCCGATGCCGGTCAAGTAGCCCAGGGCGATGCCCAGGAAGAGGGGCGCCGTGCGCCGGTAGCGCTCTAAGCCTCCGAGTTTGAGCAGCAGGGTTTTGGCCAGCCAGACTAAGAAGATGGATGAAACGCTGTTTCTCAAAAAGGCGGAGGAGGAGATGGTAAATCCGATGGGGTGGATGGGAAAGGTGGGAAAGCGGTAGCGCAGGTAGAACAGGAGTCCGGTGAAGGCCGCGCCGATGCCGAGGAATTGAACGCGGTTCCAGTCGGTTCCGAACGTGCCGTGCTGGATGCGGTTGGCGGTGAGCCGCCAGATTCCCACGGCGCCGTCTGCCGAGCCGTTGAAGCTGGAGGCCCCGAAGTTGTAGCTCCCAACGGTGTAGTAGCCCTGGTGGAGGGTGTAGCCGACGGCCGCGCTGGCCCCGGCCAGGGCGGCCAGGAGTACGGCCGGGACCAGAAACCGGCGATGCGTGGAGGCCATGGCAGTGCCGAGGCGGGGGATGTGGGCAAGCGCCGTGATGCCGAAGGTTTTGGCGTCGCAGAAGAAGGTGTAGGTAAGCCCCAGGCTGACCGCGCTGGCCGGTCCCATGCCGGCAATGCCGAAGAGGTGCCAGGTGAAGGCCTGAGCGGTGATGGGCCCCCGGAGGAAGACGAGCCCGCTTTCCACGATGATGCGTGCCAATCCGAGGTAGAGGATCAGGGTGCCGAACCAGAAGGCCAGCAGGGGCCCCCATTCCATGCCGGCGTGGTGAAGCCATAAGATCAGGTAGAGGCTGCAGGCGAGCAGCAGATAGACGGCCGTTCGGCAGGAGAGGAGTTCTCCGGCATCCTGGATGTTTCCCCGTGCTGTGAATGCCGTCTGGAAGACGGCCGAGAGGTGGGAACGGGCCGTCCAGAGGCCCCAGCCCACAAAGACGATCATCCCCCCGAAGCTCTGCCAGCCGATGGCCGGATCGAAGGAACACCAGGGGTCGGAGCCGCCGATGCTGAAGCCCGTGCGGTCGAAGATGCCCACCTGCAGGATGGCCAGCAGGTGGAAGACCCAGATGCTGAGCAGGACTTCCGATTTGGTGAAGTAGCCGAATGCGATGGTCATCGGGTGGACGATGACACGGAGGCTTGGAAAGCCCTTCGCGATGGGGATGTCCCGCCGGGTCAGTACGGGAAGCGAAGGGAAGGTTGTCGCAAACCAGGTGACGATGTTCCAGCAGATGATGCCCAGGACAATGCCGAAGCCTATTCGAAAAGGCCGGGAACGGATCAGGTTCTGAAGGGTTCCCACCGAGCCGGAGACCCCGGTCAGTTCCAGCAGGGCAGCGGCGATGGGAAAGGTGAGCCGTTCGTGTTCCATCCACTGCTTTCGCAGGATGATCACCAGACAGAAGCTGGCCGTCAGAACCGCTCCGAAGAAGCTTGTCCACCAGAAGAGCGGGGCGCCCCAGGCCCCCCATGGAAAGGTGTCTCCCTTCATCAGGCTTTCGTAGAACCCGGCGGTGGCCTGCCTGTCGGCCACGATGCTCCAGCGGGGCATGTGATGGAGCAGAAGTTCCCCCCACCGATTTTCCGGGGTGGCAAAATAGGTGGGGGCGGTGGTGACCCCTAAGAAGTAGCCGGAGAGCCATTCGCCCTGCATGGTAGCGGCAACCATGCCGATGCAGCAGATGGTCAGCAGTTCCGAGGCGGAGAGGCCCTGTCCCTTGCGCTCCAGCAGGAGGTTGAGCCCCAGCAGGCAGATGAAGGGGATGAGAAAGGCCACCGAGAGGTGGGCATAGTCCGCCCGCGAGGAGTGGACGATCAGGCTGGAGTAGGTCGGCCAGAGGTTGATCACCACGGCCATGACCAGGCCAAGGAGGAAGGCGCGTCGCGTCATGGTAAAAACAGAAGGCAGAAGGTTATTTCGGATTTCGGATTGAAAAGCATCATTCCGCAATCCGCATTCCACAATCGGTTTTTCTCTTGACCCCTCTTATTCCACTCCACCTTTGACCGCAATCTTAATGGCGTCCCTCCCATCTAAGCGGTAGCCGCCGGAGAGGGCGTTGAAACCTTCGGCGACCCGGTCTAAAGGGAGGATGTGGCTGACCATTTCGGCGAAGGGGAATTCGTTTCGTTCCAGGATGGGCAGGCCGCGCACGAAGTGTTCGGGGCGGCTGCCCCAGATGGCTTCGAGGCGGAGGTTTTTGCGCATCAGCAGCCGGTTGGGGTTGAAGTCGATGGTACCGACATCCACGAAGTGCCCCATTTCCACGTAGGTGCCGCTCTGGCGTACGTAGCCCAGGCCTTCGGGCAGGGCGGGGAGGAAGCCCGCGCATTCAAAGACCACGTCGGCGCCCCTGCCCTGGGGGGTGTTTTCCAGGACGCGTTTTGTGCGCGCTTCGGGGTCTTTGATTTCGCCGATGTCGATGGTGACGTCGGCGCCCATCTTTTTCGCCAGTTCCAGACGGCCCGGGGGACCGCCGACCATGATGAGCCGGGCAGCGCCGCTGATTCTGGCGCAGATGAGGGTGACCAGGCCGATGGCCCCGGTGCCCTGGACGACGACGGTGTCTCCAAACTGGATGCGGGCCCTCATGACGGCGTGCACGCCGATGGTGAAGGGTTCGGTGAGGACCGCGATCTCGGGGGACAGGTCCGTTTTGAGGACCACGCTGTCGGGGTTCCAGAGGTAGATGTAGTCGGCGAATCCACCCCGCAAGTATGGCTCTTCCTCGGCCTGCATGAATCCGTAGGCGCCTTTGTTTGTGCCGGGAGCCAGGATGACGCGGTCGCCGACGCTGAGCGGTCGCCCCAGGTAGTCGGTTTCGGCGCCCTGACCCAGTTTGTGGACGATGCCGACGTTTTCGTGGCCCAGGATGATTTCTCCCTCCAGCTGTTGATACTCCCAGTTGTGGAGGTCCGTGCCGCAGATGCCGCCCAGTTCCTGCTTTAAGAGAATGGTCCCGGGCCCCGGTTCGGGCACGGGGTACTCCCGGATTTCAAACCGTTCTCCGACCATGACGGACGCGCGTGCGGTCTGGCCCATGTTCTGCCTCCTTTAAGAAATCTGCCCCTACTGGATCTTCTCCGGCGCGATGTCGCCCAGCGGGACCTCCAGGAGGTCTTCGCCAAAGATGATGTGGCCGTCGAAGATTTCGCCGGCCTCGTACAGGACCCGCTCGCGGATGCCGGGGCGTTCCAGTTGTTCGGTGATGTGGACGAGAACCAGGGTGTTGACGCCGGCGTCGCGTGCGGTGCGTGCCGCGTCTAAGTGGCCAGAACAGCCGGCTCTTATTCTGGGGTCTTCAACCGCGCCGTTGACATAGTGACACATGTGCAGCAGGACGTCGGCGCCACTGGCCAGTTCGGTGAGGGTCTCTGTGGGCGCTGTATCCCCTCCAAAGACGATCGACCGGTTCAGGATGTCCAGCCGGTAGGCAAGGCAGATCAGGTAGGGCTGGGCATGGGCGACTTCGGCTACCTTTACGCGCCAGTTCTCTTTTTTCACAATGGAGCCGTGGGCGACCTCGGTAACGGCCGGTTGGGGACGCTTTCTGGGCAATGTTCCCCCACGCACTTCATAGATGAACTGGCTGCCCGGACGCTGAGTTCTGGCCGCGAGGTCGGGGCCGTAGACTCCGGTTTCTCCGAAGAGGAGCTCGGTCATACGGGCGGTGTGCGGAGGACCGTAGACATCCAGTTCCGGGTTCTGACCGGCGTCCAGATCCCAGCGGTTGATGACGAGATAGCCGTAGTCGGCACAATGGTCGTAGTGGAAATGGGTCAGGAAGAGGCTGGTGATTCGTTTGGGCGGTACGCCCTTCTTGAGGAGGCGCTGGACGCACGCCGGGCCGCAATCGAAGAGGAGGGTTTCATCACCAAGCGTGACGAGATAGCTCGATCCCGCGCGGTACAGGAGTGGTGTGGGGGAGCCGGTTCCCAGGAGTGTCAGGGTAAGGGACATAGGGGGGTCTCTTTCTGGATCAGGTGGTTTGTTGTCGTAGGGGAGACCTGCCCCTACTGGATCTTCTCCGGCGCGATGTCGCCCAGCGGAACGTCCAGGAGGTCTTCGCCAAAGATGATGTGGCCGTCGAAGATTTCACCCGCTTCGTGCAGGACCCGCTCGCGGATGCCGGGACGTTCGACCTGTTCGGTGATGTGGACGAGAACCAGGGTGTTGACGCCGGCGTCGCGTGCGGTGCGTGCCGCGTCTAAGTGCCCCGAACAACAGCCTGTGATTCTGGGGTCGGTGACGGCATTGTTGACGAGGTGGCACATGTGCAGCAGGATATCAGCGCCCTCCGACAGTTCGGTGAGGCGCTCTATCGGCGCGGTGTCGCCTCCAAAGACGACGACGCGGTCGGGCGTGTCCAGGCGATAGGCGAGGCAGGTGAGCTGAGGCTGGGTGTGGATCACTTCGGCCACTTTCACGCGCCATCCCTTCTTTTCTACCACGTCGCCGTGGGCGACTTCGGTGACGATAGGCGCGGGGCGTTTTCTGGGCAGGGTGCCGCCGCGCATCTCATAGACGAATTCGCTGCCCGGGTGGCGGGTCCTGGCTTCGAGGTCGGGTCCGAATGCGCCGTCTTCTCCAAAGAGCCGGTCGGTCATCCGGGCGGTGGGCGGAGGGCCGTAGACTAAAAGTTCCGGGATTTTTCCGGCGCCCTGGTCCCAGCGGTTTAAGACGAGATAGCCGTAGTCGACACAGTGGTCGTAGTGCAGATGGGTGAGGAAGAGACCGGTGATGCGTTCTGGGGGCACGCCTTTTTTCAGGAGGCGGTGAACGCACATCGGCCCGCAGTCGAAGAGAAGGGCTTCATCACCCAGGGTGACGAGATAGCTGGAGCCCGCGCGGTAGGTGAGGGGGGTGGGGGTGCCGGTTCCCAAAAGGGTCAGGGTGAGGGACATCGATGAGAGGTCCTCCGTTGGTAAGGGTTTCACGGGGGGTGAGGGCTCTACCGGTCCACTCCCGCCTCAAAGTGCCGGACCAGGTGCGCCAGGTCTTCCCAGAAGGCCCCGGGGATGTCTGTTTCGCCGGCGCGGGCGTTTTCGGCGGCCTCACCGGGGGTTCGAGCGCCCGGGATGGCGGCGGCGACCTGGGGGTGGCGGGTGCACCACTGGAGGGCGGCGGTGACCATGGGGATGTTGTGGTCCCGGCAGAGGGTCTGGATTTTGGTGACGTGGTCTAAGCAGGCCTGGCTGAAGCTGCGGGCCAGGTAGTTGGTGCCCGGGGCGGGGCCGGTGGCCAGGAGGCCGCGCTCGACCGGGGTGGCGATGACAAGGCCGACGTTGTGTTTCTCTGCGGCAGGCAGGATGCGTTGTGCGGCAAGCTGGTTTAAGAGGCTCCAGGCCTCGGGGATGACGGCGGCGTCGAATTCCCCGGTTTCGATGTAAGGGGCGTTGGTTTCAGGTTCGTTGGCGGCGACACCGACGAACCGCACAACGCCCTCGTCCTGGAGTTTGCGCAGGGCGCCCAGGGCGCCGTCTTTGCCCATCACCTGCTCTACCGGGACATCCATGGCGTCGTGGATGTAGAGGACCTCGAAGGTGTCCAGGCCGAGGCGCTGCTGGCTCGCTTCCACGTGGCGCATGATGCCGTCGTAGGTGTAGTCGAATCCATCTGCGAGGCAGCCGACTTTGGTGGTGACGGTGCATCGAGCGGCCAGGTCCGGGCGCTCTTTGAGGGCCCGGCCGACGATCTCTTCGCTGCGGGTCCGGCCGTAGAGGGGGGCGGTGTCGATGAGGGTGCATCCGGATTCGATAGCCGCGTGGACGGTCCGGACACCCAGGTCATCCTGCATCTGCCCCGGCTGGCCGTCGTATTCCAGGGCGGCCCGGTTGGGGTCGGGGATGCCGATGAATGCAGCGCCCAGCCCCACGATGGAGACCTCCAGGCCGGTCCGGCCCAGGGGTTTGGTTTTCATTGTTTTTCTCCTTAGTTTATCTACACAAGTTTCTGAAGCAGAGGTAAGATAGCATGGAGCGCGGGCCAATGCAACGACCTTCTATTCCCATTTCCGATGGAAATATTCTGCCCTTGCGTTTCAGGCGGGGGCGCATTATCTTGGCGTCGATATCACGAGAAACAGGCTGTTACCTCAATGCGATAGGAGGTAGAATATGCGGTGTCTGTATGGATGTTTTCTCGCACTTGGGTATGTGTGGCTGACCGTTGTACCGTTGAAGGCCCAGGAGACCCCGATAGGGCCGAAATGGTGGCCCTCCGAGTGGGGGCCGGAGGACCAGCGCGGGGCAATCAACCGGATTACGCCCCAGAAGGTGCTCCAGGCCGCAGGGTTGATTAAAGAGGGGAAGGTCTATCAATTGGGCAGGGTCTACGAGAACGGGATGCCGCTGTTTGGCAACCGACACTACAGTTTGACAATTGTGGGGTCTCCGTCCGGCGTGGCCGAGGGAGCGAATCAACTGGTCTGGCACGATGAGATGTTCAGTGGAGAGATCGGACAGATCGGCACCCAGTTCGACGGCCTGGGACACATCGGCACCCGGGTGGGAGATGAGGATTTTTTCTACAACGGGTTCAAGCGGTCGGAGTTTAGCAAGGCGTATGGCCTGGAAAAGCTGGGGGTCGAGAACGTGGGGGTGTTCTTCACACGGGGGGTGCTGGTTGATGTGGCCGGATACAAGGGGGCCGAACGACTGGAGGTGGGGTACATTGTTACGGTGGGGGATATTCAGGGGGCGTTGAAAAAACAGGGGGTGGAGATTACCGAGGGGGATGTGGTGCTTTTTCGGACGGGCCACGGGAAGCTGTGGATGGTGGACAATAAGACGTACAATTCGGGCGAGCCGGGCATCGGGCTGGAGGCCGCCCGGTGGCTGGTGGAGCAGAAGGTTGCGATGACGGGCGGGGATAGCTGGGCCGTGGAGGCGGTGCCGGGAGACGATCCGAACCGGCCGTTTGAAGCCCACCAGGTCCTGATTAACCGGAACGGGATCTACAATTTAGAGAACCTGGACCTGGAGGGGCTGGCCGCAGACGGGGTGTACGAGTTCGCGTTTGTGTTTGCACCGCTGCGGTTGAAGGGGGGCACAGGATCTCCGGGAAACCCGATTGCGGTGAAATAAAGGGCTCAAGGCAGGTTTAATGGTACTGAAGGTTCATCCTCCAGAAACGTCGTGCCCAGGCGTTCGTACCGCTTGCGGAGGCCGTGGAAGGAGACGCGCCTTCCCTGTTCCTTTTGGAGGAGTTTTAAGAGAAGCTCGGCGTGGTGTTCCTCAAGCCGGAGGCCGAACTGCCGGGCGGTGTCGGAGGCCTTCCGGAACAGCCGATCCGCCGGGCCGGTTTTACCCGCCAGCAGTCGGAGTTCTCCCCGCCCCAGCAGGGTGTAGACCCTGCCGCGCAAGTCTTTGGTAGCTCGAAACAGGGCTTCGGCCTCCCGGAAGTTCTGTTCGGCATCGTCGTAGCGCTTGAGCATCTTGTAGGCCGTGCCTTCTCCCCATACGGTGTAGGCGTAGCTGACGCGGTCGCCGATTTCGTCGTAGAGCCACCGGGCGCGGTCGAAGAGGGACAGAGAAGTGTCGTAGTCGCCCAGCACGCGCCACGCATTCGCCCGGCCGCAGAAGGAGTAGGCCCGGCCGAACCTGTCACGGGAGCGGCGGAGGCGCTCGTTTGCTTCGGTGTAGAATGCGAGGGAGTCGTCGAACCGGCCCATGATACGGGAGATGCCGCCCAGGCCGCACAGGGCATAGACCGTTCCTTCCCGGTTGCTCTGTGCGTCAAACCGCTGACGGGCGTCGTGGAAGGTCTTTAAGGCGAGGGTGAGGTCTCCCCGCACGCGGAGGGCGCCGCCTTTGGCCCAGAGGGTATAGGCCTCTCCGGCGCCGTCCTCAAGCGCCCGATAGAGGGTCACCGCCCGGTCAAAGAGCCGGAGCGATTCGGGGATGTCCCACAAAGCCCGCACGGCCATCCCCCGGCCCACGACGGCATCGGCAAGCGCAACCTCGTCTCCAGCATCGAGCGCCAGGCGTTGGGCGGTCCGGTATTCGGACAGGGCCTGCTTAAAGCGGCCGATGAGACGCAGACAGTGCCCTTTGGACAGACGACAGGTGAGGAGGCCCTCCAGGTCCTTTTCCGTGCGGAAGTGCGTCTGGGCTTTGCGGTAGAGCGATAGGGCCTCGTCGAACTGGCTGCCTTCGCGCTTCCGGTCTGCCGCCTTCAATAGAGAGGCTGCTGAATGGTGTGCCATGTTTTTTTCCATCCCGATGCTAATTATACGCGATCCCGGGGTTCGGGACAACAAAAATGGGAACCTGGCGCCTATTTTGTCTTATAATCAAAGTTGCGCGACTCCCCTCGGACTTGACAATCGGGCTATTTTCTGTGTAAATTTGTAGTTGCGATACTGTGAACATTTTTCAGAACAACCAGGATGACAAAAAAACAGCGAATACGGTACTGGCCGGTCGTATCTGGCGTTGTGCTGCTGGTTATCGGGGCACTGCTGGGCACTCCCGGACGGCTGGCCATGAGCGAACGCCTGGACCTGCTGTGGCAGGCGGAGGCGCTGATCTCCAAAGGACAGTACCGGGAGGCCCTGACGCTGCTTTCGGGGCTGAAAACAGAGGGGCTGGATACGTCGGAGGCGCAGAAGGTTCTGCTCCAGCGGGCAGTGTGCCAGAAGTTCCTGGGGCAATATGGCGAGGCGCTGGCCGGATTTAGAGTCCTGGAGGCGAAAGTTGAAACCGTTGAGGACTATCTGGTTTTCTGGCAGGGTGAGTGTTTTGAGGCGTTGGGCCAGTTTGACCGTGCGGTGTCGGCGTACACGCACGTTTTGCAGATGGCATCGCTGCTGAAGGATTCGGCCGTGCTGCGGGTGGCAGATCTGCACTTAGCGCAGGGCCGTGCGGGAGACGCGGTTGCGCGCTACCGGCATCTGCTTGGGATCAGCAGGCAGGAGGTGCGAGCCCTGGTCGGTCTGGTGGAGGCGCTGGAGGCTTCAGGGGACTCAACAGAGGCCCGAAAGGCCCGATTGCGACTGGTTCGGGACTATCCGAAGACCCCTCAGGCGATTGTCGCCCTGAAGCAGATGGGGCCGTTGAAGCGTGTACAGGAGTGCTTTTACGGCGGGGTGGCCTATGCGAAGGTGGGGAAATTCCGGAAGGCGGCGGCGCTCTTCCGGCAGATTATTCGGAACGCTTCCAATGGGAACTGGCGCGGGCGGGCGCAGTACGAACTGGGGCTGATGTATTACAACCGAAGGGATTATCGGACCGCGGAACGCGCCTTTCAGAAGGCCTATCGGGTCTATGGGGTGCCCAGGGCCCTGTTCGAGTTGGGGCGTTGTTCGGTGAGGCTGGGGCGAGACTTAGAGGCGGTGGAACAGTTTCAGACGTTTGCGCAACGTTACCCGTCTGTGACCGGAGCGGCCAGGGCCCTCTGGAATGCGGCTATGGCCAACGAGCGGCGGGGCAGGTACCGGCAGGCCCGGGAGATCTTTTTGAAGCTGGCGGCCCGTTATCCCAGGAGCGAGTTTGCGGATAAGGGGCGGTGGCGGGCCGGGTTTGCGCTTTACAAGGTCGGGGACTACAAGGAGGGGGGCCGCACCTTTTTGCGTCTGTCCAGGACGACCTCCAAAGCCTACCTGCGCGATCAGGGCTTTTACTGGGCGGGAAAGTGCTACCGGCGGTCCGGCCAGGAGGAGGAGGGCGCCTTCTGGATGCAGCGGGCAGCTCAGGGGTTTCCCATGTCTTATTATTCCGCCCGCGCCCGCGCCGTGCTGGGCGTAACGTCCGATGTCTTCCCGGTGGTCCCGGAGGTGGACGTTGCGGCTGCAGAGGAGGCGTATGAGCCGTCGGCTTACCTTTTGAAAGGGGATGTGCTGGCATCGCTGGGGCTCTACCGGCTGGCCGAACGGGAGTATATGCGCGTCGGTCGGGCGCATCGAGACAACCGGTTTGCCCTGGGCGATCTGCTGCAGCGCTACGAACGGATTGGTTCGACGTATCAGGCGTTGCGGGTCTCCAATTGGATGGTCGGTGTGGAACAGCGGCAGGGGATTCGGATCACGCTGGCTTCGTTCCGGCGGCTGTATCCGACCTACTACTGGGGAGAGATCAGCCGGACGGCCCGGGAGGTCGATCTGGATCCCAACCTGATTCTGGCTATTATCCGGCAGGAGAGTGCGTTTAATGAGGAGGCCCTGTCTTCGGCAGGCGCCCGGGGGCTGATGCAGGTGATGCCGGCGACAGGGCGGAGGATGGCGCGCAAGGTTCGCATGGCGGGGTTCTCCACCGCCGACCTGTGGGAGCCCCGGACGTCGATCCGCCTGGGGGGGCGCCACCTGTCGGACCACCTCCGGTATTTCGATCGGAGCAAGGACCGACAACTGGGGCTGGCGCTTTCGGCCTACAACGCCGGGTTGAAGGCGGCCCGGCGCTGGTCCAAAAGATTGCCGAGGGAGGATGTGGATGAGTTTGTGGAGAGCATTCCCTACCGGGAGACGCGGAACTACGTGAAGCTGGTCTACAGGAACTATCAGGTCTATTCCTACCTGCAGGGGGAGGATCGGCCGCATGAAAAGGGCCTTTTGCGTTAGCGCGGCAAGGGCCGACACGCACAGGAGGCGCTCGGGGTATGCGTAACGGTGATCGGACGTGGTTTTGGATGGCTTTGGAGGATCTGTTTATCCTGCTGTCGATTTTTGCGCTGTGGCCGACGATTCTGGGATGGGACGGATGGACCTGGGAGGTCTTGAAGTACGTGGCCGTGGTGGGGCTGATCTGGATTTTTGTTCGGCGGGTCAAACGCTACCGGATGCGCAAAGAGAGGGATGCAGGCGACAATTAGTCGAGGGCCAGGGCGTCCATGTCAGCCAGACCTGCCTGCGCCACCCCCCTCATTACTCCCCCCTTGAGGGGGAGTCGCAGAAGCCGAGCCGGTCCCCTGAGCCTTGTCCTGAGCCTGTCGAAGGATTGTCGAAGGGCAGGCGACGGCTGATGCGGTGGGGGGGATGTCAACGTCTTGTACACCCTCTCCAGCACACCAAAACAGTTCTCAAACACTTCACTCCCCCTGCAAGCCGGTATCCAACCCCCAGTATCCCTACCCCTATCCTGCCTTCCTGACAACCTGGCCCTGATCCGGGCCAAACTCCCAAATTTTTGCTTGACAACGGTAGTAGTTGTGTTATAATGTTCCCGTTTAAGGGGCTGAGCTTGCATTCGGCATGATGAAAATACCCGCCGGGTAAATGAAGCGCGATGCCCTCATTCTGATATTTTTGGTGTCGGTTGCAATCTGGACTGCGACACATTCAGGGTTGGTTTAACATGGCGGTCAAAATGGGTCCAGTGCTCCTCGGTGTCATTCAGACTACCGGCGATTTATGCAAATATAGACCATATAAGTGTAATAAAAACAGAAACTTACTTACCCCCCCCCCCCCCCCCCAATTTTGAGGGAGAGTGTTAGGGAACTAACAAAAGAGTTAACAGTCTGTCCGGTGAAGCTGTCAGCATCTCCGGACTCGCTGTGCATGATCGGAAAATGCCCACTCGCATTGCGGGTGGGTTTTATTTTGTACATCGGAAATCACCTGGGATCAGCTGATTTTTAGCGCATGGGTCACGGGAGCATCCGCAAGATGAGTCAAATCACAGGACTGGATGAACAGACGACCCGTAGTTGAATTAGGCGTCCTCCAGGGCCACGGCAGCTTCCAA
The DNA here is from genome assembly GCA_965222075.1 of Candidatus Latescibacterota bacterium. Lineage (GTDB taxonomy): Bacteria > Latescibacterota > UBA2968 > UBA2968 > JAAXHW01. The sequence continues at coordinate 2,835,935 of OZ244937.1, read as the reverse complement.
TAACACGGGAGGTCCATCATGTCTTCAACGTCTTCGTTGTTCAGGAAAGTTCTAATTATACGGAAGGTTCCTCCTCTTGTCTATTTAAAGTCACACCTTACTTTATTGCTATTAATGTGTGGGTGCGCAACGACTCCACCACCTCCACCTCCACCACCTCCACCACCTCGGATAGATTACAGTCTTCCCAGCGTTCCGGAAGAAGGCGGCATCAGCTTTACGAGGTTGACCGAGGATGAAGAGACGGTTATTACGCCGCCGATAAAAAAAACACGACAAGGCAGAGGCCTCAGTTACACCCCGCGGCAGATTTTCAGTATTACGAACGAGAAAATAGCCTACGTAGGCCGTAAAAACAAAAAAGACAATGTGTTCATCAAGAATTTAAAGGGCGGGAGGGCGGTGCTGCAAAGGACATTCAGCGAAGATATCTGGGATGTTTCATTTTCGCCTGATGGGCAAAATTTAGCATTTGCAGACAACCGGGATGGTAATACGAATATTTATACAATAGCCTCAGAAAGCGGCTTTGCGATACGTCAGATAACAAGGAGCAAAACGAAGACATTTTATCCGGTTTTCTCTCCTGACAATTCGAAAATTCTATTTTACGAATACCAGGGAGAAAGGGCCTATTTATGGACGTACGATTTAACCAATAATGCCCTGACTCAGTATGTCGAGGGAAGAGGGTTATCGTTCACGCCTGATGGCAAAAAAGTTGCGACTATCCGAGGCAATAGAGAAACCGGATATGCCGAAATCTGGTTGGTTGATCTTGAAAAGGGACAGGAATTCCTCATCCTTTCTTCTCAAGATCGAGGTTACTCCGAGTGTTCGGTTTCGCCAGATGGTAAGAAACTGGCCGTTGTTGCAGCCAGTTATGGAGGAAATACTCCACGCAATTTGGACATTTTTTTCGTTAACATAGATGGAACTGATCTGACGCAGATGACTTTTCATCCTGGCCACGATATATGCCCTCGATGGTCACACGATGGTCGTTCCCTGTATTTTGTGTCACAGCGAGCGACGGCAGAAGGGAAATACAATATCTGGCGTATGAATTTGAAATAATGTGCTCCCTGCGTAATTGGAAGGAAGGAAACCATGCGTCAGCTGCGATGTCATTCGACCCGTTACGTGGTCAAGGTGTTTAAAGGCCTGGTGCAAGATCTGCGGGCGGGTGTGACTTGGTTGACGAATTCTGAGCGGCAGTTGGCATGGACGTGGTTCGACAGTAATGGCTGCCGTGAATATCAAAACACGGCGCAAGGCGGATAAGTCAGCGTAAGCGGTCCAGACCCGGCGCGGGTTTTTTTGGGGGGGCGCGTTTCACTTCGAGGAGTTTAGAGGGGCATTTACGGCTTCACGTAAAATCCCGGAAAGGAGAACCCTATCGAGAAGAAAAATGCTATCCACCTTAAATCCGCCTCAAATTGGTCTTGACTTTGGGGTCCACTTCAATAAGGAGGAAAGATGAGAAGGCTAATGATATTGACAGATGCTGTTGTCGTGCTCTGGTCCGTGCTATTGGTGACCAGCGCGGCAACATCCAAAACAAACGGGAATTCGTTGATCACACGGTATATGGACGCCGACAACTTGGTGCAACAGGATCTCAACTACACAGACTGGCGGATTTACTACCGTGACAACCATTTGAGTGACCTGCCGTTGAAACCGACGCCATTCTTTGCCAGCGCCCTTCAACAGCCTTATGCCGTGCTACTTCAAAGTCCGTGGCGGTCTCTCCGCTTGTCCAGCCATATCGCCGTAGCGCGTTTTGCCAGTTTCGGCAACGAGGCGCCACGGCCTGGCATGACACTGGGAGACCTGCCTCTTCTAGCCCAGCAGGAAGGCACGAAGCGGGACATCCGATACATCGACCAGTTCCACTTCGGTGATCCTTTGAAGCCCACGTTGATCAGTCTTTACGCGAAGGATAACATGGACTTCATGATAGATGAGAAAGCTGGAAAGGAGAAAGAGAAGGAGAAAGAGAAGGAGAAAGAGAAGGAGGAAGAACTGCCGACAAAGGTAGTTGTAGTGCAAAAATCAGAAACCAATTGGTATGGCTGGTTTTGGACTCTCGCGGGGGTGGCAGTAGGAACATACTATTTATTGGAGCTTCTTGAGGATTTAGAGGAACTTGAAGAATATAGCACAAATAATCGTTCGATGTTGGGGAGGATGAATGCTCCGCCCGGCGTCATCTGGACGATCCGGTTAAGCCCTCGCTGATCAGTCTCTTCACCAGGAGGTGCCGGGGGTCAACATTCTGGGAACGCATGACGAGGTTCGGACAAAATGGAGCATCGAGCCCGCCGTGGCGGTCATGAGCGTGACCCGACCTGCTGTCTGCTGGGGAATCTCCCGAGCCCACGAACGCTTCGCGGGCGCTCTTGTTCGATGAACGGACCACGCAGCACCGTCCACGGCGGACTCTCGAACATCAACTGAAAGGAGGAGGAAATGAGCGAAGAAGACGTTCCGCCTGTTACCGCGGTGATGATCGGCTACATGTGAAGTCCAACCCGCCCATCCCGTTTGTCCATGCCGATGGCATTGTGCCCACTCGGGGCGTTGAGTTTGATAATGACCTCAGGAAGATAGTTCGCGCCGGTTCTTTTTGCAGGAAATTTAAGACATTACCCCCCTGTTGACGTGAAAGGAGATTCAACATGTTGATGTTGGTTTTTATTTTCGTGATCTTCGTTATTGTCATTGTGGCAACGATATCAATACTGTGAATACTTTTTGGTAAGTTCTTAACGGCTTAAAAATGATAAGTTGTTAAAATACAAGCCTTTTTTAAATCAGCCGTTTTTTTAAACTCAGGGGATGGGCTAAGTTTAAAAAAAAAGGGCGTCCATTTGTAACCCCTTGATTTATTTGAACTCATACGCAGAAAAACTGTTCACCATATTGTCCAAACCGAAGAGGGTGCAGTCCTAAAGTATGACATATAGAAAGTCGTGTTAAGTTGTTGAATAAGCGGTTGATTGCGTTAGTGATCATCTGTCCCTGTCTTGAGCAAACCCATTTTCGGAGAAGAGGGAAAGAGATGTTGGGCAAACTCACCCGTTCGGTATCGTCCTGTGACATTCTGGAAGAAGATAGGCCATCTTCCACAGATCAACTGTGAGCGCAGAAACAGGAAGTATTCGCCCATGTCTTTTTTCCAGAACGTGCCTGGTGCTTTGATCCGAAGGTTGATGACACGACGGATGGCGCTTTCGACGTGTCCACTTCCGACCTGCCTGTGCGTGGCACGCAGACAGGTGGGAAGGCCCTGTTCTTTGAAGGTAGGATAGCGCATTCGATGCGCATGACGGTCGAAATGGTTCAGGGATGTGATGGCCTGTTTTCGTTTTTCCCCGCGAAGCTGCTGGAGCACTTCTTTCCTGTCTGCGTGCGTGAGACAGCACGCACAGGCAGGTCGGAGTTTTAAAAGCTCCCCATTCCACATCCAGGTCTTCCACGTCTCATACAGGGCACGTTGTGCCTTTTCTTTAAGCTTGGGTTGGAGTTGCACCAGTTCAAAGAGGGTTTCACTATTATGGTAATAGTCGAGGATCTGGATCGCCTTGCTTGGAGGCACCCCCAACCTCCAGATCAGACGCTCTACCCTCGGCCAGATCCATTCTGCCCCATCGGCGATAAACACGACCCGATCGGCCTGTTGCAGGGGCAGTTCCAAAAGGGTAGCTTCCAGCATCTCAAACATCAAATCGGCATTGCCCCGAGTCGCATCGTGGATAGGCGTCCACGATTTTTCGACGCGACCTTTTTCGTCCAACATGTAGATGGTAAACAACTTGGGTTCTCTCCAAGGTGTATCATATCGGGGATATTTCTTTCCCTTTGGCTTTCGACCCCGCTTGGGCTCACGCATCCGCATCCGACCCCCATCGATGCCGATATACACCGTGCGACCTGAAAAGGAGAGCTCATCTTTTAGAGCAATCGTGGCTCTCTGCTCCAGACCCAATTCGCCTAAAGCTTTGCACAATCTTCGAAGGGTTTTTTTGTCCAGCTTTATCTGACGGGCATCCAACACCTGAGTGGCCACCTCAAAGGAGGGGCATAACAAGGCCAACTTCACAGCTTCATCTACAAACTCCGGACTGCACCGACCGATAAACCCAAGCACATCCAATAACAGATGACACCCTCGACCATTGGGACCCCGCTTCTTCCTGCCCCGTTTGCGACCCCGCTTAACGAAATAGGGCGAAGAGACTTCAACTTCTACACCTTCCAAAACCCGTACGGTCAAAGGCCGATGTTCCTTATATCTGTAGCCCATACTACCGGCTGCCTGACGCAGCCCAAACAGCAAGGCCTCATCCTGAAAAACCTGATTCAACACCGGACTCACGACGATGCCCACCACCTCCTGGAGCAAACCGATCAAGCCATGCTCCAAGTCGGCAAACGAAAGACTCTCTTGCAGGTCGCTCACCATCTTAGGCAACTTTTGGTTGACTTTTTCTGTCACTTGATCTATGATATGATCCAGCATAACGTCCTTTCTGATTCTTGTTGGTTAGAAGTAAATTTCCCAAACTTTCCTCTAACCATAAGAAATTATTGAGGATGTTATGCTATCTTTTTTGTCACACTATGGGACCGCGCCCAACCGAAGATGCGAATAATTCGATCCAGGTAATGCTGATTGAAATAGAGTGCTTTAACTGGAGTTACCTCGGTTTCGTGGACGGTTTTAGGCTTGGGTGTCAAGCCCATGCCTGGTGTTTTTCTTCGTAGGTTGTGGGTGAGTCGTATCCCAGAGCTGAATGTCTGCGATGTGGATTATACCACCCCCCTGCCTGTGCGTAGCACGCAGACAGGTCGATATACGCGAAGAGGGCCCGTTGCGCTTCCTGCCTGCGCAGTGCCCTGCGCTGCAGGCAGGCCTGGTAAATGCGGAAGCAGTGGCGGTCGAGCAGTTCGCATTCGAGTGTAGCGAAGAAACTCTCGCACATCGCGTTGTCGAAGCAGTCTCCGACCGATCCTGTGGAGGGACGGACACCGGCCCTTTTGCAGCGCAGACCAAAGGCGATGGAGGTATACTGCGATCCCTGGTCGGAGTGATGGATCACGTCCTTGGGACGACGTTGCCACAAGGCCATGTCCACTCTCGGACTCGCTCTGCTGGCCTGGAAGGGCGATTCAGGGAGGGTACCGACACGTCCCTCGCGCCCGTGACGGTCTTTGCAGCACCGACAAAAGGGTTCAGGGAAGAATTTTCATCACCTCAGGGGAGGCCGATAACGATGCCCAGGTCCGACAAAAAGATCCCGATGTCCATTCTGGTGATTGATGACGACCCGGAGATCCGGTCTTCCGTGGGGATGTTTCTGCAGGCGCGGGGGCACATGGTCTACGAGGCCGCAGACGGGTTCGTGGGCGTGAAGGTCCTTCGGAGGGAGGCTGTTGACATCGTGATCACGGATGTGAAGATGCCGGGGATGGATGGGTTCGAGGTCTTAAGGGAGGTCAAGCGCCTGTCTCCTGATACGGAGGTGATTGTGATTACGGCCTTCAGTGAGGTCGAGCATGCCTTTCGGGCGATGCGGGATGGGGCTTTTGATTTTTTTACGAAGCCGTTCAAGGTGGAGGAGCTGAACGCTTCTTTGCAGCGGACCATGCGTTACCAGGGGCTTCATCGGGAGAAGAACAGGATGCAGGCGCGTCTGGAGCGCATCAACACGGAGTCCAGGCAGCGCTTTGGGCTGGCGGCGATTGTGGGGGAGAGTGGGGCCATTTGCGCGGTGCGGGAGCAGATCCGGCAGGTCTGCCAGTCTGTGGATACCACGGTGCTCGTCTGCGGCGAGACGGGTACGGGCAAGGAGCTGGTGGCGCGGGCCATTCACACCGAAAGCGCCCGGGCAGGCGGACCGTTTGTGCCTGTGAATTGCTCGGCCGTCCCTGAGGCGCTGTTTGAAAGCGAGTTCTACGGCCACGAACAGGGTGCGTTCACCGATGCCCGGCGGGCACGGAAGGGCCACTTTGAGCAGGCGGACGGGGGCACGCTGTTTTTGGACGAGATCGGCGATATGGACCTGGGGATGCAGAGGAAGCTGTTGCGCACCCTGGAGGAGAAGTGTATCCGTCGGGTGGGCGGGTGCAGGGAGGTTGCGGTGGATGTGCGGGTGGTCTCGGCCACGAACCGGGATCTGTCCGGGATGGTCCGTGAGGGTGTTTTTCGGGAGGATCTGTTCTACCGGCTCAATGTGTTCACCATCCGGGTTCCGCTGCTGCGGGAGCGTTTGGAGGATATTCTCCCGCTGGCGCAGTACTTTTTAAGCCGGTATGCGAAGGAGATGCGCAAGTCGATCCAGGGGTTTGCCCCGGAGGCGGTGGCGCTGCTGGAGGCCTACCCTTTTCCTGGCAATGTTCGAGAGTTGAACAATACGATTGAACGGGCTGCGATTCTGTGCGGGAACGGTCAGGTGAGGGCAGATCACCTGCAGGATCTGACTGTTGGCGCCTGCCTGCGCCGAGATCTGCCCGGCAGGCAGGCGGGTGGATTGCCGGACAGCCGCAGGCAGACGGCGCCTGCCTGCGCTGGCGCGCCAGCAGGCAGGCCTGTCCCTTGCGAGGCGGGCGGTCTGCCCGTTGCGCTGGATGTGGCCGGGGTGGAGAGCCTGAATCTGGCCGCGCTTGAACGGCAGGCGGTGGGGGAGGCCATCCGCAGGTGCGATGGAAATCAGAGCCGGGCTGCCGGGTTGCTTGGCATTTCGCGCAATACCCTCCGTCGCCGGATCAAGGCATACGATCTGGTGGAGGGATCAGCATTCTGACCCTGCCTGCCTGCGCCGAGATCTGCTCGGCAGGCAGGTGGTTGCTGCCTGCCTGTTGCAGGCAGGTATGAAAGATCGGGTCCGGATCAAGGAGTTGGGAGGATATGGCAATGAAATTCACGAGAAGGTCTGTTGGTGGATTGTTGGTGGGGCTGGGGATTGTTTTCGCAGGGCTTGCTTTTGTGTATGCCCAAACCGCAGCGGATGCGGATTTTGACGGCGATGGCAAGGTTGGTTTCAGCGATTTTGTGTCGTTTGCAGGCAAATTCGGGACCAGCCAGGGCGATGGCAGGTACGAGGCAAAGTACGATCTGGATGGCGACGGACAGGTGGGTTTCGGGGATTTTGTGGCGTTCGCCGGATTTTTTGGTCAAAGCGCCGTTCCCAACGAGGCGCCGATATTGGAGCGGATCGGCGACCAGGGCGTACCAAAAGGCGGTACCCTGATCATAGAGTTGGTCGCTTCCGATCCGGATGGGGGTGATCTGACCTACCGTGTGAGCGGCCACCCCGAGGGATCGTCGCTTTCGGGGTCCACCTTCCGCTGGACCCCCACAGGCGGCGAGGGCGAGACCCACCGCATCACGTTCACGGTAAGAGACAGCCGGGGCGGGAGGGCTTCGGAGACGATCACCGTGAGGGTGGTGGAATTTCGGTTCAGGCTGGTCAGACACCGGATCACGACCGAGGAGCCCAGCTTTGTCAATATTCTCTTCCAGGTAATCGACTCCGATAACTGGGGAGTGACGTCACTGACCACCGAACACTTTGAAGTGCGCGAGGACGATCAGGTCGTGTCCCCTACCGAGTCGGCAATGCGCGTCCAAAAGCGGGAGGCCATTCCGCATACTTTCAGGGTGAAGACCGTTCTGATGCTGGACACCAGCACGAGCGTAAAGGAACACCTGGAGCAGATTAAACAGGCGGCGATCATTCTGGTGCAAAACATGACCGAGAACCAGGAGATCGCCCTGTACGAATTCTCTGAAAAGCCGGAGCTCTTGCAGGATTTCACCGACGACGTGGCGGCCCTGACCAAAGCGATTCGGGAGATCCGTCTGGGTTTTCCCACCACCAACCTGTACGGTAGTATTATCACCGGAACCCGGCGGTGGCAGGACATCTTTACGACAACCGAAGTCCAGCAGGGGTTCCTGGTCATCCTGACCGACGGGAGCGACACGCAGGGGTCTTATACGCTGTCGGAGGCGCTTACGGCGCGGGAAAACAAGAATGTCTACACCATCGGCCTGGGGAACGAGATTGACCCGGAAGTCCTGAAGGAACTGGGCAACGCCGGATTCTTCCAGATCTCGGACGTGAGCAAACTGGCTGATCAACTGGCTGACCGGTTTATCGAGATTCAGAAAAGGATCGTCTCGTTCGCGGACAGTTTCTACTGGCTGAGATACCTCAGCCCCAAGCGTGGGGACGGGGAGCATTCGCTGGCGTTGAGTGTGAAGGGGAATGAGGTCAATTACACGATCGAAGGGAGTTTCAATAGCAGGGATTTCTATTCGGTGCGCCCGGAAGTGTTCGTCAAACCGTTGCCTACCAACCCGGACGGGATCCAGAAATTGTGGATCGGCGAGGGCGATACGGTGCGCCTGCAGGCGGTGACGTTCCCGGAGTTCAAATCCCCGCAGTATCGCTGGGAGTCGAGCGACGGCGATATCATCGCGATCGAGCCGGATCCGGTTGATGCGTCGGTGGCAGGGGCGATCGCGGTTGGGGACTCCGGGCAGATAACGACTCTGACTGTGTTCGACCGGCCAAACGGGTTGGACAGGCAGGTGCAGGTGGAAGTATTACGTCCTCTACCACCTACTATCATCTTTATAATGCCGGGGGGCGCAGAGCTGGAGATGGTGCGGATACCGTCGGGAACGTTTCAGATGGGATCGCCTCCGTCGGAGGAGGGTCATCGCGACATCGAGGGGCCGGTGCATGAGGTGACGATCAGCCAGGGGTTCTACCTGGGTAAGTATGAGGTGACGCAGGGGCTGTGGGAGGCGGTGATGGGTAGCCTTTCTCCGTCACACTTCAAGGGGTGCGGGGATTGCCCCGTGAAGTATGTTTCGTGGAATGATGCACAGTCGTTTGTAGGGAAGCTGAACGAGATGGAGGGAGAGGACCGGTATCGTTTGCCGAGCGAGGCGGAGTGGGAGTATGCCGCGCGTGCGGGGACGACGACGAGGTATAGCTGGGGGGATGAGGTCGGCAGCAACCGGGCCAATTGCTATGGTTGCGACATCCGGTGGCCAGACCTTAGGCGTTTTCTTCCGGTGGGTTCGTTCGCTCCCAACGCTTGGGGTCTTCACGACATGCACGGGAACGTGTCGGAGTGGGTTCAGGACTGCTGGAACCGCAGTTATCGTGGAGCACCAGCGGACGGTTCTGCCTGGGAGAGCGGTGACTGCTCATATCGAGTTTTGCGCGGCGGATCGTCGGGCAACGGGGCGTTCCGCGCCGCTAGGCGCGACAGGGAATCCGCAGACCGTCGGCTCTACGGCATCGGCAACGGTTTTCGAGTTGCCCGGACGCTTAAGCCTTGAATCTTTACCTCTTTACCTCCCTGCCTGCGCCGCGAGCGCGGCAGGCAGGTTTTGTGGGGGAGGGAGGGGGATGGATTTTGGTGGTGGGGTCGATTTTTGGGCAAAAAGACGTGCGCACGAGTGGGCCAACGGGCGGGCGTACCGCGAAGTCCGGTTCGCCTTGCCCAGGGAGTTGGGCGAGCCGGAGCAGCGGATACTGTCCTCGCGCTTTGCAGGCCACCCGACCGGAGGGGAGCGGTTGCCCCATCCACTGGCGATCCACCGTGGGGGGCGGTCCGTTGATTTCAGGCTTCCCATTGAGGGCAACAAGAAAGGAGGGAAAGAGAATATGACTGTGCCACGATGAATCCAGTTGTCTGCAACCATCGTTGCTTGTCTACTGTCGGCCACCGGAATCGTGGCGGTGCAGGACGCATCTCCAACGGTGCAAGCAAGCGATTCAGAGCATTGGATTGAAAGAAGAACCAGAATCCTTGATGAAATCGAAACTGAGCTGGAGAGGGGGTCAGGTCTGGGAGATATCTTCATCCCAGCAGCAATCTTTCCACCATTTTGGAAGTCATCTTGAAGATGCAATAGGTATCGAAATAGAATATCCACTGACCAGATAGAAAGGCATCCGGAGGTCCCCAATGGCAGCCAAGCAGAATGAGCAGAATGAATCGTATGTACCTCGTCCTAAGTGCGAGTCGTTCGAGATTCCCGAGAAGATCCTATGCGCGGAACTTGAAACCATACGCAAGAGACGGAACACCGTCCTCTGCAAGTCCTCTGAGGAGGCACCGACTGAAGCCAATTCTGACTCAAAAAAAGCCGAAGAATCGGAACTTAAGGACAAGCTCGTCGGCCTGGCGCTCTCGGGGGGCGGAATCCGGTCGGCGACCTTCTCACTGGGGGTTATGCAAAGACTCGCCAAAGCGGGCTGCCTCAAACACGTGGATTACCTCTCGACGGTTTCCGGGGGCGGATACATCGGAGGCGCTTTGACGTGGCTCCTCAACGCCAGTAAAGCTTTCGGGACCACCTGCGCCAATTTCCCATACGGCGTCAAGGATCCAGAAGAAGAATGGCGACGTGAGAAACAGTCCAACATTCTCAAGCATCTGCGCCTTCACGGTAAATACCTCATACCCGGCAAAGGGGTCACGACGACATCGCTGATCGCCGTGATTCTCCGGGGCATCCTTCTCAACCTTGTGGTGTGGTTGCCGTTGGTGGTCACCCTTATGGTCGTACTCTTGTTCGTGTCGCGTGCTATTTGGCATATAGTGAGTGACTTCAACGCGGTCGGCAGCTGGGATGCTATATGGAGTGCCCTCCAAAAGATCTGCCAGGCATGCAACGTTAAGAACGAGGGTGGACTTGATTTACTGCTCTACCCCGCGGGCCTCATGGGGATCTTGTTCCTCGTTGCGAGTATTCTTTATTCAATAGCCACCCGGAAACCCATCTTTTGGAAGCTCATCTTCAAGGACCCATACCTGAGACGACGAAAATTTGAGAAGTGGATCCGGTGGCCGCTGTGGATAGGTCTGTTTTTCCTTGTACTGGGATCCCTTCCAGCGGTGACAGGATGGCTGGAGGGTTACGTAAAGGAAGCTGGCGTCGCGTCAGTCTTGCTCGCCGTCGTTAGCTGGGTGTTGTCTTTCCGCTCGGGTAGCAACGGAAAGATCCCCCTCGGTGTCCTCGCACCTCTCGCATCCATCCCGTTTTTCTATGGACTGGCGTGGGCGTCGTATGAGCTTGCCTTGTTGTGCTTTTGTGCTGCTTGGTTCAATTGGGTGCTCCTGGGAGGTAGCTTAAGCTTAGTCATCTCACTTGGGACAGGCTGGTGTGTGAATCTCAACTACATCTCGATCCACCGCTACTATCGGGACCGGCTCATGGAGGCTTTCATGCCCGACCCGAATACGGACGGAACAACCGGTGCCGCAAAAGACGCCGACAAGGCGGAACTGAGTAACATGTGTAGCGAGCATGCACCCTATCATCTGGTGAATACCAATGTGGTCCTGGTTGACTCCGACGATCACCGGTGGCGGGTTAGGGGCGGAGACGCCTTTCTTCTGTCGCCAAAGTATTGCGGTAGCACAGCGACAGGCTGGGTGCCAACCGCCTGTTATATGAAGAAAGACCGCCTCACCCTGGCGACGGCGGTGGCCATATCCGGGGCTGCCGCCAATCCGAACACAGGTGCCGGAGGATCAGGCCCTACACGAAATCCTGTGTTGTCTCTGTTGATGTCCTTGCTGAACGTCCGCCTCGGTTATTGGGTCCCACACCCCGGCAAACCCAAGCCCCGAAGAGTCGCAAATCACTTTCGCGCCGCCTACGATGAGCTGAGGCCGCACGGCTATGAGGAAAACCAGGAGTTGCTCCAAATCAGTGACGGCGGTCATTTCGAAAACCTTGGGGTATATGAGTTGGTGCGCCGCAAGGTGAAGCTGATCATCTGTTGCGACGGCGGCGCTGACCCCGAGTTCAGTTTTAAAGATTTGCAGGTTTTGGTGCGCCGAATCGGCACCGATTTCGGGGCCCGAATCGAATTTGACTGCCACAACCATCTGGAACGCCTCATCCCCCGTGACCCCGCCCCCCAAAAAGTCATTGACCGAGATCCGAAGACCGACGCCTATCCCGTCGGTGTCAAATTTGCGGAGCGAGGCTACATCAAGGGGACGATTATCTACCCGGGCGGGGCCGAGAGTACGCTGATCCTGCTCAAAACAACGATGATCCAGAACCTTGGCCTACTGCTCAAAGGCTACAAAGGCGCAAACCCTGATTTCCCCGACCAGAGCACCGCCGACCAGTTTTTCGATGAAGAGCAGTTTGAGGCCTACCGCGAACTGGGTTACAAGATTGCCAAGAAAATGATCTGCGGGGTAGGCCTTAAGGCACTGCTGGAGGATGAGTGTAGATGATTGAAAATACGCCCTCATTTTTGCTCGCAAAATGAAGCCGTGAATGGACGCCAGTTCATCGTGAAAGCGAGGAAATGGTCAAGAGCAAGGGGGGTGAACGAGGCCAGTTCATTTCGATCTCATGAGTCTTGGGGTTACCGAGCTATGGATCCAAACAAGACAACCAAGGAGGAATCGCCCGTGAAAACCTTCGAACTCACACTCGCAAAGTTTCTATTTCCCAAGGACTTGTCGAATGGCAAGGCCAACTTTCGGTTCGTTGTTGACCTGCGGTTCATCAACAGCAAGGGTCAGTTCACGACGGAACACGCCGTGATGCCGAGCCTGGATACCTTCTGGGAGTGCGACACGGGTCGAAAGGACAGGCCGAACTATGTCCGTCACAGTGAGGATAAAGGCTGTTACAGTCAGTTTGACATGTGCGCCGTCGACGATTGGGATAGGCTGATTCTTCTCGTGAAGGGAAACAGCGTTCATTCCATCCAGTTCAAGGTGATTGATGTCGATCGGAAAGATGCTTGGGACAAGGTGAAGAATACCCTGGGGGGAATTGTTGGAGCTGTCATCGGCAAGATCAAAGGCGTCATCCCGGAGACATTGCCCTTATCCCTTCCAGAAACTTTGGGAGGCGCTGCCGACGATGTGCAATCTTTCCTCTTGAAGAAGCTTGCCGGGGGTGATAAGGTCCTGTTCAGAGGATCGCGCAAATTCAAAGACGAAGACCTACCAGGGGATGGGGCCTCAAAGGACCTCTGTATCTCAGGTAAGGGGACAGAAGGAGGATATAAAATCGGTTTCAGTCTGGAGGAAAGAAATCGGGAGAAAGACTGTACCTGTGGCCAAGCGGAAGAGTGAGAGCAGGGAAGCCCGATCACTGAAGGCGCTGTAGTTACGCCCGGGAGTGCCACATCGCCTGTGACCGGATCAGAAGCGACGGTCACCGTTACAGAAATCAGGGCAACCACAAGGGTTGCCTGCCTGCGCAGCGGTCTGCGCTGCAGGCAGGCCCCTACGTTGGGTGACGTGGTCGGCGCGTGCAACGAACCGGGTTTGGGGACAATTCGATGCGATGGAATACCGATACCACATACCCAATCCCATCCGCATCCACCACCTGGCGTCCTGAAATAGAGAATGCGACAGGCACAAAGAAGCCGAGGTTTTCGCCTCGGCTTCTTTGTCATCTATTTTCTCGTGGTCCGGGCGGTGATTGTGGCCTGGGTGGTGACTGTGGAATTGTTTCTGGCCTTGGGGGCGGTGCTGGCCTGGGGCTTTCGGGATTACGCGGTGGCCTTATGGCTCTTTCTTCTCTGCCTCTTTCCCCATCATGCCTCCCTGATTGAATATTGATCTACCAGCGAATCATCTGCTTCTCTTTGGCTCTTGCTGTTCAATTTGTCATTTACTGAAATATCTGCCCAACCAGGAATACTTGTTGCCCTCTCGCCGGATTCAATAAGGTCCATCAGTATATCGTAGGCTTCGTTATTGTCTATCGCATTGTTTTCTATCTTCGACCACAACGCTTTGTGTTTGTCTTGCAAATCAAAACACATCACGCTAACCGCATGAAGACTGGCGGATTTTCTTGCATGATTCCCAAGTAAGCCAAGCACGCTAACTGCTATAATGCCCAAATCTACCATGACTTCAGCCAGCCTGCTTACGTAGTCCGAAAACATAAAGCGACCAGCCCCAGCTATTGCGCACAGCGCAAGTCCTATCATGACAGCATTGTGTCGCCTACGATAATAACGAGAAAGTTCATCGTAGTATCTGGCCGCCCTCTCTACATCCAGATACTCATTCCAGGCCATCTTTCGAGTAGCGTCACTGACCATGGCGGACCTCCGTAGTCAACAACATCCCGTCGCAATTACAAGATACGGACTTCATCCTCTTACATGTTACAAAATATGTTACAAAATACTTAGCCAGTCAAGCAATTTTCGTTGGTACGGGCTCGGTACCTGAAGCTTTTTCACCCGATGGGCAGCAATTTCCGGTCCACCACCTGGAGGTTGGCAACCTGAAGCCGCTGCCGGACAGCTTCGGTCTGGATCAGAATATGCCCAATCCGTTCAACCCTTCCACGACCATCGGATATCAGTTGCCAGAGTCGGGGCAGGTCCATCTGGGGGTTTACAACCTGCTGGGGCAGGAGGTTCGGACCCTGGTCGATGCAACCCTGGAGGCGGGGTATTACACGCTGAATTGGGACGGGAGGGACGATTTCGGGCGTCAGCTGGCCAGAATTGTCATCCTGGTAGGGGCGCCCCTTGTGGGCGTGAGGGTGCTTCGGAGGGAGGCTGTGCCGACCTGGACGCAATCGTGTGGAACGGCAATTACGAGGGGGCACCTGCTGACGGGTCTGCGTGGGAGTCCGGGGAGTGCTCGAGGCGCGTGTTGCGTGGTGGTTCGTGGTGCAGCTATCCGGGGCTCCTTCGCTCGGCGAGTCGCATCAGGTACAGTTCCGATTACCGGTACAACGATGGGGGTTTTCGAGTTGCCCGGACGCTTACCCCTTGAAGCTTTACATCATTACGTCTTTTATGGGGAATTTTCGAACTTTCTTTTTGGGGGGAATAACCAAAGCCATGCGCTCCGGCCTGTCGGGAAGAGTATCTCTTGAGCTTGCGAAGGCTACCTATCCCCTTTAACTTCGAATGAGGGGAATAACAATAGCACCAATAACAAGCAAGATAATTGCCCACAATTTTCGATCTATACTGATGTACAGACGTTCCATAAACTCAATACGCTTGTCCATCTGTTGGGATAGCCCTTTGAGTTCTGCAAGACTTTCCGCGTGATAGTCCATAAATTCTTGAGAAGCTGGCATGTCGTCTTCCTTAACTCAACAGGTCCGAGGGGAACACCAATATATGGACGGCGCTTAACTGGACCTCTGGTCCCTCATTGTTGAGCAGATTTTAAGACTTGTCCTTCCAGCATACCTTCAATTGATCGTTGGCTATTGTATTCGGCAGGCTACCGACATGCAGGTTTGCCTGATAGTTGACATAAGGAAATATACAAAAAAGGTGTTTTGTTATCAAGGTAGAATTTGTTCATGTTCAGGTAGGGAACGGGTATCGAGGTTGCTGGAGACTCCCTTTGGGGGTGACCTCGCAGGGGCAAAGGCAATCCCTGTCCCTACGCTATATTTCACGTTTTTGTTTACGCTGGCATATCTGCGATCCCCCCACCGCATCAGCCGTCGCCTGTCGGCTCGGCTTCTGCGACTCCCCCTCAAGGGGGGAGTAATGGGGGCCGCTTGCTGTCGAGTTCCCCTGGCGTTACCTGTGGGCGAGGACTTCTTAGACCACACCATTAGTCGAGGGCCAGGGCGTCCAGAATAAGGGGCCTGGCGGCCTTGAGGGCCCGGCCCCGGTGGCTGATCCGGTTTTTTTCACCAGGAGAAAGTTCAGCAAAAGTAAGCTTGAGGGCCGGTACCAGAAAGAGGGGATCGTAACCGAATCCCCCACGGCCTCTGGGCCTTTTCAGGATTCGTCCTTCACACTTGCCCTGGGCAGTGCGGACCGCGCCGTCTGGTGTTGTGACTACAATGACACACCGGAAGCGTGCGGTCCGTTTTTCTTTTGGGGTTTCACCGAGCAGGTGGAGGAGTTTGGCGTTGTTCTGTGCGTCGGTCGCTTTTTCGCCCGCAAAACGGGCAGAGTGGACGCCGGGGGCGCCGCCGAGCGCATCCACCTCCAGGCCGGAATCATCGGCCAGGGCAGGACAACCGGTATGGCGAGCGACGGCGCGGGCCTTTTTGACCGCGTTGGCCTCAAAGGTGTCCCCGTCTTCGACGATGCCGGGGAGGTCTGCGAAGTCTGCAAGGGAACGGAGCTGGATTTCAGGGCCGAGGATCTGGCGGATCTCTTCGAGTTTGCCGGGATTGCGGGTGGCGATGATGAGGGGATTCATTTTTCAAGGACATCGTCCTGAATCGCTCTGATCTGCTGGATGCCCGCTCTGGCCAGGACGACCATGGCGTCCATCTGCGTTCGGCTGAAGGGCTGGCCTTCGGCGGTGCCCTGCAGTTCGATGAATTTGCCGGAGCCGGTCATGACGATGTTCATGTCGACTTCGGCAGAGACATCCTCCGTGTAGCAGAGGTCGAGCATGGGCTGGCCGTGGATGATGCCGACGCTGACGGCGGCCACGGAGTCACGCAGCAGGTTTTTATCGATCTGTCTCCGTTTGAACAGATGGGCAAGCGCGTCGGCGACGGCGACGTAGGCCCCGGAGATGGCGGCGGTGCGGGTGCCGCCATCGGCCTGGATGACGTCGCAGTCGATCCAGAGGGTACGTACACCCAGTTTGTCGAGGTTGACGACGGCGCGGAGGGTGCGGCCGATGAGGCGCTGAATCTCCTGGGTGCGGCCTTTGGTGCCCCGGGTTTCCCGCTGGCTGCGCGTTTGGGTGGAGCGGGGGAGCATGGCGTATTCGGCGGTGAGCCATCCGGTGCGTTTGCCCACAAGGAAGGGGGGGACGCGGTTTTCAACGCTGGCCGTGCAGATGACCCTGGTTTCCCCCATTTCGATGAGGGCCGATCCTTCGGCGTGTTTCATAAAGCCCCGGGTGATTTTGGTGGGGCGGAGTTCATCCGGCCTTCGGCCGTCGAGGCGCAGGGTCATGGGTTCTCCTTAGAGGGCAAAGGGCAGAAAAAGCGAGACGAACGGGTTTTACCTTTGCCCTCTGCCCTTTCTATGGTTTATCAGATTTCGTATTTTTTTTTAAAGTGTTCCCGGTAGTCCGGGGCCTGGACGTGGATGGTGTAGCACATTTCCAGGAATCGGGAGTAAAGCCTGCCGTCTGCAAGATCCTTGATGCTTTCGATATTCTGGTTGGTTGTAATAATCGTAAAACGCCGGTTGGCGTAGCGCGTATCCACCAGGTTGTAGAGCATCTCGAGTTCCCACTCCGTGTTGCGCTGTACGCCGAAGTCGTCGATAACCAGGAAGGGGGCGTTGCTAAGGATTTTTATAAATGTCTCCGACTGACCGTGCAAAGGACTTTTTTCTTCGAAAGCGAATCTGAGCGTCTGGAAGAATTCCTTGGAAAGGCTGATGAACTTTCCGGGTCGGACGGAATAGAAGATCAGTTCGTTAAGGGCTATATAAGAGAAATAGGTTTTACCGGCGCCGGGTTTACTCCATAAAAAATATCCTCTGAGGGGCGGAACCGAATCCGTAGAAGCATTGGATTGGGATGATGCTTCCCGGCTACGGGCTTTTTCTATCAAGGTCCTGAGATGCTGTTTAAGTTGATCTGCCCCGGGGATCGGCTTCCCATCGTAGCTTTCGTGAAAGTCGTCTATGAATTTGTATCGGAACGGCGCCGGAATACCCGATTCGACAATGAAGCGATTGATCTGCCGGATCTTCATCTGATAGGACCGGCAGGGGCACCAGACCGGTTCGACGTCGGGACTTTCGAAAATCTGATAAGGCGGTTTCCCGCCACATTTGCAGTGGTGTTCAACACGAGGTGAAAGCTTAATTTTTCCGTGTAGTCCAGCTTCGACATGGGGATCGTAGTAGTAGCCGGGATCGCGGGGATGGAGATCAATCCGGGAAGGAGAGGATCTACCTGGCTGTTGAGAGTTGTTGTTCATAGCGGCGTTTAAAGGTTTTGAGGCCGCGGTAGATGGCTTCAGCCATCGCTTTCTGAAAGGCGGTGCTGCGCAGCCGTTTTTCCTCTGTGGGGTTGGAAAGAAAGCCCATTTCGACCAGGGCAGAGGGCATATCGCCCATGGTGTATCGCATCACATAGAAGTTGGCCTGTTTCACCCCCCGGTCTTCCACGCCGACCAGGGTCTGAGCAATTTCGGTGCGTATCGAGGCGGCCAGATTCTGGCTTTCTTTCAAAAATTGCGTGGAGAGGAGACCGGAGGTGATGCCGCCAAGTCCTGGATCGAGTCCACCTGCCTGCGCAGTGCTCTGCGCTGCAGGCAGGTCTGAATCAGCGCCGTTTTTCTCGAACGCGATAGCCTCGTTTTCCCGCCTGGCCACTTCGGCGGCTTCGAGGGTTTTGGCCTCGGAGAGGAAGTAGACTTCCATGCCCCGGGAACGCCGGTTTTCGCTGGCGTTGCAGTGGAGGCTGAGAAAGAGTTTCCCCCCGCTTTTTCTGGCCATTTGAGCCCGTTTCCGGAGCGGGACAAAGGTGTCGTCATCCCGGGTGAGGACGGCACGGACGCGAAGCCGCTTTTCCAGGAGGGTTTTGAGGCGTTTGGCGACCCGCAGGGCGATCTTTTTTTCTGCCGTTCCACCCGGACCTGTGGCGCCCGGGTCTTTGCCGCCGTGGCCGGGATCAACGATTACGGTGTCGAGGGTCCAGCGTTTCGGATCGACCTTCGGCACACGCCCGTCGGATTCTGTCTGGCGGCCGGGGGAGGGAGGGGGCGCGGCGCCAGCCGTGGGGGATTCCCGTACCACCCGGATGCGCCCTTTGGGGATGATTCGCTGGAGAAGCGTCAGGAAGGCATCCGCCGGTACGTGGACGCCGCCGCTGTAGAGCCGGGTTTCCAGGGGCATCCGGCAGGCCACATCGTCTATGACAACGAGGGCCGAGAGCCAGGTGAGGACAACGGTGTGTCCGCCCAGTTTCAGTTCGACTTTTTGCTTGAGCCGGTGGGAACGAAGCCGTCCCCCCAGGGTCTCCGCCAGGCCCCCCAGCGAGAGATAGGGAACACCTCCAAGTTGGACCGTGTGGAGCCGAACTTGGGAGATGGCGTCGGTCCCGGGCGTCTGGGCATATGTGAAAGGGGAGAACAAGAGGAGCACCAGGCAGGCGCAGAACAGGCAGAAGGGGAAATCTTTGCGCTGCGTGCACCGATCTCGTTCTGTCATTTACCTCCGGTGGGTGAGCGTTCTCTCCTTAAAGGCCCTTTCGATTTCTCGTTTGGCATCGCGCTCTGCAATGTCGTGCCGCCGGTCGTATTCCCGCTTGCCCTTTGCCAGGGCGAGTTCGACCTTGGCCTTGCCCCGTTTGAAGTAGAGCTTGAGGGGGATCAGGGTGAGGCCTTTTTCCTCCACGCGCCCTCTCAAGCGGTTGATTTCGTGCCGATGAAGCAGGAGCTTGCGTTTTCGGACGGGGTCGTGGTTGAACCGGTTGCCCTGGGCGTATTCGCTGATGTGAAGATTGTGCAAAAAGGCTTCGTTCGCTTCTATCCGGGCATAGCTGTTTTTGAGGTTGCCCCTGCCCTGACGCAGGGATTTGACCTCGGTGCCCCGCAGTTCAAGGCCGGCTTCGTAGGTGTCCAGGACTTTGTAGTCGCGGCGGGCCTTGCGGTTCTGGACAATGATTTTGATGCTGTTGGACATGGCAGCGTTCGTGGCGTTGATGAATAATAAGAAAATTCGGCAGGAGAAGCAAATGGATGTTTAGGGGCGCACGGCCGTGCGCCCGTGCGCGGTGACTACTGGAGGATCTGGACAAATTTGAAGAGGGCTTCCGCCCGCTTTTGGTCGCTCAGAACGGTATAGGAATTGACCAGGTTGTGCATCATCCGGACCAGAATTCTCCGGTTGGTAGCCTCCGGAAGGGGGACCTCTTCAGAGTGGACCTGGAAACGCGCCAGGATCTCTGCACACGCATTTTTGGTCAGCACCTGACCGCCGTTGAAGGGATCGATCAGGATTTCCATTTCCTCGGATGCTTTGTATTTCACAATAAAGTGGGCCTGCATGTCAATGCCTACGATGGGCAGTTCGAGGCGCCGTGCGAGCAGGATATAGATGGCTGAGAGGGCGATGGGCAAGCCCCGCTTCCGCTCGATTACGCGGTTCAGGTAGGAGTTGTCGGGGTTGAGCGTACGGTGTCCGTGAAATCCCTGTTCACCAAAGAGGTAGCCGTTTAGCGTGTGGATGGCCCGAAGGGGATGGTCGTCGGAGGCGATGTTGGGGGCCAGGTCTGAGGCCATCCGGTCCAGACGAGCCCTGTAGTGGCCGATCTCGATATCGGGATATCCAAGTTTGGCGAGGGTAAAGGCCCCCGCTTCCAGGTCGATGTCCCCGTCGGGCGTTTCCGGGAGGTTTCGAAATTGTTCCTCCAGGGGGGGCTCTCCAAGTCGGTAAAGCACCCGTTCCATTTCCCGCCTTGCCCGGGTTCCGGCTCCGGATGCCTGCAGGACTTCCCGGACGGCGCCTTCTCCCATTTCAAAGAGTTTTTTTCGGATCTGCGCCACAATTTCTTTATCGCTTTCCGAGAGGAGGGACAGGATCGCCCGGATCTGGGACGCGTTCAGTTTCATGCAGCGCCTCTGGCGCCCTGACGCGCTTTCAAGAGTACCATCAGGGCCGAGATGTCGGCAGGGGAGACCCCCGGGATGCGCGATGCCTGCCCCAGAGACCGGGGGCGCACCCTGCGGAGTTTTTCGGCGGCTTCCCGGGAGATGACCCGCAGCGTCGTGTAGTCGATATCTTCGGGGATTGCTTTTTTTTCCAGATCCCGGAAGCGGGCGACCTGGGCCTTCTGCCGCTGGATGTAGCCTTCATATTTTATTTCGATTTCTACCGATTCCCGCACGTCTTCCGGCAAGTCCTGCGACGGGGGGGAGACCGCCTCCACGAACCGGTAGTCGAGTTCCGGCCGCCGGAGGAGGTCGGCTAAGGGCATGGGTTTGTTCAATGCCGACGAGTCCGCCTGTCGGAGGTGTTCCTGAACGTGCTCCGAAGGGGTGATTTTCACCTGCTGCAGGCGGCGGCGTTCCGCCTCAACCGCCGCTTTGCGGGCCTTGAAGCGGGCGTAGAGACCGTCCGGGACGAGACCGACCCTGCGCCCCAGTTCGGTCAGCCGGAGGTCGGCGTTGTCCTGCCTTAAAAGCAGGCGGTATTCGGCCAGGGAGGTAAACATCCGGTAGGGCTCGTCCGTGCCCTTGGTGACCAGGTCGTCGATGAGCACGCCGATGTAAGCCTGGGACCGATCGAGGAGGAGGGCGTGCTCGCCTTTGACCTGCAAAGCGGCGTTGATACCGGCCATAACCCCCTGCGCAGCAGCCTCTTCGTATCCGGTGGTTCCGTTGATCTGGCCGGCGAAAAAGAGGCCCCGGATGGGCTTGGTCTCCAGGGTGGGCAGGATCTGCGTGGGGGGCACATAGTCGTACTCTACTGCGTAGGCCGGGCGCATCACCTGGGCCTTTTCCAGCCCCGGGATGCTGCGCACCACTTCAATCTGGACCTCTTCGGGCAGGCTCATGGACAGGCCGTTGAGGTAGACTTCGAGGGTGTTGTAGCCCTCCGGTTCCAGGAAGACCTGATGCTGCTCCTTTTCGGGGAATTTGACGATTTTGTCTTCTACGGATGGGCAGTAGCGGGGCCCCACAGACTGGATGCGGCCGCTGTACATGGCAGACCGGCTCAGGTTCTGCCGGATAATGTCGTGGGTCACCGGGGTGGTGTGTGTCAGGTGACAAGGGAGTTGCTTCTGCGTGATTTTTTCGGTGCGGTATGAGAAGGGCCGGGGGCGCTCGTCGCCCGGCTGGATCTGGGTGGCGCCGTAGCCGATGCTGCGGGCGTTCACCCGGGGGGGGGTGCCCGTTTTGAGCCGGCCCAGTTCAAAGCCGAGGCGCAAAAGCCCTTCGGAGGCCCGCTCGGCCGACTGCTCTCCGGCCCGTCCGGCGCTGTAGGAAAAATCGCCGATGTGGAGGAGGCCTTTCAGAAAGGTGCCCGTGGTCATCACTACGGTTTTTCCGAGGAAGACGGTTTTGGACTTGGTGATGATGCCCTGCACCCGGCCGCCGTCTACGAGCAGTTCTTCAAGCATTCCCTGTTTCAGGTCCAACCTGGGCTGTTTTTCCACCACCTGTTTCATCCGGAACTGATAGGCCTTTTTGTCGGCCTGCGCCCGGGGTGCCTGCACGGCCGGGCCTTTGCGCCTGTTGAGCATCCGGAACTGGAGCCCGGCTGCATCGATGTTGAGGGCCATCTCTCCACCCAGGGCGTCAATCTCGCGCACCATGTGGCCTTTGGCAATACCTCCAACGGCCGGATTACAGGACATCTGGGCGACGGTGTCCAGGTTCATGGTAAGCAGAAGGGTTTCACACCCCATCCGCGCACTGGCCAGGGCCGCCTCGGCGCCCGCGTGCCCGGCGCCGACGACAATGACGTGGTAGAGTTTGTCGTAGGTCCACATGGGTTATCTACATACACATAAGGGCCTACCGTAGGGGAGCGGCATGCTGTGACCCTACGGATTCACCGTATGCTTCGATTTCGAATCCCAGATCCTCGATCATGCGGTGGGCCTCGGAGACGCCCTGTCCACCGGTGGTGAGGTAGCCCTCCATAAAGATGGAGTTGGCCGGGTAGAGGGCGAGGGGCTGGAGAGACCGGAGGCTGCGTTCCCGCCCACCGGCCACGCGGATCTCCTTGTCTGGATTGAGGAAGCGGAAGAGGCAGAGGACCTTGAGGCAGTACTGAGGGTGCAGGTCGTCCCTGCCCTCCAGCGGCGTGCCGTGGATGGGGTGGAGGAAGTTGACCGGGATGGAGTCGACGCCCAGTTCCCGCAGGGCCAGGGCGAGGTCGATGACGTCCTGCGCTTTTTCGCCCATGCCGACGATGCCGCCGCAGCAGGTGGAGAGCCCCGCCTTCTGGACGTTCTGGACGGTTTCCACGCGGTTATCGTAGGTATGCGTGCTGCAGATTTCCGGATGGTGGCGCTGGCTGGTGTTCAGGTTGTGGTTGATCCGCCCCACGCCGGCCGCTTTCAGGATTTTCGCCTTCTTTTTGTTCAGGAGCCCCAGGCAGCAGCAGATGTCGATGTCAACGGTTCGTTTGATTTCCCGGACAACCTCGGCAACGGTTTCCACTTCCCGGTCGGTGGGGGCCCGTCCGCTGGTGACAATGCAGTAGCGGAAGGCCCCGCCCGCTTTGGCCGCAACGGCGCCACCCACGATCTGCTCTCTGGGCAGGAGGGGGTATTTGTCGATGGCGGCGCTGGAGACGGCAGACTGGGAGCAGTAGGCGCAGTCTTCGGGGCAGAGGCCGCTTTTGGCGTTGATGAGGACGTGGAGGTGCACCCGGCGCCCAAAGTAATGTTCCCGGACCTGAAAGGCAGCCTGGAGCATAGGGAGGAGGTCGTGCTCGGGCGCGGTGAGGACCGCATGCATCTCTTCCGGCGTTAAAAGGCGGCCTTCCAGGGCTACCTCTGCCAGTTTTGTATAATCCATTTCTATCCTCACTTATACATCGTTTGATTCCGGGTGCCGCTGCTGAAGACGTCCGGGTCGATCATGACGTTGATGCAGGCGGGCTTTCCGGATTCACGGGCGCGTTCCAGCGCTGGCCGGATCAGCTGAGGCTTTGTGACGTGCTCTCCGTGTCCCCCCATCGCACTCACAATCCGGTCGTAGCGGGTGGGGGCAAGCAGGTTGGCAACGTTGCCCCGTTCGGGGCCGTATTTCTGAATCTGTCCGAACCGGATCTGATTCCAGGCGGCGTTGTTGCCCACCACCCCGATGACGGGCAGGTTGAACCGGATGAGCGTGTCGTAGTCGAACCCGGTGCAGCCGAAGGCGCCGTCGCCGAAGAGGACGACCACCTCTTTTTCGGGACGGGCCACCTTCGCGGCAATGGCAAAGGGGGTGCCCACACCGAGGGTGCCAAGCGGCCCGGGGTCCATCCAGTGCCCCGGCCGGCGGGGTTGAATCGCCCTGGCGGACATGGTGACCACATCGCCGCCGTCGCCGATAAAGATGGTGTCGTCGGTTAGAAACTCGTTGATCTCACGGGCGACGCGCAGGGGGTGGATGGGCACTGCATCGGAATACAGGAACGGTTTGGCCTCCTCGTATCCCTTTTCTTCGAGTCGGCGCAGTTGTTTGAGCCACGCCTTGCTTTTTCCTTCCGGCGTGATGGCGGCGGTAAGCTGTTCCAGCAGGGCGCCCGCGTCGGCGACGATGCCGATGTCCACGTCGCGGTTGTGCCCCAGTTCTCCGTAGTCCAGGTCGACCTGAATGACCACAGCATCAGGGGCGATTCGATTCCCGTAGCCGAGGCGAAAGTCGAATGGCGTGCCAATGACGAGCACCACGTCGGCCTGAGATAAGGCGTGCCGCCGCGAGTAGTTCATGAAGGTGGGGCAGTCGACCGGGAGACAGCCGCGGGCGGCGCCGTTCAGGTAGATCGGGACCTCTGCGTGTTCGGAGAATTCGAGCAATTGCCCCGCCGCACGGCAGTGCCAGATCTGGCTTCCGGCCAACAGAGCGGGACGCTCTGCGCCGCTCAACCAGTCTGCGGCCTGCTGGACGAGTTTGGGGTCGCCGTGTACGCGCCCGGGTGAGCGGTAGTGCGTTGGAAACGTTACGGCCTCCTCGTCCACTTCTGCGTCCAGGATGTCGCGTGGAATTTCCAGAAAGGACGGACCGGGCCGGCCGTTGTAGGCTTCGCGGAAGGCCATGCCGATCAGTTCGGGGATGCGCTCGGTGTCCAGAACGGCCGTTGCGAACTTGGTGATCGGTTTCATCAGCGATACGTGGTCGAGTTCTTGCAGCCCTCCCATGTGATACTGTTTGCGTGCGGCCTGCCCGCCGATGAGGAGCATGGGCGACTGGGCGCGGAAGGCATTGGCGATGCCCGTTACCGTGTCCGTCGTGCCCGGCCCTGCCGTGACGACAGCCACGCCCGGCACACCCGTCATCCGGGTCCAGCCGTCTGCGGCGTGGGCGGCGGTTTGCTCGTGTCGGATGTCAACGATCTGGATGCCCTCGTCCATGCACCCCTCGTAGATGTCGATGATGTGCCCGCCGCAGAGTGTGAATATCGCGCCGACGCCTTCCTGTTTAAGGGCGCGTGCGGTCAGATGCCCGCCGCTGATTTTTGCCATTGGAACCGCTCCTGGTTACGCACTGAAATGCGTCGCCACGTGCCGCCGTTGGATCTTGCCCGTGGCCGTTTTGGGGACCGCATCGGTAATGTGGAGCATCTTGGGCGTTTTGAAGTCCGCCAGACGGTCACGGCAGAAGGCGATGATATCACCCTTGGTGGCCTCATGTTTGAGCACGACGGCGGCGTGGACTTCCTCGCCGTATTTTTCGTCGGGCATACCAAAGCAGACCGCCTCGGCCACAGCGGGATGTTCCAGCAGGACCGCATCCACTTCAAGGGGTGAAATCTTCTCGCCGCCTCGATTGATGAGTTCCTTGAGACGCCCGGTTAGCGTCAGGTAGTTGTCGCTGTCGAAGAACCCCTGATCTCCGGTTCGGAACCAGCCGTTGGTGAAGGCCTCGGCGTTCGCACCGGGGTTGTTGTGGTAGCCTCTGGTGACGTTGCCGCCTCGAATGGAGACCTCGCCCTGTTTTCCGTTGGGGAGTTCGCTGCCCTGCTCGTCTAAGATGGTGATTTCCACGCCTGTGCCCATGCCCACCGTGCCCGGTTTGTGGATCCCCGGCGGCAGCGGATTGGAAGACATCTGGTGCGAGGCTTCGGTCATGGCGTAGGCTTCCAGAACGGGGGCGTCGAACCGGTTTTCCAGCTGTGACAGCACGGCAGGCGCAAGCGCGGCACTGCAGGAACGGATGATGCGGAACGTGCCGCCCGGGGCCTGGTCGGCGTCGCGTGCGAGCAGAATCTGGTGGATCGTGGGTACCGCCGAATACCAGTTGACGCCGTGCTCCAGGACGTGCGGCCAAAAACTGCTCGCCGAAAAACGGGGCGGAACAACCACCGTGCCACCGGAATTCAGCGTGGAGAGCGTGGCGCCCATCAGGCCGTGTACGTGGAAGAGGGGCATGACAATCAGGCCGGTGTCTTCAGGCGTGAGCTTGTAGGTGCTGACGATATTGCGAAGGGAGGTGATCAGGTTGCCGTGCGTAAGCGGCACGCCTTTCGGGCGGCTCGTTGTCCCGCTGGTGTGCAGGAAGAGGGCGACATCGTCCGGCTGGGGCGCGTCGTCGCTCACTGATTGGGACGCCGCAGAGGGAGGCTCCAGTTGCACGTTTCCATTCCCGTCGAGGCGGACTGCCCAGACCGGCAGGTTCAACGCGGCCGCTGCATCCCGCGCAGGGTGTTCGCCGGGGGGAAGGATGACCGCCTGTGTCCGGGTGTCTTCCATGTAGAACTGAAACTCTTCGACCGTGTACGCCGGGTTCAGCGGAGCGGCAACCGCGCGGGCCCACGTTACCGCCAGAAAGGTCGTCAGAAACTCCAACCCGTTGGGCAGGACGATAGACACTGGGTTGCCGGTTCCAATACCCCCCCGCTTCAGCCTGTTCACAAGCAGGGCAATCTGCTCTCCCAACTCCGCATACGTCAGCGCTGGACCGCCGTTGGGAATTACAACCGCTTTTTTCTTCGCATGGTCGGGGGATAATAATTCCATCAGGGTAGACAAAACCGCTTTCTCCTCATCATTTAGGACAGCGTTACAGCCGGCCGGCGGTGCGCGCCCAGCGGTATTTGGCGCCGAGCACGGCCACCGGTTTTTCTGTGGTGTAAGGGTAGGCCAGGATGTTGTGCTCTACCAGATGACGGCAGGCATCCTCGACCTCTACATCGCCGACCAGAGAAGCGACCACGGGCTTGTCGATGCCCCGTTGCCGGGCAGATTCGATCTCTTCGCTCAACAGGGTAGCGAATACCATGGGCGGGGTAATAATGGTGTGCCAGTAGCCCAGGATAAGGGCATGCACGCGGTCGTCGTCCAGCGCCAATTTAATGGCGTTGCGATAGGTCGTCGGGGGTTCGCCGCCGGTGATATCGACCGGGTTCCCGGAGGCGCCAAAGGGCGGAATGAGTTCCTTGAAGGCCGCATCGAGGTCCTCTGGCATGTCCATGAGCTTCAGGCCATTTTCCACACAGGCGTCGGAGAGCAGCACCCCGGAGCCACCCGCGCCGGTGATGATCAGCACGTTCTCCCCTTTGGGAGTGGACAGGATGGAAAGGCCGCGGGCAAATTCGAGCATATCGTTGAGGCTGAAGGCGCGAATCACCCCGCTCTGCCGCAGTACGGCGTCGTAGATTTTGTCGTCTCCGGCCAGGGCGCCGGTGTGCGACTTAGCGGCGCGTGCGCCCATCGGGGTGCGCCCGGCCTTGAGCATGACGACCGGCTTCTGTTTGGACACGCGCTTGGCGACCTGGGCAAAGGCCCGCCCGTCTTTGAGGTCTTCTACGTGCATGGCGATGACCCGGGTGTTGTCATCCTGCTCGAAGAAGGTGAGCAGGTCGTCCTCGTCGATATCCGACTTGTTCCCCAGGCCCACGATTGCCGATACGCCCATTTTCGCCGAGCGGCTAAAGCCGATGATGGCCATGCCCACACCGCCGCTTTGGGATGACAGGGCGACCTCGCCCTTTTCGTTATAGGGCGTGCAGAAAGTGGCGCAGAGGTGCTTGGGGGTGTAGTAGAAGCCGTAGATGTTTGGGCCCATGAGGCGGACGTTGTGTTCCCGGGCCACGCGTACCACGTCCTGCTGCAAGCCATCCTCACCCACCTCGGCAAAGCCGGAGGGGATCAGGATGGCTCCGGGTATCTGTTTCTGCCCCACTTCCAAGAGCACCTGGGCGACAAAGCGGGCGGGAATGCAGAAGATGGCGATGTCTACTTCCCCCGGGATGTCCAGGACACTTTTGTAGCAGCGCAGCCCGAGGATCTCCTCGGCGCGCGGGTGGACGGGATAGATCGCGCCCTGGTACCCGCCGTTGATGAGGTTCAGCATCACCGAATTGCCGATTTTTCCCTCTTCGGAAGAGGCGCCGATCACGGCGACGGCGTCCGGCTGCATGATGCGCCGCATAGCCCGCAGGATCTCCTCATGCGAGGGCCGATAGCGCGGTGGTGCCGGTGTGAAGTCCACCAGGATGCGCACGTCCACGGCTGTGGCGCCCTCGCTGGTGGCAAAGACCGGGTTGAGGTCTATTTCACTGATTTCCGGGAAGTCATGTGCGAGGTGGGAGACGTTTTCGATGAGCCCGGCCAGAGCGCTGCAATCGACACCGGCCCCCCCGCGGGCGCCACGCAGTATTGCAGCGCCACGAATGTCATCGAGCATGGAAAGGGCTTCCTGGCGTGTGGTAGGGGCCAGGCGGAAGGTGACGTCCTGCAGAATTTCCACCAGCACACCGCCAAGGCCGAACGCCACCAACTTGCCAAAACTGGGATCGGTGGTCGCACCCACGATGACCTCCTGACCGGCCAACAGCATGGGCTGCACCTGTACGCCGAGTATATCGGCGTCTGGCTTGTGGGCCCTGGCATTGTCCAGAATGGCGGTGTATGCCCCCTCCACGTCCGCCGCGCCGGTCAGGCCGGTGAGGACACCGCCGGCTTCTGTTTTGTGGAGGATGTCGGTGGAGGCGATCTTCAACACCACCGGGTAGCCGATCTCCTGGGCCAGACGCGCGGCAGATTCTGCCGAGGTGGCCAGTCCACCCTGAGGCACCCCAATACCGTAGGCCTCGCAGACCCGCACCCCTT
This sequence comes from Candidatus Latescibacterota bacterium, assembly GCA_965222075.1. GTDB lineage: Bacteria > Latescibacterota > UBA2968 > UBA2968 > JAAXHW01. Next base: position 2,807,219 of record OZ244937.1, on the reverse strand, counting down.
CCGGGGCGGTGAGGGACGTGCGCCCCTCCATTTGCACCTGATCCAGCACTGCCCGTACCGCCGCACGATCGTAGCTCATACCCTGTCATCCCTTTCAAGGACGTAAAAACCGGCATAAAAGTGAAACAAAATATAGCATATCTCCCACTTTCAGACAAGGCAATTCCCGGGAAGGAAGGGGCTTCTGACGGCCCCCTTTATTTTGCAGTAGATTTTTTGTCCAGATGGGTTACATCAATAACGGCGGTGTGAGTTTGTCATTGACAAGAGGGGGGCTTTTCTCTATACTTCGTCCGGTTCTGTCAGTCGTGGAGGCCCTATGCCGGTATCCCATGGGAAGCTCGAAGAGATCTGTGCCAAGAATCCGACCTCTATTCTGTTTGCGCGCTTAGCCGATGGGGTTCTCCGTCAGGGCGATGTGAAGCGGGCGTCGGAGATCTGCCGCCGAGGCCTCAGGTACCGGCCTTCCTATGTGACCGGCCATCTGGTGATGGGGAAATGCCACATAGCCGCCGGGCGGCTTGAAGAGGCCCGTCAGGAGTTTCACAGGGTTCTTCAGCTGGATCAAGACAATCTGGCGGCATTCTGGCACCTTGGGCAAATCGACCTCGAGGTGGGGTGGGAGGCGTTGGCCCGTCGGCATTTTGGATGGGCCTATACTCTGGATCCCTTCAACCGGGATCTCTTGGCAAAGATCGAATCCTTTCAACAGGCACCTCCTGCGCCGGAACAGACTCTGGATGCCTTCCCGGATGGGGAATCGGCCGTCCTTGAACAGGCTCCAGAATCGGGTGCGGGGGCAAGGGTGGAAGCCGGGTTCGATGCGGTGGGGGATGGGGACCTGGACGCTCTGGTCCGGGAGGTTGGCGGGAACCGGGATTCGGTGTCTGGAGCACCGGCGGTGTCTGGAGACCGCACATTGGAGGGCACGGATCCTATTGCAACCTCTACATTGGCTGAACTTTATGCGACTCAGGGGCTTATCCAGCAGGCCCTTGAGGTTCTGGAACGGGTCTTAAAGCGCGACCCGGGCAACCAGCAGGTGAAACAGCGCCTTGAGGAACTTCAGGCGATGGATGACGTCCCGGGCCAGTGTCCCAATAAGGGTGGAGGATTTTCCGAGTATGGTCTCGACGTCTGAATTTCGGAACGGTATGGTTTTGCGCTTAGACGGCGACCTCTTCGCTATGGTGGAATTTGAGCCTTTTAAACCGGGTAAGGGCGCTGCGGTGGTCCGTACCCGCCTGAAAAATGTCAAGACGGGCGCCGTTATCGATCGGACCTTCCGGTCTGGCGATAAGGTTGATGATGTACGCCTTGAACGGCGAGAAATGCAATATCTCTACAAATCGGATGACATCTACTTTTTTATGGATAATGAGACCTACGACCAGTTTGAATTGATGGCCGAGACCGTTGGCAATGCCCTGAAGTATCTCAAGGAAAACGAGGTTGTCAACGTACTGGTGGCCGAAAATAGCGCGATTGGCGTTGAGCTCCCGATTTTTGTCGAACTGACCGTTACGAAGGCCGACCCGGGCGTCCGGGGAGATACGGTCAGCGGGGCAACCAAGCCGGCCGTTTTAGAGACCGGCGCTTCGATTCAGGTGCCCCTGTTTGTGGAGCCCGGCGATGTGCTGAAGGTTGACACGCGGACCGATGTGTATGTTGAGCGTGTTTAATAGGGAGCACAGGTGAGACTTTCCAGACGTTTTCGGGAGGTCCTCCAGGAATTGATCGACCTGGTTGGGGAAGATCACATCAAGGAGATTGAGGTTGAACGCAAGTTCCTGGGGGGGAGAATTCGGATTGTGAAAACAGGCGGAGACGCCCAGGTCTTTGCGCCTCAGCCCGAGACGCAGACGGCTGCTGAGGCAGAGCCGGTACAGCCAAATGAGACCGATGGGCTGCACCCGGTCCTGTCTCCGATGGTCGGGATGTTTTACAGCGCCCCCAGTCCCGATGTGCCTCCCTATGTTGAAGAGGGCGATATTGTCTCTTCCGGCCAGACGCTCTGTATTATTGAGGCGATGAAAATCATGAATGAAATCGACTCGGATATCAAAGGCCGGGTGGCCCGTATCCTGGTTGAAAGCGGCAACCCTGTTGAGTATAACACGCCCCTTTTCCTCTTAGAACCGCTTTAGAGCCCACACCATTACAACGTCCTACCCCCGTTTATTCCCGTGTCGCGAACGCATTTGTTCAGAAAGATCCTTGTGGCCGATCGAGGTGAGATCGCCCTGAGGGTTATCCGGGCCTGTAAGGAACTCGGCATCCAGACCGTTGCCGTCCACTCCGAGGCCGACGCCAACTCTTTGCACATCGGATTCGCAGATGAGGATGTCTGTATAGGACCTCCTCCCGGAGATCAGAGCTATCGGAACATCCCGCGTATCTTAAGTGCTGCTGAGGTGACCGACGCCGATGCGATCCACCCCGGGTACGGGCCGCTGGCGGAATACGCCGAATTTGCCGAGATCTGCACGTCCTGTGGAGTCACCTTTATCGGCCCTTCGCCCGAATCCATCCGAAAGATGGGCGATAAGGCGGTGGCACGCCAGATCATGGTGGAGGCAGGCGTGCCCGTCTCACCCGGGACGGGTATGCTGCAGGATCTGGAAGAAGCGCGTGAGGCTGTTTCGCGCATCGGGTATCCGGTTCGGCTCAAGGCGGTTGTGGGAGGGGGTGGTCGGGGCATGCGCACCGTTCATTCCGAGGAGGAACTGGAGCGGGCCTGGCAGATGGCGCATGCCGAAGCCGAGGCCGCCTTTACCTCGGGTGCGCTGTACTTAGAGAAGGAGGTTGAAGGCCCCCGGCACGTGGAGATTCAGGTCCTGGGGGATCAATCGGGCACCCTTGTGCACCTGGGGGAGCGGGAATGCTCCATCCAGCGGCGGCACCAGAAACTGGTGGAAGAGTCTCCTTCGCTGGCCGTGGATGCCGATTTGCGCCGCCAGATGGGGGAGGCCGCCATTGCCGGGGCGCGGTCCGTGGGGTATTTCAGCGCCGGTACCGTGGAATTCCTCTTAGATGCGTCGGGCGATTTCTATTTTCTGGAAATGAATACCCGGATTCAGGTAGAGCATCCGGTGACCGAAATGGTGACCGGAATCGACCTGGTGAAGGCCCAGATTCGCATTGCAGCGGAAGCACCTCTGGGATTTGATCAGGAGGCGGTTATCCCCACCGGGCATGCGATCGAGTGCAGGATCAACGCCGAAGACCCCGATCACAACTTTCGGCCTTCTCCGGGCACGGTTACCACCTTTCACATGCCGGGAGGGCCCGGTATCCGGATCGATTCACATGCCTATTCGGGCTATCGGATTCCAGCGCAGTACGACTCGCTTCTGGCCAAGTTGATCGCCTATGGGGAGAACCGGGAGGAAGCGGTTGGGCGGATGGTTCGGGCCCTCCAGGAGTTTGTGATCGAAGGGGTACCAACCACCATTCCTTTCCACCTCAAGATCCTGCGCCATCCCGATTTTCAAAACGGACGGATCGCGACGGATTTTGTCCAGAATCTCGGCTACGAGAGGTAAAGAACTACGTTTAAGGAGTTTTCCATTATGTCATCAGAAATTCCGGAAGAGCTTTTGTATACCTCGGAACACGAGTGGTTGCGCCTGGAAGGCGATCAGGGTGTGGTCGGGATTACCGACTACGCACAGGGAGAACTGGGCGATATTGTTTTTGTGGAACTCCCCGATGTGGGAGATACGGTGGAACATGGAAAGGCCTTTGGAACGGTGGAGGCCGTAAAGACGGTGGAGGATCTCTATGCGCCCGTGTCGGGGGAGGTCGTGGACGTCAATACCGCCCTTACCGAGGACGCTGTGCAGATTAACGAAGATCCCTACGGTGAAGGCTGGATGATCAAGCTGCGGATTCAGGATGCCACCGATCTGGAGGCGCTGTTGAGCGCGGAGGCGTATGCGAGGCTTATTGAGGAGGAATGAGGGTTTGTTTTTTATCATCCGGCTTGTCCAGACTTCCTGATTTTGTAGCGTGGGAATTTATTTCCATAACGAGAGGAACTGACATAAACAATCATTAAAAGACTTGACTTTGCAGGATAAAGGCTTTATTCTATAAAAGCTTATAAAGATTCTGAGCAATTTGAATACCTGTATCTGTAGAGCCATTTCGCCATGATAAAAACCGCAGGTGTGCCACTGCTCAATCGATCTGTTCTGGTGCTCAACCAGAGCTACGAACCGATCCACGTTTGCAGCGTCCGGCGGGCGATTGTGCTGGTCTTTCGGGGGCGGGCGGAAGTTATCGAGTCGCTCGATACCTGTATCCGGTCGGTTTCACAGCAATTTCCCGTCCCCAGCGTGGTGCGCCTGGCCATCTATGTACGGATCTCTCCCAAGCAACTCGCCCTATCCAAACGGAATATTCTGAAGCGGGATGGGCACCAGTGCCAGTACTGCGGCACCAGGCGGGGGCCGATGACGGTGGACCACGTGATCCCCAGGACACAGGGGGGGAGGGAGTCCTGGCACAATCTGGTTTGCGCCTGTTTGCGCTGCAACAACCGAAAGGGAAATCGGTCGCCCGATCAGGTCGGTCTTGCCCTCCTGCGCAAGCCGCGTCAGCCCAACAACGTCACCTTTATCAGTCATTTCATCGGGGTGCCAGACTGGCGCTGGCGCCCCTATCTATTTATGGATTGAAGATTGAAGATTGGATGTTTTTCAATATTCAATTCCGGCGATCTTCAATACGCAAGGGGTTTCCGAATGGTCGCAAATTCCCTGGCTTTTCAGGTCGATGCCGGTTTTGGCCCCTACGGAATTAAGATCGATATCTTTGAAGGGCCTCTGGACCTTCTCCTCTTCCTGATCCGGAAGAACGAAATCGATATTTACGATATCCCGATTGCGGAGATCACCCGGCAGTTCTTAGCATACGTGGAAGTCATTCAAAGCCTCAACCTGGAACAGGCCGGAGACTTTGTGTTGATGGCGGCCACCCTGATGAAGATCAAATCCCGGATGCTCCTGCCGTCCGACCCGGAGGACGAGGAGGAGGCCGGGGATCCGAGGGAAGACCTGGTCCGGCGCTTGCTGGAATACCAGCAGTTCAAGGAGGTGGCTTCCTGGATGGAGGACCAGCAGGCGGCCTGTCGCGATCGCTTTTACCGGGGGGCCGCATTGGATATGGTGGGGCTTGAGGAGGATGCGTTAGAAGCCTGCCGGTCGGTGGGTCTCTTCGACCTTTTAGCCGCTTTTAAACAGGCTTTAGCCGCTGCTCCCAAGGTCGACTTCCACGAGGTTGAGCGGGTGGAGGTTAACACAGAGGAGTGTGCTGAGGTTATCCTGGATGTTCTTGCACAGAAGGAGCGTGCCTCCTTTGTTGAGCTGGTTTCGGGGCTGCCGCGCATTGTGTTGATTGTGACTTTTATCGCCCTCCTTGAACTGATCCGGACAGGGCAGGTGGTGGCCCGACAGGTCGATTTGAACAGCGACATCTGGATCTATAAACAGGAAGCCGAAACAGAGGCGCAGGAGGCAAAAACACCACCGGGATCCCAACGCGATGTCTGATAACGCGCATTCAGAAGATCTGGCGCCCGATGAACATGCCCGCAACCGCAGCATTATTGAGGCCCTGCTGATTGCCTCGGATGTGCCGATTGGTGTTGGGAAAATTGCCTCGGTGCTTTCCGGTGTTGAGGCGCGGGAGATCCGCACCTATGTTGATGACCTGAACAACGAGTACCTCAGCACCGGCCGCAGCTTTAAGGTTACGGAGGTGGCAGGAGGCTTTCAGCTGATGGTCCACCCCGAGTACGCCTCCTGGGCGAGGCGGCTGTTGCGGGAGAAGGCGCCTGCCCGGCTTTCCCAGGCGGCCCTGGAGACCCTCGCTATGATTGCTTTCAGGCAGCCCCTCACCAAGGCCGAAGTGGAACACATCCGGGGGGTGACGGTAGACGGCGTTCTCCGGCACCTGTTGGAGAAGGGGCTGATCCGGATTTCCGGGCGTGCCGACGGGCCGGGGCGCCCTTTGCTTTACGGGACAACACGCGATTTTCTGAAGCATTTTGGGTTGAAGACCCTATCGGACCTGCCAAAGCTGAGGGAAGTGGAGGAGCTGTTTCAGGAGGGGGAAGAGCGCGCTTCCGAAGGAGGCGTCTTAGAGGATCTTTTCAAAGCGGCCGGGCCGGGCGGTGAGACGCCAGACAGGGGGGCAGGCGATGCAGATGGCGCTTACGAAGGGGAATCAGACGGTGGCGATGGGTCAGAGGGAGCGTCTGAATCGATTTCTGGCCCGGGCGGGTGTCGCCTCCCGGAGGGCGAGTGACCGGCTGATTCAGGCGGGACAGGTCCAGGTTAACGGGCTGCGGGTGGATCATCCCGGCATTCTGATCGATCCTGAGGCCGACCGGGTGGTCTACAACGGACGGTGGATTCGGTTGCCTGCGGTGTGTACCTATCTGGTGTTGAACAAGCCGCCCGGCTACCTCGTCTCTTCGGGCGATCCGCACCACCGCCGCACGGTATACGACCTCTTAGAGGGGATAAAAGCGCGGGTCTTTCCTGTGGGACGGCTCGACCTGGATACGCGAGGCGTTCTGCTGCTGACCGACGATGGAGATTTGAGCTACCGGTTGATGCACCCCAGGTACGGCGTGAAGAAGACCTATCGGGCGCACGTTGAGGGGGTTGCCTCTCCAGATGTCTTGAGAAGGCTTTGCGAAGGCGTCCCGCTGGAAGGAAGGCTTACGGCCCCTGCAGAGGTCCGGCTGGTGGAAACTGCCGGGGGCAACGGCGTGCTTGAGTTGACGCTGCACGAGGGGCGGAAGCGGCAGGTCAAACGGATGTGTGGGGAAGTGGGGCACCCGGTGCGTGGGCTGGAACGGATCGCCTTTGCCGGGATTACGACCGAGGGGCTCGAACCGGGTCACTGGCGGCGCCTGAGCCGGGGGGAGGTCGCGCATTTGAAGCAGCTGGTTGGGCTGGAGGCGGCCTGTGTGTGGGCAATCGATGCGGAAGAAGGGCATCGTCATTGCGATTGACGGTCCGGCCGGATCGGGCAAGAGCACCACGGCGCGGGGGGTTGCCCGCCGTTTGGGGTATCTTTATCTGGATACCGGGGCGATGTACCGGGCGCTGGGTCTGGAGTTGCTCCGGGCCGGTATCAGTCCAGACGACGGGGAGACCGCCGCCCGGCTGGCCCGGCAGGTGCGCATCGATCTGCGTTTGCACCCCAGGGGCCAGCAGACGCTCCTGGATGGGGAGGATGTGTCGGGGGCCATCCGGACGCCGGAGGCCTCGGATGCGGCGTCTCGGGTTGCGGCCCATCCGGAGGTTCGGGAGGTGCTGGTGGGGCTCCAGCAGGAGATCGGGTGGGACGGCGGGATTGTGCTGGAGGGCCGGGATACCGGTACGGTGGTATTTCCCGACGCCGAACTTAAGATCTTCCTGGTTACTGACGTTGCCGAGCGGGCCCGGCGGCGCTCTGTGGAGATGGCCAGGTGGGGGGAGGAGGCGGATTTCTCCACGCTGATCGAACAGATTCGCGCCCGGGATGCCCGGGACGAAGCCACACAGTTGAAGATGGGGGAATGGCCGACTTCCGATGCCGTGCGTCTGGATACGACAGGCCTTTCGATTGAGGAACAGGTGGACCGTGTGGTCCGCCTGGCGCTGGAGCGGGGAGGAGGCTCTGTCTCAGAGGGGGGCCGAGGGGAGCACACGGCCGGCCCGGCCTGACACCTGTTGGGGAGGTCGTATATGCGTTTTTATCAGGCCTGCTGGTGGATTGCGTATGGCTTGTCCAGGCTCTTCTTTCGGCTTCAGGTGGAGGGAAATGAGCGCATTCCGGCAAACGGCGGGCTGATCTTAGCCAGCAATCACTGCTCCTATGTCGATCCCGTTCTGATCGGGGTTGCGGCCAGCCGGGAACTTTTGTATGTTACTAAGCAGGAGTTTTTTTCCGTACCGTTTTTTGGACGATTGGTCGAAAAATTGAACGCCATGCCAATCGACCGATCTCGGGGCGATCGGAACGCCTTGAGGACCATTGAAAAACGGTTGAAGGCCGGCAGGGCCATCTTCCTCTCCCCAGAAGGGACCCGGAACAAAACGGACCGTTTTCTCGAACCCAAGGCGGGCATCGGCATGATGGTCTATCGTACCCGGGTTCCGGTGGTACCGGCCTATATTTCGGGCACGGTCAATGTCTGGAAGAGTCTGATCGGTTTGAGCCGTGTGGTTGTGAAGTTCGGCGAGCCGGTTCTGTTTCATTCAGACGGGTTGTCCTCAAGGCGAAAAGAGGCTTATCAATCCATCAGCAGCGAGGTGATGCGCAAGATCAGTGAACTGAAGCGGGGGGGACGGAACGCCGGCACGGCCGCTCCTGCACCGTGTGTTCTCTCATAGATGCCGGCCTGTTTTCAACGGGGATTCAGTCCCTGTTTTACCCTTTATTTCCGGACCTGTTCTGTGCCTCTTGAATGGGACCTGCCCAAGTTTCGAGGTATGGACAAGGAGGTTGTTGTCGAATGTTTGAGGAAGAGAATAACAAAGAACCCGGTGCCGATCAGACCATAGAAGGGAAAGCGCCCGCTGCTGTGGCCGCCCCTCCGGAAGACGCGCTGAAGGCTCTGGATGAAAGCGAATATTCGGAAGAAGAATTTGCCAAGATGATGAGCCTTTACGAAGATACGATGAACAACATCGCCGAAGGCGAAATCGTCAGTGGTACCGTTCTGGCCGTTGATGAAAACACCGTTGTCGTGGATATCGGATTTAAGTCTGAAGGGGCCATCCCCCTTTCGGAGTTCGGCGGTCTCTCTGATGTTGAGGTTGGACAGGAGATCGAGGTCTACTTAGAAAATGTGGAAGATCAGGAAGGCCAGATCGTCCTTTCCAAGCAGAAGGCCGACTTTATGCGCGTCTGGGACCGGATCAAGGACGCCTACGACAGCGATCAGATCGTTGAAGGGCGCCTGGTGCGCCGCATCAAGGGTGGGATTGTGGTTGACCTGTTCGGGGTGGATGCCTTCCTTCCGGGTTCCCAGATCGATATTAAGCAGGTGAAGAATTTCGACCAGTTTATCGGCGAGGTCTTTCCGTTCCACATCATCAAGCTCAACAAGAATCGGCGCAATATTGTTGTTTCACGGCGCGTGGTGTTAGAGGAAGAGCGGGAGCGTCTGCGCAAACAGATCCTGCAGACCTTAGAGGTGGGTCAGGTGCGCGAGGGGGTGGTCAAGAACATCACCGATTTCGGGGCGTTTATCGACCTGGGTGGCTTAGACGGCTTGCTTCACATTACCGATATCTCCTGGGGGCGGGTGGGGCACCCTTCGGAGGCCCTGTCCATTGGCGATCGGGTGCAGGTGAAGGTGCTCAATTACGACGAAGAGCGGGAGCGGATCTCACTTGGCCTGAAGCAACTTACGCCCCATCCCTGGGAGAATATCGAAGAGAAGTATCCCGTGGGGGCCCGGGTACGGGGGCGGGTGGTGAGCATCACCGATTACGGGGCTTTCGTGGAGCTGGAGCAGGGCGTAGAGGGCCTGGTCCACATCTCGGAGATGTCCTGGACGCAGCACATCCGGCACCCTTCCAAGCTGCTCTCCATCGGCGATGATGTAGACGTTGTGATTCTCAACGTGGATAAGGATGGGCAGAAGATTTCGCTGGGCCTCAAGCAGGTGACGTCCGATCCCTGGCTCACGCTGGACGAAAAGTACCCGCCTGGCACCCGGTTGGTGGGCAGGGTGCGCAACCTGGTCAATTTTGGGGCCTTTGTGGAGATCGAAGAGGGCATTGACGGCCTGGTCCACATCTCGGATATGTCCTGGACCCGGCGGGTGCGGCATCCAAGCGAGGTGGTCAAGAAGGGCCAGGAGATCGATGTGGTGGTTCTCAGTATCGACAAGAAGCGGCGCCGGATTTCCTTAGGGCACAAGCAGACGGTGGAGAACCCCTGGGGCAATCTGGCCGTACAATATGCCGTGGGCAACCAGACCCCGGGTAAGATCTCCCGGATCTTAGAGCGGGGTCTGGTGGTTGACTTAGAGGGCGATGTGGAGGGGTTTATCCCGGCATCGCAGCTGGGCGTGGAAGACCTGAAACGCCCGCAGGACCATTTTTCCGAAGGGGATGAGCTGCCGTTGAAGGTGGTGGAGTTCGACGAGGAACAGCGGAAGATCGTGCTGAGCGTGAAAGAGTATTTGCGCGACGCCGAACAGGCCGAAATTGACGCCTACCTGGAAAGCCACCAGACCCGTCCGGTTACGGTTGGCGATGTGGTGGAAAAGGAACGGAAAGCCGGGGCCGCAGAGGCAAAAGCTGCCGGAACAGAAGGCAAAACCGGGCCTCGGGCGGAGGCAGCACCCGGGGCGTCTGAGGATTCAGATTCAGGAGAAAAAGAGGAATCGGAGAAGAAGCCGGAGTCGGAATCGTGATGCTTTTTTGACGATATCGAACGATAAGGCAAAGAGTTGAGGAATTTTCCTCAACTCTTTGCTGTATGTGTTGTATTACCCTGGAAAGGGGTTTATGAAGACAACCGGAAAGACCGTTGCATTCTACACCCTCGGCTGCAAATTGAACGCGTACGATACGGAATGGTACCGCGAGCAGTTCGAGGGACAGGGATACCGCGTGGTTTCCTTTGGTGAGCCGGCAGACGTAACGGTGGTGAATACCTGCACGGTCACCGGCCAGGGGGACGCGCAGTCGCGGCAGATGCTGCGCCGGGCGCACCGCATCTCGCCGGGGGGGACGGTTGTGGCCGTTGGCTGTTACGCGCAGACCGATCCGGATGCCCTGGTCGAGATGCCCGAGGTGGATCTGGTGGTGGGCACGGCGGAGAAGACCCGGCTGCTGGATCTGGTGAACGATACCTGCTCTCTGGGGCGGAGTTTTGTGACGTCGAGCCGCACGGCCGATTTCCAGGATATGGATATTTTCAATTTCGGCGGCCGGGCCCGGGCCTTTGTGAAAATCCAGGAAGGGTGCAACGCATTCTGTTCTTTCTGCATTATTCCCTTTGCCCGGGGGCGGAGCCGCAGTCGCACGCTGGAGAGTACAGCAACCCAGGTGAGGCGGCTGGTCGACGCGGGTCACCAGGAGGTGGTGCTGACCGGGGTGCATATCGGCGACTACGGGACCGATTTAGAGGGCCTGCACCTGATCGACGTGTTAGAGGCAGTAGACGGGATCGGGGGCCTCCGGCGCTTTCGGGTTAGTTCGATTGAAGCGACGTATGTTACCGATCCTGTGATCGACTTCTTTGCGGCTTCGAGAAAGTTCTGCCGCCACCTTCACATTCCACTTCAAAGCGGGGACGACGGTATTCTGGAGGCGATGCGCCGCCCCTATACCCGGTCGCAGTATCGGGCGCTGGTCGACAAGCTGGCGGACCGGATTCCGGGCATCGGCATTGGAGGCGATGTGATGGTCGGTTTCCCGGGCGAGACCGAGGCGGCTTTTCGGAATACCACCGATTTGATCGAGCAAAGCCCCATGGCCTACCTCCACGTCTTCCCTTACTCTCCCCGAAAGAAGACGCCGGCCGCCCGGATGGGGGGGCAGGTGGATGCGGCGGTAAAGAAGCGACGGGGGACCGACCTGCGCGCTTTGGGCCGGCAGAAGGCCGAGGCCTTCTACCGGCAGTTTCTGGGCAGGTCCCTTGAGGTGCTTTTTGAAAACCGTCGGACGTCCGAGATGGGGTACCTGCAGGGGGTGTCGGACAACTACATCCGGGTATTTGCGCCCGGACCGGATTCTGCGATGAACCAGGTTCGGCGCGTGTGTCTGAGGCGGATTGAAGGCGATCGTGTGGTGGGCGAGATTTTAGGTTCCGCATTCCGAAATCCAAAATAAGGGGGGGGCCGGATTTATCGGATTCCACCTGGTTGAACGGCTGCTGTCCCGTGGGGAACGAGTCGTGGTTTGTTAAATGGTACCTGAAGGTTCGGGAGGAGGGGATTCCGTAGTGGTTCGCATCGAACGTGCAAAGACGCAGGATTTTCTTGAGATTGCCCGGTTGGATCGAATGGCCTGGACAAAGACCCGGCATTCTGAGTATATTCCGGACGGGGAGCACGTGTGGCGGATCTGGATTGAGCACGCGCTGGTTTTCTGCGCGAAGGAAGACGGGGAGGTTCTGGGGGCGCTGGTTGCATTTCCTACGGTATCCGGATCTTATTGTTTGCACAAGGTGTTTGTGGGTGAGGCGCAGAGGGGGAAAGGGGTCGGCACCCGGCTGATGGAGGCGCTGTTTGTCGAGGTGGATGCGCTGGGTGTGGACTGTTTTCTGACGGTCGATCCGGCTAACAAGAGCGCCATCCGGCTCTATGAGGGCTGGGGGTTTACAGAGCGTGAGTTTGTTTCGGGATATTATCGGAAACAGGAAGATCGGTTCGTTTTGACCCGCAGGAAAGAGAAAGCATTGGGAGCTGATGAGGGCGACCTTTAAATCATCGATACTCTGGACGTGCGCTTTCGCCGTCCTGACCCTGCAGGGAAGTTCACTTTGGGCAGAAGATCCGGTCGCGCTGTTTGAAGCGGGTCGTTTCGATGAGGCGCGGACGGCGTTTCTCAAGCGGCTGGCGGCCCAGCCGGGGGATGCCGAGGCGCTTTACTACCTGGGACGGCTGACGGCTGAGGGGGGGAAATCACGGGGCTACTTTGCGCGGCTGCTGGCGGCCCACCCGGCGCACGCCCTGGCCGACGATGCGCTTTTTGAACTGGCAGAGGCGGATTATGCGGATCCGGCAGGGCTTTATATGACGGCCCGGCGCCGCTACCGGCAGCTTCTGGCGTCCTATCCGGACAGCCCCCTGGCCCCCCGGGCGCTCTACAGGATAGGGATGACCTATCTGGTGATGCGGCAGCCCGATTCCGCCTCCGTGGCTTTACAAGAGGCGCTGAGCCGGTTTCCGGATTCGGAGACTACGCCCTACGTTCGCCTGGGGATCGTGGAGGCAAAGGCGCAGCAGGGGGATGCGTCCGAGGCGTTGCGGGTGGCAGAGGCGCTGCTGGAGGGCGATGCAGGGCCGGTGAAGGCAGCCATGCTGGAGCGGGTTGCGGCGTTGAGGAAGCAGGTGGGCCGGACATCCGGCGAAGGCAGGCGTGAGGAGACGCAGAAAGGGGGCCGTTTTTGGGTGCAGGTGGGGGCTTTCGGGAATAGGGATAACCTGGGGAGGCTGTCCGCGCGTTTGGTGGAGGCGGGGTTGCAGGTCCGGGAGGAGGCCGTTGGGGAAAGCGCGCTGCGCCTCCTGCTGACGGGACCTTTTGCGGATCGGGAGGCGGCAGAGGCGGCGCGCAAGCAGATTGAAACGGCAGAAAAGCTTACGTGCCAGGTGAAGAAGCGAGCAGAGGAATAGGGCGATGGTTAGAGAGATGACTCCGATGATGGAGCAGTATATGCGGTTTAAGGAGGAGCACGCCGACGCGATTCTGCTCTTTCGGATGGGCGATTTTTATGAGACATTCTACGAAGACGCGGTGGAGATGTCCCAGCTGCTCGGGCTGACGCTGACGGCGCGCAACAACGGCCGGGCCGAGGATATTCCTTTAGCGGGGGTTCCCCACCATGCCCTGGATACCTACCTGGCGCGGCTGATCAAGGCGGGGAAGAAGGTGGCGATCTGCGAACAGATGGAGCCGCCGCAGAAGGGGAAGCAGATTGTGCGCCGGGAGGTGGTGCAGGTGGTGTCTCCGGGAACGGCGCTTACGGACAATCTGCTGGATCAGAAGCGGAACAACTACCTGGTGGGCGTCTATGTTGAGGATGATCGGGCGGGGCTGGCCGTGACCGATCTTTCAACGGGCACCTTCCGGGCCTTAGAGCGGGGCGCAGGGGATCTCTGGGAGGCGTTGGAGGGGATCGGGCCTGCGGAGATCCTGGCGCCCGAGTCCTGGGCGGAGGCCAACGAGGCGGCGTGCCAGGAGCGCCTGCCGGGCGTGCTGCTGACCCGTCAGGAGGACTGGTATTTCGGGTATACCTACGCCTACGATGCCCTGCTGGAACAGTTCCAGGTGTCTTCGCTGAAGGGGTTCGGCTGCGAGGACCTCAAGACCGGAATCTGCGCTGCGGGCGGGCTTTTGTGCTACCTCCGGCAGAATCAGAAGGGGGCGATTTCGCATATTACCCGGCTGTCCCGCGAGCATACGGGTTCGTATATGGCGCTGGATCTGGTGACCCAGCGAAACCTGGAGCTGGTCACGACCCTGCAGGAGGGACGCCGGGAGGGCTCCCTGTTCTCGGTGCTGGACTGCACGTGTACGGCCTTGGGCGCGCGCACCCTGCGGACTTGGCTTGCCCAGCCACTGCTGGATATTTCCCGGATCGAAGCGAGGCTGGATGCGGTGGACGCGCTGGTCTGGTCCCCAACGCTGCGGGAAGCGGTGCGGTCTGCGTTGCGGGGGGTGGGAGACTTAGAGCGGTTGATGTCCAGGATCTGCTGCGGCCGCGCCAATCCCCGGGATTTGGTCGGACTGAAGCTTTCTCTGCGAGCCGTGCCGCCCCTGCGGGATGCGCTTGGGGAAGTGGGCGCTGGTTTGCTGGGGCGGGCGCGGGATAAGGGAATGCCCGATTTGAGCGAGTTGGCCGACCTGATCGATCGCACAATTGAAGATGAGCCTCCGGTGGTGTTGAGCGAGGGGGGAATGATCCGGTCTGGCCATCACGCCGAATTAGACGAACTGCGCGATGTGGCTTCCGGAGGACGGAGCTGGGTGGCGGAGCTGCAGAGCAAGGAGCGGGAGCGGACCGGCATCGCGTCTTTGAAGGTGGGGTACAACAAGGCGTTCGGGTACTATATTGAGGTGACCAGGGCCAACTTAGACAAGGTGCCGGAAGAGGATTATATCCGGAAGCAGACGCTGGTGAATGCCGAGCGGTTTATCACGCCGGCGTTGAAGGAGTGGGAGGCGAAGATCCTGGGGGCGGACGAGCGGGCCAAGGCATTAGAGAAGGAGCTGTTTCACCGGCTGCGGGAGCAAGTGGCCGGATGGGTGGATCCGGTGCAGCGGACAGCACAGACGGTGGGGGTGGTGGATGTGCTGGCCTCCTTAGCGGAGGTCGCCGCCGGCAGCGATTACGTCCGTCCCGATGTGGACGAGAGCACGGTAATCGAGGTCCGGGAGGGGCGCCATCCGGTGGTGGAACGGCTTCTGCCGAGCGGAAAATTCGTCCCGAACGACGTGTTCCTGGATGGCGGTCAGGAGCAGATCCTGATTGTTACGGGGCCGAATATGGCCGGGAAGTCGACGGTTTTGCGGCAGGTGGGGCTGATTGTGCTGCTGGCACAGGTGGGCAGCTTTGTGCCTGCCCGGTCGGCCCGCGTGGGCGCGGTGGACCGGATTTTTACCCGGGTGGGGGCGTCGGACAACTTAGCGCGGGGGGAGAGCACATTTTTAGTGGAGATGAACGAGGCGGCCAATATCCTGAACAATGCGACGCCTAAGAGCCTGGTCCTTTTGGACGAGATCGGGCGGGGGACGAGCACGTTCGACGGCCTCAGCATTGCCTGGGCGATGACGGAGTACCTGCACAATTCAGGAGGCATCCGGCCGCGTACCTTATTTGCAACCCACTACCACGAGTTGACGGAGCTGGAGGAGATGTTGCCCCGGGTTAAGAACTACAGCGTGTCCGTTCGGAAGACGAGAGATACGGTCGTTTTCCTGTACCGGCTGGTGCCCGGGGGATGCGACCACAGCTACGGCATCGAGGTGGCCCAGCTGGCCGGGATGCCCCCGGAGCTGATTGCGCGCGCAAAAGAGGTACTGGGGCGGCTGGAGCAGAACGACCTGACGCTAACCCGGTCCGCAGTGCGGCTATCCCGGAAGCGGAAGGGGCTGACGGACGAGGAGCAGATCTCCCTTTTCGTTCCAAAGCAGGCCCCAGCGCCACCGGAGCATCCGGTTTTGAACGAACTGCGCGGGGTGGATATCGAGCGCACGACGCCGCTGGAGGCGCTGACGAAGTTAGAGGCGCTGAAGCGGCAGGTGGAATCGTCGGAGGCTTCCAGGGCCGAGGGTGGGGTGTAGAGGTAGCGTACGCAAAGTCTGGTGATAAGCCGGGCTCTTTGTGCACCCGGCCCGGAAAATCGGCTGCGTTTGCAATACGCCGTGGAAGGGGGGTAGAACGCGAGCGATTCTACATTTCACGAATTTTCATTCTTCCTCTTCCGCCTCGTCCACCCGCTGCACGTCGGCAACGTCCGACACTGCCAAAATCTTTTTGAAGAGTGCGTTGAGCTGGTGCCTGTCTTTTACCTCGACCAGAAACCGGTCGCCAACCTGTCCGTGCGCGGTCGTGAGTTCGCCGCCGACGATCGGAACCCCCCGGTCGGCAATGGCCTGGGTGACGTCGCGCAGGAAATTGGGACGGTCGGTGCCGATGACCTGGATGCGGACGACAAAGGTCTCTTCTTCTTCGACGTCCCAGTCCAGTTCCAGGATGCGTTCCGGGTCTTGAGTGAGAGCGAGGATATTGGGACAGTCCCTGCGGTGCACCGACACCCCCTGGCCCCGGGTGATGACGCCTAAGATCGAATCTCCGGAGATGGGACGGCAGCAGCGGGCAAAGTGGATCATCAGGTTGTTCAGGCCCTGGATTTTGAGGGGACTCTTCCCGCGCCTGCGCGGGGGCTCCGGGCGGGTTTTCTTGGGTGTGGGGCGGGCGGTGGGGAAGAGTTTGTGGATGACCCTGTTTAATGAGAAATCGCCGTTTCCCATGCCCGCATAGAGGTGTTCGACGTCGGTGACGCCAAAGTCGGCTGCGACTTCCTCAAGCTTTTTGTCCGCGGCCCGTTTTCTGCGCCGTTTGAGTTCGCGCTCCAGGATTTCCTGGCCGAGCCGGACGCTGTGCGCGTGTTCTTCATCTTTCAGCCAGCGCCGGATGCGGCTGCGGGCCTTGGTGCTTTTGACATAGGTGAGCCAGTCCCGGCTGGGATGCTGGTGCGGGGAGGTGATCACTTCCACGGTTTTGCCGGTTTGCAGGGGGGTGGAGAGGGGGACCATCTGGCCGTCGACTCTGGCGCCCATGCAGTGGAAGCCCACATCGGTGTGCACCGCAAAGGCGAAGTCGATCGGAGTGGCGCCTTCGGGGAGCTGGATGAGGTCGCCCCTGGGGGTGAAGACGTAGATTTCGTTGGGAAAGAGGTCGATCTTCAACTCTTCCATGAATTCGTGCGGGTCTGTGGTTTCCCGCTGCCACTCTAAGAGGCTGCGCAGCCAGGCCATGTGCCGGTCCAGGTCCGAGGGGCCGCGTTTCCCCTCTTTGTAGCGCCAGTGGGCCGCGATGCCGACTTCGGCGGTCTGGTGCATCTCCCAGGTCCGGATCTGGATCTCCACCATTACCCCCCCGGGACCGACGACGGTGGTGTGCAGCGACTGGTACATGTTGCTCTTGGGGGTGGCGATGAAGTCCTTGAACCGGGCCATGGCCGGTGTGTACATGGCGTGGACCAGGCCGAGGGCGTTGTAACACTCGGGCACGGTATTGACCAGGATGCGGATGGCCAGGAGGTCGAAGATCTCCTCAAAAGCTTTGCCCTGGGTGGCGATCTTTCGGTAAACGCTGTGGAAGTTTTTGGGGCGGCCCTTGATGTCGGCCTGGATGCCGCCTTTTTGAAGCGCCCCCTGCAGGGAGGCGTGGACCTGCTCGATGTAAGCCTCCCGCTCTTTCCGGGTCAGGTTGATCTTTTTCTGGATGTCGCGGTAGGCTTCCGGCTCCAGCCATTTCAGGCTGAGGTCTTCCAGTTCGGAACGGATGCGGGCCATTCCGAGCCGGTGGGCAAGGGGGGCGTAGATGTCCCGGCTTTCTAAGGCCATCTGGCGGCGGATTTCCGGTTTGAGGTATTTGAGCGTGCGCAGGTTGTGGAGCCGGTCGGCGAACTTGACGAGGACCACCCGGATATCCTGGGCCATGGAGAGGAGCATCTTGCGGAAGTTTTCGGCCTGTTCGGCTGCGGGGGTCTGGAAGGTGAGGTCCTTGATCTTGGTGACCCCGTCCACAAGCCCGGCGATTTTATCCCCGAACTCCGCGTTGATCCGGGAGAGCGGAATGCCGGTGTCTTCGACCACATCGTGGAGCAGGCCCGCGGCAATCGTGGTGGTGTCTAAGCTCAGGTCGATGAGGATTTGCGCGACTTCCGTAGCGTGATGGATGGTGAGCTGGCCCGATTTCCGGTACTGGTTCCTGTGGGCCAGTTCGGCACAGTGGTAGGCTTTTGATATCAGTTCAATGTCGTGGGTGGGGCGGACCTGGAGGGCTTTTTGGAGCAGGTCCTGGAGTTTGGGGTAATTCGATTCCCGGGCGATGATGGCCTCGGCGTCCGGAGGAGATTTGGACACGTCTGTTGGCGTCGCCACGCCGACCTCCTATGGGGGATTTCAGGGGCAGCAGTTTGGTCGTTTGTGCTGGGATTCAAGAACGGTTCAGGGGAGTAACAACAGCACAGGTGGAGCGTCCAATCATATTTATAATATAGCCAAATTTCCGGAAAAATACCAGAGGCAGACGGAGGCCGTGACATTTCCCGGCGGGCGCTCCGGCTTGTGGAAGACCTGGGGTTGCGTGGGCAACCCCTTGGATCAGCTGGACCTGCTGGATGAGTTTTCCCTTGCTTGAAACCGTAGAAAATGCTAAATTCATCAAGGGTTTAACGGACCTGCGTTTCCGCTTAACCAGGGTTATCTCTTTCTGGGAGAATCAATTAGACATGGCTTGGCCACGTTACGATACCGTTCGGGAGCAGTGTTATCCCTCCACTGAAACGATCGTTCTGTCTTTTATCTGCCAGAACGTCCTGCAATCCCCCCATTTTGTCCGGAATGGTCCGAATGCCGACTCCCTGGACCGGGTGAAGGAGGTGATTGAAACTGCCGTAACCGGCCGAAAATACGAGGTGCTGCTCCTCCGTTCTCAGGGCAAGTCCATGTCGGAGATCGCGCTGATTCTTTCGATCTCAAAGAGCACTGTTCAAAGCTACTACCGCCAGGGGGTTCGCCAGGTCCGCCAGGCCCTGGGGGTTGAGCCTCAACGTTCCAAATCTTCGGCCAATCCTCCCAGAGAAACCCCTGCTGAACCTCTCACCGTTTAAGCGACGACGGACGATAGACCACGGACGACAGCTTTTTGGCTGTCTTTTTTATTTTTGGGGTTCCATCCGTGTGGTCTAAAACACGATGTCTTTCCGGCGGGCGATGAGGAGGAGGAAGAAGGGGCATCCCAGCGCCGAAGTGATAATGCCGATGGGGATTTCGGAAGGTGCGGCGAGGGTGCGGGCGAGCACATCGGCCTGGACCATCAGGAGGGCGCCCGACAGGGCGGAGATGGGGATGAGCCGGCGGTGATCGGGACCCACGATGAGACGCATCAGGTGGGGTACGATGAGGCCGACGAAGCCGATAATGCCGCTGACGGAAACGGCGGCGGCGGCCAGCAGGGCGGCGGCGCTCAGCACGATTCGTTTGACCTGTTCAACCTCCACGCCGGTATGCTGGGCGGTCTCTTCGCCCAGGAGAAAGAGGTTGAGGTCCCGGGCATAGGCCCAGATGAGGGTGATTCCCAAAATGACGTAGGGGAGGATCATCTGGACGTGGTCCCACCGCCTGGACGAGAGGCTGCCCAGGAGCCAGAAGAGGATCAGGCGGAGGTCTTTGTCCCCGATGATCATCAGGAAGGAAGTGGCTGCGGCCGCCAGGGCACCCACGGCAACGCCGATGAGGAGGAGGAGCCCCACGGGCACACGCCCACCCCGCAGGGAGAGGGCGTAGACCAGGAAGGTGGTGCCCAGCGCTCCGGCAAAGGCGAAGACGGGGGTTGCGCTGAGGCCGGCGATCCAGAAGTCGATGTGGAGGACCATCCCCAGGGTGGCCCCCAGGGCCGCGCCCGAAGAGACTCCCACGACGTAAGGATCGGCCATGGGGTTTTGAAAGAATCCCTGCATTGCCGTTCCGGCAACGGCCAGGGCCGCGCCGACCAGCACGGCCAGGATCAGGCGGGGAAGGCGGATGTCCCGCACGATGGCCTCGGCCGGCCCCTGAACCGGTTTTCCGATCAAAACGCTTAGCACATCGTGCGGGGGGATGCGCGCGGTCCCGATGCCCAGGGAAACGATCCCCGATCCCAGGAGCAGGAGGCAGAGAGGAGGGACCAGCAGGCCGGGTTTCCGCCATCGGGCGCTCATTGGGGGAACCGATCGGGATGGAAGGCGTGCGCCAGACGTTCCAGGCCGTCAACCAGCCGGGGGCCCGGGCGTCCCAGGAGGTCCAGGTTGATGTGGTAGATGCGGCCGCTGATCACGGCGTCGATTTTTTTCCATCCGGGCGTCTTCCGGAGCCGGTTGAGGGCTTCCCCTATTTTTGGGGGGGGTGTGCTGGAAACCACGATGACCTGGGGGTTTCTGTCCACGATGGTTTCCAGCCCCACCCGGGGCCAGTTTGCGCTCGCGTCGTGCACGATGCTTCCCCCCCCGGCCAGGCGGATAAGGTCGTCGATAAAGCTGCCGGGACCGGCTGTGTACATCGGAGCGCTCAGCTTTCCCCAGAGGACCCGGGGCCGGGCGTGTACCGGGATTTCATCCACGGCCTCTTTAATAGCCTGCACCCGGACCACCAGGGCGGCCTCTAAGCGGGCGGCGGCCTCGTCCTGGCCTGTGATCCGCCCGACCTGCAGGAGGGCAGAGAGGGTTTCATCCACGGTCGATGGGGCCAGTACAAAGACCGGTATGTTAAACCGCCGGAGTCCATCCAGGCTTTCTTGGGGATTGAAACGCGCGCCCAGAACAAGATCGGGCTGCTTGGAGACGATCAATTCCAGGCTAGCGTCCGAAAACCCGCCGATTTTGGGTTTCCAAGCCGCCTGGGGGGGGTAGTTGCAGTAGTCTGTGACGCCCACGACCCGGCTGCCGGCGCCCACGGCGAAGAGGAGTTCGGTGTTGCTGGGGGCCAGAGAGATGATGCGCTTCGGATAGGCGTGGAGGGTAAGGGTGTCGCCCAGGGCGTCGGCGAGCTTGAGGGGAAAGTCCTGCGCCTGGGATGGTGTAACAAAGAGGAGGAGGATGGACAGGACGAGGTGGGGCAAGGGTTTCAATAGGAGATCCTTTCTTGGAAATTGAAGATTGCTGTTTGAAGATAAGGTCAATCCTGGCAATTTTCAATTCTGAGTGTAGGGCGTGATCTGGGGGGTGCCATTGACCGGGCTGGGCTGTACAACGGCGTTGACGCCGTAGACGGCCCGGATGTGTTCGGGGGTGATGATTTCCTCCGGGGGGCCGGTGGCTACGAGGCGCCCGGCCTGCATCAGCATCAGCCGCCTGCAGTAGGTCGAGGCGAGGTTGAGGTCGTGGGAAACGCACAGGAGGGTGAGGCTCCGGGTGCGGTTGAGGTCCTGAAGAAGACCGAAGATTTCGATCTGATGGCCGATGTCTAAGTGGCTGTCGGGCTCGTCCAGGAGGAGAAGGGGCGGTTCCTGAGCCAGGGCGCGGGCAATGACGGCGCGCTGGCGTTCTCCGCCGGAGAGCTCGGTCACCTTCCGGTCTTTCAGGTGGAGCATATCGGTCTGCCGCAGGGCTTCCTCTGCCAGGTCAAGATCCCTTTCTCCGGAACGTTGCA
The DNA here is from genome assembly GCA_965222075.1 of Candidatus Latescibacterota bacterium. Classification (GTDB taxonomy): domain Bacteria; phylum Latescibacterota; class UBA2968; order UBA2968; genus JAAXHW01. The sequence goes on along the minus strand of OZ244937.1, from coordinate 2,785,617 downwards.
GGCGTCTCAGGTGGGGGGTGCGGCCCATCAGCACCATTTCGAGGACCGAAAATTCGAAGAGGAGGGCCGTGTCCTGAGGGATGACGGCGACCTGTCGGGCGACCTCCCGGCGGGAGAAGGCACCGATTTTCCGGCCCTTCAAGCGGACCTGACCCGCGGCGGGTTTGAGGATACCGGTGAGGGCCCGGATGAGGGTACTCTTGCCACAACCGTTGGGGCCGATCACGCCCACAAAGTCGCCGGTGCAGAGGTCGAAGGTGACTTCCCGGAGCACCGGCTGCCCGCCGTAGCCACAGGTGAGGTCCTGGATTTTGAGCAGGGTCTTTTCCATTGTAAGTTCCTTTTCAAAAGCTCGTTTGTCAAACGCTTTCTGAGATCCGGCGCGATTCCTGCATTTGTCCAGGCAGGTGTACCCCGAGCGTTTTTTCTGTTTGTGTTTGTCATCTTAGCGTGTATCTTTGAGACCGAAGAGAGATCCTATTTCTACGGTTAACAGAGAAAGGAGCACGTTATGCCTGTTTTTCTGCATACCCGCATCCGGGTGAGCAGTCTGGACCGGTCGGCCCGGTTTTATTGCGAAAACTTCGGATTTCAAGTGAAAAGCAGGTCGGACAAGTCCCCGGCCGGGAACCAGATTGTGAACTTAGAGATGCCGGGGAGCGCACATACGCTGGAGTTGACCTATTCTGATGAGTACGATCTCAACGTACCGGAAGATCTGATGCATTTTGCGGTCGGGGTTCCAGACCTGATTGCAAAATGCGACGAATTGGAGAAGAAGGGCATCGAGATCTGGCCGGACGGGTGGCGCGAAACGTTCGTGTCCGGGCGGAAGATGGCGTTTGTGGACGATCCGGATGGGTATGAGATTGAGCTGCTGGAACGCCCGGACGCCTGAATAACAGAAGTCGGAATCCGGAAGAAAAGGCAAAAGCCGGTTTTCTTCTGATGAGATTATCGGAAATTTGTTTTCTCATCAAATCTCCGGAAGGTCCACAGCTACCCCCGGTCGGGGATACGCCAGTTGGGGTACCAGACCGAGGTTTCGGGCAGGGATTCGCCGTCCTGCCAGGCGTCCTGCATGGTCTGGAAGTCTTTTAGCGCGGGGTGTACGACTTTTTCCCACAGGGTCTCGACGTCTTCAAAGGTACGGAGTTTGTGCTCGGGCTTTTCCCGGTCGTAGGCGGTTAAGCGTTCCTGCGCCTTGGCGCCCAGCCAACGGACTTCGTCGGCAACCATACGTTCGCCCGTTTTGCGGTTGGACAGGCGGACGGTGGGGCCCATGGCAAAGTGGGGGCCGGGCTCCTCCTGGGGGGGGAGGCGGGAGAGGTCCACGCATTCGGGGTGGAGCGCCCAGAGGAGCGAGGTTTCGACCTTGCCCGCGTGGTCTCCGCCGCTTTTGCCGTCGCTGTCGAAGCCGGGCTGGTTGGCCTCGTGGTCGGGCAGGCTGTAGAGCCGGGTGCCCACGTGGGGCTGGACCAGGTCGCAGAGGGTTTTGAGGTCCTGCCAGTTGGGGCCGTAGTGGCCGGTAAGGAAGATGGCCGCGTGGAAGCCGAGGGTGTCGGCGGTTCGGATGTGGTAGCAGATGTTTTTGAAGTGCTGCCAGGGGGGCATGCAGGTGAGCCAGGCGCGTTCGACCTGGCCCACGGTGCGTTCGCACCAGAGGGCGTAGCCGCCCAGTTCGTGGATGTGCCAGTAGTCGGGTGGGGCCACGATGCCGCCGTGCGCGCGGGCGGTCTTACAGGCAATGCCGTGGGCCTTGAGGGCATCCAGCCCCACCGCGTTTTGGGGACCGTGAGGCTCACAGAGGCCGTAGGTGAAATAGACTACGGGACAGTCTGCAAATGCCTTTTCCAGCTGGTCAGGGAACATGCGCTCCCATCGGACTTCTCGCATGGCAGTGCTCCTTTTAAAAACCATAGAGATCGTCGCGTGAAGGCAGGAGTGAGTGGCGAGTAAGACATCCTGATTGCAACTCGCTGCCCACCACTTGCCACTCGCCCCTATTCTGGTGGAGGATTTTCCGCAGGCAAGGCAATTTAAGTCGATCTCAGGCAGGCGTCAAGCGGTTTGGCAAGGGTGTGCGGAAATTTGCTTGACAGCCTGTGGTGGGAGGGGTATTTTACGCCACCATTGGTCGTGTACAGGGGCATTTTTTGATCTCTTTTGATCTTGGCGGCCCTGATGAGGAACACCATCTTATCCACAGAAAGGAGGCGGTGGTTGCCACGCCGCGATTTCTATGAATAAACCTCGGACCGGGAGACAGCCCGGAAAACAGGCTGTGAAAGATTATGCAAAGTCGATCTGTTTTGCGATTTTTCTGGCCATTTTAATTCGGGCAACGCTGGTGCAGGCGTATCATATTCCCTCAGGATCGATGGAAGATACGCTTCTGGTGGGGGATTATGTGCTGGGCGATAAGCTGACGTTTGGGACGCAGATTCCCGACCGCCTGCCGATCCTGAACCTGAAGCTGCCCTCGTTTCGGATGCCCGGGTTTCGCGATCCCGGGCCGGGCGATATCGTCATCTTCGAATTCCCGAATGATCCGTCCCGGGATTTTATCAAGCGGTGTATCGCCGTAGAGGGCCAGACGGTTGAGGTCAAGAACAGGGTGGTTTATGTGGATGGGCAGCCGTTTCGGGACCCTCCCGGGGTCAAGTATACGGATTACCGGCAGCGGGGCAATTTTGGTCCTTATACGGTGCCTCCGGGGCACATTTTTGTGATGGGAGACAACCGGGACAACAGCTCCGACAGCCGCGTCTGGAGGGCGGTTTCGCTGGAAAAGGTCAAGGCGCATCCGCTGCTGATCTACTTCTCCTGGAACGCCGACGCGCCGTTTTGGAACCTGTTTGAAAAGATTCGATGGCGCAGGCTGGGGCCGGTGAATTGAAGGATTTGGAAGACTTCCAAGTGATGTAGGGTAGCTCCAATAGGGAGGCCTGTGTATGGATGGACGTTGGGTGGGGAAGCCATTTGGGCTTCAGATTGCAAAAGCCTATGCAAAGGGCCTTCTTTTTGCCGCTGTTCTGTTTATTTTAATTCGGGCAACGCTGGTGCAGGCGTATCATATTCCTTCAGGATCGATGGAGGATACGCTTCTGGCGGGGGATTATGTGCTGGGCGATAAGCTGACGTTTGGGACGCAGATTCCCGACCGCCTGCCGATCCTGAACCTGAAGCTGCCCTCGTTTCGGATGCCCGGATTTCGCGGCCCCAGGCCGGGCGATCTTGTGATCGCTGAATTTCCGGACGATCCGTCCCGGGATTTTATCAAACGGTGTATCGCCGTAGAGGGCCAGACGGTTGAGGTCAAGAATAAGGTGGTTTACGTGGATGGGCAGCCGTTTCGGGACCCTCCCGGGGTCAAGTATATGGACCGCCAGGAGCAGCCCCGGCGGTACAGCGCGCGGGACAACTTCGGTCCTTATACGGTGCCTCCGGGGCACATTTTTGTGATGGGAGACAACCGGGACAACAGCTACGACAGCCGGTTTTGGGGGACGGTTTCGCTGGAAAAGATCAAGGCGCATCCGCTGCTGATCTACTTCTCCCAAGACACCAGCGCGTCGTTTTGGAACCTGTTTGAAAGGATTCGGTGGCGCAGGCTGGGGCCGGTGAATTGAAGGACCGCGATGTTTACGCGTTACAGACTTGAGCGATTGGAAGGCAGGGGGATGGCTGCTGCGCTCAGGAAAACGGCATGGGATGTTGCGATTTTCCAGGAGAGGGTGGAGGTGGATATTGACCGGGGGCGTTAAATTTGGTAATTTGAACCGTGAACCCTGCCGTATTTGACTGAAAGAGCCGGGGAAACCTCCTCACCAAAGAGGCTTACCTATGTGTCGAAATCAGCGGTGGATTCCGGTCTTTCTCACCTTGTTGGCGCAGTTAACGCTGGGCTGTGGTCCGATTCCGACCGATCCCGACAGCGAAACTTCCTCTTCAGAGGGCACGGTCTACGTCAACGAGGAGTGGGGGTTTCAGCTTACCGTTCCAGACGATTCGACCTGGAGCTTGAACGCCCAGACCCTTTTCCAGGACCGCGAGTCCAACGGCCTGCCCAAAGTGAATGTGCAGATTTCAAAGTTTCCACTGCAGGGAACCCGGTTTCGGCCCACGCTGGTCGTAGATCCCCGGGCGCTGCCTCGGGGGAATACCATAGAGACGTTTGTGGCTTCCCTGGAAGAAGAGCTCAGGGCCAGATTTATCGGGTACGGTGCAGAGGAGAAACGGACGCTGCAGATAGATGCTGCTGAAGGGGTGGAGTGGGTCTTCCGGACGGCTTCCTTCCGGGGATATGGCAGCCGGTTTCTGGCCGCGGTGGTGGTGCACAGGCAGCAGGTGTATGTGATGCTGGGCAGCGGCATTCGCGTTCACTTCCCTCTGGAGGAATACAGGGGGATTATTTCGAGCATGAAATTCCTGCGCTAGTCGAGTACTCGACGCAGACAGGTGGATCGGGATGTCAACAAGGCTCTTTCGGGTTCCGCGACCCGGAGGGCCTTTTTTTTATTCTACATTTTTGCAGGGTTTGCGGACGATGACCAGGGCGAGGTGGTCTGTGGTGAGGGCCTCACGGAAGACGGCCCGCATCCGGTCTTCGGGGTCTTCTTCTTCTACGGTCCAGATGGATTCGACGCCGCAGGCCGCTGCCAAGTCGCGGATGCCCACGGGGGGGCCGGTTTTTTCGGGCAGGGGGAGTCCCCTGTCGGGGGTGGGCTGGCCGCCGGTGGTGAGCGATCCTCCGTTGTCGAGGACGAGCAGCAGGAGGTTTGCGCCGGTGGCCCGGGCGTGGATGAGGGCGTTTATGCTGGTGTGGTAAAATGAAGAGTCCCCGATGACGGCTACCGTGCGTTCCGAGACGCCGGCCTTTTCAAGACCGGCGGCCACGCCGATGGAGGATCCCATGCAGAGCTTGGTGTCCAGGTGTCGGACGGCGACGACGACGCAGCCAGGGTCGCCGGCGAGGAAGGGATTCTGGCCCAGGGCCACGGCCTCTTCCCGGAAGGCGGTGAGGATTTCAAGGTAGGGGCACCCCGCGCAGTAAGCTTTGCGGTAGGGCTTTTCCTTTTCCCATTCGGCTTGGGTGTAGCGCCGGGCGGGAGAAAAGCCCGGGATGAAGGCGTCTAAGGCCTTCTGGATGTGCCAGCGGAAGAGTTCGCCCTCCCAGTTGACGTGGCCGGTCCGCTTGCCGAGGATTCCGGGGGTTGCGCCAATGTCGTAGCCGACCGTTTTGACCGCGTCTTCGAGGTAGGGGTCCACTTCTTCGAGGACCAGGACCTCATGGCATGTTTTCAGGAATTGGGCGATGAGGTCCCCGGGCAGCGGATACAGGGCGCTGAGTTTGAGGATGCAGAGGTTGGAGGTATCGGCGCCGGCGAGGGCCTCCTTTAGTTTGGTATACACGAAGCCGCCGGCAAGGATGCCCCTGGGGCCCGGGCCTTCGAGCCGGTTGAACGGCAGGCTGCCGAACCGGTCTGCGAGCTTCCGGACGGTCTGGTGGAGGCGGTGGTGGTTGGGGATGCAGTTGCGCAGGGAAGATACCCAGCGCATCGGTTGCCTGTCCGGCGGGAGGGTGGGTCTGGTCTGGGGGGGCGAGGGTGGGGAGAGGTCTTCCTCGCGCGTGCTGAAGCTGCGGGTAATGCGGATGATGACAACGGTGCGGAGGGATTCGGAGAGGTCGAAGGCGAAGCGCACCATCTGACGACCCTCACCCGGGGTTGCCGGTTCGAGCATGGGGAGTTCGGCCAGGGGACCCAGGGCACGGGTGTCCTGCTCGTTCTGAGACCCCCAGGCGCCCGGGTCGTCGCCCATGAGGATGACAAGGCCGGCGTAGACGCCGGTCATGTTGAGGACCATCAAAGTGTCTAAGGCGACGTTCATGCCGACGCTTTTGATGCAGACGAGCGCCCGTTTTCCCCCCTGGGAGGCGCCGGCGGCCACGTCGAGGGCGATGCGTTCGTTGATGCACCATTCGGCGTGGTGGCCGTAGTCCCATGCGGTTTCGGCCAGGGCATTGAAAGTCCCGGTGCCGGGGGAACCGGGATAGCCGGTGACCATGCTGATACCGGCTTCGATGGCGCCCCAGGCGAGGGAGCGGTCTCCGTTGATTTTTTGCGCGGCCACGGGGGGTCTCCTGTTGGATGTCGCGTTTCTATCTCAAGCGTCAATTTTGTACTGGTATGAGATGGTACTCTGCCGGTTCGATATTGTCAAGGGTTAAGCTTTTAGAAGAGGCCGATGAGGCGCCAGTAGAGGAGGTTGAGAGGGAGCAGGAGGAGAAGTGTGAGGGTGGAGATGAGGGTCATGGTGAGGATAAACTGCCCCATGCGGACGTAGCGGAAACTGTAGGCGAGCACCCAGGGGGCGGATTGGTAGGGGATGCAGACGAGGCTTGTGCCGATCGCGACGCTAAGGGCGGTGGGCAGGGGCGGCAGGCCGATGCTGGCGCCGAAGTCGAGGAGGAAGGGGGTGAGGACGCCGGCAATGGCTGCGGTATCCGCCAGGAAGTCGAAGGGGACGGTCAGGCAGGTGATGGCGCCCAGTTTGAAGAGGGTGTTGGCTTCTGAGAGATCGAGCCAACCGGTGAGGATGCCGGCCAGGTGGGCGTTGAAGCCGGTCTTTTCAAGGGCATACCCCATGGCGAAGACGGCGGCGATATAGATGAGGATGGGGAAGTTGACCCCCTTCAACCGGTCGGGCGAGAGGGGCCCCCAGCCGGGCAGGTAGCACAGGAGAACCAGGGCGAGGCCGATGGTGGCGGGATGAATGCCGTGGAAGGCGTCGGACGCCCAGCAGAGGGTGCCCAGCAGGAGGATGCCGACGGTTTTCTTTTCGGCAGGGGTGACGGCTGCCGGGATCTGGGGTGTATCTGTCGGGATGGCTGCGAGCACGGGAGGTGGACGGACGGGCAGGAGGAGACGGATCAGGAGATAGCAGCAGCCGACACGGAGGAGGCCGATAACAGGGAAGAGGTAGAGGCCCCATTCCCCCCAGAAGATGGGAATGTTGCGGGATTCCATTACGCCGAAGACGACCATGTTGGGGACCGAGGCGGTGAGGACGCCCGTGCCGCCGTAGTAGGTCGAGCACACCAGGGAGAGGATCAGGGCTGCGCTGGTGCGAGATCCGGGTTTTTCCCCCAGGGCCTTGAGGAGGCTGATGATCATGGGCATGAGGATGAGGATGCGGACGACGCCCGAAGGGATGAGGAGAGCCGAGAGGACGCCGAGGAGGTGGATGCTGAGGAGGAGTTTGCCGTAGCTCCCGATGCGGACCAGGACGAGACGGGCAAGCCGGGCGCCCAGGGGGGTCTCCGTGATGGCCAGGCTTAAGGCCATGCCGGAGAAGACCAGCCAGACGGCTTTGCCGGAAAAGGCGGCGAAGGTGGTTTCGAAGGAGATGACGCCGAGGAGGGGGAAGAGGAGGAGCATAAGGAGCGAGGTGTATTCGATGGGTACAGGTTCGAAGGTCCAAAAGAGAATGGTGAAGGCGGAGATGGCAAGGGCCAGCCGGGATAGCAGGGAAAGGTCGCCCGGGCAGAGGAGAACGGCCAGAGGAAGGAGCATGGCGAGGATGAGGCCGACGAGGGCTTTGCGGGGCATAGGTTCGGTTCTGGTGGATCAAAGCACACGGAAGGATACGGACGGATTGAGAGGAAAAACATACGAAAGGATGGGAAGAAATACAACGGGTTTAAGAACGCTTGATCTACACCCTCACATCTATTACCTTAGAAGCTGTTTTAAAATTCCTGGTGGGGTTCCCGAGCGCGAGCGAAAAGGTGTCGGTCCAGGCGGGAGAACCCGCCTATGAGAGGCGAGGGGCGCGCAGCCTCGACCTCAAGATACGGGTGGGTTTGACCAACGCCGACCGGCGCTTTTGCAGCCGTGCGAAGACCGCTGGGGGTTTTAAGACAGCTTCTTACGCGCTACGCCGTGTAGGCCTCCCAGAGGGCCTTGTAGTAGCGCAGCAGGCGTTCGGGTTCGGGGCTGTCCGGGATTTCGGCAAGGGTGTAGCCGGTGTAGTTTTCGGCCTTGAGGAGGGAGAAGAGTTCCCGCCAGGGGTATTCGGCCCTGTGGAGTTCGTTGATGTGAACGAGGCTGAGTTTGTGTTTGAGGAGGTCGAAGTTCTCTTTGACGGAGCCGTCGATAGTCTCTCCCGGGTTGGAGTTCCAGCAGATATAGACGTTGTCGTGGTCGGCGTGGTCGATAATGGTGCGCATGTTTTTGGGATTGCTGGTTTCCCGGCCGTGGACTTCCAGGCGGATTTCAACGCCTAAGTCTGCGGCGGTCTGCCCGCACTCGCGTAAGGCCAGGCCGATCTGTTCCAGGGTTTTCTCAGCGGGGACGCCCTTGTCCACCTGGAGGCCGTTGGGGCGGACTTTGACGCCGGGACAGCCCAGGTCTGCGGCGAGCCTGGCGTATTCGACCGTGCCGTCGACGTTTTGTTTGACGACTTCGGGTTCGACGGCGTGGTATTCAAAGGCGCTGCCAAGTCCGACGATTTCGACTCCGGCGTCGGCGAACTGCTGTTTGACGCCCTGGCGCTGGTCGGCGGTGAGGTCGATTTCGACGCCGTGGGCGTGGGTGGTGCGGAGCTCAACGCCCTGCAGGCCGATCTTCTGACACATGTCGATGAGGGTGGGCACGTCCCAGTCTTTGGCGATCTGGTAGGTGACGATTCCAAGTTTCATAGAGGTGCGCTCCTTCCGAACCGGCGATGGATATGAACGGTCTGATTTCCGGCTAAGATATTCACTCTGTTCGAAATGTCAATCCTTTTCTTTTGGGATTTGGAGGGCTGATAAAGTGGGGTTGGACCCAACAATCGCTCCCGGTTATCGCATCCGCCGGGCGACCGGGCGCGATATGGACCGGGTGGGCCGGATCGCCCGGCAGGCGTGGGTGCGAATTCATGAGAGTGCTGTGAAAATTCTGGGCGAGGAACTGCACGGCGTGCTCTGCGCCAACTGGGAGGCGGACAAGGAGGCCCAGGTGTGCGGCCACTGGGAGCGCCATCCGGACTGGTTCCGCGTGGTGGAGGCGGTCGAGACGGGCGAGGCGGTTGCCTTTATTACATTCCGGATCGATCAGGAGAGGGCGATGGGGACCATTGGCAACAATGGGGTTGCGCCACAGCTGGCGGGGAAGGGGATCGGAACGGCGATGTATGGCTACGTCCTGGATCTGTTCCGGCAGGCGGGGCTTTCGTATGCGTCCGTGTCCACCGGGATGGACGAGGGTCACGCGCCCGCCCGGCGGGCGTATGAGAAGGCGGGGTTTGACATTGTCAGGGAGCATGTTACGTATTATAAATACCTGTAGGGGCGCATTGCGATGCGCCCCGGTGTAGGGAAGGAGGGGGTACAAGATGCCGAGGGAACTGGTGGCGGTTGGCCCGAGGCAGCCGGTGATTCGAGAATACGATGAGCCGTCATTGGGCAGGAATGAGGTGCGGGTGGTGACCGAGTTCAGCGCGCCCAAACACGGGACAGAGTCGGGAAGCTATCGGGGGGTGTCGCCCTTCAGCGGGAGGCGGTATGATCCGGAGTTGCAGGTTTTTGTGCCTGCCTGCACCAGGGCGAGCACCAGGGCTTTCCGGTGCGGCTTGGGAATATGAGCGTGGGCACGGTGACCGGAGTTGGGCCGGAGGTGGAAAAGTTCAAGGTAGGCGACCGGGTGTTCGGGCATATGCCGATCCGGGAAACACATACGGTGCCAGAAGGACGCCTGCATCCGATGCCGGAGGAGATGACGCCAGAACAGGTGGTCTACTGGGATCCGGCGGAGTTCGCGCTGGGAGCGGTTCGGGATGCGAACGTGCGCCTGGGAGAGGTGGTGGCGCTTTTCGGGCTGGGGGCGATCGGGTTTATGGTGCTGCAGATGGCTAAGCTGTCGGGGGCGGTTCAGGCGATTGCAGTGGACCCTCTTGCGAATCGGAGAGAACTGGCCCTGCAGCACGGCGCGGACGATGCGCTTGATCCGACGGCAGTGGACGCCGGGCTGGAAATCAAGCGGATGACGGGGAAGGGTGTGGATGTGGCGATCGAGGCGAGCGGATCCTACCGGGCGCTGCACCAGGCCATCCGGGCAACGCACCTGGGGGGGCTGGTGGTGCCCCTGGGGTTCTACCAGGGCGAGGCAGAGGGGCTGCGGCTGGGTGAGGAGTGGCACATCAACCGCATCACGATGCGGTCGAGCCGGTCGATTTCCGATCCCAACCGGGACCACCCGATGTGGGACAGCGCGCGGATCAAGCAGGTGGCTTTCGAGTTGCTCCGGGCGAAGCGGGTGAGCGTGGAAGGTCTGGTGACGCCGATCGTGCCGTTTGAAGACTCGGCAGAGGCTTACCGGATGATCGACGAGCATCCGGAACGGTGCGTGAAGCTGGGGGTGAGGTTTTCAAGATGACGGTGGCGCTGGACGGAACCGCGCGGAAAAGCCCCTTCACCCCCGCAGCATTTGCGTGGGCACCCCTCGTGGATGTCCACGCCGTTGCATTTGTAGGGGCAACCCTTGTGGTTGCCCACCAGGCGACGGCTGATGCGGTGGGGGGATCGCAGAGGCGAGATGCGTGAGCGGGTGTGTATGGCAGGGAGACCGCGGGTTGCCTGTTTCGGATGTAGGGATGGTTTTCCGCCTACCATATCGGCCGGTGATCCGAAGCCGGGGACAGGGGGCGGGCGACCTCGGTTTCATATTCTGCCCGGGAGAGGCGTCCGATGTCCCGCAGACGGGCGAGGAGCCGGTTGCGGGTTTTCAGGGCGGCGGGGAGGTCGCCCAGGAGGGCGGGCTTTTTTGGGAACCAGGCGAGGTCGCAAAGGAGGAGGGCTTCTCCCAGGTTCAGATTTTCAACCGGAGTCCCGAAGTAGAGGTCAGCGGCTTTTTGGAAACCGCAGATGGGCGTATTGCCTGCGCTGCTCAGACAGGCCCTGTTGAGGTAGTGGGTTACGATTTCATCCCTGGAGTACCGAATCTTAAGGAGGAACGCAAAGGCCGTTCGTCTGAAGGCTGCGGCTGCACCCCTCTGGTTTGGAACGAGTTGGGAGGCGAGGGCCTGCGCCAGGCCAACGGCGGACGCTGCACGGCTAAATCGGGAATCTTCAAAGGCGTTCAGGGCCTGCGGGAGGGCTGGGGAAAAGGCGGACATGGGCAGGTCTTCCGGGGACGGCGCCAGCGCCCGGTCGAGGTCGCCGGAAAGGCGCAGCAGGACCAGGCTGAGGAAGACAGATAAGGTCCCGGCGACCGCGAGGAGAAGGGTGACGCGCCCCCGGGTGAAGCGGGGGCTGCGCTTGAGCGTCGGTCGGGGGAGACGCGGACGGTCCAAAGAGGTCTCCTTTCTACGCCGGGGGGCGCAGGCTCCGTTCGGTCTGGGCGATGCTTTCCGCTGTGAGGGTGTAGACCCGGTAGGGATGAGGGGGTTCGCCAAAGGCGGACGCGGTGCTGAAGTAGACGCCGCCCTCCCTGAAGAGGGGCTCCCCCCTGTGGTAGTGTCCGCTGAGGACGAGCCGCACGCGGGGATCTTTCAGCAGGACCGCTTTGAGGCTTCCGGCGTCCCGGTAGGCGTAGGGGTAGCCCCCGTTGTGCTCGGGGGCGATCAGGTAGTGCTGAAGGTGGATCTGGGGCCTGGGGTCGTCGTCTGAAAGCGCGGCGAGGAAGCGTTCCCGTTCCTCCCCGATACGCTCGGGGAAGTGGTCCTGGGCTTCGTTGTCGAAGAAGAGGAGGATGCGGTGGCCGGCCACGTCGAAGTCTAAGGGAAGACGTCCGAAGATTTTTCGGAAGGCGTCGGGGTGGTCGTGGTTGCCGTAGAGGAAGGCGACCGGAACCGAGAGGGGGCTGAAGATCTCCCGGACGAGGCTCAGGTCCTTTTCACCCAGGGCGACGGTGTCGGGGGCGTGCAGGCAGTCAAGCGGGTAGTCGACCAGGTCGCCGGTGACGGCGACGAGGTCGGGAGACCCGGCGCGGATGTGTTCGACGGCCTCGACGAGGAGGTCGGGCATCTGCCGGCTGAGGCGCTGGGGAAGTTCGGAGGTGCCGGGGAGGTGGTGGCGCAGGTGAAAGTCGGAGATGTGTGCGATTTTCATGTCAAACCTGAGTTTGAGCGTTAATGGTGGCTTTGTTGCACGAATCAGTAGTAGAAAAGAGTTGCACGAAAAAGGGCACCCGGTTAAATTGGGTTACCCGAAAATTCTCACCCACTTGACCAAGAGCCCGTGATGGGAAAAATAGCATCAAACTCCCGGAAAAGCAAGCGCAATCAGAAGCGGCAGTACTCTACCTTGCTCCAATGATGCGAGGCGTTAGCTGTACAAGGTCCAGGTCTATGACACAAGGGCAGGAACTGTCGAAGGGGCTTATGAAATGAGCCAGAGCATCTCGATCTACGCGGCGTTGCAACACTTCGCCGCCTCGGTGACAGCCAAAATGACGCAAATCACCACCGGCGAGTCAGAAGACCAGGTGCGCAGTCCGTTCGAGACCTTCATGACCGATGCAGCCCGTGCGCTTGGCTGGAACGTCGTCTGCACGGGCGAAACACCCCTGCCCGACCATCTCGGCCGCCCGGATTACGCCGTTCATCTCAACCAACTGCTCGCCGGATATGTTGAGCTCAAAGCCCCTGGCGTCGGCGCAACGGCCACTCGTTTCAGAGGCCACAACCGAGATCAGTTCAAGCGCTTCTCGGCTATTCCCAATATCCTCTACACCGACGGCAACGAGTGGGCGCTCTACCGTGACGGCAAACTGATAGACAGGGTCGTTCGCCTGGCAGGCGATGTAGCTGCTGACGGCAGGAAGGCCGCCGCGTCCCAGGATGCCCACGATGTCGAACGCCTGTTGCGCAATTTCCTATCGTGGGAACCGGACATTCCCAGGGACCGCAACGGCAAGATCGACCTCAGGGGATTCGCCGTGCTGCTGGCTCCGCTGTGCCGGATGTTGCGCGACGATGTGACGGACGCGCTTAAAAATCTGGCTTCGCCTCTCGTGCAGCTTGCGGGAGACTGGCGGCAACTGCTCTTCCCGGATGCCTCGGACGAGCAGTTCGCCGACGCGTACGCTCAGACCGTGGCCTTCGCGCTGCTGCTGGGCCGCAGCGAGGGGGCCGATCCCCTCACCCTTGAAAGCGCGCAAAAGGCCCTCGCCGCACAGCACAGCTTGCTGTCGCGCGCGCTGCAAGTTCTGACGGATGCAAATGCGTATGCCGAGATAGCCGCTTCCCTCGACTTGCTGCTGCGCGTGATCGATGTCGTGCCGTCCACCACGCTCACCGGTCCCGAAGATCCCTGGCTCTATTTCTACGAAGACTTTCTTACCGTCTACGATCCCGGGCTGCGCAAGGACGCCGGGGCCTACTACACCCCGGTCGAGGTCGTCCGTGCCCAGGTGCGCCTGATCGACGATTTGCTCGTCCGCCGTCTCGGGAAGCCGCTCGGTTTCGCCGACCCCGGCGTCGTCACGCTCGATCCCGCCGTGGGAACCGGAACCTATCTGCTCGGCGTTATCGAACACGCCCTTGGCCGCGTCAGAGCAGAGCAGGGGCCGGGAGCGGTCGCCGGCCAGGCCACCGCGCTGGCTCAAAATATGTACGGCTTCGAGCTGCTGGTCGGCCCTTACGCGGTGAGCGAACTGCGCGTCAGCCGTGCCCTGCGCGATAACGGCGCAATACTGCCGGCTGATGGTACGCATATCTACCTGACCGACACCCTCGAAAGCCCCCACGCCGAACCTCCGCACTTGCCGTTCATTCTGCGACCTATCGCCGAGCAGCACGCCAGGGCGCTTAAAGTCAAGAGCGCGGTCCCGGTCATCGTCTGTCTGGGCAATCCCCCATACGACCGGCACGATGCGGTGGATACGGAAAACGAGGCCAATCTTTCTCAGTACGGTGGATGGGTTCGATTCGGTGACCCTTTGTCCAGCAATATGGTCAAGAATAGAAAGGGCAGGTACAGGGAACTCAAGACTCCCAAGGCCAGACTTGAAAGAAGACAGCAACTCGCCATTCTGAAGGATTTCCTCAATCCCGCCACCGCCGCCGGGCACGGTGTCCACGTCAAGAACCTTTACAACCTCTACGTCTATTTCTGGCGCTGGGCGCTGTGGAAAGTCTTCGAGCACGACACAGCCAAAGGCCCCGGCATCGTCAGTTTCATCAGTGCGTCGAGCTACCTCGACGGCGACGCTTTCGCCGGGATGCGTGAACACATGCGCCGCGTCTGCGACGAAATCTGGATCCTCGACCTCGGCGGCGAGGGACGCGGCACGCGCAAAAGCGACAACGTCTTCGCGATCCAGACACCTGTCGCCATTGCCGTGGCTTTCCGCTCGAAGAAGGCGGCGAGAGACAAGCCCGCACAAGTCCACCATGCCCGGGTTGAGGGGACACGGGAAAAGAAGCTCTCCGTGCTCGACGCTGTCGGTGGCTTTGCGGAAGTGGAATGGCAGGATTGCCCGGATAAATGGCAAGCTCCGTTTCGCCCGGCGGGCGAAGGAGATTACTTCGTCTGGCCGTTACTGACTGATCTGATGCCGTGGCAGCACTCGGGTGTTCAGTTGAAACGAACGTGGCCGATTGCACCGGATACGGAAACACTGGAGCATCGTTGGCGCAGTCTGCTAAATGCCGGGGATAGATCAGAGGCATTTCGTGGAACGGGTGACCGTGAGGTTCATGGCACATATCGGGTTGTCTTGACTGACAAGAAGAACGATTCGACACCGATTTCCAAACTGCCAAAAAACACTCCCATACCAGAAGTGCAACGATATGCTTATCGATCTTTTGACCGCCACTACATCATCGTGGACGGTCGCTTAATGTCCCGTCCGCGCCCCGACCTCTGGCGCGCCCACGGCGAACAGCAGGTGTATCTGACAAGCTTGTTCTCTCAAGCTCTGGGTATCGGGCCAGCGCTTACAACTTGTGCGACGATCCCCGATCTTCACTATTTTTCAGGCCGCGGTGCAAAAGACACGATTCCCCTCTACCGCACCGCCGACATCTCGCAAGCGAACATTACCCCTGGCCTGCTCGAAGTCCTTGGCGCGGCCTACCAGCGCGACGTCACGCCCGAAGATTTGCTCGCCTACATCTACGGCGTGTTGGCGCAACCGGACTTCACTGCGCGGTTTGAGACTGAGCTGGAAACACGCCAACTGCGCGTGCCCCTCACAAAGGACGCGACGCTGTTCGAGCAGGTCCGTAAGGCGGGTGCGCGGTTGCTGTGGCTGCATACCTACGGCGAGCGTTTCGTCCCCACGGGACAGACGCGCGGTCGTGTTCCGCCCGGTGCGGCCAAGTGTATCAAGGCCGTCCTCGGCGATGCCGACAGCTACCCCAAAGCGTTCTACTACAGCGACGCGCCCCAGACACTCCGCGTCGGCGAGGGCGAGTTTGCACCCGTCGCACCTGAGGTCTACGAGTTCGATGTTTCAGGCCTCAAGGTCGTGCAGTCCTGGCTCAAGTACCGCATGAAAAAAGGGGCCGGCAGGAAATCCTCGCCCCTCGACGACATCCGCCCCGTGCGCTGGACCAGCCAGTTCACCACGGAACTACTCGATTTGCTCTGGGTTCTGGAGGCGACGGTGAAGTCCTATCCCGAACAGGCGCGGCTACTCGAAGCCGTCGTCGCAAGCGACTGCTTCCGAGCCGACGAGATGCCCTCCGCCTCAGCCGAAATGCGCAAACCGCCGAAGGCAATTAAGGGCGATCTCTTTTACCCCGGCTGACAAGAAAGCGGCAACTCAAAAACTGAGGAATAGTGTAATGAAAAGACCATATATAAAGGATCATTGCAAAGACGATTCATAGATGTTAGTTCTTGTATGTTTACGAAAATCTCGCAGAATGTCCGTCTTGTGGACGGGGATAAATGCGGGCGGTGTAAGGCTTTAGAAATCGCGGTGGCGGAGCCACGAATCAGGAGAAAAGCCTCGGTTTTTGGCCGAGAATTGTCCGATTCGACAATTTTTTACTACTGAATCCGTTTGGCTTGATCATGAAGATCTTTTGGAACTCCGGTGAACGGAAGAAAATACAGGGGCTGGATATCCTTGAAATCCGGCGTATTGACCAGGCCATTGAGAAGGCGTGGGTAGCGGGCATTACCACGATCTCTCTGAGGGCCAGGTATCTTTCCTTGCTCCCCTGGGCTCTTGCGGAGTTTTACAAACAGAAGATGGGAAATGGCCGTTGGGAAGGCGAATATGAGCCTCAAGAACTCCGTCTCTTCCTGAGCCGTCTGGAAACGATTATTGTGGCTGCTTCGGAGCTTACGAGGCCGGATGAACCCCCTGCCTCGATATACGGCGCGCTGGGGAGCGACACGCACCGTAGCCTCATCCAGGAGTTACAGGAATCTGGATCAGTTGATCTGGAGCCCGAAGGCGGGGGATCTATCGTTGGGGTCTATATTATGCCTTGCCAGGGATTTGGCATTCTTCAGGGCGGAGATCCCATCCATGTCACGCCGCGAGGAAAGGCGTTTTACGAACTTAAGAAACAGCAGCTTGAGCGCTGTCCACTTGTTCCACATCTTTTTGAGGGCAGCCAGATCTCAGTAGAACAGGTTCTGGAGTGGCAGGATCATTTTTCTTTACAGGGGTTGCTTTCAGATACGGCACGGGAGGAAAGGGAACTGCTCACGAGCCATTTTACTACACCCTATTCCCCACAAGCAGAGTACTACAGCCGCTTTCGCAGCACCTTGCAGTGGATTCTGAGGAATGTGAAGGACTCTGGTGTAGATGCAGGGGCGTTGATCGTTCAGGAATACAAACGGTGTCTGGAGGACGAATCAGTCTATCCTGAAGAGGTGCAGAAGGCCTGGGTCAATTACGAATTCCGCCGCCGGGGGCATTTCAGCCTCGAAATCCTCTTTTCTGCCTTCTGTGATAAGCTGACATCCAGGACGGCAGGTAGGCTGCATGAGGTCATCCGGGAATGGGCAGAAGTAGATGCTTTCCCTGATGAATTGACAAAATACGTGGATTTACAGTCGCCTCCTTGGGAGCTGACATGGGACGATTTCTCAGCCTCGGTTCCATTTGAGGCGTTTCTGGATGGAGCGCCGACGAGAGCAGCAGCCCGGAATCTGATATCGGCTTCCAGGGTGATCCTGGGATTGTCTTTGCTTGTCTCTTGCTGGCGTCATATTTCGGCCTGGAGGCGCAAGGGGCTGATAAAAGAGTACCCGAACAGTCCGCTGGATATGGCCTTTGAGGTCCTGGATCGGGCATCGGGGGAACGGATGGTGGATGTGCTGGCGAAGATTGTGGGAGATTGCACGATCGCGCCGCACCTGAATACAACCTGGCGTAAGATGGGTCAGGGTCAAAAATGTTCACTTCGGTTCTACTGGGACGGGGATGTGTTCCGTTCAACGGGAACGCAGACGAGAGCGGGGTACAGCGGTGAGCGACTTGGCAGTGTGGTCAATATGCTGGAGGACCTTGGGCTGGTCGAAAGCGCTGAGAACAGTGGATACGGCATAACGGACGTCGGGCAGGAAATGCTTCAACAGCTTGAGACTGCGGTATGAGGGCGGATCTAATACAGAAAATCAGGGGTCACAGGGACCTTGAGAACGTCATTGTGCTTACACATAATATCGACGGCGTGTTTCTGGAGCATATCCTTTTGCCCGTCCTGCAGCGGGTTGGGAGCCCTGCACTCACGGTATTCGCAGAGGGGAGCTGTGCGTTTGACATGTATGAGCGCCAGCGCTGCTATCTCAGCGCCCTGGGGAGGCGGTATCGGTTGGTTCCGATCGGGTTGCCCCATCCCTTTCGGTTTCATCCCAAAGCGGTTCTGCTTTCCGCAAGAGAACAGGCCACACTTTTTGTCGGTAGCGGAAATGCTGGGTTTGGAGGATGGCGGGAAAACGGCGAGGTCTGGGCGGAGTTTGGGCTCAACGAAGAAACACAGGATGAGGCACCGGCATTTGCTTATTTCAGGGATTACCTGACTGGAATTCTCGACCATGTGCATATTGCGGAGGCTATCCGGCACGATGTGGAGGATGCATTCGGGTCGGAACGAAAGCGGTGGGTTAGTTACCTGGGGCAGCCTGGTATGCTTGTGGGAAAAGCGGGGATGGGTGATAGCCTGATTGATCAACTGACCGCGGTCACCGCGAATGGGGGGGTAGACAGACTCTGGGTTTGCGCGCCCTATTTTGATGAAAAAGGGAAGGCCCTGGAGGAAATGAAGGAACGTTTCTCTGCCGGTGAGGTAGTTGCGCTCCTGCAGGAGGGGAAGACCAATCTCTCTGAAGAGGTTGTTTCGAACTTGCCGGAAGGTATAGCTCTCAGAACCGTCAAATATGTCGGTCCCGATGGAAACCTGAGGTTTCTCCATGCAAAGTTCTACGGCATCGAAAGGGGAAACCGTGTAACCGCTGTCCTGGGCAGCGCAAACTGCTCCCGGGCTGCCTGGACGATTTCAGGAGCTGGAGGAAATGCGGAGTTGGTTGCAGTGCAGGAACTGTCCAGGAGTGAATTCAGGAAGCACTTTCTGGCTGAATTGAAGATCTCAAACCAACGGCCTCGCCTTGAGCACCCTGAGCCGGAAGAAACTCCGTCGGATGGACCAGCCTATGTGTTGAAGGTGCTGGCTGCGAGATCGAACGACGAGGAGATTCGGGTCGGCTTCACAAAACAGGGGGATGTTCAGATCGAGGAATGCCTGGTCAATGGTCGGGCTGTTAAATTCCAGTTGAGTGGTGACGAAGAACTTATCGTGACGCCGCCATCGGAGTTTTCAGCCGCACAGCGCAACCTATCTCTACAACTCAAAGGTGTATGCTCAGGCGAGAAGGTAAATTCAAATCTCATCTGGATTGACCACGAATTCGAACTCAGCGCAACCTCCAAGGAGCGTGCGCTTGTGAATACCATCCACCAGAGCGTACGGGAAGGCACCTGGGGGCTTCCCGCATTCAATGATATACTCAGACTCCTCCAGGACCACCTGGATTATCAGACGCCTCGGGATGGTTCCTTCCCCGGAGGGTGGCGCGCCGGAGAGGGTGAAGAATCGACAACGGTTCGGTTCACCCGAGCGGATGTGTTCTCAGATGATTTTGGTCTCCTATCTGACCCCTCTCCCGTCTCTGGTTATTACCCTCAGGGGAGGATAGATGGACTGCGGGGGCTTTTGCTTCGGTATTTCGGCTTTGGGCGTATTTCCGAAAGGCCCTCATCCGAAGGGGAAATGCCGGAACCAGAAGATGTGGATGAGGACACCGATGAGGACAAAATCGAGGCCCCAAGGCTTGTGTCCTCCTACGTGGGGCCTTCTATAAAAACGGAGGAAATAGACGAGAGGGAACGCCAGAAAATGATCGGGCTCCTGGAGTCCGTAGTAGCCAAGATCTCGGACAAGGGATATCTTGGGAAACGGTCTCCAGAACTGATCTCGAAGGATCTGGCAATTGTCGCCATTTTGATGGCCTCTGCTGTAAAAGAGAACTGGTTGCCTGAAGCGGAGTACCTTAATCTGACGTATAAGGTGTGGCACCTCGCGTTCTTCAAGCTCATAGATTCCGAATCCGACTCTCAGAAGCCGTATCACGGGTATATCGACAAGTTATATCAGGAGTCGAAAGATCCGCAAGGGTTTGTCAAAGCTTTGGCCTCAGTGGATTTCGCCGCCGCGATGGCTGTGTGGATGCTGGGTACTCAGGAAATTACGGATTCCCCCAGGAATGCACAACTGACCCTGATACAGGTATCGGCCATTGCCCGCTTTGGCTGGCTGTGGCGTACGGACTCAACTGAGGAGCTTCTGCCCAAGATTCGTAAGCTTCTTGCGCATACCAGGATATTGCCCAATGCTGATGATCAGTTCTGGCAGAAATACCTGGCCAAGTGGAAGACTCTGATCAGAAGAGGAAATGCGATTCGGATCTTTCAAGAGACCTATGAGGCGTTTGAGCCGGCGCAACTGAAGGAAGTGCTCGGTCGAACGAAGATCCGGAAAGGGGAATTGCTCTGGCAGGGCTCTGCGGGTCTGTGTGTTGCGCAAAGAGACTGTCTCAGAAAACCAAAAGAGAAGGTCGAAGTTCTCTGTCTGCAGAGCAAAAGCAGGAATCCAAGGAAAACCTTCATGGCCGATCACCTCATTCCCGTAGATGAATTCCTTCAGACAGAGCAGGGCCAACAGGGGAAGCTATCGCCGGAGATACTGAAGATTTTGTCGGATTTCGTGTGCGCTGTTTCCGGGCAGCTTTCTCATCTAACGGAGAAGGACCTGTTTGAAGGTGGAGATAGGTACTGACAGATTGCACGGTTTGTGGAGATGGATATAGATGGACTGGATAAGATGATCAGGAGGGCACTGTGCTATATCTCATCATCGCTCTGGATCACGTCATCGAGGAGTACCGTGATTACTCAAAAGCAGCATCCTGACCGAAAATTCAGTGTATAATGGCTGGTTTTATAGGACAAAACGTGGAATTCGGCCAAAATCGAGGACTTCGTTTTACGGTTTTGGATGTGCGTAAATCGCGGTCTGCATCACAGCGCTGGTGGAGCACTCGGTAGACCGGACAGAGCGGCCTCGCTTCAAGTCACAGCCGACGCGGTCACGGATGTCTGCTGCTCCAACTCGGCTGCCAATCCGAGCAATTCCTCGCGGATCTCTTGCCAGGGTTGTGCGAGGTCGAGGGACCGCACCCACAGTGGATGATCGTGGATGCGGTAACGATAACCGAAACTCTCGCCGTCGGTCGCATAGAGCAGCACGCCGATGACTGGCGGCTCGTTCGGATAGCAGCGCGCGTGATTTGCCAGGTAGGCGAAGAGCTGATAGAGATGGTCGCTCTTCAGTGAAGCGGGTCCACCTTGCCTCGAAGAGAAACGCACGGATACGCACTTGGTCTCGAGGATGGCGCTGCGCCCGCGGACGTTCGGAACGAAGATATCCGCCTCCATGACGGGGAGGCGGATTGCGTTGCCCTCCAGGGAAGCGTCCCACTCGATCTGCTTGTGCCTCCCGAGCACTCCAAGAGCCCGTCGCTCGATGCGCAGGAAATTGCGCACGAAGTCTTCGAAGAGCCGGCCCATCTCCATATCGTTTCCAGTGAAGTCTCGAAAGCGGAATCTCCCGGAGCGGTGTTCCGGGATAAGGTTGCGACTCACCAGCCGACAAAGATTGAGCAGAAAGCCGTAGCCGGCGTTGTTGCGGTGAATCTGCACGCGATCGAACAGATCGTCGCGCAACTCCACTTCGGCGACTTCGGGAATGCGCCGCGCCAGGCGCTCGAGGTCTCCGCTCAGGCCGCGATCCAGGTCCGGGTCGGTCCCCAGGCGACGCATCGTCGTCTTGATGATCCGATTGTGGAGCACGTCGCGGCTCAGATTCTCGTAGCGCACATGCACTTGACCTCGGATCCGTAACGCGCGCCGGGCGGTTGATGCGAAGTCGATTTTGCCCCGCGGCCGGCGCGTATCCTCGGTGTGCTCCCGGTAACCGCGATCAAGGCCGCGTTTCAGAAGTTGCTCGAAGCCCGCCCGGAGCAGGCGTGCGAAGAGGTCCTGAGGAAGCTCTTCACCGACGGCCCGCACATCCACATAGTTTCGGGATTCCAGCCGGTCCCAGGCATAGCAGAGCAGGTAGTAGAGATTCATGGGCGGAATCTTCATGGAGCGTTATCGGCAGGAGTAGCAAGCAGTTTCTTGACTTCTGTCTTGGCTTTTTCGGAATCGTCGAACCAGTACTCGGCGAGAAGGGGCTCGATCTCGTAGCGGATCACGTCCTCGTACCACTCCTCCCACCCGCTTGAATCTTCCTCTTCGTGCAGCTCCCCGGGTGGATCGCAGAAATAGCTGTGCCCGATCTGGAACCCCTCGCCGAGCCTCGGATCTTCCCGAATGGTCTCGTTCAAAGCGCCCAGGCGGTTTCGGATGCGCTCCTGAAACTCTTCCGGCACGCCGCGCTCTTCCAGGTGGCGGGCGAATCGCTCATTTCCGAAGGCGGGCTCGACTGTGTGAAAAACGAATCGGCGGCGCAGAGCGTAATCGACCAGAGCCAGAGAACGGTCCGCGGTGTTCATGGTTCCGATCAGGTACAGATTCGGCGGAATGTGGAACGGGGTCGTGTCTTCGTCCGAATAGGCCATCTGCACTGCCCACTCAGGCTTGCGCTTGTCGGCCTCGATCAGCATCAACAGCTCACCGAAGATCCGGCTCAGGTTGCCGCGGTTGATCTCGTCGATCACCAGCACGAAGGGGCAATCCGGGCTCGGCTGGGCGCGTTCGCAGAAGCGCAGAAAAGGACCATCCTTCAGCTCGAATCCGCCATCCCCGGTGGGCCGATATCCCTGGACGAAATCCTCGTAACCATAAGACTGGTGGAACTGAACGGTCTCGATGCGGTTTTTCGACTTTTCTCCCACCACCAACCGAGCCAAACCCTGCGCCAAATAGGTTTTTCCCGTCCCCGGCGGCCCCTGGAGGACCAGATTCTTCTTGCGCCGAAGCAGAGCGATCAGGCGCTCGATTTCGCCCTCGCGCAGAAAGAGATCCTCGCCCGTATCCTGGATCGGATCGCGGGATCTAAGTATCTGATTCAAAGGTTGTAGATATTTCATGGTATCGGTTTCTGGTTCGTTCCCAATCGAATTTCCTTTCATTTTTTCAATCAACTCGAAGGAAGGCTTATAGGCATCCGTATTCTCAAATGCCAAATATGTCTTCGAGTCCGATTTAGTCTTCGCAAAACCAACCTGTTCCGTTTTCCTGGATAAGTCTGTTTGCTCCTTGTTTATCCACAAGACATGAATCCTGCTGTCTTTGTTTATCCCCGACTCGACATAATCGTTTTTCTGAACGATGCCAATAGCCTTTCCTTTTGTTATTCCTGTTCTGACCAGGATAATATCTCCCGGTGCAGGTTCTTCCAAAGGATACTTTCCCGGTTCCCCCCATGATTTACCCCCCGGTCCGCCGGTATAAACCCAATTGTTGTACTTGAAGTCGTCCCAATGATCACCCTTCTTGTCTCCATATACCTGAGTGCTAATTTGATAGAAATTATCGTTCACCTTTATTTTTCCGGAGTTTTGCAGATATAAGAACATATTGATTTCATACGGCTGGCACTCTGGAAATGCTTCCTTTAACTTCTCAAGAAACGATCGATATGTCTCATAGCCATCATTTTCTATTTCTGACAGCGTCGGCAAGTCCAGAACTTTCCACAAATCCTTGGTTACATTATCCATGGGCAGGAAGTATTCGGGGTTTGTCAAAAACAAGGTTTGCGTCAATTTTGCAATCCCAACTCCCTTAATATCAAGAACTTTCTTGAATTCATCCGGGTCTATCTTTGGCTCGTCCTTTACTGCCGCCTGCCTGAACAAACGCCAGAGCAGATCCATATTGGAGTTTGTTTCATCATAGAAAAGTATATTGAAATTGGGAACGGGAAAGACAAAGCGTTCATCTACGTCCATATATAGCAGCGGTTCAATTTCAAATACACTACTAACGCTGTGGAACACGGGTTTGAGTTGCTTACTGGTGTTTTTTGAAGCCAAAAAATAAAAAAAAGAAAACGGATTGATGGCCTCATCGCCATATCGAAGCAAGGTGGGGGTCTTTCCCCACTCCACTTCTCTGGCTTTTTCAATCAGATATGCTTTGTCACCTTCCGAAATTTTTTCCGCCAATTCTCGAAACCACCGCACCCAACTGTATAACTCTTTCATTTGAGTATGTCCTTTTGTTTATGTTATGAGACCTCCGGCAAAGCCGGTGGAGCTACCCCGGTTTTAGGCTTGGGTGTCAAGCCCGTGTTTGGTGTCTTACCTCGTAGGTTGTGGGTGAGTCGTATCCCAAAGCTGAATGTCTGCGATGTGGATTATACCACCCCTCAATATACGCGAAGAGTGCCTGTTGCGCTTCCTGGTAAGTGCGGAAGCAGCGGTGGTCGAGCAGTTCGCATTCTACTGTGGCGAAGAAACTCGCGCACATGGCGTTGTCAAAGCAGTCTCCGACGGATCCTGTGGAGGGACGGACACCGGCCTTCTTGCAGCGCAGGCCGAAGGCCAGAGAAGTATACTGCGATCTCCGGTCAGAATGATGGATCACGTCCTTGGGACGACGCTGCCACAAGGCCATATTTAGGGCATTTAGGACCATCGACATTCTCGGCGATCCAGCGAACGAGAAGATCGGCTTGCTCACTTGGAGATGGCAATGGACGCTTCAGCACTTCCTCAACAGTGTTCGTAGACATCTCAGCCACTTGATTATTCGCTTGCATCAACCGAAGGGCATGGCTGATTTTTGCAAGTTCGGAGGGGGGCTTATACAGGAGTGTTTGGACCAGTGTCCGAGAGAAGAGAAAATCACCACAGCGGGGGCAGGAGTATTGATTCTTGTCGTGGCCTTCCGGTCTCTTAGTGAAATCCTGCAACTCAGACTGGCAGACAGGGCACGTGTTCTGCATGGCTTATCGATGCCTCCTGTACGCTGTTTCTGACCCCTAAAGTGTTGTTCTGACGTAAGCCTGCAGTCGCGCAAACGGCTGGCATGCGACGGCGACATCAACTACGACTCATCCGGCGAGGACAATCTCGGCGTTTCGGATTCAGGTTCCGCAGGCGTGGAGGACGAGGGCGCGACGAGATTGAGAGCCGCGTGTTGGTCAATCTTCATTGTATCCATGACGTCTGGACTGAAGAACATCCTTCCAACTGGACTTTGGCCAAAATGAAGTTAGAATGACTCATAAAAACGGGTCCGGGTCATATTTTGAATGATCTTGTGAAATGCACTGTAGCACTTGATATCCGTTTAGAGGCTGCCACATATAAATTCTTCTGCATTTTGAGCATAAGAAAAAAATATTGTCGTCATCAAGATTGTCGTAGAGTTTCTCAATCAACGTTGATTTTCCATACTTTTGATATAAGGCCTCGAGCGTTTCAAGGGGAATCTTGCGCAATACCTCTTTAGAAATCTCCGGAGCTACATTCCACGGAGGTTTCAAATTGAACCCACAGGCGCACTGCCTATCATGCATATCCCAGTCTCGTCTGTGTGCTCGTTCATCGTCAAACCATCTCCAATCGTACAGTCTTTTGCACTTCGAACACAGCTCATAATGGGCTGCTGTCCCCGGCATCTTTTCGTTTTTTATGAGGGAATTAATCTTCCCCCGTTCGGGCAAATCCTGCACCTTCTTTATCGCAACCAAACAGTAACGACACCGACGACTTTCCTTGCGAACATGGAAAATCAGCCAGAAAGGCCCCAACAGAATAACCAGCAACAAAATAAAGGATAGTAGTTCCATTTTTATTCCATGAGCTCAAATGGTTTGTGGATTTCCACGCTGACGTTGGGTAGGAACCAAACTCGGGTACGAGCCAGCTCAGATCACAACGGGTCTGAGTATGCTTCGCAACAAAATTCGCTTATGGCCCTTCAACTTCGAGCTTTTTTTTCAACTGTCTCAAAACTTCCTTCTCCACTTCCTCGTAATCTATCTTTCCCGTCCACTGCGCTACGATCTGGCTTTCTCTGTTGAGAAGATACATCGCAGGAATCGCTTTCACTTTGAACTGATGCCAGGCGGGCGTCTGCTTCGCGTCTACAAAGATGGGATAAGAAATATTCATTTTGTCCACCATCTTTTTGATCTTTTTAATCCGGTCTTTGTCTTCATCTATAGACACACCCAAAACGTCCAATCCCCTGTCGGAATAAACGTTGTAGAGTTTTTGCAACCGGGGCATTGTTTCAAGACAGGGTTTGCACCAGGTTGCCCAGAAATCTACGAGCACAACTTTGCCCTTAAAATCCCCCAACGCCCTGTCTCCGCCCTCCAGCGTTTCAACAACGCAGGCTGGTGCAGGTCGTGGAAATACCGGTGGTAAAAAAGCCGTGGGGTCTGAGTCAAATTCCATTTTGCAGTTTTCAGAACAAAAGTAGTATGCCTTGCCCTCATATTCCGAGTGGGCCTTGACCTTTTCCAACTCTGTCTCGCCGCCCTTTAATGCACAGACACTGCAAAGCGCCCTATCGGGAATCTGAGTTTCAGCTGTCAGCGCAGCCGGACTTGCCAGAACAATCAGGAATAAAAATGTCCAATAACGCATGTGACCCTCCACATTAAAATCCGAGAGAAAACGAAATACCATTGATGCAAATCATTGAACGGTCCCAACCTTCACATGGCGCATTTGGATGTTGACCATGCCCCAATTTCTGCAGGCCGCCATGGCTTTCATTTGCTTGATTTTAAAGGGTTAAGGCTCGCTTAGTACGTAAAACGCAACAGCCCGGCGAGGGTGCTGCAAACTGCCGGTTTGCGCTACCTGATCAAGCGCGATCAGCCGTGACCTGCGCCGAGCCGCGCCAGGGACTCGACTGAGGCCTCGGCTCAGCCCGTCCAGGGCCCGGTGATGGCCAGGGTGATCCCGGGCGACTGGATGTTGGCGTAAAGCGTGCGGCCGTCGGGCGAGAACGTGGCGCCGGCGAACTCGGACTCGTTGAAGGCGTTGCGGCCGAGCTTGTAGATCCGCCCCTCCGGCGTGACCCCCACCAAGTGGTTGTCCCCACCGCCGTCCTCGCAGAGCACGAGGTCGCCCCAGGGCGCCACCGTCAGGTTGTCGCAGTTCTCCACCAGGTTGCCGTCGTTGGGCTCGATGAACAGCTCCAGGGTCCCGGGCGAGGCCGTCTCGTCGGGCGTCCCCTCATAGGGGCTCGGCTCGTAGCGCCACACCTGCCCCTTCTTTTCCTTGCCGCCGCTGGTGCATGCGAAGTAGACGGCCCCCCGGCCGTACCACATGCCCTCGCCGCGGGCGAAGCGGGCGGCGCCCTTGTCGAACCCCTGGGCGCGCAGGTCATCGTTCGGGGACTCCACGTCCTCCATGTCGACCCAGGCCGTGGCCAGGCGGTCCCCGGGAGCGACGGTCTGCGACTTGTGGTTGTCCGTGTTCAGGCTCGGCCGGTCGAGGGCCATGAGCGCCTGCAGCCGGCCACCGGCCGCGAGACGTCCGGGCTCGTCGGGCAGGTAGCGGTAGATGAGACCGTCGCCGGCGTCCTCGGTCTGATAGACGATGCCCGTCGCCGGATGGACGGCGACGGCCTCGTGGTTGAAGCGGCCCATCGCCTTCAGGGCCACTGGCTCCACCGGCCCCGTGGCCGGGCCCACCGGGACCTCGAAGTTGTACCCGTGGTCCTGTTCGTGGTTGTCGTCGGCGCGCTGGGTCGTCTCCTCGCAGGTGATCCAGCTTCCCCAGGGGGTGAGGCCGCCGGCGCAGTTGCGCACGGTGCCGGCGAGGCTGAGGTAATGTTTCTCCAGCTCACCGGCGGGGCCGAGCACGAAGGTCGTCGTCCCTCCCTGGGGCGGGTCGCTACGGCCCCAGTCGTAGAACCGCTCCCGCGGCAGCTTGCCGAGACGCTCGTTCTCATCGCCGAAGGCGCCGACCTTGCGGGCCCCCGCCGTGAGCTCGTGGTTGCAGACCAGCAGGGTCCGTCCCTCCGCTCCGGGAAAGGCGGCCATGGCGTCGGGCAGCCCCGGCACCCGGAGGCCATCGTCCATCTCGACGCCGGTGCGGGAGATCACCCGATAGGTGAAGCCCGCGGGCAGGTCGACGATCCCGCCCGGGTCCGGTCGCATGGGGCCGTAGCCCGCGGCGATCCCCTCCCTGGGGGCCTCCCCCCAGACCACGTGGCGCTGCAGCCCTTGGAATCCCACGGTGACGGCGGCCGCCGACTTCAGAAACTGCCTTCTGGTGACGTGCATTTAATCGATCCTCCCTCAGCAGTGAACATACAAAGATAAACTACCTTTGAAGTGGACCCCAAAGTCAAGACCAATTTGAGGCGAATTTAAGGTGGATTGGATTTTTGTTCTCGACAGGGGTCTCCTTCCAAATCTGACAATGTCAAATTAAAATCCGAGAGAAAACGAAATACCCGGGGTTTCAAGCCACACATACATCAAACTGACACCGTAGTGCGTGGTGAAATAATTCAGCATCACATGCCCCCGGTCGCCATCATACATCGGTCGAAGTGAAAAGCCTTTACCCAATTCAACCCCCGCGCCAAAGGGAATATTGAACTTCCCATCCCATTCCGAATAATTCAAACTGCCGTAAAAAGAAGTGCGCAACCGGGGTATATATTTGCTTATGGTGGCGAAGTAAGACTGCTCGCCCGCCGGCGAACCGATTCGATCTGAGCTCGTGCCCAAAAAGAGCGCCGGACGCGTCCTGGTCTCGGTTAACAGAAACAGCGTCACAAGAGGTCCTGCCTCTTTCGCTTTTGGATTCACCTCAACCCCAACTTGCAAGCGTTGATGGAGGCTGTAATTGGCGGTAAACCGCCACTGCGGGCGGTCCATTGGCGTATCTACATACCGCCCTGAAAGTGTAAATTTCGTATGAATGCCGCTTCCCCGAAGCGGTGCGCCTTCCCCAGGTCAGCCCACT
This sequence comes from Candidatus Latescibacterota bacterium, assembly GCA_965222075.1. Classification (GTDB taxonomy): domain Bacteria; phylum Latescibacterota; class UBA2968; order UBA2968; genus JAAXHW01. The sequence continues at coordinate 2,757,149 of OZ244937.1, read as the reverse complement.
CAGGTAGGCGTCATCGAAAATGTCGGCCGTTCACTCCGCGTTGAATCCGCTTGCGTTTCCTGTGCAAAAACAGGTGTTGTACCCAGATATAGGATCAAAAATAAAAGCGTAAATTTCATCATTATGCTCCGGTGACCTGGTGTTCTGTCCCAGAAATAGCATGCCATGATCGTTCGCTTTTCTGGAGGATCAATGATGCGCTGAAAACGCTCGTTACTGGAGAATTTCACAGGATGCTATGCAGTTCACTGGTTCCTGAGCGCCTTTACCGGGTCCGAAGTCGCCGCGCGAAGCGTCTGCGACCCAACCACCGCGAGAATAATCGCCATCATCGCGGCAACAGCGCTGCCGAACAGCCACGGGTTCATCGTGACCCGGAAGGGGAACTGGTTGAGCCAGAGGTGGTTTGCGAACCATGCCGCGGGCGCCGACAGCAGGGCCGCCAGGGCAAACATTATCAAGAAGCCCTTTGATAGCAGCACTGCGATCTGCCAGGGACTCGCTCCCAGAACCTTGCGTATGGCGACTTCTTTGACCTGCGTTTCCGTCGTGTGAATCGCCATTCCCAGGACTCCGAGCAAGGCCAGGAGCACCACGAAAGTGGCGATCAGAGCAATGATGCGCAATGCGTCTGAATAGAACCCGCCGAGCATTCCTGCACGGATTTGCGTCGTGAACGGAGCATGCTCCACTTTCCATGGGCTTCCAAGCTTCGGCCAGATCCGTTCGAGGTCCGCAACCGCCTGAGACATCTGGCCTGGTAACACTCGCACGTTCGCCCAATTTATGCCCGCCGGGTCCCAGCGCAGGATGATCGGATCGAAGTCCGTGCCCATGCCGTATGTCTGGAAGTCGTCCAGAATCCCCACGACGGTGAGTTCAGTGCTCTTCCCCACGGTCAGGATTCGGCCTATCGCCTGCTCCCCGTCCCCAAGCCCCAGACGCCGAGCAGCGGTGCTATTCAGAAGCGCGCCGGTGTGGATCTCCGATGGCTGATCGAAATTGCGGCCTGCAAGCAACTTGAGCTTCAGGTTCGTAACAAAATTGCGGTCCACCTTCAACTGGTTGATCGTCTGAGGGTTTCCCCCGCCGACCTTCACCAGGACTGGCTCCTGCTCCCCCTGCATCAGGAGCTGCGAGGCGCCTGAAATGTGCTCCACCGCAGGCGACTGCTCCATCGCCTGCCGGAACACGTCGTAGCGCACCCCCTGAAGCCTCACGTTCACGATATTTTCGTGATCGAATCCATAGTCGGACGACACCAGGTAGCGGAACTGCTGGTATACGAACAGGGTCGAGAGGACGAAGAATAGCGACAATCCAAGCTGCCCCATCACAAGCACCTGTTTGAATGACCAGGCCCGACCCTTCGTGAAACGTCCTCCCTTCAAGACCAGGGCTGGGACGAATCGGGAAAGACGAAGTGCAGGGTAGGTGCCCGCGAGAAGTCCTACCCCTGCGCTGAAGCCGAGGAGCTTGAGATAGACCGTCCCGTGTTCGAGAACGCCGATCCTGATGCGGGCCGATGGAAAAAGCGATGTAAAGAACAACGCATTGAAACTGGGGATGAGCCATAAGAGCAGCAATGAGGCAAGGACCATTCCCAGCAGTGCCGTTAGAATCGACTCTATCAAGATCTGGCAGGCGATCTGTCCCCGATATGCACCTACCACTTTCCGAATCGCCACCTCTTGCGCCCGTGCCATTGCCCTGGCCACCGTCAGGTTGGTGTAATTGTAGCACGCCACCGCCAGTGTCAGGATGGCCAGGACACTCACAAAATAGACAACCGAGCCCGGAACGATCCAGCTAAGCTGGTTAACCATCATGACGCCCAGGCTGATGTCGGTCAACAATTGGACATACGCCCTCTCCAGCCGTGAGTTCATCCTGGGAGGATAGTGGTCACGGATGATCTGCATCAGGTGCGCTTCCAGAGCCGGGGGGCGGCTACCCTCTCGCAGGACCAGGAAGGTGTATGTGTCGTTCATGTCTTCGTACCAGTACGGGGCCCGTCGGTTGGACGATGCCAGGGTCGCGAACGACACCAGAACCTGAAACCGCAGATAACTGGGCCCTGCCTGATCGGCCAGGACGCCCTTTACCGTGTATGGCGTTTGTCCGATCGTCACTGTCTTGCCCAGCGGACTGGAATCGCCAAAGAATGCGACCGCCTGGTGCCGCGAAAGCAGGATGGAATTGGGCTCGGAAAGCGAGGTGGCGGCATCCCCTTCCGCGAGCGTGAAGTCGAATACCTCGAAAAACGACGGCTCGGCATAAAGGCCGGACACGTCGATCTGCTCGCCGCGAGGGCCCGCCGAGCCGCGGAAGATGCGTACCCGTGTAGCCACCTCCACCTCCGGGTAGGCCTCTTGCAGCAGCGGAGCAAGGCTCGCAGGTGTCGTTGCGAAGGGGCGAATACTACCAGCAAGCGAACTATAGTCGCAGGTGATGCGGTAGATACGATCTGCCTTCTTGTGCCACGCGTCCGACGACTGCTGGTATGACACGAACAAGATGATCAGCATGCAAATCGACATGCTCGCTCCCAGCCCAAGAATGTTGATCATGGACAAGACTCTATTCTTCAGCAGATTCCGAATCGCCACAATCAGATAGTTACGCAGCATCATTGCCTCTTAAGGCCAGTAGATGGCCACTATGATTTTGATGGATATAGACGTCTGAAGGAGGTACTCTTCACCTTCTATATTTTTTGTAGTTTTTATCCGGTCTCCAGGTTTTTGGTCAAATATCTTCATGCAGTTCCCTGCTGAGAAAGATAGAAGCTGAACCCGACCGTTTGACACGCGGAGTCAGGCTAACGGTTTGTAATCCGCCCGAGCGACGCCTATCTCCAGCAAGTCGGGCCCTGGACAATTCTAATGCCCTGAAGCCACGCCTGAAAGGCCGCATCAGGCGGCGCGCATAGCCCCCCCTTGCCCCCAAAGTGAAATTTCTCCAGCTTCGTCAGCCTTGTCAGGCTCTGAGGAAGCGTACCACTCAACTGATTCTGGCCAAGCCACAGGTGAGTGAGGTTGGCCAGGTTGGCCAGTTCGGCCGGGATCGTGCCCTTCAACTTATTCTCGTGAAGAGCCAGCCGCGTCAGGTTGGATAGTTTGGCCAGTTCGGCCGGGATCGTGCCCTTCAACTTATTCTCGTGAAGAGCCAGCCGCGTCAGGTTGGATAGTTTGGCCAGTTCGGCCGGGATTTTGCCGCTCAACCTATTGTTGTTAAGCGTCAGCCACTTCAGGTTGGATAGTTTTCCCAATTCCACGGGAATCGGACCACTCAACTTATTGCTGTTAAGAAACAGCCACTCAAGGTTGGATAGTTCGGCCAATTCCACGGGAATCGGACCACTCAACTTATTGTTGGCAAGAGCCAGCCGCTTCAGGTTGGACAGGTTGGCCAATTCGGCCGGGATCTTGCCCTTCAACTTATTGTTGGTAAGACCCAGCCGCTTCAGGTTGGATAGTTTGGCCAGTTCGGCCGGGATTTTGCCACTCAACTGATTGCTGGTAAGATACAGCCATTCAAGGTTGGATAGTTCGGCCAATTCCACAGGAATTGCGCCCTTCAACTTATTTCTTTTAAGAAACAGCCACGTCAGGTTGGATAGTTTTCCCAATTCGGGTGGGATCTTGCCACTCAACGCATTGTAGCCAAGAAACAGCTTCTCAAGGTTGGATAGTTTTCCCAATTCGGGTAGGATCTTGCCGCTCAACGCATTGTAGCCAAGAAACAGCCCCTTAAGGTTGGTCAAGTTGCCCAGGAAGGACGGAATACTCCCACCCAACCCATTGTTGGCAAGATCCAGCCACTCAAGGTTGGTCAAGTTGCCCAGGAAGGACGGAATACTCCCACCCAACCCATTGTAGCCAAGACTCAGCGCCCTGAGGTTGGCCATGTTGCCCAGGAAGGACGGAATACCCCCACCCAACCTATTGCCGCTGAGCTTCAGCACCTCAAGGTTGGCCAGGTTGCCCAATTCCACAGGAATCGGACCACGCAGCTGATTGCCCCAGAGATCCAGCACCGTAAGTTTGGACAGGTTGCCCAATTGGGGCGGGATCGTGCCACTCAATTTATTCCTGACAAGACGCAGGCTGTCAAGGCTGGTCAGGTTGCCCAATTGGGGCGGGATCTCGCCCGTCAGATTGTTTTCTTCCAGGTTCAGGGACGTGACCCGACCGTTTAAAACCGTGACGCCATGCCAGGTCGAAAGGTCGTTGTCAGTCAGCCAATTTGTCCTGTTCGTCCAATTGTCCCCATCGGTCGCATTGTACAGCGCCACCAGCACATCGCGGTCAAAGTCGGGAGAAGGACCTGGTTGCAGCGCAATATTGACTGAGGAAAGAGACAGCGGGTGAATCCAAAGGGCGATGGACAGGATTGCGAAGATCGAGGTACGTGCCGAGCCGAACCAACAGGCCAGATGAAGCAGCAGCTTACGCATGGTTTCTTTCCTACTACGCAGAGGGGCCTGCCCTGGAGATCGCACATCGCCGACGGACAAGCCCTGCGTTTTGGGTCTTCTTGTAGAGGAAACCTGTTGGGTCCTCAACAAAATCACCCTGGATATTCAGCAAATGTAGGACTCGATTCTCAACAACTCCTGTTCAAGGATAGGATACGACACTTTCGACCGGTATTTCAGAACCGGCATCCCATGGATGCGAACAGCCGCACCGTGCGGATGTGGTCCTGGCGGTTGCCTTCCACCTGGCGGTGGCCGCCCACTGCGACGGCCAGGTCGAGGGCGACGGTTTTTTCCAGGAGGGTGCCCAGACCAAAGGTCAGAACGTCCCGGCCTTCCTCTACCTGAACCGTGGGCTGGCCCTGCCCTCCCACATAGCGGACCGGGTCGCGGTAGTAGCCCGCCCGCAGGGCCAACACCCCCTGCGGGGTTCGATATTCGGCGCCCAGGTGGTAGCGGAAGGTGTTTCGGTACTGGTTCTGGAAGCTTTCCACGTGGGGGGAGATCACGTCCGGCAGTTCCCGGTAGGTGACCTGCTGGAGGTCGGCATACTGAAGGTCGCCCGCTAAGGTGAGTCCCCGGCCGGACCAGGCCATGCCCAGGTCGAACGCAAATGGGTAGCGTAGCGAATAGCGGTCGGAAAAGCCTTCGGGGGGGTAGCTTTCCGTGCCCCCCTCCAGCTCGTCTTCAAATTCGTCCTCCAGTTCGGAGCGCACCTGAAAGATGATCGGCGAAGAGATGGATACCCCGACCCGCATTCCGGACGGGTGCAGGTAGAGCAGGCCTGCCCGCCCCCCCCAGGCGGTGTAGCGGTCTGTAAAGGTAAACCGCTGGTAGAGACGGATTGTGTCGCCGTGGGCATCCTCCGTGTCCCGCAGGGTGAGTTCCTGGCGGAACCGGTCGCTGCCCCGCCAGGCCTGGAGAGACAGGCCGAGTGAGGTGTTTGGCGCCACGTCCACCGCGCCTCCCAGGACGAAGGCGCCCAGCCCTCCCCGGTCTTCGGAGATGCCCGATTTTTCGAACTGCGAAATGGTATCGTAGCCTTCTATCTTCAGCCCTGAGTCAAAACTTCCGGTGCGTCCGTAGCCTCCGGCAAATACCAGGCTGCCCCGGTAGACAGGATAGGGATAGGTCGCTCCAACCGCGTTCAGCCGGGTGCTGGAGAGCCGGTCCGCTGCGGGCGTGCCGAAGAACTGTGTCTGATTCCGGAAGTTCTCGTGCGAGAGGGCGGTGTAGATCTCCTTCTTCTGGATTCTCGCCAGCCCGGCGGGGTTCCAGAAGAGGCCGGAAAAGTCGTTGGACAGCGCCGTGTACGCGCCTCCCATGCCCATCGCCCGGGCCCCCAGGCCCGCGAAGCTGTCCAGGACGACCTCCTGCGCGGAGAGAGGGCACCCACAGGCGAGGCTCAGGAAGGTGAAGGCGACGCTGTTGAGGCGTCGCATCAGTTCATCCCTCCCCTCCGGCGATTTTTCTTCCGCTTCTTCTCCCGTTTCTCTTCCTCAGACGGTTTCTTTTTCTTCTCCGGCTGCTTTCCCTCAGACGGTTTTGACTCTTTTGGGGAGGTCACGGCATTTTGCCCTCGCACAGCCGAAGCAGAAGAGATCTCCGGTCCAAATCCACGGCGGCGAATGCGGGGTCTCGGGGCGACGGGGTTTAAATCCTCTGGATGCAATTCGCCTGCCAGGCGGCGAATGCGGGGTCTCGGGGCGATGGGGAGCACACGGTTGGTCCACCGGTTGGGGTGGGGATTGTAAAAGAGATTGCCTATCCTGAGGTACCACCCGTGGGACGTCCGTATGAGATCGTGGGAGGAGGGAAAGGTGAGCCGGCCGGTCCAGGGATTGTAATAGGTATGGTAGGGGAGGGCGTCCCAGGGATCGTAGAACCGCGCCGGGAGGAGGCCAGAGTAGAGAGACCCATGGAGCCGGTCCGGCAGGGGCGGGAGGTGCTCCTGCACTGCGGGCGGGACGGGCGCGTCCGAACGGGACGGCTCAGGGGCCCGAAGCTGGGTGTAGCAGCCGGTGAGGGTGCAGAGCAGGAAAAGCGGCGTGAGCGATCCAATAAGCCGACACATACAGATCCCCCTTTCCGTGTCTCCGGGTATGCCCCCCCGGAGCTACTCGAGATGAGCGGTACAGCAAGCGGTTAAGCCAGGTACCGTATTAAAATATACCCACATCCGGAAGAGAGTCAAGAAATGTGTCAGAAGTTGTTTTAAAATTCCTGATGAGTTCCCAGGCGCGAGCGAAAAGGTCTCGCCTCCCCCGCCTTCGGGGCCGGGAGAAGGGGCTTTTCCGCGCAGGTTTCGGGCTGGCGCCCCTGCCTTGCCGACTCCCCCGGTCTGGTGCGGGGGGGGAAGGGGCTTTTCCGCGCGTTTCCGTCCACCGCCTTCGCCGCGTGAATCCCCAAGCGCTCGCAGGGCAGACCTGCCTGTGCCGTGCCCGGCACGGCTCTCGCTTCCACCCCAGGGGCAATTCGCGGAAAAGCAGCCCCCGCGGCGTTTGAGCGGCGCCCTTCTTTTTCGGCCTTTTTCTTGGGCGTGCAAGAAAAAGGCCAAAAGCAAAAGAACGGAATGGTGGCAAGGGGCGGTGATCATGCAACCTGCCTCCAAATCCCCTCCCTTACCCTCACACAAACTGACAGTTTGTGCTACTTGAAGCCCGAAGGGCCCGGGCCGACCTGCCTGTGCCGCCGGCAGACAGGTCCGCTCTTATTTTCCAAGCAGCCAGCTGAGGATGTCCGACCTGTTTAGCCGCTGTTCCGAGATCCGGAGCGCGTCTTTCACACCGGCGGCCCGGTAGGCAGCCTGGAGCCGGTCGAGTGGGAAACGCTTGCCTGTGTTGTGGATCAGGAGGCGGCCGGGCGCGATCAATGCGCAGGCGGTCCGGAAGTCGCCCGCGCTTCGGATGCCGGGGATGAAGAGGTCTGCGACCCAGCGGGCGTCGCTGTCGGCTGCGAAGCGGTTGAGGTCAACGGCGGTGCGGGCGACGTTGGGGGCCAGGGCGCGGGCCAGGAGGCACCAGGGGCCGGCGGCACCGAGGCCGAGCAGGTTGCAGGTTTTCGCTTCGGAATGCGATCGAAGGTAGGCCAGGGCGGTGAGAATGTCCTGCACCCGGCAGGCAGCGTCGGTCGGGTTGTAGGTGGTAAAGTGGGGGACATCGGTGTTGCGCGCCGGCTGGCCAAAGGAGGAGTGGAACTCCCCGGTGAGGAAGGTGTCGATCGCCAGGACGAGGTGGCCGTGTTTCAGGAGGTCGGAGATGATGGGGCCGGGGATACAAAGATCGGCCAAGGCGGCCTTGCCCTCGGGATGGACGACGAGGGTCGCGGGGGATCTTTTCCTGCGGGTGCGGGGAGTGAACAGGAGCGCCGGGATGCGATCTCCGTGGCCCTGCCGGCCGAGCAGGAGGCGCCGGATGATGTACGCATCACGTTTGGTACGGCCCATGTCCCGGACGGAAAGCGTATCCGGGCAGTCCGCCGAGATGGCGTGTTTGAACGCAGCCCCCATCTTTTTCTTGAAGCGGAGAAGGGACGTGCGGTCCTCAGGTCTGAGTGCGTTGAGCCGGGCCTCGGAGCGAGCGATGAGGGCGCGGGTCAGCCCGCCGGCGTCTAAGGCGTAGGCGGGGCGTTTGCGATTGTGGAAGACGAGGAGGTCGCCGTCTTTTTCGGCAGCGAAGCCCCGTTCGCGGAAGCGTTTGGGATCGTGGATGCCCAGCAGCCATTTGCCGAACCAGGCGTAGATGTGTTCGCGGCTTTCCCTGTTGTAGTTGTGGGGGGCATCTACCTGTGCGGCCGCGACCTTATCTTCGGCGTTGTAGAGGCGGTAGATGTCTTTAATCGCGGGGTATTCGAGTTCCGGGGTGTTGGCGGTCCAATCGCCCGACGCGGAGACGAGGAAGAGGGGCCGGGGGGCCATGATCGAGGCGATTTCGACGTTGTTGACCTCTAAGCGGAGGCCGCCCTGGTTTTCGCAGTTGCATCCGCCCTGCATGTGGGCGGAGACCATGTTGACGGGAGCAGCGACCTTTACACGATCGTCCACGGCGGTGAGCATGAAGGTCTGGGTGCCGCCGCCGGAGGCGCCGGTGCAGCCGATGCGGTCGGGGTCCACACCGTCCAGGGAGCAGAGGAAGTCAACCGCCCGGATGGCGTTCCAGAGCTGGAGGCCCATCACGCCGATGCCCCAGAGGTCCTCCACAAGACCGCCGAAGCTCCGGTGGACGATCTGGTCGCTGTCGTTGTAGCCGACCATGTCGTAAGAGAAGACGGCGTGCCCCTGGCGGGCGAGGTTGATGCAGCGGCCGGGGATCGATCCCAGGTCCGAGTTTTCAAGGCGGCCGGTTTTCCAGTGGCCATGCGGACAGACGATGCCGGGGGTGGACCCTTTTTGGCCGAGGGGCCGGTAGAGGTTACCGCAGACGAAGAATCCGGGGAGGGATTCAAAGTAGGCCTTTTCGACGGTGTACCCCTCGCGTTCGATACGGCCGCTGATCCGGGGTTTGAGCAGTGTCTTTTCCGGGAGTGGATAGAGGCCCAGGGCGACGAGGATGTGTTGCCGGATGTGGGCGGCTCTGGCTTCCCATTTCTCAAGGGTCGGATAGGTGCGCAGGGTCCAGGGGGTATGCACGTGGCGAGATTCGGCCAGACGGGCGTCCGGCAGGGGATCGGGTTCTGTGTGGAAGACGCGGGAGACCTCGAAACTGCGGGCCGGGTTGAAGTTCCTGCTGGAGGAGAGGGCGACGGCGCTGACCGGGGACGGGTCTGCGGCTTTGTCGGCTTTAAGGTCGATCCGGATATGCAGGCCCTTTTCCAGATTGACCCGGCCGGCCCTGGCCCAGGTGAAGAGACCGGACCGGCTGCGGGTATGGGTTGGTGGAAACGTACGGCCCGCAAAGGTCGTCCGGATGTGGCTGCCCTCTTTGGCCCAGATCCAGAGGGTGTAGGCGTCGGAGGTGTTGACTGTGACGCCGTGGCGGACGAGATGGAGGACCTGGTTGTGGTCGTAGAAGTCGGTCATGGTTTGCTCTCCGGGGAGGGCATCGCGCAAAGCGCACAGGGCATAATGAAAACTCTAAATGGAAAAGGGCATCCCCATGCTGTCCGGGGCATGCCCGCCAAACCCGGATCCTTCAGGAGTCCCCAGCCTCCATCCCGGACGCTTTGGATCACGCGGCTGGCACCTGTTTTCCCATTTCCTTATATCATGCTGCCGGAGAGGTTCTGAGTAGCGGATGTGATCAGGACGTAGACGATCCAGAGGCCGAAGACGCCGTAGGCCGCCCGCCTGGTCCGGATGTCCGCAACAGCTCCCAGACCGATGGCAATCAACGAAAATTGCCAGATGGAAAAGAGGTTGAGCATGGACAGGGAGTGGAACAGGAAGCCGCCTTCCATCGACCCGGGCAGGAGAAGGCTGAGGCCGACCTGGACCTTCATCGACCCTTTGATCAGCATGAGCGGTACGGTTACGATCGCGTCGGGAATGCCGACGAGGGAACTGTAGCTGACGACGGCAAGCGTTTTTTTGTAGGTTCCGTCGCCGCCGAGGACAAAATTGGCGAGCGCCAGGAAGATCGCCGCCTGGATAAAGAGCGTCGCAACCGTGCCGATGGCCGCGACAAGGATGCCGATGATGCTTCCCACCTTTAAGACCTGTGTCTGCTGTTCGTCCGAAAAGGCTTCGTCCTTCTGGAGTTGCTCGCGCATGGCCTCCATTTCCCCGGTCTGAGCCATCGGCATGATCAGGTACGCGGAGAGCATGCCGACAATCGCTATCACAATCAGCGGGATAAGCCAGTCCTGATGTTCGACCTGCTTATTTACTGAGGCAAAGGTCCTGCCGGGTGAGAAGAGCGTTCCGACCATCCGTCCGATTACGCCGGTCTCCTGAGAACTCTCAGCGCTCTGGGTGTCTGTGGTTTCTTGCATCATGCTCTCCTTTGTTTGTGTGGTTCCCGGTTCGTGGCTCGTTTTCACGATTCACGGCTGCTCTTGCTCAACGAACGGACCGCACGGCACCGTCTACGGCGGACTCTTGAATATCAACATGTCACCGCGGTGCGGCCGCACCGCGAAGTCCAGTTCGCCTTATCCAGGGAGTTGAGCGATCCAGAGCAATGGACGCTGTCCGAGGCGCTGAAGTCACATCGTCCGTGAAGCCCTGCATCAGGCGCTGCACCACTTCACCCAAGTCGATTAGGCGGACCAGCTTGTTGGGGCCAGTGAAGCGGTTACACAGACGGTCGGGGGTTGCGCTGACTGGTTATGCGCTCACCCTTAGTTGATTCGTGTTTAGACTAAATCAGCAAGGTAGCAATCATGGATGAAAATCGTAACCCCTTTATTTACAATACTCCGAGATTTCATCAGCCACTTCGGGAGATTTATTGAGGAGTTTGGTACGTGATTTGGCGTGACCAAACCCGCTCGTAAATCCCTGTATCGGGAAACTGTGTAAAATGGAAGTGTTGAAAATATTAGACTTACGAAACAAGGGGTTCCTTCCGACATGTTCAAATTAGTCTAAACACGAATAGTTGATGCTCAAAGGCGAAATCCCGGATGTTGGCACTCTCCCCGACATGCTCAATCGTTATGGAGACCGAATTTCCATTATCGTCTATATCCAGGTAGATATTCTCAGACACCTCTCGGGGCTCGGCGGCCTCAAAAATTATGCGAAACCGTTCCTGAGCGCTCGCCAATGAGATCAGGGGATAGCAATTCAATCCGCTGAACTGAATGCCGGAATCCAATGGGTCTGCCGAGGCCTCCCTGACGGATATGCTCAGCCCATTCGATGATTTTCTCCCCGCGCTTTCGATCCGGGTTGTGTGAGGAGGGGTCTGACTCTTCGGCATCAACCAGCTTCTGGTACCGCTGCAACAGCGGCGAGTCAGTCAAACCTGACACATCGCGAGCAGCGAGAATGATCGTTTTCTCAAAAAAGGATCTTACTTCCTCTTCTTCAAGAGTTATTGCTCCGGATGGTGTGAACACCTTGTCAACGACTTCAAGGTCCGAGGCCTCACCGCAGTGGAACCGATGATAGAGATCCGCGTCGATGGTTCGAAGGATCAAAGCCACAACTGCCCTCGTGGCGAACGACTGCTGGTTGCTGCCCAACGACGCCAATACCAGCCCCAGACGATAGATGGCTTGCGCTATCCGTCGAAGGCTGAGGTCAGGTGCACGAAAAAAACCCTGTAACAGTTTCCGAACGTCTTCATAGTCGTATCGTGCGGACCCATCTTGAGTTCGCCCAAAGTATTCATCGATCTGTATCGCATCGAGCGCTGCGTCGATAAAAGCTTTCCGTTCAGGATCGGGAAGTCGAAAGTCCATATCAAAGAACCGGCGGAAATATCCCGCGGCGTCAAAACCGCTTCCATACAGGGCTTTGATCGAATGTGCGAGTTCAGGGCGATTAACCGCCAATACAAAAACAATGTAGTCCACTGAAAACAGGTGCTTGGCGACTTCAAGCAGTTCGACAGCATAAGAAGGGCGGCACCGGTCCAGCTCATCAATGACTACGATCAGGGATCGGTTCTCTCTGGATTGCGCCAACGTCTTCGCCATGTCTTGCAGGACATGCCTGAATGCCTTGACCGACTTCTGCGCCTCCTGGTATTCGGACAGCCTGTCCTCGGCGTAGGACGCAAGAGCTTGGCCCACTTCCTTTTCCATTAGCGGGGCGAGATCCAGGATGCCTGCGGTTGCGAGTCGAATCAGGCCTGGAACGGCTCGTCGAAGAACCTCCTTCGCCCCCTTCTTCGTCTCGGCGATCTTCGTCGCCAGCGGTTCGTCCGTGTATTCGTGGAGACCTTCTGTCAATTCTGTGGAGAGAGCGACGAAGGGGTCCCCGGAGAAGTCGGTCTCCCATGCATTGAACTCGACAACAGGAAATCCTTGGTTGCGCAGGTGCTGCGCCCACATCCGGAGAAACGTGGTCTTGCCGGTTCCCCATGCGGCATCGACTGCCAGGACGCATGGACCTTCGAGAGCACCAACGAGGTGGGTGAGAATCTTCACTGGCTCCTTCCGGCCGAGAAGGTCGTTTTTGAACGGATCGTCCTCGGGCACTTCGATTTCACGTGGTTGGATGCGTATTCCCATATTGGTTCGTTTCCCGGTTTCCAAACTACGCCGTTGCTCCATGGATTGTGACGTTTTGACTTCGTAGTACAGAGGGCCGGACAAATTACAAGCCCGTAATTTTGCGTTGTTTAGCTTCACGTACGCGTTTTAGGGCATTGACGTTGATCACGATGTAGATCAAGGTGTTGTGGTTGCGTATGGAGTTCAGGTTTCTCAGGCGAGGTCGCTCAATGCCCAGTTCCTTGGCCTGAGAAAAGATGCGCTCGGTAGTGGTTCGCCAGGCATAGCCAAGCTTGAAAACCCTTGAAGAGCGATCCAGTAAGAGCCGTGCCTGAGCGCCCAGTTCCAGGTTTTTATATTTGACACATCCGCATCCCTTTTGGAACTGTGGATGATTGATCCGACAGGTCTGGGTAGCAGGCAGGTTGCCAAAGAGGATGGGACAGACCTCCTTTTGAGCCTGATAGCCTCGGGTGCGATCCTGATAGGTATAAGAGCCGATCATTTCCCGGTTGTCTTGACAAATGTGAAACCCATTGCTTCCAAGACGAGGCATTGGATGTCCACGCAGGTTGAGCGGAATGTAGGCCGTTCCGCCAACTTTTGCAAAGTAGTCGTAGACATACCAGGCATCGTAGGCGGCATCTGCGGCAAAGTGCTTGGGACGGAAGCCGAGGCGTGCTTCAACCCTTGGCATCAACATGGAGAAGAATTCGACATCTCGAACGTTGAAGGGCTCGGTGTGTTCGGCCAGGACAAACTCACCCAAGATGCGATGTTTGGTGGCCACCACCGAGGTGCCATATCCCCACAGATACTCCTTTTCTGCGGTTTTGTGCTGCTTTTCTGGCTCTTGGTTGGAGACCTGCTTGGCACTTAGGCGACAGTCAGGGTCTCCCTTGGGTTGACAGTTGGGATTGAAGCGGTCCTTCACATAGGTCTTATGGTTATTCTGCTTGACAAAGGCGTAGATGTGTTTGTTGTCCAACGCTGTGCGTTGCCCCAGATGTGGCACTTCCGCTTTCAGGTCTCGGACGGTTCCCTCAAAGATCGATTGGAGAGCCAAATTGGGAATTGTCTGGAGTTTCCGTCGTAGATGTCGAGCGGTCGGGACCGTTTTGGAAACATCAAACCCAAAGGGAGATTGCTCACATACCTTGGGGCGAAATCCCAGCAGCAGAACCAGGGCCGGATGTTTGACCAGAAACGCACGTAAATCTGTGCAATAGGTGTGCTTCTCTCTAATTTTGACCAACAACGCTTTGACGTAAGCGCTCTGGGGGTGACCCCGACGGCCTCTGCCTTCTCGTCTAAGAGCAGGCAGGGGAGAAAAATCCAAATCGGCAAAAAATGCTGTGTAATCTTTTGCGACCTCATCCTGGTGAAAATACGACGGCGGTTGGAACGTCTCTTCTGCTTCAAACGTTGAAGGAGACGGGGCGATCTTGAACACCTCCTCTCTGTGGGTTGAGTTGGGTACTCTTTAAATCCCACAATCGAAGAGGCGTTCCGTCCCCTTTTGCTATCTTACGCGTTTTCAGCTATTAAAATTTTGTCCGACCCTCTAGTACATCTTCCAGCGCACGCCGATGATCGTGATTCGCCGTGTCGGGACAGTGAAGATGAGCAGAAACAATATGGATCAATGGCTGTCCGACTTGATCACAATCGATTCGGGTCGAGTCCGCGACGATGCACGTTGATTCCACGCTGACCTGCACGATCCGGCGGATTGCAATGATGCTGGCATCGCCTGCTCAGGGGGGCCGCAGACGGGTAACAAATGAATCCGGTGCCACCTCAAACTGGTCTCGGAAAAAGACTCCAATCCAATCTCGAATGATGCGCCACTGTACCCGCGCATCCTGTCCCACCAAATCTGGACGGGCATCCTCGACAAGACCAACGCCACTGGCATCTGTGATGCCTTGCGGCACCTTATCGATGATACGAGCGAACGTCGGCATCAACAGAAGCGTATCTCGTACGATGGCATTGAAGTCCGTTAGTGACAGTCCGCGGCGGACCAGTAGATCCCGTAGATCGGCAAGACCATCTTCTTTCGTGTCCTCGACCACGACCGTTGTCTTCGGATTCTGGTATATTTCGTAGAGCTTGTCCGGTGCCGCGCAACGAGGTAGCCAAGCCAATCGACGCGTATCGCCGGTCTCCGTCATTTCCTGCCCCTCATCGAGCCCGGTAATGTCAAAAGCGGCGGCAGCCACTTCCATTTCTAAGCGTTTTGTAAAGGTCGCCCGCGTCGCTGACTCGAGCCGTTTCAAGAGAAAGGCTACATCGGAATCGGTCGGCTGGGCTGGCACCAGAAGCTCTACATTGCTTCGTTCCGACCAGCCTAATGCGCTACCGGTTAAGTTGGCCGACCCTACGAGACAATGGTCGTCGGCGAGGTAAAGCTTGGCGTGGAGGTCGTCTAAAAGCTCAAGTTTGGTGTTCGGCCGATTGTTCGCTACCTCCAATACTTCCAAATCGCTGACGCCCGCCGCGATTTCGGTCGGCTGCCATCTTGTAACGATGCGTACCGGCACTGCTGCTGACACGACCGACAGAACGGTCTGTAAGACCCTCGCCTTAATAAAAGGTGCACACAAGATAACTCGTCGCTCTGCTTCTTGTAAGAGAGCCTTCAAGCGTTCGCCGTCCGCGATCATGAGCTTCGGCCTCCATCGCGTTACAGTGCGAAATCGTCGCCTGTTTGTAAGAAATTCGCCGCCATTTGTCCCCAATCGAAACGTACCTTCTGCAGGGCCTTAGCGCGGTCCACGCCTGCTTCACGCTCGTAACGTGCCCAAGCTGAAAAGACAATCTTGGTGGCATTCACCGCCCTCGTCAGGCGTTCGATCACCTCTCCTTTAGAGAGTCCGCTCACGTCCTCATCAACGGTTGCGATGGTTCCAAAGATGTCGTCGAAGGCCGGATGCTTCCTGTTAAAGGTTATCTCTGTCGTGTTTCCCTTTATCTCCACGTTGAACAGGTGGAAGGGGTCCGGAAAGTCCGCTTCCAGAAAGACTACCTTTAAATCTGCATCTCTTATCAGAGAAGCAAGTGTCTCGGCTTCGGACGCACTATATTTCTTATTTTCAGTAAGATCGGTGCGAATGTCATCCAAGTCATTTTCTGTCGGCGACGTATCCTCTCCTTCGAGGGGTCGTTCCTTAGAGCGCTCCTTCCACGCTTCATTGACGGTCTTCGTAACATCATCGGGGGCATCGTGACGCATCCTGCTCGTAGACCGCCGTCCCGCCCCCTGCGCCCTGATCATCAGACGTAGCTGTTCGAGGTTTCGCTTAATACTGTCGCTCAGGCTAAGCAGCCAACCACGTGGGTCTCCATCCTCCTTGAGCCGTTTCACCACATCAATAAACTCCTCGCCCTCTTCTGCGAGTCGCTCCCATTCCGTTGTGGCCAACTCCGTAAAATGGGTAGCCGCCTGCTTATTGTTTGTGAGACCGAATATCTCATCTAGATTCGGTGGAAACTCCACTTCAGCACCCCACCAGCGTTCTCTTGGGTCATATCCTATACACCATCCCGGATCAAGCATAATCTCCCGGCCCGCGCGGAGCACAGAGACACCGATGTTGTTTCGTGCATCCTTGCCGTACTTGGTATCGCCTCGTTGCTGAGTACCTGCCTCGTCGACCGTATCCTGCGTAGCCACTGAATAGCGGACCTGTACAGTGTTCTTTTTGCCATCATGCTCAATCTCATAAGGATCATCGAACACGTGCTCGAACATGGGTTTCGCGTTGAACGGTGGCGGCATTGAAGGAGGAATATTAAGGTAAAGTGGATCGTTGAAGGCTGCCTTTCGATCAATTAGCACGTGCTCACTATCGTTCTCCGCAGCAAAAAGGCGGATCGTCACTGACTGGTTGATGATGAAGCGCCGATAAATTCGGCCGACGATCCGTTCCATATTGTAAAAGGTATGCTTCGCGCTCTTCCAAGTCAGCCTGCTCGAATCTAGGTCCGACCAAACCACCAATGTTCCACTTTGCCCGATGTGGTCGGACAACACGCGCCATTCTTTGGGAACAGGATCGTGCTCCGGATGTGGAACTTCATGCATGTTTCCGGCCTGGATCTCATCAATGTCAATGAACGTCTTGACCGCGTTGTCTGACCCGTTTCGCCAACTCCAAACGTCCACCTTTGCAGCTTGAGAGATTGATGCATTGGGCAGTCCCATACCGAAGCGGCCGATACCCGTTCGATCGTTTAGGTGTGTCCCGTTTCCAAATTGGAGCGCCATTCTCAGCGTCTGTGAGTCCATGCCCGATCCATTGTCAAGAACTGCAATCTTGTAAAGGCTTCTGCGTTCCCGAGTCCGGACGGTCTCCCGCTTCTCGATACAGAGTACCTCGATCCTGGAGGCCTCTGCTTGCACAGCGTTATCGATCAACTCGGCGAGCGCATAAGCTGTGTTCTTATACCCCGAATCACGCATTGCTGTTATTGCGAGACGCAGAGGAATGATCTGGGCGTCGAACAGCTCTCCTTGTTCAGGGTTTTTAGTGCGGGTCATGCCACACGTCCTCCCAATTAGTAAACGCCTCGGCCACGTTGCCGAAGCCAGGTAAATCGATGTCAACGACAGTGGAAATAGTGCAGGTTTTGTTTCCGCCTGCCATAGGTCCTCGTATCGCGCGACCTACCATTTGGCTGAACAACACGAGTGACTTTGTTGGCCGGGCAATCACTCCTGCGCTTGTGTTCGGCGCGTCAAATCCCATCGTCAGAACGCCGAAGTTACACAGAACCATGGGCTTTGTGGAAGGCCCTCGAAACTCTTTGATAATTCGCGCACGGACAGTCTCTCCCGTGTTGCTAGTTACAACACGCCCATTGATTCCAATAGCTGACAGTGCTGCCGCTAAGAGCTCGGCATGCCGTACCGACGCACCGAATAATATTATCCGTCTATGCCCCTCTTCTACCAAACGGCGTATCTCATCAATAATGATAACGTTTCGACCTACTTGCTCCGCGAGCGATTCCAGCAGCGCTGGATCGTAATCGTCGCCTGCGCCTTCCTTGTTCAAACGCTGTTTATGTTCAGACGTCGCTTCGACCTCAAGACATCGAAAGGTCGGCCGTGCTAAGTAGCCCTGATTGATGAGAAAAGAAACCGGATCGTCCCAGCCTTCGACTTCGAGCATGACCTTCCGTTCCCCAAAGAAATCCGAGAGCCGCTTATCGGCAGCAATATCCGACCATGTACGACCCGGTGTGGCAGTCAAACCCACAAGAGCATTGTTCCTACCGGTTTCAACTAAGATGTCGATTATTTTGCGATAGGTCGGCGCAACTGCCTGATGGGCCTCGTCGACGACAACGAGCTTGACTGACTTCGCGAGCCGCAAGACGCCGATGTGGTCCCTGGTCTTAAGCGCATGCATTTTTTGTAGTCCGGCGATTATTAGGCCATCCGAAGTCCTAGACAGGTCCGGTGTATAATCTCCCCAAAAACGCAGGATGTCGATCTCCCGATTGCCAAGCCGCGCCCAAGCGTTTTGGAAAGCATCGGCCGCTTGATCGAGTAGCTCCGCACTAGCGGCTAACCAAACAACAACGGACGGCTCCGAGGCAGTCATAAACCGGCTAACGACGTGCATCGCTGTTCTAGTCTTACCAGCACCGGTTGGCAAGTGGAGAACAACCCGTCCGTGACCACTCTGAATGGCTTCACAGACACGGTCGGCCACGCGCCGCTGATGCGGGAACAGGCCAAACTCGGGCCGAACGACTTCTTGCTCGGGTTCCATTGCGAAAGGAGCCGCGCCGCGTGTGTCGATCCCGAAGAATCCGAGAAAGGCTTGCCAAGTTCTGGCATCCTGAGTTGGGTCCATGGCACGAACCGCATCGACATTCGCAACGCCTAATCGGCTCGCTAACTCCCCTAGCTTATCAAGCGACGTGGAATTCAAGCAGATTTCGCGGATTTCACTGCGCGCCATTAGATCGTCCGCCCGGTCGTGCAGTATATCAGTCGCTATTCTCCGCAGCGTCGCGTCTCTGTCCTCAGGACTAGCAAGCGCTTCGATAAGTGAGATGAGATCTTCTCCCAATACTGCGTGTAACTCATCCGCGCTCAGGCGATACACAATCTCAGTCAGATCCTGTCCGGGACTACTGCCGTAGAATCCTGTTGGCGGTCTTGTATCCCTCATGGCTACACTCAAAATGCAAACTTCCTAAGTTCATACAACCTTCGCAGGCAGCATTAATGACTGGTCACCTGTTTCTTTGCGATACCTTTCTAGAAGCTCTTCTTCGGAAAATCCTGACCTGCCAAGCATATACAAGAGGGTCTCCCTTAGTGTGACCTTATGGGAGTTTAGAATCGCTCTATTGCTTGCGTCCCACATAAGCCCTTTATATGGCGCTTCGTTCAGACTCCTTGGCAATTTAGCGGCGTGTTGCACAGCCTCAGGCAGAGACATGTCGTTTGTCAACTGTGCTATGATTCTAACGAAAATCTCCAAGCCGATAGGGCGGAACAGAGCGTTACCCCCGCGGCTACTACGTAGCTCGCTCACAACATCTTCTGTTTTCTCAGCAGAGAAGAATCTATCTAACTCTTCAAAATGTGCCTTTAACTGAACAAACAGTTCGTTTGCATACTTGAAGTACTCCTCCAACTCTGTGTCATCAGGACGCGTCTTCTGCAGCTTAGACTTACTACGCTTTAGGTTAGAGACAGCGCGACTGAAAAGGACGGCTAGCAGATCATACAAGTTACCAATCGTTGTCAGGCTTGTGGTGTTTGTTACTGGCATATTGTTACTTGCGACGAACGCTATGCGATCACCTACGAACAGATCCGTGTCTTCGATAAGCCGGCGAACACAGATCGCCATGACATCATCTTCGTCCAGCGCAATGATGTCGCCCTTTGATACAGGTCTAGCAGTCTTGTTCAGTGTTGTAAAGAGCCTTCGTGTCCGCTCTAGGCCTTCCTCTACGTTGTGAGCCACAAAGATAACGGATACTACATCGTAAGGGTCATGCTCCAGTCCATCTTTGAGGGCCTTCTTGATACCCGCGAGCCGGTGTTGCCCGTCTAGCGCGAAAAGGTTCTCGTCTCCCCTAAGAGTTAGAAATCCGACCGAAGCAACAGTATCTTCAGTCAAGTTCCGGAGGTCATCGCTTTGCGTCTTATTCCGAACATCCGATAATGCATACCAGTTGGGTTGTCCACCGTATGTAGCAACGACGAGAGAGTTAAAAAATCGCTCCGGCTGCGTTTTTAGATACTCTGCAATCTGTGCACTTCGGCCCTTTCTTAGCCGTCGCTGTATCATGTCAGAGAGAGCCTTACTCTCATGAATTTCCTCTGCGTAATGGACTCTTGAACTCAACTCTCCTAGATCCATCAGGCAGGAGTAGTAGACCCAATCACCCATCAAACCACGAAGGGCAGGCAGGATAAGCTCCTCAAGCTTTTTTTCTCTCACCTAAATGCTTTCCGTTTGCGCTTAATGTCTGCCGTAAGGTCTCCTTCCGAAAACGGCGGCATTAATGCAGTATTAAGCTGCTTTTCAAGTGCCACAAGCTCATCGGAGGAAACATCATCATCCACGGGAGCGAAGAAAAAACGCAGCACTTTGTGCCATGTGCCGATCATTCGAGCGATTCTGTCGCGTCTGATAACTTTCTTCTCGTTGAGATAGTCCCTATAACGTTCTCTGAGAGGACGCTGCGAATTTCGCCCCGCAATTCCTATGTAAAGTATGTATCCGTGCGGCGGCAACACGGCACTCTGTTGACAGATAGCAAAGGCATAAACGCCTCGTTTGTCGTTCGGAACTTTCTCTATCTCTGTCCCACCGTAACTGATTGAGTCCCAAGCAAGGGACGAAACGATATATCCGCCCTTTAACATTTCCGCTGGAGACAACGTCACGGAAACCGTATACTTGGCCACTTCTTGAGTCGCCTCGTTGGCGAAATCTATCAAGGAGTCGAGTTTCAATCGTCTGTACTCTAAGAAGCTGTTTTAAAAAGGTAGAGGCGTAAAGAAAAAAGTTGAAATTGCGTATTCATCTATCCAAATTCAGGTTGTCCAAAACCACCTGAAACGAAAGGATAAAGATGAATACGCAAAGGCAATATCCAACAAATTTGATCGAAACGCAATGGCAACTTCTCCTCACGCTGCTGCCCAAACCCAAATGGCGTTTCGGCTGTCGTGGTCGCCCACCGGTCAATCTACGCCAGGTGTTCAACGGCATCCTGTATCTGACCAAGACAGGGTGCCAATGGCGCATGCTGCCCAGAGCTTTTGGATGCTGGCAAACCGTGTACCTGTCTGCGTGCGACGCACAGGCAGGTGGGTATTTCAACAGGTGGAGCAAACAAGGCATCTTCCAAAAGATCCAACAGGCACTCCATAGAAGGGAGCGACGCAGTCAGGGTCGCAAGCCTACCGCTTCAGCAGGCAGTATAGACTCTCAAAGCATTAAGACAGCAACACAAGGGAAAATAAAAGGTTACGATGCTGGAAAGAAAGTCAATGGCCGCAAGCGTCATCTCCTTGTAGATACCCTCGGCCTGCCAATCTGTGTGTTTGTATCTGCTGCTGACTTGGCCGATCGGGACGGGCTGATGGAGTTGCTCAAACGTTATTTTGCTGATGGCCTGCGGCGTCTTCGCAAGCTATGGGTCGATGGGGGATATCGCGGTGACGCTTTGAAGGCGTGGGTTTCAAGTTTGAAGCAGACTCACAAAATTGACTTGGAAGTAGTCCAACGAGAAAGCAAGGGGTTTGAGGTGATGAAATGGCGCTGGGTGGTTGAGCGCACTTTTGCTTGGTTGTTGAATTTTCGACGTCTTTCCAAGGATTATGAAGTCTTGACACAAAATAGTGAAGCGCTCATTTACATTGCGATGATTCACCTTTTGATCAAGAGACTCGCTCCCAAATCTGAATTTTAAAACGGCTTCTAAGATTTTACTTGTGACACGCCAGACAGACCTTCGCCTGTCCGTAGAGGTCATCAACGTCGATAGGCTCCATATCGGGCCGGAGAGGATTAGGATGGTGCTTGGCGCGCGCGCGCTCCAAGCGACTCTGCTCTGATCTGTGCCACCCTGTCAGGTTTGGAAAGGTCGTCTAATGACTCTCCCTGACTCCACGTGAACGGCGAGCCGTGCTCGACGGCGTTCTTCTCGTAGCGCTTGGCCTCCTCGAAATATTCGGGATGCTGCTCCATCAGCCGCACCCATTCGATCTTCTGCTGGAAGAAGCAAAAGGTGCAGCCGCTTCGAGTGCGCCACTCGTAGTATCTCGGCAGCCCCAATCCCGCACCCTCCAGAATCTCCAGCACCCCTGCCTTATCGATGCCGGCATCTTTGAACGGAAGCCGCACGACAAGAGCGTCGTGTTTGGACGAATAGCCTTCGCGGTACTCCTCGTCCGCCCGAATGGCGACGTAGCTATAAACGGTTACGCCACTGTCAAGAGTTGGCCGGATCCACTGTTCGAAAGGGCGGAGCTTGAGCTGTCGCGTGCACCAGCGTGCCTGCGGCGACGGCAGGAAGTTGTTGTACTGCTTCAGCCAAAAGTCAAAGTCACGATCGGGATTCAGCCGCACGATGGGCTTACCCAGAAATCCTTCGAGCTTGACCAGAAACTCGTAGACCTCCGGCAGTTCCTTGCCGGTATCGGTGAAGAAATAGTCGATATCCAGCTCGGGATAGTTCTGCCGCATGTACACGGCTAACGCCGCACTGTCGCGACCGCCCGACAGGCCCAGAACGTGCATTTCTCTAATCGCCTGGTTCACCTACCTGCCCTCCCCTCGCACATGCCTTCGGTTTCGTGGTACTGGCGGAATTCAGATACTGAGCACTCAACTCGGCCAGGGCGGCAAGAATGATATTTCGTCGCTCTTGACCGTTGTTTCGCAGTGTCCTGTCCACGCGGTCAATCAGCGCTCTTACCGCAGGCTGATCCAGATCAGTGATCTCGAACTCGTCATGGACCAGCTTCGGCTGCCCGCCCATGCCGACGATCACGGCCATGGCGTGCCGCTTGTCCTGGCGGCCTTTGACGCGGGCGAACGCTTCGGCGCGAATAAACCGTTGGGCCATCCCGGCAAGCTCCACCACCGCGCGATCGATATCCGGATCAACCCAATCCCGCGGGGGCTTGTTGACAGCCATGCCCGCCAACCCCTCCATGTCCTCGTCGCTTCCTTCAAACCGCGCAAGGCGAATGATAAAAGCCTCCAGGCGATGATCACCGCCAAGCTCGCGGATGTTGTCGGCGCGCGCACGCAACTCGGCCAGCATCGATGGCGAGGCATTCGGCACTTGCAGTTCCGCGAGCATCGTCTCCCGCATGCGGTTGAGCATCGTGGGATAGGCCTGCCGCAACTCAGTCAAGCCCTCGCGAACCCGGCCTGCAACCTGCCGGGTAGCTTTCTCATCGTCAACACCTTGAACATCGTTCAGCACCCCTGCCTGCCGAGCAGAACTCGGCGCAGGCAGGTGGGGGATGTCGTCGAAGATCAACCGATTTGGGTCGTTGGCTTGCTTCAGGAGCTGTCGAATGTGCTTGGCATTGGCCGAAAGGCGCTGCGTCCGACCGACCCACGGCGGTAGCCGGTCATAGATCGCCACGAGCCCTCTCGCGATGTCAATCGGTTCCAGGTTCGGCAGCGTGTTCTCTTCGTCCAGATCCCGCACGATATCTGCCATATCCGAAAGCAGCCAGCGCGACACCTCTGACAAATCCATCCATCTAACCTGGATGTCAGTTGGGTTTTTGGCCAAAAGGTCCGTGTCCAGATCTGTAAAACGAGCCTGGAAGACGCCCTGCCGGTAGAACGCGAGGACGTCGCGTTTGGAGAGCGTGAACGTGAAGGCCAGAATAGGCAGCAATCCGTTCTTGATGCCGAACGGAGCTTGTCGCCAGAGATCGTAAATTTCTGCAATCGATACGGATCTGTGGGATTCGGCTTCCAGGAACTGCGCCGCCTCCTCCCAAGCGGGTACCAGGTTGCACGGGTCATCACCATGCGTGGGCGCAACAAATCGCCATCCCTCTGGCGAACGGCGATACAGGCCGCTGGCCTCCAGCAGCGAGGCGAACAGGCCACCCTCTGCCGGGAAGCCTTTGATGCCAAGACGCTCTTCGCCTTCATTGAGGGCCATACGTCGAAGAAGGAGATTCTGTGCAGCGATCGCGTTGCTGGACGGTTTGATTCGATTCAACAGTTCATTGTGCAGTTTAGGAGCTTTGTTGAATCGGGCGTTCGCGAAATCAGAAACGAGACTGTTCAGTTCAGCCGGATCAAGTCGCTGTGCCTCAAGTTCCTTGCCGCGCCATAGGGCATTCTCCAGGGCTCGGTCCAGTTCAACCTCGATGTGGCTCTGCAGGTCTGCGATGCTGTCTTCAACTTCACGGCGCCCGACACGGTCCCCTCGAAGCTCGGGCGTGTTGTCCCGGACATGCTCCAGGGCCAACAGCTCTCGAGCCAAAGTCAGGATCGTCCACGTTGAACGTTGGGGAATGCCCACGATGATGTCGCCGCCCTCGGCTCCTCTCACGGCGCGGTCCGCAATTCGCTCGACGGTCTCGGGGGAATCGCCCGGCGTGGGCAGCACGAGAAAAAAGGACCCGATTGCACCATTCTTAAGCTCACGGTTGGCCGCGACATCCTCCAGATCCCGCAACGGAACGACTGTGGTATCGAACCATCGGATAGCACCCGTTTCGTGGTAGTGTCGCTTGGCAATCACCGGCTGAAGTCCGGCCAGAGCCGAAAGGCGGACGTAGTCGATCCGGTCGATCTCTCCATACGCCTCGTCCACCGATCGCCGGATATCAAAGTCGCTTCCTTCGAAGATGCTGTATCCATTGCTGAACTTTCGGTAGATCGCCAGCGAGGCGTCCTTGAGTTTCCCCAAGGCCTTCTGAATGTCTGGAGTTTTGTGATCGCAAAGGGCCAGAATCAGAAGTTCCAGACTCGGCACCAGACCCGATCGTTCTCGGAACAGATCGACCAGGCCGATCGTCTTGAGCAATCGAATCTGTAGTTCATCACCGCCTGACCCGTGACATCGATCCAGGGCATCCACAGCCATCGCCCATCGGTGGCCGTCCGGAGAAGCCATAATGGAAGGTTCCAGGTTGACCCGCAGGTAATCCCAAAGCAGCTCGGGTGTGTACAGATCGCGCTCAGTGGCAGTTCTCAGGAAGTCCTGGAATCCGAACAGCTCTGTCGAGTTCAGAAAGCCGAAGATGCTGCGCTGATTCTGGCCGAAACTCCGCCGGGAGATGGGACCGAGCAAGCAAGCCACGATAGGGTGCAACGGCCAGCATTTCTGTAGCTTTTTGGGAGAGATGCTGTTGTGGGCAAGGGCGGCGACCTCCTCGACCAGTCGACTGGGCTTTCGAGGCTTTCGATCGCTCTCTATCGCCCGTCCCAAGAGCTCCAGCTGCTCGTCAGGCCCAACATTGATCGGTAAGTCTATAAATCGCCCTTGGACCTTTGCCCACTCATCCCGCACCTCACGTGAGAGCCGGTTTGCGTACTCTTCAAACGCTTGGTGCAGAATCCCGACGACGATCAGCCGATTGTTGCTGCGCGAGGCAATCTCCGCCAATTCCTGGAAGAAGTAGATGTCCGTGCCCTCGTAAGCGGCCCCTTCCAGCAACTTCCCCATTTCGTCGATGAACACGACAAGACCACCGAACGTGCGGGGAGTCCTTTGGGCGACCTTCAATAGGACGTCATAGACAGCCTTGTCGCTCCACGGCTCAACCCGGCTATTCCGAACGAGGCGGGCACGCGCGATCGCCTCACCGACCACTTGGGCGGGTCGATCACGTCTCCCCACGACGGGCAGGACACGCCAACCCTTCGTTCGGGGAGGCAAGGCAGTCCAGATGGCCTCCGCTGTTTGGGCACCGAGGATCTGCGCAGCCGAATTTCTAAGCTCGCCATTCCCATTCAGAGCCGCACTGAGGGCAACCACGAGGCTGGACTTGCCAGAACCATACGGCCCCGTCCACGTGAACGCAGCCTGTCCCGTTTGGCTGACCTGCTGAGCCATTCTTTCGAGAACCACAGCGAAGGACCGCGGACAGATGAAACCCGTCAGAGCTGTAGGATCAGAGAGGTCCGTGTCGATGCGGATAGACCTCCGGAAGCGACGGCTTATCTGCACACGATCAGCCAAGGCTTTCACGTAGGCCCCTCCTCCCGATGTGAGCCGTTGTAGTCCACCGCCATCAGGTTCAAGGTTTCCTCGGTCGTGAGTGCGCGTTCCTGGATGAACTGCTTCAGGCCGGCGGTCTCTGACCACCGGTAGATCCCCTCAGTAAGAGATTCCATCTTCCCTAAGAGGTCGACGAGATCATTTTCGTCCAGGAGAAAAACCCTGCCCGGTGAGCCGGGCTCGTGCGACAGTGCTTCGAAGGATAGGGTGTTCGTAAATCTCGAAAAACGGGACCAGAAGTCGGTCACGGCACAGGAGAATACGCCGGTGCCAAGCGACGGTTTTGGGCCACGAACGAACCTGAAGCCGTCGCGACGGCCAATAGGCTTGATAAGACCGAGTTCCGTAAGGGGCGATTCGAGAGCGTCCTCGTAGCTCGCGTGCCGCGACACAGGCTGTGCGACGTAGGTGCGCACAAAACAGGACACGTCGCGTCTGATTGTAGCCATAGACGACCGCGTCCACTCTCTCTCATCTGCCAGCTTGGCGACGCCTCGGACCAGCATATCACGTTCGAATAAGAGCGCGGGGAAGTGGTTGAATGCCCAGAACCACGTCGTCTTTTCAGCCCGACCGCAAAGACGCCAATGGATGTGCCACGAGGTCGCAGGGTTCTCCATATATGGATCTAGCCTGCCCTCACCGAATAGCATGTCGCCGAATTTCGTACAACGGATTCGTCGTTCGCCAGAAACCTCTTCGATGACCCCGGAAACAATCGCCCAATGGCGTATTGAAGCAACCATGTTTCTGCCAACGCCGAAACGGGTTATCGCGTCGTCACCGGTGAAGACGCCTCGGTTGTCGGTGCCGTCTTCGGTCCGCTTCACCGCATCAAACGCCTTCTTCAGCCACCCATATCGGAGCGGAAACGTCTCGTGCCCGGATAGCTGCGGTTGGTAACCGTCTTTGTAGAGGGGGCCTCGTAGCATTGTCTCTCCGCCTGGATGGAACGTCCAGCTTGACAATACGGATATTTTTCGGTATTGTCAATGGCAAACTGGAGACAAGCTCCGGTAGCTATATGAATGAGAGGTGAAGTCTGATACTATTGGAATAAGTATTTGTTTTTATTTTGGAAATATGATAAATGAGCTAAGCATGGACAACCGAGAAACCATCTACGCAGACTATCAGGCGACCACGCCGGTTGATCCGCATGTCTTGACAAAGATGGCCCCCTGTTGGGGCAGATCGTTCGGCAATCCCCACTCGATTGATCATGTCCTCGGATGGCGAGCCGATAAGGCGGTCCGCGAAGCAGCCGCATCCGTAGCCGCATTGATAGGCGCCGACGGCGATGAAGTGATCTTCACCTCCGGCGCCACTGAAGCCAACAACCTCGCGTTGCTCGGCCTTGCACGCCGCGCGCCGGGCAACCGTCGGCGTATTTTGGTCAGCGCAATCGAGCACAAATGTGTCTTAGCGGCAGCGCGCGCGTTGTCCGAACGCGAAGGTTTCACCGTTGAGACCATTGGAGTGGACCGGGAGGGATTTATCGACTTCGACGCCCTGGAAAAGCGCCTGGACGGAGATGCTCTTCTACTTTCCGTAATGGCTGTTAACAATGAAGTTGGGACCATTCAGGACATCCCGCGGATTGCCGAACTGCTCGCGCCTCACGGCATCCTGTTTCACTGCGATGCAGCGCAAGCGCCTTGTGCCATGGAGATGGGTGATCTTGCCACGCACGCCGACCTGATCAGCCTTTCAGGGCACAAGATGTACGGTCCACAGGGCATCGGTGCATTGTACATCCGCCGTGATATCAAAGCGTCAATCGAGCCCTTGATCTATGGTGGCGGGCAGCAAGACGGTCTGCGTTCCGGTACCGTCCCGATGCCGCTTTGCGTCGGTATGGCAACGGCTGCCGAGATCATTGCCGACGAGAAAGCGGTCGAGGAACGCACACGGATCGCTCGCCAACGCGACACATTTGTTCGTCTGCTCCAAAGTGGGAATCCGCCGGTCACCGTCAACGGAACGATCGGCGATCGGCGCCATCCGGGAAACGCCAACATCTGCTTTGACGGCTTTGATGCGCAGGACATCCTTGGCGTTCTTCAGCCTCGGCTCGCCGCATCCACCGGCGCGGCGTGCGCGTCTGGCATTCCCGAGCCATCGCACGTACTTCGCGCACTCGGCCTGACGACAACACAAAGCGATGCTTCCATCCGCTTCAGCTTTGGCCGGTTCACCTCCCCCGAGGATATCCGGAATGCGGCACGCCTGGTTGGGGAGGCGCTTGCTACCCTTTCTGTCGAAACCGCATTTCAAGCTGAATAACGGTTCAATGTCCCCCTGAGCGCAGAGCCGATCCACCCCCCCTTGAGCCTGGTTCACAAGCAGTTGTCATGCGCCCTCTGGGGCACCCATGATGATGAAAATCGTTGCGTTGACAGATTTCGCCTCCCGCGCCTTTGGGGCGGAGTGAAGGGGCTTTTCCGCGCGGTTTCCTCCAGCGCCTTCGCCCAGGAACGCCCCAAAGGTCCGCAGGGCAGAAGCCTCTGCTTCCACCCCGGGGGCAATTCGCGGAAAAGCAGCCCCCGCGGCGCTTGAGCGGCGCCCTTCTTTTTGGGCCTTTTTCTTGGGCGCGCAAGAAAAAGGCCAAGAGCAAAAGAACAGTTGCACCCGGGTATCTACCGAAAGGTTATTTTCTAAGCAGCAGGTGCTTAGGGATGGATACCGATAGGAATTCCCCCTGTAATCCCAAATTCAGGAGGGGCGTCTATCCGCACGGGACAAGGAGGACCCCAGTCCTTGTTCTGTGCGGTTTTTTTTGTGGTTACGATTGTATATCATTCCCCAGGAGCAGAGGTGTATGGGGTGAAGAACAGACTGGCTTCAGGTTGTGGAATTTGATATATTGTTCAACAGACATGCGCGGGTACTTTTGAACCATTGACGAGGGGAGCCAACATGGCCAAACGTGAGGTCAAACATCCGGAGAAGCAAGTGGATACCGGGGCGTATTCCGCCGCTGTGGAGGTCGACGGCTGGGTCTACGTGAGCGGGCACGGGCCGCTGGATATGGCGACGGGCGAGGTGGTCGGGGAGGATATCGAGACGCAGACGCGCGTTACGCTGGAACACATCCGGAAGGTATTGACCGGGGCGGGGTGTTCGGTGGACGATGTGGTGAAGAGCACCTGCCACCTTGCGGATATCGGGGATTTCGACGAGTTTAACAAGGTCTATTCGGAATTTTTCAAGGGGGTTCGCCCGGCGCGAACCACGGTCCAGTCGGTGCTGCCGGGCATCCTGGTGGAGATCGACGTGGTGGCCCGGAAGCCGGGTTGATATCGATATGGGGGCTGTCCTTAAAGAGAACGAAGTTGCCTTTTTCAGGCACCGAAACCGTCTGCTGGCGGGGGTCTGCCTCTCCGTGGGGCGGGGGAAAGCGCGGTTTGCCACGCCGGCCCAGGGGACGGTGAACGTGCCGGTGGAGAATGTGCTGCTGGCAACAGGGGAGGTTGGCGGAGACCGGGAGGCAGCGGCCTGGTGGGAGCAGGCAGCGGCCAGGAGTGCGGAGATGGACCTGGAGGAGGTCTGGGATCTGGTGCGGGACGAAGGGGAGAGCTGGGGGGTGGAGGAATTAGGGGATTTCTATTTTGAAGATGGGGTGAGGCCGGACCGGCTGGCAGCGCTTCTGGTGCATTTGGAGGCGTGTCCCTATTTTGAGGCAAACGGGGAGACCTACCGCCCGATGACCGAGGCGGAGGTGGCCGAGGCGCAGGAGGCGGAGGCCCGGGCGCAGGCACGGGCAAAGGAGCAGGCGCTGTTTCAGAGGTGGTTCTTAGAGGGAGAGGAGATTGAGGATTTATCTTTGTATCTGGCCTCCTGGGTAGACCGTCTGAAGGATTGTGCTCTGTACGGGGAAAACAGCGCCCACGCCCGGTGGGTGGAACGGATGTCGGGACGGCAGGCGGACCGGCGCCGGGCCTTCGACCGGATGGTGGAGCTGGAGGTCTGGGATGAGAACGAACATCTGGACCTGATCCGGGAAGACGTCCCGGTGGACTTTCCAGAGGTGGTACTCAGGGCGGCGGGGAGGGTGGAGCTGGACCCTTTGTTGGAAGACGGCCGGCGCCAGGACCTGACCGGGCTGTCCGTTTTTACGATCGACGATGCGCTTACGACCGATATGGACGATGGGGTTTCGGTGGTGCTGCGGGAAGATGGGACGTGCCAGGTGGGGGTTCATATTACCGATGTGGCGGCGCTGATCCCGGCCGGGTCCAAACTGGATCGGGAAGCGGCCGGCCGGGTTTCGAGTCTGTATTTTCCAGAATGCAAGATCCCGATGTTTCCTCCGGAGATTTCCGAAGCGCTGGGGAGCCTCTGCCCTGATGCGCCCCGACTGGCTCTGAGCCTGTGCTTCGATGTGGCGGCGGATGGATCGGTTGGAGGGGCCGAGATTGCGCCGTCGGTGATCTGCTGCAGGGAGAAGCTGACCTACGACCGGGCGGATGCCATCCTGGACGATCCGTCCCATCCCCTCCACGCGTCCTTATCGGCACTCCATCGGGTGGCCGAGGCGCACTGGGTGGAGCGTATGCATGCGGGGGCGGTTGCGCTGGAACACGCCGAACGCCAGATTCGAGTGACGCCGGAGGGTGAGATTCAGGTGTCGATGCGGCACCGGGACTCCCGGTCCAATATGCTGGTGAGCGAGTTGATGGTGATGGCCAATGTGGCGGTTGCGCAGTTTTGCCGGGACCGGCAGATCCCGATTGTGTACCGAACGCAGCAGGGGCCGGACCTGTCGGACTTGCAGGATGCGGCGTCCGAAATCGTGCAGCGGTACCGGATCTTGCGCCGGATGCCCCCGGCCACGATGGGCTTGGAACCCGGCACACACGGCGGGCTGGGCGTGGAGCCTTACTGCCAGGCGTCTTCTCCTTTGCGGCGCTATGTCGATCTGGCGGTGCAGCGCCAGGTTGTGGCCTTTTTGCTGGGTGAACCGTTGCCCTACGATGCGGAGGGCATGCAGGAGGTGCTCTTCCAGGCGGGAGAGCGCGTGCGTGAGATCAACCGGTTGGAGCGGCGCAGGGAGCGGTACTGGCTCTTCAAATACTTAGAGGACTTTGTGGGACAGGACTTTGAAGCGGTGGTGCTGGAGACGTGGGAGCGAGGGTTTTATGCCGAGGTTCTGGAGTACGGGTTTCGGGCCGAAGTAAAGCCAAGCCGTCCAGTAGAGCCGGAGGAGGCCCTTACGCTTCGCCTGAGCCGCTGTGATCCCTGGGAGGATAGGGTCTCTTTTACCCACTTGGAATAGCACGGAGCCACTGAAGGTGGCTCTTATTTTCTTGACAATAGCAAAAAAAGGATTCATGATTTATACGGTTCTTCAAAGATCCTGGCGAAAAAATTATGATAGGACGACAGACGACGGAAAGGACCTGTTTTTGTCCATGGTCCACACGGCATCATGATGCGATCTTCAAGCACTGAAGGAGGTGGTCTTGTGAAAGAACAGGCAAAGGCAGATGCGCCGTCGGAGGTCTCGCGCCGTGAGTTTTTGAAAGGGATGGGCACCGGCGTTGCCGCAACGGGTCTGCTGTCGGCCGGTATTTCGCCTGTGGAGAGTGAGGCCGCGTCGGGCAAGCGGCTGGGGCCGGGTGCTGTCCGGATTTCGTTGAGGGTGAACAGCGCGGCCCACCAGGTGGCGGTTGAGCCCCGGCATACGCTGCTGGAGGCGCTGCGCGATCGGCTGGGTATCACCGGGCCCAAACCGATCTGCGAACGGGGGTCCTGCGGCGGGTGTACGGTGCTGATGGACGGCCAGCCAGTCTATTCCTGTATGATGCTGGCGGTGGATGGGGCCGGGAAGGAGATTACGACCGTTGAGGGCCTGGCCGACGGCGACCGGCTCGATCCGGTTCAGGAGGCTTTTATCCGGCACGACGCCCTGATGTGCGGGTTCTGCACGCCGGGTTTTGTGATGTCCGTAAAGGCGCTTCTGGACCGGAACCCGAACCCGACGCTGGAAGATGTGAAGGCCGCGGTTTCGGGAAATCTCTGTCGCTGCGGCACCTATCCAAGGGTATTTGAGGCCGCGCTCGCGGCGGCTAAGATGCAGCGAGGGGAGGGCTGAGCCATGGCAGAGATGAAAGACTGGGGCCCGCGGTATCTCACGGGGACAGAGGTCAACAGGCTGGATGCGGCCGACAAGGTGACCGGGCGGGCGAAGTATACCTACGATATCAGCCTGCCCGGTATGCTTTACGGAAAGATCCTGCGGTCTCCGCACCCCCACGCGAAGGTGGTCAAAGTCGATCTGAGCCGGGCAGAGGCGCATCCGGGTATGAAGGCCGTGATTAACCTCAGGCTGCCCGAGCGGGAGACGGTGCGCTACGCCGGGGAGGAGGTGGCCGCAGTGGCGGCGGTGAGCCCGGAGGCGGCCGAGGAGGCGCTGCGGTGGATCGACGTGGCCTACGAAGAGCTGCCCTTTTCTGTGGTGGAAGAGGAGTCGATGGCGCCCGTAGCGCCGCAGATCCATCCAAATGGGAATGTGGAGATCCCCAAGCGGCGGCAGAGGGAGCAAGGGGATATCAAGGCGGGGTTTGCCGGGGCGGATCAGGTGATTGAGGCGACCTATCGGGTGCCGGTGCAGACCCACAGTTCCTTAGAGACCCACGGGGCCGTGGCCCGATGGGATGGGGATGAACTGACGGTGTGGTGCTCCACCCAGGGGGTTGTGGGCGTGCAGGGCAATCTGGCCGACTGGTTCAAGATTCCCAAAAGCCAGGTGCGGGTGATCAGCGAGCATGTGGGGGGTGGGTTTGGAAGCAAGTTCGGCCCGGGGGTTGAAGGGCTGGTTGCCGCACGGCTGGCCAAACAGGCGGGGGCGCCGGTGAAGCTGATGCTGAGCCGGAAGGAGGAGCACCTCTGTGTGGGCAACCGCCCGTCGGCGATTATGAAGATCAGGATGGGGGGAAAAAAGGACGGCGGTTTGACGGCTTTTCACTCCAGCAGCTATGGCACGGGCGGTGTTACCGGCGTGGGAAATATTCCCCTGCCCTACGTGTTCCAGGTGCCCAACCGGAAGGTGGAACTGAAAGATGTACACATCAATGCGGGCGGGGCCCGGGCGATGCGGGCGCCGGGACATCCCCAGGCGGCGTTCGCCATGGACTCTGCGATGGACGAACTGGCCGAGGCGCTGGGGATGGACCCACTGGAGTTCCGGAAGCGAAACGATTCGGCGCACAACGAGATCCGGTTGAAGCAGTACGAGATCGGGGCGGAGCGGATCGGCTGGCGCCGGAGGAATCGGGTGGCCGGTTCGGGCGAGGGTCCGGTCAAGCGGGGCATCGGGGTCGGAGTCGGGCTGTGGGGCGGTCGTGGCGTGCGGAATACGTTTGCGGAGGTGAGCATTCATCCGGACGGGAGTGTGGATGCCAGGAGCGCGACACAGGATATCGGGACGGGCATTCGGACGCTGATTGCAATGGTGGCCGCAGAGGAACTGGGGCTGCAGCTGGAGGATGTCCGGTCGCATATTGGGGACAGCCAGTTTCCACCGGGCAGGGCCAGCGGGGGAAGTACGACCACGCCCTCGACGGTGCCTGCGGTTAAAATTGCCGCCCGGCAGGCCAAGGAACAGCTTTTTGGGCGCGTTGCCTCAACTCTGGGCGTAGCGGCGGACCAGCTTGAGGCACGGGACGGCCGGGTACACGTTAAGGGGAATGGGAAGAGCTGGGACTGGCGGGAGGTGACGGCACAGCTTGGTGGAGATTCGGTGATGGTGGTGGCGGAGTGGGGCGCGGGGTTTTCCAGCCAGGGGGTGGCCGGCGTGCATTTCGTGGAGGTGGACGTGGACGTGGAGACGGGACGGATTCAGCCGATCAAGGTGGTGGCGATTAACGACTGCGGGCTGGTGGTGGACAAGCTGACGGCCGAGAGCCAGATCATCGGCGGGGTGATCGGCGGGATCAGCTATGCGCTTTTAGAAAACCGCCTGATGGACGACCTGACGGGAATGATGCTGAACCCGGACTTTGAGAACTATAAGATTGCCGGGGCGCTGGAGACGCCCGAAATCGAACCGATTACGATGGACATGCCCGAACGGGGCGTGATCGGGCTGGGCGAGGCGCCGGCGATTCCGATTTTGGGCGCCCTGGCCAATGCTGTACACAACGCCATCGGGGTGCGGGTTCGGGAGTTTCCGATGACGCCGGATAAGGTACTGACTGCCCTGGGCAAGGTCTGATAAGGAGAGGCGACTGTGAATGCGTTCGAATATGTCAATCCATCCAGCCTGAAAGAGATTCCAGCGCTCTTGAGTCGAAAGCAGGACCGGAAGGCGGTGGTTATTGCGGGGGGAGTCGATCTCCTGGGGGAACTCAAGGACGACCTGATCGCTCCGGACCGCTTGGTGAACCTGAAAGCGCTGCCGGATCTGAGGTATATCCGCCACAGGAAGCGGAAGCTGGAGATCGGGGCGACGACCACGCTGACGGAGATTGCTTCGGATGAGGTGATCCGCTCTGCGTATGCGGCGCTGGCGCAGGCCGCTGAGTCAGTCGGTTCGCTTCAGATCCGAAATGTGGGCACCCTCGGCGGCAACCTCTGCCAGCGCCCCCGGTGTTGGTACTATCGGGACAGTGCGTTTCCCTGCCTGAAGAAGGGCGGGCACATCTGTTATGCTGTTGACGGCAACAACAAGTACCACGCCATCCTGGGGGGCGGTCCCAGCTATATTGTCCACCCGTCCGATCTGGCGCCGGCGCTGATTGCGCTGGGGGCCGTGGTAGAGATCCAGGGGCCTGCGGGAGGCCGGAAGCTGGACCTGGAGGACTTTTACGTTCTGCCCAGAGAGCGGCTACGGCAGGAAACCGTGCTGGGGCCGAACGAGGTGGTAACCGGGGTGGAGGTTCCCAGGCCCAGGCCGGGCACAGTGAGCGTGTACCTCAAATTCAATGAGAAGGGGAGTATGGATTTTGCCCTTTCGGCCGTCGCAGCGGCGATCCGGGTGGAAGGCGGGATCTGCCGGTCGGCGCGGGTGGTGCTGGGAGGCGTGGCGCCCAGGCCCTGGTCGGCGGTGGGGGCGGAGAAGGTGTTAACGGGTAAACGCTTAACCGGGGATGTGGCGGCCCAGGCTGCAGAGGCCGCCCTGGCCGAGGCATTGCCTCTGGCTCACAATGCATACAAGGTGCCGCTGACCCGGGCGCTGATAAGGCGCGCGGTTCTGGCGGCGGGCGCATGATATGAGGGTATCCACGATGGCCGATGACATGAACTTGACCGGATCGAATCTGGAGTTCTGCAAGAATCTGCGGACCAAGCGGTACTATATTTCAGACGATCCTCCTGCGACCTATCTGGCCGAGGATGCCGCCACGACAGACTACTGGTGCCTTCGCACGATGGGCCCCTTCGGACCTGACGATGGATATGCATGTCCGAATACGTGTGGCGCACACCGGTCCTGCTATCAGTCGAGCGTAGTACGGCCGGTGTAAAGTTGGGTTGTGAGTCACCAGTTGAACGCCGCGCGTTCCACTCCGCCACCTGGGGATGTGTTTCAACGCGTGACCAAATGTGGAGGTCAGGTCTTTGTCTTGGGTGAGGACCTGTACCTCCATTCTTTGTTTATTGGCGGAGACCCTGGCCCCTGGAGCATTTGGCGCGAAAGAGAAAGGCGAAAAAGGGATGAGGGATTTGGATGACGGTAAGATTCTGTTGGTCGAAGATGAACGCGATATCTCAGAGATGGTCCAGTACAACCTGGAACAGGCAGGGTTCGACGTGATCACTGCTGAGGACGGGGAGACTGCCTTAGAAGCAGTTCGCGAGGCGCTTCCGGTGCTGATTGTGCTGGACTTGATGCTGCCGGGCATCGACGGCTTAGAGGTCTGTAAGCTGTTGAAGCAGGACGTGAGGACGCGGGATGTGCCGATTTTGATGCTCACGGCCCGTTCAGAAGAGGTGGACCGGATTGTGGGGCTGGAACTGGGCGCGGACGACTATGTGGTCAAACCCTTTTCCCCCAGGGAGTTGGTCCTTCGGATCCGGGCGATCCTGCGCCGCATGCAGGCAGAGGTTAGGGATGCACCCGGCACGGCGGGAGAGATCCGGATAGGGCCGCTGACGGTCGATCTGGCCGCGCACCGGGCCTTCTTAGATGGAGAGCCGCTGGCCCTGACGTCTACCGAGTTCAAGCTGCTGGTGACGCTGATCGAACGGCGGGGGCGCGTGCAGTCCCGGGAGGACCTGCTCAATTCCGTATGGGGCTACGAATACGCCGGCTACGGGCGCACGGTGGACACCCACATCCGGCGTCTGCGGGAGAAGCTAAGCGAGACGAGCGATTTGGTGGAGACGGTGCGCGGGGTGGGATACCGCTTCAGGCCGGAGGTTTCGTAGGATGCGCCTGCACTGGAAGCTGATGTTGACCTACACCTCGGTGATCGTCCTGGTGGTGGCGTCGGTGCACCTCTACCTGGACCGGGCTATGCGGGCGTTCCTGGTGGGGCAGCTCGGCGATACCCTCACCCGCGAAGTCCGCTTAGCCGGGGCCTACCTGAGGCGCGACCTGTCGGACCGGCCGCCGCCGGAGACGCTGGACGGCCTGGCCGACCTGCTGGGGCAGCGACTGGGGGTGCGCGCGACGGTAACCGACGGGACCGGGCGCGTGCTGGGAGATTCGGAGGTGCGCTTAGAGGACCTGGCGGGTCTGGAGAACCACGCCGACCGTCCGGAGGTCCGGGAGGCCTGGAGTGGACGGATGGGACGCAGCTTGCGCTACAGCGCAACGCTGAAGCAGGAGATGCTCTATGTGGCCGAGGTGGTCCCCGGTGTGGGAGACGGGCGGGTTGTGATGCGTCTGGCCATGCCTGTGCGGGATGTGGGGCAGATTCAAAAACGCATCCACGACGCGATCTGGGCGGCTTCGGTGCTGGCTCTGGCGCTGGCCCTGGCGCTGGCCTACGGGGGATCCCGATTTGTGTCGCGTCCGATTGTGGACATGACACAGGTGGCCCGGGCTGTGGCGTCGGGCGATTTCACGGGGGAGACCCAGGCGCCTGGGGTGTCGGTGCGGGAACTGCGGGATCTGGCGGGGGCCCTGGACGGGATGCGCCGGCAGATTCAGGAGCGCATCGGGCAGATTACGGTGGAGAAATCGCGCTTAGAAGCGGTTCTGGACAGCATTGCCGAGGGGATGCTGGTTACGGATCGGGATGGGCACGTGCAGATGATCAACCGGGCCTTCGAGAGGTTGTTTGGAACGACCGGACCCGCAGAGGGGCGGATGCCGGTGGAACTGGTCCGCAGCGGAGAGGTGCAAGAGGCGATCGAGCGCACCCTGGCAACAGGGAGGGCGACAACGCAGGGGATGACGCTGCCCGGGGTACCGGAGTGGCATCTGGATGTGCATGTCGCGCCCATTTTGCAGGAGGACGCCTGCATCGGATCGGTGACGGTGTTTTACGATATTACGGAACTGCTCCGACTGGAGCGGGTGCGGAAGGATTTTGTGGCCAATGTCTCCCACGAACTGCGCACCCCGCTTACAGCGATCAAGGGGTGTGCGGAGACGCTGGTGGAGCGCGCGCTTGCCGACCGTGCGGTGGCCGAGCGGTTTGTGCAGACCATCCTTTCCCATTCCGACCGCCTGCAGCACCTGTTAGACGATCTCTTAGACCTTTCCCGGCTGGAGTCGGGAAAGCTGGAACTGGCGCCCGAGGTCTGCCCGATACGACGGGTGGTTCAGACGGGGGTCGGTTCGGTGGTGCAGAGCGCCGAGGAGAAGGAGATCGCCATTAACCTCGACGTCCCGGAAGAGGTCGAGGTGCGGTGCGACCCCAAGCTGATCGAACAGACGCTGATCAACCTTTTGGACAATGCTGTGAAATATACGCCGAACGGCGGGTCGGTGTGGGTGGTGGTCCGCTCTTTTGTGGGGACGGACAGCGGGAGTGAACTATCGATCCCTTCCGTCTCACCTGAAGCGGGAGAACGCCCGGCGCCGGATGGAGAGGGAGCGGAGGCGCGGATTGTATTGGAGGTGACCGATACGGGGATCGGCATCTCCTCCGATGCCCTGCCCCGGGTGTTCGAACGGTTCTACCGGGTGGACAAGGGGCGTTCGCGCGCAATGGGGGGGACCGGACTGGGGCTGTCAATCGTCCGGCACATTGTGGAGGCCCACGGGGAACGGGTCTATGCCAGGAGCGAACTGGGGAAGGGGTCGACGTTCGGGTTTACGCTGCCGGTGGTTGTATAGTCGGAGGATGTAGAGAACGAAAGCCGTGCCCTGGAGACAACCGGGCTGTCGGAAGGCGACAGCCCGGTTTTTTATTTTTCAACGACGAAGCCGTTACCCCTGGAAGCGGCCTGCCGGGCTGACGGATCGAACGGGGAGAAGAGGTCCGGAATATCGACCGGCTCTCCCCGGGCCAGCGCCATCAGGGCATCCTGTCCGGAGAGGGAAGGCAGCCCATCGGAAGAGGCTATCCGTCGGTGGGAGCCGTCGGACAGGAGTTCTCTGGCCTTCACCGTGTCAACCAGACAGGCGGAAAGGATCTGAGACCTCAGCCTCCGGGCAAGTTCCGGATCTTCCACCGGGCAGAGGACCTCCACCCGCCGCCGGAGGTTGCGCGGCATCCAGTCGGCGCTGCCGATGTAGACCTCCGAACTGCCTCCGTTTTCAAAGGAGTAGATGCGGCTGTGCTCTAAATAGCGCCCCACGATGCTCCGGATACGGATTCGGTCGCTCACCCCTTGAATCCCCGGGCGGAGGCAGCAGATGCCG
The DNA here is from genome assembly GCA_965222075.1 of Candidatus Latescibacterota bacterium. GTDB lineage: Bacteria > Latescibacterota > UBA2968 > UBA2968 > JAAXHW01. The sequence goes on along the minus strand of OZ244937.1, from coordinate 2,718,555 downwards.
CGAACAATCAGATCGATCTCAACGCCGTTTTGAGACGCCTCGTAAAGGGCGTGAATGACTTTCGGATCCTCCAGGGCGTTCATCTTGCCCCAGATGTGGGCGGGCCGGCCGGCCCTGGCGTGTTCGATCTCACGGTCGATCTTTTCCAGCATCTGATCCAGCATGGTAAAGGGCGCCACCAGGAATTTCTTGACCTGGGGGTGGGGCGACTGGGTGGTGAGGAGGTTGAAGACCTCCGCCGCGTCGGCAGTGATGTCCTCCCTGGCGGTCATCAGGCCCAGGTCGGTATACCCCCGGGCCGTAGCGGGATTGTAATTTCCTGTGCCGATGTGGGCGTAGCGCCGGAGGCCGTCGGCCTCCTGGCGGACCAGCAGCAAGAGCTTGCAGTGGGTTTTGAGCCCCACCACGCCGTAGACCACGCATACGCCCGCATCCTGAAGCTGCCGGGCCCACCGGATGTTGGAGGCCTCGTCGAAACGGGCCTTCAGTTCAACCACGACCGTCACTTCCTTGCCCGCTTCTGCGGCCTTGATGAGCGCCTCCATGATCGGCGACTCTTCACTGGTCCGGTAGAGGGTCTGCTTGATGGCCAGCACCTTTGCGTCTTCGGCCGCTGCGGTTACAAACTGCACGACGGCGTTGAAGGAATCGTAGGGGTGGTGCAGCAGGATGTCCCGCTGCCGGATCTGCGCAAAGAGGTGCTCTAAGGTTTTACCGAGGGGAGGTTCGACCGGCTGGTAGGGCGGGTACTTCAGGTCCGGGCGGGGGGTGTCGCTGTAGAGCATCATCAGCCGGTTCAAGTTCACCGGCCCGTGCACCCGATAGACCTGGTCCTTCCCCAAATTGTAGATCATCTTGAGGCGCTGTACGATTTTTTCGGGCGCGCTGGCATCGATCTCCAGCCTGACCGTGTCTCCTTTGCGTCGGTGCTTCAGTTCGTCTTCGATGGCCAGCAGGAGGTCCTCGGCCTCTTCTTCGTCCAGGTAGAGGTCGCTGTTCCGGGTAGCCCGAAAGGCGGCCGTGCCCATGATCCGGTAGCCCCGGAAGAGCTCCGGGAGGTGCGCCCGGACCAGGTCAGCTAAGAAGACGTAGTCCACACGCCGTCCCTCCCCCTCCCTGGGCAGCCGGATGAGACGGGGGAGGATGCGGGGGACCGTGACGACCCCAAAGAGGGTTTCGTTTTCTTTGCTTTTCAGGAGTACAGCCAGGCAGAGGGCCTTGTTGACAACCGATGGAAAGGGGTGCGCCGGACTCACCGTAAGTGGGGTCAGCACGGGGTGGAGTTCCCGTTTGCAGTAGTCCTGGATAAATGTCCGCTCAGAATCGGACACGCTGTCCAGACAACGGATGTGAACGTCGGCCTCATGCAGGGCCGGAAGCAGTTCCTCGTTCCAGAAAGCATACTGTTCGTCTACCAGGCGGTGGGCCTCCCTGGAAATGGCCTGAAGCTGTTCTTCGGGGAGCATGCCGTCCGGACCGGATTCTGATACACCTGCTTCCATCTGCTGCAGCAGGCCGGCGACGCGAACCTCGAAGAACTCATCTAAGTTGTTCGCCACATGGGCGAGAAACCTGACGCGTTCCAGGAGGGGATTGTTGGGATCCTGGGCTTCCTGAAGCACGCGCTCGTTGAAGCTGAGCCAGGAGAGTTCCCGGTTGGTATAGAGCTGGGGATCGTTGAGGTCCATCGGTGACTCCGTTTGAATGAGGGAGATTTCTTTTCGACACGCGATACGAATTTGAAAGATAAGGTGGAAAGGGGGGTAAGTCAATTCAAAAGCGTGTGCAGGGTTTTACAGGCTTCAGTTTTCAATTGATCCCCCTCTGCGGTTCAAGAATCCTCCGGTTCTGCCACCTCGATCTTCAGCTTCCGTCCAAATACCTTCTCGAAGGCGTCCAGGTGGTTCTGGATGCCCCATATTTCAACCTGGCAGTCGTGTCCGGTGTCGATTTGTAAGGTGACCTGCTTTTGATCGGCAGCGCACAGGCGCGCATGGTGCACCAGGCCGGCGTGGCTGCGGTCAAGGTTTTCCGCGATGCGCAGCAGGACACACAACACCAGCACGATCTTTCGCGACCGTTTGTCCAGGGCGGCGAACTCGGGGTGCTTCTTGCGCGGGAGCGCCTTGCGGTGGTAGAAGGCGGTTGACGCAACAATGGAGACCTCCGTCTGGTCAAAGCCGAGCAGGTCGGCGTTTCGGATGAGGTAGTAGGTGTGCGCCTGGTGGTTGCTATAGGTGAGGAACCCGCCGATGTCGTGCAGAAGCGCCGCATATTTCAGGAGTTCGCGTTCCCAACTGCCGAGGCTGTGCAGCTTGACACCACGGGCGCTGTCAAACAACTCCAGCGCCAGGTGGGCGGCGGTTCGGCCGTGGGCCTCGTCGAAGTTGCAGGTGCGCCCCAATTGCAGGATGCTCCGCTCGCGGACGGACACGTCTGCCAGCAGGGGTGCGTGACCCTTTTTTAAGAGATAGTCGACAAGCAGGCCGTCGCGAAGCCCCCGGTCGGTGATCCGGATTTCGGGCAGCTTCAGTTCGTCCATAAGCGTATCCAGAATCGCCGCGCCCGGAACGATGATGTCCGCACGCTCCGGGTTGAGGCCCGGGACCTTTCGCCGCGCTTCAAGCGGGAGCGAACAGAGCATTTCTACGGCCTGCTTGAGGTGCGTGTGCGACAGGACATCGCCTCGCTGCAGGCGCCGTTTGCAGACCATGCGCATTGTAACGTTCGCAAGGTTTTCGACGGTGCCGGAGCTCCCGATGCCCAGGTCGATTCGATGTTTGGACGCCTGGCGGACGGAGGCCACCGCGTAGTGGCGCACATAGCGCTGGATCAGTTCGTACTGGGAAGGCGCGACAGGGCCCTGTTCATCGGGAAGGAAGAGCAGGGTCAGTCGGATGGCGCCCAGTTTGAGGGAGTCGAGGTAGTGGTGTTGCTGCTGGGAGCCGACGATGATCTCGGTGCTGCCGCCGCCGATGTCGATCAACAGCGCCTGCTGATCCTCTAAGTGCACGCCGCTGGAGACGCCGAGGTAGATGAGACGGGCCTCTTCCAGCCCCGATACCACACGCATGTCGATCCGGGCCTCCCGCCACAGACGGTCCACAAATTCGTCCTGGTTTTCCGCTTCGCGAGTAGCGGCGGTTGCCGCAGCAACGATCTCATCCGCGCCGTAGGACCGCGCCAGGTTGGAAAATTTCTGGACGACCAGCACGGCGCGGTCCATCGCTTCTGGCTGGAGCACGTGTTCTGCGAACTCACCCTCGCCAAGCCGCACCGTCTGTTTAAGCTGTGTGAGAACGGTATAGGAGTGGTTCGGATTGATCCGCACCAGCAGGAGACGGATGGAGTTGGTGCCCATGTCGATGAAGGCGACGATTTGGGCGTCGGAGGGCGCCGGCGAGGGTGCCATTCGATTCCCTTTCTCTCTTTTTTTTCCTGATCAAATGCCTCATCATCGCTTCAGGGGTGGATGCAGAGGTGATTCCGAGGGTGACGGTCTACTACAAGTTTTGATCTTGTCGGATTTTTTGGGTTTTGTCACACAATTGTAACCTTATCGGATTATGTTGAAGAAAACGGAAAAGAACGTATGAAATGCCCACGGGCGTTCTGTCAACGGAGGCTCTTTTCGGCTCTCTAATATACGATTTCCGAAGCCCCATTATACGAAAAAACTCATGCGTGACTGCTTATTACAAACTCAGGTTCCAAATCGAGTTCCTCTTCCGCGATGCCAAACAGTTTACCGGCTTACCTGTCTGCGTGCACCGCACAGGCAGGTGTGACTGCCAGGCACGAGACCAAAAACGGTTGGACTTTCACTTCAACGCGTCTTTGACCACACTGAATCTGGCCAAAGCTGAACTTACACTGACCCAGGAAAACGACCAATCGGTCATCTGTTCAATGGCCAGTGTTAAAGCACTCTATTTCAATCAACATTACCTGGATCGAATTATTCGCATCTCCTGCTTGCGCGCTGCGCGCAGGCAAGTCGGTTTGGACCCAACTTGGATAAAAAAACGACCCGAATACCAAATGCTCAGAGAATATGGCAAAATTGCTGCCTAAAATTGTTCACACTATTGTTTCTTGCTCGCCCAAGAAAAAGGCCAAAAAAGAAGGGCGCCTGATGGGGCGTCTGGCGCCGTCCACTCCGGCGTAGCCGAAGCTGTTGTGCGGCGTCGGTCTCAGGCGGGAGCCGATTTACGTGGTTGACCAGCAGGGACGCATCATCCGCACCATAGGCGACTGATTGCTCGCGTTTTCGCTCAAAAATTTAAGTTTCTATAATATAAAGAGTTATGGAGCAGCCAGTTTTTTTTGAAACTTTACACAGGACAAAAGCGTGAAAAAAGCAATAGTCGGCAAGAGTTGATGATGACAGAGTTGACCGACGAGACTTCTCGAGCTTTTCCCATCATACCAGCAGCGTTAACGATTCTTGTATCGGGAGGAAATTGCCACTATCAATAACGTGAACAGGTTTTTAAATCTTTAAAAACTTATAGTTATGCAAATTGGATTTGGGATTTGCAAGTTATCGAAACAAATCCCTACAAATTCCACAGGACCAGATTTCGGCCCCGATAAGCAAAGGTGTTCACACCATTGCTTATCGGATTATGTTGAAGAAAACGGAAAGGAACGTATGATAAGAAACGCCCACGGGCGTTCTGTCAACGGAGGCTCTTTTCAGGGGGGAGATCTGATGGCAAGGGGTGTTGCAATTGTCCTGGCGGTCCTGGGTATGATGGTCGACGGAACGGCCCTGGGGCAGACGTTGAAGGTGGACTCTCGGATTCCACTGTATCAGAAGGTGAGCGGGATTTCGGGAAGCGCCAGCAGCATCGGGTCGGATACGATGAACAACCTGATGGCGCTCTGGCTGGAGAGGTTTCGGAAGTACTATCCGAGCGTGCGGATCCAGATTGAGGGGAAGGGGTCGAGCACGGTGCCCCCGGCGTTGATTGAAGGGACGGCGCAGTTCGGTCCGATGTCGCGCTCGATGAAGGCGACGGAGAGCGATAAGTTCGAGAAGCGGTTCGGGTACACCCCCACGACTCTGAGGACATCGCTGGACGCTCTGGCAGTGTTCGTGAATAAGGACAACCCGATCGAAGGGCTGTTGCTACCCCAGGTGGACGCGATCTTTTCCAAGACCCGAAGGGGTGGGTATCCGGAAGATATCACCCGGTGGGGTGGCCTGGGGCTGGGGGGGGAGTGGAAGCTGGCCTCTATCAGTCTGTATGGGCGGAATTCGGCGTCCGGCACGTACGGGTTTTTCAAGAAGAACGCCCTGTTTAAGGGAGACTACAAGGATGAGGTGAAGGAGCAGCCGGGATCGGCGTCGGTGGTTCAGGGCATCACGGAAGACCGGTACGGCATCGGGTACAGCGGCATTGGGTACAAGACCTCGGGGGTGCGCGTGTTGCCTCTGGCGGGGGAGAAAGGTCAGCCCTACCGTGAGGGTACAATGGAGAACGTGCTGGACGGTTCCTATCCGCTGGGACGATTCCTCTATATCTACATCAACAAGGCGCCGGAAAAGCCGCTGGATCCGATGGTGCGGGAGTTCTGCCGGTTTATCTTTTCCAAAGAGGGGCAGGAGGTCGTGATCAAGGATGGGTATATGCCGGTGCCGTACGAAGTGGTAAAAGAGGAGCTGGCGAAAATCGAGTAGGGACGATCCGCCGGGTAGCCCCCGGCTGTTTTTCAGGATGGTCACATGGCACATCCCGACGTTGAAGAGAAGACCGATCTGAATGCAGAGATTCGGTCGCTGCCGGGGATCACGCCGACCGCACGGCTGATGGACCGGGTAGGGCGGTGGGTGATTGCGGTGGGCGGGATCGGGGTGATTGCGGTGGTGCTGGGAATTTTTGTGTTTGTGCTGCGGGAGGCCTATCCGCTTTTCCTGAGTCCGGAGGCCGAAGCGGTCGGGACGTGGGACGCCTCCGGCGGCGGGCAGGCCCTGGCCGTGGGCGCCGGTCCCTATCGGGAGGTGGGCTACGTGGTGCGTGCGGAGGGGATCGATTTTGTCGATCTGGCAAGCGGGGCGGTGCTCCGGCAGGAACGGCCCGAGGCGCTTGCCGGACGCCGGATCGTTTCGGTCTACCGGTCTCCTGTGGACGGGTACCTGGGGCTGGGAACCGACGAGGGGAGCGTGGTTGCGGCTCGGGTGACCTTTTCGGTAGGCTACACGGGAGGCGAGCGAATCGTGACGCCGGAGCTGTCCGTTGAGGGGGAGGTCCGGCTGGACGGTGGGGGCGAGGCGGTTGTGAGGGTGGCTTACCGGAACGACGGGGCGAGGCGGGCGACGGTGGTTGGGGTCACGGCTTCGGGGCGGCTGGTGACCGCGGCGGTTGTGCAGAAGCGGGGGCTGCTGGGAGGCGGCAGACGGGAGGTGTTTGTATACGATCTGACGGAAGATATCGCGGGACGTCCGACAGCGGTGTTGACCGACGGGCGCGGGCAGACTGTGCTGGCAGGGACGGACCGGGGTGAGATCTTCCGCTTTGATGTTTCCGACCCCCCAACGCGTCCACAGCGGACGCAGCGCTTCCAGGCGGCTGAGGAAGGGCAGGCGATTACGGCGCTTGAGTTCCTCTTGGGGGATGTGTCGGTGGCGGTGGGAGATGGGGCGGGGCGGGTGAGCACCTGGTTTCCGGTGCGGCAGTCGGGGCGTCCCGGTTTTCAGGGATATCAAAAGATCCACGCGTTTGAGCCCCACCAGGGGGCGGTGACGGCGATCGCCCCGTCCGAGCGGGACAAACAGTTTTTGACGGGGGATACGGAGGGGAACCTGGCGCTGCACCACATGACTTCGGAACAGACCTTCTTCCGGATGTCTGCGGGCGGGGCCGGAATTTCGGCAGTGGTCTTTGCCCCCAAGGCCGACGGGTTTTTGGGATTAGACGGAGGCGGGCGGCTGGTGCACTACCGCCTGCACAATCCGCACCCGGAGGTGACGCTGAAGACGCTCTTCGGCGAGGTCTGGTACGAGGGGTATGAAGGACCGGCGCACGTGTGGCAGTCCACGGGCGGGACGGACGAATTCGAGCCGAAGCTGGGCATCGTTCCGCTGGCCTTCGGTACGGCCAAGGGGACGTTTTATGCGATGCTGTTCGCTCTGCCTTTAGCGGTTCTGGCCGCTATCTACACGTCGGAGTTCGCTCGTCCGGAGATCCGGAACGCGGTAAAGCCGACGGTGGAGTTGATGGCTTCGCTGCCCAGTGTGATCTTAGGGTTCTTGGCCGGGCTCTGGATGGCTCCCCTCCTGGAACGGGGGGCCGTGGGCGCGCTGCTCCTGTTTCCGGCCGTGCCGGCGGTGGTGGTGCTGGCCGCCTGGGTCTTTAAACGGCTTCCCAGGCGGGCCGTGCGCTGGCTGCCCGACCAGGGGGAGATCTATCTCCTGGTGCCGGTGACGGCGCTGGCGGCCTGGCTCGCCTTTGTGCTGGGACCGGAGGTGGAGCGCGCCCTTTTCGGCGGAAATTTCCAGCGCTGGCTGATGCAGACGTCGGACACCCGCTACGATCAGCGCAACTGCTTGGTGGTGGGGTTTGCGATGGGGTTCGCGGTGGTGCCGATTATCTATACGATCTGCGAGGATGCGCTTTCAAGCGTGCCGTCCCACCTGCGGGGCGGGTCGCTTGCGCTGGGGGCCACGCCCTGGCAGACGGCGCTGCGGGTGGTGCTGCCCACGGCCAGCCCCGGGATCTTTTCAGCGGCGATGATCGGCTTTGGACGGGCGGTGGGGGAGACGATGATTGTGCTGATGGCGACGGGGAATACCCCGATTATGGACTGGAGCATCTTCAACGGGATGCGTACGCTGTCGGCAAATATTGCAGTGGAGATTCCAGAGGCTCCCCACGAGGGCACGCTCTACCGGGTGCTGTTTTTGACCGGCCTGCTGCTGGCGGGTGTGACGTTTCTGGTGAATACCGCGGCCGAGATTGTTCGGCAGCGGCTGCGGGAGAGGTACAGTCGGATATGAACAGGTTCTGGAGATCGGGTGAGCCGTTTATCTGGCTTACCGGCGGGGCGCTTGCCTTCTGTCTGTTGATGGTCGCGGGCTTGGTGGGGGTGGTGGTCTACAACGGGCTCGGGTTTTTCTGGCCGGGCAATCTGGTGGCCTTCGGCCTGGCGGACGGAACGGCTATGATGGGCCAGGTGTGGGACCGGCAGGAGATCCCGACGCAGGACGGGAAGGCTCAGGCCGAATATCGAACGCAGGTCAAGGTGGGCAACCGGGATGTGTACGGGGACGATTTCCGGTGGATCGACGAGGACCGGATTGAAGCGCGTGAAACCCCGCGCAATGCGGTGATCTTTGAACGGCGCGAATGGGGCCAGATGTTCGGGTTTCTCCGGGGGGTGTACGAGGGTGAGCAGATCCTGGCCGAGGGGCCTGAAGTCGGGTGGGCCGCCATGCAGGGGGGGCTGCGGGTGACCGGACGGATCCGGGCGCAGATCCGGGAGATCGAGGAGGACGCCATCGGAAACCTGAACCGCCGGATCGAGCAACTCCGGTTGGAGAAGCGCAGGCTGGAACTGGCCGGGCGCGGAGAGGCGGAGATCGAACGCTTAGACGAAGAGAACCGGCAGTACTGGACACGCTACGAGCGCCTGGCCCAGAAGCTGTCCCGGCTGCGTGCAGAGGGTGAGACCTACCAGGTGGAGGTCGCCCTGGCCGGAGGGGAGGTGCGGCGGGTGGCCGTGGCCGATATCGTCCGGGCCTACCGTCCCAACCGGCTGGGCACGACAGGGAAGCTGAAGGTCTACTTCTCCCGGGTGTGGGAGTTCTTGGCGGACGAGCCGAGGGAGTCGAACACGGAGGGCGGAGTTTTCCCGGCGATCTTCGGGACGGTGATGATGGTGTTTCTGATGAGCTTAGCGGCTGTGCCCTTCGGGGTACTGGCGGCGCTTTACCTGCGGGAGTACGCCAGGCAGGGGCCGCTGGTGCGGGTGGTCCGGATTGCAGTGAACAATCTGGCAGGGGTGCCTTCGATTGTGTTTGGGATGTTCGGGCTCGGTTTCTTCGTATACGGGGTGGGGGGGAGCATCGACCAGCTGTTCTATCCGGAGGCGCTGCCGACGCCGACGTTCGGCACAGGGGGGATCTTCTGGGCGTCGCTGACCCTGGCGCTTTTGACGGTGCCGGTGATGATTGTGGCCGCAGAGGAGGCGCTGGCGGCCGTGCCCGGCGAGGTGCGGGAGGGGTCGCTGGCGCTTGGGGCGACGAAGTTTCAGACAATCTGGCGTGTGCTGCTACCCGGCGCGCTACCGGGCATTTTGACGGGGATGATCCTGGTGATCGCGCGCGGGGCGGGAGAGGTGGCCCCACTGATGATTACGGGGGTGGTCAAGCTGGCGCCGTCGCTGCCGCTGGACGGGCACTGGCCGTTTTTCCACTTAGACCGGAAGTTTATGCACTTAGGGTTTCACATCTACGATGTGGGGTTCCAGTCGCCCAACGTGGAGGCGGCCCGGCCGATGGTCTATACGACCACGCTGCTGCTGGTGGCTATTGTTCTGGCCCTGAATCTGACTGCGATCCTGGTCCGCGGCCGTTTACGGAAGCGGTTTGCAAAGGTCGGGTTTTAAATCAGCTTCTAAGGAGCACAATGGCGATGGCTGCGCAGGTGGAGAGGACAGACGACGATCAGGTTCAGGTGGATGCGCCCGTTGTGGAGCGACCGATTGTGGAGGTGGAAGGCCTGAACCTGCACTATGGAGAGACCCAGGCGCTGTTTGATATCGACCTGCAGGTACCCGAGTACCGGGTGACGGCGCTTATCGGGCCGTCGGGATGCGGGAAATCGACCCTGCTGCGGTGCATGAACCGGCTGAACGATCTGATCGATTCGGTTCGGATTGAGGGCATGGTGAGGATTGCCGGGGAGGACATTTACGGGTCGGACTACGATGTGATTTCCCTCCGGCGCCGGGTTGGGATGGTGTTCCAGAAGTCGAACCCGTTTCCGAAGTCGATCTATGAAAACGTGATTTATGGGCTTCGGATCGCCGGGGAGAACCGGCGGTCTGTGCTGGACGAATCGGCCGAGCGGAGCTTGCGCGCGGCGGCGCTGTGGGACGAGGTAAAGGAGAGGCTGGATGAGGGCGCACTGGGTCTGTCGGGCGGGCAGCAGCAGCGGCTGTGCATTGCGCGGGCGATAGCGGTGGAGCCGTCGGTGATATTGATGGATGAGCCCTGTTCGGCACTGGATCCGATCGCAACGGGGCGGATTGAAGAGACGATTGAGGAACTGAAAAAACAGTATACGATTGTGATTGTGACACACAACCTTCAGCAGGCGTCGCGGGTATCCGATCTTACGGCATTTTTCTACCTGGGGCGGCTCGTCGAGTACGCCTGGACGGAGGAGATATTTACCAACCCCAGGTTGAAGCAGACCGAAGATTATGTGACCGGACGGTTCGGGTAAGACCATAGGGGATTGGGGAATGAAAGCGCTTCAATCCGCATTCTGAAATCCGCAATCCGAAATTCCAGGGAGTGGCCATGGAGCGTACACTGGATCAGCACTTAGAGCATCTGAAGGGTGAGTTGCTGAAGATGGGGGGGGCCGTGGAGGATTCGATTGCCCAGGCGGTGCGCTTCCTGGTGGACCGGGATAACGACCTGGCGGAGGAGGTGCTGAAGGGGGGGGACCGGATCGACGATTGGGAGGTCCAGATCGAGGAGGAGTGCCTCAAGCTGCTGGCCGTGCAGCATCCCGTTGCCAGCGACCTGCGCCTGATTGCAACGGTGATGAAGATCAACTATGACTTAGAGCGGATCAACGATCAGGCGGTGAATATTGTCGAAAGGGCGCTGGTATTAAACCGGATGCCGCTGCTGAAGCCGCTGATCGATATTCCCCGAATGGCGGAGCTGGCGCAGGGGATGGTGAAGGATGCTCTGGATGCGTTTGTGAACCAAAATGTGGCGCTTGCCAACGATGTGCGCCGGCGGGACGACATTGTCGATGGGCTGAGGGATCAGATCTTTCGCGAGCTGCTGACCTATTTGCATGGAAAGTTGGAACAGGATGTGATCGACCGGGCGATTCACCTGATCCTGGTCTCCAGACACCTGGAGCGGATGGGCGACCATGCGTCGAATATTTCGGAGAACGTGGTCTACCTGGTGCAGGGACGGATCGTGCGGCACCAGAAGGAAGCCCTGTGGCAGGAGGAGGCAGTAGAACGGGAAGGTGAGGGGGAAGGGTGAGATGAGGGGAGGCGTTCTCCAGCCGCAGGCCCCGGGTTTTCGGGGTCTGCGGTTTTTTGTGTGGCAGTCTGCGTTTCCCGGCGCAAAGCGCCTCCAAAAAGGGCTTGTCCTGGGGTCAGAAACCTGTATATTTAAATGGTTTGAATCTCCTTTTCCGGGGGGGTCGGAGTCCAGAGATGGCCGAGATCGCAACCCATATCCATGGGGCAGGTACCCGATTTTGTGAACGGTGCGGGCATACGCTTGAGCAGAGGCCGGTTGAGGGAAAGGAACTGCCGGCCTGTCCGGCGTGCGGGTTTATCGTGTATCTGGACCCGAAGGTGGCTGCCGGCGTGATTGTGGCCCTGGACGGGCAGGTGGTGCTGCTGAAGCGGGGGATCGAGCCTTCGATTGGGAAGTGGGTGTTCCCCGGGGGATACGTGGACCGGGGGGAGCCGACGGATGTGGCTGCGGCCCGGGAGGCCCGGGAGGAGGTGGGGCTGGAGGTGGCTGTGGAGGACCTGCTGGGGGTCTATTCCTATTCTGGGGTGCCTGTGGTGCTAATCGTCTACACGGGGCAGGTCGTGGGCGGGACGCTCCGGGGGAATGCCGAGACACAGGAGGTGCAGACCTTTCCCCTCCCGGAGATTCCGTGGGAGGATCTGGCTTTCCAGAGTACGGCCGATGCGCTCAGGGCGTGGGTGGAACGATGTACTTGAACCGCAGAGACGCGCAGAACGCAGAGAAAGACCAACATTGTGTATCGTGTATTGCGTATCGAGAAAACGAATCACGCCTGTGGTGAATTGTTGAATCTCTGAGCTTCAGAAAGGACGAACAGGACAGATCATGTTTAAATCCATCGAGGAGGTCGAGCCGAAGTTCGCCGAGCAGGGGTACATTGCAGACCGGACACTGGCCACAACGGTATATCTGGCCATGTCTTTGGGGAAACCGATCTTTCTGGAGGGGGAACCCGGGGTTGGCAAGACCGAAGTGGCCAAGGTGATGGCGGAGATCCTGAAGACGGATCTGATCCGGCTGCAGTGTTACGAAGGGTTGGATGCGAATACCGCGCTTTATGAGTGGAACTACCCCAGGCAGATGCTGGAGCTGCGCCTGGAAGAGGCCCGGGGGATTGCGAAGGAGGAGATCGGGCGGAATATCTTCGGCGAGGAGTTTCTGCTCAAGCGTCCGCTGCTGCAGGCCATCCAGAGCGATGGGCGGACGGCGCCGGTTCTGCTGATTGATGAGGTGGACCGGTGTGACGAAGAATTCGAGGCTTTCCTCTTAGAGGTCCTGTCCGATTTTCAGATTACGATCCCGGAGATCGGCACGGTAGGAGCAAAGGAGATCCCCTTCGTCGTTCTGACGTCCAACCGGACGCGGGAGCTGCACGACGCGTTGAAGCGGCGGTGTCTTTACCTCTGGATCGACTATCCGACATTCGAGAAGGAGATGAATATCGTGGATTCGCGGGTGCCGGGCATCCAGGAGGAGCTGGCCCGGCAGGTCTGCGGATTTATGCAGTTGATGCGTACCCGGGATTTCTACAAGCGCCCCGGCATTGCCGAGACGATCGACTGGGCGCTGGCTCTGATGGCGCTGAATATCGAAGAGCTGGACCCGCCGACGGTGGACACAACGATCGGGTGTATTTTAAAGTACAAGGAAGATATTGAGAATCTCCAGAAGGACGGCCTGCCTCAGATTATCGAGAAGGCCAGGATGCTGAAGGAGCGGGCTGAGAAAAGGGTATCGAGGCCGGTAGAGATTGAAGATTGAAGATTGGGTGAGCAGATGGTAAGAGACCGGAGCATGATGGGGCAGGTGGTGGCGTTTTCCCGGTCGCTGCACCGGGCCGGGGTGGAGGTGAATTCGGGCAACCTGCTCGACCTGTGCCAGAGCTTCCAGTTTGTGGATGTGAGCGACCGCCGGGATTTTTACGCGGCGGCCCGGGCGACGCTGGTCTCACGCTACGACGACTTAGAGACGTTCGACCGGGTGTTCCTGGCGTTCTGGGATATGCCCGTCCACACGCCGGAGGTGGAACTGTCCGAGGAGGAGGGGGAAGACCCGAATCTGGACCTCTTGGACGAACTGAACGAACGCGTCGAGACGGTGGACCGGGGGGAGGAAGACGCCAACGGGGAGGGGGAGTCGGAGGAGGTGGGCTACAGCCCCGACGAGGCGCTGATGCAGAAGGACCTGGCCGCGATGTCGGACAAGGAGATCGAGCAGGCCAGGCGGGTGATTGCGGAGATTGTGAATATTATTGCCAACCGGCGCAGCCGGCGGCGGGTGCCCGAAAAACGGGGGGCGGAAATCGACTTTCGGAGGACCTGGCGGCGCAACGCGGTCTACGGTCGGGACGGGGTAGAACTGGCCATGCGGCGGCGGCGTATCAAGAAGGCGAAGTTGATGCTGCTGTGCGATGTGAGCGGGTCAATGGACTGCTACAGCCAGTTTCTGATCCAGTTTATCTACGCGCTGAAGCGGGAGATCCGGGATGTGGAGGTGGGGGTGTTTTCCACCCGGATGACGCCAATTTCGCGGCTGCTGAAGACCAAGGGGGTGGAGGAGTCGCTGGAGGAGGTATCGGAGACGGTGCACGACTGGGCGGGGGGAACGGACATCGGGAGGTGTCTGCGGGAGTTCAACGACCGGTTTGCCCGCGATATGCTCAAGTCCAAGACGGTGATGATTGTTGTAAGCGACGGGTGGGACCGGGGGGATGCGGGGCTGATGCGGCTGGAGATGGAGCGGCTCCGGCGGCGCGTACATAAGCTGGTCTGGCTCAACCCTCTCCTGGGGAGCCCGGGCTACCAGCCGCTCTGCCTGGGCATGAAGACGGCCCTGCCGTATCTGGACTATTTTTTACCCGCACACAACTTAGAGAGCTTAATACAGTTGGCCAAGACATTGCGGTCGGTGTGGCGATAAGACATCGGAATAGAAGATTTTAAATCCGCAAGTGAAGGGGGTGTCTGGATGGCAGATGTGTTTACAGAGGCGCTGGACCTGATCTCGGAGGGGCAAAAGGCCGTGCTTTCGACGATTGTGGCGAGCAAGGGGTCGCTGCCGATGAGCAAGAAGGCGAAGATGCTGGTGCGACCCGACGGTAAGATTGTGGGGACGGTGGGCGGCGGGTGCTTAGAGGCGGATGTGTGGGCAGAGGCGCGGCAGGTGATGGAGACGGGAGAGCCGACGCTTCAGCGGTTTATTCTGACGGAGGAGCACGCAGGAGAGGACGGGCTGAACTGCGGCGGGAACGTGGAGATCTTCACGGAGCCCCTCTATGCCGGAGGGCCAGAAGAGGTCCTGAGGGAGATTGCGAAGATTCGGGCGGAGCGGGGGTCGGGGGTGCTGGCCACGCTGGTGTCGGGGGGAGATAAGGCCTCACAGAGCGCCAAGCTGCTGGTGCGCGCAGACCGCACGACGCTGGGCACGCTGGGCTGCCCGGAGGCGGATGCGGCGGTGCTGGCGGAGATAGAGGGGATGGACTCGATTCCGGAGGACCTGTTGAAGGTGATCGATCTGGAGGGTGAGGCAGCGGAGGACCGGGAGGCGCTCAAGATTTTCTTAGAGTCGATTTGTCCGGAGCCGACGCTTTACCTGTTTGGCGGCGGGCACGTCTCCTTTGCCATTGCCCGGATCGCCCATACGGTCGGGTTCCGCATTGTGGTGATCGACGACCGGCCGATGTTTGCCAACCGGGAGCGGTTCCCGATGGCCGATGAGACGCTTACGCTGGAGATGGAGACGGCGTTTGAGCACCTGGCAATCGACAGCCTTTCCTATGTTCTGGCGGTGACCCGGGGGCACCAGCACGACAAGCCCGTGGTCGAGCAGGCCGTGGTGACAAACGCGGCCTACGTCGGGATGATCGGCAGCCGGCGCAAGATTGCGCTGATGTGGAAGGAGTTAGAGGAGAAGGGCATCCCCCGAGAGCGCTTAGAGGAGGTGCATGCGCCCCTTGGGCTGGACATCGGGGCGGACAACCCGGAGGAGATCGCGGTGAGCATTGTGGCCGAACTGATCCAGGTGCGCCGGTCTGGAGGCAAACCGGCCCACGAGGTGCGGTCCCTGTCGGCGCCCAGGACGGCCGCTGCGCCGTAACTTCGGGTATCTACTTAGACCTCGCCAATCGTGTGATTTTATGCCTGCGCGATATGTCAGGCGAGGGGCATGAGGTGAATTTGGCCGTCTGTGTTGGTGGTTTTTACCAATTTCTCAGGCGGTTATTTTTATAGAGAATATTTTAAGTATTAAATAAAATAATGTGTTAGCCGATATTCGGCCTCTTTGGGTTTTCTGGCACAGCATTTGTATGGGGAAGAGGTTGCAAATTGAACAGAAGGCATTTCACCCACTTTAATTGAGGAGCGAAGACCATGGCGAAAGGAGCCCTATCACGGGTGGCCGACATTATCAAGGCCGATATCGACGATCTGCTGAGCCGGATGGAGGACCCGGGGAAGCTGATTTGGCAGATGATTTTAGAGATGGAGGAGGCGGTGGAGGAGGCGGTTGCAACGGTGGGCAGGGCGATAGGCAACGAGAAGCTGCTGGAACGGCGGCTGCGGGAAGTGCAGGCGGCGGAGGAGGCCTGGGAGATGAAGGCGGCTCAGGCCGTTGAGGCGGGAGAGGACGACCTGGCCCGGCAGGCGTTGCATCAGAAGGCGACGGCGATGGGGGCGGCGCAGGACTTAGAAGCGGCCTTAGAGGAGGCCCGGCAGGTTACGGCGCAGCTCAAGCAGCAGCTGGCTCAGTTCAAGTCGAAACTGGATGAGGCGCGGGCGCGCCAGCGGACGCTCGTGGCCCGCTGCCGGGTTGCGCAGGGTCGGAGGGGCGTTGTGCGGCATCCTGTGGGGGTGAGAACCGACGTTTTTGAGCGGTTTGAGGGGTTCTGCCAGGAGGTGGCTGGCGAGGAGGCCGCGGCGGAGGTCTACGAGGAGGTGGCCGGATCGAACCCGATGCTGGATGAGGCCTTCGAAAAGCTGGAGCAGAAGAAGCGGGTAGAGAAGGAGCTACAGGCCCTGAAGCGGAAGCTGGACCGGAACCATGGGTGAGGCTTATCAGAAGATGCGCAATACTGGAAAAAAGTTCTTCGAAGAGGAGTTATTGATGTTGACCGAGGCGCAGGTCGCGGAATTCCATGCCAGGGGGTTTCTCAACGGGGGGCGCCTGCTGGACGACGATCGGGTGGAGGCGCTGCGGGAGGGACTGGCGCGAGTGATCGAGGACAAAGACAAACCGGATGTCCCCCAGCCGGTTCTGCTCCGGAACCTGAACCGGGATTCCGGGACGCCGGTCTGGCAGGTTGTGAATATCTGGGAGGCGAGCGAGCCGTACCGGACACTGATCTTTGAACAGAAGGTCGTGGAGGAGATGGCGCAGCTGACAGGGGCGACCGAGCTGCGGGTCTGGCACGACCAGATCCAGTACAAACCGGCCGAGGTGGGGGGCGTAACCACGTGGCACCAGGACGCGCCGCTGTGGCCGATTCTGGCGCCGATGACTGAGGTGAGTGCGTGGGTTGCCTTAGATGACGTGGATGAGGCCAACGGCTGTATGAGCATGGTGCCGGGGTCACACAGATGGGGGAATCGGATCGACTTTCTCAGCGGGCTGGAGGACTTTGAAGACATGCCGTCCGAATTCGACGGGCACGCGGTGGAGGTGGTGCGGTGTCCGGTCCGGAAGGGAGAGGTGCATTACCACCATGCGCTGACCTGGCATGCGTCGCACGCCAATACCAGCATCCGGCCCCGGCGGGCGATTGCAATCCATTTTATGACCCAGGAGACCCGGTTCGTGGCCAGCGGCGAGCATGTGATGAAGCCGTTTGTGGAGGTGAGGGATGGAGAGGTGATGGAGGGGAGACGTTTTCCGCAGGTCTATAGATTGAAGGTTGAAGATTGACACCCCTCCCCAAAACGATGCCGGGCAGTCAGAGTTTTCGGTTTTTAAGGGGCATGGCGTAGTGGATTTGCCGGGCGACTTCCTGGAAGCCCGTTCGGGGATAGAATATGGTGCCGATTTCATTTTGATCCAGGGTCTCGATTCTTGCCAGGACCATTCCGCTGGTTTCAAAGTAGTCAAGCGCAGCGGCCATGAGGGCTTTGCCGATGCCCTTGCCCTGATGTTGTGGGAGTACGGCCAGGTTGGGGATGGAGCCGATCCGGGTGTCGGGGTCAATACGGGTGGTAATATAGCCGGCGACTGTTCCATTTTCTTCGTACACAAAGATGCCTTCGGGGTTGGCCCGGGCGTCTACGTCAATGTGGCTGGCCTTTCGCCAGCGCCAGTCGGTTTCGCCGATCCTGCCGAAGGCGTTTTCGATGCGCTGGTCGATGGAGATGCCGTCGAAGCAGATGCGTGTAATTTCCCGGAGCGTGTCGAGGTCTGAAGGCCTGTAGGTTCGGGTCAAAGCGTTCTCCTTGGCTGACTTTGCACCAGCAATCAACCGTAGGGGCGAGGCGCTGCCTCGCCCGGCACCCAATATACGGATAAATTATCTCTTTTGGCAATACTTTTCAGACGATTTCTTGAAGGCCCGAAGAACCTCCGGTTTCTCCTTGTTTTTGGAGGTAAAAATTTTTACCTTTTAGCGGCTCCAGTGGAGCGCCGACGATTGTTTACAACCCTATGCCAGAGCAGGAGACGCCCATGCCGACCCCTATCCTCCGCCTTCCGGAGCGAAAGACGAGCCATAAGGTGACCTTTACAAACTGGAACAGGACGGTGGGGTGCAAGCCCCATACCAACCTCAGAGAACTGGCCATTGAGAACGATATTGATCTCTACAACGGGATGTCCCGATTTTTTAACTGCGAGGGGCATGGATTGTGCGGTACCTGCACAGTCGAGGTTGTTCCCCAGAAAGGCGGGACGGTCAAGCGGGCCAAGGAGAAGCTCCGCTTTCTCCTGCTTAAAGGCAACCTGCGTCTCGCCTGCCAGATGGAGGTGACGGGGGATATTCAGGTGACTAAACACGCGGGTTTAAAGGGGAACAAGGGGTATCAGGCGGTGCTTTCCAGGGGTGAGATGGTGCGTCTCTACCGCGAGGAGGGGCAAACGCTGGACCAGATCGCCGAGCGGTTTCAGTGTCCTGTTCCAAAGGTGGTGAACATCCTTGAGAAGGAAGGGGTGGAGATGCGGCGGCCGGGGTCGGCAGCGTAAGAGAAGGAAGGGGTGGGGGGTCGTAGGGGCGCACCTGCGTGTGCGCCCTGTTTTTTTATGTTGAGCCCCCATGCCCCGGTCACCGTGCAATCCCTCAAGTGCCCTTTTCGACCTGATCTTCGTGGCGGGCGACGAACTTGTCGATCTGACGGAAGATTTTGTGTACAGTGGCGGTGTCTCGCCGTTCGAGGGGGATGCGCCCGAAGAGCCGACGCAGGGCGCGCAGGAAGGTCTCGGGACGGTGACGGGGGACGAAGCCGAGTTTGTCCAGGGCCGAGGCGATGTGGGCGTACATGCATTCGATCTCTTCAAAGGAGGCGAGGTCGAGCTGCGGGGTCTGCGCCGGGTTGTTGGCCGCCCGGTAGAGTTCGTAGGCGAAGATGAGCGCAGCCTGGGCGAGGTTGAGGGAGGGGTAGGCATGTGCGGTGGGGATCCTGGCGACGAGCTGGCAGAGCTGGAGTTCGTCGTTGGTGAGGCCGTTTTCCTCCCGGCCAAAGACGAGGGCGCCCTCGGTGCCGCCGGGAAGGGAGGTGAGGCGCCGGACGGCCTCCTTGGGGCCGTACATGAGGTCCATGTTCTGGCGCCTTCTGTGGGTGGTGCCCACGGCCAGGACGGTTCCGGCCAGAGCAGCTTCGAGGGTTTCGGTCACGGTAGCGCCGTAGAGGACGTCTCCCGATCCGTGGGCCATTTTCCGGGCGTCTCCCGATTTGTGGTCCGGGGGATTGACCAGGTAGAGCCGGGAGAGACCCATGTTTTTCATGGCCCGGGCCACAGACCCGACGTTGCCGGGCGCTTTCGGCTCAACCAGGACGATGCGGATGCGGTCGAGCACGCAGGGGTCCGATTCTTTCTCTGCCATGTTCTGTCTCCAGTCCTCCGTCTGTGGAACATCCAGGTTTGACCATGTCGATCAGACGGTCTGCGGTAAGTGTTCGGGTCGAATAGGGCGAACGCTCGCCTGTGCCGGCATTGTCCTTGACATGGCAGATCACTGTGGCTACATTCGAGCCATATCGGGAGGGCATTCAGGATGGGTACCGATACCGCTCAGGACCGGAAATGTACCGAAACAGAGCAGGTGTTGTCAAGCGTGCGGATTTACGGTCGGCAATGGGCGAGCTGGTGTCGCTCTGAGAAGCTGTCTCAAAATTCCGGGTTGGGTCCCTCAAGCGGATCAAAGCACCCGGGAACGCGGGCGTCTCGCCCGCATGTTGGGGTAGGGTATGGTCGTACAAGGCCGTAATACCCCTTGGAACGCGGGCGTCTCGCCCTCGAGAATCGCTTGACGCTAGGGCGACAGCCCCGCAAAGCGGCCCGACGTGGGGTTTAAGACAGCTTCTGAGACGGTGTGAGGGCCACTGCAGATTATCACGCCCCCCACACCTGTCTGCCATCTGCACAGGCAGGTAGGCACAAAATAGCGCGAAGTTTTGACTACCGAACAGGTCTCGAAAGCGGTATAATACTGCTTCGAGCAGGGCGAACGTTTCCATGATTATCCTCCTCTTTGAGGGTTACCCATTTGAAGGATAATCTAACGTGTCCTGATCACCTTTTTCAACCTCATAAGAATGAAGATGAGCGACTTACGGATGATGACTGGGCAAAGATCGAAGTTCGTGAAATTCCTTATGAAGAGGAAGAGATGGAGCAAGAATTTGCCACATTTAAAGCGTTAATTCCAGTGTGTGATTTCGGGTGGGAGGGGTATCAAAGCGCGGCGAGTGATGCAGGCCACGCAGTGACGTTAGCTAAGGAGATTGCAAAGGATCTTGATCTAATTAACCGTCCCCAAGAGTTTGATTTTTTTACAGCAGATGGCGTTAGGGCAACCCTTGGTATCTCGGATCAAGGTGATGACTATAACAATTATCAGCATATATTCTTCATGCGAGAAAATCTGCTTCAGGACTACCTAAAAAAGAATGATTGCTCGTTGATCTGGGCAATTTGGGGCGAACGAGGATACTCTACGAAACTGGCGACCACATTATTTCACGGGCCTGAACGACCAACTCAGACTCACGGCGACATTAAGCAGATTATTCGTTACGAGTGACGTTCTGTGAAATGTTGTGGATAGGTCTGAGCATATTCAGTTTCTAGCGAAATGCTGCTGGATATGATTTTTTCATTGTGGACTCTTTTCTCTAAAAGAGATAAGTTGTCTACCAAATCGGGTCAAGTCCATGTATGCGGGGTGCGCCACCTGGCTACGTGCCACGCACAGGCAGGCCGAAACTCCGGCGGATACGGTGGATGCGTCTGAGGCATGATGAACCTCCTTTCTCCTCAACAAGATAACAAGAAGATGGGTGTCCACCCAAATCGGGTCAAGTCCAGTGTGTGGTTCGCGATGTAGAAATTAGGGTTGTTGAAGCGAAGCGTTGACGGTCAGATGTGATTTTGGTATATAATCCCTATTTCAAGGACGAACAGGCGTCGTGGGACCGCTGACTCTGGAATACACTCGGCACGCCCTTCACGTTATGGCAGAACGGATGATCCCTGCCGAGTGGGTCGAGCTGGCGGTGGCTGGACCAGCATTGCGCACGCCCGATCCGAACGATCCCGACGTGGAGCGATTCTTTCGCCCCATCCCCGAACACTGTGACCGCGCACTGCGAGTAGCCGTCAACACCCGCGTTGTGCCCTGGCGGGTGGTGAGCGTATTCTTTGATCGAAGCAAGAGAGGAGAGCTATGAAACTGAACGTGGACAAGGAAGCCGACGCCCTCTACCTGCGCCTGGACGACTCTCCCATAGTCGAGTCCGAGGAGGTTTCGCCGGGAGTAGTGCTCGACTACAACGAATCGAACGAAGTGGTAGGCGTGGAGATGCTTCATCTCTCGAAACGCTCCTCCAAACTGAACCTCTCTGCGTTGCAGTTCGAGACGGTCTGAGAGTGGCAAAACTTAGCCTGAATTTTCAAGACAAATGGCTACGGCTGTCCGACTTTCGAGGAAAATTCGTATTCCTTGACTTTTGGGCGACATGGTGCGCTCCCTGTCTTAATGAACTGCCAAATCTCAAGAAACTTCATCAATCTTTCCCGGAACGTGACTTGACGATCATTGGTCTGGCTCACGATGATCCGAGAGATGTGGAAGATTTCGTCAGGATTCACGAAATTCCATATCCCAACGGGGTCTCAAACAAAGAGCAGGTCCCGGCAATCAGGGGCGTGTACCTCGATCTCGACAAAGATACGCGGCTCGTTTCCATCAGTATCGATCCGCGAAAGGTCAGGGAGAGGCGCAGCCTCATGGAGTTCGTCGGAGCAGGTAAAGACCCCGAGCCGGATGTCTCCACCAGGCACGACGACTACCTGGCAATGGAGGATCCTCATGGCGCTGCCCGATAGGGTGTTGTTCTGCCGCCCTTTTTTGATGCCCAAAAATCAACAGGTTTCGGCACTATTATCATTCCCTACCGATTCATCAGGCGCTTCCATCCCGCGGGAAGGGTGCTGCTTTCAAGCAGGTGTCGGACGGCGTTTTCTTCGGCGGTTTTCAAGCGGCTTGCGCGTTGGGTCCAGTAGGCGTGCGTCCGCTCCGTAGCGCCGGGAAGGATGGAGATGGGCCCCCGGTCGAAGAGGGAGTCGGGCAGGGGGATGTTGAGGGCGTAGCCGGAGATGTGGGTGGTCTGCTCGGCCAGGGCGCCCGAAGCGGTCCGGATGCGGACGGTCTGCCGGGTGGGGAGCCAGTAGCGGTCGTAGTAGAGGGCGTTTTCCTGGTAGGTGCGGAGTTCGGAGATGCCGAGGGCCTTGCGCAGGGGCCTGTTGAGCTTCAGGTCATAGCCGACGATGGAAAAATCGGTCCCTGAAATCCAGACGTCCCCTTCCACAGCGGGGCGTCTTTTTTTGCGCGGGGTCACGCGGATGTGGTAGACGATGACGTCCCCCATCTGGACGGTGTCCAGCAGGCGGTAGCGGTAGGTCTTCCGGGCGTCGGGCTCTAAGGGGAGCGGCCCCACGTCGAACGTCCGGCCGTTGAGGTGGCCTTTCCGGATGTTGACGAAGGCGCCGGGGTGCATGCCAAAGCGCCGGCCGGCCGCGCCGAGGGCCCGGTAGGCGGTGATGGCCTGAACGATGTCGTCCGGGTTTCGGTAGTAGCCTTCGCCGTCGTATTCGATCCTGGCCAGGATTTTAGCCGCGGCCTTTTTCCCGGCATACAGGGTCTGGGTGCCATAGGCCGTGAAGCGGTAGGCGCGCAGGGCGGGATACCGGGCGTGGAAGACCTGCTCGTGGTCCTGCCGGGCGATGCCCTCAAGGAGGTCGTCCAGGGTTTGTCTGGGAAGGGAGACCTCGGGTTTGAGGAGGATGGGGGCCGGGGAAAGGATCACGTCGAGGCGCAAGTCGGTGTCTGATTCGAGGCAGAGGGTGTCGGCGAAGGTCCGGTAGCCGATGCACGAGACCTGGAGGCGCCAGGCGCCGGGGGGCAGGGCGTCGAGGGCGTAGCGGCCGTGGAGGTCGGTGGTGGTACCCCGCCTCAGGACGGGGAAGACGACGCTGACGTAGGGGAGGGCCTGATCGGTGGCGCTGTCGGTGACGGCGCCGGAGAGGGCGGCGGCCCAAGTGGGGGATGTCAGGCCGAGGAGGAGCAGAAGGACTGGAAGGGGCCGGAGCATGTGAGAAGGACAACCTGCCGTAGGGGCGCGGCGTGTGGGTTCAAAAAAAACGGGCACGGACCTCTGCCATGGCCTCTAAAAGGCGGGCGATGTCGTCGTCGCTGTGGTCGGCCATGACGGTGAGGCGGAGGCGGCTTTCGCCTTCCGGGACCGTGGGGGGACGGATGCCGGTGAGGAAGACGCCCTGTTCGTAGAGGTCGGCGGAGATCACCATCGTGCGTTCGGGGTCGCCGATGAGGATGGGGATGATCTGGGTCTGAGATCCCATCAGGTCGAATCCGAGATCGAGGAGGCCCTCCCGGACGGCCCGGACGTTGGCCCAGAGGCGATCCCTGATTCCCGGATCCGATTCGATCAGGTCGAGGGCGGCTAAGGTGGCCGCGCAGGCGTCAGGGGGGAGGGAGGTGGTGTAGATAAAGCTGGAGGATTTGTTGCTGAGCAGGTCAATGAGGTCGGCGCTGCCGCCGATGAATCCGCCGAAGGTGCCCAGGGCCTTGCTCCCGGCCGTCATGAGGACGTCGATGCCGCCGTTGATGCCAAAGTGTTCGGGGGTTCCCCGGCCAGAGGGGCCCAGGACGCCGGTGGCGTGGGCGTCGTCCACCATCAGGATGGCGTTGTGGTCGCGTGCGAGTTCGGCTAAGTCGGGCAGGGGAGCGAGGTCTCCGTCCATGCTGAAGAGGCCGTCGGTGACGATCAGGCGCCTGCGGAAACCGGTTTCGCTGGAGAACAGGTCGCTGAGGTGGTCGATGTCGCAGTGGCGGTAGACGTGGGTCACCGCGCGGGAGAGCCGGCAGGCGTCAATGATGCTGCGGTGGTT
Organism: Candidatus Latescibacterota bacterium; assembly: GCA_965222075.1. Lineage (GTDB taxonomy): Bacteria > Latescibacterota > UBA2968 > UBA2968 > JAAXHW01. The sequence goes on along the minus strand of OZ244937.1, from coordinate 2,694,704 downwards.
GAGCCGGTCGCTGAAGACGGCGTCCTGCGGGCCGACAAGAGCGGTGATTGCGCCCAGGTTGGCCATGTAGCCGGTGGGAAAGATGAGGGCCGCCTCGGTGCCGAGGAAACGGGCGAGGCGGGTTTCAAGGTCGCGGTGGGGGGCCATGCTGCCCGAGATGAGGCGGGAGGCGGCGGCGCTCAGGCCGTAGGCGCGGAGGGCGGCGGCGGCGTCCTCTTTGAGCACGGGATGGTTGGCCAGACCCAGGTAGTTGTTGGAACAAAAGAGGAGGAGGTCCCGGCCGTTGATGTGCACGCGGGGGCCCTGGGCGCTTTCGATGAGACGCGCGGTGCGGTAGAGGCCGCGGGATTTGAGGTCGTCCAGTTCTGCTGAGAGGTTGGGGAGCATGGTGAGATGTTTTAAAAAATCACGAAATTCGGCCCTGTGGAAGTCCCTGACTTGTGTGCTCCGTGTACACCAGAGGACTTCGCGTTGGCTTTGGGTGTCCCTATCCTCGACGGTCACGGGCATAGCAGGGTTCGGTCTTGAAGAACCGCTGCAAGACCGGAGAAGGCTGGTCATAAGGTAAAGAAGCAGGACGGGTCTGTCAAACAGATACGGGTGTCGGCCGATTCTGCCGGTTTGACAAAGGAAATTCGCTCGGTTATATTCTACTTGACGCTTCGGCTTATACATCTGGCTTCTAAGAAGTTGTTTTAAAATTCCTGGTGAGTTCCCGAGCGCGAGCGAAAAGGTGTCGGTCAAGGCGGGAGAACCCGCCCATATCCTGGAGATACGGGTGGGTTTGACCAACGCCGACCGACGCTTTTGCAGCCGCGTGAAGACCGCTGGGGATTTTAAGGCAGCTTCTAAGGGTTGAGGTGTAGGGCAACCCGTTGGTTTTGATACACGATCAGGAGTGTGATACCCCATGGCAAAAGAAAAACCTGTGGTTGTTTTTCCCGCAGAGGTCTGGAAAAAGGCTCATACCAAAGAGGATTTGGCAGCGTGGCTGGACCGGTACCTACAAGATGATGAACCCCAACCGGTCCTGGTTTTCAAAGATATGCTCCCCGTTGCCGGCGTGGAGGTCCCCGTTGAGATTCAGGTTTTTGCTAACGGAGATATTCTCGCATTGCTTCCCGATACCGATCTGGCGGCCGAAGGGTCTGACTTAGAACAGGCCAAGGTGAATCTTCTACGCACGATCGAAGATGATTACGCCTACCTTTTCAAAAGAAGGGATCTGTTAAATCAACATCTGACAGGACAACTCCACAGGTTGGAAAATCTTTTCGGCGATGCCCATCGCTAAACGCAACCTCCGATCTATTCTGCTCGGTCTCGGTTTTACCGAAGTCCGAGGCAGCCATCATATCTTCTTTGAACGTGTCTTTCCTGGGCGTCTTGTTCGCACCAGGATTTCACATGGAGGTTCATCCGATATCGGTGATGCGCTCCTTGCCCATATCCTTAGACGGCAACTTTTTATGACCAGAGCCGAATTTGAACAGGCTCGGCGCGGTAATATGTCTGCTGAAGACTACACCGATCTACTCGTGCAAAAAGGGATTATTGCAGGAGGGAGGTAGCATGGTGGAGGTGTGGAAAGGGAGGATCTTGCTGCCCCTCCTGGTCTATCCGGCAATCTCGGGAATCGTTCTGGGGGCTGCGTTTCCACCGCTGCCGCTTGGGTTTCTTGCCTGTGTCGGGTTAATTCCCCTTTTCCTCTCGGCCGAGCGGTTGCAGGGCCGAGCGGCTTTTGGCGCCGGGTTTGTGCAGGGGCTGGTTTTTTACGGTGCAACGATTTACTGGATTTCCTGGATTTCCCCTCCCGGCACGGCCGCGGCGATTTTTTATATGTCCGTTTTCAGAGGGCTTTCCATCTGGGCGCTTAGCCTTGTGGTTCGCCGGTTCGAGGCGTTCGGCTTATGGAGCGCCCCTTTTTTGTGGGTGGGGTTTGAGTATTTCAACTCACTGGGAGACCTGGGATTCCCGTGGGTGGTGCTGGGCAACAGCCAGACGGCCTACCTGCCGCTGATTCAGTACGCGGAACTCACCGGGGTCTACGGGGTGTCTTTCTGGGTCGTTCTGGTCAACCTGACGGTGCTGGCGCTCCTGCGCCCCCGCGTGCGCCGGAGCGCTTCCGTTGTGGTGCTGGTCCTGCTTTTTGCCGCGCCGGCGGTCCAGGGGTATATGGCATTTGCCCGGGCTGATGAAGGTGAGACCATTCCCGTGGGTGTGGTGCAGCCGGATATTCCGCCTGTTGCAAAGGAGTACGGCGGGTTCTGGGACAATTTCGAGATTTTAAAATCACTGACGGTTCAGGCGGTAGAGGGGGGCGCGCGTCTGGTGGTGTGGCCGGAGACGGCTGCTGCCTTCTACGTCAACAAGGAGGCTTACCGGCCCTACCAGGAGGGCGTACAGACGCTGGTCGATTCGCTGAACGTATATCTCTACACCGGCGCCTATCGCAGGGTAGAGGACGCGCGTATCCGGACCTATAACTCGTCTTTTCTTTTTGCGCCCGGGAGGGGGACGGTTGGATATTACGACAAAACCAAACTGGTGCCGTTCGGCGAACGGTCCCCGTTTCCAGAACTGCTTCCCTTTTTGCGCGATATGCAGTTCACCGGCGGCGGGTATGTGGGCGGCAACTGGGATTCTGGGGAGGTGCGGACGGTTTTTGAGGGGCCGGGGGCGCGGTTTTCCGGGCTGATCTGTTTCGATTCGGCCTTTCCGGGGCTGGTTCGAGAGTTCGTGGCCGGAGGCGCCAGGTTTCTGGTGGTGATTACCAACGACGGCTGGTTCGGCAAGACATCGGGGCCTTTCCAGCATGCCGAAATTGCGGTGTTTCGGGCGATTGAGAACCGGCGGGCCGTGGTGCGCTGCGCCAATACCGGGGTCTCAACGTTCATCGATGCGTACGGGCGAAAGTCCCGGACGACGGGGATTTTTCACCCGGAGGTTTTAAACGGCAGGGTGGCCGTCAGGTCGGACCTCACATTTTATACCCGATACGGGGATGTCTTCTCCCAGATCTGCACCGGGCTGGCGGTTCTGGTGGTGGTCATGGCTGTCCGCCGGAAGGGTGGGGAGGTGGAAGAACAGACCATTTTGCCCAGGTCGGCGGCGGGAAGCGTGTCGATGGGCGCGGAAGCTGATCCAGAGCTTCCAGAAGAAGAACGTTCCATGCCGTTCCTGGATCACCTGGAGGAACTGCGATGGCGGATTCTAAAAGGGCTGGCGGCGGTGGTGGTGGGGGCGATTATCTGTGCGGTTTTTTCCAATGACATTCTCAGGGCATTGACGTGGCCGGTACAGCAGATGGAGGCCGGCCCGACATTGATCTACCTGAAACCGATGGGGATGTTTATGGTCAAGCTGGAGATCGCCCTGTGGGGCGGAGCGGTGCTGGCCCTGCCGGTTTTGCTCTACCAGGTCTGGCTTTTTGTGGCGCCTGGGCTGTTCGCCAGCGAACGAAAGTATGTGGCTTTTATCGTTTTCTCATCGACCGTTTGTTTTGTGGTCGGTTCCGCTCTGGCCTACTGGGGAGTCATACCGCTTGCGCTGAGGTTTCTGCTGGGTCTTGGGGTGGAGACGGGGGTTGAGCCTCAATATGATATCGGGTTTTATACCGATTTTGTGCTGAAGCTGCTGGTGGCTTTCGGCGTGGTGTTCGAACTGCCGGTGGCGACCTTTTTTCTGGCCAGGGTAGGCGTGGTAACACCGGAGAGGATGCGGACAGGCCGGCGTTATGCCGTTGTGGTCGGTTTTGTTCTGGCGGCCCTGCTGACGCCGCCGGATCCGGTTTCTCAGCTGATGATGGCGCTCCCTCTGATCGTGCTGTACGAGATCAGCATCTGGGTGGCCAAGGTGGCCGGCCGGTAGGATGCAGGCGTTGAAAAGTGCTTGACATCGCTTTTTTTTGGGTCTATACAGGAAAAGGTTACACATTGGCTTGATCTGTCTGGTTTTAGCAGTTAGAAGCCTTTGGACGGGGAGATTCACCTGAAGGGGAGGGATCTATGGGTGTACCGGCTGCACTGGGCCTGCTGGTTGTCTGTTTCCTGGTTCTGACCAGGTGTGCCTCCTGGTTTGTGGATGGGGCTGTGGGGGTTGCGGAGCATTTGAAGGTGCCGAAGATGCTGATCGGGATTGTGCTGGTAAGCCTGGCGACAACGGCGCCGGAATTGGCCGTTTCGGTCCAGTCAGCACTGCGTGGGTACCCGGAGATCGCGCTGGGCAATGCGGTCGGGTCGGTGATTGTGGACGACGGGGTTGCGCTGGGGTTGGGCGCGCTGGTGGCGAGTACGCCTATTCTGATGAATCCCTATCTGCTGAAGACGGCCGGGATTTTTCTGATTGTGGTCGATCTGGCGGCCTACGCCATGGCTTTCGATGGGACGCTGGATCGGATGGAGGGTGCCCTGCTGGTCCTCCTCTTCGGTGTTTACTGTGTCTTTGCCTATTTGACCCGGCGCAGGTCTTCGGAGGCAGACGGGGCGCAGATGGAGGATCTGGCCCAGATCGAAGAGGGGATCGCAGGGCGCGGCCTGAGGACCCTGATGCTCTGGTTTGGGGTGGGGCTGGCAGGGGTGCTGCTTTCCAGCCACTTTATTTTGGAATCTGCGGTGGTGATTGCCAAATCTCTGGAGATCAGCGAAGCGGTTATCGGCCTGACGGTAATTGCGATCGGGACCTCCCTGCCTGAGATCGCCACGGTGGTGGCGGCAGCGCGCAAGGGACACGGAGGGATTGCGGTGGGGAATATCCTGGGGGCCGATATTTTAAATATCTGCTGGATCGCGGGCGCTTCGGCAGCGGTCAATCCGCTGGTGGTCTGCCCCCGTGTGATCCACTTTTCCTTTCCGGCCATGCTGGTGATTGTAGGAGCGATGCTGGTGATGATGCGCACCGGGCACCGCCTGACACGCAGCGAAGGCGTCCTGCTGCTGGCGCTTTACGGGGTCTATCTGGGGTTGATGGCCAGGTTATTTCTTTAAGGGGTGCGTTGTGAAGACGATACTTGTGACCGGGGGCGCAGGGTTTATCGGAAGCCATTTTGTCCGGCATATTCTGAAGGCCTACGAGGACTATCGGGTTGTAAACCTGGATAAGCTGACTTATGCGGGCAACCTGGAAAATTTGCGAGATGTAGAAGAAGACCCTCGCTACGAGTTTGTACAGGGCGATATCTGCAATTCAGAACTGGTCAACCACCTGGTGCGGCGGATCGACATGGTGGTAAATTTTGCCGCAGAGAGCCATGTGGATCGGAGCATTATGGGAGCGGAAGCGTTTATGCATTCCAACGCTCTGGGGGTTTATACGCTGCTGGATGCTACACGACGGCACGAGGTTGAACGGTTTTTGCAGGTGAGTACGGATGAAGTTTACGGTTCGCTGGAAGAAGGTGAAGCGCCCTGGAGGGAAGAGGTGTGCTTAGAGCCCCGCAACCCCTATTCGGTTGCCAAGGCATCGGGCGATATGATGGCCAGGGCATTTGCAGTGACTTATGGACTGCCCGTGGTGGTGACGCGTGCGTCGAACAATATCGGGTCTTTTCAGTATCCGGAAAAACGGGTGCCGCTGTTTATTACAAATGCAATAGATGATATCCCCTTGCCGGTTTACGGTCAAGGAGGCGCGGTTCGAGACCATCTGTATGTGACGGATCACTGCGAGGCGATTGACCTGGTGCTTCACAAGGGTGCTGCCGGCGAGGCTTACAATGTGGGTGGAGAAAACGAGGCAAACGGCGTTGAGGTTACACGAAAGATTCTCGATCTGCTGGAGAAACCCGAAGATTTAATTCAATATGTAACGGATCGGCCGGGACACGATATGCGGTATTCCCTCGATTCTTCCAAGATTAAGGCGCTGGGGTGGACGCCCCAACACGATTTTGAAAACGCGCTTCGATTGACCGTGGAGTGGTATGCGGCCAACGAGGCATGGTGGCGCAAGATCAAAAAGAGCGGCGACTATCAGGCGTATTACCAGAAGCAGTACGAAGGTCGATAGGCGCGGGAGATTCTGAGGGACAGGTCGAACTTGTCCCGGGAAGGACGATGCATGCCTTTTCGGTTTGAAAGATTGAAGAGGATTCCCGATCTCATTCTGGTCGAGCCGGAGGTCTTTGAAGACAATCGCGGCTTTTTGATGGAGGCCTACAAAAGGTCCGACTTCGAGGCGAATGGGATACCCGTCGAGTTTGTCCAGGATATCCATTCGCATTCTGTCCGGGACGTTTTGAGGGGGTTGCACTATCAGAAGCATCCCAAAGCCCAGGGGAAGCTGGCGCGGGTGGTCAAGGGTAAGGCTTTCGATGTGGCGGTGGATATTCGAAAAAATTCGCCGACCTGCGGCCGATGGGAAGGGGTTGTGCTGTCGGATCAAAATTTCCGGATGCTGTATATCCCGGTCGGTTTTGCCCATGGGTATTGCGTGCTCAGTGAAGAGGCGGAGTTTGTCTACAAAGTCACCGAAGAATACGCGCCCGAGTGTGACCGGGGCATTCTATGGAACGATCCGGATATCGGCATCGAGTGGCCCGTCGGGAAGCCTATCCTGTCTGAGAAGGATGCCCGACTTCCCCTGCTTCGAGACGCCGATCACAACTTTGTGTTTGAATAAACTCCTTCCTTGCCCTCTGCGTCTCTGCGGTGAATTTCTCCTGGTTATCCAATCAGCCCGCTGCCCGGAAAGAGGTCCTCTCCCTCTTCGGTGGACTCTTCTTTGTTCGAGATGCCCCAGACCAAGCCGTTGGGGTCCAGTTCGTTTAAGGGCGGGCTGCCGTAATCGGGACTCATTTCGGCGCTGCAGATGGGACAGAACGTAAACGAGGGGTGGTAGATGATGCCGTTGTTGCAGACCTTACAGGTTTTGACGAGCGTGTCGAGCTTTTCCCCGCACCGCACACAGTACTGGAAGTATCCGTCGTAGGGGGTGGTTTTGCCGCAGTTGGGACAGGAGACGACATCGTGGAGGCCGAGTTTTTCGGCCGGGGGCTGTTCCACAGAGACGGCCATGCGGTCGGGTATGGAGATGTATTCGGCCTTGAAGGTCTTGAATTTTTCACGGATCTGGCTGATTTGGACGGCGAGGTATTTTTCTGAAATCGTGATGGTGATGGCCAGGTGGGGGGAAATGCCCACAAAATGAATGAGGTCCCCGGTGGTCCAGTCGCGCTGTTCTGCAATCGTGGCGTTGTGCCCTTCGCAAAGGGCGAGGAAGTCGCTGATTCTCTGGCGATTTTCCCGCTTGCGCTTCTCATTTTCCCGTTCGAACTCGTAGAGCGTGCCAAAGTCGATGCGCGTCATGGTGCGAAACCCTCTTTGAGAAATTGACCCGTGTGGGATGTGGGAACCTGGGCAATCCTGCCGGGTGGACCCTCTGCGACGACGGTTCCGCCTCCCTCGCCGCCTTCCGGTCCCAGGTCGATGATCCAGTCTGCGCGTTTGATGACGTCTAAGTTGTGTTCGATGACGACGACCGTATTGCCCTTATCCACCAGTCGATCCAGGACGGTGATCAGGATGCGGATATCCTCTAAGTGGAGGCCGGTAGTGGGCTCATCCAGGATGTAAAGGGTGTTGCCGGTCCCGACCCGTGAGAGTTCCGCGGCGAGTTTGATCCGCTGTGCTTCTCCGCCGGAGAGGGCTGTGGCGGGCTGTCCCAGGCGGATATATCCCAGGCCGACATCGGAGAGCGTGCGGAGCTTTCGCTGGGCCTGCGGGATGTTCCGGAAAAAGGTCAGGGCCCTGGCCACGGTCATGTCGAGGGCGTTGGCAATCGAGCTGCCTTTGTAGCGGATCTCCAGGGTTTCCCGGTTGTAGCGTTTGCCCCCGCAGGCATCGCAGGTCACATAAACGTCGGGCAGAAAGTGCATTTCGATCCGCCGTACCCCGTCGCCCCGACAGATCTCACACCTGCCGCCTTTCACGTTGAAACTGAAACGCCCGGACGTGTAGCCTCGAACTTTGGCTTCAGGCAGTTGTGCGTAGAGTTCCCGGACCGCTGTGAAGAGTCCCGTGTAGGTGGCCGGGTTGGATCGGGGGGTGCGGCCGATGGGCGACTGGTCGATCTGGATAACTTTGTCGATCTTGTCCAGGCCTTCGATGCGGTCGTGCTCGAGCGGCTCCTGCATAGCGCCGTGCAGTTTGCGCGCCAGCGCAGGATAGAGCGTGGCGTTGATGAGCGTGCTTTTGCCCGATCCGGAGACGCCGGTGATGCAGGTGAAGGTGCCGAGGGGGATGGAGACATCAATCGATTGGAGGTTGTGGCCCCGGGCGCGCTTGAGGGTGAGCTGCCCCCGGGGGCGGCGAACCTCAGGGGGGGGCGGGATCGTTTTTCTGCCGGAGAGATAGGCGCCGGTTAGGGATTCCTCTGCGGCTTTAACTTCCACGGGAGCGCCCTGTGCAACAATGCGGCCTCCCTGCTCTCCGGCCCCCGGTCCGAGGTCGATGAGGTGGTCGGCGGCGAGGATCATGTCCCGGTCGTGTTCGACCACCAAAACGGTGTTTCCCAGGTCTCGGAGCTGGCAGAGGGTGTTGATAAGCCTGCGGTTGTCCCGCGGGTGGAGGCCGATGGTGGGTTCGTCTAAGACATAGAGGACGCCCGAGAGGCGGGAGCCGATCTGGGTGGCCAGCCGGATGCGATGGGCTTCGCCTCCCGACAGGGTGGCCGCAGGACGGTCCAGTGTAAGGTAGCCCACACCCACATCGTGCAGGAAGGCCAGCCGGTTTTGGATGTCGTGGAGAATGGGCCCAACCACTTCGGCGGGGCCCGCAGTGGGGGGTAGAGATTTGAAAAGGCGCACCGCTTCGGAGATGGACAGGGCGGTGATGTCGGCGATGGTCCGGTTTTCGATTTTGACCGAAAGCGCCTCCAGCTTGAGCCGTGCGCCGGCGCAGGTGGGGCAGACACGGGGCCGCATAAACGGTTCGATGGTTTCCCGCTCGTCTTCAGAAGCGGCCTTCTGGTAGCGTTTGTAAAGCGTGGGAATGACCCCCTCAAACGGGACTCCCCCCTCCTTGCTCCCCCACAGGACGGCCCCTTGAGCGGTTTTGGAAATCGACGCGAAGGGGGCCGAGAGGTCGAACCGATAATGTTTTGCGAGTCGCTGGAGTTGCTGCGCGGCCTGTTTCCCTTTGGGCGTGCCCCAGGGGGCGATGGCGCCTTCAGCAATGGAGCGGTCGGGGTCTGGAATGACGCTGTCCGGATCGATTTCGAGGTGGGTGCCCAGGCCGTTGCAGGTAGGACAGGCCCCGTAGGGACTGTTGAACGAAAAGAGGCGAGGTTGCAGGTCTTCAAAACCGATTCCGCAGTCTTTACAGGCGAAGCGTGTGGAGAAGGTCATCTCCCGACCGTCCAGGATATCCAGGGTGATGGCGCCTCCTGTCAGGCCCAGCGCTGTTTCTAAGGAATCGGCGAGCCTGCCGGCGATGGTTGGCCCGACCACCAGGCGGTCGACAACCGCGTCGATGGTATGGGGCCGGCGGCGGTCGAGGGAGATATCACCGTCCAACGCGTGCACCTGGCCGTCGATGCGGATGCGGACGTAGCCCTCTTTTCTGAGGCGCTCCAGCACGTTTTGATGGGCGCCTACCCGATCCCGGACCAGGGGGGCCAGAACCTGGAGGCGCTGGCGTTCGGGGAGGGCCAGGACCGTATCGACCATCTGTTGGACGGTTTGGCAGGTTATGGGCTGCCCACACCGGGGGCAGTGGGGCTGCCCCGCACGGGCAAAGAGGAGCCGGAGGTGGTCGTAGATTTCGGTGATGGTGCCTACGGTGGACCTGGGGTTGCGCGCACTGCTGCGCCCTTCGATGGCCACAGCAGGGGAGAGGCCGTTGATCTGGTCTATGTCGGGTTTCTCCATCAGGTCGAGGAACTGTCGGGCGTAGGTGGAGAGGGATTCCACGTAGCGGCGCTGCCCTTCGGCGTAGATGGTGTCGAAGGCAAGCGAGGACTTGCCCGACCCGGAGGGTCCGGTGATGACCACGAGCCGGTTCCGAGGGATATCGAGGTTGATCCCTCTCAGATTATGTTGTCTGGCGCCGCGGAGGACGATGCAGTCTTTTTCTGAGGTGGGTGTCAAATGAAAACCAGTCTTGAGTCTCGGGTCGAAAGTCTAAGGTCCTACTTCCCCTGGACGTTAGACTTTCGACCCAGAAGATGGTGCGGTAGAGAGGACTCGAACCCCCAACCCTCTGGTCCGAAGCCAGATGCTCTATCCAATTGAGCTACTACCGCACGAATTTTTCAGAAAATATACCTTTCTGTATGCACGATTGCAAGGCCAAAGATCATGGTCGAGATCACAAGCCTCCAGAATCCATTGATCAAGCGCATCCGTTTTCTCAAGAAACGGAAGCACCGGCTCAGGGAGGGGTGTTTTTGGGCCGAAGGCATTCGAAATGCGCTGCAGGCGCTGGAACTGGGCTGGGACATAGAGGCCCTGGTCTGGGCGCCCGACATGCTGCGAAGCGACCCCGCCCTGCAAGCCGTCCAGCGCACTTCTGTCAAGAAAGTCGCGGTGTCGAGGTACGTCTTTGAGGGGATGGCAGTCGGGGAAAATCCGCAGGGTTTGGGGGCGCTGGTCCGCTTAAGAGAACAGCGCCTGGCAAACCTGAGTGTGGGATCGGAGACCCTGCTTGTGGTTCTGGAAGAACCCCGGAATCGGGGAAATGTGGGGACGGTGGTGCGCACGGTAGACTGCGCCGGGGGGGACGGTGTGGTTCTGCTGGGGAGATCGGTAGACGCTTACGACCCCGAGTCCGTTCGGGCAAGTATGGGGTCCCTGTTTGCCATGCCGGTGGTGACATGCCCCGGTATTTCGGATTTTGTGGCCTGGGCAGAGGACCGGAGCCTGCGGCTGGTTGGGACGTCGGCCCGTGCAAAGCAGAGCTACCGGGAGGTTTCCTACCGCCGACCGCTGGCGCTGCTGTTCGGGAACGAGCGAAAGGGGTTGTCGGGGATGCTGCGGGCGGCCGCAGACGAGGTTGTCCGGATCCCGGTGCTGGGGAGGGCAACATCGCTGAATCTGGCCTCGGCCGTAGCGGTAATGGCGTACCAGGCGGTGGAGGGATAGAAGGAGCTTGACAAGAGAGGGTTAGAGCGTACATTAATAAAATAAGCGAGTTTTTTTACATACCCCTTACAGGTTTCTCACTTGATTTTAGGGCTAATTGGAGAGGGGGCCTGTGGACGAGCAATCTGTTCGGCTGTTCGAAGAGGCAAAACGGGTGATTCCGGGGGGGGTCAACAGCCCGGCGCGGGCATTCGGGCCGGTTGGCGGGAATCCCCTGTTTATCGCCAAAGGAGAAGGTGCGAGGCTTACCGATGCGGACGGGAAGGCCTATATCGATTATGTCTGTTCCTGGGGGCCGCTGGTTTTAGGCCATGCGTATCCGGAGGTTGTGGCCGCTTTGCAACGGGTCTGTGAACAGGGGACCAGTTTTGGAGCGCCAACCCAGGTTGAGGTCGATCTGGCAAGGCTTGTGACGGAGATGGTACCCTGTGTGGAGATGGTCCGAATGGTGAATTCGGGCACGGAAGCGACGATGTCGGCCGTTCGGCTTGCGCGGGGGCACACAGGACGGTCAAAGGTGATCAAGTTTGAGGGATGCTGGCACGGGCATGCAGACAGTTTCTTGATCCAGGCCGGCTCTTCGGCGCTGACGATGGGGACCCCCAGCAGCCCGGGGGTAACCGAGGGTACGGCCGCCGATACGCTTACGGTGCCGTTTAACGACTTGGAGGCGGTGCAGCGGATCGCCTCGGAGAACCGGGGCGAGATTGCTGCTGTGATCGTGGAGCCGATCGCCGGCAATATGGGGGTGATCCCCCCTGCAGAAGGATTTCTGGAGGGGCTGCGGGAACTGACCACAGAGCTGGGTATTGTTCTGATTTTCGATGAGGTGATCACAGGTTTTCGGGTGCATCCGGGGGGCGCTCAGGCCCTTTATGGCGTGACGCCGGACCTGGCGACCCTGGGCAAGATAATCGGCGGCGGGCTGCCGGTGGGGGCATTTGGCGGTAAGCGGGAGATTATGGGAGATATTTCCCCGCTGGGCAAGATGGTCTCGCAGGCCGGTACGCTTTCGGGAAACCCCCTGGCGATGACGGCCGGGTACGAGACCCTGGTGCGGCTGCGCCGGCCGGGCGTGTACGACATTCTGGAGGCCAAAGCGGCTGCGCTGGAGGCGGGGTTCCGGG
>OZ244937.1:0-2677500 GCA_965222075.1 Candidatus Latescibacterota bacterium | reverse complement strand
TGGGCGACTGTTTACTAAAAACACAGGTCTCTGCAAAGTCGTAAGACGACGTATAGGGACTGACACCTGCCCGGTGACGGTCAGTTAAGAGGAGGGGTTAGCCTTCGGGCGAAGCTCTGAATCGAAGCTCCGTTAAACGGCGGCCCTAACTATAAGGGTCCTAAGGTAGCGAAATTCCTCGTCGGTTAATGACCGACCTGCACGAATGGTGTAACGACCTGGGCGCTGTCTCAACGGGGGACTCGGCGAAATTGTAGTTCCGGTGAAGATGCCGGATACCCGCGGCGGGACGGAAAGACCCCGTGAACCTTTACTCCAGCCTGGTACTGGGTTTCGACACAGTATGTGTAGGATAGGTGGGAGGCTATGAAGTGGGGGCGCCAGCTCTCATGGAGCCAACCTTGAAATACCACCCTTATTCTGTTGGAATTCTAACCTTGGCCCTTAAATCAGGGTTGGGGACACTGCCAGGTGGGAAGTTTGGCTGGGGCGGTCGCCTCCTAAAAAGTAACGGAGGCGCCCAAAGGTTCCCTCAGCGCGGTCGGTAATCGCGCAAAGAGCGTAAAGGTATAAGGGAGCTTGACTGCGAGACACACAGGTCGAGCAGGTGCGAAAGCAGGGCTTAGTGATCCGACGGTGGCATGTGGAAGCGCCGAAGCTCAACGGATAAAAGGTACTCCGGGGATAACAGGCTGGTCCTCCCCAAGCGTCCACAGCGACGGGGGGGCTCGGCACCTCGATGTCGGCTCATCACGTCCTGGGGCTGAACAAGGTCCCAAGGGTTTGGCTGTCCTCCAATTAAAGTGGTACGCGAGCTGGGTTTAGAACGTCGTGAGACAGTTCGGTCCCTATCTGCCGTGGGCGTAGGATATTTGAGGAGATCTGTCCCTAGTACGAGAGGACCGGGATGGACGGACCTCTAGTGTACCAGTTGTCTCGCCAGAGGCATCGCTGGGTAGCCATGTTCGGCAGGGATAAGCGCTGAAAGCATCTAAGTGCGAAGCCCACTCCAAGATAAGATATCCCGTGGGATAACCCACCTGAAGGCTCCTTGTAGACCACAAGGTCGATAGGTCGCAGATGTAAGCACAGTAATGTGTTCAGTCGAGCGATACTAATCAGCCGTGAGGCTTGATCATTATTTTCAGTTTTCAGCAGATCGCTTGTGTGCTTTGCAGCAGAATTTGCGTTTCCTATATTTCGGTTGTCATATGAATTTTCTGGTGGCTATAGCGGAGGGGATACACCTCTTTCCATTTCGAACAGAGAAGTTAAGCCTTCCAGCGCCGATGGTACTGCTTGGGTGACCTTGTGGGAGAGTAGGTCGCTGCCGGAAATCTTAAAAAGGCCTGGATCTCACCAAAGATCCAGGCCTTTTTTTGTCTTTCAAAAGAATGCTTGACAGACGTTTTTTTTTGTATTTATTAGCCGTAGGGTTCAGGTGGGGGTACGGCAGTGACCCTACGATGTGGCATTTTTTTGGAACGATGAGAGGGTGTATTTTTATAGGAGGATCCGGGTGTGAATATTTACGCTCCTGAAAAGATTCGAAATATTGCACTGGCCGGGCACAGCAGCACGGGTAAGACCTCGCTGGCCGAGGCCGCGCTCTTCTTATCGGGCCAGAGCAACCGCCTGGGGACGGTTGACGAGGGTACGACCAAATCGGATTATACCCAGGCCGAGATCTCTCGCAAAATTTCCATCAGCACATCGCTGTTGCACTGTGAGTGGAAGAACACCAAGATCAACATCTTAGATGCCCCCGGATACGCCGATTTTGTCGGAGATGCCAAGGCAACCCTCTGGGCTACGGACAATGCGGTGATTCTGGTCCATGCGGCAAACGGCGTGGAGATCGGGACGGATAAAGCGTGGGGGCTTTCAGCAGAATTTGCACGTCCTGTGCTTTTCTTTATCAACCATGTAGACAAAGAATTCGCCGATTTTGAGGGTGTATTGGGGGCTTTGCAGGAACAATACGGACAGGGTGTGGTGCCATTTCAGATTCCGGTTAACCAGGGGGTGGGTTTCAATCAGATTGTGGATGTGCTCCAGATGAAGCTGTTGACCTACCCTACGGATGGGAGCGGCAAGTCCGAAGCCGAAGATGTGCCGGCCGATTTACGGGACCAGGTTGGAGAGATTCGAGAGCAGATTATTGAGACCGCTGCGGAGAGCGAGGATGAGCTGACGGAAAAGTATCTGGAGGAGGAGGAACTCTCTGAGGAAGAGGTCGCTCGCGGCCTGAAGATCGGCATTGTCAACCGAACGCTTTTTCCCGTGCTGTGTGGCGATGCGTTTCGAAACATCGGCACGGACCTGCTCCTGAATTTTCTGGTCGGTGAGATGCCTTCTCCCTCAGATATGCCTCCGCAAAGCGCACAAAAGGGCGATTCGGAAGAGACCGTTGAATTGACCCCTTCTGAAGATGGCCCCTTATCTGCGGTGGTCTTTAAAACCATTTCGGAGACGGTGGGCGACCTGTCTTTTATGCGTGTTTATTCGGGAACACTTAAAGCCGCAAGCGAATCTTACAATGCCAGTCGTGGGGCGGTCGAACGGGTCGGTCAGATCTATGTGTTGAACGGACAGGACCGGCAGGAGGTCGTGTCTGTTCCTGCGGGCGATATGGGGGCGCTTGTCAAGTTGAAGGACACCCACACCGGGAACACGATTTGCGACCGACGTTCGCCTCTGGAAGTGACATCCGTTGAATTCCCCCATCCTCTGATTCGGATTGCCCTTCAGCCCAAGTCGCGGGGGGATGAGGATAAGATCAGTACGGGGCTGCAGCGTATCCACGAAGAAGATCCCGGTTTTATTTCCCGGTACGATCCGGAGTTGAAACAGATTATCGTGGAGGGCCAGGGGGAACTCCACTTAGAGGTTGTGCTTCAGAAGCTGAAGCAGAAATTTGGTGTGGAGGTGGACAAGGTCGAGCCTCGGATTCCCTATCGGGAGACCATTACGGGTAAAGCAGAAGGACGCCACCGGCACAAGAAACAGACCGGCGGCCGGGGGCAGTTCGGGGAAGCGTACCTGCGAGTGGAGGCCAAAGGCCGAGGTGGAGGATATGAATTTGAGGACAAAGTTGTGGGTGGGGCCATTCCGCGCAATTTCATCCCGGCGGTTGAGAAGGGGGTTGTCGAGGCCATGGCGCGCGGGGTGCTGGCGGGTTACCATATTGTGGATACCAAGGTTACGGTTTACGACGGGTCTTACCACTCTGTTGACTCCTCCGATATGGCTTTTCAGATGGCAGGGTCCCAGGCTTTTCAGAAGGCCTTTATGGACGCCAGGCCGATTCTTTTAGAACCGATTTACAGGGTGACAGTGACCGTGCCTGAGAAATACATGGGCGATGTGATGGGAGACCTGAACGGCCGGCGGGGCCGGATTCAGGGGATGGACCCAGAGGGAAAATTCCAGGTGATTCGTGCGGAGGTGCCCCTTGCGGAGCTTTACAAATACTCGACGTCGCTGCGCTCCATGACCCAGGGCATGGGTGATTATACTATGGAAATTTCCCATTACGAACAGGTGCCCCGAGATCTGACGCAGAAGATCGTGGAGGCATCCAAGAAAGAGGAGGGGGAGGCCGTAGAAGCTTAGGTGGAAGCGGGTTATTCACCGTAGTTTCAAGGCGGCGCTCCCGGGCGCCGCCTTTTTTTGTCAATGGGAAAGGAGGTCGCGGGGTGGTAAGACGCCTCAAAAGTCGGCGGTTTATCAGCCGAGGCGGCGATAAGCTGGAGGGCGCTCTGGAGGCGCTTGAGGTGGATGTGGCGGGGTGTGTAGCGGCAGATTTGGGGGCCAATGTGGGCGGGTTTACGGATTGTTTGCTGCAGCGGGGGGCGGCTCGGGTCTATGCGATTGATACGGGCTACGGGGTGCTCGGCTGGAAGTTGCGGCAGGATCGCCGGGTGGTGGTGCTGGAGCGGGAGAATGCCCTGCACGTGACCCTGCCCGAACCCCTTGATCTGGTGGTGGTTGACGTCGGGTGGACCCCGCTTGGGCTTATCCTGCCCAAGGCAGTGGCCCTCTTGGGAGAGCAGGGGGATGTGGTGGCGCTGCTCAAGCCCCAATACGAGGCAGGGGCGTTTGAACGTGAGGGGGGCGTGGTGCTGCCGGATTGTTTGGAGGATGTGGTCACACGCGTGATTCAAGGGCTGGAGCAGTCGGATATCCCGGTTGCGAAACGGGTTGAGTCGAAGGTGCCGGGCAGCGGGGGAAACCGAGAATTTTTCCTTCTGGTTGAGAAGCGATAGGGGAGGGGCGCACAGCCCGATTTTATCTTGCCTTCATATGTTTTTCTTGCTATATTATCAAAGAGTTAGGGCGATTTGGCACAGAAGGCTCAGGTCTTTGGAAGGAGGTTGGTGCCTCTATGGCCGGACATTCGAAGTGGGCGAACATCAAGTACAGGAAGGGCAGGGCCGATGCGGCACGCGGGAAGTTGTTTAGCAAGTTGATTCGGGAGATTACGGTTGCCGCTCGGGAGGGAGGCGGCGAAGAGGCGAACAATCCCCGTTTGCGGGCTGCGGTTCTCAACGCCAAGTCTGAAAATATGCCAGCGGCCAACATCGAGCGGGCCATCAAGAAGGGGATCGGAGAGCTTCCCGGGGAATCCTATGAGGGGGCCGTTTACGAGGGGTATGGGCCGGGGGGCACGGCGCTGTTTGTAGAGGTGTTGACGGACAACAAGAACCGGACGGTTTCGGAGATCCGGCACCTGTTCAACAAGTATAATGCCAGCATGGCTGAAAGCGGCGCGGTAGCCTGGATTTTTGACCAGAAGGGACTGTTTGTGGTCAACCAAAACGATGTGGACGAAGAGACGTTGATGACGGTTGTGTTAGATGCGGGTGCGGAGGACATGGTCGAGGAAGAGGACAGGTATGAGGTCTACACACCGATGCAGGAATTCGACCAGGTCCGAAAGGCCTTAGAGGCGAAAAACATTGCCTGCGAACGGGCGGAATTGACCCGAATTCCCCAAAATACAGTACCCTTGGAGGGGAAGCTGGCAAAGCGGATTTTGACCCTGCTGGAGGTGCTGGAAGACCACGACGATGTGCAGCGGGTATATGCGAACTTTGAGATGGACGATCAGGAATTGGCAGCACTGGCTTCTTAGGCATAAAACACCACGGAATCAGAAATACCAAGCGTTCCGATTTTCCTCCCTCCTCCCCTCCTTCTTTGACCTTTCCTCTCTATTCTCCCTGTGCAAGGGGGGTTGTGTGGTTATCCTGGGTATCGACCCCGGTAGCGTGGTTACCGGTTATGGTGTTGTGGAACATCAAAACCGGAAGAGCAGATTGATGACCTGCGGCTGTCTGAGGCCAGACGCCAAGCTGCCCTTTGCCCGGCGGCTTTTGGAGATTTACGACGGCCTGCTCGAACTGGTCTCCAATGTGGCGCCGGATGAGGTTGCGGTGGAGGCGGTCTTCTACGGGGCCAATGTGCAGACCCTGATGAAGATGTGTCATGCACGAGGGGCGATTCTGCTGGCCCTGGCCAATTCGTACCTCCCGATTTTTGAGTATTCGCCCAGAGAGGTCAAGAAGGCGGTGGTAGGGCGGGGGGGCGCCTCCAAGGAGCAGGTGCAGTTTATGGTTCAGCGTATTTTCGAGATGGACAAACTGCCCGAGACCTACGATGTCACCGATGCCGTGGCCATTGCCCTTTGTCATGCGAACCGGGGCGGGCTGCTGGAGGGACATGGGGGGCGTGAGAAGAACGATCTGGAGGCCAAACTGCGGGAAGCCGGGGCCTACGACCGGCGGCCCAATCGGCTGGATGAGAAGATAAAGGCCGCGAAGCTGGATCCGAAGTCCCGGCGTGCGCTCACCAGGCGGGGAGGGCGATAAGAGGCCGATGGTTTCTTACTTAGAGGGCAGGCTGGTGGCCAAAAGTCCAACGCACCTCATCGTGGATGTGGGAGGCGTTGGGCTTTATGTGCATATTCCGCTTTCGAGCTATGACGGGGCGCAGGAGGTCGGGAAGACGATCAAGGTTCTGACCCATCTGTATGTGCGGGAAGACGCGATGGCGCTCTACGGATTTATGACCCAGGCGGAGCGGGATCTGTTCGAGATGTTGATCTCGGTTGCTGGAATCGGCCCTCCGTTGGCCCAGAAGATCCTGTCGGGCGTCTCGATTGCGGACTTCCAGCAGCTGGTCTTTGCGGAGGATATCAAGGGACTGACGCGTATTAAGGGCATCGGCCAGAAACTCGCGCAGCGGCTGGTCCTGGAACTGAAGGACCGGGTCGGGACGCTTGCGCCTGAGGGTATGGAAGAGATCGTGGCGGAGGGGGCACTGGACCAGCTGGAAGAGGCGACCAGGGCCCTGATCGGCCTGGGCACAAACCCCCTCCAGGCGCGGAGGGTGGTGGCGCTGGTGATTCAGGAAGGCGGGGACGAAGTGGCGGTGGAGGAGGTGATCCGGCTGGCGTTGAAACGGATTTAGAAGGATAGTCAAAAGTCGCGGGTCACGGGTCACGAGTTCCCCGCCTCTCCGCCGCTTTTGGCTTCGACTCGCGACTCATGACTCGCGGCTGGGGTTGGAAAGGAAGGGTTTGGTATGGATAAGCGGATAAATGCCCCCAATGCGCAGGATGGGGACGAGTTTGAGTCGGACGAGCGGCTGCGGCCGGTCCGGTTTGAGGACATGACAGGACAGGAGAAGGTGAAGGACAAGCTCCGGATTGCGGTTGAAGCCGCGCTGCACCGGGGCGATGCGATGGACCACGCGCTGCTCTACGGGCCGCCTGGGCTGGGAAAGACGACCCTGGCCTACGTGATTGCCCACGAACTGGGGGTGGAGGTTGTGCCCACATCGGGGCCTGTGCTGGAGCGGGCGGCGGACCTGGCGGGCATTCTTACCAATCTGAACGAGCGGGATGTGTTTTTTATCGATGAGATTCACCGGATGAACCGGGTGGTGGAAGAGACACTCTACTCGGCGATGGAGGATTTTACGCTCGATATTATGGTCGACAGCGGGCCGAGCGCCCGATCCTACCGGATCCCCTTAGAGCCGTTTACGCTGGTGGGAGCGACTACCCGATTGGGGCTGTTGACCAGTCCGATGCGGACCCGGTTCGGGATTCTTGAGCGGCTCGATTTCTATTCGGAGGCGGAGATCAAATTTATTGTTGAGCGTTCGGCGCGGATCTTGAAGATCGACATCGAGCCGGACGGGGCCAAAGAGATTGCCCGCCGGGCGCGGGGCACCGCGCGAATTGCCAACCGGCTGCTGGACCGCTCCAGGGATTTTGCCCAGGCCCGCGCCGATGGGGTGATTACCCATAACGTGGCCGTTCATGCACTCAAACTCTTAGATATCGATACAGAGGGGCTGGACGAGATGGACCGTCGGCTGCTCTTGATCCTGATCGAGAAGTTCAGCGGGGGACCGGTGGGGCTGAACAACCTGTCGGCCGCACTTGGGGAAGAGACGGATACGATTGAAGACGTCTACGAACCTTATTTGATCCAGCAGGGGTACCTGATCCGCAAACCTCGGGGTCGCCAGGCGACCGAACGGGCTTACCGGCACCTGGGGATGAAGCCGCCGGAGGGTGAGCAGGGACGGTTGTTGTAAGAGACGACGGACGACAGACAGCAGGCCCCACGCGTCTCGTCCGCGTCGGTGGTCGGTTGTCCGGACTCACAGAGGCCGTGCGATGCGTGTGTTGGGGATTGAGACGGCAACGCCTGTTTGCAGTGTGGCCCTGGCGGATTCGGACCGGGTGGTTGCCGAGTATACACTGGATGTGGGCGTGCAGCATGCCAGGCGGGTGCTGCCGATGGTCCAGCGGGTTTTAGAGGACGCCGGGATGGGGCCCTCCGATCTGGACGGTGTGGGCGTTTCTGCCGGTCCGGGTTCGTTTACCGGTTTGCGGATTGGGATGAGCAGTGCCAAGGGGCTCTGTCTGGCCTCGGGTCTGTCCCTGCTGAGCGTGCCTACCCTGGAAGCGCTGGCGCTGCGGGTGGCTGTTGGGGGGATGGCGACCTGTTCGATGCTGGATGCGCGTCGGGGGGAAGTGTACGCGGGGGTTTACCAACTGGATGGGAAGCGGCTGGCCTGCCTGGTCCCCGACGCCGTCCTTGGGGTAGGTGACCTGTTGGGGCGGTTGTCCCGGCCGGTTCTGTTCGTGGGAGAGGGGGCGGTCGTCTACCGCGACCGGATTCTGGACGTTCTGGAGGGGGAGGCCCATTTTGTATCCGGAGCCCTCAACCGCCCCGGTGCGGCATCGGTGGCGTTGCTGGGGATACGCCGGCTGATGGCGGGTGAGGTCGAGGATCTTTCCAAGGCAGAACCCAGCTATCTGAGGCGTTCGCAGGCCGAATGGGTGCGAGAGGAACGCCTCAGGGAATTGAAAATTGAAAATTGAGAAATGCAAATTGCCCATTGAGACCCCTCCCACGGCTCCTCCCCGAAGCGGGGAGGGGAGAATAGACTCCGATGCACTGCTGTTTGTACTGGAGGAGATGGACGAGGCGTATCTGGATGCCGTGCTGGAGATTGAGCAGGCTGTGTTTTCCAACCCCTGGCGGCTGAAAGATTTTCAGTATGCCCTGGCCAGAGAGGGCAGCTATGGCGTTGTCTGCTTAGTGGAGGGCCGGGTCATCGGCTATGCCCTCGGGTTTTTTGTGATGGAAGAATTCCACCTGGCCGACTTTGCCGTTCATCCAGACCTACAGAACCGGGGCATAGGGCGGCAGCTGTTGGATGTGCTGCTGGATGTGCTCAAACGTCGGCCGGTCAGCCTTGTGTCTTTGGAAGTGCGCGGTTCGAATAGGGCAGCAATTGCCCTTTATAAGCAGGTTGGATTCCAAACCGTAGCGATTCGGAGGGGCTATTACAGCCGGCCCAGAGAGGATGCGCTTGTGATGTTGAAGGCCCTCCGGGGGAAACTCTCCGACGGGTTGGGAGGCACCGTTACGCCACTTTATCAGCGCATTTGAGGGATGGGCGATGTTTGATTCGTGCGTGGTAGGTCAGAGGCGGGCCGTTGTCTTTCTCAAGCGGCTTATCCAAACCGGTCGGATTCCCCATGCCCTCCTGTTTGTCGGACCCGCCGGGACGGGGGGGGGTGCAGCCGCCTTAGAGATGGCCCGGACGCTGCACTGCGAACAAGGGGCGGAGGGGACGTGTGGAACCTGCAGGGGATGTCGAAAAACGGCGGCTTTGAACCACGCCGATTTGTCGCTGCTGTTTCCCTTTTCTGCACGTACCATACAAGATGTCCAGCGGGGGATCTTGCAGGAGGTGATGCAGGACCCCTACGGTTATTCGCTGCCGGAGGCGACCGCGACCATTTCCGTGGATCGGATCCGGGAGCTCCAGAAGCAGTTCTCTTATGGAGCCTTTGAAGGCGCATGGCGAACGGCCGTCATTCTTCATGCGGACCACATGCGTCCCGAGGCCTCCAATGCCCTGCTTAAGACCTTAGAGGAACCGCCGGATCGGTCTGTGCTGATCCTGACCGCACCCAGTTCCGAGGTCCTGCTGCCTACAGTTGTGTCCCGATGCCAGGTCCAGACGTTTTCGCCCCTTTCCATCCGGGACGTGGCGGAGACGCTAATCGCACAAATGGGCCTTGGCGCCGATCACGCCTGGTTTATTGCGCGCTCGTGCGGGGGCAACCTCCGGCGGGCCCGGGAGATGGCCGATACGGAGGTGGAAGATGTACAGGATCGGGCGTACCGGTTTTTAGAAGCCCTGATCTGGGGAGAGGAGTTCAAGACGTATACGGCGCTGGAGCAGCTGGCTTCAGACCGGCAGAAGGGGCTGCATGTGTTGGGAGGCGCGGTAGTCTGGCTGCGGGATATTCTGATTTATCGAAACGGAGACGCCGATCGGGTTTCGCATCGGACGCGTTTGCGCGATATTGAACGGTTGTCGGAGGCGTTTGACACAGAGCGGTTGCAGCAGACGGTTGGCAGGGTAGAAGCTCTCCGGGAGATGAACAACCGAAATGTCAACTTTCACCTGGGACTGGTCTCTCTCTGGCGGCAGGTGAGACAGTACGCATAGCGCACAGCACTTAGCATTTTGTAACCCCCTTGATTTATTTGAACGCATACGCAGAAAAACGGTTCACCCTATTGTTTGCGGTAGGTGCCAGAAAAGTTATCTCAATGGGCAAGTTTTATATTACTACACCGATTTACTACGTAAACGACGATCCCCACATCGGCCATGCGTATACGACGATTATGGCCGATGTGCTGGCCCGGTACCACAGGACGGCAGGGGACGAGGTGCTGTTTTTGACCGGTACAGACGAACACGGTCAAAAGGTGGAGCAGGCGGCAAAGGCGCGGGGGATCTCCCCGCAGGCCCACTGCGATGAGATGGTGCTCCGCTTCCAGGCGCAGTGGAAGTCTCTGAACATTTCGCACGACGATTTTATCCGTACGACCGAGGCGAGGCACCGCAGGGTGGTCCGGGAGATCCTGCAGCGGCTCTGGGACGCGGGGGAGATCTATGCGGACGATTACGAAGGATGGTACTGCGTTCCTGACGAGCGCTTCTGGACGGAGAAAGATCTGGTGGAGAGGAAATGCCCGGAGTGCGGGCGTGGGGTGATCCGGATTTCGGAGAAGAACTATTTCTTTCGAATGGGCAGGTATCAGGAATGGTTGATTCAACACATTCAGACGCATCCCCGGTTCATCCGGCCCGGGACACGCCAAAACGAAGTTCTGGGGTTCCTGAAAAATCCCCTCAATGACCTGTGTATTTCCCGGCCCAAAGCGAGGCTGGCCTGGGGTGTTCCGCTTCCGTTTGACGAGGCTTATGTCTGCTATGTCTGGTTCGACGCCCTGATCAATTATATCACCGCGCCGGGTTATCTGCAGGACGATGGGGAATTCAACCGATGGTGGCCTGCGTCCTGCCATCTGATCGGAAAGGATATTGTTACGACGCACTGTGTGTACTGGCCGACCATGCTGAAGGCCATCGGGCTTCCGATTCCCGAGACGGTGATGCCCCACGGATGGTGGCTGGTGGACGAGGCGAAGATGAGCAAGTCTCTGAGGAACGTGGTCCGTCCGCTGGACCTTGCCGATAAATACGGGGTGGATGCCTTTCGGTATTTCTTGGTCCGGGAAATGGTGCTGGGTCTGGACAGCAGCTTCAGCGAAGCGGCCTTTGTTCAGCGGTACAACGCGGAGCTGGCAAACGACCTGGGGAATTTGCTGAACCGCACGGTGGTTATGGCCGATCGGTATGTGGGGGGAGAGGTCCCCCAAGTCGAGGCCGACCATGCGGTGCCGGGGCCTTTGCGGAAGCAGGCCTTGAAGACGTTGGACAGGGTGGGGAATGCCCTGGAAGATTTAAATCCTACCGACATCTTAGATGCGATCTGGGGACTGGTGCGGGAGGCCAACCGGTTTGTCGAGGTCCAGGCTCCCTGGAACCTGGCAAAGCATCCGGACAAACGTGAGGCGCTTGAGGCCACGATCTACGGGCTGTTGGAGACGATGCGTCACCTGGCCGTTCTGCTTTTTCCGGTGATGCCTGAAAAGGCCCGGGAGATCTGGGAACAGGTTGGCGCGGCGGGGGCGCTGGAGGACCAGCGGCTTCAGGGTCTGAAGTCGTGGGGAGGGCTTCGGGCCGGCTTGAAGGTTCAGGCAGCCGAACCGGTCTTCCCAAGGGTTGACGGGACATTGATTGAAGCAGAGACAGAATCGGATGAAAAAGACACCAGGGAGCATCAAATGTCGGAGGAACGCAAGGACCGGATATCCTTTCAGGAATTTCAAAAGCTGGACCTCCGGGTGGCCCGGATTGAGGCCGCAGAACGGGTCGAGGGGGCCGACCGCCTCTTGAAGCTGCAGGTGAACCTGGGGGATGAGAAACGCCAGCTTGTTGCGGGCGTGGCCCAGCGCTACGAGCCAGATGCGCTGGTTGGAGCTCAGATTGTGGTGGTGGCCAACTTAGCGCCCGCAACCATCCGGGGGGTGGCGTCGGAGGGTATGCTCCTGGCGGCCTCGGGAGATGGGCATCTGGCGCTGCTTCGACCCGATTCGGAGGTGCCGGACGGGACCGCAGTGAGTTAGGGAAAAGCAACCACGGATAAAAAGACCTGACGATGCTTGTCGATACGCATGCCCATCTGAATTCCCCCCAGTTTTCAAAAGACCGGGATGGGGTGATTCAAAATGCCCGGAAGGCGGGGGTCACACGGATTGTGAATGTGGGCACAACCCTGGAGGTGAGCCGGCGGGCGGCGGCGCTGGCGCAGGGGCAGGAGGGGGTCTATGCTACGGCGGGGTTTCACCCGCACGGTGTTGAGAAGGTGGAGGAGCGGTCTTTAACAGAGCTTCCGGGCCTGCTGTTACACGAGAAGGTGGTGGGGGTAGGGGAGACGGGGCTCGATTTTTTTCGGGACTATGCGCCCCGCGAAGTGCAGGAGCGGGTCTTCAGACGGCACATCCGCCTGGCCAGGGAGACGGGTCTGCCGCTGGTGGTGCACAGCCGCGGGGCCGAAGAGAGGGTGCTGGACCTCTTAGAGGTGGAGCGGGCCGACGAGGTTGGCGGCGTGCTGCACTGCTTTGGGGGCGATCTGGAGCAGGCAAAACGCGGCGTGGGCCTCAATTTCTACTTGGGGTTTGGCGGGACGGTGACCTTTAAAAAGTCGTCGTCTCTGCCCGTGGCCCTACAGGTGCCGCCAGACCGGCTGGTTCTGGAAACCGACTGTCCCTATCTGGCGCCGGTGCCGCACCGGGGACGCCGGAACGAACCGGCCTATGTGCGGTGCGTGGCCCAACGCCTTGCACAAGAGGAGGGCGTGCCGATGGAGCGGTTGTTTGAGCGGACGACGCAGAACGCCCTCCGGCTCTTCAGGCTGCCGGGCAGGTGATGGTGGCCCGAACGCGCAGGATAAGGGCCGCAAAACGGCTGGGCCAGCACTTCTTAATCGATCCTGTTGCAGTAAGCCGGATTGTGGAAGCGGCCCGTGTGGGGGCGGACGACCTGGTTGTGGAGATCGGACCGGGACGGGGGGCGCTGACGGGGCCGCTGCTGGAGGTGGCGTCGCGGGTTGTGGGGATCGAGCTGGACCCTTCTCTTTGCACGTTGTTGCAGCAGGCCTGTGGGCGCCGAGGCGATCTGTCGATTTTAAATTGCGACGTGTTGAAGGTCAATTTTCCAGAGCTGGTCCAAAGCGAGAGGTTTGAGCGTGCGGTGCTGGTGGGCAACCTCCCGTATCAGGTTACGGGCGCCGTGGTGGAACAGATTCTGGATGCTCGAGCGGTGTTGACACGGGCGGTTCTGACCGTCCAGCGGGAGGTTGCCCGACGAATGACGGCGCTGCCGGGGGGGAAGGACTACGGTATTTTGTCGATCGCCGTGCAGCTTCGGACACGCCCGGAGTGGCTTTTTGACCTTCCGCCCGAGCGTTTTACGCCCGTCCCCAAGGTCCATTCGTCGGTCCTCAGGCTGGATTTTACCTCTGAGCCGCCGGTGCGGGTTGAAGACGAAAGGGTTTTCTTCCGGGTGGTTCGAACGGCCTTCCAGCAGCGCCGGAAGATGCTCAAGAATACGCTTTTGAGCCTGGTTGACGGCCAGGAGGACGTTCTGGCCAGGGTATTTTCAGGAGCGGGGGTAGACCCGCTTCTGCGTCCGGAAGCCATCTCTATGGAGCAGTTCGAACAGGTTTGCCGTGGGCTGGCTGCCTATTCACAGGACAGGTGCGGATTAAGGACCTGAGATAACACATAATATTTACACGAGGGATGAACGATGCCTCCTATGCCAAAGGCCGAGAAGATCTGGTTTAACGGGGAATTTGTGAACTGGGACGATGCGAAGATCCATGTGCTCTCCCATGTGGTGCACTACGGGTCGAGCGTTTTTGAGGGCATGCGCTGTTACGATACGGGGAAGGGCCCGGCCTGCTTTCGGTTGGCCGACCACGTGAATCGGCTTTACGATTCGGCCAAGATCTACCGAATGCCCATTCTGTATACAAAAGAGGAAATGACCGAGGCGATTCTGGAGACGATCCGGGTGAACGAGTTGAAGGCATGTTACGTGCGGCCGATCGCCTTCCGTGGATACGGGGAACTGGGGGTTGATCCAACGCCGTGTCCGGTAGATGTGGTTGTGGCGGTGTGGGAGTGGGGGACGTACCTGGGTCCAGAGGCTCTGGAAAAAGGGGTTTCTGTGCGCTTCTCTTCCTGGAACCGGTTGGCGCCCAACACTATGCCGTCGCTGGCCAAGGCTGGCGCCAATTATATGAACTTTCAGTTGATCAGGATGGAGGCGCAGACCGATGGGTATGCGGAGGGGATCGCGCTGGATACGCAGGGTTATGTGAGCGAGGGCGGTGGAGAGAATGTGTTTATGGTGAGGAATGGACGGATTTATACGCCGGACACCGGGTCGTCGATCCTGCCGGGAATTACGCGGCATTCGGTGATCGTTCTGGCACGGGATCTGGGCTATTTGGTGACTCAGCGGCCCATTCTCCGGGAATCGCTTTATATTGCCGATGAGGTTTTTTTTACCGGCAGTGCTGCGGAGATTTCTCCAATTTCTCACATCGACACTATCGAGATTGGCGACGGGAAGCGGGGGCCGGTCACAGAGGCGCTGCAGGAAGCCTTTTTCTCGATTATGCAGGGGAAGGCGGAGGACCGGCACGGGTGGTTGACGTATGTTTAAGGTTGAAGATTGAAGGTTGGAGGGTGGTTGGACAAAGGTGGTGGTGGGGAAACGGTCTGTTATATGGAGCAAGGCGTATGGGGGGTATGAAAGAGAAGCGGGTGGCGGTGATCGGGGCGGGGAATATGGGTGGGGCACTGGTGGCCGGGATGGTGAAGTCCGGCCTGTTGCCTCCGGATCAGATTACGGCGATAGATATTTCTGAGGCGATCCTGGAGGAGCACAGGGAAAAGCTGGGGGTGAACACCAGCGGGGAAGCCGGGGAGGTGGTTGGAGATCAGGATGTGATTGTGCTGGGGTTGAAGCCGCAGATCTGGCAGCATGTTGTGGAGGGGGTCAGCGGTTCGTTGACCTCGACGCAGCTTGTGCTTTCGATTATGGGCGGGGTGCGTACGTCGGCGATTGAGCAGACGTTGGCAAAAGAGATTCCCGTGGTCCGGGCGATGCCGAACATTCTGGCGCAGATTCGGGAAGCCATATCGGCGGTCTGCCCGGGGCAACATGCCGGGGAAGCGCATCTGGGGGCGGCTCGGGAGATTCTGGGGGCGGTGGGAAAGACGGTGGTGGTGGATGAGGCGCAGATGGATGCGGTGACGGGGCTGTCCGGAAGTGGGCCGGCTTATGTGTATGCGATGATTGATGCCTTAGCGGAGGGGGGCGTGAAGGTGGGGCTGTCGAAGGGGGTGGCGCTAAAGCTGGCGGCGCAGACGGTGTTGGGTGCGGCGAAGGCGGTGCTGGAGAGCGGGGAGCACCCGGCGGTTTTAAAGGACAGGGTGACCTCTGCGGGGGGAACGACGATTGCGGGGTTGTATGCGATGGAACAGAGCGGGTTTCGAGCGGCGCTGATGGCGGCCGTGGAGGCGGCGACCCGGAGGTCTGAAGAGCTGGGGGCTTAGATGATCGCGATTGTGGATTACGGGATGGGCAACCTGCGCAGCGTGCAGAAGGCCTTTGAACGGGTAGGATACGGCGCTGTGGTTACGAACCGGCCGGAGGATGTGGGGCAGGCAGAGCGGGTGGTGCTGCCGGGGGTGGGTGCCTTTGGAGACGCGATGGCCAATTTGAAGCGGGCGGGGTTGATCGACCCTGTTGTGAAGTCAATTTCCGAAGGGCGCCCGTTCCTGGGGATCTGCGTGGGGCTGCAGCTTCTGTTTGTCGAGAGCGAGGAGATGGGCCGCCACCGGGGGCTGGACGTGCTTCCCGGACGGGTACGCCGATTTCCCGAAGGGGAACGGGTGCCGCAGATCGGGTGGAACCAGATCCACATTCGGCGAAAGCTCCCGCTGCTGGAAGGCATTCCGGACGGCTCGTTCTTCTATTTCGTGCACTCCTACTACGTGGATCCGGAAAATCCGGAGGATACCATCGCCACGACCGACTACGGGATCGACTACACGTCGATCGCGGGACGGGGAACTGCGTTTGGCATCCAGTTTCACCCGGAGAAGAGCCAGGACTTGGGGCTGCGTATTTTGAAGAATTTTGCAGAGATGGATTGCGTAACGTAAATCTGTAGGAGAGGAATCCGTCATGTTGGCCAAACGCATTATCCCGTGTCTGGATGTGAAGAACGGGCGAAACGTGCGGGGAGTGAAATTTTCGGCGGATCGGGATGCGGGGGATCCGATCGAGTTGGCCCGGCGGTACGATGAGGAGGGGGCCGACGAGCTGGTTTTTTACGATATTACGGCCTCTGCAGAGAAGCGGCAGATCGTGGCCGACCTGGTCCGGCGGGTGTCCGAGAAGGTGTTTGTTCCCTTTACGGTTGGCGGCGGCGTTCGAACGATCAAGGATGTGCGGGCGATTATTGAAGGAGGGGCGGAGAAGGCCTCGATAAACTCGGCAGCGGTTCAGAATCCGGAAATTATCAACCAGAGCGCGGAGAGCTTTGGCTCCCAGGCCACGGTGGGCTCTATCGATGCAATCCGGCGGGGCGAGAAAAATTCCACAGAGGTCTGGTGGGAGGTTGTGGTGCGTGGGGGGCGGACGCCAACGGGACAAAATGCGCTGGCCTGGGCGGAGGAACTGGTGGACCGGGGGGCCGGAGAGCTGGTTTTGAACAGTATTGATGCCGATGGGACAAAAGACGGATACGATATTGAACTGACGCGGGCCGTGGCCGAGCGGGTGGATGTGCCCATTGTGGCTTCGGGGGGGTGCGGCGGGCCCGAGCATATGTACGAGGTCCTTGCAGAGGGCAAGGCGAGTGCGGCCCTGGCGGCCTCGATTTTTCATTACCAACAGTACAGCATTCCCCAAGTCAAGCGGTATTTGGCGGAACGGGAGGTGCTGGTGCGGACGAAGGTGGTGTCGACGCTGTGAGAGGGCGCAACGGTGGGTGAGATTCGGCGGAATATGGCTTGTCTTGAGCGTGAGGCCCTTTTTAAAGGGGCCAAGCGCCTGGTGGTTAAGCTGGGGACACGGGTGGTTACGGTTCACGACAATGCGTTGAATCGGAAACTGATCGACCGCCTGGCAGGGGAGGTCGCCCATCTGCGAAGCCGGGGGGTGCAGGTGGCGATTGTTTCCTCGGGCGCTGTGGGCGCGGGTATGGGGCGGCTTGGATTGAAGCAGCGGCCTCGCAGGATTCCCGAGCTGCAAGCCACGGCCGCGGTTGGACAGGGGCTGTTGATGAACGCCTACAAGCTGGCGTTCCGTGAGCACGATATCCCGGTTGGGCAGGTTCTGATTACTACCGAAGACTTGGACGATAGGCAGCGTTATGTGAACGCGCGCAATACGCTGGATGAACTCTTCCGGTTCGGTGCGGTTCCTATTCTCAATGAAAACGACAGTGTGGCCGTAGAAGAGATCAAGGTGGGGGACAACGATCGGATCTCTGCCCTGGTTGCCCACCTGGTGGATGCCGAGCTTCTGATGATTCTGACGGATGTGGATGGGCTCTACTCGGACGACCCGAACCAGGACGGGGATGCGAAGCTGATCTCCCATGTAGAAGAGGTTACCCCGGAGTTGATTGCCCGGACCGGAAATCGGGGCAGTGCGGTGGGCCTGGGGGGGATGCAGGCGAAGCTCCACGCGGCTGAAAGCGTTACCCGAGGCGGCAGGATGATGGTGATTGCAAACGGACATACCACCAGGATTATCGATATTTTGGAAGGGAAGAAGGTAGGCACCCTTTTTATGCCCGGGAAGGGACGGTTGACAAGCCGGAAAGTCTGGATTGCCAACACCCGGAAGAAGGGGGCCGTGGTGGTGGACGACGGGGCTGTAGAGGCGATCGGGACACGCGGCAAGAGCCTGCTCCCTTCCGGTATTCTGGATGTTGTGGGAGCGTTTGAGGCAGGCGAACTGATTGGCGTGGAGGACCCAGGTGGCATGGAGATAGCGCGGGGGTTGGTGCGCTACGGTTCGGAAGAGGTACGAAAAATTCTGGGAAAAAAAACGTCTGAGGTGGCGGCTGTTTTAGAAGGAGTGGAAGGCGCAGAGGTGATTCACCGGGACGATCTGGTGGTGCTGTAACGTGAAAAAAGCAGATGGGGAGGAGTTTGACTTTGGATCTGGGTGAGGTTAAGTTTGATAAGAATGGACTGGTGCCGGCGATTGCGCAGGATGTGGATGGCGGGCAGGTGTTGATGCAGGCCTATATGAACGAAGCGAGCCTGCGCAGAACGCTGGAGACGGGGCAGATGACGTACTGGTCCCGCAGCCGGCAGGCGTTCTGGGTGAAGGGGGCGACTTCGGGGCACACGCAGCAGATGGAGGAATTTCGGATCGATTGCGATGGGGATGCGCTGCTTTTTAAAGTCCGCCAGAGGGGCGGGGCCTGCCATACCGGGTTCCGGTCCTGTTTTTACCGGCGGTACGAGGATGGGGCCTGGGTTGAAGACGGGGAGCGTATCGTGGAATGACACGAAGTTCTGTGTTGTGGGCGGTGCTGGGTGGTGTGGGGTTCCAAGAACTAAGGAGAAATGCGGATGAGGTTTTACCGGGGGAACTATCAGTTTCCGTCGGAGCCGCGCAAAAAGACGCGCCGCTTGCTTCTGGCTATGCCCGTCATGATTTCTGTTTACCTGATCGTGGCCGGGGACAGCGGGCTTTACCAGGTCTGGCACCGTGAGGGTCAGATCGACGCATTGCGCGAAGAAATCGAGGCTTTATTTGAGAAGAATGTTCGCCTTCAGGAAGAGGTGGGGTTGTTGAAGGACGATCTGAAGACGATCGAGCGGATTGCCCGCGAGCGTTACGGGATGGTTAAGGCGAACGAGTCGGTCTACATGGTCTATCCCTACCCTCCCGAGAACAGAATGGAAGGCGAACGATGATTTGCAGGACTGAGGGGCTGGTTCTTCGCGGCTACCGGATGAGTGAGAGCAGCAAGGTCGTTGTCATCTATACGAGGGAGAGTGGAAAGCTCCGCCTGGTGGCCAAAGGGGCACGCCGTCCCAGGAGCAAGTTCGGTGCAAGCTTAGAGCTGATGACCTGGGGGACCTATATGTTCTACAGGCGGGAAAACCGGGATTTGCAGACCCTGAGCGAAGGGGATATTCTCTATCCCTTTGATGGGATCAAGCAGGCGTACAGGCGGATGGTCCATGCCTGTGTTGTGTGCGATCTGCTCAACCACATGACGGTGGACGAAGACCGAAATCCACTGCTTTACAGCGTGACGCTGGATACCCTCAGATGGATGGAGACCATCGAGGAATGGGCGATTGAAATTCCCCTCTGGTATTTCCAACTCAAGGCGGCTTCGGCTCTGGGGTACAGGCCGCACCTGAGCGGTTGCGTGCACTGTGGTGAACGGCTTTTGGGTGCCCAGGTGCGGTTTAGCCCCTTTGAGGGGGGGACCCTCTGCAACAGATGCGAAACCAACAGCGGCATGGTGATGGACAGGTTCACTGTGGGTTTTCTGGAACAGCTCCAGACCGGTCGGCCCGACCGGATCGAGATCGGGGGGGTCAGCGGGTGTGACCGGGCAGGAGCGCGTAGCGCTTTGCGCATGTTCCTGAGCTATCATATTGAGAGCCGTCAGAGGGTGAAATCTCTGGATTTTCTGGATAGGATGCTGGCTGCTGAAGGGACAGATGTGTTCTACCGGACAGAGGCATCCGGGGAGGGGGGGAGGTAGGCTGCCGGGCAACCCGTTGTTCGGGGCGGTGGGGATGCTCTAAAGCGGTACCATTTACGGCGATAATGAAGGAGTGCAGAGGCAGCATGAGCGATCCAGAGGCGCTGGCGAAGACGTACGATCCGGAGGCGGTTGAGGGACCGTGGTACGCGTTTTGGGATGAGAAAGGGTGTTTCCGGCCGGAGGCGCAGGGGGAGGGAACCCCGTACTCGATTACGATTCCGCCGCCGAATGTGACCGGGGAACTCCACATGGGGCATGCGCTCCAGCATGCCATTCACGATACGGTGGTACGGTGGAAGCGGATGCAGGGGTATCGCACCCTCTGCCTGCCGGGGACAGACCACGCGGGTATTGCCACGCAGATGAAGGTGGAACAGCAGCTCTATGAAAAGGAGCAGAAGAACCGGCGCGATATCGGCCGGGAGGAGATGCTGGGGCGGGTCTGGAGCTGGAAGGAGAGGTACGGGAATACGATTTTGCGGCAGCTCAGGGAACTCGGGTGCAGCTACGACTGGTCACGGGAACGGTTTACGATGGACGAGGGGTATGTGCGGGGCGTGCTGGAGGCGTTTGTCCGGTTCTACGAAAAAGGCTGGATTTATCGGGGCACGCGGATGGTGAACTGGTGCCCGCAGTGCGGGACGGTGATTTCCGACTTAGAGGTCGAAGAGCAGGAGATACGTGGGCACCTCTGGCATATCCGATATCCGGGGATCGGTGGGGGGCCGGATGTGGTGGTGGCCACGACCCGGCCGGAGACGATGCTGGGGGATACGGGGGTGGCGGTGCATCCGGAGGACCGACGGTGGCGGGGCGCGATTGGCAAACAGGTGATGCTGCCGCTGGTGGATCGGTGCATCCCGATTGTGGCGGATGCATATGCAGATCCCGAAATGGGGAGCGGGGCGGTGAAGGTGACCCCGGCGCACGATCCGAACGACTACGAGATAGGATCGCGACACGACCTGCCGGAGGTCCAGGTGATCGGTTTTGACGGGGCGATGACGGAGGAGGCCGGGCGGTTTGCGGGGATGGACCGGTACGCCTGCCGGGAGGCGGTGGTGGAGGCGCTTGAGGGCGCCGGTCTGCTGGAGCGTATTGAAGACCATGTGCATGCCCTGCCCCACCACGATAAGTGCGCGACGGTGATCGAACCCTTGCCGATGGAGCAGTGGTTCGTGGCGATGCGGGACCTGGCGGACCAGGCGCTGAGGGTGCTGCGCCAGAAAGAGATCGTTTACGTGCCCGATCGTTTTCTGGGCTATTCCGTGGACTGGCTGGAGAACATCCAGGACTGGTGCATTTCCCGGCAGATCTGGTGGGGGCACCAGATCCCGGTGTGGACCTGCGAGGACTGCGGGGAGGTGATGGCGCAGGTGGATGCTCCAACCGAATGCGGCGCGTGCCCCAGCGGCCGCCTGGTCCAGGACCCGGATGTGCTGGATACCTGGTTCAGTTCGGCCCTGTGGCCTTTTGCCACGCTGGGATGGCCGGATGAGACGGAGGATCTGAAGGTCTACCATCCGACGGACCTCATGATTACGGGGCGGGATATTCTCTACCTGTGGGTGGCCCGCATGGTGATGACCGCACTGGAGTTTGTGGGCGAGATCCCCTTTAAAACGGTGCTGGTCCACCCCACCGTGCAGACGCGGGACGGGCGGCGGATGAGCAAGTCGCTGGGGACCGGGGTTGATCCAAGAGAGCTGATTGAGCGCTATGGGGCGGACGCCACGCGGCTGTCGCTGCTGTACCAGTGCGGGAGTTCGCAGGATATTCGGTTTGACGCGGAGGTGGTGGACAACCATGTGCAGGACTCTCCAATTACCGAGACCTGCCGAAATTTCTGCAATAAGATCTGGAACGCGGCGAGGTTTGTGCAGATGCGCGTAGAGGATTATGACCCCAAGGTGCTCCCCCCGGAGGCGCCTGCCGACTTAGGGGACCGCTGGATTTTGAGCCTGTACAACCGCACGGTCCGGTCGGTCACGGAGGCGCTGGAGGTCTATCGTTTTGACGAGGCCTCCCGTACGCTTTACGAATTTGTCTGGAATTCATACTGCGACTGGTACTTAGAGATGGCGAAGGTGCGGCTCAACGGAGGCGATCCGGAGGCGCGGCAGGCGGTGCAATCTGTGCTGGTGCACGCGTTGGAGGGCATCCTGCGGCTGCTGCACCCGATGGCTCCCTTTATCACCGAGGCGGTCTGGCAGCAGCTTCCCCACGAGGGGGAGGCCTTAATCGCCGCTCCCTGGCCGAGGGCCGATGAGGGGCGGCTGGATGAGGCTGCGGAAGGGAAGATGGCGCTGGTTCAGGAGGTGGTGGGAGCAGTGCGAAACATCCGGGGAACGATGCGGGTGCCTCCGGCGCGGCGGGCGGACCTGATTTTAAGAACCGGCTCCGAGACGGTTCGGAAGACGCTGGAGGAGGCGCAGGTCACCATTTGTGAACTGGCCCGGGCTGCCGACTTCCAAATCGGCGAGGGTCTGGCCCGACCGCCGGCTTCCGCCAGTGCCGTGCTGGTGGGTGTAGAGGTCTACGTTCCACTGAAGGGGTTGATCGATCTGGAGGTGGAGAAGCGGCGGTTGGAGAAGGAGATCGGCGGGTTGGAGAAGGCGCTTTTGGGGCTGGAGAAGAAGCTTTCTAACGAAGGGTTCCTGGAGAAGGCCCCGGCCGAGGTGGTGGAAAACGAGCGCCAGCGGCGTGTGGAATACCAGAACACGCTGGGTAAGCTCAACGAAAATCTGGCTGCCCTGGCCTCGTGATTACAGAGGGCATGGGTATGGATAAACACGGGTCATGCGGATAGGGCGATGATGCGGCATTATATTTTGCATATTGTGCTTTATTGTTCGATCTCTTCGCTGGTTTGGGTGGGGGTGACTGCGGGGGTGGTGTGGTGTTTCAAGGATGGGTTGCCTTCGTTTGCCCAATTGGAACAGGTCAATCCGGTGCGGACGACGACCGTCTATTCGACGGATGGGGTGGTGCTCAAGCGGTTCTGGGAGCAGCGGCGAGATCCGATCTCGTACGATGAGATGCCCAGGGCGG
Source organism: Candidatus Latescibacterota bacterium (assembly GCA_965222075.1). Taxonomy (GTDB): domain Bacteria; phylum Latescibacterota; class UBA2968; order UBA2968; genus JAAXHW01. Next base: position 2,654,663 of record OZ244937.1, on the reverse strand, counting down.
CTGTTGACGCGCTGGTTGCTACGGAGGATCAGCATTTCTGGCGGCACTGGGGGGTCAGCCTGCCCGATATTTTTCGAGCTGTGTTGAGGAATATCTGGAGGGAGGGGAGTCTGAAGGGGCACGGGGCGAGCACGATCACACAGCAGTTGGCGCGAAATCTGTTCCTGGACCAGGAACAGACCTGGACGCGGAAGATCAAGGAGCAGCTGACCGCGGTTCTGCTTGAACGGACCTATACCAAGCAAGAGATTATCGAGATGTATTTCAACAAGGTCCTGTTCGGAAACGGGGCATGGGGTATTCAGGCAGCCGCCCGGCGTTTTTTTGGAAAGGATGCCAGAGACTTAACCTTAGACGAAAGCGCACTGTTGGTGGGGTTGTTGAAGGGGCCTTATACGTACTCTCCGATTACCCACCCTGAACGCGCACTGGAACGCCGCAACAAGGTCGTTTTGCGGGCAATGAGATGGATGGGAAAGATCTCCCGGGAAGCGTATCGATCGGCGGTGCAGCGGCCTATTGTGCTTAAAGAATCGGATGAGGAGACCGGAGAGGCGCCTTATTTTACGGAGTATATTCGTCGGTATGTGGAGAGGACCCACGGCCTGGGGGTTCTCTACAAAGACGGCGCGTCGATTTACACGACGCTGGACAGCCGGATCCAGCGGATCGCCGAGGAGCAGCTTCAGCGGCAGATAGACGAGATCCAGCGGACGGTGGACCGGAACCGGCGGCGCAATCCGCCGGACTCGACGTTCTGGGCGGGCCTGCAGACGCGGGAAGATACGCTTGCCGCTACGGTGGTGCAGGGGGCGCTGGTGGCGCTGGACCCTCACACCGGACACGTTTTGGCGATGGTGGGCGGGCGGGATTTTAACAAGAGCAAGTTCAACCGGGCGGTGCAGGCGCTGCGGCAGCCTGGGTCGGCGTTCAAGCCCTTTATCTACACGGCGGCGATTGACAAAAAATATCCGCCGACCCTGCGGGTGCCGGATACGGCCGTGTCGATCCCGATGGAAGACGGGAGCCTCTGGCAGCCGGAGAACTACGACAGGAGGTTCATGGGCTGGATGACGATGCGGGAAGGGCTGGCCATGTCCCGGAATGTGGTGACGACCAAGCTCTTACAGAGGGTCGGTCCGAAGACGGTTGTGTCGTATGCAAAGCGGATGGGGATCACCACCCGTATCCGGGCCGTTCGGTCGCTGGGGATGGGGACCAGCGAGGTCAAGATGATCGATCTGGTGTCGGCGTTCGGGGTGTTTCCAAACCGGGGGATTCGGGTGGAGCCAACGGCGGTGCTGAAGATTGTGGACAAGGAAGGGAATATTTTGGAAGAGCGGATACAGGGGAACGAGCACGTGGTGTTGAGCGCGGAGACGACGGCTGTGATGACGAGTCTGCTCCAGTCGGTGCTGGATATGCAGAAACAGACCGATCAGGGCGTGTGGAGAGGTACCGGACGGGGAGCCCGGACTATTTACGGTTTCCGGCGCCCGGCGGCGGGCAAAACGGGGACAACCCAGAATTTCGCAGATACCTGGTTCGTCGGGTTTACCCCCCAGATCGTGGCCGGGGTTTGGATCGGGTTCGATTCAAAGGTCTCTCTGGGAAAGCGAAAGTCCGGGGCGGTGGTGGCTCTGCCGGTGTGGGCGCAGTTTATGAAACGGGTGCACGAAACGCTCGAACTGCCGGAAGAGGACTTTGAACTGCCGACGACCTTAGCACAAGTGGAGGTGTGCGAAGACACCTACAAGGTGGCATCTATTTACTGTCCCAAACGCTTGGAGGAGGTGTTTGTACCCGGAGCGGACCCGAAGAAGCCGTGTCCGCGGCATACGGTGGTGACACAATATCCTTCGGAGAAGAAGGAGCGGAAGCGGGAATACCAGTTTTGACCTTTCCCCAACAAGGTTCTGGGTTACGATGCGCGGGTGGCGCTGCGGCGTTCGGCGGCGGTGTGCCACTCCATCACAATGGGGCTGGCCACGAAAGAGGAGGAGTAGGTCCCTACGATCACGCCGATGAGGAGGGCGAAGGCGAAGTCGTGGATCACCTCTCCACCCAGGGACAGCAGCGCCAGGACCACCAGCAGGGTTGTGCCTGAGGTGAGGGCGGTCCGGTTGAGGCACTCGTTGATGCTCCGGTTGATCACACTGCCGTAGCTCTCCCTGCGGTAGAGGCGCAAATTTTCCCGGATGCGGTCAAAGACGACGATGGTGTCGTTGAGCGAATACCCTACGATGGTGAGCAGAGCGGCAACGATGGCCAGGGAGATCTCCTTGTTCATCAGGGAGAAGATCCCCAGGGTGATGAGCACGTCGTGGAAGAGCGCCACGACGGCGGCGATACCGAACTGGATCTGTTTGAACCGCCACCAGATGTAGAGGATGATGAGGAGCATAGACACGAAGATGGCCCAGACCGCGTCGCTCTTCAACTCGCTTCCGATCTTGGGGCCGACCGCCTCCTGGCGGCGCAGCCACGTCGTCGGGTCGCCGATGTGGGAGGCAAAGCGGGTTTTGAGCGTTGTTTTGATGGCATCGGCCATCTGCGTGCCTTCGGCCTCCTCTTCCACCCGGATGAGGATGTCGGTGGGCGGGCCGAACTGTTTGATTTCGCTCTGCCTCAGATCCGCGGTCCTGTCGTCGATCTCGACGCTTCCAAGCACATCTCTCAACTCTCCCACGGGAACGGGCGGATCAAAGTGAAGCTCTAAGAGGGTGCCTCCGGCAAAGTCGATGCCCAGGTTGTAGCCCCCTTTGGTGATGGCGGAACTCAGACCGACGAGAACGAGCAGGACAGACCCGGCAAAGGCGGCCCGCCGCAGGCGGAGGAAGTCGAACTTCGGTTCGCGGAAGATGGTCAGCCAGCCGATGCTGATGGAGGTGAGCTGCCACCGCTGGATGATATAGTTGAAAATGGTGCGGGTGACGAAGAGGGCCGTGAACATCGAGGAGATGATGCCGATCATCAGGGTAAGCGCAAAGCCCTTGATGGGCCCGGTGCCGAACTGGTAGAGGACCACGGCGGTGATCACAGTGGTGAGGTTGGCATCGACAATGGTGAGCAGGGCCCGGTCGTAGCCGTTTTCGACCGCCGGGCGGAGGGTTTTCCCGGTGCGGAGCTCCTCCCGGATGCGTTCGAAGATGAGGACGTTGGCGTCTACGGCCATGCCGATGGTGAGGATGATCCCGGCAATGCCGGGGAGGGTGAGGGTGCCTCTAAAACCGGCCAGAACGGCCAGGACAAAGAGCAGGTTGAGGACGAGGGCCAGGTTGGCCACCAGGCCGGAGAGGCCGTAGTAAAAAACCATGAAAACGATCACCAGGGCCATGCCAATGGCGGCGGCCTTTTTGCCCTGTTCGATGGAGTCCCGCCCCAGAGAGGGGCCCACGGTGCGATCTTCCACGGGGACCACATCGACGGGAAGGGCGCCGGCACGCAGGACAATGGCCAGGTCTTTGGCCTCTTCCAGGGTGGAGGAGCCGGTGATGATGGACCGACCGTCCCGGATTTTGACCTGGATGGTGGGCGCAGAATAGACCTGGTTATCCAGGATGATGGCCATCTGCTCGCCCACGTGAGCGCCGGTCACGCGCTTGAAGAGGTTGACGCCCTTATCGGTGGTCGTAAAATTGATGATGGGCATTCCGGCGTATTCGAAAGACTGTCCGGTTGTGATGATGGCGTCTTTGACGATGTCGCCGGTCATCTCAACCCGCTTCTTCAGGTAATAGAGCCGGCGGTACTTCTGTCCGTCTCTGGAATCCTCATCTTTGCTTCCCCAGATGAACTCCGCGTCGTCGGGGATCAGGTGCTCGACTTCCCTCAGGATCTGGCGCACGGTCTGCAGGTTGTCTACGGAGACCTTCAAGTCCTCTTCCCTGTAACCTGGGAGGAATAAGGCTGTTAACGCGTGCTTGACCTCTTCGGGCACTTCTTCGAAGAGGCCCCCGGATTCTTTTTTGGCCGTGTCGTCAGCTGCGGCGGCGAGGTGGGTGTCAACCTTGTTGAGAAGGATGGCCAGGTCGGCATTGGACTTCAGAATTTTGAATTCGAGGCGGGCGGTTCTGTCAATAATGGCCTTGGCCCGTTCCACATCCTGGATGCCGGCGAGTTCGACGACAATCCGCCAGTCGCCCTGCTGGTGGATAATGGGCTCGGACACTCCGAACTGATCCACGCGGTTGGTGATGATCTCTCTGACCCGGTCCATAACATCGTGGCGCTGCGCTTCGGGGACCTGGCTGGGATCGACCTCTAAGACCAGGTGGATGCCGCCTTGCAGGTCCAGCCCCAGACTGATGGACTTCCGTTTGACCTCTTCCAATTTGTCCGCGTTTTTTGGCGGATCAAAGTAGAACTCATAGGTCGGGTAGAGGAAGGTGAGCGCGGCTATCACCGTTGCCGCAACAATCAGGATTCGCAAGGTTTCTCGGGTCATTTCTATCGCTCGCGGTCTACGACATAACGGGCCGTGAGTTCGAGGGCTTCCCGGGCATCTGAAAATCGCAGAGGCGCAAGGCTTTTCAGCCCTGAGTTGGCGTATGTCCTCGCCTCTTCTCTGGCCTCTTCGATGCCCCGGTAACGATGGACAAAACGGAAGATTTCCTGTACGTCTTCATCGGTTTCTACGCCATTTTTCACTTTGGCCTGGATCTTAGCGCCCCCGCCGTTCTGGCAGTTGGCCAGCGCCCGGAGGAGGGGGAGGGTCAGCTTCTTTTCCCGCACGTCGGTTCCAACCGGTTTGCCGAGCACTTCCTCGTCTCCAACGAAGTCGAGCAGGTCATCGGTAATTTGAAAGGCGATGCCGACCTCTTTGCCAAAGGTGGACATCTGCGTGATCTGTTCAGACGTGCCGCCTCCCAGGATGGCGCCGACCTCGCAGGAGAGGGCCATCAGGGAGGCCGTTTTTTTGTCGATCATGCTGAAGTAGAGGGCGGTTTCCGCGTCGCTGCCGCTCTGAATTTCGAGAATTTCACCTTCGATCATGCGGCTGACGGCTCGGGTGGCGGCCTCCATGACTTCCATGGAATGGAGGCCGACCAGGATCTGGAGGGCCCTGGCCAGGAGGAAATCCCCCATCAGGACCGCCGCCTGGTTGCCCCAGAGGAGGTTGAGCACCTCCACACCCCGGCGCTTGTCCGCGAAGTCGATGACGTCGTCGTGGATGAGCGTTGCGTTGTGGATGATTTCGATGCCGATGGCGGCGTCGATGACCCGGCCGGAGCATTCCCCGATGGCCTGGGCCGTGAGGAAGGACAGGGTGGGGCGAATGCGGTTTCCCCGGTTTTCCACCAGGTGGTCGGCCATGGCCTGGACCAGCCCCACATCCGAGGTGAGGACCTGTTTCAGACGCTCTTCAAAGCGTTGGATCTGGGGAAGAATGGGTTGGATAATCTGGTTGAGCATCGTCTGTCCGGATCGGTTGTTAAGAGAGCGCACCCAGACAGCGCGCTCGGACCTGAAGGCAAATTTCCGTAAGTTGTTCCAAACTAACAAAAAAGAGCCTTTTTGTCAATAATTTCTAAAGGGGCACCCAGGGGTGTTATGGCGGGTCCTGGACGGAAGCGCCTTGTTCGGATTCAGAGCCGGGCGCGGTGTCCGGTCACAGGATTTCCACGTCGTCTTCGATTTTGGGAGGTGGGGGCGGCAGAGTTTCGGGTAGAACCGGCTTGACGGCCCGCACCCACTCCTGGACGAGCGTGTAATCCTGGCGTTTTTGGTCTACAGCCCGGCGGACGGCGTCCGGATCCCAGTCGTGAAAGACTTTTTCCAGGAGTTGCCGACGGATTTCTGCGCACCGGGGGTCCCGGCTCAGGTCTTGAAGTTCCTGCGGGTCGTTTTCCAGGTCGAACAGCGCTACGTTCGGCGCCTGCCCGGGCACTTCCTGGTCGGCCCACAGCTTCCACTTTCCGGAGCGGATCATTCTTGAGGGGATGTTAGGACGGGTGCTTCCATCCACGACCTCGCTGCAGGTCTCGTCGGGCCAGTCTGCGGGGTGGTTTCCGCAGAGGGTGGGCCAGAGGGAGCTTCCGTCCCAGTCGGGCAGGGTCTCTGCGCCGGCCAGGTCGGCGAAGGTGGGCCCGAGGTCCAGGAGGTTGCAGACCGCACCGCAGGTAAGCCCGGGTTCAATGGTGCCGGGCAGACGGGCGATGAGGGGCACGCCGACGCTGCCTTCATAGTAGGTATTCTTGGTCCAGCAGCCGTGTTCGCCGGCCATTTCGCCGTGGTCGGAGCAGTAGACGACCAGGGTGTTCTCGGCCAGGCCGGTTTCGTCTAAGCAGGCCAGGATGCGGCCGATGAGGGCGTCGGTGAATTCGCAGAGGCCATAATAGGCGGCGCGAGCGATGCGCACCCGGCGGTCGTCTAAGGGAGTATCGATACCCCGACTTTTGCGGTACCACCGGATCATCGCGGGCTGGTCGGCCTCTATTTGGGGAATGTCGATGCGGTTGTGATAATAATCGAACAGGTCTTTGGGGGCGATGAAGGGGCAGTGAGGAAGGACGAAGCCGACGGCGGCGGCAAAGGGTCTGTTCTGCGACTTCCCCGACCGGTTTTTGAGGTAGTCGCAGGTTGCATCGGTAATTTTTTCGTCCATCCACTGGTAGGTGGTGGTGCCCCTGCCGGAGAGCTCCATCACCTGCCGACTCTGCCCGGAGGGATACTTCTCGCCTTTGAATCCGCCGGGATGAACGGCGAACATTTCGCCAATGGGCCGATTTTCAAAGCCGTGGTACTGGTCCTGTCCCTCAAAGTGCATCCGGCCGAGGAGGCTGGTTTCGTAGCCGGTGATGCCCAGGGTGTGCGCCCAGGTAGGGATGGCCGGATTCAGGATCTGCTGGTTGTTCCAGACCCGGTTGCGAGCAGGCGTGCGGCCGGTCATGAAGCTCATCCGGCTGGGACAGCAGACCGGAGAGGCGCAGTAGGTATTCGTAAACCGAATCCCTTCCGCCGAGAGGCGGTCCAGGTGGGGGGTACGCACAACGGGGTCGCCGTAACAGCCCAGCACGTGCTTGCTGTGCTGGTCGGACATGATGATAAGGATATTGGGCTTGCCTGGCATGCGGGCGCTCCTTTTGCTTATTCCATCCGGCGGAAGACGAGTTTTTCGCCGACAAAGCCTTCGCGCCAGATGTTGTCGCAGGCCTGCGCCATCTCTTCCAGGTTCCGGGTGATGGTGGCGAAGCGGTTGCCGGGCACGGGCCCTGTTGTGGGTGAGAAGAGGAAGTTGTCCCGGTCGTAGAAGATGGCGAGATCGACCATGCCGGTGCTGTAGGCGGCCTCCCGCACGTCCGGGATGGGGATGGTGCCGGGGGGAAAAAAGAAATAGAGCACGTCGCCGGGGATGGGCAGGATGGTCGGGTTTTCGAGGCCGGGCTCGGGGTTGGCAAAGGGGGAGACCAGGGTGTAGACTTCGTGGTTCGCATACCTGGCGTGGAAGGCGTTGTCTCCCTGGGGCAGGGCCTGCCACAGGGCTTCGCAGGTTTTGGGCGCGAGGTCATCGAGCAGCTCCGCGACGCAGCTGACGCCGCGTTTTTCAAGGGTGATTTCAATGCGTCGTGCCATCTTTTTCTCCATAAAAAAAGAGCCTGATTCACCCTCCGGTGCGGCTGATGAATTCGGCCGCGCCGGCAGCCAGCCAGGGACCGGTAGGCGTAAGGAGGAAGCGAACGCCAGCGGCGGCGTAGGTGGCCGCGGTGTTGTTGACGGCCAGGGTGCCGGCGGTGCGGCCTGCGGCCTGGATGCGGTTCAGGGCGTCATCGATGGTTTTCTGCACTTCCGGGTGCTGGAGGTCGCCGATGTGGCCCATTGAGGTGGCCAGGTCGGACGGGGCAACGAAGAAGATGTCGATGTGGTCCACACTCAGGATCTCGTCCAGGTTGTGCACGGCAACGATGTCTTCGATGAGGACGACCAGGAGGGTTTCGTCGTTTGCGACATTGAAATAGTCGGGCACGCCGTAGCCCTGGCGACTGGTGAACATGCCCCGCTTGCCGATGGGGGCGAATTTGCCGCCGTCGACCACGTTTTGGGCCTCTGCTTTTGTGTTGACGTGGGGAACAACAATGCCCTGCGCGCCCCGGTCGAGCGTGCGGTAGATGAGGGCCTGATCGTTGCGATTGACCCGCACGAGAGAGGTCAGGCCCCAGATGTCGCAGGCGCGAGTGAGGTTGCCCAGGTCGGCGGCGTCTACACCGCCGTGTTCGCCTTCCAGCCACACACCGTCAAACCCGTTGGGGCCAAAGGCGTCGATGTCGTCGGGGTGGGTGAGACCGGAGACGATACGGGCGGTTCCGCCCTCAGCCAGTTTGTGTTTGATGCGATTGGGTCTGAGGTTCATACGTTTATACTCCCGGTTGTTATGGGACAGTCGGTTTTCACACGTGGGTGCAGGCGCAACGGATTTCGGCGGTTGTGGAAGCGTCATGAGCGGTGCATCCGGGAACGCCTTGCGTATAAGCTTAAACAAAATGACGACAAATGGAAAGTCTTATTATGCGCTCCCTCTTTGTGGCCTGCCGCTCAGCAGAGGACAGCAGATTGTTCGCGGTGGTGGTTTGACCCGGGGAGGGTCAAACCCCGCACTGTGCGCCTGTCTGCCTGCTTGCGCGCTGCGCGCAACGCACAGGCAGGTTGGATCGCGTAAAACCTTTCCTCAGCCATCCCTGCCTGCAGCGCAGGACGCTGCGCAGGCAGGTGAATTATGCACGGCTCTCATTTAAGTGAGCGCCACCTTCAGGTGGCGGTAGGTGGTAACCGCTTTGAGCGGTTCACGGTTTGCAAGCCTCCGGCTTTGCCGGAGGTCTCATGACTGGAGAACTGGGCTGACCCCTCTGAGCGACTATCTGGAAGCGAGGGACGAACAGGTATATCCGTTCCCTTAAGCGATTACTCACTCGGCAGATGAGTCCCTACAATTCCTGGCTATCACCCTCAACTGCGACACCACATCGTCCAGAACTTCAGGATATTCCACGCCTGCTTTGAGATGAATTGGGACCCAGCGGTCTTGGAACTGTACGTTCAGTTCTTTACCGATTTCATCCATGTTTACATCGATACCGGGACGCCGACGTGGAGCCATAAAGGAGTATCTCCCTTTTTAGCCCACCGTTCATGGTTGACTCCGAACCAGAAGTCTACGTTTGACATGCCAGAGAAGCGGAAATACCGCCCGTACCCATACCGTTGTGACGTTGCTTTCAGTCCCCTGGTGTCCATCCACCCATCTCGAACTCCTCTGACACCGACCACGTCGTCGACAAGTTGGTTGTACCAAACAACTCGACGTCCGAGGGTGGGGCTCAGTTCTTCGGAGTGAATCGGCAAGAACGCCTGCGCATCTTGTACCTGAGCCAGCCCTCGAAGTTGTCTAATGTCTGATTTGACACCATCATCGCCTGCCATAGCTTCCATCCTGTCGAGCAGTCGGACCCAGCTGACCAGCATCAACCGTAGCTCCGTGTCGCTTAGTTCTGTCCAGGTCACCCTGGCTCTCCGTACTCCCGGAGCCGAGTCGATGGGTTCCAGTCTGCTCTCCTTTGCCATCTGCCGTTCTATCTCAGCCCACAATGTCTGCATTCTCAGCTCGGGAGAAATGAACAGCAGCGCCGCCGGGCCGGGTCGGTCAAACTGGCGGGCATACCCGCTCGCTTGATCTTCTCGGAGGGCAGCCCAAAACTTCGCTTCAATGAGCAGGCGCTTCACGTTGTTCTTGTCATAGCCAGCCATGTCGGGCCGGGAACCATCTTCGTAAGTCACCTGGGTTTCCACCTTGGCGATCGGCTCAATGTCGAAGCTGCCTTCCCGGAACAGGTCGTTCAACGCCTGCATGGCACCGGTGGACTGATTAAGGATGTAGCCGAGTGCGTCAGTGGCGGCATTTTCGACTTGTCTGGTGAGCCTTGGAACCAGATAAGCCATCAACGTGGCATCGTCAGTCATAAGTTACCCCCAGGTGATTCAACTTTGATATGCCGGGTTGACCGGATAGTCCTCCGGCTTGCCTGTATCGCCGGGCTGGATCACGAAGTCCCGCCGGTCGCGGTGGAATCGGTCGCGGGTTTTTTAAACGTTTTAAAACCCGAATAGCGGCTTATGCTGAAGCACATAAGCCGCTATTTTATGGTATCTTATGGTGGGCGATACTGGACTTGATGTGGGCGATACTGGACTTGAACCAGTGACCTCCTGCATGTCAAGCAGGCACTCTAACCGCCTGAGCTAATCGCCCACCTATTACAAACTGCTTAATTTTCAATTACTTACATGTGCTCATTTTAAATCCAAACTTCTATCTAACCCTTTTTTGGGGCATGGAATCTATACGAATCAATAAGAGATGTCAAGGGGAATATCAAATTGCAAAGGACAGAAGCTCCGTGTGGATGTTGTTTCTGAATATGAAGGAGGTCGGCTTTGTTGCACGAAGATGTAGAAGATACCCCCGTTCGCGTATTTCTTGAGAAGAAATCGAGAATTTAGTAAATTTCTGGCATGATACCAGAATATCCAGGTTGAGAGTGAACGGGTAGACGATATGCCAGTGCTGTTTAAGTTGTACAGTTAAGCTTCTCCCCAAACAAGGGGAATGGGTGAGCTCAAAAGGAATCCAATAGAAGCTGAGAGAGCTTGATGCTCCAGCAGTGGTCTGAAAGGTGGAAAATTATGGACAATATGGCATATACACTCTTTAGTCTGTCAAGTATTTCCAGGCTTGCGCTGTGGAGCTTGATTCTGGTTTCCGGCATCTGGATACACCGAAAATTCAAGCTTAACAGTCTGCCGTGGTTGGGAGCCTATTTGGTTCTATCCGTGACACTGTCATTCGTAACCTCTGTGATCCCAATACCAATCGCCGAGAGCACGGCTGCACAGCGTTCCCCGCCTGGATGGCATCCAGCTCAGTTTTTTGCAATATGGGGTTATTGGGACCGCTTTATAACAGATCTTACTCAATTGATGCTTGGCATTCTCATATTATCGGATATTTTATTCCTGCTTTCAAAGGCTGGCATTAAAGTAGAGGGAACGTTCTGGAACACGTTTCTCGCAGTGCGTGAGAGAAGCACGATTCTGGGCATTGCCATGATAATCATCATGGTGTCCGGTCCAGCCATAAGCCTATTACTCTGATGCAGGCTTTGTTGCATAAAGATTATGAGGACGGCTATCCTCTATCGGAAGAGGCATAAATATCACACCGTTTTTCAGGCGGACAGCCCTTCCAGGATGCCGCGCAGGTAGCCGATGCTGCGAGATGCGATGGTCTGCGGGTCGGGTTCGAAATCGAAGACCTCGACGGAGACGTAGCCGGTGTAGGCCCGGTCTTTGAGGGCTTTGAGGATGGGGGCAAAGCCGAGGGTTCCAAACCCCGGTCCGCGCAGGTTGGGATCGTTGACGTGGACATGCCGCAGGGCCTTGCCTGCCTGGGCGATGACGTCCACGTGGGGCTTGTTTTCGGAGGCGGCGGCCTTGCAGTCGACCATGGTCTGAAAGTTGGGGTGGTCCACGGCGGCGACCAGTTTCAGGGCGTCGGCCATGGAGGTGATGAAGTTGGTCTCCTGGCCGGTAAGGGGTTCGATGCAGTAGGTGATTTCCCGCCTGGCCATCAGGTCGGTGCAGCCGGCAAAGAGGTCAACGGCCCATTTCCAGCATTCCTCGGGGTCCCAGCCCTTCTGGATGTTGCGCTGCTGAGGCGAGCCGTGGATCATCACCTTTCCGCCGATGTCTCCGCAGAAGTTGATGAGGGCTTTGATGTAGTCCTGGGTGCGCGTTCGGACCTTTGCGTCGGGGTGGGTGATGTAGAGGCCTTCGGGTTTGAGGAGCAGCCAGTGGAGGCCCACGATTTCGACACCGGCCGCATCGGCGGCTTTTCGGATGTTTTTACGCCGGGCCGCAGAGATACGGTTGACGGAATCGGCGAGGGTGAAGGGGGCGATTTCCACGCCGTCACATCCGATTTCCGCTGCATAGTCGAAGATCTGTTCAATTTTCCAGCCGTCAAAAAATTCGTTGCATACGGCGAGTTTCATCAATAGCTCCTCTCCGGGATAAAAAAACAGCATCGTGGATAATCCGTGTTTATCGGTGGTTGCATTTGTTTTTATGAATGAAAGGTCATAAAAGGCTTGACAGGTTGGGCGAATTTTTCTACCATAAGCAGGTCGATTTTATATTTCAGTCCAGGACAATTCAAGGGAGCGGATAGATGGCACAGGAGCCTGAAGAGCAACCCGCAGCCGCCGGGCCGCAAGGTGCTGAAGAGGATTATATCATCGGGGTTCGAGACGTCTGGAAGACCTACCGGATGGGCGATGTGGAAGTTCACGCCCTCAAGGGGGTCACGCTCGATGTGATCCGGGGCGAATACCTCTCCATTATGGGTCCATCCGGGTCGGGGAAGACGACCCTCTTCAATATGATTGGCGCTCTGGACCGGCCTACAAAGGGCGAGGTGGGGGTCAACGGGATTAACATGGCGTCATTGAGCCAGTCTCAAATCGCCTACCACCGCTGTCACAATATCGGCTATATTTTTCAGAGTTTCAATCTGATTCCGGTGATGACGGCGCTGGACAATGTGGCGCTTCCGATGGTTTTCTCCGGGATGAACAAGTCGGAGTATGAAGAAAAAGCCGCTTACAAACTCAATTTGGTCGGCCTGGAAGATCGCTTGCACCACAAACCGTTCGAACTCTCCGGGGGGCAGCAACAGCGGGTAGCCATTGCCCGCGCGATGGCCAACGACCCCGATCTGATCTTGGCCGATGAGCCCACCGGAAACCTGGATCTGAACACGGGGCAGGAGATTATCGAGCTTCTCAAAAGGCTCCAGCAAGAGAGCGGCGTTACGGTTGTGACCAACACCCACGACCACAAGATGCTGGTGGCTTCCGACCGTGTGGTGGACCTGCGTGACGGTTACGTGGAACGGGTGCGGAGACGTGACGAGATTGACATTCAGGAGATCGAGGGTGACATTCAGGAGGGGCTCAAAGGGGCGTTTGTCGCATACGGCAAGCGCCCCTTCCTTCTTCCTGCCGGGCGGTTTCGATGGAAGCCTCGGGCGTGATCTCCGGGGCGCCAGCCATGGTGGTATATGGAAGAGGGCAAGAACTGCGATGCCCGTCTTTCGGGTCATTTTCTCCGGAGCAGGTCGTAATACCCATTCTGTTCGAGACGCCGGATCATATCGCGAACGATGCCTCCATCCACGCGGAATATTTCCGCGATCTGTTCGGGAGTGCTCCCCTGCCGAACCAGTTCGATCAGGCGGTCCCGATCCACAATATGCTCAGGAACGGCCATATCCATACCTTCCGGTCACGGTGAGAATCCTGTTCTGTTCCGCTTTTGTTCCGCTTTATGAAGGTAATGTATCTTTTTAAGGAAGTCAATCATGACAAGTATGAAGGTGGTCTGGCCGGGACCGGGCCGCTGTGGTCACCGTTTGTGAACTTGCTAACGCAAAAAAGGCATCTGCACACCCTCTCAACGGGGCCACAGATGCCTCGACGCATCGGAAGAGGTGGTGGCACCCGCCGGAATCGAACCAGCGACACAAGGATTTTCAGTCCTCTGCTCTACCAACTGAGCTAGGGTGCCTCCATCTTGTCCGAGGCTTGTTTCGGACTTCAATCGGCATAAGGAAAATCTAACAAAATGGCCTGCTGAAGTCAAGAATCTCGAAAAGGAATACGCCTCTGTGTCAGCCTTTGGCAGATTGTGAACAGACGGTATGACGCATGGGGACCTCCTGGGGAATAGGCGTAGAACCGCTCCCATAATAATGAAGGGCATGAAACCAGAGCCTGTATTTTGGTGCCTATGAATATTTATTTGACAAAACGAAAGTTGTACGATATACTAAGGTACACGACAAAACTTTCTAATACATTGTAAAGCAGTTAATTACGGACTAAAAAGCCTCCAGATTCCGTAACGCATATGCTTTATTCGCCTCGGATATGCTGTGTAAACCCTGCTTTTGCACTGCACAGGAAGCGAGAAGTCACTGGTTGCTCACCATTTCCGATCCAACGCACGTTGTGGGGCTAATAGATCTCATTGTATATCAAGGGGTTATATAGGACCTTGATTTTTTGTCGTGTACCGTGACGATATACTCAACATTATTTTTATTCCTATGTCGAAGAATTGCAGGAGATTCCCCTCGGCTGAAAATGGCAACCGACCCTCGAATCGTTCAGACAGAGACCGTTGAGGCCCCATCGGGCGCCCTTTCTGATGCTCTGAGACCTACAGGAGTTACCACCCGGGCCGTCCTGCTGGGTCTGGTTCTGGTCGTTGGGCTGGACGTTTTTGCCATTTACGTCCGCTACGTCTTACACGCCTCGTTGATGAGCTACAGCCATATTCCTATGGCGATGCTCATCGTTTTTGCCTTGATGATGATGGGGGGGGCGGTCATCTCCCGTTTGACCGGGGTGGTGCTTTCGCCCTCCGAGTGGCACACCATCCTGGCCATGGGGCTTGTGGGCGCCGCCATACCCGTCTACGGGCTCAGCGGCTACCTGATCGGCTATATGGCTGCGCCCTTTTACTTTGCCACTCTTGAGAATGAGTGGGACAAGTATCTCCATCCCTACATTCCGAACTGGCTGGTGCCTTCAAATGAGGGAAAGGCCGTCTCCTGGTTCTACGAGGGCCTTCCCCAGGGGGCAGAGGTGCCCTGGGGGGTCTGGCTGTTGCCGCTGTTCTGGTGGACTACGATGATTGTGGCCGCCTTTGTGGCCCTGGCCTGTGTGGCCGTGATTTTCCGGAAGCAGTGGGTGCATCACGAGCGCCTCGTGTTTCCGGCTGTGGCCCCGCTGATCGATATGGCCTCCAGGCCGGGGTCGGGGAAGCGCTGGCTGCCGGAATTTACAAGAAACTATCTCTTCTGGATCGGGTTCGGGATCTCTTTCGGGATGATCGCCTGGAACTGTCTCAACTACTTTTTCCCCGGTTTTCCCCGGTTTCCGGTATACAGAGGGCGCTGGTACTGGATTGACCGGCAGTTCCCTCCAATCTGGGGATTTTTCGGTCTTTTTACGATTTTCTTTTCCTATTTTGCCAGCTTGGACGTTTTGCTCAGCATCTGGCTCTTCGACCTGCTCTTTATTGTTGAAGGGGGTAACCTCAACAAGATAGGCTTTAGTGTTATCTCGCCCTACTACTACCGAAGCGATTACTATTGGCAGACAAAAGGAGCCTACTTTGTCCTGGTCCTCTCCATGTTCTGGGTGGCTCGCCGCCACATCCGGGATGTGTTCCATAAGGCGCTGAACCGCGACTATCCGCTTGAGGACCGGGACGAACTCCTTTCTTACCGCACCGCGCTCATCGGGCTGCTCATCGGCCTGGCCTATATGTGGGTCTGGCTTTTCCGCATCGGGTTCGACCCTCTGCAGGCGGTGCTGTTGCTGCTGGCGGTGATTTTCACCTATGTGGGCATGGCCAAGATCCTGGCGGATACGGGGATGCCCTACACCAACGTGCCGGCCGGTCCCTGGGGACTGGTGGGCCCCTTTATCGGTGGCTATGCCATTGGTCCGAGCACCCGCGTGGCCTACCGGTTCGCGTCGAGGATGGTCTCGCACTACAAAGGGCTGTTTCTTCCGGCTCTGGCCCATGCCGGGCGGATTGCCGAAGGGGTTCGGCGCAACCGGCGGTCGTTGATGGCTGCGATCGCCCTTGCGTTTCTGATCAGCCTTCTGGTGAGCGTGTTTCTAACGCTCCATCTGGGGTACCGGGACGGCGCTTACAACTTCCACAGTTACCAGGTCGTACGCGGCGGCATGAGGCATTTCAAATATACGGCGACTTCCGTTAAGAATTTTTTTACGAAAGATCCAGGTCTTCCCGTCTATATGGAAAATCCCGGCCAGCTCGTCTTTTTCGGCATTGGCGGGGTAGCCATGGCCGGGCTGATCTACCTTCGCCACCGGTTTGTCTGGTGGCCGCTGCACCCGGTGGGGCTGGCCATTTCGGGGTCTTATCTGGCCCGACGGACGAGTTTTACGATTTTTATGGCCTGGTTGATCAAGCTGGTGATGCTGAAGGTGGGCGGGCCGTCGGTTTACCGGAAATCCCGGCCGTTTTTCGTCGGAGCGCTGGTGGGTTATGTCTTAGGGATCGCGCTGTCTACGTTTGTGGATATGATCTGGTTTCCGGAACGGGGGCATTATGTCCATCGATTTTAGATTTCGGACCCCCACCCCGGACGATTGGCTAACGCCCAGCCGGATCGTCTCCCCTGCCTGGAATAAAAGCCATTCAATCCGCAATATTTAAGTTGGTTGAGGTGATTGTTCAATGGCCGTTCGCCGCATCGGATTGATTCTGCTTGTCGGGTTCGCGGCATTTGCGTTTTTTGCGATAGGCGCAGGGCCCGACCGGATCAACCCCTGGCTGTCGGACTTCCTGGGCCTGAGGCCTCCCACTCCCGTGTTTCCCAAGGGGGTTTCAAGGGCCGAAGAAGTGACCGCCCGGGTCTTAGACGCGGTCTCCGGGGCAGATGTACGCCGGTTGATGGCCCGTTTTACCGAGCAGGGGTCCCGCGTTCCGGGTTATCCCGGCCACGAGGCCGCCGCCGGGTTTATCCAGCAGGAATTTGAGCGCCTCGGGCTTGAGGATGTCAGGACCGAGGCCTTTGATGTGACGTCTCCAGTGGACAAGGGGGGGAGGCTTACGCTTGTGAAAAGCGGGGTCTCTTTTCCCATTTATGCGGTCTGGCCGAATTTGGTGAAGACCTCCACGCTCCCCCGCTGGGGCGTTCGCACCCGCCTTGTCTACGGCGGCAGCGGGACGTTCGGGGAATTTAACGGCCACGATATGGAAGGTGTGGCGGTTCTGATGGTGTTTAACTCCTGGAACAACTGGCTCAATGCCGCCACCCTGGGGGCCGGGCAGGTTATTTTTATCGAACCCGATTCCACGTTTTATACAGAGGCCGAGCAGAAATTTCTCCAGGTGCCCAACCGCGTGGAGCGGTTCTGGATTGACAAGGCATCCGGGGAGACGCTGCAGCGGCTCCTGGCCCAAGAGGGGGAACTCGAGGTTGAACTGAACGCCCGGATGGACTGGGAGAAGCTGTCTGCGCACAACATCCTGGGGACGGTGCCGGGGACCGATCCGGAGCTGAGGGACCAGATTGTGGTGATCAGCGCCTATTACGACGCCATGTCGGTTGTGCCGGCCCTGGCTCCCGGCGCGGAGATGGCCTGCGGTATTGTGGCTTTGATGGAACTGGTGGACTACTTCAGCCGGTATCCGCCTGCACGCACGGTGCTCTTTCTGGCCACTTCCTCGCATCACCTGGGGTTTCGTGGGATCTGCGACTTTCTGGGGCGCCACGCCCGGAAGGAGAGGCATTTTAGGGCGCTGGTGACCGACCCGATCGATATTCGCCTCTTCATCGGACTGGATCTGACCAGCCAGACCGATGAGGTTGGGGTCTGGAACAGCACCCGGAGTTTTTACTATCAGCGGTTCTTTACGCCTTTTGGGAAGACGTTTGTCCGATTTTCCAAGGCGATCGCCGAGGGGTTCGGGCTGGATCCGAAGCGTGCCCTGGCGGATGGGATCAATCCGACGGGCGGCATGACCTGGGATATGTACATTCCGGGAAAGGATTTGAAGACGGACGGGGAGGTTGTCTTAGAGGCGGGTACCCCTGCGCTGTCTCTGGTTACGGTGAACGACGCCCGGTTCCGGGTGGATACGCCCTTAGACCGGCCGGCGTTTGTGAACTACCAGAACCTGACCGGACAGGTTCGCCTCCTGGCCGGGGTACTCGACCTGGCCCTGAACAGTCCCGACCTTCTGCCCGATTACCGGCTCAATCCAGACGACCGGATGCGGGGGTTGAAGGGGTTTGTGCGGACCTTTCCCAGACGCAGCATTGTGCCCGACCGTCCCAAACCGGGGGCGGTGGCCGCCCTGCGGATGGGCATCGACAAGTCGATCAAAGGGGTACGCCGAATCTACTACGATGTGGCCGATGAGAAGGGGGAGTTCTACATGCCCGGCATCGCGGAACGCCGGGTGTCGGTGTCCGCCTATTACCTCGATCCGGATACGGGGGAGATTACCTATGCGCCCAACTTCGGGCAGCAGGCACAGATCTACCGGGGCGAGTTTGACATGGACTGGTGGATCTCCAAGCGCACCCTCATCCTCTTTCCGTGCATTGCCACAGATTTCTACGACACGGTCGATCCCCGCTATCTGACCAAGCTCTCGCAGATCAGCATTTACGGGGAGGGTCATACGGCCCCTCAGGAGTACGGCTATGCGATTGGATTTGGACCGACCGAGCCGGTGGGAACGATTTTCACCCGGCCCGGGGAAAAGGTCAAGATTGCGATGCGCTCAGGCGTTATCGGCGTGCGCTTCCTGCTGCTCAACGCCCAGAGCGCCAAGAGCAAGGAGGCCGCCCGCGGCAAGGGGTTTACGACGCTGACCCACGGGTCGTTTGCGCGTACGTCCTTCCAGGCTGCGAAGGATATGTGGACGCTGGATGAGGCCCGGATGCAGGAGTTGAAGCGGTATGCGATTGAGAATCACCGGCTGAATACCCTCCATGCCGATGCGGCGTATCACCTCAAGCAGGCCGAAGCGGCGATGGCGGAGAAGCTCTGGGATGCTTTTATGAAACATACCCGGGCGGCGCTGGGGATCGAGTCGCGGGCATATCCGGATGTGAAGGCAACCCAGAACGATGTGATCCGGGGGATTATCTTCTTTATGGCCCTGGTCATCCCCTGTGCCTTTTTTACCGAGCGCCTGATTTTTACCGCCCCCGATATCCGCTGGCAGGTTGTCGGGTTTGCCGGAATCTTTGCGGTGATCTGGATGTTCCTCTCCGTGGTCCACCCGGCGTTTGACCTCTCCAACCCCTTTGTGGTGCTTCTGGCTTTCGTCATTCTGGCGCTTGCAATTTTTGTGATCTGGCTCGTATTTTCCCGGTTTAACGAGAATATGCGCCGGCTGCGGACCGACGAGGTTCTGCTGCACGAGACCGATGTGGGCCGCATCAGCGCCTCCTTAGCCGCCTTCCACCTTGGCATTGCCAACATGAAGCGCCGCAAGCTGCGCACCTGGTTGACCTTTGTGACGCTGCTGCTGCTCACTTTTACCGTCCTTTCTTTCACATCGATCAAGTCGACCCTACAGTTCCACCAGCTCCACCGGGATAGCGAGGGGGGCTACCCGGGCGTGCTGGTCCGCAGCCAGTTCTGGGGCGCCCTGGAGGAGGTGGCCTACGACTATGCGGTGACCCATTTTAAGGATCTGGGCGTGGTGGCCCCCCGGAGCTGGTATTACACCCGGGACAAGAAGAAGATTCCAGTGAAGTCGGAGAACAAGACCACCGTGGCACTGGGTGTGCTTGGAATGGCCCCACAGGAGGCCGAGGTGACGGGTATTGACCGCTGTCTCAGTACCGGCCGCTGGTTCCGGCCGGGAGAACGGGCCTGTATCCTGCCGGGGAAGGTCGCGGATCTGCTGGGAATTACGCCTGATGACGTGGGCAACCGTCAGGTTCGGCTCTTCGGGGAGCAGCTGACGGTTATCGGCCTGATCGATTCGGAGGAATTCCAGCAGGTGAAGGACTTAGACGGCGAGATTCTCAGCCCGGCCGACTTTGAAGAGACGGATGAAGAGGCGATCTCCCGGATGTATACACAGTCGCGGCGAGAGAAGAAGGGGCTGGAAGAGCCGGAGGTCGATATCCTGCCCTTCGAACACCTCGACCCGGACAATATCCTGATTATCCCTTACTATCTGCTGCGCGAGGTGGGCAGCCCCTTGCAGTCTGTGGCCGTCCGGTTCCATCCGGGTGTGGATATTCAGGCGCAGGTAAAGGCCTTTCTTTCGCGGCTTTCGGTGGTCCTCTTTGTGGGTATTCCCGACGATGAGGGGCGGATCCGGATTTCGGTCTACAGCTCTTTGGGCCATACCTCGCTGCGAGGGCTGGGCAACCTCTTTATTCCGATCCTGGTTGCGGCCCTGATTGTGCTGAATACGATGATGGGGTCGGTCTACGAACGTTTTCGGGAGATCGGGATCTATTCTGCGGTGGGCCTGGCGCCGGTCCACATTGCCTTCCTCTTTGTCGCCGAGGCCTGCGTGTATGCGGTTTTAGGCACGGTGAGCGGGTACCTGATGGGACAGGGGGTGGCCAAGGTGCTGCTTGCGCAGGGCTGGCTTGAGGGGGTTACGCTCAATTATTCGTCGCTTTCGGCCATTTCCTCTTCGGGTCTGGTCATGGCGGTGGTGATCCTTTCCACCCTCTATCCGGCCCGGCAGGCCTCTTTGATGGCGGTGCCGGATGTCACCCGCCGCTGGAAGCTGCCGGAGCCGGACGGCGACCGCTGGCACTTCGAGTTCCCATTTACGGTAGGGGGCAGCGATGTGTTTGGGCTCTCGGTCTTTCTGGTGGGCTATTTTGAGTCGCACAGCGGCGAAGCGATGGGGACGTTTTACACCGACGGCGCGACGCTGGGTGCAATCGAGACTGAAAAGGGAAAGGGATATACGATCGATACGGCCATCTGGCTGGCGCCGTTCGATCTGGGCGTGAGCGAACAGGTCCACTTTGAGGCAGTGCCGACCGGGGAGTACAATATCTACACGCTGTCGCTAACGATCGACCGGCTCTCCGGAGATGCGGCCTCATGGCGGCGGGTGAACCAGGGGTTTACGAATGCGCTGCGGAAACAATTTTTGATCTGGCGGACCGTGGATGCGGCGGATAAGGCGAAATACCGGGAGCAGGGCGAACAGATGTTGAAGGAACAGGCAGTGGGCGAGAATCCGAAATAAGCCTGACATCCACCTTTTAACAGAAGATATCCAATGGCTTTAGCGAACATTTTTCGCAGGGGAAGGACCTCCCAGTTCGAGGAGATCGAAGAGTACCGGGATCTTTTGGAGGCGCCCGAGGAGTTTGAAGACGGGTTTAATACCAAGACGATCCTGGGCGCCCTCTTCGTCTCGGTGATCATGGTTCCGGGGAATATCTACTTGGAACTGATGATTGGAGGCTCCATCGGGGCGGCGGCGCAGTGGGTGACGATCATTCTCTTCCTGGAACTGGCCAAGCGCTCCTTTACGGTGCTCAAAAAGCAGGAGCTCTACCTGCTCTACTACGTCACCAGCGCCCTCATCGGACGGGAGACCGGGGCCTTTGAAGGGCTGTTGTGGCACCAGTATTTCGTGCAGTCTCCGGCGGCCAAGCAGTTTGGCATTTCCCACCTCATTCCCTTCTGGTGGGCGCCCCCGCCCGACTCCCCGGCGCTGATCGAACGGACCTTTCTCCACGCGGACTGGTTCTGGCCGATCTCGCTGCTGGTTTTGGGCATGATTATGACGCGCATCGAGTGGTTCACGGCCAGCTACGTGCTCTTCCGGCTTACCTCCGACTACGAACGCCTGCCTTTTCCCTTTGCCCCTATCAACGCGCAGGGCGCGATGGCCTTGGCCGAGGAGAGCAGCGGGGAGTATACGTGGAAGTGGCGGGTGTTCAGCATCGGCGCGGTTGTGGGGGTGGTCTGGGGTGCGATTTACGTGGCGGTCCCGGCGATTACCGGGGCTTTTATGGAACGGCCGATTCAGCTTATCCCGATCCCCTTTGTGGATTTCACGCAGTACACGGGCTATTTCCTGGCGGCCACGCCGATCGGGTTTACGTGCCACTTAGCGCCGATCTTCGCCGGGTTCCTGGCGCCGTTCTGGGCAGTGATGGGGGCCTTTATCGGGGTGGTGATCCATACGATCGCCAGCCCGATACTGCACAGTTACGGGTATATGCCCCACTGGTTTATGGGGATGGATACGATCCAGACCCACTTTGTGACCAACATCGATTTCTGGATGAGTTTCGGTATCGGGATCACTTTTGCCATTACGGTGATCGGACTTTACCAGGTCATTACGGGGGTGCGCAACGCCCGGATTGAGAAGCAGGAAAAGGGGAGTTGGACGCCGCCGCCTGGGCGGGGGGACTTTCGGATCTGGATCTGCGTGGTCCTGTTCTGCATCTCCAGCATGTATACGATCGTCTTGGCGAAGATCCTCTTTCCGGAGCTGGTGAGCAACATCCTGCTGGCGTTCTTCTTTGTTTTTGCCTTTGT
The DNA here is from genome assembly GCA_965222075.1 of Candidatus Latescibacterota bacterium. Taxonomy (GTDB): domain Bacteria; phylum Latescibacterota; class UBA2968; order UBA2968; genus JAAXHW01. The sequence continues at coordinate 2,632,512 of OZ244937.1, read as the reverse complement.
TTACACCCCGCTCATCTCCTTTGTCAACGCGCGGCTGGACGGGTTGATCGGGCAGAACGTGAATATTCCGTATATCCGGGAGGCGACGATCTTCCTGAGCGGTTTCAAGGGGATCGAGATCTGGTTCGTACCCTTCCCGTTGGACAACTACGGGGCGCATGCCGAGCGCTTCCGGCAGATCGAGCTGACCGGAACGCGGTTTACGAGTATCCTGAGGGCCGAGGTCTTCATGATTCCGGTGGTGCTCATCACCAGCTTTTTGTACTGGTCCTATATCTGGAAACTGGCGCCGATTCCCTCCGACGCCTACCCTTATGTCCAGTTGATGTGGCCCCTCCGGGCGCTGAATTCGTGCGTGTGGTTCACCAGTACCATGCGAGGCGAGGTCGAACAGGATGCGTCGGCCAGGACGGTCACCTTCAAGCCGAGCAACCTGCCCGACGGAGCGTGGTGGTACTGGCGCGCCCGGGCCTCGGCCGATGTGGATATCGACGATTCCAGGAAACGCACCTACGGCCCCTGGTCCCGGGTCGGGTACTTATACACCCGGTTTGAGGGGACCGACCCGCCTCCGAACCCACCCCTGCCGATCGATCCGTCAGAACCCGACATCTCGGAGGCGCTTGAGGCAGGCCTGCCCTCTGCGCCGGTGGTCCAGGGGCCTGAGAACGGCGTTCGTGCAGGTACGCCCAATCCCAAGCTCTTGATCTTAGAGGCGCGAGACCCTCAGGGGCGGGAGCTGGTCTACCAGTTCGAGGTCGATCAGGTTCCTTCCTTTGACGGGGCCTTTCTCCAGAGTTCGGACGACAAACCGATCCTGTTCGAGGCCCTCAAGCCGAATGTTATCGGGGTTGGCTTTATCGTAGGTGTTATTTCCTTTGTGGTCCTTTCGGTCTTCGGCCTGCCGATCCTTCTGGTTTTCGGATACATACGGAGCCTTACCAGCATCCCCCACTATCTGATCACCGAGATCATCGGCGCGCTCCTGGCACGCTACTATTTCTGGAAGAAGTACGGCAAGCAGCAGTGGCGCCTTTACGCCGCCGTGCTCATGGTCGGTTTTCAGGTTGGCATGGCCCTGGTGGGGATGGCGTCGGTTTCTATTGCTATGATCCAGAAGGCGGTTTCGGTCCTGGTGTTTTAGAAACTGCTGCTTGGAAAATAACCTTTGGGTCTCCGTCATCCGCTTTCACTGTGTTGTGTATCGATCGACTCAGCCGCATTCGACGCCGTCGTGCGGGAGGGCGGTTTGGCGCCAGAAGTTGTGGAGGGCGACCAGAAAGATCCCCAAAGCCAGAATGATGGCAGGAACCGGGATGTGGGCGATTTTGTCCACGTTGAGTCCATAGCCGGGCAGGGAGGCGTTTTTCAGGGCGGAAACCGCCAGCAGCGGCAGGAGGTTCCAGATGGCGTGCAGGACCATCCCTGCAAGAATAGAGCCTGTGCGGATTACCGCGATTCCAAGCAGGATGCCTACCAGGGCAGCTCCCAGGGCCTGCCAGGGGATGAGGTGGAAGATGCCGAAACAGATTGAGGCGATTGCGATCCCCTTTTTGGGTCCGTAGTTTTTCACCAGTCCATGCTGGAACACGCCCCGGAACATCAGCTCTTCGGTAACCGGGGCTATGAAGACGATGAGGGCCGCCCGCTGCAGGAATTCCGGCCAGTTCCCGGCGAGCAGGATGCGGAGGAAGAGGTCGCGCAGGGATTGAGGGATGGGGAAGATTTCTTCTACCAGGTTGCCAATTTCCGCGACCAGGATTGATCCGGAGAACGCCAGAAGGAGCAGGGGAGCCAGGAGCCGGGGCGGAAAGGGACGAAGAGAGAGGACGTCCACTGCAGGCGCCCTCGCTTTTCTTACGCCGAACCACGTCATCAGGCTCAATCCGACGATGTTGCCTGCGGCGGTCATGGCCTCTATGCCGAGGAAAGGGCTGACCGCAGCGCCGGTCAAAAACATGAGGCCCCAGCCGCCGAGCATGAGCAGGATGGCGCCTTTGAGGTTGGGGAAAGGTTGGGGAATGGGTGCGGTGGTGTGATGGTTTTCCAAGGGACAGATCCAGAATGAATCAAACGCCTGAATGTTTGGGTTTTCGTTTATGATACGACCTGTCGGAGCTTCTGTCAACATCAATGGGTTTTTATAGGGTTTATGCCTCAACAGGAACGGTTTCTGGTAACAGGGGCGCTGGGGTGTATCGGCGCCTGGACAGTGCGCAACCTGGTGCGTGAGGGGACGCCGGTGGTGGTGTTCGACCTGGCGTCGGAACCCCACAGGCTGCGTCTGTTGCTTTCGGAGGAGGAGTTGGCGCAGGTGGTGTTTGTGGTGGGAGATATTACGGACTTGGAGGCGCTTGAAGGGGCGCTGGATGCGCACGAGGTTACGCATGTGGTCCACTTAGCGGGCCTGCAAGTGCCTTTTTGCAGAGCTGATCCGCCGCTTGGGGCGCGTGTAAATGTTGTGGGCACGGTGAACGTGTTTGAGGCGGTCAAACGGCGGCTCGACCGGATCGGCAAGGTGGTGTACGCCAGTTCGGTGGCGGTATTCGGAGCGCCGGAGGATTATGAACCGGGAGCGGTGCTGACCGACGATGCCGCCCTGAAGCCCCATACGCACTACGGGGTCTACAAGCAGGCGAATGAAGGCACGGCCCATGTCTACTGGGAGGACGATGGGGTTGCTTCGATCGGTTTTAGGCCCTATGTGGTGTACGGGGTGGGAAGGGACCAGGGGGTGACCTCGACTCCGACGACGGCGCTGCTGGCCGCTGCTGGGGGAAGGCCTTATCACATTTCCTACGGCGGGCGGACGGTGTTTCAGTATGCGGACGATACGGCGCGGGCGTTTATTCAGTCGGCGCGGGCGCGGTTTGAAGGCGCCGCGGTCTTTAACCTGGGCGGGCTGATGCCCCATATGCACGAGGTTGTAGCGGCAATCGAAAAGGCCGCTCCCGAGTCGGCCGGGAGGATCACGTTCGAGGATTTTCAGCTTCCCTTTCCACCGGAGGTGGACGGCAGCGGGCTGGAACGGGCAATTGGGAAGGTGACGCACCGCCCGCTGGAAGAGGGGGTTGCCGAGACGGTGGAGATGTTCCGAGAGTTGATCGACAAAGGACGGATCGATCCGGATGCCTATATCAAGGAGCGATCATAAGAGGTTGAGACGTCCAACTTAGATACGATCGCCGATTTGCAGAAGATCGCGGATCTCTTGCTGAAACAGGGTTACAGCGAGGCGGATGTGGGGGGGATCATGCACGGGAACTGGGTGCGGTTTTTCAGGCGGGTGTGGGAGAAATGAGGCCGTTTGACAGATATGGAAAGGGGACGCTATGAAACGGGTGGCCAAGCCGGAGGGCGAATACAATATTGTCATCGAAGAGGTCCCGGTTCCCGAGATTTCGGAGACGGAGGTCCTGATCCGAGCGGAGCGGACGTTGATCAGCCGGGGGTCGGAGATCTGGCGGCGGTATATCCGCCCGGAGGCGATTGACCATCAGATGATGGGCTACTCCCTGGCCGGGACCGTGGCGGAGGTCGGGGCGCAGGTGGAGGATTTTTCTTTGGGGGACCGGGTGGCCGCAGTGGCGCCCCATGCGGAGTACGTGGCTGTTGAGGTCGTGCAGTCGAGGCACCGTCCCCCGGTCGTCCAGCTTCCGGACGGGGTTTCGACGGAGGCGGCCACGTTCTGGCCGCTGGGGACGAGTTCGGTGCTGTGGATGTGGGAGACGGGCGCGGCGGCGGAAGATACGATGGTGATCTTAGGGCAGGGGCTGGTGGGCAGCGGGTGCATGCAGGCCGTTAAAGGGGATACCCATCCGCGGGTGATTGCGGTGGATGCGCTGCCCCTGCGGTGCGACCTGGCCCGACGGCTGGGCGCCGATGCGGTGGTGGACGCCTCAAAGGAGGACCCGGTCGAGGCGGTCCATAAGTTGACGGACGGCAAGGGCGCCGATATTGTGGTAGAGGCGGTGGGCGGACGGGCCGGGCCAAACGCTTTCAAGCAGGCACAGGATATGGTGAGGCGAGGGGGGCTGATCCAGGTGATCGGCCTTTACGAAGGCGAACCCCTGCCGCTGGATTCGGGGAAGATCCAGGGCAAGCGGCTGGTGGGCGGGTACTTAGACGGGAGCCGGCGGCCGGAAGGGTCGGACCAGGCGCTCCGGCTGCTGGCGGAGGGGAAGATCCGGGCGGAGGAGATGATTACGAACCGATTCCCATTTGAGGAGGCAGCAGAGGCCTTTGACCTGCTTTACACCCGGCTGGGCGAGACGATGGGGGTGGTGCTGGTGTGGGAGGGATGAGGGCGAAGAGAAGCATATCGAATTTGGACCTAACCCGTTTATTCCGAACCTTTTTGGGAGGAGGCCATGAAGAACGGCTTTTTCAAGGGCCACGGGCTGGGCAACGACTATATTGTGATGGATCCGGATGAACTGGACTTCCGGTTGACGCCGGGGAACATCCGCGCGGTCTGCGACCGCAACCGGGGGGTGGGGAGCGACGGGATTCTGACGCTGGAGCCCTCGGTGGCGGCCGATTTCGGGCTGCGGATTTACAATCCAGACGGCAGCGAGGCGGAGAAGTCGGGCAACGGACTGCGCATTTTCGGCCGGTATTTGCACGCGGCCCGAAAGACGAGGCGCAAGCAATTTTCGGTGGAGACCAAAGGGGGGCTGGTTCAGATTGAATTGCACATTGACCGGCATGGGGAGGCGAGCGCGGCCACAGTAGAGATGGGGCGGGCGACGTTTGCGCCGAAGGCCCTGCCCTGTTCGCTGGAGGTGGCTGAGTTGATCGAGCAGCCGATTGCGGTTGGGAAAGAGCGGTTTCGATTTACCGGGGTGAGTGTGGGCAATCCCCACTGCGTGATCTTCAAACCCAGGGGGAAGGCATGGACGCGTGAAGACCTGCTGAAGCTGGGGCCCAAACTGGAGAATCACAGGGTTTTTCCCAGGCGGACCAACGTGCAGCTGGCAGTACCGACCGGACCGCGTGAGATCTTTATCCTGATCTGGGAACGGGGCGCGGGCGAGACCCAGGCTTCGGGGTCTTCTTCCTGCGCGGCGGCCGGCGCGGCGGTGCGGCTGGGGCTTGTGGTGCCTCCGGTGAGGGTGAATGCCCCCGGGGGCACGCTGCACATCGATGTGAGCGCGGGGTTCGACCTGACGATGCAGGGGGCCGTGGCCGAGGTGGCCCGGGGGGCGCTGAGCCCCTCGTTTGTCCGTACGCTGCGTGGGAGGAAGGGGTGAAACCGGCCGATGCGCTCAGGCAGGAATTGCGGGATGCATGGAACCGGAAGCTCAGAAGGAATTAATTTTCAATACATTTCAGGGTTGCACAGGAGGACTGTTCGGCGTAGATTACTGTGAGTACTACTTTGTTCATTGGGAAAAGGTAGTTTACCCCTCTCATTCGGAGGCGTCTGCTTATGCGAAAGCTCGCTGTTGGGATCGTCGATCTGGTTGGTAAAGGTTCCACCCAGACACTATGGGCACGCATCATGTATGCCAATTTAGCCAATATTATGCCCCAGGCTATCGCTTCCTGGTGCGAACAGGAAGGACATGAGGTCACGTTTGTCTGCTATACCGGTCCTGAGAATCTGACCGAAGCCATACCGCAAAACGTCGATATCGTGTTTATCGGCGCCTACACCCACGCAGCTCAACTGGCCTATGCGCTCAGTAATCGTTTTCGTGCCAGCGGCGCTGTTACGGTACTGGGCGGTCCGCATGCGCGCTGTTATCCACAGGATGCCCAGAAGTACTTTGATTATGTCCTCGGCTTTACCGACCAAGAGATTATTCGAGATGTGTTACAAGACTGTGCCCAGCATCGACCGTTTGGACAGTATCTGGCCGCGGCTCGGCAGCCTGTGGCCCTCCCCGGTGTCCGCGAGCGCTGGAAGTTTATCGAACAGACGCTGAACAAAGCACCGCTGATTAAGTATGTGCCGATGATCGGCAGTATGGGCTGTCCCTATACGTGCAGCTTCTGTATCGATTCGACGGTGCCCTATCAGCCGCTGGATTTTGACGGCATCAAAGCGGACCTGCGCTTCCTTTTGACCAAGTACAAACGACCCCGCGTGGGCTGGCAAGATCCGAATTTCGGGGTTCGCTTCAACGACTATATGGAGGCCATTGAGGCGGCCGTACCGGCCAACAGTATCGATTTTGCGGCCGAAAGCACTCTATCTCTGCTGTCGGAACCCCATGTGCAGCGTCTCAAACGCAATGGATTTACAGCGATCTTGCCCGGTATTGAATCCTGGTACGAGATGGGAGATAAATCCAAGACCGGCAGCCAGCAGGGGCTGGAGAAGCTTCGACAAGTGTCGGACCATGTCAATATGATTATGGACTATCTGCCGTATGTCCAGACCAACTTTGTGCTGGGCCTGGATAGTGATGAAGGGCCCGAACCCTTTGAATTGACCAAAAATTTCATCGATCTGACACCGGCTGCATTTCCCGCTTATTCGCTGCTTTCTGCATTTGGTCAGGCTGCGCCCCTCAATCTGGATTATCAACAGGAGGGGCGGGTGCTCCCTTTTCCATTCCATTTTCTGAACAACAACCAGGCTATGAATGTGAATCCGAAGAACTATGCCTGGCCGGAGTTTTATGACCACGCGATCGATGTGACTGCCTATTCTTTTTCCCGGCGTGCTATTGTTAATCGCTTCCAGGCCAGCGCAGCCAGACTTCCACGCTGGCTCAACGTTGTGCGGGCCGTCTCCTCCGAAGGGTTTGGCCGGCTCAAATTTTATCGGGAAGTGCGCCGCCGCCTGGATGAAGACAGGCCGTTCCGGGACTATTTTGAAGGCAAATCAACGGAGCTTCCGCAATTCTACATCAATATCATCAAGAGAGATCTGGGTGCGCTGTGGGAATGGCTGCCGGAAGGGGCAATTTATCACGATCCCAATGCGTATCTCAAAGCCGAGCAAGCAAAGCGCGGTGTGAAACGGTCTTTGACCGAGGCTGAGACTTTATCTTGAAGAGGAGAGGGCAAAGAAAGTTAAAGGATTATTTGTATGGCCAAACGCAAAGTGGTGGTTACCGGCGCTGCGGGCTATATTGTAGAACGGATGCTGCCTGCGCTCCGTGAGCGGTACGATCTGACGCTGCTGGATATCAGGACCACAACTCCCGAGGGGGAAGCGGTGGAAGGGGTGATTGTGACGGATCTGCTCAACCGGGACCGGGATGCGTACCGGGCGTATTTTCGGGGGGCGGATGCGGTGATCCACAGCGGTTTTAAAGGGACGGTCCACCACGAACACACCGATTTCCGGAAGGAAGTGGACAATGTCTGCATGTGCTACAACGTCTATCAGACGTGTGTGGAGGAAGGCGTCCGGCGGGTTGTGGTGATGAGTTCCAACCACGCGGCGGACTACTACGAGCGGCTGATCTGGGCGGAGAAGATGGCATTTGTGACGCCCGATATGATTCCGCTGTCGGATAATTTTTATGGGTGGGGGAAGATTTCCTACGAGGCACTGGGATTCGTTTTTGCGACGGGAGCGATGAACAACGGCAAGAAGCTGGAGAATGTTCAGATCCGAATTGGTGCGCCTCGAGAGACGGTTGTGGACAACGCCGGCCCGAACGATTTGAAGGGGATGCACCGCGGGCTGGGGGCGTATCTGAGCACGCGGGATCAGGTACAGCTTGTGGTGAAGAGCATCGAGGCAGAGAATATCGAGGATGAAAACGGGGTGTCGTTCCAGATCTTTTACGGTATTAGCGGGAATACGCACAATTTCTGGAGCATTGCAAACGCCCGACGGACAATTGCGTACGACCCGGAGGACAACAGCCAGATTCGATTTGCGGATAAGATTGCGGAGGTTATCACGGCGGCGCAGGAGGACTATCCAGAAGCATAGGCGGAAAGATAAAGTCTGTACAGCGCACCGGTGGACACAGATCATGATTTTTTACAGTTGATCTGTGTTTATTTGTGTTCATCGGTGGGTCCGTACATATTCAGGGGAAATGTATGAAAATCACCGGATTTGAGACAATTCCGATCAGCAAGCGGGCGCTGATGCTGAAGATGTTTACCGATGAAGGGATCGTCGGATACGGGGAGCCGCTGGATTATACGCACTGGCGGATTGTGGCGCAGGCGATAGAGGATATGGCGGAATATTTGGTGGGGAAGGATCCGTTTCAGATCGAGGACCACTGGCAGACGTTCTTCCGGTCCACGTACAGCCGGAGCATGCCGATTATCCTGGGGGCATTGAGCGGGATTGAGATGGCGATGTGGGATGTGATGGGCAAGGCGCTGGGAATGCCGGTGTGGAAGCTCCTGGGGGGCTCGGTACGGGACCGGGTGCGGGTTTACTCCGGGACCGGGGGCGATACGCCGGAGGCCTGTGCAGAGAACGCCCGGAGGCAGGTGGAGGCGGGGTTTACGGCGGTGAAGATGGGGGTGGCGACGAGGCCGGTGCGGTATGTGGATACGCCGAAGGCGGTGGAGGAGATGGTCGTGCGGGTAGCGGCGGTGCGGGAGGCGGTGGGGGACGAGGTGGATATCGCGGTGGACCTGCACCGGCGGTTCAGCCCCACGATGGCGATCATCGCGGTCAAGGCGTTGGAGCCGTTCAAGCTGCTGTTTGCGGAGGAGCCCTGCCACCCGGAGAATACGGAGGCGCTTATCAACATTTCCCAGTCTACAACGACGCCGATTGCGACGGGGGAACGGCACTTGGCCCGCTGGGGGTTCCGGGAGGTTGTGGAGCGGAGGGCGTGCGCGATTCTGCAGCCCGATATCCGGCACGTGGGGGGGATTTCGGAGATGCGGAAGATCGCGAACTTGGCGGAGATTCACGACCTGGCGCTGGCGCCCCACAACGCGGCGGGACCGCTGGGGGTGGCGGCGTCGGTTCATGCGATGGCGACGGTGCCCAACTTCCTGATCTGCGAGGGAGGAACGAGCCGGGGGCAGGGGCTGTTCAGGGAGCCGCTGGTGTTCAAGGACGGGTTTATCGAGCTACCCACGGGTCCGGGACTGGGGGTGGAGATCGACGACGAGGCGCTGGAGGCGGCGCGGAACGAGAGCTTCCGGTTTAGAGGAATGTGGCGATCTGAGGAGGATGGGTCGTTTGCGGATTATTGAATCGATCCCGGCTTGATATTTAAATTTTCAAGGCACACGTTTGTGGGCGTAATGTCACACTTTGGACATCTGGCGAGGGCGGGTATGCTCTGCCTGACCTGCGTGCTGACGGTTGAAGCCGCCGATGGTGCCCCGGATCTGTTTGCCCTGCGGCAGGACTACAATGCGGTCTCTGTCCGGATTGACAGCCTGGTCCGGGCGATGCAGGCGCTGGATGCAAAGGCGCTGGATGCAAAGGGGTTGCCTGCGGGAGAGGAGCAGGGGCCGGCCCTGGAGGGGATGGCAGTGGTGTTGATCTTCTGGGCGGATGACGAGGCGCGGGTGTGGATCAACGACTACCTGGTGGGGGAGACGCGCCTGGCTCCGGTCGAGGTGACGATTCCGCCCCTCTACCTTGGGGGCCACAACCGGATCCGGGCCCGGTGCTGGGATACGGACTGGGTGGAAAGCGGTTTTCTGTGCGGTCTCTATTTGCGGGACCAGGGGGGGAACCTGCATCCGGTTCTGGTCTCGGACGGGAGCTGGCAGACAGGGGACGGACCGGCGCAGGAGATTACGTACGCCCATCCGATGCCGGACATTCCGGGTGCGGAGGTAGTATGGGGACCCCGTATTTTTGGCGCCGTTGAGCTGGTGCAGACGTTCGATAGGCAGGCGATTCAACAGGCGGCGTCGGCGCCGGCGGTCGGCCTCTCGCCAAAGGGACAGGTGCGCCGGATGGATTACCATGCCTTTGTGCAGAGTCTGGCGCAGCTGCAGGAGCGGCGAAAGGCATTGAGACAGATGCTGCAGGCCCGGGGGCTGTTGAAGATGGATCTTCCGGCTTACGAGGGGCAGGCGCGGCGGTCACTGAGCCTGACGCTGGGCAAGGCCGGGCCGCTGCAGGAGGATGCCGCGCTGCGGGTGGCCGAGCAGGTGCAGGCTTGGGCCCGGGCGCTTCCAGAGGCGCAGAAGCGGCTGATCTATCCAGAACGGCGGGGGTTGAAGGGGGAATGGGGGATGACCCCGGCGTTTGAGCAGGCGGCGCCGACGGGAGGGAAAAGGGGAGAGCGACAGCTTGCGTATCGACCACCGGAGGAGCGGGAGAGCGTTCCATCGGGAGAGGCGGAAGGCAAGGCGGGAGAGGGGCAGAGAAGCAGGGAGGCAGGGAGGCAGGGGAGCGGGAAGACGGAGAGCGGCCAGGGGGTGGGCGGAGGGGGATGGGGCGGAGGGGGGCGGGCGTCCCGGCTGGGCCTGTGGGTGCCGACCCTGGTTCTGGCGCTTTATATGGGCTATGTGATTTCACGATGGCAGGATTTGACCGGAGGAAAAACGAGGTTTCCATGGGGGGATTGACCTGGGTGGAGATGCTGTCATCGGTCCTTTTTTCGGCGGTCTGCGCGATGGCCGGGGCCCTGGTCTTGATGCAGCGAATGGCAGCGGTCTGCCGGGAGGAACGCCGCTATGGGCTGCCGCACGGACATGCCAATCTGATCGGTGCGATTGTGGGGGGGGTTGCGGGGTTGGGGATTGCCGCGCTGTGTATCTACTATTATCTGTTTGCGGGGGACGGGGCGGGATGGATCGCGTGGGTGGGACGCTCGTCTTACGCGCTGGTCCTGGCGGCTTCGGCCGGGCATTTGGTGGTGCTGATCCACATCTGGATCCGTCTGGACACCGAGGAACGGGATCACCGGAAGCAGGGAAAGGGGGCGCAGGAAGCGACGCTGTCTTTGCACCGGCGAACGGCACTGGACGACCTTCTGCGGAGCACTGCGGCCTACGCCGATTTGAAGGCACGCGACGACGAGGCTGTGGATGGACTGGTGGGGGTTTTCGGAGAGCGGCTGCTGGTTGGACAGCGGGCGCTCAGCCGGGTTCCGTTTTACGGGTATCTGGGCACGGTGTGCGGGATTCTCTTGATGGCCCAGGAACTGACCGGGCTGGATGAGGCCACCGAAACATTCCGGGTGCTGCGGAATATGGCCGGCGGGCTGGTGCTGGCGTTTCAGACGACCCTGGTGGCCCTGCTGGCTTACCTGCCGCTCCGGAAGGCGTTCGATGTGCTGTTGGCCCGGATGGCGGTGCTGGAACGCAGATGGCTGACGCTGAGGGACGAGGCGCTTGAGGGGAGGGACGGGCAATGAGGGGACGGTTCCTCAAGCGGGCGGTTGTTGAGGCCGAAGAGCACGATGTGAGCAAGGAGCTCTTCTTGGGGATTATGATGCTGATGCTTACCCTGGGCATTATGATCCTGAACGTGTCCCAACCGGTGTGGCGCGTGCACCACCATGACCCCAATCCGGGGGATATGGTGGTGGTTTACACCTCGAAAGGACCGGGGTTCTCACGAGACGGCAGGTCGGTGAGCCGGATGCTGAGGCTGGGAGAACTCAAGCAGGCGGTCGCGGATATGGTGGCGCAACCCGACCGGAATTTGCACCTTTTTTTGAGGGGGGGCAGCCGGGAGCGGTTGGTGAACGACGCGGCGTATGCAGATTCGCTGCTCTCAACGGCGCCGACAGGGGCCAAGGTGCGACCGGCGGTGTTTGTGCACATGTGGTGAAAATGCAGGGATCGGGTGGGGTAAAAAAAGACCGGTCATCCGAGGACCGGTCAGAGGTTGAATCAGAGGCATCGCCCCTTTTATTTTTTATTTTTGAGCACAGCCAGGATGCGCTGTCCCTGGAGGGTGGAGTCGATGAAGGTGACGAGGGTCTGGCCGGGAGGGCCTTTGCTGACTTCGTATTCTTCACCTTTGCTGAGTTTGCCGTGCCTGTCGGCCAAGGCAGCCAGTTTGCCCTGAAGCGCCAGGGTTTCACCCAGCGAGATCCGGAGGACAGCGCTTTCCATTACATCGGGGAAGCTGACCGCCCGGTAGTTTTTTCTGAAGATGACGGATCTGCCGGTCTTGAGATAGCCGGCCTGTTTGAGTTCGTCTTCGGTGCCGGCGTAGACCAGGACGGAGGTGACGGTCTCCACCACGGTCTGTACCTGCTGCAGGGCCTCTTCGAGGCTGGACTCGAGCCGGACGAGGCGAACGGTTTTTTCATACAATTCACTGTTGAGGCTGTCGACCTGGATTTTGAGTTGTCTGGTCTGCGTTGTGGTCCGTTCTTTTTCTTGTTTGACCTGCCTCAGTTCGGTGACCAGCTTTCTGTTGAGCGTTTGTTGTTCCTGGTAGAGGCGCTGAAACTCTTTCATCTTGTTTGTGACTCTGTGGAGGGAGGCAATCAGGGTGCGGTTGGCGGTCCTGGCGGTGTCCATTTGCGCCCGGATGTTGTTGAGACGGCCGTTGAGCCCATCTACAATGGTGTTCAGGGAGTCGATGCGCGCCGTGTACATCGCCACTTCCTTTTCGAGTTGCACGACGTACGGATCGACTTCAGGCTCTTTTGGAATGAACGCAATCAACAGGATAATGGCCAATACAACGGTGACCGCACCAACGATCAGGATGATCTTCCTGCTGTCCGCAGACGTCCCATTTCCATTATCCACAGGTGCCTCCAGAGGTCAAAACGCCAGTTTAAGATAAATTCAATCTCCATACAGGGCAAGCAAAATCTATTCTCGACTTGAAAAATGCCGATAAAAACCCGGACTCAGGGGGTCTTATCGTCTACCTTAGAGGAGACTCTCTGGGCAAGGCATGCCTTGCTCCTACTTCCTCTTTCTCTTCGGTTTGGGGGGGGGAGGGACTCTGGGTCTTTTGAGGACCTTCCGGTAGATTGAATCCACAGAGGCCTGGAGCAGCTTTAGGGCTTGCTGCTGAGAGGCGGCTTTTTGCACGAGTTTTTTCTGGGCGATTTCGGCGTTCTCCAGGGCCTTCCGGGAGCGTGTTTCGGTCTGTTTGAGGTCCTCCCGGAGACGGCCGATATCGGCCGTCTGAATGGCCAGCCGCTCCCGGGCCTTTTCCAGGGATCCCCGGGTGGTGTTCAGATTGTGCCGGGCCTGCTTGTGCCTTTTTTCTTCCTGGCTCAGGCTTCTCTGGGTGGAACGGTGGAGGGCACGTTCGGTGTTGAGGCTGTCCCTATAAGCACGGTGGGCATCGGCTTCCCGGATGAGTTCCGCCTGTGTGTCCATCCGTTGGGCCTGAGCGTCGGCGAGTTCTTCCCGGGTGCGGGCATGCCCGGCCCGTTCTGTCTGCAGATTGCCGCGGACTTCCATCTCCGACTGGGTGAGTTCGGCCTTTTCCTGAAGCTGTTGCATGACCCGAGATTGAACCTCGCCGAGTTTTTCCCGGAAGTTGTCCAGTTCCTGATTGAGCTGTGCCCTGGTGTTGGCGAGTGCGGCTTCCTGCCGGGTGATGGAGGTCTGGATGACCAGGTAGATGAGGATGCTGGAAACCACGCTGACGTAGCCGCCAAACCCCAGCAGGTGTTTTGTTTCGAAGGGATGTATCCACTTGATTATGGCCAGGATAGCGCCCCAGATCAGGATCAGGGCGGCAACTGTGGTAAGCAGAATAATCTTCATCGTGCGGACCTCTTTGGTATGATGAGGGTAAAGATACGGCTTCTAAATTGAAGAATTTTGCCCTGCTAAGTCAAGAAGAAAGATAGGCAGGAAAATTGCAGGGGGTGAGTGAGTGCATTCAGGCTGGGGGCAAGAGGGGACGGGGACATTCCTCGCTGGGAGGGCCAGATATAAAGCGCCCGGCCATCTCGTAAACCGAAATGGCCGGGCGCTTCTCCTCTGGAAGGGGGTGAAAACCGCCGGATATATCTTCTACTCGGCATACGCGGCGAGGCGTTTGCGGAGGGTCGGCTGCTTCAGTTTGTTGAGGGCGTCTTCCTTGAGCTGGCGGACCCGTTCCCGGCTGATGCCGAGCCGGCTTCCGATCTGCTGATAGGTGGCAGGTTCTGCCCCATCCATGCCAAAGGCGAGGGAGAGGACCTGCTGGTGGCGGTCGGAAAGGGTACGCAATACGTCGCTAACTGCCTGAGACCTGGATTTCTGGAAAAGGGATTCGTCCGGCAGCGAGGTTTGGAGATCCGGGACCGATTCCTCGAGGCCGACGTCGGCCTCACCGCAGGAGGGGGTATGCAGGGAGATCGTATTGGACGCTGCATCGAGGAGATGGGCGACCTTTTCGGTCTGGAAGTTGACCTCGGCGGCGACCTCTTCCAGCGTGGGATCGCGCTTAAGGTCCTGGGCAAGGCCGGCTTCGGCCCTGCGCAGTCGGTTGAGGTCGTTGAAGACGTTGGCGGGAACCCGGATGTTCCGGGTCTGGACCTCGAGGGCTTTGAGGATGTTCTGGCGAATCCACCAGACGGCATAGGTGATGAATTTGGAGCCTTTGCGGCGGTTGAACTTGCGGGCGGCGGTCAGGAGGCCGAGATTGCCCTCGTTGATGAGGTCGGCCATCGAGAGCCCCTGGTTCTGGAAGCCTTTGGCAATGTGGATGACGAACCGAAGGTTGGCCTGGACCAGCTTTTCCAGGGCCTTTTCGTCTCCACGTTCTATGCGGGCTGCCAGGTCCTGTTCCTCCTGGGCCGTGATTTGCGGGTACCGATCCACTTCCTGATAGTAGTATTCCAGAGATTTTTCACCATCGAACCATTGACCTTCTGAACGTGCAATACTCATGGATTTACCCTCCGTAACTGAAGTTTCCTGGCCGATTGCGAACCACGTTGCCTGAGCTGATGTACTGGACTTCAGTGCTCCTCCAAATATAGTGAACATTCGTTCATTTGTCAAGCAAAATTTTTTGTTCTTCGAGGAATTTTTACGTATCTTGATTTCATCTCCGGGGTGTTTTCTGGTATCCGTATAACATATTAAAAATTTGGACACTTAGATAGGAGTGTGTTATGGATAAGATTCGAGTTGGCCTGATCCGGTGCGATATGCATGGGATGTATTATGGGGCATTGATGGCCGAGCACGATCCCATGCGTTTGCAGGCCCCCATGCCCGATCGGTCTGAGGCCACATATACCTGGCAGACGGGTGGGGCGCATTTCTACTTTTATACCCACTACAGCGATCCCACGCACATGACGGTGCCCTCGCTGCACGATTTTGAAATTACCAGGGTATGGGACGAGTCGCCGGAAGCGGCGGAGGTTTTCGCGACGGTCTTTGAGACCCGGCCAGGCGTCTGTCAGACCTTCGACGAGGTCTCCGACGATGTGGACTTGGTGTTTGTTGCGGATTGCAACTACGACGGCTCGGACCATCTGGAACTGGCGACGCCGGGTATCGAGAAAGGAGTGCCGACGTTTATCGACAAACCGCTTGCCTGTGATTTGAAAGATGCGCAGGCGATTGTTGACCTGGCCCAAAGACATCAGGTCCCCGTCCTGTCCCTGTCCATCCTTCGCATGCTGCCGCAGGCCAGGCTTTTTGCCGATCGGTTTCCCGAGGTGGGCGAGGTGGAGTTTGTGTCGATAAAAGGGGGAGGGCCGAGCCTTGCCGGACAGATCCACGCGATTTCGCTGGCCCAGAATTTTTTCGGCCCGGGTGTGGCGTCCGTTGAATGCATGGGGGAGAATCCGCTTGGGTTTATCCATTTAAACTACCCCGACAAACCGGGCTTTCCCCCATGCGGGGTGATGCTGAATGCCGACACCGGCGCTACTTATCACTGCGCGTTTTACGCGAGCGCTTTTGGTCCCCTGGGGGCCATTCATTCCTCCGATCTGGGGGATTTTGAGTTCCCCTATGGCGCTTTTGAGATCCTCAAGAAGGTCAAACAGATGGTTGAGACCGGGAAACCGCCGGTGTCCTACGGGGAGATGCTTGAAAACACTGCGGTCGCTACCGCCGCCCGCCAGGCGCACCAGACCGGCAAACGGGTGTCTTTGAAAGAGGTAGGCTTTGATATCACCGAAGAACACAGAAGGGTAGGGAAGGACACGGAAGGAGCGTTAGGGGGCGGGGAATAGGGATTTTTGTGAAGTTTGACGACAGACGACAGACGACGGATACAGAGTGCGGCACGAGCTTCAGATTACGCGAGTCGATGTCGAAAGCGACCGGGGTGGTGTTGAGAAGAATCAGTAGTAGTAGCCCAGCATAATGCACATTTCGTCGTTTTCGGCGGTAAATCCGAAGCGGATGGTGAAGGGTTTGTCGTCGTTTTCGTGGGTGCATTCGAACCGGACCTTCTGGCCGGACTTGACAAACAGGGGCGGGTTGAAGAGCAGGGTTTCCGGGTCGTCCCAGTGGAGGCTCCGGTAGATCCGATTTTCTTCCAGGAAGATGTCGAACTGTCTGCCGTGCCGATGCATGTGGGAGAAAAGGAGAAGAAGGTTGATATCCCGGTCGAGCGTCCAGGACGCGCCGGAGGTGACGGTCTGGCCGGGGGGGATTGCAAAGCCGAGGTGGGCGACAAAGATCGGTTTTGTGGCGTGTTTTACCTCGTCTGCGGGGATGGTGTGGAGGTTGATGTAGACCTCGCCGACGAGGGTGTTTACCCCCGAGGTGTTGACAAAGTGGGAGTTGAGCTCATAGACGGCGTTTGCGGGCATGGGGATGACGACGCCTTCCGGGAATTCCAGGAGGGTGTAAGGCGTTTGAGTGCCGACGATAAACCGGCGGGTGAAGATGCCGAGGTTCTGAAGGGGGGTGGTGGGATTGAAGTCCCGGAGTCCGGGCGGGAGTTTCTGGGCCTCCTCGTCGTCAACTTTGTAGATGATAAAGTGGTGGCTGCCTTCGGGCTGTACGATTTCGACCTTATTGACCATGAGGTCTTCTGTGGCGCCAAGTCTCATGGCCGAGAAGATCTCCCGTTCCTTGCCGGGTTCGACCGCAAAGGGCTCAAGGTGGATCTGGATGCCCCGCTCTGGCGGCGACGGCGGTTCAAAGACCCGCTTGATTGCAAGAGCACTCAGGTCGGGCATGCCTTCCACAACACCCTGCCTGGGGGCACCGCCGGCGACCCAGGTGCGAACCGCGTCGATCTGAACCCCGCTGAGGCTGGGCCCCCTCGGCATCGGGTCTCCATAGCCCACGCCGGAGCCGGTCAGCTTTTTGATGAGGAAGCTTTGATCCGGAGCGCCGGGAACGACGCGTTTCATGCGGTTTTCGAACGCGGTGGGATTCATGGGAGCCCGGTCCACCAGGTTTTCGTAGGCCACGTCGGGCTCCAGGGAGAGGCCGCCCGCAGCGTTTGCGGTGGTGTGACAGGAGCTGCTGATGCAGTTTTCGTTGAAGACGTAGCGCTGCAAGTTCTCGAAGGTGGAGGGTGTGACGACGATTGCTGTTTCCCCCTCTTCGCGGACCACCTTCCCAAAATCTCTGGCAAAGGCGACAAAGTCCTGAAAGTCCACCCGTCCGTCGTTGGTCAGGTCGAACCGGGCCTGGGTGGAGCCAAAGGCCTGGGCGAAGAGGACAAAGTCGGAGAGTCCGACGTAGTGGTCGCCGTCGAAGTCCGGGCCAGAAACGTGGGCAGACGCCGATCCGGCGAGGAGCTCGAACAGGCAGAGGGTCAGGAGGGTTCTGGTGAGGCTCATGGCAGTTCGTTTTTTTCGATAACTCCCGATTTGTTCTGGCATTTGAATCATCGAAAATACAGGGAATCCGGGAGTCGATGACCAGTCTCTACCGGATCAACGCCCGATACGTCTTCGTCCTCGAACGTCTCAACAATCGTCTTTTTTGTTGCTTGACATGCGGGAGGGTGTGTGCATGGTGGAGCTGTTTAACGCTGCACGGTTACCCGGCGAAGACCGACCGGTTGGAGATGCCGCAGGTGCAGGCCTCGGCCATAAAGCCGGGGACGAACTGGGCGGTGCGGCCGGCGGGGACCACACCTTCGTAGTAGCCGGAGAATGAAGCGTTGAATTCGGTCAACCGGTTGCGGCTGGCTGCGCTGTTTTCGGCCGCGACGATGTAGGCGTTGTTGAAGACGCCGTCAGCCTTGAGGCCCGCTCCGCCGGCAGTGCGAACGTGGCCGTCTATCGTTTCCAGGATGGCGGCGGCGTTGTCTCCGCCTATGCCGCTGACCATGACTTCGGTGACGCCGGAGCGGCGGATAGAGGTCCAGGTGCTGAAGCCGTCGACGATCTCGCCGGAGCGGTCGATTTCGACGCCGTCGCCGACCACGCAGCGGGGCTCAGGCTCCACGATGCCGTCTAAGTTGGGGATACGGGAGACCGGGTAGATCTTTCCTGCAGGCCGGTGGTCGCCAAAATAATCGGCCATGGCCTGGCGGACCGCTTCGACCCGGTTCCAGGTCTGGGCAGGGTCGTCGTCCACGGCGACCAGGATCTCCATCCAGGCGGTCTGCGTTTTGAAGTCGACGCCCTGGCCGGCGAGTTTCTTTTCGTACTGTTCGGTCAGGACGAATTCCACCTCTGTCGCCAGATCCGAACCCAGGGTGGTGATCGTGTTTCCGCCGGCGTCTGTGTGCAGCACGGAGGCGCCGCTGGGCTGGTGGTCGACCCAGGCGCCGTAGTCGATTTTGCCGCCGCCTACAGTGACCCCCTCGCCCCGAATCGCTTTGATCTGGACCTCGAAGAGGGCTTCGGGGTCGGGGAAGCCTTCGGGATGGGTGAAGCGGGCCATGCGGTTGGCGTTGAGCGCACACCCGGTGACGGCCTGGACGAGCGGGGCGTAGACGGCATTGAATGCGTTTTTGTAGGCGTCGCAGGCATCGCGGTCGTCAGACGGGGTGGTCCAGAGGACGTCGGTTTTGTAGACATCGGCCCAGGTGACGCCGCCCCGGGCGAGGCCGGCGTTGAGGTTCTGGACCGTGCCGAACCACTGGGCGGCGAGCTCTTTGGGGTACTGGGTGCCCACGTTGCCGCTGGGCTCTACGAGGCGGACGATGTTGTGGTCGTTGTCGGTGATGACGACTTCGCAGGTACTGCAGAAAACGGCGCCCGGCTGGTGACGGATGATGTTGACGTTTGCCATGGGACTCCCTCTTTGAATAAGGTGTGTGCCGTAGCCATATACCGGTTACGAACGGAATACTTCTCTTGCCTCGGCGAGCAATTCATGGTTGCCGATGTCCAGAACTGACCCCTGAATTTTGTAGGCGTGGACCGGTTCTACCCCACAGAGCCACTCGATGAAGTGGCCCGGCGCATCGGGGTTTCCACCGCTTTTGAGGTATTCGCCGATGCGTGGGAGGATGGCTGCTGGGTAGATGTAGAGCGGCAGCGATCCCCAATGGGATTTGGGACACCCGGGCTTTTCGGCGAATTCGACGATGCGGCCTCCGTCGTTCAAGACGGCGATGCCCCGCCGCTTGCGGTCTTCCACATCTTCGATGGCGCGCACACAGATGTGGGACACGGGGTTGGCGCGATAGACTCCAACAAAGTGCTCTAAGGGGAACTGGAGGATGTTGTCTGCAGCGCACACCAGAAGGTCGTCCGCAATGCCGTGGCGCGCAATGGCGTACTGAATGTCGCCCACTGCGCCTAACCGGTCGTCGATGGAGGCCGTTCCGTCGTCGATGATGTCGAATCGGAGGCCGGTGTGCACGCGCCTGCTTTGACGCGCGGTTGCGGCTTTATGCGCAGCCCATCGCCGGAAGTGGTCCACAAACCGATGGTTGGTGATAAGGAAGGCGTGCTCGATTTCAGGGACGGTGCGGACCTGGTCGACGAGGTGGTCCAGGATGGTTTTGTTCCCGACTTTCAAGAGCGGCTTGGGAAAGTCGCGGGTTAGCGGATAGAGGCGCGTGGCATATCCGGCGGCGAGGATGAGGACGTTCATAGAATTCAGGCTCTGGGGTCTGAACCGCACACATCAAGACGGGGGCATTCCGCGTCAGGTCCATAGGCCATGGCGGTTACCGCCCGGAGCTGGTGATCGATGCGCGCCGACCGGTTTTTCCTGGCGGTGTAATTATATACGACGGGATGTATCGGGGCAAGGGAAATCATGAAGAAACCCCTGGATCAGGTGTTCCAGGGGCGCATAAAAGGGACAGCAGCGACCGATCGGGTCGCCTTATTCGAAAATCTGAGAGACCAGAATGGAAAATCCCGGCAGGATATCTTCTCCGGTGTCAATTTTTAGAGAATTTATCTTGCTCTCCTTTTGAAAGATAGATAGGTTTGGTATAGAGGTCAAGATTCTTTATCGGTTATCCCACATCCGGAGGTAAGAGAATGACGCCTGACGATGTACGAAACCGGCTGCGGCCGCCCTGGCCTGCGCTGGATGTGCACGTGCATCCGCTGGACTGTTTCGGGCTTTACAAGGTGGCGTCGATCCGGGAGGATGCGCGGCTGCTGGTGGAATCGGCGAAGCGGTCGGGGGTGGAGAAGATGTGCCTGTTTTCGCTGTATACGACCTGTCCCCGGGAGCCGTCGGTGGCGGAGTGCCGGGAGGCGAACGACTATGCGCTGAGGATGCGGGAGGCCGCGCCGGAGGTGTTTCTGCCGTTCTGTTATGTGAACCCGATGTATCCGGACGAGGCGGTGGAGGAGATCGATCGGTGTGTGGCGGGCGAACGGATGAGCGGGATCAAGTTGTGGGTGGCGCGGCGGGCGACGGACCCGGGGCTGGACCCGATTCTGGAGCGGGCGGTGGCGCTGGGGGTACCGGTGCTCCAGCACGCGTGGATGAAGACGACGGGGAATCTCGTGGGCGAGTCGTTTCCTGCGGATGTTGCGGGCCTGGCAAAACGCCATCCGGAAGCACGGATTGTGATGGCACACCTCAACGGCCACGGCCTGCGCGGGATCGAAGATGTGGTCGATTGTCCGAACATTTTCGTGGATACCTCCGGAGGCGATCCGGAAAGCGGCTTCGTGGAGATCGCCGTGGATGCCCTGGGGCCGGAGCGGGTGGTGTACGGCTCGGACGCCCCCATCCGCCACTTCGGGGTGCAGTTGGGCAAAACGCTGGGCACCCACCTGCCTGATGCGGCCAAACAGGACATCCTCTGGAACAACACGGCCCGGCTGCTGCCAGAGTGGGCAGGGGTCGGGGTTCCGGAAGGAGATGCACCATGATTATCGACCTGAACGCATTTACAGGATACTGGCCCTCGCACCCGGTGGTCGGAGACCTCAACAGCGTACGGGCTTCGCTCCAGGAATACGGGGTGGACCGGATCTGCATCTCGCCCTTAGAAGCGGCCTGGTGCCGCAACCCCCACCGCTTCAACGGCGCGCTTTACCGGGCGGCCGGCACCACCGACAACATCTGGCCGGTGCCCGTGCTGGACCCCACCGTGGCGACCTGGCGGGACGAACTGAACCGGGCGGTTCGGGAACTGCGGGTCAGACTGGTCCGGCTGCTGCCCGCCTATTCGCCCTACGCGCTTGCCGACGCCGATGGTCTCCTCCAGGCCCTGTCACGGGAGGGGCTGGCGGTTATTGTGCAGACGCGCCTGGAAGACCCCAGGCGGCAGCACCCCTTGGCGCAGGTGCCCGACGTCGCTGCGGCCGAGGTCGCAGATGCTGCTGAACGGCATCCCGGTTTGACGGTGGTCATCGGGGGGCCGAGGACGGCCGAAATCCGGGCGCTCGGAGACCGGCTGCTGGGGTTGCCCAACCTCTATGCCGACGTGTCCCAGGCCGATGGGATGGATGCGTTGAAGGTGCTGGTAGAGGATGGGTTGAGAGAGAAGCTCCTTTTCGGGTCCCATGCCCCTCTGTTCATTCCCTACGCCGCGCTGTCCCGCGTTGTGACCGATCTGTCCGACGAGGACGCGACGGCGGTCCTGGGTGGGAACGCAGAGCGTATTCTTACTGTAAAAGGATAGGATATGACACTTCATCCATGCGGTGAAAGGAAGGGGTATGTGCCATAAAAAGGTGTTGATTACCGGCGCAGCCGGAAGGATCGGACAGGTGCTGCGAGAGGGGTTGAAAGAGCGCTACGATCTGAGGCTGCTGTATCACAACACCGTGCTGCCGGGCGCGCCGGGAGAAGAGGTCTGCGTTGCCAGCATTACCGACCTGGACCGGATGGTCGAGGCCGTGAACGGGGTTGATGCGGTGGTGCACATGGCCGGCAATCCGTCCGGGGGGGCGTCGTTCGAGGAGGTGCTGGAGACAAATATCCGGGGGACGTACAATATTTATGAGGCTGCCCGGAGGACCGGGGTGAACCGGGTGGTGTTCGCCAGCACCAACCACGTGATCGGGTACTACGAAAAGAACGGGGTTTATACGACGCCGGAGATGCCGGCGCGGCCGGACAGTTACTACGGGGTGAGCAAGGCATTCGGAGAGGACCTGGGGAGGTACTACGTGGACGCCTTCGGGCTGTCCGTGATCTGCCTCCGCATCGGGTCCTTTCAACCGGCCGAGGCGGTAATCAACCGGAAGGGCGACCGGATTCTCTCCTCCTGGCTGAGCCACCGGGATACGGTGCAGCTTGTGTGGCGAAGCATTGAGGCCGAGTCGGTGGGGTTCGGGGTCTACTTCGGGATTTCCAACAATACCCGGGCCTACTGGGACCTCCAGAACGCGCGTGAGGAGCTTGGCTACGAACCGGAGGATGATGCGGAAGCGTATGCATGAGGTGGTTTTGAAAAAATTTCAAATTTGGCCTTGTGGAAGTCCAGAACGCGGGTGCTCCGGGTAGGATCGTTGCAGGCTCCTCACGCCTGAGGGCGTTGAGAGGTCATTTGTGGAAGAGAGAACATAAGTTGCTTGTCACACATGCCCTTCCTTCACCGCATCCATCAGATGCGCCAGTACAGCATCGGCCGCGCTGTGGTCCTGGTGGGCGGTGAAGAGGTTGGGGACGGCGATGACGGCCATGCCCGCAGCCTTCGCAGACCGGACGCCGGCTTCGCTGTCTTCCAAAGCCAGGCATGTTTTGGGGGATACGCCGAGGCGTTCTGCGGTCAGGAGGTAGATGTCAGGAGCGGGCTTGGGCCGTTCAATGTCGCTGCCGGAGAGCATGGCCGTGAAGATTTCATTCAGGGAAGAGAGGCCTTCCAGGCGGGAAAGCAAACCGTTTCGGAGGGTCTTTTCCATGCGGGAGCGCTGCGTGGCAGAGGCAATACCGAGGCGGTAGGGTTTGCGCCTGACGTGTGCCAACAGGTCCAGGAAGCCGGGCATGAGGGCGATCTTTTCCGGATCGGAGATGGCCCGCTCAAACCGCGCCATCCAGATTTTGCAGAAGGCCCCGGGCGAGGTTTCAAGATGATAGCGATCAACGGCATACCGGCAGTTGTCTTCCACCGGGTGCCCCACGCAGACGGTGTATTCTCTCCGGGTGAGCGAGAAGCCGTAATCGCCGAGGGTTTTGTTGAACGTTTTCCAGTAGAGTTCTTCAGTATCTATGATGAGGCCGTCCACATCGAAAATGACGGCGTGGTGTTTCCGGATTTGCACATTGTCCTTTCTTTAATTTGATTTGCGTCGATTATTTCGCTGGAAGGGAAGAGGTCAACCCGGGTAGACGATTGAGTCGTTGTACGGGATGATGATTGGTTGAGGGCCGATCTCCGGAAACATGGCGGCCCATTTGTTGGGGTCGTAGGTGCGGGTGACGAAACAGTCGTAGTGGGCCGGCACCGCCGCCTCCAGGCCGAGTTTCAGGGCGGTTTCGATCGATCCGGCGAAGAAGGGGAATTCGCCTTCGTCCGGGTGGGTGGTGAGCAGGCCGATGTTGGGCTGGAGGAAGGCAATAGGTTGAAGGAGTTCGTCGTGGTCGGCAATGGTGTTGATGGGGTCTCCGGAGATGAAGACGTGTACCGGCCCGGCTTCGACAACGTAGCCGAGGTGCTGGACGTCGGGGGGCTTGATCTCCTCTTCCGGCACGCCTTCCATGGGTTTGGACCAGACGGCGTGGGCGGTTATGGGGCCCAGAGAGGCAGACTCTCCGGCCGTGACGGTTGTGAGGAGGCCCTCGGGGATGTCGTTCTCCAGCATGTTCGCCACGCTTTCGGGAGGGCCGATGTAGCGGGCTTCGGGGAAGGCGGCGTGGATGCGGCGGAGGGACTCGACGCAGGTGTGGTCTCCGTGGTTGTGGGTGAGGAGGACGAAGTCGGTTTTGAGCGCTGCCTCATCCAGCGGGGGCTGGGCGTGGATGAACCGGTCGGCGGGACGCTCCCTGGGAAAGTAGGGGTCGACCTGGACGATGGGGTCCGAGGTGTTTTTAAGGGCGAAGGAACTCTGTCCGAACCAGTGGATGCCGACGCTGCCCTGGGGTACTTTGAGGGCTTCGAAGGGGTGCATTGGGGATCTCCTTTTTGAAGGCGGATTGTCAGATACGGGAGAATGGAGACCAGGGCCGTTCCGTTTTGGAGACGGTTGATTGCTACAATTTCTTGACTCCAGGAGGCGTTGTCAAGAAATTTCAAGGGCTTGTTCTTGCGGATGCAGCGAATGGGTAGTATATTTCACAGGGAGGGACCTGCCTGCGCAGTGCTCTGCGCTGCAGGCAGGTGGGTCACTGGCCACCTGGATGAGGAGCACTTTGGTGTCGGAACGCGAGCTCGATAGCCTGGAAGGGATTCCCCCTGCCCCCGCGGATCGGATGCCGGTCTGGCGGGAGGAGGGACGGGTCTTACAGGTCAATGAGATTTTTTACTCGATCGAAGGGGAAGGGCTTCGGGTGGGGCAGCCCACAACCTTCGTACGGCTCGCCAAGTGCAATCTGCGCTGTTTTTTCTGCGATACGGAGTTCGATTCCTATGTGGAGATGTCGGTCGAACAGGTCTTGGAGGAGGTGGGGCGGCATACGGTGGAGTGGGTCTGTTTGACGGGAGGGGAGCCGCTGGGGCAGAATATTATTCCGCTCTGCGGGTCGTTGAAGGATGCAGGCTACCGGCTGCATATTGAAACGAACGGGACGATCGATCCGGCCCCGGCGCTTTATGAACTGATCGAGCACTGGACGGTGTCGCCCAAGCGGCGGACGATTGCAGCGGGGTTGACGCGGATTACGGAGTTGAAGTACGTGGTGGGGAAGACGTTTCGGGAGGATATGGTCGAAGAAGACCGGGCCGAGTATATCTACCTGCAGCCGGAGTCGAGCAGGTCAGAGTATATTCACAAGGCGCTGGAGATTTTGACGCGGCACCCCAACTGGCGGCTGTCGTGCCGGATTCACCGGATGCTGCATTTGCCTTAAGTGGATCTGGTTGCGGCCGTGGATGTGGTGGCGGATCCGGGAGGGCTGGGGCTGGATGCGTTCTGAGGAGAAGGAGGCCGATGGGGTGAAGGTTTTGCAGACGGGCCGCGGGGAACTCAGGCTGCCCGCGTTTTTGCCGGACGGCACGCGGGGGGTGGTGCGAACGCTGGATTCGGTCGATCTGGCAGCCTGCGGCGTGGGGGGGGTGATGGTGAACACCTTGCACCTTTCGTCCCATCCGGGGATTTCTTTGGTCTCAAGTTTGGGTGGCATCCACCGATTTATGGGATGGGACGGTCCGGTGGCCGCGGATTCGGGCGGGTTTCAGGTTTTTTCACTGGTTGCGGAAGATCCCGGAGGGGGCCGCATTTCCAGCCGGGGGTTCACGTACCGGCTGGGAAAAAAGCAGAAGCGGCGGGTGCTGACGCCCGAAAAGTGCATCCAGAAACAGTTTAGTATAGGGGCGGATCTGATGTTCTGCCTGGATCACTGCACCCATCCCAATGAGCCTGAGACGGCACAGGTGGAGAGCGTTGAACACACGATTGAATGGGCCCGCAGATGCAAGGTGGAATACGATCGCCAGGTGGAGAAGGGGGCACTGGGGGGAAAACGGCCTCTGCTTTACGGTATTGTCCAGGGCGGAGAAAATCCCGACCTTCGAAAACGATGCGCCGACGCGCTGTTAGAGATCGGGTTCGACGGGTACGGGTATGGCGGGTGGCCAATCGATTTGGAAGGGATGCTGGTGGACGGGGTGGGGTATGTGGCCGAGTTGATTCCCGAAGCGTTGTCCAAACATGCGCTGGGGATCGGCAAACCGGAAAATCTGGTGGAGGCGTTCGGGATGGGGTACGATACGTTCGACTGCACGATCCCGACGCGTGACGCCCGCCAGAAGCGGCTCTACGTTTTAAACGATGCGCTGGAGACGAGCGGCTTAGAGGGCAGGGCGTTCTACCGGTATCTCTACATCGGGGACGAGCGGTATGCCAGGGATCGGCTGCCGATTGACGAGCGCTGCGACTGTCTGTTCTGCAGGCGGTATACCCGGGCTTATCTGCATCACCTCTTCGAGGTTAACGACGCCTCTGCGCACCGGCTTGCGACGATACACAATCTCAAGTTTTACGGCAACCTGATAGACCGTCTTCGAGCCCTGGACCGGCCGGGTAAGGGGCTTCCGCTTTGACACACAGCGATTTTTGTCAGGAGGTTGTGGACCGGCTGAGGCAGGCCAGGAAGTACCGGCACCTGTGTGAGGATACGCTCTACCGTGTGGCCGACTGGGCAGGGCGCCGCCATCCGAACGGCAAGACGGCGGTGAGGGCGGCAAAACGGAAGCTGCACCAGGTTTACGGCGCGTATTTCGATGCTTTTCAGTTTGCCCGGGTGGAGGAACTGCTGGGCAGGCTTTCTCCTTCCCTGCCGGACGCCGACCTGCGGGCGGCCTGTTATGAGATTCTTCAGTGCCATGCTTCAACGGCGGAGCGCCTGCCTATCATGGCCGGGTTTTACCGGGATCTGTTCGAGGAGATCGGGCAGCCGCGCACCCTCCTGGACCTGGCCTGCGGGCTGAATCCTTTTGCGCTGCTCTGGATGGAGTTGGACCGGGCGGCCCGATACGTGGCGTACGACATTGACCACCGGCTGGTCTGCGCGGCCAACGATTTTTTCAGATGCGTGGGGCACGATCCGGGGGCGGTTTGCAGGGATATTCTGGTGTCGGGGCCGGACCTGGAAGCGGATGTGGTCTTCCTGTTCAAGTCAGTCCCCTGTTTGGAGCAGCAGATGAAGGGGGCCACGGGGGATTTACTGAGGCGATTGCGGGCGGATTATGTGGTGGTCTCTTTTCCCGCCCGGACGCTGGGTGGAAGGGAGAAGGGGATGGCGCAGCACTATGACGCTTTGATGGACCGTATGGTGGATGATCTGAAGGTCTCTGTGCGTAAAATGGCGTATCCGGTTGAGACGTTCTATCTCTTGGGAGGTTGAAAGGAAAAGGGATGAGAGAGGGGAGGCAGGAGCCTTTTATTTTTCTTTTTATACGCTGTTTTTGGACGGCACCTGGTCTGGAGTTTTCGCTTGACAATATACGATATATAGTATAAATTAACCTAACTTTAGGTCCAATTCCCTCTTAACCCATTTGCGAGGAGAGCCAAAGGGACGGATGAATGCCACCTGATGCTTTGCTGAATTGGGCGCGCAGATGGCAGGTGGCGCGTTTTTTTGTTTTCGTTGAGGTTCAGGGTTTTAAAATGTCAGAAGAGAAGAACGGTTGCATTGCCGTTACACTGCCTGATAGGTCTCAAAAAGACTTCCCCACAGGCGCCACCCTTTTAGAGGTCGCCGAATCGATCGGTGCGGGGCTTGCGCGTGCGGCCCTGGCCGGGAGGGTGGATGGGGAAGCGGTTGACCTGAGTTATCCGCTGTGGGAAGATGCTGAAGTCGAGCTTCTGACCTTTGCCAGCGACGGGGGTAAGGAGGTCTACTGGCACAGCACGGCCCACATTATGGCGCAGGCCGTGCAGGACCTTTTCCCGGATACGAAGGTAACCATCGGCCCTCCGATCGAAAATGGGTTTTACTACGATTTCGACCGGGACGAGCCTTTTACGCCGGAGGATCTGGAAGGGATCGAGGGCCGAATGCAGGAGATCATTCGAGAAGACCAGCCCTTTGAACGGGTGGAGGCGTCCCGGGATGAGGCGGTGAAGATTTTTTCGGATCTGGACGAGCCTTACAAGCTGGAGATCTTAGAGGATATCGGGCCGGACGAGACGATCAGCATCTACCGGAATGCGGATAAGTGGTGCGACCTCTGCCGGGGTCCCCACGTGCCGGGCACAGGGCGGATCAAGGCGGTCAAGCTGTTGAGTTCTTCTGGGGCGTACTGGCGTGGAGACGAATCCAACAAGATGCTGCAGCGGATCTACGGGATTTCGTTTCCGGATAAAAAGGATCTGAAGGCCTATCTGGAACGGCTGGAAGGGGTCAGACAGCGGGACCACCGGATGCTGGGAGCGCAGCTGGATCTCTTTTCGATCAGCGATACCGTCGGTCCCGGGCTGGCGCTGTGGCACCCCAAAGGCGCCCGGATACGGAACGAGATAGAAGACTTCTGGCGCGGGGCCCACTACGAGGGTGGGTATGAACTGGTCGGATCGCCCCATGTCGGGCGGTCCAGGCTGTGGCAGACCAGCGGGCACCTGGATTTCTTCCGGGAGAATATGTACGCCCCGATGGATATCGATGGGCAGGAGTACTTTGCCAAGCCGATGAACTGCCCGTTTCACAGCATGATCTACAAGAATCGGCTGCGGAGCTACCGGGAGCTTCCCTTCCGCTGGGCGGAGCTGGGCACGGTCTACCGGTATGAGCGCGCGGGGGTGCTCCACGGGCTGATGCGGGTGCGTGGGTTCACGCAGGACGATGCGCACATTTTCTGCCGACCGGACCAGGTAGAGGATGAAATCGTCCGCGTGATCGACTTCACGCTCTACATCCTGAGATCTTTCGGGTTTGAGGATTTTAACGTGTATATCTCTACACGGCCGGAAGACTACGTAGGAGACCCTCAAGATTGGGACCGGGCGACCGATGCCCTGCGGCGGGCGGTGGACTCGCAGAAGCTGCCCTACCGGGTGGATGAGGGCGGCGGCGCGTTTTACGGGCCGAAGATCGATGTGAAGATTAACGATGCCTTAGACAGGGAGTGGCAGTGCACCACGATCCAGTTCGATTTCAACCTGCCCGAGAGGTTCGACCTGAGTTTTGTGGGTCAGGACGGCAAGCACCACCGCCCCTATATGATCCACCGGGCGCTGCTGGGGTCGATGGAGCGGTTTTTCGGGGTGTTGATCGAGCACTATGCGGGCAACTTCCCGCTGTGGCTGGCGCCGGTGCAGGCGATTGTGCTGCCGGTTTCCGACCCGTTTTCGGATTATGCTGCCGAGGTGGCGCGGCGCCTTAAGGCGGCGGGCATCCGTGCAGAGGTGGACGATCAGGACGCCAAACTGGGTTATAAGATCCGAGAGGCAGAGGTTCAGAAGATTCCCTATATGCTGATTGTGGGCAAACAGGAGGTCGGAGGAGGAACGGTTTCGGTGCGCCGACACGGGGAAGGAGACCTGGGAAAGTTGTCTTTGGAAGATGTGACGGCCAAAATGCAGCAGGAGATCCAGGAAAAGAAGATGTCGTAAGGAGTGTGCAGAGAGGAAGCCATCTATCGTCCCGGGGCAGCGGGCGGCCTGTCGCGTGCTCTGGGTTTCACGCTGGAGGTGATCGTATCAATCGAGGTTCCAGAGGTTTCAGAGAGCGCAGGCAGGAGAATACATCCCGGGTCAACGAACAGATCCGGATCCATCAGGTTCGGCTGATTTCCGAGTCGGGCGAGCAACTCGGTATTGTAGAGACGAAGCAGGCTCTGGAAATGGCCGAAGCGCAAGACCTGGATCTGGTGGAGGTTGCGCCGAATGCCCGGCCGCCTGTCTGCCGTATTATGAATTATGGAAAGTACCGATACGAGCAGAGCAAGAAGGCCAGAAAGGGAAAGAAGAGCGGTTCGCAGCTCAAGGAGATCCGGCTTGGACCGATGATCAGCGACCACGATTATGAGTTCAAGATGAAACACGCCGAGAATTTCCTGAAGCAGCGTCACAAGGTGAAGGTATCGGTGGAATTCCGGGGTCGCCAGAATATGTATCGGGAACAGGGGCGGGCGTTGTTGAAACGGGTGGAAGAAGACCTCAAGGAGGTCGGAACCCCAGAGACGCCGCTGCGGGATGAAGGGCGCAACGTCGTGATTATCCTGATTCCCAAGTAATTGTGGATCGTGAAAAGACCGTCTATGGGTCACGCATCACGAGTCACCCCAAACCGGGGTTGGGTGGAGGACCCGCGGCTTTGGACTCGCGACGCGTGATCGAATAACGAGAATCGAGCGAAGAATCACGAAATTAACATCAAGGAGTGATCCGTGCCTAAAATGAAGTGTCATCGGGGTGCTGCCAAGCGTTTCGGGCGGCGAAAGTCTGGAAGCCTCCGCCGGGGCAAGTCAACGGCTACCCATAACCTGGCCAAGAAGTCGAGTAAACGTAAAATGCATCTGCGGAAGCCGGCTACGATCCACAAAGCGGATCTAAAGCGGGTCAAGCGGATGCTGGTCGTTTAGGAGGGAATCGATGCCGAGGGTAACAAATCGAGTTGCATCGCGTCGCAGACGAAAGAAGGTGCTCAAGGCCGCCCGGGGATACTGGGGTGGGCGGAGCAAGCTGTACCGCACTGCCGACGACAGTGTCAATCGCGGGCTGGCCTATGCCTACCGTGACCGGAGACAGAAGAAGCGGACGTTTCGGGCACTTTGGATTGTGCGGATCAACGCGGCCGCCCGGCTCAACGGGCTGTCCTACAGCCGCCTGATGAACGGTCTGAAAAAGGCCGGCGTGGATGTCAACCGAAAGGTGCTGGCAGATCTGGCTATGACAGATGCAGAGGCATTTGCGGCCCTGTCCGAGCAGGCCAGGCAGCACATTTAGAGGGGAATAGGGAGCAGGGCCCCTCCCTGCTCTCCAAAACCGGGCGGTTTACCTTCCCGATTCCCTGCTTTGATACGTCTGATTTGAAGATGGAATCTGCATGGGGGAGGCGGTTCAGACGGTGGATCGCCCTCTATGCAGATTCCGTTTTTTTTATAAGTTAAGAAGAACCAGAAGGTTGTTGTCAGACGCTTGACTTTAAGGGCCAGAGGTGTTAAATTGGCCTATGAGGCTGTGTTGGTCGTAAGAGACCCCCATTTGGAGGGAATTGGGATGGACGCTGACACGCAGGAGGAAAACGAGTTGCACGGTGGCGTCAATCGTCTGGTGGCAGAGATCGACCGGGCGGTCGACAGGATGGAGCATTTACGCGGCGAAAATGCAGACCTGAAGCAACGGAATCAGGAACTTGGAGAGAAGGTGGAGCTTCAGGAGAAGACCCTTTCCGAGTTACGCGCCGAGCGGGATCGGCTCCGGAAGGTCTGTGAGGAAAATGCCTCTCTGATTGAGAATAAGGAGGAGATTCAACAGAAAATCGAGGCGATGTTGTCTCGGCTGGATGCTGTGGACACAGAATAGGGAAATCTGCCCCCATGTCGGATTTACCGCTTGTACACGTCCATATTTTTGGCACAGAATATAAAATTGCGTCTAAAACCGATTCCGATCATACCCGTGAGGTGGCCCGGTACGTTGATCGTAAGATGCGAGAAATTGCCAACACGCTTTCGCTACGGTCGGTTGCCAAAATCGCGGTGCTCACGGCTGTAAACTTAGCCGATGAGCTGTTCAAAGAAGAGGAATCCGGCCAGCGTATGGAGCAGGTCGTTTGCAGGAAGGCCGATCGACTGGCCGATACGACGAACCGGATCACACAGCGCGATTGAGAGTGGGTTTCCCGGCACCCTGGGCGTGGTCGGGACCAACCAGGAAATGGGGTGTATGCTGTTGCGGCGGGCCACATGAGGGCTATGCCGGGCAGACTCCCTGCTGCGTTCACGTTGACTTGAGAATCCGTCTGCTGTGCGATTTGTGCAGGATGGCGCAGCGGAATAGGTGCTGGGGGGGCGCAAGCGGGTTTTTTTTATGGACAAAATGGGCTATCCTTAAGGAGATCGGACATGCTGAATATGTCGATAGAAGGAACCTTGGTGGTCATGATCCTGTCGGCCGGTCTGCTGTTGCTGGGATTCGTTCTGGGATGGCTGGGCAGGAGCAAGTTTGCGCACAGCAAGACGTACCGAGCGGAGGTCACGGCTGAAAAGATCCTCGATGATGCCCAAAAAGAGGCCGAATCGATGAAGCGGACGGCGGTCTTAGAGGCCAAGGACCAGATGCACCAGGAGCGCCTCCAGTTTGAGCAGGAGATAGAGGACAAGTGGGAGCAGCTCAAACGGGAAGAGATAAAAATGAGCAGCAGGGAACGGCAGTTCGACAGGCGGGCGGATCTGTTAAACCACAAGGAGCGGAATACGGCGTCCCGGGAAGAGGAGCTTGCCCGGCTGCAGGAACAGATCCAGACAAAGGCCCGGGGCTTAGAGGCCCGGATTTTGGAACAGAATACACGGCTGGAGCGGATTGCAGGGCTGACCCAGGATGAAGCCAAGGCGATTCTGATGGCCAATTTAGAGGATGAGGCGAGGCAGGATGCGGCATGGCGGATCAAGGAGATCCGGGAAGATGCCCTTGCCAGGGCCAACGACGAAGGGAAGGAGATTATCACCAGCGCCATCCAGCGTCTGGCCGCAGACCATACGGTTGAATCGACCCAGGCGATTGTTCGCCTCCCGTCGGATGATATGAAGGGACGGATTATCGGTCGAGAGGGGCGAAACATACGGGCGTTTGAAATGGCCACCGGCGTGGATGTGACGATTGACGATACGCCAGAGGCGGTGGTTCTGTCCGCATTCGATCCGATCCGGCGGGCGGTTGCCAAGATGGCCTTGGAACGGCTCGTTTTAGACGGGCGCATCCATCCAGGACGGATCGAGGAGATCGTTCAGAGGTCCAGGGAATCGATACAGGAGGTGATCCGAGAGGCGGGTGAGCAGGCGGCGTTCGACGCGGGCGTGCCCGGTTTGCACGACCGGTTGATCGAGTGTTTGGGGCGCTTGAAGTTCCGGACGACGTACGGGCAGAATGTGCTCAACCACAGCAAGGAAGCGGCCTTCTTAGCAGGGACGATGGCCACGCAATTGGGGCTGGATTCCCAGCTTGCCAAACGCGCCGGGCTGCTGCACGATGTGGGCAAAGGGTTGACCCACGAGGCGGAGGGGACGCACGGGGAGAATGGGGCGGACCTGGGGCGAAAGTATGGAGAGGATCCCGTTGTGATCAATGCCATTGAGGCGCACCACGGGGATGCCGATCCTATTTCGCCCATTGCGGTGCTGGTAGATGCGGCCGATATCATTTCCCGGTCGCGACCGGGGGCGCAGCGGGAGGTCATCGAGAACTATGTGCGCCGGCTGGAGCGGCTGGAGTCGACCGCCCGGCTGGTTGAGGGGGTGGATAAGGTCTATGCGATCAATGCCGGTCAGGAGGTTCGGGTGATTGCCGACTGTGAGATGATGAGCGATGAAGATACCGAACGGCTGGCCACGGAAATTGTCGAGCGGCTCAAGGCGGACGCGACCTGTCCGGGGCCGGTGAAGGTTACGGTGATTCGGGAGACCCGGGCCATCGATTTTGCAAGATAGGAGGCAGTTTGAAGCTTCTGTTTGTGGGGGACGTGTACGGCAGACCGGGGCGGCGGGCTGCGGCCGGACTGATTCCCCGGCTGAGAGAGGCCCACGGGGTCGATTTCTGCATTGTAAACGGGGAGAATGCGGCCGGAGGGGCTGGGATTACGGAGAAGATCGGCCGAAAGATCCACGCCTATGGCGCAGATGTCATCACCACAGGCAACCACGTCTGGGATCAGAAGGATGGTGTACCCTATATTATGGCGGGAGACCGGGTGCTGCGCCCGGCCAATTTCCCACCTGAGGTCGGGGGGGTTGGATGGGGTGTTTTTCCGTCGGAAAACGGGATGCCGGTGGGCGTGGTGTGTCTGCAGGGGCGCACGAATATGAAGAGTTTAGACTGTCCCTTCCGGACGGGCCGGGAGATCGTTGACGCTCTCAGGCAGGAGGTGCGCGTGGTGGTGATCGACTTCCATGCGGAAGCTACCTCGGAGAAGATTGCATTCGGCTGGTTTATGGACGGTCGGGTCAGCGCGGTGATGGGCACCCATACCCATGTGCAGACGGCCGATGAGCGGGTTCTGCCCGGGGGGACCGCCTACATTACCGACGCGGGCATGACCGGCCCGCACGATTCGGTCATTGGGGCGGAAAAGGAGGTTGCCATCCAGCGGTTTATCAACCAGCTGCCCGCCCGGTTTGAGCCGGCAATCGGTGATGTGAAGCTCTGTGGGGCGCTGTTAGATGTTGACGAGGAGACCGGCAGAGCGAGGCAGATCGACAGGCTGCGGATCGACTGGGAGGAGGCTTAGGGGTGGCGGAGCGTCCCTG
Organism: Candidatus Latescibacterota bacterium; assembly: GCA_965222075.1. Lineage (GTDB taxonomy): Bacteria > Latescibacterota > UBA2968 > UBA2968 > JAAXHW01. Next base: position 2,598,326 of record OZ244937.1, on the reverse strand, counting down.
CACAGTGTCGGAGGTCACGCAGGCGGTTCGTCAGACCTTAGAAATGGCGTTTCCACCCCTCTGGGTCATCGGTGAGCTTTCGGAGTATACGCAGGCTGCGTCCGGACATCGGTATTTTACCCTGAAGGATGAGAGCTGTCAGCTCCGCTGCGTGATGTGGCGCTCCCACAGGCCGTCGGGGTTTGAGCCGGAGGCGGGGATGCAGGTGCTGGCCCAGGGCCGGGTGACTGTGTATGAACGCAGTGGCCAGTACCAATTGAATGCGACGCAGCTCTTCCAGGCCGGTGTGGGCCAGCAGCAGCTTGCGCTGGAGGAGCTGAAGCACAGGCTGATGGTGGAGGGCCTGTTCGATGAAGCGCGCAAGCGCCCGCTGCCGACTTATCCCCAGTCGATTGGGGTGGTGACGTCGCAGACGGGCGCGGCCATCCGGGATATTCTCCAGGTGCTGGGGCGACGGTTTCCGGGCGTGCGGGTTGTGCTGCGTCCTGCGCTGGTCCAGGGAGAGGGGGCCGGTGAAGATATTGCGCAGGGAATTGCGGAGTTGAACGCTTACGGCCAGGTGGATGTGCTGATTGTGGGCCGGGGAGGCGGCGCGGCTGAGGACCTGGCGGCGTTCAACACCGAGGCTGTTGTGCGGGCCGTCTATACGTCGGAGATTCCGGTGATTTCGGCGGTGGGGCACGAGATCGATTTTACGCTGACAGACCTGGCGGCCGACTGCCGGGCGCCAACCCCTTCGGCGGCTGCCGAACTGGCCGTGCGGGATGGTGCGGAGCTCAAGGCAGGGCTGGCCGAGCTGGAGCAGCGGTCCTACGACACGCTGATACGGCTGCTGGAGGAGAATGAGGAGCTTCTGGACGCCTACCGGGAGAGCTACGGTCTTCGCCGGGTGGATGACCTGGTGTTTCAGAATATGCAGCGGATCGATGAGCTGCACAAGGATCTCCACACCGGCGTCCGAAGGATCTACGAGGCCCGGGTGGGGGTCTACCGGTGGTTGAGCGCGCAACTGGGGACGCTCAGCCCCCTTTCGGTGCTGGACCGGGGCTACAGCCTGACGCAGCGGCCGGAAGACGGGGCGGTGGTGCAGGATGCGGGCGTCCTCTCCGCGGGAGATCGACTTCAGATCCGGTTTGCGACGGGAGAGGTGATGTGCACGGTGGATGAGGTGGTGCAGGATCAAGATGGGATATGAGAGGGACAGGTATGGCTGAGAAAAAGAAGAAAGAGCCGACGTTTGAGGAGACGTTGAAGCAGCTGGAAGCGGTGGTGGAACGCTTAGAGGAGGGGAATCTGCCCTTGGCCGAGGCGCTGCGGCTGTTTGAGGAGGGGCTGAAGGCGTCGAACCTGTGCCGGACGCGGCTGGAAGAGGCCAAGCAGCAGGTGGAGGTGCTGGTGGTCGAAAGCGGGGGCGCGTTTCGTCTGACGGAACTGGATGCCTCTGAGGAGGCGTGAGGGATCTTCTTGTTCCCGGGTGATGTTTTGCGTATTTTAACTTTATCTTTGCAGGGGTTGAATGAATCGGATCGGGATTCTGGCAAATCCACAGGTTGCAGCGGTTGGCCCTGTGGTTGACCGCTTTGTATCTCTGGCGGAACAGAGCGGCGTTGAGGTATGGTTGGCGGACGATCTGAACGAGATCTGCCAGGGGCAGTTCTGCAGGCCCGCCGATTTGCCCGAACGGGTGGATATTGTGATTGCGCCGGGAGGGGACGGGACCATTCTGCGGGCGGCGAGGCTCGTGGGATCGGCCGGGACCCCGATTCTGGGGGTCAACATGGGGCGGCTCGGATTTTTAGCGGGTGCGGCGCCCGAGGAACTGGAAGGGGGGTTAGAGCGGCTGCTGAAGGGGGAGTATGAGGTTGAGGAGCGGATGGCGCTCGAAGCGCAGGTTGAGGAGCAGACGGCTTTTGCGCTCAATGAAGTTGTGATTGAAAAGGGGGTGCTGGCGCATTTGGTGCAGGTTAAGACCTGGGTGCTGGATGCGCAGATCAGCTCCTTTTTTGGCAACGGTCTGATTGTAGCGACCCCGACAGGGTCGACCGGATACAGCCTGTCGGCGGGAGGCCCGGTGATCCATCCGGGCGTCGAGGCCATGATCGTGACCCCGATCTGCCCCCATTCCCTGTCGCAGCGCTCGCTGGTGATCCCCTGCAATCAGTCGATTACCGTAGAGGTGATCGCGGAGCATACCGATATTATGTTGTCGGCCGACGGACAGACGGTCGCCCCTCTGCGGCCCAAGACGCGGGTGGCTGTGCAGCGGGTGCCCCATCCGGTACGGTTGGTCAACCTGCAGGGGATTTCTTTCTACAATCTGCTCAGGCGGAAGCTGGACTGGAGCATAGACAGGCGGGAACGCGAGGAATAGGTGCTGTGCTGTGTCGATTGCACGTGATCAACTATGCCCTGATTGACGATGTACAGATCGAGTTCGGGCCGGGGTTGAATATCATTACGGGGGAGACGGGCGCGGGCAAGTCGATTCTGATCGGGGCGCTGGGGCTGGTCCTGGGGATGCGCGCCAGCCCGGAGGTGATCCGGACGGGTGAGGAGCGGTGCGTGGTGGACGCGATCTTCGATTTGCACGCAGACCATCCCTGTCTTTCTTTCTTGGCGGAGATGGGGATTGGGGCGGAGGAAGGGGAGTTGATCCTCCGCCGGGAGGTGCTGGCGGGGGGGCGCAGCCGATGCTATGCCAACGGGCTGGCGATTCCGGTTCGAGCGCTGCATGCGCTGGGGAAGTTGCTGGTGGACCTGCACGGGCAGCATGAGCACCAGTCGCTGTTAGACGTGGACAGGCACGTCGATTTCTTAGACGGGTTCGGGGGGTTGGAGGATGTGCGAGAGGGGGTCGGTGCCGCGTACCGGGGGCTGGCCGAACTCCAGGGCAGGCTGGACGAGCAGGAAGCGGAGGCGAAGCGCCTGCGGGAGAGGCGGGAGTTGTTGGAATTTCAAGTGGAGGAGATTTCGGCCGCGGCCCTCGAAACGGACGAGGATGAGCGCCTGGCGCAGGAGCAGTCGGTGTTGATGTACGCCGAGCGGCTGATCGAGACGGCCGTTCAACTGGAGACGCTGCTCTACCAGGGGGAGGACTCCATTGAAGACCGGCTGGGCGCGGCCAGCCGGCTTTTGGACGAAGCGGTGGGGATGGACGGTTCGCTCAAACCCCGCCTGGAGGAGCTGAACGCCCTGCGCTACGGGGTGGACGAGCTGGCCCGCTTTTTTACCGATTATGCCCGGCATGTGGAGCATAACCCGGAGCGTCTGGCGGAAGTGGCCGAACGGCTGGAACTGCTGGGCCATTTGAAGAAGAAGTACGGTGGAAGCTTAGAGGCGGCGCTGGCCTACCGGAGAAAGGTCTCGGAGGAGCTGGCGCGTTCAGAGGAACTGGATGTCTCCTTAGATGAGATCAGGGCGGAGATCGAGGCCGTGAAGGCGACGTTTTCGGAGCTGTGCGGAAAGCTTGCCAGGGCGCGTGAGAAGGCCGCCCGCCGGCTGTCATCGGATATCCGGAAGGCGCTGGGTGAACTGGGGATGTCCGGTGTTGCGTTCCAGGTCGAGTTCAACCGAAGGGAGACCCCCGAGGGGGTTGCGGCCCTGAACGGCCGGCGGTTTGAGGCAGGACCGAAGGGGATCGAGCAGGCCGAATTCTATATGTCCACCAACCCGGGGGAGGCGATCCGTCCCTTAGCGAAGGTGGCCTCCGGAGGAGAGATTTCCAGGATTATGCTGGCGATGAAGACGGTGCTGGCCCACACCAATTCGGTGCAGGTGCTGATTTTCGACGAGATCGATATCGGGATTTCGGGCCGGATTGCGGAGGTGGTCGGGAAGAAATTGAAGGACCTGTCGCAGACCTACCAGGCAGTGTCGATTACCCATCTGCCGCAGATCGCCAAGATGGCCGACCGGCATTTCTCGGTTCGAAAGGAAATGGAGAAGGGACGGACGGTAACGCGGGTGCAGGCGCTGGACGGGGAGGACCGTGCCGAAGAGCTGGCAAAGCTGATGGGGGGGGAGGAGATTTCAAAGGTGACGATGGCGCATGCCCGGGAGATGTTGAGTCAGAATTGAAAGACCTGAAACGTGAAACGTGTCATCCCGCCTCCCCCCCAAATCCAGCAAGCCAGGGTTCCGGGGAAGGGTGGGGGGGCCGTTTCACTACTTATCGGGAGGATGCGTGTGAGGCCGAACATACCGGACGCGCTTGGGGATATCTATGAGAAGGTGCAGGCAGGGGAGCGGCTTTCGGCGGAGGATGGCATGCGGCTTTATGCCACGCCTGAACTCAATGCGGTGGGGTATATGGCCAATATCGTGCGGGAGCGGATGTGCGGCAATGTGGCCTGGTACGTGCGCAACCAGCATATCAATTATACCAATATTTGCAACAAGTTGTGTAAGTTCTGCTCCTTTTATGTGCCGCCAAAGGACGCCCGGGGGTATGTGCTTTATCCGGAGGATGTACAGGAACGGGTGCGGCGGTACCTCCATGTTCCGATTACGGAGATCCACATGGTGGCGGGGATCAATCCGAAGCTGCCGTATTCGTATTACCTGGATATCGTCCGGGCGGTGAAGGAGGTCCGTCCCAATGTGGCGGTGAAGGCGTTTACGGCGATTGAGTGGGTGCAGATCGCCCGGGCGGCCAAGAAGCCCCTCAGGGAGGCGATGCTGGAGTTGAAGGAGGCGGGGGTTTCGTCCATTCCGGGCGGGGGCGCGGAGGTGTTCAGCGACCGGGTGCGCGGGGACCTGTTCTGGACCAAGGCGGATTCGGAGGAGTGGTTGGAGGTGGCGCAGACGGCTCACGAGGTGGGGCTGTCTTCCAATGCGACGATGCTCTACGGCCACATCGAGAATCCGAAAGAGAAGGTCGAACACCAGGTTCTGCTGCGGGAGCTGCAGGACGAGACGGGTGGGTTTTTGACCTATATTCCCCTTTCTTTTCATCCGGAGCGGACCGAGATGGAACAGATTCCGGGACCGACGGGGATGTCCGATTTGAGAGAGATTGCGGTAGGCCGGCTTATGCTGGACAATTTCCCGCATATCAAGACGTTCTGGATTATGAATACGATCGAGATCTCGCAGGTCGCGCTGTGGTACGGGGCGGACGATATCGATGGGACGATCCAGGAGTACGAGATTACGCGGCGGACCTACGAGGAGACCCGGCAGTTTCTGACGCGGAAGCAACTGATGGAGCGGATCGTAGAGGCGGGGCGGGACCCGGTGGAGCGGGACAATCTCTACAACGTGATTTCGACCGAGCGGGAGATCCAGGAAGAGCAACCGGTGGGTATTCCCGGCGAGCTTCCGGTGCTTTCCTGAGAGGAGGCGATTGTCTTGACGCGTGACGCCGTACTGCCCAAGAAGGAAATGCATCCTGCGGGGGTACTACCCGATGATTGACGATATTGCCGAAAAGGTCTACGCCGGAGAGCGGATTTCCGTTGAGGAGGGGCTGCGGTTGATGGCCCACCCCAATCTGACGGAGCTGGGGCTGCTGGCCGATACGGTGCGCAGACGGAAGTGTCCGGAAGGTATTGTGACCTACAATATCGGGCGAAATATTAACTATACGAATGTGTGCTGGGTGCGGTGCGATTTCTGCGCGTTTTACCGCCCTCCCGGTTCGGACGAGGGCTACGTGCTGCCCAGGGAGGAGATTTTCGGGAAGATCGACGAGATGGTGGCGGTAGGCGGAGACGCGCCCAGGTCGAACGAGATCCTGATGCAGGGGGGGCTGAATCCGAAGCTGCGGATCGATTATTACGAGGATCTGTTCTCCTCGATCCGGGAGCGGTATCCGCAGGTGCACCAGCACTGCCTGTCGGCCACGGAGATTATCTACATTGCCCACATTTCCCGGCTGTCCCTGGAAGACTGCATCCGCCGTTTGAGGGACGCCGGGCTGGATTCGATTCCAGGCGCGGGTGCGGAGATCCTGTCGGATGAGGTGCGGGATATCATCGGGTTCCGGAAGGACCGGGTGCACGAGTGGCTGGAGGTGCACCAGGTGGCGCACAAGCTGGGGATGCACACCACGGCGACGATGATGTACGGGCACGTGGAGACGGTGGAGCAGCGGGTGGAGCACCTCCGGCTGATCCGGGAGCTGCAGGATGAGACGGGGGGGCTGACGGCGTTTATCGCCTGGAATTTCCAGCCGGACTATACCGACCTGGCCGCAGATTCCAGTCGCTGGGGTGGGCGGAAGGCGACGGGCTACGATTACCTCCGCACGATTGCGGTGTCCCGCATCTTCCTGGACAATGTGCCGAGTTTCCAGGCGTCCTGGGTGACCCAGGGGCCCAGGATCGCCCAGGTGGGGTTGCGCTACGGGGTGAATGATTTTGGCTCTACGATGATGGAGGAGAATGTGGTGAGCGCAGCGGGGACGAGCCATACGAACGAGATGACGCTGCCCGAGATGCAGCGCGTGATCCGGGACGCCGGGTACGAGCCGGTTCGGCGGAATACCCGGTATAACATTTTGAACTGATCCCTCCCAAAGCACTCCACCCCGGACGATTGGCTAAGGCCTGTCTCCGGCTCAGCGGATCGTCTCCTTTCCGTTGGAATAAATGATTTTAAATCCGTATTCCGCATTCCGAAATCGGGAATGCCCGGCTGTTGAAGACCTTCAAATGCGTACCCGTCTTGGCGGGTTAGCTTTTTGAATACCCGGCCTCTTGTTCAGGCGTTTGAATCGGGCGGGCTGGGCCATTCCTTCGATCTGATCTACGATGTGCCTTCCCGCTGCGCCGAACGGCTGCACAGCAGAGAGACCGATGTCGCGCTGATTCCCTCCATAGAGGTCGCCCGCAGCCCTGAGCCTTATGAGATTTGTTCCGGCGTGAGTATCGCCTCCTCGGGGCCGGTCCGCAGCGTTATTCTTGTCCTTAAAAAAGCGCCCGAAGAGATCTGCTCTCTGGCGCTTGATACCAGTTCTCGAACGTCAATCGCATTGAGCCGGATTATCCTCCAGAAACAGTACGGGTGTGTGCCCAAAGTCTTTCAAAGCCCTCCGGAGCCGGACCGGATGCTGGAACGCGCCGATGCCGCACTGCTGATCGGAGATTCGGCGCTGGAGCTGGATCCGGGTGCCTATCGCGTGCTGGACTTAGGTGCGGCGTGGACCGAGTTGACCGGGCTGCCCTTTGTATACGCGTGCTGGACCGGCCGGCCGGGGGTACTGAAGCCCGGGGAGGCGCAGAAGCTGGTTGAGGCCAAGGAGCTCGGGGTTCGTCAGATTCCTTCGATCGCAGAAGCGTTTGCAGCCTCTCATTCCTTTCCGGCGGCGTTTTACGCAGCGTATCTCTCTTGCAATATCGGGTACGACCTCGGCGATGCGGAACTGGAGGGGCTCCGGCGGTTCTACGGGTATGCTTTTGAGCTGGGTTTGATTGAGAAGATTCCGGAGGTCCGGTTTTACCCCGGGTTCTGACGCTTCTGATGATCTGAAGGGCGCCACCGGACAGATCGGAAGTTATCAAAGGGGCTCAGAGAGAATGCTCTGGGCCTTTTTTCTTAGCCCCAAGACAGGACGCGCTCACGGCGCAGACACTTATAGGGGTTGACGGCTTTTGCGAGGCGTATTATATTGGGCGAACTTTGTGGCTTTTTTTGACCTGGGGGGTACGCTATGCATGTGCGAAAAATCTGTGAGGTGCCGTTTCTGGCGCCTTCGACTTCGTCCGGGGAACTGGTCGTCGTCGGGCGGGAGTTGCTCTACCAGTCGATGTTTTCGGGTATTCCGAACCGGCCTCCTGCGCTGGTGAGGATCGATTTTGAGCGACACGAATACCGCTCTTTCACACAGCCGGATGGACGGGGGTCGTGGCGCGTGCGGCTGCTGTCCGACAACAGGCTCTGGTTCGGGATGAATGGACCGGGACAGTTGGCCTGCTTCGACCCGGTGGAAGAACGGTTCACAGAGGTGCCACGTTATGAGGCGTCCAGAAAGACGTCGCACCTGACGGATGTGGTGGAAGGCCCGGATGGACGGTTGTATATGCCGAGTTATCCTGCGGGGATGCTCGTGGCATATGATCGTAACACAGGTGAATATCAGGAGTACCCGGTTGCGGAAGAGAACCACCAGTTGTTCGGGGCCTGTGTGACGGATCAGGGTTATATCGGCGTGCTCAACGGTCTACAGCATGGGGTGTATGCCGTGAATCCGGAGACGGAGGATGTCGTGTTCCAATCTCCCCCGGACCTGGCCGGGCGTGCGGATGCCTACAGCGAGTTTCTGCGGTGTGGGGATGAGTTTCTGGTTTCGGTTGGGGGTGTGGACGGGGGGATTGAGATCTGCCGGTTTTCGGCTGGCGATCTGGCGTTTCGGGGGTCTTTTCCGGTGAGGATGCCCGTTGTGTCGGGGCGCCGGTTTTTACAGGGGCCGGGAGGCGAGCCGTATCTGTCGGTGGACGGAGGGGCGATCTATGCCCTGGACCTGGAGGCCGAATCCGCTGAATTGGCCTACCGGGTGCCCCGTGTGCCGAGCCGGGCGGTGTATTACTTTCTCGACGGCCAGCGCATCCTGATGGCGGGGCATTCGCAGTATTACGGTGTGTACCATATCGCGGACGGTCACTTCGACCTGCACCGGACCGAGGTGGAGAATCCCCCAATCGGAATCTTTTCCATCCTGGGGTCCGGCAGGGGGGACATTTACTGTTCCGCACACCTGGGTGTGACGCTTTCGCGCGTGCACCCTCAAACCGGACGGACAGAGATCCTGGGGCTTGTGCACAACGGGTCGGGCGAGATCTACGGAAGCGCCGAGGCGAACAGAAAAATCTACAGCGTGTCTTATACCAATGCGGTTCTGACGGTGTACGATCCGGACCGGCCCTGGCAGCCGGGGCCTGAGGCGGGGGACAACCCCCGCAACCTGGGGTCGCTGGGAGAGGAACAGTACCGGCCGGTGACCGGAATTTTGAACGGCCCCGGGGGGAAACTGTATGTGGGGACAATGCCCGAATACGGCAGCCGGGGCGGGGCGCTGACGGTTGTCGATCCGAATGACGATACGCAGCAGTCTTTCCGACATCTGGTTCAGGACCACTCGGTTCTGGGGCTGGCCGCCGGGCCGGAGCACGTGTACGTGGGGACGAGTGTTGTTGCCGACGGGTATATCGCACAGGCGGAGGGAGATGCGTATTTTCTGGTGTTCGACCCGGATCAGGAGGGTGTCCTATTCCAATATGCTATTGACGGCGCACGCAGTCTCATCACGATGGGCTGCGCATCCGGGAAGGTCTTTTTCTGGACGGACGACCACGACGGGGGGCAGCGGCTGTTTGTTTACGAGTCGGGATCGCATACGATCCGGACGCTGGAACACCGCCTGGAGGATGGCAGGGTTCAGAACAGGCCGATGACGGTCGCCGCTAACGGCAGGTTGTTTTTTGTGCATGGCAACCGCGTTGTCTGTCTCGATCCGGAGACGGAAACCCTGACGCAGGTCCGGCTGGATGAGGGAGAGGCTGCCGCCCCTGCTTCGGAGAGCGGTATCCCGTTTACACAGAATGTCCCCTATCTGGCCGCTTTTGAAAACAGTCTTCTGTTCTCCCAGGGCAATGAACTGTGGCAGATCGTTGCTTTGTGAGGGGAGGAGGAGAGATGCCTCAAGGACAAACCATTTTGCTGTTGACGGACGGCGCCGGACGGGGAGGGAGCATCGGGACCGATCTGGATGTTCTCTACCCGGGGCGGGTCAGGCGGTTGAATTTTACGCGGGAAAGATACGGGGTGCGGCTGCTCGGGCAGTACGAGCACGTGATTACGGTGGTGGGAGATGGGTGCAATCTTCACAAGCTGGATTATCCCGCGGTGACGGCTTATGCGAAGGCGGGAGGGCAGGTGATTTCCTGTCTTTACGAGTATGCCGGCAGCCGGGGGCTTCACTTCAGCAAGACACACGTGATGGACCGCATCCGGCCGGGGATGAAGATCGAGATGGAGAAGGATGTGACCCGGGGCTACGCGATCGGCGATACGCTCTGGTGGTACGGGACGGTGTCTTCGGGCGCGACGGACTCCATGTATTCCAACCAGATGTTTCAGCGGCAGGTGATGGGGCTGGTGGAAGTCGGGGGTGTTTCCCTGCTTGGAAGTTCGACCGTGAACGGCGGGGCTATGATGGTTGAGGAAAAGGTCGGTAAGGGGCGGATTGTGGCGATGGACCTGCTGTCGCCGAACCGGCCGTTTTACAATTCATGGGGGAGTACGAATAAGTATCTTTTTGTCGGCAACGTGATTAACGGGGCCGTCCGGTACGGGCAACACTATCCGGAGCGGTTGTCCTACGACGGGTTTGTGGATGCGATGCACGCGCTTGCAGAGCGCCATCCCGATCTGTCGGTTCAGGCGGAGGGGCCGTGCAGCGACGGGCGGCAGGTCTGGTCGTTCAATATCGGGGATGAGGCAAATCCCACGATCTATTTCGGGGCGGCGATTCATGGATGGGAATGGGAAAATGCGTTCGGGCTGATGCGGCTTGCGGAGGTGCTGTGCGAAAATCCGGGGGTGGAGCGTATGAATACCCGGAAGCTGCACTTCAAAATCGTGCCGATTCAGAATCCCTGGGGGTACGACCATTTCACGCGGCAGAATGGGAACGGCGTGGACCTCAACCGAAATTTCGACTGCCACTGGAGGCAGTTCCAGGAGGCTCAGGATGTGGGCATGCCGTGGGATTACAACTATAAGGGCACCCGGCCTGCGTCCGAGCGGGAGGTGCAGATCGTTCAGGGAATCATTGACCGCCACCGCCCTGTGTGTGTGATCGATTATCACACGGCGGACTATATTATGCTGCTGCCCCACAAAGGGGACAGGGCGCTGCTGGAGGGCATCCATCGGGATATCAGGCGAAGGTTGAAGGACCGGTACCTCACGCAGAGGCCGTACGGTGGGCCGTATCAGCAGGTGAATATGGAGCGGATCACGGATTTCGGATCGCCGGAGCCTTACTGCATCTCGTATGCGGCGGAGCAGGGGACGCCGGCTGCATTTTTGATTGAGATGTCGGGCAACCGGGACGATGTGCACGCGCTGGTGATGAATACGGATACGGTGGTGGAGGTCTGTCTTGCGGCGGTGAAGCAGTGTCTGAAGATGAGCTGACCCTTCTTCAACATAAAGGAGCTACCATGAAGATCACTCAGATCGACCTCTACGAGATAGAGATTCCACCGATTCCGCCGATTGCGAAGTACTTTCCCAAGATCTACGATCTGACGGTCTGCCGGATGCAGACGGATGAGGGGACCGTGGGGTTGGGGGAGACGCAGGGGAAACCGCTGCAGTTTGAAGCGCAGGCCGCGTCTTACGAGGGACAGGATCCGCTGGCGCTGGACCCGTTTGCCCAGCCGGACCCCTTTACGTGCGCGCTGCTGGATATTGCGGGACAGGCCTTCGGCATTCCGGTCTACCGGTTCTTTGGCGAGAAGGTGCGCGACCGGGTGCCGGTTTCGTACTGGTCCTGCTCGATGGAGCCGCACGAGACGGCAGCGGAGGCGGAGGTGGGCGCGAAGCTGGGGTTTACCAACCACAAGTTGAAGGCGCGGCCGTGGAATATCGTGGAGACGGTAAGGATGATGAAGGAGTCGGCGGGTGCCGACTACACGGTAGGCGTAGATCCGAATACGCTGTTCAAGTATCCCTATGTTGCAGCGCGGTTGGCGGAGGAGCTGGAGCCGTTTGGGACGGTGGCCAATTTTGAAGATCCGGTGCTGAAGAACAACCTGGACTGGTACCGCCTGCTGCGGGAGAAGACGCATATTCCGATCGCACTGCACCTGGGCGCGCCCGGTGATGTGTTGAAGGCGCTGAAGGCGGAGTGTATTGATTATGTGAACTTAGGCGGGCCGGCGCAGCAGGTGAAGGCGGCGGCGGCTGTGGCGGCTGCGGCGGACGTGCCCTGCTGGGTACAGATGGGGGGGCTGTGCCTGGGGGTCAAGACCGCTTATTCGGTGCATGTGCAGGCGACGATTCCAAATGCGACGCTGCCGTGCGACGAGCTGCCGTTTACGCGCGTGGCGGATGTGCTGGATGAAGGTCTGGTTCTGGAGAACGGGCATTTTGAAGTGCCGGAGAAACCGGGGCTGGGGGTGACGCTGGATATGGGGGGGGTGGAGAAATATCGTATAGGGTAGAGGAAATTGAAGCGTGGGAGGCAGGCACTGGCGTTGGGTGCAGAAAGACAGGGAGAGGTGACTTATGCTGCTGGCAGGACAGGTGGTTCTGGGAGTTTACGGGATGCTGCTGATTCTGGGGGGGGTGATGGGACAGGTGAAGTCCGGGAGCACGGTTTCACTGGCTGCCGGGGGGCTGTGCGGGCTGGTCTCGCTGGTCGCCCTGTGGGTGAGTCTAAGCGATCCGGCGCAGGGGTTTCTGATTGGAACGATGCTGGCGCTGCTGCTGACGGGAGTCTTTTCGAGCCGGTTTTTTCGGACGCGGAAAATGATGCCGGCCGGAGCGGTGCTGCTGCTGAGTGTGATCGTTGGGGTTCTGCTGGTGCTGATTCGGCAGAAGCTGGGTGTGTCGATGTGAAGGGGGGGTGTGCATCCCCACGATATGGCCTTCGGCCTGCCGGGAGACACGGCTACACCGTTGATCCTGACTGAGTGGGCGTATCGAAGGATCAATGTCTACCGACCCCTGGGCCGGGTGGCCAGGGCGATGCCGGTGAGGATTACGGCGGCGCCGATGAAGAGCGCGATGGAAGGGACTTCGTCTAAGACGAGGTAGGCCAGGGCGGAGGAGCCGACCGGTTCGGCCAGGAGAATGAGGGCGACGAGGGAGGGGGAGACACGCTTGAGGGCATAGTTGAAGCTGGTGTGGCCCAAAAGCTGGGGCCCCAGGGCGAGGAGGGCGAAGAGCAGGTAGGTGTGGTCGTTGTAGCCGGCAAAGGTGTGTCCGGCCGCGAGGGCGAGGAGCGCAAGCACGACCGCGCCTGTGGTGTTGACCACGGCGAGGTAGGGGATGAGGGCCAGCCGCTGGCGCTGCCGGCGGCCGATGAGGAGGTGTCCGGAGATGGCCATAGCCCCGGCCAGGGCGAGGAGGTCTCCAAAGAGGCCGTGCTGCTCCTGGCCCCAGTCGTTGAGGCTGACGATGGAGGCGCCCAAGAGGGAGACGACCGTGCCGATGGTCAGGCGGGCGTCGGCCGGTTCTTTAAGGATGAGCCACCCGCCCAGGCCGATGAAGATCGGGTTGGTGGTAACAAGCAGCACGGAGCTGGCTACGGAGGTGTGGGAAAGAGAGGAGATCCAGAGGGCGAAGTGAAGGCCGAGGAAGATACCGCTGGCGAGGAGGATGAGGCGGTCGCGGCGGGAGCCGGTTCGGAACTGCCCGGGATACCTGAAGACGGCCAGAGGGAGGACCACGCAGGCGGCGATGCCCAGGCGGTAGGCGGCAATGACGAGGGCCGGAGCGTCGCAGAGCCGGATGAGGACGGCCGCGGAGGAAGCGGCGCAGACGCCGAGGGTGAGAATGAGGTAGACCATCAGGGGTCAGGAGTCTGGAAAAATGCGCCGCACAGATGCAGAGACCGCGGAGAGAATTGAGCGTATTGCAGATTGCTGATTCTATCACTTTGCAATCGTTTTTATTTTTTTTGATGCCGTTTTCTCAGTTCTTCCCACCAGTCCATAAGGGCGCGGATCTGTTTTCGTAGCCGCGGTCTGTGGGGCGGTAGTATTCGCGGCCCAGGAGGTTTTCGGGGAGGTAGTCCTGGGGGAGGTAGGCGTTTTTGTCGTTGTGATCGTAGCGGTAGTTTTTGCCGTAGTCCAGGGATTTCATGAGGTCGGTAGGGGCGTTTCGGATGTGGAGGGGGACGGGGAGGTTGGGCTGTTCGCGGACGTCTTTGATCGCCTCGCCGTAGGCGGCGTACACAGCGTTGCTTTTGGGAGCCGTGGCTAAGTAGACCGCGGCCTGGGCGATGGCGAGGTCGCCTTCGGGGCTGCCTAAGAAGTCGTAGGTTTCCCTGGCGGCCAGGCAGATGGCGAGGGCGCGGGGGTCGGCGTTGCCGATGTCTTCGGAGGCAAAGCGGACCATGCGCCGGAGGATGTAGTGGGGGTGTTCACCGGATTCCATCATGCGGGCCAGCCAGTAGAGAGATGCGTGGGGGTCGCTGCCCCGGAGGCTTTTGTGGAAGGCGGAGATGAGGTTGTAGTGCTCTTCACCGCTTTTGTCGTAGAGGAGGGCCTTGCCGCCCAGAACGTTTTTGACGGTGTCGACCGTGAGCCGGCCTCCGACCTCTACGGCCGCGGCGGCCATTTCGAGGGTGTTGAGCGCCCGGCGAGCGTCGCTTTCGGCGGTTTTTGCAATCAGGTCGAGGGCGCCGGGGTCGGCCTTCAGGGGGGCCAGGCCGCATTCGACGTCGGAGAGGGCGGCGTCTAAGACGTCCCGGATGGCGGCCTCGTCCAGGGGGTTGAGGACGAAGACCTGCGCCCGGGAGAGGAGGGCGGCGTTGACCTCAAAGGAGGGGTTTTCAGTGGTGGCGCCAATGAGGATAATCGTGCCATTCTCCACATGGGGAAGAAAGGCGTCCTGCTGGGCCTTGTTGAAGCGATGGATTTCGTCCACAAAGAGGATGGTGCACCGCCCCAGACGGCGTTCCTGTTGCGCCCGGGCGACGATTTCACGGATGTCCTTGACGCCGGAGGTAACCGCGCTGAAGGCGACGAACAGGCTCTTGGTGGCGTCGGAGACGAGGCGCGCGAGGGTGGTCTTGCCCGAGCCGGGAGGCCCCCAGAGGATGAGGGAGGGAACCTGGTCGCCCTTGATGAGCCCGCGCAGGGAGGCGCCGGGCGCAACGAGGTGGTCCTGCCCGCGGATGTCGTCCAGGGTGCGGGGGCGCATGCGGTCGGCCAGCGGGGCCTCGGGCGGCAGGGCAGCAAAGAGGTCGCCTGTGTTCATGTCGGTTTGGGACGTGTGAGGCGCTCCCACATGGAGGACCGGGGGTGGAGCGCCCGGAGTTTTCGGGTGAGGTGCTTTTCACTGACTCGGTAGACGAAGGCTTCCTCGCCGTTGATGAGGACGACGGGGATGCGCTCTTTGTAGCGTTTAAAGAGGTCGGGGTGGGTCGTGATGTCGACCGTTTCTAAGGCGAAGGACACGCGCTTTCGGACGTTCGCGATTCGTTCTTTGGCGATGTCGCAGAGGTGGCAGTCCGGTTTGGAGTAGAGGGTGACGCGGGGGAGGGGAGGCTCTTTGGACATGACCTGGGTCAACGGTTCTTTTGCTCTTGGCCTTTTTCTTGTGGGGGTTTTAAGACAGCTTCTAAGGCTGCAGACGGCCTCTGAAAAGGTAAGATAGAAGGGGGGAACGGTCAAGCAGAAAGGGGAGGGTTAGGGAGGGGCCGAGGAAGAAGTATCGTTATTTTGTTGAGGGGCAAGGGTCTAATCGAAAAAATGGATCATGCAACCTGCAGGGGCGAACGGCCGTTCGCTCTGAAGGCAGGAAGGATAACCGGATGACAGAAGCGGAGGTCCGAGAGCTGTACGGATGGGCGGAGATTGACCCCGACGGTCCGGTGGTAGCCGGATCGACCGGGACGTGGCGGATCACCTACCACGCCGGACGCTACGGGGTGGACGATGGCGGGGTGCTCAAGATCGCATGGCGGGATGTAAGCGACTGGGAGGCGCCCCAGTTTACCGATCCCGGTGCGCCGGGATACGCGACGGTGTCCACGTCCGGTCCGGCGTCGCTGCGGCCGGCATTTGAGAAACAGCGCTTCGTGCGACCCTGGCGACGCTGCGTGACGATTGATGTGTTCGACGATTCGCTCTTGGAAGGGGACTGGGTGACACTGACCCTGGGGGAGACGTCGGGGGGAAGCCCGGGCAGCCGGGTGCAGACGTTCTGCAAGGAGGCATTTGAGTTCCGGGTGGCGGTGGACTGGTGCGGCACGTGGGTCTACACGGTGGTGCCCTCGCCGAAGGTGGAGGTCGTGAGCGGACCGCCCCACAAGCTGGTGGTACTGGGGCCGTCTGAGACGGCGCCCGGGGAGAAGACGTGGGTGGGGATCAAGGCGGAAGATGTGTGGGGGAACCCCTGTACAGGCTACGACGGAGAAGTTCGGATCGATGCAGGAGGGCTTTCCGGGCTGCGGGAGGTCTATCGGTTCGGTCCGAAAGACCGGGGAGTGAACCGTTTCGAGGGGGTGGTAGCGTCGGCGCCGGGGGTCTACCGGGTTCGGGTAGAGGACCGGGAGAACGGGATGGAGGCAGAGGGGAATCCGCTTGTGTGCGTGGAGACACGGGGAGAATTCCGTCCATTCTGGGGGGATCTGCACGGGCAGAGCGAGGAGACGGTGGGGACCAATCCGGTCTCTGCGTATTTCCGGTTTGCCAGGGAGTCGGCGCTGGTCGATTTTGCGGGTCATCAGGGAAACGACTTCCAGATTACGGAGGCAGTCTGGACCGAGATCAAGAAGCAGGCGAATACTCAGTACAAGCCCGGGCGGTTTGTCGCATTCGTGGGCTACGAATGGTCCGGGAACACGCCCGTTGGGGGCGACCACAACGTTTATTATCTGGGGGAAGACGGTCCGCTGTACCGGTCGAGCCATGTGTTGATTCCGGATCAGTCTGATATCGACACCGATTGTTTACACGTGACCGATCTTTACCAGGCGCTGAAGGGCCGCCGGGACGTGCTGCTGGTGCCCCACGTGGGGGGGCGCTATGCAAATCTGACCTGGCACGATCCGGAGCTGGAGTGGGTCGTGGAGGTCTATTCCGAATGGGGAGAGTTCGAGTGGTTCCTGAGAGAGGCGCTGGAAAAGGGCTACAGGGTGGGGTTCACCGCAGGCAGTGACGACCACAAAGGCCGGCCCGGCGCGGCCTATCCCGGTAGCGGGTCGTTCGGGGTCTACGGAGGGTTGACCTGTATCTATGCGAAAGAGCTGACGCGGGAGGGGCTCTGGGAGGCGCTGAAGGCCCGCCGATGTTACGGGACCACCGGGCAGCGCATCCTGCTGGAGGTGACGGCGGACGGACACTCGATGGGGGCCGATTACCAGGCGACCGCATCTCCGGAAATTTCCGTACATGTCACCGGAACGGCGCCTGTCGAGCGGGTGGATGTTTTCAGAGGCCTGGAGCAGGTCTACAGCTTTCCGGAGACGGTCGAACGGTCCGATAACAGGATCCGGGTGGCATGGTCAGGACAGCGTATCCGCGCACGGAATCGTCTGGTGCGGTGGGACGGTGAGCTGTCCATTGACCGGGGACGAATTCTAAAGGCGGGGGGGTACGCATTCGATTCGGCGTCGGAGGGGATTCAAGAGGTAACGGAGCGGTCGGTGTCATGGAAGTCGGTGACGACCGGGGATGCCGACGGCGTGGTCCTGACCTTGGATGCGCCCCCGGAGACGGTGCTGAGTTTCAGGACCGACGTGGTCGATCGATCGGTTTCGCTTGCGGAGATTGCCAGGGGGCCGGTGCGGGTGGACGCCGGGGGGATCCAGATTACGGTGGTTTTTGAACAGATGCCCACAGGCGCAGGACGGGAAACCGCTTTCACCTTCCGTGAGCCCGACCTGCGGTCCGGCTGCCATCCGTACTGGGTGCGAGTCGTTCAGGTAGACGGCGCGAAGGCGTGGGCGAGTCCGATTTATGTGACAACATAGTTCCAGGTTCCAGGTTAAAGTCCAGAACCACCTGAACGCCCTGCGAACCTGAACGGCCGTGCGCCCCACCTATTTTTTTATGCGTTCTGCCCTTTGGGTTAATTGACCGAGAAGGCGATCAGCTCCTTCTTTTTCACCACGTTGAAGACGCGGCCGGCCACTTCGTCTACCTTGTAGTTCGGCTTCTCGTCGTTCAGGAGGACCTGCCGCTCCCCTTTTCCCGTATCTAAGTTCACGCCGATGACGCCCGCGCCCTTTTCGTTTCCCTCTTCGATTTCGGTCAGGATGTAGGCATATTTGTCGGCCGCTGCCGAGAAGCGCTGGCCGGCGACCTGGTCGTAGTTGGCGAGGGCCTTCCACCGGTCTTCGTTGGTCCACTGGTTCTGTCTGGGGGAGCCGGCGGCCCGGTTGCTGGCCTCGGCATAGGCGAACGCCGTGACCGCGCCCATGGCCAGCTTCGTCCATCCGGAGACGCCGGGGGCCTTGTACTGCACCGACCAGACGATGTTCCGTTTCCGGGGATCGAAAGCCAAGAGGTGCTGCTTACCTCTTACCACCGCGATGCCGTCTTCCCGCGTTGAAATGGCCACCGGCATGTCTCCCTTCAACCTGCCCCCTTTGTGGCCTTCCAGACCGATCTTCAGGTTGAACGCCAGCTTTTCCTTGAACGCCTCCCTGGGCTTCTTCTTGCTGTGCGCGTCCAGGCCGATCAGGTTCCTGGCGTCGGCGATGAGAATCGTGCCCAGATCCTCCCGGATGACCATGTTGGTGATGCCGTTCTTGGCCTTGTCGTATTTCCAGATGAGCTCGCCGGTGCGCTTGTCTACGGCCACCACGCCGAGGGGTTTTTTCAATTCCCACTGCTGCTTCATGGTGTCGAAGAAATTGCCTCCCATCCGCCCGTATATGACGTCCCCGACTGCGGCCATCTCAGCGACCGCGCCACTGAATTTCTTCTCGGATTCCCACTTGAGCTGTCCTGTGTTCTTGTCGATCGCTTTCAGTTTTTTCTTGGCAGACGTGTAGATGACGTCTCCGTCGATGATGGGTTGGGCGTTCGCCCGCTTCAGGTTTTTCTCCGTGATGTCATATTTCTGCCCCCAGAGGAGCTTGCCGGTGTTGAGGTCATATTTATGCAGGCCCGCGCAGGTGAAATAGATCGCGTCCCTTTCAATCACGGGCGGCTGGTGGCCGCTCAGGTCGAACTTTTTGAAGAATTTGTCCGACCCCTCGGCTATGGCGAGATCCACCTTCTGCTTCAACTCCGACTCCCAAACGACGTTTCCGGTGGCCAGGTCCAAGGCGGTCAGGCCGAGTTCCGATTTGAGGGCGGTGTAGGGCGTCGTCAGGAGGAGGACAAGCCCCTTTGAAGGCACAGGCACGGCATCCACGCCCAACCCCTTGACCTTGTCCGTTTCCCAGATGGCCTCGCCGGTTAAGACGTTGAGGGCGTAGAGCTTCGTTTTGACTTTGATCTTCCCCTCGACCTGGCTGACTAAGAGGAAGGGCGTTCCCTTGATCTCCTCCACGTTGAACTCGGGGGTTTTTTTGAGATCCTCCCGCTGCCAGGCGATCTGACCGGTCTCAGGATTGAAACTGTAGATGCCGTCTTCCGTGCCCACCAGCAGCGTCCCCAGGTCCGTTACCTTGTGCCACCAGATATCCTTGTTGAATGTGTGGGTCCAGAGCTGAGATCCGGCAAGGGGCTGGCCGGCCGGCAGGACCGAGGCGATCACCAGACTCAGGGAAAACGTCTTCAGCGTTTTCATATGCGTACATCCTCGTTGGGGCCCGGCTGGTTCAGAAGATCTCCAACGGGGAGGTCCCCCCATCGAACTTGAGGCAGCCGTACCTCAGGTGTACTTTTATCCCGACTTTTGCAAAGCGCAGAGGTTCAGGTTTTCAGCTTCGACAAGATAAAAATTTCACCACCCGCCGTCAAGAGAATCTCTACCCCCTCAGCCCGATTGACTTTCACGGGAAGAGGCACTATATTATGATACGGTTGTGCATGATACCGTCCATAAACGTGAAACAAAAGGCATCAGACGTTTGGCGTTTGGACTGACGGTTGGCCAGGGAAAAAAGGCTTGATCAGGTGGAGAGCGACATGATATATATATTCTTCATCATCGGAAAGGGGGAGTGAAATCTGTGTCGTTGACGTTTGACCACGGAGCTGTTGTGGGACAGCCGGAGGCAGATACTGCAGGGGTTGCTGTGCTGAAGAAGGGGGGAAATGCGGTGGATGCAGCCGTAACGGCCGCCCTGTTGGCAAGTGTGGTCGCGTCCCACGCAAGCGGGATTGGGGGGTACGGGGGGATGATGGTCATTTATATGGGGGGCGAGGTCAGGTGCATCGATTTCAATACGGTTGCGCCCCGTGCCGCTGCGCCGACGATGTATGAGGTGCTCCGTTCGGATGGGCGCTTCGGATCAACGGTGAAAGACGGGGCCAATGCGGTCGGTTACCGGGCGGTGTCGGTGCCCGGTGTGCTGGCAGGGCTGGCCCTGGCCCTGGAGAGGTTCGGGACGTTTTCGCTGGCCGATGCGCTGGCACCGGCAGTCCGCGCCTGCCAGAACGGGTTTCGGATTTCGGCGGCGTATGCGGACCGTGTGGCGAGTTGTGAACGGAACATCCGGATGTTTCCGGAAACCGCCCGTCTGCTTCTGGTTGACAATGCCCCTCCCAGGACAGGGGATCGGGCCAAGAATACTTACCTGGGTAAGATGCTGGAACAGGTTGCCAGGAAAGGCGTTGAGGAATTTTACAAGGGAAGAATTGCGGACCGGATTGTGGCCCACATCCAGGAAAACGGGGGGATTCTGGCCAAAGAAGATATGGAAGCGTATCAAGCCCGGCTGGTGGAGCCGGTCCACGCAACGTGCATGGGCTACGATCTTTACAGCGCTCCCCTCTGCAGCAGCGGGGTCAGCCTGCTGCAGATGTGCCGCATTGCCGAGGTGGCCGAGCTGGATCTCTGGGCGAGGGACGCCGCGCGGCTGGCGCATGGCATGACGGAGACGATCCGCGCGGCCTGGCTGGACCGCTACCGGCACTTTGGAGACCCCAGGGCTGTGGATGTGCCGCTTGACATGGTGATGTCGGATGTGAATATCGGGGCAACGGGCCGCGAGGTGGCCGACTATGTTTCGGAGGGAAAACACGGGCAGTGCCTGCTGCGCCCCCTGTATTCGGGCGGTACCACCCATATCTCGGTAGTAGATGTAGATCGAAATATGGTGTCGCTCACGCTGACTCACGGTCCGTCTTACGGGTCGTTTGTGACCATTCCCAGAATGGGGTTGACGATGAACGCCGGGATGTCCCGTTTCGATCCGGGATCTGGCCTGCCCAACTCGGTGGGCCCCGGCAAGGCCCCGTTGGTGAATATGTGTCCCACACTGGTTCTGAAAGATCGGGATCCGTCTATGACGATTGGGGCATCGGGCGGCACACGCATTCCGTCGTCCCTGTTTCAGGTTTTGACACGGCGGCTGGTGCTGGACGAAGATCTCGACTGGGCCGTATCTGCGCCCAGGGTGCACTCGGAAGGCAACAAGTGGGTGATGATGGAAGAGGAGTTTGGCGAGGCCGCCCCGGCGTATCTCCGGTCGGTGGGATATACGCTGCGCAAGGGGAGTGCGGCTGCAAGTGTGCGGGCGATTGAGGTGGCGGAGTCAAGCGAACTGATGGCGACGCTGGATCCAAGGCTGGGCGGGAAAGAGAAAGGGTATTAGGATTGCGAATTTAAAAACCTTCAATCCACAATCTACAATGATAAAGGGTCTGAATGAAGACGTTTCCCTTTGGCAGCGGGCGGCCCGATCCTGGCTCGTTTCCGAACCGGGGGCTGGCCGAGGCGGCGATGCGGATCCTGCCCGAGCTGGGCGATGAACTGGCGAAATATCCCGGCAGTCTCGGGTTTGAGCCTCTGCGGCGGCTGATGTCGGAGCGGTTCGAGCGGCGGGAGGGGGCGCCTCTGCCGGTGGGCCAGGTGGCGCTGACCACGGGGTCAATGCAGGCGGTGACCCTGATGGCGCAGGCCTTTGTGGAGGCGCCTGGGGATGTGATTGTGATGGAGGAGTACTCCTATTCGGGGACCATCGGCGCCTACCAGAAGGAGCGGGCCGAACTGGTGGGCATCCCGCTGGATGAGGATGGGATGCGGATGGACGCCCTGGAGGATGCGGTGGCGGATTTGACGGCCCGGGGAAAGCGGCCGAAGTTTATCTATACTCTGGCCACCTACCAGAATCCGACGGGGTCGATTATGCCGCTGGAACGACGAGAGGAGCTGCTTGCGATTGCAGGTCGGTTTGAGATCCCGGTGGTAGAGGACCACTGCTACGCCGATACGGTGTATGAAGCGTGCCACGTGCCTGCGCTCTACACTTTGGAACACGAGACGCCTGTCATCCACATCGAGTCGCTTTCCAAGATCCTGGGGCCGGGGGTGCGCATGGGCTACTTTGCGGCGCCGCAGCCGCTGTTGGACCAGATCTTGCAGTACCGCCGGGACGGGGGGACCAGTGCTTTGAGCGCCGCGGTTGTATACGAGTTCTTCCGCGAGGAGATGTGGTCCCACTTAGAGGTGATCAACGCGATTGTGAAGCAGAAGCGAGACCTGATGTTCGAGATGCTGGCGCAGTTCCCCGATGCTTTCGAATGGTTTAGCCGCCCCAAAGGGGGCCTCTTTATCTGGGTGAAGCTGCCGGATGGGACCGATACGGCCGTGTGTGAACGGCTTGCCGAGTCGCGGGGGATCGACTACGCAACCGGAAAGGCTTTCCACGTTTACAGCCGGGATGTAGCCTATATACGGCTGGCGTTCGGGTTTGCCTCTTTAGACGAGATCCGGGAGGGGATTGCCCTGCTGGCCGAGTGTGTGCGGGAGACCCAGGAAGGGTAAGTGTTGCGCCTGGCGATCGAAAAGGGCCGTTCTGAATCCGGCAGGACGGCCCTTTCTTGTGGCAACCCTCGTCGCAGCTCCCGGAAGGGGTTGACGGTCCGTGCGGTCTCCCGTATATTTGGGCACGGTGAGGGGCACCCTGAAACGGTTGTATGGAGAGGAGAATTCGGTGTGAACGCACATCCGACCATGCCCGAGCGTCCGTCCATTCCAGGCGTGAAGCACATGCTGGCCGTGGCCAGTGGAAAGGGGGGAGTGGGCAAATCGACCACGGCGGTAAATCTCTCGGTGGCTCTGGCGCAGGAGGGGGCAGAGGTCGGGCTGATGGACGGCGATATCTACGGCCCCAATGTGCCGATTATGATGGGGGTAAGAGAACGACCCGAGATGAGCGACGAGGGAAAGATGGTTCCCCCGGAGCGGCACGGGGTGAAGGTGATCTCGCTGGGGTTGATTGCCCAGGAGGGGGTGCCGGTGATCTGGCGAGGGCCGATGCTGGCCAAGATGGTGACGCAGTTTCTGCAGGATGTGGCGTGGGCGCCTTTAGATTATCTGGTGGTGGACCTGCCTCCCGGGACCGGGGATGTGCAGCTGACCCTGACGCAGACGGCGCCCTTAGAGGGTGCGGTGATTGTGACCACCCCCCAGCCGGTGGCGCTGGAGGATGTGCGGCGGGGGGTACAGATGTTTCACACGGTCAACGTGCCGGTGCTGGGGGTTGTTGAAAACATGAGCACGTACATCTGCGGAAAGTGCAAGACGCATACGGATATCTTCGGGCACGGCGGGGGGCGACAGACTGCGGATCTCTACGGGATCCCCTTCCTGGGGGAGATCCCCTTAGATTTGCAGGTGCGGCGGGCTGGAGATGTGGGCACACCGATCACGGCGGCCGAACCCGAGTCGGAGGTGGGGCGGACGTATCGGAGGGTGGCCAGGCGGGTCATAGAAACGATCGAGAAGGGAGGTCTGGAATAGGGAGACCTGCTGCGCCCCGGAGACGTCATCCGAACGGGGATGGACGGACGCGCAGAGTTGCTTCTCCGGGATCTCCTGGGGAGGAGTACCACACCATGTGCCTGTGGGGCAGGCGATTACGCTTGTTCCCGGCCGAACACCGATTTGGCGCAGGATCGATCTATCCTGTTTTTTTTTGCTCTACACCCTGGGCTACCGGGAGGATTTCATCGGCCGGCTGCTGCTGGACGGCGTGAGGTCCTGAGGATGACGGCGCCTTTTGGTGAAACATCCGGCCGCCTTTAAGAGTCGAAAAAGAGAGGTCGAAGTTCAACCGAATTCCGAAATTCGAGAAGGGGTTTTGGATGTTTATGTATGCGGTAGGGGTACGGGTGTGGAAGTCCCTCGCCGTGCTGCTTCTGATTTCCATGGCGCTAACCGGCTGTGGAGGGGAGGGGGCCGAGGGGGAAAAGCAGGAAGGCGCGAAGGCCGATTCGACAAAGGCCGCGCAAAAGAAAAAGAAGGTGCCCGAGGGGGTGCCGGTGAAGGTGGACTCTGTGGAGGCGGGGGAGATTTCCTCCTATTTGCTGTACGACGCGACGGTGGAGACGGAGGAGGCGGTGGACGTCTACACCCAGACGACGGGTCTGGTGCGGCGTGTGCTGGCAGAAGAGGGGGACCAGGTGAGGACAGGGCAGGTCTTGGTGGAGCTGATGGACGACGATTTGAAGCTGTCTGAGGCCGATGCCTGGGTGAACTACCAGAAATTGGAGAGCCAGTTCCGTCGGAGGAAGGAGATGTTCAGCCGAAAGCTGCTTTCCAATGAGGAGTACGAGCAACAAAAATACGGTCTGGAGCAGGCCCGGATCCAATGGGAACGGGCCAAACTGGCGCTGGCCCACGCATCGGTACGGTCGCCCGTGGACGGAGTGGTTGCGGAGCGAATCGTGAAATTGGGCGATCGGATTGGGCCGAGCAACAAGCTCTATGTGCTTGTGAATATGGTGAGCCTGATTGCCCGGGTGCACGTGCCGGGCCGGGAGATGCGAAATCTGTCTGTGGGGCGGCCCGCGATGATCACGACCGATTTTCTGCCCGATTCCACGTTGAGGGGGCGCGTCATGCGCATCAGTCCGGTGGTGGACCCGGGCAGCGGGACGTTTAAGGTGACGCTCGAACTCCACAACACGGACGGTCAGCTGCGTCCCGGTATGTTCGTGAAGTCCCATATTGTGACGGCGACCCACGAGCAGGCGGTTCTGGTGCCCAAACGCGCCGTGGTTTACGACGATGGGCTGCCCCACGTGTTTGTGGTGGAGGACAGCACCGCCAGGAAGGTCAAGCTTGAGGTAGGATTTGAAGACAGCAAGCACTTAGAGGTGCTTTCGGGCATCGAGCGGGGAGATCTGATCGTGGTGGTGGGGCAAAACGGGTTGAAGGACCAGGCAAAGGTCCGGGTTATCGAAGGAGAAGGCCTCCGGATCCCGGCCAGGCCGGATACGACGAAGGGGAAGGACCAGGCGTCATAGATTTCGGAATGCGGATTAGTACTTTTTTTCGAATGAGTAAACCTGCCTTTTCGGAGTAAACTCAATATTGACCAGGTGAACCAGGAAAATGGACGATTCCCCCAAAGAGACGCCCTCCCCCCTCTTCCGGGCCAGGACGCGGGTTTCCCAGACGTTTGAGATTACGACGCGGCGGCCCGTGGCCATCATTATGGTGGTCTTAGCCGTGGCTGTTTTTGGGTATATCTCCTACCAGAAGCTTTCCCTTACGCTGATGCCCAACATCTCCTATCCGACGCTGACGGTTCGTACGGATTACCCGGATACGGCGCCGGAAGAGGTGGAGAATCTGATCTCCCGTCCCATCGAACAAACCCTGGGGGTGCTGAACAACTTAGTCAGCATCACCTCCATCTCCAGGGCGGGCCTCTCAGACGTTATCCTGGAGTTTGGCTGGGACGCCAATATGAACGACGCCGTGCAGACGGTGCGCGAGAACTTAGACCGGTGGCGCCGGCCGCGGGGGGTGAACAAACCTCTGATTTTGCGTTATGATCCAACGCAGGATCCGATTATGCGCATCGGGGTCTACGGAGATGCGAACCTCTTTACGCTCCGGCGGATCGCCGAGGAGGAGATCAAACAGGAGTTAGAGGCGCTGAAGGGGGTGGCCGCGGCGCGGGTGCACGGTGGGCTGGAAGAGGAGATCCGGGTGGAGATCAGCGAGCGCCAGCTTGCGCTGATGGGCCTGGGGATTGCCGGCATCAACCGGAGGCTGCAGGAGGAGAACGTGAACTTAGCGGGAGGGAGCCTGTTGGATGGGCAGACTCAGTACCTGGTGCGCACGCTGAATGAGTTCCAGTCGATGGAGGAGATCAAGAACTTAGTGGTGGGGCAGAAGAACGGGGTGGAGATCCGGCTCAAGGATGTGGGGCTGGTGGCGCGCACGCACAAGGAACGGGAGATGACCACCCGCGTCAACGGCGTCGAAAGCGTGGAGATCGAGATTTTCAAGGAGGCCGACGCCAATATTGTGGCCACGGCGCAGCGGGTGCGGGCCCGGTTGTTCGGGGAGCCGGAGCAGCTGGACTATGTGGCCAAGCTGAAAGCAGGGGAGATCGAAAAGGCCAAATCGGACGACCGGAAGGCCCAGGTGCGGCAGTTTGTGCAGCTGAAGGAGATGACGAGTTTTATTGCCTACGCCCTGCCCACGGGCCTGGAGGTGGAGGTGCTGTCGGACCAGTCCACGTTCATCAAGCGTTCGTTGGACGAGGTCAAGCACACGGCCATCATCGGGGGCATTCTGGCCATTCTGATACTCTACATTTTTCTCCGCAACCCGGGTCATACCGCAATTGTGGGACTGGCCATCCCAATTTCGATTGTGGCCACCTTCGCGCCCATGAAGATTTTTGACGTCTCGCTGAATATCATGTCGCTGGGCGGCCTGGCGCTGGGGGTCGGGATGCTGGTGGACAATTCGATCGTGGTGTTAGAGAGCATCTTCCGCTGCCGGGAGGAGGGGGACGATATCGTTGCGGCCGCCATACGGGGGACCGGCGAGGTGGGTGGGGCGGTGTTTGCCTCCACGTTGACCACGGTCGCGGTCTTTTTTCCGATCGTTTTTGTGGAGGGGGTGGCGGGTCAGGTCTTTGGCAGCATGTCACTGGCGGTGGTCTTCTCTCTGCTGGCCTCTCTGGGCGTGGCCCTCTTTTTCATCCCCATGCTGGCGTCCCGCCGGGTTCAACTGGGCAGGGGCGCGCCCGAAGCGGAAGTGGGGGGATCCGGCGGCCTGAGGGGGCTGGTCCGGTCGGAGATTTTGCAATTTCGGTCGGTCGCCGCGCTGAAGGCGGTCGCGTCGGGACAGGCGGGGGGGCACAGGGGGATCGTGTTCCTGCTGGGTTGGGGCCTGCTTGTGTTGCTCTGGATGCTGGGCGAGTTCGTTCTGCGGGTGCTGTGGGTGCTCCTTTCCACCGTCGCTGTGGCTCTTAAAGCCGCGGCGTTGATCGTGGGGGCTGTGCTGGTTTTTCCGATTGCCTCGCTGGTTCAGAAGGTCCGGCGGAAGGCAGGCCCCGGCCAGGTCTGGCAGGGGCTGTGCAGGTGGGCCGAAGACCGGGATTTGTTCGGATCTGCCTTTGTGCGGTTGATCTGGGACGATCTGCTTGTGTTCACGGCCCCTGCGTCGCTGGGTGGTGACCTGCCCCAGGGGGTGCGCTGGGCGTGGGGGGCCATGCGGCGGACGGTCCGGTGGGCGCTTCAGGAGCGGGATGCAAAGCGGATCTTGAAGGGGGCGCCGGCCCTGCTGGCCCTGGTCTTTCTGGCGCTGCTTTTCCCGCTGGAACCCTTCTATTTTCTGCTTCGATACCTGATTTTTCTGCTGCTTGTGCTGGTGGGCAAGGTCCTGGTTCTGGCCCTGATGCTGGTCCTCCTGACCGGCGTGGCCTGCCTGACCCTGCTGGCCCTGCTGGTCGTACCAATCCTGAGGCCTCTGCTTTTCCTGTTTGAGAGGGGATTCGGCGCAGTCAGCCGGGCCTATCCTCCGGCGATCGGGTGGGCGCTGCACAACCGCTGGGCCGTGGTCTTTCTGGCGCTGGTGTCGTTTGGCATCTGCTGGTTTGTCCTCCTGCCCCGGATCGGCAAGGAGCTGATTCCACAGGTGCACCAGGGGGAGTTTAACGTTGAGGTCGCCCTGCCGGTCGGCACGCCCCTGGAGCGGACCGACGCGGTGGTCCGTCGGATCGAATCCCGGATTTTGAACGAACCGGACGTGGGGGGGATTGCAACGGTTGTGGGTGCGGACCGGATGTCGATTGTCTCCTCGGATCAGGGCGAGCATACCGCCAAGGTGACGGTTGCGCTGCGGGAAGCCGAGGGCGCAGTTGAAGAGGGCGTGTTGGCGCGGATCTGGCAGACCACAGGCCATCTGCCTGCGGAGATCTGGGGCGGTGTTATGGGCGAGAACCTGCTGGCGCAGCGGGAGGAGGGCCTGCTGGCCCGGCTGCGGGCGGGCCTGGGCGATCTGCCGCAGGTGAAGATCGTTTTTTCCAGGCCCTCGCTGTTCAGCTTTAAGACTCCTATCGAGGTGGAGTTCCGGGGGTACGAACTGCGCGATCTGAGCCGGCTGGGGCGGGAGGCGGAGCGGGCGCTGTCGGGCATCCCCGGCCTCTACGATGTGAAGTCGAGCCTGCAGCGGGGCAGCCCCGAGGTGCAGGTCGTCTACCGGCGGGATCTGCTGGCCAAGTACAATTTGAACCTCCGCACGGTGGCCACACTGGTTCGGGAGAAAGTACAGGGAGAGGTGGTGACCCAGTTTCGGGAGGCGGACCGACGCATCGATGTGCTGGTGCGGGTAAGCGAAGCGGATCGGGCGGGGGTGGCGGACCTGCGGCGTCTGGTGGTGAATCCGAACGGGGAGGTGCCCATCCGGCTGGCGACGGTAGCCGACATTCAGGTGCAGGAGGGGCCCAGCGAGATTCGACGCATCGACCAGCAGCGCGCGGTGTTGATTACGGCCAATGTGAGCGGGATCGATCTGGGCACCGTGACCGGGCTGATCCAGCAGGCTCTGGAACGGATCGACGTGCCGCAGGACGTGAGGTTTGTGATTGGCGGCCAGAACCGGGAGATGCAGACATCGCTGGATAGCTTATGGAAAGCCCTGGGACTGGCGCTTTTCTTAGTTTATATTGTGATGGCATCCCAGTTTGAGTCCTTCATCCATCCCTTTGTGATCATTTCTACGTTCCCCTTAGCGCTGGTCGGGGTGATTGTGGTGCTCAGCTTGATCGGTACCCCGCTGAGCGTGGTGGTGTTTCTGGGGCTGATTATGCTGGCGGGCATTGTGGTGAACAACGCGATTGTGCTGGTGGATTATATCAACCATCTGCGCCGGGGGGGGATGGCCAAATTCGAGGCGATCGTGCAGGCGGGGTCGGTGCGCCTGCGGCCGATTTTGATGACAACCTCAACCACCGTGCTGGGGCTGCTGCCCATGGCCTTAGGGGTGGGGGAAGGGGCTGAGATCCGCACGCCGATGGCGATTACCGTGGTGGCCGGACTGATCAGCGCCACGTTGTTGACCCTGGTGATCATTCCGACGGTCTATTCGCTGATGGACCGGGGGGAGTGAACGAGGCGGTGATGGCCTGGTTCTGGCAAGGATTCAAGGGCCGAATTTTAAAAAAATTATCATTTTTCGCTTTCTTTTTTGCTCTGATTCTGTTTTTTTTGTTATGGTTTTGCTCCTGTGTTGGTAAGAGTTCGGTAACTTTTTTGGGTTTTTGACGTCTAATTTAACGGTGACCTGACACAGTTAACCCCTCCTGTTTAACAAGGAAACGATTGTATGGGACGATATCTACGGTCCATGTTGCTCTGCTTTGTCATTGCGGCCCTTTTTCCGTCCAGGGCTGTCCTGGCCCAGGAAAAGGAGTTGCGGTTAAGCCTCTCCGAATGCATCGACATTGGTCTGAAGAACAATACCCTGGTTGTCCAGGACCGGTACAATGTGGCGCTTGCAGAAGCGGGTGTGGACAACAGCCGGAACGCTTTTTTGCCGAGTTCCAGTTTCAGCTGGTCCATGTCCCGCAGTATCACCGGCCCCCGGGAAGGGTCGTTTATCGAGGAAGGCACCGGTCAGGTGATTACAACCCTGACAGAGAGCCGGGTTGGTGGATCACAGGGTTTAGGTTTTGGCAGTCTTAGCATTCCCGTTTACGATGCACAGCTCAATGCAAACCTCTCGGCGAGCAAACAGGCGTTGAAGTCTGTGAAGATGGGCCAGACTGCCAACCGTCAGCAGGTGGTCTTCAATGTGAAGCAGGACTATTTCAACCTCCTCCAGGCGATCAAATTGTTAGAGGTCCAGCAGGAGCAGATCCGGGTTGCCAAGGAGAACCTGCGCCGGAACGAGACGCTTTACGAGATCGGCTCGGCACCTATTTCGAATGTATACAGCGCCCAGGCCAACCTGGCGAGTCTCCAGGCCGGGCTGATTGAGCGGGAAAACGCCGTGGAGATCGCCCGCACCAATTTAAGCTTCTCGCTGGGTCTGGGAACGGATGTGCGTATTGTGCCCACCGAAGAGGAGTTTGAAGTTAAAGTCCCGCCGCTGACTTACGAAGAGGCGCTGGACCGGGCGCTGAAGGGACATCCCGGCCTTTTGTCGACGAAATATACAATGCTTCAGTCCCGAGAGAGTCTGAAGGGGCTCCAGCGCAGCCGGTACCATCCGAGGGTGGGGGTAAGTGGCGGTTACGGCTGGAGTCTGGGCAGAGGTGAGTCTTTCAGGGGGCTGGAAGACCTGTTTTTGAAGAACTACAGCTACTCTTTCAGTGTGAATGTCAGTTTGCCTATCTTTAACATGGGAACTGAAAATAACATCAAGCAGCAGCAGCTGAGGTACCTGCGGAGCCAGGAACAGCTCGACCAGACCAAGCGGCAACAGGCATTGCGGGTCAAGCAGGCTTATCTGAGCCTGGGGCGGCTCCGCCGGCTCCTTGAAGCCAATAAGGCCTCGGTGCGCGCCCAGGAGGAGAACTTCAAGCTGGCGGAGGAACGCTACAATTTCGGCGCCGGGACGTTTTTGGAGCGGCTTCAGGCCCAGAGGGACCTGTTTCAGGAACGTAACAATCTGGTGCAGTCTATCTACAACTACCAGATTGAATTTGCCCGACTGGAGCAGGCGATGGGCGGACGGGTTGTGGGACCGGAAGGGGAGTGAGTTGGACTGTTGGACTTGAGACAGAGATCGGGGAACAGGGAAATTGGCGTCAACCCCAATCTTCATATCATACGGAGGATTCCATGAAGGGGTGCTTTCGAGTCTCTGCCATACTGGTTGCAGCAGCGCTGGTCCTTTCGGCAACGGCGCCTGCCTGTGCAAAGAAGGGTGATATTCTTTTTTCCAAAAAGCTCTATGGGGTTCTGGGCATCGGAGCCGGTACCCTGTTTTTAAAGGAGGCTTACAACGCTCGGAAGGATGCCGGAGACCTTTACGACCGGTACAAGGCGGCCGGGGTTGCGCAGCAGGCACAGGAGCTGTACGACGAGAGCAAGCGGAAAGATACCCGGAGTGTGGTGATGCTGGGACTGGGGTTGGGTACCCTCGGCTATTCGATCCATCTGATGCTGTCGGACGATAAAGAGGACCTGCCTCCCCCGAAGATGGACGAAGGGCTGGTGAAGGTGAAAGGGGTGGCCTTAGATGTGGCGGGAGACCCGCTGGGACGGGGGGTGCGGGTGAGGTTGAAGAAGGGATTTTGAGAGGCAGAGGCTGGAGGCCTGGCGTTGGTCCCCGCCGCTCCTCCCCGGGGAAGGTGAAAAACAGAACGGCCGGTATGAAAAAGATACCGGCCGGTTTTTTGTGTCAGATGCCGAATGGCTCCAAGAGGCGGTCTATCGTGGATTCCGGGCATGGTCGCTTGCCTCCTGAACAATCCCGCCGGGACACGGGAACTCATTGACAAATGAGCAGTTATGTCTTATAATTTTTCGATAGGCCGGTTAACATCCAGGGAATGGACAGGCAGAATGCCTTGCGCGTAAGGGGGTTTTTTGAGGGGAAACGATGAGAGTTCTGGCGCGGGCCTTACAGCTTGTAGGGCTTCTGGAAGTGGGGTACGGGCTCTTTATTGGGCTTTTTGAGAGCGACATTCGACGGGAACTGTGGTTTACCGCCCTTGGGGGCGCGGTTTTTCTGGTGGGGTGGTTGATTCAGAAGCGCCTGGGGGGACGATGAGGCGGGCGTTTTTGTGGATGGTCGTGTTCTGTTTGATGCCGGGGTGTGGGGGTGAGGAGAGGCCCGAGCGGCCGCCGGGTCGGGTGGAGGCGGACGGAAAGATGGGAGAGGTCCTGAAGCGCCGGTTCGCCGATGCCTCCCTCTCCAGACAGGAGCGCCTGGCAGCGGGAGGAGAACTCCTGCAGCAGGAGGATGGCGCGGCATTTTTGGTCTCCCGGTACCGGTCCTCAGACCGGGCGCTGGTGCGTGCGCTGTTAGACAGTCTGGCCGCAGACGACCGGGTTCGGGCCGCCCGCTTGGCCGCCGGATTGCTGGAGGCGGCCGGGGGAGAGGAGAAGCTCGATTTTGAGGTTATCCTCCTGCGGCAGGGCAAAGATGCCGTGGTGCCCCTCATCCGGCTTGTGTCAAAGAGCCGGGATTGGCAGACGGTCGTTCAGGCCCTGGATGCGCTGGGAAAGCTGAAGGCCCGGGAGGGGGTGGTGGAGATGGCAGCTCGTCTGAACGATTCCAACACCTGGGTGCGCATGGCTGCGGCGCATGCGCTGGGAGAGGTGGGCGATGTCCGGGCCGTTCCGGCGTTGGTTGGGGCGCTGGAGGATACGTCGGATGTGGTGGTAGCGGCGGTGCTGGTGGGGCTGGGTCGGACCGGAGATGACCGTGCAGCGGCGGCCTGTAAGGCCCGGCTTTCCCATTCCAATCCGAGGGTCAGGGGGGCCGCAGTGTCGGCGCTTGGGAGGTTGGGGGGAAAAGACACGGCGGCGCTTTTA
The DNA here is from genome assembly GCA_965222075.1 of Candidatus Latescibacterota bacterium. Taxonomy (GTDB): domain Bacteria; phylum Latescibacterota; class UBA2968; order UBA2968; genus JAAXHW01. The sequence continues at coordinate 2,565,789 of OZ244937.1, read as the reverse complement.
GAGCGGATGCTGGAGGATCCGGATGAGGGGGTGCGGTATAAGGCGAGGCGGGCCCTGGAGAGCGTGCAAGAGCAGAGGTGAGTTCCAAGGATGTGTATGATGCATGGGAATGGCGGATTTCGGATTGGGTGGCTGGCGGTGGCCCTGGGGCTGGCCGTGGGGTGCGGGCGGGAGACGGCGGTTTCTGTGGAGGTTACCACAGGAGAACCGGGCGCTTCCACATCTTCGGACCCGCCCTATTCGGAGCGGGTGGTCTTTCGCAGCGGACTGCGGTTGATCCTGGTTCGGGACCGGGGGCTGACGGCCACCTACCCTGCGCCTGATGGGAATCCCTTTGGCAGCGCCCGAGGAAGGCACTACGCCCGTGTGGCGTACTTTATCGATCTGCCCCGGGCGTCGCTCTCCCAGCAGGTTACGGCCAACTTTCGGCTCCGGGAGTATGTGGCTTCGGCGCGTCAGAGGGGGGCGACCCGGGCCTATGTGGACCCCCAGATTGCGGACCACGTGCAGCAGATTCGGTCCGGGCTGGGCCGTCCTTTGACGCTAAACAGCGCGTTCCGCTCCCCCGAACACAATCGGGCGGTCGGGGGAGCGACGTACAGCCGGCATATCTATGGGGATGCCGTGGATATCGATGTGGACCAGGCCCGTGCGGACGCGAACGTGCGGGCGCAGGAGGTCTTCAACGAGGCCCGGGATGTGGGGGTCGATTTCGTGCTTCCCCTGGCGGAGACCTCGGTGTCGGTCGATGGGCAGCCGCGGGTGTCGTGGGTGCATATTGATGATCGGGGATTTTAAAAACCAGGGATAAGGGCGATATGCGGACGATGAATATAGAACGCGGAATGACGATTGGAATTTTCATTTTTCATTTTTCATTTTTCATTTTTCATTTCCCTGCTTCCGCACAGGTGGGTTTCTCCGAAGGGATCTCCCGGCCGCGGTTTGCATCGGGCGATGTGGATGGCGACGGGCGGGCTGAAGTGATTGTGGGGGGGCGAGTGGGGCCCTTTCGGGCGGTGACCGATCCCACCGTTTCAAAGCGCGCCCGGGTGGAGGTGTACCGGCGAGCAGGACGGCTCTTGCAGCTCCTGGCAGTTGGGCCGGAGTTGCACGTGGTAGAGGATGTGGCGGCAGGGGACTTAGATGGGGACGGAAGTGCGGAGTTGGTGGCGGTTGGCGGGGGCCGGCTGGTGGTTCTGGGCTGGCAGAATGGCGGGTTGAGCGTGTGGCATGTAGAACGGCTGGCCTCTGAGTGGACGGACCGGGTTGAAGTCGCAGATGCAGATGGCGACGGACGGGCCGAGGTGGCGGTGACACTTTATGACATTGCAGGGGATGCCGAACTGGAGGAAACTGCGGTGGTTTTCTACCGGTGGGGGAAGGGGATGCTGCGGCGCTGGCAGACGCTGGAGGTGCGGATGCATGTGGGCGATCTGGCCCTGGGCGATCTGGACGGCGCAGGGACGCCCGAACTGGTGCTGGAGGTTGGGACCGGCGACGAAGGGGGAGAGGCGAGGGTTTATCGAGCCGCCGGGGGGCGCTACGCCGAGATCTGGCGCGGGCCGGTTACCGGGGGGAGGACCCGTGCCCTGAACCTGTCGACGCTTTCAGGCGCCCCCGGGCTGGTGGGCGTGGGGGCGATGGACGGGGCCGTGAGGGTTTACGGTCTGGAGGGAGACGGTCTGCGCTTTCGGGGATACGGACCTGTGGGGGGGGGCCTGACGGGCCTGCTGCTGCTGGGAGAACCCGGGCGGGGGGTTGAGATTTTGACCGGCGTACGGGCAGCCGGGGATGGCCGGGCGGCGGTGCGCCACTTTGAGTCATCCTTTTAAATTTCGGATTTCGGATCACCACCGCGAACAATAAAAGACTTTAAATCCGCAATCCCAAATCCGCATTCCGCAATCAATACAATGCCCTCTGGACAGACCCATACACGGATCGATCTTTTTATGCTGGCCGTACTGTTCGGCCTGGCCTTCTATTTCCGGGAGCCGCTGGCGCGGTATTTCGGCTGGGATGAACTGGTGGAGTACAGTGCGGTTTTTGTGCTGGCCTATCTCTTCGGGACGTTCCTCCTTTCTCCCGATATGGATCTGGCCAGGAGCGATCCGATGCACAACTGGGGGTTGCTCCGCTTAGTCTGGCGGCCGTATGCGCAGATGTTCAAGCACCGCGGGATTTCGCATATGCCGATTGTTGGCACCCTGACCCGGGTGCTTTATCTTCTGGCGATGGTGTATATTCTGTCGTCCGTGGCAAACGTTTGTTTTGATCTGGGCTGGAAGATGTCGATTCGGAACCTGCGGCATGTGGATTGGACCGGAGTGGGCTGGGCGCTTTGCGGCCTCTGTTTGCCCGACCTGCTCCACATCTTAGCGGACCGGATGTTTAAGAACACACGGTGAAGAGATAAGGGAACAAGACTATCGGGATATTGACTTTTGCAGGTGTACGCTTTATATTACCCGACCTGTTTGCCCTTTTGCCCCCGACCTGTATTGACCGGAAGGTCTATGAGATTGTCCAAACGGCGTCGCAGACAACTGTCGGTGCTGGTGGTCCCGGACGACGGAGCCCACACGCTGGAGTTCAAGGTCAGTTACTGGCTGCTGTGGGCAGTAGCCGGGGGCCTTGGGGTGCTCCTGGTACTGGTGGTTATGGGGGGGAGGTTTTACTGGCAGGCCCGCGACTGGGAGCGGGTGGCGCAGGCGCATAAGCGGGAGAACATCCGATTGCAGGCCAAAGTAGAACGGGTTGAAGAACTGGCGCAGATGGTCGCGTATATGAAGCAGATGGATCAGCAGTTGCGCCATATGCTTTCGTCCAAAGTGAATCTGGCGCCGGCCGCTTATTCGGTCCCTGCCACTTCCCGCACCTTGCTGGGCAGCGCGGAGATGTCGGGCCAGATTACAACGGTCGTAGGGCATTCTACACCACGCTCTCAAGAGCCGGTGGATCCCCGCCAGATACCATTGATCTGGCCGATCTCCAGATCGGTCGGATGGGTGACGGCGGAGTTCGAGGAGCGCTCCGGCGTTCTGCAAAATCAGCATCTGGGGATTGATATTGCAGCGGCCGAGGGTACGGTGATTCGGGCGACCGCAGATGGCATGGTGGTTTTTGCAGGCGTGAGCGAGGTGCTGGGGCAGATGGTTGCCATCGACCATTCGGGTGTTTTTTTGACACGTTATGGCCACAATGCAGCCCTTCTGGTCTCTGAAGGGGAAGAGGTCCGGAGGGGCCAGCCGATTGCCCTGGTGGGGAACTCGGGCCACAGCAGCGGGCCTCACCTTCACTACGAGGTTTTAGAAGGCGGTGGGCACCGAAATCCGAGGCAGTATTTGCCTTAGAAGCCCATACGAAGAAAGTTCAATTCGGTTGGGAAAATCCAAATGGCGAACAAAAAATATGGTACAGAGAAAGATGCGCTCAATACGGTTGTGGGGAAGGGTACGGTCTTAGAAGGGTGCTTTGAGGTCCATGAAGGCATCCGTGTGGACGGCACCCTCAAAGGGCAGTTGACCTCTTCAGGTGCGCTGGTGGTCGGCTCCTCCGGCGAGGTGAAGGCCGATTCGATTCGGGTTAAGGACGCGGTTATTGCCGGACGGCTGGAGGGGAAGTTAGAGGCGTCGCATCAGGTCAAGTTGGAGTCGAGCGCGGTGCTGGTCGGAGATATTACGGCACAGGTGCTGATCGTGGAGGAGGGAGCGACGTTCCGGGGGGTCTGCAATGCCGGCGAATCCACGGAGATGGACCAGCCTGCCTGGAATCGGGACGAGGAGCCCGTGGAGGTGAAGTAAGTGGTGGGGCAAAGGTATTCGACCGATTAATCGGGGGCATACAGGGGCACAATCAGGTGTGCCCCTATTTTTTTAAGGTTTGGTGACCTTCCGTGTCATTCGTTCTTGAGCCGATACCGACCGTTGGGGAGGAGACACCGCGCGTGCTGGCTGCTGAGTTTGACTTCAAGGAGGACGTCGTTGCCCTTGTAGTGTATGCTTAAGATCTCACCGGCGCGGTACAGCTCTGAGAGGAGTTTTCCGTCTGCCTGAGGAACCTGGAGGCACAGGGTGATGCGGTCGCTTTCGGTTCGGTCGTAGATGGCCTCCCTGAGGTCGTCTACGCCCTCTCCGGTGCGAGCCGAGATCCAGACGCTTTGGGGATATTTGGCCTGGAGGCGGGACTGTTTGCCCGAATCGTCGAGGCGGTCGATCTTGTTGAAGACCATCAGCATGGGCTTCTCGACAATTCCAAGCCCCTCCAGGGTCTCGAATACGGACGCGATCTGTTCACCGCAGAAAGGGTGGCTGACGTCGACGATGTGGAGGAGGAGGTCGGCCTCCACCGCTTCTTCCAGGGTGCTCCGGAAAGAGGCGATGAGGTGGTGGGGCAGTTTCCTGATGAACCCCACGGTGTCGGTGAGGAGAATCTCCCGATTGTATCCGAGGTAGACGGTGCGTGTCGTGGAGTCGAGGGTGGCGAAGAGCCGGTTTTCCACCAGGACATCGGCGCCTGAGAGGGCATGCATAAGGGTCGATTTGCCCGTGTTGGTGTAGCCGACTATGGCAACGCAAAAGGTGTTGGAACGCCTCTTTCGGCCCAGGGCGCGCTGACGGACGATCTGATTCAGCGCCCGGGAGAGCGTACTGATGCGGTTTCGAAGGGCCCGACGGTCCACCTCAAGCTGGGTCTCTCCAGGGCCCCGGGTGCCAATGCCGCCGGTTGTGCCGCCGTGACCTGCCTGCCGTGAGAGGTGGGTCCACTGGCGGGTGAGACGGGGCAGCATATAGTTGAGCTGCGCCAGTTCGACCTGGGTCTGCGCCTCGCGGGTTTTGGCCCGTCCGGCAAAGATGTCTAAAATCAACCGGCTCCGGTCGATGATTTTAACGCCGATAAGCTCTTCCAGGTTTCGCATCTGGGCCGGTGAGAGGTCGTCGTCGAAGATGACGACTTCGGCATCCAGCTCTTTTGCCCGCAGGCCCAGTTCTTCTGCCTTTCCACGCCCGATAAAATAAGCCGGGTCAATGTTCTTCCGCTCCTGTACGATCCTATCCAGCACCCGGGCGCCTGCCGTGTCAGCCAACAGGACGATTTCATCCATCGTGTCCTGGGCCTCCAGATGGGACACCTCGGGAAGGATCAAACCCACCAGCAGTGCGCGTTCGGGTTCTTGTTCGATTGTGGTTTCAACCCTTATCAAACGATATGGCCTCCCTAATTCTCGGAGAGGGCACGGAGCCGGTCCCGGAGTTCTGCCGCGTGTTCGAAGTCTTCCTGGGTGATGGCCTCTTTCAGCTGCTCCTTCAGGTCTTGCAACAGGGATCTGGGCCGATCTTTCCGGATCTCATCTGCCCATTCCTTCAGGAACGCGATCTCTTCGCTCTCGTCCACCAGATCGGGCCGATCGAAATCCTTGAAAAAGGCCTGAATCTCACCGATCCCCTCTTCGATCTCTTTCAGGGCCCGGTCGTAGTCCTCCTCTTCCAGTTTTTGAAGGACCGCCGCACGCACGCGGTGTCCAATCACAAAGGGGCGATGTTGTTCCATGACCAGACTGTCTTCCTCGTCGGCTGCATACTGTTTGACGAAGTCGAAGAGCTTCAGGTTGCGCTTAGCGTCCTGTTGGGCGCGTCCATATTCCCCCAGTTCCAGAAAACTGATCCGCCGGTGGTAATACTGGAGGGCCTCCATCTGAAGCGCGATACAGGTCTCGGGATCGATTGAAAAGGCCTCCCGGCCGTCCTGTTGCCGTTTGGCGGTTTCGGCCTGTGCCTTGTGGTAGTGGAGGAGAGATTCGTGGCCGTGTGGACGCTGGCCATCGGGACGGCCGGCGATCTCCATCTGCAAGATGCCCATTTCGATGCGGAGCTGGATCTTTTTACGTCCATCCTCCCCCTTGATTTCTCGCACACAGAGCTTATCCGACTCATAGGGCCATGCGTCCAGGAAGGGTTGGATGTCTTTGTCCGTCATACAATGTCCTCCGAGCCTGTTTCTCTACTGTTGATTCTGAACTGGAAAAACAACCTGATCCTAAAATCAGTTTACGATAATGCTATTGCGTTGTCAAGGGTTTTCCAAACCAGCCCCGTAACTCCCAAAAGGTCCGGGATACGCCGAACAGGTGATGGAGGGAACCGCGCGGAAAAGCCCCTTGTGGGCGCCTGCCCCCCTCACGCTTTGAGCCGGGAAAGCACGGTGAGGCCTTTTTGGATGGCGGCCTGTGTGAGGGCCAGTTCTTTCTCCGTGTGCATCAGGCCCACGTACCAGCGGCCGTCGGGTAAGAGCTGGATGCCGTCCTCGAGCATCTGAGCGCGGAAGCGGGTGTAGAGATCAGTGTCTACCGAGGCGCATTCCCGGTAGTGGGTGGGGGGCACAGAGACGCCGAAGTGGATGGTGAAGACGGTGCCTACCCCCGAGGTGCAGAGGGTGAGGCCTCTGGCTTTTGCACCCTTTTCAAAGGTTTCACGAATGGCATTCCCGTGCGCGTGCATACGGGTATAAGCGTCGGGGTCGGCGCTGAGGACATTCAGGGTGGCGATGCCGGCGGCTAAGTTGATCGAGCTGCCGTTGTATGTCCCGGCGTGGATGGTCTTGCCCTCCCGAAGCACGTCGAACAGGCCCCGGCGCCCGCCGACTGCGGCCAGGGTGAAGCCGCCCGCAAGCGCCTTTGCGTACACGGAGAGGTCGGGCTGCAGGCCGAAGTATTCGCGGGCGCCGCCCAGGGCGATGCGAAAGCCGGTGATGACCTCGTCGAAGATGGAGACGGCGCCCCAGCGGCGGCAGAGGTCGACCAGGCCCTCCAGGTATCCCTCCCCGGGCATGATGGAACCGGAATTGGCGAGGATGGGTTCGGCGATGACGGCGGCGATTTCCGATCCTTTTTCGGCGAAGGTCTCTTCGAGCAGGTCGAGGCGGTTCCAGGGCAGGACCAGGGTCTCGGCGTACTCGGAGGGGGGCTGGCCCTCGCAGGCGGGGACAATGTGGGGCGATTCGAGCGGACCCATGGCCGCTTCGGGGGCGTGATAGCTGACTAAGGTGTTGTTGAGCCAGCCGTGGTAGTGGCCCTCGAATTTGAGGATCTTGCTGCGGCCGGTGGCCGCGCGGGCCAGGCGGAAGGCGGCCTGGACAGCTTCGGAACCGGTGTTGGAGAGGATGACCTGTTCGACTCCGGGGAGGAGTTCGGTGAGGCGTCTGGCGAGTTCCACTTCGCCCGGATGCTGGGCACCCAGGGTGTAGGACTTCTGAACCGCCTCAACAACAGCGGCGTTGAGAGCCGGATGGTTGGACCCCAGGATGAGGGGCCCCCAGGCGAGGGTGTAGTCCAGCAGTTTGTTGCCGTCCACATCGAAGTAGTAAGATCCCTCTGCGCGCTTGAAAAAGAGCGGGGGGGCGGTGACGGCCTTTCGCATCCCCGAAGAGACGCCCATCGCCAGGTATTTGGAGCTTTCGGCGAACAGTTCGGCCGATCGGTCGGTTTTCATCGGCGGTTGGTCTCCTTGTTGGGGATGTGAAACGTGAAACGTCCCCACACATCACCTACCGGAAGCCGGAGCCAGGGCTTTGGGGTAGGGTGGAGGGGACCGTTTGCCGTTTCACGTCCTTATTCTGGGTTTAATCGTGCAGGTGGGGCAGACGTTTTTTAGATGGTCGGTGCGCGCTTTCCAGACGTCGATCGCTTTTACCAGGGTCGATGGCGCGTTGCCGACCCAGCCGTGTTTCTGGCGTTTGCATCGGTCGAGGGTCGTGTTGAGTTTGCCGGGTGAGATGGGACAGACCCCGGAACGGAAGGCGAGGCCGGGGACTTCCTGAACGCTGCCGTCGGGTCTGACGATGCGGTCGGTGTTGCCGAAGGAGTCGATGCAGCCGCACGGAAGCTGGATTTCGGCCACGTGGTAGGCGGTGGTGGCGTTGTGGTCCACGCCCAGGGAGAGGACGTAGCCTCCCCCGTAGATGAGTCGGCCGATGGGGCTGTCGGGCGCCCAGATGCCGTTTTCGAGATGGCCGTGGCAGTAGGCTTCGGCCCTGGGACCGATGGCCGCAACAGGGTGGGTGGGCTGCAGGCTGCGCACCGCCTCGGGGCGGCGCCAGAAGGCGTCGGGAACCGCCCCGTTGGTGGTCGGCGTGGTCATGGGGTTGTAGACCACTGCGCTGGCGTGGTTGAAGGAGGGCATCATCAGTGTGCTCTTTTTGCCGATGACGGTCAGGAGGGCGTCAATCACTGTGTCGGGACCGCCGATGACGTGGCCGATTGCGGACAGGGAGCTGTGTACTATGACATCCATGCCGCGCTCCAGGCCCAGGGCCTTGAGGTCGGAGACGAGCCGCGCCTTCAAGATCATCTCTTTCTGGTCGAACAGGTTGACGTATCCGAGTTCTGCGTGGGCTTCAAAGAAGGTAACAACGCGCTTGAGGGCGACGTTCTGCTCCGTTTCACAGGAGATGGCCTCGGCAATTTCCAGGAGTGTGCGGTTGCCGTCCGCCCAGAACAGCGCCCAGGACGAGAGCTTTGCGCTTCCGATGTGTTTGGAGATGGCGGCAGGCATGTTTTCGGGTATGGGGGAGAGCGGTGCGGTGCGGTGGGGGACGCGGGAGGCACCCGGCACACGCCGCTTCTGGTTGCGCACCTGCTTTCGACCGGCTCTTTCGGCCGCTTCTCGCACCCGGCGCTCGCAGTCGGCGAGGCGGGAAAGGATTGCCGAGCGGTCCCCACCCCACATCCAGCGCTGGAGCTTTTGCGTGGTGACGTGGTGTTCGTTGCGTATGTAGGCCGCCTGGGCCTCGGAGATTTTTTTATGCTGGCGCTGAAGCCGATCCAGCGTTCTACGCGTTTCCGCCGCTGCCAGGTCCACGACCTCCCGGCTGCCGGCATCGGCCAGGTAGTAGAGGTAGCCGGCCATGGCAGTGGCGCAGGCGGCCAGCCCCCGCGGGCTTACGAGGTCCACGGTGTCGGCGGAGGTGTGATAGGCGTAGGAGGCCGTGTTCACATCGCGGTGGTGGGTGGTGATCCAGGGGCAGGGAAACCCGTATTTCGGATCTCCGATGAGGGTGTCCGAGGTGGACATAAAGGGTTCGAGGTAGAGTTTGTAGCCGGGGTTATTGAGGCGCAGTGCAGCGCGAATGATGGCTTCACCTACGCGGTCCACAAACCCCGCCGACATGGGGATGGTGGCGTGCCATTCGAGCCGGCCGTTGCAGACTCCGGGTCTGGACCCAACGGTATCGATGACCACACCGGCCAGCGGGGTCTGCAGACGCCTTACGTCTTCCAGGTATTTGAAGAAGCCGTGACATTCGTAGGCGTTGAGCAGTCTTATCGACCGCCGGGGACGGGGCAGCAGCCCCCTGGCGACCAGGCTCTCGATGATGCGGGCGATTTCCAGGCAGAGCGCAACGCCCGAGGCGTTGTCGAGCGCGCCGGGTTCGGCGCTGTGTGCAAGCACCCAGACCTCATCCTGCGGGTCGTCTGCGCCTTTGACGACGCCGCTGACCATGTCGTGGGTGCCCACGTATTTTCGGATGTCGACTCTGGTGCGCAGGGTGAGGCTGCCGTGTTTTTGCACGAGTCTGCGAACTCTTTTTCCCTCATTGCCGGAGAGCACAAGTCCGACCAGGTGAAAGGGGGCGTTTTCGATGGGGATGCCGCCCCAGCCGAACTTGGTCCAGGGCGTGGCATTGGGCAGGTGAGGCACCGGGCGGTCGTAGATAACCCCCGCGGCCCCTTTTTCGGCAAATATTCGCATGTCGCTGCGAACGTCGATTTGTGTAAGGACCATCTTGCCGGCGAGCGCTCCCACAGGCATGCGCTGGAGTGCCTTCACGTCATCTACGACGACGAGTTCGTTGACCATCCCGCCCCGGGGGGTAGCCCCGCTCCACTGGACGACGTGCCAGGGGTTCTCTCTGTAGTCGAGGATGCGCTGCCGGACGGGTTTGACGATGTCCACGGTTGCCGACCGCACGTCGGCGGCCTCGTGGATGATCCAGCGGCCCGATCCGATCCGGCCGCCCGTCTGGATGGGGTGGACCTCGGCGACAGCGCCCGCATCCGTGTAGCGCCGGACAAGGGTTTCCGTGGTTTCGTGGAAGCGGTCGAAGGAGTTCCAGCGGTCGGTTTCCGCAATTGCGGCAATGTCGTTGAGGGTGCGCCGTCCGTCCGTGTGTTTGTGGAGCAGGGGAAGAACGGTTTTGCAGAATTTTGTGATGGAACGAGGTGTGTGAGAAGGCATGGGATATCTCGGAAAAAAAGGAGGCCCTGGGGTCAGACCATCCTGATGTGGCGACGGCGCTGCCCTTGCTGTTTCCCTCTGGCTGGTTGTCCGCAGGCGAAGAAGCTAAATTTATGTTCCATCCTCACCCTTGTTCCACGCCTGATATTTTTCTATGAGGTCCTGCACCATTTTGGCAATCTCTTCTGGCAGTTCCGTATCTTCGGGCAGAGCCAGCCAGACTTCCTGGCTGCCGTAGTAGGTTTGAATGGCACCTTTGAGGCCATCCAGTTTCTGGCTGAAGACCGGGTCGAATCCCAGGAGCTGTCCGGGCGTGCGAATGGCGAGGTAGAAGTCGATGAGTTCCTGAACCCTCATGGGGCGCCTCCGGTTTCCGGTTGGGGGATGTCCAGTTCTCCGGCGACATCCAGAATGTCGCTCCAGGTAGACGCTTCCAGGAAGATGCCTTCGACCTCCCTCTGCTGGCGGGTTTCGTCTTCGATTTCGCCGGGGAGGTAGATCCGGTCCACGCCGGTCTGGGTGGGAGAGGATTTGACCCAGTCGATGAGGACCTGTACTTCCCGCTTGAAGTCATCCAGGTCGATAAAGCTTTCGATTTTGACCGCGAGGGCCAGAAAGCCGCTGCCGCCCCGGGTGGGATGTTCGGCGCTGCATCCGGCCCGGGACAGCCCTCCGGCAATTGCGTCGATCATCATGGACAGGCCATAGCCCTTGTGGCCGGCCGCACCGCCTAAGGGGAGCATGGCCACATCGCCTGCCCGGAAGGCGTCCGGGTCGGTCACGGGGTTGCCTTCCCGGTCGATGAGCCAGCCTTCGGGAAGGGGCTGGTTCCGGGCACGGTAGATGTCGACTTTGCCCCCGGCGGCCATGCTGGTGGTGATGTCGAGCATCATGGGTGGGCCGTGGTGGGTGGGCACGCTAATGGCGATGGGGTTGGGCGGGAGACGGCGGGCGGTGCCGCCAAAGGGGGCGGTAAAACGGCCACCGCCGTTGAGGATGAGGATGCCGACGCAGTCCTGTTCTGCGGCCCGGGGTGGAAAGTCGCCCAGGCGGCCGATGTGGCTGGACCGGTGGACGGCCACGGCGCCCAGGGTATGCTGTACCGCCCGATCCACGGCCATCTGCATGGCCTGGTGGGCCACGACAATGCCGATGCCCCAGTTTGCGTCTATGACGAGGGATGCGGGGGTCTCCCGAACGATTTCGTGGTTTCCGGCAGGCCGGATGCCTCCCCTGCGCAGGGCACGGGCATATCCGGGGAGCCGCATCATGCCGTGAGAGTCGTGCCCCACCAAGTTGGCGTTGACGAGATGGTCGGTAACGATACGGGTCTGGTCTTCAGGCAGGCCCGCGGCCTGGAAGATGGCGTAGCCGAACTGTCGCAGAACCGTGTGAGAGATAACGGGCATAGAGTCTCCTGTGAAAGGGCAGACGGCAGACGTGAAACGTGAAATGTGCCACCTCTCCCAAATCCGGAAACCGGGGTTCCAGGGAAGGGTAGAGGGGGCGCCGCCCCGGACGATTGGCTAACGCCTGTCTCCGGCTCACAGGATCGTCTCCCCACCCTGTTTGCCGTTTGCCGAGAATTTTAATAAAGATACCGTTCGGACACAAACCTGGAGATTTCCCGAACGGTTGTTTCGGTCGCTTTGATCGCATCGTGCACTCTGTGGTGCCACGGCTCCGGCCCCAGCGCGCTCCGCCAGGTTTTTATGGTAGCGGCGTTCCCCTCGCCCGCCTGTTCCAGGTCTGCGATCGATTCGCGCAGTTTGTCCTGAACGGTCGGGTCGGTTAAGTCGAGGGTGGCCACCTGTTCGGCTATCTGGTAGACACACCTGGCGAGTTCGACGTAGGAGCGGACGATACGGGTCTCATTGGCCAGATCAAGGTTCTCGAAGCCTTTTGCGATCTCCAGGGCCTGATCGCAGACCGCTTTTTTGCGGTCGAAAGCACCATCATCCGTATAATACCGGAATATCCCCTCCCCCAGATAGGGCCGCTGCTTGTTCTGCACCATGGCAATCGCCTTGCCCCAGGAATAACAGATGGGAAAATCCGAGTCGTAGACGTCGAATTCCACAGGCCCCAGGAGTTCGGCCCATTCGCCCACTGCATCGGGGTGCTCATAGCTACCGCGCGTGGCCCAGGCGACCGCGAATTCCTTTTCGCTACGCCCGTTCAGGTTCCAGGACCATTCGGCGAGGGCGTGGATGTTAAATCCGGACGTTTCCACGCCCAGACTGGACCAGGCCATCATGCCATAGGCGCCGCTGTAGTTGCGGCGGATGAGCTGGCCGACGAAGTCCCTGATGCGGTGTGCGGAGGACTGGGGAACCTTGAATTCGGGGGTGTCCACCAGCCCGTTTGCGCCAATGGGCACGTCGTAGCTGGCGATCCACCGGCCCTGGGCCGCGTCGTGGTCCAGGAGCGGGTTGGCCAGCAGGTCTCTGGGGATGCGGGTCACGCGTTCGAGGCCTGTGGCGCAGGCCCGCTCGATTTTGACTTCGGGAGGCAGTTCCGCCAGGACCCTGTAGTTTCTTACGGTTGTTGTGGTGGACAGGAAGATGCGGATTTGCAAGTCCGGGTAGTGTTTGCGGACTTCCTCCCAGGCCGCCACAAAGGCGCGGGATTCCAGCACGAACTGGCCTACTGCGGTACAGTTGACGCAGCCGCACTGGCAGGGACGCTCGCTGAGCCAGCAGCTCACTTCGTCGGCGCCCTGCGAGGCGATGTCGGCCATCCACTCGGCGAGGATTTCGGCCAGGAGGGGGTTAGAGGCGCAGGGCGCCCGGTGCTGGTCGCCCTGTTTGTGCGCAAAATACCGCCCGGCCAGCGCGCCGTCTCCCACTCCGGCCAGTTCGGGATAGGCCGTGAACAGGCCGCAGTCGTTCAGGAAGTTCAGATGCAGGATATAGGGCAGATAGTTAAATGCCTTCAGGCGTGCTTTCTGCATGGAGTCTTTGTTTATGGTCGCTCGATTCGGTTTGCCCCGCTCTACGGTTGCCAGTTTCGTGGACGCCATTTTGCCGTAGTTCAGTTTGATCGACGACATCCAGGGAATCCAGGTTTCGAGGTCGGGGAAGTTCCACATCCCCCGCTCGTTCATATCCGGCCAGTCCGTCGCGGTTACCAGGGGGATCGAGACGCGGTCTTTGGAGATTTTCGATTCGAGGAGCTGGTACAGCGTCCTGACCGCATAGTACCCCCCTCTCCCATCCAGGGCCGCCAGCAGCAGACCCCTGCTGCCCCTGGGCTGGATGACGTAGGCCTGTTCTTTGTTCGGAAGCCGGTTGAGCCTCTGGACATCGACCGAATGGCCTCCTAACTTCCCCTGGGGGTCTGCGACGCCGATGAGGATTTCAAAGCCTTGGCCTGCAGGTTTCACACCGGCTTTTTCGACAAATAGCCGTTCCAGTTCGGCGGCCGCGTTTTTTTCGATTTCACCCGCATCCGGGCTCACCTGAATCGAGATGTCTCTGGGGTGACATTCGATTCTGTCCTGGATGGATATCTCGTGGGGGAGCGGGATGAGATACCTGAGCCACTCTTTTTCCTCGGTTTTGGAGACCATTACACCCTCATGTTTTGTTTTTTCTTACGGGGTGATTCCCTTGCCCTACCCCACAGGGTGTAGATAATGATGTACATTATCCGCCGGATGTCAACCGAAATTGACGGGGCGGAGCTATCTTGCGTTTGTGGGAGTCACCGGTTTTGTGAAAACTGTTGACAGCGGGGGTGCCGACAGTTAAACTTAGTATTCGTCCTACGGCACGACGGAGACGAGGTGTCGATTTCTACATCAGAGCTGTCACAGGAGGAGAGCCCGGTGGCCCAGGAGATCCGGGCGTTTGCAGAGGCCGTGCTTGAGGGAGAGGACCCACCGGTGACCGGCGCGGATGGCCGTGCGGCGACGGAGATTGCCCTGGCAGCCTACCGGTCCATTGAGACGGGCGCCTTCCGTAGCGCTGCCGCATGAGGAGTGAGTGCCCTGGCTGATGCTGCGCTGAAGGTCCGAATCAAACGGGTGGACCCTTCGCTGCCCCTGCCCAGGCACGAGACGCCCGGGGCGGTCGGGTTCGACCTGATCTGCCGGGAGCGGGTGACGGTGCCCCCGCAGGGGCTCTATCGGGTTCCTGCGAATGTGATTGTGGCCGTGCCGCCCGGCTACATGCTGATGATCGCCGCGCGCAGCAGCCTGCCGCTGAAGAAGGGGTTGATGATCCCGAACGGCGTGGGGATTGTGGACCAGGATTACCGGGGGCCGGAGGACGAGGTTAGGGTGCAGGTGTACAATTTTACGGACCGGCCGGTGGAGGTGGCGCGGGGAGAGCGCCTGGCGCAGGGGATCTTTGTGCGGGTGGCGCAGGTGGAATGGGTGGGTGAGGTAGAGATGGAAGAGGAGAGCAGGGGAGGGTTTGGGAGCACGGGATGATTTGCCGTTTGACGCTGTTTTTGAGGATACCCCATGGCCCGGCAGTTTGAGATTCCGACCTTTTACAAGAGTCCGATTATTTCGCGGGTGAAGAAGGCCCGGCAGGTGCAGGATAGGCTCAAGCGGGACCTCTCGCCGGCGGTGCTCGATTTTGGCCCGGTGCGGTTTGTCTTAGCCCGGCATTTCGGGTTCTGCTTCGGGGTAGAAAATGCGATCGAGATCGCCTACAGGACGCTGGAGGAGCACCCGGACCGGCGGATCTTCTTCCTGAGCGAGATGATCCACAACCCGAATGTGAACCGGGATCTGCAGGAGCGTGGCATACGGTTCATCTTCGAGCCATCCGGAGAACAACGGGTCGAGTGGGAAACACTTGCTCTGGAGGATATTGTTGTGGTACCCGCTTTTGGGACCACGCTGGAGGTCCAGAAGGAACTGGCGGATCGGGGGATTGACCCTTATACCTACAATACGACCTGCCCGTTTGTGGAGAAGGTGTGGAACCGAAGCGCCCGGTTAGGTGACGAGGGCTACACGGTGGTGGTGCACGGCAAGGCGACCCACGAGGAGACCCGGGCAACATTCTCACACAGCATCCAGAATGCGCCGACGGTGG
The DNA here is from genome assembly GCA_965222075.1 of Candidatus Latescibacterota bacterium. Classification (GTDB taxonomy): domain Bacteria; phylum Latescibacterota; class UBA2968; order UBA2968; genus JAAXHW01. The sequence goes on along the minus strand of OZ244937.1, from coordinate 2,550,503 downwards.
TGGTGCTGGACCTGGAAGAGGCCCATCTTCTGGGAGATGTGATTGGGGGGAAGCTGGACAGGGAGGCCTTTTTTGAACGCTTCGGGCATAAGTCTTCCTCCGGTTTCGATCCGGACCGGGACCTGCAGCGGATCGGCGTGGTGAACCAGACGACGATGCTGGCGCCGGAGACCCGGGAGGTCGCGCAGGTGCTGCGGCAGGCGCTGGTCGATCGTTATGGGGAGGAGGATCTGAAGGACCACTTTGCGGATACCTCCGATACGCTGTGCTATGCGACCAATGAGAACCAGAATGCGACCTACGCGCTGATCGAGCACGGGGCGGACTTAGCGCTGGTGGTGGGGGGCTACAACTCGTCCAATACTTCGCACATTGTGGCGCTGTGCGAAGAGGCGATGCCGACCTATTTCATCCAGAATGCGGATGAGGTTGTCTCGGAATCCTGTATTCGACACTTTTTACTGAAGACCCGACAGGTCGTGACAACCGAAGGCTGGCTGCCCGACAGGGGCTCGCTGGATGTGGTTCTCACCTGCGGCGCGTCGTGCCCGGACGCTGTCATGGACGAGGTGTTGCTCCGGGTGCTTTCCTTCTTCGAATGGTGTCGGCCGATGGAGGAGGTACTGGCGCCCTATCCGGTTGTCGAACAGGAGGTTATTTGACGATATCTTAGATTTCAGAACCCTGGGCAAAGCGACAACTGAGCGCGCTGAGATAGACTGGAGACCCCGTTGAGGTGGTCTGGCGTATGACCGACAGCGCGTATTTGAGCCGGTGAGGAAAAACGTCCCGGTGGTGGGGATTTTAAAGCGGAATTCCAGAATGGGTTCCGCTTTTCATGTTGCTAAAACGCCTATTTTATAATATATTTACAGACTTCACTGGATTTTTCAGACGTCCGGGACCGAGGCCTGGGGAGAGGGCGATGTCTGCGATTTCGGAGAACCTGAAGCGGGTGCAGGAGCGGATCGCCCGGGCAGCGGAGCGGTCGGGGCGGTCGGCCGATGAGGTTACCTTGGTGGCCGTTTCCAAGACCCAGCCTGTGGCGGCGATTGAGGAAGCGGTGTGCGCAGGGGTGCGGGTGCTGGGTGAGAACCGGATCCAGGAGGCGGAGGCGAAGGTGGGGGCCGTGAACGGCCCGGCGGTCTGGCACCTGGTGGGGCACCTGCAGCGAAACAAGGTGAAAAGCGCCCTGCAGATGTTCGAGTTGATCCATTCGGTGGACAGCCTGCGGCTGGCGCAGGAGATCGGCAAGCGGGCGGTGCAGGACGGGCAGGTCGCGCGGGTGCTGGTGCAGGTGAATACCTCCGGGACAGAATCGCAGTTCGGGGTTGCGCCGGAAGGTGCGCTGGATCTGGTGGGAAAGATTTCAGAGGTCGAGGGCGTGGGTGTGGAGGGGGTGATGACAATCGGGGTATTTCTGCCCGATCCGGAGGCGGTACGGCCCTGTTTTGTGCGGTTGCGCGAACTGCGGGATCGGATCGCGGCGGTAGGGCTTGTGGGGGTTTCGATGGGGTGTTTGTCGATGGGGATGACGAACGATTTCGAGGCGGCCATCGAAGAGGGGGCGACGCTGGTACGGGTCGGAACGGCGGTCTTTGGGCCGAGGTCATAAGAAAATGATCGATGTTTTGGAGAAGTTGATCGTCTATGCGCTTGTGGGAGTGGACGTGCTGGTGAAGGTGGTCATCCTGATCGTGGTGGTGCTGATGGTGCTGCGGTGGGTGCTGCTGAAGGTGAGTCCCTTTGGATGGGCGTCCTATCAGGTTCGCCGTATGACCGATCCGATGATCTGGCCCTTTGCCCAGGCCCTGCCTGTTCCCAACAGTATGGGCCTTGCCCCGCTGATGGTGATCCTGATTACGGTGCTGTCGGCCTATTTTTTTAAGTGGGTGGTGGGGGATGTGCTGGAGGCGCTGTTGGGACTGCTCGACGGACTGTCGGCCGGTGCGCTGATCGTGAGTCTGGGCTGGTTGCTCTACGGCGCGGTGTCGGTTATCCTGGCGCTGATCGTGGCCCGGATTGTACTGTCCTGGCTGCCGTTTGGGCGGGACAGCCGGCTGATGTGGCCGCTCTACAGCTTGACCGAACCGATTATGGCGCCGTTCCGGCAGTTGATTCCGCCGCTGGGGATGTTCGATCTGTCCCCAATTATTCTGATTTTTCTGCTGCATTTTGTGCAGAACGCTGTTTACAATATTTTGATCCGGTAATGGATCGGCGCTTTTTCCCCAACGGATTTTTAAGGTCTTCCCATTTGCAGTGAAAGCCTTAAGGAGGTGATGCCGTTGAAGATGACCCCTCTGGACATTCGGAAGCAGACGTTCCGCCGGACCCTGCGGGGATACGACCAGGACGAGGTTCAGGCCTTCTTAGAGATGACTGCCGAGGAGTTCGAGCGGCTGAACCGGGAGAATATTGACCTCAAGGATCAGGAGACTGCGCTGCAGTCGGAGGTGGCGCGGTACCGCAAGATCGAGCAGACGCTGCTGGAGGCGCTGCAAACGGCGCAGCAGGCCGCGGAGGATGTGCGTGAGAATGCCCGCAAGGAGGCGCAGCTGATCGTTAAGGAGGCGGAGGTTCTGGGAAATCGGGCGGTGGAGAAGGCCCGGGTGCAGATCCAGACGATCCGTTCCGAGATTGTGGTTCTGAAAAACCAGCGGGACATGTTTGTGGCCAGATTTCAGGCGCTGGTGCAGGCGCAGTCGGATTTCTTAGCGCAGCTTTCGTTTACTGATGCGGATGTGGTAAAAGAGTCGGTCGAAGCGTCTTCCGACGAAGGGGGAAACGGTCAGATGGATGGGGAGGTGGAGGCCCTGCCGGAGGAGTCGGGAGGGGGGAGATAGGCACACAGGGAGGGATGCGATGGCAGAGGGAACGGCAAAACCGGTGCGTCTGGGTGTGCTTGGCGGCTCGGGGGTGTATCAGATGGACGGGGTGGATGTGGTGGGCGAGCACACGCTCGAAACGCCTTTTGGCAGCCCGTCCGATGCGGTCGTTGAGGCCAGGGTTGGAGAGCGGACGGTGCTTTTCCTTCCGCGCCACGGCCGCAACCACCATTTGCTGCCCTCAGAGGTGAAGTACCGCGCCAATATTCACGCGCTCAAACAACTGGACGTGACACACGTGCTGGCGGTGAGTGCAGTGGGGATTATGCAGGAACACATCCGCCCGGGGGATATGGTGGTGCCGGACCAGCTTTTCGACCGCACGAAGGGCATCCGGCCTTCGACCTTTTTCGGAGATGGTGTCGTGGGGCACGTGGCGTTTGCCGATCCGTTCTGCGAGGAACTGAGCCGCACCGTGGTTGAGGCCGCGGAGAACCAGGGGGCGACGGTGCGCGAGGGCGGCACGTATATCTGCATGGAAGGCCCGCAGTTTTCAACCCACGCAGAGTCCCATTTTTATCGCAAGGCGGTAGGCGCCACCGTGATCGGAATGACCGCGCTGCCCGAAGCCAAGCTGGCGCGGGAAGCGGAGATGTGCTACGCGATGCTGGCGACGGGGACTGATTACGATTGCTGGCACGAGGCGGAAGAGGATGTGTCCATCGATGCGGTGCTGGCGATTCTGAAAGCGAATTCGGAGCGGGCGAATCTGATTGTGCAGGAGGTCGCGCGGATGCTGCCGGCGTCATCCGACTGCGAATGCTTGCACGCGGCAAAGTACGCGATCATCACGGCGCCGGGGATGATTTCAGATGAGGTGAAAGAGCGATTGGGGGTGCTTTACGGACATTATTTTAAGGAATGAATTCTGCTGGTGTCAAAAAGAACAATAGAAAATTATCTGGTGTTTATCAGCCACTCAACAAAGGATCGTTGGATAGCCAGATGGAGTTAAGTTCGAATTCATTTGTTGAGATTAAAGACGATGAAGGGGTTCGACCAGCGCTATCAGAACGGGTTCGACTGCCAGGGGCTGTGGGTGGAGGTGGAGGTGGAGAAGGATCTGGGTTTCAATTCCAAGTCGGTATGCGATCTCGGTTTAGAGAACTTTGACGTTAAGGGAATTGAGCGATGAGCAGGACTTTGGCAGACCTGTCACAAGAAGAGCTTGAGGAACTGATCGGACGTACGATAGACAGGCGGCTCGACGTCTGGCTTACTCAGTTGATGGATGCTCTGACAGGCTCACAGGAAGAAGAGGGAGAACTTCGGCCTGAGTTCGCAGCATCTTTGAGGCGTTCTCTGAAACAGGCACGTGCAGGAGAAGGCGTCGATCTGAAGACTTTTCGAGATCAGATTGGACGATGAATGCCTCTTGAAATTATTCTGACGCCTGAAGCACAGGCAGATGTCAGGCGCCTCACTTCTGATTTTCAGACACGTATTCTGGACAAGATAGAGTGGATGGGAAAAAACACAGACCTGTTGCGTCACCAGGCGCTCCAGGGAGAGGAGTGGAGGGGATGTTTTAAATACCGCATTGGCGATTATTGGATTATCTACCAAATAGACTGGTCTGCTGAGAAGTTGACGGTTTTAAAAGTCGGACATCGTCGAGAGGTTTATGAGTGACAAGAATCGAAAGCTGAACAATCAACCGGATGAATTCAAAAGTTTGTGATAACAGTCATGGGAACTGCAAAAAAGAGCAACGCCGTGTTTCAAGAGGTCTCAGGCCAGGCCGATTTTCCGAAGATGGAGGCGGAGGTCATTCGCTTCTGGGAGGAGAACAGGACCTTCGAGAAGTCCGTGGCGGGCCGTCCGGAATCGAAGTCTTTTATCTTTATCGACGGCCCTCCGTTCGCCAGCGGCCTGCCCCACTACGGGAATCTTCTGCCCTCGATTATTAAAGACGTTGTGCTCCGGTACTGGACGATGCGCGGCTATTGTGTGGAACGACGGTTCGGGTGGGACTGCCACGGCCTACCCGTCGAGAACGAGGCCGAGCAGCAGCTGGGGCTGAAGTCAAGGCGCGACATTCTCAAGTTCGGGGTCAGCGAGTTCAACGAGTTTTGCCGCGAACTGGTGCTTCGGTACACATCGGAGTGGAAACAGATCATCCAGCGGTGTGGCCGGTGGGTGGACTGGAACAACCAGTACCGCACGATGGACGCGGACTTTATGGAGTCAGTGTGGTGGGTGTTCAAGAGCCTGTGGGAAAAGGAACTGATTTACGAGGGATATTACTCCTTAGCCTACTGCCCCCGCTGCGCCACGCCGCTGTCGAACTTCGAGGTCAACCTGGGCGGCTATCAGGACACGCAGGATCCGTCCATTACGGTGCGCTTCAGCGTGCGGGGGGAAGAGAACACGTCGATCCTGGCGTGGACGACCACGCCCTGGACGCTGCCGTCGAACATGGCCTTGGCATTGGGGGAAGAGATTGCCTATGTGCGCGTGCATATGGTGGACGGGGAGCAGTTGATCGTTGCAAAGCCGCTTTTCGAGGAGGTGTTCAAGGCGCACAGGGAAGGGGTGGACCGGGTGGATGACCAGCCGGTTGAGGCGCTGCTGCAGATGACCTACGAGCCGCTGTTCGAGGATTTTGAGGATAAGCGGGAGGAAGGAGCCTTTCGGGTGGTTGCGGCGGATTTCGTGTCGACGGAAGACGGCACGGGGATCGTTCATATCGCGCCGGGATTCGGGGAGGACGACTACCGGCTCGGGCAGACGCAGGGCATCCCGGTGGTGTGTCCAATCGACGAGGACTGCGCGTTTACGGATGAGGTCCCGGGCTACGAGGGGCAGTTCGTCAAGGATACGGACCGCGCCATTACCCGGCGGCTGCGGGAGGAAGAGCTGTTGTTTTCCGAAGGCACGCTGGTCCACGGCTACCCCTACTGCTGGCGGTGTGAGTCCCCGCTGATCTACCGGGCGGTTTCGACCTGGTTTGTGGCGATCGAGTCGATCAAGGAGCGGATGGTCGCCGCAAACCGGCAGATCCACTGGGTTCCAGAACATATCAAAGACGGCCGGTTCGGACGCTGGCTGGAAGACGCGCGCGACTGGGCGATCAGCCGGAACCGGTACTGGGGCACGCCGCTGCCGGTGTGGCGGAACGAGGAGACTGGGGAGGCTGTTTGCGTGGGCAGCCGGGAGGAACTCGAGGCGCTCAGCGGACAGAAGGTAGAGGATTTACACAAGCACCTGATCGACCGGATCGAGATCCCCAGCCCAACGGGACGGGGTGTGCTCAGGCGTATCCCGGAGGTGCTCGACTGCTGGTTCGAGTCGGGTTCGGTGCCTTACGCGCAGACCCACTATCCGTTTGAGAACAGGGCGTTTTTTGAGGCGAATTTTCCCGCTGATTTCATTTCGGAGGGCCTGGACCAGACCCGCGGCTGGTTTTACACCCTCACGGTGCTGGGGGCCGCGCTGTTCGACGGGCCGGCGTTCAAGAACTGCATCGTGTCGGGCATGCTACTTGCCGAAGACGGGCGCAAGATGAGCAAGCGGCTGAAGAACTACCCCGATCCGACCGAGATGTTAGATGCCTACGGCGCGGATGCCCTGCGGCTCTACCTCCTGAACTCGTCCGCGCTCAAGGCTGAGGAACTGCGCATCAGCGAGAGGGGGATCCAGGAGAGCCTGCGAGCCGTGATCATCCCGCTGTGGAATGCCTACAGCGGCATTTTCGTCACGTACGCGAATATCGATGGCTGGACGCCGGAGCGGGCGGAGGGCGTAGAGCGCGAGCACAAGCTCGACCGGTGGATAATTTCCGAGCTCCAGACGCTGCTGCACGACATCAATGCCGAGATGGAGGCCTACCGGCTGTACAAGACGGCGCCGGTGATGGTGGCCTTCGTGAAAAAGTTGACGAACTGGTACATCCGGCGTAGCCGCCGGCGCTTCTGGAAGTCGGAGGACGATGCCGACAAGGCGTCGGCCTATGCGACGCTTTATGAGGTGCTGGTCACGTTTGTCAAGGTCCTGGCTCCGGTGCTTCCGTTCGTGACGGAACAGATCTACCAGAACCTCGTCCGCTCGTACAATGCCGATGCGCCCCAGAGCGTACACCTGTGCGACATGCCGCAGGCCGACGAGTCGCTGCGCGACCCGGATCTCGAAGAACAGATGTACCTGGCAATGCGCGCCGTGGGCCTGGGCCGCTCGCTTCGAAGCAAGCACAATTTGAAGGTCCGCCAGCCGCTGCGACGGCTCTATCTGCTGCCGCCCGATGAACGCAGCCAGGATGCGCTGATGGAGATTCAGAAACTGATTGCCGATGAGTTGAACATCAAGAACGTGGTGCTGATCGAGGACGAGACCGAACTGAGCGAGGTGTCCTACAAGCCCAACTTCCGGATCCTGGGGCCCCGTTTTGGAAAACGGATGGTGGAGGTTGTAACGCGCATCCAGCAGTTGACGCCCGATGAGATCAAACGCCTACGCGCCGGTGAAAAGATCGAGGCCGCCTCCGGTGAGATCGGCCTCGACGACCTGGAAGTCCAGCGCAGAGAGAAGGACGATCTGATCGTGGCCATTGAGAGCAACTTAGGCGTTGGGCTTGACGTTCGCTTAGACGACGAGCTGATCGCCGAATGCACGGCGCGCGAGTTTGTCAACAGGGTACAGAATATGCGTAAGGAGACCGGACTGGACGTCTCCGACCGCATCCGGGTGGGCGTTCGGGGCGCTGGGGCGCTGGAGGAGGCCGTGGCGCGCCACCGTGACTACGTCGGCGGTGAGACGCTCGCGGAGGATGTGCTCATCGGCGAGCTACCGGACGTCTGTTTGCTGAAGCAGGAGTGTCAGCTCAACGGGTTGTCCGGCACCATCGGTATATCGCGTATAAGATTGACGCAGAGCCGGTGAAGGTGTTTCTAAGAAAAAGCGGCTGAGCCGGATCGGATGGGGTTTCGGCGGCACAGGAGGGGGATGATGGCTGAGGAAGATCTCGAACATTTCAGACGGCTGCTCGAAGAAAAGCGGTTGTCGATAATGCGGGATATGGGGCTGCTGGAAGCGCATTCGATGAATGCGGATGTGGCCGATTCTTCGGGAGATCTGACCTATTCCGATCATATGGCCGAACTGGGCAGCGACGCTATTGAACGGGAGAAGGCCTATTACTTCTCCTCCCGGAACGGCGCGTATTTGGAGCAGGTGGAGGATGCTCTGAAGCGGATTCAGGATAGAAGGTTCGGGATATGCCGCGTCTGTGGTAAGGAGATACCCAAAGCGCGGATTGAGGCGGTGCCCACCACCACGGTCTGTGTGCCCTGTAAAGAGTCGGAACAGAAACAGAAGCGTAAGTTCGTTTAGGTAGATGGAGGAACATCATTTCGGATTGCGGAACAAAAGCGCTTCAATCCGCAGATCCGCAATCCGAAATTCAACAGGAGGTGGGGTGCGGACGCTCTGGATTGTAGGGATCGTGGTGCTGCTGGATCAGGCTTCCAAGTGGCTGGTAATGGAGACGATGGCCCTGGGGGAATCGATTCCCGTCCTGGGGTCATTTTTTAAATTGACCTATATCCACAATCCGGGGGCGGTTTTCGGGCTGACGCTGGGTGGGAAGGTCCTCCACCTCCTCTTTGCGGGGGCGGCTCTGGTCCTGGTGGGGGTGTTGCTGTGGCGGCTGCCGGCAGCAGAGCGGCTGGCTGCTGTGGGCCTGGCTTTGGTCCTGGGCGGTGCGATCGGAAATGTGGTGGACCGGCTGCGGTTTGGCGTGGTGATCGATTTCCTGGATTTTGGGGTCGGGTCACTCCGCTGGTGGGTGTTTAACCTGGCCGATTCCTGTGTGACCACCGGGGCCGGTCTGCTGATTCTTTCCTATGGATTCCAGAAGAAGGGTGAGGGAGAGACGGATGGAGATGGAGATCAACCCCGACCGTGAAGGGGAACGCTTAGACCGGCTCCTGGCAGCGGCCTGCCCGGCGTTTTCGAGATCCCGCCTTCAGCACTTGATTGCCGCAGGGCACGTCAGGGTCAACGGACGGGAGGTGCGGCCAAGCTATCGGGTTTCGGCCGGAGATCGGGTGGCGATCTCCCCTCCCCCGCCTGAACCGACGTCGATTCATCCAGAGGCGATTCCTCTGGATATTTTTTTTGAGGACGATCATCTGCTGGTGGTCAACAAGCCGGCGGGGATGGTGGTGCACCCGGCCGGGAGGGTGTGGTCGGGGACGCTGGTGAATGCGCTGCTGGGACACTGCGACCGGCTGTCGGGAATCAACGGGGTGCTCCGTTCCGGGATTGTGCACCGGCTGGACAAGGAGACGTCGGGGCTGGTGGTGGTGGCCAAAGACGACCTGACACACCGGAGGCTTGCCCGGCAGTTTGAGGAGAGAACCACGATGCGGCGCTACACGGCGCTGGTCTGGGGCCGCCTGCCCGAGAGGACGGGGCGGGTGGAGGCGCCGATTGGCCGGCATCGGAAGGAAAAAAAGCGGATGGCCGTGCGAGAGGAAGGCGGGCGCCATGCGGCCACACGGTTTGAGGTAGCGGCGACCTACGATTTTCTCTCTCTGTTGTTGGTGCGGCTGGAAACGGGGCGGACACATCAGATCCGGGTGCACATGGCCCATATCGGACATCCGGTCTTTGGCGATACGGTCTACGGCGGGGGACAGGGCAGGATAAAGGGGATTGCCCCACAATTTCGGGGCGAGGCCAGGGCGCTGCTCAAGAGGGCCACGCGACAGATGCTGCACGCAGCGGCTCTGGGGTTTGTCCACCCGGTCATGGGAGAAACCCTCCGGTTTGAGGCCGAGCCGCCGGAGGATATGCGGGAGGTGTTGGAGAAGATCGTTGCGAGTGGTGAGTCGTGAGCCGCGAATCGTTATTTTGACCGAATGTGAAGGGGGCCAGCTTCTTACAGAAAAGCGGAAGCCGACGGGTGTCGACCTCCGCTTCACCATAGGGCCTGGGGCGTGAGACTATAGGGTTCCCACCGGAATGCCGTAGGCCTCTTCAACCTGCTGGGTGTCGAACATGTCGATGGCCTCCCAGGGACACATCGGCACGCACTGTTTGCACCCGATACAGTCTTCGAGCCGGACTTCGCAAAAGTGGCCAAGACCGTCCAGACCCGCGTCGGCCACATCGACCTCTTCAATGCAGTCGGTAGGACAGACTTCGATGCAGGCGTTGCAGCCGGTACAGTAGTCCGGGTTGATGATGGCAAGAATCTTGGGGCGCCTTTTCTTCGCGGTCATGCCCTTTCGGGTGTCGAGCCACAGGTAGTCGTGGTAGTCGACCCGGTCGCTCTTGCCGGCCCGGTCGGGGCGATAGACCTCGGCTTTGGGGGCAAATTCGAGGTCTCCCTCCGCATGGGCATGGCTGAGCCGGTACCGGTCGGCGGTGACGACCTGGTCGGGATCGTCATCGTAGACAAAGCTGACGAGGTCGTAGCGGATGCCGATGGTTCTGCCCGCCCGACCTTTCCATTTGAAGTGGATGCCGGGGTTGAATTCGAGAATGGGGAGGCCCGGGGCCTCTTTTTCAACGGCATCCCCTCCATCCCCCTGCGCCCCCTCCGCAACGGCTGCTTCAGGTGCAGCAGAGGCGCTTTCACCCCCACCCGCTTTTGCCTTGCGCATCGCCTCGGATTTGGCCCTGGCGCGGGCAACCCGGTCTGAGATCCCGTCAAACTGGGAGAGATCGACTTCGGCCACCTTGTGCCCTCCTGGAGAGAACCAATAAATTGATAGACCAAGACATAAAATACGGCCTTTTGTCGGACTTGTCAAGGGAGAACTCTCCTGTTTATGGTATCGGGGAACAACCGCTGATATCCCGCGGCCGGAAGGGTGTGGACGCCGAATATCCCTTAATGTAAGAAATCATTTTTTCTTATTATCGTGTCATCAATTTCTTGACAGGGCTTATGATTTGGTTTACATTATTGACATTCATACACCCGCTTGTGGGATAGGTTATCAAAGGGAGTCGCTACGTGCCTGAAGGAGAGAAAGTTCCTCCTACAGACGGCCAGACATCGGCACCGGAGGAGCTCAGGCAGATCGTGGAGGAAGCGACCGCTCCGATCAAAGAGCAGGATGTGCCCAGGTCGCGGCTGATCGGACAGTTTGTGGTTTTTCCGCTGACGATTGTGATTGTCGGCGTGGCGATTTATCTGCTGTTGGGACTTTTGACGGCAGAGGACAAGACGGCGGAGGACTATCTCGATACGATTCGGGTCGGCGGGATCAACAGCCGGTGGCAGGCGGCGTACGAACTTTCCAAGGTGCTGGCCGAAGAGCAGCGCCAGGGGCGGGTGCGCCCAAAATTTGTCGGGGAGATGATCCGGGTTTTTGAGGCCTCCCGTTCCGACGACCCCCAGGTGCGGCGTTATCTCGCGCTTGCGATGAAAATGGTCAAGGACCCTGCGGTTGTACCTGTTTTGATCTCTGCGCTGGACGATCCGGATGACGAGACCCGGATTTATGCGGCGTTCTCCCTGGGCGCGCAGGGGGACGCCCGGGCCGTGCCTTCTCTGATTGCGCTGGCCTCCAGCGACGACGCCGGGATTCGAAAGGCGGCGGTTTACGCCCTGGGGCAGTTGAAGGATTCCCGTGTACGGCCCGTGCTGGAGGCTGCGCTACGGGACCGGGTGCCCGACGTTCGCTGGAATGCGGCCCTGCAGCTTGCGGGGGCCGGGAATGACGCCGGGTTGGATGTTCTGAGTGAGATGTTGAACCGCCAGTACCTGGAGACGCTCAAGCAGATGAGCGGGGAGCGCCGTCGGGATGTTATGGTAGAGGCGATCCGGGCGGTGAAACTCTTAGATGCCCGGTCTATGGCGCCCACGCTTCGGGATCTTCGGGGAGTAGATCCTGATATGCAGGTCCGTCAGGCGGCCATCGAGGTCCTGAAGGCGTGGAGGGAGTAAGGGCGTCCGTCTGCGGTCGGTCGTGCGTGGTCTTTCCAGCAATCTTTAAAAAGGAGCCTGAAAGGTCCAAAATCCGAGCTTGACAATATGAGCTTGTTTCGATATATTGGCCAAAGTTTTCAAATCAGGCTAATTTTTCTACTACGGCGGTGTTTTTTACCTCCAGGCAGCTGATATTCCGGGAGTGATTTATCTATGGAAGAGAACGTCGATCTTTCGGAATTTGACGATATTCCAGACCGTGTGGCTCGGGCCAAGGCCAAGGCGGAGGCCATGCGAAAGGCGAAGGGCGGGGTGGGGCCTGCGCCTGCGAAGAAGGCGCAGGCCAAGAAGGCTGCGACAACGGCCGACCGGGCGGCTGCGGCTCGCGCGCTTACCGCCAAAAAGGAGGAAGGCGCCGTCGAGCGAGAGGTGATCCTCCAGAGGACACCCGCACCGCCAACGATCCGGCCCGGACCTCCCAGGACGGTTCCGGTTTCGGAGGGGGGGATCACGACCCGGCGGGGGTTTTTGTCCTGGCTGACGCTGGCGTGGGTGGCGTTCGCCTCGGCGGCCGCAGCAGGGCTGGCGGCAACCGGACGGTTCATGTTTCCAAACGTTCTTTTTGAGCCGCCCCAGTCGTTCAAGATCGGAACTCCGGATGAGTACGATCTGGGGGTGGACGAACGGTGGAAGGATAAGTTCAGTATCTGGATCATTAAGAATACAGAGGGGATGTTTGCCCTGATTTCGGTCTGCACCCACCTGGGGTGCACGCCGAACTGGCTGGCCAACGAGGGGAAGTTCAAGTGCCCCTGTCACGGGAGCGGGTTCTATTCTACGGGGATCAACTTTGAAGGCCCCGCGCCCCGGCCTCTGGAACGGGCGCGTATTGTGCTGGCCGACGACGGGCAGGTGATGGTGGATAAGACGTATAAGTACCAGTACGAGAAGGGGCAGTGGGAGAATCCGGAATCGTTTCTCAAGATCTGAACTTAAAGCCTCCTTTGCAGAGAATCACACTGAATTTGATGGAGCGTGTCTTATGCCAAAAAGATCTGGCCTGATGGACCAGGTGAAACGTTCGCAGATCTGGAAGTCGATTTTCCGCCACGATATTCCAAGGGAGGAACGGGGCCGCGCGCAGGTGGTGCTGACCAACGTTTTCCTGCACCTGCATCCGGTCCGGACGCCCAAGTCGGGCATCCGGGTGCGCTACACCTGGTGTATGGGTGGGCTTACCTTTTTTATTTTCCTTGTGGAGACGATCACGGGCATTCTGCTGATGTTTTATTACCGTCCCACCTTAGAGTATGCTTATACCGATATGATCGATCTGGGCGAGCAGGTGCCCCTGGGAATTATGCGGGAGATCCACCGGTGGGGTGCCCATGCGATGGTGATCACGGTGTGGCTGCACATGCTCCGGGTGTTTATGACCGGGGCTTACAAGCCCCCCCGGGAGTTCAACTGGGCGATCGGCGTTATCCTTCTGCTGCTGACGCTGCTGCTGAGCTTTACAGGCTATCTGCTGCCCTGGGACCAGCTCGCCATCTGGGCGATTACGGTTGGGTCGAATATGGCGCGGGCGACCCCTTTCTTAGGCCACGAGGGGCCGGGTGCGGCGTTGTTGAAATTGGGGGATATTAGCCTGGTCCACGCAGGGAACGATGCGCGGTTTGCGCTTTTGGGGGGAAGGTTTGTGGGCGAGGGAGCCCTTTTGCGCTTCTATGTGCTGCACTGTCTGGCCATTCCGTTCGTAGCGGCCGCCCTGATGGGCCTTCACTTCTGGCGGGTCCGAAAAGACGGCGGAATTTCCGGGCCGATGTAGGGGATATTGAGAATTGAATTATTGAATATTGGAAGCGTTTTCGATATTCAATTTTCAATAGATTAGAGGGAGATTATGGAAGCTCTGAAAGGGTTGATCAACTGGATTACGGCCCCTAAGATTTTTTTACCATTATTCGCTGTCCTCTTCTTCCTGGCGCTCCGTACCCGGTGGGTCTGGACCAACAAGGTCGGGCTTGTTGCACTGATCGGCTCGATTGTTTTTTTTGTTGTCAGTTTTCAGGATCCGAACTTTCGGATTATTGTGACCAAGGGAGACAATATCCCGATTGTTATGCTGCTTTATGTGGTGGGATTCTTTGTGTGGTACAGTCTGAAGCAGGGGTATGAAAACGATGAACGAATGGCGAATGGCGAAGCCCCGATAGAGAAACAGGAGTTCAAGGAGAAGGTGCTGACCTGGCCGCACCTGGTCTACACAGAGCTGATTTGCCTCACGCTGGCGACCGTGTTTTTAATCCTCTGGTCGATCCTGATCAAGGCCCCCTTAGAAGAGCCGGCCAATCCCGCCAAGACGCCCAACCCCTCCAAGGCCCCCTGGTACTTCCTGGGTTTGCAGGAGATGCTGGTCTATTACGATCCCTGGATTGCGGGGGTCGTGCTGCCCACGCTGGTGATTGTGGGGTTGATGGCCATCCCCTACATGGATCGGAATCCCCGGGGGGCCGGCTATTATACGTTCAAGGAACGACGTTTTGCAATTACGGTATTCCTGTTCGGGTTTGTTGTGCTCTGGGTGAGTATGATTACCATTGGAACCTTCCTGCGGGGCCCCAACTGGAACATTTTTGGTCCCTACGAATACTGGGATGTGCACAAGTTAGAAGCCCTGGTCAATGTCAACCTCTCCGAGTACATCTACGTCAAGATGTTGGGAACAGGGCTGCCCACCTTTTGGTTGACCCGCGAGATCTGGGGGTTCTTGCTCGTTGGCCTTTTTTACCTGCTCCCTCCGCCGATTCTTGCTCGAACCCTTTTCAAGGATTTCTACAAGAACATGGGGTTCGCCCGTTACAGCGTGATGGTCTTTCTCTTCCTCACCATGGTCGCCCTCCCCGTTAAGATGCTGCTGCGCTGGATCTTCAATTTGAAGTATATCGTTGCTATCCCGGAACATTTCTTCAATATTTAACCGGAGAAACGCTGGAGACGCTTGATGAACGAGCAGCGACAGCAGGGCTTTCTGGACTTTGTCTACAATGTCAATAAGCTGAATACGGTCTTTGCGCTTTCCAGCGTTGCGCTGGTTATTTCCACCATCTGGATGGTCTGGGACGACTATGATCGGGAGTGGAAGGGCCTGCAGCGGGAAGCGATGGCTATGGAACAATACAAGGTCGAGGCGGATTTGCAGGCGGCGCAGCGGGAGATTGACCAGGGCGAACTAAAAAAGATCGAGGCTGAGATTGCCGAGGTTGAGGCCTCTATTCAGACGCAGAAGGAGCGCTATGAGGCGGCTCTTGAGGTATTGGAAGACCTGAGGGGGGCGTTCTACAAAGCCGATCAGGATGGGAAGTTTGAAAAGGCGGGGTACGATGTGATTAAGTATGAGTATGAAGAGGCCGCTCATCACGGGCACGAGAAAGAGGCCGCCAGGAAGAAGGCTGTAATGGCGCGTATGGACAGTATGATCGGGGTGTTCCGGCTGGTCAGAGAGGGGGTAGAGGCAAAGCAGGCGGCGCAGCAGAAGATCGTAGACGAGGTGGCCGGTCGCAAAAAAGCATTGGAGCAGCAGAAGAGCGCTCTTTTCCAAAAGGCCGAGCTTCTCCAGCGGAATCTGATAAACCTGGTGCCCAGTTTTCCCAATGTGTTCCGGAATCTGCCGATGGTCGATTTTATCGATCCGTCGGTCGAGGTGCGGCAGATTGTGCTGGGAGATTTGCGAAACGATATCAATTTTACCCAGGTACCCAAGGTGGATCGGTGCACCACCTGCCATGCGAACATTGATCGGGAGGGGTATGAGACCGATCCGGAGACCGGATTCTTCCGGGATGAGGTCCTCAGAAAATACATCGAGGAGGTCTATCCGGAGGAAGAACGGCCTGCGCGAACCAAGGTATTTGCAACACACCCCAGGATGGACCTCTACCTGAGCAGCGCGTCGGCCCATCCGGTCGACCAGGTGGGGTGTACCACCTGCCATCTGGGCCGGGACCGGGGGATCACCTTTAACAACACGGCGCACACGCCCACCGATGCGGCCGAGGCCGAGCGGTGGAAAAAACAATACGGGTGGAAAAAGATGAAGTACTGGGACTATCCGATGTTTTCGAGCCAGTACGGGGAGGCGTCGTGCGCCCAGTGCCATACGGGGGGGGTGGAGGTTAAGCACGCCAATCGGCTGAACCGGGGGATGCACCTGATCCGAACGGTGGGGTGCTTTGGTTGCCACAAGATTGCGATCCCGGGGTTCCAGGACCTGCGGAAGGTGGGGCCGGACCTTCGGAAGATCGCCGGAAAGGTGGAGAGGCGGTGGGCGCTCAACTGGGTCAGAGACCCCAAGGGGTTCCGGCCTGCCACCAAGATGCCCAAGATTTTCGATCTGCCCAATGTGGATTCTCCGGAGGACAGGACGCGGAACACGGCCGCGATCAACGCGATTGTGACCTACCTGTTTGAGACGTCGGAGCGGCCGATCTACCCCGATCCGCCCGTGAAAGGGGATGGCGTGCGGGGCGAGGCCTTAGTGGCCAAGGTGGGGTGCCGGGGGTGCCACGTGGTGGGCAAAGACGACGATGTGGGGCAGGAGTACGGACTGCGCAATTTTGGGCCAAATATCAACGATGTGGGCAGTAAGCTGTCGGCCGGATGGCTCTTCGCCTGGTTGAAGGCCCCGGAGGCCTATTTTTCCGAAACGCTGATGCCCAACCTGCGGCTGACGGACCAGGAAGCGGCCGATATTACGGCCTATCTGTTGACGCTGCGCAACCCGGACTTTGAGAATCGGCGGCCGGCGGAGGTAGACAGGGCGGTGCGGGACCAGCTCGTTCTGAGCTATCTGCAGGGCCGGCTGCCTGTTGCCCAGGCCAGGGAAAGGCTGGATGCGATGTCTGGCCTGCAGCGGGATCTCTGGCTGGGGGAGAAGATTATTGCGCGGCAGGGGTGCTTTGGCTGCCATCACATTTCCGGATTTGAGGACACCACGCCGGTTGGGACGGAGTTGACGGAGGAGGGGAGCAAGGATGTGGACAAGCTGGATTTTGGGCTCCTCGCACTCAAGCTGGGAAAGAGTACTCATACCCTTTATGAATCGGAAAAGATTCCTTATACCCGCCACGATTGGCTCTTTACCAAGCTGAAGAAGCCAAGGGTTTTCGACGAGGGGAAGGTGAAGACCTTCGACGAGAAGCTGCGGATGCCGTTCTTCGGATTCAGCGATGAGGACGCGCATGCGGTGACGACGGCGCTGCTGAGCTTTTCCAAGTCGTTTATCTTCCCGACCGCCAAGAAGCAGCCTACGCCCGAGGAGATTGAGATTGAGAAGGGGCGGTGGCTGGTTTACAAGCGCAACTGTAAAGGGTGTCACGTGATCGAGGGGGAGGGCAGGGCCATCGAAGACGTGCTGGTGAAGGCCTATGCGGAGGAAGGTGTGCTGGAGGCGGAGGCGGTCGGGTTTACGCCGCCGGTGCTCAACGGCGAGGGGAAGAAGGTGCAGCCGGACTGGTTCTTCAGCTTCCTGAAGGCGCCGGTTCCGATCCGGCCCTGGCTGGAGGTGCGGATGCCGACTTTCGGGTTTGAAGATCAGGACGCGATTGACATCGTCACCTATTTCTCCCGGCTGGACAAGCAGCAGTTCCCCTACCATACGTTTGCAGAAAAGCGCCTGTCCCCAAGAGAGATGCAGGGGGCAGATGCGCTGTTCAGCGTAGAGGTTTACAACTGTTTTACCTGCCACCAGCAGGGCGATATCAAGCCGAAGGGGGATCCGGCAAGCTGGGCGCCCGACCTGGCGATGGCCCGGCAGCGCCTGATGCCGGAGTGGATCAGGGACTGGCTGTGGGACCCGCAGAAGATCCAGCCGGGGACCAAGATGCCGACGTTTTTCGGGGACGAGATGACGTATCTTCCGGAAGAGGCGGGCGGGATGGAACTGGCCAGGTATTTAACGCTTCCCGAAGGTGTTGAACCGGAAGGCGGCGGGATCGAACTGCCAACCCGGTACGTGATTGAGGTGCTGACCGATTATATTATCTACGGCCTGCACCAGGAGAAACGGTTGAGCCGGCGGTAGATGCGGCTGGAACTTTTCGATTCATCGGATGTGTGTGGAGAATTTTGAACACTTTATCTATAAGGAGAGGATCAATGACTCGGCGAAGGTTGTGTTCATCGTTTCTGGCTTTTTGTTTCTTCTGTTTTGTTGCGGCCGAGGCGATGGCAGGGGCTACGGTTGCGGGCACGGTTAAACTGGAGTTGCCCGGGGGGAAAAAGCCCGGACGCAAGAAGCTCCAGATGGCCGCCGACCCGGTTTGTGCGGGCAAACACACCGAGGCCCCCGCGCTCAGTGAGGTGGTGGTGGTGGACGACGACGGGGCGTTGCACAATGTCTTTGTGTATGTCAAGACGGGACTGGAGGGCAAGAAATTTGACGTGCCGACAGAGCCGGTTGTTCTGGATCAGAACGGATGTATGTACAAGCCCCATGTGTTCGGTGTCCGGGCCGGCCAGCCGATCAAGATTTTGAACAGCGACGGCACACTGCACAATATCCATCCCAAGCCGAAGGTCAATACCGAGTTCAACCAGGCCATGCCGAAGTTCAGGAAGCAGATGACCAAGACCTTCGACAAGACGGAGATAATGATCCCGGTCAAGTGCGATGTGCATCCCTGGATGCAGGCATACATCGGGGTGATGGACCATCCCTTCTTCAATGTGACCGGCGATGGGGGGACGTTTGCGTTGAAGGATCTGCCTGCCGGGACTTATACCATTGAGGTCTGGCACGAGAGACTGGGTTCTCAGACCCAGGAGGTGGCGGTGAAGGATGGGGAGTCTGCGGCGATTGATTTCACGTTCCAGATACCTAAGAAAAAGAAGAAGCCGTGATAGGTATTGGTGCCTCTAATGCGGGAGGGCTGCTCATTATGAAAGAAAAGGTTTACGGATACTGGCTTCCGATGGATGTCTCGACCCATGGACACGTTGTCGATTTCCTGATCAACTGGATCCACTGGTTTATGATTGCGCTGTTTGTGGGCTGGGGAATTTATTTTTTTTATTGTTTGATCCGTTTTCGGCAGGGGGCCAACCCGAGGGCTACCTATGAGGATGTCAAAGGAACGACCTCCAAGTACGTGGAAATCGGCATTGTGATTGTAGAAGCGGTTCTTTTGATCGGGATTTCCATACCTGCCTGGTCGGCATTCAAGCACGATTTTCCGTCCGATGCGGATGCTTTTGTGGTGCGGGTGGTGCCTGAACAGTTTGCGTGGAACATTCACTATCCGGGAAAGGATGGGGTCTACGGCCGGACCGCCCCCGAGTTTGTGAGAAGCGATAACCTGCTGGGCCTGGACCCGAACGATCCCAATGCGAAGGACGACATCAATTCTATTAATAACCTGCATATTCCTGTGAACAGACCGGTCATCATTCGCCTCTCTTCCAAGGACGTGATCCACAGTTTCAAGGTCCCGGTGCTGCGCCTGACCCAGGACGCGATCCCGGGGACGGAAATCCGGTTCTGGTTTGAGGCCACCAGGACGGGCACGTTCGACCTGGCCTGCGCGCAGCTTTGCGGGTTGGGCCATTTCCGGATGCGGGGCCAGGTGCACATCCAGACACCCGAAGCGCTCGAGGCCTGGCTGAATGAGCAGCAGGTCGAAGAAGAGGAGGACGAATTTTCATTCTGAGGAGTTTCCTATGAGTGAACACGTTGAGCGGGAAAAACAGACGGACGAGGCGCACGCCCACGGCGGGGAGCACGCTCACGAGGAACTGGGATTCTGGCAGAAGTACTTTTTTTCCACCGATCACAAGGTGATCGGCATCCAGTATGCCCTCACCGCGCTGGTCTTTCTCTTTTTCGGGTTCTGCCTGATGATGATGATGCGGTGGCAGCTCGCCTATCCGGGCCAGGCGCTGCCGTTGATCGGCGCGCTTTTCAGTGAATCCACCATGCCGGAAGGGAAGATGTTGCCGGAGTTCTACAACCAGCTTGGGGCGATGCACGGGACCATTATGGTCTTTATGGGGGTCGTTCCCCTGGCGGTGGGCGGATTTGGAAACTACGTGCTGCCGCTTCAGATCGGCGCTCCGGATATGGCGTTTCCCAAGATCAATATGGCGAGCTACTGGGCCTTTGTGGCGGGTGGGATCGTGATGATCGTCAGCTTTTTCGTGCCCGAAGGAGCGGCCCAGTCGGGGTGGACGTCGTACACTCCGCTTGCCAATATTGCGCCGATGGGGCAGACCATGTGGCTTTGGGGGATGATCTTTCTGATTACTTCCTCGCTGCTGGGTTCCCTCAATTTTATTGTGACAACGGTCCAGTTGAGGGTCGAGGGACTGTCCTTTTTCAGGCTGCCGTTTTTCGTCTGGGCGCAGTTTGTGACGGCCTTCCTGCTGCTGCTGGCGTTTCCACCCTTAGAGGCCGCCGGTGTGCTTCAGCTGATGGACCGTCTGGCAGGAACCAGTTTCTTTCTGCCCAGCGGGCTGGTGATTACGGGTCAGCCGCTGGAGGTGAGCGGCGGGGGCAACCCTTTGCTCTGGCAGCACCTCTTCTGGTTTTTGGCGCACCCGGAGGTCTACGTGCTGATTCTGCCGGCTATGGGCATTGTGACCGAGGTCCTCTGCAACAATACCCGCAGGCCGCTGTGGGGCTACCGGACGATGGTCTATTCGCTGATCTTCTTAGGGTTCATGTCCTTCGTCGTGTGGGCTCATCACATGTTTATGACGGGGATGGGGACCGTGATGAGCAACTTTTTCCAGGCCACCACGATGATTATTTCGATCCCTTCGGTGGTTATTCTGACCGCGCTGGCCCTCAGCTTATATAGGGCGTCCATGCGGTTTACGGTGCCGATGCTTTTTGCCCTGGCGTTTATTCCGATGTTTGCCATCGGCGGGCTGACCGGGCTGCCCCTGGGGCTGACCACATCGGATTTGCACCTGCACGATACCTACTATGTGATCAGTCACTTTCACTACGTGGTGGCGCCAGGCACGATCTTTGCCCTGTTTGCGGGGATCTACTACTGGTACCCGAAAATCACGGGACGGATGATGAATAAAACGCTGGGTAAGCTCCACTTCTGGTTTTCCCTGATCTTTATGAACGGTGTCTTCTTTCCAATGCTCTTCGTGGGAATGGCCGGGGTCTCCAGGCGGCTTTACGACCAGACGCAGTACGCTTACGGGGAGCAGGTTCAGGGGCTCACGGTGATGAGTTCCTGGTCGGCCTGGCTGCTGGGGCTGGCGCAGATATTTTTCATCATCAATTTTATCTGGAGCCTGAAGAAGGGTGAGCAGGTGGCGTCGGACAACCCGTGGGAGGCCACGACCTTAGAGTGGGCGACGCCCACACCGCCGCCGCACGGGAACTTTCTTGAAACACCAAAAGTTTACCGTGGGCCTTATGAGTACAGCGTGTCCGGGAGTTCAACGGATTTCTCGCCGCAATATGTGCCGGAGGAAGGGGCTGCCGCCGAGTTGGCACCCATACCCGCGGATGACTGAACCCCTCCCTTCCCCAATCCGCATTCCGCAATTGAGGGGGGGCTTAAAAAGGAGATGTCAATCGTGTCTGTCGAGATTCCATACAATGTTGAACCTCATCCCATAACCGGAGTCTACAACGGGAAGCTGGGCCTCTGGCTCTTTCTGGCCTCCGAGGTCATGCTGTTCGGCGCGCTTTTTTCCACCCTGGTGCTGCTCCGGGTTGGCGCCGAGACCTGGCCGCACGGATGGGAACTGCTGAACGTCCCGCTGGCGACCCTCAATACGTTTGTGCTGATCGCTTCGAGTGTGACGATGGTCATGGCATGGGCGTCGCTGAAGATGGACCAGTTCGGCAGGTTCCAGCTCTATCTGGGGTTGACCATTCTCTTAGCGTTCGTCTTCCTGGTTGTCAAGTATTTCGAGTATACGCACAAGTTCCATCTTGGCATCCATCCTTCAACCAGCACCTTTTATGCGACTTATTTTACAATGACCGGCCTCCACGGGCTGCACGTGGTGGGCGGAATTATCGTGAATCTCTATCTGTTGTTTCCCGGAAGCGCCATGTGGAAGACGGAACCCGATCGGTTTGCCAACCGGATCGAGTGCGCGGGGCTTTACTGGCACTTTGTAGACCTGGTCTGGATCTTCCTGTTTCCGACGCTCTACCTCCTGTAAGGAGTTTGCAATGGCCGAAAGCGCTGAAGAGATCAGAAAACACGTCAGGATCTATCTGACCGTTTTTGCCGCGCTGTCCGTGCTGACTGTGGTGACCGTTGGGGTTTCGTATCTCCACATCCAGTCAGTAGCGATCACGGTTCTGATTGCTCTGTTTATCGCGACCATTAAGGGTGGGCTGGTGGCCGGCTACTTTATGCACCTGGTGTCTGAAAAGCAGATCATTTTCTGGGTGCTGGCGATTACGGTCCTCTTTTTTATCGTTCTGATGCTTCTGCCGGTGTTTACGGATGTGGAGTCGATTTTTGGAGTGTGAAAGGTGAAAGGCCCCCGCCTCACCGCTCCTGGAATATAGAAGCCAGAACACCGCAGGAAGGGTGGATGGGCCCTTTGTCCTTCCACTGATGTTGGGGGGCGTTCCCCTTTGACTCTGCTTAGCCACCTGGATACGCTCATGTCTTTAAAAGCGTTTCACGTTTTCTTTATTATTGTTTCAATCCTCTGTTGCCTCGGGTTCGGGTACTGGGCGGTGCGGGACTATTTTGTATCCGGGAATGGGGTGAACCTGACCATGGGGCTGGTGGCGTTTGTCGGGTGTGGGGTGCTGATCTGGTATGGGATCTGGTTCTTGAAAAAACTCAAAGGGGTAAGCTACCTGTGAACGGCGTTTTCCGATTCTGTTCGGCCCTGCTGGCTTTTGGGGTCATTCTGTTTGGTTCTGAAGCCCTGCTGGCCTGCGCCGTCTGTTTTGGCGATCCGAATTCGGACATGGTGAAGGGGGCCAATGCGGGTATTCTTATTCTGCTGGGGGTTGTCGTCACGGTGTTGGGGGCGATTGTGGGGGTGACGCTGTTCTGGATCCGGAGGGCGCGCTTGCTCAAGCGGGTTACCCCAGAGGAGATGGCGTCCTTGTAAGCGCATTTCCAGGTTGCGTTCCCCCGAAATAACGGAAAGCACCTTGTGGCAGATGCAGAGCGTTAGCAGGATGCAGGGACACCCGGTTGAGATGACGGGGGGGGATCGCTGGCTGCACCGGTTTGCGGTGTTTACGGCGGGGGCGACCCTCTTTTTAATTTTTGCGGGGGGGCTGGTGACCAGCACGGGTTCGGGGCTGGCAGTGCCGGACTGGCCGCTGTCTTACGGGATGATTTTCCCGCCGATGATAGGCGGCATCTTCTACGAGCACGGCCACCGGATGGTCGCCACTTTCGTCGGTTTTTTGACGACGGTTCTGGCCATCTGGCTCTGGAAGCAGGAGCCTCGGCGGTGGCTGCGGTACTTGGGCATTGCGGCCTTTGTCGCTGTTGTGCTGCAGGGGGTGCTGGGAGGGATCACGGTGCTTTACCTCCTGCCGACCCCGATTTCGGTGGCCCATGCGTGTTTGGCTCAGACCTTTTTTTGTCTTATCGTTGGGATTGCCCTGTTCACGTCCCCCCGCTGGCGGCAACCTTCGATGCTTCTGGTCGAAAGGGGTGGGATTCCACTGAAAGGGCTGGCCGTGATCACCACGGGCGTGATCTACGTACAGCTTGTTCTGGGTGCCCTGATGCGGCATACGGAAGCGGGGCTGGCCATTCCCGATTTCCCCCTTTCTTTCGGTCATCTCGTTCCACCCCTTTCTTCTCTGTCGGTTGATCCAAACGTGCCTTTTCCCATTTCTCCCGAGACGTTTCGAACCCGTGTGCTCATCCATTTTGCCCATCGAGCCTGGGCCGTGGTCGTGCTGGTCGCAGTGGTGTGGGCGGCGGTACACATTCTACGGCTATACCAGGGTCGAGGGGAACTCGTCCGTCCCGCGCTTTTGATGCTGGGGCTGGTCAGCCTGCAGATTGTTTTGGGGGCGCTGGTGATCTGGACGGAGAAAAGGGTTTCCGTGACGACGTTCCACGTGGTTGTAGGGGCGTCTATTCTGGCATTGAGCCTGGTTTTGACCCTGCGAAGCTGGCGGATGACCGCACCCAAAGGTGCGGGCGTTCACGTTCCGTCTCGCCTTTCCGGAGAACCTGCTTTATGAAGCCGCAGGCCGACATCGGGGAAGCGAATTTGTCCCTCACCTGGACACGGGTGTCGGACTATATGGCCTTGACCAAACCCCGGATTACCCTGTTTGTCGCGTTGAGCACGGCGGTGGGATTCGTCCTGGGGGCCACCGGTTCACTTGATCTTGCCCGGTTGTTGCATACGGTCCTGGCTACGCTGGTGATCGCTGGCGGGGCGGCGGTGCTGAACCAGTTTCTCGAACGGGACTTAGACGCTCGGATGAGACGAACGAAGAACCGGCCGTTGCCAGCGGGGCGGCTGCAGCCGGAGGAGGCCTATGTTTTTGGGCTGTTGCTTTCGGCGCTGGGGATTCTTTATCTGGGGATGGTGGTCAACTGGCTGGCCGGCATTCTGGCGGGGTTGACGTCGGGGATCTATCTTTTCCTGTACACGCCGCTCAAACAGAAAACGGCGCACAACACGGCCGTGGGAGCTATTGCAGGGGCGCTGCCGCCGGTTGGCGGGTGGGCAGCCGCGCGGGGAGAAGTCGGGGCCGAGGCGTGGGTGCTGTTTGCGATTATGTTCCTCTGGCAGTTTCCCCATTTTTTCTCCATTGCCTGGATTTATCGGGAGGACTATGTGCGGGGGGGACACCGGATGATTTCGGTGGAGGACTCCGGGGGGGATCGCATCTCACAACAGGTCGTTCTCTACAGCCTGGTTCTTTTACCTTTTAGTCTGCTGCCCGCCCTGGTGTGGGTAAGTGGGACGGTTTATTTTATTGCGGCGGTTGTGCTGGGCCTGGGGCTGCTGCGGTTTAGTTTTTCTTTTGCCAGGTACCGAACCGAGCATGATGCCAGACGCCTGTTGCGAGCCACACTGGTTTATTTGCCTACCCTCTGGGTGATGATGGTTCTGGATAAGATCGTACTGTAGGATGGTTCAAGTGGTTCTTTCGATCCGCCAGGAGGTGATAGGTGCCCCCGGACCCTATCACCTTATCTTTATGTTGTCTCACTTTGTGATGGAAGGACGCTTGCGTGGACCGTGCCTTTGCCATACAGGTTAGGGGGCTCTGTCACGATTATGGAGATCGACGGGCCTTAGATGGGATTGACCTGGCGATTGAAGAGGGGGAGATCTTCGGGTTGCTGGGCCCCAACGGGGGGGGGAAGACCACCCTGTTTCACATTTTGTGTACGCTGCTTTCTCCCACCCTTGGGGAGGTCCGGGTGCTGGGGATGGACCCTGTGGCAGAGGCGACGAAGATCCGGTTGTGTATAGGCGTTGTGTTTCAAAGCCCGAGTGTAGATCCGAAGCTGACGATTTTCGAAAACCTGCGCCACCAGGGACACCTCTACGGATTGCGGGGGCAGGGGTTGGCCCGGCGAATTGAAGAGGTACTCAACCTGGTCCGTCTGCTCGACCGAGTTGGGGACCGGGTGGAGGTCCTCTCGGGGGGCCTCAAGCGGCGTGTGGACCTGGCCAAAGGGCTTTTGCACAGGCCGGCGCTGCTGATTTTTGACGAGCCGTCAACCGGCTTGGATCCGGGGGCGCGGCGGGCGTTCTGGAACGATCTGGAGGCCCTGAGGAGAAGGGATGGCGTGACGCTGGTGTTGACTACCCATTTTATGGAGGAGGCCGAACGGTGCGACCGGGTGGGCATCCTGGACCGGGGGCGGTTGGTGGCGCTGGGGACACCAGCAGGGCTCAAGCAGGCGGTGGGAAAGGATGTGATTGTGATTGCGTCGGACGATTCTGCGGGGTTGCGGGACGATATTGCGGCGCAGTTTGGAGAGGGGCCCACGCTTTTAGACGGCATGCTGAGAATCAAGTGTGACGAGGGGCAGGCCCTGATGGAGCGCCTTTGCTCGTCCTTCCGGGAGCGGATTGATTCGATTACCCTGGGAAGGCCGACGCTGGAGGATGTGTTCATTCAGCGGACCGGACACCGGTTTCGGACAGAAGGAAATTGAAGATTGAAGATTTAAAATTGCAAAATGTAAAATCGGCTTTTTTCTTGCCTGTGTATACCCTCTGGAAACGGGAGCTGGTGCGGTTTGTGCGGGACCGGCAGCGGCTGTTCGGGGCGATTGGGCAGCCTTTGCTCTTCTGGCTGCTGGTCGGTTCGGGTCTGGATGCTTCCTTTCTACCGGCGGGTTATTCGCAGGGGATGAGCTATCTGGAGTATATTTATCCGGGCACCCTGATGTTGATCCTCCTTTTTACAGCGATTTTTTCGACGATCTCTGTGGTGGAGGACCGCAGGGAGGGGTTTATGCAGTCGGTCTTAGTGGCTCCGATTCCCCGGACAAGCCTCGTTTTGGGCAAGGTCCTGGGAGGGACGACCATGGCCGTACTGGAGGGACTGCTTTTCCTGATTTTTGCGTTTCGGTTGGGGATTCCGTTGAGTGCCCAGGCGCTGGTTTCGACCGTGGGGCTGCTTTTTCTGATTGCGCTGGGGTTGACAGGCCTGGGGTTTGCGATTGCATGGCGGATGGAGTCGACGGCGGGTTTTCATGCCATTATGAACCTTTTTCTGCTGCCTATGTGGCTGCTTTCGGGGGCATTCTTTCCGCCGTGGGGGGTGCCTGCCTGGCTGGGCTGGATGATGCGGGTTAATCCGCTGACTTACGGGATGACCAGTCTGCGGCGTGTGCTTTATATGGAGGCTCCCTTTGCGGTGGGCGACCTTCCTCCGCTGGGGATTTGTGTGACGATTACGGCCCTTTTCGCTCTGGTGATGTTGGGGATTTCGGTCGTTGTGGTGGGCAGGGAGCGAGGAAGAGGACGATGAGCTTTCCAAGACCGATGCGATACGTCTTTTTGTGCATCGTGCTGGCCGTTCTGCTGATGGGTACGGTGGGCGGGTTGCTCTTCTGGCGTGAGGTGAAAGGGCTGCAGGCCCGGAAGGGGCAGGCCCTGCCGGTGCTGGGACAGGTTCCGGAATTTTCTCTGGTGGAACGCAGCGGCAGACCGATCGCGCTTGCCGACCTGGCCGGGAAGGTCTGGATTGCCGATTTTATTTTCACTCACTGCGCTGGGCCCTGCCCGCTGCTTTCTGCCCAAATGGGCGCGCTTCAGGACCCCTTGAGCGAGATGCCCGACGTTCGCCTGGTTTCAATTACGGTGGATCCGGAACGGGATACCCCCCGGTTGCTTTCCGACTATGCGTTCCGGTACGGGGCGGACCGGGACCGGTGGCTTTTTATTACGGGGGAAAAACCGGCGGTGTACAGGCTGATCCGGGAAGGATTCCGCGTGGCGGTCGGAGACGAGCCGGAGGAGGGAACCGACCAGATTATGCACAGTCTTCGATTTGCGCTGGTCGATCGAAAGGGGCAGGTCCGCGCCTACTACGATGGGACCGATGCCGAGTTGGCAGGCAGGCTTTTACCGGATGTGAGGAGGTTGCTGCAAGAAGGAGAGTGAACGGATTTCGGATTTCGGAATGCGGATTGATAAAGCGCCTTTATTCGGAAATATACGGTTTGAATGTGGAACCCGATGGGCCGTTAAGTAGTCAGAATAAAAGCCGTTTACAGGATCTGGCCAAGGGATTTCTTTGGGGTGTGGAAGGGGGGATAGCGGGGGTGGACTATTTCGTCAATAGCCTTTATGGTTTTGAAAACCGCGAAATTTTGTGAGCGTCCTGTGCGCTGGATGGTGCTTTTGAGCTGCGTGGTCTGGCTGGCTGGCTGCAGCCTTCTGGACCGGCAGAAAGAACCCCAAATTGTGGGTATCCGCACCGATAGGGACTCGCTTGCATCCGTTGGTCGGGGGCATCAGATCCAGGTGACCCTCCTGACGGCAGATCCCGACAACGATGAACTCGATTTTCTCTGGGTTGCCTCGGGGGGCACGTTCAAAAAGAGCGGGCGGGATACC
This sequence comes from Candidatus Latescibacterota bacterium, assembly GCA_965222075.1. GTDB lineage: Bacteria > Latescibacterota > UBA2968 > UBA2968 > JAAXHW01. Next base: position 2,522,672 of record OZ244937.1, on the reverse strand, counting down.
CTGGTGGACCTGTTTCAGGATTCGGTTACGGTCGTCTGGAAGGCCCCCAGCGAAGTGGGGATGTACGATCTTACCGTGGAGGTGAGCGATGGGAAGTCTGGGGAACGCGCGACCTCTTCTGTGCGGATTACCGTCACGCAGGAGCCTCCGCTGGCCGATGCGGGGGAGGACCGGGTGCTGGCGTATAACGATACGCTGCGGGTTATGCTGGACGGATCGGGCAGCAGCGACCCGGATAGGGACGAGTTGCGCTATCTCTGGCTGCAGGCGAGAGGACCCGGGGTGACCATTCAGCCCAGAGAAAGCGAGACGCCATCTTTTCGGGCGGTTGCACCGGCAGACTACGTGTTTGTGCTCCGGGTGAGGGATGACATAGTGGACGCCACAGGTGCGTTGACCAGCGGTCCGGACACCGTGATCGTACGCGTCAATGACCGCGGGGGACGGGGCGGGTAAAGGGGCCGAGGCCCGGGGGAAGAGGGCTGTGAAGCCAGAGGCGGAGCAGGCGAAGGCACCTGCTCCTTTTTGTTTGTGTTGCGAGATTGGAGGAGGTCGTGGGACAACTGTCGGTCCATTCGATTGCCCTGACGGCTGAAAAGGGTGCCCACCTCATAGGCGCGATGCTGCTGATGGTCGGGGTGGCTCGCCTGCTGGGGACGGAGGGGCTGGACGACTATGCTTATGTGATCTCGCTGACGGCCCTTTTCGTGCCGGTTCTGGATATTGGGCTGAACAACCGGGTCATCAAGGCCGTTGCCTCAGGAGGGCCCGAGGCGAAGGCCACGGCTGTGGACGCCGTGGGGTTCAAGCTGGCTTTGGCGCCTGCTGTGCTGGTGGTGATGGGGGCGGTGGCCTGGGCTTCGGACATGCCTGCGGAGATTTTAATTGCGGTGCTCCTGGTGGGGGGCTCCACCGTGGCGATGAGCCTGGGGGACGCGGTCAATGCGATTTTTAAGGGCCTGCAGCGGCCGGCCTGTAGTGTGCTTCTGGTGGGGGGACTGAACGGGCTGCTGTTTGGGACCGGTGTCGGGGCGATGGCCGCCGGGCTGGGCCTGGTAGGGGTGGGGGCATGTTACCTCCTGTGTCGGGGCGGGTACCTGGGCGCTGGCCTTTTGCTGGTCGGCCGCGTGGCGCCGGGTCTGCGTCCCTCTGTTCGGCCTTTGGCCAACAAGGATCTGGTCCTTCTGGGACTACGGCATTTGCCAGCGGTTTATTTTTTGGGGAACCTTCTGAATCTCACCTACATCACGACCTATCTGGCTGTGGGCGACACTGAATCGGGACAGTTCGCCATCGGCTACCGGGTTGTTTCGGCGCTGGTTGTGCTGGCCACCGCCAACTTAGAGGCGATTCTGCCGGCATTGACGCACCGTTTTCAGGAGGCATCGGACCTGAAGGGGACGCTCCTGCGAACGTTTTGGGCGCTGCTGGGGATTACGCTGCTGGGCGTGGGCATTGTGCAGGTGGCGGCCCGTCCGGTTACGGTGTGGATTTTCGGGGCCGAGTTTGCACCTTCGTCAGAGGCATTCCGGCTGCTGGCCTGGACGGTGCCTCCATTTGCGCTGTGCGGGCTGGCGCATACGGCGCTGCTGGCCATGAACCGGGAAGGGAGAGGGATGCTCACGCTGCTGGCCCTGTTGACGGCGGGCACGGGGCTGGGTATTGCAGCGGTCCGGACCTGGGGTGCTGCGCAGGCGACGCTGGCACCTGCAATCACCGGATGCCTGTTTGCGGGGATTTTGTGGGGGATGGTCTGGTGGGAGGTCCGTGAAAGGGCATAGCGCAAAGGGCAAACAGACTCCCGCTCCACACCGGGGTGGACAGGGGTCCGCCCCTGCAAAGTGAATCTTTACGTCTGCGATTTCAAAACAGGCTGAGCTGTTCTTCGGCGGGTTTCTGTACCAGGGGGAAGAGGCGGCGGAATTCGGCATCGCCAAAGAGGCTTCGAAAGCGTCCGGCCATGTCGTGTAGCCTCCGGAGGAGATAGTCCCGGTCTTCGTCTTCCGCATAGGTTTCGATCCGGGCAAGGCTCCCGTCGCGTTTCTGGTAGACGGCAATTTTTTCGCCTATTTTGCCGCCTTTTGCCGCTGCGGCCAGACGGCGGAGATTCGGGTTGGAGAAGGTCTTTTCGGTGATGCTCTCCCAACGGCAGAAGTTCTTCGGAGGGACCTGGCCTTCCTGAAGGCGTCCGGCGAGGCCGAGGTAGTAAGCCGAGGCCTCTTCCGTTTTTCTGTCGATGAGCAGATATGCAAGCTGTTTGATAAAGCTCCGAAAAATCCGTTCATCGCGCCGGCTTCGAAGGCTGCTGCCTTTGACCGTTAAGACATCGTCATATCCGATCAGGATGTAGTTCTTGGTCTTCAGGCTGATCATGCCCCGGTAGCGGCCGTCGTGGGAGAGATGGATGCCCTTGGGGAGTTCCTCGGAGATCTCTTCGATGAACCGATGTTCACCCTTTTCGGTGTCGATTCGGGAGGGGACGACAAAGTAGACGCCGTCGGTGTCTACTTCGATGATCTCCGCACCCCTATTCCGGAGTTGTGTCACAAGCTGTCGGGCGATCTCCTGACCCATCGCGGTGACCTGTTCGGCGGCTTTGTAGTCGTTAAAATTCGCACGACCGTAAGCGAGGTAGCCATAGAAGGCGTTGATGAGGACCTTGTAGCTGCTTTGCAGGCCGTCCCAGTAGGTCTCTTCGGCTTCGTTTGCGCCCTCCTGGTAGTGGGCTTTGGCTTCAAGCCGCCGCCGGGTGAGGCGTTTCAGCATGGGGAGAAAGGCGTTTTCGGTATCGGCGGTGGGGCGAATGCCGTAGGTAAGCATGATGGAGGGGTAGAGGCTTTCGACATCGGCCTTGACGACCCGTTTGAAGATGCCGGAGGCGAAGAGCTGCGTGTAGCCTCCCCCGAACGATTTGGAGGCGCGGGCGCGGGGGATGGCGAGGTTGCGGCGAAGGTATGCCCCGACCATGAGGGCGTTGATCTTTTCGCCGGGACCGGTGATGGCCGTGTCCTGGAAACTGTAGGGGAGGATCTGGGTCTGGTAGAATTCGGTGGAAACGACGCGTTCGCTGAGCACACGGACGTCGCGGACGTCGTCCAGGGCGTATTCGGTGAGGCGGTCCGGGTCTTCCCGCCAGAGCCGGGGGATGTCTTTGCCTTCCACAAAGACCCGGCCTTTCCGCTCCAGGCCCAGGACCCGGATGGCATTTTTGAGGCCATAGCTTTCCAGGCGTCCGCCCACGTCGTAGCGCCGGACCTGTTGCAGGGTGTCGATGATGTGGCGGCCGTGGATGTAGGCGGGGCGGAAGAGGGGGTTGTGGGCGCCGACTTTGTAGCGGCGCGTGCCGTGACCGACTTTGAGCTGGGATGCATCGCGGCCCCAGGTAAGGGGCACCTTCAGGCGGTCGGCCCGGGCGCTGATATAGAACAGGTCGAAATCGAAGATGTTGTGGCCTTCGATCACGTCGGGGTTGCGATCGGCGATACGCTGGTTGAGTTGCTGTAAGAGTTCGGTTTCGGACATGTCCTGACCATTGAGGATCTCTTCGTAGCCACAGGTATCGGAGAGGGCGATGAGGATGATTTCGGCACCGGGGGCCTGCGGGTGCAGGGTGAGGGTTTCGATGTCGAGCTGGAGGCGGTGGGCCTCAGCGTATCTCATCTTGTAAAAGAGGGTCTGACCGGAGAGAAGGAGGTGCTGGCGGACGGGGGTGTTGATGCTGAAGTGGGCGATGCCGTCTTCAGAGAGGCGCCCTTTCGCCTCTAAGAAGTCGGACCAGGTGTGGAAATGGGCGCGAAAGCGAAATTCTCCCCCCCCTTTGAGGGAAACGACCTCGCGGATGCCGGAGAGCCCGGCGCGGTTGCAGTCCTCGGGGGCTTCCACAAGCAGCCAGGGAGAGAAGGGTTGCGTGTACTGCCCGTCCTGGGTGTAGAAGACCATCTGGTTGCCGCCGATGAGTTCGACGGCAAGGATGGCGGTTTGACTGTCCATAAATTTGTGAAATCTCCTGTAGGCCTATACCTTACTGCGGTTTGTAACACTAAAATATAGCCAATTTTCAGGGGAGTGGAAAGGGTTTTTCGGCCCTGCGATCTCGGGTTGCAAAGCGGAGGAAATGGCCCTATATTACGATTTGTTTGACACTGGGTGACCCTACCAAGGCGAATGCATCAAAGTCTGTAAAGGCGCAACGGGGAACAGAGGATGAACAGACTCGATCCTGTTTCCGGACAGCTTGTGGCCCGGCCTCCCCGTTCGAGGGTGGCACGTTATCTGCGGGGAGGGACATGGTCCGTTTTCGGGCTGGCCCTTTTGGGGGCGGTTGGGCTGGGTCTGCATATGGAGGCCAATCCGACGGAGGTTACGGCTCGGACGCTGGTCGAACTGCCGCTGACGCTGCTGCTGCTGGATCTCTGGGCCCTGGGGATAGCGCTGTTTAGACAGTCGCAGCGGACTCCCCTGCGGGTGCCGGTCAAGACGCCCCCGATCCTGGCGGCGTTTCACCTGGGGCTCTGGGCAGGGGGGCGTTACACCGTCTCTTTTGATCTGTTTTACCGCTTAGAACCGGCCGATACGTTGGGGGGGCTCTACGTGGTTCGGGGGGGAGCTGCCGCCCTCTTGGGGCTGCTGGCCCTGCTTGCTTTGGGTGCGGCATTTTTTGAGGCACGGTTGGTCAACCGGGTGCTGATTTCGGAGGATACGGCGGCTGTTGGGCAAACGGAAGCCCCGGAGGCGGTTTCGGAGCCTGACAGGCCGGCGGGACCCGAGCACGTTTATGAGGCGCAGGTTATCCTCCACAACCTGGGTTATGACGTGGGGGGGATTGACGGGGAAATGAAGGAGGCCTGCCGCGACGCCCTGCGGCAGTTCCAGGTCGTATGTGGGCTGGAACCGAGCGGCGAGGTGACCGTATTGACGATGATTGAGCTGCGCAATCGGTGGTCCGCCCGTGAAGCGTCGGGACAGTCGGTAAAGGCCCTGTTCGGACACGTGGCCCAGCGTACGGGTGCGCGACTTGCGACTTGGTGGCAGAGGCGGAAGGCTTAGCGGGCAGAACGTTACCGCAGCGTATGGAGGGATTCAAGGGCCCGGGGCAGATGCTCCGGGTTTTTTTTGCATTCAGTCTCCACCGTTGAGGCGGATGACGTCGGAAGGGAGCTTCATCCGGAACCGGTCGTCGGAGGGCCCGGCGTTGACCTGCCGGCGGGTGATTTCGATCCGGACGCGGTCATCGCCCTGGATGATTTCGATTCGGCGGGGGAGGACCACGCCGTTTTCGTCCCGATAGTCGCCCATCACGCGGGCCGACAGGAGGCCGCCCTGGGGGGTGTAGATCTGTTCTTCGAGGAGGGTGCCCGTGCGCCGGTCGAGCCAGAGGCGGCGGGTCCAGAGGGGCGTGTGAAGCTCCAGGAAGAAGTGTTTGTCCTCCGCTTCGAACCGGGCAACGCGGGGCAGGTCGAGCGGGGAGAGGTTGGGGAGGCCAAGGATGGCACAGCGGGCGTCGTAGTATTCGAGGTTGACGCCGGTGACGCGATAGAGGACTTCTTCGGGGGGGCCGTCCAGGTAGTGGTTGTCTCTGGGCAGGTAGAGGTAGAGGGAGTCGTTCAGGACAAGGGCGGAGAGGATGCCTACGCCGAGGGGGCCCCTGACGTCGAATTTCAGCACGTTGGGAGACCGGTAGACCAGGAAGGCGGAGGCCTTCTGCCGGACACTGTTGATGCGGAGGGTAATCCGGGCTTTGGCCTCCAGGTCGCGGAGGCCCTCTGTACGGGCGGAGACGGTGTGGAGGAGATCGGCGGCGTTTAAAACAGGGCCAACATCGGGTGGACGAGGAAGGTGGGCGGCACAGGCCGGGAGAAAAAGGAGGGGCAGGTACAGAAGGAATGCCCGACTGCCCCGTTGACCGCCAGCCTGCCGGATGTGTTTCATTCAGGGCCTGCCGGGGCGTTACCGACGGGAGCGGTGAACGTCTGGAGTTTCTGGTGGATGGCCGCGTTGTCCGGATTGAACCGGGAGGCGCGTTTCCAGTGCCGGCGTGCCTTGTTGAGGTCCCCCAGGGCACGGGCGGCGTCTCCGGCATGGTCGTAAATCACCGCCAGATTTTCGTACAAGGAGGCCCTGTACCGGTCGTCGTCCGTGTGGTTCTGGAGTTCGGCCTCTTCCACCTTCAGGGCGCGATCTAAGTATTCCATGGCTTCGTCGTACCGGCCCTGCCGGTAGTAGACCCAGCCCATGCTGTCCAGGTAGGCACCGTTTTTGGGTTCGGCCCTGAGGGCGCGTTCGATCAGGCGCTCGGCTTCGTTGAGGCGAATCCCTTTTTCTGCGAGCATGTATCCAAGGTTGTTGAGGGCGCGATGGTTGTCGGGATCCAGGGTGATCAGACGCTGAAACTCCGCTACGGCGCTGTCAAAACGACCGGCGCGTTCGTAGCTTTGCGCCAGTTCAAGGAGGGTGCGGCGGAAGAGTTCGGAATCGTCGCCGACACGGTCAAGCAGGGCCTCAAAGATGGGAATGGCTTTCTCCCACGCCTTTTCCGAGGCATAGGTGTAGCCCAGTTCAAAGCGGTACTCAGGCCGGGAGGTATCCGCCTCTGCGGCCTTCGCGTAGACGCCCCGGGCGTCTGCCATTTGGCCGGTGGCGCGATAGAGCCGACCCAGTTCAGAGACGATCTGGGGGTAGAGCGGTGAGTTGGTGGGGGCCTTTTCGTAGAGGGCCTGGAAGAGGGTGAGGGCCTTGTTCTTCCGGCCCTGGGAGAGGTAGGTGTGACCGATGCCGAGCCAGTATTCGGCCTTGGGGTCCTGTTTGTAGGCCCGACCGAAGGTCGCCCTGGCCTCTTCGGGGCGATTGGTGTTCAGGAGGAGGTAGCCTTTCCGGGCCAGAAGGTCGTGCCGGCTCGGATTGGCATGGATGAGGTGATCCAGGAGGATTTCGGCCCGGTTGTACCTGCGCTCCGTCGTTTTGGGATTGTTTTCAGGCCTCCGGGCGAGGTCCATGACGATCTTGGCGAGGTGTTCGACAAAGGTCGTATCCAGGGGGGTTTCCGAGATCAGGCCCTCCAGGTAGGTGTCTGAATCGTAGATGAGAAAGAGCTGCCTCCAGATGGGGGCCGTAAGACGGTTGATTCGGTTTTGAAAATGGGTGAGGCCTTCTCGATAGATCCCTTCAGCCTTGAGGGTATCCCCTACGGTCAGGGCGATGCTGCCCAGACGGCCCCAGATGTTTGCCTGCCGGGGGTTTTGCGCGAGGACCTGCCGGTAAACGGCCGATGCGCGTTCGGGGACGTTGGTGCGCATGTAGGTTTCAGCAGCAAAGATCTGCCCCCGGGTATTTAACGAAGGGATGGTCAGGACGCGGTCCACGGTTCGGAGGACGTCGTCCCGGCGGTTCTGTGCAGCGTAGATTTTCAGAAGTCCATCGTAGGCCGCCAGCGGGTTGGGAGCGATGCGGGTGATGGCTTCGAGCTGTTTGACGGCTGCGGTGGTATCCTTCGGGCCTTCCATCAGGGCGTGGTAGAAGTGCCGCCGGTTCTCAAGGTTGCGGGGGTCTAAGCGGACGGCCCGGCGGGCAGGGGCGACGGCTTCGGAGAAGCGCCGGAGCGCGTTGAGATTGCGGCTCAGGGCGCCATACAGGGTGGCAGATGTGCTGTCGATGTCAATGGCGGCGTAGAGTGCGTTGACGGCCGCACCTCTCTCTCCCTTCATCTCGAAGCGTTTGGCGTCGATAAAGTAGCCAAGGGCCTCCGGGTCGGGCGGGGGCTTGCGGGCAGGCCGCAGGACGATGGAGGGAGGCTGCGAGGCTGCGCAGCCCAGGAGGCCTGCTACAAGGAATAGGATCGGGAAGATCGGGCGGAAGGACGATTTCATTCTCTATCCTTATTTGGGGGGCCTGGGTTTGCGGGGTTTCAGGTCCCAGATAAGTTCGGCGCGGCCGAATTCGTCTTCTTGTGATTGCACGATGAGCTTGAGGTATTCGGTTTTTTCGGTGATAACCGGCTGGCCCTGATAGTTTTTGCCGGGGAAGAAGAGTTTGAGGAGTTTCTCGTGTCCGGCGTAGACAATTTTGGCCGGGGCCTCCAGATAGATGCGTTCCTTGTGGCCGGGGATGTAGGGGTAGTAGGTGCCAAAGACGTCGGTGACTTCGGCCTCCCGGCCGGGCAGGGAGATTTCGAGTGCTTCGAGGGGGTAGAAGGCGCCCTGGTCGACCTGCACCGATTCGTAACCGGTGCCCTCACTGTCTTCCAAGTAGATGATCCAGCGGTCTAAGCTGAGATAGCCTTCTGCAAAGGGCGTGCTCAGCTTCAGGCGCACCAAAACGGCGCCATCCAGCCGATTTTGCGTCCGGTAGTGGGCCCAGGCGGCTTCCTTGTCTTCCGATTCGCGGGCGTAGTAATCCCACAGGAGTTCGGATTCGGCCCGGCCCAGGTCGGGGACCAGCAGAGTGGCTGCGAGGAGGAGGGGAGACTTGACGACACGCGTCCGGGACTGGCCAGGCATGGTTCGGACCTGCATGCCGGGCTGGTTGATCCCTATTGCCTGTTCCCGGCCGATGGCATCTATGGGACGCTGGGTGGGGATGTACCCCCGAACGGTCCAGGTGCGCAAATAATCGGCATAGGTCCAGGTGTCGTCGGAAGAGGGGGACCCCGGCAGGGTCACGCTGTAAGCTCTGACTTTGGTTTGAAACTGGGGAAAGAGGGGCGTATTGTTGATGTGGGAAAACGGAACCTCGGAAACGGGCAGGTCGAGTATGTTGCCTTCCTCTTTCAGGAGTTTCCGGAACCGCTTGGCCTGTTTTGGGTCGAGTCCGGCCTTTAGGGTGTCGAGAATTGCATCCACCGCTTTTCGGGTGTTCTTCCGGAGTTCGCGAAGTTCGCGGATATCGGGACGAATCCGATGCGCCTGCCAGAGCCGGGCCTCACAGGTCTGTTTTTCCCGTTCCCACTGGTAGTCGGCAATTGTCTGCCGAAGCCTCTGGACGTGCCCGGCCAGGACCGGTTTTTGGTCCACCTTCGCTTTGAGGTGTTTTGCCAGTTTGTCCGGGTGCAGAAGGTCTTCCAGGTCTGCAGCGGTGAGAGGGCCGGCGGCGAAGACCGCACAGATGACCAGCAGGCTGCGACAAAAGCGATTGACGGGCGGGTGAGACATGGCGGACTCCTCTGGAGAGCGACGAAACACACAACCGGGAATAGGGTATATATTTTCTACGTTTGAGAGCGAAAAAGGTTGCTCCAGAGGAATCGGATTTTAAGGGCGCACCGCGATGCGTTCCTACCTTTCCAGGATCAGTTTGTTGATTTCGGTTTCGATGGGGATGGGGTAATTCCGGGTGAAACAGGCGGTACAGTACTGGCTGGTGGTGTTGGGCACAACGCTGAGCATCCCTCTTAGGGAGAGGTAGCTGAGGCTGTCTACGCCCAGGTGTTCCCGAATCTGTGCGATGGTTTTTTCGTTGGCAATCAGTTCGTTTTCGGTTTGGAAGTCGATGCCGTAGTAACAGGGGGAGATGATGGGGGGACAGCTTACCCGGACGTGGACCTTGTAGGCGCCGGCTTCCCGGAGCATCCGGACGAGGTAGCGCAGGGTGGTGCCCCGCACGATCGAGTCTTCCACCACGACCACGCGTTTGCCTTTGAGGACGCCGCGCACCGGGTTGTATTTGAGGCGGACCATGGCCGTGCGGGTGTCCTGGCCGGGCGTGATAAAGGTCCGTCCGACGTAGTGGTTTCGGATGAGTCCGATTTCGAGTTTGATACCCGATTGGTCGGCATATCCCATCGCTGCTGTGTTGCTGGAGTCGGGAACCGGGATGACGATGTCCGCATCGGCAGGGTGTTCGATGGCGAGCTGTTTGCCAAGCTTCCGCCGGGTTTTGTCCACGGTGTCCCCAAAGATGATGCTGTCGGGGCGTGAGAAATAGATGTACTCAAAGATGCAGAAGGCGTGTCTGTCGGCTTCAAAAGGAGAAAAGGTGCGCAGGCCGTTGGCGTCGATGACCACCAGTTCGCCCGGTTCGATGTCGCGGATGTAGCGGGCCGAGATGATGTCGAGGGCACAGGATTCGGAGGCGATGATCCAGCTATCCCCGAGCTGACCCAGGCAGAGGGGACGGAATCCGTAGGGGTCCCGAGCGGCGAGGAGTTTGTCTTCTGTGCAAAGGGCAAAGCAGTAGGCCCCCTGTATGTATTGGAGGGCGTCTATGACGCGGTCTACGATGTGTTCTTCCTTAGACCGTGCGATGAGGTGGAGGATCAGCTCGCTGTCGGTCGTGGTCTGGAAGATGGCGCCGTCCTCCTGCATCTGGCTGCGAAGCTGAGTGGTGTTGATCAGGTTGCCGTTGTGGGCCACGGCGATGCACCCGTCTCTGCACTCGGCCAAAAAGGGCTGAGAGTTGCACAGGGTATCGGAACCGGTGGTGGAGTAGCGGTTGTGCCCAATGGCCAGGTGGCCGGGAAGTCGGTCCAGGACCTCGGGCCCCCCCATGAAGACATCGGCTACGTGGCCCATGCCCGTGTGGACATGCACCCGCTTGTTGTCGCCCGTGCCAATGCCGCTGCTCTCTTCCCCCCGGTGCTGGAGCGCATGCAGCCCCAGCGAGGTCAGCTGGGCCGCATCGGGGTGTCCATAGATGCCGAAGATGCCGCAGTAGTGTTTCACATGGGGGTCCATGGACTCTCCTGACGTTGGGGTTAGATGTTAGAAAGTATGTTCGCTGACTGCTCGGATCTCTAAGGAGACGGCGTTATCGTCATCTTGTGCGTCTTTGGGGTCGATGGTGACGCAGGCCAGGTCTTGAAGGTCGCAGCGTTTTTGGATCTCTGCTTTCGGAATTGCATCGGGGATTTCATCTGCGGCTGCCTGCGGGTGAGGGGGAAACACAGGGGGGAGGTCGTATTCCTGGACGTTCGATTCTATTCGCTCTTTGCTTGATTGGGGGGCGAAATTTCCTTACCTTAAAACGGCAGGACCGGGACCATTTGAAATATAAAGAAACGGTGAGAAAAATCAATGTAAAAGGCCAGGGTAGCGAGCTATTAACAGTTGCAGCAGACCGCTTTGGCGCCATATTAAGGAGGTGATGGCGGAGAAAGGGTTCGATTTGCACCCTCATGAGATTCTGATTTCAGCGGCGAGGTTAAGATTCGTGAGTGTTTTCGATGCTCACGATATATTGGTGCTCATCTCATTTTGAGGAGGTTGCTATGAGACGTCTGATCGTTGCTGTCCTGTTACCGGCGTTTGTCCTGTCGCTTCACGCGCCCCTGTTTGCCCACTGTGAGATCCCCTGTGGAATATACGGCGACGATGTGCGTTTTGCTGCGATTACCGAAGACCTCACGACGATTGAGAAGTCTATGAAGATGATCGTTGCGCTTTCGGCTGACTCCCAGACGAATATGAACCAGCTGGTGCGCTGGGTGAATAACAAGGAAAGCCACGCCAATCATATCCGTGAGGTCGTGGCTCAGTACTTTCTGGCACAGCGGGTCAAGGCTCCATCCACGGAGGATCAGGCGGCCTATGCGGACTACACGCAGAAGCTGGTCTTGCTGCACCAGATGATCGTCACCGCGATGAAGTGCAAGCAGACCACCGATCTGACAAATGTGAAGAAACTTCACGATCTGCTGCACACGTTCCAGCGTCTCTACGAAAAGAAGTAGGAAATTGGGGGCTGCGGGAGTATACGGGTCTGTCTTGAAGCGACGAGACAGGCCCTCATTTTTTTGGAAGCAAAGGGCGTTTGCGCCTGCAAAAAAGGTAGATTTCTCTTGCCAAACAGAGGGTGCTTTTATATATTGTTCATGTGTTAGCACTCAACAATAGAGAGTGCTAACAAACTGTGGCAACATGTTATCATTCGGTTGATGTTAACCCAACTTCCCGTATCTAAAGGAGGATAGGGACATGGCAGTAAATGTTAAACCACTGGGCGACCGTGTCTTGGTTAAGCCTGAAGAGGAGGAAGAGCAGGTCAAGGGCGGCATTATCATTCCCGATACGGCCAAGGAGAAGCCGCAGCGGGGCAAAGTCGTGGCCGTGGGCGAGGGTAAGGTCGACGATTCGGGCAAAAGGATCGCCCTTTCGGTCAAGCCCGGGGATCTGGTGCTGTACGGAAAGTACGGCGGTACCGAGGTACAATTAGACGATGAGGAGCACCTGATTATGTCGGAAGGCGACATTCTGGCGATTATCGAAAGCTAACCGGGGCTTTGTGACTTTTATAAGGAGGAAGAGATATGCCGAAGCAGCTTGAATTCGATGTTGCGGCCAGGGATGCGCTGAAGCAGGGTGTGGACAAGCTGTCCGCTGCGGTGAAGGTGACCCTGGGCCCGAAAGGCCGAAATGTGGTCTTGGACAAGAAGTTCGGCTCGCCCACGGTCACCAAGGACGGCGTGACCGTTGCCAAGGAGGTTGAACTGGAGGACCCCTACGAGAATATGGGGGCGCAGATGGTCAAGGAGGTGGCTTCCAAGACCTCCGACGTGGCCGGAGACGGGACCACCACTGCGACCGTGCTGGCACAGTCGATTTTCCAGGAGGGCCTGAAGAATGTGACCGCCGGGTCCAATCCGATGGACCTGAAGCGGGGGATTGAGAAGGCGGTTGCGGCTGCGGTCGGGGCGATCCAGAATCTGAGCAAGCCGGTTTCCGGACACAAAGACATCGCCCAGGTGGCCACCGTTTCTGCCAATAACGACAAGGCGATCGGAGAGTTGATTGCCGATGCAATGGAGAAGGTGGGGAAGGACGGGGTGATCACGGTGGAAGAGGCCAAGAGCATTGAGACCGAGCTGGCCGTGGTGGAGGGCATGCAGTTCGACCGGGGGTATCTCTCGCCCTACTTCGTGACCGATCCGGACAATATGGAGGCGGTGTTAGAGGACGTCCACATCCTGATTTTCGACAAGAAGATTTCGGCGATGCGGGACCTGCTGCCGATCTTGGAAAAGATCGCGCAGACGGGCAGGCCGCTGATGATTATTGCCGAGGATGTGGAGGGCGAGGCCTTAGCCACGCTGGTTGTGAACAAGATCCGCGGTACGTTAAGGGTTGCGGGTGTAAAGGCGCCCGGCTTTGGCGACCGGCGGAAGGAGATGCTGGAAGATATCGCGATCCTGACCGGCGGGAGGGTGCTGTCGGAAGATGCGGGATTCAAGCTGGAAAATGCCACAACCGCCGACCTGGGCCAGGCCAAACGGGTGACGATCGACAAGGACAATACAACCATTGTCGAGGGTGCCGGCGAGTCGGCCGATATTCAGGGCCGGGTGGGCCAGATCCGGCGTCAGATCGACGAGACGACCTCCGACTACGATGGGGAAAAGCTCCAGGAGCGTTTGGCCAAGCTGGCCGGGGGGGTGGCGGTGATCAACGTGGGCGCGGCCACCGAGACGGAGATGAAGGAGAAGAAGGCGCGGGTGGAGGATGCGCTGCATGCGACGCGAGCGGCCGTGGAAGAGGGCATCGTGCCCGGTGGTGGGGTGGCCTTTATCCGGGCGGTTGCGTCACTTGAAAAGGCCCGCAGGGACGCTCGCGGCGATGAGAAGATCGGGGTGGAGATTGTCCGCCGCGCCTTAGAGGAGCCTTTGCGTCAGATCGCCGACAATGCCGGCGTTGAAGGTGCTATTGTGGTCCAGCGGGTGGCCGCAGGCGAGGGGGCTTTCGGATTCAACGCCGATACCGAACAGTACGAAGACCTGGTGGAGGCCGGCGTGCCCGATCCGACCAAGGTGGCCCGGACGGCTCTGGAGAATGCGGCCAGCATTGCCGGGCTGATGCTGACCACCGAGGCGGTGGTGGCGGATATTCCGGAAGAGGAAAAGCCGCCTCCGGCACCTCCGGGCGGGGGGATGTACTAGGCAACACAAGCCGAATAACAAACGGGGCGCTCTGTTTAAGAGCGCCCCGTTTGTTGCTTATGGCCTTTATGGAAATGTTCCGACCGCAGCCGGACGGTCTTGCCCCGGTTCCGAGAAAAGTTTATCTTAAGTTAAACTTGAGAAAGGTGCTGCGATTCCGGATTCGTCAAGTACGGAAAACGGGCTCCGTTCGCAGTGCAGCCCAAACGGAACTGGTTAAGGATTACATCGCCCGGTGCCTGGAGTAACGTGCCCATGCCCAGACGCAGACTACCCATCGGTATGCAGACCTTCGGCGAGCTCCGCGAGGAGGACTGCTACTATGTCGACAAGACGGCCTACATCCGCAGGCTGCTTGACGAGGGCAAGCACTACTTCCTGTCGCGCCCGCGGCGCTTCGGCAAGAGCCTGTTCCTGGACACGTGCAAGGAGCTGTTCGAGGGCAACAAGCCGCTGTTCGAGGGGCTGGACATCCACGATCACTGGGACTGGTCGGTGCGCCACCCCGTCCTGCGTCTCAGCTTCGGCAGCGGCAACTTCCAGCGCCCGGACGATCTGCGCGCGGAAGTGATGGACCGGTTGGAGGCCCTGGGGGACGAAACGGCGGTCCCTGCTCGCTACAACACCACGCCGGCCCGCTTCCGCCACTTGATCAAGGCGCTGCACGAGCGTGTTGGTCAGCGCGTTGTGGTGTTGATTGACGAATACGACAAGCCGATCCTGGACGCACTGGATACGCCGGAGGTCGCCCGCGCCAACCGCGACTTTCTGCGCGGCTTCTATGCGACGATCAAGGACAGCGATGCCCACATCCGTTTCACCTTTATTACCGGAGTGAGCAAGTTCTCCAAGGTCAGCCTGTTCTCCGGCCTCAACAACCTCATCGACATCACCCTCGACCCGCGCTATTCCGCTATCTGCGGCTACACCGAGGCGGACCTCGACACGGTGTTCGCGCCGGAGCTCCCCGGCCTCGACCGGGACGAGATCCGCGACTGGTACAACGGCTACAGCTGGCTGGGCGACGAGAAGATGTACAACCCCTTCGACATCCTGCTGCTCTTCGACAAGCGCAGGTTCGGTGCCTGGTGGTTCGAGACGGGCACGCCGGCGTTCCTGGTCGAAACGCTGTGCAAGCGCCGGGTAAGTGCCCTTGCTCTGGATGACATGGTCGGCAGCGGGGATCTGCTGTCCACCTTTGACGTGGACGATATGGCGACGGAGGCGCTGCTGTTCCAGACCGGCTACCTCACGATAACCGACGAGGAGGACCTCGGCGGCGAGCCTGTCTATCGCCTCGGCTATCCCAATCGGGAAGTGTGGCAGAGCCTGAACCGGAGTCTGTTGCGCTACCTGGTGAAGGACCCATCGCGGCAGATGGCGAACAGCGTCCGGCTCTACCGGCTGCTGGAGGCCAACGACTTCGCCGGCCTTGAGACGTTATTCCACGCCTTCTTTGCCAGCATACCCTACGAGTGGTACACGAACAACGACATCGCCCGCTACGAGGGCTATTACGCCAGCGTGTTCTACTCCTATTTTGCGGCGCTGGGGCTGGACATCACGGTGGAGGACAGCAGCAGCCACGGCCGCGTAGACATGGCGGTTCGCTTCAACGACAACGTCTACCTCTTCGAGTTCAAGGTAGTGGAAATGACGCCGGAGGGCGCGGCGCTGGCCCAGTTGAAAGAGAAGCGCTACGCCGACAAGTATCGAGGCCTGGGCCAGCCGATTTACCTGGTCGCCGTGGAGTTCAGCAAGGACGCGCGCAACCTGACGGCGTTCGAGGTAGAGCGGGCTTGAGTGTTCGGGAGGCGCACGAAGCGGGGGCAGGCGTCGAAGTCCATTACGTCGACCATCCCTGAGGAGGGCGTAAAGACCATGCGTACGTTTATTGTGCCGCTCGAGGTGGCTGATCCGGAAGGCCGCCATTACGAAACCGTCGAAGCCATGGTGGACTCCGGGGCGACCTGCACAGTCCTTCCGGCTTCGATCCTCGAGCGCTTGGGCGTGGTTCCGCACAGTGTCCGGAGGTTCGTCCTCGCCGATGGCAGCCGCGTTGAGCGAGGCTTTGGAAGGACCTGGATGCGACTGCGGCCGCGAGGACATTTCGCCTGTTGTGTTCTGCGTGCAACCGCTGCTTGGCGCTGTCACTTTGGAGATATTCAGCTTGGGCATTGACCCCGTGAATGAGCGGCTCATTCCCGTGGACGCGTTCATGTTGGCGTCGGGAACCGGGTCGAACCCTCACAGGAGCAATTGCGTGAACTCCGACAACGACACGAAGCAGCCTTTGGAGAGTGATGGCGAGAACACTGGACTCACTCCTTCGATGGCCAAACTCAAACGGATAATGGGCGCCTCGGCCACTTACCGGATGTTGACGCCATACGATCCACGTCGCCTCGTCTATTGCCTGCCGATGCGCACACTCGTTGACCAGACGGAGCGGAATGTCAGAGAATGGCTGCGACGGCTGGGCGAAGCAGATATGCACTGGAAATCGCGCCTGCCGGATCCCGAAACCGGAGTCCATGTCCTGATGGGGGGCATTGACGAACCGCGCTGGTTTGAAAACCCCGAGCATCCGGCCATCCTGATTGGGACACAAGACATGCTGCTCAGTCGCGCCCTGATGCGGGGGTACGCCATGAGCCGCTTCCGCTGGCCGGTGGACTTCGCGTTGCTGCACAACGACGCGCAGTGGGTCTTTGACGAGGTGCAACTCATGGGCTCGGGACTGGCGACCTCCACACAACTTGAAGGCTTTCGCCGCAAATTGGGGACGGAGATTGCCTCGCGCAGTCTCTGGGTGTCGGCGACCCTTCATCCAGACTGGCTATGCACGGTTGATTTCCAGCAAAGTCCGACAGTTTGGCGCGTTCCAGACGATTTCCCCGAAGACGCGCAATCGCCGCATGTCCGCAAGCTGATTGACGCGCCCAAGCCGATTCAACAGACACCCGTCGCACCTGTGAGCGACAAGAAAGACGATCTGGATGCCTACGCCACGGCGTTGGCGGAGGAAACTCTGCATCTGCACCAAGGGAACCGCACGACGCTCGTGGTGGTCAATACCGTCGCCCGCGCTCAAGCTGTGCATAAGGAACTCCAGAAAAAGGATATTCCGCCCACCCGCCTCGCCCTCATTCACTCGCGCTTTCGGCCCAAAGACCGCAAAGCGCAGATGGACAAGCTGCCGGAGCCTGGGGAAGTGAAAGACTTGATTGTCGTTGCGACGCAGGCGATTGAAGCGGGTGTCGATCTTTCGGCGGCGGTCATGCTCACCGAACTCGCGCCCGCCTCGTCCCTCGTCCAGCGGTTTGGTCGGGTGAACCGCTACGGAGAATTGAACGATTCCGGCGGCGGGAGGATCCGCTGGATTGATCTCAGCGGTGGCGATCTCGATGATTCGCTGGCCGCTCCTTATGAGATTGACGAGCTCAAAATCGGGCGCGAGCGGATTGCTGTGTTGACGGACGCCCGGCCGTCCAATCTCGTGCCGCCGGCAGTCGACGATTGCGCCCATCAGTGGGTGATGCGATCTAGGGATATGCTGGACCTATACGACACCGATCCAGATTTGACCGGTTTTGATGTCGATGTCGCTCCCTACATCCGCGATGCCGAGGATACCGATATTCGCGTTTTCTGGCGCAATTTCGACGTTTCGACTGGACTGGAGGATCAGCCCGCGCCGATGCGGGACGAGCTTTGTGCGGTTCCGATTGGGCGCGCGCGCAATTGGCTTGAGAATGTAAGAAAAAAGGAAGGACAGCGGGTGTTTCGTATAGACCCGCAGGCACGAGCTGAAAGTAAGGGCAGGGTCCCTGCTTGGACCGAGTTCAGCGAGGCACCTTGGCCGGGCTTGGTATTGTTGGTTCATGCGAATGCCGGAGGGTACGCGCCGGAAACGGGATTCGATCAGACAATTAAAGCAGCAGTCGAGCCCGTGGAGTCGGCGAAGTTGCCCTCACAGGCAGCAGACGAGTCGAACGACGCCGATTCTGACAGCGAGCAGGGAGGGTTCGTGGGCCTGACGGACCATCTGGATCACGTGGCTTTTGAAGCTGGTCACCTGTGCGATGGCCTCGGCGTTTGTGAAGCTTGGAAAGCAGCGATTGTGCGGGCAGCGTACTGGCACGACCTCGGCAAGGCACACCCTGAATTTCAGGCACGGATGGTTGCGAGTAATCTGGAGGCCGATTCAAGACCGAAGGGGTTGTTAGCCAAGGCTCCGAAATACGACCGGACGAAAGGACGTGCGTATTTCCGGCACGAGCTGGCGTCTGCGCTCGCGATCCTCTCACAAGCGGACTGGGTGCGTGAGGCGGATCTGGTTGCGTACCTGATCGCCGCCCATCACGGCAAGGTGCGTCTGAACTTGCGTCCGCTTCCGGCCGAAAGGCCGGCAATGGAAGATGGTAGCCGCCGTTTTGCACGCGGTGTGTGGGAGGGTGATGAGGTACCGCCGGTTGACTTGGGCGATGGGGAAACCTGGTCCGGCGGGCCGCTCGCACTATCCGTGATGGAGTTGGGGGAGCATCCGGAAACAGGCGCGAGTTGGACCGAGCGTACGCGCCACTTGCTTTCCCAGTACGGCCCTTTCCGGCTTGCTTTGCTGGAGGCACTGGTGCGTATTGCGGACTGGCGGGCATCAGCAAAAGAAGAACTGGATGGTGGATATGACGACTAACGAGATACCCCTCGCCGGATGCTCACCGACACCGCTGGCGAACTACTTGAAGGCACTCGGTGTACTGCGACTGATCGCGAGTCCAACCAGCAGTGCGAGCGGAAACGCCGCCGACCCGGAAGCAAGGGGCTGTTGGGAAAATGAACGCTTCCATCTGCACACCCACCTCGACTGCGAGGAACTGACGGGCTTCTTCCTCGAAGACTACACGCCATCGCCGCTGATCGGAGCATGGAACGGGCGTGCCGGCTTCCTTGAGGATGAAAATTCGAAACGTTCAGGCGCAGAGCTTATACGGAAGTTTGAGGGAAGTTGCGCAGAACGTTTTGCGCCTATACATGCGACTATTACCAGACTACGAGACGAACCTTTGTTGGCAAAGTACAGCCAGTTGAGAGATGAGGAAAAAAACGAAAAGGACGAAGAAAGAAAAAAGGCCCTGAAGAAAAAAGCCTCCCAAGTGAAAAACGACTTACTTCCCCACTTACGAGGAAAGACGGATAGCAGGCACTTGGCGCTTATCGATGCCGCTTTCGTTTTGGGCGATGAGAGTCGTGCGGCTCCACTTCTTGGATCCGGCTTTAGTGACGGAAGTCGCGATTTTGGAGTTAATTTCTTGGAGCAAATCCAAGCATTGTTCAACGTTGATGATGGGAAGCCAACGAATCGGTCCGCTGCCGAATTGAAAGTTGCATTATTTAGTTCGACCGAAAAGATCGAATCAACAGGGACGATGGGTCAGTTCAGCCCTGGCCAAGGTGGGGCTAACGCAACAACGGGCTACGAGGGTAAAAATCCGCTCAACCCCTGGGATGTGATATTTACACTTGAAGGTGCACTGCTCTGGTCCGGCGCTTTGACCTGTCGCTGGGGAACGCAATCTACGGGCAAAGCGGCGTTTCCTTTTACATATGAACCTAATATGGCCGGTTCTGGGGCTCTTTCCATTGAAGACCCGAACACGCCGCGTGGAGAAATATGGGTTCCGTTATGGTCCAAACCGTGTTCACTGGTTGAGACGGAGAGCCTTTTTGCTGAGGGGCGAATTACTCTTGGCCGTCGGGTGGCCCGGACGGGGCTCGATGCCGCGCGCGCTATTGCCCAGCTTGGCATATCCCGTGGAATAGCGGCGTTCGAACGCTATTCGATGATCCAGTCTGATAGAAAAATGCCTTACCAAGCTACACCGCTCGGACGTTTCAAAGCCCCTTTGGCGTCAAGTAGTGATCTTATCTCTGATTTTGATATTGATGGCTGGCTGAGTCGGGTTCGTCGGCTGGCGCGGGAGAAAGGAGCACCGGCCCGTGCCCGAGCGGCGGTAAAACAGCTTGAAGACGCACTTTTTGCCATGAGCGAGACCCATGTCAGCCCGCGCTCGGTGCAAGGTGCGCTCGGTGCTTTGGGTGATCTGGTCGGATGGCTCGCAGACAGCCGGGAGGCATTCGAAAGGATCTCGCCGCCACCGCGCTTGTCCTACAAGTGGGTACGCAAGGCCGACGATGAGACGCCGGAGTACCGAGTCGCCGCTGCGCTGGCGAGCTTGGGCTGGCGGTCCAGCCAAAATGCGCGGCAGGATGCTTCTACCGAAGAATCCGAATCGTCTGCAGGCGAAGGACGAGACACGGATACCGTCGTGGACTCCGCCGCTCCAAAGAAGCGAATCGCGCTGGCCGCGCATTTCGCTCCGCTCGACGCTGAAGCAATACCCCAAAAGCGGCGCAAATGGGATGCTCAGAAGCAGACCCGGGTGGTATGGGGAGCGGGCGGTTTTGAGTCCAATTTGATTGCGGTACTCCAACGTCGGCTGATCGATGAAGCCATAGCCGCTCCATTAGACGCGGAGGCACCGGCGCGACTGACGGATCTTGAAGCATTCCTGGCACCGGACTTCGACGATGTGCGCTGTGCGCGCCTGCTCGCGGGGCTGGTCTGGGCACAGCCAGGACATTTGAATAAGCAACCCCGCCGCCCGGTCGTGCCTTTTGCATACGCCGTACTGAAACCGCTTTTTGCGCCCGACACGAGCCTCAAGGAACTCGCGAAAAAGGGACTGGTTTCGCCAGACTGCAAACTTCCGATTCCTCCAGGCTTGATCGCGCGATTGCGAAGCGGTCGCGTTGAAGAGGCCGTGCGCCTGGCACTTGCCCGCGCCCGTGCCTCGGGCATTACCTGCCCGTTCGCCAACCCCGGAATTCCACAAACAACCAGAATTGGCCGCCGCCTCGCCGCTGCGCTGCTCATTCCGCTCGAAGAGTGCGGTCTGCAAATCCTCATGGAGCGGGCCTATCCCGCAGAAAAGGAGAACGAAGATGGCGATTGATTTTTCCAATCTTTCCGGTCAGCCCCGGCTGCTGATAGAGGCCACCCTGAAGCCCGTGCAGGGAACGCGCTTTCAGCCGACGGGCTTTCCCAATCTCGATCACGCTGCTTACGAGGCCCCCGACGGAGCCGGGCAGGTGGTTCTCGTCGAAAGCGCCCAGAGCATGGCCAATCGCCTCGAAGCAGTTTGCTGGGACGAAGTATCGGACGATTGGGTCGCTCCCTTGCAGGGCCTACCTCTTGTCAAGGTTGTGGATGCGAATAACGAGCCGTTGACCAACTCCGTCCTCGAAGCGCATCGGCTGAATTCGCCCTACATCCTTGAAGGTAAAGACCGGACCGTCGTCAACATCCTCAAGGAACGCCTCGCCGACATAGAGGAGGGACGGGTCAATCTCGGTGAACTCGCACGGGTCTTGCTGGAATTCGACATAAACGCACTGCTGCATGGCGTCTTCCTGGCCAAGAAGACGCTAGCGGGCGGGCGCTTACGCTTGTCTCGTGCCTTGTCCGCTTTCATCGAGGCTGCAGATGCCAAAGTTGCCACGAGCGGTGGCGTGAAGAACGACTTAGTGAATCCTTCGGGGGACACATCAAAAGGCTTTGGCAACGTTCCTTTTGCCCGCGACGAGTGGGTTGCGAAAAAGATCGCCGCGTACTTCAACTTGGATCTGCGCCAGATTCGCTCGTTCGGGCTGGGAGAAGAGGTGGAGAAGCTGCTGATCACGTTCGCCCTGTTCAAGATCCAGAAGTTCCTTGCCGAGGGACTTCGCCTGCGCACGGCCTGCGATCTTGAAGTGGTAGAACATCGGGTTACTCGGCCCGAAGCGTTCCCCCTTCCGTCGCTTGATGCCCTGTGCGACGAACTTCCCCAACTGATCGAAGCGGTCGCGCAGCAAGGCCGGTTTCACGACCCGCGTGTGCTCACAGTCACGTACCAGAAGTAGGTCTTGAATGTTCGCGCTTACTTTCAGCTTCCCCACGGGCCGCTATCACGCCACCCCGTGGGGACGCCATGTCAACGAAGCCGATGTCGCTTGGCCGCCGGAGCCGTGGCGCATTCTCCGGGCGCTCGTCGCCAGCTATTGGCGTAAGGGAGACAGGGTGCGCTGGTCCGAGGACGCGCTCGCCCGGCTAATGGACGCGCTCGCCGAGGATGTGCCGATCTACCACCTGCCCGAAGGCGCGATCCATGCGCATACCCGGCACTACATGCCCGCGCCGGTGAAGACGACGCTCGTCTTCGACGCCTTCGCACACCTTCCCAAAGGCGAGAAGATCGTAGCGGTTTGGCCGGAACTCGAATTGGACGCAAATCTTTTTGACTTGGCGGCCGACCTCGCCGAAGGGATCGGCTACTTGGGCCGTGCCGAGAGTTGGGTTGACTGCGAAGCGACAATCGACTGGGGGGGAGAGACAAACTGCCGCCTGGTCGGCCAAAATGGGGCCACTGACGGGGAAGCGGTGCGGTTGCTCGTGCCGCGCAGTGCCAGGGACTATGCCGTAGAACGCACGCGCCTGTTAGAGGAAGCCGACGATGCAGAGCGTTCCCGCGCCGCTGCTTCCGGCAAGAGACTCCCCACGCCCAAAGCACTTGAAAGGGCGCACAACGAGGCGTTTGGGCCGACCTTGCCGGAACGCTTGTCCGACGCCTTGACGCTTGATACGGCCGATTACCAGAAGTACCGCTGGAATCGGCCGCCGGCCGCACGCGAGATCGTTTACATTCGTCCGCCGCTGTCGCCCGTTCCGCGACATGTTAGTCCGCGTCGCCACGCCGTTGGCCGCAATCGTTTCACCGTAGCGCGCTATCTCCTGGCCGGCCGTCCACTACCTCGCATTGAGGACGCAGTCAAGATCGGCGAACTCATGCGGCTGGCCGTGCTTTCCAAGTTCGGTTGGAAGAACAGGAGACCCAAAGCGCCGTCGGTGATCTCGGGCCGCGGTCCCGACAACAAACCTTTGCGAGACGGTCGGCATTCTCACGCTTTTTGGCTGCCCGAGGACGCCGATGGCGATGGCTGGATTGACCACATATCGGTTTACGCAGAGGAAGGTTTCGATGCCGCAGTGCGCGAGAAGCTGGATCGCTTGACCCGATTGTGGGTCAGCAGAAACGATTCCGGTGGAGAAGAAGGAGATGAAGAGAGCGGCCGCCAGGAATGGCGGCTGGCCCTGGAGGGCTTTGGCCGCCCGGAGGACTTTGCGGATACATCAAGGCTATTTGGCTGTTCCGATGAATGGGTCAGCATAACGCCCTTTTTGGCGGCTGGTCATTTGAAAAAGGCTGGCTATGAGGGCGAGGTAAACCGGCTTTGGAAACGCCGGGAGATCGCATCCAGTTCGCGTACTGGGCCTGTTCAAGTCGAGATCTTGAGCAACATCAAGGTCCATGGTGTTTCCCGCCGACCAGTCCATTTTCACCGGTTCCGTTCGCGGGGGCGAGAGAAACAACCCGACGCGCAAGGGGCCTTGCTGCGCCTGAGTTTTAACGAGCCAATTAAGGGACCCTTAGCTCTTGGCTATGCCTGCCATTTTGGCCTTGGAATGTTCGCACGTGATTAACGTCCAGTAGAGCTTGGGTGCTTGTATCGCTTTCGAGAAAAGATTATCTTGAGTTAAACTTGAAAGGAGCATGACTATGCCAGAGGTGATCAGCGCCAAACAGCTTCGAGAGCGCCTGCAGGATGTCGTTAAGAGAGTGCGGCGCGGGGAGCGATTTACCGTTCTATACCGCAGTCGTCCGGCTTTCGACATCGTCCCGGTTGGCAGTCCACCGATCGGAAACGCGCCACTGGAATCTGATTCGCTGTACCAGGCCCCAGCCGTTGGTAAATCCGAATCGGGGGACGTTGCCGCACTGCACGATGAAGTGCTGTACCGGTGAGGTCTACCGACAGATGGGCTTTGAGGTTATTCCGTAAGCCCGACGGGTTTACGGCGCGTGTTGAACAGTCCAAGTTCTCTATCTCGCACGAATGCTCCAGCGCACAGCACCGAAACATAGATCAACCTTCTGAATTCTCATGCGCAATTCCTACATCGTCTCCTACGACATAGCCGACCCCAGGCGCCTGCGGAAGGTCTTCAAGACCATGCGGGCCTGGGGCGACCACTTGCAGTTATCGGTTTTCGAGTGCCAACTCACGCGCATGGACATGGTTCGCTTGCGGGCGGAGTTGGCCGATATCATTCATCACGACGAAGATCAGGTCCTGTTCGTTGACCTGGGACCAGCCGAAGGGCGCGGGGACCGCGTTATTGCCGCGCTTGGGAAGCCCTACGTCCACATTGACGCGCCTGTGATCGTCGTCTAATGGAGGTGAGAGTCAATATGAGCGCTCCCCCCGCTCAGGAACTTCACGCGTCCCGTCGGCCGTTGCCCGACTATCTCCCCGCGCGCATGATCAATGAGTATGTCTATTGCCCGCGGCTGTTCTACTTCGAACAAGTGGAAGGTATCTTTGTCCACAACGAGCACACCGCCGAGGGGGCGGTCCAGCACAAGCGCGTCGACCGGGAAGCACAGGCGGCGCCCCGGCCCGACCTGCCTGTGCGTCACCGCACGCAGACAGGTGAAGAATCGGAAGCGCCCGTCGTCGTGCGGTCAATCACGCTGTCGTCGGAAGAACATCGCGTCATCGCCAAGCTGGATTTGGCAGAATTCACGGAGGGGCGGGTCACGCCGGTCGATTACAAACACGGCCGTCCAATGGCCAGTGAGCACGGTGTGGAAGCCTGGCCCAACGACCGCGTTCAACTATCTGTCCAGGCGCTCGTGTTGCGCGCCCACGGCTATTGCTGTGACGAAGGCGTCATTTTCTACCATAAGACGCGACAGCGGGTGCGTGTGCCTTTCGACGACGAGACGATCGCCGAAGCCGAGCGAGCCATCGCGGAGGCGTGGACGACGGCCGCGGCGATCGAGATACCGCCGCCACTCATTGACTCGCCCAAGTGCCCCGGCTGCTCGTTGGTCGGTATCTGTATGCCGGATGAGACCTGGCATCTGCAAGCTCACATCGAGCCCGAAGGCGCGGAACAGCTCGACTTGTTCCATGGCACGCGACAAAGCCTGAAACCTGCGGTCCAGGAGGTCCGACGCCTTGTCGCGCCGCGCACCGACCAGAAGCCTCTGTATTTGAATTCCCATAGACTGCGCGTGGGCAAGAGCAACGGCGTCCTCCGCGTCAAAGAGCGTGACAAGGTGGTTCAGGAAGTGCGCATCAACGAGATCTGCCAGGTCAGCCTGATGGGCAGTGTTCAAATGACCACGCAGGCCGTGCAGGCATTGTGTACGGCGGAGATCCCTATCTGCTACTTTTCCCAGGGGGGATGGTTCTACGGGGTCACGTCCGGGCTCAACACGAAGAACGTCTTCTTGCGGCAGGCGCAGTTCCGTCTATCCGACGAACCCTGGTACTGCCTGCGCCTTGCCCGCCAACTCGTGGCAGGCAAGATTCGCAATCAACGAACGATGCTGCGGCGCAATCACATCGAACCGTCCAGGGCGGTGTTGCGTGAATTGACGTGGATCGTAGGTCAAGCGGAAACGGCCGGGTCGCTTGAAGAACTGTTGGGCTTTGAGGGCTGGGCGGCACGCATCTATTTCGGGTTGTTCGGAGGCATGTTGAAACGCGACGAAGAATGGGACGGCGATCCGGCGTTCTCCTTCAATTTTCAGGCCAGGAATCGCCGGCCGCCGCGCGACCCCGTCAATGCCCTGTTGTCGCTCGGCTATAGCCTCCTGACGAAGGATCTGACCGTTGCCTGCTATGCTGTTGGCTTTGATCCGATGATCGGTTTCTATCATCAGCCGCGTCATGGCCGGCCGGCGCTGGCGTTAGATCTGATGGAACCGCTACGTCCCCTGATCGTGGACTCTGCCGTGCTCAGCGCGGTGAACACAAAGATGGTCTCCGAGCGCGACTTCGTGTCTTCGGGGAACGCGGTTGCGTTGACGGTTGCAGGTCGAAAAGGGTTCTTCCGCGCGTATGAGGCTCGGATGAACACGCTGGTTACGCATCCTCTCTTCGACTATCGTGTCAGTTATCGGCGATTACTCGAAATCCAGGCCCGTCTGCTCGCCAAAACGCTTCAGGGCGAGTTGAGCAGGTACCCGGTTTTTGTAACGCGCTGAGCCTTGCGAGCGGCGAGGCGGCGAGGAAAATCCGGAGGGTGCTCGCGTCGGTTGAAGAGGCAATGTTTACAGTCACTTAAACATAGGAGGGATCAGTGGAGGATTCGGATTCAGGCGTCTGGGATGTGGCCGCTCGCATTTGCCTGGGCAGGTTGTTGAAAATAAGTTGATTACGGTATAGGCTATTTCCGCGGTCATTAGATCGCGGCCTCATTGAAGCAGGGTATCGTCCCGCTCGGCCCGCTCTTCGTTCAGATCATTTCCGCGGTCATTAGATCGCGGCCTCATTGAAGCCTGTTTTGGACCCTGCGTGCAACATACGCGCCCAGAATTTCCGCGGTCATTAGATCGCGGCCTCATTGAAGCTGATACGTAGACTTTTGTCATGATCAGCCCCTTATGCATTTCCGCGGTCATTAGATCGCGGCCTCATTGAAGCTTTCGTTCCATGCTCTCGGTCCTCAAAGTTTTTTACTATTTCCGCGGTCATTAGATCGCGGCCTCATTGAAGCAGGAGGCCCCCACGCATCTGTGTGACGACGCCCAGCTCATTTCCGCGGTCATTAGATCGCGGCCTCATTGAAGCAAATCATGATGCCGTTTTTCACCGTATACAACATGATTTCCGCGGTCATTAGATCGCGGCCTCATTGAAGCAAGGAACAGGCGTACAAGGTCGGCGCGCAATTGCCGCATTTCCGCGGTCATTAGATCGCGGCCTCATTGAAGCATCTTTGAGCTCAGCGGGATTAAGGCCCACCCCGGCGCATTTCCGCGGTCATTAGATCGCGGCCTCATTGAAGCTATCTGATCGAAGTTATGAAAGAGAATCAAAGAACGATTTCCGCGGTCATTAGATCGCGGCCTCATTGAAGCCTGTCAGACTTGCGCCGGTAACGGAGCTTCGGGTTGCATTTCCGCGGTCATTAGATCGCGGCCTCATTGAAGCTTGTTGTCGATGACCTCAGAGACGGACCCCAGCTGCATTTCCGCGGTCATTAGATCGCGGCCTCATTGAAGCTTGTTGTCGATGACCTCAGAGACGGACCCCAGCTGCATTTCCGCGGTCATTAGATCGCGGCCTCATTGAAGCGCTTTGATGCAAGGCTTCCGCTTTCGCTTTCGCCATATTTCCGCGGTCATTAGATCGCGGCCTCATTGAAGCAAGACGCCCAGAGGGGGAAACTGGTCTACGCCATAGGATTTCCGCGGTCATTAGATCGCGGCCTCATTGAAGCTTTGAACAGCCTGACGAAGACGGCGAATGAGATTAAATTTCCGCGGTCATTAGATCGCGGCCTCATTGAAGCCTTTACGCCTGCGATAAGGACGACGACGACTTCGAATTTCCGCGGTCATTAGATCGCGGCCTCATTGAAGCCGATTGATACACGCCTCCAGGGTCTCGGCCATCAGCACATTTCCGCGGTCATTAGATCGCGGCCTCATTGAAGCGAGGTGGTCAGCACCGGGGCGATTTCTACGCCATACATTTCCGCGGTCATTAGATCGCGGCCTCATTGAAGCGAAATAGGTCACTCAAAGCCAGTTGATAAATCACCAAATTTCCGCGGTCATTAGATCGCGGCCTCATTGAAGCGTCAAATTTGGCACCGTCGCGAACACCGTCATTGAAATTTCCGCGGTCATTAGATCGCGGCCTCATTGAAGCGAGAGCGGAGAGTGAGCATGGCGCACCCCAAAGATTATTTCCGCGGTCATTAGATCGCGGCCTCATTGAAGCGACGTCGCGGAACGACGCAACCAGCGCAAGAATTTCCGCATTTCCGCGGTCATTAGATCGCGGCCTCATTGAAGCAAATGAAACCCGTTGTGCTTGCCGATCCGATAGTGTAATTTCCGCGGTCATTAGATCGCGGCCTCATTGAAGCAAACCACTGAAGCTGATGCAGCGTCTCCGGCCCCAAGAATTTCCGCGGTCATTAGATCGCGGCCTCATTGAAGCCTACGGCCAGGGCTCGGCGCCCGCCGGGCTGAGGGTGATTTCCGCGGTCATTAGATCGCGGCCTCATTGAAGCAAGGTCAAGAGAAATGGGTTGAAATGGCATACGATGAATTTCCGCGGTCATTAGATCGCGGCCTCATTGAAGCCGTCTTGTCCTCGAAGTTGCTGAGGCCGTATTTCACGTCATTTCCGCGGTCATTAGATCGCGGCCTCATTGAAGCGAGGCAGAGTTACTCCATTGTGAGTTGCCCGACAGCGATTTCCGCGGTCATTAGATCGCGGCCTCATTGAAGCCAGGGTATGGCGAATAGCCTTGAGGGGGCCACCTATATTTCCGCGGTCATTAGATCGCGGCCTCATTGAAGCTTGTCATATCGGGTCTTCTCGTTCTGGTCTGAAGTGATTTCCGCGGTCATTAGATCGCGGCCTCATTGAAGCTACTTAACGTTCGCCGGCTCAAAGATTACCATAGCATATTTCCGCGGTCATTAGATCGCGGCCTCATTGAAGCGGGGGCACCGTGCTCGACATGGAACACCGGCCCGACATTTCCGCGGTCATTAGATCGCGGCCTCATTGAAGCATAGTGAACTGATTCGCGCCCCCCTCTCCCTCGCCCTATTTCCGCGGTCATTAGATCGCGGCCTCATTGAAGCCGTATGCCTGGCGTAAAGTGTGCATCGCGTTGGTGGGCATTTCCGCGGTCATTAGATCGCGGCCTCATTGAAGCTATATGTTGCAAGGCAGCAAGGCCCGAAGCACCCCTATTTCCGCGGTCATTAGATCGCGGCCTCATTGAAGCTCCTCTCGGAGGTGGCGTCTTGTGCTTCCTGGTGCTTATTTCCGCGGTCATTAGATCGCGGCCTCATTGAAGCAATATGGCAACCCGGCATACCCATTGCGGCTGGTGATCCTGATTTCCGCGGTCATTAGATCGCGGCCTCATTGAAGCATCACGACGGCCGGCCTGGGTGCTGGCGGTGTGTGGGATTTCCGCGGTCATTAGATCGCGGCCTCATTGAAGCGTGTCTGTCGATACGGTCATGGATTACCTTCCGGTCCATTTCCGCGGTCATTAGATCGCGGCCTCATTGAAGCCTGATTAGCGCCTCTCGTATTGACCTGTCCATATCCATTTCCGCGGTCATTAGATCGCGGCCTCATTGAAGCCCCCGAAACAAAGCCATAATCAGAATACCAAAGTACATTTCCGCGGTCATTAGATCGCGGCCTCATTGAAGCATATGAGGGATGGGGCCGGACTTGCCCTTGCCCAGCCTATTTCTGCGGTCATTAGATCGCGGCCTCATTGAAGCGACGTCGAGCTCCCCGAAGGCGGATCCGAATTCGTATTTCCGCGGTCATTAGATCGCGGCCTCATTGAAGCATCGCCTTCATACCCCTCTTGCCCGCTGCCACCCCACATTTCCGCGGTCATTAGATCGCGGCCTCATTGAAGCTCGTCGTAGAATTTCTTTATGAGGTCGTCGGGGGCGTCATTTCCGCGGTCATTAGATCGCGGCCTCATTGAAGCATATAGCCACCACGATGAGCCGTGCTGTCCATCTGGATTTCCGCGGTCATTAGATCGCGGCCTCATTGAAGCAACGATTTTTGCCAGGGTATGATATATGTGCCTCGGATTTCCGCGGTCATTAGATCGCGGCCTCATTGAAGCAGGTATCGCGTCACCCCCGGAGTGAAATCGGAATCCATCATTTCCGCGGTCATTAGATCGCCTGTCTGCGTGCACCGCACAGGCAGGCGGCCTCATTGAAGCATTCCCCCCCTAACCCCCCTGTCCGTGTATCCGGTTATTTCCGCGGTCATTAGATCGCCTGTCTGCGTGCACCGCACAGGCAGGCGGCCTCATTGAAGCGGCTAAAGGAGGGCAAGGTAAATGGAAACTCCGGAGCATCATGGAAACATCTTGAAATTTAGGTGGTTAGGCAGTGATAATATGTATTTGGATGAACCCACCATCCAAACTTGTAGAGATGTCATTGTCGGCTGTTATGGAGGCAATTCAGACGCTGGTGCTGTCAAAAATGAGGATGGAGCTTTAGTTTGGTGTGCAGAAAATGGGGCTTGGAAGTTTGCAGTATTGCTCGATGCTCACAATAGCATTCAAAGCGCGAAATTGGTTCTGGATATGATTGAATCAGAGGAAGAGCGCATTACTGCCATTTTGGGTCTACCCGTAGAGAAGCTATTTTCATTACTACACCGGCTTCTTATTGATCTGTTCACTTCGGAGGATTTTAAGACCAAATGCAAACAGATTCGAGGGGAAACTGCTTGCTTGATCTGTGTTCAAAGAGATCGGTTTTTATGGTGGTTTTCAATTGGAGACTGCCTTATTTATTTGTTCCATTCGGAGCTGGCCCATCTTGGCCAGTACGCTCTAAATCAAAGGAGCTATTATGAGTGGATTGGGCAGGTGAGTTCTTTTGATTTGCCGGTACCCTGTTATACATCAGGAACAAGAGAATTGAGAAAAAGCGAGAATCAGATAGTCATGATCACTGATGGATTATTGGAATGCGGGTCTCGACCTTTTGAGAATTCCGAATTCCTTTATGAGAGTTTATCCAGGAAGAACACAGATGGGCAAGTTGGGATCAAATCAAATGTGTTGGAAGTGTTGAAAAGGGTTGATCAAGAAAAGGGAAAAGATAGTGCAACAATGGTTTATTGGAGTTATGATAATGGAAATGCAGACTGTGCCTATCCTACTGGATAACCCGTTCTGTCCTGAAAAAAAGCAACGAATCCTAATGTCGCGTGCTTTATCAACGCCTTGAATGTAAAACTGATAGTGGCACCACCCCAAGAACTTCGTCCAACACCATGTCTGCGCTTCAGTCGCTACGCTCCTTCGGCCCTTCGGACACAGCTTCCTTTGTCACGTCAGTTGCAAGTGATTTTAAAAAGAAGCGAATGGCAACTGCTGCGCCAATCCGGCTGCGCCGGACCGGAAGCCGTCGCAGACGCCAAACGTTATAGGAAATGCCATCAAAATGGTCACCAGGGACAACACGTTGTGAGTAGTTTGGCGCATGACGAGTGTGGCATCGGGAGTCTTGCCGTGGAGGAGTTGAGCATTCGCAAGGCGAATGCGCTTGACAGCGACTTTGCCTTTGCCGTGAAGGAGGCAGCATTCCGCGGATATGTGGAACAGGTCTGGGGCTGGGACCATACCCATCAAAGGGAACTACATAATACGCGGTTTGCTTCACAGGATTTTCACGTTATCCGATTTCAAGGAAACGACGTTGGTATCTTGTCTACATCCTCTACTTCCGATTCGCTCAAGGTCCATCAGCTCTTTATCCTCCCTGAGTACCAGGGGAGAGGAATCGGGTCAGCGTGCATGACACGCATTATCGACGATGCTGGCGCTGAGGAGAAGGCTGTGACCCTTCAAGTATTAAAGATCAACCCCCGTGGCATCGCCTTCTACCAAAGGCTGGGATTCAAGATCGCCGATGAAGATTCTACTCACGTTCAGATGGTAAGATTGCCTGAATAAACTGCGCAGTTGTCATGCTGGCACTTCCTATAACACGACTGTGCCCGGCTCCGGGCCATTCGGCCCTTCGCTTGTTATGATTCAGACGGAATTGGACTTTTCGGTGGTAACCTGAGATTATCCCAGAGCCATCGAGCACCTCCAGGGCAAATGTTACTCCGGTAAATCTTATGGCGATGCTCAAGTATACATCGAAATCAATCCATTGGCTATAACCAAACCAATTGACCCACCAGAAGGCACAAGCCGTACAAAGAAAAGGGGCGCTCTTAAAAGAGCGCCCCTTTTGTTGCGTCAACGCTAATCGGCAGCGACCTGATGGTTCACTCCGGAGCAGAAGGCCTCGTAGTCGATCAGTTCGGTGACCGACGGATTGTCTCCACATACCGGGCAGTTCGGATCCTGGTTTATTTTGAAGGTTTTGAAGTTCATGGAAAGCGCGTCATACATCAGCAGCTTGCCGATGAGCGGGTCGCCCTGGCCGAGGATAAGTTTGATCGTCTCCGTGGCCTGGATCACGCCAACCGTGCCCGGCAGCACGCCCAGAACGCCCGCCTCGGCGCAGGAGGGGGCCAGTTCGGCGGGCGGTGGTTCGGGATAGAGGCAGCGGTAGCAGGGCCCTTCCGAATCGCAGGTAAAGACCGTCACCTGGCCGTCGAAGCGGAAGATGGATCCGTCCACAAGCGGCTTGCGTGTGAAGACGCAGGCGTCGTTGATCAGATAGCGGGTGGGGAAGTTGTCGCACCCGTTGACCACGATGTCGTAGTCGGCCAGGATATCCATCACATTATCCGAGGAGAGGTAGTCCACGTATGGAACGACGTTGCACCCCGGATTGAGGTCCCGGAGGGTCTCATAGGCGGAGATGGCCTTGGGCCGCCCCAGGTCGGAGGTGCCGTGGAGGATCTGGCGCTGCAGGTTGGTCACATCGACCATGTCGGCGTCCACAATGCCGATGGTGCCCACTCCTGCGGCGGCTAAGTAGAACGCCGCCGGGCTTCCCAGGCCACCGGCGCCGATCATCAGGACCCTGGCGTCTAAGAGCTTGCCCTGCCCCTTTTCCCCTACTTCCGGGACGAGGAGGTGTCTGGAGTAGCGCTGGACCTCGGCCTTGCTGAGGGCCCTGTGCCGGGCCTGGGGGAGGCCCGCCGCGACCCAGGCGTCAAATCCTCCTTCGATGCAGGTTACGTCGGTGTAGCCCATGTTTTGAAGGTCGCGGGCGGCCAGCGGCCCCTGGTTCTCATCGCCGTAGACCAGGATGGCGGCGGACCGGTCGTTGGATTTTCCCTCTATTTGAAGCTCGAGAAAGCCCCGGGGCAGGTTCTCTGCGTCCCGAATGTATCCGTTCGCATAGTCTTCACGTTCCCGGACATCCAGGAGCAGGATGGCGTTCGCCTCCTCAAGACGCTGCTGCGCCTCTTGTGGGGAGATCTCCTGGACTTCCGATTTGACTCTGGTGATGTGTTGGTCGAAGGCTGTGCCCATCGTGTGCCCCCTTTGGAAGCGGGTTTGCTGTGCGTAAAAAGGATCAGAAACAATGTATTGAATGCTTATTATGAGATGGTGATCTCCGGGCCCGTGTCTTCCTGCGCGTTGAGTTGCTCTGCGACATTTTGGGCGATTTGGAGAAAGGTTTTGGCGGTTTCAGCGTCGGAAGCGGCAACAGGCTTCCCCCTGTCTCCCCCTTCACGGATGTCGGGAACGATGGGGATCTGGCCCAGGAGGGGGATGTCGAAGTAGGCTGCGATTTTACCGCCTCCGCCCTCTCCGAAGATGGGGGCCCGGTCTTTGCAGCAGGGACAGACAAAGTAGCTCATGTTCTCGACCACGCCCAGGATAGGGACATCGACCTTCCGGAACATGGCGATGCTGCGTCGAACGTCTTCCAGCGCCACATCCTGGGGGGTGGTGACGATCACCGCACCGCTTAAGGGGATCGTCTGGGCGAGGGTCAACTGGGCATCGCCAGTACCGGGGGGGAGGTCGACGATGAGGTGTTCAAGCGCGCCCCAGACAACATCGGTGAGGAACTGCTGGATGATTTTCCCGACAATGGGCCCGCGCCAGATGACCGGGGTGTCTTCGCCGGTGATGAAGCCGAGCGACATCAGCTTGACGCCGTAATTTTCGAGGGGAAGGATTTTGCCGTCAACGGCCTCGGGCTGTTTCTTGACGCCCATCATCATGGGTACGTTGGGACCGTAGATGTCGGCATCTAAGAGGCCCACGGCGCCTTCTAACCTGGCCAGGACAACCGAGAGGTTGACGCTGACGGTGGTTTTGCCGACGCCTCCTTTCCCGCTGGATACGGCGATGGTGTGCCGGACTTCCGGGAGGGGCTGAGGTGGGCCGGGCTGCATTTGCACGGTAACAAGCTCCTTTTCAAGGTGTGAAAGGTGAAACACTGGCTCGTCTTCGCGCCCTGGTTTCACGTTTTGAGAAGGGCGAGATCTCCCGCAGGCGGTTGACTTCTGCGATGACCCGGTCGACGACGTGGGCGACCTCAGCCTGGGTATTGAAGCGGCCCAGTCCGAACCGGAGGCTGCTCTGGGCCAGGTCGTCTTTCACACCAAGGGCCCGGAGGACGTAAGAGGGCTCTAAGGTGGCCGATGTGCAGGCCGACCCGGAAGAGAGGGCGATTTCACCGAGTCCCATCAGGAGGCTTTCTCCGTCCGCGCCGGCGAAGCTGAGATTGAGGTTGCCGTCGAGCCGTTCTTGAGGATGGCCGTTGAGGTGGACCTCGTTGAGGCCGCCGGCGATTTTTTCTTCCAGGCGGTCCCGGAGCTTCCGAATCCGTGGGCCTTCCGAGGCTATTTCGGCGCCGGCGATTTCACAGGCTGCCCCCAGGCCGACGATTCCGGGTACGTTCAAAGTGCCGGAGCGCATGCTCCGTTCGTGGCCTCCGCCGTCCATCTGGGCGATGAGCCGCACCCGGGGGCGGCTGCGCACGTAAAGCGCGCCGACGCCTTTGGGCCCGTAGAGTTTGTGGGCGGAGAGGGAGAGAAGGTCGATGTTCAGGGCCTCGACGTGAATGGAGATTTTGCCCACGGCCTGGGTGGCATCGGTGTGGAAGAGAACGCCCCGTTCTTTGCAGATCGATCCGATTTCGGCGATGGGTTGAAGGGTGCCGATTTCGTTGTTGGCGGCCATGATGGAGACCAGGGTGGTTTCGTCCGTGATGGCCAAGGCCACGGCCTCCGGGCTGACCCGCCCGTAGCGGTCGACCGGCAGTACGGTAATCCCGTAGCCCTGCCGCTTCAGGGCCTTCAAGGGGTCGAGGACGGCGTGGTGCTCGGTGGCCTGCGTGACGATGTGCGCCCTCCGGTCCGGGTGCATGGCGGTCACGCCCTTGATGGCCAGGTTGTCGGCCTCGGTTGCCCCGCTGGTAAAGATGATCTCTGTGGGCTTTGCGCCGATCAGCGAGGCAACCTGTTGCCGAGCATCGTCCACGGCGGCTTCGGCGGTCCACCCAAAGGTGTGGGTGCGGCTGGCTGCGTTCCCGAATTTTTCGCCAAAATAGGGGAGCATGGCTTCCAGCACCCGCTCATCGACAGGCGTGGTGGCATGGCAGTCCATGTAGATGGGGGTTTTGACCGACATTGGGATTCCTGGTGTCTTAAGGGGCGACCGGCCGTTTGCCCCTACAGGTGGAGGATCAGGCCGTCTGACGGGAATATACCCAACTTTAACGTTAACATCAAGGTTTTTCTATAATGTGAATAATTTTATTATAAACAATTGGTTGTTTTATTCTTTGATATCTTCGAAGAGGGCTTTGACAAAGGCGTCGGGGTCAAAGTCGTTGTAGTCGTCCGGGCCTTCTCCAAAGCCGATCATGCGGACCGGGAGGCCGAGTTCGTCGGCAATGGCGATGACTACCCCGCCCTTGGCGGTGCCGTCGAGTTTGGCAAGGATCAGGCCGGTGATGTCCAGGTCGGTGTGGAACTGACGGGCCTGGGCAATGGCGTTCTGGCCGGTGGCGGCATCCAGGACGAGCAGGGTTTCGTGGGGGGCGCCGTCCTGGCACTTGCCCAGCACGCGTCGAATCTTTTTGAGTTCACCCATCAGGTTGACCCTGGTGTGCAGGCGCCCGGCAGTGTCGATGAGGACGATGTCGATGCCCCTGGACCTGGCGGCGGAGAGGGCGTCGAAGGCCACGGAGGCCGCATCGGCGCCGGGCCGGTGGCGGACGAGGTCGGCGCCCGTGCGCTCGGCCCAGATGGAAAGCTGGTCGATGGCAGCGGCTCGGAAGGTGTCGCAGGCGGCCAAGAGCACCCGCTTGCCACCGGCCCTGTAGCGTGCAGCCATTTTACCGATGGTGGTGGTTTTCCCCACGCCGTTGACCCCCACCACGAGGATGACATAAGGGGTTGCGGCCGGTGAGGGTTGGGCCTGGGGTTGCGGCGACTGGAGGATTTGGAGGATTTCCGCTTCGAGGAAGCGTTGTACAATCCCCTCGGCCTCGGCAGGCGCATGGTGGATTTTCACCCGTTCCCGGAGGCGGTCTATGATGCGCAGGGTAGGGTCGACACCCACATCGGCCTGGATGAGGATGTCTTCGATGTCCTCTAAGGTCTGCTCGTCGAGTTCCGGGTGGCGGCGGATGACCTCCCTGATCTTTCCAAACATCCCTTCCCGGGTTTTGGTCAGTCCCTTTTTGAATCTGTTGAGGAGGTTTCCCAGCATAGGTTCTCCCAAAATGTGTGCATGCCCGGGGGACGCGTGCATCGCCTCTACAGGAGACGATCGGCCTCCCGCTGGGTTGCATAAAAGGGGCCGACTCGCTACGGTCGGCCCTGGTGGTTCGGATCGGATACGCTGGGATAGCCAGCTTCTAAAATGCGGTCTCTCTGAGGATGTCCAGGAGGCGCTCCAGGTCGTCGTCGCTGTAGAATTCGATTTCGATCTTTCCCTTTTTGCCCCGGCGGCTGATGTTGATGCCCGTGCCGAAGCGGCGCTGCAGATCCTCTTCTATTGAAACGATCTGGGGGTCATGGGTGTGGGAGGCCGTTTTGGGCCGGTCTGTTTTTCCATCCCGGTAGGCTTTTACAAGGGCTTCGACTCTGCGCACGGAGAGGTCCTGAGAGACGATCTGTTTACAGAGGGCCGCCTGCAGCCGGTCGTCTTCCACTCCCAAGAGGGCCCGGGCATGCCCCATGGAGATCTGGTCGGTTTGAAGGGCTTCCCGGACTTGGGAGGAGAGGTTGAGCAGGCGGAGGGTGTTGGCCACTGTGGAGCGGTCTTTGCCGACTTTCCGGGCAACTTCCTCCTGGGTCAGGACGCATTCCTCCATCAGCGTCCGGTAGGCCCTGGCTTCTTCGATGGGGTTGAGGTCTTCCCGCTGGATGTTTTCGATCAGCGAGATTTCCATCATTTCCTCATCGGTGCCGATGTTGAGGATAAGCGCCGGCACGCTCTGGAGGTCTGCCTGCCGCGCTGCGCGGAGGCGGCGTTCTCCGGCGATGAGTTGATAACCGGTGCCGAAGCGGCGCACCACGACGGGCTGGATGATCCCCTTTTGCCGGATGGATTGCGCCAGTTCGTCCACGGCTTCAGGGTCGAATGCCGTGCGGGGCTGGTGGGGGTTGGGCTCGATGTCTGCAATTTCGATTTCGACCACGCGTTGCCCCTGGTCGGCCGCGTCTTCTGAAGGGGTGTGCAATGTCTCTTCATTGGCGCCGGGGATGAGGGCGCCAAGGCCCTTGCCCAGGGCCTTGCGTTGTTTACCCATGGCTGATGACCTCTCCGGCCAGGTTGATGTAGTTTTGCGCGCCCTGGGACATGATGTCGTAGAGGATGATGGGCTTGCCGAAGCTGGGGGCTTCTCCGAGTTTGACGTTGCGCGCGATCACCGTGTTGTAGACCCTGTCTCCAAAGTGGGCTCTGGTCTCTTCGGCGACCTGCCGGGAGAGGTTGAGCCTGCCGTCGAACATGGTCAGGAGCACGCCTTCGATCTGGAGCTGGGGGTTGAGGTGTTTTTGCACCAGACGCAGGGTGGTCAGGAGCTTGCCCAGTCCCTCCAGGGCGTAGTATTCACACTGGATGGGGATCAGTACAGAGTCGGCGGCGGTGAGGGCATTGAGGGTCAACTGCCCCAGCGAGGGTGGACAGTCGACCACGATATATTCGTAGTGCTCCCGGGCGGGGCCAAGCGCGGTCTGAAGCGCCTGAAGCCGGCGTTCTCTGGAGACGATGCTGACCATCTCGACTTCGGCGCCGGTGAGGCGGATGTGAGAAGGGGCCAGGCTCAGATAGGGGACTTCGGTGTCCTGGACGATCTCCAGGAGGGGGTAGTCCTGGAGGAGGACCTCGTAGATGCAGGCATCCCCGTCGTCCAGGATAACGCCGAAGCCGCTGGTGGTGTTGGCCTGGGGGTCTATGTCGATCAGCAGGGTCTTTTTCTCCGCCGTTGCCAGGCAGGCGGCGAGGTTGACCGCTGTGGTGGTTTTGCCAACCCCTCCCTTCTGATTGGCTATGGCGATGGTTTTGGACATGGTAAGAATATAACCTATCGGGGGAAAAAATCAAGCCGGGGCAGCGCGCCCTTATTCGATCGCGGCCTGGGCCGCGGCCAGACGGGCGATGGGCACCCGGAAAGGCGAGCAGGAGACGTAGTCCAGGCCGATCCGGTGGCAGAATTTGACCGATTCGGGGTCGCCGCCGTGTTCGCCGCAGATGCCGACCTTGAGGGTTTTGCGGGCGCTGCGGCCCCGTTTTGTGCCGATCTGAACGAGCTGGCCGACGCCCTCCTGGTCGAGGCTCTGGAAGGGGTCGATCTCCAGGATGCCCCGGTCCACATAGTCGGGGAGGAACTTTCCGGCATCGTCCCGGGAAAACCCGAAGGCCATCTGCGTGAGGTCGTTGGTTCCAAAGCTGAAGAATTCGGCCGATTCGGCGATTTGATGGGCGACCAGCGCGGCCCTCGGAATTTCGATCATCGTCCCGACAAGGTAGTCGAATCTGGTCTTCTTCTCTGCCATGACCTCTGCGGCCACCCGGTCGACCATCTCCCGCAGCAGGGTGAATTCTTTGACGGTTCCAACCAGGGGGATCATGACTTCGGGGATGGCTTTGACGCGTTTTTTGCGGGCGTTGGCCGCGGCCTCAAAAATGGCGCGGACCTGCATTTCGTAGATTTCCGGGAAGGTGATGCCCAACCGGCAGCCCCGGTGTCCGAGCATCGGGTTGAATTCGTGCAGGGCGACCACTTTGTCCTGGATCTGTTTGAGGGAGACGCCCATCTGTTCGGCCATTTCCTGCTGCTGATCCCGCTCGTGGGGGAGGAACTCGTGCAGGGGCGGGTCGAGGAGGCGGATGGTGACGGGCAGCCCGTTCATGGCCTTGAAGATCCCCTCGAAGTCGCCCCGTTGAATGGGCAGGAGCTTTTTGAGGGCGTTCCGCCGGCCGGCCTCGTCATCGGCGAGGATCATTTCCCGAACGGCCAGGATGCGGTCGTCTTCGAAGAACATGTGCTCGGTCCGGCACAGGCCGATGCCCTCGGCCCCAAACTTGCGGGCGACTCCAGAATCGTGAGGCGTATCGGCATTGGTGCGCACGTTGAGCTTCCGGATACCGTCGGCCCAGCGCATGAGGGTGGCGAAGTTTTCGGAGAATTTGGGCTCCTGGGTGGGCACTTCGCCCAACATCACCTCGCCCGTGGAGCCGTCCAGGGAGATCCAGTCGCCGGCTTTGACCACCGTGCCGCTGGCGGAGAACAGGTCCTTCCCGTAGTCGATGGCGATGTCGCCGCATCCGGCCACACAGCACTTGCCCATGCCCCGCGCAACGACGGCGGCATGGCTTGTTTGCCCCCCTCGCGCCGTCAGGATGCCCCGGGCGGCATTCATCCCGCCGATGTCTTCCGGCGAGGTTTCCAGACGCACCAGGATCACGTCTTCGTCCTTTGTGGCCCACGCTTCGGCTTCGTCGGCGTGGAAGACGACCCGGCCGGAAGCGGCGCCCGGAGAGGCGGGAAGCCCTCTGGCCAGGACTTTGCGCTCGGCCTTGGGGTCGAAGGTGGGGTGGAGCAACTGGTCGAGCTGGGCCGGATCGATGCGGGCGACGGCTTCTTTTTGGGTGATGAGGCGCTCTTTGACCATGTCTACGGCAATCTTGAGCGCAGCCGCGGTCGTGCGTTTGCCGGTGCGCGTCTGCAGCATCCACAGACGCCCTTCCTGGGCGGTGAACTCGATGTCCTGCATGTCGCGATAGTGCTTTTCGAGTTTTTTGTAGATTCCTTCGAGCGTCTTGTAGGCTCCGGGCAGTTGCCGCTTCATTTTGGCCACCGGTTCGGGGGTGCGCACGCCGGCGACCACGTCTTCCCCCTGGGCGTTGATGAGGTATTCGCCGTAGAATTTCTTTTCGCCCGTGGAGGGATTGCGGGTGAAGGCCACGCCGGTGGCGCAGTCGTCGCCCATGTTGCCGTATACCATGGACTGGACGTTGACGGCGGTGCCCCAGTCGTGGGGGATGTTGTGGATGTTGCGGTAGATGATGGCGCGCTGACCGTTCCAGGAGCCGAAGACGGCGCCGATGCCTCCCCAGAGCTGTTCCATCGGATCGTCGGGAAAGGTCTTCCCGGTCCGTTTTTTTACGATTTTTTTAAAGCCGGCCACCAGTTCCTGTAAATCGTCCGCGGTGAGTTCGGTGTCCAGGTGGACGCCTCGTTTTTCTTTGATTTTTTCGATGGCGGCTTCAAAGGGATCGATTTCTTTGCCTTGGGGCTGGACGCCCATGACCACATCGCCATAGGTCTGGATAAAGCGGCGGTAGGCGTCGTAGACGAAGCGTTCGTTGCCCGACTTTTCGATGAGGCCCCGGGCGATCTCGTCGTTGAGACCCAGGTTGAGGACGGTTTCCATCATGCCGGGCATGGAGACCCGCGCGCCGGAACGGACCGAGAGGAGGAGGGGGTTTTGGGGGTCTCCGAATTTTCCGCCCATGTTCCTTTCGACGCTTTTCAGGTTGTCCAGGACCTGCCTTTCCAGGTCGGCCGGGTACTGCTTGTTGTGGTTGTAATAATAGGTACAGACCTCGGTTGTGATGGTGAAGCCGGCCGGGACGGGGATGCCGATCCTGGACATCTCGGCCAGGTTGGCCCCCTTGCCGCCGAGGAGGTTTTTCATGTCGCCCGTGCCCTGGACCTTTCCCTCGCCGAAGAAGTAGACATACTTTTTTCGTCTGGGGCTTCGCGCTGCGGTTTTTTTCGCCTTCGCCATCTTTTGCCTCGTTGTGGGAAGCTTAAGGTTCCTGGAGCATGGTTGCCTGGACACCGACCGAATCGATGGCGGTCCTGACGGAGTCGGGAGTTGTCTGCATGGAAACCCAATCTGTAGAGAGGGAATCGGAGGTGTCAAGCGCCAACGTCGGTTCTGTAAAGGCCATGACCGAATCGGGGCCGGGCTCGGGCTGTGGGACAGGGTCTTGCTGGCGCCCGGCCTGGATGACCTGACGGTCTTCTATGCCCAGGAGGATTTTGAGAATGTTCCGCTTGCCCACAATAATTCGGAGGTCGGCCGTAGAGCCGTTTTTCAGCGGCAGGGGCGTTTCGACAATCCGAACTTCCAGCTCGAAGGTCTGGGTGCCGCCTGCGTGGATGGCGTAGCCGTAGAACTTGGCGACCTCGCCGTAGCCGACGAATCCTTCTCGGTCTGCAAAGAGGTTGCTGAGGATTTCGACGGGGTGTCCCAGACGGATTTTCCAGGCGTTGGTTTCGGGCACCCAGGCGTCGATCACGGTCCCTCCTGCGTTTCCGGCAATGATCATGACAATCTGCCCCAGATCGGCCAGCATGCCGGGATGGAGGTCGAGACGGGCGACGACGCCGTCTACCGGGGAACGAAGCGTGGCGAGGTTCAGGGTCTCCCGGGCGGCATCCAAACTGTGTCGGGCCTTGTCGAGGGTGGCTTCGGACTGCCGGACTTCGGCTTCGCCCTGACGTAATTCTGCAGGGGAGGCGCCCCGTCTGATCAGGTTGCGGTTTTCCGTGGCGACCTTCAGGTTGGTTTGGGCCAGGTCGGTGTTGGTGCGGGCACGTTCGAGGTCCTCACGGCTCCACAGGCGTTCCCCCAGGTAGAGGTGCTCGGCCCTGGCGAGTTCCTGCTTGCGGGCAGTTAGCGAGATTCTTGCCTGTTCCACCTTCGATTCTGCGATTTTGAGTTCTTCTTCCGTGGGTTTTTCCTTCAGGAGGGCAAGGTGAGCCAGCGCGAATTCCAGGTTGGCCTGGGCGCGCTGGACTTCCTTTTCGGCCTCGGCCACAGCGGCGCGCAGGTCGCCGTCGTAGAGCTGGGCGACGGGCTGTCCGGCTTTGACCGGTGTGCCGGGACGACAGTAGATTTTCTGAATAACCCGTCTGAGGGGGGAGTCGATGTAGATTTTCTGCCCCGGTTCTACAATTCCCCGGGCCATGACAATGTCGTTGATCCTGATCAAGTAAAGGGCGATTATAATGAGGCTTAAGATCCCCACGATCCAGAGGCTCCATTTAAGGGATCTGTTCCTGCTGCGCCTGTGCATCATCGCGTGGCCCCTTTTTCTTGACAGGGGAGATGCGAATTTCTATATTAGACGTTCTCTTGAGGGGACACGGCCTCTGTCCCCACCGGGGATTGGATGGGCCCGTAGCTCAGAGGTAGAGCAGCGGCCTTTTAAGCCGTTGGTCGAAGGTTCAATTCCTTCCGGGCTCATTTTTACTTTAAGTATAAGTAAATACTGGCTTTGTTTGAAAAAAGAACGGCCCTGATCGCAACGCATCGGGCCTTTTTTTCTTTGGAAGGGGCGGATCAGTGAATCTGAGTTGTGTATTGTACTTGTAACTTATAGCATCCCTTTTTAAAAGTCAAGATTATTATAACCCCATCTTTTGTTTCCTGAAATATGGAAGGAGGCGGGATGGTCATACATAAGACTTGACAAGATCTATGGGATTGTATATATTTCTGGTCAACATAGTCAACAATAGGAGGCGGTTTTATGGGATGTGGGGTAACGCTCTGGTTTACCGG
Source organism: Candidatus Latescibacterota bacterium (assembly GCA_965222075.1). Classification (GTDB taxonomy): domain Bacteria; phylum Latescibacterota; class UBA2968; order UBA2968; genus JAAXHW01. Next base: position 2,480,158 of record OZ244937.1, on the reverse strand, counting down.
TCTTTCGGGATCTGGAAAATCGACTCTGGCACAATATCTTACGCCGATTTTGAAGGAGTGCGGTTGCAAGGTGGAAGTGCTGGATGGTGATGAGGTGCGGCAAAACCTCTCCAAGGGGTTGGGGTTTTCCAAGGCGGATCGGGATACGAATATCAAGCGGATCGGGTGGGTGGCCAAGGTTTTGACGCGCAACGGCGTGGTGACGGTTGCTGCGGCGATCAGCCCCTACCGCGGGGTGCGGCAGTGGTGCCGGGAACAGATCGGAGACTTTGTGGAGATCTACGTCGATTGCCCGCTGGAGGTGTGCGAGGCGCGGGATACGAAGGGGCTTTATGCGAGGGCACGCGCGGGAGAGATCAAGCAGTTTACGGGGATTGACGATCCTTATGAGCCCCCGGAAAATCCCGAGGTGGTTGTAAATACGGCAGAGGAGTCGGTGGAGCAGAGTGTTCAGAAGATCCTTGCCCGGCTGCGAGAACTGGGGTATCTCTCTTGACGGGTTGAGAAAGGAACAGTCGTGTGAAATTGATAGATGCCTCAAAACTCAACCGTCTGGCCGATGGGTTTGAGGGGGCGCCCTCCGAAGAGATCCTGGTATGGGCCAGGGAGGCGCTGGGGCCCCGGGTTGCGATGGGCACTGCGTTTGGGGCAACCGGCATGGCACTGCTGGATCTGATCCAGAAGACGGTTCCTCAGATGCCGATCTTTTCCATCGATACGGGCTTCCTTTTTGGCGAGACACAGGATCTCAAGGCCCGCGTGGAGGCCCGTTACGGCATTGAGATCGAGGTGATCCACCCCCGGTTGAGCGTGGCGGAGCAGGACGGGGCATACGGGCCGGCGCTCTACGACCGGAATCCGGACCGCTGTTGCTGGATGCGGAAAGTAGAGCCACTGCAGCGAAAGCTTGCGAAACTGGACGGCTGGATCGCCAGCCTGCGGCGCGACCAGTCGGCGTCCAGGAAGGAAATCCGGGTGCTTGAACCCTACAGGGTCATAGGCGGCCATGCCATGGTGAAGGTCAACCCGATGGCCGGCTGGACGCGGAAGCAGGTGGGGGACTATCTCCTGGAAAACGAGGTGCCTTATAACCCCCTGCACGATCAGGGGTATCCCAGCATTGGCTGTTGGCCCTGCACCCGGCCGGTGGGCGCAGGGGCGGACGAACGGGCTGGCCGGTGGGCCGGCACGTCGAAGACCGAGTGCGGGATGCACACCGCGCTGGTCTCCGTGGGGGAGGGAGCTGGCTGAGATTGATTCTTGACAAAACCGGTCATAAATTATATTGTATTAGGTAAATTCGGAACGGTCCCTGTATGGGGCCATTTTTGTAGGTCCCTGTATTCGTTTCGGATTGAAAAGCTGCCATCCGAAATCCACAAAGGTGTCGGATATGCATACGCTGGATCTGGAAACGGGACGGGAGACCTGGTCTTCCGTTCGACCTTCCATCTTAGAAGAGGTCGGAAATACCCCTCTGCTGCGCATTCGGAAATTTGTCGAGCATCTGAAGGAAGTAGCGCTCTACGCCAAGATGGAGATGTTCAATCCCGGCGGGTCGGTGAAAGACCGGCCGGCGCTGCAGATGATCCTGGACGCCGAGGCCTCCGGGGAACTGACGCCGGATAAGGTGATTATCGACTCGACGTCGGGGAACACCGGGATTGCCTATGCAATGGTCGGTGCGGCCAGGGGCTACCAGGTGGAGCTGGTGATGCCGGCAAACGTGAGCGTGGAGCGACGCTATGTGATCCAGTCCTACGGCGCCCGCCTGGTGCTGAGCGACCCCACGGAGGGGTCGGACGGAGCGATCTTGAAGTGCCGGGAGATCCTGGCGGCGAATCCGGGTCGCTATTATAAGCCAGACCAGTACAACAACCCCTCCAATCCCAGGGCCCACACCCTCCATACGGCCCCGGAGATCTGGGAGCAGACGGGTGGGCGGATTACCCACTTTGTGGCCACCCTGGGCACCAGCGGGACCCTGGTGGGCACGGGGCGGCGTTTAAAGCAGTACAATCCTGACATCCAGATCATTGCGATCGAGCCTCCGGAATTTCACGGCATTGAGGGCCTGAAGAACATGGATGTTTCCATCGTTCCCGGCATCTACGACCCTGCGGTTTACGATCAGAAGATCCAGGTGGAGACGGAGGAGGCCTACGCGGCGGTGCATCGGCTGACAAGGGAAATGGGCATCCTGGTGGGCCAATCGAGCGGGGCGGCCCTGGTTGGTGCGCTGCGCGTGGCCGAAACGGCGGGACAGGGGGTTGTCGTGACCCTGTTTCCAGACAGCGGCGAGAAGTATATGAGTACGTCGCTGTGGCGGCTGGAACGGGAGAAAGGGCATTAGGATGGCGCGTTTGGACCGGGAGATCCGGGAGCAGATCTTTGCGCATGCCCGGGAGGACTACCCGGCCGAGTGCTGCGGGATTGTGACCGAACACGACAACGGGCACTACCGGGTGCACCGGTGCGACAACATCCAGGACAGGCTTCATCAGCGCGATCCAAAGGCCCATCCCCGCACCTCCAGGACGGCCTACCGTATGGACGATATGCAGGTCAGTCGCATTCTGAGGGAGACCGAGAAGGCGGGCGGGCGGGCGGTGGCCTTTTACCATTCGCACATTGATTGCGATGCTTACTTTTCCGAGGAAGATCGGAATGCCGCGATGTTTTTGGGAGAACCGGCCTATCCAGGCGTGGTCTACCTGGTGGTCTCGGTTGTGGATGGAGAGGTGCGCGGACAGAAGGGGTTTGGGTGGGACGAAGGGGAAGGGGAATGGAAGGTTTGGTTGAGTGGAGAGGGTAAGATATAAGGAGGGTTGAACGATGGCTGTGACGGCACGTATTCCGACTCCTTTGCGAAGATTTACGGGGGATAGGGCGGATGTTGAGGTTTCGGGGGGAACGGTCGGGGAGATGATCGACAACTTAGAGGCGCAGCACCCGGGTATCAGGCAGAACCTTGTCGACGAGACGGGCGCGTTGCGACGGTTCGTGAATGTGTATGTGAACGACGAAGATATCCGTTTCTTAGATGGCACGGAAACCCCTCTGAAAGATGGGGATAGTGTGACGATTGTACCGGCCATTGCCGGGGGGTGTTTACAGGGGGCTGGAGGTTAGGGTCTTGTAAGACCAGTCCCAGGTCCCTGTCTTGATCGCGAGGACGGTTGATGCATATCTCTGCCAAGGGCAATTACGGTCTGCGGGCGATTCTCGACCTGGCCCTGAATTACGGCCGGGGGTATGTGCAAAGCGCTGAGATTGCCGCCCGGCAGAATATCCCGGAATCCTATCTGGTTCAGCTTCTGAACCTGTTGCGAAAGGCGGGTCTGGTGCGGAGCGTTCGGGGCCCCAGAGGAGGACATGCGCTGCTTAAGCGCCCCGAGGAGGTCACCGTGGGAGAGGTGCTGGCGATTCTGGAGGGGCCGGTCGACCTGCTGGGCGAGGGGGGAGAAGGGGACGTGCTGCGGGAGGTGTGGGAGGAGGTCGAGGCCGCGATTGGAGGCGTGCTTTCCTCAATTACGTTTGCAGACCTCTGCCGGAGGCATCAGGTGCGGCGGAAGAGCATCGTTTTCCGGATTTGATGGCCTATGGGGGCGCTAAGAAGAGGGCGTACTGTTCTGGACCTGATCGGTTCTACGCCGATGGTCAGGCTCAACCGCGTGGGCGCTGCGGGGGGGGCGGAGATCTGGGCGAAGCTGGAATTTTTCAATCCGGCGGGCAGTGTGAAGGACCGCATCGCGATTGCCATGATCGAAGCGGCCGAACGGAGCGGCGAACTGAAGCCTGGCATGACCATTGTGGAGCCGACCAGCGGCAACACCGGTATTGGACTGGCCATGGTTGCGGCGGTGAAGGGCTACCGGTTGATTATTACCATGCCGGAGGGGGTCAGCGAAGAGCGCCAGAGCCTTCTGAGGGCTTTCGGCGCTGAGGTGGTGCTCACATCGGCCTATGAGGGCATCCGGGGAACGATTCAAGAAGCCCTGGGGCTGAAAGAGGGCCGGGATGACTATTTTATGCCCCAGCAGTTTGAAAATCCGTCCAATCCGGAGATTCACCGGCAGGCCACCGCGCGTGAGATCTTAGAGCAGATGGAGGGGCCGCCCGACGCCTTTGTGGCCGGGGTCGGGACTGGCGGTACGGTCACGGGTGTGGGGGAGGTTCTCAAAGGGGTGCGTCCGGAGGTGCTGGTTGTGGGGGTGGAGCCGAAAGATTCTGCGGTGCTGTCGGGTGGGCAACCGGGGGCGACGGAGATTGACGGGCTGGGAGCGGGGATGATTCCCCCCGTATTGAACATGGAGGTGTTGGACCGGGTGATTGCGGTCTCGAATACCCACGCCCGTGCCATGTCCCGACGGCTGGCGCAAGAGGAGGGTATCCTGGCCGGTATCTCTTCCGGCGCAGCCGCCCACGCCGCGGTTGAGGTGGCGGTGGAATTGGGCGAGGACCGACGGGTGGTCGTGATTTTGCCGGATACGGGAGAGCGGTATCTGGGAGCCTTTCTGTTTGAATAGGAAGGCAGGGGCAGCAAGGAGAGACGATCCGGTGATCCGCATTCCCTTTTTTTCCGAGATGTATCGAAAAATTAAAGCTTCAATCGTACCCAGTGCTCGCTGAATCCCGGGTATCATTCCAGAATTTCAGTGGGACAGGGGAAGGGTCGGTGGTCCCGGCGTATCGCTTTGCCCGAAGGCAAGCGCATTGGGGCGTTACGTCATCGTTCCCACGACGCCGCATCCGGGATGCCGCGGCTGGTCAGGACCTCCAGTCCCGGTTCCGGCGGCGCGAGGCGGGCTGCATGCGGCTTCGCAGCTGCCTCTGACCAGTCCCGCAGGATGCCCCGGACACTTCCCGTGGCGCGGTCCAGCAGGAGTGTGGCAGAGGGGTCGTCCTCGCCATCCAGGATGGAAACCCCTTCAGGGCCCGAAAGCGCAATGCGCGCCAGCCTGCCGGCCCAATCTTCCTGTACCGGCAGAATGAAGGCGAAGGCGCCGCCCCTGGCGCCGCACCCGTACTCAGGCATGCCGAAGGGCATGCTGAACAGGTTGTTGCCGTCGTCATCCTCGCCCGTGAGCCGGTACGGACCGTCTATCCGAGGCAGGGAAGGTTGAACGCTGACCACGAAGGCAGGTTCGAGAAAGGGTTTTTTGTTCTCGTTCAAGCCGCCCCAGATCAGCAGGCCTCTCGTGGAAGGCGCTTTGGCCGCCGCCAGAGGCGCGCTCTCAGCTTGAGCGCGGTGGACAAGCGCCCTGGTAAACGTGTAATCACTGATCCATTGGGGCTTGCAGTATGTCATCAGATCGGACGTTTCGGGACTCACCAGCGATTCGTTGAGGAAATCGTATCCCCATGAGCCGATACCGCCGTCCTCGTAGGGATATTCGGGGTCCGGACCACCCGCGCCACACCCCGGGGCGTGCGCCAGATTGAGGTTGTGGCCGAGTTCGTGCGCAATGACGTTCTCGTCGAGGATGGACTGACTTACAAATCCCGGTAGTAGGGCTATTCCTTGCAGACCGCTTCGGCCCACGCTTCTGAATATGGCCATATAATAACCTTTCGCGCCTTCCATGGCGTAAATCAACTCGGTTTCGGGCCCCAACTGTTGAGCACTGTCGGACGTGGGATCCACAGAAGTCAATACAGGGTCGTGAACGGTAAGATGGAAGTCGCGCACAGGCAGGATATCGCGGGTCAGCCGGAACAGATCGGATTCGGAAGACAGGCCCTCGGTTTGTGTCAGTACTAAACTGTCCGGGTTCTCTTCCCACAGAAACGGTATCAGCGTCAGATCAAAGGGCGGCACGGGCCGCACGTCCAGTGCCGTGCGGCCCGTCCGGGGCAGGCGGGCGACGATGCCCAGGGCCGGATCCAGGGACTGGTCGGGATCGATTTCGACCACCATCTCCAACCCCGGCATCACCACGGGGCCTGGCACCACCGCGTTCGCTGAATGCAACAGTGACGCCTCGTTGATCTGCCAGGGGATGCTCGTCGCCTGGCCCCCGATCTCCGCCGTATGCACCTCGACCCCCTCCCTGTAAAAGGTGGTCCGAACGGGGGGTATGGTGGCATCGACCTCCCTGTCCGCCGTGACGAACACGCGCAGCAACGCGGGTTCGCCGGCCACCAGGGGCACGGGATATTCCAGCGATTGGGTCGCCTGCACCAGGTAGGCCGCTGCCTCGTCGGAACGGGCGCAGTTCGGCACGCGGGTGTACGATATTGCCCTGAGCCACTGCTGGAATTCGGCGTCCTGCGGTGAACACAGGAGTGTTTCGTGCAGTGTCAGCGTTTCAAGGGTGAGACCCGTAAGGGCGGCGGGCAGCGTCCCGGACAGTGCGCCGTTGAAGGCGAGGTTCAACGTTGTGAGACTGGTGAGTTGTCCCAGTTCCGGTGGGATATTGCCCGACAACTGGTTTGTGGATAGATTCAGTTCCTGGAGATAGGTGAGTTGTCCCAGTTCCGGTGGGATATTGCCCGATAACTGGTTTGTGGATAGATTTAGTTCCTGGAGACTGGTGAGTTGCCCCAGTTCCGATGGTATGTTGCCGGTCAACTGGTTTTTGCGAAGGTTCAACCATTTGAGATTGGTGAGTCGTCCCAGTTCCGGTGGGATATTGCCCGACAACTGGTTTGTGGATAGACTCAGCCTCTGGAGATAGGTGAGTTGTCCCAGTTCCGGTGGGATGTTGCCGGTCAACTGGTTTGTGGATAAATACAGCCCCCAGAGGTTGGTGAGTTGCCCCAGTTCCGGAGGTATCTCGCCCGTTAGTGTGGTGTTTATTATCCATAACTCTTCGAGGTTGGTGAGTTGTCCCAATTCCGCGGGTATGTTGCCGGTGAAGAAGTTATCGACAAGAAACAGCGTTCTGAGGTTTGTGCACCGCCCCAGTTCCGGGGGTATCTCACCTGTCAGGTTATTAAACCATAGAGTCAGGCTTTCCAGGTTGCTGAGTTGTCCCAGCTCCGAAGGGATCTCCCCGTCCAACGGATTGTCAGAAAGATCCAATGTTCTGAGGTTGTCGAGTCGGCCAAGTTCCGTGGGTATCTTGCCTGTCAACTGGTTTAGGCGAAGGTCCATTCCTCTGAGGTTGGTGAGTTGCCCCAGTTCGGCAGGTATCTCACCTGACAGCTTATTGTGCGCCAGAATCAGACTTTCCAGGTTGTTGAGTCGGCCAAGTTCTGTGGGTATCTTGCCTGTCAACTGATTTCCGGATAGATTCAGCGAATCGAGATTGGTGAGTTGCGCCAGTTCCGCCGGTATCGTCCCTTGCAGGCTGTTTTCATGGAGGGACAATCCTGTCACACGCCCGCTGGCGTCGGTGGTCACGCCGTACCATTGGTCCAGGGGTTTGGTGCTCGCCCAATTCGTCGCTTCCGTCCAGTTGCGCCCATCCGTCCCGCTGTACAGGGCGACCAAAGCGTAAAAATCCGGGCGGGTGTCGGTACACCGGGCAACGTCTGTGTCCCGAATTCCATTGAGCCACGTCTGGAATTCTGCGCGCGGGGGCGCGCAAAGTCGCGTCCCTTCCAGGTCGAGGGATTCGAGGGGCAGACGCGTGAACCCCAGGGGCAGTGGACCGGACAGGGCGGCGTTGTCGGCGAGGTTCAGTGTTTTCAGGTTTACAAGACTGCTCAGAGAGAGGAGAAGGAGCCCGCTCAGGTTGTTATCCCTCAGGTTTAATTGTGTCACACGCCCGTAGGCGTCGGTGGTCACGCCGTACCATTCTCCCAGAGGCGCACCACTCAACCAGTTTTTTTTATTCGTCCAATGCGGTCCATTCGTTTGTTTGTAGAGCGCAATCAATGCCTCCCTCTCCGGGTCCGCGCAATGGGCATCTCCGGCACGATTTGGAATACTGTCGAGCCATTCCACGAATTCGACGGTCAGAGGCACGCACACCCCCGTGCCAGCCAAATCAAGCACTTCCGGAGTGAGGACCGTGAATGCCGGAGGCAATGGTCCCGACAATCCGGCGTTTCCGCTGAGAACCAGACCCGTGAGATTGGTCAGCTGTGCCAGTTCCACCGGAATCATTCCAGTCAGCTGGTTGAAGCTAAGCCACAATTCCTTGAGCTTGGTCAGCTGTCCCAGTTCCGTCGGGATCCTGCCGGTCAACTGGTTCACGCCAAGCCACAAATCCGTGAGATTGGTCAGCTGTCCCAGTTCCACCGGAATCGTTCCTGTCAACTGGTTCCCGTAAAGGTCCAAATATGTGAGCTTGGTCAGCCGTGCCAGTTCCGTCGGGATCCTGCCGGTCAACTGGTTGAGGCTAAGGTACAAATCCGTGAGCTTGGTGAGCCGCGCCAGTTCGGTCGGAATCGGCCCCGTCAACGCGTTGTTGCCAAGGTTCAAATATGTGAGCTTGGTGAGCCCCAGTTCCGTCGGAATCCTGCCGGTCAAGGTTCGCGCCAAATATGTGAGCTTGGTCAGCCGTGCCAGTTCCGTCGGAATCCTGCCGGTCAACTGGTTCCCGCTAAGGTTCAAAAATGTGAGGTTGGTGAGCCGTGCCAGTTCGGTCGGAATCGTCCCCGTCAACTGGTTGCCAAGGTTCAAAAATGTGAGGTTGGTGAGCCGTGCCAGTTCCACCGGAATCGTCCCCGTCAACTGGTTCCCGCTAAGGTTCAAAAATGTGAGGTTGGTGAGCTGTGCCAGTTCCACCGGAATCCTGCCGGTCAACTGGTTCCCGCCAAGGCCCAAAGATGTGAGCCTGGTGAGCCGTGCCGAGTTCGGTGGGAATCGTCCCCGTCAACGCGTTCCCGTAAAGGCCCAAATCTGTGAGATTGGTGAGCCGTGCGAGTTCGGTGGGAATCGTCCCCGTCAACTGGTTGTTGCCAAGGCCCAAAGATGTGAGCCTGGTGAGCCGTGCGAGTTCGGTGGGAATCGTCCCCGTCAACTGGTTGTCGCCAAGGTTCAAATCTGTGAGATTGGTGAGCCGTGCGAGTTCGGTGGGAATCGTCCCCGTCAACTGCGTTCCCGTAAAGGTTCAAATCTGTGAGATGTGAGCCGTGCGAGTTGGTGAGCCCCGTCAACGCCAATTCCGTCGGGAATCGTCCCCGTCAACTGGTTCCAGCCAAGTTCCAGGTGGGTGAGCCTGGTGAGCCGTGCGAGTTCGGTGGGAATCGTCCCTGTCAACTGGTTCGTGGCAAGGTACAAATGGGCCACACGCCCGTTGTCGTCGGTTGTGACGCCATACCATTCGCCCAGGGGCGCGGCGCTCAACCAGTTCTCTTTGTTCGTCCAGTTCGGTCCATCCGTCGCCTCGTAAAGCGCGACCAGCGCGGCCCTGTCGTCGGAAGGCACCTCTTTGCCGAAGTTCTCCGCAAAGATCACAAAGTCCGCAAACCCGATTCCACCGTCGCCGTTTAGATCGAACTGCGCGTCATATCCGTCATCACCCTGACTTAGTCCGAACTTTGCCGCAAATTTCACAAAATCACCAAAGCCAACCGTCCCGTCGCCGTCAAAGTCGGGCAAAGGCGTGGCATTGACGGTGATCGCATGTGTTGTTGTGCGATTATCGTTTGCACTGGAACCCGTAGCGGCGTGGCACACGAATGCCAGCAACCCCAGGGCGGCTATGGACAACGTTCGTTTCGTGGAAGCCATTTGACGAACTCTTCTCCTTAGTCTTATGCAAAAACCCTCTCATGTCTGTCTGATTCTTTAAATTGAACCATTAGCTTATTGACGTGGACCTCCAAAGCGCGACCAAATCGGAGCAGAACTCCGGGATGATTGTGTCGTTATTTGCTACAGTTGTCTGCCCCATCCTGATTGAACGTGGGTGTATGCGCGTTTGTGAAGTCCTCAAAACGGATGATCACGTCTGCGAAATGAGACGGAGTCGATCCCATTTGACCGATAGACTCAGGAAGTCGACGTACGCGTTGGTTGGGGGCGAAACACCTGGCTGTGTATTTCGGAAAGAAACCTCGAGTGCGCCGGCCGGTCAATGGATGCAGGCGGCTCTACCCCACCGTGAGTGTATTTTCACTGGCGTATTTGCCCCTTACGCCATTAATGGTGATCTCCGCCACCAGTCGGTATTCACCGGCGCTGGTGGGCGAATAAGCACACAGACCGTCGCGCTCCGTGCCCGGAACGTCGACCCAGGACGTGCCTGCTTTGCGCTGCCACTTGGACTTGTGAGTCGTGTAGCGTACATTGTTGATGGACGAGTTGGAAATCACGATGCATTGCCCCGCAGAGAAGAACAGATACTGTACCCTCCCGACTGACACGCGAAGACCTGCCAATGGTCTGTAAACATCGGTCGTCGGTTGCGCGACGGCCACGTCAATGGTCTGCTCGGCGCTCAGGCCGCCGGGGTCAGTCGCCGTTACCGTCACCGTTGCGCTTCCTGCCGCCTTCGGTGTAATCTCTACCATCGAATCCAAGGCACTCACTGCCGCTACGGAGGTATCGCTGGAAACCGCCGAAAACGTCAGCGCATCGCCGTCCGGATCCTCGAAGCTGCTCGACACATCCACCGTCCCGGCCGCACCGCCCACCGTCAGAGTCTGCGCGGCGATGACGCCAACGGCCACAGGCTGTCGATTAACGGCGTCGGCAAGCTGAAAATCGCCCCGCAAGGTTTGAGGCGTGGATCCTGCCTCGGTATAGGTGCTGACAAACGTGCCTGCGGTGGCAGACGTAAACGTCAACTCGATCACCACTTTCTCCCTTTCGGGGTCGTTGCCGGTCACATCATATGTGTATGTCAACGTCCCCGTATTGGCGCCGGTGTTGACATACTGGTAATTGCCCTCATAAGCTGTTCCATCCTCGATTTCCCGGATACGACCCGAGGACGGGAATAGCAGTCTGTTATTGGGATCGTTTCCGACCTGCTTGCCTGTCACCAAGCGTTGGAAAGCTTCGCTGTCGGGCGGCGCGAATCCGGACGGCGTGGACTCAACTGTTTTGCCAAACTGGCTGGCAAACGCGACAAAATCAGAGAATCCAATTTCGTCATCCCCATCCAGATCAAACCGCGCGTCAAATGCTGCGTCTCCGCGCTGCGTCCCGAATTTGCTCGCAAATGCAACAAAATCCGAAAAACCAACGATCCCATCGCCGTCAAAGTCCGGAGATGGCGTGGCGTTAAACGCAATTGCATGCGTTGTTGTGAGTTCGCCCCACGACGTCGTACTTTCTGCAAGCGTGACCATCGCTATGCCGATAAGTAGCGGGATGGCTCGCGTGACGGCTGTTGTTTTCATCTGTCAATCCTCCATTTCCCTGGTAAAAATTAATCCTGCAAATGTGCGGATGCGATGATCCCACGGCAATTCGGCGTCACTGTTGGAGATTTGGTGCACGTAAACTGCCAATGTGTCACTAAAGACACGGGGGTGCGCCCCAAAATTCGAACCACTTGAATCGCTAATTGACAAACGGTCTCAGCGTGGTATTTTCTCCTTCAAACTGGTTCGAAAAATGGGTCACAGATCCGACCCTAAAGCCAAAGGTTCCCTTGATTACCCTCCAGGACGCTGTTGAAATTCTGGAAGTGGTGATGCCCAAGAAGCAACTTACCTTTGAGGAAGCCGTCGACCATATCCGAAAGAAGCATCTCAACAGGCTTCAATCTCGAAACTCACGTTTGCGTAGCGAAAAAACCCAACTCAAGGCTGTAGGCTTTTCGTAATGTGACAATGTCAAGGTATTATTAGTCCCTATAATGCCCGACGCCACACTGGATGTCAAGACGGAAGATTTGTCCTATCGTTCAAAATTTGTCCCGGTTTCCATTTTTTTCTGAGATGTGGCACGAAAGGAAGACGTCAACGGTGGGATGAGGTCTGACAGGACGAAGGCGGGGTATTGAACGTGACGGCGTTTGTCGTTGTGAGCACAATTCTTGATATGGGTTGGGGCGCGCAGGTGTCGAAAGGGATGAGAATCCGAGGATGACGCCAATCGGTGCTCCGGGACCCGACCCCGGTCGGCTGTCGCGGCGGAAATGTGAAAGACGACATTCCTGTCCGAATTCTCAAACAAATCCGTGAGGAGATTGAAAATGAAAGAGAAGGATAGAGATGTTGGTCAAGAGATTCTTTCTGGTTTACGGGAAATCATTCGAGGCGAACACGGTCGTATCATCACTGTGCCTGATATTGCCAAGACAAGAGCGAAAGTCGGCCTATCTCAAACTCAGTTTGCCCGATTGATGGGTGTGTCTGTTCGAACGTTGCAGGATTGGGAGCAGGGTCGCCGGCGTCCATCGGGTGCGGCCCGGACACTACTGATGGTAGCAGACAGGAACCCTCAAGCCATATTGGATGTGATGTAGAATCCTGTGACCTGATAAAGCTGGAATAAGATCCGAAAATCCAACAAAGCACGTCCAAAAAAGCCCTGCCTACTTGAGAAGGGTCGAGGCGCGCGTGAGCGAGCCCCGACCCTTCTTTTCGTTACACGATCGATCAGATGCGTTTGGCGATTTGGGGCTGGATCACCTCAGGTTTCGGGGCCGCTATTTTGGTCTTTCCAAAGAGGAGATCGCGAGCCATCAATGGCCAATGGTGCGGATGATGCGCCCCTGCGGGTCAACCACGTGAATCGGCTCCCGCCTGAGTTCGACGCCGCATTTCAGCTTCGGCTCGCTTTGAGTGGGCGGCCCTGCGAGCCACATCTGTGGGTCGTCCCTGAGATCCAGGGCACGGCCCCAAACTTGCTCAGCGCTTTCCAGATGCCCTCTCAAGCGGTATGGATGCGGAGACGATCCGGTGATCCGCATTCCCTTCAGGAAAGAACGCCCGATGTCACAATCGACACCGGGCGTTTCCGTTTATGCGCTTTTTATGCCGGGTTATGCCTCCATCGCGCCGACTGCACGCACGAGTTTGGATTTGTAACGGGCAGCCACATTTTTGTGGATGACGCCCTTTTTCGCGCTCTTATCGATCACGGACACGGCCTGCGGCAAGAGGGCTTCGGCCTCGGCCCTGGCGGGTGCGGTTTGCACTTTTTTCAGGGTGGTGCGCATCAGGGAGCGCACCACCCGGTTTCGCAACCGGGCCTTTTGGGCCTGTCGGAGTCTTTTACGGGACGATCTGAGTTTGGGCAATGCCTTACCTCCTTGGGTCGTGTTCTGTCAGGGGTGTGTTTTCCAGGCTTCGCAAGTCGAAATTTAACAAGATGCAGGTCTTTACACAACTGATTTCTGCAAAGGTCCGCAAACCGGATGCCGACAACATAATGATGAGCAGAAAAAGTGGGCATGAAGGCTACTCTTCCCAGACCCCCATGCGACGAAATTTGCCCACGCGCTGGGTGATAAGCTCATCGAGAGGGATCTGACGGAGTTCTCTGAGGTCTTCCAGGATCGCACCTTTCAAGGACCTCGCCGCGCCTTCGGGATTCCGGTGAGCGCCGCCGAAGGGTTCGGAGACGATCCGGTCGATGATGCGCAGGTCCAGAAGGTCGGGGGCCGTGATCTTGAGGGCTTCGGCGGCCTCTTCTTTTTTGTCGCGTGCACGCCAGAGGATAAGCGAGCAGGATTCGGGGTTGATGACCGAGTACCAGGCATTTTCCAGCATCAGGATGCGGTCTCCAACCCCGATGCCGAGGGCGCCGCCGCTGCCCCCTTCACCGATAATGGCGACAACGATGGGGGTGGGGAGCCTGGACATTTCGAAAAGGTTGCGGGCGATTGCTTCGGATACGCTCCGTTCCTCCGAGTCGAGGCCGGGGTGGGCACCGGGGGTGTCGATGAGGCAGAGGATCGGGCGTTTGAACTTGGCCGCCAGTTTCATCAGGCGGAGGGCCTTCCGGTAGCCCTCCGGGTGCGCCATGCCGAAATTGCGGTGGAGGTTTTCTTTTGTATTGCGGCCCTTCTGTGTGCCCACAACCACGATGGGCTGCCCGTCGAGCCGCCCCAGGCCGCCCACAACCGTCGGATCATCCCGAAAGCTTCGGTCTCCGTGAAGCTCTACAAAGTCGGTCAGGAGGAGGTCGATATAATCCTGGGTATGGGGGCGCTGCGGGTGCCGGGCCAGTTGATAGATCTGCCACCGGGTCAGGTTGGAGTAGATCTCCTGCTCCAGTTTTTTCACCTTTTCCTGAAGGATGGCCACTTCTGCAGGCATGTCGATCTTTTCGGTCTCGGCGTGGGCCTTGATCTCTTCGATTTTTTTTTCGAGTTCGGCAATAGGGCGTTCGAAGTCGAGGTAGGTTTTTTTATTCATCGGTTCGGGGTTCCTCCCGCTTACACCAGATTTGCGACGGCGTCTTCGATCCGGTCCATCGCCGCTTCGATCCGGTCCATCGATGTGGCATAGGCGATCCGGATATGGCCCGGTGTGCCAAATCCGCTGCCGGGCACGGCCGCCACCCGGGCCTCTTCGAGCAGGTAGTTGCAAAAGTCAACATCGTTGCGTACCTGGTATTTGTTCGCAGAACAGCCGTAGAGGGCCGAGATGTCCGGAAAGACGTAGAAGGCCCCCTGGGGATTTGAACAGGTGATGCGGGGGATGGCGTTGAGGCGTCGGACGATGAGGTTGCGGCGGTCCTGGAAGGCCCGGCGCATGGCCTCAACGCTGTCCTGGGGACCGGTCAGGGCTTCGAGGGCGGCGTACTGAGAAATGGAGCAGGTGTTGGTGGTCTCCTGGCTCTGGATCTTTCCGATGTGGGCGATGAGGTCGGCCGGGCCCGCTCCGTAGCCTACGCGCCAGCCGGTCATGGCATAGGCTTTGGAGACGCCGTTGACGACCAGCGCCTTTTCTTTGACGGCCGGACTGAGGGCGGCGATGGAGACGTGTTGGGCGTCGTCGTAGAGAATCTTTTCGTAGATTTCGTCTGAGACAACATAGATACCGGCGTCTGCGATGATCTCGGCCAGGGCCTGGAGTTCGGATCGGGTGTAGACCTCGCCGGTGGGGTTGCAGGGGCTGTTGAAGAGGACAAGCCTGGTTCTGGAAGAACACGAGGCTTTCAACTGCTCCGGGGTAATGCGAAAACCGGTCTCTGCGGCCGTCCGGACGATGACGGGTACCCCGCCCATCAGCTTGACCTGGTCGGCGTAGCTTACCCAGAAGGGAGCGGGGATGATGGCCTCGTCGCCGTCGTTGATGAGGGCGATGACGGCATCGAAGATGGTCTGCTTGGAGCCGCACCCGACGACGATCTGGGAGGGATCGTAGGTCAGGGCGTTGTCCCGCTTCAGTTTGTCACAGATGGCCTCTTTCAGTTCGATAATGCCGGTGGCCGGCTTGGTATATCTGGTGCGGTCCTCCTTTATGGCCCGCACCGCGGCCTCTTTGATGTTGTCAGGCGTGTCGAAGTCGGGCTCGCCCGCACTTAAGGAGATGACGTCGATGCCCTGTCGTTGCATGGCGTCGGCCCTGGCCGTGGTGGCGACGGTGATCGACTCTTCGATGGCGAGCACCCGGCTGGAGAATTCCATACGTTCCTCACAGAACGGCCCTGCACCGGTTGTACCCGGAGTATGGCGTGTGGATCTTCCACAAGGCCAAATTTTAAGACAGCTTCTTAGAACAGTACGCTTTTGATATTTCGAGCCGCCTGGCGGATGCGTTGCTCGTTTTCCACTAAGGAGATGCGAACGTAGCCTTCCCCCAGGTCGCCGAATCCGATGCCGGGAGAGACCGCGACTTCGGCTTCTTCCATGAGTTTGAGCGCGAATTTCATGGAGCCGAGGTGCCGGTATTTTTCCGGGATGGGGGCCCAGACGAACATGGAGGCCCTGGGTTTGGGAACGGGCCAGCCGATCCGGTTGAGGCCTTCCACCAGGGCGTCCCGCCGTCTCTGGTAGGTCTCCGCAGCGGCCCGAACGCAGTCCTGGGGGCCGTCTAAGGCGGCGATGGCCGCCACCTGTATGGGGGTGAAGACGCCGTAGTCGAAGTAATTTTTGACGACCGTAAGCGCGTGGATGACATCGGGATTGCCCAGGCAGAAGCCAACGCGCCAGCCGGCCATATTGTAGGATTTGGACATGGTGTAGAATTCGACGCCGACCTCCTTGGCCTCTTTCACCTGTAGAAGGCTGGGGGCCTGGTAGCCGTCGAAGACGATGTCGGAGTAGGCCATGTCGTGGATCACCACGATCTGCTGTTGCCGGGCGAAGTCGACGATCTCTTCGAAGAAGGCGAGGTCTACGGTGGCCGTGGTGGGGTTGTGGGGGAAGTTGAAGATCATAATCTTCGGCTTGGGCCAGAGCTCCCGGGCGACCATCTGGATCTCGGGCACGAATTCCTTTTCGGGCCGAAGGGGCAGGCTTAAAACGTTCCCATTGGCAATGGCCACGCCGTAGAGGTGTAGCGGATAGGCGGGGTTGGGGACAATGGCCAGGTCGCCCGGGTCGAGGAGGGCCAGGCAGATGTGGGCCAGGCCTTCCTTAGAGCCGATGGTGACGACGGCTTCGGTTTGGGGGTCGAGGTCGACGCCGAAGCGGCGCTTGTAGTGTCGGCAGATGGCGTTGCGCAGCGCCTGCATGCCTTCGGGGAGGGCATATCGGTGGGCCTTGGGGTCGCGGGCGACCTCGCTCAGTTTGTCCACAATATGTCCGGGCGTGGGCTGGTCGGGATTGCCCATCCCCAGGTCGATGATGTCGATGCCCTGCCTGCGGAGCTTCATCTTGAGGGCGTTGACGTCCGCAAAGACGTAGGGCGGCAGGCGCTCGATGCGTCGTGATGTGATTTTCATAGGCACTCAAGGCGAAAGCGCCGGGCTGCAGGTCGTAAACCGCAGCCCGGCGCGAACCTATGCAAGGGCCTTTTCGGCTTTGGGACGATCGGCTTTTTCGGCGGCGATGATCCCGTCTTTCAAAAGTTTGTAGCTGAGGCTGTCGACCAGGGCGGTCCAGCTGGCTTCGATGATGTTTTCCGAGACGCCGACCGTGTTCCAGACCCGTTTGCCGTCGGAGGATTCGATGAGTACCCGGACCCTGGCGGCGGTGCCGTCATGTCCGGAGAGCACCCGGACTTTGTAGTCTGCCAGATGGACTTTCTTGAGCACGGGATAGACTGTCTCCAGCGCTTGCCGCAGCGCTGCGTCGAGGGCGTTTACCGGACCGTCGCCTTCGGCCACGGTGTGATAAATCCTGTCCTCTACTTCGATTTTGACAATGGCCTCTACTTCGGTGCCCTCCGCGGTTTTCCGGTTGATGGTGCGGAAGCCGATCAGACGGAACGGGTCGTGGTAGGTCCCCAGGGCCTTTCTGGCCAGGATCTCGAAGGAGGCCTCGGCCCCTTCGAAAACGTAGCCTTCGTGTTCGAGCTGCTTGATCTGCCGGAGCAGCCTCTGAACCGTTGGATGCCGTTTGTCCAGATCGGGGATCAGGTGTTCCAGTTTGGCGGCGATGGTGGCGCCGCCGGACTGCTCCGAGAGGAGGAAGCGCCGCTGGTTGCCCACGCGTTCGGGGGCGCAGTGTTCGTAGGTGGCAGGCTGCTTCACCATCGCGTCGACGTGCACGCCGCCTTTGTGGGCAAATGCGCTTTCTCCCACATAGGGCTGCCTGTGGTCGTGATAGATGTTGGCGGTCTCGCTCAAGAAGCGGGAGAAGTCCATCACTTTTTGGAGGTTCTCAGGGCCGATACAGTGTTTTCCGAGTTTTAGTTCCAGGCTTGGAATGGTGGAACAGAGGTTGGCGTTTCCACACCGCTCTCCGTAACCGTTGAAGGTGCCCTGGACCTGTACGGCCCCCATTTCAACGGCGACGATGCTGTTGGCCACTCCCACACCGATATCGTTGTGCGTGTGGATACCGAAGGGGATGGCGATCCGCTCCTTGACGTGAGCGATGATGTCGTGGAGTTCCAGGGG
This sequence comes from Candidatus Latescibacterota bacterium, assembly GCA_965222075.1. GTDB lineage: Bacteria > Latescibacterota > UBA2968 > UBA2968 > JAAXHW01. The sequence goes on along the minus strand of OZ244937.1, from coordinate 2,462,349 downwards.
GAGGGTGCCCCCGTTGGTGTCACAGAGGACCAGGATGCCGGCCCCGCCTTTCTGTGCGGCTAAGAGCGTGTTGACCGCGTATTCGGCATCGGCTTTGTAGCCGTCGAAGAAATGTTCGGCGTCGTAAATCACTTCCCGTCCGTTGGCCCTGATATAGGCGACAGAGTCCTGAATCAGTTTCAGGTTTTCCTCAGGGGTGGTGCGCAGAACGTGGGTGACATGAAGTCCCCAGGATTTGCCGAAGAGGGTGACGACCTCTGTGCCGGCTTGAAGGAGGGTGTTGAGGATCGCGTCCTCTTCGGGGGGATTGTTCGCCTTCCTGGTGCTGCCGAAGGCGGTGACTTTCGCGTTTTGGAAGTCCATGTCCCGTGTCCGGAGGAAGAATTCGAGGTCCTTAGGGTTGGTCGGGTTGGGCCACCCGCCTTCGATGTAGTGCACCCCCAGGTCGTCGAGCCTTTCGACGATCATAAGTTTGTCGTCCAGGGAGAACGAGATGCCTTCGGCCTGGGCCCCGTCGCGGAGGGTGGAGTCGTAGATCTGTACGAGATTAGACATAAGGGTCTCCCTGGCAAAGCATCGGGAAGGGATCAGGTTCTGATCGCCGACCCGTCAAAGGGGTTGATCCCTCTTGCCAAGCGGTTCTGCGTTCATCATAAACCGGATGCTATGTTCGGACAACAGCGTCGGCGATGAGGTCTCCGACCTCCGACGTGCTGTAGCCCATCTGGCCTGCGGACATGCTTTTCAGTTTGGTGCTGGCGACTGCGATGATGGCCTTTTCCAGGATGTCTGCGGCCGCCTCTTCTCCGAGAGTGTCGAGCATCATCTGAAGGGCTGCAATCCCGGCGATGGGGTTGATGATGCCCTGGCCGGTATACTTGGGCGCAGAGCCGCCGATGGGCTCGAACATGGAGACGCCTTCGGGGTTGATGTTGCCGCCGGCGGCGACGCCCATGCCTCCCTGGACCATCGCCCCAAGGTCGGTGATGATGTCTCCGAACATGTTGTCGGTGACGATGACGTCGAACCACTCGGGATTTTTGACCATCCACATGCAGGTGGCGTCCACGTGGGCGTAGTCGCGTTTGATGTCAGGATAATCGGCCTCTCCGACTTCGTGAAAGACCCGCTCCCAGAGGTCGAAGGCGTAGGTGAGGACGTTGGTTTTGCCGCAGAGGGTGAGGGTGTTGTCCCTGTTCCGCTTCCGGGTCAGTTCGAAGGCGTAGCGGAGGCAGCGCTCCACGCCTTTTCGGGTGTTGACCGATTCCTGGGTGGCGATTTCATCCGGCGTGCCCTTTTTGAGAAAGCCGCCGCTGCCCGCATAAAGCCCTTCGGTGTTTTCGCGGACCACGACGAAGTCGATCTCTTCGGGGCCTTTGTCCTTCAAGGGACAATCGACGTTGGGGTAGAGTTTGACGGGCCGAAGGTTGATGTACTGGTCGAGCTCAAACCGGGTGCGCAGGAGGATGCCTTTCTCCAGGATGCCCGGTTTGACGTCGGGGTGGCCGATGGCACCCAGGTAGATGGTGTTGAAGGTCTTCAGTTCTTCCAGGGCCGAGTCGGGGAGGGTCTCCCCGGTGCGCTTGTAGCGTTCGCCGCCGAAGTCGAATTCCACGGTTTCGTACTTGAAGCCGCATTTTTCCGCTGCGGCCTTCAAACACTTGAGGCCTTCGACCACCACTTCAGGCCCGGTGCCGTCGCCGGGGATGACTGCGATTTTGTGGGACAAGGGTTCCTCCAGACGAGGGTGTATGAATTTGAAGATTGGGGGGGTGAGGGCCTAAAAGCCTGTAACATAGGGCAGGCGCTCGGCAACCTTCCGGACCGCGTCTTCGCCTTCCAGGAGCATGCCCGTGGCGTCCCAGGCGCCTTCCAGGAGTTGTACCCGGTTGCCATCTGGGATATCGACGGGGAGCTTCACACCTCTCCAGGAGAGTGTTTTGTCCGCCAGGTCGATGGTGATCTCCTGAGACGGGTCGTGCTCGACGGCGTCCATAAGGGCCTGGATGTCGGCGCGTTTCAGGGTAACGCAGGGGACGCCCATAGCCGTCGAGTTGCCCAGGAAGATTTCGGCGAAGGATTCGCCAACGACGCTTTTAATGCCCCAGCGCATCAGGGCCTGGGGGGCGTGCTCCCGGGAGGAACCACATCCGAAGTTGGCATTGACGATCAGGATGGAGGCCCCCAGGAAACGGGGGTCATCGAAGGGGTGGACGCTGGATTTGCGGTCGTCCTTGAAGGCGTGTTCTCCCAGGCCTTCGAAAGTGATGCTGAGCAAATAACGCGCCGGGATGATCCGATCGGTGTCGATGTCGTTTCCCCGGACCGGGATGCCGCGACCGGGGATTCGGGTGACCGAAGAAGCAGATGCGCTCATGGGGTTGTATTCCTTCTTAGTTCATTATGGTCCGGATGTCGACGACCTCGCCGGCAATTGCGGCTGCGGTGACCATGGCCGGACTCATCAGAAGGGTCCGGCCGGTGGGGCTGCCCTGGCGGCCTTTGAAGTTTCGGTTGCTGGATGAGGCGCAGATCTGGCGGCCCTGAAGCTTGTCGGGGTTCATCGCCAGGCACATGGAACAGCCGGCGTCCCGCCATTCGAAGCCCGCCTCCTGGAAGATTTCGTGGAGGCCTTCAGCCTCGGCCGCTTTGCAGACCGCCTGAGAGCCGGGTACTACGAGGGCTTTGATCCGAGGAGAGACCTTTTTTCCTTTTGCGATTCGGGCGGCCTCCCGCAGATCGGAGATGCGGCTGTTGGTGCAGGAACCGACGAAGGCCACGTCAATGGGGGTGCCGGCAATGGGCGTGCCGGGCTTGAAGTCCATGTAGTCGTAGGCCTCGGAGGCCACATCCCGCTGGTCTTCCGGAAGGTCTTTGAGATCAGGGACCTTTTCGGTGACATAGATGCCCTGGCCGGGGGTGATGCCCCAGGTGACGGTGGGCTGCAGCTCTGAGCCGTCCAGTTCAAAGATCTCGTCGTAGTCGGCATTGTCGTCGGAGGCCATCGAATCCCACCACGCGACCGCACGGTTGAACGCATCGTCGGCAGGGGCGTGGGGACGGCCTTTCAGGTAATCGAAGGTGGTCCGGTCCGGGTTGACATAGCCGGCCCTGGCGCCGCCTTCGATCGACATATTGCAAATGGACATCCGTTCTTCCATGCCCATGGCCTCAACGACCGGGCCGCCGTATTCGTATGCGTAGCCCACACCGCCTTTGACGCCGAGGCGGCGGATGATGTTGAGGATGACGTCTTTGGCGTAGACGCCTTTGGACAGGGTGCCGGTAACGACAATCCGGCGGACCTTGAGGGGGTCCATGGCCAGGCACTGGGTGGCCAGCACATCCCGGACCTGGGAGGTGCCGATGCCAAAGGCGATGGCTCCGAAGGCCCCGTGTGTGGAGGTGTGGCTGTCTCCACAGGCGATGGTCATTCCCGGCTGGGTAAGCCCCAGTTCCGGCCCGATGACGTGGACGATGCCCTGGCGGTCGTCGTTGAGGTCGAAGAGCGGGATTTCGAAGGCTCTGGTGTTTTCTTCGAGGGCCTCCATCATCTCTTCAGCCATGGAATCCATAAAAGGGCGGGTTCTAATGTCTGTGGGGACGATGTGGTCTACCGTGGCGAAGGTCCGCTCGGAATAGGCCACCTGGAGCCCGCGCTCCCGCATCATCTGGAAGGCCTGGGGGCTGGTGACCTCGTGGATCAGGTGCAGCCCGATAAAGAGCTGCGTCTGACCCGAGGGGAGCTGGCGGACGGCGTGGGCGTCCCATATCTTGTGGAACAGGCTCTGGCTCATGAACGGGTTTCCCTCCAGGTGGGGCACGACATGCTGTCTAAACCGCCTGGGTGTGTTGTTCTTCGATGCCTGCACGGGCGGCCAGGCGATTGAGCGCGTCGATGTAGGCTTTGGCGCTGGCTTCGATGATGTCTGTCGAAGCGCCCCGTCCGGTGGCTTCAGTCCCGTTCTGGGAGACCCGCACGTTGACCTCGCCCATGGCCTCGGCGCCGCTGGTGACGGCCCGGATGGCGTATTCGTGCACTTCCACGGACGTGCCCGAGGTCTTGGCAATGGCCTTATAGGCCGCGTCGACAGGACCATCTCCACACGCGGATTCCTGCACCTCCTCCGTGCCGTTGATGAGGATGCGGACGGTGGCGGAAGGAACGGTGCCGGTGCCGCTGACGGTATGGAGGTATTCGAGGTGGTACTTTGCCGGGATGTCCCGGATTTCGTCGCCGACGATGGCGAGGAGGTCTTCGTCGTAGACTTCTTTTTTCTTGTCGGCGACCTTCAAGAACCGCTCGTAGGTCCTGTCCAGGTCTTCCTGGGAGAGCTGGCGGCCCAGTTTTTCCAGCCGGTGTTTCAAGGCGTGGCGGCCCGACCGGGCGGTGAGCACGATGCTGGTGGCGTCCAGCCCCACGTCCCGGGGGTCGATGATTTCAAAGTTTTCCCGGTTTTTCAAAACGCCGTCCTGGTGGATGCCCGAGCTGTGCGCAAAGGCGTTGGCGCCCACGATGGCTTTGTTGGGAGGCACCATAATGCCCATCAATCGGCTGACCAGGCGACTGGTGGCGATGAGCGCGCGGGTTTTCACATTGGTGTAGAGGCCGAAGTAGTCGCCCCGGGTCTTGACCGCCATCACGATCTCTTCAAGGGCGGCGTTACCCGCCCGTTCGCCCAGGCCGTTGATGGTGCATTCGGCCTGACGCGCCCCGTTTTTCAGCGCGGTCAGGCTGTTGATGACTGCCATGCCCAGGTCGTCGTGACAGTGCACGCTGAGGACGGCGCGGTCGATGTTGGGCACGTTTTTCCGGATCGTTGTGATAAGACCGCCGAATTGTTCGGGAACCGCGTACCCGACCGTGTCGGGGATGTTGATGGTGGTGGCCCCGGCTTCGATGGTGGCTTCGATGATGTCGTAGAGATAAGCCGTATCGGTCCGGGCGGCGTCCATCGGAGAGAATTCCACATCGTCGCCATACGATTTGGCCCGTTCCACCGCGTTGACAGCCATCTGCAGGACTTCATCCGTGGTTTTTCCGACCATGGCGGTGTGATTGGGAGAGGTGCCGATAAAGGTGTGGATTCTGGGATTGGGGGCGCTTTTGAGCGCCTCACCGGCGCGGTCGATGTCTTTATCGATGGCCCGGGACAGGCCGCAGATGATGGGGCCTTCTACCTCGTGGGCAATGCGCCGCACGGCTTCAAAGTCTTCACCGGAAGAGATCGGGAATCCGGCTTCGATCACGTCCACGTTCAGCCGGGCGAGCTGGTGGGCGATTTCCACTTTTTCCCGGACGGTGAGGGACGCTCCGGGGGTCTGTTCGGCATCCCTCAGGGTGGTGTCGAAAACAATGACACGGTCTGAATTGTTTTTTTTGCTGGTCATGGATGTTCTGCCTCCCGGCGCCGGAGCAGGCGTATTCAACCGGCAGATGGAACCCTCCGGCAGCGCTGTCCCACCTGCCCGATAAGGTGCAGTTCACTTTCGTCCTTCAGGTCGCCAAGGTCGGATTCCATCTGTCTCACCCCCTTTTGTTATTGAAGGTTGCGGATTCGGTCAATCTTCAATTATTCGTCCTTATTCCAGCCAGGACATCATGCCCCGCAATTTTGCGCCGACTTCCTCGATCAGGTGCTCCTGGTCCTGGCGTTTCCGGGCGGTGTAGACCGGGCGGCCGACCCGGTTTTCGAGCAGCCACTCCCTGGGGAATGCACCGGTCTGGATGTCGTTGAGGATTTCCCCCATGACCTTTCGGGTTTCAGCGGTGATGATGCGCTTGCCCCTGGTCAGGTCTCCGTATTCTGCGGTATCGGAGATGGAGGAGCGCATGTTGGCGATGCCCCCTTCGTAGATGAGGTCCACGATGAGTTTGACTTCGTGCAGGCACTCGAAGTAGGCGACTTCGGGCTGGTAGCCTGCCTCGACCAGAGTATCAAAACTGGCGCGGATGAGTTCGGTGAGGCCGCCGCAGAGGACCGACTGTTCGCCAAAGAGGTCGGTTTCGGTCTCTTCCCGGAAGGTGGTCTCGATGACACCGGCGCGGGTGGCGCCAAGCCCTTTGGCGTAGGCCAGGGCGATTTCTTTGGCCTTTCCGGTGTGATCCTGGTGAACCGCCAGCAGCGCAGGCACACCACCGCCCTGGGCGAAGATGCGCCGGACCAGATGCCCGGGGCCTTTGGGAGCGACCATGAAGACGTCTATGTCGGAAGGGGGAACGACCTGGCCGTAGTGGATGTTGAATCCATGCGCAAAGGCGAGCGCATTGCCAGGCGACAGGCCGGGCGCAATCTGCCGGGTATAGACGTCGTGCTGGACTTCGTCGTTGATCAGGATCATCACGATATCGCCGGCGCTGGCCGCATCGGAGACCGACATGACTTCCAGGCCTTCGTCGGCAGCCGCCTGCCTGGAAGCGCTTCCTTCCCGCAGGCCCACCACAGCCCGAACCCCGCTGTCGTGCAGGTTAAGCGCATGGGCATGGCCCTGGCTGCCGTAGCCGATGACGGAGACGGTTTTGTCGCTGAGGAGGCCGAGGTCGGCTTCTTTGTCGTAATACATCTGCATAGGGTTATCCTCCCTGGTCGTGTACGCACGGTTCGTTACTGGTCTTCGGTTACGTTTTTTTAGGCTGAAAGTCCCGCAGGAGGGCCACAGTGCCCGTACGGGCCATTTCTTTAATGCCGTAGGCGCGGAGCATGTTGATGATTGCCACGATCTTATCTTCTTTACCGGTGGTCTCAATGGTCATCGATGAGGTGCTCACGTCCACGATGTTGGCCCGGAAGATCTCGGCGATCTGAATGATTTCGGACCGGGTTGTGGTGTCTGCCTTGACTTTGATGAGGGCCAGTTCCCGCTCGATGAATTCGCCCTGAGTAATGTCGATTACCCGTATCACGTCGACGAGGCGGTTGAGCTGTTTGACGACCTGCTCCAGGACGCGGTCGTCACCCCGCACGACAATGGTCATCCGGGAGATGGTGGCGTCTTCGGTTTCACCAACGGAGAGGCTGTCGATGTTGAACCCCCGGCTGGAGAAGAGACCGGCTACTCGACAGAGGACGCCAAAATGGTTTTCAACCAGGGCGGAAATGGTATGTTTTTTGGGCATGCGCGGGTTCCTTAATATAGGTACAAAACGGCGACTGCCTGTGAATCGCTCCAGAGGCTCAATCCGTGGTCTTTTCTTTGTGTTCTGGGAGAATCGACTTGGAATGGAGCCTCTTATTGTAGAATAATAGCCAGCAGGATGGACAATAAGAGGCTCAGGAGTAAGGGGAGGATAAAGTTATCCTTACGTACTGCAATCCCTACAATCCGGGGCAAGGTGAGGAGGGGAAAATGTACAGACAGGCCAGCCTGTGCAGAAGCAGGTGGACAGAATGTGTTGGCGGTAAATTGGGATGTGACGTATCGGTTCATTGGCCTAAATTTCTTTGACCCTATTTCCACAGATTGCTGTTTTACTACTTTAGAGATTGGAAAATATAAAATTAATGGTGTCTATTGTCAAGAAAAAAACGGTTCCTCCTCGGCTGGTGGACTCTGGGCGTCCGAGGCGGTCTGTGGTGTCTCCCCAAGAGAGCGCGTTAGGAGGATTCACAACCATTGTTTATATTTCATTAAGGACAGGTTGAGAAGCGGGCGATTGACGACTGAGGAGAGGTGTGAGGCCAAAAGGCAGATCAGCATGACCGTTGGAAAGGACGTCAACGAAGCCATTGTCTTGGGTGGCGGGATTGCGGGTTTGGCCGCCGCCTGGGAGTTGCGCGACCGGGATGTTCTGGTCCTGGAAGCCGAGGATCGCGTGGGGGGACGCATCAAGTCTATTCCCCGCGGTCGCTACTGGCTGAATGTGGGCGCCCACGTTTTTGGGGGGGCGGGGTCTGCCACCGCCCGGCTCCTTGATGCGACCGGGGTCACGGCTGGGGATGTGCCTGGCGTGCTCACGGGTCTTGCTTTCAAAGGGAAGATTCTGAGGACGGGCCGCGTTGAGACGTATCCCTTTCGCCTGCCGCTCCGCTGGCGCGATCGTTGGACGCTCGCGCGGGCGGGCATCCGGCTGCGGCTGGCGGTTTCCGAGTATGGGCGGATGTCCCGACCGCGCGAGGGAGAGTCCGCAGAGGAACGCCGCACCCGGATCATGTCCTTTCGTGGCGACGAGACATTCTCTGATTTTCTTGGAGATGTTCCGGAGGATGTCGATGCCATGTTTCGGCCCACGATCAATCGTTCTTCGGGGGAACCCGAGGAAGTCACCGCGGGCTACGGGATCGGCTACTTCCAGCTGGTCTGGGACCGCCAGGCGGGACTCGCTCGGAACATTTTTGGCGGGTCGAGTCAGCTGCCGGAGGCCATCGCACGGACGCTGGGTGATCGCGTTCACCTGCGGTGTCCGGTCAAGGAGGTCACAACCGAAGACGATCGTGTTCGTGTTTGTTATGCGCAGGATGGCGTGCCGCATGAACGGTTGGCCCGTTACGTGGTCGCAGCGACACCGGCTTATGTGACGCGACGCATTATCCCGGGGCTTGCCCCAAAGACACGAGAAGCGCTGGAGGCCATCTCGTATGGCCCCTATGTCGTGGCCGCGTTTCTCACCAGGGAAACGAGCCCAGCGCCCTGGGATGATCTTTACGCGGTTGCGACGCCGAAGAAATCATTCAACATGATGTTCAATATGGCCAATATTCTGCGACCGAAAAGCGACACCCGTCAGCCGGGCGGGAGTTTGATGGTCTACTCCGGAGCCGGGCTCGCCCGGCGCCTGGCCGATCTCGACGATAATCAAATCGCGAAGCGGTACGTGGAGGATCTCTCCTCCGTGTTTCCCCAGATCGCGGACATCGTTGAAGAGGTTTATATCCAGCGCTGGGAGCACGGTCTTCCACACCCCCGGCCGGGGCGCCATCGGGTTCAAGCAGCATTGGAATGTCCGTTGGGGCGCATCTTCCTGGCGGGGGACTACCTGGGAACCACCTATACCGAAACAGCAATCGAAACGGGCACGTCGGCCGCTTCCGCCATCCGTTTGGCACTCGAAGCGCCTCCCTGAGGCGATCACTGCTGGCGCGGTTTATACGATCCCCAGCGCTTCGTCGATTTCGGCCTGGTAGTCGTAAACCTGGCAGGTCTCAATTTCGCTCATTTTAACCGGCCTGCCGGCTCGGGAGGACTCACAGATGGCATAGACGGCGGCCACGTCTTTCAGGCCTTCGGTTGCATCCACTTCGATCTCCTGGCCTTCCAGGATGGCCTGAGCGAGTTCGTGCTGTTCGAGGGCGATGAGCTTCCAGTCCACGTTTTCGGTGGCAACCCGGTCGGGAAAGAAGTATTCGGCCAGGGGGTGCAGGGTGAATCCGTCGACGGATGCGAGGATCTCAGCGTGGTCCATCGCTTCCCGGTTTGCCCGCTTCAGGACGGCCCTGCCACCCCGGGTTCCGAAACTTTGAAGGCTTCCCCGGTCTCCCAGGATGAGCTGTCCGCTGCAGTCGGCGTGGCCGCCTGTGCCTATGATCCAGCTCAAGGTGAGGCCGCTTTCCATTTTGAACAGTGCAATCGATGTGTCTTCTGCCGTGGCGGGAGCCTCCGGTTGCATCGCTTTGAACCGGTTCTGGTAAAAGGCGTAGGGGTCGCTGATCGCGTCTGGTTTTCTCCTCACCGGCTCCACCAGCCTTGTATCGCCGTAGACTTCCGCTATGTCTCCCAGTTGATACCGGATGAGGTCGGTGTAGTGTACGCCCAGGTCCAGGAGGGGGCCGCCCCTGTTTTTGAGGTGGCGCCAGGGGGTGATGAAGATCCGGTCGCCTTCGCGCAGCGCGTGGAAGGTGGCCATGTAGGGGGTGCCGATTTCGCCTGTGTTCAGGAGATGGCGGACCAGGCGCGCGGAGGGGTCCCGCCGGTAGTTCTCGGCTACGGACAGTTTGCGGTTGTTGCGTTCGGCGGCTTTTAGCATCAACCGGCAGGCTCTTACGGAGATGGCCATGGGTTTTTCGACCACCACGTGGAGGCAGAGGTCCAGGGCCTTGCAGACGACGGTGTGGTGTACCGACGGGTCCGTGACGACGTCTACGGCGTCCAGGTCGGGGATGCTGCGGACCATCTCTTCGAGGTCGGTGAAGGTCTGTGGGCGGACGCCCAGCAGGGTTTCGGCCTCTGCGGCGGCGAGTTCGGCGTGTTCGCGGCGGATGTCGCACAGGGCGCAGAGTTCGACGTTGTTGAAGGGGGTCTGCGCCAGTTCGCGGAGGCCGTAGAGGTGCCGGGTGCCCATGCCGCCGCAGCCGATGAGGGCGAGTCTGATTTTGTCCATGGTATTCACCACAGAGACACAGAGGACGCAGAGAATGTTTAAGAAAAGGTCTCAGCAGGCAAAGGAAGATACGGCAAGACCGATGGGAAGTCAAGGCAGGCCTCTGGCATTAAAAGTGGTGCGAACCGCTCCCAGAACCGATCGCTCCGGGGGGCTTCCTGGCTCATTGACCATTTCTGTTCTTGACTTTCCACTGTGGGATATTATCTTGGCACAACCTGTTTTTCTTCAACCTCTTGGACGAGGTAGAACCAAAAGGAGGACCGGTATGGGACATGAGGATGCGTTGAAGGTCGTGGGGAAGCGCGTGCCCAGGCTCAACGGGCCGGATATTGTGACGGGTCGGGTGGCCTATGCGGATGATATTCAGCTGCCGGGGATGCTCTATGGGCGCATTTTGCGCAGCCCGCACGCGCATGCCCGCATCCGGCGGATCGATCTATCGAAAGCGCGGGCGCTGCCGGGGGTGGTGGACGTGGTCTGCGCGCAGGACGTGCCGGAGCTGTCGATCTTTCCATCGGAGGAGGTCTGTTACGAGGGGCAAAAGGTGGCGGCGGTGGCGGCGGTGGACCTGGATATCGCCGAAGACGCCCTGGAGCTGATCGAGGTGAACTACGAGACGCTGCCCCCGGTGATCGATCCGGCCGCGGCCATCCACCCGGACGCCCCGGAGGCGCAGCTGGGCGCGCCGACCGAGGCGGTGACCGATTCGGAGGGGAGGCGGCTGCGCAATGTGACGTCGTACCAGGTGATCGAGGAAGGGGATGTGGAGAGGGGATTTGCAGAATCGGATGCGGTGTTTGAGGCGGAGTACCGCATGCCCTATTTCCACCAGACGTATATGGAGCCGACCTCGGCGACTGCACGGGTGGAGGCGAATGGGCGGATTACGCTGTGGAAGTCGGGGCAGGGCACGTTTACCATCCGGGAGGACCTGGCCAGCGCGCTGAAGGTTCCCGAGGGCCGCGTGCGGGTGATTATGACGGAGACGGGGGGGAGCTTTGGCGCCAAGAACAGGCTGATCCTGGAGGCTCAGACGGCGCTGCTGGCCATACGCACGGGGCGGCCGGTGAAGGTGACGATGAACCGTGAGGAGGAGTTTCTGGACGGCCGTCCGGCGCCGGGGTGCTGGGTGCGGCTGAAGACGGGGGCACGGAAAGACGGGATGCTGATGGCGGTGGAGGGGCGCATCGTCTGGGACGGGGGGATTGAAGGGCGCGGGGGGGCCTCGAACCGGCTGCTGGGGCCTTACAAGATTCCAAACGTGATGTTGGAGGGGTTTGCCACGCGCACGAACAAGCCGACCCCGGGGGCCTATCGGGCGCCGGGGGGGCCGCAGACGGCGGTGGCCCGGGAGTCGAATATCGATATGGTGGCCCGGGAGCTGGGGATCGATCCGGTGGAGATCCGGCTGGTGAACGGGCTGAGTGCGGGCGACTATGCGCCGAGCGGGGCGCCCCTCCAGCACGACTGGATGAAGGATACCATCCGGAAGGCCGCAGAGGCGGTCCGGTGGGGCAGGCGACGGCTGAAGCGCAACCAGGGGATGGGGATTGCGGTAGGGGACTGGCAGAATGCGTCGGGGCAGACGAGCGCTTTTGTGACGATGGCCGCAGACGGGTCGGTGTCGGTGGTGACCGGGCAGGTGGACATCACGGGGCTGCACACGGTGATGGCGCAGATTGTGGCCGAGGAGTTGGGGGTGCCGGTGGAGAAGGTGACGGTGACCCTGGGGGATACGGATATGGTGCCCTATACCTCGTTAAGCGCGGGGAGCAAGGCGGCCTATTCGGCGGGCACGGCGGCCCGAAAGGCGGCCCTGGAGGCCCGGGAGCGGCTGCTGCGGCTGGCTGCGGAGCGGCTGGAGGTCTCCCCGGAGGACCTGACGATCGCGGATGAAAGGGTGGAGGTGATCGGCTCGCCGGACCACAGGGTCGGCGTGGGCGAACTGGCCGAGAAGGCGATCGATTCGGAGGAAGGGCCGATCAGCGGGCGGGGGGTGCTGAACCGGATCCCCACCTATCCGACCTATTCGGTGGAGGTCGCCACCGTGGAGGTGGACACAGGGACGGGACAGGTGCGCCTGATCGACCTGGTGGCCGCGCAGGACGTGGGACGGGCGCTCAACCCGATGCTGGTGGAGGGGCAGATGCAGGGCGGTGCGGTGCAGTCGATCAGTTTCGGGCTGATGGAAGGCTACCAGTACGACGACGAGGGGCGGGTGCTGAACCCGAATTTGCTGGACTATGCGATTCCCACGGCGCTGGATGTGCCGAACATCAAGACGGTGCTGGTTGAGGACCCCTGCGAGCTGGGGCCATACGGCGCCAAGGGGGTGGGCGAACCCCCGATTATTCCGGGGGCTGCGGCGGTTGCCAACGCGATTTACGATGCGGTGGGCGCGAGGGTGACGGAGATGCCGATGACGCCGGAGCGGGTGGTGGCAGCGTTGCGGGATTGAATTTTGGAAAGGGGGGTACAAATTGCACAGCTTTGACTATTTCGCGCCCCGGACGGTTCGGGAGGCTGTGGAGGCGCTGAGGGCGCATCCAGAGGCGATGGTCCTGGCTGGGGGTACCGACATGCTGGTCCGGATGAAGGGCCGGGTCTGGAAGCCGGAGGCGGTTGTGGACGTGACACGGATTTCCGGGCTTGACGGGCTGCGGTTTAACCGGAAGAGCGGCCTGAGGATTGGCGCTGCGGTGACGATGCGGCAGGTGGAGCTTTCGCCGGTGGCCTGTGGGCGCTACCCGGCCCTTGCGCAGGGGGCGGGAGTGGTCGGTTCTTTCCAGATCCGAAACCTGGCGACGGTGGTGGGGAATATCTGCAATGCCGCGCCTTCGGCGGATGCGGCGCCGGGCCTGATCGTTCACGGGGCCAGGGTGCGGATCGCCGGGCCGGGCGGGCGGCGGTCGCTTCTGGTCGAAAATTTCATGACCGGCCCCGGGCAGACGGCGCTTAAGGCCGGGGAGTTTGTAACGGCAGTTGAGGCGCCTGTGCCGGTGCCCCGGACCGGTTCGGCCTACGTGCGGCACACCCCCCGGGGGGCGATGGATATTGCCGCGGTGGGCGTGGGGGCGGCGGTGACCTTGGCGCCCCGCACGGGCGCGTGCAAGGAAATCAGGATCGTCCTGGGCGCGGTGGCGCCTGTGCCGATGCGGGCAAAGCAGGCCGAGCGGGTTTTGCGGGGTCGGAAACCGACGCCCGGGTTGATCGACGAAGCGGCCGATGCGGCTGCCGGCGAAGCCCGGCCGATCAGCGATGTGCGGGGCTCGGCCGAGTTCCGGCGCGAGATGGTCCGGGTGCTGACCGGCCGGATGGTGGCGGCCGCCTGTGAGGATGCCCGGCTGAAGTCAGGCTTGGGAAGGAGGGCCGCATGAAATACGAGATTGAGATGACGGTAAACGACAATGCGTACGAGCTGTCGGTAGAGCCCCGCAAGACCCTCTTGGCCGTGTTGCGTGACCGGCTGGGGTTGACGGGGACCAAGGAGGGGTGCAGTACGGGCGACTGCGGGGCCTGCACGGTGCTGATGGACGGCCAACCGGTCACTTCCTGCCTGGTCCTGGCCATGCAGGCCAACGGGCGGGAGATCACCACCGTTGAAGGGATTTCAGAGGGAGGAAAACTTCACCCCATTCAGGAAGCGATGGTGGACCTGGGAGGATTGCAGTGCGGCTTCTGTACGCCGGGTATTATTGTTTCAGGGTTTGCGCTTTTGAACGATCGCCCCGATCCCACGGAGGATGAGATCCGCCGGGCCCTGGCCGGAAACCTGTGCCGCTGCACGGGCTACACAAAGGTTGTGGAAGCGATGAGGGGGGCTGCGAAGGAGATGCGAAAGCGCAGCCGGAAATAGGCAGGGGCAGAAGGAACAAATCGTGTGCGGTTTTGAGAGACGGACGCGGGTCAGGGTCAGATTTTTGTTTCCGGTACGTGACAATTGCCTTATATTTTCGGTACGGCGTGCAACCTGGAACTGAAAAGGAGGGACATACAATGGGCGCGTTGACCCGTGAACAGGTCGAACAGTTTGAGGAACAGGGTTTTGTTGTGGCCGAGGACGTGCTTGATCCTGAAGCGGTCCTGGACCCGGTGATCGAGGAGTATACCGGCGTGCTGGACCGTCTGGCGGATAAGCTTTATGAGCGGGAGGAGATTTCCTCGCGATTTGAAGACCTGCCGTTCGGCGAGCGGTTCATCAAGATCTGCATTGAGACGGGGGACGTTCACAAGCAGTATTTCGATTTCTCCCTGCCGTTCAGTGGGGTGGAACCGGACACGCCCTTCTGGTCCGGACAGGCCGTGCTCAACGCGTTTACGGCGGAGTCCCTCTTGGATGCTGTGGAATCCCTGATCGGGCCGGAGATCTATTCGAATCCGGTGCAGCACGTTCGTATCAAACCGCCCGAACAGATTCTGCCCAAAGATCAATTCGGGAATCCGATCTTAGGCGAAACGCACTGGCACCAGGACCAGGGGGTGGTCATCGAGGAGGCGGATGAGACCCGGATGCTGACCGTGTGGTTCGCGCTGCAGGACGTTTCACTCGAACAGGGGCCGCTGAAGGTGGTGCCGGGCAGCCACAGGAGCGGCCTGTTGACCCACTGTCCGAATTACCACGGAAACGGACCGAAGCTGGCAGGGGGCAGGCAGATTCCGGAGCGGTTGTTCGAGGTGGAGCGCACGGTTGCGCTACCGGTGAAACGGGGGACGGTCATCCTGGTGCACAAGCAGACGGTGCACGGGTCGCTGCCCAATGTGAGCGATACGATCCGGTGGAGTTTCGACCTGCGGTACAATCCGATCGGCCATCACACGGGCCGCGAGGTGTTCCCGGGGTTCGTGGCCCGCAGCCGGAAGCATCCGGAAACCGAGCTTCGGGACGCGGACCGATGGACGGAGATGTGGCTGGAGACCCGGGAGAGGATGTCGAAGGTCAATCAGGATGGACAGATGGACGTGAAATTCGGACGCTGGGTTGATGGGCATCCGGACTGCGCGTGAGGCGTGAGGGTAAGCGTTTACTGCAGAGACCTGAATACTGAATATTGAAAATTTTCAATATTCACGCTTGTCCGGTTGCGTTGGGTGGGCTTGCGGTGCTGCCGGGCGCTGCTGGATGAGATAAAAAACTGTTGACTTTTAAGGAGGAATTGAGTATCTTATCAGGCGAATAGAAGAATGTAGTTTCTGTCTCCTGTGCAGTCGAACACGAAAATGATACGGCAAGGATCAGAAATTCCGATCTTTGCCGTTTTTTTTATTTGGGCGACCCGGCACAGAAATTCCAATATAGAAAGGTGGTGAAGACAGTTGGCAGATGGCACAGTGAAGTGGTTTAACGACTCCAAGGGCTTTGGCTTTATCGAACAGGATGGCGGCGAAGATGTATTTGTCCATTATTCTGCGATCCAGGGCGATGGATTTAAGTCGTTGGCCGAGGGTGACAATGTCGAATTCGACATTGCTCAGGGCCCCAAGGGGCTCCAGGCCGCAAACGTGGTGAAGCGATAATCCGGAAACACCCCGAGGATTTTCGCAGGTTGTACAAGTGCCGACTTATGTAAGATCGGCACTTGTTTTTTTCCCTCTCTGTCGGGTGACCGGGCGCCACTTTCTGCTTGCGCGGCTTCAAAAACCGGTGTATTATCAATCTTTGTTCAAAAGTGGGGCTGGCTTCAAGCCTGAAAACTGCCGATCCGGGCAGAAGACGGAGAGCGGTCAACAGTACCACAACAGGGCAGGCATAGAAAGGAGACTTTACAATGGAAACAAGTGCGTCCTGGGATCCCCAAAATCCGCAAATGCACGTGGGCACTCAGCGGTTCACGACATCCGATGAACACCTTGCATTTCTCGAGCGTCTTGGTGTGAACAGTATGGCCGTCAACGACATTACCTTTTCTCACGACTACGGATGGGACGCGGAAGAACTGGCCGCGAAGAAGGAGAAGTGCAAAAGCTATGGCGTAGATATGGAGATGGTGGCTCTGCCCATTCACCAGTTCAACGAAGATGGGGGATCGGTTCCCAATTACATGCTGGGGAACCAGGAGAAGGGCGAGAAGGAGATCGAACTGGTCTGCAAGATGGTAAGGGCGACGGCGGATGCGGGCATCCCCGCCATCAAGTATTTCCTGTGCGAGATGGAAAACCAGCGTACGGAGAGCACGCCGCCGGGCCGGGGCGGCGTGAGATATTCCACCTGGGATCTCTCCAGGGCCGACGCGGACACGCCCCGGTACGACAAGCCCGTGACCGCGGAGGAGAACTGGGCGCGGGTCACCTTTTTCCTTGAGCGCGTCATTCCCGTTGCAGAGGAATGCAAGGTGCGCATGGCCTGCCACCCGTGCGATCCGTGGCTGCCGCCGGGGTACAAGGGCGTGGACCGCGTCCTGGGTGGGGCCGAGGGCTTCAAGCACTTCCTCGAGATCTGTCCCAGCCCCTACCACGGGCTCAACCTCTGCCTGGGATGTATGGCCGAGAGTGTGAAAGACCCGGCCAACGAGGTGCCCGGCATCATCCGGTACTTCGGTGAACGAAAGAAGATTCACCTGATCCATTACCGAAACATCATCGGAGGTCGAAATAAATTCCAGGAGGTCTGGCCGGACGAAGGTGTGATGAATATGAACACGCTGATGAAGACCCTGAAAGAGGTCGGCTACCCCCATATGGTCGTGCCCGACCACGCGCCCGGACATGACGCTCCAGGGAGCTTCGAGCAGGCGTTTGCCTTCCAGTTTGGCTACATCAAGGCCATGATCCAGGCGGTGAATTCGGAGAATTAACGGGGAGGAAGAGGCGAGTTGACGCCGTATTTCAGCGGACCGATGGGGGCGACGCGGCGAAGGGGGATTGCTGATCGCAAGAGGAGGTTCGTATGCCTGTTTTGAGCGCGGAGGATCGGAGGTTCTGGGAGGAGAACGGGTACCTGGTGGTACGTAGCGCCGCATCCCCGGAGAACTGCCGGGCGGCCGAGCAGGCGGTGTGGGCGTTTTTGGAGATGGAACCGGACGATCCGGAGACCTGGTACCCCGACCCGCCCAGGCGGGGGATTATGGTGGAGATCTACCAGCACCAGGCGCTGTGGGACAACCGTCAGTACCCCCGGGTGCATGGGGCGTTTTCGGAGATCTGGGGGACAGAGAGGCTGTGGGTGAGCTTCGACCGGGCAAGCCTGAATCCGCCGGAGCGGCCGGGCTACGCGTTTACAGGCCCTTATCTGCACTGGGATATGGATCTGGGCGATCCAACGCGGTTTCGGGTGCAGGGGGTACTCTATCTGGCGGATACGGCGGCGAACCAGGGGGCGTTTACGTGTATTCCAGGGTTTCACCGGAAGCTGGCGGACTGGCTGGAGGGGCTGCCGGAGGGCGTTGATCCCCGGCAGCGGGTGAGGGAGGAATTCGGGCAGGAGGCCGCGCCGATTTCGGGGAAGGCCGGGGACCTGGTGATCTGGCACAGCGCGCTGCCGCACGGGAGCTCCCCGAACAGGGCTAAGCGGCCCCGGATCGCGCAGTACATCACGATGTCGCCGGCGAGGGAAGCGGACGAGGCGGCGCGCCAGGAGCGCATCCGGGGCTGGCAGGAGCGGCTGACGGGGCTGGGCAAAAACGAGCGGGAGAAAGAGTATTACGAAGGGAAGACGGCAGAGCTGACGCCGCTGGGGCGGAAGCTGCTGGGGCTGGACCGGTGGGAAGATTAGGTTGCGATCCTCCCGGGCCGCCGTTTCAGACAATCCCCGTTGGCTGCGTTGTCCGGCGGGGATTGCGCTTTGTACCGAAAGGCTTTGCCTCTTCCACCACGGAATGGCTATATTCAGAATGGCGATTCCGGCACAGGGGCCGTCTGCATTACAACGGAGAGAGAAAAGAAATGTTGAAAAACATCAATCGTCGGAGCCTGGGTCGAACGGGCCGGGAAGTGAGCGAGGTTGGGGACCTGGCCCCTTGGGGGAACGGGTGCACGCCTCAACTATGGCGCGGTAACGGAGGAACAGGCCCTGAAAGTACTGGAAGCCTATGTGGACGGCGGGGGGAACTTCCTGGACACGGCACGCACCTACAACAATTCGGAGAGGATGATTGGGAAATATCTCAAGCAGTCGGGAAATCGGGAACTGCTTGTCATTTCGTCCAAGACCCACGCGGGTGCGGACGCGGAGAGCGTGGCCGAAATCGATGAAAATCTGGAAGGGACGCTGCGAACGCTCGGAACGGATTATGTGGATGTCTATTTTCTTCACACCCCGCCCGAAGCGCCGGAGGTCATCGAGCAGGCGCTGGAAAAGATGCTTGCGCTCAAAAAGGCCGGTAAGATCCGCTCAATCGGGGCTTCGATCAAAGGTCCGAACGTAACAGCGGCGACCGAGGCGCTGTGCGATACCTATATGGCGACGGGAAAGGTGGACGTTATTCAAGTGGTTTGCAATATTCTGCGACAGCGGAACATGGAGGTGATTGAGCGGGCGGGACAGAACGGCGTTGGGGTTATCGTGCGGACGGTGCTGGAAAGCGGTCTCCTGACTGGCTCGTATGCGCCTGACCACGTCTTCACCGACAACGATCACAGGGCGCGATACAATCCGAAAAAGCTCGCATACGCGCTCCGAACCGTCCAGGAACTCCGCGAAATCGCCGTTCGGGCCCCGTACAGGACGCTGACGCAGGTGGCGATCCGATTTGTCCTGGCTGCTCCCGGCGTATCCTGTATCATCCTGGGGGCCCAGAGCCCGGACGAGGTTCGGGAGAATCTGAACGCCCTCGCCCTGCCTCCCCTGGCGCGGGAGGTTGTGGATGAACTGCGGGCGCGATACGGCCGGATGACGGAAAAGGTGAATTTCGATTGATGGTCAAAAGCGACACCTGCATTTTGAAGAAGTGGTGAACCATCCGGACGTTTTTCCACGCGGCAGGCGCCTGGAGCGGCGCTGGTGTGATGCACTCACGATAAATGGAGGAAAAGCTATGAAAACGCTTGTCACCGGGGCCGCCGGACAGGTGGGGTGCCGGCTGGTGCGGCAGCTCCTGGAACGAAACCACGAGGTGAGGGGCACGGTGCTCCTGGAAGATCCTGCGCTGGAGCGCATCGAGGGGCTGGATATCGAGCTTGTTGCGGGCGATTTGACCGACGGTGAGTTCACGAAACAGGCGGTGCGGGGGATGGATGCGGTGATCCACACCGCCAATCTGGTCGGCCCTTATTTCGAGAACAACGTCCGGACCAATCTGGAGGTTGCCCGGGCCTGTGGTGAGGCGGCAGACGCGCTCGACCGCTACATTTACGTGAGTTCCTCCGGCGTTTTTCCCAATAACGGAGAAGTTTTTGCCTGCGCCTACCACCCGGTGGACGAACAGCACCCGAAACGTCCCGACAGCGAGTATTCCCTCTCCAAGCTGATCGGGGAGGAGATCGCGGAGATGGTGGCCCGGTGCACGGGGCTGCGGACGGTGATCGTTCGGCCGAGCCACGTGTTGTCCGGGACGGCGATTTTCAAGCAGTTTACGGTTGCCTGTGTGTGCAGTGTGCTGAGGAAGGCCGAGAACAACCCCAAAAGCGAGCTTTACGCGGGCGAGGGGCGGAAGCTGTGGGAGGAAGTGGAGGCACGGGCGGAAGACCCGGACCAGCCGTGCAGCATGCGGGACCTGGACGGACGGCCGTGGTACTACCAGCCCAACGATGCGCGGGATATCGCCGGGTGCCTGGTCTGCGCGCTGGAAGCGCCCGGCGCCTTAGACGCATCCTTCAACGCCGGGGCGCCCGCGCCATTCACATTTCCCGAGGGGGCAGGGATGCTGGCCGAGATCACCGGACGGGAGCCTCTGGAGGTCCGCCTGCCCGTGCGGTGGCGCTACGACCACGACATCACCCGTGCGAAGAGCTGGATCGGGTACCGGCCCAGGGGGGACCTTGAAACGATGATGGCATCCGCCCGGGCCGTGGCCGAGGGAGAATACGTGGACTATACCTGGGAAGGCGAAGCTCCGCGTTAGACCGACCGTCTATCACGCGACAACATACCGGGGATCGGCCACCGTGTCGCTTATCTCCCGAATGGTTTCTCCTCATTTGTGCTTCGGGATTGCGGGCCGGGAGACGGGATGGTACAAAAACGGATCTGTTTCACCACCAGGCATCGTGGCATCACCCGCTTCGTGGCGGTCCACACGACAAGAGGAGGAGACAACGTATGAAGGGCGTAGTCGTTGCTCCGCAACCTATGGCCACAGAGATAGGCGCCCGGATGCTTGAGCGCGGCGGAAATGCGTTCGATGCCGCCGTCGCTGCCGCGGTCGCTCAGATCGTGTTCGACCCGTTTATGTGCGGGCTTGGCGGCTGGGGCAGCGCCACTGTGTACGACGCACGCTGCGGCAGGACCGAGAGCATCGGATTCTGGCCGACCATCGGCGAGCGGATGTACCCGGAAATCTGGGTGAACGATGTGCGCGGCTTCACCGATATCTGGCACTTTGCCCTGTTCGACGACTTCCGCAACATGCTCGGCTACCAGGCGATTATGACCCCCGGCACGGTGGCCGGCCTGGGCGAGCTGCACCGGCGCTATTGCACCCGGTCGTGGGCGGAGCTCCTTCAACCCGCTATTGAATGGAGCGAACAAGGCTATCCCGTGCCTGAATACGTGGCCGCAGTCCTGCGGGAGTCATCCATCCAGGGTCTGCCCCACCCAAGGCTGCGTGCGCAATGCACCCCCGGTATCAGGGCCTTGTGGCAGAAGGCCGACGGCGAGCTGCGCGGGCGCGGCGATCATTACAGCAATCCCGATCAGGCACGTACTTTGGAGCGGCTGGTCAGGCACGGTCCGGAGGATTTCTACCGTGGTGAACTGGCCGATGAGATCGCCCGCGACTTCGAGGAGAACGATGCCTTTGTCACTCGAGCCGATCTTGAACGCTACCAGGTGCGGCGCGAATCACCCATTCAGGGCATTTACCGTGACTGCGACGTCCACTCTCCTCCCCTGCCGGGCGGCGGTCTTCTGCTCCAACAGATGCTAAACGTGCTCGAATGCTTCGATCTGTCTTCCCTGGAGCACAACGGGCCGGACCACGCCTATATCATCGCCGCAACGCTCTCCTGGGCCGGCGTGACTCGCTTCCGGCACCTGGCGGACCCTCGGTTCTGGGACGTGCCAGTGGAGCAGCTTCTCTCCCGCGAGCACGCCGCGGATATCGCCGCCCGTATCAGGCGGCGCGAGCTGCCCGACCACAAAACGCTCGATGCTCCCGGGCACACGACGCATCTGTGCGCTGCCGACGAACAGGGCAACTGCGTTACCATAACCCACACCCTGACCACATGCAGCGGCGTTGTGGTGCCCGGCACAGGGACGTACTGGAATGATTGTGTTGCGCTGATGGACCCCATTCCGGGCCGGCCCAACTCGTACGTGCCCGGCAAGGCACGCGCCAGCGCCATTTCCCCTACCATCATCTTCCGCGATGGCCGACCCTGCATGGTGGTGGGAGCGCCGGGAGGCTGGTCTATCACCTCGGCCGTCGTGCAGGCCATTGTGAATATTGTGGACTTTGGAATGTCACCCACGGAGGCGGTATCCGCGCCGCGCTTCCACAGTGAAGGCCAGCCCGTGTTCTGCGAGCTGCGCATCCCGCAGGCCACGGTGGAGGCTTTGCAAAGCCGGGGCATGCAGGTCGAGCAGCAGTTCTTCAACTACGCTCCATCTTTTGCCAGAGTGCAGTGTATCGTCATCGATCAGGGCGGCTTTGATGCAGCGTCGGACCCACGCCGCGATGGCGGAACTGCGACTTTCAGCCGATAATGAGGATACGAAGAATTTCCGATACGCAAGGCCAAGGATTTTTTCCCGCTGTTGTCCTTACCATTGACCATTTCAGAAATAGTGACTATCTTACGAGAGCCAGGACAGTGGAGGCCATATTTCTGCGAGGTGATCTGTGCGACTTAAGCTCAGAAATGAAGAGATTCAGGAGTATGTAGATGCCCCTCTGTCGGATTTTCCAAAATATACAACCCAGATAATCAATCTGGCTAATCAAAATGCGCAGGGAACCAGACCAAAAGTAGTCGGACAACTGAGCGAACTGATTCAGCAGTTTCCGGGCAGAACATATCAGGAATGGGTTGGGTGGTATCTCCAAAACAATCCCGACGCGATTGATAGTGCCACTGACAGGATTATGTCAATGCTGGAAAAGTTACAAACAGCATTTCCAGCTATTGGCCGAGAGCTTGTCAAAAGATGGGTCGAGGATTTAGTGCTTGTGAAGACTTTTACAGGCCTTCGGTTTCAAGAAGCAATTTTGAAGAGGATGGCTGAGTTGAAAGGTTGTGATTATCGTCTGGCTCATCCTTATGAAGAAAAACAAGGGATAGATGGATTTGTTGGTGATCAGCCAGTTTCAATCAAACCAATCACCTATAAATCAAAGCCAAGCCTGGCTGAGTCAATTGATGCAACTATTGTCTATTATGATAAGAAGAAAGACGGTATTAGAATAGAAATACCAGATGAAGACCAAGCAACACTATTTTGACGAGATAGAGATATGTTACAGGATTACATATCAGTCTGTATGTCTGAGTGAAAATGATCGCAAAAGCAGGCTGTATCAGGCTACTGAACTTGGGAAAAGAGTATGGAGGATGATTAGGAAAAGTGGGTGGGCTAAAAACTACACATAAGATATTTTTTGGCAATGCCAATAATATGAAAGAACTTAAGTCCGACTCTGTGGACTTGATGATTACTTCACCGCCTTATCCTATGATTGAGATGTGGGATGAGGTCTTTAGTGAGCAGAATCCTGAAATAAGGGAAGCATTGCAGAACAAAGATGGCAATCGTGCATTTGAGTTAATGAATCAGCTTCTTGATAAGGTATGGCATGAGGTCTATAGAGTTTTGAAGTCAGGAGGTATTGCCTGCATCAACATAGGTGATGCCACAAGAACGATAAACGGAGATTTCAAGCTCTATCCCAGCCATTCAAGAATTGTACACCATTGTTTGAAGGCAGGCTTTCAGGCATTGCCGGAAATTCTGTGGAGAAAACAGACTAACGCACCCAATAAGTTCATGGGCAGTGGTATGTTGCCGCCAGGTGCTTATGTTACCTTAGAGCACGAATTCATTCTTGTCTTAAGGAAAGGAGGGAAGAGGGAGTTCGAGAAGCAGGAAGACGAACTTCGCCGGAAGAGGAGCAGCTTTTTCTGGGAAGAAAGAAATATATGGTTTTCTGATATCTGGATGGATATGAAGGGAGCCAGGCAAAGGTTGGATGATCAAGGTGTCCGGAAGAGAAGCGCGGCTTTCCCATTTGAATTGGCATACAGGTTGATCAATATGTTCTCTGTGAAGGGAGATTTAATCTTGGATCCTTTTTTGGGAACCGGCACCTCTATGGCAGCTGCGATGGCTTCTTGCAGAAACAGCGTAGGCTATGAAATTGACCCGAATTTTTCAGATGCACTGATCGCAAGAACAACTGACATTGTAGAGTTCTCCAATCAGTATATTGACGAGAGGCTGGCGAGACACATAGAATTTGTAAGAGCGAGAACAGCTGTCAAGGGCGCACTGAAATACAGAAACAAAAACTACGGATTTCCTGTTATGACAAGGCAGGAATTGGAAATTCTGGTCAATGGTCTGAGAGAGATCAGGAAGCTCTCAAGCCGAGAATTCGAGATGCGCTATGATCCGAATCCACAGGAGAAATATTGTGGCGTATGGAATTTACTCAACAAGGAGATATTCGAATCAACAAATGAAAAGCCGGAACCGATTCAGGAGGATGAGGGAGCGAAGCTGGCAGTAGATAAACCGTCGCTCCAACAGACATTATTCTAAAGCCAAGAAGTAGAAGACAGGGAATTTTTGAAGGATTCAAAAAGGTTCTTGGGGCCCTGTGTGCAACTCTTTACAACCGCTCACCGTCAGGGCCTCATCCAGCCATCGTTGGTGCCCTCGGACCCGTGCATCGGGTCCGATTTTTTCATGTGAGCGGCGTTACAACCAAAGCGTGACGTAGATGCAGCCGTCCGAAGACGCGAAAAAGCGCCGTTTTTTTGTCCTAAGCAGTAATTTCCGGTTAGAAAATTGCTTGCCAAAGGAACGTTTAATAAGACAATTAGAAACAAAGGTTTAACTCAGAAGCCTTTCTTGCCATACCATCCTGCTTAAGGATTCCGAGCGAAAAATCGGATACAAACGAGGCCTTTCCAATGGCCTTTTGGACGATTTGGGCCTTTCGGCACAGTCTTTTTGATCAAAGAGCAGTCGAGTTGAGCAATCTGGGCGTCATCCCGAAGGCGATGGGTTCCGAGAGCGCCGTTTGGCAGGGTTATCCAAGGTAGATATCGGTCGTGTCGAAGCAAGTTTTTATGCTTAACATTTTGTTTAGAAATACCTTGCGGAGATTTTAACAGCTTTTTGACCCCAGCAAAATCTTAACCGGAAATTACTGGTCCTAAGCTGAAAAAGAAAAAATTCTTCTAACATATTGATTTTTATAATTAAGCTATAGGCCAGTATTAAAATCCTGGCCCATTTTTTTGCCGGTTGGAAAAAAAAGTACTTGACTGAGCAGAGGGGAATGGTTATTATATCACTGTATCGGTTAACCGATACAGTGATACTGTAGGCAATGCGTTATGAGGTAGGGACAGGATAGATCAGGAGAGTTGCCATTTTACACTTGCGCATAGATTCGGCCAATGGGGTTCCCATCTACCTGCAGATCATCGAGCAGATCAGGTACCAGATGGCCCGGGGGGTGCTCAAAGCGCACGACGAGTTGCCGTCGGTGCGGGCTCTCGCCAGCCATTACCTGATCAACCCGAATACGGTGGTCCGGGCCTATCTGGAATTGGAACGCGACGGGGCGATCTACAAGAAGCGCGGCATGGGCACGTACGTGGCCGAGAAGGAGGTGACCATGTCTCAGGAGGAAAAGTTCGAGATCGTGCGGCCGTTGCTCGAAAGGGCCCTGGTTCAGGCCGCCGAATTGGGGCTGAGCCCGGCGGAGACGCTGCAGGTCTTTCGGGAGTGTCTGAACCAGTTCCGAAGAGAGGATTGACCCAAAGGAAGGAGTCGATATGAACGGTACAGCCATCGCCATGGCAGGTTTGACCCACTGCTTCGGCAAGCGTACGGCCGTGGACGATCTCCAGCTAAAGGTGCCCACCGGCACGGTCTGCGGCTTTCTGGGGCGCAACGGCGCCGGCAAGACCACGACCATCCAGGTACTGATGAACCTGCTCCAACCCACGGCGGGGCGGGTAGAGGTGCTGGGGCTGGACCCGGCGCGGGATTTTCTGGAACTGAGGCGACAGGTGGGGTACGTGGCGGAGAATCCAGTCCTGTACGGGTGGATGAAGGTGCGGGAGCTGGTCTGGTTCACCGGCCAGTTCTACGACACCTGGAACCCGGACAAGGTCGAGGGGCTGATCGACCGCTTCGGCCTGGACCCGGAGCAGAAGGTCAAGCACCTCTCCCGCGGCATGAACGCCCAGCTGGCCCTGGCCCTGGCCCTGGGGCATGAGCCGCGTCTGTTGATCCTGGACGAGCCGGCCATGGGGCTGGATGTGTTGGTGCGGCGTGACTTTCTGGAGAGCATCATCGGGCTCATCCAGGAGGAGGGGCGCACGGTCTTTCTGTCGTCACACCTGGTCCACGAGGTGGAGCGGGTGGCCGACCGGGTGGCCATTATCCATCAGGGCCGCCTGGTGGCGGAAGGCACGGTGGACGAGGTGAAACAGTCGGTCAAGCGGGTGGTGGTACGGCTGTGCGATGAGGCGGGTGAGCTGACCGGTATTGCCGGTTTGCGGCAGGTGCAGGGAGAGGGGGCGCAGCGGCTGTTGACCGTGATGGGATACGGCGAGGCGCAGGCGGCGCAGATTGAGACGCAGGGCGGGCGGGTCGTCGATGTACTGGACCTGAGCCTGGAGGAGGCTTTCGTGTCTCACGTCCGCCCCGCGGAAGGAGGAAGACCGTGAATCCGATTCGAGCTTTGCTGTGGAAAGAGGGACGGGAGGCGGCCTACAAAATCGCCGCCGGTGCGGGCCTGGCTCTGGTCGCCGGGTTGGCCCTTCCCGAAGTCGGTTCCCACCACGGCGGCATTGGCCTGAATATCGAGATGACGAGCCATCTGGTGGGCATTTTGGGCGCTGTGCTGATGGGTGTTGGCGTGGTGGCCGATGAGCGCAGCCGGGGGACGCTGCCCTTTCTGGTGAGCCGACCGCTGGGACCAGGCCGGCTGCTGGGGGTGAAGTTCGCCGTGGGAGCGGCCGGGTTGCTGGTAGTGCTGGCGGCGTACTGGGCCGGGGTGTTCGCGGTGTCGGAATGGGGGAATTTCAACTTCCTGTTGGTGATTTTTCTGGGTCCGCTCCACAGCAGCGTATGGGTGAATTTCCAGGAGGTCCTGGCGGATGTCGGTTACCTCCGTATGCTTCTGCTGTGGTTTTTCCTCTACGTAGTGCTGTACGCCGCAGTGTTCCTGGCTTCGGCTTTTACCGACCATCCCCTCAAGGCAGCGATGACCGGCTTGATGGTGGCCTGGGTCGGACTGTTTTTTTTGGGAAGCGCGTGGATGCTGGCTCCGCGTATGGCCAGGTTCTATTTCGGGCTGGTGTTCTACAGTGTGATAGACACCAATGCCGGAATCCTGCGCCAGGCCTTTGACCCCTCTCTTTTCCTGACCCGGGGCGCAGCGGCCGCCCTGCTTGCAGCGGGGGTGCTCCTGTGGGCGCGCCGCGGGTTGAGGGTGCAGGCGGGCAGGCGCTTTCAGTGGACCGCGGGAGGGCTCGCGCTGATCTGTGGGGTCATCTTGATCGGGTTGGTTGCTACGGAGTATTCTGTGCAGGCGCCGGTCAAGGCAGTCGAGCCGGTGGGCCGCCTTCCCTTTGCGACGCGTATCACGGATCTGACGCTGAAAGAGGAACTGGCAGTGGTGCTGCTTGAGCGGGGGGTGAGCGTGGTGGACGTGGCTGACCCGCGGGCACCTGCGGAGGTCGGCCGGGTGGAAATAGAGGGCTGGCGGCTCGAGCGGCTGGCCCTGTCCGGCACCACTGTCTATGTCTGGGGAGAGGCCGAGGCCCAGGACAGCGTGGGCGTAGCCGTATTCGATCTCAGCCGGCCTGAGCACCCCCAACTGCAGGCGCAAAGCTTGCTCTATCCGATCGAGAAGGGTCCCACCCCGTGGCTGCGGCGCATCCCCCGGCTGGTGGGGTGGGCGGTATGGAAGGGGCATCTGTACGCCGGCCTGCTCGGCAGGGAGTTCCTGGAGTTGCACAGTTTCGACGTGCGGGAGGGCGGTTTGCCCCAACCGGTCCACGTACTGCCGCTCGAAAAGACGACCAGACATGTCTGGAACTACGACTCGGAGATACGCGTGGCCGGCCCGCACGCTTTTCTGACTCTGGGGCACGATTTCGTGGTCCTGGATCTGACGGATCCGGGCCGGCCTGAAGAGCTGAGCCGAACTCCGCTGCGTCGTTTCGGGCGCGCCGTGCAGTACGAGGAACTGGTCGAAAATCTCCATCAGCAGTTGTCTCCCGGAGCGCTTCCGGAATCTCTCGCACAGAGGCTGGAAGAGGCCGGCCCAGAGCTGGGGGCACTGTATATGTACCAGCGGGGAGCCGACGGCGAGCGCCACTACCGGGTCGCCACGCCGCCGAGATTGGGCTCCGTCACCCTGGGAGGCGACAGGGCCTATGTCGAGCGGCACTTGCCCCGGGAGCTGGCCGTGGTGGACATCAGCGATCCGCGACGACCGGTGGAGGTCGATTACATCCCGAGGGGCTATTTTCCTGGTGGACTGAAGACTATGGACGGCGATTTCGCTTACGATCTGGGCTGGAAGAAGATCGGGGTTTATGCATTGACCGGGTACGGCGCCTTTTCGCGGCGGGAGACCCTGGGCCTTGCGGACCAGGACGAGGTCTCCCGCATTGTCGGCAAACCCCCAAAGAGCTACCTGAGCTACCGGGTGCACAATAACATCATTCCGGCGGGCGATTATATCTACGCCGTGCTGAACGATAATCTGGTTGTCTTTGAGGCCCCCGGGCGACCGGGTGACGCCCGGGCAGTATGGCGCGGTCGGCGCTGAAAGCGACGGGATTGCCTGCAAAATCCCGGTGAAGTAGAACCTTAAATTCAGGAGATAGTCTCATGACGAACAATTACTGTCGTGTCCTGGTTGCCATACTCATCTCGAGCACCTGCCTGACCGCAGAAGGCGGCCAGAGCCAGCCATCGGTGGCGATCATCACCGGTGAAATTCGGGAGCCAATTTCGCGGGAAATCACGTTTGGCTACGAGTCGCCGTTGGCTCTGGGAAGAAAGTCCGAGCAGCGTGTTGTTCTGGACAGCCGGAACCGCTTCACCCTCACGCTGCCTGTCACCCGGGGAACCCTCGTCATAGGGCGTTACAAGAGCAGGCAGCCCGGATGGAAGTGGGTGCGGTGGGTGGGGGCCTACCTGTTCGGGCCTCCCGGCCCCCTGGCCCTTTTCGTGGAACCCGGGGACAGTCTGCATGTCGTCGTAGATCCGGGCTATTTTTCTACCTCCTTCCGGTTCAGTGGCCAAAACGCGGACAACAGCCGCTTCATAGGGGAGTGGATCCCGAGATTTCGGACTTTCCAGCGGGGACTGGATTACAAGGATCTGAAGGTGGAGGACTTTTCTCACAAGGTGGACCAGTGGCGTAGCGACCAGTTCGATTTCCTGGCCAGGCGGCGCGAGAAATACGCGCTCTCTCCAGGGTTTGTTGACTATGCGACGGCCTACTTCAACTACGGGTGGGCCAGGTTCATGATTTCGTACCCGACCGATTACCGGTTTGCCAACGGCCGCAAGAACAGAGATATCACGCCGGAGTACTACGATTTTCTGAAGGAGATCCCGCTGGTTGACGAGAAGGCCATTGGCGTGGGAAATTATCATACCTTCCTTGTTCGGACCCTGGACCGGGAGTTGGATGAGATGCCCAGACCATCCAGGTTGTCCGAGGTGTACGATCTATCGGGTTTGGAGCTGTCAGAGGAGACCCGGGCCCAACTTGACTCTCTGTACGAAAAGGATGGTCGACGCCCCAGGCTGTCAAAAATGGTCAATCTGTCAGGGGTTGGTCTGTCGCAATCGGTTCAGGCCCGGCTCGACTCCCTGTACGAAAAGAAGGGTAAGCCCAGGCTATCCCAGATGTTCGATTTGGCGAAGCTGGGTTTATCGGAGACAGCCCAGGCCCGGCTCGACTCATTTTTCGAAAAGAGTGGTAGGTCCTTTAGCATCATCACTTCAAGTCAGATCGACACGCCCAGGGTCGATACGACGGGCGGGGCGCTGGTTTTCCGGCTGCCTGTGAAAGAAGGGACAGGTCTTGAACAGCTTAATAGGACGACAAAATTGTCCGAAGAGGTCGATCTGTCGAGTCTGGGTCTGTCGGAGGCAGTCCAGGCCCGGCTGGACTCTCTCTACGAACACCGTCAACCGCTCAGGCTGTCCGAGATGGTCGATCTGTCGGGTCTGGGGCTATCGGAAGCGGTCCAGGTGCAACTCGACTCGATCTATGCCAACAGTGCCAGGATGTGGAGTTTTTCAAGAAGATACGATCTGGCCAGTCAGAAACTGGAGGGGAGAGTGCTCTACTGGTTCCTGGCCGGAGAGCTGATCAGCGGGTTCAGGAGAGGTAGCGAAGCCTTTGCGTCGGTCCACCGCAAGTGGGAAGATTTCCGGGAGATTAATCCTTATCCGGAATACAACGCGGCGGTCCAGGCGGCCCTGGACAAGGCGCTGACGCTGCAACCGGGGCGTCCGGCGCCCGATTTCACGCTCGATGACCTGGACGGGCAGCCGGTATCGCTGAGCCAGTTCAGGGGCAAGGTGGTGCTCCTGGACTTCTGGGCGAGCTGGTGCGGTCCGTGTATCGGCAATCTGCCCTATCTCCGAAGAATCAAGGAAGAAACGGCCGATCAACCGGTCGTCTTCCTCAACCTGTCGCTGGACGCAAGTGAGACCGCCTGGCGCAAGGCGATTGAAAAACACGAGATCAAAGGCGTGCACGTGCGCTCAGCGAATTTTGGTTCCGATGCGGCCAGAGCCTACAATGTGCGCGGTATCCCATCGTATTTCCTGGTGGACTCGCAAGGGCTGATTGTGGAGCGTCTGTCCGGAGTAATGGATACAGATGCAGTTGTAGCAAAGATCAAGAAGAGCTTGTGATCTGTCTTCCAACAACCTTCTCTGCTGAGTAAAAAGAGCGGCGGCTACGCAAACGCCGCTCTTTTGGTGTCTCTACCGCGTTTCTTTCACGGGTTTTTCCTCGACCCCTGATCCCTGAATCCCGAGACCTGCCTCTCTAACCATCAAGCCGGCGAGAGATCGCCCCGGTCGTTGCGCAGGGAGCCCAGGGTGGCCCTGCTGCTCGAACGACCGAGCTCAGTGGCGCGGCTTGTCTGCGTCCGGTGGAGCGCCCTGTTCGGCGGCACCCTTCATGGCACGTAGATCCACAACTTGCTGACCTTCCGGCCGCTTCTTGGTTTGAAGATGGGCAACAAGTGCCTCGATATCATACCCATGTTCCCGCGCGATGCCGTCTTTGATCTGCCAGAGCTCCTTGATAATTTCGTCAGACATCTTCAAATATTCCCATAACATAAGTGGATACCCGCGAGTTCGAAACCGTTCAGTCGCCCCGGCGCAGAATGCGCGGTACGATCTGCCAGGCAAGCAGCGCGGCTCCGAGGATGATCGTGGCGTCGCCAGGTACGCGCAGGTAATTGAGCACGTACACGGAGGGCCGTTCGTAGAATGCCAGCGCGCGCGCCGCCGCGTAGTCGGATTGCACAACGGTTATCAGCTGCAGAACGCCGATCGGGGTGACCGACAGCCCAATCATGATCAGCAGGCCGACATTGAGCAGCCAGAAGCTCAGCCGCAGCTTGCGTTCGTCCCAGCCATCCGGAGACGCGTGGCGAATGACATAAAGCAGCAGGCCCAGAGCGAGAAAGCCGAAGGCGCCGAGAAAGGCGCCGTGCGCGTGTGCCACGGTCAGAAACGTCCCATGCTCATAGTAGTTGGCGATCGGCAGGTTGATCAACAAGCCCAGGATCCCGGAACCCAGGAACTGCCATATTGCCGCGGCGAGGAAAAAGAGCAGCGACACGCGATGGATGGTGCCCAGATCGCGTATCCCAGCCCTGAGGGTCCGGAGTGCGCTGGCCAACAACAGGAATAGCGGCAGTACCTCCAGTGTG
Source organism: Candidatus Latescibacterota bacterium (assembly GCA_965222075.1). Taxonomy (GTDB): domain Bacteria; phylum Latescibacterota; class UBA2968; order UBA2968; genus JAAXHW01. The sequence continues at coordinate 2,430,773 of OZ244937.1, read as the reverse complement.
CTGAAGACGCTGCCGATCCCCATCCAAAAGGTCGGCTCGCCGACCCACCAGTAGTGGTGCCCCACCGCCAGGAATCCCGCCAGCAGAACGATCGTGCCCTCAAGATAGAGGCTTTTGGTCACGTCTTCGCGGCTCACCAGCCGCAGCCCGGCCAGGAACCACCCCGTCACCAGGATCTGAAAGAAGGCGAAGATTCCTTCGACCCAGTGATGGACGGTCCACCAGCGCCAGTAATCGATGATCACCCAGTGGCTGTCCGGCCAGTACAGGAAGCTGGCAAAGAAGGCGGCCGTGATGCCGATGCCGGTGAGCATCAGTAAGTCCAGAAAGGGCTTCCAGCGAACTCGGGTGCCTCGCAGGGCAGAGACGATAATAGCGACCCAGATCACGAAACCGATGCCGATGCCGGCACGCCACAAGCGCCCCATTTCCAGGTACTCGGTGCCCTCGGAGCCTATCAACCACCAACTCGCGTCCAGCCATCCGCGAACGCTTGCGAAGATCCCCAGGAGCGCGCCAACCACGGAGACCGCCAGCAGGCCGATAGAGATTGACGCCGCGCGGCGGTGCCAGCGCTTCTCGGTACCACCGATCCGCAAAGCGACGTAAAGGGCGCCCGCCATCCACATCCCGACAACCCAGATCACGGCCATCGCGGTGTGGGCAGATCGCACCGTCTGGAAGGGAAGTACCGCCATGCGCTCGAACCCGAGCCACTGGAAGACGCCGTAGAACGATTCGCGGTTGGCGTACGCATTCGCCAGGTACCCACCGGCCAGACATTGCAGGACAAAGACCACGGTGCAGCTGCCCAGCACGAAAAGCGCCGTTCTTTCGAGTGGTGACGCAGGCTTGCTGGCACGCTCCTCCAGCGCGGGCAGTTCCGGGATCGGCTCGATATCCACGTACACGTACGCCAGAACAACAAGCAGGGCGAGGATAAGGACCAGACCCATGGTCCAGATCGTCCAGAGGATGGTGCCGCTGGTTGGCACCAGTCCAAGCTCGGGCATGTACGGAAAGTTGTTGGTGTACGAGCCGTCGCTGCCGGGACGTTCGAGAAGGCTGAACCAGGCTGTCCACCCGATGAAGGCCGCCAGATCCTCGATCTCGTCTTCCCGCAGGGTGTTGCTGGCGACCCCGAGCTCAGGTTCGCCGTTGACAAACCGATTTCGGTAGGCCTGGACGACCCGGCGGTGGGCGGTGATCCAGACCTCGGGAACGCGGAAGACGCTGCCATTCGCCCGCAGGGAGCGTCGTAGCTCCTGCGTTCCGATCTCATCGCGGAGCCATCCCAGGTACTCGGCCGTAAAGTCGGGGCCGAAGTAGCTGCCGTTACCGAGAAGCGTGCCGAACCCCATCAGGTTGCGCCGCTGGAAAACGGCCTGGCCGGCTCGGATCCCGTTTTCATTGAAGACCTCAATGCCGGTGTCGGTCACCAGGGCCTGGGGAATGGGAGGGAGGTTCTGATATGTCTGGAACGTGCCCCAGGCGAGCACCACGCCACTGAGCATGACCACAAACAGCAGAACCCGATTGGCTTGCCGGATGGTGAGGCGCATCTTCATGATTCGGTCTCCTTACTGGTGAACGCGGGCCAGTCCCTTCTTCGCGCGACTTGTCGATTCCAGAACCGGTCCCGCCCAACCGTATCCCATTTTGCAGTGGGGAAGACCTTGACATGGGTTCATGAATATATGTATAATTATGTATTAAAATATGCCAATCAATATCTTAGGGGCCATGCACGCCATCAAGGTCAGAGACCTCTCCAAATTCTACGTCGTCCCCGAACGCGAGGCCGGCCTGGTCGCGGCGCTCAAAAGCCTCGTGAACCGGAAAATGCGGGTGGTCAAGGCCGTCGAGACCATTTCCTTCAGCGTTGAGCCGGGGGAGCGATCTCACTCGTCATCCGGCCCAGCATGGGGCAGCTGATGACCGACGTGCGACGGGGAACGCTCGACTATACCCTGACCAGGCCCGAAGATGCGCAGTTTCTCGTCAGCATCAGCCAGTTTCGTATCTGGAAGGTCACGGACTTCGTGCTTGGCGGCATCGTGCTCTTCTACGCGCTTTTCAACCGGGGGCTTGAGGTTGGCGTTGTGGACGCAATCACATTTGGCCTGGTCCTTCTGTGTGGCGCGGCCACGATCTACAGCTTCTTCTTGATCCTGTCAACGATTTCATTCTGGTACATCAAGGTCGAGAATATCCTCAACATATTCGACGCGGTGGTTCAGGCGGGACGCTGGCCGATCGGCATCTATCCCCACTGGCTCCGTTTCATGCTCACGTTCATCGTTCCAATTGCTTTCGCAATCACGGTCCCCGCGCGGGCCCTGACCGGCCGGCTCGATTCGGAGTCGCTCACGGCCGCGATTCTGGTGGCGGCTGGTATGCTGATCGCGTCACGTCTGTTCTGGCGGTGGGGGCTCCGCCACTATTCCGGCGCCTCGGCCTGACTGAAACCCGGCCGGCGCACCGGGACAACCTCTTCGAAAGCCGGCAGCATGTTCCGGTGAGATCGCCACCGGCGCGACTCGTAGAAATGACTTGCGCACCGGGCGGGTTTGGCACATAATTAACGGGCAGTCTTTCGGCCGGTCCGCCGATGAGTTTTGTCCCGCCATCAACCATTGGCATCCCCTGTAACACAGGAGTTGTACTATGTCCAGGAAAAAGGTCAAGTCGTTCGCCGCACACGCCAAAGACGCCCGCTGGGCGCAGGAGGGGTTGCGTCCCTATTTCACCTATCGGGACCTGGGTATCAAGGACGCCACGGAGGGGAAAGTTCTGGCCCACATCATCCGCGCCCATCAACCATGTACCGGACCGCTGGGCTATCACTCACACGATCTGGATTTTCAGATGGTCTATCTGATCAACGGGTGGGCCCGCCTCTACTTCGAGGACATCGGCGAGATTCGGGTCGAAGCGGGTGACGCGTGGTATCAACCACCCGGTATCCGGCATGAAGTTCTCGAATACTCCGATGACTGGGAAGTGATCGAAATCACCATGCCGGCCGAATTTGACACCCATGAGGAACAGCGCCAGGGATTCACATGAGAGTCGGGTTCATTGGTCTGGGTAATATGGGGCAGCCGATGGCGGCCAATATCCTGGATGCCGGGCACACCTTGACCATCCATGATACGCGGCGTCAGACTGGCCACGACCTCGAGGCGGCGGGCGCGACCTGGGCCGAAAACGCGAAGGCGGTGGCGGTTCGATCCGAAGTGGTGTTAACCTCCCTGCCCGGCACCGAGGCGGTCGAGAAGGTCGTGTTGGGTGACGACGGGATGTTTGCCGGTCTGGCCGAGGGATCGACCTACGTCGACACCAGCACCATCGCACCGTCCGCCGTGCGCCGCATTTTCGCGCTCGGAGCGGAACGGGGCCTGCACGTGCTCGACGCGCCGGTCAGCGGTGGCATCTTTGGTGCGCGGGATGCTGCGCTCACGCTGTTTGTGGGTGGTGATGCGGAGGATCTGGAGCGGGTGCGGCCGGTGTTGGAGACAATCGGCAACAAGATCGTCCACGTGGGACCGGCCGGGTCCGGGAATGTGATCAAGCTGATCAACAACCTGATTATGTTCGTCAACTTCATCGGTGCGTGCGAGGGCGTGGCGATAAGTGCCAGGGCCGGGATCGATCTGCAGCTGTTGCTGGATGCGGTCAAGGCGAGTATGGGGCAAAGCAGGATATTTGAACACACCGTCTCGCTGTTCCTGAACAGCGGTCGAATGGGCGCAACCACCGATCTGGCGGTGAAGGATATGCGTCTGGGGGTTGAGCTCGGGTCGGAACTCGGGGTACCGCTGGAGGTCAGTCCGCTCGTCAGAGACCTCATCGTCCGGTTTCGCGATGGGGGTGACCGCGGACAGGATGAGTTTACTGACATGATACCGGATTTGCTGCTGCGGTCGGGCGTGGACGTGTGATCGATCAGCGGTGCCGCATCGAGATGGGCGCACGAAAAACATCCCCCAATACCTGTGAGCGCTTCCATGAATGTCTGTGTCGTCGGCGCCGGAATCTTCGGCATGGCGGCTGCGCTGGAGCTGCACAAGCGCGGCCACGACGTGACCCTGATCGAGCGCGGCGAAATCCCCAACCCGGAGGCGTCGAGCACGGATGTTTCCAAGGTGATTCGGCGCACCAACTACCCGAACGAGATCTACGTGGAGCTGGTGACGCGGGCGGCGGCGCAGTGGAGGGCGTGGCACGAGCGCACCAGTCGGTCGATTTACTTCCAGACCGGCAAGCTGATTGCGGTGCGCGACTTCGGACCGGAGCACGAGGCGCTGGCCGGCTGGGAGACGTTGAGTCGGTTGGGAAAGGATGTTTTCGAGCTGACTGCCGAGCAGGTCGGAAAGCGGTTTCCGCAGTTCGCCGTGAGCGACGAAGACCGGCTGTTCTACGACCCCTGGGCCGGGTATCTGCGCAGCGGTCAGGCACTGGCCGACCTGGCGACGCTGGCCCGGGACTCGGGTGTGACGATTCGCGAGAACACGCTCGTGGCGGCCGTCGAAGAGACCGATTCCGGTGTGAGGGTCGGATCAAACACGGAATCGGAAGACTGTGATCGCGTGGTTGTGGCGGCCGGCCCCTGGGTGGCCGAACTTCTGCCGGCGATGGAGACCCGGGTGCGCATTACGCGGCAGCAGATGGCCTTCTTCGCCCCAAAGGATCCGGCACCCTTCCGGCGCGATCGTTTTCCGGTGTGGTCGATTCTGTCACCGGACAACCTCTGGTACGGGTTCCCTTACCTGCACGAGGGGTTCGTGAAGGTGGCCGAAGACAGCAAGGTGGAGGACACCGAGGTTGATATCGCGCGTGAACCGACATCCGCGTTTCTGGCGTGGGCGCGGGAGTTCGTGGCCCAACGCATCCCCGCTCTGAGCGACGGAGATCTGGTCGGCGGTCGTTCCTGTCTCTACACCAACATGGCCGACATGGAGGACGAGCAGTTCGTCATCGACTGGGCCCCGGGGTGCGAACGGGTGCTGATCGCCGGTTGCGGCTGTGGCCATGGCTTCAAGTTCGGCGGCGCCATCGGTCCGTTGATCGCCGATGCGCTGGAAGACAGGGAGAATCCCCTGGGAGATCTGTTCAGGATTGGAAACCGCTTCAAGAGAAGAGGGACGGACTGATGGGAACCGAAGCGGGTGTGGAACGCCTGAAGCGGGTGGCGCTGGAGGTCGGTCGCGGACCGACGCTCGTAGCTGCCCGGCTCAAGCGGAGCCCTCCGAGGCACCGGGAGGCTTGTGGAAGCGGAGAGACGGCAAGACCCCGACGGGTTTTCCCCTCGGGGTCTCGCTCTAACGAACGGGTCGCCAGGGTTGTCGCTACGAATGCTGTTCACTCCGGCGATGGGGCGGACGGACCTGTGAGTTTTACAGGCGGATCAGCGGTTGCAGATCGCTCATCCACCTGTCATCTTCAGCCCTTGAGGCGGTTTATCGTCCTCTGAACGAGCACGGTTATGACACCGGCATACAGCGCTGTACAGACCTGGTCGAGGATGGCGTCCAGGGGGGCACCAATCCCTTGGATGTGGCTCAGCACGTCCGCACCAGCGGCAGCGCCGACTGCAAGCACAACCACCAGGTAGGCGGTTGCGTCCTCAGCGTCGATCGCCACCGCCGCGTAGGCTAAGCCCAGAATGACCAGCGCGAGCGGCACAATCCCCTCGGGGATGGCGTCGGCCGCCAAGCCCTGTACGATCGCCAAAAGGGCGATCAGACCAATAATAATTCTGGCTGCCATTTCTACCTCCCTATATTGAAGGTACGTGTCACGGCCTGCGCACTCACGCAGCCGTGACGGTTACCGACGGAGTGGCGAGGCTACGAAATGTACCTCCCCCGTCGCGGAGTTACTAAAAAAATACAATCTCAGACGCACACACACCATCCATTGTCATTCGGATCTTGGTTTTTCTTTTCCTACTCAAGAAATGTAGAGGTGAAAGTGCTGTCAAGTAAAATCTTGCCCCCCCTAGTAAAAAAAAACTCCTTATCCGACATCAGGACCACCATGTCCGGGATGTTGTTACGGATGCTGCTCACCCCGGTACCGACGGCGCGCCGCTTGTAAGGGCGGGCATAGGGTTCACGCACCAGATCGCGGAGCCGGATCGAGCCTATCGTTATGAAAAAAAGAGATTGCACATTGTCATACGTTACACTTGCCGGTTTTGTCAGGAATGAGGCGTTTCCACCCTCTCTTGGCGGATGCTTCCTGATATTCTTCCTTGGCCTCGCCTGCGGCGTTTGTGCACAATCCCATCCGAAACACACACTCAGTGGCTACGTCCAAGATGCTGCCAGCGGAGAAAAGCTAATCGGTGCCGTCCTGTACGAACCCACGCTACGGCAGGGCACCACGACCAACCGCTACGGCTTTTTCAGCCTGACCCTGCCTGCCGATTCACTTCGGATTGTGGTCTCCTACATCGGCTATCAGAGCGATACCCTTGCAACCCGCCTGGACCAGGACCTGCAGCTGGATTTCGCCCTCCAGCCCCTGCCTCTGGAAATGGCAACGGTACAGGTAGAGGCCGAGCGGCTGGACCCCATCCAGGAACAAACCCAGATGGGGGTTGTGCAGGTGCCGGTCAGCCAGATCAAGAATGCACCCGCCCTCCTGGGCGAAGTTGATCTGATGAAGACCTTGCAGCTCCTGCCCGGCGTCCAGTCCGGGGCCGAGGGCATGAGCGGCCTCTATGTTCGCGGCGGCAGCCCGGACCAGAACCTGATCCTGCTTGACGACGCCCCGGTTTACAACGCCTCGCATCTCTTCGGCTTCTTCTCGGTTTTCAACACCAATGCCATCAAGAATGTGCAGCTGACAAAAGCCGGTTTCCCGGCGCGCTACGGCGGCCGTCTCTCGTCGGTGTTGGAGGTCGCTATGAAGGACGGCAATATGCAAAGCTTTGAATGCGAAGGCTCCATCGGACTGGTCGCTTCCCAGGTGACCCTGCAGGGGCCAATACAAAAGGACCGGACTTCGTTTATCGTCTCGGCGCGGCGCACCTATATCGACCTGCTGATCCGCCCCTTCCTCGACCCGGACGAGCGGGGCGGCTACTATTTCTACGATCTCAACGCCAAGGTGAACCACATCCTATCGCCCCGAAGCCGCGTCTTCCTGAGCCTCTACAGCGGAGCCGATCGCTTCTGGAGTGATTTTAGAGACGAGTACACCAGGTCCAGCTTCCGCGACGAAGATGCCACCTCAGCAGACTTAGGCTGGGGCAACTTCACTTCTACGCTGCGCTGGAACGTCCTCTTCGGCAACCGCCTCTTCGGCAATCTGACCGCGGTCTACAGCCGCTACAAGCTTTCCTCAGACATCGACCGCTCCACGACAACCACCATCGACGGCCATCGGGAGACGGAGACCTTGCGGCTGCGCTACCTGTCGGGTATCCGGGACTGGGGTTTAAAGCTGGATTTCGACTATATCCCCAACCTCCGCCACTACATCCGCTTTGGCGGCAGCGGCACCTTCCACACCTATCGCCCCGGAGCGACGCAGGTCAAATTCAATCCGACGGACGGCACCCCCCGGGATACTACCATTGCCCCCTCTCAAGTCACCGATGCGCTGGAGTACAGCCTGTACGGCGAGGACGATGTCCGCCTCACCGACCGACTGAGAGCAAACGTGGGGCTGCATACCTCCGGCTTCCTCGTTGGCGAGGCGTTCTACACCTCCTTACAGCCCCGGGTTTCAACGCGCTACCTGCTGAAATCGCAGTGGGCCCTGAAAGCCTCCTATGCCCTGATGCGCCAGTACACCCACCTCCTTTCCAACAGCACCGTGGGGCTGCCCACCGACCTGTGGCTACCGGCCACCGAGCGGGTGCGCCCCCAGGGGTCACAGCAGTTCGGCGTGGGTCTGGCGGGCGAGCTGTTCAAAGGCCAGTACGAATTCAGTCTGGAGGGGTACTACAAAACCATGACCAACCTGATCGAGTACCAGGAAGGCGCGAGTTTTCTCGTCAACTTTGCCGGTGGTCAAGACTGGCAGGACAAGGTAGAGGTAGGGCGGGGGTGGTCCTACGGCGCCGAACTGTTTGTGCAGAAGAAGCGCGGCCGCACCACGGGTTGGATCGGTTATACGCTTTCCTGGACCCGGCGTCGGTTCGCGCAGCTGAATTGGGGACGCACCTTTCCCTATCGCTACGACCGCCGGCACGACCTGGCGCTCGTCCTGACCCATCAACTGACGCGATTCACCAGCTTCTCGCTCACCTGGGTGTACGGAACCGGCAATGCAATCACCCTTCCTGTCGCGCGTTACTACGACTACCAGGCAAGATCAGTAGGGGGACACGAAGTCTGGATTCCCCGTGTCCTGCCCCGTGAAACTCAGATCTACGAAGACCGCAACGGCTTCCGCATGTCGGCCTTCCACCGCTTTGATTTCAGTTTCAACTTTGCCTGGAGGCAAAGCGACACGCATGGATTCAGCGTGGGGGTCTACAATGCGTATAATCGAAAGAATGCCTATTTTATCTATTTCGAAGACCACTACAACCCCAATACCGACGCCAGAGAGCACCGCGCCAAACAGGTGAGCCTTTTCCCGCTTCTCCCCTGGCTCAGTTACCGGTTCAAGTTCTAACGCCCGACGAGCCCCGATGAAAAACGCGTTCTTCAGTGTCCCGATCCTCATCTTCGCATTGTCCGGTTGCGAGTTGGTCATCGATCCGGACCTACCCGAACACACGCCCCGACTCGTGGTTAAGGCCTTCTTTACTCCGGATAGCAGGTGGGTCGCCTATGTCGGCCGGTCCATTGGGATTCTGGAGTCCCTTCCCAGAGGCGAAAGGGCGGTCGCCGGCGCCACCGTGGCGTTGCTGTCAGGGGATCAGGTTATCGACCATCTGACGTTTCTCCGGGGAGAAAGGGTGTATGTGAGCGAAACACCCCTGCAAGTGGGCAAGTCCTACTCATTGCGGGTATCGGCCCCCGGTTTTGCAACGGTCCGGGCGACCGACACCGTACCCGGACCGGTACCGACATCCATCGTATCGCATCGTATTGAGGCATCCGACCCTACTCCTGACGAACCCGGTGGATTGGCGATCACCGATTTCTCGATCAGACTCCGGATTCAGGATCCACCCGGCGAGAAAAACCATTACCAGATTCGCGTCATTGCCCCTGACCGGTCTGGAAAACACGACCTGCATTTCTCGACAAGAGACCCTTCCATCATCGCCGACAACAGGATTGAAGATCCCATTATCGACGGGATGGAAGCGTTCTTCGGTACCGCGCCTTTTTTCAAAGATACCCTCTTTGACGGTCAAACCCATGAGATTGAACTGTCGTCCGCCGGCACCATGGTACTCGCAAGTCAAGAGCGTCTGCTTTGGGTTCAGGTTCTGTACGTGAGCGAGATGTACTACAAACACCTCAGGAGCGCTCTCCTTCATGACTACACTCAAGAAAATCCTTTTGCCGAACCGGTGAGGATATACAGCAATGTGGAGAACGGGTACGGGATCTTCGCCGGGTACAGTTCGCAGACTTTCGAACTCACGTTCGAGTGAGCACCCGGATACTACATAACCTGCATTCTCGCGAAGAGGTCAGTGGGCACACTAAGATATGGACGCCAAATTTTACCAGGTGGTTTTTTGCTCGTTGCTGATCGGCTCGGCCGCCTTGAGCCCCGCGGCCGCCGGGGCAGAGGCCAATGCCGGCGCGGTCGCCGCGGAATTTGGGTACGTCGCCGATTTTCTTCACAACGCGTCCGGGGGCATCAAGCATGGCTCCGCCTATCTGCAGAATATTGACGCGATGTTCACGTTCGATCTCAGGCGGATTTTGGGGCCCAGGGGCGGTTCGCTGTTCGCCTATTTTCTCTGGAATGATGCGTTGACGTTTTCGGATCGATATCCGGGCGACTCGCAAGCTGTCTCCAATATCGATACGGAACAGGCGCTGCGCCTGTACGAATTCTGGTACGAGCATCGTTTTGCCGATGTGTTGCGTCTGAAATTTGGACTTTACGATCTCAATAGCGAGTTCGACGCGGTTGATTCGGCGTCGTTGTTCCTGAACAGCTCACACGGAATCATACCCACGTACTCGCAGACGGGGGAGCGCGGGCCGTCGATATTTCCGGTGACATCACTGAGCGCGCGTCTGGATTGGCAGATTGACAAACACAATCTCATCCGCTATGCACTGCTGGACGCAGTGCCGGGTGATCCGGACGATCCATCGGCCACTGCCATCCAGTTCAACAGCGGTGAGGGCGTTTTGCATGCGCTTGAGTACGTCCGCGACTTCTCCAACGGTCTGCGGCTCGGCTTCGGCGCTTTCTGGTATACCGCGAAATTTGAGTCGCTTATCGAGACCGACGCGTCCGGGAATCCCGCGCGAAGCGGCGGCAATGCCGGTTGGTATGGATTCGCTGATGCCAGCGTGTACGAGGATGCCGCCAGCGGACGGTCCGCCGCCGCCTTTGTTCGCTACGGAACCGCCAACGGAGCGCTTAATCCTTTCGAAAGCTACCTCGGCGCCGGGACGGTCTTGTCCGGATTCATCCCTCGCCGGCCGGACGATCAGATCGGAATCGCTGTGGCAATGGCGCGGTGCGGCGGGGATTTTCGGGCGGCTACCGGCGCGGAAGGCCACGAGACAGCGATCGAGTTGACCTATCGCGCGAGGATCACCGAGGGGTTGGAGATACAGCCGGATATCCAGTATATCATCAATCCCGGCACTGAGCGGGCGCTCGACAATGCTCTGGTTCTGGGCATCCGCTTTGAGTTGGGACGCGGATTCGAGCTCGACTGATCCAGGTACGCCAAACCACTCAAGGGGTTGGGCCCCCATGTCCTGGAGGTCGTCTCCCGTCACGACGGCGATACCTTCCGGCCCCCCGCCCCGGAGGCGCGGGAGGCGAGACGCGTGAGCGGGCGTGTAGGGACGGCGAGCGTTGCAGGAACGTTTTGTCAGGGGATATCTGCCCTCTGGTCCGGTGCCCGGGACGGTTTGGAGGGCCGAAAACAAGAGATGAAAAAGAGGGAGTCGAAGATGTGTACCTTCAACTCCCTCTTTGATTTCCCACAATAATAATATAACAAAAAACCGCCAAAAAGTCAAGTACATAAATTATTTATAAACATATATTTATGAGATAATTTTTCGTTGATTTTGTGCGTTGGATGACTTATCTTTACTATAGTTTGGTAAAGGGAGCGTCCCATGCCGAGATCTGACCTCAAGTTCTGGAACCGCCGTGCGAGCGTCGCGGCGATCGCCGCCAACCTGCGCTGGGCCTGGAGCCACATCTGGGCCCATGCCAGGATGGCGGCGATCGGCACCATCGCCGTCCATCTCCTGCTGGGCGTCCAGCCCGCCCTGCTCATCCACGTTACCAGCAACCTCGTTGACACCGTGGTCGATGCGGCGGGCGGCGGCCCCGCAGACTTCAGCGATGCCCTCCCCTGGCTGATCGCCTTCGGCCTGATCCTCCTGCTCACCAACGAAGTGCTGTGGAACATCCGCGACATCCTCCATCTGCGGCTCGAGCAGAACCTCTCCCACGTTATGGGCCGCCGCTTTCTGGCCAGGTCGTCGCGGCTCCCCCTCCTGTTCTTCGATGTGAGCGAGACGTACGACCGCCTCGAGCGAGCCCGGGATCCGGGGCGCAAGCTCTGCCGGCTGTTCTTCTCCGCCATGCACTTTTCCCAGGCGGCGATCACAGCAGTCTCTGTGGCCGCCATGTTCGCCCCGGTCTCACCGTGGATCTCCCTGGCCCTGCTGGTGGTGCTGGTGCCGCAGATCCGGCTGGAGATCGAGCAGAGCCGCATGTTCTTGGCTTTCACCTACGGCGAGACGCCGGAGGAGCGCCGGGCCGGGTACGTCGACCGCATCCTGACCGGACGGGACGAACAGAAGGAGATGCGCCTCTTCTCCCTGCACGCGCCGCTCACCGAACGCTGGCGGAGGATGCGCCAGGTGTTGCGCGAACGACTGCTGGACCAGCGCCATCGTCAGGTCGTGGGAGGGCTGCTGGTGGCCGGCCTGCGCGTCGCTGTGGCGGTCGCCGTCGCCGGCGTCCTCGCGTACCTGCTCGGCGATCGCGTCCTCACCCCCGGACGCTTCGTCGCGCTCTTTCAGGGGGTCAACGGCATGCTGCGCGCCGGCTCCAGTCTTGGTTACAGCTCCAGGGAGCTGCAGGCCCAGTCCGCCGAGGTCGGTTACGTGCGGGAATTCCTCGACCTGCGGGAGGAGGACGGCGCCGGAACCGCAGTGCCGTTCCCCAGGCCGTTGCGCCAGGGGCTCGCCGTTGACGATGTCCACTTCGCCTACCCGGCGGCCGGTTCCGGCGAGGCGGCCCGGGCCGTGCTGCAAGGCGTCAGTTTCCACCTGGCCCCGGGCGAGCGCGTCGCCCTCGTGGGCGAGAACGGATCCGGCAAGTCGACCCTGGCCAAGATCCTCCTCGGTCTCTACCCGCCCACGGCCGGGTGTATTCTGGCCGACGGCCTCAGCTACGCCGAGATCGACCGGGACAGCCTGACCGGCGCCGTGAGCGCCGCTTTCCAGGACTACTACCGGTTCGAGCTCACCCTGGGGCAGTCCATCGGCATCGCTGCGCTGGCCTCGACCGAAGAAGGGCGTGCCTCCGATCTGTGGCCCCGCTGGCTACGACCCGACCCGGCGGCGGTCGCGGAGGCGGCGCGCCGGTCCGGGGCCGATGTTCTCGCGGAACGGCTTCCCCAGGGTTACGACACCGCTGTCGGGCATATCCTGGACGGCGGCCAGGGTCTGTCCGGGGGGGAATGGCAGCGCCTCGCCGTTGGCCGGGCCTTCACCCGCGATTCGGAACTCCTCATCCTCGACGAGCCCGCCGCGGCGCTCGACGCCATGGCGGAGGCCGAGCTCTACCGGCAGTTCGCCGAGCTCCTCGAAGGGCGCACCGCCCTGCTGATCAGCCACAGACTCGGCTCGGCGCGCATGGCCGACCGTATCCTCGTGCTGCAGCAGGGCCGCATCGTCGAGCAGGGCCGACACGACGAGCTGCTGGCGGCTCAGGGAGTGTACGCCGGCATGTGGGAGGAACAGGCGTCGTGGTACCGGTAGCGCCCGACCCGATCCTCGAGCGCCCGCCCGCGCCGCGGACCCTCCTCCGCTTCCTGGGCTGGATGATCCGCACCGACCCCCGCCGGGCCATTGCCTCGCTGGCCCTGGAGTTCACGGCCGGCCTGCTGCCGGCCGCGATGATCTGGGTCGTGCGGGCCCTCTTCGACCGGGGCCTCGACGTGTACGAGGGCCGGCTTTCTTTCCATGCCATGCTCCCGTGGCTGGCCCTGTGGGCGGCGCTGACCCTCGCCGAGACCGGCCTCCAGACGTGGTCGCGCACCATCCTGCTCGAGCGGCTGAAGCAGGAGATGGAGGACCGGCTCCTGGAGCAGCTCCAGGTCAAGTCCCGATCCCTCTGCCTCGAGGTCTTCGAGCGGGCCGATTTCCACGACCTCCTGCGCCGTGCCCAGGTGGCCGCAACGCCCGGCTTCTTCCTCAACATTCTCTTCGCGATTTACACGATCATCACCGGATCGCTGACCGTGGTCTCAGTGGGCGTCGTCGTCGGGCTCTGGGACCCGGTCCTGCTCGTGGCGATCATTCTTGTGTCGCTGCCGCCGCCCCTCGCGGGCATGATCCACAACCTGCACGAGTTCTACCTGCAACGTCGGCAGACGCAATCGCAGCGGCTACGTGGGTACCTGGAGAGGACGCTGACGGGGCGGGACGGCGCCAAGGAGGTGCGGGTGTTCGGCCTGGGACCCGCCCTGATCGGATGGTGGGAGCACCTCTACTGGCGGGTCGCCGACGCTCTCTACCGGCAGCGTCGCAGGCACTGCGCCATCGGCGGTTGCCTGTCGGCCCTCGGCCTCCTGGGGCTGGCCGCCGGCGTCGGCTGGTCGGCGTGGGCGGTTCTTGACGGCGGGCTGTCGGCCGGGCAGTTCGCCGCCATGATCGTCGCCCTCCGCCAGGTCCGATTCGGCGTCTACCACCTCGTCAACCGCATGAGCTTCCTGTCCATCCAGCTGCTGAACATCGCCGACCTGTTCATCTACCTGGATCTGGGCCCTGAAGAGCCGCCCGAGGGAGAGACCCTCGGCGCCCTCGACAGGACGCCGATCGCCGTGTACGACCTCTCGTTCCGCTATCCACAGGCGGACCGCCCCGCCATCGAGGAAATCACGGTCACCATCCAGCCCGGCGAACGCGTGGCCCTGGTCGGCCCCAACGGCTCCGGAAAGACGACCCTCGTCAAGGTCCTGCTGGGGCTGTTCCGTCCCACCGCCGGGGAGCTGAGGTACGGCGATCTTGATGCGCGACGGGCGAACCGCGACCAGCTGTGGGATCGGTCGGCTGCGGTCTTTCAGGATTACACACGCTTCGCCTTCACCCTCGGCGAGAACATCGGCTTCGGCCGTAGCGAGAGGATGGAAGACCGGCGCGGAATCGAGCGAGCGGCGCGCCAGGGCGGGGCCGACGCCGTTGCCCGCCGGCTACCGGAGGGCTACGACACCCTGCTCACCCGGGAGTTCGAAGGGGGCACGGAGCTGTCCGGCGGCGAGTGGCAGCGTGTGGCCATCTCCAGGGGTTTCATGCGCGAGGCCGACCTCGTCGTCCTCGACGAGCCGACCGCCTCCCTGGACCCGCAGGCAGAGGCCGACGTGTTCCGCCGCTTTCTCACCATGGCCGGCGGGCGTACCACGATCGTGGTCTCCCACCGTCTGGGCTCGGCGCGGCTGTGCGACCGGATCCTCGTTCTGAAGGAGGGACGGCTGATCGAGAACGGAACCCACGACGAGCTGATCTCTCGTGGCGGAGAGTACGCCCGCATGTGGGCCTTGCAGGCAGGATGGTATAAAACGTAGAACCAGGGGGATCGGGCAGGAGGGGACGTGGGAGGAAAGGATTTTTTGACGAGTACGGACGTATCAATCCCGAAGCGTCGGGTCATAGGGTTGCTCGCGGAACGACTTGAGATTGAACCCGCCGCGTCCACGTTGAAGCTTGGCGCGCAACGGCGCAAGCCGGTTGGGATCGATTCGCCGCGGCCGCAGAATAAAGCCGTCGGGGCCTTCTTCCAGCTCAAGCTGGTCGCCAGGCCGTACCCCCAGCGCATCCAGCACCCGTGCGGGGAAGGTGACCTGGCGCTTTGACGTAATCTTGACGATCATGCGTTTCTCCTTACAAAAAACTTAAATAAGTAAGGCGATAAAGTCAAGCACGGCGTAGTTCAATTAACGACGACCCGCGAGCCGAAGCGCCGTTTTGAGCCTGTCTTGAGACGGTCTGACGCTCGCATGCGCAATGTTAGGCATCAGGCGGGCTCGTGGGGTGGCAAAGCCACGGCATACGCTACAGACTGAGTGAAACCAGGTTGAGCGTCAGACGATTTTCAATATGCTGTTGCCGGCCGTTTGTTTTATCACTCTGATCTGCGTTGCGATACGCTGCTTTAGAAGTTCGACATGTGAGATCACGCCCACACTTTTGTTATCCTGATGCAATCCTTCAAGGGTTCCAATGGCGAGATCGAGAACTTCTGAATCCAGGCTGCCAAACCCTTCATCGATAAAGAGCGATTCAATACGCACATTTCTCCCAGCCAATTCAGAGAGGCCAAGGGCAAGCGCCAGGCTGGCAAGAAAGCTTTCGCCGCCGGAAAGGCTGGCCATAGGCCGTGTGACTCCCGCCTGGTGCAAATCTTCGATTTCAAGCTGGAGTTCTTCCTCTGTACGCCTCTGAATTCGGTAACGATCACTCAACCGGATCAGATGCTGGTTAGCGTGGCGAATGAGTATATCCAGAGAAATACTTTGTGCATATTTTCGAAATTTTGCGCCGTCGTGAGAGCCGATCAACACACGCAAACGGTTCCAGATGGCCACTTCTTTTTGTGCTTCTTCCAATAATTTCTGCTGTTTAGCGAGTTTCAGGCGGTTTTTGTCGTCCACTTCAACCTGATTTTGCCGAGTTGTAAGCTTTTCGATGAGTATATCTCGATCATCTTGTAATTTTTCATGTTCTGCTTTGAACTGTTCTGCCTCATCTCCTTCTGGAATTTCGGCTTCTCGAAGGGATTCGATTTCTTCTTCTGCAATGCTTAACCGGGTGGTTAGATCATGTTCTTTGTTTTGAAGATCGGTTTCGATTTGTTCTATACGGCCGGCTTTTTCTTGACTCAATTTTGCCGCACGCAGATCGTCCAGATCTTGGAAATCGGATTCTTCCAGGGCAGATATGAGGCGTTCTTGAATTTCTTGCAGTGATTTTTGCGCGGTTTTTGTGTCCTGTAGTCGAGCGTTGAGTTCAGCCTCTTGAATTTCCAATGTGGTCTTTTTGTCCGACCAATCCTGCTCTGCTTCCTCTACACTCAGCCGTTCAGCCACATCGCCCTCTATCTCAACATCTTCTGTTTCAATATCTTCGAGTTGTTGAAGATCAAGTGTCCGTTTCTCAAGCAAGATATGTGCGTTGTTTTTATCGTCTTTGGCTCCTTCGACCGCTTGCTCTGCGTCGTCGCAAATTTCCCGATGTGTTTGATACGCCTTTTCGCGGTCTTGAAGGGATTTTCGCGTTTCTTCCTCTTTACCTTCCTCTGGCAATGCAACCTCAAAAACACCAAGGCTGTCAAGAAGCTCTGCTTCGTATTCTGTCAAATCTTGATGTGCTTTTATAGCAACAGATTGTTGAGATGTCAATTTCTTGAATGCTTCGGAGAGTTTTGAAACGCGATCGGTCCTGGCGTTGCGCGTTGCCTCCGCTCTGGCGACCTCCGCTTCCAGGTCTTCAAATGGAAAACTCGGCTCCTGGCCTTCTGCATAAGGATGCTCGGTTGCGCCGCAAAGCGGACATGGTTCACCTTTTACAAGGGAAGCGCGATGTGTATCGTGGTTTGCGATCGATTGGGCTTTCTGTAGATGATCCTTGCGAAGACCGAGATCTTTTTCGGCAGAAGTGCGCTCATCTTCGGCACTTTTATGTTCTTCCGCAAGTCTTTCTGCAATCGTATTAAGGATCGTTTTTAGCTCTTCTTCTTCTGTATTTTCAAGTAGCAACGGTTCTATCGCGCCAGATGCCAATACTGATGTTATGTCGCATACCTGTTCCCATTCCCGCTTGAGCGTTGCGCGTCTGGATCTTAATTCTGTCAGATTAGCTGCCAGGTCTGTGATGTGGTCTGAAAGGTCGGCATCTATCTGGTGGGCTTCCAGCCACTCTTTTTCTACTTTAAGTATTTCATTGGCTTTACGCGCACGAGCTTTGACATCCTGGATTGTCAATTCTTGTTCGGCGATTTCATTTTTCAAGATTCTGTAATAGTTCAATTTTGCCTGCTGGCATTGTTCATATCCTTCGTCGCGCTCATCCTGTGCTGCTTGTCTCTTCTCTTCGCAGCTATACGCCGTATCTTCCGCATTTTGGAGGTGGATAAGATCATCCCTGAAGGGTGTCGTCTCCCGGTGTCTTTTGAGGAGTTTCAAATCGGGTTCGGCATCTTTGCGGCTTGCTTCCAAAACTTCCAAATTTTCAGTTATTTCTGTCTTTTGCGTTAATGCCGATTCGAGTTTATCGATGTTTACGGCAATTTCCGATTTTTCATCGAGGTCTTTTTCCAACACATGTTTTTCTTTATTTAACCCGGCGATATGATCCTCGACTTCTTGGCGCTCTTCATCTTTAAGGATCTCGATTTGTTCGAGTGCTTGCTGTTTGATCATGAGATCATTCTCACGGCGTGTCGCTTCCTTGTGGGCAAGGATGCTCAAGTCTGAATAGATAGCTGTTCCCGTAAGACATTCTAGAAGTCCTGCACGTTCATTTGCGTCGGCTTTTAAAAATCGTGCAAACTCACCCTGTGCGAGCATGACACTTCTTACAAAACGGTCGTAATCAAGTCCTATCAGTTCGACAACCAGCTCGTCGCACTCACGCACTTGCTGTGCGAGCGTAGTGCCATTATCGTATATATAACGTCTTGGTGGCTGGATTCTGCCATTTGCTTTGCCTCGTGCGCGTCTCAGTTGCCAAACGGCCCTGTACTTACCCTTGGGAACTTCAAATTCAACTTCGGCAGAGCATTCACCACAACGACGACTCATGATGTTTTCAGGATTAGGCTGGTTGCCATAACGAGCAGCACGACCGTAAAGGGCAAGGGTAATGGCATCGAGCAATGTTGACTTGCCGGCGCCCGTCGGTCCCGTAATTGCAAACAGGCCTGCGTTTGACAGCGGTTCAGCGGTCAGATCAATGATGTGTTTGCCGCGTAGAGAATTCAGATTATTGAGAATGATTCGATCGATTTTCATGTGTCCGTGCTCTCCGTCTGGTGGAGATCGAGTAGCTGAGCAAAAGCAATTTTAAGTTCCTGTTTATGTTCTTCGTTTATATCGGATTTTTCTTCCAGTCGGTGCTCGAATACCTGTTTGGGATCATCGAGAAGTGTTTCAATGGCTTCGTCATCTGAATAGTCCCCAATACGCATACCCGGTGGCGGAGTCGCACTTTCTCTCATTACTTTTAGCACCGTAAAATCCAGCTCTGCCACCAAACTCTGTACTGTCTCGTTGATATCCTCACTAAAGCTCGCATCTTTGACAACGACCTCGACCCAGGTTTCCAGTTCGCCAGTGTCCGGATTAAAATTGCTGATGGCTTCCGATAGGTCGTCCCACGATGTGCGAATCTGCGCCAATCTGCGGAATACTGGCACAGGGATTGACGTTTGTGCTTTTAAGGTGCCGTCTGCAAAATCGAGCATTTGGATTTCTTTGGTATCATTTGCTTCGCTAAAGCTCAACGCAATGGGAGATCCGGAATAACATACGTGGTTATATGGTTTTTGTGGCCGGTGTAGATGTCCCAGGGCGACATAAGAAAAGATATCGGGAAATACGTCTGCACTAACAGCACCAAGACCACCGATATGGATTTCTCTTTCGCTATCCGATTTTGAGGCACCCATGACAGTGAGGTGGCCTGTTGCCAATATCGGTACACCTTTTTCAGACCATTTGGCTGCTGCTTCGGCGGTCTCTGCATAACGCTGTGTGATGCCAGCAATGAGCGCTTGTTGAATATCTTTTGCATCCTGACCAGCGTAGCCTGTTCTGAGATCTCTGTCTCGCAAAAAGGGAATAGCTGCGATGACAAGGCGTGGATTTTCAGGTGAAGGCAAGACGATAAGGCGAGATGCGGTGTCTTCGGACAAGAAACCCACGACATGATCGCCGAGTGCCTGCAACACCTGGCGCGGTGCTTCTAATTGTAATGGCGAATCGTGGTTGCCTGCAGTGACGATGAGTGAACATTTAGTGTTTTTGTAAAGTTGAGAAACAAAATCGTAATATCGGGACTGTGCCAATTGTGGCGGGTTTGCGGCGTCGAACACATCGCCTGCAATGACCAGTACATCGACTGTACATTCGTCGATAATTTTGAGCAGCCAGTTGAGGAACAGCACGTGTTCTTTATCCCTCGATTGATCATTCAGTGTTTTTCCCAAATGCCAATCGGCAGTGTGCAAGACGCGAAAGGTATCATCAGGTTTTTTGGAATCAGCCATGGTTTTTCTTTTTTTAAAAACTGGCAACTTTGGTTAGCACGTTACCGAATTTGGTGTGGTTGACAGAGAGTGCCTTTCGCAAGATCTAACCGACTTCACGGTTCTGCGCCTCAAGCGCGATATGTTGGGCCATCCCCAACCTCGGCTTTATCGCCATTGACAGGCAACCCGGCTCCGAGGCTGACTTCAACCGGGGGACCCTCGTAGCAGACTCGATGGTTTTTAATCGTTTGGACCGGTTTTAGCGCCGTAGGGGCGGCTACGACGGCGTGGACAACTTTCTCGTTCCTAACACCTCGATAGAATCACCTTTATGCGCTTTGGTGTACCGCCGGGACGCTGGCTCACCATTCGCTCCAGGAACGCTTCGAATGGGCGCCGATAACGCGGGCGCTCGGGTCCAAAATGGGGGTCAATGAAAATCACAACCGAGCTGCACTTGAGCATAGATGCCACGACCTCTGCCATTTCTACAGCGTTCCTTCCGACGGAACGCCCATGTCTCACCGTCCACCTCGCTACCTTCGGACTCCTCTTCAATTCGGGGGAAGAGGCCGCGTCTCCTGGCGGCAACGATGGGGACCAGCTCGTCGAGCACTTCGCCGGGGGTAACGGAGTCTTCGTCGCGTACTTCCTGAATGGTCGTCGACCGCGTCAAGAGCGCGCGAAACAGCTCGCGAAAGACTGGATGGCTATGGTCGAGCCGATCCAGGCGCAAGAGTCCGCCTGCTCGCACGCTCATCGAGAGTAGGAGCGCGCCGTCCACTTCCAGTGCGAAGCGCTCCAGACGTGCACCGCCCTCCCGTTCGAGCACGCGCGCCCGGTCCCCGAACAGTGTCTGCTGATCGCTCGTGATTCCCTCTCCAATTGCCAGCTCTACCTCGATCTTGCGCGACGCGCCCAGAAGCTCCGCGACGCGTCCGGTGAGGTGCCTCGGATCGAACTCGAGGCCAAGCTCGACCTGGCGGCCTCGCTCGCGCCGATGTACGTACTGCCGGAAACCACCGAGATCAATGGCTTCCCCGCCGATCTGGGTCCGATGTGTGTCGAGATCCCCTGTCTCGATGGCATGGTGGGCGAGCGCCAGGGCGTGTAGCACGCTCGACTTGCCGGCGCTGTTGGCACCGTAGATCAGCGTGATTGGCCGTAGCGGCACGCGCTGGGAACCGGCGAAGGCCTTAAAGTTGGCGATACGAAGGGCGGTCAGGTTCACTTATGGTCTCCCACGGATGTCGCGCTCTCCGCGACCCGCGCGATCGCGTCCAGTTTTTCGCGAATCTCGGGATCGATCTCGCTGCCGGGGACGTACTCGGCCAGTTCGTAGAACTTCTTCTTGGCCATCAGGTTCGGCAGGTCGAGCTTCTGGAAGTAAGCTTCGAAGAGCGGGACCAGAAAATCGTCGCTGGCTTTGATGTCAGCACTCCAGGGAGAGCCCTTGCCGAGCGTCTTCAGCGCTGACTCTACTTCTTCGATAGCTTTGGGCATGGCGTTCTGACGCTTCCTCACTTCAGCTGCTGTGAACAGCGATCCCGGCGCGGCGTCCTTCGCTGACGCCGTCACGTACGCTTCCAGTGTGGCTCGCGAGCAGACGTAGTTTTCGATTTCTCGACGCTTCCACGTCAAACACTCGACCGGGGTGATGTCGAGTGGCTCCGATTCGAGGCGATCGAAGAGGGCGACTCCGCGAAGCATGGGGAGAGCTTCCCGCAGGCCGTGGTAATGGCGCTGAACCGCCGTCGGCTGGTTCTGCACGTATTTCACGAATGGCCGCTCAAGCGCCTGGACCGCGCGTTCGTGTCCCAGTCGCCTGGCAAAGGCTTGCAGCATCCACAGGTCCGTCGGACCCTCCAGGTAGAGCACCCAGCCGGTCTGTTCGGCCTGATAGTACTGGTCGAACCCGATCTCATTGAGCGCCTTCAGGACCTGACTGCCGCGGTCGTCAATGCGGTGCGGCCGGCCGACGAAGGCGACGACCAGGTCCCGGCCTGCGGCCTCGTTGAGCAGCACTTCGGAATGACTGGCGGCAATGATCTGGCTGCCGCTTGCGCGCGCCACGTCGGTGAGCAGGCGGTAGATCTGGCGCTGGCGGAGAATCTCCAGGTGCGCGTCCGGTTCGTCCAGGAGCAGGACGGCGCCGGGATTGGCGTACATGTACGCCAGAAGGAGCAGGGTCTGCTGCAGACCCCGCCCGGATGACGACAGGTCAAGTTCAGCGCCATGCTCACGGTAGGTCATCGCGATCTCGCCGCGCTCGGCAATGTAGCGCGGCGGACGGAGTTCGGACCCGAACAGGCTTTTGATCTGCTTGACGAGCCTGTTCCACTGTGATGCGTCTTCTTCGTGAATCCGAAAGCAGAGGTTGCGCAACACTTCGGCCGTGCGTCCCTCTCCGATCCGTACGTTGACGGCCCCGTCATCAAGCCGCGTTTCCGTGGCCGCAAGACCCGACATCGGCGGCAGGAAGGCAATTCGGGTACTTCCCGCTTCATCAGGGATCGGCATGCGGTCGGGGGTCTTGTTATCTGACAGACGAAGCGGTCGGCAGTAGAAGGATTCATCGTTCGCGTAGTCGAACTCCAGCCCGCAGGTCCAGTGCCGGCCCTTCGTCACTCCCTCGACGATGATGTCGATACGGATGTTGCTGGTGCGCTGCTTTCCGTCGACCTTGCGCACGTCCCGCACGTGCAGTCCGCGCCACAGGAGATTCGCGTTCGGAATCGGAATGGCCACGAGGTCGCGGCGGTTGACGGTGACGCCGGGACGCTTCTCGGGCGTGCTTTTCCCGGATCGCTTCTCGTTCCAGCGCTTGAGACCGATGTCCCAGAGGGCAAGCGCCTGCATCGCGGAGGTCTTCCCGGAGTTGTTGGGGCCGATGAAGACCACAGGACTCCCGAGTTCGATCTCGACCTCGCCGAAGCGTTTGAAGTTGCGGATGGTGAGTTTGGTGAGCATCAGATAAGGCCGTCCTTAAGATCGTCGTGCGAGACCATCGAGTTTTCTCCATTACCGCTTGAACTGCTCGAATTCGTGGGCCGCGGCCAGGCGCAGGAGATCACTGTTCGATCGTCTCGTCCAGGGCTTCAATCAGCGTGATCATCTATCTGCTCTCTCATCCCGAAAAGTTCTTGAAGTAGCGTTCACTCGTGAGCGCAGCCAATCAAGTAGAGCACGGGTCAGCCAATTACAAACCGGCCGCAGGCTGGTCCGCTGCATCGGCTTGTTGGGCAGCCTTCTCCGCCAGCCGTTGGAGAAGAGGGTCCGAATACTGATGGACTCGAAGCCACTTCGCCAGTTCGTCGTAGCTCATGTCCGCAATCTCGGCACTGAGCCTGTCTCGATTCTGGCGCATATTTCGGACACAATCGAAGATTTTGGTAGAAGGCTTACTCATCGTCTGAAATCTCCCGGGGAGTTCGAATCTCGAGAAGGGGGTAGCCTTTCTTGAGGTTGACGGCATTGTAGGTATGGATTCGTTTCAGGTTCACCATTCGAATTGCTCGAATTCGTGGGCCGCGTCCAGGCGCAGGAGATCACCGTTCGATCGTCCCGTCCAGCCCATGCGCTGGACCGTAAGTATCTCGAATGATCTCGGGAAGTACGCCCCGAGTGGTCTCGGCATGGACTCGTCAAACAACAGCTTCATCCGATTTCCCGGTCAGTGCCATTTTCGCGGTTTTGAGTACCTCAATCGCCTGGTCACGTGACACTGTGGGGTAGCTGTCAAGGAAGTCGTCGAGACGGTCCCCTGCTTCCAGGTGTTCGATCAGGATACGTATCGGGACTCTGGTTCCAGAGAACACCGGGGTTCCGCCGAGGATGCCAGGATTCCTGCTGATTGCCTTGGTGTTCATTGATTCACCTCAGTTGTTCTATTCGCGCTTTTCCCAAGGGCCTGTTCCCGAAGCTGCTGTATCGCGCTAATGCGTTGTTTCTTCTCGTCTGGAAGGACAAATATTTCATACAGAACTGTCTTCAGGGTTTCGATATTCAGCTTTCTGAGACCGCTGGTCGTGCTTTGGATGCGTTCAAGTTCGGTGCGAGCAGTAGGAGAATTGAGGTAGTAATAGAGGAATTTTGGGAGCACATGGCTCACGACTGGACGGAGTCTCCATGTGAAGTTTGAGAACACGTACTTATCGTTGTTTCCAGGAAGGTTCTCTATAATCGCGTTCTTTCCGAGAAGGCGTGAGCTTCCCGACGAAGTTGTTACGAGTATGTCTCCTTCTCATGATACTTCTCAACAGTGTTCTCAGACAGCGTCCGTAGTGCCGGGTTGTCAACTACGAGCTTGCCATCCTGAATGTTTGTGGAGCGCAACACCGGATACACAGGCTTCGATTCGTCTGGTGGGGAGCCCCATGTTCCGCTTCTCGCGTCGAGTAGAAGCTGCCTGAGACGGGGTCTAGGCCACTTCATCACGCCCCCTCCTGTTCTGCCAGCTGCCGCCGGACCTGTTTTAGCAGCGTTTCGACGAGTGTGAGCGCATCCTCGCGATCAATCGGCTCGGTACTCGAGTTGACACCCTCATAACGAAACTTGACGGCGTAGGGTGTGTAGTTGATCAGCTTCCGGAAAGGTTTCGTAGCGACGCCCCGGTCGGCGAGGAGGCCCAGCAGCGCTTCGAGATTGTGGGTGAGCGGGTACATCTCACCCAGCAGTGCGAGCCAGGCTTTGAACGCCTTCTCCGCTGCCTGTTGCACATGGAATCCAAACGATTCTTCCGGCGCGGCGGCAGTCAGGTTCCGGAGCGTGAGGACATGGCGTTCAGTCGCTTCGACGAGCATCCGGGCGCATTTGACATCGCGGAAAGAGCACCTTGCTTTCGCGCAGCACTCCGCCATCGGTACGGGCTGTTGCTCATAAAGTGCCCGCCCTTCCCGCAGCACCCGCGCCAGGACGTGGTTGAGGGAGTCGCGCCAGTAGTCGACGTCTTCATGGGAGTAGACGAGGATGTCGGCGGGGACGGGAAAGCCCGCCAGCGCGTGGTAGAGTCTGACCATCTCTTTGTGGCGACTTCGCTCCGGGCCGAAGGGCTCGGCTTCCACGACGACCAGATCCACATCCGAATCTTGCCGCTCGTCGCCCCGGCCGCGGGAGCCGAAAAGGATCACCTGCTCGGGATCGACTTCGTCAACGATGGCCCGGACCATCCGGTCTATGAGTGTGTCGGTGACCTGGGTCATTGCTCTACCTCGCTCAGCGACTTCTCCAGCCCCGCTCGGACGAATTTGGCTTCCCTTCATCTATTGGCTCACCGTTATGGTCCGGCTTCTCGAACCCGGGACGCTTCCCAACTCGGCGTCATTCGTTAGCAGGACGGCATGGTGGCAAATCGCAGTCGCGACGATGATTGCATCGGGCAATTTGAGCTGTAAGTCGCGCCGTAAACGAATCGCTTTCTCTTTTGTCTCCTGGTCAATACCGTACACCGTCAAGCCAGCAAGCATCTCGCGTATCGACACTTCCTCCGGCGGAGTAATAGTCGGAAAAGACAGCAATTCCATTTCGGTGATTATCGAACATGCAAGCTCGCCCGGCGGCAAAGGCTCCGCCAGACGGTTGTTGAACAACAGTATGAAGATATTGGTGTCAATCAGGAAACGGTCGGTAGTCATTGGTCCCAACCACGCTTCCACGAATTTCGAAGGTCGCGCTGCAAGCCAACCGGGTCGTCAATGTCTCGGAATGCCCGAATTTTGCCGGCGAGGCTCATCAGGCGTTGGTTGAGTTGCGTATTTTGGAACTCGTCGTCCTTCAGGTAGACGACGACACGGGCCTTCCGGCCAAATGCTTCGCGGAAATCCTGCGGCAACGTGCCGTCCGCGGGGATTACGATGTCTCTGTCAATCGATTTCAAGTTTGTACCTCCTTGATTGTCACACGCGATCATGAGGCACAGGTTCTTCTCAGAGAACCCGGCGCCAGTAGAGCAGAGTCATGCCGAAACTGACGGTGTAGGCAACGCCCTCCCAGGTGTGCGATTGGTGGCATTACCAGATGTGCCACGACGATCACACTGCTCACGACGCCAGGGCTTCCAGTATCTCTTCCGGCGTCCGGTCCGGCGACGCAAACGGATTGATCACCCGAACCGGGTCGTGTCAACGAAGACCGGGCCGGTCATACAATTCCTCGCGTGTCGGCCTGCGGCCGTCCCGCCAGTTGATCTTGCGTGGCTTCATCGCCAGGTAGCGCTTCATTGCGACCTCGTACTCGTCTTCCTGGCGCTGCATCCTTTCCAGCAGTTCGGCCAGCCATTTGGAGACGCTGCGCTCGTTCTCGGCGGCCTTGACCCGCAGCCACCGGAGGACATGCTCCGGCAGGGTGATTGTGATGTTCTTCATGCTGGACCTCCAGTATCCGCAGATCAAGTCTCTGGAGCTACTTTTCCACCTCTTCGAGCAGTTTCTCCAGGCCCGCTGTGATCTCGCGTTCGATCGCCAGGACCTCGCGGATCAGTTCCGCCGGGTCTTCGTCGGGGACCGCTTCGGCAACACGCGGCTTGTAGCGGGAGGCGGCGAGGTTGTAGTCGTTCCCGGCGATGGTCTCGAAGGTCGTCCACCAGCAGCGGGGCTCGTCCCTGCCCGGTTCGAGCAGGGCGCAGGCCTCCTCGCCGGGTGGTTTCTCGAAGCGGGAGGCTTTGTAATCGGCCCACGCTGCGAGCAGGCCGGGGATGTCGTTCTTCTCCGGTGTTTCGGGACGGCCGCCGCCCTGGATCTTGTCGGGGTCGTAGCCGTCGTTGCGGATCTCGTAGAATCACACGTGTTTCGTCGCGGTCTGGCCCTCCTCCGGCCCGGTCGCGGGGCGGCGGAAGACGAGGACGGAGGTTTTGACCGCCCAGAGGATGTCTGTGATCCGTTTGAACTTGCGGCGCAGTTTCTGGTCCATGGTATACCGTTCTTAAGTCGCCCGGAGGCAATGGGGTGTTCGATCAAGTCAACACACGAACCCACTGCCATTTGAGTCGGGGTGACCGCAGGGAGTGAACCCTAACACGTGGGTTAATGTTGAGTCCTGTTTGCTATTTCCAGTCCTCAAATGAACTTCTCAGGGGATATTTTGAATATCTCTGCCAGTTTTCGTGCTGTTCTCAGGCTGATCGACCTCACCTCTCTCTCCATATTTGAGATATGCTGGCGAGGAACACCGCCAAGCATCTCACCCAGCCTGGCCTGAGTCAAACCGTGATTCTCCCGGTAAATCCTCAAATTATTGCCCGGTGTCATTCCTGATTTGATACTCCGATACCAATCGGTCTCAAAGATATTAACGTGCTCTTCGTCGTTATCTTCGGAAAGTTGAACCTGTTCGCCGTACTCCTCTTCCAACACGGACATCAACTTGTCGGGAATCTCTCCCTTGATGTTGATTTCAATACGGGGCGTTTTCACGACTGCCTGCATAATAGACCTCTTTAAGACCGCGTTAATTCTTCGTCCCGGCAAGAGACCAACGCTTGCCCATGCGCTTAAGTTCGGGAAGATGCTGAGGCCAATCATGTAAAGTGGCTGGATCAAAATCAGCCCCATTCGGCCATACCAGAGTATAGACCTCGGGATCAATCCGAACTTGATTGAATAAGGATAAATCACGAAGTGGACCGAATAATTCACCTTCCAATATGGCCTGGAAATCGATAATCTGTTCCGTATCATCGTCAAAACAAACTCGAAGCGTATAGGGCGCGTGTATTTCAAAAAATATTACGCGATATATGGGATGATGCATGTCGATCTCCTTTCCAGGCCTCAACCAGATGCTGCTGTCGCTTGGGAAGTTGACCCGCGATCAGTTCAGAGGGTCGGGTAGAGTTCCTGGAGCACCTGAAAGCTCAGACGACCTGCGCCCCCAGTTGGTCAAGTAACTGACGGATATTCCGCTCATTCCCCGCAATAAATACGGGAGCCAATGCTCCGCGGCCATGCAGGGCCTGGATCAGGAAATCAATTTGGAGCATCTTTTCTTCAGGTTTCTTGCAGCTGGGCCATTTTTCAATGAATAGCTGTGCAGGGAATGGGTGGCCTGTTCTCAGTTTTAGACTCGAAACTTCCTTCCTCCACGTCTGCCACTTAAAGATGTGGCCGCATCCATGGCAGAGCAGTTTCTCATCGCGCCGTTTCAGTGACTTACGAAAGTTTCTCCATCGGCGCCGGTAATCACAATGCGGACAGTGAAGGTAGCCTCCCGAATGTACGGCCGTCTTCCCGCATTTGGGACAGAGGAACTCACGGTTTGCAGAGGAGGCTTTGCGTTCACCGTCATTACTTGCATCCCGGCGATTGCTTTGGGAATTCGGTCTTCGGATAAGAGATCCGCACTCTGGGCAGGGAAGACGAAGCCGACGAGTAACTGATTGCCGGTATTGGTGGGCCGCCCAGGATTTTCCGCACTGGCATTCCAGCCGATTTGTTTCAGCGTTCAATTTCAACATGGAATAGCAGTCGAAGCAGCGAGGGGTTTCCCGAAGGGCATCCCGGCAGTCGCTCCATAAGAGACGTTTCAGGCAATAAGAGCAGTGGAACCAGCCCGACCGATAAGTTTTTTCGGAAAAAAGACAGACGCTTTCCGCTGGTGACAATACGTTTCTGCGTTTCACGTTCGTCCCGCATTGAGGACAAGGGACTTCGCCATAGTCAATGGCACGAGCCACAGCTGCGACATCCCTGCACCGAGCATACAAGCCCCAGCCTACTTCGAGTAGAAGTTCATCATCATATACGCCGATGCGAGAAAGCCTGTAAAGACGGCGGATTTTCAGCGGCTTTATGCGAGGTGCCCATTTCATTAATTATTATTATCTCCGGTCCCAGATCAGCCCTCTTCATAGACCAGCCCTTTGTGGAGTGCTCGAAGCAGTTTCACCTGTGCGGATTTGGGAGGGATGGCGCCACAATTCACGACCAGGAAAGGATCTTTTTCTTTTCGGGAGCACGGAGGTCCACATGCCCGATCCAGGTGATGAGGATTTTGCGCATGACTGGCATGATACTACACAAAACTTTGTGTCTACGCAAGTTTACTTAATTGCGTGCGACGCACAGGCAGGCGCCCTTCTTTTTGGGCCTTTTTCTTGGGCGTGCAAGAAAAGGTCTCGCCGAAGGCATGGGAACAAAGGGCCGGGTGCGTCAATCGGTTGTCCAAAATCGCGGTAATCTCCGTTCCCGGTAATATATGACCGCTGCTTCGGACAGGGGCCTCAACCGGAGATTTGCGCCACGCCTCCTGTAGGCTGCAAAGCCGGAGAAGGTGCGAGCATCCGGTTTGCGCCGGTTTGGACCGGAGGCGATCTTATCCAGGATGGGCCTGCCGCAAAGACGGCTGAAAGTGCCCTTGACAGCATATACTGTTTGGAGTATGTTTTGAGCCATGGAGCGGGAAGTCGATCTCGATCCAGCCTTCGACCCGGAATCGGACCCTATGTTACCGAGAGAAGCGACTGACTCACGAAACCCACCGCTTATGCCCGAGACGGCTCGGGCGGAAATCGAAGCGAAGTTCCTGATCGAAGACGCCGTGCAAGTCAGAGAACTGATCGATATTCTTCAGTCGTACGACGTGCAGTCGGTCTCGGCCGTGGACGTCTTGGATGGTTACTGGGATACGCCCGACTGGCATCTTTTCAAGGCGGGATGGGCGTACCGATGGCGTGACGCCTCGGGCAAAAAGAATCTGACGTTGAAATCCATCGACCCAGGCAACGATGTCGTGCAAAAGCGACTGGAGGTGGAACAGCAAGTCGTCGCGTTTCCGGAAGACAACAGCCATTCTTTCCTCACCGGAAGGTTCGCTGAGCAGCTTAACGGTCTTCGATCAAGGGATCTGCTGGAGCTGTTCCGGGTACACAACTACCGCCGACTCTTCAACATCCGCATCTCCGACGGTGCATTGATCGAAATAGCGATCGACCAGGCAACCATCACGACCAGGGTCCCGGTCAGCAAGCTGGCGCCGGGCCGTATGGCATTTGTCGAGTTGGAGATGGAGTTAAAGGATGGTCGGGAGGAATCGTTGCGGCAACTGGCGACGACGATACAGCAACAATTCGGCCTTTTGCCCTCGCGGCTGAGTAAGTTCGAGCGAGGATTGCAGACCGTGGGCCTGTCGCCCCCACGCGCCCCTCGAATGCGATGGCTGTTCAGGGACACGCCCTTTGTACAGAGGTTGCACGAACAGAAGTTGTCACCGACCGATTCAGCGATTCACCTGGCGTATCGCTGCTTGCTCGAACAATTTGAGGAAATGCTCGCCCAGGAGCCAAAGGCCTGGGAAGGCCTGGAGCCGGAAGGGGTGCACCAGATGCGGGTGTCCACGCGTCGCCTCCGCGCCGCGTTTCGAGCTTTCAAAGACGTGCTGCCCGCCCATTCGATCCGTTCGTTCAACCGCGAGTTCAGGTGGGTCGCGGCGGCTCTGGGCGAGGTGCGCGACCTGGATGTCTACCGGGACAATCTCAAACACTACGCGGCCGAAATTCCCGCCGCGGATGCCGCGCACCTGAGCGACTATCAACGGCATTTGGCCGATCAGTGGCGAAAAGCGCGAAAACGGTTGTTGGCGTGCCTGATGAGTCGGCGGTATGAGCGTTTGAAAGATCGCTTTGCCCGGTTCCTCGAACGCGGTCCGTCGCGGCAGGTCATGAAGACGTTCGGCGTCGTCACGATTGGCGATGCCGCCTGGCAACTCATTGGGAAACGCTATAAGAGCGTACGTCGCGATGGCCGTGCGATCACGCCCGGCTCTCCCGACGAGTCGCTCCACGCGCTCAGGATCCAATGCAAACGGCTGCGCTATTTGTTCGAGTTTTTTTACCCGATCTACGGAAAGGTGCTCAAACCGCAAATCAAGCGGTTAAAGAAGCTCCAGGATGTGCTGGGCGAATTCCAGGACGCGTGCGTCGCCACCCAACAGCTTCGACAGTACGCCGAGGGCGTCCCTGCGCGCGTCAGCAACCGAGGCCGGCTCATCGCCCTGGGGCAACTGATCAGCGGCCAAAGCCGTCAGGCCGCGATCTGTCGCGACGACTTTCGCCAGGCCTGGAAGCGGTTCGATCACAAAGGTGGGCGAAAGGCGATCCTCGCGCTCCTCGGAGAAGTCCGGTCGATTTCCGCTAAGATGAACGCACGCAGGCCTGAAGAGGATGAGCAGCAGCCGGTTGCCCGAACCCACGCGGATCCGTCAGGCATGCGTCATTCCGTTTCGTCGACCGGGCGTTCTGTCTGATCACAAGGAATTATCGAAGGTCGTGAGACTGCCGAGAAAATCGCGCATGGGGTGAGAAGGTGTGGGAAAAATTGTAACCTGAGAGGTGACAGGTTACACCGAAGGAAGGATCGTGATATGCCGATGAAGAACCCGCCCCATCCGGGCCTGTCCGTCCGTCACGACTGCCTGGAGCCGCTGGGCCTCACCGTGACGGAAGCCGCACAGAAGCTTGGCGTCAGCCGCAAGCAGTTGTCCGATGTTGTGAATGGCCATTCGGGGATCTCGCCGGAGATGGCGATCCGCCTCGACAAGGCCTTCGGCAGGGGCGCGACCAGGTGGTACCGGTTACAGGCGGCCTACGACCTGGCGCAGGCGATGAAACAAGCCGACCGAATCAAGGTCGAGCGGCTGTCTTTGGTGTAGAAGAGGTGAGCTCCAGAGGGAAATACCGTAGACGTATTCTTTCACGGTCGGGTAATAGGCCTTAAGAGATGGGCCAGGTCCTGGACTACAAACAGCTTGCCAGGGATTGTGACGTGCTCGCACCGGATGGCTCGGAGATCCGGTTGCTGTCTGAGACGCGCCGCGGGAGCATGGTCCACTGCGCACTGAATCCGGGAGAGGTGTCCGTGCCCGTTGCGCACAGGACCGTCGAAGAGCTCTGGTACTGTCTTGAGGGCACAGGCCAAATGTGGCGGCGACACGGTGACGAGGAGCGGGTCGTGGATGTGGCTCCGGGCGGGAGTCTGTCGATTCCTACCGGCGCGCACTTCCAATTCAGGACCATCGGAGATCGGCCGTTGCGCTTCGTGATCGTCACGATGCCGCCCTGGCCGGGCGAAGACGAGGCCTATCGCGTTGCTGGCCACTGGCCGGTCGATTTCGAAAGAGGAAACGAGCCATGACGATACTGCACAGCGCCATCGGCTATGTCGTGCTCCTGGCCATCGCCTGGTCCGTGGGCACGCGCACGAGGCGAATCCCGTGGAAAACCGTCGCCGTCGCCAGTGGTCTGCAGCTGCTGCTCACGGGCCTCCTCGTTCAAACGGGACTGCGGCATTACGTCTTCGGCGTCATCAACGCCCTGACGGGGATGCTGCGCGCAACCGCGCTGAAGGCCAACGAGTCGCTGCTGTTCTCGGGACTTTCGAACCCCGAATTCACGAGTCAGTACGGCCCCATCGTCGCCCTGGAGATTGCCGCGATCCTGATTTTTGTGGCTGCGGTTTCGCGCATGCTCTACCACTACCGCATCCTGCCCTGGGTGATCAGTCGCCTCAGTCTGGCCATGCAGAAGTCCCTTGGGCTCAGTTCGGCAGAGAGCGTGGGATCTGCGGCCAACGTTTTCCTGGGCATGACGGAATCCCCGCTGCTGATAAGACCCTACGTAAGCCGCATGACCGAGAGTGAGTTGTTCTGTCTGATGACCGTCGGCATGGCCACGATCGCCGGTACGGTGATGGTCATCTACGCGACCATTCTGGGTTCCGCTCATCCCGACATCGCCGGCCATCTGTTCACGGCTTCGCTGATCAGCGCCCCGGCGGCGATTGCGGTGGCCAAACTCATGATCCCGGAGACTGGTGAGCCTGTCACCTCACACCGTCAGGTGGAACTTCCGCGCGACGATACGCTGAACGGTCTCGACGCTGCGGCTCGCGGCGCTGCCGAAGGCATGCATTTGGTGATCAACATCCTCGCCATGCTCGTCGCTTTTATCGGCCTCGTCGCCCTGGCCAACCTCGTCATCGGCAGGGTGGAGGTGATGGTCAACGCCGGCGCGGGCGACTGGAGCCTGCAGGCGGCCGCCGGCTGGGTGTTTCGTCCCTTCGTCTGGCTCATGGGTCTGTCGTGGAGCGAAGCCCGGGTCGTCGGCGAGCTCATGGGCCTGAAGACGATTCTCAACGAGTTCGTCGCGTACGTGGAGCTGTCGCGGCACATGGGCGGACCGGATCCCCTCCAGCAACGCGCTTTTGTTATTGCGGCGTACGCCATGTGCGGATTCGCCAACTTCGGCTCCGTCGCGATTATGATAGGCGGTATTGGCGGCATCGCACCCGACCGCCGCGGCGATCTGGCGCGACTGGGTCTGCGCTCGCTGCTGGGGGGCACCCTGGCGACGATGCTCACCGGCTGCATGATCGGCCTGTATCTGTGAGGTATGGTCGGTTGCGTCGTTTTCGCCGTATTGGGCGTGCACAAGGGACGTCCCTACGATTTCAACCCTCGAAAACCTCCGCCGATAAATCAAAGCTGGGGGTATGGAACAGCAACAAGATCGCCATCACTTGAGTGTCATTCCTGTACCCAAAATGTACTCCCTTTGGCACCAGGCAGAAGTCTCCCTTTCAAGGTGGTTTTCGTCGTCACCCAAAGTGAAGTGTATCTTCCCCTCAATCACATAGTAGTATTTGTCGGAACGCGTTGACCGTGCTTTTCGGTGCTGCACCCCGGGAGGCACCTCGACTGTGGCCAATGAAGAACTACGGTCGTGATCCGGGGTATAGTCTCGAATCGTAAGGCCTTCGAAGCTGGCCTCTTTTGCTGCTTCAGATTTGACAATCATCGAGATTCCTCACAAGGTCATCTGAATGCTCACTCTATTCAGCCACTGGAAATGCCGCATAACGATTTCCCCGTACGCGAAACGCCTGTGGGGTGGTCAGGGATGTGTGGGGCACGCAAGTCCGCAGTTACACGCCGGCCCCATTTGTGGCTGAATCCCTGTCATGGGGACACCAATGGTCCGCAAAATCACAACGCCTTTGCAGTCGTTGAGTAGTCACTGTTTACTGATCACAGAATACTGTTCAAGTCGTCAAGGAGCGTCTGCTGGTCATCCTTCTCCTGGACTTGATCAGCAAGACGTTTTGCCCTCTCAATCAGATCCTGTGCCTCCTGCTTCTCTCCCTGCAAAGCTTTCGCACGTGCACTCGCCTCGTAGCCGTAGCCGACATAGAACGGTGGCAGATTGTTGTTCTCACTCACTTCAATGCATCTCCGTGCGAAGTATTCAGCACGCTCTGGAAGTCCTGCCATTGTGTAAACCCGAGAAAGCTGCCAGGTCCCAACAGAAATGTTAAGCGGAGTGTGATCCTCAACCTGATTCCAATGCCAGAAGGAAGCATGGGCCACATGGATCATTTCTTCAGCTTCCTCGGCGCTGAGTTCAGACTTACCCAGATAGTCCCAGGTCTTGTTGAAACAGGACGCAGCCAATCCGCGGTGAGAAAGCCCCTCCGATTGCTTTTTCATCTCACCTCCAATGCATGTGAGTTGATCTGCAGCCAAGGGATCAGAGCCGACTACGGGCATGCTTTATGGGGCATCGCCTTGGGCTGGCGTGTAACGTTCCTCCGGCTGCCGTGTTGTCACCGCAGCCGACGAGTCCTGTCGCCTCTGCGATCCCCCCACCGGCGCGCCTGGCTTGCCGACTCCCCCTCAAGGGGGGAGTAATGAGGGGGGTGGGCTTTTCCGCGCGGTTCCGTCCATCACCATCGCCCAGCAACGCCCCAAAGGTCCGCAGGGCAGAACGGCAGACAGGAGTTTCCGTTTCCACCACAGGGGCTATTCGCGGAAAAGCAGCCCCCGCGGCGTTTGAGCGGCCTGCCTGCAGCGCGGTGCGCCGCGCAGGCAGGCGCCCTTCTTTTTCGGCCTTTTTCTTGGGCGAACAAGAAAAAGGCCAAGAGCAAAAGAAAGGTTATTTTCTAAGCAGTTGTCATGCGCCCTTTGGGGCACCCATAATGATGAAAATAAAGCCTATTTTCCAAGCAGCCGCTTCAGGAGATCAATAAACATGAGTACTAAAGGACAATATGGGATTCCTGAATTGGAGAAAGACTTTGGATATCTTACCTTTGGAAATGCCCTGGCAAGCTATCGCATGGGAGAAGAAAAAAACCAGAGAGAATTTGCTACTTTTTTGGGCATTTCGCCTCAAAGCCTTTGTGATATTGAAAAAGAGAGAAGAATTCCAAGCCCCGGCAGGGCAGCAGAAATCGCCAGAAAACTTGGCGAGCCAGAAAGCTTCTGGGTTCAGCTTGCCTTACAAGATATGCTTCGAAAAGAAAATTTGAGCCTGGTGGTTTCCATCGTTTGAAGAAACAACGCAACCTCCGAGTGCATCACCCAACCCTGAATGGGGGTGGGTGATTTTTCTTTTAGTTGGAAATAGAACAGATGCGACAAGACCCCGAAGGGATCGCCCCTCGGGGTCTCGCGTTAACGAATGGATCGCCAAAGTTGGCGATGGATAGTTGGCTCCGGCGGCAGGACTCGAACCTGCGACACAGTGGTTAACAGCCACCTGCTCTGCCGACTGAGCTACGCCGGAACATAAGGTCCAGTATGTGGAAACATACGATAAGGGGGGGGGGGTGTCAAGGATAAAATTGGGGATGGCAGGCGAAGCGGGTTGCA
Source organism: Candidatus Latescibacterota bacterium (assembly GCA_965222075.1). GTDB lineage: Bacteria > Latescibacterota > UBA2968 > UBA2968 > JAAXHW01. Next base: position 2,395,532 of record OZ244937.1, on the reverse strand, counting down.
GGTTTCAGGTGTGGGTTTGAGAGGGGTCTTTCGGTTTGGATGCTTTGGGGGTATTGTCCTTGACAAAATGGGGGAGATGGTCTATTTTTGGCGCATTCCTGGTTGTCCGTGGCGTTCAAAATCCAGTTTTTCAGACATGTTGGCCGAATATGAAACCGATGCGGAGTCGGAAGGCGCGGAGTCGAAAACCGAAACGGATCGGGCGGCGGCGGGCGGCGGTGTCCAGGCCCCTGCCTCCGGTGATGCGCATTGCCCATCGGGGCGGGGCTGGGCTGGGGCCGGAGAACACACTGGCGGCGGTGGAGAAGGCCCTTGAAGTCGGCGTGGATCTGGTGGAGACCGACATCCACTTAACGGCGGACGGACACGTGGTGGCGATTCACGACCGGACGGTGGACCGGACCACGGACGGGAGTGGGGCCGTGGATATGCTGACACTGGGTGAGATCCGGAGGCTGGATGCCGGGAGCTGGTTCGGTTCCCCGTTTCGGGGGGAGCGGATCCCGACGCTGGAGGAGGTGCTGGACCTGGTGGACAAACGGGCGCTGCTGCTGGTGGAGGCAAAGACCGAAGAGGCCGCAGAACGCGTGGTTGCGGTGGTCCGCTCTTTTAGGGCACAGTCCTACGTGGTGATCCAGTCTTTCCTGGGAACGGCGGTGCGTGTGGTGAACCGGCTGGACCGGCGGATTCCAACGGCGTTTTTGATGACGGGCAGTGAAGCGGCCCTGCGCCGAAAGACGGGGGTGGTAAAGCGGGTGTTGAAGCTGGGGGCGAATGCGCTGTCGCTGAAATACACGGCGGCGCGGCCGGATCTGGTGGAGGTCTTTTTGAGCCGGGCGATGGGATTCTGGGTGTGGACGGTGGACCGGGAAGAGGATATGCGGGAGATGGTGGAGATGGGGGTGGGGGGGGTTATTACGAATTATCCGGATCGGTTGAATCGGGTGCTGGGGGAGGGGTAAAAGAAAATTGAAACGGGTGTGGTGAGAGACTATGGATCGGGAGCTGATTGAACGGATTGTGGTGGAGGTGATTCGGCGGCTGAAGGCGCTGTCGGGGGAGGAGACGGCGGACTGGGGGGGCGAGCCTGCGGTGCGGCTGGTTACCGAGGAACTGGTGGTGGAGACGGCGGCGCGTGGGGGGAGGGAGATCCGGGTGGGTGAGGGGGGGATTGTGACGCCGCTGGCACGGGATGCGCTCTGGCGGGAGGGGATCGCGCTGGTTGAAGTTACGGACGCGGAGGAGGGTGGATCGGGGGCGGGAAGGACGTTGGGGGGGATTGCTGTTGGGGCGGATCAGAGGGGGGAGGCCTTAAAGGAGGCGCTGAAGGGGATGCTTCGGGGGGCGGGGCGGGAGGTGGTGGATTGCGGGGCGGGTGAGGCGGTGGCCGAAAAGGTGGCGGTGGCCGTGGCGGAGGGACGCTGTGAGGCGGGGATCGTGGCGGACGGTGCGGGGGGGCCGTCCGCGATTGTGGCCAACAAGGTGGTGGGGGTGCGGGCCACAGCCTGCCACGATGTGACGTCGGCCAAGTTTGCCCGGGCGCACGTGGATGCGAATGTGCTCTGTCTGGGTGTGGGGACTGTTGGGGATACGGTGGCGCGGGAGATTGTGGCGACCTGGCTGACGACGCCGTTTGAGGGGGGGAAGTATGCGGACGGGGTGCGGAAGATCCAGGAGATTGAACGGCGGCGGTGCAGGGGGTAGCGTCCGAATCGAAAAAAGGGGCGACCAGCCAATCGGTTGTCCTGGAGATGGGGATGGTTTGTTGGGATCGGAGGTGCGATGAGAGGGGTTGCCCAGGGCGTTTTGAAGCGTCTGCGGAAAAGACGTACGCTGGCCGGTGAGACGCTGCCGGACGATTTTGTGCTGCCGGCTTATGGTGGATACAGTCTGGCCAATGTGCCGGCAACGGTGCTGGCCCACTTTGGGGTTTCGGGGGTGCCAACCCCGCCGCTGGCGCCTGAGGTGGTGGGGGACGAATTAAAGGGATGCCGGAAGCTGGTCGTTATGCTTATGGACGCCCTGGGGTACTTAGCGGTGTCGGCACAGATGGCCGGGGACCGCAGCCTTGGTCTGAACGAGTTGAGGCGCCGGGGCCGGTTTGCACCGCTGACGTCGGTGTTTCCTTCTACGACGGCTGTGGCGCTGACCACCCTGCACACGGGCCTGCCTCCGGTTGGACACGGGATTGCGGGCTACCGGATGTACCTTCCCGAGCGGGGCGTGGTGGCCAATATGATCCGATTGAGTCCGGATGCAGACGAGCGTGCCAATCGGTTGGTGCAGCATCCGGGCGCTGCCCGGGCGCTTTTGGGGGTGCCAACCGTGCACCGACGGTTGGCCCGGGCGGGCGTCCGGTCGTACTGTCTGATCCGGGATACGATCCATCGGAGCGGGCTTTCGGTGATGCATTATGAGGGGGCTACGGAGGTTATCCCCTGTGTGAATTCTTCCGACCTGTTCGTTCAGATTCGGAAATTGCTTGAGACCGATCCACAGACACCCGCCTGCATCTGGGCGTACTGGGGGGCGCTGGACACCATCCTGCACCATTACGGCACGCTGGGGGAGGAGCCGGAAGCGGAGGTGAGAAATCTGGCCTATTCCCTCCAACGGGAACTCTTGGGGCCCAGGGCACGGTCGGGCAGAGGACGGGCCGCGTTGATGTTTCTGTCAGACCACGGGCATATCCAGGTCGAGCCGAAGGACGTGATTTCGATACGTAAATTTCCAAAATGGGGGAAAATGCTGGCTGTGCCGCCGACCGGAACGGGGCGGTCGGCCTACCTGTATCTGAGGGATGGAAGGGCGGCGTCTGCGAAGGGCTACCTCAGGGTGGCCCTGGGAGATCGGGCGCTGGTGCTGATGTGTGGGGATGCCCTGAGCGAGGGGCTATGGGGGCCGGGGCGGGTCAGCTCCGAGTTTCAGGGCCGGATCGGAGAGCTGCTGGTGCTGTTTCGAGACGCCCACACGCTCTTTTACCCCTACAAAGAGGGGGCCAGGCCGTCCCACCTGCGGGGGGGGCGGCACGGCGGGCTGCACGAAAGGGAGATGTTGATCCCGTTTTTCTGCACGAAGCTGTAGTGGGATCTCAGGGGAGCAAGAGGGTGTTTTACACGAACTGATCAAGGGGTTAGGCGGCTTTTGGGGTCGGGAAAGTGGTTGACTGAACAGGGGTAAATTGGTATATTCGTTAGTTCTCTCAGGATATGGAATGCGCCCCTGTACGTGTCCAAATCGGGGTTGTTTTGCAGGATGTAGACGAAGCTGGCATGCGGTTGGCCTTAGCCGAGGCGAAGGTGGCGGAAGCGGGGGGTGAGGTGCCTGTGGGGGCGGTGATTTTGCGGGGGGAAGAGGTGGTGGGGTGTGGGCACAACCGAACCCGGCAGGACAACGATCCCACGGCCCACGCCGAGATGCTGGCCATCCGGCAGGCAGCCGCGCACCTGGGGTCGTGGCGTCTGGAAGGGTGCACGATTTACATCACCTTAGAGCCCTGTGCTATGTGCGCCGGGGCGATGGTTCTGGCCCGCATACCCAGGCTGGTGTTCGGGGCATGGGATCCAAAAGCCGGGGCGTGCGGATCGGTTCGGAATGTGGTCGAGGACCGCCGGTTGAACCATCAAGTGGCGGTCCAAAGGGGAGTTCTGGAGCAGGCCTGTGGGGAGGTTTTGAGGGTCTTCTTCAAGAAGCGGCGCTGAAGTGTCTGAGCTTTGGAGAGGTGCTGGAGTGGTTGAACAGGCCGGTCTCGAAAACCGGTGTACCTTTACGGGTACCGTGGGTTCGAATCCCACCCTCTCCGCCAAGAAAAGCGTTTTGAGTCACGCGTCTAAAGTCAAAAGTTCAAGATCGGCACTCGCAAGAAGGGTTGGGAACCCTGACTTGTGACTTATACGCTGGAGAGGTGCTGGAGTGGTCGAACAGGCATGACTGGAAATCATGTGTATCCTTCCTGGATACCGAGGGTTCGAATCCCTCCCTCTCCGCCAACCTTCAATCCTGGCAATTTTCAATGATCATTGTGGGGCAGTAGCTCAGTTGGGAGAGCGCCAGAATCGCACTCTGGAGGTCGTGGGTTCAAATCCCATCTGCTCCACCAGAAAAAACAGTCTTCGGTCGTCAGTGGTCAGTAAAATTGAGACCAACCGCCGTCGGCTGACCACTGAAACCTTTTTCAAGGTCGTGCTAGACGGGGAGGTAGCGGTGCCCTGTAGCCCGCAATCCGCTGTAGCGGGGTCGAATTCCCACGTCTGAGGTTGCTCATTTTGGGATGCGGTTCAGAGAGAAGGCGGTGTGGATCGTCAGGTCCTGCGCAACGGGTCCTTGCTCAACTCCGTCAGGACCGGAAGGTAGCAGCGGTAGGCAATGCGGCCCGTGTGCCGTGGGGCAACCTGGCGGGAGCTGGCGCTTTCTGAACGCCCCGAAATGGAGGATCAAAGCGGGGTGCACGGCCTTGTCTTTCATTACACTCTGGAGTGGATTCCATGTCCCACAAGGTCTACAGGGTGATGGCCCGGGAGTGGCGGCCGGAGGTGTTTGGACGCGTTGTCGCTCAGGACCACATTGTGAAGACCCTGCAAAATGCGATCCTCTCGGACCGGGTCGCTCAGGCCTATCTCTTTTCAGGCCCGCGTGGGACGGGGAAGACCACCATGGCCCGGCTGCTGGCCAAGGCCCTCAACTGCGAGGAGGGGCCCACGCCGGATCCCTGCGGGGCGTGTGATTCCTGCAAGGCGATTGCAGACGGCAAAAGTTTTGACGTGCTGGAGGTCGACGGGGCGTCCAACCGGGGGATCGATGAGATCCGCCAGCTTCGAGAAGAAGTGGGGTACGCGGCCTCCAAGGGGAAGCGGAAAGTTTATATTATTGATGAAGTCCACATGTTGACGCCGGAGGCCTTTAACGCCCTCCTCAAGACGCTGGAGGAGCCCCCCCCGCACGTTGTTTTCGTATTTGCCACCACAGCGTCCAACAAGGTGCCAGAGACGATTCTCTCCCGGTGCCAGCGCTACAATTTCCGCCGGATTCCCAGCGAGCAGATTGTGGCGCAGCTTCGAACGATTTTGGAGGCGGAGAGCCTGGAAGCCCAGGAGGAGGCGCTTTTTCTGATCGCCCGGAAGGCCGATGGGGCGATGAGAGACGCGCTGAGCCTGCTGGACCAGGTCGTGGCCTTTTCCGAAGGGGCGATTACGGAAGAGGCCGCCAGGAATCTGCTGGGCATTATCCCCCGGGACGTTTATTTTGAACTGACGCAGGCGATCTTAGACAGGGATGGGGCGGCCGCTCTGAACGTGGTTGCCCGGGTCATAGAAGAGGGTGGGGATGTGGGGGAGTTTACCGAAGGGCTGTTAGGGCACGGCCGGCACCTGCTGGTGGCCCGCGTTTCGGAGGGGATGGAAGGGGAGGGTCTGCCGGAGTCCGACAGGGCGCGGTATGTGGACTTTGCCGGGCGTTTTCAGGAGGACGATCTGGTTCGCATGCTCCAGATTGTTTCCGAACTTGAGCTTAACTTAGGGCGCGTCTCCGAACCCCAATTCTGGCTGGAACTGACGGTGATGAAGCTGGTGAAGATGGCCTCGACGGTGGCGCTGGAGGACCTGATGGGCCGGCTGGAGGGGCTGGAGGGGCTTTTAAAGGGCCGGGAAACAACAAGATCCCGGCAGCCGGATCGGAAAGGCAGTCCCCCACAGAAAGAGGCCAGGGCAGCGCCCCCCGTAGCGGAAACCGCGGCGCGGGACCGGGAGCCCCCAACGGGGGGCGAGGTGACGCTGAAGGCCGTCCAGGCCGGCTGGGATGCGCTGGTGCAGGGGGTCAAGGCACAGAAGATTTCGGTGGGTACGTTTCTGGCAGCGGGAAGCCCCAGGGCGCTGAAAGGTCGTCAGCTGGACGTTTTTTTTGATCGGAGCAGTACGTTTCACGCCAATCAGGTCACCCGCAACCGGGAGGCGGTGGAAGCGGCGGTAGCCAAGCTGTTTGGGGCTAAGCTGCGGGTGGTGTGCCGGCTGGATGGCGATGCGGCGTCCCAAGCCGAGGATGAGGATCGTGCCGAAGCGGACGAACGGGTGCAGATGGCCCTCCGGATCTTTGATGGGGAGGTTCTCCGTCGGTAGGCCCTGCCTGCGTGCGTGAGACAGCACGCGCAGGCAGGCCGGCGCGGGAAGCATCCCGGGAGGACGGTGGTTATGGCAAAGGGTATGGCGGGGATGATGAGGCAGGCCCAGAAGCTCCAGGCAAAGCTGGCCAGGGTGCAGGAGGGATTGGCAGAGAAGCAGGTGGAAGGTTCGGCCGGCGGCGGGATGGTGGTGGTCAGAGCCAATGGGCGTCAGGAGATTTTGGGGATCAAAATCGACCCGGAAGTGGTGGACCCGGAGGATGTGGAGATGCTGGAGGATCTGGTGCTGGCCGCGATCCAGCAGGCCCGTGAAAAGGCACAGGCGATGGCCGAAGAAGCGATGCAGAAGGCCACGGCGGGGTTGATCCCGCCGGGGATGAATGTGCCGGGGTTGGGGATTTAGGGTTCCGGTGGCTGCTGCTTTTCGCTCTTTATTGAGATAAAGATAGGGGAGAAGGACGGTTGACTTCAAACGCCATCGACAGGTTGATTGCCGGTTTGAACCGTCTGCCGGGCATCGGGGCCAAGTCCGCCCGGCGGATTGCGCTGGAGATGCTGACCTGGGACACGGAGAAGGTCAGCGAGCTGGCGAAAATGATGGTAGAGGTGAAGACGGCGGTCCGGCGGTGTTCGGTCTGTTTTAATCTGACCGAGAGCGATCCGTGTCCGATCTGCTCGGATCCGCGCCGAGATCGCTCACTGTTGATGGTGGTCGACTATGTGGGAGACCTCCTGGCCATTGAGCAGACGAGTACCAATCGGGGAGTGTACCACGTTTTAGACGGTCGGATTTCTCCACTGGACGGCATCGGTCCCGAAGATCTGCACATTCAGGAGCTGTTGGAGCGGTTGAAACAGAACGAGATCAAGGAAGTGGTTCTGGCGAACGGTCCAACGGTGGAGGGAGATGCCACGGCACAGTACATCGGGCAGTGTCTTGAACCGTTCAACATAAAGGTGACCCAGATTGCCCGGGGGCTGCCGGTTGGGAGCGACTTAACGCTGGCGGATCAGGTTACTCTGGCGCGGGCCTTGGAAGGGCGTCGGGAGCTATTGTGATGGAACGCGCAAATACCCTTCGTGGAAATACCGGAGACCTCCCCTTTCCCAAGCGGGGGACGATGGATCGGTTGGTGACCTTTCCGAACATTCTAAGCACGGTTCGGCTTGTGCTGACGCCGGTCTTTCTGCTCCTGATTTTTGCGGAGAGTTGGTACTGCAAAATCCTGGCGCTGCTGGTGTTTACGGTGGCGTCGCTGACCGATTTCTACGACGGGCGGATTGCCCGACGCAACGGGACGGTGACCAGCCTTGGGGAATTTCTGGACCCCCTGGCGGATAAGCTGCTGGTTTCTTCGGCCCTGATCTCTTTTGTGGTTCTGGGGATGGTAGAGGCCTGGCTGGTGGGCGCGATGCTGATTCGGGATGCGGCGATCACGGGGCTTAGGGTGTATGGCATCCGTGCGGGGCGGCCGGTGGTGACGTCCCGTTTGGCCAAGTGGAAGACGATGCTGCAGCTGGTCATTATCTTCGGCATTCTGGTCTTTATCAATGTGCGGGTTATCGAGGCAAAATTGACGTCACAGCCGCTGGTCCTGATCGATTCCTGGTCGCATCTGGTGTTGAACGGGCTGGTTGCTGCGGTGACGCTGCTGGCCGTGGTTTCAGGTGTGCGCTATCTGAGGGTTCTGCACCGGTCCCGGACCTGAACGTTTGTCTCCTCTTTCCTGTGAACCTCAGCATGCCGAACGGGAGCGCTCTTTGAATTTCCCGACGCGTCTGATCGCTACCGGTTTTTTTGCGGGGTATTCTGTTTTTGCGCCCGGCACGGTCGGGACTGCAGTTGCGCTTGTGATTTACTGCCTGCTGCCTCCTCTCAGCCTGTTTTCCTGGATCGCCTTCCTCACGCTCCTTTTTGTCCTGGGTGTGTATGCCGCATCGGCCGGTGAATCGGTCTGGGGCAAAGATCCTGCGCCTGTGGTCATCGATGAGATGATCGGTTTTTTCGTGACCATGTTCCTGCTGCCTCCGTCCATAGGGCTGGGAATTGCCGGATTTTTCCTTTTCAGAGCGCTGGATATTGTGAAGCCGCCCCCCGCACGCCAGTTGGAAGCCCTGCCCGGGGGGTGGGGTGTGATGATGGACGACATTATTGCCGGGGTTTACGGCAATCTGATTTTACGCGGCGCATTGACGCTCTGGAACAGGTAATCTGATGGGGTTGGTGCGGACATTTGTTGCCGTGGGACTCCCGGGTGAAGTGGTCCGGACTCTGGCTGCTACAATCGATTGTCTGAGGGAGGTAGGAGATGGGGTGCGCTGGGTGCGCCCGGAAGGCATCCACCTGACGCTGAAATTTCTGGGAGATGTCGAAGAGGCGCAGATTCCAGACGTTGTTGCGGCCGTTGAGCAGGTTGCCGGAGAGGTCGCGCCTTTTACGCTTCAGACCGCAGGGGCCGGAGGGTTTCCCAGCCGGGATCGAGCCCGGGTGCTCTGGGTTGGAATCGAGGGGGACTTAGAGGCTCTGAAGCGGCTCCAGGACGGGGTCGAGCGCGTCCTGAACTCCCTCGGGTTTCCCCCCGAGCGGCGGCGGTTCACTGCCCACCTGACGCTGGGAAGGGCGCGTCGCCGGCCTGTGGCGCTGTCGGGGGATATGGCGGGTCCGATCCAACCGGTTCGCTTCCGGGTGGAACGGGTGGACGTGATGAAGAGCGACCTGCGGCCTGAGGGGGCGGTGTATTCGGTGCTGGGGTGCGGGGCGCTGGATGTGGGGCATTATTACCCTTGACCAATATACATGTGTTCAGTATATTATGTCGTCACCTAACGTACGGTGCAGAAGGTGTTTTAGAGATCCAAGGGCTGCACCGTAATCCCATCAACCCCCTATACAGAGGACAGGAGGGGCGACGCTATGGCGAAGCGAGCGACAGACGGTAAGGAGAAGGCGATTGACCTGGCCATTGCTCAGATTGAGAAGCAGTTCGGTCAGGGGGCTATTATGCGGTTGGGAGGGGAGGAAAACCACCGAATAAGGGCGGAGGTGATCCCGACGGGGTCTCTGGCGCTGGACGTGGCCCTGGGGACGGGAGGGGTGCCCAAAGGGCGGATCATTGAGGTTTATGGCCCCGAAGGGTCGGGGAAGACAACGCTGACCCTGCACGTGATTGCCGAGGCCCAGAAACGGGGCGGTGTGACGGCGTTTGTGGACGCTGAGCATGCGCTCAATGTGGAGCTGGCCGAACAGATCGGGGTGGATCTGGAGCACCTGTTGATCTCCCAGCCGGATACCGGAGAGGAGGCGCTTGAGATTACCGATACGCTGGTGCGCAGCGGGGCGTCCGACGTGGTGGTGGTCGATTCGGTAGCGGCGCTGGTGCCCAGGGCGGAGTTGGAAGGTGAGATGGGCGATTCCCACATGGGGCTGCAGGCGCGGCTGATGTCCCAGGCGATGCGCAAGCTGTCCGGGTCCGTCAGTCGGTCGAAGACCTGCTTGATTTTCACCAATCAGATCCGGATGAAGATCGGGGTGATGTTCGGCAACCCGGAGACGACCAGCGGGGGGAACGCCCTCAAGTTCTATTCGTCCGTGCGGATGGACATCCGGCGGATCGGATCTATTAAGGACGGGCAGAACGTGATCGGCAACCGGGTGAAGGTCCGGGTGGTGAAGAACAAGATGGCTGCGCCGTTTAAGGAGGCGGAGTTCGACCTGATGTTCGGCGGGGGGATCTCACGGGAGGGAAGCCTGATCGACATGGCCGAACTGCACGGGATCATCAACAAGAGCGGGACCTGGTTCTCCTACGACGGCGGCCGTCTGGGACAGGGCAGGGAGAATGTGAAGCGCTTCCTGAAAGAGAACCCGGAAATTGCAACCAGGGTCGAGCAGGAGGTGCGGCAGGCAGTGGCGCTGCCGGTAAACGGGACGCCCTCAGAACAGCAGGCGGCGGCGGAAGGATAGGCCTGTCCCACCCCCGGAAGGGGGGGAAGTATCCACCGTCATTTGGCCTTTAAGAGGTGCCAGCATTGAAGCTCCATCCCGAATCGGCCCGGATGTTCGAGGTAGACGAGGAGGTTGAGAAGGCCAAGAAGGTTGCCTTTGGTCTGCTGGGCGGGCGGGCTTACACCCGGCAGGAGATCCTCGGCAAGCTGCGGGGAAGGCAGTTCAGGCGGCGGGCAATTGAGCAGACGGTGCAGACGCTGGAACGACTCGGGCTGATCGACGATTGGGCGTTTGCGAGGCGCTTTGTGCAGGAACGGATGCGTTTGCGGCCGATGGGCCGACAGATGCTGGCGCGGGAGCTCAAGGTGCGGGGCGTTGCGGAGGAGACCGTCCAGCAGGTCCTGGACGAGGCGCTGGAGGGCGTGGACTTAGGTGTGGTCGCCCTGGACTTACTGAGGTCCCGGCAGGAGCGATACCGGGGGCTGGAACGCCAGAAGGCGCTTTCCCGGATGTACGGCTTTTTGGGCAGGCGGGGGTTTGAGGCCCGTATCGCACGCGAGGCGGCCGAACGGACCTGGGCCGAGCTGGAGGAGGCGCAGGAGGAGGAGACGCCGTGGGCAGGATGACGGCTTGAAATTCTCAATTGTGAAACCTGCGACAGACCCGTTATGACTTCATCTGAGATACGAGAGGATTTTTTCCGCTTTTTTGAAGGCAAGGGCCATACCCGGGTGCCAAGCGCGCCGGTGGTGCCCCAGGACGATCCGACGCTGCTGTTTACCAACGCGGGGATGAACCAGTTCAAGGATGTGTTCTTAGGGACGGGGCGCAGGGAGTACACGCGGGCGGTGGATACGCAGAAGTGTATCCGGGTGTCGGGGAAGCACAACGACTTAGAAGAGGTGGGGTTCAGCTGCCTGCACCATACCTTTTTTGAAATGCTGGGGAACTGGTCTTTTGGAGACTACTTCCAGCGCGAGGCGATTGCGTGGGCCTGGGAACTGCTCACCGAGGTGTGGAAACTGCCCAGGGAGCGCCTCTGGGCCACGGTCTTTGGCGGAGACGCATCTCTGGGGCTGGAGCTGGATGAGGAGGCGGAAAAGCTCTGGACGGAGGTGACGGATCTGCCGCCCGAACGGGTGCTTCGGTTCGGGAAGGAGGACAATTTCTGGGAGATGGGTGAGACGGGCCCCTGCGGACCCAATTCGGAAATCCACTACTATCTGGGAGATGACCTCTCTGCTCAGTCTGCGGAGGGTGTGAACTCCGACGATCCGAACTATATTGAGATCTGGAACCTGGTCTTTATCCAGTTCAACCGGGAGGAAGACAACCACCTTGAGCCGCTGCTCGACAAGCATGTGGATACCGGCATGGGGTTCGAGCGGATCTGCTCCCTTCTCCAGGGTGTGAGATCCAATTACGATACGGACCTTTTTCAACCGATTATCGAGGCCATCGGAGAGATTACCCGGAAACCCTACGGCGACGAACACAGGGCGGCCATGCAGGTTATCGCGGATCATATCCGGGCGCTGACTTTTGCGATTGCCGAAGGCACCCTGCCCTCCAACGAAGGGCGCGGGTACGTACTCAGGCGCATCCTCCGGCGGGCCTCGCGCTTTGGACGCACGCTGGATATGCACGAGCCGTTTCTCTACCGTCTGACGTCCACGGTTGCGGACGTGATGGGAAAGGTGTTTCCCGAAATTTTGCAACAGGCGCAGCATGTTGCGCTGGTGGTCAAGTCGGAAGAGGAGGGGTTTGGCAAGACGCTGGACCGGGGCATTGAGATTTTTGAAGAGGTCAGCCGGAAAGGCCGTATTTTGGGTGAGGACGCGTTTCGCCTTTACGATACGTACGGGTTCCCGCTGGACCTGACTCAGTTGATGGCCGCCGAAAAGGGGCTGGAGGTGGATGTGGCGGGGTTCGAGCGGGAGATGGCGGTACAGCAGACGCGTTCCCGAGAGGCTGCCCGGACTGTGTCCCAGGGCGTGGTTCAGGAGGGGTTTCTGCCGAAGCGACATTCCAAGTTCGTGGGATATGAGACCCTGAGTGCGCAGGCCGGGGTGGTGGCCTGGCGGACGGCCGGTGAGGGGATACTGGACCTCTATCTGGATGTAACGCCCTTCTACGCAGAGGCGGGTGGGCAGGTGGGCGACCGGGGCAGGATTTCCAACGACGATGTGGTCTTCCAGGTGGAGGATACGTTCCGCGTTGGGGAGGGGATTGTGCACCGGGGGCGTCTGATGCAGGGAGAGCTGGAGGATCTGACCGATGCGCGGGTCAAGGCGGAGGTAAACGGGGAGCAGCGGCTGGATACGGCGCGCAACCATACGGCGACGCACCTGGTTCACGACGCGCTGCGCCGGGTGCTGGGGCGTCACGTGCAGCAGGCGGGGTCGCTGGTTGCGCCGGACCGACTCCGGTTCGATTTTACCCATTTTACGGGCGTTGAAACGGGGCAGATGGAGGAGGTCGAGGGGATTGTCAACGATGTGACTCGCAGGGATCTGGCTGTGGAGGTTTCTTACGCCGAGCTGGAGGCGGCGAAGGAGATGGGGGCCACGATGCTGTTTACGGCAAAATATGGCGATGTGGTGCGGGTGGTCCGCGTGGGCGATTTCAGCTTGGAACTCTGCGGGGGGACGCACGTCCAGTCCACGGGTCAGATCGGTATCCTGCGGTTGGTTGCCGAGGCGGGTGTTGCAGCGGGTGTGCGCCGCATTGAGGCCCTTACGGGTAGAGGGATGGAGCGGGTGCTGCGCCGGGAGCGGACAACGCTTGCTGAACTGGAGGGGCTGTTAGACGCCCAGATGCCGGACTTGCCCGGGCGTGTATCCGATCTGCTCTCCCGAAACCGGGAGCTGGAACGGGAGCTGCTGGACCTGCGCCGGAAAACGGCCGGAGCAGCCATGGACGACCTGGTGCACGGGGCCCTGGAAGTGGACGGCACCTGGGTGGTGGCAGCGGAGGTGGAGATTGTCGATATGGCGTCGTTTCGAGACATGGCCGACGGGCTCCGAGCGGCCCTGGGATCGGGGGTGGGGGTACTGGGAACGAACCTGGACGGCAAGGCCTCTCTGATTGCGGTGGTGTCCGACGACCTGATCCGGCGGGGGGTTCAGGCGGGTGCGGTTGTGAAGGAAGTGGCCAGGGTGGTGGGCGGCGGCGGCGGCGGGAGGCCCCATATGGCACAGGCCGGAGGCAGACATCCGGAAAAGATAAACCAAGCGCTGGCTCTGGTTCCCGAGATTGTGCGGGCGCAACTGGGAGGGTGACGCGCCTCCATGTCTACTTTTGACCATTTGATGGACATCCGGGCAACGCTGGGGGCAGGTTTTCTGCCCTTGCTGGATCCGGATCGCCTGAAAAAAAAAGACCTGGTTCAAACGGCGGCCATGTTTGAGGAGAACGGTGCGGATGCCATCCTGGTTGGAGGCAGTTTTCTCCTTTCGACCGATTTTGACCGGATGGTTCGGGAGATCAAGCATGCCGTGCGTGTTCCAGTGATTATCTTCGGGGCCGGCAACAATCAGATTTCGGCGGCTGCGGATGCGATTTTATACCTGTCGATGATCAGCGGGAGGAATCCGGAACTGCTGGTAGGGCAGCATGTGAAGGCCGCACCGATTTTAAAGGCCTACGGCTTAGAGCCGATTTCCACCGGATATATGCTTGTCGATTCCGGCAGGCAGACCACGGTCGAGTACATCAGCAATACAAAACCGATGCCCCGTGACAAGCCCGATATTGCCATGGCCCATGCACTGGCAGCGGAATATCTGGGGATGCAGTGTGTTTACTTAGACGCCGGCAGCGGTGCAGAGCAAATGGTGCCCGAGGAGATGCTTGAGGCGGTTACGGGCTATATTTCGATACCGATCATTGTGGGAGGAGGGCTTCAGCGTCCGGAGGATGCTGAAGCGAGAGTGGAGGCAGGCGCTTCGTTTGTCGTTGTGGGAAGTGTTCTGGAGGCCCGGCGGGACGCTTCGACGGTTCGGGCGTTTGCCCAGGCCATCCATCGTTCCGATTAACACACTTGGGAAAGGGTTTCTCGTTTTCAAGCGACGTTCCGCCAGAACGCAATTGGCGGATTTTTTTTGAGAGAGTGAAGCGACGTTATGAAACCCGGCGAGGTGCTCTGCTACGGTGTGCTGGGTGTGGACCAGATCGTTCAGGTTGTCGACTATCCGGAGCCAGACGGCCATACCCGAATGCTTTCTAATGGCGAGTATATCGGAGGCGAGGCGGCCAATGTTGCCATTACGCTGAGCTGTCTGGGCGTACCGGTAAAGCTGATGGGCAGCACGCTGGGCGACGACCGTCGGGGCAACCTCTTTTTGCGGCAAATCCGCCCTTATCGGGTGGATACCCGCGATCTGGATGTGGACGGGGGAGTGCCAACGGTCCACGTTGTGATCCTTTCCAGTCTGGATGGGGCACGGAGTATGATGGGCTCTATCTACAATCTTGTGAGCCGGCCCCTGAGGCCGGAAGATATTGAGGGGGTATCCCTGCTTTCGGTGGATCCTTTTCTGGGAAAGAATGCGGTGGAAGCCGCCCGGCTGGCGCGGGAAGCGGGGAGTTCCGTGTTTTCCATTGAGCTTTCGGAGGACCACCCCCTGGCAGAATTCTGCGATCTGGTGATCAATTCCAACGGATTTATCAGACGGCATCGGATGGGGGCCGACGCCGATGTGGCTGTTGGCCTGCTCAAGGCCGGTGTGAAGACGGTTGTGATCACCCGGGGGCGCGAGGGGTGCACGGTGTATCGGGAGAACGGGAGCAGTTTCGACCAGCCGGCGTTTTCGGTGCCAGTGCGGGATACGACCGGTGCGGGCGATGCGTTCCGCGCAGGATTGATAACCGGCTACCTTCAGGGATGGACGCTGACCCGGAGCGTCCAGTTTGCCAGCGCCAGCGCGGCGTTGACCTGCTGTGGTTTGGGCGGCAACGGGCATATCGACGGGGAAGCGCAGGTGCTGCGTTTGGTCGGCAGCGCTTGACATCCTGTGGCCTTCTATATAGATCGTATCTTTTTCAGGCGCTTGGGTTGCAATACAGGATCTGTTTATGGAGGAACGGCAGGCGACGGTCAAAAACAGATTGGGGCTCCATGCACGGCCAGCCGCGCTTCTGGTGCAGGCGACGTCCAGGTATGTTTGTGAGATTACCCTGGTCAAAGAGGGTTTGGAGGTCAGTGGAAAGAGCATTATGGGGGTGATGATGCTGGCTGCGGAAGAGGGCTCGACCATCCTGGTGCGGGCAGAAGGGGAGGACGAGGTCGAGGCGGTTGCGGAAACCGTTAAGGTGATTGAGCGTAAGTTCGATTAGAGGTGTGGGCAGGGGGTGAGGGTTTTGTGGACACTCAGGGTTTGGGTATTCGCTTATGATGGTACGGCTTAAAGGCATCCAGATATCTCCAGGTATTGCGATAGGTCCAATATACCTGCACGATCCGGAAGATCCCTGGATTGATGACCGGAGGATTTCCGAGGTGGATGTGGAAGCCGAAGTCGGGCGGTTTCTGGCCACGCTGGAGGAGGTGGCCGAAGATGTGAAGGTGATTCGGGCGCAGGTGGAGGAGCGGCTGGGCCGGGACTATGCGCAGATATTTGACGCGCACCTGCTGATCTTAGAAGACATGGCCCTCAAAGACCCCACCACCCAGTTGATCCAGCAGGAGCGGTTCAGCGCCGAATATGCCTTCTGGCGGACATTCCAGGGGGTCAGGCGACAGTTCGACGCCATTCAGGACGACTATTTCCGGGCGCGTAAGGCGGATATCTTAGACATTGAAAAGCGGGTGCTGGCCAAACTGTGCCAGCGGGAGGACGTGCTGCTGGACCGGCTGACCACAGAGGCGATTGTGGTGGCCCACGATCTCACTCCGTCGGATACGGCCCATATGCATCGGGATTGTGTGCTGGGGGTTGTGACCGAGGTGGGGGGGACCACATCGCATGCGGCCATTATTGCGCGTGGGCTGGAGATTCCGGCCGTGGCGGGTGTCGAATCGGCCATTGCCTCGGCAGAATCGGGGGACCTGACCATTGTGGACGGGCGCCGGGGGCTGGTCTACATTAATCCGGATGCCGAGACGCTGGAGCGCTATCGGGTCGAGGCGAAACGGTTCCAGGAGGTCCGGAAGGACCTCTCGTCGTTAAAAGATCTGCCCAGTGTGACGCTGGATGGTATTGAGGTGAATCTGCAGGGGAATATCGAGATCTCCGAGGAGGTGGAGTCCGCACTTGCCTATGGCGCAGAGGGCATCGGACTTTACCGGACAGAGTATCTCTATCTGGCCAGTTCCAGCCTGCCTACCGAAGGTGAGCAGACAGAGACCTACACCCGGATCGCCCAGCGGATGGCGCCTCACCCTCTGGTGGTCCGCACGCTGGATCTGGGGGGAGATAAACTCTCCTACATCCTGCATACCAGCCCGGAGATGAACCCCTTCTTAGGCTGGCGGGCCATCCGGCTGTCGCTGGCCAACAAGGGGTTTTTTCGGGTGCAGCTGCGGGCGATTCTCCGGGCGAGCGTGACGGGCAACATCCGGATCATGTACCCGATGATATCGGGCGTGGAAGAGTTGATCGAGGCCAACGAGGTGCTGGAGGAGGCCCGTGAAGAGCTGAGGGCCGAGGGCGTTCCTTTTGACGAGGGCTGTCCGGTGGGGGCGATGATTGAAGTGCCTGCCGCGGCGGTGGTGGCTGATCAACTGGCGGAGGAAGTCGATTTTTTCAGCATCGGGACCAATGACCTGATTCAGTATGCGATCGCCGTGGATCGGGGGAACGAAAAGGTGGCCTACCTCTTCGATCCGCTCCATCCGGCGGTGCTGCGGTTGATTCACAATGTGGTGGTGGCGGCGGGCCGGCAGGGGATTCCGGTGACCGTGTGCGGCGAGATGGCAGGCGATCCCTGGTTTAGCGCGCTGCTGCTGGGCCTGGGGGTGGACGGACTGAGCATGAGCCCGATGGCCATACCGGCGGTTAAGCGGGCCATCCGGTCCATCACGATGGAGGAAGCCAAGGTCCTGGCCGGGGCGGTGCTTTCTCTGCGGTCGTGTGAAGAGATCAGGAATCACCTGCAAGAGGCCCTGCCGGCCGAGGTCCGACAGGCGCTTCCCGAACCCGTATTCACAGAGGTGGTGCTGGAGGGAGATGGACCAGAGGTGCGAGTTGAGGCCGACCGTCCCGGCGAGGGGAGGGCATAACCGGTCTGGACAGGAATTTTAAAACAGCTTCTTATCACGGGAGGGAGAACTTAACTTTATGCGGCGTCTTTTTACTTCCGAGTCGGTGTCTGAAGGGCATCCGGACAAGATTTGCGATCAGATTTCCGATGCGGTTTTAGATGCGATGCTTGCGCAGGACCCCAGGTCCCGGGTCGCCTGTGAAACCCTGGTGACGACGGGGCAGGTGATCGTGTCGGGAGAGGTGACCAGCCAGGCGACGGTGGAAGTTTCAGAGCTGGTTCGAGATGTTATCCGCCGGATCGGGTATACCGATTCGGACTACGGGTTTGACTGCCAGTCCTGCGGGGTGCTGGTTGCCCTGGACAAACAGTCGGGCGATATTTCCCAGGGTGTCAGCACAGGGGAAGGCTTACATCAGGAGCAGGGGGCCGGCGACCAGGGGATGATGTTCGGTTATGCCTGCCGGGAGACGCCGGAGTTGATGCCGATGCCCATTATGCTGGCGCACAAGCTGATGCAGCGCCTGGCGCAGCTTCGCAGGAGGGGCACACTGCCCTATTTGCGCCCGGACAGCAAGTCGCAGGTTACGGTGGAGTACGAAGGCGATACGCCGGTCCGGGTGCACACGGTTGTTGTTTCCACCCAGCATGCCCCCAAGACGAGCCATAGAAAAATCACGAATGACATGATTAAACAGGTCATCAAGAAAGTGGTGCCGGAACGATATCTGGACACAGATACGATCTACCACATCAATCCTACCGGACGTTTTGTGGTTGGAGGCCCCCACGGCGATACCGGGCTGACGGGGCGGAAGATTATTGTGGATACTTACGGTGGGATGGGGCGGCACGGAGGGGGGGCGTTTTCCGGCAAGGATCCCAGCAAGGTGGACCGGAGCGCCCACTATGCGGCCCGTTACGTGGCCAAGAATGTGGTGAAGGCAGGTCTGGCCAACCGCTGCGAAGTCCAGCTTGCATACGCGATCGGCGTGCCCGAACCGGTGTCGGTCGCTGTGGATACATTCGGGACCGGGAAGATTGACGATGCGGCGATTTCAAAGCTGATTCGGGAGCATTTTCCCCTGACGCCTTCCGGGATTATCAAGTCGCTGAAGCTGCTTCGCCCCATCTATGGGCAGACAGCCGTTTACGGGCACTTTGGGCGCCGGGGCGATGCGTTTACCTGGGAGCAGACCGATAAGGCTCAGGCCCTGCGGAGGGCGGCAAAAAAGCTGATTTGAAAGGAGAATGAGGTGGCTTACGAGGTCAAAGATATCAACCTGGCCGATCAGGGCCTGAAGAATATCGAGTGGGCGGAGAAGCAGATGGGGGCGCTGATGAAGGTCCGGCAACGGTTTGAAGCGGAAAAACCGCTGGAGGGGTACCGGATTGGCATGGCGCTGCACGTGACCAAAGAGACGGCCGTGCTTGTGCGCACCCTGCAGGCGGGAGGCGCGGAGGTGGCCATTACCGGCTGCAACCCGCTGTCGACGCAGGACGATGTGGCCGCGGCTCTGGCTTATGAGGACACGACGGTTTACGCCTACAAGGGAGAGACCCGCGAGGATTATTACAAATATATCCGGGCGGTGATCGAGACCAAACCGCATGTGACCATTGACGATGGGTGTGATCTGGTCTCCGAGATCCACACCAATTACGCCGACCAGATTCCCGATATTCTCTGCGGGTGTGAAGAGACCACGACGGGAATCATCCGTCTGCGGGCGATGGAGAAGGACAGTGCCCTTAAATACCCGATTATTGCGGTGAACGACTGCGATACGAAGCACCTGATGGACAATTTTTACGGGACCGGACAGTCGGCGCTGGATGGCGTGGTCCGGGCATCCAACCTGCTGATCAGCGGGCAGACGGTGGTGGTTGTCGGATATGGCAACTGCGGGAAGGGCGTGGCTTCCCGCTCCAGGGGGCTGGGCGCAGAGGTGGCGGTGACGGAGGTGGACGCCTTCCGGGCACTGCAGGCGCGGATGGACGGCTTCCGGGTAATGCCGATGGCGGAAGCCGCCCCACTGGGCGACCTGTTTGTGACGGTGACCGGGAACAAGCACGTGATCAACACCCATCATATGGAGGTTATGAAGGAAGGTGCGGTGATGGCCAACGCCGGACATTTCGACTTAGAGATTGACGTGGTTGGCCTGGAGGAGATGGCGGACAACAAACGGGAGGTACGCCCGCTTTTCCACGAGTATTCCTTAAAGGGGAAGTCGATATTCCTCTGCGGCGAAGGGCGCCTGGTGAACCTGGCCTGCGCGGAGGGTCACCCGTCTGCGGTGATGTCGCTTTCATTTTGCGACCAGGCGCTGGGCGTGGAATACGGCATTGCCCATGCGGATGAACTGGAGCCGAAGGTCTACCGGCTGCCGGACGAGATTGATCGGGAGGTCGCCCAGCTGCAGCTGGAGGCGATGGGGGTGCAGATCGACGAACTGACGTCCGAGCAGGCGGCGTACCTGAGTTCCTGGGAGGAAGGGACTTAGCCTGTGCGGTCCAATTAGAATTTTCTTTTAACACGCAAGGATACAACCCAGGGGTCATTCTTGCGGTCCAGACGCAGG
Organism: Candidatus Latescibacterota bacterium; assembly: GCA_965222075.1. Taxonomy (GTDB): domain Bacteria; phylum Latescibacterota; class UBA2968; order UBA2968; genus JAAXHW01. The sequence goes on along the minus strand of OZ244937.1, from coordinate 2,375,686 downwards.
GCGATGTTGAATCGGAGGAACTGCCGGAGAGCGGCGACTCCGACGCCGGCGTTGGGCTTGAAGTCTTTCAGACTCAAGTCACCGAAGCCGCTCAACAGGGTTTCCGATTTGGGCACCGCGTGCGCCCATCCGGCGTCGAAGAAGAGGATGAGGTTGAGCAGGTGGAACCCTTTGATGGGCATTCGACCCAGCAGGTCCCCACCGAAGAGGTAGTCGAAGTTGACCATGACCATCCGGTTGCCGGTAAATTCTTTGATGTCGTAGCCCCGAAGCGTGCTCACCCCTCCCAGATCGAACAGGTGCTGCTCGTGGGTGCTCTCGCGAGTACCGATCCGGGCTTGCACGACAAAGGCCTGGCTGCCGAAGATGACTTTCTGGAACCGTTTGACCGCCAGGATCAGGCCGTTGTATTCGAATGCCCGAAATCCCCGTTCGTAGATTCCGCTGAGGTACCAGGCGTTCCGGAAGATGGGACTGCGTATCCGCGTATCCAGGATGAACCCGAGTTGCAGCAGACCGGCGTCTCCGGGTTGAATCCGGGGATTGATTCGGAAGGCGCGGTTCGGATGAAAAAGACTCCACCCCGTTTCGAGGGGCATATTGTCATAGGTAAACGCGGACAGCCGGCCCAGGAAGAGCAGGCGCCGCCGGTAGCGGTAAGCCCCTTTGGCCTCAAACCCCTGCTTTGTCCGGAAGTAGTCCTGGTAATCCCATTTGAAGAGGAGGGTGAAAACGGTATTTTCACTGGTGCGGGTGATTTCGCGGTCGTTGGTTTCGGTGCGGTCGAACAGGGTAAGGGAAAAGGTCGCCTTATCCTTTTGGTACTCCAGGCCGCTTTCCCAGCGGGGCGACTGGTTGTGCATGCCGTAGCCGCCCTCTGCAAAGAGGCCGAAGCCCTGCCAGGTCCTGGGCGCAACGCCCAGGCGGTAGCCCAGAAAAATGCCTTCTACCCGGTTGTAGCGCATCCGGATGGACCGGTAGAACGCCTTTAGACGTCCCTGCGGCGCGTTGGCTTCTGCGGCACCGATGAAAAGATATAATGCCGCCAGTATGAGCGCCCGTTGCGCCAATTGACTACCGTTCGAGGTCATAGGCTTTGATCTTTTTATGCAGGTTTGTCCGCTCAATACCCAGGATTTTGGCCGCCTGCGTCACATTCCCGCCGCTCTTTTCCAGGGCGTCACCGATGACGACCCGCTCTACGGCTTCCCTCACTTCCCGCAGCGTTTTTCCGGAGGGCAGATTCGGGAGCGCCGGGGTGTCTGCCTCTTCTGAGGCGCGTGGAATATGAAGGCCGCTGAGGGTGGGCAGGTCACCAGCGCCAATAACATCTGCGCTGACCATAATGGAGAGGCGTTCTACCAGGTTCTTGAGTTCCCGGATGTTTCCAGGCCAGTCGTAGCGGCAGAGGACCTCCATTGCATCGGGGGCGATCTTTTTGGGCCGGAAGCCGTTCTCTTCGGCGTAGAGATCGAGGCAGTGGGCAGTGAGCAGGGAGATGTCTTCGCGACGGTCCCGCAGGGGCGGGGACACGATGGGGATGACGTTGAGCCTGAAAAAGAGGTCTTCACGAAACTGGCCCTGTTCCACCCGTTTCCGGAGGTCTTTGTTGGTGGCCGCAATCACCCGGACGTCTACCCGAATGGTTTCGGAGCCACCCACGCGCTCGAATTCTCCCTGTTCGAGGGCGCGCAAGACCTTCGCCTGGACGTTGAGGCTCATGTCGCCGATTTCGTCTAAGAAGAGGGTGCCGCCGTCGGCTTGCAGGAATTTTCCATCCCGGGTCTTCACGGCCCCTGTGAAGGCTCCCCGGTCGCTTCCAAAGAGTTCGCTCTCGATCAGTTCTTCTGGAATGGCGGCGCAGTTTACTTTGATAAAAGAGCCCCGGTGCCGCTGGCTTTGCCGGTGGATGTGCCGGGCGATGAGTTCCTTGCCGGTGCCGCTTTCCCCTAAGATGAGCACCCGTCCATTGGTGGGCGCGACCTTCCCGATCTGTTCCAGGATGGCCTGCATGGCCTGGCTCTGGCCGACCATTTCGTAGCGGCCTTCGATTTTTTGCCGCAGGTTCCGGTTTTCCTCAGCCAGTGTGGATGTTTCCAGGGCATGGGAGACGGAAAGGAGCACTTTCTCCCGGGAGAGCGGCTTTTCCAAGAAGTCGTAGGCGCCCAGCTTGGTCGCCCACACAGCGTCCTGAACGGTGCCGTGGCCGGAGATCATGATGACGGGCAGGTTGGGTCTTGTCTTTCGCATGTTCTGAAGCACGTCGATGCCGTTCATGCCGGGCATGACGATGTCCAGCAGGGCGGTGTGAACGGGCTGCTGGCAGAGGACCTCCAGGGCCTCCTCCCCGGCGGATGCACAGATGACGCTGTAGCCCTCGCCCGAAAGAATCATTTTCAAGGATCGCCGGATGTTCCGCTCATCGTCGACGACCAGCACGGTTTGTTCGGTCATGTCTGCACCTCCGGCCATTTTATAGATCCCTCTGGAATGGGCAGCAGAAGCTCGAATTGAGCCCCTCCCTCCGGGCCGTCTGTTACGGTAACGCGCCCTCCATGGTTCTCAACAATACTTCGCACCATTGCCAGACCCAGGCCCATTCCGTTCTCTTTGGTTGACACGTAGGGCTGGAAGATCCGTTCCCGGTTCTCTCTGGCCACACCCGGCCCGGAATCGGTGACCTGGAGCTTTACGGTCCCGTTCCGGAACTGCGTGCAGACGGCGAGGGTGCCGTTCTCTCCGGCTGCCTCCACGCCGTTTTCGATCAGGTTGATCAGCACGCGGCGCATCTGTTCCACGTCTAAGTCGAGTTCGGGCAGGTCGACCTGAAGGTCGAGCCTGATGCTGGCTTCCGGATAGAGGCGGACGGCGTCCTGCGCCACGCTGTTGAGGTCGTGCCGCTTCAGGGAAAGGGAGGGCATGCGGGCGAAGTCCGCAAATTCCTGAACCAGGCCCCTGAGGCTTTCCACTTCTTCGGTGACGATCTCGGTACAATCCTCGATCAGATTCCGATAGGCCGGATCGTCTCCTGCATATTTGTCTCTCATCTGCTGAACGGTGAGCTGGATGGGGGTGAGGGGATTCTTGATTTCGTGGGCCAGGCGGCGGGCAATTTCCTGCCACGCCGCGATTTTTTCGGCTTCCACCCGCTGCCGCCGGTTCTGGTTCAGGTCTTCCGCCATGCGGTTGAAGGAGTCGATGACCAGACCGATCTCGTCGTCGCGGCCCCTGGGGATGCGGTAATGCAGGTTGTCCCGGGCCAGTTCCCGGGTGCCCTTGATGAGGGCGTAGAGGGGGCCGGTGATTTCAAACCCGATGCGGATACCGACTACCGAGGCCACCAGGACCACGCCTGCGGCGGCCACCAAAAAGGTCAGTAGAAAGGCCCGATAGAGGTCTTCCTGGGTGTGATCGAAGATCATTTGCAGGTGCCCAACCGTCTGTGCCGCCCGCTCTACGTTTATGAGCTTGTCCAGGCGCTCCGTGACGAACAGGGCCGCGACGATGCGTCCGTTTTCCCAAACGGGCACCGCCATTTGTAGCAGGGCTGCCTGCTCGGGGCTTTTGAAGACCTGCGGGCCACCAACAAGGCGGTCGGCAAGCGACGCCGGCAGGCTTCCCCTGGGGGCGAAACGGAGTGAAACCTCCGAAAGTTCCCTCTGTTTGAACACGTCCCGCAACCGTTCGAGATCTCCGTTTTGGAATGCCTTGTTGAGGATCGGCGATTCGGCCAGCGCACCGCCGGCCTCGACCATGATGGCTTTACGCACACTGTAGTTTTCTTTTGCCAGAACGAGCGCATCGTTCAGGGCCTGTCCGATCTCCGGGGTAATGCTGACCTGCAGGCTCTGGTCCAGCAGGTTTTTGGCCAGAAGTGAGAGGACCAGTGTGGTTCCCAGCGCCAGGGCAATCAGGGCGATGATGATCCGCGATCGTAGCGATAGGGGTTTCATTTCAGATCCTTGAGGTTGAAGCGCTCAACTTCGATCCAGCGCGTGCGTTCAGACGGTCGATCCAGGGGGATAAAGAGTTCCAGCAGGCTCCCTTTTTCCAGGAGGTTGAGCCACTTTCGGGTACGCTGCTGCTGTTCGGGTGAGATGGGGTTCACCCCGACTCTGGCTTGCAGGACGAATTGTTTTCCGGTCGAGGGCAGGGGGCCAAGGGTGATGCCCTTCAGGTTCGAGCAAAAGCTCCGGACGGTGTCGAAGCTGGCAGTCTGAAGGGTCTCGGGCCTGCTGGCGTGTCGAACGACGTGGTACTGTCCCTCCCAGATGTCGTGATCGAGGCGGATGTGAAGGATTTGATCCAGAGGTTTGAAATTGTCTTCCGGGCCAAGTCGAAGTTCCAGGGTGATGGAAGTGGTCATCCCCGATTCGATCGCATCCAGGGCGCGCTGAGAAAAGAGGGAGTCGAGCGCCACGTCCAATTTGAGGGTGTTGCCCTGGATATAGACCTGCCGCTTTCCGACCGTTATCGTCTGAGCCGATGCGCTGCCGGGCTGCGTCATAAAAAAAAAGAGGCCCAACCAGACGATCCATCCCTGTCTCAATGCCTCTTTCATGCCTTGTTTGCATCCATTTAAATACAGGGCGCAGGCGCAGGAGGCCGGTCCTATTCCCTGTTCTACTCCCTATTCCCCGATTTTAAAGGCCCACATTGATTCCCCCGAACCGGTGGAATTTTACGATTAATGTGCCGGTTGTGATGCCAAAACTGATGTCGATTCGGTTGAAGAGCAGGATGCCTATGCCCACGGTTGCGTCTGCGTCCTTTCGGACGGTGCCGTTCACAGGCCGCCTGATGCCTGCGCCTTCTGCAAAGAGATAGAACCGTCCCATCTTTGCCAGGGAGACCGAATAGACCCCTTCCGCTGAAACAAACCGGGTGCCCCCCTCGGGTCCAACTTCGCGCCGCTCCATTCCTCGGAGCTGGTTGGGGCCATCCAGAAAGAACCGTTCGTAGAACGGGGAAGAGCCAAAGATGATTCCAGCGCGTCCTCCAAAGGAGAAGGTCTGCCCCGGAAAGGTCTCAACATGCCGGTAGAGTTCGGTACGCAATCGGAGGAAATTGGCCGTAGACCCCAGGTAGGTTGCCGAAAAGTCGACCTGCAGGCTCAGATCGACGCCCGGGACACTGCCCCAGGGCCGCCCCGACGGCCGTCGGTAGAGGTCGAGGCCGAGAAAGCCCACCGGCTTCCGGCCCACCGCGGCTCCGACCTCCTGCGCGAACAGCCCCCCTCCCCTGAGTACGGCCGGCGCGTGGAAATCTCCGACCTGGACATCTTCAAATGAGTACTTGAAGATCAGCCGGTAGGCCGTGCCGATGGGACGGCCGATGCCCAGAGACCCCCCGATGCGTTCCAGGTCATACCGTCCCCGGACATCGGGGTTCTTGCTCCGGTAGAGATCCCGATCTGAGGATGAGGTGGAACCCTGTACATGGAGGGAGAGGTTTGAGCCGGAGAGCCAGGGGTCGGTATAGCTGAACCTCCAGTGTTTGAGCCGTTCTCCCAGGCCATATTCGACCCCCACAATCTTTCCTTCTCCCCAGAGATTGACGTGGTAAGCGTCCGAGGCGATCCCGAATCCGTCGAGTTCGGTATATTCGAGGCTGACGCCAAGGTCGCCGAAGCGTTTTTCATCCACATAGACCACCACGACGGCTTTGCCCTTTTCCGTGCCCGGTTTGGAGGCCAGGTGGACGGTCCGGAAGAGGCGCGTCCGGTAGAGGGCCTGCCGGCTCTGGTTGATCCAGTCGGGGGGTAGACGATCCCCTTCCCGCAGCATAAGGGAGCGGAGAATGACCTTCGGCTTGGTCTTTTTGTTGCCCCGAACTTCGATTCGCTCAATGATGTATCCCGTACCGTCTCGAGCAAAAAGGGGAGAGCCGCAGAGGAGGCCTGCCATCAGAATCAGAAATAGCGCCCGTTGCATAGGCTTACCTCATCAAAGGGATATCCAAATCGGTTGATGCTGCACCTCATCATAGATCAGGCAAGAACCGTACCGCCCCCACCGGGTGGACTTATTATACCGGATTTTTATTAAAAACAGGTTATTGGAGAGATTTGAACTGAGGGCGGCAGGCGCAGGGGCAGGGGAGCATGTGAAATTATAGCACAGATGTGTTGTTTTTGCAACAGTTTTAATGGGTATTTCTCACCGCGCAGAATAGGTCTTGATTCTGATGTGGTTTCACATTACTTTGAGGGCGTCAAAGTTGTGAAAAAAGCGCGCGGATGATTAAAGAGGGGCGTTTTGTGGCCGGTGATTCCATCCAACGGTTTAAACAGAAGTACGAGGCCCTGGCGGGCATCGTACATCTGGCTGCCAGTACTGACGAGGCCGCTGATATTGTGGCCTCGATCCTTCGGGAGACAGACGCCAGGCGGGTTGCCATAGGGGAACTTACAGGAGGCCTTCAGGAGGCCGTTGAAGCGTGGTGTGAAGGTGCGGGGGTGGCGGTCTTAAAGCCTCCGTTTCAGCACGCAGAGTTGCCCCACAAGATCGACACCGCGCAGGTGGGCGTTTCCATGGCGGCCTTTGCCATTGCAGAGACCGGTACGCTGGTGGAGTTTGCCACAGACGATGCCTTCCGTCTGGTTTCCACGCTTCCGGGGGTGCATGTAGGGTTGTTTCGAGCAGAGGATCTGGTGGAAACGCTTAAGGAGGCAGCGCCCCGCATCCGGGATTTTTATGAGGCGAATCCCCACAATGCTACAGCGACCTTTATTTCCGGCCCCAGCCGCACGGCGGATATCGAGATGCGGCTTACGCTGGGGGTGCACGGCCCTGCGGTAGCGCATGCGGTGGTGGTAAAGACGTGAAACACCTCCTCCCCCGGAAGCTTTTGGGGAAGGCGGAGGGGCCGTTTGCCGTTTGAAACAGAGGGAAGACCCTTATGGCTGAGACGAGGTATTCGCGGTTGTATGCAAAGATCGATCGGGCGCTGAAGGAGAAGTCCAAACGCACGGCGCTTTATCAGGTTGTGAAACGGGGGCGGGACAGCCGCCACGCGGCCGTGGACTTACTCCCCGGCGGAGAGGGCTTTCGGGGTGAGGTGAGGGGGATTAAGCTGCGGTGTTTGGAGCAGCAGGACGATCTGGTGGACCGGTTTGCTGAGAAGGTCAGGGAGCGGGGGGCGTCCGTTTTCCTGGCAAAGGACGGGGCCGAGGCGATCGCGTATATTTTGAAGGTCGCCCGGGAATGCGGGGCGAAGGTGGTGGCAAAATCGAAATCGCTGACCAGCGAGGAGATCGAGGTCAACCACCCGATGGAGGCGGCGGGGATGGAGGTGATCGAGACCGACCTGGGGGAGTTGATTATCCAGAAGGTCCAGGAGAAGCCGTTTCATCTGGTGTTTCCAGCGATTCACAAGACGGCGGGCGAGGTGGCGGAGATTTTTGAGAAGGTGGCGGGGGAGGCGGTCTCCAAAGACGTGGATGCGATTATGAAGGTTGTGCGCCGATACCTGCGGCCCATTTTTTTGAATGCGGATATCGGCATGACCGGGGCCAATGTGGGGGTTGCCGAGACAGGCGCGATTGTGATTGAAACGAACGAGGGAAACGCCCGGCTGGTTTCCAGCATCCCCGATGTCCATATCTGCATTATGGGTCGGGAGAAGATCGTGGAGACGGTTGAGGATGCGCTGCAGATGATGTTGGCCCACCCGATCAGCGCGGTGGGGCAGCACCTGACGACCTATGTGACGATGATGGGCGGGAGGTCGCCTCTGGGAGAGGGTGAGGAGCCGAGGGAGTCGCACATTATCATCTTAGACAACGGGCGCACCCGGATGCGGGAGGATGCCCTCTTCAAGGATGCCCTCAACTGTATCCGCTGCGGGGCGTGTATGAATATCTGTCCCACCTACGGGGTGGTTGGGGGGCATACGTTTGGGCACATCTATCCCGGGCCGATCGGGATTCCCTGGACCGCAGAGGTGCACGGGCTGGAGCTGGCAGGGGATTTCGCTCCGCTTTGCATTTCCTGCGGGCTGTGCAAGGAGATCTGTCCGGCGGAGATCGATATCCCGATGATGATCGCGGCCGTGAAGGACCGGGACAGCGAAACGCATCCGCACCCTGCGGTCAACCGGATTTTGATGGCGGCCGAGGCTTTTGCGAAATTCGGCAGCGCCACGGCCCCGGTTTCCAACTGGCTTTTGAAAAGTCGGGCATACCGGTGGGTCATGGAAAAGATCACAGGGATCGGCCGGGGCCACGAGCTGCCGCCGTTTAACCGGCAGACGCTGATGAAACGTATGAGAAAGAGAGGGGCTTCCCCGGTTTCCAAACCGGTTCGACGCGTGGCTTTTTTCGTGGATCTGTATGCGAATTACAATGCCCCGGAGCTGGGGATGGCGGCGGTAGAGCGCCTGGAGGCACGGGGGTGTGAGGTGGTGCTGCCGCCGCAGAGGGGGTGCGGCTACCCTTATATCGGGTATGGGGATTTAAAAAAGGCCCGGAAGGTGGCGGATGAGAACGTCCGGTACCTGGCGCCCTATGTGGAGCAGGGCTACGATGTTGTGACCACAGAGCCGACCGCAGGCTATTGCCTCAAGATTTCCTACCCCAAACTGCTGGACGGGCGGGAGGATGCAAAGGCCCTGGCGAATCGGACGTATGAGTTGTTCGAGTACTTAGAGCTGGTGGAAGGGGAGGCGTCCCCGGATGTCGAGTCCCTCAAGGGGCGCCGGTTCGGGTTCCACATTCCCTGTCACCAGCGCCCACTGGGAGCGGGCAGACATGCGATGGCGTATCTGGAAGGGCGGGGCGCCGAGGTGGAGGTGATTGAGACAGGGACCTGCTGCGGGATGGCGGGGACGTTCGGGTTGAAGGTGGGGCTGCTGGGGTACGCGCTTTCCCAGGCGGTGGGAGAGCCCCTCTTTCAGTCTTTCAAAGAGGCGGGGGTAGAGGCGATTGTGACCGAAAGCAGTGTGTGCAGCATCCACTTGAAGGCAGGGACGGACCTGGAGGTATGGCACCCGCTGGAGCTCCTGAGGGATGGCCGGGCGGATTGAGGTGGAGCGGCCCCCAGCCTCTATGCGAGTCCCCGGCGGTGGGTGCGGGCGCGGAAGAGAGAGCCGTCGGAGGCGGTGACGTAGAGGCTCTGGAGGTCTGCATCTCCAAAGGTGCAGTTGGTCGGAGAGACCGGCATGGGGTGGGTTTCCAGGACCCGCCCTGAAGGGGCAAAGACGTAGATCATCGGCCCCGGCCCGCTTTTTTCCCAGCCTGCGGTTGCCACAATATTCCATTCCAGGTCGAGGGTCATGCCGTCAATCCCCCGGTGGGGGTAGAAGTTGTGCAGGACGCTGTATTCCCCCAGGGTGTCATTTTCTAAGATCGGGTAGGCCCTCAGTTCCCGCCTTTTATCCTCTCCATACTCACTCTGGGCCACGTAGAGCGTTTTCATATCGGGCGTTACGATCAGGCCGTTGGGGCGTGTGGTGTCGAAAGTCATCCGCACAACCGACCAGGTACCGTCCTCCTGCGGGTGCAGCCGGAAGACCGATTCGTGGTCGAGTTCCATGTCGGACCGGTCGGCTGCGTACCTGGGATCGGTAAACCAGAGTCGTCCCCTGCTGTCCACCACGATGTCGTTCGGGCTGTTGAGCCGGCTGCCTTCGAATGTGTCGGCTGCGACGAAGGTCTCGCCGCCGGGATCGTACCGTGCGATACGGCGTCCCTCCGTTTCACAGGCAAAGAGGTTGCCCGCCGGGTCCAGGACCAGGCCGTTGGCCCTGTTGGTGCCCGTCCGGTATTCATCGCAGGCCCCGGTTTGCGGATTATACCGCATAATCCGGTTGTTGGGGATGTCGGAAAAGAGGACGGCTTCGCCGTTCCACACCGGGCCTTCGGTAAAGTCGAAGGGGCCGACAACGCGTTCAAAGTGCCATTCCATGTTGTTCTCCTGTAACTATTCAGGTGCGTTTGTACACAGGTCGCCCACCCCTTTTTTTACGCGGTGTCCAGGCCGGGGAGAATGACGACTTTCATGACCTCTTCGGCCTTTTCATCCATCAACTGGAGTCCCCTGTGGGCCTGTTTGAGGGGGAGGCGGTGGGTGATGAGGGTGTTTGCGTCCAGGCTGCCGGACTGGATGAGGTCGAAGATGGGGCCGTAGCCTTCGGGCATGCTCTGGGAGCCGATGACCTGCTTTTCGTTGAATTTGAAGTCGACGATGGGCAGGGTCGCCCGGTCGGAGGCAAAGGAGCCGACCACGACCACCAGACCGCCCCGGCGTACGACCCTGATTGCCTGGGGCAAGGTCTGGTCCTGGTCGCCGCCGACGCATTCGATGACTTTGTCCACGCCCTGTCCGTCCGTGAGGTCCATAACGGCCGACAGGACATCGTCCGTGTGGGCGTTCAGGGCCAGGTCCGCGCCCAGCTTACACGCCCACCGACGCCGGTAGGAGACGATATCGGTGGAGACCACGCGGGCACCCCGAAGCTTGCTGAGGCGCATGGCCGCCAGCCCGATGGGGCCGCAGCCCTGGATGAGTACGGTTTCGCCCTCGCGGATCGCTGCGCGGGTGACGACCGCGTGGTTGGCGATGCAGATGGGCTGGGCGACGGCGGCCTCTTCGAAGCTGATGCCGTCCGGGATCGGGGTCAGCCCACGCGCCAATACGGTCATTCGCTCGGCATAGGCGCCGTGGGCTTTAAAGCCCGGTCCCAGGGGCTGTCCGCACCGGTCCGGCCGCCCGTCCCGGCAACGGGAACAGTCCCCGCAGGCCTTCCGTCCCGTTCCTGCGACCCGGTCTCCTACGGCCACACCTGTGACCTCCGGGCCCAGAGATTCGACCCGGCAGGCGACTTCGTGGCCCATGACACGCGGCAGGGTCATTGTGGGGTGCAGGCCGTGGTAGCCTTCCAGGTCCGAGCCGCAGATGGAACAGGCCTCCACCCGCAGGACGACCTCTCCCGGCCCGGGCGTTTCGTCCGGGAGGTCCACCAGTTCCATCTTCTCAGGTTCCCACAACATCATCGCTTTCATCGATATGCCTCTCCCTGGAGTCGGTCGTTGAAAGTTGAGGTAAGATACATGCTGGCTGTCTGCCTTGCAACCCCTATTTTAGAAAGGATTTCGCTGTGCCCAGATTTAAACCGGAAACACTGCGCAAGATCGGTTACGCACTTTTTGAGATGGCCGGGTGTACGCTGGAGGACGCCCGGGCGGTTGTGGATCACCTGGTTGAGTCCAACCTTTTTGGTCACGATTCCCACGGGGCGATCCGGTTCTACGAGTACGCCAGGGCCATCTATGAGGGCCGGTTCCAGCCCCGGGCCGCACCGGAGGTGGTCCGGGACAGCCCCTGCGCGGCTGTGGTGGACGCCCGGGGGGGCCTGGGGCAGGTGGGGGCGACTTTTGCAACGCACCTGGCGGTGGAGAAGGCCCGGGAGCACGGGGTTGCCACGGTTGGTTTGCGCAATACAAGCCACATCGGGCGGGTGGGGGCCTACCCGTTGATGGCGGCCCGGGCGGGGTTGATCGGCCAGATCTTTGTGAACGCCGGACACCTGGGCTACCAGATCGCTCCTTTTGGGGGGATCGACGGGAAACTGAGCACGAATCCGATTGCGTTTGCAGCCCCCCGCAGAGGGGCAGATCCGATTCTGGTGGATATGACGACGTCGGTTGTGGCCGAGGGGAAGATCCGGATCGCCATCAACCGGGGGGAGGAGGTGCCGGAGGGATGGCTCATCGACAGGGAGGGGAATCCCACGACGGATCCGAACGATTTCAAAGCCGATCCGCCGGGGGCGATTCTGCCCCTTGGAGGCACGGCCGGGCACAAAGGCTACGGGATGAGTATGATGGTGGAGTTGCTGGGCGGGGTGCTCAGCGGGCAGGGGTGTGCAGCGGGAGAACGGGCAATGATCAGCAATGGGGTGCTGTTGACCGTGTACCATATCGAGCACTTTACCGATCTGGACGCTTATTACGACGAGGTGGAGGCGCTGATCCGGCACGTGAAGTCGAGCCGACTGGCCCCGGGGTTTGAGGAGATCCTGGTGCCCGGGGAGCCGGAGTTTAGAAGCGCAAGGAGCCGGGAGGCCGAAGGAATTGAGGTGGATGAGAGAACCTGGGAGACGATCTGCGAGGCGGCGCGTGATTTCGGGCTGGATCTGAAGCGGTGGGAGGCAGATGGAAAATGAAAGGGCTATCTGTACGGCCTCCGGCAGGCCGCACCGGCCCCGCAACGAATTTTCGACTTGCGCTCCGCAGGGGAGGCGGTTCTATTTTGACCACAAGACTTTGAGTTGACACCTTTCCAGGAGATGGCTTATCTTGGTACTCCCCTTATTCAATTGCCCGGAGGGATGTTTTTAATGGCAACCATTGTAGACGGTCGGAAGCGGGTTCCTTTTCTGAGGGGTATGCTGACCCACTATCTGCTCGAGCAGGGGCTTTCTTTTCAGGAGGCCTACCAGGTCGCCGACCGGATCAGGCGCAGTATCCAGAGGCAGAAAACGGTCTCTTCAAGGAGGATGATCGACCTGGTGCACTCCCATGTGCGGGACCTGTTTGGCGACCGTCCAATCGGAGACGGGATCTTCTGGGCGCCCGGGTCGAAACAGATTATGGTGGAAGACGAGCGCGGCACCAGGCCCTTTTCCAGGGAGCACCTTTCCCATTCTCTGACGATTACGGGCGTAGACGAAGGCCAGGCTTATCGCATTGCCGAATGGATTGGCGCCGATTTTATTCGGCAAGAAAAGACGGTGGTGTCCAGGGCCGGTATCCGGAAGGCGGCGATGAATCTCCTGAGAAAGGAGTACGGTGAGGAGTTTGCCGAACGCTATCGGATCTGGAATTGGTTTCGCAACCGCGAGCAGACGCGACCTTTGATCGTTTTGATCGGCGGGGCCAGCGGCGTAGGCAAGACGTCGGTGGGCGTGGCGCTGGCCAACCTGCTAAGGGTTTCCCGGGTGGCTTCCACCGATGAGATCCGCCAGGTCATGCGTGTGATGATCGCCCCGGACCTGATGCCGGCCCTCCACGCCTCTTCTTATATGGCCTGGAAGCATGTTACGGCACCGCCATCGGATGCTGTGGATCCCGTGATCCATGCCTTTCATGAACAGGCGACGCGCGTGTGTGTAGGGGTGCGGGCCACGATCAAGCGGGCGATTGAAGAGAATGTCAGCTTGATTCTGGATGGTATCCACCTGCTGCCCGACCTGACCGGACTGGAGGCTTATGAAAAAGATGTTCTGTTTGTCTGGACAAACCTCTATTTGTCGGATGTGCAGTCCTATGCCGAACGCTTCGAGACCCGGGGCCGGGAGGCCTCCCGGCGGCCTCAACACCAGTACTTGAAATATCTGGACCAGATTCTCAAGGTTCAGCAGTATATCCTTGACATCGGTGAGGTCCACCAGGTGCCGGCGGTTGAGAATTTAGATCTGGATGAGACTGTACAGACCATTTCACTGCAGATTATGGATATGCTTCGAAAAGAGGCCAGAGGCACAAGTGAAGGGAGATCCTGACAGGTGATTGATACCCATGTGCACCTGGGACAGCTCGTTTACAATAATCCGGGATTGAAACCGTACCAGCTTTTACGCTGGATGGACCGACACGGGGTCGAGAAGGCGGTGGTGATGGCGGTAGAGGTGCCCGAAGAGCTCGATTTTTTGGTGACCACCGAGGATCTGCTGCGGATGACCCGGCCGCACCGGGACCGGTTGTTTCCCCTGTGTGCGGTCAATCCCCGGCACCGGTACCCGGGACGGTTTGATCCGTACCCGATTATTGCAGAGTATATGGACCGGGGGTGCGCCGGCTACGGCGAAAACCTCTGCGGGCTGCGGGTAGACGACCCGATGCAGCAGCGGGTCTACGAGGCGTGCGACCGGTTGAAGCTGGGTGTTGTGATGCATTTCGATTCGTGGATCAACCGGGATAGGCCGGGGCTGAAAGGGTTTGAGAAGATGCTGGCGACCTATAAGAACACCCGGTTTATCGGGCATTCTCCGCATTTCTGGCGGGAGATTTCGGGCAGGGTGGCAAAGGCCGATCCAAGGGGGAAGGTCCTTTCCGGGGGAAGAGTTGATCAGCTGCTCAAGAGATATCCGAATCTCTACGCCGACCTTTCGGCCGGTTCGGGGTACAACGCGATCACACGGGACCCTGAGTTCGGGCGGGGGTTTCTCAAGCGTTGGAAGTCCCGGTTGATGTTCGCCACGGACTATTTGACGGTCGGTCAGAAGACGCCGATTATCGACTATATCAAGACGGCGGATCTGTCCAGGGACGCTTTTGAACGGATTACCCGGAAGAATGCGGAGAAGGTTTTCCGCCTCACATAAGCCTCACAAGCGCTAAAGCACGCCCTTCTGCTTCAGGAAGCGCCGGAGCCTGCGCCTGTTCGGGGCATCGAGCATGTTACCGCCGGCGGAAGGGGCGTAAAGGGCGCGGGTGTCGCGGACCGGGCCGCCGGCCAGGCCCATCATTTCCAGGCCCGCCTTGAGCATAGGGGTGCCGAGCTGGCGGCGCATCTCGGTGAGGGGCTCAAAATAGTCCCGGAAGCGCATGGCCTCTTTCCAGTGGCCCTGGATGGCGGCGTTGTGGAGCTTGATGGACATGGAGAGGGAGAGGTTGGCCATGCCGGTGGTAAAGCCCACCGCGCCGGCCAGGTAGTAGTAGGGGACCATATTCTCTCCCCCGCCGGTGATGAAGGGAACGGTGTTGTCCGTTCCGCGGCGTCCGGTTCTGACCCAGTCCACGGCGCCGCTTTCCTCTTTGATGGCGACGACGTTTTTGACCCTGGCGAACCGTTTGACCAGATCGATGGAGAGGAGCTGGCGCGGGGCCCGGAAGGGGAGGAAGCCGATGTCGATGGCCCTGGCAATGGCCCGGTGGTGGTCCCATATGGTTTTCTCCCCGCGTTTGACAACCGGGTCGTGGGGCATCACTAAGACGGCATCGCAGCCAACGTCCTGAGCGGCTTCGGCCATTTTGACGGCGGTTTTTGTGGGGCCGCCGATGCCGGAGACGATTTTGCAGCGCCCTTCTGCGCCGACGACTGCGGCTTTGGCAATGGCTTTGACCTCCGCAGGGGAGAGGGCGTAGAATTCGCCCGACCCACCGCAGAGGACCATGGTCTTCTCGCCTGTGATGCCGGAAAAATACCGGATGTTCTTTTCAACGCCTTCCAGGTCGATATCGTGCTTCCCCTGCCGGTTCCTGGTGGTTTTCATAGGGGTCATCACAAAGACATAGACCCCGCAGGCGTTGAAGGTTTTTCTGAGGGTGTCAGGTTTTTCCCGGACCATCCGTTCCACCTCCTTGTACAAGTGAGAAACCGGTCGATGCGGACCTGGTCGGTTGTCTGGACGACCACATCGCAGGTTCCAGGCCGGGATAGTGGGCTATTTTCTGTAGGGTTCGAAGGCCGAGGCGAGCTGCTGCATGCCGTTCGCAACAAGGCCGCCGTCCGAGCCGAGGGCGACGAATGTGAATCCGGCCTGGACGGTCGCTTCAATTTGCGCGGGATTCAGGAGGAGGATGCCGGCGGCCTTGCCGGCCCTGCGGGCGGCGTTGGCGACTTTCTGGCGCGCGTCTGAGAATTTGGGGTTGTCGAACTGTTCGGGGATGCCCAGGTTGACGCTCAGGTCGAGCGGTCCGATGAAGAGGACGTCCACGCCGTCCACGGCCGCGATGCCGTCGATGCAGTCAAGGGCTTCCCGGGTTTCGATCTGGACGACGGTGGTGAGCAGTTCGTGGGAGCGGGCGAAGTAGTCTTCAAAGTCCACACCGAAACCGCTGCCCCGGTTCAGTTTGGCCACTCCCCGGATGCCGCGGGGGGGATAGCGCATGGAGGCGACCGCCTGCTCGGCTTCGGCCACGCTGCTGATGTAGGGGACCATGACGCCCGATGCGCCCATGTCGAGCACCCTTTTGAAGCGGGGCGGTTCGTTCGAGGCGATCCGGACGATGGGCGCAGCCGGTGTGCCGCCCACGGCCTGGAGCTGGTGGACCAGGCTTTCGTGGTCTCCAGCGCCGTGCTCGATGTCGATCAAGACCCAGTCGAATCCGCTCTGCGCGGCCATTTCGGCGGTGAGACTGGAGCCGAGGTTGATAAAGGTGCCGGCCAGCAGGTCGCTGTTGAGCACACGCTGACGGATGCTGTTGATCATAGGGATAGCCTTGTGGGTGCAGGTGGATTTTATGGGTGGTCACCGTCGCAGTCCGGACGTTTGAGGTCCTCGATTACAAAGCCGGTTTTCAGGTATTCGAGGGCCTTTGTATAGCTGCGGTTCTGGAGGTAGTGTGAAAGTTCAGGGGATGCCGTGGGCGCGATTTCCTGCTGGAGCCTGCTGATTTGAACGAGGTGCTCCGTAACGCCCTCTTTTTTGGAGATGCTGTCGAACATCGCCTCAAGCGTCTCTTTGAGCGCTGTGGCCTGTATTGTTGTCATGGGATTCCTCCGAAATAGATGTTCCGGGTTCTGTAAAATCCGAACTAAAAATAGAGCTTTCTCCCGGGTGTGTCAAGCGGTGTAGCGGTCAGTAGAAGACGCTTCGCGTTCTGTGGCGCGGATGTGCTTTGTAGGCAGGCCCCTGGCCCCGATTCCAGAGGAGGTAATCGAGTTCTCTTGCGGCTACGCTGTGCCCACATTGGCGGAGCTCATCGACCAGGACCTCCACCGCATGGACGGCGCACGCCCGAATTTCAACTTCTTCGGCAGATCCCAACGGGATCTCCTTTTCCGCATCGATACGGGCGGCCAGGGTATCCGTATAGTGCAGGATGCCGTCGAGACGGAGGACGTGGGGGACGAGGTTGTCCGCGAAGATGGTGAGGTGGTCCAGGTCGTCGAACCGGCCCGGTCCCCGGCCGTCGAATGCCAGGGAGAGGTCTGCAGCGGTAATTTGCGCCCGTTTGTAGAAGGGGACTTCCAGTTCGCCGTAGGATTCCACGTCTTTAAAGCAGGGCATTTTGATGAGCAACTCTACGAGCCGCTCGGCGGATGCGTCTGCTGTTTCAACCAGACGGACAAAGCTTCCATCGAAACGGTCGAGCAGGTACCGGCCCAGGTCGTTCAGGGCCGTGGTGAAGTGCTGCAGGAGTTCGCGAACGATGCGGTTGTCAGGCTCCTGGCCGAATATCGCCGTGCAATCGTCTGTGGAAAGCCGCGTCAGGTCCTGTGCCGAGAGCGGGCCGTGGGTGCTGTAGTGGTCGTTGAGGGAAGAGGCCACGGTGAAGTATCCGGACATACCGGGGCGCTTCCGCAGATAGGGAGAATAGCCGGAGCTGAAGTTGACGGCGTTCAGGGTGAGGAAGAAAGCGACCGTGTCGTCGCCCCAGCCGAGGTAGTGGCAGTCGGGATCGATCTTTGGATGCGCGATCTGCTCCAGCGGGAGAGATGCGGCGTAGGACGGGATGGAATCGTAGTCAATCCGGACGTGGGTCGCTCTGCTGGTAACCGCCTTGCAGGCAGCGCGTACCCCGTTGAGCAGGCCAGCCATCACTTCCTCTGTCTCAGGTATGGATCGGGGTTGGTTTCAACTTCGTGGAGGAGGGTGTGGACGTAGTCCCTCACCCGGAAGAGCCGGCAGTCGGCATCGCCTATCAGGCCTCTGCTCAGGGTGCCGACCCGGTCCCAGAATGCGCCCAGTACCGGGCGTTTTATACCTGGGTAGCGCGCTTCGGGATTCCGGTTTCGCAGTTTGTGCCAGTAGAGGACTTCGACAAGGTGGATGTAGGTGGAAGATTCGTAGTCCACGCCCAGCATGAGGATTTTTCCATTGGCCCGATAGGCCCTGTACATCGGCGAGTGCGTGCCGTAGGTCTTGCCCCACGGTTCGCAGTCCCAGGGCGATTTGTAGCCCTCACGGCTGAGGTGGTCGGCCACCCAGTGTTCCGCACCCTTTCCCCGGGCGGCCACGGAGTGGGAGTAGTGGTCGGAGCGGTACGTGCCGGGCATCCGGCGAAAAAACTCGGTGATCCATCCTACGGTGGACGCGGTGGTTTCGATGTTCCAGCGCTCCGCCCGCCCGTCTCTGTCGGGAGGCACGAGGTTGAACGAGGGCATCAGGATGAGGCCTTGGGGACCGACCGCGTCCTCCAGGGCCCGGACCACGGTCTCTGCGCCGGATTCGACAGGACCGAGGCTTTTGAAGGAAGCGTGGACAAAGAGGATATCCGCCGGTTCGACGCCGAGCGTTCCGAGGTCCTGCGCAAGCGTTTCGCGTGTGTGGAATGTTGGCATAAATCAGAAGCGACCTGTGCGCCGATGGTGTTCCAGGACGGTGTCCAGCGCTATTTGATGAGCGTCTGCTCGCCGTTCGAGATCCCAGCCTGTGGGCGTTTCACAGGTGATGACGTGATCGGAATGGAAGTGGTGGATATAAGAGGCCATCCCCTGGGTGCCCCAGGCCGGATCAACACCGTAGACGCCTTTGGAGACCAGGATGTCGTTTTCGGATGTCTCTGTGTCAATCGGACCGATTTTTTCCACACGGCGGATGATTTCCGGGCCGATCCCACATGTTTCATGCCGACCCTCGTAAAGGTAAAACCCGGTCGCTTCCCAGTCTTCGTGAAATTCGATGAAGAGGCTGAACCGCTGTTTCCGAAGCGCCTCTTTGACGATGTTGGCCTCGGCGACATTCTCTTTCTCAAATGCGCGGTTGATGTCTTCCCCCTCACGGTTTTCCCTCTGGCTGTGCACATATCCATACGGGTTGATGCAGGGCAATATGAGGAAGTTGAAGTGCTGCAGGAGGTCTGTGAGGTCCCGTCTCAGAAAATGCAGGACGGCTTTGGGACCGGCAGGTTCATCTCCATGCGTCCCCGAGGTCACCAGGACGTTTTTGCGCTTGCCCCGGTTTTCTCCCAGGAGGACGCGATGTACGGGATAGTCGTTGACGACGCCGATGGTTTCTACCTGCAGGTGAGGCCGGGCCAGGGCCTCCAGTCTTTGCGTAAAGCGGACATAATCCCGGATCTTTTTTGCCAAGGTTCCTCCTTTCCGCTGTTGAGGCTTTCCCCTATTCCGGCCGGTCCATGGAGAACAACGTATTTACGACGGTATAGCCGTCGCTGCGGCCCATGCGGGCAATCGGCCTGTACTTCAACCAGTCCACCTCGCCATTGGACAGGACGTGGTCTTCAATGTGCATGCCCAGGACTTCACCCACGACCATTGTGTTGTGGTCGCCGAGCAGTTCGAATATCCTGTACAGACGGCACTCCAAGCGAATGGGGGATTCCCTGACGCCGGGCGGGTTGACCAGAACCGATGCCGCGGGTTCGAGGCCTGCAAGCGCCATTTCGTCCACTTCCGGCTCAACCGATGCACAGGTCTGGTTCATTTCGTTTCTGAACGCATAGGGAGGAAAGTTGACGACAAATTCACGGGTTTCCCGAATGTTGGCGAGGGTATCCGCTTCCTGCCGGTTCTTTCTCAATCCGGTGACGGCGAACATGACCTGCGGCGGTTTGTAGGCCACGGCCGAAGAGAAACTGTACGGGGCCAGGTTGATGATGCCCTCGCGGCTCTGTGTGGATATCCAGAAGATGGACCTGGGGACGTCACAACTGTTCAACAGGCCCGGGGGCATGCTGTTTTCTTTTGCATGGTAGAACATGGTTCACACACCCTATGGTTTCAAGCAGCGGTTCCGTAGATGCGCCGGATTTCATTGGCGAGGGAGACGTTTTTGCGATCGGACATGGGCGCTGTGCCGAGAAAGGTGAGCCGTATGGCTTAGCCCTCCAGCAGGGTTTTGAGGAAAGTGGGCAGGGCAAACGCGGCCTGGTGGATTTCTTTGTTGTAGTACCGCAGGTGGTGTTTTGCCGCAAATGTCCCGGATTTTTCCGGATCGAAGTGTTCAAGTGGGTGCAGATATCCCTTTGAAGCGTAGGAGAAACTCAACATGCCCGTGGTGTAGGTAGGGATGAAGGCCAGGTAGCAGTGCACCCGGTCTTCTCCAAAGGTGTGGCGCTGGTGTTGATAGATCTCTTTGAAGGTCTGGCTGTAAAGCGTGGGGGGCTCGGTCTGGGCGGCCATGAGGCCGTCCGCTTTCAGACAGCGGTGGACCTGCGCGTAGAATTCCCTGGAGAAGAGGGTCTCCGCCGGACCGATGGGGTAAGTGGCATCGATGACGATGAGGTCGAAGGCAGCGTCCGGACAGGCCCGGATGTAGGCAGCGCCGTCCTGGATTTTAAGGGTGAGTCTGGGGTCTCCAAAGGCAGAGGCGAGGGACGGTAGATGTGCTTTTGAGGCTTCGACCACGGCGTCGTCGATTTCGACCAGGACCACCTCGCTGAGACAGTCGTGTTTGAGGAGCTCCCTGGCTGCGCCGCCGTCTCCGCCGCCGATGATCAAAGCCCGCTCGGAACCGGGATGGGTGAGCATGGGCACGTGGACGATCATTTCGTGGTAGATGTATTCGTCTTTTTCCGTGCATGTTACAGCGCCGTCCAGGACGAGCATTTTTCCGTACCCGTAGGTGTTAAAAATTTCAACTTTTTGGAAGGAGGATTGTTTTCTGTAGAGCATACCGGCGTGTCTGAGGGAGAGGGCGATGTCTTCGTTTTTATCCGTAAACCAGATGTTCCGGAAATGCTGCGGGACATCCTGTTTTTTTTTGGATTGATCAGGCGGACGGGTGTCTGAGGCCACCTTCTTCAGCAGATTGAGCTGCCCGCGGTGCATTTCCAGGGTCGACCCGTGGGTGGCCTGGAAGGATGCTTTCAGGGATCCGTAGGACGTCCAGGGGTCGAGTTTATCGCCGCAGGTGAAGAGGTCAACCGCAGCGAATCCGTATTCGGGCCAGGTGTGAACCGCCAGGTGGCTTTCCTGGATGACCACGGTGCCTGAGACGCCGTAGGGAGAGAAAGGGTGGAAGGTGGTGTTGATGATTGTGGCGCCGGCCTCCCGGGCGGCCTTGACCATGCTCTGCTCGATGTGGGTGACATCGTTCAGCGCAGACGGAGGACACCCGTAGAGTTCGACGAGGATGTGCCTGCCCAGCGCGTCCATTTCTCCAATCCTTTATCTGGCGATTCAACCGCCTGACCTGTCGGGGTGTATTGTTCGCGGTGGTGGGATGAACACGGTGACCGGGTTTTTGATCCACTCAGTCTCCTGCCTCTACCTTCTCCATTTCCTCACCCGGGGACGCTTCGATGAGCTGCCGGCCTTCGTCCCGGTACTGGCTTTGGGCCTCGGGGGCGATGGTTCTCCAGATGAGGAACTGTTTGCGGATCTGGTTCATAAACCGCTGGTTGCAGCGCTTCCAGGAGGAGACGTCGCCCGACAGGCGTTGGATGGTGATGTCCAAGGCCTGGATGTCGTGGTCACCGGTCGGCCTGGATCTGAGCTGTACGGTCTGGCTGACGCCGAGGTCGAAGGGAGCCAGCCAGATGGTGGTGCTTATGGTATATCCCTCTCCCTGATCTGTGGTGAGGACCGAAAGGTGCGCGCCTTCGGTGTAGAAGTTGCCCATCGATCCCTCGGTATGGAAGTCGAAATACCGGGTCAGGAAGGTAAAGAGCCCCAGGACTTCCCTGCCCGCGATGGTAAAGGGAAATTCAAAGTGCCACCGGTCGCCGTCCGGGTCGGGGATCTTCCAACGCCGGGTGATGTCGGGGACGGCCATCTGCGACGCCCGGCGCGCGGGGTATACGGTGGAGACGATAACCACGAGCATGACCAGCCCGGAGGAGCCCATGGCAGAGAGGGAAGAGTAATTGAGGGTGAAGCCTTGCAGGATGCCCTGGTTGAGGAGGAACCAGGCGACGCCCTGAGCGACGAGGTAGCCCGATACCGCTCCGAGCACGGCGTAGACACAGGACTCGGCCAGGAAGAGGAAGGCGATGTGTACAGGAGCGAGTCCGACCGAGGAGTAGATGCCTATTTCGCGGAACCGTTCGTAGACAGACCCCATCATGGTGTTGAGGACAATGAGGGCGGCGATGGCGATGGGGATGAAGAGGTTGCTGATGCCGCGAAGCGACGTGTGCCCAAGCGAGGAGAAGACGGAGACGCGGATGCGTCCGATTTCTCCGTCGGGGCCTATCTGGGGAATCCCGGCGAAGAGGACCACGGAGAGCCGGGAGATGAAGTCTTTTGTACGGGCGTCGACCACGGTGGGATCGCGGAACCGGACGGCGATTGCCTGGAGAGGGCTGCTGACTTCGCGCAGAGTCTGGTAGGGGACGATCAGGACGTTTGCCGGGTCGAGGTGTTCGAATTCCATGATGTCCACATCGGGGTCCTCCAGGCCGGCTTTCTCTCGCTGTTCCTGCTGGGCCATTTGCAGGAAGACGTTCCGGTCGGTTTCTACGAAATCCGCAGGTGTCAGGGTTTCCCCGTCCAGGTCTTTCAGTTCCTCCATCCGGTCCGAGATGAGGATGCCGACGACGGTGAAGAGGTCTCCAAAGAGGCGGACCTGGGTGCGGCCGACGTCATCGGAGGTGATGTCGAGGAGTTTGGCCATCTCTTCGGGGACAACGGCGACTTTTCGTTCGCCCTCCCGGAACCAGCGGCCCGCGGAGAGACAGTCCTGAATCCGGGTTGGAGATCCTTTGAAAATTTCCGATTCCTGCGCCGACAGGCCAAGCACGCCCAGGGCGTTGGCGGCCTTGTCCCGGTGCTCCACCTGGACGGTCTTCTTGGACTTGTCCGCGTACCAGCTTCGGGGGGCAACCACGGCCTCGCCTTCAAAGGTGGCCTGGGCATAGTCGAGGACCGATTCTTCAAGCGCCGCCCAGTATTTGCTGCGGATGAGCATGCCGGGGTAGGTCCCCTGGTTGTCCCGGGCGATCTGGTGGAATCGGAGCAGGGATTTGATGGAGGTGAACGAAAGGACGGTGAAGGTCAGCAGGACCAGGGTGGAGAAGGTGAGCACGGTTCGGAGTTTTCTCCGTTTCATGTTGGCAATGCCCAGCTGGAATGCGGCCACGGAGGCGCTCACCCGGCCAACGTCTACATCGTGAATCACCGCTGCCTCAGTGCGCAGGTTACGCATGTTGGCGTTGAAGCGGGAGAAGACGATGGAGATGACAAAGCACGCCAGCGCCAGGAGGATGAAGGCGAGGAGGATGACAAAGGGGTTGGAGAGGTCAAAGGCCGGATGGACCAGGGACAGGAAGATCCAGATGACGACAAAGATTCCGGTAAATCCAGTGAGCATCCAGCGGATGTCGGATGCGGTGAAGATGAGGCGTTCGGCGAAGAAGGCGCAGGGGATGACGAGGGCCATAAAGAAGACGACGCCCCGGATGACGTCGTTCTGGGTGGATTTGACGTCCGGATAGGCCCGGGATTCAAGACCGAGCGCTGCCCGGGAATGCTTGACAAAGTCGTCCCACCGCAGGTCTTTGCGCCCACTTCTCGCCCTGTCGAGGTGCTTTGCGGCCTGCTCGTGGAGGGTGTTCAGGCGGAAGTTTTCGATGCCGTAGGCCCTCAGTTCGCGCATCCGGGCCTCGTTGAGGATCCACATGTCGCTGGCGGCCTGGAAGGCGGTATGGGTGATGGCGCCGTGGGTGATGGTGGTGAATCCGTCGCCGCGCGCAATCTCTTCGCTGCTCGCGTCGGTGGCGTTGATCAGGAGGTAACGGATGCCGACTTGCCCCGATCTCATCACCAATTTGACCTTTTCGTTGGGGCGGGTAAAGACCACGCCCACCGGTTCGTTGCGGCCGTAGCCGATGGTATAGCCGTATTCCTGAGGGGCCACGTTTCCGTCGCCGTAGACGCTCAGGCTTGAGAGCTTGGTGAGGTAGCGGGGGTCTACCGTGTCGTAGAAATCGGTGGAGATGCAGGGAAAGAGGATGCGCGTTGCCCGGGTGATCCACCAGTCCATGCCGAATTCCGGCTTGTAGATCCTGGATGCCTGCCCCCGGTCGGGGGCATAGGTGATGTCTCCGGTTTCCGGGTCGAGGTAGTAGGCGCTCAGTCCGACCCACCGAACCGCCAGCCCGGGGATGAAGAACTCGCCGTTTTCGTCGGCCACATCGTAGAAAAAGGTGCGCACGCCCTTCACCGATTTCTGGTGGGACATCCGGAGGGCAACGATGGCCCCTTTACGGGGCCTGTCGGGCGTGATGCTGCGGCGGGGGAAGGTGAGGATGCGGCCTTTCAGGGCGCGCATGCGGTCTTTCATGGCGACCTTGTAGTCGGGGAGGAAGTACGGATCGTCCAGGGCCTTGCTAAAAACTCCTGTGAGGAGCTGGGTCTGATTTGTCAGGTTGGGGATGTTGACCCCTTCCACCGTATCGAAAGGGGTATCGACCCTGAAGCGGGCATCGTTGATGGTTACGAATGCGAGGGTGGGCATGCCGGCCGTGAGGACCACTTCCGAGTCGGTCTTGATCCTCCCTCCGGGAATAAACATACGCCAGCTCATGCCGGAAGGGGGATTGATGCCGTCTACCAGGGACCTGGCGGCGTTGAGGCCAAAGGCGGGGGCGAGTTCCGCCCCGAGTTGGGAAAACATCTTTCCCAGCGGGGTAAAGAAGCGCTGGTAGTAGAAGGATGAAGACCCATTCCAGACGCCGATCTGGTCGGTGTGCGAGGAGAGGTCCAGGGAGACCCAGAGCCGGATGTCGATGGGATCGGTCATCAGCGGAGCAAAGTGCTCCTCCTTGCGCGCGTGGCGACCCAGAAAGTCGCACACCCCCCGGAACCCCATGTGGTGCGCAGACGTGGCCAGGAACAGGACGGTGTGGGCAGGCGGATGGGCTTTCAAATATTCCGCGAGTTCGAGCAGGGCGACCAGACCCGAGGCCTGCTCCGCACCAGGCGCCAGCGCGGGAACCACAGACATCGCGTCATAGTAGGCGTCGAAGAGGACAATCTCGTCCTTCAACCTGGGATGCCGTCCCGTTATTCGACCAAACACGTTGTGCGCCTTGTGTTTCTCCCACACCATCCGACCCTTCACTTCCACCTCGATCCGCTCCCCCAAACTCAGACGACGACGCAACGCCTCGCCCTCCTGCCTGCCAATCCAGAAGCGGGGCACGTTGAGGGGCACCTGGAAAAACTTCTGCTCCGCCTCTGCGGTGGTCGTAGAGTCTGGCCCGACGAAGATGACCGCTTTGGCGCCCAGCATCGACGCGTTCATCCAGCGGTTCCAGGAGTTGAATGACATCAACACCACACTGCCCTGGAGGTCCTTCCCGTTGAAGTCCGAGAACTCTCCGGAACCCCCGTCGACCAGGGGAGCCTGAAGCCCCTTGCCCGGCAGCGTAGAGGTCCGCACCAGGTTTGGCCAGACCGCATAGAGGGGGATGGTACGGGAATCGCCCAGGATCTTGAGGCTGCATCCCTTGTCGATGGGAGCGGTGACATCGTAGGCTTCCACGGTGACCTGCTCCAGGCCGATCTGTTGGAAGGCGTCTTTGATGTAGTGGTAAGCCGCCTCGTGTCCGGGGTATCCCACGACGCGGGAGCCTGATGAGGTGAGACGGGTGAGGTGGGCTTTAACGTCGGCTTCCGAGATGGACGCCCGGACCGCCGCCGCCAGCGCCTTCTGGCCGGAGGCGAATTTCTGGGGCGGAGGTTCCGGGTACCGGATGTTGAAGAACGCGACCAGGTGGTCGGTCACGGTCTCGGGGGAAAATACGACGAGGGGCACAAAGAGGACGGCGATAAAGAGGGCCAGGGTGATGTTTTTCCACGTTAGTCGCATTGTGATTGCTCCATGTCGATTTTCGCCCCTGCAGGTCTCAATACCACTTATGCACCCGGTGTCCCTGGGGCTGGAACCAGATGGTATCTACAACCAATCCGAGGGTCACCTGAAGGATGTAGCCGATGAGCATGCCGATGAAAAACGCCCTGGACTTCCGGTAGAAGGCAGCGCCGACGAGTTTGAGCATGACCAGTTTGACCAGCCACGCCACGAAGATGGTGACGCTTGTCAGCCGGGACAGGGCCGTGCCGGAGAGCGCAAAGCCGATGGGATGAATCGGCCACCAGACGAAACGGTAGCGCATCAGGTTTAAGCAGGCCATGGCGCCTGCTCCGATGAGGAAAAACCAGTAGTTGGTGATTTCGATCGGCGAGGAGGGGGTCTTGGCGGCGTTCGCGATTCCCCCGATCTGCCCCATGGCCGAGCGGATGATCAACCAGTTGGGCCGGATGTTGTAGCCGCCTATGGTGTATCCCAGCCAGATGGTAAAGAGTGTGGAAGTGACCATGCCGATGACGAAGGCCGCACAGACGCCCCAGAAGAGCCGGCGCTTGTCCCTGGGAACGAATTCTGCAAGGCGGTTGATGTGGGCGAGTGAGCCCATGGCGAACCCCCGGTAGTGGTTGATGACTCTGGACGAAAGACCCAGGGTGGCCCTGGTGAGAATCGTCAGGGTATGCGATCCACCCAGCAGCCTCACGGCCAGGCCCCAGCCAGAAAGCGGCGAGTTGACGTAGATCAGCCCCGAATCGGCCAGGATTTTCGCCACGGTGGTGTAGACGAGGAGCATGGACGGGATGAGCAGGGCGATCATTTTGAGTTCCATGCCCACGCGGTTCAGCCAGACGGCGATGTAGAGACAACCGACGATCAGGCCGATGAGCGCCCCCCGGTAGGAGAGCAGCTCCTTGCTGTCGTCCAGGGTGGATTTTTCGGGGTGCAGGGCTTTTCGGAAGACGTCGGCAAAATGCAGACGGGCGACCCACACGCCCCAAAGGGCGAGGCTGAAGAAGGCGCCCGATGTCTGCCAGTAGTAGCGTCCGGTGCCGTAATAAGGCGAGATGGCCCTGACCCCCAGCCGGTTCAGGATGCCCCCTTCGACGATGAAGAGGAGGTCGAAGAACCAGATGCTGAAGAGGATCTCTAAGCTGGCAAAATAGGAGAAGCAGATGACGACCGTGCTCAAAAAAAAGAGGGCGGGAGGATAGTCCCGCGAGAAAAAGGTCCATCTGGCGTATGCGGTGGGGAAACGGGGAAACTGGGGGTAGGCCCAGGAGATCATGTTCCACCCGAAGACGAAGGTGGTAAGCGCGAACCCGATCCAGAAGGCTTTGCCCTGCATGTATTCCGGGAAGAACCGTGTCCCCCTGCCCACACGGGTCGTCATCTCGATAATGGGCTCCATGGCCGGATAGACGAGCCTTTCGTTTTCGGACCACTGGCGGCGGAGGAGAATGGCGGCGCAGGCGCAGACGAATCCTACGGCGCAGATGAAGGTGAACCACCAGAAAAGGGGCACGGCCCAGATGTTCCAGGGGATGGGCACCCCCTGGGGGAGCCCCTCGTAGAACCAGGTCATGACGCTGCCGTCGTTGGTGGGGATCAGCCAGTGGGGCATGTAGGGCTGGAGGTATTTGCTCCACTCGTTCTCCGGGGTTGCAAAGTAGTAGGGGCCCACCATCAGGCCCACGAGGTAGCCGCTGATGCCGTAGGTGGGGCCCATGGAGGCGATGAAGCCCATGCAGAAGATGGTGATCCACTCCGATGGAGAGAAGGCGAACCGTTTGCCGAACCACCAGGCCAGAGGGGCGAGCATGAGGGTGGACAGCAGGTAAAGGATAAGGTTGCCCATGGGCATGTGGCTGTAGGCCATAAAGGAGGCGTGCAGGATGTAGCGGACCGCGTCGCCCATCGGGCCTATGAGGGTGGCAATGCAGAGCCCGAAGAGGATTGCGCGGAGGGTTACACCGCGCTCCTGGGGCGCTGTTTCCCCGCCTGGCCCGGCTGGTGTTTTAACGCGGTTTGCCTGCGTTTCCGCCATGCGTTTGTTCCTTTGAATGAAAACGCGTTCTCTTTACGACACAGCCACAATCGAGGGGCTTTCAATGAGCCGCTGGCCTTCATCTCTGTAGTACGCTTTCGCCTCCGGGCTGATCGTTCGCCAGATGAGGAACTGTTTTCGGATCAGGTTCATGAACCGCTGGTTGCAGCGCTTCCAAGAGGCGGCGTCTCCCGAGAGGCGGTCGATGGTAAGGTCGAGCGCGTAGATGTTATGATCGCCGGTGGGCCTGGACCTGAGCAGTACGGTCTGGCTGACGCCGAGGTCGAAGGGGGCCAGCCAGATCGTTGTTTGGATGGTGTGGCTTTCTCCACGATCGGTCGATAGGGTTGAAAGTTGGGCGCCTTCGGTGTAGAATGTTCCCATCGATCCTTCGGTGTGGAAGTCGAAGTACCGGGTGAGGAAGGCGAACAGCCCGAAGACCTCCTGCCCTCCCACGGTGAAGGGGAACGCGATCTGCCACCGGTCGCCCTCAGGGTCCGGCAGGTTCCACCGCCGGGTGATGTCGGGTACGGCCATCCGGGAGGCCTGCCAGGCGGGATAGAGGGTGGACAGAATCACGACGGCCATAACCAGCCCTGATGAGGCCATGGCGGAGAGGGAGGAATAATTGAGGGTCAGTCCCAGCAGGTGGCCTTTCCAGAACAGGGCTTTTGCGATTCCCTGGCCCAGGAGGTAGCCCGATACCGCCCCCAGGACGGCGTAGACACAGGATTCGGCTAAGAAGAGGAAGGCGATGTGGACCGGGGCCAGCCCCACGGAGGAGTAGGTGCCGATTTCCCGGAGCCGTTCGTAGACCGAGCCCATCATGGTGTTGAGGACGATGAGTACGGCAATGGCGATGGGGATACCGAGGTTGCCGACTCCCCGCAGGGAGGTGTGCCCGAGGGAGGAGTAGACCGATACGTCGATGCGCTCGATCTGTCCGTCGCTGGTCTGACGGGGGATGCCGGCGAAGAGGACCACGGAGAGCCGTGAGAGGAAGTCCTCCACACGGGATTTGACGACTTTCGGGTCGTGAAACCGCACGGCGACGGCCTGCAGGGGGCTGTTGACTTCCCGCAAGGTCTGGTAGGGGACGATTAAGACGTTGCCCGGGTCGAGGTGGACGAATTCCATCACGTCTACGCTGGACTCCTCCAGCCCGGATTTTTCACGTTTTTCCTGCTGTGCGATTTCCTCAAGCGCGCTTTGTTCGGTGAATACGAAGTCCGCCGGGGTGAGGGGTTCGCCGTCAAGGTCCACCAGCGCGGTTAACCGGCCGGGGTCGGCCAGGCCCACGACGGTGAGGTGTTCTCCGAAGAGCCGGATTTGCGCCCGCCCGACATCGGCTTCTGTGAGGCCGAGCAGTCTGGCCATGGGTTCGGGTACGACGCAGACGTTCCGCTCTCCACCCCGGAACCAGCGCCCCGCCTTGAGGCAGGTTTGGATGCGGGTGACTCCGGCCTCCGACGGGGTCAGGCCGAGGATGCCCAGGGCGTTGGCCGACTGCTGGCCGTGCTTGAGCCGGATCGCCTTCTTGCTTTTTGAGGCATACCAGCTCCGGGGTGCGATGACCGCCTCGCCGGCGAAGTCCGCCCGGGCGTAGTCGAGGGCCGATTCTTCAAGCGGGCTCCAGAATTTGCTGCGGATGAGCAGGCCCGGATACAGGCCCGGATGGTCGCTTGCGGTCTGGTGAAATCGGAGCGATGTTTTGATGGAGGTGAACGAAAGGACGGTGAAGGTCAGCAGGACCAGAGTGGAGAAGGTGAGCACGGTTCGGAATTTTCGCCGCTTCATGTTGGCGATGCCAAGCTGGAATGCGGCCATGGAGGCGCTGATGCGTCCCACGTCCACGTGGTGAATGCCCATTCCCCGGGTGCGGATCTGGCGCATGTGGGTGTTGAAGCGGGAGAAGACGAGGGTGATGACGAAGATGGCTAAAGATAGAATGACGAAGGCCAGGAGAATAACGATGGGGTTGGAGAGGTTGAAGGCGGGGTGGACGATGGAGAGGACGATCCAGGTTGCCGAAAAGATGAGGGCGAACCAGATGACCTGCCATCGGATGTCGGCGGCCGTGATCAGCAGCCGCTCGGCAAAAAAGGCGCAGGGGATGACGAGCGCCATGGTGAAGACGACGCCCCGGATGACGTCGTTCTGGGTCGATTTGACGTCCGGGTAGGCCCGGGACTCCACGCCCAGCGCGGCCCGGGCGTGCTTGGTGTAACGGTCCCACCGCAGGTTCCGCCGGGCCTCTTCTGCCCGTTCGAGGTGGTTCCGGGCCTGCTTGTGGAGGGCGTTGAGGCGCTGGTTCTGGATGCCGTAGGCCCTCAGTTCGCGTATGCGCGCCTCGTCCAGCGTCCACATGTCTATCGCCGCCTGGAATGCCGTGTGGGTGATGGCCCCGTGCGTGAGCGTGGTGAACCCGCTGCCCCGTGCGGCCTGTTCGCTTCCGGGGCCGTCCGAGTTGAGGAGCATGAACCGGATGCCGATGGGTCCGGCGCTCATGATTAATTTCACCCGTTCTCCGGGTGTGGTGAAGACCACGCCGACCGGCTCGTTGGGGCCGTAGCCGAGGGTGTAGCCATATTCCTGAGGCGCGGTGTTTCCTGCGCCGTATACGCTCAGTTCGGTGAGCCTGGACAGGTGACGGGGATCGACGGTTTCGTAGAAGTCGGTGGTTATGCACGGGAAGAGGACGCTGGTAGCCCGGGTGATCCAGTTGTCCATTCCGAATTCCAGCTTGTAGATGCTGGCCGCGGGCCCCCGGTTGGGGGCATAGGTGATCTCGCCGGTTTCCGGGTCCAGGTAGTAGGCCTCTAAGGCCACTTTGTCCGCGGCCAGGCCGGGGATGTAGATTTCTCCCTTTTCGTCGGCGAGATCGTAGAAGATGGCGCGTACTCCCTTCACCGATTTCTCGGTGGTCATCCGGAGGGCGGCGATGGCCCCGCTGCGCGGTTTGTCGGGGACCAGGCTGCGGCGGGGAAAGGTAAGGATGCGTCCCTTAAGAGCACGCATCCCATCCCGCAGGTTGGCGGGCTGGCCAAGGAGGAGACGAGGGTCGTCGAGGACCTTGTTGAAGACCCCTGTGAGGAGTTGAATCTGTTTTGTCAGGTTGGAGGTGTTGACGCTACCCACCCTATCGAAGGGGGTGTCGACCCGGAACCGGCCGTCGTTGATGGTTACGAATGCGAGCGCAGGGATGCCCGCGCTTCGGACGACCTGGGCATCGGTCTTAATGTTTTCGCCGGGGATGAACATGTCCCAGCTCATGCCCGTAGGGGGCGTGATGCCATCAACCAGCGATCCGTCGGCGTTGAGGTCGAGCGCGGGAGCGAGTTGCCGGCCGAGTTCGGAGAACAGCCTGCCGAGCGGGGCGAGGAAGGACTGGAAGCCCAGGACGCCGATCTGGTCGGTGTGCGAGGAGAGGTCCAGGGAGACCCAGAGCCGGATGTCGATGGGATCGGTCATCAGCGGAGCAAAGTGCTCCTCCTTGCGCGCGTGGCGACCCAGAAAGTCGCACACCCCCCGGAACCCCAGGTGGTGCGCAGACGTGGCCAGGAACAGGACGGTGTGGGCAGGCGGATGGGCTTTCAAATATTCCGCGAGTTCGAGCAGGGCGACCAGACCCGAGGCCTGCTCCGCACCAGGCGCCAGCGCGGGAACCACAGACATCGCGTCGTAGTAGGCGTCGAAGAGGACAATCTCGTCCTTCAACCTGGGATGCCGTCCCGTTATTCGGCCAAACACGTTGTGCGCCTTGTGTTTCTCCCACACCATCCGACCCTTCACTTCCACCTCGATCCGCTCCCCCAAACTCAGACGACGACGCAACGCCTCGCCCTCCTGCCTGCCAATCCAGAAGCGGGGCACGTTGAGGGGCACCTGGAAAAACTTCTGCTCCGCCTCTGCGGTGGTCGTAGAGTCTGGCCCGACGAAGATGACCGCTTTGGCGCCCAGCATCGACGCGTTCATCCAGCGGTTCCAGGAGTTGAATGACATCAACACCACACTGCCCTGGAGGTCCTTCCCGTTGAAGTCCGAGAACTCTCCGGAACCCCCGTCGACCAGGGGAGCCTGAAGCCCCTTGCCCGGCAGCGTAGAGGTCCGCACCAGGTTTGGCCAGACCGCATAGAGGGGGATGGTACGGGAATCGCCCAGGATCTTGAGGCTGCATCCCTTGTCGATGGGAGCGGTGACATCGTAGGCTTCCACGGTGACCTGCTCCAGGCCGATCTGTTGGAAGGCGTCTTTGATGTAGTGGTAAGCCGCCTCGTGTCCGGGGTATCCCACGACGCGGGAGCCTGATGAGGTGAGACGGGTGAGGTGGGCTTTGATGTCGGCTTCCAGGATGGACGCCCGGACCGCCGCCGCCAGCGCCTTCTGGCCGGAGGGGGCGTGCTCTGGAGGTGCCTCCGGAGGGTGAAGGTTGAACCATCTGACCAGGTGTTTTGTCACGGTCTCGGGAGAGAATACGACAAGGGGCACAAAGAGGACGACAATACTTGTAATGGACAGGATGTTTTTCCAGGTTGTTCGCATAGAGTGTCCGTCTGTGATGGGAGATTTCAACAGACCATAATCTACCCTATCCAGGGCGAATCATCAAGGGAAAACAATGTACGCTGCCAGAGCCTGATGGGGACGGGCAGGCAGAGGTCAGAGGGGGTCCAGACGGTGCTGTTGGCCCAGGGGCTGGAACCAGATGGCGTCCACGATTACGCCTGCGGCCACGGCCAGGATGTAGCCGATGAGCAGGCCGATGAAAAAGGGTCTGGATTTCCGGTAGAAGGCAGCGCCGGCGAGTTTGAGCATGAGAAGTTTGAGCAGCCATGCGACGAAGATGGTAAAGCTTGTCTGCCGGGCCAGATAGTTCCCGGAGAGCGCAAAGCCGATGGGATGAATCGGCCACCAGACGAAGCGGTAGCGCATCAGGTTTAAGCAGGCCATGGCGCCTGCTCCGATGAGGAAGAATCCGTAGTCGGTCAATGCGATCGGTTTGGCGCCTTTGATGTTGGTCACGACCCTTTCAAGCGCCACGCGTTCTGCGTACTGGATCAGAAAGTTGGGACCGAAGCTGTCGGCCCCTCTGGTGTAGGCGAGCCAGATGAGGAAGAGCGTGGAGGTGACCAGGCCGGTGACGAATGCTGCGCAGACGCTCCAGAAGAACCGGCGCTTGTTATTGGAAATACGTTCCCCGAGGCGGTTGATGTGGGCCATCACGGGCATTGCGAATCCGTTGTGGTGGCTGACGATGCGGGATGAGATGCCCAGGACCGCGTGCGAGGAGGCCTGCAGGGCATTCGCGCCTCCCAGGACCATCAGGGGGAGCCTCAGCGTGGAGGTCGGCAGGTCGAGGTAGATCAGGCCCGAGTCGGCCACGAACTTGGCCAGGGTGATGTAAACAAGGAGCATGGACGGGATCAGCAGGAGGATGACTTTGACCTCCAGGCCCGCCCGCCCGAGCCAGACGGCCATGTAGAGGCAGCTCACGATCAGGCCGATGAACGCCGCCCGATAGGAGAGCAGATCATTGCCGCCGTCGGGGGCGAATTTTGGGGGATTCAGGGCTTTTTGGATGACGCCGCGGAGGTGCAGACGGGCGATCCAGACTCCCCAGAGGCCCAGGGAAAGGAAGGCGCCGGCCGTCTGCCAGGCGTAGTGCCCGCCTCCGTAGTGGTTTTTGTAAATGATGTTGAGCCCCAGCCGGTTCAGGACACCCCCTTCGATGACAAAGAGGAGGTCGAAGAACCAGATGCTGAAGAGGATTTCCAGGGTAGCGAAATAGGAGAATGAGATGACGACCGTGCTGAGGAAGATGTAGATGGAGGGGTCGTGACGCGAGAAAGCGACCCAGGTCTTGGGGCCTAAGGGGATGCTGGGAAAGAGCGGGTAGAACCAGGAGACCATGTTCCACCCGAGGACGGAGGCGGTGAGCCCGAATCCGGCCCAGAACGCCTTTCCCCGCATAAATTCCGGGAAAAACCATTTGCCCGAGCCCACGCGGGTCGTCATGTCCACAATGGGGGCCAGGGCAGGGTAGACGAGTTTCTCGTTCTCGGACCACTGCCGGTGGAAGAGGGTGGAGACGCAGACGCAGGCGAATCCGACGGCGCAAATAAAGAGGAACCACCAGACGAGGGGGACGGCCCAGACGCCCCAGGGGATGGAGGCCCCCTGTGGCACCCCCTTGTAGAACCAGACCATTGCGTCGCCTTCGTTTTTGGGGATCAGCCAGCCGGGCATGTAGGGATGGAGAAACGCAGCCCACTCGTTCTCGGGGGTTGCAAAGTAGTGGGGGGCGACCATAAAACCGACAAGGTCGCCGCTGCTGCCATAGGTGGGACCGAGAGAACCGATGAAGCCCATGCAGAAGATGGTGACCCACTCGGTAGGAGAGAAGACAAACCGGCGGCCCAGCCCCCAGGCCAGAGGGGCGCAGATGAGGATGGACAGCAGGAAGAGGATGAGGTTGCCCATCGGCATGTGGCTGTAGGACATGAAGGACCCGGACAGGACGAAGCGGACCCAGTTGCCCAGCAGGCCGACGGCGACTGAAAGGCAGAGCCCAAAGGCGATTGACCGAAGCGTTACCCCACGCTCCTGCGGCATCGTTTCGCCTGCTACAACCCAGCTCCTTTGCTTTTCCGCCATGTGTTTGTGGTCTTTTTGGGGAATTAGAACGCGCCCGTCTGGTCTACTTCCTGCGGGATGGTCACCATCGGGTCCAGGGCCGTCGCCCGTCTGAGGCGTTCGGCGGCGAGGCTGTCCCGATCCATCCGGGCGTAGAGGTGCGACAGCATCTGGTAGGCTTCGGCGGTGGGGCGTTCGGCTGCGGATTTTTCCAGGGATTGGATCTGATCCCACACCTTTTTTTGGCGCTTAAAGATGGCGAATTCCCGGTCTGCCTCTGCTTTCTGACCGACCATCAGGTAGGTCCTTCCCAGGAAGTAGCGGGCCCTGGGGTGGTAGGGGTCAGCCGTTAAGGCCTGCCGGAGGTAGGGTGGGGCCTTCTGGGGCGTTCCCCGAAGGATGGCGACCTCCGCGAAGTCGGTGAGGAGTTCGGGGTCTTCCGGTTTGTGTCGGAGGGCCTGTCTCAGGCGAACGGCCGCGGAGTCGTAAGCGCTCTGGAGGGAAAAGAGACGCCCCAGGCCGGCGTGAATTCGGGGATCGTCCGGCCACAGGGCCTCTGCCTGGCGATAACACTTTTCGGCCTCAACTTCGTGCAGGCCTTTGTGCCCCCACGAGCTGTAGAGGTTGCCAAGTTCGATCAGGAGTTCGGTCTGTTCCGGGGCCAGTTCAATGGCCTTTGAGTACACAGAGATGCCCTGCTCGAAAGCTCTGGCATCCCGGAAGACCCGGGCAAGCGCAATCCAGGTTTCCGCATCGTCCCCCGCCAGGGAGACCACCGATCTGAGCGTGCGTGCAGCCTGGACAAACTGCCGGCGCCGGATCTGCACCCGGGCGATACCGAGGTGGCTTTGGGGGTTATCGGGATCTTTGTCTCTTGCCTTCCGATAAGCGGCCAGTGCCCCTTCGTCATCCGCTCTGAGCAGGGCCTCATCCCCTTCTATGCAGAGGGCCGCCGCCTGCTGGGAAGGAGATGTAGCGGACATCCGGAAATAGCCGATGCCCGCAAGGAGAAGGGCGATGAGCACGGGTATGGTGACGCGTTTGGGCACTGGCGGTCAGGCCTCCTGTTGTGCTGGTTAGAGCTTCGTACCACACTGTTTACAGTATACCGCGTCACTGTCGTGGCCTTCGGCGCTGCATTCGGCGCACACCCGGAATGTTATGTTCTGTCGCGTGAGGGCCTGGGTAAATTCCGCCGTTACAATCCCTGCTGGGATCACTATCATACTGTATCCCAGGAGCATCACCACGGCCGCCAATGCCTGACCGATATTTGTTTTTGGCGATATGTCTCCATAGCCTACGGTGGTGAGGGTCACGATCGCCCAGTAGATACTTTTGGGTATGCTCGTAAACCCGTCCTGTTCGTCTTCGATCACGTACATGAGTGAGCCCAGGATAACCACCAGGGTCAAGATTGTAAACAGAAATACGGTGATCTTGCGGCGGCACGAACGCAGCACCTGGATGAGCAGATTGGCCTCACCGAGATATTGAACCAGTTTGAGGACACGGAAGATGCGCAGGACGCGTAGAAGCCGAATGGCCAGCAGGTGGTAGTGGCTGCCCGGAAACAGCAGACTGAGATACGTCGGGGCGATGGCCATCAGATCCACGATTCCGAA
Organism: Candidatus Latescibacterota bacterium; assembly: GCA_965222075.1. Lineage (GTDB taxonomy): Bacteria > Latescibacterota > UBA2968 > UBA2968 > JAAXHW01. Next base: position 2,339,719 of record OZ244937.1, on the reverse strand, counting down.
AAAACTGGCTGCGTAGAGCACCGGACGCCCAACACAGACCAACCGTAAAAGGTACTCTGCTGTGAATAGAATGGTAAAAAACCATTCGGCCAAATTGAGGAGATCGCCGTGTGCTGCTCTGATGACGCTTACACTGTCGAGCATCACCGCGATGACGCTCAGCATGATGCTCACGATCAATATGATATTGAACCATTTGCCCGCCGGGGTGTCTGCTTCAAAGATTATTTCGTGTAGAATGCCCTGCCACTGGCGTTTCTGGTCTTTTTGTCTGGCGGCCGTGCTATTCCAAAACCTGCTCATGAGCCTTCCCTATCCGTCAAGCGCCTGACGACTTTGAATCGGCTATAATATACGACTCTCAGGTATAATATCAAGAATCCTTATTCACCTGATCTATCGCCTGCCCCTTCGACGCGTCACCTTCTTCGATGAAGAGACCTGCTTTACAAGTTTTTTAGATCTTCCGCTGCTTCCACTCCCCTTTGCCGAATTTCCGGACGGTGAGGGCGCCCTGGAGGGCGCTGAAGATGACGAGCGCGGCCCAGATGCCGATGATGTCGTAGCCAAGCGTGAAGGCGAGGAGGTAGGCAGCCGGGAGGCGGATGAGCCACTGGGCAATGAGGGTGTAGTAGAGGCCGGGCAGGGTGTCGCCGGCGCCCCGGAGGCCGCCGCCGCTTGTGATGGCGGCGCACATAAAAGGCTCTGCCAGGATGACGGCGTAGAGGTAGACGATGCCAATCTGGATGACGTCCGGGGCATCGGTGAAGAAGGCCAGGATTGGCTGTGCAAAGAGGGCAATGGGTATGCCCAGAACAGCGGTGAACAGAACGGCGATGAGCAGGGTGGTCCAGCCGCGTTGTTCGGCAGCATCGGGATTGCCTGCGCCGAGGCTCTGGCCAACCAGGGCGGTGGCTGCGGTGCCGAATGCGAGGGAGGTGCGGCGGAGGAGGCGCTCCACCTGGTTGCCGATGGAGAAGGCGGCCACGGCGGTTGTGGAAGAGGCGGTGAGGGCGACGAGTTTGACGAAGACGAGGTTGGAGCCGTTTCGGAAGAGCCCCTGCAGGGCCGAGGGGACGCCGATTTTGAGGATGCGGCGGGTCAGCGCCCAATTTGGACGGTAGGATGTGTCCGGGAGGAGGGTGATGCCGAAGCGCCCGCTGTAGAGCGCCCAGAACCCGATGCAGACGCCGCAGAGGCGGCCGACGATGTCGCCGAACGCCGCCCCGGTGACCCCGAGGCGAGGCAAGCCCCAGATGCCGAAGATGAGGAGGTAGCTGATACCGATTTTGACGGTGTGGTTGAAAAGGCTGATGTAGAATGGCGTGCGGGTATCGCCGGCGCCGTGGAGGCAGTTGGTGATGGAGAAGTTGAGTGTCATCAGGACGATGCCCGAGAAGAAAACCCGCAGGTAGGGGACGCCCAGGGCAATGACCTCGGTGCTGAGGCTGAGGGCCACGAGGAAAGCCGGGGCGGCTGCAAGGCCGAACAGGCTGATGCCGATGCTGAGGAGGCTGAGCAGGGTGATGGATTGCTTGGCGGTGGCGCTGGCGTCCCCCCGGGATTCGGCGCCGATGGCCTGGGCGACCATGGCAAAGGTGCCTGTGGTGACGGCGATCATGGTGACGCTGATAACCATGACGAGCTGCCGGGAGATGCCCACGGCGGAGATGGCCTCGGGACCGAGCTTTCCGACCATGTAGATGTCGGCGAAACCGACCAGGTTTTCCAGCTGTCTGGTCAGGAGTAAAGGCAGGGCGAGATGGATGATCCGGCGGGAGAGGTCGAATTTCCCTGTGGCGGCCGGATCGTTCTGAGGGTGCTGGGTGCGGAAGTTTCGGGTCGTGTCTGTCAAGTGGACTCTTATGGTTTTACCGCCTCGACCATCCCATACCAGTGATTGTTCGCGCTGGTCGTGTGGTGAGCGGCCGGTGCTGGATGTGGGGTTCAAGAGAGGTGACTGCAAATCCGTGGGTTTCCATAGCGGTTTACCCTCTCAGCTTATTGCGACGGTCGAGCTTCCAGTGTTGACAGGCACTGCCGCGTGTGGTCCAGGGCTGCCGGGGTGCCCGACAGGTCCAGAGCCTTTGCATGGGCCAGGAGGACGTCGAGTTCAGCGGGGGTGTCTACGTCGTACCAGGGGGGGATGAGGCCCAGGGAGACGCCGCTGGCGCGATCCAGGGTCTGGGCGAGTACCCGCTCGGTGCTCCAGTCGATGTCCCGGAAGACCTCCGGAAAGGGTTTAGACAGGCCGATCAGGTAGTAGCCGCCGTCGGTGCCGGGACCCAGGACGAGGTCTTTTTCGCGGAGCAGGCACAATGCCTGCCGGACGTGTTCGGCGGGCAGGGTGGGGATGTCTGTGCCCAGGAGCACGGTGCGGGTGGCGCCCTCCCGGAAGCTCCATTCGAAAGCTTCGGCCATCCGGCCGCCCAGGTCGGTTTGGGCCTGCGGATGGAGGTCCCAGCCGGGGCCGACAAGGCGCTTGATCTGGGCCTGCGCATCCGGGGGATCGTAGGCGACGACGTAACGGTCGGCAGCGACCAAGCGGTAGGTGACCAGGCAGTCCAGGACAAAGGCGCAGTAGAGGGCGGCGGCCTGTGTTGGGGTGTAGCGGGTCTGCAGGCGCGTTTTGACAGCGCCGGGAACGGGGTTTTTGACAAAGGTGACGAGGCAGGCGCTCACGGTTTTTCCGCCAGTACAAAATCACTGCAGAGGCGCGGGAACCCCGCCCCTGCGGCCATGGTGTTCTGTATTATTCGCCTGACGATACGTAATCCACAAAGATGGGGCTGGACCAGGCCATTTCCATGTCGGTTTGCACCACGCGCACCCAGTAGGGGTTCACGCCCGGCTCGGGCGAGGGGTCGGTGAAGGTGAATTCGGCGGTGTCCGCTAAGGGTTGCTCAGGCGCGAGGGAGACCGTGACTTTGCGGTTGAGGAGGCCGATGTCCATTTCCACGGGTTCTTCGGCCAGTTCTTGAAGGCTCACGCTGAAGCTTACGCTTTCGGCGGGGGCGTAGGACATCCGCCTGGGGCCGATTTCGCCGTGGCCGCCGTAGGTGGGGCCTGTAATGAGCGAGGTGTGGATCGCAAGCTGCAGCTCGGCGTCGGGTTCCGCATTCAGGTCCAGGATGACGCCGCTGCGGTACCCGCAGGCTACCGAGTGCCAGCGCAGGCTGCTTTCGCTGCGGTCCACAATGTCGGAGCGCGGGCTGTCAAAGCGCAGCTTTTCCACAGCCGTGATTTTGCCTCCGGCCAGGTTCAGGCTGCCGTCCCAGATGACGCCCGAGTAGCTGCTTTTTCGACTGACCCCTTCCCAGAGGATGCGCACCCGGTTGCCGGCGGGCGCTGCCTGGAGGGGGTGCGTGTAGCGTTTTTCCAACCCGCGGAAAAGCTCCACCGATTCCAGGGGCGCGGTGCCGATTACGGAGGCCGAGATCTCGGGAGGGGAGTCGGTCGTGGGTTCACTGCCCATCGGGTGGCCGTCCGCTTCGGTGCGCAGGACGATCCGTGCGCCGGTCGTGGCATAGCAGCGGCGGGCCTTCAGGGCTTCCAGGAAGGCTTTCAGGCTCACCTCGGTGGCGTAAACAGCTGCGAGTCCCGCCTTGGCGTAGCGTCGGTGCTGGTGGCCCGGACGGTCGTCGCCGGGCCGGCCGGTGTGGCTGTCGCTGCCCCCGAAGAAGCCGAGTTTGTAGCGGTGCTCCAGGGTTTCTTGTAAGAACCACTCGAAGCTGCCGTGGGTGGAGGTGACTTCCACGGCCGGTTCCAGGGCAGGCTCGTGGTGGGTGAGGTCGGCGTGTTCGCCGCCGACGTGGGGGGTGATGACGGTGTCGGTGTTGCGGTAGGTTCGATAGAGGTCTGTGATGTACGGGAGGTCCGTGTCAATGTCCGATTGGTTCTGCACGGCCAAGTGGCTGGAGCGGCGAATCGGCTGGTTGTGCCGCCGAAAGTAGACGTTGTGATGGCCGCCCGCCCTGGTCGGGGGAGACCATTCGAATCCCGGGATGGCAATAAACCGGCCGGGCTGGTGGAATTCGCATTCGGCCCGCTGCTGGAGCTCCCAGTCGGATTTCGAGACGGCGTGGTCGTTGCGCTGGTAACTGGCGAACTGGATGGCGGCCACGTCCCGGGCGTAGCGGAAGAAGTCGGAGATTTTCCCGGCCATCGCCACCTGGCCTCCGTGGTAGTCTCCCCAGTAGAGGCCGTAGGGTTCGGGCTGCTCTCCGCAGACGATTGGATTGCTCTGCGCTTCCAGTTTGGACCGGGTGTCCGTTGCGGTGATTCTGTATACACCGGGCTGTGAAGGGGCGCATCCCTCGATCCAGCGGACCCCGTTGTGCCCGCGGTCGAATCTGAGGGATTGTTCGGGGATTTCCACGCCATCCGCAAGGAGTTCCACGGTTCCGGTGTATTCGGCGGATGGGTTTCCCCAGGCGTCTTCCGCTTTGACCATCAGGCGAAACGGGTTTCCAACAGACGCTGTTGAAGGCGCGATTACGACCAGCTGGTCGGCTGGTCCGCCTACGATGGAAACACAGGGCGGGTCGGGCAGTCTGGTGTAGGCGCTGCTGCCGTCGGCGTCCACGGCGACCCAGAAGAAGTGCTTCGCCTCCAAGAAGGTCTGCGCGCGGGAGCCCGGTCCGCCGCCGCTGCGGTCCCCATAGGTCAGGATGACCTTTTCGCCGGGCTTGAGTCCCTGCCCGCGCACGAGTACGACCAGGGAGGTGACGCTCTGGGTAAGAACGCCCACACGCGCTTTTTCCGGCGCTTCAACCGTCATGTAGTCGGCGCCGGCGGGGTCCTGAAACTGGGGGATGCCCCAGTCGGTGTCGGATTCGGTGTAGACCCGGATGCGTCCGCCGGGGGCCACCCCTTTCAAGCCGGCCGTATAGGTCAGTTTCCAGGTGCCGTGGCTGCCTGCAACGATCTCGGCGTCCGGAGCAAGGGTGGCATGGCCGTATATTTCGCGTGCTGCTGAAATTGACATAAGGTATTTTCTCTTCGTGAAGGGGGGACTTCATAAGGCGCTATTGCGCCACCGTTCCAGGACTTTCTGAGCGACTTGGAAGTGGAAGTGATGCCCGCCGTCGAAACGGTCCACAAACAGGCTGTCCAGCGCGCCTGACGCATCATACGCCCTTTGGATGCGCTTGAGGCCGCGTTCGGCCCAGTCGTGGGGAATGAGCGGATCTTGCAGGCCGATTTCCAGAACCATGGGCCGGGGAGCGATCAGGGAGAAGATTTCCGGTGTGTCGCCATAGCGGAGGAGGCCGGGGATGAGTTGGGCGCCGCACTGGCGCAGCGCCTGGTACCTTTCCTGATAGAGGTTCATGCACCCCGACGGTACGGAAATTTTGATGCGCGGATCCAGAGCGGTGATCATCATGGTCATCCGGCCACCGAGTGAGAGGCCCGCGCACCCGAGCTTTTCGCTGTCGACGAAGTCGAGTGTTTGCAGGACATCGAGGGCCGCCTGGAGGTCACAGAGGTGGAGCGCCACAACCGTGGTGCCAAGCAGGGTGGCGCACATGTAGTTTCGGGGGCAGTTGTCGGTTCGAGGGCCGGGATATCCGGGCCGGCGCTCTCCGAAGCCCCGGAGGTCGGGGACGAGGACGACATATCCCGCCTCTGCAAATTTCTGGCCGAAGTTGTAGCTGTGTTTGTCGATTTCTGCTTGCCGCTCAGGCGTATTGTTGATGCCTGCGACGCTGTCTTTTCCAAAATGACCGTGGCCGTGCAGGCACAGGAGTCCCGGCGCCCGTTTGTCCGGGTGCAGGTCTTTGGGCACCAGCAGGTAGGCCGGTACGTAGACGCCGGGCTCCGTCTGGTACCGGACCCGATGGCGCACGAAGCAACCGCAGGCGGTCTCATCCTGGAATTCAAGACAGAGGTCGGCGCGTTCGGGGAGGATGCCGAGCAGGCCGGTGAGGATTTCTCGAAACCGGTTTTGCCAGGTGTGGAGGTCGTCCGGGGTGGTCCCTTCAAAATACATTGAGGGTTGTGCCTGGTCGATGAGCCGGGAGAGGTCGTCTTCGAAAGATAGGGGTCGCAAATCATGCCCTCTTATGTGGGAGCTGTATCATTCTGCCACCTCTCCGGCGATTTCCGACAGGCGTTCGCCGCTGGCGGCCACTTTCCGGAAGGCTTCTGCGGTCTGGTCCACCCATTCGGGACTGGGATCGACCGGCGTGGAGAGCCAGAAGCAGGTGTCGTGGATGCGTTCGCTCACAGGCAGGGAGCCGCGCTCCATGCACTGCCGCGCGCCCGGGGGCAGGTCCGCCCAGGGGCCTCCCAGGTCGTCGAAAGAGAAGTCGTTGAAGAGCGGTTCCAGGTGCATCACGCCGTAACCGAAGGGGGTGATGGCCGGTGTGGTTTTCACCCCTTCGGCAACCAGGGCTTCTAAGATGATCGAGACGGGGGCCCCGATCTCGTCTGGATCGATGCGCCCGGTGTAGAGCAGGAGGCCGCCCCGGACCGCCTCGGGATAGGCTTTCTGAGGGGAGATGCCTTTGATGGGGTCGAGGAGGCTGTCGAGCCGGTCGAACCAGCTGCGCCGCTTTTCGTTGAGCTCGGGCAGGCGCTGGAGCTGGGCACGCGCTAAGGCGATGCCCAGGGGGTTTGCCCGGTACTTGACGCCGAGGCCCATGTTGCGGAGGCTCTTGAACCGTTCCGTGGTCCACAGTTTCCCACACCGGCCGTAGTGGCCAAGTGCGAGCATGCGGTCGTACAGCTCGTCATCGTTTGTGGTTGCCACGCCCGCTTCGATGCCGTTTACGGGCTTGCTCTGCTGGAGGCTGAAGCAGCCGATGTGTCCGACCGCGCCGACCGGCTTGCCACTCCAGAGCGCGCCGTGCGCATGGGAGGCGTCTTCGACGAGTTTGATGTCGGTGCCTTTGACAATATCGAGGAACGCATCCATGTTCGCAGGGTTTCCGTATACGTGCGTGACCACGATGGCGCACGTGCGGTCCGTGATCCGTTTTCTGACATCTTCCGGATCGGCGCAGAAGGTTTCGGGATCGGCCTCGCAGAAGACCGGGGTTGCGTTGCAGTGCAGAATCGGCGTGATGCTGGCATGCCAGGTGAGGGAGGGTACGATGACTTCCCGCCCCTCGCGCGCGCCTGTGGCGAAGATGGCCGAATGCAGGGTGGAGGTGCCGTTGCACATGCAAAGGGCGTGTTTCGCGCCGACAAAGGCCCGAAACACTTCTTCGAATCGGTCGAGCTGAGCATAGGCGTCGCCGAAGTCGTCGAGTACCTGGTTGACGAACTCCCGCTCGAGGTCGGAGATCTCCTGCCAGGCGTCGCTGATGGAAGCGGTGACGGCGGTGGGGCCTCTGTCAATTGCCAAAACGGATTTTTCCATGTGCGTCATCCTCCAGCCGGTTATTCGGCTTATGAAAAAAAATGCTGCGGAAACGTGTATACCATCACGCCAGCTTTTCTCGCAGGCGCTGGTTGGCCAGTTGGGGATTGGCCTTGCCCTGGGTTTTTTTCATGATCTGACCCATGAAGAAACCGAGGAGCTTTTTGTTGCCCGACCGATAGCGTTCGACTTCGCCTGGGTTTTCCGAAATGACCTTGTCGACGACGCTGTCGAGGGCGCCTTCGGCGCTGATCTGGACGAGGCCTTTCTTTTCGACGATGGCGTCGGGGGCCTCGCCGGATTGGGCCATGTCGACGAAGACGGTCTGGGCGATGCTGCCGCTGATGGTGCCTGCATCGATCATTTTGAGGAGGGCGGCCAGGTTTTCGGGGGTGATGTTGAGGTCGGCCACCTGAATTTTCTGCTTGTTCAGCATCCGCATCAGAGAACCCTGCACCCAGTTGGCAGCCGGAATGGGCGAAGCGCCCGCGGCAGTGACGGCTTCGTAGTAGTCGGCGACTTCACGGGAGGCGGTCAGGACATCCACCTGGTCGGGGGTGAGGCCGTAGTCGGACTGGAAGCGGGCGCGTTTGGCTTCGGGCAGTTCGGGTATTTCCAAGCGGACCCGTTCGATCCAGGCCTCGTCAACCACGATGGAGACCAGGTCGGGGTCGGGAAAGTACCGGTAGTCGTCGGAGAATTCTTTGCTGCGCATGGGGCGCACGGTGTCGCGGTCGGGATCGTAGAGCAGGGTTTCCTGGACGATTTCGCCGCCGGTCTCCAGGATGTCGGTCTGACGCCGGATTTCAGCCTCCAGCGCCCGCTGGCAGTTGCGGAAGGAGTTCATGTTTTTGATTTCGGCCTTGACACCGAGCCTGGTCGAGCCGGCCGGCCGGATGGAGATGTTGGCGTCGATGCGGATGTGGCCCTTTTCCATGTCGCCTTCGGAAACGCCGGTGTAGATGAGGATCTGCCGCAGCCGGGTGAGGTAGTCGAACGCCTCACCGGGGAAGGCGATGTCCGGCTCGCTGACGATTTCGATGAGGGGGACGCCGCAGCGGTTGACGTCGACTAAGGATTCGCCCGCGGCCACGAAGGCCTCGTCGTGGATGCTCTTGCCGGCGTCCTCTTCGGTGTGGATGCGCACGAGACGGATCGTTTTGGCGCCGTTTTTCGTGGGGATCCGGATGCCGCCGTCGGTGGCTAAGGGCACTTCCTCATTGGAGTGGAACTGAGAGATCTGGTAGCCCTTGGGCAGATCGGGATAGAAGTAGTTTTTTCGCAGGAACCGGCTGCGGGGCTGGATGCTACACCCCACCGCCAGGGCGATGCGCATGGTCAGTTCAACGACCTGCTGGTTCAAAACAGGGAGGGCGCCGGGCAGGCCGAGGCAGACGGGGCAGCCGTGGGTGTTGGGATCGGCGCCGAATTCCGCGCTGCACGCGCAGAAGATTTTGGTCTGGGTGGCAAGCTGAGCGTGGACTTCCAGGCCGATGACGGGTTCGTAGTTCATGGGACCTGTCCCTGTTCTACAACGTAGCCAGCGCGCAACAGGGTCTGTTCCTCGAAGGCCCGGCCGAGGAGCTGCAGGCCAATGGGGAGCCCGTCTGAAGAGGCGCCGCAGGGTAGGGAGATGCCCGGGATGCCGGCGAGGTTTACAGAAACAGTATAGATGTCTGAGAGGTACATCTGCAGGGGATCGCCGATTTTTTCTCCAATCTTGAAGGCCGGGGTGGGCGAAACGGGCGCGGCCAGCAGGTCGCAGGTTTCAAAGGCGCGGTCGAAGTCCGCTTTGATGAGGGTGCGCGCCCGCTGGGCCTTGAGGTAGTAGGCGTCGTAGTAGCCTGCGCTGAGGACGTAGGTGCCCAGCATGATCCGGCGCTTGACCTCGGCGCCGAATCCCCTGCTGCGGGTCTTGCAGTACATGTCGATCAGGTCGTCTGCTTCGACCCGGAGGCCGTATTTGACGCCATCGTACCGGGCGAGGTTGGACGAGGCCTCACCCGTGGCGATGATGTAGTAAGATGCAATGGTGTAGGCGGGATGGCCCGCCACGGGGAGAGAGACCTCCCGAATCCGGGCACCCGCGTTTTCAAGGAGGCCAACGCCCTGCATAACGGCTTCTCGAACTTCAGGGTCGAGCCCTTCTGCAAAGTATTCACCGGGGATGCCGACGGTAAGGCCCTCCACGCCGGTTTCAAGGGAGGCGGCGTAGTCCGGTACAGGGAGGTCGGCGGATGTGGAGTCGTTGGGGTCGTGTCCGGCGATGACGTGCAAAAGCAGGGCGGCGTCCCGGACGTTTCGAGCCAGGGGGCCGATCTGGTCGAGAGAGGAGGCGTAGGCGACCAGACCGTAGCGGGAGACGCGGCCGTAGGTGGGTTTGAGGCCTACCACACCGCAGAAAGAGGCGGGCAGGCGAATGGAGCCCCCCGTATCGGAGCCAAGGGCCAGGACGGTTTCACCGGCGGCCACGGCGGCGGCAGATCCCCCGCTGGATCCTCCGGTAACCCGTTCGGGGTCGTGCGGGTTGCGGGCAGGACCGTAGGCGGAATTTTCGTTGGAAGAGCCCATGGCAAACTCGTCCATGTTGAGTTTGCCTATCAGGATGGCGTCGGACTGGCGCAGGCGGGCAACGGCGGTGGCGTCGTAGGGGGGGATGAAGGTGTCCAGAATGCGGGAGGCGCAGGTGGTGCGGAGACCCCGGGTGCAGAGGAGGTCTTTCAGAGCTACCGGTATTCCGGCCAGGGAACCCAGGGGCTTCCCGGCGGCAATCTTGCGGTCGATCTCATCGGCTTTTTGCAGGGCGCCCGGTTCGTTCAGGGTAATATAGGCATTGATGTTTGAATCGTGTTCCTGAATACGCTCAAAAACGGCCTCGGTCACCTGCCGGGCTGTAATTTCCCCTGCTTTGATTCCACCCATCAGTTCGTGGGCAGACCGTTCGTTCAAGCGCCTCATGAAACCTGCCATCACCCTTTACGATTTTCCGTTGTTTCCACATTGGATGCCGAATTGGACGGTGTGGAGCTGGATGCCGTTTGGCCAGGTGGAGGAGACTCCGGCGAGTCTTCGGGGGTGGCTTCGATCCCGCTTTTGACATCCTGAAGCGCGTTTTTGAATTCCGTGACTCCCTTGCCCAGACCTCTGGCGATTTCCGGAATCCGTTTGGCCCCAAACATAAGCAGTAAAGCCAGGAAGATCAGAAGAATTTCCCAGGGTCCGATTCCTTGAAACATCTGGTTCACCTCCTTCAGGGCAAGACATTCACCCAACGATTCCCTGTATTCTCCAGAGAGGACCTGAAGGTAAAAATACAGATCAATACGAATACTTCACATAGTACCACGCCGTGCCGATACCCAGGAGACTGATGACGTTGAAATTGAGGGAAAATCCAAAGGTAAGCGTCATCACGATCAAGTTGAGCTGAAGGGGAAGGAACTCGTATTTTACAAGGGGATCCACCAGGACTTTCTGAACCACGTTGTCCTGGAGGCCCAGGCTTCCAAAGATCACATTTAGGACCTCGCCTACAATATTTCCAGTTAGGATGCCAACAAAGGTTGCAACAATCAGGAAGCCGATGCTCCTTTTTCCCATAGTCCGCCTTCTTCCGGTTTGAACGTTAGTTTCGGATGTCGGCTACTTCCCGATCGGTGATCAGGTTGAACAGCCAGCGAGCAGCGCCGGAGACTGAAAAGGCAAGGACAATGGGGAAGAAGGCCTCCTCCGTATAAATGACCACCAGGAGCAGCGCTGCAAAGGAGAGGGCCAGCCTCACACGGTCCTTATTTGTGTCAAACGTGAATCTGGGGAAGGCCGGGTATTCGAACGGGCTGATCATTAAGAAGGAGAGCATCGCGCACAGGGAGATGGCGATTTGGGGCTCGCGGGTACTCTCCCAGACGCGCTGGGTAAAAATGATATAGGCGGCAAGCGTTGCGGCCGAGGAAGGAATGGGCAGGCCCGAGAAGTCTTCCTTTTCGGGCCCCTTGTGCTGCGTGTTAAACCGCGCCAGGCGCAGCGTTCCACACAGGAGGAAGAGGAAACAGGCCGCAAAGGGGAGCCAGAGGACCAGCATGAGGTCCTGGTAATACTGGAACATCAGCACCGCAGGCGCCACGCCGAAAGAACAGATGTCGGCGAGCGAGTCGAAGTGCATCCCGAACTGGCTGGGAACGTTGATGAGGCGGGCGATTTTTCCGTCGAAAGCATCTAAGAAACCGGCAATGACGATGAGCCAGGCAGCCGGCACCAGGCGCCCCTGAGTGGCATAGAAGATCGAGAGGAAGCCACAGAAGAGGTTGCCTACGGTGAACAGGCTGGGCAATGCAGATCGTGTTCTCATGACGGAATCGCTCCGATAACGGTTTTACTGAATGTGGAAAGCAAGCTGTGGTTCGCTGGAAAAGTTCTTGCAGCTACCGATTTAAAGGGGCCTGTTCAAGGACCAGTTCGGTTTTTAAGCGCCGCCGCCCCCGGAGGATCCGCAGGGAGAAGACCTCGCCTATCCGCCCTTCACGAAAGGCCTCTTCGGCGTCGTTCCTGCTTTTTACCTGACGGTCATTTATCCTTATAATGAGGTCGCCCGGATTGAGTTTTGCACGGGCTGCCGGGCTGTTGTCTTCCACGCGGGTAATAAGCGCCCCTTCATAGGTGGCCAGACCAATCGCGCCCGCCACCCACGGGGTAAGTTTGGGGTGGAGAACGAACCCCGTCCAAAAATCGCCTCCCTCAATGAGCCGCCGGACGACTTCCACCGCACGGTAGATCGGGATGGCGAATCCGATGCCGAGGGAGCCACCGCTTTTGGAAAAGATAAAGGTGTTGACGCCAATGACTTCCCCGAGGCTGTTGACGAGCGGCCCCCCGCTATTGCCCGGATTGATGGACGCATCGGTCTGGATCATGTCCTGGTAGACACGTCCATCAGCCTCGGATTGGAAGTTGCGTCCTATAGCGCTTATCACACCGACCGTGACCGTCGGTTTGGGGTCCTCAATCTCCAGTCCAAAGGGGTTTCCAATGGAAATAGCCCATTCGCCGATGATCGCATCATCGGCATTTCCCAGGTCTACAACTGGCAGCCCGTCAGCGTCTATGTGAATAACGGCCAGGTCCGTTTCCCAGTCGATCAGGACGTTGTTCCTGATATCTGTCACGTTGAACCGTCGGCCATCCGGGAAGACGATGGAGATCTCCCGGGCGCCCTTCACCACGTGATGGTTGGTGAGGATATGACCGTCGCTGCGGATGACAAATCCGGAACCGAGGCCGGGGGTCTTTTCCTGGACGATGCCGGGATAGTAGAAGAAACTCCAGAACGGGTCCCGATAATATCCCTGGTATTCTTTTAAAAAGGTTGTATGAACGCCGACGACCGCCGGTGAAACCTTCTCCACGGCCCGAACGATGGCGTTGCGCCGGGATGGGGCGATGTCGTCTGCCGTGACCGTCAACAGCGGCGACGGTTCCGGACCGCCCGTCCAATTCCAGACCACCGAATAGATGACGATGCCAAGGAAGATGCCCGAGAGAAAGACCGGCAGGAAGCGCAGCACAGCGATCTACCCTCCTGGCAGGTCCTCATAGGTGACCCGCTTCAGGAAGAGGCCGTGGGGAGGCGCAGACGGTCCTGCGCACCGTCTGTCCCGGGCCTCCAGGATTTTTGTGATATCATCGGCAGACCGGCCTCCCCTGCCCACCTGGATCAGGGTGCCAACGATGCTGCGGACCATCGCCCGCAAGAAGCGATTGGCCGCAATGTGGAAATGGACACCATCTCCCGACTGCTGCCAGGTAGATTCAAAGAGGTGACACGCCCGGTTTTCCCGTTCGGAGGCGGCCACACAGAACGAGGTGAAGTCGTGGTGGCCAAGCAGCCTGGCAGCGGCATCCTGCATGGCCTCAAGATCGAGCCGAGAGCGGATGCACAGGGCATATTGACGACCTATTGCACGGCGTCCGTATTCAATCCGATAAACGTACTCTCGCCGTCTGGCATCCCGACGGGCGTGAAATCTTAGGGGAACCTCATTGGCATGGCGCACCGCACTATCTGCAGGGAGCATGCTGTTGAGGGCATTCTGAATATGCTCAACGCTGAGGGGATTGACGGTTATAAAGTTGGCCACCTGCCCCAGGGCGTGAACGCCCGTATCGGTGCGGCCAGCGGCAATTGTACGAATGGGCGTTCCAAAAAGGCGGTGAAGACAGGCTTCAAGTTCCCCCTGAACCGTGCGCTGGTCGGGCTGTACCTGCCAGCCCTTGAAATCTGTGCCGTCGTATTCCAGAATAAGCCGAATGTTGCGTTGCATACCGGTGGAATCAGAAACGGCCCGCACTCAGGATCAGGCCGGCGGCCAGGGGCGTGGCGATCAGCGCGGCATAGTCGATGCCTTCCCAGGTCCGTTCATCCAGGCCCAGGAGGTAAGCCGCCGTTCCCGGCGTTATGAGGGCGTTGAGCCCAAGGGTGAGAAGTGAGGAGGGGCACAAGCGGCTTCAGGTTGCCCACCAGGAGCTGCAAATCCGCAGGATCTGCCAAGCAGGCTCAACAGGGTGAGAAAACCGGCCAGCGCCGCACCCGAATAGCACCCCATAAAGGCTGCGGCACCTACAATTTTGACCCGGGTATCCAGACGGTGAAGCGGTGATTTTCCCGGGATGTACCGCCCCGGAGGGATGTCCTTTAAAATTGGCAAGTTACAGAGCCTATAACCTTCTAACCTCCCTGAAAAGCAACCAGTTGAGCTTTGAGAATATACCATCTCATGTATCTATTGTCAAACAAATATTGGGAGGGTGGACGGTGAAAGATCCGTTCTGTGAAGTGAACGGAATGTTCTCCTCTGAGAGGATCTGGAGGCCATTTTTGAGGCTTTAGGAGGACGGTATGGAAATTGCACGGGATTGCAGCGAGTGAGGAGTTACGCGTATCCCATCCCACCCCACCCCATCCCACCGCATTCAACTTGAACTTGCTGCTCACAACTCGCACCTGGGGTGGGGATGGGAAGAAGGGGAGTGGTCATGCGGCGTCCGGCTCTGGCAGCGGCGGTGTACTTTGCGACAGGGGTGCTCATCGGGCACCGGTGGAGCCTTCCGGCGGAACTGCTCCTGGGGGGTGCCGGGATGCTTTTTCTGGTTGCTGTGATGGGCATTTGGGGGGGATGGGGGCATCGACGAATGGGGGAGCTGTTGGGATGTTTGTTTTGCGTGCTGGGGACGATGCGTTACGAGATCGTCACCCAGAGGTTACCGGTGCATCACCTCATACGGTTTACCGGGCGGGAAGGCAACGTCGAGGTGGCGGGCGCCGTTGCCGGGGAGCCGGAGTGGGTTCGGGAGGATCTGAGGGTCCTGCTGTCGGTTGAGCAGGTGGTTGTGGGCGATTCGGTTTTTGCGAGTTGTGGGGAGGCGTTGATCCGTTTCCGAAAGGTGAATCCAAAGCTGGATTATGGAGATTGGGTACGCCTGCGGCTTCGGCTTCGGCGGCCCTCCCCGGCCCGGAACCCCGGAGCGTTCGACTATCGGGACTATTTGAAACGAAAGGGGATTTACGGGATGGGCAGGGTGCGGCATCCAGAGCAGATTCTGGAGGTGGTGCGGGGGGGAGGGAACGGGTTTTGGAAGGGGGTGGTGTTACCGGTTCGCCGGGCCGTGCGTCGGGCGGTTGACCTGAACCTTTCGGGCGGGCCGGCGGGGCTTTTAAAGGGGGTGTTGCTGGGGGAGAAACGGGGCATTCCGGAAGAGGTTCGAGAGGCGTTTACACGGTCTGGGGTAAACCACGTCCTTGCCGTTTCGGGGCTGCACGTGGGCCTGATTGCCGCGTCGGTTTTCTTTGGTTTGCGGACTCTGGGGATCGGTCGGCGGGGCACCAGCCTGACCACGGTGGGGGCGCTGTTGATGTATGCGCTGGTGACGGGATTGCCGCCTTCGGTCATTCGGGCGTCGACGATGGGGTCTATCGCCATTTTGGGGACGCTGGGGGACCGGGAGGGAGAGGGGTTGAATACGCTGGGAACCGCGGGGTTGGTGCTGCTGGCCGTTCGGCCGCAGGATCTGTTCGATGTGGGGTTTCAGCTCTCTTTTGCAGCGACCGGGGCGATTCTCCTTTTTTACAGACCGATACGGGCGTGGATGCCGGGCAGTGACAGGGGGCTGTGGGGGAAGTGGATCTGTACGCCCTTAGCGGTCTCTCTGGCGGCGCAGGCGGGGACGGCGCCGTTTGTGGCCACCTACTTTGGACACTTAGCGTCCATTTCACTTCTGGCCAATCTGATCGTTGTGCCGCTGATGGGAGCCGCTGTTGCGCTGGGGTTGCTTTCGGTCCTCTGTTATTCGGTTTTCTTAGAGCCGATCGCCACGCTGTTTAACGGGGCGAACTGGGCTGTTTTGAAGGGAGCGATCGGTGCGGCAGACCTCCTGTCCAGGCCGACCTGGGCCTTTGTGGAGGTGCCGAAGCCGGCGTGGGTTGGCACCGGCCTCTACTTCTGTTTGCTGATGTTGATTGTGCCGGAGGTACGTCGGCAAACTGCCGGGCGATATCTGGTCTTCTGCTGTCTGGGACTGGCCAACCTGTGGGTTTGGAGCGGTATTTTTCAGAGGCCTTCCGGCTTAGAGGTCGTGGTGCTGGATGTGGGCCAGGGGGATGGGGTTTTCCTGAGGTTCCCCAACGGGCGGACGATGATGGTTGATGGGGGCTTGCGGACGGTGGGGATCGATGTGGGGGAACGGGTGCTGGTGCCGTTTCTGAGGGAACGCGGCATCCGACGAATCGACATTGTCGTGGCGTCTCATCCACACAGCGACCACATCGGAGGACTGGTGACGCTTTTGGAGCGGTTCGAGGTGGGGCACTACCTGGATGGGGGACAGACCTATGGGTCGTGGACCGCCCGGCGGATTCGGACGTTGATCCGGGAGCGGGGCATTGCATATCAGGCGGTGGCCGCAGGGGACAGCCTGGTTGGCCTGGGGGGAGCAGGGGCGCTGGTGCTCCATCCCACGCCTGCTTATGTCTCAATGGATGGGGAGGCCCCGCACGGGCTGAACAACGGGTCGGTGGTGTTGCGGATTACCTTTGGGGGGAAGGCGGTTCTTTTGACTGGAGATATCGAACACGAGACCGACCGGGATTTGCTGAGGTGGGAAGAGCGGCTCCGGGCGGAGGTGCTGAAGGCGGCCCACCACGGATCGCGCACCTCCTCAACAGCGGCCTTCTTAGCGGCTGTGCGCCCCCAACTGGTAACCGTTTCATGCGGTGTGGACAACAAATTCAGACATCCTGCCCCCGAGGTGATCCGCCGATACGAGCAGATGGGGCTTACAATCTTCCGGACGGACAAAGTGGGGGCGATTCAGATCGTGATCGACGGAGAAGAGATGCGGGCAGAGGGATGGCTCACGAGGCGGTAATTTTCTGCTTGAGCGTGAGAACCGGCTTTTGTGGCCGGTTTTTTTATGGGTATAGAAAAAGCGGCCCGGAGGGCCGCTGGAGAAAAAGAGGGCGGATGGAGGTACGTGAAGGCCGGGTATTCGGATTAGAACTGGAATGCATCAGAGGGGAAACTGTGTTCTCTTGTTATATCGGTGCAGGTCATAGCATTATCTCCCCCAATAATCCTATGGCTGACCGCAGAGAAACGTGTCTACCTCCCCCGGGTCAGGTCTATCCGAATAAAGCCATCGGTGACCTCCATGCCGCCCGTATCTCTTTGGGGATCTACCAAACGCGTGAGTGTAGAGAGAGGGCTACACGATGTTGTGACGTACAGACCTCGCTCTGGGAACCGCATGAAGACACCTGAGATGAGTAAGCGTTTGGTTGGGGTTGTTAACGTCTGGAGAATCTGAAAAAAAGGGGGATAGCCGCCGGGTAGTTCCGACCGCTGGAAGAGAAAGTGAACCTGTTCTGCTGGTGAGGGCAGGTGACCTCGGGTGCTTTAGAAGATCTTCGATTAAGCAAGAGCCGACAAGTCTAAGGTGACGTCGATCCAGATCCCCGCTTCTCTTCCCATGGATCGAGGTCTTTTCCATCTGAGCTTAGACGTAGTATTCGCCTGATATGGTTCTTTGCAAGACAATACTGTGAACACTTTTTGGTACGTTCTTAACGGCTTGGAAATGGTAAGTCGTTAAAATACAAGCCTGTTTGAAACCAGCGACTTTTTCTTCAAACTCAGGGGGTGGGCTGAATTTAAAGAGAAAAGTTCGTCCGGCTGTAACCCTTTGATTTACTTGAACTCATACGCAGAAAAAGTGTTCACCATATTGGCACAACCAGATAGAATATATATGCAGAGGGCGAGGGAGTCAAGGACTTATTTTGAGAAAATGTGCATAAATTTCATCGTCAATGCGATAAGGTCTTGAAACTTAAGCGCATTGAATCAGAAAATTTTTTTTAAGGCGTGAGCAACGTTTGGTACGTGTTTGGCAGGCGTTCGGATTCGGTTCAAAAAAGTTGTTCGCAAGGAGATCTTCAGAACCCGAATAAGAGACAACAGGTTAGTCGAACGACGGTGGAGGAGATCCATACTGTGAACGGTTTTTGGAAGAGATGTTGAGAAAAAAGTGCCGTTCCCGCAGATGCGGCAAGGGCCGCATAACGATTGACGTTGACTTCCCCTGACAATCTTCCCTATATTCCAAAGACGAAGGGAAGCTGAGCCGTGTGGTCAGGGTGGACCAGCAAGCCGTTTGAGGGGGTCGCGCCTGCTTTCCTGACCGAGACGGGCAGCGCCTTAGTTTCGGTGCGGGTGCCGCCCTTCTCCAGGAGACAGTGCGGTGGTTGTGGTTAGGCCGCAATTTTAAACTGCGATGTCGAAACGAAGATCCGAATGTAAGAAAGGACCTGCTGCTGTGTCGCCGCAGATGCGGCTGGCCTTTGCGGATGAGCAAGCGGCGCGCCGGGAGGAGGAGGTGCAGGTCCGGTGCCAGGCGTGTGGGGTGCGGTTTCCCCTGCCCCGCTGGTATGCCGAGAAGGGGATGCGGCTCTATTTTTGCAGCGACGCGTGCCGGGCGGCGTGGGAGGAGGAACAGACGGATGAACCGTTTCGGCTGCGTCTGGAGGGGCGCCCGGAGTACCGGGGGGGCAACTGGGCGGCTCAGGCGGCCCGGGCCCGCGAGCGGGACGGGTACCGCTGCCGGGCCTGCGGCGTTACGGAGGAAGCGTTGAAACGCCAGCTGGATGTGCATCACCTGACGCCTGTGCGGATGTTCGCCTCGGCATCGGACGCCAATGTGTTGAGCAACCTGATTTCGGTCTGCCGGTCGTGCCACAAGAAGCTGGAGGAAGAAGGACGCGCCCGCCTGCCCCTGTTTGGGCGGATGAAGCATCCCGGACAGCGATTGGAAGCCGAAGGCGAGGTTTGAGGGGAACTTCGAAATGGCGAAGAAAGAGGCCTTTCTTTCTCTGCGAAGGAAGGGCTTTTGTTTTTTTGAGTGGTCAGCAATTGGAGGGGCGATGTGAGACGGACGAACGGGAAGGCGCGCCGGCGGGTGGCGGCGTTGAAGCGTGGTGAGTCGTGGGGTGGGGCACTCTTACACTAGAGTGCGTTGGGTTCACCAAAGATCCTTTCGCAGATCTTTCCCACCCGCTCGCGGTAGCCTTCAGGTGCGAATACGTAGAGTTTCCAGAGTCTCTCGTACTGGTCCTCCACGGCCTTGACGTCGAATGGGGGGCTGTCGAGGGGTTCGTTGAGGCGTCGCAGTCCGTCGCGGGTTTCGATAAATACCCTGGCCTCTTTGATCGAGGAGATATCGGGACAGTAGAGGATGACCTGGTCGGGGTCGAGGACGACTGCGTCGGCGATTTCCCGCTCGGTCCGCTTCCGGGCCTCCACCGATCGGTTGTAGGTGGCAATCAGTTCGTCGCGGTCCCGGCGGCCCACTTCGGCTGCGGAGATGAGGTAGGCGCGTTTGAGCAGCTTGCGGTGCATGACCCCTTTGATGAGGCGTTCGATGCGTGCCTCTCCCCGTCCTATGAGGGTCCGCAGCAGGGCGTCGTCCGTCAGGTCGTAGAGATCCTTTTCGGTTAGTCCTCCTTCCACTGCCAGTTCCACGGCCTTGGCGATCATGGCCCCGGAGACGACTTTGGCGTGGTGGTAGTAGACCCGTTCGGTTAAAAAGTAGCGGAGGCGGAGCAGGTGCAGCAATTCGGTGCGCGTGCTCAGCCTGGCCATGTTGATGGCCAGGTTTCCCTCTGCAACGGTAAAGGTGCTGAAGATCCGGTCGTCGTAGTCCTGCCGCAGTCCTGCAAAATAAGCGTCTCTGCGGAGGTAGTCGAGCAGGTCGGCGTCAACGGTGCTGGAGATGATCTGCCGCATCCAGGGGGGATCGAACCGACGGTCGGTCAGCAGGGCGAAGACTTCATCTGGAAATCCCGAGGCCTTCAGAGCATCTGCCAGTTCGTCCTGAGACAGGAAGTGCCGCAGGCGTTCCACCGTATCGTGCCGGGGGAAGAGTTTGCGCTCGTCTTCGAAGGTATGGCCGAAAGGAAGGTGGGAAATGTCGTGGACGAGCGCTGCGAGCACCACAACCGCCTCCTGCTCGGCGCGAACCGCCACGCCGTTGTCCCGGAGGGCGCAGACGATGCGCCTGGCCATTGCAGAGGTCCCCAGCGAGTGTTCGAATCGGGTGTGCACACACCCCGGGTAGACCAGGTAGGCCGTGCCGGTCTGCCGGATGCCCCGCAGGCGCTGCATCTGGTAGGTGTCCATAACGCGGCGTTCCGCATCGGTGAAGCGGAGGTCTCCGTGGACGGGGTCCCGAATGACCATTTGAGCGTCCTTTCAAGGTCCGGTGAACCAATTTGCAGGGCTTGGCCACCGGTTAATATACTGCACGGATGGTCAGCAGTCAAGGCCAAAATACATCTCTCCGCACTCTCTGCGTCTACCCTACCCCGGACGATTGGCTCACGCCTGCCTCCGGCTCACCGGATCGTCTCCCCACCCGGGTTCAAAAAGGGCTTGATTTTCTTGCGCGAAATGATAATGTTTCGCTGTTAGCGGTGTTGTGTTCAACCCTGATCATCGGAGTGCAGATGGCCTACCAGACGATTTTACTCTTTGGACCGCCCGGATCGGGCAAGGGAACCTGGGGCGATATTCTGGGAAAGGTTCCGGGCTTTTCCCATGTGTCCACAGGCGACATGTTTCGGGGGCTGACGCCGACCAGCGAAGTGGGGCAACTCGCCCTTTCCTACATTCGCAAGGGAGAGCTGGTCCCTGACGAACATGCCGTGGCCCTCTGGCGCGAATATATGCAGACGTTGATTGCGTCTGGAGATTTTAAACCGGATGAGCAGCACCTGGTGCTGGACGGTCTGCCGCGCACCCGGGCTCAGGCCAGGATGGTGAAGGACGACTTAGGGGTTGTGTTGATTCTCTCTCTGGACTGTCCGGATCGGGACATTCTGATCAGGCGCCTGCAGGGGCGTGCGGTGGTGGAGGGCCGGGAAGATGATGCCAACGAGGAGGTTATTCGCAACCGGTTCAAGGTTTACGACCAGCAGACCGGGGAGACCCTGGCGCACTATCCCGAAAGATTGATTCAGACCGTCGATGTTTCCCAGGTTGCCTACAAGATCCTGATGGATATCGGCCAGGTTTTGGTGAAACGGCTGGGTGTGAGGTGAACCGATTTTCGAGCATGTGTTTTATCAAGAACCCTCTGGCGGGGAACCGGCGCGGGGATGTGGAGGCCGTCATCCGGGGGGTATTGAGCGGGACGGGCATTGTATTTGAGACGGTCTGTACAGCGTACCGCGGACACGGGACGGTGCTGGCCCGGGAGGCGGCCGATGAGGGGGTCGGGCTGGTGGTGGCTGTGGGGGGAGATGGGACGCTGAACGAAGTGGGCAGGGGGCTGGTGGAACGGGAGACGGCGCTGGGCCTGCTGCCGCTGGGGTCGGGAAATGCGCTTGCCCGTGCGCTGGGCATCTCTCTTGATCCGGCGCAGGCCTGCAGGGCACTGCTCCAGGCCGATGTCCGACCGATGGATGTGGGCCGGATTGGGGATAAGATTTTTTTTTCAACGGCCGGCGTGGGGCTGGATGCGGAGGTGTGTTGGCGCTACAACAACAGGTCGGGCCGCCGCGGGCTTTTGCCTTATGTGGCACTGAGTGTGGCGGCGTTCTGGTCATATACCCCCAAAGAGGTGGAGGTTATCTTAGATGGGGGGGCGACGGTTCGGACGCGACCTGCGATTTTGACGGTGGCCAATACGGCACAGTACGGCAACGGCGTGATTATTGCTCCGGGGGCCCGTCCGGACGACGGCCTGCTCGACCTGTGTGTGATCGAAGACGTGGGGCCGCTGCGGGCCTTAGGGCACATCCCCCGGCTTTTCACCGGTACGGTCGATAGGATGTCGGGTGTACGGTTGTTCCGGACGCGGGCGCTTCGGATCGTGCAGCCGGCACCCGGTCCGTTGCAGGTGGACGGAGAGGCGGTGGCGGGCGATGCAACCCTGGATGTGGAGGCGCTGCCCGGGGCGATCCGATTCGCCATGTCCGGAAACCGTGAAATGTGAAACGGCTCCTCACCACCGCCTTTGATCAAACCGCGATGACAGAGTGTCTTCAGGTTCATGATCGCAGGCTTCTCGTTTTCCCTGATTCTTTAATTCTTCCCAAAGGCGTTGGCGAAAATCACGAAATCGCCGAACCCGATGGTACCATCCCCATCCAGATCGTACCGCGCATCGTATCCCGCGTCGCCTTGACTTAACCCGAACCGTGCTGCAAACTGCACAAAATCGCCAAAGCCAACGGTCCCGTCGCCGTCGAAGTCGGGGTTGGAGGTTTGAGCGGCGGTGTACGGCGCAATATCCCACAGCAGCATCGTGCCGTCCTCTGACCCGGACGCGAGGGCGGTGCCGTCGCTCAAAAACGCCACGGAATGAACTGAACCTGAATGCCCCTCCAGTGTGACGATCTGTTCCCGTGTCTCTACGTCCCATAGGCTGACCGTCCCCCAGGAACCGGAAACGAGCAATGCTCCATCCGACGAGAAGGCCACCGATTGGCCCCCCGCGTCTTCAAGGTTAGCGATCGGTTCTCGGGTCCTTACAGTCCATAGTCTGGTGCCATCCCACGAGACGGAGGCCAAGGTGGTCCCGTCGGGCGAAAACGCCACTGTATTGACCTCGTACTCATGCCCTTCCAGGGTGCCTATCTCTTCTCGGGTCGCCACGTTCCACAGCTTGACCGTGTTGTCTTCATAGCCCCCTCCCGAAGCCAGGGTGGCGCCATCGTGCGAAAACGCCACCGAAAGGACCGAATGCGTATGCCCTTCGAGGGTGGCGATCTCCGTCCGTGTCGCCACGTCCCACAGTCTCACGGTGGCATCATTCCAACCCCCGGCTGAAGCCAGGGTGGCGTCATCGGGCGAGAACGCCACTGCGTTGACTCCAGACGTATGCCCTTCCAGCGTCCCGACCAGTTCTCGGGTTCCCACGTTCCACAGCTTGACCGTGCGGTCCCATGCCCCGGAAGCCAGGGTGGCGCCGTCCGAAGAAAAAGACACCGAACCGACCCCGGACGTATGCCCCTCAAGAGTGGCGATCCGTGTCCGTGTCGCCGCATCCCACAGCCGGACCGTGCCGTCCTGGTACCCCGAAGCCAGAAGGTCGCCATCGGGCGAAAGCGCCATCGAGGACAAGGATCCGTGACCGGAGAGCCCTGCGACATTGCCCGTTTCCACATCCCGCAGCAGCACCCTGCCGTCCGCGGCCCCGGAGATTAGGGTCGCGCCATCGCGCGAGAACGACACGGAATGGACCGGACCACTATGCTCTTCCAGGGTGGCCACCTCCTCTTGTGTGGCCACGTCCCACAGTCGAACCGTGCGGTCCCATGCCCCGGAAGCCAGGGTGGCGCCGTCAGGCGAAGAAAACGACACCGAACGCACCTCACTGGTATGCCCCCTCAGCGTGGCCACCTCCGTTTGGGTCGCCGCGTCCCACAGCCGGACCGTGGGATCACTCCACCCCCCGGCCGAAGCCAGCAAGCCGCCATCGGGCGAAAACGACACCGATGTGACCCGATCCGTATGCCCCTCCAGGGTGGCCAACTCCGTCTGTGTCGCTATGTCCCACAGCCTGACCGTGCCATCCTGAAACCCCGATACCAGCCTCGTCCCATCCGGCGAAAAGGCCACCGAGAGGGGCCAAACTGAATTGCCTTCCCGCGGCACCTCCCAGGTGCCCACCTCGCGCCTGGTCTCCACATCCCACAGCTTGATGACCTGCTCCAATGACCCGCAAGCCAGCCTCGTCCCATCCGGCGAGAACACCACCGTGACCCGGCCCCAATCCGCATGCCTCAGCGTGCCGGTCCGCTCACCGGTCTCCACCTCCCACAGCTCGACCCGGCCGTTGTCCAGTCCTGCAGCCAGGGTGCCGCCGAGGGAGAACGCCACCGAATGGACCGCACTCTCACTCGGCAGCAGCGCCAGAGCACGAGACGTGGACGCCTCGTACAGCCACACGCCGATGCCGCTGGCCACGGCCAGACATCGGCCGTCCGCTGATAGAGCTACCGCCCGGTCGCTTTCTCCCAGGGCGCCCTTTCCCAGACGCACCGTCGCTGCCGTGGGCAGATGCCAGGTCCGGTAGTCCTCCTCCAGCTCCGCCACCGCCGTGCCCACACCCTCGGCGGTAAACGTCGCCAGCTCGTGCCCCCCGAGGGTCACGCCCACGATATTCTGCCCCGGTTGAGGACCCAGGGTAAGGATCAGCTCCGCCCGGCCGTCGGCATCGGTGGTGATGTGCTCCACCGTGAACCGGCCGCTGAGCTGGCCTTCCCCGGCGGTGACCGTGAAGGTGACCGCCGCATCGGGCAGGAGGTTGCCGTACTGATCCCGTACCTCCACCACCAGGAGCCGGGTCAACGCGGCGCCGGGCGCGCCCTGCTGGCCGTCGCCGGAGATGATCTCCAGGGCCGAGGGACGAGGCCCCGTCCACTCCGACACGTCCCACAGCGTGATCGTGCCGTACGACCACGACCCGGCGGCGAGAATCGCGCCGTCGGGCGAAAAGGACAAGCTCTCACTGAGAAATGCATCTGGCAGAGTGACGATCTGTCTTCCCGTCCCCACCTCCCACAGTGTGATCGTCCCCGAAAAGCAAGCCAGGATGGCGCCATCGGGGGACAACGCGAAGCTCGACCCCTCAAAGGCCGCTATCGGTTCCCGACTCTCCACGTCCCACAGCGTGACCTGGTCATCTGGCGACGAAGCCCAGATGAGCCTTTTCCCATCGGGCGAAAATGCTACCTGCCTTACCGCCCCCCGTGTGCGCTCAGGGATGGTGATTTCTGCTCGGCTTTCCACGTCCCACAGCCTGACGGTGCCTTCGTCGGGTTTCGTATAATCGCCTGAATGATTGCCTGACACGGAGGCGAGCAGCGTCCCATCGGGCGAAAAAGCCACCGCATTGATCTGAGCCTCATGTCCTTCCGCCGCATGTCCTTCCAGGGTAGCGATCTCCTGTCGGTGTGCCACGTCCCACAGCCTCACCGTGGGATCGTCCGACCCGGAAGCCAGTAGAGCCCCGTCGGCGGAAAACGCCACGGATCTGATTCGACTCGTATGTCCTTCGAAGGCGCCGATCAGTTCCCGGTTCCTTACGTCCCACAGCTGGATCGCTAAACCCCGTGGCGCGGCGAGCATGGCTCCCTCGGGTGAAAACGCAATCGAAAACGGAACCGCGCCCCCCGCGCCTTCCAGAGTCCCGATCCGTTCGCGTGTGCTCACGTCCCACAGAATGAACGAACCAGAACCCGCCGGCCCGGCAGCCAGAATGGATTCGACGGGCGAAAACGCCACGGACCCGACGTGGTCCGCATCTCCCCTCAGGACAGCGATCTCATAGGGAGAGCTTTCGGCAAGGAACGAATTCGTCTCGCTTACGTTCCCTTCCGCATCGACGGCGACGATGAGAAGGTAATGTATGGGCTGGTCGGAAAGATTCGTAAATCCGCGTTGCCGGAAGCTGCCGTCAAAGTCGAACTCTACGACAGCGTCTTTTTGTCCCGCCAATCCATGACACGGCTTCGCGTTGGCAATCAGGCTCACCTGATGAAGTCCCTCTGGATCGCTGAGCTGAAGTTGAACCGGGACGCTTGTCGTGCCTGGCTGATATCTCGTGGGCGAAGTGATCTCGACGGTTGGCGGCGTTCCCTCCTCAATCGGACTGGCGGGATTGAAGTAGGTATGCACGGACAAAAATTCGGCGGCACACGCAGACAGGACCCCGCGTTGATCAAATCCATACGACATGATGTACCGGTTGTCCCTGAAGTCGTGATACAAGCCGAAGGTATGTCCGAGTTCATGGGCAACCGTGAAGAAACTGAAGTCATCCGGCACCACCAGCACACCGCCGTTCTTCGTGCGCCGCCGTCCGACCCCTCCCGCAGGCTGACCATTGCCCTGACGAAGCGCATCAGTACCCAGGACGATGAAATAGATGTTCCCATCGCGGTCGAACGTCTGTCCAAGCTCGTCGACCACCGCCCTACCGAGGGTGTTGTCGTAGTGGCTGAAGGGATGCTGTCCGTCCACGCGATGCACCAGCGGCTCGCCCTGCGCATCGGTTTCGATGCGGAAGGTCCAGTCGCCGTAGCCATGCGCCTGCATCTGCTCGCGATAGAAGGTCTGGCTCTCCTTGATCACCGTCTTCATCGAATCGACCACATCGGCGCGGTACGGCCAGTCGCTGGGCAGGAAGTAGATCATCCGCACGGTGCGCGGTTCGCCCACGTTCAGAGCCGCCAGCGGCTTGGCCGCCGGGCGGGGGTGATCGCGCCGCCACTGCTCGTAGTCGTCGAAGGCGCAGAAATGCGTGCTGTCGGCAGGAGGGGGCGACGCAGAACTGACAGAAGGGAGGCAGAACAATGCGAAGAAGCACGTCGCCAGCGGCAACAGCGGGGTGACCTGATTAACTACCCTTTTTTTCATTGGCCCCTGCTCTTTACCCGGATGCTAAATCTCGGCGGCCCCGGTTCGGCTACGCGAGGGTGCGCTCTTCTACCGGCGCGGAGACAATTTTCACAATCTCTTCCTGCGTGTCGGTAGAGGAGCAGCCACTCGAATGCGGAGGAAGAGGCATAGCCGACGGTCGGGAGCGAGAGTACGAATGCCATTAAGGCAGGAAACGCGGATTGGAGAACGGAGGTTTTCATGGGTTCAGGTTGCTCCAAATCATGTTCATTTCAGGTCATCTTGTGCCCGGAAACGGCTGGCGGGAAATGAGCAGGTACACGTCGCATCCGCCTATAGCTGGAAAAATCGACACTCTCCGCCATCGCATATCGCGGTAATCGTGTTCGAACTGGCGTATCGTCCCCGGATTCCGTTGATCGATAGCTCCATAACGAGTCTGTATTCACCCGATGTGTCAGGGGTGTAGCCGCACATTTTTCTGGCTTTTCTCGTACCGGGGATATCGGTCCAGGGGCTTCTTGAGTTGTCTCTCCTCTGCCACTGAGAAAAGTGGATTTCGTACGTAACGCCGTTTACGGTGGCAACCGACCAACCGAGGCACCTGAAGGGAATGAAGGAGACGGGCCGCCACACGATCCGGCCGGGAGAGACGCTGATCCATTCCAGCGGTTCATAGGGGCCTGGCAGTGGGGGGCCGGGGGCTTCCACATTCACCCGGAAACGCTGCGTGGCGCTCAATCCTCCCGGGTCCGTTGCTTTCACCGTCACCGTGGCATTGCCCGGCGATACAGGTTTGATTGTCGCCGTCGAACCGGATACCGCGACCGTCGCTACCGATTCGTCGCTCGACGTCGCTGCGAACGTCAACTCATCTCCATCTCCGTCCCGGAAGTACGGGGATACATCCAACACAGCGTCACCCTCTCCCTGGATCATGTCCTGGTCGGCGATGTTTTCTACCGCCCTCGGTGCCTGATTCGGGCCGTCCGCCTGATTCTTTCCAAAGGCGTTGGCAAAGATCACAAAGTCGCCGAACCCGATGGCGCCATCCCCATCCAGATCGTACCGTGCATCGTATCCCGCATCGCCTTGACCTAACCCGAACTGTGCTGCAAATTGCACAAAATCGGCAAAGCCAACGGTACCGTCGCCGTCGAAGTCGGGATCGGCTTTGGCAGTCGCGGTGGACGTCTCCGGCTCGAGATGGGCTACCGTTGCGACAACGGTGTTCTTCCCCTGCTGGCTCCCCAGAGTCAGCAGGGTGGCGGCGCGGCCGTTGGCATCGGTGGCGGCGGTCTCTACGGACAGCGTTCCCCCGCCAGCCGTGACCGTGAAGGTGACGGACGCGTCCGGCAGGGGATCTCCGTACTGGTCGCGCACTTCCACGATCAGGGGATGGGCCAACGCCGCCCCGGGCGCGCCCTGCTGGCCGTCGCCGGAGATGACCTCCAGGCGGAATGGGAAGGGCGGCCGCTTCCACTTGGAGACATCTCGCAGCTCTATCGTATGATACTCTGTCCCGGCGGCGAGGGTGGTCTCATCGTGGGAAATCGCCAGCGAGCGGACCCCGCCACGGCGCGGTTGGAACGGCAGGAAGGTGCCGATGAGATCCAGGGTCAGGGGATCGTATAGCCTGACCTTGCCATCCCCCCGATCGGAAATGAATCCGGAAGCAAGGATGGATGCGCCGCGAGAAAACGCCACGGACAAGACCGCCCCAGAATGCCAGAGCCTGGTTACTTCTCTACGTGTCCTCATGTCCCACATCCAGACCACATTTTCCGGTGATCCCACTGCCGAGGCGAGGACGGCTCCATCGGGAGAAAACGCCACGGACCAGATCGCCCCGGTATGCTCAAAGGTTGCGATCTCTTCGCGTCTCGCTACGTCCCACAGCCTGACCGTTTGATCCTCTGAACCAAAGTTCCCTGACCCCGAGGCGAGCAGAGTCCCATCAGGGGAAAACGCTACCGTATTGATCTGCTCCGTATGACCTTCAAGGGTGGCGACCTTTTCGAGTGTCCTCGCGTCCCAAAGCGCAATCGTGCGGTTCCCCGATCCGGAGGCAAGCAGAGTCCCATCGGGGGAAAACGCCACCGGAGCGGTCCCCTCCAGGACAGCGATCTCGCTTTGTGTCGTCACGTCCCACAGTCTGATGCCATTCAATGACCCGGAAGCGAGGGTCCCGTCCCGGGAGAATGCAACCGTCCTGACCGGATGTGCATGTCCTTCCAGGGTCCCAAGCAGCTCCCGGCGTGACACGTTCCACAGCTTGACCGTGCCATCCGACGACCCCGAGGCCAGGGTCGTCCTATCGGGGGAAAACGCCACCGTATTGACGGAGTCGGTATGTCCTTTGAGGGCATCGGTCACTTGGTCCGGAACAAGGTCAAACTCCAGCGCGGTCACGTTTCCATCCGTATCGACTACCCTCACGTCAACCGAATGGAGAGAGTCCGAAAGGCTTGTTATGGCGTATTCAGGATTGGCGGCCGTCGACGACCCGTCATATTCGAACTCAACGATAGCATCTCTTCGACTCTCGACCGTACGACATTCCCTCAGTCCCTTGTACCCGTAAGCACTGCTTGTGTATAGCAACACTTGATGAAGTCCTTCGGTATCACTCACTTCGAATTCGATGGAAACGCTTTTTGAGCCACCCGGGTATTTGCTCGGTGAAATGAGTTTGATGGTTGGTGGGGAGGCTTCTTCAATCGGGATAGCGGAATCGAAGTAGGGACTAACGGACAGGAATTCCGCAGCGCACGCGGAGATTCGATCCCAGGTGCTTGCACCCGGGAATTGGCTCGGTCCACCGTAGGACAGGATGTACGCGCCATCCCGGTAGTCGTGCGGGAGGCCGAAGGCGTGAGCCAATTCATGGGCCAAGACTCCCCATCGCGCAGACGTTGGCAAGTTCGCCGTGCCTCGCTTTTTTGTGTACCTGTATCCGTTGGCCGGTCCGGTGTACTTGGTGATGTCTCTGTAGATGACATAGACGTTCTCCTCAAGATCAAACACCTGTTCGATTTCTCTCGTCCAATGCTCATGCTGGACGCCTGGGGTCTTTTCGAAATAGTGGCTCTCCGGGTGTTGACCATCGACGCGATGCACCAGCGGCTCACCCAGCGCATCGGTTTCAATTCGGAAGGTCTTGTAGCCGTAGCCGTGCGCCTGCATCTGCTCGGCAAAGAAGGTTTGACTCTGCTTGATCGCCGTCTTTATCGAATCGACCAACCCGACGCGAAACGGACGATCGTTAGGCAAGAAGAGAATCAGACGCACCGTGCGTGGTTCGCCCGCGTTCAGATCCGCCAGCGGCTTGGCCGCCGGGCGGGGGTGATCGCGCCGCCACTGCTCGTAATCGAAGGGCACGCAGAAATGCGTGCTGTCGGCAGGAGGGGACGACGCATGGCCGGCTACCGGCGGACAGAGAAAGACGCCGAGCATCGCCAATAGAGTGAAACGAAGAACGGGAGGTTTCATGGTGTTATCCACCTTACCCAGAAACGGCCATCCTACCGTCTTGATCGCCGGATGCGTCGGCGTCCTGCATTACGGCGTCATGGTCAGAGACAGGTGCCCGTAAGCGGACAACCTGTCTCGTAAAACGCCTTCGATTTCAAACCGTCCAGAGAGTCAGAGCGACGAAGTTCCTTTCCCAAAGGCGTTGGCAAAGATCACAAAGTCGCCAAACCCGATGGTGCCATCCCCATCCAGGTCGTACCGCGCATCATACCCCGCGTCGCCCTGGCTTAACCCGAACTGTGCCGCAAACTGCACAAAATCGGCAAAGCCAACGGTCCCGTCGCCGTCGAAGTCGGGCTTGCGAGATTGGGCGGTAGTATACGGCGAGATATCCCACAGCAGCATCGTGCCATCCCATGAGCCGGACGCGAGGGCGGTGCCGTTGCTCAAAAACGCCACGGAATGAACTGAACCTGAATGCCCCTCCAGGGTGGCGAGCTGTTCCCATGTCTCTACGTCCCATAGGCTGACCGTGTGCCAGGAACCGGAAACGAGCAATGCCCCATCCGACGAAAACGCCACCGCATCGCCCCCCGCGCCTTCGAGGGTGCCTATCTTTTCTCGGGTCGCCACGTTCCACAGCTTGACCGTGCCGTCCCATGACCCGGAGGCCAGGAGGGCATCGTCGTGCGAAAACGCCACGGAATTGACCCCCTCCGTATGCCCTTCGAGGGTGCCTATCTCTTCTCGGGTTCCTACGTTCCACAGCTTGACCGTGTTGTCTTCATCGCCTCCTGCCGAGGCCAGGGTGGCGCCATCGGACGTAAACGCCACCGAACGGACCTCATTGGTATGCCCTTCGAGAGTGCCGATCAGCTCGTGAGCCCCCACGTCCCACAGTCTCACGGTGGCATCATTCCGACCCCCGGCTGAAGCCAGGGTGGCGCCATCGGACGTAAACGCCACTGCGTTGACTCCAGACGTATGCCCTTCCAGCGTCCCGACCAGTTCTCGGGTTCCCACGTTCCACAGCTTGACCGTGCGATCCCACGACCCGGAAGCCAGGAGAGCGCCATCCGAAGAAAAAGACACCGAAGTGACGCTACTCGTATGCCCCTCAAGAGTGGCAATCCGTGTCCGAGTCGCCGCGTCCCATAGAGTGACCGTCTCATCTCCCCAGCCCCCTGTCGAAGCCAGGAGTGTCCCATCGGGCGAAAGCGCCATCGAGGACAAGGATCCGTGACCGGAGAGCCCTGCGACATTGCCCGTTTCCACATCCCGCAGCAGCACCCTGCCGTCCGCGGCCCCGGAGATTAGGGTCGCGCCATCTCGCGAGAACGACACGGAATGGACCGGACCACTATGCTCTTCCAGGGTGGCCACCTCCTCTTGTGTGGCCACGTCCCACAGTCGAACCGTGCGGTCCCATGCCCCGGAAGCCAGGGTGGCGCCGTCAGGCGAAGAAAACGACACCGAACGGACCTCGTCCGTATGCCCCCTCAGCGTGGCCACCTCCGTTTGGGTCGCCGCGTCCCACAGCCGGACCGTGGGATCACTCCACCCCCCGGCCGAAGCCAGCAAGCCGCCATCGGGCGAAAACGACACCGATGTGACCCGATCCGTATGCCCCTCCAGGGTGGCCAACTCCGTCTGTGTCGCTATGTCCCACAGCCGGACCGTGCCATCCTGAAACCCCGATACCAGCCTCGACCCATCCGGCGAAAAGGCCACCGAGATGTCCCAGTAAAAATCGCTGTCCCGCGGCACCTCCCACGTGCCCACCTCACGCCTGGTCTCGATATCCCAAAGCTTGATGACCTGTTCCAATGACCCGGAAGCCAGCTTCGTCCCATCCGGAGAAAAAACCACCGCGACCCCGCCCCAATTTGCATGCCTCAACGTGCCGGTCCGCTCCCCTGTTTCCACCTCCCACAGCTCGACCTGGCCATTGTCCAGTCCGGCAGCCAGGGTGCCGTCGAGGGAGAACGCCACCGAATGGACCGGACTCTCCGTCGGCAGCAGCGCCAGAGCACGAGACGTGGACGCCTCGTACAGCCACACGCCGATGCCGCTGGCCACGGCCAGACATCGGCCGTCGGCCGAGAGAGCTACCGTCCGGTCGCTTTCTCCCAGGGCGCCCTTTCCCAGACGCACCGTCGCTGCCGTGGGCAGATGCCAGGTCCGGTAGTCCCCTTCCAGCTCCGCCACCGCCGTGCCCACGCCCTGTGCGGTAAACGTCGCCAGCTCGTGCCCCCCGAGGGTCACGCCCACGATATTCTGCCCCGGTTGAGGACCCAGGGTAAGGATCAGCTCCGCCCGGCCGTTGGCATCGGTGGTGATGTGCTCCACCGTGAAACGGTCGCTGAGCTGGCCCTCCCCGGCAGTAACCGTGAAGGCGACGGTGGCCTCCGGCAGGAGATCGCCGTACTGGTCCCGCACTTCCACGATCAGGGGATGGGTCAACGCCGCACCGGGCTCGCCCTGCTGCCCGTCGCCGGAGATGACCGCCAGCGCGGAGGGACGGGGCCGCGTCCACTCCGAGATGTCCCACAGCAGAATCGTGCCGTCGTCCGATCCAGTAATCAGGTTCATTTGATCGCGAGACAACGCCACATGATTCACCGAACGAGCATGTCCTTCCAGGGTGGTGATCATCCGTCTTGTTGCCACATCCCACAGCCTGACCGTGCGGTGCGACCCGGAAACAAGCATCGTCCCATCGCGCGAGAACGAAACGGCGTTGGCCCCCACACCTTCCAGGGCGCCGATCGGCTCTCGGGTCTCCACGTCCCACAGCTTGACCGTGCGGTGCGACCCGGAAACGAGCATCCTGCCCCTGGGCGAAAAGGCCACTGTATTGACCTCATACTCATGCCCTTCCAGGGTGCCGATCAGCTCTCGGGTCCCCACGTCCCACAGTTTGACCGTCTTGTCTTCATGGCCCCCTCCCGAGGCCAGGGTGGCACCATCGGGAGAAAAGGACATCGAACGGACGCCATCCATGTGTCCTTCCAGGGTGCCGATCTGTTCTCGTGTGGCCACGTCCCACAGCGTGATCGTGCCGTCCGACGATCCTTTAGCCAGCCGGGCGCCGTCTGGAGAGGAGAAGGACATGGCATTGATCCGCCGTGAGTGCCCCAGAGTGCCGATCTGTGTTCGTGTCGCCACATCCCACAGCTTGACCGGATCATCCCAGCCCCCGGCTGAAGCCAGGAGCGCGCCATCGGGTGAAAACGACACTGCAGCGACCCGAGCTGTATGCCCTTCCAGAACGGCGATCTGGGTTTGCGTCACCGCGTCCCACAGCTTGATGGTGCCGTCCTGAGAACCCGAAGCCACGAGCGCGCCATCGCGGGAAAACACCATGGATGAAGAGGACTCATGCCCGGCGAGCCCGGCGGCATTCCTGGACTCCAGATCCCGCAGCAGCACCCTGCCGTCCGCGGCCCCGGAAGCCAGGGTGGCGCCATCGCGGGAAAACGTCACCGAATGGACCGGACCCGTGTGCTCTTCCAGAGTGTTGATCAACTCTCTCGTCGCCACGTCCCACAGCCGGACGGTGCGGTCCCATGCCCCGGAAGCCAGGGTGGCGCCGTCAGGGGAGGAAAACGACACCGAACGGACCTCGCTCCTGTGTCCTCTCAACATGGCGACCTGCGCCTGTGTGGCCGCGTCCCACAGCCGGACCGTGGGATCACTCCACCCCCCGGCCGAAGCCAGCAAGCCGCCATCGGGCGAAAACGACACCGATGTGACCCGATCCGTATGTCCTTCCAGCGTGGCCAACTCCGTCTGTGTCGCTATGTCCCACAGCCTGACCGTGCCATCTTGAAACCCCGATACCAGCCTCGTCCCATCCGGCGAAAAGGCCACCGAGAGGGGCCAAAGAAAATTGCCTTCCCGTGGCACCTCCCAGGTTCCGACCTCGCGCCTGGTCTCTACATCCCACACCTTGATGACCTGATCCGACGACCCGGAAGCTAAGCGAGTTCCATCCGGAGAAAAAACCACCGCGACCCCGCCCCAATCCGCATGCCTCAGCGTGCCGATGCGCTCCCCGGTTTCCACCTCCCATAGCTCGACCTGGCCGTTGTCCAGCCCCGCAGCCAGGGTGCCGTCGAGGGAGAACGCAACCGAATGGACCGGACTCTCAGTCGGCAGCAGCGCCAGGGCACGGGACGTGGCCGCCTCGTACAGCCACACGCCGAGGGCGCTGGCCACGGCCAGACAGCGGCCGTCCGCCGAGAGGGCCACCGCCCGGTCGCTTTCTCCCAGGGCGCCCTTTCCCAGACGCACCGTCGCCGCCCTGGGCAGATGCCAGGTCCGGTAGTCCCCCTCCAGCTCCGCCACCGCCGTGCCCACGCCCTGTGCGGTAAACGTCGCCAACTCGCGGCCCCCGATGGAGACACCCACGGTGTTCGGACCCGGGTGAAGGCCCAGGGTAAGGGGCAGCTCTGCCCGGCCGTTGACATCGGTGGTGGCGTGCTCCACTGCAAACCGGCCGCTGAGTTTCCCTTCGCCGGCGGTGACCGTGAAGGTGACGGCCGCATCGGACAGGGGATCGCCGTACTGATCCCGCACTTCCACCACCAGGGGCTGGGCCAGCCCCGTTCCGGGGGCGCCCTGCTGACCGTCGCCATAGACGATCTCCAGCGCGAAAGCACGGGCCCCCGTCCACTCCGACACGTCCCACAGCAGGATCGCTCCATCCCGTCCCCCACCGGCGAGCGTGGCGTCACCGGGCGACAAGGACACGGAGAGGACCTCCTTCGTGTGTCCGAAGGCGGCGATCTTCTCCCGGGTCAGAAGATCCCAGACAATGGCCGTGCCATCCCCTGAGCCGGTCGCCAGGAGAGCGCCGTCCGGGGCAGAAAGGGACAGCGAGTTGATCCTGGACGCATGGCCTTCCAGGGTGCCGATCTGTTTCAGAGTCTCAACGTCCCACAATATGACCGTGCGATCACCCCATCCACCTGCCGAGGCCAGTAGCGCGCCGTCGGGGGAAAACGACACTGACGTGACCTCACCCGTATGCCCCTCCAGGGTGCCGATCTGTTTCAGAGTCTCAACGTCCCACAATATGACCGTGCGATCACCCCATCCACCTGCCGAGGCCAGTAGCGCGCCGTCGGGGGAAAACGACACTGACGTGACCTCACCCGTATGCCCTTCGAGTGTGCCGATCTCTTCCCGGGTCCGCACGTCCCACAGCTTGATCGTGCCATCCCTCGACCCGGAGGCCAGAGTGGTTCCGCCAGAAGAAAACGACACGGACGTAACCCCATCCGCATGCTCCTCCAGAGTAGCGATCAGTCCACCGGACTTCCCGTCCCACAACTTGATCGTGCGATCCCAGGACCCGGAGGCGAGAGTAGCGCCGTCCGGAGAGGAAAAGGAGACCGAACTGACCGCATCCGTGTGCCCTCTCAGCGTGGCGATCACGAATGGTTTCTTGGCCTTCAAGTGCCACAGCTTGATTTCATTGTCCCATGACCCCGAAGAAGCCAGCGTGGCCCCATCCGGAGAAAAGGCCAACGAATTGACCTCACTCGTATGGCCTTCCAGAGTGGCAACCAGGTGTGGGGAGATCTCCGAAAGCACGAAATCCGTCCAACCCGCATCTCCCTCGGAATTGACCACCTGCACGTGGATCGGATGCGCAATCGGATCGGAGAGACTTGAGACAAAGGAGGATGGAATCGTGCCGTCATACTCGAAGTCAACGAGCTCATCTTTCTCACCCGCCAACCCATGACACGCCTTGATTTCGGATCCCCCCGCAGTAATGCCTATATCCCTCGTGACAGCGAACAAGATCACCTGGTGAAGCCCTTCCGAATCGCCAACCCTGTCGCCAACCCTGAGCTGGATGGGCACTCCTGCCGTGCCTGCCGGATAGGCCGGCGACGAGACGAGCTCAGCGGTCGGCCTCCGCTCCCAGTCACTCTCAAGAGAGCTGTCTTGATTGAAGTAGGGATTCACCGCCAGAAACTCCGCAGCGCAGGCCGACAAGCGAGTCCGTCCTGGGCCGTAGGACATGATGTACTCACCATCGCGGAAGTCGTGCAGCAAGCCGAAGGCATGGCCCATTTCGTGGGCAACCGTATTGAAGAATACACTCCCAGGTACCAGCGCACTGCCACGCTTCTTGTAGCCCCCGCCGGTTCCTCCCGCAAGCCTGCCGCCGCCAATCCCGATTGCATCAATGCTGTTGTCGACGACGATGAGGTAAATGTTCTCCTCGAGGTCGAAGACCTGGTCGATCTCCTCGTACACAATGCCCGTCACATCGAGGTAGTGGCTGTCCGGGTGCTGCCCATCCACGCGATGGACCAGCGGCTCACCTTGGGGATCGGTTTCAATACGGAGTGTCCCGCTGCTTCGTCCGTTGGCCTCCATCTGCTCCGCAAAGAAAGTCTGCACCTGCCGGATCCGGACTCTCATCGAATCGACCACCTCCTGACGAAAAGGACGGTCGTTGGGCAGGAAGTAGATCATCCGCACGGTGCGAGGCTCGCCCACGTCCAGGTCCGCCAGCGGCTTGGCCGCCGGGCGGGGGTGATCCCGTCGCCACTGCTCGTAATCGAAGTACGCGCAGACATGCACGCTGTCGGCCGGCGGGGGCGACGCATGGCCGGCTACCGGCAGACAGAGAAAGACGCCGAGCATCGCGAATAGAGTGAAACGAAGAACGGGAGGTTTCATGGTGTTATCCACCTTACCCAGAAACAGCCATCCTACCGTCTTGATCGCCGGATGCGTCGGCGTTCTGCATTACGGCGTCATGGTCAGAGACAGGTTGTCCACAAGCGGACAACCTGTCTCGTAAAACGCCTTCGATTTCAAATCCCACAGCAGCATCGTGCCATCCTCTGACCCGGACGCGAGGGTGGTGCCTTCGCGCGAAAACGCCACCGAAAGGACCGCACCCGGATGCTGAATCTCGGCGGCCCCGGTTCGGCTACGCGATGGTGCCCTCTTCTACCGGCGCGGAGACAATCTTCTTAATCTCCTCCTGTGTGTCGGTAGAGGAGCAGCCACAGCTGCTGTTGCCGGACTGCTCATCGACCACGGGCAGCTCCAGTTCGCCGTTCTCGTTCTCCCGCACCCTCAATGTGTGCTGCGCATCCGGCAGGGGCATGTCCCGGTCACCCGCGTATATGGAATGCCGGCCAACCGTCTTGAACCATTCGGCCGTGGTGGCGGTCATGTGTATGTTCTCGATGATCTGACGCCAGCCGATGCCGGTGTTGTAGGCGCAAAAGGAGATCTCGCCATCCTGGGTGGCATAGGGGATCACACACATCTCGGTGCGGCGAAAGTCGTAGGTCCACAGGTCCTGGAACCACATGCCGCCCACCCACATAATCCGCCACTCCCTGTCTTCCGGGCGCTCACCCCCGCTTATGGAGCCGCCCACTCTGCGGTCGAAGATGCGCCCCAGGTCTTCCAGCTTGAACCCCGGGGGTGCCTTCTTCAAATTGAAGTTGCGCAGCAGGGAGAGAGCCGCCTGCACTTTGATCAGCTTGGGGTCGCGCGAAGTGTCGGTCATCACTTCAATGTCTTTCATAAACTGGTCCTGATCGAAGAACTCAGTGATGGCCGCCCACGCCTTCGTCTTTTCGTTGACCATAATGTGGAGGGCAGAGCCGCAGTTGGGGTGGCAGGAACAGGTCTGACCCCCAAACTGGATGTCCGGACCGCGCAGGTGGTCGGCCAGGGTGGTAAACAGGATGCCCGCACCCAGCGGATACCAGTCGCGGTGGGCCTGCAGCTTCCCTCCTGACCATTCCTCCAGGTCGTGGGCGAGGTGGGAGATGGTGTAGCGCTGCTGGTGGCGAAGCTCATTGCTGATGTCTTCGTCGCGGCCGGTAAACGAGATCGGCTGGAAGGAGATGGAGCCGACCTTGTCGCTGTTGTCGATGCAGAACTGGAGGATGGGACCCACCTGGTCGTTGTTGATGGTGTTTAACACCGTAGTGACCGGTGTGATGTCGATGTCGGCCCTGGCGAGGCTTTCCATGGCCAGGAGCTTGGCGTCGAAGAGGTTGGAGATGTGGCGGTGCTGGTTGGCCGTGTTGGTCACCCCGTCGAACTGCAAGTAGGCCATGTCCAGGCCGGCCTCCTTGGCGGCAAACGCGAATTCGGGATCCTGGGCAAACCGCACCCCGTTGGTTGCCGCCTGCACGCACCAGTATCCCACCTCTTTGGCATACTGGCAGGCTTCTAAGAAGTGCGGGGAGATGGTGGGTTCACCGCCGGAGAACTGAACCGACATCTGCCGCCTGGGTTTGAATGAGATGGACGCATCCAGGATGCGCTTGACCTCATCGAGGGTCAATTCGTGCACATACCCCACCTGGTTGGCGTCCATAAAGCAGGGGTTGCACATCATGTTGCAGCGGTTGGTCAGATCGATGGTGAGCACCGCCCCACGCCCGTACTTGATGCTGGAGGTGCCGTGGTGGTGGATGTGTTCGTCGCCAAAGGTGCGGTAGTCGCGGCCGGGGAAACGGCTCTCAATGATCTGACTGAATTCGGGATCGATCGACTGAATGTCTTCGTAGATGCCGTGTATCGGACAGGTCTTGCGCAGGACGATTTGCCCGTTTTCCTCCAACATCTGCATCTTGATCTCACCGGGATGGCCTTCAACCAGTTCGCGGATGTCGCGCCGGCCTTCGATGACCGCATTTCTGACCTCTTTGACGCAGTCGGGGCACAGCGAGTCTGTCTCACGGGGAAACCCAAGCTGGGGCTTGCTGCGTTCGTAGCTTTTCAACAGGGGCGCTGGAGCCCATGCAGGCTGAAACGGCTGACCTTCGGGGATACGTGTGTTGACGCTTTGAAAGATTTTCCAGGCAATATCAGCAGCTGTTGAGATTAGACGGTCTCGATAGCTCATTGAAACTCCTCCCTTTTAATATCCTTCGGTTATAAAAGTATCGTGTTGGCCGACTTGAAACCGCACTTGAGCCGATGGTATTATCACCTCTCAGCTCCGATGGACGGGCGCAGCTTTTGCCTGGTCACCTCCTTCCGATTCTCCATCCGTCCGCGATAGATATAACCGTCTGCCTCCCGCCCCTCACCCCTGTACGTGTCCATCACCGCAGGGAGCATGCCCCGTTTTTTCTTCTGCACCGCAGGCTTCGATGCGCTGAAATCCACGTCAACCCCTCTGCGCTGAAGTGCCGGAATGTGTGTGTTGATTGATGTGGCACTCAAGGGATTGTCACTCACATCAACTATATCTCCTTCACCCAATCCCGTGTTTGCTACCAGTGGCGCGAGGTCTGAGATCCTGTTGCTGTAAAGTTCCAGCCATTCCAGGTTGATTAAGTTAGATAGCGGCGTCACATCCGATATGCTGTTGTCGGAAAGAGACAGCCATTCCAGACGGGTCAATCCTGACAGTGCAGACACATTCGATATGCTGTTGTCGGAAAGAGACAGCCATTTCAGATTGGTCAAGTTAGATAGCGGTGCCATATTCGATATGCTGTTGTCGGAAAGAGACAGCCATTCCAGACGGGTCAATCCTGACAGTGCAGACACATTCGATATGCTGGTTCTGGAAAGATCCAAGGCTCTTAGATTGGTCAAGTTAGATAGCGGCGTCACATCCGATATGCTGTTGCCGGAAAGATCCAGCAATTCCAGATTGGTCAAGTTAGATAGCGGTGCCATATTCGATATGCTGTTGTCGGAAAGAGACAGCCATTCCAGACGGGTCAATCCTGACAGTGCAGACACATTCGATATGCTGGTTCTGGAAAGATCCAAGGCTCTTAGATTGGTCAAGTTAGATAGCGGCGTCACATCCGATATGCTGTTGCCGGAAAGCTCCAGCCATTCCAGGTTGATTAAGTTAGATAGCGGCGTCACATCCGATATGCTGTTATCGGAAAGAGATAGGGATCTTAGATTGGTCAAGTTAGATAGAAGCGTCACAAGCGGCGTCACATCCGATATGCTGTTATCGGAAAGAGACAGCCATTTCAGATTGGTCAAGTTAGATAGCGGCGTCACATCCGATATGCTGTTGCCGGAAAGATCCAGCAATTCCAGATTGGTCAAGTTAGATAGCGGTGCCATATTCGATATGCTGTTGTCGGAAAGAGACAGCCATTCCAGACGGGTCAATCCTGACAGTGCAGACACATTCGATGTGCTGTTGTAGGAAAGAGACAGCAATTCCAGATTGGTCAAGTTAGATAGCGGCGTCACATCCGATATGCTGTTGCCGGAAAGATCCAGCCCTCTTAGATTGGTCAAGTTAGATAGTGGCGCCACATTCAATATGCTGTTGCCGGAAAGATCCAGCAATTCCAGACGGGTCAAGTTAGATAGTGGCACCACATCCGATATGCTGTTGTAGGAAAGGTTGAAGGAAAAGTTAATCCATAGTTCTATTATATTGGTCAATAGTAGTGAAAGGTTGGCTATCTCATTGATGTTCACCTCCCACAATCTCCCTTCCGCTCCACCAAGGACCAACTCTGTCAGGTTAATTGCAAACTCAAGCCCGGTCAGATCGCGAATACTCTTGTTCGATGCATCAAGGCGAATTAAGGTCGCCATCTCTGCCTGAGTGATTGGCGCACCGTGCGCCTTGCCGAGACTGTCCGCAATGACCGCATACAGGTTTGCATCCGGAATGGCAACTATCGTTGTCTCCCCGCCCCCGGGCGACGATACGTCTTTGCCGAAGTTCTGCGCAAAGATCAGAAAGTCCGGAAAACCAATGGAACCATCGCCATTCAAATCATACCGGGCATTGTACTTCCCATCGCCCTGACGCGACCCGAACACGCTTGCGAAGATCAGGAAGTCGGAGAAACCAACCGTACCGTCGCCATCGAAGTCAGGCGAAGGCGCGGTATTGGACGTAATCACACTTGTGGTAATGACTTTGCCAGCGGCAATGGTCGTGTCCTCAGCAGAAACAAAGTCCGATGTGGCGTCGTCATTCGTTCCGTCACCCGTTGCGTCGTCGGCAATAGGGTCCAGCGGCAAAACGGCGTTAGCATTGGGGGCGGCGTAGGTTTGACCCACAAAGGCCAGGAACCCGAGGATGGCAATTACCAACATGCTCTTTTTTGAATACATTTGGGTAACACTCCTCTGTGTCAGAATTTGTTTGGCCATTGGGGCGTAAGGTTTAAGATGCGGCAATCAGTCCCTCGACCGGGGGCTTTGGTTGAGCGGCCAGCCATTCCTCCCGCGATTCGGGCGCCAGGGGGATGAGGTTCGATACGGGGTCCATCTCGGAAATCACCTCTTTGCGCTGGGTGCGCAGTTTGCGCCAGACGCTCCAGAGTTCACCGGGCTTCAACCCGGGTACGTTTTTCAGGAGCTTATCCCACCGGCGAAGGGGGTTGTAGAACGAGATATACGCTTTGCGGAGTTTGGCCTCGATGACTTCAGGCGGCAGCGTATCCCGGTGGAAGACGACCTTGCTGCCGGTGTAGTTCGCCCAGTTGTTGTCGAAGATGCGCGGGATGTTTCGGTCCCAGTCGGCCGTGCCCGGATAAGGGGTGAGAATAGAGAACTGCGCCTGGTGGGCATCCAGGGTGATGGCGTATTCGATCGTCCGGTCGATATCCTCCTCGGTCTCGAATTCCATGCCGATAATGAAGGCGGTGAGCGCCCGGATGTCGTGCTGGCGCAGCAGTTCCACGGCCTGTCCGCCAATATCGAGCTTCATCTTTTTGTTCCAGTGGGTCAGGACGTGTTCGTTTCCCGACTCGAGGCCGAGGAAAACGTTGGAACAGCCCGACGCCGCCATGTGTTCCACCAGTTCGGGGTGTTTTACCAGGATATCTGCGCGGGACTGACACCACCAGTTTATCTTCAGGCCCCGGTCGATGATTTCCGCACAGAGTTCGTGGACGCGTACATGGTTGGTTGTCAGCAGGTCGTCGACCAGGAGTACCCCGCCAAAGCCGTAGGTTTCCTCCAGGTATTCTATCTCGTCTACGGCCAGGACGGCCTCCCGAGAACGCCACTTGCGCTTCTGGTAGAGGGTGGGCACCGAACAGAAGGTGCAGTTGTAGGGACACCCCCGACTGGTGATCATGGTAGTTACCGGATTTCCCAGGAGTTCGGTGACTTTGTAGGGCTCCATATCAAGCAGATGACGTCCCGGACGGGGGAGATCGTCTACGGTGCCGATGTCGGGGATCTGGGGATTGTTCACCACGGTTTTGGTTTCCGGATCGTACCAGGAGAGGCTGGGGACCTTCCGGGGATCGAACCGGGAGCCTTCCTCCTCCAGGTTGCGCACCAAAATAGAGGTGGCCTGCTCGCCCTCGCCCCGGATGACGAAATCGACATAAACGAGGCGAAGGGTGGTCTGGGTGGTGAAGGTGACGTGCGTGCCGCCGATCAGGGTGCGGCACCCGGCATCGTGGGCATGCCTGGCATACTGAAGCGCCGCCGGGTACTGGGGAGTCGTGCACGTAATGCCGACCAGGTCGTAGTCGTCATAGGTCTCCGGCCCATCGAAAAATGACATATCCCGCACTTCGACGTCGTGACCGTCTGCGTCGAGCTTGCCGGCGATATAGAGAAGACCCAGGGGTGGAATGATGATCCTGACGGCGTGGTAGAGGCTGTGAAGTGGCGGACTGATCAGAAGTACTTTCACGGTGGCCCTCCTTTTATATCCTCAAAAACGACACCTTGACCGAAAATTCAGTGCATAATGGCTGATTTTAAAGCAACTTTGCCATATTGACCGTTAACATATCGGATCTTATTGTAAATTAGTCAGTTACCTACACTTCTGTTACTCAAGTACTGGACTACCGTAACCTTTTCTTTCCCCTTTTTCCAACGTATCAAAACGCAAATCCGATTGCGGTATAAATCTGGATATCTTTTTTATTTTTGCCCACAACATCAACGCGAATGGGCCCCAAAAACCGCGTGCCAATATAAAATCCCATGCCAAAACCGTGAATACAGGTATTTGGTTGATTCGAATCGGGCGCCGAATTGTACAGGCCGCCCTGATAGAAAATTCCAACTGCGCTGCGCGACAGGTCATCCCAAAGTTTCACATGGTTCCAAACAGAAATACCCGCCGATACGAACCTGGAAGCCCTGAGTTCATCTCGCCTAAGACCGATCACGCGCAATGCTGCCATGCTAAAATGCCTTGCACCTCCCATGTGAAAGCGTTCGTAAATTGGTGCAGACTGCGGCACATAGCCTCCATGAGACCAAACACCCACACTTAATTTCGGATGGGGACTGGCGAAGTACGCAAGCTGTGTTTGCACCTGTTGGTATGAAAATGTCCGGTGAGCCCACTTTGCCTGCGTTTGAAAATAGATGCCTCGCTTTGGCAATATCCCATCGTCTCGGGTGTCAACGCTTGCAGACAGCCAATAGCCGGGTACATATTCGGACACATTGTCCATTGAATGGACCGTATTGCGAATGCGGACATGCTCAACCAGATACCCCGCTTTGAAACTTCCCCAACTGTGGAACAAAACCTGCAGTCCCAAACGCGTGCGAAAACGCCCTTCCCGATACTCGCCCTGGCGGTGCCCATTTTGAAAATACAACCGTTCTTGATCCCACCATTGAGCCTCGCCCAAAATACGCGGGCCAATAGGTGGACGAAAAATCAGACCCGTTTCGGCAAAGTGCAATTTGTCGGACAAACCCAAACCGCGAACATAGAATCTCGGCACGCGCCCAAAAGTATTTTGACGCGCAAATTCTCCCAACATCAAAAACTGAAAATCATGGTCGTAATGAAATCCCACTTTCACTTCCCAAGGATTGGTTTCGCGCACAACAAAGACCAAATCGATCTGGTTATCCCGATAGAGAATCTGATAATCCACCGTTTGAAATAATCCTGTCGCATAAAGCAGGGCTGCTTCCCTATCCAGTTCTCGAAACGATATGGGCCTATTAACGAGCTTCTTCAACCGCGATGTAAAAACCTCTCGGGTATAGCGTTCCAATCCCTCAATCTGAACCCGGTCAATCATCATATCCAATGGCATTCCTGGCCAGGTTTCAGGATTAAAATCGTCCGGTAATACGGACGGTCTCGGCTTTCCAACGCGCCTCGAAATCCCAAGCGATTGCAGAGTCTTCCAAATCGCATCCAGATGTTTTTCGGCTTCTTTTTCTCCGACTGGGATCAGAAGGTGCTCTTGATCAAAATTGATCGCATCAAATTCACTCAAGTTGGGCCTGATCAACACATGGGCGCGTTTTCGATTTGCTATGTTTCGCTTTTCAGTTTGAAAACCAATGATCTGACCGATCACATTGATCAGATTTTCAATCTCATGCTTTTGAGACTTCAATGGCGTTGTACAATCAATGGCAATAACAAAATCGGCCCCGGCGTCCAATGCGACATCTACGGGCAAATTGTTGATAATACCACCATCCACGAGATGGGTTTGTTCAGTGCTCACCGGTGCAAACAGCCCAGGCCATGTAACACTCGCTCGGAGTGCCGTGCCGAGCAGGCCACTCTTAAGCACGACCTGTTCGCCAGATAAAACATCTGTTGCAATTGCGCGAAAGGGCGTTGGAAGCCGATCAAAGTCGTTTCGCGCCTTGCTCGTTGCGCCGATGGTCAATCGATTGAGAAACTGCTGCATCTTTTGCCCTGAAAAAATCCCCAGCCCCAGCGGCAAACTCGGTTCCAATTTATCCAGCCTGAATTCTATCATCTGTCGATCGCTTATGGGTTTGCGATTCATATTCAACAGTCGGCGGTCGGGATTGTCGTCAGCCATTTTCTCCCAGTCCGTCTCCAGAATAATGCGTTCAAGGTCATCAACGGAATATCCGGCAGCGTACAATCCTCCAACCAATGCGCCATAACTCACGCCCACAATCAAATCAATCGGCACGCCTCCGCGCTCGAGCGCACGCAATGCCCCTATATGCGCTCCTCCACGTGAACCCCCACTGAACACAAGAGCGACTCGGGGTCTTTGTTCTGAAAAAGTGGGAAAAGCGTAAAATAGAACGGAACTCAAACACCAAAAAAACA
The DNA here is from genome assembly GCA_965222075.1 of Candidatus Latescibacterota bacterium. Classification (GTDB taxonomy): domain Bacteria; phylum Latescibacterota; class UBA2968; order UBA2968; genus JAAXHW01. Next base: position 2,294,889 of record OZ244937.1, on the reverse strand, counting down.
AACCCAAAGCAAAAAAGCGTTGAACCAACCGGCAATTTGCGTATCGTCTTTGCCGCTGTCCTGGAGTTACCCCGGTTTCGTGGACGGTTTCAGGCTTGGGTGTCAAGCCCATGTCTGGTGTCTTTCCTCGCAGGTTGTAGGTGAGTCGTAGCCTGCGTGTCGGTAGAGGAGCAGCCACTCGAATGCGGAGGAAGAGGCATAGCCGACGGTCGGGAGCGAGAGTACGAATGCCATTAAGGCAGGAAACGCGGATTGGAGAACGGAGGTTTTCATGGGTTCAGGTTGCTCCAAATCATGTTCATTTCAGGTCATCTTGTGCCCGGAAACGGCTGGCGGGAAATGAGCAGGTACACGTCGCATCCGCCTATAGCTGGAAAAATCGACACTCCCCGCCATCGCATATCGCGGTAATCGTGTTCGAACTGGCGTATCGTCCCCGGATTCCGTTGATCGATAGCTCCATAACGAGTCTGTATTCACCCGATGTGTCAGGGGTGTAGCCGCACATTTTTCTGGCTTTTCTCGTACCGGGGATATCGGTCCAGGGGCTTCTTGAGTTGTCTCTCCTCTGCCACTGAGAAAAGTGGATTTCGTACGTAACGCCGTTTACGGTGGCAACCGACCAACCGAGGCACCTGAAGGGAATGAAGGAGACGGGCCGCCACACGATCCGGCCGGGAGAGACGCTGATCCATTCCAGCGGTTCATAGGGTCCTGTCAGTGGGGGGCCGGGGGCTTCCACATACACCCGGAAACGCTGCGTGGCGCTCAATCCACCCGGATCCATGGCTGTCACCGTCACCGCGGCACTACCTGGCGATACAGGTTTGATTGTCGCCGTCGAACCGGATATCACGACCGTCGCGACCGATTCGTCGCTCGACACCGCTGCGAACGTCAACTCGTCTCTATCCCCGTCCCGGAAGTACGGGGATACATCCAACACAGCGTCACCCTCTCCCTGGATCATGTCCTGGTCGGCGATGTTTTCTACCGCCCTCGGCGCCTGATTCGGGCCGATCCCTTCTTGCCCTCCACCGCCTTGCCCGCCGCCTGTGGAATACGTTGTGCCAAACACCTCCGCAAACACCAGAAAATCTGCCAAATTTACGTTCCCATTGCCATCAAAATCCATCCGCGCATCAAACTCCACATCCGATGATGACTTGTTAAAAACTGCGGCAAAGAGCAGAAAATCCGCCAAATTTACGTCCCCACTGCCATCAAAATCACCGGGACCAGTTGTCAGTACAGTAAAAGAGATGATCGCATTTGACACATCCAACACGTCAACATTGCTCCCACTGGTTATTGAAAGGCTTTTGACGATCAGTGTCGCCCCATCCTTAAGCGGCCTCATCACCTGTAAATCAAGCTGCCCCAAATAACCCGTTGAGGGCACAGAAACACCCGTGGTGAATAACGCGGACTTTGTAGAGCCAGTGCCTATCAGCGCTCCTCCTGTCCAATCCTTGCCTGATACATTCCCGATATAGCTGGAAAATGTCTTGCCCGGCAGATCGAGTTCTACTGTATAACCATTGGTAGAGTGACCCGCGCCTGCTGGTACGAAAAGCTGAAACCGGATCGTATCCCCCGTCTCTTGTTCGGGAAGGGTCTGCACATTGTTGTTTTGCACAGGACTTTCGAGTTGCGTATCAACCTGGAGTACCAACCCTGAAAACGCGCCTAAAAAGTGTTGTGCAAACGATGGGATCAAGAGCAGTGATGTGAATAGAGAACAGAGTGTCATGGGTTTAAGAATGGACATGACAAAAGACAAGGGTGTGAGATTTAGCATTGTATTTCAGCAATTTCTCGGTATCGGAATTTCATTGATCCTCAGGCATCTTCACACGCTTGGGCTTCAACTCGATCGGCCTGTGCTCATCAATCACGCCGATGGGTTCTATTATGATGCAGTTGATCGGGATCAGGTGCTCAGATGATATCGCCAATTTTGTAGCGGCAGGAGAGGGTAGCGTGTACTCATCTGCCTGGTTGACATTGACGATGTAGCCCAGATCGGCCAGAGACTGGATCGTGATCGCGCTCAACGGTTGTTGCATCGCAGCACTGGGAGAAGCGAATCCTTCCATGAGCTCATTGGGGCCGAACACAGACTGCCGCCAGTGACCGTCCCGTGTACCCGCTCCCCCTTTCTCATTTTCCACCGGCACCTTTCCATCCGCGTAGTCCGTTCCGCCAGCGTCATTGAACGCCTCAATCGCACTTGCACCCGTGAAATGCGTGTCGGCATCATCCACCTCTACGGGAAAAATAAAAAACGTGACGATTGAGGGATTTTCTAACAAGCCGAGGCGTTCCCACAAAGTGCCGACCCCCAAACAGTGCCCCATTTCATGCAGAAAGAGATCTTGCAGGGCTTCAGGCGTAAAATCGCCCAGGTCGGACGTGTCGAATTCCATTCGCGCTACGATCGGCAATTTCGATTGTCCGCGCCTTAATCGGGGGCCTGCTCTGCCCAGGGTTCCACCTTCGCCATCAATATCCGTGAGGCGTGCGTAGATCCGCAGGTCGTCTATGAGACCGAAGACCTTAACGCCGTCTGTCTCACCCCCGGTCCCTATATCAACAAAAATATCAGGGATGTCACTCGTGATGATGCTCTCCCAACGCGTAACCGCGGCATTGAAGGCTGCCCTGTGATCTTCAGATGGCTCGCCGCCGACCCAAATGACTTCGATATTGAAGGCGCTGGGGTCGGGCGCATCGGAAAGCAGCCACTCCTGGGGTGGATCGTAGTTTTCGTCGCTTCCACATCTGGCGCGTAACGTGCCTGTGGTTGTTGAAGAGAAGGTCAGTTCGATTGTACAGGTACCACCCAGCTGCCCCCCATCATAATTTTGCGTAAGCGTGCCGGTATTCGAGCCGGTATTTGAATATGTATAGCTTCCCGGATATTCATTGTTTTCCTCAAAGCGACCAGCAGATACAAACTCAATATAATAGGTTTCTACTGAGAGGACTTTGTCAACAACAAGCGCGTTGAATGCATTCTGGTCTACCGGGGCAAAGCCGGGAGGGGGACTAAGGGGGGTGCCACTGCCCGATGGCGACCAGTCGCCCGTGCCTTCGTCGTTGGTCGCCCGGACCTGCACCTCATAACGGGTATCAGAGGTCAAGCCCGTAATCGTCGTGTTCAGGCCCGGCCCAATATGGGGCCAGTCGGTGAAACTGCCACCTGCCTCCCTGTACTGTACGTCGTAGTCGCTGATGGCAGGCCCGGTATTCTCCGGCGCTGCCCAACGGATGCTCAGGCTATTCGACGAGGCTGTGACTGTGGGCGCATCGGGTCTACGTGGCGGTTCGTTCTCATCGGTGAGGGTGATCTCCACGATAATGGTCACACTGCCGCCTTTGTCGTCCTGTGCCCGCACTGTTACCGAATAGTTGTCCTGTGTCTCATAGTCATACGTCACACCCGATCCAGTTATGAGTTGACCGCTATTGGACTGGATGGTGAATGCAGAGGCATCCATACCTTCGAGGCTGTAGGTGAGGCGGTCGCTGTCGCCATCCGTCGCACTGACCGGGTTGCCGATGTTCTGACCTGCGCCTGTGTTCTCGGCCATGCTGCGCATCGTGGTCGTCCCCTCGCTGAAGACTGGAGACTGATTGGCTATGGTCGTTCCGGTAACCGATGGCGACCAGTTGCTCTCTCCCTGAGTGTTGCGAGTGTTGCGCGCCCGCACCTGCACCTCGTAACGGGTGTTTGCGGTCAGGCCCGTGATGGTCGTGGTCGTGCCCGTGCCGGTATGGGGCCAGTCGGTGAAACTGCCGCCCTCTGCCCTGTACTGCACGTCGTAGCCGTTGATGGCAGGGCCGGGGTTGGTGGGGGCTGTCCAGCGGATGCTCAGGCTGTTCAACGTTGAGGCCGTGACTACAGGTGCATCGGGTCTGTCCGGTGGTTCGTTTTCATCGGTGAGGGTGATCTCCACGACAATGGTTGCACTGCCGCCTTTGCCGTCCTGTGCCCGCACTGTTACCGAATAGCTGTCTTGCGTCTCATAGTCGTATGTCACACCCGACCGGGTCACGAGTTGGCCGCTATTGGACTGGATGGTGAATGCAGAGGCATCCCTGCCCTGGAGGCTGTAGGTGAGGCGGTCGCTGTCGTCATCCGTTGCGCTGACCGGGTTGCCGATGTTCTGACCTGCGCCTGTGTTCTCGGCTATGCTGCGGGTCGTGCTTGCTCCTTCGCTGAATACCGGGGGCTGATTGGGAGCAGGTGGAGGGGGGGCGCTCCTTATGGTCACGGTGACAGCCCTGGAGCAGTTGTTGTCCGTGTCGGATTCGCCAGTGACTGCCTCGACACAGGCTCCATAGTAGTATGTGCCAGCACTCGACGGGGCAGAGAAAAGAATCCACTTGTCACTAATTTCAGAGGGATCAAGGGAGCTCACGTAGTTCTTATATACTTCCGTATCACTCGAATCAATCGTCTCGTCGGTTGACTGATAATAGCGCAACGTCGTAAAGGAGGACCGACCGCCTCCCTGGTTGCGAACAGTGGCGCTCAGTTTGATTAATCGCCCAGGTGTCGGGGTGTTATTATCGACCGAAGGGGATTCAACGACCAGGTCAGGGCCAACAACAGTGACAGTGACAGGACCGGAGCAGTTGTTGTCTGTGTCGGATTCTCCGGAGACGGCCACGACACAGGCCCCGTAGTAATACGTGCCATCACTTGACGGTGCTTTCAAACGCGCAGACTCATCACTAATTTCAGAAGGATCAAGACGGCTCACGTAGTCCGTATCTACCTCCGTATCACCTGTCGAGATTGTCTCATCGGTTGACAGATAATAGCGCAAGGTCGTAGAGGCAGACTGACTGCCGCCCTGGTTGCGGACAGTGGCGCTTAGCCTGAAGGATTGCTCTGGTGCCAGAGTGCTGTTGCTGACCGAAGGCAATTCGACAGTCAGATCAGGATTATTACCACCATCACTGCTGGTCGTGCCACTGCCCGATAGCGACCAGTCGCCCGTGCCTTCGTCGCTGGTCGCCCGGACCTGCACCTCATAACGGGTGTTTGCGGTCAGGCCCGTGCGGGTCGTGGTCGTGCCCGTGCCGGTATGGGGCCAGTCGGTGAAACTGCGCTCACCCTCTGCCCTGTACTGCACATCGTAGTCGCTGATCGCTGGCCCGGGGTTATCCGGGGCTGTCCATGTCACCTTCAGGCTGGTAGAAGAGGCCGCTGTGACCGTGGGCGCATCGGGTCTGCCCGGTGGTTCGTTCTCATCGGTGAGGGTGATCTCCACGGCAATGGTCGCACTGCCGCCTTTGCCGTCCTGTGCCCGCACTGTTACCGAATAGCTGTCCTGCGTCTCATAGTCATATCTCTCACCCAATCTGGTTATGAGTTGGCCGCTATTGGACTGGATGGTGAATGCAGAGGCGTCCCTGCCTTCGAGGCTGTAGGTGAGGCGGTCGCTGTCGTCATCCGTCGCACTGACCGGGTTGCCGATGTTCTGACCTGCGCCTGTGTTCTCGGCTATGCTGCGCATCGTGGTCGTCCCCTCGCTGAATACTGGGGACTGATTGGTGGTGGTCGTTCCGGTAACCGATGGCGACCAGTTGCTCTCTCCCTGAGTGTTGCGCGCCCGCACCTGCACCTCGTAACGGGTGTTTGCGGTCAGGCCCGTGATGGTCGTGGTCGTGCCCGTGCCGGTATGGGGCCAGTCGGTGAAACTGCCGCCCTCTGCCCTGTACTGCACGTCGTAGTCGCTGATGGCAGGGCCGGGGTTGGTGGGGGCTGTCCAACGGATGCTCAGGCTGTTCAGTGTTGAGGCCGTGATCGTGGGCGCATCGGGTCTGTCCGGTGGTTCATTCTCATCGGTGAGGGTGATCTCCACGGCGATGGTCGCACTGCCGCCTTTGCCGTCCTGTGCGCGCACGGTTACCGAATAGCTGTTCTTCGTCTCATAGTCGTAGGTCACACCCGACCGGGTCACGAGTTGGCCGCTATTGGACTGGATGGTGAATGCAGAGGCATCCCTGCCTTCGAGGCTGTAGGTAAGCCGGTCGCTGTCGCCATCCGTTGCGCTGACCGGGTTGCCGATGTTCTGACCTGCGCCTGTGTTCTCGGCTATGCTGCGCGTGGCGCTCGTTCCTTCACTGAACACCGGGGGCTGATTGGGGGTGGGCGGGGTGGTTGTGCTGCCCACGGTCACGGTGACAGCATTGGAGCAGTTGTTGTCTGTGTCGGATTCTCCGGAGACGGCCTCGATACAGGCCCCGTAGTAGTATGTGCCCTCACTTGATGGGGCCCTCACACGAGCCGACTCATCACCGCTTTCAGAAGCCGCAAGGCGGCTCACGTAGTCCGTATCCAGTTCCGTATCACCTGTCGAGATTGTCTCATCGGTTGACAGATAATAGCGCAAGGTCGTAGAGGCAGACCGACTGCCGCCCTGGTTGCGAACAGTCGCACTCAACGTGAAATACGCGCCTGCCTTCGGGCTGCTGTCGCTGACCGAAGGGGATTCAACGACCAGGTCGGGGCCAACAACAGTGACGGAGACAGGACTGGAGCAGTTGTTGTCTGTGTTGGATTCTCCGGAGACGGCCTCGATACAGGCCCCATAATAGTATGTGCCCTCACCCGGTGGCGCCGTCAAACGGGCCGACTCATCACCGCTTTCAGAAGCGTCAAGGCGGCTCACGTAGTCCGTATCTACCTCCGTATCACCTGTCGAGATTGTCTCATCGGTTGACAGATAATAGCGCAAGGTCGTAGAGGCAGACCGACTGCCACCCTGATTGTGCACAGTCGCATTCAGGTAGAAGGATTCCCCCGGCCCCAGGGTGCTGTCGCTGACCGAAGGGGATTCAACGACCAGGTCAGGGCCAATAACAGTGACGGTGACAGGACTGGAGCAGTTGTTGTCTGTGTTGGATTCGCCAGTGACTGCCACGACACAGGCCCCATAGTAGTATGTGCCCTCACCCGGTGGCGCCGTCAAACGAGCAGACTCATCACTAATTCCAGAAGGATCAAGGCGGCTCACGTAGTCCGTATCTACCTCCGTATCACCTGTCGAGATTGTCTCATCGGTTGACAGATAATAGCGCAAGGTCGTAGAGGCAGACCGACTGCCGCCCTGGTTGCGGACAGTGGCGTTTAGCCTGAAGGATTCCCCCGGCCCCAGGGTGCTGTTGCTGACCGAAGGCGATTCAACAATCAGATCAGGATTATTACCACCACCACCACTACCACCACCACCACTACCACCACCACTACTGGTCATCCCACTGCCAGGTGGCGACCAGTCGCCCGTGCCTTCGTCGCTGGTCGCCCGGACCTGCACCTCATAACGGGTGCTCGCGGTCAGGCCCGTGATGGTCGTGGTCGTCGTGCCCGTGCCGGTATGGGGCCAGTCGGTGAAACTGCGCTCACCCTCTGCCCTGTACTGCACATCATAGTCGCTGATCGCTGGCCCGGGGTTATCCGGGGCTGTCCATGTCACCTTCAGGCTGGTAGAAGAGGCCGCTGTGACCGTGGGCGCATCGGGTCTGCCCGGCGGTTCGTTCTCATCGGTGAGGGTGATCTCCACGGCAATGGTCGCACTGCCGCCTTTGCCGTCCTGTGCCCGCACGGTTACCGAATAGCTGTTCTTGGTCTCATAGTCGTATGTCACACCTGATCCGGTCATGAGTTGGCCGCTATTGGACTGGATGGTGAATGCAGAGGCATCCCTGCCTTCGAGGCTGTAGGTGAGGCGGTCGCTGTCGCCATCCGTTGCGCTGACCGGGTTGTTGATGTTCTGACCTGCGCCTGTGTTCTCGGCTATGCTGCGCGTGGTGCTGGTTCCCTCACTGAAGGCTGGAGACTGATTGGCTATGGTCGTTCCGTTAACCGATGGCGACCAGTTGCTCTCTCCCTGAGTATTGCGCGCCCGCACCTGTACCTCGTAACGGGTGTTTGCGGTCAGGCCCGTGATGGTCGTGGTCGTGCCCGTGCCGGTATGGGGCCAGTCGGTGAAACTGCCACCCTCTGCCCTGTACTGCACGTCGTAGTCGCTGATGGCAGGGCCGGGGTTGGTGGGGGCTGTCCAACGGATGCTCAGGCTGTTCAGTGTTGAGGCCGTGACTGTGGGCGCATCGGGTCTGCCCGGTGGTTCATTCTCATCGGTGAGGGTGATCTCCACGATAATGGTCGCACTGCCGCCTTTGCCGTCCTGTGCCCGCACGGTTACCGAATAGCTGTTCTTCGTCTCATAGTCGTAGGTCACACCCGACCGGGTCACGAGTTGACCGCTATTGGACTGGATGGTGAACGCAGAGGCATCCCTGCCTTCAAGGCTGTAGGTGAGGCGGTCTCCGTCGCCATCCGTCGCGCTGACCGGGTTGCCGATGTTCTGACCTGCGCCTGTGTTCTCGGCTATGCTGCGCGTGGCGCTCGCCCCTTCACTGAACACCGGGGGCTGATTGGGGGTGGGCGGGGTGGTTGTGCTGCCCACGGTCACGGTGACAGCATTGGAGCAGTTGTTGTCTGTGTCGGATTCTCCGGAGACGGCCTCGATACAGGCCCCATAGTAGTACGTGCCATCACTCGACGGTGCCCTCACGCGAGCCGACTCATCACTGGTTCCAGAAGCCGCAAGGCGGCTTACGTGGTCCCAGCCCACTTTCGTATCACTTGTCGAGATCGTCGCATCGGTTGACAGATAATAGTTCAACGTCATAAGGAAGGGAGAAGTACCATTACCTTGATTGCGAACAGTCGCACTCAGCGTGAAAGATGCGCCTGCCTTCGGGCTGCTGTCGCTGACCGAAGGCGGTTCAACAATCAGATCAGGACTGCCCACGGTCACGGTGACAGCATTGGAGCAGTTGTTGTCTGTGTCGGATTCTCCGGAGACGGCCTCGATACAGGCCCCGTAGTAGTATGTGCCACCACTTGACGGTGCCCACACACGAGTCGACTCATCACTAATTTCAGAAGCCGCAAGGCGTCTTACGAGGTCCCAGCCCACTTTCGTATCGCTTGTCGAGATTGTCTCATCGGTTGACCGATAATAGTCCAAATTCATAAGGAGGGGAGAAGTACCGGTGCCCTGATTGCGAACAGTCGCACTCAGCGTGAAGGTTGCGCCTGCATCCAAAATACTATCGCTGACTGAAAACGATTCAACGATCAGATCAGGACTACTGGCGGGCGTGCTTTGGGCCGATACCTTTGGTGACTTTGGTGGCGTTGGTGGCTTCTGTGCCACGACGGTTTTGCCAAAGCTGTGGGTTAAGATCTGAAAATCTTCAAATACAATTTTGCCATCGCTATTGAGGTCGTATTTTGCATCGTAGTTATCCTGGCCCTCCTCAGACCCAAACACGCTTACAAACGCCAAAAAGTCGGGAAAATCCACAGTTCCACTTCCGTCAAAGTCGGGAGAAGGCGCCGCAGCGACCTGTAAGGCAACACTGATGGCCGTGGTCACAGTCTCGAATTGTCCTTCCCTGCCAAGGCCAGCACGCACCAATCGAATCTCTGTGCTCGAAAACGCATCTGTGGTGTGAAAACGCAGTGTGCCAATCAGGCTGCTATTGGCTGTTGTAGATCCCTCCAGAGACGCCATGTCGATCTGGACAAAGGCTTTGGCCTGAGCAGGGCCGAAGGTTGAATCCTGCTCTACAAGTGGATTGGGCAATACATCGCCCACAGTAAATTTTTTGTAAATAACCTGGGTTGCATCGTATTCAAGCAGCGTGGAAAGACCATTGGCATTTTGAATATCTTTGCCAAAAATCTGAATGGAAACAATTTGATCGGGAGATACATCGAGAGAGGACGCCGCCTGATCACCCGCAGAATTATCCAAATCCAGAGACAGGGAAAAGCTGCTGGTCTGTGGGGATAGCGACCACGGGTAAATCAAGAGTATCAGGCTCAACAGAATGCTGATGCCGAGCGCGAAGGAGAGAAATTTAACAGGAGATTTCATGATCAATCCTGTGAACAGTTTTGCCAATTGACACTGATTTTTGGTCCTGTAGAACGCGATTTGTGACTTCAGAAGCGGCAGTCAATTCGATGATACTTCTTTGCCTGCCTGCGCCGAAGACGACTCGGCAGGCAGGCCAAAGGCATTGGCAAAGATCACAAAGTCGCTGAATCCGATGGTGCTATCCCCATCCAGATCGTACCGCGCATCATACCTCTCATCGCCTTGACTCAACCCGAACCGTGCCGCAAACTGCACAAAATCGCCAAAGCCAACACGGCCATCGCCATCAAAGTCGGGATTGGGAGTTTGAGGTGTGATATCCGGTGACATATCCCACAGCAGAATCGTGCCATCCCCTGATCCGGAAGATAGCAACATCCCATCCGGCGAAAAGGCCACGGAAAAGACATTGCCCGTATGCCCCTCAAGAATGGTGGCATTTCCAGTCGCTACATCCCACAGCAGAATCGTGCCATCCAAAGCCCCGGAAGCCAGTATCGTCCCATCCGGCGAAAAGGCCACGGAAAAGACATTGCCCGTATGCCCCTCAAGAATGGTGGCATTTCCAGTCGCCACGTCCCACAGCAGAATCGTGCCATCCAAAGCCCCGGAAGCCAGCAGCAACGCCCCATCCTCATTCTGCGAGAACGCGACGGAGGTGACCGCCTGCGTATGTCCCTCAAGGGGGGTGGTATTTCCAGTCGTGATGTTCCACAGCAGAATCGTGCCGTCCACTGCCCCGGAAGCCAGTATTGTTTCATCTTCATCGGGAGAGAACGCAACGGAGGTGACCGCCTGCGTATGTCCCTCAAGGGAGGTGGCGTTTTCCGTCGCAATGTTCCACAGCAGAATCGTGCCATCCAAAGACCCGGAAGCCAGTATTGTCTCATCCTCATCGGGAGAGAACGCGACGGAGGTGACCGCCTGCGTATGTCCCTCAAGGGGGGTGGTATTTCCAGTCGCAATGTTCCAAAGCAGAATCGTGCCATCCAAAGCCCCGGAAGCTATCAGCCTCCCATCGGGAGAGAACGCGACGGAGCTGACCGCCTGCGTATGTCCCTCAAGGGTGGTAATCTGCTCTCTTCTCGCTGTGTCCCACAGCAGAATCGTGCCGTCCCGTAACCCGGAAGCCAGTAACGTCTCATCTTCATCGGGAGAGAACGCGACGGAGCTGACCGCTTGCGTATGTCCCTCAAGGGGGGTGATGTTTTCCGTCGCTGCGTCCCACAGCAGAATCGTGCCATCCACTGACCCGGAAGCCAGTAGCAGCACCCCATCCTCATCCTGCGACAGGGATACGGAACTGACATCCGTATGTTCTTCAAAGGTGGCGATATTTGTGCCTGCCTGCACGTTCCACAGCTTGATCGTATTATCATCAGATCCGGAAGCCAGTATTGTCCCATCGGGTGAGAATGCTACAGAGTTGACATCATCCGTATGCCCTTCAAGGGGGATGGCGTTTTCCGTCTCAATGTCCCACAGCAGAATCGTGCCATCCCCAGATCCGGAGGCCAGTATTGTCCCATCGGGTGAAAATGCCACGGAAAAGACATTGCCCCTGCGCGTTTCAAAGGTGGCGGCATTTGTGCCTGCCTGCACGTCCCACAGTTTGACCGTTCTATCCAAAGCCCCGGAAGCCAGTAGCAGCGTCCCATCTTCACGGGGAGAAAACGCCACAGAACTGACCCAATCCGTATGCCCTTCAAAAGTGGTGGCGTTTCCAGTTGCAATATCCCACAGCACAACCGTGCCATCCTTTAGCCCGGAAGCGATCAGCGTTCCATCGGGGGAAAACGCCACAGATTCGACTGACCTGGAAGCTGTCAGCGTCCCATCGGGGGAAAATGCCACGGGAAAGACATTGCCCCTGCGCGCCTCAAAAGTGTCGGTATTTCGTCCCGTCTCAATGTCCCACAGCGCAACCGTGCCATCTACTGACCCGGAAGCCAGTTGCATCCCATCTTGCGAAAACGCCACAGAATTGACTGCACTCGCAGAGGGTAGTAGCATGAGTTCACGGGAGGTCGGCACATCGTAAAGCCATACGCCAATGCCACTTGCCACAGCGAGGCGTTGACCGTCCGGCGAGAATGCCACCGCTTTGTCCCCTGTGCCAATGGGTCCTTTTCCCAGGCGTGCGATTGCACCGTCGGGGACATGCCATGTTGGATAATCCCCGTCCAGGCTCGGCACAGCAGGCGTTCCAATGCTCACTGCATTAAACGTCTCCGGCTCACGCCCGACGATAGATACCTCAACGGTGTTTGTTCCCGGATTGGGACCAAGCGTAAGCGTTCCCTCTGCACGTCCGTTGGAATCGGTTGTTGCGTGCTCAATCGTGAAGCGCCCGCTGAGCTTTCCCGCGCCTGCGGTAACCCTGAATGTGACTTGCACATCCGGTAAGGGATTATTGTTCTGATCTCTCACTTCAACCATCAGGGGATTCGCCAACATTGCCCTGGGCGTGCCTTGCTGGTCATCGCCGGAGATTTTCTCCAGTGTATGAGGGCGAGGCTGCGTCCATTCAGATACGTTCCAAAGCAAAATTCTACCATCTACTGACCCGGAAGCGAGTACCGTCCCATCTTGTGAAAACGCCACGGAGCTGACCGCATCCCTATGTCCCTCAAGGGTGGTGATCTGTTTTCTTTTCGCCACGTTCCACAGCAGAATCGTGCCATCTACTGACCCGGAAGCGAGTACCGTCCCATCTTGTGAAAACGCCACAGAACTGATCGCATCCGTATGTCCCTCAAGTGTCCTGTCTGTGCCCGTCTGCATATCCCACAATTTGACCGTGTTATCATCAGATCCGGAAGCGAGCAGCATCCCATCGGATGAAAACACCACAGATGAGACATCATCCGTATGGCCCCTAAGGGTGGTGGCGTTTTCCTTCGACACATTCCAAAGCAGAATCGTGCCATCTACTGCCCCGGAAGCGAGCAGCATCCCATCTTGCGAAAACGCCATAGAGCTGACCGCCTCTCCCTTAAGGCTGGTGGCGCTTCCCGTCGCCACGTTCCACAGCAGAATCTCGCCATTCACTGATCCGGAAGCGAGCAGCGTCCCATCTTGTGAAAACGCCACAGAGCTGACCACATCCGTATGCTCCTCAAGGATGGCGATATTTGTGTCCGCCTGCACGTTCCACAGCTTGACCGTGCCATCCACTGATGATCCGGAAGCGAGCAGCATTCCATCTTGTGAAAATGCCACAGAACTGACCACATCCGTATGCCCCTCAAAGGTGTCGGTATTTCGTCTCGTCTCTATGTTCCATAGCTTGACCGTACCATCCACTGACCCGGAAGCAAGCAGCATTTCATCTTGTGAAAATGCCACAGATTCGACCGCATCGGTATGCCCTTCAAGGGGGTTTTGAGCACGGCTGTCCTGTACGAACAGGAATGCGACCAACAAGAGGGCGAGATTGAGACGGACTAACGCAAAACAGGCAGAATAAAGAATGGACTTTTTCATGGGTTTATATACTCAATATCGGAGAAAGGGAAAAGCTACCGATCTGTGTGGAAAGAGACCACGGGGAAATCGAGAGGAGCAGGCTAACGATGCCAGTGCGAAGGTGTGAGATGAGGCATTCCTCTGGTATGGGGACATTGCGTTGATAAGACCGACAATCAATGGTCGTTTAATTGACCGAGTGAGCGGTCAGAAATATCGATCTTGCCAAAGAGGTGAAGAAATTTTGATATACTATTGGATTCTTAACAGTCTTTTTTTTGTATTGTACGTTCGCACGCACCAACAATTGGGTTTCGCCCCTTGGCCGAACGGTAACCGTTATTCGATATTGATGTTTGTCGAGTTTTGTGGCACTAACCATTCCAAGCGTTGCATCCGCTTTATCCAGGACGTAGTCGAAGTCTTGAAGTGTGGTTATTACAGTTCGAAGCATCTTATTTTTTTCTGTGGTGTCGAACGCACGGGTTTGCATGCTTCGCAGCTTGACCTGGCTATCACCCATTTTCAACAAATGCTTTTTTGATGATCCACATCCGGACAACGCGATTAATGCGGATGCGGCAATCGCGGCGTTCAATATCCTGGAGATTTTCATATTTTTTGCCCTTCCAGAAAGACTGATTTTGAAAGACGATCAAAGAACTCTTGATATATTTCAGGCGCGTACAGGGTCTCTTGTTTCGAAACTTTGTCATCGGTATTCCAAACAATCCGCTGGAATGTCACACTGACATAGTGTATTTTATCGTTATCTTCCGATGTTGGACGTATAACAATAGACGCCCTGAACTTTTGATAATCATCAGTCTCATCACCAAGCGCCGAGTACCCGTAAGTAAGCAACGCCGTAATCCACCATCGGATCTCCTGTCCTATCTCAGTCGCATCTGCTTCCTTTGAGCCAACGATAAGTCCGAGTTTTGTTTCACTCTCATCAAGAGTGAATCCCAAATCTTGAAGCACGCCAGCAGATGCCGATAAAATATCAGCTTCTGAAATGCTTTCGTATTTTCTCGTTTTTAAAACTCTCTTTTGCAATAATTCCGGTGTTAGTTGAAAGGCATCTTTGGGGATACGACTCCCGCAGCCTGTTAAAACCAGTACCACAGTAAGTAGTACTGATAGACGATTTTTTTTTGTCATGTGATCTCCCCACCAGGCAGTTTCACAGCTTCCATAGGTGAGTGAAGCACGATCAAAGGGTTATGTATCGCAGGTCCTGAGGAAGACGATCTACTGGTTCAATGTCAAGAGGTATTCCTCTGGTATGGGAGCATTGTGTTAATGAGACCGACAATCAATGGTCGTTTAATTGACCGAGTGAGCGGTCAGAAACATCGATTTTGCCAGAGATGTGAAGAAATTTTGATATATTATTGGATCTTTAACAGGCTGACCGTAGTACGCATTCATACGCACTAACACTTGCGTTTCACCCCTTGTACGAACAGTAACTGTTATTCGCAATGGATATTTGTCGATTCTTATGGCAGTAATCGTTCCAAGTGCTTCATCTGCTTTCTTTATGACAAAACTGAAATCTTGAAGTGTGGCTATTATAGCTCTAAGCGTCTTATTTTCATCTGTGGTGTCGAATGCACGGGTTTGCATACTTCGAATTTCTAATTGACTTTCATGTAATTCTATTTTTTGCGAAAATGACACACCCCCGGACAACCCAATTAATATGGAGGTGGCAATTGCGACCGTCAATATCCTGGAGATTTTCATATTTGTATTCCTTTGGTTGGTATCGGCATTTCGTCGATGAGGCCGACACAATGGTCGTTCAATCGACCGAGTGAGCGGTCAGAAACATCGATTTTCCCAAATACGTGAAGAATTTTTGATATACTAATGGATCTTCAACAGCCTTTTGATTGTATTCCATATTCGCACGCACCAACACTTGTGTTTCACTTTTTGGACGAACAGTAACTGTTATTTGCAACCAATCGGTCATTCTTGTGGCACTGACCAATCCAAGCATTTTATTTGCTTCATCTACGAGAAAGTCGAAATCTTGAAGTGTGGATATTACAGTTCTAAGCGTCTTTTTTTCATCTGTGGTGTCGAATACACGGGTTTGCATGCTTCGCAAATTGACTTGACTTGTATCCATTTTCATCAATTGTCTTGGAGGGGATGACGCACATCCGGACAACCCAATTAATATGGAGGTGGCAATTACAGCCGCCAATATCCTAAGAATTGCCATATTTTATGTTCCTTGAGTATTTTTACTTGTATCAGTATTGCGTCGATGAGGTCGACACAATGGTCGTTTAATCAACCTCGTGAGCAGTCAAAAAAATTGATTTTTCCAAAACAGTGAAGAAATTTTGATATACTGTTGGGTCCTTAACAGCCTTTTGTTTGTATTGAGCGTTCGCACGTACCAACAATTGGGTTTCGCCCCTTGGCCGAACAGTAACCGTTATTAGCAGTGGATATTTTTTCTTTTTAGATTTAATGTGAGTTGTTCGGGCACTAACCGTTCCAATCACTTCATTTGCTTCCTTCACGATATAGCCTAAATCCTGAAGTGTGGATATTACAGTTCTAAGCATTTTATCTTTATCTGTGGTGTCGAACGCGCGGGTTTGCATGCTTCGCAGCTTGACCTGACTTTCATCCATCTTCAGCAATTGCTCTTTTGATGATGCGCATCCGGACAACGCGATTAATATGGATGCGGCAATCGCGGCGCTCAATATCCTGGAGATTTTCATATTTTTTGCCCTTCCAGAAAGACCGATTTTGAAAGAAGATCAAAGAACTTTTGATACATTTCAGGCTCATTCAGGCTTTGGAGTCTCGCAATTTCGTCTTCGGTATTCCAAACAATTCTCTGGAATGTCACCCTGACATAGTGTGTTTTATCGTCATCTTCCGATGTTGGACGGATAACAATAGACGCCCATAGCTTTTGATAGTCGTCAACAGGCGGAACGTATATAAGATCTTCACCCGACTCGCCTTTTGTAATAACCGCAACAATAGCCGCAAGAAATAGTGAAGTTGTTGTAACAAGCACTTGACCGATCCGCTGTCCTGCATCAGGAGGCGCATCTCTTTTTTTTGAGCCAACGATAAGTCCGAGTTTTGTTTCACTCTCATCAATGATGAATCCCAGATCTTGAATCACACCAGTAGATGCCGATAAAAGATCGGCTTCTGGAATACCTTCGTATTTTCTTGTTTGTAATACCCTGTTTTGCAATGTATCTGGTGTTAGCCTCAAGACATGTTTGGGCAAACTACTCCCGCAGCCTGTTAAAACCAGTACCACTATGGTAAGTAGTACTGAGAGACGATTTTTTTTTGTCATGTGATCTCCCCACCAGGCAGTTCCACAGCTTCCATAGATGAGTGAAGCACGATCAAAGGGTTATGTATCGCAGGTCCTGAAGAAGACGACTTCACAGTTCTATACGCCCCACGTTACCGGTGTGTCTGCCTCAGAACCGCGATGCGTGATACGCGAAATCCCTCACCTGTTTATTTTCATCAAATTTTATTATGACAGTGAGGGTTCTTTGCGATGTTGAACTGGCTCCGGATGAACCTGACGCTCCGCCACCCCCTCCGGTAAAAACATCGGTCAGGGTTACAAGGATGAGAGAAGAAATACCGCCCTTACTGGTTGAGTATGCTGTTTCTGTCGAAATTTTGTCATATATCCATACTTCACGCCGTTCTTCATCTGTTGAAACGATATTGGGCGATCCGAGAACCTGGGCAACCTCGGCACCGCTCATACCAACTCTTATTTCCTTTTGAACCTTTCCGACGGTCATGCGGTCAGCAGAATCATCCTGGACAGACCTTTTATGCTGCGAGGCAGTCATGCAACCCGACAGGGCCACCACCGCCATTGCTAAGATCAGTAATTTCTTCATGTTACGCCTCCTTTTGTTGATGATGGGTAGATTCTGAATAGGACATGATGGGTGACTTTAAACAGGGTGTAACTCACAGGGTATAATTGATAGAACTGCTTGAGGATACAGGAATTAAAGGATAATCTGAAGTGTCCTGCTCACCTTTTTCAATCTCTTTCTAACTTCAGGTCGTATATTGACAGAATGATAATACGCATCCTACATATTATGTCAAGACAACAAGTTTGTCCTACCGTTCAAAACTTGTCCCAGTTTCCATTTTTTGCGATATGTGGTTGGATTATTTCCATATTTCGCTTTGAAAACCTTGCTAAAGGTCGATAAAGACGCAAAACCACACACATAGGCAATTTCCGAAACGGAGGCTGAAGTGTTCTTCAATGCTTCTTCAGCCTTTGCCAGGCGTACATTTCGCAGGCAGCTGCTGAACGATTCTCCCAAATGTTTCTTGAACAATGCATATCCGTAGGTCCTGGAGAACTTGAAGTAGCGCGTGACATCTTCGAATTTCAACTCCGGATTGTTGTAGTTGTCTTCCAGAAATGATTCCAGGCGGCTCTTCCACACGTCTTGTAGCGGCATATATTTTCTAATATTCGCCAAAAATGCGTCTCTGTCTATTGGCCTATCAAATGCGCTCATGGCAAAAGCCCTCTGCACTTTCTCTCCCATCTCCAGGGTTTCCAGGCTTGTCACGAGCAGCATAGCTGTCTGAGTTTTCTCTGCCTTCACGCCCTCCAAAAGTGTTGTCCCATCCATATCCTCGACACATGCCTCGATCACGGCAACGTCAATCTTCTCTTTTCTCAATATTTCGAGTCCTTCCGCTCCATTTTCCGCGGTGACTGTCTCATAAGGTTCTTCTTTCAGGAATCCTACGAGTTCCGATGTTACAACTGGCTCGCTATCTACAATCAATATTTTCCGCTTTTCCATGCGTTAAGTCCCCTGTAAACAATCAGAGTTGCCTGTATTCACGGCACGCAGACATACATGGCGTATGGAATCTCCGGTACATGTTTGAATATCCATCGCCGGAAATTTGAATGGGAACAGTTCGATCGGAAGATACGTCAGGTGAGGATGTAGCCTGGTCGGCTGTAGAACGATCCGGAGGGAATGTGAATCGACTGATCTGCGGAAAAAGCGATCCCGAGGAAATTGAGAAATTCAGGCTCAGCAGACTGGCGATGCCGAGCGCGAGGGGATGAAATTTAAGAGAAAACGCCATAACCAATGGTGTGAACACCTTTGCAAATCGGGGCCGAAATCTGGTCCTGTGGAATTTGTAGGGATTTGTTTCGATAACTTGCAAATCCCAAATCCAATTTGCATAACTATGAGTTTTTAAAGATTTAAAAACCTGTTCACGTTATTGATAGTGGCAATTTCCTCCCGATACAAGAATCGTTAACGCTGCTGGTATGATGGGAAAAGCTCGAGAAGTCTCGTCGGTCAACTTTGTCATCATCAACTCTTGCCGACTGTTGTTTTTTTTTACGCTTTTGTCCTGGGTAAAGTTCCAAAAAAAACGGGCTGCTCCATAACTCTTTATATTATAGAAACTTAAATTTTTGAGCGAAAACGCGAGCAATCAGTCGCCTATGGTGCGGATGATGCGTCCCTGCTGGTCAACCACGTAAATCGGCTCCCGCCTGAGACCGACGCCGCACAACAGCTTCGGCTACGCCGGAGTGGACGGCGCCAGACGCCCCATCAGGCGCCCTTCTTTTTTGGCCTTTTTCTTGGGCGAGCAAGAAAAAGGCCAAGAGCAAAAGAATGGAATGGTGGGAAGCCGGTCCGCTCTTATTTTCTGAGCAGCTTCTTAGAAGTAGACCTTCAGGCCGGCGTAGACCCTGTCCAAGTGGTCTGTGCCGGTGTCTGCAAAGATGAAGTCGTGTGTGTAGTTGAGGCCGATTTGGATCCGGTCGCTGACGACGATATCGATGCCGGCCCCCGGCGCGAGGCCGAAGTGTTTGGACCCGGTGTCCGGGGCGTAGTACCCGGCCTGGGTCGAGAGATGGTAGACGAATGGCTCTGCAGGATAGGCGAAGCGGGCTCCGAGGCTGAAGATCGACATCTTGCGGTCGGAGAGATAGGCGTAGCCCCCCTGGATGCCGATCCATCCGTCCCGCTCGTAACCGATGTCGAGGCCGTAGAGGAGGCCGGACCGGTTGCCGAGCCCCGAGGTGTTGAAGATGCCGGAGCCAAAAGCGGGGCTGATGTAGAACCGGCCGATCGGCCCGCCAAAGGGGTAACCGCCTTTACCGTATTCACTGGCTTCCGAGCCGTCGGTGCGGCCTGTTTCCTCGGCATTTGCCGAGAGGGCAACGGCGCAGAAGCAAAGCACGAAGATCGGGACAATATTTGCGGGTTTCATAGGGGTTCTCCTTTCGATATGTGAAACGTGTTCTTCTTAGAGCCCGATGCTGCGTTTTTTGTAGGCCTTCCGGATCTCCTTTTCATCGGTCCAGACGATTTCCGAAGTGAGCAGGTTGGTGAACTGGAAAGTGGCTTTGTAGTAGACGAGCTTGTCTTTGCCGACCTGCTGGACGTTGGAGGTGAGGGTGCCGGTAAGGAGGTAGTCGGCGCTGGTCTGGCTGCCGGGGCTTTTGGCCTGTGTGGGGTCGACATACCCGGATTGCTGGTATTCGTACTCCTCGGCAATGTCACGGCGGTTTTCGACGTCTGCAAATCGGAATTTGCCGCTTTGGATGAGGGCGGTTTGGATCTTGTCCGAGAGCATTTTCAGATCGATGTGTTCGGTCGTGCGGTTGCGCATTTTCCCGACGATGACGACGAGCTGTTCGGCCTTTCCGGCGATGTGTTCGGAGGCCGCCACCAGAGAGTTGACCATCTTTTTGGCGATGAGCTGCATGTCGTTTTCGTTGAAGCGGTCGTCCAGCAGGGCGATGGTCTTCGGGTCTTCGTAGGACCCTTTTGTAAAGGCCCTGGGGCCTGCGCACCCGACGGTGAGCGCAAGGGCTATGATCCAGATTACGTGTTTCATTGCGTGTTTCTCCTTTCTATGCGATAGGGCGCTTAATTCCATTCACACTCAAGATGTGATCCCACCATCTGCCATTTGTAGGGCAGGACGCTGTCCTGCCGGAAGCGGACCCGCAGCCGGCAGTCCTGCAGGAGGGAACTGGCCGGGTAGTCCATCAGGTATTTCCGAACGCCTGCACGGTCGGCCTTGGGGATGTCCGCGGAGGTGTAAACGTCCGGTTTGGTTGAGGCGAAGACCAGGACCTCTTTCTGTCCGTAAGTTTTGAGGGGCACGCTGCCGGAGAAGGTGACGTGGCGGACCTGTTTGGGCAGGAGGGGATCGGTCTGGTCCACCACGGTGTCCCGCTGCCAGCGCCTGGCCAGGACAGCGCCTATGTCGGCGGTAAAGGTCCTTTCGTATGGGCCGTCGGGGATGACAACATAGAGGTAGCGCCTGCGGGCCTCCGCAGAGGTGCCCTCAAATTCGAGTTGGATCGAGAGGGTGAGGACACGGTTGGGGGGGAGGGCATGGCGGGAGACGGCCTGGATGACTTCCGGGGTGACGCCGGCCTTTTTGAGCTGGATCAGCGCGCCGGGAGAGGCGTCGCCCACAAAGCGGCGTTCTTCAACCATGCGGGCGATGCCTTCGGGTGTGAAGTCGTTCCGGCTGAGGTTGAGGATGTCTTCCCGTGTGAGGGGGAGTTGGTCCGACCGTTCGTAGACGGGCGGAAGCTCTCCGCCGTCCCATTCGACGATGTTGACGACGGGGCCTCTGGTGGGGACGTCTGTGGCGTGAGCCGCTGCGCAGAGTCCCAGGAGTATCAGGACGGCTGCGAAGATCGGGGTTGAGCGAAAGCGGTTCATCGTTTTTCCTCCTTTTATACAGGTTTTCAGGTTCTCTGCGTCCTCTGCGTCTTTGCGGTGAATTATCTGTAGGTTCTATGGTTCAAAAAGGTCCGGGTGCCGGGACGGATGCGGACCTCTGAAAAGACCTTCTGCTCGATGACGTTTCCCCGGGCGTCGAGGGTCTGGACGGTGAGGTCGTGGACGCCCGGAGGCAGACGGAGCCTGCCGATGTGCACGGTGTGGGGCAGGGAGATCCAGCTTCTGGTGTCGGCGGCCTCTGTGGAGAAGGCGAAGAGGTTGGCGAAGAAGCCGAGGACCTTGTTTTTCTTTTTAATCCCTTCAGTCGTAAAGTATTTGGCCAGGCTTCGGGCGATTGTACGCGCCAGGATGACCGGCTGCTTGTCTTGAAAGGTGATGCGCGCGATGGCCGCGAGGTCCTGGGCGGGAACCGCACGGCCGGTTCTTCCCGAGGCGCTGAGCCTGATGCCCCGGGTGCTGGGCAGGACTTCCTGGTAGGCGGGAAGGGCCACCCGAAGCCAGTATTTGACTTTCTGGTGCCTGTTATAGGGGGTGTGATAGCCGCGGGCGATCCGTTTGGAGAGGGTTTTGACATCTTTCTTATGGGCCTTTTTAATGTCGTCTTCAAAGAGAGGGAGGCTGAGTTCTTCCTGTACTTTGCGGGGGATAAAGCCGATTTCTGAAAAGAGGACGAGTTCGCCGTCTGAGCGCAGGTGGGGCCGCCCTGCCGATGCAAGCCGGACCTGCACACCGTCTGTGTAGCCGAGCGCTCCGGCCACCCGGAGGAGGTCGTCCCGGAGGGCAGGAGGAGGCTGTAGTCCGAAGGTTTCGGCATAGGTCCGGTAGGCCTTTTCCGCATCCTGATAGGAGATGTAGGCGTCGTTGAGTTCGCCGGTGGCTTCGTAGAAGAGTCCGGTCATATAATGAATAAAGGCGTCGTTGCGGTAGGTGGCGTCGAATTCTGCGGCCGAGGCGTGGTGGGCCAGCTTGAGGTTGGCTTTGCGGCATTCGACCAGGGCGTCTTCGGGAAGCCCCAGGTACCAGTAGTTGAGCGCCCGGTAGTAGTGGATGAAGACGAGTTCGAATTCCTCCCCCCGGTAGGAGCGAACCGCATCGTTGGTGATCAGGGCCGCGACCTCCCGGGTGAGGGAGCGGGCAAAGAGCCGGTCGGCGAGGCGTTCGGCCTGTTCAAAGTAAGCGTTGGACCGCCGGTAGTGCCCCCGGGCATGGGCAACCAGGCCGTTTTCCAGGAGGAAGAGGAGCCGGTTGGGGCCTTTGCGGGCACTGCTGAGGCTTTGCAGGGCATCCCCGTAGTTTCCGTGCGCCAGGCTGCTGCGGAAGGCCCCTGTGTTGTGCGTATAGGTGGCACAGCCGGTCAGGGCGGTCAGGATGGCCAGACAGGTGAGGTTGAAACGTCGGACGGTCACGGTGGTGCTCCGGAAACGGAATTGGGGGTGATTTAAGCATTGTTACAGGGTTTTGAGCCTGGTGCCCCTGAAGCCGCTGTTGTGGTTGATTGTGGTGCGGCGGCACCGCAGGCGCATCGTAACTGTGTTCCTGCAAGTACTGTGCCAAAAGTTTATTTTGTTTAATCTATTGATAAATGTAGGGATATACGCATAGTTCCCGAATGCCGATCTGTGTTGTTTGAGCACAACTGTGAAATTTGACAACAGGTTCCCTTCGTGGTGTGAGTGGAGTTATTCCGATCTCTGCCTTCATCCTTATCCCCCAAAAAAAGACGGCAGTCCCAAAGACTGCCGTTTCTCCATACTGTAAAACGCCGCCACCCGCTCAAAAGATCTTGTTCCCCGTGCGCTGTACGTCACCGACGGCCAAACACTTGTTCAGGGCCAGCTCGATAAACTGGGCGATCAGGTAGAGGATCATCCCCTCGTGCACGGTGTATTCCAATGGACCCACTCCCCACGTCTGCACCCGAAACTTATCCCCGATCTCCGGCAGCCCGTCCAGCTGGACCTTGAACCCCGCAATGCCAGGGATATCCTGTCCGATACCCCCTCGTGCACGGTATTCCAGAAACTTATCCCCGGGCAGCCCGTCCAGCTGGACCTTGAACCCCGCAATGCCAGGGATATCCTGTCCGATACCGTAAGGGCCGTCGTAGACCACCTCCTGCCGGGTCATATTCCGCACCACAAAGCGGTCGGCCCCGGTCCGTTCGACACTATACTCCGCGTCGATCGCTTCGTGGGCCTGCTCGATATTCGTGACGGTCGCCTCCTCCGGGCTGATCTCTGCCGTCCCCCGGTTGTGCAGCGCCTGTGTGCGCATCCAGGGCTGCCGGCTCCCCCCGAAACCCCGGCGGTGAATTATTGCAGCTTACCCCGGCCGAGAATGTCCCAGACGACTTCGACGCGGTCGTTCCGGATGCCATAGAGCCGGTCGTGCAGGCATACGGTCAGGTCGCTGTAGCCCGAGATCAGTTCGATTTTTTCTCCGATCTGCAGCGAGGTACCGGGGCCTTCCAGCCTCAGGTATCCGTGTTCGGCCGAGAGGGCGGTGACCGTGACGCCTGCTTTTTCCATGACCCGGGGCAGGCTGTATTCCGCGTTCGTGGTTTTCCGCCCCGCGTCGATGAAGGCGCGGTCGGGGGCAGGGTGGCTGACGACGGTGGTGAGGACGCTCAGGGCGTGTTCAAGCCCTTCGACGTACATCCCGCCGCTGTACAGGGTGTCCATCATGATGCCGCCGCCCGCCTGGATTTCGGTGAGGCCCGGGCAGGCAGGGGTAAAAGCAAGGGTGCCGGTGCCCCCGGCGCTGACGATGCCGACCTCCAGGCCGGAGGCTTCAAGTTGGGTCCGGGTTTCTGCGAGGTGGCCGATGGCTTCGGCGCAGGCGGGCTTTTTTTCGTCGTCGGGAAGCATCATGGCATGCCCTTCATAGCCCATGATTCCGGCGAAGCGCACCCCGGGGGCGGCGTGGGCCTGATAACCCAGTTCCAGGGCCGGCCTGCCGGGCTGCACCCCACAGCGGTGCATGCCGATGTCGATCTCGACGAGCACCCGGACCTCCACGCCCACCGCCTGGGCCGCCTCGGAGATGGCCTGGATGTGGACGGGATGGTCCACGGCGACCATGACATCGGCGTGTCGCTGCAGGTGGACGAGGCGGGCGATTTTGAGGTCTCCCACGATCTGGTTGGCAATCAGGATGTCCCGGATGCCTGCTGCTGCCATGATTTCAGCCTCTCCCAGTTTGGCGCAGGTGATCCCGATGGCTCCGGCGCTGAGCAGTTTGTGCGCAATCGCAGGGGTTTTGTTGCCTTTGATGTGGGGGCGCCAGGCAATTCCGCATTCTCGGCAGCGGGAGACAATGCGGGCGATGTTGGCTTCCAGGCGGTCGAGGTCGAGCAGCAGCGCCGGGGTGTCCAGCGCCCATTTTTCCATGCCAACGGGGGAATGAAACATTCACGGGCTCCGTAGAAGGGGCACGGCATGCCGTGCCCCTGGGGGTCTCATTGATAGTCGAAGGCCGACGGGTCATAAAGCCGGCCGGCTCTGATGGTGGAGATGGGATCGAGTTTTTGTTCCCCCTGACGGGTCTGCTTTTTCGAGTCGGTGAAGGTGAAGGATCCGGTGCTGAGTTCCAGAATGGCCAGGTCGGCCAGGGTGCCCGGCTGGAGGGTGCCGATTTCGCCGAGCATGCCCATGGCCCGGGCGGGCGCGGCGGTGACCTTTTCGAGGGCATCGTCCAGCGAGAGGCCCAGGAGGAGGAATTTGGAGACGCAGGTGAGCAGGTTGTAGACGGGGCCGTGCAGGTTGTAGATATGGAGGTCGCTGGAGATGGTGCCGGGTGGCGTCTCCTGCGCAAGCGCGGCTTCAGCAACGTCGAAGGCGAAGCTCCCGGCGCCGTGTCCCACATCGAGGAGGATGCCCTCTTCAACGGCTTTTCGGGCCTCGGGGCGGAGGGTTCCGCCGTCGTCTAAGATGCCGGTGTCGCTTTTGTGGAAGCAGTGGGTGAGGATGTCTCCGGAACGCATCCGGGCGAGCATGTCCGCCAGGCTCAAGGGGCTGGCGTTGGGGTGGAGCATAAGGGGCAGGCCGGTGGCCTCGCAGACCTCACGCGCCCGTTTAAGGCCTTCCTCCCCATTCTCTCCCACGAGATTCCTGGTCATCCGGATTTTGACGCCGACGATGTCGTCCTTGTAGGTCTCACACATCCGGACGGCGCGGTTGACGTCGGCGTAGCGGAGGTCGGTGAGCTCTCCGATGTCTGCGGATAACATGCCCTGAGAGGAGAGATGCAGGAAGGCCTTGATCTGTGTGGCGCTCACGTCGATGACGTATTTCTTGAACCCGGGAAAGGTATCCGCCCCCGCCGAACCGGCGTCGAAGGCGGTTGTGACCCCCCGGGCCACACAGGTCGAATCGGGTTCGATGCCGTAGTGTGAGACGCCCCACCAGACGTGGACGTGGAGGTCGATCAGCCCCGGCGTGACCAGCTTGCCCGAGGCATCGATGACGGTCTGTGCCTCTTCCTCGAAGATTTCGTCCGCCACAGCGGCGATGCGGTCTCCCGAGATGGCGATGTCCCGCACGGCGTGCAGGCCCTGAGCGGGATCGATGAGGGTGCCGCCCCGGATGAGGAGGTCGTATTGGGGTTGCATTGCAGCTTGACTCCTGTGAAAAAATCTCGAATCCGGCCTTATGGAAGGCCCTGGCGCCCTACTTGAGGTACGATCGGTGCAGGACCCTGTCGCATGGTGCTGTTGAAATCACGTTTTGCAGGAAGGGCTGTGCGCAAAGTATGTAAAAAAAGAGGTGGAAGCAAGCGTTCGGCCTGCCCCACCCATGGTTTTCTCCCTACCCGAGACGGCTCACAGGATCGTCTCCCACCCCTGATCCTCCGGTTCGATTCCCTCAGTCCAGGTTCGGGTTGCTCTCTTTCCACTGGGAGAGGGGGGGCAGGATGCCGTCGGCAACGATCTGATCGCGGAGGGCGACCAGGTGCTTGTAAGAGTCCCTGAGGGACTGGAGGTCTTCAGGGGTTGCCTCGGGCATGCTCCAGGAGACGCCCTCTGAGGAGAGGGTTGTCGGCATGGCCATCATGATGTGGTTGAATCCCTCTCCGTCTACGTAGGCCCCGCACGGCCATTCGTAGGGCTGTCCGAGCACGCCACGGAGCATGAAGACGCTCTGCTGGGCAGGCGACTGGAAGGAGGACCGGCCGCGAAGCTCGATAATCCTGGCGCCTCCCCTGCGCACCTGGTCCTGGATGCCTGTCCACTCATCCGGGGTCATGCCGATGCCGTTGGCGGTTTTTCCGTTCAGGATTTCTTCCAAGAGGACGCCGTCTACCTGCGTGCCGCCTTTGAAGACGGCCATCTGTTCCCCGTGCCCGCCGTAGGTTTTGCAGCCGGTGACGCGGCTCTGGCGAACGTTGAAGTGCTGGGCAAGGGCCGACTGCAAACGGGTGCTGTCTAAGCCGGCCAGGGTAGAGACCCTGCCCGGCGGCAGCCCGGAGTGGACCAGCGCTATGAGGCCGGTGATGTCGGCGGGGTTGAAGATGACGAGGACAAATTTGCATTTCGGGCAGTGCTGCTTGATGTCGCGTCCAAGCTGCTGGGCGATCCGGGCGTTGTCCCGGGTGAGGTCTTCCCGCGTCATCCCCTCTCTTCTGGGCGCGCCGCCGGAGGTGATGATGTAAGCCGCGTCTGTGAGGGCCTCTCCGACTTCGACGGTCCAGGTAACGTCGGCCTCGGGAAAAGCACAGTGGTAGATCTCCTCGGCAGCTCCCTCCAGCCCCTTTTCAAAGGGGTCGTACATGGCGATGCGGTTTGCGGTTCCGGAGGCGAGCAGGGCCTGGACGAGGTTGGAGCCGATGGCGCCGGCTGCTCCCAGGACCGCTACTTTTTCGTCCGTCAGGTACATAGGATGCTCCGTTTTATCGGTTTGCCGGCAGGGTTCAAATCAGGAGGCACGACCGCCTGCCCCTGTTAAGACCCCTGATCCAGCAGGCTCTGGTACATCGCACCGGCTTCATTGGACTTGCGCACAAGCTCCTTCGCCTCCGCTCCTGAAGTCGTATTTGACTTTCTCGCATACGCGCGCGCGAGCGCTGCCCAGGCCTTCGCGTTCCCCGGCTTCAAGTCCACCACCTTCTCGAAGGACGCAATGGCGCTGTCAAGGTCCTCCTGATGGTCGTAAATGAGCCCCAGCTGGTACCAGGCGTCGGTATCGTTGGGAGTGACTTCTACGGTTTTCAGGAACTGGGTTATTGCCTTGTCGTGCTGTTTGAGGGCCTTGTATGCCGCCCCCAGGTTGAAGAGGACTGCGGCGTTGTCCGGCTGTTGGGCCACAACCTTCTCCATAAGTTCGGCCGCCCGGGCATAATCGTCGCCCATCAGGTAGATCTGCCCCGCCATGCTCAGGACCTCGAGCTTGTCGGGGTCGATCTTCAAGGCCTTTTCGGCGGCATGAAGCGCGCCTTCCGGATTGCCCATGCGTTGCTCCGCGAGGGCCAGTTTTTCCAGGGCGTTCAGGTCCTCCGGGTCCAGTTTATGGGCTTTGAGGAGGGTCTGTCTCGCACTTTCGAGCTCATTGATGTTCAAGTAGGCGATTCCCAGGTTGTACCGGACCATGGCGTCGGTGCTGTCCAGTTCGATGGCTTTGAGGTAGGATTCAATCCCGGCCTCGTGCTGTCCCATGTTCAGGTAGCACAGGCCGATCCCTTTATAGGTGTCCGCCCGTTCGGGCATGATCGTTTCGGCGAGTTGAAATTCCTCGATCGCTTCGCTGAAGTCCTGGGTCTTCATCGCGTTTATGCCGGTGTTGAATTTGCGCGTCCACCAGCTGTTCCGCATCTGTTGCATGTCTTTCTTGTATTTTTCGCCCTTCTTTAACGCGCGAACCTTGTCGAACTGCTGGACCATTTCTTCGACGAGGCCCCTGTTCGAGTAGAGAAAGCCGAGCCAGTACTGGGATTCCACATCTTTGGGATTGCCTTCTATGGCGATTTCGAACTGCTCAATGGCCTTGTCGAACAGCCGGAGTTTCATATAGGATTTGCCCGATCGCTTGGCAACGGCGGCGTCCCCTTTGGACACCTTCTTTTTCTGCCCCTGAGCGACGGCGGTGTCCGTGCCCACGCTCAGCGCCCCCAGGGCAACAACCAGCAGTATGGCGGTGACACCCGGCCACCGGACCGATCGATGGGATAAAACAGGTCTCATCACACGCACTCCTTTCCATTATAAATTCTAATTCTATGATTGATTCCCAAGGGATGGTGTCAATATAGTTCGCCGGGCTGTTTCTGTCAAGTCTCAAACCATCGTTGCGAGCCCTTTCCACGGTCCACCATAAGCCCTCTATTTTTAGACTTTCCACAGATGGGATGGTTCCACCGGGACCGCGTTGAGAGGGTCGGCGTGGAAGGTGGATTGGGGTATGGTGAAGATGCAGGCGTCTGACACGGTGATCTCTCCAATCGTGGAAGCCTGTTTATTCCCGTTCCGAGATCAGGACACCGCCCCGGGCCCAGTGGTCGCGGGCAATTTCTTCGATAACGACCATGGTGCCTTCGGGCTTGGCGTTGCAGATGGTGGCCATGGCGTCTGTGATGGTTTTAACCAGTTCTCTTTTCTGGTCTGCGGTGCGGCCTTTGAGCATTTTGACGGTGACAAAGGGCATAGGTGTCTCCTTGTCTGGTAGGATTGATGGGCACGGCATGCCGTGCCCGTACGGTGTCTCTACATTTCTTCGTCAAAGATGATGAGGGTTTTGATGGAGTCCTTCGCCTCTGCCACGGTTTTGAAGCCGGCGGCGGCCTCTTCGAGGGGGAAGCGGTGGGTGACGAGTTTTTCTGCGGTGACGACGCCCAGTGCGATGATGTCCAGGGCTTCTCGGGTGTCGGGAGGGCCGCAGGAGTAGCTGGTGATGAGCGTGATGTCTTTGGTGTAGAAGTCGTAGGGGCTGATCGGAAGGGTCTGGCCGGGTTCGGTTGGGGTGAAGAGGAGAAGGGTGCCGCCTGTGCCGGTGCAGGCGAGGCCCGACTGGATGGCGGGGAGGGTGCCGGGGCCGACCACGACGAGGTCGGCCATTTCATTTTCCGTAGCAACAGCCACAGATTCGGCCAGGTCTTCCCGGGAGACGTCTACGGCCATATCGGCGCCCAGGTCGAAGGCAACCCGCAGGCGGTAGGGGACCATGTCGGCGGCGATGAGGGTGCGGGCGCCGTAGTGGCGGGCAACCAGGGCGAGGATCTGCCCCATAATGCCCATGCCGATGATGAGCACCCGGTCGCCATGCTGCATGCGCGCGCGCCGTTTGAGGGCCTGTACGGCGCAGGCGGTGGGTTCTACGAGCGCGCCGTCTTCAAAGGAGAGGGCATCGGGCAGGCAGATCGAGTCGATCCGAAGGTTGAGGGCGGGAACGCGGACGTAGTCTGCAAGGCCCCCCGGATCGAGAGCGGAAGCCTTCCAGGTGGGGCACATTGAATAATGCCCCACCCGGCAGAGGCGGCAGACCATGCAGGGGGCGTGGTGGTGGATGAAGACCCGGTCTCCCGGGGCAAATCCCCGGACATCGGCCCCGACCTCTATGAGGGTTCCTGCGGGTTCGTGCCCGAGTACGGTGGGGGCTTTTCGGCGGACGTACCAGGGAAGGGTGTCGCTGGTGCAGATGCCGCAGACCGCCATTTTGACGAGGGCATCGCCCGGCCCGATCCTGGGAACGGGCGCTTCTTCGATGCGAATGTCTCCAAAGTCGTAGAGGCGGGCGACGCGCATCCGCTAAGGCCTCATCCTGCTTTGCCCGGGTTGGGTTCGGTTGGAACGACGGCGAGTTTGACGTCGTTCCCTTTTTTCGTGAGGAGATCGAAGACCTGTTTGAGGTCCGAGAGAGAGTAGGTGCCCGAGATGAGGCCGTTGACCTGGATCTTTTTTTCCGCGAGGAGCCGGTAGGCCTTTTTAACGGCGCTGCGGCTGTAGTGGAAGACGCCTTTAAGGGTGATCTGGTCGTAGTGCAGCCGGGTGGTGTCAAAGGTGGCGCGGGTGCCCTTGGGGAGGCCGCCGAAGAGGACGACCGTGCCCCCTTTCCGGACGAGGTCCGGCGTACTCTCCCAGACGGCGAGCTGGCCGGTGCATTCGATGACCAGGTCCGCACCGATGCCGTCGGTGAGTTCTTTGACGCGCTCGATGGTGCTTTCGCTCTCGGCATCGATGACGGCGTCGGCGCCAAGGGCGGTGGCGAGTTTCACCCTGTGCTCCCGGTGGCCCGCAACAATAATCCGCCCGGCGCCAAGGATGCGGGCGACCATGATGTGCATCAGCCCAATGGCTCCGGCGCCGATGATGAGGACGGTGTCGTCCGGCTGCATATCCACCTGGTCCATGCCGTAGACAACACAGGAGAGTGGCTCCAGCATGGCGGCTTCGCCGTAGGAGAGGTGCTTGGGTTTTTTGAACATGTTGTTCTTGACGATGTGCGCCGGCACCCGGACGTATTCCGCGTAGGCCCCCCAGACCATGGTGTCCATCACCAGGCTGCAGAGGTTTTCCTGGCCCTTTTTACAGTAGACGCATTCCCCGCAGGGGGCGGTGGGGGCGGTCATAACCTGATCCCCGATTTTGAACGCCTTCACGCCTTCGCCCACTTCATGGATATCGCCGGAGAATTCGTGCCCGAACAGACCGGGCATGCGTATCTTGGGATGCCCCCGCCTGAACGCCTTCAGGTCGGTGCCGCAGGTCAGCGCCGTCCGAACCCTGACGACCACTTCGCCCGGACCGGCCTTGGGGATTTCGATGTCCCGCAGTTCCAGCCGGCCGGGTTCCAGCAAAAGGGTTGCGAGCATGCTCTCCTCACCTGGTATGGGTGAATGATTTCCCCCTGACCCCTGTATCCCTGTATCCCTGTGTCATCACACAGGGCTATCAGAAAATTTAATGGAATGGAGATATATGTGCAACACTTTTTTTGCGGTTAGGTCTGGTACCGGGAGGGATACACCGCGTCTCTGCGGTGAATCAGAATACGATGATCTCCGGAAGCACGGTAGGACGCAGAACCGGTTTTCCCGACCGGAACTTGATGTCGGTTGGGGCGGTGAATCCTCGAAGCGGCCCGACGTACTGCCGGGCTTCCAGGTCCAGGATGAAGACCTGGGCGGCAGGCTCAAAGGGGGCTTCCTTGCCCGCTACATAGGCGGTTTTCCCATCCGGAGAAACGCCGAGGTTGAACAGCACGTCCGCATCCGGGATTTCAATACTTCCTGCGACTTTGAAGGAGTCCGTACCTACGATGACTACTTTTCCCTTATATTGCGTTCTTGTTAAGTCGAACTGAGGGCTGAAGGCTTCGAATTCCCAGGTCAGGGTTGCGTACAGGAATGCGCCGTCTTTCGATGTTGCCAGATCCCCCACGTAGCTGCCCGGATCGGAGGCGTCGCCTACCTGCAGGGTGTCCACGACGGCCCTCGTCGCCGGATCGATCGCCAGGATCTGTGCGACCACCGAGGAGTCGGCGCTTCCGGGCGTGGGAACGATTTGGAAACCGGGCACGTAGAGCCGGTCTCCGTTCGGAGAGAGTGCGAGACGACGACGCGCCATATTTTCCACGACGATGCTGTCTTTGAAGCTAAACGCCACTGCGTCAATGACAGCGATGGCGTTTCCCAGATGCCCCACATAGACTTCACTGCCGTCCGGGGTGGCGACGATTCCCATGGTAATGAAAAGTTGGTCCGGATTGGGCCTGGGGCCAACAGGAATTTGGGCAACCGGCTGTTTCTGCTGAAGGTCGATTACTTCCACCTGCCCGATCTGGTTTTCGCTGACAAAGGCAAACCGATGGTCGGTTGATAACGCGATTTTGGATCCTCCCCGGCTTTGCGGTATGCCTTCGGGTTCTTCGGAAGGGTCTTTCAGAGGGATCGTAAAGGCTCGTACATCAGATTCCGAGAAGGCGTAGAAGGTGTCGGCGCTTGTCACGTAGAGCTGTCTGTTGGTGGACGAATAAGCCATCCCCTGTGGGAGAGGCACCAGAATGGTCCGGTCGAGCAGGTTCGTCTGGGCGTCGTAGACCTCGATTTTCCCGAACGTGTCCAGAAAGTCCGGATCGCTGATGTAGATGAGCGTGCGGGCCGGCTGTGAGACCGATTTTCCGAAGTTCCGGGCAAAGATGGCGAAGTCTGCAAAGTCGACGGCGCCGTTTCCGTTCAGGTCGAGGCGTGCGTCGAAGTCCGGGTCGCTGCTGCTTTTCCCGAATCCCCGGGCGAAGGTGACGAAATCTTTGAAGTCCACGGTGCCGCTGCCGTCGAAGTCCGAGGCGGCGACACTCGAATCCTGAGACCAGGTATGGGCGGCGACGAACAGCAGGAGGGCGCAGAGCCCGTATAACACGATCGCATGCTTTTTCATACCCTCTCCTCCGGATGAACCCGGCTTCCTTGGGTAACTCCTATTGCCTCCAAATGATACCGTGATCGACGTTTCCTGTCAATCTAAGTTTTTAGAAGTTGTCTTATCCTTGCACTCTCTTGAAGACGAACGGTGATTGATCCTTTTTTACGATTTTTTTCAGAAAGGATACATACGCGCCGTACATCGACAGGGGGATATGCGTCAGTTCCCGTCTGAACGTCCGGCTGTATGTCAGCTTACCATCCGTAAAGGCGTAGGCCGTCTCGAAGTGGCCAAAAGGGGTCGCCGTCTTTTCCGGATCAAGCGCCGCCTCCAGTTCGAAGCCTGCGGGAATCGAGATGGATAGCGAATCGACTTTTATGAACGCATACCGATGGTGAATCGGAAACCGGCGTTTTTTCTCTCTGGGCAGATCGTCGGGGGTCAACCGATTCAGGATGTTGGGATTGATGAACAGTCTTTTCGCACTGCGCACACCGAATTTGTTCAAGGCCCCTTTGAACCGGATGATCACCGGCTTTTCGAAGTCCCGGTCTAAGCGATCGATTTCATATTCTATCAGGTCAAGTTTGGGCAGATACCTGCCCAGGGATTTTCTCAGCCATTGCTTGCGATCCTCGGGCTTGCGGCCATACAATTTTCCTCTCAGATACGCGCTTATATTGCCGGTGGCCATTATTTCCCCGCTGAAGGTGAATGCCCCCGATGGCGTTACGCTTCCTTCGATTTTGCTTACCGATACGTTGTCCCCGTATTGGCTCTGAGGGGTGCGGACGATCTCTCCTGCATTTTCTTTTACCACCAGGACGTCACAGCCTTCAACATCGGCCGGGAGCATATCCGCGGCCAGGAGATCCGCCGTACATTCCAGCCAGAGGGTGTCTCGCTGCAAGGGGACGACCGTAATACAGTGGTTGAACTGGTTGGACGGGAACTCCCTGACCAAGGCCCCTCTGTTGCGGGTGCGCGTGAGGGCCGGATAGGCCGTGATGCCGACCTCCTTTAGCATAGAGATCATGAAGGTGGAAAGGTCTTTGCAGTCCCCGTACCGATTCTTGAAGGTCGATACGGCCGAATAGGGTTGCCACCCGCCGATTCCCAGCTCGATGGCGACATAGCGGGTGTGGTCCTGCATAAAAGCGTAGAGTTTTTGAACCTTCTGCCTGTGGGTGTCTGTTTCGTCAATCTGTTTCAGAACCTGCGCTTTCGCTCCAGGCGGGAGTTCATATCGTCCTGAAGACAGGTCGTTGTACCACTCCGCCAATCCATCCCAGGAGGCAAACGAACCCCCGTAATTCCCGATCTTAAACCGGGTAGAGGCAAAATAGAGGGCCATTTGCACATTGTTTTCCGGAGGCATGAATCGCTCTTTGACCCTGGGCTTGATGTTTTCGAGCTGCCATACCCATGTCGATTTTTCCGCGGACTGCGGCTCGATTTCGATCCCAATCGCGTGCGTCCGGTATTGGATACGGCCCCCTGTATCCAGCTGGTAGGAGGATTTTAAGACCGGGATGTCCTTCTGGGGGTACCAATTCGGCCAGAAGAACAGGGTGTTATAGTCTACTTCATAAGAATATTCTACAACATAGGGGAATGTGCTCAATCCGAGTTGGAACCAGTAGTATTTGGAGTCTTCATAAAGGACAAATTCAGGAAAGTGAGCCGTTTTTTGAATGTCATCTTTGCCCAATTCCCTGATCAGGTTGCCATCCAAATCTGTGATTCTACCGATGATGTTTTTGCATTTCATGAATTTATTTTCATAGACCGTGACGTTCCCATATTTTTTTCCTGCATCGTTGTAGATGTATACAAGGCGATGTTTTTTAAACGTCGCCTTGTTTTGATTTTTTACCTGAAATTTATTTTCATCCAGCACGATTATCGCATCGACGTCCTCGGGCCACAATTTTTCCCTGCCCGGGGAGGGGCTTGCCGCGACCAGCGAGAGCACGACAAGTACAGGGATCTGACTTTTGGTCGCCATATTTTTGTACCTCCAACGTCGATCTGATCCTATTCGTCGGATTTCGCCAGGCGTTTCAACACGATCTGTCCCTGATCGGAATTGACGATTTGTTCATAGGTGTCTCGAAGCGCAGGGTATTCTGTGGGGTCATAAAATACCTTGTTTAATGTAAAATGACGCTGAAATTTAACCAGGTTGCTATCCGCCTGACAAACAGAGGTGAAATAGAGGTCGCGGGAGAGCTTCCGAAGGGAGATGGGCGTTTCAAGCGTTTGATAGTTCTCCGGTATCGTCAGGTTCACTTTTTCCTCATAAACGCGGCTGTAGCTGAATTCAACCGGGAAGCTCCGTTTCTCTCTTTTAAAAGGGTTGGATTGAAGGCGGTGGATGAGCGCCGGCGTGAGGTAGACCATGTCGCCGACCACCTGCGCATAATTGTGCACGCGGTAATCGATCCTGGCCTCCAGCGGCGTGTCTATTTCGTCGATGCCCGTTATTTTAAAGGTGTCTATGGTCACGTCGCTGAAGCGATCTTCCAAGATCTCCTTTATATAGTCTTTTTCCTTTTTTCGACTCAGCTTTGACCGTTCCGACATCCCGCGGTAGCCTTCAAACTTCAGGACGGTCTGGCAGATTAGATCCCCCTCTTGGGTCAATGTGGCGCTGGTGCTCGCATGGCGCATGTTGACCTTCTTATGCATAGGGATGTCTATAACCAGGCCATTCTGATCGGTAACCAGAAGCCCCTTATGGGACAGGTCGTTGGGGGACAGCATTCCAAAAGGACAGTACTTATCTCCCGTGTCTAAGGAATAAGGCGATTTGCCCAGGCGAAGACCTGCGATGGCATGGTTGAGTTGCTGCAATTGCGGCCACCTGTCGTGGAACCTGCCGTGATTGCGGGTGCTGATGAGAAGCGGGTAGGCCTCAAGGCCGGCGCGTTTCAACAGGTTGATGAGCAGCAGGTTCTTTTCAACTGCGCTTCCCTTTTTATCTTTAACCACCTGATGGGGGGGCTTCAACTGATCGCTCAGGAGGCCGCGGTAAGGGGTTGTTTCAATCGAATTTTTCACATAGGTGTAAAGGATCTGCGCCTTTTGACGGTCATTTTCAGCCTCAGGCAGCAATTCCAACACCAGTTCTTTCAATCCGTTGTCGTCTTCGAGAAAGGGTCTATATCGTTTTCTTACAACCCCGGCAAGGTCATCCCACGTTTTGATATATGTGACGTTGTGATATGGACTTTGATAGGTATGCAGCTGAAAATAGATGGCGGCAAGGTAATCTTTGGGGGTTGTCATATAGGGTTCTTGCCTGATGGCGGGTAGATTCTCAACGGTCCAGGTGAATTCTTTCACCACAATGCCATCCGGGGAGATAAATTCCTCTTTGGCCGGACTTGGATCATTGCCGTAAAAGTTGGTAAAGAACATAGAGTAATACAGGCCCAGGGGGGAGGTTACCGTCAGTTTGTTCACCTTCGTAAATTCCCGGTTCTGGAAATACCAGGGCTGTAAAAAGGTGATATATTTGCTGTACTTTTCATACGTGTATTCGATTACTGCACCCACTTCTGCGCCGGGGATGGCAAAGACCTTCTGCTTCCAGGACCGGTCCCGTTTCTCAAAAACGTCCTTTTTCTTCAGCTTTACCTTTTTGCCGTCTGGCAGTATTGTGTGGGCCTTCAGTCTTTGGATCTTATCTTCATGCCAGAATCGAATCGAAATATCCGCGTACTTCAATCCCTGTTCGGTGAGAATTTTAGTCCGAAGGTGGCGTTTAAACAGGAGGTCAAATTGCGGTGTGATCTTTATCTCGCCTACATCGAAGAGGATAACCGCATCGGCCTCCGGGTCTTCCGGTATGGAGGTTATTGCCAAAACGTCCCTGGACACCTTTCCCCACTTCTGCGCCATCGCCGGATGGCTGTAAGCGAACAGGCTCACGATCAAGATCGTTAAAATGTTGCGTTTCATTTGGACACAGATAAAATGAAGGGGGTGGGCTAAGAAATTCCGTGGGTTTGTTTTGCCGACCAGATGGTGTTGTAAAGCAGCAGAGTGATGGTCATGGGGCCAACGCCGCCGGGGACGGGGGTGATGGCGCCGGCCTTTTCGCTGACCGCATCGAAATCGACATCTCCGACCAAACGGTAGCCCCGCTTTCTGGAGGGGGCGGGGATGCTGTTGATGCCCACGTCCACGACCACGGCGCCTTCGGAGACCATGTCGGCGGTGATGGTCCTGGGTCTGCCAGCGGCAACGACCAAGATGTCGGCCTGGCGGGTGAAGGAGGCGATGTCCCGGGTGCCGGTGTGGCAAACGGTGACCGTGGCGTTGGCGTCGGGCCTTTTCTGGAGGAGGATGCCTGCTAAGGGTTTGCTCACCAGGGTGCTCCTGCCGACGATGACGACGTGTTTGCCGCTGATTTCGATTCCGGACCGCAAGAGGAGTTGCTGCACGCCGTGGGGGGTGCAGGGGAGGAAGCCCACTTCGCCCCTCTGAAGCTTTCCCAGATTGATCGGGTGGAGACCGTCCACGTCCTTGGAGGGAGAAAGAGCGTTGAGCGCCCGCCCTTCATCGATCTGGTCCGGAAGGGGGAGCTGGACGAGGATGCCGTGAATGGCGGGATCTTCGTTTAATTCCTGGACGACTTTGAGGAGGTCGGCTTCGGGCAGGTCGGCGTCGAATTTGCGCTTTACCGAGTGGATGCCGAGTTCTTTGCAGGCTGCCTGTTTCGATCTTACGTATGCGGCCGAGGCGGGGTCTTCTCCGACCAGCACAACGGCCAGGCCCGGGGTCAGGTTGTGCTCCGTTTTCAGGCGCGCAACATCCGCCACCATCTCACGGTGCATGTCCTTGGATACGTCTTCTCCACTGAGGATTTTTGCCATCGGGTCGCCCTCCTGCGCTTTGGAGATTCCGCCCCGGACGAAAAACCGCCCGGGTTTTCTGTTTTGCCCAGGCGGTCGGCTCTCCGTATCGGTCGACGCTCCCCCGTGGTCGCTCCCACGTTATCCGCCAGTTGCGCCGGTTGGTCTTGTCAGGTGATATTCAATGTACACAATTTTCGGTGAGAGTCAATCGCTTTTGTGCGCTATTCGGGATACAGCTCGGGCCTGTAGCGTTTTGCCATCTTTCTGTTTGCGTCTTTGGGGTCGATGTCCGCGATGAGGAGGTCCTCTTTGCCATAGGGGATGTGGGCGATTTTATAGCCCTGGGGGTCGATGAGGCTGGTGGCGGAGTTCTGGTAGCGCATGGCCTGGTTCACACTGGCAAAAAAGACGGTGTTTTCAAAGGCGCGGCACTGCATCGCTTTTTCGTAGAAGTTGTCGCCCCATTTTTTCAGTTTTTGACCTCTGGTGTCGCTTCCGGTGACCTGGGGCTGGAAGATGATTTTCGCTCCGCGCACCACGGCCCAGCGGACGGTTTCGGGGTAGCGCCAGCCTTCGTGACAGATGGTGATGCCGAATTTCGTGCCGTTGACCTGGAACACGCTGCGCTGCCCATCGGGGACGTAGTTGTCCGATTCGCCGCCGGGGGTGATCTGGTTTTTGGTCTGGTGGCCCAGCACCCTGCCGGAGGCGGAGATGACATAGGCCCGGTTCTCCAGGCCGCGCTTTGTGATCCATTCCATTCCCACGATGGCCGCTACCCGGTGTTCCCGGCAGCTCCTGCGCAGTTCCCGAAGCGCCGCTTCCATCTGGATCTGGTCCGGCGGGGGCAGGTCGAAGCTCGCCCCCCGCAGGCCGGGGAGGTAGGTTTCGGGGGTGCAGACGATGTCTACTTTTTTCTTTTTGCATTCGCGGAGGACGGTTTTGATTTTTTCCACCCCCTCAGGGATGGAGGCCTGCTGTTTTAAGGCGGCCAGAGCGATGCGGAGCATCTGTTCCTCCTATGTTCATACCCCGAGCAGGACCGGACGGGCAGCCGGGAGGCATACAAAAGATCCAGTTCTGGCAGGTGGAAGCGCCGGAGCTGGATCTTGAAGCTCTGTTACGGGAGCAAGTTCAGGATTGGGTGGCTGCTTCTTTGTCTTTTATCTTATGGCGGGCTTCGCGGCCTTTGTCGGGGGTGGGGTCTTTGACCAGGCCGTAGACCTGGCGGCCTTCGTGGTCTTCCGGGAGGTACTCCGTGATGGGAAGCCCTTCGGGAGTGACGAAGAGGAGGCAGTGGCAGTATTTGTACTGTTTCATTTCATCGCAGGCGCAGACCCATTCCCGGCTGCGTTCGAGTTCCGCCTTTTTGTCGGGGTAAAAATTGCAGGGGCAGAGCGGACGGCCGAGTTCGTCCACGTGAGCGGCAAGGCCGTTGACGACCGCCTCTGTGACGCCACCATCCGGATGGCCCGTGGTGCCGGTTTTTTCCATGTATTTCCCGACGAAGATCCGCATTCTCTTCAGGCTTTTTTCGGAAGGTTGGTCCATGGTGCGTGCGCCTTTCTCACAGCAGGCTGTTGAGGTAGTCCATCGATCTCTTGAGTTCGGCCCCGGGGTCGCTGCCGGAGGGGATGCTGCATTCGAACCCGCAGAAGTGTTCGTAGCCGATTTCACCCAGAGCCGCCAGGCCAGGTCCGAAATCGGTGTGGCCAGAGCCGGGCAGGACCCGGTTGCTGTCTGCGAGGTGGACGTTTGTGAGTCTACTGCCCCCGACCCGGATGGCATCGGCCATGTCGCACTCTTCGATGCTCATGTGGAAGAAGTCGGCCATGACGGTAATGCCGGGGCTGTCGACGGCTTCACAGACGGCCACGCCATCCGCCAGGGTGCAGGGCCACCACTGCTCGTAGCGGTTGAGGGGTTCGATGATGACGCTGCACCCGCAGCTTTCGGCATAAGGCGCGATCTCCCCTTTCAGGATCTCGACGAGGAGGTCGCGCTCCAGTTCTGCGGTGCCGGCCAGGGGAGAGAGGTCGGGGATGCGTTCGCCCCCTCCCAGTTTGATGCCGATGAGCGGGGGGAAGATGACGCCGATGCCGCCCAGTTCTCCGCAGAGCGAGAGGGCCTCTTTGAGGGATTTTATCGCTTTTTGCCGCTCGTCTCGCCGGGCGTCTAAGAGGCCCATCCCCCCCCGGGAGGAGAAGATGTTGGGGACGACGCCGGTCTTCCTGGAGGCCTTTCGGATCTCGTCGGCGTGTTCCCAGGTGCTGCTGGCGGTCATTTCGATGCCGGCAATCCCGATCTCTGCGAGGTTGCGGAATTTTTCAATGAGGGTCTTGCCGGGGGCCATCGGCTCGCGGATTGAGTAGCGGATTTCCATGAAGGAGTACCGTATCTGGGTTCAACACAGGGCACACCAGACTGTGCCCTTACCTCTACTTTCGGGGGGCAAACTCCCGGATACCGCGAGCAATATAGGGTTTCCAAAGGTAAATGTCAAGCTTGATATCCGGGCGACTTTCCGGGGCGCTGGACCACCTGGTGGCGCCCGTTCTTTTCGTCCTCAAGCGCGTGCATCAGGCGGGGCATGTAGCCCTGTTTGTGGAGGAGCTGAATGAGGGCTTCGGGCTTCGTGTCTGGCTTGAGGACCGCCTCGGTTGGAGAAACCCGGAGGCCTAAGCAGACGGCAATCTGCGTCTGGGCATAGAGTTCGTCGAGTAAGGCCTCGCGCGCCACGGTCAGGTAGCCTGAGGCCGGGCCGATTTCGATTTCGCCGTGTTTGCTTTCGCACTCTTCAATCAGGGCCTCCACGATGTCAGGCAGTCCGGTGGCGCTGTTGGTTTTCAGGAATTCCCGGATCGCGTCCCCCGATGCCCCCCGGTTCATCGCCCTTTGAAACGCCTCCCGGGTGATTTGAAAGTGGGTCATCACGTCGATGGATTTCAGGTCCGCAAGGCCGAAGAGGGCGATGAACCGGGCATAGGGGAGGTCGGGCGGTGAGAGGATCTCAAGGTTGGGCTGCAGGACAAACCGGGCGTCCGGGTTCGTTGGAGGCGCGGCGTCCCGGAAGGCCTCTGTTCCCTCTCCCTCAAGCAGGGCGCGACCCAGGGGGGTGACCCGAAACGAGGCCCGCTCTTCCCGGTGCAGGGGCAGGGCAAACGCGTCCGGGTTGCCAAGCACGGTCAGGCCCATCCAGGTAAGCGCGCCCCGGAACATCCGGCGGAGCAGCTCATCGGCTGTTGTGCCCCCTGCGGCCAGGGCGCGCCCGGTTGCGGGGTGTCCGGCAAGGTGCCGGAACGGTTCTGAGGATCCCACAAGGAGGCGATAGAATCGGGGGTAGGCGACCCAGCAGTCCTTTGGGCAGGTCCGGAGTCCTTTGAGGACTTCCTGCCGGAGGGATTTGAGCGCATCGATTCGGTCCCGACGCGCCGAGGAGGCGGGCCGGGCTGCGGTCCACTCGTTCCACCGCTCGGTTTCCTGCCAGAAGGCGAGCAGGGCCTTCTGCATCTGGATGGCTTCTTCGAGCCGTTCTCCAACATTTTCCGAAAGGCGCCAGAACCCGCCTTCGGGATGGACCATCCCGGAGGCTTCGGTAAAGAGCGTCAGGAATTCCGGGTATCCTGGATCGGTGTCGCCCCGATAGCACTGTCTGGCAAGTTCTGCCTTGGCGAGACCTCCGCGTTTGAGCAGCCGGGGACGCCTTTGCTCGATAAATCCCAGCAGGGTGGCCAGGTCGTGCAGGAGGTAGGGGGTATTGTTCCGGACCTGGGCGGGCGGTTCCGGCATTTCTTTCAGGGCTTCCTCAGGCCGACTTTGCAGATGACCGCCCTGCGAATCGGCGATGGCCTGCATGGTCTGGCGCAGGTCTGTAGCCAGCCGGATTGCGGCGTTCGGGCGGCTGCGGTCTCCGCCTGCCTGCCGACCTGCCTGCCGAGCAGAACTCGGCGCCTGCCCGCGCGCAGCGCGCAGGCGGGCAGGCAGGGGTGAGAAAAAGAGGGGGGTCTTCCAGAGCATCTCGTCCAGTTCCCGTGCTGAGGCGCCTCCCACCCCTTCCCTGATTTCCTCCGGAGTGATCTCATCGACCTTCAGAATCCGGCTCAGGATGGCCCTTTTTTCTTCCGACAGGCCGTTCATATAGGCCTTCAGATGTTCCGGGTTGAGGAGGTGGGCGCGGATGGCCTGGACAACGAAGGGCCGCTGGGCATCCCGGGACAGAGCCCCTAAGTCCCGGGCAAAGGCCCGCAACAGCCCGATAGAGGTCGTTTTCATGACCTGCCGGAGGCGGCCCTGGTCGGCTTGGGGAACGGGGATCGATCTGAGCAGAGGGTCGGGAATGCCCACCAGGGGGCAATCGGGGCCCAGGGTCTCAGAATCCTGGAAGACGAGGCCCGCTTCTGAGAGGGCGCAAAGCAGGGCCCGAAACGGGCGGACAAATCCGTTGCTCAGTTCACCAACGGCCTCGGCTTCTAAGAGCTCCCCGCCCTCAGCGGCAAGGGCTGTGGCAAATTCCCGTTGCTCGGGGGTGAGCGCGTCCAGCCGAGCGGCGACCGCTTCGGGCTTTGAAAGGGGGCCGCAGAGCAGGTCAATCAGTGCGGTCTTATTGCCCGACGGATCCGGAGAGAGGCCCGCCACCCCTGCGATCCGACGGAGTTTCTGGATGGTTTGCAGGCTTAATATGGCTCGCAGTTTCATTTGGGAGGGATCAGTCAGCTGAGAATACGTCTGCGGCGAAGGTCCAGATCTCTGTGTCAGGGTGCTGCCAGGCCGTGGGTGGGAGTTGGGCCTTGAGGCAGGTGTGGTTGAGGAATTGGCTGCGGTCCCATCCCTGCTCTACGGCCACCTGCGGCAGCAGGATGCCCTGGTCCTTGCCCCGTCGAATGCAGAGGCCGTCGCGCCCGACTTCGATTTCCGATGGGGTGGTGACCCGCTGCATGGTACCCAGTACCGAGACTTCGATTTCCAGATCGCCCAGTTCCACTTCCAAGAGCGGTGGAAAGCGGGGATCCCGGGATGCCGCTGCAACCGCCATGTTTTGTATGGTGATTCCCAGTGGCTCATTTCCACGGATGTCGCCGATGCAGCCCCGAAGCTTGGTTTGACAGCGGAGGGTAACAAAAGCGCCCCTTTTGCATCTGAGCCCCGGCGTGTGGAGCGTCGGTTCACCAAGCGTGTTGCCACACACGGACCGCTGCACCGCTTCCCGTGCGATTTGACCCAGCGCGGCCCGGTCTGTCTCCGTCAGTTCACCCTGATGGACCTCACTGGCCGGTGCATCGTAGAAGAGGGCTGCGCCGTATCCCACCACGTAACCTCCCGGTTCTCCGACCACATCGCTGGAATTGGTATGGCTTACGACCTTGGCCCGGTGTGCACCCATCTGGTCGGCGGCCAGCATAAGCGCCAAAATAGGGGCCCCACCGCAGGCCTGGACACGCCCGGTTTCCAGGTCGGTGGCAAACCGATTCGGATCGAATGCCTCGATTTCACTTAAGGTGCAGGCATCGCTGATGATGCATTCATCGTAGTCGTATCCGTGGTAGAGGTCCGAGCTGGCGACGATGAGGACCTTCCTGCCCTCTGCGGCCCTGACCAGCGCGTCGGCCAGGCGCAGGCAGGTTTCAAAGGACCGGATGTCCATGACGATGGGAACGACCCGCAGGTTGGGCAGGGCGACCTGCAAAAAGGGGATCTGGACCTCCACCGCGTGTTCCCCCCGCAGGGCGTTGGTGAGGCCTCTGGTGGGGACCACCCGGTGTCCGGCCAGGGAGAGGTGGAGGCTGGAATCCTCCTGGGCCAGGGCGTGGGCCACATCCTGGTCTACGGGGACCACGCCCAGAGGGGTCTCGTAGCCTTCACCTGGAAAAATGGAGATCTCGTTGCAGGCCTCCTGGTGGCTGGGCGCCATGATGACCACAAAATCGTAGTGCTTACCCCTCACCTGGCGGTAGGCGACCGCCGCGGTCTGACCCGAATAGGGATAACCGGCATGGGGGGCGATGAGACCCCGTACCTCTTCTGCCACCTCCGCATCGGGTGCCCGGCCCAGCATGTCTTCCACCTGGAGCCTCAATTCCGAAGGCCTGTCTGGATAGAATTGACCGGCTACGGCCGGAGGACGGACGTTGGGGTTCTGCACGGGCATGGGGATCGTATCCTGTTAAAATAAGGGGTCCGGGGACCTGGGATGGGTGATCCGTGGGAGTGACACAACTTCCTGTACAGATTATGGATAACGTGTCATCAATCCCCCCAAAGTATAGAGCAAATTTAAGCCCTTGTCAAGCATCATTCCCTATTGTATATTGTATATCCGCTATCTACTCGAACCATACAATTTGGCAGACGGCAGAGGCAAATGGGGCACGGTTTTTTAAGCATTTTGAGAGCGGATGGCCCTTTTGTGTGCGAACGGCAGTTTCGACGCGTTCTGGCGGCGGGGCTCTCCGGGGTGATCAATCCGCCCGTTGTCGCCGCAGCCGTGTTTGCCCTGATGATCTGCCGCACGGATGAGCCGGTGGTCCGTTTGGGGGTTCTGCTGGGGATCTGTCTGGTTTTTGGTACCTTACTGCCCACGATGTATGTGGGATTTCTGCTGGTCCGGAGGGATATCGACAGCTTCTTTATCCCGCAGCGGGCAGCCCGTTTGCGGCCCTTGCTGGTCGGTTTGGGGAGTTATCTGGCCGGCTTAGCGCTCCTGCGCTGTGTGTCTGCGCCGCCCGAGGTCTGTGGACTGATGCTGTGCTATGTGGTCCACGGGGTTCTGATGGGGGCGCTTACCCTCCAGTGGAAGGTGAGCCTGCATGCCGTGGGGGTCTGGGGGCCGCTGGCTGCCCTGGTTTGGCTGTTTGGTCCCTCGGCCCTCTTCCTGGTTCCGGTGCCCTTGGCGGTGTCCTGGGCGCGCGTGGAACTGGGTGCCCATACCCCTGCGCAGGTTGTG
This sequence comes from Candidatus Latescibacterota bacterium, assembly GCA_965222075.1. Lineage (GTDB taxonomy): Bacteria > Latescibacterota > UBA2968 > UBA2968 > JAAXHW01. The sequence goes on along the minus strand of OZ244937.1, from coordinate 2,250,499 downwards.
CTGGGGGGTGGAATGGCCTTTTGCTCGACCTGGCTGCTGTTTGAATGGGTGAGTTGACCCCGATGAGCCGTTTGAAGCGCCAACATAAGCCTATGTCTAAAGACGATATGCGTTACGAGAACCCCTTAGTCGAGCGTTATGCCAGCAGGGAGATGGCCGAGATTTTCTCGTCCGGGAAGAAATTTTCTACGTGGCGCGGCCTCTGGATCGCGCTGGCCGAGGCGGAACAGGAACTGGGCCTTCCCATCAGGGATGCACAAATTGAGGAGATGCGGCGGTTTCGGGAGCAGGTGAATGAGGATGTGGCCCGCAAGCGTGAGCGTGAGGTGCGCCACGATGTGATGGCCCACGTCTACGCCTACGGCGTGCAATGCCCACAGGCCCGGCCCATCATCCACTTAGGGGCGACCAGCGCCTATGTACAGGACAATACGGAATTGATCCAGATGCGGGCCGCCCTCCGGATCGTTGGGCGTAAGCTGGTGGCTTTGATGGCCGATCTGAAGGCGTTTGCGCTTACCTATCGGGACCTGCCCACCCTGGGGTTCACCCATTTTCAGCCTGCGCAGTTGACTACCGTGGGCAAGCGGGCCGCCCTCTGGCTTCAGGATGTATTGCTCGATTATCAGGACTTGGACCACCACCTCTCCAGGCTCCGCTTCAGGGGGGCCAAGGGGACCACGGGCACCCAGGCCAGCTTCTTAGCGCTTTTTGAGGGCGATTCGGAGAAAGTGCAGGCGCTGGATTGCCTCGTGGCCGAAAAGATGGGCTTTCAGGCGACCTATGCCGTGACCGGACAGACGTATACGCGCAAGGTGGACGCGCAGGTGGCCGATCTGCTCTCCCGCATCGCACAATCCGCCCACAAGTTCGGAAACGATTTGCGCCTGCTGCAGCACCTCAAGGAGGTTGAGGAGCCTTTTGAAGCGGGGCAGATCGGTTCGTCCGCGATGGCCTACAAGCGCAATCCGATGCGGACCGAGCGGATGTGCGCCCTGGCCCGATTTGTGATGACCATGGCGCAGAGTCCGGCGTTTACCGCGGCCACCCAGTGGTTTGAGCGAACGCTGGACGATTCGGCCAACAAGCGTCTGGCGCTGCCGCAGATGTTTCTGGGGGTCGATGCGATCCTGATTTTGTACATGAACGTGGTTCGAGGCCTGGTGGTTTATCCGGGGGTGATCCGCAGGCATATTGACCTGGAACTTCCCTTTATGGCCACGGAGAACATCCTGATGGCGGCCGTAAAACGGGGGGGCGACCGTCAGGCCCTGCACGAGCAGACCCGCGTGCATGCGATGGAGGCCGGGCGCCGGGTAAAGGAGGAGGGAGGGGAGAACGATCTGCTGGATCGGATTGCGGGCGACCCGGCGTATGGAATGACGCGGGAGGAACTGGACGGGATCCTGGACGTGAAGGCGTTTATCGGCCGGGCGCCCGAACAGGTTGAAGCGTTTGTCGCCGACGAGGTGGATCCGGTTCTGGAGGCCAACCGGGATGTCCCGGGGGCCGAGGCGGAGGTGGTGGTCTGAGGGCGGATACCCCCGATTGGAAGGCCAAAAGGCCCCGGAGAAAGATCCTCCGGGGCCTTTTGTGTTCAAGTTTATAAGATTTGTTCAATATGGATTAATATCGTTATTTCTGCCGCTGGAAGGGGCTGCCGGAGTAGGAGAGGCCCACGGCCAGCATCTGCCCGGCGGGGAAGCTCCGCCCGTTGAGGGAGGCACGCAGGGCGGCCTCTATGCTGAGGTTGTTGAAAGGCCCCAGGCTGAGGGTGGGCACAAAGTAGGTGATGCGTTTGACGGTGGATGCGCTTCTGATCCCCAGGACCGTGGCGGACTTGCTCCGGATGCCTTCCAGCTTCAGGACGACCAGGAGCTTTGGCCTGGGGCTGTAGCCGACCTCGCCGGAGAAGAAGAATTCATCCCCGGGGTCGCGGGCGATCTCGTCGTTCTTGAGGCGGAGCCGGTAGCCCAGGTCGAGGTTGGCGTAGGCCGGCAGGGGCCAGAAGGAGCGCCCGGTCTGGAAGATGAAGTCGAAGTCCCACTGCCCCTCGCCCACGGGGATCATTCCGTCTTCGTTCACGAATTTCCCGGTGGGGACCTTGAAGCCGACCTTGAGGGTGCCAATGGCGGGCTGCTGAAAGAGGCGGAATTTCAGGAAGGCCCGGATGTCGCTGAAACCGGTTGCGGTGCGGGGTTCTCCAAAGCCGGTCAGGAGGGCATCGTCCTGAAATTGCTGCCGGAAAAAGGGGATTTGCAGGCCCAGGTCAAAGCGGTCCGTGGCGCCGTAGAAGAGGTCAAAAAAGAGCGCCCGGGAGCTGTATTTGCCGTTGAATCGGTAGCGCGCCCGGTCGCCCGGCTCATATTTGACGGCCGTGTTGGGGGGACGGCCCTGGCCGCCCACGCTGACGTACTCTTCATCGGTTGACTGGTTCAGAAAGGTGATCTTGCTCCAGATGTGCCCCCGGGGCAGGGTCCAGGCGCCTGCGCTCAGGTCCTGAGGGATCAGGCAGGGAACGCTGAAGAGCAACAGGAGCGCGATGGGTTTCATTTCTATCTCCAGGCGTGGGGAGATATTCCGGACCGGACGCTGGACTCCCTTTGGTTTGAGGAACCTTGCAAGGTCCGTGCCGATGATGCAGGAGCGAATAGTCCGGTTTTGCAGCGCATAAGCGGTCATAAACTGATCCAAGTAGTGATTGCCAAGAACTGACGGATATCATAAAATTCCTCCAGGCAGCCTTCGTTTTTCCATTTCATCTGGAGGGAATGACGATGATCCCGTTAGTCGAGATCCCCGAGATCGTGCGGCACTTTGCTCCACATTTTGAGTCGGTATTTTCCCAAGAAGCCTTCCAGGTTCCAGCGTTACGTCAGCGGGTTAATCATGTCACAGAACAAGACGGTAGAAGGGATCAACCGGATTTTTGTGGTGGATGTGCGCAACCGAGCAGTCTGAACCGTCTATTGACAGAGAGTCCGTTTTCCGTGTCCGCCTTAAATCGTGCCCGTTTGGATATGCTTTTCAGTCTTCCTGGTACAGCGTTCAAACGGAAGGGGGTGCTAAGTTTAGACGATACGTCTGTCCCATTATGGCCACCACTTTGAGAAGATCGCCAAGCTTTTTGATCCAGTGAGTCGGTCCTATGTGTGGGCACACAATCTGGTCAACCTGCATTACAGTGATGATGTGACCGATTATCCGATTGCCTTCAGGCTATGGGAGCCGGCTGAGGCAGATACATTGGAGAGGGGGTTGAAAGCAGCCGGCATTCGGTTCGAGAAGGCAAATATGTGCTTAAGAAGCGCGATCCTCGAAAGTGGCGTACATATTTGATGGGGGTCTGGCAACGGCATCAGAAAAAGGAGGAAGTGCAACAGATTTATCAAAGTAAGCTGATTATCGGCCAAACGCTTTTGCGCCACTTCTTTTCGAATCATCCCCATAGCAGGTTGCCGGTCACCTTTGACAACTGGTATACCCAACCTTCCTTCTGCAAGTTTCTGCGAAGAACTCAAGCTCTCCTACGTGGGCTCACCGGAGAGGACCAGGTCAATCTGGCCAGGAGATCAACGCTTAACGGACTTTGATGCCCATCTTCAAGAGGAGCATCATCAAGCCCTAAGCGACGGAGAAAAGCCTGTTTTTCATAAAATCACCATTTCCTACAAAGGCGAAAAAGAGACCTATTACAGCTACTGCAATACGCATCGCATCCAGAACTTTGGGAAGCATCGATTAGTCATCAACCACCAAGAGCCCGACTTGTCAGACTCCCCCTGCTACTTCCTATCCAACAGGCTCAAGTGGCAAGCCACTAACATCACGCGCATCCGACGACACCGCTGGCCGGTGGAAGTTTACCACGAAGAGGGCAAAGCTGATGGACTCGATCAGTATCAGGTACGGGACTTTGAGGCGATCGGTAAACACATCCCCTTGTCGCCGTCACCTACTCGCTACTGAGAGCAGCCCAACACGACAAGTCCCTGATTCGAAAACTTCACCAGAACGTCCAAAAAAACTTGGGCCATTCAGCAGGCTCTTGTCGGAGAAACACACAAGCGCAAGCACTCTGGGCTTTGGCGACCTTCATCCAAGCTGCGCTCTTTCAGGGACAGACCCTTGACGAGGTGATGCAACCCTTACTCGCTACGGTCTCCTATTAACGAAAAACGCAGTGCTTTCCCAAAGTTGAGGACCAACTTGGCTTGGATGTTCAGGCCAAATGCAGGGGTGGGGTCTATCCACTCCCCTGAGTAAAACCCCTCTTTCTCTCGTCTCTCAGCCACTGCAAAAGTGGAGTAACGACTTGTTAATATGGAAATATATATGATTTCCCGAGAAAATGCGCGACCAAAATTCAATCGGGCCTTCCCTCCCGGTAGAGGATCGCAGGCGAGAGAGGGTCTATTGAAAACATGAGGGTGTGTTTTAATTTTGGTCCGGAATGCTTATCGCTTGCTTTTGAGGCGTTTTCTGTCTACATTGTTGGGCAATCTACACATTTGGTCACCGAAAGGGGTGCGCTATGTCTAAATTTGAGGTGGTTGCTCCTTTCGTGCCTGCCGGGGACCAGCCCCGGGCGATTGCCGAACTGGTTGAGGGAATCGCCCGGGGCGAGCGGTTTCAGACGCTGCTTGGGGCCACGGGCACGGGGAAGACGTTTACGATTTCGAAGGTGGTTGAAGCCGTCCAGAAGCCGACCCTGGTGATTTCTCACAATAAGACCCTCGCCGCCCAGCTCTATGGGGAGTTCAAGAGCTTTTTCCCGAACAATGCGGTCGAGTATTTTATCTCTTACTACGACTATTACCAGCCGGAGGCCTACAAACCGGTTACCGATACGTATATTGAAAAGGAGTCGGATATCAACGATGAGATCAACCGCCTCAGGCTGCGGGCGACGATTGCGCTTATGGAGCGGCAGGACGTGATCATTGTGGCCAGCGTGTCCTGCATCTACGGCATCGGGAGCCCGGCGGAGTACGAGGCGATGCATATCATCTTAGACCGGGGACAGCAGATCGATCGGGACGATCTGCTGCGCCGGCTGGTGGATATCTACTATGTGCGCAACGATGTGGAATTTGCGCCTGGAACCTTCCGCGTGCGGGGGGATGTGGTGGAGATTTATCCGCCCGAACGGGAGGTGGCCGTCCGGGTGGAACTTTTTGGAGATGAGGTGGAGGCGATCTCCACCGTCCAAGGTGTGACCGGAGATGTGGTGGAGGAGCAGGATCGGGTAGCGATCTATCCGGCCAAGCATTTTGTGACGAGCGGTGAGCGGATTGAGCGGGCGATCGGGCAGATCGAAGTGGACCTGGCCGTGCAGCTGGAGGCGTTCCGGGCCCAGGGCAAGCTGCTGGAGGCCCAGCGCTTGGAGACCCGCACGCGGTACGACATCGAAATGATGCGGGAGATCGGCTCCTGCCAGGGGATTGAGAACTATTCCCGCTACATCGACGGGCGGACGCCCGGCCAGCCTCCTTATGTGCTGCTGGACTACTTTCCGGAAGATTTTTTGATTGTGGTTGATGAGTCCCACGTGTCCGTTCCCCAGGTCCGGGGGATGTGGAACGGAGACAGGTCCCGCAAGGAGACGCTGATCCAGCACGGTTTCCGGCTGCCGTCGGCCTTAGACAACCGTCCACTCTATTTTGAGGAGTTCGAAAACAAGATCAAGCAGGTGATTTTTATGTCGGCCACGCCTGCGGATTTCGAACTGGAGCGGTGCCAGGGGATCGTGGTGGAGCAGATCATCCGGCCCACCGGGCTGGTCGATCCGGAGATAGCCGTCCGCCCGATTCGGGGACAGGTGGACGATCTGATCGCTGAGACGCGGGGGCGGGTTGAAAAGGAGGAGCGGGTGCTGGTGACCACGCTGACCAAGCGGATGGCCGAGGACCTGTCGGAGTACATGCGCGATCTGGGCATCCGCGCCCGGTATATGCATTCGGAGATCGACGCTTTAGAACGGGTGGAGATAATCCGGGATCTGCGTCTTGGCGAGTTCGATGTACTGGTGGGGGTGAACCTGCTGCGCGAGGGGCTGGACCTGCCCGAAGTGTCGCTGGTTGCGATCTTAGACGCCGACAAGGAGGGGTTCCTCCGCTCAGAGCGTTCGCTGATCCAGACGGCGGGACGCACGGCCCGGAACCTGGCCGGGACGGTGATTCTGTATGCGGATAAGGTGACCGACTCGATGCGGCGGGCGATGGAGGAGACGAACCGCCGCCGGAAGCTCCAGCAGGAGCACAACCAGACCCACAGGATTACGCCCCGGACGATCTACAAGTCTAAAGAAGAGATTATGCAGTCCACGGCGGTGGCCGACGCCCGGCAAGAGGAGGCGTCCCTTGCGGCCGAGGAGGCATCCGAGTATGCGGCGGAGACCCATCTGGTGGATCTGACCGCTGAACTGGAGAGGAAGATGGCGAAGGCGGCGGCGGATCTGGAGTTTGAGAAGGCGGCCGAATATCGAGACGAGGTTGCCCGGATCAAGGCACGGATGAGGGAAGCGTCGGCAGCGGATAGTGCAGGATAGGGCGATTGCGGATTGTGGACTGAAAGGGTCTAAATTTGCAATTCGCAATTGATATGTGGGGTGAACGATGGGTGATGTTCCTACACTGGACTGGAAGGCGGTCCGGGAGGTGATTGCCAGGGCGCTTGAAGAGGATGTGGGGGATGGGGACGTCACAACGCTCTGGGCGGTTCGGGAGAACACCACGGTCCGGGCGGATTTGATTGCCAAAACACCCGGTGTGGCCGCCGGGCTGGAGGTGGCCGGGGCTGTATTTGAGGTGGTTGAGCCGAAGATTTCTTTTGAAGCGACGGTTAAAGACGGCGCCTGTGTGGCCCCCCAGGATGTGCTGGCCGAGATTTCCGGTCCGGCCCGGGGAATTCTGACGGGGGAGCGGACGGCGCTGAATTTTTTACAGCGGATGTCGGCCATCGCCACGATGACGGCCCGCTATGTGGAGGCGGTGGAAGGTACGGGGGCACGGATTTTAGATACCCGAAAGACGGCTCCGGGGCTGCGGATGCTGGATAAGTACGCGGTGGCTGTGGGCGGTGGGCAAAACCACCGGATGGGGCTTTACGATATGGTGCTGATCAAGGAGAACCACATCGAGGCCGCCAACGGGATCGGGCCGGCGGTGTTCGCGGTCAAGGCGGCCATGGCGCGGGAGGGCCGGCCGGTAAAGGTGGAGGTGGAGGTGGAGGCTCTGGACGAACTGGAGGACGCAATCGCCGTACGCGCGGACTGGATTCTGCTGGACAATATGGATTTGGAAACGACGCGCCAGGCGGTCAGACGTGTTCAAAAACTCGGTGCGGGCAGACCCAGGCTGGAGGTCTCCGGGAATGTGACGCTTGAGACGGTGCGCGCCGTGGCCGAGACGGGGGTGGACCTGATTTCGGTCGGGTCGCTGACGCATTCGGTAACGGCGCTGGATCTGAGCCTGCTGTTTCGGCGGTCGTGATATGTCCCTGTCTACTGCGCCATGAGTTCTCTGCTTGATACGCCCTTCGCCTACCGGACTCTGGAGACCCTGGGCAGCGTCCCCGGGCGTTTTTTACCGGTGGCCGATCTCCTCCAGCGTCTGGGAGGGCATTCGGATGACCTGCAGCAGGCCCTGGCGGCGTTGAAGCGGGTAGGGTACCGCGTCGAGGAGCATCCCGTTGCAGGAATTTGCCTTCGCACAGAGGTAGAGGTGATTCGGAGAGAGGCGGTTCAGGAGGGGCTGGAGACGGAGGCGTTGGGGCGCATCTTAGCGTGTTACTTAGAGGTGGGATCGACCAACGACCTGGCCGTTCAGGCGGCGCTGGAGGGGGCGCCCCACGGGGCGGTGATTACAGCGGAGCACCAGACGGCGGGCCGGGGACGCCGGGGGCGGGTCTGGTTTTCTCCTCCGGGGGCGGGTCTCTGGTTTTCCTCTGTTGTTCGGTTCAACCTGGCGCTCCGTGAGATGTGGATGCTGACGCTGGGAGCCGGGGTGGCCGTGGTGGATGCGGTGCAGGAGGCGACCGGGCTTGCGGCGGACCTCAAGTGGCCCAACGACGTCCGGATTGACGGACGCAAGCTTGCCGGGATTCTGACAGAGACCCGGCCGGGATTTGCGGTGCTGGGGATCGGGATCAATGTCAATCAGGAGGTCCGAGCGTTTCCGGACGGCCTGCGGGAAACGGCGACATCGCTGAGGATAGAGAGCGGCCGGTCTCAAGAACGGTCGGCCCTTTTGAGGGCCCTCCTGTATGCCCTGGAATCTGTGTATGCCGATCTGGATCCCGATCGTATCTGCAAACTCTGGAAGGCGCGCAGTACGATGTGGGGCCAACCGGTGCATGTGGCAGGCGATGGGCGTGTGATTGAGGGCGTTGCAGAAGACCTTGCGCCAGACGGTGCGCTTTGTGTGCGTACTTCAGGAGGCGTTCGGGTGGCCGTTCAGGCGGGCGATTTCGAATTTCGAATTCCGGAAAGTGGAATGCGGATTTAAACCCTCTTGTTCCGCAATCCGCATTCCAAAATCGATTAATACCCAATGGGTGGGGGGGCCAGGACATCGATGCTTCTCACATTTGATATCGGAAATACCAGCGTTGATTGCGGCCTGTTTGACGGGAGCGGGATTGTTGCCCGCTGGCGGTTCGATACCGATCCGCAGCGGCCGTGGCAGGCTTATGCAGAGGATCTGAAGCGGGCGTTTGCCGATACCGGTATTTCCGCCGATGGTCTGGAGGCCGCAATTGCCGCTTCGGTGGTTCGCGGAATGGCGGCGACGCTGGGGAAGGCGTTGCATGAGATGTGGGAAATATCTTTGATTGAGGCGAGCGTTTCGATGGATCTGGGGATCGAGGCGGCCGTGCCCAGGCCCGAGACGGTCGGCATCGACAGACTTTTGGCCTCAGGGGAGGCCTACCGCCTTTGCGGTGGGCCGGTTATCCTTGTGGGCCTGGGTACGGCCGTTTCGATCGATCTGGTCTCAGGCGATGGGCGTTTTGTGGGAGGGACCATCTCTGCCGGGCTCCGGACGGCTCTGTGGGCCCTGTATGCCAGGACGAGCCTTCTGCCGCAGGTCGATCTTGCCGCTCCTGAATCGGTGCTGGGACGGGAGACGCCCGCGTGCATCCGGGCGGGGGTGGCCTACGGCACTGCGGGGGGCGTAGACCGGGTGATCGCAGAGTTGTCCGAAATCGTTGAGGGCGATCCTCAGGTCCTCCTCACCGGCGGGGATGCGCCGTTTCTCTCGCCTTACCTCCATACGGCTCACCGTGTTGAGCCCGACCTGATTTTGCGCGGACTGGCTTCGACCTGCCGGCGGCATAGCGGCTGATAAGAAAATGTTCGAGATGCTTCGGAACGCTGTGGATAAACAGGACGGGTCAAGGATGGTCGCAAACATAAGGTTGCGTGACCATGCCGAGCACCATGCATTCCTCCTCAGGTTGCGCCGACTGCCTCGGTCAGTGCGCTTAAAGCCATCAGGTTGCGCTTCGCGGTAGCTGTCGGATCGTTGAGGGCCGGGGTTTCGAAGATGAGGGGACCCCTGTAGCCCACCTCGGTGAGGGCTTTGAGACATCCCTCCAGATCAATGTCGCCATCTCCAAGGTAGCAAGGTGTCCGGTCTTTCCTGGGGTCTTTGATGTGGACCTGTACGATCCGGTCTTTGAGGGTGTGGATATCGGCGACCGGATCGCTGCCAAGCATTTTGGCGTTTCCAACGTCGAAGTAGGCGCCGACAAAGGGGTTGTCAACCGCTTCGATCATTTCCAGGACCTGCTCCCCGGTTACGATGTGGCTGCGCCCCACGTTTTCCAGGCCGATGTGGACTTCATGTTTTGCCGCGTCGGCCGCGATTGCCCGGGTTTCGTAAGTCCACCGGTGGGCGGCCTCTTCCAACGAGAGTTCAAGAGGATTGGTTACCGGAATCAGAATGGTCCGGACGCCGAGGGTTTTGCAGGCGTTGATGACGTGGAAGGCGATCTGTTTTGCCGTGCACCGGTTGGCCACATTGGGGTCTGCAAACGTATACGTCCAGAAGGTGTGAAGGCAGATGGAAAAGATCGGGATTCCGGATTCTTCCGATCGGTGGGCCAGGGCATCCAGCCCACCTTCCATCCAGAGTTCCGTGTCCCGGTAGTTCTCCCCCCGAATACCCAGTTCGATTCCATCGTATCCAAGCGCCTTTGCCAGTGGAAAGACGTCGTCCCAGTCGGCGTTCAGCACATTTTCCAGTATTCCGATTTTAAACCGGCCCATTCCTCCCCTTTCCGTTCTCTCTGTTATTCATATCGCCTGAATATAGTGGAGTGCTAAAGTACGAAAGGCTCTGACTGCCGTCAAGGGATTTGTGAGCAAAAGCGCTGATTCCCGGGCGTCGTATTCATGCTCCCTGTGCCCCGATTCCACGATCCGGAACCTGTCTACGCCCGGGTGCAGGGGAGAAAACGAGGCTTCGCCGCATCTGAGGCAACGGCCCCTCTTGAGAACCTGCCAATATTACGTATCACCAAACCACGTCTCCGGAATCTCCAGGGACCAGACCTCGCTGTTGAGGGGCTCGGCATGACCGCCGGCCACCCAGATCTTGTCCTGGAACACATAGGCCGAATGCTCGTGGCGCTTCGTCCAGATCACGTCAGACTTCAACTCCGCCCAGTTCACGCCGTCCTTCGAATACCAGACATCCCCGAAATTCCCGTCCACCTTTGACCACCCACCCAGGACCCACATCCGGTCGCGGTAGACGACCAATGAGAACCACATTCGCGGCTTCCACGGCGCGGCATCCGTCACCTGTGTCCAGTTCACCCCGTCTTGGGAGCACCACACATCGTTGACCGGGATGGTTTCCGGGTGCCAGTGTCCGCCGCCCATGATCCAGATCTTGTTGTCGAACACCACAGCTTGAGCATGCGTCCGCTTCGACCAGCCCGCGTTCTGAATCTCCGGTTTCCACGCCTTGCCATCGGCCGAGGACCAGACGTCGTTCTTGAGCGTCTCGTCGTTATCATCGTAGAAGTTTTCGGTCCCGCCCATAATCCACATCCTGTCCTTGAACACCACAAACGAAGGCGATACCCGCGGGCACCAGCCGGCGTTGTCCGTCTCCAGGGTCCACCTGGCCCCATCGGTGGAGGACCAAACCTCGTTGCAGTTCTTGGCGCCGGGCAGTTTTCGCCCGCCCATAATCCACATCTTGGCCTTGAACACCATCGTCGCCGGCAGATCGCTGTACTCCCATGGCGCAACCTCCACGGTGCACGTCCACCGCTTGCCGTCAGGCGATTTCCAGACATCGCGTGGATTGGGCGTTTGAGGCGTGAACCACCCGCCCAGGATCCACAGGTGGTCGTCGTACACGAACTCGCCCTGTGAATCCCGCGCTTGCCACGCCGCCTTGCGGGTCACACACACCCAGTCGGGGGTCTTTTTCGTGTTGTTCACCGCCATGGCTTTCTCTCCTGTGAAATCAAACCGAGTATCACAACGGACGGATTCATACGCATTTTCTCCTCCGCTTGAATTATACAGACCTGTATAGCTCCTTTGAATATAACGCAGATCCGTCCCACTTTCAAGCAAACTCGATTGGCTCCCGGGTTCGTCGTTGACATTTGTCAAGCGTAGCCCTATTATTGGTCGTGAGCAATGTGGAAAAAAGCAACTGTTGTTTGCCGTTTTCAAAGAAAGAGAGGCTTGCCATGAAAATCGCGCTTTGCACAATTGCGTTTCAAGACCGCCCTTTCGAGGCCGCCCTGGATCTGGCTGTGCAGGCCGGCTTTGATGGGGTGGAGCCGTGGGGGAAGCCCGACCATATGCCGGCCGTCTACGATGCGGACTATGCTCGACGGGCCTCGGCGGCCATCCGGAAACGTGGGCTGGAGGTCTCTCAGTACGGTTCCTATGCCAATCCGACTTCCGAGGCGTTTGCTCAGGAGATGGAGGATGCGCTGAAGATCGTCCGGGATCTGGGGACGGACAAGATCCGCATCTGGGCCGGGCAGAACGGTTCGGCCGAGGCGGGTGAGGGCGAATGGGAGACCGCCATTTCGGGGTTTCGGACGTTTTCGGATCGGGCCGGTGAGCAGGGGGCGACCCTGGCCGTGGAAATGCACAACGGCTACCTCTCCGATACCGCCCAGGGCTGCCTCCGGCTCTTAGAGGGCGTGGACCGGCCCAATTTCCGGCTCAATTTTCAGCCCATGTACACCCACGATCCGGGGCGGGTGCTGGAAGAGGTGGGGAAGGTTGCAGGGCATGTGACGACGGTGCATGCGCAGAATTATACAGAGGTGGGCAGCAGCGGGCGCAGTCTGATCGCCGAAGGGTTTGTCGATTATTCCGCCGTTGTGGCCAAACTAAAAGAGGCCGGTTTTGACGGGTACTTAGAGGTGGAGTTCGTCCGGGAGGAGAATCCCGAGGAGGCGCTCAGGGCGGATGCGAAGTTTTTGCGGTCTTTGTGTGAAGGGTGAGAAAGTTTCAGGTTCCGATGGAGGTTTTAAGACAGCTTCTTAAGTTGAGGAGACGTGCGATGGCGTATTTGATGCTTTGTCTTGCTGCAGTCGCTTTTGTTTGTGCGCTGGTTTCTCCTGCTTCTGCAGGTGAGTATACGATCTACCGGGCGGGGACGCCGATTACGATCGATGGACGGCTGGACGAGCCTTGCTGGTCGGCAGCGCCGGATGTGGGGGCGTTTGTTTTTCCCTGGTGGACGGAGGGAAAGAAGGAGCAGACGGTGGCCAAGCTGCTGTGGGACGATGAGAATCTTTATGTTTCCTTTGTCTGTGAGGACGCCTACATCTGGGCGGAGTATACGCAGCGCGACGACCCCGTATCCCGGGACGACTGCGTGGAGGTGTTCACCGCGCCAGATCCGGATCGACCCCGTTCGTATTTCAATATTGAAATGAATGTGCTGGGAATTTTTCTGGATCAGTTCCACCCCGAAGGACCGGGGGTGCCGGTGAAGGAAGAGTGGAATGGGGAGGACATCCGGATTGCCACGTCGATTGTGGGAACGCTGAACGACGACAGCGATACCGACGAGTACTGGATCCTGGAGGTGGCAATTCCATTTCGAAATTTTGCCGGGGCGGCCAAACACGCGCCCCCGGTGCCTGGGGACGTCTGGCGCCTGGGGCTCAACCGGTGCGGCGGTAAGACCAATCCGCAGTACAGCCAGTGGTCTGCAAGCGGGACGGAGGAGCCCCAGTTTCACTCGCCGAACGATTTCGGGCGGGTGACGTTTTCAGAGGCCGCGAGTCCGTTCTGGAGGAGGTAGGGTGCAAAGGTGAAAATGATGTCCTGTTTTACCATTTTGCTTCTGTCTGCCTGTTTGGGCGTTTTGATCGGTTTCCATCCCTCCGGGGCCGAGGAGGAAACGCCGGATATACATGAGATTGTTGAGCGGGTGGATAAGCTCTATCGGGCCGAGACGAGTTATGCCGAGGTGGAGATGGACATTGTGACGCCCAATTGGGAGCGGACGCTGAAGATGCGGATGTGGACGGAGGGAATGGACAGGACCTTTATTACCATCACCTCTCCCAAGAAGGACGCGGGCATTGCGACGCTGCGCAAGGGGACGGAGATGTGGAACTATTTTCCGAAGATCAACAAGGTGATGAAGGTGCCGCCTTCTATGATGATGGGGTCCTGGATGGGGTCGGATTTTACCAACGACGATCTTGTGAAGGAGAGTTCGTACACAGAGGACTATGACCCCGCGTTGGGGGAGCCGGAGCGGGACGATGTGTATGAAATCGTGCTTACGCCCAGGATCGAGACAGCGACGGTGTGGGGTAAGATCGTCTTTACGGTTCGGAAGGTGGACCTCATTCCCGTCCGGGAGGATTTTTACGATGAGAAGGGCAACCGGATGCGGGAGATGGTGTTCCGGGAGGTGCGGGCATTTGGCGGGCGGACCCTGCCGGCGGTGATGGAGATGACGCCGCTGAACAAGGAGGGTCACCGGACGGTGATCCGATACATAGACGCCCGGTTCGATCAGAGGCTGGAGAAGGGAGTTTTTACATTGCGAAACCTCCGGAAGCGGCGGTAAGGGATCACCCACCGCAGAGACGCAGAGGACGCGGAGAAAGGCAAAAACGGGGTCAAATTAAATAATCATGGTTTCAAAGATCGCGTTTCGGAATTTGTTTCGGCAGAGGCGGCGGTCGCTTTTGACGGCGCTGACGATGGCGGGAGGGTTTCTGTTCTGCTCCCTGTCTCTGGGGATCTCGGAGGGGACCTATTCGAATCTGATCGATATGTTTACACGGGACCGTACCGGCCACATCCAGGTGCATAAAGAGGGCTATCTGGACAAGCCGTCGCTTTACAAAACGCTTGAGGATCTGGACCTTCTGGGTGAGCGGATCGCCTCGCTGCCCGGTGTGGAGGCGTGGGCGCCCCGGGTTTTTTCACCGACACTGGCCGCTGCGGGGAAAAAGACGGCGGGGGCACAGGTTGTGGGCGTGCATCCGTTCCGGGAGGCCAGCGCCACTCGACTGAAGGGCAAAGTAAGCGCGGGACGGTTTCTGTCCGAACAACCGTCGGGAGAGGTGATGCTGGGCCACGGGCTTGCGGTCGTTTTGAAGGCGCAGGTGGGCGATGAGATCGTGCTGATCGGACAGGCCGCGGACGGGTCGATTGCCAACGATCTGTTCCGGGTCGTCGGAACCGTAGGCGACTCGAACGATGTTCGTGAGCGGATAACCTGTTATATGCATATAGAGGCCGCGCAGGCGTTCCTGGCGCTGGACGGCCGTGTGCATGAGCTCGCCGTGATTTTGACGGATCACACGAAGTCGGCCTCCATGGCAGAGGTGGTGCGGGGTGCGCTGGATGACCCGTCGCTGGATGTTGCCCCCTGGCAGGTGGTTGAGGCGGCGTTCTATCAGGCGATGCGGGCCGACGTTAAGGGGATGTGGATCTCTCTGGGTATTATTATGGTGATTGTAGGCATCGGGGTGCTCAATACGGTGCTGATGACGATCTTGGAGCGGACGCGTGAGTTTGGGGTGCTGCGGGCCTTGGGCACACGGCCGGAGGATGTGTTTAAGCTGATCGTCCTGGAAACGGCCTACCTGTCCGTTTTGAGCATTCTGCTGGGGGGGGCGGCCAGTCTGGCTGGAAATTATCTGCTTTCAATATACGGAATCGTGTATCCTATACCGATTGAGTACGGCGGCTTCATGCTCGACCGGCTGGTGGGCAAGGTCTCGTTTCAGGTGTTCTGGATTCCGACGGCGATCACCATCGGTACGGCGGTGGTCGTGAGCGTTTTTCCGGCGCTACGCGCGGCGAGGGTGACGCCGGTGAAGGCGATGCGGAGTTATTAAAGTCAAAAGCGAGGGGGGGACTCGTGACTTGTGACTCGCGATCGAGGTGGGGTTGGGAAGAGAGGAGACGAGATGCTATTCCTGTTTAAAATCGCGTGGCGGAATATCTTTCGGAATATCAGGCGGACGGTGCTGGCGAGTTTGGCCATCGGGATCGGCCTGGCGGCGCTGATTTTTACGGATGCGATGATGATCGGCATGATCGAGAGTATGATCCGGACGGCAACCGATACGTTTCTGGGCCAGGGGCAGATCCATTCGGAGGGGTTCCGGAGTACGCTTGAGGTGGAAAAGACGGTGAACAACCTCTCCCGACTGCTGGAGCGGCTGAGGGGAGAACAGGCGGTGAAAAGGTTCTCCCCTCGAACGCAGGCCTTTGGGATGCTTGCATCGCCTGCAAATGCCAGTTCTGTCCTGCTTTATGGCATCGACCCCCAGCTTGAGAAGGAGATTTCCAAACTGGATGAGGCGCTGGTGAAGGGGGCCTACCTCAGTGCGGGGGGGCTGCGAAAGATGCTGATCGGGGAGAAGCTGGCGGAGACGCTGGAGGTGGCGCCGGGCGACCGGGTAGTGGTGACGGTTGCGGAGGCGGAGACGGGCGAGCTGGCACAGGAGATGTTCCGGATTGGGGGGGTTTTTCGCTTCAATGTCCGGGAGATGGACAGCGGAGTGGGGTTTATCCATTTGAAGACGTCACAGGCGCTGCTGGGACTGGCAGGTGGGGTGCATGAGGTCGCGCTGCAGTTCGACGACCTCCGGCTGTCCGGGGACACCGAATCGGATTTCTGGTCGCGCTATTCACAGGATGGAAATAAGGCCTTAGGCTGGAAGGCGCTGATGCCACAACTGGATAAGGTCGTGCAGATGTCGCAGTATTCCTCCTTTATCATGGCGGTTATTCTTTTTTCCGTGGTGTCGCTGGGCATTATGAATACGCTGTTTATGTCGCTTTACGAACGGATGTTCGAGTTCGGTGTGCTGCGCGCGGTGGGGACGCGGCCCTTCCGGATGGCGCTGATGATCCTCTTTGAGGCGGGCGCGCTTTCGATCCTGAGTATTCTGGTCGGGAGCGCGATCGGATTCGGGGTTACCTATGCCTTTTCCCTGTCCGGGATCGATTATGTGGGGATCGAGTTTGCGGAGATGACCATTCGGGAACTGATCTACCCGGTTCTGCAGGTGGAGCAGTTCGTCGTGTTCCCGCTCGTCGTCTTTCTGTTTACCCTGATCGCCGGGATCTATCCGGCGGTGTTTGCCGCAAGGCTGACGCCGGCGGAGGCGATGAAGGCACACGATTAGTCCGCTGTGAATCTCCAAACAGAAAGTGTGGTATGTCCGACAATTCAGCCGTAATCCGTGCCGAGGGGGTGTCCAGGGTCTACCGTTCCGGGGAGGTGGAGGTCTTGGCGTTGAAGTCGATCGACCTTACGATTGTGCGGGGCGAGTTTACGGCGATTGCCGGGCCTTCGGGGTCGGGCAAGACGACGCTGCTGAATATTATCAGCGGACTGGATGCGCCGACCTCGGGGCGCGTGCTGCTGGCGGGGAGGCCCATCAGCGGGATGAGCGGCAGCGAACTGTCCGATTTTCGAAGGGACCACATCGGGTTTATTTTCCAGTCTTACAATCTGATTCCGGTGCTGAAGGTGCGTGAGAACATTGAGTATGTGATGCTCCTGCAAGGGGTTTCGGAACGCGAGCGGCGCGGGCGGGTTGCGGAGATTCTCAAAGAGGTGGACCTTGAAGGGATGGAGGAGAGGCGCCCGGTACAGCTTTCGGGCGGGCAGCAGCAGCGTGTGGCCGTTGCCCGGGCGATGGTCTCACAGCCGGATTTGATTCTGGCGGATGAACCGACGGCCAACCTGGATTCGGCCACGGGCTGCGGGCTTTTAGATATGATGCGGGAGTTGAACGAGAAGCGGGGGATGACGTTTGTGTTTTCCTCCCACGATCAGATGATTATGGACCGGGCGAAGCGGTTGGTGGCGCTGCGGGATGGGGAGATTGTAGAGGATGAAGTGAGGTAGTATTTGCAATACTGTGAACACTTTTGGGTACGTTCTTAACGGCTTGAAAATGGGAAGTCGTTACAATACAAGCCTGTTTGAAATCAGCCGTTTTTTTCTCTGGTTTTTTGCTGCTGTTTTTCTGGCAGAGGGAAGGGCCGCTGCGGATGACGGGCCGCTGCGGGTTGGCGGGTATGTGAAGGGTTTTTTGACTGTGCTGGACCCGGCGCGCGTGGAAGGGACTGCCGGATCGGTGGGGGGTGTGTACCCGATCCGCTTGAAGGCGTTCTGGCAGCCGAACCGGACGGTTTCGGGGGAGGTTGCCTATGCGCTTACACCGCAGGTCCGGAAAGGACAGAGGGGCTTTTCCGGGACGGCGCTGCCCCGGCCGGAGTCGCTTTCATACCGGGGGGCGGACCTGCGGGCGTATCTCTATCCGGGGTTGGGTAAGGCTCCGGGAACCTTCGCCCTTGCGCAGAATCTGGACCGGGTCTTTTTTACGGTTTCCCTGCCTGCTGCGGATGTCTACTTAGGTCGGCAGCCGATTGCCTTTGGATCGGCCCGGGTGGTGAATCCGACCGATGTGATCGCGCCTTTTACCTACGAGGCGCTGGACAATGAGGAACGGGCGGGGGTGGATGCGCTGAGGGTGAGGCTGCCTGTGGGGGCGATGGGGGAGTTAGACGCAGGCGTTGTTTTTGGCAATGGCTTTTCGGTGAAGACGGGCGCCGCGTTTTTGCGGGGCAGGTTCTACTTGATGGAGACGGACCTTTTGCTGATGGCGATGGTGTTCAAGGAGCATCTGCTCCTGGGGGTGGACCTGGCCCGGGCGGTCGGGGGCGCCGGGGCCTGGCTGGAGGCGGCCTGGACCCTGGCCGAAGCCGCCGGAGGCTCCCGGTTGGATGAGGATTATGTCCGGATTTCCGGGGGGCTGGATTACCAGTTTTCAGGTGGGGTTTACGGGTTTGTGGAGTATCATTTTAGCGGAGCGGGCGCGTCTGGTGCGTACCCTGGCGTGCTGAACAAAACCGCCTTCACCGAAGGTGGGGTCTACCTGATGGGCAGGCACTACGTGGCGCCCGGTTTCACATACCAGGCCACACCGCTCTTGACGCTGAGTTTGCAGGCGCTTGCGAACATAGGAGATGGCTCGGCCTTTCTGGCGCCTCGGGTGGGGTACAGTTTTGCCGAGGATGTTTTTGCGACGGCAGGTGTGTTTATCGGGATGGGACCGGGGGGGATGGACGGTCGGATTGAGGTCGAACGACGGTCGGAGTTCAGGCTCTACCCTACCCTCTATTTTGGCTCCCTTCGGTTCTATTTTTGAAGAGGACCAGGATGCACCGATCTCCCGTTGCCCCGCTGCCGAGCCCAATCGGCGGCGGGTTTTTCTGTTTTTACTCGAAATCTCCGGAGGGTGCTGAGATTATGCGGA
This sequence comes from Candidatus Latescibacterota bacterium, assembly GCA_965222075.1. GTDB lineage: Bacteria > Latescibacterota > UBA2968 > UBA2968 > JAAXHW01. Next base: position 2,231,701 of record OZ244937.1, on the reverse strand, counting down.
TGCCAATGGCAGGTAAGATAGCAGTTCTGCCTGGGATACCCATAGTTTTTCACCGGTTGTTTTAGATCGGTTCACAGCGAGGCAGGCGGCACCTTGACCTTCCGCTTCTGGTTGATCGACTTTTCCATGGCCTCCAGTACGGCCACCGGCATCAGCATCGTCTGGTCGGTTTCGTCGGTTTTGCCGGTTCTGAACATTCTGCAGAAGGACCGGATGCCGGAGAGGTAGGTGTTGTCGTCGTAGGTGATCTGCCTGTCCACCCGTCCCTTTTCACCGATGACCGAGACTTGGAAGGAGGTATACCCCTCGGTGAAGAGGTTGAGGGTGGAGATGGCCCCGCCGGCCGAGAAGAGGGTGGCGGTGTGGTTCTTTTTGCCCAGGTTGACCTGGGTGTGGGTGACCTCGTCGTCCAGCAGGCGGAGGGCCATGTCGACCTGGTGGATGCCGTAGAAGAAGACGCCGCCGTACTTCGATTTGATGTCGCAGGGGCCGGTGGTGATAACCGAGATCACCCGGCCCAGTTTTCGGGTCTCTTTTTTTAATTCGGCGAAAGCGGCCTGTTTGGGAAGCACGGAGAAGGAGCAGACCGGAACCTTGAGCCGTTTCGCACGCGCAAGGAATTCTTTTCCCTCTTTGACCCGGTAGCAGAAGGGTTTGTCCACGAAGAGGGGGACCTTCGCTTCAAGCAGAGGTCGGACCGCGGGCAGGTGATCCCTGGCGTGGCGGTGGTCGACGCAGGCTGCGTCCACTTTTCCGATCATCTCTTCCGATGTTTTGACGATTTCGGGAATCGCCCCCCGTTCCACGGCGTCCTTAGCGTACCTGGGAGCTTCGCCCCAGACACAGACGATGCGGCAACCGGGGACCTTCTTGTCGATGTTGAGGGTTTTCGCAATGGCGACGGTGTGGCTGTTCTCCGCACCAACGATGCCGATTCGGACCATGTCGTTTCTCCTTGGTAAAAGGGGTATTGGCTTTCTGTCAACGCGCATCAGATAGACGGGACTTTGACCTTTTTCCCGGTTTTGATCGATTTCTCCAGGGCTTCAAGCACGGCGATCGGCGTGAGCATACTCTGTTCGGTTTCATCGGTTTTCCCGGTTTTGAACATTCTGCAGAATGTCCGGGTACCGATCAGGTGGGGGTGTGCGTCACGGACGATCTGTCTGTCGATCCGCCCCTTTTCACCGATGATCGAGACGTGGAACGGGGGACGGACATCGCTGATGAAGTTGGCGGTGGAGATGGCGCCACCGGCCGAGAAGAGGGTGGCGGCGTGGTTCTTTTTGCCTAAGTTGACCCGAACGTGCGTGACAGGGTCGTCTAACAGGCGAACGAGCTGGTCGATCTGGTGGATGCCGTAGAAGAAGACGCCCCCGTATTTTGACCGGATGTCGCAGGGGCCGGTGGTTATGACGGAGACGATGCGGCCCAGTTTTTTTGCCTCTTTGCGGAGCGCGACCGCGGAAGCCTGTTTGGGCTGCGCCGAGAAGGAGCAGACCGGGACTTTGAGCCGTTTCGCACGCGCAAGGAATTCTTTTCCCTCTTTGACCCGGTAGCAGAAGGGTTTGTCGATAAAAAGGGGGATCTTCGCCTCAAGCAGGGACCGGGCCGCGGGCAGGTGATATTTGGGATGGCGGTGGTCCACGACGGCTGCGTCGACCTTGCCGATCATGTCTTCGGGGGTTTTGACGATTGCAGGAATCCCCCCCCCTTTCCACCGCGTCTCTGGCGTACCTGGAGGCCTCTCCCCAGACACAGATGACCCGGCAGCCGGGGACTTTTTTTTCGATGTTGAGGAGTCTGGAGATGGCGACGGTGTGGCTGTTTTCCGCGCCGACGATGCCGATTCGAATCATGGGAAGGCTCCTTTATTGCTTTTTTTCCACGCCGCAAAATCAGCTTCCATCTCTTCCGACCACTTCCGGTCCACTTCACCGGGGGTGTAGGCCTCTTCGGTGGTGACTTTCCGCATGCGTTCCAGGATGTCGTCGGGGACTCTGGGCCGCCCGTCGGGAAATCGGTCGTAGGTGTTGTCGGGCGTGAGTTCAGCGATTTTTTTGGGTGAGATCAGGTTCACGTGGATGGATCTCCTGTGTCAGCGTGCAGCTATGGACGCATAGGACCGCCGTCCGGCGCCCGGGTCTGGGTCCACTGGATGACTTCGTCCGTGCAGGGATATTTGGCGGCCAGGTCCTCGTTGATGTCGATGCCCAGGCCGGGTTGATCGTTGGGATACATGTAGCCGCTGCGAACCTCCGGGGTGCCGGGAAAGAGGTCGTAGACGAGGTCGTTGAAACGGCACCATTCCTGGACGCCGAAGTTGGGCGCCCAGAGGTCGAGGTGAAGGTTGGCGGCATGGCCGACCGGGGAAACGTCTCCCGGCCCGTGCCAGGCGGTGCGAATGCCGTACATGTTGGCAAAGGCGGCGACGTTCCGGGCCGGGGTGAGGCCGCCCATCTGGCTGATGTGCATGCGGATGAAGTCGATGAGGCGGTCCTGGATGAGCGGGGTCCACTCGCGGGGGTGGTTGAAGAGTTCACCCATGGCGATGGGCGTGGCGCACTGCCCGCGAATGTTGCGGAACCACTCCAGGTCTTCCGGGGCGAGCGGGTCTTCGAGGAAGAAGAGGTTGAAGGGTTCAACGGCTTTGGCAAAGGCGACGGCGTCGATGGGACGGAGGCGCTCGTGGATGTCGTGGAGGAGTTCGACGTCGGGGCCGACGGCTGCGCGGACGTGTTCGATCATGTCAAGCATGGCACGGCAGTATTCCCGGGGGTCGTAATAAGCCCCCTCCGGAGCGCCCTGGGGTCTGTGAAGCTTAGAGGCGCGGCCTCCGTAGCCGCCCATCTGTACCCGGATGTACTGGTAGCCCTGTTCTCTGAATTTGTGGACGTTCTCGACGACTTCATCCCTGTCTTTCCCGTCGGCGTGCGCATAGACGGCCGCCCCCTCCCGGCATTTGCCGCCCAGGAGCTGGTAGAGCGGCATGCCGGCCCGTTTGCCTTTGATATCCCAGAGGGCCATGTCCACTCCGGAGATGGCGTTGTTGAGCACGGGGCCGTTGCGCCAGTAGCCATTGACCATAGCCATCTGCCAGAGGTCTTCAATCCGATCGGCGTCCCGGCCGATGAGGAAGGGTTTGAGGTGTTTTTCGATTGCGGTGTGGACGGCATGGAAGCGCTGGGTGTAGGTGGCGCAGCCAAGGCCGTAGAGTCCGGGCTGGGAGGTGAGGATTTTGACCACGATGAGGCGGGAACCGGCCGGCTGGGTGAGGATGGTATGGACGTCCTGGATGGCGATGGGAGAAGACATGGAGATTCCTCAAGGAAAGGGACTATGGCTGGGGATCGGAGCTTGTCTTGGTCCATCATATCCCATTCTTCATGGATAATACTCCCGTCGTGAAATGTCCATTAAAATTTGAAGGGGCTCGTTTTAAATCCACCCTTCTTTCCGGAGGATGTCGCCGGCGATGGCATAGGTGGCGCCGTGCATGGCGATGACGACCAGGCCGAGGCCTTCGGCGAGGTAGCCGCCCGGGTAGAGGTTGGGGATGGCGAGGGACTCGTAGCTGTGGGGGTGGGTGGGGAGCTGGTGGACCTGGAAGCGGTAGCGGTCGTACTTTTTGACGAACCGAAGCGGAGGGAAGCCCCGGAGGAGGGAGTAGTCGGCGATGCCGCCGATTTCCAGGATGGCGTGATCGACTTCGAGGGTCTGCTCCCTGTGGTTGCCGGTGAGGGTGACCAGGCCTCCGGCGGGGCCTTGCTCGATCTTCTGAATCCGGGTCTCGTAGCGGGTGTCGAAGCGGGGGGAGCGGCTTTCGATGATTTCGGCGATGCGGGCATAGTAGGGGAGGCCGTGGCGGCTGTCGCTGATGAGCTTCCAGTGCTGTTTGAAGGGCTGGCGCATGACGTAGTGGACCTGTTTTCCGGCGTCGTAGAGTTCGGTGGCCGCCCAGTCGGCGGACCGGCCGCCTCCGACCACGACGATGCGCTCTGCCGGGAAGTCCTCGGGTCTGTCGTAGTGGTTGGTGACAAAGGGGAGGTCCTCGCCGGGGACGTTGAGCCGGCGGAGGATGCTGCGCTGGCCAACGGCGTAGACGAGGTACTTGCAGGTGTAGCGGTGGGTTGTCTGGGTGCCGACGTGCCGGGTGGTGAGCAGGAAGCCGAGGTCGTGGGGTTCGATGCGGGCGACTTTTTCGTGGGTGTGGATACGGCCGGTCTGGTCGAAACGGCCGGGCACCCGGTGGTAATAGTTGAGGAGGTTGTGTTTGACGATGAGGTCGTTGACGTCTAAGTCGATGTCCTGTTCCTGGATGTGCTGCGCAAGGGGGTAGAAGGCAAATTCCATCCACTGGCCAGGAGAGAGAGTGAGGAGGTTTTCGGGGACGTTGTTCCAGAGACCGCCGACCTCCTCCTGGGTGATGAGGAGGTAGTCGATGGGGTCCGCTTTTCGGAATTCGAGGGCGATCTCCTCAACTCCCCGGAACTTCAGGCCGGGATGGTGGAGCAGGCGGAAGAGGTCGACGGGCCGGATGCCGGCTTTGACGATGGCTCCGAAGTCGAGCCCGAGGAGGCCGCCGTCGATTCGACTCAGGTAGGCGTCGAGCTGGGGGTAGCGATGGTGAAACAGGTCGCCGCCCCGGTAGCAGGGGTGCCAGCCGCCTAAGACGACGGCAAGCGGAAGGCCGGCCGGACCGCCCCCGACAATAATGACGGTGTGGTGCTCGGGTGAAGGCATAAAGGGGGTCGGTTAGAGGCCCTGGGGCGGTTCACGGGCGCCGGTAGGTCTTGACTTTGTCGGATGAATGCGCTATGATGGACACCTGCACGCACGATACGGAGGCTACAAATTAGCGAAGGAGACCGGGGGCGTCAAGATAAAATTACCACAGAGTAGGGACCGCAGACGACAGACCACGGCCAAACTTCCAAAGCCGTCGTCCGTCGTCCATTTATAGAAAACAGGAGGTGTCAATGTCCCAGACAGAGAATCTGGACGTTCGGGAGGTTCGGGCGCAGGACCGCGCCCACGTGTGGCACCCGATGCTGCAGCACAGGTCGCTGGAAAACCGGGACCTGACGGTGATCCGGGAGGCGAAGGGGACCACGCTGGTGGACGGAGAGGGACGGTCTTACCTGGATGCTTACGCGGGTCTGTGGAATGTGAATGTGGGCTACGGCAGAGAGGAGATTGCAGAGGCGGTGTACGATCAAATGCGTCGGCTGCCGTACTATCCGAACTTACAGGTGACGGCGCCGGCGGCCCAACTGGCGGCGCGGCTGGCCGGGATTCTGCCGGGGGATCTGAACCACCTGTTTTTCTGCAACAGTGGGTCGGAGGCCAACGAGACGGCGCTGAAGATCGCCCGGCAGTACGGGCGGCAGAAATATCCCGGTCAGAACCGGTACAAGGTGATCGCCCGCTACCAGGGGTACCACGGGTTTACGTACGGGGCGATGTCGGCAACGGGGCAGGTGAAGCGCCGGAACAGGTTTGAGCCGCTGGTGCCGGGGTTCATGCATGTAGATCCGCCCTACTGCTACCAGTGTCCGCTGAAGTTGACCTACCCTGCCTGCGGGCTGGCCTGTGTGGAGGAGGTAGAGGAGGTCATTATCCGGGAAGATCCGGAGACTGTGGCGGCGGTTATTGTCGAGCCGATTATCGGAGGGGGCGGGGTGATCGTTCCGCCGGATGAGTACCTGCCCAGGCTGCGGGAGATCTGCGATACATACGGGACGCTGCTGATTTTTGACGAGGTGATTACGGGGTTCGGGCGTACGGGGAAGCTGTTTGCCTCGGAGCACTGGGGGGTGGTGCCGGACATGATGACGATTGCGAAGGGGGTAACGAGCGGGTACCTGCCCCTGGGGGCATGCGCGGTTACGCCGGAGGTCTTCGAGGCCTTTCTGGGCGAGCCACAGGAGGAGCGGGAGCTTTCGCAGGTGGCCACGTATGGGGGGCATCCGGTCTGCTGCGCAGCGGCCCTGGCCAATATTGAGATTTTGATGGGCGAACGGCTCTGGGAAAATTCGGCCCGGGTGGGGGCGCACCTCCTGGAGGGCCTCCGGGGACTGGACTCGCCCTTTGTTGGCGATGTGCGGGGGAGGGGATTGATGGCGGCCGTGGAGCTGGTGGGTGAAGATGGGGCGATGCTGGATGGGGAACGGATGGCACAGGTGCACGCCCGGATCCGGGAGGAAGGCGTGCTGGTGGGGCGGATGAGCCACGTAATGGCCGGGCCCGAGAGCATGTTTTTCCTGTCGCCGCCGCTGATTTTGATCGAGGCGGAGGCGGACAGGATTGTGGAGGCGTTCCGGGTTGGGTTGGCGAGCGTGTAAAACGAGAGGTTGGCCGTGGCAGACGAACCGAAGGTTCCCGACATTCCCGGCGGTGAGACAGAGGCCCGCATCGAGGCGTTGGTGGAGGTGGTGTACGAGCTCCTGGCGCTGGAAGATCAGGAGGCGCTCAAAGGGGTGCTGGCGCCCCTGGTGTTTTCCAGGGTCGGGATCGATCCTGCGGTGGCTTCGGGGCCGTTTATTACGACGACCAACGATATCCTGAGGCTTTTTATCTATCTGGGGCTGGCAACGATTCTGGTACAGAGGTTTTATGTAGGAGGATGATCGATGGAAGCCTGTTTTGAACCCTACCAGGCGCTGCGGGAGGAGATGGAGGCGTGGCTGGCGCAAAGCTGGGAGATGGACCCTCCCGGCCGCCACGGGGGAGGCGAAGACGAGGCGAATTATTCCTTAGCCTGGTTTCCGCACTATCTGGTGACGGGGAGCACCGGGACGAAAGCGCATTTCGAGTACCTGAGAGACCTGCTGGCCGGGTGGGTGGAACGGGAGTGCGTGCACGGGTACGAGCCGGAGGCCGAAGCGCACCACGGAACGGAGCCGTTCCTGCTGTTTTTGCCGCGATACCTGGGACTCTTTCCGGAGGATGCAAAAGCCAGGGGGTTGTTAGAAGATGCAGCGCACCACATCGGAAACTGGATCCCGGAGATTCCAGCCTGGTTCGATTGGGAGCGCAACCGGTTTTACGGGTATTATATCGGAACGCGGACGGTCAAACAGGACCGGGAATTTGCCAATGAGCTGGCCGAGCATTTCCGGTTTGTCCATATGGCGCTGGCGGCACACCGGGTGCTGGGGGAGATCAGCTACCTGGAGTGGGCGCTTCGCTACGGGCGGCGGCGGGCGAAGATGATCGTCGAGGTTCCGGAGGGGCCGCTGCCGGTTATGTGGGGGCCGGAGGGTGAGCCGGTGTGGGCAGCGGACCTGACCGAGGCACAGGCCCGGAGGAGCGTGATGAGCCACCATGTGCCCGGAGACCCTCTGATCGGCGTGGAGATGCTGCTGGCGTCGGGGGCGATATACGCGCTGGGCGACCTGTTTCGGGCCTCGGGCGAGGCGGTGTTCCAAGACGCGGCCTTCCGGATTGCCCAACCGCTGGTGGACGAGTTGCACGACTCCTATGCCGATCCGGGCGCGGCTGCGGTTTCGTACTACCGTGAGACGTTCGGGGACGATTCCCTGGATGAGCGGATTCGGGAGATGGTGGACCGGATGCCGCCCGAGCAGGAGGGGGAGCTGGCGATGGTGTTTCCGGAGGTCCGGCGGCGGACGCCGCCGGGGGTTGGGAAGCGGGCGGATATGGTGTTCTGGGGGATCTGGGACGATGCGGCGGGCAGCGTGGCACCGGTCAGGGAGCCATGCACGGCGGCGCTGACACTGGGCTATCGGATGACCGGAGACGCGGGTTATGCCGAAAGGGCGTTGAAGCAGGCGGTGAGGCGGTTGCGGATGGCACGGCGGGTGCTGCGTGGAGGGCGGGAGCACGCGGATATGGGCGGGGCGGTCTGTTCTGTGGCGGCGGGACACGGGCGTAACTGGGGATGGGGCGCGGTGACGGGGTGCTACGGACCACTGCTGCTGGGGACGCAGGAGGTGCAGGGTGCCGTGCGCCCGGCGGTTGAGGTGGCGCCAGAGGTCGGAGGTCCAGGTCTGCCAGAAGAGGTGCTGATGCTGGTGATTCCGCCGGTGTCGGAGGAAGGCGTGGTGCGGTTTTTCAACGGTGGTGACGCAGACGTTCATTTTTCCTGGCGGCAGGAGGGCGGGCAATGGCATAAGGTGGCCCTTAAGTCGGCAGAGACAATCCAGGCAGAGCTGAAGGAGAAAAGGGCATGAACTACCGAATCGAAAAAGCGTTGCAGGACCCGTTTTTTATCGAGGATCCGCTGCGAAGCGTGAAGCGAATCCTGATTTTCACTGAGGTTCTGGTTCCAAAATCCGTTGACAAGAGTAGAGGGATTGATATATTGGATGGGTTTCACGAGACGCTGCTTTTGGTTGGTTGCGATGTGGGTCAAAGGAGGGTATTATGGCCAAACAGTTGAACATCGGGCTTATTGGTTATTCCTTTATGGGGAAGGCGCACAGCAACGCGTTTCGTAAGGTGTCTATGTTTTTCCCGGATACCGGCGTCGAACCTGTGATGAAAGTGATCTGCGGCCGGAACCGGGAGGCGGTGAGCCAGGCCGCGGCACAGTTTGGGTGGGAGGAGTACGCGACGAACTGGCGGCGGGTGGTTGCGCGAGAGGATATCGATGTAGTGGATATCTGTTCGCCCGGAAATATGCATAAACCGATGGCGATTGAGGCGCTGAAGGCCGGCAAGCACGTGATTTGTGAAAAGCCGCTGGCGAACAACTTAATAGAGGCGAAGGAAATTCTGAAGGTTGCCAATAAGTCGAACCAAAAGACGATGGTGGCTTTCAACTACCGGCGGGTGCCTGCGGTAGCCCTGGCCAAGCAGCTGATTCAGGAGGGGCGGATCGGGCAGATTTATCACTGGCGGGCGGTTTATTTGCAGGACTGGATTATCGATCCCGATTTTCCGCTGGTGTGGCGCCTGAAGAAGCGCCTGTCGGGTTCTGGGCCACTCGGGGATTTGGGCGCCCATATTATTGACCTTGCGCTTCACCTGGTAGGGGATATCGATACGGTTGTGGGGGCGGATACGACCTTTATCCAGAAACGCCCGCTTGTAGCATCGATCGACGTCTCATTGGGGGCAACGGGAGACAGGGGAAAGAGGACCGGGACGGTGACGGTGGAGGATGCCACGCTGTTTCTGGCCCGGTTCAAGAATGGAGCGCTGGGTTCGTTCGAAGCGACCCGATTCGCGGCCGGCAGGCGCAACCACAACCGGTTTGAGATCAACGGCAGCAAGGGGAGCATTGCGTTCAACCTGGAGAAGATGAACGAGTTGCAGTACTATTCTCGGGAGGACGAGGAGCACGTCCAGGGGTTCCGGGAGATTATTGTGAATGAAGGGTCGCATCCCTACATGTCGGCATGGTGGCCGCCGGGACACCTTGTGGGTTGGGAGCATACATTTGTCCACGAGGTGAAGGATTTCTTCGAGGCGATCGTCAGGGATCGGAAGGCGTCGCCCGACTTCAAAGAGGGGACAAAGGTCCAGGCGGTAATGGAGGCGGCGGTCCAGTCGGCGAAGTCGAAGCGGTGGGTGAAAGTATCCAGGGTATAATCCCCCCGGGGCCCCCTTTAAGGAGTTGCGGGTTTTTTATCTTTCATTCCGCAATCTGCAATCCACACTCCGCAGTTGGGAGGAGCATCTGTTATGGCAAGACCGTGTACATTATTTACCGGCCAGTGGGCGGACCTGCCGCTTGAGGCGCTTGCACAGAAGGCGAGCGATTGGGGCTACGACGGTCTGGAACTCGCCTGCTGGGGCGACCACTTAGACGTGCGCAAGGCAGCGTCGAGCGACAGGTATTGCCGGAGCCGGCACGAGATTTTAGAGAAGTACGGGCTGACGTTCTGGGCGATTAGCAACCACCTGGTGGGACAGGCGGTGTGTGATCATATCGATGAACGCCACGCGGCGCTTCTGCCGCCCAGGGTATGGGGCGACGGGAAGCCGGAGCAGGTGAAGCGGCGCGCGGCCAGGGAGATGCAAGTGACGGCCGAGGCGGCGAAGGCGCTGGGGGTGAAGGTGGTGAACGGGTTCACCGGGTCTTCGATCTGGCACCTGCTCTACGCTTTCCCACCCGTTGATCCGGCGGCGATTGAGGCCGGGTTCAAGGATTTTGCGGACCGGTGGAATCCAATCTTAGATGCGTTTAAAAAGAACAGGGTCAAATTTGCGCTGGAGGTCCACCCGACCGAGATCGCGTTTGACACCGTATCGACAGCGCGGGCGGTGAAGGCGCTTAAGAACCGGAAGGAGTTCGGGTTTAATTACGATCCAAGCCATCTGCTTTACCAGAATGTGGACTACGTCGGATTTATCCGGGAGTTCGGCGATCGGATTTATCACGTCCATATGAAGGATGTTTACGCCTCGCCTCTGCCCACGCGCGCAGGTGTGTTTGGGGGGCATACGAACTTTGGAGATCCGAACCGATCGTGGGATTTCCGGTCGCTGGGAAGGGGGAGTGTGGATTTCGAGGAGATTATTCGGACACTGAACGATATCGGCTACAACGGCCCGCTGTCCGTGGAGTGGGAGGACTCGGGGATGGACCGGGAGCACGGGGCGGCCGAGGCCTGCGCATTTGTGAACAGCATCGATTTCGAATCCTCCGGAGTGGCGTTCGACGCCGCGTTTTCGGAGAAGTGAGTGGTGGGTTGGTGGGTGGTCAGTGATTGCTGACCCCTTCTTATGGGGCGTTCCTATGTACATGCGCTGGCTGTTTACCGTGCTTTTCCTGTGTGTTGTTTCCTGCGGTCAGCAGGAGAATCGCACGCTTGTGTTCGGCCGTGGGGGGGATTCGGTGGGTCTGGATCCGGCGCTGGAGACCGACGGGGAGTCGTTCAAGGTTTGTGATAATATCTACGATACGCTGGTGAACTTTAAGCCGGAGAATACCGAGTTGATCCCGAGTCTGGCCGAGTCGTGGACGGTTTCCGAAGACGGGTTGACGTGGACGTTCCACCTGCGCCGGGGCGTGGTGTTCCACGATGGTACGCCCTTTAATGCCGATGCGGTGGTCTTTTCGCTGGGCCGGCAGTTTATGACCGACCACCCCTTCCACCACGTGGAAGGGGCGTATCAGTACTGGAACAGCATGTCGATGAGCGATATTGTCAAGGACATGCGGAAGGTGGACGATTATCGGGTGGAGATCGAACTGAAGCGGCCTAATGCGCCTTTTCTTTCGAACTTGGCGATGAATTTCTGCGGGATTGTCAGTCCCGCCGCCGTGCGGAAGTGGGCCAGCGACTATCCCCGGCATCCGGTGGGTACGGGGCCGTTCCGGTTTGTGGAATGGATCAAAGACGATCGGGTTGTGCTGGAACGCAATGCGGACTACTGGGGCCCCCCGCCCGGGGTCGACCGGCTCATCTTCAGGAGTATTCCGGAAAATTCGGTGCGTCTGATTGCGCTGATACAGGGCTCGATTGACGGAATGGACAACCTGGTGCCCGATTTTATGCCCAATATCGAGGCCGATCCAAAACTCCAGCTCTTGTCGCAGTCCGGGATGAATGTGGGCTACCTGGCGATGAATATGGACCGGCAGCCGTTCGGCCTGCTCAAGGTCCGCCGGGCCGTGAACCACGCGATCAACAAGCAGGCGCTGGTGGACAACCTTTACCAGGGGCTGGCCCTGCCGGCTGTGAATCCGATTCCGCCTACGCTGTGGAGCTACCACGAAGGCATCGACGGATATGGATACGACCCCGAGCAGGCGCGGCAACTTCTGGCCGAGGCGGGGTATCCCAACGGATTTAAGACGACCCTGTGGGCCATGCCGGTGCCCAGGCCTTATATGCCTCAACCGTTGAAGATTGCGCAAGCCATTCAGGCCAATTTGAGGGAGGTGGGCATCGAGGCGGAGATCAGGAGTTTCGAGTGGGGGACGTATCTGGACAAGATCCAGCGCGGACAGCACGACATGGCCCTTCTGGGCTGGACGGGGGACAACGGCGATCCGGATAATTTCCTCTATGTGCTGCTGGATAAGAGCGCGACGGTCCACCCGGCGAGCAATATTGCATTTTACCGGAGCGAGGAACTCCATAAGGTCCTGGTGGAGGCGCAACGAGAGGTCGATATGTCCCGCCGCACGGCGCTTTACCGGCAGGCGCAGGTGATCGTTCACCGGGACGCCCCCTGGGTGCCCCTGGTGCATGCGGCACAGACGGCCGCGTTTAAGAAGGTGGTGAAGGGGTTCCGGCTTCACCCAACGGGCAGCAAGTGGTTTCACAACGTGGAAATCGTGCGGTAGCAACGGGCAGCGGCCCCCACCCCGCACCAGGGCAGACACACAGGTCGGCCCCTACAGGGCCAAATCTTACAATATGCGTGCTTTTGTACTTCAACGTCTGCTCCTGTTGATTCCTACGCTTCTGGGCATCAGTGTGCTGGTTTTTCTGATGGTCCACCTGGTGCCTGGAGACCCTGCGCAGGTGATGCTGGGGGAGCGGGCCAGCGCTCAGAGCCTGGAGACGCTGCGCCGCCAACTGGGGCTGGACCAGCCCCTCTACGTGCAGTTCGGCCGGTACCTATCAGGGCTGCTTCAAGGGGATCTGGGGCGGTCGATCAAGACCCACGAACGGGTGTCGGTAGAACTGCTGGTCCGATTTCCGGCAACGCTGGAACTGACCTTCGTCAGTATGATGCTGGCCATTGTGGGGGGGATTGTTGCGGGTGTGCTTTCGGCCACCCGGAAGGGATCTTTGCTGGACTACGTGGGGATGCTGGGTTCGCTGGTGGGCGTTTCGATGCCGATTTTCTGGCTGGGGCTGGTTCTGATCCTTGGGCTGGGGCTTTTCCTGGGCATTTTTCCAGTGTCGGGTCGGCTGAGCGCCCACGTTTTTATTCCCTCCGCAACGGGGCTCTACCTGGTAGACAGCCTGCTGGTGGGAGATTTTTATGCTTTTGGCAACGCCCTGTGGCACCTGGTTCTGCCGGGGGTGACGCTGGGGACGGTTCCCGCGGCGGTGATTGCGCGCATGACCCGCTCCAGCCTGCTGGAGGTGCTCAAAGAGGACTATGTACGCACGGCCTGGGCCAAGGGGCTGTCCGAACGCGTCGTGATTTTTCGGCATGCGCTCAAAAACGCCTTTATTCCGGTGCTCACAGTGATCAGCTTACAGTTCGGCTACCTCCTCGGGGGAGCGGTGATTACAGAGACGATTTTCGCCTGGCCCGGTGTGGGGCGGTGGCTGCTGCTGGCGGTCTATGCCCGGGATTTCAGGGCAATCCAGGGGGGGGTGCTTTTGATTGCGGCGACGTTTGTCGTGATCAATCTGATTGCAGATGTGCTGTATGCATGGTTGGACCCGAGGATTAAGTACGAAAACTAAAGTTCCAGATTCCACGTTTCAGGTTAAAGGCAGAGGCAAAAAAGGATGGGGAGGAACAGGGGACCGGGACCTGTAACCGGGGGTGGTGTGGAGAAGCCTGTATATGATAGTACCAACGACTGATGTTTCACAAATAGGCCAGTCGGAAGGGTGGGGGGGGATGCTGTGGCGGCGGCTGGGGGTAAACCGCCTTGCTGTGGCGGGCGGTGTGCTGCTGCTGGGGTTCTTGCTGCTGGCCCTTGCCGCGCCGCTGGCTGCGCCCTATGATCCGCTGGAACAGGATCTCTACAGCCGGCTTTCTCCACCGTCTCCGACACACCCCTTCGGCACGGACGATTTTGGCCGGGATATTCTGAGCCGGGTGATTTTCGGGTCCCGGATCTCGTTGCGGATCGGAGTGGTCGCGGTGCTGATCGCCCTGATTCTGGGGACGGCCATCGGGCTTACGGGGGGGTACTGGGGCGGCCTGCTGGATCAGGCGCTGATGCGGGCTATGGATCTGATGCTGGCCTTTCCAAGCATCCTCTTGGCAATCGGGATTGTGGCCGTTCTGGGCCCAGGCCTGGACAATGCCATGCTGGCCGTGGGGATTGTGGCGGTGCCCCAGTATGCCCGGCTGGTGCGTGCCTCGGCCCTTTCGGTGCGGGAGAAGGACTATGTGCAGGCGGTTCGGGCCCTTGGGGCGGGAGACCTGCGGGTTCTCGTGTTCGCTGTGCTTCCCAACTGTCTGCCCCCCCTGATTGTCCAGTCGACGCTTGGACTGGCCACCGCTATCTTAGATGCCGCAGGTCTCAGCTTTCTGGGCCTGGGAGCGCAGCCGCCAACCCCGGAGTGGGGCGCCATGCTGAACGAGGGACGGGAGTTGATTCTGAGCGCCCCCTGGGTGCTGACCTTTCCCGGCCTTGCCATCTTTCTGACCGTTCTGGCGTTTAACCTCTTGGGCGACGGGCTGAGGGATGTGCTGGATCCACGGACATAAAAAAAGTTCCGACTTGAACTTTGGCGGTGCCGGGAGGGGTGGGGGGTGCCGGGCGATGGAGAAAAAGCGATTGACTTCCTCCTGGGGATACCCTATATTTTCGATTACACAGAAAGGAGGTGGTCTAATGAGCGATACGACCAGTGGAGGTGGCTGTAGTTAGATGCGCTCGCCAGGAGCGGGATCTACATCTCGATCGGTAGCGCACCTGGCGAATCTAAACAGTCACCGAACGACACGCAATTCGTCATCTCGGCGGGCCATCAGCAGTTTGAGGTTCCGTGAGATGGAGGCTGTCGAACGTATTGCGCCGCACGGAGATGTGATCGGGCAACCGGTCTCCCGTCGTGTGGCGCTTTTTTGTCTCCAGAGGCGCTGTTCCGGCCGGATTATTCCTTGACAAAAAAATGTTGATATATATCTTTTGAAGCTTAACACCTAAATTTACAGCTGAGTGAGAGAGGAGGTGACATAAGGGCGGCATTTCCCATGGATGACGCCGTCTGGATATGAAGACGATGAGCGCCAAAGCGAGCGACGTGGAACGAAAATGGTACGTGGCCGATGCAAAAGGGAAGGTGCTGGGGCGGTTTGCAAGCGAAGTGGCCAGGATACTCAGAGGGAAACACAAACCGATTTATACCCCCCATATCGATACCGGCGATCACGTGGTGATCGTCAACGCCGGTAAAATCCGTGTTACGGGCAACAACAAACCCGAGGATAAGGTTTACACGAGCTACAGCGGATATCCGGGGGGGCTCAAGACCAAAAGCCTCAAAAGGTTACTTGAGACCCAGCCCGAGTTTGTATTAGAACACGCTATTAAAGGCATGCTTCCGCGCAACAGGCTGGGCCGCAAGATGATGAAGAAGGTCCGGATCTATGTGGGGGCCGAGCATCCGCATCAAAGCCAGAGTCCCGAGCCGATCGATTTTGCCTGATCGGATTCGGATCTTTCCAATGGCTGGCGAAAGGAGGTGACTTTTTGCCCGAACCACTTGTTTCTGCTACAGGTCGACGCAAAAACGCGACAGCGAACGTTCAGGTTTTCTCCGGTTCCGGCCAGATTACGGTTAACGGAAGACCGGTCCTGGATTATCTGAAGCGAGAGACGCTGGTGCTGCTGGTGGAACGCCCTCTCCAGATCACGGAGTCGATGGGGAGGTACGACATCGTAGCCCGCGCCAAAGGGGGAGGCTTAAGCGGTCAGGCGGGCGCGATCCGCCTGGGCATTGCCCGGAGTCTTCTGGCTATGGACGAAGATCTGAGAAAACCGCTCCGAGCGGCCGGTATGCTAACGCGCGATGCCCGAGAGGTAGAGCGTAAAAAGCCGGGGCAGCCCGGTGCACGCAAACGCTTCCAGTTCTCCAAGCGGTAAGCCTGTTCATAGCGTCTAACCTGACAGGCTGCATGGCTTTACAGGCATCCCTGAGGGGTGTGCCAAATTCACATGTATCCCGATCGCGGCTTGGGTGTCGATCTCTGACGGGGCTGCGAGATGACGGGTACAGAGGATAAACCCAGTATATGTTCAGGAGGTATCAATGGCTGTTGTTACGATGAAGGAGCTCCTTGAAGCCGGGGTGCATTTCGGGCACCAGACGCGCAGGTGGGACCCGAAAATGAAGAAGTATATTTTTACAGAACGCAACGGCATTTATATTATCGATCTTCAAAAAACACTGAGACATATCGAACAGGCCTATCAGGTCGTGCGTGAAGCTGTCGAAAACGGCAAACCGGTTCTTTTTGTCGGCACCAAAAAGCAGTCCCAAGATGTGGTTCTCCGTGAAGCTGAGCGATGCGACATGTTCCATGTTACCGAGCGCTGGTTGGGCGGGATGCTGACCAATTTTCAAACCATTCGTCAGAGTATTCGGCGTCTTGAAGCCTTAGATAAGATGGGTACAGACGGTTCTTACGAGCGCCTGACGAAGAAAGAGGTTTTGCAACTGGACAGAGAACGGGGTAAGCTTGAGAAGTCTCTGAGTGGAATCCGAAATATGGGGCGCCTGCCGGGGCTGGTCGTTATTGTGGATACCAAGAAGGAGAAGATTGCCGTGGGAGAGGCCAACCGTCTGGAGATCCCCATTGTGTCCATTGTAGATACCAACTGTAATCCCGACGAGATCGACTATCCTATTCCAGGCAACGACGATGCCATCCGGTCTATTGCCCTGATTACCCGGCTTATGGCCGATGCCGTGATCGAAGGTCAGAAAGTCCGAAAAGAGCATTCGGCGCAGACCCCTGCAGAAGAGGGGGGCAGGGCGGAAGCCGGGGTCGTATCGGGACCTGAGATTACAGAGATTACCCAGTAGAGACCAATTATTGTTCGCGGCGCTTATGCTTGCAGGGAGAACGAGATTATGGCAATTTCTGCAAAACAGGTTCAGGAGTTGCGCGCAAAAACCAACGTTGGGATGATGGATTGCAAACGTGCGCTTGAGGAAACCGACGGGGATATGGAGAGGGCGATCGAGGTTCTTCGAAAGCGCGGTATCGCCAAGGCGGAAGACCGTATGGGGCGGGCGGCCAGAGAGGGGGCTATTGTCTCTTACATCCATACCGGAAACAAGCTTGGGGTGATGGTCGAGGTCAACAGCGAGACCGATTTTGTGGCCCGAACCGATGAGTTTCAGGCCTTTGCCAGGGATGTGGCCATGCATATTGCCGCGAATGCTCCCTTAGCGGTTAGCCGAGAGGATCTGGACCCTGTGGTCGTGGAAAGGGAGCGCGGGATTTACCGGGAGCAGGCCCTTGGGGAAGGGAAACCGGAGAACGTGGTCGACCGGATTGTGGAAGGGCGTCTCGAAAAGTACTACCAGGAGGTCTGTCTGTTAGAGCAGCCCTTTGTCAAGGATCTCGATAAGACGGTCAAAGACCTGGAGACGGAGCTTGCGGCCAAGAGCGGTGAAAATGTGAGCATTCGGCGTTTTGTGCGATACGTGCTGGGTGAAGAGAGCGGGTAAAGGCCGTGAAACGTGGATTTTTACCTGTGGTGGGGGCCGTTTGCCGTTTGCCGGCTTCAAAGGGGGTAGCCATTGGTTGATGAAATTCTTGCCGATACCAGGCGTGCAATGCGGAAGTCCGTAGAGGCCTTTCGGTACGAAACCGCCACGGTCCGTACCAGCCGGGCCAATATGGCCCTTTTAGATGCGATTCGGGTAGAGTACTACGGGTCTCAGGTTCCGATCAATCAGGTGGCCAATATGGGAGTGCCAGAACCCCGCCTGATTACAATTCAGCCCTGGGACAAGAGCGCCATTCCCGCCGTTGAAAAGGCTATTCTGGCCTCGAACCTGGGTCTGGTGCCTTCCAATGACGGCAGTATCATCCGGTTGCCGATTCCGCAGCTGACCGAGGAGCGTCGGGAGGAACTGGTGCGGGTGGTGCGGCAGATGGCGGAAGAGGGTCGGGTTTCTATTCGAAACGCCCGCCGTGATGCCAACGACCTGCTCAAAGAGGCCCGGAAGGATGGCGAGGTCCCCGAGGATGACGCCAAACGGGGCCAGGAACAGGTTCAGAAGCTGACCGATGCGTTTGTCGGGGAAGTCGACGAGATTCTGGAGGGAAAAGAAAAGGAGATTATGGAAGTCTGATGTTTCTGGGACCCCGTTCCTGTAATCGTCGCTTTCAGCCCCCCTTTGAAAGTGGCGATTTTTTTGTGGTGGACAAGGGGCTGTAGACCTTTTGACATCGTCGGGGAAGCTGCATATATTGTTGGGTTGGAGAGGCGGCGAAAGATGAGAAGGTTTTAAAGAAAGGACACAAAGAGAAGATGGCAACCCTTAATTCCCACTACGACAAACTTGCAGCGGGATATCTTTTTCCTGAGATTGCCAGGAGAACGCAGGCGTTCCTGGAAGCAAATCCCGGTGTTGAGGTGATGCGCCTGGGCATCGGGGATACTACCGAGACTTTAACGCCAGCCATTGTGGCCGGCCTTCACCAGGGGGTGGATAAGCTGGCGGATGTGGAGACCTATACCGGATATGGAGATTATGAGGGCACAACCCAACTGAGAGAAGCGCTGGTGGAGCGCTATGCCGGCTACAGTGTGACGCTCGACCCGTCGGAGATATTTGTGAGTGACGGCGCAAAGCCCGATTCCGCCAACATCCAGTCGATTTTTGGCCTGGAGAATGTCGTTGCCGTGCAGGATCCGGCCTATCCTGTGTATGTGGACAGCAATGTGATTGCCGGGCGGACCGGTGTGTGTGTGGATGGGCAGTACGGTGGGCTGGTTTATATGCCCTGCACGGACGAGAATGGGTTTTTTCCCGAGCTGCCTGAGGGGAAGGTGGACCTGATCTATCTGTGCAATCCCAACAATCCCACAGGGGCCGTTGCAACCAAAGCGCAGCTGCAGAAGTTTGTCAATTATGCCCGGGAACACAAGGCTGTGGTTATTTTTGATGCGGCCTATTGTGCCTATATCTCCGATCCGGATCTGCCCAGGAGCATTTATGAGGTGGATGGGGCCGGGGAATGCGCGGTTGAGATCAACAGTTTTTCCAAGGATATCGGGTTTACCGGCGTGCGCTTAGGCTGGAGCGTGGTTCCTATGGACCTGGTGGTGGAGGGGACAGAACCCGGCAAGGTGAATGCACTCTGGATGCGACGTCAGAGCACGATGTTTAACGGCGCTTCGAACATTGTTCAGGAGGGGGCGCTCGCGGCGTTTACGGAAGAGGGAAAAAGAGAGTGTCAGGGCACCGTGGATTATTATATGGAGAATGCGAGACGGATTCGCACGGCGCTTGAGGCGATAGGGGTTAAGGTGTACGGGGGGGTGCATGCGCCCTATCTTTGGATGGTGACGCCCCGTGGGATGGGTTCGTGGAATTTCTTTGATCAGCTTCTTGCAGAGGCGCATGTGGTAGGCACGCCGGGGGCCGGGTTCGGGCCAGGCGGCGAGGGCTATTTCAGGCTGAGTGCGTTTGGGCACCACGAGGATGTGGCGCGGGCGGTGGAGAGCATTCAGCAGAATTTGAAGCTATAGGACAGGATATGAAAGGATAGGGAATTGCAAATTGCAATTTGGGCGATTTGCCGCGTATTGATTTGGTTCTTTCTCCTTGCCGGGAGCGCGTTTGCGCAAAAGGCGGCGCCGGTAAAGGTGGATTTCCGGTTTGTTTCGGCGTTTGGTCAGAAAGGGAACGGGCAGGGGCAGTTTCACGATCCTTCCGGGATTACCGTGGACCCTGTCGGGAGTCTTTATGTGGCCGATACCGGGAATGACCGCATTCAGAAATTCGATCTGGATGGGGGTTACCTGTCCGAAGTGGGTGGGTTCGGCTGGGATGCGGGCCAGTTCAATCGGCCCGCAGGGGTGGCGGTTGGGAGGGGAGGGCTGGAGCTGTATGTGGCCGATGGCCGCAATCACCGGATCCAGATTTTCAGCCCGCACTTCCGTCTGCTGGGCCTGGTGGGAGGACAGGATGTGGAAGGCCCGATCGCCCTGGGAGCGCTGGGCGGGATTGCGGTTTCTGAAGAGGGTGAGCTGTATGTGAGCGATACCGATGCCGACCAGATGGTGCAGATCAGCACGTACAACCAGACGGATCGTAGTTTTGGGGGATACGGCTACGGCGCCGGCAGACTGCGGCGTCCCCTCGGGCTTGCGGTGGGTGAGAAGGCAGAGGTCTACGTCTGCGACAGCGAAAACGATCGGATTGCGGTTTTTGATCGGTTTGGCAATTTCAAGCGGGGCCTGGGAGAAGGGACGCTATCAGAGCCTGCCGGGGTCTGCGTAGGTGTGAAGGGCACGCTTTTCGTGGCAGATACCGGGCACCACCGGG
Organism: Candidatus Latescibacterota bacterium; assembly: GCA_965222075.1. Classification (GTDB taxonomy): domain Bacteria; phylum Latescibacterota; class UBA2968; order UBA2968; genus JAAXHW01. The sequence continues at coordinate 2,211,569 of OZ244937.1, read as the reverse complement.
TGCTGGTTTTTGACCTGGAAAGCGGAGAGGTTCTCAAGTGGATCGGCGGGCCCGAGCCAGGACAGAAATCCGGGACCTTCAAGGGCCCTCGGGGGCTGGTGCTGGGGCCGCGCAATGTGCTCTACGTGCTGGATACAGGGAACAGCCGCGTGCAGAAATTCCAGATCCTCGTCCCCCGCCGTTGAGGGGGACGTTTGAAGTAGAGCCGGGATATTCCGTTCTGTGGTCGGGATATCCCGTTTTTTGTGTGAGACGACGGACCACGGTCAACCCTCTAAAGCCGTCGTCCGTCGTCTGTTTGACTTGATGTTGAATTGGGATCATTATGGTAAAGCCCAATTACACACGTCTGGTGCTTTTCTGCCTCCTGGGCCTGTCTGCCGCGGCCCGGGCCGGTCCGGATCGGGTTACACTTTTTGATATGGAGCGGACGTTTAAGGCGGACGGCAGCCGGGGCCCCTATTGTATCTCCGACCGTCCGATCTTAGAGGTGAGCGTATCGGTCCGGGTGGCGGGTCGTCTGCAGGTGCGGGGACTGGACTACCGGATTGACGATGCCCTGCTGACTTTTTTTCGAGATCTGCCCCGGGGGGTGCCCGTGCTGGTCCGGTTTCGGCAGTCACCACAGGTGCTGCGGCCGGTCTACCGGCGTCGCGAGCGGCCGGCTGGAGGGACGGAGGGGGCATCCCCGCAGCCGCGTCCTCCAAAGGCGCGGGCGGAGGCACCCTTCCAGGGACCGGCCGCCGCCGGGCCCGGGCTGGATATCGGCGGGACCAAGCGTATCCAGGTGGAGTTCGGGTCGGATCGGGCTCCTGAATTGACGCAGTCCCTGCGGGTGCACATCTCCGGAGAGGTCACGGAGGGGGTGGAGGTGCTTGCGCTGCTTTCGGACCGGAATCTTCCTCTGCAGCCCGAGGGCCGGACCCGGAGTTTGCAGGAACTCGACCGGGTCACCTTCCAGGTTCGGTCCCGGTCTTTGTCGGCGGGTCTGGGCGACCAGGATGTGGTTTTCGGCGAGACGACGTTTGGGCGGTACCGGCGGCGCCTGCAGGGGGCCAGGCTTGCAGTCTCGCTGCCGGGAGGGGAGGCCAGGCTTTTCGGCGCGGTGTCCGAAGGACGGTGGGCGACCCACCGGATTGCGCCTTCCCAGGGCTACCAGGGGCCCTACCGACTTTCAGGGGGAGCCGGAGGGGGCGGCGGTCCGGTGGTGGCGGGATCGGAACGGGTCTACTTAGACGGCCGCCTGCTGAGGCGGGGAGAGGGGCAGGACTATGCAATCGATTATGAACGGGGGCTTTTGACCTTTACGCCGGCCCATCCGATTTCGGCGGAGAGCCGGATTTCGGTGGAATACCAGATCTTAGACGGGGGATCGAGGCGCCGCATGGTGGGGCTACAGGGCAGGCTGGCCCTGGCCGACGACCGTCTCTGGCTGGGGACGACGTTTATCCGGGAGGCCGATCGTGCCCTTCCTGCCGCCGGCCTTTCCGTGCCCGTGCCCACCCCTTCGCTGCAGCAGGTGACGGTTCTGGACGCCAGGTACACGCTCCTGGAGGGGGTGAGTTTGAGCGGAGAGTTGGCCTTTAGCGACAAGACGTCCACCCCCCTTGCACCCGATGAGCAGGAGCGGAGCCGGGGGAAGGCCTTCCGGGTGGGGGTCGACCTTGTGCCTAACGCGTTGTCTGTGGCAGGACAATCGCTTGGCCGGATCAGGCTGGCCGGGTCCTACCGGCAGGTGGGGGCCCGGTTTTCCGGATTTGACCGGATCGACCGGGTGGAGACCGAGGGGCGCTGGGGGTGGCGCTCGGAGTCCGAGCGAGGCGATGAGCGGTCAGGCGAGGTGGCGCTTCATTACATCCCGGCGCAGGGGGTTCGGTTCAACCTGGAATACGGCCGGCGGAACGGGAGCCGCCCTGCGGCACGCCGCGAAGTGGGGATCGAGGTTTCCAGGCCCCATGCGCCTGATGTGCGCTATCTCTTCCAAGAGGTCTCTCAGGGGGGCGGCCGCCTGTCCCGGCGGCAGGGCAGGGTGTCTGCGGCCTTCTGGAAGGTCCGTCCAGGCTTCCGGTTCGCGTCGGAGACCGCACACGGGGGCGCGGTTGGCGGGTCTTCGCTTTTTTATGCCTTTGCTCCCGAGCGGGCCAGCATGCCCGAAGGGGTAAAGGTCCGGGAACTGACCTGGGATGTTTCGACCCGCAGCCGGACCCCCTGGTCCTGGACGTCGGCGCTGATCCTGCGCCGGACGCACCGCTTAGAGGGGGGATGGCGCGACAGCCTTCAAAGCTGGTCCCACCGGCATCGGGCGGGGGTAACCGGCTGGGGCGGGCTTTCGCTTTCTGGAGAATACAGCCGGAGCGCGGTCCGGTATCCACAGCAGGGAGAGCGCGACCGACACACCGACCTGGCCCGGCTGCGCCTGGGATATGCTCCGTTCAACGGAGCGCTGTCGCAGCAGATTTCCTACCGGATTTCCAGTACGGGCGCGCCGAATCGGCAGCCGGTTTTCGTGTATGTGGGACAGGGACGGGGCATCTACCTCTGGGAGGATGTGGACGGAGATGGGGTGCAGGACAGGGAGGAGTTTGTCCCGGATGTGGATGGGGATTATGAGGTGTTTTACGGGGATGATGGGGGATTTCGGCCGGTGCGGGAGGCGGTGTTGGGCGCCCGGTTCGAGGTGGCGCTCAAGCGCCTGCTGCGGTCTCCGGCAGGAGGCTGGCAGCGCTTCCTGGCCGGGGTGTCGCTGGATCTTTCGTTAGAGGCGGACCGGCGGGTGCTTCCAGGATACAGTGGGGTTGCGCCCTGGGACCTGTACCGGTTCTGGTCCGGAAACGAGGTGATCAGCGGGCGACGGGACATCCGGACCAGGCTGTATCTCTTTCGCTACAGCCGCCGGGCGTCGTTTCGCATCTCTGCCCGGCAGCGGTCCCGGCTGGACCGGACGCTTTCGGAAGGAGGAATGGAGGCCCTTGCCGAGGGCGCGGTTCTGGGACGTTTTCAGATCGGGTCCGGGTTTGAACTGGAGACGGAGGCGTCGGGTGGACGCCGTCACAGGAAGGGGGAGGGGCCTTTTGCCTACGGCATCGGGTCGGGTGCATTTTCTCTCCGAGGGCGCTGGCGCTTTGCACGGGGCTGGCAGACGGGCCTGCGCGCGGGGATGGGATGGGACCGGGAGGAGGTCCGGGGGTTGGACGCCGCCCGCCTTTCGCTGAAGCCGGAGGTCATCCGGGGCCTGCCGGGGAGGGGACGGGTGCGGGGCAGCCTGGACTGGATCCGCGTGTCTGCAACGGGACGGCTGCCGCTCTTTTTGGGCATGGCCGAGGGACATCGGGCAGGACACAACTTGGTCTGGCGGGTGGGAGTGGATTACCGGCTTGCCCGATACCTGACGGCGCTGCTGGTCTACGACGGCCGCAGGCGTCCGGGCCGTCCGGTGCTGCACCTGGGACGGGTGGAGGTGCGCGCGAGGTTTTAAATTGATCGCAGAGACGAAAGAGGATGCAGAGCCCGATACCCGAGTCTCTCTGTGTCTTTGCGGTTCAACAGGAGATGCTTGTTATGGTGGTGCGTTATGTTCTGGTCAGTTTGCTGTTGACATTTGGGCTTTTGGGCGTTCTACAGGGAGCGGAACGTCCGATCGTGCGGCGGGTGCGGGTTGAGGGGGTACGCCGGATGTCGGAGGACCGGGTGCGGGGATGGCTGGTGACGCGGGCCGGGATCTCTCTGGACAGCCTGCTGCTGCGGCAGGACCTCCGCCGTATTCTGGAGGGGTACCGGGATGCCGGGTACTGGCAGGCGGCCGTAGCGCCTCCGGAGGTCGGGCTTTCGGAGAAGGGCGCTTCGGTCCGCTTCCGGGTTGAGGAGGGACGGCTCACGCGGGTCGCGTCGGTCGAGGTGACCGGCAACCGGCAGATCGCGCTGGACGCTTTGTTGGAGGCGATGGCCTCCCGGCCGGGGACGCCTCTGGTCAGCCGGCACCTGGAGGCCGATATGGATGCCCTGCTCCGGGTCTACGAGAACCGGGGCTATCCCTATGCCGCACTACGGCCCGAGGTGGGGATCGAACCGGGAAAGGATCTGGCGCAGGTTCGGGTAGCGATTGAGGAGGGGCCTTTTGTCCGGGTCGATACGATCCGTTTTACGGGCAACCGGGTGACACGAGCAGGGGTGCTTCTGCGGGAGATGCGACTTGCGCCGGGAGAGCCGTACGACCAGCGGCGCGTGGACCGGGCGCTGCAGGCCCTGCGGCGGCTTCCCTTCCTCTTGGAGGTGAGGGGGGCAACCTTAGAGCAGGAAGGGAACACGGGCCGCTGGGCTCTGGTGGTTGCCGTGCGGGAGGCGAGCGCCACCCGGGTTGAAGGGGGGCTGAGCTACGCGCCGGGCCCGGGGGGGCTGACGCATGCGCTGACGGGGACGTTTACGCTGGATTTCGACAATTTACTGGGTACAGGCAGGGGCGGCCACGTCTCGTGGGGACGCCAGGGACCGGCCGCGTCGGATCTGAACCTGCGCTACCGGGAGCTCTGGGTGCTGGGGCATCCCCTTTCGGCAGAAGTAGACTTGATGGTGCGGCAGCGCCCGGGGTACGTGGAAAACAGCGTTGGGGCCGGCCTGGTGTTGGCTCTCTCACCGGACCTGGGGGTACGCGTCGGGTTCCGGAGGGGGGGCGTACGGCCCGATTCGAGCGGCCTCGGACGGTTTTTCCAGAGCCGAACCTGGGCGCTGGAAGGGGGCATGCAGTACGACCGCAGGGACAATCGGTGGAACCCGAGGTCGGGGCTTTTATACCGGGGCCGGTTCAGCTACGGCCGGGCGCTTCGGGGCGGCAGGGGACAGGTCCGTCGGCAGTATGCGTTGGATCTGACGCATTTTCTGCCGCTGGGAAAACGGTCTGTGCTGGCCGTCGGCCTCCACAACGCCGGGGTGAAAGAGGGGGACCGGGTTGCCCCCGACGCGCGTCTGCGGCTGGGGGGGACGACCACGATTCGGGGGCACCGGGAGGAGGTATTTCTGGCGGCGCAGGCGGCCTGGGCCAATTTAGAGTGGCGGATGCTGCTGGGGCGCCGGTCGCGGGCGTTTCTGTTCTTCGATCTGGGCTATCTGGACGATCCGGAGGTCGACGGAGGGCATCTGTTTCCAATCGGCTATGGCGTGGGGCTAAGAGCGGTGTCCCGGCTGGGGATGATCGGACTGGACTACGGGTTGACGAAGGGGGACAGCCCGGCACAGGGGAAGGTGCACGTGCGGATGGTGAATGAGTTTTGACGGAAGGTGTCACAAACTCTCCTGTGAGCGGGGGATAAGGATTTACCACCATCCCAACATCCTCCACCAGATCAATCCTGTGCCAAACCAGATAGCAAGATGAAAAAGTGATACCAGGAACCCTTTGGCAAACCATTGATGCGGTGATACATACCCCAGTCCGAAGTAGATAATCACCGGTCCGGTGGAGTAGTTGGTTGTACACGCACACAGGTTGGAAAAGTAAGCGAGGATGGCAATGGTTAGCATTGCCGGCGCGCCTGCGCCCAGGGCCACTGCAAAAAAGGCAGCGACCATAGCAGAAATATGAGCGGTGAGCATGGAAAAACAGTACATAGAATAGAAATAAACCAGGGCGAGGAGAAGAATAACCGTGATCCCATCAAAGCCATCTACCCATGCCCGCGTGCTGGCTGCAAACCAGTCGATAAATCCGTAGTCTTTAAGGCTATTCGCCATCGTCAGCAGACCGCCAAGCCATACGAGTGTGTCCCACGCCTGATCATTCCCTTTGACGGCCTCCCATTTCTCGGTCCTGGTTAGAAGCAGCAGGCTGACGCCTATCCAGGCAACCAGGGTGTTGCTCAGGCCGTGGAGCGCCTTTGTAGACCATAACGCAATCAGTACGATGAAGACCACACTCATCACCTTTTCGCCCGATTTCCAGGGGCCCATTTTCCGGAGTTCTTCCTGCGCCGTTTCCTGGGCCGCACGTGTGTCCTCCAGTGCAGGCTTACCCAGGTAGTAGATAAAAAGTGGAAGCAGACCGAGGCCTATGAGTCCGGGTACCACTGCGCCGAGTGCCCAGTCCCCCCAGCCAAAATCAATGTCAAACAAATCTCTTGCTGCTTTGGCGACCAGCGGGTTGGCGGCCATTCCGGTCAGAAACATCGCGGCTGTAATCAGATTGGCATGCGCCCCAACCAGAGCCAGATACTGCCCGGCTCGCTCGGGGTTTTGATTTGGACGGGAGTCCAGCGCGTGAGCCAGCGAATTCATAATCGGCGCCAGGATTCCTCCACCCCGGGCGGTGTTGGAGGGCACGACCGGTCCCAGCAGCAACTCGGCGCCACACAGTGAATACCCCAGCCCCAGGGTGGACTTGCCAAGCCAACTTACGAGCGTTAAAGCCAACCGGCGGCCAAATCCTGTGTGCACAACTCCACCGGCGATCAGAAAAGCGGCGACGACCAACCAGACTGTGGTATCTCCGTAGCCTGAAAGCGCTTCGGGAGCCGTAAGCGTCTTGCTCACCATCAATGCGACCAGCCCGAACAAGACCATAGGTCCCATAGGATAAGGGCGCAGGACAAAACTTACAATCACAGAGATAAACACCGAAAAGATCTGCCAGCCTTTGGAAGACAATCCCTGAGGCACCGGCATCATCCAGAGTATAACCGCTAAAAGAATACAGGCGCCGAGTCTCAGGAGGCTCTTCTTATGTGTGGGGTCTGCCATCATCCATCCTTCCGGGCGGTCGCGCCTCGCCTGGCCGGAAATCGGGCACCGTGAGCCAGGTCCGCCGGGCAATCGATTCGGCGGCCAGGATCGCGGGGGCCGCGGTTTCGATTGCCCGGTAGACGTCGAATTCCAGGGGTTTGGTGTCGCGTACGGCATCCCGGAAGGCGGCATGGACGTAGTAGTCCGCATCGCCGTGGCCGCTGCTGCGGGCCCCTGCGGGGGCGTCCGTGCGCTCGAAGCGCCAGTCGACTTCGGCCAGGTCGTGCATCTGCGCGTCTGCCCGCCACATCAGGGGACGGCCCTTTTCCGACCGTTTCCACTCTATGCAGCCGCGGGTGCCGATGATCTGGTACCAGTGGTGGCCCCGGCGGCTGGGGATCTTCTGCGTAAAGCCGGTGGCCATGCGCAGGATGGCGTCTTTTTCGGTTTTCATCAACGCGATCTGGATGTCGGGCTGGCCGATTTCCGGGTGCGAGTAGCTGGGGCTGGCCGTGCTCATGGCGGTGACCTCGACGACGCGGTCGTCCAGGACCTTGAGCATGGGGCTGAGCTCGTGGGGGAGGTAGTGGATAGGGGGCATGCTGTGCAGCCAGGTCGGTTCCGCTTCCGGGTGCGCGGGGAGGTCTTCGATGCTGTAGAAGCGCCCCGTATCCGTGTCCTGGAAGAACTGGCGCGTGCCGTAGTAGCCGATGTACTGCCCCTCGCAATAGGTCACGCGTCCGAGGCGTCCCTCCGCCACCAGGTCCCGCCAGGCCTCGACAAACCCCCAGTATCGCGCCTGTTCGCCGAGCTGGTAGACCAGGCCGGTGCGCTCTGCGGCGGTGACGATCCGCCAGCAGTCCTCCAGGGTGTGCGCGGCGGGGACCTCGGCGTTGACGTGTTTACCCGCCTCCAGGGCCTGCGCGGCCATCGCCCCCTGGTCCGGACGGCGCACGCAGAGGCCGACGGCGTCGATGCCCTCCCAGGCCAGGAAGTCCTCGTAGTTGCTGAAGGTTTTGACGTTGTCGCGGTTCTGGATCGCCGACAGGGCCCGCTCCTGCAGGGGCTCGATCCAGTCGTAGACGGCGGTGATGCGGTAGCCCGGGACCTTTTGTAACAACCTGATCCAGCCCAGGCCGCGGTGGCCCAGCCCGGCGATGCCGATGCGGATTTCGTCCATTCCGACCTCCCGGTAGCGATCTGTCTTCCATACCACGCGGGGCACGAGTACGGCGTCGGGCGCGTGCGCCAGGCAGGGGAGGGTGATCCGGTGGCGTTTGGATGCTGTCCGTACAATATACGAATTGGAGGGGGCGAATCAACTTATTTGGAAGGGGCGCCAGGCGGCGGGTCGGCTGCACGGTGGACGCGGTAGAGGCCCACGCCGCAGGCGACGGCGCCCACGCAGAGGACGACGGCGATACCAAAGGGGAGGGTGGGGCCCCATTCGATGAGTTTGCCGCCGCCTAAGTTGCCGGAGAGCATGCCGGCGCTCCAGGCGACGTGGGCGATGCCGACGACCCGGCCTTCTTCGCCGTCTCGTGCGGTGAGCTTGAGGAGGCCCGGCATGGTGGTGGAGAGGGACCAGGCGGAGGCGGAGGCGATGACGCCGAAGATGTAGAGCCCAGGGAGGGTGTGGGCCGTAAGGGCGAGCCCCAGGGCGCTGAGGGCGACGCAGGCAGCGGAGATGAGGATGGGGCGCCACCGGCCGATGCGGTCGCAGAGGCGGCCGGTGAGGATCTGGAAGGCGCCGGCGACGGTGAGGCTGATCGCGGTGTAGGTCGTTGCCGACGTGTTGGTGCCGGAGATGCGGGAGATGAGGAGCGGAACAAGGAGGGTGACGGCGCCCCAGTAGCAGGTGGGAAGGTAGCGGATGCCAAGGAGGAGGCGAACTTCCCGGCGGCGGAGGAGACTCAGGTAGCCGGCGAAGGAGCGGGATACGGAGCGGATGCTTTCGCCGCTACGCGGGAGTTCAGGGAGGAGGAAGAGGGCGCCGGCGATGAGACAGACAGAGGCGATACAGGCGACCATACCAAGCGCTTGATAGCCCAGGGCGTCTGCGATGGGGCCTGCAAAGAGGCTGCCCGACGCGGTGCCGAGGGTGCTGCCTAAGAAGTAGCCGGCGGAGGCGAGGCCAATCACGGAGGGGGAGACGGCGCCCAAGAGGTAGCTCTGTCCGCCGGTGCTGCTGAAGCCGAAGGTGGCGCCCAGGCCGATACAGAGCGCAACCAGGATGAGGGGGTCGCCGGTGAGGAAGATGAAGCCTGCAAGCAGCGGGCCAACAATGCCCAGGATGAGTATGCGCTTGACGCCGAGCATGTCGCAGAGCATGCCCGCGGGGACAGCGAAGAGCCCGCCCAGGATGAGGAAGAGCGCTTTCAGAAAGCCGGCAAAGAGGGGAGATCCGAGGTGCGCTTTGTCCACATAGACCGGCAGGAGCGAGTAGAGGGGAGAGGAGATGAAACTGGAGAAGAAGGAGACGATGAGCAGGGCGACGAATCCACGGGTGAGGAGGCCGGAGGGTGAAGGCGCGGTGTCGGACATTAAAGATTCCAAACGGGTTGTCGAAAATCGGTTGGATGGGCCGGGGCAAAACGCTATAATATACGGTATTGTTTTCAAATATCCACGTTTATATATTTGCATTTTGCATGCGGTAACTTCCGGTTTTCAGGCGGATGGGAGCAGACAGACCTGAGAAAGGGCGTGGCATGGCAGGGTCTAAGAAGAGGATCAAAACGGGATGGGAGGGAAGGTGCTACGAGGATTTTGAAGTCGGAGATGTGTACCGGAGCAGGTTCGGCCGCACGGTGACGGAGGCGGACAATCTGTTGTTCACCCACCTGACGCTGAATACAAATCCGCTGCATTTTGACGCCCGGTACAGCGAGCAGTCCAGGTGGGGACAGATCCTGGTCAACAGCACGTTTACCCTGGCCCTGGTGGTGGGCATGAGTGTGACGGATGTGAGTGAAAACGCAATGGCGAATCTGGGTTGGGAAGAGGTCCGGCTCCCAAATCCGGTTTTTGTGGGGGATACGCTCTATTGCGAGACCGAGGTGCTGTCGAAGCGGGAGTCGAAGTCCTACCCGGAGGCGGGTATTGTCAAGGTTCGGTCGCGGGGGATCAATCAGGATGGCAAGGTTGTGATCGATTTTGTGCGTGGTATCATGGTCTACAAGCGGAACAACTCGCAAGACCGCTTCCCTGAGATAGACGAAGGATAGACCGGTTCTCCCTTCCTTGCAGGGAAGGGGGGCAGGGGGTTGGGTGATGATGCGGTCCTGGCTGTTTGTGCCCGGACACCGGCAGAGGATGATCGACAAGGCCCTCGGCCTGGAGCCGGATGCCGTGATATTCGACTTAGAGGACGGGGTGCCGCCCGATGCGGTGGATACGGCTCGAGAACGGGTGGGCGCAGCTTTGGATAGCGTTCCGGGGAAGGCCCATCGTCTTGTGCGCACGCATGCTGCCGGACACGCTGAACTGGATGCGGATCTGCAGGAGGTGATCCGGCCGGGTCTGTACGGACTGGCGCTGCCGAAAGTGGAACGGCCCGACGATGTGCGCTTAGTCGATACGGCCCTGAGCGAGCGGGAGCCTGCAGCGGGACTCCCGCAGGGCAGTGTGCGTCTGCTGGCGACGATCGAGAGCGCCCTGGGCCTGGTCCAGGCGCCGGCGATTGCCGCTGCCTGTCCCAGGCTGGTCGGGCTGATGTTCGGAGCGGAGGATTTCGCGCTGGACCTGGGGATTTTTTCGACCGGGAAAGGGGCAGCCGGCGAGATGCTCTACGCCCGGTCGGCGGTTGTTGTGGCGGCGGCCAGCGTGCACCTCCAGGCGGTTGACAGGGTCTACTTAGATATTCGAGATCCGGATGGACTGGCCGGGGAGACGCGCAGGGCCCGCGAACTCGGATTTACCGGCAAGGCCGTGATTCACCCCGGGCAGATCGAGGTTGTTCACCGGGTATATCGTCCAACGGATGAAGAGGTTGAACAGGCACGGCGCGTGGTGGCCACGTTTGAAGCAGAAGGTGGGGGGGCGATTGCCGCAGACGGCCGGATGGTCGATCTTCCGGTTGTCAAGCGGGCACGGCGGATTCTGGAACTGCATGAAGGGGCGAGCTGATCGGGGCTTTGCGCTTGCCGGATTTGGCAATCCAGGCAGGGGTGCGTAAGATGGCCGACCCTCAGGAGAGGCGGGTTTGAGAGATCAAAACAGGACAGGCGCCCGTCCGCCCTTAGACGGGGTGCGGATCATTTCGGTTGAGCAGTTCGGGGCGGGGCCCTGGGCGACGATGATGCTGGCGGATCTGGGCGCGGAGGTCATCAAGATCGAGAATCCCGGAACGGAGGGGGATGTGGCCCGGTATGTTCCGCCCTATACGGTGGAGCAGGACAGTATCTATTTTCAGAGTTTTAACCGGAATAAGAAAAGCATGACGCTGAATCTGCAGCATCCGAGGGTGCGGGAGGTGCTGTATCCCCTGGTGAGGGTTTCAGATGGGGTGTTCAACAATTTACGGGGGGATCTGCCGGCCAAACTGGGGCTGGACTACGCTGCGCTGGGAGGGGTGAAGCGGTCGGTTGTGTGCTGTTCCCTGTCCGCGTTCGGCCGCACCGGCGCCCGCGCGGATGAGCCGGGGTACGATTATCTGATGCAGGGGTATGCCGGCTGGATGAGTTTGACGGGCGAACCGGGAACGCCGCCGCAGAAGACGGGGCTGTCGCTGGTCGATTTGAACGGGGGGGTGATGGCGTCCCTGGGGCTGATCAGCGCGGTTCTGCGCGCCCGTGAGACCGGCCTGGGGTGCGATGTGGACGTAAACCTGTTCGATACGGCGCTTTCCCAGTTGGGATACGTCGGGGCGTGGCATCTGACCAGAGGTTATCAGCCGCAGCGGATGGCGGATTCTTCGCACCCGTCGCAGATCCCGTCCCAGGTGCTGCCCACACAGGACGGATGGCTTGTGGTGATGTGCGCCAAGGAGAAGTTCTATCAAAACCTGGTGCGGATTCTGGGTGCGCCGGAACTGGCCGACGACCCCCGTTTTCGGAGTTTTGCGAACCGCCTGGAAAACCGGGAAGCGCTGGTGCCGATGCTGAAGGATCTGTCGCGGCAGAAACCGACGGCCGAGTGGCTGGACCTGCTCAAAGGACAGGTTCCATGCGCCCCTGTCAATACGGTGGAAGAGGCGTTCCGGGACCCGCAGGTGGCCGAAGATGAGATGATACTCGAGCTTCCACATCCGGATTTCGGGGTGGTACGCGTGGTGGCGAACGCGATTCAGATCAGCGATGCGAGCGTTGAACACCAGCGAGGTCCGAAGCTGGGAGAACACACGGAGGAGGTGCTGGGAGGGTACCTGGAGATGTCGATTGAGGAGATTGAGGGATTGCGCAGAGAAGGGGTTGTTTGATTGGGGAGACAGGAGGAAATTATGGGTAAGATTCTGAGGTTGCCGGCGCATTATTACCGGCAGCACGATGCGGATGTAGGGGCGGATATTCCGGGACGGGGGTTTTCGGGGTGGACGACGCGGATTTTAGATGTGCCGTTTGAAAAGACGGCGCTGGTGAGTATGCATGCGTGGAATCCGGGGCTGGTGGATGAGATTCCGGCCGGGCCGGATTCGCCCTACGTGGGCTGGTTCCGGGTGGTGGAGTACCTGCCCAGGGCGATGGAGATTTCTGAGAAGATTTTTCCGCCGCTTTTGGGAGCGGCGCGCAAAGCGGGGTTGACGGTGATGCACGTGGCGTCGGGGGAGAGTTATACGGAGCAGTATGAGGAGTACCGGCGGATCAGAGAGATGGCGGGCCCCCCGCCCGAACGGCCGGCCGGGGCGGTGGAGGATGCGCTTCGGAAGCAGTGGGGGGAGGAGCGGGGAGTGCAGACGCAGGGGGCGCACAATAATGCCGATATTGCGGCGGGGTTCAAATATATTGATTTTGCGCCGCAGGCGATGCCGGAACCGGGGGAGGCGGTGGTGATCAACTCGCACCAGCTCAACGCGGCGTGCCGGGAGCGGGGGATCTGGAACCTGATTTACGTGGGGTTTGCGATCAACTGGTGCCTGCTGGCCAGCCCGGGAGGGATGATCGATATGAGCCGGATGGGATACGTCTGCTCCACGATCCGGCAGGCGACGACAGCGGTGGAGAATGCGGAGAGCTGTACGGATGAGTGGGCGAAGCAGATCGCGCTGTGGCGGCTGTCGCTGATGTTCGGATACGTGTTTGACCTGGACCCGGTTCTGAAGGCACTGGAGGACGTGGTGGGGGAATAACATACGATTCTGATCCAGCGACACCTGCCGGGAAAGAAACGAAGAGTTTGAACAGTATCGCCGGGCGTTGCGCGAACACTTTCGAAAGGATCAACGACATCTGATTCCAGTGTGATCGGTATCCATTGCCGAGGCCGTAGGCCGTGCGGGGGCCGCCGTGGATTTCCAGGATGGCGGGGTGTTTTTTGCGGCGAGAGTCGGGGGGAGCATGATCCAGCCCTCGACCTCGGTCCCGTCGCTGGCGTTGAAGGCGAAGCGTTTGGGAGAGGTCAGGTTCAGGCGGGAGAGGAGGGTGGTGTTGAATTTTGTGAGGCGCTTTTCGGGGCGGCTGTCGGTGAAGGTGTCGACGATGCGAAATCGCATTTCTCATCAGAGATTGATTCGCCATATGCCCGTAGCCTGTTTCGCCATCCAGGCTTGGTGTGTGCGAATCTTCTCCACGGTCCAAGTGTCGTAGTCTTCTGCCAGCCTGCGGGTGATGGCGAAGTTACTCTCATGGTAAACCGGTCGTTTTTCGGCGAATCCCGCGTTTCCCAGATTGCGATTGTCCGCGGTCACCATGAGGGTCATGTTACCCAGACGGTAGGTAGACGCCTCTCGCTGCTGGTCATCAAACTGCTCCCAGTCACCGCCGGGATTCTCCGGCAACACATGTTCGATGCCGTATTTCGCGCTCTCGAATTCAAAGCGCTGTCCCGACAACTGTACTTCAAGCCGAAACAGGATAAAGCGCACGACTTTATTGTTGCGGCTACTGGTGGTCCGCAGCGCCTTGTCTGCAAACGCCGCCCTGAATTCCGCATCTTCGGGATAGACAGGCCGCAGTTCCGCAATCGCTGCGGCCGTGCTGTCAATCCGGCCTGCCGAAATTTCTCGGGCAATCTGGTTATATACAACCTCCTGCTCGTTGCTTTGGCGGCTACAAATCACGTTGTATCGAAACGACACTACCGCGATAGCCTGCAGAAGACGTCCAAAGCCGGCGCGGTCGTCTTCCTCGAATCGCTCAAATGCCGCCAACAGTAATGCTAACGGCTGACGCACGTTGAACATCTGCAACTGGGCCAGGCTGGCGCGTTCCTCTGCTGTCCAGGAGTCGTCCTCCGGGCTGCGCAAGGCCGCATACACCCGGGCGCTCCTGTCCATGTCGCGGATCAGTTCAAACGCTTTGGACCTATCGTAGATCGCGTGGCGAATGACTTTGAACAAGTCCGCCTTGCGTACCAGTTTGTTGCGGCTGTTCCAGAAGACCCGCAAGAACTCGGGAAAGCTCTCACTGCCCAGCAGCCCGACGATACCCTCCCATCGATCTTCCAAGGTGTTGATCTCCGATTCGTGCGGATTGCCACGCGAGACGACGGAAAACAAGTAATTCTTCAGCAAATCGGTGGCGGACAAGCGCACGCCGCGAGCGTTTAGCGTCTCGAACACCTTGAAGGCATTTAATTCGTCAGTCACGGTGATGATTGTAAAGAACAGCTTATCCACCGCGACATCGACAAAGCGCGCCACCGATTCACCGTCATCACCTGATCGTTCTTTGGTGCGCTCCTTAAACCAGAGAAACGCCCGGCGCAGTAGATGTTCCGAGGCGTTCAAGCCTCTTTGCGGCAGATGCTCCAGGGGTACCAGGTAATTCTGGTAAAAGCGATCGTTATGCCGATTCAGCGTTAGCTTGGAGCGCGATACCAGGCTCACCGGGTCCAGGTAGCCGATGTAGTTGCTACGCAACTGCTCAGCGCGCCGATGTTGCGGGTCATCCGGATCACCCGGCGGCGCCAGGTCCGCCAGATGCGCCACCGACGCCAGCATCAACAGGCTCAGCGTGGTCATGCGCTGCTGTCCATCGATGATGTCGAACGTCCTATTGTCCGCTGATTGCAGTACCAGATAGCCCAGGTAATGAGCGGGTTCCGGGTCCTCGCCGAACAGCGCAACAATGTCCTGCCACAGGTCGTCCCATTCGTCGAGGCCCCAGGAATAATCGCGTTGAAACTTCGGAACGCGATAACTCAGCCCATTGCCCATTAATTGGCGAAACGTGTTGTTGGTCGTGTTGAAATTCATGTGCGAAATACCTTCATGACCTCGTCACCGAGGTGGTTGATGACCTTGACGGCGATCCGCCGGAGGCCGGTTTGTCAAAGGGACGCAAGGATTCGCTGCGTGATCTGATCGGTTCATAAAACGAAGCGCTCGTCGTCGCCTTCCAAATGCGACTTCAACAATGCCTTGAGTTGTTCAGCGCTGGAAATGGGACATCTCTTTGACAATAAGAGTCGAAGTTTATCAACATCTGACATTCGTAGGATTTCCACGATTTATAACAACGCAACGAAGCTTTTCGGATACTAGGTGCATCGTGGCGAAAGTTATTACCCATTTCCCTGATCGCCATGTAGTTCCGCCAAAACGTGGGACTCAAGTAGATTAGCCGCAGTGCTGTCATGTGTAAAGATTTACACCGCGATGCACTAGCCACTGCCATTCATTTTTCTCGGGCGTTTAGGTGGCAAAGAAATCACTCTTTTTTTGCCCAGCCTCTGCTTCTCTTGTAAATCTCGACAAATCGCATCCAGGTCATAGTTGAATTTCTTAGCATACGCATCGCGTATCTTACGGACTTCTTCGACGATTGGGTCTGGTTGCATGAGCTTATACCTCCATTAATTCGAGAGGTGTGCAAAGAATGGGTGCTTGGTAACCAGCGGATTCGCAAACAGTATCAATTCGGTGGCGGAAAGTTGCATTGGCAATATGGCAGCAGTTCCATGTCAGTAAATAGTCCATCCCATGAACAGTAGCCACAGCGATGTGTAGTGCATCAATTTGGGCTTTTTCGGGTAATGGAGTATTGGCAAGTAACGACTTGGCTAAATCGCGGACGTTATCGGTGATATCGAGTTCAGGAATATCCTCTAGCACTGAAAGTCGCCGTTGCGCGGCCTCAGGATCGCCTGCTGACGCTTCTTCAATGACTGCCTCTGACGTAAATATGTCGAAGCTATTTTTCTGTTCGTCCCACCAAATTCGCGTTGCTTCTTGATGTGCTGCCATCAAGAGTTGTGGACTTCGCCAAGCAGTCAGATAGCTAATCACTGTCGTTTCGAGATAAACTTTCTCTCTCATGGATTCCTCATTTTACGCGGGGCCGCTTTGGCCGTGTTCAGCAGATTTTGCAGTGCCGCCAGCTACGCGCTTCTTGGTCGGCGTCAGACATTGACGATCTCCCGCTCCACATAGGGACGTAATTCCACTCGCAGAGCCTTGTCCGTCACCAGATCGACAGGGCGGCCAAGCAGATCCTCAAGGTAAAACTGGACGCCGAAATATCGGCGCCAGTCAGCCCTCCCCTGGAATGAAACCAGGATGTCGACATCACTGTCTTTGGATAGCTGGTTGCGAACAACCGATCCGAACAAGGCGAGTTTCGTGACACCAAAGCGTTGCGCAAGGGTCGCCTTGTGCGTTCGGAGCGCGTTCAGGATTTCATCCCTG
This sequence comes from Candidatus Latescibacterota bacterium, assembly GCA_965222075.1. Lineage (GTDB taxonomy): Bacteria > Latescibacterota > UBA2968 > UBA2968 > JAAXHW01. The sequence continues at coordinate 2,195,077 of OZ244937.1, read as the reverse complement.
GTCATCGGTCTCCCCTGGATTCTGTCGAAGCGCGGCGAGCGGCGTGTCGCTCGATCATCTCGTTGAACTCGGTTTCATACTGCGATTTCGATCACCTTGTCCTTCTCCGAGACAGAGACGTCACAAACCTCAACGGACAGACAACCTTCAACGGCCTCGTAGAGGTTGGTCAGCAACTCTTCGAAGGATTCCCCTTGCGTCGCACATCCGGGGATAGAGGGTACTTCCGCCCAATATCCGCCTTCTTCCGCTTGATGGATCACAACTTTCAGTTTCAATGGTTTCCTCATGAGTTTTATATCGGCTGTCAGTGTCTGGACACTTCCAGCCACGTTTGAGGGTTTCTCACGCTGAGCAACAGCAAAGTGAGGTCGAAAGCGTGAATCTGCTTCTTGATGCCATCCAGCGTGTCTCGGCCGGCCGCTCGCGAAACATCTCTGTCGGTCTGACGGCGTTTAAAAATAACATACTCTACCAATCGATTTCCGAGGAACTGGAGCCCGAGGTGGCTGCCATCCTTCCCGTCCCAGACAGCACGCAGATTGCCATTGTCCACGAGTACCACTTCCGCTTTGCGAAGGAAGGACACTGAATTTACAAATGACCAGAAATCCCTCTCGGACGCCTCGTTCACAATGAAACCGTCGAACTCGGCATCGCTGCGTAGTGCTTCAATCCGGCTCCGATATGCCTGGTGCTGTTTTTTTTCTGACATTGCGAGTTCTCCCGTGGTGTGGAGAGTGTGGCGTCACCCGCAACGCCTTGTCGGTGACCAGATTGATCGGATGGCCAAGCAGGTCTTTAAGGTAAAACTGGACGCCGAAATACCGACGCCAGTCAGCCCTCCCCTGGAATGAAACCAGGATGTCGACATCGCTGTCTTTGGATAGCTGGTTGCGAACAACCGATCCGAACAAGGCGAGTTTCGTGACACCAAAGCGTTGCGCAAGGGTCGCCTTGTGTGCTCGGAGCACGTCCAGGAGTTCATCTCTATTCATTAGTCCCTCAAATTCCAGGATCGTTGGCGCACTAACACCTGGCATAAACGTGCGGTCCAGTGTGCCCTGCGCACCAACGCGGTGCCGTTGCTATCCTTTACGTCCTCAGTCGATACCCCTGACCAGGTCCAGCCGAACCTGGGCTGATTTGAAATCGATTTGGCCAGATCTGAATTCATTCCAGATTTCCCGAACCGGCCCCGGCATAGTTTCAGGCCGGATCGAGCCGCTGTGCCCGGATCTCATCTTTTGCCATATCGGCTCAATGATGGCCACAACTTCTTGAATCGCCTGAGCTTGCCAGGAAGGGTTTTCGGTAGTATGTGAAGGGGCACCGGTCCAATGCAGGTAACGGGAGAGGCGGCCCCAAGACTTACGCAAATCCTTGATATCCCATTGGTTCACCGGAGGGAGGCCGGGAGAAAGAGAACCAACAAGCTTAGTGAATTCTTGCAACTTCTCGTAATCGGGGACGATCTGCTGAAGAAGCTTGTCGAGTTTCCCAGGGTTGTCTACACAGCGCTTATATTTCTCGGCATCCAAGTCATCGCCGGCGGTAATGGCCAATTGTTCGAAGATGAGGTGCTCGATAGCCAGCCGTGCATCAATGCAGGCGTAATGAAACGCGGCGAAGTGCCCAGACTGATCTGCCACGTCGAGCCATGACATTGCACGGTACATAAATCCTGAGGCGTTGTGATAGATCTGCTTGGAGATGATCTCTTTCGGCGTACGGTTTCTGTAGTTCGGCGCAATCATCGTGTATAACGGTCCGTTCAGTGGCCAAGCACGGAATGCTTGGCCCATTGGAAGGCGTGAAGCGACTGTAACCCCCCCGGACTGCCTGTAAGGCGACAGCGTAAAAGAGATTCGGACCTCGGAAATCAGGTAGAACGCCTCGCATCGGCCATGGCTTGTTCGATGGTTTTCGTGTCTACACCGTGGTTCTGCAGACTTTCGACGAATCGTTCAAGTCCAGGGTTGTTTTCCAGTCGCACGAGATCCTGACGAAGACCCTGGCCTATGTAGGCTCGAATGAGTGGTTGGTATCCGGAGAATCCCAATTGGGGGGCGATTCGCTTAAGATCTTCAATCACGTCCTCCGGCATACGAATGCTCACAGGGACCATCGTCCGATTCTTGTTCAGTCGTCTCCGCAAGTCATCGCTCTTCATAGTTCTTTCTCTCGGCTGGCGTGGATGGCCGCCCGCGACTTGCTTCTACCATGTGCTGTCCCATTCGAACTCGATACCACGAAGCCGAATTGTAATGTTCATGCCACAAACTTACGATAATGTATATACATTGTCAATATGGCAGGGGCTGTCACTGTCTTCGGCAGCCTGATCGCGTGCGAAGGAACCGAAGAGGGCGAGTTCAGTTGGATTCTGTCGAAGCACGGCGAGCGGCGTGTCGCTCGATCATCTCGTTGAACTCGGCTTCGACTCTGGCCTCGAAGTCCGACTGCATCTCGTACACGTCGGTGAACTCCGCAAAGGCCCAGCGGCCGTAGCGGCCGTGATGATTCACGCCGGGCACCCAGTAGGTGTCCATGGTGGCCTTTTTCTCTTTGGCGTCCTCTCTTCGATAGCCTTTGATCTCGACAATGAGATGCAGGAGATCGTCGTCGCCATGGCCATCGTCGACGACCACGATAAAGTCCGGAATATAGGTCCGCGATTGAGACCCGTGGCGATAGGGCACCTCGAGACCGAGATTGTGATTCTTGACGTAGGCTTTGACGCGCGGATGGGATTCAGCTACGCGGCAAAACTCCGCTTCCCAGTCGCTGTCGAGGACGACCCAGTTGATGTGACAACGGCGCGCGTCCGTTTCGTACCGGCTGGTCCTGGTCGTGTTGAAGTTGACGTGGGCTGTGGAGCCGACGGGATTGTACGGATCGAGCACAGCTTTGACCGGACGGCTGCGGCTTTCCTTTCGCGTGATGGCGGCCGTGATGCGCTCACAGGCGATGTCGGCCAGTTCCTGGTACATAAGTTGCGCAGGGTAGGTGCTGCCCTTGCAGACGAGGCAGCCATCGAGCCACTGTCTGGTGATGCGCTTGAGTTCTCCAAAGAGATGGAGCTTTGGTTCTTCGCCCGGATCGCGCCACTTGGTGTAGAGCAGCCGCTGGGTGAGATGGAACAGAAGGGTCGAGTGCCGCAGGTCGTTGGTGTGAACCAGGTTGAGGTCAACGCCCTCGCCGATAATCCCCTGGTTCGTGGTGATTGACGGACCGACCAGATCCGGTGTCAGTTCCAGCACTGAGTCCTCGTTGAACTCGGCGCTAAGCCTTTCCTCCGGCAATTCCACTCGATACCCGGCCACCCGCGGAAAACGGATCTCGAGCGCGTCCCGTTCGGGTCGCACGGCCCTCACGTGGACGGTCTCTCGCGGCCGCGGAGGTGCGACTACGACGGGCTTCGCCGTAAAGTCGAACGGTATGCCCAATACGTCCGCGTACTCGACGTCGAACAGGCCATCTTCATTGAGATCGTAGGATTGCCGCCGCAGCGCGCGACCGACGACCTGCTCACAGAGCAACTGCGTCCCGAAAGCACGAACGCCGAGGACATGGCTGACGGTGTTCGCATCCCATCCTTCAGTGAGCATTGATACCGATACGACACAGCGGATCGAATCCCCCAGCCGGCCCGGTTTGCCGACGGTGTTCATCACTTCGCGGAGCAGATCCTGGTCGCTGATCTTCTCGGCCTGGTGGCGGTCGCCGGTGCGCTCGATGATTTCTCGCCGAAAGCGTTCGATCTCATCAGCGGCGATCTTGCGGAAGTTCTTGTCCAGAGCGTCACCGGACTCCAGTTGTTGGCTGTCGATCAACAGCGTGCGGGGCCTTGGGTACCGGTTGCCATCCTCGTCGAAGTTGCGAAACAACTCCAGGCGCCCGTTTTCGAACGTCGTTGAGCCGTCGTCGTTCTCACGGTGGAAGCCGGAGATGTAGTCGTAGACCAGCTTGGAGGTCGAGGTGTTGTTGCAGACCACAATGAAGCACGGCGGAACGTCAATGCGCGCCTTCTCCATGAGTGTGAAGATCTTCCGGTAATGCCCGTACAGGGCCTCCAGGGCGGTCTGTAGCTCCACAGGCAGACTCAGAGGATCGAGATGCTTGCTCTTGCCCCGTCCCTTCTTTGGCATGTTGGTGCGGATGTGTTCCCAGAGATTGCGGAATTTGGGCATGTCGCCGCCGGGGATGTTGTCGGCCACCGGCACGCGGGGAAGTTTGACGATGCCGCATTCGATGGCGTCCATGAGCGAAAAGTCGCACATCGTCCAGTGGAACAATGTCCCTTCGGAATAGCCTGATCCACGCAAAAAGAAAGGCGTTGCAGAGAGATCCACTACCTGGCTGATGCCAAGCTTTTCACCGACTGTTTCGAGCCCCGAAATCCACAGCCGCGCGGCTTCCGTGTTCTTTTGGGCTTCTTTCCTGTCCTCTCCTTTGAGCGCGCCTTCCTCCCCCTCGCCCGGCTTCTCGCGATAGCAGTGGTGCGCCTCATCGTTGAGGACCAGGATGTTTTTTACTCCCATGAGTTCGGGCATAACCCGTTGCAGCATTTGTCCCTCGGTTTCCAGGGTCGTGAGCGTCTCGCCTCGTCCCTGAAGCAAGGAACGGCCGCCTTTGGATAGTTCCAGGCGTTCACGCAGCTTGAAGGCGTGGTAGTTGGTGATGACGATCTTTGCCTTTTCCAGATCGGGGAGCATGTCGCTCGGGACCAACTCGCGGCTTCGGTAGTAGCTGTCCGGGTCGTTTGGCTGCAGCACGCGCAGGCGGTCCTTGATGGTGATGCCGGGCGTGACCACCAGGAAGCCGCGCGTGAACCTGTGGCTCTGGGGCCGGCGGACCGCGTTGATGGTCTGCCAGACGATCAACATCGCCATGACGGTGGTCTTCCCCGTGCCTGTGGCCAACTTGAGAGCCAGCCGCTGCAGGTCCGGATTGGCGTCGTTATTGGCATTCGCCAGATGGTCGAGGAATCTCTTGCCAGCTCGGCCCGTGCGCGGCGCAACCTCGGTGAGCCAGATGGCGGTCTCTACCGCTTCGATCTGGCAGAAGAAGGGCTGGATGTCACTGAATCGGTGGTGCCGCCAGTGCTGGAGCAGGCGAGCGGTCTCCGGGGTCACCTGCCATTGGCGCTGATCAGGTATTTTTCGCCATCGGTCGACCTGCCGGCGAACTCCGTTGATGATCTCCGTCAAGTCGTACTGCTGGCTGTCGGTCTGGAGCTTCTTTGCCGATTTGTCGAACACCAGCGTGGCCTGTTGCGCGGATGATCCCTTGCGCTTCTTCGGCTTCGGGATCGGCGTGATGAATTCAGCCTGCCTGCGGCTTTCGATGATCTTCTGGGTCGGCTGCCCCGTCTCGTCCAGTTCCCAATGCCGGCTCGGGCACTCGTAAGGCGAGTTGAGGACAGGTTGTTCGAAGAATGGATCAGTCAAGTTGATACACTCCATGTCTCACCCCATCAGACAGCCAGACGATAGCCAAATTTGGAGAATCATCTTTTTGGCGAGTCCTATTTGGCAGGATTGCGGCCTGGACTGGGCGCTTTCCGAATGGACGAGCAGGCGGGTCACTGTAGAGGTTCCCAGTTTGCGCCCTCGCGGGCGGGTCGGCCACGCGAAATCGCATTTCTCATCAGAGATTAATTCGCCATATGCCCGTAGCCTGTTTCGCCATCCAGGCTTGGTGTGTGCGAATCTTCTCCACGGTCCAGGTGTCGTAGTCTTCTGCCAGCCTGCGGGTGATGGCGAAGTTACTCTCATGGTAAACCGGTCGTTTTTCGGCGAATCCCGCGTTTCCCAGATCGCGATTGTCCGCGGTCGCCATGAGGATCATGTTACCCAGACGGTAGGTGGACGCCTCTCGCTGCTGGTCATCAAACTGCTCCCAGTCACCGCCGGGATTCTCCGGCAGCACATGTTCGATGCCGTATCTCGCGCTCTCGAATTCAAAGTGCTGTCCCGACAACTGCGCTTCAAGCCGAAACAGGATAAAGCGCACGACTTTATTGTTACGGCTACTGGGCGTTCGTAGCGCCTTGTCTGCAAACGCCGCCCTGAATTCCGCGTCCTCGGGATAGACAGGCCGCAGTTCCGCAATCGCTGCGGCCGTGCTGTTAATCCGGCCTGCCGAAATCCCACGGGCAATCTGGTTGTATACAACCTCCTGCTCGTTGCTTTGGCGGCTACAAATCACGTTGTATCGAAACGACACTACCGCGATAGCCCGCAGAAAGCTTCCAAAGCCGGTGCGGTTGTCTTCCTCGAATCGCTCGAATGCCGCCAACAGTAATGCTAACGGCTGACGCACGTTGAACATCTGCAACTGGGCCAGGCTGTCACGTTCCTCCGCTGTCCAGGATCCGTCCTCCGGGCTGCGCAAGGCCGCGTACACCCGGGCGCTCCTGTCCATATCACGGATCAGCTCAAACACTTCGGACTTGTCAGTGATCGCGCCACGAATGGTTTTGAACAAGTTCGCCTTGCGCACCAGCCTGTTGCGGCTGTTCCAGAAGACCCGCAAGAACTCGGGAAAGCTCTCACTGCCCAGTAGCCCGACGATTCCCTCCCATCGATCTTCCAGGGTGTTGATCTCCGATTCGTGCGGGTTGCCACGCGAGACGACGGAAAACAAGTAATTCTTAAGTAAATCGGTGGCGGACAAGCGCACGCCGCGAGCGTTCAGCGTCTCGAACACCTTGAAGGCATTTAATTCGTCAGTCACGGTGATGATCGTAAAGAACAGCTTATCCACCGCGACGTCAACAAAGCGCGCCACCGATTCACCGTCATTACCTGATCGTTCCTTGATGTGCTCCTTGAACCAGAGAAACGCCCGGCGCAGTAGATGTTCCGATGCGTTCAAGCCTCTTTGCGGCAGATGCTCCAGGGGTACCAGGTAATTCTGGTAAAAGCGATCGTTATGCCGATTCAGCGTTAGCTTGGAGCGCGATACCAGGCTCACCGGGTCCAGGTAGCCGATGTAGTTGCTACGCAACTGCTCAGCGCGCCGATGTTGCGGGTCATTCAGATCACCCGGCGGTGCCAAGTCCGCCAGATGCGCCACCGCTGCCAGCATTAACAGGCTCAGCGTGGTCATGCGCTGCTGTCCATCAATGATGTCGAACGCCCTGTTGTCCGCCGATTGCAGTACCAGATAGCCCATGTAATGAGCGGGTTCCGGGTCCTCGCCGAACAGCGCAACAATGTCCTGCCACAGGTCGTCCCATTCGTCGAGGCCCCAGGAATAGTCCCGTTGAAACTTCGGAACGCGATAACTTAGCCCATTCCCCATTAACTGGCGAAACGTGTTGTTGGTCGTGTTGAAGTTCATGTGCGAAACACTTTCATCACCTCGTCCTCCAGGTGGTTGATGACCTTGACGGCGATGCGGCCTGGACTGGGCGCTTTCCGATCCTATATCCCGTGTCGGTAGAGATCAATCCTTGTACTCCAAACACCTTTGGCACATTCTGCACTATAATAATCCCTCATCGGTCCGCACATAATATAACAAAGGTACAGGCTGTTATGCAATCCTTGCTGAGAATTGACGAGGAAAGGCCTTCAAAAACAGCTGTCGGAGGTACGGAAGAAGCTGGCCCGGTTGCTGTTTTTTGGGTTTTCATTTTTGGTTTTTCCTCCCCATCACCTTCCACTCGAACCAGCCGATGATGGCCTGCAATCTCTCGATGCGGTGCACCGGCTTGCCGGAGCGGGAGAGTTCGTGGGATTCTTTGGGGAAGCGGATGAACTCAGTGTCTTTCTTGAGCCATTTGAGGGCGGTGTAGAGCTGTTCGGCCTGTTCGATGGGGCAGCGCCAGTCCTCTTCGGAGTGGATGATGAGCAGGGGGGTGGTGATCTTTTCGACGTAGGCGATGGGGGAGCGCTTCCAGTATTCTTCCAGGTTCTTCCAGGGGAGGCCGCCGATCTCTTCCTGGGAGAAGCGCCAGCCGATGTCGGAGGTGCCGAAGAAGCTGGCCCAGTTGCTGATGGAGCGCTGCGTGCAGGCGGCTTTGAAGCGGCCGGTGTGGCCCACGATCCAGTTGGTCATAAAGCCGCCGTAGCTGCCGCCGGTAACGCCGAGTCTTTGGGGGTCTACGGGCTCGGTTTTGAGGACGTGGTTCACGGTTTCCATCACGTCTTTATAGTCGCGGTCGCCGTAGATACTGGCGCAGGCCCAGTCCTCCCCGTAGCTGGAGGAGCCGCGCGGGTTGGTGTAGAAGACAGCGAAGCCGGCGGCATTGATGAGGTGGAATTCGTGGAAGAAGCCGAGGCCGTAGGCCGTGCGGGGGCCGCCGTGGATTTCCAGGATGGCGGGGTGTTTTTTGCGGCGGGAGTCGGAGGGGAGCATGATCCAGCCCTCGACCTCGGTGCTGTCGCTGGCTTTGAAGGCGAAGCGTTTGGGAGAGGCCAGGTTCAGGCGGGAGAGGAGGGCGGTGTTGAATTTTGTGAGGCGCTTTTCGGGGCGGCCCTGTTTCCAGACCCAGACCTCGGCCAGCTCGGTGGGGGTCATCCGGGTGTAGGCCGCGACGGTGTGGTCGGTGTTGTAGGAGACGGATTCGACCGTTTGATCGTCCGACGTGCAGGCGGTAATCTCTTTTGTCTGTGTGTTGAGAGAGAAGAGCCGGTCGGCGCCTTTGACCGAGGCGAGGAATTTGACCTCACGGCCGTCGGGACTCCAGACAGGACCGAAGGGCGGGGAGTCGGCGCGGGAGTCGGAACCGACGCTCTGGCCGATGTTGATGTCCGCGTGCCGGGAGACGTTTACCGATTTTCCGCCGGAGACGGGTACCAGGTACAGGCTGTTGTTCGTGCCGTAAGAACGCTTCAGGTCGTTTCCGATGAAGGCGATGGTTTTTCCGTCGGGTGAGGGGGCGGGGTACCCGATCAGCCCCGAAAGATCGCAGAGTTTTCTGATTTTTCCCCCTCCGGCGGGGACCGCGTAGAGGTTGCGGGCGTAGGTATAATCAAGGTCCTCTTCGGCGTTTCCGGTAAAGAAGATCCTTTTCCCATCCGTCGACCAGGCAGCGGTTTCCACGTCCCAGTCTCCGCGCGTGATCCAGCGGGGTCTGCCGCCCTGGGCGGAGACGATGAAGAGGTGGGTGCGGTAGGTGTGGTGATAGCCCCCGCCGTTCATACGATAAGAGAGGCGTTTGATGCGTACGACGTCGCCTTTTTTTTCTTTGGGGAGCTTGTCTTCCTGGGGATCGACAGACACGCGGCCAAAGAAGAGGATTTTCTTTCCGTCGGGCGACCATCCGGGCGCTGAGACGCCGTGTTTTTCATCGGTGATCTTTACGGCCTCACCGCCGGTGGCCGGAATGATCCAGAGCTGGCTTTTCCCTTTTCGCTCTTCCTTTGCATCGCGGGCGGAGAGGAAGAGGATGCGGCTGCCGTCCGGGCTCCACCGGGGGGTGGATTCGGATTCGTTGGAGCTGGTGAATTGCTGCGGGGCGCCGCTGGAGGTGGGAACCCGCCAGATGTGGCTTTCGCAGGTGTCCTTTTTTCTATCGGGATGGAACCGGGTGAGGGTAAAGAGGACGTCTTTGCCGTTGGGAGAGAGTTGCGCATCAGCGACGAGCTGGAATTTGTAGAGATCGTTGCAGGTGATCTTGCGCTTTTTCGGCATGGCAGGCTCCGGCGAAAATGCAGGGGGGAGATCACCTCGCCCCTACATTCTTTTGGCAACCCGTTCGGTGAGGGCCTCGATCATGCGGCTGCATTCGGCGCGGGCCTGGACCAGGCCTTCGGGGGTGACGGCGCCGCTCTTGAGGTAGTCGAGTACGATCTCTTCGGCGGTGACGTAGTCCGCGCAGGCCCCGGCGACGGCCCCGGCGATGTGGGTGGGGATGGTTGTGACGCCGTTGCAGTCGCCGTGGAGCAGGTCGCCGGGGTGGACGGTGAGGCCGCCGACGCGGACGGGGACGTGGACCGAGAGGGTGTGGCAGTAGGCGTGGGCGCAGATGGCGCCGTTGCTGAAGGCGGGGAAGCCGATTTCCCGGACCTGGTCCAGGTCGCGTGCGGTGCCGCTGGTGATCAGACCGGCCGCGCCAAAGGTTTTGTAGGTGGTGCACATGACTTCGCCGAAGGTGGCCGCGACGGACGGGTCGTCCAGGTCCTGGAAGACGACAACGGGTGGGCCCGGGATTTCAGCGAAGGCGGCGACCTGGTTGTCGATGCTGGAGTAAACATCGCCTTCGCGGGGCGGGGCGTCCGACCGGTAGGTGGCGGTGGATGCATAGCCGACCATGGGCGGCATTTCGGGGAAGCAGGCTTTGATGCGGCTGTCCATGTAGCCGGTGTTGCGGGGGCGGACGTTGAAGACTTCGATGACGTTGCAGATGGTGGGGGTGTCGTATTTGCGGAGGAGGTCGAGGTCGGATTGGGAAAGGCCTTGCGTGCTCATGGTAGCAACTCCTTTCGTTCGTTATGCGGGTTCTATGGGAATCAGTTGCTGCTGCGGCCTGGGGGTGAAGGAGAGGACATCCATCGGGCAGACGGTGACGCAGATGCCGCATCCGATGCACGAGCTGTTGCCGTTGTCCAGCGTTTCCTGTTTCATGGCAAAGGACATGACGTCGATGCCGACCAAGCAGTTGCGCGAGCACTCGTTGCAGGCGATGCATTTGTCGTTGGACGCAATGTGGTAGCGGCTGATGTTCAGCTTGATGTAGAGCCGGGACATCAGGTCCATCAGCTTGGCCAGGGGGCACCAGTAGCGGCACCAGATCTTCCCACCCAGGAAGGGGTAGAGGGTTACGGGCAGGATGCCGATGAGCCAGACATCCACGGAAAGGCGGTAGAGGCCGATGGACAGGTCGGCCTCCTCTCTGAATAGGCCCCAGGTATCTTTAACCAGCATCAGGGCGGTAACGGCTGTTGCCAGGACGAGAACGACCAGGTTCATTTTTTCCCATTTGATCGCAGTCTTGCCTTTGGGCGCGAGGTGTCGCCACCGGTCGCCGAAGGTCTCGGCAAGCCCACCGCAGCCGCAGATCCAGGAGCAGTAGCGTTTGCCGTTGAAGAGGACGAAGATAGGGATGACGACGAAGGTGAGCAGCACGCCCCAGACGACCCAGATGTGGTGGGGGTTGTAGAAGAAAGTGTAGAAGAAGAGGGGCCAGGCGTAGACGATGCCGTAGCTGCGCCAGGTCTGTTCGGCGAAAACGGGATCTTTGGAGAGGTCGGCGAGCCACTGGTATTTTATCGCCCACTGAAAGAGGAATTCCGGAATCACGAAAAAGAAGACCCACTGAAAGCCGAGCAGGCTGACGAAGCGCCAGACCTGGAACCGGTCCTTCCGGTCCAGGCCCCACCGCTTCAGGGCCTGGATGCCGAAGACGGTCATCAGGCCGGTGTACATCACGGTGTACCAGAAGCTCCAGGGGCGGTCAAAAAAGGAGAGGGCGGCGTAGCCCCAGTTTTTGAAGGGCCAGAACTCTTCTCCTTTGCCCACCTTGGCGCCGTATATCGTATACCAGATCAGGAAGGAAAGGCCCAACCAGGCCCACCGATCTCCGGAGCGCCCGTAGAGAATAAGCGCAGCGACACAAGCCAGCGCCAGGCATGCGCCGGCCCAGGCAGATGTGGACAGGCTGGAGTGGGAGACGAGGCCCGTGTCTCCACCGGCGAACCAGAGGCCGACCAGGGCAGCCAGACCGAGGGCCGCGCTGCGCAGCAGCGATCCTTCCCATTCGTTTTCCAGTTTGATGCCGAGGGACTTGAGAAATTCGACCGGGATCTCCGACCCGATGAGGACAAACGCGTGATGGACAGGGATGTTCAACGCTTCCTCACGGCCTCCCCTGTCGACGGTGAGGGCTGCCGACCGTTCATCAAAATGCGTGATGTTGGAGTTGAGGAGCAGGCGGATTTTGCCCCCGGCAATCGCTGCGTCGAGCGCACGGCTGTTGTCTTTGAAAAGCCTTGAGAATTCCCCACGCCGGTAGGAAATCGTCACCCGGTTCTGCTCGCTGAGCGTCAGGGCGGCCTCCACGGCGCTGTTGCCCCCGCCCACGACCAGGATCTCTTCGTCGTGGTATTCCCGGGGGCTGTAGAGGCGGTGGTAGACGTGTTCCTGGTCTTCGCCGGGTACATTGAGCTTGCGGGGGTTGCCCCGCTGCCCGGTAGCGAGCACGATCCGGCAGCAGCGGTAGCTGCCTCCGGGTGTGGTCAGTTTGAACAGGTTGTGTTCTTTGGTAACCCGGGTTAGAGGTTGCTCTGTGCGTACATCGAGGCCATTTTCCTCAACGATCTGGCGCCACCTTCCGATCAGGTCCTCTTTTCTGGCGCCGTCCAGCCAGAGTTTGCCTTTGGGAGGCACACTGTCCGGTTCGGCGTAGACCCATTTGCCTTCGGGGAAATTCTCGATGGTATTGGCGATTTTTTCCTTTTCGAGTACCATGCAGGAGAGGCCTTTGTCCACCGCGGCCAGGGCGGCGTTCAGGCCCGCTGCGCCCGCGCCGACCACAATGACATCGAGGACACCGTCGTCGGCCCCGGAGAGACGAGGCAGGGATGCGATGTGTTCGATAACGTTATGGCCCTGTTCCATCGCCAGCTTGATGACCGGCGCGCCGGCCAGGTCGCCCACAATGAAGAGACCGGAGATGTTGCTTTCCAAGTTCGCCGACACCTGCGGCCGGCGGGACGGGCCGTTGGCCGCGGCGAACAGGTTTTCTTCTGACCATGTCTGGATTTTTTTTAACATTTTCAGGTTCTCTTTTCACAGTTTAGGAGGAGCGTTCCGTACGTTGTACCTCAGACTCCATTGTGGGCTGCAGCCGAGCGCCGCATCCCGAACACTTCCAGGCAGACGGGTGGTTTCCCGCACCACAGTCGGGGCAGGACATCGGTGAGACCGTTGTGGGAATTTTGGCCAGGTTCGGGGGCAGGTCTACCCGCGCCAGCGGGGATTGCCTGAGCGCAACCAGGACACCGATCAGATTGGTTGCCAGTCCAATAAAAAACCAGGCTGCCGGGGAGCGTCCCTTCCGGAGCGCTGTATGCGTGCAGAAGGCGGCTGCAACCAGCCCCAGGGTGATCCAGATCCCGAAGACCAGCCAGCCGGGCTTGAGCGGCGATTGGGGGACGATATCTTCCTGAAACAGGGCGCCCCTCGGCTGGAGTCTGGAAAAGTATTTCAGCGGGTTGTTGAAAAATGTTCGTACATGGAAAGTCCCCACTGCTACGCGCCGTCCGCGATAGAGAAAGGCCACACCGCTCTCAGTGAGCGGTGTGTTGCAGACGAAACAGCGGTCTCCCTCTTTTATGGGTATCTTCGGATAGTTCTTCAGGGGGTTTTTCGTTTCCTGAGAAGCAGACGTCTGCGCGAACCCCAGTCCCAAAAAGGTGGTGATGACAAGGGCGGAAAGGGCGCCTGTGATGCGGTGGCAGCGTGGGTATGGTTTCATGGCTTTACCTCGGATTTTCAGCTTCTGTCGGTTGTGAAGTCGACCGGAGCGGACTGCGCGACGAGGGACCGGTCCTGTGCCGAGAGCCGCGTGCCGGCGGTGAGGAGATAGGTGTCGATTTTGTCTCCACGCGTGCAGACGAGGGCAAATTCGGCGTCGGTTTCGATGCCGTTGAACACAAGGGTGCATTCCGGGGCCGCGCTTAAGGCCGTGTAGAGGCAGTCGCCGATGCGGATGGAGAGGCCGCATCCATCTGCTGTGCCTCCGGTCGAGATTTCCGGGGGAGCTGCATCCCTGTCGTAGGGGGCCAGGACGACGAGACAGAGGAAGGGGTTGTAAAACCAGTCGTAGCGGAGGCGGGGGTGGTCGAAAAAAGTCTCTTTCCTCCAGCGTCCAGGCCAGGGAGTGACGATCTGGACGTCGCAGCGGTTGCCTTTCCGGCCGCCGGTGAGGGTGAACCGGTCCCGCCCGAGTTCGATCTGGTTGTCCGCATGGGTGTGGAAGAGCCAGGAGAGCATGGGGCGCTGGATCGGCTCGAAGGTGAGATAGTCAGCCACGATCAGGGCGGACGGCGTCCCGTCGGGCGAGGGGAGACAGGCGAGGCGCCGGGTGAAGCGCTCGGCCGAGCGGTGGCTCTCGCCGGCTTCGGATTGGATGCAGGGGATGGGGGCGTCGAGCGCGACGCGACGGATGCCGTCGGTCGAGACCGGCCCACGGCGCTGCATTTCACCGTGAATGAGGGGGAGGTTGTGGGCTTCACCCAGAGCGCCCAGGCGGAGGACTTCGGTGGTGTCGGGCAGGCGGTCCAGGGCGTAGCCGGAATCGATGGCGAACGATTCTCCGAGGGTGTGGAGGGAGAAGTGGTTGCGGTCAGCCTGCCGATGTCCGCCGGCAGGGGAGACGTCACAGATGAAGGAGAGGAAAAAATCGTTCCGGTCCCAGCCGGAGCGGATGTCCACCAGGCCCCGGTTGGGAAAGTGTCTGGCGGGGGGGAGGCCAGCCCGGTTGGGCGAGAAGGGCACGACCGAGGCGTCGTAGTAGAGGAGGTAGCGGGTGACGGTGTCGCTCCAGGCATAGTCGGACGGCTCCCAGGCGGATCCGTCATCGGGGGGGCTGTCGACCTGTCGCCAGACCCACTGGGCCAGGCCGTTCTGCTGTTCGGAGGCAACAAGGGTGGCCCAGGAGACGTTGATCTGGTCGTTGCAGTCATTCAATGTGTTGAGCCTGCCGGTGGCGGGGATCATCTCGTATGCGAGGCCCTCGACAATGCGTACCCAGCCCGGGTGTTCCACCACGTCTCGATCTCCACACCGGGCAAGCGCATAGGCCAGGGGACCCAGAAAGTGGAGGGTGGCGCTGCCGTAGGCGGGGCCTTCGTAAAACGCGCCATCCCCATCGTGTCCCTTTTCCAGGAAGAGCAGCGCCCGCCACCTGGCCAGGTCCAGCGCCCGGGCATACCGATCTTCATCCAGGATGTCGGCGGATCGAAGGACGAGGGACAGGAGCCCCAGGCCGTACATCCCGATGCAGGCCATGTTGTTTTCGGGCTGCTTCCCTTCCGGGTCGGGAGGATCGTTGAGGAGATAGTCGACGAAGGGGAGGAGGTAGGTCCCGAACTGCAAGACCTCCTCTGCTGAGAGGACCGGACGGAGGAGGTCGAGGCCAAGCGCAAGCCCGCCCGAACTGACGCCGGCGTCTAAGGGGTTGTCCCGCCAGGTGCGGTAGGGGCGACCGTAGTTGGTGCCGCCGGTGTTTTCGACGATGCGGTACTCGACGACGGTCCCGAAGATGTCGATGGCCGCTTTGGTGTAGCGGTCGTCTAAGAGAATACCCCCAACGGCGAGGTGTTCGATGGCAAGGGAAAGACGCCTGCCGCCCTGCCTGAGTGTCCACCAGTCGGCCTGCCGCTCGTTGTAGTCGATGTAGGCCTGATGCCCGGGTGTGAGGTATCCCTCGCAAATGTTGCGAAGGCAGCTGTTGAGGGAGCGAACGACGGGGTCGTCGTCGGTTTTTCGGGCCAGGACCGTGGGGTAGAAGAGATGATCCGGGATGTCCATGGGTCGAACCTCTTTGCAGGTGGAAAGGCGATGCTCTGCATTGGGCCTTTATTTGTGATCTATGTCACGGGGCATGAAGATTTCGTGTTTTTCAGGATCGGAATATCCTTCGATAAAGGTGGGCGACACACCGGCGCTGTTCAGCGCGGCCTCCACGATCTGTTTGTTAAAGATGCTGACGTATTCGGAATCCATGTAGTCCTGTACGGGCATCCAGTGGCATTCCTCGATTTCCTCCTCCTGCACGGTGAGTTCGTGGCTCAAGGGGGTCAGGCGACAGACAAAGTAGATGTCGGATTTGTCATACCGGTACCCGTGCCAGTGGCGGAAACAGACCAGGGCGTCGAAACGCGTCCGGACGCCTGTTTCTTCCAGGATTTCCCGAACGATACAGTCTTCCAGGTGCTCCCCCGGCCGCAGGGCCCCTCCCGGGAGTTTGTAGTAGGGGGTTTTGGAGCGCCGGTGTTTTTCACAGACGACCAGGAGTTCGTTCCGATCGTTTATCACCGCGCCTCCGGCGCCGATGTAATGTGTGGCAAAGGGAGGAATAAAGGCGCCTTCCACCAGGCGGAGGGTGAGCATCAGGTAGTCCCTACCGCTGTGGTGGAAGGCAAATCCCGCGTCCACGGCGATGGGGATTAACTGCGACCTGGCGATGGGGATTTCCACCCATCCCACCTGAAATCCTTCGGTTTTCCAGGTTTTTACAGAGTAATTGAGCTGTTGCTGAAACACCTGCGGGTCTTCCGGGAGTCCATCAGGCGTAGAAAGCACCCCGCCGAAGGGGTTGGTGGTATATGCTAAGACCTTCATCGAACCTCCTTGAAGGTGGAAGGTGAAAGGAAGTACGATCTCAACTTTGCCCCTTGCTACGCCTTCCGCCGCTTTAAGATGCCTGCCATGTTTTTCCAGAAGATCTTTTCGCGCTGTTGGTCGGTGAGGTCGGCCCCCAGCACCCTGCCGACCCCCGCCTCCATGGAGAGGTCGGTGGCAAAGAGGATGCGGTCTACCCCGATCTCCCGAACGGCCATTTCGACCATGCCGTCGTCGTTTAAGGAGCCGCTTGTGTCGATGTAGACATTTGGCGAGTCCCGCAGGGTTTTGAGCGACCAGGCCCAGTCCCCGCAGATGGGGTGGCCGTCGATGATGACCGCTTCGGGGAAGATGTTGGCCAGGCGCGCAAAGTCCCCGGCGTGGGACCGGTTGGGCTGGGGCAGACGGGTATATTCGGGAGGGATGTACCCGCCGTGGTGGAGGATGGGGACGCCGAGTTCGACGGTCCGTTCAACGATGGGCAGGACGACCGGGTCCCAGCATTTGTACTGGTTGTAAAGCTTGATGCCGATCATGCCGTGTTTCAGGATGCACCGGTCCATTTCGGCCAGGGCCTCTCTCTGGTGGCCGGGGTCGAGGTAGGCGTAGCCCAGGATGCGGTCCGGAAACCGCCCCATGGCGTAGAGAACGCTGTTGTTGACCTCCCGGATCTGTTCAGGCGTGGCGTGGATGCCCCCCTGGATGGGGATAGAGCAGCAGAGCTGGTCGATTTCCAGCCTGTCCGCGGCTTCGATGACGATCCGGTCGTCCTCAAATCTGCCGCGCCAGCCGACCGAGGCCAGGTTTCCGGCCACGTGCATGTGGACGTCGATTCTCATTTTGGCTTTTCTCTGTCTGTTCCGGTAAGAAGCTGATGCCCGTCCTGCCCGTCCTGCCCGTCCCTATCATGGGGTTTCATCCGCTCTAAGGTCAAGCACTTTTTCACCGGTGGGGTGATTTTGACTTGACAGGGGAGGACGGACCGTTGATATTGGTCTGAGATGCGAAACCCCGCCCGAAGGACACGAAGCGGGGCCGGCGACCCGGTTGAGCGGGTCGATTCTGCTTGCTTCCCCCTTCTCGCGTCGGGAAGGGGGGTGGGAGGTTAGGTATGAACATCGATTGGAATGCGGCCGGGCAGGAGGCGGTGGCGTGGCTTCAGACGCTGATTCGGTTCGATACAACCAATCCGCCGGGGAACGAACTGCCGCTGGTCCGGCATGTGGCCGAGGCGTTGACGGCGGAGGGGATCGCGTCCCGGGCGCTGGCGTCGGAGCCGGAGCGGGGGAATCTGGTGGTCCGGCTGGAGGGTGACGGGTCGGAGCGGCCGCTGCTGCTGCTGTCGCACCTGGATGTGGTGCCGGCAGAGCCGGAGAAGTGGACGCATCCACCCTTTGCAGGAGAGTTGGCACAGGAGCACGTGTGGGGGCGAGGGGCGATCGATTCGAAGCTGACGACGGCAGTGGACTTGCAGGTGCTGCTGCTGTGCAAGCGGCTGGGACTTCCGTTGAAGAGAGACCTGGTGCTGGTGGCGGCGGCGGACGAGGAGATGGGGGCGGTGTGCGGGGTGCAGTGGCTGGTGGAGCACCATCCGGAGGTGTTCGATGCGGAGTACGGGATCAACGAGGGAGGCGGGTTTGCCCTGCTGATCGACGGGCGTCCGGTCTATACCTGCCAGGTGGCAGAGAAGGGAAGCGCGCCGATGAATCTGGTTGCGCGAGGCCGGCCGGGGCACAGTTCGGTGCCGCATGGTGACAATGCGATTTTTCACTTGGCCCGGGCCCTGGATACGTTGAGACAACAGAAGATGCCCCACCGGGTGCCGGACAGCGCGCGGGCCTTTTTTGAGGGTGCGGCGGCAGCACAGGAGCGGCCGGAGGTGGCGGATCTGCTTCGGGCAGTGCTGCATCCGGAGGGACATACGGAGGCCTTGAACCGGCTGCCGGTCAATGAGGCGACCCGGCTGATGTTCGATGCGATGGTGCACAATACCTGCGCCCCTACGATGCTGGAGGCGGGGGTGAAGCGAAACGTGATTCCGTCGGAGGCAACGGCCATGCTCAGCGGACGACCGCTGCCGGGCGTGGATGAGGCGGCATTTGTGCGGGAGGTTCAGGAGATTGTGGGCGAGGGTATCGATTACGAGATGGAGAAGGCATTTGCGCCGGGGGTGGAATTCGAGCACGAGACGCCGCTATTCGAGGCGGTCCAGGCGTCGATGGCGCGGTTGGACCCGGAGGGGGCCGTGGTGCCCTATATGGTAACGGGCGGGACGGACGCCCGGTTTCTAACGGGGCTGGATATCCAGGTCTACGGGTTTATCCCGATGCGGTATGAACCGGGGATGGATTTTTTCGACCTGTGCCACGCACACGACGAGCGCGTGTCTGTGGACAACGTCCGGTTCGCCGTGCAGGCGCTGTTCGATGTGGTCTGCCGGTTGAACGGGATCGAACGCTAACCGGGAGTGTGGAATGTTCAAATTGCGTCTTGGCGTGTCTTCCTACTCTTTCTGGCATTTCCGGGGGGAGAAGGTTCCGATTGAGGCGGTGCTGCGTCACGCCCGCCGGATGGGGCTGGACGGGGTGGAGATTCTGCACGTGCAGATGGCCTCGGAGGAGGCCGGATATGTTATGGGGTTGAAGCGGGAGGCGCTGATTCAGGGGCTGGATCTGTATGCGATTTCAATTCACCAGGATTTCGTCTCTCCCGACGCTGAGGAGCGGGCGCGGCAGGTAGACCACACAAAGGGGTGCATCGAGCTGGCCTACCGGCTGGGCATTCCGGCGGTCCGGTTCAACTCGGGACGGTGGAAGACGATCGGATCTTTCGACGATCTGATGGCGGCCAAGGGCGTGGAGCCGCCGCTGCCGGGGCATACGGAGGATGAGGCGTTTGAATGGGTTGTTGAATGCACCCGGGCGTGTCTGCCGCTGGCGGAGGAGCGGGGGGTGGTGCTGGCGCTGGAGAACCACTGGGGGCTGACCTATACGCCGGAGGGCGTGCTGCGGATTGTGGAGGCGGTGGATTCCCCCTGGCTGAAGATGACGCTGGATACGGGGAATTTCTTAGAGGTTCCCTACGACAAGCTGGCCATGCTGGCGCCGCATGCGGTGCTGGTGCACGCCAAGACCTATTTCGGCGGCGGGGAGTGGTATACGCTCGATCTGGACTACGTGCGGATTGCGGAGATCCTGAAGGATGTCGATTATACGGGGTATGTGTCGATCGAGTTTGAGGGGAAGGCGAACGCGCTGGAGGGGGTGCCGCAGAGTGTTGCGTTGATTCGGTCTGCGTTTGAAGGGGTTTGAAGACGCTTAGATGAGTCAAGAAAAGATGGGTGAGAATTCCACTTCCAGCAGGAGGTCACAGATATGGCAACCCAGAACGGCATTCCATTTGGTGTGGGGACGGTGCGGGTTTTTTCGGGGCGAGAGACGGTAGAGGACCTGTTCGATATCATCGACAATGTGTACCCGTGGATGGAGGGGGAGATCGCCCGGGCCGGTCTGGACCCGGTCTGCGAGGTGCGGCTGACTGCGGGTGTGGTGGACAGCCTGCTGGTGGAAAAAGGGGAGGGTTACGAGCCGACGCCGGCGCTGGAAGCGCTGGGAGAGCGTCTGGCAGAGCGCAGACTGCTTGCCGTTGGGATCGCAAGCCCGATGAAGGGAGGGGCCTCACGAGAGGCGTTGATTGCCCGGAATGGAATCACCTGGGCCCATGAGGGGAAATTCGAGGCGATGCGGAAGGGGCTGCACCTGCTCCCGTACCTCCACAACGGTCGGGTGCCCTACGTTTTTGTGCAGCAACTGGCGGGTATTATGCGGCGGGAGATCGAGGGGCGAGAGGCAGAGCTGAATCCGATTATTGCAAAGAATGTCGCCCGGGTGGCTGCGGAGCTTTACCGGCTGAGTGAGGCGTTTGGAAAGAGGCTGGTGCTGGGGTTGGATCCGACCCGGGGGCAGAGTTTGATGTATGCGACCGAGGTGGTGGATTTCTGGGAAAACTACCTGATGGGGGTGGGGAGGGAGGCGCTTCAAGAGGCACCCGGAGTGGACCCCGGCGAGGCAGAGGAGGTTCTGCGAACGCACGTGCAGATCCGCCTGGACGCCGGGCACACACGGATGTGTTTTGCAGATCCGGTTGAGGATGCACGCCTGTACATGGAGAACGGGATCGGGGTCTGCGGGATCAATCTGGGGAATTCACCCAGGCTGGAGCATCCGTCCGAGAATCCACACCTGGAAGACTTTATTTTGCACTATGCGGACGGCGCGGGGACCCTGGTGCAGGTGCTGGGGCGGAAGGCAGGCTGGAAGGGCTTTGTGACCGAGCACCTGGGCGATTTGCACGAGGCGCCCGGGCTGGTGGAGGGGCTGGAAGCGCTTGGCATCCACGCGCACCTCCGGCTGGATCAGACGCAGGATCCGAAGTTCGGCTTTGGGCACGTGCAGGCCGAGGCGATGGAAGATTTCCGCGGGTTGTGCGCATTTTACACGTCGCAGGAGGCGCCAATGCCGCCGGTCTATTCACACGTGATCGACTACCGGGACGATCAGGGCGAACGAATGCCCAGCAGCGAGCGGGAGGCGCTCTACGAGACGGTGCTCAAGCAGGCGCTGTTCGCAGCAGAGCAGGTGGGGGAGCAGGTGGGGGTGGGTTAAGCGGTACCGATCCATTCACAATATGCATTCCTGGGGTTAGAGGCCCAGTTCGAGGTAGGCCCGGGCGATTTTTTCGATGGCGACGACGAACGCTGAGGTCCTGAGATCCGGGACGTTCTCCCGGGAGAGGTAGACCTCGCGAATCTGGTTGTAGGCCTCGCGCATGGTATCGTCGAGGCCGGAGCGGACAAGATCGATTTCGATGGCCCCGTGGGTGAGCCGGGTCTTGAGGGCTTCGGGGACGGGCTTTCCCACCAGGCTTTCAATGATTTGGATGATGGCCTGGCCGCGCATCTCTTCGTGGCGGCGGTCAAGGCGTCCGAAGCGGATGTGGGAGAGGTTTCTGATCCATTCAAAATAGGAGACGGTCACCCCCCCCGCGTTCAGATAGGTGTCGGGGATGATGATTTTTCCGTGCTCACGCAGGTGGTTGTCCGCCTCGAAGGTGACGGGGCCGTTGGCGGCCTCGGCAATGAGGGGCGCCTGGATTCTGGGGGCGTTTTCCAGGGTGATCTGGCCCTCCAGCGCGGCCGGGATGAGAATGTCACACTCGGCCTCCAGGACCGAGCGCCCGTCTTCAAGGTAGGTGGCGCCAGGAAACCCCTTCACGCCGCCGTGTTCCCGGAGGTGGGCGGAGACCTCTTCGACAGGAAGGCCTTTATCTGAGAGGATGGCCCCGTCCCGTTCGATGATTCCGACGACGAGGGCGCCGTCCTCTTCGGAGAGGAATTTGGCTGCGTAGTAGCCCACGTTGCCCAGTCCCTGCACCACGATTCGTTTGCCTTCCAGAGTGCCCTCCAGCCCCACGCGGGCGACATCGTCGGGGTGGCGGAAGTATTCCCGGAGGCCGTACTGCACGCCCCGCCCGGTGGCTTCAACGCGGCCGTGGATGCCTCCCTGGGTTACGGGCTTTCCGGTGACGCAGGCGGCGGCATTGATGTCCTGGGGAAAGAGCGTGCGGTAGGTGTCCTGAATCCAGCCCATTTCCCGCTCTCCGGTGCCCATATCGGGTGCCGGTACGTTCAGGCTGGGGCTGATGTAGTCCTTTTTGGCAAGTTCCTGGGTGAACCGGCGGGTGATGCGTTCCAGTTCGGATTCGCTGTATTCCCGGGGGTCGATACAGAGTCCCCCTTTGGAGCCGCCGAAAGGGATGTCTACAATTGCACATTTGTAGGACATGAGCGCAGCTAAGGCCTCCACATCTTCCTGGGAGACCGTTGGGGCAAAGCGGATGCCACCTTTTACCGGCAGCCGGTGTTCACTGTGGACCGCCCGCCAGCCGGTAAAAACACGATAGCCACGGCGGAATTTTACGAAAAAGCGGACCTGGTAGATATTGTTGCTGGTCTTGATCTGGTCGCCGAGGCCGGGGGGCAAGTCGAGTGTGGCCAGCGCCTGGTCGACCGCCCGGTTGACGCCTTCCCTGAAGGAGACCTCCTGGTTTGCCATAGCACCACCTTTTTGGTATAGCTCAACATCTTGTTACTGGCAGCTACTTCCCCAGAATATGCCGCAGTGCGCCCTCCAGCTGGGGGTGCTGGAAGGAATAGCCCGTTTCCTGGAGTCGGACGGGTTCTACGCGGGTGCTGGCCAGGAGGAGGGCGTCGGCCATTTCGCCGAAGGCGAGACGGGCGGCGAAGGCTGGCATGGGGAAGAGGGTGGGGCGGGAGAGCACCCGGCCCAGGATTCTGGTGAATTCCCGATTGGTGACGGGGGTCGGAGCCACGGTGTTGATCGGTCCCTGGGGGGCATCGGTGGTGAGGGCGTGGTGGACGATGCTGATCGTGTCGTGGATCGAGATCCAGCTCATGTACTGGTTGCCGCTGCCGATGACGCCGCCTGCTCCCATTTTGAAGGGGAAGAGCATTTTGGCCAGCGCGCCGCCCTCTGCGCTTAAGACGACGCCGGTGCGGAGGTTGACGGTGCGGATTCCCTTTTGGGCGGCGGGCTGAGCCGCGGCTTCCCAGGCGAGGCAGACGTCGGGGAGGAAGCCCGATCCGGCCGGGCTGTCTTCCCGGAGGATCTCGTCGTCCCGGTCTCCGTAGTAGCCGATGGCCGAAGCGGAGACCAGGACGCCCGGGGGGGCTTCAAGACCGGCGAGGGATTCGGCCAGGAGGCGGGTGCCGTTGACGCGGCTGTCGCGGATGCTGGCCTTTTTTTTCGCGTTCCACCTTCCCTCGGCGATGTTTTCACCGGCGAGGTGCACAACAGCATCAAGCCCCTCAAGGCCGGCCGTGTCGATGGCGCCGGCCTCCGGGTCCCAGCGAACTTCATCCGATTTGGGATCTTTTCGTACAAGGCGGATCACGCGGTGTCCCTGGTCTACGAGAAAGGGGACCAGTGCCGATCCAAGCAGACCGGTAGATCCGGTGACGAGAACGGTCATGGCAGACCTCCTTTATGAAAGTGTCAAAAGTCCAGCCACCCCACGACCAGTCGAGAAAGCCCCATCGCCCTTTGGTTCCGGACTTTTGACTTTTGATTTTGACTGCTTTTTAGAGGCGATAGAGCATCAGGTAGATGACAATCCCGGAGGTGGAGACAAACATCCAGACGGGCCAGACCCAGCGTGCCAGCCGCCGGTGCTTGAAAAAATCGCCACGCCAGGCATGCCAGACGATTGCCAGGATGAAGGGCACCATTACGGCGGCCAGGATGACGTGCGGGATCAGGATGGCAAAATAGACCGGGCGGGTCCAGTCATGGTGGGGATAGGACACAGATCCGACCTGGCTGTGGTAGATCAGATAAGAGGTGAGAAAGAGGGCCGATGAGACGAGGGCGGAGAGCATGTATTTTTTGTGTGCCTCGATTCTGCGGTTTTTAATCTGGACGTAGCCCAGCAGGAGGAGGGCGGCGCTGATGGCGTTCAGGATTGCGTTGAGCGCAGGGAGTGCTTTGAGGGTCATCCCAACCTCTGATCGAAGGCCAAGGGAGGTACGCGATTGTGAAGAAGTGTACTCATTTTTGGGGAGTTTGGCAAATGGCTTCCGGGGTCTTGCCTGTTGTTACCAGGGTGCTTATCTTTACAGAAAAACCTCCGGGGGAGCCCACAGTTGACAGGCATACAGGATTACGGTATGTTCCGTTTTGAGGTTTGAAAAAGTTAAGTTGTTTTTTAACAGGAGGATAAATCCCATGTCAGAAGCGGGAAATCCCTGGATGACGCCCAAAGAGATCGAGAAGTCTCTGGGGAAGAGAAAGTACAAAGAAGTGTTCGAGGATCTCATCTACAACCGCCGCACCCGACGAGAGATCCTTGATCTGTTGATGGCGGCGACCGGGTGTAACGAATTTTCCGGGGACGATTTTCTGCGGGAGATTGTCAAGACCCCACGGGGTTAGGGATTGTTCTATGCACAGCGGCATCGCCGTGCTCGATTTTGGAGGGCAGTACGCCCACCTGATTGCCAATCGTGTCCGGAGGCTCCGGAGCTATTCTGAAGTTTTCCCGCCGACTGTTGATTCTTCTGAATTAGAGGGCGTCTGCGGGATTATTTTTTCCGGCGGGCCTGCCAGCGTGTACGATCCGGATCCGCCCGATTTCAATCCGGACCTTCTTGGGATGGGGCTGCCTGCGCTTGGCCTCTGCTACGGCCACCAGTTGATCTGTCAGCACCTGGGGGGAGAGGTCGCTGCGGGGAAGGTCCGGGAGTTCGGATCGGCGGTACTGCAGATCCGTCCCGGCGCCAGGCTCTTTGAGGGGTTGGGGGCCTCCGAGGTGGTCTGGATGAGCCACGGGGATACGGTCAGGCGCCTTCCCAAGGGGTTTCAGGTGCTGGGGGAAACGGAAGACTGCCCTATGGCCGCCGTGGGGGACACCGGCCGCCATATTTACGGCCTGCAGTTCCACCCCGAGGTGGCCCACACCCCCCGGGGGATGGAGGTGCTGGACAATTTCCTCCGGATCTGCGGCGCGCCCCGCACCTGGACGATGGCGGGCTACGCAGAAGCGGCGATCGAGGAAATCCGCGCTCAGATGGGGGACCGAAACGTCTTTCTGCTGGTTTCGGGCGGGGTGGATTCCAGCGTTGCCTTTCTCCTGCTTAACCGGGCGCTGGGCCCGGATCGGGTGCTGGGGCTTCACATCGACAACGGGTTTATGCGCAAGGGGGAGACGGCTGCGGTGGAGGCCTTTCTGTCCCGGCAGGGGTTTGAGAACCTCATTGTAGAGGATGCAAGCGACGATTTTCTCCTTTCTGTGGAGGGGATGGTCGAGCCCGAGGAGAAACGGCAGGCCGTCGGCCGGACGTTCCTGGAAGTGAAGGACCGCGTTCTATCCAGGCTCGACCTGGATCCGAAGCGCTGGGTGCTGGGGCAGGGGACGCTCTATCCGGATACGATCGAGTCGGGCGGCACCGAGCATGCGGCCCTGATCAAGACCCATCACAACCGGATCGATCTGATTGAGACGTTGGTTGCCCAGGGGCGGGTGATTGAACCGCTGGCACAGCTTTACAAAGATGAGGTGCGCGATTTGGGCACCCGGCTCGGTCTGCCCGATTCCCTGGTCTGGCGCCATCCCTTTCCGGGGCCGGGGCTGGCGGTGCGCTGCCTCTGTTCGGGCGGTCGGATGCCTTCCGAAGACCTTTCGGAAGCGCAGGCGGAGGCTGCTGGTATTGCCGGGGCGTTCGGCCTGAGTCTGCGCATCCTTCCGATTAAAAGCGTGGGGGTGCAGGGGGATTTCCGGACCTACGCGCACCCGGCGGTTGTGTGGGGTGAGGCAGACTGGAAGGCACTGGAGGGGGTGTCCACCCGCCTGACCAACACGGTGGGGGCAATCAACCGTATGGTTTACCTCCTGGCCCCACAACAGACGCCGGACCTGCGCCTGAAACGGGCATTTCTCTGCCGGGCCCGGCTGGACTTGCTCCGGGAGGCCGATGCGATGGCGATGGACGCCCTGACGCAGGCGGGGCTGATGCGGGAGGTTTCGCAGATGTCGACCGTGCTCCTGCCCCTTTCCTCGGATGGACAGGGGGAGACGGTGGTGCTGCGGCCGGTCTACACGCCCGATTTTATGACGGCCCGGTTTTCCGAACTGCCCAGAGATATGCTCGACCGGCTCGCACGGGAGATCCTGTCCCTCGGCGGGGTTGACGCGGTGTTCTACGACGTGACCCACAAGCCGCCGGGTACGGTGGAATGGGAATAATCTCCCTTAGAAGCTGCTTAGAAAATAGGCTTTATTTTCATCCTAATGGGTGCTCCAAAGGGAGCATGACAACTGTCTTAAAACCCCCAGCGGTCTTCGCGCGGCGCCCGGGAACCATTCAGGGCGGCCTCCTTACCGGGGCCGCCCTGTTCGTTTGGACGAGAACTTTACTTGTTCAGGAAGCGTGCGAGAAAAGACTAAGATACGGTTTTCGTGAAGCTTATGTGCGGAATTGGGCTTTCTGAGTGAGGCGTTTCAACAGGGATAGGCACCACCCTTTCCCGGGCGGCCAGGTGGCGTTTGATGCTACTGTAGAGAAAGGCCCAGAGGAGCAGCAGGCCGCCGCCGACGAGAATGAGTCCGGGAGGGTTGAGGGCGCTTCCCATCAGCGCAAAGAGGTAGTAGCGGGGCAGGCGGCCCAGAAAGACGGCCAGCATGTAGCGCCTGAGGGGATACCCACTGGTGGGACTGAGCACCCGAAAGATGTAAAAGGGGATGGGGGGCGCAAAGGCGGCTGTGAGGATGCAGGCAAAGGGGGCCTTGAGGAAGTAGTGGACGGCCCCCTGGTAGACGTCGCTTTCCCGGATCTTCCGGAACTTCCTGGCCTGGAAGGCAAAGTTGACCGCCTGGTAGTCGAGAAAGCAGGCGATGAGGGTGCCCACAGCAGCGACGATGGCGACGAGGTGGGGGGGATAGAACCGCCCCAAGAAGATTATACCCGGCTCGTGGGGGACCGGGATGACCGAATTGGCGGGAATGGAGTACAGGAAGAGGAAGGTGAGGTTGCGGTAGGAGGGCAGGAAGATGGCCACGAACGCAGCCGCCAGCAAGAGGGTGCCCAGAATCCGGAAAAAGCGCTGCCAGTCTCTGTTTGAAGCCATTGTGTTATCCTCAATTAGAGGGGGAAGAAGAGCCAAAAAAATATAGGTTAATTCCCAAGATGTGTCAATCTATTTTTTGAAAAAGGGTTGAATGACAGCCTCATTTCCGATGATCGGGAGTTTTTATGTCTGAGACCAAGCGGCTGTTCTTAGAGGAGGTGACAGATGCCACGCGGGATCTTTCCGGAGGGCCTCCCACAGTCCCATCAGAGGAGATCAATCGGCCCGGTTTTTCCTGTTGACACCGGATCGAATCTTGTGCATGATTTCTCCCTGTTGTTTGCCTGCGATTTCGTTCTCCATACATACATATTGAAAGGCACCGGATATGTCGGATGACGCAGGAAAGACGTTCACCCTTCCCGGCGGGGCGACCATCGAGATGGTGTGGGTCGAGCCGGGGACGTTTACGATGGGGTCTGCGGAGTCGGAAGTGGGGCGGTGGGAGGACGAGGGGCCGCAGCATGAGGTGAGGATCAGCCGGGGGTTCTACCTGGGGAAGTATGCGGTGACGCAGGCGCAGTGGGCGCAGGTTATGGGCGCCCGTCCCTGGGAAAAACAGGACTTTGTGTTAGAGAACCCGGACCATCCGGCGGTGTACGTGTCCTGGGAGGACGCACAGGAATTCATCGGGCGGGTGAACGGGGCGAGTGAGGGGACCTGCCGGTTGCCCTCGGAGGCGGAGTGGGAGTACGCCTGCCGTGCGGGGACGACGACCCCGTGGTCGTTTGGAGAGGATGAAAGCCAGGTGGGTGACTACGCCTGGTATCGGGACAATGCCTGGGAAGCGGGCGTGCAATACGCCCATTCGGTAGGGACCAAACAGCCGAATCCGTGGGGGCTGTATGATATGCACGGGAATGTGTGGGAGTGGGTGCAGGACTGGCATGGTCAGTATCCGAAGGAGGCCCAGACCGATCCGACGGGGCCGGAGAAGGGGACGATCCGGGTGCTCCGGGGCAGCGGGTATTCAAGCCTGGCCCGGGCGGTGCGGTCGGGGTTTCGGTACGGGTATACGCCCGCGCGGCGGTTCCACTGCATCGGATTTCGGCTGGCAAGGGAGGAATAATCAGGGGTCAGGAGAGGCAGGCATGTGGTGAGCGCAAAAAAAGACAGGGGGGCAGGCGATATCCTCCCTGTCTTTTTTTTTAGCGTATGTTATCCCCTTGCGCGCTACGCATCGTAGTAGAGCGCAAATTCAAAGGGATGAGGCCGGAGGCGAATGGCGTCGACCTCGTTCTCCCGCTTGTATTCGATCCAGGTCCGGATAACGTCTTCGGTGAAGACGTCGCCCTTCAGAAGGAATTCATGGTCGTCCTCTAAGGCGTTGAGGGCTTCGTCGAGCGAGCCGGGTGTCTGGGGGATCTGGGCGGCCTCTTCGGGCTCTAAGTCGTAGAGGTCCTTGTCGAGCGGGCTGCCCGGGTCGATCTTGTTCTGGATGCCGTCTATACCGGCCATCAGCAAGGCCGAGAAGGTCAGATAGGGGTTACAGGTGGGATCGGGGCAGCGGAACTCGATGCGTTTGGACTTGGGGCTGGTGGAATACATCGGGATGCGTACGGCGGCGCTGCGGTTGCGCTGGGAGTAGGCTAAGTTGACGGGGGCCTCGTAGCCGGGCACGAGCCGCTTGTAGGAGTTGGTGGTGGGCGCGGCGAAGGCGCACAGGGCCGGGCTGTGCTTGAGGGTGCCGCCGATGTAGTGGAGCGCCTCTTCGCTGAGGCCGGCGTAGCCGGAGCCCGCAAAGAGGGGGTCATCCCCATTCCAGAGGCTCTGGTGGATGTGCATGCCAGTGCCGTTGTCTTCAAAGAGGGGCTTGGGCATAAAGGTGGCCGTTTTGCCGTGTTTCTTCGCTGTGTTCTTCACGATGTACTTGTAGATGACGAGCTGATCGGCGCAGGTGAGCAGGGGGGCGAACTTGAAGTCGATTTCGCCCTGGCCGCCGGTGGCGACCTCGTGGTGGTGCGCCTCTACGGACAGGCCGCAGTCGATCATGTTCAGGATCATCTCGCTGCGGATGTCCTGCAGCGAGTCGGTGGGGGGCACGGGAAAGTAGCCCTCTTTGTAGCGGGGCTTGTAGCCTAAGTTGGGGCCTTCTTCGCGGCCGGTGTTCCAGTGGCCCTCCGCGGAATCGACGTAGTAGTAGCCGGCGTTGTGGGTCTGGTCGAAGCGGATGTCGTCGAAGACAAAGAACTCGGCCTCGGGGCCGAAGTAGGCGGTGTCTGCAATGCCGGTGGATTTGAGGTAGTTCTCGGCCTTTCGGGCCAGGGAACGGGGGTCGCGGGTGTAGCGGCTGCGGGTGATGGGATCGACGATGTCGCAGATCATGACCAGGGTGGGGATGTTCAGATAGGGATCAACGAAGGCCGTGTCCGGGTCCGGGACGACGAGCATATCGCTTTCGTTGATACTCTTCCAACCCCGGATGCTGGAGCCGTCGAAGCCGAGGCCCTCTTCAAATACCTCTGCTTCAAAGTCCAGGGCGGGTAAGGAGAAGTGCTGCCAGAGGCCGGGGAAATCCATAAACCGGACATCGATGATCCGGATGTTATGTTCTTTGATCATGTCAAACACGTCCTGAGCACTTTTGGCCATTGTATTGTTCCTTTCAAGGGAAATCTGAGGCCGTGGATTCCTGGGGTTCCGGATCGCGTCTCGTCCGGAATGGCGCCAAATATACCCGGTCTTTGTTTCGGTGAGATTTCGCAAATGTTAAAAATATGTTAACAAATGGGCGGAATCGGGTGCCGTAGGGGCGGTTCGCGAACCGCCCCTACAAAAACCCGCCATGACCACTCGGCTTCCGCGCTTACCGCGGGTGAAACGTGCCGGTGCCGTCATTCTGTTAGATCAGGTCCGGGCTTGCCACCAGAAAATCACGCACAGGATAACGTCTGTACTCCTGCGTGGGCCGGAACGGCATGAGTAGGTCAAAAAATTTCAACGATGGTGCCGTACCATGCGACCACCACGGTCTTGTTGCGGGAGAGTCCCTGGAGCAGTGCTCTATTGCTCACGTCGCCTGCGTTGGGATTCCATCCAGAAGTACAGAGCGTGAAGAAGGTTGGGAAAGCGGTATCCTCCTCTGATTTCGGGATCTTTCTCTAACGCTCCCAGGTTCGTCATACGGCGCAGGAAATTGTCCAGGCCCTTTTTCTCCGCGTCCGTCAGGAGCTCTCGCAGTTCCGCCCGCCGGAAGTGGGTTCTGGGCTTATCTGCCATTTTGCGGAAGATCGAGTGATAGCTCTCACTGCGGATGGCACTGAGTATCTGGGGGTTCAGTAATTTCCGCCCGATGACCTCAGCGGCCGTAGAAATACCTTCCAGTATTTCGTTCTTTTCGATGGTCGGTCCCCGAGCCGTCCGCCAAACCGCATCCCCGATTTCGTGCGCCAGAACCGGCAATCCTCCGGTAAACTGGGCCAGCAATTCCAGCCCCTCTTGGGAGACCTTCGCTCCGCTGGCGCGGAATGAGTCGCGGTAGAACCGGCGAACCTCGTCGTCCGACCAGGGAGCGATGTCGATCAGTTCGAAGACGCGGGCCAAGGACGATTGCTTCCCCACCAGTTCCTGACGCCTCTCCTCAAGCCCGACTACGAGTATGCAGAGGCGCATTTCCTGCTGAGAAGTGGCGATCTCATCCACGGTGCTCTTGAGCCAATTGGCGAAACCCTCCGAGCCGGCCAGTCCATTGATGTCGTCGAGGATCAGAAAGAGCGACTTCTTGTGTCCTTTGAAGCTGTCTAGCAGCCGCCTCATTGACGGCACGAAGTGGCGCTCCATGGCCAACATGTCCCTCTCTTCGAGATTTAACTCAAGCGTTACACCGAAGAGCCCCACTTTGCTGACGCGATCGCCAAAGAGGTTTATGAGTTGTTGATGCCAGGGCTTGTCGATACTCTCTTTCAGGATGCGGTCAAAGGTTCGGCGTAGCATCTCCTGGAGATCCTGAACACCTCCGAGGAAGACGTGACACCCCGCCACGTCGAGGTCGTGCTCAACCAGGCGGCGAACGAAAGCGGCGAGAGAGCTTTTGCCGATACCTCGTTCGCCACTGACAAAGCCGATCTTAAAGCGACCTTGCGTGCTGGCTTTGACCATGTCGCGCAGACGCTCTATTTCGGGGAGGCGCCCGACAAAGAATTCAATCGGTACAGGTTGTCCAGGTCTGAATGGACTGGATTCAAGAGTCATTTCACGATACTTCTGAGGATCATTCATTGGGGAACCCCCTCCTCATGGTCGATCCTCCGCTGTTCGAGTGGATATTCTCGGAGCTTCCTGGCACGCGGGAAATATCGCACTCTGTCGGGCTTGTGTCAACACCTGTCGCAGCAGGGCTGATTTATTTCAAACAACATCGTCGATACGCTTCAATTCCTCCTATCCTAATTGACGATTACTTCGTAGCGTTTAAGCCACGTTTCCCCGACGCCCTCTATGACCTCATTTCCAAGTTCGACGGACGTGACATATTGATCCGTGGGAAGATAATCGTGAGCAATCAGATAATCGAGAAACTTCCTGAAATCGAGGGTGCCGCTCAGCTGCCGTATTCGACTTGAAAACGCGATGTATCTGTCTTGTCCCGCTGCCGGATTCCCCGAAACGACATAATAGAGATCATACGTAACGCCGTCGATCTCGACTTCAGCCACCAGAAAATCAGACGTAGCCGGCGCAATTGTCCGATCCACCCAGATCATGATTTCGTGGGTGATGTTGTCCGTGGTTGGGGGATTGTCGCTCGTCACCCACATCTCAAAAGCGAGGTTGTAAAGCCCCCGGGCGGTCATTTCTACGTCATAGCTCACCTGCAGACGATTGATGTCCGATATGCGCTTCGGGAGGTCCGACACGGTTGGAGGCACCGGCGGGTGTCCCAACGGCTTGTGGCCGAATATCACTTCCGGATACGCTTTTACGTTGCTATTTCCCAACGGCCACCGCCAGCCATAAACCGTGCCGGCGCCATCGACGCATTTCAGCAGACATTGTTCATAATCCGTGATTTCTCCTTTTCCCCACATGTTGTTTGTATACACGAAACCAGCGCTTTTCAGAAGATCCTCCTCACCGCAGAAAGCCTCGATGATGGGCAGGGGATTCGTCCCTTGATTGGCCGATTTTCCGAAATCTTCGGCGAAGACTACAAAATCCGAAAACCCGACCATGCCATCACGGTCGAGATCGTACTTCGCCTGGTACCTCCCATCTCCGAGAGTCGACCCGAACACGCCGGCAAACTGTACAAAATCGCTGAAACCGACCATACCATCGCCATCGAAGTCGGGACTCGTGACGGGCCTTGATTCAACTATGGCCGATGGACATAACAAGGTCACGACCAGGGCAGTCGTAGCCATTCCCCTATTCATGAATTCCTCCGAGTGACCAAACGGATGAATTTCCTGTGTCTCGTTCCTGCAAGATTTATCCTCCCCGTCTTCCTCGAGTGAAACACTCGGACGTCGAAGCGCTAACTCGTCCGGAGCCTTGTCGAGCGGCGGCAAAACCGTGGTAATTTCAGTCAGTTCGCCACTGCCCCACCCGGTCCGTGTTCGGGTTCCGCGCTTACCGCGAGTGAAACGTGCCGGTGCCGTCATTCTTCCAGATCAGGTTTCTGGCGGCATCGTCAACCACGATATCCACGTCGTCATCGGCATCGCAATCGCACATACGGATCCAGACGATCCAATCCGCTTCTTCGTCTTCATTCTGATGAAGTAACTGTGCGGTCCTGTCCTCGAAGCGGCGGGGGCCAACCTGCTCAACCAGTTGCAGGTAGTATCCTCCGTATGATGAGGTCCTTTCGTCATCTGCTTACCGTCAAGCCCTACGTGCCAATATAACGTGAGACAACTTTCCCTCCGACCGAGTTTAATGTAGTATATTGGGCAGAAAGTAGAACTGGAGATGACCGATAGAACTGATTTTAGAGAAAACGGTAGAGAGTAGCCGGTGGTTGTGACGTTGCCGACCGTTTGGTTCACTGAGCAAAGGTGGGGGGATGCGCTCAGGGGTTCTGTACGATTCCCGAACAGCCAGCAGGAGGGGTTACGCTTGTGACTGACGCGGCGTGGAGGACGGCTGTGTCAATCATGGTTCGGACATTCTCGGGGATCTTGACTCTTGCCTGTGCAGATGAGACTACTGTGTGGCGATCTGTAACAGGCAGGCGATAACACCTGTGGGGCGCTTTAACCCGTGAGGTAAAGATTCAAGGGGTAACCGTCCGGGCAATACGGAAACCGTAGCTGTCGTACCGGCTGTCGGTGGTGCTCCCGTAGCGGTTCGCGGCGCGGAGGTACCTGGGTAGGCTGCCCCACGAGCCGCCGCGCAACACGCGACGCGAGCAATCGCCGCTTTCCCACGCCGACCCGTCTGTGGGTGCCCCCCTGTAACTGTCGTTATAGCAGTCCTTCACCCACTCCCATACGTTCCCGTGCACGTCGTAAAGGCCCCATCGGTTCGCTCTAAACGACCCCACCGGCGCCGTCTTCTCATCGTCCCATCGGCTGCCGCAACCATCGCAATTGGCACGGTTGCGACCAATGTCGTTCCCCCAGCTATATTTCGTCGTTGAGCCGGCACGCGCGGCATATTCCCACTCAGCCTCGCTCGGCAAGCGATACCTCTCCCCTGTCTGCGACGACAGCCACTGCGTATAGGCCACTGCATCATGCCACGAAACGTTGATTATGGGACGTCGGCCACGGCCCCAACCCTGGTCGCGCACCCGCTCGCGACCCGTCGCATCCGTGAAGGCATCGTACTCCTCGAAGGTCACCTCGTACTTCGACATCTCGAACGACTCAATCCTCACACTATGCACAGGTTTCTCGCCATGTCCGCAGTCTCTACCCGACACACAGCCCATCCGGAAACGGCCCGCTGGAATCTCCACCATCTCCGGTATCGGGAACCGCGGCCTGGTTGTTTCGACGATGATTCGCGCTTTCGACCCGGCGCCGCCGCGATGTCGCCATATCTGCGTTTCCGTATTCTCTCCGGTAACGCGGATCTCGCCCGTGTTTGCGTCCGCGTAGCTGCAGTCGCCCTTGTACCCCGTACCGTTGAGGGCCGTCAGCTGCACGGCATAGCTCTCTCCTCCCCGGACCTCCAGCGTTTCGCACTCCCAGCCATTGTCAATTTCTCCGGAGAATATGGTCCTCCCTTCCACGTCGACGCTGATCTCATCCCCATCTTCGCATTCGTGATCCCGGACGCAAACCTTGAGGCTCCCCGTCGCGCCCTTGATTTTCATTGGAAAGTCCCGGATGCCCTGGTCGCCGGTGACGACGAGGCATTTGCTCAGCGGTAGATCAACGCCCTTGGTACGCATTGTCCGCGCGTCGCTATAGACAGGGCCGGCAGCGGCGGCGAAAAGCTCGAGTTCCGATTCCGGTCGGGCCTCGAGCTCGAATCGCCCATCGGCATCGGTCGTTGCTTTGGAACTCCCCACGTAGTCCTTCCCTCGCGCAGTCACATCTGCATTCTTCACCGGCTTCCCGCTCCGGTCCTGCACACATCCCTTCATTGTTATCGACTCATACGCCACGTCCGCATTCCACGTCGAAAAATGTCCCACGCTTCCCGTATAGGCCCATTTGCCATCTGCGGTCTTTTCCAGCACGGCCGTGCCTTCCTCAACCCAATAACCCGTTGCATCGGACCAGTAATACAACGGCATTGATTTGGGGGAATCCTCAGGGCGCCGTCCCGAGGCCAGGGGAATCGATATCCTCGCCTGTTTCCCGTCTCCAAGATTCAGGCGCTTACCATCTGCTCCCGTGAAGTCCACGTTCATCGCGCCAAACGACTCAATTGGCTCTGCCGCTTCCGAACCGGCATTCCACTGTTCAAGATCGCCCGGCATCACCGAGGGATCCCTCGAAGCGTCCAACACGGTGACCATCGCCGTCGCCTCGCCGGACGCGACACCACCGCCGTCTGTAACCAGGGCTCTGGCCGACAGCGATACGACCGTCTGACCCGTCACCTTTATCGCCGTATTGTTCTCCGGTCGGAATGGCTGTGTGACATCGACCGGCACCATGGCCAGATCAGCCGTTCTTCCGGATCCATCGGATACGTCAACGATAGTGGATTGGGGCGCGAAGCCTTTGGCGTTCGCGCTGACGGTCAACCTGCCCGGACTGACGCGCACCCGAACCGAGTATCTGCCATCCCTGCTCGTTTTGGCTACGCCCACTTTTCGTGAGATGTCGCCGTGGTATTGGCTCACGGTAATGGATGCCCCCGGAATGCTTTTGTATGTCGAGTGGTTTTTGACGGTTCCGGAAAGGGTAACTCCCAGTCGGCCGTATTCCAATACCTTTACGACCACGTCATCGGATGCGGTGGCGTTGTTGTCGTCCGTAGCCGTCAGGCGAAACGTCGCCACCTGGGAACCTTTGACTTCGGGCGCGACAAAGGATGCGGATGCCTGGTCCGCGTTGATGATTGACACGGGAGAACCGTCTACCTGTTCCCAACGATAGGTCCGAACCACACCGTCCGGGTCCGACGCACGTCCGCGCAGCCTCACCCTTTCGCCCGCGTCAACCGTCTGATCGGGACCGGCCTGTGCGTTGGGGGGCTGGTTTGGCTTACCCACTATTGTCACGACCACATCATCGGTTGCAGTCGCATCCTTGTCATCTACCGCGGTCAGGCGAAACGTCGCCACCTGGGAGCCTTTGACTCTGGGTGCGACAAAGGATGCGGATGCCTGGTCCGCGTTGATGATTGACACGGGAGAACCGTCTACCTGTTCCCAACGATAGGACCGAATCTGACCGTCCGAATCTGACGCGCTCCCACGCAGCGTCACTTTGTCCCCGACGTCAACCGACTGATCGGGACCGGCCTGCACGTCGGGCGGCTGGTTCGACGAACAACCTGCAAATAGGGTCGCCGCAAAGAGCAACATCAAGATGCCGAATCTTTCGTATGTCATTCTATCCCCCCTTTGGTCTTGAGCCACTTCAGACCTTCTCGTGAGCTTCATTGCCATATCCTCCCGGCCTCTTGATCCGGACCCGATCTTTCATATGTGTGGCGTCTGTTCATCCAGTCCTGTAATTTGACGCACCTGCCTGTGCCGCTTGCCTGCGCGCAGCGCGCAAGCAGGTGCCCGGCACGGCAGACAGGTCTTGCGGATGCCCCTGTGATCCATCCGCTAAAAATCAGCGAACGTTGATGGTCTCGTAAAAAGAGTGTTGGGGTGTTAAGTTGTTTAAAGGGTTGTGGTTACGGTGATTCTACTTGATTTTCATTCGGATCAGTGTTTACGTTATAAGGTGTTGGGGGACAGTTGTTTATCTTTTCTGAAGAGGACCCGCAATGTTTCGACCCAAATCCCGACAGCCCAGTGACGATGACCTAAAAGCCGTGCTTCCTCAGGCCAAGCGAGCGCAATTAGAAAGCGGATGGCCTGGGATCTTCCGTGGCGAGATCCTTCCCATGCTTTGGGAAGCCGAAGCCGACTTTGCTGACCTTTACCATCCTTTGTTTGGGGCACCCAACAAACCGGTGGCAGAGCTGTTAGGGATCTTGATCCTTAAGGAGTTCCACGATTATACCGATGAGCAGGCCCTGGAGGCGGTGCAGTTCAATTTGCAGTGGCAGTATGCGCTTCAGTTAGGGTTTTCTCAGGCGTCAATCTGTCAAAAGACGCTGCATAATTTTCGAGATCGGATGGTGAAGAGTCAGAAGCATCAGCGGTTTTTTCATCATCTGACGGGTCAGATCATTGACCGGTTTGGGTTGGATACCTCGCGTCAGCGCATGGATTCGACGCATGTGATGAGCGCGATGAAACAGTTGACGCGTTTGGGGCTTTTTGTCAAGACGATCGAGGCGTTTCTGTTCAAGTTGAAGCGGATGGCTCAAAAAGATCAGAAAGTCGCTTCCGTATTGGCTCAGTTGCCCAAGAAGTTTCACCAGCGGTATCTGGAGCGTGAAGGTTATTTTTCAGATACCCGTTCGTCGTTGGCGTCTCGTCGGTTGGATGCCTGCGCAGGGGATCTGTGGGAACTCATCGACCAGTTTCGAGGCGATCCAAAGCTTTTCAAGCTCAAGCAGTATCGTCATTTGAAGCGGGTTTTCAAAGACCAGTGTGAGGAGGTTCCTCCTCAACAGGAGACACAGGCTGAGCCGGTCGAGGTGCATAAAGGCCCCAAAGAAGCCAAAGCAGAAGTCTCCGCCGAAGCGTCTGATGTCTCCTCTACAGCCGATGGTGCCGATGGAGCCGATGCGTGCGGCCCCTGGACAAAGCATACATCCGCCCAGAGTGATCCCCAATGCGATGAGGCTGTGCGTCTGAGAGATCCCAAAGAGATCGCGCCAACGTCTCTGCAAAGTCCTTCTGATCCTGACGCCACCTTCGGGCATAAAGGCAAAGGCTATCAGTTCCAACTTTGCGAGACATGTGTGCCGGGCAATCCCTTTCAGGTGATCACGACCACGCTCTTGCAAGGCGCGCACGAAAGCGACCAAAACGCGACGGTCCCTTTGCTGGAGACCCTTCAGCAACAAGGCGACAAGCCGGTCATAGCCTTTGCCGACAGCAATTACATCAGTGGGGAAAACATCGTCCAGGCAGAGGTGATGGGCGTGGATTTGCAGGGTCCTTTACCCGGCAGCAAACCCGCATCCGAGGCACAAACGTTGTCTGACTTCACCTTTGATATGACAAATCAACAGGTGCTGGCTTGCCCGGCAGGGCAAGCGCCGCTTCGCCATCAAGAGACGCGCGACCAGACAGGCCGTAGCGCCTATTTTGATCGGACTTTGTGTGACGTGTGCCCCCACGCCTCCCGCTGCCCAACCCATCTCAATCAGACCCAACGTCGACTCACCTGGACCCCTGAAAAGCTGGCCACCGCCCGCCGCCAAAACCAACAGCAAACCGTCGCCTTCAAAAAAGCCTATAAGATCCGCTCAGGCATCGAGGCAACCATCTCCCATGACAAGAACGACCACGGCTTGGGCCATTTGCGCGTGCGAGGACGACCTGCCGTCGAGTTGGCCTCCACCTTTAAGACCTTGGCGATCAATGTCAAGCGAGCGGTGAAATATGCGCTCAAGACCATGAACGAGGCTGCACAGACTCACCTTCCCCCGCCACAAGTGATTTCTGCTCGCATCTTCTCTCGAAAACCGGCGCTTTGGAGCCTTCTCAAGGGCTTCCTGAAGCCTCTTGGGTCTCTCGAACCGATTCTACGTGAATGGGCGACGAACGGAGCACTATAGTTACCCAAACGGACCAAGACTTTTTACGAATGCGTCAACGTTGACGGAAGATTTTATCCCTTAGTCCGGGTTGATACGCTTTCGATTCCGGATCGTTGCGATTGACATAAAAGAAAAGGTTCTGTATATTTCGTATGCAGTGAAGGCCGCATCCCGTCTCGCAGCACAAAAGCGCTGGGGGACACACAGGCTGTGGACCTTCTTTCAGGACCGTCGGTTTTCGACTTTGGCAGGTTAGGGAACCGACGGTTTTTTCTATCGCTTCGGGCTGAACTTTGAATTACAATTCGTTTCGTATTGATGCGACCTATAATTTTTTCAAGGTATATCCATTATAAAAAATAATCATTATTTTCCACCAATGCAACCTCAAAATCCGCGTTAATATCCGTTTTTCCGTATTTTTTACAATAACTTAGGCGAGGGTGGGCGTGTTGCAATCTGCAACGAGTGGCGCATTTTGCAACAGTTGTGGCAACTGCGACCCCGGTCCGGGGGGGCGGTTGAGAGGCGTTCTTGAAACCCACGTGGGGCCGATGGCATCCCCCGGGAGGGACGCGGTTTACGTCGAGGGTGAGACGCCCCCGGTTCCGGGATGAGAGGCTTCTCAGCCCGGATGGCGCGCCCGGTTCAATGGTGACGTTTCATCGCAGAACCCTGTATGCGCGTGGCTTGCGGCAGGCCAGAGGAGTGGGTAGCGGACCAGGGGCTCAGATTGCGATATATTATTTTTTATCTCACGCAAAGCCCTCCGGGTGTTTTGGGCACAGCATCTGTACTGGTTCAATGTAAAATGGAATTTTCGGCAATAGGACAGACCAATGAGTCGGATAAGACAAAAGCCAGCCCCTCCCGGCTGGCTTTTTGGTTGCCTCGGCAGTGATCTTGATTTATTTTGTCGGTGAAGGTTACGCAGGTTTAAAACTTAGCATTATGAACATGCAGTCTGCAAGGCAACTTTAAGGAGGGAGGATACACCATGCCCCGCTGGAAAACGTTGAGTGCGGTTGTTTTCCTGACAGCCCTGATGGGTGGATGGGAGGTTGCAGAGGTTGAGGCGCGAGGTTTCCGGGTGAATATGATGCCACACGGCAATGTTGCGGGATGTAATACCTGCCATACCACCGGGGGGGGCAGCGCGCGCAATGCCTTCGGACTGGCGGTGGGGGCCCGTGTGAGCCCGGGCGGCAATGAGGCGTTTTGGGGCGCGGCGCTGGCGGCTCTGGATTCGGACGGCGACGGGTTCACGAACGGCCAGGAGCTACAGGATCCGAACGGAACCTGGCGGTCGGGACAGTCGCCGCCGGGGAATGTTTCGTTGGTGACCCAGCCGGGCAACGCCGCCAGCAGGCCGCAGCCGCAGCAGCAGGCGCCTGTGGCCAACTTCGAGGCAGAGCCGGGGGGGGGGCCTGCGCCGCTGAAGGTTACGTTTACAGATAGTTCAACCAACGATCCCAACGCCTGGGCCTGGGATTTTGGGGATGGGGAGACGAGCACCGAGCAGAATCCCGAGCATACGTATGCACAGCCGGGGATGTATACGGTTTCCCTGACGGCGACGAATGCGAGCGGCAGCAATACGAAGACGGAGGAGAATTTTATTGAAGTGGAGGCCGCAGAGCCTGCAAAACCAAGTCCGGACTTTGACGGGGACGGCCGCGTCGCCTTCTCCGACTTCGTCCTGTTCGCAGGCGCCTTTGGCAGCACCGATGTCAGGTTCGACCTTGACGGGGATGGGTTCGTCGCCTTCTCCGACTTCGTCCTGTTCGCAGGCGCCTTTGGGTCAACGGTGAAGCCCGCGGTGCTGTCCAGGCCGGTGGGACGCCTCGGCTCCGGGCTCTAACGGAAAAGCCGGCCGGTTGGTCGGGGTGCTTTTGAGGGGCCTATTAAGACTTGACATTATCCATGTATTCGTGTATCATTAGTTCTAAAATAAGCGAGTTTTGATCATCGGATCCGTCGGCCCTTCCGTACTTCTCCCCGGACTTTTTATTGAAGGCGCAAAAAAGAGCCGGTGTTCTATCTCAGGGCATTCCCCCGGTCCTTTTACTTATCGGGGGGGTAGGCTTCCTATGGATCGACTGTCACAACGCGAAGAGGCGATTCTCAACACCCTGATCCGGACCTACGTTACAACCGGGGAACCCGTTGGTTCAAGGACGGTTTCCAAGTCGGGGCTTGGGCTCAGCGCGGCGACCGTGCGAAATTCGATGGCCGATCTGGAGGAGAAGGGATATCTGTCTCACCCCCATACGTCCGCCGGGCGTGTGCCTACGGATAAAGGCTACCGGTATTATGTGGATAAGCTGATGGCTCAGGAAGAGCTGGTAGAGAAAGACCTTCAGCGTATTCGCGACAATATGGTGGTGCGCGCCTGGGAAGGGAATATTGAGGGCGTGCTGGAACAGGTGTCCAGAGCGGTTGCAGACGTCTCGCACAATCTGGGGGTGGCGCTTACGCCCAGGTTCGAGCGAGGCATCTTTCAGCGTCTGGAAATGGTCCACCTGTCTGAATCCAAGCTGTTGCTGGTTTTGACGATCAAGTCGGGGCTGATCAAGACGATGGTGATGGAGGTCGACTCGAATATCAGCGCTTCGGAGCTGGAAGAGACGAAGCGCGTGATTAACGAACGGCTCTTTGGGCTCACTGTGGGAGAGATTCGGGATTCGGTCGGGGAGCGTCTCCGGTCGGTCTCGCGCGGGTCACCCAAGTTGCTGCGCCTCCTATCCGATAGCGTGGATACCCTTTTCAAGTTCAGCAGCGGGGACGATCTGCACTTTGGCGGAGCGAAAAATTTTTTCCTGCAGCCGGAATTCACCAGCGATCAGAAAGGGCTGGCTGCGCTGCTTGGCCTGCTTGAGGAACGGGAGTTGATGGTTACGATCTTAGATGAACGGATGGACCTTGAAGGGATTGCAATTACGATTGGGAACGAGCACTGGTCTCCTGAACTGCAGAACTGCAGCTTGCTGACGTCGCGTTATTGGGTGGGCAATGTTTCCGGAATTATCGGGGTGATTGGCCCCACGCGCATCCCCTATGCTCGTATGGTGCCGATGCTTCAGTATATGACCGATTTGACCGAGGAAATACTCGAACAACAGTAGGAGGAAGCGCAGGCTAATGGTGAATCCCAACATCGAGAATGAACAAAAAGAGGAGGCAAAGCTGACAGAAGCGCAGGCTCAAGAATCCGAGGAGGAGGCTTCGGAAATCGAGGCAGCCGTTTTGGAGGAGCCTGGAGAAGATCCGTTAGAGGAGGCCCGGAAGGAGGCGGAGGATTACAAGGACCGTTTTCTGCGGCTGGCGGCGGAGTTTGAGAACTACAAAAAGCGGAAGAATAAGGAGTTCGAAGCCCTGGTCCAGTCGGCCAGTGAACGTGTGATTCGAGACCTTTTGCCGGTCTTGGACGCTGTGGACCGGGCGCTGGTTCACAGCGAGGATGGACGGGCCGATTCGGAGGGCTATCGCGAAGGGGTCAAGATGATTATGGAGCAGCTGCCCAGGGTGCTCCACAATCGGGGGCTTTTGGAGATTGAGGCTGTGGGACGGGCTTTTGACCCTCACTACCACGAAGCCCTGATGCAGGTGGATTCGGACGAGCACGATGCAGGGATGGTCGCCGAGGTTGTGGAGAAGGGATACTGCCTGCGCGATAAGGTTATCCGGCATGCCAGGGTGGTGGTGAGCCGGGGGAGGCCTGAGGAGGTAGGTGAACCAGCACAAAAAGCCAGGAAGGAAGAGGATTAGACGTTTTCAGCTTCTAAGGGCCGAAGGTTGTTCCGGCCCTATTGTTATTTGGACGCACCAGGACGTGTGAATGGCCAGACGTGATTATTACGAGGTCCTTGGGGTGGACAGAAACGCCACCGGGGATGCGCTGAAAAAGGCGTATCGGAAGCAGGCACTGAAATATCATCCCGACCGGAATTCTGGAGATCAAGGGGCGGAGGAGCGGTTCAAGGA
Organism: Candidatus Latescibacterota bacterium; assembly: GCA_965222075.1. Taxonomy (GTDB): domain Bacteria; phylum Latescibacterota; class UBA2968; order UBA2968; genus JAAXHW01. The sequence continues at coordinate 2,152,853 of OZ244937.1, read as the reverse complement.
GGTCGCCGAGGCCTTCGAGGTGTTGGGCGACGCACAGAAACGTCAGATTTACGACCGATACGGGCATGAGGGGCTTGGCGGGCCGTACCGCTCCGGTGATTTCCAGTGGACCGATTTTACCCGTGCGGCCGACTTTCAGGATATCTTCTCCAATTTGGACGAGATCTTCGGGGGTGGGATCTTCGGAGATATGTTCGGGAGCCGAGGGCGTCGGGGCCCCCAAAAAGGCGAGGACCTCCGGATTGGACTCAAGCTGGTCCTGGAAGAGATCGCCAGTGGTGTGGAGAAGAAGGTGAAACTGTCCCGGATGGAAACCTGCAATACCTGCGAGGGGGCGGGGACAAAATCCGGGGCGCCGCCTGCGACCTGTACGGTCTGCGGCGGTATGGGACAGGTGCGGCAGGCCACGCGGTCGCTTTTCGGGCAGTTCGTGAACGTAGCGACCTGCCCCCAGTGCAGGGGGGAGGGAACGACCATCCGGGAGCCCTGCTCTGAGTGCAGGGGAGAGGGCCGGGTGAAGAAGATGGCGCTCCTTTCGGTCAGTATCCCGTCGGGCATTTCCGAAGGGAATTATATCTCCCTGAAGGGGCAGGGAAGTGTGGGGTTGCGGGGAGGGCCTGCGGGGGACTGTCTGGTTTTTGTTGAAGAGGCAGAGCACGACTTTTTTGAGCGGCACGGCAACGATATTCTGTACGATCTGCCAATCAGTTTCAGCCAGGCGGCGCTGGGCGCCGAGGTGGAGGTGCTCACCCTGGCGGGGAAGGTGCAGATGAAGGTCCCGGCCGGGACGCAGTCCGGACAGATCTTCCGGCTTCGGGGGAAAGGCATCCCGGAGTTGAACGGGTATCGGACGGGGGACCAGCTGGTACGGGTGATGGTCTGGACGCCGGCCAAGCTGAACAAGAAGGAAGAGGAACTGTTCTGGCAACTGGCCAAGCTGGAGAACGTCCAGCCTCCGGCGGGTGGAAAGGGGCTTTTTGAACGTATGAAGGAGGCCCTGGGCGGGTAGAAAAGGGGTGGAGCGTTTGAACTTCAAGAAATCCAATGGCCGGCTATTGAGAATGGCTGGCTTTTTTTTTGAGTGGTGGAAGCAGGCGTTTCTGCCCTGCGGACCTTTTGGGCGTTCCTGGGCGATGGTGCTGGGGGGATCTGCGCGGAAAAGCCCCTTCCCCCCGCCCCGAAGGCGCGGGAGGCGAGACGCGTTAATGCCTGGAGACTTCAGGACTTTGGACGCCTGGTTTCAGCTCTCTTTGGAGATCCCGTCCGATCTGTCGGACCCTGTGTGCGGGATGCTGTTCGACCTGGGGAGTTCCGGACTGCAGGTTGAGGATGGAATGGATGCCCCGTGTGTGCGCCTGACGGCCTATTTTCCAGCACGCGAGGACCGGGAACAGGTGGTGGGAGCCCTGCGGAGCGGGTTAAATGGTTTGGCAAGGTCCGATGGGCCGCAGGCTGAGGGGCTTGGGGAGGTCCGCATCGGTGTGGCGGAGGTACCCCAGGAAGACTGGGCAACAGCCTGGCGGCAGCATTTCCGGCCGATTTATCCCACGCCGCGCATGGCTGTGTGTCCCCCGTGGGATCGGGTGCCCGATCCTGAGGGGGGATTTACGGTTGTGGTTGAACCGAAGACGGCCTTTGGCACGGGCCACCACGAGACGACCCGAATGGCCCTGCAGGCGATGGAGCAAAGGGTGCAGGCTGGAGATCGGGTACTGGATGTCGGGACAGGGTCGGGCATATTGAGCATTGCAGCCGCCAAATTGGGGGCCGGCGGGGTGACCGCTGTGGATACCGATCCACAGGCGGTCGAGAATGCCCGCGAAAACGCTTCGCTCAACGCCGTTGGGGAGCGCATTGATCTCTACAGGGGGTCGGTGTCGGCCGTGGAGGGCATCTTCGACTTCGTGGTGGCCAATATGATCAGCAAGGTGCTGATGCCAATGCTGCCGGATTTGAAGGCGCATCTGAAGGCGTCGGGGCGGTTGATTCTGGGCGGGGTGCTGGTCCGGGAAGAAGCGGGGTTTTTGGGGGCGGTAGGGGAGGCCGGTCTGGCGGTGGAGGAGGTGCTTCGGGACGGGGAGTGGGTGTGTATTGTTGCGAGGCCAAAGGCGGTGGGGGGGAACCCGTGACTGGGGTGATATTGAGAGGAGAGGCGAGATGTCGGATTGTATTTTTTGCAAGATCGTGGCGGGGGAGATTTCGGCTCAGGTGGTCTATGAGGACGACCAGTTCCTGGCATTTGAGGATATCAACGGGCAGGCCCCGACCCACATTCTGGTGATTCCCAAACGGCATATCGCCCGTCTGACAGATCTGAAGGAAGAGGATGCGTCGCTTGTGGGGAAGTGGCTGCTGGTGGGCAACCAGGTTGCCCGGGAGACCGGTATTGCGGCATCCGGGTACCGGCTGGTGGCCAACTGTAACGCGGATGGAGGCCAGACGGTTTTTCACATCCATTTGCACGTCCTGGGGGGGCGAGCGATGCGCTGGCCGCCGGGATAGGGATTGCGGAATGCGGATTGTGGATTGCGCTCGTTTTGATGCGGCAGAGGCGTTCAGATGAGAGGCGGAACGTTGAAAGCCTGGGTGCGTAGCGTGCCCGGAGCGCTTGGATATCTGGGGGTTGGATTGCTGCTTTTGGGTAGCGCCTGGGCGCAGCTGCGCCAGGGAGACCCGATTGTGCGGGTGGTGGGGACGGATCGGGTGAGGGTGCGCACCGCTCCGATGTTTCAAAAGGACGGCAAAGACACCTTTATCCGGTGGATGGCCCGTGGGACCCGGATGAAGCGCATTGGGAAGCGGGGCAACTGGTATCAGGTGGTTTTGCCGGACGGGCGGATGGCCTGGATATCCAGCCGTTATGTGGAGGAGGGGACCGCCCGGGATCTGCTGGAGGTGAGGCCATCAAGAGCGAATGTGCGTAAAAGCGCCACGGAGACTTCGGATAAGATCGGCACGGTGGCGCGGGGGGACATGCTCCGCCTGGACCGGAAGCGCAATAACTGGTACCTGGCGATTCTGCCGGATGGCCGGCGGGGGTGGATCCGGGAGGATCTGGTGATCCACAGGCCGGTTGATCCACCTGCGCCCCAGGAGAAGCCCGAGCCGCGTGTGGACTTTTACCGGCAGGGGCTGGATTATGCGGCTGAACAGCGGATTGATGAGGCGATCGAGGCGTTTCAGCAGGCGCTGGCGGCCCACCCGGAGGATGGGGCTGCCCACTTTGAACTGGCCAAGCTGCTGAAGGGAAAAGGGGATGAGCGCGAGGCCCTGGGCCATTTCCGAAAGGCATTGAGGGGGAAGCGGCCCCGGATGGAGGCGAAGCGCTATATCGATGCGATTCTCAAGGCCCGGGCGGATTCATTGGTGCAGGCCGGTGAGGCCAATGCGGAGGCGCTGACAGCGCCAGCGCATCGTATGTGGGTGGAGTCCCTTTTCAAGGACACCACCTACCTTCTGCCAGGGCTTGCGGTTGGATCGCTGGTGTTTCTGATCGGGCTGGGGCTGGTCTACCGCCGCCGCCGGGCTTCCCGGATGGATCGGCCGGTTTACCGTCGGCGAAAGCCGGATGTGGGATTTGATTCGGTGCTGAAGTATGCGGTTGAAAAGCGGCCCTTGCTCAGGTCGATAGAGGAGGCCGAACAGAAACAGGCAGAGGTGGACGAGGCGTTTCAAAAGCGATTTGAGACCTTTGGAAGGGAAGGTCCCAGGCTGCCGGCCGTGGAATCGACAGAGGCGCTGTTAAAACGGGTGGAGGACCTGCGACAGACGATCCTGAACCAGGAGGAACGGGCGCAGGTCTATGCCGATCTGGTGGTTCTGCAAAATGAAAAGATCGATGCGCTGGATGAAGAGATTAAGGCCCTGAAGAAGCTGGTTCAGCTCGATTATCGAGACAGTCGGAAAGAAAAAAAGCAGGAGAAGTAAAAAGACGGAATACAGAGGCGGAGGGGTGGATGGGTCTGTAAGCGGGGACTTCGGTCCCCTTTTTTGATCGGACGGGTGAAGGCGATGAGGGCGAAGCAGGCGTCAAAATCCGCTTGCTGTGTACAGGCAGACACTGCAAAGCTTATTGGACGGCCGCGGAGCGGATGGCGTTTTTGCTCCAGGGGGAAGCCGACCGGAGGGCCGGAACGACTTCTTCGGGAGCGTCGACCAGGGTCCAGATGGCGCTGTGCCCCGGGTTCATGAACCGCTCGGAGATACAGCGCTCCAGGAGTTCCACACAGGGGTTGTAGAAACCGTTGGTGTTGACGATGGCGATCGGGTTGGTGTAGAGCCCCAGGCGCTTCCAGGCAATGGCTTCAAAGAGTTCCTCCAGGGTACCGCAGCCCCCGGGCAGGGCCACCACCGCGTCGGAGGCTTCCAGCATGGTCCGCTTTCGCTGGTGGATGTCGTCCACCACGCGCAGTTCGGTGAGGCCCGTGTGGCCCCATTCCACCTCTTCCATAAACCGGGGGATGACCCCGATGACCTTCCCGCCTTCTGAGAGGGCGCCCTGTGCGAGACGTCCCATCAGGCCGCAGGCGCCGCCGCCGTAGACAATGCCAAGGCCGTTTTGGGCGAGGTGCCTGCCCAGGCGCTCGGCGGCGCCCAGATAGCTGGCGTGGCACTTGTCACTGGATGCAGCGTAGACGCAGACCTGCCGGATCGCCATTTTTCAGTCTCCACAGATGTAGGCGAGGGCTTCCACTGCCTGTTCGAGAGAATCCACGACCAGGTCGGCGCGGCCGTCGAGTTCTTTCAAGGCGTGCCGGAACCCGGGGCCGTGGACGACGATGACGGGTTTGTTGTACCGGGCCGCTTCGCCGATGTCGCTGGAGGTGTTCCACTGGCGGTAGTTGCCGTGTTCCTGATCGAAGAAGGCGATGAGCAGGTCGCACCGGGCGATCCAGACCTGCGTGCGCAGGTTGTTGACCCTGCCCCCCAGGTCGTCCTTGACCCTGGGGAAATAGTCGGCGGAACCGATGTCGCTTTCCCCCAGGCCCCGGATTTCAACGCCGATGTTGTCGCTGCGGGCGTGGTCCTCACAGGGGCCTTTGAAGGCGATTGAAAGGCCCTTTCCCTCACACATGTGACGTATCCGGTCGCGCCAGCCGCCGTGGATGTGTCCGGAGAGGTAAACGAGGAGAGAAGGTGCGTTTGTCATAGATCAATCCTTTCCAATTCTTTTTGTGGCGGCCATGCTGGCCGCCTTTGTTTGTTTTCAAAACCTTCGAACAGCTTACGCTTCCACCAGTTTGAGAAGTTTCTCGGTCGATTTCAGACCGTGGCCCGTCAGAGGGGCAACGACGGTTTCTCCCTCTGAGATGGGGTATTTCCCGACGGCGGCAATGGCCGTGGCCGAGGTGGGTTCGATGTACCAGCCCTGTTTACAGAAATCAACGAGTGCGGTTTCAATTTCATCTTCGGTCACCGAAAGCACCTCTCCGCCGGTGTCGTGGAGGATGTCCAGGATTTGCGCGGCCCTGGAAGGCTCTGCAATGGCGATGCCCTCGGCAACGGTGCCGCTGGATTCAATGGGGGGAACATCCGCCAGCTGGTCCCGCCACATCCGGTAGAGGGGGGCGCAGTTGGCCGCCTGGACGGCGACGAGCTTTGGGAGCCCGGGGATGAGATCCCGGTTCAGGAGGTCGCGGAAGCCCAGGTAGGCGCCGATCAGGAGGGTGCCGTGGCCGGTGGGCACGAGGAGGGTGTCGGGAGCGGTGAAGCCGAGCTGTTCCCAGATTTCGAAGGCATAGGTTTTGGTGCCCTGGAAGAAGAAGGGGTTCCAGACGTGGCTGGCGTAAAAGTGGTGTTCCGCCGCTTCCATTGCCGCACGGGCCGTGTTTTCCCGGGAGCCGGGGATTTTGTGGAGGGCAGCCCCGTACATCCGGATCTGGGCCAGCTTGGCGGGTGAGGTGGCTTCCGGGACGTAGATGTCACAGGCGATGCCCGCCCGGGCGGCGTAGGCGGCTACGGCGGCGCCGGCGTTGCCGGAGGAGTCTTCGACGATTTTGCAGATGCCCAGTTCTTTTGCCCTGCTGATGAGGAGCGAGGCGCCCCGGTCTTTGAACGAGCCGGTGAGAAAGAGGTTTTCCGGTTTGATCCGGACGGGCTTTCCGTTGATTTCGGTTTTGAGGAGGGGCGTAAAGCCTTCATCGAAGGAGACGATGTGTTCGTCTTTTTGGATGGGCAGCGCCTCCCGGTAGCGCCACATGGTCGGTTTTCGCTCCCGGATGGCGTCTGTGTCGAAGGCGGCTTGAAAGTGGATGTCCAGAGGAGCGCCGCAGTCGCATTTCCAGCGGGGGTCAACGAGAGAATAGGGGGTCTTGCAGGTGTTGCAGACGATGTGTGTCATGCGGTTCTGGTCCTCCCTTTGAGGGCGGCACCGGTGATGGCGAGGACGGTTCTGCGGGGAAGGATGCGGACGGAAAAGGTCAGGATTTTGTTGAGCAGGCCGTGGACGACGGAGGGGTATTTGCCCAGTTTCCGCAGGGCGGTTGCCACGACGGCTTCGGGAGTGGCTTCTCTGAAGGGGCCGGCGTCTTCTATGTTGGCGACCCGCGTGAATTCGGTCCGGGTGAACCCGGGAGAGAGGGCGAGGCTGTCGACGCCCATTTTGCGATATTCTTTCCAGAGGCATTCTCCCAGCATCAGGTTGAATGCTTTGGTTGCGCCGTACGTGCTCAGATAAGGTGTGGGCTGGTACGCGGCGGTTGAGGCGAGGAAGATGAGGCCGCCCCGGCCCCGGTCGAGCATGAGGGGCAGGTAGTGGTTGGTGAGGAGGACGGGAACGACGCAGTTCAGGACGGTCATGCTGACCTGGCGGTCCGGGTCGAGGGCGTGGTATTGGCCTGACATGCCGTAGCCGGCATTGTTGATCAGGAGGCCGATTTCGAGGTCGTGTGTCTCTTCGATGAGCCTGTTGCAGCCGCCTTTGGCCGTGAGATCGACCGGAATGACGCGGGTCCGGACCGAATGGGCCTGCCCGACCCTGTCCGCCAGGACGTCCATGGGCTCCTTCCGCCGGGCGGCGAGGACGATGTTCAGGCCTCTGGCGGCAAGCTGCCGGACGAATTCGGCGCCCAGCCCGGACGAGGCGCCGGTGACCAGGGCCCAGGGACCGTATTTTTCATGCCAGGCCATTGGATTGCGTCCTTGAGAAGCTGTCTTAAAACCTCCAGGATTAGCCTTTCAGCGCGTTTTCCGCCAGGGCGTCGGTTTCGGCAACAAGCTGCGCCCAGGCGTCCAGGCTGTAGTTGGGGCCGTGCGCAAAGGGCGGGGTTTCGATGCACATGGTGTTGCTGTAGCCGAGTTCCGCAGCCCGGCGGAAGACCTTTGTCCAGTCGACCAGGCCGCGCCCCGGGGCGAGGTGAGAGTCGCGGTCACCGGCGTTGTCGGCCAGGTGAAAGGCCGAGATGTGCGGGGCCATCACGGCGAAGAATTCATCGGCGCCTTCAGGGCCGCCCGCCACTAAGGCGTGCCCGGTATCCAAGCAGAAGCCCAGGTTGGGGTGCCCGAATTCCTCGATAAACCGCTCGAAGTGCTCCGGCCTGGAGGCGAGCCGCCCGCCGCCGGAGGGGAGCATGTTTTCAAGGGCGACCGTAAAGCCGAGTTTTTCGGCTGCGGGGAGGAGGGTGTTGAGGCTTTTGCCGAGTTGCCGCAGGTAGGTGTCGAGGCCTTCGGTGTCCACGCTGTACTGGCTGGTGGTGGGGTGCTGGATGCCGACGGTAGATCCCAGGAGGGCGGCGCGTTCCATCCAGAGCAGGGCTTTGTCCACGGCCTGCTGCCGAACCGTGTCGTAAAACGAGGCGATGTCGTCTTCTCTCGAGAAGGGGAGGTGGAAGGTTTCGATGAAGAGTCCGGCGTCCCGATACGCTTTCCCAACGGCTCTTAGTTCGGTATCGGTTTTTCCCTCAAAGAGGGGCGGGGCGCCTTCGATACCGGCCAGGCCGGCGGCTTTGCAGATTTCGTGCGTCTCACCGTGAGATTTGCCCGCAAATGAATATCCGGTTGTGGACCAGGTCCATGCTCTTTTCATATTATGCTTCCTTTCATTTATCTGAAAAAAAACCACAGGTGAACAATAATTCTTAATTGAACCTCATCAGCCACGTGTTTACTCCAGAGGTTTATACATTCGGATGTAGCGGCAGGCAACCACGATATGGTACGTTGCAGAAAGAGACGTGTCAACAGGTTTTAGAGTCTGACGGTCTGCCCGAAGAAGCTGGCAAAGCGGACGAAGTCGGAGAAGGCGACGCGGCCGTCTCCGTCGAGGTCGAATACCGGGTCGGCGGTGCCGAAGGCGCTGGCGAAGCGGACGAAGTCAGGCAAGGCGACGCGGCCGTCTCCGTCGAAGTCGGCGATGCGCGCGGAAGGGGAGAGGGGATGGTCGGGGCGGAAGTCGATGCGCCGGAAATCGGCGGCGAGGGGGACGCCGGAGGTGTCGGCTGGGGTGTTGAGTGTGAGGGTGTACGTGGTTTCGGAGACGAAAGGGGTGCGGAAGGTGAGGATGATGCGCCGGTTTTCACGGTCGCGGATCGCCGAGGTGGGGCGGCCCAGGTCCGGGGCGACGGTGTAGCCGTCGGGGGTGGGAGGGCGCATCGGTTCGTTGAAGGTGAGGGCGAGCTGGCTGGGGCCGAGGGTTGCAAGGCGTATGAGTTCGGGGGGGCGGTTGGGGCGGACGGAGACGGTAGAAGATCGGACCTCACGGCCGCCGGGCAGGCGTGCGGAGACCGCGTAGTGGTAGAGGCGGTTCCGGGTGAGGCCGGTGTCGAGGTAGGCGGTGCGGGTCAGGCCGTCGATCAAAGAGGCGAGGGTGTCGGCATCTGCGCCGCGGTAGAGGCGGTAGGCCGTGGCGCCCGGGGAGGCGGTCCAGTTCAGCCGGACGCGGTCGGGACCGAGGGGACGCGCACCGAGGATCTGAGGCGCGACGGCGTCGGCGGGCGGAGCGGTCCGTTCGAAGATGCGGACGGCGCCGTCCCGGTTGAAAAGGATTTCGGGACGGCCGTTGGCGTCTAAGTCGGCGACGATGGGGCGGTGGGTGAGGTCGGCCCGGCTGTGCCAGATGGGGCGGTAGGCGTCCGGACCGTCCGACCGGAACAGGTAGAGGTCGGGCAGGAGGCAGACGGCCAGGTCGGGGGTGCCGTCGCCGTCGGTGTCGCCAGCGGCGATGCCGTTGCCGGTGGTGATGACGCCGGCGATTCGGGTGGTCCATTCCAGGGTGTAGGCATCCGGGCCGGTTGCGCTGTAGATTTCGAGGTCCCAGACGCCGTTGAGGGGGTCGTCCTTTTCTTCGGCCGCGCGGGCAACGGCGAATTCGAGGACGCCGTCGTTGTCCAGGTCGGCGCCGCCGCCGACCCAGCCGGCGCTGGTGTTGTCGTCTCCCTCCAGCTTCCAGGCGGCGGTGTACCCGCCACTGCCGTCGGTTTCGTAGGTCCAGAGGTCGCCGTCGGCATCGCCGATCAGGATTTCGTTTCTGCCGTCGTTGTCCAGGTCGGCGATCACAAAGCGGGGGCCCAGGTCACCCGAACCGGCGGTGGGATCGGGGAGAAAGGCGGATTCGATGAAGGCGCCGTCGTCTCCGCGTTTGAGGATGAGGATGCCGCGGTCGGCGCTGGACCGGGCGAGGATTTCATTTTTGCCGTCGTTGTCCAGGTCGGCGATTTCGCCACCCCGGGTCCGGGTGCGGTCCAGGATCCGGGTGGAGGGGAAGGGGTCGGTTTCAGTCCCGGTGAAGAGCCGGAGGCGGACCACGTCTGCGCCCAGGAGGTCGGGGGCGCCGTTGTTGTCGGCGTCGCCGATGCTCCAGGGTAGGAAGGTTCTCTCGCTTTCAAAGACCTGTTGAAAGGTGCCGTCGTCCTTCCGTTCCAGGATCTGCGGGGGGCTGAAGGGCGTGCCCTGGATGTAGGGCATCAGGACGATTTCAGGGCGTCCGTCCCCGTCGAAGTCAGCGGGCCGATCCGCCAGGAAGCCGTTGGGGAGGGCGGCGACTTCAGCGTAGCCAGCCTGGGGGATGCCAAGGGGCGCAACCACGAAGGTGTCGGGGTCGGTGAGAGCCGTCTGGCCGGAGGCACCCCGGGCCAGAATGCGGTAGCGCAGGGGGCCGGCCGGCAGGTGTCCGGACAGGGTCACCCTCTGAGCGCGATTGACGGCGAATGAAGCGAGGGTGTCTTCTTCGGCCGCCCCGGCGGGCCGGTAGAGGAGGAAGCCTTCGGCGGGCCGGTCGGTTGTCCATCGGACCTGGTAGGCCATGTGGGGCCCCACGAGAATGGGATGAAACGCGATGCCGGAAATCGCCGGGGGCGCAGGACGAACCGAGACGAGGACGCGGTCTTCGAGGGTGCGGCCCCCGCTCAGGTCCGCCTCTAAGCGGAGTACGGCCGCGGTGTCGGGAAGGGACGAGACGTGCCACCGGAGGCGGATCTCGGCGTATGGGGGACCGTTCTTGAGGAGATTCCAGGAGCGGGGACTATGCCCCAGGCCCCAGGAGAGCCGGTAGGCGGTGAGGTTTGAGCCCGAGGCCTGCGCAGTGACTTCAAAGTAGGTTTGGGCGGCATGGTCGGTGCGGGGGGCATGGATGCGGACGGTTGGAGGCGTCTGCGGCTGTGCGAGGATGGAGAGGAGCGCAGCAGCGTCGATTCTGCCCGCGCCGAAGTCGTCGTCCCAGCCGGGGGTGCCCAGGTCGGCGGTTGCGCCGGTGAGGCCGGAGCGGACCTGCTCGGGCGTGAGGCCCGGCCGCCTGGAAAGGAGCAGGGCGGCCAGGCCCGAGACGAAAGGGGCCGAGAAAGAGGTGCCGGAGCGGCGGCTGTAGGCGTTTCCCGGCTGGGTGCTCAGGATATTTGCGCCGGGGGCGGCCAGGTCGAGGGGTACCCCACGGCTGCTGAAACCGGCGATACGGTCACTCCGGTCGGTTGCGGAAACAGCGATGGTCTCGTCGGCGGCGGCGGGATAGGCGACTCCCGACGCTCCGGAGTTTCCCGAGGAGGCCACAAGGATAAGGCCGCTGTCGGCGGCGTACCGCACGGCGTCTTCAATGAGGAAGGCGCGTTCGGGTGCGCCCCAGCTCAGGTTGGCGATGTGGGCGCCGTTGTCGACCGCGTAGAGGATGGCGGCGGCCAGGTCGTCCTCTTCCAGGAAGGTGCCGCCGGACTGGAGCGTCACACCCGCGCGGAGGGCCATAAGCCTGGTATCGGGCGCAACGCCGGCGATGCCAACGCTGTTGTTGGCGACCCCGCCGGCGATTCCGGCCACGTGGGTGCCATGGCCCGATTCATCGGCGGGGTCGTTGTCCGGGGTGAGATAGTCCCCCCTGCCGGGGAGGTCGGGGGCGTCTGAGAAGTCCCACCCCCGGATGTCATCGATGTACCCATTGCCGTCGTCGTCCACTCCAGGGCGTCCCCCGGCTTCGACGGAATTGATCCAGATGTTGTCGGCAAGGTCTTCGTGGGTGTGGTCGACCCCGGAGTCTATGATAGCAAGGACAACCTCCTGACGTTTGGGGCCGAGGCCCTCCCAGAGGTTCTGCCAGCGGATGATGGACAGGCCGGTCTGGCTGCCGTACTGAGGGTCGTTGGGCGCCTGGTGCGGTCGGAACAGGTGGTTGGGCTGAGCGTAGACAACGCCGGGGTGCGCGGCATAAGCCGCAGCGGCCTCCCGGGGATTTGCGCCAGGATCGATCCGGAGGCGGTAGATCCGGCCGAAGGGTGCGACGGGCTTGGAGAGGCCGGAGCGGCGGGAGAAGAGAGGCTCAACAGCGTGGACCCCGTAGCGCCGGGCAAGGTTCTGCAGGGTGCCGGCAGTGGGTTTGGGGGCAGCGGCTCGAAATTTGACCAGGATCTGGCCGGGGGAATAGGTGGGCTGGGCGGGGGTGGGAGAGGCGGTAGACAGGATCACGAAAGCCACGAAACCGCCCATCGCTGCGCCTCTCCTACGAAAGCTACGAAGCCGCACCCTGTCCCCCCGGGAGGAGAAGGGGATGGGCTTTGGGGGGGTCAGGCCGGTGGGGTAGGGCCGGGTGTTGTGTGGGGCAGACATAGGCTCAGTCGGTTTCCAGGGCAACGGCGGGTTCGTATGCCTGCTGTTGTTCGGGGGGCAGGGCGGCGACGAGCGTGGTTGTGGGCAGGAGGAGGCCGGAGACGCAGGCGAGCGCGAAGGGGACCGAGGTGGCTTCGGCCAGCATGCCGACCAGGGGGATGAGGAGGCCGGCCGTCCCCCAGGAAAACCCCATGACCATACCGGTGGCGGTGCTGGTGTTTTGGGGGAGGAGGCGCTGGGCCAGGATGATGTTGGTGGTTGCACCCGTGTCGAAGGTGAATGCAGCCAGGCAGAGGAGGGGGAGGGCGGCCGGGCCGGTTGTGGAACAGAAGCCGATATAGATGAGGGGGGACAGGGCGTTGGAAAGCGTGAGGAGCTTACGGGGGGAGACGCGATCGCCAACGTATCCCCCTGCCATGCGGCCGATTGTGCTGGCCACGAGGTAGGCCGAGAGGGTCCAGCCGATACTTCCGATGGTCCAGCCCCTGTCCTCACCCAGGAGGGAGAGAAAGCTGACGTAGACAGCGTGAACGAGGGAGCGGAAAACGGCGATGGCGTAGAGGGTCCAGAGGGGGCGCATCGCTGCGGTTCGGAGGTGCGCAAGGTTGATGCGGCGGCCTGACGGAGAGGTCCCCTGGATGCTCTGGGTGCGGGAGAGGCGGAAGAGGAGGGCTGCTGCGATCAGGGAGGGGAAGACGAGTATCCAGAGGTGTCCCAGGCCGTAGCGTTCGACGATTTGGGTGGCGATGACGGGGGCCATGGCCATGCCGAAGGGACCGCCGGTGAGAAAGATGGCCAGGGCAAGGTTTGAGCGTTGGGGGGCAAAGGCGGTCACCAGGCCGCCCCCGGTGGGGTGAAAGAGGGAAGAGCCCAGCGCTGCCATGAGCAGGAAGAGGGCAAGGACGGGGGCCGAGGGGACGAAGCAGATGGCCGAGATGAAGATCCCGGAGATGCACACGCCCAGAGCGGCCAGGGCCATCCGGTTGGTCCGGTCGCCCAGGTAGCCCAGGAAGGGCTGGGGCATGGAGCCGAAGACCGAAACGACGGTTGGGAGCAGGGAGGCCTGGACCAGGGAGAGGGCGAAATGGGCCTTGAACAGGGCCAGAAGCGGTGGGAAGAGGGTCATGTAGAAGTCCACCGCAGTGTGGGTGAAGGTGATGTACCAGACCCGGCGCATCGGGTGTTGGGAAGCGGGCATGGAGGCTCCGTATTCAGGAGTCAGGGGTCAGGAGACCGGCGCGTTCGAGAACGACTTCTCCGATTTTGTCGTGCAGGCCGAGAGGATCGGTGACGCTGTATGTGATGTTGGGAAAATCGGTAGCGGCTTCTCTGGCCAGGGCCGGAATGTCGCTGGTGGCGTGACGGCCGGGAGAGAGCATGTAGGGGTGGATGATGACCTCGGTTGCGCCGTCGCGCACACAGGCCGCAACGCCGTCTTTTATGGTGGGCGCGGCCAGTTCCATGTGGGCGATGTGGACGATGAGGCCGGGCCGCTGACGACGCAGGATTTCCGCCACACCTTCAAGCATCCGATTGGCTTCGTCGCGCACCGATCCGTGGTCGACAATGAGTAAGGCTTTTGACACGATGGTGATTCCGGTTCGGACGCGTGTGAAATTCGGACCAGGATTTCTTCTTCAGGGCTCTTTAAAATACCAATTTGTATTTGCGCCGTCAAGGTGGGCGATGTCTGTCCGAATTTCAAAACCCACCAGGGTACTGGAGGAGGGCTTCGACCACTTTGCTTTCCGAAATGGTTTCGAGGCGGCATTCCGGAGGCAGGTGAGGATCTCCCTGGAGGATGCGGACGGCCTCGCCCCGGGGGCCCCAGGTGCGGGGGTCGGTGGGGCCGAAGAGGACAACGGCCGGGGTGCCGACAGCAGCCGCGAGGTGGGAGGGACCCGAGTCATTGCCCAGGTAGACGGATGCGCGTCTTAGCAGGGCAGCCAGGTGCCTTAGCGTAAGGGGGGGGATGCGTATTGGGGCGGTTTGCATGCGTGAGGCGATTCGCTCGGCCAGATCTCCATCGGCAGGGCCGGAGAGGAGGACGACCGGCCGGCCTGTGCGCCGGGCGAGGTGGTCGGCCACAGCGGAAAAGCGTTCGGGAGGCCAGCGTTTCATCGCACCTCCACTGCCGGGATGGATGACGGCGGGCGATGCGTCTTCAAGATGTGGGAGTATGCGGTCGGCCTCGCGGTGGTCTTCCCGGGTGAGGGATACCCGGGGGACAGGATCGGCCACCGGAATGTGGAGGTCCGACAGAGGGCGCAGAAGGTGGTCTACAACGTGGATCGAGCCGTCCGGAGGGGGGTGGGGGGGGAAGGAAAGGACGGTCCGTGCACCGGCGCGTTGGAGGTTGGCCGTGAAGGTTCCGTCGGGATCGGGGAGGTAGGAGAGGACGAGGTCGGTGGTTTTGAGCTGGTCCACAAAGCGGGGGGAGAGGCGGCCGTTGGGGACAAAGAAAGGGGCCCAGTCGGCTTGTTCGATGCCGGCGATGCTGTGGGCGTAGTCTCCGGCCAGAGCGAGGGTTTTGGGATGGCCGAGCAGGTGGACGCGGGCGCGAGGCGCAGCCGCTTTGAGGGCGCTCAGGACCGGGAGGGTGACGATGAGGTCTCCGAGGGCGCCGGTGCGGATGAGGAGGATGCGGTTGAGGTTCATGTCCGCGGAGTCTCAATAGCGAAGCGGGGGTTTCAGGTTGACAGGAGAGGGGGAGGAAAGCATATTCGGGATTGAAGATTGAAAAATATCAATATTCAATTCAATACGAAGAGGGGGGAAGAGATGAATCCTACGATCGAGACGTTGCTGGGACACCGGAGTATCCGCCGCTTTGAGGACCGGCTGCTGCCAGAGGGGTTGCTGGAGCAGTTGATTGTCTGCGGTCAGCGGGCGAGCACGTCGAGCAATTTGCAGGCTTACAGTGTGATTCACGTGTCCGAACCGGAGCGGAAAGCGGAGTTGGCGGTGTTGTGCGCGGATCAGGTTCAGATTCATCAGAGCGCGGCTTTTCTGGCTTTTTGCGCGGATTTGCACCGGGACCGGATGGCGGGGCAGATGCACGGGGTGGAGCAGTTTGACGGAGACTACGTCGAGGCGCTGCTGATTTCGACGGTGGACGTGGCGCTTATGATGCAGAATGTGGCGGTGGCGGCCGAGTCGGCGGGGCTGGGAGTCTGTATGATCGGGGCGATGCGCAACCACCCGAAGGCGGTGGGGAAGCTGCTGAGACTGCCGCCGTTCGTGTACGCGGTTGCCGGCATGTGTCTGGGGTATCCGGCGCAGGATGCCGCGATCAAACCGCGCCTGCCGGTGGAGGCGGTGTTGCACCGGGAGCGGTATATGGAAGATGCAACGCACCAGGAGTATCTAAGCGCGTACGATCAGGCGATGGTGGACTTTTACGAGTCGCAGGGGATGCATCCGTCCGATCCCCGGTGGACCACTGTGGTGGGCGAACGGGCGGGTCAGTTTCACAACCGGGCCGAACTGGACGCGTTTCTAAGGGAGCAGGGGTTCAAGCTGAGATCGGAGACCTGATTGTCAGGCTCGATCCGGTTGGGCTGTCTCTCAAAATCCTACAGATCTTTAAGGATTTCGTGCGCTGCATTGTGGCCGGGAATGCCGCTGACTTCGCCGCCGGGGTGCTGGCCGGCGCCGCAGAGGTAGAGGCCTTTAAGAGGTGCGCGGTAGGCGGCCAGTTGGGGCAGGGGGCGGTTCCAGAAGAGGTGCTCGCCCGCGTGCTGGATGTGCCAGATGCACCCGTCGGTGAGGCCGTTTTCCCGCTCCAAGTCCAGCGGCGTACGGAGCTTGTAGTCCCGGATGGACGCCCGGAAGTTGGGCGCATATCCGGTGATCTGGTCGATGAGGCGTTCCGCGACCTGCTCGCGCACGTCGTCCCACGTGCCTTCGCTCAGCTTCGCGGGAGCGGGGAAGATCCAGATCGACGCGGTGTGGTATCCGGACCGGGTGAGGCTGGGGTCGACGAAGGAGGGGACTGAGAAGCTGACGACGGGCGTTTCGGGAGGCCGTCCGGCGTCCAGGTCGTCGTAGGCTGCGTCGATCTCGGCGCGCGTCATCCCCATCATGGTGGAGCCCATATAGGGCCGGTCCGGATCGCCGTCCCAGGCGGTGTATTGGGGCAGCTCCGTGATCACCGCTAAGAATTTGTAGCAGCTTACGTGCGTGATCAACCCCTCGATGCGGGAACGGAGCCCCTCATCCAGGTGTTCGGGGGCAAGCATCTTGAGGAACGTGCGCTTGGGATCTAAGTTGGAGACCACCACCCGGCTGCGGACTTCGGTTCCGCCGGAGAGCCGGATGCCGATTGTCTTTCCGTCTTCTACGAGGAATTGTTCAACGCCCTGGTTTACGTGGATTTTTACCCCCGCCTCCTGGGCGGCCTCCGCGATCATCCGGGGGATTGCGCCCATGCCGTTTCGGGGATACCCGTAGGGAGGCGCTTCGCCGGTTTCCTCCTCGGGCCGGTTGATCGAACCGTACGCAAAGTGCATAGCAAGGGGATTGCGTCCCACGGAGGCGCCCTCGCCGGCGTGGCGCTCTTTCAGGTTGTCGGTGGGGAGAAAGGCGTCCTGGAGTTCCCGGATGCGGGTGGTCAACGCCCGCTCCAGCACCCCGGCGGCCGGCGTGCCCGCGACTTTGGCCCGCACTTCGTCCAGGGTGGGGGGCGGCTGCAGCCGGTAGGGCACAAAGATGTCGATGAGCGTGCGTTTGAATGCTCCGTATTTGCGTGCGGCTTCCCGCTCCTCCTCCGCGAGTGGTTCCTCCGTAATGCGGTTGCGGGGCGACTCGTGGTCCGAAGGGCCGTAGTAGGTCCCGTCCGGACACATGCGGATGCCGCCCAGGCGGGTGCACATCTCCAGGCCCCGCTCGTAGAGGCGGAGGTCCCGGATGATTTTTGGGTGGATGCCGTGGGTCATATGCGCGCAGGTGGAAAAGTGGAAGCCGGGCCAGAGCTCCTCGGTGATGGCGGCCCCTCCGACAAAGGGGCGGCGTTCGAAGATGTGCACATCCAGTCCGGCTTTTGCCAGATAGGCCGCGGCCGTGAGGCCGTTGTGCCCACCGCCTACGATGATGGCTTCCGCATCCATAACGCGTCTCCCGATTTGAGAAGGTTTACGGTAAGGCGATGGCGCCCGACCGCGAAAATGCGGACTATTCCACCAGCGTATCGCGCAACCGGCCGATCTGATCCTCAGACAGCCCTACCGTCCGCACATAGCTTTCGACCCCACCGTAGATACGCTCCAGATGGTCCAGGACCAGCAACATGGTCTCCGGCGGGCAGTACACGCGCTGGTAGTCCGCCCAGGTGCGGATCTCCGGATCCGCCTCCGGGAAGGTCAGATAGGGCGCTGTCAGGTAGCGGGCGGTTAAGCCGTAGTCGGCGGCGATGGTCTCTTCAGGCACCCCGGCCAGACCCAGGAGCAGGGCCGAAATTATGCCTGTACGGTCCTTGCCGCCGGCGCAGTGGAACAGAGCGGCCTGATTTCCCGCATACGCCAGCGTCCCCATGATCCGGCCCACCTGGACCTGGCACTTGTCGAGAAACCCGCAATAGCTGTGGGCGATCTGCCGGGGTTGTCCGGCATTCTCCGGCACCGGTTCGAGCACCAGATCCTCGTCGCCGATCATGTTCAGATGGTGGTACTTCACTCTCGACGAACGGGCAAAGACATTGGGCGCTGCCCGGGTTTCGTTTGTCCGTCGCAGGTCGATTACCGTGTGTAGCCCATAGTCAAGGAGGGCGGTCTGGGCGGCGGAAGACAGCCGATGCAGGCTGTCGGCCCGCAGGAACCTCAGCCAGCGCGTGTAGCCCCCGTCCCGCGTGCGGTATCCTCCCAGGTCCCTCACATTGTGCGCTCCTTCGATCTCCAGGCGACGTTTGGGGTGCAATGTCTCGTCCATGCAGCGGCCTCCTCCCGCGATTGTGCGGAAGCGATTTGGAATGGTCCAACAGTGTTTCTACGCCTCTCTCCGGCGGATCATCTCATGCCCTTCGAAGAGGTCATAGGCGATGGCGCCCTGGCTTTGGGCCGGGGGGGAGACGCCCAGGATGTGGCAGAAGGTGGGGACGACGTCGGCGGCGTGGATGTAGCCGAGGGTCTCGGAGGGGCGCTCGTAGCCCTTTTTGAGGCCGGGGCCGCTCAAGAGGAAGGAGCCGAAGCTGGAGGAGATGTCGCTTCGGGTGGGGATGAAGCCGCCGTGGTGGGCGCCGTAGACTTCCGGAGCGCCCACGGTGCCGTTGCCTACGATGCCTTTCCACTGGCCGTAGTAGCCGCTGACGTAGCCGTGGTCCCAGGCGAAGATGACGTCGCCGCACTGGTCGCCCCACTGACCCAGGAGGTAGGCGTCGCGCTTTGGCAGGGCGATCGCGATGGGGGTGCGGCCGACGCCTTCGTCGACCCAGGTGCGCAGCGCAAGGAGGAGTTCCCGTTCGATTTTGTCGAATGCTTCGCCGGGTTCGGCGTTGATGAAGATGTCGAAGCCTTTGTCGTCTTTCAGGTAGGCGGTGGTCTTTTCCCAGTCGATGTCCGTTTCCAGAACCTGGTCGCGCTCCACGCCCTGAGCGCTGGGTTTGAGGACGGTGAAGCCCCGGTCGTGGAGGAATTTGCGGATGTTGGCGACGCGCACGTCCGGAGAGGCGCCGTGGTCGGCCAGGATGCCGACGCAGGTGTTTTCATCGGCGGCCTCATAGATGCGGCCCAGGACGCGGTCGCCGACCTGGTAGGCCCGGCGGAAATAGTCCAGGGCGCGGTCGGCGTTTGCCGGGTTGTAGCCGGGGCAGACAGGGTCGACGTCGTTGAGGTGGATGTGGTTGAGATAGTCGTAGAGGTGCCAGTGGCAGATGAAGAAGGCGCACCCTTTTTCCCGGAGCATGTAGTTGGCCACGTCGGCGAACCAGAGGCCCTGGTACTCGCATTCTTCCAGGGCGGTGTCGAAGTCGGCCATGCCGGAGGTGTAGGGGACCATGGAGGCGTGTTCCTGGTAGGGACCGAAGCGCTCGATGAGGTCCCCGGCGAGGTCGTCGGGAGTGGTGAAACCGTCGGTGCAGGTGACCTGGGTGCGGTAGAGCTTCAGGTTTTGAGCGTCGGGCGAGAGTTCGAGGAGTTTGAAGCGGACCGAGGCCCGCTGGCCGTGACCATCGATGCGGAAAGGCTCGATGGCCCAGCCGCTCCAGGCGCCGGTTTCGGTTTCGGCGACCTTTGCGGTCCCGTCCTTTTCCCGGCAGATGAGCAGACTGTCGTATCCGTTGCCACGGCCGTCTAAGGCCAGGAGGTGGAAGGTGTTGACGTCGCCGCCGAGGCGGGCGTGGATTTCGAGGCTCGATTCGAGCGGGGGAGACTGGCTTTCGGGCAGGTTGGACCAGCCTTCGGCGGGGCGGAGGGGTGGGATGGAGACGATGCTGCTTTGCACCTGGCGGACGGCGGTGCCGTCGTGGTCCATCTGCACGGTGGATTCGACGCCGGCGGTGGTGTAGGCCTGGCAGGCAGCGACCTCGTAGTCGGTCTGGGCGTGGCCGGGGTGGCCGAAGCCGTCCACGACAAAGCCGGACCTGATGCCCGAAGGGTGGGCCGCCGGGTAGTGGACGGCCACGCTTTTAAGTCCGGCGCGTTCCAGGGCGTTCCAGATGCGCTCGGCATTGGGCGCCCGGCCGTCGAAGCTGTCGATGCGTTCTCCGGGCGCGACCTCCACGCGCCAGCGGGTGACGCCGTGGGTGCCGGTGTGAGCGCCGGTGGAGAGGGTGGCCCAGTTGGTGGGCGTCCAGACGGGGAAAGAGGGGAAGGTCTGGTTGACGACGCCTTCTTTCAGCATGCGTTCAAAGTTGGGCAGACAGCCTTCGGCGACGAATTTTTTCATCATGGGTGTGATGAAGCCGTCCATGCCATAGGCGTAGATTTTTTTGGCCATGGGGAGATCCTTGTCGACTTCCGGATGTATGCTTTCAGGTGCGCAAGCGCACGGCCGCTGTCAATGGCCTCTTTTGTGCGCAGGATCGCATCGTGCGGATCCGGACAGAGGCCCAGGAGGTGGTCTTTGAGCGCGGTGTTGAAGACGATGCGGTCGTAGACGTGGCCCTTTTGTCCGGACAGGGCTGCGATTCCGGCTTCTGCGTAGGATTTTGCGCTTATGGTCTGCAGGCGCGGGCTCTGGTCGTAGTCCAGGCCGAATGTTCCGGGGTTGATGTCTAATGCGATGTTTTCCGGCTGTTCGCCGGCGTGCCTGAAGCCCTGGGAATAGTTGACGGCTTTGCGGTCCTCCGTGGAGGGTTTGCCCAGGCGCAAGGAATAGTGGCTGGTGCCTTCCTCGCCTTTCACGACAAGCCCGGCCTGGAATCCACGGTCCTGCATTAACCGGATGAGCGGCTCTTCATAGCCGGGGTGGTAGTATCCGACGACCATGTAGTTTGCGCCCGGTTTGGAGAAGAGCTGCTGGGCTTTTTCCGTGGCCGCCCAGGGGGGGCGCTTTTTGATGTGAACGCGCAATTCCCGAACCGAGTACGCGCCGGGAGCGTATTCCCGCTGGCTGACGTAGGCGAATCCGACTTCCGGATCTTCGAGCAGGCTTGCGGCCTCTTCAAGGGAGAGGTTCGTGCGGGCGCCCAGCGCGTTGAGGATCTGTTCTTCGGTGATGCCTCTTTTGGGCGGCATGTCATCGACGCCGTGCAGGACTGAGGCCTCCCCCAAAGCGGCCCGTACGGCCGCAATAAAGAGGGTCGGCCTGAAATACCGTGTCGATCCATCGTAGGGTTCGCCAAAGTGGGTCAACGACGCGACATCGACCTCCAGAACCTGATCGGGGCCCAGGACCGCGTCCAGGTATCCGCGTACTTCGTCGCAGGTTTCGCGGTTCATGCGCTGGCCGATGAGGGCCGCGGCTTTCAGGGCGTCCCCGACCCGGCCGTTCAGGATGGCTTCACCCATCCGCCGGGTTTCAGCGTAGGTGAGATGCACTCCGCTTAAGATTTTCTCCAGGGATGCGACGACGACCTCTTCCTGGGGGCTGGTGGGTTCGTACCCACGGTCCGGGTGCATCAGGAATTTGACATCCGGGTGCATCAGCCGCTCTAAATCCGAACGGTATTTATTGAAGGCCTCGACCTCCGCGTCGCTCCATCGGGTTTTTTTTGGAAAGTTTTCGCGGAGGGTCATGGCGACAAAGAACGCCCCCATCTGGGCTTTTGAAACCATCTGATCGTAAGGGAGTTCTCCCCTTGCGGTTTTCAAGATGAGTTCAAGAATCGGGCCCGGCCGGGGATCCGACGGCTTTTTCCCCAGCGGCCTGGACTGGTGGGGACCGGTGCAGACCCGCGCTTGCGCCTCTAAAACGTCTTCATTGGGTCCTGGGTACTGTCTGGTATACATTAGATGTGTCCGAAAAGCAGAATATCGAAGGAAAATGCCGGCGGTCCCTTAAAGATAAGCGCGCGCCTCCTTTTGTCAAGGGAAAGGCCCGGGAACGGAAAGGTTCACCCTTTACTTTACACTGTGTCCTGGGTATTTTCTCTTTGCGGGAAGTGGGTGGTGGGGCCGTGGACCAAAAAGAGAGATACGGATTGGCTGGAGAAGGGAGCGCAGGGTTGACGCAGATCCGGAGGGTGGTTGGGCTTTGTGTGTTTGTTTTTGTGACCACAGCGGTCCAGGCTGAGGTTCAGGCCCCGGTATCGGAGGTGCCGCTTTTGACGGAAAGACACCGTGGGGTCTGTTTTGTGGCCGGGCCGGGCCGTCCGACAGAGGAGGCCTTTGACCGCTTAGCCGAACTGAACGTGAACTGGATTTCTCAGACGCCGTTCGGGTGGCAGCGGGGCGCCGACGCCCCGGAGGTGATCCTGGTGACTTCAGGGCGGGTCTGGTGGGGGGAGTCGGACGAGGGGCTGGTGGAAACGGCCCGGCGGGCCCGGCTGCGGGGCATCCGGACGGTGCTGAAGCCTCACATCTGGATCCGGGATCGGGGCAACGGGCAGTGGCGCGGGACGATCGATTTTCCGACCGGGGCCGAGTGGGGGCAGTGGTGGGCGAGCTACCGGCGGTTTATCCTCCACTACGCCGAACTGGCGGAGGCAAGCGGGATGGAGGCGCTGTGCATCGGGACGGAACTGCGCAGCACGGTGTTGAACCGCCCCGGCGAGTGGCGCAGGCTGATTGCGGATGTGCGGGCGGTTTACAGGGGCGAACTGACCTATTCGGCGAACTGGTACCGGGAGTTCGAGGAGGTGCCTTTCTGGGATGCGCTCGACTATATCGGCATCCAGGTCTATTTCCCGCTGGCAGACAGTACAGGCGGTGCGGTCACGCTTGCCTCTTTAAAGGCGGCGTGGGCACCCTATGTGGAGCGGATTGAGGCGGTGCAGCAGCGGGTGGGAAAGCCGGTGCTTTTTACGGAGGTGGGCTACCGGAGCACAGCGGATACGGCCGCGGAGCCCTGGGTCTGGCGGTCGAGGGCGCCGATGGACTTTGAACTGCAGGCGACCTGTTACGAGGCGATGTTTCAAGTATTTTGGAATCGTCCGTGGTTTGCGGGCGCCCACATCTGGAAGTGGTTCCCCGAGGGGAGCAGGCGCTTTGGAGGGCGGCGCGCACGCCGGCGGGAACGGGGGTTTACGCCGCAGAGAAAGCCGGCGGAAGAGGTGCTTGCCCGGTGGTATAGAGGAGAGGGGACGGTGTGGGGGGAGTAAAACGATATAGATCTTCAGATTTAAGCGCGTTTTGCCGGGTTGTTTTCTTGCTTCTGGCCCTTTTTGTTTTTCCCGCGTGCCTTCAGGCGGAGGCGGTCCGGGTTTACGCGGCGGCGAGTTTGACAAATGCGCTGCAGGATATCGCCCGGGAATTCGAGGGAGAGGGTGATGTTGAGGTGAAGCTCTCTTTTGCCGGGTCTTCTACGCTGGCCCGGCAGATTGCGCATGGAGCGCCGGCCGATGTCTACCTTTCGGCAAATCCGGTGTGGATGGATTACCTGGAGCATCGGGAGTTGTTCGAGCCGGAGACCCGCATCGACCTGCTGGGCAATGTGCTGGTGGTTGTAGCGCCGAAGGGAGAAGCATTTTGTGTGACGCCTCAAAAGGCGTTTGACTTTGCAGGGGCGTTTGAGGGTCGTCTGGCCCTGGCGGACCCCTCCCAC
This sequence comes from Candidatus Latescibacterota bacterium, assembly GCA_965222075.1. GTDB lineage: Bacteria > Latescibacterota > UBA2968 > UBA2968 > JAAXHW01. Next base: position 2,129,696 of record OZ244937.1, on the reverse strand, counting down.
GTGCCGGCGGGGATGTATGCGAAGCAGGCGCTTGAGTGGCTGGGATGGTGGGAAAGCCTGAAAGGCCGTCTGGTCGTTGGACACGACGTTCGGACGGCCCTGATTTATGTAGAGCGAGGGGCGTGCCCTGCGGGGGTGGTCTACGCGACCGATGCGGCGGTGAGTTCGAAGGTGGGGGTGCTTGCGAGGCTTCCGACCGAGTCTCACGATCCGATCGTTTACTCGGTTGTTATTGTGAAGGGGCGCAGGAACGAGCGGACGGTCCGTTTTATGAAGGTGCTCCGTTCGGATACGTCGAGTACGATTTTTCAAAGATACGGCTTTGTCGTTTTGAAACCGGAAGCGGGCGAACCGTAAGCATCCTGCCCGCCAGATGGTGTTACCAGCCATGCACCGGATGTCCGTTTCCGGGAAACCAGATAGCATCTACAAGCGTAGAGAGGCCCACACCGAGGGTATAGCCGAAGAGCAGGCCCAGGAAGAAGGGTTGAAGCCGCCGGTAGAAGGCCACCCCGCCGATGCGAAGGACCAGCGCTTTGAAGGCCCAGACGAGGAAAACAGTGAACGCAGTGACGTTGACCATGAAGACGGAGGCAACCGTGAATCCAACCGGATGCAGGGGCCACCAAGGCAGGCGCAATCTGAGAAAGCTCAACAACAGGGTGCCGATTGCACCGGCGGCAATGAAGATGAGCTCCGTCTGCGTAAAGGATGGGGCTTCCGAAGCCCACCTGACCACCCGGTTGAATATTCGAGGGCCGTAGTTGTTGAAGACATAGACATGGCGGATGTTGGAGGCACCGGTGGAGGTATAGCAAAGGACCAGGGTGTAAGCGACAGAGACGACAAATCCTATCAGAAATGCGACACACAGGGAACCGAGCATCTGGGTGCGGTCCCAGCGAAAAGAATGGTGGATTCTGGCCAGATGCGTCAGCGTGGGCAAGATATATGCTCGGTGGCTTTCTACCGTATTGGCGGAAAGGGCCATTCCAATGTGGTCCGACGTTTGAATGACCGGTCCGAGAGCTGCGGCCGACAACTGCTGGGTCTTTAGAGGGGTCTCGACATAGACCAGGCCGGTCTCGGCAACGATTTTGGCCAGGCCCAGGAAGTATATCAGAAGGAATCCGACCTGAACGACGACACCGGTCAGGGAAATGCCGAAGGCGTGCATCCACCCGATCGAATAGACGAGGGAAACGAGGAGCCCGATAACGGTGGCGCGGTAGGAAAGAAGCTCCTCCCGGTCGTCCTCGCCGGACCCGGGACGCCACGCGGTGCGGAAAACGGCCGTAATATGCTTTCGGGCAATGTAGAGACCGACAAAGACAAGGGTGATAAATCCTCCCACCTGCTGCAGCATCACGCCGCTTGAGTACTCACCTCTGACCGAAACCCCGAGACGGTTAAGCGCGCCGGCTTCGATCAATGCGAGGATGTGGAAGAACCAGATGGATAGGAGGACTTCCAGGTTCGTCAGGTAGCCAAAGGTCGCCACGAAGAAGTTGAACTTTATCTTGACCGGCGGAAAGTATTTGGCGTAATAGTACTTGATGCCATAGGTGGGGCCGATGGGGATGATGGGTACGCGGTGGGAGAAACGGGGCAGGATGTTCCAGAGAATAATGAAGAGCGCAATGCCGAACCCAATCCAGAAGAGGCGGCTCCTGAAGAAACGGGGCCAGATCGAGCCGGGCTCTTCGTCTGTGATCATCATGATGGGCAACCGGGCCAGGGGGAACACGATTCGTTCGTGCTCCACCCACTGCTTCCGGAATATGACCGTAAGGCAGAGACTGGCAATGAAAAGGGCAAAGAACAGGGTAAACCACCAGAAGAGCGGACCGGCCCACACCCTCCAGGGGATGCCTTGACCTTGAGGAAGCCCTTCCCACAGGTATGTGATTGCGCCTATCTCGTTGCCGGGAATCGCCCAGGGCTTGAGGTGCTGAAGGATGATCTCTCCCCATCGATTTTCGGGGTTTGCCTTGTACTGGAGGATGGATAGACCGGCGACAAGGCGCCCCGCTAAGCTCTTGGTGGGGAAGATGCTTCCAATGAATCCTAAGCAGAGGATGAAGCCGAGCTCGTGAGGACGGAGCGCCCAGTGTGGGCGAAGGCCCTTCAACAAGACATTGCTGAGGAAGAGCAAGAGGAAAGGAAGCCACAGGCAGATGGGAAGGTGTCCGAGAGAGACTCGAGAGGCGCGCAATCGGTAGGTGGTATCTGTTGCGAAGATGCTGATCGCGATGATGAGAATCAGCCCGACGGCCAAAGATCGGAGCGTCACCGTCTGAGGCATTGCGCCGTGCTGCAGGTCTTCCGAAGCACTATGGTCGAGACGGTCGGACCAGATGCCGGTCACAGGCTGGGCTCATAGTTGTCTTTCGAATAGGTCCCTTCTGTCACGGCAATATCCATCGATATGCTCCTTATGGCTGATCCGGCAGCACTTTCAAAGCGAAATGGTTACCCAACTTGCGGTTGGTTCCATGTGGCGTGCGCTGATCGTGACCCCATTCGTTGTTCGGATTTCCCAGACGCCCGGTCGAGCGGCATGTGAACGGGCCCACACCCTGCTGGGAAGCCTCACCTCCGCCTTTCCTTCTACGGTGTGGAACGGAAAAGAAATCTCTTTCAGTATTCGGGCTTCCAGGTCATACTCAAATCCGGGGTGCCGGCTGCATCGCAGCAACGTTTGGCCTTCTCCCGTTTCTGCCGATTTTACCGGAAAGGCCCTCTGATAGCCCCCGTCCTGAGAAAGGACCACCAGTTCCGGTTCCGGGAATATTAGGGGGTTCCCCCGAGGGATATCCTCCCAGATTCCGTTCAGGATCAGTACACTCTCTCCATCCTGTTCCGTCACTTTTTCCAGCAAAAGAGGCGAGCGGTCTGAAATTGTAAGCTCCAGATCGCCATCCCGGAAGCAAGCGGTGTCGTAAAGGGTGATGTATTTGCTTTCCTCGCAGGACCGGACGACCGCGTAGCGTCCCTGGAATTCGGTTTTGTCAACACGCCTGGGCTGAGAGGGATCGGCGGAATAGAAGGTTCGGATGGTTTCACCCTGTCCGGCGGTATGGATTTCCAGCGCCACAAAATCAGGGTGGCCCGGCGCGAGGTTTTCTACCCGGGCGGTCAGATCGGTTCCGCGCGTGGGCTCCCAGAGTGCGACAAACCGGCTGTGTAGACGGACACCGTCCCGGCGCACCACAAGCTTGGGCATTCGGTATTTCTCCACGAGGGAATGGTCCCAAATTTCCGATTTTTTCGCGTTGCGGCCCTGCTTGAGACCGGGTACGGTGCAGGTATAGAGGTCGGCGTCGGTCGGCTCCAGCAGGTGGAGGCGAAGGTCGGGCAGGTTCCGGTTGACCGAGCGGAACACAGCGGTGAAGGGCGCCTGGATTTTCCCCTTATGCACATCCCGGAATACGCCGTACCAGGGGCTTACGTCCTGCGACGTGAGCCCCTGCGCTTGCAGTTGTTTCTCCCATTCTCTGTGGGCAGGCGGGGTAAAGGGCACCCCGTCGTCGGCATAGCTGTCGGCATCATATTCTGTTGGTACCGAGACCTCAAGGGTCTGGCCGTTGATGCAGTTCCCCTGCGCCATCCACTCGTGTGTGTTCCCACCTTCTACCTCAAAGATGTCCAGAACCAGGTTGTCCGTTTCCCCAAGCGGCCGGCACCTGGGAGAGATATGGGTGAAAACTCCTCCGGGGATCAGAAAAAGCGCGCGTCGGTAAACGCCGCATTGAGGGTAGACTGCCGGTTCTGAGGCTTCCACGACCTGCACCTCGTTTGCGGGGGCGTGCCAGTTCAGAAGACATCCCGACCGGTACACCCGCTCCTGGTTTTTCCGGTCCACTACCACCAGGTTGTGCCCCCAGGACCCATCGGCGAACAGGCGGTAGGTCATAATTTTTCCGAAGTCTGAGACGAGTTCTTCGCCGTAGGCCCAGAGGATCAGGTTGAGCATGTCGTGGTGGTCGTGCCCCCAGTTCCCGGAGTAGTGCAGGTGCGCCTGGATCTGGTCTTTTCGTTCGCGCTCGCCCCGGCCCAGCACAGTGTGGCCGAACGCGGGGTAGATGATCGGCTGCACGGTTTCCGGGATCGGTTCCCTGCCGCCGCCGAACCAGTAGGTGGTGTCGTGCGCCTGGATGTAGTTGCCGTCGGGGTAGACCATGGATTTGAGGACGTCAACCGCACGGTACAGCTCGGGCAGTTGCCGTGGGAGGTACAGGTTGTCGAACCGGGCGCCGTCTAGGCTGGAGAGGAACCCCGGCGGATCGGAGTATCCCTCTCCTTCGGCGGCGGCGTCCACCATCCCGTAGAGGTGCATGGCTGCATAGGACATGCTCTCCGGAAAGGTCGAGTCGGCCATGATAGTCTTTTCCGCCATCTGCCGGAGTTTCCAGTACGCATAGTGAACCAGTTCGGGAACGCCGGCCGCTTTGCCGATGGCAATCATGCCTTCGCACTGGGACGGGATGTGGTTTCTCAGCGCAAAGTTGGGCTGGGGAAAATGGATGTCCGCGCGAATCGCATCTCTGGCCAGATAGAGAAACAGGTCCTTCTCGATTGTCTGCCGGGCATCCCCGCTCTCTGCAAGGCGGTCCAGCGGTTCCCATACCGGCGCGTTCACCACCAGATTGTAGGCCACAATCCCGGCGATTCCGTTGAGTCCGGCGTGGTTCCTGTCTCTCCAGATGCCGGCGTGGGTAACCTGCTCCTCAACGGGCCGGAACCGGTCTTCCTCTGAGGCCACGCTGGTCAGTCCCCGGTGAATCTTGGGCCAGTGGGGGACCGCACAGGCAAAGTCGTACACGATTGCCGAGGCCCGCTCGGCGTACGCCACGTCTTCCGTTGCCCGGTAGAGCATCGCCAGCACATCGGCCGCCCTGGACAGACAGCCCAGGCGCACGTTGTCCATGTATTCTCCGTACAGGTAGATTCTTTTTCCGTCCGGCGCGTCGTGGTACGGGTATTCCTGCCTGTCTCCCTTCGGGCCGACGATTTCAATGGTTCCGGTTTGCGGAAATAGTTCGAATGGATCCACGGTATGGCCTTTGGGACACCAGATCCGGTCCGGGTCTTCCGGCGTCCAGGTCAACCTGGCCCCATCGCCGCAGGGACACTGCGCCGCATCGTTATTTTTTCGGGCGTTGCCGGCAATGCGGTTGCGCCGGGGGACCAGGCCGAGCAATTCTTCAGGGGCGAATGCCATATACGCACGGGCTTGTTTCTGAAGAGATGCGATCCATTTTTTATTTGATTTTTTGACTTCGTGGAGGTCGTGCGGATTGCTGCGCTGGTCGCGGGGGACCGTAGCGAGGGATTCGGCCCAGGCTTGGGTTGGGAAGAACCCTCCGTAGTAGTTCTTCAAGTCCTCGTGCGATGAAAATTCAATCGGGTCGAACCGTGGCATACCCTCTCCTCTTAGGAAAATTCCGGGCGGTGCCAGGAGGGTGTCACCTCTGTGTTTTGGGGGACTTCTCGGACCGTTCCACCCGGTGCGTTCCCACCGTAACCGCATCCGTCGTCAACACCTCCCAGACACCCTTTCGAGCAACGTTTGAGCGGGCCCACACCCTGCTAAGAAGCCTCACCTCCGCCTTACCTTCCACGACCTGAAACGGCGTGGCGATTTCTCTGAGCACGCCCGAGTCGTAGTCAAATCCCGGATGGTGGCTGCACCGCAGCCGTGTCCTGTTGCCCTCTCTCTCCACTGCCTGGATGGGGAAGGCCCGCTGGTGGCCGCCGTTTTGAGACAGGATGACCAGCTCGGGCGTTTCAAATTGAAGCGGGCGGTCTTCGGGTATGTCCGCCCACACGCCATTCAGGACCAGCACGGCGTTGTCCCCCTCCCGTTCGCGCACTTCCTCCAGCGGCAGGGCCGGGCGAGGCGAGAGGGTCAGTTCAAGGTCGCCGTTATGGAAGGATGCGCAGTCATACAGTGTTATTTGTTTCTTTTCATGCTGGGAGATGACCGACGCATAGCGGCCCTGGAACGCCATTCCATTGCTGATCTGGTGGCACTTTGAGGGGTCGGACGAATAGAACAGTTGAACCGTGTGCCCGCCGATGGTACGGATTTCCACGGCCACGAGTTCGGGGTGTCCGGGGGCGAGATTTTTCACTTCTTTGACGACCATGGAGCCGCGTGCGGGTTCCCACAATCCAACAAACCGGCTGCGCAGATTTTCTCCCTCGCGTCGAATGACGAGCTTGGGCATTCGGAATTTTTCCACCAGGGAATGGTCTTCTATTTGCAGGGCGTTGCTCCAGCACTGTCGAAGGGTGGGCACGGTGCAGGTGTAGAGGTCGCCGTCTGTGGGCAGGAGCATGTGCAGGCGTACATCGGGCATGTCCGGGTTCTCAGCGCGAAAGGTGGCCGTAAACGGGCCTTCCACACGTCCTTTGTGGACGTTTCGAAACACGCCGTACCAGGGGTTCACATCGCGCGGTTTGAGCCCCTGGGCGTGCAGCTGCTTTTCCCATTCGCGGTGGGCAGGCGGGGTGAAGGGCACCTCGTCGTCCGCATAGCTGTCCGCATGGTACCGGGTGGGAACCGGGACGTCCAGGGCCTGCTCGACCATGCAGCTTCCCTGGGCCATCCATTCGTGGATGCTGCCGCCTTCCACGTCGAAGATGTCCAGGACCAGGTTGTCCATTTCGCCAATGGGGATGAGGAAAAGGGTTCGCCGGTACGCGCTGCACTGAGGGTAGACCTCCGGCGCTGAGACCTCGATGACCTGAACGCCATCCTCCGCCGGATGCCACCCGATCAGGCGCCCCGGCGCATTTACGCTTTCTTGCGTGTTCCGGTCCACGACAACCAGGTTGTGCCCGGCGGCGATATGGGAAAAGCCGTTGTAGGTGAGCTGGTATCCGATATCCGAGATCATTTCCTCTTTGTAGGACCAGAGGATGAAGTTGAGCATGTCGTCGTGATCGTGCCCCCAGTTGCCCGAGTAGTGCAGGTGCGCCTGGATCTGGTTGCCTTTTGGAGCCTCCCCCCTGGCCAGGCAGGCGTGTCCGAAGGCGGGGTAGATGAGAGGTCGCGTTTCTCCGGCGGCGGAGGTGGAGGGCCGCGTTTCTTCCGGCGTCGTGTTTTTCCTCTGGCGCATTTTGTGATGGGTGTCGTGGGCCTGGATGTAGTTGCCGTCCGGATAGACCATGGTTGCCAGGGTTTCGACTGCGCGACGGAGTACGGGGAGTTCCTGCGCGTTGTCCAGGTTGTCGAACCGCCCGCCATCGATGCTGGAGATAAATCCGGGGGGATCGGCGTATCCCTGTCCTTTTTCCGAGGCGCGGGCGATGCCGTGGATGTGCATGGCCCCGTAGGACATGCTCTCGGGGAAGACGTAGTCGGCCATGATGGTCTTTTCGGCCAGTTGTCTGAGCTTCCAGTAGGCGTAGTGGACCAGTTCGGGAATGCCCACGCCCCGCCCGATGAGGGTAAAGCCTGCGGCCTGGGAGGGTATATAATTGCTCAGGGCGGCGTCGGGGTGGGGGTAGTGGATGTCGTACTGGATCGCGTCTTTCACAGAGTAGAGGAAGAGGTCGTTCTCGATCCAGGCCCGTGCGTCTTTGCCGGGCGCCGAGCTGTCCAGCGCATCCCAGACGGGTGTGTTGACAATGAAGTCGTAGCCTTCCGCAAGCGTGCAGAAGTGTCTCGTGCCGGTGTGGTATTTGTCGTACCAGATTCCGGCATAAACGGGGTATTCGGTGACGGGCCGCAGGCGGTCACCTTCCGCGATTCCGGGACGCCCCCGGTGGGTCTTGGGCCAGTGGGGCACTGCGCGGGCGAAGTCGTAGAGGATGGCCGCAGCGCGTTGGGCGTATGCAACCTCCGAGGTGAGATGATACAATATGCCAAGGGTCTTTGCGGCTTCGATGAGATAGTACACGCGCAGCGAGTCCATAAACTCGCCGTTGAGGTAAATGCGTTTTCCATCCGGCGCATCGTGATAGGGGTAGTCCTGCTCGTCCCCTTTGGGACCCGTGATCCGGATGCTGCCGGTCTGGGGGTAGCGTGCGAACGGGTCTACCGTGTGGCCCTGCGGACACCAGATCTTGTCCGGGTCGTCGGGCCGCCAGGTGAGCGTTTCGCCGTCGCCGTCGGGACACCGGGCGATTCGCGTGGAGGGCATCACGCGGGCGTTGCCGGCGATGCGGTTGCGCACCGGGGCCATTCCGATCAGGTCATTCGGCGAGACACGCAGGTAGGGTTCGGCGTCCTGTTTCAGGCTCTCGATTCGTTCCCGGGTAAGCGGCTTGACCAGTATGTCCGTCAACTGGGGGTTGGCGCGACTGTCGCGTGGCACGGGCTGGAGGGCGTCGGTCCATTCCGGCGTGGGGAAAAATCCGCCGTAGTATTGTTCCAGGGCTGCCTGTGAAAAGGGTCTCTCCGAGAGCCGGTCGGAACTCAGGCCCGATGTGGCGTCCAGCGCAGGAGGACCGGGTGAGCCCGTCGAGGCGGATGCTTTCGACCGAGCGGATTTCGGGATAAACTCGCCAAACTTAGACATGGAACCTCCTGAAGTGGCGCACGTCGTCGGGCATGTTGGAAACAAAGTTATGGACAGGTCTTATCCGGCGCCTTAACAAAACAGGTGCACCCCCATCCAAAGTCAAAAAGACGGGGGTGCAAATCTGCCCAACGGCAGGCTCAAGTCCAGGAGATCGGTTCCGGTCTCCATCCCCTCTCTAACGCCGTCCTTTTCCCTAAAACATCCCCCCAACCGTCACCCGTATGGGGCCGTCGAAGTACTTGCCCATATCCGTGTAGGAGAGGTCCACCGTCACTGCCCGGTCACCGGCGATTTCGTACTTCAGGCCTGCCCCTGCACTGTAGGTATCCGTGTCGTAGTTGAACTTATAGCCTGCCCGCAGGGCAACCATGTTCTGAAACCACATCTCGGCTCCCAGGTGGGCGCGCAACTCGTAGTCCGCCGCAAACGCGGATTCCCCCGACACGGTTAGATAAGCGGGGTCTCCCTTCTCCCCGTAGATCTCCCCTGCCGCAGCTACGTGGTAATAAAGGGGCATGAAGAATTTGTTCTCCACAATCTTCTTGTCCGGGCCGTAGTTCTTCAGCGCCATGGCCAGACGCAGGCTCTTAAAGCCCGTATAGAAGAGCGTGCCCACGTCCACACTGATGGTGCTGACGCTTTCGGTATGGAGGGTCTGGCTGACCCACGACACCCGGGAGGCGAACGAAAATTTGTCCGTCAGCTTCAGCGCGTAGACCACGCCGATGGCCACATCCCCGGTGGACACACCGGCACCCGTACCTTGCGGCTGGAAGGTCGTTGTTTCCTCGATATGCGGGAACCTCAAGGCCACCACGCTGCCGCCCAGCACCCCGCCCCTGGCCGTGCCCGTGTTCCAGGCCACCGCCGCGGAGTAGAGGTGGGAGTCCACCAGCCACTTCGTGTAGGAGGCCGTCCAGGCCGTGCCCCGGATGGCCGTCAGCCCCGCCGGATTCCAGAAGATCGCGTTGATATCGTCCGCCACGGCCGTATAGGCATCGCCCATGGCCACGGGCCGGGCACCCTGCCCGATCTTGAGGAACTGAAACCCGGCCAGGCCGAGCCACTTTTGTGTGCCAAAGAGCCGCTCGACTTCATCCTTGATAACCGCGTCGCCGGGAGGCGCAAACAGGAGCACCCCCATCGCGGCGAGCAGTATCGTGAATCTAAGCTGTTTCACGGTCTTACCCCTTTCTTCGCATTATCGGATAACCACGAGGTGGCCCTTCTGAATCTTCCCCTTATGACCGTCGATCAGATTCTCCACCACCCAGAAGTAGACCCCCGAAGCGATCGACCCGCTCAGGTTCCACGTCTCCTGGATGTAGTCGGACTCCCCCTTGGTCGGATTGTTGTGGGTATAATCGGAGACCATGTCTCCGGATGCCGAGAAGATGCGGATTCTGCAGTGTGATGGGATACCCACAAATCGGAGTTTCGTGGAGCCGGGGTAGAATCGCCCCTGTTCGACCGCAAAGTAGGGGTTGGGCACCACCCGGATCTTTTCGCTGAGGGACTCCGTCTCCGGCGCCGGCACCGAGAAGGGCGATTCGACCGCATAAATCCGCTGCGTAGACGCGGACCAGCCCCCCTCCTGGCCCACCTGCACGTGGCTGGTGATGTGGCCCGGCAGGTCTGCCATCGAAAGCGGGTGCACCGCCGGATCGCTGCTCCCCGGGGTCCAGTCCGCGTGGGGCTTTGCGTAGGCGCGCACGCTGTAGTGATAAAAGAATCCGGCCGCCGAGCGCAGGTCCGTGACCTTGTACAGCCCGCCCTCGCGCGTCACCCTGTATGCGGGCGTCTCTAAGCTTGTCGTCCCCGCGGGGATATCCGCAACCAACTCGTAGGGGCCGATGTCGAACCAGGAGGTGCGATAGACCCGGTAGCCCGCAATATCCGCAGACCCGTAGTCCGGGTGTGCCGCATTCTCGATCACGTCCGGCCAGTCCACCGTCATGGTCGCCGTGGCGCTGCTGCCCGTCCGGAAATTCACATCGGGCGGCGCGTCCGGGAGGTCGAAGGCGTTATCGTAAGCAAACTGTGCGGCCTCCAAATTCTGCTTCTGCGCGTCGTGGCCCTTGGGCAGTTCGTTCTGATTCCCTTTGACCGCCCACTCGATCGGGCCGATGTTCCCCAGCATCTGGCCGGGCTGTCCGGACACATAGGCCAGCACGATCTTCGTCTTTCCGTCGGCGGGCAGGTCGTACGGCCCGAAGACCAGCATGGAGATCTGGCCGCTTACATGGTCCGGGTTCGGATCGATCTGGCGGCCCGAAAGCACCTCGGAGTACATGTCTAATTCCGTCATCGTGGTGGTGTTCGGGTCGCTCTGCACCTGAGGACCGAAGGACTCCCACATTCGCACGGCGTAGGGCTGATCGCCTTCGGGCACGACGTAGCCCTGGCCTATGTCCCGCGCATTGTACGCGTAGGGACTCGTAGAATCGTCCGTGTAAGCGATCACGGCCACTCCGTGATGCCCGGGGGACATCAAGTGGCCCTCGGGCTGGCCGATCTTGGCGCCGGCGACCTCCGTCCCTTCCGCAAAGGCGTCTCTGTAGGGATCGCCCGTATCATCCCAGTCGATATAGAGGGGATGGTCGCCATCCCAGTTATACAGCAGTTTGAGCTTCTCGTCGTAGGCGTACCAGTCGTCCAGGGTGACTTGCTCTTCCCGCCGCCAGGAGGCGTAGCCTCCCCCTGCCGTGCGGTACGGCGCGGATCCGGCCGCGTTGGTCTTGAACCGGTCCTCAAACCCGATGAAGAGGTCGTTCTGGGCGACCGCCGGCAGGTCCCGCTCCCCGTCCCCATCCGTATCGCCCGTGTTTTCGATCACGTACTCGTCGATGAAGAACTCGTCGAAGTCGGGGTGGCTCCATCCGGACACCCGCTCCGTGATGGTCAGCCCCTGAGAAGTCGTCCACTTTGTGATGATGATCTGCTCGGCCCAGGTGTCGTCATCCGGATAGGCGGAGAGGTTCAGGTTCAGGATGTTGACCGGCGGCAGGTCATTGCGCGCCAGTGTCCGTCCCACCTCGATCAGATCGGACCCCGGCCACCAGTTCCCGCCCAGGCTTGTCTCCGATACCCCGGCGGGATTCCCCCGTCCGTTGCCCATCTTCACCGTAGGCCGGCGGTGGAGGTGGAACTCCTTGCCCAGCTTTGACAGGTCCGGATCGGCGCTCACGTCGTACTGCATTGCCCGAATGTTCAGCTCCTGCATGCCGATCCGGATGCCGGTGTAGACCACGCGGGTGTCCGACGTCAGTGTCCAGACCCCGTGGCCGTTGCGCACGGCCGTAAAGGAGGCATCCCTGTTGCCGGATACCCCTATGCTGCCCAACCGGTTGTCGCCGTAGGCGCCGCCCCCCGCATTATGGCGGGGGTAACCCAGCCCGGCGCTGGTGCCGTAGCCAGCAAGGAAAAAGTGGTCGTGGGTGCCCACCGCGGTTATCAGGGGCGACAGGAGCGGACGGTTGAGCCGTATCGCCTCGGCGTCCCCCTCCCCTCCTGCCAACTGCGCCCGAGGGCCGGATGCTGCAAAGAGCAGAAACAGCACCGCTCCAAGCGGAACAAGCGAAAGTCTCAACATACGCAAGTGCATAAAGGTAACCCTCCTTCTGTGTCCCATTTGGCATACAAAGCCAACAGGGGGCGCGGCCTGCGAACCGCGCCCCCTGCATCTGTCAAAAGACGATGCGGATACCCAGGTTCGTCTGTCTGGGCGCGTGGGCATAATCGCGGTCTCCCATGTCCCCGTAGGTCACAAAGTCCTTATTGTCCGGGTCGGGCATCAGCTGGCCCCACTGCATGTACTTCGCCCCGGGATTGGTAATGTCCGTCTTCTGGTCGAAGAGATTGCGGACCTCGACGAAGAACGACGGGCGCACGCGACCCTTCGAGTTGAAGACCTTCTCCACGCCCAGGTCCGTCACCGTCTCGACCGGGCCCCGAGTAATCAGCGCATCGCCTCTTCCCGGCGGCGTCCATTTGAACCGGATTCCGGTGCGAAGCCGCCAGAGCAGGTTCGCATTCAGATCGCTGGCAAGCCAGCTCATCCACCTGGGACCGAACCGGATGTCCGGCGGCGTGTGCAGCACGAACTGCGCGTTCGCCTGGCCCAAACGCCCGCCGACTCTCTCCTCTCCCAATGGTGCCAGGGGGCCGCGGTTAAACCCACCCAGCGACATGTATTTCATGTAGACCGCCTTGTCGGCGAACTCCGGGATTTTGCCGTAGTGGGTGCGGGCAACATCCTCGAAATTCCGCTGGCTTCCCCGCACAGTGTTCTCCGCCTGCCTGCCGAACTCTTTCTTCTCCGCCTCGGTCAGCGCAACCGCCACCTGGGACCCGTCCGGCATAGGTTTGAACTTATACCAGAATTCCGGGCTGACCACAAAGGCGGAGTCCGGGTGCATCCGCGCCCTGTACTGGGTGAGGCCCATGTCGCCGTACGCGGACCAGCTTGACGTCCAGGCCAGGCGGAACGAGAAGTAGCTGCTCAGGCGCTTCCGCACCGCTATATCAAGGCCCTTAACGTAGCCCCCTCGCCCGTTCCCCTGGCCTCGAAGCGTCGTTGACGACTTCGGGCCCTCCCACCTGTTCGCCTCGCGGACGATCTGGTCCGTCTCGCTGCGATACCAGATCGCCAGCGACGCGGTATAGTCGGAGACGAAGTTCCAGTCTCCGCCCACCTCAAACGTCAGCGTCTGCTCCGGATGGGCCCAGGGATCTCCCGCGGTCCCCTTTTTGGGGTGCTGCATGACGTTGAGCGCCTCGGCCGGGTCCTTCACCCCGTTGCCGTTCACGTCCTTCCACGACGGGTCCCCGTCCGGACCGACCTTACCGGCATTCCGGTAGGACTTGGCATAGCTGTCGTAGATGGAGAGCCACTGGATGAACCTCCCCAGCGAGAAGTGCATCGTCATCCGGTCCGTGACCGGGTGCGAGATGCCCAACCTCGGACTGATGTAAAACTGCGTCGTCGGCGTCCGCGCCATGTCGCCTGTCACGTTCACCCCCTCACCCGTGCCCACGCCGTAGGCATAGTGCCGGTCCGTGTAGAACCGCCACATGGGCGCCGTTTGCATCCCCGAGAACATGAGTTCCCTGTGGGTGTGCTTGTTGAAGTCCATACGCACGCCCACGTTTAAAATCAACCCTTCAAACTCCATCTTGTCCTGCACGTAGAAGGCCCCCCTGATCGGCTTGGCCGGCGTGTCCATGATCCACGGCGTATCGCCGCCGGCGGACATCGTGAAGCGGTTCGCCGTCTTGGAACCCGATGACCAGAAGGTGTAATAGGTATTGTAGCGGATGATCTCAAAGCCGGTCTTCACAAAGTTTCCCCTGGTGAGTTGGCTGGACAGGTCGGCCTTGATGCTGTACCGCTTGCGGTCCGTATCCACCCAGGACGCGACCTCCCGGTCGATATAGAACCACCCGGCCCTGTCATTGCGCGGATTCTCCGACCAGGGATGGGTATCCATGGTATCGTTCACGGTCTGGCTGCGCGCAAGGCGTACCTCGTAAAACGTTTTGGACGAGATCGTATGCGTGAATGTTACGTACGCCAGGTTTTCCTGGTGGCGGTACTTGCCTGACGACGCCCAATCGCTCGGCAGAAAGATATTTCGGCCGTTTCTTCGCAGCAGCCCGCGGATGAAACCCTCATCCGCCTGGCGCGCGTGGTTGTACTCGTTGTTAAACGCCGTGTAGCGCTGCAGGATCAGCCCCGTCTTCACTTTTATGCCGCCTGTCGGCTTAACGGTCAGGCTGGCCGACCCCTGAAAGTTGTTCGGCGCGTTGATATACTGCCCCCGATCGTTGTAGAACCCGTGGCTCGTCGCCGACGGATAGGTCGTGGCGCGGCGGTCGTGCTTGGCCGAGACGATAAATGATGCCTTCGGCCCGACCGGACCGGACAGGCTGCCCTCCAGCCTCACCCCCTGGTAGCTCGTGTAGTCCTCCCGCACGTGGATGATCCGGCCCGTCTGCGGGTCCGTTTCCTTCAACCACTCCGGATCGTCCCACTTCATGTGGTCCCGATGCAGCGGGGCGTCGTACGCGTTCGCCCCCCAGTGTTTCTTTCCCGCAGGCTCTAAGTTGACCTCCGTCCACCCGTGGAACGCCTTCCCCCCATCCTTCATCACAATGTTGATCGTGCCCCCCTGCGCGTCCCCATACTCGGCAGGTGTCACACCCGTTTCCACAGAGATTTGCTGGATCGCGCTTTTATTGACGCCGGTAAACAGGAGCGCGCTGTTCCCATCATTGTTGGAAATGCGCACCCCATCGATCATCACGTAGACATCGTTGCCCGCATAAGAATTATGCCCTCCGGCAATCTGCGGGTCGGTGCCTCTTGTGATCTTCGATCCGCGAATTGAGAACGTGCCGGCCTGGTCTACACCCGGCTGCAGGGAGATAAACTCGCCCGTGGTCTTGACAATCGGCGCCTGCTCGATATCCTCGACCGACAGCACGTACCGGGTCGACGTCTTGTCCGCCTCCACCGGCGAGCGCTCCGCGGTCACCACGATCTCGGCCGCCTCAATCGCCTGCTCCTTCAGCGTGAAACTCAGCGTCGTCGTGTAATCGACCGTGACGTTCACATTCCGTTTCGTCACATTCGCAAACCCAACCAACGACGCGGTCAAATCGTAGGATCCCGGGTCTACCGCCACGATCACGTAAAAGCCGTCCGCGTCGGTGATGGCGCCCCGCTGAGTGCCTTCGATGACCACGCTGGACCCCGGCAGGGGCGCCCCCTGGGCATCGGTGATCCGCCCGGAAATCTTACCTGTTGAGCCCGCAAAGGCGCCCGACAGGGGCAGGGCCAACACGAGAGTCAGAATCCCGGTGAGCATATATAGAGTCTTGGTCGATCTCATGTTCAGGTCTCCTCCTTTAACTCCAGCGACTTAGCTTCAAGCGCATGACGTTCACGCAAAGACATCCGACAGCCACCCGAAATCATTCATCTTTTAAGCATTCCCCCTTATCTATACGCAATAATACACCCGTCTGACAGGTTATATTCCTCGTCTTTATTTCCCTAAGCCAACCCGTGGGCCTCCAACAGTGTGTGAACAAACAGCGATCCGCCGCGCCTCCAACAGTGTGTGAACAAACAGCGATCCGCCGCGCAAACGCTTCTTCGACCAGCCCTGCAATAACGTGATGCCTGCTTCGTCGATGAACCGAATGTTGGTCAGGTCCAGCACCACATACTTGGCCTCCCGAAACCAATGCGTGACTTCCTGTTTCAGCAGCTCCACATTCGTTCCGGACACCCAGCCCTCCATCCTCAACACCACCTCATCTGGCGTCTGTGATACCACTGTGATGCGCAACATCGGAGCCTCCAGAATACAGCAAAAGCTGTGCCAAGAAAAACAGCCATCTGACGCATATAGCTTCAGGTGGCTGTTTATAACGGTCTTATATCTAATTTTATTTATTATTTCAGGTTATATCTATGTTTAGAGTCTTTGAACAGTATTGCGAATGCGCGATATATCGCTTAACAATTTCTCCATAAATTTTATATTTTATTTATTTACAGTTAATTATAAAAAAAGAATGCTGCGTGATATATAGCGCATTGCGTGATATATAGCGCTACTGTTGTGGTCGCACAATGCCCAGTTTCTTCATCCGGCTGCGCAGCGTGGACTCGGGCAGTCCTAAAAGCACCGCTGCACCGTGAGGCCCCCTGATCCTCCAGGCGGTCTTCTCCAAAACCTCCCGTATATACTGTCGTTCGTGCTCCGCTAATGTCACAACTTCCTCTGCCGGACCCCCAGGATCCTTCTGAATCTCCAGCGCGATCTCCTCCACACCGATTGTCGGTCCCTTGCACAGGATCACTCCACGCTGTACTGCGTGCTCCAGCTCCCGCACGTTTCCCGGCCAACTGTAGGCCATCAGAATAGCCTGCGCCTCGAGCGTCAAATGCGTAATCTTCTTGTTCATACGCATCGCCATTCTTTCCATAAAGTAGGCGGCAAGCAGCAAAATATCCTCTCTGCGTTCTCGCAAAGGCGGCATCCGCACCGGAAACGCCTGGAGTCGGAAGTACAGGTCCTCTCTGAACCTCTCTTCCGCCACCATTTGCGCCAGATTCCGGTTGGTCGCTGTGATTACGCGTACCTCGGCCTGCAGGGATAGTGTGCCCCCCACCCGGTAGAAGATCCGCTCCTCTAAAAGCTGCAACAGCTTCACCTGGGTTTCATGGGCCAGATCCCCGATCTCATCTAAGAATAGCGTTCCTCCCTTCGCCAGCTCTACCTTCCCCAGCTTGCGAGCGTAAGCACCCGTAAACGCCCCCTTTTCGTGCCCGAACAGTTCGCTTTCCACCAACCCTTCTGGAATCGCCCCACAGTTCACCTGTATACACGGCCTCATTTTTCGATTACTCAGTGCGTGTACCGCCCGGGCAGCCAGCCCCTTGCCCGTTCCGGTCTCTCCCAAAATCAACACTGTCACATCCGTTTGGGCTATCTCCGAAAGGTGTGTCTGCACCCGGCGCAGCGCATCGCTCTTCCCCACGAACTCACTCAATGCCCCACTCTCGCTCAGGGCCCCGGTCAATGCCTGAATTTGTGGGTCCAGCACAACGGCTAACCGTACAGTCACAGGATCGGAGTAGTTCAGATCCCGATCTATGGCCCTCACATGAAAGGTATAATCGCCCGGCGGAAGGTCCAGGTATTCCGTCCGGCCGCTATCTGTCGTCTTCCAGTCTGCTTCATACCCCTCCAGCCGATATTGATAGACTACTGCCTCCGGGCGGGTCTTAAAGCTGACCCCGTGAAACTCAAAGGCGGTCAGTCCCACACTGGAGGGAATCTCAAGCGCGGTTGTCCCTTCATAGCGTTGATCGGCCACCACCCCGTCGATGACCACCGAAGGAGGCGACGGCGTGGGGCGATGATAGCGCGTCACGCCATTGGCGGTGCCAATCCAGATGTACCCGTCCCGGTCCTGAAAGACCGACCACACCGAGTTGCCCGGCAGGCCGTCCTGGTCGGTCAGGGTTTGGAAGACCTGCCCGTCATACCGGCTGATCCCTCCATCCGTGCCAAACCAGAGATGCCCGTCCCGGTCCTGGAAGATGGATGTTACCACGTTGTGGGCCAGTCCGTCCTGTGTGGTAACCGATGTCCAGGTCTGCCCATCGTACCGGCATACGCCATCCCCCACGGTTCCAAACCAGAGGTTTTCTTCCCGGTCCTGGAAGATCACCCAGGTCCGGTTGGTACTCAAACCATCCTGTGTGGTAACCGTCGTCCAGGTCTGCCCATCGTACCGGCTGATGCCGCCCTCGGTGCCGGCCCAGAGCGTTCCCTCACTATCCTGGTAGAGCGTCCGCACATCGTTACTTGCCAGTCCATCGTCCGTTGTGTAGGTCGTAAAATGCTGCCCATCGTACCGGCACACGCCGGACATCATGCCGATCCAGAGGTTTTCTTCCCGGTCCTGGAAGATGGAAAAGACCGGATTTTCCGGCAGACCGTCCTCCGGCGTGTAGTTGATCCAGTTTTCTCCATCATACCGGCTTAAACCGATTTCGGCGCCGACCCAGAGGTGTCCCTTGCGGTCCTGAAGGATCGACCGCACGCCCACGTCTAACAGTCCGTCTTGTGTGGAAAAGGTAGAAAAGGTCTCTCCATCGTACCGGCACACCCCGCCCCCGCAGATGCCGAACCAGAGGTGTCCCTTGCGGTCCTGAAGGATCGATCGCACCCAATTGCCTGCCAGGCCATCGTCTGTTGTGAAGGTGATAAATCGCTGCTGGTCATATCGACTGACACCGCCGCCCATCGTGCCGAACCAGAGGTGTCCCTCCCGATCCTGGCAGACCGAGCGCACCACACTGTCCGCCAGGCCGTTCTGAGAAGTAAAGGTCGTAAACTTCTGTCCATCGTAGCAGTTCACACCCCCGTGGGTACAGAACCAGAGGAGTCCCTCCCGATCCTGGCAGACCGAGCGCACCACATTGTCCGCCAGGCCATCGTTTGTCGTGAGCGTGGCAAAGCGCTGTCCATCGTATCGACTGGCCCCCCCGTTGGTGCCAAACCAGAGGATTCCGTCCCGGTCCTGGAAAATTGAAAATACGCTGTTGTCGGCCAGACCGTCCTGAACGGTAAACGAAGTAAAGGTTTGCCCGTCATAACAGCTCACGCCGTCTCGGGTGCCGAACCAGAGGATTCCGTCCCGGTCCTGGAAGATCGAAAGCACTGTGTCGTCCGCCAGGCCATCGTTTGTCGTGAGCGTGGTAAAGCGCTGTCCATCGTATCGACTGACGCCACGGCCGCTGGCGCGAAAACTGCCGGTGCCGAACCAGAGGATTCCGTCCCGGTCCTGGAAAATTGAAAATACGCTGTTGTCGGCCAGACCGTCCTGAACCGTGAAGGAGGTAAATGTCTGTCCGTCATAACAACTCACGCCGCCTCTGGTGCCGAACCAGAGCTGTCCGTCTCGATCCTGGAAAATCGCCTGCACATAATTGTCTCCCAGGCCGTCCTGCATAGTGAACGTAGCCCAGGTTCGACCGTCATATCGGCAGGCCCCGACTTCGGTGCCGAACCAGAGGTTTCCGTCCCGATCCTGGAGGACTGCCCGCACATGATTTTCCAACAATCCGTCCGCCCCGTCGTAGGTTCGCCAGTGCCCCTGTCCTCGTCCGGCAGGCACCACCCTGCCAGGTCCTGCAGGGGCACTGTAAATTCCGAGGCGGTGCCGAAACACGTCCGGTATGCCGTCTGCTGTAAAGGCCGTTGAGAGACTCTGCACCGTTTCCTGCCAATTTCCGTCTCTCTGAAGCGCTGTCTCTATTTCTGCTATATGAGATGGTGTTTGTATCTCGAACAGCCGGCTGAAGATCCCCTCCAGGGCCGTTCGGGCCTGACAAGAGGATGCCACCAGGCCGAGGCGTTCCAGAATGGGAGCCACTTTCTCCACGTAGGCCATCTCAAATTCGGCCATCCGTTCCGGGGGCACCCAAAAGGACAGCCGGGCGAGCGCAGGCGCGGAGGCTCGAAGCCGGGTTGTGTCGGATGGTTGCATGGTCAGTACCTCCAGAACCGTACATTACCAGATCCATATCCGAAAACCAATATACTCTTCCTCTTTTGAAAAATCCAGCGAATGTGCAGGTCCCTGCCGAAGCAGAGGGAGCCGATTGCGCTTGACAACCCCCGGTCCGGGGGATTATGCTTACGAGCAAAGTACAACCCTTGCGCTTACGGGGGGATAAACCTTATGTCCAAGTTTGGCAAGTTTGAGGCTGAGACGGACGCAGCGTTGCGGGAATACTACGGCGGGTTCTATCCGACCGAGCAGTGGGTGGACAGGCTGAAACCGGTCCCGCGTGTGCAGATGCCGGATATGCGCGGCAACCCGCAACTAACAGATCTGGCCGAGGCGCTGACGGATGAGGAGATTGAAGACCTCAAGGTGAAGGCCGAGCCGTATTTGAAGGTGGCTCCGGAGGAGCTCATCGGCATGGCGCCGCTGCGAAATCGTATTGCCGGAAACAGCCGGGTGATGCCGACCACACGAATCGCGATGTGTCCCACCGGAGACGAGGCCAGGCTGGTGTGGCGCCCGGACGATCCGGACCGGATCTGGTGCCCCAGAGGACACACGGTGGATCCGTTTGCGCTTTATCCGCGGACCGGGACGATTGAGATTACCGGCCCCAGGGGGGATACACAGGAATATCCTTATCACGACGCGCCCGACGGGAAGCGGATCTACCTGTATGGAGAGTATATGGATTCGCTGCGGGTGTATTATCTGATCGAGGCGGCGAAGACGCTGGGGATGCTGTATCGGATAACGGGAGATGAGCAGTATGCGGCGCGTGCGGCGGCGATTCTGTATGATTTTGGGTGTGCGGTTCCACACTGGCCGAAGACGCACCGGGGCCGCCCGGGGATTGCGGAAGGTGATCGGCTGCGGCCGGTTAGGGAATATCCGGTGTACGCCGGTATCTGGTACGATAAGTACCACACGGGCATCCGGCACGTGGGCGACCTGGCCCAGGGCTACGATTTTGTGGTGAACGCGCCGGTGTGGGAGGCGCTGGACCGGCTGGCAGCGGGTGGGGATGCTCGAAGCGTGGTTGAAGCGGACCTGTTTCTCTATTCGGTACAGGATGCGATTCTGTACGATGTTTACTATTCCCATCCCGATGCGGCGTTGAGCAATTATATCCCTTACGTCATGTGTGACTTTTTTTAAACCACTATATTTTCAACAGGTTATTTCCAATGCCTTATTTGGGAAGAAATCGGTGCTGTTGAAAATCAAGGAGTTACGAAAAGAAGTCACACATTGCGTATAAGTTTCTACAAAACAAATACTTTCAACTTGAACCTTAACTCATAGAGAGATTTATGGTATTATGGTCCGACCATAACTAAGATATCTCCATTCCCATCCTTCTGTCAAGCCCTTTTTTGGCGCTCCTGTTGCTCCCGCAACTCGGCCTATCCGAACCCCGCACCGCTCCAGACCGTTGCGCCGTTCATACCGAATGGGGCTTTACCCTTCCCGCAGATCTTTATACGTCTCGGTCGCCGACTGGGGTCGCTCGTAGTCGATCCCCCACTCCCGTTCTTCAACCGGCATCTTACCAACCGCCCGGGCCATCTGGCGGATGTGCGAACCCTCGCACCCGCAGCAGCCCCCGATGTAGTTCACCCCCAGGTCCAGCGCCCGTTTGGCAAACTCGCCCATCTCGTAGCGGGTAATCTGGTAGGGATCGAGCCTGTCCGGAAACCCCTTTGACCGGGTAAAGAAAGGCTCCTCAGGCGTGCATCGGTAGGCAACCGGTTGGGCGGCAACGTAGCAGCTCACGGCCTGGCGCATCTCCTCCACCACGGGAAGCATAAACGTCGGGTCCTGCCAGCAGCTGACACCCACGATATCCGCCCCGGCGCCTTCAAGCATCCTGGCCGCTTCTCCCGGCGTGTTGCCGTCTCGCGTCTTTGGACCTTCAAAAGCCAGCGTCACCATACTTGGAAGACCCGTCTTCTGGATACGCTCCAGGGCGATCAGGGCCTCCCCCACCCACAGAAACGTCTCGCCGACAAAGAAATCGACCCCCACCTCCATCTGATACCCGATCTGCGCGTCGAACAAGCGGCGGCACTCATCGGCCGCAGCGGCGTCCCCCTCCTGGTACTTCCAGGTCAGGCACACATTGCCCGAAACGAGGGCCTCATCCCCGGCGGCCTCCCGCGCGATCCTGACCGCTGCGCGGTTGATCTCACCCAGTTTGCCTGCATAGCCGATCTGCGCCAGCTTGTTCTCACTCGCATAAAAGGTAAGCACCTGGAGCACTTCCGACCCGGCGTGCAGGAACTCCTCGTGCAGGGCGCGGAGAGCATTGGGGTGCTCGATCGTCACCTCCGGCGTGAACGGCCCCGCCTGCACGTAGCCCCGTTTCTCCAGGGCAAGCAGATACCCTCCATCCCCCAGTACCACGCCTTCCTTCAGCCTCTCCAGAATCGATTCTGGCATGGGAACACCCTCCTGAAGCGGAGGCACTCTACCCTGGGCCATAAAAGCCCACACAACTACGAGCTGCTACATGCGACTTAACTCCTTGTCCACTTTTTCGGGGTAACATCACCTTATGACTCAGAACAATTATCTGAAGGCCTATATATAAATATAAATTACTATCCATAATAACCTTAGCTGGTCAAATCTCGGATTTGCCTTCTGAAATGAGCGAAAGATCAGTTTCTATGATGCAAAAATGCAAAGGTAGATATCAGCCCACTCGCTGATCACATACCGCCTTTACCATCCGTGCAAGTGGTGTCCGCCCCGAGGGAACCAGATCTGATCCATCCAGTGGTAGAGGAAGACTGCCGCTGCGTGCCCCACAAGGATGCCGATGAAGAGTGGGACACCCCGACGGTAAAACCGTGCCCCACCAACCCGCAGGACAATCGATTTGATTCCCCAAATCAGGAACAGACTGACGATCGAGCTCCGGCAATCGGTACCCGCAACCGGAAAACCAATAGGGTGAAGGGGCCACCAGGGGAACCGGAAGCGGAGATAAGTGAGGACGGCCATAATCCCTGCGCCGACTCCAAAAAACGCAAAGTGCGCCCATTCGATGTCCGAGGGATTCCGGATGTGGCTCAGGGCCCGGTTGAAGAACCTGGTTGGGTAATTCTTGAAGACCAGATCCCAATGGTTAGCAGCTCCCTCTGTGTACCCGAAATAGAGCGTGGTGGATACCGAAGTCAGGAAGGCCACAAATAGAGCCAGAATCGTTGCCCCGACGAACCTTCGTCCCGGCTCCTTCACCAGATCACCCAGACGTACGATTTGGGTCAGGGACGGGAGGAGTAACCCTGGACCGTTGCCCCGGAGTACGAAAGCGAAGGTGAGGAGCGTCATGCTTGAGCCCGAGACAGACGCAGTGCCGTTAAGCCGCACCGCGAATTCCTGAGGGCTCATAGGGCTGTAGGCGTAGAGGATGCCGCCTTCTGCCACAAAACGTGCCAGGCCGACGTAAACGATCAGAAGGGCAAAGAGGAAAGGCAGGAGCACGCGGAGCTCCAGACCGGCAGCGTGCAACCAGAAAAGCGTGTAGGCCAGCCCTGCAATGCTACAGCCCACGGCAGCGCGATAGGAGAGCATCTCCCCGGCATCATCAACAGGGTGACTGGTGTCGAGGGCCTTGCGCAGCACGCCGGCCAGGTGCCTCCGTGCTACATAGAAGCCCCACAGCACCAGGAAGGTCAGGGCGCCAAAGCACTGCCAGGCTGTCTCCGGGTTACCCCAGCCGCCCCGCTTCCACAGGTAGCCGAAAACCCCCACATCCCTTCCGATCTGGTACCCCACACGGCGGAAAAGGGCGATCTCCGCGGTGAAGAATGCGTTGAATACCAGGAAGCCCAGGAGGATGTCCAGGTCGACAAAGTAGCCGAAGCCGACCGTGTAGAGGTTGAGCTTGGTCCAAAGCGGGGGGGCGTATCGGCCCAGGGGGAACCACCGGCCCAACAGGAAGCTGGGGAGGCGGGGAACTGTGGGAAAGGCAAAGGAGAAGTAGTTCCAGGTACCGATCGCGAAGGCGATGGCGAAGCCCCCCCAGAACAGGCGGGACCGGACTGTGTCAGACCAGAAAGAGCCGGGCGTAAGGCCCTCGGTTAATGTGACCGTGGGCGTGAGCAGCGGATAGGCGAGACGCTGCTCTTCGACCCACGGTCGGCGAAGGATGACCGCAACGCCAAAGCAGAAGGCCGCGACGGCGGCGATCAAAGACCCCCACCAGAAGAGGGGGAGGAGCCATACCCCCCAGGGGATGGAGGCCCCGTGAGGGAGCCCCTCGAAGAGGTGGGTGAGCGCAAGGCCAGTGTCGCGGGGAGCAAGCCATTCCGGGATGTGACCGAGGAAGTAGAGATCCCACTGGTTTTCCGGAGTGGCGTGGTAGAAGGGAATGGCCAGCATGCCAAGGAGAAGGCTGGTCAGTCCGGCGGTGGGGATGGTGGCAGCGACCAGGCCCATCCCCAGGGCGACGAGTAACTCGGATCGAGTGAGCTCCCACCCGCGGCGAAGGAGGGCAAGGGCGGGATTCAGCACCAGGACCAGGACGAAAAAGACCGCGGCCAGGGAGAGGGGAAATTGCGTGAGATTGAGACGGGAGGTCCGGGCAATCGTCTCGGAATGGATGGACCACAGAGCCGCCGCGACAGCGACCAGCAGTCCCACACCGATGGCACGAAGGGTGACTCCTCTAAAAGGTCGATCCTCAGAGGAAACAACTGACCGGCCCAAAGTGGCAGGATCGCGAAAGGGTGACATGGCATCCCAAGTTCAAGAGTTAGCGAACAGAAAGTTTTTATAGCATATCCAGTTGTCTAATATCGACTTATGCCCACTCTGATCTGTGTGTTTAGAAAGATTTTGAAGGCTATCCGGCCACTCCTAGCGTTGAATGAGCATTTCGAAAAAACTCATACAAAGTTCTTATAAACAAATCGTTAGGCTGAATTTTACTCTTGGGCTCAGGGCAGTGAATCTGCCGGCATCTTAGCCGTCGCCCACCAAATTGCTCTCTGTAGTCTTTATAAAGGAAAATCGAAAAGCCTGATTTGGCGCGGTTTTTGAGAACCTTCTACACTGAACAGTGTAACTCTCAAAGTCAGGTGGCATTGCTTGTAAATGGATCTGGCGAGTCCAAGTTCGGGATTCTCGCGCCGGCACACGGTATGAAAACCCATCATGGGTCTAAAACCATCAGATTTCAAGTACGATCAGATCAATGGGTTGGTTTGAGCGCCGGGGTAAAGGATCTGCGCTAGATCGCGATTGCGGAAGCCAGCCAGGAGGAACTCAGGTCGGTTGATGGCCTCCAGCAGGGCCTGGTCTTCGGCGGTCCATAGGCGCAGGGCACGGACGGTCTTGCCGTTGCGCCTGGTGGGCCGAGATACAGGAGCAAGTAGTTCTTCCAGCCGTACTGTGGAGTCCAACTGGGCAAGGGCATCCAGATATCGTTCGTTTGCCTTTTGGGAGACCTGGGCACGTCGGTGTAAATCCGCGATTCCCTTGCGCATCGGGAGCCACTTCTTATCGCCTCCTGGATTCCTCTCAGAGGTGCGGTATACCTTGAACTCACGAGACTGGTTGATGGTGGTCTCGATGCGGGCGTTCATCAAACCGAAGCATGGATCCAAGTAGTAGTGATACAGATGGAGACACTTCCCCCATTTCGCGCGCAGTTCTAGCTTCTTCGCTGCCCGGTTGCGATGGACCTCGAAGGTCAAGCACGGCTCAACGCAGGTCAAGAGACCGACCAGCCCTCGATCCACCGGATGCTCTTCCAGGATCTTCCGTGCCTCCGCTTCCTTGTCTGTCGCACTGGAGGGAAGATACTGGATGGGACGCCCTTCCCTTTCTGCCTGAGCAAGCGAAGCCTCAAGGAGCGTAGCCGTCATGGCCTTGGCATGCTCAGTGAAATCACACAGCCGGACGCTTGTGCGCCACAGATACTCCATCATCCCCTTCGTAACGCTAAGAATACGATAGGTTCCACGAAACACGATCCGATCCCAACCACTCAACAAACCAATAACACCTTGGGCATGCTTTGACGTAAACTGTTCCATGGTAGGCATCCTCCATATCGTGGCGTTGTATGTGTCAGTACACGCCTAATATCGGAACGATGCCTACCGATTTCCACTTTGGTTGCGGCCAACGGCCGCGCTGTGGTCTCCGTGATCTCTATGGTTCAAAAGAGTGTGCAACCGGTCAGGAATTTCTGCCGAGTACCATTACTTTCTACTCCAGTTCACCTAAAAGAGAAAGCGCCGTATTTTCCATCGCCGGCTCCGTTTCCACGCCCCCCAGGGACCATGTCCCCGCCCACGTCTCATACCCTCCTTGTTCCGTAAGCGCCGTGTCCGTACAGATATATCCGATATACCCGTTGGCCAGGCTTACCAGGAACAGCGGCGCGGCGGATGCCTGGGATTTGATGCTGAGTCCAGTCTCGACGAACACCTCACCCGGCAGGGCCACGATCGCCGCCTTCCCCAGCTTCAAGACCTGTACGGGCGCGGTCATTTTTTCCGGCAGGTCAGCCATGTGCCGGCACTGGAGGGCGTAGGCGTGCAATAGGTTCTTGGGGATCGGCTGGCCCACCACCCAGCTAAACGGACCGGTCTCGTAATCCTCATACGTCCCCTCGGGCACGGCAAGCACCTTCTCCGCCACCTCCAGATCGCCTGCCGTAATCCCTTTGCGCGGAAACTCAAATGTGTCCACCATTCCCGCCAGTTCCAGCGTCTCGTGCATCTCCATCAACTGGATCTCCGTAATCATGTGCCCCGCCAGCACGTTCGCCATCCTCACCGCCTGCCGATGGCCCCGGTCTTTCCACGCCGTGCGCCCGCTGTAATCGATATTGTTGATCTGTCCCGAAGCCGCATTCCACAGCATCGGCACACAATTGGCCCCCAGGTAATGCCGCATCAGCCGGAAGAAGTGACCGAAATAGTCCGCCGAAATCGCCTGCCGGTTGTCTGTACCCACGTAATGGAGTGAAAAATTGGCCACTGCCGAAATCGGCGTCCCGTCCGTTCCCTCCACGTATATCATCGCAAGCTCCGGATCGATCGGTCCAGCCGGCCGGACCAGATCCGGATTGTTGGCCCCCGGATTCATCCGGACCGTGCCGTCTTTCATATGCCACCTCCGGTGAAACGCGATCCGGCCCTCTTCCACGCTGGCAAAGCCGATCCGCGCCGGGCGCAGCCGTTGCACCGCCAGCTCCACTGCGTCCGCAATCTTCAACGGCGCCCACGCGGTATACTCCCGATCCTCCTCGATAATCACTAGGTCTACCACCCCCGGGCCGGTGTGCGTATGCGTCGCGTTCACCATCACATGCTCGGGCGGGATCTCACACCGCTCTGCAATCCGCGCCTTGGCCGCATCCACCATCTTTTGCGTCACAACCACCAGGTCGCACGTCACCATCGCCAGACGCGTGTCACCGTTGTCAATCACCAGAGCTTTTGCCAGCAGCTCGTCGTGCACGTCCTCCGCAAACCGGGGCTGAAAACTCCCCGGGATCGAAGTCCCCAGGCAGGGGGTAATATTGGCCGTTGCGGCTCCCGCCTGGAATTCAGCACTCATAGCGATATCCTCCGGACTCCCTGTTTGCTATTCCCTTTCGCCTGATATTGGTTTACAGAAGTTCCGAGTTCCACGCTTCTCCCGATGCTTCAGGTTTTAACTCGGAACTCGGAACAGGGGTGGTGTGGAGGTGAGGTGGAACTCGGAACTCAATCGGGGTAAGTCTGGGGTCAATTCGTTGTCTCGATCCAGATCGGGGTACTCCATCCCTTTGCGCCCAGGGCATGCGCAACGTTGGCCGGATACTGGGGAATCGGATCGGGGGAGAGGACTTCGAGGTAGTAGTAGTGCTTTCCCGGACGATACTGGCACAGCCGGTATTCTTCCAGTTCTCCCCGGGTCTGTCCGACGAACCGGTCTTCGTGCATCAGGCGCCCGTCCCGGTGGATGCGCAGGATGTAGTCCTGGTTTTCTTCGCCCACGACCCGCCACTTGAGCACGGGGTCTTCCTCCATCACCAGCGAGCTGCCCATCATGTGGTCGTTGATGGTGAATTCGATGAGGATTCGTTGCCCAGCAGTGGCGAAGCAGCGCCGCGCCTTGATGGCTTCAAGGAGGGAGGCGCGATCCAGCCTGTCGGCCCAGATTCCGGTGATGGCGCCGCTCAATCCGGGGTTCCGGTGATGGCTGTCTCCGCTGCCGGTGAATGCGAATTTGTGGCCTGCGTCCAGATACTTGAAGTAGATATCGAAAAGATCCATATTGATCATCCAGGCGGCGCACACGTCGATGCCCCATTCCACGTCCGTATCAACCAGATTCCAGTGTCCGTCGTGTGGATGAGGCAGCGGGAGGTATTCCCTTTCCCTGCACCAGGCAATGCACTCCTGGATCTCCTTGTGGGTCTCCCGCTCTTCTCTCATATAGGCGTCTATGTACTTGAAGTTGAGCAGATCCATCTCCATCTCGTCGTCGTCCGACATCACCGAGCGGTGGTTGTGCTTCCACTTCGCGCCCGGTTTGCTGTTGTCGCCACCAGTCCCCATCTCGTAGCCTGGAAACATCGCAAACCGCCCCGGCTCATTGAGCAGAAGGGCGTTGCCCTTCACGTAGTCCCACTCGTAATCCTTCAGATGGCGTACCTGATTGCGTCTGAACCGGTCCCAGAAATTGTCGTTGTCAGACACTGTCAGCGCGTCGATCTGCGCCTTGTCCCGCGCAAAGTGTCCCAGCTCGTCCGGCTCTCCCTCCATCTCGATCGACACCGCCGAGTGGCAGTGCAGGTCTGCCCAGAAAAGTTGGTACTTTCCATTTGTTTCGCCGGGCAATTCGTTGGAAGCCCTGTCTGTTTCTCGTCGCTCCTTGAACGGCAGTCGGATCTCCTCCCATTGCTCCAAATTGACGCTGCGCTTCTCCTCCGGGACAACCGGAAAATCCGCCGACAGATCGACTTTTTCCAGGTAAAGCTCATCGGAATCGAAGTCCCGTGAGATCAGGAAGGTCCCGGTGCTGAGGGAGTTATTGTGGGGCAACTCGTAGAAAACGCGACCCTCCCTCACAGTGTAAGGCCCCGACCAGGTCCCATCGACGCACCGATGGGCAAACATCCGCCCTTTTGAAAGAAGCGTATGGTGATCCTGGTCCGCCTTCACCTCGTAAAAGAGCCAGACTCCGCCGTCTTCGGCCCCCTTCAGAATCGGAAAAAGCCGCCTGCCTATATGTCCCAGATTGGGCAGGCGCGGAAAATCGGTCAGCAACCCGTAATGGAGCGGCGCAATGTCCGATCCCCCGTCCGCGCCCAACAGAGGTTCCCACGAATCGCCCTCAAGCCGTGCCCCTCGAACCGAAAACTTCTGCTGAATCGTACTCTGGCGATACATCACATCCTGCCACCGCACCCACACCGCCCAGAGCGCACCGTCCCGATCCCGGCAGATGGCCGACTTGTTCTCCCACGCAGCATCGCAACTGATCTTCACCACCTCCGAAGGGCCGGACGGCAGCACGGGACAGCCGTAAATGTCGTACGCCTCATCCACATAACTGTCCCAGATCAGATAGATTCCCTCTGCTTTCCACGCAACCATTCTGGGTCGATAATTGTATCGGCTCTCATTTCCCAACGAGAAGTGCACCGGCTCACTCCCCTGTAGAAACCCGAAAACCTCGATGCTGCTGTTATTCTTAACGGACTGCGCCCAGGTTACCCAAAGGGTCCCGCTCTCATCGCAGAGCGCCTGCAGCTCCCACGGCTTCGCCGACTCCGGCAACACAGCCAGCTCCTCGCACCCGGTAAACGCATCCCCCCCGTGTTCACGGCTCCAGATGGAATAGGTCTGCCCCTCCTTCTCGAACCAGACGAACCGTACCCCCGTATCCATCGGCACACAAATCGGCCTCGTCTGCATCCTCTTGCTGGGAGAAATCGGCGTCACTTCCCCTGCATCCTCTCCGTCGAACCGTCGCACAAAAGCCCTGGACCCATCCCTCTCGTAGGCCGCCCACGCCATCCAGCACGCCCGGCCGTTCGACAGGGCGCAGAGACTCGGTTCGTAGTTGTCCTTCGAGTAGATTCCGTCTGTGACGGCAAGCTCCATTCCGTTCTTCCTCTCTGTTTTTTCAGCATTTATTGTATTACGTTGCCGCGATATTGTTCATGATTCCTCGGAACACTTCCGCCCAACAGTTATCCAGTTGCCGCTCCATTCAACCCGGTGTGCGCCGATGCTGACTGCGTTCGTCGACCGGACCTTCCACACGTCGGGCCGAGCCACACGCGAGCGAACCCACGTACGGTTGGGCAGCGTCACCTCCGCCCTGCCTTCCACGACCTGAAACGGCGTGGTGATCTCTCTGAGTACGCCCGATTCGCGGTCGTAATCAAATCCCGGATGGCGGCTGCACCGCAGCAGGGTCTTGCTGCCCTCTCTCTCCACCGCCTGGATGGGGAAGGCCCTCTGGTGGCCGCCGTTTTGAGTCAGAATGACCAGCTCGGGCTCTTCAAATTGAAGCGGGCGGTCTTCGGGTATGTCCGTCCACACGCCATTCAGGACCAGCAGGGCGTTGTCTCCCTCCTGTTCGCGCACTTCTTCCACCGGCAGGGGCGGGCGAGGCGACAGGGCCAGTTCCAGGTCGCCGTTATGGAAGGATGCGCAGTCGTAAAGTGTTATCTGCTTGCTCTCGTTTTGGGAGATGACCGACGCATAGCGGCCCTGAAACTCCATTCCATTGCTGATCTCGTGGCGCTTTGAAGGGTCGGACGAATAGAAAAGTTGAACCGTGTGCCCGCCGGTGGTACGAATTTCTACGGCCACGAGTTCGGAGTGCCCGGGGGCGAGATTTTTCACCTCTTTGACGACCATGGAGCCGCGTGCGGGTTCCCACAATCCAACAAACCGGCTGCGCAGATTTTCTCCCTCGCGTCGAATGACGAGCTTGGGCATTCGGAATTTTTCCACCAGGGAATGGTCTTCTATTTGCAGGGCGTTGCTCCAGCACTGTCGAAGGGTGGGCACGGTGCAGGTGTAGAGGTCGCCGTCTGTGGGCAGGAGCA
This sequence comes from Candidatus Latescibacterota bacterium, assembly GCA_965222075.1. Lineage (GTDB taxonomy): Bacteria > Latescibacterota > UBA2968 > UBA2968 > JAAXHW01. Next base: position 2,098,991 of record OZ244937.1, on the reverse strand, counting down.
TGTGCAGGCGTACATCGGGCATGTCCGGGTTCTCAGCGCGAAAGGTGGCCGTAAACGGCCCTTCCACACGTCCTTTGTGGACGTTTCGAAACACGCCGTACCAGGGGTTCACATCGCGCGGTTTGAGCCCCTGGGCGTGCAGCTGCTTTTCCCATTCGCGGTGGGCAGGCGGGGTGAAGGGCACCCCGTCGTCCGCATAGCTGTCCGCATGGTACCGGGTGGGAACCGGGACGTCCAGGGCCTGCTCGACCATGCAGCTTCCCTGGGCCATCCATTCGTGGATGCTGCCGCCTTCCACGTCGAAGATGTCCAGGACCAGGTTGTCCATTTCGCCAATGGGAATGAGGAATAATGTCCGGCGGTACGTGCTGCACTGAGGGTAGACCTCCGGCGCCGAGGCCTCAACCACCTGCACCCCATTCTCCGCCGGATGCCACCCGAGCAGGCGCCCCGGCAAAGATACTCTGGCCTGGGTGTTACGGTCTACAACCACTAAGTTGTGTCCGGCGGCGATTTTGGAGAAGCCGGCGTACGTGAGCTGGTAGCCGATGTCGGATATCATCTCTTCGCTGTACGACCAGAGGATGGTGTTGAGCATGTCGTCGTGGTCGTGTCCCCAGTTGCCCGAGTAGTGGAGGTGGGCCTGGATCTGGTTTCCTTTCTCTGCTTCCCCCCTTGCTAAAAAGGCATGTCCGAAAGCGGGATAGATCAGCGGTCGTGTCTTTTTGGGGGCCAGGTTGGACGGCCGGGTCTCCCCGGGAGTAACATCCTTCCTCCGCCTCATGGTGTGGTGGGTATCGTGGGCCTGGATGTAGTTGCCGTCCGGATAGACCATCGTCGCCAGGGTATCGACCGCCCGCTGGAGAACGGGGAGTTCCTGCTCGTTATCTAAGCTGTCGAACCGCCCGCCGTCGATACTCGAAACAAAGCCGGGCGGATCGGCGTATCCCTGCCCTTTTTCCGAGGCGCTGGCGATACCGTGGATGTGCATGGATCCGTAGGACATGCTCTCGGGGAATACGTAGTCGGCCATGATCGTCTTTTCGGCCAGTTGTTTGAGCTTCCAGTAGGCGTAGTGGACCAGTTCGGGAATGCCCACGCCCCGCCCGATGAGGGTAAAGCCTGCGGCCTGGGAGGGTATATAATTGCTCAGGGCGGCGTCGGGATGGGGGTACTGGATGTCGTACCGGATCGCGTCTTTCACGCAGTAAAGAAAGAGGTCGTTCTCGATCCAGACCCGTGTGTCTTTGCCGGGCGCCGAGCTGTCCAGCGGTTCCCAGACGTGGGCATTGACAATGAAGTCGTACGCTTCCCCAAGTATGCTGAGGTGTATCGTGCCCGTGTGGTATCTGTCGTACCAGATTCCGGCGCAATCGGAAAATTCGGTTACCGGGCAAAGCCGGTCTTCTTCCGCAATTCCCGGAAGCCCCCGATGGGTCTTGGGCCAGTGGGGCACCGCGCGGGCGAAGCCGTGGAGGATGGCCGCAGCGCGTTCGGCGTATGCAATGTCGCCGGTGAGGTGGTACAGCATTCCCAGGGTTTTTGAGGCTTCGATCAGATAGTACACGCGCAGCGAATCCATAAACTCGCCGTAGAGGTAGATCCGCTTTCCATCCGGCGCGTCGTGGTAGGGGTAGTCCTGCTCGTCCCCTTTGGGACCCGTGATCCGGATGCTGCCGGTCTGGGGGTAGCGTGCGAAGGGGTCTACTGTGTGGCCCTGCGGACACCAGATCTTATCCGGGTCGTCGGGCCGCCAGGTGAGCGTTTCGCCGTCGCCGTCGGGACACCGGGCGATTCGCGTGGAGGGCATCACGCGGGCGTTGCCTGCGATGCGGTTGCGCACCGGGGCCATTCCGATCAGGTCATTCGGCGAGACACGCAGGTAGGGTTCGGCGTCCTGTTTCAGGCGCTCGATTTGATCCTGGGTAAGCGGCTTGATCAATATGTCCGTCAACTGAGGGTTGGCGCGACGGTCGCGCGGCACGGGCTGGAGGGCGTTGGTCCACTCCGGCGTGGGGAAAAATCCCCCGTAGTATCGTTCCAGGTCTGCCTGTGAAAAGGGTCTCTCCGAGAGCCGGTCGGAACTCAGGCCCGATGTGGCGTCCAGCGCAGGAGGGCCGGGTGAGCCCGTCGAGGTGGGTGCTTTCGACCGAGCGGATTTCGGGATAAACACGCCAAACTTGGACATGAAACAGTTCCTTCCCAACACGCAACGCCGCGGCCTTCGCCAACGTAGATGGCCAGCCGCTCCTCGACCGAAGTCTCCGAGCAGCTTTGCGGCCTGTACCAGACTTTCCACGCAGGCCACATAAATGATGTAGACGTTCCGGGAAAAATAGGTGCACCCCCATCCAAAGTCAAAAAGACGGGGGTGCAAATCTGCCCAACGGCAGGCTCAAGTCCAGGAGATCGGTTCCGGTCTCCATCCCCTCTCTAAGGCGCCGTCTTTTTCCCTAAAACATCCCCCCAACCGTCACCCGTATGGGACCGTCGAAGTACCTGCCCATATCCGTGTAGGAGAGGTCCACCGTCACTGCCCGGTCACCGGCGATTTCGTAGTTCAGGCCTACCCCTGCACTGTAGGTATCCGTGTCGTAGTTGAACTTGTAGCCTGCCCGCAGGGCAACCATGTTCTGAAACCACATCTCGGCCCCCAGGTGCGCGCGCAGCTCGTAGTCCGCCGCAAACGCGGATTCCCCCGACACGGTCAGATAAGCGGGGTCTCCCTTCTCCCCGTAGATCTCCCCTGCCGCAGCTACGTGGTAATAAAGGGGCATGAAGAATTTGTTCTCCACAATCTTCTTGTCCGGGCCGTAGTTCTTCAGCGCCATGGCCAGACGCAGGCTCTTAAAGCCCGTATAGAAGAGCGTGCCCACGTCCACACTGATGGTGCTGACGCTTTCGGTATGGAGGGTCTGGCTGACCCACGACACCCGGGAGGCGAACGAAAATTTGTCCGTCAGCTTCAGCGCGTAGACCACGCCGATGGCCACATCCCCGGTGGACACACCGGCACCCGTACCTTGCGGCTGGAAGGTCGTTGTTTCCTCGATATGCGGGAACCTCAAGGCCACCACGCTGCCGCCCAGCACCCCGCCCCTGGCCGTGCCCGTGTTCCAGGCCACCGCCGCGGAGTAGAGGTAGGAGTCCACCAGCCACTTCGTGTAGGAGGCCGTCCAGGCCGTGCCCCGGATGGCCGTCAGCCCCGCCGGATTCCAGAAGATCGCGTTGATATCGTCCGCCACGGCCGTATAGGCATCGCCCATGGCCACGGGCCGGGCACCCTGCCCGATCTTGAGGAACTGAAACCCGGCCAGGCCGAGCCACTTTTGTGTGCCAAAGAGCCGCTCGACTTCATCCTTGATAACCGCGTCGCCGGGAGGCGCAAACAGGAGCACCCCCATCGCGGCGAGCAGTATCGTGAATCTAAGCTGTTTCACGGTCTTACCCCTTTCTTCGCATTATCGGATAACCACGAGGTGGCCCTTCTGAATCTTCCCTTTATTCGGACCGTCGATCAGATTCTCCACCACCCAGAAGTAGACCCCCGAAGCGATCGACCCGCTCAGGTTCCACGTCTCCTGGATGTAGTCGGACTCCCCCTTGGTCGGATTGTCGTGAAGGTAATCGGAGACCATGTCTCCGGATGCCGAGAAGACGCGGATTCTGCAGTGCGATGGGATGCCCACAAACCGGAGTTTCGTAGAACCGGGGTAGAATCGCCCCTGTTCGAGGGCAAAGTAGGGGTTGGGCACCACCCGGATCTTTTCGCTGAGGGACTCCGTCTCCGGCGACGGCACCGAGAAGGGCGATTCGGCCGCATAAATCCGCTGTGTCGACGCGGACCAGCCCCCCTCCTGGCCCACCTGCACGTGGCTGGTGATGTGGCCGGGCAGGTCTGCCATCGAAAGCGGGTGCACCGCCGGATCGCTGCTCCCCGGGGTCCAGTCCGCGTGGGGCTTTGCGTAGGCGCGCACGCTGTAGTGATAAAAGAATCCGGCCGCCGAGCGCAGGTCCGTGACCTTGTACAGCCCGCCCTCGCGCGTCACCCTGTAGGCAGGCGCCTCTAAGCTCGTCGTTCCCGCGGGGATATCCGCAACCAACTCGTAGGGGCCGATGTCGAACCAGGAGGTGCGATAGACCCGGTAGCCCGCAATATCCGCAGACCCGTAGTCCGGGTGTGCCGCATTCTCGATCACGTCCGGCCAGTCCACCGTCATGGTCGCCGTGGCGCTGCTGCCCGTCCGGAAATTCACATCGGGCGGCGCGTCCGGGAGGTCGAAGGCGTTATCGTAAGCAAACTGTGCGGCCTCCAAATTCTGCTTCTGCGCGTCGTGGCCCTTGGGCAGTTCGTTCTGATTCCCTTTGACCGCCCACTCGATCGGGCCGATGTTCCCCAGCATCTGGCCGGGCTGTCCGGACACATAGGCCAGCACGATCTTCGTCTTTCCGTCGGCGGGCAGGTCGTACGGCCCGAAGACCAGCATGGAGATCTGGCCGCTTACATGGTCCGGGTTCGGATCGATCTGGCGGCCCGAAAGCACCTCGGAGTACATGTCTAATTCCGTCATCGTGGTGGTGTTCGGGTCGCTCTGCACCTGAGGACCGAAGGACTCCCACATTCGCACGGCGTAGGGCTGATCGCCTTCGGGCACGACGTAGCCCTGGCCTATGTCCCGCGCATTGTACGCGTAGGGACTCGTGGAATCGTCCGTGTAAGCGATCACGGTCACTCCGTGATGCCCGGGGGACATCAGCTGGCCCTCAGGCTGGCCGAGCTTTGCGCCGGAGACTAGCGTCCCTTCTGCCTGGGCGTCTCTGTAGGGATCGCCCGTATCATCCCAGTCTATAAAGAGAGGTTGGTCGCCATCCCAGTTGTACAGCAGTTTGAGATTCTGGTCGTAGGCGTACCAGTCGTCCAGGGTGACTTGCTCTTCCCGCCGCCAGGAGGCGTAGCCTCCCCCTGCCGTGCGGTACGGCGCGGATCCGGCCGCGTTGGTCTTGAACCGGTCCTCAAACCCGATGAAGAGGTCGTTCTGGGCGACCGCCGGCAGGTCCCGCTCCCCGTCCCCATCCGTATCGCCCGTGTTTTCGATCACGTACTCGTCGATGAAGAACTCGTCGAAGTCGGGGTGGCTCCAGCCGGAAACCCGTTCCGTGATCGTGAGGCCCTGAGAATTTGTCCATTTTGTGATGATGATCTGCTCGGGCCAGGTGTCGTCATCCGGATAGGCGGACAGGTTCAGATTGAGAATGTGGACCGGCGGCTTGGTGCCGGGAGGTAGGGTCTTGCCCACTTCGATCAGGTCAGATCCCGGCCACCAGTTCCCCTGCAGGCTCGTCTCCGATATCCCGGAGGGGCTCCCCGCTCCGTTGCCCATCTTCACCGTGGGCACGCGGTGGAGGTGGATTTCCTTGCCCAGCTTTGACAGGTCCGGATCGGCGCTCACGTCGTACTGCATGGGCACGATGTGCTGCTCCTGCATGCCCAGCCGGATGCCGGTGTAAACCACGCGGGTGTCCGACGTCAGGGTCCAGACCCCGTGGCCGTTGCGCACGGCCGTAAAGGAGGCATCCCTGTTGCCGGACGAGCCTATGGTGCCGAGGATGTTGTCGCCGTAGGCGCCGCCTCCCTTGTTGTGGCGGGGGTAGGCCATCCCGGCATTCGTGCCGTAGCCGGCAAGGAAGAAGTGATCGTGGGTCCCCGCGTTGGTGACAGAGGGCGAGAGAAGCGGACGATTGAGCCGTGCCGACTCGACGTCCCCCTCTCCCCCCACCAACTGCGCCCGAGGACTGGAAGCGACGGTGAGCAGGAGCAGGACCATCGCCGCTGTGATTGGAACGGCCAAGGTAGGCGTTCGGACTCTCATGATCTTATCCTTCCTTCTGATCTCATACGAACAGTCATTGATAAAACACGTAAAGTGTAAGGTAGGAGGGCGCGATAGTACCCGCGCCCTCCCGGCATCTGTCAGAAGGAGACGCGGATGCCCAGGTTGGTCTGTCTGGGTGCGTGGGCAAAATCGCGGTCTCCCATGTCCCCGTAGGTCAAAAAGTCCTTATTGTCCGGGTCGGGCATCAGCTGGCCCCGCTGCATGTACTTGGCCCCAGGATTGGTAATGTCCGTCTTCTGGTCGAAGAGATTGCGGACCTCGACGAAGAACGACGGGCGCACGCGCCCCTTCGAGTTGAAGACCTTCTCCACACCCAGGTCCGTCAGCGTGACGATCGGGCCTCGGTCAAACACCGTGCCTCCCCCCGGCGGCTTCCATTTGATCCGGATTCCGGTGCGAAGCCGCCAGAGCAGGTTCGCATTCAGATCGCTGGCCAGCCAGTTCATCCACCGGGGACCGAACCGGACGTCCGGCGGCGTGTGCACCACAAACTGCGCGTTCGCCTGGCCCAAACGGCCGCCGGTTCTCTCCTGTCCCGTTAGTGCCAGAGGGCCCCAGTTAAACCCACCCAGCGACATGTACTTCATGTACATTCCCTTGTCGGGGGAACTCCGGCATTCTGCCGTAGTGCGTGCGTGCCGCATCCTTGTACCACCTCTTGCTGTTCCGCACATATCTCTCCGCCTCGCTGCCGAATTTGACCTTTTCCGCCTCTGTGAGCGCGATTGCCACCTCCGACCCGTCCGGCATAGGTTTGAACTTATACCAGAATTCCGGGCTGACCACAAAGGAGGAGTCCGGGTGCATGCGCGCCCTGTACTGCGTGAGGCCTATGTCGCCGGCCGCCGACCAGCTTGACGTCCACGCCAGGCGGAACGAGAAGTAGTTGCTCAGCCGCTTTCTGATCATAATATCAAAGCCTTTCACGTACGCCCCCCGTCCGTTGGCCTGGCCTCGAATCGTCGTCGCAACCTTCGGACCCTCCCACCTGTTCGCCTCACCGGTGATCTTGTCCGTCTCGCTGCGATACCAGATCGCCAGAGACGCGGTATAGTCGGAGACGAAGTTCCAGTCTGCGCCCACCTCAAACGTCATCGTCTGCTCCGGATGGGCCCAGGGATCTCCCCCGTTGCCCTTCTTGGGGTGCTGCATCACGTTGAGCGCCTCGGCCGGGTCCTTCACGCCGTTGCCGTTCACGTCCTTCCACGACGGGTCCCCGTCCGGGCCGACCTTACCCGCATTCCGGTAGGACTTGGAATAGCTGTCGTAGACGGAAAGCCACTTGAGGAATCGCCCCAGCGAGAAATGCAGCTTCATGCGGTCCGTGACCGGGTGCGAGACGCCCAACCTCGGACTGATGTAGAACTGCGTCGGCGGCGTCCGCGCCATGTCGCCTGTCACGTTCACCCCGTCGCCCGTCCCCACGCCGTAGGCGTAGTGCCTGTGCGTGTAGAACTTCCACATGGGCGCCGTGTGCATCCCCGAGAACATCAACTCCTTGTGCGTGTGCTTGTTGAAGTCCAGGCGCACACCCAGGTTCGCGATCAGCCCCTCGAACTCCATCTTGTCCTGCACGTAGAAGGCCCCCCTGATCGGCTTGGCCGGCGTGTCCATGATCCACGGCGTATCGCCGCCGGCGGACATCGTGAAGCGGTTCGCCGTCTTGGAACCCGATGACCAGAAGGTGTAATAGGTATTGTAGCGGATGATCTCAAAGCCGGTCTTCACAAAGTTTCCCCTGGTGAGTTGGCTGGACAGGTCGGCCTTGATGCTGTACCGCTTGCGGTCCGTATCCACCCAGGACGCGACCTCCCGGTCGATATAGAACCACCCGGCCCTGTCATTGCGCGGATTCTCCGACCAGGGATGGGTATCCATGGTATCGTTCACGGTCTGGCTGCGCGCAAGGCGTACCTCGTAAAACGTTTTGGACGAGATCGTATGCGTGAATGTTACGTACGCCAGGTTTTCCTGGTGGCGGTACTTGCCTGACGACGCCCAATCGCTCGGCAGAAAGATATTTCGGCCGCTGGCCCGGCCAACACCCCGGATGAAGCCGTGATTCGCCTGGTTGCCATGGTTGTACTCGTTGTTAAACGCCGTGTACCGCTGCAGGATCAACCCTGCCTTCACCTTTATGCCGCCTGTCGGCTTAAAGGTCAGGCTGGCCGACCCCTGAAAGTTGTCCGGCGCGTTGATATACTGCCCCCGATCGTTGTAGAACCCGTGGCTCGTCGCCGACGGATAGGTCGCGGCGCGGCGGTCGTGCTTGGCCGAGACGATGAACGATGCCTTCGGCCCGATCGGACCGGACAGGCTGCCCTCCAGCCTCACCCCCTGGTAGCTCGTGTAGTCCTCCCGCACGTGGATGATTCGGCCCGTCTGCGGGTCCGTTTCCTTCAGCCATTCGGGATCGTCCCACTTCATGTGGTCGCGGTTCGAAGGTGCATCGTAGACGTTCGTACCCCAGTGCTTCTGTCCCCCAGGCTCGAGGTTGACCTCCGTCCACCCGTGGACCGCCCTTCCCCCATCCTTCATCACAATGTTGACCGTGCCGGCCTGCGCGTCCCCATATTCGGCAGGTGTCACACCCGTTTCCACAGAGATTTGCTGGATCGCGCTTTTATTGACGCCGGTAAACAGAAGGGCGCTGTTCCCATCGTTGTGGGGTATGCGAACCCCATCAACCATCACGTTGACATCGCCCCCCGAATATTTATTCCACCCTCTGGCTATGGAGGGGTGGGTGCCCTGCGTGGGTTTCGACCCCCGGACGGAGAACGTGCCGGCCTGGTCCACACCCGGCTGCAGGGAGATAAACTCGCCCGTGGTCTTGACAATCGGCGTCTGCTCGATATCCTCGACCGACAGCACGTACCGGGTCGACGTCTTGTCCGCCTCCACCGGCGAGCGCTCCGCGGTCACCACGATCTCGGCCGCCTCAATCGCCTGCTCCTTCAGCGTGAAACTCAGCGTCGTCGTGTAATCGACCGTGACGTTCACATTCCGTTTCGTCACATTCGCAAACCCAACCAACGACGCGGTCAAATCGTAGGTGCCTGGGTCTACCGCCACGATCACGTAAAAGCCGTCCGCGTCGGTGATGGCGCCCCGCTGAGTGCCTTCGATGACCACGCTGGACCCCGGCAGGGGCGCCCCCTGGGCATCGGTGATCCGCCCGGAAATCTTACCTGTTGAGCCCGCAAAGGCGCCCGACAGGGGCAGGGCCAACACGAGAGTCAGAATCCCGGTGAGCATATATAGAGTCTTGGTCGATCTCATGTTCAGGTCTCCTCCTTTAACTCCAGCGACTTAGCTTCAAGCGCATGACGTTCACGCAAAGACATCCGACAGCCACCCGAAATCATTCATCTTTTAAGCATTCCCCCTTATCTATACGCAATAATACACCCGTCTGACAGGTTATATTCCTCGTCTTTATTTCCCTAAGCCAACCCGTGGGCCTCCAACAGTGTGTGAACAAACAGCGATCCGCCGCGCAGCATCAAACGCTTCTTCGACCAGCCCTGCAATAACGTGATGCCTGCTTCGTCGATGAACCGAATGTTGGTCAGGTCCAGCACCACATACTTGGCCTCCCGAAACCAATGCGTGACTTCCTGTTTCAGCAGCTCCACATTCGTTCCGGACACCCAGCCCTCCATCCTCAACACCACCTCATCTGGCGTCTGTGATACCACTGTGATGCGCAACATCGGAGCCTCCCCGGACAACGCCTTGGAATATAGCAAAATCTGTGCCAAGAAAAAACAGCCATCTGACGCATATAGCTTCAGGTGGCTGTTTATAACGGTCTTATATCTAATTTTATTTATTATTTCAGGTTATATCTATGTTTAGAGTCTTTGAACAGTATTGCGAATGCGCGATATATCGCTTAACAATTTCTCCATAAATTTTATATTTTATTTATTTACAGTTAATTATAAAAAAAGAATGCTGCGTGATATATAGCGCATTGCGTGATATATAGCGCTACTGTTGTGGTCGCACAATGCCCAGTTTCTTCATCCGGCTGCGCAGCGTGGACTCGGGCAGTCCTAAAAGCACCGCTGCACCGTGAGGCCCCCTGATCCTCCAGGCGGTCTTCTCCAAAACCTCCCGTATATACTGTCGTTCGTGCTCCGCTAATGTCACAACTTCCTCTGCCGGACCCCCAGGATCCTTCTGAATCTCCAGCGCGATCTCCTCCACACCGATTGTCGGTCCCTTGCACAGGATCACTCCACGCTGTACTGCGTGCTCCAGCTCCCGCACGTTTCCCGGCCAACTGTAGGCCATCAGAATAGCCTGCGCCTCGAGCGTCAAATGCGTAATCTTCTTGTTCATACGCATCGCCATTCTTTCCATAAAGTAGGCGGCAAGCAGCAAAATATCCTCTCTGCGCTCTCGCAAAGGCGGCATCCGCACCGGAAACGCATGGAGTCGGAAGTACAGGTCCTCTCTGAACCTCTCTTCTGCCACCATTTGCGCCAGATCCCGGTTGGTTGCTGTGATTACGCGCACCTCGACCTGCAGGGACTGCGTGCCTCCCACCCGATAGAAGGTCCGCTCCTCTAAAAGCTGCAACAGCTTCACCTGGGTGTCCCGGGCCAGATCCCCGATCTCATCTAACAATAGCGTTCCCCCCTTCGCCAGCTCTACCTTCCCCAGCTTGCGGGTATCCGCACCCGTAAACGCCCCCTTTTCGTGTCCGAACAGTTCGCTTTCCACCAACCCTTCCGGAATCGCCCCGCAGTTCACCTGTATAAACGGCCCCATTTTTCGATTGCTCAGTGCGTGTACCGCCCGGGCGGCCAGCCCCTTGCCCGTTCCGGTCTCTCCCAAAATCAACACCGTCACATCCGTCTGGGCGATCTCCGAAAGCTGCGTCTGCACCCGGTGCAGCGCATCGCTCTTCCCCACAAACTCACTCGATGCCCCACTCTCGCTCAGGGCCTCGGTCAATGCCTGAATTCGTGGGTCCAGCACAACGGCTAACCGTACAGTCGCAGGATCGGAGTAGTTCAGATCTCGATCTATGGCCCTCACATGAAAGGTATAATCGCCCGGCGGCAGGTCCTGGTATTCCGCCCGGCCGCTATCTGTCGTCTTCCAGCCTGCTTCATACCCCTCCAGCCGATATTGATAGACCACTGCCTCCGGACGGGTCTTAAAGCTGATCCCGTGAAACTCAAAGGCGGTCAGCCGCACGCTGGAGGGAATCTCAAGCGCGGTTGTCCCTTCATAGCGTTGATCGGCCACCACCCCGTCGATGAACGCTGAAGGAGGCGACGGCGCGGGGGGATGATAGCGCGTCACACCGTTGACGGTGCCGATCCAGATATATCCATCCCGATCCTGGAAGATCGACCACATCGAATTGCTCGGCAGACCATCCCGGTCGGTCAGCGTCTGGAAGACCTGTCCATCGTACCGGCTCACACCGCCATCCGTGCCAAACCAGAGATGCCCTTCACGGTCCTGAAAGATCGATGTCACCACGTTGTGCGCCAGCCCGTCACCCGTGGTAAAGGTGGTCCAGGCCTGTCCGTCATACCGGCTCACACCGCCGCCCATGGTCCCGAACCAGAGGTCTCCCTCCCGGTCCTGGAAGATCGACCTTACATTGTTATCGATCAGTCCATCACCCGCTGTAAAACTCGTAAAATGCCGTCCATCATACCGGCTCACACCGGATATTGTACCGATTAAGAGGTCCCCCTCCCGGCCCTGGAAGATCGACCTTACATGGTTATCGATCAATCCATCATCCGTTGTAAAGCTCGTAAAACGCCGTCCATCATACCGGCTCACACCGGATATCGTGCCGATCCAGAGACTCCCCTCCCGGTCTTGAAAGATCGAAAAAACCGGGTTTTCGGGCAGTCCATCTTCAGGCGTGAAACTGGTCCAGGCCTCTCCATCATACCGGCTCAAACCGTATTCAGTGCCGACCCAGACGTGCCCCTCCCGATCCTGAAAAATCAACCGCACGTCCACGTCTAACAGTCCGTCTTGTGTGGAAAAGGTAGAAAAGGTCTCTCCATCATAACGGCACACACCGCCCCCGCAGATGCCGAACCAGAGGCGCCCCTCCCGGTCCTGAAGGATCGATCGCACCCAATTGCCCGCCAGGCCATCGTCTGTTGTAAAGGTGATAAACCGCTGCCCGTCATATCGGCTGACACCGCCGCCCATCGTGCCGAACCAGAGGTGCCCCTCCCGATCCTGGCAGACCGACCGCACCACATTGTCGGCCAGGCCGTTCTGAGAAGTAAAGGTCGTGAATTTCTGTCCATCGTAGCGGCTCACACCGCCTTGGGTACAGAACCAGAGGATTCCCTCCTGGTCCTGGTAGATTGACCGCACCACATTCTCCGCCAGCCCATCGTCCGTTGTGAAGGTGATAAAACATCGTCCGTCATATCGACTTACACCGCCGTTCGTACCAAACCAGAGGCGCTCCTCCCGATCCTGAAAAATCGAAAGCACCGTGTCACCCGCCAGACCATCTTGTGCGGAAAAAGCGGCAAAGCTTCGACCGTCATATCGATTTACACCGCCGTTCGTACCAAACCAGAGGCGCCCCTCCCGATCCTGAAAAATCGAAAGCACCGTGTCGTCCGTCAGACCATCTTGTGCGGAAAAAGTAGTAAAGCCCTGTTCGTTATACCGACTTACACCACGGCCATCGGCGCGAAAACTGCCGGTGCCGAACCAGAGGGTTCCCTCCCGGTCCTGAAGGATTGAAAACACACTGTTGTCGGCCAGGCCATCCTGAACCGTGAAGGAGGTAAATGTCTGTCCGTCATAACAACTCACGCCGCCTCTGGTGCCGAACCAGAGCTGTCCGTCTCGATCCTGGAAAATCGCCTGCACATAATTGTCTCCCAGACCGTCCTGCATAGCGAACGTAGCCCAGGTTCGACCGTCATATCGGCAGGCCCCGACTTCGGTGCCGAACCAGAGGTTTCCGTCCCGATCCTGGAGGACTGCCCGCACATGGTTTTCCGGCAATCCGTCCACTCCATCGTAGGTTCGCCAGTGCCCCCGACCGCATCCAGCAGGCACCACCCTGCCAGGTCCTGCAGGGGCACTGTAAATTCCGAGGCGGTGCCGAAACACGTCCGGTATGCCGTCTGCTGTAAAGGCCGTTGAGAGACTCTGCACCGTTTCCTGCCAATTTCCGTCTCTCTGAAGCGCTGTCTCTATTTCTGCTATATGAGATGGTGTTTGTATCTCGAACAGCCGGCTGAAGATCCCCTCCAGGGCCGTTCGGGCCTGACAAGAGGATGCCACCAGGCCGAGGCGTTCCAGAATGGGAGCCACTTTCTCCACGTAGGCCATCTCAAATTCGGCCATCCGTTCCGGGGGCACCCAAAAGGACAGCCGGGCGAGCGCAGGCGCGGAGGCTCGAAGCCGGGTTGTGTCGGATGGTTGCATGGTCAGTACCTCCAGAACCGTACATTACCAGATCCATATCCGAAAACCAATATACTCTTCCTCTTTTGAAAAATCCAGCGAATGTGCAGGTCCCTGCCGAAGCAGAGGGAGCCGATTGCGCTTGACAACCCCCGGTCCGGGGGATTATGCTTACGAGCAAAGTACAACCCTTGCGCTTACGGGGGGATAAACCTTATGTCCAAGTTTGGCAAGTTTGAGGCTGAGACGGACGCAGCGTTGCGGGAATACTACGGCGGGTTCTATCCGACCGAGCAGTGGGTAGACACGCTGAGACCGGTCCCGCGTGTGCAGATGCCGGATATGCGCGGCAACCCACAACTAACAGATCTGACCGAGGCGCTGACGGGTGAGGAAATTGGAGACCTCAAGAAGAAGGCCGAGCCGTATTTGAAGGTGGCTCCGGAGGAGCTCATCGGCATGGCGCCGCTGCGAAATCGTATTGCCGGAAACAGCCGGGTGATGCCGACCACACGAATCGCGATGTGTCCCACCGGAGACGAGGCCAGGCTGGTGTGGCGCCCGGACGATCCGGACCGGATCTGGTGCCCCAGAGGACACACGGTGGATCCGTTTGCGCTTTATCCGCGGACCGGGACGATTGAGATTACCGGCCCCAGGGGGGATACACAGGAATATCCTTATCACGACGCGCCCGACGGGAAGCGGATCTACCTGTATGGAGAGTATATGGATTCGCTGCGGGTGTATTATCTGATCGAGGCGGCGAAGACGCTGGGGATGCTGTATCGGATAACGGGAGATGAGCAGTATGCGGCGCGTGCGGCGGCGATTCTGTATGATTTTGGGTGTGCGGTTCCACACTGGCCGAAGACGCATCGGGGCCGCCCGGGGATTGCGGAAGGTGATCGGCTGCGGCCGGTTAGGGAATATCCGGTGTACGCCGGTATCTGGTACGATAAGTACCACACGGGCATCCGGCATGTGGGCGACCTGGCCCAGGGCTACGATTTTGTGGTGAACGCGCCGGTGTGGGAGGCGCTGGACCGGCTGGCAGCGGGTGGGGATGCCCGGTGTGTGGTCGAGGCGGATCTGTTCCTCTATTCGGTACAGGATGCGATTCTGTACGATGTTTACTATTCCCATCCCGACGAGGCGTTGAGCAATTATATTCCTTACCAGGCGCAGGGACTGATTTTGATCGGACGGGGCGCGGGTATGCCCGAGTTGATCCATTATTCCTACTGGAAGCTCCGGGAGATGGTGCTGAAGACGCTGATGGCGGATTACGTGTTTCCGGAGAGTATGTCTTATGCCCGTCAGCACATCTACGGCATAAAGCGGGCGGCAGAGTACGGAGAGGGATACTCCGATCCCCCCGGTTTTGCCTCGAGCATCGACGGCAGGCGGTTCGACGGGCTGGACAATCGGACAGAACTCCCTCAGCTTTACCGTGCAATAGAGACGCTGGATACGATGGGCTATCCCGACGGTACCTATATGATGGTGCACGATACGTACAGCAAGCTCACGGGAGGCGGGCACCCGGACCCCCAGGACGGGCGGCCGCTGATATACCCTGCGTTCGGGCACGCGGTTCTGGGGCGGGGAGTGCTGGAGAAGGGCCATCCGATTCAGGCGCACCTCCACTATTCGGGCAACTGGGGTCACGACCACCACGATATGCTGAATTTTGCGCTCTGGGCGTACACGGACGAACTGATTGCAGATATCGGGTATACGTGGACGTACCGAATGTTCGCTACGGTTGCCTCCGGGCACAATCTGGTGGTGGTGGACCGGGAAACGCAGAAACGCGTTTCCGTGGCGGGAGATCTGATAGGCTGGCACCCGGCTGAGAACGGGGTGCAGGTAGTGGAGGCCTCCGGGGCAATGGCGTATCCCCAGTGCAGGACCTACCAGCGGGCGCTGTTTCTGATTCCGCTTGGCGAGGCGGACAACGTGGTGGTGGATATTTTTCAGGTAGAAGGGGGAGAGGTTCACGAGTGGATGGCGCAGGGAAGCTGTTCTACGGATCAGACCCTGAGCGTTTCGGTTCCGACGCAGTTTTTCGCCGAGAGTTACGCAGACGATGGGAAGCCGTTTACGCCGCCGGCCCACAGCGAATGGGAGAAGGAACTGCACGCACGGGGGCTCAAACCGCGCGATGTGAACCCCTGGTATGGGGTATTTCGAGACGTGCATAAAGGTCGGGTGGAGGGGCCGTTTGGCGCGGAGTTTCGAGCCATCGACCGGGAGATGGCCGGTGTGCGTCTGCATATGCTGGAGCCCGTGGAGGGGGATCTTTATACCTGCACGGTGCCGAGTATCCGGCGCTGCTGGCAGAAGTCTCTGGGCGATGAGGACCACTCGCTGGTGGAGAAGTTCCGGATGCCCAGGGTGGTGATGCGCCGCGAGGGTGAGGATCTGCGCAGCCGGTTTGTGGCGCTGTGGGAGCCGATGTATGGAACCGACAGGGTCGTTGGGGTTCGACATGTAACGCGGGACGATGCCGGGGTGGTGGCGCTGGATGTGCGGGCGGTTACACAGACCGGCGAACGGACAGCGCAGGTGTTCTATGCGTCCGATCCTTCCCGGCGGCACACGGTGGACGGAGTGGCCCGGATGCAGGGGCGGTACGCAACGGTGATTGCCGGCGGGGAAGGCACGCAGGTGTCCCTTTACGATTGTACGTATTTCCAAAATGGCGCGCTGGAGGTCCAGGTCTCTGCGCGCCCTCCGCTGGCGGTGGAAGGGGTGACGAGCCGGGGCGAGGGCCGGCTTGCCGTGGTTTTGGATGGTACGTGGGCGGATATCCCGGAAAATAAGCCGCTTGTGTTTACAGATCCTGAGCCGGTTATTCTGTCTCAGGAGGGGAGCCATCACCGGGCGTTTCCGGTTGAGGCGGTGGAGACGGCGGGCGGCCGGACCCTGCTGCACTGTACCCGCCATCCGGGTTTTGCGTATGACCGGCAATCGGGCGTTCTGAAGGAGCTGTTCACGCCTTTCCAGACCCTGGAGGGAAAGGCGGAGGTGAGGTTGCCCAGCCGGGTGTGGTTGCGGTCGCATGGAGAGGGATGGCAGGTGAGGACAACGAACGCCGTTTCCATTGGTCAACACAAGATTGAGCGCACGGACCGCTGGATGTCCATTTCAGGGGGTTAGGTCATGCCCCTGTGTGCAGCAGCGCCCCGGACGAAGCGCATTCTGACGCTTCGTTCTGCGGTGGTCGGGCTGATCGGGGTGGTGGCCGTGACGATGAGCGCGCCCTACTCCGAGTGGGTCGTGCGTTCGACCTATATGACGACGAACTATTTCCCGCTGGGACTGGCTTTTTCGTTTATCCTGGTGGTGGTTGTCCTCAATCCTCTGTTGAAGCTGGTCCGCCGCCGCTTCGGGCTGCGGAGCGATGAACTGGGTGTGATCTATATTATGCTGCTGGCGGCGGTGTCCGTGCCCACGTACGGGATTACGGGGTACGTGATTTCGGTTTCGGCATCGCCTTTTTATTATGCGACGACGGAGAACGGATGGGCGGACTATCTGCACCACCATATCCCCCGCTGGGCCGTGCCGGGGGGTGGGCCCGAGGTGGCCTGGTTTTTTGAGGGGCTGCCCGCGGGGGTGTCGATCCCCTGGCACATCTGGGTTGTGCCCCTCTTCTGGTGGGGATCGCTGATTGCGGCCACGTTGACGCTCTGTGTCTGCCTGATTGCGATTTTTAGAAAACAGTGGGTGGAAGTGGAACGTCTCAATTTTCCGTTGGTGGATGTGCCCCTGGCGATGATGGAGGGGGCGGAGGATAAGCGGGCGCTGCCCCGGTTTATGCGCAGCCGGCTGTTCTGGATCGGGTTTGGCGTGGCGGCGTTCAAGATTGCCTGGAATATCCCGGGCTACTTTTTCCCCCACGGATGGCCGGCCATTCCGCCCATCCGGCTGAGTATTCCGGGGAGCCACCTTTTGCCCGGTATTTCAACGAATTTCTCCTTTCCGCTGATGGGGATTACGTACTTTGTAAACGTGGACGTGATTTTCAGCGTCTGGGTGTTCAACCTCTTTAATCTGGTGGAGATCGCGCTTTTCAACCGGACGGGGTTCAGCATCGGGGCTTCCGAGACCTACTCGATCTATCCTTCGGCGCTGGCCTGGCAGGGGTTCGGGGCGTTTGCGGCGATTGTACTGGGTGGGATCTGGGTGGCGCGGGGGCATCTGCGGGATGTGCTGCGCAAGGCGTTTCGGAAGGATGCCTCCGTGGACGATACGGGGGAGATCCTCTCTTACCGGGCGGCGGTTTTCGGGGTTCTGGGGGCGGCCGTCTATATCCTGCTCTGGTTGCACGCGGTTGGAATCGCGCTGCACGTTGCGATCCTGCTGCTGTTTGCGGTGGTCACGCTCTACCTGGGGTTGACCCGGATCGTGATTGAGGGGGGGCTGGTGTTCGTTCGAGGGCCGCTGGTGCCCCAGGCTTTTCCCATGCATATGGTGGGACCGGCAACACTGAGCGGATCTACGATGGCGGGGCTGGCGCTTTCCTATGCGTGGGCCTGCGATCCGATTGCCATTTTTATGCCGTTTGGGGCCAATGCGGCCCGGGTGCACAGCGACCGGCGGTTCCCCCGGGGGACGTATGTGACGGCCGTTGCGCTGGCGCTGGGGGTCAGCCTGCTGATTTCCTTCTGGTTCTCCCTGAAGCTGGCTTACGGTACGGGGGGCTACAATTTCGGAGAGTGGGTGTTCCGGCGGGGAGGACAGGTGCCTTTTGATACGGTTGTGAGCAAGATGAAATCCGCAGAGGAGTTTACGGCCGGCCGGGTGCACTTTCTGGGCATCGGGGTGCTGGCCACGGTGGTAATGACCTATTTGCGCCATCGGTTTACCTGGTGGCGGCTGCATCCGATCGGGTTTTCGATTGCTTCGGTGGGTCAGGTCCGGTGGACAGCGCTGTCTCTGTTTGTGACCTGGATGGTGAAGGTGCTGATTATCCGGTTTGGAGGCCTGGTTCTTTTCGAGCGGGCGAAACCTTTTTTTATCGGGCTGGTTGTGGGACACTTTACGGGGGCGGGGATCTCTTTCGTGATCGATGCGATCTGGTTCCAGGGACAGGGACACAGTCTCTATTTTTGAAATATTCAATTTCTTCGGAGGTGAGATATGGACCGTGTGTTTTTCTGCATTGGAGCGGTTTCGGCATTTGTGGGTGTTGCGGCTGGCGCGTTTGGGGCGCACGGGCTGAAGGAGAGGCTGGAGCCGGAGATGTTGAACGTATTCGAGGTGGGGGTGCGCTACCAGATGTATCACGCCCTGGCCCTGCTGGGGGTGGCCTGGGCGATGTCTCGCTGGCCGGGGTCGGTGGGGGTTGCGGGCGGGTGGCTGTTTGTGGCGGGGACGGTGATCTTTTCGGGAAGTCTGTACGCATTGAGCCTGAGCGACATCCGCTGGCTGGGTGCGATAACCCCGCTGGGGGGGCTGGCCTTTTTGGGGGGATGGCTCTGTCTGGTGTGGCAGGTCTGGCGCGCGGTTTGAGAGGAGATGCGACATGGGGGTTCTGGAGAGGCTGAACGTGGGCGTTGTGGGAGCGGTTGGACGAGGGGGGAGTTTCCGAGCGGCGTTCGACGTGCACCCGCTGGCGCGGATCCATGCGGTGTGCGATATCCGGGAGGCGCTGCTTGAGGAGGCTGCGGAGAAGCTGGGGGCGGTGGAGAGGTACACGGATTATGGGGAGATGCTGGCGCAATCGGAGGTGGATGCGGTGGTCATCGGGACGCCGATGCACTTTCACGCGCCGCAGGCGATTCTGGCCCTGGATCAAAATATCCACGTGCTGAGCGAGGTAACGGCGGCGGTGTCTGTGGCGGAGTGCCGGGCACTGGTGGCGGCAGTGAAGCGGTCGAAGGCGGTGTATATGATGGCGGAAAATTTTACCTATATGAAGCCGAATGTGCTGGTAAAGGAACTGGTCCGGCAGGGGCTGTTCGGGGTGGTTTACTATGCGGAGGGGGAGTATATCCACGAGTTGAAGGGGTTGAACGAGATGACAAAGTGGCGTCGAACGTGGCAGACGGGAATCGACGGGATTACGTATGGGACGCACAGCCTGGGACCGATTCTGCAGTGGATGGGAGACAACCGGGTGGTGCGTATCTGCTGCGAGGGGAGCGGGCACCACTATGTGGACCCCAGGGAAGCGTTTTACGAGAACCAGGACACCTGTGTGATGCTGGCCAAGACGGCGGCGGGGGGGCTGATCAAGATCCGGGTGGATATGCTGTCGGAGCGGCCGCACGCGATGACGAATTATTCACTCCAGGGAACCAGGGGGTGTTACGAGTCGGCGCGAAGCCGGGGAGAGCACCACAGGATCTGGCTGGCCGATCTGCACGAGGATAAGAACGCCTGGGTGGACCTGGCGGACCTGGAAGAGGAGTATATGCCCGAGATGTGGCGCAGTCCACCAGAGGAGGCGAAGAGGGCCGGGCACGGCGGAGGGGACTACTTTGAGGTACTCGATTTTGTGGGGAGTATTGTGGACGGGACGCCCTGTCCGATCGGCATCCACGAGGCGATGGATATGACCCTTCCGGGGTTGATCAGTCAGAAGTCGATTTTAGAAGGCGGGGCGTGGATGGCGGTGCCGGATTCGCGGCAGTGGTGAAGAGGAAGCGCCACTGGAGTGACTCGGCGACAACGGGGGGTGGCGGGGCGATTTAAACCCCCACCGGACCCAGAGCGCCTTCCCCAAAAATAACGGAAAAGGTCTTCCCGCTTCTGGATTCCGTAGCGGCGTCCATATAGCAAATACTGAACGCACGCCGGGGGATGTCGGTCTGATTTACCTCGGAGCTGTGGAGCAGCCAGTTGTGCAGCAGGGCGACTTCGCCCGCCTGCAGCTCTACGTAGGCAGGCTCCGACCTGGCTGCAAGATCGTTGATCTGTTCCTGGCTGAGAAACCCGGATGGGCTTTCCGGATTGATGAGACCCCACCGGTGAGATTGGGGGATAATTTTGACGCAGCCGTTGGCAACGGTCGCCGGATCAAGGGCCGTCCAGATAGTGATCAGGGGGTCGCGGTCCAGGTCGGTCCACCGGTCCTGATGCCATGGCAGATGGTTGCCTTTTCGAGCAGGTTTGTTCATAAACATGGCCCGAAAGCAGGCGACCGGCGTATCGGGACCGTAGGCTTTTGCGCAGATGTCCCGGAAGAGAGGGGTTTGCATGTACGTGAGGAAGAGGGGATCGAACTCCAGGTCCTGGATTTTGCGATAGTTCAGGGTAGCCCCTTTGTGACCCTTCGTCTGAGGCCCCGGGCTGGTGTCGGTTTCGGATTTGTAGTCCAGCTGCATGAGCATGCGATCGTAGTCGAGAGGGGCTTTCCCCAGCATAATGTCGTCCATGCGTTGCTGCATCGCCTCCAGCTCCCCATCCTCCCTGACCTTTCCCAGATGAAGGTAGCCTTCTTCCTGGAACTGCTGCCACTGCGCTTCATTGACCACAGGTGAACCCTTTCGTATTTTGGCGACAGCTATGGCAAAATCTCGATGCCTGGGGACGCTTCTGTCGCCCTATCCCTCCACGTGGGCATCGGCAAAGAGGGTGCTGACCGACTCATCGTTGTGGATGCGGCGGATGGCCTCTGCCAGGATGGGGGCCACCGAGAGGACTTTAATTTTGCCGTTCTGGACCTTTTCCGGCACGGGGATGGAGTTGGAAACGACGAGTTCGGCGAGGCAGGAGCTTTCCACGCGCTCGACCGCCGGGCCGGCCAGCACGGGATGGACGATGGCCGCGCAGATGTCGAGGGCGCCTTTTTGTTCCAGGGCCGAAGCCGCTTCGACGAGTGATCCGCCCGTGGAGATCAGGTCGTCGATGATGACCGCGTTCTTCCCTTCCACGTCTCCGATGATGGTCATGACCTCGGTTTCCTGATCGCTGACGCGCCTTTTGTCGATGATGGCGAGGGGTGCCTCCAGGAGTTCGGCATAGGCCCGGGTCATTTTGATGTTGCCAACGTCCGGTGTTACCGCCACCAGGTTTTCCAGCTTTTTCTCGAGGAGGTATTTTCCAAAGATGTTGACGGAATAGAGGTGGTCCATCGGGATGTCGAAGAAGCCCTGGATCTGGTTGGAGTGGAGGTCCAGAGAAAGAACGCGTCTGGCGCCCGCGGTGACGATCAGGTTGCCGATCAGTTTGGCCGTGATGGGCACCCTGGGACGGTCTTTTCGGTCCTGCCGGGCATAGCCGTAGTAGGGGAGGACGGCTGTAATACGCCGCGCCGAGGCCCGCCGGGCAGCGTCGATCAGGATGAGGAGTTCCATCAGGGCATCGTTGGGCGAAAGTCCTTCGGTGGCGCAGACGGACTGGATGATATAAACGTCTTTCCCGCGGACATTTTCACAGATTTGTACGCTTGTCTCTCCGCCGGGAAACCGGCCGACCTGAGCAGCGCCCCGCTGGATTTCAAGGATAGAACAGATTTCATCTGCGAGAAGCGTGTTGACGTTGCCGGAAAAGATCTGGAGATCGTATGCCACGCCAGGGCCCTCCTTTGGGAAACGGACGTGTGGTATTCAGAGGAGAGATCAGGTCTGAGAAGATGGGATAATATATGGTGAGAGACGGAAAGGAGCAATAGAGATTTCAAGCCCCGCGATGACCCTCCGGCACCGGGATTCACAATCGTGGAAACAGGGGGTCGCTCCGTGTGATTCGATCCTGCGAAAATTGCGTTTGAATCTTCTGCGCGGTTTCCGGGAGAAAGGGCGTCAGGCCGTGGGCGATGGCGCGGATGTTCGCTATCCAGGTCGAGAGGTGGCGGTTCAGAAGTTTCGTGTCTCCCTGATTCAGGAGGTCCCAGGGGCGGGTTGACTCGATTTCCCGGTTGAGGTCCCGGACGCGATCCCAGAGGATCCGGAGGGCCTTGTGGAACTGGAAGTTGCCTGCGGCTTCGACAACTCCTTCGGGGAGCGCAGGCGGATATGGGTCCCGGACGCCGTAATCCGCGCGTTCGCAGAGGGTTTCGAGCCGCCGCACCAGGTTGCCGAGTCCGTTGGCCAAGTCCGCGGTGTAGACTTCCCGGAGCCGGGCTTCGGAGACGTCCCCGTCCGCTCCGGAGGGAACCGCGCGGAGCAGGTAGTACCGGAGAGCGTCTGCGCCGTATCGCTCGATCAGTGGGAAGGGGTTGACGGCGTTGCCGAGCGATTTGCCGATTTTCCGGCCCTCCACGGTCAGGTGGCCGTGGACGAAGATGGTCCGGGGCAGGGGAAGGCCTGCGGAGAGCAGCAGGGCCGGCCAGTACACGGCGTGGAATTTGAGGATGTCTTTGCCGATCACATGGACCTTGTTGGGACTGCTGAGCCAGTAGCGTTCGAAATGCTCTCCGTCCGATCCGTAGCCCAGGCCGGTGAGGTAGTTGGTGAGGGCGTCGAACCAGACGTAGAGGACCTGCGAGGGGTCTCCCGGCACCGGCACTCCCCAGCCGCCCGAGCGCTCCCGGATGCGGGAAATGCTGAAGTCTTGCAGGCCCTGCCGGATGAATCCGAGGGCTTCGTTTCGCCGGGTTTCGGGGAGGATGCGGAGTTTTCCGGATTCGATCAGGCCCTCCAGCGGCTTCTGATAGGCGGAGAGACGGAAGAAATAGTTCTCTTCTTCCACGGTCTCGGGTTCGATTCCGTGGACCGGACACCGTCCGTCCGCCAGGTCCCGTTCCAGGTAGAAGTCCTCACAGCCCACGCAGTAGAGGCCCCGGTAGCGCTTGCGTAAGATGTCCGCCTTCCGGCAGGCCGTCCAGAATCGGGAGGCGCCCCGGAAGTGGGCCTCGCCGGAGGAGCGGATGAAGCCGTCCGTGGAGATGTTGAGGCCCTTGATCAGATCCTGGAAGACGACGGCGTTCCGGTCGCAGAGCCGGCGGGGGGTGAGCCCTTCCCGGGCAGCGGCCTGCACGTTTTTGAGCGCGTTCTCGTCGGTTCCGCTCAAGAAGAAGGTGTTGTCGCCCCGAAGCCGGCACCAGCGGGCAACCGCGTCGGCCTGCACGAGTTCCAGCGCAAAACCGATGTGGGGGCGGGCGTTGACGTAAGGGATGGAGGTAGACACATAGGAGGTGTTCATGGCATGTCCTTTCTATTTGCGTATTAGAGATGGTAAAAACGGTGTGATTTCGCATAGAAGAGGACGTGCGCATGGCGCCGATGCCGCCGACGCTGTGGGAGAATAGCAGGGTGTATTTGGTCATGTGGCCCTCATCCGGTTTGCAGGGGCGCCTGCCTGTGGGTGCCTGAATCCGGGCAAGGCACAGGGGCCTGTCCCTTATGGCGATGGTTTTTTGGCGAGGTGTGAGCTATTCGCCCGTCCATTTTTTCGCTCAACCGTAAAATAGCGGTCGCCGGCTTATTCGTTGGGGCACAGGCAGAGGGCGGAAAGGCATTCCCCCGGTCTTTTGACAGACCATCTGTATGAAATCGTCAATTCCCATCTCTATCTGCGCTCTGTTCTCGCGCGATCTTATGTTCAGTCGGCCCGAGGTTTGTTCTTTTTTCCCGACGACCAGCAGGTAGGGGATCCACGCCTTCTCTCCATTCCGGATCTTTTTGCCCACGGTATCCCCCCGGTCGTCTACGTCTACCCGGATGTTTCGGGAGGATAGGGTGTCGCAGATGTCCGTGGCAAAGGGCAGGTGTTCGTCGGCAACGGGGATGACTCTCACCTGTGTGGGCGCCAGCCAGAGGGGGAACAGGGGTGGAACGCCTCTGGATACATCAACCGCGATATTTTCCAGAATTGCGCAGAGCGTTCTTTCGATGCTTCCAAAACTGGACGCGTGGACGATCACGGGACAGGGGTGCTTGCGGCCCTGTCCGTCGGTAAAGCCGATATTGAATCGCTCGCCGTCCTTTACGTCCCACTGTACCGTGCTGATCTGGATATTGGACCGGTCTTCGGTGATGAATTGATATTCGTTTTTGATGGCATAGTAGTGGCTCATGTGCGGCATGAGCTTGAAAAATGCCGGCACGTTCATCTTTTTTCCGATGTCGATCAGCCACGCTCTGTTGGCTTCGAAGAAATCCACGGTGCCTTCCCAGCCGAGAACCCAGCGCCCTTTTGCAATGATGTCGTTCATGAGGTCGGCGAATTTGAGGCACAGGATTTCAAACTCACCGCGCGCTTCGGCCTGGGTGGCGCAGGCGGCGTGCATATCCGTTATCATGAAGTTTCGCACCCGCTTGAGGCCGCTCACCTCTCCTTCCTGTTCGTTGCGGAAACAGGTGGCTTCCTCGTACACTTTCAGGGGCGATTGCCTGTGGCTGAAGCGGACGTTCTGCATAAAGGGAAAGGGTGTAGGTTTTGATTTACGCAGCTTTTTTCAAAAAGAGGGCCCCCAAATCCGGGTACGAATGTATTTTTGGGTGTATACACTTAAGCCCAAAACCCGGAAGGGGGTCCCAGATGGAAGATACACAGAATCTGAGTGCTTGTATAGCGAAATTGCAAGAAAATGTCCTCCAGTGGGAGCAACACCTGCAGTCGGAGCAATCAGGACCAGAGGCATTCGGCGAGGTGATGGACGAGCTTCGAGCCTCTTTGGACGACATCGGTCGGGCTGGGTTCCAACACCTGGCGCAGGCCTGTGAGATCGCGGACGAGACGGTGGTAAGTGAGGATCGGGTATACCGATTCAAGCAAGTGGTCAACAAGGAGTGGATGACCCTGTGGGGCAAGGTTGTGATGCCACGACGGCTGTATCAGCACGACCGGGGCGGGGCAAGCCGGGTGCCTTTGGATGAGCGCTGCGGCATGGTGAATCGTTTCATGGTACCGGCGCTGGAGCGCGTGACGGCGTTTCTAAGTGCCCGCCTGGTCCCGGCCGAAGTGGAGGACAGCTTGGCTGAAGTGCTGCCCGAGCCGCCTTCCCGCACCGCGATTCAGCACCTGTTGACCACCGTCGGGCAGTGTGCCGAGGACGGTACCCAACAGCTCGAGTTGGCCTTGCAAGAGGCGGCGCCCCTAAATGCCCAAGCCGACACCCTGGTGGTGAGTTGGGACGGGGTCACCGTGCCCTTGCGGGAACCAGCGCCCAAGCGCGGGCGTCCACCCCAACGACCGATGGATAGGGACACCAACAGCGCGCCCACGGCCTGGAAGGAGGCGGGTGTGGGCATGGTCGCCACCTACCTGACGCCGCTGCATCCGGAGACGGAAGAGCCCCAACGCGTTGACGTGCGCTATGCCGCGCGTATGCCCGAGACGAAGATGGAGACCCTGGTCAACGGCTTGGTGGACCAGACGGCAAAGGCCTTGCAGCAGGGAAGCTATGACCACCGGGTCGTGTTGGCCGACGGCAAACGAGCGATCTGGCATACTGTAGACCAGCAAAGTGTGTTCGACGGGTTCACCCGCATTCTGGACTTCTATCACGCAGCGCACCACCTGTCCAAGGCCGCCGAGCATCTTTTCGGCAAGGCCTCGGCGAAAGCAGATCGCTGGTACCGATCTTGGCGGCACAAATTGCGCCATGAACCCAATGCCATAAAGGGCCTGATCCGCTCCCTATCCTACCACCGCCGCAAACTGCCAAGCGGATCAAAACGCTATCGCCAAGCGAGCGTCGAACTGGGCTACTTCCGCAACAACCGGGACAAAATGGAATACGCTCGCTATCACGCCTTGGGGTTGATCATTGCCAGTGGCCCTGTGGAGGCCGCTGCCAAGACCATCGTTGGCCACCGGCTTAAAAGAAGCGGCATGCGCTGGACTCGAGAAGGCGGCCAGCGGATCCTCAACCTACGAGTCCTCGTTCAATCGAAACGATGGGATGCTTTCTGGAACTGGTACCTGCAGCAAACCACACCTATAACAATTCACAGAATCGCAGCGTAAAAACGAGGCTACACCCAAGGGAAAGGCGAGGGGGTCCGACGCATACCGGAGGTAGCAGACGCCCCTGCCGCCGTCGACCTGGTAGTCCCGTTCGTGAAATTCTCCCATCAATTCGCCCACGACGTTGTGGTCTCCTCGGATGACGATGGGATTTTTCATTTCAACAGCGCCCCACGCGTGGGCCAGCCGAGACGCATAATCCAGAATGAGTTTTTGAACCATTACGCCGTTGGGATACCATTTGTAGTGTCCTTTTTCGGAGACTTCGCAGTAGTCCACCAGTTCGTGCTGGCGCATGTAATCGATGTGCTTGGGGGGCGTTTCCGATCCCACGCCCTGCGCCAGTTCATGAAAGGTTTTGAACTTGGATACCCCTTCCTTTGGAAGGGGAGGAAAAGTTCTGCTTGCCGAAGGCAAGCTAAGATGTTGTCTTATCGTATGCAGACCACTGAGGCAGATATCGACTCAGGAGGCATACGATGGGACTCCGACGAACCAGTCATGCGGTCTACGATACTCAGTATCACTTGGTGTGGGCACCGAAATATCGGAAGTGGATTCTGAGAGGCGATATTCGGGACCATGTTCGAGAGCTATTTTATCAGATTGCTGAGGATTTCGATTTTGAGATTGAAGAGATGGAAATTGCAGAAGATCATGTTCACATTTTCTTGTCGTTTCCCCCCCGCTATTCGATAGCAAAGGTAGTTGGTATTTTGAAGAGCATTTCTGCAAGTCGGATTTTTCCAGACCACCCAGAAGTCAAGAAAGAGCTATGGGGTGGCGAGTTCTGGGAAGATGGTTATTTTGCTCGTAGTGTGGGCGACAAAGTGACCTCTGAGGTGATCAAGAAATATATCCGATATCATCGGCAAGAGAAGAAAGGTCCTCAACAGCTTGATCTGTTTGGTTTTAGCAGTTAGAAGCCCCGCCCTTTGGGCGGGGAGATTCACTGGAGACGAATTGTCGCAACAGGTTATACACGGATTCGGATTTTAAAAAGATCGGGCATTGTGCAAAGTTCTCCGGTGTTACGTCGAATGCGTTGCCACCTGTATCGACGATGACAAAGCGCGTAAATTCGCTGGTCTTTCTTAAAGATTTCATTGTTGAAGCTCTCCTTGTGAAAAGGGCGAAATAAAAAAACCCGCTGCCGGGTTGGCAGTGGGCTCAGAAAGGTGGGAAGTTTATGATTTTTGTTGGATCAGGTCTCCGAGGGGTCCACCGCCGAGGGGCTGGTATGCGACGTGGTTAAGGTTATATGGTGATGCATATGGCCGGTGGACCGGGTAGACGTCTCCCCTGTTAGAGCGGCTTTGGCGCTCCGGTTGAAGATGGGGGGGCTTTGTTGAAACAAAGCAGACGTCATGGCATTCTCCGGAGTTTCGGTTCGTGACATGGAAAAAATAAGGTGTCAGCCGGGGATTGTCAAGTCTTTTGTCCGGATGTCGTATTCTAAGAGGCACCGTGCTCCTCCGAGGCCGCTGTTTCTCCTTGCCCTTTTTGGGGGATGGTATTACATTTCTTGAAAGGGCGCAGGATTGTGGCGCATTATCCTTAAAATAATGAAAGGACGGAGGTTGTGCTTTACTGGCTGGGGCATCAATTATCCGAGGTCTACGGGCCGTTTCGGCTGCTGACCTCCTATCTCTTTTTGGCGGGGCTGGGGACGGCGCTGGCCACGATTTTTACCTGGCTGCTCCTGCCCCGGCTCTGGATGCGCCTTCCCATGGACCGGGGGCGGGCCCACGCGGTTGAGGGGGAGCAGAGCCAGGGGAAGCCGTCAGGCGCGGGGGTTGTTTTTATCCCGGTCTACCTGGTGGTCTGTCTGCTCATTCTTCCGCTGGAGATGCGGTTTTTGCAGGCGCTGGGGTGTATTTTGGTGGCGATGCTCGTGGGGTTTATGGACGACAGAAGCGAGAAGGGGTGGGGAGAGTACCGGATGGCAGCCATCGATCTGGGGATTTCCCTGCTGGCGGCGATGGTGATCTGCCAACTCGATACGTTCGAGCTGTGGCTGCCGCTCATCAAGACTCCCATTGCTGTTTCACCACCGGTGTTCGTTCCAATCGGCGCCGTGCTGATCTGGCTGGCGATTAATGCAACGAACTGCACCGATGGAGTGGACGGGCTGTCGGGAAGCCTCTGTGCGCTGGCCTTCCTCTATCTGGGAGGATTTTTGTACGGGATTGTAGGCCACAGTGTGATTGCCGACTATTTGCTGGTGCCGTACTACGACTACGGCGCTGGCTGGGCCATGCTGGCGTTTTTGATGGTGGGGTGTCTGGCCGGGTATCTGTGGCACAATGCCCTTCCAAGTGCGGTTATGATGGGGGATGCGGGGTCTCGTGCTGTGGGGCTGCTGTTGGGGATGCTCGTGCTGGCCTGTGGCAACCCGTTTCTGATTTTTGTCGTCGCGGGGGTGGTGCTGGTGAACGGAGCCACGGGGCTGTTGAAAGTGGCGCTGCTCCGGTTTTTCAAGATCGGGGTTTTCAAGACGGTGCGCTATCCGCTGCACGACCATTTCCGACAGAGAGACGGGTGGTCCAATACTCAGGTGCTGGTGCGGTTTATGCTGCTGCAGGCGGTGGGAACGCCGATTTTGCTCGTGCTGTTGCTGAAGATCAGGTAAGGGGAGGTTTATGGCTACGAAGAAGGAATTGAAACAGAAAATCTGTGAGGCGATCGATCGGCGGAAGGCGCAGATCGAACGGATCGGCGATCATATTATGGCGCACCCGGAGACGGGATTCAAGGAGTTTGAGACGGCTAAGCTGGTGTCCAATACGATGGAGGAGTTCGGGATTTTCCACGAGGTGGGGCTTGCCATTACGGGGGTAAAGGGGGTGCTGAAGGGGAAGGCGCCCGGGCCCACGGTGGCGTTGATCGGGGAACTGGATTCTCTGGTTGTGTCGGACCATCCAATGGCGGATGCCGACACGGGGGCGGCCCATGCGTGTGGTCACAACGCGCAGATTGCAGGGCTGATGGGGGCGATGATGGGGATGGTGGACGGCCGGGCGGCCGAAGCGCTGGCCGGAACGGTGGTCTTTTTTGCGGTGCCGGCAGAGGAGTACGTGGAGGTGGAGTACCGGCTGGGGCTGGTGAAGGAGGAGAGGCTGGGCTTTCTGGGAGGGAAGTCCGAGCTGGTCCGGCTGGGATGTTTCGACGATATCGACATGGCGTTGATGATTCATACGCACAGCGATCCGGAGATGAGGAAGGTTGCGGTGGCGCCTTCCTGCAACGGGTGTGTGGTGAAGATGATCCGGTTCCTGGGACGGGCGGCCCACGCCGGAGGCGCTCCGCATGAAGGGATTAACGCGCTGAATGCGGCGCATGTGGCCATAGCGGCTATTCACGCTCAGCGAGAGACGTTTCGGGATCGAGATACGATTCGGGTGCACCCGATTATTACCAAAGGCGGGGATATTGTGAATGTGGTCCCGGCCGAGGTGCGGATGGAGACCTATGTGCGGGGAAAGACGAATGAGGCGATCTTAGAAGCCAATCAAAAGGTGGACCGGGCGCTTCGGGCAGGGGCGATGGCGTTGGGGGCAAAGGTGGAGATCGAGACGCTTCCGGGGTATATGCCAATGAGGAACGATCCGGGGCTGCAGGAGGTTTTCAAGACAAATTCGGAGTTGTTGTTCGGGGTGGACGAATATTGCGAGGTCGGGCACCGGACGGGGTCGACCGACATGGGCGATCTGTCGCATCTCATGCCTGCGATCCATCCCTATATGGCGGGAGCAAGCGGACCTGGGCACAGCGCCGAGTGGCATATTTCGGATAAGGAGATGGGGTATGTCTCGCCGGCCAAGTCCTTAGCGCTGGCGGCGGTGGACCTGCTTTACGGAAAGGCTGAAAAAGCGAAGGCGGTTTTGAAGGACTACCAGCCTGCGATGGCGATGGCGGAGTACGTGCGGTTTCAGAACCGGGTGTTCCAGACGGAGGTGTTCGACGGGGAGACCGGGGAGAGCAAGGTGGGGTGAGGAAAATGACGGACCACGGATGAAAGCATATCGCTACTTCCGTCGTCCGTCGTCTTTCGGCCTTTGCATTTTCCATCACCGGGCGCTACTGCCCGGTGATGCTTTTGACCACCTCCCAATCGGCCCCGGTCATGTCGCTGTAGTGCCAGTAGATGAAGGTGACCAGTCCGCCCGCTGCGATCACGCTTAGCAGTTGTTCCAATTCGTCGCTGTCCATTCTCACTCCGCCGTGGTGCAGGCCCATCCAGGGGCGGATGCGGGCGATGTCTCCGATGCGTTCCCGAATTTTCGCGATTTCGGCCGTGACCACGGTCTGGAAAAATTCGGGCGGCAGGGGATCGTTCAGGCCGTCCAGTCCGGATGTGCCCGGCACCCACAGGGCGAACAGTTCCCGCACGCGGTCTAAGGCCTCGGGCTCGGTGAGGCCCGGGTTCCAGGCGCAGAGGGTTTCGGCGTAGCGGTAGAGCGTGCCTTTCAGGCCGTCGATGCCGTGCTGCCAGAAGTAGAGCTTGGGGCACTGGAAGTCGACGATTTCAGACAGCCGCCGGAAGTTGTAACCTGTAAAGGGGGCAAAGGCCGGCAATCTGGGGCCGCAGGCCATGGCTCTGGGCGGGTCCAGTTGCCGGGCGGTTTCGGCGAATGTTCGGACGTAGCGCTCAACCGAGTCGGTTTTAAACCGGAACCAGTCGAAGAGGTTCGGGTCGCCGATCAGGAGGTCAAGCCCGTCCATTAGTCCCCGCTCCCGTCGACCTTTGGGCAGGTGGTCCAGGTTCTGCAAGCGGGATTTCAACCGGTCACGGGCGCCTAAGAGGGCGTCGAAGTCGTAGCCCCAGGCGGCTGCCCTGTCCCGGCAGCAGTCGCAGTCGCACCGGAACAGGTCGCTGCGATGCTCCGGGGCGATTTCATAGCCCCATTCGGGTCCGTCTAAAATAAAGCCGTCGACCTGGGGCAGGCTCCGGACCACGTCCCGGGTTCTGGACGGCCCGTAGCGGAGTTTTTCCGGGTTGTTGATGCACCCCGGCGCGCCCTGCCCCCAGTCGTGCAGGTAGATTCCAAATCCCCGTTCCTTTGCTTTCCGGACGGCTTCCCTGAGGATCTCGAACCGGGGAGCGTTCTCCGGAGGCATTTCCGGGGGCGAGGTTTCACAGTCGGTATAAAGTTTTGGTGTGAACGGATAGGCCGGCTGCGCGTCGAAGATGAGGTCGCCCAGGACGAGGGTGTTGATGCCGACTCCCTGCAGGCGATCCAGGATGGCGTCTGCGCCTTCGTTTTCGAAAGCGTCGATTTTTCCCATAAACATCCAGATGTCCAGGGCCATGTGTTGGATTCCCTATGAAAACAGGGGCGGATTAAAAACCCGCCCCTGCGTTTGTTTATTGCCCATCGTTTTACCCGATTTCCAGCATCCGGTCCACGGCGCGTTTGGCCCGAATGCGAATCTCTTCGGGTATATCGATGACCTGTTCGTCGTTTTGTAAGGCGTTTAAGGTGTCTTCGAGGGTGATTTCGTTCATGTGAGGGCAGCGGATGCTGCAGAGCCGGACCATCTCCTTTTCGGGATTTTCGGCCATGATGTTGTCGCCCATGCTGCACTCGGTCAGGAGCAGGTAGCTGGGCGCGTCGGTCTCCCGGACGTATCGGGTCATTTTTGAGGTGCTGCTGGAGAAATTGGCGGCCGCGACGACTTCCGGGCTGCACTCCGGATGGGCAAGCACGAGCACGCCGGGGAACTGCGCGCGGACGTTTTCAACGTCTTCCACGGTGAATTTGTCGTGGACTTCGCACCTGCCGTGCCAACCGATCATTTCGTACTCCAGCCCCTTCTGAGGCTGGTCCAGACCGACTTTGGTGGGGAAGATGATCCGCTTGCCCGTTTCTTGAGCGACGTTCGCCGCTAAGTATTCATCGGGCAGGAAAATGACCGCGTCGCCATTTAAGGATGCCACGACTTTTGCCGCGTTGCTGGAGGTGCAGCAGATGTCGCATTCGGCTTTGACGTCCGCATAGGTGTTGATGTAGGTGACGACGGGGACGCCGGGATACCGTTTTCGCAGGGTGCGGACGTCTTCTGCGGTGATGCTTGCGGCTAAAGAACAGCCCGCCACTTTGGCCGGCAGCAGAACGGTTTTGTCCGGGTTCAGGATTTTGGCCGTTTCGGCCATGAACCGGACGCCGCAGAAGACGATGGGATCGCAGTCGGTTTCCGCGGCCTTCCGGCTGAGTTCCAAAGAGTCGCCGACCACGTCGGGAACAGTGTGAAAGAGCGCCGGTTCCATGTAGTTGTGCCCCAGGATGATCGCCCCGCGCTCCTTTTTGAGGCGGTTGATTTCGTAGACGAGTTCCGCCTTGTAACGGAGTTCTATACCAGGGACGATCCTGTGGAGTTTCCGCTCCATCTCTTCGAAGGTTTCCTGGAGCGTTGCTGCTTCTATAGCCATCGGGGTGATGCCTCCTTGCCAGTACTGCCATCGCGTGTGAACTCTATACTTATTCAAGATAAAGATAAATAAAGTTGGGCATATCAGCAAGGTGTTAAATTCATCCATCACCGCCCCGCTCCGGTGGCAAGCATGGAGGGGTGGCGGTTATGCCGCCTGCTCCAAATCCTGTCCGGCATCCTCGCGCTGTCGTTTGAAGAGGCCCGCGCCCAGGGCTTTGAGGTCCTCTAAGATGGCGTAGCTGACGGGGACCAGCATCAGGGTGATGAAGGTGCCGAAGATGATGCCGTAGCCCAGCGAGACGGCCATGGGAATGAGGAGCTGGGCCTGGAGGCTTTTTTCCAAGAGGAGGGGCGAGAGGCCCGCAAATGTGGTGAGGGAGGTGAGCAGGATGGGGCGGAAGCGCGCGACGCCCGCTTCCCGTATGGCACCTTCCAGGCTGAGTTTCTGCGTTCGGGCCTGGTTGATGAAGGAGACCATGACCAGGCTGTCATTGATGACCACGCCGCTTAAGGCGACCACGCCGAAGAGGGAGAGCATGCTGAGGTCTATGCCCATGATGATGTGCCCCCAGATGGCGCCGACCACGCCGAAGGGAATGGCGGCCATGATGATGACAGGCTGGAGGTAGGATTTGAAGGGGATGGCAAGCAGGATGTAGATCATCAGGATCGCGATGCCGAAGCTGCTCTGGAGTCCACCCAGGGCTTCGCGCTGTTCGCGCTGTTCGCCTTCCAGGGTGTAGCGGACGCGAGGGTGGTCGGCAAGCATTTCGGGCAGGACCCGGGCGGTGAGATCGGCCAGGATTTCGTTGGCATTGGCCCGGGTCTGGTCCACGTCGGCGGTGACGTTGACGATGCGCTGGCGGTCGGTCCGCTGGATGGCGGCATACCCGCGGCCGAGTTCGGATTCGGCCGCTATGGAGAAGGGGACTTCGCCGCCGTCGGGCGTGCGGATGCGCATGTCTTCCAAGTTGCCCAGCGAACGCCGTTCATCGGGGGGGTAGCGGACCATGACCCGGATGTCGGCCCGGCCGCGCTGGATGCGCTGGGCCTCTTCGCCATAGAAGGCCTGCCGGACCTGCCGGGCCAGGTCGAACAGGGTGAGGCCGAGGGTTTTGGCCTCTTTGGTGAGGGAGAGTTTGACTTCCTGCTTGCCAGGGCGGAAAGAGTCGGCGATGTCGGTGACGCCGGGGTATTCGCTCAGTTTCGCTTTGAGTTTTTCCGCGGCCCGGCGCAGTTCCACGTAATCGGGACCGGTGAGCTGGACATTGATGGCGTCACCCGCGGAGAAGAGGGAAGATGAGAAGGTGAGTTCCACCACGTCGGGGATGGGCCCGGTCATTTTACGCCAGTGTTTGGCAATTTCGGCGCTGCCCAGGTTCCGGCGTTCGGAGGGGACCAGCTCGATGTTGACTTCCCCCAGGTGAGAGGCCGAAACCGAGACGCCTGGGCCCTGGCCCGGTCTCTGGGCGGCCCGAAAGGGCTGTTCGCCCACGGAGGCCAGGATGTGCTGGAAGAGCTTCCGGTCTTTCTCTGCTTCGAGTTTCTCCCGGAGCGCTATCGCTGTTCGTTCCAGGTGGCGGACGGTTCTGGCGGTGACTTCAACCGGCGTGCCCTGGGGCATGGTCAGCAGGGCGACGACGTTGTCCGCGTCGATACCGGGAAAGAAGACGAGCCGGATCCAGCCGCCCCAAACCAGGCCCACCGTGAGGAAGAGCGTGGTGATTCCCACGGAAAGGGTGAGATAGCGCCAGCGCAGGGCGAATTCGAGCACAGGACGGTAATATGCGTCGATGAACCGACGCAGCCCGGAGGCAAACCGGTCCTGGAAGCGCTGCCACCAGGCACCCCTTTTTGACGGGCCGTCGTGGTTCATCCTGGAATGGGCAAGATGGGCCGGGAGGATAAACAGCGACTCGATGAGGGAGAAGATGAGGGTGGCGATGACGATCTGGGGGATGAGCTTCATGATTTTTCCCATGTTCCCGGGGACCATCAGGAGGGGAGAGAAAGCCGCGATGGAGGTGAGGACGGCGAAGGTGACCGGTACGGAGACCTCCCGGGCCCCTTCGATAGCGGCCTGCAGGCCTCTGCTGCCCCGCTGGAAGTGGCTGTAGACGTTTTCGCCCACGATAATGGCGTCGTCCACCACGATGCCCAGGACGACGATAAAGGCGAAGAGGGAGATGACGTTGATCGAGGCGCCCATGCCGGGCATCAACCAGATGGCACCGAAGAAAGAGATCGGAATGCCCAGAGCAACCCAGAAGGCGAGGCGGAGTCTGAGGAAGAGGGCCAGGATCACGAAGACCAGGATAAAACCGAGGCGGCCGTTGCGCAGCATCAGGTCCAGGCGGCCTTCGAGCACCCGCGAGTAGTCCGCCCAGACGGTGAGGGAAATGCCTTCGGGCATGCGGGTGCGGGCCTCGGCGATGTAGGTTTTGACCTTTTCCGTGATTTCCAGGGCATTCTGGTTGCCCACCCGGAAGACCTGCACAATGACGGTGGGTTTGCCGTTGAACCGGGCAAACTGGTCGGTTTCCGCAAAGCCGTCCATCACGGTTGTGACATCGCCCAGGGTGAGGGTGGTGCCGTCGGGGCGGGTGCGCAGGACGAGGCTTTCAAAATCGGGGCCACGGTAGGCCTGTCCCTTGGTGCGCAGGAGGATTTCTCCGCCGTCTGTCCTGATGGAGCCACCGGGCAGGTCCAGGGAGGACCGACGCACAGCGCGGGCGACTTCGTCCATTGTGAGCGCGTACCGCCTCAGGGCGTCTTCGGAGACTTCGATGGAGATTTCGTAGGGGCGCGCATTGCTCAGCTCGACCTGAGTGACACCGGGCAGGGCGGTGATTTCGTCGCGGACCTGTTCGCCCAGGTATTTGAGGGTCGTTTCATCGGCGTTTCCGGAGACGGCCAGGTTGATCACCTGGCGGCGGCGGACCATCTCCTTGATGACGGGCTCTTCGGTTTCGTCCGGAAAGGTTTCGATCGCATTGATATTCGATTTGACGTCATCCAAGAGCTTTCGAGCATCCGTGCCGGGGACGATCTCAATCATGACGGTGCCCACGTTTTCGGAGGCCGTGGAGTTGACGCGCTTGATGCCTTCCAGGCCCTGGATGGCTTCTTCGATGCGCACGCAGACGGCCTCCTCGACCTCTTCGGGTGCGGCTCCGCGATAGATCATTGAGACCGAGATCACATCTGAAGAAAACTCGGGAAAAACTTCCATGGTGAGGCTGGAGACCGTCAGCAGGCCGCCGCCCAGGATAAGGGCCATGAGCAGGTTGGCGGCAACACTGTTTTCGGCGAACCAGGCAATGGCGCGGTTCATCCCGCACCCCCTTGCCCCGCAGACGCAACATCATCGTTGTCGGTGAGGATGCGGACCCGCATGCCGTCTACTATGGCATCAAGGGGGGAGGTGCAGACCCGTTCGCCCTGGTCCAACCCGGAGCGGACGACCACCTCTCCGGCATTGGCGCGGAGGATGTGCACGGTTCGGAAGCGGAGGCGGTTTTCATTATCGACCACCAGCACCCGGTTGCGCCCTCTTATCGCGGAACGGGGCAGAACCACGATGTTTTCCACCTGGCGACCGAGAATTTCGGCTTCCACAAAAAGGCCCACGGCCAGAGGGAGACGGTCCGGGTCACCTCCCCGCGCATAGGGGTTTTTGACCCGGGCGACGAGGGTGACCATGCGGGTGCGGGGGTCAATCTCACCCTCTACCCGCACAATACGGCCGGGCCAGGCATATCGCCTGCCGGCGAATGTGGTGCGAAGGATGGTTTCAGGCCCTGCTTGTGTTTCGTTCCGGAAGTTCAGGGAATAGTCGAGGTAGGCCAGCTGGTCGTCGGGGACGGATAGCCGGACTTCGGCGTAATCGACCGAGTAGATCCTGGCAAGAGGAACGCCCGGGTTGACGAACTGCCCCACATCCACGGTTTTGGAGCGCACCCTCCCGGCATAGGGGGCGCGGATTTGTGTGCGCTCCAGGTTGAGCCTGGCCTGTTCCATACTCGCCTGCGCCGCTTCCAGCGCAGCTTTTGCTTCGGCAAGCTGGGGTTTGCGCAGGACCAGGTCGGTGGG
Source organism: Candidatus Latescibacterota bacterium (assembly GCA_965222075.1). Lineage (GTDB taxonomy): Bacteria > Latescibacterota > UBA2968 > UBA2968 > JAAXHW01. The sequence continues at coordinate 2,062,275 of OZ244937.1, read as the reverse complement.
TTCGCCCTGTCCGATCCGTTCCCACTCCTGCCGGGCGACGACGGCCTCTTCACCTTCGCGGGCAACGCGGACTTCGGCCTGGGCGACCTGGGACCTGGCGCGGGCAAGCGCGAGTTCGTAGTCGCGCGGGTCGATGCTGGCCAGGAGGTCGCCGGCTTCAAAGAATCCGCCGCTGGCGAAGGCGGGGGAGACGGCGACGACCTGCCCGGGCACCTGGGAGATGAGGGTGCTTTCGGTTCGGGGCGTGACGTTGCCCTGGGCGTGGATTTTCAGCTGCAGGCTCTGGGGTTTGACGTGCATCACCCGGACCAGGGGAGGGGGAACCTCCGGCGGCTGGATCTGGATCTGGGGACGGGATTTGATGAGTGCGACGGTCCCCAGGATGCCGACGGCAAGAACTGCGATGGGGAAGAGGACTTTAGGGTTTCGTCTCATTGCACTTCTACTCCCTGGTTGGATGAACGGTGGGCAGCAGAAAGGATTTCTGTCCGGTTCGAGAACCCGCCTCCCAGCGCCAGATGAAGGTCAATGCGAGCGTCCAGCCGCAGACGGCGCACGCTCAGCAACCGGCTCTCCGCATCATAGGCGCGACGCTGCGAGTCCAGCATGGTGATCAGATCCGTCAGACCACTTGCATAACGCTCCTCTGCAAGGCGGCGCGCAGCCAGGGCCTGTTCTGTGGCCTCTTTCAGCGCCTCCTGACGGTGCGCCAAGAACTGCTCGGCGGAAAGCGCGCTTTCCACGTCGGCAAACGCAGCCAGCACGCTTTGCGCATACAGCGCCAGGGCCTGATCAGACTGCGATCTGGCAAGGTTGATGCCCCCTCGCAGACGACCTCCCTGGAAGAGCGGCTGGACGATGTTGCCCACGATGTTCCACACGCTGAAGTCTCCCTTGAGCAGGTCGTTGAGGTCCTTGCTGGCCGTGCCCCCAGACGCGGTGAGGCTGATTCTGGGGTAGAGCGCCCGGCGAGCTTGCTTGACCCGTGCGTAAGACGCTGCGAGCCGACGCTCGGCCCCCACCAGGTCGGGACGCCGACCCACCAGGTCTGCCGGCAGGCCGGCAGGGACCTCCTCAGGCACAAAGGGAAGGGACACGCCCGGGGTGAGCACCGCCCCCGGATAGCGCCCCAGCAGCAGCTCAAGCTGCCGAAGGACGCTGTCATACCGCTGCTTGCGCTGCTCCAACAGGTCTTTCGCAATCGCCAGGTTGGAGGCGGTCAGCCGAAGGTCTAAGGAGGGCCGCAGACCCCGCTCGTAGCGGGTGCGCACCTGCTCTAAGCTGGTTTGATAGTTCTCCACGCTCGCCTGCGCCAACGCCACCTGCCGGCGCGCTTCGATGGCCGCAAACCAGGCCTTGGCCGTCTGCGCGGAAAGCGAGAGACGGGCGCCTCGAAGGTCGGCCTGGGCAGCCTGATAATCGGCTGTGGCAGCGGCCTTGCCTGCCCCCAGACGACCCCACAGGTCGCCCTCCCAGGAGAGGTCAACGGAGACGCCAAAGCTGTTGGTGGTGGAGGATAACACCCCTCCGGAGCCGGGGATGGGCAGGCCGATGAAGCTCTGCTTGCGGCGGGAGGCACCGAAGCCGGCGCCGATCTGGGGATAGAGCGGCGCGCCTGCGATTTTGGCCTGTGCGGCGGCGGCCCGGAGCCTTGCGGCCGTGGCCTGGAGGTTGAAGTTGTGGGTGAGGGCTTCCCTGACGAGGGAGTCCAGGCGGGCATCGCCGAAGCGGGTCCACCAGAGGGTGTCGCCGGGGGCTTGTGTGGTGGCGCCTGCGGTCCATTCTTCGGGTGTGGCGCCTCTGAGGGCAGGGTGCTTCATTCCGGGCGCAGAAGCACAGGCGGTGATTAAGAGCGGGAGTACCAGAAGGAGGTATTGCGGTTTCATGGCGTTTCTCCAATCTGATCCGGAACCGGGGCCAGCATGCCGGCAGAAATGAAGGAGACGAGGCGGCGGATGGTCCCTTCCACATCATCAGGATTGCAGAGGCCGCCCGTTTTGTGGCTGATGATCTCTGTGCCGACTAAGGGGAAGACCATGCAGCCGATTGTAAAGAAGAATTTCCAGAGGAGTTCGGGCCTTGGCAGGTGGGGCAGGGCGCGGTGTAAGGCGGCGGTGAACCGGCGAAACACTTCGTCGAACTGTTCCAGGATGGTGTGCGTCAATTCGCTGGGTTCGAAGTAGATCCGCCCGACGAGGCACATGAAGTTCTGGCCGTCGTGGGCCGGGTCCTGCCTCAAGCGCAGGGTCGGGACCACAAAGGCCTCGATGAGCGACTCCAGTGGCGGGGGCGCATCGTCGGCGGTGGCCTCAGCGGCGTCTAAGAGCCGGAGCCGCTCCCGATTCAAGGGCTCCAGCCTCCGGGCGAAGACCGCGTGAATGAGGGCTTCCTTGGAGCCGAAGTGGTAGTGGATGGAGGCCAGGTTGGTCCCGGCCTCGGCGGTGATGCCCCGCAACGAGGTGGCCCCGATGCCGTGGTGGGCAAAGAGGCGTTCGGCGGCGTCTAAGAGCCGCTCGCGGGTATCGGCGCGATTCATGAAGAAGCCCTCTTTCTTTGGGAGATTAATTAAACGTTTGATTAAAACGATAGTTTAAAATATACGATTGTTTTAATTCTTGTCAAGGAGAAATTCAGCGCGGAGACGCATCGATTGCAAGCAGGTTCACAAGGCGGGGGCAGGCATCTGTCCCCTACGCTGAGAGAACCGCGCGACAATTTCCTTTTATCCGGAAGGTCCCGTCCGTCCGGCGGAGTGCCGTCGCACGCGGCGTGATGGAGACGGCATCGCCCGGCCCGAAGTCGTAGAGATAGGCGATCTGTCCGGGTGTGAAGTGCGCGTGCAGATCGTGATTGCCCACCAGAGCGATTGACCCGTCCCGGCGAGATTTGGGACGGTGCGGCGAGAGCTTCACGTCTTCTACAGGCAGCCACACCGCATGCGTTTCATCCACCAGGCGAGCGCCCCGGTAGTAGCCCTGTGAGGCCAGGTAGAGGCAGGTTTTGGTGGACAGGCCCGATCCGTCGGCGTTGATGCCGGTGGTGAGGAACCTGCCGATGCGGAAGGATTCGTTGTTCAGGCCGATGCGGGAGCCCCTGCCTGCGCGGCGCACCGCGCTGCAGGCAGGCCTGCCTTCTATGGAGGAGATGGTGTAGGGGGTGGTGCGGCGGCCGTTGTGGATGTGGATGGTTTCACCGATGAGGGCGCGTCTGAGGGGCTGGCTGTTCGCGTCGCGTTCGATGTGGATGGTGGAGGTGTGGGGATCGACGGAGACAATGCTCCCGGAGATGCTTTTTTCAATGGTGAGCGTGTGTCCGTCTGCCCGGACAGATCCGGGTCCGACCTGGTCGAGCCGGATGAGCTTGCCGTCCGGGTCGCGGCGGACCAGGCTGAAGGTGGTTCCGGTTGGGCTCACGGTATGGGAGAGGGTGTCTTCGCCGTGCTGATGGCGGATCTTGAGGGCGGTCGAGCAGTCGGTGCGTTCGACCTGTTCGGCAATGTGGACTTTAGGCGCGCCAGCAAAGGGTTCCAGCACGGCAGCAAATTGGCTTGCGATGCCGTCTCCCGAGTTGCGGAGAAGGATGTAGGTCAGTGCGTCGGGATTGCCCGCTCTGCGGGAGGCTTTGCCCTGAGCGACCACGGCGCCGTCCGAGGGCAGGAAGGTAGTCCGCAGACCAATGTTCAATTCGGCGTCGGTCCAGGCCGCCGACCAGACGCCGTCGGGATGGCCTCTTTGGACGTTATAGAGGTAGGAGTAGCCGCTGCCGCGATAGGTGTAGTAGGTGCGTCCCTTCCGAACCGGGTCTTTGAGGGCCTCGTCGTCGTAGATGTCGCCAAAGGGGACGTCCTCCCCGGCAAGGGTGCCTGCTGCCTGCGGCGAGAGGGCAATGCCGCTGGTGCTGAAGTCGCCGTCGAAGCCGTGGAGGCTGTAGTCGTGTTGGTCTCCGCCGGCGACCCGGAAGAGGTCCAGGACGTAGCGGGCATCGGGCGCGATGTCGATGAGGGCGACGGTACGGCGGTATTCCGAGGTGTGGTGGTAGGTGTCGGGGGCGTTGACCTCGACCAGGTTCAGGCCGTCTGTTGACGTGAACAGAGAGAGCCGGCCGGGGGCCTGGGTGTCCTGCCGACGTTCGTCCACGACGACGGTGGCGTGGGAGGCCGTGTTTTTGGTCCAGACGGCGGGAGGATCCCCTTCGGAGGCATGGTCGCCGTAGCCTAAGTCGGGGATGAGTTTTCTGCTGTAGCCGAAGAGTTCTAAGGTGAGCCTGTCGAAATGGGCGTGCTCGGTGGCGGCCCGACCATAGTAGAGGGAGACGGCGGTGCGCTCCTTTCCGCGTCCGGATCTCAGCAGGGCCAGGCCGTAGCCTCCCAGGAGGTGACTGGAGGCGGTGAGGCGTTTGATCTCGGCGGCGCCACCTTTGTCTGAGGGAGGCGTTGCGGGCTCTTCAAAGAGCGAATCGAAGCTGTTGAAGGTGAAGTTGTGCTTTCGCAGGAGTTCCCCGATGAGGGGGTCGCCCGTGGCGGCGTACGCGGTGCGGAGAACGGCCGCGCCCGGCTGTGCCAGGCCGGAACCGATGCCGCCGGAGTCGCCGATGGCGGGGGTGAACCGGTCTAAGCAGGTCATTTCGACCGGCCAGCGGTACATGCGGCGGAACCCGGGACGGTCCCAGACCCGCACGCCCAGGCGGTCCAGCAGGGCGGCGACGACGGTGAGGTGGCCGATCCAGGAGCCATTGTAGGAAGGCGAGGACTCCCAGCCGATGCCTTCCCGAAAGTGGAGGTTGTCCAGGGCGAAGTTGAGCCCCTCGGCGTGGGCGGCCCTGTCGCGGAAGATGTAGTCGTCGAAGCTGGTGAGCATCTCTTTGTGCCTTGTGGCCTCGCCGGTGTTGTTGAGCACCCACTCAACCGCTTTGTGGATTTCCACCTGATCCCCCGAGGCGATGGCGGCGAAGAGCAGGGCCTCCTGGTGCATGCCATAGTTGCCCCGCACCTGGCCCGTGTACACGCCTTCGATGCTGGCGCCGATGATGCCCCGTTCGAGCTTGGAGAGGGTGGCGCCTGCGGTCGGTCCGTATACCGGATCTGACGGGATGGCGTCCCGGACGGCGTCCAGGGCTTCGCAGAGCTGGCGAACGGTGCCGGTCTCGGCAATGAGGTTGAACATCTTTCCGTCGTAGCCGGGAGAGAGGTCAACTGCGTACATGGACTGTTTGGAATGGTCCATGTCGGGATAGACTTCGGCGAGCCGGTCCAGGATAACCAGGGCCTTGTGCGCGTACCGGGCGTCGCCGCCCAGGAGGTAGGCCCGGGAGAGGGCGGTGAGGCCGCCCATCACCGTGCGCCACATCGCGTCTCCGCAGTAACCGATGAACCAGAAACGGTAGGGAGACCCATCCGGGCGCCAGCCGTACCCATCGTCGGGATAGGGACCGGTGAGCAGGCTGCGGTCCCGGGTTTGATAAAAGGCTTCGAAGTCATTGCTGGGGTAGGTCTCGCCTCCAACCGGACAGGTGATGCGCCAGCGGTCTTTGAAGGGGTCGTAGATCCACTCCCACTGCGAGTAGCCCTCAAAGTCTTCCGGCGGCCTGTCGTGGACCGGACAGCCGGTGGCATAGTTGACGGTGAAGGTGCCGGGCGTGATGTGCCGGGTGCGGGGGATGAAAGCGTCGGGCATCAAATGCCGAATGGCGTCACTCTCCCGTTCGAGCCAGGGAGCAGCGGATTTGAAGATGGCGTCTGCGGTCTTGCGTGCAACGGGATCGTCTGCCACGTGTTGTCGGGCGAGGCGGACCTGTTCGGGTGTGAAGAGGTTCACAATGGCTCCCTGGTAAGAAGTTGCTTGGAAAGTAACCTTTCTTTTGCTTTTGGCCTTTTTCTTGTTCGCCCAAGAAAAAGGCCGAAAAAGAAGGGCGCCGCTCAAACGCCGCGGGGCTGCTTTTCCGCGAACTGCCCTTGGGGTGGAAGCAGGCGTTTCTGCCCTGCGGACCTTTGGGGCGTTTTTGGGCGCAGGTGCTGGGGGGATCTGCGCGGAAAAGCCCCTTCCCCCCGCACCGAATACCCTCCGTGCCCTACCCTGACAGAACCGCGCGACAATTTCCTTTTGTCCGGAAGCTGCCGTCCGTCCGGCGGAGTGCCGTCGCACGCGGCGTGATGGAGACGGCGTCGCCCGGCCCGAAGTCGTAGAGATAGGCGATCTGTCCGGGTGTGAAGTGCGCGTGCAGATCGTGATTGTCCACCAGAGCAATTGACCCGTCCCGGCGAGATTTGGGACGGTGCGGCGAGAGCTTCACGTCTTCTACAGGCAGCCACACCGCATGCGTTTCATCCACCAGGCGAGCGCCCCGGTAGTAGCCCTGTGAGGCCAGGTAGAGGCAGGTTTTGGTGGATAGGCCCGATCCGTCGGCGTTGATGCCGGTGGTGAGGAACCTGCCGATGCGGAAGGATTCGTTGTTCAGGCCGATGCGGTAGCCCCTGCCTCTCCCTTCCACGGAAGAGATGGTGTAGGCGGTGGTGCGGCGGCCGTTGTGGATGTGGATGGTTTCACCGATGAGGGCGCGCCTGAGGGGCTGGCTGTTCGCGTCGCGTTCGATGTGGATGGTGGAGGTGTGGGGATCGACGGAGACAATGCTCCCGGAGATGCTTTTTTCAATGGTGAGCGTGTGTCCGTCTGCCCGGACAGATCCGGGACCGACCTGGTCGAGCCGGATGAGCTTGCCGTCCGGGTCGCGGCGGACCAGGCTGAAGGTGGTTCCGGTTGGGCTCACGGTATGGGAGAGGGTGTCTTCGCCGTGCTGATGGCGGATTTTGAGGGCGACCGAGCGGTCGGTGCGTTCGATCTGTTCGGCAATGTGGATTTTAGGCGCGCCAGCAAAGGGTTCCAGCACGGCAGCAAATTGGCTTGCGATGCCGTCTCCCGAGTTGCGGAGCAGGATGTAGGTCAACTGCCTGGGGTTGTCGCCCCGTTTGCGGGGGGGATCCCCGTGGGCGACGATGGCTTCTTCTGAGGGGAGAAAGGTGGTCCGGAGTCCGACGGTGGATGCGCCTGCCTGCAGCATGGCACTGCGCAGGCAGGTCGGTCCAGGCCGCAGACCAGGGGGCTTCCGGACGGCCCCTCCGGATGTCGTAGAGGCAGGAGTAGCCGCTGCCGCGATAGGTGTAGTAGGAGCGGCCTTTTTTGAGCGGGTCGGCCAGCCCGTCGTCGTCATAAATGGCGCCAGGGGGAATGTCTTCTCCCGCCAGGGTGCCTTCCGCCTGGGGATCGGAGAGGGCAATGCCCTCGGCGCAGAAGCCGCCCTCGAAGCCGTGGATGCTGTAGTCGTGTTGATCTCCGCCGGCGATCCGGAAGAGGTCCAGGACGTAGCGGGCGTCGGGCGCGATGTCGATGAGGGCGACGGTACGGCGGTATTCCGAGGTGTGGTGGTAGGTGTCGGGGGCGTCGACTTCGACCAGGTTCAGGCCGTCTGTTGACGTGAACAGAGAGAGCCGGCCGGGGGCCTGGGTGTCCTGGCGGCGCTCGTCCACCACGACGGTGGCGTGAGAAGCCGTGTTCTTGGTCCACACGGCGGGGCCCTCCCCTTCGGCGGCGTGTTCGGGATAGCCGAGGTCGGGGACCAGCTTCCGTCCGTACCCGAAGAGTTCCAGGTTGAGCCGGTCGAAGTGGGCGTGTTCAGTAGCGGCCCGGCCGTAGTAGAGGGAGACTGCGGTACGTTCCTTCCCGCGTCCGGATCTCAGCAGGGCCAGGCCGTAGCCTCCCATGAGATGGCTGGGGACGGTGAGGCGTTTGAGTTCTGCTGCGCCACCTTTGTCGGGAGAAGGCGTGAGGGGGTCGTCAAAGAGGGATTCGAAGCTGTCGAATCGCGTTTTGTTCCGCCTTAGAAGTTCGCCGATAAAGGGGTCCCCCGTGGCGGCATACGCGGTGCGGAGGGCGTCGGCGGAGAACTGGACCCGGCCGCCGAGGGCGCTTCCGGCGTCGGCAATGGCGGGGGTGAAGCGGTCTATGCAGGTCATTTCGGTGGGCCAGCGGTACATGCGGCGAAACTTCGGGCGGTCCCAGAGCCGGACGCCCAGCGGCTCCAGGAGGGCGGCGATGGTGGTAAGGTGGGTGACCCACCCGCTGTTGTAGCCGGGCGAGGACTCCCAGCCGATGCCTTCTCTGAAGATGAGGCTGTCTAAGGCGAAATTGATTCCTTCGGCGTGGGCGGCCCTGTCGCGGAAGATGTAGTCGTCGAAGCTGGTGAGCATCTCTTTATGCCTTGTGGCCTCGCCGGTGTTGTTGAGCGTCCAGTCCACTGCCCGGTCAATCTCTTTCGGGTCTCCCAGAGCCAGCGCTGCAATCAGGAGGGATTCCTGGTGCCCGCCGTAGTTGCTGCGCACCTTCCCCCCGTAGACGCCCTCCAGGCTGGCGCCGAGGATGCCGCGTTCAAGCTTGGAGAGGGTGGCGTCTGCGGTTTGTCCGAACGTCGGGTCGTCCGGAAGTGCGTCCCGGACCGCATCTAAGGCTTTGCAGAGGGTCCGCACGATGCCGGTTTCGGAGATGAGGTCGGAGATCTTGCCGTCGTACCCTGGGGAGAATTCAAGGGCGTACATGGACTGGGTGCTGTAGTCCATGTCGGGGTAGACCTCCGCGAGCCGGTCCAGGATGACGAGAGCCTTGTGGGCGTATCGAGCGTCGCCGCTGAGGAGGTAGGCCTGGTAAAGGGAGGTCAGGCCGGACGTGACCGTAGACCAGATGCTGCCGCAACAGTAAGCGACGAACCAGTGTTTGTACAGAGCGCCGGGCGCCCGCCATCCGGATCCGTCGTCGGGGTAGGGACCGGTGAGGAGGCTGCGGTCCCGGGTCTGATAGAAGGCTTCGAAGTCGTTGCTGGGGTAGGTCTCGCCTCCGACGGCGCAGGTGACTTTCCACTTTGTATTGAAGGGGTCATGATGCCACCCACCCTGCGCATAGTCCCTGTATCCCTCCGGCCCGCTGCCGTGGACCGGACAGCCGGTGATGTAGTTGACGGTCCAGGTGCGGGGGACGTCGGCCCCGGGCATGAGGTCGCGGATGGCGCTGTCGTCCCGGTCGAGCCAGGGGGCGGCACTTGCGAAGATGCTGTCTGCGATCCTGCGGGCAGAAGCGTCATTTGCTACGTGGTGGCGTGCGAGTTGAATCTCTTGGGATGTGACGAGGTTCACAATGGCTCCTTGGTAAAGGGTGGATCCTCAAATCTTCGTATTAGCGACGATAGAACGATAGAACGTAGAGACGTTCCAGGGTTGAACGTGCGTGGGGATGCACCGTGAACAATTATGAATGCCCATGAGTATGTCAATAGACCGAATTATGCAAGTAGAAAATTCTCGCCTTTTCATCGGGGAGAGAGGCCCACACCGGCAAAAGGGTGGCACCCGGTTGCAGGATGACGTATATTAGAAGCTGCTTAGATCCAATCGGTTGAGAACAGGAATCCTTATGATAGCTGATCAGGGAGATCATCAATGGAATACCGTACGCTTGGCAGGACCGGGCTTCGCGTGTCGGTGATGGGCATCGGGACGGGGGGGCCGAGCAATTTTGGGCAGAGTACGGGGGTGCCGGAACCGGACGTGACCCGGCTGGTGCACCGGGCGCTGGACCTGGGGATCAATTTTTTCGATACGGCGGCCGGATACAAGGAGAGCGAGGTGATCCTGGGCCGGGCGCTTGAGGGCGTGCCGAGGGAGGACTACATCGTGGCCACGAAGTTCCAGGCGGCGCGGGACGCGTGGACGGCAACGCCGGAGGAGGCCGTGGAATCGGTCGAGCGGAGCCTGAAGCGGTTGCGAGTGGAGACGATCGATGTGATGCAGTTCCACGGGGTCAAGCCGGAGGACTACCAGCGGACGATTGAGATCTTTGTGCCGGTGATGAAGCGGCTTCAGGATCAGGGAAAGTTCCGGTTCCTGGGGGTCTCGGAGACCTATTCTCAGGACCCGCGTCACGAGATGTTTCCGATGGCGCTGAAGGACGACCTGTTCGATACGGCGATGGTGGGCTACAGCCTGTTGAGCCCGACGCCGGAGCACATGGTGCTGCCGATGTGCCGGGAGAGGAACGTGGGGGTGATTTGCATGGTGGCGGTACGCCGGGCCTTGAGTCGGTCGGAGGTGCTGAAAGAGCGGATCGCCGATGCGGTGGCGCAAGGGTTGATTGCGCCTGATGCGCTGCCGGACGACGACCCGCTTGGCTGGCTGATCAAGGACCACGTGACGTCGCTTCCGGCGGCCGGGTACAAGTACGTGGCGGCCCACCCGGCGATGTCAACGGTTCTGACGGGGACGGCGAATATCAAACACTTAGAGGATAACGTCGAGGCGATCCTGGGGCCGCCGCTTCCGGAGGAGGATATGGCCAGGCTGCGGTCGGTATTTGGAGAGGTGTGGGAGCCTTTAGGGAACTGAGGTGGAGGCCGACGTTGAACCGTTTCAAGAATCCATTTGCGGAGTGGAACCGGGACTTCAGGCTGCTGGCCTGCGCGGTCTTTTCCGTGGGGGTCTTTTTTGGGGTTCAGCTGACGCTGTTTAACAATTTTATCGTGGAGCGGCTGGGAATCGAGCCCCACGAGCTGGGGTACGTGGAGGCGCTGCGGGAGGTGCCGGGGTTTTTGAACGCCCTGTTTATTGCGGTGATGATCCGGCTGGCGCCTCCCCTGGTGGCCGGGGTGTCCCTGGTTGTGATGGGGCTGGGGATTGCAGCGTATGCCGGGGTGACAACGGTGTTTGCCCTGGCGCTTTATTCGGTGTTCTGGAGCATCGGGTTCCACTGTTGGATCCCCTTAGAGCAGGCAATGGGGCTGGCGTATTCCCCGGAGGGAAAAAAAGGGAGGTGGCTGGGGCAGCTCCGAAGCGTGCAGAGTGCGGCGTGGTTGCTGACGATCGGGATCTGTATTCTAAGCTTTCACCTGCTCCGCTATGAGGGGCTTTTTGTGGTGGCCGGAATCGCACCCATCCTGGGCGGCGTGGCGGTGATGTTTGCATCCCGAAAGCAATCCCGGGTCCGGGGGAAGGGGTTTGTGTTCAAGCGGCGCTACGGGCTTTACTATGCGATCCATTTTCTCCAGGGCTGCCGGAGGCAGATGTTTCTTACATTTGCGATCTTTGCGCTGGTGAAGGTGCACGGGATGCCGGTTGGAACGACGATGGTCCTGATGCTGGTCAACCAGATGCTGGTTGCGGCGATTGCGCCGCTGATGGGACGGCTGGTGGACCGGTACGGGGAGCGGCCGATGCTGAGTGCGAGCTACCTGGGTCTGATGTTCGTGTTTTTCGGGTACGCGGTGGTCCTGCACCGGCCCACGCTCTACGTGCTCTACTGCGTCGACAATCTGGTTTTCGTTGGAGACATCGCTCTGACGACCTACCTCCACAAGATTGCGCCGGAGGAAGACCTGAAGCCGACGCTTTCGATGGGGGTGACGATGAACCACTTCGCGGCCGTGGCCGCGCCCCTGATCGGCGGGCTGGCGTGGCACTACTTCGGGTACCAGGTGATCTTTTTCAGCGGGTCCGCACTGGCGCTGATTTCCCTGGTGGTGAGCCAGTGGGTGGACCCGGAAGGCCTGTTGAGCAAAGAGAAAGAGGCGGAAGAGGCGGCATTGGCGGACGGGGTCCCGGCGGCGGGATCTGCTTCGTGATTTTTTGGCGTGGGTTTTTCAAACCACTAAACGTTATGGAGGGCAACGATGCCCAGCAAGGGTTGTCGGGAATTTCTGGACCATGTGAACGATCTGTTGGAAAAAATCGTGCGGGAGAGTTCCGGCCAGATAGAAGAGGCTGCTCAGGCGCTGGTTGAGGCCATCAGGCGGGATGCGATCATCCACGTTGCCGGGGCGGGAGGACATTCCCAGATTCCCGCGATGGAGATGTTCTACCGGGCGGGCGGTCTGGCGAATGCGAGTATTGTGTTCGGACCGGGGCTGGGGTTGTTCGACGGGAAGCCCTGCCTGGAACGGGTGGCGGGGATGGGGGGCGCAACGATGGCCTATCACGATGTGCGGCCGGAGGATGTGGTGATTGTGTGCAATTATTACGGGATGAACGCGGCAACCATCGATATGGCCTTAGCGGCCAAAAAGCGGGCGGCAGTGGTGATCGGCATCACCAGCAAGGCCTTCAGTGAGCATACCCCTGAGGATTTCGTGGCGAGGCACCCCAGCCGGAAGAATCTTGGGGAGGTGGTGGATATTGTTATTGACACGCATACGTCCGCAGACGAACAGGTTGTTGCAGTGCCGGGGGTTTCACAGCCGGTGGGGGTCGCGTCGACCATGACGTCCTGTTTGATCGTACAGCTGCTGGTGATCCGGGTTGTGGAACTTTGCGCCGAAGAAAATATCGATCCTCCTATGTGGATGTGTACAAATATTCCGGGGGGCGACGAAACGAATGATCGGTGGTTGAAGAAGTACATTCCAAGAATGCGGCACCTGTATCCCGAAGGAGAAGAATTCGTCGGGATATAAAGGAAAGGAGATCCGGAATGGAGTATCGGACACTTGGGAGAACGGGGATCGAGGTCTCGGAGATTGGGCTGGGATGCTGGCCCATTGGTGGGGCGTCGTTTCGGGGAGGGAGCCCGACCGGCTGGTCAGGCGCGGATATTATGGCGTCGGTTGAGACGGTGCGGCGGGCGTGGGATCTGGGTGTGACGTTTTACGATACGGCTGATGCGTACGGGCGGGGGAAGAGCGAGGTGCTGGTGGGAATGGGGCTGTACGAGCACAAGGCGGCGGCGGTGATCAATACCAAGGTCGGGAACAGCCTGGCCGCTCCGGGACAGGATTTTTCAGAGCCGTACATCCGGGGGGCGCTGGACGCGAGTCTGACCCGCCTGGAGCGGGATTATGTGGATCTCTACCAGCTTCACGGCCCCCCCCTGGAGCTGATGACGGACGAGTTGTTCGGGTTGATGGAAGCGTTGAAGGCTTCGGGGAAGATCCGCACCTGGGGGGTATCGATCAACGCGGTGGAGTCGTCGGATCGGGTGGTGGAGGAGGGGATGCGGGCGATGGAGGGAGGAGCGACATCGATTCAGCTGGTCTACAATATCCTGCAGCAGAAGGAGGGGGATATGCTTTTTCCGTCCGCCCTGGAGAAGGGGGTGGGGATCATCGTCCGGGTGCCGCTGGCTTCGGGCTGGCTGACGGGGAAGTACAACGCAGAGACGGTGTTCCCCCAAAGCGACCTGCGGAGCCTGCGGTTTCCACCGGAAAAGGTGAAGCAGACGGCCGAGATGGTCGCGCAGCTCGATTTTCTCCTGGAAGAGGCGGACTCGCTGGCCGAGGCGGCGCTGAGGTTCGTGCTGGCGCAGCCCGCGGTGTCAACGGTGATCCCGGGGGCCAAGACACCTGCGCAGGTGGTGGAGAATGTGAAGGCGTCCGGAAAGCCGCTGTCGGAGGAGGCAATTCATCGGGTTCGAGGGTTGTTCGAATGAAGCGGCTGCCCGCCTACCCACTTTCGGTCGGCATGTCGGCCGTCGAGGGGCTCGCCGTCGCGACGGTCATCACAACGAGCCTCGTCTATCAGGTCGAGACCGTCGGCCTCAATGCGCTCCAGCTTGTGTTGGTCGGAACCGTCCTGGAAGCAACCGTCTTTGTCTTTGAGCTTCCCACTGGCGTCGTCGCCGACGTCTACAGCCGCCGTCTCTCGGTGGTTATCGGACTGGCGCTTACAGGCGCCGGTTTCCTCCTCGCGGGGTCCATCCCGCTTTTTGGCGTACTGCTCGCCGCCCAGGTCGTGGGGGGACTCGGGGTGACGTTCGGCAGCGGGGCTCGAACCGCGTGGTTGGCCGATGAAATCGGCGTCCAGCGTCTGCCACGTGCGCTGCTGCGGGGCTCACAGGCCGGTCTCGTCGGTGGGCTGGCGGGGGCGGCGCTATCCGTCGCGCTGGCGAGTATGGATCGCAGCCTGCCATTCGTCGTTGGGGGCTTCATGTACCTCGGCCTGGCCCTGTTCTCGGCGCTTGCAATGACGGAGCACGGCTTTCGGCCACTGCCTGCCCACGAGCGCGAGACCTTCAGGACGATGGGGCGCACATTGCTTCAGGCCCTGCACGTGATCCGCCGGCGACGCGTCCTGATCCTCATCGTGATGACACCGTTCCTGTTTGGCGCGTCGAGCGAAGTTCCGGATCGACTGACCACGCCGTTCCTGCTGGAGACGATCACAATGCCACGGCTCGGACCTCTGGACTACGTGGCGTGGTTTGGCCTTAGCAGCTACGTATCGATGGGACTGGGGTTCGGCTTGCTGGAAGTCGTCAGGCGGACCGTGAATACATCCAGCGACCGGGCCGTGGCCGGCGTGCTGGTGGTCCTGCAGGGCCTCTATGTCGGCAGCCTGGTGGCCTTTGGCCTGGCGACGGGGTTTCCATTCGCCATGGCGATGTTCTGGGCTCGAGGGCCGTTACGGCGCGCCAGTGGCCCGCTGCTGAGCGCCTGGCAGAACCGCTTTGTGCCCTCGCGCGTTCGGGCTACGGTCCTGTCCTTCGGGGGGCAGATGGATGCCGTCGGCCAGGTGATCGGCGGACCCCTCCTGGGCGCAATCGCGCTCGGATTGTCATTGCGCGCCGGATTCGTGGCGGCCGCGATCGTGCTGCTCCCGGTCGTGGTCGCCTTCGCCGTGCTGGCACGGCCCCGCAGTTCACCCGTAGCGTCTGCTTGAAAGCCGGCCGCACTGCGAGCGGTATATTCCTCGCGGGCCTGGCGGTAAACATCAGGCCAGGCTTACACCACGTCAGTACCTGTTGTAAACGCAACCACCCGCCTCTAACTCCTCAAACAAATCGCCTTCCACCCGGGTTCGCCAACCCATCCACTGTCCCGACCTGTCTGCCGTGCCAACGGCCTGCCTGCCGAGCATCCGGCGCAGGCAGGCGCAGGCAGGCGCACAGGCAGGTTGGGCCGTGTGAAACCTCTCTTTTTACCTGATACGCCTCGACGACTCCCTCCTCAGCGACGGTTCCCCGGTACCACCCACCTTTAATGTTGCAAGTTGCAACACCCATTGCAAGTTGCAACATTCTTTCGTTCCCGCCTTACAACTTTCCTATAAATACATTAATAAACAGTCAGTTATAAAGACATGGGCTTGTTCTTCGGAGGGGTTTGGGCGTTGCATTTTGCGACAATTTCCCAAAATTCTCCGCTGCTCATATATTCTGCCTAACTCGTTCAACAGCAATGGGTTAGGCATATTTTTGAGATCTGGCACGTATTTTGCCTGTATATAGATATTTCCGTTTCTAACGAGACACAACACAGCGAACACGCACAGGCAGGTTGGATCGCGTGAAACCTTATGTATTTCCCTTCGCGCTTGTCATCGTCAGTGTGCTGAGCCTGGCGCTCCTGATTTCCCCGTGGTCGCTATCCACACAGACCAGCAGTTTTTCGCTTGCGCTGGATCTGGACGATGCCGCTGGCGACCAGGGCGTATCTTCTCTCGACGTGTCTCCCGACCAGGTGGTTTCCATTCAGATTTTTGGCAGTGATATTCAAGGTGCGAGCAGTCTTTCCGCGCGCATTGAATACGATTCGACTCAGGTTGTTTACGGGGGGTTTGATGCGGGCGATGTGTTGCCCGATGCGCAGGTCCTTGTAGAGCAGGACTCGACTACTGTTCGGGTCGGCATCGCGTCCCTGAGTGGGTCTACGGTGAATACAGGTCTGATCGGCACGGTGCGATTTCGCACCACGGATGTGTTTTTGGAGACGGAGATTCGGCTGATGGGCGCTGAACTGGGCCGGGGTGAACAAACCGGGGCGGTGACGCTATCCCTCAGCGTTGCCTTACAGGTCGCCGCGCCCCCTTCTCCGGACTTCGACGGGAGCGGGCTGGTGGATTTTGCGGACTTTGTGCTGTTTGCAGGCGCGTTCGGGTATCGGGAGGGTGATGAGAAGTATGGGGGAAAGTACGACCTGGACAGCGATGGGGGGGTCGGGTTTGACGACTTTGAGATCTTTGCCCGAAGCTTTGGCAATACGGTGAACCGCGTGCCGGTGTTCACCTCGACGCTGGTGACGCGTTCCATCGCTGAGAACACTCCGGCGGGACAAAATATCGGCACCCCCGTCTCCGGCACCGATGCGGATGGCAATACCCTCGCGTACCGTCTGCGTGGCGCGGATGCGGACAGTTTTGCCATTGACGCGGGCACGGGGCAGATACGGACACAGGGGGCGTATGATTTTGAGGCGCAAAGCAGCTACTCGGTGATCGTGCGCGTCAGTGACGGTGAGGGGGGCCGTGCCAGTCTTGTGGTGGGCATCACCGTCACCGATGTGGACGAGCCGCCTGCTGCGCCGCCCCCGGGTGTGGTGGTCACGCCTGGTGACAGCGCATTGACGGTGCGCTGGGATGCGGCGTCCGACGAAGTGGGCAAGCCCCCGGTGAGCGGGTATGAGGTGACGCACCTGCCTGGAGACAGCGGTGAATGGGAGGGCGGGCAGACCCTGAGCAGTCGCACCGATACGAGTATCACGCTTACAGGGCTGACCAACGACCAGGTGTATCAGGTGCGTGTGCGTACACTCAACGAGGAGGGGACCAGTGCATGGTCAGCCTCTGTTTCCGGCACACCTGTGGGAGGGCCGGTGCCCGTGGGCGTCATTCCTGCGCAGACCCTGATCCTGGGCGATGGCGACGTTCGCGTGAATGCGGCAAGCGCGTTCACCCATCCGGGTGAGGGGACGCTGACGTATGGCGCGGCATCGTCCGATGACGCGGTTGCGACGGTGAGTGTGTCGGATTCCATCGTGACCATCCGCCCTGTGGCTGTGGGGCGTGCAGCCATCACCGTCACAGCCAACGACGGCCGCTGGAGTGCGACGCAGGAGATTGCCGTAACCGTGCTGCTGACCGCGCCGGGGATTTGCGGGCGCACCCCACAGGTGCGCGATGCGCTCCTATCCCTGATTCCGGAGGTCACGGACTGCGCGCTGGTCACAGAGGCGCACCTGAGCGCGATTACGGATACCCTGTATTTGAGGAGGCAGGAGATCACGGCTTTGAAGGCGGGTGATTTTGCCGGCCTGTCCAGGCTGAGCGTCCTGCGTTTGGGCAGCAACAGTCTGACCGCATTGCCCGAGGGTATTTTCTCCGGTCTGGACAGCTTGCAAGACCTCCAGCTTGGCGCCAATGCCCTGAGCAGCCTGTCCGACGGCGTGTTCTCCAAATTGTCCAGCCTGCAACGGCTGGACCTGGGGGGCAATGCTTTGACCGTGTTGCCCGAAGGTGTATTCTCCGACCTGTCCGACCTTCAGACCCTGTTGCTTTATGTGAATAAGTTGCACACGCTGCCCGAGGGTATATTCGCCGGGCTATCCAGCTTGCAATCGCTGTGGTTGGACCGCAACCCGGGGGCGCCCTTCCCGCTTATGCTGGCACTGAAACGGACAGATACGCCGGATGTGTTTGCACCCGGTCCGGGGAGGGTGAGGGTCACCCTCTCCGAAGGTGCGCCGTTCAACATGAGTGTGCGTCTGTCCGTCACGGGCGGTAGCCTGTCGCACAGCGAGGCCACCATAGAAACGGGCAGCACCAGGAGCACGCCCATCACCGTGACGCAGCGTGGGGACAACGCGACCGTGGTAAGCCTGGCGTCCGTGTCTGAGGCGCCGGAAGGCTATCAGGGTATCCGGACGGGTGTGGGCGATCCGCTGCGTCTGTTCGTGAAGCCCATAGAGGTGGTCGGTTCTGTTGACACGCAGACGCTGGACCCGGGAGGGAGTGAGGAGACGGTGGATGTGTCGGGCCTCTTCCGTGCTGAAGCCACCTTGACGTATGAGGTGTCGTCGTCAAAACCCAATGTGGCATCGGTGAGCATTTCGGGTTCGGTGGTGAGGATTACCTCCAACAGGCCGGGTCGTGCGACCATCACCATCACCGCGATTGATGCGCAGGGCAACCGTGTAGAAACTACCTTCAGGGTCGTCGTGACATCACCCCCGCCGCCGCCCCCGCCGCCTCCGCCGCCTCCGCCGCCTCCACGTCCGCCGCCTCCACCGCCGGGTCCCAATCAGGCCCCGACCTTCGACGAGGGCCCGAGCGCCACCCGCACCGTGGCCGAGAACACCGAGGCGAACCAGAACATCCAGCATCCGGTCCGCGCCACCGATGAGGACGGACACCGGCTGACCTACCGATTGAACGGGGCCGATGCCGATTCATTCGCCATCAACGCAGGCAACGGTCAGCTTCGCACCCGATCGGGCGTCACCTATGACTACGAAGCGACAAAGAATAGTTATTTGGTGATGGTGGAAGCCGACGACCGCAACGGCGGCACGGCCACGATTGACGTCACCATCCACGTGGCCGACGTCGAGGAACCGCCCGGGAGGCCGTCTGCCCCGAGGGTCGAGGCAGCTTCGTCCACCAGCCTGACCGTAACCTGGACCGAACCGACAAACACGGGTCCTGACATCGAGGACTACGACGTGCAATATCGTGCGGGCAGCGGCAGCTTCCTCCCCTGGCCGCACGACGCCGGCACGACGACAACCATCACAAACCTGGAGGTCAACACCCGTTACGAGGTGCAGGTGCGGGCAACCAACGACGAAGGCACGGGCGAGTGGTCGTCCTCGGGCGTGGGGGGGATCTGTACAGAAGGCGCCGACGCCCCGACGCCGGTGGAAGTGGAAGTGACGGCGGTGCCCATCGTGGTCGCGTCCACGACCGACTGGTACTTCGTGCTCTACGTCCGGCACGACGTGGATGGCGCGACGGTAGAGACGCCGGTCCTGGTCAAGCGCGGCGAAGCGGGCACGACCACGCTGGCCGAGAACGTGGCGGCCCTGCCCAGGGAGCGCTACCGGGTGGAGAAGTACCTCGTCACCGACCCGGCCGACGTCGACGGCGACTGCATTGACGACCTCACCGAACTCGACACGGTGGACATGAACCCGGTCAACCCTGCCGCGGCCGTGGAATTCACCACCGGCGCACTGGCCATTCCCGATCTGGAAACATTCAAGGCGATCTCCTTTAGCGGGTACTACCTCAAGTTCGTTCTGCTCGGCATGCACACCGACAGCCCGCGTCTCTACTTCATGAACACCAGAACCACCTTGATTCATGAAGAGTTCCTGGAGGCCATCGGCATCGAGCTGGGACAGGAGGGGATGATCGAAGGCAGTCTCATGCGTCGTGGGAATCTCGTTGCCCCCGATGGCAGTCCGGGAGTCTACTGCTACTGGTGGAGCTATCGCCAGCATCCGTACTCCTTCAGCGTCGTGGCGCGCGCCCATACGCTGCTTGCCGCCAGCATGCCGCTGCTTGAGGACGACCTGGCGTTCTACATATCGAACGACGCTCTTGTGCATTCCCAATCCGACTTGCCATTGTACAGGGAGTCCCGAATCAACCTCGTGTTCGACGATGAGTTCCTCGACGAAACCAGTTTTCTGGCGTTGAACCCGGGGGAGGGGTACGGCCTGCTGCGGGTCATGGACCCGGACGAGCGGCCTCACCCGCGCGACATCGTGATCTACGAGGCGCTGCCCAACGAGCTGCCCCGCGTCGCCGGCATCATCTCCACCGTGCCCCAGACGGCGCTCTCGCATGTCAACCTGCGCGCCGTGCAGGACGGCATTCCCAACGCCTTCATCCGCGGCGCCCTCGACAAGAACGACATCGATGCTCTCATCGGCAGCCACGTCCACTACACGGTGACCGGGGACGGATACTCGATCCGGGCAGCCACCCGCGCGGAGGTCGATGCCCACTACGAATCGTCCCGACCCGCCACAACGCAGACGCCGCAACGGGACCTCGAGGTCACGGAGATCACGCCGCTCAGTGAGATCGGCTTCGATGACTGGGACGCGTTCGGCGTCAAGGCGGCCAACGTGGCGGTGCTGGGGACGCTGGGGTTTCCGGAGGGGACGGTGCCCGACGGCTTCGCGATCCCGTTCTACTTCTACGACGAGTTCATGAAGCACAACGGGTTCTACACCCGCATTGAAACCATGCTGGCCGACGAAGCTTTCCAGACGGACTTCGAAGCCCAGGCGGACTCACTCAAGAAGCTGCGCAAGGCCATCGAAGACGCGGAGACGCCGGATTGGATCATCTCGGCAATCGAGACAATGAATGAGTCTTTCTCCGCAGGGATCAACCGCCGCTACCGGTCCAGCACCAACAACGAGGACCTGCCGGGCTTCAACGGCGCGGGGCTGTATGATTCCAAGAGCCAGAAGCCGAGCGAGGACGAGAAGGATCTCGCCAAGTCCCTCAAGGAAGTGTACGCCAGCCTGTGGAACTTCCGCGCCTTCGTCGAACGCGACTTCCATCGCATCGATCACATGGCGGCGGCGATGGGCATCCTGGTGCATCCCAGCTACAGGGACGAACTGGCCAACGGCGTGGCCGTCAGCTTCGACCCCATCTACGGCGGTGACGGGCGCTACTACGTCAACACGCAGGTCGGCGAGGATCTGGTCACCAATCCCGACGCGCACTCGGTGCCGGAGGAAGTCCTGTTGAACCCGCCTTTCCTACCTCCCTACATCATCCTTGGGACCTCCAACCAGGTGCCGCCCGGGCAACTCCTCATGAGCCGTGACCAAATGCGCCAGTTGAGAGAACGTCTCGAGGTGATCCACGAGGAGTTCGAGGAGCTGTACGACCCCGCAGCCGATGAACCGTTCGCCATGGAGATCGAGTTCAAGATCACCAGCGACGACGTCCTGGCGATCAAGCAGGCGCGTCCCTGGGTTTTCGGCACCCAGGTCGATGAGTGATTCCGGCTGTGAGAGAGACCGGCGCTGCGAAGGGCACGCCGCGAAGCGGACGTCTCCGTGTAGGGGCGACCGGCCGGTCGCCCGCTACGCTATAAAGGCTGAACCAGGTATTGACAGATGAAAATCCACTCTGGAATTTTTCCCCTCGCACTCGGCGCCATCAGTTTACTGAGCCTTTTGCTGTTCATTTCCCCGTGGTCGCCGTCGACGCAGCCGTCCGGCTTTTCGCTCGCGCTGGACCTTGACGATGCCGCTGGCGACCAGGGCGTTTCCTCGCTCGACGTGTCTCCCGACCAGGTGGTTTCCATTCAGATTTTTGGCAGTGATATTCAAGGTGCGAGCAGTCTTTCCGCGCGCATTGAATACGATTCGACTCAGGTTGTGTACGAGGGGTTTGATGCGGGCGACGTGCTGCCCGATGCACAGGTCCTTGTAGAGCAGGACTCGATTTCTGTTCGGATCGGTATCGCGTCCCTGAGTGGGTCTACGGTGAATACAGGTCTGATCGGCACGGTGCGATTTCGCACCACGGATGTGTTTTTGGAGACGGAGATTCGGCTGATGGGCGCTGAACTGGGCCGGGGTGAACAAACCGGGGCGGTGACGCTATCCCTCAGCGTTGCCTTACAGGTCGCCGCGCCCCCTTCTCCGGACTTCGACGGGAGCGGGCTGGTGGATTTTGCGGACTTTGTGCTGTTTGCCGGCGCGTTCGGGTATCAGGAGGGTGATGAGCAGTATGGGGGAAAGTACGACCTGAACAGCGATGGCAGGGTCGGGTTTGACGACTTTGAGATCTTTGCCCGAAGCTTTGGCAATACGGTGAACCGCGTGCCGGTGTTCACCTCGACGCTGGTGACGCGTTCCATCGCTGAGAACACTCCGGCGGGACAAAATATCGGCACCCCCGTCTCCGGCACCGATGCGGATGGCAATACCCTCGCGTACCGTCTGCGTGGCGCGGATGCGGACAGTTTTGCCATTGACGCGGGCACGGGGCAGATACGGACACAGGGGACGTATGATTTTGAGGCGCAAAGCAGCTACTCAGTGATCGCACGCGTCAGCGACGGCGAGGGGGGCCGCGCCAGCGTCGTCGTCGGCATCACCGTCACCGACGTGGACGAGCCGCCTGCTGCGCCGCCCCCGGGTGTGGTGGTCGCGCCGCGCGACACCGCATTGACAGTGCGTTGGGATGCGGCGCCCGACGAAGTGGGCAAGCCCCCGGTGAGCGGGTATGAGGTGGCGCGCCTGCCTGCCGCGCAGGACTCGGCGCCTGCCCGCGCGCAGCGCGCAGGCGGGCAGGCAGGCCTGCCTGTGCGTGGCACGCAGACAGGCCGGACTGTGGATAGCGGTGAATGGGGGAGTGGGCAGACCCTGAGCAGTGGCGCCGATACGAGTATCACGCTGACGGGGCTGACCAACGACCAGGTGTATCAGGTGCGTGTGCGCACGCTCAACGAGGAGGGGGCCAGTGCATGGTCAGCCCCTGTTTCCGGCACACCTGTGGGAGGGCCGGTGCCTGTGGGCGTTATTCCTGCGCAGACCCTGATCCTGGGCGATGGCGACGTTCGCGTGAATGCGGCAAGCGCGTTCACCCATCCGGGCCGTCAGGCGCTGACCTACACGGCAGCATCGTCCGATGACGCGGTTGCGACGGTGAGTGTGTCTGATTCCATCGTGACCATCCGCCCTGTGGCTGTGGGGCGTGCAGCCATCACCGTCACAGTTAGTGATGACCGCTGGAGTGCCACGCAGGAGATTGCCGTAACCGTGCTGCTGACCGCGCCGGGGATCTGCGGGCGCACCCCACAGGTGCGCGACGTGCTCTTATCCCTGATTCCGGAGATCACCGACTGCGCGCTGGTCACAGAGGCGCACTTGAGCACGATCAGGGATACCCTGTATTTGAGAAAGCAGGAGATCACGGCTTTGAAGGCGGGTGATTTTGCCGGTCTGTCCAACCTGAGCGTCCTGCGTTTGGGCAGCAACAGTCTGACCGCATTGCCCAAAGCTATCTTCTCCGGTCTGGACAGCTTACAGGACCTCCAGCTTGGCGCCAATGCTCTGAGCAGCCTGCCCGGAGGCGTGTTCTCCAAATTGTCCAACCTGCAACGGCTGGACCTGGGGGGCAATGCTTTGACCGTGTTGCCCGGAGGCGTGTTCTCCGACCTGTCCGACCTGCAGATCCTGTTGCTTTATGTGAACAAGTTGCACACGCTGCCTTCGGGTGTGTTCTCCGAATTGTCCGGTTTGCAACGGCTGTGGTTGGACCACAACCCGGGCGCGCCCTTCCCGCTTATGCTGGCACTGAAACGGACAGATACGCCGGATGTGTTTGCACCCGGTCCGGCGAGGGTGAGGGTCACCCTTCCCGAGGGTGCGCCGTTCAAGATGGGTGTGCGTCTGTCCGTCACGGGTGGGCGCCTGTCGCACAGCGAGGCCACCATAGAAGCGGGCAGCACCAGGAGCACGCCCATCACCGTGACGCAGCGTGGGGACAATGTGACTGTGTAAGCCTGGAGTCTGTGTCTGAGGCGCCGGAAGGCTATCAGGGTATCCGGACGGGTGTGGGCGGTCCGCTGCGCCTGTTCGTGAAGCCCATAGAGGTCGTTGGTTCAATAGACACGCAGACACTAAATCCGGAAGGGAGTGAGGAGGCTGTGGATGTGTCTGGCCTCTTCCGTTCTGAGGCCACCTTGAAATATGAGGTGTCCTCGTCCAAACCCAATGTGGCAGCGGTGAGTGTTTCAGGTTCGGTGGTGAGGATCACCTCTAACAGGCCAGGTCGTGCGACCATCACCCTCACCGCGATTGATGCGCAGGGCAACCGTGTGGAAACCACCTTCAGGGTCGTCGTGACATCACCACCGCCTCCACCACCGCCTCCACCTCCGCCGCCGCCACCGCCTCCACCGCCTCCACCTCCTCCGCCGGGTCAGAATAATGCTCCGACCTTCGACGACGGTCCAGGCACCAACCGCACCGTAGCCGAGAACACGGCGGCAGGTCAAAACATCCAGCATCCGGTCCGCGCCACCGATGCCGACCGTCACAGCCTGACCTATCGCCTCAGCGGGGACGATGCCGGTTCATTCGCTATCAACGCAGGTAACGGTCAGTTGCGCACCCTATCGGGCGTCACCTACGACCACGAAGCGACAAAGAATCGCTATTCGGTGACAATAACCGCAGACGACGGTCACGGCGGCAATGCCACCATTGCCGTGACGATCCATGTGGCCGACGTGGACGAACCGCCCGAGGCGCCGGACAGGCCGCAGGTGCAGCCGGCCTCATCCACCAGCCTGACGGTGACGTGGACGGCTCCTGTCAACACCGGTCCTGATATCGACGACTACGACGTGCAATATCGGACAGGTAGTGGCAGCTTCCTCCCCTGGCAACACAACACGGGCACGACCACGACGATTGCGGACCTGAAGGTGAACACGCGCTACGAGGTGCAGGTGCGGGCGACCAATGACGAAGGCACGGGTGCATGGTCTCCCTCGGGCTATGGCACGACCAGTGCCAACCAGCCGCCGGCATTCGACGAGTCCGCGCCCACGCGCAGCCTGGTCGAGAACACGACAGGCGTCCAGGACGTCGGCGATCCGGTAAGAGCGACCGATCCCGAGGGTAGCACGGTGAGTTACCGCCTCGCCAGCGGGGATACGGAGAGTTTTGCCATCGACCCGAACACCGGTCAACTGCAGACCGGGACGAGCGTCACCTACGACTACGAAACGAAGGATCGCTATACGGTCAGGGTAGAGGCACAGGACGAGCATAGCGGGCGGGCGACCATCACAGTGACGATAGAAGTGACCGATGACGATAACGAACGACCAGAAAGACCCGACAAGCCGGCAGTCACTGCCTCGACGCTGAGTAGCCTATCCATACGCTGGACAGCTCCCATCAACACCGGTCCTGCCATCAACGACTACGACATTCAGTACAGGGAAACCGGCGGCACGTTCACCGACTGGCAACACAATGGCCCCGGCAGGAGCACGACCATCACCGGCTTGAAAGCCAACACGCTCTACCAGGTGCAGGTGTTAGCACGTAGTCCCGAAGGCGAGAGCCAGTGGTCCCAATCAGCAGATGTGAGAACCGTCGCCAACCAGGCCCCCACCTTCACCGAAGGATCGAGCACCACCCGCAGGTTGGCGGAGAACACGACGGGCACGCAGGACGTCGGCAATCCGGTAACCGCCACCGACGGCGACGGAGGGACACTGACCTACCGTCTCGAAGGCACGGACCGGGCGTCCTTCGCTCTCGACGGCAACCAGCTACAAACCAGAGCGAGCGAAACCTACGACTACGAAGAGAAGAACAGCTACGAGGTAACGGTTCGCGTAGAAGACGATCAGGGCGGTAGCAACACCATCGAGGTGACCATCAATCTGATAGACCAACAGGAACCGCCCGAGACCCCGGCAGCACCCAGCGTCTCAGCGGCCTCTTCCACCAGCCTGACGGTGACCTGGACCGAGCCGGCCAACACCGGCCCCGACATCAACGACTACGACATCCAATACCGCGAAGGGGACAGCGGCGGCTTTACCTCCTATACACACAACAGCGTGAACCTGACCGCGACCATCACCAACCTGACCCCGGGAACGAGCTATGAGGCGCAGGTGCGCGCGCGCAACGCCGAGGGCGCGAGCGACTGGTCGCCGTCGGGCACGGGAAGCACCAGCGCCAATGAGCTGCCGGTCTTCACCGACGGGTCGAGCGCCACGCGCAGCCTCGACGAGAACACCACGGGCGCGCAGAACATCGGCGATCCGGTAAGCGCAACCGATCCCGAGAACACGACGCTGACCTACAGCCTGGAAGGCACAGACGCAGATGCCTTCACCATCGACACGCGCAGCGGTCAAGTTCGGACCAAATCGGATCAGACCTACAACTACGAGGCGAAGTCCCGCTACGTTCTGCGTATCAAAGCAACCGACGGGCACAGCGGTGAGCGCACCATCCGCGTGTTGATCAACCTGAACGACGTCAACGAGCCGCCCTCGTTCACCAGCGACGCGACCTTCGAGACGGTAGAAAATGGCACGACAGTTGGCGCAGTGGTCGTCCGTGATGAGGATAGTGCCGACGATATCACGAATTACACCATCACCGGCGGGTCGGACCAGAACCTGTTCGAGATCGACAGCGGAGGCGCGTTGACCTTCAAAGATGCCCCCGACTTCGAGGATCCCAAGGACTCCGGAAGGAACAACCAGTACAGCGTCGCGGTCACGGCCACCGGCGGCGCGGGAGGCCGGGCCCTGACCGCAGCACAGACGATCACCGTTACCGTTACCGACGTGAACGAGCCGCCTCATTTCACCAGCGACGATGCCTTTAAGGTCGATGAAAACGAGCAGTCCGTCGGCCGGGTGACCGCCACCGACGTCGACAGGAACGACGGCATCACCGGCTACGAGGTCACCGGCGGTGCTGACCGTGACCTGCTTGAGATCAATAGCGGGGGCGTGCTGACCTTCAAGGATGCCACCAACTTCGAGAATCCCACGGACGACGGAAGGAACAACACATACATCGTCGTGGTCACGGTAATCGGCGGCGAGGGAGGCCGCGCGCTGACCGCCGAGCAGACGATCACTGTCACCGTCACCAACGAGAGCGAACCGCCGGGGAAACCGGATCCACCGACCCTGACGTCCCCACGGCCCGCCTACCTGGTCATCCGTTGGACGGCGCCGGAGAATAGCGGCGGCACGCCCATCACGGGCTACGACCTGCGATCCCGCCTGGACGGCAAGCCGTCCTACGTTCACACTTCCGTCACCACGGGCACGGCAACAACGGTCCAAAACATCCAAAACATGCCCCCGGGCACCGCCGTCGAGGTACAGGTGCGGGCGATCAACGATGACGGACCCGGCGAATGGTCGGACTCGGGCTTCGGATCGGTCCAACCCAACAAACCGCCGACGTTCGACGAGGCATCGCCGATTCGCAGTTTTGCCGAGAACACCGGGGCCGGCCAGGACGTCGGCGAGCCGTTGCACGTAACGGACGACTATATCTGGTCCGGGATGGCCTTCAGCCTCGAAGGCACGGATGCCGGGAGTTTCGATATCGTCACGGTGCAAGGCGGCCGCCACGGTCAGCTTCAGACCAAAGAGGGCGTAACCTACGACTACGAGACAAAGAACAGCTATTCGGTGACGGTGAAGGTGGTGGATCCACAGGGAGGCAGCGCCACCGTCGATGCGACCATCGAGTTGATCGATGCAGATGAACCGCCAGGTATGCCGGGGACGCCGAGGGTGGAGGCATCGACGTTGACGAGCCTGACCCTGAGTTGGACTGCGCCGGACAACACGGGGCGACCGGCCATCGCCGGTTATGACGTTCAATACCGCACAGGCGCCGGTACCTTCACCGTTGTGAATTACGATGGGACGGACACGAGGGCGACGGTCGGGAACCTGACCGCGAACACCGAATACGAGTTGCAGGTGCGGGCGAGGAACGCCGATGGGGAGGGCGGGTGGTCCGATCCGGTCAGCGGTACGACCAGCGACAACCAGCCTCCGGTCTTCACTGTCGACGGGCGTTTCGAGGTGGAGGAAAACGAAACGATGGCCGGCGACGTCGTTGCCGACGATGCCGACGCGGAAGACAGTATTACCGGTTATGAAATTACCGGCGGAGCCGATCAGGATCAGTTCGAGATCACGAGCGGGAATACATTGGCCTTCAGGACCGCTCCCGACTTCGACCGTCCGGGAGACCTTGCCAGCACGGTCCCGGCGAGTGAAGCGGGCGACAACGATTACATCGTCGAGATAACGGCGACCAGCGGCGCCGGCGACCGGGTGAAGACCACGGCGCTGCCGATCGTCGTCACCGTGACCAACGTGCTCGAGCCGCCCGGAAAAATCGACATGCCGGCGGCCTCCGCGTCGGTATTTGTCAGGGCGTTGTCGGTGGAATGGTCGGTGCCGGAGAACGACGGGCCTGACATTGGCCGCTACGAAGTGCAATATCGCATCGCCGACAGCGGCGACGCCTTCGCCACCGGGCGTCTCAGCTATTACAGCACTGCCGCCAACCAGAAGAAGGCGGACGTTCATTACCTGAAGACCAACACCAGGTACGAGGTGCAGGTGCGGGGCGCCAATGCCGAAGGGACGGGGGAATGGTCGGAATCCGCCTTTGGAGCGACTTACAACGGACCGCCCTTCGTCACCCCCCTGGGCGACAGGACGTTGACGTTCGAGGGCGCCGCGGAAATGGTGCCGTTGTGGTACGGGTTCCGGGATGGGCAAGATATGGCATGGTTCGCCGCCTCGTCGAACGATGACGCTGTCGCGACCGCACGGGTGGCGGGCTGGTATCTGACGATCCGACCGGTGGCCGTGGGCAACACGTCCGTTGAAATCACGGGGAGCGACAACTATGGCGAGACCGCCGCGCAGACCATTAACGTAACGGTTCAGGCGGCGACGCTGCCGGATCCCACTGCTGCTTTCGATGCCGACAACGAGGACCTCACCATCCGGTTCACCGATCGCTTCGAAGCCGGGGAAACCCGCGCATACGACGTCAGAGTTCGACAGCAGACGCCCCTGGAGGTGCTGGGTAAGGTCAGGGTCGGATATAAGGGTGATTACATAACAGGATGCATTGAACAGTCGAACCCGGAAACCAGTGCCGCGGATATTTCGATCATGACGTCAGTGGGCGTCGAGCCCGGCACCACCTATGAGGCGGATTACAGGTACAGGGGAGAGCCTTGCACCGAACGAGACTACAGCCCCGGTCCCTGGTCCAGGACCGTCGAATACACGACAAGCGGGACCAGTGCCTTCGACGTCGAGTTCGTCTTCAAGAACTTTACGCCCACGGCAGCCAAAAAGGCAGTATTCGACGCCGCGGAAGCGCGCTGGGAGAGCATCATCAGGAACAGCCTGCCGGATTATACGGTCGACGGCGAGGTGGTGGACGACCTGCGGATTGAGGTGGAACTGAGTCCCCAGGCTCTTGGGACAGCCGCTGCAAACGTAAAAATTCTTCGCTTCGAGTCCCACCTGCCGGCCGTCTCGTGGATGAAGTTCGATGAGACGTTCTATGGTTCCTTGTCGGACGAAAGACTGAAATCCGTCATCTTGCACGAGATGGCGCACGCCCTGGGTTTTACAGCCACTGCACACAGATGGCGACACTACCTTCGGGGCCGGAGGAAATACGACAGGATCGGCGACGAAATTCCCGACACTCATTTCCTCGGTCCGCTGGCGATCGCGGCATTTGACGACGCAGGCGGCGCGGACTACGCGGGTGCGAAGGCGCCGGTGGAGAACGGCGTCACGAGACTTACCTCTGGTTCAGTTGACCACCACTGGCGCGAGTCCGTTCTCGGAGACGAACTCATGACCTCTCTCTTAGACGAGCCCGCTCCGCTCAGCGCGGTCACGGTCCAGGCTCTGGCCGATATCGGCTACGTCGTCGACGTCACGCAGGCTGATCCGTACACGCTTCCCGCCCCTTCCTCTTCTAAAATGGCAAGGACATCTGTGCAGCAAGTTCCATTCAAATGCGTTGCGGGTCATCCTGTCGAAGCCGAAATGGTCGAAGTACCGGACGCTTCCCCGAGCGTCCTGGAATCGACGATCCTGGAAATACGGGTGCTCAACGAACGATGACCAGTATGAAGTCGCTGCCAAAAATCGCCACAGGGCGTGTCGAATCGTCCTCCGGTCCGGACGGTGGAGGCGAAGTGTCCTTTCCGTTACAAGGACGGGTACCGGTCTCCGCCCTTGAAATCGGACGTGCGGATTTCCCGCATCCGGCGTCCTGTCGAATCAAGGCTAATTCTGACATCCTTTCAGGAGGCATCCACCACTATGAAACTCCCTGTTAGGATTTTGCCCTTCTCGCTCGGCATCGCCAGCCTGCTGAGCCTGGCACTCTTGATTTACCCGTGGTCGCTATCCACACAGACCAGCAGCTTTTCCCTTGCGCTGGATCTGGATCGTTCGGAAGGCGACCAGGCCGTATCCTCTCTTGATGTGTCTCCCGATCAAGTTGTTCCCATTCAGATTTTCGGCAGTGATATTCAAGATGCGAGCAGTCTTTCCATCCGCTTTGAATACGATTCGACTCAGGTTGTTTACGAGGGGTTTGATGCGGGCGACGTGACCGCGGACCAACTGGCAGCGATTTACGTCCTACGTTTGCCATACCAGGGCATCTTGACGCTCAAGGCCGGCGTTTTCTCCGGCCTTCCGCTCTCTCCGGATCACGTGGGTCTTTTCAGCTTGCTCACGCAGATAGTCTTGGGGGAAAAGCTCGTGCGAGGACGTCTCAATTGTGTTATCTTCACAAGGAGCCATGGTTGAGTCTCCTTTGCCTACTGCATGGCCAAGGAGTTGATCAGCGAGATATCCACGTAGTCTGTGCACCTGAGGAGGATTTGCTCGCAGTAATCACAGCGTACCTTCCCACAGAGGATAAGTGGAAGCAAGACTTACGAACAAGGAGATCGCAATGAACTGCATCCACTGCCATGGCCAGATGAAGCGTTCGAAGGCGCCCTTCCATGTTGACCGTAACGGCTATCACCTGGTGTTCGATACAGTCCCTGCCTGGGTCTGTGACCAGTGCGGCGAGGCGTACTCCGAGGAGCGCGAAGTCGCCGCAATTCAGGGCGCCATTAAGGGGCTCGACCAACAGGCTCAGCAGCTTGTTGCCGACACTTGATTGGTAATCAGCTGTCTCATGGGGCTGATGGTGGGCGTGGGCGCCAACGTCGAGCCGCTGGTTGAGGGGCGGGTGCGGCTGGCGCCCCCGGCTGCCGGGGCACAGGTGATGCTCTTCGATGGGACCGACCTGGGCCGCTCAGTCCGCAGGCGCGTCGGTAGCGGGCGTTGGAAGGCGTCTGATTTCCCCTGATCTGTTTCAACCCTTTAAGCCTGAGTGGATTGAAGAGGGAAAGCAAAAAGCAGTGGTCTTAAGATCACCGCTTTTTTGGTTTCTACTATTGTGCGACCTCAAAGGCCGTTATATTGCGAGTGTTTTTGCTAAACTCTACGGCGATCAGGTGGATCGGCTGGTCCAGACCGCGATATTTGTCCGCGTATCCCTTTGCCTGCAATTGCGCCATTGCCCCGCCTTCAGACGCCATCTCCACCACTTTGAACTCGAACAGGTAGATGTTATCGTTAAAGTGAACGGCCATATCTACACGGCCATGGCTGCTGCTGTCCTCTATGGTGATGTCAAACCCCAGTCCCGCGAAATAGGAATAGAACACGCTGGCGTAGTAGCCCTCAAAATTGGCGATGTCGTTGTTGGTGTACCATTCGTAGGGGATGCTGGCAAAGAAGGCGTGGAATAGTGTTTTCAGGCCGGCAAAGTCGTTGGCTTCCAGCAGCCTATACAGACGCACGGTGTTCGCCATCTGGCGTGTGGCGTCTTTTACCAGGTAGCGCAGCAGGCTCTCGTTGAGGCTCTGGCGCACTTCCCGATTGGGGTAGCTCAGGCGATAGAATGACGCGCCGCCGAGGTTTTCTTCCTCTGTGATGGTGAGGTAGCCGGTCTGGAATAGCAATGCCTCTGTTGCCATGTCATCGACATCGAAGGTGGATAACAACTCGTCGCTGCCGATCATGTTATCCAGTTCGAGAGAACTGATGTGGCGTTGAAAGAGGGTTTCGATGAGGAAGGTGGGAGTGCCGGTCTCGAACCAGTAGGTGCCGAAGGTGCGCTTGTCGAATAGAAGGAGGATGTCGAAGGGGTTGTACACTTTTTCGTCGCCCAGCCAGCTATAGCCGTTGTACCAGTCGCGGATTTCGTCTCGGTCCAGGCCGGGCAGTTCTGGCACGAATACGGTGTCGAGGTCCGCTTCGGTGTAGCCGCAGATAGCGGAATAGCGCGGGTCAATGGTGATGTCGGTGAGGTTGTTGAGACCGGAGAAGATACTCACCTTAGAGAATTTGCTGACGCCAGTAATGAACGTGAAGCGTATGTGCGCGTCTGCAAACTTTACGGTCGAATATAGGCCGCGCAAGAAGTCGCGATTGGCCCGGGCGACCTCAGGCACCGCCAGCGCGTCCAGGATGGGCTTGTCGTATTCATCAACCAGTATCACAACGCGCTGACCGCTGCGCTCGTGTAGCACCTTCATCAAGTGGCGCAAGCGGGCTGACGCGCTGTCGTCGCGCGGGATGACCTCCGCTTCGTCCTCAAAAGCATTCAATTGCGCCGTCACTTCCTTCCGCAAGTCGTCCGGACCCTGATAGTTGCCGCTGCTGAAGTCGAGCCGCAGCACGGGATGGCGCACCTGCCAATCCCAGTGGTCATGGATGTACAATCCCTCAAATAGCGGCTCATTCCCTTCAAATAGTTCTTTCAAGGTGTCCAGAAATAGGCTCTTGCCAAATCGACGCGGGCGCGATAGGAAATAGTGCTTGCTCCCATCCAATAGTTGCCGGATGTATGCGGTTTTATCGACATAGTAGCAGTGCTGATCGCGGATCTCGCGGAAGGTCTGAATACCGATAGGCAGTCTGCGTCTGGTCATGGTTCCCCCTGTATTCATTAAAAAACCCCGTGACTATATTGGGGCAGATAGTACACAGGGTTATAGTTCATAGACTGCGATTGAATACTGGTTTATCTCCCTTTTCATCTGGAGAGGGGGCGGCTTCTTGTAAACTAAGATATACTATCACAGCAAAAAGTCAATGGTTTGCTGACTGGTCTGGTCGCAGGTCGCATTCCCGACTTCTTCATCGCGGCACGGTGTGAACTGGCCTGGGGAGCGGCCAGTCATGCTCGGACGAATAGCCCGCGCGCGCGCTTTTCTCTTACTCAGAAGCTACCTGATAGCCGAGGAGAGTAATATATGGATGCGAAGTTGGTATTTGATGTAGTCAATGGAGGAGGGTAGAGATTGTAAGGCTGAAGATTGGGGACAGGTCAGGGCCGATTTCCCGGTAGCTGGGAAAAATCGAACCGATTGCAGCCCTCCGGAGCGGCAAAGGGGGAGACCGGATGGGGCATAGGGCCGTACCCGCATCGCCGGATCAGGTCTTTTGCCCGGTTTTGCTTTTCAGCGTTTCTCAGGATGCGCTCGGCGGACCACCGTCGGTGAATTCTGGCCAGACAATCCTCTACGATTTCCCGGCAGGCCGAATCTTCCGCCCGGTCGTGCATTTCGTCCGCATCCTCGTCCATATTGAAGAGCTGGCAGGATTGGAATTCGTGATAGTAGTTCAGCTTCCAGGGGCCGGTGCGGACCATGCAGGAGGGCTGGTCGCCTAAGAGTCCGATGTACTCGGAGAAGACTTCGTTGGGCCAGTCGGGGATTGTTCCGTCTCCACTCAGAAAACCGGCGAAGCTCCTTCCCGATACATCGGGTAGAGGCGCTGCGTCGGCCAGGTCCAGGACGGTGGGGCCCACGTCAATGAGGCTGATGACGGCGTGGTTTTTTTCCCCCCGGAGCAATTGCTGCGGCCAGGAGACGATGAGGGGGACGCGGGCGGAGCCGTCGTAGAAGCTGCTTTTCCACCACATGCCGTGTTCGCAGGCCATATCGCCGTGGTCGGAGCAGTAGATGATGACGGTGCGATCGGCTTCCGGAGAGGATCTGACCGCACCTGCGATCCTGCCGATGTTGCTATCAAGCTCTGTGACGAGGCCGTAGTAGGCGGCCAGACCGCGCCGGTTCTGTTCGGGCGTCAGGTCGTCCACGCCCCGCCGCTCCCGCCATTTTCTCATTGCGGGGTGGAGGGTGTCCAGATAGTCCTGAGATACGGGTTCTGAAGAGGGAATCTGTTCGTAGTGGTCGAACAGCGCTTTGGAACAGATGAGGGGGTTGTGAGGCAGCATGAGGCCGACCACGAGGCAGCAGGGACGACCCTTCCCGTTCCAATGCGAGATGTAGTTGCAGGCGGTGTCCGTGACGCTCCCGTCGAAGAGCTGGTAGCCGGTCTGCCCGTATCCGGAGACTTCAACGGCATATTTCGTCTGTCCGTTGGTCCGGTTGTATGCCGAGCCGAGGATTTCGGGGGAGAGTGTCCGGCCGCCGCAATCGGCGTGGATGCGCTTTTCAAAGCCGTGGAACTGGTCCGGCCCCCCAAAGTGCATCCGGCCGCAGAGGACGGCCTCGTAACCCGCTGCGCCCAGGCCGTGGGCGAATGTGGGCGTGTGGGACGAGAGGATGCCGCCGTTGTCGAAAACGCCGATGTCGCTGGGGTAGTGGGCGGCCATAAAGCCCATCCTGGAGGGAGCGCAGAGGGGGTAGGGGCAGTAGGCGTTGGTAAAGCGGGTGCCCTGCTCGGCCAGCGCGTCCAGGTTGGGCGTCCGGACAATCGGATTGCCGGCACAGCCCATGACCGATGCGTTGTGCTGGTCGGACATGATGAGTACGATATTGGGGTTCTGAGGGTTGTCCGTTGCCATCGTCATCTCCTAATTCCGGGCGTCGTTGCCGTCGTAGGGCCGCTCCCCGCGCACCAGAATCCGTTTGGGATTTTCAACGTCGGAGAGTTCGTCCACGCTGTGGTAGCCCACGGTCATACTCATCCGGGTGCCGTCCGTTCTGTTCTGCCCAACGCCGTGCATGATCATGCTGTCGGTTACGAGCATGCCGCCTTCGGGCATGGGCACCGGCAGGGCCTGGCCGAGGAGATCCCGAGCCCATGCTTCGTCGTAGAGACGGCCGTTGACGGCCGGGAAATGGTGGGAGCCGGGCACGACCAGGGTGCATCCGTTCTCCACGGTTGTTTCCTGCAGGTAGAAGATGACCGTGAAGATGGTCCGGGACCACTGCCTGATATCCCGGTGCAATCCCTCCGGCCGGTTCTCCGAGGCCAGGCGGAGCGTGGCGTGGTTGTGCCGGTTTTTGATGAGTTCGATGTTGGGGCCCAGAAGGGATTCCAGGGGATCCAGGACCAGGGGGCTGGAAGCGGTTTCGAGGAAGACAGGGTCTCTGTCCACGATGTCCGAGATGCGCACGACCCGCCCGTCCCGGTTGCGTACGACCGGTTGCACCTCTTCACGGATGTTCTTCCGGACCGCCTTTTTGAGTTTTTCCACCTGTTCCCCGGAAAGCCGGTCTTTCAATTTGAGGAAGCCGTTGTGGCGAAACAGGTGTACCTGTTCGGGTGTGAGTGACATAGGGTTTTCTCCAGTTGGCGCGGGTCAGTTGCTGCCCGGAAACGGATGGGGGTGGCCGGTGTAGACCTTTTCCCCGCTGACCAGGATTTTTTCCGGGTCTTCTTTGATCACGTCATGGGCGTCGTGGGCGCGGTAAGCCAGGGTCATGCTTCGCCTGGATGCATCGCTCATGTTGACATCCGATCCATGGAAGCAGCAATCGTTGAAGAGGAGGACGCCTCCCCGGGGCATGGGGATGGGGACTGACAGACCGTAGAGGTCGCTTTCGCGAAACGCCTCTTTGGGGCGCCGGTCGCGCCTGAAGGGCCGCAGGTGGCTGCCGGGCACAATCCGGATGCAGCCGTTCTTCAGGGTGGATTCCTGCAAGTAGACCAGGGCGGTGATCAGGGTGTGGTCATAGGGTTGCTCGCCGCTGTGCCAGTAGACGGAATCGGAGCCGGGAGGACGCACCATAATGTGGTTGTGTTTGTTGGTCAAAAGCTCGATATTGGGGCCCAGAACACCTCTCAGGGCTTCTGTGATGATCGGATGGGAGGCCGCTTCCAAATAGACGGGAGCACGGGCGATGATCTTGGAGAGCCTCCGGACATCGTCGGGGGTGCGCGTTTCCCGCTTCTCCCAGACGACGGGTTCGATCATCCGGTCGATCTGTTCGTCGGTGACGGCATTGAGCCTGTTGACCAGATCATCCGGCAGACATTCCGGCAGGCGCCGGAAGCCGTTGTGTTTGAAATACCAGATTTCCTCCTCGGTCAGTTCCATCTGCGTCCTCCCCAATCAGGATCGGTGCAAGCTCGATGAACTGCTTGGAAAATAACCAGGATGAGAGCTCAACAGCGCCCGGCGCTCGTCATTTCACCCAACGCGACCAGACGGCCCCGTTCAGTTCCCGAACAGGCGTTTGACATGAAGCGTCAACGTCCAGTGACGCGCTCCGGTGAACGTATTGTGGTTGGGGAAGTCGGGTTCTCGATCGTGCATCGGGTGAATCGAATATCCCCCCCGGACATTGATGCTTCTTGTGATCGAGTACGTCAACTTCAATCCCAGCAATGTCCTGTCGTGTACCCGGTAGTCGGCCCCGGCGTGCAGGTGCCCTGCCAAAACCACGTCGGAGAGGTCGCCATCCTGGCGGCTGTTGTAGAAGGAGAGCGGAGGGTCGTATACCTGGGCATTGCTCGACGTTTCCTTATGGTCGTTGGAGTAGTGTACTCCCGACATCTCGACGTACGCGGCGCCCAAACCTCCGCCGAGATACGGAGAAATCCCGCGGTACGCGCCCGGAAAATCGTAGTACGCGTTGAACGAGAGTGTTCGCACGATGAGATCGTCGATCGAAGACCGGTCATTGGATTCGACCGTGCCGCCGCGTCGCTCCTCCATGGGCATCCCGTCGTAATCGGTGACGCTGCGGAATACCTGGTTGAGGCCGTTCTTTTTCTGCGCGAGCGACAGCTCCAGGCGTTTGCGATCAAAAATGCGTCCGGCCGAGATTTCGAACACGTTTCCGGCGGCGGCTTCGATCTTGTAACGCCAGCGGTATCCGGAGATTTGGGGAATGGGGTCCAAATCGAAACAGGCATCCGTCGGATAGCAGTGCGTGTCCCGATTCCAGCCCTCCTGGTCCATGTCGGATGCCCGATTCAGTCCCATGGTCGCGCCGATGTACCACCCGGAGCGCGGCGGCTCTGCAGGCCCACTCCGGGCCGACGCGACGGAGATGGGACAGAGCGACAGGAATCCAACAATGGCGGATGCGGTGAATGATCTAAGACGCATAAAAAATCTCCTCCGGGACCGCCCCGCGCCCGGTGAAGGATCGACCGCGAGGCCCTACAACGTGCCTTCCTGACAGATGTGTGAAATATCGGGAAAACGATCAAACGAAGTCAAGGATGTTTTTTGGATAAGCATGTGGCTCCTGGTGGCAAAAAGCTTTGCAATTCAGAAGGATTTTTTTCCATGCTGACCTATGACGCTCTGTTGCCGCTGCTGGATGCCCAGGTGGAGTCCATTCTGTCCCGACAGGTCCTGGACCGGCCGGAACTGCTGGATCCGGTGCGGAAGAACCTGGACCTTTCCTACCACCTCCTGCACGCCGACGGTACGGTCGTGACCAGTGTTTCGCGCAGGCAGGACCGGGGGCATACGCACACCGGATGTGGCACATGCACAACAGCGAACCGGCCCTGGAGGCATTCCGGCTTTTGATTACGCTGGTGACGCCCGTGGACCGAATGCTGGAGGTCCGATGCGGGATGTGGTCTGCGGCGATGGAAGGGATATTGTAAGGCGGCAAGGGGGGAGACCGGATGGGGCATAGGGCCGTAACCGCATCGCCGGATCAGGTTTTACGCATATAATTTTCGAGATCGGGGTTTTTTTATTTAGCGGAATTGAAAGAATCTTATTATATTAATTCTGTGCTGTCCAGAAGGGTGTCCTCCCTCTGGAGTGCACGCCGTTCGAATCAGGGGTGGGGAATGTCCGATACCGTGCATTGTCCAGGCCCTCAGGGCCGTTTTTCCGCCTGTGATGAGCGTTACCAGAACAGAAGATGCGCCTGCGAACATAGAGAGGATTTAGCATGCCGAATGCCCTGCTGGTTTGTCCGGAGAATCCGGTTACGTTCTGGAGCTTTGATGAAGCTCTGAAGATGATCGATAAGAAGTCGGCCTTTCCCCCTCTGGGGCTGCTGACGATTGCCGGGATGATGCCCGAGGACTACGCCCTTCGGATGGTGGATATCAATGTGACGCCTCTGCGGGACGAAGATCTCGACTGGGCAGACATTGTGATTACGTCTACGATGATTATCCACTGGCACTCCTTAGAAGAGGTGATTGCCCGCTGCAATGCCCAGGGCGTACCGGTTCTGAACGGCGGCCCCCTGCCCACGCAGTACTACGAGGAGATCGAAGGGAATGCGGTATTCTATCTGGGTGAGGCCGAGAACGGGTTTATGGATATCGTGGAGAGGATGGTTTCCGACCCCGGCCTGGTGGAGCGGGATTATGTGGATCGCCGCGGCCAGTTTCAGGACCTGGCGGCAGTACCGCTGCCCCGCTGGGATCTGATCGATTTTAACGACTACAGCAGCATGGTGATCCAGATTACGCGAGGGTGCCCCGAGAGCTGCACCTTCTGCAATATCCCGTCGCTTTACGGCAAGGTCACCCGGCTTAAGAGTAAGAGCCGCATGATTCAAGAGCTGGATGCGCTGTACGACGCCGGCTGGCGTGGGTCGGTCATGGCTGTGGACGACAATTTTGTGGGCAACCGGGAGGAGGTCCGGCTGGCCTTAGAGGAAGAGGTGGTGCCCTGGCAGAAGGTACGGGAGTACCCCTTCCAGTTCCACACTCAGGCGAGCATTCGGGTAAGCGACGATCCGGCGCTGTTAGAAGCGATGTACTGGGCCGGGTTCGACAAGGTGTTCGCGGGCATCGAGTCTCCGGTTGAAGAGAGCTTGAGGTTTATGGGGGCACAGAAGAACCTGCAGGGCAAAACGCCCCTGCTGGATAAGGTCAAGATTCTCCAGCGCGCCGGGTTCGAGGTGCAGGCAGGGTTTATTATGGGGCTGGATACGGACCCGGACGATATCGCCGATCGGATGATTGCGTTTATTCGGGAAGCGGGTATTCCGGTGGCCATGGTGGGGATCCTGGGGGTGCTTCGGGATACGCCGGATTACAAGCGCTTTAGCCGGCTTGGCCGCCTCGTTGAGGGGGTCAAGTACACGGGCGATTCGGGGATTTTCAACCGGGAGTTGAGCTATGTTCCGGTCATCGATCCCGATGAACTCTTCGAGCGGCATCGAAAAACGGTGGGGACCCTCAACAGCCCCGGTGCCTATTTTGAACGGTGTTCGACGCTGTTTGAACACCAACCGCGCCGGCCGCTCGGCAAGATGCCGATTGGAGTGGTGGAGGTCAAGGCCTTTTTCCGGTCGCTCTGGCGGCAGGGGGTTGCCGGAAGTTACAGGTGGGAGTACTGGAAATTTCTTTCCCGCACCCTGGTTCGACACCCCGGTAACATGCCCAATGCGGTGCGCCTTGCGGTGCAGGGCCACCACCTGATTCTCACCACCCAGCAGGCGCTGCAGGTAGACGAGATGACAACCTTCTTCTCAGAGGCTGTGGAACACCTGGAGCGGTTCTGCGAGGGGTACAAAGAGGCCTTTCAGCGAAACGTGGGCGCCTACGCGAGCCAGTTGATGCACGCGGTCCACGACCGGTTTGAGCATTTCCAGGACGATCACACCACGCTGCAGCACAACGCCGGGGTGATCCTGAAGGCGGCGCAGGAGTATTATCACGCGATGAGAGAGGAGTTCCGGCACCAGGTGCGCGAGCCTTTGGAGAAGTTCCAGCAGGAGATCGAACAGATTCTGAAAGCCTATGCCGCAAGCAAGGACACGCTGCCGCAAGGCGCGCGCTAAGAGAAATTGGCGCAGGTTCTCGAATTGGCGTGAAATAATGAGTTCGGTGTGTCTCAAGCATCGGACTCATTATCGTGTTACAACCGCCAGTGCCGGTCAATGTCGCGCTGGTAGGCCGCGCTGCCCGGTGTTATCATACGCACCCCGGATGATGCGGCGGTATGTCTTATATCAAATAGTGGAGAGGGCTATGCTGATTGACGCGCACAACCATCCGAACTGGCACGGGCACGATGCTGCGAAGATTTTGAAGAATATGGACGAGCAGGGGATCGACCAGATGTGGCTGTTTACCTGGGAGGTGCCGGAAGACGAGTACAGCCCCTCTTACCACAAGGTGCTGCCGCCGGGGGGGCTGGGCATTCCCCTGGAGGATGTGCTACGGGTGGGCCGGGAAGCGCCCGACCGGTTCGTACTGGGGTATTTTCCGCATCCCAAGCGGCCCGATGCGATTGATCGGCTGAAGGCGGCGGTGGAGATTCACGGGGTCCGGGTGGCCAGCGAGATGAAGGTGCGGGTGCTGTTCGACGATCCGGATGCGATCCGGCTCTACCACGCCTGCGGGGAGATGGGGCTGCCGATTACGATTCACCTGGACTATCCGCTCGACCACGGAGGAGGCGACTATCCGCGTCCCAACTACTGGTACGGAGGGAGTATCGAGGCGTTTGAGCGGGCGATCACGGCCTGCCCGGAGACGGCGTTTATCGGACACGCGCCGGGGTTCTGGGCGCATATTTCGGCGGATGATAAGTTCGACAAAG
The DNA here is from genome assembly GCA_965222075.1 of Candidatus Latescibacterota bacterium. Taxonomy (GTDB): domain Bacteria; phylum Latescibacterota; class UBA2968; order UBA2968; genus JAAXHW01. The sequence continues at coordinate 2,022,144 of OZ244937.1, read as the reverse complement.
AGTCCTATCCCACCGGGCCGGTGCTGCCGGGGGGCAGGGTTCCGGAGATGCTGCGGCAATATGACAATCTGTTCGCCGATCTCTCCGCCGGGTCGGCGCTGGGGGCAATCAGTCGGGACCCGGCGTTCGGCAAGGGCTTTTTGATCGCGTTTCAGGATAAGCTGATTTTCGGGCGGGACTACTTCGATACGCGGCTGATGGACTTCATACAGGGCCTCGATCTGCCCAGGGAGGCGTTTGACAAGATTACCTATCAGAACGCGTTGAAGCTGCTGGGGGAAGATGCGTAAACTTTCCTGCTGTATCTGGGCCCTCTCCGGTCCGGAGGATGAGGTTTTAGACCGGATCGCTGATGCGGGCTTCCGGTGGATTGATGTTCGTCCCTACGCATTTTCCTCCCAGGACGCACGCGCCGGGATCCATGCACGCGGCCTGAGCGTCTCCTGCGTGGCCGCATCGGTCGGCGTTCCGGAAGGGGCTGCGCTGGACAGCCCGGATACGGATGCGGTCTCTGATGCCCTGGCGCACACCGAGAAGGTCCTGGCCTACGGCGCGGACCTGGACGCTGCGGCGGCCTACGTGGTGCCCGGGGTGGACGGGAGCCGGGAGGCCCTTTCCCGCTACGCCCGGTCGCTTGCCGCTGCTGGGGATCGGGCGTCGGCTCTGGGGCTCAAGCTCTGTGTCGAGCACTTTCCCAACCGTGCCCTGCCCACGGCCTCGGCGACGCTCGATTTTCTGAGGGAGATCGGCCATCCCAACCTGTACCTCCTTTTCGATATCGGCCACGCGCAGATGTCCGGGGAAGACCCCGCCGATACGATTGCGCAGGCCGGATCGCGCCTGGGCTACGTTCATCTGGATGACAACGACGGCCGAAACGACCAGCACCTGTCGCTGATGGACGGCATGCTGACCGAGAAGGTTTTGCACCGCACATTCGCCGCCCTGGCTGATATCGGCTACAACGGGGCCGTCAGCCTCGAACTGAGTGCCGGGCTGCCAGACCCCCTTGAGGCCCTGAAACGCAGCCGGGAGATTGTAAGCGTTATCTCGGAGATCGCCTGAAACCGGCGACAGCCGCTCAGGCTGTCGCCGGTTTTTTTAAAAGACGGCAATCTTCGAACGCGTTAAAAAAGGGGCAGGGTGTCAGGCCGCCAGGTCGGGGTTTTTTCCCAGGGTGAAGAGGATGCCCAGGACCGCGGCCAGGCCCAGGCCCAGGCCGATCCACCAGGGGTAGAGCAGAGACGTTCCGAGGTAGCCGATTGTGGCTGCAACGCCCATGGTGGTGAGCGCATAGGGAAGCTGGGTCTTGACGTGGTCGATGTGGTCGCAGGAGGAGGCAATGCTGGACATGACGGTGGTGTCGCTGATGGGGGAGCAGTGGTCGCCGAAGATGGCGCCGTCGAGTACGGCTGCGGCTGCCAGAACGGTGAGGGGCATGCCGCCCATCGCATGGGCTAACGGGACAACGGTGGGAATCAGGATGCCCATGGTGGCCCAGGAGGTGCCGATGGAGAAGGCGACCAAAGAGGCAAGACCGAAGATGAGGATGGGCAGCAGGCCGGGCGAGACCAGGGGAGAGAGGGCGACCGTGAGGTAGACCGAGGTGCCGGCGTCCGTACAGACCTCTTTGATCGCCCAGGCGAGGATGAGGATGGCGATGGCGTAGTACACGCCGATGATGCCCCGCACATAGGTGCTGAGGGCTTCCAGGGGCCGGATGGCAGGCGCGCCCGTGTGCCGGTTGCGGCGTGTGAGGGCGATGAGGATGGCCAGGGCTGAGCCGAGCACGGAGGAGAGGAAGAGGACCCTGGCGACCTCGTTGCTGCCGGCGTGAGAGAAGCAGGCGGTCCAGTAGGCGGTGCTGAAGATCGATTCCCGGAGGCGGATTTCACTGACGGCCGGATGGTCCAGTGTGTGGATCGCCATTCCTGAGATAACCGCTGCGATCACCGTGATAACGGGAAGGGCTGCGGTCCACCACGCCGGCACAACACCCTCCGCCGGACCGATCTCTTCAAACCTGCGCCCCGCCATGGGGGCCGCGCCTGAGCGGAGAACCTGGCCGGTGGCCTGTGCGCGGCGCTCGGCACGGAGCATGGGGCCGTAGTCCCGCTGGAACCAGGCAGAGGCGGCCACAAAGACCAGTGTGAAGAGGCAGTAGAAGCGGACGGGGAGGGCGCTGAAGAAGAGCTGGTAGCCCGAGATGCCGGTGTGGAGGCCGCGCATCAGGTCGTCGAAGAGGCCGACTTCGTAGCCGATCCAGGTGCTGATGAGGGCCACGCCGGCGATGGGAGCGGCGGTGGAGTCGACGAGGTAGGCCAGCTTTTCACGCGAGACCCGGAACCGGTCGGCGATGGGGCGCATGGTGGTGCCCACAACGATGGTGTTGGCATAGTCGTCGAAGAAGATGGCCAGGCCCATGAGGAAGGCGGCGACGCGGGTCGACCTGGCGCCTTCGGCCCGGGAGGCCAACAGGCTGGCGATGCCCAGGTTGCCGCCTGTGAGGGAGGTGACCCGCACCATGCCGATGAGGGCTGCGGTGAAGGCGAGGATGTAGAGCTGGAAGGAACCCTCCAACGGGGTCCACACGTAGTCCACAGCGGCGCGTCTGAAGGCTTCCCAGACCACCTGGTGGACAGGCAGGGCGCTGGGGGTGGAAAGCAGGCCGCCCGCCAGGATGGCTAAGGAAAGGCCCAGGATGAGCCGCCTGCTCAGCACGGCGACCAGGATGGCCGCGAGGGGGGGAAAGAGGCTCCAGCCGTTGATTTCCCTGAGGGCGGCGCTACGGGTCCGTTTTCCGGTTCCGGTGCCGACTGTTGCGCGGAGGAGGATCCGGTCCGCGTCTTTCCGGCAGGTATACGTGATGGGAAGACTGTTGCCGGTGGGCGTGGTTCGCCGCACCTGGGCTTCGGAAAACCCCGCCCGGCAGGCCGGGTCGTCCGTCTCTGAGAGCACCCAGGGGCCGTCGCCCAGGTCTGCGGCCAGTTTGGGAACGTTGTGGATGACCTGCTGGCGGATGACGCCGTCCCGGTTGCGGGGCAGCGGGATGGTGACGGCGGCCGACAGAAGGAGGGCGAGGAGCACGCGCAGGAGCGTGCGCCTTTTGGCCCGGGGAGGCGGATTTGGGGTTGCTTCAGACAAGGTTGACAGCCCTTCTCTTTGTGTCGATTTTTCCACGGTGAGGGAGAAAGTATAGGGTGTGGGTGAGCGGTTGTCAAGTGTTCACGAAAAAATGCTGTCAACCCAGACGCCAAAACCTGTGAAACGAAGGGATGATCCACGCATGCTGTATCGACAGAAGATCCGTACCTACGAAATCTTAGAGAAGGCATCGGCCGGCGACCGCACCAGCAGGTTGGTCGATTCTTTTATTATGGTTTTGATTGTCCTGAACGTGGTGATGGTTGTCCTGGAGACGGTGCCGAGCCTTGCCGCGAGGTATGCCTATTTTTTCGAGGTTTCCGAGGCCTTTTCCGTTTCCGTGTTTACGGTTGAATACCTGCTGCGCCTGTGGACCTCTACCGCCGATCCAAGGTTCAGCCGTCCTGTTACAGGGCAGATTAAATATGTGTTTACCCCCATGGCGCTTGTGGATTTGATCGCAGTCCTGCCTTTTTACCTGCCGATGGTTATTTCGGTGGATTTACGGGTGCTCCGCGCCATGCGGTTGATGCGGCTGCTTCGGCTGTTTAAACTGGGGCGGTATTCGGAGTCGATGCAGACACTGGGGAATGTGCTCAAGGATAAGAGGGACGAGCTTTATGTGACGATGTTTGTGCTGCTGATTATGCTGGTGATCGCTTCGAGTCTGATGTATTTTGCAGAGCACGAGGTGCAGCGCGAGGTGTTCCCAAGCATCCCTGCGGCGATGTGGTGGGGTATTGTGACCCTCACGACGGTGGGCTACGGGGATGTCTATCCTATTACGCCACTGGGAAAGGTTTTGGGCGCGATTATCGCCCTTCTGGGAATCGGCATGTTTGCCCTGCCGGCCGGCATCCTCGGGTCCGGCTTTGCAGAGGAGATTGAAAGGAGAAAGGAAGGGCAAGTGCTCTGCCCGCACTGCGGAAAGGATATTCACACGCCTTCGGAAGAGGGGTAACGAAGGGAAAATCTCAAAAGGAGAGTGTACGATGGAACTGACAATCGGATGTACGACCCGGCCTTACGCCGGCCTCCCCTATGCAGAGGCCTACGAACGGATCGCCGCCGCGGGATATACCGATGTGGCGGTGTTTGCCAACGAGGGACAGGTGCCGGTGCGGCCGGAGAGCACGCCGGAGGAGGTGGTCGCGGTGCGGAAGGCAGCGGCCGATGCGGGCGTGGCGCCTTCGATGCTGATCGGGGGAACAAAACTCGACCTGGGGCTGGACGCGGCGGTGGAGGACTACAAGCGGCTGATCGACAATACCGCTGCGCTGGGCACGACCTGGCTGCTTGACTGCGGGACGAACAAGGAGGCGCATTACGAGGATTATTTCGAGCTTATGCGGAGGGCCGCGCCCCACGCAGAACAGGCGGGGGTACACCTGACGATGAAGCCGCATGGAGGGATCAGCCTGACGGCCGGAGACCTGATTGCGGCCAACGAAAAGGTGAACCACCCGGCGTTTGCGATCTGTTTCGACCCGGGAAATATCATCTATTATACGCTGGGAGAGCGGCGGCCCGAGGCCGATGTGGCGGAGGTGGCGCCGGCGGTTTCCACAGGGATTATCAAGGACTGCGTGGTGGTAGACGGCAAGGCGGATGTGATGGTAACGCCGGGAGACGGGTTGGTCGATTTCTACACGGTGCTGTCCGGACTGGTCGGCGGCGGGTTCGACGGGCCGCTTTACGTGGAGTGCGTGGGCGGGAAAGAACCCGCAGAGGTGGACCGGGATATCGCCTTTACGCTGGGGTATGTGAAGGGAATTCTGACGGGGTTCCTGACTATCTAAAACGCCGTGGGGCGGCCCTGCGCGCCGTCTACAGGGATGTTGGCCCCGTTGATCCAGTTCGCCCGCTCCGAGGAGAGAAAGACGACGACATCCGCAACCTCCTGGTCGGTGCCGAGACGCCTGGACGGGAACTCCCGGCTTTCGAAGGTTTCAAATTTTTCGGGGGTTTCATTCTTGAACCGCTCCCAGCCTCCACCCGGGAAGTAGAGCGAACCGGGGGAGACGGTGTTGACCCGGACGTTGTCGGAGGCCAGTTCCCAGGCGAGTGCGCCAGCGAGGAAGATCTCGGCGGCCTTGGTGCAGCCGTACTGGGCGCCCACAGGCGCCGGCTTCCAGCCGGAGATGGAGGCGATGGTGACGACGTTGCCCCCGCCCCGCTTCCGGAAGTGGGGGAGGGCCGCCCGGGTGGACCGCACGGCGTGAAAGAGGTTGAGGTCGAAGGTCCTCTCCCAGTCGTCGTCAGAGGATTCCTCGAATACCCTTCCGGACGAACCGCCCACGTTGTTGACCAGGATGTCGATGCCGCCCAGCGCTTCGACCGCTTCGTTGACAAAGCGGTCGGCCTCGTCTCTCCGGGCCACGTCTGCGGCCGTACCGAAGGCCTCAACGCCCCGGGCGCGGATCTCCTCAAGCGCCCTGTCCAGGCCTTCCTGCCCCCGGGCGCAGATGCCGATCTTGCATCCTTCCGATGCGAATTCGAGCGCAGTGGCCCGGCCAATGCCCCGGCTGCCGCCGGTGACGAGGGCGATTTTGTCTTTGAGATGCAGGTCCATAGGGTGTCTCCATAGGGTTTGGCGGTGACTGGGTTTACCACGTCATTGAATAGATAGTTACTCCCCCTTCCCTTTGGGAAAGGGGGTCGGGGGGTAGGTCCTGCCGTCAATCCGGGTAGAGCCATGGCACCTGGCGGATGATGTCGTCCCGCCGGTCCTGCATCATGACTTCAATGACGGTGGGGCCTTCCAGGCCCATCACATCTGCGAAGATTGCCGGGAACCGGTCTGGATCTTCCACCCGGATCCCCCGGGCACCCAGGGCACGGGCCATGTCGGCTATGTGGGGCGTTTGCATGTCGGTGTCGATGACGCGGCCCTCGAAAGCTACTGCCTGGGCGCCGCGGATGGCGCTGAGGCTGCCGTCGTTGATGACGACAAATACGACTTCGATGCCGTGTTCGGCAGCGGTGGCCAGTTCGTAGGCGGTCATCTGGAATCCACCGTCTCCGCAGAAGGCGGCGACCTGCCGGTGGGGGCAGGCCAGTTTGGCGCCGATGGCGGCGGGCACGGCAAAGCCAAGCGTGACGGAATGACAGGGGTAGAGGAAGGCGCGGGGGTGGGTGATTTCAAACTCGTCGAAGGCCCGGTAGGCGATGGAGGTGACGTCCACGGATACGACCGCGTCCTCTTCGAGGACCTCGCGCATGGCCGACATGATCGGCAGGGGCGGGCGGTCTGCCGCAACCTCCCGGCGCATGCGGTCGAGCCTGCTATTCCACGCGGTTTCCGGTATGCCCAGTTCCTTTTGCACCTCTAAGAGCATGGGCAGGGCCTGTTTCAGGTCTCCCACCACGCCGGCGTCAACCGGGATCTCGCGGCCGATCTCCGCGGGATCGGGGTCGAGCTGTACGCGCCGTTGGGGCAGGGAGATGGTCCAGCCGGAGGTGTCGATCTGGGTGAAGCGGCAGCCGACGGCGAGGAGGCCGTCCGCATGTTCGAGGACCCGCCTGGCCAGTTTGGCCCGGCAGTGGCTGGCACAGAGGGGGTGCCCGTCCGGGAAGGCGCCCTTTCCAAGGCGGGTGAGGACCACAGGCGCGTTCAGCGCTTCGGCCAGCGTGCGGAGTTCTGCGGTCGCCTCGGCGGCGATCGTGTTTCCTCCGGCCAGGATGACGGGCCGGGCCATGCTGCTCAGGATTTCGGAGGCGCGGCGAACAGCTTCAGGATCGGGTGCGGGGCGATCTCCAGCAACGCGGGAGGGGATGTCCACCTCGCCTTCTGCAGCGGCGATGTCGGTCGGGAGTTCGATGACGGCCGGTCCCGGCCTGGGGGCGCGCAGGGCTTTGAAGACCCCGACGACGGCGTCGGGGATGTCCTCGATGCGTTCCGGGCGGGCAAAGGCGCGGGCAATGGGCGCAAAAAAGGCGGCCTGGTCGAGGCCGTGAAAGCACTTGCTCCGGTCCCGGCCGTTGTGGACGACCTCGGTGCCCCCGGTGACCAGGAGGACCGGCACGCAGTCGGTGCAGGCATCGACGATGCCGGTAGAGGCGTTGGTCGCCCCCGGGCCCGGCACGGTCAGCGCGACGCCCGCTTCTCCGGATGCCCGGGCGTAGCCGTTGGCGATGAGGGTAGCGGTCTGCTCGTTTCGGATGAGGTAGTGCTCTATCCCTCCCGACCGGAGGAGGGCGTCGTAGATGTCAATGTTCTGATTGCCCGGCATGCCCACGATGCAGCCGATGCCCTGCGCCTTCAGGCTTTCGATTAAGATCTCGCCGCCAGTCATAGGGAATCTCCGAATTGGCCGATGAATGAATTCTGGTTGCTGCTGACGATTTGATGCGTGGGAAGACCGCTTTTCCATCTCGTGCCGGAGGAGGTCGGGGGTATTATGCGTGGAAGTCTTCCTCCTGTGCCCGGTGGGCAAATTCCCGCTCGGCGGCCTTCCAGTCCGCTTTGGTTTTAAGGGGGGTCACGGTAACACCCGGTGTGGGTTTGGGATAGAGAATGCGGCTGGCGCCGGCGTCCACCAGCGCCTCCACAACAGGCTCAGGCTCAGGGGCCAGGGCGATAATGGTGCCCCCGCCCCCGCCCCCGGCCAGCTTTGCGCCGAGGGCGCCGGCCTCCAATGCGGCATTGATCAACCGGTCGTTTTCGGGGGCGGAGCCCCCCAGGTCCCGCTGGATGTCGTGGTTTTCGACCATCAGTTCTCCAAGCCGTTCCCAGTCTCCGGAGAGGAGGGCGCGTTTGCCCATACGGGCTAAGTGGGCAATCCGGAGGTAGCTTCGCACCACCTCCCTGTCCCGCTCCAGCCAGCGCTCCCGGATGGGGCGGTGTACCGTTCCCGAGCTTCGCTGTATTCCGGTATGCCCCAGCAGGAAGGGGAAGTCATCGATATAGGGTGCAAGCGGCTCCATGGTGGCATAGGGTTCGTCTCCAAAGGCCCGGTAGAACTGTTTTTGACGGAAGTCCATGTAGTTGAGCCCGCCAAAGGTGCACATGTAGGCGTCCTGATAGCCGCAGAGGACCATGTAATGCAGTTCGATGTGCCGGGCCATTTCTGCCCGGTAAAAGGGGTTCTCCGACCGTCCCAGGTAGGCGAGGACGGCGTTTAAGATGGCCACGATCATGGTCGCCGAACTGGAGAGGCCGGCGGCGAAAGGCACGTTGCACGCCCACCGGAGGGAAAACCGGGCGCTGGCGAGGTTGAGAAAGTCGATAACGGCCTTGGCCACGTCCGAATAGCCGCCGTCGAGCCTCAGGTCATCCGGTTTTTCGACCCTGTGGCGCAGGCCGGCCACCTCGAAGCTGAGGCCGTCTGCAGGTTCGATCAGCACGGCCGCTCGTTCGAGGGTGGAACAGGAGATCACGCTCCCGCCGTACATGTCGGTCGGGTTCCCGATGATGCCCGCCCGGCCTGGCGCGGTGCAAAGGTAGGCATGGGGCATGCTCAGAACTCCCTCAGACGCTGCTGGAGGTACTGGCGGATGAGGTAGCCGTGGCGCTGGTCTGAGAGGGCGAAGTCGATAAAGGCCTTGAAGTAGGAGACCGAGTTTCCGATATCGTAGCGGAGTTCGTCCCGCTTGAGCCTGATACAACGGACCGGATGGCCCATTTCGAGCAGGGTGGCGATGGCGTCGGTCAATTCCAGTTCTCCCCCGTATCCGGGAGAGGTGCGGCGCAGCGCGGTGAAGATTTCGGTGTTGAACACATACCGTGCAGCCACCGCCAGCCGGCTGGGGGCGTCTGCCTCCGAGGGCTTTTCGACGATGGCTTCAATTTCGAAATCGGCCCCTGCGTGCCCTTTCGGTTTGACAATGCCATAATGTTGCACCTCGTGGGGGGCCACTTCCAGGACCGCAATGGTGCAGCTTGACCCGTGTTTGAGGTGGGACCTGATGAGCCGGCGCACCAGTCCCGAGTGCGTTCCGGAGTTGAAGATGGTGTCTCCCAGGGCCACCACAAACGGTTCCCCGGCCACGAAGTCTTCGGCCGTGTAGATGGCGTCTCCAATGCCGGCGGGCGTGAGGCGGCCCGGTGGGATGATCTGCCGGGTGTAGAAGAATTTGACGCCTTCTCTGTCGTAATCGATCTCGTCTAAGAGTTCCTCGTGGTCGCTCTCCGAAAGGCGGTTGAGCAGTTCGGGGTCCCGGTCGAAGTGGTCTTCGATGGACCGCTTGTCGCGGCCGGTTACAAAGAGGATTTTTTTCAGGCCCTGCTCCACCATTTCTTCCACCACATACTGGACCACAGGTTTGCGTCCAATCGGCAGCATCTCTTTGGGCTGCGATTTTGTTGCCGGCAGCAGGCGTGTGCCTAATCCGGCAACCGGGATGACCACCTTTTCAATTTTCATGCCGACTGCTCCTTCCGTACGGATCGTGAGGCTTGACAGGTTATATCTTGAGCCTTAATCTTTCTCAAATTTACGCTATTCGTATGCCGGTTGTGGGGAAGAAATAGGGGAGGCCGGGACTGTCAAGGCAGAATCCTGAACGATAGCCTGGAGTAGATCTGAAGGTTATCCAGGGTTGAGAGGAGAGACCGCCTCCAGCGAGCATATTGAAGAGGAAGCGTCAGGTCGGGGTAGTTCACAAAAAGCAGGGAGAAAAATGCATGGTTTCCCCCTGCTTTTGTATGTGTAAGCCCTCGATCTGAAGGCTTTAAGAAGCCAGGACGGCCTCAAGCTTTTCCACCAGGTGCTTTTTGGGGACTGCGCCTACAACCTGGTCGGCCAATTTACCACCTTTGAATATGAGCAGGGTCGGAATGCTCCGGATGCCGAAATCGGCAGCGATCTTCTGCTCCGAGTCGACGTCTATTTTGCCCACCTTCACCCGACCTTCGTACTCCTGCGCCAGTTCCTCCACAATGGGGGCGACCATCCGGCAGGGACCGCACCAGGTGGCCCAGAAATCGACCAGCACCGGCTGGGAAGATTCGACAACTTCGGATTGAAATGTTTCATCGGTCACTGTTATTGGGCTTGCCACTTCTTTCACCACCTTTCCAGAAAGGTTGATTTGTAGCTCGGTTTTCTGCTGTTTTTTTTTGGCCGATCAGCAGATTTTTGTAGGGGTTTGAGACAATATGTCAGAAGTGGAAATCGCAGAGAAGGAAATCTACCAATTTTCCCCTTTATTGTCAAGGGTGGGCGCCGGGCCTGCGGCACAGGTCGTAAATCAGCCGGGAGAGGGTCACAAAGGGGGTTCGGGAGTGGGATTTTAACCGATTGTCGGCATCCAGGAGAGCGCCGTAGGTGTCCCAGAGGGCCTGGTCATCGAAGCGGGCGGCCTGGTTCATATAGCCGGAGAGAAAAAAGGGGGGAACCTTTAACCGACCGGCCAGTTCCGTGCGGGGCAATCGGAGGCCCTGCAGCCACCGGGCCTTGCGGAGGATGCCGATGTGCCGGATGAGCATGGCCACGATGCCCACCGGATGTTCGCCCTGTTCGAGCAGGCGCTTCAGGCTCGCCAGGGCAGGGCCGGATTGTCCGCGTCCGACCGCGTCGGCCAGTTCAAAGACAGTCGCTCCCTTAAAGGCGCCTACGACCCGGGCGACGTCGTCCCGGGTGATGGTCTCCCGGTCGCTCAGGTGAATGGCGAGTTTTTCGAGTTCATTGGCCAGGTCTTGAGGGTGTGCGCCCACGCCCATGTGGAGCAGGTGAACCGCCTCGGGCTGGATGCGTTTGCCTGCCGCTTCGACCCGCCTCCGGATCCAGTCGGGGATTTCGCTTTCATAGGGCCGTTTGAATTCTACGCAGACCGCGGACTTGCGCAGGCCTGCGAAAATTTTTTTCCTGGCATCGAACGTTTCGGCCGTGAGGACCAGAACGGTGGTCTCGGAAGGGGTCTGGATGAGGGGGAGCAGCTGTGCTGCGGCCGGCTCGGGGAGGCGGTCGACGCGTTTGATGACCACCATCCGGCGGGCAGCCATCATGGGGAAGGCCGCCGCCCGGTTGACCGCATCGGCGGCCTCCAGGTTCTCTGCGTGGAGTACGTCCAGGTTAAATGTCCGCGCAGCGGGTTCAACGACCGCATCGATAAGCGTCTTGAGGATCTCCTTTTTCTCGAGGTCTTCGGGGCCGTAGAAGACGTAGAGGGGGGAGAGGTCTCCCTCCCGAATGCGGGCGAGAACCTGGGCGGGCGTGAGGTTGCCGGAGCGTTTCTGGCGTTTTGCCATTGCAGTGGTCGTTGATTCAGGGCTCGATGTCCCGAAATTCTGCATCCTTAATCTGGGTCTGATCCAGGTCCAGGGGCGGTTTTTTTTGCGTACCCGTTTGGGTGTCTCCGGAATTGTGCAGGATAAACCGGCTCAGGATGGTGCCCAGCAGATATTTGACCAGGCGGAACACCAGCACGACCAGCAGACCGAACATGAATAGGCGAAAAAGCATCATCGGCTCCTGAAAAACAGGGGTTTGGGGCCAGCCCTCGGTCCCTGCTTTTCAGACAATCTGGACCGCATGGTTGGGATCACCTACGACTTCGCCGACCCAATAGGCGGCTTCTCCTTCGGATTGCAGCTTTCTCAGGGCATCCTCTACGCGATCGGGGGGGACGGTCAGGACCATTCCCAGGCCCATGTTGAAGGCCTGAAACATCTCCGCCTCTTCGATATCTCCCAGCCGCTGCAACAGCGAGAAGATGGGAAGTTCCGGCCAGGTCCCGCGCCGGACCCGGGCGCCCAGCCCCTGGGGCAGCGCCCGGGGCAGGTTGTCGATGAGTCCGCCGCCGGTAATGTGGGCCATCCCCCGAACGGGTAGGGACGCCATCAGGGAGAGGACGGCAGAGACATAGGGGCGGTGGGGGGCCAGCAGGGCCTCTCCCACATCCGTTCCCAGGTCTTCCACATAGGTATCCACCGTCCAGCCGGCCGTCTCAAACAGGAGTTTCCGGGCCAGGCTGTAGCCGTTGGTGTGAAGGCCCGTTGCGCCCAGGCCGATCAAAACATCCCCCGCGCACACCGCCGACCCGTCGAGGATGTGGCCCCGGTCGACGATGCCCACGATGGTTCCCGCCAGATCGTACTCCCCATCCGCGTAAAAACCGGGGAGTTCCGCCATTTCTCCGCCCAGGAGAGCACAGCCACATGCCTTACAGCCGCTGGCGATGCCCTCAACGACTTCCGTAACGACCTCCGGGTCGTGTCGGCCTATGCCCAGGTAGTCCAGGAAAAAGAGGGGTCGGGCGCCCTGTACCAAGATGTCGTTGGCGCAGTGCGCCACGATGTCGGCCCCTACGGTATGGTGGATGCCCGTGAGAAACGCCACCTTCAACTTTGTTCCCACGCTGTCGGCACTGGCCACGAGCACCGGGTCGTCGTAGTCGCGCCAGGGAGGAGCAAACAGCCCGCCAAATTCCCCGATGTCGGACAGCACTTCCGGGCCAAACGTGGCGCGAACCAGGCCTGCGATCCGTTTTTTGGTCCGATTGGCCGCATCGATGTCAACGCCGGCAGCGGCATATGCCTTTTGTTTTTTCATTGGATAGATGAGCTTGACGTCCAGGATACGGAGATGTCGCGCATCCATTGGGGCCTTCTTGTAAGTTAATATAGAGAGCGGGCAGTTTGGAGCGGCCTTCTGTAAATGCAATCTATCCAACTGGTTGCCGTTTGTCAAGGGCGTTTTCCGGGCCTATCCGGGTTGCGTTGAACAGCGCACGATCTGCTGGGCGACTTTCACGGCGCGCAGGGCCGCCTCAACATCGTGCACCCGGAGGATGTGCGCGCCTCCAGCCACACAGAAGGCGAGTGCGGCAAGGGTGCCTTCGAGGCGGTCTGGAGACGGGAGGTTGAGGGCTGCTCCGACGAATTTTTTTCGGGAGGGGCCCACCAGCAGCGGGCAGTTGAGGGGGTGAAACTCGTTGAGCCTGCCGAGGATTTCAAAGTTGTGGCAGTGGCGCTTTCCAAAGCCCAGACCGGGGTCAATCACGATCTGTGCCGGGTCAATGCCCACTTTGAGCGCAGCGTCTCGCCGTTCTTTGAGGAAGGCCCCGATCTCTCGGATCAGGTTGCGATAGGTAGGATTCTGCTGCATGGTCCTGGGGGTGCCCTGCATGTGCATCAGGACCACAGGCACACCGGCTTCTGCGACGGTTTGGGCCATTTTGGGATCGAACCGCAGGGCGCTGATATCGTTGACCATGGACGCTCCTGCCTCCAGGGCCCGCCTGGCCACTTCTGCTTTGGTGGTGTCGATGGAGATGGGCAGGTCGAGGCGAGTTGCGACCTTTTCGATAACCGGTATGGTCCGGTGTATTTCTTCCCCGACAGATACGGGCTCTGACCCCTCTCCGTAGGGGCCGGCCGGCCGGGTGGATTCTCCGCCGATGTCGATCAGGTCCGCTCCCGCCTCGGCCATCGCCTCTGCGTGGGCGACGGCCGCGTCTGAGGACAGGTAACGCCCGCCGTCGGAAAAGGAGTCGGGGGTCACATTCAGGATGCCCATCAAGTGGGTGCGAGCCCCCAATTCCAGGATTCTTCCCCGACAGTTGATTCGATAGGGGGGGGGCTCCCCCTTCTGCTTGGGGCGGTCCACCAGACCCTCCACGATTTGAGACAGATATTCTGCACCGGGAACCGGGATAGAAAAAAGGGTGCCAAAGGCACCCCTTGCCCCTCCACATCCCCTGTACAATGGGTTGTTAATCGTCTGAGGCCGATTTCTGCTCCAGGGATGGGGAGCCGTCCGATTCCTTCCCGCCATCCTGAGAATGGGTGTACTGAGACTGCCCCTCCATCTCACCGTCGGCCTGCTCCCCTTCTGTACGCCCGTTCTCAGGTTTGGTCGGTTTCTTGGGTTTTTCCAGCTTTTCCCCGGCGAGGATGCGGTCGAGCTGGGCGTCGTCTAAGACTTCGAATTCCAGGAGCGTTTCGGCTAAGAGGTGGACCTCGTTCAGGTTATCCTGGAGCAATCTTTCCGCCCGGCTCTCGGCGTTAAGAATAAAGGCTTTGACCTCTTCGTCGATGGCTTCGGCGACTTTTTCGCTGTAGTCTCGCCGCTGGGCAATCTCCCGCCCCAGAAAGATTTCATCCTGCTTCTGCCCGTAGGCGATGGGGCCGAGTTCGTCGCTCATTCCCCAGTCGCAGACCATACGGCGGGCCAGGTCCGTGGCCACCTTGTAGTCCTGTTGGCCGCCGCTGGAGAACTCTCCGAAGATGAGTTTTTCGGCCACGCGACCGCCCAGCGCATAGGTGAGCACGGCTTCGCTGTAGCTTTTGGAGTAATTGTGCCGTTCGTCCATCGGGAGGTAGGTGGTCAACCCGAGTGACTGGCCGCGGGGAATGATGGTGACCTTGTGGATTGGGTCGCTTTCCGGAACGAGTTTGGCCACCAGGGCATGCCCGATTTCGTGGTAGGCCGTGAGTTTTTTTTCATTGTCGGAAATGACCAGACTGCGCCGTTCGGCTCCCATCATAACCTTGTCTTTGGCATTTTCGAAATCTTCCATGGCCACCCGGGTCCGGTCGTAGCGCGAGGCCAGCAGCGCCGCTTCGTTGACCAGGTTGGCCAGGTCGGCCTGTGAAAACCCCGGGGTGGCCCGGGCGAGCACTTTGAGGTCTACGTTTTTGTCCAGGGGGGTATTCCGGATATGCACCTTCAGCACGCCTTCCCGCCCTCTGATATCGGGACGGTCTACGACCACCTGGCGGTCGAACCGGCCGGGCCTCATCAGGGCCGGGTCAAGGACGTCGGGGCGGTTGGTGGCGGCAATGAGAATGACCCCCTCTTTAGAGTCAAAGCCGTCCATTTCTACCAGGAGCTGGTTGAGGGTTTGCTCCCTCTCGTCGTGCCCGCCGCCGATGCCGGCGCCCCGATGGCGCCCTACCGCGTCGATTTCGTCGATGAAGATGATACAGGGCGCGTTGTTTTTCCCCTGTTCGAAGAGGTCCCGGACACGCGATGCGCCAACGCCTACGAACATCTCGACGAAGTCGGAACCGCTCATGCTGAAAAAGGGGACGCTGGCCTCGCCCGCCACGGCCTTGGCCATGTAGGTCTTCCCGGTTCCTGGGGGGCCGACCAGGAGCACGCCTTTGGGGATGCGCCCGCCCAGGCGCTGGAATTTTCGAGGGTCTCTCAGGAAATCGATGATTTCCTGAAGCTCCTGCTTGGCCTCCTCTGAACCGGCAACGTCTTTAAAGGTGACCTTTGGCCTGTCTTCGGAAACGAGTTTGGCACGGCTCTTCCCAAAGCTGAAGACGCCCTTGGGACCGCCCTGCATCTGGCGAAGAATAAAGAGCCAGAGTCCCACAAAGAGGAGCCAGGGCAGGAAGTTGAAAAAGACGTTCAGCCAGTTGAACGGTTTTTCGTGAAATCGAAAGTCGACGTCGTATTTTTCCCATTCGGCGATTGTCTCTGAATCTATGGGCCCCAGGATGACCACGAAGGTCTTGTAGGATTGCTGAGCGCCCCTCTGCAGGCCGGTATATTCAGGGTCCCGAAGCGTGCCGTAGAATTTATGTGCAATGATGACCGCGCTTTCGATCTTTCCCTGTTTGAGGAATTCCTTGTATTCTTTATAACTGAGCTCGATATCGTCTGGGGGGGTGCTGCCAAAGAACTTGGAGAAGACGATGGCCACCAAAATGAAGATGATCCAGAAGGCAAGGGTCTTCGAGCGCCGCCACGACCGCCCTTCGTTCTCATCAGACGCCGCCTCCCGTCTCTGGCCCTCCCCTGTCCAGCCTGGATGGGGCGATTCCTGATGCGGAGCTTCTTCCACCTCCGGTTTTGTGTTTTCAGGATCGTCGGCATTTTCGTTTTGCCCCCGATGGGGATGCGCCTGCTCCTCCTTTGCCGGGTGCTGCGCCTGCTCCTCCTTTGCCGGGTGCTGCGCCTGCTCCTGATCTTTGGGATCGATCATAAAAATTCTACCTTTTCTAACTGGATGAGGACTCCGCCGTACAGAGCCATCCCCCTCTGAACACGATTTCCAATACTTCCACCGTTTGCCCGGTGACGGCGGCGGACTGTGCAGTACGCAGCCCGACCACCCAAAGGATGGTGCTGTTGCTCAGCAGCAAGGGGATTTCATCGCGCAAAGGCTCGGGGACCTTGCCGTCGATTAAGACATCGCTCACCTTGCGGGTGCCCGGCATCCCATAGGGCCAAAACCGATCACCGGGGCGCCGACTACGCAGGACCAACTCGCCTTGCAGCACCTCTGTGTCAAAACAGGCCCGATAGGGCCCCAAATCTCGCAACCGATCCCTGACCTCTTTGACCGGCCGAACGCGGGTCTCGACGGTCGCATCCAGCAGGGGAAGTTCCGTATGGCCCGGCACACGTACCCGAACATGAAAGGGCGGGGTTGCCCGGCAGAGAATAAGCCGATGGCCCGATTTGTGCGCTGAGACCTCCGGGGAAATCTGGACGGCTCCGGAACGGTGTGAGAGGAGCTTTAGAATGCTCTGAACCGTTTGGAAACCGAAGGCGTCCGCACCGGCATCGTGGCAGAACAACACCTTCTGAACGATGCGCCGTTGAAGTGATACATGATAACCGAAAACCGACCTTACATCAAGGATTATTTTTTGCTTGCCCCGGTATTGTACAGCCTTCTGAAGGGCCGCTTCGGCCTGTTGATCGAGCAGATCGTCTTCACGCTGGAGAATTTCAGAGGTCCTGGCCAGGACCTGTTCGATGCCCGGTGTATACTCCGCAGCGAGGTGGGGAAGCAGGTCCTGCCGGATCCGGTTGCGCAGAAATCGGGGGTCTGTGTTGGTTCTGTCCTGCCGGGTCTCCAGTTCCCGGAAGGAGATATAGGCCTCGATTTCACTGCGGGAGACCTGCAGGAGGGGACGGATCCAGATCCGGTCTCGCACGGGACGAATGGCGCCCAGCCCCCTCCGTCCCGCCCCGCGCAGCAACCGCAAGAGCAGGGTTTCTGCCTGATCGCTCCGGGTATGCCCCAGGGCGATCCGGGCCGACCCCGTTTTACGGCGTGTGTCTTCAAGAAAGCTGTGCCGGGCGATGCGCCCGGCCTCTTCGGGGGCGTGTTTTCCCCGGCGGGCGAGTGCCCCTACATCGGCGGTGCCCCCGTGGTAGGGAAGCCCACGCTCTGCGGCCAGGCCGGCGACGAATGCCGCATCACCTTCTGCATCGGCTCCCCTCAGCCCGTGGTGCAGATGCGCGACACAAAGGGCGATCTGCAGTTCACCCCGCAGCCTGAAGAGGAGGTCGAGCAGGGCGACCGAATCGGGGCCGCCCGATACACCCACAACCACGCCTTCTGCCGGGATCAGCATGTCCTGTTCGGCAATATAGGCCCGCACGCGGGGAAGCAGATCTCTGGGATCTGAATCGGGTTCTCTGGAACGCGGCATCTTCCGGAGCTCTGTTCAGGTTGATTGTTCGCGATCAGGCGGATGGTTGTAATTCCTTGAATGGGACTCCAGGAGACCGTATTCGGTTTCTAAAAAATACCGGCACACCAGACCGGCGTGCCGGAAAATGAGACGAGCAGGATAGAGGCTCAGTTCACAGTGCTGCCGAAGGACCGGGCAAAGATGACGAAGTCAGGGAAGTCGATCCTCCCGTTGTCGTTCAGGTCGAGCCGTTCATCAAAGCCCGCCTGCCCGGCCTGCCGGCCAAAGCCCTGCGCGAAGATAACAAAATCGGCGAAATCGATCCGCCCGCTCCCGTTGAAGTCGGCCCGGCCCTCGGGCTGGAACATCACCGCCGATCCCGACAGGGTAAGGACGATCATGCCCTGGTCGGGGTCATTGCTTACGATTGTCAGGCTGCCTGAAAAGGCGCCTTCTGCGGTGGGTGTGACGGTAACGGTCAGATCGTGTGATTCTCCCGGGGGCACCTCGAAGGCCTTCTGGGAGACCGACAGACCCGGCAGGTCGGATTTTACGTCGGTGATTTTTAAAGATCCCTGGCCTTCGTTGCGGATCGTGAGGGTGCGGTTGACACGGCTTCCCACTTCGATGTTGTTGAATTCGAGCTGTTCTGCGGCCAGGGCGATTTCGGAGGGAAGCGTTTTGACGGTGATCGGTTCGATCACGATCCGGAGGGTGCCCTGTTGCGGGTCGTTGCTGAGGAGGCTGAGGATGCCCGACAGGGTGCCGTCCTGCGTGGGCGTTAGGGTGACCTGGATCTCCCTGCTTTCGTCCGGGAGAATGGAGAACGTGGAGTCACTTACGGTGAGTTCGGGTATGTCTGACTGGATGCTCGTGAGATTGAGGGTGTCCGTGCCGGTGTTTTGCACTTCGACCGAGAGGGTTTTGGACTCTCCCGGTTGGAGTTCCGGCCCAAAGTTGAGGGAGGTTGGGTTGATGCCGATAACCGGCACGGAGGGGGTGAGCAGTTCCCGGACCAGGCTCACCGCAGCCGAGACAGCAGCAGAGGTTCTGACACCGCTGCGGCGCCGGACGATGCCCTCCTGATCGACGACCATCATCACATCAATTGCTCCGGAGGAGCTGACGCCGAAGTTGGTTCCGGTCGCGGCCCTCAGCAACAGGGGAAAGGTGACGCCGGTGATGTTCGCAAAGTTCGCAAGCTGGGCCTGGCTACCGTTCCACACGTCCAGACCCAGCACCTGGATGTTGTTGTCTTTGAAGCGCTGCCATATCTCTTTCTCTACGGACGGACCCGTCCTGTAGCAGACCGATCAGGCATAGCCCAGAAAGTAGATGACGAGGACTTTCCCCCGGTAGGTTGCCTGGGTGTGCGTCTGTCCCTTGAGGTCCCGCAGTGAAAAGTTGGGCACCGAATCGCCCACATCGGCGGCCTCCAGGCTGCCGGCAGTGGCGAAGCATAAGAGCATGGCGCTCAAAAGACATCTTCGTACGCTATACATTGTCTACTCTCCTTTCCGTTGTTGGTGGTGGGTTTCCACGTCAGAAATGGGTGGTGAGCCGTATTTCCAGACCTTTAAAGGGCAGGACCTGGTAGCAGGTCCCGGAAGTGCAGGCCGTTCCGCCACGCCGCCGGCCCGCGAAGAGGAGGGCCTCATACCGTCCGGCGAACCGTGCGCTGAGGGTGGCCGCCCACCAGGTGCGCGCGTCGGTCTCGATTTGGGTCAGGGTCGCCGGATCGTCGATTTCCAAAGGGTCCGACGTCCGGTCCACGATCAGGGCGACGCTGACCCCAAGCGGATGCTGCCAGGACAGGGCGGTGTAGATGTCCGTAAACGACGGCGGGTCCGCAAAGGGACGGGTGGCGCGCTGAACCTGGAAGTCGAGCCCCAGGGTATGGTTGGGCCAGGCCGCGCCTTCCAGCAAGAGGCCTCCCGTGCGGTGCTTCGAGATCCCTTCCAACTCGTCTTTGCCCCAGTCGTAGAATAGGGTTGCTGAAAAGCTCGGCAGAAATTTTTCAAAGTCGACCCCGAGGTAGCGCTCCTTGAAGACTGTTATCCGGTCTTTGGCGAGGTTGTTGCGCGCATAGCTGAGGTTGGCTGTAAGGGTGGCCAGAGTGGGCAGCGTGTAGGTGGCCTCGATCTGGTACCCCCGCTCGGTGAGGGGCAGGAGGACGTGGGTGGAGCGGTTGAGCATGACGGACGTGTGTTCCCGGACCAGGGAGGGCGGGTCGTTGACCTCCAGGATGAAGTTGTCGTAATTTTTGTATTCGAGGCTGATGCCGAGTCCGGACCCTCCGGCGTTTCCCGAGAGATAAAGCCCGTGCCCCTGTTCCGGGCCGCCTGCGCGTTTGGCGTACTCGCCGTAGAAGCTGCCGTAGGTTTCACCGAGTCCGAGTAGGGAGGTGAAGTCAACCTCGGCAAGGCCCGACCAGGCCTGGCTTTTGTCTGCGTCCCTGGGACGGAGGTGGACGAGGGTTGCGCCTGCTTTCAGGGGGGGGGCGGGCCGAAGGGAGACTTCGCCTCCTGCAACCCAGTCCTGCCGGCGGTCGAGGTTCGGGACGCCGGGGGGGATGTCGTTTTTGGCCTGGCGCCCGATCAGGGCCTTGATTTCGGCGCGGTCGCCGGTCCAGGAGGCCAGGCCGCCCTCCATGTCGCGCGAGGGTGTGTACCGGCGCCGGAAGACCTGGTTTTCCAGGACCACTCCGGGCAGTTCAAATGCGCGGAGGGTCAGTCCCCGGCCCAGGATGGCATAGTAGTTCCCGGCGACCAGATAGGTTGATCCATGCGTCCAGCGGATGTATTTCTGGGAGAGATGGACCATCTCCCGGTCGGTTCCCCAGGCGTTGAATACCTCGGCCCGCAGCCCCGCCTGCAGGTCGTTGTTTGCGTAATCGACGTTGAATTGCTCATAGAGCGTGGAAAGGGCCGTGGAATCGGTTCCGGGGATACGCCCTCGCTGCATTTCCGTCAGGCTTGAAACGGTGATCTGGGCGCCTGCCGGAGCGGAGGACAGAAGCAGGACCAGAACCGCCAGGCTACTTTTCCGCACGGGCATCTCCGGTGGGCTCTGTGCCGGCGTCGGTCCCTGGAAGCAAGGATTCAATGGCGTCTATCAGGGGCTTTTCATGGTCCGGGTTATATCCGGCCTGCCGAAGCACGATTTCGCCATCCGGTGCAATCAGAAAGGTTACGGGCAGCAGCCCGACCTGCATCCGGCGCATGGCGCCGCCGTCGGGGTCGAAGACGGATGGAAATGAAATCTTGCGCGCCCTGAGGAAGGGCTTCACTTTGGTCTGGCTGCGAGGGCCGTCTTCGTTGACGCCCAGGACGGTCAGCCCCCGGTCTTTGTATTTGTTGTGGATTTCTTCCAGTTTGGGCATGGCCTTCAGACAGGGTTTGCACCAGGTGGCCCAAAAGTCCAGGAGGACAGGGCCTTTTTTGAGAAGGGCCTTCAGGTTGACTCGTTTGCCTCCTGTGTCCCACAGGTTGAAGTCGGGAGCGGTGGCTGCCCCTGTTGGACCTGTCCAGAGCAGCAGGGCCGTTAGCATCCCCGTGATCCATGGCGTACAGCGTTTCATCCTGTCTCCTTATTGTAAGGTTTGTTAAAATTCTGTTCGGTTGTACAGAGGCATTGAGATAAGCGCATGGCCCGTATTCAGAGGTTAGCGAAAATCGTGCCGAAACTTTTTCATAAAAGATAATTCGTTTTTACAATATAATAGAGAATCTTGAAAAGGCCAAACGGGAAAGAGAGACCGGGTTAAAAAGGTCACAATCTCATGCTAACATAAGAGATGTCACTCCCAGCGGAAGGGTATTTCGGCTGTCAATTCCCTTGCTGTTCTCTTTTTCTATCCCTATATTGGTGGAAATTTGTCGTTTTTGACCATTCGGTTTTGTGGAGGACATGTACTTATGATTCGCATCGGCATTGTCGGTCTGGGGTTTATGGGGATGACCCATTACAGGGGCGCCCGGAAGGTGAAGCGGGGGAAGGTTGCTGCGATTTGTACGCGGAATCCCAAGAAGTTGGAGGGGGACTGGCGGGGGGTGCGGGGCAATTTTGGCGACCCGGGGGGGATAGAGGACCTTTCCGGGATCCGGACGTATCGGCGAATCGCGGATCTGCTGGCCGATCCGGAGATCGATCTGATCGATATCTGTCTGCCGACGGGTCTCCACACGGAGGTGACGGTTCAGGCGCTTCGGGCAGGCAAACACGTCCTTTTGGAGAAGCCGATTGCGCTGACTATGAAAGATGCCAACCGGATGCTGCAGGAAGCACAGCGGGCGGGCCGATGCCTGATGGTGGCCCAGGTGCTCCCCTTTTTCCCGGAGTTCGCCTATCTGCGGAAGGTCGTTGAGGAGGGAACGTACGGGAAGCTTTTAGGCGGACATTTCAGGCGGATTATTTCCAAACCGGACTGGTCTGCCGAGTTTGGCAATATGGCGCGCAGCGGAGGGCCGGGCATCGATTTGCACATTCACGATACGCACTACATCCTTCTGCTTTGCGGGGTTCCGGATCAGGTGTTATCGGCCGGCCGGCTGGTGAAAGGGCAGCACGCAGAGTACCTGTGTACGACCTATCGCTATAAGAACCACCCCGATCTGTGTCTCACCTGCGCGTCCGGGGCGATCTCTCAGCCCGGGCGTGAATTTACACACGGGTTTGAGGTCTATCTGGAGCGGGCCACGGTGGTGTACGAGTTTTCCACCCTGGGTGGGAAGCCTGTACTGTCGAGCCCGCTGACCCTGTTGACCGATGACGGGAAGGTCCGCAAACCCAGGCTGGGGGCGGGCGATCCGGTGGTTGCTTTTACGCGCGAGATCCAGGCGGCCGTGGACACGGTTTCCAGGGGGATAGAGGCGCCGGAACTGTCCGGACAGCGGGCAGCCGATGCCCTGCGGCTCTGCTTTAAAGAGGTCGAGTCGGTGCGGCGGGGGCGGGCCGTGAAGACGCGGTAGGGGCGAGGTCACGGTGCGCCGTGACCCTACCGCGCCACCAGGTCT
The DNA here is from genome assembly GCA_965222075.1 of Candidatus Latescibacterota bacterium. GTDB lineage: Bacteria > Latescibacterota > UBA2968 > UBA2968 > JAAXHW01. The sequence continues at coordinate 1,999,662 of OZ244937.1, read as the reverse complement.
TCGAGGGGGACGCCCTGGGCCTGGGCGGCCCGGATGTTGGCCCTCCGGGAGAGGGTGACCGAAAGGTCCTGCAGGGTGTGAGGCTCGGAAATTTCGCGGCCTGCCGGAATTCCCGGGCCTATGATGAGGACCTGGCCCCGGCTTTGATCCAAAACGGCCAGGGTTGTTCGGTCTTTGTATCTGTAGTGCGATCGGTGTACTTCCTGGGCCGTTAGCAGGAAGCGCTGGTTTTCCGGGCTGCCGTCGTCTTTCAGGTGAACAAAGAACAGGTCCGGCTGGGCCTTGAGGAGGCAGCTGAAGGCGAGGTCTCTAAGGAAGGTGTTGTCTAAATTCAGGTTTTCGTCGGAGGCCAGGAGGGTCCTGGTGACGAGGCGTATCAGGGCCTCATCGCTCAGGGTTTTGTCGAGCCCCAGCGTTTTTGGGGTGAATTTGGGTTTGACCATTTTCTCGATATACTTTTCCGAACGGCCTTTTTGCCGGGCTGCCTCCATTTCACTGTTGATGACACTGACGGCAGGCTCAAAATCGGAAGCCCGGACCGTGAGGGGGCCGTATTTTTTCCCAAATCCCCTGGTTTTGCTCACAGCAGGGGGAGCGTCTTTGCCCGGGTAGAGGGCCAGGGTTCTGGTATGGGTTTTATCGTCCAGGTCCCGATTGTGGTACTCGAAGAGGGAGGGATAACGCAGGTTTTTCCCTTTGATGGGATCCCCACATCCGGTGAGGAGGGCTGCAATCCAGGTTTTGGGCGGATCGGTGAACGCGACGTTTTTCAAAAGGGTGCCCTGGGAGATGAGGCTGTCCTGGAGGACCGAATTGGCCGCTGGGGTAGCTGCTGCACTGAAGGCGATGACGATCAGGCCGGGGCCGATTCCCATGTCGGCAAAGACATAGCGGTCGAACGCCGCATCGATTTTTGCGAACTGGGCGGGGGTAAGGGAGATCCGGGGGCCGCGCCGCCTGGGTCCTGTCTGACCGGCGGCTCCACGCATGCCCCTCCTGCCCCACCTGCCCCTTGGGGGGGCAGGCTGAACGTCCCCTTCGTCCGAAGGGGGCAAGTCCTGAACGTTTCTTCGGGAGAGAGGGGGCAGGGTGCCATGAAATGCGTCCCGGAGTTCTTCGGGAGAGGCGCCTTTGGCCTTCCGTAAAAAGACTTCGAACTGTTTCTTTTCGGGCGGGAAGAAGCTGTCCCAACCCCTCAGAGCGGTCAGAATGTAGACCCGAAGCTGCGGCGGCAGGCGTCGGAACGCCTCCTGGTACTGTCCGAGAAGTTCCTGAGCTCCCCAGGGCAGGTTCGAAAAGGGACCGCGGCGCTGGGAGCTGCTCAGGTCCATGCCCCCCCGGCCACGCCTTCCCCTCCCACCCCCACGCTGTGCCCAGGCCTCATCATAGGCAGACTCCCAGACGAGGAAACCGGTAACGAGAAAGATCAGTATCCGAAAAAACCGCTTCGCTGTTTTCATGCTTGTCTCCTCCCCTGGACGGTTTAAAGGTTTTCCTTGAGCCACTTGAACACTTCGGATCGTGCATCCGCATCGTTGAGCAGAAAGAAGCCGTGGGCCGTGCCCTGATACCCTTTGACACGTTTGGGGTTCTGCGTCTGTTCGGCCATGGCCTCGGCCGATGTGAAGGCATATCCATCGCCGAAGGCGGCCAAAAAGAGGACCGAGCGGGGTTGAAAATCGGGGATGTCTTCACCCGTCAGCACACTCTGCTGGTTGTCGGGGGAGATGGAGACGGCCGTTTTGATCCCGGAGAGGGTGCCGGAGCTGATGTAAGCGATGTTGGCGCCAATGTCGACCCCGATGAGGCCGATGCGCTGAGCGTCTGCCTCGGACCGGGTTTTGATCCAGTCGATGGCGGCCTTTACATCTAAGGGCATGCTGTCAAGGTCGTCTCTTGAGAAGAGGGTGCGTGGCGCAAACGAGCCGTTCCGGTCTGTGCTTTGACCATGGCCGCGCAAATCGAAGGCGAGGACAAGGTAGCCCCCCTCGACCAGTTCCGGAACGTAGGGGGTCCACTGGGCATGGTTGCCGCCGAACATGTGAAGCAGGATCACAACGGGCCAGGCGCCCTGCTGCCTGTTGGAGCTAAACCAGGTGCCGCTGATGGTAAAGCCGTCGCTGGTGATAAAGCGGATCGGTTCTGTTTGGATGAGGTCCGCATTGGCAGAGGGCTCGGTGTCGGTAGGCGCTTCGTTGCCACAACCGGCTGTAAGGAGGAAGACCAGCAGGAACAGGGGACAGCGGCGCAGGCTCACGTGAGGATCTCCTTCATTATTCTGTAGATCTGAAAATGACGATTTAATAAGTCCCTAAATTAACCAAAGTGGAGGTAAGATGACAAGCGAATAAATCGTGTTGCGAGGAGACGGATGATAGGCGAAGTTTAAATTGTAGGGATGTTTACGTTCCGACCATTTTATCACTTTCCACGTTTGTGTGGTTCCTGGTTCGTGAAGCGCGGCTCGTTTTCACGATTTACGATCTACCTGCATAAGATAAACACTTTTAACAGGGAATTCAACACGGATTCAGGGTTGGGTGGTCCCCTCTTGCGTGACCAGGATTTCAGCTTCTTTGACTTTCAGCCGCTCGCGAAGGGGCATGTTCCGCCGCAGGCGGATTGGCGCGCCGCCTGGGAGCCTTTGCTTTTCTGCGCAAGCAGCGTGACAATTTGAGGGTGGTGTGTGGGTTCTGCGGGCGGTATGTGATACGTCGACGCCTTTATTTCTCATCATCGACGAGCTGTCTGATGAACTCGCTGGTCCAGTCTTTACTCAGCACAATCTCTTGCCCACCGTTCCACAGGATGATCCTCTGCAGGTCTATCCTCAGAGGACAGACGCTTGACGGTAGGTGAACTCGCCTGCTCTGCGCCAGACTGGGGCCACCATAACATCCATCTTGCCCTTTTTTTTGTCAGACGACTGCACCTTCTGGACCTTTCCAATCCGTCGCTAAAGTCAGCACATGCACGCTACCTCCAGATGTGCCGAAGAGTACCTGGCGTTCGTCGGGGCTGACCTCAAAGAACCCCACGCCCGAACACAGCGGTCTCTATTGGACAGAAGTGGTCAGCTCCTGCTCCGCCTGGCGGGTGGCGCATTAGACGGACAAGTGTAGGCGGATGCCGCGCTGTTTCGACGGCAAACAGTTCAAGTCGGATATGGCCGCGCCGCTCGGCTTCGATGTCATCTGGCGCGAGCCGGCAAAGTATGCCAGAAGCATCGTCTGTTATGTTCACTGGAAGTATCCCCATCGTGCCATTGGCTACCCGGAACCGTTCGCGTTGAATATACGCGTCCATCCTTCAGAAGTTCATAATGTACAAAAAAAAGTGCAATCCGATATGGAGTCAATGCGCCACCGACAGAATTTCGACCCGGTGCCGCGGCGATAGGGTAAGACAGCTTCTCAGATAATTTCCGGTTATAGCTATCGTGGATTCAGATTCTCTACTGATTTTGTCGGGATACTCAGCCGCTATCTTTGCCGCTTCCTTGCTTGGCGGAAAACTGGCGGCTTTGGGTACCATGACGCACGTGCGTACACAGATCTTGATGAGTCTTGTGGCAGGTTTCATCCTTGGCATCGCTATGTATCATCTTCTACCCCACAGCCTCGAGCGCATTTCCGGGCCTGACATTGTAAAAAAAGCCGTGGGATGGATGGTGTTCGGCATGATCCTGATGATTTTTTTGCTGCGTATCTTTCACTTTCATCAGCATGACTTCAGCAGTGAGGCAAGCGATCTGTACGATCAACACGGCCACGGTGGTTCCGGTGTACATTCGCGGAGTTTGCTGGGCGTTGCCCTCGGCCTGGGGGTGCACACCGTGACCGAAGGGGTCGCTCTGGGCACCAGCATGCAGATGGGTCCGCCGCACGACGGCAAAGGCGCGTTGGCGGGACTGGGGGTATTCCTCGCCATTCTGCTGCACAAGCCGCTCGATGCGTACTCCATTATCGGCATGATGAAGTCCGCCGGTCACAGCCGGCGTGCCCGGACGGTGGCCAATGTCGGATTTGCCATGCTGTGCCCTTTGGTGGCACTGGCGAGTTTCTGGGGTGTGGGATTGCTCGACCCGTGGGAAGTAGGGGAGGTGGTCGGCTATGTGCTGGCCTTCGCGGCTGGCGCGTTCCTGTGCATTGCCTTGAGCGATCTGCTGCCGGAGATACATTTCCACAGCCACGACCGCGGCAAGCTCATCGTATCCCTCCTCGTGGGAGTCGGTCTCGCCTATGCACTGTATTACGTTGAATCCAGTGCCATACACCATGGGATGGAAGCGCATGAAGGACATTAGACCTCGCTGCACAGCTTCTCGGTATCTACACGCCGGTATCGCTTGGCGCCTCTTTACTTTTTTTCCGGCGTCGTAGCCGGTGGTTTTTCCTTGCGTTGCCGTCTTGACGGTCTGTTTTGAAGACCTGAATCTCCTCGGCTTTCTCCATCTGCGCCAGCATCACCCCCGCCTGCAGTTCCGCCCTTCGAGCTCTACGTCATGTACCTCCAGCGCCTCGCCCGACTCCGCCGCTCGAACCTCGGTCACACCCTCCGCTCTCTGGCCGCAAAACGTCCGATTCAAGCGCGTTCTTTACCCCGCGATTCGGTCGATGGACTGCATCTCGTTTTGGGATAAGGACCAGTTAAAGACATCCAGGTTGGCCTGGAGGTGCTCTTTGGAGCTGGCTTTGGGGATGATGATCATGCCTTTTTGGACCAGCCATTTGAGGGCGACGTGTGCAGGCGTTTTGTTATGGATGCGGGCGATCTCCAACAGGAGGGGATCTTGAAGGATGTTTTTTTTGCCCAGAGGGGAGTAGGCGGTTACGACTACGTTGTTTCCCAGGCACCATTGCAGGATATCTCGCTGTTCGTAGCCCGGATGGTATTTGATCTGGTTGACGCTGATCGGTGTTGCGGAGAGGGATCGGGCGCGTTTCATTTGTTCGACCGAGAAGTTGCTGACGCCGATGCTTCTGGCTTTTCCGGCGTCGAAAATTTCGTTGAAAGCGCTGATGGTTTCTTCCATGGGCACGGTTTCGCTGGGCCAGTGGACGAGCAGCAGGTCCAGGTAGTCCATCCGGAGATGCCGGAGGATCTCGTCGGCTTGTTTCAGGGCGACTTCATATTGCAGGTAATCTTTGCCGACTTTGGAGGTGATGAAGAGTTGTGAACGGTCAGCACCGGCCTCCCGGAGCGCTTCGCCGATTTCACGCTGGTTTTTGTAGATCCAGGCGGTGTCGAAGTGGGTGTAGCCGAGTTCAAGGGCTTTTTTGATGACCTGTTTGCACTGTTGGCCTTTCAGCGGCCAGGTGCCAAGGCCGACAACAGGCATTGTGTGGCCGGAAAGCAGGGTTAGGGATTCCATCGTTTATCCTCATTTGGTTGAACTGGAAATTCAAGAGCGCCACAGAACCACCATACGGAATCACATAGAAAACAACACGGTACTAACAGGAGCGAACTTCTGATGGCGGTGTCACATAAGTTACAAAGAAAAATGGGGGGACGGCAAGTTGTAAAGGAGCCGGTGGGTCTGGGATGTAAGGCGTTGACAGGTAAGGGGGTTGTCTGTATGTACTTTCAAGCAATCGTTTCGTCGATACCGGAGTTGGCACCTGTCAAAAGCGCACTTACAATCTACTTGTGACGTTTTTTCTAATCATGTATATTTTGTAAGAGGTTATTGAGAAGCTGCCGTGGCCATAAACCCAGCCATCCGCATTGGGTTTACCCCAAGTTGCTTCCTTGTCAAGACCTCGTAACCCTTTGGGGATCAACCCCAAAGAAAGGTCAGGTTCTCCTCACTTACAGCGCCGCGATCCAAACTGTCAATCATCAAACTCAGGTTATAGTCTAAATTCCATTGAAAACCCTTACCTGTGGAGGGTATGAGATGAAGCACATTATCCGGGCCGTTACGCTGCTCTTCGTCTGTGGGTCTTTGACCGGCGCACAGGAGGCCCTTAAGCCCGCGGACATCGATGTGGATGGGCTGTTCGATCTGATGAAAGCGCGTTCGACTCGAACCCGGACTGCGAGGTTTACGTTTACACAGACAGCTTCGATGATGGGACAGACGATAACGGGAGAGGGGGAGGGGATGCTGAAGAGCCCCGGGAAGCTCCGCGTTGTGATCCGAATGTCCATGCCGATAGGGGAGATGACGACTTCGGTTATCTCCAATGGAGAGACGATGTGGCAGACGGTGAAGATGCCGATGGGGCTTCAGGTGGTCAAATATGACCTTGCCACGATGGATGCGAGCGCGGCGGCGCAGGTCAGCGGCCTGGGTCCCTGGGGGACGGTGGATGCCGACCGGATCGAGGAGCTCAAGAACCAGGTGATGCTCCAGTTCGACCTGAAGGTCAGCGGGATGGATGAGGTCTCAGGGGCGCCGGCTTACGTGGTCGATCTCAAACCCAGGTCCGGCGCGCAGACCGGCCCGATGCCGATTGACCGGATGCAGTTCCGGGTAGGGGCCAGGGACGGTTTTGTCCGAACGATGGATGTGTACGACAAAGCGGGCAATGCGCTGATGAGTTTCACGATTCAGGACCTGGCGTTCGACGTTGAGGCAGCGGATTCCCTGTTTGTGTACACGCCGCTGGCGGGCGTGCCGGTGGGCGACGGCAATGCGATGATGAAAAGGATGCAGGATGCGCAGGCGCAGCAGGCGGGCGTGCTGCAAAAAGAGGCGCCGGAGTTTGCGCTCAAGGGCCTGGATGGGAAAGAGGTCCGTCTGACGTCTTTGCGCGGCAAGACGGTGCTGATCGATTTCTGGGCGTCCTGGTGCCGCCCGTGCGTCGAGGCGCTTCCGCATATTCAGAAGCTCCACGAGGAGTTTAAAGAGAAGGGGCAGGAACCGGCAGAGGTGGCGCGGAAGTTCGCGCAGGAGAAGGGCTATACGCGTTTAAAGAGAAGGGGCTGGTTGTTCTGGGGATCAATGCGGAACCGGCAGAGGTGGCGCGGAAAGTTCGCGCAGGAGAAGGGCTATACGTTCACGACGCTGACAGATGAGGGGAAGGCGGTGTGGGGACTCTACAAGGTGCAGGGCATCCCGACGACGCTGGTGATCGACAAAGATGGGATTGTGCAGAGTTATACGGTGGGCTATCGAGCAGAAGAAGATATCCGGGCAGCCTTAGCGCAGGCAGGCGTTGAGTAGAAAGAGGTGTCCAGGCCTTCGGGTTTCGACGCGTCCCGTTGGTATCCCGAAACCATTGTGAATCGCTTGCGGGAGATTGGGCGGCACGCAGACCGCATCGACTTTCGGGAAACGGACGGCATGCAGTTGCTGGAGGAGTTGTTGGCCAACCGCGGTTATGGACCTGCCTGCGCCAAGCATAGCGCGGCAGGCAGGTCAGACGCCAGTGGTGCCGAGGTGATTTTCGTAGACCCGCCATATACGGCCGGCGGCAAGCGCGCGGGCAGACGGCTTTACGCCCACAACGAGATAGATCATCCGCGGCTGTTTGAGATGCTTGCCGACAGCGGCACGGATTTCTTGATGACCTACGACAGGACATCCGAGATTGTGTCCCTGAGTCAAAAATACGGGTTCCACGCCGTCGGGGTGACTATGAAGAACACGCATCACGCCCTAATACCGGAATTGATCATCACGCCGAAGCCGGTGTTTGTCTATATGCGGTTCGCCGGCCGGATTGGCGCTCTTCGAGCGAGAGCTTCAAAACAAACTCGAAGCGCTTAGGCAGGTTAAATCGACTTCAGAATCCTGACCCGACAAGCAACTTCTCAATGGAAATGGATGGGCGTCCGGACGGTGTCCATCCATTTATTTTGAACATTACTTGCGGGAATTATTTTCTTATATTGTCTGATCACAGGAACCGTTCTGACGCGGTGAGATATTGTCTTTGTGTGCTCTTTTCGATAGAGGAGACCTATGGGCCACGGTTCGTCTCTGTCGGTTTTTTCCAGGTCAGGGGATTTTCCATGCGTTTTGTTGCCGATCTACACCTGCATTCCCGGTTCGCCCGGGCCACCAGCAGGGCGCTGAATCCGGAGAACCTTTATAAATGGGGATCTCTCAAGGGGCTGACGGTTGTGGGAACGGGGGACTTTACCCATCCGGCCTGGATCGCGGAGCTGAAGGAGCAGCTGGCGCCGGCGGAGGCGGGGCTTTACCGGTTGAAGGATGAATTCCGCGCGCCGGTTGAGGCCGAGCTGTACCCGACCTGCCGGGGGGAGGTGCGGTTCCTGCTTTCGACCGAGATCAGTGTGATTTACAAGAAGGATGGCAGGACCCGGAAGGTTCACCACATGGTGCTGATGCCCGATTTTGAGGCGGTCGAGCGGCTGAACGCCCGGCTTTCGGAGATCGGCAACCTGGCGTCGGACGGACGGCCGATTCTGGGGCTGGACAGCCGGGACCTGGTGGAGATCTGCCTGGAGGCGTGTGCGGATGTGCTCTTTATCCCGGCGCACATCTGGACGCCCCACTTCGCGGTTTTAGGGTCCAGCTCGGGGTTCGACAGCCTGGAGGCCTGCTTCGAGGATATGCTGCCCCATATCTTCGCGGTGGAGACGGGGCTGTCTTCCGATCCGCCGATGAACTGGCGGCTGTCCATGCTGGACCGCTACGCGATTGTCTCCAATTCGGACGCGCATTCGCCGCAGAAGCTGGCGCGGGAGGGGACGTGTTTTGATACCGAGCTTTCCTATGGCGCAATTTACGACGCGCTGAAGACGCGGGACCCGGACCGATTTCTGGGTACGCTGGAGTTTTACCCTGAGGAGGGCAAGTACCACTGGGACGGCCACCGGAAATGTGAGGTGCGCTGGAAGCCGGTGGAGACGCTTGCCGCCAAGGGGGTCTGTCCGGTCTGTGGAGGCAAGCTGACGGTGGGGGTGCTCCACCGGGTGGAGGCCCTGGCCGACCGGTCGGAGGGAGCGCGGTCGGAGGGGACACGGCCTTACGAGAACCTGATTCCGCTGCCCGAGATTATCGGATCGGCCCTGGGCGTGGGGCCAACCAGCAAGAAGGTGCAGACGGTCTATCACCGGCTGCTGGCCGACCTGGGACCGGAGCTTCACATCCTGCGGACGGTTCCGGTAGAGGAGGTCGCCCGCTGCGGGCAACCGCTGGTGGCGGAGGGGGTGCGCCGGATGCGGGCGGGAGAAGTGGAGATTGTGGCCGGGTACGACGGGGTATACGGCGAAATTCAGGTCTTCTCAGAGGCGGACCGGGCGCTGATGAGCGGGCAGGGGACGCTGTTTGAGATGCCTGCCTGCGCCGTGCTCCCTGCCCCTGCCTTGCCGGCAGGCCGGCCGGAAAGGAAAGCGCGTTCCGGGTTCAAGGTTCCAGCTCCCGGGTTGACGGAGGAGGGAACAGGGCAACCTGAAACCTGCCTGCCTGCCGAGCATCCGGCGCAGGCAGGAACGGGCGAGGGGCTGGATGATCGGCAGGGGGCGGCGGTGCGGTCGGCGGCCGGGCCGGTGGTGGTCGTGGCCGGGCCGGGGACGGGCAAGACGCGGGTGTTGACGCACCGGGCGGCCTATCTGCTCCGGGAGCGAGGCGTCCCTCCCGGAGCGGTCCTGGCAGTGACGTTTACGAACCGGTCGGCAGAGGAGGTGCGCAGACGCATCCGGGAGCTGCTGCCGGAGGTTGAGGGGCTGGAAGCGCTGAGGGTGGGAACGTTTCACAGTGTGGCACTGGATCTGCTGAAGGTCTACCATCCGGAAGGGTCTCAGGATGTGGTGGATGAGGTGGAGGCCCGGGAGATCCTGGCCGATGCGATTTCCAGCGCCGGGCGCCCGGTTTCCCGGGCCGATGCAGAGGCGGCCGTTTCGCTGGCGAAGGCGAAGGGGGTGAGGCCGGATGCGTTTGAGGGAGGCGACGATCTGCGGGCAGTCTACCGGGCCTACCAGGAGCGGCTGGAGGCTTACGGGGTTCGGGACTACGACGATGTCCTTCTGGATCTGCTCGAACTGCTGGAGGTGGATGCGGAGGCGCTGGAGGGGGTTCGGAAGCGTTTTCGCCACGTGCTCGTAGACGAGTTTCAGGATGTGAACGCGGTGCAGTACCGCCTGGTGAGGATGATGGCAGGTGAGGGGGAAGGGCTGTTTGTGATCGGAGATGCCGACCAGGCGATTTACGGGTTTCGGGGGGCAAGTCCGGCGTACTTTGCCTCGGTTTTCGAGGATTTTCCGTCTGCGCACAAGGTCGTGCTGGAGACGACCTACCGTTCGACCGGGCAGATCGTGCGTGCGGCTTGCGCGGTGATTGCTCACAATGCGGACCTGCCTGCGCGTGCTGACTCACGCACGCAGGCAGGCCGGCAACCGGTGGCGCTGGTTGCCGCACGGGGCGAGGGGGTCAGATGCCGGCTGCTTTCGGTGCCGGGCGAGACGGCCGAAGGGATTGCCGTGGTGCGGGAGATCGGTCGGATGGTAGGCGGGGCCGATATGCTCCAGTCCGACAATCGGGCAACCGGAGGCAGCGGGGGTGAGGCGGCAAGGAGTTTTGGCGATTTCGGGGTGCTTTTCCGGACCGGACGGCAGGCCGATGAACTGGAGACCTGTTTTCTGCAGGAGGGATTGCCCTATCGGATTGTGGGGCAGAAGGGTTTTTTGGAGGCCGAGCCGGTGCGCCAGGCCCTGGCCTTTTTCCGCTATGCCCTCCGCGGGGGGGGAGACCTGCGGTTTCTGAATGCCCTTGCACTGCCGCCGTTTCACCCGGGCCGGGCCACGCTTGCCCGGCTGCGAAGCCGCGCAGGAGAGGGTGCGCTTGCCAACGCGCGTGTCGAGGATCTGCCTCCGGCGGCTGCCCGGAAGGCCGCGACGCTTAAAGAAGCGGCCGGGCGGTTCCGAAGCCTGGCAGTGGCGGGGCGTCCGGAGGACCTGCTGGGGCAGTGGCAGGAGGAATTCGGCGCCGGGGGCGATTCCGATTTCGAATGCCTGGTCCGGGTGGCGGCGAACACGCCTTCGATGGAGCAGCTGCTGGATACGGTGCTGATGGGGCGGGAGGCGGACTACGAGCGGGCAGGTGGGGATGGTCGGCCGGAGGCGGTGACGCTGATGACGCTCCACGCGGCCAAGGGGCTGGAGTTCGCGGTGGTGTTTATCTGCGGGGTGGAGGACGGTCTGATTCCATACCGGGAGCGGGGCGCGGACCTGGCCGAGGAACGCCGGCTGTTTTACGTGGGGCTGACGCGGGCACGGGACGAGGTGGTGCTTTTAAGCGCCCGGAGCAGGCTGCGCTACGGCCAGCGTATTCGGCCGGAGGTTTCACCGTTTGTTCGGGACATTCCAGCGGACCTCATTCACCAGGAGCACCTGGAGCCGCCGGGGCGGAAGGAAAAGGCAGCCGGGCAGCTTTCGTTGTTTTAGAGATTCGGAAGCTTGAGGAACCGGCCGTAGGCCTCGTTCCAGGCGTCTGTTGCGCGGGGTTCGTAGGTGACCAGGTCGGTGGAGTTGCGGACGATTTCGCGGATTTCGGCCAGCGACCCGACCTGGCCCCGGGCCAGGGCCTGAACCAGGATGTTGCCAAGGGCGGTGGCCTCGACCGGACCGGCGACGACGGGGCGGCCGGTGGCGTTTGCAGTAAACCGGCAGAGGAGGGTGTTCCGGGTGCCGCCGCCCACGATGTGAATGCTACTCATCCCTTTGCCAAGGGTCTCTTCGAGCTGGTCGAGGATATGGCGGAATTTCAGGGCGAGGCTTTCTAAGGCGCAGCGGATGACGGCGCCTTCGGTATCCGGTTCGGGCTGGCCGGTGCGCTTGCAGAACGCCCGGATGCGGGCGGGCATGTCGCCCGGGGCAAAGAAGTCGGCGTGGTCGGGGTCGACAAAGGCGGCGAGGGGGCGGGCCTCGGAGGCCAGGCGGGTGAGGTCGTCGTAGGAGAAGTTGCGGCCGTCGCGTGACCAGATACGCTTGCATTCCTGTACCGGCCAGAGGCCGGAGATGTTTTTGAGGAAGCGGAAGGTGTTGCAGACGCCGCCTTCGTTGGTGAAGTTGTGGGCCAGGGCTGCCCGGGTGATGGCCGGTTGGGCGAGTTCGGCGCCCATCAGCGCCCAGGTGCCGCAGCTGATGTAGAGGGAATCGGAACGCTGCATGGGCACAGCCGCAACAGCCGAGCCGGTGTCGTGGCAGGCCGGGGCGATGACTTCGGCGGATCGAATGCCAACCTCATCGGCTATCGCAGGGCGCAGGGCCCCCAGAGAGGTGCCTGGGGGGACGATTTCGGGGAGCATGTCGGTGGGGATCTCCAGCCGCTGGAGGAGATCGATGGCCCAGTTTTGCCGGCGGGGGTCGTAAAATTGGGTGGTGGTGGCGTTGGAGAACTCACAGACTTTGCGGCCTGTCAGCCAGAAGTTGAAGAGGTCGGGCATCATCAGAAAGGTCCGGGCGATCTGGAGCTGCGGAGCGTTCCGGACGGACATGGCCAGGAGGTGGTAGAGGGTGTTGATCTCTAAGAACTGGACGCCGGTGCGGTCGAAGATTTCCTCCTTAGGTACCCGGTCGAAGGCCGCTTCCATCATGCCCTGCACGCGGGCATCCCGGTAGCAGCGGGGATTGCCCAGCAGGTCGTCCCGACCGTCTAAAAGGGCAAAGTCGACGCCCCAGGTGTCGATGCCGATGCCCATCAGGTCCTTCCCGCAGGCCTGCACGCAGCGCCTGAGGCCCTGAATCATCTCCTGGAAAAGCCGCAGGACATCCCAGTAGAGGCCGTCCGATACGGGGATGGGTCCGTTGGAGAACCGGTGAACCTCCTCCAGGGCGATGCGCGCCCCGTCGAACCGCCCCACAACGGCCCGCCCGCTGGAGGCGCCGAGGTCATAGGCCAGGTAGGTTGCGGTGTGCGCCATGCCTGCTCCCGTTGCTTTTTTTGAGGTTTTTGCTTCCGGCAGGGTCAAGATAGCCAGAAGGACCAGAACAGGCAAGTGGTTTCAGGCCAACAACGCACCTGGAGATTGACACGGATGCGAATCGGATATATCTTAAGGAACCTGGTTGGAAAATAACCTTTGGGTCTCCGTTATCCGCAACCCCTCCACACCCTTCTCATGCCTTCGGCGAGGCCTTTTTCTTGTTCGCCCAAGAAAAAGGCCGAAAAAGAAGGGCGCCGCTCAGACGCCGCGGGGGCTGCTTTTCCGCGAATTGCCCCTGTGGTGGAAGCAGGCGCTTCTGCCCTGCGGACCTTTTGGGCGTTTTTGGGCGCAGGTGCTGGGGGGATCTGCGCGGAAAAGCCCCTTCCCCCCGCCCCGGAGGCGGGGGAGGCGTAAGAGAAAGAGGGATTTCGCTTGACTTTTGGCCCATCCGGTGTATCATCCGTTGTGTGCATCGAGAGGGGGGATTTCGTCACGTTTGAGGAGAAAGCGCGTATGTGCGGTATCTCAGGTTTTCTGGACAGGACCGGAAACGAATCCGCGGCGGTGGGGCAGACCATTCTCAAGATGCTGAACGCCCTGGACTGCCGGGGCCCCGATTCGGCAGGTGTGGCGCTTTACGGGGGGGGGCGCAACGGAGACCTGGTGCTCAGGATCAGCCTGGGTGAAAACGGCGCCTTTGACGAAAGGGCGGCGCAGGTCTCGCAGCGGGTTCAGACGTCGGGTTCGGTGCGTGATGCTTCTACGACCGCAGAGTACATGCGCCTCGTGGTGGAGGATCAGGAGGATGCCCGGCAACTGGAGCGTCTTGTTGAGTCCGCAGGCGAAGGCATCGAGGTGGTAAGCATGGGGCACCGGCTGGAAATCGTCAAGCAGGTGGGGTCGCCCCAGAACCTGGACGCGACCTACGGGGTCTCCGCGTTCACGGGCACCCACGGGATCGGACACACGCGGCTTTCTACCGAGTCCCGCATCGATTTGAGCCACTCTCAGCCCTTCTGGGCGCACGGCTATCCCGATCTGGCGATTGTGCACAACGGGCATATCACCAACTATCACAAGATGCGTCGGCGGTACGAACAGCGGGGCGTCCGGTTTTACACCGAGAACGACTCCGAGATCATCGGTGTGTACCTCGCCGATCGTTTGTCTCAGGAGATGGGATTGAAGGAGGCGCTGGAGGCCTCGCTGGTCGATCTGGACGGTTCGTTCAGCTATCTTGCGGCAACGCCCGATGCGATCGGTTTTGCCAGAGACCCGTTTGCCCTCAAACCGCTGCTGTTTACCGAAACCGATACATTTGTTGCCGTTGCTACGGAAGAGATCGCGATACGCGCTGCCTTTGAGGGCGCCTACAAGGTTGACGAGGCACAGGCAAAGGACGTGAGGATATGGCAGAGATAGTCTGTGAGGGCAAAACGATCCGCGAGATCAACCGGAAAATCAAGGGGCTTATTGCACAGGGGGAGGCGGATATTCTTGTCAAAGGCCCCGGTGCAAGGCACAATCTGGGCGTGGCGATCCTGGAGTCCGTGCGCATCAGGTTCGACGGCAGCGTTGGCTATTACTGCGCGGGTATGATCGCCGGCGCCACGGTGGAGGTCGAGGGGAGCGCCGGGTGGGGGCTGGCCGAGTCCATGATGGACGGTAGGGTGGTGGTCCACGGCAGCACGGGGAACGGTACAGGGGCGTCGATCCGGGGCGGCACCATCGTTATTCACGGCCATGCAGCGGCCCGGCTGGGGGTTGCGATGAAGGGCGGGCTGGTTGTTGTGGGGGGCAACTGCGGGTATATGGCGGGGTTTATGGGACAGAAAGGGACGCTGATTGTCTGCGGGGATACGGGCACGGCATTGGGCGATTCGATGTACGAAACCGTCTGCTTTGTGGGCGGCAATATCGCCGAGCTGGGAAACGACGCGGTTGTTGAAGAACCGACAGAAAAAGATCTGGCTCTTCTTGAAAAGACGCTGTCTCAACACCTTCCCGAGAAGGCCGGGCAAATGGACGGGCGGAGCTTCAAAAAGGTCGTTTCCGGACGCAAGCTGTGGAATTTTGACAAGGACGAGCGAGCGGTGTGGCGGGAGGCGCTTTGAGCGTCGTTCGTGATCCCGCTTCACCAGGTACGAGCCTTCAAAAGACAGGATCACTTTATGTCTGAAGACACCCCAAGCGGCTACCATCCCCTCAAAGCCAGCGGGACGTTTACGCCGGATGTGATTGAAGATATCCAGGTGAAGGCGGACCTGGGGCGCTATCGCATCCGGGGGTTCGGGACGCTCCGGGAGCGGCGGTGGGCAACGTTTGACGATCTGACCTTTATCCCCTGTACGTTGACGCGCATCCCGCTGGAGGGCTACCGGGAGCGCTGCTCGGCCAGGACGGTGCTGGGCACGCGCTTTGCCGAAAAGCCGATTGCACTCGACACGCCGATTATGATTACGGGCATGAGTTGGGGGGCGCTTTCCTACAATGCCAAAGTCGCCCTGGCAAAGGGGGCGAATATCGTGGGGTCGTCGAATACGACCGGGGACGGAGGGATGCTGAAGGCGGAACGTGAGCACAGCAGGGTGCTGATCTACGAGGTCCTGCCGTCTCGATACGGCATCGATGTCCACGACCTGCGGGTGGCGGACGGGATCGAGCTGACGATCGGACAGGGCGCAAAGCCGGGGACGGGCGGGCTGCTGCTGGGCTCAAAGGTGCTGGACACGATTGCCGAACAGCGCGATTTGCCAATCGGGGTGGACCAGCGCAGCCCGGCGCGGCACCCCGATTTTCTGGGTCCCGATGATATGATTATCAAGATCGAGGAACTGCGGGAGGCGACCGACTGGCAGGCGCCGATTTTTGTGAAGATGGGGGCGACCCGGGTGTTTGACGATGTGAGGCTGGCGGCAAAGGCGGGCGCAGATGTTGTTGTGGTAGACGGCATGGAGGGCGGCACAGGGGCGTCGGCCGAGATTTCTCAGGAACACACGGGCATTCCCACGCTGGCCGCGGTGTGCGAGGCGCGGGCGGCGCTGGAAGATATCGGGGTGTTCGGCGAGGTGCAGCTTATTATTGCGGGGGGCATCCGAAACGGGGTGGATGCGGCGAAGGCTATGGCGCTGGGGGCGGATGCCGTTTATATTGGGACGGCGGCCCTGATTGCACTTAACTGCAACAAGCCGATTTACGTTTCGGATTACCAAAAGCTGGACACCGAGCCGCATTACTGCCACCACTGCCACACCGGGCGTTGCCCTGTTGGCATTACCACGCAGGACCCCGACCTGATGGCGCGTCTGGATATCGACGAGGCGGCGGAGCGGGTCGCCAATCTGCTACAGGCGATGACGTCGGAGGTCCAGATTCTCGCCCGGGCATGCGGAAAGGCCGACGTGCACGACCTGGATCCTGAAGATCTGCGCGCATTGACGTCAGAGGCGTCCATGACGTGCGGGATTCCGCTGGCGGGAACGAACCGGGTGTTTGGTGGGGGGCCGGGCTGGGCGGAAGGGAGACATTAGAAGCCACGATGCGTTCGTAATCCTACGATTTTTGGCTTGACATTTGGCCGATCAAGCGCAATTATGTAAGCGTTTTTTTGCTGCCTGCCCGGCTGAAATTCCCCAAGCGTCCGGATTATTATGTCTATCAAACTGATCCGTCAGGTCCTCAACGGCAACGGTCGGCTGCCCAGGATGTGGCGGTCTCACAGCCTGAAAGACCGCTATGATGCGGTGATTATCGGCGGGGGAGCGCACGGGCTGGCCTGTGCCTACTATCTGGCCTGCGAATACGGCATCACCGATGTGGCGGTGCTGGAAAAGCGCTATATCGGCTCGGGCGGCAGCGGGCGCAATACCGCCATTATCCGCAGCAATTACCTCACCCCCGAAGGTGTCCGGTTTTACGATGAGAGCGTGAAGCTCTACGAGCAGATGGCCACCGAGCTGGATTTCAACGTGATGTTTTCCCAGCGGGGGCACCTGACGCTGGCCCATACCGACGGCGCGGTGAATACGATGCGCCGCCGGGCCGAGGTGAACCGGCTTGAGGGGGTCGCGTCGTATCTGATCCGGCCCGACGAGATTGCCCGCCTCTGTCCCTGTCTTGACCTCAGCGACCATCCCCGTTATCCCATCCTGGCTGCGCTCTACCACCCGCCCGGGGGCATCATCCGGCACGATGCGGTCGTGTGGGGCTATGCGCACCATGCAGACGTGCGCGGCGTGCACATTCACCAGCAGACGGAAGTGACCGGGATGGAGGTGCGGAACGGGAAGGTGAGCGGGGTGGAGACGAATCGCGGCCGTATCAAAACCGGGACGGTGCTCAACGCCACCGCCGGATGGGGGTCCACGATTGCGGACATGGCCGGGGTTAAGCTGCCCCTGACCACGTTCCCCCTGCAGGCCTGCGTGACCGAGCCGCTCAAGCCCTTCTTAGACGTGGTCGTTGTTTCCGGCAGCCTGCACGTCTACATCAGCCAGTCCGACCGGGGCGAACTGGTGATGGGCGCCAGCGTGGATCCGTTTGCCTCCTATTCCATGGATTCTTCCCTCTCGTTTCTGGAAGGCATCGCCGGGCACGTGCTTGAGCTCTTTCCGTCCCTGAGCCAGGTCCGTATCCTGCGCCAGTGGGCCGGCCTGTGTGACATGACCCCCGACTACAGTCCGATTATGGGGTTTACGCCCGTGGAGGGGTTTCTGGTGGATGTGGGGTGGGGGACGTACGGTTTTAAGGCTTCTCCGATTTGCGGCAAAATGCTGGCCGAATGCATCGCCACCGGACGCACTCCGGACCTGATTGCGTCCTTCCGTTTGTCCCGTTTTGAAAAAGGCCGTCTGGTCGGAGAAAAGGGCGCGGCGTCGGTAGGACATTAGACATTTATGAAGGGGTTGTCTATGCTCATTCTGGCCTGTCCCAACTGCGGGGGTCGCAGTGTGAGTGAGTTTCGGTTTGGGGGGGAATACAACCCGCGTCCCCAGGACCCTCAGGCGGTGGACGATGCGGTGTGGGCCGACTATCTCTATCTGTGCAATAACAAGATGGGGGTGCAGACGGAGTGGTGGTTTCACAATGCCGGGTGCGGGGTCTGGTTTCTGGCCGAGCGGCATACCCGCACAAACGAGGTGGTCAGGACGTATCTCTGGCAATCCAATCAGGCGATCGGAGACGCATAGCGTGCAGACAGAACAGGTTGTGGCGGCCGACCCGGGGCAGGTCGTGAGATCCAACCGGCTTTCCCCCCAAAAAGGTGAGGTGATCGACCGTTCTTCCACCATCCGGTTCTTTTTTGAGGGTAAGGCCTACGCCGCGCATCCGGGCGATACCATCGCTTCGGCGCTGGCAGCGGCAGACGTGAGCGTGTTGAGCCGTTCGTTCAAGTACCACCGCCCGCGCGGGTTGCTCTGCTGCGCCGGGCACTGCCCCAACTGTTTGGTGCAGGTGGGCGATGAACCGAATGTGCGGTCCTGCCAGCGGCGGGTGGAAGCGGATATGGACGTGCGGCCCCAGAACGCCTGGCCGTCGCTTTCTCACGATCTGCTGTCCCTGGTCCAGCTGGGCACCCGCTTTATGCCGGCGGGGTTCTACTACAAGACGTTCATCCGGCCCCGATCGATGTGGCCGCTCTACGAGCGTGTGTTGCGCCACGCCGCCGGCCTGGGTGAGGTCGATCTCCGTTCCACGCCGGGTAAATTTGATAAGGAATATCTCTATGGCGACGTCGCCGTGATCGGCGGCGGTCCGGCCGGGATGGGTGCGGCTTTAGCAGCCGCCGAACAGGGTGCGCGGGTGCTGTTGTTCGACGAGAATCCGAGTCTGGGCGGCCACCTCCGGTTTGCCCCGTGGGATACCGCCTCCGGGACGCTGTCGGACCTTCTGGCAGCGCTTGATGGACAGCCAAACATCGCGGTTTATACCGATACGGCGGTGCTGGGCTGGTACCAGGACAACTGGCTCTCGGCCGTGAGGGGGACGCGCCTGTTCAAGGTTCGGGCGAAGTCGCTGGTGGCGGCAACCGGGGCTGTTGAAACGCCGCTGCTGTTTGGCAACAACGACCTGCCGGGCGTGATGCTGGGCAGCGGGGTGCAGCGCCTGCTCCATCTCTACGGCGTTGTCATCGGCAGGAGGGCCGCGATTGTAACGGCCAACGACGACGGGTGGGCCGTAGCCGCCGACCTCCACGCTGCGGGGGTGAGCGTGGCGGCCGTTGTGGACGAGCGGGAGGCCAGTGCCAGCCCACATGCAGAGGCGCTGGCTTCCGCCGGGGTTCCGGTTTTCTACGGGCATACGGTTTTGCATGCGCGCGGTTCGGGGGCGGTTCGGGGTGCGGTGATTGTCCGGGTCGGCTCCGACCTGCCTGCGCAGTCGCTGAAATGCGATCTGATCGCGGTCAGTATGGGGTGGACGCCGGACCACGGGCTGGTGTATATGGCGGGCGGCAAATCGGACTACGACTCCGACCGGGCCGAGAACCTGCCGGTTGACCTGCCGCCGGGCGTGTACGAGGCCGGGCGAGCAGCGGGGACACACGCGGTTGATACGCAGATTGACGAAGGCCGGCTGGCCGGCGCAAACGCTGCCGCTTATCTTAGCCTGGGGAGCGCGCCGAAGACAGGTGAGATCTCCGCACTGGCTCGGCAGAAGGCCGCCGAACCGGGGCGTACGTCTCCCCGGACGCTTGTGCCGGGCAAAAAGAAGCGGTTTTTGTGCTTTTGTGAGGATGTGACCGACCAGGATCTGGAGACATCGATCGCAGAAGGCTACACCAGCATTGAGCTGCTGAAGCGGTACAGTACGATTTCGATGGGCCCCTGCCAGGGGAGAATGTGTTCGATGAACACCATCCACCTGTGCGCCCGCGCCAACGGATGGACGGTCCGGGAGACCGGCAGGACGACGTCGCGGCCTCCGGTTGTTCCTGTGACACTGGGCGCGTTGGCCGGACAGAATATGGAACCGGTACAGGTGACCGGGGTTCACGACTGGCACCTGGCGCGGGGCGCCAAAATGATGGTGTCCGGGCTGTGGCTGCGCCCGGAACACTATGGGGACCCGGCCGCCGAAGTGCAGGCCGTGCGCGAGCGGGTCGGCATCATCGACGTGAGCACGCTGGGCAAGCTGCAGCTGACCGGTCCCGGTGTGCCCGGGTTGCTCGAACGGCTCTATGTGAACCGGTGGCGCAAGCTGGGCCTGGGGCGGGTGCGCTACGGGGCGATGTGCAACGACGAAGGGGTGGTGATGGACGACGGGGTGTGCGCCCATGTGAGGGAAGAGGAGTGGTATATGAGCACCACGTCCTCCGGTGCGACGGGCGTTTACGAGTGGATACAGTGGTGGATGCAGTCGGGGTGGGGAGGTGGCGTGCATGCGGTCGATCTGACGGAGACTTACTCCGCGTTCAATTTGGCCGGCCCGCAGGCGCGGGCGGTGCTGCAAAAGCTGACGGACCGGGATCTTTCCAACCAGGGGTTCGCCTATATGCGCATTCGATCCGCCAGGGTGGCGAGTGTGCCCTGCCGGCTGCTTCGGATCGGGTTTACGGGGGAACTGTCCTACGAGGTCCACTGTCCGTCCGGGTATGCCCTCCATCTGTGGGAGGCCTTGATGGATGCGGGAGAGGAATTCGGGATTTCGCCCTTTGGGATGGAGGCGCAGCGGGTGCTGAGGCTGGAGAAGGGCCACATGATTGTCGGACAGGATACCGATGCGCTGACGGATCCGATTTCGGCCGATATGGAGTGGGCGGTGAAGCTGGATAAGCGCGACTTTCTGGGGAAACGCAATCTGGTGCGGGTTTCAAAAGAGGGGCCCAGGAGGCGGCTGGTGGGCTTCAAGATGGCCAGGCCCGGGGGGGTTCCCGAGGAGGGGCTGCAGATTGTCACACCCTCCCCGGACGGGAAGCTGGAGATTATCGGCTGGGTCACCTCCTGCAGGTTCAGCCCCACGCTGAAGGAGGTGATCGGGCTGTGCTGGCTGCCGGCGGATCTGGCTGCCCGGAATGGGGCCGCTTTTACGATTTATATGAATGAATCCTTAGAAGAGGCCCGTGTTCACCACGGGGCCTTTTACGATCCCAGGGGAGAAAGGTTGAAGATGTGACGATGTCCGCGGCGGTCAAATTGACGCCTTTGCACGCTGCTGCACAGCAGCGTGAAGCGCAGTTTGTCGAGTACCAGGGCTGGCTGGTTGCAGAGGCCTATACCACGGTGGGGGCCGAGGTCGCTGCGGCCCGGGAAGGCGTTGTGCTGGCCGACGAGACGCCCAACGGCAAGCTCACAGTCGAAGGCCTGGAGGCGGAGGCGGTTATCCAGGCGGCTTTCGGCCTGTCCGGGCTTACCGTTGGTGACGGGGATGCGGTTGAGACGGACCACGTCTATCGCCTGCGGAATGACCTCTTTTTTATTCGCATGCCGCCTGGCGGGGAGGGCGCAACACTGAAAAGCGTGACGGCGTCGGTACAGGAGGCCGGCCTGTTTGTCACGGTGACGAACGTGACCCACGGGCGGTCGGAAATCCGCGTGATCGGCCCGGCGAGCAGGGCGCTGATGCGCAAGGTGTGCGGGCTGGATTTTTATTCCGAGGCGTTTCCCGATGGTGCGGCCAGGCAGAGCAGCGTTGCCAAGACGACCCAGCTTGTGATCCGGCGGGATATCGGTCCGCTGACGGCGTTTTCAATCATCGGCGCTCGTTCACTTGGCGCATATCTGTGGGATATCCTCTTAGAGAGTGGGCAAGAATTGGGGGTGGTTCCGGTCGGTCGGGCTGCGTTGCAGGCGTTGGAGGCAAGTTGACATAGATCGAGGGAGGAGAATATGTCGAACGGCACGACTACAGATCTTGAGGCTTATGTGCAGAGCGAAGGCCGCGACGAGCTTGTGAAGGACGTTCGCACGAAGATCGACGCCCTTGGGATTGCGTATATTTACTACCAGTTCATTTCAGTGACGGGCCGTGTGGTGGGGAAGGGGATTCCTGCCGACCACTGGGATCGGACTGCCCAGCGCGGCTTTCAACTGGTTTACGGTGCGACGGCCAACCTGTTTATGGACCGCTATGACAATTACATCGGCTACGGCCCCGAGGCCTGGGAACTGGTGGGCATTCCGGACCCCGAGACATTTGTTCAACTGCCCTGGGACAAGCGGGTGGGACGGGTCTTTTGTACGCTGTTCCGCAACCGGGAAGAGGAAGAGGATGCCGGAGCGTTTCTGACGGCGGACTGCCGCGGCAACCTGCGGCGGATCCAGGCGCAGTTCCAGGAGGAGCACGACGGGCTGCACATGCGGCACGGCGCCGAGCCGGAGATGATGTGGCTGCAGAAAGGGCCGGACGGCAAGCCGGGAGACGGGTTCAGCAAGCCGTATTGTTACCACATCGACCAGTTTGAGTCCCTCCGGCCGGTGGTGATGCAGGTGATCGACTACGGCCGGGCGATGGGGCTGGATATGATCCAGGGGGACCACGAGGACGCTCCGGGTCAGCTGGAGTTGAATTTTACCTTCGACGAGGCGCTTCGCACCTGCGACCGGTTGACAACCTATCGCCAGATTTGCGCTCAGGTGGCGCGCGAGCACGACCTGATCGCCTGTTTTATGTGCAAGCCTTTTATGGGGGTGTCGGCGTCGGGCTGCCACCACAACCTGTCTTTGTGGCGAGGGGGTGAGGATGTGGTCAACCTCCTGGGCAACGATGAACTCCCGGGGATGGAAGGCGCGTTCCTCCACCGGGAGGGAGGCCAGAATACGTTTGAGCCGCTGCCCGGAGAGAAGAAGCCGGCGCCAACGGGGTTGCAGTGTATCGGAGGGGTAACGGAGCATTTGCCCGCGCTCACGGCGATCGGCTGTTCCACGGTCAACTCCTACCGGCGGCTCTGGGAGACCGGCTTCTGGGCGCCGGTCTATACCGATTGGGGCTTTCAGAACCGCACCTGTGGGCTGCGTATTTCCGGCCCGGGCCGCTTTGAGTATCGCGCCGTTGACGCGATGGTGAACCCCTACTTGCTGGCCGGGGCGCTGTTGAAGGCCTTCGAAGATGGCATCCGGCGGGAACTGGACCCGGGCGAGCCGGAGCAGCGGAATATTTACGAGGCGATTGAAGAGGGGAAAGAGGTGACGAAGCTGCCGCTGTCGCTTGGGGAGGCGCTGGATAAGCTGGCGCAGGACGAGGTGATCAAGTCGGCCCTGCCCGGCGATATGTACGACGTGTATATGCACTACAAGCGGGACGAGTGGGAGCGTTTTCTGGCCACGGTAACGGATTGGGATATGGAGACGTACTGGGATTGTTTGCCATAGGAGCAAGACGGCTATGTGCGGGATTGCTGGAATTATTCACCGGGGGAAGACGGGAGCAATCGGCAGGGAGATGACGTTGATGCTTCAGTCGATGAAACACCGAGGGCCGGATTCGGCGGGGTTCGCGATTTATGGCACGCCCAGGGCGGGCGAGCTGGCCATGCGGTTCAAGGTTGCAGAAAACGAGGATCTCGCCAGCGGCTTCGAGATCCACGATCAGATCAAAGCGCGCAGAGCAGCGGTGGACGAACGCATCCAGTCGCTGGGCGGGGAGATCGTTTCTGCCGAGCAGGCCACGGAGTACGCGTACCTGTATCGCGTTAAATACGATGGCGACCTGCGCCGTTTTGCGGACTATATCGAGGACGTGGAAGACGCGGAGATTCTATCTATTGGCAAGGGCTTGGAACTGGTGAAGGACCTGGGCGACGCCAGCCAGGTCTCCCAACAATACAAGCTGGGGGAATTCGTGGGCACCCACGCCATCGGCCATGTGCGCATGGCAACCGAGTCGGACGTGGACATCTGCTCGGCCCACCCTTACTGGGCCTATCCTTTCAGCGATGTGTCGGTGGTGCACAACGGGCAGCTTACCAATTACTGGTCCAAACGCCGGGAGCTGGAGCGCCGGGGACACCGCTTTGTTTCCAACTGCGACTCTGAACTGATCGCCGTTTATATTGCCGATAAGATCGATGGGGGCACCTCGCTTGAGGATGCGATGACGCAATCGGTGGAGGAACTGGACGGGGTGTTCACTTACCTGGTGGCGACCTCGGATAGCCTGGGGATGGCCAAGGATGTGATGGCCGCCAAGCCGATGGTGCTCTACGAGGGGGAGGACGGCATCGCCTTGGCTTCGGAAGAGGTGGCGATTCGAACCGTTTTTCCCCACGAGATCGATACGATTGATCCTTACGCGGGAGAGGCGCGGGTATGGCAGAATTAAAAGCGCACGAGCAAGCGCACAAATCGTACAGGATGGGGATGCACGACGAGAAGTTGGCCGGGCGCACGCACCGGACCTTTTTCGATTTCGAGGCCGGTGACAGCGACAGTCTGGTCTATCCGGACAGTTGTGATGTGGACTTTGACAAGCGCGCCGAGTTCGATGCGGCCGATATGGACTCACCGGCCGTGAATGTGAAGATTCGGGCGTTGATGGAACAGGGCTATGGCCACATTGTCGTTCAGAACCCAAACGCCAAACATTCCCTCGGCGTGGGCATTTTAAACCGGCTCAAGCTGGACTTCGAAGGCTCGTTGGGATATTTTGGCGTGGGCCTGAACGATGGCCCGAACGTTCGGATCAGGGGACGGGTGGGATGGTCCTGCGCGGAGAATGTGATGGCGGGCACGGTGGTGGTTGAGAAGAATGCGGGGTCGTCCTTTGGGGCCGCTATCCGGGGAGGGGACCTGGTCTGCAAGGGGGATGTGGGATCGCGGACCGGTATTAATATGAAGGGCGGTACGATTATTGTCGGGGGGCGGACCGGCATCCTGTCCGGGTTTATGATGCAGCGCGGCCGTATGGTCATTCTGGGAGATGCCGACGGAAATCTCGGAGACTCCATGTACGATGGGGCGATCTACGTTGGTGGACGGATTGCGTCTCTGGGTGTGGATGCCGTGCGGGGCGAGATGACCGGGTTGGAAGCGGCCTGGTTGAAACGCAAGCTGGACATGTACGGTCTGGAGGCGCCCAACGGGGTGGAGAACATGCAGAAGATCGTTGCCGGCAAGCAGCTCTGGAATTATGACAACCTGGAGCCAACAGAAAAAAAGATCGTGCTGTAGCTGTAGCGATGAAAGAGAGGAAAGGACTATGGCGATCGAAGAGCAGGAACGCCAGATGGGGAGCGCGGAGGTCTCAGACCATGGGAAGCCGGAACGCAACCGGCACGTTCTGGGGCAGAATTTCCTGTTTACACCTCAGGTTGTCGATGATATTCATATTAAGGCGGAGATGGGCCGATACCGCATGCGCGGGATGGCCATTTTTAAGAAGATTCCTTCGTGGGACGACCTGACGTTTTTGCCCGGTACGCTTACACGCTTTGTGATTGAAGGCTATCGGGAAAAATGCGAAACCGAAACGGTGCTGGGGCCCAGGGCCAAACGCCCGCTGGTTCTGGACATCCCGATTTATATTACGGGCATGAGCTTTGGCGCGCTGTCTTACGAGGCGAAGGTTGCGCTGGCGAGGGGCGCCACCATGGCCGGGACGGCGACCTGTTCGGGGGAAGGCGGCATGCTTCCCGACGAACGGCGGTATTCCGAGAAGTGGCTTTACCAGTGTATTCAGTCCCGCTACGGTTTCAATCCCTACCACCTGAGGCTTGCGGACGGGGTGGAGTTTTTCATCGGGCAGGGCTGCAAGGTGGGCCTGGGGGGGCACCTGATGGGGCAGAAGGTGACCGACCAGGTCGCAGAGATGCGCTCGCTGCCTGCGGGCATCGACCAGCGCTCTCCGGCCCGGCATCCGGACTGGCTGGGGCCGGACGATCTGGCGCTTAAAATCGACGAGATCCGCGCGGCGACAAACTGGGAGGTTCCGGTCCAGTTAAAGCTGGGCGCGGCCCGCGTGTACGACGATGTGCGCATGGCCGCCAAGACGGGTCCGGATAGCATCTACATCGACGGGATGGAAGGCTCCACAGGGGCCGGCCCCCACCTGGCGACGGAGGAGACAGGCGTTCCGGGCATCGCCGCGATCCGGCAGGCCCGAAAGGCGCTGGACGACGTTGGCAAGTCGGGCGAGATCTCACTCGTCTACGCCGGGGGCATCAGAAACGGCGCGGATGTGGCCAAGGCCTTAGCGCTGGGCGCGGATGCGGTGGCGATCGGCACGGCCGCGATGGTTGCGCTCAATTGCAACAAGGATATTCCCGAGGCGGATTACGAGGGGACCGTGGGGGTGCCGGCGGGCTACTGCTACCACTGCCATACGGGGCTTTGTCCTGTGGGGGTGGCCACGCAGGACCCGGAACTGCGCAAGCGGCTGGACCCGGACGAGGCGGCCATACGGGTCTACAATTTTCTCCACGCGTTGACCATCGAGTGCCAGATGATGGCCCGCGCCTGCGGCAAGACCGACGTGCATTCCCTCGAACCGGAAGACTTGGCGGCACTGACGTGTGAGGCCTCGGCGATAGCCGAGGTGCCGCTTGCGGGCACGCGGTATACGGTCGGGCACCCGGAGATGGATCGGTATTGACGTGACATGTGAAACGTGAAACGCCCTGCCCACCACCCCGGGGGGCGGGTGGATGGGACGTTTGCCGTTTGCCACACGAGTTGAGGAGCAACCTATGGGCGAAGCCAAAGATGTCGACTATTACCTGAAGTCCGATGGCCTGGACTCGGAACGTGAGAAGGAGATCGGACAGCACATCGGGTATCGGTACGATGTGAACCTGGTGCCGGACTATTCACTCCTGACGCCGTTCTTGAAGCAATATATCGAGGTGATGGGGTGGGAGGACCTGAACTGGTTGGAAGACGTGCATATGGGCTACGAGGAAGGCCGGTCTGCGGTGTTCGATCGCAACATCAACGGCTGGGTGGTGGTGCCGGAGGATATGGCGTTGCCTCACAACCAGCAGGAGCGGGACATGATCGCCCGGGAAATTCTGATCAAGTTTCAGATGTCGAAGCATCATCCGCTGGTTGAACTTGGAGAAGCGTATAGAAAAAGTTGAAGATTGGGTATTTTTCCCAATGTTCAAGTGTAACCGGATGAGGACGATATGAGCGATACAAAACTGTGGGGGGACGAAGAATTCTGGGGGCTGGGCTACGACTGGGACCCGCAGTGGGTGCTGACACCGGAGCAGAAGGCGCTTCAGCGCAGGCTGATTGCGCTTTGTCAGACCACGCTGCGGGAGAATGCGGTGGAAAGCGATGAGAAGCGCCTGTTTCCCCGCGAGAATTTCGAGGCGCTGGCCTCGCTGGGTCTGCTGGGGTTGAACGTGCCTGAGGCGTGGGGCGGGCTGGGGGAGAACCATACGTGTACCGCGATGGTCGTGGAGACGATCGCCCGGTACGGTTGCGCCAGTACCGCGATGTGCTACACGATGCACATCGGGGCCGTTGCCGCCGCGATGTTCCGAAGCCACGACAATCCGACGATTCAGGAGTTGATGAAACGTCTCGACAGGGATGTCCTCGTCGGGACGTTGTCTTATTCGGATCCGGAGACGGGCTCGCACTTCTGGTATCCGATTTCGTCGGGGGCCGAGGCGGTCGACGGCGGCTGGAAGGTGCGCAAGAAGGCGTCGTGGACGACGTCGGGCGGTTTTGCCGATTGGTACATTGTCCAGACGACGAGTCCGGACTTTGGGGGCGATTACTCCAATCTTTCCTGTTTTCTGGTTATGGCCGACGAGGTCAAGGCGGAGCCGTCGAAGTGGGACGGGCTGGGGCTGCGGGGCAACCAGTCGGGGGCGATCGAGGTGGACAACGTGACGGTCCCCGAAGAGCGGCTGGTGGGGCCGGTGGGGGATGGGGCGAATTCGAACGACGAGACGGTGGATCCGTTCTTCCTGCTGTGCTCGTCCGCCTGCTGGAACGGCATCTCGCTGGGGTTGATCGATATTGCGAAGCGCCACACCACGGCCAAGCGGCACGCGGACGTGGGCATGCGTGTTGCGGACTATCCGACCATCCAGGATTATGTGGGTGAGGCGGTTATGGATACGAATACGTGCCGGGCTTTCGTTTTTCAGATGGCCAGGGCGATGGACGAGTTGACGAACAACTGTGACTGGTCGATCCACGAGGATCTGTCCAACCTGCCCAGGGCGGAGGTGCTGCACTGGATGTGGCAGGTGAAGTTTGCCGCGGCCAAGAATGTGGCGAATGTGTCGGACAAAATGCTGCACGCCTGTGGCGGCACCGGCTACAAGCCGGAGCTGGGGATCGAGCGGTACCTGCGCGACGGCAAGGCGGGGTGGGTGATGGGGCCCACCAACGAGGTGCTGCGGCAGTTCGTGGGAAAGGCCGTGCTGCTCGGGTTCGACTCGCTGGATTACTGGAACCAGTCGGTGAACGAGCGCATGCTCCACAACGAGATTAAAAAGCTGGACAGGGAGGCGAAGAAGGCGCTGGCCGAGAAGCTGCTTGCAGAGGCAGAGGGGGACTGATGGCTGTTACAGGCAGGCCGCGTTTGATCGAGGCGGGCCTGCTCCGTCCGGAGCCCGGGGTGGAGCGATACCGGGTGTGCGGCGGTGGGTCGATTGTTCTGGCGCTTACAGCGGGCGACCGGATGAACATCATCGACGTTGAAGGGGGCCAGCCGTGCGAGCTTGCGGTTTTCAGTTGGGAGGGGGACGAAGATCTCGAGGCTCTGGGCGCCCGTGCGGACAGCAGGCTGGTGAGCTTCTCGCCTGGCCTGACAAACGGGAAGGGTAATGCGCTGGCCGCTGTGGCCGCTTTGCGGCAGCGGGGGATTGACGCGACGGAGGCTCGGGCGGTGCGACTTTTCGGGGAGGGGGCACGGCCGGGGGACGAGGAGGCGTTTACCGTCAAGCGGGGGGCAATCTGCATTGTGGCTGCGCCCGGCGGGCCTATGCGGGTAGAAGAACAGAATCCGCCCACCGAGCTGCGCGTTGTTGTCAAACGGGCCAGTTTGGAGGAGGCGATCGAATCGCCGCTGCCGCCCCCCCCGGGCGATCTGCGCCTGGATCTGCGCGTAGATCGGGCGACGGCGATGGCTTATGAAGTGAAGGCCGGCGAATACATTCAGGTGATCGATGTTGACGGGCGGCAGTGTTCGGATTTCCTGGCGTTTGACAGCCGGCAGCTGCAGCGGGGCGTTGAACGCGGGCTGGACGCGACCACGACGCGGACGCTGATGGGCGCGGCCTATCCCGGGCCCGGTTTGTTTTCCAGGTTTTATGACCAGGACATGCAGCCCTTAGTGGAGGTCATCCGCGATACGGTGGGGCGCCACGATACGTTTGCTTTGGCCTGTACCGCCAGGTACTACGAGGATATGGGGTACCCCGGCCACATCAACTGTTCGGACAATTTTAATGCGGCGCTGCATCCTTATACGATTGCTCCCCGCAGGGGTTGGCCCGCGATTAATTTTTTCTACAATACGGGCATCGACAGCAACAACGCGCTGTTGATGGATGAGCCCTGGTCGCGCCCGGGCGATTATGTGTTGCTGCGGGCGGTGACGGACCTGGTCTGCCTGTCTTCGGCCTGTCCGGACGATATCGACCCGGCCAACGGCTGGAATCCGACGGATATTCACGTTCGGGTCTATCCGGCGGTGCATCGTTTTTCGAAGGGGATTGCCCACAGGATGACTCCGGATGCCGACCCTCAGATGACGCGTAAAACCGCGTTTCACCCCCGGACGTCTGCGCTGACACGGAATTTCACGGAATACCGGGGATTCTGGCTGCCGGCCTGCTTTACCGGGCATGGCGCGATTGAGGAGTATTACGCCTGCCGGGAGCGTGCGGTGGTGATGGACCTCTCGCCCCTGCGCAAGTTTGAGGTGCTCGGTCCGGATGCCGAGGAACTGCTGCAGCGGACGCTGACCCGCGACGTGCGCAGGCTGTCGGTGGGGCAGGTTACGTACTCGGCAATGTGTTACGAGACGGGCGGTATGCTGGATGACGGGACGCTGTTCCGGCTGGGCGACAGCAACTTCCGCTGGATCGGCGGCGATGACTACGGCGGGGTCTGGCTGCGTGAACAGGCCGGAAAGCTGGGGTTGCGTGTCTGGGTCCGGACGTCTACCGACCAGCTCCACAACCTTTCGGTGCAGGGGCCCAGGAGCCGGGAGATCCTGCGGGAGGTGGTGTGGACGCCGCCGCTGCAGCCGATGCTTGAGGAACTGAACTGGTTTCGGTTCACCATCGGCCGCATCGGCGATGGGAACGGCGTTTCGATTTTGGTTTCGCGGACGGGCTACACCGGAGAACTGGGCTACGAGGTCTGGTGCCATCCGGGGGATGCCCCTGCGGTGTGGGACGCGGTCTGGAAGGCGGGCCAACCCCACCGGTTGACGCCGTTGGGGCTGGATGCGCTCGATATGTTGCGCATCGAATCGGGACTTATCTTTGCCGGTTACGAATTTGAGGACCAGGTCAACCCGTTTGAGGCCGGTATTGGCTTTACGGTTGCCCTTGAGAAGGCGGACGACTTTATCGGTAAGGAGGCGCTTGTTCGGCACAGGGAACACCCCCAGCGGGTGCTCGTCGGGCTTGAGTTGGAGGGCAACGAGCCGGCGGTCCACGGCGACAGCGTTCACGTGGGGCGCAGCCGGGTGGGCGTGGTCACCAGCGGCATACGGTCTCCGATTTTGCGCAAGAATATTGCGCTTTGCCGGATGGTCGTGGAGTACTCGGATATGGGCACAGAGGTGGAGGTGGGCAAGCTGGACGGGTACCAGAAACGGATTCCGGCGATGGTGGTGCGCTTCCCGTTCTACGATCCGGAGAAGGCGCGGCCGCGTTCTTAAAAAGGGAACGGGGATGGCGTTCGATGCGATGGAACAGCGGCGGATTATGGGCTGTTTTGCAACGGGGGTGACGGTGGTGACCACGCGTCACGAGGGCCAACTCTGCGGAATGACGGCGAATGCGGTTGCGTCGCTGTCGCTGGACCCGCCGCTGGTTCTGGTGGCGGTGGATAAGCGCAACCAGATGCACGGATCGCTAACGCAGGGCAAGTGCTTCGCGATGAATGTGCTGACAGACGAACAGGAGGCGGTTTCCCGGCAGTTCGCGGCCCCCGGCCCGAAAGATTTCTCCAACCTGAAGCTCACCGAGGCGGAGACGGGCGCTCCGATCCTGGCGGAGGGGCTGGCGTTTGTGGACTGTTATTTGACCGATATTTTTCCCGGCGGTGACCACGATATTTTTGTTGGCGAGATTGTGGCGGGGAATGCGAATGAGGGCCGTCCGCTGATTTTTTATGGCGGAAATTACACGCAGCTTGTTGGGAGTACGACCGATGGGGGTGCCTGAGGCTTCCAGATATGTGATTATCGGCGCCGGCGTTCACGGGCTGAGTACCGGTTACCACCTCGCGCTTGCGTTGAAGGCGAGTGGGAGGGGAAGCGGCTCGGACGTTCTCATTGTGGACAAGACGGGGATCGCCGCCGGGGCGTCGGGGATTGCATGCGGGGTGGTGCGCAACAACTATTACCAGCCGGCGATGCGCGAGCTGATGGCCCACAGCGTTCAGGTATGGGAAAGCGACCCCGGGGTATACAGTTACCATCCGGTGGGCTACATGCAGATCAGCCCCGAGGTGATGCACACGGACGTGGCCAGCATTGCCGCACAGCAGAAAGAGATCGGCTACCCCTCCGAATTTATCGAGGGAGAAGCCGACTGCAAGGCGTATATGAAAGGCATTTTTCACGACTGGCAGGCCAGGGGAATTACGTCGGTCCTACACGAGAAGAAGGGAGGGTATGCCAACAACAAGGCCTCAATGGAAGGCCTGGCTGCCAAAGCGCAAAACGAGGGTGTGCAGATTCTCTCCGGCGTCCGGGTCACCGGATTTCAATTCTCGGGGAAGGCGATCTCGGGCGTGGTGACTGATCGGAACGTGATTCAGACGGATTACGTGGTGGTGGGCGCGGGGCCCTGGATCAAGTCGGTCTGGGAGATGCTGGACCTGCCCGGGACGGTCAGTATCAAGGGCCGCGACGGCAGGATGCACCACGATATCCGGATGTGGACCTACTGGTGTTTGCAGGAGGGCACGCTGGGCGTTGATCCCGACTTCCAGAAGACCAACGACGGAAAGATGCCCCCCGTGATCCACGTAGACACCGATGTGCCGCTGTATTCGGACGTGGACGGCTCCCTGATCACCGAGGCGCTGTGGGGCATTTACTACAAGCCGGATTTCTGCTTCGGCGGCGTCCAGGGGGGCGGTATGCCCTACAGGGTTGAGACCGATCCGGACGAGGTGAAAGTGGACCCTTACGGCCCCAAGTCGCCCGATTTTGTGGCGGGCGAGGATTTCGCCCGCATGTGGTGTTCGGCGCTGGCCTTCTGCCAGAAGCGTTTTGAGGGCAAGTTCAAATATTATAAAAGCGATGATCCTTCAGGGGGGCTGGGGGCGTTTACGCCGGACAGCTTCCCGGTGTTCGACGTGTTCTGCGAGAACTGCTACATCATTGCCGATTCCAACCATGGGTACAAGATGATTGGCGTGGGAGAGCTGGTCGCGGAAGAGATTATGGGACATGAAAGCGCCATGCTGGCGCCCTTTCGCTTTTCGCGTTACGCCGAGGGGAGGCTGCACCCGGTGTCAAACAGCCCGTTTCCGTGGAGCTAACCGCAGGCCAACGCAGGACCGGGAGGGAGATAGACCTATGGAGAATGAACTGAGTGCATTGTCGGTTATTTTTACAGAGTTCTACTATTGGGTGTGCATTGTTCTGATGTTCCTCATTCACGTGGGGTTCTGCCTGTACGAAGTGGGCGTTTCTCGCCGCAAGAATATGATGCACACCCTGATGAAGAATGCGATGCTTATTCCGCTGGTGACGGTGACGTTTTACTTTTTCGGATGGTGGATCTATTTCGCCTTTCAGAACGGGCCGGGCATCACAGGAGGCTTAAAATCCGCCGCCTGGGCGGAGCCCTGGAACGAGTTGATGGGAACGCACATGGGGGGGAAGCCCCACGGTGGGGGGCTGTCGGCGGCGGACACGGCGGCATGGGCGCGTATCAACGGCGTGTTCTGGGCGGCGTTTCTGATCTTTTCCTGGACGGCGGGTTCGATTCTTTCGGGGGCGGTGATCGAACGCATCCGGTCGAGCGCCTTCTGGCTATTCGCCGTTCTGGTGGGGTCAATCACCTGGGTGATCGACGCTGCGTGGGGATGGTCGGCGGATGGATGGATGGTCCAGGTGCTGGGCTACCACGACGCCTATGCGTCGGGGGTGATCCACGCCATCAGCGGGGGATCGGCACTGGCAATTCTCTACCATCTGGGCCCGAGAATCGGGAGGTTTCGCCCGGATGGGACGCCCCGGAATTTCCCTCCGCACAACACCTGGCTGGTCGTCATCGGGCTGTTTCTGATCTATACCGGGTTCTGGGGATTTTACGCCGCCTGCAATGTGCCGATCTGGGATGTCGATGCTTCCGATGCCAGGACGTTTTTCTCGGCCACGACGATCTATCTGACGCCCACGACGTTGAGCGCGATTACGTTTAACTTTTTGATGTCGCTGGCCGGAGGGTTGATCGCGGGATATTTTGTGTCCAAGGGCGATCCCTACTGGACGTTTTCGGGGGGACTGGCGGGCATTATTACCGCTTCGGCGGGAAACGACCTGTACCATCCGCTGCAGGCCCATCTTATCGGCGGCTTCGGGGTGTTGTGTATGTACAAGCTGCACTACTGGGTGGAGCGGAAGTTCAAAATTGACGATGCGGTCGGCGCCGTTGCCGTTCACGGATATGCTGGCGTGATCGGGGTTATTGTTGCAGGGTTTGTGCTGTGGGGGTATCCAAGTTCACCCAATTCCGCCTATGCGGTCATTACGCCCTGGGGGCAGACCATCGGTGCGATCATTATGTTCGTTGTGCTCGGTTTCCTGCCCTGTTACATCCTCGGCCTTCTTCTGAAAAGGTTGAATCTGCTCAGAATTCCCCAGCAGGTTGAACTGGCGGGAATGGACCACCGGGGGATAGAGACAGAATCGGACGATGCGAATGAGATCATTCGCGTGGAGCTCGAAGCGGCGCGGGATGGAGGCGTGTCGCAAGACGAAGGGTGAAAGGGGTGCTATGGGCAAGCGGGAGATGCCGCCGGACATCGAGATTGCGCGGCGGGCAGCACTGCTTCCGATTGAGGAGGTGGCTCAGAAGCTGGGGATCGATCAGGCGCATATCGAGCCTTACGGGAAGTTGAAGGCGAAGGTTTCGGTGGATTACTACCGCAGCCTGGAGAATGCGCCTGCTGGCAAGCTGGTGCTGGTTTCTTCGATTAATCCGACGCCTTCGGGAGAGGGGAAGACGACGACGGCGGTGGGGCTGGGCGATGGATTGAACCGGATCGGAAAGCAGGCCACCGTTTGCTTACGCGAGCCTTCGCTGGGGCCCTGTTTCGGGATGAAAGGAGGGGCGGCGGGCGGGGGGTATGCCCAGGTTGTGCCGATGGAGGATGTCAACCTCCACTTTACGGGGGATATGCACGCGATTGGCACGGCGCACAACCTGCTGGCGGCCGTGCTGGACAATCACATCCACCAGGGAAACCGGCTGGATATCGATCCGAGGCGTGTTGTGTGGAAACGCGCTGTGGATATGAACGACCGGGCGCTTCGGAACATCGTCATCGGCCTGGGCGGTCCGGGCAATTCGTTCCCCCGCGAGTCCGGATTTGACATTACGGTGGCTTCGGAGGTGATGGCGATACTATGTCTGTCGGAGTCGCTGGAGGAGCTGCGAGACCGGCTGGGCAAAATCATCGTGGCGTATACGCGTTCGAGGAAGGCCATTACGGCCGCGTATCTCAACGTTCACGGTGCAATGGCGGTGTTGCTGCGGAATGCGCTCATGCCCAACCTGGTGCAGACACTGGAGAACAACCCGGCCATCGTACACGGCGGTCCGTTTGCCAATATCGCTCACGGGTGCAATTCGGTGATGGCGACTAAACTGGCGATGAGGCTGTCCGAGTATACGGTTACCGAGGCCGGGTTCGGCGCAGACCTGGGCGCGGAGAAGTTTTTGAATATCAAGTGCCGGCAGGCGGGTCTTCGTCCCGATGTTGTGGTTCTGGTTGCGACGGTGCGGGCGCTGAAATCCCACGGCGGGGTCGAGTTAAAGGAACTCACGCGGCCCAACATGGCGGCGCTGGACAGGGGGATTGAGAACCTCAAGAAGCATATCGAGAATATCCGTCTCTTCGGCCTGCCGGGGGTTGTGGCGATCAATACGTTTTCGACGGATACGCCGGAGGAGGTGGCGCTGGTTCGGGATAAGTGCGACCACCTGGGGGTGGAGGTCGTGCAGGCCGACCACTGGGCGAGGGGCGGGGAAGGCGCAGAGGCGCTGGCAGGGACGGTGGTGAAGGTTGCCGAGACGACCAGGAGCGATTTCAGGTTTCTGTATCCGAATAAGTGCAGGCTCTGGGATAAGGTCCGAACGATCGCTCAGGAGATTTATGGGGCGAACGATATTATGGGCGACAAGAGCCTGAGGGCCAGGTTCCGACGGTTGGAGAGAGAAGGGTATGGCGATCTGCCGATCTGTATGGCAAAGACCCAGTATTCTCTGTCCACAGATCCGGGGTTGAAGGGCAGGCCGAGAAATTTCGACCTGCCCGTCCGTGATGTCCGGGTTTCCGCAGGCGCCGGGTTCGTGGTGGTGCTGGCAGGCGATATTATGACCATGCCCGGCCTTCCCAGGGTGCCTTCTGCGGAGTCGATCGATTTTGACGAGAAGGGACAGACGGTGGGACTCTTTTGATTGCGGATTTGGGATTGATGGGGCTTTATTCATTCAAGGAGGTGAAGGATGAGGACAGGTCTTGTTGAGAGCTGGGGAGGGAATCCGGTAGACATGGGGCCTATATATCCCTTTGTGGGGACAGAGGGCCTGCTGTTCGTGATCTGTTTTGTTTTCTGGGTTGTGTATACGGTCTGGCAGATGAGGTTTGAATGTTCGAGCTACAGGGAAGAGATGGAAAACCTGGATCACGACGACACTCTTATTCAGACGATTCAGAACAACCAGAAAAATCTCTAACCTTTTATTTTAGAGGGAGGGGAGTCGATTATGACGCTGGATCAGGTTAAGGAGCTTGTTAACGAGAAAGGGATCGAATTTATCCTCTGCTCGTTCGTGGAGATGAACGGGATGCCAAAGGCCAAGGTGGTGCCGGTGACGCACCTGGACGATATGGCAGCGGAGGGGGCGGGGTTTGCAGGTTTCGCAGCGGGCAACATGGGGCAGGGGCCGCACGATCCGGATATGGCGAATCTCCCCGATTTTGGTTCGCTTACGGTTCTGCCGTGGCGCAAGAACACGGCGTGGGTGGCGGGTAATATCCACGTTGAAGATAAGCCGTGGGACTACTGCCCGCGCACGATTTTGCAGCGGCAGCTGGAGAAGGCCGGGGAGAGCGGGTATTTCTTCAATGTGGGTGTCGAAGCCGAGTTCATGCTGCTCAAACAGGATGAGAGCGGGCAGTATGCGCCGTTCGACCCGCTTGATATCCTGGAAAAGCCCTGCTACGACCTGGTAACGCTGCACCGGAATTTGGATGTGATGACGACGCTGATCAAATACATGCAGGAACTGGGCTGGGACCCCTATGCGAACGACCACGAAGACGCCAACTGCCAGTTCGAGATCAATTGGCACTACTCGAACGCGCTGACGACGGCGGACCGGCATACCTTTTTCAGGTGGATGGTTAAGGTGAATGCCGAACAGTACGGGCTGCTGGCGACCTTTATGCCCAAGCCTTTTGCACACCTGACGGG
Organism: Candidatus Latescibacterota bacterium; assembly: GCA_965222075.1. Lineage (GTDB taxonomy): Bacteria > Latescibacterota > UBA2968 > UBA2968 > JAAXHW01. Next base: position 1,963,030 of record OZ244937.1, on the reverse strand, counting down.
CAGCGGCGCGCACTATCACATGAGCCTGTGGGACGAAGATAACAGGACGAATCTGTTTTTAGACGAGGGGGATGAGATGGGCCTGTCCGAGCAGGCCTACTGGTTTATCGGCGGTCTCCTCAAACATGCCAAGGCGCTGGTCGCCGTGGCGGCGCCGATCGTCAACAGTTACAAGCGGCTGGTCCGGGGCGCGCCCCGCTCCGGGGCTTCGTGGGCGCCGGTGTATGTGACCTACGGCGCGTCCAACCGGACGCAGATGATCCGCATTCCCGGGCCGGGACGTATTGAGAACCGTTCGGTGGACGGCTCGGCAAACCCCTACCTGGCCTGCTCGGCGATGCTTGCCGCCGGGCTGGACGGGATCGAGAACAAGATCGATCCGGGAGAGCGCAACGACGATAACCTCTACGAGGTTCCTGAAGAGGAGCTGCACCGGCGGGGCATCGGTTTTCTGCCCTCGACCCTCAGAGAGGCCCTCGACTACTTAGAGCAGGACGAGGTGGTCAAGGGCGCGCTGGGGGAAGTCTATGGGGACTACTACATCGCGTGCAAGCGCGAGGAGTGGCGGCAGTATCACCAGAGTGTGAGCCAGTGGGAGGTTGACCACTATCTGCCGATTTACTGATCGGTCGAGTGTGTCGGATAGATATCGCAGGGGCGCACGGCCGTGCGCCCCGTTTCTTCTTTTCGGGGGGGGGAACTACAGTGGCGGTCATCCCGACCTGCCTGCGCCGCGGTCGTCGCGGCAGGCAGGTGTCTCGACCCAGATGGGTGTGCTCCAGCCTTTGGCGCCCATGGCGTGCGCGACGTTGGCCGGGTATTGGGGGATGGGGTCGGGGGCCATGACTTCGAGGTAGTAGTAGTGCTTTCCGGGGCGATACTGGCGCAGCCGGAATTCTTTTCGCTCTCCCCGGGTCTGGCCGATGAACCGGTCGTCGTGCATCAGACGCCCGTCCCGGTGGACGCGCAGGATGTATTCCTGGCCCGCTTCGCCCACGACCCGCCACTTCAGCACCGGGTCGTCCTCAACGACCAGCGAGCTGCCCATCATCTGATCGTTGATCGTGAATTCGATCAGAATTTTCTGGCCGGCCGTTGCGTAGCAGCGTCTCGCTTTGATCGCGTTCAGGAAGGCGGTACGGTCCAGGCGCTCGGCCCAGATGCCGGTGAGCGCACCGCTTAAGCCGGGGTTGCGGTGGTGGCTGTCCCCGCTGCCGGTGAAGGCGAATTTATGGCCCGCGTTCAGGTATTTGAAATAGATGTCGTAAAGGTCGATGTTGATCATCCAGGCAGCACACAAGTCGATGCCCCACTCGACGTCCGTGTCGTAGAGGTTCCATTTCCCGTGGTGGGGGTGGGGGAGGGGAAGGTAACCTTTTTCTTTGAACCAGGCGATACACTCCCTGGTGTCCTTGTGGGTATGCCGCTCGCCCTTCGAGTGGGCCTCTTTGTACTTGAAGTGAAGCAGGTCCATTTCCATTTCGTCGTCGTCCGACATCACCGACCGGTGGTCCCGCCCGGAGTCCACCCGGTCGGTCACGGTCATTTCGTAGCCGGGAAACATGGCAAACTGTCCGGGTTCGTTGAGGACCATCGCGTTGCCTTTGACGTAGTCCCACTCGTAGTCCTTCAGGTGGCGCACGTTCTGGCGGGTATGCAGGTTCCAGAAGCAGTCGTTGTCGGAGACGGTCAGCCCGTCGATTTGCGCCTTGTGCCGGGCGTAGTGGCCCAGCTCATCCGGCTCGCCCTCCATTTCGATGGAGGCCGCCGAGTGGCAGTGCAGGTCCACCCAGAAGAGGTGGTATTTCCCGCTTTCCCCGCCGGGCAGGTCGTTGCGGGGCCGGTCTGTCTTTCGCAGGTTCTCAAATGGCAGCCGGACTTCCTTCCATTCGGTCAGGTCGATGCGGCGGTTTTCAGGGGGTACAACGGGGAGGTCGGTGGAGAGGTCGACCTTTTCCAGGTAACGCTCATCGGTGATCATGTCCTGCGACAGGAGGTAGACCCCGGTTCCGACCGTGCTATTGTGGGGAAGTTCGTAGAAAATGTTCCCGTCGGCCACGTTGCAGGGTTCCGACCAGGCGCCGTCGGCGCAGGTATGGCCGAAGAGGCGGCCCCTGGAGGTGAGCGTGCCCTGCTCACTGTCTGCCTTGACCTCGTAGAAGAGCCAGACGCCGTCGCCTTCGGCGCCCTTGAGGATCGGGAAGAGCCGCCTGCCCATGTGCCCCAGGTTGGGCGGTTTCGGGAAGTCGGTCAACAGCCCGTAGTGGAGCGGCGCAATGTCGGCGCCTCCGTCCGCACCCGACAGAGGCGCCCAGGACCGACCGTCCAAACGGGCGCCCCGCAGGGAGTACTTCTGCTGGAGGGTGCTGCTGTGGTACATGACGTCCACACCGCGCACCCACACCGCCCAGAGTTCACCGCCGGCGTCCCGGCAGAGGGTCGATCTGTTTTCCCACCCGGCGTCGCGGCTGATTTTGACCGCTTCCTGAGGGCCTGCCGGATCGACCGCACAGCCGTAGATGTCGTAGGTGCCGTCAACGTAGCTGTCCCAGATGATGTAGACGCCTTCCGACCCCCATTCGACCATCCTGGGCCGGTAATTGTAGCGTACCCGATTTCCCAACGAGTACGTTGCGGTTTTGCCATCCGGGAGGGTTCTGAGGATTTCGATGCGGCTGTCTCCTCTGACGGAGTGGGCCCAGCAGATCCAGAGGGCGCCGCTTTCATCGAGGAGGGCCTGCGGCTCCCAGACCTTTGCCGAAGCGGGCAGGACGTGGCACTCCCGGCACCGGGTGAACGCATTCCCATCCTGTTTCCGGGTCCAAAACGCGTACTGCTGGCCGGCCTTTTCAAGCCAGACAAATACTACCTCATCCCCGTTCGGGATGCAGATGGGGCGCGTCTGCATGGTATTGTTGGGGGACAGCGGCTCGATGGGACCGGCGGTTTTCCCGACGAATTTCCGCACAAATGCCCTGGACCCCGCCGCGCCGTAGGCCGCCCAGGCGGTCCAGCACGTTTTGCCGTCCCGCAGGGTGCAGAGGTTGGGTTCGTAGCTGTCTTTTGAATAGACGCCTTCTGTGACGGCAAGGTTCATTGTGATGGCTCCTGGTTGGAAAGAGGTACAGGGGAAGGTGCAAAATAGCACATGAAAGGCGAAATGTCAAAGAGGGATTGGGGGCTGGGGTCGGGATGCTCGGCGTGGATTTGGCAATCCGGCGGGAGCGAACCAAGCGAAAACCGACGCTAAGCCATATTATACGTTCTCGGTACCATAAAAAGCTTTTTTTGCCAGGGAGGTGGTGAAGAGCGATGGAGACAGACAGACCGGAAAGAGTGGATACAGGCGTGGGCCGCCTGATTTTAAAGGCCGTCGCCGTCCTCCTGATCGGCTCCGGAGCAGGGTTTGCCTACAATGCCTTTTCGGATGCCGGCATTCCGCTTCGAACGCCCGATGCTATCCCTCTGTCGGGACGGATCGAATGGAACCTGCACGTGGAGGGCATGCGCGTTACCTTAGACGAGGCAAAACGGGCATTCGATCGCAAAGACGCCGTCTTTATCGATACCCGTTCTCCCGACGCCTATGCCGCCGGGCACATTCCGGGCGCTCTGAGCATTCCGGTTCTCTCATTCGAACTCAGAATACGGCATGTGCTGGGCGACCTGCCCAAAGACACCTGGATCATTGCCTACTGCGGCGGCAGAAGCTGCCGGAACAGTTTTTTCTTTGTCAGACTGATGATCGAAGATTTGGGGTATACCCGAACCCAGGCGTTTTACGAGGGCTGGAACGCCTGGTTCTGGGCGAACTACCCCATCACAAAGGGAGATGCCCCGTAAATCAACGACCACGGCCATCCGTCCGCCGTACCACGAGTCCCGAAGACGGAACCGTGACCTCCATCTCGCCTTCCACCGACGATCCGTTCAGGTCAACCGTAAGTGGTGCCCCGTCATCATTCTTGAAAATAACAGTGACTATTGGTAAATTTCCTTATTGTCCTTAAGCTAAGAAGCTACCGTGTGCTTGTCAATATAAAGTGGAGGTTCTCCTATGTCCGATAGATTGTGTCTGGGGGTGGTGGGCTGCGGCAATGTCTCAAAGCTCCACTTTAGAGCGATTCAGAAGTGTGACCAGGCCCGGGTTGTCGCCGCTGTCAGCCGGGACGAGGGCCGGCGCATGGCCGCGGCCAGCGACTACGGCGCACCACGCGCCTACGGTGCCTATGAAGATGCTCTGGCCGATCCCGGCATCGACGCCGTTGTCCTTTGCACCCCCAGCAACCTTCACTTCGACCACGTCATGGCGGCCCTCCAGGCGGGCAAACACGTCCTGGTTGAGAAGCCTATGGCCGAGGGCCATGCAGATGGCGTGACTCTCGTGTCGGAGGCGGAGCGTCTGAACCTGACGCTGATGTCGGCGCAGTGCTGTCGCTTCCTGGCTGTCTGCCGGAAGGTCCGCGAGGTCCTCCGGTCTGGGGATGTTGGAAACCCCCTCCATTTTCTCTATACCATGCTTCACTACAACACGAGCTTCCCGCCCTGGTACAAAGACTGCCGGCATGTTCTGATGGAGAGTTCCGGCACCCATACGTTTGATTTCTATCCCTGGATGGCCGATGCACGTCCCCTCCGGGTTTACGCCACGGCTCACAACAACAGCGTCGACCACACCGGGGAGGACGATTTCATGGCGAGCATTGCCCTGGACAATGGGGCGTACGCTGTCAATTATGACTCCTTCTGCTCGAAGCATACCCGAAGGGATATGATCATCGTCTGCCAGAAAGGAACGCTTGTCATTGACTGCTGGCACACCCTCCGGCTGGATGGACAACCCATTGTTGAAGAGTCTTCCGATCGCGCCTATCAGAACGCCTTCGACGCACAAATGGCCGAGTTTGTGGATGCCGTGCTTACCGGACGGGAGCCAGAATCCGCCGGCCGGCAGGTCCTCCCCTCACTTGCCGTTCTGGATGCTGCTGCGGAATCGGCCCGGACAGGGCAGGTTGTGGAAGTGCGAGGATGAGGAATGGAGCTAGCGGCCCATAAAGTCTATCATTGATTGATTTCATGCCGAATGGAGGTCCAAAATGGCAACTGCAACAAAGGTGGCGTTGGTCACGGGAGGCGCGGGAGATATTGGTTTCGCTTCGGCTCAAAAGATGGGTGACATCTGACGGGAGCTTCTATCATTACCGACGGTGGCTGTATGGTTGGAGCGGCTTCTGTGTCTAAATAAGCGGAGTTTTATTCAAATGGAGGGACTGACAGAGAGAGCGGTCGAGGTGGGGCGGTCGAATCGGATCACCCCCCGGTCGGTGGTCATCGGCATCGCCGTTGCCATGCTTTCTCAATTCTGGATTGACTACTCCCGCTACGTTGCCCGGTCGTCGTGGGTGGAATACGGGTTCATCCCAACGTCGCTGCTTTCGATTTTTCTAATCGTTGTAACCCTCATCAACCCGGCCATCAAGGCCGTCCGGCCCCAGGCGGGGCTGGCCCCGCGAGAACTGTTCATCATCCTGTGCCTGGGGCTTTCGGGCGGTGCGTATCGGGGTGCGGCGAGCATGCTGGGCATCGTGGCCAGTCCCTACTACTTCGCCTCGCCGGAGAATCAGTGGGATAAATATATCCACCCGTATCTCCCGGCGTGGCTCATTCCTACGGACCATTCAGGGGCGATGAAGTGGTTCTTCGAGGGGCTGCCGGAGGGCGCTTCGATGCCGTGGCAGCCGTGGGTTTCGCCCCTGTTCTGGTGGCTGCTGCCGGTCCTGGCGATGGCGGTGGCGTCGATCTGTTTGGGGGTGATTTTGAGGAAGCAGTGGGCAGAGCACGAGCGGCTGACCTACCCGCTGGTGGGCGTGACGCTGGATATCATCGAAGGGTCCGATGGGAGGCGGCTGTTGCCTGTGTTTATGCAAAGCCGGCTTTTCTGGTCGGGGTTTGCCGTGGCGTTCGGGACGCTTGGGTGGAATGTGATCGGCTACTTTGCGCCAGCCACGCCCCTGGTGCCTCTGAGGGGGACGATGTTCTCTTTCGCAAGTGGGTTTCCCGGGGTTTACACCCTCAAGAGCGCCTTTGCGATTGGGTTTGCCTACTTCGCCAACCTGGAGATCCTGTTCAGCATCTGGTTTTTCTTCCTGTTTTACATGGTGCAGGTCGGCATCCTGAACAGGTTGGGCGTCAACATTACTTTCAGGCCGGGGCTCTATCCCCCGTCCCTCTACCCCATCGGCGGATGGCAGTGCGCCGGAGCGTTTTTCGTGTTCGTGTTGTGGGGTCTGTGGATCGCCCGGCAGCATCTGAAAGAGGTGGTCCTGGCCGGGTTTGGCCGGAAGTCTGCGGACGACGGGGATGAGTTGATTCCGTTTCGCGTTGCCTTCTGGGGGGTTGCCCTGGGGTGGCTGTTCTCCGTAGGATGGCTGATCAATATCGGGCTACAGCCGTATCTGGCGTTCCTGGTCATGGGGGTGGGCCTGCTCCTTGCGATCGGGGTCACACGGATCGTTGTCGAGTCCGGGCTGATGTTCGTGTCCGCGCCGGCGAGTTCGCAGGGAATTGCGATACTCGCCCTGGGATCCGACAAAATGGCGCCGTCGAGTCTGGTGGCTCTGGGTTTCTCCCGTCTCATCCCGAACTACCTGGGGCCATTTTCACACGTGGCCCGATGGGCGGACTTCCTCCGAGGGCAACGACGCAGGATGCTGGTCTGGTTGGCGTTGAGCCTGGTCATCGGCATGGTCACAACGCTCGTCGTGACGTTTTACCTGCCCTACCGGGACGGAGCGTCGAATTTTGGATGGGAGTTCCGCGCCGGGAGTCACTACACCTTCCGGAGCGTGGTCGCCGAGGCGAAGGACCCGGCGCCTCCGAACTGGGAATTGCTCACCTGTTTCGGGGTCGGGGCCGTGCTTATGGCCCTGCTGACATTCATGCGCTACCGGTTCCCCTGGTGGCCGCTCCATCCCATCGGCTTCACGGTGGCCAGCACGAATATCATTCGGAACTTCGTCCTGTGCATCTTCATCGGGTGGGCCTGCAAATATCTGATCGTGCGATTTGGCGGAGTCACGTTGTATCGAAAGGCCAAGCCGTTTTTTCTCGGCCTGATTGTGGGGCATATCGCGGCGGTCATCTTTTCGTTCCTGATTGACGTTATCTTCTTCCACGGCGCCGGGCACCGGATCCATCCCTGGATCGAGCCGTGGCTGGGATATTGAAGCGGGGGCTTATTTGGCAACTTTCGAATCTGAAATCCGGGACACGGAGGCTGCTCCCTTTGAGGAGGGTTTCAACCTCAAGACAATCTGGGGAGCCCTGTTCGTCGGGTTTTTGATGTTGCCGGGTGCGATCTACCTGGGCCTGGTGACGGGCCAGAGCATGGCGGGCGGGGCGGAGTGGGTCACCGTTATCCTGTTCATCGAGATTGCCAAGCGTTCTTTCATAAGGCTTCGGACCCAGGAGATTATCATCCTCTACTGGATTGCCGGGGGGCTGGTGATGATGGGGGGGAAGCTGGGGACCGGGGCGGATCTGTTCGGAGGACCTTTCGGTGGACTGGTGTGGGACCAGTACCTCGTCCAGTCTCCGCAGGCGGAGGGGATTGCGGAACATATCCCGGATTGGGTGGCTCCGCCCACCGGGTCTTCCGCGTACGATACGAGGAGCTTTCTGCACCCGCACTGGGTGAAACCAATCGTCATCCTCATCGTGGTGATGGTCCTTAACCGGATCAATTCCCTGTCGCTTGGATACGTCATGTTCCGTGTGACGAGTGACGTGGAACGATTGTCCTTTCCGATGGCCCCGGTGCAGGCGGGGGGAGCAACGGCGCTGGGGGAGACCTCGTCCAAACAGGAGGGATGGCGGTGGAACGTGTTCAGCGTGGGCGCTATGATCGGGGCGATCTGGGGACTTATCTACGTGACGGTGCCGACGATTTCCGGGCTGTTCCTGACGGAGACGGTGCAGATTTTCCCAATTCCGTTCGTGGACGTGACGGACAGCCTCCGGGCGTCGCTACCGGCGGCAATTTTCGGCATCGGGACGGATCTGGCCCACGTGCTTATCGGGCTTGTGCTGCCGTTCTGGATCGTGGCGGGCAGCTTTGCTGCCTCGATGCTGGTCAATCTGGTCACCAACCCGATCCTTTATCGGTGGGGTGTGCTCCACACCTGGTCACCGGGGATGACGGCGATTCCGACGCAGATCTCCAATTCGTTCGATTTCTGGCTGAGCTTCGGGGTGGGGACGTCTCTCGTTATCGCCTTTGTAGGGTTCGTCCTTGCCGGCCGGACGATCCTGAAACAGAGACGCGAGAGGAGAGAGACGAGAGGCAAAAAAAGGCAGGATCTACCTGCGGGCCGTGGAGATATCCCGATCCGGATACCGGTCTTGATCTGGGGGGTGAGCACGGCGGCTTTTGTTGTCCTGGTCCGCTACCTGGTACCGGCGTTTCCGTGGGTGATTACGGCGGCGTTCGGGTTTTTGTGGACGCCGTTCAGCTCCTACATCGGAGCGCGGATGATTGGACTGACGGGGAGCCCCTACGGGTCCTCCATTCCTTTTTTGCGGGAGGCGTCCTTCTACCTGTCGGGTTATAAGGGGGCTGCGGTCTGGTTCGCGCCGATTCCGATGTTCGATCACGGGGGGAATGCCAACACCTTCAGGCAAATGGAGTTAACCCGGACGAAGTTCGGGAGCCTGGTGAGGATGGTAGCCGTCACGTTCGTTGTGATGCTTGTTTGCAGCTTTATCTTCTGGTCGTTCATCTGGCGGTTGGGTCCGATTCCCTCCGCCGCTTACCCCTTCGTCCAGAAGTTCTGGCCGTTCCATGCCACGATTCAGACGATGTGGATTCGGTCTACGATGCCCGGTGGTGGGGGGATTGACATTTTTGGGCAGATCATCCGCTGGGACGCCATTTTGGTCGGGTTCGTTTTTGGAGGGGGGATGTACCTTCTGCTATCCCTCCTTGGCGCACCCACACTCATCTTCTATGGATTTGTGGGGGGGCTGGGCACGTGGCCGCACTTCGTCATTCCGCAGTTTGTCGGGGCGATGCTCGGTCGCTACGTCTTTGGAAGGCGATTCGGGGGTGAACGGTGGAGGGCGTATGCGCCGGTTCTGCTGGCAGGATACTCCTGCGGAATGGGCCTGGTGGGTATGGCCTCCATTGCTGTCGCCCTGATCTCCAAGGCGGTGTCAGAAGTGATCTACTGAGGGGCTGTGTGACATTCTACATGAAAAAATTACTGCTATATCTTTTGCTGGCCATCGGCATTGCGGTCAACATCTGTGTGTGGATCCTGGACCCCGGTGCAATTTCGAGGCAGTTCTTTGGCCGGTTCATGGACTGGCAGGCGGGCTACCAGCGGCCACAGGTTCCGGTCCTGGCGTCGGATATCCAGGCGGCAATGGCCCGGGTCTCGCCAGAGCGGATTGCCCGGCAGATCCGAACGCTGTCTTCCTGGCCGTCGCGGGCGGTGGGCTACCCGGGCAACCGGGCGGCATACGACTACATCCTGGGAGAGTTCGAGCGGATCGGATTGCAGGATATCCGGACGGACTCCTTCACAGTGGCCGTGCCGGTAGACCGGGGGGCGCGGCTGAGGGTGGGGGCAACGGGGGAGGAGGTTGCCCTGGCCTGTCTGTGGCCGAACCACATCCGGACCTCAACGCTGCCGGCAGGGGGTGTAACGGGACGGTTGATCTACGGAGGGAAGGGGGCGTTTGCGGACTTCAACGGGAAGCGTGTGGAGGGGTCCATCGTGCTGATGGACTTCGACTGCGACCGGAACTACATCCACCCGATGATGCTGGGTGCGGTGGCGGTGATTTTTTTCGATAATGGGGTGGTGAACCGCGGGCAGGCGGAGTTGAAGGTATTGCCGGTGCCTGCCAATGTGCCGCGCTTCTGGGCGGATGCGGAGGAAGGCGTGCGGTTGAGGGAGCTTGCAGAGGCCGGGGAGGAGGCGACGGTGAGGGCGCGGATGGTGTGGGAGGAGGCGTCCACGTGGAACGTCTACGGGTTCATTCGGGGGTCGGACGAGATGATGCCGGGCCGGCCGGGCGCAGAGCCCCGGCGGTGGAAAGACCGGCTTGTTGTTATCGAGGCGTATTACGACGCGATGTCCATCGTTCCGTCGCGCGCGCCGGGTGCGGAGTCGGCTGCGGGTGTTGCTTCGCTTTTGGAGATTGCAGAGGCGCTGTCGGTGCATCGCCCGAAGTTTTCGGTGCTGGTGCTGGCCACGTCCGGGCACTTCAACGGGCTGGCGGGGATCAACGATTTTGTCTACCGGCACGCTCGAAAGAGCCCGCATTTTCGGGAGAAGATACGGCCGGAGGATCGGATCGACTTCGACCTGTTCATGGGGCTGGACTTCTCGTCGGGGGACAGCCGGGCTGCGCTCTTCAGCCAGGGGACGTTCTATTCCGGGTGGAGGACGGGGCGGACGGACTGGTACCGGAAGAATACGCTGAGGTTTTTTTCACAGCAGTTTGCAAGTTATGAGGCGGAGCTGTTTCCCGGAGAGCCGCCGCAGGCCCGGTTGATGGATGCGCTTGCCCCGCCGAACCGGGAGTGGTGGAACTTCATGTCCGCGCCCCTGGCGTTTGATATGGAGGCGGTGCTCTATCACGGGATGACGGCGATGACGTTCGCCACGCCCCACGACAGCCGGGAGCGGATCGATACGCCGGCAGACGTGGCGGACCGGGTGGACTTTGAAAAGGTGGCGTCGCAGGCGCAGACGACTGTGGGGATGCTGCTGAAGGCGTGCCGGGATGTCGAGTTCTTCCCGGAGGCGAAGTACGATTTCAAGGACTATGCGGCAGACCTGAGCGGATCGGTCTACCTGTTCGACCGGCAGGTGAATCCTTTTGTGCCCAAGCGAAAGGTGCCGGGGGCGGTGGTAGCCTATGGCCCGGCGGACAGCCGGACCGGGGTGCGGACGATGACGGCGGTGCTAACGGACAAGGCGGGGCGGTTCCGGCTGCGGAGCGTGCGGTCGCCGGCGCACGCCTGGACGCGTACGGTGACCCTGGTGGCTTACAGGCTGGGCGAAGATGGGGAGGTAGCCATGGCCCCGGACCTGGGGGAGGATGGGGACAAGACGTACCCGCTCCAGGTGCGGCTGACGTCAGAAGAGATGGAGACCATGGCGGTCCTGTTTGAGTGCCGGGCGCTGACGCTGTTCGAGATCTTCGACTCCCGGACCCTGTTCGCCCTGGATGCCATGACCATCCTTGGCCCGGACGACGGGCCCCTGCGGTCTTACGGTGTGACGCACGTTGGTGGGCGGGCGATGGCCGACTGGTCGGGGGGAGCGGTGCTGGTGGGGTCTCCAGCTCGTGTCTCGCTGGCAGCCGTGGCGTTCGTGCCGCCGGGACAGCGCTCAAAGCTGTTTGTGAGTACTGGAATTGTCGGGATCAAGTACCTGCTGACGAACGCCCCGGACGAGCTGTTGCTGCACCCGGTTGTAAAGGTGACAGACGATGTCGTGACCCGGTCAAAGGGGGTTGGTTATCCGGCTGAGGAGGGCGTCATCACGTTCCCCTCGTATCGGGGAGCGCGGGATATGTGGGTGCTCAACGACGCGCGGTTGAAACAACTTGCCCGGTACGGGGTGGAGAACCGGCGGGTGGAGGGGCTGCATGGGGAGGCGCGCAGAGCCCTGTTGAACGCCCGGAGCGCCTTAGAGCGGCTGGACTACGACCGGTTCATCTCGGAGACGCGGCGGGCGTGGGGGCTGGAGGCGCGGGCCTACCCGGACGTGAAGTCCACGGCCAACGACACGGTGCATGGGATCGTGTTCTACTTTGCGCTGCTGCTGCCGTTTTCGTTCTTTGCGGAGCGGCTGCTGCTGGGTTTTGCAGACATCCGGAAGCGGCTGCTGGGTGCTGCTGCGGTGTTCGTTGCGGTCTTTTTAATCCTGAGGTGGGTGCATCCGGCGTTCAAGCTGGCTTCAACGCCCTACATCATCTTTCTGGCGTTCGTCATTCTGTCCCTGGCGTGCGGGGTGTTGGGCCTGCTGGTGGGGAAGTTCGGCGAGGTGCTGCGCCGCCTGCGGAGCGGGGGCAAAGAGATCCCCCGGGCGGACGTGGGGCGGGTGAGTGCGGTCGCAGCGGCCATGTCGCTGGGCATTTCCAATTTGCGAAACCGGCCGATGCGCACGGGTCTTACAGCGGTCACACTCATCCTGCTGACGTTCACGGTCCTTTCGTTCACGTCGGTGGTCACGTCGCTCAAGTTCTACAAGATGCCCAGAGACAACCGGCCCGGGTATGAGGGGATGCTGGTGCGCGACCGGGGGTGGCGGGGGCTGCAGGCTTCGGCGCTGGATGTGCTCTCAAGCGCATTCAGCGAGCAGGCTACGGTTGTGTCCCGGGCCTGGTGTCTGCCTGGCGTGCGAAAGGGGCAGGCATACTTCGAAGTGGAGAGGGAGGGGCATCGGACCTACGCCAACGGGCTGGTCGGTCTGACCTGGCGGGAGCCGGAGATCATGGGCGTGGACCGCTGTTTGAGCGCCGGACGCTGGTTCCGGGAGGGGGAGCGGGAGGTCTGCCTCCTGCCCGACACGATGGCGGAGCTGCTCGGGGTTGGATCGGAGGACGTCGGCCGGGCCCAGGTGCGGCTGTTCGGCAGGATGCTGCGGGTGGTGGGGGTTCTGGACTCGGAGCGGATGCGGGCGCTGAAGGACCTGGACGATGAGCATCTCACGCCGGTGGATACTGTGGAGGAGGGGGACGAAATGGCTCAGGTCCAGTCGGCGGACCCAGAGGTGCTGGCGAAAGAGCCGATCAAGGCATTTGTTCACCTCGACCCGGAGAATGTGGCCGTGCTGCCGTATCGGACGGCGATGGACCTGGGAGGGTCGCTGCAGTCGGTGGCCGTGGGCCGATTCAAACAGCAGGACTTCATCCCGCAAGTCGAGGCGTTTATGGCGCGGGTGGCGCTGACGGCGTTCGTGGGCGTGGCGGAGAAGGTGGCGGTCTATTCCTCCATCGGGGCCACGTCGCTGAAGGGTGTGAGCAACCTCCTCATCCCGATCGCAATTGCAGCGCTGATCGTGCTCAACACGATGATGGGGTCGGTCTATGAGCGGTTTTCGGAGATCGGCATCTACTCATCGCTGGGCCTGGCCCCGTCCCACGTGTCGGCGCTGTTCCTGGCAGAGGCGACGGTGTTCGCCACGGTGGGGGCGGTGATGGGCTACCTTGTGGGACAGGTGGTGGTGATGATTCTGTCGTTGGCCGGAATGCTGGGGGGGTTGACGCTCAACTATTCGTCGCTGTCGGCGGTCACGTCCACACTGGTTGTCATGGCCACAGTGATGCTCTCGGCGCTCTACCCCTCCCGGAAGGCCGCGGCAATGGCTGTGCCGGACGTCACGCGGCAGTGGGTTTTCCCCCCTCCGGATGGAGACCACTGGCTGTTCGATTTCCCCTTCACGGTGGCCGGGGCAGAGGTGGCCGGGGCTTACGTCTATCTGGCGGAGGTATTCGACTCCTACGGGGAGGGATCCACCGGAGCGTTTATGACCGAAGGGGTGCGGTTTGCTGCCCAGAAGCGGGAGGGAGAGCCGGTCTACGCCATCGAGATGATGACCTGGCTGGCCCCTTACGACCTGGGCATCAGCCAGCGGGTGCGCATGGTGGCGGCGCCGACAGGGCAGTTCGGCATCTACGGGGTGGAGGTCCATATCCAGCGGCTGTCCGGAGATATGGCGTCGTGGCAGCGGATCAACCGGGGGTTCCTCAACACGATCCGCAAGCACTTCCTGATCTGGCGCACCCTGCCCCAGGAGATGAAAGATGGCTACACCAGAAGTGGTGTTTTTAAGTCTGAAAGGTGAGGGGAGAATGTTGATCACTTTCGGGCATTTCTGAAAAGAAAGAGGAGTTGACGCATGGAAACGTCGAATATTTCAGATCCGAACAGGGTGGGTGAATGGCCGATGCCCCGCCACGATGTCCAGCTTTCGGGGCATTCTTCCGCCTCCGGCGAGATCCGTCAGCCGGTTGTGAAATGGTGTTATCATCTCGGCCGGGGTCGTATGGAGAACGTGGTGGTCGAGGATGTGGACGGAGATGGAGAAATGGAGGTCCTGCGTATGGGCGCAGGGCGGTTGATTGCCACGACGGTCGATGGGAAGGAGAAGTGGGTGAGCGTGGCCGGGGGGACGATCGTAACCATCGTCGATCTGGACGAGGATGGGCGGAAAGAGATTGTGATGGACGGGCCTGTGGTCGTCTCCGGCGTTGACGGTACGATCCTCTGGCGCACGCCCACGGCCTGGGCCCCGAACTGGCGTACACACGTGGGGAAGCTCGATCCCGGTCGCAGGGGGCTTCAGATTGCCGCAGTGACCGAGTGCCAGGAGTACAACTCCGCGCATTTTTTTACGTTTGAAGACGGTGCGGCGCAGGGAAGGCTTATCTGGGAAAAGGAGTTTAACAAAGGCGGGGTCTGGGCTCACGCTACGTCCACGGTGGGAGACATAGACGGCGATGGGGCGTATGAGGTCTGCGCGGCCGTGCAGGGGGGCGTGGTGGCCCTGGACGTGTGCAACGGCGATGAGAAGCTTCGCTTTGAATGGGAGGCGGGAGGCCAGAAGCAGCGCAACTACGGGCAGTGTTGCATCGCGGATGTAGACGGGGACGGGCTCAATGAAATCGTGGTGATGGACGACCTGATCGCCCTGCAGCTGGTGGTTATCAAAGCGGAAAACGGACAGGGGCGTATGCTCTGGAGCAAGTTCTGGGGGTGGTGGTATCCCTTTACAGGACACCTGCTGCACTTCGTTCCAAAGTCGGTGTGCGACGTTGACGGCGATGGGCGGATTGAGATTGTCATTTCGGTCTACGACGAGGACTGGCGGTTGCACCTCTACGACGGGACAACGGGGGAACTGAAGTTCGAGCGGAGGAACAGCTACCTGGAGTCGGTGTGCGACGTTGACGGCGATGGGCGGATGGAGCTACTCCTTTCGGAACAGAGGCATTTGACGTGCCGGGAGTACTCGGATTTCGTGGTGATCTCCTGCGAGGAGGGGGAGTGGAAGGAACGCTGGCGACGGTCCCGGTGCCGCCTGGAGGCGGATTCCCGGGTGGAGTACGATATTGGCATGGGCTCCCGTTCGCACGATCCCAAGGCGCCTTTCATAACGGACTGGGACGGCGATGGCCGGGGGGACTTGCTGGTCGCGATCGACGATGACGGAGATGCCGCACCGGAGCGTTTTTTGGCCGTTGGTCCGGACGCAGATGGCCTCTGGCGGGAGAAGCGTTCGTGGCAGGTCGATCCCGAGATGGAGATGAAGGTCCTGGCAGTGAACGATCTGGATGGGGCCGGCCGGCCGGAGATCCTGGCGGGTGATAACCGTGGGTATATCCAGGTGATCGACTCAAACGGCACGGTTTCAGGTCGGTGGGCGGCGGGGGGGGGATTCTCAGCGGTGCCCACGGTTGCCGACCTGGACGGCGATGGGAAGAACGAACTCATTATTCAGACCAGCGACGGGTGGGTCCAGGCCTTCAAGGCCACGGGCGACCCTCAAAAGCCGCTGGAGCGGAGGTGGCGCTACCGGGGTTGGGGCACCTCCTGGTCGGGGAGCGGCGGCGAGGGCGTCCTGGCCGCAGACCTGGACGGGGACGGTCGGAAGGAGGTGCTGGTTGGGACACGCACAGGCTCAGGAAATGCCGCGCTGGCTGCGTTAAATTGCGACGGAACCGTGCGCTGGTTATGGGAAGTCCCCGGCATGGCTGCTGCGACCGCGTACCGGTCGGTCCACCGGTGGACGGTGGGAAATTTTAACGGGGATGGGGTGCTGGATGTGTACGTCTGCACCCGCTGGACCCCGTTCGGTGGAGCGGGCTCATCAAACGAGAGTTGGGCGCTGGACGGGCGGGATGGGAGCGTACTCTGGCACAACGACGGCAAGAATACGGGGTTCTACCACCACCACTGCCTGGGTCCCACCGGATTGCCGAGTATTTACGACGTGGATGGAGATGGCATCGACGATATCCTGATGATGAGCCTGGATTTCTGTGTGACGCTGAACGGCAACACAGGGGCGTTCCTTCAAGATCCGGTGTCACCACCTGCCATTTTCAAAGATGGAATGTGGACGGCCTACGGGTCGATTGTTCTTACCGACCTGAATAAAGACGGGGAAAGAGAGCAGTTGACCTCTGCCAACCACGGGATATGGGGTGCGATGACGCTGGCTCGGGAGCCCCTCTGGATGGTCGACCCCGGTCCGGAGATGATGGCGACGTACCACGGAGGATTGGCCGATGTCGATGGGGACGGAGAGATGGAGCTGGGGGTTGCTCACCCGGGCGAACTGCGGTGCTACGATGCGAAGACGGGACGGGTGAAATGGACGCTGGAGGTGGATATCAAAGGGGATATTGTCACAGCCGACATCGACGGGGATGGGGTAAGTGAGTTTATTGGTGCGGGTTCCCGGATATACGCGATTAAGGGAGAGAGCGAGGGAGGGAAGGTGTTGTGGTCCCTGGACCTGGACCGGTCTCTGAGCGCCCCTGTAGTCGCCGATGTCGACGGGGACCGGCTTGCTGAGGTGCTTGTCGTAACCGCGGACGGATATTTGTGTGCGGTAGACCAGCAATTCGACTTTGCGTCAGTTGGTGCCTCTGAATTCGAGCTTTACCATCCTGAGTCGCCAGGACGCCGGAGCCAAAGATTGGAGACAGAATGAGGAAAACTACTATGTATGATTCAGGACAATCCATGCAGATTCCGCCGGTGTACACGGAACTCAAAGATCTGTATCTGACCACCGAGCTTGTGAAACAGAGCGGGCCGAACGCCACCATTGTGACTGCCGGCAGCGGCATCTACGATGAGGAGGCTTCTCAGATACAGGAGGTCATTGAAAAGCTTTCAGGTGTCAAAGTTCCCATTGCAACGGATGATTCCCCAGCAGGAGCCGTACCGATTACAGGCAATCTGATCGTTTTAGGCAATCGGTCGACGAATAAGACCATCGAGGAACTCTACAACCGGTACCATACGTTGCTGGATTTGCGGTATCCCGGCCCGGAGGGCTATGAGGTACGGTCTTTACACAATCCCTTCGGGGAGGGTTACAACGTTATTTTCGCAGGTGGCAGCGATGGCGCCGGTGTGGCTTCTGCTACGGAAGTGCTCAGGGAAAAGCTGACTCAGGCAGAGGCTGGCGATGGAACGCTGTCTGTGGGCTGGTTGATGGAGATCCAGCTTGGCAAGGGGATAGAGGCGCCGGAGGATGTGGGGGAGTTCGAGATCTGGGAGGCCTCGGCCGGTTCCGGATCGAGGGGCTACTTCGGCTGGAACAGCATCAGCAAGCGGATGGCGATGTATTACATGACCGGAGACGAATTCCACGCCCGGGAGTTTATCCGTCTGGCTTTTCCGGATGCCCGCGCGATGGAGGAGGTTGCGGAGGCCGACGACGAACGGATTGAGAACAAGGACGAGCCATTAAGTGGCCCTTATCACTACGGCGCCCACATGATGATTCTCTACTGGGATCTGATTGAAGAGAGTCCGGTGTTTACCGATGAGGAGCGTCTGCGGGTGACCAACGCCTTTTCCAAGCAGTTCAGCCACCCGCAGGAACAGGGCTGGCGCAGGCAGATATATGAATCCAGGGCCGGTGACCGCGTGTGGTCGGCCGGTGACCGCCACGGGGTGTGGTCGTACGTGTCCCTTTACTGCCTCGCTCGCTATTTTCAGAGGGGCTATTCCGATCCATTCTGGCAGAAGTGTATTGACGCGGTCAAGGCATATTTTGTCCCGCTGCATCAGCCCGATCGGGTAAATGCGGCGTACGAACATCTCTACTGGTACAATACCGGTATCGCCCCTGCTCTCTCCTATATGCTGTTTGCGGGGGATCGGGGGCCGGTCGAGAACGGGGTGCTCGCCATACTGCTTCGCGGACAGGAGATCCTCATTTCCGGTCCTGAGCCCGACAAAGTGCTCGTCTCGGCTTCTATCGGATTTCTCCATAAGGCCGCCTATCTGATGCAGGATGGCCGCTATCTGGAATATCTGCGCCGCACGGGGATCGACCTGGATGTATTCCGCCTGGGCCAGTCGTTCTGGCCCGAAGCGCACCTTAAGCCGGAACTGCCGGTGGACCTGGTGGGAAAGTGGACCATTCAACCGATGCTTAAACCGATGTGGCAGGAGCGCTCCAGCGGGCTGCCAATTGAGGGTTCCTTTCTGGTTGGCAGCTTCCGAAGCGCGCCCGATGCTTCGGGGGATCTCATTCTGATCAAAGGCTGGAACGGCGCGGGACGCCACCCGTATCACACCTTTGCGGTTCTGGAACTGCGGCTGGACGGGCAGACGGTCCTGGAGGGTTTTCTGAACCGGGTTCTGACAAGGGCGGACGGCATGGTGGGGCCGCAGGTGGCCATGGACGCGGCGCTGTGGCATCGGAATGTGGTCGGTCAGACCGCCGTGGCGGTGGGCGAGACACCCAAAGCGCCGTTTTCCACCTGGCGGAGGACGCTGGCCCAACGCGTGGGTCGGTATGCCCTGATCGTGGATAATCTGGCGTTTCGCGCCGACAGCGAGAATATGGAAGTAGAAATCCAGTGGCAGGGGAATGGGACATGGGAGGCGATGCAGGATGGAGGTAGTGTTCGCATCGAAGGAATGGAGAGACCCCTTGGAATCCATATGTCGGATCCGCTTAAGACCACGGTCGAGGGTGAAGTGGGAGGTATGGTTTTTATGAGCGGGAGCCCAACTCGGAAAAAGGTTTTGGGAAAGGCGAGGATGGTGTGGCGCGATTCTGTGCGGGACGGAGAACAGAAAATCTTCTTTTCTCTTATTGCCAGTGGTAAAGGCGCCTCGGATGTCTCTCCGGGTTGTGTGCGGTTGGGAGACACCGCAGCGGCCCTGGCGCTGCCAGAGCCGGCAGTTGCCGTTGTGGGTGAGTACGGTGGGCTTCAGGGCGAGCTGGTTGTGCTGGCTCAGGACCATCTCCACGGGGTGGGAATGAAGGGGGCTGCGCTTGATGCGCCTCTCTTTACTGCGGATGTGCCCGTACATGTCGATTGGGACTTTCAAAGGGGTATCCTGGAGGTGGTATCCGATAGGGACGCGGAGATTTGCCTGGCTCTTGGGGTTGTCTCCGAATTGCGGATAGATGGGGAAGTGTTGCGTCTGGAGGGGAGGGCCGACGGTCTTACTTCATTTCGGATTGCCGCTGGGCGGCATATCGTCTCAGGTGCCGGACCGGACCCGGAAGCGCTTGAGAAGGTGAGAGGTCGGCTCAATGGCCTCCTGAACCAGGGCCGGAATGAGCGGAATCGGCTTGTGGAGATTGCTGGTCACTTTCCCAGACCCGATGTTCCGACACTGCCCGCGGTCTTTACCACAAGTGTAGGCGGCGAAGTTGTGAACCTCGTCACTATTCTCACAGACGGAGGGATGCGGATCTGCGTGGCCGAGGGGGAAGTGGTACATGTGTTGACAAAGGACGGAGCGGAGGTCCGGACGCTCTGGACAGATGGTCCTATTCGGGTGCTACGCTGGTGGGAAGAGCACAATCTGCTGCTGGCAGGCTGTGCGGACGAGAAGGTGATTGCCTTTGACCCGTCTACCGGCGACCGCAAGTGGGTCTTTGTTTCCGAGATGGACCCGGATGTGTTCCGAGCGGCGAAGACGTACTGGTTCAAGTCTGCGCCGGGGCACGGGGGGATTCACGGGCTTCACGCCGGTGTGTTTCTGGATGGGAAGAGCCAGGCCTTTGTGGGAAGCGCCTGTACACTGGAGATCATCGACGAGAACGGCGAACTGGTCAAGCGGGTGGCTGTGTTCTGGGGGCCGGGCGCGGTATTTGAACTGATCGACGGTCCGGAGGGGAGCATCAATCTGCTTGTTGGGCGACGGCCCGCGGACACGCACTCCCTGGCGGTGATCAACAATCGCACGCTGGACCCGAAGCCGCGCAGCTTCCACGGTGTACCTCCCGGCCACACGTATGTCGATGCATGGGGATGCGCGAGCCGCAACCACATTTTTTATGAGGATCTGGACGGCGACGGGCAAAAGGAAGTTATCAGTGAGATCGTCGGGACCTGGAACCACATCACGGTGTGGGCGAGCGATGGGACGCCGCTGTACAACGTCAACTTCGGTCCGGCGAAACAGGAGGTGCCGGTTCTTGTCCCTCCTCCAGAAAACGTGCGCGATCTGGATGTTGCCGATCTGGACGGTGACGGCAAGAAGGAGATCCTTGCAGCGACCTCCAACGGGATGGTGATCGCCCTGGACTACCAGTGCAATAAGATCTGGGCCAGACGGCTTCCCAGTCCGCCGACTGTCTTGACCTGTGTTGATGTGGAAGGCGCACCGCGGATCGTCGCAGGCTGCGAGGACGGTATGGTGGTGGTGCTGGACGGTGAAGGAGAGATCGTTCGGATGGATGGGGTTACGGGCAGACCGACCTGTATCGAGCGTTTGAATGGAGGTGTGGTGCTGGCAACGGAGGAGGGCGAGGTCAAGGGGTGGAAAGTGGAGCGTTAGGTTCTGGTGTTATACGGACGGTATTCGTATCCGGACATTCAGGTTGTTTGGAGGGGCCGTCCGTCACGGGAGAGAAATCCGATGGAGACTGTTGAAGGTATTCATCCAGTTTATACAGAGCTTAAGGATTTGCATCTGACCACGGATCTGGTAAAAGAGGGCAGGTCAAACGCAACCATTGTGACTGCCGGCAGCGGCATCTACGGTGAGGAGGCTTCTCAGATACAGGAGGTTATTGAAAAGCTTTCAGGTGTTAAAGTCCCCATTGCAACGGATGATTCCCCAGCAGGAGCCGTGCCGATTACAGGCAATCTGATCGTTTTGGGCAACCGGTCGACGAATAAGACCATCGAGGAACTCTACAACCGGTACTATACGTTGCTGGATTTGCGGTATCCCGGCCCGGAAGGCCATGAGGTGCGGTCTTTGCACAATCCCTTCGGGGGCGGTCACAACGTTATTTTTGCAGGCGGCAGCGACGCGGTCGGAATCGCCGAGGCGGTCGAGGTGTTCATCGAGAAGTTGGCACAGGCAGAGGCCGGCGATGGAACGCTCTCTGTCGGCTGGCTGATGGAGGTCCAGCTCGGGAAGGGAATTCAGGTGCCGCAGGACGTGAGAGATGTCGAGACCTGGGATATTGCTGCTGGAATGGGGAAAGACGGCAAATTCGGATGGAACAGCATCAGCAAGCGGATGGCAATGTACTATATGACGGGGGATGAATTCCACGCCCGGGAGGCCATCCGTCTGGCTTTTCCGGATGACCAGGCGAAGGCTGAGGTCGCGGAGGTCGACGGCGAACAGGTTGAAAACAAGGACGAGCCATTGAGTGGCCCTTACCACTACGGCGCCCATATAATGGTTCTGTACTGGGATTTGATCGAAGAGAGCCCGGTGTTTACCGATGAGGAACGCCTGCGGGTCGCCAATGCCTTGTCCAAACAGCTCAGCCATCCGCAGGAGCAGGGCTGGCGCAAGCAGATCCATGAAAATTTTCTGAAAGGTGAAGATGCGTACGCCGAACCGCCACCCCAGGTGGGCACCCGACACGCGAAGTGGTCGGCGGTTGCCCTCTACTGCCTGGGTCGGTACTTTCAAAAGGACTATCCCGATCCGCTGTGGCAGCACTGTGTTGACGGTGCCAGGTGGTACTTCTCTCCGCTGCACCGGCATCACTGGGTGCAAAGTGAGGACGACAACCTGAACTGGTACAATACCGGGATGGATCCTATACTCACTTACATGCTGTTTACGGGCGACCGGAAGCTGATCGAGAACGGAGTGCTTGCCACGCTGCTTCTCGGACAGGAGGTCCTCATTTCCGGTCGCGAGCCTGACGCGGTGCTCAATGCGGCTTCCATCGGATATCTCCACAAGGCAGCCTATGTCATGCAAGACGGCCGTTATCTGGAATATCTGCGTCGCACCGGGATTGACCTGGAGATCTCCCGTATCGGCCAGTCGTACTGGCCCGAAGCCCACCTCAAGCCGGAACTGCCGGTTAATCTGCTGAGAAAGTGGAGCACGCTATCCGTAGCCCGGCCGATGTGGGAGAGTCGCGCCAGCGGCCTGCCGCTGGAGGAGTCCTTTCAGTTCAGCAGCTTTCGGAGCGCGCCCGATGCTTTGGGGGACTTCGTCCTGATCAAAGGCTTGAACGGCGCATCGCGCAATCCGTACCACACGTTCCCAATTCTGGAACTGCGGCTGGGCGGACAGACGGTGCTTGAGGGTTTCCTGAACCAGGTCCTGACAAGGGCTGATGGCATGGTGGAGCCGGAGGTAGCCATGGATGCCGCGTTCCGCTACCGGGATATGGTGGGGCAGACTGCCGTGGCGGTGGGTGAGACACCCAAAGCGGCGTTTTGCAGCTGGCGGAGGATCCTGGCTCAACGTGTGGATCGGTATGCCCTGATTGTGGACAGGCTGACCTTTCGCGCCGACAGCGAGGATATGGAGGTGGAGATCCTCTGGCAGGGGAATGGGGCATGGGAGACGATGCCGGATGGAGGTAGTGTTCGCATCGAAGGAATGGAGACGCCTTTTGAGATCCGTATGTCGGACCCGGTTGAGACCACCGTTGAGGATGGCGAGGCAAGGATGGCGTGGCTGGGTTCGACACAGGATGGAGGGCGGAAGATCTTCTTTTCACTCGTCGCAGGAGACAGAGGCACACCGGACACGCCTCTGGTGTGTGCGCGGCTGGAGGAGAACGCAGGGGTTCTGGCGCTGCCGGAGCCGGCTGTTGCCGTTGTGGGCGAGTATGGTGGACTTCAGGGCGAGCTGGTGGTGCTGGCACAGGACCATCTCCACGGGATGGGATTGAGAGGGGCTGCGCTTGATGTGCCTCTCTTTACTGCGGATGTGCCCGTACATGTCGATTGGGACTTTCAAAAGGGTATCCTGGAGGTGGTTGCCGACTGTGACACGGAGATACGTCTGGCTCTTGAGAACGCCCCGGTGTTGCGGATGGACGGGGAGGCACTGGATTTAGAGAGAGGGTCCGACGGTCTTTCGGCATTTCGGATTGCTGCGGGACGTCATACCGTTTCAGGCGCTGTGCCGGATTCGGGGGCGCTTGAAAAGGTGATCGGTCGGCTCAAGTCGCTCCTGGTCCAGGGACGGGGAGAGCGGGAGCGGTTTGTAGAAGCGGCAAGCCCGCTCCTCAGGCTGGATGTACCGTCGCTGCCCACGATTTTTACTACAGATGTGGGCGGGGAAGTTGTAGATCTTGTGACCATTTCCTCCGATGGTGGGATACGGATCTGTGCGGCTGAAGGGGAGAGGGTTCACGTGTTGGGACAGGACGGGGAGGAGGTCCGAACGCTCCGTACGGAGGGTCCTGTTCGCCTGTTGCGCTGGTGGGAGGAACACGGCCTGCTGCTGGTGGGCTGCGTGGACGAAAAGGTGATTGCCTTTGACCTGGCTACCGGCGAACGGAAGTGGGTGTTCGTGTGCCAGGAAGACCCCGCTGTGTTCCGGGCTGCAAAACCCTACTGGTTCAAGTCGGCTCCGGGGCACGAGGGGGTGCACGGGCTTCACACAGGTGTGTTTCTCAACGGAAAAAGTCAGGCTTTTGTGGGGGGTGCGTGCACGCTGGAGATCATCGACGAGAACGGGGAACTCGTCAAGCGGCTGCCGGTGTTCTGGGGGCCGGGGTCGAAATTCGCGCTTATTGACGGCCCCGCGGGGAGCATCAACCTCCTGATTGCACGCCAGCCCACAGACTCGCACGCCCTGGCGGTGGTGAACAACCGTACGCTGGATCCAAAGCCACGCGGTTTCAACGACGTTCCTTCCGGACACACGAATATCGGGGGGTGGGCGTGTATGAGCCGCAAGCACATTTTTTATGATGATATAGATGGCGACGGAAAAAAAGAGGTGGTCAGCGAGGTCAACGGGGCCTGGAACCGCGTGAGCGTGTGGGCGAGTGACGGGACGCCGCTGTACAACGCCAACTTCGGGCCGGGGCAGAACATTCCAGCGCAGAATATGCGCGATCTGGATCTTGCCGATCTGGACGGTGACGGCAAGAAGGAGATCCTTTCAGCGACCTCCAACGGGATGGTGATCGCCCTGGACCATCGGTGCCGGAAGGTCTGGACCCGGCGGCTTCCCAATCCGCCAACCGTTCTGGCGTGCATTGGTGCGAAGGGCGAAGTACGCATCGCCGTGGGATGTGAGGACGGCACGGTGGCTTTTATAGATGGCGAGGGGGAGGTTGTCCGGATGGACCATATTACGGGTATGCCCACCTGTATCGAGTGTTTGGAAGGGAGCGTGGTGCTGGCCACAGACCGGGGGGAGGTTAGAGGATGGCAGGTCCGAGAATGAGGGATGGCGGGTCCGGCTGGCCGATGGGGGGAACCGGTTCCGTTTTTATACGCACGAGTTCGCGACCCTCCCCTGACCCCGGAGGGCGCGGCGCGCGACGCAAAGGAGGGAGAAGATGGCCAATGTCGGACGAAAGGCGCTTGCAGCAGGGATCTTAACAGTTGTTCTGGGGGTCGCTCCGGGGTTTTGGACGGCGCTCGTTTACGGAGACCCCGGAAGCAAGGCGGCTTCCGGGAAGCGTAAGGATGCCAGGGTACTCTCAAAGGAGGAGGCCGGTATGCAGGATGTTCCCAACCCCTACAAACAGCGTCCGGAGGTCATCAGCCGATGGGTCAGCGACCGGCAGCACCTGCTCCGGAACGAGACCGAGGACTATCTGCGTAGCGTGATTCTGGACTACGAACCCCGTCAAAAGGCTTACTGGCACCGGGACTATTCGTCGATCGAGGCGTTCGAGAAGTCGGTGGCGCCCAACCGGGCACGCTGGCGCCAGACACTGGGCGATTTCGAGATCGAAGAGCAGCCGCTCAACCCGGTGCTCGAACTCTGGTACGAAGACGACAAGATCCAGGCGTGGTGGCTTACGATCGACCTTGTCGGAAACCTCCGCGGGCGGGGCATCCTGGCGCTGCCCAAAGGGCGCAAAGGCCCGGCCCCGCTGGTGATCGCCCAGCACGGCATCGGTTCCTCTCCGGAGCGCGTGTTCGGGCTGGACGACCCATCCGACATCTACAAGGGTTACGGTCGGACGCTGGCCGAGGAGGGATTTGCCGTGATCGTGCCCATGAATATCACGGGCGCTCACCCCCGGGCCCGCATGGAACGCCTGTGCAAGCTTCTGGGCAAGACGATCTGGGGGCTGGAGATTTACCGCACGAAGCGCCTGCTGGATTACCTGGAGACGCGTCCCGAGGTCGACGTCGAGCGCACGGGGATGTACGGGATCAGCCTGGGCGGGGCCTATACGATGTTCACGACCCCGCTGGAGTCCCGAATCAAGGCTGCGGTGGTGTGCGCGTGGTTCAACCACCGGCGGAATAAGATGGCCGTGGACGATCCGCGCTATAGCTGTTTCCTGTCGGTGGACGAAGAGCATATCTGGATTCCCGGGTGGCTGCGCGAGTTTACCGACAGCGACCTGGTTTCGCTGATTTGCCCCGTTCCCCTGCTGGTGGAGCAGGGGAAGGCCGACGGGATCGGCTGGTGGCCGATGATGCTGGAGGAGTACGAGGATTCCAGGGCGCACTACGAGAAACTGGGGATCGGGGACCGGATTGAGATCGATCTGCATGAAGGAGGCCACGAAATCGTGATGGGGAAGAGTCTCGCGTTCCTGAAGAAGTGGCTGAAGCCGTAGGATCCCACTTATTTTTTCGTGGCCCGGATTTTTGAAAGGAGGTTTCGGTGCAGGTCGCAAAAGTAATCGTCATTCTCAATGCCCTTATGTTCGGGGTTTCGTGGTTGGTGTCTCTCCGCCATAACCTCACACTGACGGTTTCGGTCTTTGCGGCGGCCATTGGCCTGTTGATCTGGCAAATTGTCCTGTTCTTGCACGGCCGTCGTGTGGGAACGACTTTTGAAATTCAACAGAGGATCCGAAAACACCATTACATCCTGGTGCCCGCGCAGACCTGCCTTTATGTCTACTGGGGACTTTATTGGGAAGAGGTTGGAAGCCGCGTTCTGCTTATCATAGTCCAGATCATATTCGCCTATTTGGTTGAAGGGCTTCTGTCCTGGTCGAGGCGAAAGCCCTGGCGCCTGGCGTTCTTACCCATTCCGGTTACATTGAGCCTCAATTTGTTTATCTGGTTCAACGAGGAGTATTTCTACTTCCAGCTCGTGATGCTCTTTGTGGCATTTTTGGCCAAAGAATTCATTCAGTGGCGTCAGGACGGCGAGTTGAGACATGTTTTCAATCCGTCGGGGTTCGCACTGGCCGCGACGAGTGTCGTTCTTATGAGTACCGGCTCTATTTATATGACAGGGGGCCTGGATTTTATTGTGGCCTTCTATCTCCCGCCGAATCTATATGAGGTTCTATTTCTGTTGGGAATTGTTCTCCAATTCTTCTTCCCGATTGTGCTGATTACTGCCGGGGCAGCACTTGCTCTCAGTTTGCTTTTCTTCTTTTTCACATCCGTTCTGAATTTGCCGTTAATCCCCACGCCCATCGATGCGGCCGTGTTTATTGGCATAACCCTGCTGGCGACCGATCCGCGTACTTCTCCAAGAACAAATGTGGGAAGGTTGCTGTATGGGTTAGTCTACGGCGCCGGGATACTGGCCACCTATGTTATTTTGCGGTATATCGGCCAGCCCACATATTATGACAAAATCCTCATGCTTGTGGTGGTGAATCTGCTGGTGCCGTTGTTTGATCGTGTGGGTGATCGGGTGCACGGCTGGTTGAATAATAAGGGATGGGTGCCGAGGTTTCCTTATTATGATCCGTACCTTTTTATGGCGGCGTGGGTGTGCCTGTTCCTGATTATTGTGCCCCACCTTAAGAGGTCTGTTAGCCTTCTCAAAATCCTGCCACCGCCAACCACCAAAGTGGTCGTCTCGGCGCGAATGAAAGGGTTGGTATTCAAGCACGGGATTCTCTGCAATAAATATCCGGCGGCCTGCAAGCCATTTGGATTTCAGGACGAAATTCGGTACTGGAAAACTTACTCACGAATTGATGAAACGGATCCGGCAAGTTGGTCCAGAGAACTGGATCGTTAAGTAGCTGTCTTAAAATTCCTCTTGATTTCTATTTTCTCGACCAACATCCAAACCGGGCGGAGCAGGATTGGGATTGCGATGCCGCAGATGAGGATGAGTCCGGTTTCTATTGCGGCCGGAGGGGAGAGGGCGGTGAAGCTCTGGAGGGGGAGTACCTGGGGAATGAGGACGCCGGCCAGAAGGCCCTGGGGTAAAATCTGTGACCAGTCCCGGAAAGGACTGGCGGTTAGACGGCTTCCCAAAACGCTTCCAACCGTTTTTCCAACGGCCATAGAAGCGGCATAGATCAAGAGGACCTGCCAGTGGGAGGGGGCAAGTTGTAAGGCCCCGACTGGATTGAGCCGGGCTGCAAAGTGGGCCAGGACGAGGGAGACAAGCAGTCCCGACAGGCCCTCCAGGGTGCGGAAGGATTCACGGTTCTGACCACAGCGGAGAGAGAGGGCCAGTCCGGTGAGTAAGGATAGAAAGAGGGATGAGAACTGGAGGCTCCGGGATGCGATGAGGATGAGCAGGGTTGTGGCGCCAAAGAGGATGTATCGACCGGGCTCTGTCCGAATCCTGTGTGCGCATCGATAGACCAATTCAATTCCAATTCCCCACAACACAAGCGCCGGAAGCGGTTGAGAAAAGGTTAGAACGGCTGGCGTGTGGATGGCCAGGAAGATCCCCCAAAGTACAAGGCCCAGACCGGTAGTAAGCAGAGAGAAGGACAGGGCTCTGCGTGGGCTGGGCGGGGAGAAATGGGTGAAAAAGGGGGCGGCCAGAGCGGCCAGAATCCCCATTTGGAGGGCATGCGCGGGGACGAAGTCAACGGTGAGGAGCAGGAATGTGAAGGTGATCAGGACCGTCCCGATGACGGCGGCGGATGCGGCATATAAAGACCGCCTGTTGGAGATTATCGAGGGGGAGAAGGAGGCGCCCAGATAAAGCCCAACCCAGGCTGCTGCGAGTTCTGAAAAGGGCTGGATTGCATCAAGCGCAGACTTAGAGAAGAGGCCTGTTGGCCCCAACAGAAATCCGGCGATCAGGGCCCCGATGTAAGGAGGGAGACCGCCCTTTCCAGCCACCTGCGATGCCAGGACTGGAAGGACGATCAGAAGCCCCAGGTAGGCAGTTGGTTCTGAGAAGGGTGCTGGCCCCTGCTGGATTAACCAGACCAGGCTGCCGAGTAAAAAACAGATAAAGAGCGTTCGCATAATCTGCGCTATGCCTGCAAGGAACCAGGCTGAGATGAAGGAGAATGGACAACGCTTTTTCTGGAGGGTGAGGTGAGAAATATCTGACTCAAAAACACCGAGAACAGCGCGCCTGCTATCAAAGTGTTGTGGGTAAGCCGGAGCGGCAGATAAAGGCCCTGAACAACGAGGGCAGCAGAGAGGGTGCCCAAAGGGCACCATCCCACATCTATGATATTCTGCCAGGTCCGGTTCCGGTCCGAAATGTGCCAGGCTGCAACGACGCCCAGCATCCTGATCAGGCCTCTCATCAGGAAGAGGCCGACGGTGAAGAGAACGAGGGGATAGGGTTTGAAAAAGGATTCTTCACCGCCAACCATAAGACTGCCCAGGAGCATAAAGAAGATCGGTTCTGCAACGGCCCCTGCGCGTTCGGCCAGTTCCAGAACCTCCCGCCGCCGAACGGTTGTGTTAATCAGCCACCCCCCTCCTACAAATCCGACGAAAATGCCGGGGGTCTGGAGTGGTAGACAGGGACCGCCTATGGCAGCGATAATCCCCACTGATAGATAGATGCATCTGAGGCTCTCTTTGTGGGCGTGGAAAATGAAATCGAGTGTGATGCCCAACAGAAGTCCCAGCCCTGCAAGGATGGCGAGGGTGTTTGCGTAACCCACCAGGATAAGTGGGCGGAGGACAGTGTTTTCCCCCACCAGAGGGAAGAGTAAGCCAAAGAGGATGAGGCCGACCGGATTGGCGCAAACGGAGGGGGATAAGGTTTTTTTTCTCCAGTGAAAGATCGGAGTGCGGAGGGTTGTTGCAAAGGCCCCAAGCAGGAGGGCTACCAGGGTGATGTCTTTTTCTACTCCCAGGTAGGTGTTCAGCAATGGCCTGCTGGCGATGACGCCCAGAAATACCAGCAGGAACGTACCGACTGCCTGTATTGTCTCTGAAAGGAGCTGACGGGGTGGATGCGTTCGAAACCTTTGGAGGTCAAAATTGAGGCCAGCTTGAAATCCGAACCAGACCAGAGCGATGCCTACCAGGCTGTATCTGAGTCCTTCAAAGAGGTGGACCAGGGCGTTATTTGAAGGAAAGAACAGCCCGATAAAGATGCCCAGCAGCAGATGGTGCAACTGTCCCATGCGGAGGCTGTCGAGGGGCGCCGGGATGTTGTGGCGCTCAAAAAAACGACTCCCGAAAAAGAAAATCAGAAAGGCAATGAACAGACTAAGCGTGAATACCATAATATTGGACCCGGAATTTGAGAACAGAGGACGATTTGCCGCGCTGAGAGTATAGTATTTTGAGGAGGGGAAGTCAAGCGGGAAGTCCTTTCTGAAAAGGGGGGACACGCTTGACAGGTGGAGGTTTTTGGCATATATTCCTCGTGGGCAAAATGGGCTTTTGTCGGGGTTTTGGAAGTTACACGACAAACGTCGCAGGCTGGGGCCAGTGTAGGCTTCTCCCGCGGTGCGTTCGGAAACCGAGGAATAGGCTGTGCAGACGATCTCCATAGGTGAGGTGATTCAGGACTACGGTGAAAAGCTGTCTTTGGAGCTGGTTGCCGGTCACAAGGGGCTGGACAATAAGCTTGCATTCAGCGATGTCCACAGGCCTGGCCTGGTGCTGGCCGGTTTTGTCGGGCTTTTTACCTACGACCGGGCGCAGGTCATGGGCAATTCCGAGATGCTCTACCTGGGGGGGCTTTCCTCGGAGAAGTGTCGGATGGTGCTGGAGACCATTTACCAGTTTGATATTCCCTGTCTTGTGATTACCGACGATAACGATGTTCTGCCCGTGATGAAGGAACTGTCCGATCAGCGGGGTGTGCCCCTGTTGACGACCTCCTTTTCCACGACGAAGTTTTCCCATTTTCTCTCCGATTGCTTAGATGATGTTTTTGCTCCCAGAACGACACAGCATGGGTCGTTGGTGGATGTTTACGGTATCGGCCTGCTCTTTATTGGACGCAGCGGTATTGGCAAGAGTGAAATTGCCCTTGATCTTGTGGAACGGGGACACACGCTGGTTGCAGATGACGTCGTGTTCGTATTCAGGAAGTTGCAGGGTATGCTGGTGGGGACAAGCGCGGATACGCTTCGGGATCATTTGGAGATTCGGGGGCTGGGGGTTCTAAACGTCCGGAATATGTTCGGGGTCCGGGCCGTTCGGTTTCAGAAACGGATCGAGGTGGTTGTAAAACTGGTGGAGTGGGACGATTCTGAGAGATACGATCGGATCGGCCTGGATGAAGACTGGGTCTCGATTTTAGATGTGGAGATTCCCCAGGTTACGATTCCGATCTATCCGGGTAAGTATATTACGGTGATTGCCGAAGCGATTGCACTCAACTACCAGCTTAAGATGCAGGGCTATCACACCGCCCAGGAGTTCAATCGACGGCTGGTTGAGCGTATGCAAAAAAAGATCCCCTCAGGGTGTTGATGCGGGCAGATGTGGAGTAGGTTTAAAAGGTGTGGTAAGGAGATGGCGACTATGGGAAAGTACCTTCGGGTGATGGTGGGTATCGGTCTTTTGGTGGGTTCGGCCTGTACAGATCGGCAGGCGGAAGAGGCCAAACGGATGTATTATGTGACGTCCCGGGACCTGGAAGAGGAGCTGGAGACCCTTCCAAAGGCGATCGACAGTTATGGTGAGATTGCCCAACGGTATCCAAAAACGCCGGCCGGTAAACAGGCGCGCGAGCGACGCCTGAAGCTCCTGGAGGCGCAAGCGCTGCTTGCTGGTGTTGATGCTGTGATGGGCGATTCCGTGATCGTCCTCTACAGACAGGCCTACGCTATTATTCCCGACTATCTGCCGGTGCTTCGGAGGCTGGGAAAGCTCTACTATGACAATACCTACTACCTGTCCCGAACGGCCTCAAAGCTGAAAAACCAAAAAATGGCTGACGGAGTCCTGAGGATGTGGACCGAGCAGGACAGCATTTGGTCGGGTTATACATTCCGACATTTGCCTGTGGATCGGAAATGGAGAGACAGGCTGTGCAGGCAGGCGGTGGATATCGCCCGCATGTTGCAGACCTTCAAGCGTTTCGACGAAGCGTTAAAGGTGGTAAACAGGGGGATTCAATATGGCGCGGGTGAAGATGTGATTGCCCGGGCCCGTGTCTTCGCTTCGTACTATTCGTTCTGTACGCAGGACTCCGAAGATGCCATTGTCTTAGCGGGAGATGCCCTATCCTATGAATCCCTGTCCGACAAAGACAAGGCACGTGCATATCATGTGCTGGGGCTTGGCTACACAGATATTTATCAGAAAACCCGTGAGCTGTCCGATCTGGATGCTGCGATTGAGGCCCTGAACAGTTCGGTGAGGATCGCCCCCTCGAATCGGGAGGTCAAGAAGCTGCTTAAAACGCTTCGTGTAGAACGCCAGAAGCTGGCTTCTAAACCGGCTTCTTAGAAGCTGTTTTAAAATTCCTGTGGGATGCCTCCTCACCTTTTGCCGTTTGACGGAGGTTTGGAAGTGGCGTCGATTGTCTGCAAGTTCGGGGGGACTTCGCTGGCGAATGCAGGCCAGTTCAGGAAGGTGAAGCAGATTATCGGTTCGGATGTACGTCGTCGGTTTGTGGTACCTTCCGCGCCGGGTAAGCGCAACCTGGAGGATACCAAGATAACCGATCTGCTTTACCTCTGCTGCGAGCTGGCCCGGCAGAAGCTGGATTTTTCTGAGCCTTACGGACGTATTCGGGCTCGCTACCGGGAACTGGTGGAGGCGTTGGGCCTGGGACTGGATATTGACGGTCTGTTGGACCAGCTTCGCGAGGATATCCAGGAGGGAGCAAGCAGCGACTTTGTAGCATCCCGGGGAGAGTATCTCTGCGGGCAGGTGCTGGCCGATCTGCTTGGGGCGGCGTTTGTGGATGCTGCAGAGGCCATACGGTTTCGTCCCGACGGCCAGTTCGATCCTGTAAGCTATGCGCTTTTAAAGGAGCATCTGGGCGGGGACGGGTTGTATGTGATTCCGGGGTTTTACGGGGCCAATTCCGAAGGGCAGGTGAAGACCTTTTCACGGGGGGGGTCCGATGTTACGGGGGCGATCGTGGCACAGGCCGTGGGCGCCGATGTATACGAGAACTGGACCGATGTATCGGGGATGTTGATGGCCGATCCCCGCCTGGTTCCGGATGCCAGGCCGGTGCGTGAGATCACCTATCGGGAGATTCGGGAGCTGTCCTATATGGGAGCGGACGTGTTTCACGATGAGGCGATGTTCCCGGTTCGTGAGGCCCGCATTCCGATTCAGATTCGGAATACCAACCGGCCCGACGATCCGGGGACGCTGATTCTGCCCGAGCGGGAGCTGACGGATGAATTGATTGTGGGCGTTGCCGGGCGTCCTCATTTTACGATGCTCTACATTGAGAAGGCCCTGATGAACCAGGAGAAGGGGGTTGGCCGGCGGATCTTAGAAGTGGTCGCTTCCCACGATATCAGTTATGAACATACCCCTACCGGTATCGATACGGTCTCGGTCATTATAAAGGATGAAGAGCTCGATGGGAGGGGAGAGGCGCTCCTGAACGATATCCGGCGGATTCTTGAACCCGACCGGACCGAGTTGATCCCCGGGCTGGCGTTGATCGCCACGGTGGGCGAGGGAATGTCGCATCGGGTAGGGATTGCCGCACGGCTTTTCGTGGCCCTGGCCGACGCGGGGGTGAACGTTCGTGTGATTGACCAGGGATCTTCGGAGATCAATATTATCGTGGGGGTGGAAGAGGAGGATTACGAGCGGGCGGTGCAGGCGATTTACCGGGCGTTTGTTGAATAACGGATTCGCTTTCTGGAACGGGAGGAGGCCGTTGGGGAGGCTTTCACGCTGGAGACGGCACTGGCGATGCGGGAGGGGAAGGACGTGATTCCGACGGGGGTGCGGTATGGATGAGTCAGTCCGTGGGTAAGCAAACAGTCTTCCGATGCGCATAAACCCCTTGCTGCAATGTGAAGCGGCAGGGGGTTTTTGTATCGCTTACGCCTCTCTCTTTTTTCGCCGCCTTTCGACCCGTCGTACCGAAGCCTGCACCGTTTCACGATACAGCTTCTGAAAGGCGCTGCTTCCGTCGTCCGGGACAACCTCCAGGGTTGAGCCTTTCTCCGAGATCGGCTGGGCGTCTGAGGGGTAGACCTGGTGGAGTTCCTGCCGGTCGCAGGCGTAGTACGTCACCTCTCCGCTGGCCCGGACGTACCGGTAGAGGTGGGGAGGGGTTTCGACGGTGTCGTAGTCGACGCGATAGCGCTTGAGGGCCGCCTGGTCGATCTCTACGCCCAGGCCCGGGGTTTCGGGAACGCGGTAGAAGCCGCCGCGGATCTCGTGCCCGGGTGTAATCAACGGGTGCTGCCAGACGTTCATGCAGGTGATGGCAGGCCACTTGGCCTGGGACAGGACCGCGCCCATGTGGGCGGCCCAGGCGGTGGTGATGCCGCTGCCGACGAGCTGCAGCCAGAAGGGTTTGTTGGCCTCTTCGCAAATCGCGGCCTGGCGCAGGAGGCGGGAGGTGCCCACGCCGAGCACGAAGCCGTCGGTGACGTCTTCGGCCAGGGCTGTCATAATCGGGGGATTGCCGTAGTGCATGGCTAAGGGGCGGTTGAAGCGGGTGCGGATCTGGCGGTTTCCGGCCACATCGTTCTGGGGGATGGGGGATTCGATCATGGCGACCTGCTCGTAGGCCTCCAGTTCTTTGAGGTGGGGCACCGCGTTGGCGGAGTTGCCCAGGGTGCCGTTGTAGTCTAAGTCCAGGTGAAACCCTGCGGGTACGACCCTGCGGATGGCCTGGATGCCGGCGTGGAGGTCGAACCAGGGACGGGCCTTGAGTTTGGCGCTCGTGTAGCCGGCTTTCACGGCCTGCCGGCACTCCTCGGCCCAGTCCTTAGCGGGCATGTCGATGTTCCACCAGGAGATGGGGCACCAGTCTCTGACTTTAGCGCCCAGCAGCCGGTAGACCGGCACCCCCTGGGCCCTGGCCACCGCGTCGAAGAGGGCCATCTGCACGCCGGCCCCCAGGCTGTCGTCCCACATCAGTTCGGCGGCGGGACGGCCCACCGCGCGTTTCTCGATGTCCTCCGGCACCTGTGACCAGGTGTAGTTGTGGAGGGTTTCGCCCCAGCCGACCTGGCCGTTGTCCAGGCTGAGCTTGCAGATCTGGAAGATCCGCCAGGCGGGGAGCCAGTACTGGATGTGTTTGTCGGTGTGAGGCGTAAAGGGGACATCCAGGTAGATGAGTTCGATCTGTTTGACTATCATCGGGGCCTCCGCGATTTCTTCAGTTTTTCCGCCCATCCATCGATGCGCTGAAGGATTGCAGGGGGAACGGTGATGGCGATTTTGCGGACAGCCAAGGGTCTTTCCTCCTTCCTGGTATGATAAATATTAATACTAATTGTAATACTCTCAATATATCTGAACATCAATGCTATGTCAAGCGCCGGTTTCCCTGTCTTCAACAAAAGACGGAATGGCTTGCATCTTTTGGCTGGAGCACTTATGTTTGGTGCCGGAGGTTTTGGAGGAAATTCTGGTAAGGAGGAGGAATATGAAGATCGGTGTGACGCAGATTATTCTGGGGAACTATTCCCTGGATGAGACGCTCCAGCTCTGCCAGGGTGCGGGATACGAGGCGCTGGAGCTTGTTTTTGGGGAGGGTCGCGATCTGGATGTGAATATGAGCGACGATGAGATTCGGGGGGTGCGGGCGCGGTGCGATGAGGTGGGGGTCGAGATCGGCAGTTCCATCAGCCAGTACGCAGAGCGCGGCAGTTTGCTGAGCCTGGATGCGGGCGAGCGGGAAAAGGGGCAGAGGAATCTGGCGCGGTCTCTGGAGATCGCTCATGTACTGGGGGTGGACGCGGTGCTCCTGCACCCGGGGCAGTTGACGGCTGAGGGGACCTACGAGCAGGCGTGGGACGGGATGCTGGGGGTGATGCGGGAGATGGCGCCGGCGGCCGAGGAGGCGGGGGTGGCCATCGGGATTGAAAATGTGTGGAACAAATTCCTGTTGAGCCCCCGGGAGATGGCGGCGTTCGTGGATGCGGTGAGCAGCCCGTGGGTGGGGACGTATCTGGATACGGCGAATATGATGGCCTACGGTTTTCCAGAGCACTGGATCCGGGGGCTGGGGGGCCGGATCGTGCGGGTGCATTTCAAGGATTTCCTCCGGAAGGAGCATCGGTTTGTGCATCTCCTGGAAGGGGATACGGACTGGCCTGGCGTGATGGCGGAACTCCGGGGGATCGGGTACGATTCCTATGTGATCCACGAGGTGGGCGGAGACCGGGAGGTGCAGGTTGAGATGGCGAAGCGGATGAAGCAGATTGTGGCGCTTTAGAAGCGCCACGGAATCCACGGAAAAACTACGGAAGGGACGGGATTTCCCGCAGAGGGAGCGTATTGAGCCAATCGCCTCCACAGGCTGTGCAGGCGCATCTTCCTGAAGCGTTCGAGCAACCCCTGGAAGACCGGGGGGTGACGTACCGGTCGATCATTTTTGGGCTCTGCCTGGTGGTTGCCATCAGCGTGCTGGGCAATACGGTTCGCTATATTCTGCACGCCTCGTTTATGGCGTACAGCCACATGCCCATGGGCAACCTGATTCTTTCGCTGCTGTCCATTATCGTCTGTTCTGCGCTGGGCCGGTGGGTGGGGAAAGCGTTTGTTTTTTCTCCGAGCGAGTGGATTACCATTTTCGCGATGGGATTTATCAGCTCGCTCGGGCCGACCTACGGGGTGAGCGGGTACCTGGTGGGCGTTATTGTTACGCCCTATTATTTCGCAACGCCCGAGAACCGGTGGGTGGAATTTCTGCATCCCTATCTGCCCGACTGGATTATCCCCACAAACAAAGACGGGGCGATGACCTGGTTTTACGACGGCCTGCCCGCGGGGGTGCCGATTCCCTGGGAGGCCTGGGCGATGCCGCTTTTCTGGTGGTTCACGTTTGTAAGCGCCGTGGCGCTGGCCTGCTTGTGCGCGGCCATTATTATTCATCGGCAGTGGTCCGAGCACGAGAAGATCGTTTATCCAGCTATGGAGCCGATTGTGGAGATGACCTCCCATGCGGGCAGCGGACAGCGCACGCTGCCGGAATTTATGCAGGGGAAGGCGTTCTGGGTTGGGTTTGCGATTACCTATTTTGTTTTCGGGTGGAATATCATCGCCTGGTTTTATCCCACCTTTCCGACCTTTCCCACAGCGCAGGGAACCTGGATTTCGCTGGGCCGGCAGTTTCCCCCGCAGTGGATTTTTCTGAGTGTGGTGGTGATCTGCTTTTCCTATTTTGCCAGCCTGGAGGTGCTTTTCAGCCTCTGGTTCTTTGATTTGCTGTTCATTTTTGAGGGGGGTATTCTGAACCGGTTGGGCGTGGAGGCGATTTCGCCCAATTACATGGCCGGGCGTTACCGGTGGCAGACGGGCGGCGCGTTTGTGGCCCTGGCCATCTGGTGGTTGCTGGTGTCCCGGGGACACCTGCGAGACGCCTTTATGAAGGCCCTCCGTCCGAAGGAGTCGCCTGTTGACGACAGCGGGGAGCTGCTTTCCTACCGGGCGGCTTTTCTGGGCCTGGGGGTTTCCTGTCTTTACGTTGTTGCGTGGCTCTGGCAGGCAGGGATGGATGTGACCGTGATCTTTGTCCTGCTTCCGACCATGTTTCTGGTCTACTTCGGGGTGGCCAAGATTCTGGCCGATTCGGGGCACATCTACGTGGGGTCGCCCACGTCGGCGTGGAATCTCGCGTCGGCGGCGCTTGGGGGGGCAAGCGCGATCTCCGCCGCGTCCCACGCAATTCTTTACCCGGCATCGGTCGCCATCAACCATTTCCGGGGGTTTGCGTTTTCTGTGGGTACGCATATCAACCGCCTGGGCGACTTTATTTCCGGCGGCAAGCGGCGGTTTTTCGGCGGCGTGTACGCGGCCTTCGTGCTGGGTATTGTGGCCTCCACGCTGTTCACGATCTGGCTGGGTTACACGATCGGGGGGTACAATTTTCAGCCCAACTGGCTGATTATCCGGGCAGGGGCGGGCGGGTACCAGCGGGCGGTGAACGATATCATCTCTCCCGAAGCGATGGAGGCGGCCGATTACTGGTTCTTCTTGGCCGGTGCCGTGTTTATGACGTTTTTGAACATCATGCGCTTCCGCTTTGCCTGGTGGCCGTTCCATCCGGTGGGGTTCGCCCTGTCCGGTGCCTGGCTGACGCGGTTGACGAGTTTTACGCTCTTTCTGGCCTGGCTGACCAAGTTTATTCTGCTCAAACTCGTGGGGGCCTCTTTTTACCGAAAATCCAGGCCGTTTTTCATCGGTGTGCTCGTCGCCTACATCCTGGCTACGGCGACCGGCCTGGTTGTGGACGCCGTCTGGTTCGGCAAGCAGGGCCACACGGTGCACAAGTGGTATTGAGGCTGCGGAATGGCTGAGAGAGAACAGGCCTATTGGTCAACACGCAGAAATAAGGAGATGCGAAGATGGCAGAGGGAATGCGGAAGGTGGTTGCGATTGACGGGGGAGGCAGGATTTCGGTGGAAGAGGAGCCGATTCCGCAGCCGCAGCCGGGACAGGTGCAGGTGGAGGTGAAGGCGAGCCTGATCAGCCCGGGGACCGAACTGGGCGGGGTGATGGGCCGGAGGAAAAATCCTTCGGACGGTCCGCCCCGGGCTTTCGGCTATGGGAATGCCGGGGTGGTGATCGGGCAGGGCGAGGGGTGCGAGGATATCGCGATTGGTACGCGGATGGCGTGCATGGGCGGGGGGTATGCGCAGCATGCGACCCACGCCTGCGTGCCCAGGAATATGGCGGTTCCGGTGCCTGAGGGGGTGTCGTTCGACCACGCGGCGTTCAGCTGCTTAGCGGCGACGGCGCTCAACGCGATCCGCAGGGCGGAGGTGCAGCTGGGCGAGCACGTGGCTGTGGTGGGCGTGGGCCCCGTGGGACAGCTCGCCTGCCAGTGGGCGCGGCTGTCGGGGTGTCATGTGAT
This sequence comes from Candidatus Latescibacterota bacterium, assembly GCA_965222075.1. Lineage (GTDB taxonomy): Bacteria > Latescibacterota > UBA2968 > UBA2968 > JAAXHW01. The sequence continues at coordinate 1,924,737 of OZ244937.1, read as the reverse complement.
GGCGCTGGACCGTTTGCCGATGCGCCTGGAACGGGCGCAGAAGACAGGCCCCCACCGGACCATCAACATAGACGAAGAAGACCCCGTGGCGGTCTCCAGGATGTTTACACGGGGCTACGGAGTAGATGCCGCTATTATCGCGTTTGGAGGAGATGGGACGGAGGCGTTCAAGACCCTCGTGCAGATGATGAAGCAGGCGCCCGATACGCACAGGATGGGACGGATCGTGATTGTGGGAGGGGCGAAGATCGAGCATATGTTTGCCGCTGCGCTGGGCAACTTAGATGTGCGCAGTGCGGCCCGGACGGGGCCCGGGTACCACGACGAGGCCTGGGAACACGGAGCGGATTATCCCCCGGTCTTTGTGCCCTGGACGACGACGCGCAATCTGGAGGAATGCCTGCGGTTTATGGATGACGGGGAGCTGGTGGTGGAGCCGCTGATCACCCACCGGGCGCCGATCGATGAGGCGCCCGATGCCTGTGAAGATCTGATCCAGCGTCCCAACGAGGCGCTGGGCGTGATCCTGAATTCGTGAGGAGGCGTTATGTCAGAGCAGAAACGGTACCGAGCGGGAGCCATTGGCCGGACCGGAAGCGGCGATTACGGCCACGGTCTCCACCTGGGCTTTCTGGGAGCCGAGCAGGTCGATTTTGTGGTGGTGGCCGATCCGGACGAGGCCGGGCGGCAGAAGGTAGCGGAGGTGACCGGTGCAGAACGGACCTACGCCGATTATCGGGAGATGCTGGAAAAGGAGGGGCTGGACCTTGTCACCGTGGGCCCCCGGTGGGTGGACTGCCACGAGGAGATGGTGACCGCCTGTGTGGAGGCGGGGTGCCATGTTTACTGCGAGAAGCCGATGGCGGCAAGCTTGGAGGCGGGGGACCGGATGGTGGCCGCAGCGGACCGGGCGGGGGTGAAGCTGGCGGTGGCGCACCAGGGGGTCTATCTGCCACAGGTTCAGGAGGTGAAGCGTCTCCTGCAGGCGGGCCGGGTCGGAGAGGTGCAGGCGGTTTACGCCCACGGCAAACAGGACAGCCGCCGGGGTGGGGGAGAAGATATGATGGTGCTGGGCACGCACCTGTTCAACACGATGCGGTTTTTCGTGGGCGACGTGGCCTGGATGTCTGCGCACGTGACCGCAGAGGGGCGTGAGATCGGACCGGATGACGTGCGGGAAGCACGCGAACCGATCGGGCCTGTGGCGGGGGATTGCATCAACAGCTATTTTGCGTTTCAAAACGGGGTGTCGGGGTTTTTCGATTCGAGGGTGAATCAGCCGGGAGAAGGCCGTTCCTACGGCATGGAGATTGTGGGGCGGGAAGGACGGATGGCGCTGAGAGGCGGCGGTTCGGGGGAGGCGCTGGTCTATCCCTACGGCCTCTGGGCGCCGGAAGACAGGTCGCAGCAATGGGAGTTGCTGTCTCTGGAGACGGCCGCACTCGGGGAGGGAAACCGGCTTGCCGTTCTGGACCTGATCGACGCCATAGAGGAGGACCGGGATCCCCTATCCAGCGGGCGGAGCGCGGTGGCGGCCCTGGAGATGATTCTGGGGGCCTACGCGTCGCAGATCATCGGTGCCAGGGTGACCTTTCCAGCTGCGGACCGGAGACATCCGCTGGAGACGCTTTTTTGAGCCCAACCGAAAATCATTAGCAGAGGAGAGGCTATGTCAGAAGAGAGAACCTACCGTGTAGGGGCAATCGGCAGGACCGGGGGAGGGGGCTTTGGCCACAGGCTCCACAAGAGCACGATTGGGGTGGAACGAGCCGATCTGGTTGCAGTGGCCGATCCGGACGAGGAAGGCAGACGCCAGGCGGCGGAAGAGACCGGTGCGGAGCGGACCTACGCCGATTACCGGGAGATGCTAAAGGTAGAGGATCTTGATGTCGCGATTGTTTGTCCCCGGTGGGTGGACTGCCACGAGGAGATGGTGACCGCCTGCGTGGAGGCGGGGTGTCACGTTTATTGCGAGAAGCCCTTTGCTCCAAGTTTGGAAGCCGGCGACCGGATGGTGGCTGCCGCGGATCGGGCGGGCGTGAAGCTGGCGGTGGCGCACCAGGGGGTCTATCTGTCGCAGATTCACGCAGTTAAACGCCTGCTGGAGGAGGGACGGATCGGGGAGGTGCAGGCGATGTATACACAGGGCAGTCAGGATCACCGGGGTGGAGGGGAAGATATGATGGTACTGGGCACGCACCTGTTCAATATGATGCGGTTTTTTACAGGCGATGTGGCCTGGATGTCTGCGCATGTGACCACAGCGGGCCGAGACATCGAGGCAGCGGATGTGCACGAAGGGTACGAGCCGTGCTACTTGGTGGCGGGGGATTGTATCAATAGCTATTTTGCGTTCCACAGCGGCGTGTCCGGTTTTTTCAGTTCCAGGGCCAATCACCCGGGAGGAGAGCCGGGACCCATGGGGACGGAGATTGTGGGCCGGGAGGGCCGGCTGTACTTCCGAAGCGCTGCGTCCAGGGTTGTCATCTATCCCTACGGTCTCTGGGCGCCGGAAGACAGGTCGCAGCAGTGGGAGTTGTTGTCTCTGGAGATGGACGAGTTGGAAGACGGCAACCGGCTGGCCATTCTGGACCTGATCGAGGCGATCGAGGAGGACCGGGATCCGATTTCGAGCGGGCGTGATGGGTTGGCGGCCTTAGAGATGATCCTGGGAGCTTACGAGTCGCAAATTACAGGCGCCCGGGTGCCATTTCCGCCGGCGGACCGGTCGCATCCGCTGGAGCGACTCCGGGCCGGGAAGGAGGAGGCATGATCGGAATTTCGTACCATGCGGGAGGGATGCAGGACCAGCCCCTGGAGAATGTGGTGAAGATCCTGGGCGAGGTGGGCTACGACGGGATCGAGATGATGTGCGGCCCGGACGCACACATCCCCTCCGGAGAGGTGACCGACAGCCTGCTGCGGGAGGTGAAGGCGATGGTGGCCGAGCACGGGCTGAAGGTTGCAGTGATCAATCCATTTACCGTGCCCAATCTGATGGCGATGGCCGATGAGGACATGGACGGCGCGATCAGGTTCTACAACCTGCTGCAGGATGTGGCCGTGGAGTTGGGGGCCGCCGGGGTCAATTTTTTGAGCGGGTGGTCGAAAAAAGGAGACCCCCACGCCTGGAAGGTGCTGGTTGAGGTCTTAAAGCCACTCTGTAAGCGAGCCGGTGAACTGGGGCTGACGATGAATATTCACAATCACGAATCGAATATTATCGATTCGCCCAACAAGGTGCCGCTGTTGATTCACCACGTGGGATCTGTGCATTTGAAGCTGCTGAACGATATTACCAATTTCTACCATCTGGGTGCCGATATCGCTGCCACAACAGAGCAGCTGGGCCCGCTTACCGTACACTGTCATGTGAAGGGCGTGCAGGGTATGTATCCCTACAGCCAATTCTTGATTCCCGGAGAGGAGGGTGACCAGCTGGATTTTCGCTGCTTCGCAGAGGCGCTGGGCAAGGTGGGCTACGACCGGTATATTTCGGTTGAGACCTCTCCGCACATGCGAATGGAGAAGGCCCGGATCGCTTTTGGAATGATAGATACAACACTGCGGGAACTGGGACTGAGGTAGAAAGCGTATGCGTTCCGGGTTGAAGCCGAAAGGATTGAGGGAAGGAGGAAAACCCACAACTTGCAACCGGTGTGTTGATATATATTGGATTTTGGACCTTTTGTGATATATTTTAGCGTAAGATTATGGACACTGATGATCTGAAAATTTCTGGTTGACGATGGGAGGAGGCATCCCAATGAATCTGAAGATCCATCGGGATATTACAGGTGAAAGCGAGTCCCCGATTCTGCTGGCGGCGTGGCCGGGGATGGGGAGTGTGGGGGTTGGGGCGCTGGATTACCTGCGCAGGAAGCTGGAAGGCGTACCCTTCGCCGAGGTGGATATGAGCGAGTATTTTACGCCGGAAGCGGTTGTGGTGGAAAATGGGATCGCCAGGTCTTTCACGGATCTGCCCTCCCATGTGTTCTACTACGTGCAGGATCCCGGGCTGGTGATCTTCGAGAGCGAGGCACAGATTTGGGGGACGGGCGGGATTCGTTTGATGAGCCAGATTCTGGACTTTGCAGAACACCTGAAGGTCGAGACCATCTATACGGCTGCGGCGCAGGCGATGTCGATCAGCCACAGGGAAACGGTCCAGGTTATGGGGGCGGCAAACCGGGAGACCCTGAGAGATGCCCTTGTTCCTCACGGGGTTGAGATCCTGCGGGAGGGCCAGATTTCGGGTTTGAACGGGCTCCTTTTGGGATTTGCCGGGATAAGGAAGATCCAGGCCGCATGTTTGATGGCCACGATGCCCCTGTACGCACAGATGATGCCCAATCCAAAGGCGTCCCGGGAAATTGTCCGGGTCTTTGAGCGTCTTCTCGGGGTGCGGATCGATATGGCGGAGATAGACGACGCGGTTGAGCAGATGGAGGGGACGATGGACGAGATTGAGGAGAAGATCCGGACGACGTTTTCGAGCATGGAATGGGAGGAGACCGAAGAGGATGGGCTGGAAGAGGTCGACGAGGAGAAGGTACCGCAGTATGTGATGGAAAAGATCGAACGGCTCTTCCTGGAGGTAGAGGACGGACGTTCTAAAGAGAAGGCAGCCCAGCTCAAAAAGGAACTGGATCGGTGGAACCTGTACAGCTTGTATGAAGATCGTTTCCTGGGTCTGTTCCGTCAGGATCAGGAGGGCGGGGTATAGGCAACGCAGGAGGCTTCAAGCAGTCTCACAGGGTATGTCCCCGAGGCGGGATGTGCCCTGTGGCGTTTAAGCAGTTCCAGGTCCCGTGTGCCCCACTGCCCCACCCCCCTGGTGTTCACTCGGAACCCGGGACCTGGGGTTGTAAAAGGCCTTGCCCGGTTCTGGTTTTGGCACTAATTTAGGGTTGGCTCGTCGGAGCAGGAAATTCCAAAACGCTTGAAGGAGATCAGTTCTATGTCTGAAGTTCGAATCGATCTGTACAGCGATACGGCAACCAAGCCCACAGAGGAGATGCGGGCGTTTATGTGTGCGGCGGAGGTGGGGGATGAGCAACGGGGGGAGGACCCGTCAGTCAACCAGCTGCAGGAGATGGTGGCTGGGATGCTGGGAAAAGAGGCGGCGTTGTTTCTGCCTTCAGGGACGATGTGCAATCAGATCGCCCTTGCCGTGCACTGCCGGTCGGGGGATCTGGTTCTGCTGGATCGGACGTCGCACCCGCTGCATTCCGAGGCAGGGGGCGCGGCGGTGCTGGCGAGGGTCACGCTGTATCCGATCGACGGAGAGAAGGGGCAGTTTACGGCGGAGCAGGTCGCGGCGGAGATAACGTCGTCCACCCGGTACTTTCCGGGATTCCGGCTGATTTCCGTCGAGCAGACCACGAACAGACCGGGCGGGTATATCTGGCCGCTGGAGCAGATGCGGGCGGTCTGCGAGGTGGCGCACGGGCGTGGTGTGCTGACGCACATGGACGGGGCGAGGCTTTTTAACGCGGTGGTGGAAACCGGGATTTCCACGCAGGATTATGCCGAGACGTTCGATACGGTCTGGATCGATCTGAGCAAGGGGCTGGGGGCGCCTGTGGGGGGGGTGCTGGCCGGGTCGGAGGCGTTTATCCAGGAGGCGTGGCAGTGGAAGCAGCGGATCGGGGGGGCGATGCGGCAGGCGGGGATTATCGCCGCTGCAGGGATCTATGCGCTGAAGCACCAGGTGGACCGGCTGGTGGAAGACCACCGCAATGCAAAACGGCTTGCGGAGCGGATTGCCGGAGCGCCGGGAATTGCGGTCGATCCGGCGGAGGTGGAGACGAATATGGTGCGGTTCGATATAGGGGGGACGGGGGCGACCTCCCGGGAGTTCGCAGACCGGCTGTTAGAGGATTGGGGGGTGCGGGTGAGCACCCCATCGCCCACGGCGATGCGGGCGGTGCCCCACCTGGGGATTACGGAGGCCGATGTGGATGAGGCGGGAGATGCGGTCTGTGCGCTGGCAAAACGGCTTGTATAGGAGAGGTAAAGGTATATGATGATTATCGACCCCCATGTGCACGTATGGATAAACGATCCGAAATATCCCTGGCCGTCGGAGAACGAGAACCCACCGGCGGAGGACGCAACGGTCGAGCAGCTGATGGCGGCGATGGCGGCGCACGGGACGGAGAAGACGGTTCTGGTGCAGGTGATGCACTACAGGTGGGACAACCGGTATGCGGCGGATTGTTTGAAGCGGTATCCCGATCAATTCGAGGGCGTCTGCCGGGTCAATCCGGAGAGTCCGACGGCGGCGGACGATCTGAGCCGCTGGGCGGAGGAGTACGGGTTCCGGGGGGTGCGGCTGAGTCCGTCGGTGGATTCGAGCGGGGACTGGTTTGTCTCTCCGGACCTGGACCCGCTCTGGCGGCGGACCCGGGATCTGAAGGTACCGATGTGTATTCTAACGCAACTGGAACGCTTGCCGGACCTGGAGCGGTGGATTCAGAGATACGAGGACGTTCAGGTTCGCATCGACCACATGGCCTATCCGCCGGTGGACCGTCCGGAGGAATTGGAGAAGCTGCTCCGGCTGTCCCGGTACCCGCAGGTGTATGTGAAGATCTCGGGGACCTGGGCGGTTTCGAAGGAGGACTATCCCTACCGGGATACGCACGCAACGGTGAAGCAGATCTACGACGCATTCGGACCGGAGCGGTTGATGTGGGGGACGGACTGGCCCCTGGTCGAGCAGCAGTGCGGATATACCGGAGCGCTGGACCTGGTCCGGAAGGCGTTTACGTTTTTGAGCGATGAGGACCGGGCGTGGATCCTGGGGAAGACGGTGCTGAAGCTCTGGCCGTTTGACAGGGGTCGGGAAAAAGCACGGATTTCATGGTAGAGGCAGATGGCCGTCCGCCCGGTGAGGTGCGGCAGAAGGGTCACAACCCACGATGGGGAGGGTGTGCCGATGTTCAAGGTTTCCTACGATGGGAGCAACAGGAAGGTCCTGTGGCAGGAGATGTGGCGGCACGAGTTTGAAGAGGCGCTCAAGCACGATCCGGTGGTGATTCTGCCCACGGGGTCTGTGGAGCAGCACGGGCCTCACTGTCCAATGGACGTGGACGTGGTGGGGCCTTTTTATATGGCGGTGCGCACGGCGCAGCGGGTGGACGATTTCCCGGTGATTGTGGCGCCGCCGATCTGGTCGGGGTTTACGCACTACAACAAGGGGTTCCCCGGCACGATCAGCCTGCGGATCGAGACTTATCTGAATCTGGTGGGGGATGTCTGCCGGAGCATCTACGACAACGGGTTCAAGCGGATTGTGATCATTAACGGGCATGGGGGCAACAACGCGCCCAACCACGTGGTGAGGGATACAATTTCGGAAGAGAATATTTTCGTTGTGGCATTTAGCTGGTGGCAGGCGGTGGCGGAAGAGATGAAAGCCTGGAGCGAGGCCGACAACGGGAGTGTGGGACACGGCGGGGAGTGGGAGACGTCGGTGCAGCTCTACCTGCGGGAGCATCTGATTGCGAAGGAGCTGATGAACGACGATCTGTTTCCGAACCCCTTTGGCCCTGAGCTCCGGCATTTTTGCGGATTTTCCGAACGGCGGCGGGATACCCGGGATATCACCGGGACGATGGGCAACGCCCTTGTGGCGAGCAAGGAGAAGGGGGAGCGGGTGTTTCACCTGGTGGTGGACCGCTTAGAACAGATGGTGCGGGAGTACCATGCCCAGCCGGTGCGTGAGTACCGGGAGTTCGGGTCGCACTGTCTTTGAGGTAAGAGGTGAAAACAAAAAACCGGGATTCATCGCAGAGGCGCACGGAGGAGGGCGTTTACGGAGGACTTTATCAGATCGAAGGCGCGGCAAAGAGGCCTGCGCCGGAGAAGGTTTAAGGCTACTATGCAACGACGGTCGGCGGGCGCTGAAGAGGGGTGACCGCTTATCTGTTGAAGAAAACGTGAAGGGAGGAAAGATGTCGGATCTGCTCTACTTTGACTGCCATGCCGTGATCGGACAGCGGCCGATGAAGCCGCGCCGCGCCCGGTGGTCCACCGAACATCTCCTGGAGGATATGGATCTGGCGGAGATTTCCGGGGCGCTGGCGGTGCACGGGGTGGCCCGGAGTTACGATGTGAAGTATGGGAACGAGCGGCTGAAGGCGGAGCTTGAGAAGGCGCCGGGGAGGCTGTTTGGGGTATGGTGTATTGTGCCGATCGGGGAGCCGGGTTTCTTTCAGAGCGGGGATGAGATGGTCCGGGCGATGGAGGGTGCGGATATTCGGGCGGTGCGGGTGATGCCGGGTGGATTTTCGCTTGCTCGGGAGGTGATGGGAGAGACGTTTGAGGTGCTACAGCACCACGAGGTTCTCACGCTGTTGGAGGTGGGGTGGGGCGGGGCCGATCTTTTTTCGTTTTTCCACGATCTGCTTTCCCGGTACCCCAAGTTGCCGGTGTTGATGACGCACCACACATGGTCACAGCAGCGGTACATCCACCGTTTGATGGTGCTGCACGACAACCTCCACTTAGAGTTTTCGGCGTATCAGATCAACCGGGGCATTGAGCAGTACGTAGCCGATTTTGGAGACGAGCGGCTGCTGTTTGGCACGGAGATGACGGAGCGGTCGCCCGGCGCGGCCCGAACCTTTATCGATTATGCGCAGATTCCGGAGGCGTCGAAGCGAAAGGTGGCTGGGGAGAACCTGAGGCGGCTGTTAAAGGGGCAGGGCCCCGAGGCGGCGGCGCTCCGACAGCGGGAGGACGATCCTATTGTGGCCAGGGCCAGAGACGGGCGCGCACTGTCTGTGCCGGTGCTGGATGCACACGCGCATGTGCTGCACGAGAGAGGACAGAACGCCGGGGTGAATTACATTATGTACGACGGCGACGCCGAAGGGATGCTGGAGGTGAACCACTGGTGTGGGATCGATCGGATTGCGATGATGAGCTGGAACGGGCCGGTCTGCACCGACGCGCAGGATGGGAATGATATCGTCTGGCGGGCAATGCAGCGGTTTGGAGATGAGGTGATCGGGGTGGCTGTGATCGATCCGACGCATATGACGCGGGAAGAGATGGACGCCGAGATCCGGCTGCGCTACTTAGAGCAGGGGTTTGTGGGGATGAAGCCCTACGTGCGGATGAACATGAATTACGAGGACGAGGCATTTATGCCCTGGTGGGAATTCGGGAACGAGCACCGGCTCTATGGGCTGATGCACGTGGCGGGACACACGGGCGGGGTGGCAGGCGTGGGCCGCCTGGCGGAACGGTTCCCGGAGGTGAGCTGGCTGATCCCGCACGCGGGTAGCAGCTGGCCGTTTGCTGAGGAGGTAGCGGCGTGTATCCAGGAGCATCCCAATGTGTATGCGGAGATTACCTATACGGCGGTGACGAACCGGTCGGTGGAGTTTTTGGTGGAGGCGACGGACGACGCACACGTGATTTTCGGATCGGACGCGCCGATGCGGGACCCCAGACAGCAACTGGGATGGGTGCTCTGGGCGGACCTGCCGGTCGAGTCCCGGAAGAAGATATTGGCGGGGAACTTTCAGCGGATTCTGGACCGGGTGGATAAGGAAATTGCGGAATGCGGAAATTGAAGGGGGGGCAGGTTGTTGCTCTACTTCGACTGTCATGCGACACTCGGTCAGCGGCCGATGAAGCACCGCCGGGGGCGGTGGTCCACGGAGCATCTTTTAGAGGATATGGACCTGGCCGGAATTTCGGGGGCGCTGGCCGTGCACGGGGTGGCGGTGAGCTACGATGTGATTTACGGAAACAACAGGTTGAGACAGGAACTGAGCAAGGCCCCGGAGCGGCTCTTCGGGGTCTGGTGCATTGTGCCGACCGGGGAGCCGGGGTTCTTCAAGACCGGGGAGGAGATGATCGGTGCGATGGCGGAGGCGGATATCCGGGCGGCGCGTATCGAACCTGGGGGATTTTCACTACATCCGGAGGTGATGGGGGAAACGTTCGAGGCGTTGCAAGACCATGATATGCTCACCCTGCTGCCCGCAGGATGGGGAGGCGCGAATCTTTTTTCGGTTTTTCACGAGCTTCTCTCCCGCTACCCCCGGCTGCCGGCACTGCTCACGGGGCTGTCCTGGGCGCACCAGCGGCACGTGTACCGGTTGATGCAGCTTCACGAGAACCTCCACATCGAGTTCTCAGCCTATCAGGTCAACCGGGGGGTGGAAAAATATACGGCTGATTTTGGAGATGAGCGGCTGTTGTTCGGGACCGGGATGACGGAGATGTCTCCCGGCGCGGCCCGGGCGTACATCGACTATGCGCAGATTCCGGAGGTGTCGAAGCGGAGGATCGCCGGAGAGAATCTGAAGCGGCTTTTGAGAGGGCAGGGGCCGGAGGCGGCGGCGCAGCGGGAGGGCGACCCGATTGTGACCGGGGCGCGGGAGGGGCGTCCACTGTCTGTGCCGGTGATCGATGCGCACGCCCACGTGCTGCACGAGGGGGGGCAGTTTGCCGCCAGCAACAAGGATGCGCGTCTGATGTACGATGGGGATGCGGAGGGGATGCTGGAGGTGAATCACTGGTGCGGAATCGACCGGATTGCGATGATGAGCTGGAACGGGCCGGTCTGCACCGACGCGCAGGATGGGAATGATATCGTCTGGCGGGCAATGCAGCGGTTTGGAGATGAGGTCTTTGGGCTGGCCACGATCGATCCGACGCATATGACACGGGAAGAGATGGAGGCGGAGGTCCGGTTGCGGCACGTAGAGCAGGGGTTTGTGGGGATGAAGCCCTACCACCGGATGGGACTGCACTACGACGATGATGTGTTTACACCCTGGTGGGAATTCGGGAACGCACACTGGCTCTACGCCCTGATCCACACGATGCCCTACACCGGCGGCGTGGCGTGTGTTGCGCGACTGGCGGAGCGGTTTCCGCAGGTGAGCTGGCTGATTGCGCATTCGGGGAAGAGCTGGGCGTATGCCGAGGAGGTGGCGACCTGTATTCAGGAGCACCCGAACGTGTACGCGGAACTGACGTACACGGCCGTGACGAACCGGGTGGTGGAATATCTTGTGGAGGCCACGGATGAGGATCATGTGATTTTCGGGACGGATGCGCCCATGCGGGATCCCCGGCAGCAGCTGGGGTGGGTGCTCTGGGCAGACCTGTCGGTGGAGACGCGGAAGAAGATCCTTGCCGGAAATTTTCAACGGATTCTGGACCGGGTGGATCTACCCGGGAGATCAAAGGCGTAAACAATATGAAAGCATTCGGATTGACCCTGAACCTGAAAGACGATCGCCAGGTGATCGAGCGCTATAAGGAATACCACCGGAATGTGTGGCCCGAGGTTGAAGCGGCGCTGCGGGAGGTCGGGATCACCACGATGAAGATTTTCCTGCTGGGGAGACGGCTGTTTATGTATATGGAATCGGACGACGATTTTGTTGCCCGGCGGGACTTTCCACGATATCTGGAGCAGCACCCCGGATGCAAAGCGTGGGACGATCTGATGCGTACCTACCAGGAGAAGGTCCCGGAGGCGGGCGAAGACGAGTGGTGGGCGATGATGGAGCAGGTTTACGATCTGGAGGCCAGCTGAGTGGACAGGCGCGTCGCGTGAGGCGGGGCGGCTTACAGGAGAGGGGCTTATGGGTCGTCCCATTCGTCTGAAGACGATGCAGGGAGAGGATGTGGGGCCGCTGGGGCTGGCCGGAAATCCGGATACGGAGAGCCGGTTTGTGGAGGCGGCGTACAGGGCAGGGGTGAATGGTTATTTTTTTTACAGTTTTTCCTTTTCGGGGATGCTTGCGGGCCTGGAGCGGCTGCTGAGGGGGAAACGGGAGACGGTGGTGGTGGCCACGGGGACCGAGTCTCGCGATCCGGCCCGGATGCGGGCGTATCTGGATCGGGTGCGCAGCCGGCTGGGCGTGGATGTGATCGATCTGTTTTTTGCGGAATATGTGTCACCGTCGGACAATATGGACGAGGTCCTGGGCAAGGGGGGGGCGATCGACGAGATCTGGAGATGGAAGGAGGCGGGGAAGGTTCGGTACGTGGGGGCGACGGCGCACAACCGGGCGCTGGCGGTCGAGTTGATCGAGAGCGGGCGGGTGGAGGTGCTGATGCACCGCTACAACATGGCGCACAGGGGAGCAGAGGAGAAGGTGCTTCCGGCGGCGGAAGCGGCAGGGGTTCCGGTGGTGGCGTTTACGTGCACGCGCTGGGGGTCTCTGCTGAAGGGGCATCGGGACTGGACGGGTCGGGTTCCAACAGCCGCGGATTGTTATCGGTATGTGCTGCGCTATCCGGCCGTTCACGCAGCGCTGACGGCTCCGGCGACGATGGCGCATCTGAGGGAGAATCTGGGCATGCTGGAGGATGGCAGCAGGCCCGATGCGCAGCAAATTGAGGCCTGGGAAGCATACGGCAAGCTGATCTACGGAAAGGGGGACGATGCGTTTGAGATGAGATGGCTGTGAGGGACGGGGAAAATAAAAACCATCGAAATAAGGAGGATGTGAAAATGTTCAATGCCAGGATGCCTGCGCTGGGCCAGACCTGGGTCGAGGTCGGTGGGGAGACCTGTGGGGCGCAGCCCGGTGGACAGGGTGCGATCGGTGGCGGGAAGGGGTATGCGAATCCGGTTGCACCAACTTCGGGATCCGTATCCACCCTGGACGAATTGCTGGGGGCGCTGGAAGGCGCAGGGGCCGGAGATGTGGTCTATGTGGACGGGAAGGCGGAGATTGATTGCACCGAGCGGGTGTATATCGAACAGCTCGTGCTGGAGGTGCCCGAGGGGGTTACGCTGGCGAGCAACCGGGGTCAGGATGGGGCCAGAGGCGGGATGATCTTCAGCGATACCTTCAAGACAAGCCCGTTGATTCGCGTGATGGGTCCCAACGTGCGCATCACCGGGCTGCGCATCGGCGGGCCGAATCCGAAGCCGTGTTTCGAACACCACCGGAGGTCGTTTGCGAAGGGACGGGGACATGAATACTACTACAAGTTTCCCACGTCCGACGGGATCAGTATGAAGCATCCGGAGCTGGAGGTGGACAACTGCGAACTGGGGGGGTGGAGCCACGCCGCGGTCCGGCTGGATGCGGGAGACGGGCATCACATCCACCACAACTTTATCCACCACAACCAGTACAACGGTCTGGGCTACGGGGTGAGCCACAACACGGCCTTTTCACTGATCGAGTACAATCTGTTCAATTACAATCGGCACTCGATTGCGGGCACCGGAAGTCCGGGCAGCGGGTACGAGGCCAGACACAATATCGAGATCGGGCATTCGGTGAGCCACTGTTTTGATATGCACGGGGGGCGCGACCGGAGGGACGGGACGACGATCGCGGGTACCTGGATGGTGGTGCATCACAATACGTTCCGGTGTCCCAGGGCCGCGGTTGTTATTCGCGGTGTTCCTGAGGAGAAGGCAGATATTCACAACAACTGGTTCTATCAGAAGCCCGACGGCATGTCCGTGCGATCGGACGGAAAGACGTCTATCGGGAACAACGCCTACGGCCTGGAGAAACCTGAATTTCGGGGCCAGGCTGAGCCGGATTCTTAGAAGCTGTTTTAAAATTCCTGGGAGGGGTGCGCGGTGTTTCTGTCCGGTTTTCCGACCTGGACAGACTGTGCCCCCCTCGGGAATTATATTTTTTTGCTTAATGGTTCATATTTTTATATATTATAGCCTGACAGGCTGTCAATATCAAAATCGGTGGGTTGAGAAAGGAATTTCGATGCACAAGATCACTTTGGTGCTGCTGGGCGGGCTGCTGGCCTTCTGGTCTACCGGGGCCGGCGCACAGATGCTGGATGCAAAACCGGAGGCCAAAGGGGGAAATCCGGTGGGGACCTGGAAAGCGGACAGTACTGCCCTGCAGATCTACGTGGTCCCCGCGCTGATGCCGATTGGCTTGACTCGCTGTCGGTCAGCGGGTCGGTGTCCGGAACGCTGGAACTGGATGAGGATGAGATGTTTGATGCAGATTACACGATATCCTCAAAGGCCAAGGGCTCCGTGACCGGTTTGGGGGCCCCCATAAAAATAGATACCGTTTTTGTCGTTAAGAATCAGAACGAGGGGACCTACCGGCTGGAGGAGACCAGCCTGATTCTGGAGCTGGATACGCCGGATACGATGATTGTCATCCGGGATACGCTGGGGTATTCCGTGGAGGGGGATACGCTGCGGCTGATTCAGGAGGTTCCACTGGGGACCTACGCCGCCCTGTTGTCAACGCTGGGAGCCCACTGCCGATTTCGGTTGTGAATATGCTGAGGGTTGAGGAGGATGTCAGCGCCGGCCTGACCGGCGATTTTAACGGGGACGGGAAGGTGGATTTTACCGATTTTGTCGCGTTTGCGACCAACTTTGGAAAAGGCAGCGAAGATGCCGGGTTTGATCCGAAGTACGATCTGAACGGCAATGGGGCTGTGGATTTTCCGGATTTTGTGAACTTTGCCCAGCAGTTTGGAAAGTCGGCCTGACCCGGGCCGGCGGAGAAGAAGCGCTGGCCCGAAATTGGGAGCATAGACCGGGAGGAGGGAGATGCTCCGGAGGAGGTGAGGGTTGCGCTTTTCTCTTCGGTTTGTTATTTTTAAATAAGTATTTGGAAAGATGGAGGTTGCCCGGTCTGCTTGTTCCCCCACCTCCGTTATGGCCCCACTTGACGACCTTCCCACGACGTCAGGTGGGTTGATGTCTATAACAGGCGGTTGAGCAGGCCGGGCCTTTGTTTTGGATGGCCCTGGCCGATCTTAGCCGGTCAAATCGGTCTTCGGTTTTAAAGGCCGTTTTTTTATTGGGGAACACCGATGGGAGGAGGGGGGCGATGCGCTGGGTATACGGGATAACCGCCCTGTTTCTCTTTGCAGGATCCGCCGGCGGAACCGGGGTTACGGGGCGGTTTACCACAGCGGTTTATACCTTTGAGCGGTCGTATCCGGATACGGTGAGCCGTGGGGACCTCCGGGTCTATCAGACGGCCCGGTTTCGGGTGATGGGACTGGGGCGTTCGGAGCTGTCGTTCCAGGCCTACCTGCGCGCTTCTCTGGATCTGCGCCACAGGGCCGGGAACGACCCGCAGTATCGGTTTTATCACGGATATTTCCGGTGGGAAGAGGGTGAGGACCGGTTTGTGCTCACCGGCGGACGGCAACTGGTGCTGGCCGGTGTGGGGGTGGGGAGGATCGACGGGATTCGCGCCGATGTGGACCTGGGAGGACTGGGCCGGCTGGATGCCTATGTCGGGACGCTGGTCCCGGTGGATCGGGAGGGAGTGAGCGGGTGGGGCGAGGGCCATATGTTTGGGGCCCACCTGATGTCGTCCCGGCTGCTGGAGACCACCCTTGGGGTCAGTTTCTACCGGCGCAGCCGTCAGGCCAGGCCCTACCTCAGCAGCAGCCGGATCGCTGCGGGGCTTGGCAGCCTGGAGATTAAGGCCGGGGAGGTGGAGCAGCAGATGGTGGGGTTTGACCTGCAGCGAAGGCTGGGGCGGCTGCTCAGCTTGTATCTGCGGTGGGATTTGAGCACGCCCGGCCAGCTGCAGACGCGCCGGGTGGAAGGGGTGTTGCGGTACTATTATCACGGGTTCACCCTTTCGGGGGAGGTGCTCTACAGGAAACCCTATGTGGATCGAAACAGCATTTTCAGCCTTTTTACCCACAGCAGCAACCGGGAGGCGTCATTCCGGGGAAATTACCGGTTTAACCGTTTCTTAAGCCTTTTCGGGGAGGTTTCAAAGGTAGATTACGAGGGGGATGACGGCTACCGGGTCAACCTGGGCGCCAATGTGTTGAACGGCTATGCCGGCTACATCCGGCGGAGGGGATATGGGGGCGTTGCCGACGGGCTAACGGCAAGCCTGCGCTATCGGGTGAACCGGAAGGTCTGGTTGGACGGCGGTTTCCACCTGTCCAGGTTCCGGCTCTATGAGGGGGAGGGGGCGCGCAGTACGGTGGTGACCTCTACGCTGGGGGTCACCTACCGGCCAGGCCGGCACCTGTCGTTGAGCCTGCAGGGACAGAATCTGATGCAGGACCTGAAGCTGGCGACCAGGGCAAACCCCTTTCCTGGCATGTCGCACGACCTCCGGTTTTTCTTTCGGGCGACCACGTGGTTTTTCATCGGGCCAGGACCGGGGAGGGGGGCGCCATGAGGGCTCTGCTGTGGGGGGTGGGAGCGGCTTTTGCGCTGGTTTCAGGGTGGGGATGGGCCGGCGAAGCGGAGATTCCGATTACGATTCCCGAACAGAACCGGAGCGCGATCATCAAATTTTCCCACCGCTACCACCTGCTGGATATCGGGCTGTTTTGCACCGATTGCCACGTCAAGGCGCCCACCAGCAAGGCGGCCTCGGACAATATTCTGCCTGTGGAGGAGACCTGCGCCGACTGCCACAAGGAGGAGGTGGAGGACCCGGCGCAGTGCGAGAAGTGCCACCAGGATCCGGCGCACCCGGTGGCGTTTGAGAATCCGGAACGGGTGATCGATTTCCCGCACCAGTTTCACTTAGACAAGCTGGAGATGGTCTGCCAGGACTGCCACCGGAATATGACCGGGACCGACTATGCCAGCCGGGTGAACTGGCCGGTGATGGAGGAGTGTCTGACCTGCCATCAGGATGCGGAGGCCCCCTACGATTGCGATACCTGCCACCCCAAAGTGGAGATCATTCGTCCCCAGAACCACCGGGCCGACTGGATTCACGAGCATAAGCAACATTCTCGCGCAGCCGACATGCCCTGCGCCAAGTGCCACCAGGATACCTGGTGCGAAGACTGCCATGCCGGGGCTTTGACGGTGGCGCTGGAGGGGCCTGCGGAACGGATGGCTTCCGGGGCACCGCAGGACCGGGGGCGGGTGGGACAGATCCTCCAGCGGCAGCATGAACTGAATTACCGGTTTACGCATTCGCTGGACGCTGTTGGGAAAGAACGGCAGTGCGCCACCTGTCATGCAACATCGTTCTGCGTTGACTGTCACCGGATTGAAGGAGACGAAGCGCGGTTCAAACCGGTCTGGCACGGACCCCTGCCGGGCGATCCTACCCCCTGGGTGGTGGCCGGGATGGGATCGGGTGGGGGACGGCACGCAGCGTGGGCGCGTCGAGATATTGAGCGGTGTGTGGCCTGTCACGATGTGGAGGGGGAAGACCCGAGTTGTATGCAGTGTCACGTAGATTTTGACGGCGTGGCGGGCACCGACCCCAGGACCCACCCAAGGCGGTTTGCCGATCAGATCGGAACGGGGGATTTCCACGCCAATCCCCATTCTCTCTGTTATGCCTGTCATGTGAATACGCAGACGAGCGGCGCGGGTTTCTGTGGCTACTGTCACCGGTAGGTTAAAAGATGTATCGGTTCCTGTGTTGCGCCATCTGCGTTCTTATGCTGGGGTGCAGCTCTCCCCGGGACCCGGTATTGTTTACCGAGGCGCCCACCGTGCAGTCGCCTCCGGGCGCGACGGCATTTTACGACCGGGATGTTCAACGGGTTTTTGACCGGTCCTGTACGGGGGGGTGCCACGAATTGGGGGGTACCGGGGAGCGGCAGTCGAGGCTGGTGCTCACGGCGGATGTGTCCTATGCTGAACTTCTGGATCCGACGGCGAGCAAGAACGGCCCCCATGTGATTCCGGGGAACTCCCAGAACAGCCTGCTTATCTGGAAACTGGAAGGAAAAGATCCAACCGGGCGGGCGGTGTTCGGCGATCCAATGCCTCTGGGTCGGCCGCCGCTTTCCCCTGCGCAGATCGGGGCGATCAAGGCATGGATTCGGGAAGGGGCGATCCGCTCGTTGGCGCCCCCTGTACCGCCGTCGGTGCTGGCTGCGGTTTCGCTGGACAGCGTGGGCGTGGAGGTGACTTTCAGTGAAGAGATGGACAGGGCCTCTGCCGCGTCTGTGGGGAACTATCAAATTACCGGCGGTGGGGAGCTGCTGGTCGTGGATGCCCGGTTAGAGGCGCCCGACCGGGTGCGGCTGACCACATCGCCCCAGGAACCGGGGGTGTCCTATACCCTGGTGGTGCGCGGCGTGAGGGACCTGACCGGAGACGGGGTTGTTGAAGGGCAAGGGGACCGGGCGACCTTCCGGTTTACGCCCACGATCTCATTTGCCTTACAGATACAGCCGTTGTTTGACGCCAGCTGCGCGTTTGTGGGCTGCCACGCAACCAGCGACCGGTTTCCCCCCGGCGGGCGCCTGGTCCTGGAGCAGGGCAAGGCCTGGGCAGATCTGGTGGATCGGCCAAGCCAGCAGCAGGGGACGCTCAAGCGGGTGAAACCGAAAGATCCCAATACAAGCTATCTGATCCGTAAACTGGAAGGCAGCACCGGGATCACAGGGGACCGAATGCCTCAGGGAGGGCCCTATTTCTCTCCGGCTGAGATCCAGCGGTTCCGGCTCTGGGTTGAGCAGGGAGCGGAGAACAATTGAGGATTGCGGACCCGGGAGTGGTGTTCCCGGTGCCCGCTTCTCAAGAGGCTTGACTCAAAGGGGCCTTTTTTTGTATGATTTGGGAGTTATGATCAAGATACTGATAGGCACACTGTTGATGGCGCGGCTGGCGTGCCAGAGGCTGGATGTGGACTGGGAACTCGTTTTGAGGCTCTGGCGCAACCGGCCTGTTATTCAGGTTATTGTGGAAATACCCGAAGAAGTGCCCCTGATCGAACGGATCCATGCGGTGCTTCGGTCTTAGAAGTTGCCTGGAAAATAACCTTGCGGTCTCCGTCATCCACAACCCCTCCACACCCCATGCCTTCGGCGAGGCCTTTTTCTTGATCGCCCAAGAAAAAGGCCCAAAAAGAAGGGCGCCTGCCTGCGCGGCGCACCGCGCTGCAGGCAGGCCGCTCAGACGCTTGGGCTGCCCGCGAACTGCCCCTGTGGTGTAAGCAGGCGTTCCTGTCCTGCGGACCTTTTGGGCGTTTTTGGGCGGTGGTGCTGGAGGGATCTGCGCGGAAAAGCCCCTTCCCCCCGCACCGGAGGCGCGGGAGGCGAGATGCGTGAGGGGGCGTGGAGAGAACCGGGATCGAGGGAGAAATGGGCAGGATTGTCAATTTGGTGCGTAGAGAAGGGGACAGGATGGGCTTGAGAGGTGTGCTTGCCGTGGCAGGATTGTGGGCCGCGGTCTGCACGGTGCCGGCTGCTGCTGAGGAGGCAGGGGATCTCACCCCCGGATTTCAGAGCGATTCGATTTCAGTAGAGGTTTCTCCGGAACTGTACGGACCCATTCAGGCCATGCAGGCGGGCGATTATGCGGCAGCGGCTGAGGAGCTCCATGAGCTTGTCGGTCGAGACTCGTCACACGTCCAGGCACTGCGCCTTCTGGCCAGCGCATCCATCCATTTAGACGCCTATGCTCAGGCCATCCGGATGTGTAGACGGATTTCGGTTCTGGACTCAACGGATGTGGGGGTGGTGGTGGCTCTTGGGTTTTTATACCAGATACAGGGGGACTTCGATCTTGCAGAAATGTACTATCGCCAGGCCCTGAAACGAGATCCGAATATGATCCAGGCCTATCAGGGGTTGGGGTGGACCTACTTACAGCGCCGGCGGCTTGAGCAGGCCCTGGATATGGTGACCAGGACGAGTGAACGCGCGCCCGATTATGCGCCCAATTATTTGCTGATGGGGCGGGTGCTGACGGCCCAGGGATTTTTTGAGAATGCCGCGGTGGCATACGGTCGGGCTTTCGCGTTGCGTCCGGAACTTCGGGAGCAGTATGGGATTTTGCTCCAGGAACTCGCGCTTCGACACCGATTGGTCCGGTGATACTGATTCAGGGCGTGTTGTGCTCACTATCGTCCGGATGCTTTCCAGGCGGCTGCGGGGACGGGATGATTACCGATATTGAAGAGCGGGGAGAAGGGCGGAGTCAGTTTGAATCCGGTTTAAAATCGATGTCTACCTTTGTCCAGAACTTTCGCTTTCTTCCCTTATACTTTATGGGGAAGTAGCGGCCCAGATACGCAATCTTCATGGCCTCTTTGTGGAGAACCTCGGGACCGCTGAGAACCTCTACGTGTACAACGTTACCTTTTTTGTTGACCAGCACTCTAAGGGTTACTTTCGTTTCTTTTTTTAGTTTGTATTTTTTTACCAATTCTACATTCGGCATGGTAATCTTGCTGGGTCTGGGTGTTATTCCAATTTCATCAATATTCAGGGGTTCCTCTGCAAGCGGACCCAATGTGACCGGACCTGTGATGCGCAGGTTCGGAAGGACGCTGTCCAGGTCGAGTTCCGTGGACTCGATGGTGACGTCTTCGGGGACTTCGTCGCCCTCTACAGCGAGGGGGACGCTGGGACGGGGCGGCGGAGGGGGACGCATCCGCTGGGTGGTTTCGGGGATGTTCTGAATCCGGATCACCGGCGTGGGGACGGTGGTCAAGGAGAGGGTGGGACCGTGCTTGGGGTAGAGGAGGAGGGCAAGGCAGAACAACACAGAGGCCAGAGACGACTGGGCAAACCGGCGCCTATAGCTCGCTTTGAGGTCCACTTGCGGGTTTTTGACACGTGTTTCGACTCGAATGCCTGGCCGGTCCGCAAGGAGGCGCTGAAAGCGCTGGTGCCGCTCCCGGACCCGGGCCAGAGCGGCAAAGATGCTACCTCCGTAACGGATGTGGATAAAGTCCATTGCGATTGCCGTTGTTTATGGGGATACCCTGAGGTGAATTAACCACCCACATAGACCCCTGATACATACAAAAAGTTCCGGGCCGATGGCTTTCTTCAGCCCGGCCCGGCGTTGAAAACGGCCTGAAAAATATCGAAATACGGCGAAAACGTCTTTCAGAATGACGGTTTTAAACAGACAAGTTATCAATGAAATTAATTTAGTTCACTAAGAGAAAAAGTCAAGCTTAAATTTGAGGCTGAAAGAGGCCTCGTGATGCTTGATGGATAGGGTGTTGTGACATCAAAATCGAATGTTCCCTTGCGCATCAATGTCCGGCGGGAAGCAGGGGAGATGGAGATTGAGTGGAAGGGCGTTGGAAGGCGCCGGATCAAGCTGTCTTACCTGCGCAGGTGCTGTCCGTGTGCGCTGTGTGTCGACCGGCGGGGAAGGCAGGCAGAGGAGGATGGGTTGCCCATGCTCAGCGCTGCCGAGATGACGGCTACCGATGAGGTCTCAACGGTGGTTCCGGTGGGCCGGTATGCGGTTCAGATCAAATGGAGCGACGGACACGATACGGGTATTTATACCTATGATTACCTGTGGAAACTGATTGATGAACTGGGAGAAGAACTGTGCGAGACTTAAGACAGGGGAGTGGGATTTTTACAGGAGATAGGGCCTGCCGGGCTTTTCTGCTGGTCCTTTGGGGGCTGTTCGCCTTCCTCTTGGGTGGATGTGGCACCAATGTGCCTGAAGCCACGAATCGGTTTGTCAGCCGTGAGTTTGGGTTTGAGATTTCGGTACCCCAGGAGCTGGCTCAGGCAGGATGGTTTATTATCCCCGAGAGGGAATTGACGTTTTCTCATCAGTATCAGCCTCCGGACACTTCGGTCTTTGAACCGGTGGCCGTGGTGGTCCCCCCTACCGAGCGGGCGTCGGTTCTTGCCCCTTTTTTTGTGGATGTTTTTCGCCTTCGAAACCCTTCGGCGGCGCCGAAAGACCTGGGCGATATCCGGACCGGACAGGTGGGAGAGAAGCTGCGCTCCCGACGCTCGCTGGTGATTAACGGCGAATCCGCCGAAGAGCTGGTCCATGGGGAGGGAAACCGTGTGATGTATGAAACCTATCTGTCTCGGCAGGGACTGGGGTATGCGGTCCATACGCTGGGCGCCCCCGATACATCGACGACAGCTATCGGTTTTATTATCGATGTAGAGGTCTATCGACAGGTGACCCAGACCTTCCGCTTTCGCGAGTAAGGGCAGCTTGTCCAGGAGAGAGCCGATTTGAAGGATCCTCCCGGTTTTGGGCCTGAGGGTGTTCAAATCGGCTTTTGTCTTGGCGTCCAAAGTGTGGAACTGGGAATCCTTTTGGACCTGTCAGCGGTTTGGAATCGCTCATTCCCGGGGGCTTCTGCCGGGGGGAACGAACAGAGGTGAACGTGAGAGGACCCCAGCAGGGCAAAGTCGCGTCTCCGGCGTTCCGGGGACGGATTGGGCGCAGGCTGGTTTTGACCTTTGTTGCGTTTGTGATGGTTGTGGTTGGGGGCACCGGCTGGGTGCTCTACAGTTTGACGCGCCGCAGCCTGGAGCGCCAGATGAGCGAGCGGCTCTTGGCCGTGGCACAACTGGTTGCAGAGGGGATCGACGGGGATGCGGTGAGCTGGCTGCAGCCCGGATATGAAGGGGGGCGGCTTTACAAGCGTCTGACGAACCGGCTCCGGCGGGCCCGGGATATGGTGGATGCGCGCCGGATCTATGTGTTTGACCGACAGGGGCGGAGCCTTCTGGATACGAAACCGGATGTCCCGATTGGGCGGGAGTACGTTCGACTCCGGATCGACCGGTCAGAACTGGATTCGGTCTGGGTGGGAAAGCCGGCGCATTCGCTACGCTTTCAGGGCGAAGACGGGGTTGAGTATAAGTCGGGTTATGCGCCGATCCATGCCGGGGAGGAGGTGGTGGGGGGCGTGGGGGTCGATATCGGAGCGGGGTTTCTGGATGCGATCCGGGCCTTTGGGCAGTCGGTTCTGATTTTGGGGAGCATCAGCGCCGTGCTGACCGTGGCGATCGGGCTGGGCCTGGCACGGACGCTGACGAGGCCGACCTACCGCCTGGTCCGGGCTGCGCAAGCGATCGGCCGCGGCAACCTGGACCAACCGGTGGCGCCGTCTTCCCGGGATGAACTGGGGTATCTCGGGGAGACGATGGAGGAGATGCGGCGCAAGATCCTGGCCCGGGACGAGCAGCTCCGGCAGATGCTGGCGGGGGTGGCGCACGAGATCTGCAATCCCCTGGGAGGCATCGAGATCTATGCCGGGTTGATTGCGGGCGATCTGCCCGATGGCGATCCACGCAAGGTCCACATCCAGAAGGTGATTGGCGAGGTGAAGACCCTGAAGCGGGTGATTTCGGAGTTCATGGATTTCGCCCGGCCTGCGCCCCCCAGTCCCACACCGGTTGGGGTGGCGCAGCTGGCCGAAGAGGTCGCCTTCCTTCTGGCTCCGGAGATGGAAGGCACAGAGGTTCGCTGTGTTCGGGAGATTCCAGAGGATCTCCAGGCTTACGTCGATGTGGACCAGTTCAAGCGGGTGTTGATCAACCTGATGGTGAATGGGGTGCAGGCCATGCCGGAGGGCGGGACCCTGACCATGCGGGCATGCCGGGCAAGACCTGGTGTTGAAATTGCGGTTGCCGATACGGGATCGGGGATGTCTGCGGAGGTGATGGGACGGCTGTTTGAGCCCTTTTTTACCACTCGAGAAAAGGGCGCAGGGTTGGGGCTGGCCATTGTGCAGAAGGTCGTGGAAGAGAACGGGGGACGGGTGGAGGTAGAGAACGAGCCGGGGGTGGGGACGGTGTTTCGGGTGGTGGTGCCCGAGTATGAGGGAAGTAAAGGTTGAAGATTGTGAAGGTTTTTCAATATTCAATTGAAAGGGTCTCCTGTGAGCCGGGTTCTGGTCATTGAGGACAACGAGACGATGCGAGGCGGTGTGGCGCTGGTGATGGAACGGATGGGACACGAAGCGGTGGAGGCGGCCAGCGGCCCGGAGGGGCTGGGCCGGTTGCAGGAGCAGGCGTTTGACCTGGTGATTACGGACTACAAGATGGAGGAGATGGACGGGCTTGAGGTGCTGCAGACGGTTCGGCAGGAACGGCCGGATACGGATGTGGTTTTGATTACGGCCTACGGGACGATTGAGATTGCGGTGGAGGCGATGAAGATGGGCGCGGTCGATTTTATTGCCAAGCCCTTCCCGCCTGATGCCCTGCGGCTGAAGGTGGAGAAGGTCTTGGAGCACCGTGAGACCCAGAAGGCGCGGGAGCGGCTGGATGAGGAGAATCGCTATCTCCGAGAGGAGATTGGCGGCCGCTACAATTTCGGCGAGATGGTGGGCGAGAGCAGCCGGATGCAGGAGGTTTTTGCGACGGTGCAGAAGGTTGCAGCGAGCGATTCGGTGGTTCTGGTCTACGGAGAGAGCGGTACGGGGAAGGAGTTGGTGGCCAGGGCAATCCACCGGGAGAGCGCCCGCAAGGAGGGGCCATTTGTAAAGGTCAACTGCGGATCTCTGCCCAGAGAACTGGTGGAGAGTGAGCTTTTCGGGCATGAAAAGGGGGCGTTTACGGGAGCGGTTCGGCGGAAAAAGGGGAAGTTCGAGTTGGGGGAGAGGGGGACGATCTTCTTAGATGAGATCGGCGATATCCCCTTAGAGGTCCAGGTCCACCTGCTGCGGGTGCTCCAGGAGAATGAGTTTGACCGGGTTGGGGGAGAGGAGACGCTCAAGGCGGATGTGCGCGTGGTTGCGGCAACGCACCGTTCCTTGAAGGAGATGGTGGCCAAGAGGAGTTTCCGGGAAGATCTCTTCTACCGGCTGGAGGTGATCCCGATCCACCTGCCGCCCTTGAGGGCGCGAAAAGGGGATATCCCTGACCTGGTGGAACACTTTTTGCAGAAGAAATGCAGGGAGATGAACCGGCCGATCGTGCGGCTGGCGGACCGGGCTCTGGAGGCGCTGGTGAATTACAGCTGGCCGGGAAATGTGCGCGAACTGGAAAATGTAATCGAGCGCACGGTTGTCCTTTCCGATGGGGAGGAGGTCAATGCGAACGATCTGCCGCTGACGTTTGAGCAGGCGCAAGGAGAAGAGGGGATAGCGCTTCCAGAGGGCCGGGTTCCCCTGACCCGAAAACTGGAGGAGTTGGAGCGGCAGCTTATCGAACAGGCGCTGGCGCAGGCCAGGGGGGTGAAGACCCGGGCGGCCGAGATTTTGGGGATTAAAACGAGCGCGCTTTATTACAAACTGGATAAGTACGGGTTGGAGTGAACGCAGAAGGCAGTAAGCAGGAGGTGGTGGTCAGGAGACCTGCAGAATGACATCTAAGTTTTTTATAATCAGTATACTATCTTTGACACTCTTTACAGGGAGTGTGAGGGCCGGTCCCGAAGGGATTGAGGCTCAGCAGGCCGAGTGGAACCGGTTGCAGGCCGTGCAGGATTCCCTGCTGTTCCATCGATCTCGGCTTACGGCTGAACTGGAGCGTCTTTCGGCCCAAATCGACAGCCTCAAGGCGGAGAGGGAAGGGACAAGGGCGGGCGGCGCACTGGAGGAGGCCCTGCGCAGGTCCGTAGGGCTGGTGGGGCGTGTGGAGGCCGTCGACCGTGAGTTGGAAGGGGTGTGCAGGGTGCTGAAGGTGCTGCGGGAGCAGTTCGGGGAGGCGTACGACCGGGAGATCGGGGCGTTGATCGGGCGGTTAGGTGAGGCCCCGGACCGGGCGTTGATCCGGCAGTTGACGGCCCTTCAGGAGGCGCGCGAGGCCCTGGCGCAGGAGACTGCCGCCGGATCGGGCAAGCCCGAGGCCAATCTGCTGGTGATTCGGGAGGATGACGGGCTCGATGAGATCCGCCAGAAGGCCGATTTGATGGAGGATATGGCGGCCCGGCTGCGTGCGGAGGTACAGGTGACGGAACGCCGTTTGCGCCGATTAGGGGAAGAGCGGCGCCTGCGTGCCCGGTTCGTGGCATTTGCCCGTGAGACAACGCTGTTCGATGAGAATCTGCCCGAAGGGAGGGCGATTGCGGCCGGAGAAAAGCAGACGGCGGTTCCCTCTGGAGGCGAAGGGGCCGGTGAGGGTGCCCCTGAGGCTGCGGCCCGGGGGGACGTGGCCGCCGATACGGAATCCTTGTCGGGGGAGTCTGTCCCAGAAGATGTGGTGGCCGGCAGAGAGGTGTCCCCGGGCAGCGCACAGGGCCTCCCGGCGGATCTGGGCGCGGGGGATCTCGCGGTGGAGATCGAGAAATTGAAGGCGCACCGGGCGGTGCTTCGGGCACGCGACCGGGCGCTCAGGGAACAGGTTGCGGTCTTTCGGAAGAGAATCCAGCAGATGTTGGAGGAGCGGAAGTGAGGGGGCGGGGGGTGCTGCTGGGTGTGGTCCTTTTGGGGGTGATGGGGGACATACAGGGGGGGCAGGCGGCGGAGGTGCACGCCGTTGCGGGGATGGCGCACGACAGCAACCTCTTTGAGGCGCAGGTTGATCCGCAGGGGGGATGGGTCAACCGGCTTTACGTGTTCGCTTCGGGATACCTTCTGCGCCGGTCCAGGGGATACGTGTCCGTCCAGCATCAAGGAGGGATCAAGCGGTTCTGGCAGGCGGAGCGGCAGGCGGACGGCAGGGCCGGGGATGTGGTGGTCAACCGGTTGGAGGTGGCCGGTCAGATCCGGGTGGCCAAGCGGGTTGTGCTGTCCAACAGCAGCGTGCTGAAAGTGAAGCAGGTCAGCCGGGTTCCAGGGGAGGAGGGCTACCTGCGCGGGTCGGTGGAGGGCAGGGCTGTGGCACGCCTGAGCAAAGGGGCTTCCGGAACCCTGTACTACCGCCGGGGAGGAGACGATTCACGGGATGCGCTCCTGCCTGAGGTTTCGCTGCACGAAGTGGGCATTGAAGGGTGTTATGGCAGATCCCGCCAGTTGCGGGGGCGTGTGGGGGTCACCTGGCGGTGGCTGGACTACGACCGGCCCGCACTGGAATGGGATCCTGGCGGGGGAGTGGTCCCCCTGGGATTCGGGCAATCGGACCTGGTGAGGGGGGGCTCCGCAGGCGTCCAGGTCTACTGGGGGATGCTGGTTCACCTGACGTATGGATTCTTAGACAATCGATCCAACAGTTTTGGGTACGGCTTTAGCGCGCACCGGGTGCAGGCGCTGGTGATCCGGCACCTTGTGGGTGGGGTGGACGGCCAGGCGTATGTGAACGTGCAGTTCCGCAGGTATGACGATTCTCTGATTCCCCTGCCCGGGGGCGGATCGGAGGTCGATGAGTACGAACAGACCATGGGGGTGCTGAAGCTGTCGCGTCAGGTGACCGATCGTTTCGGTATTTCGCTCCAATACGGGTTTTTCCGCAACGGCGCCCGCCAAAGCGGTGGATTTTACCGGAAACACGTCTATACCCTTTCGATGGACACCTCGCTTTAGTAGACCTTAAAATTCTCAGAAATCTGAGAATATCTCAGATTTCTGAAAGAAATTGTCCCTGGAATGTGGGCGACCGGCCGGTCGCCCCTACTTTTATGCGCCCTGCGGTTTTGGCACATATCTTGCAGTTGTGAACCTCCCGAACCCAAGACCAGAGGAGGGCCGAATAATGAAACGAATGCTGCTGGTGTGTCTGCTCCTTCTGCCGGTCTCCGTCGGGGCCGATGGGATTATTCTTCCAGAGCCCTGGGTGGAGTTGGCGATTGTGCGGCATGTCGTGAATGTGTCAATCCGGGACCAGGCGGCCGTAACTGAGATCGACCAGACATTTTTGAACCTGTCACGGTTCGGAGAGGTGGAGGGGACCTACATGTTCCCGATTCCGGAGGGGGCGGCGATTTCGGCATTTTCGATGTTTGTAGACGGCGAGCAGCTGACCGCAGAGTTGCTCAGAGCGGATGAGGCGCGCAAGATCTACACCGATATCGTGCGGAGGCGGATTGATCCGGCGCTCTTAGAGTACGCCGGGCGGGGGGCCTACCGGGCGCGAATCTTCCCGATTGTGGCCGGGCAGGAGAAGCGGGTGCAGTTGACCTACAGCGAGGTGGTGCCCCAGCGGGACGAGGTCCGAAAATATGTGTATCCGCTGAATACGGAGAAGTTTTCGGCGCGGCCCCTCGACCTGGTGATGGTGCGGGTCGAGATCGAGTCATCGGACCCAATCAAGAGCGTGTATTCGCCCTCTCACAAGATCGAGGTTGTGCGGTCGGATGACCACCGTGTGACGGTGATATATGCGGAAGAGAAGACGATGCCGGAAACGGATTTTGTGCTCTATTACAGCGTGTCGCGAGACGAGGTGGGGATGAATCTGCTGACCTACCGGGAACCGGGCCAGGACGGGTTCTACATGCTCTTAGCTGCGCCTGAGGTAGAAGTGGAGGAGGGGGAGGCGGCCCGGAAACGGGTGGCGCTGGTGCTGGACCGGTCGGGGAGTATGTCGGGCGAGAAGATGTTTCAGGCCCGGGAGGCGCTTAAATTCGTGCTGCGCAACCTGAATGCCCAGGATGAGTTCAACATTTTTGATTACAGTACGCTGGTTTCTTTGTTTGCTTCAGAAATGGCCGGTGTCACTTCCAAAACCATTTCTGCTGCAATCGATTACGTGGATAAGTTAGAGGCAAGTGGAGGGACCAATATCCACGGGTCGCTGCTGGCTGCGCTGGATCAGCTTCGGGACGATGGGTATGTGAATATGATCCTTTTTATGACGGATGGGCTGGCCACGGTGGGGGTGACGCAGAACAGTGAGATCCTGAAGGATGTGCACGAGAAGAACCGGTTGGGCGCCCGGGTTTTTGCGTTTGGCGTGGGGTACGATGTGAATACCCATCTGCTGGACCGGCTGGGCACTGAAAACCACGGGACGTCGGCCTATGTAGCGCCTGGAGAGGATATTGAGGCGGAGGTTTCGGCGTTTTACACGCAGGTCAGCCATCCGGTGCTGTCGGAGGTTACGCTCGATTTTGGGAGGATTTCGGTGGGCGACCTCTATCCGGCCGCGCTGCCGGACCTGTTCAAGGGGTCTCAGATCGTTCAGTTCGGCCGGTACAGCGCATCCGGAGAGGAGATGGTGACCCTTTCTGGAACGGCCAATGGGGAGCCGATGTCCTTTTCCCGACAGGTCTGGTTTCCAGCAGAGGCGCCGGAGAATGATTTTCTGCCCCGGCTCTGGGCGACCCGCAAGGTCGGGTTCCTGCTGGACCAGATCCGGCTGAACGGGGAGGACAAGGAACTGGTGGATGAGATTGTCTCCTTGAGCCGGACCTACGGGATTATCACCCCCTATACGTCGTTTTTGATTGTAGAGGATGAGCCGACTGTGCCCATCTCCTTTGGAGAAGGGTTTGCGGAGGAATCGGGGGCGGACGCGGTGGCCGCTTCAGAGGCCACCCGGAGCCTGGCCGGGGCGACGGCTGCCCCACAGACGACGGTTGTGAATCAAGAAGGGGGGGTACAGGTGGTGGGCCGGAAGACCTTTTATCTGAGAGACGGGGTCTGGAAGGATGTGGAGGTTGTGGAGGGCGAGGCGGCGGTCACCTACCGGTTTGGGAGTGCGCGTTATTTTGACCTTGTGGCCCAACAGCCCCATCTGGGGCCCTACCTGGCGTTGGGCAAGGAACTGATTGTGCGGCATGGAGGCGTCACTTATCGGATCGGGGTTGACGTTGAGGAGACCGAAAGGGGGCTGGGGGATTTCAACGGAGACGGCCGGGTCGATTTTACGGATTTCTCCGCTTTTGCAAGGCATTTTGGAACGGCCGCAGGCGAGGCCGGGTATGAGGCGGTTTACGATCTGAGCGGGGACGGCAGGGTGGGGTTTTCAGATTTCCAGGTGTTTGCGGCGAGCTACGGAAGGACGGAGTGAGCGCAAAGCGGGGGCTGTGAACGAGGGCTGGATGCCGTTTTTCCCCGGCTGGACGGCATCTCCCTGGACCGGAGGTCAGACCTGCGGGTGGACTTCCGGTCTTTTTTTATGCCCGGACCGTCCGGCTGCGAGAATTCTTGGATAGGAATGTATTGACAAAAGGGGCTGTGTCTTGCGATATTACTTGTATGAACAGAGAAAATTCTTGCGTGGCACGATAAATGGACATTTTATCGAGGATGCATATATATCGATTGACGTAAGCGATCGGGATTGGAGGGTGCCAGTGTCGGCGGGGATGGTTCAACACGGAGAGGTGGGTATGGTCCGCCGATTTCTGAATCGGTGCGTGGCTGTTGCTGCGTTGCTGGTGGTTGGCGCCTGTGGGACCTCGCCATCGACTTCGGGACCTTCCGAGTCTCCTGGCACAACCGCCCAGATGGTTCAGATGCGCCTCTACCATTCGGCCACGCTGCTGTCGGATGGGAAGGTCCTGATTGCGGGGGGCTCGCAGGCTGTTGCGGGGCTGACGGAGGGACGCCGCCTGGTAAGCGCAGAAGTCTATGATCCCGCTACCGGGAGATTCGGTTCTACCGGGAACATGGTTCACCCGCGTAAGGAACATAAAACGGTGCTGCTGCAAGATGGCAGGGTGCTGGTTGTTGGAGGGGGGGAGCAGACCGCAGAGCTTTACGATCCCACTTCGGGAGGCTTTACGCCTACGGGGGACCTCACGGCGGTCCAGACGGTGCGTACGGCGACGCTGCTGCCGGATGGACGGGTTTTCCTAACCGGGGATGGCATCCCTATTGGGGAAATATACGACCCTGCTATCGGGGGGTTTACGCGCACAGGACGGGTTGGGGCTACGCGGATTGGCCATACGACCACGCCCTTGGCAGAAGGCATCTTCCTGTTTATAGGCGGAGGGGTCAGAACCGCAGGGTTTTTCAATCTGGCGACAGGATCCTTTTCTGCCGCTGGCGATTTGACCCAGATTCGGTTCGGTCATACGGCCACGCAGCTGCAGGACGGCAAGATCCTGATTGCCGGGGGCAGCAGGCCGGTTACCGGCGGGCCTTTTACGCCGACCCCTGGCGCTGAAATTTACGATCCGGTGAGTCGGGCGTTTACCGCTACGGGCTTTATGGGAGCCGTACGCTTTGGCCATGTAGCGATCCCTTTGCCGGATGGAAAGGTTCTTATTGTGGGCGGAGCAGACGCCCAGGCAGAGGTCTACGACCCCCAGACGGGGGTCTTCCACTTTGTGGGAGGCGGTCTGGAGCGGGTGCGCAGTGGGCATACCGCAACGCTGCTTTCAGACGGCAGGGTGCTGATTGCAGGGGGAGCAGACCAGGATTTCAAACTGCTGGAGCAGGCAATCCTCTACAGGCCGTAAGATCGCCGTTGCGTCTGCTCCGTTTCCTAACCCTTTTAATCGCCTATGAGCCAACCCGAACGGTCTTTGCGGGCCCCTCTCCAGCAGCCGACCCCCGACGCAGGTGTGCGTAAGACGGTTGTGCTGCTGGCGGCTGCAACCCTGATTTTCGCCTGCATGGCGGCCACCTTTTTGGAGTTCAGGACGCGATCGGCCCATATGGCCATGGCCAACCTGCCGCTGGTGGTTCTGCTGCCTTTCGTGTTCTGGCTGCTGGGCAGTACCCTGCTTAAACGTTTCGCGCCCCGGCTCTCCCTCACGTCGGCCGAACTGCGGATGCTGCTGTGTATGCTGTGGGTGGGCGGGTCGTTTGCCGGATACAACTGGATTACGCAGTGGGTGGGGGCGATGACCGCGCCCCGTTATTACGCCTCCCCCGAGAACCGCTGGCAGGAGCTGATCTTCGATTATATTCCCTGGTGGATGTATCCGTCGAACTTCCCCGGCGTGGTGGAAGGGTTCTACCTGGGGTTGGAGGAAGGAGCGGTACTGCCGTGGGGGGCGTGGGTGGGTCCGATCTTCTGGGCGGCCTCGGCCGGATTGGCGATGACGGTGATCGGGCTGGGGGTAACGGCGATTTTTCAGAAGCAGTGGGTCAGTCACGAGCGGCTGACCTACCCCTTAGCGCAGGTGCCGCTGGATCTGACGGAGGGGTTTGACCGGCGGCCCGGGTGGCCGCCGTTTGTGCGTAGCTGGCTCTTCTGGGCGGGGTTTGCGATTGCCGGGCTCCCCCTGCTGTGGAATACGATCGATTACTGGATGCCAGGGTTTCCCAGGATTACGATTTGGGACGCCTACTATGGTCCCAGCGGACCCAGAGGGTCGGAAATCTCGCGTTATCTGCGTCCCTTCTCCTACCGACTGCTGCCGACGGTGTTCGGGTTTACCTTTTTGTGCGATCTGAACATCTTATTCAGCATCTGGTCCCTCTTCCTGGTGGGACAGGTCGCGCTTTACGGGATGGGCCGGGTTGGGTTCACGGTGGGGCTGGCCGGGCAGGAGGCCAAGCCACAGGCCATCCTGGGGCTGTTTACCCACGGGGTGAGCGTGGGGCTGGTCCTGTGGACGATCTGGGCGGCCAGGGGGCACCTGAGGCGGGTGTTTCAGCAGATTTTGGACCCACCCGCAGCGGGGGAGGCCGAAACGGCGATCCTCTCCCCCCGGCTGGCCGCGGTCGCCCTGGTCGGCGGGGGGCTTTACATGGTCTTCTGGCTGCACCGGGCGGGCTACAGCCTGGGGATGGGGGCGCTGTGGCTGTTGCTGTTCTGGGCGAGTATCTTAGTGGTGATGAAGTTCCTCGCAGCCAGCGGATTTGCCTACCTCTTTCCCAGCTTCGGGGTATCGATTCTGGACACCTGGGTCGGGATGGGCAGGCTGTCGGAGTCCACGCTGGTTGCGATGCGGCTGGTGAACTGGCGGCTTCTGCCCGGCTGGCGCCTGCCCGCAACGCTGCCCCATGTGGAGCGGCTGATGGGGGCCGGGAGACGGGTGGGCTGGCTGGTGGTGGTGGGCGTGGTGGTGGGTGTGCTGGCGGCGATTCTCTATACGGTCTCGCTGACGTACCAGGAGGGGGGCACGACGTTCAGGACCTGGTCGCTGGTGGGCGCGCCACGGGGGATGTACGAGGGGATTGCCAAGGCGGTGGCCGAAGCGGACCGTTCGATACCCGACCCCGGAAAGATGACGGTCTGGGTTCTGGGCGGCCTGGTCGCCGTCCTGGCGGTTTTGTTTCAGAGCCGTTTTCCCTGGTGGCCGCTCCACCCGCTGGGGATTATGATGGCGTCCAGCGGGTATGTGCAGCTCTATGTGCTGGATATTTTCATCGTCTGGCTGGCCAAGCTTTTGATCCTTCGGCTGGGGGGGATGGCGCTCTACCGGCGGACCAAGCCGATCTTTTACGGGCTTATCGTAGGGTATGTGTTCGCGGTGGGCTGTTGTTTCTTAGTGGATCTGATCTGGTTTCCGGGGGGGGATGTGAGGCATTACGTGCATGGGTATTGAAGAACGTGCGATGAACACGGATGAACACAGAGTCCGGTATAATCATACTCTGAGGACCTCACACTAAGCCACGAAGACACCAAGAAAACATTCTCTGTGTTCTCTGTGGTTCTTGTGGGAAATGTAGGGGCGCGCGGCCGTGCGTCCTGCTGGGGGTAGGCAGGGGAGTGGATATGTTGAATGGCGGGTTGGCGATTGATCTGCGGGGCGTGGGCAAGGTTTTTGAAACGGAGTCAAACCGGGTTGTGGCGCTGGAGGGGGTGGACCTTCAGATCAGGCAGGGAGAGTTTGTCAGTGTGATCGGGCCGTCGGGGTGCGGGAAGACGAGTCTGATGCGGATTGTGGGGGACTTAGAGACGCCCACATCGGGGCGGGGCACCGTGATCGGGATGGCCCCGCCGCAGGCCCGACGGGCGCGGGAAGTGGGGGTGGTGTTTCAAAGTCCGGCGCTGCTGGACTGGCGGACAGTAGAGGAAAATGTGGCGCTGCCCGGCGAGGTGTTTAACGATCAGACGGTGCTGGACCGGGTGCTGGAGACGATCCGTATTGTGGGGCTGGAGGGGTTTGAGCGGGCTTATCCGCGGGAACTTTCGGGCGGGATGCAGTCCCGGGCGGCGATTGCCCGGGCATTGACCTACCGGCCGGCCGTGCTGTTGATGGACGAGCCCTTCGGGGCCCTGGACGAGATTACGCGGGAGCGGATGCAGCTGGAGCTGCTGCGGATCTGGGAGGAGTCAAGGCCGGCGGTGCTGTTTATTACCCACAGCATCCCGGAGGCGATTCTGCTCTCGGACCGGGTGGTGGTGATGTCGCCGCGGCCAGGCCGGATTGTGTACGACCTGACGGTCGATTTTCTCAGGCCAAGAGGTGCGCGTCTGCGCATCCAGCCGAAGTTTGTGCAGATGGAAGATCGTCTGAGACGGATGCTGGAGGGCGCCGGTACTGAGAAAGATGATTCTACGGTTGGGAGGGGAGGAATGCATTCGTGAAGAGTTCGGTGACCTCCACTTTTCGACCGATCATTTCCAGGTCGAAGAGGACATCCCGGGTGTGCGTCCAGCGTTCGTGGGTCTGTGCGCCCAGCCCCAGCTTTTCGACGTCCGGGCTGTGGAGGATGGGGATGAGCTTCGCAAAGTTGGCCCTGTTGAACACAGGGTCGCTTTCGGGCCGTTTGGCCATGTAGGCGGCGAGGGCCTCACCGGGGTGGTCCACGGCGTATTGCCATCCCTTCAGGCTGGCACGAACGAATTTCCGGACGATATCCGGATTTTTTTTGAGATAGACTTCGTGCGCGATGATGTTCGTGCTGTAGAGGTCAATGCCGTGTTCGGCTAAGGCGATCCGGTTGACGGCCCGGCCCCGGAGTTCCAGGGTGACGGGCTGGTCTTCGGTGTAGCCCAGCATCGCATCGACCTGCCCGGCCAGGAGGGGGGCGGGGCTGGATTCGGTCATTCCGATCAGTTCGATGCGGCTTCCGGGGATGCCGACCTTTTTGAGAAAGGCCTGGAATTCCCGGTATTTGGTGCCTCCGATGTTCACGCCGATGCGTTTGCCCACCAGGTCTTCGGGTTTCCGGATGCCGGTTTCTTTCAGCGAGTAGACGACCACGGGCGAGTGCTGGTTGATGACGGCAAGGGAGATGACAGGGATGTTTTTGTCCCGGGCCAGAACCGTGGCCGAGCCGCTGGAGACGCCGAGGGGATAGGTGCTATTGCCGACCAACCGGGCCGTGGTTGGGGCGCCGCTGCCGTCGAGGATGTCAACGGTGAGACCACCCGCTTGATAATAGCCCTTCTGCCTGGCCACAAAAAAGCCGGCGTGTTCCATCTGGGCCTTCCAGTCCAAAAGGAGCTGGATGTGGTGGGAGGGAGGCGGGGTGGAGCTACACGAGAAGAGGAGCAGAAGGAAAAGTGTGGCAATGGGCAGGGCGATTCGGTTCATAAAGCTGCGTCCACGGTCCCGCCCCAGCGGCGGAGAAGCGTTTTTTCCAGGCCGTCTACGATCAGGAAAAGGGCGGTGCCCATGCACCCCAGCACGGTGAGGGCGGCGAACATCAAATCGGTAGCCAGTTCGGCGTTGGCCAGCTGGATGAGGTGGCCCAATCCGGCGCTGGCGCCCACAAACTCTCCCACCACGGCGCCAATGACGCTTAAGGTGATGCACATTTTAAGGGCGGCGAAGAGGTAGGGAACCGCGTTGGGCAGGCGGACCTTCAGGGAGATCTGGTGCTGGCCGGCAGAGAGGGCACGCATCAAATCGAGGATGAGGGGGTCAACCGAGAGCAGCCCGCGCGTGGTGTTGACCACGACCGGGAAGAACGAGATGAGACCGGCGATGACGACTTTGGGAAGAATGCCCACGCCGAACCAGACCACAAAGAGGGGGGCCAGGGCCTCTTTGGGAAAGGTCTGGGAGGAGATAACCAGGGGATAGAGCATCCGCTCGACAATGCGAGACCGGGCCATGGCGATCGCGCATGTCATCCCCGCTCCGGCGCCCAGCACAAATCCCCATATTGTCTCTTGCAGGGTCACCAGGGTATGGCCCAGGAGGATTCGGCGGGCCTCAACGAGTTTACCCAGGACCCGGGAAGGGGGCGGAAGGATGTAGTCCGCAACGTTCAGGGTTCGGACGAGGCCCTCCCAGACCCCCACCACGACGAGGATAAAGACAAGGGAGAGGGCATACTCCTGGATGGCAAACCGCAGTGTCTGTCGGAGAATCACAGGTCGAAGAGGATGATCTGGGCCTTTAGTGCGCCGGCCTGGTTGTGATATTCCGGGTGTTCGTTCATCGCTATAAAGAGCGGTCCACCGCAGGTGGCGTGGAAGTCGTGGTAGTTCCCCACGGCGATAGGAGCGTTGTCATTGCCGATTCTGGCGACAAGTGCGCCCACGTTGGTGCCGGGCAGCAGGTAGTCGTCTGTGGCGATGTGCCCCTCGATGCCGTCGGGACCGCACCAGACAATGGTGGCAGGGCGCATTTCCGGAGACCAGAGTCCGTCGGCGGTGATAACTATCCGCTGGTCTTTGCGAACCTGGAGGTACATTTCCTGCCAGATGGCGTTGGGCCTGATGGTTTTGTTGATGGTAAGCGCCATGGGTTCCTTTACGTGGTTTCCATCCCCTGGACCGGAGCAATCTACAAAATAACCCGCCGCAGGGGTATTGTCAAGGACGAAACGGTCTGAGGCGAAGCGGCCTTCCACCGGCGGCTTGTATCGAGAAGGTCAACGGGCCGTTGGTGTCGCGGTCGGACTGTCGGGCGGTCACGATCTTTAGATTCTGTTTGACAACACAAGTAGAATGATTATATCTTTAATGTTGAAGACTGTTCTGCTTACATACCGGGCAGGTGGGATGCGCCCCGGGGGGGGACGTTCCCCCACCTGCGGTTATCCCGGCATTCCATTTTTCCTGCAAAAAAGGGAGGGGCCAAAAGTGAAACGGTTTCTTAATGTTGTATTTATTCTTCTTCTGGTGGTTTCGTGCGGCTCTGATAATCCTTCATCGCTTATAGGAACATATGCCCTGCAAAGTGTAAGTCTGCAGGGTGTTCAGATCGCCTACTCGGGGACCCCACCGGATGTAACGGGGGTGCTGACGCTAACAGAGGACCGGTACACCGTCACGTACTCAGTACCAGCCTTTGGGATTCGTCAGTCGGATACGGGCACATTTCAGATATTTTCCACCACGATTTCGCTCACTTCCGATAGTGGCGGCTCCGATGTTGGCGCATTCTCACCAGATGGTCGTCAGATAACGTTTACGGGCAGTTTTGTTAATAATGATGGCGTAGATATTGATATAACTATTGTGTTTATAAGAAGTTAAAGAAAAAGTCCGTTCGTCGTTGACGCCACTCTGGCTGCACCGTCCTCTTGTCCCTCGGGGGTCTGCTTCTGACCTTCGGGGGCTTCTTCTTGTCGGTCGGGGAGACTAAGACTGGTAAGGAACGGGATCGAATATGCCGGCGTTTTGAAAGGCGCGGAGACGGAGGGCGCAGCTGTCGCACCGGCCGCAGGCGATGTCCTCCCGGCTGTAGCAGGACCAGGTGAGGTGCAGGGGCGCGCCCAGATCCGCGCCCAGGCGTACGATTTGCGTTTTGGCGTGGTGGATCACCGGCGTGTGGATCCGGATATTCGCGTCCGGGCGGATGCCGGCCGTTACGGCCCGGGCAAAGGCAGAGCAGAAGGCCTCCGTGCAGTCGGGATACCCGGAGCCGTCCTCTTCCACGACGCCGATGTAGACGGACCGGGCGCGGAGGGTTTCGGCCCAGGAGACGCCCAGGCAGAGGAGGTGGGCGTTTCGGAAGGGGACATAAGTGATCG
Organism: Candidatus Latescibacterota bacterium; assembly: GCA_965222075.1. Taxonomy (GTDB): domain Bacteria; phylum Latescibacterota; class UBA2968; order UBA2968; genus JAAXHW01. The sequence goes on along the minus strand of OZ244937.1, from coordinate 1,887,451 downwards.
GGACGTGGGGACGCTGGAGGTCGGCGTCGGGAACGGGAACGTCCGGATCGGTAAGCGCAGACCCGCCGATTCGGGACAGCGCATCGGTCTGGAGGATGGTGCGCCTCTTTGGAGGGACGCCGTAGAAATCGGCAATGTCGGAGAAGGCCTGGCGTTCCCGGGTTTGGGTGCGCTGCCCGTACGTGAGGTGGAGCAGGGCCAGGTCGTGGGATTGGGCGGCAACGGCGGCGGTAACACAACTGTCGAGTCCGCCGCTGAGGAGGACAACGGCGACCGCTTTCACGCCGACCTTGCCGAAGCCACCACCCGCTTGGTGTAGCGCGCCAGGTCGTCCATAAGGGAGTAGATCGTGGGCAGGATAACCAGGGTGAGCAGGGTGGAGACCATCAGGCCGGAGATGACCACCAGCCCGATGGGACCCCAGCGCCGGGCGTTGCCCTCGGCGGTGCCATAGATCATCGGGATGACCAGGGGGGTGAGGCCAAGGATGGTGGTGGTGGCCGTCATCAGGATGGGACGGAGGCGGTCCTGCCCACCCCGGACGATCGCCTCCCGCCGGAAGAGGCCCTGTTTGCGGTAGCGGTTGATGTGGTCGATGAGTACGATGCCGTTGTTGACCACGATGCCGAAGAGGATCAACATGCCGTAGGTGGCATTGCTGTCCAGGGCGAGGTTGAAGGTATAAAGACCGATGGACACGCCAATAAAGGCGAAGCAGATGGAGAACATGATCGTGAAGGGATGGACGTAGGATTCGAAGAGGGAGGCCATAATCAGGTAGATGAGTACGGCTGCAAAGAGCATGGTGAAGTTGGTCTCGCCCTGTTCCTGGGACATCCAGCGAAACCTTCGGTCCATCTGCCAGGTGTATCCGTTGGGCAGGGGAATTTCCTGCATTCGGTCCATCATCTCCCTGCCCACGCGGAAGCGGGCCCACTGCTCGGTGTTTGCAAAGACGGTGACGGTGGACATCCGGTCTTGCCGCTCCAGGGTGTTGGGGCCTTTTTTGACCCGAAAGTCGGCCAGGCTGGCAAAGGAGACCAGGTCTCCGTTGTCGCTTTCGAAGACGGCGTTTTTGAGCTGTTCCAGGGTGGCCCGGTCCTCTTCTTTGAGCTGCACGTTGATGTCGATTTCCCTGTCATCGGTTTTAAACTTGCTGTTCCCCCGGGTGCCCAGAGCAGTGGAAATGGTGGTGGCGATCTGGCGGGGAGAGAGGCCATAGCGCTGGGCCCGCTGCCGGTTGACGGTGACCCGGATCTCCTCCAGCCCGCTCTCTAAGCTGGTTTCCACTTCGTGTACTCCCTGCATGTCCTGCATGCGGAGCTTGATGTCCTCGGCCAGCATGGCGAGCACTTTGGGGTTGCGGCCCTTGATTTCAACGCCGACGCCCGTATTGGAACTGCGCCAGGATCGCCCAGCCTTGATCCGGACGCCGGGGATGTCCTGGGGGATAAGGGCCTGGACCTTCTTCTGGACCTCGTCGGTGGTCAGTTTGCCTTCGTCGGCGGGGACCAGGTAGATGCTGATGCTGTTGCTGCGCCGATTGCTGAACCGCGTGCTGATCGCTTCGATGTCGAGTTCTTTCTTGTGGGGCAGCAGGATGTTTTCGATCTGTTGAAAGAGGACGAGGGCGTCTTGGGTGTCGTAGTTCCTGGGGAGTTCTACGAGGAAACTCACCCGCCGCGTGGGCTGCCATCGGTAGGGTTGTTTTTCGATTTTGGTGTAGAAGTGGTAGCCGACCGCGAGGAGGGCGCACGATACGGCCACGGTGGTCCAGCGGTAGCGGAGGGTGGTGTTGACCACCCGCGCGTAGAGGGCCTTGAGCTCGATCTTTCGAGCGCGGCAATAGCCATAGAGGACGGCGATGATGGTCAGGAGCGCGCCGAGCAGGCCCCAGGCGAGTGGGGGCACAGCGGACAGCCCGCCCAGGAAGCCGGTCAGGCTCGCCCAGCTCCAGCGGACGACCTCCTGCAGGCCTGTGGTGTAGACCTGATGGGCGATGAGCCCCAGCAGGATTGACGATAGGCCGATTTTGATCCACAGGTCGAGGCGAGATGCGTCCTTCCGGAAGGCGCGGGACCCGGCCAGGGGGATAAGGGAGAGGGCCACGCAGAGGGAAGCAACAACCGAGATCACAATGGTCAGGGCGAAGTCCCTCATAAAGAGCGAAGAGCGGGAGTCGGTTACAAAGACAATGGGTACGAAGACACAGATGGTGGTCAGGGCGGCGGCCAGGACGGGCATGCCGATCTCGCGGCTGCCCTCCAGGGCGGCCGTCCAGGCGTCCTGCTTTTCATCGAAGCGCTTTCGGAAGATATTTTCCAAGGCCACCACCGCTGGATCGACGAGCATGCCGATGGCGACCATCAGCCCCATCATGGACATCAGATTGAGGGTGATGGTGGCGCCGAAGAATTGTCGCATAAGGTACATGGTCATGAAGACACAGAGGACGGAAATGGGAATGGCCGAGCCGATGATGAGGGTGCTTCGGAAGTTTCGGAGAAAGATAAAGATGATCGAAATGGCCAGGATGCCACCCAGGATGGCCGACTGGGAGAGGCTGGAGATGCCCTTCGTGACGTCGAGCGAGCGGTCCCGAACAATCTGCGCCCGGACTCTGTCACTGCCCACATCGGTCAGAATGCCTGCCATTTCGGCTTTGACGAGATCGGCCGTGGCGACCAGGTTGGCGGTGGAGGATTTCCTGATTTCGACGGTGACTGCATTCCGGCCGTCCAGGCGCTCGAACCATTTCTTTTCGGGGTAGTCGTAGCTGACGTCCGCCACGTGTCCGATTTCAATGCCATTGCGGATGGGCAGGCGCCGGATTTGGTCCACCTCCTCAAACTCCCCGACGGAGCGCACGGCAAAGCGTTTGTCCGCGTCCTGGACGTACCCGGCGGAGGTGTTGACGTTGTTGTTGCGGATGGCCCAGCTCAGCGCCCGGATGTCCAGGTGGTGGGCGTTGAGGAGGTTCTGATCTACTTCAACAAGGAGGGCCTTCTCGTCGATGCCCCTCATGTCCACGCTGCCCACCCCCTCCAGCCGCTGCAGCCGGGGGAGAACGGTCTGTTTGTAGATGTCGGCGAGTTCCGACTCATCACCGCTCATCCACATCAGGTTATAGGTAAGGATGGGCAGGTCTTCGGTGTTCCAGCGACGGATCTGGATCCGTTCTACGTCGTCGGGAAGGTCTCTGCGCACCTGATCCAAGCGGTCCCGGACCTGCACGGCCATCAGGTCCATGTCAGTGCCGAAGTCGAACTCGATGCGGACCGAAGAGCGGCTGTCGTAGGAGTTGGAGCTGAGCGCTTTGATGTGGGAGAGGGTGCCCATGACCTCTTCGATGGGCCGGGTGATCTCCCGTTCGATTTCCACCGGCGAGGAAGAGGGGTAGTTGACGTTAATGTACATGGCGGGCCAGGAGAAATCGGGCAGGTATTCCAGCGGGAGGCGGAAGAGGGAGATGCCCCCCAGCACCATCACGCTGATGGCGACCATGACCGTGGTGATCGGCTTGCGGATGGCATATTCGGAGAGCTTCATGGACAGGTCCTCAAGGCGGGGGGTGAAAGAAAGCAGCTGCTTGCTCAGGGCCTAATATGAGTATAAGAGCCGGTCTGCGGATTGTCAAGGTCAGATCTGGGTCTCAATCAGGCCCTGACTGACGGGGTCGAGCCGGTGGTAGTCGGGGATTTCGTAGCGGTTGCCGTCGGCGTCCCGGATGAGGATGCGGCCGCCGCTCAGGGTGAGGATGTCCCGGCGGGTGCTCCGGATCTCGAAGATCCTGGGCCCCCGGTCGGTCTGTACGTCCCATTTGGGGACGTGGTAGTTCACTTCGATGGCGTTGACTTGGACGATTCTGGGGGTAAAATAGTTCCTTTCCAGTTCCGCAGCCAGCACCCTGCGGCTATCCGGGTTCAGATCGGAGGTGTTTCGGATGGCGCCCAGCTCAGAGCCATCGCTGTGCCTGAGGATGACGAACTGGTCGGCGGCGGTCAGTGGAAAGGCCCGCAGGGCAGTTACGGGCCGGGGAACGCCGTCCAATTCCACCGTCAGTTCCTCGAACTCGTCGAGGTAGAGACGGAGGCGTTTGGGGTCAAGGAGGTTGAGCTCCTGCTTCAGGGTGTAGGGTTGTTCCATTTCACCAGGCCCTGATTTTTGACATTTCCATCTGCATCCGGCAGAGTTTGGCGTAGATGCCGTCCCGGGCGATGAGCTCGTGGTGCGTTCCGATTTCGGCGAGTTCGCCTTTGTCCAGAATGAGGAGGCGGTCTGCGTTCTTCAGGGTGGAGAGACGGTGCGCGATGGCGAAGGTTGTGCGGCCTTTGATGAGGCGTTCCAGGGCCTCCTGGATCTGGGCTTCGGTCTGGGTGTCTACGCTGGCGGTGGCTTCGTCCAGGATAAGGATGCGGGGATTGCGGAGGATGGCCCGGGCAATGGAGAGGCGCTGGCGTTCACCACCGGAGACGCGGACGCCCCGCTCGCCAACGGGGGTGTCGTAGCCTTCCGGGAAGTTGAGGATAAAGTCGTGGGCGTTGGCGGCCGCCGCCGCGGCGACGATTTCGTCCATGGAGGCTTCGGGTTTGCCGTAGGCGATGTTCTCGGCCACGGTGCCGTTGAAGAGAAAGGGGTCCTGGAGGACGACCCCGATCTGTTCTCGAAGGGACTTGAGGCCGACGTCGCGGATGTTGTGTCCGTCGATGAGGATCGACCCTTCCTGCAAGTCGTAGAACCGGCAGATGAGGTTGATCAGGGTGGACTTGCCTGCGCCGCTGTGTCCGGCCAGGCCGATCATCTCTCCGGGTTGCGCGGTGAAGTTCAGGTCTTTGAGGACCGGCTTTCCGGGCTCGTATGCGAAGGTGACGTTGGAGAACGCCACCCGTCCCTGGATTCGAGGCATGGGGATGGCATTGGGTTTGTCGATCACATCGGTCTGGGTGTCCAGGACCTCAAAGACGCGTTCGGCGGAGGTGGCGGCGCGCTGGAAGCGGTGGTTGAGGCGGCAGAGGCTTTCCACAGGGCCGTAGAACTGCCACATATAGGCGGTAAAGGCGACGAAGTCGCCCAGCGTGAGGCTCCCGCCCAGGACCTTGTTGCCGCCCACCCACCAGATGATGAGGGTGCCCAGGGAGGTCAGGAAGGTCATAATCGGGGTAAAGACGCTTCGGATGCGGGCAACCCGGATTTCTCCGCTCAACAGGTCCCAGCTTGTCCCTTCGAACCGGCTGACCTCCCGCTTCTCCTGGGCGAAGGCCTTGACCACCCGGACGCCCGGAATGACATCGGCCAAAAGAGCGCTGAGCCCCGCCCACCGCCGCCAGAGGCCGTGGTAGACGTGGTGGAGCCGCTCGCCGAAGTGGATCGTGGCGAACACCAGGAGGGGCGTGGGGAGAAGGACGAGGGCGGCCAGACCGGCGTTTCGAGAGAAGAGAATGATGCAGATGATGATCAGGGTCGCGATGTTCCGGATGACTTCCTGGAGCCCATCGCTGATGAAGTCCTGAAGCCGGTTGACGTCCTGGGTGACGCTGGCCATAATGCGTCCCGTCTCCCGTTCGTTGTAAAAGCTGAGGGAGAGGTGGTGGAGGTGCTGGTAGACCTCGTGCCGGAGGTTGAACGTAATTCTCTGGCCCAGAAGGGCCATCAGGTAGGATCGAAAAGCACTGAGACCGTTCCGCGAGATGTTGACGAGCAGGAGGAGGAAGACCAGGATGGCGAGCGTTTCCCGGCTCTCGCTTCCTGCCGGACGGACCGGGGCCGCGCGTTCACGCGGGGGCTGGGACCGGATCTCCGTACGGGGGTGCGGGACGACGGGGGCGGCCCTGCCCGCTGCCGGGGCGAGCACCTCGTCGATGAGTTCGCTCATAAGGAGCGGAGGCATCAGGCCGATGGTGGTGGCGGTGAGCAGAAGCAGGAGGCTGCACGCGGCAAGTTTCCAGTAGGGGAGGGAATATTTCAGGAGCCTGAAGAGCAGTTTGCCCCTGTCGAGGCAGGCCGGACAGACGCCCATCCAGTGGGGAATCACCTGGCCGCACGTCTCGCACCGCCTTTTCTTGACGTTCGTCCCGTCCAGGTTTTTCTTAACGATCTCTTCCGCCTCGTCTACAGGTCTGGCCTGTTTGACGAGGGTCTCGATTTCATGGGGGACCTTCGAAAATTTCGGGATGAGGGATTTTGAGAAGAAGGCGACCGTGGTGCCTTCGCGGGCGGTGCGGACTTTGAGGACGCCGCCGCCGAACAGGGAACGGATCTCTACTTCGGTGATCTCCGAGAGAAGAATCCGGACGGTCTGGGGGGAGGCCTTCCCGTCCGGGCTGACCATGATCAGGTGGAGGTCGGTGGCCAGGAGCCAGGCAGAGCCGTAAACACCGTCGAGATGGATATCGGTAGAGACCGAGAGGCGGATTTTTTCACCCGGATCAATCAGGCCGTTCAGCTCGGCAAGGATCTCCCCGGGGACCTCTTCGTGGAGGGAGGATGCGGATGTCTGAGATGGCTCAATTCCCACGGGTTTTCCCAGGGTTTGGGGATTTTCTAAACGATGGGAAAAGCAATCACCTGCCTGGTATGATACACCATTCAATTGCTTCAGTCAAGGGCTGTTGCACGTGCTCACCCGGTTTGGGGCCGGGGCTGCGAGGTGGCGCGGCAGATGGTTATTTGTCGAGAAAATTTATCTTTCCCTTTAGAACTGCTCAGAATCACGGTCTTCTCAGTCGTAGCGGTATTGGACCGGGAGAAAGTAATCCCAACAGGTGACCAGGCATAGGTATCAATTCCCATCGCCGCAACGCTGGCAACTTTCGCAAGCCCTCCGCTCCTGATTACCGCCCTTCGTAGCGCCCATCACACCCTCCTTATCCCTTCTTATAAGCCCCTTGACGATGACGTATATCAACTACGTGAATGTCGGAGCCAACTCTCTTGTAGAAAATCCTATAATTTCCAGACTCAATTCTAAACATCGGATCGTTGGCAGGACGCCCCTGTATCTTGATCGAACCCCGCCTATGCAGAGGATCTTTAAGAACCTCGATCCTCTGCATAACCAAACGACCTATATTGGGTTGCAGAGTCTCCAGCATCTTAAGGGCCAGACCAAAAAGAATAATCCTGGGCTCTTCCTGAACCCTCGGCTCATCCTTTCCCCCCTTGCCCCTCCGACGCTTACTCAAGACATACCCCACTTCTTTTTCAATCTATCAATCGCCCTCTGGGATTCCTCGGCCGACAGCATCCGGTTCTTGCCAGTGCGAATATCCTCATCAATCTGCAACGATTGAGCCAGAAACGGGTCCTCATCCGTATTTTCCTGAATCACTTCTTTAGGACGCGCACCCCCCATAACGCGCCCAATCAACCTCAGCGCACCACTAACAACACCCATAACATCCTCCTTTTCTTCACTAACAAAATGCTCCGCACGCTCCCGTAGATCCCCCTTACCCTCTTCCGTATCCTTTCCCCGACTCTCACGTAAACCCCCCACAACCACCTTAGCATCCTCTCCCGATACCACCCGATCTATCAAATCCATCGCCCTGCCCATAATATAACCTCCATATTATATAAAACTTCTGCTTGACTTTTGTCAACCCCGATTGGGACCCGGAACGCAACTTTGAATCCTTCATAGAACCAGGTCTCTTTCTGTTGAGATGTATTCCACGCGTCCATTGCTCGACTGACTCTGCTCCTGCTGGTTGCCAGGCCGTCAGAAATCCTGTCTGTCGTTACCTCAGAGCTTATCGATTTATCATCCATCGGTATATCAATATCTGCTCTCTGCGTCTTTCGATCCAGATAGCGTCCGAACTTGATGTATGCCTTACCCATATCCGTCTGCCATCCCTCAATCTCCCTCGACGGTCGACTGAAGCGAAGATTGGCATAGGCTACTCGGCCGTAATGCTCCATCCGTCGCTCGTTGAATCCTGTGAGAAAGAGCGGGTCCTGCCTGCGCCAGAACCGCGCTCGCACTGCGCTGTCCTCCCACGTCTGAGAGGTATCCTGCACACTGGCCAGAGCGATCTGTTTGCGCTCCTCTTTTGTAGCAATCAGATCCACCGACTGCGCCCAATCAGATCCACCGACTCCATCACGGCTCGTTCTTCGAGACCCATCAGGCTAACTGCTCTGATATAGTATTCATAAGCCACCTCTTCATCGCCCGTAGACTGATATCCAAGCCCACAGAAGAGAAGCGCATCTTTATCGCCCGGTACCTGGTCCAACAACCGGACTGACGTATGGATCAAGCCATCCGGTTGATCGCTTTCAAGGTAGACAAGCCCCAACCGGTAGTACGCATCTCGAAACCTGGGGGCAGCCTCTATGCTCTGATTCAGATACGCAATGGCTTTGTCGTAGTTTTCCTTAGCAGACTGCTTCCAGTGGAACATGTGATGGCTTGTGCCACCTACACTTTTGACTGCGTGTATCACGTCCAAATGCTCCATATCCTTATACTTCATAAAGTTCATAAGAGCATGCCAACCAACCTTATATGCCGCTTCTGCCTGTTCAGGATGCACTTTCAACACTTTCTTATACTGTTCTGCAGCATTGTCCCAGTATTCCTGAGCCCACAATAGATCGCCCAGGGTCTGTTGATACGTCACACTCTGCGGATCCAGACGAATGGCTCTGTCCAGTGCAAAGCGTGCCTGACTGCGATAGATCGGTGTATTGAGAACCATATATAGCCTGGCGATCTCATGGTGCGCCGGCGCATACTTCGGATCTGCCTTCAGAACACGACGAAACGCTCTGATACCTTCCTTCACAGGAACACGTCCAATCTGCTCCACGGCTGCCTGGTAGAGCGAATCAGCGCTTTCTCTTTCGACACTCGCTTCAATACTTCCCCCGAGACATAAGGCCACAACCACAAATGTGTAAATCCTTCTCTGTCTCATGGACTTTACCTCTGTAGACTATCCCTGGAAGCCAACAATGGCTCTCTCTCAAACAGCAAAGGAGTTAGAAGTGATCTTTACAATATAAAGATACCAATTCTCCGAATCAACGACCACCCGCAGAGCGGGTGGCCTGCCTGCGCCGAGTTCTGCTCGGCAGGCCGGGGCATTCTGCGAGATTTTCGTAATGGGGACACCCTCGTGATGCCGCTTGTTTATGGCAATAAATAAAGATATATTACAAAAAAGCGTTATCGCGCAGCCTGGCAGGAAGCATACAGGCTGTTTGAGCAAGCCGAGTCTGTATTTCAAGAAAGTCCATGCAACCCAGCCGATTTATTCAGCGCGTGTGAGTGACGAACAATTTCCCACGATGTCTCGGACGGTTTGACGCCCGCCTGGAGGTATGCCGGGTCTGCTACGCCTTGAGTCGCTGCGAACAGGAGCGGACAGCCTCGCCAGGGCCGGTACCTGAGGTGCGTGCAGCAGACCCGGTGGAGGGCACGGTTGCGGCGGTTGATTTCCACCTGGGCCATATCCTGGCTTCCGGACAGGTCTTCCGGTGGGGGCGGGATGTGGACGGCTGGTGGAAGGGGATCGCCTACGGGACGGCGTTTCACCTGCGGCAGGAGGGGGACCGGGTCTTTTACCGGGCTTCGGCGGGTCGGGTGGCGACCTGTGTGGGCGAGGTGGCGGCGCCGGAATTTCTCCGGTGGTATCTGCGGGTTGACGAAGCGCCCGGGGTGCGGGCGCCGAGGGGAGACCGGTATTTGCAGAGGGCAAGAGACCTCCTGCGGGGATTCCGGTTTGTGCGGCAGGAACCGTTTGAGTGTGTGATCTCATACGTGCTGTCGGTGCAGGCGCATATGACGCTGACAAAGCGGCGGATCAATTTCCTGGCACGGATTCTGGGGCGGGAAATTGAATTTATGGGGGAAAGATACTGGACGTTTCCGGCTCCGGATGCGCTGGCCGACCTGAACGGGCGCTATTTCAGGCGCCACCGGTTCGGCTGGCGGTCCGAGCGGGTGGCCACGGCGGCGCGGTATGTGGCGGACACCCTGGAAGGGGCATCGGCCCGGGTCGGTCTGGAGACGTGGCGGGAGGTTGCGGATGGGCTTCGGGCGCTGGCGGGCACCGGGGTGGGACTGAAGGTGGGCAAGTGCATCGCCCTTTTTTCCTTAGAGCGGCTCGATGCCGTGCCGGTGGACACCTGGGTGCTGAAGCTCGCGCGGGAGTGGTACGGGGTTGTGGGGAGCGATGCGGCAGTCTGTGCGTGGGCCGAGGCGCGGGGGGGGAAGTGGGCGGGGTATATGAATGAATATCTGTTTGCGTATTACCGGGAGCTGAATGGGCCGTCCATTTACGACCGCGTGATTTCGTTCTGCGCATCGGGCGAGCCGTCTGCAGAGCTGCCGTTCGAGCAGGTTTAAGGGGGCAGGACCTGCAAAGGTCTGCCCCCTTTTATTTATTCTGTCACGAATCTCGGATTCCCAAATCCATCGTTGATGACGTGGCTGCGTGCGGGGATCTCTGCCTTGTCGGGGATGGCCAGGTCGAGTTCGGTGCTGTTTTCGATCACGGTGCCGTCGCCCACGCGCACGCTCCGTCCCAGGTGGATGTTGCCGGGCCTTCTGGCGCCGCTCAATACAGTGCCGATGACGACCGAAGAGGCGATGCGGCACTCCGGGCCGGTCTGCACATAGCCGTAGATCTGGGTGTTGGGCCCCACAGTGGCGTGCTCTCCAATCTGCACCGGCCCCAGAAGGGTGGCATCGGTGCCGATCTGGACGCGGTCTCCGATGATGGGATGGCGCTGCCGGACCTTGCCGCTGAGACCGCCCATGGTGCAGGGATAGATGTAGCAGCCCGAACCGATGACGCCGGTCTGGCCGGTGGTGAGGCCCCGGTGGGGGTGGTCTAAGAAGTTGGCGTCACCGATGTCGGTTTCGGGGTGGAGGTCGGCCTGATAGTAGCGGCCGCCGAGTTCGGAGATGGCCCTGGGCAGGAGCGGCACGGGGATGCGTTGAATGCCGGGGATGCCGAGTACGGGGCCAGACTGGGTGAGCGCGTGGGCGATGTCGTGGTAGAAAAGCACGCGCCAGCCGGGGTAGGTGCTGATGACCAGCTGCATCAAATAACCGAAGGCGAAGTCGAACCGATGCTCCTTGAGGACCTCCCGGTAAGGGGCGAAATCCCGCCCGTTGATGGCCGCGTCGATGGCGGGGGTAAAGTCGATGTCGACGAGTTTGTCGGCGCAAGATTTGTCTCTGGCGGTGATGTAGGCGTCCCAGACTGCGGGGTCTTTCAGCGAGGCGAAGCGGTTCCACAGGGCCCGTTCTTTGAGCCGGGGGAGTTCGGAAATGAGGGCAAAAGTGGTCTCCAGGGCGTAGGTTTCGATGTCGGCGCCATCGCCTTCGGCCGCCAGGAGGGACTGGATGATCATGGCATAGAGCTGGTCCGCGATCTCTTCGATGTCTTCGGCCAGGTCTGAACTCCGGGGGATCTGCAGTACATTGTGCGAGCCGGGAGCCACGCATTCGAGGAGGTTGCCCAGGACGGTTTCCAGGATGTCCCGGTTGACAAATCCCCGTCCGGAAGGCTGGGAGAGGACACCCCGGCTGATGGAATCGATGCGGAGGACGTCGAGTTCCTCGTTGGTGTACATGGGGCGAAGCCGATTCAGTACTTGCTTCAACAAAGGACGTTTGCGACTTTCGTAAGAGGTGTCAAAGAGGGTTGTGTTGGCCATGGTCAGGTGGGTGCTCCTTTCAGAATAGGGAGACCTTACAAAAAAGGCGGCTGTAAAAATTGGGAATTACATACTTGGCTAACAGGTGGAAGGGACAAGAAAAAAGAGATCGTATTTTTGGCAGTATTTGTTGCTTTAACGTCCTGGTTTTGTTTCATTGCCCTAACGCGCCCTCCAGATACGCCCTGAACGCTTCGGGCGTATAGATCAGCGAACACTGAATCTCCATGGAGGGCAAACGGTAAGGGGGCGTATCTCGCGTGATATAGCGCGCCGCCGTCGGGGGACCGCCATCCGCTTCGTCTTCTCCATCTACACCCACCAGGTCGGCGTAACGGACCTGTTTGCCGTCGGCCTCGTATTCGGAGCCGACGATCCACAGCCGGCCGAACCGGTAGCGCTGCATGACCAGTTTTTCGGCCAAGCTGCTCCAGCTCGTGCCGGTAAAGGCAAAGTCCAGGGGTCGGATGCCGAGGTGTTCGGTGAGCGTATGATCGCACGTTTCAAGCTCCCAGGACAGCTTCTCTCCGGTCGGGTCTTCGGTGAACAGGGTGGACAGGTTCGGATGCGTCACGGTGTGCGCGCCGACGTGCCAGCCCAGGTCCACCAGTTCGCGGGTCTCATCCCAGGTCATTGTCTCGGCGCCGAATGCTTTGTTGCCAGGCTCCATTGGCCCGGTGTTAATGAACAGGTTGCCCCGGTAGCCGTACCGGTCGAGCACACTGTGGATTTCGTAGCGCATCGATTTCACGGGATGGTCGAAGTCGAACATGATCGGTCGCTCGGGAAGCGTTCCCGCATTGTCCCGCCAGGCGGCCAGGTCGTTGTAGGTGATGGATGTAAATCCCATTTCGTGTGCGATTCGAACCAGGACGTCGAAATGGTCTTCGGTGAGGGGGGGGCCGCCCCTGGGGTTGATGCCGTGGCACATGGTTATGGGGATTCTTAGCATGGAGATCTCCGAAGAAGAATTGGTACGGGCGATCGGCGGGTCGCCCGTATTTTTAAAGCAGGCTTTCGACGTGTTCGCGGAGGCCCTGTTCAACGGGGGTTGATGGGACGCTGGCGCCGGTGGATTCTAATTTGTCCAGGCTGTAGATGCGGTGACAGACGAAGGAGACGGATTGGGGCTGTTCGGTCAGGTGCCGGCTTACCGGGATTTCCTCGATGGTCGGCTCCGGGGCATCCAGGATGCGGGCGATGATCCGGTAGTATTCCACCGATTCGATGATGTCCGGGCCGGCGGCGCAGAAGATTTCGCCGCAGGTCTGTTCGTTGCCGTGGAAGCTGAGGACGAGGTCGGACAGGTCCCGGGCGAGGATGGGCTGCTGAAGAAAGTGGCCGCCTCCGACGAGCCGAAGCGGTTCTCCGGCCTTCAGCTTAGCAATCAAGTCTTGGTCCCGGCTGTGAAGGGGGAGGCAGCCGAGCAGAGAGCCGGGTCCGTAGATGTGGCAGGGGCGCAGGATCGTCCAGGCCATGCCGCCGGTGTCGCCGTTGAGAATTTCCAATTCGCAGCGGCGTTTTTTTGCCCCGTAGGTATTATTGGTGAGGTAGTGGTCGCTCTCTTCGGGCTGGGGAAAGGTGCGGTGGGCCGGGTCGAAGACGAAGTCGGTGGAGACGAAGACGAAATGGGGCGTCAGGTCCCGGAAGACGGCGATATCCTGTTTTGCATCGACCGGGTCGTACCCGATGCAGTCCACGGTCAGGTCCCATTCCATCCCTGCGCCGGCGATGGCCTGCTGGAAGGCGTCCCGGTCGTGGCGGTCGGCCGTGATGCCGGTGACCCCGTCGAGAAGGTCCCTCTGGCCCCGCGTGACGGCCCAGACATGATGGCCCTGCGCGACAGCCCTGCGCGCCAGGGTGCCGCTGAGGAACCCGCTGCCGCCGACGAGGAGGATGTTGAGGGGAGAGCTTGACATGGGAACTCCTTTTCGATTTTTCAGGGTGCCGATGTGTGCACCGAATTGACAATCCGGAAGTCCAGCCCGCCGGGGATTCCCCAGTTGGGGAAGTACTGGAGCTTGACGTAGCCGTCCTGGACGGTCATTCCGGGCAGCCGGTCGACCTCGATCCGGTTCATGCAAAACTAACGCGATGTGTGACTTTAAATAGGAGAAAGGAGGTCCTAAGGCTACCTTGTAAGTATCACCAAACGAGGCAGCCAACCCCCAACAGGAGGGACCTCCAGATGTATAATTGGCACTTCAGATAGGTTCCCCCAACTTATCCCATCACAGGGCTTGCAAGCCATTGCATCGAAGAAATCTCCAGAAACTTACATTTTTATATGATTCTCGTAGAGTGTTTAATAACAATTAATTACATCCATTTTTGGCCGGTTGAAGGATGGAAAAGGGGGAGGGGGGGGACTTGATTTTACAGAATTTTAAGGCCATATTCTATGCGAATTCTCGGATCGTTCGAACTTGAAAGACGGTTCAAGTCATTTACCTGTCTGAACAATACTGTGAACAGTTTTTGTAACTTATTGTTTTCTATAAATTTATGAAATTTATAATCAAAATGGATAACCTGTTGATTTTTAAAGACTTAGAGAAGTAATGTTTCCCAAATTAGGCCGAAATTGCAAAAAGTGTCCGAACTATTGTCTGAAAGGAGACGGATATAATCCCAAGAATTTCACGCCTGATTGAGCAATTGGGCTCCGAGGATTGGTCTAAGCGTTATGCCGCCTATTCCACATTGCAGAAGGCGGATTTACAAACCGTGGAAGCATTGATCGCTGGATTGGGGCACGAGAATTGGAGAATTCGGAAGAGTTGTGCTGCTTTGATGGATCATATTTCAGATGAACGATGTGCTGAGCCCCTTGCCCGGGCCTTAGAAGATCCAATTGCTGATGTCCGCCGTCATGCGTTGCACTCAATTGTATGTGATCAATGCAAGACCGTCCCTTTAGATGTAGATACTGTGGGATTGGTTGCCAAACGTGCGCTTGAAGATACAAGTGTCCGTGTGAGACGAAAAGCGACGACGACACTTGGATTACTTCCAGTTTTAGATTCACGTTTGAAAGATACTCTTGAAAGGCTTCGCACTGATGATGATGCCGAGGTACGTCGTCGAGCTGACTGGTCACTTGGGCGTATCGCTGCTAAACGCACTGAAGTAAGGGTGTGAGTAAAAATAAAAAACGAGAAAGTGATTTGAGTGTGTAAGATTTTACGGGCGAGTTTAAGCGGTTTTTTCGTATAGATGGACTCTCTGGTACACAGTTGGATAGAGCCGCTCTCTTTGGGAGTCGATGTAGTAGTTCCAGAAGTCACCCCAGTCGCCATTTTTCACGACCGCACGTTGTGCCAAGACAGCCTGAGCACCGGTGATGGACCAGCGCATGCCGCTGTTCTCCATCCGGTCTTTGACCAGCGAGCCGCAGGTGCCTTCGACCACGCCTGTAGAGACCTGTCTGCGTGCAACACACAGGCAGGTCGGATAGCCTTTTTTGAGGTAGATGTCGTAGTGCATCATATGCTGGTGGTTGACAAAGTAGCTTCTGAGGTAAAAGATCGAGACCGACGAGCTTGACGATGCGTTCCTCCGCGTCTCTGCGGTGAACCGGGGCAACTCCAGTGGCGGATGTTGCCCAAAGAGTATGGATGCTGGTATCCGGAGATAATAATGAAAGGGAATTATATACTTGACTAAGCAGGGTAAGTGTGTTATATTATAGGTGTAAGTTGTTGATATTATTAACACATAACCTGTAAAGTCGAGGGGTGTTATCATGCCGCAGAAGGCACCTGGTAAGCATTATCGCAAGGGAATCTCCCTTATTGAGTTGCTTGATGATCGTTTTCCTGATGAGGCGTCGGCAGTATCGTGGTTTGAAGATTGCAGGTGGGGTGCTGACCGCGAAGGCTTGTGCTGCCCCCGTTGCGGAGGTTGCGACAAGGTTAATGCTGTCTCTTCGGGCAAGCCCATGCCCTTTTGGTGTGGTGACTGCCGACGTCATTTTAGTGTACGGACGGGGACGGTAATGGAGCGTTCTAAGATACCGTTGAGGAAGTGGGTAATAGGGATTTACCTGCATGTATCCAGTTTGAAGGGTGTTTCCAGTATGAAGCTCCATAGAGATTTGAAGGTCACACAAAAGACCGCTTGGTTTATGGCCCATCGTATACGCGAGGCGTGGGAGGAAGGAAAGTCCTTGTTTTATGGACCCATCGAGGTGGATGAGACCTATATTGGTGGCCTGGAGAAAAACAAGCATGCGAAAAAGAAGTTGAACGCGGGTCGTGGTACGGTAGGTAAGACAGCAGTTGTGGGCGCTAAAGATCGGATAACAAACCGTATTGATGCTGTGGTGGTAGAGTCCACAGACGGCCCGACCTTAAAGGCTTTTGTCTATGCGCATGCTAAGGATGGGACGCCTGTTTATACAGATGAGGCTATGGCTTACAAGGGTTTGGAGGGTGTTCAACACGAGGTTGTTAAGCACTCCGTAGGCGAGTATGTGGATGGCCAAGCCCATACGAATGGCTTGGAATCATTTTGGAGTATGCTCAAGCGTGGTTATCATGGGACGTTTCACAAGATGAGCGTTGATCATTTGGGTCGGTATGTTAATGAGTTTTCGGGCAGGCACAACGTTCGCAATATGGATACGATAGACCAGATGGCTTATGTTGCGGAGCACATGGTAGGCAAGCGCCTTAAATATAAGGAGTTGACTGCATGACTACGAACTTAAAGACTCTAAAGTCTGAATCGCCTCTTGAAGTTGTCGAGCGAGGTTCTTACCACCCTCCAAGTCCTGAAAAATGTAAGAGTTCGGCGGAGGTGGATCTAAATCTATCTGGATGGTACCTGATGCGTCCACTTCGTCGGACCCCCGAAGAGATAAAACGACAGCTCCAAGATCAAGGTCTAATTCCACGTTGAAGGCTTCGAGTAAGAAACGGGGCATTTTGGGCCTCCGTTGTTGTGGGTTAAATGGAAGTTAAGTAGTTGTCTATGAGTTTTGTGGCATATTGAATGGTTTACTGGAAAGCGATTTTATATTTCGATCCCACATTCACCAGAATATCTTCAACAGCCTCAACCAAAGCACGGAAATTTAGGTAGGCTGAAAAGGGCAACCACCAATACTTGATAAAACGCCACAAGATTTCGATGAGGTTGAGTTCGGGTGCGTATCCGGGTAAAAAATAGAGGACCAAGCCCTTCTTTTTCCAGATGGGCACCCTTTTCTGAAACGCCTGACTTGTGTGGATGGGCGCATTGTCAATAATAACCACGGTTTTTTTGGTGATCGTCTCGCCCTGTCTGCGTGCGTGCCCGCACGCACAGGCAGGTAAAAAGATCAAAACATCCGATCACAATGTCACTCGTAACGCTGCCCTCCACGCAGAAAGGAGTGAGGTCATTGTCTGTGTTGAGAAATCCCAGAACATTGAGGCGTTTGCTCTTGGCGACAGGCACCTCTATGGTTTCACCTACAGGCTGCCAGGCGTAGGGAATACTCGGATCCAAAGAAAATCCAGCTTCGTCAAAGTAATACAGGTCAAGCGTTCTGGATTGATGTTTTTTTTAACCCTTCAATCTCTTTTTTCGCCTGATCAAACGCCTCATCATCTCGTTTGGTTTTAAGCGATTTTCTCACGCGTTTCCAACGCAGGCCTGCCCCTTTCGCAATCCGTCTTAAGCTGGAACGGCTGATGGTTTTTCCCGTTTTCTCGCTTAAGAGGGCTAAGACCATTGAAGGCGCGTTGGAATGGGTCTTGAGGAGCTCTTTTGCCACTTCTTTTTCTTGCTCATTTAACTTGGGAGGACCCCCACTTCGAGGCTTATCTCTCAATCCATCCACTCCAAGGTGCTCAAAATTGTCAATCCAGGAAGAAACCGTATCGCGATGCACTTGGTATATCCTGGCAATCTCATCCATGCTCGAACCCCTTGAACTGAGTAAAATGCTATGGGCTCGCATTCGAACTCGCCTGACCGAATCACGTTCCGCTAAATCTTCAAGGTGTTGGATCTGATCTGGACTTAAGGCGGATACAAACTTCGTCGCAACTTTCATAGAGAACCTCCATTGACGTCGTGTTGAACCCTTTCATACCTGTCTGCCTTCGGCACAGGCAGGTCGGTTCTCTAATATACGACTTCCGAAGCCCCATTATACCAAAAAATTCATGCGCGACTACTTAATCTTCTAATTTGAACATACGTCTGTCAGAGTTTTCAATCTTATATCCTTTATATCGGGACTGGTCAATACATCCCCGTGCTTCGTATTCGGTTAGATCCATTTTATCAGCGAGGATGTTAATTTCTGCTTCTTTTCCGGGTTGCTTTGACAGGATTTCAGCTACCTTTGAATTTTCACGTTTTGCCTTGCTCATTTTCGTTCTCCTTTCGGATGTTTCAGCATTCTGGCATGTGATTTGGTATGGGCGATTATCGGGATCGCCCATACCACTTTACCCACCAGGGTTATTTATTCGAGGGCTTCTACCTTGACCGTTACGGGTTCCGATGAGTTAATCTTCAGTTGCCCTCGGTCTATTGCACTGAGGTTCACGGGTATGTCCTGCTTGCCTGATTGCTTGCTGGACAGGTTGACATTTATGGTGCTTGGTTTCAGTTCGTACCATGTTCCCATTGCCATATCTATCACTATGGGAACAATACCTGCTAAGATGTCCAGTATGACTATCTTCCCGCTAACTTGTCTGTTGAGTTTGACCGACTTTGTTTCGTATCCTTCTTTGGATATGGTTACTGTATAGCTCTTATTTCGAGCGAGTTCTACCGATGTTGGAGTTGTGAAGATTCCTTCATCAATTTTCACCTCGCTGTTAGTCGGTGATGAGTTGATGCTAATGGTCTGCGTCGTACCGACAAAGAGCGCTCCACAGCCTGTGAGGGCTACCGAGCATGCGGCAAACCAATGCTATTAGTCTCATCCCTGTTACCTCCGTCGTGGAGAGTGAACAACTTTCGGCACCCCTGCATAGGGTGCCGGGTAGTTGTCTCCATACTCGCAGAGGTATGCGGGAAGGCCCTACGTATTTGCCAGGTTCGGGAGCTACCCTTACCTTGATAAGTCGGCTATTGTATTTGGTAGGCTACCCGACATTGCGGGTCTGCCAGTATGAAGACGTGGGTAATATAGTGATAGAGATTGACAAAAGTCAATAAGTTTTGTATAAATTTCTTTGTCGGTTTGTTTATGTGGTGAAAGATGCAAAAGAGAAAAGGAGGGTGTTATGGGTGCTAAGAGTGGTGCAATGCGGTTGATTAATTTTGTTTTACGGGGTGGGCGTCCTGAAGACGTGATTCAGGAGGATAGGGGTGAGGAGGCGCGGGATCTGTCTTTGTCATTGCAGATTGATGAAGACCTTCGTACTGGAAAGAGTAGGATGTTATCCGTTGGGGAGACCCGTCGGTTTTTTGATAGGATGAAGAGGGGTGGAGGTGAGCGGTGAATGAGGCTCGGCGGAGGGGTGGGAGGAAGGATAGGGAAGAGAAGGTTTCGGAGCAACCGAAGCCGGAGGTGTTGGGAGGGCAAGAGATAGTTATTCGGGATGCTGTTGCTAAGTTTATTGAGGAAGGCTTGCAACCTAATGTCAGGCGTTTGGCTATTGAAAAGATCGAATCTCTCAGAGATCCTAATAACAGGAAGGGGTCGGTTAAGGTAAAGGGTCGTCCTGCTAATGATCCTGTATTTAGGGTCAGGAGGGGTAATTACAGGATTTTCTATAAGAGGGTTGGTGGGGAGGTTCATGTGGTTCATATGGAGAAGCGTCAAAGGGTTTATAGGAGGAGATAAGGAGGTTGTCATGGGTGCTACGAAGGACGTAAAGAAGGAGGGGGTTGTTGAGGATGTGGAGTTGGATAGTGGTTTGAGTTTGGAGGAGTTGGATGAGCGGGCGTCTGCTTTAGCGAGGGCATTGATGGACGGTAAGCCGGAGACGAACGAGATGCTGAGAGAGCGGAGAAGGGGATAATAAAGGAGTGCTTAGCCAAGTATATAAGTCCCTAATGAAATGGGCACCTCGCATAAAGCCAGTGGAAATTGGCCGTCTTTACAGGCTTTCTCGCATCGGCGTATATGATGATGAACTTCTACTCGAAGTAGGCTGGGGCTTGTATGCTCGGTGCAGGGATGTCGTAGCTGTAGCTCGTGCCATTGAATATGGCGAAGTCCCTTGTCCTCAATGCGGGACGAACGTGAAACGCAGAAACATATTGTCACCAGCGGAAAGCGTCAGTCTTTCTTCCGAAAAGACTTATCGGTCGGGCTGGTTCCACTGCTCTTGTTGCCTGAAACGTCTCTTGTGGAGCGACTGCCGGGATGCCCTTCGGGAAACCCCTCACTGCTTCGACTGCTATTCCATGTTGAAATTGAACGCTGAAACAAATCGGCTGGAATGCCAGTGCGGAAAATCTTGGGCGACCCGCCAATATCGGCAATCAGTTACTCGTCGGCTTCGTCTTCCCTGCCCAGAGTGCGGATCTCTTATCCGAAGACCGAATTTCCAAAGCAATCGCTGGGATGCGAATAATGACGGTGAACGCAAAGCCTCCTCTGCAAACCGTGAGTTCCTCTGCCCCAAATGCGGGAAGACGGCCGTGCATTCGGGAGGCTACCTTCACTGTCCGCATTGTGATTACCGGCGCCGATGGAGAAACTTTCGTAAGTCACTGAAACGGCGCGATGAGAAACTGCTCTGCCATGGATGCGGCCACATCTTTAAGTGGCAGATGTGGAAGAAGGAAGTTTCGAGTCTCAAACTGAGAACAGGCCACCCATTCCCTGCACATCTGTTCCTTAAAAAATGGCCCAACTGCAAGAAACCTGAAGAAAAGATGCTCCAAATTGATTTCCTGATCCAGGCCCTGCATGGCCGCGGAGCATTGGCTCCCGTATTTATTGCGGGGAATGAGCGGAATATCCGTCAGTTACTAGACCAACTGGCCGTGCAGGTCTAATATAATATCGTTCACTGAGGAAATGAAAGCGTATAGATCTTTATCACGCCGTTCGATTGCTCTGCTTTCTCAAATAGGGGCGGCTGATAGATATACAGCCGATCTTGCCACGCAGCCATCTGCGTACCACTCATCGTGGCTGGGGCAAAGTTATCAGGAGCTGAATATTCTACAAGACAAACGAACGCCTTCGAAGCTTCTTCATTAAACGAATAGGCCTTTACACTCTCACCTGCCTTCAGGTCGTAAATGATCCGGGACATTTGTAGAGATGGGTGTATGTAAAAGACTATAAGGTACCGATTATCGAGTAATATCATAGCAGTCACCTTGCTTATGCGCAACGCTCGCATATCCTCACGGGAACCCACACCTTTGTCATGGTAGCTTTCTGGCAGCGGGACGTATTCGGGGGTCTGCCAACGACCGGAATGGATCACTTCCAACGCTCTGGACTCAGGGTCAACACGATATCCCTCAACCACAGGTTGAGGCACGAAAAGGCCAAATTGTCGGACGATCTCGCCGCGCTCCGCGTCAATCTCTTTGACCTTATCATCGTTGGGTCCCAGGTAATAGAAACGGTGCGACATGGGATTGTAGCGTAATTGAGCATAAGAACTCATCCGATAGGCTAGAATCTCTTGTTTTTTTGTAGAAAGAGAGATCGTATATTGCACCTTCCAGTTCATATTGGGGACTCTCTTCTGTAGCTGAATTATATTATTAGCGTTCACTCCCAAAAAAAATACGGCCCCATCGCGATCACACGCAACCTTCTTACTACCAATCGATCGCGTTCTATCGAGATAATTACCCTGCTGGTCATAGCGCAGGACTTGGATCCCTATATCTTGAACATAGAAATAGCCCTTCGGATCCACGGCCATATTCCAAGCCATCTGATACTCGCCGGGACCTCGGCCTTTTCTCCCGATGGAGCGTGCGTAATGACCGTCACGCAAGCTGAACTCGTACACCTCATACGAGATTAAATCAATGAGTGCCAGGGAACTATCCGCCGTAATCCCCGTCCACGCTATATTCCCAATGCCCGGTGTATCCTCGTCAAGAGGTAGCTCGACCCTGCCTATCAACTCGAGTCCGACTTCGCCGGCGTATTCCACCGGCGTTTCACGAATGCCGACCTCGTCCAATTCACCCAACCGCATGGACTGGTAGTACTGCTTGAGGTAGTCCCATACCCCTGCTTCAACCGGCTCGCTGGCGCTACAAACGGCGAATGCTCCCGCAATTAACAGGGTACGAATATAGAGCAGGATGTGCACGTATGTGAAGCCCTTACGCACAACACTGTCTTCCATGGATTCTCTCTTTCGGCTGCGCCGCCGTGTCTTCACTATCATCCCGATATTTCCTCTTCTGACTTCCTTCCGCCAAAATCTTACATGAACCAGGTTTTTTAATCTGTCTCCGCGTTCCTCTGTGTCTCTGCGGTGAGTCTGTTCTTTTCAGCGCGTCGATGTGTGCACCGAGTTGACAATTCGGAAGTCCAGCCCGCCGGGGATTCCCCAGTTGGGGAAGTACTGGAGCTTGACGTAGCCGTCCTGGACGGTCATTCCGGGCAGCCGGTCGACCTCGATCCGGTTGCCGTGGACGGCTTTGATCAGGAATCCGCGCGTGCTGCCGTCGCCGTCGGTGGTGAGGAAGAGTTTGCCGGTCAGGTTCGGATCGGGGATCGGGGCGTCCACGACGAAGGCGTTGAGGGCATCGCCCCGCGCGGTGCTGAGGGTTTGTGTGACGGCGCCAGTGTAGGCCGCCGGACCTTCCAGGGTCGCCCCGCCGGTTTTGAGGTGGCCGGCGTCGGCCATGTACAGGGTACGTGCCCGGTTGTTTGGGACGGACAGGTAGCCGAAGCGGCCCTGAAAGTCGATTTCGGCGGCGACGATTGCGCCGTTTTCATCAAGTGTGGAGAGGATTGTGTCGGTGCGGTCCGGGAGTTCGACCTGCAGCGCGACGGCCATTTCCGAGGCGCGCCCGGCGGGGACGAGTTTGACCGAGCGGATGCGGGGGCTGCCCGTATGCGGTTCGTGGACCGCTACGAAGACCGATGTTGAGGAGCCGACACGCCTCACGTCCAGGAAGGTCTGCGTGCCCATCCGGCGCATGGCCGGTCCCTGTGCGAGGGTGACCTCGGTGCCTGCTGCGGGCATCACGGTGGTGCGCACCGCCTCGCCGGTAGGGGTTCTGAACTCCGCCCACCAGGGCCCGTCGGTCCGGGCAGAGCGGAGGTCGTCCAGCCATTCGTGGCGCGTACCCCCGTGAGGGTTGAGGTTCAGGGAGGTGGTGACGGTGTAGTCGTCCTGGAGCGGGCCATGGAGCATCCAGTCGTGGGTGCCCCCTCCCCGGACGCGAAAGATGTCCACAATATAGATATCTTCACCACCGGTTTGGACCATCGCGAGGGTGCGTCGGTAGAGTTTGACCAGGTCCGAGGGGTAGGCGCGGTGGCCATCGGCTTCCACGACCTGGATGCCGGGTGCGTCGGCGGAGAAGAGGCGGAGTTGTCCATCGGTGAGGGTGGTGCCGTGTTTGAGGTGGGTGCGGGCGAACCAGAAGTCCTCCACGCCGGGCACCCGGTCGATGTCGGAAAACTGCCGCTGCGGGGCGTTGCCCCGCCGAAACTGGTCCTGTTCGTTGACCACGACGGTGTTGTGCCCGGCCGTGCTGGCGGCCCAGGCGCGGTTGTCGATGCCGTAGTAGTCGGTTTCGGACAGGAGTTCCTTGTTTTTGGCCCAGAGGAAGAAATTGAGGTTGTCTTTGTGTTCGTGACCCATCGCACCGGAGAAGTGCAGGTGGGCCTGGACCTGGTTCGGGCCCTGTCCTCGACCGAGGGTGGCGTGGCCGACCCAGGTGTGAAGGACTGCGGTGGATTCGGAGGGCAGGTACTCGTCCAGGATGCCGTAGCAGTCCCAGCGCTCGATGGTGTTGTCCTTCCAGTGCGTGTCGTGGACGGCGGCGTAGTGGCCGTTGGGCAGCACCCACTTCTGCATCTGGCGGGCGGCCCCGTCCAACAGGGGCTGGTAACGGGCGAGGAAGTCGGCCTTGTCGAAGCGGGCGCCGTCTACCGGGTCCCTGTATCCGGCCGGGTCCGAGTAGGAATCAAGGCAGCCTTTTGGATAGTAGATGGCCCACCGGCCGGTGATCATCATGTGATAGCTGGGCGAGCCTTCGTGCCAGAACATGCTGGGGAAATACGAGACTTTGCGCAGGCCGTCGCCAAAGCGGATGGCGCGGTGGACGAGTTCGGGATCGCCCAGGGCCTGGCCCCAGATGAGCATGCCGAAGAGCAGGTTGGCGTCGGTGTTGATGTACATCAGGGGGTACCGGTCGGCGATCTCCAGGTTGGCGTAAAGGAGGTCGCGCTCGATCTTCAGGCGGACGTCCTGACCCGTTTCTTCGGCCAGTTTTTCCATCTGGCCACTGTTCACGATCTGGTCGTAGGCCAGGGCCAGCGGGTGGGAGGCCTGGAGGTCGTAGGGGTGCCAGGTGCTCCAGAAGGCGCCGTAGTGGGGAGGCATTTCAATGCCGTACTGGGGCAGCATGACGTCGTGGGGGTAGGTCTTCTTGCCAGACTGGTCGAAAAAGGGCCAGACGCCGATGACTTCGGCGTAGCGGTCTAAGATGACCGCGGCCTTGTAGGCGTATTTGGCTTCGCCGGTCCAGGCATATTTGTGCGCCAGTCGCTGGAGCACCTCCAGCATCAGGGCGTTGTCCCCCCGGCGGGCGCCCTGCTCATCGATGTGGGACCGCAACTCACCGTTGGATTTGTCCATCCAGTCGTCGGCCTGGACCTTGCCGCGCACCAGGGTCCAGATTGGATGGTCTACGGGATAGACGGGGTGTGGAACGTTGTACTTGCGCAGGCGCGGCAGATTTGGGTCCGATGCAACCCCGGAGCCGCCCGACTGCCCGAACGCTTGGGCGAATACGACAAAGTCGGTAAAGTCCACGATGCCGTTCTTGTTCAGATCGTACCTGGCCTGCGTGGATCCGAAGGCCCGGGCAAAGGCGATAAAGTCGGCGAAGTCCACGGTCCCGTTGCCGTCGAAGTCGGCGTCCGGAGCCGGCTGCATCTGGAGGACCCCCAGGACCACAAGAATCGAGAGGAAGAACGTGCGTGTTGACATATCTTTTCTACCTATTAATGAGTGTGCAGGAAATCGTGGAGATTTTCCCGTGTCGGCTCACACAGCCCATCCGGCGGATAGGACCTCGGCTTGCTCCAGGACGGTTTGTGTTGCCTTTTCCTGCTTGTCGGGTGGGTAGCCATACTTGCGCAGCGTGCGCTTGACCAGCACCCGCAGCTGCGCACGGATGTTCTCGCGCAGGGTCCAGTCGATGGTGACGTTGTTGCGGACGGTTTCGACCAGCTTGCGGGCTATGGTGCGCAGGGTCTCGTCGCCCAGGACCTGGACGGCGCTGTCGTTGGTCTCCAACGCGTCGTAGAAGGCCAGTTCGTCCGCCGAGAGTCCGAGCGTCTCGCCGCGGGCGTTGGCCTCCCGCATGTCTTTTGCAAGCTGGATCAGCTCCTCGATCACCTGCGCGGCTTCGACGGCGCGGTTCTGATAGCGGCGGAGGGTCTGTTCCAGCATCTGGGCGAAAGAACGGGCCTGGACGACGTTCTTCCGGCGGCGGGTGGCGAGTTCGCCCTTGAGTAGCTTCTGTAACAGCTCGACTGCGAGGTTGCGCTGGGGCATCCCCCGCACCTCGGCCAGGAACTCGTCCGACAACACCGAGATGTCCGGCTTTTCCAGACCCGCGGCGGCGAAGATGTCGATGACGCCCTCGGAGGCCACTGCGCGGGAGATGATCTGGCGCACGGCGTGGTCCAACTCTTCCTCCGGACGTACCTCGCCGCCGGCCCGCTTCATCAGCTGCCCTCGAACCGCTTGAAAGAACCCGATGTCGTCCCGGATGCGCAGCGCGTCCTCGTGGGGGACGGCCAGGGCGAAGGCCTGGGAAAGCTCGCGCACCGCCTGCACGCAGCGGTCCTTGCCGTTCTCTTGCGCCAGGATGTGTTCCTGCGCGGCCGGTAGCAGGCTCAGGCGTTCCGCCGGTGTGCCGGTGATCCACCTGGACCGGTCGAAGCCGTGGAACAGGCCGCAACAGATTTCGTATTTCTCCAGCATGACCGCCACCGCTTCTTTTTGGTCGAGTGCGGTTTGCCCGGTGCCGCCGCTTTCGGTGTAGGTCGCCAATGCGCGCTTGAGTTCGTGGGCGAGTCCCAGGTAATCGACGACGAGGCCGCCCGGCTTATCCCTGAACACGCGGTTGACCCGGGCGATGGCCTGCATCAGCCCATGGCCGCGCATCGGTTTGTCCACGTACATGGTGTGCAGGCTGGGCGCGTCGAAGCCGGTGAGCCACATGTCGCGCACCAGCACGACCCTCAGGGGATCGTCGGGGTCGCGGAACCGCTTGGCCAGCGCCTCCCGTCGCGGCTTGTTGCGGATGTGCGGCTGCCAATCCACGGGGTCGGAGGCCGAACCGGTCATCACGACTTTGAGGTACCCCTTGTCGTCATCCTCGTGATGCCAATCAGGGCGTAGCCTCACCAGTTCGTGGTAGAGGTCGATGCAGATGCGTCGGCTCATGCAGACGACCATCGCCTTGCCATCAAGGGATTCGAGCCTTTGCTCAAAATGGGCGACGATGTCCTCGGCGACGAGCTTCAGCCGCTTCTCGGCGCCGACGATGGCTTCGAGCTGTGCCCAGCGGGTCTTGAGCTTCTCCTTGCGCTCGACTTCCTCGCCTTCGGTCGCCTCTTCGAACTCCGGGTCAATGAGCGGCCTCTCGGCCTCATCGAGCGTCAGCCTGGCCAGCCGACTCTCGTAGTAGATCGGCACCGTGGCCCCGTCCTCGACGGAACGCTGGATGTCGTAGATGCTGATGTAGTCCCCGAACACGGCCCGCGTGTTGGCGTCCTGAAGTTCTATGGGCGTACCGGTAAAGCCGACGAAAGAGGCGTTGGGCAACGCGTCTCGCATGTGGCGTGCGAATCCGTCGATGAAGTCGTACTGGCTGCGGTGGGCCTCGTCGGCGATGACCACGATGTTGCGGCGCAGGGAGAGCGTTGGGTGGGTATCGCCCTTCTCCTCGGGGAAGAACTTTTGGATCGTTGTGAACACCACGCCACCGGCATTCACCGAGAGTTTGTTTCTCAGGTCGGTCCGGCTCTCCGCCTGGGCTGGCGGCTGGCGCAGCAGATCCTGGCAGCGGGAGAAGGTGCCGAAAAGCTGGTCGTCCAGGTCGTTGCGGTCGGTGAGGACGACGATGGTGGGGTTCTCCATGGCCGGGTCGAGAACGATCCGTCCGGCGTAGAAGGCCATGGTCAGGCTCTTGCCGGACCCCTGAGTGTGCCACACCACGCCGATACGGCGGTCGCCGGCCTCACCCCCGGGCTTGCGGCCCGTCTCGTACCTTCCGCCAGTGTCAACGGTCCTGTCGGCTGATCGTTGTAACTCCGCCGCGCGCAGCGTTTCGTCAACCGCGACCCTGACCGCGTGGAACTGGTGATAGCCCGCCATCTTTTTCTCCAGCGCGCCGCTGCCGTCGTCATCGAAAACGATGAAGTCGCGGACGAGCCCGAGGAAACGGCTTCGCTCAAAGACACCTTCCAGCATTACCTGAAGCTCGGTCAAGAGCCGGTCGGCCAGCGTCTCCCCCGCAATAGTGCGCCAGGGCTTGAACCACTCCCTGCCGGAGGTCAGCGTGCCTATGCGGGCTTCGGTCCCGTCCGAGACCATGAGCGCCTCGTTCATGGAGAAGAGGGTGGGCAGTTCAGCCTTGTAGGTCTGGAGCTGGTGCCATGCCGTCCAGATGGTGGCGTCCTCGTCCGCCGGGTTCTTCAACTCGATCACGCACAGGGGCAGGCCGTTGACGAACAGCACCACGTCGGGCCTGCGCGTGTTCTTATTCTCCGTGACGGTGAACTGGTTGACGGCCAGCCAGTCGTTGTTGCCAGGGTTGTCGAAGTCGATGACCTTTGCCTGTTCCCAGCGGACGGCGCCATCGTCGCCCCGGTATCCCACTGTCCCACCGTCGACGAGCATCCGGTGGAAGGCGCGGTTGCGTGCCTCCAGGGTCGAGCCTTCGGGGCGGGTCAGCCTGCGGTAGGCGTCGTCAAGGGCGTCGGGGGGCAGGGCGGGGTTCAGTTCGGCAAGGGAATCCCGCAGGCGCGGTTCCAGCACGACCTGCCCGTAGTCGCCTCGTTCGGCGTTCGGTGTATCCGGCGCGATGTCCGGCCCGTGCGCGACCTGCCAACCGAGGCCCGCCAGCCAGTCCAGGGCGGCGACTTCAACGTCGGCTTCGGTGATGGTGGTCATAGGGGTTCCGATACCGTCGACACGTTCAGGGGATTCTCTTCGTCGAGTGACCAATTTGCCGGGTTGTCGAGAATATATCCTTCGATTCTCCCAAGGGACTCGTCGTCCCTCACAATGTGTTCGTAGTAGTTCCGCTGCCACAGCCGGTCCCGAAACCGTGTCCACCCCCTGGCCTGGGCGCCTCCCACATATTCCACCGTGGTCAACGATTTGTACGCACCGATCACATCGCCCAATGTAGGGGCAACCCTTGTGGTTGCCCTGTTGGGCGTGGATTGGGCGCCCACAAGGGGCGCCCCTACGGTTCCGTGCAGGACGGTGATCGCGTGAATATGGTTTGGCATGACCACACAAGGCCCCATCTCAACGCCTGGAAACCGATGGGGCAACGTCTCCCACACCCGGCGCGCCATTTCCCCAGCCTCATTCAAACGCATCTCTGCGCCGATCACATCGCCGAACAGGCACAACCGGCCCTGGACGACCATCGTCACGAAATACGCGCCCGCCTGTGTGTAGTCGTATCCCCGCAGTCGGATGGACCTGCGGTGATGGTGGTCCGGGTTGTAGCGGTGTTTCAATGGGGCGTTCTCCTGGAATGGCACACGTCACCCCCGGCAGGGGACATGAGGGTTCTTGTAGGGGCAACCCTTGTGGTTGCCCTGTTGGGTGTGGGTCGGGCGCCCACCAGGGGCGCTACAGGTGGTGTATGCGGACGGGATTTGGTTTGTCGTAACCGTATTCCACCGCATCGTACTATTCTCGACCCCGGTCCCATTCCGGTCCGATCACATCGTCCAATGTAGGGGCAACCCTTGTGATTGCCCTGTTGTACGTGGGTCGGCGCCCACAAGGGACGCCCCTACGGTTCCGTGCAGGACGATGATCGCGTGAATATGGTTTGGCATGACCACACAAGGCCCCATCTCAACGCCTGGAAACCGATGGGGCAACGCCTCCCACACCCGGTGCGCCATTTCCCCAGCCTCATTCAAACGCATCTCTGCGCCGATCACATCGCCGAACAGGCACAACCGGCCCTGGACGACCATCGTCACGAAATACGCGCCCGCCTGTGTGTAGTCGTATCCCCGCAGTCGGATGGACCTGCGGTGATGGTGGTCCGGGTTGTAGCGGTGTTTCAATGGGGCGTTCTCCTGGAATGGCACACGTCACCCCCGGCAGGGGACATGAGGGTTCTTGTAGGGGCAACCCTTGTGGTTGCCCTGTTGGGTGTGGGTCGGGCGCCCACCAGGGGCGCTACAGGTGGTGTATGCGGACGGGATTTGGTTTGTCGTAACCGTATTCCACCGCATCGTACTATTCTCGACCCCGGTCCCATTCCGGTCCGATCACATCGTCCAATGTAGGGGCAACCCTTGTGATTGCCCTGTTGTGCGTGGATTGGGCGCCCACAAGGGACGCCCCTACGGTTCCGTGCAGGATGATGATCGTGTGAATATGGTTTGGCATGACCACAAACGGACCCATCTCAACACCTGAAAACCGGTGGGGCAACGCCTCCCACACCCGGCGCGCCAAATAGGCACGGCCGGCCCTGGACGACCATCGTCACGAAATACGCGCCTGCTCAGGCTCGGCTCCGACCTGTTGGACGGTGGATTCGGTGAAAGATACACGCGCCATTATCTCCACCAACCCAACTTTGCCAAAGCCGCCACGCCTTTCTTACAATCCTCTGCGGTCTCTCCGAAAATCCCACACGTTACAAACGGCGATTTTTCTTGTTTGGTTGAGAGCGATTCCTCGATCTCCTGCATAATGCGCGTTCTGTTATCACTCCGGTATCCGAAAGCACCAGGAGGCGCCCAGTACCGTTCTGGTGGCCGATCGTCTTTGTGGGCGTAGCTGAGCGCCATCAGTATTTCGAGTTTGTCGAAGACCAGGGTGTACCGGTTGTCGTCAGGGATGATGCGTTCAGCATAGGGCCGCAATGTCTCGTGTATCCAGTTGTTCAGTGGTGCTTTGCGTTCGCCCATGCCGTCCAGAATCCGCATTGCCGGTCCACCTTGCGAAAACAAGCAAGAAGGTGGAAGTATCTGTACGGCGGGTAAATCCTCCTGATGTTCTCTGTGAATCGTGGTCCCTAACACGCTTCCAAGAAACCGAAGCCGATCAGCCTCGACTGCACCGAGTCCCAGCGCATAGAGCAAAAGAGTGGCCGGATATTTTCTTAACCCAAGCCAAAGATCATAACCCCCGATCGATGCTGTCGAACCAAGACGCTGCAACGCTCGTTGCCAAACGTGATTGTGCTCATCTTCTGCCCAAAAGCCCCCTATCGGCGCCATTGCCAGCAGTGTCGAACAGGCCGCCTCGTACCTATGGACAAACGCGGTAGTCGACGCAGTGGTCGGACTCGAGCTCTCGTAACGAGTGAAATCCTTGCTAGATGTCACCTCGACAATTCGCTCAACGGTCCCGTCAACGAGGTCCGACAGTTGAATTCGGTATCGGGGCTCGGGAATGTAGCGCTTCAGACTGGCTACGGCGGCTTCGGTGGAAAGCGGGTGAGGTCTTGAAAACTCCTCAATGGACTCGACGTGTTGCTGGATGTCCTGGAAAAATGTGTCGGCGTCCTCGATGGAAATTACCTGAGCTCCACGATGGTCAATCAGTCGACGCGCCTCATCTGCGGGTTCGCCCCGTGCCGCCCAGTATGTCGTGAACCGGCGCGATTTTGCACGGTAAATCGCCTTGCACAACGCGCTATCCCACTCTGCTGACCAGCCGCAGACGATCAGGCCGAACTCATCGAAGATACGATCCAGGAGTTGATTGAACTCGGGCGGATACTCGTCAAGTTCAGCAGGGGTATTCCTGATGCGGGTGTCGAGGTAATCGCCATTTACCTTAAAGACGCAGCACTGGGTGTGAATCAATGGGTGTGCGCCCTTAACCTGATCGGGGGAACTCAGGATGGTCGGTACAACCCCCTCATCGGTGAGGGCGGTTTCCACGAGGCGGTCAAAATTCGTGGTGAGGATGACCTTTATGAATCCTTGTGCGGCCAGTGCCGCGATGGCGCGGTGCGTCGCCGTAGGCTCTTTCTCGCCCTCATCGCGCTCCTGGTCGTTCGGTTCAAAATACGCGCGGAGTAACTGTTGTCGCTCGGCCGGCGTCCTGGCAAGTTCGTCGAGAAGGTCGGAGTAAGACGCCTCTTTTTTGAATTTCTCCCGATACCAGCGTTCCGGGTCGGGGTCGCACGTTTCGTCACAAAGTTTCGCCAACTTGCGAATCAGGTCGAGGGTTATCTCCCAACCGGTGGGAACTTTTGCTGCCCGGGAGACGCCCGAGCCCACAAGAACAGCGTAGACGCCAGGATTGGCCTGGATCGAGAATGCCAGCGAGTGGACCGGATCGATCATCCTCATTCTCCCTCGTCCGACATATCCTGTTGCGGAATGACGCCCGCAATGCGCGGGTTCAGCAAGCGCCAACGCTGGCCATATCGCTCAAGGTCGCCTTCTGCGACAACCGGCGCCTTCTCCTTATGAGCCTGGATGGCTCGCGCGTAATCGGACTGACTCAAAACGGCGACAATTGACTGCATTTGCTCGTCAATATATGCTCGCAAAGTGATTGTCCCCACCTCCCGTTCGCCGCGTTTCAGCCTGTGCACAAGGCCAACAAACCGGACGTCCGGTCGCGGTTCGCGATTACGGAACAACCTCGCGGCCTCACGGAGGATCGGAGCGTCGCCTTTGGCAAAGCGAACGACCTCCCGCGCCGTATTCATCGGATGCGTGCGTGCCCAGATCAGACTGACATCCAGTGTCGGAAAGGGTTCGATCAACCTCACGAGCGCTTCGCACAGATTGGCGCTTACACCGTTTTCCACGGCTTGCAAGAAAGCGTCGGCGTCTCCTCCGACTACTCTTTCGGTCGCTTGGCGGGTGGCTCGCAGAGCAGAGGCCAGACGCTTTGTCATCTTCCGCTCGATCGGGTCGTCGTTGTGCGGCAAGTTCGGAATGAGGGGTTGTTGCATCGGCGGCGAAACAACAGGGGTTAACAACGTAACAACGAAGCTGCCCTGCTCGGTCTGCCCCATGCGGATGTTGTTTACATAGCCCATGGCTTCCTTGTTGGCGCCCGCGCGGTAAACCGGTCGCGGATCACGCAGCGAACAGGCCGTAGCCAGGATCATATCGCGCGCGCCGCACACAAGGTCGATCCCATCGCTTACTGATACGGCGCCATCGTCGCCTTCGGCGGCCCGCACGCGAATGACATCACGGTCGGCCGTAACCAGGTCGCGGTAGAGAGAAAGTTCGTCGGTACCGGCGACATCGGCGAAGATTTCAATGAGTTGCGATACGACGTTGGCATAATCACCCAAACGTTGGGTCCGCGGCAAGATGATCTCCGGCAACCCGTCCGATACATAAACGTCTGAAGAATCGCCGTAGTTATCCGTCCTTCTCCAGCCCTCAGCACGAGCATAGGCCGACAGGGCCGCAGGCGAAATCTCGCTCAAGGGCTCCTTGTCCCGAATGCTGACCCTCATTGGATTCTCCCTTCTCTTGACTGTTCCATCAGCGCATGCAGATTCTCGACGTCAAACAGGTTACTCCTCGGTATTCGGACCGTGACGGATGATCGGTTGTCCGTCTCCTCAAAACCTTTTAGATTCAACCAATAAGCCCGACGCCTCAGCACAAGCTCATCCTCGGTGATCGTCACCCACCGCTCCTTGTCTCTGGGCAAGTCGAGCACCACGAGCAACCTCGGCGGCTGTGTTTCGATGCGCAGCAGGTCGTAATTCCTGCGCTTCAGTGGGAAATGAAAGTACCCATCATCCGGCGCGCTCAGATTGACCGTCGCCTTCAACTGCAAGTCGAGCGCGGGACGCATCGCCCCACCCGCTTGAATCCGCAGATCGATGCCATCCCGGTCCAGATCATAGTTGGCCGTGACATAGCCGGCCCGCGCCGCCACAGCGTGTGCATAGACGCGAGACAGCGCTTCTTCCTGGTCGGGATCTGTCATCAGCGCATCGGTCATGCAATGGCCTCGGTCAGTCTCTTAGCATCTTGCACCGGCAGGGCGGCAGGGATAAAGCTTTCAAGAGCGTTTGTTGTCATTTTTCTAAACAGCGGGTTCACCATAGCTATAAAATGTCGCCAATCGGCGGCACCTTCTGCGCTCCGCAAGCCAGTCGAGAGAGGCGTCCTTGACAGCGGATTCGGTGATGGTGGTCAC
This sequence comes from Candidatus Latescibacterota bacterium, assembly GCA_965222075.1. Classification (GTDB taxonomy): domain Bacteria; phylum Latescibacterota; class UBA2968; order UBA2968; genus JAAXHW01. Next base: position 1,854,245 of record OZ244937.1, on the reverse strand, counting down.
GGTGCCTCCCAGGGATTGGTGACGTCAACGTCCAAACCGTTGAAATCCGCGACATCCCTCGTTGCGAGCGACAAATCATGGGCCTTGGCAGTTCCGGCGATGAGTGCATCCCCCAGGTCCAGCACGCGACCGGAGCGATGCGCCTGCGCCCGAAAGTGGGCGGCCCACTCTGCCCCCATCCTTTCCAGAGGCAGGATACGGTCCTGGTAGTCCGTGATGAACCCTGACAGCGCCGCTCGCAATACGTCTCGCCGTTGTCCGTGCGGCAACAGTTGCAAGCCGAACTCCAACTCATGCAGCACCATCGCCGATAGCCATAAGTCGTGCTGTTCAGCCAGGAATGCGATGACCTGCGAGTCTGGCGCGTTCCTGGTCAGCTCCGAGACCACGTTGGTGTCCAGGAGAAAGCCGCTCACCCCGTCTCTCCGGCAACGAACGGAATCTCCCGCCGGGACGTTCTATCCCCAGAGATCTCGAGATTCACGCCGCGCGGCATGTTGTCGATCAACCACTGGCCGAGCGGTTTGCGCGGTGACAATTGAGCCTGCCATACGCGCTCGGGCACGACGACGAAAGACTTCCGCGCGCCGATACGCTGCGGCCCCTCCTCTTCGGCAAGCCGCAGGATTTCAGACAGGCGCGCCTTGGCCTCGGCGACGGTCCAGACGCGGTGGGGCCTGGCATGTTGGGCGGTCATATATCCTCCAATCGATTCGTAGTAGTCCAATATAGACCAAATAGACCGCTGAATCAAGGGGTCTCATATCGTCTGATTGCAAGTTTATAATGCGGCCAATTGCAACTTTATCGCCGAGATGAAAGCCCGCCCAACGTAGGGGCAACCCTTGTGGTTGCCCTGTTGGGCGTGGATTGGGCGCCCACCCTGCGCCGACCACCTCGCCAAACAGGCACGGCCGGCCCTGGACGACCTGTGGTGGTTGTCAGTCGGCTATTGCCGTCAAATCATTTTGTTGGCCATTTTTCGTTAATATTGACCGTCAATTGACGTTGCGTGACATAAGTGGCCGTCAAAGCACCTTTCAGCACGTAGCCCTGGCTCATTGCGAGCGCTTCGAGGTTCAATCCGGTCATGCCAGAGCGGCTTACTCGACGGCCGGTTCATCGGTACCCTCCACTGCTGCGTCCTGGATTTCCTTTAACGATCTTCCCTCGGCATCCTTCCATTCGATGCGCCCATTGCTTTTCATACCCAATAGGACGCTGGCTGCGTTGGAGGGTGAACTGAAGGGGTAGTCCTGAACGAACCGGTACGCGGTGCCCGTATCTTCAAGAACACCCTGTTTTATCAGCGCCTTCCGCAGATCGGAGATAGAGGGGGAGATCGAAGCAACCTCGTTTTTGACCGCTTCCGAATCGGTGCGTACGACGAAATCGCCCGTTCCTTCATAACCACGTGCCTGTATGCCTTTGGCGTTCAGGAACAGGTCTTGACTCTTTCCCGCTGGCTCCCGCGGCTTTTCGAAGAAACTTACGCCTACAACCGGCAGGCATAGCAACATGTCGGCCAGATACAGCTCCGCATCCGCCTTATCTGCATCCGATAGCGATGGCATCTGCGGGTTGTTCGCATTGTCCAGCTCGCAGCGCTTTGCCTCGGCCGCAAGTCCCACCAGCCGCGCTTCGAGATGCTGGACGTGTGCCTTGTTCAGACTCTGGTCCTTGCTGGTGAAGACAATTCCATGGGTCCAGAAGTCCTTTTTCTTCGCGTGGCTGTCCAACCGCGGCAGCAAAACATCGCCCTCGCCCACATAGGCGCGCGGCAGTTGCTCTGATCTGCCGGGTCCCCAGAGAACATACACGCCGGTGCGGTTGAGTTCCTCCCGGCTGCGAACTTCGGCGAAGAGCGGACGGGGAAAAACAAGACCCTGTCCAGTCCAATTCGATTTCTCAATCACACGCGGGCCTTCCGGCTCGCCCGAAGGGACGAAGATTCTCACCGAAAATCCCAATGGCTCACTCATTAGCACGCTCCTACATGGTTTGTTTTCCACATCCCAGCGCGCTCCGCGCAGGCAGGCACCAGGTGAGGGCGGCCTGCTCAACATCGGCTTCAGCGATGGTGAGCATAGGGGTTCCTGCGAAGGAGCGTTTTGCGATCTGTGTCTACCAAGGTGGTGGAAGGGGATGGGCCTTGGGTTTCTGAAAAATGGTTGTGATTAGTATCCCTTATCAAACGATCCCCAACGAAAGAATCGGGGATGTTCCTCATATACGAACCAACCCTGGTTTGAGTCCCAGACTGTCGCGGAACTCCGCAGGAATAGAACTCCAATGCTCAACTAGAAGGTCGACCAGTTGATGGCCATTGATCAGGCCGATACGCGGAAAGCCGTCCTCAACTGCCACTTCCGTCGCTTTAGTCTGATAGTTCGCAGTTGTGATGAATGCCCCTTGTCCACCAAAGGGTATCGCTTGGCGGAGTTGCTTTACAGTCGATGCTTTTACTTTGGCTTGCAGTTCATAACGCTTAGCCTGGACGAAAACCTTGATTTTCGCCAGGTTCGATGCGTTCAACTCTCCGATTACATCTACACCGCCGTCGCCTGGCTTTCCAATGACCCTGGAGCCTTCAAATCCGAGGGCCGTCAGCAGATGTCCGACCAGGATCTCAAATTCACCGGAGTCGAGTTCGAGAATCTGGTTGAGGACTACTTGATGGGGGTCGTTCGTCTCAGGTTTCGATTCGGATCCGACCCGATGCACTCCAATTGTACTGAGAAGCTCTTGTCCCCGTGATACGTAAAAAACGGTCAACGAAGAGCGAATCGTGTTTTGAAATGGAATCGAGAATTCCGATCGCTTGAGTCGTCTCTGAGCCCACTCGATTTTCCGCCGATGAGGATATGGGCAACCGTCGTTCTCGTTCGAGAAATAATACGGGTCCGCTGCAACCTTACCATAATGTAGCCATTCAGTGTCTGTGGGCGGCGTTATTACATAGTCCCCAGCTTTGATTTCAAGAAGAAATCGTGCAATCTGCCCCACCTGCTGCCCAACGACGATATTGCTCTTATCGTCTGGATGCGTCTGTCGGTAAATCGGATACAACTCTTCACGGCTGCTGATCGCCGTGAGATCACGCTCCCATATCCATCCGATCGCGATGTATCCACCATTTATAAAATTGTCCGTGTACCTTCCAAAATCCGCTCTGACAACCCAGACGTTCATTGTGTGTCCTCCAAGTTTGAACTGGGGAGGTCTTCCGGAATGTTGTTCAATTTCGTGCACGAGTTTATCCGCCCATACCCTGCACCAAGTGCTATCGCCATCAGATGTCGTCTCTCCTCCAAGCGGCGCGATAGCATGCCCCTCTAACTCCGGAATGTGATTGATGTTTTCCTTTACAACTACCACCCTTCGTGCATTATACAGGTTTGCTATAAGTGGCCACAAACTGGTATGGTTGGTTCCAGGCTTCGATCTTTTTGCCTACAACGATGCAACGAGAACGACCCTCAACAGCGAATTGTCCGCCGGCCAACTCCTCGACCACTTCGTAACGCCTGTCGGCTATCGCATCTGGGTATACGTAGAATATTGCAAACGCCTCGCGGTGTGCAGGAGGAACTACAACTACCGAACAAATGTGTTTAGGGTCACGGTACGTCTTGGGTACTCGTTTACGTAGTTTCTCGATCTTTCGAAAAAGCATCCTTTGCTCATCAAGATTGCCAATGCGCAGAAGATCGAGCGCAATAGTCGTCCAACCCTCAATGGATTTATTCTGGATATGGAGGACGATTTTTTCTAATGCACGATGAATCTTCGGCCGTGGTTTTTGGACAACTACGCCCGCATCAGCGCTGTTGTAATAATGATCCACAGGTTGCGACAATCCAGTGGTAATGAGCGGGTTAGCTGCGAGTTCCTTTTCGGCGAAATTGAAACCAGTCTCCAAATACAGGCCGAGCAAGTCCATCTCATCGCCGATTAGTTCGATTACCTTTTGGCTGCGTTCACGTTCGGCGAAATAGTGCAGAAAGTATGCTGGATCGTTGAGAATTTCGGCGACGCACGCTAGATCTGTAACGTTCAGTGTCGGAGCTAGGGGGAGCGCAGGCGGAACCCATCCCGCTGCTTTTAGCTCTCGTTCAGCAATCGACATCATAGAGAAATCGTCAAGTGTGACGGAGATTCTCACGACGGTGTCCACGTTGTTCGGCTCTAAGCCCAATGATGAAATGGTTGCTACCGCGGCGGTTTCACCTGCTTTCGCCTGCCAGATTAACTGCTCTAGCCGTGAAGACTGCTCCGCTGGCCCCACAACAAGGTCGTGGACATGACGCTTGACACGTTCTGGAACTCCTCGAAGACCTTGAACGGTGAGTGCTCCCGATTTCGCTTCTATTATTAATACGACGTGATCAATCTGGCCGAGCAAGTCCGTTTCGAATCTGGTCCCATTATAATTCCATTTTGCATTAAGGGTCAAAGTGGCGGTGGGAAGAACGCGCTGAATCGTCTGCTTAACTTTGTTCTCGAGAAACGTCGCGCGCCGCTTATGGAGCTTCTCGTCAAGACCTGCTTCCTTAGCCAGCGCGCGCATAAGGCCGTGAATGTGGCTGAATACAACCTGCGGCATTGGGAACAAGCACTTCCCTTCGATGATTATTCCAGGCATCATCCAAATTGGGTTGTCGAGGAAAAATTCGTGAACTTTATCCTGAGCGAGATCACCGGGGCGCATTGAGATATGTTCGAGAACTCGCCTGACAACATCGATTGATCGGCCTGAAACTTCCGCGATACAGTCGCAATCGAAAAGGAACAATTGAAAAAGTTTCGTATTGGCAAGTGCCATTAAACAAGACCTGACTTCGTTACGGCTAACACCTTCCGGTAATGCACAAAGAAACTCTTCTGGGTCGTCTTCAACGCCGGGAAATTGGGCGAAGTATCTGTGGACGAGTTGACGAACATTGCGGGAACGGAATATCCCGCCCATGGTTTTCCACCGCTTCGTGGCGCGTTCCTCCAAGACACGTATAATTGCATTAACTACCTCAATCAAATCCGTTGCGCTGAACCCGTAGTACGCGTGCAATCTCGAGTCGAGAGGACTGTATAGCTCGGTCGAAACCTCAACCATGGCAGAGCGATAGCCCCAATTTCGAACACATTGTGTATACGCTCTTAGGCGCTCCTGAAGAGTCAGAACGGCATGTTGTTGTTCATCGCGTTCGTGTTCCAATGTGGACAAACGCATAATTTGGAATACATCCGCTAATTCGACTATTTCGTCGATAACGGCTTGAACGATATCAGGTGTTACTGGGTTACGGCCCCATTCATCCTGAGACAATGTAAGTGCTAACGCCTGCAGCAACTCGACATGATGCTGTTGTATACCGACCAAGCTCTGTTCCGAAACGCCTGCGTCGGTGACCATGTGCTGTAATCCATAGTTCGCGAGAATCGTAATAATCTGTGGCGGCCTTCGGTCCCGAAAATGGCCAACCAGTGAATTCACAAGTTCAGGAAACTTCTCGTCGCATTCGCGAGCCCTTGAAAGAACATTCGCCTTCATCTCATTTCGCTCGACAGGAGAATGTGAGTATTGCCAGATTCCAAAACCGTCCTCAGTTGGCCTCCTGTTTTTCGTCTTGCGTTTTCGTTTCGGTTTGCGTCTTCGTTTCATGTCGTAGGTATATTCGAGCGTTGAGGATGAAATTGAGCGGCGTGTCCTAATGGTTTCGCCGGATCGTCCTAAATTCCGTAAAGACCGATTGATACGACACGTTCGATCAGACAATAGCTCGGCTCAATAGAGTGCCATAACACTTCAAGTAAGAGTTTCCGGCCACGTTCAATTGGCGGACCTTTTCCATGAATTCCTTGGATCATCTAATCCGTACTTCGCCAGACACCAACTTCGGCAGCAGCGCATCCCGCAGGGTGGCGAGGGTGCGAGACTCCAGCAGGTTGCAGAGAATGCGTCCCATCACAGGGGTTACTGTCAACTCAAACGCCTCCGCCAGTTCCGCAGGCGGCAATGCTGTCTCGACAAGTTTGAAAGTCTGGCGTGTTATCGTGTCGAAGATAGTGCCATGGGTTCGGCTCTGCAGCTCATCTACCGTCCTCCTGACGTTCCAGTATGTGAAGAAGTTCGGGTAGCCTCGGGCACCTCGGATACCGTAACAGGTCTGATTCATGGCCATCGGCACTCCAAGACAGGCCAGCCTGCCTACCGTACCTCTGGCAGTGATGATGGTTGTTCCGAAGGGAAGGATATTGGTAGCACTGTTCTCAACTCCTGCTTGTGTAATGGTCCTTTCAGTGTCCAAAACAAAAACGTCGCTCAGGGAGGGAGCGTCTTTCGCGGTATACCAGGGAATGTCTCCACCCCAGTAGCTGGCTACCGATGTGCGAGGGGTTCCGCCGCTGAGGAGTTCTATAGCATCATCCAGAACGCCAACCTCCCACCCCTCAGGTATCGGCCCCAGCTCCGAGTCCACGAGCCGGTCGGGAAAGAGGTCGGCGATGCTGGCGTCCATGCCGGCCAGACCTGCCTGCGCCAAGCCCCGCGCGGCAGGCAGGTAGGCGCGGGCCCGTTCGACGGTCCAATCACTCCCCCCCGGAGGGGGAGTAATGAGGGCCGCTTTGGCGCGGACGGGATCACCTGTCTGCCTGCCTGTCCTGCGGACGCAGGCAGGCGTGCGTGCACGTTGTTTCGCACGCACAGGCAGGAAATCGACGAACCACGACTTGAACAGCGCCCGGGCCATCTCCTCCAGCGTCTCGTTCATGCGCCGGTTCAGCTCGATCTTGTCGTCCAGCGTGCCCAGGATGTGGGCGATGGCACGTTGTTCGGGGAGGGGAGGAAGCGGAACTTCGATATTCGCGGCAAAATCTGTAAATTGAAATCGAGCAACACCTGTATGTTGAACTTGATGCTTTTCCATTTCACCGATGGAATATAGGTGTTGAAGAAACCAATAAATGTATGCTGGGTTCGCCCGATCACAATGGATACGGAGGAAACGGGCAAAGCTCGCACAAGTGACAGGGATCTCCGAGCGTTCCAAAATTCGTGGGTGAACCAACAATGTGCGACCTGTCGGACGATTTTTAGATCCCCCTGCCGTCTCGATAAGTATGTCCCAAGGCTTCAGAGTCTTTCTTGCAGACACGTCAGGACGAATGTATCGAGTTGGAACATTCGCCAAACTCCCGCGACTTACAGCTTCAAAATCCGTGCCTCGGATAACTCGCATAGGAATGAGGTTGGCGTTTATATCTCCCGCTCCCCACTCACCATCGCGTGTGTAGGCGAGAATTTCTCGCAAGGGAGCGGCCTCGTCTGCGGTAGCTAGGTTTAAAGTTAGCCGCGATTGTTCTTCTCTCTCCGCCAACACCGCATGCTCGGCTTCAATCTGATTTCGGAACTGCTCGGGCACTTCATCCCAGATAAACAAATCCACTCGAAACGGCAGGTTGCTTTCCTCGAATGATTCCCTGAGATCGGAAACCCGGCTGTTTTGCTCCGGCGTTGCGAATACCACCATGTCGAGATCGGATTGCGGCCGCGAGGTCCATTGGGCGCGGGAGCCATAGACCCAGGCGGTGGTGTTCGGCAGATGCCTTTGGAGCAACGCCAGAACGGTTTTGCGCTGCTCTGCGGTGATGTCAATGTCCTGGTTTATTCCCATGTTTCCCCGCTCATAGTCTGGTAGAGGCCTATGGCGTCGTCGATGAACGCGCCCATGATGTCCAGACAGGCTTTCGCCTTCTCACCGCTGTAGTCGTGGGTGGTATCGATGCGCCGATCCGCATAGCCGAGCCATTGCTCCAGCGACGAGTCGAACAGATGGTTCTCGTGGGCCAGTCTGAAGATGGGCTTGGGACTGTTGGGCGTGTCAGGGATGCCCAGTTCTTCAGTCAGGTATCGTTTCAATACCTTCCACAGGCAGTCATAGCAGGTCTCGAAACGCTGGATGACCGACTCGGCGATGGCTTCCTGGGTCAATTCCGGTAGCGAGGCGTCGAGTTGCTGGTAATTCTCGTGCTGCTCTTCCAGGCGTTTGAGCGACATCTGAAACTTGTCGTAATCAATCATGCTCGACCTTTGGATTGCATCATCAATTGGACACTCGACAGAGAACCAGGGACTTGACGACCCTGGTGTCGTCCGGAGTCCCTTCCGCCGGATGGCGAGGATCTCCGTGCCGTCCCTCCCAGGGATGTTTTCCTGTGTTCAAAGCTATCTTGACCGAGGATATCTGCTCCGGCGACAGGTCGTCGTAGCCCTCTTCGTAGCCGTTCACGACGACACGTATGTCCTGCGGATAGCTCTGCAGTACCTGTACCAACTGTCCGACGGTCACAAGCTTTCCTCCGTCTGTGAATTGCACTACTGCTCATCATGCTCATCACCCCGGCGTCAGTCTAAGGGTGCGATGCTGCCAGGCTGCTCCAGGCGTTTGGCTCGGTCCCATGCTTGCCGGAGTTCCACTTGTCGGAGGGAGGCCCACTCGACCACAAGGCCCTGGGCGCGTGGTGACAGACGCCCGTGCAATACAGCCAGGCTGTCAATTCCTATTACCGCTTCATCCTCGCCGTACAGCGCGTGGAAGTGAGCCGGCCAGTGGTCGTCAAAATACATGCGTATGACGATTCCGTAGAATCTGCAAATCTCAGGCATTTTCAGTCAAGGTCCGTACGCCCGGCATCACTTCCTCGACGGCCTTGCCGGTAATTTGCATATAGAGGGCGTCCGGGCAAAGCTCGATGTCATCTCCCCAGACGACCCCTCCAGATGGGCCGATATGCACCGCCTCGAAGCATCTGCGGTTGTTCCAGGCTGCGAACGGGCCATGCCCTGCCAGATGAGACAGGTCGGCCTCTCCCGCTACCCCGTCCGAGTACCGGAGCCATATCCGGTATCCATCGCGGGCCTCGACTTCAGTCGGTCGAATCATTGTTCTCCCTCCGTGCTCTCTCCGAACCCCAGCTGCGCCAGGTTGGCCGCGATAGCCGCGTCCAGTTTCCACGCTTCGGCCTGCTGCTCCCGCCATTGGGCGGTGAGCCGCACCATCTTGTCTTCGAACGGCTCCCCATCATCCTCCTGCGCTTCTGCGCCGACGTAGCGGCCGGGGGTGAGGACATGGCCGTGCTTGCGTATCTCTTCCAGTGTCGCCGACTTGCAGAAGCCGGGGATGTCGTCGTACTCGCCATCGCCGCCGCGCCAGGCGTGGTAGGTGTCTGCGACGCGAAAGATGTCCTCCAGCCCACAAACTCCACTCATCCATCCTCCAACAGGGCGTTGATCTCGCGGACGAGGGTCGGAAGATTGGTCTCGACCACATCCCACACCAGTCGGTCATCCACGTCAGCGTATTCGTGAATAAGGACGTTGCGGAAGGCGATGATGCGTTGAAACCCGCTGATCCGGGCAGCCACCGCTTCTTCGACTTTAGCCAGTTTCGTCATGGCCTCGCCAATGATCTCGAACTCACGCTCTACTGCGGCTCGCAGCATGGCGTCGCGCTGATAATCAGCAAAGGTCTTGCCGGTAACAAATTCATCCAGTAAGCCCGCAGCTCTTTGGATGTCATACAGATATTTCCGAGCTTCAAGCCGCATAGAGCAGTGTCCTGGTCTCGTCAACGCGTTGCCGGAAGAAGGGGTTCTTGATGGCCGAGTCAACGATGAGGTCCACAGGGTGTCCAAAGAGCAGCTCCAGAGCCTCCAGCAGCCCGAAGTAGGCGTCGGCATATTCTCCCGAGGGCAGCGTTTGGAATTCAACCAGGAAGTCCAGGTCGCTTTCGTCCCCATGGGAGTTGTCGGTGGCAGCCGAGCCGAACAGATCAAGCCGCAGAACACGGTAACGGACGCAGAGTTGCCGCAGCTCGCCGACCCGCTCCTCGACAATAGGTGTCATCGGATGCTCTCCTGTTGCATGTGTTTACCCTCCTTGAACCGGCGTCTAACTTCGCCGGTGAGCCGATATTTCTCAAGCCAGTGCTCGAAGCAGCTCGATCAACTCACTGACCAGCATGTGTCTTCTCCTCCGGATATGGGCGGTATTCCACAAGCGCCGACCGGCCCACAATATCGACAATGCGCACCAGCAGTTCGATTCCTTTGTTATCGGTTAATCGCAATTCTTCTCCGAGAATGAAGTGGACCGGCTGCTGCTCGCCCTGGTTAATGGCGATGTTGGAGGCGTAGAGGTAGGTTCTGGCGTGGGTATCCAGGATGGGATTCAACCGTCCCGTCAAACCCGGAAGGTAGCCGGTCGCCTCCGGAAAAATGACCGCACCGCCCTCCGGCAGGGGTTCAAGTTCTATTGCGAGCGCGCCCTGGCTCGGCACCCATTCTCGTTCCAGATGCGCGGCGTACCCGGGAGCGGCCGCAAAGACTGTCATGGGGAGATGCGTGGTGTGCAGATCAATGGCCGCCTCGCCGTTTTCGTCTGTGGTCGCACGCTTCCAGGTCTTGTTCGGAAAAAGAGTCAACAGGTCGGCACCAGGCAAGGGTTGGCCGACGGAGCGCACGGTGATGACGGCGCGGGCAGGGCTCTGTTCCTGCGTTGCCGCGGGGAGAGTGAGGCAGACTTCCGAGTCATCGATCAGTCGATACTCAGGCAGTTTCCCGCAGAGTTCCCGGGTTTCGCGCCGGATGATCAGAACACCATCTCCGCGGCGCTCCATGAAGTACTGTCTGTCCTCAGAGCCCCGGACTCCCCCTACCGGCATTCGTCCCAGCACGGAGGTCAATGCTTCGTTTCGAGTCGCTTGCCGCGTTGCCATACTCTCCACCGTCAGGTTGTTCGGTAGCGAGCCCGGCGACTGAATCTCCAGGCGGTCTTCGAACATCGAAAGGCGAATTTTGCTACCGCGCATTGAATAGTCGCGATGCGCTACGGCGTTGACCAGGGCCTCGAACAGCGCCTTGTCGCTGTACTGAGGCAGATCCACGCGCCCCGGCTCCTTGCGCGCCGCAACGTGCATGTTCCTTACGCCGAAGGCCACCGCATCGGCGATTTGCCGGTTCAGCGGGCCGGTAATTTCCTGCGCATCGATCTGGCCGGAGGCACGATCCTTTCCCCTGTAACGGGTCGCCGTAATGCAGGCGTTGGAGAGCCACTGCTCGGGATTTCGGGTGCACAACAACACGCCAGCCACCGTGGCACGCGAGACCCCGGCCTCGTCGGACGCCAGGAGCGCCAACTTCACGAGCGCTGCCTCAGGATCCGCTGCGCCCTCGGCACTCAACAGGGGTTTCCAAAGCGATTCATCCAGAGTTTTGAATCCGGTATCCGGAACGGTTTGCTCGTCGAATGATCGGAAACGTGCCTGTCCCCGTCGTTGCGCCAGGCGCAGCCGCTCGTCACTCGTCATCCTTCGCTTTGAACCGCCTACACGAACATAGCTTCCACCGGGGCTGTCATGCTGTGAATCGCCCTCCGGGACATCGACCAGCAGCAACCGCTTGTCGTCAGGGAGTTGCTTGTGATACGTGCGGATACGAACGGCCGGTCTGATGGAGTCGGAGCTCACTTCGACCAGAAAAGAATCCAACGCGACGATCTGTTCACGCGACATGCCCCGCACCTTGCCTTCGTCGGTGACGCTGCAGAGCAGCACGCCGCCGTTCGCATTGGCGAACGCCGCGATCTCATCCGCCAGGTCATCCCGGCGGGGACTCTTGGGAACGCTTCCGGCAAACGCGATCTCTTTGAATTCCCAGTGGCTGTCTTCACCCAATTGGAGTTGGCGCACGATATCTTCGTCGCTGTAACTCATCGCTGGTCTCCAAATCCAGGTTGCGTAGAATCGGCAGAGTTCGGGCACCTTCCAACAGAGCCCGTGCACCCGGCATCATTTGTTCAATGGACTTGCCGGTAACTTGTATATATAGAGCCTCCGCACACAGTTTGGCATCCTTACCCCAGACGATCCCTCCGGCCCGATCTATCCACTGGTTTCCCGCTCACGGAATCTTTATCCTCTGGAGCCTCACTTCCCCCAAACTTGAAAAGTGTCTCGATCAAGCGATTTGCATAGGGCGACACGTTCTTGACTTTCTCCGGGTCTATTTTCGCCAGGATCTCGTAACTGTGCGATCCCTTGTCATAGCTCCCTTTTGTCGTACCGTTGGCGGCCCTGTCAAGTCCGTTGAGGACATCCTGTTTGGGAATCTGTTCGACCTGCGGATTCGGAGGGAGCGCGTTTTCCCTGTAGCCCTGCCCATAAAATACCCTGAGCGCCCTACGATCAGCCAGAAACCAAGTTTCCATAACCTCAACCATGAGGTGGCATTGGTCGTCGGTTGCGCCGTCAGGGCGATTCCAGCCATCACGGTCTTTGAGATGCTGCCACGGCTCCGCTTCCCCTACCGGCCCCTCAGCGTCCACCAAGAGCAGAGCGCTTACATCTTCATGGGCGGCATGGTCATGTTTTTTCTCGAAGTCCTCATAGGCGTTTTTGCGACTGCCGGAGGCCACAATCTTGGGCATCCTTCCTTGCAACCCGGCTTTCTCGATGAAAATGCGAAAGCCTTTGCGGCACGCCCTTTTGAGGGCCTTACTACTGCCTCCTCCTTCCACGTAGAGCTTGATGCTCACCAGCGATTCCCTCCTATATCTCCCCGTATCCAAAGCTCCCCAAGCCGGTATTTCTCGAGCCAGGGCTCGAGTTCCTCGGCGTCCAGCCGACGGAGTTGCGTCGCTCCGTTGCGATTCTCGCAGACAATCACGGCCTCCGGGGTATCCGTGAGCGCATCTATGAGAATGTCGGAGTGTGTCGTGACGAAAAGTTGGCTACGCGACGACGCCTTGATCAGAAGCGTCGCCACCTCCGGGATCACATCCGGATGCAGGCCGAGTTCCGGCTCCTCAATGCAGATGACTGGCGGCGGATTGGGATGGCAGAGCACGGCAAGCAGGCAGAGATAACGCAGAGTCCCGTCAGAAAGCCGGGTGGCAGGCACGGGATGATGCAAGCCTTCTTCGTGTAAGAATAACTGCACCGTACTGCTGTTTATTGTGGCGAGAATATCCTCGACCGACGGATGGAAGATCGTCAAGTGATCCAGAATTTGGCGCTTGACAGGCGGTTGATTTAACAAAATGCTTAGCACTAAGCCGAGATTCGAGGCGTCCTCCAGTAGGCTGTCCTGTGGGAGGTCGGCCTGCTGCGGAAGGCGGGGCGGCGTGGAGCGCCCGAGGTTCCACTCGCGGTAGAAGCGCATACGCTCGAATCTGCCAGCCAAATAGGTCAATTCCGGATAGGAGTCGGGGTCGCGGCGTTGAGACAAAATCGACTGCTCGGGATGCACGTCTTCACGCGTGAGGCGCCGATGAAATCGGGACTCCTCCTGCGTGAAGACGTTGAGCACCGGACGGCCTTCCTGGTATCGGTAGTAAATATACGGGTCTTCGTTGCCTGGCGTTGGCTTCTCGTTCTCGACGGCCTCGTCCCTGAGTTCGAAACGCGCCCTGCTCTCTGTGAACGACAGTCGATACCTGAGCGGCTGTTCCCCGTGGTACTCGACGGTCACGTCCACGGTTGCCGTGGCGAGTCGGGTGGCACCCTTCCATAGCCAATCGCGAACGCCCCCACCTTCTCGAATCGGTGCTTGAAGATCCCGAGTAGGTGCTGCTGCGAGAAGCGACAGCACTTCGATCAAGTTCGACTTTCCGGAAGCGTTAGGGCCAATGAGAACGTTCAACGGCTCCAGATGGAACTCCGCGTCCCAGGAACCGTAGGATAGTATGTTATCCAGCCGGATCGTTCGAATAAACCTCTTGCCTTCCATAGTGTGCTCTCCCCAGGTTCCTTTCAGTGCCAATAGAAAATAGTATCTCTACCGTAATCCGGATTGTCACTGTATCGACCAAATCATTTGAGCCTCAATGCCAATCTCTAATTCTCCCCAGGTTTGCTTCAATTGCCGCGTTGACCTTGCATGCTTCCTCCGGAGTCGAACGACGGCATCCCACGAACAGGTTGTCCTGGGTCTGCACCCGCACCGCTTCCAGGAAAAACCGGCACCATCCGGTCCAGTCGTCACGCAAGACGGCGAGCATCCGCCGCAACTGCACGAAAGCGCGGTGGTAATCGCTATTCCCCGTACATCTCCGTGATAAGGCGTCGGAGCTGGGCCGCTTCCTCGGCGGACAGTCGGTCGATCCGGCGCCTCAGTCGCTGCTTGCTGATGGGGCGGATCTGGTCCACGGCAATTTCAGCCTCCTTACCCGCGCATTGGATCTGCATCCGGGTCCGCCACTGAGGATGCAACGTGGAGGTGAGGGGACAGACGACAACCGTATCCAGAAACTGATTCATCTCATTCTGACTGACCACCACAACCGGGCGCACTTTGCGGATCTCTCCACCCACGGTGGGATTGAGGTCGGCAGAGTAGATCGCGTATCGCCTGGGAAAGGCCGACATCAATCCAGACCATCGGCGACCGTCGCGTCGAGATCGCTCCAGTTTTCACTGTCGGCGGCCATGGCGCGGTAGGTCTCTTTCCAGGATAGCTTATTCCTTTCTTTGCTATACAGAAAGACGCCTTCTTCCGTTTCTTCCAGGACAAGGGTGTCACCCCAGCCGTATTTCTGTAGCAGGACCTTTGGGAGACGGATGCCCCTGGAGTTGCCGATGGCGATCAGTTTGACATCTCTGGTTGCCATTGCGTTACCCTTTGTTGGAATTTCCCCTGAGCAGAAGGATTGTAATTATAGTAATTACTTAATTGGCCGGTGTCAAGACTTCAGTTGATCAAAAATAGTTCGCGAACCGTCTTTCTTTCACCTCCATCTTCTCGAATCGGTGCTTGAAAATCCCGAGCAGGTGCTGCCACGAGAAGCGACAGCGCTTCGATCAAGTTCGAGTGGACCGTCACCATCAATCGTCTCCGAACCCGAGCCGCTTCAGGTTCTCTTCAATCGCAGCGTCCAGTTTCCGTGCTTCGGCCTGCTGCTCGCGGAGTTGCGCAACGAGCCGCGTCATCTTGTCCTCGAACGGCTCCCCATCGTCCTCCTGCGCCTCGGCGCCGACGTAGCGACCGGGGGTGAGCACATGGCCGTGCTTGCGGATCTCTTCCAGTGTCGCGGCCTTGCAGAAGCCGGGGATGTCGGCGTACTCGTCCGCGCCGTCCTCATCCCGCCAGGCGTGGTAGGTCTCGGCGATGCGGGCGATGTCTTCGTCGGTCAACTCGCGATGGGTGCGGTCCACCATGCGGCCCATCTTGCGGGCGTCGATGAAGAGGACTTCGTGCCTTCGGTCGCGGGCAATAAACCACAGGCAGGCAGGAATCTGGGTGGAGTAAAACAGTTGGCCCGGCAGCGCCACCATGCAGTCCACCAGGTCCGCTTCGATCAGGCTTTTCCTGATCTGACCCTCGCCCGACTGGTTGGACGACATCGAGCCGTTGGCGAGCACGAAGCCGGCGACGCCATTGGGAGACAGGTGGTGGACCATGTGCTGCACCCAGGCGAAGTTGGCGTTGCCCCTGGGCGGGGCGCCGTATTGCCAGCGCTTGTCGTCGGTGAGCCGCTCGCCACCCCAGTCGGAGACGTTGAACGGTGGATTGGCCAGGATGAAGTCGGCCTTCAGGTCGGGATGGCGGTCGTTGTGGAAGCTGTCGCCGTGGGCGATTTGCCCCTCGATGGCTCGAATGGCGAGGTTCATCTTGGCCAGCCGCCAGGTCGTGTAGTTCGATTCCTGGCCGTAGATCGAGATGTCGGTCCTGGTGCCTTCCGGCGCTTTTCCCCCGTTGCCGTTGCCCGTCTGATGAGCGTGGATGAACTCGACCGACTGCACGAACATGCCGGATGATCCGCAGCAAGGGTCGTAGACGCGGCCCTGATAGGGCTCCAGCATCTCAACCAGCAGTTTGACGACGCAGCGCGGGGTGTAGAATTCACCGCCTTTCTTGCCCTCGGCGCTGGCGAACTGGGACAGGAAATACTCATACACACGGCCGAGGACATCCCTGGACCGGGCCTCCTCATCGCCCACCTTGATGTTACTGATGAGATCGATGAGCTGGCCGAGGCGGGTCTTGTCGAGCGCGGGGCGGGCGTAGTCCCTGGGCAGCACGTCCTTGAGCGCCGGGTTGTCGCGCTCGATGCCGGCCATCGCATCGTCGACCAACTGGCCGATGGTGGGTTGTTTCGCGTGCGCCTTGAGCTGTGTCCAGCGGGCCTCGGGCGGCACCCAGAAGATGTTCTGGGCGCGGTACTCGTCGGGGTCTTCGGGATCTGCCCCCTGTGACTGCTCCCCTTCGAGGCGGGCATGCCTCTCCTCGAAGGCGTCGGAGATGTATTTCAGGAAGATGAGGCCGAGAACGACGTGTTTGTATTCGGCGGCGTCCATGCTGCCGCGCAAGGTATCGGCCATCTGCCAGAGCTGGGCTTCGTAGCCCACCCTGGCGCCGGTTTGATGTCTTTGCCTGGAGTGCGCTTTGCCCAATGGTCTCTCCTCCCCGGCACGCGGTTTCTGCCAGACCGACGGTGGTTACACGCCGACAAGATATCGGATTCGGTCCGGGAATGCAAGGGTGAAGGCCCGGAGCCAGCGCTTAGCTTCCGGTGGAACGGTAGTGGCGGACGCCGACCTTCCAGACCTGGAGGGAGATCAGGAGGAAGGCCGCGCCCGCGGTGGGGGAGAGCCACTGCAACCAGGTGGGGGAGCCGAGGGGGTCGGGACGGTCCAGGATGGCCAGGGCAGGGAAGTAGGTGACGCCGGCCAGGGGGACGACGTAGGTGAAGAAGCGGCGGAACCACCCTGGGTAAATCACCAGGGGGAACTGGGCGGTTTCGGTGCCGCCGTTGGTGAGGGCGTTGGCGATTTCCAGGCCTTCGGTGGTCCAGAAGGCGAGGGTGGCCTGGAGGACGAGGAGGCCGACAAAGAGGCAGACGCCGCCCAGAATGGCGAACGTTGCGAGGGCGACTGTGGCGGCAGACCAGGCGACCTCCAGCGCGTACTGCGCCCAGAGGAGCACGGTGAGGGCCTGGAGCAGCCGGCCGATTCGCAGGAGCTGGAATTCCTGGCCCACCAGCTGCAGGACGGTACTGCGGGGGCGCAGCAGGAGGCGGTCGAAGTCACCGGCTCTGACCATGGTCCCGAAGCTGTCAAAGCCCCGGGCAATGGCGTTGGCAACGGCGAAGGCGATGTTGACCATGCCGTAGAGCAGGGCGACTTCGGGCAGGGTCCAGCCCCGGATGTTGCCGAAGTGGTTGAACAGCACCCAGAGGGCGACAAAATCCAGGCCGGTCATCAAAAAATATCCCGCATTTAGCATGACGAACGAGGCCCGGTACTGCATCTGGCCCCGGAGGGAGATACCGATGTAGCGAAAGTAGAGACGCAGGGCGTTGCGCATCGTGTTATCCTCCCTGGATGACGAGCCGGCGGGTTCCCCGGGCGAGCAGAAGGCGGCCCAGGGCGATCAAGCCGAGGGTCCAGACCAGCTGGTGGGCGAAAAGGGGGAGGACTTCCGAGGGTGGGATGTGGCCGATGTAGAGACGGAAGGGCACATCCATGAGGCCGCGGAAGGGCAGGATGTCCAGGACGGTTTGCGCCCAGGCGGGAAAAAAGGGCAGAGGGACATACATGCCGGAGAAGATCGAGACGGCGGCGACCATCAGCGTGGAGATGCCCTGGCCCGAGACCGTCCAGAGCATGGAGATGTTGAGCAGAGTTGCAATCGCGGTGCCAAGGACCAGAGCGCCGAGGGTTGCGACGGCCCACGCGCCGGCAGACGCCCAGGAGGCCGGGAGTTGAAGGCCGAAGAAAAGCCAGGCGATGAGGAACATCGGGACCGCCCGCAGCAGGGTAGGGGCGGTTCGCCTGGCGAGGTCCCGGCAGAACCAGAAGGTGTACAGGTCCAGGGGCCGGACGAGTTCGTAGGCCACCAGGCCCGACTGGATCATCGCGCGCATTTCCCGGTCGATGATCCAGGGCAGCATGCCCAGCAGCGCCTGGCCCAGCCAGATGTAGGTGATGACGTCCGCAAGGCCCATCGGCTGGGGGGCCGTGGTGGAGTGGTAGAAGGCGGTGAAGATCATCATGCGGATCAGGCCCCAGAATACCTGGGTGCCCAGTCCTGCCAGGGCCGCCACCCGGTATTGCAGCAGCATCCGGAATCGGGCGCTGATCACGGCTGCGTAGGCTTTCATAGCTGCTCCTGTCCGTACATCCGGGCGATGATTTCTTCGATGGGCGGGTTTTCCACAAAGAGGTCCCGGACGGGGTGCCGGGCGGTGATGCGACCAATGAGGGTTGCGGCAGACACACGTTCGGGGTCGAAGCTGAGGTGAACGCGGTGCCCGTCCCGGCTGACCACGGCGGCGTCCGGATCGGTGACGGTTTCGGTTTCATCGACCAGGTCCACGGTGAGGCGCCGCTCCCGGGTGACGCGGGCTCTCAGGTCCTCTAAGGTGCCGTCGGAGAGGATGCGGCCCTGGCCGATGACCATGACGCGGGTGCAGAGGGCTTCGATGTCGTCCATGTCGTGGGTAGTGAGGATGACGGTAACGCCCCGCTCCCGGTTGAGGCGTTTGACGAAGTCCCGGACCGCGAGCTTGGAGACGGCGTCCAGGCCGATGGTGGGCTCGTCCAGGAAGAGCAGGGGCGGAGAATGGAGCAGGGCCGCGGCTAAGTCGCAGCGCATGCGCTGGCCCAGGGAGAGCTGGCGCACCGGGGTGTCTAAGAGCGGGTGCAGGTCGAGCAGGGCGATGAGTTCGTCGCGGGTGGGGACGTAGTCCTGCCGGGGGACGCGGTAGATGTCCCGGAGCAGGTCGAAGGATTCGATGACGGGCAGGTCCCACCAGAGCTGGGTGCGCTGTCCGAAGACGACGCCGATGTCCCGGACGTGGGCGATGCGCTCCTTCCAGGGGACGCGGCCCAGGATTTCACAGCGGCCCGAATCGGGCACGAGGATGCCGGAGAGGACCTTCACGGTGGTGGACTTGCCCGCGCCGTTGGGGCCGATGTAGCCGACGAGTTCGCCCGGTTGGATGGAGAAGGAGATCCCATCCAGCGCGCTGACGGTGCGGTAGCGGCGGTGGACCACGCCCCTGAGCGCGCCCCACATGCCGGGCTTCCGCTGGGCGATGCGGAAGGTTTTTACGAGGTTCTCGACGAGGATGTGGGACATTTACCGGTCTCCTTTGTGGAGGGTGAGCAGGGCAGGCGCTGGAGACAAACAAAAAGCCCGTTATCGAGATAATCTCGACAACGGGCGATAGCCGGCAACCGGATCTGGCCTTTGAAAGGTATTTTTAGCCTCCAGGGCACTTTGGTCTCTCCCGGGAGGCCTGGGTTGGCAATTTCATGTTTATCATTTTCAAGAGCTTATAAGTAAACTATCTCCTGTTTTGGCCATTTGGGTATTTAATTTCGGAACACATAAGAAATATAAGGCTGCACCGAACCAAAGTCAAGGTGGTTTTTTTGTCAAGTTCAGCCCCGCAGGAAACGCTTGCGGGGCTGTTTCGTTTGGTGTGAGATAGTGCGGACTATTCCGCGTCCGGATAGTCCCCCGATTCGATGCGCCTGAAGGTGTCCGTGGGAGCGATGTAGATGTAGATCCAGGCCTGGACGGTATCCCCGTTTTCCAGCCTGATCAGGTGTTTTTCCCGGCTGTATTCGCTGGTTTCATAGCTGTCCAGGATGGGGAAGGCCCTATCGGGATCGTGCAGGGCGTAGACTTCGCCGGTGACGCGGTCGGCCGCATCGGTCGAGGGCACAGCCCCTGGGTAAGAGCCGAGGTCGTAGAGTTTGCCTCTGAAGGTCCCGACACCGATGAAGTCGGCCCTGTGGTCCGGCATGCGGACGATCGGATTGCGCCCGGCCCGGCGCAGGGTGCCGTAGACGAAGAGGAGGTCTTCGGAGGCGGCCATGGCGATGGGGCAGTCCTCTCAGAGGCCGGTGTCAGAAGGCTTGATGTGGGCGCACCTAAGGTTTATCTTGTCACTTATATCGGAAACTTCATTTATCCAGGAGGTGAGAGATGAAATCCTATTCCCCGGCTGTAGACATCGTTCCCGCCGAGGGGGGCTTCGCCGTTATGGAAGGCGGAGAAGACGTGTTGTTCTATCGGCGTGAGCTTAAAACCTTTGACGAAACGCATTCGCGGTCGCATTATATCCATCCCCTCTACGGTCCGGATGGAGAGATCCTGACGGAGGAATCGCCTGCTGACCACCGGCACCAATGCGGGATTTTCTGGGCCTGGCACCAGGTGTGGGTGGGGGACAGGAGGATGGGCGATGCCTGGATTCTGAAAGCGTTCACCTGGGATGTGCAGGACGCAAAGGTCATCGCTGCCGATTCCCAATCCTCCGCCCTGGAGGTCCAGGTTGTGTGGATGTCCCCGCACTGGACCGATGCCGGAGGCGTGCAAAAGCCGTTTGTGAAGGAGGAGGTGGTGATCCGGGTCTATCGGGCGTCGGGGGATGTCCGTGAAATAGATTTCGAGATCTGCCTGATTCCTCTGGAGGACGGGGTTCGCATTGGCGGGTCCGAAGACGATAAAGGCTACGGGGGCTTTTCGCCCCGGATCCGGCTGCCGGAGGATGTCCGGATTACCGGCTGTGAGGGCGCGGTAGCGCCGGCAAGGCAGCCCGTAGAGGCAGGGCCCTGGCTGGATTTCTCGGGTTCTTTTGGCGAGCAGGACCGGGTGAGCGGCCTGGCCATCCTCTGCCACCCCTCCCTGCCGGGGTTTCCCCAGCCCTGGATTTTGAGGCGAAAAGGGAGTATGCAAAACCCGGTTTACCCCGGCCCCCAGTCCGTTGCGCTGCAGACCCCGCTTACCCTGCGCTACCGCCTGGTCGTGCACCGGGGAGATGCGCAGGCGGTGGACCTGGACGGGTTATACGCCCGGTACAGTGCCGAAGGTCCTTAAGGGAGTCATTTTTTTGTTCTTTTTTTGACGCCCTGACGGACCCGGCGTTCGAAGGCGCGGATTTCCCGCTCGCCTTCGAGCACACCGATTTCCAGGTGGAATTCCCGGACTTCACCGGGCCGGATGTGTTTCAGGTAGCCGTGCTGGCGGTTCCAGGCGCGGCCGAGCATGCTGACGTTGCCGGGCTCGATGCCGGTGACGTAGGTGCCCCGGTGGAAGTGCTGCCAGTGGGTGATGACGGGCATTTCCTTGAAGGGGAATTTCCAGTAGAGGCCGAGTCCCAGGCGGTCGTTGATCAGGCCCACGTGAACGGTGCCGTGCTCATCGGGGAT
Organism: Candidatus Latescibacterota bacterium; assembly: GCA_965222075.1. Taxonomy (GTDB): domain Bacteria; phylum Latescibacterota; class UBA2968; order UBA2968; genus JAAXHW01. Next base: position 1,833,027 of record OZ244937.1, on the reverse strand, counting down.
GGGGCGGTGGATGTAGACGTCGTCGTGGGCGTTTTTCCGGGGGGGTGGGGCGGTGGTGTAGGTTTCGGGGCCGACTTCCCGGTCTTCGAGCCATTCGGTGGTCTTGCTGCTGTTGAGCACCACGCGTGCGTCGGCGTCCAGGACGGGGAAGCCGGGGTTGGTGTGGTAGACGAACATCAGCGGAGAGGGGTCCAGGCTGAGGTTTTCGATCCGGTCGTAGATGCGCAGGGATTTTTCGCCCAGCACGGTGGAGATTTCCCGGGTGAGTTCCAGGTTGGTGCCAAAGACCACGGTTTCGCGGATTTTGCCGCTTATCTTTACCACGTAATCCTTGTCTTCCCAGCCCGATTCGGCCACGACGCTTTTGGCCGGGATGTAGGACAGACGGCCGTGGAGGCCGAGTTCCTCGTTTTCTTCTTCGGGGTCCACTTCGGGATGGCCGGTGAAGATCAGGCCGCAGCTGACGACCAGGCCGCCGAAGAACCCGCGGGTCCAGGCGTAGCCCTCCGGTTCGTAGAAGGCCGGACCCACATCGCCGGTGCTGCTGCGGAAGCACAGGGACATGCCCTTGTAATGGGCAGAGGCGATGTCTAAGGCACGGCCGGGCAGAACCGAGAAGCAGAGCCCGGAGGCGTTGAAGACTTCGATCAGGTCCGCGCCCCGTTCGTTGCCTTCTACCAGTTCGGCCCGCCGGGCGCCCGCAAGCTGGGTCATGTCGCCCACGCGTTCCAGGAGCTGCTTTTTGCTGTAGGTGTGTCCGAAAAGTTTCGGCATGGGGTATTCTCCTATCGGTCCTGGCCCTCACGGCTGCGCCGGGCACTCCTCTCCCGCAGGCGGGAGAGGGAATCAGGGGTGGGAGATCTTCGGGACGTTGATGATCGTGTTTTCTTCGTGGGAGCGGATGGCGGCTTCGATGATTTCCTGGACGGCCAGGCCCTCTTCCCCGGAGGCCTCGATTTCACCGGGCGGGACTTTGGCGTCGACCTGTTCGATCCAGCGGTTGATGCGACCGGGGAAGGTGTCGCCGAAGACGAGGCCGCCCATGATGGAGTTGCGGATGACGGTGAGTTCGTTCGAGCGTCTGGGGTAGAAGGTGAGTTCCTCAAAGCAATTGTCGAGCACGAAGCGGCCTTCGGTGCCCATGACTTCGCAGCGCTCCAGGTTGTGCGCCGGGTTGGCGTCGTAGCTGCCGGTGAGGTGGCCGACCACGTCGTTTTCGAAGTGCATGTTGATCTGGGCGTTGGACCAGCAGACGGTGGGGGTGTCCCCGCTGCGTCCGGGGGCCTTGTTGAGGAAGGCCTGCACCCGGGCGACTTCTCCGCAGAAGAAGCGCATGATATCGATGGAGTGGGGGTGAAGCGCCCGCAGGTGAAACCAGGGGGAGGTTTCGTTGGGATTGCCGATCCACATGGTCATGTTGATGATGAGGAGGTGGCCGAGCCTGCCCTGTTCGATCCATTCTTTGGCTCTGGCGGCCGGGGGACGAAGCGGTGGTTGAGGTTGATGCCGAACCGCACGCCCTTTTCCCGGGCCTTTCGGACCATTTCCCGGGCGTGTTCGATGTTGTTGCTGATCGGTTTTTCACACAGCACGTCGAGGCCGGCTTCCAGGCACTGTACGACGGGTTCGTAGTGGTCGCCGCCGTTTTCAAAGCCGCCGGTGGCGATGCTGGCAGCGTCGAGGTCTTCGTTTTTGAGCATGTCCTCCACGCTGTAATAGGCTTTCCCTCCGAACCGCTCGGCGGCCTGGTCGGCCCGTTCCCGGACGATGTCGCAAACGGCGGCGAGTTCGGACTTGCCGTTGCTTGCGTAAACGTTGGCGTGGTTGCTGCCGATGCCGTGCATGCCGATGACGCCGACGCGGATCATGAGGTTCTCCTTTTCGGCCCGATCTTCCCCTTTTCCAGCATGTCCAGAAAGGGTGAGTCGTGGATAGTGAGGGGCAGGTCAATGCGCGCCCGCCGCCGGCTGGATTCGTAGGTGGCGAAGATGATTTCGGTGGCCTGTAGTGCCTTGCGGGCGGCGAGTTCGGGTTCGCGGCCCGATTTGAGGGCGTCGACCAGGTCGAGGATGCCAAGGGTGATGGGGTCGTCGCCGTGTGTGCCCTCTTCCAGGTCGGGCACGGCCCAGCCGGACGTGTCGCGGCCTGTGTAACGAAGGGCAGGGCCGTCCCGGACGCCGACTTCGACGATGCCATCCGTGCCGAGGATGCGGTTGCCCACGCCGCTTCCCGGGGCGCCGGTTTCAAGCAGGCCCCGGACGCTGTTTTTCCACATGATGGAACAGATGGCCTGGCTTTCGACCGGAGTGCCGAAGATGGCCATTTCTTCCCGGCTGTCGATCTGGCCGATGACCCATTCGGCGGGTTGCTCGTTGTTGTAGAAGAACATCATATCCAGCCAGTGGGTGCCCCAGTCCAGCATGTCTCCGCAGTAGCCCTCCAGCCGCCGGATCTGCCCGATGGCGCCGCTGTGGGCGACCTCTCTGGCCTTGCGGAAGGAGGGGCCGAAACGCCGCTGGTGGTTGAAGGTGAGTTGCACGCTGTGTGCGCTGCAGGTTTCGACCATGGACCGGGCCTCGCCGAAGGTGGGGGCCATGGGCTTTTCGCAGTGGATGGCTCTGACGCCCGACCGGGCGACGTCGTTGACGGCCGGGGCGTGAAGGGCGATCCAGAGACAGACGCTGACGATGTCCAGGTCCTCTTTTTCCAGCATGTCGCGGTAGTCACCATAGACGCCGGGGACGTTGTGCGCTTCGGCAAAGGCTTCCCCGTTTTCGCGCTTGATGTCGGCGACGGCGACGATTTCGGTGTCGGCACAGGCTTCATAACCGGCGGCATGGTGGTGGGCCATGCCAAAACCGGTCGCGCCTTCGTCCTGGCGGGGACGCCCACAGCCGATGATGCCGACGTTGAAGTGGGCCATTATGTAAGCTCCGATTTTTTATTCGGCGAAGAGGGGATTGAGGTAATCGAATGATTTTTGAACGATGGGATCGATCTCTTCCACCGCCATGTCTTTGGTGCCTACGATCTCCAAAACGACATACCGGAGGTTGGGGACCTTTTTGAACTGTTCGGCAAGGGCCGGGAGGTTGAGGTCTCCATTGCCGGCGATCTGGCCCTCCACCGGACCGATGGCCAACTGGCGGCCCTTCACGTCCCGGATACGGGCGGTGAGGATGTCGTCCAGGAGTTTGCCCACGGTCTCTTCGGGGACTTCCTGCTGCGGAGTGCGCCAGATGTGGGTGGGGTCGTAGTTGAGGCCCACCCGGGTGCGGTTGACCTCCTGCATGAAGCGATGGGCGGTTTCGGTGTTGTAGACGGCGTTGTTGACGTGGGGTTTGATGCTGAGTTTGACGTTCCGTTGGGCGGCCTCTTCTGCCAGGTTGTTGATGGTTTCAACCACGGATTTGAAGGAGGCTTCATCGTCGGGCTTTCCGCCCGGGCCCGTGGTGACGGCCGGGGCGCCCAGGGCAGAGGCAGCGTCGAGAACCCGGAGGAAGCGGTCCCGGTCGCCCAGGTTGCCGCTGGCGCCGATGGATTCGATTTCAAGGCCGTAGTCGTCCGTCATCGCTTTGATTTCCCGATAACAGGCATCGCCACCCCCGATGTTGAGGTGGGGCGCCATGCCGGGGATGGCGCACAACTCGACGGCCCTGTAGCCGGCCGCCCGGATTTTCCGGAGGGCGAGCTTCAGGTCGTGCCCGCCATAGAGGATGGTGCTGCAGCCGAGTTCCATAGGGGGGTGTCTCTCCTTGATTTGAGTCTTATTCCGGCCAGGTCAGACCGGCGGGAATTCGGTTCACCCTTCAGGCGTTCCGCCACCCCGGGGGCTATGGCCTTCCAGTCCGTTCCTTTTGACTCTCCGACCGTGACGCCCCCGTATGAGCGGCAGATTCACCAAACATACTTACATTCGCCGCTTCGGTCAACTGTTTTAAGCAGGGTTTCAGCGAGACGCCGACGCTCTCTTTTTCCTCTTGCTTTCCCCTGAATGACCGCGTATGTTGGCAGCAGGCAGGCGCGTCCCCCGGAGGTGCCCAATCCACGCCCAACAGGGCAACCACAAGGGTTGCCCCTACGTTGGGCGGGCTTTCATCTCGGCGATAAAGTTGCAATTGGCCGCATTATAAACTTGCAATCAGACGACACAATACTTACAATTAGCCGATGCCAGAGACCCAGCTTTACCCGCGCTTTGCCGAGCGGCCTCTTACGGAGGCGTTAGAGGACTCACCGATTGTCCTGATTCACGGTCCACGCCAATGCGGCAAGACTACGCTCGCGCAGATGGTGCTCGTGCCGCAATATTTGAAATGGGGCGATGACCGCCTTATTGGGGGATTTTCCCAACAACACCGCGACTACACATACATCAGCTTCGACGATGATGTGGTACGCGCTGGTGCCCAGGCCGACCCCATGGGTTTTGTTGCCGATCTGCCTGAGCGCGTCATTCTGGACGAAGTGCAGCGCGTCCCCACGCTCTTCAGCGCGCTGAAGATGGAAGTGGATCGCAGCCGCGTGCCGGGGCGTTTCGTGCTGACAGGCTCAACCAATGTGCTGCTGGTCCCCAACTTGTCGGACTCCCTGGCGGGCCGTATGGAGACGGTCAGGCTGCATCCGCTCGCGCAGTGCGAGCTTGGAATAACCACGGCTCGATTCTCCGGATTCCTCGACGCTCTATTCGGGGGTGGATTCAAGATGCAACGGGTCGAGCGGCTCGGTAGTCAGCTTGGCGAGCGCATCGTTGCCGGTGGGTATCCGGCAGCACTTGCCCGGCCTGCCGGCCGGCGGCGGGCCAACTGGTATCGCGACTATCTCGATGCCCAGGTGCAGCGCGATGTGCGCGATCTGGCGCGGATCGGCAGTCTTGAGGCACTGCCTCGCCTACTCGGATTGGCGGCGGCACAGACGGCCAGGCTGCTGAATGTCTCTGATCTGGCTTCGCCCTTCCAGCTCAGCCGACCGACGATCTTTCACTATGTCAAGCTACTCGAACAGGTGTTTTTGCTGGAGAGGCTTCCCCCATGGCACCACAATCGGCTGAGCCGCCTCATCAAGACGCCAAAGCTGCACATCGGCGATACCGGCCTTGCTTGTGCGCTTCTGGGGATAGATGCGGCAGGACTGGCGGCCGACCGAACACTGATAGGTCAGCTTCTCGAGACCTTCGTGTTCCAGGAGTTGCGGCGGCAGGCGAGCTGGCACGAGTCCCCCCTGGCGTTTTTCCACTACCGCGACAAGGACAAGGTGGAGGTGGACATTGTCGTTGAGTGCGGAGCGCTGGCGGTTGCGGGAGTGGAGGTGAAGGCGGGTGCCACTGTGACCAGGGCGGACTTCCGCGGCTTGTGCAAGTTGAGAGCCGCAACGGGCAGCCGGTTCGCCGGAGGCGTAGTGCTGTACGACGGAGAGACCTGTACCCGCTTTGGCGACGGACTCTACGCCGTACCGCTTCGCTTGCTTTGGGAAACACCGATGGAGGTAACGTGACCACCCTCACCGAATCCACCGTCGAGCAGGTCGGAGCAGGGGCAGTTCGCGAATTGCCCCTGCCTGAAGGCAGCGCGTTTTGTTTTTTGCTTGATATGTGAACAAATGAGTAGTATATTCTCCTGTTCCGGTATCTTTTGATGGTACCCGATATCCGAGAAAGTCCTCCCCCATAGCAGGTCCTCCCCCATATCGTCTGGCTGTCCGGCCAAACGCCGTCAGCCAACCTCCCAATACGACCTCCGTCCGGAGAACCTCCAAATCTTATGGAAACTCGAAACATCGTGATTAAAGGAGCACGCGTCCACAATCTGAAAGACGTGGATCTGGAGCTTCCACGCAATGCGCTGATCTGTTTTACCGGCGTGTCCGGGTCCGGAAAGTCCTCTTTAGCGTTCGATACGATTTACGCCGAAGGGCAACGGCGCTACATCGAGTCGCTGTCGGCCTACGCCCGGCAGTTTCTGGGGCAGATGGAGAAGCCCGATGTGGACCAGATTACCGGTCTGACGCCAACCGTGTCGATCCAGCAGAAGACGGCCGGACGCAACCCCCGCTCCACGGTGGGAACGATGACGGAGATCACCGACTACCTGCGGGTGCTGTTTGCGCGCATCGGCACGCCTCACTGTGCGTCCTGCGGGGCTCCGATCGGGGCGCAGACGCGAGACGGAATCGTGGATCGGATCATGGCCCTGGAGGAAGGGACGCGCGTCCACGTGCTGGCGCCGCTGGTGAGGGGGCGCAAGGGGGAGTACCTGGACCTGTTCGAGGATCTGCAGCGAGAGGGCTACATCCGGGCGCGGGTGGACGGACGGATTGTGAATCTGACCGACCTGCCTGTGCGTGCTGCTGCACGCACGCAGACAGGTACACAGCGTTTAGAGCGGTACATCCGGCACGATATTGACGTGGTGGTGGACCGTCTGGTGGTGCGGTCCGAGGCTCAGGCGCGGTTTGGAGAGGCAGTGGATGGGGCGCTGGCGCTGGGGAAGGGGACGCTTATCGTGAGCGTGGAGGAGGCAGAGGACCTCCTGCTGAGTTCTACCTTTGCCTGTCCCCACTGCGGGCTGAGCGCGGTCGAGCCCACGCCCCAGCTTTTTTCGTTTAACAGTCCCCAGGGGATGTGTCCCACCTGCCGGGGGCTGGGCACCCGGATTGCGATGGATACTGCGCTGGTGGTGCCGGAGGATCGCCTGTCGGTGATGGAGGGGGCGATCGCTCCGATTGGCGTGCCGCGCAACCGGTGGAAGATTCACTACTACGAGGGGGTGCTCAAGCGGCACGGGGCGAGCGTGCATACGCCCTGGAAGGAGATCCCGGAGGAGGGGCGGCAGGAACTGCTCTACGGGGTCTTCGGGAAGATCCGGTTTGAGTGGCGGCGGTCAAACGGGGAGGTCTACCGGCACCGGGATACGTTTGAGGGCATCCTGCCGCCCTTAGAGCGGCGCTACGCCGAGGCCAATACGGCGTTCTGGAAGCGAAAGGTGGGGGCTTTTATGCACACGGGCTCCTGTCCGGATTGCAGGGGCGCGAGGCTGCGGCCGGAGGCCCTGGCGGTGAAGATCGAGGGGCGGTCGCTGCCGGAGGTGATGGCTATGTCGGTGGAAGACGCGTATGCCTTTTTTGCGGGGCTGACGCTGACACCGACGCAGGAGACGGTTGCGGAGGACGGGCTGAAGGAGGTTACGGGACGGTTGACGTTTTTGCTGGATGTGGGTCTGGACTATCTGAGCCTGGACCGAACGGCGCCGACGCTGTCGGGAGGCGAAGCGCAACGCATCCGGCTGGCGGGACAGATTGGGAGCGGGCTGGTGGGGGTGACCTACGTCCTGGACGAGCCGTCGATCGGGCTGCACCACCGGGACAACCGGAGGCTGTTGGACGCGCTGTGCAGCCTCAGGGACGCCGGGAATACGGTGATTGTGGTGGAGCACGACGAGGAGACCATGCGCCGGGCGGACCGGGTGGTGGATTTCGGCCCGGGGCCGGGGCACCTGGGGGGGAAGGTGGTGGCCTCGGGGGACTGGCGGCGGGTGGCCCGCGCTCGAGGGTCGATTACCGGGGCCTATCTGTCGGGGAAGCAGGCGATCCCGATCCCGCAGCGGCGGAGGGTGAACGGGAAGTGGCTGAGGGTGCGGGGCGCGAGGCAGAACAATTTGAAGAACGTAGACGTGAAGGTCCCGCTGCGGGCGCTGGTCTGTGTGACGGGCGTGTCGGGGTCGGGAAAGAGTTCCCTGGTTGACCATATTCTCTACCGGGTGCTGGCCCGGGAGCTGAACCGGGCGGAGACGGAACCGGGGGCCTACCGGCGGATCGAGGGGATGGCGCACCTGGACAAGGTGATCGAGATCGATCAGCAGCCGATCGGGCGGACGCCCCGGAGCAATCCGGCGACGTACACGGGGGCGTGCGACCCGATCCGGGCGCTTTTTGCCGAGCTGCCGGAGTCGAAGGTGCGGGGCTACAAACCGGGGCGGTTCAGTTTTAACGTGAAGGGGGGGCGATGCGAGGCCTGCCAGGGGAACGGGGCCAACCTGGTGGAGATGGATTTCCTGGCGGATGTGTGGGTGGCCTGCCCGGTCTGCGAAGGGCGGCGGTTCAACCGGGAGACCCTGGACGTGACGTACAGGGGAGCCTCGATTGCGGATGTGCTGGAGATGGAAGTGGAGGAGGCATGCGCGTTTTTCAAGAACGTGCCCCGGATCCACCGGGTGCTCAAGGTGCTGGTGGACGTGGGGATGGGCTACGTCCATCTGGGACAGCCCGCGCCGACCTTATCGGGAGGAGAGGCGCAGCGGGTGAAGCTGGCGAAGGAGCTCTGCCGCAGGAGCACCGGGCGGACGCTCTACATCCTGGACGAGCCGACCACAGGGCTGCATTTTGCCGATATTCAAAACCTGCTGAACGTGCTTCACCGGCTGGTAGACCTGGGGAATACGGTGGTGGTGATCGAACACAACTTAGAGGTGGTCAAGACGGCGGACTGGGTGATCGACCTGGGGCCGGAGGGCGGAGAAGCGGGGGGAGAGGTGGTCGCAGAAGGGACGCCGGAAGCGGTGGCGGGAGTGGAGACGTCGCATACGGGGAGGGCGCTGCGGACGGTGTTGGAAGACCGTTCAACGTTCAACGTTGAACCTGCAACCGGGACGGGAGCAGGAGCGGGGTGCCGGACGGGGCGACGGCGAAACGGGCGGGTTCGGAAGATCGAGGTGCTGGGGGCGCGGGAGAACAATCTGAAGGATGTGGATGCGGTGATTCCCAGGGAGAGGCTGACGGTGATTTCGGGGGTGTCGGGGTCGGGGAAGTCGTCGCTGGCATTGGATACGGTCTACGCGGAGGGACAGCGGCGCTACGTGGAGTCGCTGTCGGCCTACGCCAGGCAGTTCCTGGGGCGGATGCCCAAACCAAAGGTGGACCGGGTGGTGGGGCTTTCACCGGCGATTGCGATCGAGCAGAAGGCGGCCAGCAAGAATCCCCGGTCCACGGTGGGTACGGTGACGGAGGTGAACGACTATCTGCGGGCGCTGTTTGCGCTGCTGGGGGAGGTGATCTGTCCCGATTGCGAGGTGGCGGCCGGGGCGCAGTCGGCACAGGAGATCGTAGACCGCGTGGTGCAGATGCCGGAGGGACCTGCCTGCGCCCTGCCTGCCGAGCAGAACTCGGCGCAGGCAGGCGACTCGGCAGGCAGGCGCCTGCTTTACCTGCTGGCGCCCCGGGAGCCGGAGCGGGGAGAGGACTACGAGATGCTGATCGAGCGGGCGCGGCGGGAGGGGTATCTGCGGGGGCGGCTGGACGGGAAGGTGTTCCTCTTAAAGACGCCGGTGGAGATCGACTACCGGCAGACGCACCGGCTGGAGATCCTGGTGGACCGCATCACGCTGAAGCGGTCGGCGCGAAAGCGGATTGCCGATTCCGTGAAGGCGGCGCTGGACCTGTCGGGCGGGGTGGTGGTGGTAGCGGACGGAGAGGAGGAGACGCGGTTCAGCCAGCACCTCTCATGCGCTTCCTGCGGACAGAGCTTTGACGAGGTGACGCCGCAGCGGCTGTCCTTCAACAGCCCGGAGGGCTGGTGCCCGGTCTGCGAGGGGCTGGGGACACAGCGGGGGATGGGGAAAAATACGCTGATTCCCGATCCGAAGCGGTCGCTGCTGGAAGGGGCGGTGACGGCCTGGGGGCTGCTGTCCGGGAAGCTGCTGGATCTGTTGACGGCAGTGGGCCGGGAGGCTGGATTTGACCTGCGCACGCCGGTGTCCGAGATGCCCGATAAAGCGGTGGAGGCGCTGCTCTACGGGCTGGGGGATAAATGGATCAACGGGCCGGGGGGGCTGAGGTTCCAGTACCGGGGGCTGTTCCCCACCGTGGAGGCGCTCGTCCGCCTGTCGCCCGGGTTTCGGAAGGGGCTGGGAGCGTTCGTGCAGGATGTGCCCTGTCCGTCCTGCCAGGGAATGCGGCTGAAGCGGGTGAGCGCTGCGGTCCGGCTGCGGGACAAGACGCTGCCCCAGACGGCGGATCTGTCGATTGCAGAGGCCCGGGCCTGGTTCGAGGAGATGGCGCTGGGACCCCGGGAACAGGCGGCCGCCGGGGAGGTGCTGCACGAGATCCGGAGCCGGCTGTGGTTTTTGGATGAGGTCGGGCTGGGCTATCTGACGCTTTCGCGGCGGGCACCGACGCTGTCGGGCGGAGAGGCGCAGCGTATCCGGCTGGCGAGCCAGATCGGTTCCGGGCTGACCGGGGTGCTCTACGTGCTGGACGAGCCCACGATCGGGCTGCACCAGAGGGACAACCAGCGGCTGCTGACGGCGCTGAAGCGGCTGCGGGACCTGGGCAATACGCTGGTGGTGGTGGAGCACGACCGGGAGACGCTGGAGGCGGCGGACCACATCCTGGATTTCGGGCCGGGCGCTGGGAGAGAGGGGGGGCAGGTGGTGGCCGCCAATTCACCCGGGCGGCTGAGCGTGCGAAAGGGGTCTCTGACGGCGCAGTACCTCAAGGGGAAGCTGGCGATCCGGGTGCCGTCCAGGCGGCGGCCTGCAAACGGGAAGGCCCTGGAGGTGGCCGGCGTCCACCACAACAACCTGAAGGACCTGGACGTGCGCTTTCCGCTGGGGACGCTGACGTGCGTGACCGGGGTGTCGGGGTCGGGCAAGAGTTCGCTGGTGAACGATGTGCTTTTCGGGGCGCTTGCGGCAGGGGTTAACCAGGCGTCCGGGGCGTGGGGGGACGAAGTCAGGGGGCTGGAGTTGGTCGACAAGGTGATCAATATCGACCAGACGCCGATCGGGTTTTCGCTCCGGAGCAACCCGGCCACGTACGTGAAGCTGTTCGATGAGGTCCGGCGGCTCTACAGCCAGCTCCCGGAGGCCCAGGTGCGGGGGTTCAAGGCGGGGGCCTTCAGTTTCAACAGCCGCAAAGGGCGTTGCGAGGCGTGCGAGGGGCTGGGCTCCCGGTGCATCGAGATGCACTTTCTGTCCGATGTGTGGGTGACATGCGAGGTGTGCAGCGGAAAGCGCTTCAACCGGGACGTGCTGGAGGTGCGGTTCCGGGAGCGGTCGATCTCAGATGTGCTGGAGATGACGGTGTCACAGGCGCTGCTGCATTTCGAAAATGTGCCGAAGGCACGCCGGTTCCTGCAGACGCTGGAGGATGTGGGCCTGGGCTATATGGTGCTGGGCCAGGCGTCCACGATGCTGTCGGGGGGGGAGGCGCAGCGGGTGAAGCTGGCCAGGGAACTTTCCCGTCCGAATACCGGGCAGACGGTCTACCTCCTGGACGAGCCGACCACAGGGCTGCACGTTGCGGATATCCAGAAACTGCTGGAGGTGCTCAATCGGCTGGTCAATGCCGGAAATACGGTGATCGTGATTGAGCACAACCTGGATGTGATCAAGACGGCGGACTGGGTGATCGACCTGGGGCCGGAGGGCGGCGACGAGGGGGGATATATGGTGGCGGTCGGCACGCCCGAAGAGGTTGCTCAGGTGGAGGGATCGCACACGGGACGGTTTTTGAGAGGGGTGCTGGGGAGAGGGTAGTCTTTTCAAAAAATGCGAAAATTTGGCCCTGTGCTCACGCGTTTCGCCTCTGCGATCCCCCCACCGGCGCGCCTGGCTTGCCGACTCCCCCGGTTTGGTGCGGGGTGAAGGGGCTTTTCCGCGCAGATCCCCCCAGCACCTGCGCCCAAAAACGCCCCAAAGGTCCGCAGGGCACAAACGCCTGCTTACACCACAGGGGCAATTCGCGGAAAAGCAGCCCCCGCGGCGTCTGAGCGGCGCCCTTCTTTTTCGGCCTTTTTCTTGGGCGTGCAAGAAAAAGGCCAAGAACAAAAGAAAGGTTATTTTCTAAGCAGCAGCAGGATCAACAAATGGTGTTCTGAAAGGGATGCATGAATTATATTGGAAGCAAATATTCCCTCCTTCACTTTCTCGAAAAGGGTATTCTGAAAAAGGTTGATTCCGACAGCCGGGTGTTTTTGGACCTTTTTGCAGGCACCGGGATTGTGGGGTGGCACTTCAAACAGCAGGGGTTCCGAATTGTCGCCAACGACATCCAGTATTATGCCTATTGTCTCAACCGGGCGCTTGTGAGGATGAATAAGGTGCCGGAATTTTCTGGGATTCTCAAGGAATTAAAAGTCATTCGGACGGCACTGTTTTACGATGCTATCGATGTTGTGCTGGAACACCTCAATACGCTGAAAGGAAAAGCCGGGTTCGTCTATCGCAATTATTGCCCGGGCGGGACGGCAGGCTCAGCGTTCAAACGCCAGTATTTCTCGGACGAGAACGGCAAACGGTGCGACGCGGTCCGGATGCAGATTGAGGTGTGGCGAGAGGAAGGAAAGCTGACGGAGGATGAGTACTTTTACCTTCTGGCGAGCTTGATTGACGCGGTGGATAAGGTTGCAAATACGGCGTCGGTTTATGGGGCATTTTTGAAGCATATCAAGAAAAGCGCGATGAAGCCCCTGCATCTGGAGCGGCCTGCAATTGTCCGGAGCGATGAGGACCACGAAGTATACAATGAGAATGGGCAACAGCTGGTTGAGCGTCTATTTTGTGACGTGCTCTATATGGATCCTCCCTATAATCAGCGCCAGTACTGTGCGAATTACCACGTGCTGGAGACAATTGCCCGGTACGACGACCCGGACTTGAAAGGCGTGACCGGATTGAGGCCGTACGATGGACAGAAGTCAGATTTCTGTACGAAAAAACGGGCGTTACCCGCACTTGAGGATATGGTTAAAAAGACATCGGCACGGTATGTATTCCTCAGCTATAACAGTGAGGGGATTATGGCTAAGGATGAGATTTTGCAAATGATCGGTCAATACGGTGAGGTGGATGTGGTGATACGGGATTACCAGCGTTTTCGGGCGGATACGGACCGGGAGAACCGGGTTTATAAGGCAGACCGCGTGGAGGAATATCTGTTCTGTTTGAAGAAGAGGTAGAGGAATGCGAGGGGTAAGATTGATTTCGGATCATGGAAAAGTGGCCTGTGCGAAACGGTCTGAACATGGGCATCCCGGATGGACAAAGACGGCAGTCCTGGTCGTGGCACTTTCTTCCATCCTCAGTTTTTCATCTCAGACACAGGGAAGAACGATGATTGTCGCAACGGAGAATTCATCGGAGAAGTCGAAGGCCGCTGCCGATTTTGTGGGCGACGGCGTTGGGGATCAGGAGGAGATTTACGCCGCGATCAAAGCCCTTCCGCCGGTCGGCGGTACCGTGACACTCATGGAGGGCGTCTACGACATCCGCAAGGTGGAGGGAAAGCTGGGCGGGCTGATCATCGACCGCAGCGATGTGACCCTGGCCGGCCAGGGCTCGGCCACACGGTTGATTCTGGCCCCGAATCAGAATACGAATGTGATCCGCATCATCGGCAATGGCGTGGGCAATATCACGATTCGCGACCTCTGGGTGGACCAGAACCGGGACCAGAATCCTTACAACGGGGCCGAGTTTCGCAATATCTCGCACGGGCGGTTTGAGTATTGCGGCATCAAGGCATTCTGCGCCGAACCGGGCGGATCCTGTCCCGAGCCCAACCATGATATCACGATCGAGAACTGTACCGTTCTCAATGCCCAGCGTCTTGGCATTATGCTCCAGGGCCGCAACCTGCGGGTGGTCAACAATCGTCTGGGCAACGCGATGTCGGATGCGGTCGAGCTTCTGACCGGTCCCGGGTTCGTTATGGGGAACTACGTGGAGATCACCGGGCGCACGCATGTTGCGGTCGGGTCCGATGCCGGGAATTCGATCGTGATGTCCAACAACATCGTCCACGTGAGGGAGAATGGGGATCTGGATATCGCCTTCCGCTCCTGGGCCGATTCCGAACGGCATGTCATCGCCAATAATATCGTCGTTGTGGATGGCGGCGGCCAGCTGGGGCTGGCGATGGATGTGCGGGGCTTCGACACGTCTGTGACGGGGAATGTGATCCGGGGGCACGACGGGGAAGAGCGCCTTCCTTTGTGGCTCACAGGCGCCGGCATGGCGGTCACCGGCAACCATTTCAAAAACGTTGAACTGATTGTGAACGACCAGACCGGCACCAACCGACCGATTCTGATCCGTGGCAATGTGATGGAAAACTCGGGGATTACACACGAGGCCGGCAATCTGATCCGCGAAGACGAAGATTTGGGAGCTAAGCGCGACTGACGAGGAGCCGGCCCTATGAAACTGTCGATCCCAAAACGCGCCTTTTTTAACTTCGCCTTCGCGTGCCCTTTCCGGGCAGACGCTCCGGTGCTGGATGGAGACCTGAAAGACTGGGACGAGGGATTTCGGGTGCCCGATCTGATGGAGGTGGAGGGGGGGAAGCCGTTTGCAGATTTTTATATGGCCTGGAACGACGCGGGGCTGTATTTTGCAGTCCACGTCCGGAAGGCGGCGGGGATGGATGTGCAGACGGAGCGGCCGTTGAAAGGGGATGGGCTGGAGATCTGGGTGGATACGCGGGATGTACGGGACGCCCACCGGGCCAGCCGGTATTGCCATCATTTCTATTTTCTGCCGGGAAGGGGGAGCCGGAAGCCGGTGGGGGGACAGGCGCGCATCCGGCGGGCGAGAGCGCAGGGGAAACCGTGCGATCCGCGCCGGCTCGGGGTGGCGTCGAAGGTGACCCGGACCGGGTACCGGATGGAAATCCACCTGCCGGCGGAGGCGCTTCGGGGGTTCGACCCGGAGGAGAACAACCGTCTGGGGTTTACGTATCTGCTGAAGGACCGGAAGTTGGGCCGCCAGTTCTGGACCGCGGACGAGCCGTTGCCGGTGTCGTACGATCCCAGCCTGTGGGGGACGGTGGAACTGGTGAGGTAGGAAAGGCGGAATACAGGGTTTATGAAAGGGAGGGCAATATGGAACGCAGGGTTCTGGGAAAAACAGGGCTTGAGGTCAGCCGCCTGGGGCTTGGGCTGGCCCAGATCGGCGCCTTCTCACTGGACGACGTGGACAGGGTGGACGCGCTGATCCATGCTGCGCTGGATAACGGGATCAACTTTTTGGATACCGCGGCGAGTTATCGCAACAGTGAGGAGCTGATCGGCCGGGCGGTTTCGCACCGCCGCAGCGAATGCGTCCTGGCGACCAAGTGCGGGCACTGGGCCGCGGAAGTGCCCTGGACCGCCGAGACGGTCAGGGAACACATCGACCGCAGCCTGCAAAGGCTTCGGACGGACTACGTAGACCTGGTGCAGATCCATTCATGCGATGTGGACGTGCTGGAGCGGGGCGAGGTGATCGGTGCGTTGCTGGAAGCCCGGGACGCGGGGAAGACGCGCTTTGTGGGGTACAGCGGCGACAATGAGGCGGCCAGGTGGGCGGTTGACAGCGGTCTGTTCGATACGCTTCAGACGAGTTTCAATGTGGTGGATCAACGCGCCCGCACAAGGCTGTTTCCGCATGCGCGCGAGGCGAATGTGGGGGTTATCGTGAAGCGGACCATCGCCAATGGGACCTGGGGCGGCTCAACGGAAACAGCCGGTACGACGGTGCAGTTTTCGAAGATTTACGAGCGGGTTGAGAAGGTGATGTCCCTCGGCCCGATTCCCGGTGCACCCGAGAATCGGATTCTTACGGCGCTCGGCTTTACGCTTGCCCGCTCCGAGATCGACGTCGCCCTGGTGGGGACGACCAATCCCGAGCACCTGGTGGACAATATCCGGCTCTTGGAGAACGAGATGCCCATTGCAGACGAGGTGGTGGCGGAGTTCTGCAGGCGGTTCGACGAGGTGGGGGGCGACTGGGCGCAGCTGACCTGAGGCATGGGGGTTCTTCCCACTCCCTGAGTTGTATTTTAACGACTTATCATTCCACGGCGCCGGAGGGATGCCGTGATTTTTTGTGGGCGATCATTGCTGAAATCTGAAACACGAAGGGGACGACGTAAGTCCGATAGATAAAGACACGGACGGAGGATTTTGGTGTGAACCGATTGCTGGAACCGGCGGCCAACGGGCTTGAAGCGATGCTTGAAGCGATGCTTCCGGGAGACGAGGAGGAGCTGATCCGGGTGTCTTCGGACTTAGACGCCCGGGGAGACTACGGCACGCAGTGGGTGGTGGTGACGGGGAAGCGTATTCTGGTCTTTTCCGACCTGCCTGCAGCGCGGTGCGACAGCGCCGCGCAGGCAGGTGGGAATGGAAGGGGCGTCGTGGAGGTCCCGATCGAGGAGGTGACCCTGGCCCGCACCGAGCCGCTGGTGGGGGGCGCGCGGTTGGAGATCGAGCGGAAGGACCGGCCCACGGTCACCGTGCCCTACTCACACACCCAGGCGCTGAAGTTTTCCGAGGTGGCCCGGGGGATCGAGCAGCTCCGGAAGGCCGAGCCTCTTCTGATCCGGTCGAAGCTGGAACGGACGCGGTGTGAAAAATGCGGCCGGCTTCTGCCCGAGAAGGACGGGATCTGCCCGGCCTGCATCCGGAAGCTGGCCGTGCTGGGGCGGATTGCGAAATATCTGAGTCCCTACAAAGGACGCACGGCCCTGCTGGCGTTCGCATCGATCCTGACGACGGTGGCCGAGCTGATACCGCCGCTGATTACCAGGCGGATTGTGGACGGGGTGCTGGTGCCACCTGAGGGAGTGTCTTTGG
Organism: Candidatus Latescibacterota bacterium; assembly: GCA_965222075.1. Taxonomy (GTDB): domain Bacteria; phylum Latescibacterota; class UBA2968; order UBA2968; genus JAAXHW01. The sequence goes on along the minus strand of OZ244937.1, from coordinate 1,816,421 downwards.
AGGGCGTGGACCGGGTGGGGCTGCTGGGGCTGCTGGTGCTGGTGCTGGTGGGGGTGCGGCTGCTGACATGGGGGGCGGAGTGGCTGCACGGCTGGACGATCACCTGGCTGGGCGCGCGGGTAACGACCGATATCCGCAGCCAGCTCTACAGGCGGCTGGAGCTGCTCTCGCTGCAGTTCTACGACAAGCGGAAGGTGGGCGCGGTGATGTCCCGGGTGACGCGGGACAGCGACCGCCTGCAGGATTTTCTGGTGGATGGGCTGCCCTATCTGGTGATCAACGGACTGCTGCTGCTGGGCATCCTGGTGGTGCTGTTGGTCATGAGCTGGCAGTTGACGCTCTACGTGCTGCTGCCGATTCCGCTGATTCTGGCCTGGGGGCGCATATTCTGGAAGCGGATGCGGCTCTTTTTCACCAAGTGGATGCAGGCCTGGTCGATCTGGATGGCCCGGGTCAACGAGGTTCTTTCCGGCATCCGGGTGGTGAAGGCGTTTGCGCAGGAGGACCGGGAGGTCGAAGTGTTCGAGGCGCATAACGCCAACCTGACCCGGGCGGCGGTGCGGTCGGAGGTCAACCGGGCGGTCTTCTTTACCACGATGAGCTTTCTGACCGGCCTGGGGGTGTTGATCGTCTGGATGTTCGGCGGGCAGGAGGTCATCGGGGGCACGCTGACGCTGGGCACGCTGCTGGCGTTCTACAACTATATGTGGCTGCTCTACGGCCCTCTGGAGTGGTTCGGGATGGTCAACAGCTGGATGATCCGGGCCTTTGTCGGCGCCGAGCGGATCTTTGAAGTGCTGGACACCCCGCCGGAGGCCTACCAGGACCCGGACGCGGCGTCGATGTCCGACATGAAAGGGCATGTGAGATTCCGGGAGGTGACGTTTGGATACGACAAGAGCAAGCCGGTGCTCTACGAAATCGACTTAGAGGTGGCGCCGGGAGAGATGATCGGGCTGGTGGGCAAATCGGGGGTGGGCAAGACGACGACGGTGAACCTGATCTGCCGGTTCTACGATGTGGACCGGGGCGGCATCGAGATCGATGGGGTGGATATCCGGAAGGTCCGCCTGGAGGACCTGCGCTCCCAGATCGGGATCGTGCTTCAGGAGCCGTTCCTGTTCAGCGGGACGATTGCAGAGAACATCGGGTATGGGAAGCCCGGGGCGGATTTCGAAGAGATTGTAGGTGCGGCCATGTCAGCGCGGGCGCACGATTTTATCGTGGCCAGGCCGGACGGCTACGACACGCAGGTGGGCGAGCGTGGCAACAATCTGTCGGGCGGAGAGAAGCAGCGGGTGTCGCTTGCGCGTGCGATCCTGCACGATCCGAAGATCCTGATCTTAGACGAGGCGACCTCTTCCGTAGACGTGCAGACGGAGTTGCAGATCCAGGAGGCAATTGGTCAGCTGGTGATGGGCCGGACGACGTTTGCGATCGCGCACCGATTGTCGACGCTTCGGAATGCAGACCGCCTGGTGGTTCTGGAGGGTGGGCGCATCGTGGAGGTGGGCACGCACGAAGAGCTGATGGAGCGGCAGGGGGCGTTTTACAACCTGGTGAAGCTGCAGCAGGAGGTGTCGGAGATTATTGGGGTGAGGGAATAACCCCCCTATAACGTACTTTGGGATAAGGGCTTGCTCCCCTCAGAAAAGGGGGAAGGGGGTCAGGTCCCGATCGGAGATTGCGTCTGATGCATCCCTTTAAAGAGCCTCTTCCGCCGGAGGTGGATACGAAGCTGCGGGCGGTCAAGCCCCTGGAGGAGGAAGTGCTCATCCAGGTGGCCACCGATCTGGCCGACAACCGGTCGTTCGGGGAGCAGTGGGTGGTGGTAACGGATCGGCGGCTGCTGGTGATCCCTTCAGAAGACGCGGACGGCACGGTAGAGGTTCCGATTGACGAGGTGAAAGAGGTGAAGTTGGAGGATCTGGTCGGGGCCGGCTGCCTGGAGTTGGAGCGCAGAGGGGGGGCGCCGGTCTACGTGCCGTATTCGCGGTCGCTGGCGCCCAAGTTCGCGGAGGTGGCCGAGGGCATCCGACAGCTTTCACAGGGGGAGCCGCTGTCGCTGCCAACGGAGGTCGAACGGGTCCGCTGCTCCAAATGCGGCCGGTTGCTTCCGGAGAAGAACGGGATCTGTGCGTTCTGTATCAAGAAGTGGGATACGTTTTGGCGTATTTTGAGGTATATGACGGTCTACAAGCGTCGGACGGCGCTGATGGTGGCGTTCACCCTGGTCAGTGCGGTGCTGGGGCTGCTGCCGCCGAAGGTGACGCAGTATATTATCGACGATGTGCTGACTCCCCGGGCGAACCTGGGGCTGTTGGTCTGGCTGGTGCTGGGGCTGCTGGGCATCCAGATTCTGATCTGGGTGACCGGCATTGGCACCCGGTGGCTGAGCCGGTGGCTGGGGCACCGGGCCATCCAGGACGTCAGGGCCGAACTCTACCGGAAGTTCCAGTTCCTGCCGATCCGGTTTTATGACAAGCGGAAGGTGGGGGCGCTGATTTCCCGGATGACCAACGATTCCGATCAGCTGGAAGAGTACATGACCGTCGATATTCCGTTTGTGTTGTCCAATGCGCTCATGTTTGCCGGGATTCTCGTATTCCTGCTGGTGACCAACTGGCAGCTGACGCTCTGGGTTTTGCTCCCCATCCCGCCCATTGTGGTGGGCGGAGGCCGGATCTGGGACCGGATGATGCGGCACTGGAGCCGCTGGGGGGCCAAGTGGTCCCGGCTGAACGCGCAGCTCAACGAATCGCTTACGGGCATCCGGGTGGTAAAGGCATTCTCGCAGGAGGCCCGGGAAGGGGAGCGGTTCGACCGGAACAACGAGGGGCTGAGGGGGGTGAGCGTGACCGGCGAACGGCAGTGGTTTGTCTTTTTTACGGTGACGAATTTTTTAATGAGCTGCGGGATCTTCTTCGTCTGGTACTTCGGCGGCAGGCAGATCCTGCGGGACGAGATGACCCTGGGAGCGCTGATGGCCTTTATCGGTTACCTCTGGATGCTCTACGGGCCGCTGAGGTGGTTCGGCGACTTCTACAATTTTATGCTCCGGGCCTTTGCCGGCGCCGAGCGGATCTTCGAAGTGATTGACTCGAAATCCGAGCCGTTCGAGGACCCAAACGCAGCGCCGATGCCCCGGATTGAGGGGCGGGTGAGGTTTCAGGAGACGGTGTTTGGATACGATCCGGGCAAGCCGGTGCTCAAGGGGATCGACTTGGAGGTGGCGCCTGGGGAGATGATCGGGCTGGTGGGTAAGTCCGGCGCGGGAAAATCGACCCTGATCAATCTGATCTGCCGGTTTTACGATCCGGATCGGGGCTGCGTTGAGATCGACGGAGTGGATATGTGCAAGGTCCGCTTGAAGGACCTCCGCTCTCAGATCGGTATGGTGCAGCAGGAGCCGTTTTTGTTTGACGGGACGGTTGCGGAGAATATCGCCTACGGCAAGCCGGGCGCCACGTTTGGCGATGTGGTGCGGGCTGCGGCCGCGGCAGAGGCCCACGAGTTTATTGTGGCCAGGCCGGACGGATACGACACGAAGGTGGGTGAGCGGGGGGGCAAGCTGTCGGGGGGAGAGAAGCAGCGCATCGCCATTGCCCGGGCGATTCTGCACGATCCGAGGATCCTGATCCTGGACGAGGCCACCTCTTCGCTGGATACGCAGACGGAGAAGAAGATCCAGGTGGCCATCTCCCGGCTGGTGGAGGGGCGGACGACCTTTGCGATCGCACACCGGCTGTCGACCCTGCGAAGCGCGGACCGGCTGGTGGTGCTCGACGATGGAAAGGTCGCCGAGGTAGGGACACACGAGGAGTTGATGGACCGTCAGGGGATCTTCTACCGGCTGGTGAAGACCCAGCAGGAGACGTCGGCGGTTATGGAGGTCGGAGGAGGAAAGGGCGACCCGTTAGGCTAACGCTATGGAAACAGAAAAAAACGGGGCTTCACCTTCCAGGGTGGATGGGAAGTGGAAGCCCACGCCGATTGAGATGACGCATCCCGGGGCGGTCGATCCGAAGGCGATCCGGTTGTTTCGAGAGCCGGCCTGGCGGCTTCGGATGACGATTGAAGGGGACCGTTCGTACCTGAAGGTCAAGGTCGTCCGTGCGGCGCCCCTGTCACAACCGGATAAGTACATCTGCTTCTTGGATGCAAAGGACGAGGTGATCTGCATGGTGGACGATATTCAGGATATCCGGAAGGATTTCCGACCTCTGGTTCGTGAGGAGCTGGAGCAGCGGTACCTGACCGCCCGGGTGGTGCAGGTGACTTCTGTTCGGACCGAGTTCGGGGTGTCCTACTGGGATGTGGAAACGGACCGGGGCCGGCGGGAGTTTGTGGCGAAGGACGTGGCTGAGAACGTCCAGTGGCTGGGGGAGCGCCGGCTGATGATTGTGGACGTGGACGGCAATCGGTTTGAGGTGGCCGATCTGGATGCTCTGGATAAGAAGAGTGCAGGGCTGGTCGAAATGGTGTTGTAATAGTACTTGCGCTAACGGATTCGGGGGACAAGGACGATCCGGGTAGAGGTGAATCATAAACGGTTGGAGGTGGCTCATGAGACGGATTCTGATCAAGATCCTCGCGGGGATCGGAGGGGTGACGGTGTTGCTGGTATTGGGGGTGTTGCTGGGGGTTCTGCTGCGGGGGAAGGGGCACGTTTCCAACCGGACGGTTCTGGAGGTGGACTTTGAGCGGGCGCTGGTGGAGTATGTCCCGGATGACCCCTTATCCAGGATCATCCGGCCAAAGGTCCTGGTCGTGCGTGATGTGGTGGAGGCCCTGGAACGGGCATCAGAGGACGCGAGGGTAGAGGCCCTGATCGCCCGGGTGGGGGCGACGGGGATGGGGCTGGCGCAGATCCAGGAGATCCGGGACGCTGTACTGGCCTTCCGGAGCAGTGGAAAACCTGCGGTTGCCTACGCCGAGACCTTCGGCGAATTCGGTCCGGGAAACGGGGCCTACTACCTGGCCACAGCATTTGAGCAGGTCTACCTGCAGCCTTCGGGCGATGTGGGGCTGACCGGCCTGATCGCCGAGAGCCCCTTTTTGAAGGGAACGCTTGAAAAGCTGGGGATCGTTCCCCGGCTGGACCACCGCCACGAGTACAAGGGCGCGATGAACCAGTTTACCGAACAGGCCTACACGGAGCCCCAGCGGGAGGCGATGGAGAAGATCATCACCTCCCTGTTCGGACAGATCGTAAGCGGGATCGCCCGGGTCCGGGGGCTGTCCGAAGCGGAGGTCCGGGCGCTTGTGGACCGGGGCCCCTTTCTGGGGCAGGAGGCCGTGGACGCGGGCCTGGTGGACGGCCTGGCCTACCGGGACGAGGTGTACGAGAGGGTGGTGGAACGGGCCGGAGAGGGGGCGGAGTTCCTGTACCTGTCGACCTATCTGGAACGGGCGGGCCGGCCCCACACGGAAGGGGAGACGGTTGCCCTGATCTACGGGGTGGGTCCCGTGCTGCGCGGCCAGAGCCAGACCGATCCCCTGTCCGAATACACGACGATGGGCTCGGATACTGTGACCAGGGCCTTCCGAACCGCCGTTCGGGACGAAGAGGTCAGGGCGATCCTCTTTCGTGTGGACAGCCCGGGTGGGTCCTATGTGGCTTCGGACGCGATCTGGCGGGAGACGGTTCGCGCAAAGGAGGCGGGCAAACCGGTGGTGGTCTCCATGGGGGATGTGGCGGGCTCGGGCGGGTACTTCGTGGCGATGGCCGCAGACAGGATTGTGGCCCAGCCGGCGACCCTGACCGGCTCCATCGGGGTGCTGGGGGGGAAGATGCTTACCTCGGGACTGTGGGAGAAGATTGGTCTTTCCTGGGATGAGATCCATACCGGGAAGAATGCCACGATGTGGACCGGCAACCAGGATTTCACCCCGGCGCAGTGGACCCGGTTGCAGGCCTGGCTGGACCGGGTGTACGACGATTTTACAGACAAGGTTGCGCAGGGACGGGATCTGTCTAAGCAAAAGGTGCTGGAGGTGGCCAGGGGGCGGGTGTGGACGGGTGAAGATGCGCGGGACCTGGGGCTGGTGGACGACCTGGGAGGATTTCCAACGGCGCTGAAACGGGTCCGGGAGGCGATGGGTATTGCCGAGGATGCGCCGGTCAGGCTGAAGGTCTTTCCCAAAAAGCGGTCGGTGATCGAGATGATCCTGGAGCCGGCGTTGGGAAGCAGCGAGGCGCGGGCGGCGGTGCTTCTGGCCCGTGTGCTGAAGGCGGTGCAGCCGGTTATCCGTCTGGTCCGAGAGATGGGACCTGGAGCGGAGCAGGGGGTGCTGCAGATGCCGGAAGTGACGATACGTTAGGGCCTGCCCGCCTCCGGGTGGGATTCAATCCGCAATTCAATTGGGGTTCGTCTCTCTGCGATGTCTCACATAACGCTGCAGACCGTACAGGAGGATGAGCAGGGGGCCGGCGCCTACGACGGTGAGCCGCCAGAAGGCCTTGCTCCGCGGGGTTTGAAAGGCAAAGCCGGGAGCGGTTGCGCGCCGGGCCTGGAGTTGGGCCATTTCGGGGCCGTAGGCCGCATTCGCAAGGGCGTTCAGGAGGAACTGGTCGTGCTGGAAATCAGGCGCATAGAGGTAATCGTTTTTGAACATCTCCGAACAGCCGATCAGGAGCAGGGCGCCTTCCGGCTGAACGGGTGCGGCGGTCTGGAGCGCCAGCGCCGTTTTTCTGCCTGCGCGTTCCTGAAGTTTGACCGGGGGGAATTTGCCGTGCAGCAGTACGGACAGCGGCTGGGGGCCTGGTAGATAGTTCCGGGGCTCGAAGATTTCCTCGGGTAGCCATCCGCCTTTCCAGAAATAGGACCAGGTCTGATCGGAGGTGGCGATCAGCACCCGGGCTGACAGGTCCAATTCGGCCAGCCGCGAGGCGTCCAGGGCGAATCGGTTGCCCCAGATGAAGAGCTGGCTTCCGAGGTGACGGGTGATGGGGGATTCGCGGGTGAAGTTCACGTTCACCGTCCGGATCAGGAAGGGGAGGGCGACTTCCTGGCCCTCGTACTCCCGGACCGTCCGCCGGTTGATCTGCGTTTCCAGATTCAGGTGGGATCGGGTTCGATCCATCAGGACTTCGCGGACCTGCTCCACACCAAACAGCCGCAGGTAGCGGTCCAGATCCTGGAACTGGGGCTGGGGCCAGTATACGGTCTGGAACCCGGTGCCGGGGTACTGGCGTTGCTGGATGTTGAAGTGCTGGAGCGCGACGATCGCGCTGCGTCCGGCCGTCAGGTGCCGGCTCAGCAGGCGGATCGCACGGCTGGCGTCGCGGCGGGGCTGCAGATAGAGGAGTACATCGGTGCCTTCCGGAAGGTGGGGGGCCTGCGGATTGATGTAGGAGACCCGGTATCCATAGGTGCGCAGAAGCTGTTTCACCTCGCTGTAGACATCCGCTCCTTTGGGGGGGATGAGCCCTTTCTGGTCGTAGTCCGTGTATGCCTCGGCGGGGGACAGCCGGGGCGTTTCCGCGATGGCGGCCACGTGGGGCGCCCTGCCGGTCCGGATGCGGCGCACCGCGGCGGCCAGCAGGAATTCGAGGTGGTCCAGGGTGTGGGCGTCCAGTCGGGGGATGACGGCCACCTCCTGCCTCCGGTAGAGCCGAAGGCCGCTCCATATCTGCAGGGAGACGACCGAGTCGTTGCGCACGGTTTGTACCTCGAAGGGCCGGAGGCCCGACGCGTTCAGGGATGCCCGGTCCGCCTCGGAGAGCGTTTCCGGACGGAGGGTTCGGGAGGGAATGCCGAGGTCGCGGAGCCGGGCGCGGACAGCGGCTTCGAGGGATTTCATGGATGCGGGCAGGGAGGCTCTGGAGGACATGACAAGTTCCGCCCGGAGGTCTCCACCGCGCCCGGACAGGAGCCGGCGCGTCTGGGGCAGGGGGGTGTTGGCCGCATCCCGGGTGAGGTCGATGCCGATGCCGCCTTTCCACACCAGCGTTCCCAGGCAGATGGCCGCCAGGGCGGCGGCGATGTGAACAGGTATTCGGCCGATGCCTCCGAGCGCAGTCCGGCATCCGCCTCCCGCAACGTAGCGCCGGATGCCCAGGGCAAGCAGGCCGAAGGGGATCAGAAAGATGACGACGACCCGCCAGGTGAACCGTGCAAGGGCGCTGAGAGGCGGAATGGCCTGCGGCGTGGGCCGTTCGATGCGCCCACGCACCAGACGCCGGGGGTCGGTGAAGGTGCGCATCAGGGTCCGGAGAAAGACCCGGTGCGCGTACCCGGGCTGGTTGAGAATGCCGTCCCGGAAGGGGCTGGAACTGGCCAGGACGAGAACCTGGCCCCTCCAGGCATCCTCCGGTTTGAGAAGGACCATGAGGTTCTGTTTTCCGACCTTGAGCGCCAGCGCCGCGCTGGTAAAAGGTGCGTGAGGGAGGGCGCTCACCCAGGCATCGCCGGTGGTGGTGCCCAGGGTTTCAACCTGGAATCCGGTGGCCCGTTTGGGGTTGATCTGCAGGGGGCTGGCCGCAACGAAGTTGAGCGCGCCCCTGGCCGGGGCGAGGAAGTTTTTCAGGGTGTAGAACCCCGGCAGGCAGCGGAGGTGGAAGGGGGCATCGATCTGGTGGACCGTGCCGCGGGCATCCTGCCAGAGGACGGGGCCGCTGCTTTTGTCCATCAGGAGGTCCGGCTGAGGGCGCAGCCCCAGGGGGGAGAGCAGGGTTTCCCAGGCCGGGGACAGGGGGTAGGTCCGGTAACGGATTTCACCGGCGTTCCCCTTTTCGTAGTCCACGGTGTACGCGCTGCCGGCCAGGACGGCGGTACGGCCGGCAGCCACGAACCGTTGAAACTCCCCCAGGTGTTGGGGCGTAATCCGCGCGGGCTGGACCCAGAACAGGATGTCGGCTTCGGGGGGGATGCGGGGGATGCGGTCGAGGTCGATCCGGACGACGCGGCCGTATTCTTCGAGGTGGTCGGACAGGAGCCGGAAGGGCGGCGGCGCGGAGACGGCGATTGTGGGCCGGACCGGTCTGTCCAGGGCCTTCAGGTTCTGAACGATGAGGTCTTCCAGATAGGGCAGGTCGGCCGGGGTGATGCCCTGGATCAGGATGTCCGGATGCCGGGCGTACGAGAGGACCAGAGAGGACCAGACCACCTGCTCGCTGTGTTCGTCCCGGTGGATGCTGCGCACACTGAAAGGGGAGGCCTTCTTGCGTGAGGCATAGGCGATGCCCGACTGTCCGCTCGTCTCCGGATCGATGATCCGCACGTCAACCCGTTCGGGCGCCCGGGCCTTCAGCGCTTCCAGCAGACCCCGGACCGAGGCCTCCACGCCTTTGAGGTGGGAGGGCATTTTTCCCCTGGCCGAGACGAAGTAGGTGGCCGAGAGCGGCGCCTGAAGCTGTGAGAGGAAGGCTTCGGTCCGGGGGGAGAGGAAGGCGGTCTCCCGACCGCCCAGGCGGGTGAGGATGCGGCCGGCGTGGACGACGACGAACAGGAGCAGGAGGAAAAGCAGGGCTGTTTTGAACAGGAAGCGGCGGTCTGGTCTGGGGGTCATGCACCCCTCGTGTTTTCAGTATTTGCTCTGTTTCAGCGTCCTCTCGTTCATCCAGATGAAGAAGGCGCTCATCAACACAAAGTAGAGGGTGTGGGGCAGGCCGATGAGGCCACGGCAGAAGGCCTCGTAGTGGGGCATAACGGAGACGGATTCATAGAGGGTTGTGCCGATCTGCCGGGTTGGGGCGAGGCCGTCCAGGACTTCGACGACCTTTTCGTGGCCGCTGAAGACGAAGAGGAAGCAGAGCAGGGCGCCCAGGGCGAAGGCGACGATCTGGTCCCGGGTGAGGCCTGAGACGAAGAGGCCGGAGGCGAGAAAGAACGCGCCTAAGAGGACGGCGCCTGCGTAGCTGGCCAGGATGAGCCCCAGGTCCGGATCGCCCAGGTAGAGAAGCATGGCGGTAATGGGCAGACTGCCTGAGAGCACGATGAGGTAGAAGCAGAGGGCAGCCAGGTATTTTCCCAGGACGATCTGGAAGGGCTGCATGGGCAGGGTCATCAACAGTTCGAAGGTATTGTGCGCCCGTTCCTCCGCCCAGATGCGCATGGTGATGGCAGGGACGAATGGGATGAGGAGGAAGGGGAGGAGGTCGAAGTAGGGGGCCATGTCAATGAAGCCGTTGAGGAAGAAGGCGTTCATGAAGGCCGAGCAGGAGAGGACTGAGAAGACGGTGGCATAGATGTAGGCGATGGGCGCATCGAAATAGGCTTCCAACTCCCGCGCAGTAACGACCCGGACGCCGTGGATGAGTTCCTTCAGGGACAGGCGGTCCAGGTCAGGCACGGGGTGCCTCCGTTTGCTCCGATTGCCGCACGAGATGGGCGAAGATGCCTTCCAGGTTGTCGGCCGACAGGCCGGTTTTTTCCGCCAGACCCTCCGGCTGGTCGTCCGCGAGCAGGCGGCCGTTGTTGATGAGCATCACCCGGTCGCCGATGGCGGCCACCTCCTGGATGATGTGGGTGCTGAAGAGGGTGACGCGGTTGGGGCTGAGGCTGCGCAACATGTCGCGGAAGACGAGCACCTGGAGCGGGTCGAAGCCGTGGGTGGGTTCATCAAGCAGGAGAATAGGGGGATCGTGGATGAGGGCGGTGGCCAGTCCGATGCGCTGGCGGAAGCCGGTGGAGCACTGGTTGACACGTTTGAAGAGGACTTCCTCGATGCCGCAGACGTCTACGACCCAGTCGAACTGCTTTTTCAACAGCTTACCGCAAAGGCCGCGGGCCTGCCCGATAAACCGGAGGAATTTGTCCACCCGCATGCCCTGGTAGAGCGGGGTGTCGCCGGAGAGGTAGCCGATTCTGCGGCGCACGGCAAGGGCGTGTTCTACCACGTCTAAACCGTCGACGGTGATAGTGCCTTTGGTGGGGTAGATAAAGGTGGAGAGCATCTTGAGAACGGTGCTCTTGCCTGCGCCGTTGGGGCCCACAAAGCCGACGATTTCGTCCGGTTTGAGGGTGAAGCTGACGGTCTGGACGGCTGTAATATTGCCGTAGGTTTTGGTGACGGATTCGACTTTGATCATCGAAAAAACAACCGGACATGGATGGACACAAATAGAATGGGGTAACCTGGGTGTTGCCTGAATTGAACCATAATTTAGACCAAAATCGGACAAATATCAAGTATGATTGTTCGCCTTTCCGTTCCGGTTTGTCCAGGCCTTTGGGCCTGGCTTAGAAATCTGCTGGACATACCAGGCGGGCATAGATATCTTTCGGGTGTGATTTTTGGCAGGAGGGGATGAGGGACTCCGGTTGAGGGTTTATGAGAACGATGGTGGAACATATCGGGGGCGCCGGGAAAACGACGCCGAGAAGACCCGGCAGACTTAACGCTTTTGGAGGGATGCCATGGAGCGGTTGCGCGTTGGGATGATTGGAGCGGGGGGCCATGCACAGAGCCATTTTGCCATGATCGCGGCCGAGCCGGAGATGGAGCTGGTGGCGGTGGCGGAGATTGACCCCGCCCGCCTGGCAAAGGCCCGGGAGGCACACGGTCCGAAGCACGGGTTCACAGATTACCGGGAGATGCTCGACACCTGTGATCTGGACATGGTCTACGCCGTGACGATGCCGGGGCATCTGACCCCCATCGTGCTGGACTGTCTGGAGCGGGGGCTGCACATCTCGATCGAGAAGCCGGTGGGGATGTCCTCGCAGGATGCCAGGCAGATGCTGGAGGCTTCGGCGCGGAGCCGGGGAAAGGCGATTGTCTCGGTGAACCGCCGGTACAAGCCCGAGGTGCTGGCGACGAAGCGGTTGATTCTGGAGCGTGGAGGCGCGGTCCACGTGGCGGCCACGTACAACAAGCCGCTGACAAGCCTGGGAACACCGGAGATGGCGGGGATTGCCCCGGCCCCGATCATCTGTGACGCCATCCACCACGTGGACCTGCTGCGGTGGCTGGCGGGGCCGGCCCTGGAAACGGCAGCGGACCCGACGGAGGTGTATGCGGAGTCGTGGCAGGGGGAGCGGCCGGGTAGTGTTCGGTATGATGCGACGGTCCTGTTTGAGACCGGCTGCCGGGGTGTGATGATGAGCCACTACGGCGTGGGGTTCCGGATTCAGCGGGCGGAGGTCCACGCGGAGGATTTTTCGGCGTACCTGGATCTGACGGGCGAGCCGAAGTATGAGCTTTACGCCGATGGAAAACCCCGGGAGGGCCTTCTGGACTTAGATGCGGTGGGCGGGCCGGATTTCAATGAGACGAGGCATTTTGTGACGTGCATCCGCGAGGATCAAACGCCCTGGAGCAGCTTGGAGGATCTGGTGAAGACGATGGAGATGTGCGAGGCGATTGCAGAGGGGGTCAAGGGGAAGGTATGAAACTCACCGTTCTCGGCTCCGGGACATCCACTGGTGTGCCGGAGTACCGGTGTGTCTGCGAGACATGTCAAGACGCGCGGCAGCCAGGGTCAAAAAATAACCGCACCCGGCCGTCGATTCATATTGAGACGGATGGGGCGCACCTGCAGGTGGATACGGGGCCGAATTTCTTAGACCAGATCGACCGGAACGGCGTGGACCGGATCGATGCGGTGGTTTACACCCACTGCCACGCGGACCACATCAGCGGGACGAACGACCTGGTGATGCCCTGCCGGAAGCAGGAGATGGACATGCCGATCTACGGCCCCGAAGAGACGATGCGTGTGCTCCGGAAGAATTACGACTATATGTTTTCCAGGGAGGCCTACCGGGGCGGCGGCGTGGCCCACCTGATCCCGCAGGCGGTGTCTTCCTGTTTTGAGGTCTACAGTGTCGAGTGCCTCCCGATTCCCGTGGCGCACGGGGCGGTCACCACATACGGGTACCGCATTGGCGTTTTGGGATATGTGCCCGATGTGAAGCAAATGCCGGCGTCTTCCCTGGACCTGCTGCAGGGGGTGGAGGTGCTGATTATCGACGGTCTCAGTTTTAATCCACGGCACCCCACACACCTTTCGGTGGGGGAGGCTGTAGAAATATCAGACCGGCTGGGACCCAGGCAGACGTATCTGACACATATTATGCACCGGCTGGACCACCGCACCTTTCCGGAACAGTGCGCGGAACAGGGCATCGATCTGCCCGACAACGTTGCACTGGCTTATGATGGGCAGGTGGTTGAAATTTAAAGTTCCGGGTTCCTGGTTTTCCGTATATCTGACGCTAACCTGCACCCTGGAACTGTTTTTGGGGAAGCATCGTGATGCAGGTGAATGAAGCGATCCGGATCGGCGATTTGAAGAGGAAGCTGGACGACCTCTTTGATCTGGCGGGGAAGAAGGTTCTCTCGATTGAGGCCTCGTGGGATGCAAGCCGGGGGACGCCGGTGTTTACGGTTGGGGGGACCTATACGACCCGGGGCTGGACCGAGTGGACGCAGGGGTTCCGGTTCGGGTGCTCGATTTTGCAGTTTGAGGTGTCGGGGGACGAGCAGTTTTTGGCAATCGGCCGGAAGGGGACGCTGGAACGGATGGCCTCACACCTGACCCACGTGGGCGTGCACGACCACGGGTTCAACAATGTGTCCACTTACGGAAATTTGCGGCGGCTGATGCGGGAGGGGGCGATCCGGGAAGATGCCTGGGAGCGCCATTTTTACGAGTTGGGGCTGAAGGCCTCCGGGGCGGTGCAGGCGGCCCGCTGGACTGCGATCAAAAACGGGAAGGGCTACATTCCTTCGTTTAACGGGCCGCACTCGCTGTTTTCCGATACGATCCGGTCCTGTCGGGCGCTGGGGGTGGGGCACCAGCTTGGGCACGTGCTGATGGGGGAGAACGACCGTGTGATTTCTCTGCTGGAACGCCTGGTCCACCATGCAGATACGACGGCCCGGTTTAACGTCTATTACGGAGAGGGACGGGACGCGTACGATGTGCGGGGGCGGGTGGTGCACGAGTCGATTTTCAATTTGAACGACGGCAACTATCGATGTCCCAGCACGCAGCAGGGATATTCTCCGTTTTCGACGTGGACGCGGGGGCTGGCATGGATGGTGACGGGGTATGCCGAGTTGCTGGAGTTCTTAGAGGTTCTGTCCGATGCGGAGCTGGACATTTACGGGGGGCGGGCGGGGATCAGAGCGTTTATGCTGAAGGCCGCCCGGGCGACAGCGGATTTCTACATTGACCAGGCGGCTGCGGCAGACGGCATCCCCTATTGGGATACGGGAGCGCCGGGCCTGGCGCAAATGGGAGATTGGCAGGGGCGGCCTGCCGATCCGTACAACACCTATGAGCCGGTGGACAGTTCGGCCGCGGCGATTGCGGGGCAGGGGCTCTACCGCCTGGGGAAATACCTGGGGGGCGAGGAAGGGGCCCGGTATCGGCAGGCCGCGCTGATGGTTGCCGATACGCTGTTTGCGCCGCCCTACCTCTCGAAGGACGAAGGGCACCAGGGGTTGATCCTGCATTCGATTTACCACCGTCCGAACGGGTGGGATCACGTGCAGCCGGGGCAGGGGGTGCCCAACGGAGAGTCGTCCATGTGGGGGGACTACCATGCAATGGAGCTGGCGCTGCTTTTGATGCGGGAGATGGACGGGAAGCCATATATGACGTTTTTTGATCAGGCATGAGGTGCCGATGAGGTCGAAACAACTGGTTGTGGTGGAGCCGGGACGGATTGAGCTGCAGGCGCATGAGATTGACGAGGCCCTGAAGCCGAACGAAGCTCTGGTGAAGGGGGAATACTCTGTGGTCAGCGGGGGGACGGAAGGAGCGGGGTTTACCGGGCTGGTGTGAATATCAGCTTCTTACCGGACAGTAGTCTTTCGATTGCATGAGAGTAGCGGACGGGAGGAGGACGAAGGAGCCTGGCGGTCTTTTGGTACAGGATGCTGTTATAGTTGATGTTACAGATTTTTTTGTTTGGGGGATGGGGCCTCAGGCCCGCTGGCACACCGATTGCCTTCAGTCCTTTTGCGGGGTGAGGGTCAGGGAATGTGGGAGGACCGCATCTTTTCAGGGGAAGGGGGATCGGGGATGGCGGAAGAAAAAGGGAAAGGGACTTACAATGTCGTGGTGATCGGGGCGGGTACGGCCGGGCTGGTGACCGCAGCGGGCACCGCCGGACTGGGCGGGCGCGTGGCGCTTATCGAGCGCCACAAGATGGGCGGCGATTGTCTCAACTACGGCTGCGTGCCCAGCAAGGCGCTGATCTCCTCCGCCCGGGCAATCGAGCACATCCGGCAGGGCCGGAAGTGGGGCTTGGAGCCGCAGGAACCACAGTTTGAGTTTACCCGGGTGTTCGAGCGGATGCGGGAGCGGCGCGCAGTGATCGAACCGAACGATTCCCGGGAGCGTTTCGAGGGGCTGGGGGTGGATGTCTTCTCAGGGGAAGCGCAGTTTGCCTCCTCAAACGCGGTGGTGATCAACGGCGATACGACCCTGCAGGCGAAACATTTTGTGATTGCCACGGGCCGTCGGGCGGGCATCCCGCCAATCGAGGGGATCGATGGGGTGCCCTATTTCACGAATGAGACAATTTTCGACCATCTCAATGAGAAGCCCCAGAGCATGGTCGTCATCGGCGGGGGGCCGATTGGATGCGAGTTGAGCCAGGCGCTCAGTCGCCTCGGTGTTCGGGTTACGGTGGTCGAGTTTCTGCCCCGGATTATGGTGAAGGAAGATCCCGATGTGGCCGCGTTTATGCGGAAGCAGCTCGAGGCCGAGGGGATTCGGGTACTCACCGGGGCCGCGGCAAAACGGGCGCAGGTGCGGGACGGGCACGTCCACCTGGAGGTGCTGCAAAAGACGCCGGGGAACGGTGAAGGCGAGACGCTGCCGCTTCAGGCCCAGGCGTTGCTGATCGCCGCAGGGCGTATTCCGAACGTGGAGCCGCTCAACTTGGACGCGGCGGGTGTGAGGTTCAACACGCAGGGGATCGAGGTGAACAACTACCTGCAGACGTTGCAGCCCCACATTTACGCTGCGGGGGATGTTGTTGGGCCGTATCAGTTTACGCATATGGCCGATGCGCAGGCCCGGGTGGTCATCCGGAACATCTTGATGCCGTTTCAGGCGCTTCGGCAGAAGGTGGACTATTCGGTGGTGCCCTGGTGCACGTACACGTCGCCCGAGGTGGCCCGCGTGGGGCTGAGCGAGACGGAGGCGGGGGAGCAGAAGATCGCGTATGACCTGTTTACGCAGCCCTTAGACGATATGGACCGGGCGATTGTGGAGAGCGAGGAGGCGGGCTTTGCAAAGGTGCTGACGGAAAAGGGCAGCGATAAGATTCTGGGGGTCACCCTGGTGTCCGAGCATGCAGGCGACCTGCTGCACGAGTTCGTGCTGGCGATGAGTCAGGACATCGGGCTGGGGGCCATCGCTTCGACCGTTCACGCCTATCCAACCTTTGCCGAACTGGCGCGCAAAATGGGCGATCAGTACAACCGGACACGCCTGACGCCGAGGGTGAAGTCGATCTTTCGCTGGCTCTACAGAAAGCGGCGGGGCATTTAAGGGTTAAAGGAGGTAAATGGTGGAAGATATTGCGGCCCAGCAGGATGTGCGGAGGAGTTTTTCCTGGAAATGGGTTGTGCTGGGGGTCGTGATCGTGGGACTTCTGGTCACCAGAAGCCTGCTGCCGATCGGCGAATGGATCAAGGCGTTCAACGCGTGGGTCGGACAGATGGGGCCGGCGGGCATGGCGATTTACGCGGGTGTGTATGTTCTGGCGACCGTGCTGTTCCTGCCCGGATCTCCGTTGACGGTCGGGTCGGGTTTTCTCTTCGGCGTCGTCTGGGGCACGGCTGTGGTCTCCGTCGGTTCGACGCTGGGCGCTTCGCTGGCGTTTCTGGTTGCGCGCTACCTGGCCCGGGACCGGGTTGCGGCGAAGGCGGAGCAAAACGAGCGGTTTAAAGCGATCGACACCGCGATCGGCCGGCAGGGATGGAAAATCGTGGGCCTGCTGAGGTTGAGCCCGGCGATTCCGTTTAACCTGAGCAATTATCTCTACGGGTTGACGGCCGTGAAATTCTGGCCCTACGTGCTGGTGAGCTGGCTGGGTATGCTGCCCGGAACGGTGATGTATGTCTACCTCGGGGCCGTTGGCAGGGTTGCGGCCGAAGGCGGACAGGGCCGGACCCCGCTGGAGTACGCGCTCTTTGGCGTGGGGTTTCTGGCCACGGTTGCGGTCACGATCTTGATTACCCGAACCGCCCAAAAGGCCGTGAGAGAAGCAGAGGTGAAAATGCAGGAGCGACCGGTCCGGTCGCCCTGCGTCAGGTAATGGAGAGAGGGTGCGTATGATGCGATGGACAATGGTTGTTCTGGTGCTGGCTGCGCCGGCCTGGGCGGCGGCGGAAGAGGGGGCGCGGTTTGACCACTCGGCGCTGGACCGGGTGCTGTCGGCCTACGTGGACGAAGGCGGCCAGGTGGACTATGCCGGTCTGAAGGCCCACCCGCAGGATTTGGAGGCATACGTAGCGCTGCTGGGGCGCGTGCGCCCGGCAAGCCATCCGGCGTGGTTTCCCACGCGGGAGGACCGTCTGGCCTACTGGATCAACGCCTACAATGCTTTTGTGATCAAAGGCGTGGTCGACGCCTACCCGGTGAAGAGCGTGAAGAAGATCAAGCTCTTGTCCGGGTTTTTCAACCGGACCTATTTTACGGCCGGAGGGGAAAGTTATACGCTGAACGATATTGAGCACAATATTCTGAGGGCAAAATTCAAGGACCCCCGCATCCACACGGCAATCAACTGCGCCTCGGTGGGGTGCCCCAGACTGGAGCAGAAGGCCTTCCGGCCCGAAGACTTAGACGCCCGGCTGGAGGCGGCCATGCGGTTTTTTATCCGGGAGGCCCGAAACGTCCGGATTGACAGGACGCAGAGCGAGGTTACCCTGTCGAAGATTTTCGAGTGGTTCGAAGAGGATTTTACCGGTTGGTACAAACGGACCTACCAGGTTGAGGATGCGAAGCTTATTGATTATCTGAGGATGTACCTTCCGGAGGTGGAAGGGATCTATTTAAAGCAGAATCGCGATGTGCAGGTCCAGCATGTGGACTACGATTGGACGTTGAACGATCAGGCCCTCACCGACCGGGCGCCTGACCAATAGAGAGGAGAGGTCCAATGCCATACATCCGGGTTCCAAAGGGGTGGGAGATGCCCGAGCGTCTCACAACGCCGGAGGATATTTATATGAATCGCCGGAAATTCCTGAAGGCGATGGGGTTCGCAGGCGCGGGGCTGGTCGTGGGGTGTGCCGGTGAGCGTCCGGCCGATGGAAAGGAGGCCGGCGGACGGCCCCCCGCCCGGGCTTCGAAAGCCCCGGCCGGTATCTATCCGGCTGAGAGAAATCCGGCCTACACGCTGAACCGGGCGCTGACGGACGAGGCGGTGGCGGCACGCTACAATAACTTCTACGAATTTTCTCATATTAAGGACCGGGTGTGGCGCCTGGTAGACCGCTTTGAGACTCGCCCCTGGACGGTGGAGGTGAAGGGGCTGGTGGAAGCGCCCAGGGTCTACGATGTGGACGATCTGCTCCGGCGGATGCCCTTAGAGGAGCGCCTCTACCGGTTTCGCTGCGTGGAGGCCTGGGCGATGGCCGTTCCCTGGACCGGGTTTCCCTTCAAGTCTCTGATCGACGAGGTGCAGCCCAGGCCGTCGGCGAAATACGTGCGGATGGTGACCTTCCTCCGCCCGAATCAGGCCCCCGGGCAGGTGGAGCAGCACTGGTATCCCTGGCCCTATTATGAAGGGTTGACCATCGAGGAAGCGATGAACGAGTTGACCCTCCTGGTGACCGGCATTTACGGGCACGAACTTCCCAAGCAGCACGGCGCGCCGATCCGGCTGATTGTCCCCTGGAAATACGGGTATAAGAGTATCAAGTCGATCGTATCGATCGAATTTACGGACAGGCGGCCGCCAACGTTCTGGAACGATGCGGTGCCACGCGAGTACGACTTCTGGTCCAATGTCAATCCCGGGGTGCCCCATCCCCGCTGGTCGCAGGCAACCGAACGGTTGATTGACACGGGCAAGCGGGTGCCGACGCAGATCTACAACGGATACGCAGACGATGTGGCCCACCTCTATGCGTGAGAGGGCAAATGGCCGAGAATTTGCACGTGGCGTATTCGATCGGCGCTTATGAGAGGCGCGTGGAGAAGACCCTGACGGTCTGGCGGCGGGAGGGCAGGGTTGAACGGCTCTGGCAGGGGGACGCCGGCCTCTGGACGGGAGGGGACGAAGGGCGGTGGGTGGGGTGGCTGCACGGTGTGGACCGTCAGCTTCGGCTCTGCGGGGATCTCAAACGGGCTGCACAGGAGGTTCAAGGGGCCGGGTTTGAGGACCTCCTTCTGCTTGGGATGGGGGGCAGCAGTCTCTGTGCCGAGGTTTTGAGCCTGACGTTCGGCAGGGTGGAGGGATATCCCCGGCTGCGCGTGCTGGACTCCACGGTGCCCGCGCAGGTCAGGCGCTTTGCGGATCGGGTGGACCTGAAGAAGACCCTGTGTGTGGTGGCCAGCAAGTCGGGGACGACGACGGAGCCGAATGCGTTTTGCGACTATTTTCTTGAGGAGATGAAACAGGCCGTAGGGGAACGGGCCGGCGGGCACTTTGGAGTGATTACCGATCCGGGGTCCCCGCTGGAGGCCCGCGCTTGGGAGGAAGGGTTCAGGTACGCCTTTGAAGGGGCGCGGGAGATTGGGGGACGGTATTCGGCGCTGTCGAACTTCGGCATGGTCCCGGCCGCAATGATGGGCATCGATGTGGAAGCGTTTCTGCGGCGGGCGGCGCATATGGTGGCGCGCTGTGGCGCGGACGTCCCTGCCGAGAAGAACCCGGGGGTGGTCCTGGGGGTGGTCCTGGGCGAACTGGCGGCCGCCGGGCGGGACAAGGTGACGCTTGTGACGTCTCCCGGTATTCGGGGGCTGGGAAGCTGGCTGGAGCAGCTCCTGGCCGAGAGTACGGGAAAGGAGGGAAAGGGACTGGTTCCGGTAGACAACGAGCCCCTGGGACCGCCGGAGGTATACGGGGAGGACCGCCTCTTTGTTTACATTCGGCCGACATTGGGGTATGACCCCGGTCAGGATGAGGCGGTAGGGGCGCTCGAACGGGCCGCCCAGCCGGTCGTGAGGGTGCATCTGGAGGATGAGATGGACCTGGGCGGGGCATTTTTCCTGTGGGAGATCGCCACGGCCGTAGCCGGTTGCGTGCTGGGCATCCATCCGTTTGATCAGCCAAATGTGCAGGAGAGCAAGGCGTTCACGGCCCGGTTGATGGACGATTTTGAGGTCGAAGGCCGCCTGCCGATCGAAGCGCCGTTCCTCTGCGACGGTGGGGTGCAGGTGTTTGCCGATGGTGAGAATGCCGCGGCCCTTGCCGGTGCGGAATCTCTGGAGGCCTGCCTCGCTGCCCACCTTGGGCGTCTCAAACCGGGTGAGTTTGCAGCCCTTTGTGCGTATCTTGATATGAACGACCAAAACCGGGAGCGGCTGCAAGCCATCCGTATGCGGATCCGAGACGGCATGGGCGTGGCCACAACGCTTGGGTACGGCCCGCGTTTCCTCCACGCGACCGGACAACTGCACAAGGGGGGCCCCAACAGCGGGCTGTTTCTGCAGATTACTTCAGACGACGCTGAGGACCTGCCGATTCCAGGGAGACGCTCCTCCTTCGGGACGCTTAAGGCAGCGCAGGTCCTGGGCGATGCTCTGGCCCTGAGAGGACGGTGCCGGCGCACGGTGCGGGTGCACCTCTCCGCAGGTGTGGAAGCCGGTCTGAGGCGGCTGTTGTGGAGCGTGGAAAAGGCCATTCAACATGTGGAGCGTGGAGAGTAAACAGATAGAGGAGGCACTATGGTCCAAACAGCTGTCAAAACGCTTGATCCTGCGAAATTTCAGGATCCCGATATTACAGCAAAAGGGGAGCAGCGCGCGTCTGTTCGGCTGAACAGGCTGGAGACGTTATGGTTCAACACGGGTACGCTGTGTAACCTGACGTGTGTGAACTGTTATATCGAGTCCAGCCCGCTCAACGACCGGCTTGTCTACATCACGACCGAAGAGGTCAGGGCGTATCTGGATGAAATCGAACGCGACGGGTTGGGCACCCGGGAGATCGGTTTTACCGGCGGCGAGCCGTTCATGAACCCCCAGATCACCGGGATGCTCGAAGCATGCCTGTCCCGCGGCTTCGAGGCGCTGGTGCTGACCAATGCCATGCGGCCCATGTTGAAACTGGCCGATCCCCTGTTTGATCTGAAGGCACGGTATGGGCACAGGCTGACCCTCCGTATCTCCATCGACCACTACACCCGGGAGCTGCACGAGGAAGAGCGCGGTCTGCGATCCTGGAAGCCAACAATCGAGGGCCTGTTGTGGCTGTCGGAAAACGGGTTTAACATCGCCGCTGCAGGCCGCACCTATTGGGACGAAACCGAAGCGAGCCTGCGGGCCGGCTACGCCCGACTTTTTGCAGCATTAAACGTCACCATCGATGCGTGGGATTCCACCCAGCTTGTGCTTTTTCCGGAGATGGATGAAACGGTCGATGTGCCTGAAATCACCACGGCGTGCTGGGACATCCTGGGTATGTCGCCGGACGACATTATGTGCGCGTCCTCCCGCCTGGTCGTCAAGCGCAAAGGGGCCGAACGCCCGGCCGTCCTGTCCTGTAACCTGCTGCCCTATGACCCGGAGTTCGAGATGGGGGAGACCCTGGCGGAAGCCTCCAGGGAGGTGAAACTCAACCACCCGCATTGCGCCAGGTTCTGCGTGCTGGGCGGAGGGTCCTGCTCCAGCTCAGAGGACTGAGCGTTTAGATGCTGATGGAGAGCTGCCGCATGCGGGCGGGAGATATTGTTCAGAAGAGGGGCGGCAAGGGTGCCGCCCCTCTTCTTTTCTGCCGGTTGCAGCCTTCCTGCTCAGCCTGCGCGTCGAGAAAGAGAACCGAGGCGCTCGATGGCGATTTGGCGTATGCAGGCCATGCCCTGCCTGGGAAAGGCGAGCATCCCGCAGGGGGGGCGGACTTTGCTCTTTCATCTCGTTTCCAATATATTTATCTTAATTGATTGCTCATTTTCAGGGGTGTGTTTCGAAATGGATACGGTAAAGGTTCTTTTTACCAACCGGTATACCCTCTCCTATGCGGTTGCCGTGCTGCTGCACCTGCTCTTCTTCACGGTGTACGTTCCCCTGGCCAAGATCCTGATCCGTCCCCGCACGGTGCTCCCCTCAAGGCAGGAAACGCCGCCCTTGACCTTCGAGTTTGTGGAGGTTCCCAACCAGCGTTCCAGCGAACGCCCGCCGAAGGAGTCCCCCCTGCTGTCCGACCGACAGTCGGTGGCGCAGGACTGGCAGGAGGCATGGATGGAGCCGTCCTATCTGCCCTATTCCGAGGGGCTGGTGGAATCCAGGGAGCACCTGCGCACAGCCGTGGGCAGGGATGGGGAAAGGGGCGCCAACGGAGAAGGGACAGAGGGCGAGGCGTCGGTAGAGGCGTCCGAGCAGCAGGCCCTCATGTTTCGGGAACAGGACGTCGATTTCGTTTCCCTATTAAAAGAGGGCCCGATGCAGACCCGGGAGCAGCGCAGGGAGGCGGTTTATGGCACACCGGCCATTCCGCCCGCTCTGAAGCTGGACAACCAGCGGTCCAGCGCCCTGGAAGACGGGGCGTTGCAGTTGAGCACCTACAAATGGGACTTTGCGCCTTATGTCGCCTATCTGAAACGCCACATTGGGAACCATGTTTTTCCTCCTGCGGCCTTTACGGAGCTGGGGTTGATCGAAGGCAGGACGCTGCTCCGGTTTAAGATTTTGAGGGATGGGCGTTTGAAAGACCTGGAAGTGATGAACTACGACGGAAGCGACCTGTTGCGGAATACGAGCTACCACGCGGTTGTCCTGTCGGCGCCGTTTCGGCCCCTGCCGGACGACTTTCCCGATGCGTTTCTGGAGATTACAGGCCTTTTTAACTATACACTGATACGGGATGCTGATAGGAGTCGATGATATGAGTTGGGAGCTTTTTGAACAGGGGGGGTTGATGATGTACCCGCTCACGCTCTGTTCGGTGCTTGCCCTTGCCATTAGCTTAGAGCGAGGGCTCAGTCTGCGGCGCAAGCGGATCATCCGGCCGGAGATCGTCGGCGTGGTTGAGAATATCCAGGGGCCGGAGGATGTCGGGCTGGCGCAGTCGGTCTGCGGGCAGTATAAAGGGCCTTTTGCCCAGGTGATGCGCGCCGGTCTGGACAACCGGCATCTCCCCCAGGACGAGATCCGGGAGAGTATTCTGGACCAGGGACGGCAGGAGATGGGGGCCTTGCAGAAAGGGCTGGTGGTGCTGGAGACGGTGGCGAGTGTCTCGCCGCTGCTGGGACTCCTGGGGACGGTGCTGGGGATGATTAAGGTTTTCCAGGAGATTTCAGAGGTGGGAATAGGGCAGGGCAACCTGCTGGCCGGGGGGATTGCAGAGGCGATTCTGACCACTGCCGCGGGGCTTTTTATTGCAATTCCGTCGCTGGTGTTTTACAACTATTTCAGCAACAAGGCAGAGACCCTGATCCTGGAAATTGAGAAATATTCCAATGCCCTCCTGAAAAAGCTGCGGGGGTTTCAGACCGCAGCGGAGGCGCTCCGGGCAGAAAGGGCGGATTGATGCAGCTCTTGCAGAGGCCCCGGCGGCGACCGTCGATCAATATCACCTCTCTGATTGACGTACTTTTCCTTCTGTTGACATTTTTCCTGGTGACCACTACCTTTATCGAGCAGTCGGCGCTTAAGGTGGAACTGCCCTCCATGCAGCATTCGGACAGGGTGCAGCAGGAGAAGCTGTTTGTCCTGAATGTGGCGTCGGATGGGGAGATGAGTTATAATGGAGAGGGTGCGACCCGGGAGGTGCTCCAGGTGAGGCTGGGGGAAGCCGCAGAGGAGATCAATGCCAGCGGAGGGCTTGTCTTGCGCGCAGACCGGGTGCTTCCATACGGAGAGGTGATGGGCATCCTGGATCTGATCAAGGGGGTGGGGATCAAACGGTTTGTGATTGCCACGGTAGAGAAAGGTGGGTCGTGAGTCGCGCGTTCAGGAGTCACGTGTCGTCCACAACCCGGGGGACCCGTGACCCAAGAGAGGGAACAATGTCGTTCCAGGAATCGTCAAAACAGTCGGATGCCGGGGATATGGAGCTTGTGGCGCAGGCCCGGAAAGGCGACCGGGAAGCATTTTCTGAACTGGTTCGGCGTTATTATGAACGCGTCTACGGTACGATTTATTCCTTAGTGGGCGATCGAGATGACGCAGACGACCTTGCCCAGGAGGCCTTTCTGAAGGCGTATCGCTCGCTGTCCAACTTTCGGGGTCAATCGCAGTTTTATACCTGGGTCTATCGGATTGGGGTCAACTGTTGTCTGGACTGGATGAAATCCCGGAACCGGCGGAAGGATGTCTCGCTGGAGCGGGAGCCGTGGGGGCTGGATGGGGTATTTCGCCATCCGCAGGCGTCCGATGCGGGGGTGTTGCGCAAGGAGCTTCAGGCGATCTTAGAACAGGCGATGGAGACCCTGCCGGTCGAATATCGGGCGACGCTGGTTTTGCGGGAGATCGACGGGCTTGCCTACGATGAAATCGCTTATGCGCTGGGCTGTTCGGTCGGAACCGTGAAGTCCCGGCTGTTCCGGTCAAGAGCACAGCTTCGCGAGGTGCTGGAGAAGGATTACAGGGAGTGGTACGGGACATAACTTTAGAAAAGAGGTGGCTGAGTATGCGACATCGGTGCAATCCGAAGGTCCTTTCTGCTTATCTGGACCGTGAGCTTCCCGCACCAGAGCGGGAGGCCCTGGCGCGCCATCTCGAGGTTTGTGGCCACTGCCGGGAGGAACTGGCGGCGCTGCAGCGGGTTCAGGGCCTGTTCGAGGGGTGGGCGCCTCCACCCCCCAGGCCCTTTTTCGAGGCGCGTTTGAACCGGCAGTTGAACGGTGCGGCCCAACGCCGGGCCTGGAGAAAGTGGGCGCGGCTTGTTCCCGCTACCCTGGCCGTGGTTTCGATCGGCGCCTTACTGTTTCTGGCCGATCAGCTGGCGGTGGGGCCGGAGCCTATGACCGTTGAGAGTTATCTGAATCGCTCGTTGGACCGGGAAGTGCTGGAGATCGCAACCCTGACCGAGTCCGGGCTGTCCAAGGACCGGGTGCTGGACCTTGTGATTGCCAGTGAGGGCCGATAAGGAGGGAGGTTTGCCATGCTGATCAGCCGAACGCGCCTTATCAGCTTGCTCCTGGTGAGTTTCCTGCTTGGGGCTGTTAGTACCGTAGTCTACCATCGTGTTGCGCTTGATTCACGCGTTGGAAAAAGGAGGGGACATTCCTCCCGCGGGATGGTGGTTAAACTTTCCCGGGAACTGGATCTGGCGCCGGAGCAGAAAGAGCGCCTGGGACGGATTTTGGAAGAGAGCCGGGAACGTATCATGGCGTTGAGCCGTTCGATGAAGCCGAAGTACCGGCAGATCAAGCTCGAAACCCGGGAGCAGATCCGGGCGATTCTCTCTGCCGAACAGGCTGAACGGTTCAACAAGATGACGCAGGAATGGGATGACCAGAGGCGCAAAAGGTCAGATCGCCGCCAGGGACGCCACTCCAGGCAGGGGCAGGAGCCAAGCGGTTGAGTAGATGGGCGGCCCACCCCTGGGGAAAAATAAGGTCTTTTTTTGTTTTGTAAGTGATTATTTACTTCTGGATCGATGTCCGGAGGAGGGCCGATGGTTTTGTCGCGTCGGAGAGGCATGCTGATGGGGGCTGTTGCGCTTCTGGCGCTTGCTGCGTGTGGGTCGGGTGGTGATGGGGAAGGGCAGTCGTCCGGAAGGAGGGGGCGTTTTGGGGGCCAGCAGAGCGCTGCGGCGGTGCCGGTCAAGGTCGAAGCGGTTACCCGCCAGAATATTTCAGAGCATATCTTAGCGAATACCACCCTTGAGGCGTTCCAGTGGGTGGACGTGCGGTCCAGGACGTCGGGACAGGTGGTGGAGATTTTGAAAGAGGAGGGGGACCGGGTGGTGGTGGGGAGTGTGATTGCGCGCCTGGACGCGGAGGAGGCCCGGCTTCAGGTCACCCAGATGGAGGTGGCCTATGAGGAAGCGCGCCGGGTCTTCCAGCGTGACGAGAAGATGTACCAGCGAAAGCTGGTGAGCGACGAGCGGTACGAGAATTCCAATACGCACGTCGACCGGACTCGCGCTCAGCTTGATCAGGCAAAACTCAATTTGAGCTATACGACGATCGCATCGCCGGTCAAAGGGGTGGTCACCATCCGGAGCGTCGAGGTCGGGAATATGGTGACCAACAATCAGGTTGTCTGTTCGGTGGCTGATTTTGACCCTCTTCTGGCCCGCATTCGTATTCCGGAAAAGAATATCGGAAAAATCGCTGTAGGCCAGGGGGCCAGAATTACCGTGGAATCCTCGCCCGGCAAGACATTTTCCGGCCGGGTGAAGATGATCAGTCCGGTGGTCAACCCGGAGAGTGGAACAATCAAGGTGACGATTGAGATCCCCGAGGAGAAGACCGGGATCTTACGGCCCGGGATGTTCGTTTCGGTCTATATTATTACAGAGACGCACGGAAATGCCCTGGTGATTCCCAAAAAGGCGCTGGTCTTAGGGGGAGAGGGCAACCAGATTTTCGTCTACGAAAAGGACGAAGAGACAGGGATGGGGCGTGCGGCGCGTAAGAAGGTAAAGATCGGTTTTACCGACAATGAGCGGTTGGAGGTATTGTCGGGACTGTCGGAAGGGGAACAGGTGATTACCGTCGGCCAGGACGGGCTGCGTCCCGGAACGGGGGTGCGGCTGGTGGGTGAAGCGGTGGTGGCTTCGGCGTCCAGGGAGGAGACACCGGCCGGTCGGCCGGGGGGAGAGGGTGGCGGGAGGCGCGGGGGAGGCGGGTCCGGTCAAGGTGGATTCGGCGGGGGAGAGATGTCCCCGGAGCGGTTGAAGATGATGCAGGAGCGGATGTTTGGGCGGTTTCCGGACCTGAAGGCAGAGTTCGAAAAGCGGGTGAAGAAAGATCCGGAGCTGGCGACGAACGCCGATAAGTGGCGGGCGTTCATCGGGGAGATGCGGGAGAAGGGGGTGGTGTCGTTTGGTGGGCGGGGCGGGGGTGGAAGAGGGGGGGGGAATTGACTTGACTCCCTATTTCTTGCGAGGGGGGAGGGGTTTTCCAGTTCTATGAAACTGATTGAATTTTCAACGCGGCGCCGGGTGACGGTGACGATGCTGATGGCGGCGGCCGTGATTTTTGGTCTGGTGCCGTTATGGTATCAGTTCATCGCCATGAACCTGCTGCCCGATATTACATACCCGACGTTGACCGTTCGTACAGACTACGAGGGTACGGCGCCCTCGGAGATGGAGCGTCTGATTACGGAGCCCATCGAGGGGGCGGTTGGGGTTGTGACCAATGTGATCCGGGTGAGTTCGACCTCCCGGCCCGGGGTGTCTGAGGTGGTGGTGGAGTTTCGCTGGGGCACCGATATGGATTTTGCGTCTTTGGATATCCGGGAAAGACTGGACCGGCTGCAGCTGCCCCAGGGCGTGGAAAAGCCGGTGCTGCTGCGGTTCGACCCTTCGCTGGACCCGATTGTGCGCATCGGTCTGTACGGCCGGGAGAGCCTGATTGCCATGCGCCTCCTGGGGGAAGAACAGATCAGGCCGGAACTGGAAAGCCTGGAGGGGGTTGCGGCCGTGCGGGTCAATGGGGGGCTGGAGGAGGAGATCCACGTTGAGATCGACGAGCCGAGGCTGGCGGCGTTGCGGCTTTCCCTTTCTCAGATCGTGAACCGCCTTTCCCAGGAAAATGTCAACCTGACCGGCGGTCAGCTTAAGGACGGCGAAGCAGAGTACCTGGTGCGCACGCTGAACGAGTTTCAGGCCGTGGACGAGATCCAGGATATTGTGGTGGGAGAGCGGGGGGACGCCGTGATTACCTTAGCTGATGTGGGCACGGTGCGGCGGGGGCACAAAGAGCGCAAGGTGATTACCCGGATCAACGGTCAAGAGAGCGTGGAGTTGGCGGTTTATAAGGAGGGGGACGCGAACACGGTTACGGTCGCCGTGCAGGTCAAGGAAAAGCTTGAGGCATTTGCAAAAGAGGCGGGGGAGCTGGTGGGAGACTTCCGAATGGAGGTCGTGTTCGACCAGTCCACCTTCATCCGGGAATCGGTCACTGAGGTGCGCAATACGGCGATTATGGGCGGAATCTTAGCAGTGATCGTTCTCTATCTCTTCCTGGGCAGCCCCAAGAGCACCGGCATTATCAGCCTTTCTATCCCGATCTCGGTGGTGGCCACGTTTTTCTTCATGTTCGTCTCGGATGTCAGCCTGAACATTATGTCTCTGGGCGGGCTGGCCCTGGGCATTGGGATGCTGGTGGACAACTCGATTGTGGTGTTAGAGAGCGTTCAGCGCTACCGGGACGAGGGGGTGCCTGCGCGGGAGGCCGCCAACAGGGGTGCCAGTGAGGTGGGCAAGGCGGTGGTGGCCTCTACGATCACAACCATCTGCGTGTTTGTGCCCATTGTGTTTGTGGAGGGGATTGCGGGACAGCTTTTCAGGGATCAGGCGCTGACGGTGACCTATTCCTTAGTCGCCTCGCTGTTTGTGGCGCTCACGCTGATTCCGATGCTGGCCTCTTTGGAATTTGAGTGGATGGGGGAGGTGGCTCAGGTGGAACGCCGCCGCCTGGCGCTGGGACGGGGGTCTGCGCAGGGGCCGGCGAAATTCCTGGGGCTGTTCTGGGGGTGGGTGCAGAAGATTGGCAGGGGTATTCTGTGCCTCCTGTCACCCCTGTTCTGGGTCTTCGATCAAATTACCGGCAGGGCGTATGCGGTCTATCCACAGGTAATCCGCTTCGCATTGCGCCACCGGGGGCTGGTGATTCTGGCGGCGCTGGGGGTTCTGTGCGGGACACTGTTTTTGGGGCAGTTCTTGGGAAGCGAACTCATTCCCGAGATGAGTCAGGGCGAGTTCGTGATTAACGTGGAGATGCCGGTGGGCACCCCGCTGGCCGCTACGGAACAGACGGTTCGGGCCATGGAGCAGGTGGTTCGGGAACAGCCGGAGGTGGCGCTGGTCTACAGCATTATCGGATCAAGCGGGGCATCCGGCGGTTCGGTGGGGGAAGAGCGCGAGAACGTGGGGCAGATTCAGGTGGCGCTGGCGGAGGGCATTATCCGCGATCGGGAAGAGGCGGTGATGGACCGCCTGCGCAGCGCACTTCGAAATATTCCCTCTGTGGAGTACAAGTTTGCCCGACCGTCGTTTTTTACCTCCAAGACACCGGTGGAGGTGGAGATCTCCGGATACAACCTGGGCACCCTGCGGCTGCTGGCAAACGAGATGGTGGAGCGGATGTCCCATATCGAGGGGCTTACGGATGTGAAGACGAGCGCGGAGGGGGGGAATCCGGAGGTGCAGATCCGCTTCAACCGGAAATGGGTTTCTCAGATGGGTACCACCATCAGCGCCATCGGGGAGATTATCCGAAATCAGGTGCAGGGGGAGGTGGCCACCGAATTTACCCAGGGGGACCGCAAGGTGGATATCCGGGTGCGGGCGAGCGAGGAGCACCGCAGCACGGTGGAGGACCTGAAGCGCCTGGTTGTAAGCCCGCCAAACGCGTCGGCGGCCATTCCGCTTGCGGTGGTTGCCGATCTCTCTGTGGAGATGGGGCCAGCGGAGATCCGCCGGCTGAGGCAGGAACGGGTTGCGCTGGTTTCGGCCAACTTAGAAGGCCGCAGCCTGAGCGACGTGGTAACGGATATTGAGGGGGAGATCCGCCAGATGCAGTATCCGCCGGATTTCAGCATCAAGGTCGGCGGTCAAAACGAGGAACGCAAGCGGTCGTTTGAGAGCATGCAACTGGCCATCGGGCTGGCCATTTTCTTAGTCTATCTGGTGATGGGTTCTCAGTTTGAATCGCTGGTCCACCCCTTTGTGATTATGTTCTCCATTCCCTTCGCGCTGGTGGGTGTGATCCTGGTGTTGTTGTTGACCGGACAGACGGTAAGCGTGGTGGTGCTGATCGGTTTGATTATGCTGGCGGGGATTGTGGTGAACAATGCCATTGTGCTGATCGATTATATCAATACGCTCAGGCGCGAACAGGGTATGGCCAAATTCGATGCGATTGTACGGGCCGGAGAGGTGCGGCTCCGGCCGATTCTGATGACCACTTCCACCACGGTGCTGGGGCTGCTGCCGATGGCGCTGGGTATTTTCGATTTCCGACCCCTGGCAGGGGCCCTGGATTCGGCCCTGAGCAGCCTCCTGCCTTCCGGCATGATGGCCTTTGTGATGGGAGGGCTAAATATCATGTTTCCGGTGGGACAGGGCGCGGAAATTCGGGCGCCGATGGCCATTACCGTCATCGGCGGGCTCGTCTTTTCGACCTTAGTGACCCTGGTGCTCATCCCGACGATCTATTCGCTGGTCGACCGGAAGGAGTAGCGGATGAATCAGGCCGAGTGGCAGCAGGCGGCGGATGAGGCCTATCGCGAGCAGATTCGGAACAACACCCTGTCGGAGCTGGAAGATATTTATGCACACCTGGACCGCATTGTCTACCCCCAGCGGTTTGAGATGGTGCACCAGGAGCTTGAGGACCGCCTGCGGACGCTCGACGCAAAAGGAAAGATGCCGGGGGATGAGGCGATGGGGGGGGCGGGGTTCTTCCGGCGCCTCTGGGCGGGCCTGGTGGACCTGTTTATCTTTGCGCTGATCCTGGGGTTGCTCTTCCTGGTCGTGGAGGCGGCCGTGGGCCTGATCCAGGGCTTTGGGGCCGAAGAGGCCGCCCGGGTTGCCCCCCCGGCCAGCGAGACACCGGTTCTTGAACAATTTATGGATGTGCTGAGCGCCAGGGAGGTTGGCGCGTTGCTCTTTTACCTGGGCGGGCTGGCCCTCTTGAAATGGAAGGTTTTGCTGGGCATCCTGGCCTTTAAGGCGGTTTTGACGCTGACGGCCTGGCTCCGGTCGGGGATGACACCGGGGATGCGGGAGGCGGGCGTCAGACTCGAATCGGTCGGTGGGGGGCCGCCATCTGCCAAACAGGCGCTGGTCAGGTTTTTGGGGCAGTACGTCCTTTTTGGGCTTACGGTGGGCGTGAGCGGCCTGTGGATGATCCGGGACCGCCAGAAGCAGGCTCTTCACGATAAGCTGTCCGGCACCCGCGTTGCCCGCACGCTCCGCTCCTGGGAGAAACCGGCGGATATCCGAATCTACGATTGATCTGACCGGCAGAGGCCGTTTTGTAGTTTCCGATGAAACCTTTCCAGGCCCTATACCGTCTAATCTTACCGACAGATCTACCAGGCAAGGAGGGTGCTTATGGGCAGGCGAACCGTTCAATTTCTCTGTTGCCTCCCGGTGTTGGCGCTGTTTACCGGAGGGGTGGCTTCTTCTGCAGAGGCCAAGTCTTTTTTTACGCCGCGTCGGACGTTCGGTGTTCTCTTCCTGGGGGGGAGCACGTTTATGGCCAAGAAGGCCATCGATTTCCGACGGGATGCCAACCGAATCTACGATGCATACAGACAGGCTCAGACGGCGCAGGAGGCAGATCGATTGTTTGAGCGCTCCAGCGATCAGGATACGAAGAGCCAGATGAGCATCGGCCTGTCGGTGGTGATGCTGGTAAGCGGCCTGCGGCTGCTGTTGTCCAGCAGTGTGGATGACAATATCCCCAAAGTGGATCGCAGGCTGACGCTGGATTTGAAAGGGGACGCCCGGTCTCAGGCCGTGCGGGTTGAAATTAAGAGGCGTTTTTAGGCAGAAGCAACTACAGATGAACGGGTATTCAAGGGGCAAGGCATGCCTTCCCCTACTCGTATGGACGAAGGAGAGCGTTATGAGGTGCAGGAGATCGGCTCGATTGCACATCGGGTTTTGGGGAGTGCTGGCTGTTGCCCTTCTGGGGGTATGGGGGTGTGGTCGAGAACGCGTCAATCCCATTGATCCAAATTTCCCGGGGAACGAGGGGTTGAGCACCCCCGGTAACCTGAGGGCGGCCGGAGATATCGGACGGATCATTCTCACCTGGAACCCTGTTACCAGTACCAGTCTGGCCGGTTACGGCGTGTGGCGGTCCACATCGGCCACGGGCACTTATGTGCGTTTGTCGGGGGAAGTGGCCGATTCTCTGATTACCACGGCGCGCATCACATTTGTGGATACCACGCTGGATCTGAAGGTTGCGAAAATTTATTTCTATAAGGTCAATACGGTCGATAACCAGAAGCGCTCCAGCGAGCTGTCGGTCCTTGTGAGTGCCGAGGCCTTAGAGGATAACCGTCCACCTGGTCCGCCGGCCGCTCTCTCTGTGGTAACCGATGTAGAGACCGGGCATGTGACCCTGACATGGACGGCGCCTCAGACCGATGTGAACAACCAGGAACTGACCGGTCTGGATGCCTACCGGATCTTCAGAGCAAAAGATACCCAGGATGCCTTTGTTCAGATCGGCACGGCGCCCGCCGGGCAGGCCACATATAAGGACACCTCCGATCTGGAGGTGGACACGCGGTACTTCTACAGCGTGAGCGCCCTGGACGGCGCAGAGAATGAAAGTGGGCGTTCGGCCTCGGCTTCTGTTACCACCACCGATTCGGGGGTGGATGTGCCGGGCGGGTTGAGGGTTATAGGAACCATTGGACAGATTGTGGTCACGTGGACTGCTGTAACCGATCCCAACCTGATCGGCTACCTGGTGCTCCGGTCTGCCTCCACACAGGAGGTGTTCCAGTCGGTAACGGCGGATACTCTCTTTACGACCGCACAAACGGAATATATCGATACCGATGTGGAGCCGGACAGGGTCTACTTTTACCGGGTGCAGGCCGTGATTCAGGACCCCTCCCGGGGCGTTGTTCGAAGTACGGAATCACCTTTTGTAGATGGGAAAGCCACCATCGACCAGATCCCCCCGGCGGCGCCTTCGGACCTGATTGTCAGCCTGGGTGGGACCGATGTCAGAACGGTGCAACTCAACTGGTCGGCCCCACTTAAGGACAGCAACGGTGGGGATTTGACCGGTTTGGAGACCTACCGGATTTTCCGTTCGGAAGGAAATAATACGTCTTTTGCGCTGCTGGCAGAAGTCCCTGGGGATCAGACCAGCTATGAGGACCGGAATACGGAGCTGCTCACCCAGTATTTCTATACCGTCAGCGCGGTTGATGACAACGATAACGTCAGTGCTCGATCGACCACTGTGCCGATCACAACCGGAGGGCTGGCGGTTCCAAAGGGTCTGCACGCCACCCCCGGGATCGGATGGTTGGTATTGGTCTGGTCGGCCAACACCGAGTCGGACTTGATCGGTTATAAGGTGCTCCGGTCGGATCGGTCCGGCGGTCCTTTCACTTTTCTTCAGGGAGAGGAGAGCGAGGCGTTTACCACAGCACAGACCGCTTACGTGGATTCCTCGCTGGTGGCGGATCAGGTATTCTTCTACCGCCTGATCGCGGTGGGCAGAAACGGTGTTCAGAGCGATACGTCTGCGTTTGTAACGGGCACGACCCGGAGAATGGCCGCGCCCGGGAATGTTACGGCCACGGGAGATGTCAACCAGATTACGATCAGCTGGGCAGCCAATACGGAGTTGGAGCTAACGGGTTACCGGGTGCTGCGCTACACCGACCCGTCCCAGACGGCGCCCGAGGCGACGTTCAACACGGTTCGGACGGCCTACGTAGATTCTCCGCTGGTTGCGGGCCAGACGTATGTCTACCGGGTGCAAGCCGTTGGTGCTGGCGGCCTGCTGGAGGGCGAGTTGTCGCAGTTTGTCTCGGAGGAGGTGCCCGCAGACAACCGGGCGCCGGCGACGCCGGGAGTGTTTTCGGGGCGTTTGGTGAGCAGCGATGCGATCGAACTGACCTGGGCCGCACCCAAAACCGACACGGGGGGGAGCGAGCTGACCGGACTCTCCAGGTTCCGGCTCTACCGGGCCGTGGGGACCGGAGGCGCGGGCTTCTATCTGTTCACGCAGGTGGATTCGACGCTGCGCATTTATCGTGACCGGGGTCTGGAGATGGCAACGACCTACGCCTACCGGATCAGTGCCCTGGACGGCCATGGAAACGAGAGCGTATTGTCCAATTCGATTACGCTGACGACCAGTTCGGCTATGCCTCCGACCAATGTCCGGGCAAATTTGGTGATCGCAGGCGCCGATACGCTGGTCCGGGTGACCTGGACGGCACCGGCGGAATTCACGAATTTCCGGGTGGAGCGCCAGACCGTGGGCACCTCATCGGGGAGCGACTTCAAGACGGTCTCGCTGGCACAGACGGAGACCACCTTTGAAGATTCGGGCGTAGAACCCGGTAAATCCTACCTCTATCGGGTGCTGACCAATCTGAAGGGTGTGCTCAGTGAGGCCTCAACAGCTGTGGGGGTCTCGCTGCCTGCAATAGAAGAGTAGCCGACGGACAAACGGGCTTGAAACCGGCGCACCCTTTGGGGAGCGCCGGTTTTTTTAGCAATTGCCATGTGTGCTGCGACAGCCGGTGTGGAATCTGTCCTTAAAGACAGGGCAATTGGACGGGTGGAGAAGCTAAGGCCAATTTTGATTAATTTATTGAAATATGTAGGCTTGTCTACGTAGATACCTCCTCCTTCTGCCGGTTGGCACAGGGTCTGCTGTGCAGGTTCTCTCGTATTGAGGCAACGCTTTGCGGACCTTTTTATGGGGAGGTGGTTATGGATCAGGTTCTCCTGGTGGATGGCGACGAGGGGTTCTGTCGGGATATGGCAGAGCGTTTGACCCGGCGCGGGTTTCTGGTGTCTCAGGCGGGGACGGCATTGGAAGGGCTTCGGATGGTTCAAAAGCGGGCCCCAAAGCTGGTGCTTACCGAGGCTGTGCTTCCCGATGGAGATGGGTTTCCTCTGCTGGAGGCCGCACAGGGGCAGGAGGGGTATACCCCGGTGGTCGTGGTGAGCGAGACATTCTCGCCCGAATTGGTTTTTTCTGCGATCTCCCGAGGGGCCTACGATTGTCTTCCCAAGCCGGTTGACGACCCGGCGCTGGATGACCTGCTTGGCCGTCTGCAGGGGGAGGGCCGTCCTTCGCTCCGCTGCAGGACAGATAGAGACACGCCCCTTGCGGGCGCGCAGGATGAGATGGTGGTGGGGCGCTGTGGGGCGATGATCCAGGCCCTCAAGACGGCGGGGGCGGTTGCGGACACCGACGCAACGGTTCTGTTGAAGGGAGAGAGCGGCACGGGAAAGGAGCTTTTTGCACGGGCGATCCACCAGGCATCGGTGCGGCCGGGCCCGTTTGTAGCCGTCAATTGCGCGGCCGTGGTGGAGACGTTGACGGAGAGTGAGCTTTTTGGGCACGAGCGGGGCGCCTTCACCGGGGCCGTAGAACGGCGTCCGGGGTGTTTTGAGCAGGCGGATGGGGGAACGCTTTTCTTAGATGAGATCGGCGACGCCCCGCCGGCATTCCAGGCCAAGCTTTTGCGGGTGCTGGACCGGGGGGAGTTCTATCGGGTCGGCGGACAGGAACTGATCCATCCGGATGTGCGGGTGGTGGCTGCCACCAATAGCGATCTGGACGATCTGGTGGCATCGGGACGCTTTCGAGGCGATCTGTTTTATCGGCTCTGTGAGATCGCCATTCACCTGCCGCCGCTACGGGAGCGACGATCGGATATCCCGCCCCTGGTTCGCAGGACGCTGGTGGGGATTAATCAGAGGTTACACCGGAAGGTTTGGGGGGTATCCGAAGATGCTTTAGAGCGGCTGATGTCCTATCACTGGCCCGGGAATGTGAGGGAGCTTCAGAATGTGATCACCCGGGCCGCGATGCTCTGCCGGGGAGAGACCATTCTGCCCGTCCACCTGTGCGGGTTGAGATCCGAAGCGGAGCCGGAGGGATTGGAGCAGGTCCCCACGCTGGCGGAGATGGAGCGAGACCATATTGCGCGGGTGCTGCATATCACGGGCTGGAACCGGGGTCGGGCGTGTCAGCTCCTGGGCATTACGCGGCCGACACTGCGGCGCAAGATGCGCTATTATGGGCTGGTGAATGCGGAGGGAGCGCGTCTGGAGGCGACCGATCATATCGGAGGAGGGTAAGTCAGACCTCGAGGCCGACTCCGAACGCCGCCTTGAAATCCGCCCAGACATCCGAGGGGACGTCAACGGTAGCGGCCTCATAGGCCTCTTCGACCTGCTGTTTGTTCGCAGGTCCCGGCATGACGATGCCGTTGATCGGAGCCGCCAGACAGAACTGCATGGCCAGGTGCCGAATGTTGACTCCGCGGTCCTGGCACCAGGTCCACATTGCGTGAGCGCGCACACCGATCCCGATGTGATCCAGCAGCCCCTCCTCTGCCGGGGGCTCCTTTGGTAACGGCCCCAGAGGTACCACCTCCGGGGCCGTTATTTGACTCAAGAGCTTCGGCCCGATCTCGTCCTGGGATCGTGTGTCAAATCCTCTATAAGTAAAAATATGACATGGGTGGGGTTTTTGTCAAGTGTTAGCGCATGGCATGGACGATAAAAGATGCCCTGCGTCCGGCGAGCGACGCAACAGGGACGGGCGTAACATACCCTGTTCTGTCTTGACTTATGATGTGGTCTGATGCATAATTAGAGCAGTCGTACACGATGAAAACCGATCGCCGTTCCGGAGGAGGTGGAGATGGGGTTTCTTACGGATTTGACCTGTACCCGGTGTAGTCGGGCCTATCCGAAGGATCGGCTCTGGAATTTGAGTCCGTGCTGTGAGGCGCCCCTGTTTGCTCGCTACGATCTGGAAGGGGCCATGGAGGATTTGAAGCGGGAGCGCCTTGCAGAACGGATGCCCACGATGTGGCGCTATGCCGAGGTGCTGCCGGTTGAACGGGAGGACTACCGGGTAAGTCTGGGAGAGGGATTCACGCCCTTGCTGCAGGCCACGTCGCTGGGACAGAAACTGGGGGTGCCGAAGCTCTATGTGAAGGATGAAGGGAATAATCCGACCGGCTCGTTCAAGGCGCGGGGGCTGTCGGTTGCGGTTTCCCGCGCGTGTGAGCTGGGCGCACGGGCGGTGGCCATCCCGTCGGCGGGAAACGCGGGGGGGGCCACGGCGGCCTATGCCGCCCGCGCAGGCATGCCGGCCCACATTTTTATGCCCCGGGATGTGCCCCGGGCCAACCAGGTGGAGTGCGAGGTCCTGGGGGCGCACGTTGCGCTGGTGGACGGGTTGATTACGGATTGCGGGCGGATTGTGGCCGACCGAAAGGACCAGGAGGGCTGGTTCGATGTGTCAACGCTGAAGGAACCTTACCGGGTGGAGGGGAAGAAGACGATGGGCTACGAGTTGGCCGAGCAGTTCGATTGGGATCTGCCGGAGGTCGTGATCTACCCCACGGGGGGCGGCACCGGGTTGATCGGGATGTGGAAGGCGTTTGACGAGATGGAACAGATGGGGTGGATCGGGCCGAAGCGCCCCAAGATGGTTTCGGTCCAGGCGGCGGGGTGTGCGCCGATTGTGCGTGCATTTGAGGCCGGAGCGGCGTCGGCCGAGCCCTGGGAGGGGGCAGAGACGGCAGCAGCCGGGCTGCGGGTGCCCCGGGCCGTGGGGGATTTTCTGATGCTGCGGGCGATTCGGGAGAGCGGGGGGTGCGCTGTTGCGGTGTCCGATGAGGAACTGATGGCCTGCGTGTGGGAGATGGCCTCGGCCACGGGTATTTTCCCGGCGCCGGAAGGGGCCGCCAACCTGGCCGGGCTCAAGGGGCTTGTGAAACAGGGGCTGGTGTCTCCGGATGAGCGGGTGGTGTTGTTCAATACGGGATCGGGTCTGAAGTACATCGATGTCATAGAACCGGAGGCATAGCCGTGCGGGATGGAGGCGGCGTGCAGGACCTGGGGGTATTTCAAACGGGAGTGATGCGGCAATGATCAAACAGGAGATTGGGAAATACAAGAGTTTCATCCTGGAACGGGAGGATGTGGTGGTGGTGATAGGGGAGGTGGCGGAGCACCGTGCATTTCTGGATGGGACGGGGTTTGAGGAACACCCGGAGACGAAGGAATGGGTGGGCACGGGCGCCAACCTGTACGCGATCGCGCCGGACGATTTTTTCGACCGGTTCAGCGCGCAGAAGGGCGGCGGGCCGGAGCTGCAGGCTCAGGCCACGGACGGGGCGGACTTCTATCAGATCGACGGGCTGCCGCTGGTTGAAGAGGACAACGAGGGGAAGCTTTATATCGCCCGGATTACGGCCCTGGACTTGGAGACGCGGACATTTATCGATGAGGGGATGGCCAACTTTCGGGTGGGGTAGCCGAAAAGGCGTTCTGGCAGTTTTGTTGAGGGGCACAGCAGGCGGCTGTGCCCCTTTTTTTTCAGGGGTTGACCTTCAGAAATTGGAGGACACCTTCGGCTGCGCGGTAGCCGCTGGTCACGGCGCTTTCGATGGTGGCAGGAAGGCCGGTGTCGGTCCAGTCACCGGCCAGGAAGAGGACCGGCAGGTCGGTGCGGGTAGAAGGATGGGGGTGGCCGGGGGGGAGGGCAAAGGTGGCGTGGCGCTCCCGGACGACGCGGT
Source organism: Candidatus Latescibacterota bacterium (assembly GCA_965222075.1). GTDB lineage: Bacteria > Latescibacterota > UBA2968 > UBA2968 > JAAXHW01. Next base: position 1,777,900 of record OZ244937.1, on the reverse strand, counting down.
GGTGCTGGAGACGGGCCCTTTCGGCGCTGGGCACAAGTGCGCGGAGGTCTTCCAAAGCGATGGCGACAAGCTCATCGTCGGAGCGACCGACGAGGGTGTCGGCGGCGCTGGCGACTAAGGCGATGTGACCTGCGGAGGCGCGGTCGCGGTTTTCGTAGAGGGCCGGTTTGTTGAAGATCCAGTCCAGGCGCGTTCCCAGCATGCCGATGAATTTGGCCTCGATGACGGGGCGGTCGAACCAGAGATTGACGGAGAGGATGGGGGAGGGACGGAATGCCGCGAGGTCGTTTCTGAGATGGGCGAGGGCATCGGGGAGGACCCGCGCGAGGGCGGGTGGAGGGACAGCACAGATGCAGGCGTCCGCAGTGAGGCATTCGCCCGACTGGAGCTGGATTGAGATGCCGCCTGGCGTGCCTTTCACGGCGATGGCGGCCGCCCGGAGGCGCACACTGCCTCCCCGGTCTTCGATGGTGCGGTGAGCTGCGTGGGTATAAAGGGCGCTGAGGCCCACATTGGCATAGCCGAGGCAACTGCCTTCCGGACCGCTGAAGAAGGCTTCGTGCAGGACCGCCATCAGGTGGCTGGCGGGGGCCGAGGCAGGGGATTGGTTCAGGGCGGAGGTGCAGAGGGGGTCCCAAAACGATTGGCGGATGCGGGGGGACTGCCCACATCGATTGAGCCAGGCATTTACCGTCAGGTCGGTCTCCTGCAGAGATTTCATGGCATTGGCGATGCGGCCGAGCCGGAGGGCATCTCCGAATCCGATCTGGCCAAATCGGAGGAACCCGACGAGCAAATGGAGCGGGGGAGGAAGCAGGCGGGAAAAGGAGAGGGTCGCCTGTCCTGCGCGGGGATGGCGAAAGTCGATCCGGAAATGGTCCTGAAAGTGGAGGTGGTCGGCCGTGCCGACCCGGGTCAGAAAATCCCGGGTGTGGCGGAAGCACTTCATCAGGAGGTGCTGGCCGTTGTCTACGGTGTCTCCTGTGGTTTGGTCCGTAAAGGAGTAAGCCCGGCCCCCCAGGTGTCTGCGCCGTTCAATGAGGAAAACGTTGACGTTCTGCGCAGAGAGGGCCACCGCGGCAGAGAGCCCGGCAAAGCCGCCTCCGATGATGGCTACGCGGCTCATGGTGCGGACCGGTGGGGGAGGCTTTGGAGCCAGATGGTGAGCGCGATGCCGAGTTTCCTCAAGTTGCTCAAGCGGATGGGGTGATCGAATACGTTATACCCAACGGTTTCGATTCGGCGGAGAAGGCTGGCGTAGATGCGGCCCATAATTTCGGCGGAGAAGAGGCCCGGGCGGTCTTCTTGGGTGAGATAGCTCCGGGCTTGCGCGTAATAGTCCCAGGCGCGTTTGCACTGAAAGGCCATCAGGTCGGTAAAGGCCGGGTTGTAGGTGCAGGCAAGGAGGTCCTCCTGGGAGTACCCAAAGCGATGGAGGTCTTCGGCGGGCAGGTAGATGCGGTTCTGCAGGGCATCGGGCCCGATGTCCCGGAGGATGTTGGTAAGCTGGAGGGCGACGCCCAGGTTGACCGCGTAATCCCGGGTGGCGGGATTGCGGTAGCCGAAGATTTCGATGCAGATTAAACCGATGACGGAGGCGACCCTGTAGCAGTAGGCATAGAGGTCTTCGAAGGTGGCGTACCGACGTTTGCGGAGGTCCATTTCCACGCCGTCGATGAGGTGGAGGAAGTGCGCTTTGGGGATGGGGAAGCGCTGGAGGGTTTGCTGCAGGTTGCGAGTGATGGGCTGGGTTGGGTGGCCGTTGTAACAGGCGTGGAGTTCGTCCCGCCAGGCCGCGAGGTTTTGCGCGGCGGCTTCCGGAGAGTCGGCATCGTCTACCAGGTCGTCCGCATGCCGGCTGAAGGCATAGGCGGCAAAGATGGCCTCCCGCTTGGGTTTGGGCAGGAAGACGAAGGCGTAGTAGAAATTGGTGCGGGCCTTCCGGACGAGGGCGGCGATGTGGGAATTCAGGTTCATAGAAGCAGGGGTCAGGGATCGGTGCAGGGGCGACCGGCCGGTCGCCCGGTGTTTTTCCAGAAAAAGAACGTGTGGAACAGCAGGCGTACGCTGTCTCGGCCGGTGATCTGCGGGCGTTTTTGGTAGATGTCGTATCCGTTACGCCGGATTTTGTTGAGTATTTCCATGCCCCCCAGGTAGGTGAGCCGCAGTTCGAATTTCAGTCGGCCGCTGACCTGGTCGGGGAGCGGGCGGCCCTGCTGAAAGATGGCCCGGGTGCGGTCGATTTCGTGGTTCAGCAGCGAGCGGAAGGGTTGCGTGACCCGCTGGTTTGCCAGGTCGTCTTCGGTGACGCCGAACTGTTTCATGTCCTTCTGTGGGAGGTAGATGCGGCCGCGGGAGAAGTCGACGGCGATGTCCTGCCAGAAGTTGGCCAGCTGCAGGGCGGTGCAGATGGCGTCGGACAGACGGTGCCGCTGTGTGTTGTGGTAGCCGAAGAGGTGGAGGATGAGGCGGCCGACGGGCATGGCCGAATAGCGGCAGTAGGCCAGGAGGTCGTCGAAGGTGCGGTGGCGTGGGGTGGTCACGTCCATCCGGAAGGCCCGCAGGAGGTCGTGCAGGAGGTCGTGGGGGACCTGGTGGCAGCGAATGGTTTCGGCCAGGGCGGTAAAAATGGGACCTTGGGGGGTATTGAGACAGGTCTGGAGGCGTTCTCCCCATTCGTCGAGCCGCTGGAGGCGTTCGTCTGTTTCCAGACCGGGTTCGTCGGCAAAGTCGTCGGCGGTTCGAGCAAAGGCGTAGATGCTGCAAACGTGCGGGCGGAGGGCTTTGGGGACCAGGCGGGAGCCGACGGGAAAGTTTTCGTAGTGGGCCTTTGTGAGGGCCTCGCAGTAGGCGAAGGCATCCCCGAGCGAGACGGGGATGGCCGGCGCGAGCGTCTGGGTCATGGCGTTGTCGAGAAGGTCTTGTCTTTTATTGATATATGCGTGGTGAGAAGATAAAACAACAGATGTTGAGACGCCACCTTTTTTTGAACCCCAGAGGCAAGGGAGAGAGAAGCGGCATTTTGCTCTTGACGATCGGTCTCCTGGGCCGTATATTTGAACACGTTCGATCTTTGATATTGCCATTCGGTAGTTCAGGTTGTCCCCCTTTGGGGGCCGAAGAGGGAAGACGGTGAAATTCCGTCGCGGGCCCGCCGCTGTGACCGGGGATGCCTTCCACAACAGACCACTGGCCGAAATGACCGGCTGGGAAGGTGTGAGAAGGCAGATGATCCGGAAGCCAGAAGACCTGCCTGAGCTTGAGTACCTTTGTTGATCTTCCTCGTGGACCGGGAAGCCAAGGTGGTGATGTGTGTCCTACCTGTATCCCCGGCCTCGGTTGCGAGGCTGGGGATTTTTGTTTGTGGGAGAATTGTAATGGACTTCCGGGGTTTCGTGATGCGGGTTGGGATGGAGATTTCATGAGACGATTGGTTTGTCAGTTTCTCACCGTTTTCACGCTGGCAGGATGTGCCTCTGGTGTCGATGCCGGGACCATCGTCGGGATCGTGGAGGATGCCCGGACAGGCGCGCCTCTGGAGGGGGCTTCTGTGGGGGTGGGACCCGGCCTTGGGGATGAGAGCGACACTCAGGGCAGGTTTGAGATTCGTCAGGTGCCTCCGGGCGTTTATGTGGTGCGAGCATCGCACGTGGGCTTTTGGGATGGGGTGCAGCGGGAGGTGGGTGTTTCGGAGACAGGACGTGTTGAGGTGCGGCTGGTTCTGATGCCCAGGGTGATCGCGCTGGGTGAGATGGAAGTGGCGGCCGAACCGGTGGGCGCAGCGGAAATTCATCGGATGCCCGTGTTTGTGACGGTGCTGAAGCGCGGCGAGGCCTTTGAAGGACAGGCGACGTCGGTGCGGGAGGTGCTTTCGACATCAATCGGTGTGCAGGTGGTGCGCCTGGGAGGGCTGGGGAGTTTCGGCGCGATTTCCATCCGGGGGTCCTCTGCGGAACAGGTGGAGGTTTACTTAGACGGCATCCTGCTCAATTCGGCGCTTGGGGGTGGGGTGAATCTGAGCAATTTGTCCCTGGCGCATGTGTCGCACATTGAGGTTTATCGGGGTGCGGCTGTGGGAGATGGGGGGATGGGGGGAACCGTGCATATTCGGACCCGGACGCCCGGCAAGGGATGGAAACAGGGGGGAAGCGGGTCCTGGGGCTCGTTCGATACCCGGAGTCTCAATGCGATGGTATCTGAGAAGCGGCGGAAGACCACCTATTTGGTGGTGGCCGACTACACGTCAAGCGACAATGATTTCCGCTTTCTGGACGATAATGGAACCGAATACAATCTGGCCGATGATGTCCTGACCAGCCGCCGGAACAGCGACTTTTTCTCGTCGGACCTGCTGGGGAAGTGGAGCTATCGGTTCAACGGCCACCGCCGGCTCTACGTGCAGGAGAACCTCTACTGGAAGCGCCAGGGCATTCCGGGCATCAGCAACAACCAGTCGAAGCACGCCCGGATGAACACCTTTCGGAGCCTGACGAAGCTCGGCGTTCTGATCCCGGACTGGCTGGACCGTTTTTCGGTGCGGCAGACGCTCTTTTTCAGCCACAGGCGTGAGGGGTTTGTAGACCGGTTCGGCGAGGTGGGCGTGGGCCGGCAGGACAACCGCTACCGCACAAGGAGCTATGGCTGGCGCGGCAAGGTCCGGACCGTTTTCGGGAAACAGCATGCGGCAGCGCTGGGCGTTTCGGTCCGGCGAGAGGCCTTCCTGCCCGAGGAACGGCTGAACCGGGCCGATCGGCTTTTTGAGAGCAGCCGGTGGACGGCCTCCGGACAGGTCGGGACGGACTGGGCGCTCCCGAAGCGCCGGGGGGTATTTTCGGCATCTGCACGCGTGGAGTACCAGGACAGCCGCGTGTTTGAGGAAAACCCCTATCGGTTTTCACCTCTGGCTCCCGATTCCACGACAGGGCAGACGCTGGTGAGCGTTCGGGCGGGCGGGCGCTTTGACCTGAGGCCCGGGTTCTGGCTGAAGGCGAATGTGGGGCGGAGCCACCGGGCGCCGAGCTTTTATGAGTTTTTCGGCGATCGGGGCGGGGTGATCGGAAATACGGGGCTGAAGCCGGAGCGGGGGCTGACCTGGGATGTGGGCTTCCATGCCCAATTGGAGGGGAGAGGCGCGGTTCTGGAAGCGGCCTATTTTGATCACCGTTATACCGATCTGATCCAGGTTGTCCAGTTTTCCCAGGGGATGGGCCGGGCTCGGAATATCGGGAAGGCGCGTGTGCGGGGGATGGAGGCTATGCTGAGGGGGAGGCCGTTCGGCCGGTGGATGCTGTCGGGAAATTATACCTATCAACGGGCAGTCGATGCGTCGCGGGTGCCCCACCGCAGGGGCAGGGTGCTGCCCAATCGTCCCCAGCATGAGGCCCATGCGCATACGGGCCTGACCCTGGGGCGCTGGAGGGGGTTTTACGACTATATATTCCAGGACGGCAATTTTCTGGATCGGGCCAATCTGCGCCCGGTGCGGGCGCGACACATTCACCATGTTGGGATGCGGTATATGCTGTACCGGCACGTGGAGGTGACGCTTGAGGCGAAGAACCTGCTGGACAATCAGGTAGCCGACCTGTGGGGATATCCCCTTCCGGGGCGGTCGTTTTTTGTGACGGTGCGGGAGAGTTTTTAGACGAGTTGACCCATCAACAGTTATTGTGGAGGGAAGATATGAAGTTTTGGGGGCTGTTTATCGGTTTTGTCGTGATGGGATTGAATGCTGTGGGTGCATGGGCAGGGGATCGAGCCATCTTGACGACGACGGATTTCAGCAGCGGGAGTTTTGCAGTCGTGAACCTGGAGACCCACCAGGCGACGGTAAACCTGCTCAATATCCACAGCGATGCATCGGTTCAAACCTATCGAGGTAAGATTTATGTGGTCAATCGTCTGGGACAGGATAATATCCTGGTGCTCGATCCGGACGATCTGACCACACCGGTGCTCCAGTTTTCCGTGGGAAACGGTTCCAACCCTCAGCATATCGCTTTTGCAAGTGAGACGAAGGCCTATGTGTCGCGGTTGAAATCGGAACGGGTGCTGGTGGTGAACCCGGCGACGGGGGATTCGCTGGGGGGTGTTGACCTTTCTTTTGTGGCCGACGCGGACGGGTTGCCCGAGGCAACATTCCTGACGATTTTCGACGGGCGCCTCTACGTGACCTGCCAGCGGCTGGATCGGGACGAGCCATTTTGGCCGCCAACCGACCGAAGCGAGGTGGTGGTCGTGGATGTGAATACGGATACCGTGATCGACCTGGATTCGACGCGGGACGGGACTCAGGGGATTGTGCTTCAGGCCAGCAACCCCTTCGGCGGACAGGTGCGGGTGGGCGCAAAGCTCTATCTGTCGTGCTTGGGGAGGCGCGGCGCGCTGGATGGAGGCATCGAGGTGCTGGACCTTCAGAACAACCGATCGGAGGGGGTTCTGCTGAGCGAAGTTGACCTGGGTGGGGATGCTGGCGCCTTTGCGATGGTGTCGCAGGACCGGGGCTATGTGGTGGTGGCCGACGACGCCTCGTTCGTGAACAGCGTGAGGGGGTTTAACCTGGCGGCGGGATCGGTGTCGGCACCGCTGCCGGGGACTTCGGGCGGGTTTACACCGGCGATTGGGGCACTGAAGGGGCGGCTCTATGTTTTGGACCAGGGTAGACCCGAGAGTCCGGAGACGGTGGGGCTCCGGGTTTATGACACATCGGCCGATACGCTGGTAGCCGGGCCGATTTCAACGGGGCTGCCGCCCAATTTTATCGCCTTCCTGGAGGATGCGACGGTCGCCGATTTCGACGGAGATGGGGATGTGGATTTCGGGGATTTTGCGGCGTTTGCCCGGGCCTTCGGCACCGGGCCGGAATCGCCTGACTGGGCTCCGAAGTTCGATCTGGACGGCGACGGACGGGTGAATTTCGGAGATTTTGTTATATTTGCGAGGCTTTTCGGCCACAGCGGCTGATGCGCCTGCCTGCGCCGAGCTCGGCTCGGCAGGCAGGCAACGACTGGAGGTGGGGCTATGACAGAAGATCGACCGAGGAGGGCGACCGGCCCCCGCGTGATTCCGCCTGCAAAGGGTGGAGAAAAGGTCCATCAGGTCCACGCCTACTATGGGTATGGGAAGGGGAAAACGACCTGCTGTGTGGGCTTAGCCGTGCGTGCGCTGGGGGCTGGCCACAAGGTGGCCCTGGTCCAGTTCGATAAGGGCTACGACGGCGTGCACGAGCACTATTCCGAGCGGCATGTCCTCCGGAAACTGGACGGGATTGACCTCTATCCGACGGGCTGTGAGCGGATGATGCCCGACGGGTCGTTCCGGTTTGGGGCGGAGGAGGAGGATGTGAAGGAGGCCAGGCGGGGGCTGGAGATCGCCGAGCGGTTGATCCGGGAGGGGGAGCAGGACCTGCTGGTTCTGGATGAAATCCTGGCGGGCGTGGTCTACGACCTGCTGGCACGGGAGGATGTGATGCGGCTGCTGGACCTCTATGATGCAAAGCGGCGGTGTGAGCTGGTGCTGTCGGGCCACAAGGTGTGGGACGCGCTGGTGGCGCGCGTGGACCTGGTGACCGAGATGCGGAAGGTGAAGCATTATTACGCCAGGGGGACGCCGGCACGAGAGGGGATCGAGTTTTAAGGCTGCTTAGAAAATAACCTTTCAGATTGTAACGTAATTTATTGTGTTTATTGTGTTTAAGTGGTCCATTCGGAGCGGGCGAACCCGGTGGATGTGTTGCGGTATAGTGACCTATCCCCCCGGCCCCCTTTCCTGAGAGGAAAGGGGGAGAAAGGCGGAGGAGGTGAAGCGGCAAGTTGACGTTCGTTGCCCGCCCAGGAAAAAGGCCGAAAAAGAGGTGCTCCTGGTCGACTGCCTCACGCTGTGGATCAACAATCTGATGTACGAGGCCCAACAGGAGGGACGTCAGGTTCACGAGGATGAGGTCGAAGCGAGGTGCGGCGAACTCCTGGACGTTTCGGCCGAACGGTCACGGTTGTTTTTGTGACCAACTCGGGATGGGAATTGTGCCCGAACATCCGACGCCAGGGGGACTTCACACCCATGCAAAGCGGCCCTCCATTACTCCCCCCGATTGAGGGGGAGTCGCAGAAGCGCGAGGGCCTGAGCATGAGTCGGGACGGCTGATGCGGTGGGGGATCGGATCGCAGAGGCGAAATGTGTGCGCGGGCGTGTACGGTTACCACACAAGTCTGTTGCGCAACCATTTTCATCATAATGGGTGCCCCAGAGGGGCGCATGACAACTGTTTTAAAATTCCTGGTGAGTTCCCGAGCGCGAGCGAAAACCGTGCCTGGGCTGAACCTTGAACTTTGAACGCGTCACTTTAATTGGAAATGGAGGTACGCATTGGAAGGCACACACTTCTTTGAAGGACTGGACGGGAAGGATCGACCGGGAAAGCCGAGGGACGAGGGGCTGACCATGGTGGTGGACTGGGGACTGGGCCTGAACGCGCAGGAAGACCTGCTTGCAACCACGGCGTCTTATTTTGACTTTGCCAAGGTTGCGGTGGGGATTTCCCGGTTGCTTTCCAACGACCTGCTAACAGCCAAGTTGAAGCAGTATCAGGCGCACGAGATCGAGGCTTTTCCCGGGGGACAGTACCTGGAATACGCCGAGGTATATGGCAAATCAGACCTCTACTTTCCTGCGGCTGTCCAGGCCGGGTACTGTTGGGTTGAGGTCTCCGACAACCTGGCATCGGTTTCGCTTGAATGGAAGGTGCGAATGATCCGGAAGGCTGTGGAAGAGTACGGTCTGTCGGTCATGGGAGAGGTGGGGCAGAAAGAAGGGCTGCAAGCTGCGGTCCGGATGGTCGACGATGCACTGGCCTGCCTGGATGCCGGCTCCCGTATCGTCCTTTTGGAGGCCGCTGAACTGGTCAGCGAGGATGCGGATACGGCAAAAGAGGTGGAGGAGGTGGTGGAGGCGGTAGGACTGGAGCGGGTGATGTTCGAACTGCCCGGTCCGTGGATTGCCGGTGTGAACCTGCACGACGTCCATCGGATGAGGCGTGAACTGATTGACCGTTACGGTTTCCAGGTCAACCTGGGCAATGTCGCTCCCGGTGATCTGATGACCCTGGAAGCGTATCGCCGGGAGCTGGGCGTAAACGCCGGGGTGGCGAAATAGCAGCAGGGGGCGCACAAGTCTCACCTCAGGGGAACCCGATGCAAGCGATGGCCGTTGTCTCTCCCGGACCGATCGAGACCCATCCTCTCCACTCGCTGGACCTCCCGACTCCCCGGCCGGCCCAGGGCGAAGTCCTCATTCGTGTCGAGGTGTGCGGGGTGTGTCGGACCGACCTGCATATTGCCGAAGGCGACCTGCCGGCCCAGCGCAGTCCCCTCATCCCCGGCCATGAAATCGTCGGCAGCGTAATACGCAGCGGAGCAGGTGTACAGCACCTCAAGGAAGGCGACCGGGTCGGCGTTGCCTGGCTCTACGCTGCCTGTACGCAGTGCATCTATTGCCGGCGCGGGGATGAAAATCTGTGCCAGCAGCCTCAATTTACCGGCTATACCAAACACGGTGGCTACGCCGAATATGTTGTCGCTCCAGAGGCATTTGTGTACCCCCTGCCTGCTGCGCTCTCCTCAGTGGAAGCCGCCCCGTTTCTGTGTGCCGGGATTATCGGCTACCGCGCCTTACAGCGGTGTGGCGTCCAACCCAAACAACGCCTGGGCTTGTATGGCTTTGGGGGTTCGGCCCATATTGTCATCCAGATTGCCCGGCATTGGGACTGCGAAGTCTATGTGGTGACGCGGGGCCAGACACACCGCGATCTCGCCACCCGGTTAGGCGCCACCTGGGTAGGGGAGATCACCGATCCCCTGCCGGAGAAACTCCATGCGGCGATTATTTTTGCTCCGGCAGGAGACCTGGTCCCTCCTGCCCTGGCAGCGCTGGACCGGGGCGGAACCCTGGCCCTGGCCGGAGTCCACATGACCCGGATTCCGCCGCTCGATTATGCCGACGCTCTCTTCTATGAGCGCACCCTCCGCAGTGTCACGGCCAACACGCGCCAGGACGGGCAGGCGTTGCTCCACCTGGCACACAGCATACCGCTCCATACTCAGACCGAAGCATACCCACTTGCGCACGCGAACACCGCCTTAAGGCGAATGAAAAATGGACAGCTCAACGGAGCGGCGGTCCTGCGGATATAGGCCACTGAAGGAGCGTGTCTCATTTTGCATTGTCCCCTCCTGTGGCGTGCGCGGTTATTGAACCAACAGGGCAACTCCTGATCCGGGTGAAGCGGGAGGACGCCAGATCGATGTTCGTCGAAAAACTCGGGTGTTTCCAGCCAAGGGGCTTGAGTATAGGTGAACCTGGGGATTGAGTGCCCGCGCAAACCTAATCCAAACTCCGGTTATTCGGCCCGAGAAGTGAAGCCCCCGGGTTGGGGGATTCCACTATTTTGAGTGTGTAGGAAATGCGGGCGTAGTAGAAAGTGCTCAGTCCCTCAAAGCCAGAGTCGGTACCGACGATCAGCCAGAGCCCGCCCTTGCTGTCAGTGGTGACATTCACTGGATTGTCGGCGTTGTCAAGAGATTTGAGCCGGAACTCTTCGCCGCTAACCTCGGGATGAGCGACGTTTCCCAGAACGACCATTGACTCGCCGCCGTTGGATTGGTTTCCCTTGTTGATGTTCATTCTGAGGTTTTCCCCCACTGCTACGGGTTCAACGGTGGACGCTCCCGCTTTTACGTACACGCTCTCGCCGGGAGAGCCACCGATGCCAAAGGAGTTGGACGGAACGCTGGTCGCCAGGTCGAGGGACGCGAATACCGCGTAGGTCGCATCTGCCCTAAGCCCGTCAATCCGCCTCTTGAAAAACATAAAGAGGTCGTCGCTGCGATTATGTCCCTGGATGTAGAGACCATTGCCTTCGAGACCTGGTGGAAGAGGGCGATAACCGGAGTCGAGTTCGTAGATCGATGGCTCGAAGTCGGCGGGAAGGTCGGCAAATCCGGCCGTCCAGCCTTCGGCATCACTTTGAAAAGTGAAGCTGAACTCAGCCTCGGCTGCACCCTGCGTGGAGGTACAGGATGTAATCGTCAGACAGGTGATAAGAACAATGACCCCCACATGCCCCTGCGCCGGCGTAAACACCGCATGTTGTGCATTCATCAACCTGTGAACCGGATGGGATGGCACCACCCAGTGAATCAAAGTACAGCTAAAATACAACAAATGCTCAATCGGATGCATTGGAGTTCCCCCGTTTAGGATGCTGTTGCCGAAATGCCTGTCATGCGGCTAAAGCAGCAAGTGGGGAGATGCGGGTCGAAGCCCGCGGTTTTTCCATTCCCCCCTGGGGGGGGAGTAATGAGGGGGGGCCGTGAATTCCCGCCAGGTATCGACCGCTGCGGGCTGGTGCCCCTGCCTTGCCGACTCCCCCTCAAGGGGGGAGTAATGGGAGCCGCTTTGGCGCAGACGGCATCGCCCACTGCGGGGAAGATCATCCAAAGTGAAGCCTTCTTCTACCCACCTTTTTCGCCACTTCTGCATGTGTATTTGCGAAATCGACCATTAGTCGCCTTCAGCGAGAATAATTGTGGGACTGAGTCGTTGTGCGATGTAAGCCGCCACCAGCCATCCCTGCCTTTTTCCATGCACGAAAAAGCTTTATAGCCACTGTGTGCAAACTCGTGGAAGAACTGGATCCGCAATCCAGCATCCAGGATGGCATTCAGTATCTCACCAACGCTGTGCTGCCACTCGTAACACCCAGCTTCTATTATGCCCGAACCCGCATAACTGTGGTTACCACCTTCGTAGAACTCACCTTCGGTTTTTTTGAAGTATGGGTATCGCACTCGTAGTTCTTGAACTCCAGCCTGGTTCTCTTCAGATTCAAATACGTGCGAGAACGGGTGGCCATCCAAGATGTAGAAAATACCGTTGGGCTTGAGAAATCTGGCGATGATATGCGCCCATTCAGACAAATCTGGCAACCAGCAGAGCACGCCCATAACCATGTATACGATGTCGAACTCTTCATCCAGCACATCGGGCAGGTCGTAGACATTGGAACGGATAAACCGAGTATTCAATTGAAGTTCATCATTCAGTGCCTGCGCTAAATCGATCGCGGCGTCTGAGATGTCAACCCCTGTCGCCTGCGCGCCCAAGCGGGCCCACGACATAGTGTCCATGCCAAAATGACACTGGAGGTGCAGAAGGGACTTGCCTTCAACGGAGCCCACTTCAGTTCTTTCTATGTCGTTCAGCGTTATCTGACCATTGCGGAATCCCGCCACATCGTAGAATTCAGAGGCGGCATGAACAGGGGTGCGCTCGTTCCAGTTCCTTCGATTGATTTCTATGCGATGATCCATAATTGTGCTTCCTCTTCTTGCCTATATGCGATGAGTTTTGCCGGTATACTGGTGGGATCTGCGTTGCTTAGGTGAATTCCACCGTTTCATACAACCGCCTCCAGTTCGCCGGAGCGGTGCAGGTCGCCAAGGGTTTCATCAGTAACGTTTTCGAGCATTTGCACAAGCGTCTTACGGTTCGCGGGACGATGCCACGCGACCTTTGCGTCGTCTGCATTCCGCGCCATCACGGCAACATCGGCTATGTCAAAGCAGTTGAGCAAATCCGGGCTGTGTGTCGTCACGAGCACCTGGGTGCGCTCCGCCGCTGTCTTGATCATTTCCGCCACAATCGGCAACAGACCGGGATGCAAACCCAATTCCGGTTCGTCAATCGCTACCAGTGGCAGAGGTTGCGGATTCAACAGAGCTGTCGCCAGGCAAAGGAATCGCAGCATGCCGTCCGAAAGATCCCACAGATTCATGGAGCGGGACATGCCTTTCTCGCGCACCACAGCGAGCACTTGCGGCGGCGTTCCATAGGTGGTATCGCAATGGATGTCCTCAAATGCGGGATAGGCTACGCGCAGAAAATCGCGCAACTCCTCTGCTGCTGACCGGTAATCGTATCGGGTCAGGATTTCGTGCAGCACGGTACCCAGGTTGTCGCCGTTAGCCGATAATCTTGTAATTGGTTTGATATCGGCGGCCCTGGTGCGAAGCGTGGAAGACCGTGTCACATCGAAACCCGGATAGAACGCCATATTCGCCAATAGAACGCGTACCCAGGAAGGAACGGGAAACTCGTTGAAGAATCGGATTTGTGATAGCAGCAGCGCGGCCTCCTGTTGTGCGCCTGCCTGCGCAGTGCCCTGCGCTGCAGGCAGGCCTGTTCCTCCGCTCCTCGGCGGGGCTGCCGCTGAATCGGCATCGCGGACAACATCAGGTGCGGATTGCGTTTCATCAAACGGTATCAATCGGTGCTTTGTTCTGTCGAATATATGCCGTCGATACGGGGTCACCTCCAGAAACTTGAGGGGGTTGCTGTATCCCTGTCTTGGCTCTTGAGTCCTGAGAACCTCGTATTGCGGGTGCATCTGGCCCTGTGGGTCGGCCTGAAGAACGACCTCATACACCAGAGGCTCTTCGTGTTCCAATGGCAAAGCATCCCACGTGGTGGGCTCATGAAAAGTGATGTTCCAGGTCAATTGCCCATTCCCGTTCCCTGACGTAAGAAGGGACGCTGCCCCATAATGCAACCCAATCGCGGTATTCAGGGGAACCTCGCAACACTCGGCAATCAGTTGCAGACAATCGATCAGCGTACTTTTGCCGACGGCATTTGCGCCGATCACCACTGTCAGCGGCTTGAAGTCTGCCTCAAACTCGTCGAGGAGCCGGTAGCCTCCGATCTCAATTTTCGTAATCATGCGATACTGCCTTTCGTTCCAATTGTCCACATTCTTGCTGGGCGTGGTGTCATTGCGAGATCACTTCCCCTTCGGACATCAAGAGAGTCGACGATCTCGTCGTCGGCCTCGTCCACGCCCACGTGCCGGTTGCTCCGTTTGAGCGGTAAAATGATGTCAGCTTTTCTGTGCGTTCTCTGTGTCAGCGGGTTCTCCGGTGTTCTTTGCGGGCCTCAAAACTGCTTTCCTGGCCGTGGCGGAGGTCGTATGGTAGTTCCATCCGCGCAACACCAGATTTTCACTGAACTGGTAGATGTCCTCCTTTTGGTCCCTGCCGGAAAACATCCGCGCAATCACCACCTTCCTTGGCGTTTCAGAGCGGTTGGACGTCGAACCGTGTACAATGAAGTAATCGAAGAAGATGACGTCACCCGGCTGGGCTTCAATCGCCGTGGCGCCTTCAAATGGGAACTGTTTGTGGAACGCGGCATGAACGGCAGTAGAGCCTTCCACCCGGCCGTGTCTGTGCGAGCCGGGATAGACTCTGAGGCAGCCCATTTCCTCCGTGGCTTCGCTGACATGGATCATTCCTGCAATCATGGTGTTTATCCGGGTTGGCAGATAGCTCCAGTCCTGGTGCATCCGGAAGGGCGTTGGAGCAGTTGTCATCCGCTTCTCAAAGAGTGTGGTATGGTTGAGAACGATGTCGGGACCGATGAACTGTTCAACAATGTCGAGGAACTTTTCGTGAAGCAGGGCCGCCATCCATAGCCCCGAATACTGCTGCACATTGCGTGTGTCGATGACACCGTTATTGTTCAAGGTGCCGCTGTCGTCGTGTTCGTTGAGTTGTTGTACGATTCGATCAAATTCGTTTTCAAGCCGGCCCACTTCGTCTGGCGAAAAGACGCCTTTGGCCAGGTAGTAGCCGTTCTCCTCGAAAAGTGTGCGTATTTTGTTCATTTGCGTATCTCTCCTTACGTGCGTTCCCTGTCTGCCGGCGTTCAAGCTCGCCGAGAGTCCCATCGATATGCTCCTCGAACACCTGTTACCCTCTCATTTTTATTCCAGACTTAGCACCACTTCGCGCCCGGTGCGCGCAGATTCTTCGGTTGCTTCGAGCACTTTAAGTACGTTCAGGCCGTGAACCTGAGGTATGGGTGTATCTTCGTCACCTCGTTCAAGCGACTCGATGAACTCGGTGAATTCGTCCAGCAGGCTGTCGCGAATTGGCACGGCTTCGCGTCGCCACGTGCCGGCGCCCGTGTCGGCGATGAATAACCCCGGAGAGCCACCACCGCCATAGGACAGGCGGAAGCGTGCCATTCCGTTGGTGAAGAACCAGTCGCCGCCGTACTCTGTCGCGCCGCGCTCCCATGCGATGCGGCTGATTGTCGCCACGATACCGCTCTTCCATCGGATGAAGTACATGCCGGTGTCGTCGCAGTTGATCGCGGGATGCTCCGATTTCGGGTAGGTGAACTGCCCCTGCTGCGCCGAAACGGTAGCGATGTCGTAACCGATGATCCAGAGCAGACGGTCGATCTGGTGCGTGCCGTCCATTTGACCCATCCCGCCGCCGCGGTCGCGGTCCAGCATCCATTCCGGACGGTTGTACGGGCCGTAGGGCTTGTGCCACACGTCGTAGGCCATGATCACCGACCCCAGGTCGCCGCGGTCGACGACGCCCTTCATCGCTTTGACGGCGGGAAAATACCGCTGCGTGTGCGCGGTCATGAGCTTGACGCCGTTTTCGCGGGCCGCGTCCAGCATCTCCTCCGCCTGCGAAGCCCAGACCGCGGTCGGTTTCTCCATGTAGATGTGCTTGCCAGCCGCCGCGGCGTCGAGCGCGGCCTGGTAGTGGAGCCAGTGCGGCAGGGTTCCGATGATGACATCCACGTCGTCCCGTTCGAGGGTTTCCCGGTAGTCGGCGACGAAATCGACGTCGGGATGTCGGTCCCGCCAGGACGCGGCGGCATCCTCCCTGGGCTCGGCAACGACCACGATGTCGGCGCCGGGCGTCTTCTTCACCACCTCGATGTATCTGCCGCCGATGCGGCCGGTGCCGAGCACCGCGACTCCAAAAGCCATAGGGCAAGATCCTGTTTTCTAAGCGTACGAGATATCCTCCAAGCGGCTCCGTTGGCCTCAGAACTGAGAAAATAGCCTGGAATCAACCCTGTGGCGGCTTCCGATTCAATCCGGATCAGGTCCTGTACCAGGCCGACCGGAGGGAGGTTACAGAAATGTCCGATGCGACCAGTTCGCCAGCATCCGCGCCGGTACAGTCACCGGACCGGGCGGCTCGTAGGGCAGGTGTTCTGTTGCTGCTTGCTGCGATGTTCACAGTAGTAATGGTTTACACCAGGGTGGCTGCCGACGCCGACCAGCCAACGCTGCGGCAGTCTCTTCAAGCTGTCTCAGAATATCCCCTTATGTACGTCACCTCGGGAATTGCCCGCCTGCTGTCCGGCATGTCGTTTCTCGCGGCAGGCTGGTTATTGCTGCAAACATGGATCATCCGTGGGCGCCGGGCAACACCGCTCGTCCCGTACCTGTTCGTTGTGTCGGGTGGCTTCACGGCCGCGTCGGGTGCATGCGCCATCCTGATAGCGGTTCATATGGCGCTGGATCCCGTTTCAACCGCCGGGGATTCTCCAATGACCGACCTCACCGTATTGAATTGGATGTCCAGCATCAGGTGGATTACCGGCAAAGCGGGCTTCGCCGCGGCCGGGGTCGCGCTGATAGTCGCCTCCCCGTATCAGTGGCGGGTGGGCGGTACGCTGCGCAAGATAGCGCCGGTGTCGGCGGTCTTGGGCGTCGCGATGCAGTTCATCTGGTTTGACGCCGCTACGATGATTCACCCTGCGATCGGGACTGCATTTTTTCTGTGGTTGATCATAATCGGTGCTATGCTGGTCTCAGGCCGGGTCGAGCGGCGCTATATGGCGACTTACGGAAGCGAGACGTGATTGAGGCGGCAATCGAACGACTCAATCTGCCGAGCGGATGGCTCATCCGGTCAGCGGTGAAACGCTTAGCTTTCGATCGACCGTTTGTCACGCTACGGCCGGTGTCTCTGAAGTATTGGAAGGCACCTGAAGTTGAGAGACAACGAGCGTTAGGCAATCCCGGTGTCATCTGTACATTGACCGGGTTCCAGTCCAAATGGACCACCACGAATCATATCTTCAATCGGCTCAAATTGTCCTGAATGCGCAAACTCCAGCGTCGTTCCCAGCACGTCCCCTGTGGCAAGTCCCAGAAAGACACTACGATAACGATCTCGCAAATTCATAACTTTACCCTGGCTAATCTCCTCAACGGAGTATACAGACAGTGCAGCGGCCTTTTGCTTCGATGTCTTTAATGAATTCTTGATCATCAGCAATCCTGTGCGTGGGATCATAAACGAGAAACAAAATGTGTAAATCCACAGGATATTTCGTAAGATCAGCCGCGATTCCATCTGTTGCTACGCTGGGGGTTGTACTGTCTCGAATGTATTTTGATTCGAGTGTGTAGGAAATCGCGGGCGCTTTGAAAGGGCTTTCAGACAGCATAAATGCCTGCTCGACATTTCCCAAATCCCATTTTGGCCCCTGAGGCTGCTCATTGAGACCAAACATCGAGGATACTTTAAATGTTTGGCCTGAAAAGCAAGAAAATTCACGATAACAAATTTCGTAAGTGATTTTTTTACAGACTGTTATTTCGCCCGTAAAATCCTACACACTCTTTTGATTCTATAAGTAGATCAGTGCCGATTTTGTGGTCAGGAACTACCTGAGCCACTGCAAAGGAAACTTCAGGATGTTCACTCCTTAAATCCTGCCAGTGTGTCTTAAGCAGTGCATGAACTTTTGTGTTCAGATCATTTTCATTTGTAGGCTTATTCTGACGAAACATAGCAGGGATAGCGTCTGAGACCTTCTCTCGTATAGATGAAACCAACCGTTCGATTGGCTCTTTCAAATATTCGCGTTCGGAGATCAACTTGAGTAACGAACCTTCCTCTATCGGTTGGTATAAATTGTCATGGATATCTCTCATACGCTTAATTGCATCAAATACCTGGTTACCATGTCTATTGCATAAACTCCAAACTTTCTCAACAATTTGGGTATCATCTCTGCAGTCAGGTATCCAGTCTATCAGCTCCCGAAGACCGTTCATCATCTTTTTGTAGAAATAATCAACATTCCACTTTGCGAAATTTCGAGATTGGCGCAAATAGTCAACAACCGTAGTTTTTGTCTCTCCGCAGACCATAGTTTCCGATATAAAATTAGCAGCATATATCCCTGAATCGTCAAAGTCTTCAGATTCAGACGCATATGCTGCTATCCGACGGTCAACACACTGGAAACATTGGCCACAATGGGTGGCCTGTTCTAAATTTTGAAAAGTTTTATTGCACGATACAGCGCTGGAAATTAGCTTGGGATGTCCACTGGCATTGATGGACTCAAATACTTCCGTTTTGGTTTTCCAGAGAAAAGGAATCTCAATACTGAAGGATTCATCCACAAATAGTGAGAAGAACTTTTGAAGTAGACCTATCGTTTGAGGATGTGTTGTTCTACTTGCCCGTGCATTAGCAAGATCTTCCCGCCGAGCGAAATTGATGCTGGTGAAGCCGTTTTCGTACACATAGAACTGCCTCTGTTCATATGCATAGGCCAATGCAAAAGCGACACTCGTGTAGAGAAATGATCTGCTCCGTTGAGTTTCCTCTGGCGGACGAATACCTTTCAAACTGCACTTGAAGCGATAGTGGTGTACTCGATCAGGGAAGAGTGATTTGAGAGCATTGGCAAGACTTTTCTGAGTTCTGATGATACTCGGCTGAAATGACTGGTGGCTAACCAAACACACTTGTTCGTCAGTGTTTACCAGCCGTTCCAGCGCTCCGGCTAATGAATCAAGCCCCCCTGAGAAAAGTATGACAGAAACATCATTTTCGCCGGCAACACTGAACTCTTCACTGTCAAAAAGACTGGTGGGTAAAGTTGAATGACCTGATTGGAAATCGAACCGATACTCTCGATCACCGGTTACAAATTTCAACGCATCCGACAGAGCCTGCTTAACCTCAGATTTATTCCAAAAAGCTTCATCACGAACCCGAATAACAAACTCAAACGTCCGTGACCAACTGTGATATTCTACTGCATCTCGGGAACCTCGAGAAGTCATTCGGTCGGCGCAGTAAACATATGATGCTATCTCAAGAAGATCTAATAGTCGATCAGGTAAATGATAAACCCCTCTGACAAAATCAGGAAGCAGGAGCTTGACGTTCTTGGTAGCTTCCTCCAGATAGTTAAGCTGCTTCACGGATTTTCCAGACTTACTGCCATCCCGTTCAGCATTATTGCACAGAACAATGTAGGGAGAGTCTTTCGTCATATCTGAACACTCTCCCGCATCAATTCCTCACGGATTTTGCCAAACGCCAACTCTAAAAATCGCTCTATTTCTTCATTTGATGGCATTTCCTCACGAGCGTGATTGTTGTACCACCCAGCAGCAAACGACTGCGCAATTCTGGCAGTTTCAAACGCATGATCAGAAACAGTGTCGATATGCTCTTCCAAAATATCGGAGAATTCATCACGTTCCTGCAGGCCTGGCAAAACCGCCGAAGCTTCTCGCTCAAGAAAATAGTTGAGATATCTCTGTGTAAATTTGGCAAAGAACAGTCGTGCCACTTCACAAAACCCTCTACCGTCACCTGCTTTGCGCCACACTTCAGCAGCATCGCTATATTCAGGGAAGATGGTCTGTTGCTGCTGTTGTTGCCGGGTCCATTTGCCGACAGCATCTGTGGCCGCTTTCTGTGCAATATCTGCATATTCAAAAGAATTGGTGTGAGCTTTGACCCATTTGGACAGGTTCACAGAGATTCGGAGAGGCGAGGGATTTGATGAGAGGTCTACATAGGGGCGTTCAGATTGATCTGAGATGGAAGAGCGCGAAAGCGCTATAAGGAAACCAAATGCTGCTATTACACCTTCATCTCTATGAATCTGAAGGAACTGCTTCCGAACGTTAGAGATCGTTGCTTTAGCAACGTCTGAAACTTTGCCTTCTTCTGGAAATTCGGCTATTTGAGCGACAACACTTCGCCATTGCTGCGAACGGGGAAGTGTTCCTGATCTTTCATGTCCCATCGGAAGTTTTCCTTCTTGGAGAGATATACATCTTGTCAGATCCTAACGCTTTTAACTGGCAGATGCGTCCTCATCAAGTCCAAGATCGCACAAGTCACTTTTGATTTCGTCCACAGCATTCTGTGCCTGTTCTTCTTCTGTGGGTGCCTCAAAACTGACCTACAGTTTCAGCCCTAGCTCTGTAAGCGGGTCAAAACTTTGGTATAGAAATTCATCCACTGAGTATAGGTAAAATAAGGCACCTTTTGGGGCCTCTGTCAAGGCGACGCACGCACGGGTCGGGCAAAGCTCCCTGAAGATCGATTGCAGATCCTTCGGCAGGGCTCCCGGTGCGGTTGGGTTGCCGGGCCGCACCTATCGGGATCAACCCCGTTCGCGGGGAAACCCTTCAGGGCCCACCAACTCGTGCGGTTCTGGCGCAGGGAGGCGGTCGACAAGGCAAGTCAGGTGGCGAAATCGAACTACGGCTGAGGCAGGGCCCTCGTTGAGGGCACCGCCGGCAACCCTACCCCCTACAGATAGCGTCGGATCGAGGCCGAATCGGTCAGGGCTGTGAGGACCCTCAGGCGACCGCCACAGGCCCCTGTATTGGGTCACGCCGACGGAAAACACTGTTCTGGTTTCAGTATACCGTGGTCCGCTCTTGAGCAACCTGCTAGTCTGACCATTCTTGGATTGCCCACTCCAGCAGATGACTCTCACGCTCTTTCATTGTCTTAAGTGTCCAGCCAGATGTGGACACAAGGTCGGCAACCTCTTGTGTAATTAGGAGCCCTGTCTTAGTATAAGCCTCTGCCTTTTTGCGTGTGGGTCTGTCTTGCAATTTGGAGTTTAGCCCTGGCGGAAGTAAGAGTAAATTGCCAAGGCCGTGCATTCTGCCCTCCTCGGACTCCTTGCCTCGCGAGATCCACCAATTCTTCGGGCGTATGTGCTCGATAGACTTTGCAGAGCTGCTTGCCCAGATGCGACGCCATTGCTCGTTGTCAAAGTTCTGTCCAGCCTTCTTCGACAGGTGTTCCTCGTACTTGTGCAGGAAGTAACGTAGCTCTTCTCTCCAGTAATCGTAGCAATTCGCATCACGCAGATTCTCTACTGCTTCAGCAACTGGAAATTTCCTGCCAATCTCAGCCAACCTTTTGAGTGTCTCATCGCAAGATAACTGCTCGTTCATAATACTCCAAGCGAGCCGTACGTAATCACCGACAGCCCAGCGTGCGTCCTTTCTAAACATTCCATATATGCGGAAGGTTACTTTTTCCCATCTGTGGAGTATCCTGCTTCTTTCATCTTTGGTAAAATCTTGACGCAAATGCACCGCCGTCGCTACCATTCTAGCTTGCACAATTCTAGTAACTGCATCCCTCGGACGTTTGGCTGCTAATTGATCCACCGCTACGGTTACATCTTTTAGCCATTGAGTTGTCTCAATTACCTGTTTTGCGCCATCTTTGGACTGATTGTAAAGCATAAGCGCGGCCTCTTCTTCACCCAATGGGCGATTTGGGCATACCAGATGACGAAGCGTAGCGGCAAAACGTAGGGATTCCGTACTCAGACCCAATCGGAGCCCTACACAGCGGTATATTTGCGTCCAAAGCGAGTGGACCATGTCAATGATCTCAGACTTATTCCCCGCACGATCAAACACGATGGCCATCAGCATGCTCTTAAGGCGGTCGAACCATGATACATCAAGGCCTCGGCTGTTAAGGACCTCGAACACGGTATACACAAGCGATTCGTCGCTGATTTCGTGCAAAATAAAGGTCAGCCTATTCTTCAGCAGAGTCACTAGGTCGACAAGAAGATTGTTGGCACTCTGCCAATCAGTTACGAACTGCTCACACTCCTCGATAGCAGCCAGAAGCTCATAATCGGCGATGGTTTTGGCGTCCTCTGAAGACGGATGCCTTCCGCGTCTGAGGTAATTTGCGAAGTAGTCGCTGCTGTCGTGATTGGTTTGCAGCAACAGAAGGGTAGCATTGTCGTCTTTGATCAACGAATTGTTGATTTCGTCACGGATTTTTGCATCAGTTATATCCGAATGGTCGCATACCACGGCGATAGCCTTGAGCAACAGGATGAGTGTTGTGATTCGCTGTTGTCCATCAACAATGTCTATGAATTGATGCTCTGTAGTTCCAATTGTTTTTGCTTTGCGTCTGAGTCCCACTACAGTCGCCATGAAATGTGAGCGACCCTTTCCGTGGTCGTATATCTTTTGGATGTCCGCGAACAAATCTTGTCGTTGCTTACTGTGCCAACTGTATGACCGTTGATACTGCGGGATTCTAAATAGGCGATTCTGAGACAATTGTGCAAGTGTGATGTACTGAGGTTGGATGTTAATCATGGCCTGTTTTCTCCTCCTCACAAGTCAAGGTAAAGTTAGGGTTACCCCGGTTTCGTGGACGGTTTTAGGCTTGGGTGTCAAGCCCATGTTTGATGGTTTTCCTCGTAGGTTGTGGGTGAGTGGTACCCCAAAGCTGAATGTCTGCGATGTGGATTGTACCACCCCTCGAGATATACTCGAAGAGGATCCGTTGCGCCTCCTGGAAAGTGCGAAAGCAGTAGCGGTCGAGGAGTTCGCATTCTACGGTGGCGAAGAAGCTCTCACACATCGCGTTGTCAAAACAGTCCCCGACCGAATCCGCCAGAAGTCACTGAGCCGCTCCGGGTCGCGCAGCACTTGTGATTCCTCGGATGTCTCCAGCAGGTAGAGCGTCGCCGCTTCGCGGATGACTTTCAGGGAGATCGCAGCGACCTTGCCGATGCCCTTCACCGACTGCAGTTCGGTTAGCGGAGCATCCAGGACTCCTTGCAGGCTACCGAATTGCTTGAGCAGTGCCTTGGCGGGCTGCTTCACGTCCAGGCGCGGAATGGCCAGGGTCAACAGCAACTCAATGACCTCGTGCTCTGCGAATCCCGCCAGGCCACTCTGTTGGAAACGTTCGCGAAGACGCTTCCGATGCCCGTGGTAGTGTGCTTCAGGCTTCGCCACTGTCCTGTCCGTTTGATTTGTTCAAATATTCGCGCCCAGTGGTCATCGGGCCGCAGGTCTACGCTTGCTGCCGGCCATTAGCTCAATCTTCGGCAACTGGATCCGGTCGGGTCGCCCGATCTCCCGCCGCGATTACCATTTCGTTCCAGTCTGAGGGCGGGCCGTTGTGCAGAAGTTTGAATAGCGACCGTCGCGCCACCTCGAATCCCTTGTCGAATGCCTCAATATTCTGCTTGACCAATGCCTTTTTCTGCCGGTCGTGAACGATATCCGACCGCGCATCGTAGAAGTCTTTGACATCCTTGAAAACCTGCATCCGGCCTTTTGTATCGTGTTCCAAAAAACAGGCCGCTCTCGTTTTCAATTTGAAGGTGATTTCTCCGCTGTCCAGGCCGTACATCCGCTCCAGGGCAATCGCGACATCGAGTATCCTGTCTTCCGACTTGAACCGACCGCTTCGCGCAAGCGATTCGGCAAGCCTCGATATGACGGGCGCGTATTTTTGAAACTGGCTGCTGTTCCGCTCCTGGAAAACCCGTTTGGCTTCCTCGAACGCGTCCATGCGCAAGTCTTGAGTTCTTAGAAACCTATCGAATGAATTTGCGGAACGGCCCCAGCTAATGCTGCTATGATAGTGCGGTTCGCCCAGTAGATAGGATGTCGATCGATCTATGCAGTGCGGAATCTCCATCAGGTAAACGACCGGTGCCCCGTGGGATACAGCAAGCAATTCAACGAAGGCCTGCGCATCGCCGGAAAACGACTCGGCCCAATCCAATTCGGGTTCCCATTGCTTGCCTGATGAGAGAAACTCCGGTTTCCATCGAAAGGGTTTCAGGACCGCTCCTACGGATTTCGTGTTGTTATACTTGATTATATCAGGCGCGATATCCCGGAATACGTTGACGTTTACGAAAGCGCGTGTCTGGTCAAAGGGCACGACAGTCATTTCGTTCGTGATCTTCATCTTCTCGTTGAATCGCAAACCGTGGAAGAGTGCGACGTGGTAACCTGTGTTTTGAACGCCAGGAAGCATCGCTGGCTCGTCCCGGCTCAAATTGAGCTGTGCGTTCAGTTCGGAAGACGCCACCCTGAAGCCGTCTTCCGGCACTTCTATTGCGCGCCCCATCAGGCCGCCAACTATCGCCAGCAGGCCTATACGTCCGCCGTGGTTCGCGACTTGAACCCAGAATTTCTGCCTCTCGTCGGAAGGATCCAGTACCCTCTGGAACACGGGATGCTCTCCAAGAACATTCCGCACCTCATCCAATGCAAACCGGAGAGATCGGTAATGCCTCTCGAAGTATCGTCCTTCGCTGAAAGACGTCTTGGCATAGAGGGGAAGTAGGTCGTCCGACGGATGAGGGAGACGAATGGAGAACAGGTCATCCCTCTCCACACCTGTGTTTCGTCGACGGCCTTCGGCCAACTCCTCCACGTAAGGCCTTTGCTTTTCCGCCAGTCTGGCGAGAGCCAGCGCCAGGCGCTGGGTCCATTCGACATCATTGAAGTCGGTTTGCGTCATGACTGAATCTCTCCGGGATGTCCGCCGCGGTCCAGCATCCATTCCGGACGGTTGTACGGGCCATAGGGCTTGTGCCACACGTCGTAGGCCATGATCACCGACCCCAGATCGCCGCGGTTGACCAGGTCTTTCATCGCTTTGACCGCAGGAAAATACCGCTGCGTGTGCCAAGATCCTGTTTTCTAAGCGATTGACAAGACATCTACCCAAAAACCTTTTCGCCCGTGGTCCCGCCCCACAGGACACCCACGCGAAAACTTCGGGCTCCTTTCTTACGGGTACGCTGTTTTACAACTCACATACCCAAACGTAAGTCTGGAGCCCTCTAAATTTCAACTATAATAGGCACATCACCTTCAGCAACCGCCCCGCTGCCTGTCAACATCCCTCTCTTGCATACAGCGCTCAGGACAGCCATGCACTAACAAACACGAGCGCTCCCGGAATGCCGAAAAATGCACAAATGAGCGCGATTCCTGCGACGATCAGAACCAAACCCGCCCACACGTCGGGGAGCGGGGACTACAAGCCGGGTACCGAAACCGACGACGACCTTCACTATGCCCTTTCCCCCTGCATCAACAGACCCGATGTTCTCGATGATATGGGTCATCACACCGCTCAGTTTTTCAAGAAAACCGAACGCGAATTCCAACGGCAGGAATACCAGGATGCTCAGAATATTGAAAAAATCGTGTACGGTGGCGGCCGCAAACGCTTTTCTGAACTCCCCCGATTGACCCACAAGATGCGAGGAGCCAGCTGGTCCTTAACCTTATACCCCTTAAAGGCAACGCCCTCCTGATCCCATGGTCAGAAGGGCTGCTTATTCTATGTATCATAAAATTGGTGACCCCGAGGGGAGTCGAACCCCCGTCTCCAGAGTGAGAGTCTGGTGTCCTGGGCCACTGAACGACGGGGTCACCTTATGGAATTCAAGAAAATCTAATAAAGACTGGAAAAATGTCAAGTGGTTTTCACTTTTTGGACTACGGTACGGTCCCCGGGACCGCTGCTCTTGCGAAATATCATCTACCTGCCCAGGCGGTCCAGGACATTGCGTGTGATCTGTGCCACCGGACCGCTGTTCCGGTAAAGACCGTGCGCCCACTCCATGGTTGCCGCCGTGAAGACAGTCCCCTTGAACTCCGTTTCATTGACCGCGACGGTGGCGTAGAACCGGTCCTGGTGGATCCCCATGTCCGCGTTGAAACCGTGGTCTTCTGCGTCTCCGATCGCGATGATCCGGTAATGCGGGCTGATTCCGTCGCGGCCTGTAAACCGTGGTTTCCCATCCTTGAATTCGATGTCGCCGCCGTCGCATTCGACCCCAACGATCGAATCCTCCCGGCCAAATTCATCCCCTTCCTCCAACCCGGTTCCTTCGAATGCCCAGTGGTCGGGCCGGGTCACGCGGAAGAATCCGTATTCTCCGGTTGTGGGTGCAATAATCTCGCCGGGAACCTTGCTCTTCGCGTTGACAGCAGCCGTATAGGAAACGCCAATGGTGCGCTGACGCAGATTATCGATTGCGCGGAGAAAGGATGTATGGGGGGCTTCCGGCGTGCCGAGCGGATGCTTTTTGTACCGGGTCTTGGCACAGTAGAGCTGGCGTCCGTCGGCCCTGGTCTCGACCAGGTGCGAGAAAGAGTTACCGGCGAGCACCATCAGGTTGCCGCCACGTGCTACGAACCGCTGAAGCTGCTCGCATTCTTCGCGGCTGGAGTACTCGCCATGACCGATCCTGAGGTGTGCAGGGTAGTCATCCAGGAGATCCGGCTGCTGATCGTGGTCGGCGTTGACGCAGTAGTCTACCTGGTAACCCTCGGCGTCCAGCCATGAGGTGATGAACTGATCCCAGGCATAGAATCCGCCCATGATGTCCGGCTGCAGGGGGCGCTCAAAGGTCACCAGGTCGCTGTGCGTGCGGTCCGTAGACAGGTAATGGAAGAGACTTTTACCACCCACAGGGTTATACGCGGCATACGTATTGGTCTCGATTGTCAGGAGAATCGGCGCGCTGGGAACACGCGGGCGAACGACGAACAGGATTTCCCGGATCCCCTGTGCAGTGGGAAAACTGGCGATGTAGACACCGCTCTGCCAGTCGCGAGGCACCCGGAACGCGACCGTCGCGGGCCAGGCGAATCCATCCCGATATCCAAACTCGGGGACCGGGGGAAGCCCGCCACGCAGGTCGTTTATCTCCTTTACCAGACGCCGTTTTGCCCCTTCGTGGAACACAAATACATCGTAGTACGATCTGGAATTCGATATATGGAACGTTATCTCATCTCCCTGATACACACTTATCGGGCTGGCATAGCCGCCTTCTCTCAGCTTCCAGTACCGGGGTGCGTCCTTTTCGTAATGGGCAAAAATGTGTTCGCGCTTCATTTCTTCCTCTCTTTTCCTTTACGCGTTCATCTCATCTAAGCGAACTCGATGGCCGGATCCGACACAGCCGCCGTAGCCGGGAACACGATGTTAGCCGGCGTTTGCTTCTATGGTTTTCTTGCGACGAAAAACATCCGGCCTGCGTACTTCGGTGCCCCCTCCACGATTGGGTCCTTCCCATCGAACGTGAGGAGCCTTCCAAATCCAGCCCTTCGAAGTCGTTCTCTGATGTCACTTTCCTGATACCAGCGCTGCAACAGGGAGAAGTCGGTCCGCTTCCAGTTCGTACCGTTCAACTCAAACAAAGTCAGGTCCATTTTTCCGATCTTCTCTTTCTCATCGTTCGATGACCGAACCACGCACACGTGATTGTCCTCTACATATCCGAACGTGCCACACCATCTCGACAGGTAGGCCTCTTCCATATTAAGGTCAAACTCGAAGTAGCCACCCTCTTCCAGGACGGAGTGAACGCTCTGAAACACCTGCTCCAACTCGTCCAGGCTCATCACGTGATTGAGGCTGTCGAAGGTCGAGAAAACTGCCGAAAACCTGCGGTTCAGAGAGATGTTCCGGGCGTCCTGGACGAGGAATTCCACGTCCGGTGCATTTCTCCTCGCCATCTCAATCATCCCCTCCGATCCATCCAGGCCCGTTGTAATGTATCCCTCCTCCGAAAGCTTAGCGGCAAGCTGCCCCGTCCCACAACACAGATCCAGGATGGCGCAGCCAGGCGGGAGATCCCCCAACACCAAATGGTCGAGGATCGGGTACACTTTCGCCGCGAAGGAACCCCAATGCTGATCGTAGATGCGAGAAAAGGGGTCATAGGCATCGTAGCGGGCCACTCCGGAATCTCCTCCGCAAATGCTGGCTAATGTTTCAGTGCCCCCCAACCGGCGCAGCCGGCTGGGCGAAGGGCGCAAGCCCGAAGCGGGGGGCACGGTGTTAAGTGCTTGTGCGGCAAGCGGGCGGTAGCCGCGCCGTCAGAACTCACCCACAATGCCCTGGAGTAACTCAGGATGCAGTCGCCGTAACTCCAGAAGCCTGCTGGCCGTTCCTACCGGCGTCAATCGAGCAGAGCGCGGAATCCTTTGCCGCTCTTGCAGAATACCTCCTCGCTGCTCTACCTCCTCAATAGCGAGAGGTCGTGTGCCAAGATCGTAGAAGAGATCGGGTTCCATCTTCACTATGGCTGGAAGATCTCTCGGTTCGGCCCGTCCAAGCGTATGGCCAACGTACACGGCCACTTTTCTGTTCTGTGTGATCGAACTTCCGACCCGAAGTTTTGTCAGCTCTTGCTGAGAGCCATGGTACCACGTAAGCATGACATCCTCACGATTGCACGAACCTGCAGGATCTATTAGGTTCGGGATGAAGGGTTTGTGTGTGTTTGTCGATTCTCCGGCTGTTGGCGTATAACGTTTCCACGTTAGACGTTGTGCTCCTCACTTCGCTGCTGGAAGAAAACTGCCCAGTCCGTTTCTGACGTGATATAGGCCGCGTCTGGATGGCAAATTACTTGGTAGGGGTCCGAATACAGAACCGGCCCGTGGATTGAAGCACCTAAAACAGTCGGTGTCTCCCGGACGACTGAGGCATGCCAACGCAACAACCCCGACTCAAAATAGCGATTTAGTCCGGCTTCGGTCCAAAAAGAAATGGCTCCCCCGAACTGATGCCCGACCTTGGGCAACCAAGCGCCATCAGGTAACGTCTCTTGGCTACCCCACCTGCTCAGCAGATCCCAAAGGGCCGAGCGGGTAGGCAATGTTAAACGACGGGGGACAAATTGCCTTTGCGATTACATCGAAATTGATCGATGAATCCCTGCTATCTGTATTGACTTGCTTGAGTTGTAAACATCTTGGCATAGAGGCCGTTTGCCGAAACGAGTTGTTCGTGCCTCCCATGTTCAACGAGTTGTCCCTCCTCCAGAACGAGAATACTGTCCGCCATGCGAACAGTGGAAAATCGGTGAGAGATCAGCAACCCCGTTTTGCCGACAGTCGCTCGCGCGAATCCTTCGTATATTGCCTGCTCGGTGAAGGCATCGAGCGATGCCGTCGGCTCGTCCAATACAATTACTTGTGCGTCCCGAATAAACGCCCTGCTAAGGGCGATGCGCTGCCACTCCCCGCCGGAAATTTCGATACCGTCGGAGAACATACGACCAAACATCGTGTCAAGTCCCCTCGGTAACTGTTGTATCAGCGTCTCAGCTCCAGCAAGGCGTGCTGCTTGCATAAGGTTGTCGTCGTCATGCAAGCGCTCCAATTCGCCAAATCCGATATTTTCCCGTGCAGATAGATTGTACCGTTGGAAGTCTTGGAAGATGACACTCACATGGCGCCACCATGACTCGGGTTCGACCTCACGAAGGTCTGTTCCATCCACCAGAATCGCTCCCTCGGTCGGGTCGTATAGTCGAACCAATAGCTTGATTAGTGTCGTCTTCCCAGCTCCATTAGGACCGACGATGGCCGTCGTATGCCCGGCGGGAAGATGGTAGGAGATATTGCGGAGCGCGTACTCATTGGACCCTGGATATCGGAACGATACGGCACGAAATTCGATCCCTTTTTGGATGGGCTTCGGAATAGAAACACCTTTTGTGCCCGGGGACTGAAGTTTTCCTTCAGCATCTTCCCATTCCCGATCCAGGAACTCGAAAAGATTTGACGCATATAATAGGCGCTCAAAACCCTGGGCGCCGCTGCGAAAAGCACTGCTGAAACGGGAACGTCCTTGCTCAGCAGCCTGGAAGGCCAAGCTTACGTCGCCGATGGTGATCATGCCTATGAGACCACGGAAGATTGCGTAACACCAAATTGCCAGAGTGCCGACAACAGACAAGAAACCATAAAGCAAATCGGTCCGAGCCAGGCGAAGTCGATGGTTTCGGGCATCAGCATGTTGTACTTTCCATAATCGGTGATACTGATCCAACAGGTATTTTATTAGCCCGAAGAGCCTTAGTTCACGGAGCCCTGGTGCATTCGACAAGAGGTCTCCAAGGTACTCGATCCGGCGACGTAGTTCAGATCGTCCGCGAAATATGTTGTAGTGATGGGCAGCAAGGCGAGCCTGTGCAATTGCTCCAGGGGCAGAAGTAAGGATGAGCACCACGACCGCCCCAAGATGTATGTGTGCGAGAAGTCCGATGATTGCAACCAGGGACAGAAGATCAGAAATCCAACCGAACGCAAAGTACGCCGTGTCGTGAGCCCGCCCGGTTTCCTCCAGTGCATTGTTGAATGAGTCATGAACAGCGGGAGTTTCAAGGAGCGACGGGTCTAACGCCGCCATCCTGGCAAACACCTGCATTCGTGCCCGGTGGCTACTCTGTTGGCCAAGAAGCATCCGTATATGCACAGCAAGAGATTGAGCAATTACGCCGAGTACCCAAACACCAAATACGCCAGCGACTGGTAGAACAAAGCTGGTTGGCGAATAGCTGTCTTCGGCAGCTGAAGATACATTTTCGGCTATCTGGTCGATTATTACCTTAGTAATCCAAATCTGGGAAGGGACGACTGCAGCATTACCGATCGCCAGCAGCACGGAAACAGAGGTGAGGAACGGACTGGTTCGCCAAACAAATGCCAGCAAACGCGGCAGTAGACTTACAACGGTAGATAGCCGACTCATACGATCACCAATTGATCCATATAGCGTTTACCGTGTCCCCGAACCGCGCAGCGGTTGGGCGAAGGGCCGCATGGCCCGTAGCCGGGGGCACGGTGTTAGACAAAGGGCATTCGACGGAGATTGAGCCTATACAAATACTGAGGGTGAGACGCCGAATCGTTTGGACAAAGCACGTATCTGCCGGATGTTCAGCTCCCGTTGCCCACCCAGAATCTCCGAAACCACCCCTTGCGAACCCACCTCCGGCAAGTCCGACTGAGTCAATTCATGCTCCTCCATGAGGAATCGAAGTGAATCCCTACCCTCCAACTTGCGCATGGGATGATGTTGTTCCTCCCAAGCATAGACAACGGTGCCCAGCGTATCGAGCAGAGAATAGAGCGGATGCCGCTCATCAGTGCCCACTTCATCTATCAGGCTGTTGAGACGCTTTAGTGCCAAATCATATTCCTGCTCGTCCTGAATCTTGAGTAAGGCGCTCACTTGCGTCCAGGACCGCTGAAGCTGTGGGGTAATGATACTCATGTCGTCCATCCTCCACGGTCGTAGGCCTGGTGGGTAAGCACGTGACGGATATATACTTTGCCCCGATTGAGGTGAATAGAGACAATCAGGCGATACTTGTTGCCGGCGATGTTGAACACGACGAATTCTCCGACTTTGTCTGCCGAAGGAAAGGTGCGGCGCAATGCCGCGAAATTGCCAAACTGAGTCTGCCGCATGATCTTGAACCAGCGACTCAGAGGCTCCTCGCTGTCAGGATGCTGTGCCCAAAACACCCGGAGGGCTTTGCGTGAGATTACGTGCATCTATATAATATATCGCAATTTGAGATATATTGCAAATAGCCTCTGGTCCGCACCAGGAAGGAGACGGTCGATTTTTGATTGACTTTTATGGGAATCGACGGTAATATTTGATGGTGTGCTTTCCGGACAAGCTGGATCCCTACCGGATTACCCGCTATGAAATGGGCGACTTTGCCAGGCGGGCGCTGGACCTCGGGGTGAATTTCATCGGGGGCTGCTGCGGATGCGAGGGTGCGCACATCCGCCAGATGGCCCGCGCGGTTGGCAAGATGCCGGTTGAAGAACGTGAGTGGAAGGCCGACTACGAGCGCCCCCAGTCGGCGACCGAGGCGTACAGAAATCTGCGGACAGGATGAGGATCGATTCAGTGTGAAGATATGAAAAGGCCCCGGGGATTTTCTCCGGGCCTTTTTTGATTGCCGGTTCTGATCGTCCTTGACATCCGGCTGTCTCTGAGCCATCATTGGATTTTAACGATTTACTGTTTTCAAGCCCACAGTATTGCTCGTGAGTAAGGAGGAAGATATGGCTTTTAAGCTGGGATACAGTACCCTGAGGTGGAAGCATCCGGACTTAGAGCCTGCGCTGGAAGCGCTGAAGGCGGCCGGCTGGGAGGGCTGGGAAGGGCGCCTGCCTTTGGACTGGCTGGGCCCGCCCGCACGGTTGCGCCGGATTTGCGAGAATACGGGCATGCCGCTGGTGGTGTTCACCGCCAGCGGCTCTCCCGACAGCCGGGACTGGGAACACGTGGAGCGCAATAAGCGGCGGATGGATTACGCGGCCGAGATGGAGGTGGACTGCTTTATGTTTATGAGCGGGCGCAAGCCGGAGGGCCGGCCGGTGAATGAGGACGACCTGAAGGCCGCGGCCGAAGGCGCGGAGGCCTGGGCGGAGTATGCGGCGCAGTACGACCTGGAGATCAGCTACCACATCCATACCAATACGCTGGTTGACTCGATCGAGGACTGGCGTTTTTATATGGACCAGCTCGACAGGGCTAAACTGTGTATCGACGTTTCGCACGCCCGGCTGTGGGGGTACGACCCGGTGGCGTCAATCCGGGATTTCCGGGAGCAGCTGAACTATATCCACCTGCAGGACTACACGTCCACCTCACGGGACGAAGACGGCCAGTACCTGCCCGTGTGGTGCGGCGTGGGCGAAGGGACAGACATCGATTTTCCGGGCATCGGGAAGGCGCTGGAGGAGATCGGGTTTGCACGCTGGGTCACCAGCTGCCCCGGACAGCCTGTGCCCGGCGCGGAGGACCCGTTAAGTGAGGCGGCGCGGAGCAGGCGTACGTGCGCGTATTTGAGGGGGAGCGGGTATTAGCGTCATCGCACCTGTGCTGTTTTTTATGTCCGGGATTATGACAATATGGCAATTAGATTTCCATAAATGGCTGTAACGTGTCATAATGGCATCACCTGTTTCAAAAATTCCAGGGAAACATAAGATTCCGTATATTTGTTAAGTGTAATTATATCAATTGGATATGTATAAAATATACACCCGCTCCCGTAGATTGGCACGAGCCTTGCTGAATCAATCGGGAGAGGACGCAAGAAATCGGCTGGCAGTTCTTGCGGGAAATCTCAGAGATCAACAGTTCAAAAATCTTAACGGAGGTGAAGAACGATGACACTGGTCAGATGGCAGCCGCAGGCGCTCTTCGGTTTTCACAACGATTTTAATCGGTTTTTCGAAGGGTTCAGAAACGCGTGGGGGAATGGCGACAGCAGACCGGTCGCCTGGCGCCCGTCGATGGACGTGTCGGAGACCGAGCAGGCAGTCGTTGTCCAGGTCGATCTGCCGGGCCTGAGTCGGGAAGAGATCAAGGTGAACGTGGACAAGAACGTGCTGACGGTCCACGGCGAGAAGCGGCACGAGTCCGAGGAGGATGAGAAGCGTTTCCACTGGACGGAGCGGACCTACGGGAGCTTCAAGCGGTCGTTTACGCTGCCTTCGGCTGTGGACGCCGAGAAGATTTCGGCGGCTTACACGGATGGGGTGCTAACGCTGACCCTGCCCAAGACGGAAGAGGCCAGGCCGAAGGAGATCGAGATTAAGGCGGTATAAACATCCCTTACAGAAACGCCGGGAGAAAGAGGCTGGGGGATTGTCCTCAGCCTCTTAACCGGTTTTGGATTGCAATTAAAGAGAGGAGAACAGCAATGGGCAAAGTGATCGGTATTGACCTGGGTACCACCAACTCGTGCGTGGCCGTCATAGAAGGCGGCGACCCGGTTGTGATCCCCAACTCGGAAGGGGGGCGCACTACCCCCTCGGTGGTGGCGTTTACAAAAGACGGGGAACGTCTGGTGGGGCAGGTGGCCAAACGTCAGGCCGTGACCAATCCCCAGAACACCGTCTACTCCATCAAGCGCTTTATGGGCCGGCGCCACAACGAGGTGCCCCAGGAAATTCAAGAGGTGCCCTTTGAAGTGGCGAGGGGCACCGGCAATCTGGCTGCCGTGAAAGTAGCAAACGACACATATACGCCCCCTGAAATCTCGGCTGTGGTGTTGCAAAAGATGAAGCAGACCGCCGAGGACTACCTGGGAGATAAGGTTACCCAGGCCGTCATCACGGTCCCGGCCTACTTCAACGACGCCCAGCGCCAGGCCACCAAAGATGCGGGCAAAATCGCAGGCCTGGATGTCCAGCGTATCGTCAACGAACCCACGGCCGCATCCCTGGCCTACGGGCTGGACAAGAAGACGGAGGAGAAGATCGCCGTGTACGATCTGGGGGGCGGCACCTTCGACATCTCCATTCTGGAGTTGGGAGAAGGTGTTTTTGAGGTCAAATCCACCAACGGGGACACCCACCTGGGCGGCGACGACTTCGACCAGCGGGTGATCGACTGGATGGCCGATGAATTCCAGCGGGAGAACAGCATTGACCTGCGCAACGACCCGATGGCCCTGCAGCGGCTGAGGGAGGCGGCGGAGAAGGCCAAGTGCGAACTGTCCAGCTCTATGCAGACAGACATCAATCTTCCCTTTATCACGGCCGATGCTTCGGGGCCCAAGCACCTGAACCTGAACCTGGCCCGTGCCAAATTCGAGCAGCTTGTAGACGACCTGTTCGAACGGACAAAGGGACCCTGCCTACAGGCGATCAGAGATGCCGAACTCTCGGCCTCCGATATTGACGAGGTCATCCTGGTCGGGGGGAGCACCCGCATCCCCAGGGTGCAGGAACTCGTGCAAGACCTCTTTGGAAAGGAGCCTCACAAGGGGGTGAACCCGGACGAAGTGGTGGCCGTGGGCGCGGCCATCCAGGCGGGCGTGCTCGCTGGAGAGGTGAAGGACGTACTCCTGCTCGACGTGACGCCGCTCTCCCTGGGCATCGAGACCTTAGGTGGGGTTATGACCAGACTGATCGACCGGAACACCACCATCCCCACCAAAAAGGCCGAGGTTTTCTCCACGGCCGCAGACAGCCAGCCTTCCGTGGAAATCCATGTCCTCCAGGGCGAACGGGATATGTCCATGGACAACCGGACCATCGGCAAGTTTCACTTGGACGGCATCCCGCCCGCGCCCAGGGGCATGCCGCAGATCGAAGTCACCTTCGACATCGACGCCAACGGCATCCTCAACGTCTCGGCCCAGGACAAGGCCACCAACAAGGAGCAGAGCATCCGGATCGAGGCCTCCTCCGGGCTGTCGGACACCGAAATCGGCCGGATGGTCAACGACGCCGAGGAACACGCCGCTGAAGACCAGGGACGCCGCGAAGAGATCGAGGTTCGAAATCAGGCCGACCAGCAGGTCTACCAGACCGAAAAACAGCTCAATGAGATGGGTGACAACCTCAGCGCGGATTCAAAATCCAAAGTCGAGGCCGCCGTGGAACGGGTCAAAGAATCCCTCAAAGGCGCCAGCACCGACGAAATCAAGTCCGCAACCGAGGCCCTCACCCAGGTCTGGCACCAGGTGGCCAGCGAACTTTACCAGCAGGCCTCCGCCCAGCCCGGCGCCGAAGCCGGACCACAGCCGGAGGCCGGCGGAAAACAGAAACAGGGGGGCGACGCCGTCGACGCCGAGTTTGAGGTCGTAGACGAAGACGAGCCCAAAAAATAGGGGCACGGCCAGTTGGCCCTAAACCGATCACGTATGGACTCGTTTTACACACTGCCCTCCTGGTCCTCTCGAACGCCGCTCCGGTAAAGATGGTGCCGACCTTCAGCTGCTGGGCGAAGTCCAGCATCCGGGTCATCAGCGCAACACCACCCGGTCCGGCGGTCTGTGTCTCGCTCTCGAAGATGATCAGTTCGGGGTCCCGGACATAGTAGAAGACTTGAGAGGGAAGGTCAGGAAGCTTGGCGATCCCGTTTTCCACCTCAACCGCATCCGGCGAGAAGTATTCGTTCATTTCGACCTCGGCAAAGGGGGCATTTTTTTAAAGGCAAAGGGCCCTTGATCTTTGACCTTTACAAAAACTCCTTGTGCGTTCCGGCCAGAAGCGTATCTTTTTTTTGAGAAGATGCTTGGAAAATAACCTTTCGGTAGATAGCCCCTTCCCCTCGCACCAAACCCGGGGGACGCAGGCAGGGCGGGATCTGCAAATGGTGGAATAGGATGGAGCACATTGATTCTGCTCAGAATTTTCGTTCCCATGGTCTTCCTGGGTATTCCCTTTACCCTTTTTGGACCTGCCTGCGCCCTGCCTGCCGAGCAGAACTCGGCGCAGGCAGGCGACTCGGCAGGCAGGCAGGAGGCCGAGCCTCCTGTTGTTGAAGCGATTACGATTGAAGGAAATCGTGTCCTTTCCAGGGGAGATCTCAAGCTGCTGATGCATACCCGGGTGAGCCGGTGGTACACGATATTTCCGGGTGTAAAGCCCCGGCGGTTCGATCCGGCCGTGTTTCGATCCGATGTTGCGCGGGTTGTTGCGCGTTACAAAGACCTGGGCTATTTTGACGCGGTTGTAGATACGGTGATCAACCGGTACCGCCCCGGGTTTGTGCGCATCCGGATCCGCATTGAAGAGGGAGAGCCTGTGCTGGTTTTCAGCGTCCGGCTGGAAGGCCTGCCTGCCGACCTGCCGGCAGGTGCCGCGTTGGACAGCCTGCACCTCCGGGAGGCGCTGAGCACCAAACCGGGTCGGCCACTGACCCGGGTCGGCCGGGAGGCGGATCTGAACCTCATTGCCGGCCGGCTTCAGGACAGCGGCTACGCCTTTGCCGAGGTTGCGGCCCCCGTAACCCGGCAGGCCCGCCGGGCAGACGTGACGTTTCGGGCCAGGCCAGGGCCAAAATGCCGGTTCGGACAGGTGCGGGTCGAGGGCAACCGGAAGGTTTCCAAAGGGCTGATCCGGCGGGGCCTGACCTTTCGGGAGGGGGAGGCCTACCGGAAGCGGGACCTCTTAAACAGCCGGCGTCAGCTCTACCGGTCGGGGGTGTTTCGGTCGGTTTCACTGAGTCTGCCGGACACCGCCGCTCAGACAAGCCCTGTGGACGTGGCCGTTCTGGTGCGCGAGCGCCCGCCCCGGAGCCTGAAGCTGGGGGCGGGATACGATACGGAGGAGCAGGTGCGCGGGTTGCTGGCCTGGCGGCACCGGAATTTCCTGGGGGGGGGCGCACGGCAGCTGACCATCGAGTCCGAAGCGTCGGCCCTGGAAGCCCATGGGAAGATCGGCCTGCGGCAGCCCTACATTTTTGGGAGCAAGACCTGGCTGGACGTGGTGGGGTTTGTAGAGCAGGAACGTCCTGAGGAGATCCGGGTGAAGCGGGCAGGGGGTAGCGTGTCTTTGGAACGGACGTTCAGGGCCACGGGCAGAATTGTTTTTCAGGTGCGGACCGAACTGGTTGACTTCAAGGTTGACAGCACCCGCACCAATTTTTTGATCGACTACATGGAAGATACCCGGGACGATTTCTTCGATCCCCAGCGGGGACTGCTGGCTTCGCTTGCGATGAAGGCGTCGGGGGTTGGGGATTTCCTCAAGCTGACGGGTGAAGGGCGCTGGTACCGGAAGGTATTCCGGAAAAACGTGCTGGCCTTCAGGGTTTCGGGAGGGATGATCCTGAGCCTGGGGACGGCGAAGGCGATCCCCAATTTCGAGCGGTTTTTCGCGGGTGGGGCGAACAGCGTGCGGGGATGGCGCCTGAACCAGCTGAGCCCCCGGGACGCATCCGGCAATCCGGTGGGCGGGCGGAGCCTGCTGGAGGGAAGCATCGAGCTGCGCACCCGGCTGCTGCCCGTGTTGGGGATGGCCGTGTTCCTGGATGCGGGCAATGTCGGATCGGATCGGTTCGGGGCCTTCAAACCGGGCGAGTTGCAGCTGGCCGCAGGCGCCGGGGTGCGCTATTTGAGCCCCATCAGCCCCCTGCGGATCGATGTTGCATACCGGCTCTCCGAAGACCGGTTCGTGCCCCACAGGCGGATTTATTTCAGCCTGGGACAGGCGTTTTGAAGCATAGCGGGTGGCTTTGGGGTTGGATCGCATTTCCTTATGAGACCTGTTGTTAAAATACTTGTCCTCCTCCTGGCCGTGGGGGCCGTGGGAGGCGGGATCGGGCTGCTGGTGCTGGGATCGGGGTGGGTGAACCCCTATCTGCGGGACTATGCGGAGGGGCGGCTTTCCCGGCGCCTGGGCATGGCCGTGGAGATCGGCAGCCTGCAGGGCAACCCCCTGGCAGGGTTGCGAATGGACCGGGTGCGCCTTGGCGAGGGGCCGGAACCGCTGCTGGTTCTGGATGCTCTGGATGTCCAGTACCGGCTGCTGGGGTTGCTGTGGGGAGCCGTGATTGTGGATACGCTCCGTTTTCGTGCCCCCAGGGTGCGCTTCCGGGAAGCGACGGGTGGGGCAGATTGGGCCGCAGGGGTTTTGGCCGCGGCCGATCCTGACCGGTGGACAGGGGGTCCGGAGTGGAAGATCCATATTGGCCACGCAGAGGTTGTGGATGGAGGTTACCTGTGGGGCACCGAAGGCCGGGTGGACAGCCTGAATGTGGTCGTGGGATTTCAGGCCGGTCCGAAGGGGTATGAGCTGGCGCTGCGCCGTTTCCGGTCTCTGCTCTTTGACCCCCCACTGGTTATTCGGAATCTGGCCGGGCTGACCCTGCTGCGGGACGGACAACTGGTGCTTAAGGGGCTACGCCTGCATACGCCGGGGTCCCATCTGCAGATAGATGGTACGATGACGGGGCTGTCCCGGCCGGAGTACGATTTTGCCCTGCGTGCGGATTCCCTGGCGTTTGGTGAGATGGCCCGGATCTTTCCGGGGACCTACCCCCGGGGGAGCGTGGCGGTTGAGGGTCGGGCGTGGGGGGACGCCTCCGGGATGAGGGGAGACTTCAGGTTCAACTACGGGTCAACCACCTGTGCGGTGTCCGGACGGGTGGATTTTACCGGGGAGGGCGTTGTTTACGATGTACAGGCGGAAGGCCGGGGGGTGGATCTGGCGCAGATCGGGCCGCAGTGGAGCCTGGACGCCCGGTTTGACACGGTGATTCGGCTGCAGGGACGGGGCCTGGATGCACTGACCGCCGAGGGGACGGTGAGCGCGGGGATGGCCCGTGCGTATCTCTTCGGCACTGCTGTGGATACGGCGAATCTGGTGGCGGCGTTAAACGGTGGACAGGTGGTGATGGATCTGAGGGCGGAAGGGGAGGCGGGCGGGCTGGCCGCAAATCTGGAGGTTGACCTGAGGGGGGCGGCTCCGGTCTATGCGCTGAGGGCGCGTCTGGCAAACCTGGACCTCTCCCGGGTTTCAGGAGCGTCCGGAAGGGTTACCGACCTGACCGGGGAAGTCCGGCTGCGGCGGACGGGGGCCGGTATGTGGCAGGGCGAGGCCAGATTTGACGCCCTGAATATCCAGGGGTTGCCCCCGGCAACCGGACTCGTGCTTCGGGGGTCTTCCCGGGGGGGCCGGGTGCGGCTGGACAGCCTGGGGGTGAGACTGCCGGATGGGTACGGGGTGGTTCGGGGGAAGGGACGTATGGATCTGGGCCAGTTCTGGAGACCCGGCGGAAAACAGCCGACGTATCAGATGGGGTTGCAACTGGAGGGGCTGGCGCTGGAACGCCTGACGGGCGACGCCAGGCTGGGGGGAGACGTTTCGTTTCAGATTTCGCTTGCCGGCGCGGGGTTTCACCCGGATTCGATGCAGGCCCGGGCGGATCTGGTGGTGGAGGCGCCCGATTTTTTGGGAGGGGAGCTGGACAGCGCCAGGGCGAGCCTGGTGCTGCAGGGCCGCCGGGTGATCCTGGACCGGCTGATGCTGGCGGGCGCGTTGATGCGCTTTGACGGCCGTGGGTGGGCGACGCCGGGCGACAGCCTGGACATCCACGTGACCGGGCAGGTTCACGATTTCGAGGCGCTGAGCAACCTGCTGGGGTTGGGACTCTCCGGTACGCCGGCGCCCTTTGTTGTCCGGGTCGGTGGGAGCTGGGAGAAGCCCCTGGCTGCGGTGGATTTGTTGGCGGACAGCCTGAATTACCAGGGCATCCCGATGCAGAGGGTGACCTTTCAGATGAGGTGGCCTGCTCTCCTGCCGGGAGGCCTTTCCGTCCGGGTGGGGTCTCTTGTGTGGGGCGGACGGGTGGTCCACGACCTGTTCCTGGATGTGGGCCTGGATGGAGACGGGATATCCTTTCTGCTGGGGAATAGTTCGGAAGACATCGATCGCGTCTATCTCTGGGGCCGGGCCGGGCCCTGGGAGGGTGGATATTATCTTGAGCTGGACTCTCTTGCGGTTCAGGTGGACCGGATGGCCCTGTTTAACGACGGCCCCTGTCGGGTAAGGTATAGCCCCCAGGAGGGGGTGCATGTGGAGCAGTTCCGGCTGGCCGGGGCCGGCGGCGGGATAGAGGCACGGGACCATTCCGGGCAACCGGGCGCTGTGGTGGTGTGGCTGCAGGATGTGGACCTGCGGACGTGGCCTTTTCTGCTGGGGCTGAGGGGTGAGATGAGCGGGGTGCTGACCGGAGAGATCACCCTGTCCGGCACGCCGGACGATCCTCAGATCGGGGCGCAGGTGGAACTGAAGAACGGCGCTGTCGCCGGCGTCCGGTTTCAGGATTTTTCAGGCACCCTGGCCTATGGGAATCGTCGCGCAGCGGTGGATTTGAAGCTGGTGCAGTCGCCCGGCCGAGAGGCCGTGTTGCAGGGGTATTTCCCGCTGAATCTGTCGCCCGGTGGAAGGGAAGACCTGTTTCCCGAAGGGCCCGTGAGCGTGTTGCTCAGGGCGGACGGCATCGACCCTGGCTTTCTCCAGGCCGTGTTTTCGGAGGTCCGGGACACAGGGGGAATGCTGGCGATGGACCTGAGCGTGGAAGGCACCCCCCGGCGTTTGCGTCTGCAGGAGGGCGGATGGATACGCCTTCAGGATGGGGTCGTCCGGATTGTGCCCCTGAACAAGACCTTCCGGAAGGTTCAGGCAAAGCTGAGCTTTGCTGAGGACCGGATCGTCCTGGAGCAGCTTGAGGCCAGGGAAGGGAAGGGCAGGCTGGCATTCAGCGGTGAGGTGAGGCTGGACCAGCACGCTGTTGAGGGTTTTGGTGTTCAGGATTTTGATATTGCGCTGCAGGCAGAGGATTTTGAGGCGATCAACCTGCCTGAACTCAACGCGACCCTGCGGGCCGACCTCCACCTGAGGGGGAATCCGGAGGCGTCCCGGGTGGAAGGCAAGGCAGGGTTGACCCGCGCGGTGCTCAGGCTGTCGGATTTTATCGAGACGCCGACCCACGATTTCTGGGTGACGTCTCGTTTTATCCAGAATCTGGGTTGCAATATTCGGGTGTCGGCCTCTCGAAATGTCTGGATCCGGGACAGGGATCTCAATATTGAGATTTCCGGGGATGTGGATCTGGTCAAAGACCGGGAGGGGGTTCGGATTTACGGGGCTCTGGACAGCCGGCAGGGACGCTACGAGTTTCAGAATACGAGTTTTAACATCGACCGTGGAGAACTCCAGTTCCAGGGAAATGCGGATATCAACCCCGATCTCTACATTTTGGGTACACACAGGGTGATACT
Source organism: Candidatus Latescibacterota bacterium (assembly GCA_965222075.1). Classification (GTDB taxonomy): domain Bacteria; phylum Latescibacterota; class UBA2968; order UBA2968; genus JAAXHW01. The sequence continues at coordinate 1,736,593 of OZ244937.1, read as the reverse complement.
GGTTTCCAACGAGCCTGCGGTGATCAGCGTGATCGTGGGCGGAACGCTGCTGAATCCCCAGATTACCCTGGAGAGCGATACCACCCCTCCTCTGTCCGAAGCGGACCTGCTCTCTTATCTGATCGTCGGAAGGCCGGCCGAAGAAATGTCGGGATTTTTGCGCGGGGAAGGCGGCGGCGGGCGCAGCCTGGAAGGGCAGGCCGCAGGCCTTGTGCTGGGTGTGGCTGCGAACCAGCTCAAGCGGACGATCGGCCGGCGGTTGAACTTGGACGTTGTGGAGATCGACCTGGGCCGGGAGAACTCGGCTACCCGGGTGCGGGTGGGAAAGTATTTCGGGTCCAGGTTCTTCATCAGCTATGCGCAGGATATTTCCTCGGCAAGGGGACAGGAGGTGATCGTGGAGTACGAGCTGCTGCCGCAGGTTACGCTGGAGGCGCAGCAGAGGGTGGGGAACGAGCAGGAACGGGACCGGAAGTCCCTGGGGCTTTTCTGGAAGATGGAATGGTGAAAAATCAGGGAGTCGTCAGTTGTGGTGAAGCGGATTGCGTCTTGATACGCCCACGGATAGATATGTGTTGATCTCACGAGTTCAGGGGTATATATTGCGTGGACGCCCGCTTCAAATTCACACCGGCAGAGCATACGGGCACTCTGTCTAACCAACATAGGGGGGAAGCAGTATGTTTGCAAGATATATGCGTTCGCTGGGTATCGGGGTTCTGGCCGTTTTCCTTCTGGCAGGTACGGGCGCTGCCGATACCTACAGTATCGATACGGTGCATTCCTCGGTCGGGTTTACCATTCGCCACATCTTCAGTCGTGTTGGTGGGTCGTTCACGGATTTTTCCGGCACCATTATGTACGATCCGAATCATCCTGAGACGTCTTCGGTTGAGGCGACCATCAAGGTTGCAAGCATCAATACCAACAATGAGAGACGGGACAACCACCTCAGGAGCGCCGATTTTTTCGATGCGGAGAAGTATCCCCAGATCACCTTCAAGAGTACTGGGGCGAAGAAGCAGGACGAGAAGCTGATGGTTACCGGCGACCTGACCATGCACGGGGTCACCAGGCGTGCGGTCCTGCCCATTGAAGTCCTGGGGGTAGGCACCCATCCCATGTCGAAGGCCCCCGTGGCAGGGTTTGCCGCCGAATTGACGGTTAAACGGTCGGATTTCGGGGTGAATAACTGGGTGGATAAGGCTGGCATGTTGGGAGATGAGATCAAGGTTTCTCTGAATATCGAGGCCGCCGGGATGAAGACGGCCGAGAATCCGGGCGGCAAGTAAATCGAGAGGAAATCGCTGTTTCCGTAGCGTGGGGTTGGTCCCCACGCTATTTTTTTGCAAAGAACGTGATTGACATCTATCGATTCTGGAGCTATCATGAAACAGGCTCTCTGCCTGCCGTGCAAGCCACCCTGATGAACCTCGTATCCCAATATGGAGGATCTGGCGTATGGCTTTGAAAGAGATGGTGGAACAGTATGAGACCCAGGGGTATTTTGTCGTGGAAGACGCGGTGGCGCCCGATATGCTGGAGTCCCTTCTGCAGGCGACCCGGCGGGTGAAGCAGAAGGTCCGATCGGGGGAGGTGGATGTCTTTACGCACCGTACCCTGGAGGGGGACGCCTGGGCGATCCGGGGGCTGTTCGCGCCGGAGTTCGAGGAGCCGGTCTTTGCGGACTACCTGATGTCCGATCCGGTGATGAAATATGTGGAGCTTTTCCTGGGCAGCGAACTGCGGCTGGGCGGGGTGGTGATTTTCACCACCCCGCACGCGGCCGACTGGAGCGGCGGGTGGCACCGGGATTTCGGGGGGAACGAGCGGGATGGCTCGTACGAGGTGGAGATGGAGATTCTGAACCGGCCCCTGAACCGGCTGAAGTGGCACCTGGCGCTGGTGGACGATTCCTGCCTCCAGCTCGTGCCGGGCAGCCACAGGCGGTACCGGACGGATGAGGAGCGGGAGTGTCTGCTGAACACACGCCACGGGGATATCTCCACCCAGAAAGTGATGGTGCTGAAGGCGGGGCAGACGATCTTCTGGGCCGGCAATACCATTCACCGGGGCATCTATAAGGTGCATCCGGAGCGCCTGACCTTAGCCGGAAGCTGGGCAAAGCACCAGGAGGGCGAGGAGCTGGAAGAGACGGACAAGCGGCTCAAGTGGATGCTGGCCGACAACGTGCGAGGGTATTTGCCGGAGGCCATGCGCCCCGCTTACGACCGGTGGCGGGCGCTTCAGCTGGGGTAAGACATCGTAAATGGAGGATGTAGAATATGGCCGTGACGGCGGATTTTGAGGCCTACCTGGCAGATGACTGGTATGGGCATCCGATGACGGTGGCGGCGCTTTTGGAATGCGAGGCGGAGGCGGGATTTGATATGGCGGTGGTGATGCCGCAGCCAAAGGTGGACCCGGACAACGGCGGGCTGCTGGAGAAGACGGCGGAGTTTCCGAATCTGCTGCCCTGCGTGATGATGGATCCCCACCGGGGCGAGGAGGGGGTCGCCGCGTTGAAGGGGTACGTGGACCGGGGGGCGAAGGGGATGAAGCTGATGGGGGTGATTCACAAGTTTGAGGTGGACGATCCGATGGTGTTTCCCTTCGTCGAGGCAGCCCGGGACCTGGGGATCGTGGTGTCGATCCACACGGGTGTGGGAAACTGCAGCGCCGACCGGGTCGGGGCGGTCGCCCGGCTTATTCCGGAGGCACCGATCGTTATGGACCACATGGGGTTTCCGGACCACTTTGAGGAGGCGCTGGCGGTCTGCCGGGAGCACAAAAACGTGTATATGGGGACGACGATCCTGCGGTTCCACAAGCGGTGGGCGGACAATCCGGAGGAGACGGTGCCCGTGGATGTGGCGCGGGCCGCGGCGGAGCTGGGGCCGGAGCGGGTGGTGTTCGGGTCGAACCTGCCGGAGTACCGGCCGATCCAGGTGAAGCGGGCGATTCAGAGGCTGAATCTGGGCGAGGCGGCCGAGGCCCTGATCTTCGGAGAGAATCTGGCGAGGATTTACGGAATCTCATAGCGCGGTAGATTTTTCCCGGGGGGGGATTTATGGGCGCCGTCATGAAAGGGATGGCGGGACGTAAAAAACTGTTGATTACCGGGGCGGCGGGGAAGATCGGGAGGACCATCTGGACGCATCTGCGGGACCATTACGATTTTCGGCTGGTGCTCCGTTCCACCGTTCCGGACGATCTCTACGAAGAGGACGAGGTGGTGGGGGGGGATGTGTCCGATTATGACGCGATGGTGGAGGCCGCAGCCGGGGTGGATGTGATTGTTCACCTGGCGATCCGGCGGTGGGGCGGGATGTCGCCGGAGGAGGTTGCCGCGGCGACGCTTGAGGTGGATATGCCGGGGGTCTACAATATGTATGAGGCGGCCCGGATCAACAAGGTGCCGGCGGTGATTTTTGCCAGTACCAATCACGTGACCGGGATGTACGAGAAGGAGGGGATTTACACCCGTCCGGATACGCCGGTGCGGCCGGACAGCATCTACGGCACAGGGAAGGCCTTCGGCGAGGCTCTGGGCCGGTTCTACTCGGATCGGTACGGCATCCGGGTGCTTTGTCTTCGGATCGCAAATTTCAATGGGGAAGACGCCCCCGGAAGGTATTATGAGCCCGGTCTGTCCCGGTGGTTGAGTCGCCGGGACCTGGCGGATATGGTCTGGCGGTGCATCGAGAGGGAAGAGGTGAAGTTCGGCATTTTCTACGGAGTATCAGGGGGGAGCGAGAAGAAGTGGGACCTGTCCAACGCCAGGGAATTGCTGGGGTATGAGCCGCAGGATGAGGGGTCGTCGCAGGCGTTCCGGGCAAAGTATAAGCAGAAGGAGTGAGGCATTTCTCCCCTCGCTACCGGGGTCTGACGATTCGATCAGGAGGTGACGATGATTCAAGACGGGATGCGGGTGCTGGTGTTCAGCGCCCACGCAGCGGATTTCTGTTCGCGGGCGGGGGGGGCGATTATCCGGTTTGTGGAGGCGGGGGGAACGGTGCAGGTCTACGATTTGACGTACGGGGAGCGGTGCGAGTCGCCGGCGCTGTGGGCGCGGAATCCGAGGCCCACGATCGAGGAGGTGAAGGCGATCCGGAAGGAGGAGATGGCGGCGGCCGCGAGCATCCTGGGGGCGTCGATCGATTGTTTTGATTTTGGAGACAGCCCGCTGGTTCTGGGACCGGAGCGGAGGCTTCAGGTGCTGGATGCAGTCCGGGCGTTCCGGCCCGATCTGGTGCTGAGCCACTGGATCAACGACCTGATGCATCCCGACCACGTGGAGACGACGCAGGCGGCGCTGTGGGCCTGCTCCTATTGCAATGCCGGAGGGATCGAGACGGCGCACGAGCCGTGTTCCCGGCCGTCGCTGGTCTGCTACGAGACGACGATGGGGACCGTGCCGGTGTCGGGGTTCGTGCCCGATCTTTATGTGGATATCACCCCGGTGTTTGACCGGAAGATGGAGGCGCTGAAGAGGCTGGCCGCGCAGCCCGCGCTGCCGGAGGTCTACGAGGTTCTGGGGCGCTACCGGGCGATCGAGTCGCTGCATGTGGCGGGGATGACGGACTGCCGGTATGCAGAGGGATTTGCGAGGATCGGGAAACAGGGGGTCTTGCCCTGACAGAATCGGGTTCCGTTCCTTCTTTAGAGAAAGCGGGTACAGATGGAACGGTTAATCAGCCTGTATCTTCTTTTCCGCCCTGATGGGCGTGCTCTACCACCTGGGCAAGGTGCCGACTCTGGAACTTCATTTGCAAAGGAGCGATTCGTGAAAAAGGCAATTGCTGCAGCTATATTGGGCTGTCTGCTGGGCCGGATGGATCGGGCCTTTGCCGGAGAATTCACGATCTACGGTTTTGTCCGCTTCGACGCCGTTATCGACGATTCAAGGATGCAAAGCCACCAATTCGGCTTCTGGGTAAAGCCGGAAGCGCCTGGCGCCGAAGACGACGGCAATTTGACCATGTACCCGCGTCTCACCCGGATAGGGGCCAGATTCACGCCCGTGGAATTGGACAAGGATACCAGCATAAAGGGCCTCGTTGAGGTCGATTTTCAGAATGGCGGCAGCGAGTCGCGCCAGATTCTGCGCCTTCGGCAGGCCTATTTCAATCTGCAGAGAGGGAATTGGCACTTTTTGGCCGGCCAGACCTGGGACGTGATTTCGCCGCTGTTCCCGATAGCCAACAACGACGGCCTGATGTGGCACGCGGGCAACCTGGGTGACCGGCATCCCCAGGCGAGGCTCACGTACAAGCCCTGAGGGCGGGTTTTCCCTGGCGGTGGCGGCAGGCCAGACCGGGGCGGTGGACAAGAAAGACCTGGACGGAAACGGCATTCTGGATGGCTGGGACGCAGCGCTGCCCTTTTTGCAGGCGCGGCTGGGGCTGGCGCAGAAAAAATTCAAGGCCGGCGCGTGGGCCCATTGGGCGATGGAGGAGACAGCCACCCCGGTGGGTGGCGAGACCCGTTTCACCTCGGTGGTGGTGGGCCTGGACGCCTCGGTATCCCTGACTGATAAACTGGCTATCGAAGGAGAAGGCTGGACCGGCAGCAATCTCACCGATATACGCGGCGGCATCGGCCAGGGGATCAACCGGGAGACCGGTGAGGAGACCGCCTCCACCGGGGGTTGGGCCCAGGTCGTGATCAAGCCGAACGACCGGTGGAAGCTGTACGCCGGGGCGACCATAGAGGTGCCAGATGAGGAGGCCGTGCCCAGCGGGGGACGCATCAGGAATCAGGCCGTTTACGCGGTGGGCCGCTACCGGCCCTGGAAGAAATTCCAGGTGGCGGTCGAGTATTTGCACTGGACGACCGGGTACAAGGAACTGGACGACGGGATCGCCAACCGGGTGGATATCCACTTTACCTACAATTTCTGAGCAGTTGAGCTGTCGCCCCGAGCCTGGAGGATTCTCCAGGAGACGAGGAACGGAATGAATATTCGTGATGGTGCCGGAGGAGACGGCGACGCGCGGGAGGACCGAGCGCCGGTCTTGACGCGGAGGTCGCTGCTCCGTCGCGGCCTTGCCGGGTTGCTGGCGATTTCCTGGGGGAGTTGGAGGAACGCCGGAGCCGAAATAGGGGGATTGGACAGGGTTTTAGCAGAGGACCAAAGGCGTGGAGCAGGGCCGGAAGGCCCGGTTGACGATGAGATCGTCCTGGGTATGTCCGCCGCGTTTTCCGGCCCTTCACGGGGGTTGGGCAGCGAGCTCTATCGCGGCGCCAAAGCCTACTTCAGCCACGTCAACGACAACGGTGGCGTCGGCGGGCGCAAGATCGTCTTCAAGCTTTACGACGATGGATACCAGCCGGATCCGTGCGTTCGGAACACCATGAAGCTCATGCTGGAGGACCGCGTGTTCCTGCTGTTCGGCTACGTGGGGACGCCGACCGTGACCCGCGCGCTGCCCCTGTTGAAGAAGTTCCAGGACGAGCGGGTCTACCTGTTCTTCCCCTTTACCGGTGCTCAGCCCCAAAGGGAGCCTCCGTACGGTGACTTCGCCTTCAACCTCCGGGCGTCCTACCGTCAGGAGACCGCCGGCCTCGTCGACAACTTCATTCGGGTTGGAAGAAAGCGCATCGCTGTGTTCTATCAGGCCGACGCGTACGGCCGGAGTGGATGGGCGGGTGTAAGGGCGGCCCTGGAGGCGCACGGCGAGCAACTTGTCGGTGAGGCCACCTACCGCCGCGGACAGAGGTTCACCGGCAGCATGAGGCGGCAGGTCGAAATCCTGCAGGCTGCTTCGCCCGACGCCGTGATCTGCATCGGGTCGTACGCCGCGTGCGCCGCCTTCGCGCGCGACGCCGTTGACCTGGGCCTTCGGGTCCCGATGGCCAATCTTTCCTTCGTGGGAAGCGAGAACCTCCTCCAACTCCTAACCGAGGGTCGGGACGACGCCGAGCCCTATACGCGGCTGCTGGTCAACTCCCAGGTCGTTCCCAGCTATGAGGACACTTCCATTCCGGCGGTGCGGGAGTATCGTGATCTGATGGCGCGCTACGATCCCGAAGTCCCCGGGGAGCTTGTCAAGGAGCCCTACAGCCCATTTCCGCAGAGCTTCGTCAGCCTGGAGGGCTTTCTCGACGCCAAGCTGATGACCGAGATTCTGCGGCGCCTGGGAGGAGAGCCCGACAGGGTCGGGCTGGAGGAAGCGGTCTTCTCGGTGCGGGACTTCGACCTTGGGATCGGTGAAAAGGTCTCTTTCGGGCCAGACCGTCGACAGGGGCTCCAGACCGTCTACTATACCGTCGTTCAGGACGGCCGCTTCGTGACCCTGGACGACTGGCAAAACTGGCTCTCGTGAAATGAAAATCCAGAAGCTCTTTCAGAAAACCCGGTTCGGCATCTTCGCGCTCTTCGGGATGATCGTCCTGTCAACGTCCGTTCTGTGTATCTACACCGTTGACACTCAGTTGTCGGCGGAGTACGAGACCAACAGCAGGAACATCGCGAAGAGCATTGCCGATTCCAGCGTGGACATCCTTCTGAACAGGAACCTGGCGACGCTGCAGTCGCTGATCGACCAGTTCGTCGAGATTCAGGGCATCCGCTACATCTACATCACCAGTGAGAAAGGCGAGTATCTGGCTCATACCTTCGTACCCGGCATACCCGAGGAGATCCTCGCAAGCGATCCGTCCAGCACCGAGCCGGTCGAACGAAGCATCCCGGGCATGGGCGATTTCATAGAAGTCGGCAGCCCGATCCTGGCCGGCGTCGCCGGTACGGTACACGTGGGCATGGATATGGACATCGTCGCGCTCAAGATTCAGCGAGCCATCGGCCAGCAAGTCATCCTCATCTGCATCTTTCTCGTCGTTGGCGTCCTGGCTTCGATCTGGCTGGTCAACCTGGCCGCAAAACCGCTGGGAGGACTTCTTGCCTACGCCGTGGAGTTGGCCGATGACCAGGGGAAGGACAAGACGCCGGACGACGAGCTCCTGGCCCGCGACGATGAAGTAGGGGATCTGGCTCGCCTCTTCCGTTACGTTTCCGGACATTCGTCCGGTTCGGAGAGGTCCGGGGCGCCGCCGGGGAGCGCTCGGTAGAGGGAGGATCAACAGATGCGCATTCCGCGAAGCGCCATCGCACTCTTCTGCACGGTGCTGCAGATCTGCTTTGGCACGGTATACGCGTGGAGTTTCTTCCAGACGATGCTGGTAAGGCAGGTCGGCTGGACCCATACCGAGACGGCCTGGGCCTTCAGTATCGCGATTTTCTCGCTTGGCGTATCGGCGGCCTGGGCGGGAAACATGCTGCCCCGGTTGGGTCCGAGGCGGCTTGCGGTGGCCGGCAGCATCATGTTCTCAAGCGGGTACCTGATTTCGGGCGCGGCGCTTCATCTGGATTCCATACCGCTCTTCTATCTGGGTTACGGTGTGATCGGCGGGGCGGGAATCGGGCTGGGTTATGTGACGCCGGTCGCAACGGTGGCGAAGTGGTTTCCCGACCATAAAGGATTGGCCATCGGCATTGTGGTGATGGGCTTTGGCGTGGGGGCGTTTCTTCTGAGCAAGGGTCTGGCGCCCTTACTCATCGTGCAGGTCGGTGGACAACTGCCGCTCGTCTTCATCTGGCTTGGCGTCGTATTCGCTTGCATTCTGATTCCCTGCAGCCTTGTCTTGAGCAATCCCCCAGAGTCCGAGTCCCGGACCGGCAGCAGCGCGGGCGAGCCCGCGGGATTCGGGGAGCCGGAGTCTGCCGGCGCGTACCTGCGCACCACCCAATTCATCATCATGTGGATCGTTTTCTTCTTCAATATCGCCGCGGGGATCTCGGTGGTCAGCTTTCAGTCGGAGCTCCTTCAGGAGGTCTGGGGCCTGGCCGATCCCTCGGTCGAGCCGACCACGCTTGCCGCTTACGGCGCGACGCTCATTGCCGTCAGCTCGATTTGCAACGGGTTGGGGCGCCTCTTCTGGGGATTGCTTTCGGACCGCATCGGCCGGGCCACGGTTTTCAGGGTGCTGCTTGCCAGTCAAATGGTCGTCTTCGGGGTTCTCATGACGGAGACCAACCCCTGGGTTTTCTCCGTCCTGGTCTGCTATGTCCTGCTCTGTTTCGGAGGTGGATTCGCCACCATGCCTCCCTTCGTTCTCGACGTTTTCGGTACCAGGAAGATGTCCACGATCTACGGCGCGGTTCTGACGGCGTGGGCCGCCGCCGGGATCTCCGGACCACTGTACGTAGGGCATTTGAAGGATGTCTATCCCGACAGAGCCGTCATGTACTGCTTCCTCATCGGCATCCTCATGCTCGGCGCCGGGTACCTGTTCTCTTACCTGTTGAACGACGGTCGGATTCGTCTGGGCCGGCCGACGCTGGAAAGCACGCTTCACCGGTATGGGATTCCGGTGCCGGGGAAGAGTTGACACCACCGATGGGCGATCGCGATCCGTGGGACGCCATGAGTTCCACCTCGTCCCGTCCACCTTGAGGGGCCGATTTGAAACCGCCTCGAGCCGCCAACAAGGAGGTTTTCAATGGTCAGCCGTATTTTGGATAGGATTGACGCACCGAGTGACCTCAAAGCGCTGAACCACGAAGAGTTGACGCAAGTTGCGCAGGAGGCGCGAGACACCATCATCTCCGTGATAACCGAGCGCGGCGGTCATTTGGCTTCCAATCTGGGCGTGGTCGAGCTCACCCTGGCGCTGCACCGCATTTTCGACAGCCCCACGGACCGCATCGTCTGGGATACCACCAACCAGCTCTACACGCACAAGCTGGTGACAGGACGCCGCAACGAGTTCAAGGACATCCGATTAGAGGGCGGGCTGTCAGGGTTCGGAGAGCCAAGCGAAAGCCCGCACGACACACTCTGTGCGGGGCACGCCGGCACGGGACTTTCCATCGCTCTGGGCATAGCGCAAGGCGCGGCGAATCGGCAGATCGACTCGTGGACTATCGCGGTGGTCGGGGACGGGGCGATGACTTCCGGCTCAAGCTTTGAGGCGCTGAACAACATCGTGCATCTCAACCCTGAAAAGCTGATTGTGGTCCTCAACGACAACGGGATGTCCATCTCTGAGAATATCGGCTTCCTCACCAACTGGCGCAAGCGTCTGATTACGCACCCGCAGTATCACGCGATGATCAGGCGTATGACCGCTCTTTCGAAGAGGGTGCCCACGGGCGAGCTGATTTACCAACTTGTCAAAAGGCTCAATGACGGGGTAGAAAGTTTCATCCTGCCCACGATGTTCTGGAACGAGATGGGTTTTCAATACCTGGGACCCGTGGACGGGCACGACTTCGAGCAGCTTGAAGACACACTTCGGCAAGCCAGAATATCCACCGGCTTCGTGCCTCTGGTACATGTCGTTACGCATAAGGGGCATGGTTATGAACCTGCTGAGGACGATCCCGTCAAGTTTCACCAGCCAAGCTCGCCGTTGGGAGACTCGTCGGGAGCGCCCACTTACTCAAAGGTGTTTGCCCAGACACTCACACGCCTCATGCGCGAGGACGAATCCGTCGTCGGCATCTCTGCGGCGATGCTTGAGGGCACGGGGCTGGCGGAAGTGCGGAACGAATTCCCGGACAAAGTCTTCGATGTCGGCATCGCGGAGCAGCACGCCGTCAGCATGGCGGCGGGAATGGCATCCACCGGACTCACCCCCTTCGTCTCAATCTACTCCACATTCCTCCAGCGGGCGTTCGATCAGGTGGTGCATGATGTCTGCTTGCAGAACCTGCCCGTGACGCTGATAGCCGATCGTGCGGGCATCGTCGGAGAGGACGGCAAGACACACCACGGCGCATTCGACATCTCATACCTGCGGTGTCTTCCCAACGCCGTCGTAGCAGCGCCGATGGACGAAAACGATTTACAACATCTCGTCTATACCGCCTATAGACACCAGGGACCCTTCGCTATCCGCATCGCCAGGGGAACCGCCACGGGCGCGCCGCTCGACAGCGACCTCAAGGAGCTGCCGCTGGGCAAGGGCTATGTTGTCAGGGAGGGACGCGATGTCGTTGTCTTTGGTCTGGGCAAGCCTGCCGACGCAGCCGTGCAGGCAGCAGAAATGCTTGCCGAGTATGGTATCGACTGCGGCGTAGTGAATCCGCTCTTTGTGAAGCCGTTCGATGTAGAGCTGCTGTTAAACGCAGCCCGCAGCGTCGGGCGTATCGTCACCGTGGAGGAAAATGTGCTTGCCGGAGGGTTCGGCTCTGCCGTACTTGAAGCCCTCACCGAGGCCGGACTGGAGGATGTATCGGTGCATCGCATCGGTATGCCGGATTCCTTCATTGAGCACGGCACTGCGACTGACCAACGACATCGGCTGCAACTGGACGCACAGGGCATTGCCCGACAGGTGCTGAGCGTCTTCTTCCCTGACGCTGCGCGGTATCATCGTAGCGATGCCGATTTGGAAGTAGGGACAGGAGCATAGCAGGTTGCCGCCATGTGAGTCAGCAATTGATATACTTTTAGTCGCTTTCTGCAATATCCACGAGAAGTTCACGCTTTCTGCAATATCCACGAGAAGTTCACGCCCATGCAACGGCTGTATCGGCCGATTGTTGTCATGGACAATGGCTTCAAATCATCATTTTGAGTTTGCTCATTTTTCTCTCCTTCTCCGGATAGATGAGAGGTGTGCGGAATTCAGATGGCGTTGAGGAAAGGTTTCACTCGATCCAAAGAATTGCCATTCTCGAAATTGATCAGCATCACGAAATGTATCGAGGAGGTGGGTGGAGAAAGTGGAGGACGAATCCGCACGATGGGCGGCGCACTTTTTTCAAAAAGAGGGACCCCAAATCGGGATACGAAGGTACTTTTGGGTGTAACCACTTACGGCCCGGCGCCTGCCTGCCGACCGGTAAGGGGGGGTAGAAACATGCGGCGTAGCGAAGTACTCGAGCACAAGACTTTGAACACGGGAGATGTCCGGATGTCCCCCCGTTCCGAAGTGCATGACCAAACCCTTGACGCCTTGCGGCCCGTTCTTGAAAAAGCGCTGGCGGGTGATAGTGTGGCGGTGCCGTGCTTTAAGGCCTACCGGCTGGCGGCGAAAAGATCGGGCAAGCGGCTGTTGTTCAGGGTTTCACGTGGCGGAAACGTTCTTGTCTCTGGGGTGGTGAAAGAAGATCCGCCCCGGTGTGACGTGCGGCTGCATGACGCCTTAACCTTCGATCCGGACGCGGCCATGTGGCTTGGCGATTTCAAGCGGTGCCTGGCCTGGTGTTGGATCGAAAGAGAAAGAGGGCGAGCGTGAACGAAGTGCGGGAATTACTGGAATGGCGTGCGTAAATGAAAACATCCGCTACGAGCCGGATGAGCAGCCCCCCCACTCAGTCGCCGTCGGGGTCGGCTTTCAGGCCGCGGTTGTCGTCCTGGCGCCGGTGGTGCTCAGCGCGATTATTATTGGCCGGGCGGCCAACCAGGCGGAGAGCTACCTGACCTGGGTCGCCTTCGCGGCGCTGATGATCAGTGGAGTGAGCACGGTTCTGCAAGCGGTCCGGGTCGGGCGGATCGGGGCCGGACACGTGCTTATCATGGGCACCTCCGGTGCCTTCATCGCGGTCTGCATCAAGGCACTGGTGGAGGGTGGACCGGCCCTGATGGCGAGCCTGATCGTCGTTTCGTCGCTGTTTCAGTTTGCCCTGGCCGCACGGCTTTCGCTACTGCGCAGGATTATCACGCCGGTCGTCTCCGGCACGGTGATCATGCTGATCGCCGTCACGGTCATGCCGATCATTTTCGGCTTGCTGACGGATGTGCCCGAGGGCACGCCGTGGGCCGCGGCCCCGGCCGCGGCCGGGGCGACGCTCGTTACCCTTGTGGTGCTGGCGTTGCGCGCCCCGGTGGCCTGGCGGCTGTGGGCGCCGCTCATCGGCATCGCGGTGGGTTGCGCGGTGGCCGCCCTCTTCGGACTATACGACATTAATCCCGTAATCGAAGCCCCCTGGATCGGTCTTCCCGATAGCGCGTGGCCGGGATTGGACCTGACGCTGAGTGCAGCGTTCTGGACGCTGCTGCCGGCGTTTGTGGTCGTTACCTTAGTAGGCGCGATTGAGACCATTGGCGACGGCGTTGCCATTCAACGGGTCTCGCGGCGCCGGCCGCGGGCAACCGATTTTCGCCTGGTGCAGGGCGCACTCAACGCCGACGGGATGGGCAACCTGTTGTCCGGGCTCGCCGGGACGCCCCCCAATACGACCTACTCGACCAGTATATCGCTCGCCGAACTCACCGGGGTCGCCGCGCGCCGCGTTGGGGTGTATATCGGGGCCATCTTTGCGGTACTGGCCTTATCGCCCAAGGTGACGGCCCTCCTGATCGCCATTCCCAACCCTGTGGGCGCGGCCTATGTAACCCTGCTCATAGGCCTGCTCTTTGTACAGGGTATGAAGCTGGTCGTCGAGGACGGCCTCGATCACCGGAAGGCCGCAGTGGTGGGGCTGTCGTTCTGGATTGGCGTGGGCTTTCAGAATCAGGTGATCTTCGCCGACTTGCTGGGCGGGACGTGGGGTGTCTTGCTGGGCAACGGCATGACCGCTGGTGGTCTTGCCGCGATCTTACTGACCGCGTTCATGGAGCTGACGGCTCCGCGCCGCCGGCGCCTGGAGATCGAGTTGGTCATCGCCGCGCTGCCCAGGATCGACGCGTTCCTCCGCGCCTTTGCCGCGAAAATCGGCTGGAACGACCCGGCGACCGAGCGGCTGTGCGCCGCAGGGGAAGAGACCCTGGCGATTCTGATACAACAAGCTGAGGACGGCGTGGGCGATAACGGGCGGCGCTTGATCATCACCGCGCGCTTCGCCGAGGGGGCGGCGGAGCTGGAGTTTTTGGCGGCTGCCGCGGGGGAAAATCTCGAAGACCGACTGGCCTATCTGAGCGAGCAGCCCGAGCTGGTGGACGAGCGCGAGATCTCGTTCCGCCTGTTGCGGCATTACGCCTCTTCGGTGCGCCACCAGAAATATCACGATCTGGACATCGTTGCGGTGCAGGTCGAGGGCGCGCCTTAGCTGTTCGCCGCTTGTTCGCTCGTGCTGGGGGCACACGAGGTCGGGCGGCCAGGCCGCGGGCTAATATGGCTTCATCTGCACAGCGAGGGCAAGTGACAGCTCAATGTCCGTGATCGCCTGCGACATGGCCTGGCCGATCAAATCGAGCTGGCGCACCTGGTTGATGCGGGGGGCAACGTGCGCCAGTTCGCGGGTAGACAGTATCTGCCTGAACAGGTTGCAGGCGTGCGCCAGGCCGATGATCACCACATCGCGCGGGCCGGGAAGCTGGTCGCTGAACAAGATCTCCATAATTCTGAGCTTGACCTCCCGTTCGGCCCGGTCGTCGATGGCCGGGTAGCGCCGCGACCGGAAAACCCACAAAAACCGGTTGTCCTGACGTTGCAGGATACCCCGCTCTACCAGCCGGTCGAGCGCCTCCTGGCGAATGGCGTCGGCGCTGCGAATGGCGGTGCGCCCTACCCAGAAGCGCGCATCGTGGGTATCGGTTGCCTGCGAAATGTCGGCGAGCGTCGGGTCGAGCAGGCTGTCCTGAACGGGATGCGGATTGACGAGGATCAGCTGCTTCAGATCGGTGTCGATACGGTTCTCCAGCGCCAGATCCATCAGCACCCCTCCGGCGAGCGCGTAGCGCAACTGTTGATCCGACACTCGGGCGAATTTCCCGTTCTCGTCGTCGAGGATGAGAAGCATGAGTTCTTCGGGAAATCTCAGCATTGTCCACTCCTTATTTTGTTGGAAGGTACTACATAACTTGAGCTGCGTCAAGCTCAACTGCCGTTATCCGGTGAAAGGACGCTGTGGCTGAAGGACGTGCCCGTCATCGGTCAGATACCGACCGGCCTGCCGGGATTGCAGTTGGCGCTGCCTTCCGCCGACTTCCTGGCGCATGCGGTGGAACCGGCGCTCATTCTCGCCCTGCTCGGCTCCGTAGACAGCCTCCTCACTTCTCTGGTCGCAAGGGATTTATTAGAGAAGAGCAAATAATCGTCGGAACAATGGCATTTCGATTTTTGTCGTGTACTTTGAGGAGATCGACCCCCGGAGGAACCTTGACCAAACGCAGACTGCCCATCGGCATTCAGACCTTCTGCAAGATTCGGGAGCAGAACTACTACTATGTCGATAAGACGGTCTATATCCGAGAACTGCTCAATGAGGGCACGCACTATTTCCTGTCGCGACCGCGTCGCTTTGGCAAAAGCCTGTTTCTGGACACGCTGAAGGAACTATTTGAGGGAAATGAGCCGCTGTTTGAGGGGTTGTACATCCACGACCACTGGGATTGGCGAGTGCGCTATCCCGTCCTGCGCCTCAGTTTTGGCAGCGGCAACTTTAATGAGCCGGGGATCTTGCACAAAGAGGTCATGGCGCAACTGGACGCCATTGAAGAGGAAACGGGCGTGGAAAGCCATTACGACACCGCGTCGGCACGCTTTCGTCATATAATCCAGATGCTGCACCGCCAGGCGGGACAGCGCGTGGCCGTTCTCGTTGACGAATACGACAAACCGATCCTGGACGCGCTGGAAGTCCCGGACATCGCCCGTGCCAACCGCGACTTCTTGCGTGGCCTGTACGCCACCATCAAAGACTGCGACGCACACGTCCGCTTCACCTTCCTCACCGGCGTCAGCAAATTCTCCAAAGTTCACCTGTTCTCTGGCCTCAACAACCTCACCGACATCACCATTGACCCGCGTTATTCCGCCATCTGCGGCTACACCGAGGCAGACCTGGACACCGTGTTCGCGCCAGAACTGCCGGGCCTGGATCGAGAGGAGGTCTGCGACTGGTACAACGGTTATTGCTGGCTGGGCGACGAGAAGGTGTACAACCCTTTCGACATTCTCCTGCTGTTCGACAAGCGCACCTTTGGCACCTACTGGTTCGAGACCGGCACGCCCACGTTCCTCATTGAAACACTGTTCAAACGCCACGTTAGTTCCCTCGAACTCGATAACATGATCGGTAGCGACGAGTTGTTGTCCGCCTTCGACGTTGACCACATAGCGACCGAGGCACTCTTGTTCCAGACCGGCTACCTCACCATCACAGAGAAAGAGAACCTCGGCGGCAAGTTCCTCTATCGCCTGAGCTATCCCAATCGGGAGGTGCGTCAAAGCCTCAACGAGAGCCTGCTGCGCTACCTGGTGAAAGACTCGACGCGCCAGATGGCGAACAGCGTGCGCCTGTACCGCCTGCTGGAAGCCAACGACTTCGCCGGCCTCGAGACATTATTCCACGCCTTCTTCGCCAGCATACCCTACGAGTGGTACACCAACAACGACATCGCCAATTTTGAGGGCTACTACGCCAGCGTGTTCTACTCCTATTTCGCGGGACTGGGGCTTGACATCACCGTGGAGGACAGCAGCAGCCATGGCCGCCTGGACATGGCCGTTCAATTTAACAGTAACATCTATTTATTCGAGTTCAAGGTGGTCGAGATGGCGCCTGAGGGCGGAGCGATGGCGCAATTGAAGGAAAAGCGGTACGCGGACAAATATCGCGGCCTGAACCAGCCGATCTACCTGATTGCCGTAGAGTTCAGCAAGAACACCCGCAACCTGACAGTCTTCGAGGTCGCACACGCCTGAGTGAAGTGTGAAATTCGGTGGACGCCCGAACCTGCGCCATTACCCGGGTCAGATTCCCCTTGCCTGGAAACGAGAGAACGCCTTTTATTCTTCCTATCCGCAGGCTTGCAACGGATCCAGAAGGTTGCGCCATACTCAGAACAATTCACAGGAGGGACCAAATGACTTCCAACCAGGACTGGTGGCCGGATCAGTTGAACCTGAAGGTTCTCCGCCAGAATTCTCCCCTGTCCGATCCGATGGGCAAGGATTTCGACTACGCCGAGGCGGTCAAGCCCCTTGACGTCGATGCGCTGAAGAAGGACATCGAAGAGGTGATGACGACCTCGCAAGACTGGTGGCCAGCCGACTACGGCCACTATGGGCCTCTCTTCATCCGCATGACATGGCACGCCGCAGGCACTTACCGCATCAGTGACGGTCGGGGTGGCGGAGGCTCCGGCTACCAACGCTTTGCGCCACTGAATAGCTGGCCCGACAACGGGAATCTGGACAAGGCGCGCCGCTTGCTCTGGCCGATTAAGCAGAAGTACGGCCGGAAGCTCTCCTGGGCCGACCTGATCATCTTCGCCGGCAACTGCGCTCTGGAGTCGATGGGGTTCAAGACCTTTGGTTTCGCCTTCGGACGTCCGGACGTCTGGGAGGCTGACGAGACTGACTGGGGGCCTGAGGGCACGTGGCTTGGAGACGAGCGCCACAGCGACGACGGAGACCTCCAGGCACCCCTTGGCGCCGACCACATGGGTCTGATTTACGTGAACCCGGAGGGCCCGAACGGCAACCCGGACCCGCTCGCTGCAGCAAAATACATTCGCCAGACGTTCAAACGCATGGCGATGAATGACGAGGAGACGGTTGCGCTAATTGCCGGCGGCCACACGTTTGGCAAAGCACATGGTGCTGCCGCTGAGGATCATGTCGGTCCCGAACCGGAGGGGGCTGGCATAGAGGAGCAAGGCCTCGGCTGGAGGAACCGCTACGGCAGCGGCAAAGGCAGCGATACGGTCACCAGCGGCCTGGAAGGCGCCTGGACCAGTAACCCGGCGAAGTGGGACAACGACTTCGTCGAGAATCTGCACACATACGATTGGGAGCTGACGAAAAGTCCGGCCGGTAAATGCCAATATGCTCCCAGGAATGCCGCTGAAGCAGCCACCGTGCCGGACGCGCACGATCCGTCGAAGAAGCACGCCCCCATGATGCTCACCACGGACCTTTCACTGAGGATGGATCCGGACTATGCGCCGATTGCAAAGCGCTTCCTCGAAAGCCCGGCGGATCTTGAAGACGCCTTCGCCAGGGCGTGGTTCAAGCTGATCCACCGCGACATGGGGCCCCGCAGCCGGTATATCGGGCCCCTGGTTCCTGCAGAGCCGCTGTTGTGGCAAGACCCTGTCCCCGAGGTGGATCACGAGTTGGTCGGGGAGCAGGATATTGCCGACCTCAAAGCGAAGGTCCTCGCCTCGGGATTGTCCGTTTCCCAACTGGTCTCGACCGCGTGGGCGTCGGCGGCATCGTACCGCGGCACCGACAAACGCGGTGGAGCGAACGGAGCGCGCATCCGCCTCGCCCCGCAAAAGGACTGGGAAGTAAACAACCCGGCCGAGCTCAACGAGGTGCTGCAGACACTGGAGCAGATCCGGACGGAGTTCAACAGCTCGCAGACCGGCGAGAAGAAGGTCTCAATAAAGAAGAAGGTCTCAATAAACCTGCAAGTTATACGACTCACCGCGAGTCACAGGTCCGACAGCTCGCAGACCGGCGGGAAGAAGGTCTCACTCGCTGACCTGATCGTCCTGGCCGGGTGCGCAGGCGTCGAGCAGGCTGCCCGGAACGCCGGTCATAACGTGCAGGTTCCCTTTGCACCGGGGCGCACGGACGCGTCTCAGGAGTGGACCGACGTGGAGTCGTTTGCCGTGCTCGAACCCACCGCAGACGGGTTCCGCAACTACCTCCAGGCAGGGCAGGAAGGTACACCGGAGGACCTGCTGGTGGAGCGTGCATGCAGGCTAACGCTCACCGCTCCCGAGATGGCGGTGCTCGTCGGCGGTATGCGCGTCTTGAATGCGAACACCGCGCAGTCTGGGCACGGCGTGTTCACCGATCGGCCAGGGACGTTGACCAATGACTTCTTCGTGAATCTGCTCGATATGAACACCGGGTGGAACGCATCCTCCACGTCACAGGACGTGTTCGAGGGACGCGATCGCCGGACCGGTGAGCACAAGTGGACCGGCACCAGGGTGGACCTCGTCTTGGGTTCAAACTCCGAGCTCCGATCCATCGCGGAAGTCTACGGATGTGACGATGCGCAGCAAGAGTTCGTGCGCGACTTCGTGGACGCGTGGGACAAGGTAATGAATCTCGATCGCTTCGACCTGGCGTAATCTCACAGGAAAGTGGGTTCCCGGCTACTTCACCAATCCCTGGGCCTGGACCTACTTTGTCTTCATCGTCACGCTGTTCACCGTGCGTCAACTTCAGGACGACAGGCACTGTGCCGAGAAATACGGCCCCGAAAAGTGGGCAGAGTATCAGGCGCGGGTGAAGTACCGGATTATTCCTGGCGTTTATTGAGAGAACTATACCCACTTTTTAGAATGGCCCGCCCCTGGAAGTTTCAGTTGTCCTCCACCGACCCGTCCTCGTACCTGAGCTCCGGGCGGAGTTGCGGTTCGTAAGGGTGGGTCCGGGCCACCTCCTCGTTCAGCTCGAGTCCGAGACCGGGGGTGTCCGGCAACCTCACGAAACCGTCCTCGATCTGGTACCTGTGCCCGAAGAACAGGTCGTCCATCCAGTCCGTGGACTCCTTGAAGGGCTCGTTCGCGTAGGACCCCATCTCCTGGATGACGCTGTTGGGGCAGTTCAGGCCCATGTGGATCTCGGCGGTGAGACCTACCTTGCTGTAGGTGATGTGGGGAGAGACCTGGATGTACTGCGCCTCCGCCATGGCCGCGATCTTCTTGAACTCCGAGATGCCGCCGCAGTGGACGATGTCCGGATTGAGGTAGCTCACCAGGCGCTTGGCGATGATGTCCTGGAAGCCCCACTTGGTGAAGTTCCGTTCGCCCATGCACAGGGGCACCGTCGTGTGGTCGCTCAGCCACTCGAGGGCGTCGTTCGATCCTTCCACCTGGATCGGTTCCTCCACCCAGAAGGGACGGTAGGGCTCGACGGCCTTGCAGTACTCCAGGGCCATGGTCGGCGTCAGCCGGCCGTGGGCGTCGATGAGGATGTCGAAGTCATCGCCCCCTTCGACCCGCATCTCCTCGATCTGCGCGGCTGCCCGGTTCAGGTCCCAGGGCATGGGCACGGTGAGAGGGTCGCCAACCCTGGTCACCGGCGGCCCCGTCTTGACGGCATTGCATCCCATGCTCCGGGCGCGCTGCACGCCCGACTTTCCGCTGCCGCCGGCGTAGATGCGGACCTTGTCCCGCGCGGCGCCTCCGAGGAGCTTGTAGATCGGCAGGCCCGCGATCTTTCCGAGGATATCCCACAGGGCGATATCGATGGCGCTGAGGGCGGTGCTGAAGAGCACGCCCACGTGCCAGCGGTTCCAGCGGTAGAGCCCCTGCCAGAGAAGCTCGATGTCCGTGGGATTCTTGCCGATGAGGTGGCCCTCCAGGTCTTTGATGCACTGGGCGATGGTGCCCACCTTGTTGTCGCTGATCGAGCCCTCGCCCAGTCCCGTGATCCCCTCGTTGGTGCTGACCTTCACGAAACAGCAGTTGCCTTCCACCAGGAAGGTGTCCACGGCGGTGATCCTGATACCGGGGTACTTCGCGCTGCCTTCGTTCGCCATTGTCAGTGTCTCCTCTGAAAATCGGACGCAGTCAGACCGGATAGTTGATTTTCAGATCCTTGAAGTTATCGTTGAGCTTGAAGGCTTTGCCTTCGGCGCGGGCGCGTTCACGGTCGATATTGTTGGCTTCCTTGACAAAGACGTTGCTGACGACGTCCTCGGCCTTGTAGTGGTTCCGGATCTGTCCGAGTTTGTGAACGGTGTCGATGTAGGCCTGCCAGGATTCCAGGTCGCTGTATCCGTACCCTTTGCCAACGCGGTCGCCGTCAAAGTAGATGGTGCCCAACTCGAGCATGGAATCCAGCGCGAGCTGGGGCGCCATCTGTTCGCGGAGGGCCGGAAAACGGCCGTAGGCGATCTGACCGGCCGCTCGAGGATTGGCTCGCGTAAATTCGTAGGCCAGACAATTGGCCTTGAAGAAGCGCGTCCAGATGTCCACGCGGGTTTCGTCCTTCAGGTCGTCGCGGTGGATGGCATAACCGTTGGATGGATGATTGGAGAACTCCATCCCGATAAGGAATTTAAGCTTCATTCCCAGGGCTTTCCACTGGGCGGCCAGCCCTCTCCAGGCAAGCCCTGCGTCCGCGCGCCCGAGGGCGACCATCTGTCCCCACTGAGGGCCGCCGTTCAGGTAGGTTACGGACTTGGGATCGAGCCCGGCTTCCACCAGGATCGGATCGATGATCACACGCCATCCTTCGGAGGCGACAGCAATCGTTTTCCCTTCCAGGTCCTGGACTTTCGCGATCGGACTGTTTTCGGGCAGGGCGAAGTCGAAGACCTGTTTCATCACCATTTCCCACACAAGGACAACCGGGATTCCCGCGTCGATACTGGAAAGCAGAACGCCTGGAGACGGAAAACCGATATCAGCCTGTTTCTGGCCCACCAGTTTGGTTACCGCCATCGCTTCCGTGGGACCGGGTTGCAACACGACGTCCAGGTTCAGTTCCTTGAAGTAGCCCATTTCGTGGGCGACCCACAGGTTGAAGTCATCCATGACCTCCAGGTTTCCGCGAGGAGAAACCCAGACGATCTTGTCGGCTTCGGCCGCACTGAGCGGGTTCGCGGGGATACAGAACAGGACGCCCATCGCGGATGAATACCCGAGGAATTGGCGGCGGGTGAGGGTATCTTTCTTCATCTGACTTCCTCCTGGTTGACTCCTGCCTGTTGATGAAGGAGTTAGCTTTCCCAATTCGCCCATTTTTTTCCGATCAGGTAGAAGGCGACGTAAAGGCCGATCCCGATCGCGGCGATGAGAATAATCACGGCGAAAAAGTTGGACATGCGTGCGAGGGACGAATAATAGACCAGGCGGTTGCCCAGGCCGGACCCGCCCCCAACCATCTCGGCGCCTATCGCGGTCAGCAGGCCGAAGATGCCTCCGACCATGAGTCCGACAATGATCATCGGAAGCGCGAGCGGAAAGCGGACCTTGTAAAAGATCTGGAATGTCGTGGCGCCGTATGAGCGCGCGAGGGCGATTTTCGCCAGGTCGGTTCTTCGGAAGCCCGTGGCGGCGTTGATCATCACCATGGGGCCGACCGCGAGAGCGACCGCGATGACCCGGGGCGTCTGGCCGAAACCGAACTTGAGGATAAGCAGCGGCACAAGGGCGAGCATCGGCGTGGTGACCAGAATGAGGATGTACGGCGTAACGATCTTTTCAACAAAAGGAAACTGGGTGATAAGAGCGGCCAGCAGAATGCCGACGACAGCCCCGATGGCGTATCCCAGGCCCAGTTCCTGAAGCGTGACCAGCAGATGCGGCCAGATTAACGGGAAGGACCGGTAGAGCGCGGATGCGATCTCACTCGGCAGCGGGAAGACATAGGACGGGATATCCCATGCGCGGACCACGAGCTCGGAAGCCGCCACGACGACCAGCGCCACACCGGCGATCACGGCGATTTGTACGCTGGCGAAACTGACGGAGGTAAGCGCAGACCAGTTGATGGGCTGTTTTTCGCCTTTAGTAGACATGGGTCGAACCGTTGGCGAGGGGCGGAAGTTCGACGTATTCGGTTACCGCTGCCGCACGTCGTCGGCTTTCGTCAGGCTGACGCGGCATCGTTCTGTACGTCGTGGAAAATGGTCTGTTTGATTTCGGCGACGATTTCAAAAAAATGAGGTTCGGCGGTAATGGATAACGGGCGGGGGCGGGGCAGATCGATGTCATATATTCTTGAGTTCCTGCCCGGACGGGGGGTCATCACGTAAACCCGGTCGGAGAGGTAGACGGCTTCGGGGATCTGATGGGTAACGAAGACGATGGTTTTGCGGGACTGTTCCCAGATGTTGAGGAGCATCAGGTTCATTTCGTCCCGGGTGAAGGCATCCAGTGCGCCGAAGGGTTCGTCCATCAACAGAACCCCGGGGTCGTACGCGAGCGCCCGGACGATGGATGCCCGCTGCTGCATGCCTCCTGAGAGTTCGCGGGGATAGTGATGTTCAAAGCCCTTCAGGGCCGTGATCTCGATCAGGTCATCGATACGATCCCGGTAGTGTTCCGGGTCTTCCCGCATGATTTCAAAGGGAAAACGGATATTCTGCAGCAGGTTGCGCCACGGCAGCAGGTTGGAGGTCTGGAAGACCATGCCGATCTCCCTCCGGGGTTCCAGAACCTCCCGCCCGTTGACGGTAATTCTACCCGACGTGAGCGGCCAGAGCGCGGCCATGGCCCAGAGGAGGGTACTCTTGCCGCAACCGCTCGGTCCCACAATGGATACAAACTGGCCTTCTCGCACGGCCATATCGAAGCCGTCCAGGGCCTGGACCTCCCCGCGGTCCCCGGTAAAGGTCTTGCACGCATTCTCTACGGTGATAATGGGTGGGTTTTGCATCTACTTAGAAAATAACCTTTCAGATTGCAACCGAACTTGTTGTTTTTATTGGGTTTAAGCGGTCCGTGCGGCGCGGGCGAACCCGGTGGATGTGTTGCGGTATAGTGACCTATCCCCCCGGCCCCCTTTCCTGAGAGGAAAGGGGGAGAAAGGCGGAGGAGGTGGCGGCAGGTTGACGTTCGTTGCTCGCCCAGGAAAAAGGCCGCGCCTGCCTGGGCCTGTCTGCGTGCGACGCACAGGCCGGCGCACCGCGCTGCAGGCAGGCCGCTCAAACGCCGCGGGGGCTGCTTTTCCGCGAACTGACCCTGTGGTGGCAGCAGGCGGTTGTGCCCAGCGGACCTTTGGGGCGTTTTTGGGCGAAGTGCTTGGGGGATCTGCGCGGAAAAGCCCCTTCCGCCCCGCAGCATTTGCGTGGGCACCCCTCGTGGTTGTCCACGCCGTTGCATTTGTAGGGGCAACCCTCGTGGTTGCCCACCAGGCGACGGCTGCAGCAAATTCACCGTGGCCACCATTACTCCCCCCTTGGTTGCGGGGCGCCAGCCCGCAGGCGCGCCGGTGGGGGGATCGCACGGCGAGATGCGTGAGAGGGCGTGTACGGTTACAGCACAAGTCTGCAGGCAGCTATTTTCATCCTAATGGGTGCCCCAAAGGGCGCATGACAACTACTGTACAAAAGACGCGGCGATTGCGCAGGGTAAAAGAGCGACACGTTCGAACCCAACGAGATGGGCGCATCGCGGCGGGTTGGAGGCGACAAAAGGGCGAACATGAGTATATTCGATTTCGTCAACCGGAACAAGGGATTTCTCGCGCGGCGCCGTCGATATGCACAGCGCGAATATCTCTGACGTATCCACAGAATCTTTCGCCCTGCCAGCGAAGGTGGATATCGATGTTGGGCGGTCGACGGAACCGCGCGCTCTGTTCGGACTGCGGTCGAGTCCCTCGCAAGCGAGCAAGCGGAGATAAGACCGTCGACGATTACCGGAAAGAGCCGTCCCACGACGGTACTCCACATGGTGTGTCCCCCTCATGTCAAACATCTGCAACCTGCGATCCCGGAACGCCCTGATGCGAGATTAGCCTCTCAAGAATAATCAATTTTCAGACAATCATTTTCTGATAAAAAAATAATCCATCATAACAAACGGTCTATTAGAAATATTATGGCAAACTGCTCTACGCTGTCAAGCAAAAAAGTGGGAGTTTGCCCCCCGGATCAGAGAGGTATATCAGAAAGTTGTGGACGGATCTGAAAAATGAGCGTATTCTTAGGGAATGACATACCTGGCTAACGGATTCAAGGAACTAAGGAAAGGAGGATATGATGAAACCATCGTGGATGACCTATGGCGTTCTGAAAGATTTGTCGCGGTCGGATCTGCTGGCGATGTTGAAGGACCACGGGTTTGAGGGGGTGGAGTTTCGCACGGACGCGAACCACGGACACGGGGTGGAGGCGTCGATCGATGAGGCGGAACGGAAGCAGGTGGTGGCCGATTGCGCCGTGGCGGGGATCAGGATTATGAGTGTGGCAACGGGCAACCGGTACCACGATCCGGATGCTGGGGATCTCAGAAAACATATTGAGGAAACAAAGGTCCGGATGGACCTGGCAGCGGACCTGGGAGCGCCCCGGGTGCGGGTGTTCGGGAACAATTTTCCGGAGGGGGTGTCCAGGGAGAGGACGATTGCGCAGGTGGCCGAGGCGCTGAGGGAGCTGTGCGATTACGGGACGCAAAGAGGGGTGAAGCCCAGCCTGGAACTGCACGGGGAGTTCGACTGGCAGGCCTGCAGGGCGGTGGCCGAGCAGGTGGACCACGAGAATTTCGGGCTGATCTGGAATTCGGTGCCGCAGGATGTGGTGGACGGGTCGGTCGAAAAGGCCCTGGATACGGTCTGGTTCTGGCTGGATCATGTCCACATGCACGACCTGGCAGGACAGGGCTACCCCTACCGGGAGCTGTTCCGGCTGCTCCACGAAAAGGGCTACGAGGGCTACATGTCGGCTGAGGCCGAGCGCAGCGCGGACCGGGGGGTGGGGGATCTGTGGATGTTTGTGGCCTACTACTCGGATCTGTTCCGGGCCTACGTAGACCTGGCGCGGGCTTGAAAAATTTGTGCGGTGATGGACGCCTACCACAAAGCTGGTGCCTGTGATAAAGAAAGCCGGGATAACCCAATCCCGGCTTCTGTCTTCCCGACCTGCAAGTTGCCGCTTAAAAAAGCGACGGCTGGTCGGGTTGCGCCTGCGTTTCCACAGGCTTGATGCACGCAAGCGTGTCCGCCCTGGGGTTGTTGACTAAGGTGGAGACCGGGTAGGCCGTCATTTCCGAATCGGGATAGGGTTTGAGCAGGTCTGCCAACCGGTCCGGTTGCTGTTCGGCCGGGTCGAGCCATTGGTCGTAGGCCCCGGGGGGGAGAATAACGGGCATCCGGCTGTGGATTTTTTCTACGAGCGCATTTGGCTCTGTGGTGATAATCGTGCAGGAGAGGAGGGGGGGGGCGTCGGGCTGTTTCCAGGATTCCCAGAGGCCGGCGAAGGCAAAGGATTTGCCGGATTGTAGCCGGATGTAAACAGGCGTTTTGGCGCTGACGCCCGGATGTTTGCGCCATTCATAGAAGCCGTCCGCCAGGATGAGGCACCGCCGTTTTCGGAAGGCGGTCCGGAAGGAGGGCTTCTCGGCCAGGGTTTCCGAGCGTGCATTGATCATCCGGTTGCCGATTTTGGGGTCTTTCGCCCAGGGGGGGACAAGGCCCCACCGGAAGTGCTGCACCCGGTTTTCCCCGTTGTTGGGGACCAGGGCAACCTCCAGGCTCGGCGCGATGTTGTAGCGGAGGGGCATCTCGTCCGGAAAGGCGAATCCGGGGAAGGCCTGCTGGAGGTCATCCGCCGGGGTGGCAAGCGTAAAGCGTCCACACATTTTGCGTTCCTCTCAGAGGCCGATTCGGGAATAAAACTCTTCTACGCCTCGAATGCCCAGGTTGAGCCGGAAGAGGGCCCCGGCGCCTTCGCCTTCTTCCGGTTTGTTGTCTCCACCCGCCGTGGTGACGTACATGTCGGTGTAATCACTGCCGCCGAAGGTGACGCTGGAGACCTTTTTGACCGGAAAGAGGATGCGGCGTTCCTCAATACCACCCGGCGTGTAGCGGACCAGGCAGCTCCCGTCCCAGCGGGCGGACCAGACGTGGCCAAGGGCGTCTACGGTCATGCCATCGGGGATGCCCTCCTGGGGAGGGACCCGGGCGAAGACCTGCTGGTTGGCGATGTCGCCGGTTTTTTCATCGTAGTCGAAAAGGTAGATTTTCCCGGCGGTCGAGTCGGTGTAATACATCTGCTTGCGGTCTGGGGTAAAGCCCAGCCCGTTGGACACGCCGACGTTGTCCACCACCCGGGTGTAATCGCCGTCGGCGTCCAGGCGATAGAGCCGGCCCGGCCGGTCCGGGGTGGACATGGTGCCGCAGAAGACCCGGCCCGCAGGGTCGGCGATGACGTCGTTAAAACGGGTTGCCCGCTCTTCGAAGATGTCTTCCAGGACCGTGGTCAATTCTCCATCCCGCCAGATTTTGACCGCGCCTCTGTCCATGAAGAGGAGGAGGGAACCGTCGGCCTGGAGCGTAAATCCGCCGACAATATCGCCTTCATAGCACTGCTCGTGGTGCCCGGTTGCGGGATCGTAGCGAAATATCCGGCCTGCAGGGATATCTGCCCAGTAGAGCCGTTTTTCCATGGGGTGCCAGAGGGGGCCTTCGCCTGTTTCACACCGGTAGTCGGCAATGAGTTCGGGTTGCATGGGCTGCTCCTGAGGGATTTGTGAAAAGAGAGACGCGTTTTCCCCTAATATGGTCAGCATTGGAGGGAACGTCAAGGGGTTAAAAAGGGGAAGGGGGGATGCTCAGTGAATGGGGATGCCGGCCCCGGCGGCGATGCGGCGGACGTTTTCCGCGGCTGTGGGGATCTGGTCCGGGCCGAGGTGCTCGATGAGGGCGTAGCCATCGGGGTGGGCGGTGTGGAAGCGGTGGAGGAGGAGGGCCATGTCGAGTTCGCCCTCGCCGGGGACGGTTTCGTCCAGGTGGATCACGAGGCGGTTGCCGGCGGCGATGTCTTTGACGTGGCAGACCGGGGAGAGGGCACCCATCAGGTCGAAGATGTGGTTGAGGCGGTCGGCGCCGGCGTAGACCTGCCGGAGAGACTCGAAGTGGTTGACAGGGTCCATGACGAGCCGGAGGCGGGGGCTGTTTACGGCTTCGACGATGGAACGGCAGGTTTCGGGGGTGTTGAGGATGGAGATGGCATGGGTTTCCAGGACCGCGGTGACGCCTTCGGCTTCGAGGTGGGGAAGGATCGTTTTGAGGGTTTCGATGAGGCGCTCCATCGCGTCGGGCCGATGATTGTCCCGGTGGGGCGTCCAGGGGCCTGCGGGGTTGAGGCTGCCGGGGCGGATGAGGTAGGTCTGGGCGTTGAGTTGCGCGGCGATTTCGGCCCCCCGGGCGATCTTTTGCACAGCAGCCTGCCGCGCATCCGGATCGGGGTCGAAGAGGCAGTCGCCGTAGGTGATGGCGAACTGGGCGAGATCGATGCGGTGGGCGGCAAACCGGCCTTTGCAGCGGGCCGCATCTTCCGGGGCGGTCTGGTTGATCAGGTCGCCCGGAAAGTGAAAGCCGGCGCCGGTGAAGCCCAGGTTCCGGATGGCGTGGAAGTGATCGTCCGTGAACGTGCGAAAATCGCCCGGGAGCATGCCGACGATGCCGAGGCGCATGGGTGGCCTCCTGATGGAGAGGTTGGAGAAGAGGGTGCGGGAGCAAGATAACGTCTTTTTGCACTGGCTGGCAACGTTTAAATGCAGGCGGTATTGTGGGCCGCAGGGGCGTCTTGCAGCTATTATGCTTGCCTTATTTCTTCATAATTCCTATTATTTTTCAGAAGATTAAGCCTGAGAAGCCGCCTGGCAAATAACCTTAGATACCCGGGTCCGACTGTTGTTGTAAGGACTCTTGGCCTTTTTCTTGCTCGCCCAAGCTTTATGGCGGAAACAGTGGATGGCCTGTCGATTAATTACAAAGAGGATGGGGTTCTGCTCTGTAAGGAGGTGGACCGGTACGTGCTGTCCAGAGGGGCATGGGCCACGGTGATATTCCTCTATCAGGATCTGGACCGGAGAACAGGGGAGTACGGCCCGAAGAAGGTGACGATCCGGCGCTACCAGAAGCGGGACGGGATCTATCTGCCCCGGAGCAAGTTCAATATTTCGAGTATGAAACAGGGGAAGAAGATCGTGGAGGCGATGCAGAAGTGGATTGCGGAGGAGTAGCGCGGACGAGTGCGACCGGACCGGCGAGTCTGAGAACCGGCAGTCAGATCATAAAGCGAGACCCTGGGGAAGGCATGCTTCAGGGCCTTGTTGCGGGAATATTATGTCTGTGGAGAAATCAACTCAACCGTTGGAAAATAGGTTTTGACCCGCGATGTATCTCTGGTCAGGAGCTTCAATCCGGCAACCGCAGCGTGCGCACCGATGAAAAAGTCCGGTAACAGAGATGTTTTCGCGCCTCCGCGTCTTCTGTAGTTGACAAATGCCTTGCCCGCAAGAAAGAGGGCTTCTTTAGGCATCTCTATAATTTGAAGACCACATCCGGTGATTGACGCTTCCAATTCTTCAATACGTGCAAAGCCTATAGAGACTTCCGAATATATAATGGGATTGACATACAGCGGGCCTGTCATGCTATGGCGGTATAGCGTGGATTCAGACCAGTCGGCCCAATTCGGGTCGTCTTCAAACACGTCCAGTATGACGCTGGAATCAACAAGTACCCCGGTCACTCATCGCTCCTGGTTAAAGCCAGAATTTCATCGGTG
The DNA here is from genome assembly GCA_965222075.1 of Candidatus Latescibacterota bacterium. GTDB lineage: Bacteria > Latescibacterota > UBA2968 > UBA2968 > JAAXHW01. Next base: position 1,707,483 of record OZ244937.1, on the reverse strand, counting down.
GACATCTTGACCGTGGCAATCCCCCGGAAACGCCGAAATCTGCTGTTTTTCGGGACAGGTGACGTTTTTTTGACCAGATAGACGCGTTTTTCTTCTTCTATAAATTCAACCTCGGTATCTGATGTAATTCCCATTTTTTCCCGTATATGTTGAGGTATGGTCACCTGACCTTTGGTTGTCACTCGCATCATGTGTCTCCCTGGTAAGCGTATTATCAGTAACAGTATTACTTCTGTCACATTATCTTCAGTTAGAATAAATATAGACAATGCTCACCAAAAAGTCAGGTGAAAAGTAATGTGCAGGTCCATTGGAATTTCAGATCTACATCGAAACGCCCAGCAGCCCCCGGGTAAACTGGAAATCGGTGTTGCCCTGAATATTGGCCCTGGGCGTACAGGTCCGGGAGGCGACGCTCAGGATCAGGCGGAGTATCCCGTCGACGTTTTCGGCAGGGTTTTCTCCCAGATAGAGATCGATGTCGCCGCCGTAGACGGCCCGCGTTGAGGCGGTGACCTGGAGCATGGGCAGGAGAGGGTGGCCCTGCATGGGGTGTTCTGCGGTGTGTGCCAGGAGGATTTCGACGCCGGTGGCCCCCAGGCCGGTGAGGATTTCCACCCAGTGGTCGGTCTGGGTTTCCATGATGTAGAAGCCGGGGGCCTCCGCCCGTTGCCCGTGGCCCAGCGAGGCGCCCGGCGGACGGTCTCCAAGCGTGCTTTTCAGGTAAGGGGGCGAGGCGAGGAGGCCGGCGGTTTCGGGGACGATGACGGTGCCGCCGGCGCCAACCAGGGTGCGCGTGAGCCCGGCCAGGCTCCGGGCTGCGGTGTCGGAGAGGGGGCCGGAGGTGAGCAGGCCCAGGCGGAGGGCGTCTAAGCCTGCCGGTTCTTCAAGAGGGGCGCCTTCACGGGCGAGTTGGGAGGCGAACCAGGCTTCCACTTTTTGGAGGACGCGTTCGATGCCGCCGTCCAGCTGCACGCTGGCCCAGCCGAAGGTGGCAGGATCGATGCTGAGGGCTTCAAGCTCGTGGCGCATGTAGTCGTTGTGGGTTTTTTCGCATCCGTGTTCGAGGAGGAGGCCGCAGGCGACGAGGGGGTGGGTGAGGTAGCCGAGCATGGTGCGGTTGTAGAAGCGCTCGGCCGATTCGCCCGCAACCCCGCAGCCTTCGGTGTGCGCCAGGGCCACGAAGCGGGAGATGCCCTGCGCGCAGCCCAGGCCCTTCTGCGTGAGGCGTTCGGCGCCCATCCGGGCGATCTGACCCGAGCAGAGGCTGGTGGGCAGGATGAGGCCGATCCGGTCGGTCGTGGGGCCTTTCGGGGTGTGGATGGCGTTGAAGGTCAGGGCGCTGTGCCGAGGGTCGGTCCGGATCGGGATGGGGACGCCCCCGGGCCGGGGGAGGGCGAGCAGGCGCTCCAGGTCGCGGGTGTCGGTCTGCCGCCAGTTTCTCCAGAGGGAGACCTGGGCGTGCCCTGCCCGTTCCCCTTTGCTGAGGGCGCCGGAGGCCACGTCTAAGGTGAGGCCCAGCATCTGCCGGCCCAGGTCGTCCATCGGTGTGCCGTCCAGGTAGGCGCCGGCGTTGACGTCCATTTCGTTGGAGAGGAGGTCGTAGCGGGCGGTGGTGGTGATGATTTTGAGGGTGGGCACAAAGGGGAAGTTGGTGATGGAGCCGTTGCCGGTGACGAAGAAGATCATGTTGCACCCCGAGGCGACCTGCCCTGCAACGCTTTCCAGGTCGTTTCCAGGGCTGTCCATAAAATAGTAGCCGGGGGCGCGCATCGGTTCGGCGTAGGCGATGACTTCGTCTAAGCGGATGTCCGGATGGCGCTTCTGGGCCGCGCCGATCGATTTGAGAACGATGTTGTAAAGCCCCCTGAATTTGTTGCCGCCGGAGGGGTTGCCCTCAGCCGTAGTACCGTGCCAGGCGGCCAGGTCTTTGTAGTGCTGTATCGTATCCAGAAACCGCCGGGCCGTGTCGAGGTCTTTGACGTTTTGGAGGATGTAAGACTCCGCGCCGATCAGTTCATCGGTCTCGGCCAGGTTGGCGCACCCTCCGTAGCGGATGGTTTCCCGGGCGACCCAGGCGACGAGGGGGTTGCCGGAGATGCCCGAGAAGGCGTCCGACCCCCCGCACTGGAGGGCGATTTTCAGGTGCGCGGCCGACTCGTCGGTGCGGGAGGTGCGGTTGACCGTGTCGAGCCACCCCTTGACGATGGCTTCACCCATGTCCAGGTTTTCCTGAAAGCCGCCTTTGAGGGTTAAGAATTCGTGCACGACCTCCCGCAGGGGGTAGCCCTCTGCTTCCATGCAGGTTCGGAGCATTTTGTTGGTCAGGGGTTCGGTTCCGTAGTCGACCGCCAGCACCGCTCCCACATTGGGGTGGACAATAAAGCCGGCCAGGGTGCGCAGCAGGAGGTCGAGGTTGTTGGGACGTTCCCCACCGCCGCCTTCGGTGTGGGCGACGGCGACGATGTTGTCGATGTTCTCATAAGCGTCCGACAGCCCCTTCAGGCGCTCTTCCAGCCGTCTGGCGAAGCTGGCGGTGCGTGAGGTGGTCCCCAGGATGACGATGTTATTGCGGGTGCCCACACCCCGCGAGGGGGCCCGGCGGTAGCCTTTAAAGGTGCGGGGTTGGGGGTAGGAAGAGACCTGCACCCCCGGTTTGAGGCGCTGTTCATCCAGCACGCAGGGTTCGATCCGGTCCTGGAAATTGGGCCTGGAGGGGAGTTCGAAGTCGAGGTTTCGCAAGCGGAGGGCTTCAAGGATCTGGGGGTTGCAGGCGTAGTCGCCCGGCCCGATTGCACGGGTGGCGATGCCAAAGGGCAGGCCCCAGGAGAGGAGGGCCTCACCAGCGGCAATCGGATGCACGGCAAAGCGATGCCCTTCCAGGATGGTGTGGCTGAGGGTGAAGCGCGTGTTTTTGCAGACCTGCCTGTGCGGAGCACGCTTGCCTGCGCGCAGCGCGCAAGCAGGCAGACAGGTGACCCGGTCGCCCGCATCCAGCTTCCGGGTCGCAATGGCCACGTTGTCACTCGACGCAGGAAGCCGGCCGATTTGATCGAAGTCGAAGGTTGGAGGCATGGGGGGAAACTCCTCAACGAAAAATATTCATTGACAGGTATACAAAAAATTCGGGGTAAAGTCAAGGGGGCAATACACAGGCAGCGCCTGGACGATTGTTACGGCTTTGTTACAAATTCCCCTTGACATGTCCGATGGATATTGTTTATATTCTATACCAGATGTTTTATTAACAAAACATCTGGTTGATTAAACAGTCATCTTTGTAGGGGAAAGGGGGCTTCCATGTCATCTTCGGGGGTGTGGAAAGCGTTTGAGGACAATGAGATTACCCACAGTGTGGCCCACCACCTTGCGGCAATCAGCGAGTTGGCGGAGCGGCAGGGATACGCCCGGGTTTCGGATGTGGCGAGGTATTTGGATATTACCAGGGGGAGCGCCTCGCTTACGCTAAAGGCTTTAAAACGAAAGCATTACGTTTTGGAAGACCAGAACAAGTTCCTGCGGCTGTCCGAAGAGGCGCAGCGGATTGTGGATCTGGTGATGGCCAAACGGGCGATTGTCAGGAAATTCCTGAAGGATGTGTTGCACGTGGGGGAACAGCAGGCGGAGGTCGACGCCTGTAAGGTCGAACACCTCCTGAGCCTGGAGACCGGGGAGAAGCTGCTCCATTTTATGAGTTTCCTGCTGTCGGATACGCCGATGGCGCGGCAGTTCCTGGAGGCGTTTCGGAACGAGGAGGCGCTGTGTTACGGCCTGGAAGTGTGCCCGATCTGCGAGGATGAATGTCTGCTGCACATGCAGATCGAGGCCTGAGAGGACGCCGGGGACAGGATTCCGGAGGGAGATTGAGGCATGGCCGAGCGTTTTATAGTGCTGGCCGGCTGGCTGACGCTGCGGTTCCTCTGGGGCCGGAACGGGGCGGCGGAGCCGGGAAGGCGGGACCGGCCCGCGGAAGGGCCTCTGGCCGCGTGGCCTGAGGGGGACGAGGGGGAGATCGTGGAGGTGGCCGGAACCTGTTGCCTGACGGCCCGGCTGAGGGAAATGGGGGCGGTGCCGGGGGCGCGGGTACGGGTGCTGCGCGCCGGGTGTCCAACCGTGATCCAGTTGGAAGAGGGGCGGTTCTGCGTCCGGAGGCGAGACGCCGACGCGATTCGGGTGCGTTCGGTGTAGAGAGATGTCCACACAGATACGGACGGACGATATTCAGCCCTGCCTGCAGCGCACTACGCTGCGCAGGCAGGCGCCGGGTGCGGGGGTTCAAACCGTTGCCCTGGTCGGCAACCCGAATACGGGTAAGACGACGCTTTTTAATGCTCTGACCGGGCTTTCTCAGCGCGTTGGAAACTATCCGGGCGTGACGGTCGAGCGGAAGGTCGGGCGGTTGAAGCTGAGGGGCGGCCTGGAGGTCGATTTGCTGGACCTGCCCGGCGCGTACAGCCTGGCGGCGCATTCGCCGGACGAGATGATTGTGGCCGATGTGCTGATGGGCCAGGTGGAGGGCGAGGCCCCGGTAAGCGTAGTGCTGGCGATTGTGGATGCCAGCAATCTGCAGCGGAACCTCTATCTGGTTTCGCAGGTTCTGGAACTGGGCCTGCCGGTGGTGATTGCGTTGAATATGGTGGACGTGGCCGCGTCCAGGCGCGTCCGGATCGATGCGGCGATGCTTTCTCAGCGGATCGGGGTTCCGGTGGTTCCGACCTGCGCGAACCGGCACCGGGGGCTGGACGACCTGCGCAGGGCCATCGCCGATGTGGTCTCAGGCGAACGGAGCGCCGAACCGGCGGGACTGCCCCGCTTTCCGGAATCCCTGGGGCGTCAGGTCAGGACGCTTGCTCAGGATGTGGAGCTCTCCTGGGATGGGCGCGTTCGGAAGCTCTCCGAGGTCGAGGCTTTTCGGGCGCTGGTGGACGAAGGGGGCTATGCCGAACAGCGGTTGGTTGAAGCGCAGGGGCCGGCGTTTGGCAGGCGGCTTTTGGAAGTGCGTTCAAAGGTGCACACGAAGGCGCCCCTGTCGGCGCTGGAGACCGAAGCCCGGTATGCCTGGATCAGCCAGGTGATATCGGGCTGTCTTGTTCGGCCCGAACGGCTGCAGACGATCCTTTCAGACCGCCTCGACCGCGTGCTGACGCACCGGGTGTTGGGGACGCTGATCTTTGTGGGTATGATGGGGCTGGTCTTCCAGTCGATCTTTACCTGGGCAGGGCCGCTGATGGACTGGATCGACGGCCTGTTCGGGGGGCTGGGCGCCTGGGTGGGGGCGACGATGCCGGGGGGGGCGCTGAAAAGTCTGGTGGTGGACGGCGTCATCGGCGGGGTGGGGAGCGTGGTCATTTTTCTGCCGCAGATTGCCATTCTTTTCTTCTTTATTGCGATTCTCGAAGACGGCGGGTATATGGCCCGGGCGGCCTTTTTGATGGATCGGCTGCTGACCCGGTGCGGGCTATCGGGGAAGTCGTTTATTCCGATGCTGTCCAGCTTTGCATGTGCGGTGCCGGGGATTATGGCGACCCGGACGATTGAAGACAGGCGGGACCGTTTTACGACGATCCTGGTGGCTCCCCTGATGAGCTGTTCGGCCCGGCTGCCGGTTTACACCATTTTTATTGCGGCATTTATTCCGGACCACATGCTCCTGGGGGGGTGGGTCGGGCTGCAGGGGCTGACGCTGTTTGGGATGTACTGCGTGGGCATCGGGGTGGCGGTGCCGGTGGCATGGGTGCTGAAGAAGACGCTGCTGAAGGGGGCGTCTTCGCCGTTCGTTCTGGAGCTTCCGTCCTACAAACTGCCGGATCCCAAGACGGTGGGCATGCGGGTCTACCAGAGCAGCAAGGCGTTTCTGTCCCGCGCCGGAAGGATTATCCTGGCTGCGGCGATTGTGATGTGGGCGCTGGCCTATTTTCCCCGTCCTGCGGGGATTGTTGAAAATTACGAGGCCCGGCAGGAGGAGATTTTGAGCACCCATGCGGGGCAGGCGCAGGCAGAGGCACTGGCCGCGATCGATGCCGGGATGTCTTCCGAATTGCTGAAACAGAGTTTTCTGGGCCGTGCCGGGCACTTCATAGAACCGGTCGTGCGCCCCCTCGGCTGGGACTGGCGCATCGGGATGGCGGCGGTTGCTTCTTTTCCGGCCCGGGAGATTGTTGTGGCGTCCCTGGGGACGATTTACAGCCTGGGAAGCGGGGTGGATGAGACCTCGGAGGGACTTCGGCACGCCCTGCAGGCGGCGACGTGGGACGACGGGCGGCCGATTTTTACGGTTCCCGTCGCCCTTTCGGTTATGGTCTTTTTTGCGCTGTGCGCGCAGTGCGCGGCCACCCTGGCGGTGATCCAGCGGGAGACCCGGTCCTGGGGGTGGGCGGGGTTCGCGTTTGGGTATATGACCCTTCTGGCCTATATCGGCGCATGGGTCACTTACCAGGCCACGACGGCCCTGGGGTGGGGAGGGTAGGATGGACTGGCAGTCGATTCTGGCGATTTTTGTGGCGCTGGTATGCGGCGTGTGGGTGTTGGGGCAGTTTATCCGGCCCTTTTTGTCAGGGCAGGGGGGTGCGTGCGGCGGTGGATGTGGGAGCAAGGGGTGCAAAGGGGAAACGCTTTCGGCCCCCCCGGAAGACCTGCTCCGGATTGGGGGATAGAGGAAAGGGCGCTCCGTTGAGCGCCCCCTGCCCCCTATGGAAAAGGCCCTGGAGGACTTTCCTCCGGGGCTTTTTGTTTTCTGCTTCAGGGGGTCAGCGCACCTCCAAAGGGCGGACGCGCGCCAGGCGGAGGGCGTTTCCCGTAACACCAAGCGAGGTGCCCATATCGCCCGCCAGGACGGCGGCGACTAAGGAAACCAGGCCGGGGAAGACGCCGGCGGCCAGGATGAATTTGACCAGGATCGAGGTCCAGACGTTCTGCCGGATCACACGCCTTGAGGTGCGGGAAAGCCGGAAGAGGTAGGGGAGTTTGGACAGGTCATCGGCCATAAGCGCGACGTCGGCGGTCTCCAGTGCGGTATCGGTGCCGGCCGCGCCCATTGCAATGCCCACAGATGCTATTGCAAGCGCCGGGGCGTCGTTTACCCCGTCGCCGACCATCGCGGTTTGACCATACCTGCGGCGAAGCTCCCGGACTGCTTCGACCTTCTGTTCGGGGAGCAGACCCGCCTGCCATTCGTCCACGCCCAGCTCTCCCGCAATAGCCCTTGCCGTTGCCTCGTTGTCTCCCGTTAACATGACCACCCGCTGGATGCCGCTTTGATGGAGCGCCCGAACCGTCTCCCCGGCGTTTTGACGGACGGTATCGGCAACGGCAAGGGCGCCGATGAGTTCGGAGTCCGTGCCCACGAGGACGGTTGTTTTGCCCTCCCGGTTGAGCCGGCCCACCGCTTCGGGCGCCGGTATGGGGAAGAGGTCGGGTTTTCCCGCCAGGTAGGCGATGTGATCGATGCGGGCGCGTACGCCCTGGCCGGTGATGGACTCGAATCCTGAGACGTCGGGGAGGGTAAGGCCCTCGGCCCGTTTGAGGATGGCCCCGGCAATGGGGTGCTGCGACCGCCGTTCGAGGGCCGCGGCGATGCGGAGGACCTCGGCTTCCGGCTGGCCGTTGAACGACACGATGTCCGTGACTTCGGGGTTGCCGTGGGTGAGGGTGCCGGTCTTGTCGAAGGCCACGGCCCGGACCTCGCCGAGGGCTTCCAGGTGGTTGCCGCCTTTGATGAGGACGCCGTTGCGGGCGGCGCTGGTGATGCCGCTGACGACGGCCACGGGCGTGGAGATGACCAGCGCACAGGGGCAGGCGATGACCAGCAGGGTTAACCCCCGGAGAAACCACGTGTCGAAGGACGCCCCGAAGACGAGCGGGGGAAGCAGGATGACGACAAGGGCCAGGAGGGTTACCGCAGGTGTATAGTAGCGGGCGAACTTCCGCACGAACTGCTCACTGGGCGCGCGACGGTCTTCGGCCTCTTCCACCATCCGGACGATGCGGCTGAGGGTGCTTTCAGACGCCCCCCGCGTTGTCCGGATTTCGAGGTAGCCTTCCCGGTTGATGGTGCCGGCAAAGGTCTCGTCGCCCGCCTGCTTGGTAACCGGCATGGACTCGCCGGTGATGGGGGACTGGTCCACGGCGGAGACCCCCTCGACGACCTCGCCGTCCACGGGGATCTTTTCTCCGGGGCGCACGACCACCCGTTCGTCGGGTTGCACACCTTCTATTGGTACGGTGACTTCCCGGCCGTTGCGCCGAACCGTGGCGGTATCGGGTGCCAGTTCCATCAGGGTCCGAAGCGAATGCCGCGCCCGGTCGATGGCATAACCTTCCAGGAGTTCGGCCGTGGAGAAGAGGAAGGCAATCGCGGCGGCTTCCAGGTATTCTCCGATGACGGCTGCGCCGAAGATGGCGGCGGTCATCAGGAAGTCCATGTCCAGGGAGAACGTGCGAAGCGCCCGGATTCCGGCGGGGAAAAAGTTGAAGCCTCCCAGGAGGGCCGAGATCAGAAAGAGCAGGCCCGAAAGCCCGATGTGTCCCTGCCAGAGCGCCACTTCCGGCCAGCCCCACCGGGCAGCCAGCCCGAGGGCGAAGAAGAGGCCCGACAGAAGGGTGAGGACCTTTTCCCGGTCCTTCCGGAAGGAGGGTTTGCCGGGAGTACCTTCTCCCACGGTGTAGCCCGCATCCCGGATGGCCGACGACATCTGCCGTGTATCTACAACGCCCTGGATATAGTGCACCGTTACCCGTTGCGCCATCACACTGGTTGAGACCTCCAGAACACCGTCCAGACCCCGGATGGCGCGTTCCACCTTGGCCGCACATCCAGCGCATTCCATGTCCGGGATGGCGTAGACTTTGGTAGACCCTTTTTCCCTGACTCCCATAGGTTGGCCTCGTAAAGACGCGTGACTCCCTATTCTATCAGATGCTCCAGCCCCGCCTCAAAGAGCTGGCGGACGTGCTGGTCGTCCAGTGAGTAGTAGGCGAGTTTGCCTTCGCGGCGGTATTTGACCAGGCGCATGCTGCGCAGGATGCGGAGCTGGTGGCTCACGGCGGAATCGGTGCTGCCCAGAAGGGCTGCCAGGTCGCAGACGCAGAGTTCGTCTCCGGAGAGGGCGTGGATGATTTTCAGCCGGCTGGGGTTGCTCAGGACTTTGAAGGTTTCGGCCAGGCCGTTTAAAACCCTCTGGGTGGGCAGGGCCTGCGCCGCCCGCCGGACCTTTTCCCGGTCGATGATGCGGTCTTCGCAGATGTCCGGGACTGTGGTTTCTGTTGCGCTTGTCACAGGGTATTGTCTCCTTTAATAATTGAACTTCTGTTCAATTGATAATATAATATTTCAAATAGAATGTCAAGGGGTATTTTGGAAAATCTTACTTGACAGTACAGCTTGTTTTGTATATTTTAGCTATGGCTAAAATTATTATTTGTTTTATAAAAATTCTGAAAGGGGGATCAGGATGGTTGACCCGGTCACTGCACTGCTTGTGGCTGCCCTGGTTCTGTTGGCAGGGGAGAGGATGTTCTGGCCCAAGCGCGGCGCGTTCTGGCGCTGGCAGCGGGTGCGGAGCATAACCGAACGGGTTTTGATTGAAGATGCCCTGAAACACCTGTACGACTGTGAATACCGGAAACAGGCGTGCACGGTGGAGAGCCTGGCGGGGGCGCTGGGTATTACGGGGAATCAGACGGCCGACCTGCTCGTGCGCATTGAGGCACTGAGGCTGTTGAAGTCGGAGGGGGGCGGGCTGCATCTTACTCCCGATGGGCGCACCTATGCGCTGCGCATGCTTCGCGTGCACCGGCTCTGGGAGCACTATCTGGCCGAGGAGACCGGCCTGGCCGAAGCCGACTGGCACAGTGAGGCGGAATACCGGGAGCACGATCTGTCTCCCGAAGAAACCGATCGCCTGGACGAACAGATGGGACACCCGGGCTACGATCCCCACGGGGATCCGATTCCCACCGCGTCCGGAGAAATCGCCCCCAGGCAGGGCCAGCCCCTTACGGCCCTTCCCGTGGCAAAGGCAGCGACGATTGTGCATATCGAAGACGAGCCGGAGGCGGTTTTCGCTCAGCTGGTTGCCGAGGGGCTGAACCTGGGGATGCGCGTGGAGATCACCGGCATCTCGCCCCGGCGCATTCGATTCTGGGCCGATGGGGAGGAACACGTGCTGGCTCCGGTCCTGGCCGCCAATATTTCGGTTATTCCCGTGCCGGAGGAACAGGAGAAGGAGGCGCCCTATGCGCCTTTGTCCGGGTTGAAACCGGGAGAGACGGCCCGGGTGATCCGCCTTTCCCGGAGCTGTCGGGGGCTGGAGCGCCGCCGGCTGATGGACCTGGGCATTTTGCCCGGCACGCGGATCGAGGTTGAGATGAAGAGCCCGACCGGTGATCCGACCGCGTACCGGGTTCGGGACAGCGTGATTGCGCTGCGCAAAGAACAGGCCAACCAGATTCATATTACCCGACAGATGGAGGCAGCCTGATGGACAGAGAGAATGCGACAACGGTTTGTGAAACTTGTCCGACGCATCACGCCGGAAATCTAACCAGGCTGGGCATCAATATGGCCAACTGGGATTATGTGGTCGTGCTGGCCGGCAATCCGAATACCGGGAAGAGTACGGTGTTCAACAGCCTGACCGGGCTGCGGCAGCATACGGGCAACTGGCCCGGCAAGACGGTTACCCGGGCCGAGGGCGGGTTCGCCTACGGTGAATACCGCTATAAGCTGGTGGACCTTCCGGGTACCTACTCGCTGCTGTCGGCCAGCTACGACGAAGAGATCGCCCGTGATTTTATCCTGTTCGGCCGGCCCGACGTGACCGTTATCGTGGTGGACAGCACCCGCCTGGAGCGCAATCTGAACCTGGTTTTTCAGGTTTTGGAGATTACCGACCAGGCGGTGGTCTGCCTCAATTTGATGGATGAGGCCAAACGGCACGGCCTGGCGGTAGACGACCGCCGCCTGGCGCGGGACCTGGGGGTGCCGGTGGTGCCCACCGCGGCCCGCCAGGGTGAGGGTGTTCCGCTGTTGATCCAGGCCATCAGCGAGGTGGCCAACGGCCAGGTGGTGTGCAAGCCGCACCGAATAAAAAGCGAGCCGCCCGCGCTGAAACGCGCGGTCAGCCAGCTTGTGGACAAGCTCGAGTCGGCCTTTCCCGGGCTGCCAAATGCACGCTGGGTGGCGCTGCGCCTGTTGGAAGGCGACAAACGGATGATCGAAGCGGTTCGATCGGGGGAATTGGGCGACCTGAACCAGGGGTCTCAGGCCGAGACTCCGCTCCAGGAGGTGTTATGAACGCTAAAACAATGCCCGACGACGTGCTCTCCGCCGCATCCTCCCTGCGCTGGGAGGCCGGTCCCAATTTTCACGATTCGCTGATGGAGGCCATCTACACAGACGCCACCCGGATTGCGGACCGGTCCGTCACCCGCAGCGGAGCGAAGCCCCGCTTCGACCTGGACCGCACCATCGATCGGCTGGTAACAAGCCGCTGGCTGGGGTTTCCGATTATGCTGCTGATGCTGATGGTGGTGTTCTGGTTGACCATTGCAGGCGCCAATGTGCCGTCGAGCATGCTGGCGACCCTGCTGCTGGATACGGTTCATCCCGTGCTGAAGGGGGTTGCCGCGGGCATCGGAATGCCCTGGTGGCTGGACGGCTTTCTGCTGGACGGGGTCTACCTGGCCATGGCCTGGGTCGTGAGCGTGATGCTTCCGCCGATGGCGATCTTCTTTCCGCTTTTTACCCTGTTGGAGGATTTCGGGTACCTGCCCCGGGTGGCGTTCAACCTGGATAATCTGTTCAAAAAGGCGGGCGCGCACGGTAAGCAGGCGCTTACGATGAGCATGGGGTTTGGGTGCAACGCGGCCGCCATTGTTTCCACCCGTGTGATCGACAGCCCCAGGGAGCGGTTGATTGCCATTATTACGAACAATTTCGCGCTTTGCAACGGGCGCTGGCCCACCCAGATCCTGGTGGCCACCATCTTTATCGGCGGGCTGGCGCCCGCGCACCTGGCGGGGCTGGTCTCGGCGGGGGCTGTGGTGGGGGTAGCGGTCCTGGGCGTGGTCCTCTCCTTTGTCGTTTCCTGGGGGCTTTCGCACACGATCCTGAAGGGTGAGGCCTCGGCGTTCAGCCTGGAGCTTCCGCCTTACCGCCCGCCCCGCATCCTTCAGACGATCTACACTTCGGTGATCGACCGCACGCTTATTGTGCTGTGGCGGGCGGTGATTTTCGCGATGCCTGCCGGGGCCGTCATCTGGCTGATTTCCAATATCCAGATGGGGGGCGTCAGCCTGGCCGAGCACTTCATCAACGGCACCCATCCGTTTGCGCTGCTGATCGGTCTGAACGGCGTGATTCTGCTGGCCTATGTGATTGCCATCCCCGCAAACGAGATTGTCATTCCAACCATCCTGATGCTGACGGTGTTGAGCGCCGGCATGGCCGGCATGGGCGAAGGCGCGGGGGTGATGTTCGAACTGGAGTCCGAAACGGCCACAGCCGCGATCTTTCAGGCCGGGGGGTGGACCCTGCTTACGGCGGTCAACCTGATGCTCTTCAGCCTGGTCCACAACCCCTGTTCCACCACCATTTACACGATCTGGAAGGAGACCCGCAGCGCAAAGTGGACGACGATTTCTTCGCTGCTGCCCGTGGGGATGGGGTTTGTCCTCTGTTTCCTGGTGGCTCAGGTCTGGTGGTTGCTGTCCGGTTGAGGGGCTGCTTTCGCCAGGTTTCGCTTGCCCGGAAGGCATTTTCTTGTTATTTTTGCCCCGGTTTCCGTTTCTCAGCGATCCGGAGCATTCGGTATGGCCATGCTCAGCCAGGCGGTACAGGATTATTTGAAGGAGATCTATAAGCTTCAGAAGGGGCGCAACCCGGTCCCTTCCGTGCATACCTCCACGATTTCGGAGGTGATGAACGTTGCGGCGGCTTCGGTCACGAATATGGTGAAGAAACTCGCCGAGATCAAGCTGGTGCGGCATACGCCGTATCAGGGGGTAGAGCTGACGCCGGCGGGAGAGGCGATTGCCCTGGAGATTATCCGCCACCACCGGTTGCTGGAGCTCTATCTGGCCGATGCCCTCGGATACCGGTGGGACGAAGTGGACGCCGAAGCGGACCGGCTTGAGCATGTGATCTCCGAGGAGTTCGAGGACCGGATCGACAAGGTGCTGGGGTATCCCACCATCGATCCGCACGGGGCGCCGATTCCGACCAAGGACGGGGATATCAAGCAGGGAAACGACCAGCTGCTTTCCAAGATCAAGGCGGGTCAGACCGTCACGATCCAGCAGGTGAGCGATCAGAGTTCGGAAATGCTTCGCTACATGGCGTCCCTGGGGTTGAGGCCCGGTGTAGAGGTGAAGGTGAAGGAGCGGGTGCCTTTTAACGGGCCCTTGCTGGTGAGGGTGGACCGGGAGTCGGAGCATTTCCTGGGTCTGGAGGTGGCAGACCACATTTATGTGACGTTGGCCGGAGAGACGACATAAAAGGGCAATGAGAAGACACCGGACCATCATCATATCGGTACTGATTCTATCCGGAGGCGGTGCCCGGCTGGATGCGCAGGCACCGCCCGATTTGTCTCCCCTGCCCAGGGAGGTGGAGCACACGCTTTTCTTACGGGCCTGCGGCCTGTTCAACCGGGAGGCGCTTCCGCCGGGGAGTCCCTATATCCCCGGCCGGGCGGTGTGCGGGACGCCCGTGGTGATGGCCCTGGCTTCCAACTGGCACCGGTTGAGCAAAACGACCCGTGAGGCGTTTGCCACCCTTTTCCAGCGGCCGGCTGCATCGGACAGCGTGATGTCTCCAAAGGGGCGTTTCCGGATTCACTACAACCGGACCGGCGGCCATGCGGTGGCCCCCGTTGATGCGGACCGGAACGGTGTGCCGGATTATGTGGACGAGGTGGGCCGGACGTTCGAAGACGTCCGGGATCTGCAGATCGGCCGGATGAGGTATGATCCCCCGCCGTCGGATGGAGACGGCGTGTACGATATTTATATCCGCAATTTTGGCGTCCAGGGGATCTACGGGTTCACCTATCCGGATGTTTCCACCGGGCGTTATGCCTCGGCCAGCTATGTGGAGATCGACAACAATTATACGGAAACCATCTACGAAACGAGGGGGCTGGATGGGCTGCATGTGACGGCGGCGCACGAATTTTACCACGCGGTTCAGTTTGGCTATTACAACGATTTCCACACGTCGGGGGGATGGTGGCACGAGCTGACGAGCACGTGGATGGAGGATGTGGCCTATACCGATGTGAACGACTACTACCAGTACATCCCTGAGTTCTTCCAATTTCCGGGGGTCTCGCTGGATCAATCCGACGGCCTGCACAAGTTTGGGGCGTCGGTCTATGCGCACTACCTGTCGAAGGTCTACGGGGAGGCGTCCATTCGGAGGTCGTGGGAGGTTTTGAAGGAGCGCAAGCCTTCGGATGCCGGTCTGGAACACTACGATGCCGGGATGCCCGCGGGCGGGTTTGCCGCGGTGTTTCCCGGGTTTGCGGTGTGGAACTATTTGACGAACATACGGGCGCGGCCGGGATATTACCCCGAGGCGGGCAACTATCCCGAAGTTGGAGCGACCACCGCTGTGCCCGGTCCGGGAGTGCGGTACGGCAACGTGGATCACCTGGCGGCCAATTATATCCGGGTGTCTCCCAAAGGGCCTCTCCGGGGGACTGCGAGGGGCTTTTATGCTGGATAGGGACGCAACGTGGACGCTCCTGGTGCTGCTGATCTCCGATCGGGTGGAGGTGGTCCGGGCGTCGGATGCTTCCCGCGTTGAAATTCCGGATGTGCAGCGCTACGAGCAGGTGGTCTTTGTCCCGATCGTGACCTCTCTGGAGGGCAAAAGGTTCCGCTATTCCTATACGATTTCGGTGGATGAGGGCATCACCCGCGCGTCCGATCCCGTGGGAGATCTCAACTTCGACGGACGGGTTAATTTTGCCGACTTTGTCAGCTTTGCCGGGGGATTTGGAAAAAAGCCGGACGCGGAGGGGTATGACCAGCGCGCGGATTTGAATGGGGACGGAGAGATCGATTTTCAGGATTTCGTGATTTTTGCGCAGCACTTTGGCGAGTAGGGGCCGGGAGGGGCGAGTTGATTGCGCTGCGGACAGACCGTGAAATCGACCGGATTCGAGCGAGTTGCCGGGTGGTCGGGCTGGCGCACCGGGTGTTGCGGGGGTTGATCCGGCCCGGGGTGAAGACGGCGGAGCTGGACCGGGTGGCCGAGGAGGTGGTTCGGGGCTACGGCGCCGTACCGGCTTTTAAGGGCTACCACGGGTATCCGGCCACGGCCTGTATTTCCATTAACGAGCAGGTGGTGCACGGCATTCCCGGGGATCGGGAACTGCAAGAGGGGGACCTTGTCAGCATCGACATTGGCGCAAAGCTGGGGGGCTACTATGGCGATCAGGCGCTTACCACCGCCGTGGGGGAGACTTCCCCGGAGGCGCAAAGGTTGATGTGTGTGACCCGCGAGTCCCTCTTCAAGGGGATCGAGGCGTCCTGTGCCGGCCAGCGGTTGGCCGATATCTGCGGGGGTATTCAGAAGTGGGTCGAGGCGCGGGGATTTTCGGTTGTCAGGCAGTTTGTGGGACACGGCATCGGCCGGAGGCTGCACGAAGAGCCCCCCGTGCCCAACTATCTGCCCCTGGAGCGCAACCCCCGGCTGCGCAGGGGGATGGTGCTGGCCATTGAGCCGATGGTCAATCTGGGCGAACCGGATGTGGTTGTTGCAGGGGACGGGTGGACCGCTTCGACCTCGGACGGGCTGCCGTCGGCACATTTTGAACACGTGGTTGCTATTATGGATGGCAATCCCCGGATTTTGACTATGACAGAAGAAGAGATCGCCAATGGGAGATAACAGGTGGTCTTCAATCCCGGCAGAGGAGAGGGGAAATAGAGGCTGTGGTCAACGGGCTGAAGCTCGGTTCCAATCGACTTCAGCCTTCTTTACGTGTTGGCTGTTCACGTTTTTATGAGGTGGAGGTGGGGGATATGGTGTTGAGGTCCTGGAGGCTGTTTTCCGGAGGCCTCCTGATCGCGCTTTTGACGGGATGCAGCCAGCACTACGAAGAAGGGTCGCATCCTCCCCCCAAGCCCCCTCCGGTGATCGCTCTGCCCGAGGGACATCCCCCGATCGAGGGGGGGCGGCCGGCAGGCAGGGGAGGGGCCTCAAAGGCGGCCGGAACGGTCAGTGGAACGATTCGACTTGCGCCGGACCTGGCCGCAAGGGTTCCCGGAAACGCTTATTTGTATATTATTGCGCGGGAACGTGCGGACGGAGGACCGCCATACGCTTTTAAGCGACTGCGGGTTCCGGAGTTCCCTTACCAATATACGCTGACCCAGGACGACGTGGCCGGGATGTTCGGAGAGGGTATTGTGCTGGCGGAGATTCCGGAGATGTACCTGGTGGCCAAAGTCGACCGGGATGGCATGGTCGGACGGCAGCCGGGAGATATGGAGGGGGTCTGTCCCAAAAACCCGGTTGCGGCGGGAGAGCACAGCGGGGATATTCTCATCGACCAGGTGTATTGAATCCGCTGCGGGATTTAGATAGAGGCGGAAACGTTTTTGGGGGTCAGGCGTTTTATTTACAGGGGCGCATCTGTGTGGGTCAAAATGGCTCACACCAGTGTGTGGGTCAAAATGGGGCAGGTACACAGGTCTGCCCCTACAGTAAACACCATAGTCTGATTTGGAGGAGAAGCCGTGAGGGTTCATCGGTTGATTGGGACGGTGTTGTTGATGGTTGTCTTTTGGGGGAATGGGTGCGGAGACAGGGCAACAAATCCGGTGGGACGTGAGCTGATCGGTGGCTCGGGCCGCGTGGTTGAACTTTCGCCGCTGTCTCTGTCAGGCGCCTCATCGGTGTTTGAGGGGGTCAGCTCTCTGGATCAGGGACAGGCCGGGGCGCTTCTGGTGGGGCGGATGAACGGCCTGCTCTTCCGCTCGTTGCTCCGGTTTCGGGTGCCTTCCGCCGATTCCCTGGCCCGCGCGGCGGGCGAAAGTAGCGCCAACGGTTTTGAGGTGAACGCGCTGCGCCTTATCCTCCAGTCCGATCCTTTTCTGCAACGTGGCGGCGAGGGGAAATTGGCCGTAGGCCGTCCTGAGGGCGCCTGGAACGAAGCCAGCGTATTTGTGGATACGCTGACCGCTACTGAAATCGACCTTCCCGTTTCATCGATTCCGGGAATTCCGGGGGCTTTCGAGGTTTCCACAGGCGACAGCAGTGTGGTCATAGACCTCACAAGCCCGTTTATGGAGCAGGCGATTGATACGGACGCTCTGATGGCTCAGATCGATCTTATGTTGCTTCCGGCCGAGACAGCGGACTTTCTTGTGCTGTTGATATCCAAAGAGGGTGAGCCGTCCGGACGCCCCAGGCTCGAGCTCACCTATTCTTTCGGAGGAGGCGTGCACCACCGCTACGAGAGCGGTGCGGCGGAAGACACCTTTTGGGGGGCCCAGGACGGGGGTGGGCCTGCCTCGGATCCGGACCTGTTGATTCTGGCATCCGGCATTCGTTACAGTTCCATTCTTCGCTTCAACCTTCCGGATAATATCCCCCCCGGCGCGTCGGTCAATTCGGTGCAGCTTGAAACCGATGTGGACCGGGATCATTCGCTTTTCGATAGCTTTCGTTTCCATGTGAGCCGTTTGGATGTTCGACCCGAAGTGGGAGATACCCTCTTTACCAAATTCAATGCGTGGCAGTTTGGGCCGAAGCAGCCCAGTTTTGTCTTGAACCGGGCGCTGGTGCAGGGGTGGGTTTCGGGGGATATCCCTAATCACGGCATGCGCTTGACGCCGGTGGATAACGATGTGATCCTCTGGGTTGTGCTTGAAAATCCAATCTTGAAGGTGACCTATTCCTTGCCGCCTGATACCAGATAAGGAGCCACTATGTTCGATGTTGGAGGAACGACCGTGAGGAATCGCATGTCCAGGTGGATGGTATGGCTCTGTCTGGTCGGGTGGACGGGTCCGGCAGGGGCGGCGACGGTCTTTTCGTTCAACGGGGTGGGAGACCCCGTGCGGCGGATTGACGTTCGGTCCAAGGGGATGGGGGGGGCCGGCCGGGCCTTGATTGACGCGGGGAATTTCGATCAGGGCAATTTCAGTTCGGCGAATCCGGCGCTGCTGGCGGGGTTCGCCCGCCCTGCCCTCAGCAGCCTGTATTTCGTGCATCGCCGGACGTTGAACGACGGGCAACAGACCCATGCGGTTTCCGACGGGGACCTGGGCGCCTTTCAGATGGTCCTTCCCTTCTGGCGGAGAACGGTTGTCGGGATCGGCGTGGAGCCCCTTACGGATTTGGACTTCGGACTGGTGGATACGGTCGGGACAGGGGATCTCCGGCACAAGTTGAGCATTGACGGCACCGGCGGGATTCAGGCCGTTTCGCTGAGGTTCGGGCAGCGGGTCGGACAGAAGGTCTATCTGGGCGCCCGGATGGATCTGGTTGTGCTTGGCACCATTACCGAGACCTGGAGCAAAGACTTTGACAGCCAGGCTGTTGTGGATGCTGAAGATCGGTTTGTGGATACTTTCAGCGGCTCGATTCTGCAGGGGGGGGAGACACGGACGGTATCGGATTCCGAAGATCGGATTGTGCGCACGCACCGGGGCGTCCTGCCGGCTTTTGGCGCGATCTTTACGCCGTCTAACAGGTGGCGCGTGGGGGCCGCGCTGCAGATCAAGCGCACGGTTAAACAGACCCGGCACCTGCGCAATTTCTGGGCGGAACGGGGGCTTGAGCGTGAGGTGGTTTCAGAGACCGATATCAAGCTGCCTACGAGTTTGGGAGGCGGGATTGCCTATTCCACAGGGTATAAGTGGATGGCGGCGCTTGACGTGGAAAAGACCTTTTGGTCGCAGACGGGGAGCGGCCGATACGATACCCTGGAGCTTGCCGGAGGGGTGCTGTACCGAGCAGGGCAGGCAGATCCTATGAGCCAGAGTAAGCGGATCGAGTGGATGGGAGGGATGCACTATCGTTCCCTTTATTTCCAGACCGCCAGCGGGTCCCAGATATCGGAGGTTGGCGTAAGCCTGGGCATCGGCTTGCCCCTTCACAATAGAGCCGGAAAGTTCCGGTATGTTCTGGAAATCGGCAAGCGGGGAGACGTGGGCCGGCATGGGGTGTCGGAGCGTTTTATTTCACAGACGTTCTCTTTGTCGGGCTGGTTGAATTGAGCGACCACCTGCCGGAGACCGGGTGAGAGTGTCAGAGTGTAACGGTTTTTCTTGACATGGCCTCTGTTATAAGTATAATTCTTATATCGTAAGCGTTTTTCCGGAGGACGCCGTGGCCGAACAGGATCAAGAACAGCCGATAGTCAGGCTTGCAGGGTATGCGGCGCTGATCAAGCGGTACGACCTTGGCGTCATCCCGAATTGGCACACCTCCAGGGTGACCACCCGCGGAATCCACCGGGTCAACTCCAGCGGAGGCATCATCAGACCGGTTCCGCGATGCCGACTACCGAAGCAGCCAAAATTATGTTGGGCGGAGCGTGGCCTGGCAGAAAGAGCAGATCCACTTCGTGGCCCCGACGCCTGCGGACTTGGCCGACCTGATGGCCGGCCTTGTGGCCGCACACGAACGCATGGAAGCCGGCGAGGTTCCGGCCGTGATTCAAGCCGCGACCATCGCCTATGGATTCGTCTTTCTGCATCCGTTTGAGGACGGCAACGGTCGTATTCACCGCTTTCTGATCCACAACATTCTCGCCCGCCGCAGCTTTACAGCCGAACGTGTCATGTTTCCCATATCGGCGACTATGCTGAAGAGATCCGCAGACTACGACGCTTCCCTGGAAGCGTTCTCCCGACCGCTGATGTCCCTGGTGGAATACGCGCTTGACGAAGAGGGCCGCTTGACGGTGCACAACGATACGGCCATCTGGTACCGCTATATCGACATGACACCCCAGGCGGAGGCGCTGTTTCGCTTCATCGATCAGACCATCGATACGGAACTCGCCGACGAACTGGCATTTCTGGCCAGGTACGACGAGAGCAAACAAGCCATCCAGGAAATCGTGGACATGCCGGACCGGCAGATCGATCTGTTCATTCGCTTCTGTCTGCAAAATAACGGCCGACTTTCGGCGAGGAAACGCGCCAGACACTTCGATTCCCTGTCGGATGAGGAAATCGCCGGAATGGAACAGGCCGTGCATTAGCATTTCCCACTCAGAAGGAAAATCACAATGGGCGCGACCTGTGTTGACGTGACCATCCGCAATCCTGCAGATCCGCAGCGAAGCTGGACCGGCAAATTCCTGGTCGATACCGGCGCGTTCGACTCGCTCGTACCGAGGGTGCACCTGGAAGCGATCGGACTTGAACCGAGGGGCCGCCGTGAGTACGTACTTGCGGATGGAAAGTCCATCGCCCTGGATATAACCATTGCCGAGATTGAGTTTGAGGGAGAAGTCGTCGGTGGGACCATCGCGTATGGGGACGAAGGGTCGGAACCGTTGCTGGGCGTTACCGCCCTGGAGTCCGGCGGGTTCGAGGTTGACCCGCGCAACGAAGAACTGAAGCGGCTACCGGCGGTTCTGTTGAAGGCATGCGGCTAATGGTCGATTTCATAAGTTCGCATGAGTTTATGCAGCCAAACGGATTCGCTGCCCGTACGCGCTTACAAGGTGGGCTGATCTATGGCCGACCCCGTGCGCGTGAGATTGTGAACCGAATGTCGTAAGCGTTTTTCCAGCAATTCGGTAGCGCGTGCAGGCGCTCGCGCGTCACCCCCCTCCTTGTTACACGGTCCTTCATCCCCCCGGAGAGGTAGAAAATGTGATGAAGGCCAAAAAAATATATCGGGTGTCGCAGTAGTTGCGACAGGTGGGGTGTATATTGACGGGTGGAGGATTTTGATGGGACGAACACAGAGCCGTGTGGAGCGGCTGATAGCGATTGAGACGTTTCTCTTCCGATCCGCGGACGGACGGAGGGTTTCGGAGATTGTGGACCGTTTTGGGGTGCATCGAAGTACTGTGTACCGGGATCTTCAGTCGCTGGAGGCGTCCGGTACACCGATCTGGGAGGATGAGGGTCGGTTCGGGGTGCTGAAGGATCGGTATTTGACCACGGTCCGGGTGCGTTTGCACGAGGCCCTGGCGCTTTATCTGGCCGCACGCCTGCTTTCGGCACACAGCGATAAACACAATCCCAATGTTGTTTCCGCCTTAGAGAAGCTGGCCAGTGCGATGCCGGAGTCCGTAGGCGAACATATCACCCGAACGGCCGCAGTCGCTGACAAGCGCAAACGGCATCGCGATTATATTCGTGTTCTGGAAACCCTTACCCGCGCCTGGTCCGAACGCAAGCAGGTGCGGTTGACTTATCACAATCCACAGACCCAAAAAACCACCAGGCGCACCTTTGATCCCTATTTTATCGAGCCTTCCCCGATCGGATATGCCTGTTATGTCATCGGTTATGACCATTTGCGCCGGAATATTCGAGAGTTCAAAGTGGAGCGGATTGAACGGGCCACGCTGCTGGAGACGGTCTACGAAGTGC
Organism: Candidatus Latescibacterota bacterium; assembly: GCA_965222075.1. GTDB lineage: Bacteria > Latescibacterota > UBA2968 > UBA2968 > JAAXHW01. Next base: position 1,685,910 of record OZ244937.1, on the reverse strand, counting down.
AGGATGGATTCGATCCGTACGATTATTTAGAACATTCCTGGGGCGTTATGGGCGGCGACGATGTTGTGGAGGTGGTGTTGCGGTTTTCAGCCAGGGTGGCGTACCGGGTGCGGGAATCGGACTGGCCGGGCGTGGTGGAGGTGACGGATGAGCCGGACGGCGGGTGCCGGATGCGGCTGGGAGTGAAGCATACATTGGAGATGAAGCCGTGGATTCGGGGCTGGGGACCGGACTGCGAGGTGCTGGAGCCGGAGGAACTGAGGCAGGTGATTGCAGAGGATATGATTGCAGCGGGGAAAATGTATGGAAAGGGGAAGTAAAAAAGTTCATGGAAGATTTTGGCGGGGAATCAATTGCGGTACTGCCATGCAGTACTATTCAGGTCTTTCTTGACATTTTACCCGGAAACGGTTATCTTAATTGTATGGTTATGTTAAAATAGAATCTCCAATGACAGAACTGGTGATGAATTCCATAACTTGTGGCAAATCATTGGAAGTCCACTATCAAAACAAGGATTGAAACATGGTATGGTTCTGTTAAGTTAAAATATATATCATAAAATCCATTAAAACAAGGATTTAGAATTATAATCTCCATTTTAAAAGGAAAAAATCATGTTCGAACGACTACTTCATATTTCTCAAATTCTTTATGGAAATGAAAGTGCTCGCATCAAACTTTTGAATGAAGGCTTGGAACCTTCATACTATTATGGATTGGCTGTCTGTTTCGATGAAACTGGTCAATACAAGGGTATTAAAATAACAGAAGGTAGCAAAGATGTGATCTATATCAAAGGAGCACCTAATGGATTTGACCCATTGGTAGTCTCCAAATTTGCGGGTAGTCCGCAGAAAGTCGCACAAAGACTTCACAAATGTTTGAAGGCTTTTAGCCAATCACCCCAGGTTGAACCCATTCAAGACCGGGTAGATAATATTCTGGACGGATATGATGACATCCAAATCGCTGAGCATATTGAAAATACGCTTGAAGAGCTTGATACACGCGAAAAATATCCCTTCGTGTATTTGGCTTGGGTTGAAAGTACCAAACTAGATCCATTCTACAAAGACAATCATTTCCAACAATTTGCGATCTCTGAAGTACTCTCCCGGTATGGTCGTGTCAAAAAACTCCCTTTAGAAGCCAAAAATCAAGCTTGCTCTGTGTGTGGAAAGCAAGCCGAAAAAGTATTTGGAAATTTCTCATTGATCTCGTGCTACAATCTCGACAAAAGAGGTTTAATCACGGGAGGCATGAATAATAGTGCTGCGACACGAAATTTTCCTGTATGTGATCTCTGTATGCTTGCTGTATCAAAAGGCTGGAATTACGTCAACACAAATCTCCAATTTAGTCTGGCTGGAGAATCATATTTACTTTTGCCCCAGATTCGCAACCCGGAACTGAGCAAATATGTCATTGAAGAATTGGAGAAGCGAGAACGTGTTTCACTTAAAAAGGATGCCTTAAGGACAATTACATACTCCGAGAACGAGATTCTGGAAGCACTGGCAGAAGTTTCTGGGTACAAGGATACCATTGCGTTATCCATGGTTTTTTATCAAAAAAAGAATGCAGCCTGGAGAATTACTGCCGAGATTCATGAAATTCTACCATCACGCATTCAAGAAATTTATTGCATAAAAAACCAAATTGATCTCGATTCTTTCTTAAATTTCAGCAAAAATCAGACTTACGGTTTTACACTTAAAACATTACGTCAATTTACTGGCACACGATCAGACAAAAGTAGCCAGAAACAATTTCTGGCTTATGTCGACCGTATTTTTTCCGGTGGTAAAAACAAAATTGCTCGTGAAGTCTTCCTTCGAGACGCTGTATCCGTTATTCTCACTGCCTACAAAAGAGAACCGGACAAAGCCGTATTTACCGTTCGCGATGCATGGGCGACATATCGTTTTCTGAGTCTTCTTCAGATTTTAACCCCACCAAAAGGAGGTGTGACGATGGCAGAACAAGACAATGTGTATGGAAAGTATATTAAATCTCATCCTGAGTTTTTTGATCTCCAGGAAAAGGCTGTTGCTTTTTTAACTGGATGTTATGTTAAAACAGTGGCATCCGCTCAATATCAGGACCTCGACAAACGGACACCATTCCTCAAAAAAGTTCAGGGTGTAAAAATGGATCGCCGGAAACTCCAGCACATTTATCCAGAAGCGCAAACTAAATTGCGCCAATATGCACGCTTTGGTTGGGTAGCTAAAACTCTTGATCCCCAACTCGCAGAAGCGTGGGTTAATTGTGGCAAAGAATGGAATATCTCTGATGAAGAATCGACCTTTGCTTTCACACTGGGCTTGAGTCTCGCAGATAAAATCCGCCAGACAGATAAAAATGCTGTCTTAACCGAAGATTAAAGAAGGAGACATGTAAAATGGCTGACCGAAATTCAATCGAAAACCGTATGGAAATTCTGTTTCTGTATGAAACAAAAGACTGTAATCCCAACGGTGATCCTCTGGACGAAAACAAACCTCGTACCGATCCAGAAACGGGCGTGGCAACTGTAACCGACGTGAGGATCAAAAGAACAGTGCGAGATTATTTGTTTCAAACCAAAGGTCTTGAAATCCTTGTCAGAGATACAGAAGACGAAGATGGGTATCTCCAGGATGGAAAAGGTCGATGCGATGATTTTCTTGGTAAAGCGGGTGTGACCGAAGACGATAAAATTACAACAATGGTCTCGAAAGTTCGCAATACCATCTTGGACCACTGTATTGATGCGAGGCTTTTTGGAGCAACCCTGCCAGTGGAATTTGGCAAAAAAAAGTCGTCTATACGGCTTACGGGCCCAGTCCAATTTTCAGGATTTAATCGCTCATTGCATCGTGTAAGTTCGCAGCTTATACAAGGTACAGCAGGCTTTGCATCCAAGAAGAATTCTACTCAAAAATCCTTTCGTGAAGACCATATTCTTCCATATGCTCTCATATCTGCGTATGGTGTTGTCAACGAAGTTGCAGCGCAAACAACTGATTTATCAGAAGAAGATGTCTCGTTGTTGTTAGAAGGACTCTGGAAAGGGACTGAATCACTAATCAGCAGATCCAAGATGGGTCATCAACCCCTTTTGTTATTGGTGTTACGCTACACCAATGGCCGACGCTTAGGCGACCTCTCCGGTCGAATCTCTCTAAAGAGCGAAAAAGAGGATATAGCTATTCGTTCGATTGATGACTATGAAGTCAATATCGCACAATTACTCGATGGTCTTGATATATTGAAAGATGATATTGTAGGGTTGAAGATTGTTCAGGATTCTCGCCTTAAACTTAGAGATGGGGACGAAGAAGGCGATTTTACATCACTGGCTGTAAGTCGTGACCTGCAACCAACTCCCTTGAACATCAGGTGATCTAATGCATACAATCGTGTTCGATGTGAGTGGTCCTTATGGGCATTTTCGTAAACCGTATGCGCCCGTTTCCCCTGTAACTTATCCTTTTCCACCACCGCCGACAGTTCTTGGCCTTATAGGGGCTATCTTGGGCTATGGAAAAGAAGAGTATCTGTCGAGAATTGGGTGGGAGAAGGTACGCGTTGGCGTTCGTCTACTCAAACCAACACGCAAATATCGAACAGGGTTAAACCTGGTACTCACGCACGAAGGCAATAAATATTTCCGCCTAGTGCCGGACAGTACCAGTCGCGCTACAAGGGGCCAATATCCCTATGAATTCCTTCTTGAACCTGCTTTTCGGATTTATATCGCGGAAGCCATAGATGAAGCAATGCAGAACCTGGAAAGCCAACTTCAAGCGGGCAGGACAGTATATACGCCATCTCTTGGCCTTGCACAATGTATTGCGGATGTTGCCTTTGTCGGCGTATTTGAAGGCCAACCACTTTCGAGGACAGAATATAACATTGCTTCAGTTGTACCTGATCCCGAAGAAAATTGTAGATACGAAAAGGGTAGGCGCTATGTCCGATATCGAGTACCGGCGCAAATGCAACCAGACAGAACAGTTGTAGATTATCGGGAGGTCGTTGTCGCGGAGGATGGAAGTTCAATAACCGTTGAAACCGACCAAGCATACGAGATAGGCGATGACCACATACTCTTTTTCTGAATGCTTGGCGCATCCTCCAGACGATTTTTTGCAAGCTCATCTTAAAGAAGTCGCCAGAGGTGTAAACCAATTGTGGGGGGACAGTCGGCCTTTGCCAGCGCAAGCTGCACTGCTGGCTGCACTCGTCCATGATTTGGGCAAAGCGACCTTTTGGTTTCAGGAGCGCGTCCAGCCGGGTTGTAAAGGAGAAAGATCTGAACTGTCCAACCACTCATTTGTTTCTGCGATTATTGGTTGGCTGATCAGTCAGAGCGTTCAAGCACCAAATCAGAAGACCGCGTATCAATTCCAGCTTTCGGTGATTACCTCTGTTATGAGACACCATGGTAATCTACAAAAGTCGTGGTCCGATTATTTTGTCGAAGCCAAAGGCCATCTTCGGGACGACCAGGGGCCACAAGGGACATTTGCTCGCCAAATTGACAGCATGGATCTCTCAGGCATTACACGATGGCTAAGAAAGACTTTGCCTGAGTTCGGCCTTCACTTTGAAGTACCTGATCTTAACGAATCTGTTCTTCGACAAACTATGGAGGCCATACCTCAATTTCGTCTTAGGAAAGCTTTCACTAGTAATGAAAAGGATATTTGTCTTGAGCAACTCGACCGGACAGTAGATTTCTTGTTTGGATTTGGCAGTCTTTTGCAAATGGATAAAATCCATACTGCAACAGGGGAAACAGAATTTAATCGCTTAGAACTGCCCAATGATCTTGTACACAACTATCTGATACACTTAAAACAAGATCAGAAACCATCACCCCTTGATGAAATAAGAGATCGCGTTAGAGATGATGTTTTACGCGAATTATCTGCTCATTTAGATGAGAAACTATTCACACTCACAGCACCGACTGGGTCTGGAAAAACCTTGACCGCTTTGGATGCAGCACTTCATTTACGTCATGAGTTGCGAGAAGTATATCAAGAAAACCCGCGGATCATCTATTGTTTGCCTTTTACCGCAATTATTGATCAAAACCACGATGTTTATCGAAAAGTATTAGAACTCGGAGGACTGTCTGAAACAACGGACTTGCTCTTGAAACATCACCATCTCACAGATATGAAATACTGCTCTTCAGACTCGGAGTTTGATCATGATGGGTCCGAACTTTTTGTTGAGACGTGGCAATCAGAAATTGTAGTAACCACATTTTATCAATTTCTCCATACGATTTTCACAGGTAGAAATCGAAATCTCAAACGCTTGCCAACGCTGCGTAGAGCCATTGTCATTCTCGATGAGGTACAGGCGATTCCTCCGAAATACTGGCAAGCTATTCGTAATATATTCAAAGTGATGAGCCGGTGTTTTGAAACGCGTTTCATACTGATGACAGCCACAAAACCGTTGATTTTTTTGCCCGATATGTCCAGGGAGTTGTTGTCCAATCATCCAGAATATTACCAAAAACTATCGCGTATGCATCTTGTAAATCGTGCAAAAGAAAATACGTCTCTTGAGTGTTTTGTCAGTGAGATTGTCGAAGAAATTCATCAAAATCCAAAATGCAGCCGCATGATTGTGGTCAACTATCGAAGGCTCGTAGGTGAGCTAACAGAAATATTTGAAAAAAAGGTAAACATAGAAGAATTTCTTATCTGCCCACTTTCAGCACTTCTAACGCCTAAAGATCGTAACGCTCGGATTGAAGACATTAGCAAGTCACTGGATGCGGATCAGCCCGTTTTGGTCATTACGACACAATTGATAGAAGCTGGCGTTGATCTGAGTGTAGATCGGATTGAAAGAGATCTTGCACCGCTAGATGCTATTATTCAAACATCGGGTCGTTGTAATCGGCATGGAGACGGTGATGGAGGGATTGTAAGGGTCTGGTCTTTAACAGATGAGAAAGAGATAACGTTCACGCGGATTTATAGTCCAGTATTGATAGGGGCAACGCAAGAGCTTTTGAACCAATTTGAGGAAGTCGCTGAATCTGAGTTTTTGGACTTGGGGGAGTCTTATTTCAAAATGGTTTACGACCGCACGCATAACAGCGAAGAACCCATTGATCGTCTGTTGGCCTGTGGACAATTTAAAGAAGTAGAAGATCGTTTTCAGCTTATTGAAGAATTACCCCGACAATCCTATTATATCGTCCAAGATAGTGATGATCAGGAAATTTGGGATCAATATCTTCGAATCAGAGAAATCGTGAATCCAGTAAAACGCAGAAAGGAATTCTATAAAATCCGTGCTGCTTTGATGGAGCGAATTGTACAAGTGTATGCAAGAGATGTTGTTGACGAACTGTGTATGTTGGATGCCAAGCTCGGATATGATAAGAGGTTTGGGTATAAAGCGGAAGAAGATCCGTATAATTCAGGAGTGCTCATCATTGGAAATTGAGATGTCAGAAAATGTGATACATATTCGACGATTAAAAATCTACACCGACCGCCCGTTTAAACATCGAGGATCGGAACTTCGAAAAGCTATAACAGGTGCGTTTCCAAATCGGCCAGTATTACACAACCATAAGGGGGATCAATTTGACTATCGTTCTCCCAGAGTTCGCTATATCGTCTTGAATAACTTCCCCCAACTCATTTCCTTCGATGACGGCCTTCAAGTTCTGCAAGAAATTTACAACCAGGGTCATACACTCAGAGTTGGAGGCATTCAGTATCAGATTATGGGCGCAGAACTGGAAGACGAAATAGTAGCTATCGGACTATCATACAATCTGATCGGTTATCGCTCAATTACACCTTGGCTGGCGCTTAATGAAAAGAATCATGCAATATTTCAAGAAGAGTCGAACGTTGAAAATCGGAGAAAGCTTTTTGAGAAAATTCTTAATGGAAACTATCTCTCATTATGTAAAGGGGTTGGCGTTTATCTCCAAGAACGTCTAATGACTCACGTGCTTAACTTCTCACTTCTATCGTTAAAACATCACGGTGTCGTTTTTAAGGGTGTAAAAGTATCCTTTGTTTCCAATATGATTCTCCCTACTGGTATTGGCATCGGTAAACTAACATCTAACGGCTTCGGTTTGATGCGTGAAATTTAAACAGAGGGACAATTGTGCAACTCGTACTCAACACCTATGGCGCGTATTTGAGTCGGCGTGGGGAATTGTTTCTGGTCAAGGTGAATGGGCAATCGACTGAAATTTCCGCTCGCAAAGTGCGTTCCATTCTCATTTCAACGGGCGCGGCGTTTTCGTCCGATGCAGTGCAACTTGCTGTGGAAAAGAACATCGACATCCTCTTTCTCGATAAGTACGGCGATCCGTTTGGCCGTGTGTGGCACGGACGCCCGGGTTCCACAACTGCCATTCGCCGGTTGCAACTTGTGGCTGCACAAACCGACCTCGGCATGCAACTCGCCCTTGGCTGGGTCGGGCGCAAATTTGACAATCAGATTGCATTGCTCACGCGAATGCGCGACCGTCGTACGCGGCTTTCAGCGCAGCTTACCGAAGCCATTGGCAGTCTCAAAACCCTCAAAGAGCAAATGCAGGACCTCACAGGGAATATCGATACCACGCGCCAGAGTTTGCTCGGTCTGGAAGGTCGCGCCGGGCGCACCTATTGGGCTGCTGTATCTCTGCTTTTACCGACTCACTATCGGTTTAAAGGTCGTAGCCGCAATCCGGCCAAAGATCCGTTCAACTGCCTGCTCAATTACGCCTATGGCATCCTTTATGGCGTGGTCGAACGCGCCTGTTTGCTCTCAGGGCTCGATCCCTACATTGGCTTTATCCACACCGACCACTATAACAAACCATCCCTTGTTTTTGATCTCATCGAACAATATCGCATCTGGGCCGACGAAACAATTCTCAGTCTTTTTTCCGCGCGAAAAATCAAACAAGATCTGTTCGACAGCTTAAAAAATGGCTTCACCCTGAACAAACAGGGCAAAGCGGTGCTCATCGAAGCATTCACGGCGTGTCTCGACGAGGCTATCCGCTACCGGGGCCGCAATATCACGCGGCGAGACAGCATCCAGTTTGACCTGCACCGCATCGCCAATGATCTGCTTGCAAAAGATCCGAACACAGAGGAAACTGTCCCATGAAATCCGATGAATCTCTCACCTGGGTCCTTTACGACATCTCCGACAACAAAAGCCGTCGTCGCGTTGTCAAAGCCTGTCAAGAAGCGGGCCTCTACCGCATTCAAAAATCCGTCTTCCTCGGCACAGTCAAACACAACCGCCTCGATGAACTTTCGATGCGCATTGAAGACCACATTGATCTTGAAAGCGATCGCGTTTACATTTTTCCCATGTGTGCTATGGACTTTCGCAAAGTCATCCTTCAAGGTCAGGCCTTTGACCCCAAACTCGTCACCGACGATGTGAGGAGTTTGTTCTTGTGAGCGATACTGAAACAACAATCATGATCACGCCGTCAGAGGTGATTGAGCATGTATACTGTCCGCGTTTCACATACTACATGAACGTGCTCAACATCCCGCAGTTTGAAGACCGTCGTTTCAAGGTGCTCAAAGGACGAGAAGTCCACAAACGCCGAGAAAAAGAAAACCGATTTTACTTGCGCAAGAAAATCGGCGTTGTCAATCGAGATCTCAATGTGTATCTGGCATCGCCCGAACTTGGTGTGCGCGGGGTTGTGGACGAAGTTTTGACATTGCGAGATGGGACCTTCGCACCTTTAGATTACAAATACTCACCCTACCGAGAACATGCTTTCAAAACCCATCGCATCCAAATTACACTCTATGGCCTCTTGACCCGCGAAGCCTATCAAAAGCGCGTGACCCGGGGATATGTTGCCTACATTCGAGGCGGTAGCCATCTGGTAGAAGTCCCTATCGGAGAGGCTGAAGAGAGCATCGCAAAGAAAATTGTAGCTGAAATTCTTGACATCATTCAAACTGGGCGACTGCCAAAAAAAACACCTCACCGCGCCAAATGTGGTGACTGTTGCTACAAAAATATCTGCGTCTAACAACAATATGGATGCAATCTATTGAAAATCAAGATGTTGGGAACATTCTATTCTGCAAAGGAGGAGCATAATGTCTGCTTTTCGGAGAAAAAAAGGGTGGTCAAATCGAGATTTTGAGCCGCAGGCGATTCATATAACCCGTTGCAATTTCAAACGATATACATAAAATGGACCCAGGGCAATACTTCCACCAGAACAAGGATTGAAACATGATGCCAGGCGTGAGAAACAAAATGAACTGGAGGCGGCCCAGGGCAATACTTCCACCAGAACAAGGATTGAAACGCGGTACCGTGCTCGACATGGAACACCGGCCCGACCCCCAGGGCAATACTTCCACCAGAACAAGGATTGAAACCTTACTCATCTCCCCGGCCTGGAAAGTATTGGCCTGCCCAGGGCAATACTTCCACCAGAACAAGGATTGAAACATTCGGGGGTACTGTGTACGGATACGAAAGGGATAAACGCCCAGGGCAATACTTCCACCAGAACAAGGATTGAAACAAATATTGGTGGTACCTCCAAGCGCCGACGGCATATTCCCAGGGCAATACTTCCACCAGAACAAGGATTGAAACTCTACCGTCCGGGAACACCTGCCCAGTTCTGGATCAAGCCCAGGGCAATACTTCCACCAGAACAAGGATTGAAACAAATATTTAGCTGGCCTTGTGCTTCGTCCCTCTCTTTCCCAGGGCAATACTTCCACCAGAACAAGGATTGAAACCCGGACGACGAAGCCGGGGAGGAGAGCCCCCCCGGCCCAGGGCAATACTTCCACCAGAACAAGGATTGAAACCATCTTCCGCTATGTCCTTGTAGCTCGGATTCGTCTGCCCCAGGGCAATACTTCCACCAGAACAAGGATTGAAACACGAATGGGAGATGATCGGCGCGGATTACAGTGACAAGCCCAGGGCAATACTTCCACCAGAACAAGGATTGAAACGTCCCTGATGCAGAGACCGTCGATGTTGATTTGAAGCGCCCAGGGCAATACTTCCACCAGAACAAGGATTGAAACCAAATGGAACGCAGTATAATCACCCGGACCTGGTGCCCAGGGCAATACTTCCACCAGAACAAGGATTGAAACTTATACATCGGCGTCCCCTAGAAAGGCCTGCCGCAGGTCCCAGGGCAATACTTCCACCAGAACAAGGATTGAAACCCCAGCGCCCGGGCGCGCTCACTGCCTGCCCTGCGCCCAGGGCAATACTTCCACCAGAACAAGGATTGAAACACTGATATTTCGGCCCCCATGCTTGGCCGGCCTTAAGCTCCCAGGGCAATACTTCCACCAGAACAAGGATTGAAACTCGTGGAGCTTGATCGCCTGCGGCCTGTTACTCTGCGCCCAGGGCAATACTTCCACCAGAACAAGGATTGAAACTGGAGAACATAAGGCCTGCCGGAGATTTCAACAAAGACCCAGGGCAATACTTCCACCAGAACAAGGATTGAAACAACTCCATGCCTATCGCATCAAGCCTCTCGCCAGGCACCCAGGGCAATACTTCCACCAGAACAAGGATTGAAACCCGCCACTGTGCGAACGTGCCACCTCGCGTCAACCGTTCCCAGGGCAATACTTCCACCAGAACAAGGATTGAAACTCGTCCATCCACGATATGATATTCTGCTCGATTTCCGATCCCAGGGCAATACTTCCACCAGAACAAGGATTGAAACTATGATGTGTGATTGTGAATATATATGCGAATGTGGCGCCCAGGGCAATACTTCCACCAGAACAAGGATTGAAACATTAGCTAAGGCAACGAAAATGCGCCCCGGGCGACTGGGGCCCAGGGCAATACTTCCACCAGAACAAGGATTGAAACGTTATATCACGCATCCCATCACTCCAGCATAAGGGGGCCCAGGGCAATACTTCCACCAGAACAAGGATTGAAACTACTGGTAAGCGGAGATGGGAAACTTCCCTCACTGGTCCCAGGGCAATACTTCCACCAGAACAAGGATTGAAACTCCAGCGCTATCCTCTGAGAGAGTGGGGATGGAAAGAACCCAGGGCAATACTTCCACCAGAACAAGGATTGAAACTTCAAGGCCCCGTCCAATTTGAGCTGAAGGCAGGCGATGCCCAGGGCAATACTTCCACCAGAACAAGGATTGAAACCTCTCATAGGCAAGGATGAGGTCGATCCTGCCAATGACCCAGGGCAATACTTCCACCAGAACAAGGATTGAAACAGAGATCGGGCGTCCAATGTAGAAGATGGGTATGTACCCCAGGGCAATACTTCCACCAGAACAAGGATTGAAACAGAGATCGGGCGTCCAATGTAGAAGATGGGTATGTACCCCAGGGCAATACTTCCACCAGAACAAGGATTGAAACTGAGAAAAGGGTGAGGGACGGCGGGCCTGGGGCCCCCCCAGGGCAATACTTCCACCAGAACAAGGATTGAAACACGCTGAATAATAGACCAGAAACAAGCAAATAAGTTCCCCAGGGCAATACTTCCACCAGAACAAGGATTGAAACATGGATGTTTTAGCTTTCGCAATCATCTGTGCTGCATTGGCCCCAGGGCAATACTTCCACCAGAACAAGGATTGAAACTTTATCGCTGCGCTGGCCTGGGCCCGCGTGGCCTCTTCCCAGGGCAATACTTCCACCAGAACAAGGATTGAAACGTAATCCCCTTACCAAGGTCGGGCGGTTTTTCGCTGCGTCGCAATCGGGCGACCCAGGGCAATACTTCCACCAGAACAAGGATTGAAACGTTAGCGAGTGGGAGACCTCGCCGGAGGCCATTGTTCCCAGGGCAATACTTCCACCAGAACAAGGATTGAAACTCTGGGGTGACTGGCGCACAACCGCAGGAGGTGGCGACCCAGGGCAATACTTCCACCAGAACAAGGATTGAAACTTTGTGGGCCGCAGCGTAGAGACACGGTTGACCGGTGGCCCAGGGCAATACTTCCACCAGAACAAGGATTGAAACCCGACTCCGAGGCACGGCGGGCAGGCTACGGCCTGGTCCCAGGGCAATACTTCCACCAGAACAAGGATTGAAACATCAAGATCTCCACCTCAGCGTCGACCCTATCGCGGAGGCCCAGGGCAATACTTCCACCAGAACAAGGATTGAAACTGCTTCTCCAGGGCGTCCTTGATCGTGCCCTTTAACCTGCCCAGGGCAATACTTCCACCAGAACAAGGATTGAAACCTTTTGGATGGGATTACTCCAATACCTACGATGCCGCCCAGGGCAATACTTCCACCAGAACAAGGATTGAAACTCTTATCCTGCCGGGCCTCAAAGCCCAGTTTCACAGACCCAGGGCAATACTTCCACCAGAACAAGGATTGAAACTGTTTCCATAGTCAAATAATACCATAAAGGAACAAACCCAGGGCAATACTTCCACCAGAACAAGGATTGAAACCTCATCTCAACTTGCTGTCCGAAGCCGAGTTCGACTACCCAGGGCAATACTTCCACCAGAACAAGGATTGAAACCTCATCTCAACTTGCTGTCCGAAGCCGAGTTCGACTACCCAGGGCAATACTTCCACCAGAACAAGGATTGAAACACGGGCTTGACCAGGGCGTTGTTCGACCCGAAAGCGCCCAGGGCAATACTTCCACCAGAACAAGGATTGAAACAACCATTGATCACCTGGCAGGGTGACAACCGTTTTTCCCCAGGGCAATACTTCCACCAGAACAAGGATTGAAACTCCGTAGGCAGATCCTTTTCCAACGCCTCCTTAGCCTCCCCAGGGCAATACTTCCACCAGAACAAGGATTGAAACCGCCGTTATCATCCCCACCCTTGCCCTTGCCCTCTTCCCAGGGCAATACTTCCACCAGAACAAGGATTGAAACTATGGCCTGGGTGCACAGATCGTGAGGGGTCATCCTGCCCAGGGCAATACTTCCACCAGAACAAGGATTGAAACAAGCAGCTATGAAAAGCGATGAGCCCGGAGGCGGGGAACCCAGGGCAATACTTCCACCAGAACAAGGATTGAAACTTGTCACGGCTAAAAAAACACAACGGCCAGGTGCTGCCCAGGGCAATACTTCCACCAGAACAAGGATTGAAACGTTGTGCTTGAGCTCCAGGCCAACATCCGCCGACGCGTCCCAGGGCAATACTTCCACCAGAACAAGGATTGAAACTCAATGGTGACGATCGGGACCTGGCCGGAGAAGCGCTCCCCCCAGGGCAATACTTCCACCAGAACAAGGATTGAAACCCCGTTATCGTCGGCAGGCGGAACAAGGGCCTGCCCGAAGACCCAGGGCAATACTTCCACCAGAACAAGGATTGAAACCCCGTTATCGTCGGCAGGCGGAACAAGGGCCTGCCCGAAGACCCAGGGCAATACTTCCACCAGAACAAGGATTGAAACACGTATGGATGCACACTATTCGGGGCGGAGGACACCCAACGGCCCAGGGCAATACTTCCACCAGAACAAGGATTGAAACTCTACCCTCGCCATGCCGCGCCGTATCTTGCCCAGCCCTGCCAAGCCCAGGGCAATACTTCCACCAGAACAAGGATTGAAACTCTACTTCCGAACAACGACGGACGACAGGCCAGCCACCCAGGGCAATACTTCCACCAGAACAAGGATTGAAACCCAAGTATTCCCTTGCCTTCGGGCGGTTTTGTGCTCTGCCCAGGGCAATACTTCCACCAGAACAAGGATTGAAACCAATTTATTTGAACCATTACATGGGCGAATTCCCCGACCCAGGGCAATACTTCCACCAGAACAAGGATTGAAACATCCCCCGTCTATATCCGATTGACGCACTCTAATCCCAGGGCAATACTTCCACCAGAACAAGGATTGAAACAGAGTGCCCGTTACCCCGACGGGACGCCCGTAACCAACGCCCAGGGCAATACTTCCACCAGAACAAGGATTGAAACAACAGAGGAAGGTGTGAAATGAAGAGGAAATTATTGGCCCAGGGCAATACTTCCACCAGAACAAGGATTGAAACAAAAAGCATCCGCGTCTACCTGAACCTCATCGTCGAAACCCAGGGCAATACTTCCACCAGAACAAGGATTGAAACTCTGTTCCGATATTGCTGATGTCTATGGCGTCCGACCCAGGGCAATACTTCCACCAGAACAAGGATTGAAACATCCAGAGGCCGGTCCCAAAGACCTTGATGCCCACACCCAGGGCAATACTTCCACCAGAACAAGGATTGAAACTCGGAGAGGCTTGCGGTGCGGGCGCAGGCGTCCGACCTGCCCAGGGCAATACTTCCACCAGAACAAGGATTGAAACGCCGACAGTGAGGCACGGCGGGCAGGCTACGGCTCCCAGGGCAATACTTCCACCAGAACAAGGATTGAAACCCGATATCGTGCTGTCGGACGGCAAGTACGCTCCCGAATTCCCAGGGCAATACTTCCACCAGAACAAGGATTGAAACCCTGATACGGCCAGCGAAACGCTTCCTCCGGGGAGCTCCCAGGGCAATACTTCCACCAGAACAAGGATTGAAACCTGGACCCGAACAAAGCCTGAAAGTGTATGCAGTCGTTCCCAGGGCAATACTTCCACCAGAACAAGGATTGAAACTGGTGGATGTCACAGAGGAGCATCATCCCCCACCGGCGGGCCCGGGCCCAGGGCAATACTTCCACCAGAACAAGGATTGAAACTCTGCTGGGGTAGAGGCAGAGGCCGCAACGAACAGGGACCCAGGGCAATACTTCCACCAGAACAAGGATTGAAACTTTAGGCGCCATGGACAAGCTGCCCAAAGATGCGTACGCCCAGGGCAATACTTCCACCAGAACAAGGATTGAAACGGTTGAAAAGGCATACTTAGATTATCTCAATGGTTGTTGGGATGATCCCAGGGCAATACTTCCACCAGAACAAGGATTGAAACTTCGATTGCCTTCGCGTAAACGTAAAGGATCTGCTTCCCAGGGCAATACTTCCACCAGAACAAGGATTGAAACTTCATAGACGCAAGACATACTTGTGATGGTAAAGCCCATCCCAGGGCAATACTTCCACCAGAACAAGGATTGAAACTTCATAGACGCAAGACATACTTGTGATGGTAAAGCCCATCCCAGGGCAATACTTCCACCAGAACAAGGATTGAAACTAGTTTCCATGTGGATTTTCCCCCCCACATGCGCAAACGCCCAGGGCAATACTTCCACCAGAACAAGGATTGAAACGACACCGCATCGGCATACACGAACGCGCCCGGGAATCCCCAGGGCAATACTTCCACCAGAACAAGGATTGAAACCCGGCACGCCGGTCAGAATGGAGTCGACCAGGGCGCCCAGGGCAATACTTCCACCAGAACAAGGATTGAAACTTGCACCGGTCCTCCTTTCAGGTTGGGCGCTCATCAGCCCCAGGGCAATACTTCCACCAGAACAAGGATTGAAACATCGAACCGATGCATCGGCTTTCCGTCTTGGTGTTTCCCCAGGGCAATACTTCCACCAGAACAAGGATTGAAACCCCATGCCGGTGAAATCCACCCGGATCACATCGGCCAGCCCCAGGGCAATACTTCCACCAGAACAAGGATTGAAACGCCCTTGAATTGTATTGATTGGGACCAGGCCGTAAGCTCAGCCCCTGGTCCGAGGTTTTTCATCCGGAAGTAATGGACTTGGATTGTATTGATTGGGACCAGGCCGTAAGCTCAGGGCAATACTTCCACCAGAGCAAGGATTGAAACTGGAATGAGCGATGAGGAGGTGATTGGATGATCAAGGTGGTAAGCTGGAACATCAGCAAACGGGCGCAGCCGTGGCGTGAACTGGTGCAGATGGCGGACGATGGCGACGCGGACCTGGCACTCCTGCAGGAAGCGGGGAGTCCACCCGGCGACCTGGTGCATTTAGTCGAATGCGAAGATGCGGTGTTTTGGAACCGACAGTTGTACGACCGCTGGCCGCTGGTCGTGAAGCTGTCTGATCGGATCACGGTCGAGCCGTACCAGCAGGTGCCACCCATCAGCGAGCTTGGAGCGGACGCCATTGGCGTCAGCGGTATCGGGACCATCGCCGCCGCGAAGGTATTCCCGCACGACAGCGATCACGAGGATTTCGTCGCGGTCTCGATGTACGCGCGCTGGCTGAAGCCTCATCCGTCTACCAGGAGCAGTTGGAGCGTTGGCTACTCCGACGCCTCGGCACATCGAATCATTTCGGACCTGTCGGCTTTCATCGGTCACGCCAACCCGGCCAGACACAGGATTCTGGCGGCGGGCGATCTGAACATGTTCTACGGGGCGACCGGCAATAGGCTGTCACTGCCGGAACGCGAAGGCACGGTCTGGAAACGAATAAAGGTGCTCGGACTGGAATTTCTGGGACCGCAGGCTTCTCACGGTCGGCCCGCAGGAACTGCGCCAGACGACGTGCCGTCCGACACGAAAAATGTGCCGACGTACTACAAGCCAGGAGACGGACCGGAAACGGCGGCGAATCAATTGGACTACGCATTCGCATCGCGCGGGTTCCACGAAAGGGTGTCGGTGCGGGCGATGAACGATGTCCACGAATGGGGACCAAGCGACCACTGCCGCCTGATCATCGAGGTGAAGCCCAACGCTGATAGCGGCTGAGCGGGCCACCGGACGCCGTGAACGTACGGTGAAGTCGAATACCGGTCGCTACACCAATAGCATCGTGGCGGTACCCCTCGCACCGTCTGCGGCACATTGGTGCACAGCCTCCACCAGCGTTCAGCGACTGCCGCCAACCAGAATCAGCACGGCTGCCGCCGTAGGCGTCCACTTCACCCGTGGCCACGGCCAACTGTCCCGCACCGTTGGGAATCTTCCACCAGAACAAGGATTGAAACAACGGCCGGCAGATACTTCCCACAGGCGTGGGGATGGACCGGATGCTCCCGGCCGTGCTCCTGGTGCTCCCACAGGCGTGGGGATGAATTTCGATGCGTGCAAAGACCTTATTTCTCGCCTGGCAGGACAATGAATCCGGCCAGGCGTGATTTTTGGTGGGTCGGCTGGATGCGGGTCGCCGGCAGGCAGGCCACGAAGTCCTGGTAGGCTTGCAGCATCCTTCTGGCACCGGCTCGAAGCAGCCTCTCCAGTCTCAGGGCCACTTTCATCTTTGACTGTCTTTTCCACGTTGGAGGGTGTATATTCTATGTCAGGGAGCGTATTCTTCCTGCCTGTGCCGGATAACTCCGAAGGGGGCGTTGGCACCGGAACCCGGGGGCGAACGACTGATGCTGGCGTAGCGGACGATGATCAACATGAACGAAAAGACTCTCTCTGGCCTGACCGCCCTTGGCGAGGGCTTTACCATCGAGTTCAAGCGCTCGGGCACTTCCGGGCTTGGGCGTGAGATATGCGCCTTTGCCAATGCCACCGGCGGCGTAATTCTGATCGGCGTGGCCGATGATGGGGTGGTCTGCGGGGTTGCTGACCACAACCGCTTGAAGTCCCGGGTGCAGTCGATCGCCCGCAGCGCGGAGCCGCCCATCGCGGTGGAGGTCGAAAGCGTGGATGGCGTGCTCTGCGTGACGGTGCCCGCGCAGCACAGCAAGCCTTACTCTTTCGGCGGAAAGTTCTTCATCCGCGAGGGGGCGAGCAGTCAGCAGATGTCGCGTGAGGAGATCCGGGAGTTTTTCTACAAGGAAGGGCTGATCCATTTCGATGAAACCGCGTGCGACAAGTTTTTGTTGGAGAGAGACCTTGAGGAAGAGAACTGGTCCCTGTTTCAGCGTCGCGCCAAAATACCGGCTGATATGGAGCCGGAGACCGCGCTGCGCAACCTGCATCTGGTCGGTGAAGATGGCCGCATGGCGCACGCGGGCGCCTGGTTGCTGGCCCGGGACATTCGTAAGTTCAATATCAGCGCAGATGTGGCGTGCGCGCTCTTCATGGGAACCGACAAGGTGCGTATTCTCGACAGGCGCGACTTCCACGGCGATGTCTATTCGATGATTGAGGAGGTGATGGCCTGGATTCTTTCCAAGATCAATGTGGAGTACATCATTAAGCGCGTAAGGCGGGAAGAACGGCCGGAACTGCCGGAAGAGGCCATTCGTGAGGCGGTTGTCAACGCCCTGGCCCATCGTGACTACCGCTCCACCGCCAATGTACAGGTATATCTGTTTATGGACCGGCTCGAGATCGTCAGCCCGGGCGGGTTGCCCGCCGGTATGACGGAAGCGGACCTTGGCGTCAAGAGCATTCCACGCAATCCGCTGTTGTTCGGCATCCTGCACCGCATGGAGGCGGTTGAGAGGACCTGTCTGCGTGCGGTGACGCACAGGCAGGTCGGTTCCGGCATCCGGCGCATCCGCGACCTGTGCCGCGAACACGGAGTGGCTGAGCCGGTGATTGAGGTGCCTGCCTGCGCCGAGCTCGGATCGGCAGGCAGGTCGGAGTCGTGGGTAACGACGACTTTTCCCAGGCCGACCGCACAAGTCAGCATCAAATCCGGACCAGGCCGAGTTCAGGCCACCGCACAAGTTGAAAGAAACGCCCAGGAAGACCCTAACACCTTTGCGAACAATATGTTGCAGCGGATTGCGAACAGCCTGGAGGACCTGACCGCACAAGTTACCGCACAAGTTACCGCACAAGTTGTCTGGCATTGCCGGGTGCCTCGCATGGCGAAAGAGATCATGGACTGCCTTGGGTTGAAGCACTGGAAAACGTTCCGGACAAACTACCTGCAACCGCTGCTGGATGCCGGGTGGCTGGAAATGACCATCCCGGACAAGCCGACCAGCAGCAAGCAGAAATACCGACTGACGAGTAAGGGGCGGCAACTCCTGGCAGAGTTGGGAGAAGGGCGATGAGGAGCGGATGACGAAAAGGAGACCGGACGATGCCTGACGACCGCGTGTGGAACGAGATGCTGATTGAAAAAAAGGTGATGTACCACATTGAGTTCGATGGGCGGCTCTTACTCATTGAGAATGTCCCGGCGCGAGTCAACGTCGAGACAGGTGAGAGGCACTTCTCACCGGAGACCGTTGAGCGCTTGCAGCAAGTGGTGTGGGAACGATACCGCCCCGTTCGCACCATTGAGACCCCAGATTTATGAGTACGCGGCCCTTGCCTGAAGGATCGGGGTGCAATGCCATGCTATTTCGTGACTGGATAAAGTAAGTCAATGTACAAGTACGAGATCATTCTCTATTGGAGCAATGCCGACGGTGTCTTTGTGGCTGAAGTGCCCGAGCTTCCCGGATGCATGGCTCACGGCGACACACAAGAAGCCGCGCTCAGACACGTTAATGAAGGGATGGATCTCTGGATTGACACCGCGCGAGAGTTCGGCGATCCAATACCGGAGCCCCGGGGTGAGCGGCTGGCCTGCCTGTCTGCTGACCATACTGGAGCAGCATGAGTTGGGGTACGTGCGGAGTTTGTGGTGAGAGTGAGACTGCAATGTGCCACGTAAACGAAGACAGGAGGTTCGTATGAATGAAAACAATTCGCTACTGAAGATTCGTTTTGATGGCGAGGCAGTTGGGCCGGGAAAGATCCCGGTGTCTCATTTACTGCGATTTCTTTCTAATTTCAACAAAGCGCTTCAGCGGACCGGGCGGGTCCTGCAAGGCGATGCTGGCAGCTTGCGTCGAGGCCAACCGCCTCACAGGATAAAGGCAGAGGTGGAACTTGAGTTGGTGTCGCTAACGCATGGAAGCCCGACGGCTGTGTTGGGCTTCCAGCGCAGGCAGGAGAGCCTATCCTTCCGCGAAATGGACTTTGGTTTGGAAATCCTGGAGAAGGCGATTGGTGGGCTGGAAGCGGTTCAAAGAGACAATGTCAATAGCGCATTTCCGGCCGGATATGACACGGGTGTATTAATGGCGTGGCGTGACTTGGGGATGCTTTTCAGTCAGGGAATTGACAAGATCGAGTTTACGCTGACTCACCGGCAGAAGGCGGTTCGGATGTCGTTGACGCCGCGCGGCGTCACGCGGATACAGGAGCGAATCAAGGGACCGCAAGTAAACACCCGGGTGATCGAAGGTCGGCTGTTGATGGCGGACTTCAAGGAGGATGGAACGAGGTGCCGTGTGCATCCATCCACCGGAGATCCGCTCCTTTGTCTCTTCGATGAAGAACAAAAAGACGAAGTCCTGGAAAACATTCTGCAATACGTCCGCGTCGTGGGAGAGGCGAGGGAAGACCCCATGTCTCGGAAAATAACGGACATCAAGATTCACGATATTGAGCGGCTGGAGGACCGGCAAGATGAAGCCGCCGATCTCCTGCCACAGGGAACGCCGATTTCACCAACGTTCTGGAAATCGCCGACACTCCAGGAGTTGGCGCGTTCGCAGAATGTGCAGCCAATGGCGGACGTACGGACGCTGTTTGGTACGTGGCCGGATGAGGAAAACGACGGCTTCGAGGCGACAATCGACGAACTGCGACATCCTGGCGGTAAGACAGGTGCTCGGCCATGAGCGACACCAGGATCATTCTCGACACGAACATAGTTTCATACCTGATGAAAGGCGGCCGCGTAGCCGCGGCGTATGAGCCGCATATCCAGAATCGTTTACTTGCAATTACCTTTATCACTGTAGGCGAGCTTTATTTCGGTGCGGAGAAAAGAGGCTGGGGCGAAAGAAAGCGAAGAGCGCTGGAAACAACTCTGCGTAACTTTGTTGTTATTCCTTACGACCACGAGATTGCCCGCTGCTATGGTCGGTTGGTTGCGGAGTGTGATCGAAAGGGAAGGCCGATTTCACCCAACGACGCATGGATTGCAGCCTGCACGGTCAGACACGGTGTTCCCCTGGTAACGCACAACGTCAAGGACTTTGAAGACATAACAGCACTTCAAGTTATTACAGAAAACATATAGACCTTCATTTTGGCCAAAGTCCAGGTCAAGTAAGATCAGGAATTTCATGCCCGCCGATTGGATCGGATTGAAACTTTCAGACGGCCGAGGGGAAGGAACGCAGGCAGCGCAGGTCTCCTCTCACTTCGGTGGCCTGCCTGCCTGCAGCAGGCAGGGGGGAGCGGATTGAAACTATTCATACGCGGAAGAAATAGTCTTCAGGAATCCCATCTCCCCTCACTCTGCATGAAGATTGACCTTTATTCGACCGAGCAGGATTTCGTCCTGAACCAGGCTCGATTATACCGCGACAGGCGGGATTTCGTCGTCCAACGTGGAGATAAGGGAATATGAACAAAAGTCTCCTGGCGCACCTGGCAGGAAGGCTTGCGCCATCGCCGGAAACCATCGCCACAGAATCGTTGCGATATATCCTTAATGCATCGCCAGGAGTGTGCCAGGCGTTAGTCGATAAGGTGGCAAAACGTGCCGGATTCGAGCCATTCAAGGCCGAGTCTATCGAAAGCGAGACTGAGGTCGAGACAGGCGGCCGTCCGGATATCACGATATATGACGCCACCTCAAAGCCCCGTGTACATATTGAGAATAAATTCTGGGCAGGACTGACGGCGTCTCCAGCCAGTTGGATACCTCAACTCGCTCTCCGACGAACCCGAATCCGCGTTACTTTTCGTCGTGCCCGAGGCCCGAATCGTCAGCATCTGGCAGGAGTTGAAGGAACGGTGTGTTAAACAGGAGCTTAAGGTCGGAACTGAGACTACAATTAACGATATGAAGGGGGTTCGCATTGGTTCGGGACGTAACCTGCTTATCTCAAGTTGGGGATCTATATTAGATACGTTGCAACGAAGTGCAAATGAAGCCGGAGACACTTCTGTTGAGCAGGACGTCGTTCAGCTTCTCGGACTCGCAGAACGGATGGATGTAGAGGCTTTTCTTCCCTTGCGCGAGGAAGAAACCAGCGACATGAATGTCCCCCGTCGTATGATTAACTACAGTGATTTATCCGAGGAAATTGCCGAAGTTCTTAAGAACGAGGGTCTTGCAAGCTTTGAGGGCGTGAATCCTACACGTTCCTATTTCAAGAAGGGTCGCTACTTTTCAGCAGGAAAAGATCTACAGTTTGGTTTGTGGTTGGGCGTTGATATCATAGCATGGCGCGATTCCGGTATAACTCCCATATGGTGTGAGGTATACAAAACGGAATGGGGTGGGCTCATCAGACACTGGTCAAGTGTGAAACGGATATGCCCGGACCATCAAGAGTACAGAGATTGTCTGTGCTTTCCGATTCGGCTGGCAAGTGGCGTCGACAAGGATCGAGTAATCGAAGATGCGGTTACTCAGATGCGCGAAACCATCGATAAATTCGAACAGGCGACGCAGGAGAATTCGCCGTCCGATTCGGCTTAGCATTTAGACAGCTTGTCAGTGCGGATGAACTTTGAATCAGCGACACCGGATTACCAGGAAACTGCAGCGAGCTGAAGCTGTTCTTCACAGGCAACCGGTTGGTCCCCGCTCCTATCTTATGCTCCCCTATTTTCAATGACGTGAGGCGATACCTCTGCGTGGCAGGAACCGAAATGGATTCCCGGATCCTCAATCCCGAGACGGGTCGTCGATCCGGTTGATGAGGACTGCGCTCAGGATAAGGGCGCACGGGACGCGTGCTGACAGTACTCGTTGATTTTCATCGGAGTCATGCCGTTACCGCTGGAAATCTCTTCCGTCAGAACAAGAATTGAAACCACGCGGAGATCGCCTGAATGATCGGGAACTCGCGTAAGGCTCGCAGAGGGCAAACCGGCTCAAGTTCAGGAATCTCGAGAGGAGTGCAGGCATGCATGAAAGCATCGGAAAGCAGGAACGCCTCGCAGCGCTCGCCCGCCACCGCCGGGACAACGTTTTTCCCGGATACAGGGGAATCGGCGAATATCATTCCGGCGCCTATGAGTGCGATTTCGTATCGCCCTACACGAAGTCCGCCGGGAACCTCAATGCCGATATCATGCTTGTACTCCAGGATTGGTGTTCGGATAAATTCTTGCGGAAACAGAAACGTGTAGATTCTGATTTGGTTACGCTGGGGCACGATCCGAAGTTGCCGACCAACAGGAATCTCAAGAGCCTGCTTTCCACTCACTTTGGAATCGGATTGGAGCAAACCTACGCGACAAACCTGTTTCCGTTCATAAAGCATGGAGCAATGCCGGATGAAGATTTGGAGAAGGCAGCAGAGACCTACACCGTGCCGGAAATAGAGCTTGTTGGGCCGAAACTCGTCGTGTGTTTTGGATTGGCCGTGTATCAGGCAATCCGCAAGTCGTTTGGATTGGCGCCGGTAGGCAACCTCGAGAGTGGCCATTGCGTCGCCGTTCCCGATCAGGGACGCGAAAGTCTGGGCCCAATCACACCCGGGTTGGCGTGGGAGCCGTAATCGAGGAGTAGATCGTGTTTCGGAGGATTGGCGACGAATGGTGGCCGCGGTTCAGTGGGACGTTTCGCGGGGGCGGCCGAAACACGACGCCTCACGAGATGCGTAAGCCCTGCCCATAAGTCCGCCGCCGGTCGAATCCGCCATCGCGGAAGCTGGACTCGGCTGGCGCCGATTGAGGAGGAGAAACCGTGACGAGAGAGGACATCATCGCACGTCGTCGCGAGCTTCAGGTTCCGGATCAGTTCCAGGAGCAGTGGGTGACATTGGCCGACGTTGGGTTTGATGGCGATTGGGTATCGCCCATTCAGAAAATATCGAACAGCATGACCGGCCCGGTACTCGTGGCGAAGCATTGGTTGGATGCGGAATCCGTGAATCAGGAACGTGCAATCCTTGAGTGTTTGGGGTACTTGCCAGACATCCCATTCAACAGCACTCTTGACCGGATCCTGGAGGATGTCGAGCGCACGCGTGGGAACATCTACATCACACAGGCGTGCCATTTCTTGCCGAGGGAAAACCGGCGGCGGAAGGTGCCTCGCGAATTGATGAAGCTTTCAATCGAGGCGGTGACCCGGTATGAGGTTGAGGGGCGGAGGGTCATCGCGTTGGGTCGCGAGGCGCAGACGGCCTTGCGGCGTGCCGACATTGATTTCCTGCCATGCCCGCATCCGAGTTCATCGGTTGCCGGCCGATTTGCGGCGTTGGCGGACGCGCTCCGTCGCTCGGCCTAATAGAAAGCCCGAGGAATTGCCCGCTGGCTACCCCGAGATCCCGTGCGTTGGTGCATTCTGGAGTTTCCTTCCCACCGACATTGAGCTGGACGAAGTCGACCCGATACGCCCCTGCCAGATGGCGCGGTTTTTAATCTGTACGAATTCTTCCACCAGAACAAGGATTGAAACAACGGCCGGCAGATACTCCCCACAGGCGTGGGGATGAACCGGTTTGATTGGACAAGAATGGTATTGTTGACTTTGCTGACTTTCTGCTGATTGCTGTAAGTTTGGGTAACCGCACGGGACCATAAGAGGAGGAAGAGAAGCAATGAAGATCGTTTTCAGCCGCAAGGGATTCGATTCCAGCAACGGGGGGAGGGCGAGTCCCATTTTTCCGGACGGTACTGCCCTGTCTCTGCCGATTCCGTACCCCAGAAGTCCGACGCGATTCAGGGACGTACGGTGGCGTGGCACGTCTCTCGGCCCGATCGTGGAGTGTTTGACCAACGGTCGAGTGAAGGGAAAGCACCGGTGCCATCTGGATCCGGATCTGAACGCCGATGCCCTTGCGCGTTCGCCCGGCTGGCGGCCGGCCTTCGGGCAGGTCGAGATCGCTCAACGCCATCTGGAAAATCAGGGTGTTGGGCCTGGCGACCTCTTTCTGTTCTTCGGCTGGTTTCGTGCCGTGGAACCCGGGAACGGGGGCACATGGCGGTACGTCCGGAACGCTCCTGACGTGCACAGGTTGTTCGGTTGGCTCCAGGTTTCCGAGGTCGTGCCCGTCGGGGAGAATCTGTCTCGTGCGCGCTCCGCACGTCCGTGGCTGTCTGCGCATCCCCACCTGAATAGGCGGTGGCGCTACAACACCGTCTACATCGCGAGAGAGACGCTCAATTTCGAGGGGCTGACCGCGCGAAGCGGCGCCGGCCTGTTCAGCGGTAACGGCGACCGTTTCACGTTGACCGCGCCGGGCTCGACGAGTCGTCGTAAATGGCGGTTGCCGTCGTGGTTCTATCCCCCAGGCAGTCGTCGTCCAACGCTCAGCTACCATAGCAATAGGAGACGTTGGCGACGCCGCAAACCGTGGGTTTACGTCGACACGGTGGGCCGTGGGCAGGAGTTCGTGTTCGACGCCGACGGTATCCCGGAAGCCAACGTCTGGTTGCGCGAGCTGTTCATGTGATGGGATGTGAGATGAACAAGCTCCTCAGCCCCGGGCGCCTGACGACATCTGCGAAACCCGTCAATTACGCCGTTTCGCTGGCAACCCGGGCATCTCCCCTCACTTCGGTGGCCTGCCTGCGCCGTGCTGTGCACGGCAGGCAGGGGGGAGCGGATTGAACGTCTCGGCATGTTTCTAAGGCGGTGCCGACGACGGCGAACCCTTCTATGTGCGCGGCAACCTCGACGACGCAGGCACGCATCGCTTTTTCGAACACGATGAGCGGATGCGTCACCATCGAAACATTGCTCACAAACTCATTGATCGACGGCGCGAGCGCGGCGATATGCAGGGTTTATCGACGAGGTCAACCCGGAGAATATACGCGCTTGTGTTATCTTACAGGCCGTAAAGGTCAGCGCGTCGACGACGATCAACGTTACCGATCTGGACATGTCGTCTCCCAACATCGACGTGAAACCACTGCCAGGCAGCCGCGACGCGTGAATTGTTGCTCGTCCGGGATGCCGTTGAGTCGTCAGGCTCGATTTGGCGATACGTGCGGGCTGGAAGGTTGTGACGCGCCATCACACAGGAGGAAACGGCATGGAACTGTTCGTGCTCTGGATGGCCTTCGGACTGATCGCCGTGCTCATTGGCAGCAGCCGCGGCGGATCGGGATTGGGCTGGTTCTTTGGAGGCCTGCTCTTGGGCCCCATCGGCATCATCCTCGCGTGTTTCGCGGGCGTGACGTGCCCGCAATGCCGCAAGCGAATCAGCAAAAAGGCGACCGTGTGTCCGCATTGCCGCAGTGAACTGAAGCCCAAAGACGGCCTCAGGCTCAGGGATCTCCAGAGGAGCCCAGGCATGCATGAAAGCATCGGAAAGCGGGAACGCCTCGCGGCGCTTGCCCGCCCCCAAAAGACCCAAAGCCCCTCTCGGGCGAATCGCATCGGAAAGCGGGAACGCCTCGCGGCGCTTGCCCGCCACCGCCGGGACAACGTTTTTCCCGGATACAGGGGAATCGGCGAATATCATTCCGGCGCCTATGAGTGCGATTTCGTATCGCCCTACACGAAGTCCGCCTGGAACCTCAATGCCGATATCATGCTTGTGCTCCAGGATTGGTGTTCGGATGAGTTCTTGCAGAAACCTGTAGATTCTAATTTGGTTACGCTGGGGCACGATCCGAAGTTGCCGACCAACAGGAATCTCAAGAGCCTGCTTTCCACTCACTTTGGAATCGGATTGGAGCAAACCTACACGACAAACCTGTTTCCATTCATAAAGTATGGAGCAATGAGTAAATCCGTGCCGGTTGAAGATTTGGAGAAGGCAGCAGAGACCTACACCGTGCCGGAAATTGAGATTGTGGAGCCGAGGCTCGTGGTGTGCCTCGGCTTGGCCGTATATCGAGCAATCCGCAAGTCGTTTGGATTGGCGCCGGCAGGCAACCTCGAAATGGCCATTGCGTCGCCGTTCCGGATCGGGGACGCGCAATTCTGGGCCCAATCAAGCCCGGGTGCACTTGGGCGCGCGAACCGCAACCGAGGAGGAGTAGATCGCGTTGCGGAGGATTGGCGCGAATGGCGGACGCGGTTCAGCGGAGGATTGGCGACGAATGGCGGACGCGGTTCAGTAGGACGTTTCGCGGGGGCGGCCGATTCTTTATCAGAGCAATACTTCCACCAGAACAAGGATTGAAACCCGTCGTGAGCGTTCACGTTGACGGCGCCGGGATCGGAGCGTCGCTCCAAATGGCGACTGCCATCGTGGTTCTATCCCCCAGGCGGCCGTCGTCCAACGTAGGAGATAAGGGAATATGAACAAAAGTCTCCTGGCGCACCTGGCAGGAAGGCTTGCGCCATCGCCGGAAACCATCGCCACAGAATCGTTGCGATATATCCTTAATGCATCGCCAGGAGTGTGCCAGGCGTTAGTCGATAAGGTGGCAAAACGTGCCGGATTCGAGCCATTCAAGGCCGAGTCTATCGAAAGCGAGACTGAGGTCGAGACAGGCGGCCGTCCGGATATCACGATATATGACGCCACCTCAAGGCCCCGTGTACATATTGAGACAGCTTGTCAGTGTTCTTCACAGGCAACCGGTTGGTCCCCGCTCCTATCTCATGCTCCCGATGCTCCCGCAGACGTGAGGATGAATCTGGATGCGTGCAAAGACCTTGTGAACCTGGTGCGTATCAACCCGCAGCCCGCGCCGTCGAAGCAGCGTGTTCTAATTGAGATGCGCGGCCGTTGGGACACGCACGAACCCATGGCCAGCGAGGAGTTCAAAGCTCTCGTCGAGTAAGACACGAATTTCATGCCCGCCGCCTGCCTCGTCCGCTGGCAGGCAGACCACGAAGTCCTGGCAGGTTTGCAGCATCCTTCCGGCACCGGCTCGAAGCAGCCTCTCCAGGCTCAGGGCCACCCTCATCTTTGACTGTCTTTTCCACTTTGCCTGGTGTATATTTATGGGAGTCGTGAGTAACGACGACTTTTCCCAGGCCGACCGCACAGGTCGGGACCAGGACACCGCACAAGTTGGGCACCAGGTCGGCACCAGGTCGAAATTCTGCGTAACTGCCTGACAGAAAAGGCAATAGGGACGTTGATGGCATTGGCAGGCAGAAAGGACGAACCAGGTTCAGGAACCAGGTCCTGAACCACTGCTTGATGCCGGGTGGCAGGGGGCGGCAACTCCTGGTAGATTGGTCAGAGGGCGAGATTTCAGCCGGCGTGGAGACGTCGGACCTGCGTACATGAAAATCCTTCAGTGCGGCCTGGAGTAGAGTGCGTAAATAGCAGGAGGGGTGAAGAATGACTTACAATATGTCAGCGAACGACGCACGGAAACTGGAAAATTCACGACCCATGCGCCAAACACGGCTTCTTCGTTGGATCCGGTGGATGACCGGAGCGCTGCTACTCCTGATCATCGCCATACCGATCATGGCGGCAGCGCAGGATCGGCAGATGCAGCTCGTGTCGACGGCGTGGTCGCCGTTCACCAACGCGCCAGGACAGCCGCGGTTCGCCCTCGATCTGGTCGAGGTGGCTCTCGAACGCATGGGGATCATCGCCGAAACGGTCATCGTGGATGAGGCCAGGCTGACGCCCTCACTGCTGAGCGGCGAGTTCGACGGAAGCGCGGCCCTCTGGAAGGACACGGAGCGCGAACGCGCGCTGATTTACTCGCAGCCGTATCTCGAGAACCGGTTGATCCTCGTCGGGCGGCAGGGCAGCGACGTGTCCGCGACCTCGCTGTCCGACCTCGCCGGCAAGCGGATCGCCCTGGTCGCCGGGTACGCGTATGGCGAGGCAGTCGAGACGACGGACGGGCCGATCTTCGTTGGCTCGAACAGCGAAGAGAACAGCGTCGCAAGACTCCTCAACGGTGAGGTGGACTACACGCTGATGGACGACCTCGTCATCCAGTACCTCATCAGCAACCACGCAGAAGAAGCTCGAACGCGGCTGGCGTTCGGCTCGACGCCGCTGCTCACACGCTCGCTTCACCTCGCCGTCCGCCGGTCGCTTCCGGACGCCGAGTCGATCATCTCGCGGTTCAACGCCGAGCTGCGCGGCCTGATCGCCGACCGCAGCTACCATCGCCTGCTCCATCTCGACTGGATTCGAGCGGACGTCGACGGCGACGGTCGCAGGGAGTACGTGCCTCACGACGATCAAATCGGCCCACGCCCGCCGGAGCATTCCTACGAGCTCTTCGCGACGGGCACTGCGACCACGGAGCCCGGCACGACGCGGCGTTTCTACTTCGGCGGCAACATCTACAAAGGCTGGTCCACCGTGCCCGAGCAGTACAAGGCCCTGGACTTCAGCAGACCCTGGCCGAGTCGACACACGATCAGAATCTTCACCTTCAGGTTTTAGCGGGAGCGAGTCCACTGCGCTCGTGTCACGTGATCCCCACCGCGTCCCCTTCCCCAATAGATTGTCACGTTGCAGCCATTCGACAATTGGACGCTCTCTTAACCGGCAATTGGCCGCTAATACAATCGACAAATGGACGCTAACCGTTCCCTGTTTCCCCGCTCGCTGGCACCCGTCCTTCGGGAGGCTTTGGCCGACACGCCGGTGGTCCTGCCTTCACATTGGCTGGTAGTGAGGTCGTCGCCCCGTCTTCCGCGCCCCGCCCGCATGCTGATTTTGTAACGTACTGAGGATCCCCCTTCACGATGGAGGAAGAGATGATAAGAGACGTCCGGCGTTGTCTGTGGATGATTGGAGATGTCTGCCTGGAGTGGCGGTTGATGCTGCTTCTGACGGTGGGTATGTTTGCCGCCTGCGGTGACAATCCGGTATCCGATGAGTCCTTTCAGGATTTGGAGGATATCGGCCGGATTGAGGAGCTCCAGGAGGTGTTCAACCAGGATGCGGGTGTACCCCGCCTGATTCTGCTGCTTTCGCCTACGTGAGGGGTCTGCCAGGCAGGCGCCAGTTGGGTGCAAGAGGAGCTTCTGGAAAAGAATAGCACGGCAGATGTGAAGGTTTACGCGGTCTGGCTTCCGATGATTGCCAGCGATGCCCGGTCGGAGTGGAAGAAGAGCCTTATTCCGGACTCGAGGGTGATTCATCTGTGGGATGAGCAGCGGGTTGTGGGGCGGTGGTTCGCAGCACAGGGGAGGTATGGCGAGGATGTGGAGGTGGTCTGGGATATTTATTTTCTGTTTGGCCCTGAGGCCCTGTGGGAAGAGTTGCCAGACCCACTGCTGAGCTGGGGGCGCACGGTTGTGGGGACCCGGGAGAAGCTCCGGAGGGATTTTCTGGCTCTTCTGAGCAGGTAAATGGGAAGCGAGCAGGGATGCACAGGTTGAAAACACGACCGCGATGGCGTCTGGTGCTCTGTCTTCTCCTCTGGTGCGCCGGGTGTGGGGAAAAGGATTCCGTGCTGAACCCGGTGGTGGGGGGAGAGATTTTCCTGGCCCGCACACCTGCGGGGACCGTAGACACGATGATTGCCATCCCCGCAGGGGAGTTTCTGATGGGGACAAACCGGGGATTTGCGCCTGAGGGGCCTGCACACATGGTTTATCTGGATGCCTATTATATCGACAAATATGAGGTGGCCCATGCGCAGTATCGGGCCTTTGTTCAGGCCGCAGGACATCGGGAGTCGGCCGAAACGGACAACCCGCTTTTTTCGGGACCGACGCAGCCCGTAGTGGGGGTGTCCTGGGAGGATGCCGTTGCCTACTGCAGGTGGCGGGGTGGGGATCTGCCGACGGAGGCGCAGTGGGAGAAGGCAGCGCGGGGGACGGCCGGCCGGACGTACCCGTGGGGGGAAGAGGAACCTACGGGCGCGCGTGCGGTTATGGACCTGGGCGGTCACTGCGGCAGGAGCAGCTGGGAAAACCCGCCGAGCGGCCCGGTGGCGGGCGAGTATTGCCATACCATGCCCGTGGGTTCCCTGCCGGCAGGGGCAAGTCCTTACGGTCTCCAGGATATGGCGGGCAACGTGTGGGAATGGTGCAGGGACTGGTACGACGAGACTTACTACACGGAAAGCCCCAGGCGCAACCCTCCCGGTCCGGATACCGGTAGATTCCGTGTGGTGAGGGGGAGTTCGTGGCACCACCTTCCCCACTATCTTCAGACGTCGGCCCGTTTCAGGTTCTTTCCGGGTGACCACCGGAGCATCTTTACCGGATTTCGCTGTGTGCAAGCGATCTCTCAGAAGCCGTTTTAAAATTTCGGGTTCGGTCCCTCAAGCGGACCTGCCTGTCTGCCTGCTTGCAGACAGCGTGCAAAGAACCCGGGAACGAGGGCGCCGACTCGGCAGGCAGGTCTCGCCCTCGAAAATCGCCTGACGCCAGGGGAACTCGACAGCCCTGCAAAGCGGCCCGACGTGGGTTTTAAGACAGCTTCTTACAGCGGAGGAGCACATTATGAAGCGCACTTTTACCGTGAAGGCTATCCGGGACAATGAGGCGCAGGTCTTCTATGCTCAAAGCGACATTGAGGGCTTGCATATTGAGGCTGCCAGTCTTGATGAATTTGAAGAAATCATGCTGGACGCGGCACCTGAATTGATTATGGCCATATAGTTTTGGGCATTTTTTGACGTAAGCTCTTGTTTTAATAGGCTTATAACTTATACAACGCTCACTTAATTTTTTTCGTGCCATCGCGTTTTTCTGCTTGACAAAGGGGATTTATATATTATTATTTGGTACATGAGTGATTCTTGTGCATTCGTGATCGGTTAAGGAGTAACAGGTGCTGCGTGGTTCGGAAAATTTCTGGGTGAGCGAGGCTACGATGGTACTGGGGGGATTGACCGCTCCGCCCCGCAGGATCCAACCCACAACGGTTGTCTGAGTAAAGGAGGGTATGTTATGAGACAATGGAAATGTATAACGCTTACCGGTGTTCTGGTGTTGTTGCTGGCGTCGGCTTCATACGGGCAGGATTACAAACGGATTGGCGGGAGGCTCTTCCTGGGTTATAACAAACCTGTGTTCGGCCTGAACCAGAGCTGGTACAATCAAGCGGCGAAGTGGGGTGGCAGCCTGGTCTATTCTATGGATGCCAAACTGGCTCTAGAGTTCGAGTTTCATCGGATCAAATACAAGAATGGGAAGATTGAGGATCGTGTGTTCATGTGGAATGTGGACAATAAGGAGTATTCCAGTCCTCGGGCCGCTGCGAATATGCGGATCAACAGCGTGCTGATCAACACTGTCTTTCGCCTGGGAGACAAGAAGAATCTTTTCACCAGCCAGGGGGTATCTCCTTACGTATTGCTCGGCGCAGGTTTTCACGAATACAAGAATAATGTGAGCGGCCTGATTTACCCGGGCCAGACAACGGAGCCGCTCGATCTGAGCTCTCACTTGCTGCCGCAGCAAGACCGCCGGGCGGCGCTGGGGGTCAACTTTGGATTTGGCGTGGAGTTTTTTTTATCCCATTTCGTCGCGCTGGATTTCCGGGTTCAGCATAATTTTCTGGCCGGCAATCTCAGGCCTTATGAATTGTGGGGCGTCAATGAGGTCTGGCCGATACAGATGCTGGATTTTGAGATCGCATTCAAGTTTTACGATGTGGGCAAAAAGTAGGCTGGATTATGCCGGGCAACTCAAGAAAGGAGGCCTTGTGTATTTATATAATGAAAGTGTTGTGAAGGGGGTCGGGGGCCGAATATCAGAGGTATTCAGAATAAATATCCACAACAGGGGGTAGCAAGTCATGAAAAAGACCATCTGTGTTGCTGGAATTCTTTTTCTGTCGCTGGCGATGATATTTGTCAGCGATGCCACGGCCGCAACGGTCGGGAAGATCACGGGGCGGGTCCTGGATAACACCGGAGGGCCGTTGCCCGGCGCCAACGTGGTGATTGAAGGCACGAGGGTGGGGGCCTCCGCGGATGAGAGTGGATATTATGTCATCCTGGCGGTCGATCCCGGCCTTCACACCCTGACGGCCTCTCTGGTCGGATATCAGACAGAGACGAAGACGGACGTCCGGGTGGAGGTGGACCATACCACGGAGGTGACGTTTACACTGGCAGAGGCGGCGCTGGAACTGGAGGAGATGGTGGTGAAGGCCGTAAGTCCCCCTGTGGAGGTGGACAAGACCTTCTCCAAGTATACGGTGGGCGCCGACGAGATCGAAAACCTCCCGATCGTCAGGTCCACGAGCGAAATGATCACGCTTCAGCCGGGGGTGCACCTGGATGGGTCCGGCCGGATGAGGGGCAGCACCAGTGCGGGGGAATGGCGGGGCAAAGTGGGCGGCGATGTGGCCTATTATGTTGACGGTGTGAAGATCGTGAACAGCGATGGCGCGGATTCCCACCAATGGCAGTCGATCAATCGGTCGGCCGTGCAGGAGATCGCGGTGGTGACCGGCGGGATGAATGCCGAATTCGGCAATGCGCAGGCCGGGGTCGTCAACATCGTGACGAAAGACGGGGGTCAGAGTTTCCGTGCGTGGACGGAGTACAAGTATCACCCCGGCGGCCAGCAGCACTGGGGGGCAAATATATACGATAGCCCGATGCACCGGGACAAGATGAAGTGGGGGGATGGGCAGTGGGAGAACGAGCGCAACCCGGCAACGGGGCGCGTTGTGCATAAGCGCTCGCGGTACGACGAGGTATCGGGCCACGAGATGGAAGGGACCGTTTCCGGGCCTCTGACGGATCGGGTTTCGTTCATCTTGAGCGGCAGCACGAGCCGGATCGCCCCCGTGTACCCCAGTGCGACGGAAAGAGGTTTTTTGACCGAGCGGGGAAGCTTCGTCCCGTCCACCAAAAACTTCCAGGGATCGTCCAGCTTTGCCTTCCGTCTAACGACAGAAATCAAGGTGAAGGTCGGGGGGCTGTTCTCGTACAATGACCAGTATATGGGAAGGGACAACGGTTCGTATCGAAACATCGGGGGGCTGACATCCAGAACCGGGACCATCCGGGGCATAGACGACAACGGGAAGAACCTCTTTTTGCCGGAGGAGTGGAGCGCATCGGGTAAAATGGAAACGCTCCACGACATGGAATACGTGGCGTTCACGCACTCTCTGTCTGCCAAGACGTTCTACGATCTGAGGATTTCCCGGTACAGGACCCGGCAGGATACGGTCGGGTCTATATCGCCGAGGACCGGAGATCCAAGCACGGATGAACAGGGCTGGTTTGTCACCGACCGGCAGATCAATCAATGGGGGATTTCTGACCGAAGGCGGTATCAGTTGAAGTTTGACCTGGCCAGCCAGGTGACGAAAGGACACTTCTTGAAGGTCGGGATGGAGGCGATCAAGTACAGCGTGTGGCAAACCCGGTTCTCCTACGAATCGCCAACGGCCCGGCGGCTTGAGTACACGGGCGCGGAGGCCGTGATCGGAAATCCCTCAAAGCCGCTGCACCTGGCGTTCTACGTGCAGGATAAGATGGAGTTCGAGGGAATGGTCATCAACGCGGGCCTGCGGATCGACCGGCTCGACCCGGTGTCCAAGTTCCCCTCGCTCACGAATTACGCGTTTTCTCCGATGTACTTCTCGCCCCTGCGCTACCAGAATGCGCCGATGAAGGACCCGAGGGTTTTCACAAATGTGAGTCCCAGGTTCGGGGTGTCGCATCCGATCACGGATAAAGCCTCCATGCACTACTTCGTCGGTCTGTTCCTGGCCTATCCGGATGTCTACTGGTTCACCAGTTCGGACTGGCGGGTTGCGGGCGAAGACAACGACTGGAACGATAACGGCAGGATCGATTCGAACGAGCTCTACAATGCCATGCGGCCCTACTGGAGAGAATCGTTCGGAACTTCCGACCTGCGTCCGGAGCAGACGGTGTCGATGGAGGTGGGGGCCGACTGGAACTTTGTGTCAAATTATGTCGCTGCTGTTGCGCTCTACTATAAAAGCGCAAAGGACCAGTTCCACTACCACTCCGATGCCCGCTTTTACGCGCCTCACAAACCGGGGTGGATGGCGCCTTACGCCCGGATGCTCCACAACAACGGGTTCGAGGAGCAGCGGGGGCTG
Source organism: Candidatus Latescibacterota bacterium (assembly GCA_965222075.1). Taxonomy (GTDB): domain Bacteria; phylum Latescibacterota; class UBA2968; order UBA2968; genus JAAXHW01. Next base: position 1,651,182 of record OZ244937.1, on the reverse strand, counting down.
GAGTTTTCCCTCAGCAAGTCGTTCACCAACAACTTTGCGTTCAACCTGAGCTACAACCTGACCGACGCGCAGCAGGCCTGGGGCAACTGGGACGCCTGGTTCAACTTCATGTATCCCGACTCCACTTATATTGCCAGCGGGCGCTACTGGTACGAGTTCACGGTCCAAAACGGCCAAGAGGTGCCGGTGCCCCTGACCGAGGAACAGATCAGGGCGATCGGGCACACTGCCAACAATGTGATCAGAAACAACAGGAATCGGCACGGCAGGCCCGGAGGAAAGGGCTACGAACAGACGCTCACGGCCGACGGTTTAGATATGCCCATCTCGTATGCGGGTTATACGGACATTGACGAGTTCAACGAGGAGCACCTCAAAGTCTGGGTGCGGGGGTATTATACCGGCCTGAATCCCGACGGCGGAGACATCCGCAACCAGGCCAGCTTGCAGTTCGTCTACCACACACCGCCGGACTACGGGCCGGATGCCCGTCTACTCGGGAGCAAGGTGCTGGCCAACTGGCGGGTCAACCTCATCTGGCGCCTGCAGAACACAGGGGGCTTCTGGTACACCCCACCGAATGCCGGGCGGGTGCGGCGGGCCCGTCCCGTCCGCACCTGGACGGATCTGGCCGTGGAGAAACGATTCCCATTCGGCGGCGGGAAAGATGTCAGCCTTTTCATGCAGGTCCGGAACATGTTTAACCAGGCGGACGACAGTTCGTTTAATACGACCGACTGGGTCAACTGGGGTCTGCAGAGACCCCGGCCGGACAACTCCGAGTTCGTCCGGTATGGAGATCTCGGCGACCGGAGCTTCTACGGGGCGCCCCGGAAGGTAGAGGTGGGGCTCAGATCGAATTTCTAGCGAACGGCCGTCGGTCCCAGGGTCCCGGATATAGGAGCTTCTGTCCTTATCCTGCCTTTATATTTTATGGTATCAAAAGGAGGGTATCCGATGCGTTTGAGTGTTTGGAAGGTTCTTGCAGGCTGTGTGCTGACAGTGAGCTGGTGCCTGGACGTGGGGGCTCAGGCGAACAACCCGGGCGGGGCCGGCCGGTCCAGTCTGACCCGGTCGATGCTGGGGACGTCTGTGACCAATCTGGGTACACAGGGAGGATCCATAGGCGCCGCACTTTCCCGGTCCATCAGCCAGATTTACCCCGCGACTGCGGGCGGCGACATCATCACGGGGGAAGGTTGGGCCAGCCGGTTGTCCAATTTTCGCGTGGACTGCAACAGCGAGGCGCGCTTAGAGAGCGGCTCCCAGGGTGAAGGGATCGGCCTGGCGCTCCGGGTGCCGGCGAACTTCCCGATTGGCAAGACCTATGCCAAGGACGGGTACTACGCGGTGCTCACCGGGCCCAGGTCGGACATGCTCGACGAGATTTTCCCGATGCTGCCGGATCCCTCGCAGGACGATGATTTGAAATATCTGGGGGGAGAGCCGAGGGAAAGGCCGTCGTCTGCGATCGGGGCCGGCCAGGCCTGGCGGACAGGCGCTCCTTACTATCATCCGACCACGTGGAGTGCGACTCTCTCCGAGATGAAGACCGACGACCCGCTGAACTGGCGGCCCAGCAGGATTGACAACTGGCGGTTCGGGGAGTACCAGACTCCCGGCCCTCCGTCTGCGCCGTCGAGCCGTTCGGACGAGTGGGCGGAAGAGATCATCGTAAGCAAATGGACCACGCTTGCAGGCGTCACCTTCACCCGGAGAAACCTGAACTGGAGCTATCCCGACTGGGACGATTTCTTCATTGTGGAGATCGAGTTCGAAAACACGGGGGACAGCAATGGGGATGGGGAACGCGATCTGCCGGCGGAGACACTGAACGACGTCTATATCTCGATTCTCAACAACTGGATGCTTACGGACGCCGGGCTTTCCCACTACAATCTGTCCGACCAGTGGTATCACTATATCAAGCAGGCCTTAGACGACTGGATCGTCTATACGGAGGCTGCGGACTATTCGGGTCCAGGCAAGGGTCTGAAGATGTTTATCGACTGGGACGGCGACAGTGCGGAGTTTCCATGGAACGATACGGGGGATCCGGTCAACCTGACCATTATCTCTCCTTCGTGCGATACGGGGCGGAAGGACGGGGAGTTTACTTCGTACCAGCATTTGGGGTATGGCCCTCTGGCCTATGAGGACGGCGGGCAGTGGTCGTTCAACTCCCGGGATCTGGGGAAATATGTCCAGCCGCAGGGTGAACAGCCCAACTCGACGCGCTACTGGCGGATCGAGAGCGAGACGGTTTCAGAGGATCCCCGGCCGGGGGCCCATAACCGGAAGACCATGTTCGACCTGATGACGACCCCGGGTGAGGACCCCACGCCGGCCGTGATGGGGGCGTTTTACGCTACGCATTCCTACGGGCCCTACACGCTGGCCCCCGGGCAGAAGGGGAAGCTGGTGTTGGCCTGGGCGGGCGGTTCCCCTGCGGGCGAGGACGACCTCTACACCTGGACGCGGTCAAATCTGTACAACTACGGCGCCCTGCCCGAAGGCCACACCTGGCTGGTGGAGTTCTTCAAGCGGGCCAAGTGGGCCTACGATAACGAGTACGACCTGCCGGACGCCCCGCCGGACGTATACATCCAGACTCGAAACAGCCCCCAGGCCACGCTCGAGGTCTTCTGGAATTCGGCGGACAATGCGGTGAATCCGGATTACGGCGAGCAGGATGTGGCAGGCTACCGGATCTACAGGGCGGAGTGGAACCCGGACGGGCCGTGGACAAAGATCGGCGAGGTGCCGAGGGGGACACACCAATTCACGGACGATATGTCGGTGGCCGGGTTCAACTACTGGTATTCGGTCCGGACGTTTGCCAACGGACACGATGACTGGGTCGGCCGGGTGGGTACACTGGCAACGCTGCCCGAACAGGTGCAGGCCCGGGTGAAGGCCGGGCTGGAGGCGGGCCAGTGGGCGCAGTCACAGCGAATGCCGCCCTTCAGGAGCCCCAAGCAGCCGGCCGTGGCCGAGACGGAGCAGTTGGGCCGGGAGCCTTTCGTGGTGCCCAACCCTTTCCGAAACCAAGATGCCAACCTTCAGTATCCGGGTAAGGTTCAGATCCGATTTGTGAATGTGCCGAGCAAATCCCGGATCCGGGTCTACAACACCCGGGGGGATCTGGTCGGGGATATTATACACGATGACCGCACAGCAAATCCGGACAGTCCCGACACGTGGCTGGGCGAGGCCGAGTGGGATCAGCTGAATCGGTCGCTGGGCACGGGTTTTCTTCCCTCGGGGGTTTACTTCTTCGTGGTGGAATCTCTGGTATCCGAGAGTCAGGGGCAGATGAAAAGCGGCAAATTTATGGTCATCCGGTAGACAGGGGCGATAGATGGCACTCTTTGAAAAGGAGCGACGGATTATGAAGTGGATACTCTGTCTGACAGCGGCGGTCCTGCTGGCAGGAGGCGGGCTTTGGAGTTCGCCCGCAGATGCCGGAGATTTCCCCCAAATCATCAGATCTGAAGACTTCAGAAAGCTGGGGGTCGCGGCATTCTCGTTCATGAATGTGACCCAGGGCGCGCGCACGGCTGCTATGGGGGATGCCTTCTCGTCTGTGGCCAACGATATCAACGCGATCTTCTTTAACCCGGCCGGACTGGCGTTGATCAAAAGGGCCTCGTATACTTTTTCGTACACCAGGTGGCTGGTGGATACGGCATTTTACAACGGGGCGGTGGCCTACAACACGACCAAGGGTGTGATCGGCATCAGCCTTTTGAATTACGACGTAGGCGAGATGGAGGTGCGAACCATTTATAACCCCGGGGGCACGGGTGAAAAGATCAAGAGCGGGGCAAACGCCATCGGCGTTGCTTATGCCTGGAAGGCAACGGATAGATTGGGGTTGGGGTTGAAAGCAACGTATGTAAGTGAGACGCTGCACCAGGACCAGATCACAGCAACCGTACTGGACGTCGGCACCTATTTCTTCACCGGATTCCGGAGTTCTCGTATTGCGCTATCGATGCGGAACTTTGGGCCGGATACGAAGGTGGTGGGAGAAAATCAGAAGTTCCTGATGCCGATGAACTTCGACGTTGGCGCGGCCATGGAAGTCTACGGAAAGCAGGGGGATCCGACTTATCTGACGGTCTCGTTTGCGAGCGTCTACTCAGTCGATTTTGAACAGCGGTGGAATTTTGGAACCGAATTGTGGATGGCGAACGTCTTGGCCGTGAGGGGTGGATACAAGGTCAATTACGACGAGGAGAGCTGGAGCATCGGGGCCGGCTTCAAGGGCGCCTTCGGCGACCGATCGGTTATGGTCGATTTGTCCTACTCCGACTTCGGGCCTTTTCTCGACGCGCCAATCCGACTCTCCGTAGGCGGCGCATTCTAACGTTTTCCAGGCCGGTCGGAAGACGCAAGGGATTGGTATGCCGAGGTTTTCGGGGCCGATTCCGGAGCGGGATAAACGTGGCGGCGGTACGATGTGTCCTTTAGCCGGGATTGGCCGAGGCGCATTGGCCGCCGTTTTATTTGCAAGCGATCTCTCAATAGGGCGCCGATTGTTTTTTGGAGGTATATGGCTCAAGTATAAGGAGGAGCCGATGAAAACTGCAACCCTATTCCGGCGTTTCGCCCTGTTTTTGTGGCTCTTTTTCTGGATTCCGATGGAGGAGGGGCCGTCGGAAGCGGCGACGCCGACCCTCTCCGAAGCCAAACGGGATTCTTTGATCGTTCTGGGACAGCGGCAGGTAGATGCGGGCGAACTCAATAAGGCTGTTGAGACTTTCACCCGCCTCGTCGCGGCATTTCCGGAGGATGCCGACCTCCGAACCCGGCTTGGTTATGTCTACCTTAGCAAAGAGGATCTTAAGGCAGCCAAAGCGGCTTTCCAGGCGGCCAAGAAGCTCGATAAGAACCTCGCTGCCGCCTATGTGGGTCTCGGGCTGGTTTATGCAGAGACCCCTGTCTGGGGGATGGTGGCTTTCCACAATTACCGGCGTGCAAGGGGCGAGGCAAAGCGGGCGCTCAAAATCGATTCGACCTACGCACCGACCTACCGCCTTCTTGGAGAAATCTATGAGCGCTTTCCGGAAAACCACGAAAAGGCGATTCAACACTACCTGAAATATGTCGAGTTGGAGCCCGATAATCCGGACGGACTCTACTACTTCGGGCTCGCGTGTGTACAGGCCAAACAGTTCGACAAGATCGACAGTTACGTCGCGCCCTATCTGCAAACCCATCCCTGGCAGGCCCGGCTCCTCCCTCTGGTGGCCCAGAGCCACTTCTTCCAGGAGCGCTACGACCACGCCCTGGAATACTTCGAGCGCTATCTGCAGAACATAGAGGAGCAGGAGCATCAACTTTATACCGATATCTCATTCGTGGCTTCCAAGGTGGAACTTCAGGATTATGAGGCCCTCTCTGACGAAGCCGATCAGCATGCCTACTTAAAGCAGTTCTGGGTGCGCCGGGACCCCGATATTCTGACCCGGATCAACGAACGCATCATCGAGCACTACCGCCGGGTCTGGTACGCCCTCACCTTCTTCGCCGATAAGATTCATCCCTGGGATCGGCGCGGGGAGGTCTACATCCGCTTTGGAGAGCCCAACTACCGGTCCCGGTCTTACCAGAGAAACTTCAAACAAAGCCTCGAAGTTGATGCCGTGCGCACCCGTATGGCCATAAATCTGTATGGACCGGAGGCCACTTTGCTGACCTTCACCGGTCCCGTCTACCCGATCAAGGCGCACCGCCACCCCTATACCCAGCGCAAGCTTGATCAGCTCAGTGACCTGAGCAACAACCCGCTGGACGACCCACTGCGCGGCGAGAATATATCCAGTGACCCCATCGACAACCCCAATGCGGAACTGGCCGAGAATCCATTCGATGGGGGAGGCGAAACGCCGGACATCAATCCAGGCGACAGAGAAAGGTACGAGGATAAGGACGGGGCTCGCTTCGACGAATACGGCAACCTGCAGACCCGGCTGAACTTCGACGGCTACCTCCCGGTTACGATCCACACCGATGCCGCCACGGTGCCCTGGGAAACCTGGACCTACACGCAACTCCAGGGGGGCGTCGAGTTCGTCTTCACCGACGAGAGGAGCAATGGACAGTTCGATTTTGCCCCGATCCCTCCGATCACACCCCTGTCCCAGCAAGCTTTGGCATCGCGCGTAACACAATATGCACCTGTGATGATTTACCAGAATACCGCCGCCGAAACACCCGACTACTACCGCCCGGGCATCCTGGGCCCGGTGCTCGACTTCTATTACGACCTGGCCAAATTCCGCGGTTCCAACGGGCAGACTACCGTTGAAGTCTACTACGGCATTCCACCCCAACAGGTTCAGATGGCGCAGCAGGCCGACTCCGCCCAAATCCGGGTGCAGTGCGCCCTGGCCTTAGCCGACGAGGGCCATACGACGCTCTACCGGAACATCGAAACATTTACCTATGAGGGCAGCAATGACTTTAATAAGGCGAAGGGCGCATTCCTGCCCGAACTGCTCAAGGTCCAGGTGCCTCCCGGGAAATACGAACTCCAGGTCCAGCTCAAGGATCTGAAGTCCGGGCACACCGGACGTTATAAGCAGGCTTTGGAGGTCCCGGACTACGGCGTCGAGACGCTTCAGACCAGCGATATCCAGCTCGCTTCGGCCATCGGGGATACGGGGTCGGCGGGGAAGTTCAGGAAGGGTGATCTGTGGGTTGTGCCGATGCCCACCCGAAACTATGGAGAAAAACAGAAGATCTACGTCTACTACGAGATCTATAACCTGGAAAAGAACACCTTCGGACAGACCCGTTACGAGGTGAAGTACCTGATCCGGTCCATTGCCGAGCGTTCGGGGAGTGTTGTCGGCAGGGTTTCCTCCGGGTTCGACCGCCTTTTCAATCGTAAGAAGCCCCAGGTATCGGTCACCTACACGCAGGTCGGATCGGAGCCAACTGAGCAGGAATACTTCGAAATTGACCTGAGCAAGGCCAAACCCGGGGTGCAGGTCCTGGAGGCCAAAATCAAGGATCTGGTCAGCGGCAAATCCACAAACCGTGAGATCCGCTTCCGCTACGGAGGTTGATCCACCTTCAAACGCTATGGACTCTACATCCAGTATTTGAACACGCCCAGGATGTTCGAGTAGCCGTCTGTCCACACCGGCATTCCGGGCGTCGCTTTCAGTTGCTTCCACCCTTTTACCACACCCCGTGCTATCGCACCCAGCGCCGCTGGCTTGCGCGCGAGCACTACCCATTTCGAGAAATCTTTCCCGACCCGGATCTGATCCCACTCCATGGTCTGGCCGTCTTTTCGCTGTGCGGCCACCAGCTTTAACTCCGACGCGATCTTACCCAGTACCGGAGACAGGTCCAGGTACCAGTTGGTGATGTGGAACATCAGTATCCCATCCGGCTTCAGCTTCTCAAGGTATAATTCTACGGCCTCACGAGTGATCAGGTGTACCGGGATCGCGTCGGAACTGAATGCGTCCACAAGAATCAGGTCGTACCGGCCCTTGTCCGCCGCCGCGATCATCAGCCGTGCGTCCCCCAGCACGATGTCGATCGGAGATCTGCTCTTGCTCAAATACGTGAAGAACCTCTGGTCCTTCGCGATGCGCACCACTTCCGGGTCAATCTCGTAGTACGTCATCTGCCATTCCGGGTGCCCGTATGCAGCCAGCGTCCCGATTCCCAGACCGATAAACGCGATCTGTCGAGGCCTCCCATCTGATGCCATTACTCGCATTACGTCGCCGACCGGTCCGCTTGTCGTGAAGTATGTCGTTGGCCTGGAGGTCCACGGCTCCTGGTCGTACTGCATTCCGTGTCTTGTCGAGCCGTGCCAGAGGTGGTGCCAGTGTCCACTCCCCTCACGCTCGCGCAGCACCTGATGAACCCCGAAGAACGTTCGTTTCACGTAGAGCTGTTCGTTGGCGAAAACCCCCAACCGGGGCGCCAACATCAGCGCGGCCACACCCAATGCAAACCGCAACCGCCGAGGTGCGAAGAGCAGACACACCATTGCCGGTAAGCCGAACCGGGATAATACATTCCAGCCCAACATCTCGAATTCGTCATTCAGGATCTTCTGCGAGGCGACATATATTGCAATGATCAGGATGGGCAGCAGCACGTCGCTCGCACGCGGCAGTCGGTCACGCCACATAACCGATCTTGGCACCCGCTCCTTCTCTGACGTCCACCAACGCAGCAGACATGCCAGCACGATTGCGATAGGGTACTCTGTGATCCAGTCGAACAGTACCGGCGCCATCAGCGAATTGAACGCGCCACCCAGCACCCCGCCGATCGCGATCAGCAGGTAAAATTCCGTCAACCGGCCTGTTTCCGGACGCTCGGCCGCAAGCTGCCCGTGACAGAAGAGGCCGATTACCAGCAGTCCCAGCAAATGCATCACGATCTGCGCCATAATTTGCTGGCGAAAATCTACCGCTTTATCCATTTCTATTGCCAATAGCGTGGCTACCGCCACCACCACGACAGGCAATACGACCGTTGCCGCCTTCACCGCCCTACGCCCGCGTTTTGAGAACACCACGATAAACGTCAGCAGATAGAGCGCCAGCGGGATCACCCAGAGCAGCGGAAACGTAGTGATGTTGGTGGACAGATGTTGTGTTACTCCCAGCATAAGGCTCGACGGCACAAATGCCAGCAGTACCCACCACGCCCGGGTCCGCAGCGGTAGGGGTTCGGGCGCACCCTCTGGCGTGCCTTCCAAGGATGGTGGTGCGCTTCGCACCACCATGAGTCCGCACACCATCACAAATGCCATGAACACCACATACCCAACCGACCAGAGTGCTCGCTGGGCCGGCAAAGCCATCAGCGGCTCGACAGCTATCGGGTACCCCAGCAGCGCCAGCATGCTTCCCGCGTTGCTTGAGGCATACAGGAAATAGGGATCACTCGCCAATCGGTGTTTGGCGCCTGCAAACCAGTTTTGCAGCAGCGGACCTGCCGACGATAACACGAAGAAAGGTCCTCCAACGCTGAACACCAATACCAGGAGCAGCCACCAGATTGGCGACTGTTCGGCCGGCGGTTTCCAATTCGCCGGCAGTCCGACCGGCAACGCGGCCAAAGCCGCCACCAGCACAACCGAGTGTATACCCACCTGCCACCAACGGCTCTTGAGCCGCGTGAGCAGGTGAGCATACAGATATCCCGACAGTAGCACCGCTTGAAAGAAAACGATGCAGGTGTTCCACACCGCGGGACTGCCGCCGAGCAGGGGTAGGATCATCTTCGCGATCATCGGCTGCACCATAAACAACAGCCCGGCCCCGAGGAAAATGGCGCAGACCCATACAAGGAGCATCGGCGAATCTTTGCGACTGAAAATAAAAAAGGCCGTATCTCTTCGGGTGCGATTCATGATCGTTGACCCCCATTGCCGGTTACATTGACCCGGGCGTTCATTAATGGAAAAGGTACAAAGCGTACAATCAAATATGTAAGGTATTTAATTGGCAGATGTCAATACGAAAAGATTACCGTTGCGGGGCGTGACGGGGCGGTCGATTGTCATCGGCCTGGTCGTGGCTCTATTTGTCCAGGGCTGGGCCATCTATTCGGTGCGGGTGATCCGATCTTCTTATATCACGTCCGGTTTTCTTTCTCCTGCCCTGTTCGTGGCGATGATATTTGTCCTGTGTCTGTTCAATCCGATTCTCAAGTGGATCCGACGGTCGGGGGGGTTAAGCCTCCAGGAGGTGATCACGGTCTTTGCGATGGGCCTGATAGGCGGGGCACCCATCAACACCTTACTCTCTTTTATTACCAACCCTTACTATTTTGCCACTCCTGAGAATCAGTGGGAAAAGCTGCTGCACCCTTATCTGCCCTCCTGGATCGCGCCCTTAGATGTTGACGGTGCGGTGACGCTGCTGTTCAAAGGGGTGCCTGAAGGGGGAGATATCCCGTGGAGAGCGTGGGTGGTTCCGATGTTCTGGTGGACGCTGCTTTTCGGGGTTCTGGCTTTTGCCGGGACCTCGATTGCGGTGGTGCTGCGGAAGCAGTGGGCGGAGAACGAGCGGCTGCGGTATCCCGTGCTGGAACCCGTGCTGGAGATGGCCGAGGGGTCGGATTCCGAGCGGCGGTGGCCGGCGTTCGCCCGCGGGAGGCTCTTCTGGTTTGGCGCCAGCATTGCGTTTGTGTTTATCTTCTGGAATGCACTGCCCTGGATTTCCCCGGTTTTTCCCGAATTGCCCGTGCGCGGGCGGGTGTACGCGTTTTTCGGTCGGGATATGCCGCGGATGTTCAGCTATGTGGATCCCTTCACCTTCGCATTTTCCTACTTTGCCAATCTGGATATTCTGTTTAGCGTCTGGTTTTTTTTCGCGGTATTTGTGGCGGAGTTCGGAACGTTCAACCGGCTTGGCTACAGCATTGGCGGCAGGGGGGATCGGTGGGGATCTTATGATGCGGCATCGAGTTGGCAGGGGACGGGTGCGTTTTGCGTGTTCGTGCTGTTCGGGCTGTGGATGGCCAGGGGGCATCTGAAGGATGTGCTGTTGAAGGCGTGGCGGTCGGAGCATCCGGTGGACGATTCGCGCGAGCTGCTGTCTTATCGGACGGCGGTTGTGGGGATTGTATTTGGGACGGTGTTCACCATTGTATGGCTTCACGAGGCGGGGATGGACTATAAGATGGCTATGCCGCTTGTGGCGGTACTCTTGATTCTCTATATCGGCGTGGCCCGCATCATCGCCGAGTCGGGGCTGCTGTATGTGCAGGGGCCGATAACGGCTCAGAGCTTCTCTGTGTATCTCGTGGGGGTCAAAACAGTATCGCCTTCGAGCCTGGTCTCCCTGGTGTTTTCCTATCCGATCCACCAGAATTCGCTGTCGCAGACGGCGCACATCGCCAGGGCTTCAGAGCCGGTCCGGGAGCAGGGGAGGCGGCTCTTTGCGGCCGTGTGTCTGTCGTTCCTGGCAACGACGTGCCTTATGAACATCTGGACGCTCTACCTGGGTTATACGCAAGGGGCGGAGAACTTCGGGCGTTCGTTCTACGGCCTGGGCGATCTTGTTTTGCGGGATACGGTCAGCAAGATCAAAAACCCGTTTGATACCGACTGGAACCGGATCATGTTTTTCGGGATCGGGGCGGTGGTGATGGGCATCCTGGTTTTCCTGCGCTACCGGTTCACGTGGTGGCCGCTCCATCCGGTGGGGTTCACGATTCTGGGGACCGATCTGGTCAGGAATTTTTCGCTGACCATCTTTCTGGGGTGGGCCTGCAAGTCGCTGATCCTGCGGGTGGGCGGTATCACGCTGTATCAACGGGCACGGCCGTTTTTCCTGGGGGTGCTGGTGGGGCACGTGCTGGGGATAGCCGGGGCGTTTCTGGTGGATCTGTTTCTGTTTCCAGGAGCGGGGCACAGCATTCACCCGTGGATTGAACCGCCCTGGGATATCTAAGAAGCTTGACTCTACAGGGTTTTTCCAAAATGTCAGAGAAAAGATCGTGGCTTTACCGGATCAGAAGGGTCTTCCTGACGGGGTTGACACTGGGTCTTCTTGTGCTGATGGCTGTATTCGATCCTGAAGAGGTATCAGACGCCATAAGGGACACGTTTGGCCTGAGACAGGTGGCGTCGTCGGCGGCCGATGCGGATCTGGACCTGTCTGCCAGGGACCGGGCGATTCGGGAGGTAGTGGATGGCATCGGTGAAGCCCGCGTGCGGTCTCACGTAGAGGCGCTGAGCCGGGGGTCCTCCAGGGTGGTGGGATATGAAGGGGAGAGGGCCGCCTATGACTACATTCGGTCGCAGTTCGAGGCGCTGGGGCTGGAGCGGATCACCACCGAGGCGTTCGAGGTGGCCGTTCCGATAGACCGCGGGGGTGTGTTGAGGGTGGAAGCGACGGGCGAGGAGGTTCCGATTTACTGTTTGTGGCCCAACGGTGTGCGCATGCCCACGCTGCCTGCCGGAGGGGTAGAAGGTCGGTTGATTTACGGTCGGAAGGGGGAGTATGCTGACTTCAACGGGCAGGTTGTGGAGGGGAGCGTTGTGTTGATGGACTTCGGGTGCGGGCAGAACTATCTGAACGTCCGTGCGCTGGGGGCGAAGGCGATTGTGTTTTTCGACGACGGGAATGTGACGCGCGGGGAGGCGGAGGAGAAGTTTCTGGAGGTGCCGGTGAACGTGCCCCGGTTTTGGATTTCCAGGGAGGGAGCGGGACGGCTTTTGGAGCTTGCTGAGTCTGGGGAGGTGGAGGTTTATTTGCGTGCGCGGATGGAGTGGGAGGCGGTGGAAGCGCGGAACATTTACGGGTATTTGCCTGGTTCGGACGAGCCGGTTCCTGGCCGGGGTGGTCAGTTGTGGGGGGATCAGCTTGTTGTGGTGGAGGCGTATTATGATGCGATGTCGGTGGTGCCGGGGTTGGGTTTTGGCGCGGAGAGCGCCTCGGGGGTTGCGGCGATGCTGGAGGTGATCCGGGCCTTGAGGGTTTATGGTCACAAGTGTTCGTTTCTGTTTCTGGCGACGTCGGGTCATTTTGAGGGGTTGTCGGGCATCAATGATTTTTTGTTTCGGCACGCGCGTGGGAGCACGTATTTTCGGGAGCGGATGTCGGGGGTTGATCGGATCGATTTCAGGCTGTTTATCGGGCTGGATTTGTCGAGTCAGAGCAGCCAGGTTGGGGGATTTGCGCTGGGGAAGTTTTATAAACCCACAAGGCGACAGGTGACGATGTGGCAAAATCTGCTCAAACCTTATTCGGACATCTTCCAGGAGTATGCCAAAGCGCTGTTTCCCGGCGAGGAGCGCTATGTGGAGGCGGTGCTGCCTGCCAAGCGGCCCTGGACGTCGTTTCTGCCGGTTCCGTTTGGATTCGACCACGAAGCGGCGGCGTTTGTGGGGCAGACGGCGATGACCCTGGCGACGCTGTATGACGGCAGGGCGCGTGCGGATACGCCTCTGGACGTGCCGGAGGCGATGGCGTTCGACCGGCTGACCGAGCAGGTGCATACGGTGGCGGCACTGATGATCCGAGCGGGGAACGATCCGACGTTTTTTCAGGATACCCAGTTAAAGTTGAGAGACGATGGGCACCGCCTCGCCGGGCGGGTTCTCTGGTTCGACCGGAATGTGGATTTTGCGATTCCGCGGGTGCCGGTGCCCGGGGCGCTGGTGACGTACAAGCAGCCGGGGCCGGTGAGCCTGGCGGGGGTGCGGACGCTGATGGTGACCCGGGCCACGGAGGGGCCTATTTACGAGGGGCCGGCGTCTCGGGGGCCGCTTTACGGTCCCCGGGAGGTCGTTGAGCAGACGGGACGTTTTGCATTCGACATTATGAGAAACCGGTGGTCTAACGAGATTCTGGCCTACGAGGTCGGCGAAGAGGGCCAGATTGTGTCGGCTCCCGACTTCGGCAGAGAGGGGGCAGGGCCGGACGGGAAGAGCGGGAATTTCCCCCTGGTGCAGGGGTTCGGATGGTGGGAGAATGAGATGATGAACATCCTGTTTAAGTGCCGGGCCCTGAGTCTTTTTGAAATCGTAGATTCCAGCTACCTGTCGGCCCTGGATTATATGAAGGTGCTGGGGAGGGACAACAGCGAACCTCAGGAGTATGGGTTTCGATACGTTGCCAACCAGGGTACGAAGGAGGGGAAGGTCACGCAGGCGGCGGTGGCCTTTGCTCCGCCCGGGGAGCGGATCAAGATTTTGATGAGCAGCGGGATATTCGGGATCAAGTATTTGCTGATCAATGCGCCGGAGGAGTTGCTGGTTGACCCGGTGGATGCGGGGGAGGTTGACGACCGGGCACTGAAGAGGGCGCAGGGAGAGGGTTATGCGGCAGAGGGGGAGATCGTGTCGCTGCCTTCTTACCGTGCGGCGCGGGATATGTGGATTGTGGACGACGTGCGGATGAAGCAACTGGCGCGTTACGGTGTGTCCAACCAGCGGCTTTCGCGGCTGCACGAGAAGGCACGGGCTTCTCTGCTGGAGGCGAAGCGTCACCTGGAGGGTCTGGTCTACGATCGGTTTATTGCGGCTGCCCGGGAGGCGTGGGGTCTGGAGGCACGGGGATATCCGGAGGTGAAGGAGACGGCCAACGACACGGTGCGGGGTATTATCTTCTATTTCATTTTGCTGCTGCCGTTTTCGTTTTTCTGTGAGCGCCTCTTTTTCGGGTTTGCGGAGATTCAAAAGAAAGTTATGGGGTTTACGGGCATTTTTGTTGTTATGTTTTTGGCGCTTTACAAGGTGCACCCGGCGTTCAAGCTCTCGAACTCCTCTTACATCATCTTTCTGGCCTTTGTGATCATGTGCCTGGGGGGCGTGGCGATTGCCATTGTGGTGTCCAAGTTTGCAGAAGAGATGCGGAAGATGAAGCGCGCCGCCGCGGGTGTGTATCAGGAGGATGTGGGGAGGATGTCCGCCACGCTTGTGGCGTTTACGCTGGGGATTTCCAATTTGAGGAAGCGTCCGCTGCGGACGGGGTTGACGGCGGTGACGCTGACGCTTTTGACCTTTACAGTGCTTTCGTTCACGTCTATTCAGACCTATCTGCGTTTTTACAAGCTACCGCGGGACAACAGGCCGCCGTACCAGGGCGGAATGATCCGCAACCGAAACTGGGGAGGGATGCAGACCTCCGTGCTGGACTATGTTGACAGTCACTTCAGCAGCATTGCTCTTGTGGCGCCTCGTGCGTTCTATATTGCTGAGCAGCGGGGAGAACTGGCTTATGTAGACTTTGAGGTTCTCGGGACGGAGAGACGGAGTTTTGCCAACGGTCTGCTGGGTATGACCCCTCAGGAGGTGGATGTGATGGGTATCGACCGGCTGCTGACGGCGGGCAGGTGGTTCCGGGAAGGAGAACAACATGTGATGATTCTGCCCGACGAGATGGCCGATCTGGTCGGGATCTCTCCAGTGGACGTGGATGCAGGGCGGGCCCGGGTGCGCATGCTGGGAGTCGATTTCACGGTGGTCGGCATCCTGGACTCGAAGGCCTTCGACTGGACGGAGGACATGGACGACGAGAAACTGACCCCGATCGATACCACGATGGAGACCAGGAGCACCAGCGACCGGCGGTATCTAAGCGAGGACCCCAGAGTGGTGGCCGCCTCACCTATCGAGGCGTTTGTCCACCTGGATGCAAGCAATACGATCGTTCTTCCTTACGCGTTTGTGATGGAGACCGGGGGGATGCTCCGGTCGATTGCGATAACCGATTTCCGGGATGCCGGGGGCAACCCGATATCGGACATCCGATCGGAGATCGAGGGCTTTATGGCGCGGGTGTCGTTGACGATGTTTGTGGGCATTGGAGACCGGGTTACAGTCTACAGTTCCATTGGGGGCACGTCGATCTCCGGGATGTTCAACCTGTTCATTCCGCTGTTGATTGCGGCGTTGATCGTGCTGAACACGATGATGGGGGCGGTGTATGAGCGGTTCAGGGAGATCGGTATCTATTCGGCCGTGGGGCTGGCGCCCAGCCACATTGCATCGCTTTTCCTGGCCGAGGCGGCTGTCTTTGCTACTCTCGGGGCAGCGTTTGGGTATTTGATTGGGCAGACGCTGGCCATGGTCCTGTATGAACAGGGTGCGCTGGGGGGGTTGTCTCTCAACTACTCCTCGCTGTCTGCGGTCTCTTCCACGCTGATCGTGATGCTTACGGTGTTCCTGTCCGCTCTCTATCCTGCCCGGAAGGCAGAGGAGATGTCGGTGCCCGACGTGACGAGACGGTGGGCGTTCCCCGATCCGGATGGGGACAACTGGTCGTTTGACTTTCCGTTCACGATGGGGGGTGGAGAGGCATTGGGGATGTATACCTATTTGAAGAAGTCGTTCGAGTCGTTCGGGGAGGGGTCCATAGGGAAGTTTGTCACGGAAGGTGTGCGTTTCCGGTCGGAGGAGCGGTCGGCCGGGGCGGAGTATCAAATAGCGCTGCGGGTATGGCTGGCGCCTTACGATTTGGGGATCAGCCAGGATGTGCGGATGCATGCGATTCCGACGGGGGAGCACGACATTTACGGGATCGATGTTGAGATCCACCGGTTGAGTGGGGATGTGACTTCCTGGCAGCGTGTGAACCGGGGGTTTTTGAACGATATTCGGAAGTTGTTTCTGGTCTGGAAGACGATGCCTCCGGAGACGAGGGCGGATTATACCGGGCAGGGCAGGGAACTTCTGGAACTGAAAGAGGAGAAGATAGGGATATAGGTCCTGGTGCCTATACGCTTGTGGACGATGGAGACTGGCACGAGATTATTCTGGATGCGCGCACGATACGTCAGCATCTCAAGGGCGTCAAATACCTGTGTCGGTTCCGTTCTTACACACACCGGAACGCCACTGAGGGAGATCAGTTCTGGTTTGATGAGTTTGCAGTTTTACCTGAGAAAAAATGTGCAGCAAGTCCAACCAGCTTCGCATCCGGAAGCAGAGGCGCCTGGAATAAAGAGGCGAGGCGTGACGGCCCGGGCGGTCGTCATCGGGCTGATCCTGACTCTGTTTATCCGGAGCTGGGCCATCTATTCGGCCCGGGTGGTCCACTCTTCCGGCGTGAGTGCCGGTTTCATCTCTCCGGCCCTGCTCGTGGCCCTGATGATTGTCCTGTGCCTTGTGAATCCGATCCTCAAGTGGAGGCGTCGTTCTGCCGGGTTGAGCCTCCAGGAAGTGATGACGATTTTTGCAATGGGTCTGGTGGGAGGGGGACCGATCAGCCTCTCCATCATTTCCAATCTCTACTATTTTGCCAGTCCCGAGAATCAATGGGAAAAGCTGCTGCACCCTTACATACCGTCCTGGATCGCGCCCTTAGATGTTGACGGTGCGGTGACGCTGCTGTTCAAAGGGGTGCCTGAAGGGGGAGATATCCCGTGGAGAGCGTGGGTGGTTCCGATGTTCTGGTGGATGCTGCTGTTTATGGTGCTGGCCTTTGCCGGAGCCTCGATTGCGGTGGTGCTGCGGAAGCAGTGGGCGGAGAACGAGCGGCTGCGGTATCCCGTGCTGGAACCCGTGCTGGAGATGGCCGAGGGGTCGGATTCCGAGCGGCGGTGGCCGGCGTTCGCCCGCGGGAGGCTCTTCTGGTTTGGCGCCAGCATTGCGTTTGTGTTTATCTTCTGGAATGCACTGCCCTGGATTTCTCCGGTTTTTCCCGAATTGCCCGTGCGCGGGCGGATCTATGCGTTTTTCGGTCGGGATATGCCGCGGATGTTCAGCTATGTGGATCCCTTCACCTTCGCATTTTCCTACTTTGCCAATCTGGATATTCTGTTTAGCGTCTGGTTTTTTTTCGCGGTATTTGTGGCGGAGTTCGGAACGTTCAACCGGCTTGGCTACAGCATTGGCAGCAGGGGGGACCGCGCCGGGTCTTACGATGCGGCATCGAGTTGGCAGGGGATGGGTGCGTTTTGCGTGTTCGTGCTGTTCGGGCTGTGGATGGCCAGGGGGCATCTGAAGAATGTGCTGTTGAAGGCGTGGCGGTCGGACTATCCGGTGGACGATTCGCGCGAGCTGCTGTCTTACCGGACGGCGGTCGTGGGGATTTTGCTGGGGGCAGTGTTTGCGATCTTATGGCTTCACCGGTTGGGAATGGATTACAAGATGGCCGTTCCGCTGGTGGGGATGGTGTTCATTCTCTATATCGGTATAGCCCGCATCATCGCCGAGTCGGGGTTGCTCTATGTACAGGGGCCGATGACGGCTCAGAGTTTTTCCGTGTATCTCGTGGGGACCAGGGCGGTATCGCCTTCGAGTCTGGTCTCCCTGGCGTTTTCCTATCGTATTGGTTTGGGCGCGGTGCCGGGGATGGCGCATATTGCCAGGGTGCCGGTCCGGGAGCAGGGGAGGCGGCTCTTTGCGGCCGTGTGCCTCTCGTACCTGGTGACGACGTGTGTGTTGACCGTCTGGAACTTCCACGTGGGGTATACTCAGGGTGCGGAGAATTTCGGGCGTTCGTTTTATGGCTCTGGCGACCTCATTTTACGGGATACGGTCAGCAAGATCAAAAACCCGTTTGATACCGACTGGAACCGGATCATGTTTTTCGGGATCGGGGCGGTGGTGATGGGCATCCTGATTTTCCTGCGCTACCGGTTCACGTGGTGGCCGCTCCATCCGGTGGGGTTCACGATTCTGGGGACCGACCTGGTCAGGAATTTTTCGCTGACCATCTTTCTGGGGTGGGCCTGCAAGTCGCTCATCCTGCGGGTGGGCGGTATCACGTTGTATCAACGGGCACGGCCGTTTTTCCTGGGGGTGCTGGTGGGGCACGTGCTGGGGATAGCCGGGGCGTTCCTGGTGGATCTGTTTCTGTTTCCAGGAGCGGGGCACAGCATTCACCCGTGGATTGAACCGCCCTGGGATATTTGAAAACAAGGGAGCCGAACCTGTGAGATCGCGTGTGATCCGGAGTGTTGGAGCAGGTCTGGTAATAGGCACGACGGTGCTGGCCGCTTTTGCGCAGAAGAGAGGAGATCCTGTGGATGCCGAAACAGGTCGAGAGATCGTGATGTTTCCGGCTACCGAACCGCTGACCGTAGAGGGCGACCTCGCTGCGGAGATGGTTGCCGGCATCGACCGTTTTTTGATGCGCGAGCTTGAAGCCATTGCTGGCCGGCGTGAGGAATACTGGTCTCCTGATTTTACATCTCACGAGCGTTATGCGGCATCGGTGGAGCCCAATCGGCAGCGCCTTCGGGAGATCATTGGCCTGATGGATTCCCGAGAAGCGGTTGAGCTTCAGCTCACAGCCGCTGCCGGTCCTGAAGTGGGAACAGGCGCCGGGTATCGGATTCTGGAAGTTCGCTGGAACGTTCTGAAAGGTGTGGATGGGGAGGGTCTGCTTCTTTTGCCGGAAGAGAAGCCGGTGGCCAGTGTGATTGCGCTTCCCGACTGCGACGTGACGCCGGAGATGTTGGTGGGTCTGGCGCCGGGCGTATCGGTGGAGGCGCAATTTGCGCGCCGTCTGGCCGAGAACGGCTGCCGCGTGCTTGTGCCTTTGTTGATCGACCGTCAGGATACGTATTCAGGTATCCCCGGTTTGCGCATGACCAACCAGCCTCACAGGGAGTTCATTTACAGTCCCGCCTACCAGATGGGTCGGCACATTATCGGGTATGAGGTGCAGAAGGTTCTGGCTGGCGTGGATGCGTTTTCGTCGGATGCGCATCCGGTCGGGGTGTTTGGGTATGGAGAGGGGGGACTGATCGCCTTTTATGCGGCTGCTGTGGATACGCGGATTCAGGCGGCCGGTGTGTCGGGATATTTTCAGCCGAGGGAGGGTCTCTGGCGGGAGCCGATTTACCGGAATCTTTTCGGGCTGCTGCGGGAGTTTGGGGATGCTGAACTTGCCGGTCTGGTTGCGCCCCGTGCCCTGGTTGTGGAGGCTTCCCGGCATCCCGAGGTCACAGGCCCGCGGCCTCCGTCGGAGGAGAGAGCGGGTGGCGCCCCCGGCCGGTTGAGTACCCCGTCGCCAGGAGCGGTTGAAGCCGAATGGGAGCGCGCGTTGAAGCTCACCGGCGAGCTTCAGCCGTCGGTTCCGTTTACGCTGGTCAAAAGCGGGGAGGGTGGGGGAGCACCCGGGAGCAATGCGGCCCTTGCCGCCTTTTTGCAGGCGCTTGTTGGGAAGGGGGATCTGCGTTCTTCGGGAGGTTTGCCAAGACGGGTTCGAGCGGGGGTGGATCCGGTGGTGCGTCTCAAGCGGCAATTTGACCAGCTTCTGGGACATACTCAGTATTGCATGCGGGAGGCGGAATTTCGTCGTGCCGAGTACTGGTCGGAGGCCGATGATTCGAGTCTGGAGGCGTGGGTGCAAACCAGCCGTTCGTATCAGGAGCGGTTCTGGAACGAGATCATCGGTCCTCTGCCACCTCCCTCTTTACCGGCCAACCCTCGCACCCGGCTTGTTTACGAAACGCCCGGTTTTAAGGGTTACGAGGTCGTGCTGGACGTCTATCCCGATGTCTTTGCGTATGGCATCCTCCTTGTTCCGGAGGGAATCGAGGAGGGGGAGCGCCGTCCTGTGGTTGTCTGCCAGCACGGGCTGGAGGGGCGTCCCCAAGAGGTGGCGGATCCGGAAGTGGATAGTCCCTATTATCATCGGTTCGCCTCGAGGCTGGCCGAGCGGGGTTTTGTGACCTACGCCCCGCAGAATCCCTACATCGGGGGCGATGCCTTTCGTGTGCTTCAGCGCAAGGCCAATCCCCTCAAACAGGCCCTCTTTTCCTTTATTGTCCGCCAGCACGAGCAGACGCTTGAATGGCTCGCAACGCTTCCCTTTGTGGACCCCGACCGCATGGCCTTTTACGGTCTCAGCTACGGGGGCAAGACCGCGATGCGCGTTCCGGCCCTCCTGGAGCGCTACTGCCTTTCCATCTGCTCGGCAGATTACAACGAGTGGATCTGGAAAACTGTCTCCGCAAAACACCGTTATACCTACCTGATTACGGGCGAATACGAGATGCCCGAATTTAACCTGGGCAATACCTTCAACCACGCGGAGATGAGCTGGCTTATTCTTCCCCGTCCATTCATGGTGGAACGGGGCCACCACGACGGTGTCGGTTCCGATGAGTGGGTCTCTTACGAGTATGCCCGAACGCGCAGGCGCTACGTTCTCCTGGGCATCGGGGACCGGACCGAGATCGAATTCTTCGACGGCCCCCACACCATCCACGGCGTCGGTACGTTTGATTTCCTCCACCGGCACCTCAGGTGGCCAAAACCCCGGTAGTCCTAACACACAATAGGAGTTTCTCAAGAAGTGGTTGAAGCCCTAAAAGCATTCTCCGGAGAGGCCACTCACGATCTCCTGCTCCACGCGCCGGATGTCCCTGGTTCTTGACAGACCTGATGATTCATATTATACTTACTTGATACCATAAAAAGCCTTTTTCTGTTAGGGAGGTGATGAAGAGAGATGGAGACAGACAGACCGGAAAGAGTGGATACAGGCGTGGGCCGCCTGATTTTAAAGGCCGTCGCCGTCCTCCTGATCGGCTCCGGAGCAGGGTTTGCCTACAATGTCTTTTCGGATGCCGGCATTCCGCTTCGAACGCCTCTGAACATCCCGCCGTCGGACAAGGTCGACTGGAACCTGCACGTGGAGGGCCTGCGCGTTACCCTGGACGAGGCAAAACGGGCATTCGACCGCAAAGACGCGGTGTTTGTGGACGCCCGTCATCCCAGAACCTATGCTGCCGGGCATATTCCCGGGGCTTTGAATATTCCGCTGTCCGCAGACAAAGCGAGTGTGCAGAGGGTGCTGGGGGATCTGCCCAGGACGACACGGATTATCGCTTACTGCGGGGGCATAAGCTGCCAGAGCAGCCTTGCTCTGGCCAGGGCGCTCGACGGGTTCGGGTATACCCGGACGAAGGCGTTTTACGGGGGCTGGCACGCCTGGTTCTGGGCGAACTACCCCATCACAAAGGGAGTTGCCCCGTGAATCTCACTTCCGCAGACAGGCCCATACCGTCTGAGATCTTTGCGCTGCTCCGTCTGGTTCTGGGCGCTACGCTTCTCTGGGCCGGGTTGGCAAAGATCCCCGAATCCGCACTGTTCGCCCAGACCGTGCGGGCCTATGAAGTCCTTCCCGTCCCGCTGGTCAATCCCTTTGCGATTGTTGTCCCCTGGGTCGAAGTCGCAGCGGGGCTTTGTCTTGTCCTGGGGTTTTGGACCCGCAGCAGCGCCCTCACGTCGCTGCTGCTTTTCCTTGCTTTTGGCGTGGCGCTGGGGGTCAACATCATCCGGGGCGCCGACCTGTCCTGCGGGTGCTTTGCCCTGGACGGGACCGGCGGCTCGCTCCACGCGGCCCTGGTCCGGGACCTCTTCCTGATGGCCGGCGCCACCGTTCTCGTTCTGGTTCGCCGCGTCCCGTTCTCACTGGACGGTTTCCTGGCTCGGCGCCGTGTTTTTCGTCTCTAATGCGCTGGAGGAAGCAGTCATTTTCTGCGCAACTGGGTGAGCGTTGCAAGTGAGTTTCAGGAAAAACAATCATTAAAGTTAGGGGTATAGCAGAAGGGGTAACTCCAGCGCCTATTGAAGCTATCTGGCCCGAAGCGGTCTATACCCCCCTTTATCAGACCTGCCTGTGCGGTGCCCCGCACTGCAGACAGGTCTTCAACGACCCTTTCTGCCTGGGAATACAGCCCGATTATGTCAAGCAAATGCCCAGAATGGCAAATGAATCCTCGGCGGAGGCCAGAAACGGCATACGCCGACCAGCCACCGCAGCCGGAGTAAGATGCGCGGGTCTAAAGACGGCATCGGGGACTGGCCACAGCGGGCGCAGACGAAGCCGAATTTTCCGGTTGTGGGGGTGAACTGGTCCGACGCGGAGGCTTACTGCAAGTGGCGGGGGACCCGGCTGCCCACGGAGGCGGAATGGGAGAAGGCCGCCCGGGGCGACGAGGCGTGGGAGCCGTATCCCTGGAACAAGGGGATCAACGGTGCGCGGGCCAATTACCGGGACGGAAATGACGGATATGACAATACCCTGGCGCCGGTGGGAAACTACCCTGAAGGGGTGAGCTTTTACGGGGCGATGGACCTGGTGGGCAACGTGTGGGAGTGGTGCGCGGACTATTACGATGAGGGCTACTACAAGGTGGGCGGCACCGTCAACCCCACCGGCCCTGAGGAAGGTAAGTTTCGGGTGATACGCGGGGGCTCCTGGCGCACTGCGGCGCACCAGACCCCGAACAGGCTGAGCATCACCTACCGCAACTGGACGGACCCCAGGGGCGCCACGGACGGTTGGGGGATCCGCTGCGCCAGGAATGCGCGATAAAAAAATACAGCATGGAGCAATTTCGCCTTTTTCCCGCTTTGGCGCGGGGTGTTCTGTGGTTCTGGGTACTGCTGATAGGCGGGATTGCCCCTCCGGACCTTTTGGCAGTGGGCCGGTTGGAGGGGGTTGCGCTGGAGGATAGCGTGGCCCGGCGGTTGTCTGAAGCGCTGGGGGTTGACCTGGGGGGCGGGGTGGACCTGCTGGGCGTGGCGCCCCCTTTTGTGGCTTACCGGCCCTATGCCGAGGCAGCGGCGGCGCTGGCGAAGAACCGGGGAGAGGGGGCCGGGGGGGCTGTTTTGACCCAGGAGGCGCTTGGCCGGATTGTGGCTCGCCTGCAGGAGGCACTGGACGAGGCGCCGGATTTTGCCGCTGCGCGCTATTTGATGGGCCTGATGGACGCGCGCAGGCGGAGGTATTCGGCGGCGCTGGCGAACTACCGTGCGGCCGCCCGGCACGGCCCCGCCTTCGCAGAAGCGGGGTCGCTTAAGGCGCTTTTTCTACGGGTGGTTTCAGACTGTCAGACGGCTGCCAGGCACGTGGCGCGGGGCACGCAGTATCTGGAACGGAAAAAGGTGAAAGAAGCGCTTTCCGCGTACCGCTCGGCCGTGCGGTTGATGCCCGATTTTGCCGAGGCGCACGCCAACCTGGGGCTGGTGTACATGCTCATCGGAAATTACGCCAGGGCGGTCGCGGAGCAGCAGGAGGCGATTCGGCTGAAGCCGGATCTTGCCGAGGCCCACTACAATCTGGGCAATGTCTACGTCCGGCAGGGCAGATATGCGGAAGCCGCGCCTGCATACCGGGAGGCGATTCGGCTGAAGCCGGACGACGCGCCTCCCGATTCTGTTGTGGCAGGGGTGGATGCCCATCAGGGCGCATACACCCAAAGGGTTGCCAGGCATCAGCGCGCCACGCGGCGCTCGGGGTTGGCAAACGCTTACTTCAATCTGAGGGATTATGCAGCGGCGAGGGCCGAGTACGAGCAGGTGCTGGGCATCGCGCCCGACTTTGCGGATGCGCATTACAACCTGGCCATTCTCTACGAACGGATCGGAGATACAAACCGGGCGGTTGTCCACTGGCAGGCGTATCTGAAGCTGGCCGAGGGTGATCCGGCTCAAAAGGGCTGGATTCCTGAAGCCAGGGCCCGGCTGGACCGGTTGGTGGGGCAGGGGGCGAATCGGTAGGGGTGTGGAAGGTTGGGGAATTGCAAATGATCCATTGCAAATTGAAAAGTTGCGTTCCCCTTCAAAACAGAATTTGGTATATTTATGGGTGTACGATCGTCGCTGCCCTGGTTGCTCTGGGGGAGGGCATCGCTCAGGAAGATCGAATATCCGGCGACCGGGTAAGGTTTACGGATGTGACCCGGCAGGCCGGGATCGAATTTCGGCACAGCAACGGGGGATTCGGCAGGGGATACATGCCCGAGACAATGGGATCGGGCTGCGGCTTTTTGGATTACGATGGCGATGGAGACCCGGATATCCTCCTGGTCAACAATATGGCGTGGCCCGAGCAGAAGGCCGGCCGCCGGGTCACGATGGCCCTCTACCGAAACGGTGGGGACGGGACGTTTGCGGATGTGACCCGGCAGGCCGGGCTGCAGGTGGAGATGTACGGGATGGGGTGCGCTGTGGGGGATTTTGACAACGACGGCGATGAGGATGTTTACCTGGCCTGCCTGGGGCCCAACCACCTCTTCCGGAACGGCGGGGATGGGACGTTTGCAGATGTGACCGGGGAGATGGGCGTGGGAGACGCCGCCTGGAGCGTGTGCGCGGTCTGGCTGGATTACGACCGGGACGGGGACCTGGACCTGTTTGTTGGCAATTACCTGAAGTGGACGGCGGAGCGGGACGCCTGGCTGGATGCGGAGACGGGGCACCGGCCCTACGCGCCGCAGCTGTATGAGGCCGAATATCCCCGCCTCTACCGAAACGACGGCGCGCGGTTTACGGATGTCTCGGAGGCGGCCGGGGTTTATGGGAAGCCGGGCAAGGGGATGTCGGCGGTGGCCCTGGATTACGACAGGGACGGGTGGCCGGATATTCTGATGTCCAACGATACCATGCCGGACTTTCTGTACCGGAACCAGGGAGACGGGACGTTTACGGAGGAGGGCATCCTGGCCGGGGTGGCGTTTGGCGCCGATGGTACGGCCAAGTCCGGGATGGGCGTGGATGCAGCGGATGCGCGCAATACCGGGCGGCCCGACCTGGCGGTTGGAAATTTCGCCTATGAGATGATCTCGCTGTTTCGGAACGAGGCAGAGGGCGCCTTTACGGACCGGACCGTGCCGTCCGGGGTCGGGCGGCCGAGTTCCCCTTTTGTGACGTTCGGGGTCTGTTTTTTCGACTACGACCTGGACGGCCGCCTGGATCTTTTTGCGGCAACCGGGCACGTGGAGAGCGAGATCCAGCGGGTCAAGCCCCATATGACCTATGCGCAGCGTCCCCTGCTGTTCCACAACCGTGGAGACGGCCGCTTCGTAGAGGTGGGGCAGTCCGCCGGCGATCTGAGGCGTCCCCTGGTGGGGCGGGGCGCGGCCTATGCGGACTATGACGGAGACGGAGACCTGGATGTTCTCGTATCCACCAACAACGGTCGTCCGGCGCTGTTTCGCAACGAGGGGGGAAACCGCAACCGCGCGCTCCGGGTGCGGGTTGTGGGCACGCAGAGCAACCGGAGCGGGATCGGAACGGAGGTGAAGCTGCGGGCGGGTTCGATCCTGCAGACGCGGTTTCTGAAGGCGGGGTCGAGCTACTGCTCGCAAAACGAGCTGGTGGCGACCTTCGGGCTGGGCGAACGGGCGGCGGCGGACGAGGTGGAGGTGGTCTGGCCCGGCGGCCGCGTCGAGCGGTTCAAAGGCGTTGCGGCCGGCCAGACGGTGACCGTGCGGGAAGGGGAGGGGATCGTGGACAGCGTGCCGTTTAAGGCTCAGGAGTAGGGGCGTATCCGTGTTCGCCCGATGCAGACACCCGACCTGCCTGCCGGGAACGGCAGCGGCGCAGGCAGGTTTCAAACGTGAGGAGGTCTCGATGAAGACCACACGACGATCTACCGGGACAACAAGGAGTTTATCTACCAGGATATTGATAACTTCAACAGGGTCAAGGGCGCATTTCTGCCCGAGCTGATCAAGAGCTGCCTCCGGGCAAGTATGAACTCCAGATCCAGCTCAACGACGAGCTGTCGGGGCACACCGGGCTTTACAAGCAGGCCCTGGAGGTCAGGGACTTCGGACCCGATGCGCTCCAGCTCAGCGATATTGAGCTTGCTTCGTCCATACAGGATATGGGGTACGGCGACAGGTTCAAAAAGGGCGATGCCTGGATTGTGCCGATGCCCAGCCGGACCTATACGGAGCAGCAGAAGGTCTACGCCTACTATCAGGAATATTTCGAGCTCGATCTGAGCACGGCCAAACGCGGGGTGCAACTCCTGAAGGTCACGGTTGAGGACCAGGTCAGCGGCCAGACCGCGACCGGCGAGATCCGTTTTCGCTACGGCGAGTGAGACTCAGGCGTTCGTGCGGGGGGGATACACAGCAAGTCGGTCGGTGAATTTTCACCGGCCGATTTTGTACACAGACCCCTGGGGGTCAAAAAAAGAGGGAGAGCACACCATCCGTCGCCCTATACGAAGGGGAACCCTATGAAAGAACACAGACACCCTCATCCGCATGTGGACCCCCGGCAGCCGCGACACGCGTCCAGGCCGGGGACGAATCCACCCGTTTTTGCGTGGAAACCGGTGGACAGCGAAGCGGGTTTTCGCCTTCAGGTTGCGCGGGATTCGGCATTTGCCGATGTCTGCTTGAATGTGGACGGGCTTGAAGATTCTCTCTACCTGCCTGAGAGCGGTACTTCTGGAAGTGGTCCGCGGGATCGGCCGAGTTGCGCGGGATGCCGCGGGCAAGCGAGTCGGCATTTGCCGATGTCTGCTTGAATGTGGACGGGCTTGAAGATTCTCTCTACCTGCCTGAGACGGCGTATGCGCGGGCTGCGTGCCGGCGCATGGCCTCCATTTCACGCTGGGACCCGGAAGGGTCGAGCCACCTGGCCCACAACGACGAGGCGCACATGTCGGTGATCTGGAACGGGTCGAACGCGTGTGACTGGGTGTGGGACCGGTTCACGGACGAAGAACGCAAGGTGGTGGTGGAACAGTTCAGGCGGCGGGGGCAGATCACGTACGACTATATGCACAACCGCGGATCTTACGGGGTGACGCGGTTCGATTCGCACGCCGGTCGGGAGATCGTGTTTCTGGCGCATATCGCCTTCGTATTTCACGAGGAGATTCCCGAAGCGGGAACGTGGCTGGAGTGGTTGCGTCCGGTTCTGTGCGGGATATGGCCGATCTGGGCGGGGGACGACGGCGCCTGGGCGGAGGGGCCGTCTTACGGGCTGGCTTATGTGGGAATTATGACGATGTTCGCCACCGCGTTGAATCAGGGCGCGGGCGTGGACCTGTACAGGCGGGCGTTCTGGAAAAACCACGCCCAGTGGCGACAGTACTGCCTGCCGCCCTATGCCGAGTGGATGGGGTTTGGCGATCACACCGAGCGGTGGGCCAGCACCTGGCGGTCCAACGCAGATCTTGTGGACCTGATCGGGCGGGAGTCGGAGACGGGTGAATTTGCGCACTATGTAGACGCGCTCCGTGAGGAAGCCGCCCGGTTGGAAACGCCGGCGCAGCGAAAAATGCCGGGCGCTTCATCTCAGCTCTACCTTGCTCTGCCTGCAAAGAAAAGCTCCGGGCCGAATGGGAAAGATCCGATCTTGCGCGTTTTTCCGGCTGCGGGGTGGGCCGCCGTGCGGACCCACCTGGGCGATCCCGCACGCGATATTGCCCTGATTTTCCGCTCTTCCCCGCTGGGCGCAGTCAGCCATTCCCACGCAAATAACAACGATTTTATCCTCCATGCGGGCGGTAAGGTTATGGCGATGCCAAGCGGTTATTACGTCGGCTACGGCTCCGATCACCACGTCCACTGGGTCTGGCACACCAGGTCGCACAACTGCGTCACGCTCTCGGACGCCTCTCAGATTATGCGTTCCCACAATTCACTGGGGGCGATTGAGCATAGCGCTCTCGGACGCCTCTCAGATTATGCGTTCCCACAATTCACTGGGGGCGATTGAGCATAGCTTTGAAGACGAGCAACTCGTGTACTTCCGGGGCAATGCCGACGCCAGCTATAGCGACAGGAGGTGGTGAGATATGATAACGTCCTCAAGGTCTCTCTTCTGGATCATCCTGGCGGCTGCCTGGGGGTCTGTGTGGGCGCAGCCGGGGTTTGGCCAGGAGGCCGACGACATGCCCATCGCGAGCAAGGGTGAGCTGCAATTTTTCATCGATTCCGCCGGGTTCCGCGGACCCGAAGGGCGCACCCGGTATGAGATCTACATTCTGACCGACGCGCAGCAGCTCTGGTTTGCTTCCAGGGACAAAGCGCCTGTGGGGAAGATGGAACTGACGGTCAATCTGACCGATATGGGTGGATCGCCCGTTGAAGATTGGACGCTGACCCGCCGCGTTTCGGTCGACAGTCTGGATATTCTGACGCGGGTCAGCGCCCCGTACAGGGATGTGGTCGGATTCGATCTGCTGCCGGGCAGCTATCGGACGACCGTTACGATCAAGGATACCGGCAGCGGCAAAACAGGAACGTGCGAGACGGTGATAGAGGCGCGCGATTTTGAAAAAAAGGGACTGATATTCAGCGATATCCAGTTTGCCTCGAGGGTGGCGCGCAGTGGAGAGGTGGACCGGTTTGTCAAGCAGGGTTGGAAGGTGACGCCCAATATCACCCGACACTTTCTTTCCGGGAAACCGCTGTCGATCTATTTTGAACTCTACAATTTCACCGTAGAACCCGAACGTTCCGAAGACAGCTTTATCCTGGGGTACAGCCTGGTGGATTCAACCGGCCGGAAGGCGAAGACGTTTATTGCCAAGCGTGTTCTGAAACCCGGCGAGAGCTGCGTCAAGACGGATATCTTAGAGACCGAAGGACTGCCGGAGGGGCGTTACCACTTCCAGATTGAGGCCTTCGACGGCGGCAGCCGGGAGTACGTCCGTACGCGGCGGTCCCTGTTCCTGGCTTTCCGGGAACAGACAGAGCCGTTCTCACAGGTTCAAAGAGACCTGCTGCGATACTACACGGATATCAGGTATATTGCCGAGGAGAAGGTGTTCAAGGCCTACAAAGACCTGCAGGACTGGCCGTCGAAGGTGAAGTTTTTGAGGCACTTCTGGAAAAACATCGATCCTACACCGGGCACGCCGACCAACGAGCGCCTCCTGGAACACATGCTCCGGATGAGCCATGCGGAGAACCGTTTCGTAGCGAGGCGTCGCCAGCAGGGGTCCGATACGGATAAGGGACGGGTCTATATCAAATATGGACCGCCGGACGATATCGATTACCATACGTCTGCCGCCGGTCAGAAACCGTATGAAGTCTGGCTCTACCAGAAGAAGGGAGAGTATACGTTTATCTTTCGGGACCGCTGGGGAGGGGGGATCTACGAGCTGGTGCATTCGACGTATCCCGGAGAGGTGTATAATCCGTATTGGCGGAGCGATCTTTAGAGGCTGTCTTAAAGAGGAGGTGGCCGTGGTGAACGGATCGGTGGGTCTGAACGTGGATGTGTTGAAAGACATGTGTTTGGAGACGGCACTGGTGGTCAACGGTGAGCCTCAAGGCAAGATCGTCATCGGCGGGGATGGGGCGCACGAGCGGCTGGCAGGGTGGATCGTCGAGCGGGTCGAGGCGGCGACGGGGGTGCGGCTGGAGGTGGTCCGGGCCGGGGAGACGGCGGCCGGAACGCTGCTGGAGGGGCACGTGGTGGCGCTGGGGAACATGGCTGACAACGCCTTTGTGCGGTGGCTGTATTACCAGTGGTGGGCGGTGGAAGACCGCTGTTATCCCGGCAGGGGCGGGTACGCGCTGCGGACGTTGCACAATCCTTTGGGGAACGGGAAGAACGTGGTTCTGCTTGGGGCCAGCGACGAAGCCGGGCTGGAGCGGGTGGTGTCGCGTTTTGTGGCGCTTGTGCCCGATAGAAAGACGCTCAGCTTCGGGTGGTTGATGGAGATCCGGCCCGGTTCCGAGTTCGACGCTTTCGGCTGCCCGCCGGAGGGATGGTTGCAGGAGCGGCGGGAGGACTTTATTGCGCGGGCGACCGAGCCGCACGCTTCCGAATCGGGCGCAGGCTATCAGCTGATTTCGGAGGCGGGCGCGTACGGGTTGATGTATCACCGGACCGGACACGAGGCGTATGCAGCGGCCGTTCGGGAAATCGCGGAGGCGCATCTGAGGATGGGTGAGTACGGGGTGATGGCGCACTTTCACGTCTGGTGGCTGGCGGTGGTCTGGGACCTGATCGAGGAGAGCCCGGTGTTCTCGGACGAGGATCGGCTGAAGATCACGGAATACCTGCTGTGGATTATGGATTCCGAGGAGGGGGCGTATACCGGTTTTTTCCGTCAGGGTGTGGGGCACCGGATGATCCGGCAGAACCACCAGACGCTGGTGGCGCTGGCGGCGTGGTTCGGGGGGCGGTATTTTTCAACGCACTACGGTTTTGAGGAAGGGAAGGAGTGGATGGCTGCGTCTGCGGATGTGTTCAAAGGGCAGGCGGTGTCGTTCAAGCCGATCGAGGATGCCAACGCTTACCAGTGGATGACGCTGGACCACATGTTGACCTACACGCTGGCGAGCGGAGATACGACGTATATCGACAACGGGAACTGCAAACGGTCTTTGGACCAGGCGGTGTTTTACTGCAACAACCGGGGCGAACTGCCGGCGTTTGGAGATACGGGCGTTCCGACGGATGGATACCCGACGCATTTCCTGGTCAAGGCGGGGCATGTGCTGCAGGACGGGCGCGCGGAGTTCCTGCTTCGCAAACGGTTCGACAGACCCTCGGACTATTTTCGGCCCCAGCCGTCGGGAGAGCGGTACGAGACCGTGAGCGATCCGTTGTTGGTGAGGAGTTTTGAGAAGTATTTCTACGACGGACTGGCGCCCGAGACGCCCAGGGAGATGACCGGCGTGCAGGCGCTGGAGGTCGCTGGCGGGTTCTACGATTTCGCAGAAGACCCGAAGGCGCGAAAGAGCGAGGTGAAGCCGCTGAACCTGCAAAGGGAAGAGGCGTTCGATACGGTCTGTTTCCGGGAGGGGTTCGACCGGGAGGACCAGTACCTGATGCTGCACGGGATTTTCTACGGCAACCACAGCCACGAGGACGGGAATACGATCCCGGAGTTTTCGGCGAACGACCGGATTTTCCTGGTGGATGCGTCGTATACGGAGGGGCCGACGCTGAAGCACCACAATGGGGTGACGGCGGTGCGGGATGGGGAGGCGTGGAGAGTACCTGCGCTGTGCCGGTTGGAGGGTGTGGCGGATCTGGGTCGTGTGGGCATAAGCCGGACGTCCGTGGCAGGGGATTGGGGTGCGTTGTGGGTTCGGAATGTGGTGTGGTGTAAGGGGCGATGTTTTGTGGTGGTGGATGAGGTGGAAGCGACAAAGGCGGGCGCGTTCGCCCTCCAGTGTCACTGGCGCATATTGGGGACTCCCACCTTGAGGGACGGGACGCTGGAGGCCGTGCAGCAAGACCCGGAGAGCGGGCGGGAAGATCGGTTTGTTTTACAGAGTGTGGGCGGAGGCCGGCTGTCGCTGGAGCGGGACTGGGAGAATTTCGGCCACTGGTGGGACGCATATCCCTATGCGGATGATTATGTGAATATTCTGCACGAGTCGGCGAACCGGGAGATGGCGGTTGGAGACCGGCACACGTTTATCAACCTGTTCTATGCGTCGAGCGAGCGGAAGCCCGTGGACGACCGGATGCGTCGAGTGGGTGATTCGGCCGTGGTGGTCGAGGGGTCGGAAGGCCGGATGGTGGTGGGGACCGGGGGTGGTAACACGGCGTTTGAGGTTGGACCTCTTTCCGGCCGCGCCGAGGTCTATGCGGTCGGCGATGGGTGGTTTGCGCTGTGTAATGGGACGTCGCTGTCCGCAGCAGGCGCGATTTTTGAAAGCGAGCAGCCTGTTTCGATTGCGTTTGATCCGGAGATGGGTGAGGGCGTGGTGGTGGCATCGCAACCTGGTGAGATCACGCTGTGCGGGGAGCGGTTGCGCGTTGCGGCCGGAAGGCAGGAGGTTCGGACGCGGGAGGCCGGGGCGGGCGTGTTGTCGCTGGACGGGGTTGCAGGCCTGCCGGCGTGGGAGGCGGGCCCCCGGAAGCGTGCGTCGGCGGCGTCTGTTCCCAGGCTGCGCAGGGTTTGGACTTACGATGCCGGTTCGGGCGTGCGCTGCGCTGCCGCCGGAGAGGATGGGGTGGTCCTGGGTACGGAGGACGGACGGGTGGTGGCTCTGGACGAAAACGGAAAGCCGGCCTGGTCCTTCCAGGCGGAAGGGAGCGTGCTTTCGGTGTGCGCGGTGGACCTGGACGGCCGGCCCTCGGTGATTGTGGGCGCGGACGACCGGCGCCTCTATCTGCTGGAGGAAGGCGGCGCGGTGCGGTGGTCACGCGCTTTTGAGATTTACAGAGGGACGTGGGACCGATACGCCCGGAATTCCGCGGTGGAGTTCGTAACGGCGGCGGACCTGCGTGGAGACGGCCGGATGGATATTTTAGCGGCGGTCTCGGACCGGAAGCTCCACTGTTTTGACGAGGGTGGAAACGAGCGGTGGTCTTTTATGATTTACGGGATTTTTGCGCCGCTTCGTGTGGCGGATATCAACGGGGATGGGAAGCAGGAGGTGATCGGCGGTCCGGGCCGGATCACCTGCGGGGGGACCTGTTATGTGCTGGACGCCGACGGCAGCCAGGCTGCAAGCAACGGGCTGGATGGGTGGGCGTCGATGATGCCTGCGTGCGACGTGTGGGTACAGGAGGCGGATCACCTGATTGTATGCGGCACGAATCGGTCGAATATCTTTGCGCTGAAGGTGGAAGGCGATCGATTGGAGACGCTCTGGAAGCAGCGGGTGGGAGAGGAGGTAAACGCGGTCTGTGTGGTGGACGTGGATGGGGATAGCAGGCCGGAGGTTGTGGTCGGGTCGGACTGTTTCTATCTCTATTTGCTGGATGAGAACGGTACGGAGCGGTGGCGGCGCAACCTGAGGGCGCCCGTGGAACAGGTGGTGGTCGGTGACTTGAACGGGGATGCGAAGATCGCCGCGGGGTGTGAGGGTGGGACCGTGTGGGTTCTGGACGGGGAGGGCGCGCTGGTCGCCAGCCACCGGGCACAGGGCGCGGTTCACGCCCTGGCTGCCGACGGCCGGGGGCATCTGATGCTGGGGGGGGCGGATGGGACGCTTTCGGTGTTGGGCGTGTGAGGTTTTTGGGAGGGACAGTCGAACAAATCCGCTCACGAAGAGGTGTGAAGATGAGCGAGCACAGGATTGGTGAAGTGAAGCAGATGTCGCTGGAGATTCCGTTTGACGCCGGGGCGGTCGAGGTTGTGGCCGGTGGGGGAGAGGCCCAGCAGGCAGCGGCCCGACGGATCGCCGGGGCGTTGGAGAGGGTGTGCGGGTCGGAGGTGCCGGTGGCGGACGATGCGGGGTACGCAGCCTGGGGCATCCGGCCGGAGCGCCACGCGATTCTCGTGGGCAGCCTGGGGGACAACCGGGGGATCGAATACCTCTACTATCGGTGGTTGACGTTTGTGGACAGGAGCTATCCGGGTGCGGGGGGGTATGTGCTGACCACGCTTTGGGACCCGTGGGGGGCAGGCCGGAATGCGCTTGTGGTGGGGGCTGCGGACGAGGTGGGCCTGAATGCGGCTGTTGCGCGCCTGTCGGCCGTTATCGCCGGCGCAGCAGAGGGCATTCCCGGGCTTTACGAAGTGGTCTACGGGTCGTCCCGGCCAGAGGAGGTGGCGGATGTGGAGCGCTGGGCGAGGGTGGGCCCCACGCCCGAAGGGTGGGTCTACGATTTTACGGGGTACGGGGGACTGTCGCACGTTCCGTCGGCGGCATGGGCGTATGTGCGGAGCGGAGACCCCGGAATCGCCGAGGGACTGAAACAGGGGCTGATGGCATTGATGGAGACACCGGTGCTGCATACGCCCGAAAGCCAGCTCCACCTGGGATTTTGGCCGGTGATGATGATGTGGCCGATTGTGGAGACGTGTCAGGTGTTTTCCGAGGCGGACCGGCTGAAGATCGTCCGGTTTTTTTACGATGTGCTGATGTCGCCCGAAGGGGCCGGGAATAGAGGGCTGAGCCATTCGGCCGGGTCGGAGCTGCCGCGCCAGAACCACCAGACGCTGTGCGCGCTGGGGGTGCTGTTCGGGGCGATTTATTTTGAGCGGCACTATCGTCTTCCCGAAGCTCGGGAATGGCGGGCGCTTGTGGACGAGCTGTTCCGCATCGGGGCCTATTGTTCCAAGCAGATCTGTGATAATAACGCGCACGGGTGGAACCAGAGCATCGGGGATTTTGCGACCTATGCTCTGCTGACGGGGAATACGGTGTTTTTCGACAGTGGGATGGCGCGCCTGGCGGCGGAGCGCGCGGTGGGGAACTGTACGAGCAACGGGTTTGCCGCTACCATAGGAGACGGGGACGTGAGCGCGTATCCCAACTGGTTCCTGGCCCAGGTGTCTTTCTATCTGCGGGATGCCGGGCTGCGCTTTGCCCTGGACAACATGGCGCCGGAAATTGCGCCGTCCGGAGGCCTGATGCCGTGGCGGCAGCCCTACGGTGCGGGGATGGAGGTGGCGCCGCCCGGCGATCAGGTCGGAACACGCGTGTTTCCGCTGGACCGGCTGTATTACGATATTCCCAGGCATTCTCCCGGTGGGGTTGCGCTGAAGCCTCCGGGCGTGCCGTATGGGCAGACGTTCGATATTCTGACGATGCGGAGCGGATGGGAGAAGACGGCACAGTATCTGATTTTGGACGGCACGGGCGGAGGATCGCATTCCTACGAGGACGCCAACGCGATTCTCACACTCACGCAGGACGACCGGTTTCTGCTGCTGTCGGCGGACCAGCTTTATTTTACTGCGCCCAAGTATCACAATATGGTGACGGTGACGCGGAACGGGCTGGGGGAGGAACTTCCAAGCTACTGCCGGCTGGACGGGAAGGCGGATCTGCGGACGTTCGGATTTTCGGCGACGACGCTGCCGGACTATGTGGGTATGGACTGGACGCGGATGCTGCTGTGGAAGAAGGGGGACTTTTTCCTGGTGGTGGACCGGCTGGTGGCGCGGGAGAGGGCAACCTACAGCGGTATATGCCGGTGGTTCAGTCCGGGACGGCCGGAGCTGTCGGATGAGGCGTGTATTTTCCACCAGTGCGAGTGGGAGGGGAGCCGGACGGATTTTGTGGTTCAGAACCTGTCGGGACAGGCCTGCCGCACCCAGGAGGCGTTCTACGGCCCCACAGGGTCGTGGAAGTCGGGCTACGATCCGGAGCTTGGCAGGAAGTTGAGGACGGACCGGACGCTGCTGACGGAGCTGGATCAGAGCCGGAGCACCGTGCTGGAGGCGGGGGAGGCGCTACGTTTTGTGAACCTGCTTTACGCGCGGTCCGGGGATCGGGTTGGGGACCGGCTTGAGGCGCAGCGCAACGCGTCAGGGTGGATGCTGGTGAAAGCGCCGGAAGGGACTTTTGCGATTTGCACGGGTGAGGTACGGGCCGGTGGACTGCGCGCGGTGTGTGATGTGCTGGCGGTCTGGCGGGAGGGGATTTTTGCGGGGAACTGTTCGGCGTTGAGCGTTGGGGGGCTTTCGGTTCAGTTTTCCAGGCCGTGCGGTGTGGAGATCGATGCATCGGGCAGGCTTGCCGTGGACGCCGCCGAAGATCTGGCGGTGCTGTGGCGGGTGGAAGCCGGGGCGTGCGGGGAGCGCGAACTGGGCGGCGAAGCCGTTCACGAGCTGAACGTGGGGGCCGTTGCAATGCCCGATCCGGAGGATCTGTTCGGCAAGGCCGGCGGACAGGAGGCGGTTGCCCCGGCGCGGTCCGGTTTAAAGGCAGCGGCGCCACCGTCTGCGTGGACGGCGCAGGGGGCAGGGCGAGTCAATGCCCTGCATATTGCGGAAGGGGGTGTGGTGCTGGCCGCGTGTGAGGGAGACGCGTTGGTGGCCTTTGGGTTGGACGGGGAGGCTGCGTGGACTTATGAGACGGGAAGTCCGGTCAATACGGTCCACAGCGGGGTGCTGTGCGCAGGGGAGCCCGCCCGGATCGTGCTGGGGTGCGAAGACGCGTTCGTGCGCGCGCTGGATGCGGCCACCCGTGAGGAGGTCTGGCGGTATCACCCCGAATACGGCAACCAGTACTGGGCCTATTGGTCCTGGTACAAATCGAGTATCAAACGCGTGTGGGTGGAAGACCTGGACGGCGACGGGAGCGGCGAGGTGGTGGTGACGCCCGGAAATATGCGGCTGCACATGGTCGACGCGGAGGGGAATGAGCGGTGGGAGTACCGCACGGACCACGGTACGTTTCTGACCTTTGAGACGTACGATCTGGACGGGGATGGGGAAAAGGAGATTGTCGGAGGATGCGACATCCTGTCGTCGGGCAGTGTCTGCCGCGTGATCGGTGTGGACGGGCAGCAGAAGCATACCTTTTCCAATGCGGGATGGACGTCACAGGTGAAGGATGTGCTGATTGCAGACTTAGACGGCGACGGCGAGGTAGAGGTGGCCTGCGCGGTCAACCGGCAGGAGAACCTGAGGGTGCACAGCTTTGTAGAGAAGGCGAGGCGCTGGGGCCACTGCCTGGGCGAGGTGCCGGCGGGGCTGGCGCTTCTGGACGGTCCCGAAGAAAAGGTTCTTTTTGCAGCTACGGAAGGGTCAACGGCGATCGGCTTTGGCCCGGGGGGTGCGCCGCTGTGGACGGTGGACGTGGCCCCCGGAGCGGCACGGGTCGTCCGTATGGGGAGTACAGCCGCTGTGGTGTGCGTGGACGGCCGCGTTCTGCGGGTGAATGGAGACGGGGAGACGGCGTTGATGGGGGTGCTGCCCGCCGGTGCGACCGCCTCGGCTTTTGCGGAGGGATGGCTGGTGCTGGGGTGTGAGGATGGCTTGATTGTCGCGTTCTCCACGTTGTGATCGTGCGGCAGCCGGTGAAGCGCTCAAACAGGTTGCTTCAGGGGGGTTCGATCTGGTCGAGCGCGAGGTGGGAACGGTGGTTCGCACGCTGAAGACGGATTTCGCCCTCACGCTCGACCTGGATCTGACGCCTGGGGTCTACCGGCTGAGCGTTCTCTGCTCGGCCCCTGGGCGGGCACACGCTGGCTCATTTGATCGAGGCGTATCCCTGGATCGGCGGTGTGGGGCACAACCATCCCGCGCAGAACAGCTTTGTGCTTTACGGAGGCGGGAAGGAGCTGGTGATCGATCCGGGCTATACGCTGAAGAAGGAAACGGTGAACCACTTGGACGCGCCGCACCCGGTGTTTGAGTGTGGACCGCGCGGTCGGACGATATTGGACGCAACAGATGTCGATCCCGCGAGGGCTGTGGCAGACCCGACAGGCGGCAATCCGCGTTTTTCACGTCCTTACGGATCTTTCTCTGAATACGGGAGGTGAACTGGCTTGTTCGAACTCGTTTTCGCGGTGTGCGCTGTTATCGTTGTCTCCGGAATGTGCTCTCTTTTTGAAGCCGTTCTCTACGCGGTTCCCGTCAGTTATATCGAGAACCTCGCTCAGAAGGGTCGTGCGTCGGGCCGCATCCTCAAAGACCTGCGTATGCGCAATGTCGACCGTCCCATCTCGGCCATCCTTTCCCTGAATACCATTGCCAATACCGGCGGCGCGTTTTTCGCAGGTGCGGCTTTCATCCAGGTCTTCGGGAGTCAATGGGAACTTTATTTTACCGTAGGTATCACACTGGCGGTTCTCATGTTGTCCGAGGTCATTCCCAAGACGGTAGGTGTGGTCTACAATCGCTCCTTGGCCGGTATGATTGCTTTTCCATTACAACTCCTGGTCTGGGTTTTATACCCTCTTGTTGAGATGTGCCGACTGGTAACCAGAACGTTCTCAAGTGACGCGATTCAGGAGGTGTCTGAAGAAGAGATCGCGGTTATGGCGCGTATGGGACGGCGAACAGGCGCCATCCAGCCGGATGAAGCGCGTGTTATGCAGAATATCCTTTCGCTCAAACGCAAGACGGTCAAAGATGTGATGACACCTCGAACGGTTGTTTTCGCACTGAGCGCCGACCTTGACGTGTTGAGCAGGCTCAGAAGGAGGCGGGGGTCTGGCCTTACAGTCGGGCTCCGGTCTACGAGAAAGATTTTGAGGACGTGATAGGCGTTGTGATGCGGCGAGATGCATTCAATGCCCTGACCGGAGGGCGGGGGCATATCCGGATTTCGGACCTGATGCATCCGGTGCACTTCGTTGCCGAGACGGTCTCGCTGGACCGCGTTCTCTCGATGTTCCTGGAACGCCGGCAGCACCTCTTTGCCGTTATTGACGAGTATGGCGGGCTGGCGGGTATTATCACGCTTGAAGATGTGCTGGAAGAGATTCTGGGCAGAGAGATTGTGGATGAGTCCGATACGGTTACGGATATGCGGGAACTGGCCCGGCGGCGACGCCGACAAGTTTCCGAAGGAGAGTAGGTGTGTTTTTCTCGTAGGGGCGATCCTTGTGATCGCCCTGTACCGGGGTATTGAATACCCCTGGGGACTCCTGAGGGGAGGGTAGACACGTGTGGAATCCCATAGATACGGAATTTTTCCGTCCCAAAATTCCGGTAGGAATCGCATGCGTCCACGATTCCGCAAACGCGCAGATATTGCGCCACGTCATTGAGGGTTTCTGGACCGTCACGCACTACTACGCCATTGGGTGTCCCGCTGATTTCCTCAAGGTGATTGCGCAGGACGAAACGGCCCCGCCGTATCTTTGTGATTTCCGGCCACGGTGGAGACCACGGGAATTTTGTTCGGCGAGTATATGGACACGATAGATACATCCAGTTTGATTGGGGAGGATATGCCCGCAAGCAGCATTGCGAAGCACGTGAAACTGCCGGGATCGGTGATCGTAAACACCACATGTGATGGGGGTTCGGTGGAAATGGCCAGAGCGTTTCTTGCCGGCGGCGCACAGGGGGTACATCGGAACAGACCCCGACCCCCTGGCCATTGAGCATCCGCTGTTTGTCGCGTGTCTCGCGCGGCGGGATCTACTTCTGCCCAAGCTACCTGGTTGGTTCAGGAAGAAAGTTCGATGAGCCTGGCTTCCTGGCAAAGATGGATGAAATTGCGGGTTATGTTGTCTCAGATATTCAGCGATTTCCTGCTGTTCCTTATTGGATCATTCCTGTTGAGATAGTGTGGGAGTGGTGGCAACAGGAAGAATTGGGCAAAACAACCAGGATTTCAAGAGATAAGGCTCTTGAACTACTCCGGAGGATGTGAGTGGCAGCAAATCAATTACAGCTCTTTGACCAGCCTGACACTTCGGTAGCACCACTTTCGTTCGAAGATTTCCTCTATGATATCGAGAGGTTCAGCGATTTCCACAAGAAAACAGCAATTCTGGAATTCCCTGATCCGAACTTCGATATTCCTGTCTATGTAAATGAGTTCTGGACATCACAACAAAGAGCGGCCCACTCACTTCACGAAGTATCGTATCGTGCGTGCTTTAAGCCCCAGTTGCCAAAGTTCTTCATTCAGCGGCTTACTTGTCCTGGCGACGCCGTCTACGATCCCTTTCTGGGGCGTGGCACGACTGTCATCGAGGCTGCATTGCTGGGGCGCTCACCCATTGGAACGGACATCAATCCGCTAAGCAAAATACTGGTGGCTCCGCGACTCAACCCTCCCTCACCAACAGCTATTTCAGAACGCCTGAGTGCACTACCTCTGGAAAGCGAATGCAACACGTGGGAGGAGTTGCTCGTCTTCTATCATCCGGATACACTGCTCCAGATAACCAACTTGCGGAATTACCTTCTTGGAAAACAGGAAGAGGGCAGTCTCGATGCGGTCGATAGGTGGATAAGGATGGTGGCAACAAACCGACTGACGGGTCATTCATCCGGTTTCTTTTCGGTCTACACATTGCCCCCAAATCAAGCTGTCACGGTTGAGCGACAGAGGAGCATTAACCAGAGCCGAGAGCAGATACCTCCCGGGAGGGATGTCAGAGAATTGATTCTGAGGAAATCCGGATCGCTCCTTGGTAAAATGGACGCGAGTGACGCCGAGAGGCTGCGCGAATCTTCTGCAAAGGCATTACTCATAACCGGATCTTCTGACAATACGCCCGATATCGAATGCGATTCTATCAGCCTTGTTGTAACGTCGCCCCCGTTTTTGGACGTGGTGGACTACCAGACGGACAACTGGTTACGGTGTTGGTTCAACGGCATAGATGCACAAATGGTTGATGTTTGGCATCTCAAAAAGCCAGAGGCGTGGCAAGCGGCAATGACGCGGGTATTCGCCGAGCTAAAGAGAGTTCTCAAGCCAAAGGGTTATGTTGCTTTTGAGGTCGGGGAAGTTCGCAGTGGGAAAATCCTCCTGGAATCACTTGTTGTTCCGGCTGCTGCCGAAGCGGGTCTGGATCCGCTCCTCGTTTTGGTGAATGACCAGGTCTTCACCAAAACGTCAAACTGCTGGGGCGTGGACAACCTCAAGAAGGGAACCAATACCAACAGGATCGTTTTAATCAGGAAGCCCTGAATTCTCCTCTCAGGTTGGTACTCCCCCACTACCCACACATTGAGGAGCCACAGGAGTTCCGCCGCATGCTTTACGAGTTCGTAGCGTCCCATTAGGGAGGGCCGACTTATAGCAGCTTCATACCCATTGGAGTGTTCGGGTATGGACAAGACGTTGAATGACATTGAACCAGTACACTCGGGGCATAAACACGCGATGACCAATAGGGGACAGCCGTCCTCATAATCTTTATGCAACAAAGCCATCTCAAACCCCAAACCGTTCACGAAACCGGGGTAACTCCATCACGAATAGGAGGATTCGGAAAATGACTTCCCAAAAAGGAATGATGTGTATTGCGGCCATCGGGTTGCTGGCATTTGTGTGTCACGCCGCGATGGGTTCCGATGCAGACGATGATCGCACAACAACGCATGCGATCACAGTGAATGCCAACGGCGATAACGCCTCGGCCTTGTCCGACTTTGACGGCGACGGGACGGTTGGTTTTTCCGACTTTGTGCTCTTTGCGGGCGTGTTCGGGTCGCGTCGGGGTGATGAGAAGTACGAAGCGAAGTATGATCTGAGTGGCAATGGTGAGATCGGGTTTTCGGACTTTGTGGTCTTTGCGCAGAGCTTCGGCAAGGAGGTGCCTACCCCTGTCGTCGTACGCCCGACCGGGGAATTGCAACCCTGGGATCTATCCACCATCGTGCCGATCGACTCGGTTCGGTCCATGCCCACGGGCACGCCGGTGTTCATGCGGACCGAATTTGTCAATGGCGAGCTCACCGATCTTGAAATGAGGTTCATCCAGGTGATCGATGATTTCTTGCCGCCCATGCCGGTCTACATGGTGGAAGCCTCCGATCCGGTTTTGATACAGCTCGGGGGGATTGCCAAGGGTATGAGCGGTTCCCCCGTTTTCACGGAGCAGGGCACCTGGGGCGCCATCGCTTATGGACCTGACTCCCAGGACAGCCCGCCGTACTACTTCTTTGCCACGCCCATCGAATGGGTCATCGGTTCTAAGGGAACGGTGCCGTTGGCCAAACGCGCGGCCACTTTGCAGGGGAGCCGTATCGTCCCCCTGGATATCCCCTTGCTGAGCACGGGATTCAATCGTATGCCGCCGCCTGAAGGGGGTTCGTCCCTCCTGAGCGAGGCGGTCGCCGCTGGTTTGACCCGGCAGCGCCAGCACAGCTTTGCGCCCGGCAGGCCGCTGGCGGTTGGTTTGCTGCTGGGTGAGCTTACCATTGGCGCCCTGGGAACCATATCCTACGTTGACGGCGATCGAATATATGGTTTTGGGCATTCCATGTCGGAAGCGGGTCCGGTGGAGCTTCCCATAATCGAAGCGCGGGTGCTCGGAGAAATCTCCAATTTGAGGGCGCCGTACAAGTTCGCGACGCTGAACCCGACGGTGCGGGGCACGCTGACCGAAGACCGCTTGCCCGCGGTTCGCGGCGTGCTCGATGACGGACCGGAATTGGTACCGATCAGGAGCGTGTATACGTTTCCATCGGGGGGCGTCGTCGAGCTTGTGCACAGGATGCCCACCATCGGTATCGGCCCATATACCTCGCTCGATCTCGTCCCCAGTGCTTTTTTTGTCCCTTTGTCCAACCGGGTCGAAGAGGAGCCGGACCACGGTATCCACGTTACCACGGATATTTCCTTTGTCGGCACCGATTCGACGCTCGCTCGTTCCCGGCTATACGCCTCGCCCGAAGGACGGCTCGCCTCTCTGGTTCGGGAGGCCGTTGGCGACTTGTCCCGGGTACTCGCCCAACTTATGACGAGAAACGATTACGCCTTGCAGGTACGGGAGGCCGAGGTTCATGTTGAAGTGATCCCCGAGCCTCGTTTTGCCAGGGTGGTGGACGTTGCTGCGGATACCGTCATCAGTCCCGGGGACACGCTGGCCGTTACTGCCTCGCTGCGCGTTGGCCGGCGGAGTGACCGGAAAATCGAGCTGGCACTCAGCGTGCCGGATACGTTTCCCGCGGGTGTCTACCAGCTCGAAGCAGGTTCCGTTGCGGCATTGGGGGATGACTCCGGCGGAGCGGGTGGACCCGGACGCTTTTTTGGACCCCCTGGTGGTTTCGGGGACGAGGAGACGATTGATGAGGTTTTTGCACGGGTGAATCGAGCGGACGAGAATGTCCTGCTGAAGGCCCGGTTGAGGTATGTCATGCCGCTCGAACCGGGTCGGGGAGACGGGTTTTTCCCTCGGGACCAGGGTCCCGCGGCGACTGTTTCCACGCAGGAAGATATCGATCTGTTTCTCGAAGGCTTACAGAGCCTTCGGATAAAGGTGGTGGGGGATTGACCGGCCCGTGACATGACGGCCGGCCCTATTTCCGTGTCGGCACCGGGCGTAGCCCCTCCCGGCTGTCGCGGCGGTTTTTCGCCCGTGAGAAGCCATGCCTTCAAACCAGTTTGAGTTTCTGGGCTTTCCCCACATTGTGGTGATGGGCCTGATGATCGGCTTGCCGTTCATTTTGACCATGATCGTCAAGCGGCTCGATTCGGCGGCGACCCGGGTCGTCTGCGGCACGTTCGCGGGCGTGCTCCTGCTCAACGAAACGCTGAACTGGAGCTACAGACTGGAGGCCATTGGCGTCCACGCGTTCGTGCGGGCGCACCTTCCGCTGCACGTTTGCGGCATCTCGGTCTTCGCGGTTGCGGCCACGCTTGTGTTCCGCAGCCGGATGGCTTACGAAATCGCCTACTTCTGGGGACTTGTCGGCGCGACCAACGCGGTTGTGACGCCTCAACTCGAGGTGGGCTATCCGGCGTATCGCTTCTTTCAATATTTTATCACTCACGGCGGCATCGTCGCCGGTGCGCTGTTCGCAACGTGGGGCCTGGGCCTGCGGCCGACGGGCAGGTCGGTTCTCCGCGTTTTCGTGCTTCTCAATCTCCTGGCCGTGGTCCTGATCGGGGTCAACCTGGCGCTGGGGAGCAATTATATGTTTCTCAGCCAGCCGCCCGCTACGAAATCGCCTTTCTTTTTCGCGCCGTGGCCGTTGTACATCCCGATCCTGGATGGCATGGCGCTTATATTATTTTATCTGCTATTCATACCATTTCGCATCGGGCGAAGAACAGAGGGGCGGTGATCGTGTACGGCCCGGGTGGAAAAAGTGAATGTGTCACTTGACGTAAACGGAGAAATCCCTTATGTTACAATGGGGAAGCGAATTTCTCAGGTACTCGGCAGACTCGAAGGTCGGCAGTTCGTAGTGAAGAAGGCAAAACCAAAGGGGGGCGCTATGTTGAGACGTATTTGCAGTGTGATCGTACTGGTGCTTGCCGGTGCGGTGATGTGGAGTTGCAGCGGTGAACGTGTGACAACATCACCGATAACGGATGCAGGTCTGCCTGTCGGGCAGACAGGCGAACAGGTTGGACAGCCGCTGAGTAAACCGGCTGTCAGCAGGGATGTGACGCAGGCTGTGGTGGTGGCCAGGGTGCATCAGGATGGGGTGCCTGTGAGTGGTGCGACCGTAGAGTTCTCGCGTTCTGTTTCAGGACGGGCAGCAGATTATGCGTGGTCGGGCACAACCGATGAGAGTGGTGAGGCGAGGGTGGAGATTGAGGGGGATGATGTGAGTGGTTATTATCAGGCGCGCGCCATGCAGGATGGGAGCATGCTGGGTTCGTGGTCGAGTATTCCGATTAACGGTGGGTA
The DNA here is from genome assembly GCA_965222075.1 of Candidatus Latescibacterota bacterium. GTDB lineage: Bacteria > Latescibacterota > UBA2968 > UBA2968 > JAAXHW01. Next base: position 1,607,033 of record OZ244937.1, on the reverse strand, counting down.
TGAGTTGATGGTTGATTTGCCCGTTGGCGGGAAGGCACGCGTTTTGGGTTCATCCGTTCTGCCACCGGAGCCGGAAGAGCCTGAAGAGACCATCGTTTTCAGCGACCTGGATTGGACCAGTGCCCAGATACAAAACCGCATCGCTCAGTATATCGTGGAGAAGGGCTACGGCTATCCTACCGATTTGATCTCCGGCTCCACGCTGCCTCTGTTTGATAGCCTGCGCAGAGGCGAGACCCATGTTTTCATGGAGGTCTGGCTGCCCAACCAGGAAGAAGGCTGGGCAGAATCTCAAGCCGCCGGCGAAGTGATTAACGTGGGCCCAAGCCTGGGCAACACCTGGCAGTCGGCGTTTGTCATTCCGGCGTATCTCCAGGAGCAGTACCCCGACCTGGACAGCGTAGAAGATCTCAAAGAAGACCGTTTCAAAAACCTGTTCGTGACCGAGGAGACTGGAGGCAAAGCGCGCCTGATGTCCTGCATTAGCGGCTGGGGCTGCGCGGCCATCAATGTCGCCCAGGTCGAAGGCTATGGCCTGTCTGACCACGTACATCTCGTCACTCCGGAGGATGCCGCCGCTCTGGACGCCGACCTGTACAGTGCCTACGAGAAACGCGAACCCTGGCTCGGCTACCAGTGGGGCACCAGTGACCCGGCCTTGCTCCTGGACCTGGTACGGCTTGAGGAGCCCGCATTCAGCGACGAGTGCTGGGATACAAACAAGGCATGCGCCTACGAAGACCCAACGATCCTGATTGCGGTGCATTCCAGTTTGCCGGATAGGGCCGCGGACGTCGTCGAGATGCTGCGGGCCTGGGGCCTCGACCTCGACCTCTACAAAGAAGTTGCCGCTTGGCGGCACGATAATCCGGAGGCCAGCACAAATGACGCAGCTCTCTGGTGGCTGCGCTCCAAAGCCGATCTTTGGAGCGACTGGGTTACCAGCGATGCCGCTATCGCCATTCAGGCTGCCCTCGTCGCCAACGAAATACCCGATGGTTGGCCGGAAGAGTAGCCCCGCGTCTGTCTTCTCAAAATTGAATAGATCAATGTGGTAGGGAAAAAGCGGTCCGCAAGGGCCGCTTTTTCATTGGGAATGCCGGAATCCTGCAAGGTGGAGGTCGCCCCATAAGCTTCGAGCTTACCGGGCAACGCTCACCTGCTGAATCTTCGGCAACAACGCCGTAACGGTCCTCGATGTCGGACGCAAGCGTCGGTCAATCGCGGATGTGGACCGGCGCCCGGCGTGGGGTTAGAGCTTAACCAGGATGAGCGTTCCGAGGGCGACAAGCGACGTGAATTGAATTCCGATAATCCAGCGGAAGGCGCTGTCAAGGCGAGCTTCGAGGTTCGCAAGGCGTGCTTCGATGGCCGTGAGGCGCTGGTTCATCTGTTCAACTACGCCCTCGAGGCGGGAAATCCTGGCGGCAAAATCGGGTGATGGTGGGGCTTGTTGCATGAGTGGGTCTCATTTCGTTGTGTGTGTTGGAACCAGTTATTCCATTTGTTGTGGAACGAAAGGATGGCCTAATGGCTTATGTTGGTTATGCTTCTCGCGTTTGTTTTGGGGGGTAGCACCGGGGCAGGGGCGATGTTTCAGCTACTCCCGTATAAGGCTACCCAGGCCTACAAATATCTGCAAATTTCGCATTGTCCGCAAGACAGAAATTTACTCAAGCTCGCAAGCTTGAGATTCCCACCGATATTCCCTATTCTTGCGCGGGCGATCTTGAATGCCCAGTAGATGATCCGAGAAATAGTGCTGGACTTTGGCAAGCCATTTGCGTAATACTGTCTCACTGCTACTTCAGGAGTAGGTTGTTTGACTATTTACGCAAGGAGCCAGCGATGATGAATCTGCACACCCTTGATACGACCCATCCGGGAAAGATCCGTGCTCTGTTTGGTCTTACGCCAGTGGCTTTGTCCCAACTGCTGGAGGCTGTGTTGCCGGTGATGATAGAACGTCGCCAGCAAGCCCAAGCATCACGTCCTGATCGCAAGCGTAGGGTAGGGGGAGGACGCAAGCGACGGTTAAGGCCCTATCAAGAGGTGTTGATGAGTTTGCTCTATTTGCGTCACAACGTATCCCACGCGTTGGTGGGGCAACTGTTTGGTGTGAGTGCGGACACCTCCGAAAACACCTTTCACGAAGTGGTGCCGATTCTGCAAGCGGTCTGCCCCACTCAGCGCTTTGATGGGGAGAAGAAGTGGAAGAAAAGCGACCCTTCCTGGCATCCCGATGAGGTGGATCGGGTTCTAATTGACAGCTTTGAAACGCCCATTTGCAGGCCTTCTGTGGACCACAGACAAAGGCAGGTCTACTCGGGTAAGCGCAAGCGCCACACGATCAAGACCCAAGTGGCCACAGATAAAAAGGGAGAGATCCTCAGCGTGGATGCAGGCCATCGTGGACCCAAAGCTGATATTCGAGTTTACGAAGAAAGTGGCGTGGACTCCCAATTTCCCAATGCCGACCTGCCTGTGCAGATGGCAGACAGGTAAACTGGGAGATAAAGGCTATCAGAGTCAAGCCCATCCCCAGATCATCTCACCCCATAAAAAGCCAAAGGGGGGTGAACTCACCTCAGAACAACGTCTGGAGAACAGGCAGACCTGCCTGTGCGTCGCACGCAGACAGGTAGCCCAACAGCGTATTTATGTGGAACACAGCATCCGTCGCATCAAAGGATGGCGCATCCTTCGCGAAGATTATCGCCTGGGAGCGGGGCTGTTCCCGATGATTGCAGGAGCCGTTGTAGGCTTGGTGCAACTGGACCGAATCCTCGGACCTGCCTGTGCAGATGGCAGACAGGTAAACGATAAGGAAAATAGAATCGAAGGCAGAGACCGTCTAATTTTTTATTCTTCGGATCATCTAGTCGACAGAGGCGAGCGCGATTCGAGATGCGATGGCGGGTATCAGAAATCTGGACACGATTTTAGGCCAGTTCTCTTTTAACAACGATGGGGACGCGGTATACGAAGCGACTGTTCTGATCGTCAGGAACGGTCAATTTGAGGTTTTTGAATAAGTACGCATTCCACACCTTCAGCAACAAGTCGTGGGGAAAAAGCGGTCCGCAAGGGCCGCTTTCCTTTTTGTGAGCACCCGGTGACACCGGCCGACCCGGGCCGCATTGCTGCCGAAATGTCCGCCAGGTGTGGTTCGGGGGCTCCGGTCGCCGTTCGCCTCCTCGATGTCGGTTTCGATGACGGTGGTTTTGTAGGGGCGGTTCGCGAACCGCCCCTACATAGCGTCATAAATCATTGTGTATCGTGGCGAGAGGTATTATCTTGCTGATACGAAAAAGCGCACGATACCTGACATAGACCCTCATCCCGGCGGTCCCGGTCACCCGCTTTGAGGGAGGCCCCCGGGGACGTTGGACATGAAAGTGAGGTGGAATGTGGCAGACCAGGCGTATCTTCTGGACGACGCTGCGGTCCAGCAGTTCATCGTGGATGGTTATACGACCGTCCAGGCCGATTATCCCGCTTCTTTCCACGAAAGCATCTTCCGGCAGATTGAAACCGTATTCGAAAAAGAGGGCAATGTCGGAAACAATATTCTGCCCAGAGTTCCCCGGATTCAGGAGGTTTTCGACCATCCGGCCGTGTGCGGCGCGCTTACCAGCCTCCTGGGGCCGGGTTATATCCTGAATCCCCACCGCCACTGCCACCTCAATCCACCCGGCGGGAAGGGCCAGAGCTGGCACAAGGACTGCTACGTCTTCGACCACAACATCCGTCACCCACGCTTTCACTGGGTGCTGGCCTTTTATTACCCCCAGGATACGACCGAAGACATGGGTCCGTCCGGCCTTCTGTCCGGTCTGCACACCTACAGGACGGTCTCAGACCCCGATCCTGAGTACACCCGCGAACCGGCCGTGTCGATCTGCGGCAAGGCCGGAACCGTTGCACTCATCCACTTCGACGCCTGGCACCGGGCAACCCCGAATGTGAGCGCCAACAAACGGTATATGCTCAAATTCCAGTTCGTCCGCACCCAAGAGCCTCAGTTCCCATCCTGGAATCACAGCAGCAATGAGTGGGATGCCCCTGCTCCGGACAGGGCCGTATCGCTGGACGTCTGGTCGTGGCTCTGCGGCCGGTACGCACCCGACGCCCTTCGTTCGGAAGCTGCAGAGAAAGCCGTCCCCCGCCTGCTTGAAGCCCTGCGCGACGAATCGGAAACCGTCCGTCTGAACGGAGCCTTCGCCCTGGGCGCCATCGGAGAACCTGCCGTCCCCGTTCTGATCGATGCCATGCGCCGGGAAACCCTGGCGTCCATCGAAGAGACAACTGCCAAAACGCCGGACAATGCGCACGGCACCAATCCCACCGCAGGCTGTGCGGCAGTGGCCCTGTCTGTCATCGGGCCACCCGCAGTCCCGGCCCTGGTCGATGTTTTCGGTGACGATCACTGGTGGGTGCGGGCTATGGCGGTTGATGTGATCGCCAAAATCGGCCCCGGCGCCGGCTCAGCGGTACCGGCCCTTGTGGATCGCTTGAGCGACGACCACTGGTGGGTGCGCCGCAACGCTGTTGAGGCCCTGGGCGCGGTCGAGGCGTTCTCCCCGGCCACGGTTCGCGTGTTGACCGATGTGTTGGCGGACCGGGACTACCGGGTACGCCGCAACGCCGCGATGACGCTGGCGAAAATCGGCCCGTCTGCAGCCCCGGCTGTGCCGGGCCTGGTAAAGGCGTTGAAAGACGATGACAGGTACAACCGGTTTTATGCTGCTCTGGCGCTCAGGCGTGTTGGCACGCCCGAAGCGCGGAACGCCCTGACGGACGCTCTGGTCACCGCACGGTGGTGTCCCGTCACCACACCGGAAGACCTGTATTGACAGGGGATGAGCAACAGGGGATTTGCCATGTCCGAAAAAAACGTGGGGATCGGAATCATCGGCGGAGGGAAGGCGGGGCGGAATTTCGCCCTGGCCATCCGGTCCTGCGCCAACGCTGAAGTACGGATGCGAGCGGCTAAGGAGGCGGCCGAATTTTGTGGGGTTTCGGGATTTTCACACGATGTTGAGCGATCCGGATATTCAGGCGATTATCGTGGCCACGCCGGAAGAGCACACAAGAAACACGTTTTGTGTGAGAAGCCGATGTGCCGTTCTTTGGAAGAGGCGGACCGGATGATCCGGGAAGCGCAGGAGAACGGTGTGATTTTGATGGTCGGGTTCACGGAGCGGTACAGCCATCCCTGTGCGGAAGCCAAAAGGCGGATCGACGCCGGGGAGATCGGCACGCCCAGGATGATGTTTGCCAGGCGATGCCATCCGCTTTCCGTGCTGAGGGGTAGAGCGTGGGTGAACGACGATGAAACCGGAGGGGTTTTGAACTATGCCGGGCCGCACAATATCGATCTGGTCTGCTGGTTGATGGGAGGCGCTCCGGAACGGGTGTATGGAGAGATGGGGCAACTTGTTTTGAAGGATCAGAATTTCACCGATTGTGCGGTGATGACTTTCAAGTTTCCCAACGGGTCCATCGCGGCGCTTTACGAGACGTTTGCGTATCCGGCAACCTATCCCCACGGCGTGGACCGGAACATCGAGATTCTGGGAGACGCGGGGGTTCTGCACGTGGATTTTATGTCTCAGCCTCTGAAGGTGTTTACGGATGCGGGCTACCAGGTGGCCGATTCAATTACGTGGCCGATGGGCGAACGGGGGATTCAGGGGACGCTGCTGGCCGAAGCCGAGCATTTTATCCGGTGCGTTAGAGAGGAGAAAACGCCTCTGACGACCGGGGAGGATGGCAAGCTCGCCATCCGGATTGCGCTTGCGGCCAGAGAGGCGGCGAATACGGGGAACGCGGTGCCAATTTAGCGTGCGTGCAAAGACTTCACTGAAAGGGGAGACTTATGCGACCTGTCGATTTGGATGCGCCGATTCCACAGCCGGGAAGGTCCATCTGGTACACGCCGGACGCGATTCGCCAGGCACGTAGCAATATTCAAACACAGGCGTGGGCCGCACGGGAATGGGCACGGATAAGCGAGGTTGCGGAGAGGTGGGTGCGGGTGCCCGACGGGGAGATTCTGAGTCTGGTGCCCGGGCGGGGGTCGATTTTTTGCAGCGGGCGGAACGGCACGCCCTGCTGCAAGGCGGCCTGGCAATGCGATCTGTCTCAGCCCGGGCGTGCGTTCTGCGGGGCATGCGGGCGGGAATATCCGGAGGATCGGAAAGGGTCTCCGTTCCGGGACGAGGGGCACGGTTTTTATGACGATGGAAAGTGGTTTGCGCCGGTGCCGGTGTGGAACAGTTTTATCGTGAGTATGCTGGGGACCTACTCCTACGGGTCCGGCGGGCCGACGGACAATGCCCTGCTGAACCTGGCCCTGGCCTATGCGATTACCGGAGAGACGCGGTTTGGAGAGAAGGCGCTGCTGATCTACGACGCGCTGGCCACATTGTCTCCCACCACGATCGGGCCGCTGGATATTCCGGAAGGCGAAGAGCGGGAGATGGGGCGGATGCAGGCCGAGACCTGCCACGTCAACCGGCAGCGTTTTGTGGACATGCAGGCCTACGACCTGCTGGCCGGCCTCTCCGGGATGGACGAGGTGTCCCCGACACGGGGGAACGGGCGCATTCGCATTCGGGAGAATATTGCCCAGGGCATGTTAGAGGATTACGTGATGACCGAAGGGGGGGGTTACAATCTGTGGGAGGGGAATCTCACACACTTTCAGAACCACGAGCTGGACGGGTACCGGGCGCTGCTGTCGATCGGGCTGGCGACGGATAGACCCGAGTTCATCACCTGGACAGGCCGCGCTTTCCGGGCGTTTCTGGAGAATGTGATCGGCAGGGATGGGGGATATTATGAGAACTCGGAGATGTACGCGTATTTCTCCGGCACGCTGATGCAGGATGTTGCGGAGTTGTTCTACCACTACGATCCCGGCAAGTACGCTTCCGCCGGGGATTATCCTCAGGCGGAAGCGTTGATGGGCATGCAAAACGCCTTTGACCACCCCCGTCTGGTCCGTCTGTGCCTGGAGTATACCGAGTTGATCCGGGCGTGCGGGCGCATTCCGTCTTACGGAAATACGAACGCGCGGCCGGGCTACTGGCCGCCGTCCGAACGGGAGGTGATGTCCAGCCACTGGTCTCTGTTGGAACGGCTCTATTTCCGAAGTGGGGACGCAAAGACCCGGCAGCGGGCGGAGCAGCTGATGCTGGATCTGTCGGATGGCAAGGCGGAGAACGTCCGGCGTGGCACCTGGGCGCTGTTCAATACCGTTCCGGGGCCGACCGGGGAAGCCGGGGGCCTGCCTGCAGCGCAGTACGCTGCGCAGGCAGGCGGGTTTCCATCCACTTCTTCGTTCGCCGGGCACAAGGGGGTGGTGGTGCTACGAAGCGGGACGGGAGACCGGGCGCGGGCGTTGATTGTGCGGGGGGGCGCGAACCTGCTGGCACAGGACGATCAGCTGGCGCTGTTTCTCTACGATAAGGGCCGGACCGTGATCGAAGACGTGGGCTACGCGCTGGCCGGTTCGCACGTGCATCGGGGGTGGGGCATGCGGGCGATCTCCCACGCGATGGTGACGGTAAACGAGGATATCCCGACGTCTCAGGGCTACGAGTTCGTGCCCAGCGCGAACCTGGTTGCTTTCGAGGATCTGGGGGGTGTGAAGATCGCGGAGTATTCCGCGCCGCTGTCCAGGAGCCACCAGGGGGCGACCGAGTACCGCCGGGCGCTGATTTTTTGCGATGTGGACGAGGAGACGTCCTATACGGTGGATATTTTCCCGGTGGCCGGCGGGCGTATGCACGACTATGCGATGAACGGACCCAAATTCGTGGAGGGGGATTCGGGGGCGTTTTCCCTGGAGGGCGTGTCTCCTGCCGCCCGTCCCGGGGTGTGGACGCTGGCTGCGCTGGGGACGGTGGACGGCTCGGAAGAGGCGAATGCGCCCGGGAAGAGTTGGGGGGAACGGATCGGTCCGAACGATCGCATCCAGGGCGTGGCCGCGCCGGATGGAAGTCCGCTGCCCTACGGATGGCTCTCACCGCCCGGGAACGGGTACGCGTTTATCCACGATGTGAAAACCGCCTGCCTGGATCGGGACGCATACGCGCTCTGGACGTTTGGGGATGCGCGGGATACCCGTTTCGGCGTGTGGTTTCCGGCCGACCCGGCGGCGACCCTGATCGCGGCAAAAGGACCCGACCTGAGAGGCGCGCAGCAGATTCATCGCGTGATACTCCGCCGGGAGGGGGAGGATCTGAAGAGCCTGTTCGTTAGCGTGCTGGAGGCGTTTTCCGGCGCGCGCAACGTGGTGGGGGCAAGCGTGCTTGCGCGCGACGTGGACAGCGGGAGCGTGGCCGTGCGGGTACACCTGGCCGACGGCCGACGCGATACGGTCCTTTTCTCGCGTGACGGATCGGTCCAGGTCCGGGACGAAGCGGGCGTTCCGATTGCGCTTGAGGGGCGGTTCGGGGTCGTTCGGGAGGCGAACGGCCGGGTGGAGCTGTGCCTGGTAGAAGGGACGCGCTTGCGGTTTGGCGATGCGGAAACGACGCTCCCGGAGGCGCGTTTTGAGGCCCGGATCGCGGGTGTGGATGCCGATGCGGAATCCGTGGCGATTGACCGGGATCTGCCCGACGGGATGCGCCTGGACGGGCGGCTGTGCCGGGTGGACGCGGCCGAAGCGGACGCGCCCTATTCTCACGGTTCGGGCTACCGGGTTGTCTCCGCCGTGGGTGGGCAGAACGCCCGGCTCGTCCTGCAGCACGGCGATCCCCGGCTGGTGAGGGGGACGGTCAAAGCGGTTGAGGCCCCGGATGTCCTGGTCTGCGACGTGCCGCTTGCGTTTGCATGGGGCTTCAACAACAGCGGAGACAAGGGCGAATACCAGGGGAAGGTGCTGCGCACGGAGGACGGGTCGTTTCAGTCCCGCATCGTCGATTTGCTGGCGTTTAAGAAGATCCGGCTGGAATCGGTGGAGGGGCTGCAGGCTTGCCTGCGCGCAGCGCCTGCCTGTGCGTCGCACGCAGACAGGCGCAAGCAGGCAGGCAGGCGGTTCGAGATTCTGGATTTCAAACCGGGCGACCGGATTTCGATTCCCAACTCCGGAAGCGAAACCAAAGCGTTGAAGCTGTGAGGAGATCCTCCGACCGCTGTTTGCTGGAGGGAAAGCCGTCCCCGTCCCCGGCAGAGGATGGGACGCGGGCGACGATTATTATTCTGAAGGCGTTTGAGTCGGTCCGCACGGGAGAGGCACAGGCGTTGAAAGCGTGAGTTTCGTGTTCTTTCGTGTTCTTTCGTGGTTACGAACGCAAAGGAGAACGCAAGATGCAGCACCCTCAGAAGGTTTCACTCCCGGAGGAGGCGGTGGGCGTGGAGAGACGGGGGGTGACAGGGCGGTCGATCGCCATCGGGCTTGCCGTGGCCCTGTTCATTCAGGGCTGGGGGATCTATTCGCGCCGGTTGATCCGGTCGTCCGGGATGACGGCCGGCTTTCTTTCGCCGGCGCTGTTCGTGGCAATGCTGATCATCCTGTTCCTGCTGAATCCGGTGCTCAAGCGGGTCGGACGCCCGGGCGGGTTGAGCCTCCGGGAGATGCTGACGATTTTTGCGATGGGGCTGGTGGGGGGCGCGCCGATCGCCCATGTGTTCGCCTTTATTACCATTCCTTACTATTTGGCCACGCCGGAGAACCAGTGGGGCACGTTGCTGCACCCCTCCCTGCCCTCCTGGATTGCGCCGCTGGACGTGGACGGCGCGGTGACGCTGCTGTTCAACGGGCTGGCCGGGGGGCAGGGAGAGATTCCATGGGGAGCGTGGGTGGTGCCGATGTTCTGGTGGGTGCTGCTGTTCTGTGTGCTGGCTTTTGCAGCGGCTTCGCTTTCGGTGGTGCTGCGGAAGCAGTGGGTGGAGCACGAGCGGCTGCGGTATCCTGTGATAGAGCCTATCGTGGAGATGGCCAGGGGGTCGGATTCGAGCAAATGGTGGCCTCAGTTCGTACGGGGAAAGCTGTTCTGGATTGGGGCCTGCATCGGGTTTGTGTTTATTTTCTGGAATGCGCTGCCCTGGATTTCTCCCGCGTTTCCCGAGATGCCGGTTCGGGGACGGGTCTACGCGTTTTTCGGGCGGGATATGCCGCCGATGTTCAGCTATATCGATCCGTTTACGTTTGCGTTTTCCTATTTCGCCAACCTGGACGTGCTGTTCAGCGTCTGGTTCTTCTTCGCGGTATTCGTGCTGGAGTTCGGGGTTTTCAACCGGCTGGGCTACAGCATCGGCGGCAGAGGCGACCGGTACGGGTCCTACGATGCGGCGTCGAGCTGGCAGGGGTTGGGGGCGTTCTGCGTGTTCGTGCTTTTCGGGCTGTGGATGGCCAGGCGGCACCTGAAAGATGTGGTGATGAAGGCGTGGCGGTCGGAGCATCCGGTGGACGATTCACACGAGATGCTGTCGTATCGGACGGCGGTTGTGGGGATTGTGCTGGGCGTGGTGTTTGCGGTTGTGTGGCTGAATCGAGCGGGGATGGATTTGAAGATGGCGGTTCCGCTGGTGGGGATGCTGTTTGTATTGTATATCGGTGTGGCCCGGATCATTGCGGAGTCGGGTCTGCTGTATGTGCAGGGTCCGATGACGGCACAGAGTTTTTCGGTGTACCTCCTGGGCGCCAAAGAGGTGTCGCCTTCAAGTCTGACCACGCTTCTGTTTTCCTATCCGATCCACTCGAGTTCGACGTCGCAGATGGCGCATGTAGCCAAGGTGTCGGAGCCGATCGGAGACAGGGGCAGGCGTCTGTTCTGGGCGGTGGGGTTGTCGTTCCTGGTGACGACGTTTGTGGTGATGCTGGGGACGCTCTACCTGGGCTACACCCGGGGGGCCGAAAATTTTGGACACGGATTTATCTGCGGGGGCGTGCACAATTTTCCGGATACGGTGAGCAAGATCAAGGAGCCGTTTGAGGTTGACTGGAACCGGATCATGTTTTTCTGGATCGGGGTTGGGGTGATGGGGGTTCTGACGTTTCTGCGCTACCGGTTCCCGTGGTGGCCCATCCATCCTGTGGGATTCACGATTATGGGGACGGACCTGGTGCGGAATTTCGCGCTGACGTTATTTTTGGCCTGGTCGTGCAAGTCGCTCATCCTGCGGGTGGGCGGCATTACGCTGTTCCGAAAGGCACAGCCGTTTTTCCTGGGGCTGCTGGTTGGGCATGTGCTGGGCATTACCGGGGCGTTCCTGGTGGATATGTTCCTGTTCCCGGGAGCCGGACACAGCATCCATCCGTGGATTGAATAGGGTGTGAGGGTGAACGATGTTCGATCGTATCAAAAGGGTTTTCCTGGTCCTGCTGACGCTTGGCATTCTCGCGCTGGTGGTTGTGTTTGATCCCGAGAAAGTGTCGGACGTGATGCGGGATACGCTTGACATCCGGCAGGTAGCGCCCCGGGAGGAAGCGGAGAGGGGGCTGTCCGACGAGGATAAAGCGGTCCGGCGGGTGGTTGATGCGATTACCCAGGACCGGGTCCGGTCTCACGTGGCGGCGCTGACCAGGATGCCGTCCCGGGTGGTGGGCTACGGCGGGGACCGGGAAGCCCGGGACTACATCCGGTCGCGGTTCGAGGCGCTGGGGCTGGAGTGGATTACGACCGAGACGTTCGATGTGACCGTGCCGATCGACCGGGGCGGTGTTCTGAAGGTGGAGGCGACAGGCGAAAAGATGCCGATCTACTGCCTCTGGCCCAACGATGTGCGCACGTCCACGCTTCCGGCCGAGGGACTGGGTGGGCCGCTGATCTACGGGCGGAGAGGGACGTTTTCGGATTTTAACGGGATGGTTGTGGACGGAAGCGTCGTGTTGATGGATTTTGGGTGCGGGCAGAACTACCTGAACGCACGCGCCCTGGGCGCAAAGGCGATCCTGTTCTTCGACGATGGGAATGTGACGCGTGGGGAGGCGGAGGATAAGTTTCTTGAGGTGCCGGCGAACGTGCCCCGTTTCTGGGTCGGCAGGGAGGATGCGGAGCGCCTTCTGAAGCGGGTCGCGTCAGGGGAGACGCAGGTGTATTTGACCGCCCGGATGGACTGGGAGACGGTGGAGGCGGCGAATGTCTACGGGTATCTGCCCGGTTCGGACGCGCCGGTTCCGGGATCGACGGGCCGGAGGTGGAAGGACCGGGTAATTGTGGTGGAGGCTTATTACGACGCGATGTCGGTGGTGCCGGCGCTGGCCCCCGGCGCCGATAGCGCTTCGGGAATTGCTACGCTGCTGGAGGTGATCCGGTCCTTAAAGCGTCACGGTTATAAGCATTCCTTCCTCTTTCTGGCCACGTCGGCGCACTTTGAGGGATTGTCGGGTATCAATGACTTTCTGTTCCGGCATTCCCGGCGGAGCGACTATTTCCGGGAGCGGATTCCGGACGGAGATCGGATCGATTCCAGCCTGTTTGTGGGGCTGGACCTGTCGAGCCGGAGCCGGCAGGTGGGCGGGTTTGCGATGGGAACGTTTTACAATGCCAGGAAGGCGACGGACGAGTACCTGAAAAATCTGTTGACGCCCTATTCGCACAGGCTCCGGGAATACGCGGGGGCGCTGTTCCCCGGCGAGGCGCGCTACGTGGATGTGGTGGCGCCGGCCAAGCGGCCCTGGACGTCGTTTATGCCGGTTCCGCTGGGGTTCGACAGCGAGGCGGCGGTGTTCGTGGGCCAGGAGGCGATGACCCTGGCCACGCTTTACGACGGCAGGGTGCGTGCGGATACGCCGCTGGACCTGCCGGAGGGGATGGCGTTCGACCAGCTGACCGATCAGGTGCGTTCGGTGGCTGCGATGATGATCAAGGCGGGGAACGATCCGGCCTTTTTTCGGGAGAACCAGCTGCGGCTGATGGACCGCGGGCACCGTTTGTCCGGGCGCATCCTCTGGTTCGACCGGGACGTGGACTTTGCAATTCCGAGGGTGCCGGTGCCGGGCGCGCTGGTAACGTACAAACAGCCGGGGCCGGGGAGCCTGGCCGGGGTGCGGACGCTGATGGTGACCCAGACCGAAAAGGGGCCTATTTACGAGGGTGCCGCGTCCAGGGGACCACTCTACGGTCCCAAAGAAGCTGTTGAGCAGACCGGGCGCTTTGCGTTCGATATTGTCAGGAACCGGTTCTCCAACCAGATCCTGGCCTACCAGATCGACGATGAGGGGCGGGTCGTCTCGGCCCCGGACATGGGCAGAGAGGGCGCGGGGCCGGATGGGAAGAAGGGGAAGTTCCCTCTGGTGCAGGGATACGGGTGGTGGGAGAACGGGATGATCGGGGTGGTGTTCAGGTGCCGGGCGCTGAGCCTGTTTGAGATCGTGGATTCGGGATACCTGTCGGTGCTGGACTATATGAAGGTGCTGGGGCGAGACAACAGCGAGCCTCAGGAGTACGGGTTCCGGTACGTGGCCAACCAGGGCCGGAAGGAGGGAAAGGTCACGCAGGCGGCGGTGGTCTTTGCCCCGCCCGGAGAACGGGTGAAGATCCTGATGAGCAGCGGACTGTTCGGTATCAAGTATCTGCTTATCAACGCGCCGGGAGACCTGCTGACCGATCCGGTAAGCCGGGTGGACGGGCAGACGGTGAAACGATCTCTGGGAGAGGGCTACGTGGCAGACGGGAATGTGATTACCCTGCCTTCGTACCGGGCGGCGCAGGATATGTGGATCGTGGACGACGTGCGGATGAAGCAGCTGGCCCGTTACGGCGTGGAAAATCAGCGGCTTTTCCGTCTGCACGAGAAGGCACGGGCGTCTCTGCTGGAGGCGAAACGCCACCTGGAGAATCGGATCTATGATCGGTTTATTGCGGCTGCGAGGGAGGCGTGGGGGCTGGAGGCGAGGGGCTATCCGGAGGTGAAGGAGACGGCCAACGATACGGTGCGGGGCATTATCTTCTACTTTATGCTGCTGCTGCCGTTTTCGTTCTTTTGCGAGCGGCTGTTTTTGGGGTTTCCGGACATTCGGAAGCGGATTATCGGATTCGCCTCCATTTTCATCGCCATGTTCTTAGCCCTGCGCTGGGTGCACCCGGCGTTTAAGCTCTCCGACACCCCCTATATCATCTTCCTGGCGTTTGTGATTCTGGTCCTGGGCGGGGTGTCGATCGTGATTGTGGTGTCCAGGTTTACGGATGAGGTGAAGCGGATGAAGCGGGCGGCCACCGGGGTATACCAGGAGGACGTGGGCCGGCTTTCCGCCACGTTCGTGGCGTTCACGCTGGGAATTTCCAATCTGAGGAAGCGGCCGCTGCGTACGGGCCTGACCGCGGTCACGCTTACGCTTCTGACGTTTACGGTGCTCTCGTTTACGTCGATTCAGACGTATTTGCGCTTTTACACGCTTCCCCGGCACAACCGGCCCCCGTATCAGGGGGGAATGGTCCGGGACCGGAACTGGCGGGGGATGCAGCCTTCTGTGTTGAACTACGTGGGGAGCCATTTCAGCGGGTTTGCGCTTGTGGCGCCCCGGGCGTTCTACATCGCCGAGAAGCGGGGAGAGCGGGCCTATGTCGACTTCGAGTGTATCGGAAACGGGAAGCGGAGTTTTGCCAATGGACTGCTGGGGGTGACCCCCCAGGAGGTGGGGGTGATGGGCATCGACCGGCTGCTGGTGGCAGGCAGATGGTTCCGGGAAGGCGAGCGGCAGGTGGTGATTTTGCCCGGCGACCTGGCGGACCTGGTCGGGATCTCCGCTGCGGACGTGGACGCCGGACGGGCATGGGTGCACATGATGGGGGTCGATATTGAGGTGATCGGCATCCTGGATTCGAAGGCGTTCGACCGGATGAAGGACATGGACGACGAACGGCTGACCCCGATCGATACGACGATGGAGACCACAGGGACCAGCGACTGGCGGCGTTTGAGCCAGGACCCCAGGGTGGTGGCGGCCGAGCCGATCGAGGCGTTTGTCCACCTGGATGCCAGCAACACGATGCTGCTGCCCTACGCGTTTGTAATGGAGACCGGGGGGACGCTCCGGTCGATCGCGGTGACCGGTTTTCGAGATGCTCAGGGCAATCCTCTTTCGGACATCCGGCAGCGGATCGAGGACTTTATGGCCCGGGTTTCGCTGACGATGTTCGTGGGCATCGGAGAGGAGGTCACGGTCTACAGTTCCATCGGGTCTACCTCGATTTCGGGACTGTTCAACCTGTTTATCCCGCTGCTCATCGCTGCATTGATTGTGCTGAACACGATGATGGGCGCCGTGTATGAACGGTTCCGGGAGATCGGCATCTATTCGGCCGTGGGACTGGCGCCAAGCCATATTGCGGCGCTCTTCCTGGCGGAGGCGGCGGTTTTCGCCACCCTGGGGGCGACGTTTGGGTATTTGATCGGCCAGACGGTGGTGATGGTCCTGTACGAACAGGGAGCCCTTGGGGGACTGTCGCTCAATTATTCCTCGCTGTCTGCGGTTTCCTCTACGATGATGGTGATGCTGACGGTGTTTCTGTCCACGCTCTACCCCGCCAAGAAGGCAGAGGACCTGTCTGTGCCCGATGTGACCCGGCAGTGGGCGTTTCCCGATCCGGATGGGGACGACTGGACGTTTGACTTTCCATTCACGATGGGCGGCACGGAGGCGCTGGGGATGTATACGTTTCTGGAGAAGTCGTTCGAGTCGTTCGGCGAGGGATCGATCGGGCGGTTTCTGTCGGAGGATGTACGCTTCCGGTCGGAATCACTGGCGACGGGTGTCGAGTACCAAATTGCCCTGAGGGTGTGGCTGGCGCCCTACGATCTGGGAATCAGCCAGGATGTGCGTATGCACGCAGTGTCGACGGGGGAGCACGATATCTACAGGATCGATGTTCGGATCCGCCGGCTGAGCGGGGATGTCACGTCGTGGCAACGGGTCAACCGGGGGTTCCTGAACGATATTCGGAAGCTGTTCCTGGTCTGGAAGACGATGCCGCCGGAGACGAAGGAGGACTATACCCGACAGGGCGGCGAGATGCTGGCGTTGGAGGAGGGGAAGGCGGAGGTGTAAGAAGCTGTTGCACATTGCACGTTGCACATTGCAAATTGGGGCATCGGGTTTACCGAAGGGCTTTTCGATTTGCAATTTTTCATATCCGATTGTGAGGCGGTCCGGTGAGCTCTGTGGAACGGGTTCGAGGGGAATCGGTGGGGACGGGACCGGGGGGGGTCAGTTTGCGCGCGTTGGCCGTCGGGCTTGTTATTGCTGTTGTACACAATGCCTGGAGCCTTCACTCCCTGTATATCATCCGGGGATCGTGGTTGAACCGGACACATTTTCCGATGGGGGTGTTCGTACCCTACCTGGCGCTGACCAGACATGCGGCGTTCAGCATTTTCGTGACCTGGGTCTGCAAGCTGATTGTGATCAAGACCGGAGGTATGATGCTCTACCGCCGGACGGTGCCGTTTTTTATCGGGCTGATCGTAGGCTATGCGCTGGCCGTACCCCTGGGCTATGTCCTGGATGTGATCTTTTTCCCGGGGCAGGGACACGCGGTGCACGCGTATTAGGGAATTGCAAACCGGAAAGGCGAGAGGAGGCACGCGATGGCGGCAGATGAAGATCAGATCCTACCGGTCTACACGGAACTCAAGGATCTGCATCTGAACACGGAGCTGGTGAGAGAGGGGAAGCCGAATGCCACGATTATCGTCCCTGGCAGCGGCATCTACGATGCAGTGGCTTCCCGGATCCAGGTGGCGATTGAAGCGCGTTCGGGCGTTCGGGTGCCGATTGCGACGGACGATGCTCCAGAAGGCTCGGTGCCGATAGGAGGAAATCTGATCCTGCCGGGCAACCGGTCGACCAACCGGACGATCGGGGCGCTTTACAACCGGTACTATACGCTGCTGGATTTGCGCTACCCCGGCGCGGGGGGGTCTGTGGTGCGGTCTTTGCACACGCCTTTCGGGGACGGGCATAATGTGATTTTCGTGGGGGGCAGCGACGCGGCGGGCGTGGCCTCGGCGGCCGGGGTGTTCGTGGAGGAGGTGTGGGAGGCAGAGGGCGGCGATGGGACGCTCTGCGTGGGTCGGCTGATGGAGATCCAGCTGGGCAAGGGCGTTCAGGTTCCGGAGGATATCCGGGAATTTGAGACATGGGAGGCCTCTGCGGGATACGGGTCGGTGGGGTATTTCGGGTGGAACAGTATCAGCAAACGGATGGCGATGTACTATATGACCGGAGATCCGTTTCATGCGCGGGAGGCCCTGCGCCTGGCTTTTCCGGATGACCGCGCGATGGCGGAGATTACCGAGATCGACGGGGAGCAGATCGAGAACAAGGACGAGCCGCTGAGTGGGCCCTACCACTACAACGCGCATATGATGATTCTGTACTGGGATCTGATTGAAGAAAGCCCGGTGTTTACGGACGAAGAGCGGCTGCGCGTGACGAATGCTTTTGCCGGGCAGTTCGCGCACGCGCAGGACCAGGGCGCGCGGCGGCAGGTTGTGGAGAATGTGCGCATGGGAAGGCGGGGATTTGGAGACCCGCCGCTCAGCATAGGGTCCCGGCATGGACAGTGGTCGGCGATTTCGCTTTATTGTTTGGGCCGCTATTTTCAGAAGGGCTATCCCCATCCGCTCTGGGAACAGTCGATGGAAGCGGCCAAATGGCATTTTGCCCCGCTGCATCACCACGCCTGGGTAGACGGGGAGCACGACAATCTTTTCTGGTACAATACCGGCATGGCCCCTGTTTTGAGCTATATGCTGCTTACGGGTGATCGGAAGCTGATCGAAAACGGGGTGCTGGCCACGCTGCTTCGCGGGCAGGAGATTCTGGCTTCGGGACGCGAGCCGGACTGGGCGCTGAATTCGGCGTCGATCGGATTTCTGAACAAGGCCGCCTATCTGATGAAGGACGGGCGCTACCGCGAATACCTGCGCCGTACCGGGATCGACCTGGACATCTTCCGGCTTGGGCAGTCGTTCTGGCCCGAAGACGATCTCAAGCCGGAACTGCCCACGGATCTGGTGGATACGTGGAGCATCCATCCCATTCCCGAGCCGATGTGGCGAGGTCGCTCCGGCGGATTGCCACTGGAAGGCTCGTTTCTGTTCGGCAGCTTTCGAAGTGCGCCCGATGCGTCGGGTGATTTTATCCTGATTAAAGGAATGAACGGGGCCTCGCGCAATCCTTACCATACTTTTGTCATTCTGGAATTGCGGCTGGATGGCCAGACAGTACTCGAGGGCTATCTGAACCAGGTGCTGATCAGAGCGGATGGAATGGTGGAGCCGGAGGTGGCGATGGATGCGGCCCTCCGGTATCGGGATGTGGTGGGAGGGAGCGCCGTGGTCGTGGGCGAGGTGCCCGGGGCCGCGTTTTGCACCTGGCGGCGGACGCTTGTTCAGCGCGTGGGCCGGTACGTCCTGGCTGTGGACGATCTGGCGTTTCGTGCGGACAGCGAGGACATGGAGGTTGGGGTGCTGTGGCAGGGGAAGGGCGCGTGGGAGGCGTTGCCGGACGGGGGCGCGGTTCGCGTTGCGGGCGCCGGGGAGATCCGCCTGTGCGACCCGGTCGAGACCGCTGTTGGAGATGGCCAGGCGCGTATGGCCTGGCGCGGAACCGTGCAGCAGGGGAGCGAGAGACGATTTTTCTCGTTGATTGCAGCAGAGGGGACGGTGTGTGCGCGGCTGGCGGAGAATGCAGCGGTCCTGGCGCTGCCGGAGCCGGCCGTAGCTGCTGTGGGCGCGTATGAGGGGCTTCAAGCTGAGCTGGTGGTGCTGGCGCGGGACCACCTGCACGGGGTGAACGCGACAGAGGTTGCGCTTGGCGCTTCGCTCCTCTCCGCAAGTGCGCCCGTGCAGGTTGACTGGGACTTTCACAGCGGTGTTCTGGAGGTGGTTGCCGGCGGGGAGACGGAGATTCGTCTGGGGGTTGCGGACGGTCTTTCGGTACTTCAGGTCGCCGCCGGGCGGCATAGGGTGTCCGGCGTTGTGCCGGATGCGGGCACGCTTGAAAAGGTGACGGCGCGGCTTGAGGGCCTTCTGAACCAGGGCCGGGAAGCAAGACGGCAGCTTGCCGCCGCAGGTTCACCGGTTCTGCCGGATGTGCCGTCTCTGACGTCGGTTTTTGCGTCGAACGTGGGGGGTGAGGTGGTGAACCTCATCACCGTTTCTTCGGGCGAGGGCACGCGGATCTGTGCGGCTGAAGCACAGACGGTACACGTGTTGACACAGGAGGGGGAGGAGCTCCGGACGCTTCAGACGGATGGTCCTGTTCGCGTGCTTCACTGGTGGGAGGAGCACGGTTTGCTTCTGGCGGGGTGCGTGGACGAGAAGGTGATCGCGTTCGATGTGGATACCGGGGACCGCAAATGGGTGTTCGTGTCCGAGGAAGACCCTGCGGTGTTCCGGGCTGCAAAACCTTACTGGTTCAAGTCGGCTCCGGGACACGCGGGCATTCATGGGCTCCATTCCGGCGTTTTTCTGGATGGGAAGAGCCAGGCTTTCGTGGGCAGCGCCTGCACGCTGGAGATGCTGGACGAAAACGGGGAACTCGTGAAGCGGCTGCCGGTGTTCTGGGGGCCGGGTTCGCGGTTTGCCCTGATCGACGGACCCGGGGGGAGTGTCAATCTTCTGATTGCACGCCAGCCTACGGACTCGCACGCGATGGCCGTGGTGAACAACCGGGAGATGGACCCGAAGCAGCGCAGCTTCCGGGATGTGCCTGCCGGCCACACGAATATCGGGGGGTGGGCGTGCATGAGCCGGAAGCACATTTTTTACGAGGACCTGGACGGGGACGGCAAGATGGAAGTGGTCAGCGAGATCAACGGAACCTGGAACCGGGTGACGGTGTGGGCGGACGATGGAACGGCGCTGTACAATGTTCACCTGGGCCCGGGGCAGCGCATTCCGGCAGATAACGTGCGGGATTTCGATATCGCCGACCTGGATGGTGACGGCAAGAAAGAGCTGCTCGTGGCGATTTCGGGTGGGCTGGTACTTGCGCTCAATCACCGGTGTGAGAAGGTCTGGGCGAGACGGCTGCCGAGTCCGCCGGCGGTTATGGCATGGGTTGAGGCGGCGGGCGCCTGCCGGGTTGTGGCAGGCTGCGAAGACGGTACGCTGGTTGTTCTGGATGGCGGTGGAGAGGTGGTCCGGTCGGGCAGGATTGCGGGAAGGCCGACCTGTATTGTTCGTGTGGATGGGGATGTGGTGCTGGCGACGGATGAGGGGGAGGTCAAGGGATGGAGGGTGGGGGACCGCTGGTGAACATGACATTCGGCAGGAGGAAATATGGACGCGGAACAGGGGTCAGTCGGACTGAAAATCGATGCATTGAAAGATATGCATCTGGAGACGGCGCTCGTGGCAGACGGGCAACCCGCAGGGAGGCTTGTGATCGGGGACAATCCGGCGCACGAGCGGCTGGCAGAGCGGATCGCGGAACGTATTCAGGCGGCCACGGGCGTTCGTCTGCCGGTGGTCAGCGCCGGGGGTGGAACGGCCGAAGGGCTGCTTGACCGGCACGTGGTGGCTCTGGGGAATATGGCGGACAACCCCTTTATCCGGTGGCTGTATCACCAGTGGTGGGCTGTTGAGGATCTCTGTTATCCCGGCGAGGGGGGGTATACGTTGCGGACGCTGCACAATCTGCTGGGCAACGGGAAGAATGCGATCCTGCTGGGGGCCAGCGACGGGGGTGGGCTGGACCGTGCGGCATCCCGTTTTGTGGAACGGGTCAGGGAGGGCGAGCGGCTGAGTTTCGGGTGGCTGATGGAGGTTGCGCCCGGTCCGGCCTTCGATTCTCTCAAACATCCGCCGGAGGGGTGGCTGGAGGAGCGCCGGGAGGATTTTATCGGACGGGTCAGCCAGCCGCACGCCTCCAAAGCGGGGGCGGGCCACGGGATGGTCACCGAGGCGGGGAGACTGGGGCTGATGTATCACCGGACGGGGTATGAGGTCTATGCAAAGGCGCTTCGGGAGGCCGTGGACGCACACCTGAAGATGGGCGAGTACGGGGTGATGGCGCACTTCAATGTGTGGTGGATGGCGGTGATCTGGGACCTGATCGAGGAGAGTCCGGTTTTTTCGGACGAGGACCGGCTGCGGATCACGCGGTATTTGCTGTGGATTATGGATTCGGAAGAAGGCGCGTATAACCGGTTTTTCCGTCAGGGAGTGGGGCACCGGATGGTGCGTCAGAACCACCAGACGCTGGTGGGGCTGTCGTCGTGGTTTGCGGGGCGATACTTTTCCACGCATTACGGGATGCCGGAGGCGGAGGAGTGGCAGGCGGCGTCTGCGGATCTGTTCAAGGGGCAGGCGGAATCGTTCAAGCCGACCGAGGATGCGAATGCCTACCAGTGGACGACACTGGACCATCTGCTGACGTATACGCTGGCGAGTGGGGATCGGACATATATTGAGAATGGGAACTGCCGTCGGTCGCTGGACCAGGCGGTGTTGTACTGCAACAATCGCGGGGCCATGCCGGCATTCGGCGATTCGGGCGGATCGCAGGTACCGCCGCCGGCGAGTTTCCTGGTGAAGGCGGGCCACGTCCTGCGGGACGGCCGAGCGGAGTTTCTGATTCGCATGCGGTCGGACAGGGTTTCGCTGGTGCATGGATTCGAGAAATATTTCTGCGACGGCCTGGAACCCGAGGCGCCCTCGGAGATGGCCGGGGTGCGGGTGCTGGAGGTGGCGCAGGGGTTTTACGATTTTGCCAGCGATCCGAAGGCGCGAAAGAGCGAGGTGAAGCCGCTGAATCTGCCGCGGGAGGAGGCGTTCGATACGGTCTGTTTTCGGGAGGGATTCGACCGGGAAGATCAGTATCTGATGCTGCACGGGATTTCCTACGGCAACCACGGGCACGACGACGGGAACACGATTGTGGAGTTCTCGGCGAACGACCGGGTTTTTCTGGTGGATGCCTCGTATACGGAGGGGCCGACGCTGAAGCACCACACCGGGGTAACGGCGGTTCGGAACGGAGCGCCGTGGGAGGTGCCGGCGCTGTGCGGGCTGGAGGGGCTGGCAGACCTGGACCGTGTGGGGATGAGCCGGACGTCCATGGAGGGGGAATGGGGGGCGCGGTGGGTACGGAATATGGTGTGGCTTAAGGGTCGATATTTTGTGGTGGTGGATGAGGTCGAAGCCACGCAGGCAGGCGCGTTCGCACTCCAGTGCAGCTGGCGTACGCTGGGGACCCCGACGCTGGAGGCGAATCGGCTGGAGGCGGTGCAGCGGGATCCGGAAGACGGGCGGGAGGATCGGTTCGTGCTGGAAGGCGTTGGCGGAGATCGGACTTCGCTGGAGCGCGATTGGGAGAGTTTCGGGCACTGGTGGAAGGACTATCCTTATTCGGACGATTACGTCAACATCCTGCGCCAGTCTGCGAACCGGGAGATGGCGGTGGGGGATCGGCATACGTTTATCAATCTGTTCTATGCGACAAATAAGGCAAAGCCGGTGGATGTCCGGATGCGGCGTGTGGGAGCGTCTGCGGTGCTGATCGAGGGGTCGGAGGGGCGGATGCTGGTCGGGACAGGGGGAGCGGAGGGGGAATTTGCGGTCGGACCGCTCCTGGGGAAGGCCGAGGTATATGCGATTGGAGACGGGTGGTTTGCGCTGTGCGGCGGTAGTCTGTTGCGCGGGGAGGCGGCCATTTTCGAAAGCGATGCGCCGGTGTCGATCGAGTTTGATCCGGAGGCGGGCACAGTGACGGCGCCGGAATCAGTGGAGGTGGCGCTGTGTGGTGGGAAGCAGACGTTTTCGGCCGGGAAGCACGATCTACCCAGGGCGCCTGTGGGCGAGGGTGCGCTGGATCTGGATCGTGTTTGGGGCCTTCCGGACTGGCAGGATGCTGTCCGGGTGGGCGTGCGGAAGGCATCCGTGCCAACTTTGCGTCCGGTATGGTCGCGCGAGTTTGGGTCTGGCGTGCGGTGCGTGACATGCAGAGGGGATGGCGCGGTTGTGGGTACGCAGGACGGGCGCGTGGTTGTATTGGGCCAGGGAGGAGAACCTGACTGGACGTTCCAGGCAGAGGATGCGGTGCTGTCGGTGTGTGTGGCCGGGCAGGTCGGAGACGATTCCCCCCCGGTGGCGGTGGGGGCGAACGACCGGCGGCTCTACCTTCTGGAGGAGGGGGGGAAGGTGCGATGGTCCCACAGGTTTGAGATTTTCCAGGGGGGATGGGCCTGGTACACCCGGAATTCCTCCGTAGAACTGGTGAAGGCCGCAGACCTTCGCGGCGTGGGAAAACCGGACATACTGGCGGCGGTTACGGATCGGCAGCTCCACTGTTTTGACGCGGATGGCAATGAACGCTGGACCTTTTTTATTTACGGGATTTTCGATCCGTTCTGCCTGGTGGATGTGAACGGCGATGGACGCCCCGAGGTGGTCGGCGGGCCGGGCCGAATTTCTTGTGGGGGGACGTGTTATGTGCTGGATGCGGACGGCCGGGAGATTGCCAGCGACGGGTTGGACGGATGGCCGTCGATGATTCCGGGATGCGATGTGTATACGCACGAAAATGGAGGCCACCTGATCGCGTGCGGTACGACCCAGTCGAATGTCTACGCCCTGAGGCTGGACGGGAGTCGCCTGGAGACCCTGTGGCGTCGGGAGGTGGGCGAAGAGGTACACGCGGTTGTGGCAGCGGACGTGGATGGGGACGGCAGGCCTGAAGTCGCGGCCGGGTCGGATTGTTTCTACCTCTATCTGTTCGGTGAGGACGGCACGGAGCGGTGGCGGCGCAATCTGAAAGCGCCTGTGCGCCGTGCGCTGGCCGTTGATGTAAATCGAGATGGGGGGCCGGAGATCGTTGCCGGATGTGAAGACGGAAGCGTGTGGATTCTGGACGGAGAGGGGAAAACGCTCGGTGTCCACCGGATGGAGGGAACAATCCATGCGCTGACGTCCGACGGCGAAGGCCGTCTGCTGCTTGGGTCTTCGGATGGGAGGTTGTCGGTACTGAGCCTTTAATTGTGGAGGGAGAGCACGATAATTTGTTCTGGTCAATTTCGTGCTGTCCATTTTTGTTGCCTGGCTGTGCAAGTATCTGATTGTGCGGCTTGGAGGCGTGATGCTGTATCGGAAAGCCAGGCCGTTTTTCCTGGGATTGATTGTAGGGCACACGTCGGCGGTGATTGTTTCGTTCGTGATCGATGTTGTTTTCTTTCCCGGCGCCGGACACCGGATCCATCCGTGGATCGAGCCCTGGCTGGGGTATTGAAGGTGTGCTATATTTGTACCTTCTCAAGGTAAACTTTTAATGAGAAAAACTTGGCAGACAATCTATCAGGTAATCGGACTCTATCCTCGTGTGCTTAAATTGGTTTGGGAAGCCGCACCCTGGTACACGCTGTTTACAGTTCTATTGACTATAATCAGTTCAGTAGTGCCACCCGTCCAGGTGTGGCTATCGAAAGTTATCATTGATCGAATCACTGAGGCACTTCAGGCATCTGCTCAAGGAGTTACCCTGAATTGGTATACAATTCTTATGCCTGTAGGAGCGATCTTCCTGGTATGGATCTTGGGTGGAGCGTGTCAGTCTTTTTCGGGAGGCATGAAACAACTGTTGGGGCAGAAGGTACAAATTTGTGGTGAATATATGGTACTGAGAAAAGCGGCCCAGCTCGATATAGCTTTTTACGAAACACCCGCATTTTACGATCAGATGGAGAACGCTCGAAGAGAGGGCTACCGAATCCATAATCTTGCGGTTCTCTGGCTGGATGTCTTCGGAGGTTTTCTGTCTTTAGGGATGATGCTATGGCTACTTTTTAGAATACATCCTATTACAGTAGTTGTCCTCCTTCTTACAACAGTACCCCAGGTTCTTGTAGGAGGTTATTATGCGGGTCGCAGATTTAAATTAGTAGGAACCCATACGCCTGCTCGACGAATGGCTATGTACCTCTCAGATCTTTTAGGATCGCGTAATGCAGTAAAAGAAATCCGGTTATTCGGATTGCATGAGCCGCTGCTGGAGCGATTTCATAACTTTTGGCTAAAATATTTTAGTGAGATCAAAGGGCTTCGGTTTTCTCAAGAGCGATCGGGGCTGCTTCTTGGATTTATATCGATGTCTGGCACAGCAGCGATCTGGGGTTATGCCGTCATTCAGGCGGTTATATCACAAATCACGATAGGAGATGTAGCTTTAGCGTTCCAAGCAGCTGAACAGAGCAGAAATAGGCTAAGTCAACTGTTTCGGACAATAGGGTTATTCTATGAACACAGCCTTTTTGCTGGAAATTTTTTTGGTTTCCTGGATCTCGTGCCAGATTCCGTAGAAGGAGCCTTATCGAGAAAAAAACAGATGGGTGGTCAGCCTTTAATCGTGCCAAGACCAACAAAAGAAGGCATAGAATTTCGAAATGTATCGTTTCGCTATCCTGGGTCTGAAAGGTTAGTGCTCAAGAATCTCTCTTTCATTATACGGCCAGGAGAGGCGGTAGCCGTTGTGGGTGAAAATGGAGCAGGAAAAACAACTCTGGTGAAACTACTGGTTCGTTTTTATGACCCGACAGAAGGAACCATTCTTTTGGATGATAAGGATCTAAAAGAGTATGAGGTAGACGACTTACGCGGCCAAATGGGAGTTATCTTCCAGGACTTTGTTCGTTATGATCTTTCTCTGCGGGAAAATATCGGCTTTGGGCAGGTTGAGTCTCTTGATGACCTGGAGTGTATTTCACGAGCTGCAGAGAAAGGAGGAGCCACGCCAGTTATTGATAAGCTTTCTAAAGGGTTCGACACAGTTTTAGGACGGACATTTGATGAGGGTGTAGATTTATCTGGTGGAGAATGGCAGAAGTTGGCATTAAGTAGAGCATTTATGCGAGAGCGAGCACAGATTCTGATCCTGGATGAGCCCACAGCTGCATTAGATGCCTTAGCTGAATATGAGATTTTCAAGCGATTTGCAGATTTAACAAAAGAAAAAACAACCATATTTATCTCGCATAGATTTTCTACTGTTCGGATGGCACAGCATATTTTAGTGTTGCAAGATGGTCAATTGATTGAAGAAGGTACCCATGATGAATTGATGACTTCGGAAGGACAATACAAAAGGATGTTTGACACACAAGCCGATCGATATCGGTAGTTAATTGACATCAGAACCGATTATCGCTTTCTTCAGGCGCCGACCACGGAGCAGAGCTGGTTCTGAGTAATTCCAGTCCCTTTTCCAGGACCGCGTCGCGGCCGCTGGCAATGTCCTCCCGGGTCGGATGCACCTCCACATCCGGGATGACGCCGATTCCGACAAATTCTCTCCCGTCAGGATAGGTATCTCGTTTAGTACAAATCCTGGCCTTCCCAGCCGGGAGGGAGACGAGAAGGGGCTGACCTGTGGTTCCTGCCGTTCTCTCTCCAACCAGTGTCGTCCGGCCACTGTGATGCAACGGGATCAAAAAGTCTTCCGCCGCACTAACTGTCCCCGGGCCGATCAACACCACAAGTGGACCGAGAAAAGGATTCTCTCCTCTTGGCTGGACAGGGTCGTGCGCTCCTTCGTGCCATTTCTCTTCCTGATTCCACGCTCGAAAGGAGGGCATATACTGCCGTGTTCTCCAGTGAGATCCTTTTAGAGGTCTATCGGTCAGATAGCTGATGATGCCATGCGCATTGTCTGTACTGCCGCCCCCATTCTCCCTTACGTCGATGATGAGTCCCCTGGCCTTACGGACCTTCTCAAAGATTTTATCGAACTGTTGAACAACATCCCCCGAATCAAAGGTGCGAATTGCCACATAGACGGTCCCATGCGACAATTCCTTGAATTCAAAGCTCGGAAGCTGGGTCCACGGCTTTTCTTTCCATTTGGAATGTCGGGTCAGGGTCAAATCCCGTGTGGCACCATTGAGACTCCGAATGCGAATATTGACCGGACTGTCTTTGGGTCCCTCAAGGAGTTTCCCATAGGCCTTAAGATCCCGCCCCTGCGGTGTCGATGCAAAGATATAGGGATAAACTTCCTGCTCCAGTATCTCCTGCACCGAAAGGCCATCAACATGTGTGATCTCGTCTCCCGGTTTCAATTCTGACGCTTTGATCTCCCTGGATGTGCCGAGACCAGCAACAATAGCTTTACCTTCGACTGATCGTATGAGCAGGGGGGGACCGCCCGTCACTGTTTCTCGGAAGCCCCACCAAACACCTGTATGACCATCTTGAAGCCGGGCGATACAGCGCTGCAACAATCGGTAGTACTCATCAAGTGACTGTTCTTCCACCACTTTCGGAAGATATTCTTCCAGTACACGGTCCCAGTCGAGCTTGGGAACCTGGTCAAAAAACGCAAAGTTGTATTTTACTTCACTCCAGAGGCGGGCAAATGCTGCCACTCGCTCGTTGGCAGAAAGTTTCGGCACCGGTATCCGATCCGTACCGGTCAACACTTTCCAATTCCCCCTTGTTGCAGGGCTATTCCGTCGATTTTCAAATATTCTTCGTAAGCGCGCCGGTTCTCGGCCGGATCAGTCTGCACACGGAAACGCATGTTAAGTTTACCGTCCACGAGGTCATATCTGGCGACCACCAGGCAAGGCGTGGAACGGTATTGCCGAAGGCAGCCCTTGGTCTTCGGGAAAAAAGAACCCCCACCCCCAATTTTTCCTTGATCAGAGACAAAACGCATGTCGACAAGGTCGCCGGACATGCCGAAGAAATCACCGGAAATCCAGCCTATGAGGATTTCTTGCAAACCGTAAGGATTACCAACACACCTTAGTCGAGCTGCCTCGTTCTTTGCAAAGACAAGCTCGATTTCCTCCCCCAATTCGTACTGGCGATCAACGACCGCCAGCATCCTGAGGCGCTCTGCGAGCTTTTGGTTCATTTGCTTTGCTTGCTTTACACTTAGCTTTGCACCTGCATGAGGATGGGCTTCCACCCGAACTGAAAGAGCCAATACAACAATGATGACAAACACGAATCCTGCGCGATGAAGATCCATCTCAGCCCTCCTTGTTAAGCAGCAGGAAAAAAGTCTTCCCTGATGCGAACGAGATCGCCGGAAACAGGCTCGTACAGCAATTCTTGCGTGACAAGATGTGACGGTGCATGCTCGGCTACAAAGCCCCTGCACGGTGTGGTGTAGACTACCCCTTCAACGGTGTCCATGAGTGTCTGGGCCTCCTGTTCGCCCATCAGAGCCACTGGTACGTCGCCCTTGACTTCCACAAGTTCCCGGACCAGCTTCCGGTATCCCGGTACGGACTCGGGGTCCCGCAGGATCAGACCCGTGGTTAAGCCGCTCAACCGGCGGGCGCCTTCGTAGAATGCCCGGGAAAGTTGGACGCTCACGTCCTGAATGGCTTTGACCCGCTGCTTCAGGCGCCGCTGAACTTCCGCGAGGTGCCAGTGAGTGGTTAGCACATATTGCGTTGAAGATGGGAGCAAATCCATATTCTCCTGCAGCCGATGTAAGTCAATCCCAACCACGTGGCGGCCCCAGACCGCACCGGTTGCGCCTGCAAAATCGTCCGCCTGGTATTGACTGCATTCGATGAAGGCACACTTGGCATAGCGCCTATCGTGATCGACGGCGGCCTTTTCAAACACCGAGATAAACCAGACGCCATCAAATCCCTCCGCCTCGGCTTCTTCCACCATCCTGCGGGCTAACACCTCGGCCTGTGACCCGGATGCCCGCCCCCGGGGGCGAAGGGGACTTGCGGCAACCTCGGCCTTTTTTCCCTGCCGGATGGTCAGCGTCCCTTCGTTTTGAAGCTCCAGGTAGGCCCGGCGAATGGTATTCCGGTTCACACCGAGTTCGGTTTCCAGTTTGCGAATGGATGGCAGAGCATCCCCCGGGCGAAGTTCCCCCACAGAAATGGCATACCGGATCTGGTCTTTAATCTGAAGGTAGATGGATGTTCTGGAATCCGGATCAACCGAAAAACGCATGATTCCTCCCGGGCTAACTGTTATATTTTAGTATAACAGATGGAATGTGTTTTGTCAAGGCTTTCTTAGGCAAAAAAGGATTAAGTCCGTATATTTCTGTAAAAGGGATAAGTGTGAAGAAGGCAACCCGGAGAACGACACTGAAAATTTGACAGAAAAAAGGGTGCGACATGGACATGCCATCAGTACAAGGTAGTATCCTCTCAAGATGGAAAGCACACAG
The DNA here is from genome assembly GCA_965222075.1 of Candidatus Latescibacterota bacterium. Lineage (GTDB taxonomy): Bacteria > Latescibacterota > UBA2968 > UBA2968 > JAAXHW01. The sequence continues at coordinate 1,577,926 of OZ244937.1, read as the reverse complement.
GGTGGTTCGACTCAATAAGGACGCGGCCCGGATAGAATTGCCCGCGCAATTGCAAATATTGACCGAAAGCTGGAACCGGGTCGTGGCTATACCCCATGTCGTGTATATGCCGGAGAAGGATCGGGTGCTGATGTTGCTGAGTTGCGATTATGCGGGCAGTCCTTTTATCCACTATGCGATGGTATTGTTCAATCGACGACGGAGAAGCGCCACCTGGAGCGATCCCGAGTATTACCGTGCACGCAAAAGGAGGACTGGTCACAACAAGATTTACGCTGTTATCAGGAAGCTCTGACAGGAGCTCCCGTGAATCTCCACAATATGCAGCCCCCAGTTCAGTAAAATAAGTTGGGACACACGCCTTTTTTTTCTGCATGCTTACTCCCCTACCTGAGGTGAATATGATGCGGCAACACCCGGATAGAGAAATTCAGAAGTTGATACCATGGCGTCGATTAACGATATTTTTCAAGATAATGGCGGCAAACTCTTACAGCTTCTCATCGGGCGGGTTTTACCTGGCAGGCGGGTAGCCACACGACTTCGTCTCTTCTGCTCCCGGACGGCTCAATATTGACCGACCTACGGCATGACGGATGCTAATAATCGCCAACAAGAGGGGGAGAGGGCTATGAACCCGGACAATACGGCCCCCGGGATGTGGGACTGGTAAAGTGGACGATTGATGCGTAAGATGTATGTGGTCCGCCCGTATCATTTCAGGAGGTTCTTATGTCCAGGATTCTGAGTGTGGGGCTTGTTGGGTGCGGAGGACAGACTCGCAGAAATCTCGCCCCGGCCGTTGCCCGCATCGCATCTGCGCGTCTGGTATCTTGTGCGGATGTTGATGCAGATAGGGCGCGACAGGTCGCCGACGAGTTTCAGGTGGAGAAGGTTTACGGCGGCGCTGAAGAGCTTCTTGCCGGAGGGGGGGTGGACGCGATCATCGTGTCTGTCCCACACCGCTACCTCAAGCCGGTGACGCTGTCCGCCATCGGCGCGGGCAAACACGTGTTTATCGAAAAGCCGATGGGCCTCAATGCGGCGGAGGGCGCCGAGGTGGTGGAGGCCGCCCGGCAGCAGGGTGTTGTGGCGATGGTCGGCTACTGTATGCGCTACTCCCTCAGCCGGATGTTTATCAAGTCTCTGCTGGACCGGGGGGCGGTGGGAGACATCAGCTTTGTGGTGGCCGGTAAGGGGGGCGGCCCCCTGGGGGGATGGCTCGCGGGACCCCACGCGGAAGGGGGAGGCCAACTCCTCTTTCTGGGGTCTCACCTGACCGACCAGGTGCTCTGGATGACGGGGGACGATGCCGAAGCGGTTTCCGCATCTGTCCGGTGGAACGCCGGAGGGACGGATGAGACGTCGGCCTACACGGTGAGCCTGAAACAGGGGGCTGTGGCCACGTTCACGGTGTCTCAGGCTTCAGGGGTCGGCTACGATTTCGTGGACGTGTTCGGAACCAGGGGACGCGTGAGGGGAGACTGGTACGGCGATGTCGTAACCGTGCAGAGCCGGGTTATCCCCGAATATGCGCATCCCACGGTTCTGCGCATCCCCGGCGACAGTCTCGCAGAGATGTGCTATCGGGAGATGGTCGCATTTGTAGAGGCGGCCACCTCGGGCACCCCTTCGCCTATACCGGTCTCGGACGGCCTGCGCGTGCTCCGGATCCTGGACGCCGTTGTTGCGTCCAGCGCCGGGGGAAATTGGATTGGGGTGCAGGGGACAGGCTGAAGATGAAGGAGGGAGAGGTCGATGCATCGAGAGATCCGGGTTGTGGAGGGAGATGGGTACCGCAGGGGGGCTTTCCCCACAACGGTGACCATCGCGTTCGACTCCGGGACGTTCCGCGTGGAAGATCCGGCTCGTCTGTTCGATCCGGAAGGTGAGGAAAGACCGGTTCAGGTGGACGTTGTGCAGGTGTGGGAGGATGGCAGCATCCGGGTGGCGGACGTTGGTTTTCCGGCGCGCGTGCAGGCGAATGGGGAAGGGGTTTTTAAGTTTGAGTACGGGGAGGGCGCAGCGCCCTCTGTGGCGCAGCACAACCCCATCCAGGTCCGGGCGGAGGAAGATCCGGTTGAGGTGCAGCAGGGGCCGGTGATCTACCGGATTCGGCGGCGTGGGTTCAACCTTGTGGACCAGGTTATTTTTGACGCCAGGCAGTTTTTGCGGACGGGAGCGCGCGGGATGGCGCTCGTCCTGAAGGACGGTCGGACGCTGGTCACGGAGGGGGAGGTCCGGATCGAAGCTGAGACGCGCGGCCCTCGTTCGGCCCGGCTGCGCGTGGAAGGGGCCTACGCCGGCGGGTACGGGTTTGTCGTCCGGATGACCTTTTTCTCGGGGGTGTCCTGGTTCCGCGCCGAACACGAGGTCGTGTCGGGAGACGTATCGCAGATCGCCTCGGTTATCGCAGAGAGTGATTTCTACCTTCCGGAAGCACCTGTTTCCACTGCGTTCGGGGCGCGGGAGCGGGCCGATGGTGAGGCCACAAGCTGGGCTGTGGTGACAGACAATACGTCGACTGTGGATGTGGCGGCCGCAGGGGCCTGGTCTGAGACAGGGGCCGTTCGCTACGAAGTCGAACCGGATGGGCGATTCCGGGCGATTTTTCCGTTCGGGAGGCAGCCCTGTATTCTTTATGCCCACTATCTGATTACCCCGCCGATGGATCACCACCATACTCCGGCAGCGGCCATGGCGACAGACCTGGAGTGCCGGGTCATCTAAGAAAGGAGAAGGAGTTGGCAGAGGACAAAAAGATGTATCGCGTCGGAATCATCGGCTGCGGGCGTATGGCGAGTACGATGGATGAGGAGAAGAGCAACCAGGCGGGGCGGGTGCCCCAGCCCGTTGTTCTGGCGGGCGCCTACCGGCAGGTGGGCAGGACCGGGGTGGTGGCGGCTGCGGATATCAACGGGGACAGGCTGGAGGATTTTTCGGCGCGCTGGGGAGTCGACCGCCTCTACGCCGATTACCGCGACATGCTGGAGGTGGAGGACCTGGATATCGTGAGTGTGGCGACGCACGCGCACCTGCACAGCGAGATGACGGTGGCGGCCGCCGAAGCAGGCGTGAAAGCGGTTCTGTGCGAGAAGGCGATGGCAACCAGCCTGCCGGATGCAGACCGCATGATCGAAGCCTGCCGAGAGGCGGGAACCACGCTGTCGGTGCTTTACCACAACCGGTGGGATCCCCTGATGGTCCGGGTGAAAGAGCTGGTTGCAGGGGGCACGATCGGGGAGTTGATCAGCATTGCGGGCAATATGGGACCCGAACTGGTGCACGAGGCATCGCACATGTTCGATCTGATGCGGTTCTGGTCGGGCGACGAGGTGGCGTGGGTGTTCGGCCAGCTGGACGGCAGCCGGGAGAGCCATGAGGACCCGGGAGGCAGCGGCTACCTTCAGTTTCAAAACGGGATGCACGCCTTTGTCAATGCGGTGACGGGATGTCCGGTGGGGTTCGAGTTCGATCTGGTCGGTACGAAGGGGAGGATCCGGGTCGGATACAATGTGGACGAGCTGTGGACGGTGGAGGAAGGGGTCTATGAAGGGAGTGCGCTGGTCGGGCGAAAGGTCCCTCAGAATATCGAAGCGAGAAGTGGGGTTGTAAAGGCGATTGAGGAGCTGGTTGAGTGCATCGAGCAGGATAAAGCGCCTTCCTGCACCGGACAGGACGGACGCAAGGCGCTGGAAGTTGCGCTGGCTTTCCACATTTCTCACCAGGAGGGGGGAGCGAAAGTCACTTTGCCGCTGGAGGATACCTCTTTGACGGTGACAAACCCGAGATATTACAGCACTGAGGAACGTGACTACTGGAGGCGAAGATCATGAGAGACCATTATGAATTCTCGAAGATGAAGGGACGTAAGAATCCCTACACCAAATACCTTAAGCAGCCAGTCACGATGCGGCTTGACCGTGACACGGTCGCCTATTTCAAGTCTATGGCGGAGGAAACAGGCATTCCCTACCAGAGCCTGATCAATCTGTACCTTCGGGATTGTGCAGTTCATAAACGTAAATTACAGATGAAGTGGGCTTCGTAGGACTGCCGATCGCAGATGCGAGGGCGTTCGAAAGGAGCAACGAGATGACTGCGATTGGGGTTGTTATCGGAGCGCTGGTGCTGCTGATGGTGGCGTCACAGACGGGGGCAGCGGAGCGGCCCGAAATTGATGAGACGCCGGTGCAGCCGGGTGAGTGGGGCTTTCGTCCAGCGGAAGGGAGCGTGTCTCAGGTGACGCCTCCGGGGTTTTCGTGGCGGCCGCAGGAGGGCGCTGCGAGCTACGACCTGCAGTGCACACGCGATAGCGGCTTTGGAGAGGTGGAGTACGAGGCGAGGGGTGTGACGTTTAACGTTCACTGTCCACCCCGTACGCTGTCGCCAGGCCGCTGGTTCTGGCGATTCCGCTTTTACAATCAGGCGGGTGTAGCGTCCGAATGGAGCAAGGGGCGGATGTTTACCGTTGCGGAGGGTGCAAACGCGCTTCCGCTGCCTTCGCGCAGCGACCTGCTGGCGCGTATTCCGCAGGGTCATCCCCGGCTGTTTGTGCGGCCGGAACAGCTGCCGGAACTTCGGCGGCGTGCGAAAACAGACCTGGCGGTTCAGTATGAGGATCTGGTGGCCGCATCGGAGAAGCTGCTCAGAGATCCGCCGCCTACGGAGGAGCCGCCGCTTTATCCTGAAGGTACGGTGCGGCTCAGCGAAGCGTGGCGAGAGATCTGGTGGCCAAATCGGGAGTATACCATCGCTGTCCTGAACGGTGCGGCGACGCTGGCGTTCACCCGGCTTGTGGGGGGGCGGGAGGAGTACGGCCAACTCGCCCGGGAACTGCTGATGGCCTGTGCTGCGTGGGACCCGAAAGGGGCTACGGGGTTTCGGTACAATGACGAGGCCGGTATGCCCTACGCGTATTATTTCTCCCGGACGTACAGCTTTGTCAACGATCTGCTGACGGAGGCCGAGCGCGAGCAGTGCCGCAGGGTGATGAGAATTCGGGGTAAGGAGATGTACGAGCATCTCTGCCCCCGGTTCCTGTGGCATCCGTACGGGAGTCACGATACCCGGTCATGGCATTTTCTGGGGGAGGTGGGCGTTGCATTTCTGGACGAGATTCCGGAGGCCGCGGACTGGGTGTGGTTCGCCGCGAATGTGTTCGCCAACACCTATCCGGTGTGGAGCGATGACGACGGAGGCTGGCACCAGGGCATGTCCTACTGGCGGAGTTACATCCAGCGATTTACCTGGTGGTCGGATGTGATGCAGCAGGCAATGGGCATCAATGCCTTCGATAAGCCTTACTTCTCCAAAGTTGGCTACTATCCGATCTACCTCCAGCCCCCGGGCACGCGGGGCGGCGGCTTCGGGGATCTGACGGCCCGCCTCGAATCAAGGAACAACTGCGGCGTGATGGCCCTTTTCGCCGCCCGCGCACAGAATCCCTATTGGCAGTGGTATGTAGCGTCGCACGGTGCGCCGCCTTCCGAGCCGGGGTATATCGGCTTTGTTCGGGGTGCTCTGCCCGGGGTAGAGGCGAAGCGGCCGGTCGATTTGCCCACATCGCGCTGTTTCCAGGGTACAGGCCAGGCCGTGTTCAATACCGATCTGGAGGATGCCCACAACAATGTGGAGGTGATTTTCAAGAGCAGTCCGTTCGGGTCCCAGAGCCACGGGTACGAGGCCCAGAATTCGTTCCTGCTTTACGCCTTTGGAGAGCGGTTGTTGATTCGCTCGGGGCGCCGCGATGTCCACGGGAGCGCACATCACAGACAGTGGATGCATCATACGAAATCGGTGAACTCCATTACGGTCAATGGTGAAGGGCAGCTACCGAACTCCCGGGAGGCGGTGGGAGAAATACTGGATTTCCACACGTCGGCGGGTTTCGACTATGTGGCCGGAGAGGCGGCACCGGCCTACGCGGGGAAACTGGACCGATTTACCCGCCGTATTCTGTTTGTCAAACCCGAAGCGATTGTCATCTTCGATACGCTGCTCGCGCCCGAACCCACGAGATTCGAGTGGCGGCTGCACGCACCTGTGGAGATGGCTGTCCGGCACCAGCGGGATGTGCGGGTGGTCAACGGCGGCGCAAGCTGCCGGGTGTCATTTTTGTGGCCGGACGGTCTGGAACTGAGCCAGACCGACCGGTTCGATCCGCCGCCCCGGCCGCGAATCCAGCTCGTCGAGTATCATCTGACGGCAACACCCTCGTCGTCTGTCCGGCAACAGACGTTCGTGACGGTCCTGAGGCCGCATCGGTCCGGCGAAACGCTGGACGGCGAAGCACAATTGGAAGAAATTGACGGCGGGTATGGGGTCACGATTCCGCTGGCCGGTGGCCGCGTGGGTGTGCTCCTGCAGCCAACGGCGGGCAGGGTCCTGTCCGGTGCAGGGCTGAGGACCGACGGCGAGGTTGGCGCGGCGACGTTTGACACTCGAGGAGAGGTGAAAGAGACCTTTGTGGCGGCGGGGACGGTAATTGAAGCCCTGTGACCCATTCGAATTGTTTCAGTTCACATAATGCCTTGACATGAGGGGGAACAATGGCTGGAGCAGAAGGCCGCAGCGCCCGGAGACGGCGGCAGGAGTCGTACGATATTGAGATCCGGAATAAGGAGATTCCGAAGCTGAAGGATCTCTGCCTGGAGACGGATCTGTCGAAAGAGGTGCTGATCGTGCCGCCGGAGGGTGAGGCCGGAGAGAAAATCGGCCAGGGGATTGCACAGGCTCTGGGCAGTGGAGCAGAGGTGCGCCCTGCATCGGAGATCGGCGAGAGCGATTGGGAGGCTGCGCACATTGTGGCGGCGGGGAATGTGTTCAACAACGCAGTGGTCCGGCACCTGGGGATGAATTTTTACGCGTGGACGGACGAGTATTATCCCGGGGGGGAGGGATATGAGGTGCGCACGGTTCACAATCCCTTCGGGAAGGGGCGGAACGTGGTCCTTCTGGGAGGGAGCACACCGGAGGGTGTAGACCGGGCGGTGGATGGTTTCCTGGGGATTCTGGAGGCCGAGGGGACGCGCATCGGCCGGATCAACCGGTCGGTGTCCCGTCATAACCCGGAGTCGCCGCCCACGGAGGCGGAGGCCCGGGAGACCATCGATACGGTCAACGAGCAGGTGGCGCTTTCGGGGAGCCAGGGGCCGCTTCGGCGGATGGTGGACCACGCGATGCTCTACTATCTGTCGGGTCAGGAGGTGTGGGGGTGGATGTTGCGGGAGGAGTTTCTGTTTTTTATTGACCTGGCGCACGAGGTGGGAGACTGGTGCCTGTCTCAGGGAACGCATCTCTATTTTTGGATTTACCGGATGCTGACGGCGTGGGATGTGATGGAGGAGGGGGAGGTGCTGAGCGATGCGGACCGGCTGAAGATGACGAACGCGATTTACAATATTATCCGGTGGACGTCGGAGTTGCCCCATTTCCGGTACAAAACCGTGGACGACGTGGTGCAGAACCAGAACCACCAGAGCTTTGCGGCGTTGAGCCTGTTCACGGGGGCGAGGTATTTCAAAAAGTATTACGGGTTGACGGATTTTGACGAGAAGCTGCCGTTAGCGCACCGGACGCTGGAACTGCATGCCCGATCCTACAAGCCGAATGACAATGCGGGTACGGGATACGTCTGGATTACGCCGGGGCACCTGATCAAGTACGGGATGATGACCGGAGATCTTTCTTACTTGGAGAACGGTCATCTGGCGCGCCTGCTGGACAGTGCGGTGTTGACGATCGATAGCCGGGGGGACGACTGTTCATACGGCGACGTGGGGGCCTATCGAGCATCCCGGTCGAGCCGTCCGAGTGGGTTGCAGTCAGCCGCCATCGGGGCGTGGTTCTACAACGACGGGCGCTATCGGTGGCTTTATGAGTGGATGGAGAAGGGGGGGGAGTGGAAGGACTCGTTCCAGCGGGCGACGAACTGGGGGATTGGAGGGTGGGAGGTCTATGACGGGTTTTTCTTTAAGGATGTGGCGCCGGTAGAGCCGACGGAGCTGCTGGGTGTGCGGGCGTCGATGCTGGACCGGGCGGCATACGAGCTGGTCAGGGAACGGGCACGGAATACGGAACAGTATCACGGGGACCCGGTGCTGGAGGCGGAGGTGCCGCTGTCGGAGGCGTTCGACAAGCTGGCGTTCCGGCGTAGCTTCGATAGGGGCAGCGAATATTTGCTGATTGATGGGCCGACCGGTTTTTCGCATTCCCAGGAGGACGGCAATTCGGTGATCCGCCTCTGCTGGAACGACCGGATCTGGTTGGCGGACCTGGATTATATCCGCCGCCTGGCGAGGTATCACAATTCGGTGGTGATTGTGAAGGACGGGACGTGTTATACCAAGCCGACACAGGTGGCGCTGAGGGCGATCGCGGATTTCGAGGGGTGGGGGTACAGCCAGACGGTGTCGCCGGGGGATAACGGGACGGACTGGGCGCGAAGCATCTTCTGGCGCAAGGGGCGGTATTTTCTGGTGGTTGATACGGTGGAAGGACGGGAGAAAGGAGATTTCCTGCTGGATTGCATCTGGCGGGTGCTGGGACAGGTGGAGGTGGACGGGAATGAACTGCACCTTGAGCAGGACGGGGAGCGGTTCCACATTGTGAATGCGGACGGCTCCGAGAAGACGTTGACGGATCGGGAGGCGGATTTTGCGCCGGACTGGAAGTCCAATTGGGAGAATTACGAGCATGCGGACGGGGTGGTGCGAATGTGGCACCAGAAGAAGCGGGTTGCGCTGGATGCCGGTGATCGGACGGCGTACGTGAACCTGCTGTACCCGTCCAATGCGGGGATGGATCAGGCCTTTGCCCTGGAGCGGGTCGGGCCGTCTGTGGTGCTGGTCCGGGACCTGTCTGCCTGCTTGCGCGCTGCGCGCAGGCAAGCCTGCGTTTCACACGCACAGGCAGATCAACAGACCGATCAGGGGGTGATGGCCGGGGTCGGGCCGTTCAGGTCGGGAGCGCTGGAGGTGGAGGGGAAGCTGTTCCGGATCGACAGGAACGGGTTTGCCCTGGTGGAAGGCACCGTGCTGTCGTGGGAGGGGCCGCTGTTCCGGAGCTGGGCGCCGGTCTCGGTCGAGATGGATCTGGCGAAGGGAGAGGGCGTTATCGAGGCGCGAAGCGAGACCCGCGTGGGCATCCGTGCGGAGGTGGTCAGTCTGAACGGGGAACGGATTTCAGGTGGCGGCGAGGGAAAGCTGCTGTGGTTCACGCTTCCGGCCGGCCGGCACGGTCTGGAGGTCTCACCCGGGGCCGAAGGGGTCTTTGACCGGGTATTGGAGAAGACGTCTCCGTACGGTGAAGGTCGTGTGTCCAAAGATCAGGAACCGACGCCCGGAGAGGGGCTGGAGCCGGAATGGACGTTCGACGCCGGGGCGGGCCTGCCTGCCCGCCTGCGCGCTGCGCGCGGGCAGGCAGAGCAGGACGCTGCGCAGGCAGGTGTGACGGCGGTGGCATCGGATGGGGCGGGGCGGACGCTCGTGGGCACGTCAGAGGGGGGTGTGCACCTGCTCGGGCCGGACGGGCGTGAGGTGTGGTCTTTCAGGGCAAAGGGTGAAGTCCGCGCCGTACACCTGGCGGATATCGATGGAGACGATGCTTCTGAGGCGATTGTTGGCACCGGGGATTGCTGGCTGCACGTGCTGGATGCCGGGGGCGAGACGCGCTGGGAGCACGCGTTTCCGCCGGGAAGCGGCATGCGCCCGCAGCGGCTGATGACGGTGTCGTCGGCCGATCTGGATGGGGACGGAAAGGTGCAGGTGCTGGCCGGGGCCGAGGGGTGGCTGTTCCACGTGTTCGAGGCGGACGGGACGCTGAAGTGGCAGACGGAGACCCACTACCACTGTATTACAGGGTGTCTGGCCGTGGACCTGGATGGAGACGGAAAGGATGAGGTGCTGGTGGGTACCGAATACTATACGATCAATTGTTTGAATCCGGACGGGACCGCGCGCTGGCGGCGGAGCACCGGCTGCGTATCGCCGACGATTCTGTCGGCCGATTTGAACGGCGATGGGGCGCTGGAGGTGATCTATGGCGACTGGCGGGCGGTGAACGCCGTTCGGAGCGGAGAGCTGTTCAGCGGGCCGGGCACTTACAGCGGCCGGCCGGACAGGGGAGGCGGGATGATCTGGCGGGTGAATATGGGGGGTGAGGTGGAAGATATCGCGGTTGCGGACGTGAACGGTGACGGAAGGCCGGAGGTGATCGTGGGTAGCGACGTGGGGCAGCTCGCCTGCATCGGTGGGGACGGCGCGGTGATCTGGCGGCGGGACCTGGGGGACAAGATCACGTGGCTGACGACGGTAGACGGGGATGGGAAGCCGAAGGTTGTGGTGGGGTTTGATACGGGAGAGATCCGGGTCTACAACGGAGAAGGGGAGCTTGTCGCGGGGTGTCAGGTCGAGGGAGAGGTGACACACCTTCGGGCGGTGGAGGGGGGGGAGGGAGATCGAGTGGTATGCGCCACGTCGGCGGGGACGGTGACGGCGTTCCGGCCGGTGTGGTAAGTGCGGTGAGGGCGCTGCGGACGGAGGTGGTCGCAGCGACGGAGAGGGGGGAGGTCGTGGTGGTGAAGGCAGGGTAAGCATTGCGAATTGCGGAATAAAGGCCTTTCAATCCGCAATCCGCATTCCGAAACAGGTGTTTGGCGGTTAGCCATGCGCCAGGGCCTGGTCGACCTTTTCGAGCCAGGGGTCTGCCACGCGGGTCTGGTATCTGCTGTCGCTGAAGTAGGCGGCTTTGGGCATGCAGCGGTCTTCCAGGATGGCCTGGCGGTGGGACCTTTTGAGGCGGGGTCTGAGTTTGCGGAGGTCCGCTGCTTTTTGCCGGGCTTCCGGTCCGGGGGGCAGGGCCAGGATCTCATCGGCTGCGTGCCAGCCCCGGATGAGGGTTGCGGGGAAGGAGAACCAGCGGCGGATGTAGTCGATTCTGAGGCGTACGAGCGGGTCCCGCGTGGCTTTGTAGGCGCGGGCGAGGATGGCTTCGAGGTCGTCCACGTCGTCTATTGTGTAGCAGGTGACCTGGTCGTGAAGCCCGCGCAGGCCCTGGAACCAGCGGCCCTGACGGGGGCGGCGCCAGATGGTTTCGAGGCGGTCGTAGAAGGCCCGGACCTCGCCGGCTGCGCCCCGGAACAGGCGCTGGAAGAATTCGTCGAGGAGCTTTTCCGTGTCCTGGTCCGAGTTCCACCAGAGTTTGGAGGCCAGCCAGATCTGGGGGCCGAAGCCGGGCCAGTGGGGGTAGGCTTCGGCATAGAAGCCTTTGACGCCCGCGCTGTGCTGGAATTTGATGTCGTCGGCCAGGAGGCGGGGGAAGTGACGGGGGAGCACCCAGCCCAGGCCATAGTAGTCGTATTTGCAGACGTGGTCGCACTGTTTGAGCCAGGCGAGGATGAATTCCCGGTCTTTGTCCCGGTATTCAGGGTCGAGGTGCTGGGCGGTGTCCTGGGTGAGGTAGATGGCGGCGTTAGGCTCTAAGCGCTCGATGCGTTTGGGGGGCTCCTCCACGTTGTGGTAAGCCAGGCATCCCACGAATTTTCCCGGATGGGATTCCTGCAGGGCACGGGCTACGGCGTTGAAGTACGTAAACCACCGGTCGGAGTAGATCGGACGCCCCCGGAATTCCAGACCGGGGATGTCGAGCGCACGGCAGTTGTCGCACAGGCAAAAGTTTCCATTGTCGTTCATGCCCAGAGAGAAGCAGTGGGCCTCCGGGTGCTCGTCGAAGTAGGCGCGCGTGGCCTGGATGGTGATGTCCACGACTTCGGGGTTGCTGGTGCAGGGTTGACCGAACAGGCCGTTGCTGACGGTGTCACTTCCGGGGATGAGGCGCTCGCCGTTGATGAAGGCATAGTATTCGGGGTGCGTTTTGCCGTATTGGGCAACGGGGAAGACTCTGTAGAGGGCGTGGTGGAAGCCGGCGTAGGGCAGTTCAGCCCGGCGGCGGGAGACGCGGTTGCGGTGCTCCCAGCGATGGCCCTCCAGTCCGGCGATGCCGCTGAAGACGCGGTGGAGGAAGTGGGGGGTTTTTGTTTCGTCAACCGGCGTGATTTTCAGGGTGGTCTGCATCGGGATGTCTTCAAAGAGTTCCCCGGGCATAAACCAGCGGGCGCCGAGGTGGTCTTCCAGCAGGCCGTAGACGCCGTAGGACGTGCCGCTGTCGCTTCCGCCCAGGATGAAGAGGTCCCTGCCGGAGGTGACGATGCGGTATCCCTCCACGCCTGCATCTCCGGCGTTCAGGGCCAGAGACCGGGCGTATGCGGTTTCTCCCACGTGGACCGCCGTCCGCCCCCGGGGCGCGGGCTTTCCGCTGTCCACGCCCATCGGGGGGGCCATGCCGGTGATTTTTTCAAGGACGGATTGCAGATCGGCGGCCGCATCCCGAAGGATTTCTCCGGCGCCTTCGGGCAGGATAATGGCGGTTCGGGGCTGGCCTCTGTCCGATAGGGTGAACGTTCTGTATTGGGGCATATCAGGGTCTCCCGTGATGAGGTTGAGGGTGGGGTGGGTTTTCCGTCTGTAGAAACTGTGCGGTCAAGCGTCGGCTGATTTCCGGATAGATGGTGATGAAGTGGTCCCGCATGGTAGGGAACTGAAATGCTTCGGCGGTTTCGATTTCGGTGCCCAGATCCTGTTTCCGGGGCATGTGGCAGTCAATACAGTTGGTCCGGATCGCATCCCCAAGTTCAGCGGCCATGCCGCAGGTGTGGGTGCTGTGACAGGCGACGCACCGTTTGGAGAACAAGGAGAGGTTTCCCCGCTCTGAGGCATGTGGGTTGTGGCAACTGATACAGGTCATGGTTTGGCTTAGCTGGAAGCACCTGGATTTGGTGAGCCGGGGGAGCTGGTTGGTGCTGTGAACGCCGATTTTGTTCTGTTCTTCGGGGGCGTCGAGTTCGAGGTATTCGTTCAGGGGTGCGCCGGGGCGGAAGGAAAAAGGCTGCTGGCGCGGGATGCCTACGCCGGAATGGCACTGGGCACAGAGATCGATCAATCGCTGCGGTTCGAGCCTGCCGGGGTGCAAGATGTAAGGCATATCGTTTGTATTGGGATGGGCGCGTTGATAGGCTGCGTGGTCTGCGCCAGGACCGTGGCACCGCTCGCAGGAGATGCCAAGGACAAAGTGATCCCTGTTGTAGGTGTTGCTCGAATAGGATGCGGATTCAAAATAGGTGGCGTGGCACTCCAGGCAGCGGGGGACAACCGGACGGGAGAAGTTCACCTCGCCGTCGGGATAGCCCGGGCTGTTGACCCACCTTCGCTGCTGGGCGAAGTAGGAGATGGGCAACTGGTAGAGGCGGTTGCCCTGCCAGAAGAGGTAGGTCTGACCGATTTTTCCGGAGCCGGTCACGATGTCGATGCGCTCGGTCCGTCGGTAGGTGCCCTCCCCTTTCCCGATAATGGCCGTCTGAAAGAACCCATCGTCTCCGGCGGTTATCTCGAACCGGAGGTTGGCCTTCCGGGTTCGGAGGATGGCGTGTTCGGGAGAGAAGCTGCCCAGGATTGCCTCGGGATCGGGCAGGCGGGAGGTGAGGTGGTGCGCTGTCTGGCGAAACGCTTCAAATCTGTCCCGGTGACACTCCCCGCAGGCCTGAGCGCCAATGTAGGCCGATGGCCGAGCTTTGCCTATTGCGTCCCCGCCGTCGGGTCGGGCAGCTGCGGGTAGCAGGAGCAACAGAAGGGTGAGCACGGTAAGCCTGGAGAAGTATCTTGTCATGGCCTTCTCACATTCGTCTGACAGATGGACAGGCAGACGCAAAATTATGCACTTGGATTGACCGGATGTCAAACAAAATCTCACCGTAGTCAAAGGGTGCACTTTTCTGGAATCTGGCACTGCTGGGGGGCCTGGGGTTTGCCGGGGCTTATGTGGGTATTCCGAGATAGGACGAGATAAGATACGCGGGGGCATTGTTCAAGGGGGTATCGCATGCCGAAAAAGCGAATCGCAATTGCCGGGGCGGGAAATATGGCCCGGGTTCGGGGCAGGGCGTTTCTGGATACCGGCCGGGCGGAGATCTGCGCTGTGGCCGCCCGGCATGTGGAGAGCGCCCGATGCTGTGCGGCGGAGCTGGGGTGTGATGTCTCCTGCGATGACTTCCGCCGTCTGGCCGAGGCGGGGCCGGATGCGGTCCTGATCGAGACCCCTCACAGGGTGCAGGACGAGATTGCACTGTGGGCCCTGGAAACCGGGTTCGACCTTCTGATCGGAGGCAGTCTGGCGTCCAGTGTGGAGAATGGACGCCGGATTGTGGAACTGGCGGGGCGATACGGGCGGGTTGTGGAGGCCGGGTACCAGCGCCGGTACGATCCGGCCTGGGCGGAGATCCACCGGCTGGTGAGGGACCGCGTTCTGGGAGAGCCGGTGATGGCCGTGAGCATGGCGCTGTGGAACCCGGATCCCTGTGCCTGGTATTATGACCAGGAGGCCAGCGGGGGGATGCCGCTGACCCACCTGAGCTACTGCTACCTGAATGCTGTCCGCTGGATTCTGGGCAGGCCCACGGCTGTGTCCGCAATGGCCAATCGGAAGCGAAATACGGATCCCGGTCACGTAATGGAGGAGACCTGCGCGGCCCTGATCGGTTTGATAACGGCGCGTTCGCTTCGGCAACGGCAAGCTATGTCGGTCCGGAGGGGATGGGTGACGCCCAGACCCGGTTCGTCTGCACGGAGGGAGGGGTTGTGCCCAATGCGGAGGCTGCGCCCGGCACCGTCTCCATTACCGTTTTCCACGAGGGTGGGTCCGGGGTTCGCGCTTTTGAGAACGAGCCGTCCCCTTTTGTCCGGCAGGCAGAGGCCTTTCTGGATGCGATAGAGGACCGCGGTGAGGCCCGGAATTCCCCCGGGGATGCGCTGCTGGATGTCGAGATTGCCGAGGCTGTCTCCATCTCAGCGCGGGAACAAAGGACTGTCTCACTGGCGGAGACGCGGTAGGTTCGGAAGAAAAACCGGCGAGATGAAATGGCGACAGGAGTGCTTGTATGAACTCGAAACTGCGGTAGAAATACGACGATGTCTCTGCTTTCGGAAAGGTCACCTGGCGGCATAACCGATCGAGCTCCCGCAACTGGCTGGAGCTGCTGCAGGTAGGCTGATGCTTGAGGTCGCGGGATTAGCGGCCTTTGGAGGACCGTTAGGGGCCAAGGCCTCCTATTCGATATCCCACCAGTTGGAATTCGCGACGATAGCGTCGCGGACTGCCATTTTCTTGCGTCCCTTTATCAGGGAATGGGCATCGTTTGGGCCATGAACAGGATCCTCAATCGGATCGTATATGACTTGCTGCTTCCAGGCCTCAACTATCTCGCCCTCTCGTTTGGGATTGCGAGGATTCTTGATCTCGTCACAAACCGAAATTTCAATCACTCGTGTCTTTCCTTCCACCATGTGGAAGGATGTCGAAGGATCTGGACGGAATCTCGCCCAGTCACAGGAGAGCTCGATATCACTAAACAGCGAGGCGGGTATCTCCACCTGGTTTTTCGGAAAGGCATCGCTGCGACACCACCTGTATAACACCTCTCCGTTCGGAATCACACTACCGGGAGATGGAGGCATATTGAGAGGTTACCATGCCGATCAACTCGTTTCCCGATATGTTGACTTCGAAATAGCAGCCGCCGGATAGAACCTCCAGGTACACGCGATCATCGTTCGTTATAGTCACGTTAATTGCATTATCGTCATCCGCATGAAGTTCAACGATTATTCCTCCGCTTGGGATAGGGCCCATAACTATCCTCGGAATGAGTTTGAATTCTTCGCTAGACACCTTCTTTCTGATGTAGAGAAGCAATTCTTGGGAGAGGCTAATCGCCGAGGATGATGGCTTGACGGCACCTCCGGAAACCCAATCTCGTTCGAGATTCCGCAACCCCCCGAGATAGCTGAATCTGTTGGACACGAGAGAGGCGAAACTCTGAAGTCCGGTTTCCTTCCAGTCGTCTGACCGGCCACGACTAAGATAATTAACAGCGCCGAAAGAGGAAATATCCGAGGTGTCGGGGGTGCGGACCTCCTCCACGAAACCCGAAACAGGAGTCGCCTCCGGTGTATTAAATGCTCCCACCTTGTCATCGTTGAACACTGATGGCGACTCTTTCACGTAGGGGACTTGGACTATGTCTAGGCCCATTGTTCAAGAATCTCCGGTGTGAAAATTCTGCTGAAATGATCGTACTGGACCATGTGTGCCGCGTTGAACCAGGCGTCACTCGACTGATGTGGGGTGATACCACGAAGGGTGCTCTCGAGCTGCAGAACCTGTTTTCCCGTGGCGGCAGTGGCCGTGTTCACGGCAAAAATGCCATATCCGCCCAGGGAATCATAGCTGTAGGTATAACGTGAGAATGAGTTGTTGAGCCCCTCCGGAGTCTCGATCTCCGGAGGCCTGAACCGCATGATCTTGTAGGCATCACTCAGGCTGTCAATGTACTCCTGCCACTCGAGACGATCGTGATAGGTGAGGTCGTAGTATTTGACTGAATCCGAGGTGAATTCTGAGAAACCAAGGCTCAGGGCATTAAGTAAGTCACCGAATTTACGATAAACGGCGGTGTAACCAGGATAGTTGCCGACTGGTTCATGGTCTGGGCGAATCCAGTTGAGGTAGACTTTATTCGCTTGTATTTGGCACATCCAATTGTCGTCGTCGCTGCGCAGACGAATAAGGACAGCCCCCGTCCTGTCAGGATTCAGGTCCTGGGTGATCTGGAATCCTGACATCCATTCGTCGACAAGGGGGGACGGATCTCCACTCGCGGGTATTTGTCCGATAGGGCCTGCTGGCCGTCAAACAGGTCCCTTATTGATAGGCGTTTCTCTGAAAAGGTCACGCCAAAGATAACCTCGGATACTGGTGCCTTGGGGTATCTCTTCATTGTATCTGAACGAGATGAAGATCGTGCGATGGTTGGCGGTTAGCGCTACAAGGATCACTGGGCGATTCAGTTGAAGATGTCACTGATTTGCTCCAAGTCAAGATTGCTGTTCTGTACAAATATATAGCCGACTGATAAAGGCGAGGCGGGCGCTCAATCTTGCTCGCAGTAGCCGCAGGAGAATTCCGGCCCTCGGCCCATCCTTGCACCGTAAATTCGACGAGTGCACTCTGGTGAACTCCTGAGGGGACAAGACACCAAATAGTCGAACTCCCCGAGTAAACCCGATCGTGACCTTTGCAAGGAACGTCCGTTCCGAACACAGATATGCTTGTCTCCACGCGCAGAAACGGCGAATTCTTCTGGTCCTACCCGTCCGACGCTAACAGGTAGGCGAAGGTTCCCCAAGTTTAGGTTTAATAAAGCCCCTTTTGGAGTCTCTGTCAAGGCAATTTACGCACGCCAGGGTCGGGCAAGCTACCTTATGATCGTTTGCCGGAACTTCGTTTGGGCTCCCAATAGGGTTTGGTTGACGGAGATTTGGTCCGGGGAACCGGACACGCTGAAAAGGCGACCCGAAGGCGGGGGAGGCGAGATGCGTGAGGGGCTTAAAATTCCTGGATATCCACTTTCTGGCGAAACGCTGCCAGGTCGAGGTCCTCCCGGGTATAGGCATCCACATCCTTCTTCCGCACCTTCAGCACAAGCCCCCGCGGGTCCGACCAGGGCGGGTCCGACCAGCCGCTCCACAACGCTTCCGGAAAGCGAACTTCGACCACGATGTATTCCTGGGGTTTGAGGGTGCGCAGGGAATAGCCGTAATCTCCCACCACATTGACCAGGTCTTCCTTGAACCGATCCTGGATTTGACTTTCTTCCTTGCCCCTGTCTACGACGATGGATCGGCAACCTGAGCTCTTTTGTTTTGTTTTTGAACACAGGATGGTCCGTACGGTACCCGCTTCCCGCGTTCACGAAGAAGAGGGCCCCCAACCCTTCCTGGTATATGCCCAGGGTCTTGTTGAAATCCCGGGCCAGATGGTCGGGCCGCTTCAGGGCCTTGTCCAGGATGGTGGCCAGGACACCGATCTTTTTTATCGTGGAAGCATCCGGCTTGTGCTCGCGAGAGACGATCCGCTTGCGAAACTCCGCCTCGCTGATGCGCTCGCGGCGGTAGGCTACGATATCGCGCTTTTTTGCCGTAACCTCTGAGTAAACCGGTTCCGACAACACGCGGTAGAGGTGTTTTTTTTGGATCTTCCGCCCCTTTCGGGGAGATTTGAGACTATCCAGCTGTTTAGCGACTGCCTGGAGTTCCGGTATATGGTCTAAAGCTTCTTTGGAGATAGGAGAAAGAGGTTGGTAATGGACCAGGATCGTGATGCGGTCTTCGTCTTTCAACTGGCGGATCGCATCCGCGTACGTGCCCAAAAATTCGCCGAGCCGATCCTGGAAGGCAACGCGTCTTTTCTCCCGTTGCGCCCTGATGTCCTTTACGACATCGCCTCCCTCATGCTTCTTGGACGCCTCTGCGGCCGACTCAAAAGATCCCAGGGTGAGGGTGAATCTGATTCCTGCTGGACGGCGTTCTTCTATCAGAAAGATTACCCCGTAGTTTTCAAAGTACAATCCCCGCACGTGCGGTTCTCGATGGATACCGGTTATGAAGGGGGTGTTCTGGGCGTGCAGGTTTTGCAGGATGCCTTCCATGATGTTCAGATCCTGCTGCATGCGCTCCCGGTCGATCTCGACTTCGCCGGCGGAAGCCGGAAGAGAAAGGCAGCAGGCCGTGATGAAGGCGATAAGATGACAGGCTTTCATTTTCTATCTCCCTGTGCAGATCATTCAGTGGTGGAACGTGTGTACGGATCCGCCTGCGCGTATGAGACCGCCAGCAAGTGGCGCAAAAGGCCTTCCGTCTGCATGAAGCGGCTCTCCGTCGCCCCGTCGATTTCCTGCAAGCCCTGGCCTACCAGCTGCAAATCCCGGCGGCGCTGGGCCTCCAGATCCCGGGCGAACCGGTCCAGGATCAGACCGAGTTCCACGCGTTGCTGGTCGTGTCCCTCGCGGATCAACTCCTGGATCAGGACCAGGGACTGTTGTTGCACCTGGATCAACTCCGCCCGCGTGAGCGGCGCCTCGAGAACCGCTGCGGCCGGGTCGGGCTCTGCCTTCACAGGCAGCCTCAGCTTCAGGTGGAAACCTCCCTGCCCGTCGTACTCCGCCTCGAAGTTCAACAGGGCCAGGATCAGGATGACCCCGGCCAGTCCCAAAGACAGGCCCGGCGCCAACCAGCGCCGGTTCCCCGTGGACAGCCAGTCGGGAAAGAGGGCTTTCCACCAGGGGAGTTTTTCCGGAGCGAAGACCAGGCTCGCAGGCGGATCTTCATCCGCCCAGGCACGCATCAGGTTCGTGGTCCGCCCCAGTTTCTCCAGCGCTTGCGTACAGGAAGGACAGGTCTTGATGTGGGCCTCGATACCGGCCCTTCCTTCCGCATCCACCTCGTCGTAGAGGTAGCCAACAAGCTTCTCTCTGGGCAGCTCACACTTCATCATCGATCGTCTCCTGGGTGATATTCCACTGATCCAGTAGCTTCCTGAGGTTGTTCAGGCCATAATACAGCCGGGATTTAACCGTGTTGACCGACAACTCCAGGGCGGCGGCGATTTCGGTGAACTTCAAGTGCTGGTATTCTTTCATGACGACCACAACCCGTTGTTCCTCCGGAATGGATTGCAACGCCCGGTTGAGCAGATCGCGCAGGTCGCGCTCGTGGGCCCGGACATCTGCTCTTACCGAAGACTTCAGGCCCCCGTACGGCTGCCCATTGGTCCCTTGCTCCAGGCTTTCCAGAGAGACCGTGGGGTGACGCTGTCGCCTCCTCAACTCGTCCCGACAGGTATTGACCGCAATCTGGTAGAGCCAGGAGGAGAACTTCTCGGGGTCCCGCAGCCGGCGGATGTTGCGGTAGGCCCTGATGAAGGCCTGCTGGCACAGATCCTGCGCTTCCTCGCGGTCTCCCACATGGCGCAGGATGAAGTTGTAAAGGCGCCTGTGCCAGCGCCCTACCAGCCCATTGAAGGCATGCGACTCGCCGTCGCGGAAACGCCTGATCAGCTCGGCATCCGTCATCTATCCTCCGGTGGAAAAAATCATGGGTTCCTGGAGGCTTGTGTTCGTGAGACGACGGAAGGAGCTAAAAAGTTCTACGACGGATCAGCAGGTTCGCTTTTTCGTACACCGACCTCCCTCTTAACGGAATCTGCGGAACGGTCCGTACGTGTTGGGATAGCGCTTGACATCATACAGGATTTTAAACATAGTTGGGTTGGCGCGGAGGGTGTGCCCGGCACACTTATGAGCCGCAGCTGTTCGATCCGGAAACCGCAGAGCGAGAACGGAGGTTCGAATGGGATTACACAAGATCTCAGGCGGATTTGGGGTCCGGCACCATCCATCCGGAGGAGGTTCAGGCGCTGTGCATCAGCAGGGTTCCTGGGTAAAGGTGACGGACGAGGCTGCTTTCAGCCCCCGGGATACGGCGGAGGATGTGGTTTACGATGGCAGGATGTGGTTGAGCAATGGATACTACCACGACGGGGTGCTCACAAGAGACCTCTGGTCGTCCACCGATGGGGTAACGTGGACGCTGATCAACCCGGATACGCCCTATGACGGGTACAGTGAGATGGTGGCCTACGACGGGAAAATGTGGGCGATTAAAGGCAGCGCCTGGTATTCGACCGACGGTGTGAACTGGACCCGGGCGGCAGAGTCCACACCTTTCGGGTCCCGGGGGTATGGAGAGCTGGTTGTTCACAAGGGCAGGATGTGGCAACTGGGCAGCGGCAGGGATGTGTGGCATTCGGGCGACGGTGTGAACTGGATGCTGGCGACGGACGACGCGCCGTTTGGAGATCGGGCGGCGTCGGCGGTTGTGGTTTTTGCGGACAAGCTGTGGCTGATGGGCGGGCGCGTGTCCGAGGTCAATACGCCTCCTGAAAATGGGTACCCGGAATATACGACGTTCAACGATGTCTGGTGTTCAGAGGACGGGGCAAGCTGGACACGCGTTCTGGAGCATGCGCCGTGGGCGCCCAGGATGTGGTTCATTTCCAAAGTGTACGATGAAAAGATGTGGATTATCGGGGGGTACGACAATGCGAATCACAAGAATTTCGGCGATGTCTGGCATTCGGTGGATGGCGTGACCTGGCAGGAATTCGTCTCCGAAACCAGGTTCGCGGACCGGCACGAGCCGACCTGTTATGTGTACGACAACAGCCTGTGGGTGGTGGCCGGCAATACGTGGCCTGTTGTGAACGATGCCTGGAGACTGACGCTGCCTCCGCGCGTTGGAGGTGAAGGTTCTACACGATGACGCAATCGAAACGGGTGGCCCTGTGTGTTACCTGTGTGGTCGATCAAATCTTGCCGGAAGTCGGGATCGCAGCGGTGCAGTTGTTGCGACGGGCCGGATATACGGTGGATTTTCCGGAGGCGCAGACGTGCTGTGGACAGCCCTTTTTCAATAGCGGCTTTCGACAGGAGGCAATCGATTTGGCCAAACGAACGGTGGAGATCTTTGAGGACTATGAGGCGGTGGTTCTGCCAGGCGGTTCCTGCACGGTGATGGCCCGGGCGGAGTATCCCCACCTGCTTGAGGCATGGCCGGAGTGGCACCGCCGCGCTCAAAGGCTGGCCGCCAAAACCTATGAGTTGAGCCAATTTCTGACGCACCAGGCCCAATGGGAGCCAACAGCCGTTGCTGCCGCGCCCGGCGTTACCTACCACGATTCCTGCCATATATGCCGCACGCTCAATCTGCGAGAGGAGCCGCGCCGGTTGCTGGAAAAGGCCGGGTGCAGGGTTTTTGAAATGACGGAATCGGACCGGTGCTGCGGTTTTGGCGGACTGTTTTCGATGCGTATGCCGGAGGTTTCCAACGCGATGACGGCCGAGAAGGTGCGCCAGGCAGCGGATACGGGGGCCGATATGCTGGTTACGGTTGACCCTGGTTGTCTTGTGCAGATGCGGGGATTGGCGCAGGGGAGTTCGCTGCGCGTGGAACACTTTGCCACGCTGCTGGAGGAACTGACGCGATGACGACAACCTTTGCCGAGTTTCGCCGACGGGCAGCCGCTGCGATTGGGGATGGGCAGCTGCAGGAGGCGGTGGATAAGGGGACGACCAACTTCTGGGAGGCGCGCTGTCGTGCCCTGGCCGAATTTCCGAACGCCGAAAGCCTGCGCGACCATTTCAAGGCGATCCGCTCGGCTACCCTGGGCCAACTGGCCCGGCACCTGGAGACGTTTGAACAGAATGCCACGGCAGCAGGCGCCCAGGTGCACTGGGCCGGAAATGGGGCGGAGGCGTGTGAAATCGTGGTGGAGATCGCCCGTCGGCACGGGGTAAAGCTGGCCACGAAGAGCAAGTCGATGGCGACGGAGGAGATCCACCTGGGCCGGGCGCTTGAGGCTGCGGGCGTGGAAGCGGTAGAGACGGATCTGGGAGAGTGGCTGATCCAGCTGGCTCAGGAGCCGCCTTTCCATATCATCGCGCCTGCGATTCACAAGACGCGGCAGGATGTGGCGGCGCTTGTGAGCCGGGAAGCGGGACGGCCGTTGGCAGATGATATTCCCGCTCTCACCGCCGAGGCGCGGCGCATCTTGCGCACCTGTTTTTTAGAGGCCGGGATGGGGATTTCCGGCGGCAATATTGCCGTTGCCGAAACGGGCAGCGTTGTGCTGGTGACGAATGAGGGCAACGGCCGCCTGGTCACTTCCGCGCCGCCTATCCACGTCGCCGTCATCGGCATCGAAAAGGTCGCGCCTACCTGGGACGACGCGGCCGTGTGGCTTTCGCTTCTGGCGCGGAGTTCTGCGGGACAACCCCTTTCGATTTACACCAGCATCATCACAGGCCCTGCCCGCGCCGGGGATGCCGATGGTCCCGAAGCGGTACATATTGTTTTGCTGGATAACGGCCGCAGCGACCTGGTGGGTACGAAGTATGAAGAGGTTTTGCAGTGTATCCGCTGCGGGGCCTGTCTCAATGTGTGTCCGGTGTACCGCGAGGCGGGGGGGCATTCGTATGGCAGTCCTTATAGCGGTCCCATCGGAGCGGTGGTGACGCCCCTGTTGTTCGGGCTGGAAGATTATGCCGCGCTGCCGCATGCCAGTTCGCTGTGCGGCGCGTGCAAGGATGTTTGCCCCGCAAGGATCGATTTGCCGCGTATGCTGCTGGAGTTACGCGCGGATGAGGTGGCGGATCGGGTGCTGCCCTGGCGGGAGCGAAAGGCGGAAGAGGCGGTGGCGTTTGTGCTGGGGCGTGAGAAGTTGATGCGCTTTGTGGCCGGTGCGGTACGGCTGGTGCAGCGGCCGTTTGTCCGCGAGGGAAGGCTCAACCTCCCCGGCTTTCTCAATCCGGCCCTGGAGCGCCAGCTGCCCGGTTTGTCCGGGCGCTCTTTTCGTGAGATGTGGGCGTCGGGCGAGTTGGAGGATAAGCAATGAGCGCGCGTGAGGAGATCCTGAATCGCCTGCGTTCCAAAGCGCGTGAGGAGAATCCGCCTCCTGCGTGGCGGTCAGAGCGGAAGTTTTCGGACCTGGCGGCTCGTTTTACGGCGTCGTTGCGGGCGGCTAAGGGAGAGGTGCGCCGGACATCGAGTTTGGAGTTGGCATGGAGAGAGGTAGATGGGATATTGCGTGAAGTGGGGGCGCAGGCAGTGGTGGCCAATAATGAACCTCCGCTGGTGGATTTGAAACAGCGGTGGCCGGACTGCGAATGGCATGTGGTGGGGCAGACGGCGGGAGATTTACGTGAGTTTTGTGCGCGGGCGGATGTGGGGTTGAGCGGAGCTGAGGCGGGGCTGGCGGAGACGGGCAGTATTATCGTCCACAGTGGTTCTGAAAAGTCCCGTCTGGCGACGCTGCTGCCGCCGGTGCATGTGGCGATGGTTGCCGTTTCGTGTCTCACGCCGGATCTTTTTACCTGGGTGTCCGGGCGTGCCGGCGACATGCCCGCCAATGTGGTCCTTATCAGCGGTCCGAGCAAAACAGCCGATATTGAATTTACGTTGACGCTTGGCGTGCACGGTCCCGGGCGTCTGATTGTTGTGCTCTACGAGGTTAAAGAGCCAGACCGAAAGCGCCGGCCATCAGGGTGGCCAGCCCCAGAAAACTGAGGAACCCCACTACGTCGGTCACTGTGGTCAGAACAATGGAAGCCGACTGGGCCGGATCCTTGCCCAGGACCGTGAGAACGATGGGGATGAGCGTCCCGGCCAGACCGGCCATGGCCATCGAAAAGACGATGGCCACACCCAGCACGAGGGGCAGCCCTATCGTTCCGGACCAGAAGTAGACCATCAGGGAGGTGGTCAGGGCTATGGCTAGCCCGTTGATCAGCCCGGCCAGCAGTTCCTTGCGGGCCACGCGGAACCAACTGCGCGGCCTGAACTCGCGCAGGGCCAGCCCACGCATGGCTACGGCCATAGCCTGGGCCCCGGTATTGCCCGCCTGGCCGGCCACCACCGGCAGAAAGACGGCCAGGATGGTGAACCGGGCTATGGTATCCTCGAACAGGGCCACCACCGAAGCGGCCAGAAGGGCCGTGGCCAGATTGACCTGCAGCCAGGGCAGCCGTTTGCGCACGGCCAGCGAGGGGCCCGACAAGGCATGCTCCTCCCGGCCCGCCCCGACCATGGTCTGCAGGTTCCCGCTGGCCTCGTGCTGGGCGGCCTCCACCAGAGTATTGTGCCGGATGATCCCTGTGAGCCGGCCCTCGAAACTGACCACGGGCAGGGAGGCCAATTTGTGGGTTTCCAGCAGTTCCACCACCTCCTCGCGCGAGGACATGTCCTGCACGCAGACCGGCGGCCCCTGTGCCAGCCGGCCCAGCCGCTCCCCGGGCTGGGCCACGGCCACTTCCTGGAGCGGCAGCACGGCAGTCAGCCGCCCGTCGGAGTCGACCACGCACAGGTCGTGGATGCGCCGCTTGGGAAAGGAGCGGATGCGGGCGAGGGCCTCTTCCGCGGTCTCGTCGGCGCCGAAGACGGTCACCGACCTGTCCATGAGCAGGCCGGCCGATCCGGCCGGATAGCGCATCAGTTCCTCCATTTCAGCGGCCAACTCCCGGGGCAGGGCGGCCAGGCGAGCAGACCGGCTCTCCGGGGTCAGCCGGGCCAGGAGCGTCGCTGCAATGCCATAGTCCATCGCCGTCCAGAGCCGCCGGAACAACGCCGCGTCCATGGCCTCGACGAGCTGGACGGCCCGATCCGGGTCCAGACGCTTGAAGACCTGAGCCGCCGTGGAGTCGTCCCCGGCCTCCAGCAGACGCAGGGCCTCGGGGATGGACGAGGAGGCCAGCGCACGGGCGGCCTCGCCGGGGTGGAGGCGAAAAAAGGCGTGGATGAGGGCTTGCGAGGCCCTGGCGTTATCTGCCATTCCTCACTCCTTATTCTTTTGGATGCGCTCCGGGGGGTGGCCTATTGATCAGCATGATCGGCAATCGGCGATGGGAGGCGGTCCACCCCAAGGGTGCTTTTGACCAGCGCCGACAGGCCAATGCGATAGAGTTCTCCCAGGGCCGTCCCGGCCTGGCCGGGATGGGCCATGAGGTCCGCTCGGCTGGCCAGTTGACGCAGGGTTCTGTGGCGCAAAGCCCCGGCAAACAGAGCCTGTTCGTCGAGCACGGGCAGCGTATGGAATTCCAGCCAGGCGGGATGGGCCAGCACCGAAGCCAGCGAATCGCCCATCCGCAGGCACACCACGTCCCGGTGCATGAGCGCGGCCACAGAGGCCCCTTCCCCCCCGGCCAGCAACTCCCGCAGGTTGAGGACGCCGGCCAGGGTCTG
The DNA here is from genome assembly GCA_965222075.1 of Candidatus Latescibacterota bacterium. GTDB lineage: Bacteria > Latescibacterota > UBA2968 > UBA2968 > JAAXHW01. Next base: position 1,552,184 of record OZ244937.1, on the reverse strand, counting down.
GTCCCGCTCCACCACATACAGGTAGTACAAAGCGTAGTCCGGATTGGCCTGCACACGGGCGAGCGCCTCTTTGACCGATATTTCGGGCGGGAGTGTGAAGACCCGGGGCTCCATCAACGCCCCGGCGGTTTCCTCTGGGTAGCGCAGCAGGAGTTCGAGATGCTTGTTGAAGTCGGGCGGCAACAGGGGCAGGACGGCCTCCCGTGCCTCCGGCTGCAGACGGCGCACGAGCATGGCGGCCCGCTCCAACGGCACCTGGGCCAGGGCCGCGGCGGCCTGGGCTGCCGCCATGCGCTCCAGGCAGGCCACCGAGGTACTCGTCTCCATCGTGTTGAAAAGGGCGGCAGCCAGCTCGGGCGGGGTGCGGGCGAAGAAGGGGACCAGTTCGTCTGTTGAACAGTTTTCCAGTACGCGGGCTGCCTCGGAGGCGTGGCTGCGGATGAAGCACTGGATCAGGTTCGAGGCATTGTCCATCGGTTCACTTCCTCTCTACCAGCAGAATCGACGTCTGTTCGCCAAAGACCGACGCCGGCACCAAGACCCGACCCTCCTCGGCCTCCAGTACCACCGCGGTGGCGGTTATCTGGACGATCTCGCCCCGGAAATCCCCGACGCGAACCCGGTGGCCTACTCTGTAGGTCTTCTGCAGGTAGTAGGAGGCCAGGATATTGGACACGGTCGTCCGGGCGCCGAGGGCAAAGGTCAGGGCGCTGCCCAGCAGGCAGCTGCCGAGGAAGAGGAGGAGCACACTGGTCAGAATGTCGACGCTCAACCCCGCCTGGTCCACGGCGATGAGAGCGGTCACTATCAGGACTGCCATCTGCCCCAAACGTCCCAGGGCGGCCGCGTAAGTGATCCCCGTCGAGGCGATAAGGTCCTTGAGAAAATGGGCGCCCAACAGGCCGGCGAACAGGATCAGGACAGCTGCGAGGAGTCGGGGCAAGTAGAGGACGATGCCGTTGAGCCACACCGAGACCACGGGCATGCCCAGGGTTTCGATGGCCGCAGCGAGAAAAAAGAGCAGAACCATCCAGAAGAGCACGCGGCCGACGGCCCGGCCGGCCGTGTGCTGAAAGTCCGCCCAGCGCCCGCGGTGCAGCCGCAGGCTGGGGATGAGGCGGCCCAGTCCGGCGATCAGCCGGCGGTTCAGAGCACGGACCAAATAGGCCAGCACCAGGCCCAGCACCACCAGGGCCACAGCGCCCGCCAGCCGGGGCGCGACCGCTATCAGATGCTGGGTTAAATTGTGGACGAGCGCGTTTAATTCGGCTATCAGCTGTTGGTAAGACACAGGTTTCAACCTTTCTTGAAAAAAAGGTCCCTGTTGCTCAAAATTGCACCATAATATCTTTCTACCAGGTTAAAAGTCAAGGAAAATCGTCTGCGTAGCGACCTTGACCCCCCCTGGGAGCGCGGGCGTCTCGCCCGCCCCGCCCCGAAGGCGGGGGAGGCCTGTCTGCCGTGACGGGCACCTGCTTGCCTGTCTGCCTGCTTGCGCGCTGCGCGCAGGCAAGCGGCACAGGCAGGCGAAACGCAGACCAGGGCGCCTGAACGCTCTTGCGCGTCCCAAATTTCGGGAAGATGAAATCGCAGCTGGAGAGAGCGGATGGAAACGACACTACTGCGGCAGGAATACGACAAGAAAGGCATTTGCATTGCCCGCAGGGCCATTGACGCGGGGCTGGCGGCCGAAACGGTCGAGCACGTACACTGGCTGGTCAAAAAGCATCCGGGAACACGGCCCGAGCGATTGCACCACGGGCTTCTTGTGGACGATCCGTTTATGCACCGCCTGGTCTGTGACGACCGGCTGGTTGATATCGCGGCGCAGTTCATCGGGCCCAACGTGGCCATGTTCGCGGCGCATTATATCGCAAAAAAACCCGGCACCGGGCAGGCCGTGCAGTGGCATCAGGATGGCTCGTACTGGCCCCTGGAGCCTATGGAGGTCACGACGTTGTGGGTCGCGGGCACGGACTCCACCGTGGAGAACGGTTGCATGCGCGTCTTGCCGGGGACGCATACCCGGCGACTGTTGAAGCGCTCGGAGATGGTGGATCTGGATCCCGACAGGTACGTGCTCGGCGTGGGGATGCGTCCCGATCAAATCGACGAGGCCGACGCCGTGGACGTGGAACTCAGGGCAGGGGATATTTCCATCCATCACCCCAATATCGTCCACGGCTCCAACACCAATACGTCGAACCAGTGGCGGGTGGGGCTCACCCTGCGCTATATTCCAACCAGCACCAGGGTTACGGTCGATCGCAGCCCTTGCATCATGTGCCGGGGCGAAGTGGTGCCCGAATTGGGGAACAGGTACGTGCCCCGGCCGCGATATGTGGAAGGTGAGCACATGCCCTTTGACGGGTGCGAGGCCTGGACGTAGCGGAGCTGTACGTGTTGGAATCCACGACACCCCAACGAAAAGGATGAGGTGATCGCGGTATGAGACTGTCCCGGAACCAGCTCATTCGGCAGCGTGGCAGTCACCATGACGCTAACCACCGCCATTCAAGGGACGAAGCATAACGTGACTATCCCGTGTCATCGTCAAGTAAATGTAGGCACACTAAGTTCGATAGTGTCCGATGTCGCTGAACATTTTGGACTGCCTCAAGATGAAGTTCGTCAAAAACTGTTTGGTAGTTAGCCCAAGATTGCCAATGTGGTTCCACAGCGGCCGACGCCGAACGGGCGGTGTCGCAGGCACGAGGGGTTTACAACTCGGTAGCGGCCGAGTTTGAGCGGCGTACAAACGCTGTATAAGTTTGTTGGACGCGAGCGACACAACAGGATTGAGGCAAGCGCTGTCCACCTGGATGCACCCTTGGGGGTGATTCTTGCCCGGGTGGCTGACGAATGGTGGGCTGTTCGGCGATGGAGATATAGGAGGTACAACATGAGCATATCGTGGAATTGGCCCGGCGCGCGCTGGTGGCGCGTTGATCTTCATACGCATTCCCCGGCGTCGCATGATTTTGGGACCGAGGACGATCGGGCGAACCCCGATTGGACCCAATGGGTGAGGACGGTTCGCACGGCGGGCCTCAATGCCGCTGCGGTCACCGATCACAACACGGCCGCGGGCATCTCCGAGCTGCAGCGGGCCGCCAAAGGCGTGGAGGACGCCCCGGGTCTCTTCCCCGGGGTAGAGATCACCGCCAGTGACGGCATCCACCTGCTCTTGCTGATGGACCCGGATTGCACGCAGCAACACATCGACGATCTTCTCTCCAGCGTGGAGATTCCCGTAGATAAACGGGGTGGCGAGACTGCTCGTTCCCCGTTAGGCATCGAGCAGATTCTAGACGCGTGCGAGGACAATGCCCTGATCGTTGGTGCCCACGTCAACGCACCCGATGGACTGCTCCAGTACGGCGGCCAACAGCGGCTTGCAGTGCTGCGACACCGGAACCTGGCCGCGGTCGAGGTTGATCCGGACAGGAGCATCGACGAAAGCTGGCTTGATGGAAGCAAGGGCGAGATCAGGCGTAGAATCTCGCAGGTGCACGCCTCCGACGGTCACAACTCCGACGAGTTGGGCCGGCGCTTCACCTGGGTGAAGATGACGCGCCCGAACCTGGAGGGTCTGCGCCTGGCGCTGCTGGATGGCGCGGCTTCCCTCAAGCCGGCTGCCCGGGAAGAGCCAGGCAATCCGAATGCCCACGCCGCCCTGGCTATTGAGAGCATTACCGTTCACAAGGGCAAATTCATCGGTCGGCCGTCGCCAACCACGGTTTCGTTCAACCCGTGGCTGAATGCGATCATCGGCGGACGCGGCACCGGCAAATCCACGCTCATTGACTTCTGCCGTAAGACGCTCCGCCGGGAAGCGGAACTCGACGGCAGCGACCGCAGCGAAGAAGGCTCGTTGCGAAGTTTGTTCGACCGCCGCATGCGTGTTCCCACATCGCCCCAGGAGGAAGGACTGCTGACGAATGAGACGTGCATCGAAGTGGTGTACCGCAAGGACGGCGAGCGCTTCGTTCTCTCCTGGAGTCAGGACGGAGAGGCGCTCCCGATCGCTCGCCTGGATGGAGAGCAACGGATTCTCCAGGAGGGCAATATCCGCGAGCGTTTCCCGGTGCGCATCTACAGCCAGAAACAGCTCTTTGCGCTCGCCCAGGATCCGAACGCTCTGCTCACCGTCATCGACGATAGCCAAACTGTCCGCGGTACGGAGCAAAATCGCGTTATCGAGCAAATGGGGGACCGCTACCTGTCTTTGCGCGCCCAGTCTCGTGCGGCGTCTACTCAGGCAAGCGAGTTGCCGGCCCGCAAAGCGTTGCTCGCGGACGTTCGACGCAAGCTGGAGGTTCTCGAAGGAGGCGGACAAGCGCAGGTGCTGAACAAGTACCGGAAGCGGCGTCAGCAGGACGATACCTGGCGAGCGATTCTAAAGGCGGCGTCGCAAGCGGTGGAGTCGGTGGGACGCAGCGCGGAAAAGCTTTCGGTCGCCGATCTCGACCTCGGGGCTGAGGTCGAGGACGATCCGGCCCAGGCGAGTCTCAGGCGTGCGCACAAAGCACTGAGGCTGACTGTGGAACACCTTGAGCAAGGCGTGCGCGAGAGTGTCGAGCGAGCGCGGCGAGATATCGGAGGAATAGAGGCGAGCGCGGATGCCGACCAATGGCATGCAGTAGTGGACGCCAGCAAGCGCGAATTTGAAGAAGCATCCGCCCAACTCGCCGAAGAAGGCATTTCCGATCCAAACGAGTACGGCGATCTGCTGGAACAGGCGGACACGCTCGGGCAAGAAATTGAGGCCCTGGAGAAAGAAAGAGAGCGAGCGGAGAAACTGGAGGACAAGGCCGTCGCGATTCTTGCCGAATACCGCAAGCGACGCCGTGAGCTGAGCGACAGGCGCAAAAGCTTCTCGAAGGGGACATCGGGCGAGAGCATCCGCGTTGAAATAGATGAATACGCGAACTGCAAGAATCTCGCGAAAGACTTGATCGGGATTCTCGGCATCGAGCGCTTTGAAGGCGACCGTCAGGCGCTCGCCCGGAGGATTCAGCCCAAACAGGATCGGTCATGGAGCTGGGAGGAGCTTGATGGTGTGGTTGCAGAGATGCGCCAGCTTCTTTCGGAAGAGCTGGATTCCTGGCCGACGAAAGACCAACGCTTCGAGACAGCCCTGAAAAAAGTCCCGCCAGAGAGGATCGATCGTCTCGCTCTGTACCTCCCGGAAGACGATGTTGAAGTGAGTTTCAAAGAGCGTTCAGCCAGTGACTGGAGGCCTCTCACCCAGGGATCGCCGGGGCAGCAAACCGCCGCGCTCCTGGCCTTCGTTCTGGGTTATGGTTCCGAGCCGATCATCCTGGACCAGCCCGAAGACGATCTGGACAATACCCTCATCTACCAACTGTTGGTCCACCGGCTGCGGGAAACGAAGCTCAATCGCCAGGTGATCGTCGTCACCCACAATCCCAATATCGTCGTCCACGGCGACGCCGAACTCGTGTTCTCGCTTGAGTCGGCCGGGGGCCAAAGTCGCATCGCCTGTCAGGGCAGCCTTCAGGAACAGAAGGTTCGAGAAGAAATCTGTCGCGTGATGGAGGGCGGCCGTGAGGCATTCGAGAGTCGCTACCAGCGGATTATGCCCCCGCAGAGATCGGAACCATGATGGAGTACGATGAGTTGGCACGGCGCATCCGGCTCGGTGAGGAAACGACCTTGGAGCTCGAGCGTCGCCGTCGGGCAGGGCCGCGGCAAAGGGCAGGCCGAAACTCCACAGGCCCATTTCGGCCAGCACGCTGGGCGCGTATGAGCTGTACGTGTTGGGATAGCGCTTGACATCATGTGATGCTTAAACCCATCAGTTATCCGGATCTCAAGCCGGCTATTGGGAACGGCCTACCGAAGAGGAAGCGGATAAAGGAGCCTTTTATCAGATTGGAGCGGAGGGTGTACCCGGCACACCAACGCTGGAGACATCAACTAGTGGTGCTCGGCGGAAGTTTCCCATCAGTTATCCGGAACCGAAATCGCTTAATTCCGGGTGAATGACTTGCGGCCAAACTGGTAGTTTATTTTCGCCGAGTTGCACTAGCCCATAAACAAGCGTGATTGATGAGATTTCTCTGTTCTAAAAGACCGGAAAGGCTTACCGTTGTTGGAGATAGCAGGATTCTGACGGAATTCGCTACTCCAACCTGCCTGCGCCTGCCTGCGTCCTGCCCCTGCCTTGCCGGCAGGCACGATGAGCTATGGAGGCATGGGGGCGGAGCATCGACTGGTCACCAAGTTGGGTCCGGCCAAGACCATCGACGCGTTGGTATCCTTGTTGAAGGTGCATCTGTCCTATCATGAGTCGGATCACGCCTGCCTGTGCGTTGCACGCTTGCCTGCGCGCAGCGCGCAAGCAGGCAGACAGGTGCTTAACATTGCTTACAACGTGTTGTGCGGCGGCACGCGGCTGGATAGGCCGATTCCTGTCCAAACTTTAGTCGTTCTACAAAGGGATGATTAACTGAACTGTAGATTTCTTTAACCATTGAGGTCTAACCTCACTTATATCTTTCAGCTTGAGCGTTGAACATTTTTTTATATTGTCCATCGAAAAGCATTAATTCATCATGAGTACCTTTTTCGATTAACCGTCCCTCCTGTAAAACCAAAATATGATGGGCTACTTTAACTGTTGAGAATCTGTGTGAGATAAATATTGTCGTCTTACCGGCAGTCAGATCTGCAAAACGTTCATAAATCTCATATTCAGCTAACGCATCTAAAGCAGCAGTTGGTTCATCTAGAATCAATATCTGTGCTTCTCGCATAAAGGCCCTGCTAAGCGCTATCTTTTGCCACTCTCCGCCCGAAAGGTCGACTCCTTTGTCGAATGTCCTGCCAAGTATGGTATCAAAACCGTTAGGAAGAGAATGCACGAGTTCGGCTGCACCTCCCTTGTCGGCTGCACGAGCGATCCGCTTCTGGTCTTCGATGAACTCTACCTGGCCGAAGCCGATGTTTTCACGGACAGAAAAGTCGTAGTGGACAAAATCCTGGAAGATGATACCGATATGACGCCGCAGTTCTTCTGAGTCATACTCGCGTAGATCACAGCCATCCAGGTAGATGGTTCCTTCTGTAGGATCGTAGAAACGGGCCAGGAGTTTTACGAGCGTTGTCTTTCCTGCACCGTTTTCCCCAACAATGGCTACAGACTCGCCAGCTCTGATGGTAAAAGACAGGTTCTTGAGCACGACACGCTCGGAGTGTGGATAGCGGAATGACACATTTCGAAATTCTATTCCTTCGATAAGCTTCTTGGGCATTGGCCGGGGAGATTCGGGTGGCGGTGCGAGAGATCCTTGAATGGCACGAGGGTCAAGGTCGAGGAACCGCAAGAGATTCCCCGCAAAGATAGTATGTTCGTAGAATTGACCCAGATTCCGGAAAAGGGTATCGAGTCCTGACCTGCCACGCTCCGCCGCCTGAAAGGCGAGTGCAACGTCGCCAACCGTTATATGTCCACCTACAGCTCGGATTACAGCGTATGCCCAGATCGAGGCTGTACCTACCATTGAAAGAAGGCCGAAAAGGAAAGCTGATCGCTCTTGGGCGAAGCGAAGATGGATCGTCTGTTTTGAGAACTTTCTCCAATAGTCATTGAACCGCCTCAGGAACTCACTGTGAAGGCCGAAAAGGCGGATTTCCTTTACGGCATCTCGGGATCCCAGGAGCCTCGACAAATAATCCGCCACCCGTCGTTCTCTGGTCACAGCACCTACAAGACCGAAACGCTTTCCCGCGTAATAACCACCAACAATCACTTGAGGCGTGGTAGTGACCAGAAGAATGATGGCTGTTGCCCAATGAACTTCGAGAAGAAGGACAATCATTAATATCACTGAAACAGCTGACGAAATGATTCTCACGGAAAGAACAGCAAGATTGTTGGCCCGATATCCCTCACTCCTGGCCTTTTCCATTTCATCGAAGAACTTGGGTGTTTCGAAGAAGGCTAGATCCAATCGAGAAGCCTTGCTTAAAATCAGGTATTGAGAGTAATTTCGTGTGTAGAACCCGATTTGTTCGTTTAGAGTGTTTGACACAGATTGGCAGATACCACCGATCATCCAGATGACTAAGACGCCTCCAATCGGTGACAGAAGCTTGAACCAGTCTACTGTGATATCTGCCGTGGTGTTGCTAAGGAATTGAACCACCGTATCAATGACAATTTTGGAGATCCACACTTGAGCGGCTGGTACAACAGAACTGAAGATGCTAAAGATAAATGCTAAGAGTGCATAACGGTGGTTCGCCTGCCAAGTCAGCTTTATACATCTTGGATAATACTCTAAGACTTGCTTTACGGATCTCCAGAGGCTGGACATATTTCTTCTCTCGACATCAATTCGGTCAGATTTATCGGCGCTCTTTGTGAAGTGTACTCGCTAAAACTTGATCTGACAGTGGCGAGTTATCCGACAGCAGCCAAGGGCTGACGTTTGTGCTGTAAGTTATCCAACATTTTCTCCTGACTCAAGTGCTTTGAGTCGAGGAAGGTCTGCATTGGGGTTTTGCCAAAGCAATGTTTGCTAAAGTGGCCCCCATTGTCAAGACCAATTTGAGCGCTCCTTCCAACTGGACTTTAGCCAACGGAGCGGCTAAGCGACTAAAGGCAATTGCAACCAACAAAGGAGATCGAGGATCTCGCCTTACAGTACGCGGCGGCACTCTACCCATAGGGGGAGAATCTTGTTTAATCTGGGCGACATGGTGGTGCTTGACTCCCCTGGCGTGAGGGGCATCAAACGCCGACCGACAGTGGTCATCTCCTCTCCGGTTTATCATGATCAGTGGTCCGGGCAAAACGGCCGATATTGAATTTACGTTGACGCCTGGCGTGCACGGTCCCGGGCGTCTGATTGTTGTGCGCTACGAGGTTAGCGAGTCATACGAAAGGGGCTGAACGATGGTGTTTTCACCTGCGGTTCACGAGACGGATCTGGCGGAAGGGGTCTGTATTTCCGCACCTGCGACAGGTCCTTATCAGGAAGCAGCCGGGCGCCTGAAGGCGGCTCTGGAGGATACGCTCTCAGGGCGTGTAGAGGTTCTGCCGGACGAGAGGCTTGACGCGGATGGACGCCATGTGATTGCGCTGGGGAATATGATGGACAGTGCGTTTTTGCGGACACTCTATTTCCGGGCCTACGATCTGGCCGACCGGGTGTGGCCGGGTCCCGGAGGGTGGGCGATCCGGACGGCGCCTCATTCCTTAGACGGCGTGGGACACGTGGTTGTGGTGGGTGTGAGCCAGGCGGAGGATGTGTCCGGGGCGGCGGAGGCGCTGGGGGGGGTGATCGAGGCAAGTGGGCCTGTGTTGCCCTTTCAGTATCGGGTGCAGCTGGGGAGATGGTCGGATCTGTATCTGACGCCGGCGCGCGAGATGCTGGCCAGGAGAGATCGGGATCTGGAGCAAGAATCTATTGGTGGGGGATCGGGAGACTGGACCTATATGATGGTTGTGGCCGATATCGGGATGCTGGCGGTGCAGACCGGGATGGAGGGGTTGATGGGGATGTTCTGCCAGCAGGTCTGTCACTTTGCCCGCACCCGCTGGTTTGAGCGGGAGCTGACGGACCCGACATTGATCCACGGGTTCATCCGGATTCTGTTGCTGCCATTTTCGATTCTGGAAAACCATCCCGGTCTCCCAAACGCACAGCGGGAGGAGACGCTGGACGCGTTGCTGGGTCTCTTCAGATCCGCGGAGGGGGCGGGAAACAGGGGACTGCTGGCCCAGGTGGGTGTTGACCAGGTTCGCCAGAATCATCAGACCCGATCCGCGCTGGACCTCTTTTACGGGGGACGGTATTTCCACCAGGTGCACGGACTTGCGGAGGGGCTGGCATGGATGAAGTTGGCCGAGGTGTTCTTTGCGCCCCAGATGGCTTCGAACAAGCCCGTGTGCGACTCCTGGGGGCATCAGTGGGCCGCCTCGCTTTTCAACACGGCAGACTATGCGCTGGCCTCGGGGAAGATGGGCTACTTTTCAAGCCGGCCCTACCTGGAGGGTGTGGACCGGGCGCTTATTGCGCATAGCAGCCTGGAAGGCGCACCGGAACAGTATTGCCGGATGGCTGCAGCAGTGACGGGGAACGATGAGTACCTGCAGCTGTGTGAAACGTCCGATGAGGACGCGGTGGTAGAACGGGCGGTGAGGGTGTTTGAAGAGCCCCTGCGGACGTGGGTGACGGGAAGGCAGGCGGTGGTGCCGGAAAGGCTGGGTCGGGTGGGCGCGGCCCCCCTGTCCCGATTGTTTTACGATTCGATTGAGAGCTATACCACGTTTGCGCCCGAGAATGGCGTGTATTTGCGCAATTTGCCCTACGACCAGACGTTTGACAAGGTGTTTTTCCGGTCCGGATGGACGGAAGAAGACGATTATCTGCTGCTGGACGGGATCTCGGGAGGTTCGCACTCCTATCAGGATGGCAACTGTATTGTGCGATACACGAGCCGGGGAGCGTCCTGGTTCAAAGGCTCCGGGGGTAACGCTCCCGCATCGGTTCGGGGTTACACGGGGGTGAGTCTTGCGGTAGACGGCTCCGGGCCGGGCTGCGAGTCCAGGTATGCGGCCCTGCGGTATCTTCAGGAAGGAGAGACGCTGTCCGTAGCGGGGACATCGATGACCTATCCGGAGCAGGGGGACTGGTATCGGCATATCGTGTACAGCCGCGAAGGGTGGTTTCTGGTCGTCGACGAGGTCTGGCCACACGTGACAGGGGAGTTTCTGGTTGAGTGTCGCTGGCATCTGCTTGGGGAGGTGACGCTTGCCGAGGGTCTGTTGTGTTCGGTTCAGGGTGAGGCGCAGTTGAGGATGCGGCACGTGGGGAGTGGGCAGCATGAACTGGTTGCGTCGGATGATGCGTGTGTGGAGGACTACTCGCGGTGGGTCCAGCGGTCCGTGGCGCAGCTTGAGCCTGGCACGGGGACCCGGTTTGGGACGCTCTTCTGGACGGATCGGGTTGACGGTGGCCGGGATTACAGTCTGCTTGAGGAGGATACGGGTTTTCGGATCGAAGGGGAAGGGGAACCCGTAAGGGTTGTATTCACGGAGAGGGGTGAGACGCCGGAGGTCACGGCGGCCGGAGCGACGCTGCCGACCTGCCTGTGCGTGCTGTCTCACGCACACTTGCCTGCGCGCAGCGCGCAAGCAGGCAGACAGGCCGCCGGCCGCAACACCGATGCGTCCGATGCGGCGCCCTTCCGAATCGCGGGCGGTGAAGCGAGGCCGGTATGGCGTGCGACGTGTGCAGAACATGTGACGGCGCTTGACATCGGGGAGGAGTGGGGGGTTGCGGGCGATGTTGGCGGCGGGGTTACGTCGTTCAGTCCGGAAGGTGATGTGCTCTGGAAGCGAGAGGTAGGAGGCGGCGTCCGGGCGCTTGCGGTCCTGGAAGATGGGGGCGTGGCGGTGGGAGGTGACCGGGAAACCGTGTACCGGCTGGATGCTTCCGGAGACGCGGTCTGGTCCTATCGGATTGAGTGGCAGCGGATGAACTGGGATAGCTGGACGCAGAAGAACTGCGTGGTTCTGAGCCTGGCGACCGGTGATATCAACGGGGATGGCCGGGAGGAGATTCTGGCGGGGTGCGCAGACCGTCACGTTTATGCGTTCGACGATGGGGGCAACCTGCTGTGGCGGTCGGCCTGTCAATGGGGGCCGCCGGTGTGTCTGGTCACGGCGCGGTTGATGGAGGGACCGGAGCAGCAGACGCTCGCCGGGCTGGCAGACCCCGCCATCCACGCACACACCCTGGTTTACGGGAGGGACGGGACGCTTGTGCAGACCCTTTCGCGTCCGGATATCGTGAGCTGGTCCATTCCCTCCTGGTCCAGATGTCTGCGGGCAGCGGATGTGGACGGGGACGGCCGGGAAGAGGTGATCAGCGGAGTGGATACCAACCACCGTCAGTTGATCCTGTACCGGCGGGATGGCGGGGTGATCTGGGATGCGGACCTGGGAGGCGCGGTGCTGGCGGTTGAGGCCTTTGAGGGACGGGTGTATGCCGGTGCATCGAACGGATTTGTGCAGTGTTTTGGCACAGGGGGCAACCGACTGTGGCGCCGGTTTCTGGCCGAGCCGGTGGTCGGCTTGGCCCCGGATGTACATCAAGGGTGTCTGGTGGCTTTGCGAGGTGGAACGGTCGTCAGTCTGGACGGCTCGGGAAAGATCAAGACGACAGACGCAGGGACATCGGAAGCGACCGCAGCGGCGTGGGCGTCGCCGGAAGGGGGGCTGCTCGTGGGACGGAAGGATGGTACGTTTGAACTGTACCGGTAGGCGTCTTCAAGGCGCTTCGGGGGGGTGCCCTCAAAGGGAGAAAAATGAAACGGCAGGCCTGTTCCGGGCAATGAGGATGGGGTCTGTTCGGAGGGCTTGAGGCCCGTAGAAAGGATTGTGATATGATGTTCTCCAAACCGATTCACAAAACGGATCTAACTTCGGGCGTCTGTATTTCGGCGCCTGAGGCCGAGCCTTATCAGGCAGCAGCGCATCGCCTGCAATCCGCCCTGGAAGGGGTGCTTTCGCACAGGGTAGAGATTTTGCCGGACGAGAGGCTTGACGCGGATGGACGCCATGTGATTGCGCTGGGGAATATGATGGACAGCGCGTTTTTGAGAACGCTCTATTTCCGGGCCTACGATCTGACCGACCGGGTGTGGCCGGGTCCGGGAGGGTGGGCGATCCGGACGGCGCCTCATTCCTTAGACGGCGTGGGGCACGTGGTTGTGGTGGGCGTGAGCCGGGCGGAGGATGTGTCTGAGGCGGCGGAGGCGCTGTCCCGTACGATCGAGGCGGAGGGAGCCGTGCTTCCGTTTCAGTATCGGGTGAAGCTGGGGAAGTGGGCGGACCTGTCTCTGAAGCCGGCGCAAGAGCGGCTGAACAAAGGCGATGAGGCGCTGGAACGGGAGTTTACAAGCGGGCCGGGAGACTGGACCTATATGTGGGCGATCTCCGAGATTGGGATGCTGGGGGTGCAGACCGGTATGGAGGAGCTGATGGCGATGTTCTGCCGACAGGTCTGCCATTTCGCCCGCACGCGGTGGTTTGAGCGACACCTGCCGGACCCGCCGCAGATCCACGGTTTTTTGAGGACAATGCTGCTGCCGTTCACCATTCTGGAAAATCATCCGGGGCTTTCGAAAGAACAGCGGGAGGAGACGCTGGAGGCCTTCCTGGGGCTTTACCGGTCCACGGAGGGCGCGGGCAACCCCGGTTTTCTAAATTACGTGGGTGTAGACCAGGTGCGGCAGAATCACCAGACGATGTCGGGACTGGATCTCTTTTACGGAGGGCGGTATTTCCACCAGGTACATGGGCTTGCCGAGGGGCTGGGGTGGATGAAGCTGGCCGACGTGTTTTTCGCGCCCCAGATGACGTCGAACAAGCCCGTGTGTGACTCGTGGGGACACCAGTGGGCGTTTTCGCTGTTCAATACGGCGGATTATGCGCTGGCTTCGGGGAAGATGGACTATTTCTCCAGCAAGCCTTACCTGGAGGGAGTGGACCGGGCGCTGATTGCGCACAGCAACCTGGAAGGAGGGCCGCAGCAGTATTTGTTGATGGCTGCGGCGGTGACGGGGAACGACGAGTACCTCCAGCTTTGCGGGGTATCGGATGAAGACGCCCTGGCCGGGCAGGCGGTGCGGCATCAGGTGGAGCCGTTCCGGACGTGGGTGACGGGACGTGCGGCCGTGGCGCCGGAGAGGCTGGGACGAGTGGGCGTGGCTCCGCTCTCGCGACTGTTCTACGATTCGCTTGAGGGGTTTAGCGGTTTCGCGCCCGAGGGCGTGTACCTGCGCGACGTGCTGTTTGAGCAGGCGTTCGATAAGGTGTTTTTCCGTTCGGGCTGGACGGATGAAGACGACTATCTGCTGCTGTGCGGGATTTCGGGCGGGTCCCATTCCTATCAGGACGGCAACTGTATTGTGCGGTATACCGGCCGGGGACAGAACTGGTTCGGGGGGCGTGTGGGACCCGCGTCGGTGCGGGATCACAACGGGGTGAACATCGCGGTGGATGGGGCCGGTCCGGGCTGTGAGTCCAGGTATGCGTCGCTGCGGTATCTCCAGGAAGGAGAGCGCCTTTCGGTGGCGGGCACGTCGATGGGGTATCCGGGCCAGGGCGACTGGTATCGTCATGTTGTGCACGGCAAGGCGGGGTGGTTCCTGGTGGTTGACGAGATTTGGGCGCAGGTGGAAGGGGAGTTTCTGGTTGAGGGTCGCTGGCACGTGCTTGGCGAGGTGGCGCTGTCGGATGGGGTGCTGCGTTCGGTTCAGGGGGATGCGCGGTTGACGATGCAGCATGTGGGAAGCGGATCTCAAGCGTTGATTCCGGTGGCTTCTGCTTTGGCAAAGGAGGGGTTGCGGTGGGTCCAGCGTTCTCTGGTTCGGCTCGATGTGGGTGAGGGGGTGAGATTTGCCACCCTGTTCTGGAGTGACGATCGGGAGCATCCCCGGGAGTATGCGCTGGTTCCGGAAGCATCGGGCTACCGGGTTGAAGGTGAAGGGACAGAGGTGGTGATCTCGTTTGCGGAGGGCGGTGGCGCGGTTGAGGTACAGGGGGATGCAGCGATCCTTCCCACCGCAGGCAGCGCATTGGACGCGTCAGACGCAGGGCCGTTTGCACCTGTGCAAGGAGACGCGAAGCCTGTGTGGCGCAGTTCGTGCGGGTCAGCCGTCACGGCGATGGATGTGTGGGAAGGGGGATGCTGCGCAGGCGATGACCGGGGAGGGATCACGGCATTTGATCGAGAGGGCAAGATACGGTGGACCTATCGGGCTTCCGGAGCGATCCGGACGGTCCTGGCTCTGGCGGACGGAGGGGTGGTTGCCGGTGGAGAGGCTGAGGTGGTACATCGGCTGGATGGGTCGGGCAAGGAGGTGTGGTCCCATCAGTTGGAGTGGCAGCCGATGAACTGGGATTACTGGACGTGGCTGAACTGTCAGGTGCTGAGTCTGGCGGCGGGAGATATTGATGGGGATGGGAAGGAGGAGATTCTGGCGGGATGTGCGGACCGTCACGTTTATGTGTTTGGCGAGGGGGGCGAGCTGATCTGGCGTTCGGCCTGCCAGTGGGGTCCGCCGACGTGTTTGGAGGTGGCGCGACTAAAGGAGGGGGCGCGTGTGCTGGCGGGTCTGGCGGACCCTTCGATTCACGGTTGTGTTCGGGTGTATGGGTCGGACGGGACGTGTGTGCAGACGTTGTCGCGACCGGATATTATGAGCTGGTCGATTCCGTCGTGGTCGAAGTGTCTTTGTGTGGGGGATGTGGATGGGGATGGATGGGAAGAGGTGCTCAGTGGTGTGGATACGAACCACCGGCAGTTGATTGTGTATGGTGGGGATGGCGAGGTGTTGTGGGATGCGGATTTTGGGGGTGCGGTGCTGTCGGTTGAGGCGTCCGGCGGACGGGTGTATGCGGGCGCGTCGAATGGGTATGTGCAGTGTTTCGAGTCGGATGGCAGGCGTTTGTGGAGCCGGTTTCTGGTGGAGCCTGTGGTGGGATTGTCTCCGGACGATTCTGGAGGGTGTCTGGTGGCGCTTGGGGATGGGAGGGTGGTGGCTCTGGGAGCAGGGGGAGAGATCCGGTCGTCGGGCGGTGAGCGGGTGGAGGCGACGGCAGCGGCGGCGTGGTCCGAGGGTGGACTGGTGGTGGGCCGGCGGGACGGGGTGGTGGAATGCTTTGTATAGGATGTACGGCGGCATCGGAGCGCGTTCCGAAACGATTCCCAACAGCTTGAACCGGCTGCAGCCCTGGCGGCTGGTTGAGCCTATGAATCTGTTCAGTGAGGCGGAGCGGCTTGCGATTACCCGGTTCATTTACGGGTGGGCGGAGAGCGCGGAGGGCTGGCATCATGTGTGGCACTGCCCCCGCGTGGTGAGCATGCACATTCCCCGGCAGAACCACGAGCTGATCCCGGCTCTGGCGCTGACGTACGCGGCGGCGTATTTCCGGATGTATTTTCCGGATCTGCCGGGGCCGGAGCAGTGGGTGAAGGCCGCCAGGCGGGCGTATGCGCCCTACGGCCCGTCCTGGAAGCCGCTGTGCGACGGTCTGTGCCACGGCTGGTGGATGTCGCAACCGGTGATGGTGGAGTACGGGCTCAACGATCCGGAACACGGATACTTCGAGCAGGGCGGGGCGAGGCAGGCCGCGGAGGCTGCGATGGCCGTTGTGAACAACGAGGGATGGCTGCCGTCCGCGGGAGACAGCGATCTGAAGCGGCAGTTTCCCGGGCCGAGCCTGCGGGCCGCGGCAGCGTATTTTAACGACGGGCGCTACAGGTTCGTACACGACCTGGCGCCCCCGGACCGGCGGCTGGTCAGTTTGACTTCGCTGCCCCGGGCGTTCGACGCGGGCGTGGCGCCGAGGGCGCCGGAAGATAGGGTGGGGGTGACCGTTGTGCCGGTGGACCCGGGGGCGCCGGGAGCTGTTACCTGTACCACGCGTGGGAACGGGATGCGCATGGGGCGCCGGGAGCTGTTACGACGCCTCCTTTCGCGTCGATCGAGCGTTGTTTCGACAAGCTGTCCGTGCGTACAGGCTGGAGGCCGGAAGAGGATTTTCTGCTGATCGATGGGCTGGGCTGGGCGGGGGCAGCCACTCGTACGATGACGCGGGGGGACGAGACGCTTGTGATTGACAATCAGGGGGAACTCAGAGCCATGCGCCCGTCGGGGGATGGTCGAGCGCTGGGCCGCCTGCCTGCCGAGCCATCGGCGCAGGCAGGGATGCCGGGGCCCTGTTCGATTGTGGAAACGGATGGCGCGGGGGCGTATCTTGTGTGCGGGAAGGAAGTCTGGCGTATCTGAACTTTTCATTGTTCGCGGTGGTGGTTTGACCCAGGAGGGTAGTATGGACGCCTATGAGAAATATTGTTTTGACGTTAACGGTTACCTGGTGGTTGAGGATATGCTGAAGCCCGAGGAGGTGGCGGCGCTGAATGAGGCGATCGATCACAACCGGGACCAGGTCCATATCAGGGAGGGAGAGGCGTTATTGTCCGGTGCGGCCAAACAGCACGGGGGACAGGCTGCGTCGGCTTTGAAGGGTACGCACGGCCGGGGCGATATTATGGGCATTTTGAACTGGCCGAAGCCCTGGTGCCAGCCGTTCAGGGACCTGCTCACGCACCCCAGGACGATGCGATATATGCTGGAGCTGATTGGCGACGGGTTTCGCTATGGAAATGCGAATGGGATTAGCATGACGGCCGGCGCCGAGGGATTTTTGTTTCACGGTGGGGGAAGCCCGAGGGGTCCCTATTTTCACCATTTTCAGGACGGCCGGATGTGGAACGGGCTGATGGCGGTCTGCTACCAGCTTACCGATACCCATCCGGGCGATGGGGGATTCGCGTGTATTCCCGGCAGCCACAGGGCGAACTACCCCTGCCCGGAGGATGTGCGCCGCCTGGAGGCCCACCCGGAGTGGATCAAGCATCTGCCGATGGGGGCCGGGTCGGCGCTGATTTTTACCGAGGCGCTCACCCACGGCACGCTGCCCTGGAAAGGGTCCCACGAGCGCAGGACGCTGCTGTACCGGTATGGGACGGGGTACATGGTGTACGGGTCCGGTCCGAGTATCCACCCGGAAGGCTACGAGTCGTTCAAAGAGGAGCTGACACCGCTCCAGCGCGCCCTGATGGAGCCGCCCTACGCCAGCAGACGTCCCAGCCTTGTCCCCCTTCTGGAGGAGGAAGAAGAACGCCGGGGAGGCACGCCTGCCGGGGAGGCCTGAGGCGCCCGCTGGACCTTATAGGGAGGTCGGTATGCATATTGTTTTTGATCCATACGTCACGTCTGCGGGCATGTTCATTCTGATGGTGGCACTCGCCGTGCCCTGCCTGGGTGCGGTGTTCTACCTGGCGCCGGATGGAGAGGACAGGGGGACGGGCGGGCGCGCGTCTCCCTGGAGAAGCATCAAGCGGGCGAACGCCGCTTTGAGACCGGGCGATACCCTGATTTTTCTGCCGGGGACATACGAGGGCACGATTGCGCCCGACCAGGGAGGGGATGCGCCCATCCGCTACCGGTCGGAAGTCAGGCACGGGGCGGTGCTGGTGGGTGGGGGCGCACACGGGCTGGCCGTGGATCTTCAGGGGAAGCATAATATCAGTTTCGAGGACTTTCGGATTGCGCCCGGGGATGGGCGCTGGCTGCGCGCCGATGGGTGCGATCACCTTGCCGTCCTGGGGTGTTATATGGAGAAGTCCGGGCCTTCGACGCCGCTGGTGTTGACCGAGTGCGAGCATGTTCGGCTCATCGACAACGTGTTCCGCAAGGACCAGGTGGGCGGCAATATGTGCCAGGTGATCGGATGCACGTACGTGGTGATCGAGGGAAACGCGTTTGCGCGCGTGGGGCACTGCCCGCTGCAGATTTCGATGACGAATTATCTGGTGGTACGGTCGAATTGCTTCCACAATCCGTGGGGGCGCAACTATGAATTCTGGGCTTCGGGCAGGGCGCTGGTCGAGGGGAATATTGTTACCGAAGCGCTCGACAGCGCGCATTCGGCCGACAGCCGGGCGAAGAATCTGGTGATCGACAGTATCATCCGCTTCAACCGGGTGTTTCGCAATCGGCATACGCCGCTCAACTCGTCGAGTTATGTGCCGGTGAACTACCAGGTGCGCGATCCGTTCCGCTTTGTCAATTCGAGGGTGTACCACAATACGATTGCGGACAACCTGGGGTACGGGTGGGAACTTACCGGGATCAACGTGAGCTCGAATGTATTTGTGAACAATATCTTTTTTCAAAACGATAAGTACGGGGGCAGTGTTCAGATTGTGAGGGGGACAGGGATTGCAGGAGACAACCTGTTTTTGAACAATGTGTTTCGGGGCACAGAGGCCGGGCAGCGGGTGGTGCGGCACGGAGAGCGGTTCTGGACGGTGGATGAGGCCAACAAGAAGGCGGTGGTCCGGGGGCACTGGCGGGAGTTCGAGGATAACGTTGATGTGGATCCCGGCTTTGTGGATTCGGCAAACCACGATTTCCGGCTGCGTCCGGACAGTCCGTGTATTGATGCGGGACGTGCGCTGACGTGGACGACGCGGGCCGGAAGGGGACGGGAGGTTCTGGTGGATGACGGCAGGTACTTCTACGATGGGTTCGGAATTGAGGGTGAAGTGGGAGACCGGATAGCCATTGGGAAGGGAGGTCGGACTGCCCGCATCCGGAAAGTCGTGCT
Organism: Candidatus Latescibacterota bacterium; assembly: GCA_965222075.1. GTDB lineage: Bacteria > Latescibacterota > UBA2968 > UBA2968 > JAAXHW01. Next base: position 1,532,962 of record OZ244937.1, on the reverse strand, counting down.
CAACTATTATCAGCCGGACCTGCTCGTTCTGGACCGCGAGGTGGAATGGGAGGCGGGCGCGCCGGTGAGCATGCCCTGGTTTGGGGAGGCTCCGGATATCGGCGCATACGAGCATGGGCTGCAGGGTTCCCAGCGGGTGATTGCGAAGGCCAAGCCGGTCGACGCCGAACCCGGGCAGGAGGTGAGGTTTTGTGTTGAGCCCACGGGGAGGGACATCGAGTCTGTCCGGTGGGATTTTGGCGATGGGGAGACCCTGCAGGCGCCCGAAGCGGTCCACGTTTATTCGGATTCCGGGCACTACGGCGCGCGGGCGCGGGTGCGGTATAAGGATGGGGATGAGGACGCGGATGTGATATTTGTGAAGGTGGAGCGGCCGGTTGATCCCGATACGCCGATGCTGGCGGTCGATTTTGAAGAAGAGACGACGCTGGATTGGGGGTACCTGTTCAAGATCTACCGCGGAAATCGAGGGACCGGGCACGCGTTCGTTACCGGCGGCTTTGGGGGGGGGAAGTGCGTGCGGCTCTTTGCGGAGGCAGACGGTTCTGACCTGGGCTGTAGTCTCGCTCCCGGGGAATGGGATATCGACACTTATCCGTTCATCCGCTTTGCCTACCGGATCCCGGAGGGGGTGCCGGTGGGGCTGTGGCTTCAGGCATTTCCGGCGGAAGCGTACGGAGAGGGGGTCGTGGTTGTGGGGGGCACGCCATCACGCGATTGCGGGCCATACCCGGACACGGGCACCTACACCTTGCTGGACGACGGCCACTGGCACAATACGACGCTGGATGCACGGACGATACGCGAGCAGCTCAAGGAGGTCCGATATTTGCGCCGGTTTCGTTTCTATACACACCAGAACGTGAAAGAAGGACAGCAGTTCTGGTTCGACGAGTTTGCGATTTTACCGGAATGATACGGATATGGATCAACAGGCGGTGAAATCGCTGTCGGAGAAGCAGCCCTCGAAATTGAGGGAAGGGGTCACCCTTCGGTCGGTGGGCATCGGTCTGCTGATTGTGATTTTTGTCAATTTCTGGATCCTGTATTCGCTCTATCTGATCCGGGCGTCGTGGCTCCAGGTGACCCACTTTCCCATGGGGCTTTTTGTGCCGTTTATGCTCCTGGCGCTGCTGGTCAATCCAGTCCTCAGGGCGGTGCGGAAGGACCTCGGTCTGTCCAGGTCGGAGATCCTGGTGGTGGCCGCGATGGGGTTGAGCGGGGCGGTGGTGCCCGGTTTCAGCCTGATGACGACGCTGCTGGGGACGGTCTCTGTTCCCTACTACCAGGCGACTCCGGAGAACAAGTGGGGCGCCTTTTTTCATATCCACATGCCGGAGTGGATCGCGCCGTCGGACGATACGGGCGCCATGCGGATGCTGTTTGAGGGGCTGCCGTCAGAGGATATGTCGATCCCGTGGGGGGCGTGGGCGGGGTCGTTGAGCTGGTGGATGGCGCTGGTGGGGGCGTTTGCATTCGGGTCGCTGTGTTTGATGGTGATTCTGCGGCGGCAGTGGGCGGAACACGAGCGGCTGGTGTATCCACTGGCCCAGATCGCGGTCGACATGGGGGAGGCGTCGCGGGATGGCGGATTTTTTCCGCCGTTTATGCGGACGCGGGCGTTCAAGATCGGCTTTGGGGTCTCCACGCTGATGATGACCTGGAATATGCTGGAGCACTTTTTTCCTACGTTTCCGGAGATTCCCCTGGGCATCCCGTCCCGCTGGACCCTGTTTATCAAGGACTTCCCCCGCCTGCATACGACCATCAATTTTTATACGATCGGCTTCGCCTATCTGGCCAACCTGGATGTGCTGTTCAGCATCTGGTTCTTCCACCTGCTGGCCATGTGTCAAATTTACGCCTTCAGGCGGCTGGGGGTCGGTGGGATCTCCGGGGGGGCGGCCGTTCAGTGGCAGAGCTTCGGGGCGCTGTGCGCTCTGGTGGGATGGGGGTTCTGGACGGCGCGCGGGCACCTCCGCGATGTCTTCCGAAAGGCGTGGAATCCGTCGGCCCAGGTCAAAGACAGCGATGAGATTCTGTCCTGCCGTACTGGCGTGGTCGGCGCGGTGTTGAGCCTTGTCTTCATCGTGGCCTGGTTCCAGGCTGTGGGGATGGGGGGGGCGCTCTCGGTGACGCTTGTGGTCCTCTTTTTTGTGACCTATCTGGGCGTGGCGCGCGTTGTGGCGCAATCGGGTCTGCTGTACGTGAGTTCGCCCATGTTCCCCCAGAGCGTGATCTTAGGCGCCCTCGGACCGGCGGCGATTCCGGGGTCGGGTATGACGGCGCTGGTGTTTTCTTACGCCCTGCGCAACGACGGCCGGGGGCTGTTTATGCCCGCCCTGGCGCACGTGGTTAAGATCGGCGATCTGATCAGGCGGGGCCGGCGGCATCTGGGGCTTGCGGTGGGGCTGGGCCTGGTTGTGGGGGTGGCGACATCGGTGGGGCTGACGCTTTACTGGGGGTATACGGTGGGGGCCTACAATTTCGGGAGTGTTGCGCTTTTCCGGCGGACGGTGCCCACGTTCAATTCTTTCGTAGGGATGATGACGAGCCCGGACCCGGTGAAGACGGAGGTGTTCGGCTATTTCGGAACCGGCTGTGCGGTGATGCTCGTGCTGACGCTGCTGAGGTACCGGCTGCCCTGGTGGCCGCTGCACCCGCTGGGGATGGCGATTACGTGGTCGGGTATGACGGTGCATTCGGTTCTGTCGGTGTTTATTACCTGGTCGATCAAGGGGATTGTCTTGAAGGCCGGGGGCGTTTTTCTGTACCGGCGGTCGATCCCGTTTTTTCTGGGGCTGATGATCGGTTATGCGCTGAATGTGGGAATTTCGTTTTTGCTGGATGTGACGTATTTCGGAGGGCAGGGACATGGGGTGCATGCGTATTGAAAGGAGGGTATTCCATTGGCCGGGACACGGATTGAGACGTTGAAAGAGATGCACCTGATCACGGATCTCAGGGAGGGGGCGGAGATCGTGGCGCCGTCCGGAGCGGATTGGAGGCCCACGGCGGAGCGGTTGCGGGATCTGATCCGGGCGCATGCGGGTGTGGATCTGCCGATTGTTGAGGGGGCTTCGGCCCTTAGGGAGCGGCACCGGGTGCTTTTGGGCAGCGCGATGAATAACCCGGCGCTGATGGCGCTTTACCGGCGGAAATATGTGTTTGTGGACGATTTTTATCCGGGTGGGGACGGGTATGTGATTCGGACGGTGCACAATCCGGAGAACTGCGGGTACAACGTGCTGCTTGTGGGGGGGAGCACGCTGGAGGGTGCGGCTGCGGCGCTGGAGGTGCTGGAGGGGGTTTTAGAGGGGACCGGGGGGCGCTTTGCGTATACGAATCTGTCCCGGTCGGCGGTGCACGAGGCGCTGCTGCCGGAGATGACGCCGGAGGCGTTTCGGGAGCAGACGGAGGCAGCGTTTCAGGGCAACGCAGGCCGCGGGCCGATCGAACGGGGGGTGACGCTGGGGCTGGTCCACCACTTCACGCACGAACTCGACTGCGCCCGGATGTTCCGGGATGTCCTGTTTACCTACGAGGATCTGGTAAAGAACCGCTACGGGGGGGAGTGGTGCTTCGAGCATATGCTGTTCATCTACGCCTGGGCCTGGCGGTTGTTCTACATCTGGGACCTGATCGAGGAGAGCGATGCGTTTACGGATGCGGAGCGCCTCCGGATGACGAATTTGCTTTGGGGGTTGACGCATTACGTGGCGGGGCTGCGTTATTTTGAGGGGGAGGAGCCGCCGCCCCTGGAGATCCGGCAGAACCATCCGACGTTCGCCGGATTGAGTATGTCGTTCAGCGCGGGATATTTCAAGACGTATTACGGGGTCGAGGATTTTGAAAAAGAACTCCGCTTCTGCCAGGCGATTTTCGACGGGCAGGCCGATTGTTACAAGCCCAACGACGACGGCGGAGGCGGGGGGTACTGCTGGCTGGTGCCGAACCACCAGATGATTTACGATCTGAAGCGGGATAATTTTCGCTTCTTAAAGGGCGGGCACCTGCGGGAGATCGCAGACTACGCGATTCTGATTACGGACAACCTGGGATCGCCGGTGGGTTTCGGAGACGTGGGGGCTTATGGCGTGCGCCGAAGCGCTTCGCCCGGGGTGACGAGCACGCTGTGCAAGGCGGCCTGGTACTGCGAGGACGGGCGCTACCTGTGGGCGCTGGACTGGATGGGAGGATCGCCGCAGCACGACTGTTTCTACAAGGCAGTCCCAAAGCAGGTTCCCGACCACATGGCGGGTATCGCGACCGCCCCGTTCAACCGGCCGCTCTACGAGTGGGTGGAACAGCACGGCCCGGGCGGGGCGAACGTGCCCCTGGAGGTGGCGTTTGATAAGCTGACGCTGCGGGAGGGCTTCGAGGAGGAGGACCTCTACCTGCTGCTGGACGGGACCTCGACGTTTGCGCACGGGCACGAGGACGGCAACTCGATCGAGCGGCTGACGTGGAAGGGACGGATGTGGCTGGCGGAGACGGATTATATCTGGAAGCGGCCGAGACACCACTCGTCGGTCGTGTCGATCTGCGACGGAGAAAGCCTGGAGATGCCGTCGCTGGTGGGGGTGAAGTGGGCGGAAGACTTCGGGGAAGCCGCGTTTACCCGGACGGTTGTGCCGGATTATAACGGGGTGGACTGGACACGGGATATCTTCTGGGTGAAGGGGAAATACCTGCTGGTTGTCGACTCGCTCAAGCTCTTGAGGGATGCGGATTACGATTTGCGGTGTCTGTGGCGGACGCTTGGGGAGGTGCGGCAGGAGGGGAGTGAGCTGACCGTGGAGCAGGAGGGAGCCTTTTTCCGGATTCGAAATGCGGATGACTCGGATAAGTCCCTGGAGACGGAGGAATCGCGGATTGCAGGCCAGGACCCGTATGAGGGATACGCGTATGCGGACGGACCGATCCGGATCTTCAAGCAGCGCAAGGCATTTCACGGGCAGCCCGGAGATGTGGAGCGGTATTTCAACCTGCTGGCTGCAGGGACGGAGGTGGATGCTTTTCGGATTGAGCGGATTGGAGAGGGCATGGTGCGGATAGAAGGTCCGGACGGCCCGACGGTTTTCGGGGTGGCAGAAGCTGAGGTGCTGGTGGGCGGGTTAGGGATTGATGCGTGGGTGGGAAGTGACGAAATCAGGTTCGACCCCGGGCTTCTGGATGCTCTGAACGAAACTGTTGGCTCCGGGTCTCCGTATATACACCGGCGGGCGCCCAGAGCGAACGCTTTCGTTCCGAAGGAGGAACCGGCGCTCAGGGTGGTCTGGGAGGCGGATGCAGATGGCGAGGTGCGGTGCATGGATGCACGGGGTGGGGCGATTGCCGTGGGGACGGCCGGAGGGCAGGTCGTCCTGCTGGACCGGGACGGGCAGGTGGGGTGGAGGCAGGAGACGGGCGGGGAGGTGCGCACGGTGCATCTGGCGGACCTGGGGGAGGGGAAGCTGCTGGCGGGAGGTCGGGACTGTGCGCTGACCCTGTTCGACGCAGCAGGCACGGTCTGCTGGAAGCGGGAGTTTATCGTGTCCCACGGGCGGGACCAGATCGTGAACGCGGTGACGACGGCGGATCTGACGGGAGATGGGCAGACGGAGGTCGTGGTCGCCACAGATGGGTGGCTGGTGTGGGCGCTGACGCCGGATGGCGAGGAGATCTGGCAGCGGCAGATCGAACACCACGCGGCGCAGACGCTGGCGATCGGGGATGTGGAAGGAGACGGAAAGCAGGAGATCCTGGTGGGTACGGAGTACCACACGTCGAATATGCTGGAGGCCGACGGCAGGGTCCGGTGGACGGTACGAGGGGGCCCCTGTTTTACGGCGCTGGCCCTTGCGGATCTGAATGGAGACGGGGTCAGGGAGTCGGTCTACGGGGCGATGGATGGGAATGTCTACGTGGTTGATTCGACCTCCGGAGAGATCCTCTGGACGGTGAACCTGGGAGATGATGTTCGGTACGGCGTGGTGGTAAGCGGGACCGGATTTGTAGCGGGGAGCGAGAGCGGGAATGTGGCGCTGTTGAGCGCTGAGGGGGAGCGGCGGTGGCGTCGGGATCTGAACGGGGCGGTGACCGGACTGGTCCTTTTTGAGGCCGGTGAAGAGGAGGTGATCGTTGCGGGGACTTCCGAAGGATGGATTGTGTTCCTGTCCCTTGAGGGAGAAATCGTTGGGAGTCACCGGCTGGATGGGGGGATGACAGCGCTGGCTGGCCTGGATCTTGCGGATGGATCAGGCCTTCTGGTGGGCACGGATACGGGCGTTGTGACGGCGCTGAGTCGGGTATGACCCGGGTGATTTCGAAATCGAGATGGGCCGGGGGCTGGGCCCTCGCTGCTGCAATGGCGTTTACATGGGGATCGAATTCGGAGAGTGAGAATATGAACATCCGGAATTTGCTGCGAGACCGGGGGATCAGCGCGGCGCTGTTGAAGGCCGAACGCGCGCATCCCTACCTTTTCTTTTCGGCCGAAGATGTGCCCCGTTTGCGCGAGATGGCAATGCGGGAACCGTATCGGACGTGCGCAGAGGGGATCGTCCGGGCGGCCCGGCTGACGCTTCAGAACCCGATTCCGGCAGAACCTCCGGCCGGGGCGGCCGAGAGCCGGTTGCCCGATGGAAGCTACGACGAGTCGTTTCTGAAGGCGACCTACGATTTTCTGTCCTACGCGTACGCGATGGAATACTACGGTCCGCTGTATGCGTTTGCCTACCTCCTGACGGAGGAGGAGGCCTTTGCAGAGCGGGCAAAGGCGTGGGCGTTGGCGTTTGCGGGCTGGGAGAACTGGGGGCCGGCGGCCGATCCCTGGGATATGGAGGCGGCCATGATCCTGTCGGGGGCGGTGATTGTCTACGATTGGATTCCGGAACGGTTCTCCGATGCGGAACGGGAGCGGCTGCTTGCGGGACTGCGAGAGAAGGGGCAGAAGCTGTGTGAGAAGGACGCGTACTGGCTGACACAGGACCCGGAAGCGCGGCGCGGGGGGCTGGCGAATAACCACCGGTGGCGGAGCATACCGCTGGAGGGACTGGCCGGGCTGGGGTTGCTCTACGAGGTTGAAGAGGCGCGGGACTGGCTGGATATGGGGCTGGTGCTCACGCGGGAATACCTGCTGCCGGCGGCCTACGGGCGGGACGGGGAGCGGATGGAGGGACGGGGATGGCTGGGGGTCTGCCTGAGCGACGGAGGGCGGTTTATGGAGGCGCTGGCCCAAAACGGAGGGCCGGACCTGTTCGATACCGCGCCGCTGCGCCGGCTGTCGCACTTTCTGATTTTCGGGATGGAAATGTACCGGTCACGCGGGCATTATGACGATCGGGCGGGTCTGCTGGTGCACGCCAGGAGGCTGTGGGACCCGGCGCTTCAATGGCTGGCCCTGAAGCACGATCTGGAGCCCGATATGGAGGGATATCCGGCGTACTGGTACAACCGGGATAAGGTGCTTTATAAGCCGGAGACCCTGTACGCGGTTTCCCTCCGGTGGGATGCAGAGGCCGGCCGGATGGAGGTCCGGGTGAACGGCGCCGTGCAGGATCGGCAGGGAATTGAAAGCGTGGAGAGGATCGACCGGGTTACGCTCCAGGTTGAGGGCGACCGGGTTGAAGTCGCCTCTTTAGAGGCCTTAGACGGGGCCGGGGAGGTCGTGGACCGCCTGGACGGACCGGTGGTGCTGGCGGGTGACGGAGGGGAGGCGGCCCTGACGTTTGCTCCCCTGAGCGCCGGCGAGGTGCGGGCGTCCCTGCGAAAGGACCGATCGGACGCCGGGCGGGCCTTGATGATGCTGATGTCCGGAGGACGGCACGTGCGGGGCGTTGCGTTTACCGGTGAGCACGAGGTCGCCAAGGCGGTTGAGGGGATGGATGGGACGTATACGTTAGGCGTTGTGGCGGCGAAGGGGCTTTATTTCCATGGGCCCTGGGAGTTCCTGTTCTACGACGAGAGGCTGGCACCGGAGGCCCCGGAGAGGGATGTGACCGCGTTCCACTTCCGGGACTTAGGGCTGGTGAAGTTGCACGATACGCTGCACCCAGAGGGGGTGCACGTCGCTTTCACGTCCGGGCCGGAGGTGAGTAAGGAGCAGGGGGATAAGAATGCGTTTACGCTCAAGGCGTTTGGGGAGGAACTGTTGACGCTTTTGCGGACGCCGAAGACGGGAGAGGCGGTGCTGACCCAGGCGCAGTACGATCTGACGGCCTGGTACGAGGGCACGCCGGGGCGAAACACCATCCTGGTGGATGGACGGGGACAGCCGACGGTGCACGAAGAAAGCCCGGTGCCGCGCGAGTACGACCTGCAGTGGCTGGGGGGAGAGGAGGTGGCGAAGAGCGGCCGGATCGAGGAGGCCTTTTTCTCCCCGGGGTACGACTACGTCCGTGGAGAGGCGGCGCACGCGTACCGGCCGATGCTGGAGACCTACCGGCGCCACCTGATGTTTCTGAAGCCGCCCGGCGATCCGGACCTGCGCTACCTGGTGTTGTTCGATGAGATCGAGACCGCCGACGGGACGCCACGGGAGGTCGAGTGGCGCCTGCTGAGCCCGTGCGGGAAGGTGACAGGCGCGGGCGGCGCTTTCCGGATTGAGGGGACCTCGGCCGAGGTGCACGTGACGCACCTCTGGCCGGAGGCGTCGACGGTGAGGATCGATTCCACGCCCGCGCCCCGGGAGGCGGACCGGCTGCCCTATCTGCGGTTTCCAGCGCCGGGGCCGGTACAACGGGTACACTACCTCCACCTGCTTCAGCCCCTGCGGTCCGATTCGGGTGAGCCGGTTTGGGCGGAGCGGGTAAAGGGGAGGGACGGGATCGGCATTCGAGTGAACGGCCCGGACGGGACGGCGCTGGCGGTCTTCAGGACAGGGGATGGATCGGTCAGCGCAGGCGGGCTGACTACAGACGCCCACGCCTGTTTGATGCGAAGAGGGAAGGACGGCGGCGGGTCGGTTGTTTTACACGGCGGGACATTTGTTGAGTGGGAGGGGAGGCGCCTCTTCACGTCGGATGAGGCAGTGAGCGTTCGGGTGGAGGTGCCGGTGGAATAAGTGATGGAAGCAATGCCATGTAAGGGCAGGGCCTTTGATTGGGATCAGGACCTGACCCCCGGCCCCTTCCCCGTATCGTATCGGAGAGGGGCTGGGGAAGGGATGCCAGAAAGGATGAGCGATGGCTGAGAGGCGGATTGAGACGCTGAAGGAGATGCACCTGATCACAGACCTCCGGAAAGGGGCGGAGATCGTGGCGCCCGCAGACCCGGCCTGGATGCCCCTGACTCAGCGGCTGCAAGAGATGATCCGGGCGCATGCGGGTGTGGATCTGCCGATTGTTAAGGGGTCTTCGGCCCTTAAGGAGCGGCACCGGGTGCTTTTGGGCAGCGCGATGAATAACCCGGCACTGATGGCGCTGTACCGTCGAAGATACGCGTTTGTGGACGATTTTTACCCTGGTGGGGATGGGTATGTGATTCGGACGGTGCACAATCCGGAGAACTGCGGGTACAACATGCTGCTGGTGGGCGCGAGCCGGGTGGAGGGTGCGGCTGCGGCGCTGGAGGTGCTGGAGGGGGTTTTAGAGGGGACCGGGGGGCGCTTTGGGTATACGAATCTGTCCCGGTCGGAGGTGCACGAGGCGCTGCTGCCGGAGATGACGCCGGAGGCGTTCCGGGCGTGGGTGGCGGAGATGTTTCAGAACAACCTCAGTTACTACCCGGTTGATCAGGGGAGTTTCCTGGGGCTGGTCCACCACCTGACACACGATTTCAACTGCGCACGGATGTTTCGGGATGCCCTGTTTATCTACGAGGACCTGGTGAGGAACCGCTACGGTGGGAACTGGCTGTTTGAGCATATGCTGTTCATTTATTCCTGGGCGTGGCGGCTATTCATGGTCTGGGACCTGATCGAGGAGAGCGACGCGTTTACGGATGCGGAGCGCCTCCGGATCACAAATGTGCTGTGGGGGCTGGCGAACTACGTGTCAGACCTGAGCTATTTCAAGGGGGAGGAGCCGCCGCCCCTGGAGGTCCGGCAGAACCACTGGACGTTTGCGGGGCTGAGCGGGTCGTTCTGTGCGGAATATTTCAAGACGTATTATGGGATAGAGGGATTTGAGAAACAGCTCCGGTTTTGCCGGGCGGTTTTCGACGGGCAGGCGGAGAGCTACAAGCCGAACGACGATGCCGGGGGCGGGTGGTGGGGGTACTGCTGGCTGGCGCCGTATCACCAGGTAATTTACGATTTGAAGCGGGACGATTTCCGCTTTCTGGAGAACGGCCAGCTCCGGGCCTTTGCCGATTACGGCATTCTTGTTACGGATAACCTGGGCGTACAGGTGTGCTTTGGGGATATGTGGTCATACATCCAGCCGGGCCGATATGAGGTGGCGGTCAAGCACAAGAAGGTTTCGCTCGAATTAGCGATGGCGCTCTGTACGGCGGCCTGGTATTATGAGGACGGGAGCTATCTGTGGGCGCTGGACTGGATGGGCGGAACACCGTATCCCGGCTGTTTTTACCGGGCGCTCCCAAAACGGGCGCCCGACCGGATGACAGGGGTTGCGATTGCGCCGTTCAATCGGTCGCTTTACGATTGGGTGGAGCGGCACGGCCCGGGTGGGGCGAACGTGCCCTTCGAAGAGGCGTTTGATAAGCTGACGCTGCGGGAGGGCTTCGAGGAGGAGGACCTCTATCTCCTGCTGGACGGGACCTCGACGTTTGCGCACGGGCACGAGGACGGCAATTCGATCGAGCGACTGACGTGGAAAGGGCGGATGTGGCTGGCGGAGTTGGATTACATCTGGAAACGTCCTCGGCACCACTCGTCGGTTGTGTCGATCTGCGATGGAGAAAGTGTGGAGGTGCCGCCGCTGGTGGGGTTGAAGTGGGCGGAAGACTTCGGAGAGGCCGCTTTCACAAGGACGGCTGTGCCGGAATACGACGGGGTGGACTGGACGCGGGATATTTTCTGGGTGAAGGGGAAGTTCCTGCTGGTTGCAGACTCGCTCAAGCTCCTGAAGGACGCGGATTACGATCTGCGGTGCCTGTGGCGGACGCTTGGGGAGGTGCGTCAGGAGGGGAGTGAGCTGACCGTGGAGCAGGAGGGGGTGTTTTTCCGGATTCGAAATGCGGATGATTCGGATAAGTCCCTCGTGACGGAAGCGCCCCGTGTTGCGGGAACCGACCCCTATGAAGCATACGCGTATGCAGACGGTCTGATCCGGATTTTCAATCAGCACAAGGCGCTGCATGGTCAGTCCGGAGATGTGGAGCGGTATTTCAACCTGATGGCGGCCGGGTCGGAGGCGGAGGTCGATGCGTGCCGAATTGAGCGGATCGGCGAGGGCCTGGTGAGGGTGGAGCACCCGGACGGCTCGACGGTTTTCGGGGTGGCGGAAGGTGAGGCGCAGGTGGGCGGGTTCCGTATTGCTGCGGAGGCTTTTGCGTTGACCGAAGCGTCCATCGTGCTGCTCAACGGGAGAGGACTGTGGGCGGGCGAGGCGTTATTTGAGAGTGAGGCGCCGGTGCATCTGGTGGTATATCCGGGTGAGGGACGGGGTGAGGTGCGGGTGAAAGAGGAGACCCGGGTGAGGGTGCGCAATATGCCGGGTATTTGCTTTGACGGGGAGGTAGCGCCTGCACTGGACAGGCTTTCGGCTGGAACGCACAAAATGGCTTTCGAGCCCGGATTTCTGGATGCGCTGAGCGGAGCTGTTCGGTCCGGCGCGCCCTACACGCATCGGCGGGTGCCTAAAGCGCACGGTTTTGTGCCGAAGGATACACTGCCGCTCAGGCCAATCTGGGAGGCGCAGGTAGAGGCCCCGGTTCGATGCGCGGATACGAGGGGTAAATCCACCGCGGTGGGGACGTCCGGCGGGCAGGTTCTCCTGCTGGACCGGGACGGGCAGGTCCTGTGGGCGCACGAGACGGGCGCGGAAGTGCGCGCCGTGCACCTGACGGATCTGGAGGAGGGGGGGCTTCTGGCCGGGGGGCGGGACTGTGCGCTGACGCTGTTCGATTCTGCCGGAAGGGTTTGCTGGAGGCGGGCGTTTGCCGAGTCGCACGGGGTGGATCAGAATGTGAACGCGGTGACGACGGCGGATCTGACAGGAGACGGAGAGAAGGTGATCCTGACGGCTACGGACGGGTGGCTGGTGTGGGCGCTGACGCCGGATGGCGAGGAGATCTGGCAGCGGCAGATCGAACACCACGCGGCACGGACGCTGGTGATTGGAGATGTGGAGGGAGACGGAAAACAGGAGATCCTGGTGGGCGCGGAGTATTATACGTCGAATCTGTTAGAGGCCGATGGGGGGATCCGGTGGACGGTTCGAGGGGGCCCCTGTTTTACGGCGCTGGCGCTTGTGGATCTGAATGGAGACGGGGTGAAGGAATCGGTTTACGGGGCGATGGATGGGAATGTCTACGTGGTTGATTCGATCTCCGGAGAGATCCTCTGGACAGCGAACCTGGGGGACGATGTTCGGCACGGCGTGGTGGTAGGCGGGACCGGATTTGTAGCGGGGAGCGAGAGCGGGCATGTGGCGCTGTTGAGCGGCCGGGGAGAGAAGCGCTGGCGCCGGGATCTGAACGGGGCGGTGACCGGACTGGTCCTTTTTGAGGCCGGTGAAGAAGAGGTGATCGTTGCGGGGACTTCCGAAGGATGGATTGTGTTCCTGTCCCTTGGGGGGGAGGTTATCGGGAGCCACCGGCTGGATGGGGGCGTGACGGTGTTGACCCGCCTGGCGCTGCCCGAGGCGTCCGGCCTGCTGGTGGGTACAGACGCGGGCGTTGTGACGGCGCTGAGTCGGGTATGATCCGGGTGATTTCGAAATCGAGATGGGTCGGGGGCTGGGCCCCAAATCGCCTGAGGGTTTCCTAAGTTCCCAGCCGGAAGCGGATTTCATGGGTGGCGGATTGGCCGCTGACCTCGTCGGTGATGGTGACCTCCAGGGTGTTGACCCCCCGCTTTACCTTGGTCAGGTCGAGTTCGAAGTATTCCTGCTGCGTCGGCTCGGTCCCGGTCTGCGTGTGGGTGACCGAGACCTGGGGCTTTCGCCGTTTGAAGAGGAAGCGAAACCCCCTGGCGACGGTCTGGAGGGCGCCCGAACCGGACTGGAAGCTGGACCGGACTGCGTACCGCGTCTTGTAGCGCGTCTGGCCGAAGCTGTTCTTTGTCAGGTTGTAGATCTCGTAATAGATGTAGACCTTCTGCGCTTTGCCGTAGACCCGGGAGGGCATGGGGATGATCCAGATGTCGCCCTTCTTGAACTGGTCGAGATGCCCTTCCTCGCTGATGCTCGAAGCGAGCTGGATGTCGCTGATCTGCAGGGCGTCCTGCCAGTAGTCCCTGACTTCCACGGCCTGTTTGTAGAGGCCGACGTGCCCCGAAACCTGGTCCTTGAGCTGGACCTGGAGTTCGTATTTTCCGGGGGGCACCTCAAGTTTCAGGATTTCGGGGACGAAGGTACCTCTGGACTGGCTGAGGGAATCGGCCCCGTGATAGAGCAACTCTTTTGCGTCCCGGTAGATCTGGGTGTGGCCCTCATCGGCTAAGGCCAGGAAGCACTTCACGCGGATAAAGGAGGTGTCGGCCTCCCGGACGGTTTCGACCTGGGCGGGCGGAATGCCGTAGTAGACCTCGAGGGTGGATTGTCCGGCCGGGCCGCGGAAGTTGGCCAGATCGTAGTAGAAGTTGAGCGGCTCGCCCTGGATGCCTGGACGGTAGTAGTCGGGGATGTCGGCGGCGGCCTTCCGATAGATCACTTCGGGCGCGTGCTGGAGGATGTGCGCGGCGCGGCGGACCGTTCTTTTCCCGGCGTTGAGAAGCGGAGGAACGGGGGCGAAGTCGAACTGTCCGTTGCCCGTCTCGTCGGTGAAGGTGATTTCCATTCCCCCTTTGATCTGAGTGTAGACCCACGTCTCCCAGGGCACCAGGGCACCCGTGTTGCGCATGGTGACGGGGGCGTAGCCGTCGAAATTGAGCTGGAGATTCAGGCCCATCGATTCGTCAAAGTGGGTTATATCGGGCATTTCGCCGCCGAATGCTTCCGTCTCCATCTCTTGACCGCCAAAGCCTCCGATAAGGTCCTGCACGACTGAGGCAGTGACGTCATCCCCACTCACAAGGGCGTCCTCCACAGCAGGGGATTCGCCCGGGTCGGGGAGGGATGTCCCGTCGGGGTTGGAGCCGGGCCCCGCATCGGCATCAGCCAGGAGGTCAAACTGGTCAACGCCGTAGGCCTCGCTGTGCGTTCGTATGGGAAAGACCGGACCGGAAAAGGAGAGATAGGCGGCCTCGTGCCCGTACATCTCCACGGCCTTGCGGGTGCGCAGGGCCTCGACTGCGGGGCTCTGAGTGAACTTCCTCTGAATGGAGCGGGACCGGTAATCCGGCTCTCCGTAGCGGATGTAGACTTCCCCCCGCCTGTCCCAGGGGTGGACCTTATCCGCAAAAAAGGTCCGGGCATACCAGACCCGGCGGTAGTGCTCGATAATGCGCTCGTTGATGCTGGTCAGAATGTCCGGGTCCCGCCGCTTCCAGAACTGTTCCAGATAGGCGATGCGTTCATCCTCGGGGGTGGAGCGGTAGTCCTCAAGCTCCTTTTTGGAAGCGACAAGGGTGATGTCGGTATGAAGCCCGTACTCCTGCTCGTCCAGGTGCTGAAGATAGCGCTCGAAGTGCTCCAGGGCCAGCTCGAACTCCTCCCGGAAGAAATATCCCTGGGCCACCAGGGGCAGCAGTCTTACCTCCCGGGGGTTTTTCTTCATGTAGGGGGCGATGTGCCGGTTGATCTTTTCATAATTCCTGGCCTGTACGCAGGCCAGCCCGAAGTAGTAGAGGCCGTCCAGGTTGTCGGGCTCCAGTTCAACGTATTTTGAGTAGTAGTTGATCGCCTTTTCGTAGTCCTCCCGAAAGCGCTGGTAGACCTCTCCCAGGAGCCGGTAAGCCGGTCCGTAGGTCGAGTCGATCTTGGTCGCCCGCTTGGCTTCCCCCAAGGCGCGGCGGAAGTTGTAGAAGGCGCCCATTCCCTTGGCGGGTTTCTCCGCATAGACCAGCCCGAGGCCCACATAGGCGTCGGGACGGGTTTTGTCCAGCTTTTTGGCCGCCTTGAAGGTCTCCGCGGCCGCATCGAAGTCCCTGTTTTTGAGGAGGGCCTGGCCGAGCCGGGTGAGCAAACGGGCATCCCGGGGGTAGACCTGAACGAGGCGGGTGAAGGTGTCGACTGCCCCGCTGAGTTCGCCTGCGCGCATCTGTCGCTCTCCCAGGGCGATCAGGGTGTCCCGTTCGGCTTGAGAAAGCACAATTTCTGACGCCTCTTGAACCTCCTGGGCCGAGACGGGGAGTGCAGGCCCCAGCGGAATCATCCAGAAGAGCAAACAGAGGCGGAAGCGCGTATTCGGAAAGTGTGTAGACGTGTTTTTCATCACATAAATCTCCGAATTTAAATCGGTTTTATGATCCGATTGTCTTTTTAAATATATGGATTCATGCGGTTTTTATCAATAGGTTTCATCACTGGATCGTCTTCTTCCCACCATAGTCGGTTCTTTGTGTTTGTTTTCAATCTCATGATCTTTCAAAAAAACACTTGACAAAAGACGTGTCTCCTAATTATAATTGGCATTGGATAAGGATTAATGAGGAAATTTATTATAATTTCTTATATTTTATGTTTTTTGATTAGTGACAATTATAAGATTTGGGAAGAGGGGTTATGAAGGACTGGCTGCTGAGACTATATGCAGTTAGCCATTGAATCGGATTAAATTAGAGAAAGGAGGGGATGCGCAGAACGTGAGTGTTGAAGGGTAGCAGTCGAGTTGTTTCGGTTCGACAGCATGCAGAAGATAAGGAGGTTCGGTTTTGAAAAACAGATGGAGATTCCTGGGGTTCGTTGGCTTCTTGCTTCTGTTTTTGCCAACCTTGGCTGATGCGCAGGACTACAGGCGGTTCGGCGGCGGCGTGTTTATCAATTACAACATGCCCTTGTTTGCACTGCGTGACGGGTGGTATACGAAATCGGCGAAGTGGGGAGCGACCCTCCTCCATTCGATGGACTCCAGGGTGACGATGGAGTTTGAGTACCACCGTGCGAACTACCACAATGGGAAGATCGAAGATCGGACGTTCCTGTGGGCCGTGGATGGCAAGCAGTACAAGAGCCCACGGGCGGCGGCCGACATGGAGATCAACACCGTGGTGATCAATTTCCTGGTCCGCCTGGGGGATCAATCGGACCTGTTCCAGGCGCAGAAGACGTCGCCTTATGTTACTGTAGGAGGTGGGTTTTACGATTACAACAACACCCTTTCCGGGTTGATCTTTCCGGCCCAGTCGGCCGAACCGCTGGATATGAGTTTGCTTTTGGAACCCCAGCAGGATACGCGAACAGCGTTGGGGATGAATTGGGGGTTGGGGGCGGAGCGGTTTTTGACGAAGAACCTGGCCCTCGACTTTCGGATACGCTACAACTTCATCCTCGGGCAGCTCAATTCCCGGGAGGCCTGGGAGGTGAAGGAGGCGTGGCCGCTGCAGATGCTCGATTTTGGGATAGCGGTGAGGTTCTACGAATCGGGCCGGTAACCTCAAGTAAGGGGGGTATAGAAATATGGGAATTAACAGCAGGGTATTTGGCAAGGCAGGATGGGCCTTTGGTGCCCTCTGCCTCTTGTTGGTGTTGCCGTCGCTGGCTGCTGCCGGGACGACGGGGAAGATCACCGGGACCGTCTTAGATGAGATGGGCCAGCCCCTGCCGGGGGCGAGTGTGGTGATTGTGGGTACGCGGCGGGGTACGACCACAGATGCGGAAGGCTACTACGTAATCCTGACAGTGGAGCCGGGTATATACAGCCTGACGGCGTCTATGGTCGGGTACAACAACCAGACGAAGACGGATGTGGATGTTCGGGCGGATTTTACGTCGGAGGTGAATTTCAAATTAACCGAGACCGCGATTGAGGCGGCGGAGATCGTGGTGACCGTGGAGCGTCCGCTCGTGGAGGTGGACAAGACGTCGAGCAAATATGTGGTGGGTGAGGCGGAGATTGCGGAGGTGCCCATCGTGCGGACGGCCAGCGAGGTGGTTGCCCTCCAGCCGGGCGCAGACGTCGGGGGTGAGGAATCGGTACGCTCTTCGGAAATAGGGACGTCCGGTTCCCGTGGGGACGGAAATGACATTATCTACTATGTAGACGGCGTGCAGGTGTCGCACAGCACCCAGGCCGGCTATCAGAGGGGGGTGGGCCGGCAGATCTTCGCCGGGTTGAGCAAGACGGCGGCGCAGGAGATCGCGCTGGTGACGGGAGGTATGGAGGCCGAGTACGGAAACGCCCAGGGCGGCGTGATCAGCGTGGTGACCCGGGAAGGCGCACCGGATTACCACGCCTGGGGGGAGTACCGCTACACGCCTGCGGGCAAGAAGCACTGGGGAGCCAATGTCTACGAGGCCCCAATTCACAAGGACAAGATGAAGTGGGGAAATGCCGCGTGGGAGAATGAGACCTACGCCGCGGTGGGTCCGGACGGGGTACTCGGCACGGAGGATGACGTGCAGGGTCTGGCCCACGAGCGTATTGACTACACGGAGGTTGGGGGGCACGCTTTTGACGTGAACGTTTCGGGCCCGCTTACGGACAATTCGAGCTTTATGGTTGCCGCAGACATCAGCCGGCTGGCCAGTCCTCTGCCGGCGCCTCTGAAGAGTGGGTTTGAGCTGCCCAACGGGGCGCTGATTCCGTCTGTCGGGTACACTAACATGAGTTATAACGGGACCTTTCGGCCGTCCCAGAACTTGAAGCTGAAGGTCGGCGGTATGTTCCGGAGGTTCTCCCGCTACGTTGAGCAAGACGTTTCGTACTGGGTAAGCGGGGGGATTGTGAAGGGGCTGGGTGATAGCGGGAGGAATATCTTCCTGCCCATGGAGTGGTCTGGCTCGGGCAAGAACAGGAATACGGACCACACGGAATACGTGACGCTCACGCATACGCTGTCGCCGCGGACGTTCTACGAGGTGCGGATCGCGCGGTCTTCGTCGATGCAGGACACGAGCCAGGTGCCGGGCGGCCAGAAGGCCACGCTCGATCCTCAGAGGGACAGGGATGGGTGGTTTACCGTGTACCGTCACGTCCGGCAGTTCGAGCAGAAGAGCCGGACGAGCTGGCAGTTGAAGGCGGACTTTTCCAGCCAGGTGACGCGGGGGCACTTTGTCAAGGCGGGCCTGGACCTTGTGAAGCACAGTATCTGGACCACCAGGGTCACCCGGGATACGGCCGTGCGCCGGCGGCTCGAACTTTCGGGCAAGAACGGCGTGTTCCTGGGCCAGCCCGCAGGACCGATTATCGGCGCCTTGTACCTCCAGGACAAGATGGAGTTCGAAGGCCTGATCATCAATGCCGGTGTGCGTTTCGACTGGTTAGATCCGTGGGACCACGTGCCGTTCTTGCCGCACGCTGCCAAGATGCCGATGTACCTCACCTATACACGCTTCCAGAACGTGCCGCTTAAAGACCAGCCGCCGCGTTTCAAGCTGAGTCCGCGTCTGGGGGTGTCTCACCCGATCACGGACCGGTCAACGGTGCACTTTTTTATCGGACAGTTTGCGCAGTGGCCGAGCCTCTACTACCTGTACAACCAGGACTGGCTGACGTCGAGCCAGGACCAGGACTGGGACAACAACGGGGTGATCGATGCATCCGAATTCTTCAATACGGGAATCGTCTCCTATCCAGTGCGAGGCGGTCAGGGCAGCTCGAAGTTCAAGGTTGAGAAGAACGTCAGCTTCGAGGTCGGGGTAGACTGGAACTTTGTGTCCGACTTCGTCCTGGCGTCCTCGATTTTCTACAAGAGCCAGTCGAACCAGTACCGGAGGCCCGGGTCGTCCACGCTTCAGGGGGATAAGAGGCGGTGGGTGCGGAGGTACATCCTCAGCCTGGGCAACCAGCACTTCGAGGACATCCGGGGATTGGAGATGTCGCTCAAGAAGCGGTTCAGCGGGAACTTCTCGTTCCGGGTGGCCTACAACCTGCGGTGGTTTACCGACGGGCGGAACGGGAATTATCGGAACGACATAGTACCGGATTCGATTTGGATATCGACGCCCTACGCCGATGGAACGCCGCGCTACTGGTCGGATTTCAAGGTGGAAGGCGGCCGGGAGGTGCCCGTGTACCTGGCGGAGGAGGAGTTGGCCGGGGCGGGGAGTTATCTGAACAGATATCTGCAGAACCATAGAAACAACAGGAACCAGTCCATAAGCGGCAGGTACTACTATGGGACTTTGGCTCCGATGAAGGAGTGGGGGTACACCGGGTTTGATGACATCGATGAGAACCACCTCTGGATGATGCCCAGGGCCTATTCGGGAGGCATCAGCCCAAGGAGCGACGTCCGGAACTCGGGGAGTGCGCAGTTTCTCTACGCCACATCGCCGGATTATGGTCCAAACGTGAGGTTGTTCGGCAGTCCTGTGTTTGCCAACTGGCGGGTGAATCTGATCTACCGGATCTACACGGGCAGCAATTTCAACTACAATCCCCCGACGGGCAGGCGGGAGGTCCGGCACCGGGCAATCCGCACCTGGACGGATATGCACGTGGAGAAGAGCTTCCCGTTCGCCAGGGGTGAGTTTTCCCTTTATCTTGAGGCTTTCAATGTATTCAATCAGAAGGACTCGGTGTCAAGCGGATTCGACTACATTCAGTGGGGGCTGCAGGCGCCTCGACCTAACGATCCCGACTACCTGAAGTACGGCGATCTCAGCGATCGGTCGCGGTATTACGGGAACCCGAGGGAGATGGTGTTCGGCATTCGTGCGAACTTCTAAGGAGGAACGCGTTCGGCGGCCGGCGATCGGCCCCCGGCGAAAAGCCGGCCGCTGAAGACCGAACGGTCAGGAAGCGGGGGGTTCTATCTTGAAAAGGAGTTTATCCATGATTGGGAACAAGAACTGGACGCTGTCCGGCGTTTTGCTGATCTCAGTTGGTCTGGGTCTGTTCTGGTCGGGAAATGCCATGGCCAACGATGCGGCGAGCGCTTCGTCGACCGGCACAACACGCGGGTTGATTGGCAGCCGGTTCACGAACTTGGGTACCCAGGGAGCAACGATTGACCAGGTCCGCGGGTACAGCATCGGACTTTCTTACCCCAGACAGGCAGGGGGGGACGTGGTGGCGGGCGGTAGCTGGACAAAAAGTCTCATTACGCACCGGCACGACTGCAACTCCGAGGCGAACCAGGAACGTTCGTCGCACGGGGAGGGGATCTGGCTGAGTACGAAGGTACCGGCGAGCTTTTCCGGCCATCCGGTCGGCAACGCCTCGGTGGACGGCCACTACGTCGTGTACACGAACCCGAGGGGGGACTTGTTAGACGAGATCTTCCCGATGCTGTACGACCCGGCAGAAGATTCCGAACTCGCTGGTCTGGGTGTTGTGAAAAAGGTTCCCGTGCCTGCGGATCTGGCCGGTAATGATTGGCGTACGGGCAGATATTATCCTGGGTCTACCTTTGTTGAGGACGAGAAGGCACGCGCAGACATCTCGCGCATTCCGCCGAAGATCGAGAACTTCGATTTCTACCGGTACATCCCGGACGACAACTGGCCCGAGGAGGTTGTCGTCACCAAATGGACGACGCTTGCGGGCGTCACGTTTAGCCGGAAGGCATTGGAATGGAGCTACCGGGACTGGGACGATTTTATGATCGTAGAGGTGGAGTTCGAAAATACCGGTGACTCGGATGGCGACGGGGAACGGGATCTGCCCGAGGAGACGCTCGAGGAGGTCTACCTTTCGTTCATCAACGCCATGGCGGTAAGCGGCGCGGGCACGGCCTGGCGCTACGCAGACCGGTGGTACATCTTCCACGACTGGTCGATTGACGACCACGTGAGGTACTCGGAGTCGCCGAACTACAGTGGCCCTGCGGCCGGGAAAAACCTGAAGATCGGCTACCATTTTGACGGGGACAATCCGACGACGCTCTTAGAGGATACGGGCGATCCGATCGAGTCCACAATTCAGAATATCAACTGTAATACGGGCCGCATTGACGGGGAGTTCAATTCCTATCAGTTTGTGGGCATGGCCCCGGTGGCCTACGGGTTGGACAAGCCGTTCAACGGCCGGGATGCGGCCAAAGAATATGTGGAGCCAGTGGGCGATCAGCCCCGCGCCGTGCGCTGGTGGCCGTGCGAGGGGCAGACCGTCTTCGCTGACCCGAGAGCGGCGGTGCACTCCCGTAAGCAGATGTTCGATATGGTCACCACGCCGGGTATTGATCCGGATCCGCCCATGAGCCAGGTGGCGGCCTGGTTCGGTGGGCAGACCTACGGGCCTTATACGCTTGCACCGGGTGAGAAGGGCAAGATCGTGATGGTATTTGCAATCGGCAGCGGCGCGGGCGAGGGGGACATCTTCACCTGGACGCGGAATAACCCGCGCAGCTTGTCGGAGTTGGCCAAGGGAGAGGAGTGGATGGTCGAGTTCGCAGAGCGTGCGATTTGGGCGTACCAGAACGAGTACGATGTGCCCGATGCGCCGCCCGATGTGTATGCCCGCATCGTGGATAGCTCCAACGCCACTAACCTGATCCTTTGGGGGGACGGCGCGGACAACGCGACAGACCCGGACTATACGGGCGGGGAGGCGGCCGATGTGGCGGGGTACCGGATCTATCAGGCTACGTGGACCCCTGACGGCCCGTGGACACTTGTCGCGCAGACGCCCAAGGGTGCGCTGGCGGCGAACTTTTCGCACGATGGGGCAGCAGGGACCTACACTTACGAGGACGTGAAGTCCGTGGCGGGGTTCAACTACTGGTACTCGGTGCGAAGCTACGATACGGGCCATGCGGACTGGCAGGGGAGTGTGGGCTCGATGGCCACGCTGCCGGGAAAGGTCGCCGCGCACGTGCAGGCGGGGTTGGAGAGCGGGTTGTCGGCGGCAGAACAGAAGGCGCCGATCCCTGCCAGCCCAAGCCAGCCCGCGATTTCCGAAACGGACAACCTGAGCCGGGAGGTCTATGTGGTGCCGAATCCGTTCTGGGACGACGGCGTTCACATGTACCCGGGGAAGGTGGAGCTTCGCTTTGTTAACGTTCCGACCCATTGCGAGATCTTTGTCTTCTCGTCTTCGGGCGACATGGTGGCCCATTTTGAACACGACGACACGGATAAGACATCGGGGCAGTTGGGGGAGGTGAAGTGGGCGCAGATGGCCACGTCGATGACGGGTGAGGTCTCCAGCGGGGTCTACTTCTTTGTAGTCAAGTCCCTGATGGAGTCGAGCATGGGGAAGATACAGACCGGGAAGTTTTTCGTTATCAAGTAGTTCAGCCTGTTGAGAGAAGACTGAAGCCATTCTGTTATACTTGCATAAGGAGCGAGGGATATGAAAAGCGGATTTCGGATCGCTGTATCGGTCCTCGTGATCGTGCTCTTGGGCATTGGTTCATCTGCCGATGCCCGGGAGAGGTTCTATTACGCCGCTGACTTGAATAAAGACGGCAATAAGGTCGGGGCCTCGACGTTCGCCTTCCTGAAGATCGGCGTGGGTGCCCGGGGGGTGGCGATGGGCGATGCTTACACGGCAGTGGGCAACGACATCAGCAGCATCTTCTGGAACCCGGCCGGAATCGGGAATCTCAAGGGTACGCATTACATGATGTCCTACAACCGATGGCTGGTGGACACGTCGGTTTACGCGGCGGCCATCACGTATGACACGGCGAAGGGCGTGATCGGCATCAGCGTGCGGTCCTTCCGCACGGGCACGGTGGAGGAGCGGACGATCTTTCGGCCGCAGGGGACCGGCCGGATGGTGGAGGGCAACGCCTTTGTGGCGGGTTTGACCTACGCGGCCCGGCCGACGAACAAGCTGAGTGTAGGCGTGAGGTTGCGCTTTGCGCAGCAGACGATCTTCACAGAGAGCACGACGACCCCCATCTTTGACGTGGGCACGCATTTTTCCACGGGCTTCAAGAGCGTCCGGCTCTCCATGTCGCTCAAGAACCTGGGCAAGGATGTGAACTATTCGTTTGACCATGCCTATATGCCGCTCTACTTCACGGTCGGCGGGGCGGGGGAGCTCTACGGCAACCAGGAGGAGGGAGATCCGACCTACCTGACGGTCTCTTTTGAGACTGCCTATGCCGTCGATTTCGCCGCACGGTGGCATGTGGGAAGTGAGCTGGTGATGGGAGAGCACCTGGCGCTGCGCGGAGGCTACAAGTTCAACTACTCCGAAGAGACCTTCAGTGTGGGCGCAGGGGTGAGGGTTCCCATGCAGGAGGGACGATCGCTTGGCATCGACATTGCCTGGACGCAGTTTGGGGATCTGCTGAACAACCCGCTGCGGCTTACGGTGAGCGGCAGCTTCTGAGGCTTTTCCGTATAGGCGTTTACAGCACTGGCGGCATCGGCCGTCTTCTCGCAGGTGGGAAGGCGGCCCGCCGCCATTCTTTTTATCACGGAAAGACACGGAACCCCTCCCCAGGGGCACGGGGCTGTGAGCCGGGACTGGACGTCAGGAGTCACTTCTGAGCAGGTGTGTGGATGGGAATTGCAAATTGCAAAATGCAAATTGGCCCGGTTCCCGGAGAAGAGGGTGTGCGGGAGCGGGGCGTGACGCTGCGGTCGATCGGCTTCGGGCTCTGTCTCGCCATCGCGGTGAACCTGCTGGCCAATACGGTGCTCTACGTACCGCACGGGTCGTTTATGGCCTACAGCCACGTGCCGATGGCGAACCTGATTCTCTTTCTGCTTTCAATCCTGGGATGCACTGCGCTGGCCCGGCGGTTCGGCAGGCGGTTGCTTTTCTCTCCGTCCGAGTGGGTTACGATCTTCAGCATGGGATTTATCAGCGCGCTGGGGCCAACCTACGGGGTAAGCGGGTACATTGTCAGTCTGATGGTGGCCCCTTACTACTTTGCGACGCCGGAGAACCAGTGGGCGGAGTACCTGCACTCCCACCTGCCGGGCTGGATGGTTCCCTCAGACGAAACCAGGGCGATGACCTGGTTCTATGAGGGACTTCCACAGGGGGTTTCGATTCCCTGGGACGTGTGGGCCGTGCCGCTGATCTGGTGGTTCACGTTGGCCTTTGCCGCGGGGCTGGCATGCGCGTGTGTCTCGATTCTGCTGCACCGGCAGTGGTCGGCGAACGAGCGGCTGGTCTATCCGGCGATGATTCCGATCGTGGAGATGACCACGCAGGTGGGAACCGGGAGGCGCGGGCTGCCGGGGTTTATGAAGGGGAGGGCGTTCTGGACGGGGTTTGCGCTGATCTCGTTCATTTTCTGGTGGAATATGATCGCCTGGTTCTACCCGACGTTTCCAAAGTTTCCAACGGCGGGTGGGGTGTGGATCAAGCTCCCCAGGGCCTACCCGCCCCTGTGGGTCTTTGTGAGCACGGTTGTGATCTGCTTTTCCTATTTCGCCAGCTTAGAGGTTCTCTTCAGTCTCTGGCTGTCCGATGTGCTGTTTATCCTCGAAGGGGGTGCGCTGAACCGGATCGGGATCCCGGTGAGTACCCCTTACTGGGGAGCAGGGCGTTTTATGTGGCAGACGACGGGCGCCTTTGTGGCCCTCGTGCTCTGGGGACTCTGGGTGGCCCGGCACCACCTTCGCGACGCCTTCAGAAAGGCCCTGCATCCGGACCGTTCGCCCGTTGACGACAGCCGGGAGCTGCTGTCTTACCGAGGGGCATTTATCGGTCTGGCTGTCAGTTGTTTCTACATTATCGCCTGGCTCTGGCAACTGGGCGCGGAGACACAGCTGATTTTTCTGCTGGTTCCTGCGATGCTCCTGGTTTATACCGGTCTGGCGAAGATTGTGGCGGATTCAGGATTTATCTATGCCAGCCTGCCGGCCTCGGCAGGGGGATTCACCGCATCATCCCTGGCCACGGCCATCCTGGGCGGTGGGAAGAATCTAAACGCGTCTTCGCACGTGGCCCTGAGGCTGTCGGCATTTGCGCTCAGCCACCATAAGGGGTTCGGCCTGGTGGCAATGGCCCACGTCAACCGGCTGGGCGATTTCGTGCACGGGGATAAACGGCGGCTCTTCTGGGGGCTGGGGATGGCGTTCGCCGTGGGGGTGGTTCTCTCCACGCTCTACACGGTCTGGCTGGGCTACACGATCGGGGGCTATAACTTCCGGCCCAACTATATCATCATCATTTCGGGGGCGCGGGAGTATCGGTGGACTGTGAGCGATATCATCTCTCCCAAGCCGATGGAGACAGGCAACACCTGGTTTTTCCTGGCCGGGGCCGCTGTGATGGTCCTCCTGAACCTGTTGCGCTATCGCTTCACCCGGTGGCCGATTCATCCAATCGGATTCGCGCTTTCGGGCACGGGGCTGGTGAGGCGGACGAGTTCCGCGTTTTTCGTAGCCTGGCTGATCAAGCTCGTTATGCTCAAAGCCGGCGGAGCGGCGTTCTACCGGAAGTCGATGCCGTTTTTCATCGGCATGCTGGTGGGATATGTTCTCGCGGTGGCTGCGGGGGTGGCGGTGGACGCGATCTGGTTTCCGTACCAGGGACATCGGGTGCATAAGTTTTATTAAAAAGTCGCGCGTGACCCGGACGTGCGATTTGGCGCTGATGTGTCAGCTGATGCTTTTCTTGAGGAGAATCTGTTTTGACAGTTGCGGATGAAGCACCTGCTGCACCCGACGTTCGAGAACAGATGGCGGTTAAGAAGACGCATCTGGGCGAGGTGGTCCGGATCGATGTCAACGGGCTTGGCGCCCGGTTGCCTCCGGATGTGGATGCTGAGGATGTTCCCCAGGCCTGGTCCGGCGCGCAGAGCGTGGCGATCTGTGAGACGCTTGCGGAGGTCGCGTCCGGATACGGCGGGGATTTCCGCTCGTTTGGCGAGTGGACGGTGGTCCACGGGGCGGGGTACGATTTGGCCGATATCCGGGTCAAGCGGCTTGCCCGCTTCGGCGAGGGGTACCGGTCTGCGATTACGACGCTTCCCTGGATCGATTCGGAGAGCCGGTGGAGCGCGCGGGTTCAGGCGACAGCATATATCCCCAGAGCACCCGGGTTGAGTTTTGAGCAGGTTGCGGTGCAACCCGAAACGCTTTACGATACGGAGTTTCTGGGACTGGCGCCGGCTGTGATCAGCCGTTTTGGCGGGGCCCGCGTGGTTTATCTGTCCGGCGTTGTGGCATGGACCGATGAGATCAAGTTGCTGTTTATGGACGATCCACGCGCGCAGGTCCGGCGGGTGTTCGAGATGATCGGGGCGGTTTTTGAGGAACTCGGCGGCTCGCGGGAAGACGTGGTCCGGCTTCGTCCGTTCACGCTGAATGCCGAGGTCGCCGGAATTGTCCGGGAAGAGGTGGAGCGGTTCTGGGAGGACTGCATACCGCCGACGATGCTGATTGCCGATGGGGTGGATTTCTGGGGGGAGGAGGGGCTGTTTACGGAGATTCAGGTGATGGGGATGGTTGGCGACGGCGATTTAGAGGTGACACACGAGCAGCTTCCCCCTCCGAAGGCGGGCATGGACGACGCGCTGGTTGTGCGGAGGGCCCGGAGTCGGGATAGGGAGCTCGTCCAGGCGGGTGAAATTCGAGGGCGTGTTGGGACAACGCCCGAACAAGAGGCCCGCCAGGTGGTCGAGCGTATCGGGGGGGTGATGGCCGAGCAGGGGCTGACCTCAGCGGACGTTTGTTCGGTTGTCGCATATGCGGGCAATCGGGCCGCTGCAGAGGGCTTCAAGGCGGCGGTTCAGGAAATTCTGCCTCTTGAGACGCTGCACCTGGTTCCCGGCCTGCCGATGGGTGAGATGGACGGCCGACAGCTCAAGGTCGAGTTTACGGCCGAGCGGTATTTATGAACCGAAATCGGCGATCATCACGGTACGGGACCGGCTCCTTGCGTTTCGAGAAGGGACCGGACTTCTATCCCATTGAGCAATCCCACGTCATCCGCTTTTTTAACCGCACGTGCAGCCGCCGTTCCTGCAGCCTGGCCCATTGCCATTGCCGTTACGTTCACACGCGTGGAACTCGCAGCGCCGGCAGTTGCCGAGTGACATCGTCCTGCTACGATCAGGTTTGAAATTTCCTTCGGCAACAGTGCCCGATACGGAATGTCATAGGGGTCGGGTTGCACGTGCGCCGCTTCATTTGCCGAACCCAGGGTTGTTTTGTTTGGGTGTACGTCGAGATACCAGCAGCCTGTGGCAATCGCATCGTCGAATGTTCTTCCCCGTGTGATGTCATCTTCTGTGAGAACGATCTGGCCGACCAGTCGGCGGGTTTCTCGAATGCCGATATAGGGGCCGCTGCTGATGAAGTAGGCCTCTTTAAATTCGGGTAGATTGTTTTTTAAGATTCGGAATATGGTCCAGGCGTCTTTGCGTCCCTGTATTTCCGCGCGCGTCAGGTCAGCAGCGTCTGTGGCATCGCCCCTGACGCGAACCGCATGGAAATAAGCCTCGTCGTCGGCAAAGGCGAAATTGATACCGGGGCCGTAGAACATGGGCAGATCGCCTTTCTCCTGGGCGCGGATCAGATGTTCCCGCGCACGCCCGCCGATCCCTGGCTGGTTGCACTGCACATGGCCGACGCGGAAGTGCATGGTCATTGGCATCAATGGGTCGTTTTTTTGGACCTCGGCACCCGCCCAGGCGGCGATGTCTCCGTCACCTGTTGTGTCGATGACCTGTCTGGCTTCAACCGACACAAGGCCGTCCTTGTTTGCGATCATGACCCGTTTGATCCGACCACCCTCCGATTCGACATGGCAGACCGATGTATGAAAAAGCACCTGCAGGTTTTCGTGCGAAGTCAGAAGGTCGTCCGTCAAGCGCTTGAATTGCTCCACATTTCGGATGCGCGGGTTGTGCGGTCTCAGGTGTGTATCCCCTTTGCGACAGAGGTTCATCGCAATAGCGATTTCGAGCGGGATGCCTTTGACCACGATTTTCTCTGACTCCGCGTGTGCGATGCCGTCAAAGTAAGGCAGACCCGCCGCAGTTACGATGCCGCCTGCAAATGGCGCTCGTTCGACCACCAGGGTCTTCGCGCCACACCTGGCAGCTGCGAGTGCAGCCACTACGCCCGCACTTCCAGCGCCACAGACGAGCACATCGAATTTGAGACTTTCAGGCACCGATCATGCCTCCTTTTCTGTTCGACATTTTTGTATCAAGTTGCAAAATTGTCTTGATATTTTTGCAGTTCAGTGCATATTTGTCACATCAAATACGTCGCACGTCCCCACTCAGGCCCGGCGGCCTCACCCTTCAACACTCCGCTTCCAATTCTCATAAAACTGCCTCGCGTAACCCCGAAAAACGTCCAGATAATCCATCACAGCCTGCTCGAAATCCAGTATCGCATCTTCGCCCAGCGTATCCAGCAAGGCCCTGTGATAAGCCGGCACCGCATCCCATTCTTTGATGGTCTCCTCCGTAATCTCAATATGAAACTGGGTGGTAATCACGCGTTTGCCCCTGCTCAGGGATTGAACCGGGCACAGCCCGGACGTCGCAAGAACCTCCAGATCATCGGGCACGGACTTCACCGCCGCGCTATGCCACTGCAAACAGGGCAACCTGTCGGGAAATCCTCTGTAAAACCCACTCTTCTTACCCGCCCGCGTCAGCGTTATATCCATCACCCCCACCTCAGGCTGCGCGTTCAAACCCACCTTGCCGCCCAGGGCTGCAGCCAGCAACTGGTGCCCCAGACAGATGCCGACAAACGGCATCTTTACCTCGGTCACCGCATATCGAATGGCCGCTTTCTCCTCAATCAACCAGGGGTACGCCTCTTCCTGCCACACATCC
The DNA here is from genome assembly GCA_965222075.1 of Candidatus Latescibacterota bacterium. GTDB lineage: Bacteria > Latescibacterota > UBA2968 > UBA2968 > JAAXHW01. The sequence goes on along the minus strand of OZ244937.1, from coordinate 1,504,158 downwards.
ATGGGCCCGCCCATCACCCATAGCGCGTCATAGGTGTCCAAATTCGGGATGCGCTCACCCGCATCCAGTTCCACAACATCCCATTCAATACCGTCCTCGGCAAAAAACTCACGAAAGAGACCGGGATGTTCAACCTCAAGATGTTGAAAGACAAGCAGCTTTTTAAGGGTCATACCAACCTCTCGATGGGATTTCCTTCTGGATTCCAACTCCCAACTTCCGTATCTTATGCCACATCTTGCCTGACGGTACACGCACGTTGGGGGGACATCGAGAGCACGTTCACCGACGAGACGTAAGGTATAGGGGATATGATGTTGAAATATACGGAATTCGAGTTTGGCTTCGTCCTGGCCGCAATCGGCATCGCCCTCACCGCCGGGTTTGGCTATGCGGCCGTGCTGGCGGTGATGATCGGGTTTGACCTGTCCATGGGTAACTGGTGGGCGGCGATGCTTCAGGCCCACGGACACGCGCAGCTTATGGGGTGGACCGGCCTCTTCATCATCGGCGTCAGTCTCTACTTTGTCCCTCGCCTGGCCGGTGTGTCTCTCCGCTTTCCCCGGCTGCTCCCCTGGACCTGTGCTTTTCTTACCTTCGGTATTCTTTTCAGGACGCTCGCGCAGCCGCTGCTCCACAGTTACCCCTCAGAGACCGTGCGCCTCGGCCTCCGCTGGGTGATGGGGCTCTCCGGGACTGCAGAGGCCATCGGCGTAGGGTTCTACCTCATTTTGCTGGTGGGAACGGTCCGCCGGGCAGCCCGGCATCGGCCGGCCCTGCGCTCTGTGCGCATCTTCCTCCTGATGGCCGTCTGCGGGTGGGTGTTCTACACTGCTATTAGCAGCACTCTGGTCCTGTTTGCCGCCTACGAGGGAAACACCCTCGTACGGATCGCCTGGAACCGTTTTGGGATCGGCCTTTTCGTTGGCCTGGTGCTGCTCCCGGTCGCCATGGCCTTTTCTATTCGGACTTTCCCCCTCTATCTCCGCCTTCCAGCAGCAGACTGGCCGGTACGGGGGATCGGCATTGTCTACCTTCTGGCCCTTACCCTGGAGCAGCTGCCAGTCCTGATCGAACTCTTGAACCTCTTTCCGGAACAGGAAGGGATCGGTCGCCTCTTTTCCAGCTTCGGAGGAGCCTTCAAAGGGGGAACGCTCCTCTGCTTTATCTGGAAACTCGACATCCTTTTCCGGAGACGTTCCCCCTGGACAAGCAAGCGCATCGGAGCGCCCGGTCCCGACCGTCGCCCTACCCGAAAAGGGCTGCCTGACTACGGGGAATTCGGCCGCTTCGAGTGGCTGCTCTACGCTGCCTACGCCTGGCTGGCCCTGGGCGCTGGACTCGAATGCATCGCCGGCCTGGCCGCCCTGGGCGGGATGCCTTCCCCGGCAGGCCCGGACGCGGTCCGTCATATCTACCTCGCCGGCTTCATCTCCCTCCTGATTTTCGGAATGGCCCCACGCATGGTCCCGGGATTCCTCCACAAACGGCGGGTCGCTTACCCGGCGCTGGTCGCGGTCACCTTCTGGGTCGCCGGAGCGGCCGCGTTCTTCCGGGTGGGGCCGCTGGTTCTGAGCGACCTCCTGGACCGTGTGCCCGGCGGCCTGATGGTTTCAATGGCCGCCTTTGGCATTTCAGGGCTTCTGAGCTGGACCGCCGTGGCTATCCTGGGTTGGAACCTGTGGGCGACCCGGCGGCTTAAGAAAGCTGCTCAATGAAGGAGGTGATGCGGGAGATTTCCATCGATCCGGTCTGGATGTGCGTTATTTCGCGTCCGGAAGCTTGCAGCAGTCGGGGAGGCTGGCGTAGGCCTCGGGGTCGCACCTGGTGCTGTTCGCATCGTAGCCGGCCCTGGCCACGGCCTGCTCCAGGCTGGTGAGGTCGGTCCGGTCCGGCAGGTAGGTTACCCTGGCCAGCTTTTTTTTCAGGTCCACGTTGACCTCTTTTACGCCTTCGGTGTTCTCAAGGGCCTTGGAAACCGTTTTTACGCAGGCCCCACACTGAATCGTGGGAAGCTTGATTTCGGCGACTTTCGCCTCGGTTTTTGTGGCGCAGGAGTTGAGCGCGGAGAGGGAGAGCGCCAGCAGTCCTGCGGATAGGAGTGAAAAGATGTAAAAACGCATGGTATAACCTCCGTTAAAGTGTATGAATCCGGCGGATGTTTGCTTTTAAGATACATCATTACTGTGTTTGATCATTCACTATTTTTTGTCCGGCGCAGCTCCCACCCCTTCCAGAGGGCATAGATCGCGGGGATGACCAACAGGGTCAGAATCGTGGACGAGATCATTCCGCCCACCATCGGCGCGGCGATGCGCTTCATCACCTGAGACCCGGCGCCGTGGCCCCACATGATCGGGAGCAACCCGGCCATGATCGCCGTGACGGTCATCATTTTGGGCCGTACCCGTTCCACGGCTCCGATCATAATCGCTTCGTAGAGGTCTTTCGGTCCCATCCGGGCGCCCTTTTCGCGGCGTATCGCCTCGTAGGCGTGGTCTAAGTAGATCAGCATGATCACCCCCGTCTCTGCGGCCACCCCGCCCAATGCGATAAAGCCTACCCCTACGGCCACGCTCATGTTGTAGTCCAGCAGGTACATGAGCCAGATGCCACCGACCAGCGCGAAGGGCAGGGAAAGCATGACGATCAGGCTTTCGACTACATTCCGAAAGTTCAGGAACAGCAGCAGGAAGATGATTCCCAACGTTACGGGGACGACCACTTTCAACCGCTTCTCAGCCCGCTGCATATACTCGTACTGCCCGCTCCAGATCACGGTGTAGCCGGGCGGCATCTGCACGTGCTCCAGCACCGCCTGCTGCGCCCGTCCCACGTAGGTCCCCACGTCGATGTTCTTGATGTCCACGTAGACCCAGGCATTCAGGCGGGCATTTTCACTCTTGATGCCCGGCGGGCCCTTCCGGATGTGGATAGCCGCAAGCTGTCCGATCGGTACCTGCGCTCCCATGGGCGTGGGCACCAGCACCCGGCGCAGCGCCGGGAGGTTGTCCCGCAGTTCCCGGCCGTAGCGCAGGTTCACCGGGTATCGCTCCCGTCCCTCCACGGTGTGGGTGATGTTCATGCCGCCTACGGCCGACATGATGATGTCCTGCACGTCTCCCACGGTAAGCCCGTAGCGTGCGGCCTCCTCCCGGTCGATTTCAAAGTCCAGGTAGTTCCCGCCGACCACCCGCTCGGCGAACACGCTCAGGGTGCCCGGCAGGTTCCGCACCACGTCTTCGATCTGTTTGCCCAACCGCTGCAGTGTCTCCAGGTTGTCCCCTGCAACCTTGATCCCCACCGGGGTCTTGATGCCGGTTGAAAGCATATCAATCCGGGTTTTGATTGGCATCGTCCAGGCGTTCGTCAGGCCGGGGAACCGGATGGCCTCGTTGAGGGCGTCCACCAGCTTTTCCGGCGTCATCCCCGGCCGCCACCCGCTTTCCGGCTTGAGCATGATCGTGGTCTCGATCATGGACAGAGGGGCCGGGTCCGTGGCCGTTTCCGCCCGCCCGATCTTCCCGAATACGTGGTGTACCTCCGGGAAGGTGCGGATGATCTTGTCGGTTTGCTGCAGGAGTTCCCGGGCCTTTGTGACGGAGATGCCGGGCAGGGTGGTGGGCATGTAGAGCAGGTCGCCTTCGTAGAGGGGGGGCATAAACTCCGAGCCGATCTTCTCTAAAGGAAAAAGCCGGTCTACTTTCACCAGGGCACGGTAGCTCAGGCTTTGGAGGTGACCTGTCTGCGTGCGGCGCACAGGCAGGTCGGAAAAGTGGGACAGGACCATGCTCCCGAACGGAAAGACGGTGACAAACAGCATAAGGCCGGCCAGGACGATGGTGGCGATCTTGTGACGCAGCACCCAGTCGATCGCGGGCCGGTAGATCCGAATCAGGAGTCGGTTGATCGGGTTCTTGCGCTCAGGCAGAATCCGGCCCCGGATGAAGAAGCCCATCAGCACCGGCACAATCGTAATCGCCAGGAGCGCGGAGGCGGCCATCGCGTAGGTTTTGGTAAACGCCAGGGGTTTGAACAGCCTGCCCTCCTGCGCCTGCAGCGTGAAGACCGGCAGGAAGGAGAGGGTGATGATCAGCAGGGAGTAGAACAGCGCCGGTCCCACTTCCTTAGAGGCGTCCAGGATGATCTCCCAGTGGTCCTTTTTTCCCGCATCCCGTTCGATGTGTTTGTGCGCGTTTTCGATCATGACGATGGCCGCGTCCACCATCGCTCCAATGGCGATGGCGATGCCGCCTAAGGACATGATGTTCGCGTTGATCCCCTGGTTGTGCATGATCGCAAAGGAGATCAGGATGCCCACGGGCAGGGTGACGATTGCCACGAAGGCGCTGCGTAAGTGGAGCAGGAAGAGGATGCAGACGAGGGCCACCACCGCGCTCTCTTCGATCAGTTTTCCCTTGAGATTGTCGATCGCCCGCAGGATCAATGCCGACCGATCGTAGGCGGTTCGGATGACCACGCCCTCGGGCAGACCGGGTTTGAGAGATTCGATCTTTTCTTTTACCCGGTCGATCACGGCTAAGGCATTTTCTCCGTAGCGCATGACCACGATGCCGCCGACGACCTCTCCCTGTCCGTTCCACTCGGCCAGCCCCCGCCGCAGTTCCGGCCCAAGCTGTACGGTGGCGATGTCCCGCACCCGGATCGGCGTCCCACCGGCGTCCACGCCGACCGGAACGCTGCGGATGTCGTCCAGGGAGTTGATGTAGCCCAGGCCGCGCACCATAAATTCCGTCTCGCCCATTTCGATCAACCGTCCCCCCACGTCGTTGTTGCTGCGCCGGATTGCCGTCCGGATCTTCTGCAGGGGGATGTTGTAGGCCAGCAGCCTGTTCGGGTCCACGGTGACCTGGTACTGTTTCACAAAGCCGCCGATGCTGGCCACCTCCGACACACCGGGCACACCGGTCAGTTCGTAGCGCAGGTACCAGTCCTGGATTGAGCGGAGTTCGGCCAGGTCGTGTTTCCCCGTGGTGTCCTCCAGAACGTATTCGTAGACCCAGCCCACGCCCGTCGCATCCGGACCGAGCGAGGGGGTGACGCCCCCGGGCAGGCGGCCCGAGACGAAGTTGAGGTACTCCAGCACCCGGCTGCGCGCCCAGTACATGTCCGTGCCGTCTTCGAAGATGACGTAGACGAACGACAGCCCGAAAAAGGAGTAGCCCCGCACGGCCTTGGCAAAGGGCACCGCCAGCATCGCGGTGGTCAACGGATAGGTGATCTGGTCTTCCACCACCTGGGGCGCCTGCCCGGGATACTCCGTAAGGATAATCACCTGCACGTCCGACAGGTCCGGAATCGCGTCTAAGGGGGTGTTCCACACTGCGTAGATCCCCCACCCAATGGCGAACAACGTTCCAAGGACGATCAGGAAACGGTTACGGAGACTTGCTTCGATGATTCGGTTGAGCACGATCTAACCCTCTGACCCTCCTTCCCCACAAGGGGAGGGGGCCTAATGCTGATGTCCCGCTTCCGACCGATCCCCGCCCATCGTGGCCAGCGCCGCCTTCAGGTGGCTCTCCGAATCGATCAGGAACTGCGCCGACGTCACGATCCGATCCCCCTCCGCCAGGCCTTTGATGGCCTCGGTGACCCCCTCCGCTTCGACGCCCAGCACGACCTCCCGGGGCAGGAAGCGGCCCTCGCCGAGGTCCAGAATGACCACGTTGCGCGTCCCGGAACGGATCACCGCCTGCGTCGGCACGACGACCGCGTTGCGGGACACGACAGGCTTTATTTTGACATTGGCATACATCTCCGGTTTCAACTTTATCCCGGGGTTTGGGAATACCATCCGCACCTTCACCGTCCGCGTCTTCGACTCTAAGAAGGGGTAGACGTAAGTCACCTTTCCCCGGAAGGTCTTTCCCGGTTCGTAGGAGAGTTCCACTTCCGCTTCCTGTCCCATCTTGATCCAGGGCAGTTCGTACTCGTAGATGTGGGCGTAGACCCAGACCCGGGAGAGGTCGGCGATCCGGTAGAGGTGTTGGCCGGCTTTGATGTGCGCCCCATCGAATACGTCCTTGTGGACGACCACGCCCTGCTGCGGGGAGTGGAGGGTCATCGTCCGCTTGACCTGCCGGGTGCGCTCCAGTTCGGCAATCTGTTCTTCGGTGATGTCCCAGTAGAGAAGCCGCTGTCTGGCCGATCTGAGCAGGTCAAGCGCCCCTGCCGCAATCTCCTCGGAGGCGCTTTCCATCAGCCGCCGGTTGTAGTCCAGGGCCGTCAGGTATTCCTCCTGGGCAGCCACAAGTTCGGGACTGTAGATCTCCAAAAGCGGCTGTCCCTTTTTTACCATCTGTCCAGTGTAGTCCACAAACAATCGTTCCACCCAGCCGGTGACCTTGGTGTTCACATCGGTCATTCGGGTCTCGTCGTAGTCCACGCGCCCCACGGTGCGCACCGTGCGGACCAGCGGCTGCCGCTCTACCACCGCGGTCTTCACCCCGATGTTCTGCACTGTCGCAGGGTCGATCTTCACGCCCCTTCCGCTTTCCATTTTGCGTTCGCCGGATACGTGAGCTTCCCCGTGCGTTTTGTCCGCCACCAGGTCCATCCCGCAGATCGGGCAACTCCCCGGCCTTTCCGAGACCACGGTCGGGTGCATCGGACATCGGTAGGTCGCCGCTTCTGTCGCTTCGTGTCCTGTTCCATGGTCTCCTCCCATCCAGACCCCTGTGGCAAATCCAACTCCCAGGGCCAGAATCACCACTATGCTCTGTTTGGTCTTCATAGGACCACCCCCTGGTTAAAAAAGCCGCTTTCCAACGACCGCTTCTAAGTCCGCCAGTTGTTTTTCGTGTTCTGTCACATGCCGGTAGTAGTCGATTTCGAAATTGAAAAGCGTGACCTGATTGTTTAACAGGGTCAGAAAGTCGACCTTGTCCACCTGGTAGCCGGCCGCCGCGGATCGGAGAGATTGCTCCGCCTGGGGTAAGATGGCGGTCCGGAACAACTCCGCCTCTTCCCTATGCTGTCCAATCTCCAGGTAGATCGTCTGCACCTGGAAAAGCACCCGCTGCCTGGCCGCCTCGTGCTGCGCTTCGACCATCCGGATGTTGGCCTGCGCCTCGGCTACTTTCTGGTGTTGCTTGCGCCCCCGGTAGATCGGCAGGCTTATTCCCACGCCGAAGGAGAGAAAATCGCTGCCTTTCACCGGGTCTGTGGGCATAAACGCCCGCTGCCGGTAGCCAAAGGTGAAGGTGAAGTACGGCCAGAGCTGCCGGCGGGCAGCCTCTTTTGCCGCTGCCCACTGCTGGATGGTCTGGTTGATCCCTTTCAGCAGATGGCGGTTTTCCAGCGCGGCCTGCCGGATCGCTTCCAGGGACAGCGCCAGCGGGGTCAGGGTCACCCCATCCGGGGCACCGACCGGCGCTTGTGGGGGCCGGTTGAGCACCAGGTTCAGCTGCGCTTCGGCCGTCCGTCGCATCCGCCTGAGCTTGATTAATCGGTCCATCAACCCCGATAGCGACACCTGGGCTTTAAGCACATCCTGCTGCAGACCGCGGCCCACCGCGTATTTCGTCTGGGCGATTCGGATGAAGTCCTTCAACAATGCCTTGTTTTTCTGCGTGATCCGGATCGATCGGTCAAAAAACGCCAGGCTGAAGTAGGCCTGCTTGACCATGTTCACAATCACGCCTTCCCGGTCCCGATAGATTTCCCGGGCCGATGCTGCCGCGTGTCTCGCCATCCGCTCCCTGGCTGCCAGCGTGCCCGGAAAGGGGATCTGCTGGCTGAACATGACCGATTTTCCCGACATTGGCGTAGTGTTGAAGTCGAATGTACTTGTGGGCAGGTTTATTGCGTCGAGCCGAAGCGTCGGATCGTTCAATGCCCCTGCCCGGGGCACCCGCGTCTCAAACGCCTCCCACCGGCTCTTCAGGGCGGTCAGTTCCGGATTGTTCGCAAGCGCTTCGTCAATCAGCGCTTTCAGGTTGAGCGCTTCAGCGCCCGCGAAGCTTGTGGTGAAGGCCGTGAGGAAGCACCCTGCCCGGAGGGCCATTTTGAAACTGTTCACGGTGTACGATCTCCTCGTCTGCATCCATGCCAAGAGAAAAGGCCTCTGACGGGATGCGTGTCTACACTTCTGAAGATTTCGGAAATAAGAAAACGGGAAAAATAGGCAGAGAACGTCCTGAACAGGGACGTCCACAGGAGGGAATCAGATGAGGAAAGAGGCGTTGAGAATATAGAGCACAGGAGAAGCGCGTGAGGAGGCGATGCGAGTGGTTTCCGCCTGCCGGACATGGAGAGGACTGGAAAGGTGGGGAAGGGAGCATTGAACGTCTGCGCAGATCTCAGGACCCGGCAGTTTGGGAGCCGGCGGAAGGAGCATTGGAGGGAGGTCGGAGGTGTCGTCCGTCACTTCGCCCTCTTCACCGCAGCAGCAGTCCGACATCTTTGCCGGGGCATGGCAGGTCTGCGCAGCAACCTGCGCCCAGCAGAAACAGTTTACGCCCGCCAGCAGCACGGCCAGGCTCAGGAAGAGGGCGGAACATTTTTTTAAGCAAGAGAACATCACTGACAAAGAAGCCCTATTTTTGTAAGAGGACGATGGTAGCGTTTCACCTTTAAATATAACCAAGTATAGGACCCGTGGAAAGGGCTCAGGTTCCGCTGCTTGTGTTTTTTTTAAGTGCGCTGGGCAGAATAGACGCCTATATTGTAAGCGATACCGAATTCCATTCCTGTGGTGAAGTCAATCTCCGGAGGTGCGAGATGGATCTGGAACTTGAGGGTAAGGTGGCGCTTGTGACGGGCGCCAGCCAGGGAATCGGCCTGGCCACGGCCCTCGGGCTGGCGAAGGAGGGGTGCGATGTTGCCATGTGCGCCCGGCGGGAGGATGTGCTTGGGCGTGCGGCAGAGCAGGTTGAGGCCCTGGGGGTGCGCGCAGCCCCGATCCCGGCGGACGTGCTGCGGCCGGAGGATGCGCGCCGGTTTGTGGAAGAGGCCGCCGCGCAGCTGGGCGGAATCGATATTCTGATCAACAATGTGGGGTTTGGCATCGGCAAAGGGCTGGTGGCGTCGTCGGACGAGGACTGGGTGGAGACGTTTGAGTACAATGTGTTTCAGGGGGTGCGGCTGACGCGCCTGGTCGTGCCTCATATGCAGGCGCGAGGGGGCGGGTCGGTGGTGTTTATTTCCTCCATCTCCGGCTGGATTCCACAGCTGAGCGGAGCGCCGCAGTACGGGGCGTCGAAGGCGGCGCAGATCTTTATGGCCGAGCCGCTGGCGCTGGAGTTGGTTCACGACCGCATCCGGGTAAACGTGGTGTCGCCGGGGTCAATCCTGTTTGAGGAGGGAAGCTGGGACGCCTTTCGACAGAGGGAGCCGGAGAAGTTCGCCGCCTACGAGCGGGACGGCTTCCCGATGGGGCGGCTCGGCACGCCGGAAGAGGTGGCCGATGTGGTCCTGTTCCTGGCCTCGGAGCGGGCGCGGTGGGTCAACGGGGCCAACGTCCGGGCGGACGGGCTGGAGCAGCCGGTGCCGGCGAATCGACCGTGGTAGGATATACGGTTTTGGAGGGAAATTCGATGAATATAGCAGATTCGGTATCGGCTCTGACGCCCCGCGGCGGGTCGGGATGCCAGTTTGTGGCATACGGAGACTGCTGCATTGGCCCGCCGGAGCCGGGTCGGAACCACGAGCAGCATCTGGCTGCGCTGCACGATGTGATGGGGCGGCTGACGCCCGGGCCCGATTTTGTGTGTTTCCTGGGAGATATGATCTGGGGCCTCAAACGCGACCACGGTCCGAATCCGGACCCGGATGCCCTGCGGGCAGAGTGGGGCCGCGTTCTGGGGGGGGAGATGAAGCCCCTGAGGGACATGGGGGTTCCGGTCTACCGCATTGCCGGGAATCACGATACGTTTAATGCTGTGAGCGAGGACGTATGGCGCGAGGTGTTTCCCGAGATTCCGGCCAACGGGCCTCCCGGCCAGGAGGGGCTGAGCTATTTTGTGCGCGAGGGCGAGCTTCTGATGATTGCGCTGAATGTGTATGCTACGACACTGGGCGCTCCGTCTACGGTTTTCGGTGGCCGGGCGGACCACGGGTGGGTCGATCGCGTTTTGACCGAGCATGCGGATGCGGCCCACAAGGTTGTAATGGGGCATACGCCGGTTTATCCGGTGAATGGATACACCGCCCGCATCTGGACGATGTCTCCCGAATTTGGAAGACCGTTCTGGGATGTACTGGCACGCCATCGTGTGACCGCGTATTTGTGCAGCCACGTGATTGCATTCGACGCGCAGGTGCACCAGGGTGTGCTGCAGATGACCAGCGGCGGCGCCGGCACAAGTTTTGGTCCGGGCGGGTGCATGCCCGCACCAACCGAGTACCACCACCTGGTGCAGATTGCCCTGGACGATCAGGGTCTGCGGTGCCAGACCCTGGATATGGAAGGACGCAGGCGCGAGTCGGTCGCGTGGCCTCTGGCGCCCGGCACCGCACGAATCTGGCGGTTCAAGGCCGAAGAGATTGCGTCCTCGCCGGCGCGCGTGCTGCTTGAGGGACGTTGTGAAGCCGAGCCGTTTCCCCGGGTGCGCATTTCGCTGGACGGCTGGGCACCCCGGCTTACGGTTGCGCTCTACGATCCACGTGAGCGCTATCCCTGCGTCTGGACAGGACCTGAGGTGCCCATCGATCAGCCCCTGGACGTGACGGTTGCCGTCGATCCGGATATGGGTCCCGGCGGTGTGCTGGCCCGTTTGGGCGATGGGCCTTTCTCGTCGCTGCGGACCGCTGAGGCCACAGGCTACACCGCCGATGGCTGGCCGGACAGGTGGACCGATGGCCATAAGATCGAGGTCATTGAACAGGAGTAAAAAGGGGGACTTAAGAACAGGCGTAGAAAGGGGGACTTGCCATATACCTGGTTGCGTACAGTATTTTATTGATTTAAACCTTTTATATTGATCTGATGGGCTTCATGGATGGTGGTCGTGGGACTCTGCACCTTTAACGATACTATTGCGTATCACACTCTTTTTGTAGGCGTTTATCTCACTGGCAACGGCGCCTTTATCTGGTGGGATTTGAGATTTCAAGGCCAATTAGCGGATTCGGGCGGATTGTCTCTCTAGGCCAGAAATTCTCAACATCGCGTTAAGGGCGGGGTTCCGTCCTTACCTGTCTGCGTGCGTGGCACACGCACAGGCAGGCGTGTTAGAGCTTGAAAAGAATGAGTGATCCAAGCGTCAACAGCGTGGTGAACTGGATACCGATAATCCAGCGTTGACCGATTTCCAGGCTGGCCATGCGCGTTTCGAGGCTTGTTAGGCGCTTGTCGATTTGCTCGACAATGCCTTCTACGCGGGATAACCTGGATTCCAGTGTGGGCGCTTGCTGCATGGTGAACCCCCCTGAGTGGGGTGAAGTGGATCGAACGGGAACCTCTTAGCTTTGTCTATTTTGGATATACACAATTAAACGGGCGGGCGCAAGTCTTTTTTGGGGCATTCAAATACCTTCCTTTTGCGCATCGCATCCTTGACAGAAACGGGCGAAATGGCTATCCTGTGGAGATGTTGCCAAACCCATTTCACAGTAAGTAAGGGACGGACCGTGTCCGGGCAGGAGGGCTTGAGCCCCTGGCCATTCTGTGCTTGACTTTGGATGAATCCAGGCGCATAATCTCCCCTGTGGTTTCAGGAGCCGGACCATCCAGAGCGGCGGAGATCGATGACGCGTACTGTTGATGTGATCGTTGCCGGCATGGGCGCAATGGGCAGCGCAACCGTGTACCAGCTTGCAGTGCGGGGAAAGCGTGTGCTCGGGTTCGACCGGTTTCGTCCACCCCACGGCCAGGGGTCCTCGCACGGCCACGCGCGGGTTATTCGAGAGGCGTATCCCGCCGGCTCCGGGTATGTGCCGCTGGTGCTGCGCGCCTATGAGCTGTGGTATGAGCTGGAGCGGGCCAGCGGCGAGGAGCTGGTTAAGACGTACGGCCACCTGTCGATGCGGCGCGCGGACGACCGGGACGCCAGGGGCATGGTGCAAAGCGCCAAGGCGTTTGGCATTCCGATCGAGCGAATTCCGGCGGATGAGATCCGGCGCCGGTACCCGATGTTCCGGCCCGAAGAGGATTGGGAGGGGATCTACGAACCCAGGGCCGGGGCAGTGTTTCCTGAGAAGTGCATCGGGGCGTACCTGAAACTGGCCGAGCAGGCCGGCGCCGGGCTGCGCTGCGACGAACCGGTGCTGGCATGGAACCCGGACGGCGGCGGGGTTCGGGTGACGACTGCGAAGGGAACGTTCAGGGCAGACCGGCTGGTGATTACCGCCGGCGCCTGGGTGGATCGGCTGGTTGCCGAGCTGGGCCTTCCGGTTACGATTGAGCGGATGACGATTTTTATGTTCAAGCCGGTCCGAAACGCAGAGCTGTTCACGCCGGATCGATGTCCGAATAATTCGTGGGGGTGCGGGCCGGGCCCCTCATTCTACTGCCAACCCAATTTTGGCCGCGGCTTCAAGGCGGCGCTGCACCGGGGGCAACCGGGGGTTGATCCGGATTCCCTGGTTCGAAAGACCACAGCCGAAGACGAAGGGGTGATCAGGCCCCTGGTAGAGCGGTACATTCCCGATGCCGCAGGCAGGGTGCTTGAGAGCGTTGTGTGCATGTACACCAATCTGCCCGATTCCCGATGGCTCATCGACTACCATCCCGAGCACCCGCAAGTGGTCATCGGCAGCCCCTGCTCGGGCCATGGGTTCAAGTTCTCGGCGGTGATCGGAGAGATCCTGGCCGACATGGCCGTGGGGAGCGCCAGCCGGTTCGATATCGGCGTGTTCGGCATCAACCGCCTGCTGGACCCGAAGGCGTGAGGAGGGAATTTTATGTACATCCAGGATCTCATCCAATGGGGTGAGTTTGACGACACGCATTTGCGTTTTTACAGGGCGATTGGGGTGGATATGATCTGCCTGGATATCCGGGCAATGCACCGGGTGGACCCTTCGATGGATTTGAGGGATGGCCGGGACAGCACCGAGTTTTTGGAAGCGGCGAAGGCGAAGGTGGAATCCCACGGGATGGAGCTGTACAGCCTGTTTATGGCGGGCTGGGACGAGATTACGCTGGGGATGGACGACCGGGATGAGAAGATCGAGGCATGGTGCCAGATGCTGCGGTGCGTCGGGGCGGCCGGGATTCCGGCGCTGGGGTACAATTTCAAGCCGATGGGGAATTTTCGAACGACATCGGCGATCGGCCGCGGGGGGGCAAAGTACAGCACCTTCAATTACCACGAGTTTTCACTCAACCGGCCCAAACCCCACGAGCTTCCGGTCACCGAAGATGAGATGTGGGAGCATATGGACTACTTCCTCAAACGGGTGATTCCGGTGGCCGAGGAGGCCGGGGTGCGGATGGCGCTGCACCCGGACGACCCACCGATTCCCGAACCGCTGGCGGGCGTGGCGCAGATCGCGTCGACCCTGGAGCAGTACCGCCGGGTTTTCGGTCTGGCGCCGAGCAGGTCCAACGGCATGCTGTTCTGCCAGGGGTGCGTGACGGAAATGGGGGTAGACGTTTATGACGCCATTCACGAAATGGCAACCAGGGAGAAGATCGTCTTTGTCCATTTCCGAAACGTCCGGGGGGCGTTGCCCGTTTTTCAGGAGGTGTTCTTAGACGAAGGCGATATCGATATGCGCAGGGCGATGGAGATTTATCGAGATGCGGGCTTTAACGGGCCGTTTATGATGGATCACACGCCGGGGCTGCCCCAGACGGAATGGGCGGGTCAGGCGTTTGCGGTGGGGCATATCAGGGGGTTGATACACGCGGTGTATCGGTAGGGTATGAGGGGGGGAGGGATCGTGTTTCCCCGTAAGGGTGACCGCCCGCCCGCCCGTTTCAGGAGGAGGACCGTTATGACCATTCAGGAACACCTTCCCTGGCATCAGATCGACGATGAGCATTTGCGTTTTTTCAAGGCGATCGGGGTCGACTGTGTTTCCGTTCATTCGCCGCCGCCGGAGGTGAAAGACGGGCAGGACCGTGCGGATTACTGGAAGGAGATGCGCAGGAAGGTTGCATCTCACGGGCTGGCGTTGAACAGCATCGGGGGAAGGACCTGGGACGAGATTACGCTGGGATTGCCGGACCGGGACGAGAAGATTGAAGCGATGTGTACCTTGCTGAGCAATGTGGGCGCAGCAGGCGTGCGGGCAATGACGTACAGCTTCAAACCGGCGGGGAATTTCCGGACGGAATCGATCCCGCCGGGACGGGGGGGCGCCCGGTACAGCACGTTCGACTACGACGCGTTGATGAAAGATCCCCCTTATTACCCCGACAAGGCGATTTCGGAAGAGATGATCCGGGAGAATCTGGAGTACTACCTGGAGCGCGTGATTCCGGTGGCCGAAGAAGCGGGGATACGGCTGGCGCTTCACCCGGACGACCCACCGATTCCCGAGCCGCTGGGAGGGGCCGCACGGATCGTGTCGACCCTGGAGCAGTATCGCCGGATTTTCGATATGGTGCCCAGCGATTCCAACGCGATGCTCTTCTGCCAGGGGTGCGTGGCCGAGATGGGGGAGAATGTGTGCGACGCGATCCGGGACATCGGGGGGCGGGGCAAGATCGTTGCCGTCCACTTCCGAAATATTCGGGGGACGCCCAAAAGTTTTCAGGAGGTGTTTGTGGACGAGGGAGATCAGGATATGTACGAGGCGATGCAGACGTACAGGGAGGTGGGGTTCGAGGGTCCGTTTATGATGGACCACACGCCGCGGTTCCCTCAGGAAGAATCGACGTTCTGGGCGGGTCGTGCGTTTGCGGTGGGATATATGCGGGCGATGATCCAGGCTGTGTATCGATGAAGGCCGCTGGTTCAGATGGTGTAAAGGAGGAATGCGATGACGATTCAGGAGCAGCTTCCGTGGAATCAGATCAACGATGAGAATTTGAGTTTTTTCAAGGCGATCGGGGTGGATTATCTGACGGTGAATGCAGCGCCGCCGGGGATAAGGAAGGGTGAGGATCTTACGGAGTACTGGAGGGATTTGAAGAGGCTGGCCGAGTCCCACGGCTTGAAGCTGATGAATGTTGCGGCGACCGGCTGGGACGAAATTTCGCTTGCATTGCCGGACCGGGACGAGAAGATCGAGGCCTGGTGTACTATGCTACGGAACATGGGCGAGGTTGGGATTCCGACGCTGGGATACAATTTCAAGCCGGTGGGGAATTTCCGGACCGAGTCCACGCCCCCCGGACGGGGGGGCGCCCGGTACAGCACCTTCGATTACGACGTGTTGATGAAAGACCCGCCGCATCACCCGGACAAGACGATCCTGGAAGAGAAGATCTGGGAGAATTTGCAGTATTTTCTGGAGCGTGTGATCCCGGTCGCAGAGGCGTGTGGGGTGCGGATGGCGCTTCACCCGGACGACCCGCCGATTCCCGAGCCGCTGGGAGGAGCCGCACGGATCGTGTCGACCCTGGAGCAGTACCACCGGACTTTCGATATGGTGCCCAGCGATTCCAACGCGATGCTCTTCTGCCAGGGGTGTGTGGCCGAGATGGGTGTGAACGTGTGTGAGGCGATCCGGGATATCGGGGGACGGGGCAAGATCGTCTACGTGCATTTCCGGAATATCCGGGGCACCCCGAAAAAGTTCCAGGAGGTGTTTGTGGACGAGGGGGACCAGGATATGTACGAGGCGATGCAGACGTATCAGGAGGTTGGGTTCGAAGGTCCGTTTATGATGGACCACACGCCGGGATTTCCACAGCAGGAGTCGACGTTCTGGGCGGGTCGGGCATTTGCGGTGGGGTATATGCGGGCGTTGATCCAGGCGGTGTACCGGTAAAGGGAGGATTGCTATGCCTAAGGCTGGGAAAAAGGCCAGGAAGACTGCGAAGCGGGCCGGGAGGAAGAAGAAGGTCCGGGTGGCGTTTGTCGGGGCGGGAGGACGCGCATCCAGCGTGCATTATCCGTCGCTAAAGGATATCCCCGGTGCGGAGGTTGTGGCGGTTTCGGAGCTGAATGAGGCGCGGTTGAACACCGCCGCGGAGAGGTTCGGGATCAAAGGACGGTATACGAATTACGTGGAGATGATCGAGAAGGAGAAGCCGGATGCGGTGTATGCGATTATGCCGCCGCAGTTCCTGTACAATATCGCGGCGACGGTGATGGAGATGGGGTGCCACCTGTTTATCGAGAAACCACCGGCGGTGACGACGGAACAGACGCGGCAGATGGCGATTCTGGCCAGAAAGAACAGGGTGCTCACGGGCGTGACGTTCCAGAGGCGGTTTGCGCCGCTGGTGAGGCGGGGAATGGCGCTTTGCAGGAAAAAGGGGCCTGTGCACAGCGCGGTGGCGACTTTTTACAAGAGCGCGGTTGGAGGCGCGCCCTACTACCAGGGCGCGATGGATATTCTGACATGCGATGCGATTCATGCCGTGGATACGCTGCGCTATTTATGCGGGGGTGAGGTGGAGCGCGTGGCCAGCGACGTGCGGCGGCAGGATGCGGAGCACTGTAATATCCATTTGGCGCTGGTCAAATTCAGTTCCGGGGCAACCGGCGTGCTGCTGACCAACTGGATGACCGGTCGGCGAATGTTTACGGTGGAGATCCATTCGCCGGGGATTTCCGTTTTCGGGGATATCGAAGAGGGAGGGAAGGTGTTCGCGGACGGGAAGGTTGAGCCTGTGGAGGTGCTGGATGGGTTTGAGATCAGCGGCAGCAAGGAGAAGTATCGCGCGTTTGGGGAGTACGATATGAACCGGCATTTCATCGACTGCATCCGGAAGGGCAAACAGCCGGACACGAATTTTGAGGATGCGACAAAGACGATGGAACTGGTGGACGCGATTTATCAGTCACAGATTTAACACGGGGATCCGGGGAGGCCTGTCATGAAATTCATCATGTTTACGAAGCATCTGGAAGGGCTGGATGTGCCGGGTATTATTGCGGCGTTGAAATCGGTGGGGGTGCAGGGCGCAGACCTCTGCACACGGCCGGGGTATCCTGTGAATCCGGAGAACGTGGAGACGGCGCTGCCGGAAGCGGCCAAACAGTTTGCGGACGAAGGGCTTTCGATTCCGCTGGTGACAACGCCGGGAGATTTTACGACGCCCGATATGGATTATGCCGAACGGCTCTACGCGGCCTGCGGCGAGGCCGGGGTGCAGCATATCAAGCTGGGGTACTGGCACTGGAAGCCGGAACAGAACTACTGGGAGGAGGTGGATGTGGTCCGGGGCTATCTGGAGGGGTTTCAGGGGCTGTCGGAAAAGCACGGGGTGCAGACGGTCGTGCACAACCACTCGGGGCTGTCAATGGGGTTGAATTCCAGTTCGGTTATGAATCTGGTGAAGGGGTTCAACCCGAAGCACGTGGGGGTGTTTTCCGATCCGGGCCACCTCTCGATTTGTGGGGAGCCGATTGAGATGGCGCTGAATATCGTGCAGGACTACCTGTCTGTGATGGCGTTCAAAGACCTGGAGCGGCAGCGGGTGGTGCAGGGGGGCAAGACGAGTTGGCACGCCCGGACGGTCCGGCTGGGGCAGGGCTTTGGAGACTGGACGGCGCTGCTGCGGGCGCTGAAGCAGGTGAATTTTGACGGGCCGATCAGCTTCCACAGCGAGTACGGCGGCGAGCCGGTGGATACGGTGATCGACCTGGCGCGGACCGATGTGCGGTTTTTTAAAGGGTTGCTGGGGGAAGGGTAGGGAGGAGATCAGAGCCCCAGGTCGTCGGCGATTCCCGCCATCGCCTCGATGACGAAGGCGATGTGTTCTTCCCGGGGTATGCCCAGTTCTTCGACGCCGGTTTGGATGTCTTCCCGGCTGACGGTGCGCGCAAAGCCTTTCTGTTTCAATTTCTTACGCACGGAAGAGACCTTCAGGTCGGCGAGTTTCCGGCTGGGCTGCATCAGGGTGACGGCGACGATGAAACCGGTGAGTTCGTCCACGGCAAAGAGGGCTTTGTCCAGGAGGCTTTCGCGGGGTACGCCCAGGTAGGTGGCGTGGGCCTTGATGGCGTGGATCATTTCCTCGGGATAGCCCTTTTCCTCTAAGATGCGCACCCCGAACATGGGGTGTTCTTCAGGTGTGGGGTGCTTTTCGTAGTCGAAGTCGTGCAGCAGGCCGGTGATGCCCCACAGCTCCTCATTTTCCCCGAATTTGCGCGCATAGGCCCGCATGCCCGCTTCTACGGCGAGCATGTGTTTGATCAGATTCTCATTTTCGGTATGCGTTCGTAAGAGGTCCATCGCCTCTTCCCGGCTGGGCAGCGCCATTTTACCTCCTTAAATTCAGGGAGACCGTTTTCCCGGCTCTCTGTTTTTTCATTCCAGGTTTCCGTTGCCGCCGGTCCGTCTCTTGACCTCCCGAATCCCCTGCAGGGCCTCTTCCAGGATTTTCGATACGGTCTGCAGCCGTTCGTTGGCCGAGCGCATCTCCAGGATCGCCTGCTGTTCAGGAAGGGACAGGCTGAGACTGCCCGCTACAACGAATGAGAGTTCAGAGGGGTTGATATCCTCCTCTTTTTTTGGCTTAAACCAGCCCAAAGAGAGCTTCAACGCTTCCCGGTATAAGTCCTGTACCTTGTTGCCCAGGTCGAAATCGGGCACTTCCGGTTCGTCGTTGATCTCTTCCACGATTCCTGTGATGTAAGGGTGGATGTCGAACCGTTCCAGTACCCGAAAACGCCGTGTGCCCTGAGTAACGATCTTCATCCGACCGTCGGGAAGCCGGGAGATCAAGTCGGTAACCAGGGCGGCAGAGCCGACCTCCTGGAACGTGTCGTCATTTCCCCATACGATTCCGAACTCGGTTTCCTCATCCATACACATGTTGATCATCTGTTTATAACGTTCTTCAAAGATGTGGAGTGGAACGCGCTTGAACGGAAGGAGGACCACATTATCGAGCGGAAAGAGAGGGAGTTCCGTGAGATCATTCATGGTTTGTATTCTCTTGTTCTGAAGGGGCTGTTTCGAAGATCATATCCCCAAATCGATCCGGGTTGTCGGGGCTGTCGTAGGTGACCGACCACGTCCATCGTCGGGAAGCCGTCCGTCCGCTGACCAGGGCGAGTTCGAGGGGGGGCCGGTATCCGGGCGCAGACCACCTCTTTTCTGCCAATATAAGGCGCGCCCATCTTTTCAAGGGCCAGAAAACTGGACCGCTTAAGGGGGCCGTGCGCCTCTTTCAGGAAGATGGCCTCTAAGTCTGGAATGCACCGCCGGTCCCCGATCCACCCGACCGGTTCTATGGCATAGGCGTTTCCGGCCCGGGCCGAATCGAGCAACGCCCTGATGACCCGGTAGTTGTGGGTGCCCATTTCCACCAGTTTGTCCACCGCGGCCGCCGCGATGCCGGGGTGAGGAGACCGGGAGGCGGCGATCAGGTATCGGGTCAGGACGGGATCGTAGGGGGTTGGCTTGAGGGCGCGGATGAGGTAGGTCCGAACAAATGGAGCAGGGTCGTCCAGCAGGCCGACGATCTGGTTGTTATCTGCGCCCTCCGTGTACTGGAAAACCATACGACAGGATGGGGGTGATGCGGGGGGTGTTCAGGTCGAATTCCTGGATGATGTCCCGCAGCCCGATGAAAATCCCTTCTGAGAAGTGGCCCCAAAGGACCAGCCAGTCCAGCCCCGCGTCGATTCCGGTCTGAACCCGCTCGGGGATCACGGCGGCCGTGTTCCGGCTCGTATAGCGGGTGATATCTCCCGCATACCAATCCCATTCGGCACGGGCAGGCACTCCCACAAAGGCCGGGATCGCAAGCAGTACGCAGATTGTAAGGCGTTTCTGCATGGCGGCTCTTAAGTTCCTTCATTTTGCCCCTCGGATACGCCGATCTGCAGGGTTGTGGAGACCCCTGTTTGCAGAAACCGTACAAAGAGGTTCTTGTCACGCGTTAGGCCGGGGAAGCGGGCAATTTCGCTATCTTCGGGAGACATAATGGCGTAGAAGGGGAGGGCGACCGTTCCAAAACGCGTCTCCTGGAAGGCCCGATTGCGGTCGTAGACCTCCCCCAGCCCGTCCGTATAGAGCTGCAGGCGCACATAGCGTTCCAGGAGAGGCCACACCTGGGGATCGGGGAAGACGTTGGCCTCCATCCACCGGCAATTGGTGCAGGCGTAGCCGGTAAAGTCGATAAAGATGGGTTTCCCCGTGGATCTGGCCTCTGAGAGCGCAGTCTCATAGTCTGCCTGCCAGGTCAGTTCTTTCCCGCTCCGGATCTTGGCGATGGGGCCCTGGCTGCCGTAAGGGGGAAAGAAGGCGTCCAGTTCGCCCAGGGGGGCGCCGAAGAGGCCCGTGGTGAGGTAGATGCTGAAGGCCAGGCACCCGAGGCTGTAGAGGAGCCGTAGCGGGCCTACCGATTCGAGGGGTGAGTCGTGGGGGAGCCGGATCTTGCCCAGCAGGTAGATCCCGCAGAAGGCGAAAATGGCGATCCAGACGGCTAAGAAGACCTCCCGCGAGAGGATGCCCCACCCCCAGACCAGGTCGGCATTGCTGAGGAATTTCAGGGCCGCTGCCAGTTCCAGGAATCCCATGACGACCTTGACGGCGTTGAGCCAGCCCCCGCTTTTGGGAAGGGCGCTGAGGCCCTGGGGAAAGAGGGCAAGGAAGAAGAAGGGCAGCGCGAAGGCGGCGGAGAAGGCGAGCATGCCCAGGATCGGCCACGTCCAGGCGCCCTGAGCGGTGAGCACCAGGAGGGCGCCTACAAAGGGGGCTGTGCAGGTAAAGGAGGTAAGGGTAAAGGTAAAACCCATCAGGAGGATGGCCCCGTAGCTCCCGCCCTGGACCTGGCTTAAGCGTGTGAGGAGGCCCGAGGGCAGCCGGATCTCGAAGAGGCCGAAGAGGCTGAGCGCAAAGGCGACGAAGATGCCGGTGATGAGAAGGTTGATCCAGGGATTGGCGGCGAAAAGGCTGGCTCCCGAGGCGCCCAGGGTGACGGCCAGCAGGAGGCCAAGGCCGGTAAAGGTGAAGGTGATTCCGGCACAGTAGACGAGGGATTTGACGACCGATTCCGCCCGGCTCCGGGTCTCCTGTTTGGTGAAAAAGGAGACCGTGATGGGTACCATGGGAAAAACACAGGGGGTCAGAAGGGCGAGGAAGCCCATGCTGAAGGCGAGGTAGAGAAAGGCGCCCAGCCCCCCGGATACGGCCCGCTCCACGTCGGCGATGCTGCCCAGGCCGTCAAACTGTTCAGGCTCTTGCGCAGGCGATGCCCCCGGCGCGGGGGCCAGGTTGGTGACATACCGGGGGCGGGGTGTGCCAGAGACGATTTGAAGCGGGACTTCAAACGTATAGGTGGTGGGGGGCAGGCAGGAAGTGGCGTTGCAGAGCATGTAGGTGACCCGGCCTCTGAGGCGGGTCTGGCCGGATGGGACCGCATCGGTCACGTCCGCCCGCACACCGAAGCGGACGGCTTTGCCGTAATACTCCACCTCCATGTCGAAGTTGGGGTCATGCTCTTTGAGGGGGGGGGGCTGGATGATTGGACCGACCTGGCGAAACCGGCCTTCCTCTTCAAGGTGGATCTCCGTAGGGTAGGGCCCGCCGGGTGGCGTGGTGGCCGAATAGATGTGCCAGTCCGCCGTGAGCGTCACATCGATCCAGACCGTGACGGTTTCACCGGGGCGTAGATCGGATGGATCGGCGTGTATCGAAAAGAGCGCCGGGTCTTCAAGGCCGGACGCCACCGCCGGGAGGGCGGCGATCAGCAACACCACGACCCATTTATCTCTTGTTTTCATCTTCACAGGGCCTAAATCTTTTTTCTTTTCCGGCCAGGATCCGGTATCTGCTTGCCTTCTGTGAGCACCTCAAGCAGTTTCTGGGTGGCTACGGAGAAACTGCGCCCCCGCCTGTGGAGGATGCCCAGCGGGCGGACAAAGGGATCACCCTTGAAAGACAGGGCCTTGAGGGTGTCCCGGGACTCTACGGCAGGCACCGGGACAATGGAGAGGCCGATGTCGACCTCCACGGCGTGCATGAGCGTTGCAATATGGTCGAGTTCCATCACCACGTTGGGGCGCACCCCGTGCTTTCGGAAGAAGCGATCGATGGCGCGCCGGGTGGGCGTTTCCGGGCCAAAGAGAACCAGCGGATGCCCCTGGAGGTCTTTGGGGGCAACAGATTGCTGCTTTGTCAGGGAATGTGAGGAATGGCCGATGAGCACCATCTGATCCTCTGTGAACTGGATGACATCCACGTTTCGTTGCGCCCGGGGGTAGGCCACGATGCCCAGGTCGATTCCGCTGTTGGCCACGTCGTCGTAGATCTTCTGCGCCTGGTTGTATTCCAGACGGAGGTTGACCTTGGGGTAGGCTTTGAGGTAGGCCTTGAGGTAGGGGGCGAGTTCCAGCATCCCAACGCTGTAGATGGCCGAGAGGCGGATGCTCCCCGAGACCACACCTCCCAGTGCCTGGATTCGGTGCTGCATCTCCTCGTAGCGCCGGACAATTTCTCTGGAATAACGATAGAAGATCTCCCCCTCGGCCGTAAGGGTGAGCCGGCGCTTTTCGCGTTCCAAGAGCTGCCTCCCCTGCCGTTTCTCAATGCTTTTAAGCTGCTGGCTCACGGCAGACTGGGTGACCGAGTTGAGGACGGCCGTTTTCGAAAAACTCTGGGTCTCAATCAGATCGCAGAAGACTTTCAGGCTTTCGATCAGCACGGAAACACTCTCCATTCATGAAGGGATTAAAGGTGAACAGGATGGGTCTGTAAATCTTCCACGGACCCGCCTGCCTGTCCTGCCTGTTGCAGACAGGCGGACGCAGGTAGGCGCAGCATAAAGGCCTCTGAACCATTAGGTCTGTTGAACAGTATCTGGAATAATCTATAAGATTTGTGAAAGCGAGTCAACAGAAAAACTGTTTCGTGAAACATGAAGGGATAAATCTCCTTGTGCCCCACCGCGAATGGCCGTATATTTTTCCGCTGTGCAAGCTTCAGGTAAAAGATAAGCAGAGGCAAAGCGCTCAAAAGCGGCCCAATACGCTATGCGCTTTAGAGGGAGTAAGGTTATGAACTGGTTCGATAAGCTGAAGTCCGGTATTCGGACAATGGTAAAGCGAGGTCTGCCGGACAACCTCTGGATCAAATGCGAGCGGTGTCACCAGACGGTCTACCGCAGGCGGGTGGATCAGAACTGCGGGATCTGCCCCAACTGCGCGGCACACTTCCGGATCAGCTACCGGGAGTATTTGGATTGTGTGGCGGACAAGCGGTCTTTCCAGGAGATTGGCCAGGAGGTCAAATCGGCGGATTCCCTCCACTTCGAGGACCGGATCAAGTACTCCGAGCGGATCAAGGAACACCGAAAAAGGACCGGCCTGGATGCGGCCGTCTGCACCGGGATCGGCCGGATCGATGGACAGGCCGTCGGCATCGGGATTCACGAGTTCGGGTTTGTGGGAGGATCTCTGGGGTCGGCGGAGGGGGAGCGGATCTGCCGACTGATCGACCGGTGTATACAGGAGAGGCTGCCGCTGATCCTGATCTGCCGGTCGGGCGGCGCCCGGATGCAGGAAAGCACTTTAGCGCTGATGCAGATGGCCAAGATCAACGTCGAACTGGCTCAATTCTCAGAGGAGGGGCTGCCGTTTATTTCGGTTCTAACCGATCCGACCACGGCGGGGGTGTCGGCCAGTTATGCGTTGATCGGCGATATCAATATTGCCGAGCCGAACGCCCTTATCGGATTTACCGGAGAGCGGATCACCGGAAGTTCGGTGGGGGAGGAGGAGATGGAGGGCCTGCGCAGCGCCCAACGCGCCGAGAAGGTCCTGGAACACGGATTTGTGGATATGGTTGTTCCCAGAACGCATATGAAGCAGACCCTCTCCAGGCTGCTTTTGCTGTTGTGGGATGCGCCCGTATCTGGCGACTCGTGACTAAATAACGAGATACGATATTCCCGGGAATGTCGCTTATGGCCACCGGTCTGAAGGCTTATGTTGCGGTCTTCCTGTTTCGAGACAACCGGGTGCTCCTGCTGCGCCGGTCTGAGGATCGACGGTTTGCGCCCGGCCTGTGGACCGGGGTGGGCGGGCGGGTGGCGCTGGACGAGATGGCGGACCTGGAGGGCGCTGCGCTGCGGGAGGTACTTGAGGAGACCGGGCTTGCGGCGGGCGATGTCAGCGATTTGAAGATCCAGGTGGTGCTGACCCAGCCCGAAGGGGGCGATGTTGCGCTGCTTGTTTTCTGTACGGCCCGGACGGATCGCGCCGATGTAGGACCCTGCGATGAGGGGAGCCTGCACTGGGTTGAGGTCAACCGGGTGGGGGAGCTGGCGCTGATCGAGAACGCCGGCCGGGCGCTTGGGCTGGCGATCCGTGCGATGTCGGAGGGCGCGACAGGCATCCGCTTCGGGGTTTGCGCGTCGGACGGAGAGGGGCGGCTGCGCGCGGTCACCTTTGCGCCGTCGGCCTACGGACTCGCGTAGGTACTATAGGAGGAAGCGTTTTGGCGCCTCGAACAATCGGCCCTGAAGCATTCGCGAATCTGGCAAAAAATTGCGCCAGATATCCCGAGGCTGCGGCCCTGCGCGAGAGGCTCGTGGGGGGGCCGGACGAGCGTCTGCTGAATGCCGACGACGAATGGCTTATCGATTTCGTGCCCGATCCCAGGGTTAAGCGTTCGTTGTTTGTCCATGAGGGGGATGTGATCTACGGCTGCCCGGTTCACCGAGGCGGCCGGTATGTTTTTACACAGAGCGCAGACCCGTTCGTGCCGTACAGGATCACCTGTTCCATCGCCGGAGAGACGTATCCGAACGAGGATTTCCCCGAGTCGGGCACGCCCGACTCGCCCAGGGAGGAACAGGGGTGGCTGGATACGCGACAAATGGTAGATGGAGAGCCCAACCCGACCTATGGTTTGAAGTTTTATTTCCATGCCCACTACGCCTGCTGGGGCCGCTGGATGAAGCTGGGTCCCCTGGTGAAGGACCTGGCTGTCGCGCATCTGCTTGCCGAAGACGGAGACCCGCGCAAGGCCCAGGCGGCGCATGCGGCTGCGGTGCTGCTCCTGCGGCTTGCCAGCGTGTTTCCGCATGTGAAGCGCGAAGACTTCGCTTCCTACGACAGGGTGGGCCTTGAATTTCCGCACCATGTCAAGATTATGGACTATGTCTGGGAGCCGCGCCACACGGATTGCTATGCGCTTGCCTACGATTTGATCAAAGACGCGATCCTGGCAGACGAATCGCTGCTGCGCCTCGACTACGGGCGTGCGGGCAGGCCCTGGGGGGACGATCCGGAACACGACTACGACGGTGACGGGAAGGTGGCTGCGGCCGACCTGCTGGCGTGTATTGAGCAGGACCTGCTCCACGATTACGGGAAGATGTATAGGGCGATTCGGCCCAGGTACGCCAATGCGACGATGGTCCACCTGCAGACGTTGAGCCTGCTGGCTGTTGTGCTGGACAAGCGGGAGTACTACGACTATGTGCATTCGACGCTGGACGACATCGCCACCAACTGGTTTACCAACGACGGGGCCTATTACGAGGGCGCCATCCCCGGCTACGGCCAGATGGGTGTGCGCGCCCTGCGGAATACGTTTGCGCGGCTTCGACGTTTCGATCCCAACTTGATGTCTCCACGCGTTGTGAAGGGGTTTCTGTTTGCGCCGTCGATGGTCTGCCATAACGCGGTTTTGCCCAATACGGACGACGCGGGGGGACAGCCGCTCCCAAAGCTGGGCAAGCGGCCCGGCTTCAGCGTTGATGAGTACGCGGACGCGTACCTGGAATACAAAGACCCGCGCCTGCTGTGGCCCCTCGTCTGGATGGGCGGTTCATCTGCCGGCCCGGCGTTCAAGACGTTTGAAGGGCTTCTGGCCGATTACGGCGACGAGAAGGCCGCAGTCCTCCAGGATGCGTTGAAGGCGTTTCCGCAGACGCGTTTCCCAAGCACCGTGACCCGGGCGGGGTACGCCGTGCTGCGGGGCGAAAACAGGGCGGCGCCCTTTGACCTGTTCGTTACGTTCGACGGCTTTGGCGGCAGCCACACCCACTTCGACACGTTCAACCCGATTCTCTACGGTTTCGGTTACCCACTGGTGCCCGACATCGGGTATCCCGATAACCTGAAATCTCCCACGCGTGATGACTGGGTGAACCATACGCTGTCCCACTGGACGGTGACGGTGGACCGGCAGCGGATGGACGGTGACTTCGAGCGGAGCGAGTTGAAGCTTTTCGTGGACCGGCCCGGGTTCAAGGTGTTCGCCGGCAGTGCTCCGCGCTCGTACAAAGGTCTTACATCGCTCTATCGGCGTACGCTGTGCTTTATCGAGAAGCCGGACGGCGTCCCCCTTGTGGTGGATTTCTTCCAGGTACGGGGCGGCAGGGAACACCTCTACAGTTTCCACGGGGCCGCTGCGGACGGCGCCCAAAGCGTGGCTGTTGAGGGCGCAACACCGGGTGCGCAGTCTGCCTTCGAGACGCTGCAGGGGATGTGGTACGGCAGGCCGGTGCCCTACGCCGAGCCTGTTGAAGGCAGCACGGACCGCTGTCTTGCGTATCTGACAAACGTGCGTCCGGTGCAGGTTGACGAGAACGGGGGGGCGCTGAAGGTTTTGTTCCCCAGAGGCGACGGGGAACAGACGCAGCTCGATTTCTGGATGCCGACCGGCTGCGCCGGGGAATTCGTGGTGGGCGAGGGCCCGACGGCCCCCAGCACGCCCTCAAAGAATACCCAATTGCCTTTTCTGATCGCCCGAGCAGGGCACATGGACGGCGACGCTGGAACCGAGTCGTTTTTTCGCGCTGTGGTGGAGCCGCATCAGGGCCGGGCCGATGTTACGGATGTCCGGTTCGATCCGGCTGAGCGCAGTCTGAGTATTGATTTCAAAGATGGCAGCGGATGGAAGGTAGAAGCCGGAGGCGAGGCCGTCCGTTTTCAGGCGTTGGGTTCCGACGGCGCGACCCTGCGAGAGGTCACGGCCCGTCTGTGTGCGGCCGGACCTGTGTGCGCGGTGGATCGAGCATCGCGGACCATTGTGCTGAATCAGGCGGCATCGGTTGCCCAGGGCGATCTGCTGATTTTTGAAAACGATCTGGACCGCAACACGTTTTACCGGGTGGATGCGGTTTTGCCGGACGGCCGGGTGAGGATCGGCGACCGGTGGACCGATCTGCGCGTTGCCAGAGGGGGTCTGACCGGCGCGAGCGAAGGGACACGCCTGTTTTACGACACGGATATCGTGATCCAGGATCCGATTCGGGCGCAATGTCGAGGGGCGCGGATTGTGAACGAGGCGGGGAAGGAACTCCGGGTCGTGCGCGTTGAAGAGGGCGCCATCGTGCTGGATGCGCCACCAGAGGTGTGTGCGGCCTTTCCGGTGGATGGAAACAACGACGGCAGGATGGCGTTCGATATTTACGATTTTGGGGAAGGCGACGTAGCCAGACGGGTTGAGGTGAACGATTCCCTCGAAGCATAGGATGCGAAACAGGAGGTTTGGATGAAAGTCATTATCCGTGCCGGGGGGGTGGGCACGCGCCTGTGGCCTTATAGCCGGAAAGACCGCCCCAAACAGTTCCACGCGATGGTCGGCGACCGCACGATGCTCCAGGAGGCCGTGGACCGCATCGGCCCGCTGGTAGGCCCGGGGGATCTGTTCGTCTCTACGGGCGTCAATCTGGTTTCCCTCGTGTGTGAACAGGTTCCCGACCTTCCGGCCGAGTGTCTGATCGTGGAACCGGCGCTGCGCAATACCGGTCCGGCCGTGGGGCTGGAATGCGCGCTTTTAGAGGCGCGTTTTCCCGGCTGCACCGTTGCCAGCCTCGGATCGGACGCCCATATTGGAAGGCCAGACGAATTCTGCCGCCTGCTTCGGGTTGCCGGGGCCGCGCTGGAGGAGACGCCCGATACGCTTTTTACCATTGGCGTGGTGCCAACGCGGGTGGAGACGGGCTACGGACACATCCGGAAAGGGGAGGTGCTGAAGCGGGTTGAGGCAGAGCCGGTCTATGCGGTTGAGGCGTTTACGGAGAAACCGGACGAGGCGCGGGCCAGGGCCTATACGGAGAGTGGGCAGTACCTTTGGAACAGCAATATGTTCGTGTGGAAGGCAGGGACGGTGCTGGATCTTTTTAGACGGTTTGAGCCGGAGATTTATGAGATCCTGATGCAGATCCAGCGCGCCGTGGGGACGCCGGAAGAGGCCGGGACGATCGCGCGGGAATATCCGAAGATGGCGGAGGTTGCCGTTGATTATGCCATTCTTGAACGGGCAGAGCGGGTGGCCACACTGGAGGCCGATATCGACTGGAGCGACATCGGGAGCTGGGGGGCGCTGACCGATGTGCTGCCGACCGATGCGGAGGGCAGCCTCTTTTCGGGCGAGATCCTGGCGCTCGATGCGCGACGCGTGACGGCCTGCGGTCCCACCGGAAAGCTGATTGCGCTGGTTGACGTGGAGGACCTGGTTGTGGTGGATACACCCGATGCGCTCCTGATCTGCCGGCGGGACGGGGCGCAGCGGGTGAAGGATGTGGTGGAGCGGCTGAACCAGGAGGGGCGGTACGAAATGTATACATGAAATTCCGGAACATGGATACACACGATGAACAGGATTTTTCCTTATCCTGTCTATCCTGTCCATCCATGTTGAGGAGGAGATCAGACAATGGCAGCACCGAAATGGAGAATGAACGCTTTTCAGGGGAGCAGCCAATGGTGATCCTTGTCCTGCAGGGGCCCAATCTGAATATGCTGGGCAAACGGAAGGCCGAACACTACGGGGTGATGCCGCTGGAGGAGATTCACCGACAGATGGCGGAGAAGGCCGGCGAGTTGGGCTGCGAGCTGGTGTTTCTCCAGTCGAACCACGAGGGCGATCTGGTGGATAAGATCCAGGCCGAACGAGAAAATGTGCAGGGGATGATTGTCAATCCCGCGGGGCTGACCGGGGTCGGGTATTCGCTCCGGGATGCGATTGAAGACAGCCGGCTGCCGACCGTGGAGGTGCACCTGTCCAATATCCACGCCCGGGAGGAGTTCCGGCGGTGTTCGTGTATTTCGGCAGTGGCGGTCGGACAGATCGCGGGGTTTAAGTGGCGGGGATATATTGCGGCGCTGGAGATGCTGGTGGGGATGTTGGAGAAGGGAAGAGCGTAAAACTTTTGTGATCTCTGCGGTCTGCGTCCCTGGAAGCAGGCAAGGCCCCGAAGGATTTTCTTCGGGGCCTTCTTTTTGGGTAGGAATACGTACGGTCCCTTTGTCTGGCATTCATCCCTGCGGATAATAGCCCCGTTCCATCGGCAGGTGGCGCGTGGCCTCCACGACGATGTCGGCTGCGCCCTCCACACCGATCTGGGCCGTGTTGACGGTGAGGTGGTAATGTTGCGGAACGTTCCGGTTGATGCCGTAGTGCCGCTTGACGTAGCGCTTTCGCTGCTCGTCCACCTTCTGCATCCGTCTGGCCGCGTCCTGGCGCTCCAGGCCGTCCCGCTCCATCGTGGTCCGAATTCGGTAGTCCACAGGGGCCACGATGCGCGCATGCAGGACATTGGATCGACCGGTCAGGAGCGCCTGGCTGCCGCGTCCCACAAGGACGACATTGCCGCGGTTCGCCAGGCGTAAGATGACGTCCTGTGTCAGCTTCACGTAGGCCTCTTCGTCTAAGACGGAGAGCGTCCGGTCTCCCCGGCCGGTGAATTCGGGGACCGTGACCGTGGCCCACCATTCGTACTCCGACAGGCCGGTTAGGGCGTCGGGATACCCCGGTGTCAGAAACTTTCTGAGCACGCGTAGCGCGGGGTGTTCCGGTTGTTCGTCGAAGCGTTCCACCTCGGATACGGGGACCTGCGCCTGGCGGGCCACTTCCACGATCAGTTCCTTGTCCATACAGAGGTAGCCCAACCTGTCCGCCGCCTTGCGTGCGACCGTGTGGCCATCGCTGCCGTATTCCCTGGAGATCGTGATGACGCCCATGGAGATCGTGATGACGCCCATGGTTTGTATCCTCCCGCTTTGGATTCGATTGTCACCGTAGAGAACCCACAACCTATGGTGTTACTTGAAAGGCTTGACCAACAGGTTGAAAATCGGCGATTTCTTCCCGTTCTAATTTTGATCTAATCTCCTCAAAACGGTTTATAGCCTCCGGCGTATAAAGACGTTCACCACAATGCAGACAAACTTCAGCTTGAACGGTTAAGATTGCAGTATGATTCCCGCCTCGTAAAACCTTCTCGACCTCTTTTTCTCCAAGTTCGCCACCACATACCGGGCATTGATCAAATGGCTTCATAAATCCTTTCTCCTTTCACGCCAATTTATCCAACGTGTTGAGTCAGGGCAGTAAACTGTGATCAAAACTGCCCATTGATTCGCCTCATTGTAGGCCCAAACACTATGTATGGGTGCTCCTTCTGCATTTGAACCATATATCAGACAGCTTGGGTAGGGATGATCCGTTGGATAATCTTCAATAATTTCGCCATTGCGTACGGAATAGAATATTTCTTCAAACTTCAGCTGATCCGATTGAGCTTCTTCATCTGCATGATCAGTGATGCGGTATTGTTGCGATTCTATAGCTTGAATGATGTTCTGAATATCCATTCATCATCTTTAGGTTGTGGGGGGGTGGGAAGGTGGTGAACTTGAAGCCGATGTTACCTGAAGTCGCCTGGGCCTTTCACGCGAATCCGCCGATTCGAGCGATTTCTTTACTCTACTATTTCTATTCCTTTCGCCTGAGCATATTTCTTTAAATCTGAAAGGAATATTGGTTTCACGGTTTGATTCTTCTCATAGCCCCAGTCAGAAAAATTGATCTTCTCAATCTTCCCGGTCTTTAATTCAATATCTAAACTAAGCCATTTGACCCGAATGATGGAAATATCATCCCAAGGTAAAACACGTTCCCTAAACGGACTTCGCTTAAACTTCAAACACTCATCTTGGAGCGTAATCTTATACGTATCGATATAATGAATAAAAAAGGCCGGCACGGCGAAAATAAGTCCACAGACTGACATAATTATACCAAATATGAGGTCTCCGCGACGAAGACCCATAACACCGTTCATAATGGTTGTAGCTCCAAAAAGAAAGATGAACACACGAAACATGCGATGAACACCACCGCTGACGTCATAAATTTGACTTTCCATTGCAATTCCCTCAACTCAGATCCTGGCTCACCCACCAGCCGATTTACGAAAAAATATACGGACTCTATCCAGGAATGCAAGGGAAATGCCACCAATGGATGCGTGGGCTTTCTCGGAAGATCTCCGTAGTGATGGACCCGGAGGCGGTCCAGGGCGATTTCTATTGACAAACGTACCCCATTTTCATAATTTACGCTCAATCGATTTTCAGGCATATCCGGCCAGAGGAGAAATTTCCTTGATGGTTAAGAATTAAGAAAGGGTTTTAGGTGACCAAAGCCGACATTGTGAATCAGATTGCAGAGGCGGTCGGACTGACCAAGACCGATACGGCCACTGTGGTTGAAGGATTCCTTTCCTCTGTGAGTTCGGCACTGCAGAAGGGGGAACACGTCGAAATTCGAGGCTTTGGGACCTTTAAGGTGGTCACCCGGGCTTCCCGGACCGGAAGAAATCCCAAGACGGGCGAGGTCGTGAAGATTTCTGAACGGTCTGTGCCGGTTTTCAAGCCCTCCCGGGAACTTCGATCCGGTGTGGAGGGGGGCCAGAGGGGCGAGCGTTGACACATATCGACAGTCACAAGAGGAGGTGTTCTATTGCCCTGTGGAAGAAAGCGAAAACGGCGGAAGATTGCGACGCACAAACGGAAGAAGCGCCGGAGAAGAGACCGGCATAAAAAGCGGGACCGTTAGACGGATTTGAGCGCGGGGCATTAGCTCAGTCTGGATAGAGCGCTGGTCTCCGGAACCAGAGGTCACAGGTTCGAATCCTGTATGTCCCACCATGTCAAACCAGAAGGGTTAGCTCAGTCTGGATAGAGCGCTGGTCTCCGGAACCAGAGGTCACAGGTTCGAATCCTGTATGTCCCACCATGTCAAACCAGAAGGGTTATGACGAAAGCGTCATAACCCTTTATTATTTTTTGAAGAAAGTGTATTACGCGTCTGGTCAATGGGGCCATTCGGAAACAAATTGTGGGTCAGGATCATCTAATAGATTGTAGAGAGAAAACAAAAACGCCTGAATTTGATGTTCTGGCACAGATTATGCATACCTTAGGGCGCAAAGGGGTCGGTGCTCATTGAGCAGGCGATTGATTTGGACGGATTGGTTCGGAGATAAAATTTTATAAAGCAATAGCTTATGTTAGATTTTGTGAAAGGCGCTGCTTTCGCCTGGATGCTCTGAGAAGCGACGCTTTTTTGGCTCACAGTCACATGGCAGCATGTTGTACTGCCATAATGACAGTTTGAGGCGGGTTGGGCATAGTTGGCCTGCCTGTCCGGGGGACGCAGGCAGGCGCGTGGAACTTTTTGACAGACGGTTCGTTTAAGATATGCACCCCAAAATCTCCAGGCCTTGGATACTGACCTGCCTGCAGCAGGCAGGTGCCAGGAGGTGATGAGATGACAGAAATCCGAGAGGAGTCGTTGCTGGATATGGATTCGAACGATACGGTTCAGACGCGTTCTGCACACGATGCTTCCGTGCAGCGATATCTGAAGGAATTGCGCAAGTACCCTCCGATGAGCCGCAAGGAGGAAGAAAAGACCCTGCGGCGTGCCCGGAAAGGGGATGCCAGGGCCATTGAACGGTTGATTACCTCCAACCTGCGCTTTGTGGTCAGTGTCGCTTTAGAATACCAGGGCCGTGGGGTGCCCCTGTCGGACCTGATTGCAGAGGGAAACATGGGGTTGATGGAGGCCCTTAAGCGGTTTGATGAGAAGCGGGGGTATAAGTTCATCAGCTATGCGGTCTGGTGGATCCGCCAGGCCATTCTGAACGCCCTGAAGCGGACCTCGACGGTCTCGATGCCGGCCAATCGTCAGGAAGACATGGACCGGATGGCGAGGCGCTGGGGGCAGATGACGCAGGAACTGGGCCGGGTGCCCACGCTGGACGAAGTGGCCACCGACATGAAGATCAGCCGGAAGCGTGCGGAACGCGCACTTCGGTGTGTCCGTTCCGACCTTTCGCTGGAATCTCCGATGGATCCGGCTGGAGAGCAGACGCTGCTCCAGATCCTCCAGGTAGAAGAGCCGGAGCCCGATTTGCATGTTCTGGAACGGGATCGCCTGGAGTTGGTCAACGAATCGCTGATCGGCAGCTTGGACAGCCGGGAGGCAGAGGTGATTCGGGCCTATTTCGGGCTGGACGGCCAGGAGCGGCACACCCTGGGAGAGATCGGGGCGAACCTGGGTGTGACGCGTGAGCGGGTGCGCCAGATCCGCAACCGGGCCCTGGGAAAACTGCGCCGGTTTTTTAAACAACGGGTGCACGCCGAAGACTCCTGGGAAGACGT
The DNA here is from genome assembly GCA_965222075.1 of Candidatus Latescibacterota bacterium. Lineage (GTDB taxonomy): Bacteria > Latescibacterota > UBA2968 > UBA2968 > JAAXHW01. The sequence goes on along the minus strand of OZ244937.1, from coordinate 1,470,709 downwards.
GGTCTGAGGTTCCAGCCTGCCTGCAGCAGGCAGGCGGGCAGAGCGCAGAGTGGGCAGGGCGAAGCGGCCCTGCCCGTTTTTTTTCCGGCTGGAGCGCAAGAGGTGGTGCGTTCTCTTATTTTCCTGTTGCATTGGCGGATGGTTCTTGCGATCTTGCTTGTAAATGCTTAAATTGCAGCTATCTTCAGGTTGGCCCTTACACATGCCAGGGGGCAGTTCTCTCTCGATGGCGGACCGTAGATTATGGAGATGGAAATGGGGCCGAACGATCGCTCAGATCTGCAAGCGTGTCTTTCGCCGCGTTATGGACCATGAGTGCACGGAGATCGCCGGTGAGATGGCATTCGACTTCTCTCTTTCCATCTTTCCGGCGGCGGTGTTTACCGCGGCTCTGGCCGGGCTTCTGGGGATTACGCCGGAATTTGTGTCCAGGTCTCTGGATGTGATGGGGATTTTCCTCCACGATCTTGTGAGGGAAATGGTGGAGGAAAATGTCCGCAATCTGGTTGCAGCCAGTTCCCCAAAGCTTATGACCATCGGTCTTTTGGGGGCGCTGTGGGCCGCCTCAAGCGCGATCTCGGCGACGATCAAGGCCCTCAACCGGGCCTATGGCGTTGAGGAGGCCCGGTCCTTCTGGTTTCGCCGAATGCTTTCTGTTGGGCTGATGGTCGGGGTGGGGCTGGCTATGGTGGTCTCCTTTAACTTCCTGATCATGGGAACGTGGATTGAACAACAGCTGCTGGTGCGTCTTGGTCTGGTGGAAGGTGTGCTTCCCTCCCTGGTCGTGTTGCTCAAATGGCCGGTCGGTTTCTTAAGTGCGGTGGTGATGGCCGGGTTGCTCTACCACATTGCGCCCAACTACAGGCCAAAACTCCTGCAGGTGCTGCCTGGCGCCGTGCTGTTTGCCGTGCTCTGGTTTTTCCTTTCCAAGGGGTTTGGATATTATGTGGGCAATTTCAGCTATTACAACAGGGTCTACGGCCTCCTGGGCGGATTTATCGCTCTCCAGATCTGGATTTACCTCACGGCCCTGTTCCTGCTTGTGGGTGGAGAGCTGAATGCGGAGCTTGCCCAGGGAAAGCGTGGAGAGGCCTGAGTGCCTGGTTTGTAACGGTTTCAAAGTCCCCGCTCCTTCTGTCGGACCTGCAAAGCCAACGGCCGGCAGGCCGATCCTTCCTGTTTTGATCTTCTTTCCAATTTCTCCTTTTGGGGGATTCTTTCTATGGATCGTTAGGTCGGTTTTTTGCGTTTTTTCACCTTTTGCCATTGCAGAGATAATATGGAACGTCTCTTCCGTTTTCTCGGCGTTTATATTGTTCGCTTTTTCTCTCAGGCGTATCATATGTATCGCTATTTTACCCGCTGTCTGAGAGAGTTCCGGCATCTCTACTTTTATCGCCGGCAGGTTGTTGAGCAGTGCTATGCCATCGGGGTGGGTTCCCTGTCTCTGGTCTGCCTGGTTTCCTGCTTCAGCGGGATGGCGGTTTCCATCCAGATGGCCTATCAGATGGAGGCCTACGTGCCGGATTATATGGTGGGGAGCGTGGTGCTGCGTTCTGTGGTGCTGGAACTGGCGCCTGTGTTGATGGGGCTGGTGCTGGCCGGTCGCGTGGGGGCGGGCATCGCCTCGGAAGTGGGGTCTATGAAGGTCTCCGAACAGGTGGATGCGCTGGTCTCTCTGGCTGTGGATCCGGTGGGATACCTGATGATGCCCCGGCTGCTGGCCGGACTGATGATGATCCCGGTGCTGGTGGTCTTTTCCAGCTTTGTGTCTGTCTGTGCAGGGTTCATCATCGCCATTATCAAGGTGGATATCAGCGTCTTTAATTTTGTCAAGGGCATGAAGTTGGATTTTCAGGCTTACGATGTGTTTGTGGGGCTGGCGAAATCGATGGTCTTCGGGGGGCTGATCACATTTATGGGATGTTATATGGGGCTGCAGACCGGGGGCGGGGCCCAGGGGGTGGGTCGGGCAGCTACGGCCGCGGTTGTGGTTTCTTCGGCCCTGATCCTGATTCTGGATTATTTTTTGACGCATACGATGCTGTATTAGGATATAGAGACGGGCCATGGCGCAAAACGGACCTGCAATCCGGTTTGAAGAGGTGTACAAGCAGTTCGACGAGAACCAGGTGTTGAAGGGGCTGAACTTAGAGGTCCACTGGGGTGAGGTGACCACGATTCTGGGGCCCAGCGGCTGCGGCAAGAGTGTGACCCTAAAGCATGTCATCGGCATCCTGCAGGCCGACCAGGGGCGTGTGATGGTGGCCGGACACGATATGAATGTCATCAAGCAGGGAGATTTGTTTGGGCTCCGAAAGCGCATCGGGGTATTGTTTCAGTCTGCGGCGCTGTTCGATTCGATGAACGTGAAAGAAAACGTCGCTTTCGGGCTGCGGATGCATACCCCCATGTCGGAGTCCGAGATTGACGAGCGGGTGCGGGTCTGTCTGGAGCAGGTGGAACTGCCCGGCGTTGAAGGGGTGATGCCCGTTGACCTTTCGGGAGGGATGCGGAAACGGGCGGCCCTGGCCCGGGCCATTGCCCTGTCGCCCAATATTATCCTCTACGACGAGCCGACCACCGGGTTGGACCCCCATACGGCCAATGTCGTGGGCGATCTGATTTTGAAACTTCAACACGATCTGGATATCACCTCGGTTGTGGTGACCCACGACATCCCGCTGGCCCTTCGTGTTTCGGACAGGATTGCATTGATCGATAAGGGTAGGGTAGCAGCGGTGGGGGCTCCGGAGGAGATCCGGGAGGATCCGGTATTCAAGGGTTTTGTTGCAGGGCAATTGGGGGGAGAACATGGCAAGTCGTGAGCGTGAGGTGGTTCTGGGAGCGGTCGTCTTTGTGGCCTTTGCGATTGTGGTGGTGGGCTCTGTGTGGCTGTCAGAGAATTACGCCGGAGCTGCGGGGGGCTACAAGGTGACCGCCACATTCGACTCTGTTCAGGGGCTTGACCCAAACGCCTGGGTGACCCTCCGGGGCGTCAAGGTCGGGAAGGTGCTGGACATCGACATCCGGGAGGGGCGTCCGGTGGTGACGCTCGGGTTTGAAAAGGTACGGGGCCTGCCCCGGGATTCGAAGCTGACCATAAGGAGCAAGGGCATGCTCGGTGAGAAGGAGATCGAGATCCAGGTGGGCTCGGACAGCCAGGTGCTTGCCGATGGCGAGCACCTGACCGGGACCTCGAGCCCGGGGCTTGAGGAACTGACGGCCAGGGCGACTGACATGGTCCAGGATCTGAATCGGGCAGTGGATAAGTTCGCCACCGAAGGCAACCTCACCCATATCCAAAACGCCCTGACGCAGATGGACAGCACGACGTTCAAGTTAAAGACGATCCTGGAGGAGAACCGGGCCACGTTTTCAAAAGCGATCGAGAGCCTGGCGCTGGCTTCCGGCGAGGCGCGGGGTATGCTGGACGAAAACCGGGAGCAGGTGCGGCAGGCCGTGGAAGACCTGCGCACCACAACAGAGCGGCTGGCCGCGATGTCGGAAAACATGGAGGCTGCCTCCATGTCTCTTCAGGAGATGCTGGGAAATCTGAATGAGGTCTCGCGGAAGGTCCGGAATGGAGAGGGCACCCTGGGGCGCCTGGTCAGCGACGAGCAGCTCTACAGGGATCTTCAGAGCACGTTGGCTTCGGTGAATAGCCTGCTGGAAGATATCAAGAGAGATCCTACCCGCTATTTTAAGTTGAGCATTTTCTGATCTTAGATCTTTTCGGTGAGGTCCACTATGCGAATTGCTGTGGCGGTCTTCGTTTTTGCGATGGTTTCCATTTTTTCTGTCCCCTCGGCCCGAACCGGGGAGCTGGAATGGTACCGGTGGAAAAAGAGTCCGGACATCTCATTTGGCGGGTTCGTTGACGAGATGCACCCCGTGCGGGTGATTGCCTCGGAAGATGGGACCGACCGCCGGATTATTTACGGAGATCGCGTGGGACGGATTCACGCGGTGAGGTTTAAGGAAGGCCGGTTCCAGGAGGAGTGGGTCAGTGAGACCCTTAAGTCATCGATTGCAGAGATTTTTGTGGCCGATATTGACGCCGATGGAAAGCTTGAGATTGTGGGCTACTCAGAATTTGGGGATATCGTCTTTTACAAAGCCGACGACTACAAGGTGATCTGGAGGAGTACCGATGATCAGTACGCCACGATCTCTGCGATGGTTGTCACCAATGTGGATGAAGACCCGCAACTTGAACTGGTGTTCTGCGGCGAGGCCGTGGCCGATGTGTCGGTCTATCAACCCAGCGTGAGAGGGGAGAGCCAGGAAGAGGCGGAGCGGCAGCGGGAGGCCGAGATTTCCCGCCTGTATGTCTACGATTGCAAGCACCTTTTTTTGGAGTGGGAGAGCGAACCGGGTCTTTCTGCACGCAGTATTATCGTGGGTGACCTGGACGACGATGGCATTTTAGAGATCGTTTTGAATACCGGGTTTGTTGTGGATGCCACTTACCGTCAGGTGGAATGGCGTTTCCCGGACGGTTTCGGGCAGAAGATCGGATACGCCGATGTAGATGGAGACGGCGTTCCCGAACTGATCGGGGAATATGAAAATCCAACCCGGCCCAGACATTTTCTCCGGTTTTTCGATGTCGATCAGCAGACAGAAAGCTTTTTGAGTACACGTAAGGGGAGATAGGAGCGACATGGAATCTCATCGGGATCTCAGCGGCCCGGAGGGGACTTTGGAGGGCCGTGGGGCGCGAGAAGAGGCCGATTCGGCGATGCCTACGCCTGCTCCCAGGCAGGAGGCCGCGGACCGTTACAGCGCCGACAAACCCGATGCCCGGCTCGGTGATACGGCAGGTCCTGCCGGGGCGGATGACCGTCTTTTTTTCCGGGTGGTCGTTCTTATCTTTTTGGGGGCCTTGCTCTATGTTCTGCTTCTGCGAGACGGGCTCTCCCCCTTATTGGTTGGCGCTTCGATTTTTGGCCTGCTCCTGCTCACGCAAAAAGGTGTCCGGTTTGAAGTGGGCATCGGTGTTATTTCCACCCTGCTGATTGCGGAATGGTTTATATCCGAAGTCGCCGGTCTGCTCTGGCCATTTGTGGTTTCCTTTGTTCTGGCCTATCTCTTAGCCCCCCTGGTTGGGGTTATAGGACGTCGCCTCTCCCGAACGCTGGCCATTGGCGTCATCGTTCTGTTTGTCCTGGGCGTTCTGTCGGGGATCGGGATCGTGGTGATCCCCAGGGTGATCGATGAAGTTAGAGAACTGGCCCAACGGTTGCCCGTTTACGCGGCTGATATTGAGCGGGCTTACGAGCGTCTGCTGGCCAATCTCCGATTCTACGGGTATATGATCCCTGCCGGTGAGATTCAAAAGTGGTTTGTTGAACAGCTGCCCCAGGTGGGGCAGATCTTTGCCGACCAGACGACGGCCGCCCTCAAAGGATTGACCTCGGGGCTTGCGGCCCTTTTAAACCTGCTGATAATCCCGTTTGTCACCTTCTACGTGTTAAAAGATTATGAGCGCATCAAACAGGCCCTGCAGGATATCCTGCCCCGGCACCATGTCGACATGATGGTCGGGATTCTGAAGGGGGTGGATATTGTTCTGGGTCAATATGTGCGTGGGCAGATCCTGGTTTGCGGGTTTATTGCGGCTTTGACCTCTCTGGGGCTGGGCTTACTCGGCATCCGGTACGCGGTTCTTCTGGGCCTCATGGCCGGGATTTCCAACCTGGTTCCCTACGTTGGTCTGGCCGTTTCTCTGGGGGTGGCCTCTCTGGTTGCGCTTCTGGACGCCGACCCTTTTGCCAATCTACTGAAGGTGATCGGTGTTTTCGTGGTGGTGCAGGGTATCGAGGGTAATTTTCTCTCTCCCAGGGTGGTGGGGCAGCGGGTTGGGCTGCATCCGGCCTGGGTGATGTTTGCGCTTGTGGTCTCGGCCCATTTCTGGGGGTTTGTGGGGATGGTCATCGCAATCCCGGTGGCGGCCGTTTTGAATATCCTGATCAAGATCCTGGCCGGCATGTACTACAGCTCTCGGTATTACGGCAACTCTGTGGATTGACAGGCCCGGGGCTGGGGGGTTGGGTATTGACTTTTGGGGCGTTTGGGCTTATTTTTATTAAATCTGATGCATCGATCTCTTGTGGTCAAGAACCACCGTTGTCTTGGCAACAAAACCTGGAACGACAAGTCAGGGGCGGATATTTTGATGTCGGGGCGTGGCGCAGTCCGGTAGCGCACTATCTTGGGGTGATAGGGGTCGCTGGTTCAAATCCAGTCGCCCCGACCATAAGAGCAAAACGGGCAGGAGGATTTGAAAGATCGGCCTTCTGTCCGTTTTGCTGTTTGGTTTTGGAGGTGGGGACCAATTTGCTATGTTACGCGTCCAGCAGCGAGGCCGGATAGGGTCGGGGATGCTGAAGCGACTCTACGACTGGGTGATGGGGTGGGCTGAGAGCCGCTACGCTACGCCCGCGCTTTTTCTGCTTGCACTTGCGGAGTCGTCATTTTTTCCGGTTCCGCCGGATGTGTTGTTGATCGCCCTGGCGATCTCACTGCCCCAACGCGCCCTCTTTTACGCGGCGGTCTGTTCGGTGGGGTCGGTGATCGGCGGGATAATTGGCTATGTGATCGGGCTGGAGTCCTACGAACTGGTGGGGCACTGGATTATCGAGTTTTACGGCGTCACTGAGCAGTTCGACTATGTGGGCGGGCAATATCGGGAGAACGCTTTTTGGGCCATTGCGATTGCAGGATTTACGCCGGTTCCTTACAAGGTTTTTGCAATTGCCGCGGGGGTCTTTCAGATCCCCTTTGCCACGCTCGTATCCGCTTCCCTGCTGGGCCGGTCGGGACGGTTCTTCCTGGTAGGGGGGATGATCTCCGCTTTTGGTCCTGCGATTAAGACCTTTATCGACCGCTATCTTAATATCCTGTTCGTGGTTTTTGTGGTTCTGCTTGTGCTGGGGGCTGTGGTTGTTAAGCTGGCCCTGAACCGTTGATGTTTGCTTCCGGCTTAAGAAATTGCTATATTTGTATTCTCCCGACCCGGGTTTCCAGATTCTAAGTGTCAAATCGAGATTGTCGGGGCGTGGCTCAGTCCGGTAGAGCGCCTGCTTCGGGAGCAGGAGGCCGGAGGTTCAAATCCTCTCGCCCCGACCATTGAGAACCCCCTGCAAGAACAACTGCTTGCAGGGGGTTCTTTTTTCGATGATTTTGAACCGGGATCGGCCAGGGTGGGGGGAAGCATTCGGGCTCTGATCAACGACCTCTCCCTGCAAGATCGTTTGTGTAATCTCACGATAGGTCATCCCCCGCTGGTTCTTCCAGGGTAGACAAATCGCAGGGTTACCTGCCTGCGCCTGCCTGCGCCTGCCTGCGCCTGCCTCGCCGCTTCAAATTCTGCTGGCGTTTGGCCTGTTTTTTTCGTTTCTTGTCTTTCACCGTAGCATTTTCCCAGTTTCTCCCCCGTCTGTTTTCCTAATCGTCGTTGCCTCGTCCCCCGGGGGTTAGCCTATGTCTGGACGCCCTGTAGCGATCGACGACCGGGCTTTGCTCAAGTTGCTTGAGACCGGTCTGGGAGAATCTGTTGCCGCAAAGTATTTAGACATTCCCACAGATGCAATAACCGACAGGGTGAAGGAATACCTGGCCTGTGGCATTCTCCGGTGTAATGGAGAGAGCGAAGTGATCGACTGGAGGGCTTACGGGAGGTGGGCAAAACGTCAGAAACCGGATCAGGGGCTCTGAACCGGGATATGACGGCCCGCTCGTGGGGTTGGCGTTTCCTGCATTACAAGGTCGAGATGGTCTCCAACCGTGTCGAAAAAGCGCTCGTTACGGAGGAAAAACACCATGGCGACGAAGGCCCAAGCGTATCTGGGGATTGAAGACTACAAGGTTGTTGGGACCCGTCCGATTCGACACGACGGCATGGATAAGGTGACGGGGCGGGCGATCTACGGGGCGGACGTGCAAATGGCGGGGCTGCTGCACGGGAAGGTGTTGAGAAGCCCCCATGCGCATGCCCGGATCAAATCGATTGACACCAGCCGCGCGGAGGCCCATCCGGGAGTCAAGGCCGTGATTACGGGGCAGGATTTCATTCGCGCCTTCGAAGACAAGGTGGAGGACCTGGGTGAAGAGATTGTCCGGCTGAAGCATCTCTTCGCCGCCGTGCTGGCCACCGACAAGGTGCTCTACCAGGGGTTCCCGGTGGCGGCGGTAGCGGCCATCAATCCTCACGTGGCCGAAGAGGCGCTGGAATCGATCAAGGTGGACTACGAGGTTCTCGAACCGGTGCTGGACGTGCGAGAGGCGATGGCGGACGGCGCGCCGCTCCTGCATGGAGACCAGACGACCAGATCGCTGGGTACCGAGACCGAGAAGGTGAGCAATATTTCCCAGCAGTTTCAGCACAAACTGGGCGATATAGAGGTGGGGTTTGAAGAGGCGGACGTGGTGGTTGAACACGAGTTTAAGACCGGGATGGTCCACCAGGGGTATATCGAGCCCCAGAACGCCACGGCGCTGTGGAACCCGGACGGCCACCTCACCATCTGGTGCAGCAACCAGGGGGCGTTTGGCGTGCGGGACCAGGTAGCCAGGCTCTTCGATATGTCGGTCTCTAAAGTCCGGGTGGTTCCGGCCGAGATCGGCGGCGGGTTTGGCGGGAAGATCAAGGTGTATCTGGAGCCTCTGGCCGCGTTGCTCTCCAAACAGACGGGACATCCCGTAAAGCTGGTGATGTCCCGAACGGAGGTGCTGCAAGCAACCGGACCTACGTCGGGGTCGTATATTCGGGTGAAGATAGGGGCCACCAGGGAGGGGAAGCTGGTTGCGGCATACGCCTACCTGGCCTATGAGGCGGGGGCCTTTCCCGGGTGCCCGGTGGGCGCCGGGGCACGCTGTATGTTTGCCCCCTACACGATCGAGAATGTGTTTATCGATGCCTATGAGGCGGTGGTCAACAAGCCGTCCACCTCGGCCTACCGGGCCCCCGGGGTGAGCAATGCCGCGTTTGCGTCGGAGACGGTGATCGACGAACTCTGTGAGCAACTGGGGATGGACCCACTGGCGTTCCGGCTCAAAAATTCGGCGAAGGAGGGCACACGGCGGGCCGATGGGCCGGTCTATCCCCGGGTCGGGCACGAGGAGGTTTTGGAGGCGGCGATGGAAAGCGACCACTACCAGACCCCGCTGGAGGGAGCGAACCGGGGCCGGGGGGTGGCGTCGGGGTTCTGGGGCAACGGGGGGGGTATTTCAAGCGCCTGTGCGAGCGTGAATGCCGACGGGACGGTGAGTCTGGTGGAGGGCTCGGTGGACATCGGCGGCACCCGGACGGCCTGCGCATTGCAGCTTGCCGAGGTGCTGGGCATCCCTGCGGAGGATGTGAAACCGAGCGTGCCCGATACCGACGCGATCGCGTATACCGGCAACACGGGGGGCAGCCGCACCGCCTTCGCCACCGGCTGGGCGTCCTACGAGGCGGCGCAGGATGTCGAGCGCCAGATGATCGAGAGGGCGGCCCTCTATTGGGAGATTTCCGAGGACGATGTGGAATTTGAAAATGGGGTCTTTCAGTCCAGGTCCGATCCATCCAAATTCCTGATGTTCAAAGAGATGGCGGGGAAACTTGATGAGACAGGTGGACCTGTGATGGGGCGTGCAAGCGTGAAACCCAGGGGTGCGGGCGCGTCTTTTACCCAGGCGATTGTGGACGTAGAAGTCGATCCGGAGACCGGTAAGGTGGATATCCTGCGTGCGACTATGATCCAGGACGCAGGGAAGGCGATCTATCCAAGCTATGTGGAAGGGCAGATGCAGGGCGGGATGGCGCAGGGCATCGGGTGGGCGCTGAACGAGGAGTATATCTACAACGAGAAAGGGGAACTGACCAACGCCAGCCTGCTGGATTACCGGATGCCGACCTGCCTGGACCTGCCGATGATCGAAACGGTGATTGTGGAGGTGCCCAATCCGGGCCACCCCTACGGGGCGCGAGGGGTGGGTGAGGCGTCCATTATACCGCCGCTGGCGGCGGTTGCCAATGCGATCTACCGGGCAGTCGGGGTGCGGATGAACGAACTGCCAATGTCTCCGGGACGGATTTTGAAGGCCCTCTGGTCCGAGAACGGCAAGGGTGGGAACGGGAAGACGTGACTGGTGGTGAGGCCCTGGGGCGGCAGGTAGGAGAAGCGCTGGGAACCTGAACGGCCAGCGGTTGAGGGTTCAATCGCTGGCCGTTTTTTTCTTTACGTCATACTTCGAGCAGGCGTAAGGAGCCTGAGGGGTAAGTGCGAACGGCGCCGGTCACGGTCATAAATCTTCTGGACAGATTTGCGCTTTTGGATATATTAAGCGGTATGGATATTCGTGTGACGTCAAACCGTTTCATCAATAAAAGAGGGTACTATGGCGATCGATCAGGTAACCCCCCCCGATGCCAAGGCGGCGCTGGACGCCGATCCGGAAGTGGTCTATTTAGACGTGCGCACCGAAATGGAATTTGCGCAGGGCCACCCGGAGGGGGCCATCAATATACCGGTGGCCATTCCCAATCCAGGCGGAGGGATGGCGCCCAATCCTGACTTTCTGGCGGTCGTAGAGAAGATTTTGCCCCCTGAGAAGCCGATTTACTGCGGTTGCCAGGCGGGCATCCGGTCGCAGATGGCCGCAGAGATCCTGAAAGGGGCGGGGTATACAAGACCTGTGAACGTGCAGGGCGGGTTTGGGGGCAGGGTGAACCCGGGCACGGGGAGGGTTGAGGTGCCTGGCTGGCGGGATTCGGGGCTGCCGGTATCGGCCGAGGTGACCGAAGAGAATTCCTACCAGGGACTGAAAAAGAAGGCTGGAGTCTGAGCCACGCGATGGAGATGAATGGGAAGGGGTTGCGCCGGCAAGGCGCATCCTCTTTTTTACGAACTGGAGGAATGACACGTTGGATATCGACTTGAGCGCCCCTGCCATTTTCTGCCAGGGGGTCAGCAAGGTGTTTTCGGTGCGGATGAAGCGGGAGGGGCGCAACGGTTTCTGGCGCAGGCTGCGCCCGACGCGCAAGCCCGTCTACGCTGTGGATGAAGTGAGCTTCGAGGTGCCCAGGGGCGAGATTTTCAGCGTTCTGGGCCCCAATGGGTCGGGGAAATCGACCCTTGTTCGGATTCTTTCGACCCTGGTGTTTCACGACGCGGGCGAGGCCAGGATTTTCGGGATGGACGTGGTGAAGGATGCTATGCCCGTGCGGCGCCACATCAACCGGGTGTCGGTGGATGCGGCCTTTTTTAAGAAGCTCTCCGCCTGGGAGAATATGAGCTACGCGGCCCGGCTCTACGGGGTGCCGATACGGGAGGCCAGGCGGCGCGTGGAGGAGATTCTGGGGGAGATGGGGTTTGGGTCGGACCGGATGGATCAGCCCTTAGAGGACCTCTCGCGGGGGATGCAGCAGAAGGTGGCCGTGGCCCGGGCGCTGTTTACCCGGCCGGTGCTGCTGTTGATGGACGAGCCGACTACGGGGCTGGATCCGGTGTCCAAGCGGCAGGTGCAGGACTATATCCTGCACATCAGACAAAAGAACGACGCCACGGTGCTGCTGACCACCCACGATATGGACGAGGCCGAGCGGGTCTGCGACCGGGTGGCCATTATTCACCACGGGCGGTTTATTGCGATGGGAACAGTAGAGGAGCTCAAGATCCACGCCGGCTGCGAGGGTGGGTCCCTGGAGGACGTATTTTTCAAGATGACCGGCAAGGACCTGGCCCATGCCGACTTAGAGGACGAAGCCGAAGGGGGAGGCGGAGAATGAATTCTGTGATAGGAGAAATGAAGGCCTCCGTTGCGTTTGTGGAGCGGAATTTCAATCTGGCCCGCCGCTACGCGAGCTGGGAGGTCATTTTTGTGCTCTGGAACGTGGTGCACGTGCTCACCATCGGGCTGATCGGGGTCTACATGGGGGGAGACGATCCGGTGAAGGTGCGCCAGAGTGTGCTTTTTCTGATTGTGGGTGCGGTGCTGTGGAATTTTCTCCGGCTGCTCTTTTACGAGGTGGCCGAATCGGTGGCCTGGGAGCGCTGGGAGGGGACGATCGAGTATACTTTTATGGCCCCGGTCTACCGGTTGACGCACCTGGTGGGGCAGTGTCTGTATGCGGTCCTCTACGGGTTTATCCGGGCGGGGATCGTGCTGCTGGCCGTGGTATTCTTTTTCGCTCTGAGTCTGGCGGACGCCAACCTGCAGACGGCCGCCGTGGTGCTGGCCGCGGGCAGCCTCTCCTTTTTGGGGATGGGGCTGATGGCGGCGGTGTTCCCGCTCCTGTCCCCGGAAAAGGGCGCCCGCGCAAGCGATATCTTCGGGACGCTGGTGCTGCTGATATCCGGGGTCTATTATGACGTGTCGGTGCTGCCGGACTGGCTGCGCCCGCTGTCGACCTATTCGCCGGGGACCTATGCGCTGCGGTCCATCCGAAAGGCGCTGCTTCAGAATGCCTCTCTGGCCGAGGTGGGGGGAGACCTGGTGATTCTGGTGATTACCGGGGCGATCCTGATTCCGCTGGGATTGTGGGTGTTCCACCTTGCCGAGGTCTATGCGAAGCGAACGGGGAGGCTCAAGCGGAGCGGGTGACGTTGTCATTTTGGGAAATTTGAATATGGTCTTCAGGTGCCGTGCCCTGGGGTAGAAAGATGCTGCTCATAAAGCGTGCCGCAGTTCGCCCCGGCGAGAGGGTGCTGGACCTGGGGTGTGAGGGCAAGCCCGCTGGTTTTGGGGTGGCGGAGGTGGCCGAAGAGATCTGTTTTGTGAGTTCGGATATACGGCATATTCGATTTTGCAAGCATAAGATACAATCTGATGGATTGGTCAATTTTCGGACGGTTCTGATGGAGTCGCTGGAGGAGGTATCCGGCGGCTCCTTTGACGTTGTGCTCTACCAACCCGTGCGGTGGGCGGCCAAGAAGCGGGTGTTTGAACTGATCGACGAGGCCTTTTCGAGGCTGCGTATGGGAGGGAGGTTCTGCCTGTCCGGGCGCAAAGACCGGGGGGTGGAGAGCTACCGAAAACGGCTTGAGGCGGTTTTCGGGAATGTGGAGGCGGTCGCCAAAAAAGGAGGGGTTCGGGTCTACCGGGCTTGCAAAAAGGGAGAGGCGCCGGGCGTCGAACCGGTCAATACCCTGTATGCTTTTGAGGTGCCGGACCTGCCTTGCGGTCCGTATCGCTTTGAAGTGCGGGCGGGGGTCTTCTCCAGAGACGGGCTGGACCCCGGGACCCGATTTTTGATCGAGACGATGGCGGTCCGGCCCGGAGACCGGGTGCTCGACCTGGGGTGCGGGTACGGGGCGATCGGGATTGCGGCAGCCCGGCTGGCCCGGCAGGGGGAGGCGGTGCTGGTGGATGCGGACCTGCGGGCGGTCCGGTGCGCCCGGGTAAATCTGGATAAGAATGGGGTTACAAACGCCAGGGCCGAGGTGAGCGATACGTTCGAGGCGATTTCAGGAGAGGCGTTCGATCTGATCCTGTCCAACCCGCCAACGCACGAAGGGATTGCAACGGCCGGTCCGTTTGTGGAGGGGGCCGCAGCGCACCTCAGGCCCGGCGGACGGTTTATGGTGGTGGTGATGCGGCCAAATCTCTACCGCCGCCGGATGGCGCAGGCCTTTGAAGAGGTGAAAGACGCAGGGCAGCGGGAGGGATATACAGTCCTCTGCGCCAGGGGAGCAAAATGACGATCCTGTGAGCCCCCGGCTCGGCATGGATTGCCAAACTCGGGCTTAAGGAATTAAGGTAAAAGACAATCAAGGGACAGCTATTTGAAAAACGCTTGACAGCGTTGTTGAGAAATCGTATTCTTGTGCTCGAAGGCCAAAGCAGGTTTTTGACGCATTTATCTCCCAAAACGATAGGAGGAATTGCCTTGCACGCATTTGACTATGCGGCTCCCCAATCGGTCGATGAGGTGGTTTCGCTGCTTTCAGAACACGGCGATCAGGCCCGCTTGCTGGCCGGAGGGTCCGACATTATCGCACAGCTCCAGGAGGGGCGGCTCCGGGTGAATATTCTTGTGGACGTCAAAAAGATCCCCGAGGCCAACGCGTTGTCTTACGATTCCGAGAACGGGCTTCAACTGGGCGCCGGGGTGCCCTGCTGCCGGATTTACGAGGATGAAGCCATCGCGGCGGCCTATCCGGCGCTGGTGGATTCAACGTCGCTGATCGGGTCGATTCAGATCCAGAGCCGCGCAACGGTGGGCGGCAACCTGTGCAATGCCTCTCCGGCGGCGGATACGGTTCCGTCGATTATCGTCCTTGGAGCAGTGGCGCAGATTGCAGGTCCCAACGGCAGGCGGGAGGTGGCGGTTGAGGATTTCTGCACGGGCCCCGGACAGACGGTCTTGGAGAGCGGAGAGTTTCTGGTTTCGCTGCATATCCCACCGCCGCAGCCCAATTCCGGGGCGTTCTTCCTCCGGTTCATTCCGAGGAACGAGATGGATATCGCGGTGGTAAACGCAGCCGCGTCGGTGGTCCTGAATGAGGACAAGAACAGGGTTGCGTCTGCGCGGATTGCCGTGGGCGCGGTGGCGCCAATCCCCCTATTTCTGTCGGAGGCCGCAGAGGCCCTGGCCGGGAACGGAATTTCCGATGAGGCGGTTGAGAGGGCGGCGGAGATCGCGAGGGAGGCCGCCCGGCCTATTAGCGATATGCGCGGCACCGTGGAACAGCGGAAGCACCTGACCGGCGTGCTGACCAGGCGAGCGATCAGGGGCGCTATTGAACGTGCACAGGCGTCTTAAAACGAGCAAAGGAGTCTGGATCAATGCCTGGCAAAGTACACGTAGAGACCAAAATTAACGGTGAGGATGTCGATCTCCTGTGTGAACCCCGGGAGACGCTCTTAGAGGTCTTGAGGGATACCCTCGGGCTGACCGGCACAAAAGAGGGGTGCAGCAACGGTAACTGCGGGGCCTGCAGCGTAATCCTGGACGGGCGTGTGGTCGATTCCTGCCTGGTGCTGGGGGTGGAGGCGCAGGGGAGCGAGATCACAACGATCGAGGGGGTCGCCAGCCCCGAGGGGCTGCACCCGCTGCAGCAGAAGTTCCTGGAACACGCGGCGCTTCAGTGTGGCATCTGTACGCCGGGGTTTATCGTGGCGGCAAAGGCGCTGCTGGAGCGGGAGCCGAATCCGTCCGAACACCGGATCCGCCTCTGGCTGGCAGGCAATCTGTGTCGTTGCACCGGGTACGATAAAATTGTCCAGGCCGTACAGGATGCGGCCCAGACGATGGAGGGATAGAACCGATGGCGGCCAAGACTGAAGACTATCTGGGGATTGAAGACTATAAGGTGATCGGCACCCGGCCGATCCGGCACGACGGGGTGGACAAGGTAACGGGGCGGGCGATCTACGGTGCCGATGTGCAGATGGCCGGCCTGCTGCATGGGAAGGTGTTGCGCAGCCCCCATGCACACGCCCGGATCAAGTCGATCGATACCAGCAAGGCCGAGGCGCACCCGGGGGTGAGGGCCGTGGTGACGGTCGCGGATATCCCCGTTCCGGAGTCGGCGATTGTGGAGTTGGGCGAGGGTCCCACCAATATCCTGTACCTGCGCGCCAACGTGCTGGCCGACGGCAAGGTGCTCTACGAAGGGCACGCGGTGGCGGCGGTGGCGGCCACCGACCCGCACACCGCCGAAGAGGCCCTGGAACTGATCGAGGTGGACTACGAGGTGCTGCCGCCACTGCTGGACGTGCGGGAGGCGATGGCGGAGGATGCGCCGCTTCTGATTGAAGATTTGATCACCCAGTCCCTGGGCGAAGATACCGGCAAGGTGAGCAATATCGCCACCCACTTTCAGCACAAATTCGGAGATGTTGAGAAAGCATTTGAAGAGGCGGACGTGGTGGTCGAACGGGAGTTTCAAACCGGTACTGTGCACCAGGGGTATATCGAGCCGCAGAACGCCACGGCGCTGTGGAACCCGGACGGGCGGCTGACGGTCTGGTGCAGCACCCAGGGGGCGTTTACGGTCCGTGAGCAGGTGGCGGCGCTGCTCCAGACTTCGGTGGTGAACGTGCGGGTGATTCCCACAGAGATCGGCGGGGGGTTCGGCGGGAAGATCCGGGTCTATTTGGAGCCTGTTGCGGCGCTGCTGTCAGGGAAGACCGGCCGGCCGGTGAAGATGGTGATGAGCCGGGACGAAGTGTTGAAGGCGACCGGACCGACCCCGGGGTCGTATATCCGGGTGAAGATGGGAGCGAAAAAGGATGGCAGGCTGGTGGCCGCACAGGCCTATCTGGCCTACGAGTCGGGCGGGTTCCCGGGCGGCTGGGCGGAGCCGGGGGCGATGTGTATTTTTTCGCCCTACGATATTGAGAACATACTGATCGAAGGCTACAATGTGGTGGTCAACAAACCGCAGACGATGGCCTACCGGGCGCCGGGCGCGACCAATGCGGCGTTTGGGTCGGAGACGGTGGTGGACGAGATCTGCGAGCAGCTGGAGATGGAACCTCTGGCGTTTCGGCTGATGAACTCGGCGAAGGAGGGCACGCGCCGGGCGGATGGGCCGACCTTCCCCCGGGTCGGGCACGAGGAGGTGGTGAAGGCGGCGATGGCATCCGACCATTACAGGTCGTCCATAGAGGGGCCGAACCGGGGCCGGGGAGTGGCGTCCGGCTTCTGGTTCAACGTGGGGCTGAAGTCCAGCGCCAGCGCCAGCGTGAATACGGACGGTACGGTCAGCCTGGTGGAGGGTTCGACCGACATCGGCGGCACGCGAACGTCGGTGGCGATGCAGCTCGCCGAGCCGCTGGGCATCCCGGTGGAGGACGTGAAGCCGGTCGTGGCGGATACCGACGGGGTGGGGGAGACGGACGTCACTGGCGGTAGCCGCGTGACCTTCGCCACCGGCTGGGCGGCTTACGAAGCAGCGCAGGATATCATCCGGCAGATGGTGGAGCGGGCCGCCACATTCTGGGAGATCTCCGGGGATGACGTAGCATTTGAAGACGGCACGTTCAGGTCCAAATCTGATCCGTCGAAATCTCTGTCGTTCAAAGAGTTGTCAGGCAAGCTTAATCAAACGGGCGGGCCGTTGATGGGGCGTGCGACCGTTGATCCACAGGGGGTGGGCGGATCCTTTACGATGATGATCGTGGATGTGGAAGTGGACCCGGAGACCGGCAAGGTTGATATTCTGCGCGTGACTATGGTCCAGGACGCGGGGAAGGCGATTCACCCCAGTTACGTAGAAGGGCAGATGCAGGGCGGGACGGCGCAGGGCATCGGGTGGGGGCTGAACGAGGAGTATTTCTACACCGAAAGAGGGGAACTGGCCAACGCCAGCCTGCTGGATTACCGGATGCCGACCTGCCTGGACCTGCCGATGATCGAAACGGTGATTGTAGAGGTGCCCAATCCGGGCCATCCCTACGGGGTGCGCGGCGTAGGCGAGGCGTCCATTGTCCCTCCTCCGGCGGCGCTTGCCAATGCGATTTACCGGGCGATCGGCGTGCGGATGGAGGTGCTGCCGATGTCTCCGGGGCAGATTCTGGAGGCGCTCTGGGCCACAGGTGGGGATGGACCGTAGGGGCGCCCTGCCGACGCTCTGCATGCTACGGAAATTCGGACCTGCCTGTGCGATGCACGCAGACAGGTTTTAAAATGGGTTAAGACCCTGGAGATAGACCACAAATGGCGACAAAGACGGAAGAATATCTGGGAATTACGGATTACAAAGTCGTCGGTACGCGGCCCATCCGGCACGACGGCGCGGACAAGGTGACGGGGCGGGCGGTGTATGGGGCCGATGTGCAGATGGCCGGTCTGCTGTACGGGAAGTCGTTGAGAAGCCCGCATGCGCATGCGCGGATCAAATCGATCGATACCAGCCGCGCAGAGGCGCACCCCGGTGTGAAGGCGGTGGTGACGGGTAAGGACCTGGCCAGGGTTGTGGAAGACAAGGTCAGAGCGGTGGGCGAGGGGGTCGTTACGCTGAGCAACCTGATGAAGAACGTGCTGGCCTATGACAAGGTGCTCTATGAGGGGCATGCGGTCGCGGCTGTGGCTGCGACCTCTGTCCATATCGCGGAAGAGGCGGCGGAACTGATCGAGGTCGACTACGAGGTCCTGCCCCCGGTGCTGGATGTTCAGAAGGCGATGAAAGAGGATGTGCCCCTTTTGCACGACGACCTGATGATGAGATCGCTGGGGGAAAAGACCGATAAGAAGAGCAATATCGCCAACCACTTCCAGCACAAGTTCGGAGATGTTGAGAAAGGGTTCGAAGAGGCGGATGTGGTGGTCGAGCGGGAGTTTACAACCGGGACGGTGCACCAGGGATATATCGAACCCCACAACGCCACGGCGCTCTGGAATACGGACGGTCGGGTGACCGTCTGGTGCAGCACACAGGGGCCTTTCGACGTGCGCAGCCAGGTGGCGGATGTGCTGGGCATCCCCATTGCCAGGGTTCGGGTGGTTCCAGCCGAGATCGGCGGGGGATTCGGCGGGAAGTTTCGGGTTTACCACGAGCCTGTGGCGGCGCTGCTTTCCAAAAAAACTGGCCATCCGGTCAAGTTTGTGATGAGCCGGACGGAGGTCCTCAAGGGCACCGGTCCAACGCCCGCGTCGTACATCCGGGTGAAGATGGGGGCGACGAGGGAGGGAAAGCTGGTGGCCGCAGAGGCGTATATGGCCTACGAGGCGGGCGCCTATCCGGGGTCTCCGGTCGGGGCAGGCGCAGGCTGTATTTTTGCGCCCTACAATATCGAGAATACGCAGATCGATGGGTACGACGTGGTGGTCAACAAACCCCAGACGTCGGCCTACCGGGCGCCCGGGGCTACGAATGCGGCGTTTGCGTCCGAGACGGTGATCGACGAGATCTGCGAAGAACTGGACATGGACCCGCTTGAATTCCGGCTGGCGAATGCGTCCAAAGAGGGCACCCGGCGGGCGGACGGCCCGATCTATCCCCGCATCGGCTGTGAGGAGGTGATCCGGGCTGCGATGGACCACCCCCACACCACCGCCCCGTTAGAGGGGCCGAACCGGGGGCGGGGTGTCGCATTGGGGTTCTGGTTCAACGGCGGGGGGACGTCGGTCGCGATTGCGAACGTAAATCCCGACGGGTCGGTTACCCTGGTGGAAGGCTCGCCGGACATTGGGGGCACCCGGACGTCTATTGCGATGCACCTTGCAGAGGCGCTGGGTATTCCGGCAGAGGAGGTAACGCCGATGGTGGTCGATACCGATGCCATCGGCCATACGGACGGAACCGGAGGCAGCCGCACCACCTTTGCCACCGGCTTTGCGGCCTACGAGGCGGCGCAGGATATCAAACGGCAGATGGTCGAGCGGGCGGCCCGGTTCTGGGAAATCTCGGAAGACGACGTGGTCTACGAAGATGGCGCGGTCCGGTCAAGGTCGGACCTGTCTGCGTGCTCCGCACAGGCAGGTGCGTCGAAATCGATGACATTCAAAGAAGTGGCCGGGAAGCTCGGCCAGACGGGTGGACCTGCGCTGGTGGGCCGCGCGACGGTGACGCCCAGGGGACCGGGCGGGGCTTTTGCGTTGATGATTGTGGACGTGGAGGTGGACCCGGAGACCGGGAAGGTGGATACCCTGCGCTGCACCATCGTCCAGGACGCGGGGAAGGCGATCCACCCCAGCTACGTGGAAGGGCAGATGCAGGGTGGCGTGGCGCAGGGCGTTGGGTGGGCGCTGAGCGAGGAGTATATTTACAACAAAGACGGGGTGCTGACCAACGCCAGCTTCCTGGACTACCGGATGCCGACCTGCTTAGACCTGCCGATGATCGAGACGGTGATTGTAGAGGTGCCCAACCCCGGGCATCCCTATGGGGTGCGCGGCGTGGGCGAGGTGCCCATTGTGCCGCCCCCGGCGGCTGTTGCCAATGCGGTTTACCGGGCGGTCGGCGTGCGGATGTACGAACTGCCGATGTCGCCGGGCCGGATCATGGAGACCCTGTGGTCCAAAGACGGAAATGGAAAGGCGTAACCCGATGCCCGTGGTCTGGATTCCATCGCTGATGCAGGGCCTGACAGGCGGGAAGGAGCAGGTTCGGGTTGAAGGGGAGACGATCCGGGAGGTGATCAATAACTTAGAGGCCGCCTACCCTGGCGTCAAAGACCGGGTGTGCGAGGAGGACCGGATTCGGCCCGGTCTTGCCGTTTCGGTGGACGGGGTGGTGACCAACGAGGGGATGAGGCAGAAGGTAGACCCGGAAAGCGAGATCCACTTTGTAACCGCCATCAGCGGCGGGCGATAACAGGCAAACGCCGAAGGTTTGAACGGCCAGCAATTGAACGCTCAATCGCTGGCCGTTTTTCAAAGGCGCACCATACGAGGTGAGATGTCCCTGTTCATCGGAATTATCGGCCTGCCCAATGTGGGCAAATCGACGCTGTTCAACGTCCTGACCCAGGCGCAGGCCGAGGCATCCAACTATCCTTTCTGTACCGTGGAACCCAACGTAGGGATGGTGGAGGTTCCGGACGAACGCCTGGTTCGTCTGAACAAGATCATAAAGCCCCAGACCTGTACGCCTACCCACATTCGGTTCGTGGACATCGCCGGACTGGTTCGGGGGGCCAGCCGGGGAGAGGGGCTGGGCAACCGGTTTTTGGGCCATATTCGGGAGGCGGATGCGCTGGTGCACGTGGTCCGCTGTTTTGAAGACGACCGGGTGGCCAACGTGGGGGGTGGGGTAGATCCGGTGCGGGATGTGGAGACCGTTGGAACGGAGTTGATTTTAGCCGATTTGGAGTCCGCCGAAGGGGCGCTGCAGCGGCTGAGGAAGGCCGGTCCCCGCGCTCCTGAAAAACGAGAGCAGGATATTGTGGTCAGGGTTGTATCGGAGCTGCAACAGGAGGTGCCGGTGCACGCCCTGGACCTCTCCGAAGACGAGCAGAGGGTCGTTAAGGGCTACCACTTCCTCACCGGGAAGCCGGTGCTTTATCTGGCGAATGTGGGAGAAGAGAATGTGCCTGAGGGTGGGGCATATACGGAGCGGCTGAAGGAGCGCTGCGGCCCGGACCGGGTGCTGGTGATTTCGGCCCAGATCGAGTCGGAGATCGCCCAGCTGCCTCCCGAAGACCGGGAGGCCTTCCTGTCCGATCTGGGGTTGGAAGAGACGGGTGTTGACCGGTTAATTCTGGCGGGCTACCGGCTGCTGAACCTGATTACTTTTTATACCGTGGCCAACGAAAAGCTCAGGGCATGGCAGCTCGTAGAGGGAACGCCTGCCCCGGAGGCGGCTGGTGAAATTCATTCCGATATGGAGCAGGGGTTCATCCGGGCAGAGGTGGTCTCTTATGGCGACCTGGCCGCTGCCGGTGGCATGGACAGGCTCCGGGAGGCCGGAAAGATACGGACCGAAGGTAAGGATTATCCGGTGCGGGATGGGGATGTGGTTCAGTTTTTGTTTCACGTCTGAGAATATACATCGGATGTATTTCAAGGGTTTGACCTGAAGGGATGATTTCCGTATATTTTACCATCCGTACGTATTTTTTTAAGCAGCTCAGGTCGACGGCCGGACGCCTGAAAAAGTGGAGGGAACAGATATGGGATGGCTTATGTTTCGTAAGGGATGCATGGGAGGGGTTTTTTTGGCCCTGCTGGTCTTTGCAGGCAGCGTGGAGGCGATCGGTTTGAAGGGGCTTGGCCTGAAGGTCGGTGTGGACCTTACGCAGCAGGAAAATGTTTTTGGAGGGACCTCATTCGATACCGCCAGCCTGGTTCTGGGGGGGCATCTGGACCTGGGGCCAGTCGTTATTCCCAAGCTCCACCTGGTGCCCGGGATGGATGTGGTTCTACAGGACAATCACAGGACGTTCTCGCTGAACGGGGATGCCCGATACCTGTTTATTCAGAACGGGAAAATGATCGGATACGCCGGGGCGGGCATTGGCGTTCACCTCAACCGGCTTGATCCTGCGTTTCTTCAAGCCAATCCGGACTTAAAAAACGATACCAAGATCAGCCTTAATATCCCGCTCGGATTTCAGCGAAAGGTGAGCAGGGGGCTGTTGTGGTTTGGCGAACTGAAGCTTGTTATTGCAGACGATCAGATAGACAGTTCTTTCCGATTCAGCGTGGGATTGACGCTGGGCGCAGGCCAATAAACGGTCTGTAGAACAGGATCAAAAGAAAAAGGCACGGCCACGGGGCCGTGCCTTTTTCTGTCAACGCCCGAGTTGATATCGAACCGCCAGCTTGAACCGCCGGCCTTTGGGATCGTGCGTGAAGCCGTCGTACGCTTGCTCGATGTTGACCAGAGGCGGCATAGTGTCGAGCAGGTTCATCCCGGAGGCCGCGATGTTGACCCCCTTGGACAAGTTCCAAAGAAAGCTCACATCCCACGTGACGAACGGGTCGATGGTACCGAATAATTCTTTAATTTTAGCATTATCGGAGTTCATTGACCCCCGGTCCTCGTAAGACGAAATGTAGTTCAGGAAGCTCACGAGGCTGTGGGTTTTCCAGTGATAGCCCGCCGATACCCGGCCCTTGAACTTGGGAAGCGAGGTTGCAATGGGATTTCCAAAATTCAAGTAGCCGGCAGCGTCCGCCGCTTTCTGGAGCACCAGGCTGCCGAGCGTCAGGGCCTTGGTCTTGTACGCCAGCGTATAGGTGCCGTCCAGACTGGCCTCGAATTGCCCCGATCCCGCCTGCGCCCGCGTGCCCAGATGCAAATCAATCCCCGAGGTCTTGACCCCTGGCCAATTGACGATATCAACTCGCACCCGCTCGAGTTCTGAGGCCGCGCATGTGCCCGTGCCTACCCCGTCCGGGCAGACAATGAATTGCTTCAGGGCCTCCTTATTCGCTCCATCGGCATATAATTTAGTAATTTCCCCGTGCGGCATGGAGCCGATGACATCGCTGAAATCGTAGCTCCAGTAGTCGAACGTCGCATCAAAGCCCGTCTCTGTGACCAGGACGAGGCCCGCATTATAGGTAAAAGCCTGTTCGGGTTTGAGGTCCTTGCTCCCGATTCGGTCCACCGTTTGATAGGCGCCCGTCTCATTGATCCACTCGAGCGTCGAAAGCGGGCTTTCATTCACATCGTCCAGCGCTGGCGTGCGAAACGTCGTCTGCACCGAGCCGCGCATGAACAGGGAGTGGGTCGGGGATTGCGAAAGTTGCGCGCGCCAGCCGAACTTGGGATCGAAACTGCTCGCCACGTCGTGGAACTCGTAGTTCGCGGCGAGTTGCGCATCAACGCGCTCTCCCAGGCTCAGGGGAATCTCGGCAAAGAAGCGATGCACCGTCTGAGATTCATCATAAGGCCGATTCACATTCGTAAACGCATAGGGACCAAACTTATCTTCCTCTGAGCAATTCTTATCGCCCACAACCGGACAGGGGTTGATGGTCACGTCACCGGCGTCGTTGGGATCGCCGCTGGCATTGAACAGACGGAACTGGTAGCCGGCCGCGTAACTGGCGACGTCCTCGATCCACGTTCCGGTCAGCGTCGCATCGGCGACCAGCATATCCGCGGTGCTCTGTAGATCGACTTCCTGATTGAGCCATTGCCGCAATTGGGGGCTGTTGGCAAGGTTGGCGCGGTAAGTGGGATTCGCCTGGGTTGCATACTTCGAGCCATGTTGATCCGTGAACTCGATGGCATTGCCGAAGGGGTTGTAGTACTGGCAGTTGCCCTGACCTGCCACCTGGCCGTTGAGCGCGCCGAGCCGCATCCCGGCAAGGGACGTGGGATCCGCCTCCACGCCAACGCCGCAATTTGGCCCCCCAAAACCGCGGAAGCCAAGGAATATCCGCTCGATGTACACCCCCGGCAGGTTGTAGTTGCCCTCGGTGCGGGAATAGGACATACCCAGGTCAAAATGAGCGTCCTGCCCGCCGAATGCCTTAAAGTCGCCATTCGCGGAAGCCGCCACGCGCCACGTGCGGGAGTCGCGGTCCAGCGTGCGCCCGGGGCCCGAGTTGCCAAACGGGCGGCCGTTGAAATACCAGTTCTCGCTGCCCTGGCATGCCTCGTAGTATGGGTCGCCGGGCCCAGCGCCGTAGTCGTCGCAGAACGCCTGCCTGCCCGGGTGGTTGGGCGCGACCTCCTGGATACTCGTGTCTGTCAGGGGGAAGGGAGGGTACGAAGGGGTCGTGTACCAATCGTCAATCCTGGCCTCGGCCCACAGGCCTTCGACGTGATAATCGGTGCCATTGTCCAGAGAACCGTTGATCTCGGCAAAAGCACGGGTATGGCTCATGTCCTCGATCAGATTCTCATACTGCTGATAGCGGAAGCGGCAGGTCCAGGATTCCCGGTAGCCGCCGAATTCCTCGCAGTGCGGGGCGTGGATGGCGGCGGTCCATGGAGCGGGCGCTCCGATGGCGAAGGTGCCCGGGTTGCCCAGGCTCGACCATCCGAGGCGCTGCCCGCTACCGTACCACGGCTGGAGCAGGTAGTCCCTTTCGGAGGCCGGCAACTTTTGCCGTCCCCTCCATTCCGCAGAAATAACCGCATGGGCCTTGCCGAGTTTCCCACCCCATATCGCGCCGGCGTTGGTATCGCCGGCCCCGGCGAAATGGTCGTGGGCCGCCGAGACTTCAAAGCCCGTAAAGTCGGCGCGGGTCAAGAAATTGGCCACGCCGGCCACCGCATCCGACCCATAGATGGCCGAGGCCCCCTCTTTGAGCACTTCGACCCGGTCAATGGCGATGGCGGGGATGACATTGACATCGACGAATCGCCCACCGATCAAGCGTGCCGGGACATAGGTCTGGCGGCGGCTGTTGATCAACACCAGGGTGCGCGAGGCCCCCAGGCCGCGCAGGTTGACGTTGGCGATGCTCTCCGTAAGGGTGGCGGCCTGGCCGGCGTTGTACCAGCTGCTCCGCTCGCCGATCACGCCGTGGCTCGCGCCCAGGTTCTTGAAGAAATCAACGGCCTGCGGAGACCCCTGTTCTTCCATCTTTTTCCGCCCGACCACGGCGACCGCATAGGGCAAGTTGATGGGGGATTCTTTGAAGGCCGTGCCGGTCACCACCAGTTCATCCAGGTAAAGCGCGGTGGGATGCATCTGCAACGCGATGGAGACCGTCTGCCCGGCAGCCACAGTGACCGCAATCTCCACGCTCGCATAGCCGATCAGGTCGGCCCTCAGTTTGTGCGCGCCAGGCGGCACATTGTGGATGGTAAAGCGGCCTTGTGCGTCCGACACCACGCCCAGATTCAGGGCTAAAATATAGACCTGCACCACTTCCAATTTGTCTCCATTTTCAGCATCGACCACAGTACCGGTGACGGTTCCAGCAGATTGTGCCCGAACCGCATCCGCGCTGAAAAGCAATGCCGCGCATACCACAATCGGAATATACCTGCTCCGGAACTTCATAGGACCTCCTTGTTTTGTTGTTTCACCTGTACCGCAGAGACAGCTTCCATATCCGCCTGCCTGATATTCTCATCAGTGCGATTTACGCGTTTCGCTACGAAGTCCCATCCAGACGCAGACTGCCATTCCCAGGAGGACAATGGCGAACGGGAAGCCGGTTGCGAGCGAGGCAGCCTGCAACGCATTTAATCCTCCACCAAGCAGGAGCGCTATAGCGACTACCCCCTCAATCGTACACCAGAAAATACGTTGTGCTACTGGGGCGTCAACCTTGCCGCCGGCTGCAATGGTGTCGATAATCAACGATCCGGAGTCTGACGAGGTAACGAAAAATACGATAGTCAGAAGCATCGCAACAGATGAAAGTAATGTCGTCATGGGGAGTTTGTCAAACATTTTAAACAATACAATTTCAAGCTTCCAGGCCTCAACATTCTGGGTTACACCGGTATAGCCCTCAACGATGTGCTGGTAGAACGCAGTGCTGCCAAAGGTACCAAACCACAGTAAACATAAAAGCGTCGGCACCAGGAGCACGAAGATTATGAATTCGCGAACGGTGCGCCCCTTTG
Source organism: Candidatus Latescibacterota bacterium (assembly GCA_965222075.1). Lineage (GTDB taxonomy): Bacteria > Latescibacterota > UBA2968 > UBA2968 > JAAXHW01. Next base: position 1,444,790 of record OZ244937.1, on the reverse strand, counting down.
AAACGCGGGCGATGAACGTGCCGACGAACGGCGCCCAGGCAAACCACCACGCCCAGTAGAACGTGGTCCAGTTGTGCAGGAAGCCGGTGTCTTCCCGCCCGATCCAGTTGCTGAGTGGTACAATCTTCGCGAGATAGCTACCGAGCACAGCGAATATACTGTTGAAAATGTAGAGCGTCGGACCGAGTATGATAACAGCCAATAGCAACAAAAACGCGAGAATCATGTTGAACTGGCTAAGACGCTTGATACCGACATTAATACCCGTCAGCACCGATGTCAGCGCGATGGACGTGATCACCACAATCAGCACCACCATGGTGGTGTTGTTCGCAGGGATATCAAACAGATAGTTGAACCCGGATGTCACCTGTTGAACCCCCAAACCGAGGGAGGTCGCAAGCCCAAACAATCCTGCGAATATGGCGAACGTGTCAATGATGTGTCCGGGCCAGCCCCAGACGCGGTCGCCAAACAAGGGGTAGAACGCCGATCGGATGGTGAGAGGCAATCCCTTGTTGTACGCGAAAAACCCGAGGGCGAGTCCAACGACTCCGTAGATTGCCCAACCATGCAGCCCCCAGTGGAAGACCGTCGCCGCGATGCCGACGATAGCGGCCTCCTCTGTTTTGGGGGTAATGCCGAGCGGCGGCTTCTGAAAGTAGTAGACCGGCTCCGCCACCCCGAAAAACAGCAGACCTATGCCCACACCTGCTGCAAAGAGCATGGCAAGCCAGGTTAAATTGGAGTATTCGGGTTTTGCGTCCGTGCCCCCCAGGCGCACCTTGCCGAGGGGCGATAGAGCCACATACAGACAAAAGAGCAAGACGAGATTGGCAGCACTCATAAAGAACCAATCGAGGTTTGTCGTAAGCCACCCGCGGATATTTTTGAAAACTTCCGTCGCAGCTTCCTGGAAGACAAGTGCCCCAATGACAAAGGCGACAATGGTGATACTGGAAATCACGAACACCGGTGTCAGGTAGATATCCAAACCGAATAGCTTGCGGTACTCCTTGTCATCCGGCAGTTGTGGTTGTTTTCCTTCTACACACATTTAAACATTTTCCTTCCATTAACGCCTGAGTTGATAGGCAACCGCCAGCTTGAACCGCCGACTTTTGGGATTGTGCGTCAAGCCGTCGAACCCCAGCTCAAAATCAACAAGGGGCGGGACTTCTGCGGTCAGGTTCAACGCAGAGCAGGATTTCCTCGTTTTGTTGTTTCAGGCGTACCTGACGGCCCGTGCATCAGCCGTCCAGGATATCCTTCAACGTCTTGTCGGCTGGCGGTTTGCCCGCCCGTGTTGTGAACTCCGGAGGGGTAAACAGGGGATTGCCGGGGGACCACAGTTCCAGGCTTTCGGCGTTTTCTTCGAAATACTCCGGGTTAGTGGTCACGCGCAAGCGCTCGGTCATGCCGGGGGCCAACAGGCCGTATTCCCGATGTCCCATGAGCTGGATATCGGTCTCCGGCGGCATCATGTCCGATGATCCGATCACTCTGTCGAGATCCTCCATGGTGACAGACGACGGCGCACGCACCGGCATGGCGAGTTCTTCGTCCGTCACCACATCGATATCGAAACCCCGTCCCGCGGCTTCCCGTGCCTGTTGCTCGATTGCGTCCACGACATTAGCGCGTCCCAGGGCATCCCGGTCCTCGCCCGACAGCACCGTCTGCGAGATCGTCCGTGGCAATTGCGCCAGAATCGGCTGTAAGCGGCCGACCACGGACTCGAACAGGCCGATGCGGTTTCTGAGTGCCCGGTAAACGTCGGTTTCGACCGTGCCCTCGTAGTGCAGATTGACGATCCGAATGATCTCATGCTGCTGGCCGAGCCGGTCAATGCGGCCGATGCGCTGTTCCACCCGCATGGGGTTCCACGGCATGTCGTAGTTGATCAGGGCGCCGCAGAACTGGAAGTTCAGGCCCTCGGCCGCGGCGTCGGTGCACATCAGAACGTCGGCCTCGAATTTGCGGAACCGCCGTTTGGCATCGTCGCGGCCGACCCGACGCCAGGAGCCGTCGGCGGAGGGTATTTCTCCACCGCGTCCCGAGAAGCACATCAACCTCGAATCGGCGTCCTTCAGGAGCGCTTCACGCAGAAAATCCATGGTGTCGGTGTACTGGGTGAAGACCATCGCCTGGCGATAGCCGTCGTGGCGAAGCTCGGCGAGGGTGCTCTTCAGGCTTTCGAGCTTGCTGTCGGGCGGCAGTTGGCCGATACGGGCAAGGAGACTTTGGATGTCGGCCTCCTCCTCAGCGGCAAGCGCCTCGCGCTCCAGCTTTTCTACCTCCTCTGCGTCCGGAATTTCGTCGACGGCTTCATCGTCCGAAACGTCTTCGTCCACCCCTGTCAATTGCGCCGGGTTGCCGGCGGCAATGGCGGTGAGATGGCGTTGAAGCGTCTTGCGCAGGGCGTTAAAACTGCTGGCGAGTCGGCGGCGGTAGATGGTCATGACGAATCCTACCGCCGTGCGCTCGTTGGCGCTGGCCTGGTTGTAGGTGCTGGCGATGTAATCCTCGACCGCGTCATAGAGCGCCCGCTCCTGGGCCGTCATCTCGAGGAAGCGATCCTCGACCCGGCGCTCGGCGATCCGTGTGGTCAACGTTCCCGCCTTGAAGTAGCGGCGCAGCAGTTCGCGGGTGTGCCGTGAGACCAGCCTGCGGAGCGGTGTGTTCGCCCGCATGATCTTGACCGCCGTCCGGCGCTCCGTCGTTTCCAGCTGACGGCGTGGGATGCTGGCGTCGTTACGTAGCGCGCGGAGAATCTTGTTGACCTTCAGGCGCGACAGGTCGGCGAGGTGTTGCACGGCCTCCGTTTTGGTTTCACCGTAGGCGCGTTCGACCGACTGAAACAGCTGTGCCATGTGGTCCAACGCCTCCGATGACGGGTTCGGCTGCTCAATGTCGTCGAAAAAGTCCAGAAACGCCCTGGCGGTCCACTCCGGCGGCAGGCCGAGCAGGTTCAACAAGTCCCAAACTTCGATAGGATGAACCTGCATCGGCGTCGCCGTTAGCAGAACCAGTCCCCGGGCGCGGTCCTTCAATCCCTGCATCAGCCGGAGAAGCGCGTTCGGCCCGCCCTCCTGCTGGCTTCCCGCGGCTCGGCGCCGGGCATGGTGGGCTTCGTCGAGCACCACCAGATCCCAGGGTTCGGCTTCCAGAAGCGCCGCTGCGCGGTCGCGACGGCGCATCAGGTGACTCGACGCGATCACCACGGGTTCGCGATGCCAGTGATCGCGGTCGACATCGCGCTCGTTCCGCCCACGCCACGCTGGGGAATCATACCAGACCAGCTTGCGGCCGTCGTAGATCGGCCAATTCAGGTTGAACTTCTCGCGCAGTTCGACCTGCCATTGTCCGAGGACGGCCTTGGGCGCCAGGATCAGGATCCGTTTGGCGCGTCCGGCAAGCCAGGCCTGGCGCAGCAGCATGCCCGCCTGGATGGTCTTGCCGAGGCCGACCTCGTCGGCGATCAGAAGCCTGGGCGGCCAATCGCGGTAGAGGCGTTCAAAAGCCCTTACCTGGTGCGGCCAGGGGGTAATAGCCGAAGTTGCTTCGCCTACGCGCTCGCCCCCAGGCAGTGAGGGTGCATGTTGGATAAAAGACCAGACGCGGCTTCTCAGGTCGTCGGGTGGGATTTCCGCTGGCTTTGCGGATTCCTTCGCCTCCGGCTCCGGAGAAGGCTTCGCGGGCTTTTTTTCAAGCTCTTTGAGGCGGGCGGGCATGTCATTTGCCGGCATGAAGCGCATCAGGTCTTGGCGCACGGCATCGGGCACGTCGAGCACGACCACGCGGCGCGCCTTGTTGGCCCAGATGCGTGCGAAGTTGGCCTCCTCATCCGCGACCCGTCCGGGTTCCGGCCCCCAGCTCGTGTAGACGTTGATACTCTCCCAGTTGTGCCGCCAGCCGGCAGCCGTCTCGTTGAGGCTGCCGTTCCAGGCGATCTTGTCACCGCCGCGGTCCTCGATGATGCCGGCTTTCTCGTGAAAGATGCCGTCCGCCGGGATCGGCTTGCTATTGGCGTCGCAGGGGACGGCGACCTTCACATCCAGATGGCCGCGCGCGACCATCCAGGCCAGCAGTTCCAGCGCATCGGATGATGCCGGGTCCGGTGGAGCCGGGGGGAGGTTTGTCAAATGCCGTTCGACGAGGTCGCGGAGTTGCTCGCCTTTTTCGATCGCTTCGATCTCAGGCGGGGCCAGGGTGCAGCCGGCCACGAGCCGCATGCGGCCGCCGTTTCGGACCAGCCCCTCAATGCCGCGTGACGCCAGCGTCAGGGCGCGGGCATTGAAGTATCCGGTCAGCCGGTCGTAGCGCTCGGCGTCCTCCAGCGCGGGGACGTAGAACAGCTTGACGAGATCGCCGTTATCAGGCGTGTATTTGAGCTTCCATGTGCGATCGCAGAGCATGGTCAGGCGTTTTCTTCCTGCCAGAGCTTGAGTTGCTCGGGCTCGTCGATCTCGTCGCCGTATGCGAGGCGGGCCAGTTTGTAGAGGGCTTCGAAATCGTCGCCAGCGTCTGCGGTTTCGCCCTCCAGATCGATCCCGGTATAGGCCCTGGACACCGGCAGAACCTCGAGCACAGCTTCGAGGGCCGCGAAGAAGCGCGGCTCCTGGTCTACCAGCGCGTTGGCGAGCATTTCCTGGGCGGCGGCGAGGGAGCGTATGCGGGCCATGTGGGCGGCATGGTGGATGGCGTCGACCATGCCCCGGGAGCCATCCACCGGGCCGAGTGTCCCCCTGGTAGCCCGACGCGAACTATCCCATAAGATAATATCGCTGCCTTTCTTCTCCGCGAGCCGGCCGACGATGTCATTATCGAGATCGATACCGACGGCGCGGGCGAGCCTCAGCGCTTCGTCGTAGGAAAACTTCGGCGCCTTAAAGGCGTCCCACGCCAGCACGAGAAACGCCGTGGCCGGATCGAGATCGGCATCGGCCTTCAGATGCGTCAGTTGCTCCAGTCGCCAGCGCTTGACCTCGCGCCGGGCCGCGTCAAGGGCGTCTTCCGGCGTGGCGGCGTAGGGGTCCCATTCTTCCTCGAACAGGACCTGCTGGCGCCGCCGCCGACGCTTCTCCGGGATTTCGTGCGGCGTGCCGCGCTTTAACGGCCAGTGGCGCGAGAACTCCTCCAACGCGGGGCCGAAGGAAGCCAGATACAGATCGACTCCGGCAATGCCCGCGGCCTGGAATTCCTGGACCCGCGTTCGCACCGCCCTGGCGACCCGCGGTTCCACGTCCTCCCAATAAACCGCGGTTGTGGCTTCGCCGTAGACCGCCGGCGCTTCGCGCACCTTCAGTGTATTCTCTTCCGCACGGGGAGGGCGCGGGCGGCAGACCAGAAAGATGGTGCTGTTGGCCGCCGCCTTGTTCTTGATGTGCAGGCTGCCTTCGGCCTCGGTGTTGATCGGCCATGAAGCAGTGATGGCGAAGCCCGCTTCCATCAGTCCTTTGGTGAGGGCGTCCCAGGCCCCGGTCGCCTTGTGGGTGAACATCAAGGTCATGATGCCGTCGGGCTTCAGCGTCCGGCGGCACTCGGCGAAGATGGAGGCCATCCGCTCCTGATACTCCCGTCCCGCGAGCGCCCGGGCGCCCTTTTCGCCCTTGAACCTCGCCGGATTGGCGACGGCCTCGTTGTCCTTGTCCGTCAGGTGACGGCGGAACAGCTCCGGGAAGACATGCCCGGCGGTGCGCTTGAGCCAGACATAGAAGAAGTCCGATAGCTCGGCATACATCACGTTGTCGTAATAGGGCGGGTCCATGACCACCGCGTCAATGCTGCCGTCCTCGATATGGTCGAGGCTGTCGCCCGGCTTACAGGTGATGGTGACGGGCGGTGGGGTGTATTCCATCGCGCCGGCGCTGTCGAACAGATCGCCCGCAGGGTCGTTCGCTTCGGGGCGAACCAGCGCGACGAGTTCGTCGATGCACTTGGCAGTCTGTTTGATGGCCCAGTCATAGCCCAGGCCGACGATGAGGGGGGCCATTTCAGCATAGGACCATTTGAAAGCGAAGTCGTGCCGATCGAATGTGCCCGCCACAACTTCACGGGGCACAATCCAACGAGTCATCCGGGAGTTGTAGTTTAGTAACTTATTGATTGAGAGCGCCAAGTACCCGTACGCCGCTTGGCGAATCTCATTCAGCTTTCCCTCCGCCCGGTCGGCGTCGAGCATTTCACGGAAAATCTCGACGCTCGTGCCGTGGCAAAGGAGCTGGCGCGGCGAGAACAGGTCGCTCCATTTGTTGACGCCATAGATTTTTGACCGGTCGCTATACATATAATCGTAGCTCTCGGTTGGTATAATATCAAATGCTTCCCACTCGGGCAGCTTCTCGGCAAGCCTCGCCTGAATTTCGGCGCTGTTGTCGTCCTCGGGACGCGGCGCCCGGTAGCCGCGAACCCACTTCTCGCGGGTCTTGCCGGTCTTGGTCTCGCTGAGCACCCGTTTCTTGTAGACGACGGTGTAGAGTTGCTCGCCCATGTGGCCGGCCTGGGCCTGCGTCTTGATCTCATCGCCGTCGATCACGCGCCCGCAATCGGGATACGGGCAGGTGCCGGCACCACGCGCCACCGTGCCATTCGACTGTTCCCTGGCGGATTGGACGATCTCGAACGAACAGACACGGCCCTGCGTCCCGGGGCCGGAAGCCAGGTGAGGCTTGAGCCTGACCCCCGTCCCGTCGGGCGCGAGACGCCAGTTGGGCGAAAGCGGCACAAGGCCGTCGCAATAGGGACAGGAGATGGTGTGTGCCCAGAGGTAGCCGTCTGGCCGGGCGTTGTTTCCCGGTTCATCGGGAAATACGTCAGCGAGGCGCTTACGGACTTCCACTGTTAGCTTGTTTCCCAACTCTTCGACGGCCACCTTGATTTCGGGGCCATGCATGGCGGGCCAGTCAAGCGTCGCGCGTTCGATCAGGGCCGCAACCGGGTTCAGGTCGTTGGCATAGATTGCAAGTCCAAGACGAACGGCCTCAAAGGGCACACTGCCACCACCAGCTGTCGGATCAGCAACGATAGCTCCGTTCATCGAATTCTCGGCCAGCCAAGCCTTGTCCCGATTGTCCGGAGTGTAGCCAAACGCGCGCGGATAACCGTAGGCGTTTGCACCTAAACGTTCCCCTTTCCGGTTTGCAATAGCAATTCGTTTCTTGGCGGCAACCGGGTCCCCATGAATCCCAAGGACACGCATAAACTTATCCCTGTCGGCGTCCGCGGGTAGCAGTGACGCCAGAACAGCCGCCCGCGACGCCACCAGCGGCCGCCGCGCCCACCAGACGTGGAGATAATAGGTAGGAGGCAATGCCGTCATAGAACGTCGCTCGCGAATACTCTCTTCTCCAAGAGCCGCAATCGGCAGCCAGCGTTCTATAAGGCGGGTGTCAGTCATCGGTTCAAATCCACTTTTGGGGTTCTTCTGCCAGGATGCCTTCGCCCAACGGGGCGAAGTACGACCGGGTAGTGGTGAAGAAGGGATCCAACCGGTCGTTCTCATCCGGCGTCAGCACAGAGCGTATCCAGGTATTCATCATATCTGGATTGTCCGGATCATCAATTTGTCCGGACTCTTCCTCAAGACCATTCCACCGCTTCTCCCGCTGCAACCGGAGCCGTTCCGCGTTGAGGTTCAGAATCTCAATGGTGCGGGTTACATGGTCGGGAAGAAAACAGGCCCTTTCGCAGGCATTTTCGTCTGCTTCAATCAGCCCGTTATCAACCACCCTCACAAGCGATGGCAACGCAGGTAGTGTACGGGGGTCAATAAAATTTTCGTCAATCTGATTTCCCTTTGCCTGACCACAACTCATGGTGTGTCTCACTGGCCTACGATAATGATCCTCATCACCATCCTGCACGATTCCACCCTTGCAGCAGGCGACCATGTTGGCTATGTCGAGGGCTTTCACTTTACCTAATCCGTCATCGCTCTGCGGGATCACATGCTCGACCTGACGACGCCACTCATCGATCACCATCTCGCAGTACGCGCAAAGCCCGTGTTGGCTATGGGTCAGGGCATCCCTGAGTTCGTGGTAAGACGCTCCCGAATCGTGAGAGCGGAATTCGACCCAATTCGCGTCGTCGTCCACGGCATCGAGATATTCGGCAAGGCCGGAAGTGGGCGTTTTCAATTCGCGGATGATCTTCATTGTGACTCGGCCCGCTGCTTGAATAGCTTGCGCCGCTTGATCTCAAGGTCGGCGCGATCAAGGGCCGAATCGTAGGGGGACATGCTCTCCAGACTCTCTCGCAGAGCCAAGGCTTCTTTGGACTCCCACCGCTCCTCCCTGATCAGCCGCCGGTATTGGTCCAAAGCTTTTGTGAAGCGGTTCTCGGGCGGTCGCTCATCTACACCCATCACCACGGAAAGAACGTCTCCTGCCTCGGCCCCATAAGTCGCCCCCCCTGGTGCCCCGGCAACAATGCGGTCGCCATCCCGATACAGTTCCACAATGTGCTGCGGCTCGACCGTAGTCAGCACCTGCGGGCTGTGAGTAGAGACGATAAACTGCGCGTTTGGGAATGTCCGCCGCAGGTCGCCCAGGATGCGTTGCTGCCATGAGGGGTGTAAATGCAGTTCGATCTCGTCAATCAGGACGATTGCTTCGGAGGAGAGCGTGTCGTCGAGATGAGGGTTTCCCTGGGCCATCCGCCAAGCCAAATCAGCGGCAAGTGCAAGTACGGCTTGACAGCCGCCACTCAACTGGTCAAGCGTTCGTTTTTCAGCGGCCTCCCCGTCTAATCTCTCGGATACCACAAAGCGCATTGGACGAAGCTCGACGTGAGGTTCGGCAATGCAATCAATCATGGATGAAATCGCATCGCGTACCGCAGTCAGTTCTTTCAAGCGAAAGTCAAGGTCGCGCCTTTCTCGCTGTTCCCTCAGTTCTTCGTTCTCCTTTATGTAGAACCACTCAAACAACTCCCTAAAGCTAGTCCGTGCAGACAGTGCGCCTTCCAGCGCAGCATACCGAGAAATCGCGCTCTTTGGGCGGCCGCGTCGTTTCGCGAGACCCCGTACCACCCTTTCCGTGTCATAGAAGGCCATTATCGGTAGATCGATAGGTGTTCCCCAAGCAGCAAGTGCAGTCTTCTCCAGCCATTGCTTCAACTCCCTTAAGGTATGACGGGGCCGTTCTTGGCGTTCTTGGGCTGTATCCTCACTTAGAGTCCACCTACTTTTTCGTACATAGCTCGATGTTCGTTCCCATGTAATTTCATTGGTCGTAGTAAGCGAAACCCGCACGCATTCACCACCCTCGCGGCGGTCCTTCTTGAGGAATCCAATCCCCGACACATCCGGCAGCAAGAAAGGAACCGCCCCCAAACCGACGGCAATAGCGCTCAGAACACTGGTCTTGCCGTGCGAATTGTCGCCATGAAAAACCGTTAGCGACGGATCGAGTGCCAACTCAAGTTTCTCGATCGCCCGGTAGTTTTCGATTTCCACAGACTTTAGTTTCATGGGCGAGCCTCCCTCGGCCTCGAATCGGCCAGCAGGAACCGCAGCCCCAGCGTCAACGCCAGATCTTCCCTGAGGGTGTAGCGAGAGGGATTATTCACCGCGACTCCCGCCCTTTTTGCTCGGTCAATTCTATTGCTGCCAATGGATCTCCATGAATCCCAAGGATCTGCGGACACCTCTCCAGATCATCCTCCGCGGGCAGCAGGGTGGCGAGAAACGCCGTGCCCACCAGACATGGAGATGATAGGTGGGCGGCAACGCCGTCATGGAACGTCGCTCGCGAATACTCTCTTCTCCAAGAGCTGCAATCGGCAGCCATCGTTCGATCAGGCGGGTGTCAGACATCTTTCCGATCCGGGTACACGGGCGCAGGTCTTGCCACGTCCCATTCCTTCAGCACATCAGCCTCAGAAAGCCATGGGGCCGCACGATCCAACGCCCGGAGAAACCAGCCAGTCTTGGGAAGTCGCGGTCTGATAGCCGTTGCTGCTGTTCTCTTCGCCTGAATGTCATCGATATTCCAGAGAGAGCGATACGTGGTCATGATGTCACAAACACGGGTCCAAAGCGCCAGGACGACGTCCTTATGAAGAAGTTTGATCGGCTCCACAGATGATTGAGCATCGGGAGCCAATTGGTCAAGATGGGTGACTATTAGGGCCCGAACTGAATAGCCCTGCATACCATATTTCTGTTTGGCCCAGCTGTGCTGTGTGTGAGCCTGACCTAGGTGGGTGGTGGTGATTGGATGTGAAGGCTCCTGTTCAACCTTCACCTCGAAAGTAAAAATTTCCCGAGAGTTGCCGAACTCGCCGCGCCACACACAATCGGGTGATGCGCCGAATTTGGGCCGTCGTGCCCGGTAACAGAGTAGAGTTCCGAGGTCCTCCAAGGCTTCCTGATATTCTGCGTGAGTTCCCGATTCCAGCCTTGCTCTGAGGTGATTCACGAATTCTTGAAACTTGGGTCCTGTTGTCCCGAGGCGCTCGAGACGTTCGTCAAAACCATGGATAATTGATTCCCCATATTCCTGCTGGACAATGCTTTCGGTGGCTATACTGTGGTTGCGAGCACGATTGAGCGAGCCTCGCATCCGGTTGAACCAGGAGCTTAGTCCTCCGCGTTCAATCGACTCTTCCAGCACGTGAAGCGCTCTGTCCACAGAAACCTGGTTTCCGCGAAGACCTTCAAGATACAGCGCCTTAGCTCGATGCCATCCATGTAGAGCCGTAATTTCTCGGAGATTGTTGTCTTCTTTGGCGGTGTCCCAGCATCGCTCAAAACGTTGCTGCGCAACCGCGAAATTTTCGCTCTCAAACAATGCGGACCAACCGACTACTTCGTCCTTGGACGTGTCGGCGCCTACCAAATTACCGCTTATCGGCGGTGGAGTATCTTCGTTGAGTTTCGCGAGGTCAACATCGTAGGTGGTGAAATCGCCATGCAGAAACTGCGTAACGTACTTCGCAAGGTCATTTTCTTCTCGCTCAGCTAGATCTTGGGCGAGATCTAGCTCTGCTGCCATGTGTTGCGGAATCCCCTCCCGGTTGGATTCGCGAGAGAAGTGTGTAGCAAATCGCTGATCGGCCAAGAAGTAGACTCCGAAATCATCGTCAGTCCTCGTGCATCTCCCAAGACCTTGAACGACCCGTTGGTTCAGTCGCCTGCGCATGAAACCGCTGTCGCGCAGATAGCTCGAAATGAATTCCTCCTGGAGGTTAATGGCCCTCGGCATCGTGCTCAGAACAACGATCCGACACTCATCGCCACTGAAATCCATTCCATCAAAGCGTCCGGCCACGAAAAGATGGCCTGAGGGTGCCCGACGGAATTGATCAATCTCATCTCCGAGGGGCGTCAGAATCCATGTTGGGTGGCCGACATGGTTGTTTGTTTCAAGCCACCCCGCAACTACTTCGCAGAGTTGGATTGCCTCGTGTTCACTCGCGCAAAGCCAAACGCTTTTGGGATGCGTACTTATGGCATTGTGGAGCGCAAGGGCCATCCGACGCGGAATGTCCGAGTCGTCATTCGTCCTGTTCATCACGATAAGACGTCTACCGGAACTGCGGTCCGCGAACTGCGCCGGAACCTGGATCTTTCGGATTGGTCGAGTTCCCAAACGACGTGCCAAGTCCCCTGGATCTCCAATTGTGGCGCTCATATAGAGCACCTGTTTGGTGTGTCGGTATTGTTCGTTGCTAATGAGCGGATAGATGTATGGACGCAACCAGAGTGCATCGCGGCCAATATAGAAATTCGTAAGATGAATTTGTGCCCGGAGACGGTGCCAGCGAAAACACAGGTCGCTATCCGAAGTCATTAACGGAGATGCGTCGATATTTTCTTTGAGGCGCTCGACGATCTCAGCGTGATCGATGAACGACAGAAGCTCTGTCGAAGTGTTCGGTGGTGCATTAGCCGTAGCCGCGTCTGCCAAGATAGCATAGTCGGGGAAGCGATCGTGAAGCTCACGTATGAGCTGCTCGAAGAGATATTTATGGTCTTTCCGGCTGATGATGATGGAATAAAGCGAATCCAGGCAATGCTCCGCCAAGTGCGCGTCGTCCATCACTACAAGATCTGAAGGGTCGACCACTGGGTTTTGGTTGAAATAAACCCAATAATTCATGATCCCGATTTTCTTTGCGCGCTGGTAAGAGCGACGACTTGCAGCCGGAATATCTTCGCCGCGTCCTTCCATGTACGCTACCGGTAGCCCAAGTACTGTGGCCTCATCACGCATCTGGCGAGCAAGGGTCTTGTTCGCCGACAAAATGACAACCTTCTTCCCGTAATCAAGCCACTTGCTTCCAATGAGCAACGCAATCAGTGTTTTTCCGGCCCCGGTTGGAAGCTCAATACCGACGTCCCTGACGTCCAGAAAGTCAGTGTCATAGGCGTCCAGGATGTGCTTCTGCGCCGGCCAGAGATGCTGAAACTTCGTTGAATTAAGAATCTTAAGATACTGCGCGAAATCATAATCAGACATAGCGATTAACCTTGATCCGACATATTTTGGCTACCCGAACTCGGATTTGGTTCGATGAATATCGCGCGCTTGGGGTCCCATATCAGGAAATCTCAAAGCCGCCAAGTGCGACCTGTAAAAATGAGCGTTCGAATGGCCCCTAAGGCTGTATTTCTGATCCGCGAACGACTTTGCCGCTGAATTATTGTCGTATTGAGGTTAATGAGTAAGATAACTGCCATTCACGCGCACAGAGAACGCCGCACTGAGGAGACATCGAACTGATCCAAAAATCCGTCCGGCCAAGTGTCGATACTTCTGGTGGATCCGGGCTTCGGTTAGGATCTGTAGGCTATCTGTAGGTCGCCGCTCGATCAGCCGTGGGTCGCACATCCTTCCGGTCCGGCTGCACGGCTGTGGGGTTGCGGGGTTCACCACCTTCTCCCTACTCGATGCCACGGCTTCGCGCTTCCCTGAGCCGAAGAACCGATCCGCTTGACCCAGCTCGCCCCTGCTTTCTATCCCCATAATCGTGCCCTTTCCAACGAACTTGTTGCAAACAATATTATTGGGGAATTGGCAATCTCAAGAGGACCCGTGAGGCCGCTCTGGGCGAGTAGCGCCGCCCTGCATGGAAAGCCCCTCGGCGAAGGTCAACTGGAAACCCGTCTCGAGGTTCTTGGAACTTGCGTCCCGAAGCTGGGGTTCCAAAAATCCCTTCACCGGCTGGGCGTCCGCTCGCGCGTACTTTCGATGCCAAGCTCGGCGATCGGCAGCCAGCGTTCGATCAGGCGGGTGTCGGACATCGGTTCAAATCCACGTTCACACCATGAGCAAATGGTCTATAACCCGGCGAGGTCCTTGAGATGGCAGGCGGTTCCGAAGGTCTCGACCTTCCAGGGTGCCCGAGAACCGATCAGGCACCGTAGTCGAATCGCGCCGGGCGACATCGCGAGCCGCCGAAGTTCGATGCCGGTACTGCGAATGGTTCGGGCAACTGTTCGGTTAGCGTATCTCGGGGATTGAGCAGCCGGACCAGCTTTCGCGGTGGCGTAGGCGTTTTTGGTGTGCGAGAGAATGCGCTGTACATCGTCTTGGCTCGGCAACGCACGGCCGCCTCTGCGCCAGGGCGTGAGTACCGCGAACGGATCGGGCGCGAGCATCCGCTTCCATACCTCCGGTTCATGGGCGCTTTCCGCTCCGTGGTGCGGAACCTTAAACACCGACGCCTTGCTGGTCGGCCGCTCCTCACTCTGTAGAATCTCTACCCAACTACGCTTTTCCAGATCCGAACCAAGCAGTACCACAATATCATCAACGCCGACCCACAGCGCGACCGCAATATCGTTGGGAGCAACGGGTGGAAGCCGAGTCTTTGTCCGGCCTTCGCCGGGGAACAGATTGCCAACAGATTTCAGGAAGTTCTTAAAGGCGGTGTCATCGGGCGACAATGACCAGATTTCACACTTGCCTCGGGCATGGACGCGTCGGTTGGATAGAGCGAACGTGGGACGTGACGCCGCGGACTCAAGCCAGGTGAATACGCGGTAAATCTCACGAACTCCTGAACCGTCCGCGGAAAGGTGGCGACCCTCCAAAGCATCAACGGCAGCGAGAAACTCTTTGTTGAGAAGCGCATTGGCACAACAGAAATCGGCCTTTCTGCAGGCTTCGACCAGCTTTGCTATCCCGCGTATATGGTCGTCGTGCCAGTGAGTCGCCACAACCAGATCAACGGCTTCCGCCGGGTTGACGCCGATGCTTTCGAGATACTCCAGGGCACGTGGTTTCCCTTCGACGTTGATGCAGGAATCAACGATTACCCAGCCGCCGCAGCCTACATGCAGGACGATGCTCTCGCCGTAGCCAGGGCCAAGCAACACGACCTCAAACTCATCCTCGCCTGGCGGGTTGCCCGCTTTTCTGGTTTCTGTCACTGCTCGAAAGTCGCCATGATTTTATGCGCCCATTCCTCGCCATCCCGCAGGTCGGTCCTGGTAATCGCGGGAAGGTCGCGGAACACGATATGGGAGACCCGCTTTTTCGATCCCGCCGTGCGCTCGTAGCCGATCACCCAGCGGAAGATACTCCCGACCTGCATTTTAGCGGCATCAGCTTCTAATATTTCGTCTATAGGGATATCCGCTTCTTCTCCCGCAAAGGTCGCCCCAGCCGTCAGGTCGGTCAGGCTTGCAGTAAATTCCATGTCGTTTATCTCAGTGACATAGCCTTCCCACTCTTGTAAGGCGTGGAAAGTCACTGGCGGCGACCGGTGTGGTCGCGGCTGCGGCAAGTTCACAATCCACGAGAAATTGTCGGCGTCCTGTTCACGACCTGCGAACGCCGGCATAGTCATCCCTTCCATATCCTGGTCGTGTACACTTGTTGTCGGAGAGCCCACTCCCTGCTCTAACAACAAGCGGACAGGTTGGTCCGCATTCTGAACGAGGTACTCCCGCGCGTCATCTTCATCGAAATCACTGAGCCTTTCACGCGCATTGGCGTGCTGCGCCGCTGTGGATTGAGCCGCCTGCAACATGAACTAAACCTCCTTATGTCTTTGCCAAGGACATGATGTGATCAACGATACCGTCGCTACGTTTGAGTGACGTATCGAAGTTGTCCTCGAAAAGTTGCATTAAGCGTCCGGCAGTTCCCAACTCGGCATTGTCGATGGCATAGTGATCGTTGACCCGAACGTAAACTCCAGTTCGCCCCTTGCCAATCTGTTTGGACGGCTCCACCGTGACGTTGATCTGACCACCCGTTGGCCTTCCCTGGGGGGCGACTTGCGACATCGTCAGCGATGTCATGCCGCCATGCTCGCCATTCACCCCAAGGTCGTGCCCCCAGGCTCCCCACGGTTCCACCGGCGCCAGTGTTCTACCGATTCGATCCCGCTCATTCAAACTCTGCACCTGAAAATGAACGAAACGGTTGATGCCGAACGCTCTGAGGGGCGTATGATGCAGGTGCTCTTTGAATATCCGTGCGACGAGATCGCGCAGGCGAATATAGGGCGCCTGCAAGGTTCCGACGGAAAAACGTTCGGTCGTGACCTGCAGGCTAAGCCAGTCAGCGACAAAGTCTGTCACCTGCTGGTGGGCGACCTGCAAATCTGCGCTGTCTGTGACACTCTCCGACAGGAGGCCGTGCAGCGCAAACCAGGCAGGTGTGAAGATCGCAGGGTTGAAATCCCCAAGCAAAACGACATTCACGCCGCTGATCTCCGGCTCGATCCTCATGTTATCCGTCCTCTCCGAAGCCGTCGGCGCATGGCCTCGATGCCCTCGGCCACCGCCCGCATATTGTGGCGGCTGCGCATCGGAGCAAGCGCGCGGAACAGCAACCCTAGGGTCAGCGCCAGATCTTCCGTGAGGGTATAGCCACACCATTTTAAGCCTTGACCCCCGCCTTGGCCGACAAGTAGGTGGCACCGCTCACGCGTGTTTTCGATGCCAAGTTCGGCAATCGGCAGCCATCGTTCGATCAGGCGGGTGTCGGGCATGTGTCTCGTTCCGTGGTTGTCATCGTCGCCTTACCGCTTGGTGATCTTAGGGCCGACATATACGACGTAAACCGGCTTGCCGGATTGGATGGGCCAGGAGAAGTGCAGGCGAAGCATCATGTGACGCTCCTTGCCATGCCAGGTGCAGCACAAGGACTTTTCAGGACTCTCCGGGTAAGGAAAGGTCAATTCATTACGGAAATTGCGCTTCTCCCGGGGTGATGAGTCCGAAAACAACGCATTCTCGCCGCCTGTAAAGTAGTTCTGGTAAATCCCATGGCCTTCGGATGTCCGCGCACCGTCCGCGTCGAAGGCACGTGCGAATTGATCCAGAATGCCGAGTAGGAAGAGGATGCGGTCCGCTGCGCTCTCGGAGAACGGAATCCCTACAAGCGGCTTGAAGCAGTCGCCAGCGAACGTCAGGCTCCTGAACCGGTTCGTCGAGGAATCTTGTAAATCGTCCCATGACCGAATTGGCGGCGCTGCATCGCGCAGCATTTCTTCCAGCGTGAAGGCGTCTCGCCAGTTGTCGAGGTCTGTGTGCTGGTCTTCTAATCCTTCTGCCTCCCGTCGCCAAGTCACCGCCACAGGCGAGAAGTCCCAATTGGACGGTGTGACGCTGACCAGACCGCATTCGATGGCATGCAATTTTCGATACGCCGCTTCCCCCACGGCGGAATCCGTAACCACCTCGCCCCGGCATTCCAGCCAGTCGGCTGGGCCATGCTTGCGAAGATCGTCCCAGAACGGCCCGCCCTTCGTTAGCCAACTCATCACGGACCGTTGCTCGTCCTTCTTAAGACGCTGCACTGCTTGCTGCATCGGCACGTCTGGGATCGGCTCGACACTCGTGAACGCTCGATGGCAATACACCTGCCGACCGAAGCGCCGGGCTGCGTTGCGCATGGCCATCAGCCGCGCAAGCGCATCGCGAAACAAAGGTATGTCGTAGAATTGTCCGTGAATCGACAGGTCGTTGGCGAAGAATTCCATGTCAACTCCAGCCGGCGAAATAATTCATGTCCTTGTCGAACTGGTCGAAAAATCCCTCCGGCCACATGTCGACATTGCCGTCGCGGTCCAGGATCGGGCTTGCCACCTGCACAGCACCCTCCTGTTCATCATCCTGCCGCAGTCGAAAGAAGTGCAGGGCGGCATCGTCGGGAGCCAAACCCCTTTTCTTGACGGCCCGCCGAATGCCGTTCAACACGTGGTCGCTATGCGTCTCGAGAATGACCTGCACGCCCACAGCCGCGACTTCGGCGAGAAATTCGCCTATCGCCGCTTGCCCGGCGGGGTGGAGATGTACTTCCGGATTCTCGATCAGTAGCAAGCCACCCTTATCTGCGGACAAGGCCGCCACCACGATTGGGAGGACCTGCGTCAACCCAAAGCCGGTATGAATCGGACGATGGAAGTCCGTACTCCTCGATGTCCGAATTCCCAAAGTTACCGCGTTGGCTTGAGGAATCTTATCGACAATCAACTCGCAACCCGGGAAAAAGCGGCCCATACGTGCTTCAACTTGCCGCAGCCGGGTCGGCGGTACGCCCGCGATCGCCAAGCCGTCCAGAACACGCAGGCCACGGCCAGAGTGCAGGACGCTGACTGCGTGTTCTCCCCTTGGACCGACGACGGACGTATGCTGAGGATCCTCCAATGGATAGGTCTCACGCGGCCCCAGCCTCTCGGCGGTCAGGTAGGCGAGCCCACGAAGACGGTCGGTCAATGATTCGGCACCCGACGGCGTCGGCAGGCGGTGAGGCAGTAAGTAGTGAAGCGGCTCGAATTCGTCCACGTCGAGACCGTCAACGCCATCGACATAGACGTGCGTCACCGCCATCGACATCTCATCGGGTTCGCCCTCGAATTCCCATCGAAAATACGCCTCATCACCGTCCAGCAACGCGATCTCGCAAGCGCGGCGCCCGTGAACCTGATCGATCACGTCGGTTACGGTGCCGAGCCGGACGGTGCCGCCGTTGAGCATCAGGCGCGTCGACCATTCCTGTTCGCGCATCGTCTGATGTAGCAGGACAAGTGCCTGTAGCACGGACGATTTCCCGGAGGCATTGGCGCCGGACAGCAGGGTCAGCGGACGCATCGGCAGCTTCAACATTTCGAAGCATTTGAAATGCCGCAGATCAATCCGTGTAAGCATCCAGGATCTCCTCAAATTTTCCCCGAGTCATCTGGAACCGGCGTTTTACCTTTCTGGCGCCGTTCGGCCCATAAGTGATTGCAGTGACAAACTCCTCGTCACCGAGCAACCGATAGACGGCTTGGCAAAGGGGCGCGGCGCACTCCATGACCCGGTCTTCGGCGTAACGCGACAAACCGGTAGACATCACATCCCAGAGGGACGCATTAAGAACACTGCGCCATCCCTGTTCCGGCGTGTGTTTTCTGAACGCGTGCCGACCAAACAGCACAAGGTTATTGGCAAGGCCCCTGTGAAATTCTTCGGATAATCGCGATAGGTCAGAGTTTTCCATCTCATTCATTTTACGCAGGCATGTAGCAAGGAAATCGTCCATATCACCGCGATACACATCAAGGTCAAGGAGTTGAAAGGCGCAAAATCGATTGACGAACTCCCGATCCCTCATTTTTTTTGAATTCAAACTCTCGCCTGTTGCCTCAAGGAAAATATCGGTCTGTGCTTCCTCTTTCAGGAAGCGGGTCGCCTGTCCCATGAACAGACTGTTGCGCATCTGTTGCCGGGTGAGCGGCTCACCGCTATTCACCCGATCGAAGATATCCAGACGGGTACGTTCCGGCACCTTCGCGTCAATGGTGTAAAGAATCAGATTGCAATCTTCAATACGGTTCTGGAGTTTGGACGAGAGGTCGGAGAACTTTTTGCCATTGAGTTCGTCGCGGTCGGGTAGGTGCAGCTTCAGATCGCCCTTCACGAATCTTTGAAATGTGATCAGACGCTGCAAACCGTCCACGACCACCATCCGCCCTTCGTCATCTTCCGCCAAATAGAATACCGGCAGGGGAATCCGCATGATCACGGATTCGATCAGCTTGCTTTGCTTGTCTTCCGGCCAGATGAAGTCTCGCTGGAAGTCTGGATTCATAACATAGTCGCCCTTCTTGATCCGTCGGATGATATCGAAAATCGTTCGACTCTCGTTCCGGATCAATAGGTCGTCAATGGGGTAGTCGCCCCACGATTCGCTCTTGGGGTCCAGGCCTTCGATTTGTTCATCGTCGGCTAGCCGACCGGATTGTTGAGTTTCCATGGCGTCGTCCCTCGGTGTCTTTTGTATACCAGCCTGTCCGCTCATCATTTCGGCTCAGTCAGCAGGAACCGCAACGCCGCCAGCACCCGGCGCGGATGCTGGCGGTGCATCGCCATGCCGAGCCAGTAGGCGGCCTCCTCGCGCCCCATGGCCTCGATGCCCTCGGCCACCGCCCGCATGTTGTGGCGGCTGCGCATCGGGGCAAGTGTGCGGAACAGCAGCCCCAGCGTCAGCGCCAGATCTTCCGTGAGGGTATAGCCGCGCTTCCTGGTGCCCACGCTCCGCTCCGGCTTGACGCCGGATCGAGAAAGCCGCTTCAGCACCCGGTGCTCCACCAATTCGAGGTTGCGGCCCCGAAGCCCCGCGACACGCAGCGGTGATGTGACCTGCGGCGTGGCTGTCGCGGGCATCTGCCAGATTTCATACTCGGTACTGGCCGGCCCGTGACGGCGCACCCGCAACTCGTACCGGGGCGCGGAGTCCGGCGTCTCGATCTGGGCGATTCTCTCCAGGCCCGCCATTTTAAGCCTTGACCTCCGCCGTGGCCGACACGTAGGCAGCCCCGCTCGCAAACCGGGCAAGGCGCTCGGTGAGCTTCTCCGCCGCGTCGCCCTGCATGGAAAGCCCCTCGGCAAAGGTCAACTGGAAACCCGCCTCGAGGTTACTGGAACTTGCGTCCCGAAGCTGGGGTTCCAGAAACTCCTTCACCGGCTGGGCGTCCGATACCGGACCCTGAAACGTCAACTCGAACGATCCACCCTCACGGGTTTCGTAGCCGCCCGTGAGGGTGACGATCTTTTCTGCTCCGGATACGGCGCCCACGGCGCCGAAAAGCCGGAAGGCGTCGCCTGCCTCGAACATGCGGATGTTCAAAACCCCGATGGTCTCGACTTCCTTCGCCCGGGCCTGCTCCCACAACTGGATCAATGCTTCTCTGAGAACGCCCTCGGCGGTCAACGATCCGGGCGCCTTCCCGACAGAATAGCCTCCAACCGGCCCCGAGGCGAAGCTCGCGCCTGGCTCGCCACCGGGCGACTTGGCTCGCCAGCCCGGCTCCCCACCACCCGGTTCCGTCTGCGCGGGTTCATCGGGCTTTTGCCGTGGCCAGATGCCGGTATTCTTCGCATAGGCCATGGTGAAGACCACGGATTGCTCGTCGATCATGATGCCGGCCGACGGATCGCCCGGTCCGAACAGCAACTCACCGCGTTGGTAGACGTATTCGCCCTGCTCGATGCCGCGCCGTACGCCACGAATGAAGATGTCATCGCCAATCAGGATTGGGAGGGCAGGATCGCGCCTGAACTCGTCGCGCAGCGCCAGCGTGGTGATTTGACCCTTCTTGAGCGGTGTGCGGTCGCGCACATAGGCGGGCGAGTCCGGCTGGTCCTCGGACAGGCGCAGCTTACTGAGGTTGCATAATGCCCGCACAATTTGTTGCTGGCCCGCGCCAGGCCGATCGGAAGTGGAATGGATGTCGATCGCCGAATGGGCCAGGTCGACGTCACTCGCGCCAACCCGGTTGCGGGATGGGTAGAAAACGTGCCGATAGCACTGTTGAATGGCGATCGCGAGTTCCTGCTCGGATCGGGCTTCCATCTCACGCACCTGGGCCTGCTGGTGCTCCGCCAGATCGCTGAGGCGTTCCGGCTTTTTCAGTTCTCGCAGTGCCAGACGATGAAAGGTCTTGCGATGCATCTCCTCCTTACGGGCATCGTCCGCGACCACGAATACCAGATTGTTTCGAAGCGCCCGCAAGGCCGAACCCTCCGAGCCTTTCCGGGTGTAAATCCGCTCGATTAACTCAGGCACGTCATCAACCGAGCTACCGATGGTCAGGCCGTCATAGGCCAGGACGGCGAGCTTCGGCCGGCCGTCGCCGACCTCATCGGGAACGTCGAACGGCCCCCCGGGAAAGGACACCGTCTCGAACGTCTTGCCACCAAATATCTCACGGATGCAGTCGTTGAGCTCGGCGCGGGCTTCCCCGGCATCGACGTGGTGTTCCTCGCGGCGGATGATCTGGCGCAGATTGGCCTCGGCGAGAAAGCGCATCGGCGCGCCGGGGCGGTCGTCAAGGTAGGCGGATTCGGAGATGAACTTCTTGCGCGCCTCCTCGATAAAGCTGATGTCCGTTGTGGGACCCAGGACCGAATAGCGCAGCTGCTCCGGCGAAATCCCCTTGAGCGGATCGTTGAAGGCCAGCGTGTGCATGAAGATGGTGCGGGCAACGTAGACCGCATACGGTGGCATGCCGCCGTGATGCCCGGCATCAATCTCCTGCGCCAGTGCCTTCTTCTCGACCGGTCCGGCGGCGATATCGTGGGTAATGGCCGGTACGTAGGCGGATTGCCCGAGGCGCGTCACGATCTCCTGACGAATCGGTTCGTAGCCGGGATCGATATGGTGAAGATGGATCGCGGTCGCATCCTTGGGCTTCTTCTCCCAAAGATGCGAGATCGTGCGCGCCAGCAGCCGCAGCATGCCGCGTACTCGCTGAAAATTGCCGAGCGTCGCCGTCTTGCCGGTCAGGGTTTCCAGAACGTCCGGATGCAGCGGGTAACTCGACCGGAAGGTCTCGGCGGTCTCGGAGCGGGCGGCATCGCCAGTCAGGGACTCTCTGTTGGCTGCCCAGCGATCCCGGTAGGCATCGATGATGGCCGGAACCCTCGTCTCATCGATGGACTCGAACAGGCGGCGGAGGAGGACTTGAACCATTTCGTCCTCCTCGGTGGGGTTCAAAAGCGTTGCCTTGCGCGCGGAAACACTCTCCGCTTCCGCCATGTTGTCGGCGATGAACTGGTTCTCTTCGTTGTAGGCGTCGGTCGCCCGCCCGTCCTTGCCGATCGCCAGTGTATAGACCAGGACGGCGTCAGGCGCGCTTTCGACGGCCTTGAACAGCGAGGTCAGGAACGCGGTCAGTTGATCGCGGGCATCTTCGAGATTGCGCACCTTGCGCAGGTAAACCGACAGCTCGTCGAGCAGGATCAGCACCGGCTCACCGCCGAACAGCTCACGCAGGGTCTCGGCGCCGGGCGCGATGCGACTCTCATCGCTCTTGCGCACCCGCGCATACCCATCCTTGCCGGCAAGCGCATAAGCGATCTCGCCCCAGGGGGTGTAAGCGAGAAGACCGTCTTTCATCGTCCGGCCATTGGCCGGATCGGCGTTTTCGCCATCGAAGGCGGCGATGCGGACGTGGCTCTGCGGCAGGAGGGAGGGATCGACAAATTCCGCAATACCCGACACACCCTGCATGCCGCGTGCGGCATGGCACAACGCGATCAGCCCGTGGGTCTTGCCGCCGCCGTAGGAGGTGTCGAGCCGGAAAATAGATGCGACTTCACCGCCCGCACCGGTCAGCCGTCGGCAGACATTGGCGAGCAGGTTCTTGAGGCCCCTTGTGGGATAGGTGTTGGCGAAGAAACGGGCCGGGTCAAGATATTCGGCATTTCCCGTGCCGGTGATGACCTGGGCCAGGTCCGCCGCGAAATCGGCCTCGGTAATCGCTCCCTTGAGAACATCCGCGCGTGGACGGCATGTCTCGAATATGGTCGGGATGGTCATGGCTTGTGCTCCGCCTGTTCGCTGCGCCCTTTATGGCGAAAATTTCGGGTTCTCGTCAATGAATCCAGCGAATCAGGGCACTGAGTCACGTCCAAAATCACAATCAGCCGTTGTTATGGTACGCTGAAAAAGGATTTCCGTCAACAGATTTTCGACCCTTTTTGTAAAGAGTATGGCTATGTTTCATAAAAACTTAACACAATGTAAAGGCCCAACAGGAGATGTCTCCTGCAAGACGATCTGTTGACAGCGGGCAGGTCCGGAGTTGGGACAAGGTGGGACGTGTTTAAAAGGAAGCGTGATACAAAGGCCTTAGCAGGTTGAAATTCAATGTGTTATACGAAGGGATATGAGATCAAATTGCTTGACGTTCGGGCGGTTTCCGTATATACTTACGTCATCTGGCAAAACGGGTCTACTGGCGGGCGCCGGGACCTGAAATATACGGGAAATGGGCCTTCAATGGGGATGAGAGGAGCGTATGGCTGAAGACAGGATGGAGCGGATCAGCTATCACATTGCTGAGATTATGAAAGTTCTGAATCTGGACCTGAACGATCCCCACCTCCGGGACACGCCCGAGCGGTTTTCCCGCATGTATCTGGAGATTTTTGAGGGGTTGGATCGTGAAAACGAACCCGGGATGACCGTATTTCCCAACGAAGAGGGGTTCGAGGATATGGTGGTGATGACGGATATCGCGTTCTATTCGATGTGCGCGCACCACCTGATGCCCTTCTGGGGGCATGCACATGTGGCCTATATTCCTACGGACAAAATTGTGGGGCTGAGCAAGCTTGCCCGGGTGGCGGAGTACCACGCCAGGCGGCCCCAAATCCAGGAACGGATGACGCATCAGATCGCCGAATATCTGGAGCGGGAACTCACCCCAAAGGGCGCCATGGTGGTCGTAGAGGCCCGGCATCTGTGCATGGAGATGAGAGGGGTGGAAAAGCCCGGCACGTGGACGACCACGTCGGCCGTTCGGGGCGTGTTCAAAAAGGAGCGGGGCACACGAGAAGAATTCCTGGACCTGCTGGGCAGAAGGCGCGAAGCGTAAAGAGGAAGGCCCTGGGGGGTGCTATCCCTTCGAGCGGTTGTCGTAGATGTCGGCGATGTGCAGGTCGAACGGTTTATGGTCCGGATTTTTTGACACGTTTCGAAAGGCGGTCTTACAGGCATAACAGATGGTGACTTCCGGCAGCATCACGTAGAGCAGGAGGTCGAGCAGGGCACCCGCCCCCAGGCTGAGGTAGAAATAGAGGGGGCGGTCCAGCCAGACAAAGACCAGCCCGATGAGGGCAAAGAGGATCATGATGCCAAGTCCCAGCCTCTGGTTGAAGTCGCGCTGGATGTAGAATGTCGTTTTTCCACACCGGGGACAGGCATCCACGAGGTTGTATTTCCGGATGGATTCGGACGGGACGAGCGGGATCCGGCTGCCACACGCAGAACAGGCGACCGAGTTTTGGACCCCGATCGGATCGATGCTGTGTGCAGTCTGGCACTGAGGACAGCGGCAGGCGATTTCCATAGCTTATAGGGGGATCGATGTGGTGTAGAAGATATACCTGGAAGTCGTTTCGCCGATCAGGACAAAGATGGTGGCCACGTAGAGCAGGCCGGTCGCCGACTGCGTGGAGTTGATCTTGACCGTTTCCCACGTCATATAGGCAACGGCCATGGGGCCGATTAGCCCGAAGAGCACCCGGGTCCAGAAGAAGATCCCTCCAATCCCGAAAAATGACCGCAGGACCTCGCGGGCCTGAAGACCCCCGGCCGTCCAGAAAAGGTAGAGGGTTAGCCCCGCGAGCAGGACTTTGACCAGGGTGGTGACAACCATCGCCAGGGTCAGCGACCGGAGGGGATGGATGGGGAGGGTGGGCACTACCAGGTACCAGTGGCCCAGGATCATCGCAAAGATTACACTGCCCAGGAAGAGCGCGGAGACGAGGAAGTAGAGGGCCGCAAGCAGGGGGGCGAAGGCGGGCATGTCGACGGGCACGTCGTGGAAGCCATCGATCAGGACCCCGGCAGCGCCCAGCAGTCCCGCCCCGGCTAAGAGGGGCTTTTGCAGGGGCTGGCGCTCGGCGACCACGGCGATGACGAAGCCGAGCGCCAACGCGCCGGTGAGGATGAGGAGCGTGAGGGAGAGCGCGTGTCCGGTGCTGGCGTTGGTGAGGAAGTCGCCGACGAGAGCCAGGGGATAGGGGCCGGCCCAGAGGGCCAGAATGAGTAAAATCAGGCAGGTGATGCCGCAGAACCTGAAGAAGCTTTTGCCCGCCGATGGGGGCACAAGCAGGACGGCGATCAGGCCGCCTACGGCGAGTTGACTGAAGATCTGGTAGATGAGAGAGCTAAACATGTTAAGATAAATAATAATAAAAAGTTAAAGGCTTCAGGTGAAGGGTTCTGAAACCTTTAATATACAAGAAAATTGCAAATTGCAAATTGAAAAATTCGGATGAATCCCTCTGTGTTGAAATCCGAAGATCCATAACCTTCACCCCCAACGAGGTCGTATCCATGCACAAACAGGCACTCGAATCTATAGCACAGGCACTCGTCCCGGAAGGGAAAGGGATTCTGGCTGCCGATGAGAGCGATCGCACCATCAAACGCCGTTTTGAGAGCATCCACCTTGAACCGACGGAGGACAACCGCCGTGTCTACCGGGAGATGCTGTTCACCACGCCGGGGATTGAGGAATTCATCAGCGGCGTCATTCTCTACGAGGAGACCCTGCGTCAGACGGCCGGGGATGGGACGCCCTTTCCCGAACTGCTCTCGCAGGTGGGCATGATCCCCGGCATCAAGGCGGATACGGGCCTTGTGGATCTGGCCGGTTTCCCCGGTGAGCAGATTACGGAAGGATTGGACGGACTCCGCGGTCGTCTCACCGGGTACCGCGACCTGGGGGCGCGGTTTGGCAAGTGGCGGGCGGTGACCACCATCGGCGAGGGCATGCCGACCCGCGCATGTATTGACGCGAACGCGCATGCGCTGGCGCGCTATGCCGCCCTCTGCCAGGACGTGGGGCTGGTCCCCATCGTCGAGCCGGAGGTGCTGATGGAAGGCGACCACACGATCGCGCAGTGCGAAGCGGTCACGGAAGCTACCCTGAGCCGGGTGTATTCCGAATTGTTTGAGCACCACGTGCTGCTTGAGGGCACACTGCTTAAGGCCAGCATGGTCCTCTCCGGCACGAACTGCCTGCAGCAGGCGGGGGTGGACGAGGTTGCAGAGGCCACCGTGCGCTGTTTGCGCCAGACCGTTCCGGCGGCCGTGCCCGGGATCGTGTTCCTCTCCGGTGGTCAAAGTCCGGAGCGGTCCACGGAGCACCTCAATGCGATGAACGCCCTGGGCGACCACCCCTGGGAGCTGAGCTTCTCCTACGGGCGGGCGCTGCAGGATCCGGCGCGCAGCGCGTGGAAAGGGAAGGCAGAAAACGCGCCTGAGGCCCAGCGGGTCTTCTACCATCGGGCCAGGTGCAACAGCGCAGCGCGCTATGGCAGGTATTCGCAGGAGATGGAAGCAGTCGCAGCCTGATCGGGCTTTGTTTTTTTCTCACGCTGTGCTTTGTGTCTAAATAATTTAATATTTGAACAATTTTTCATATATCCGTTCAAAAAAAGGTTCAATCCATCAATCCGCCCGCCTCACCAATCGGAAGCCGATGCTTCCGTTCCCCATAAACTCCGGAGGGAGGCCGCTGCGCCGGGCCGATCTTGTCCGTGCGGCATTGTTGTTGAAGGCGCCACCCCGAAGGACGCGGTACCTGCCCGATGGGAGGCCGGTGGGGTCTTCGGGGGGGGAGACGCTGTAGTAGGTCTCCGAATACCAGTCCTGTACCCACTCGCATACGTTCCCGTGCATGTCGTGCAGTTCCCAGGGATTGGGCAGCCTGGTGCCCACCCTGTGCGCATACTTCTCCCCCTCATCCTCCTGATCGCTGACCCAGGCGTTGTCCAGGTACCACCCATAATCTTTCATTCTGCTTTCATTGTTCCCAAACGACCACGCCGTAATCGTCCCGGCCCTCGCCGCATACTCCCATTCCGCCTCGGTGGGCAGCCGGTAGAGCGAATCTCCGGCGGTCTCGTTCAACCTCTGGATGAAAGCCTGTGCAAGGTGCCAGGAGATATACACCGCAGGGTGGTCCGGGTGTTCCACAACATAGTCTCTTGGCCCCTGGGCAGGGAGACGCAGGCGCCAGGGATAGGTGTCCATCACCGCCGTCCACTGCCCCTGTGTTACCTCAAATTTTCCGATGTAGAACCCCTCGCTTATGATGACTGTATGCTGCGGGCTCTCGTCCGGAAACCGTCCCTGTTCAAAATTGGACGACCCCATGACAAATGACCCGGACTCGATCCAGACAAACGCCATCCTCGTACTGTCCGGGAGCGCCGCGGTGAAAACCTCGCCTTCCTGCGGCCCGTCCGGGGGGACCGTGCCGCAGCCTGTTGCGGAGAACATGCAGAACGATGCGGCTATCAGCAGCACGATGGATACGCCTCCCGTCATGTTGCGTCCTCCCGGGGGGTGACATCGACAAATCTTCTGGACCATTGGCCGGACACAGGATATATTTATAGACCAGCCGGTTTGCAGCTTCTTAAAGATGTGGAACGCCTGGACTGGTATTATGTTCCCACCAGGAGTTCCCATGCTGCGCAGGCACTACGCAAAGAGCGGCCACCACAGGTGATCTGAAAGAGGAGGAGGCCATGCCGATTCCGTCTGCGGCGCAAAAGATTTCGGATACGATCTGGGAGATCCCAACCTCCTACAAAGAGGGGATGCGGGTACCCGCACGTATTTATGCGACCGAAAAGCTGATGGGGGAGATGGATGAGGGGGTGATCGACCAGGTCACCAATGTGGCCACGCTGCCGGGGATCTTGAAGTACGCCTACTGCATGCCGGACGGGCACTGGGGCTACGGGTTCCCCATTGGGGGGGTGGCGGCGATGGATGCGGAAGAGGGGGTGATTTCGCCCGGCGGAATCGGGTTTGATATTTGCTGCGGGATGCGCCTGGTCACCACAAATCTGACCCACGACGAAGTGAAACCCCACCTGAAGAAGCTGGTGGACAGACTCTTTGAACGCGTGCCGGCCGGGGTGGGCAGTACCGGATTCCTCAAGCTGTCCCACAACGCGTTCCGGACGGTTGTTGAAGAGGGCGCCCGGTGGTGTGTGAAAAAGGGGTATGGTTGGGAAGAGGACCTGGAGCGGACCGAGGAAGGGGGCTGCATCGCCGGGGCGGACGCCTCCAGGGTCAGCCGGAAGGCCGTGGAGCGCGGGTTCAAACAGATTGGCACGCTGGGGTCCGGCAACCACTATCTGGAGATCCAGGTGGCCAAACCGGAGTTCGTTTACGACAAAAAAACGGCCGAGGCCTTCGGGATAACGGTCCCGGACCAGGTGGTCGTGATGTTCCACTGCGGCAGCCGGGGGTTCGGGCACCAGGTAGCTACCGACTACCTGCAGCTCTTTTTGAAGGCCATGCAGAGCAAGTACGGCATCCAGGTCCGGGACCGGGAGCTGGCCTGCGCGCCGTTCCGGTCGCCGGAGGGGCAGGACTATTTCGCTGCGATGAGATGTGGTGTTAATATGTCATTGGCCAACCGACAGGTTATCCTGCACCGCATCCGGGAGGTTTTTTCCGAGGTGCTGGGGCGCAGTGCGGAGGAGATGGGGATGCGCATGGTCTACGATGTGGCCCACAACACGGCCAAGCTGGAGCGGCACGTTGTGGATGGGACGGAGAGGGAGGTGCTGGTCCACCGGAAGGGCGCGACCCGGGCCTTCGGGCCCGGGATGGCGGATCTGCCGCAGTGCTACCGGCAGGTGGGCCAGCCGGTGATTATCGGCGGGAGCATGGAGACCGGGTCTTACCTCCTGGCGGGGGTGGAAAGCGGGGCGCAGACTTTCTTCTCCACGGCCCACGGCAGCGGGCGCACGATGAGCCGCACCCGCGCCCGGAAGCAGTTCCACGGGAAGCGGCTGCAGCAGGAGATGGAACAGCGGGGGATCTACGTGCGCACCGTCTCCTTCCGGGGCCTGGCCGAAGAGGCGGGCGGGGCCTACAAGGATATCGACGAGGTGATCAACGTCACCCGGCAGGCAGGCATCAGCCGGCGGGTGGTGCGGTTTATTCCGATTGGGAATGTGAAAGGGTAGGGAATGAAAACGCCGATGATCCTTATCTCCGGCGCACTGGGGAGCGGGAAGACGACGCTGCTGCGCCACCTGATCGCCCACGCAGACCGGAAGATCGCCATTCTGATGAACGAATTCGGGGAGATCGCGATCGACAGCCGGGTCGTACAGGGCGAACATATCCAGATGACCGAGCTGGCCGGGGGCTGCGTCTGCTGTTCCCTGGTGGGCGAATTCGAGGCTGCGGTGCGGGAGATTACCCAGAGGGTAGGGCCGGCGTTGATCGTGGTGGAGACCACCGGCGTGGCCGAACCGGATGCGGTGATCTTCGATGTGGAGGACAGCCTGCCGGAGGTCCGCTTAGACAGCGTGATTGTGATTGCAGACGCGGACGGGATGGTCCGGTTTCCGGACCTGGGCTACGTGACCCGGGCGCAGTTCGAGGCCGCCGACGTGGTTCTGGTCAACAAGCTCGATCTGGTGTCCCAGGGCGACCTGGAGGCTGTTGAGGCCCGCCTCTGCGCGGTCAACCCGGATGCGGCGAAGTTGCGAACGCTCCGGTGCGAGGTGGACCCCTCGCTCCTTTTCGGGATGGACATGGCCGGCCGCAGCCGTCCCGCGCCGGGCGTGGGCCACCATCACGATTCGGAGATCGGCTCCTTTGTGTACCGTTCGAACAGCTCCCTGGACCGGTCGCGGTTTGAATCGGTGGCCGCCCGCCTTTCGCCGCAGATATACCGGGCCAAGGGGTTCCTGCGGTGTGCCGACGGGGATTTTTTGTTCAACTTTGTGGCCGGGCACTGGGAGTTGGAGCCGTTTGAGGCGGATCAGACAGAGCTGGTCTTTATCGGGAAGGGGGCGGAGGAGGTGCGGGAATCGGTCCTGAACAAGCTTCAGGATTGTGAGGTATAAACTTTTGTGGCACAATGGAATATATTGAATGTCTTATCGGTTTCTTGAAGATGTGGCGATTGCCGATGTGGCCTTTGAGGCCTGGGGCGATACGGTAGAGGCCATGTTCGTGGCGGCGGCAGAGGCCACGATGAACGTGATGGTGGAGGACCTGGAGACGGTTGCGAAGCGGACGCGTCGGTCCGTCCAGGTCGAAGCGGAGGCCTCAGACCTCCTGTTGTTCAACTTTTTGCAGGAGTTCATTTTCTATAAAGACGCCGAACGGCTGCTGCTCCGGGCGGAAACGGTTCGGATTGAACAGGAGGGGGAGACCTTCCGGGCATCTGCGGACCTGGCGGGCGAGGAGCTGGATATGCACCGCCACGACCTGATCGTGGATGTGAAAGCAGTGACGCTCCATCGCTTTTGGGTGGGGGAGACGGAACGGGGCTGGGAGGCGTTTGTGATTTTAGATATCTGAACGGTAGATTTTACGGCGCGAAAGCCTTGAAATCCGAAATCCGAAATCTTCCCATGGGGGGAATCGTGCTCTGCGGCGGCGAAAGCCGGCGGATGGGCACCCCCAAGGCCTGGCTCCCGTTTGATGGGGAGCGGATGCTGCAGCGGGTCGTCCGGGTGCTGGGGGAGGTTGTAGACCCTCTGGTTGTGGTGGCCGCCCCCGCACAGGAGGTGCCCCCCCTTCCTCCAGCGGTGGCCCTGGTGCGAGATGAAAGCGCGGGGAAAGGCCCCCTGCAGGGCCTGGCAACGGGATTCTCGGCCCTGTCCGGGCAGGTCGAGGCCGCCTATGTCTCCTCCTGCGACGTGCCCCTTTTACGGCCTGCTTTTGTGCGCCATCTGATTGGCCTGCTTGGGGAATGGGAGGCCGTGGTTCCCCAGGAAGGCGGTCTGGCGCATCCCTTATCGGCGGTCTACCGGATTTCGGTCTTATCCAGGATCCAGGATCTGCTCCGCCAGGATCGCCTGCGCCTGAGCCTCTTGCCCGATCAGTGTCTGGCTCGGCGTGTCCCGGTAGAAGATCTGCGGGGTGTGGATCCGGCTCTCCGGTCGCTGCGAAACGTGAACAGCCCGGAGGACTATGAAGCTGCCCTGCAGGAGGTAGATGGGGGGGTGGAGGATTGATAAATCTCACTCCCTTTGCTATATTTTTGGAACGCAATACAGTATTTTCGGCCATACCACAATGAGGCCTTTCCAACGGTCTTTTGGACGATTTGGGCATCCCGGTGGGTTGATGTATGAAACCCTCTGTTAGATTTTTTCCCCTCGCGCTCGGCATCGCCAGTGTGCTGAGCCTTCTTCTTTTGATTTCTCCATGGTCTCTTTCCACACAGACCAGCAGCTTTTCCCTCTCTCTGGATTTGGATAGTTCTCAAGGCGACCAGGCAGTATCCTCTCTGGATGTATCTCCCGATCGTGTTGTTCCCATTCAGATTTTTGGCACAGGTATTCAAGATGCGAGCAGTATTTCCGTTCGCTTTGAATACGATTCGACTCAGGTTGTTTACGAGGGATTTGATGCGGGCGATGTCTTGCCCAATGCGCAGGCACTTGTAGAGCAGGACTCGACTTTTGTCCGGATCGGCATCGCGTCCCCGGGTGGATCTACGGTGAACGCGGGCCTGATCGGCACAATACGTTTTCGAACCACAGATGCGTTTTCAGAGACAGAGATTCGGCTGGTGCGTGCTGAACTTGGCCGGGGTGAACAATCCGAGGCGGTGACTCTATCCCTCAGCGTTGCCTTACAGGTCGCTGCGCCCCCTTCCCCGGACTTTGACGGGAGTGGGCTTGTGAATTTTTCCGACTTTGTGCTGTTCGCAGGCGCGTTCGGGTATCAGGAGGGTGATGAGAAGTATGATGCAAGGTACGACCTGAGCAGCGATGGCGAGATTGGGTTTGACGACTTTGAGATCCTTGCCAACAGCTTTGGCAAGGCGGTGAACCGCGTGCCGGTCTTCACCGCAACGCCCCTGCTTGCGCCCGACGGGCAGGCAAGTCCTGTGACGCGTTCTGTGGCTGAGAACACCCCGGCGGGTGAGCCGATGGGTGATCCCCTCTCTGCGACGGATGCCGATGGCAATACCCTCGCCTACAGCTTGAGCGGTGCTGATGCGGACAGTTTCGCCATTGACGCGAGCACCGGGCAGATACGGACACAGGGGGCGTATGACTTTGAGGCGCAAAGCAGCTACTCAGTGATCGTGCGCGTCAGCGACGGTGAGGGGGGCCGCGCCAGTCTCGTCGTCGGCATCACCATCACCGACATCGCCGAACCGCCTGCCACACCACCCTCGCAGGTGGTTATCGCGCCGGGCAATCGCCAATTGGCGGTGCGCTGGGATGCGGCGTCCGACGAAGCCGGCAAGCCCCCGGTGAGCGGGTATGAGGTGGCGCTTGGGCAAGGAGAGAACGGTGGAGAGAGCGGCAATGGGGGGACGGGCAAACCCTGAGCAGTCGCACCGATACGAGCGTCACGCTCACGGGTCTGACCAACGACCAGGCGTATCAGGTGCGCATCCGAACGCTTAACGAGGAGGGGGCGAGCGAATGGTCAGCCCCTGTTTCCGGCACACCCGTGGGAGGGCCGGTGCCTGTGGGCGTCATTCCTGCGCAGACCCTGATTCTGACTGAGGGGGATACCGCTGTGGTGAATGTGGCAGGCGCGTTCACCCATCCAGGTGAGGGGACGCTGACCTACACGGCAGCATCCTCCGATAAAGCCATTGCAACGGTCAGCGTGTCGGATTCCATCGTGACCATCCGCCCTGTGGCTGTGGGGCGTGCAGCCATCACCGTCACAGCCAACGACGGCCGCTGGAGCGCAACGCAGGAGATTGCCGTAGCCGTGCTGCTGACCGCGCCGGGGATCTGCGGGCGCACCCCACAGGTGCGCGATGCGCTCTTATCCCTGATTCCGGAGATCACGGACTGCGCGCTGGTCACAGAGGCGCACTTAAGCACGATCACGGATACCCTGAATGTGAGAAAGCAGGAGATCACGGCTTTGAAGGCCGGTGATTTTGCCGGCCTGTCCAACCTGAACGTCCTGCGTCTGGGCAGCAACAGTCTGACTGCGTTGCCCAAAGCTATCTTCTCCGGTCTGGACAGCTTGCAAGACCTCCAGCTTGGCGCCAATGCCCTGAGCAGCCTGCCCGGAGGCGTGTTCTCCAAATTGTCCAACCTGCAACGGCTGGACCTGGGGGGCAATGCTTTGACCGCGCTGCCCGGAGGCGTGTTCTCCGACCTGTCCGACCTTCAGACCCTGTTGCTTTATGTGAATAAACTGCACACGCTGCCCGAGGGTATATTCGCCGGGCTATCCAGCTTGCAATCGCTGTGGTTGGACCACAACCCGGGGGCGCCCTTCCCGCTTATGCTGGCACTGAAACGGACAGATACGCCGGATGTGTTTGCACCCGGTCCGGGGAGGGTGAGGGTCACCCTCCCCGAAGGTGCGCCGTTCAACATGAGTGTGCGCCTGTCCGTTACGGGCGGTAGCCTGTCGCACACCACCATCGCAGTGGGCAGCACCACGAGCACACCCATCACCGTGACGCAGAGTGGGGACAACGTGACCGTGGTAAGCCTGGAGTCCGTGTCCGGGGCGCCGGAAGGTTATCGGGGTATCCGGACGGGAGTGGGCGATCCGCTGCGCCTGTTCGTCAAGCCCATAGAGGTCATCGGTTCGGTTGACACGCAGACACTAAATCCGGATGGTCGTGAAGAGACAGTGAATGTGTCCGGCCTCTTCCGTTCTGAGACCACCTTGAAATATGAGGTGTCCTCGTCAAAGCCCAATGTGGCATCGGTGCGCGTTTCGGGTTCGGTGGTGAGGATTACCTCCAACAGGCCGGGTCGTGCGACCATCACCATAACCGCGATTGATGCGCAGGGCAACCGTGTGGAAACCACCTTCAGGGTCGTCGTGACATCACCCCCACCGCCGCCACCGCCGCCACCGCCGCCACCGCCTCAGCGGCCGCCACCGCCGCCACCGCCGCCGCCGGGTCCCAATCAGGCCCCCACCTTCGACGAGGGCCCGAGCGCCACCCGCAGCGTAGCCGAAAACACGGCATCAGGTCAAAACATCCAGCACCCGGTCCGCGCCACCGATGGTGACGGACACCGGCTGACCTACCGATTGAATGGGGCCGATGCCGATTCATTCGCCATCAACGCAGGCAACGGGCAGTTGCGCACCCGATCGGGCGTCACCTACGACTACGAGACGAAAGTTAGCTATGCGGTGACCGTGGAAGCGGACGACGGTTATGGCGGCGATGCCACCATTGACGTGACGATCCATGTGGCCGACGTGGACGAACCGCCCGAAGCGCCGGCGCGGCCCGGTGTACAGCCGGCCTCATCCACCAGCCTGACCGTGACGTGGACGGCTCCTGTCAACACCGGTCCCGACATCACCGACTACGACGTGCAATATCGGGAAGGTAGCGGCAGCTTCCTACCCTGGCCGCACAACAACACGGGCACGACCACGACGATTGCGGACCTGAAGGTGAACACGCGCTACGAGGTGCAGGTACAGGCACACAACGACGAAGGTACGGGCCAGTGGTCCCCTTCGGGATTCAGGACCACCAGTGCCAACCAGCCGCCGGTATTCGACGAGACCGCGCCAACGCGCAGCCTGGTAGAGAACACGACTGGCGTCCAGGACATCGGCGATCCCGTGACGGCGACCGACCCCGAAGGCCGCACGGTGAGCTACCGCCTCGCCGGCGGGGATACGGATCGGTTCACCATCGACCCGGGCAGCGGTCATCTTCAGACCAGGACGGGCGCCACCTACAACTTTGAGGCGCAGGATCGCTATGTGGTGACAGTGGAGGCAGAGGACGAGCAGGGCGGCCGTGCGACCATCGCGGTGACGATTGAAGTGACCGATGACGACAACGAACGGCCGGGCCAACCCGACCCGCCTTCGGTGACGGAATCGACGTTGACCAGTCTGACCGTGCGGTGGACGGCCCCGACCAACACCGGGCCGGCCATCACCGATTACAATGTGCAATACCGCGAAGGTACCAGTGGCCCCTTCACCTCTGTGACGCACGATGGCCCCGGCAGGACCACGACGATTTCGAACCTGCAGTCGAACACCGCCTATCAGATTCAGGTGCAGGCGACCAGTGACGAAGGAACCAGCCTCTGGTCGGATGCGGGCAATGGGACGACCGTCGCCAATCAGGCGCCCACCTTCAACGATGGTTCGACCACCACGCGCAGTTTTGCCGAGAATACGACAGGCACCCGCGACATCGGCAACCCGGTGAGTGCTACCGACAGCGACGGGGGGACACTGAGCTATAGCCTCGAAGGCGAGGACCGGGCCTCCTTCGCAATCGATGGTGACCAGCTTCAGACCCGGGCAGGCGAGACCTACGACTACGAGGAGAAGGACCGCTATGAGGTGGTGGTGCGCGTAGAAGACGGTCAGGGTGGCAGCAACACCATTGAGGTGACGGTCGCCCTGAACGACGAACAGGAACCTCCCGAGGATCCGGCAGCACCCAGAGTCCAGGCAGCCTCCTCGACCCGCCTGACGGTGAGTTGGGACGAACCGGTCAACACCGGCCCTGATATCGACCGCTACAACGTGCAATACCGTGAAGGCGACAGCGGTGCCTTCACCTCCTGGTCTCACAACAGCGCGGACCGCACCACGACCATCACGGACCTGACACCGGACACGACCTACCAGGCGCAGGTGCAGGCACACAACGCCGAAGGCTGGAGCGAATGGTCGCCATCCGGCACGGGAATCACCAACCCCAATCAGCTACCTGTGTTCACCGACGGGTCGAGCGCCACGCGCAGTTTGGCCGAGAACATGGAAGGCGTAGAGAATATCGGCGATCCAGTGGGTGCCACCGACCCCGAGAACACCACGCTGACCTACAGCCTCGAAGGACAGGACGCGGATGCCTTCACCATCGTTGAGAGCAGCGGTCAGCTTCGGACCGACCGGGATGAGACCTACGACTATGAGACGAAGTCCCGCTATGTTGTGAGTGTGAAAGCAACCGACGGACATCAAGGCAGTCGTACCATTCCCGTGTTCATTGACCTGAACGATGTGAACGAGGCCCCCACATTTACCAGCGACGCGGCCTTCGAGGCGCCGGAAAACAACTCGTTTGCCGGCAGGGTGACTGCCGAGGATGTCGATAACGCCGACCGCATCGAAGCCTATACCATCACCGACGGGGCTGACCGGGACCGGTTCGAGATCAACAGCGGAGGCGTGTTGACCTTCAAGGATGACCCGGACTTCGAGAATCCTACGGACACTGGAAGGAACAACAACTATGTCGTTGAGGTCACGGCCACTGGCGGCACGGGAGGCAGGGCACTGACCGCCGAGCAGACGATCACCGTCACCGTCACGGATGAGAACGAACCGCCGAGTTTTACCAGTGACGATGCCTTCACGGTCAAGGAAAATGAGCAGGTTGTCGCCAGGGTGGCCGCCGAGGACGTCGACAGAGACGACCAGATCACCGGCTACGAGGTCACCGGCGGGGCTGACGGGGACCGGTTCGAGATTATCAACACGAGAGAGCTGCGCTTCAAGGAGGATCCCGACTTCGAGCGTCCGGCCGATGCGGGAAGCGACAACGAATACATCGTGGCGGTCACAGCCACCGGCGGCACGGGGACCCGGGATCTGACGGCAACACAGACGATTACCGTCACCGTGAAAGATGTCGATGAACCGCCGGGCAAGCCCGATCCGCCCACGGTGAGCAACGAAACGGAGAACAGCCTGACCGTGAGCTGGACCGAGCCGACCAATACCGGGCCTGCGATCACGAACTACTTTGTGCAGTACCGCGACAGCGGCGCCTTCACCGACTGGCCTGACAGCGGCCTGGCCCGGACCCGCACCATCACCGGCCTGCGCTCGGGCCGAACCTACCAGGTTCAGGTGCAGGCCAAAAACCCCGAAGGGAAGGGGCCGTGGTCCGACCGGGTCAACGGGACGACCCTCACCGCGCCGACGGTATCGAGCGTCGCGTTTACCTCCAGCCCGGCCTCGGGGCAGAACAGCGCCTACAAACGGGACGACGTGATGGACGTGACCGCGACCTTCAACGATACGGTGGCGGTGATCGGGATGCCGCAGATCGATCTGACGGTCGGCTCCACCGTGCGCCAGGCCGACTACCAGAGCGGCTCGACCACACCCCAGCTCCTGTTCCAATACACGGTGCAGGCCACCGAAGAGGACACCGACGGGGCCACCATCAACGCCAACGGCCTCAAGCTCAACGGCGGGCGCATTCGTAAAAACAATACTGCCATAAACGCGGACCTGGCGCACACGGCGCGCACCAATCGGTCTGGGCACAAGGTCGATGGCATCGCGCCGGCGCTCACCGAGGCGGAGGTGAAGAGCGACGAGTTGGCGCTGAGCTACGGCGAGGTGCTCGACGGCGATCCAAGGCCGGCGACCGGCGACTTCGCAGTTGCCGTGGACGACACGGCTCACAGCGTCACTGCGGTTACGATGTCCACCAGCGAGGTGTCACTCACCCTCGCCTCTGCCGTAACACCGGGCCAGACGGTAAAACTGAGCTACACGCCGGGGACCAACCCGATCCGTGACCTGGCGCAAAACTCCGCGGTCGCCCTCACAAAATTGACCGTGACAAACCGGACTCAGGACCAGTCCCTCAATGTCTGCAACCGCACCCGGCAGGTGCGCGATGCGATCGTAGAGGCAGCACCTGTCAGCACCTGCGGCGCTGTCACGCCGGAACACCTGGCCGCGGTCACCCAACTCTCGCTGAGTGAAAAGAACATCTCAACGCTGAAGGCCAATGACTTTTCAGGGCTGACGGTACTGGAATCGCTCTATCTGAGAGACAACCAACTCAGCAGCCTCCCGCAGAATATCTTCTCCAACCTGTCAGCGCTGGAAACGCTTTCTCTTCGGGATAACGAACTCGACGGCCTCGACGCGAATCTTTTTTCCAACCTGACGAACCTGGAGATTCTCTTACTGGATGGCAATCAGCTCGACAGCCTGAATACGAATGTCTTTTCCGGGCTGTCGTCGCTGCAAGCCCTCGACCTGCACGGCAACGAACTCGACAGCCTGGATGCGAATGTCTTTTCCGGGCTGTCGTCGCTGAGGATTCTCGACCTGGACGGCAACGAACTCGACAGCCTGGGTGCGAGTGTCTTTTCCAACCTGTCGGCGCTGGAAGCCCTCGACCTGGACGGCAACAAACTGAGCAGCCTGAATGCGAGTGTCTTTTCCAACCTGTCGGCGCTGAGGATTCTCGACCTGCACGGCAACGAACTGAGCAGTTTGGATGCGGGTCTATTTTCCAACCTGACGAACCTGGAAGCCCTCGATCTGGACGGCAACGAACTGAGCAGTTTGGATGCGGGTCTATTTTCCAACCTGACGAACCTGGAAGCCCTCGACCTGGACGGCAACGAACTGAGCAGCCTGGATGCGAATCTTTTTTCCAACCTGTCGGCGCTGGAAGCCCTCGACTTGAGCGACAACAAACTGAGCAGCCTGCCGCAGAATGTCTTTTCCGGGCTGTCGGCGCTGCAAGTGCTCTATCTCAACGAACAGAAATCCGGTCACGAACTGAGCAGCCTGGACGCGGGCCTCTTCTCCAGGCTGACGAACCTGGAAACCCTCCATCTGAACGACAACGGCCTCAGCAGCCTGCCCGATGGGATATTCTCCGGCCTCACCGCGCTGACAACGCTCAAGCTGGAGCGCAACACGGTTGACCCCCTGCCCGTAACCGTTTCACTGGAGCTGGTTGCGTCGGGCCAATTAAAAGCCAAAGCGCACACCGGCGCGCCCTTTGAGATGGTACTCCCACTCCAGGTGGTCAATGGCACCGTTGGCGGCGGCACAAACAGCATTGAAATCTCCCAGGGTAGCCAGGAAAGCAATGTCCTCACGGTAACCCGCACGCCCGGCACGACTCTTGCCGTCACCGTAGACATCGAAACATTGCCGGACCTGCCCCCGACCGACAGCGGCTACGCGTTCGTCACATCCGCGGACTTGCCGCTGGAAGTCATCGCCGGGCTGCCGGAAGTGAAGATATACCCGACGGAGCTATCCGTGGCCGTGGGCGACAGCAACACGTACACAATGGCTCTGAACTCGCAGCCGACGATGGACGTGACGGTCAAGGTGAGTGTGCCAACAGGTTCGGATGTCTCGGTGAACCCGACGGAACGGATGTTCGCGGCCGATACCTACGACATGTCGCAAACGGTGATGGTGACTGCCGATTCCGATGCAGTGGCAAACGACATGGTCACGCTGAGCCACATGGTCAGCGGCGGAGATTATCAGGATGTGCCCGCCGAGGCTGTGACGTGACAATCATCGGAGCCACCAGCACCAACCAGTCGCCAACCTTCACCAGTGCCGGCACCTTCGACGTGAAAGAAAATGAAACCGAGGTCGGCACGGTGGTCGCCACGGATGTCGACGCCAGAGACTATATCACCGGTTATGAGATTACCGGCGGCACCCAGGCGCAGTTTGCGATCACGAGTGGGGGTATATTAACCTTCGTGACCGCCCCCGACTATGAGCATCCGGTCGCGAGCAATAACGTCTATGGCGTCCAGGTCACGGCGACCAGCGGCACGGGCGATCGGGAACGGACAGCGACTCAGACGATTAGCGTTATCATAGATGACGTAGACGAGCCCCCGGGCCAGCCGCCCGCGCCCATATTGGATCTCCCCTACACGTTTTCCCGAACGATCGTGGTGAGCCCGGGCCGGAGACCGCCAGCGAACAGCGGGCCGGACATCACCGCCTGGGAAATACAGTATCGCGTCAAGAACAGCGCCGACTTCATCGGCTACACCCCGGATCCGGAACCGGACTGGACGGAACCGGACTGGCAGGTGGGGATCACGGGCTTGAATCGGGACACGACCTACGAGGTGCAGGTGCGGGCGAAGAACGACGAAGGGGAGAGCGAGTGGTCTCCTTCGGCTGAGGTGACGATCCCCAACCAGTCCCCGGTCGTCGATGGTTCCATCGACGATGTGTCGCTTCCGGTGGGGGGCGCGGTCGAGGTCGTGTCCGTGGATGACGCATTCGACGATCCCGACGATTTCGGGTTGCGGTATACGGCGTCGTCGAACAACAGGACTGCCGTGTCAGTGCAGGTGAGCGGTACCGAGGTCCTGGTTGATCCGCTGGCCACCGGCACTGCGATCATTACCGTAACGGCGAGCGATCCCTGGGGCGCGACCGTCTCGACGACATTCGATGTGAATGTCCAGGCGCCATCCCTGTCGGCTCCCACACTGAGCACCAGCGGCAACCTGTTCACCCTCGAATTCACCGATGACTTCCTGGCCAACGAAACCCATGCCTACCAGATCAGAATCCGGCAGAAGGAGCCCATCGGGAGCTGGGCCACAGGGTGCTTTGCCGTAACCAACGATGAGGATTCCCCCAAGTCCATCACGGTAACGCTGCAGTCCCTGGTCTCCGATTTCTTCGTGCCCGGCAACACCTACGAGGCGGATTACGCATACCTCGGGGCGGGCTGCGACGGCAGCCTGGTGGGCGTGCGCTCCGTGGCTGCGGAGGCGACCGTGCCCGGAGCCTCTGCCTTCAATATCGAGCTCGTCTACGCCGGCAACACACCTTCCCGCAGGGTTCGGTCAGCCTTTGAAACCGCCGCCGCACGTTGGGAACGGATCATCACCCAGGACATCCCCAACCACCGTTTGTCGGACCGCAGGCGCAGTCTGTTGAACGGGCTTTTTCCGGGGACCACCGCCCCCGAGGTCGTCGACGACCTGGTGATCTACGTGGAAGTCCTCGAGATCGATGGACCAAGTGGCACCCTCGGACAGGCGGGGCGGCTCGTTTGGCGCACTCCGTCCTCATTGCCGATCGCTTCATATGTGGAGCTGGACCAGGACGATCTGAACAGACTGACGGACAACGAGCTGGCAGCCCTCATTCTGCACGAGATGGGTCACACCCTGGGATTCGGCCTTGGACTGTGGGAAGATCACAACCTGCTGCATAACCCCTCCCTCGATGTGAACGGCGACCCCATTGTTCCCGCGCCCGATACGTATTTCTCGGGTGCAAACGCGATTGCCGCATTCAATGCCGCGGGAGGGACGAGCTACACGGGCGCGAAGGTGCCGGTGGAGAACACGTGGGGGGGATCGGGCAGCCAGGACAGTCACTGGCGGGAGTCCGTATTCCAAAGCGAACTTATGACGTCCAGGATCGGCGACGCTGTTACGCATCCGCTGAGCACGATCACGATCCAGTCGCTGGCCGACATAGGCTACAGCGTGGACGTCACACAGGCCGACGCGTACACCCTGCCTTCCACCTCCTCTTCTTCTACTCGCTTCGCAAGGGCGTCCCTGGAGGACCTGATCCTGCTCAACTGCATCGTAACGCACCCCGAGGCCGGACCCGACGAGCCCGAGCCGATCATCCTGAATCTGCGCAGCACCCCGGAGGGCGAATGAGCCGCCTGGACGTTTGCATACTTGTGACAATGATCTCCGTTGTACCTCT
This sequence comes from Candidatus Latescibacterota bacterium, assembly GCA_965222075.1. GTDB lineage: Bacteria > Latescibacterota > UBA2968 > UBA2968 > JAAXHW01. The sequence continues at coordinate 1,403,361 of OZ244937.1, read as the reverse complement.
GGCCGGATGCCGGGCAGGCGAGCCGCCGCCAGAGGCCATCTGCACCCCGGTGTCCTCACGCCTGCGCGCCGATGCGACCCTATCGGGTAGGGCCGGCCGCTACCGGCTGACGCTGGTGGAAGTGGTCAATGGTGCCAACGCCCGCTCTGTGCAGGGCGCGCTCACCCTGCGCAGGCAACCGCCGGGGCTCGACTCGCTGGGCGCGGCCTCAACGCCGCTGTACGGATTTACAGATGTGGACCTCCGGGCGGTTGGCGCGTACAGGGTCGGCGATCCGGCCAGTAAAGACCCGCAGGCTCCCGGCGTTCTCGTGCTTGAAAGCAACCGCGCCGGTCAGCGCCGCATCCTGCTGCGCCTTGGTGCGGACGCCAACCGGCGGGATGCGATGCTCTTCGACGGGGCCTACACGGTGCTGGAGGTACACGAGATCGCCGCGGACGGTTTCGCGGGCAGCTGGCGCAGCGGCGCGCGATTATCGCGCACCAAAGGCTACTTCTGCGCGAGAAGCATCAAGGGTGATCGCCCATAAGAAGCCGTCTCAAAATTCCGGATTTGGTCCCTGAAGCAGGGAGGAGGGTGCCTCCCGCGCCTTCGGGGAATGGGAGGCCGTGGTTCCCTGGGGAACTGGAGGGTTGATAAATCTCACCCCCTTTGCTATATTTGGGAATATCATAAGAGACACCTGGGGCAATTTTTAGATAAGGAGGAGTGTATGTCCGTAGAGGATAAGACCCTCGTCAACGAAGCGGAGATCCGGGGTGCGCTTGCCGGTCTGGACGGGTGGGAGTACGATGCGGGGAAGAAGGAGCTCCGCCGGGTCTGGAGGTTTGAGAAGTTTGTCCCGACCATGGCCTTTGTGCGAAAGCTGACCGGGGTTATGGACAGCAACAACCATCACTCGGATATTCACCTGGACAGCCGGAACAAGACCCTCACCGTAACCGTAACCACGCATAGCAAGAATGCCGTAACCCGGGCGGACCTGGATTTTGCAGAGGCTGTAAATGCTTCTGAATGACGTTTAAAGGGTTGCGAAACCTGAAATTTTGATTATCTTTCATTTTGACAATCGTTTATTTATCCCTTTCCGAAGAGGAGGATAGCGTTCTATGGCAAATCCCAAGGTTGTTGCCTATTTAAAACCGAGTTGTGGATGGAGCCGAGGCGTGCGCGCGGTTCTGGGAAAATATGGGCTGGAATTCCAGGATAAAGACATTATTAACTATCCCGAAAACTACGCAGAAATGGTTCGCAAGAGCGGGCAGCCCCTGCAGCCCTGCGTGGAGATCGGCGGCCATATGCTGGCCGATATCAACGGGGACGAACTGGAGTCCTACCTGATCGCGAATGGCTATAAGCCCGGAGGTCGGGATACGGACGTTCCCACGGACAGTGCGTGTACGGATGAAGAACACGAAGTGATGGCGCGCCAGGCTCAGCAGGCTGTTTTTTTCAATCCAAGAATCGAATAAGCCTCGCATGGATGTACGGATGTGCAGGAGGCGATCCCATATTCTGGGGATCGCCTCTTTTTTCTGAAAGAAGATATTGGGCAAGCGTCCCCGAAAAGAGGGGGGCAGGGGGGATTCCTTTTCAGCCGGTACAACATGAACACCGGGGTGTTGACCGAAGAGATGGTGGAGAGGCTCTTCGGGCAGGCAAAGGCGCTGTTGGCGCAGCGGTAGGGAGGATTTTGGCAGTTGCATTCCAAAGGGCCATTGCTTATTTTTATTGGACGTATTGTCGTTTTCGGTTAAATTGAGTTGATATAATCGGAGGAATATCTTGTGGCGGAAATGGTTGCAGGGATTGAACCGGCTTATTATGAGGCCCTTCAGGGGTCGTATGCGCTCTACGAACGCGCTCAGCGCATCTTTCCAAACGGGGTGACGCACGACCTGCGCAGTTACGGTCCATTTCCGATCTACGCAAGCCGGGCGGCGGGGGGGCGCAAGTGGGATGTGGACGGCCGGGAATACGTGGATTTCTGGATGGGGCACGGGGCTTTGCTGCTGGGGCACGCCCACCCGGTGCTGGTGCAGGCTGTGACCGAACAGGTTGCTTTGGGCACGCACTACGGGGCCTGCCACGAACTGGAGGTCGAATGGGGAGAATGGGTGCAACGCCTGATTCCTTCGGCCGAACGGGTCCGGTTTACCAGTTCGGGCACGGAGGCCACCATGATGGCGCTGCGGCTGGCGCGCACCTTTACCGGCAAGCGGAAGGTGGTCAAGTTCATCGGGCATTTTCACGGGTGGCACGACAATCTGATCGTCGGCGTGATTCCCCCGTTTGATGAGCCGGTGCCTCCCGGTATTTTGCGCGAGGTGGCCGACACGGTGCGCCTCTGCCCGCCCAACGATATCAATCAGATTGAAGATATTCTCAAAGAGGACGACGATATCGCCTGTGTGATCCTGGAACCCACGGGCGCGACATTTGGCGCCATTCCCACCCGACAGGGCTTTTTACAGGACCTGCGTGAGGTCACAAGGCGGCACGATGTGCTTCTGGTTTTTGACGAGGTGGTCACCGGGTTCCGTTGCTCACCCGGAGGGGCCCAGGCCTATTTCAACGTGACGCCCGATCTGACCTCTCTGGCCAAAATCCTGGCGGGCGGGCTGCCCGGAGGGTGCCTGGCGGGGCGGGCGGATATTTTTGAACTCCTGGCCTTTCACGGAGACCGGGAATGGGACACCTGCCGCAAAATGCCCCATCAGGGGACGTTTAACGCCAACCCCCTTTCCGCCGCAGCCGGCATTGCGACTCTGAAGACCATCGCCTCCGGTGAGGAGATCAAGAAGGCCAACCGGAATGCAGACCGTTTGCGCAGGCGCCTGAACGAGGTGATCGCCGCCCACCGCGTCAACTGGGTGGTTTACGGAGATTTTTCGGGCATTAAGGTCCTTCCCAATTGTGGGGACCCCGAAGAGGCTCTGCCGGCCATCCGGGAGGGACGGTACGATTACCGGGATCTGAAAGGGCCGGATCCGGCCATCAGAGACGCCTTCCATTCGGCCATGCTGTTGGAGGGGGTTGACATGTGCGGGTTGGCGGGGCTGGCTGCTTCGACACATACCCGGGAAGATCTGGACAGGACGGTGCAGGCCCTGGACTGCGCCCTGGACCGGCTCGCAGATGGATAGGAGATCGGGGTCTATGTCCGGGTCAACACGGGTGCTGATTGTGGACCACGAGCGGTTTTCAGCACTGCGCAGGCAGGTTTCCAGGGTGGTGGCGGAGAAGTTTGTGACGGAAGCCGATTGTTTCGCTCTCCTGGCGGGTTAGCCTGTAAGGGCTTTTCTTATGCCCAACCGTATTCGCGTTCTTCCCGATGAAATCGCCAACCGGATTGCCGCCGGAGAAGTGGTGGAGCGACCGGCGTCGGTGGTGAAGGAACTGGTCGAAAACGCCATTGATGCGGGTGCGGACCGGATTGTGGTCGAGGTCGCCGCGGGGGGGAAGGAGACCATTCGGGTCAGCGACAACGGCTGTGGCATGTGCCGGGACGACGCCCTCTTGGCCCTGGAACGCCATGCGACCAGCAAGATTTGCGACCTGTCTGACCTGCGCACCCTGCGCACCCTCGGGTTTCGCGGAGAGGCCCTGCCCAGTATCGCGGCCGTGTCTCGAATGGTTCTGGAAACCCGGCTGGAGGAGGACGAAGAGGCAACCCGGATTGTGGTGGAGGGCGGACGGGTCCGGGATATGACGTCCGCTGGACGGGGACGGGGGACGACCGTGACCGTTCACGGGCTTTTTTTTAACGTGCCGGCCAGACGCAAGTTTTTAAAGGGGACCGACACCGAACTGCGGCATACGGTCAATGCCGTGACCGGCCTGGCCCTGGCCTATGCCGAGATCGCGTTTGTTTTTTCGCACAACGGCCGCGAAATGCTCAACCTGGACCGCGCCGACCGAAAGCGCCGGATCGAATCGGTATTCGGGGTCTATCTGGGCGGGGATGCGATCTTTGTAGAGGGCGGCGCAGAGGGCATCCGGGTCTGGGGCTTTGTGGGCCGCCCCGAGACCGCCTGCAAGTCGGGCGCGCAGCAGGCCCTGGTCGTGAACGGCCGGTGGGTACAGCATAAGGCCATGACCTATGCGATTTACGACGGCTACGGCGGACTGCTGGCCAGGGGCCTCTATCCGACCTTTTCCATTTTCCTGGAGGTCGATCCGACCCGCCTGGATGTGAACGTACACCCGTCCAAACGGGAGGTCCGGTTTGCCGATGAACGCACGGTTTACCGGACCCTGGCCGAGGCTGTTCGCACGGCGATCCGCGAGGTCGATTTGATCCCCGATATGGGGCCGGGCAACTTTGAGCCGATTTCCACATTTTCCGGAACGGCTTCGTCGTCTCCGAAGGCGTCTGTACATCCGCCGGAGATGATGCCCGGACGCGCGCCGGAACTGGTCGCAGAACGCCCGGCTGAAGAACGCCGTCAGGCCTATCTCACAGATCCGCTGGGACTCGACAGGGACCCCCAAATGGCTCTGCCGCTGACGGTGCGCAAACCGGCCGTGGAGGGCGTGCAGCCGGCCAGGGCGTTGCCCGAAGAGGACCTGATCGAAGAGAACCCGGCCCAGGTTTCGGTCTGGCAACTGCATCAGAGATACATCCTGGCCCACATCAAGAACGGGGTTATCATCATCGACCAGCACGTCGCGCACGAGCGCATTCTGTACGAACAGGTGCTGGAACATTTCCACGGTACGCCCGGCACCGGACAACGCCTCTTGTTTCCCCTCACGCTGGATTTTGGGCTTGCGGAGATCCAGGCCGTTCGGGAGGCCATGCCCTTGCTGGAAAAAATGGGTTTCGGAGTCCGGGATTTCGGGGGAAATACCGTGGTGGTCGATGCGATCCCTGTGGATCTGAAGGCCTGGGAGGAGGGGAAGCTCCTCCGGGAAATTGTCCGGGATCTGGAGGGCCGGTTTTCCGCTTCGCCCGGACAAGACCGGCAGATCTCCCCTCTGGAGCACCGGCTGGCCGCATCGTATGCCGCCCACACGTCCGTCCGGTCCGGGGACGCCCTCTCCACCAGGGAGATGCAGGGCCTCATCGATCGGCTGTTTGCAACCCGGGAGCCTTTTGTCGGCCCTCAGGGCCGGCCTATTGTGGTCAAGATGTCGTTGGATGAAATCGACCAGCATTTCAGACGGTAGAACGGATGTGCCGGCGCTTCTGGTCCTGGCCGGGCCTACGGCCTCGGGCAAGACCCGGACCGGGGTGGCCCTCACACAGGCCCTGGATGGAGAGATTGTTTCGGTCGACGCCCGGCAGGTCTACCGCTATATGGACATCGGAACGGCGAAAGCTACACCGGAGGAACAGGTGGGCGCACGCCACCACATGATCGACGTGGTCGGTCCCGATGAGCCTTATAGCGCAGGGCGCTACGCCCGGGAGGCCGCCGCGGCGATCCGGGATGTGCAGCGGCGAGGACGGTTGCCCATCTTAGTCGGTGGATCCGGATTTTACCTGGAGGCGCTGCTGGATGGGTTCTCCCCGATACCGGAGATCCCCTCAGAGGTCCGGAGTCGTCTGCTGAAGGAAGCCCGGGATGATTTGCCGGTGCTCTACCAGCGCCTTTCGAAAGTCGATCCGAAGATCGCGCAGAGGTTGCATCCGCACGATTCCCAGCGTGTTGTCCGCGCTCTGGAGGTATTTGAGGCCACGGGGGAGCGGCTGTCGGACCTCCAGAAGCGCCCCCGGGAAGGCCGGTGGGAGGCCCGCTGGTTCGGGCTGGACATGGACCGGGCGCGCCTCTACGGCCGGATCGAAGCCCGTGTGGACCGGATGCTTGAGGCGGGATTGGTCGATGAGGTCGAATCCCTTCGCAAACGGGGCTACGGCCCCGGGCTTAATGCGCTGAATACGTTTGGATACCGGGAAATCTTCGCTGTTTTGGATGGCGATCTGGACCTGGAGACGGCTGTGGATCAAATTAAGGTGGGAACCCGGCAGTATGCCAGGCGGCAGTTGACCTGGTTTCGCCGAGAGTCCCGGCTGACCTGGATTGACCCCACATCAGAAGACGCAGCAACGGCCATCCTCAAAAGACTTGACAGACCCGGTAAGCGTTTGTAGATTTGAGTGTTCCTGGATGGAAGCGGGAGTAGTTCAGTGGTAGAACGCAAGCTTCCCAAGCTTGATGTCGCGGGTTCGATCCCCGTCTCCCGCTCCATAATTTTGAATGCTGCGCGGTCAACCACATTTTCCTTGACCGCGCTTTTTGTTTGGTTTATCTTTCAAAGTAATTGTATAAGTTATTTGTCCACTACCTTGTGTAACAATCAAATATAGGCGTTCTATGAAGGGCCAAAAACGGATTGCGTTAGAAGGTCTCCGCATGGTCGAGAAAGCGGAGGGGAGGGTGAGGGTCAAGGAGGTCGTCCCCGGTGGCATCGGAGAGGCGGTGGGTATGCAGGTTGGGGATGTGATCGAGGCGGTCAACGGGGAGCCTATCCGCGATCCCATCGACTACCGGTTTCACATCGGCGACGAGGCGGTTGAGGTCCACCTGCGCAGGGGAGAAGAGACCGCCATCTTTGACATTGAAAAGGACGCTGACGAGGATCTGGGCATTGTGCTGGACGACATGCCGATCCTCAAGTGCAACAACAAGTGCGTGTTCTGCTTTTTGCACCAGATGCCCAGGGGGATGCGGAAGACCCTGTATTACCAGGACGACGACTACCGGCTCTCGTTTCTGCACGGGGCCTACGTGACCCTGACCAACCTCTCCGAAGAGGAATTCCGGCGCGTCGTGGATCAGCGGCTCAGCCCGATGTACATCTCGGTCCACGCCACGCACCCGGACCTGCGGGGGCAGTTGCTGGGCCGCTCGGAGCCGGTTGATGTGATGGAGCGGATCCAATTTCTGGCACGGCACAATATCCGGATGCACACGCAGGTGGTGCTCTGTCCGGGGATCAACGACGGCCCCCATCTGAAGCGCACGGTGTTTGACCTGGCGGCCTGTTATCCCGATGTGGCATCGGTGGGAATCGTCCCGCTGGGGCTGACCCGGTATCGCAAGAACCTGCCTGAACTGGATCCGGTAACCCCTGAAGTCGCAGTGGATTGCGTCGATCAGGTCACCGGGTGGCAGGAGCGGCTCAACAGGAGGCTGGGGATCAACTTTGTCTACCTGGGGGATGAGTTTTACATTCTGGCAGGCCGCGAGCTACCGGATCGGGCGCACTACGATGGATTTCCCTTAGTGGAGAACGGCGTGGGAATGGTGCGGCGGTTTATCGACGCCTTTGAGGAAGGGGTTTCCGACCTTGAATCGACGTGCCCGGACCCGCTCAGGGCAACCCTGGTCACCAGCGTGTTGGGCGCGGGGTTTATGCGGCGCATGGTGGACCGCCTCAACCGTCTGCCCTGGCTGAACGTCCACCTGATTGAGGTGCACAACCGGTTTCTCGGAGGTGGAATTACCGTTTCCGGCCTCCTGACCGGAGGCGATATGCGCGATGCTTTAAAGGCGCGATGCGCGCCTGCGGACGTGGTCGTTCTGCCTCCCAACTGCATCAGCCATACCGGGGTTTTTCTGGATGACCTGACCCCTTCGGATCTGTCGGAAAACCTGGGGTGTGAAGTCCTTGTGGGGAGCTACGACCTGGTGGAGACCCTCAAAGACGTGGTGAAGGGACGGGGCGGACGGGAGATGGGCAGAGAGACCGGAGAGGTCACACATCCCTATATTTCGTCGCATCAGGTGGTGTGATAAGGGGAGGTGAACGCTTTTGGGACAGCGCAAAGCGGTCGTTGCCATTGTGGGGCGGCCCAATGTGGGTAAATCGACCCTGTTTAACCGCTTTTTGGGCGAACGCCGGGCCGTTGTGGACGACCTGCCGGGGGTCACCAGGGACCGCAACTACGCCGAGGTGGCCTGGAATCGGCGCGTCTTTACCCTGATCGATACGGGGGGATACATCCCGCATCCGGACGAACCGCTCGCCGAAGACGTCACGCACCAGGTGGAGATCGCAGTCTCCGAGGCCGATTTGATCCTGGTGGTGGTGGATGCAAAAACAGGCCCTACCGACTACGACGGGGAGATGGCCCGGCTGATCCACACCTGCGGGACGCCCTACCTGCTGGTTGTGAACAAGATCGACTCCGAGCGGGATGAGCCGGATGCAGCCCCGTTTTACCGCCTTGGATTGAGCGACCCCATCGGTGTATCGGCCCTCAGCGGGCGTCTGTCCGGCGATCTTTTAGACGAGGTGATCGCCCGGCTGCCCGAAGGCGAAGAGGAGGTAGAGGAGGAGGCGGGCATCCCCCGGATCGCGGTGGTGGGCCGGCCCAATGTGGGCAAATCGACCTTTGTCAACCGGCTGCTGGGGGAAGACCGGGTGGTGGTCAGCCCGATTCCGGGTACGACCCGGGACGCGATCGATTTGCCCATGCGGCGAAACGGGCGGGATTATCTGCTGATCGATACGGCCGGCCTGCGGCGGCGTGCCCGGGTTAGGGAACGGGTGGAGTATTACAGCACGGTGCGCACATCTGCGAGCCTGGGACGGTGTGATGTGGCGATTGTGCTGGTGGATGCGGAAGAGGGCTGTACGCTGCAGGATGTCAGGATTCTGGGGCAGGCGGTGGCGTTGGGAAAGGGGGCCGTTCTGGTCGTGAACAAATGGGACCTGATTGAAAAAGACGACAAAACCGCGGCAATCCGCACCCGGGACCTCATCCGGCGGTTTCCCTCCCTGCACGATTATCCAATGGTCTTTACCTCCGCCCTCACGGGGCAGCGGACCTGGCGGACGATGGATATGGCGTTTGAGGTCTACGACCGCCGCCGGTACAGGATCGGCACGGGGGAACTCAACCGTTTCCTGGAGGAGTTAAACGCCGAATCGCCGCCCCCGTCTCGAAAGGGGCGCACCTCGCGGATCTACTACTGCGTTCAGCCCCGCACGGAACCGCCCACGGTGCTCTTTTTTACGTCCAGGCCCCGGGACATCCCCGAACACTACCGGCGCTTTCTGGAGCGGCGGCTCCGGGAACGCTTCGACTTTCATGGCACGCCCGTTCGCATCGTCTTCAGAAAAAAGTAGATAACTATCATAAAATCAAGAACAACCATAAATGAAAAAAATCTACTATTCGATTCGTGAGGTCTCCAGGCAGACCGGGGCTGAACCCCATGTGCTCCGTTTTTGGGAAAAAGAATTTCCAATGCTGCGGCCCAAACGGGGCAGGTCCGGAAACCGATTTTACAAAGAACGGGATATCCGGATTGTCCTGGCCATTAAGGAGCTGCGGCACAATAAGAAATACACCATTAAAGGGGCTGTGGAACGGCTCAAAGCGCACCCTTCTCTCTGGCAGCAGCAGGCGCTGGAACCCGAAGCGGAGGAAAGGCCGGAGCCACAGGATTCGGGAGCCCTCTTGTCCGACCTTCGCGAGATGCTCCTTGAGTTGAAAAATTTGGTTGACGGACAGACCTGATCGGCATGCAAAAACGTCCTGGAAAAACCCATTTCTCCCTTGCGCTATTTCATAGAATATTATATATTTACGATTCTGAGGCGAGAGTGGGCCGGTGCCCACTCTTTTGAGTATATAGGTCACTTTGAAAAGACCGAGTCCGGTTTATGGATAACCTGGCGCTGCATAAGTCTATCGAACGGCTGGTGGGGGGGTTCCTGGAGGAGCGCGGTGTGGAATTTGTTGAGCTTTTGTTGTCCGGAAATCCGCGCCGCAGGATGCTCCGCATCTATGCCGACCGTCCGGAGGGGATCACCATTGGTGAGTGTGCGGCCCTGAGTCGGGGCCTGGAGGATCTTTTGGATACGCACGATCCCATTGATGGGAGCTACACACTGGAAGTCTCTTCACCTGGCTTGAACCGGGCGTTAAAATCGGAGCGGGATTATCAGCGGGCGGTGGGGCAGGATGTTCGGCTGGTTGTTGAAGGGCGGGGGGTGCTTACGGGTACCCTGGTGTCCTGTAATGGCGCAGAGTTGGCCCTCACAATCAACGGTGAGGTAGGCCGTATCTCCCGTGCCGAGGTCAGAAAGGCCAATCTCCACTTCGACTTTTGAGGAGAGGGTGTTTTGAACTACGAAATTCTGGAAGCGTTGGGGCAGATTGCCCAGGAGAAGAACGTCAACCGGGAACTGGTCATCGAGACCCTGGAAATCGGCCTTCTCTCTGCCGCCAAAAAGCGGTTTGGCATGTCCGATAACGTAGAGGTCCAGATCGATAGCGTTTCGGGGAACATTCAGATCTTTGCGAACAAAGAGGTTGTAGAAGATGACGCGGTCGAAGAACCGGGTTTGCAGATTGGCCTGTCGGCTGCCCACGAGATCGTCCCCAAAGCCAGGGTCGGCCAGCAGATTAAAGAGGAGCTGCATTTTGCCGACTTTGGGCGCAATGCGATTCAATCGGCCAAGCAGATCCTGATCCAGCGGGTGCGAGAGGCGGAACGGGAGCGGATTTATGAAGACTATCGGGGGCGGATCGGCGAGATTGTCAGTGGGACGGTACAGCAGATCAGCCACGGGGATATCCTGATTAACCTGGGGCGGACCGAGGCGGTGGTCCCGCTCAAGGAACAGATTCGAAAAGAGCGGTACCGCCAGGGGGACCCCCTTCGGGCCTATCTGATCGATGTGCTGCGCACCTCGAAGGGGCCCCAGGTGGTGCTCTCCAGGACCCATCCCACCTTCCTGGTGAAGCTCTTTCAGTTCGAGGTCCCCGAAATCTACGAAGGCATTATCGAGGTCAAGGCCGTGGCGCGGGAACCAGGAGCGCGGGCCAAGATCGCCGTTTACTCCAACGATGACCGGATCGACCCGGTGGGGGCGTGTGTGGGGATGAAGGGATCCCGGGTGCAGGCGGTTGTCCGGGAGTTGAGCAACGAGCGTATCGACATTGTCGCCTGGAGCGAAGACGAGGCCATCTTCCTTTCTCGGGCCCTCGGCCCGGCTGTGGTCAAGCGGGTGGTGGTCGACCGCAGGGAGAAGTGGATGACGGCCATCGTGGAAGACGACCAGCTCTCGTTGGCCATTGGGAAATCGGGTCAGAATGCCCGGTTGGCGTCCCAGTTGACAGGGTGGAAGATTGACATTATTACGGAGACGAAATTCCAGGAGATCCAGGAAGAAAAGGCCGCGACCTTTGTGCCTTTAAGCGAGGTCTCCGGCGTTGGAAAGGTCATGCGGGAGCGCCTGAAGACAGCGGGGGTCGCTTCGGCCAACGATGTCGCGGAGGCCTCGCTGTCCAGGCTTCTTGAAGTTCCCGGTATCGGTGAAGCCACTGCCGAGAAAATTCAGTCTGTGGCCCGAGAGATCGTCTCCTTAAAGGTCAAGGCCTATCGAGAAGAGCAGAGAAAGGAGAAGGAGGCGGCGGAGGCTGCAAGGGCCGAAGAGAGCGCAGCCGGTGAGCCTTCCGAAGCCGCGCCCGAATCAGAAGGAGGTGAATAGCATATTGGCGACCAGGATGAGGAAATTCGCCCAACCATCGGCTAAAGTAAACGTGGACGATGCCAAGAAAAAACGGATTTACGAAATTGCTCGGGAATTCAATCTCTCCAGCGTTGCAATGGTTGAGGTGGTCAGGGGGTTGGGGTACGATATTAAGAACCATATGGCCATTTGCACGTCGGAGATGTTTGAAAGCGTTCAGCAAAAGTTCGAAGAAGAGCGACAGGCCTCCCGGCAGGAGATGAAGCGCAAGGCCACGCAAAAAAAGGAACGGGAAGAGCGGGAGAAATCAGAAGCGGTCGCAGAGGCCAAACAGGCCAAACAGGCCAAACAGGCCAAACAGAAACAGACTCAAAAGCCCCGCGCTCAAACCAGGAAGGAAGAGGGATCTACAAAAGGAGAACAGGAGGCCAGGCCAAAACGTCGGCGTCGGAAACGGACTTCCGGACGGCAGGAAGTCCTCCCTGTGGTTGAAGACAGCAGCAAGAGGACGCCTTTGTCCCCACCGGTAGGCGGTAAACCGACTCCAACGTCCGTCGTTTCGGCAGGTCGAGGCGCCGGGCGGAAGCGAAAACGGCGGCGCGGTCGACCGGTTGTGGATCAGAAGGAGGTGGAGGAAAGCGTCCGGCGGACCATGGCCCAGATGGAGGCGGGGGCCTCTCGCCCCCGGAGACGGCGCAGTCGGGAAGATGGGACCCCGGAGGAAGAGACAGAAGATCGTGTCCTGAAGGTGAGCGAGTTTACCACGGTTGGCGAACTCGCCGGTCTGATGGATGTGCCCCCCACTGAGGTCATCAAACAATGCCTCCAAATGGGGATGATGGCGACCATCAACCAGCGGCTCGACCTGGACACGATCACGCTGGTTGCTTACGAGTTCGGGTTTGACGTGGAAGAGCTCGATGAGTATATCGAAGAGGTCCTGGAGGAGACAGACGAAGACGCCGAAGGTGACCTGCTGCCCAGGCCTCCGGTGGTAACCATCATGGGCCATGTCGATCATGGCAAAACCTCGTTGCTGGACTACATCCGGGACACGAACGTGGTTGCCGGTGAAGCGGGGGGGATCACCCAGCATATCGGCGCCTACCACGTCCAGGTGAAGGGTGGGCGAACAGTGACGTTCTTAGACACCCCCGGACACGAGGCCTTCACTGCCATGCGCGCCCGGGGGGCGCAGGTGACCGATGTTGTGGTGCTGGTGGTGGCCGCAGACGACAATGTGATGCCTCAGACCGTTGAGGCCATCGACCATGCCCGGGCCGCCGGTGTGCCCATTGCGCTGGCGATCAATAAGATAGACCTGCCAAATGTGGATGTAGACAAGATCAAGCGGCAGCTGACCGAGCACAATGTACTGGTCGAGGACTACGGGGGCAAGGTCCAGTGCTGTGAAATCTCCGCCAAAACCGGGCAGAATGTGGGCAACCTGCTGGAATTGCTGGCGTTGGAGACTGACATCCTGGAATTGAAAGCCAACCCGGACAAGCGCGTCAAAGGCACCATTGTGGAGGCCCGGCTGGACCGGGGGCGGGGCAATGTGGCGACCGTTCTGGTCCAAAGCGGCACCCTCCATGTTGGCGATCCGTTTGTCACGGGCCTCTACAACGGCCGGGTGCGGGCTATGCTGGATGAGCGGAGTCGCCCCGTTGAAGCGGCCGGTCCTTCAGAGCCTATTCAGGTTCTGGGGCTGGCTGGGCTACCCCAGGCGGGGGATTCGTTTCACGTGGTGGAAAACGAGCGCCAGGCGCGGGAGGTCAGTCAAAAACGGCAACAGCTTCGACGGGCGCGGGAGGTCCACAGAGGCAAGCGGGTCAGCCTGGTCGATATCCACGATCAGATCCGGGCGGGTAAGATCCAGGAATTGCGCCTGATCCTCAAAGGCGATGTGAGCGGATCGGTCGAGGCCCTTGATGATTCCCTCTCTCAGATATCCAGCGAAGAGGTCCGCTTGAACGTGATTCACCGGGGGGTCGGCGCCATCTCGGAGTCGGACGTGCTCTTGGCCTCGGCGTCTGATGCCATTATTATCGGGTTTAACATCAGGCCCGATGCCCGGGCACGGGAGGTCGCTGCGCAGGAGCAGGTGGATATTCGTCTCTATCGGGTGATCTACGAAGTGGTTGAGGATGTGAAAGCGGCCCTGTCCGGCCTGCTGAAACCCGCTGTAGAAGAACAGATTGTCGGCACGGCCGAGGTCCGGGAAACCTTCCAGGTTTCAAGCGTGGGGACCATTGCCGGGTGCTATATTGCAGAGGGTATGATCAACCGGAATTCCCTGATCAGGGTGCTTCGGGACAATGTGGTGATCAACGAAGGGCAGATCGACTCCCTCAGGCGCTTTAAAGACGACGTGCGGGAAGTCCAGGCCGAATTTGAATGCGGCATTGCGGTTGAGAACTTCAACGATATCAAAGTCGGCGACGTGATCGAGGCCTATAAACTGGTGGAGACCGCGCGGACCTTGTAGCCTATGACCATCGGACTGTGCCGCCTGGTGCTTTATTTGCCCCAGAGCGGTTCTCTCAAGAGCAAGCGCAGCATCCTGAAAAGTATTCGCACGCGTGTCCGAAATAAATTCAACGTGTCGATTTCGGAACTGAGCGATAACGACCTGTGGCAGAAAGCCGTGCTGGGTGTGGCGGTTGTATCCAACGAGTCTCGCCATGCCAACCAGGTTCTCTCCAAGGTCGTTGACCTGGTTCAAACAGACGCCAGGGTAGCGTTGGTGGATTATTCTTTGGAAATGATCTGATGTGGCGCCCGAACAGTGTTGCGCGACAGATTCAGGAAGTCCTCAGCGAGCTTGTTCACAAGCGGCTCAAAGACCCCCGCCTGGGTTTTGTCACCCTTACCGGCGTTGACATGACCCAGGATCTGCGGACGGCCAGGGTTTATGTGAGTGTTATGGGGGATGCGACCGCCCGTGAAGAGACCCTGAAAGCCCTCACCCATGCCGGTGCCTATTTGCGCAGGGAGCTTGGGAGGCGCATCCGTTTGCGCCATACCCCGGAACTCCTGTTTGCCTACGACGATTCCATCGAGCGGGGCGCCCGGATCAACCGGCTCCTGGACAGCCTGAAGTAGGAGGGGTATCCATCGCTCTGAACGGGCTTTTGCCGGTTGATAAACCTCAGGGATGGACATCTCACGATGTGGTTGATCGGGTGCGCTGCACGCTCCAGGTTCGCAAGGCCGGACACACAGGCACACTGGATCCGATTGCAACGGGCGTGCTGGTACTCTGTTTGGGGCAATCGACCCGGCTCAGTTCGTTTTTGACCGATCAGGACAAATGCTACCGGGCCCGCATCCGGCTCGGGATTTCCACCGATACCTTAGACGCGGACGGAGCGGTGATCGCCCGCTCGGATCACGTTCCCGCCGATCGAGGCGTGGTCTTTCAGGTTGTGCGGAGGTTCGTTGGGGAAATCGAACAGATCCCGCCGATGTTTTCGGCTCGAAAAGTCGCAGGAAAGCGGCTCTATCAGTTGGCCAGGGCCGGACAGGAGGTACCCCGCAAAGCCCATCGGGTGAGCATCTACCGGATAGATATCGAACGATTTGTCCCCCCTTTGCTGGATCTGACGGTTTCCTGTTCCAAAGGGTGTTATATACGGGCCCTGGCAGATGATATTGGCCGCAAACTGGGATGCGGTGGGCATCTTACCGCCTTGAGGCGCACGGCTGTGGGCAAGATCGGGCTGGATCACTGTACCCCCCTGGAGGACCTGCAGGTGTTGTGTTCAGAGGGGAGGATTGAAGAACACCTGATCGACCCCAACCGGGCCCTTGGACACATGCCCGGTCTCCATTTGACTTCCGATCAGATTCGGAGGTTTGTCCATGGAACCCCCGTTGCCGGCATCCGGGAGGTAGGAATCCAATCCAGCGATCTGGTTCGGGCGCTTGATCCGAAAGGATCGCTTTTGGGTATTGGGCGGTGGACGGCCGATGGGGCGGTATTAAAGCCGGTACGTGTCTTCCAGCGCCTGAAACGCCAACCAGCTGCATGATGCGCATTATCACCCTTGAGACGCCTCTGGACCTCCCTGCTCCCGTGGTAACGGTGGGCCAATGCGACGGCGTACACCTGGGACACGTTGCCGTCCTGGAAGCCGTCTGTGCCGAGGCTGCGTCCCGGAAGGGAACCGGGGTGGTGGCTACCTTCGATCCCCATCCACGGACCATCATTGACCCCACGCAGGCCCCCGGTATTCTCACCTCGCTTGAGGAAAAGGTGCGGCGTGTTGCCCCGCTGGGAATCGATCTGCTGGGGGTTGTGGCCTTTACGCAGGCGCTGCGGGAGTTAAGCCCGGAGGCGTTTGTTGAGGACTACCTGGTTCGGCGTCTGCAGGCGCAGGTTGTCGTGGTAGGCTATGACCACGGGTTTGGGAAGGGCCGCAGCGGCGGCCTGGAGACCATGCAGGCTTTGGGACGTGATTTCGGTTTCGAAGTCAGGTCGGTTCCGCCGGTTCTGGTCGATGGGAAACCCGTGAGCAGTACGCGCATCCGGCGGCTTGTGACAGAGGGAAATCTGGAAGCCGCCTGTCGGCTCCTGGGAGGTGGGTATCCGGTTGCCGGACGGGTCGTGCGCGGGGATGGCCGGGGTCGGACGCTGGGGGTTCCCACGGCCAATCTGGCCATCGAGGAGCCGGGCAAGCTGATGCCTCCGGATGGGGTCTATGCGGCCTTTGCCTATCTCCCGTCCGGGGATCGATGCGACGCAGTGTTAAACCTGGGCTATCGTCCCACATTCAACGGCAGGTCCCGCGCCCTGGAAGCTCATCTCCTCGGTTTCGAGGGGGATCTCTACGGTCAACGGCTCACATTGGAACTGGTGCATCGGATTCGAGGTGAGCAGCGGTTTGAAACCCCAGCCGCGCTGATCGCACAGATAAAAAACGACCTGGAAGCCGCCCGGGATGTGTTATCACACGTCGATACAACCCTTTTGCGGAGGTAGAACATTGGCATTAACCAGGGAGAAGAAGTCGGAACTGATCGAAGTCTTTTCCAGCAGGGCGGAAGATACCGGTTCCACAGAGGCGCAGATCGCCCTGCTGACAGAGCGTATCCGCAACTTAACCGAGCATTTTCAAACCCACAAGAAAGACCACCACTCCCGCCGCGGTCTCCTCAAACTGGTCGGGCAGCGCCGCCGTCTGATGAGGTACATGCAGCGGAGGAATCTGAGTGGCTATCGGGAACTGATCGACAAGCTCGGCATTCGAGGTTGATTGTTCGCGGTGGTGGTCAGGGCAGACAAAACGCAGGGCATAAACACTCCCCTCTAACGTGCGGAAGCGCCGGACGTTACCAGATGCCCAGACGTGTATTTTCAGGAGGAATGTGTGGATGATTGAGAAAGTAGAGATGGAGTTGGAGGGGCGTACGCTGTCCATCGAGACAGGCCGTGTGGCCAAACAGGCGCACGGTGCCGTGTGGATGCGCTACGGCGATACCGTGGTCATCGTGGCGGCTGTTGCAGATCACAGGGAGTTTGAGGGTGACTTTTTTCCACTCATGGTAGATTACCGGGAAAAAACCTATGCCGGCGGGCGAATCCCTGGGAATTTCTTCAAACGGGAAGGCGCGCCGTCGACAACCGAAAAGCTGAACGCCAGGCTGATTGACCACCAGATCCGGCCGCTTTTTCCCAGGGCGTTTTCCTACGATACGCAGGTGCTGGTTGCAGTCCTCTCCTACGACCAGGACAACGATCCCGCCGTGCTGGCCATGACGGGCGCATCGGCGGCGATATGTCTCTCCGATATTCCTTTTGAGGGACCAATCGGGGCCGTTCGGGTGGGGCGAGTCGGGGGGGAATACGTGGTCAGCCCGACCTACGACCAGCTTGAAGAGAGCGATATCAATATTGTGGTTTCCGGCAGTCGGGAGTCGATCATCTCCGTAGAAGGAGAATGCCACGAGGTCCCGGAGGCCGACATCTTAGAAGCGCTCAAGGTTGCCCATCAGGCCATCGTCAAAATAATCGATCTCCAGGGTGAGCTGGTTGCCCGTTGCGGCAAACCCAAGCGTGAAGTGGTAGAGCCCGAGCTCAACGAAGCGCTGGTTGTGGAGGTGAGGGAACTGGCAGAAGGGCGGGTGGTGGATGCCAACCGGCTGCCGGTCAAGGAAGACCGGGACAGCGCCCTCGGCCAGCTGGTTGTGGAGGTGCAGGAACGGCTGGCCGAATCGTTTCCCGGATCGGAGGGGGCGATTGCAGATGAAATCTCCATGATCGAAAAGGCCGATATGCGCCGGATGATCTTAGAGGAGGGGCGCCGTATTGATGGCCGCGCACTGGACGAGGTGCGTCCGATTACCATCGAACTGGGCGTTTTGCCCCGCGCACACGGATCGGCGATTTTTACCCGCGGGCAGACCCAGGCCCTGTGTGTGGCGACGCTTGGCAGCAAGATGGATACGCGGATGGTGGACGACCTGGAGGGCAAGTCGTTTAAGAGTTTCATGGTAGATTACAACTTTCCCTCCTACAGTGTCGGAGAAACCAGACGGATTGGCGCACCGGGACGCCGGGAGATCGGGCATGGCGCCCTGGCCGAGAAGGGGCTGGAACCCGTGATCCCTTCCGAGGAATACTTTCCCTACACAATCCGGACCGTCTCGGAGATCCTGGAGTCCAACAGCTCCTCCTCGATGGCCACGGTCTGCGGGGGGGCGCTGGCGTTGATGGATGCGGGGGTGCCCATTAAAACCCCTGTTGCCGGGGCGGGCGTGGGTCTGGTGATGGAAGGAGACAGGTGGGTGGTGTTGACCGATATCCTGGGGGCCGAAGATCACCTGGGGGACATGGATTTAAAGATCACCGGGACCGCCGAGGGGATGACGGCCATCCAGATGGATATCAAGATCAAAGGCATCAGCTTTGATATTATGCAGGAGGCCTTCGGCCGGGCCCGCGAGGCCCTCAGCCACATCCTCGGGATTATGAACGAGGCCATTTCCGAGCCCCGCAAGGCGCTCTCGCAGTACGCGCCCCGCATCCTGTCGCTGCGGATCGATTCCTCCAAAATCGGCGCGGTGATCGGCCCGGGTGGAAAGACCATACGGGGTATCGAAGAGACCGGTGCGACGGTTGCCGTGGAAGACGACGGGCTGGTTACGGTAAGCTCGGTGGATGCGGAAGCCGGAGAAAAGGCGATGCGGATGATCCGGGCGCTGGTGGAAGATCCGGAGGTCGGCAAGATGTACGAAGGTCAGGTAAAGCGGGTGATGGACTTTGGGGCCTTCATCGAGATCCTGCCCGGGAAAGAGGGCCTGTGCCACATCTCCGAACTGGACTACCATCGCGTGCGAAAGGTGGAGGACGTCCTGGAAGAGGGCGACAGAACGCAGGTGAAGGTGATCGGGATCGATGAGCAGGGCAAGATCCGGCTGAGCCGGAAGGCCACGTTCGAACCCCCAGAGGGCTATGTTCCCCCCCCCGGAGATCAACGTCCCAGAGGGGGGAGGGGGGTGAGACGACCAAACCGACGGTAACTGGCCTGTTTGGACCGGTGAGGAGAAGGCGATCGGAATTTCCCCGGTCGTCTTTTTCGCTTTAAAGCAAAGTTTCCTGCCTGCCGAGCAGTCTCCGGCGCAGGCAGGTCGGAGGGATTATCCTGTGGCCCCAGGCGGGAGTTTTCGAAAAACAAAGCTGGACAATGGTCTCCGAATCCTGACCGAGCAGGTTCCTTTTGTTCGGTCCATCTCCCTTGGAACCTGGGTGCAGGTGGGGTCTCGGGACGAAAGAGACGCAGAGCGCGGGATCTCCCATTTTCTGGAACACATGCTCTTTAAAGGCACCCAAAAGCGGGATGCCTTCCAAATTGTCCACAGCCTGGAGTCCCTGGGGGGGAGCCTGGATGCGTTCACCTACCGGGATCTCACCTGCTTTTATGCGCGGTGCCTGGATGAACACTTAGGCGTGGCGCTGGATGTCCTTCTGGACATGCTTCAAAACCCGCGCCTGGATGCTGGAGAGATCCAAAAAGAAAAAGGGGTGGTCCTGGAGGAAATCCAAAATGTGGAGGACACCCCCGAAGACCTGGTTCACGATCTGTTTGCCAGATCCGTCTGGGGGCGGCATCCGGTGGGGGCGCCTATCCTGGGCACCCCAGAGACGGTACGCGCCTTTACCGGGGAGGCCCTCCGGGGCTACCTCGACCGCACCTACCGTCCCGACAGGATGGTGATCTCGGCCGCAGGTAACCTGGATCACGATCGTTTGGTGGATATGGTATGCCGGCTCTTCAAATCATCCGGAGCGGCCGGACCCCGGCTGGTCAGAGAGCGGCCCACAGAGGTGGTGCGGACGGAGCGCCATTACCAGCGCGATGTCGGGCAGACCCACATCTGTCTGGGCACAACGGCCTATGCCTACACACACCCCCAACAGTACGACCTTTTGGTTGCCAATACAGCCCTGGGAGGGGGGATGAGTTCCCGGCTGTTTCAACATGTACGGGAACGCCTTGGGCTGGCCTACGCCGTCTATTCCTACCTGGAGGCGCTGGAAGACACCGGCCTGTTCGGGATCTACCTGGCCTGCGACCGGGCGCGTGCAGAGCAATCGATCGAAATCGTCCGTTCCGAACTCTCCAGATTCAGACGGGAAGGGATTTCAAAAGAAGAGCTGGAAAGCTGTAAGGCCCAGATTCGGGGGGAACTCATCCTGGGGTATGAAAGCATGGACAGGCGGATGGGTCGAATCGCCAGGGAGGAGGTCTATACGGGGCGTTATCACTCTCAGGAAGAATGGCTTGTGGCCATCAACCGGGTCACCCAGGAGGGTGTCCTGGAGGTCTGTAAGGCCCTGATGGACGAAAACAGGATGCATCTGATCACGGTTGGACGATAGGGGGGTGGGGCACGCGTCACCCACTACTTGAAACCGGAGCGTAAAATGGCCGTACGAATATCGATTGCTGAAGTTGGAGAACACAAGGGAGAGGAAGTCCTCCTGGAGGGATGGCTGTATAACAAGCGGTCCAGCGGGAAACTCCACTTCCTTCAGGTGCGCGATGGTATGGGCACCATCCAGTGCGTGGTGTTTCAGGGGGAGGTCTCCCCGGAAGTCTTCCACCGGTCCGATGCGCTGACCCAGGAGTCCTCCCTTCGGATCAGAGGCGTTGTGCGGGAAGACAAACGGTCTTCTACCGGGTACGAGATCGGGGTTCTGGGTCTGGAGGTGGTCCAGATCGCCGATGCCTACCCGATCACCCCCAAGGAGCACGGCACGGCCTTTCTGATGGATCACCGGCACCTGTGGCTGCGCTCGTCCAGGCAGCACGCCATTCTGAGGGTTCGCAGTGAAATTGTGAAGGCCTGCCGGGATTATTTCGACGAGCGGAATTTTGTGCTGGTAGACGCCCCCGTTTTTACGCCGGCGTCCTGTGAGGGGACCACCACCCTGTTCGAAACCGACTATTTTGATGAGAAGGCCTATCTGACCCAGAGCGGGCAGCTCTACATGGAAGCCGGCGCGATGGCCTTTGGGAGGGTCTACTGTTTCGGCCCTACCTTTCGCGCGGAAAAGTCCAAGACCCGGCGCCACCTGACCGAGTTCTGGATGGTCGAACCGGAGGTGGCCTACCTGGACCTGGACGGGGATATGGACCTGGCCGAGGATTTTGTGGCCACGGTTGTCCAGCGGGTCTTGGAAAAGCGCAGGGCAGAGCTGGAGTACCTGGAACGGGACCTGGGCCCCCTGGAGCGTGTGGCAAAGCCCTTTCCCAGGATCTCGTATACCGAAGCGGTTGAAATCCTCAAAAAAGAGGGAGTCGACCACCCCTGGGGAGACGATTTCGGGGGAGAGGACGAGACCGTGCTGGCGGAACACTTCGACCGGCCGGTGCTCGTCCACCGGTACCCGGCGGCCTGTAAGGCGTTTTACATGAAGTCGGACCCGAACGATGAGAGGCTGGCCCTTTGCATGGATATGCTGGCACCTGAAGGATACGGAGAGATTATCGGCGGCGGACAGCGGGAAGACAGCCTGGAAGAGCTTGGGCGGAAGATCGCCGAACACAGACTTGATGAGGCACCCTTCCAGTGGTATCTGGACCTGCGCCGTTACGGTAGTGTTCCCCATGCGGGCTTCGGCCTGGGTATTGAGCGGACCGTCGCCTGGATCTGCGGGCTGCCGCACGTGCGAGAGACCATTCCGTTTCCCCGGATGCTGCAGCGGTTGTATCCATAAAGACCGTGAAAGCGCAAAGGTGATTTTTTTCTGCTTAAAAAGCGAGGAACAAATGGCAGACAGTGGGTACGACTTTTCCTCAATTGAGACGAAATGGCGGAAGCGCTGGAAAGAGGCCGGGCTTTACAGAAGCGCGGTTGACGGGGACCGCCCCAAACACTACGCGCTGACGATGCTGCCCTATACCTCGGGCGACCTCCATATCGGACACTGGTATGCGATAGCCCCCTCCGATGTCCGGGCGCGGTTTATGCGGATGCAGGGCTACAACGTGCTCTTTCCCATCGGTTTTGACGCGTTCGGGTTGCCCGCCGAGAATGCAGCCATCCAGCGGGGTGTTCACCCGTTCAAGTGGACGATGGACAACGTTGAACAGATGCGGGAGCAGCTCAAAACGATGGGCACGATGTTCGACTGGGACCGGGAAGCGATCACCTGTGTGCCCGAATATTACCACTGGACGCAGTGGCTGTTCCTCCAGTTCTACAAACACGGCCAGGCTTACAGGCAGAAGGCCCCGGTAGACTGGTGCCCAAGCTGCAATACGACGCTTGCCCGGGAGCAGGTCCAGGGCGAGGACCGGCACTGCGAGCGGTGCGAGACCCCGGTTGTTGTGAAAGAGCTGGATCAGTGGCTCTTGCGCATCACAAACTACGCCGAAGAACTCCTGGACTTTTCCAAGATCGACTGGTCGGATCGGGTGGTGACCATGCAGAACAACTGGATCGGCCGGAGCGAGGGCGTCGAGTTCGAGATGCGCGTCAAGGGCCAGGAAGAGGGATTCCGGGTGTTCACCACAAGGCCGGACACCACATTTGGCATGACCTTCGCCGTGCTGGCTCCCGAGCATCCTCTGGTGGCCAGGATCACCACCGAAGACCAGCGCCTGGAAGTAGAGGCCTACACGGCCGGGGCCCTGCGCCGGTCCGAGATCGAACGGTTGTCGATAGACAGGGCACGGGACGGCGTGTTCACCGGGGCCTATGCGATCAACCCCATGAACGACGCGGAGGTCCCGATCTACATTGCGGACTATGTGCTGACCACCTACGGGACGGGAGCGATTATGGCCGTGCCGGCGCACGACGAGCGGGATTTCAATTTTGCCAAACGCTACGACCTGCCGATCCGGGTGGTCATCGCCCCGTCCGATTGGGACGGCAACCCTCCAGTGGAAGCCTATATCGATCCGGGCAGGATGGTCAACTCCGGCCGGTTCGACGGGCTCTCCTCAGAGGAGGGCTGGGAGGCCGTGGCCGACGACCTGGAGGCCCGGAGCATCGGGGAGCGCAAGGTCAACTACCGGCTGCACGACTGGCTGATCTCCCGCCAGCGCTACTGGGGGTGTCCCATCCCCATTATCTATTGTTCTGCGTGTGGAACAGTTCCCGTCGCTGAGGAAGATCTGCCGGTGCTGCTGCCAGAAGACGCCGCGTTCCTGCCCACCGGTGAGTCCCCCCTGAAATATCACGAGGGCTTTCTTCATGCAACCTGCCCGAAATGCGGTGGAGATGCCGTTCGGGAGACCGATACGATGGATACCTTCATGTGTTCGTCGTGGTATCAATATCGTTATCTGAGTCCCCATTACGGCCAGGGGCCCTTCGATCCGAAGGAGGGGGACTACTGGCTGCCGGTGGACCAGTACACAGGCGGCATCGAACATGCCACAATGCACCTGCTCTACACCCGGTTCTTCACCAAGGCGATGCGGGACATGGGGTTGGTGGACGACGACGAACCGATGGTCCGGCTCTACAATCAGGGAATTGTCCTGGGCGAGGACTCCGAAAAGATGAGCAAGTCCCGGGGGAATGTGATTAATCCGGACGAGTGGGTGGACCGCTATGGTGCAGACAGCGTGCGCACCTACCTGATGTTCTTCAGCCGGTGGGACCAGGGCGGGCCGTGGAGCTCTTCCAGCATGGAAGGCACGCCGAGGTTTTTGAACCGTGTCTGGTCGCTGGTGGTCGGGCACCCGCCGGAGGTTGAGGGCCAGGCCACGGAGGCCAATATCGACGCCCTGAAGCGGCTGATGCACCAGACGGTGAAGAAGGTGTCGAAGGACTTGGAAGCGTTCGCCTTCAACACGGCGGTTGCCGCGCTGATGACGTTCACCAACGGGCTGGGTCGGGCGAAAGCTACGCCGGCCGTCAAGACGGAGGCCTGGACGGAGGCGATCCGGACGCTCGTGCTGCTCCTGGCCCCGATGACGCCCCACTTAGCGGAGGAGCTCTGGGAGCGGATCGGGGGGGAGTTCAGCGTGCACGAGCAGGCCTGGCCCGAATGGGACGAGGCGCTGGCCCGCCCGGCGACGATCGAGATGCCGGTGCAGGTCAACGGCAAGGTGCGGGCGCGTTTCGAGGTGGAGATCGACGCGCCCCAGGAGAATATCGAGCGCCTGGCCTTGGCGCAGGAGAACGTCCAGGCACACCTGGAGGGCAAGTCGCCCAGGAAGGTGATCGTAGTGCCCAACCGGCTGGTGAACGTGGTCGTATGACGGACTGCCGGTCTTGTTCCGTATCGTCAGTCAGGGAGGCAACATGAGTTCACAGGAGGATGAACTGAAAAAGACCGTTCTTTACGACTGGCATGTGAGCGCCGGGGCAAAGACCCTCGGATTTGGCGGATTTGACATGCCAATCCAGTACAAGACCATTTTCTCCGAACACATCGCGACGAGAATGAACGCCGGGCTGTTCGACATCAGCCATATGGGCAGATTTTTTGTGTCCGGAGGCGATGCGATTCCCTTTTTGCAGTATCTAACAACCAATAATGCGCTTGCCCTGAACGAAGTCGGGAAGGCGCAGTATACCCTCATTCCGGACGAAAACGGGGGTGCCATAGATGATGCGTATTTATACCGGGTAGGGCAAGGTGAATATATGCTGGTGGTGAATGCGGCCAACCGGGAGAAAGACTGGCAGTGGCTGGATCAGTTCCGCCCCAAATTCCCCAATATCGTGTTCACGGATAAGAGCGAGGACCTTGCGATGATGGCTCTGCAGGGTCCAAAAGCAGCGTTGATTCTGGAAGAAATACTGGGCCTGAATGGGAATTCGGGAAGGCTGCCGGAACCGTTTAAGAATATGCTATCGTTCGTCAGAATAAACGGAAGTGCTGTCATTGTTGCCAGGACAGGGTATACAGGAGAGCCTGTGGGCTTTGAGCTCTTCTCAGAGCGATCGAACGCCTTGCCCCTGTGGGAACAGATTCTCAAGCGAGGCGAGGGGCACGGCGTTGTTCCTGTCGGGCTGGGCGCAAGAGATACCCTGAGATTAGAATTCGGATTGCCCCTGTACGGGCATGAACTGGGTGAGGACCCCAATGGAGACCCCATTCCGATCTGTGCGCTTTCGCTGGGCAGAAAATCCACGAGTTTTGCGGTGGATAAAGGAGATTATATCGGAAAAGGCGCATTAATAGCGCAGAACGAGGAAGTTGTCGAAAGGTTGAGGGCAGGGGGGAAGTTCACGAAGCCTTTCCACGAGAGGGTTGTGCCCAGGTTTATTCGGCAGATCGCGATTCTGAATGGGAACCGGACCGGACCGGGGATCAGTTCTGCAAGACAAGGGGACGAGGTCTACCTGGATGAAAGCCCCGTTGGGTGGGTGACAAGCGGTACGATTGTCCCTTATCTGCGGTTTGGGGGATCGGGGTTATATTCTGCGCCGGGCGAAGCGCAGGACAGGAGGGCGATTGCCATCGCCTATATCGACTCGGCCATCGTATCCGGCAAATCGGGCCAGTTTTTAGAAATCCGGAAATCCAGAAGCCGTTTTGTGCCTGCAATCGTGGTCAGGAGCAACCTGGAGGCTGCGCCCCCGTATTCCAGGGTGATTATCCACCCTGAAGCAAGAAGGTTTCGGTATGGTGTCAACCAGCTGCCCGGGGCAGAAGAATTGTCAGCGCGGGCGGTTGAAAATACGAAGCTCAGGCAGTCGGGAGCGATAAACCTGATTCCTTCGGAGCAGACCCCCTCGCGCTTTGTCAGGCTGCTTTCAATCCTGGACCCGGCCGCCAGATATGCCGAGCACAAGACGATAAAAGCGTTTGGAAAGGTTGCAAAGGATGTTTTTTACTATCAGGGGACCGGATTTATTGAATGGGTTGAAGAGGCTGCCCAGGCCGTTCTCAGGGCGTATCTGGGGTGCTCCGAAGTTGAAGTGAGGCCCGTTTCGGGACAGATGGCCAACAAGTCTGTTTTTTCGGGATTGGTGGATTATATGAACCGGTTTGGACGGGGCGAACCTGAAAGACTGGGCTATGTGATAAGCAATCACCTGGGTAGGGGAGGGCACTTAAGCGCCCAGTACATGGGCGCATTGCGGCACTTTGTGCGGCACGATTCCAGGACAGAACGGCCTGCGGTCGTTCATTTTCCTGTCCAGGAGGATAACCCCTATCGAATTGACGTTGAAAAGACAAAGACGCTGATCGAAGAATATAGCCCGCAGCTGGCGATATTCGGCAAGAGTATGGTGCTGCATCCCGAGCCTGTGAAAGAGATCGCAGCATTCGCGGCAGACAGGGAGGATCGGCCCATTCTCATGTACGATATGGCGCACGTTTTGGGATTGGTGGGCCCGCACTTTCAGAAGCCTTTCGAAGAGGGCGCCGACATCGTCACCGGATCGACGCATAAGACCTTTTTTGGGCCGCAGAGAGGTGTTATCGCCAGCAGGATGTCCGAATCCACCTTTTACAGGCCGCTGTGGGAGCGGATCGTAACCGAAGTGTTTCCCGGAGACGTAAGCAACCATCACCTGGGAACGCTCCTGGCGCTGCTGGGCGCTTCTTATGAAATGATGGCCTTCAAGGACGACTATCAGGCGCGGGTTATGGCCAATGCGAAAGCTTTTGCCAGGGCCCTCAGTGAAAGCGGTCTGTCTGTTGAGGGCGATCCTTCCGTGGATTATACGGAAACGCACCAGGTGATTCTGAACGTGGGGCGCGGTAAAGGCGCTGAAGTCGCCAGGAGACTCGAAGAAAACAACGTGATCACGAATTATCAGGCCCTTCCAGGCGATGTATCCTTTTCAGATGCCAGCGGGATCCGCCTGGGGGTCCAGGAAATGACGAGATTTGGGATGCAAAAGGACGATTTCCAGGAACTGGCCGGATATATGTCGGATATCATCCTGAAAAACAGAGGATTGGGGGGGAGTATTTCCAAATTCAGAGAGAAATTTACAGCGATGCGGTTCTGTTTACCGGTAAGCGAAGATCTCATAGCGGCTGCATTGGGCGCAGCATAGCCTGAAAATACTTAACTTTATATAAATATAAAATTAATGGAAAATAAATAGAAAAATCCAGAATCTTCAGAAGAGGTTCTTATGTCTGTACAAGGTGAAGGGATTCAACGCTATTTAAACATAAGACAAGCTGCAAATGCTTTAAAAGTAACAGATAAGACCATAAGAAATTATATTGAAAAAGGCATATTGGATGCCGAAAAATGGAACGGGGCCTGGAGAATTCAATATAAAAAAATTATAGAAATATATTATAAAAAATATGGAAAAAGATTGAAATATTCCGAACCCGAACAACTCCAAAAAGAACCCGTAATATCCGTTTCACAGGAAGAATACGACAGCTTCCAGCAGCGTGCAGGACGGCTTGAATATGCGGAAATTCAGGTAAAAGAACTTAGAGCCGAACTCAAGATCTTAAATGAACGGCTGGGCCAGCTTGAAAGTTCGTCGGCATCGGGATGGACGGAGGCACGAAAAAACAAGGAAGACCTGGATCGTTTGCGAGATGAGCTTAAAGATGCCAGGAAAAACGAAAAACAGGCGCTTTTGGAGACCGACTGGCTCCGGCGGGAACTGGACCGGATGCGTCAAATTGAAAAAGAACAGGCAGAAAGTCTCCGGACATTCCAGGAGCAAAATCGGGAATATGCGCAGAATCTAAAGACCCGCCAGGAAGAAATTGACAGATGCCACAAGGAGATGAAAAGCCTGCAAGCGAAGTACCGAAGAGACAGCTTTCTGGGGTAACGCGGAAGGAAAGGAGATCGAGAAAAGCCGGTTTTTAAAGGGTAAGTTTACATAATGTCTATTATACCCCTTTTTTACGTGAAAATCTGACCCGGTCTTGCCTGCCTACCTGCCCAGAGAGATTTCTGCTTTTTCTCTCAATCGGCCGCTGTGGTCTCTACCTTTGTAGACCGGGGTCGAAGCCGCTCCAGGCACCCCTGAAAAAGGGACATCCAGCCCACGTAGAAGAAACCGAAACCGAACAGGATCAAAAAGGGAACGGGGAAATAGATCTCGTGGTACACCGAAAACCCGATGACCCAGCAGAAATAAAGCCCCACGGCCACCTCCAGAAAGGAAAGCAGATTCCTGGGAACAGCGTAGCGCTTGCCCCTCCAGGTATCCCGCCGATCTACAACCTGGTACTTGGGGGTACGCCGAAATTCCGTCTCACGGCCCACCAGGGCTTCCAGCACGGCCCGGGCATTGTTCAGGGAAATCCCCATCCCGAAGGCAAGCACAAAGGGCATATATTTGAGCCTCGTCTTCCAATCGGCATAGATCTCTTTCTGCGAGTGGATGTAAAACCGGGAGACCACCCCTGTAGCCGCCATAAACAGGGGCAGATCCACCACAAAAATCCTGTACCATCCGAAATCCTGCCGGGAAAGTACCGCCGGGAAGATCAGAAGCGCCACCAGGGCCATCAGAAAATAGGAAAAATTGGCCGTCAAATGAATGACCCCCTCCAATTTGACCCGTCCCGGAATTTGACTCTTCAGCAGGCGGGGCAGCAGCTTCTTGGCCGTTTGCATTGACCCTTTCGCCCACCGGAACTGCTGCGATTTCCAGGCATTCATCTCCACGGGAACCTCTGCCGGACAGACCATGTCGTCTAAAAACACAAACCGCCATCCGGCCAACTGCGCCCGATAGCTCAGGTCCAGATCCTCCGTGATGGTCTCATGATGCCAGCCGCCTGCATCCTCAATAGATCGCCGGCGCCAGATCCCCGCCGTCCCGTTAAAGTTGAAAAACATCCCCGAACGGCTCCGGGCGCCGTGCTCCATCACAAAATGCCCGTCCAGAAAAATGGCCTGCACCCGGGTCAGCAGGGAATAATCCCGGTTGAGATGCCCCCAGCGGGCCTGGACCATCCCCACGTCACGGTCAAAATAGGGAAGCGTCTTCCGCAGGAAATCCGGCGGGGGCACAAAATCGGCGTCAAAAACCGCCACGAACTCCCCCCTGGCCACCTTCAGCCCCCCCTCCAGCGCCCCGGCCTTGAACCCGGTCCGCTCGCTGCGGTGTAAACAGGTAATATCCAGGCCCTGTCTTTGGAGTTCTGCGACACAGCGCCCAGCTATTTTCGTCGTCTCATCGGTCGAATCGTCCAGGACCTGGATCTCCAGCAGCTCGCGGGGATAATCGATCTCGGCCACCGCGCGGATCAGCCGCTCGGCAACGTAGAGCTCATTGAAGATCGGAAGCTGAACCGTCACCCGGGGCAATGTCTCAAAAGCCCCGGCAGGGATCGGCCGCACCTTCCGATGCTTATAATAAAGCCGCACCAGCAGATGCCGGTGCAGGCTGTAGAGCAGAAGCAGGCCCAGTGCGATACTGTAAACAATCAATAAGGTGGTCTGCAACCAGGACATAAGGATCTCTCCAAGTTCTGAAAGGTGCGCGCACGCCCCATCTTCCCTACCTCTTTACCCTGGGCGAATTCACACCGCGGGCGCACCGAAACCCGACATCCCGCCGACGCCGCTCGGCGCGCTCATATGCCCGGGTTGTGGCGCGCATGCCCTCCTGGTGACTCGCCCAGCTCCCACCCCGGATGACCTTGGCCTCCTCACTGTCGAACGCGTTGGTGTCTGTCCACTCCCACACATTTCCCGACATATCGTAACAGCCGTACTGGCTTGCCCCATTGGGAAATTGGATGACGGCCGTCGTCCCCTGTAATTCCAGCTCCCGGCTGTTACAGTTGACCCGGTTAAAGGCATTGCCCCACGGGTAAATCCGCCCGTTGGGTCCCCTGGCCGCCTTCTCCCACTCCTGCTCGGTGGGCAACCGCTTGCCCAGCCATTTGGCGTAGGCCATCGCATCGTGCCAGTTCACATTCACCACCGGGTGGTCCGCCTTTTCCGGGGGATAAGTACCTTCCCGCCAGTGCTCGGGAACCTGAGCGTGACCCGTTGTGTCCAGGAACCGCATGTACTGCCGGTTGGTCACCGGATACAAATCGATCTCAAACGCCTCCAGGAACGCGGTCCGGTTCACATCCCCCATCAGGAATTTGCCCCGCTCCACCCGAATCACCCCCTCGGTCCCTTCCGCCTCGGTGCGGCCGAACCCCTCGGGAGGGGCGCGGCGCGGCTGGGTGGACGCGCTTGAATGGGTATAAACCGAAATCTCCTCTTCATCCGTTGGAAAGGGCTTGCCTCGCTTGAGCAGATTCACCAGCCGCTGATCCTCCAGGAATTCCCGCAGGTGGGGTGGGAACACCCCCCCCTCGGGCTCCCCCTCCCGGATGGCCTCCTGTAGCTCTGCAATCAAAAGCGGGCGCTGAAGCGCCCGCTCTGCAAATTTCTCAAAAGCGAAAGAGATAATAATCCATTTGGCCAACAGGTCTTCGTCCATCACCCCATCGCTGAGGAGCCCCCGGGTCTCCGCCAGGCTTCTTTGAATGGCAAAGGTATTTAAAAACCGCTTTACCGTTCGGGGGTTGGACTCTACGGTTTCCGAAATATCCTCCAGATAAGGCAGGATCGGACTCTCCTGAGCCTGCCTGCCAATCAGTTCCTCCCGGATGAATTCCTGAATATGGTCCGGCCGGATGGGCGGCAGGTTGAACTGGAGCTGGATGATCTTATCCATATAGGCGTGCTCGTCAAACCCCTCAATGGTCTGGTACTGGGCCTTGACGGCCTTTTCGACGATCTCGTTATCCATCCCAAGCACGAAGACACACCCGGGCCGGTCCATAAAGAGCTTCACTGTCTCCAGCACCCGGACCACGCGGTTGGGCTGGCACCTGTCTAAGTCGTCGATAAAAAAAACCAGCACCCCCTCCGAATCGTCATACCGTTCCCCGGGACCCGCAGGGTGGCCCGCCACCGACCACCCGATCAGGCGGTCCAGAAACCGCTCGAACTCCCGCAGCAGCGGAAGGTTACGCAGCAGCTCCGTATCGTTTTTAAGCAGGCCTTTCATCTCGGGACTGCCGCTCTGCTGAAACAGGTCGTCCAGAGACCGGGCGATCCGCGTCCAGTCCAGGCCACCTTCCCCCTGGCGCATTTGATCCAGTTGCCGCCGGGGCAGGCCCTCGGCCACCATCTGGGCCACAATCTCCTCTACCAGCGCCACCAGGATCGCATCCCGGCTGGAATACTTCCAGGCGTTGAACCAGACCGTACGGCACCGCCGAAAGACGTTGTCTCTCCCGGCCCGGTCAACCTCCCGGGTAATGTTGACCAGCGTCTCCCGGACGCTCCGCATCAAAGATGTCTTCCCGCTTCCCCACGCACCGCTGATCGCAATCGTCAGCGGCGTCTGATTGGCGCAATCGGCAATAAGCTTGGCAAAGGTCTCCGCATAAACCGAAAACCCAAAATGGTGCGCCCGGTCGGCGGGAGAATCGTTATGAATCCGAATCCGCTTGGTCTGCTTGAGTGCCTCGATCACCGGTCTTACCCTTTATGGAAATATTTCAGATCTCCGTCGAGTTCCTTTGTCCGCCCCTCCGGGTCCGTAAAGACGGGGTTCAGCAATTCCACACAATAGGGCGGCCCAGCCTGCAAAAACAGGGTCTCCTCCACATGCTCCCCACAGGGCACGTAGCCGGATAACCGGGATGAAAACTGTTTGGCAGGCCCCCCACCCTCAAATGCCACGCGCAGATCAAACCGGACCTCTGTCACAACGGCCTGCCCCCGGTTCTCCACCACCAGGGAGAGAAATTCCTCCCGCTTCTGGAACACCCGGTCCACCGTTCGGGTGCCGGTCAGCACCCCCTCTTCTTCCAGACTGTGGAGCCAATCGAACGGCTCCCTCAAGAACCGCTCCTCCAAGAAGGGGCGGCCTGGCACCAGGCGCAGTTCCACCCCCCCCGGCTCGTCCACAGGTCCGGATCGCCCATGCTCGACAAAAAGGACGCCCCCGTCCTCTAAGACCTCTATGTTCCGGTTACACCCCCTGGCAATTGCCCGTCGGGTCGACGGACGAATCCGTTCCTCTTCCGTCTTGCCGTTGAGAATATTGTAAATGGCCCCTTTGGAAAGCCCGCTTTTTTGGGCGACCTCGGCAACCGAAAGGCCCTGGGCCGCGATCTCACGTTCAAGCGCGTCTCTAAATGTCATTGTAGTGACCCGTCAATACCCCTCAGAAGCGATGGCCTGTACTATATATGTAGTATAGGTGAATTTCTCCAAAAATAAACAAATATAAACAAAAAAATCAAGCAAAAAGTTCATTTTTGTCTATTTTTTCTTGACATATCCGACCCTTCTGACGTATATTATATTTTTACAATACTGCCTTTTTTCTCGACGCCTGAATCTCAACACCCTCCTGGGAGACGAACATCCGTGTACAAAGAATTCTGGGGGCTTGAAGAATTTCCTTTTGAAAACGTGCCCGATCCTCGGTTCTTTTACCCTTCCGCCGAGCATCAGGAGGCGCTGCTGCGCCTCTTCTATGCGGTCAACAGTCAGGGCGCGGCCATGCTCACAGGAGAGGTCGGATGCGGCAAAACCATCCTCAGCCGCACCCTGGCCCAGGACCTCCAGTCCGACCGCTACGAAGTGGGCGTGGTGGCCAACCCCAGCCTCTCCCCCATCGAATTTCTCAGGGAAATCCTCTCCCAGCTCGGCGTGGAAGAGGCCCCGGACTCCAAGTCCGACCTGCTTGAGGCCCTCAACGACCGGATGGTCAAAAACCGCAACGCAGGCAAAGACACCGTGATCATCGTAGACGAGGCCCAGGCCATGGAAGACCCGGAGACCTTAGAGGAACTCCTCCACCTCCTCAACGTTCAGTTCGACGACCGCTTTCTTACGACCCTGCTCCTGATCGGGCAGCCCGAACTCCGGGAGCGAATCTCACGCATCAAGCAGCTTGAACAGCGCATCTCCATCAAATTTCACCTTGGCCCCCTCAAACAGGAAGAGACCCACGCCTATATCCAGTCCCGTCTGGAAAAAGTGGGACTCGAACGGGAAATCTTCAAGAACGACGCGGTAGACGCCGTCTACCGAGCCTCCCGGGGCATCCCCCGGGAGATTAACAACACCTGTGACATCTGCCTGCTCCTCGGGTTCGGAGCCCGGGTTGAGGAAATAGACACCCACATCGCCCAAAAGGCCTGCGAGGCAGTCAAGCAGTTCTGAAAATCCACTTTCAGAAGGAGACATCAGAAACGATGGACAAAAAAAACAAGGCGTTTTATACCGACTACGAAGCAAAACAGCCTGAAGATGCCAGGCCTACCGGAAGCTTTATCGACTCGGACAGAGAATATCCTGTAGAGAGCCGATGCTGTATTACCGGGGAAAGGGTCAAACACAGCTACTGCCGGTACCTGGATGCTTCGCAGGGCACCATGATGGTGATGTCTCACGAGGCCATGCTCAAATTCTCACGTAAAGGAAATAGCCTCTCTGAAAAGTTTGAACAGGTGCTTGACCTCCGGCGAAAGCACGAAAAGCACAAGCAGAAACCGTCCTGAGGCTTCCCAACGCCTGACCTTCCCCTTCTCTTTTCCTTCCCCCTTATTTACCAGTGGCAAGATCGGCATAAGGCACCCCCGTGTCCGGTTCTCACGATATTCCCGCCGCCCGCCTCTACCGCAGACTCCGGATCCCTGTGCCTTTTCTCACATCCGCTCTTGTAGAAGGCCGGGAACTCACCTATGGCGGCGATGTCCGCCTGGGAGACCTCACCGGAGATGGGCGGGCCGACCTCCTCGTCTACCGGTGTGACCTGGAAAGCGAACTCAAGCCCTGTTTCCTGGGCGCTTTCACATTAGACGGCGAGGTCCTCTGGCAGGATGGCGCCGGCGGCGCCCAGCCCCTCCGTCCGGGAGCGGTTGCGGTCCACGACATCGACGCAGACGGCCACAGCGAGGTCCTCTGCTTCTTCTACCGGCCCGACGGCCGGACGCCTAAGGAATCCCTCGCCAACGTGGTCTTCCAGATCCGCGACGGCCGCACCGGGGAGATTAAACGCGGTGCCGCTCCAGAAGCGGTTCGAGTGCGAGCGGGCTGGGGCGCCAACTGGTTTCACCAGCGCCTCCTCATCGCCAACCTCCGGGGGCGGCCCACCCCGCAGGATATCGTCGTCAAGCTGGGCGATACCGTCCTCGCCTTCGACGACCGCTTAGACCTCCTGTGGACCTACACCATCCAGTGGAACGAATACGGCCGCTGCTCAGCCTACATCCCCTCGGTCGGCGACTTGGACGGCGACGGCCGCGATGAAATCAACGGCGGCTACTACATCCTTTCCCCGGACGGCGCCCCGCGCTGGGAAGCGCAGCTCGCCCCCAACATGGACTCCGTGGCCATCCTCCCCTGGGACAGCGGCCGGATGCGCGCCGTCTGCTCCGGGGGCGGCCACGTCCTGGACCTGGACGGCAAGATTGTCCTGGCACTGGGTGAAGACATCGTCCCCCACGGCCAGGAAACCCGCGTCGCCACCTTCCTCGCAGACGAACCCGCCCCTCAGATGGCCATCCGCTACCTGGGGCACAACCCGGATGTCCTCATCGTCGATAACGGTGGCCGTATCCTCAACCGGTTTCAACTCAATTCTTCTCCGAACGAAACCGGCATGGAAACCGTCTACTGGAACGGCCCCGATGCCCCCGCCCTCCTCTACAACGGGGGCGCCCTCTTCGACGGCCGGGGCCGTCAGGCCGTCACCCTGCCCGACCTGCCCGAACCTGTCGGTCCCCGAAAAATGGGATGGTACCACTGCATTCCGGCCGACATCTGTGGGGACGAACAGGAAGAAATCGTCGTGTACAATCCCTGGGCGGACGAGGTCTTTGTCTATACTCCGGAGCCGCTTAACGAGGGGGCCTATAGAGGGTATCATGCCGGGGCGCGGCAGTACAATGTGCGGTTGATGGACTAAAAGCGCCTGTTCTGATACGCCTCCAGCGCCCCTGGATTGCTGCTGACAGACGCCTCAAACGACCTCCCCACGACCTCCTGCCCAATCGCAACAAGACCTTACCCTCCATGACAAAACAAAAAAGGCGGCCGTCCTGGCCGCCCCGAATTTGCCTACCCCGTCTTAAACATATAACACAACCATACTTTCCTCTACCGCAACCGGATAGGTCTCCACCGACGGGGGCTCAACGCCCACCTCGTATGTTTTGACCCTGAGAGCATCGGGCACAAAAAACATCTTCCCTGTGGTAATATCAAATTCCCAGCAATGCCAGGGGCAGCGCAGCACCCGGTTTTCCATCCCGTAGACGTAGTCGCCCGGTTCGGACGGAATCATCGTCCCGGTTAACGTGCCCTGACAAAGCGGCCCCCCCTGGTGAGGGCAGGTGTTCCGCAACGCGTAATACGCCCCATCGACGTTGAACACCCCGATGGACCGCCCCTTCACCTCCACAATCCTTCGGGTTCCCGGGAGAAACTCACGCTTCTTGCCAACCACATGCCGGTGCTTTCCCGCCACACTCGCCTCCTATTACAGACCATACACCTTCCGGGCGTTATCCACCAGAATCCCCTGCCGCATGTGCTCAGGAATTCTGCGGATAATATGTTTGGGGTCGTCGAAATCCCAGTGCGGGTAGTCGGTCGCAAACAGCATCGTCTCCCCGGCGGACATCATTTCCAGTGTCTGGTGGAGATATTCGGGATGTGGGGGCTCTTCCAGGGGTTGCGAACCGACTCGAACGTGCTTGAGAATGTACTCGCTTGGCGGGCGCTTCACCCAGGGCACTTCGGCCCGCAGGGACTTCCACTCCCGGTCCAGACGCCACATCAGCCCCGGGATCCAGGTGAAACCGAACTCCAGAAAAACCGTCTTAAGATCGGGGAACTTCTCGAATACCCCTTCGCACACCAGGCTGGTCACATTGTTGATCCCGATGGACACCACCCCCGTTTGCAGTTCGATATAGTATGTGGGCGCTCCCACCGCCACCTGCGGCCCGTTCAATCCCGCCGACTCGGGTCCCACGTGGAAGGCAACCGGAAGCCCGTGCTTCTGAGCCGCCTCGTAGATCGGCCAGTAATGCCGTTTACCCAGCAAAATGTCCATCTGCGGCACGGCCACCTGGACCACATCCGGATGATCGCCCAGGCGCTCGATCTCCTGCGCCGCCAGCGCCGGATCCTGAGGCGCCACCCAGATCGACAGCTTGAAGCGGGCATCGGCCCGCAGCCAGACGTCTATGGACCAGTCATTGTACGCGCGTGCGATGCCCGCCGCCAGCGCCGGGTCTGGCATACCGGACAGCGTTGTCAGATCGTTCCCCAGCAGAACCACATAATCGATTCCGTAACGGTCCAAAAGGTTCTCTTTGAGCCGGGCCGGATCTGACGCGTGGTTTGTGCCGTCTTCTTCCATCGTATCCCCGCGATTGGAGCTGTACGGGTGAAAATACGCCCGGCGGGGAAGCCGGAAGCTGGTGCGCTCCCCGGCCTGCGGACTGATGGCCGGTTGCAGGCGGCGCCGATACGTGTCGTCCAGGTACGGAACCAGATCCTGAAAGCTTCTCATGATGTGGTGCACATCGCAATCGATCAGACTCAGGGCCTTCTTGTGGGGCGAACGGCGCTCACGCCCAACCACGGGTTCAACTGTCGTTTCTGTTGCCATTGGCGCATGCTCCTGGATTTTCATCAGAACGTTGGAACCTTATGCTTTACGAAGATACAAAAAAAGTGTATCATGTCAAGAAACCGTCCAAAAATCCAGGGAGATATGTTCCCCTGAGTAAGGAAGGGAGTTCTCCAAATGTCCCAACCCAAGCGAGCGCTGGTCATTGTTCCCACCTACAACGAGCGGGACAATATTGAGAAGATCGTCCCCGCGGTCCTGAAGGAAGACCTCCGCCTCGAGGTTCTCATCGTAGACGACAGTTCCCCCGATGGGACGGGTGAAATTGCCGATCGAATATCCGCTCAGGATGAAAAGGTCCACGTGCTGCACCGCCAGAAAAAAGAGGGCCTGGGAAAGGCTTACATCGCTGGATTCAAATGGGCGATAGAGCGAGGATATGACTGTATCTTTGAAATGGACGCCGACTTTTCCCATCGCCCCGGCTACTTGAAGGATTTCCTCAGGGAGATTGAACACCACGACCTGATCCTCGGCTCGCGTTACATCACCGGCGTGAATGTGATCAACTGGCCGATCACACGTCTCCTGTTGTCCTATTATGCCAATGTCTATGCCAGGCTGGTTACGGGGATGTCCATCAGAGACGCCACGGGTGGGTTTAAATGTTTCCGGCGGGAAGTCCTGGAAGCCATAGACCTCGACCGAATCCACGTATCCGGCTATGCTTTCCAGATAGAAGGCACCATGCGCGCCTGGAAAAAAGGATTCAAAATCAAAGAAATCCCCATTATTTTTTATGACCGCACGGCCGGTGTTTCAAAAATGTCCAAAAAGATCATGGGGGAAGCGATCTGGGCCGTCTGGCTGTTGCGTTTGAAATCGATGTTTGGAAGGTTAAGCTAAGTGCCTCTCTGACCAGTGGAAACCGTTGGAAGGTTAAGCTAAGTGCCTCTCTGACCAGTGGAAACCGATGGACTGTCCCCTCCCCCACCGTGTGACCGTACTGGTGGAGACCCGCCCGGCGGACGTTGTGGCCGAGAAACACTGACATGGCCTGTGGAGCGCTGCTATTTTTATAGACAGCTCGCCCCTGGCGCGTGGAATCCGCTGGTGAAGTCAAAGGAGCAAAAGACGCTTCATGGCTAACACTGAACACATCCAATGGCTGCTCGAAGGCGTCGAGAAATGGAATGAACGACGCAAACGCGAGGACTTTACGCCAGACCTTGAGGAGGCCTATATTCCCGGAAAGTTCGGAAAAGGGGGTGTCTCGGTCGAAAGCCCTGGGGCTATAATCCGGCAGAGACTTCTCGGAAAGTTCGACGATGTCGTTGACCTTTCTGGTATTGATCTGAGCGGTGCCAAACTCCAGAAGACCGAACTCTACAACGTCAATCTCTCCAACGCGAATCTCCGTTTCGCTGATCTCAAGGAATGTAATCTCAACGGAGCTATCCTCAATGATGCGGACCTTGACTTCGCCGACCTCCGTGGCTGCGAGTTCGGCCTTTGCGCAGAACTCCGCGGAGCGAAAATGTTTGGCGGAGAACGTAATTCTGAGGATTTCAACACCGCCTCGTTGTGTGGTGCCGACTTCCATGGAGCGGACCTCACAGACGCGATACTCGCTAATCGTGAACTTGCTGGTGCCGACCTTCGTTACGCAAAGATAGAAGGCACGAATTTATTCCGTACCCAGCCCTGGAAGGCGACTCTCTTTTCAGGAGGGAATCCTGATGAAGGAACTCCTCCCGACATTAGATCCGGCGAGGCAGTCGACAGTGTCCAGTGCTTGCTCAAAAAATGTTCCATTATTAGCGAGAACATGCCTGATCGGGTTCTGTATTTTCGCGGCGAAGCTAAAATGTTCCCGGAACTGCGCCCTTCCCTAATGCGAATGAAGAATGGAACATTTGTGCATCTCAAATCGGAAGCCAAAATGATAGTCGACCTCATGTCGCGCCGGCCGGAGGAATTCGACAAGCTGAATTCAGCACTGGCGCAATGGGTCCTCGCACAGCATCACGGACTCCCGACCCGGCTACTCGACATCACTCGAAACCCGCTCGTTGCTTTGTTCCACGCCTGCCAAGAACGAAAAGGAGGTTCCAGCGAAGAGCCTGGCCGCCTGCATGTCTTCGCGGTGCCAGAGAATCTGATAAAACCGTTCAACAGCGACTCGATTAGCGTCATTGCTAATTTCGCTAAGCTCTCATGCAAGGAACAAAAGCGGCTGCTTGGGAAGAGGAAGGAGGATACACCGGATGACGTTGATCCGGGTGGCCCCGAATGGGCAGGCTATTACTGGCAGGCCATGGTCCGCCTCTATCACTTCATCCGTCAGGAAAAGCCACACTTCCAGGAAAGAATCGACCCCAGAGATCTCTTCCGCGTGTTCGTCGTTGAACCTCAGCGGTCATTCGAGCGCATCCGAGCGCAATCAGGGGCTTTCTTCATTTCTGCGTTTCACGAGCGGTTCGAACGCAGTGAGATTCTGAATCAGAACTCCGGGGTTCCGGTTTACGATCATTACACTCTGGAAGTGCCGGACAGGAAAAAACGATGCATTTCGGATGAACTATGCCTGCTGAACATCACACGCGAAACCCTTTTTCCTAGCATCGACGAAGCGGCAAAAGCAGTCACGGATCGTCATTCTGAACAACCAGCAGAGGGTTGTAGCAACGGAAAGTGAAAGAAGCCTGAAACTCAAGCGCCCAAAGGCCCCGTGCCATTCTTTGGACAGGGAAGAACTTATGACAAAGATCGCCGCCAACGACCCGGAGACGCGTTCGGCTGACGTTATCGCCGAGAATGTCGACCATCTGAAGGCCCTGTTTCCCGGGGCGTTTACCGAGGGCAAGGTCGATTTCGACGTGCTCAAGCAGCTTCTCGGCGGCGCAGTGGACGAGCGTGAGGAAAAGTACGGCCTCAAGTGGCACGGCAAACGCCAAGCGCGGCAGCTTGCGCTGACGCCTTCAACCGGCACCCTGCGCCCCTGCCCTGAGGAGAGCGTTGATTGGGATACAACGCAAAACCTGATGATTGAGGGCGACAACCTGGAGGTGCTCAAGCTCCTGCAGAAGAGCTACTCCGGGAAGGTGAAGCTCATCTACATCGATCCGCCGTACAATACGGGAAAGGACTTCGTATATCCTGACGACTACCGTGACAACATCCGGAACTACCTGGAGTTGACCGGACAGACCGACGGAGAAAACCGGAAGCTTTCGTCGAATACGGAAGCTTCGGGGCGGTTCCACACCCGGTGGCTGAACATGCTCTACCCTCGACTTCTGGTCGCACGTCAACTACTGGGACCAGACGGAGTCGCCTGTATATCGATTGACGACACCGAGCAAACGAATTTGGGTAAGTTGTGTGACGAAATCTTCGGTGAGGAGAACCACATAGCGACAATCGTCTGGCAGAAGCGCTATGTTTCAAATGTCACGGCGCGCTGGGTGTCGGACATGCACGACTTCATCCTCGTCTATGCTCGGAATCGAGAAATGGTAGATGTGAACCCTTGGCAGCGCACAAGGGAACAGATCAAAGCCTACAGGAACCCGGATAATGATCCACGCGGTCCTTGGCGTGCCCAAGACCTTTCGGCAAGCAAGCCGTATTCTGCGGGCCAGTACACAATTGTGGGTCCAAAAGGGGAGATGTTCGACCCGCCACCTAATCGGTATTGGAGGTGTAACAAGGCACAGTTTGAAGAATGGTGTGCCCAAGGTCGCATTTGGTGGGGCGTCAAAATGGACGCACGTCCGATGGTGAAATCGTTTCTTTCCGAGAGTGAAAACGGTGTCACTCCACACACATGGTGGGACCACACTTTTGCCGGACACAACAAAGAGGCTACACTTGAGCTCAAAGAACTCTTCGATGGAGATGCGCCTTTCGATACTCCGAAACCAGTCAAACTAGCGAGTCGTCTTCTAGAGCTATTCTGTGCGGATGGCGATACTGTGCTAGATTTCTTCGCCGGTTCGGCACCCCTCGCGCAAGCGGCGATGGAGGCGAGTTCAAGCCGGTCAATCGCTCTTCGGTACGCAATAGTTCAGTTTCCGGAGACAACACAACGCGAAGACTACGCCAGCATCGCCGACATTGCCAAGGAACGCCTCCGCCGTGCCGGACGATGGATCCGAGCGGAGAATCCGCTATTTTCTGGCGACCTCGGATTCCGTGTCTTCAAGCTGGACACGTCCAACATCCGTGCCTGGGAGCCGGATGCCGACGACCTGGAAGGCACGCTGCTCGACAGCATTGACCACATCAAGCCGGATCGAAGTGAAGAAGATATTCTCTATGAGTTGCTGCTCAAGCTCGGCCTCGACCTCTGCGTGCCCATTGAGACCCGGCCTGTTGCGGGGAAGTCCGTCCGCTCCATAGGCACCGGGACGTTGATCGCCTGCCTCGACAAGAAGATCACCTGCGAGGAGGTCGAGCCACTGGCCCTCGGTATCGCCGAGTGGCATGCCGAGCTTTCACCCGCTGGGGACAGCACCGTGGTCTTTCGCGACAGCGCCTTCGTGGACGACGTCGCCAAGGCAAACCTTACGGCCATCCTTGAGCAGCATGGTCTGGCGAATGTGCGGAGCCTTTAGGAGAGACTCCGTTGAAGTCGAGTTTCAGAGTGAACGGAAATACCTTATCTCAACAGACCGCCCTTGGCGAAAGCTTGCGCGTACTTACCGATAGGATTAGGACCAATATGATTCAGGAAACGGGCATCTGGCAAAGGAGCTTTGGGGCCAACAAAGAAGCCGACCCCAACATCATAAGACTTACGGCTTCTCTTGACAACTTTCGCAATAGAGTTGCACAATTGACATCCAAAATCGCTGTAGACCTTCCTCATCTCACGATACACGATATCACGCATATGGATGCAATTTGGGAAGTTGCCGACATAATTGTGGGTGACGATTTCCCCTTAAATCCGTTGGAAGCATATGTATTCGGTGGCGCTGTCTTGTTGCATGACGCCGCCCTTTGCTTTGAGGCATATGCTGGGGGACAGCAAGGTCTGCGTAACACCGTGGAATGGAGAGATGCTCACGCCCGACTCTCTAGTCTGGCCAACAATACACAGGACATTCGCCACGAGGCCGATTTCGAGGCCCTGAGGTATCTTCATGCTTCTCAAGCAGCGAGGCTAGCATGCGATCCATGGCAAGCTCAATCGAATGGCTCCGTGTATCTGATCGAAGATAGCGAACTTCGAGAACACTATGGC
Organism: Candidatus Latescibacterota bacterium; assembly: GCA_965222075.1. GTDB lineage: Bacteria > Latescibacterota > UBA2968 > UBA2968 > JAAXHW01. Next base: position 1,361,645 of record OZ244937.1, on the reverse strand, counting down.
CACCTGATAGGGGAAATTGCAGCATCGCATCATTGGGATATAGAAACCACCGTCCAACGGTTCTCCACACCTCGCCCCCCGGCAGCTTTCCTCCGGCCCGACTGGGTTGTCGATCCTCTGAAAATAGCTTGTATGTTGCGAGTTGCGGACGCCGGACACATAGACGGCGCACGCGCCCCCACATTTCTCCTGAAGCTGCTTGAGATGAATTCAGTTTCCAGGGCACATTGGGTTGCTCAGAACCGTCTGGGACGGGTCATAGTCAACCCGAACGACCAAACTCAGTTGATCATCGCATCAACCGGGCCTTTTCCGCAAAACGGAGCTACAGCGTGGTGGGTCGCATTTGATGCGATAGCGCTCTTTGACAAGGAACTCAGGGATTGCAACGAGGTGCTTGGGAACGCAGCAAACGGGTTCCACCCGCAGTTCGCGCGAAAATGCGTTGCGGGAGCTGGAAATGTTAAGGAATTGACGAAATACGTTGAAACTATGGACTGGGAGCCGACGGATACCAAGGTACATGTTTCCGACGTAGCAAGTTTGATCGAAAGATTAGGCGGCGCAGAGCTATATGGTACGCAGGACAAGCTCGAAATAGTAATCCGGGAGCTCGTTCAGAACTCTTCAGATGCAATCACCGCGAGACAGACAATCACTAATGAGCATTTTGATGGACGCATTATTGTGCGTCTAATTGACTATCCCAAGAGAGGGCGCTTTGTCTTACAAATTGATGATGATGGTATCGGAATGTCCCAAAAGACGCTTACTGATGATTTGACGGATTTCGGTAAAAGTTTTTGGAAAAACGCGCGGGCGTCTCAGGAGTTTCCAGGCCTCCAATCTTCTGGCCATTCTCCAGCCGGGCGTTTTGGAATTGGTTTCTTTTCCATTTTTATGATCGCCGATAGTGTGAGGGTATTTTCACGTCGCTTCGATCAAGGCCTCGATTCTCTTATGTGCCTTTCGTTTGCAAATGGACTTTCACTTCGGCCAACGCTCAGCAAATACAAATCTGAGAACTTTGGAATGGATGTCTCAACAAGGATCGAAATAGACTTTAAGAAAAATGTTTTGGCGAATCCAAATCGCATAAAGATACACGCGAATATTCATGGCCATGAGGATTTTGATGTCACGTTTCACGATTATGTAGCGGCCTTAGTCTCCGGAATTGGAGTCCGAGTTTTTGTCGAATGGGACGGAAAAACCACTCAAGTTCACGGCGGTTTTCCGCCGAAAATAGAAGATAGAGCAGCGTGGCTTAAGACTCTTTCGTATGTGAGTTGCGGCGTGAACGCGAAGGTTCAGCACATTATAGATAGTAATGTTCATCGCCTTAGAGAGATCCGTGATGGCCAAAAATGTTACGGTTTGGCTGCTGTTAGCTGTTCTCGGTCAAATGGGGCCGATTTTCTTTCGGCGAAAGCTGTGGGCGGTTTAGTTTCACCTCATAATCGTTACGATGAGCCATTTATCGGTCTAATTGATCACTTTCCCAAAAATGCCAAGCGAGAGGCTGGTGAACGAGTGGCACCGATCGCGAGCATTAAATCGTGGCTGGCACAACAAGCGGACCTGCTGAAGAAAGAAAATCTTGACCCAATCAAATCTATCGCGGCAAGCTATTCGCTGTGTGAATTTGATTATGATCCCGTAGAAATTTGTCAGTCAATTCTTGTAATTTCGCGCGATGGGTTTAAGTTATTGAGCTTAGATGGAATATCGGAATTCTTAAAGAAAGGAAATAGACTGGGATTTCGTGTTGCTACCTGGGGTTCCCATTTGGATAATCTTGGACAGCAAGGCACGTTGTCCGGCATCTTTACCTGCTATGTCGTAGGGCGGGGGAAATTTAACGAAGCCGATTTGGAAGATGGCGTTCCAAAAAATTCTAAATCGTTGATCGGGATCATTCACAGAAGACTGGAGGAACAAGGTCTAACGGCCAGATGGACGACAATTGCGAACGCTTATAGCGGTCTACTCGGCAAGTGCAATTGCCTTGAAGTAAGAATCTGGTAGTGTCCCTTCGGGGCATGTGTTTTAAGGGTCAGTCCAGAGATGCCTGGGAGGCACCCGGAACGACAGGAGTTCTTCCAAGGTCCACACGTGATGAGTCAGGCTTTCAGCCATCATCGGCGTGCGTAGCGCCCACTTCTTCGGCGATCCGTTCCCTTTTGTCGGCACAGGCACAGCAAGCGGTCTTTTCAGAGCGTCGTGGGGCAAACAAAAGTTGAAGTAGGCATCCTCCAAGCCCACGGCAGCTTCCAACATCTCTCGTTGTTTGGAAAACCGAAGCGTTTTACGAACCAAACGGCTGTTATGCAGTCTGGAGGTCAGATTGTCTCGTTCGACGCAGAAGGTAGAGATATGCCACCCTTCGCCATCTGGATCTATCCGTTGCCAAACTGCCTTTTCCTCGCCCCAGGTGACTTCCTCCAGGATGCCCAAAAGACGACCGGTCTGATTGCGCTGTTTGATCGCCCTCACAAAGATCACATTCTCATCGGGTTCTATACGTGGATACTTCCACTTCGGCCCTCGATGCACAGGCTCTTCCACTTCTTTGCCAAATACAGCAAGCATTGCAGGGGGAATCGACAGGTCACCACCTGTCTGCGTGCGTGAGACAGCACGCACAGGCAGGTCGGAGACAAACAGCGGATTACCAGCACCTGCGTAAAGGGGATCGTTCGGCTTGGCCATCCGTTCTTTAACCTTGACAAGCAGCCCCTTGGCGCCTTCTTCATCGTTTTTGCCCACAAAAGAGGCTACACGCACTTTTGTGTCCCTCTTCACGCAGCGCCAGACAAAGAATTCACCGGTTTCTTCCGGATCATCCGCCTCCTTGAGGTTTTGGTCTTTTTTTTAACAAAGGTCCACAACGCATCCAGTTGGGCTTCACTCAGGTGACAGTTCACCGTCAAATAGGCCGAGACTTCCTCGACATGCTTCCCTGCTCGTTCGACCCAACTTTGGATGGTATCTTTGTCAACGCCCATCGCTCTGCCTGTGGCGCGGATACCTCCCCCTTCGGCGATCATCGCCAGGGCCGTCAAAACCTTCTCACGAGGCGTGTGCAGACCAAAGAAAAAGGTCCCTCGTGTTTCTGAAAACGTCTTTCGGCAGGCTCGGCAAAGATAGATGACTTTCCGATCCGGACCATAGTAGGCGTGACGCTCAAGTTTGCATGCTTCTACTTGCCCGAAAAGACTACACTCCCAATTGGGACAATAAAGACCTTCTGGTAGCGGCTGGTTACGTCTCATGGGAGGACCCTCCTTGTTGTGGGTGGCTGTTCCTCCCATAAATATACCCTATTTCTTACACACGGCCTATAGGGACGTTACCAAGAATCTGATGGCATAACAGTGTCGCAATGTAAACAACCAAAGCAAGGCAGATCGTCGGCTCCCCGAGTTGCCCGGTGGATACCCAAGGACATCGTGATTTGGTGGAGATTTGGCACAGCCAATCCGCGTCCCGCTGCCGGACGCCCCTGGCCCATCGCTACTACTATGACAGTTTCTCCAGATCGCCGACGTATTTCATCTCTCACGAGAGCAGGTTCGTTTCCACGGGTGAGCGGATGCCCATGCATCCGTTGACAGGGAATTCGATAATCTCGCCATGAAATTCCACTTTGAACCCAATCTCGACTTCCAACTCCAGGCGATTGAGTCGGTGTGCGATCTGTTCCGCGGGCAGGAGGTCTGTCGGACCGAGTTCACCGTCACGCGGGACCCTGCGGAGACCCAGGCGCGGCTCGGTTTTGCCGAAAGCGACCTGGGCATCGGCAACCGGTTGACCCTGCTCGATGACGAAGTTCTTGAGAACCTGAAAGCCATCCAGCTCCGCAACGGCTTGCGGCCTTCCGAAGTCCTGGATTCCGGGGACTTTACCGTGGAGATGGAGACGGGTACAGGGAAGACGTATGTGTACCTGCGGACGATTTTCGAGCTGAACAAACGCTACGGTTTCACGAAGTTCGTCATTGTCGTGCCTTCGATTGCGATCAAGGAGGGCGTGTACAAGTCGCTTCAGATTACCGAGGAGCATTTCCGAGCGCTCTACTCGGGAACCCCCTTCGAGTATTTCCTCTACGACTCCGCGAAGCTGGGTCAGGTTCGGAATTTCGCCACCAGTCCACAGATCCAGATCATGGTGGTGACGGTCGGGGCCATCAACAAGAAGGACGTCAACAACCTCTACAAGGACAGCGAGAAGACGGGTGGCGAGAAGCCGATTGACCTGATCCGGGCCACGCGGCCCATCCTGATCGTCGATGAGCCGCAGAGTGTGGACGGCGGTCTTCAGGGGCGCGGCAAAGAAGCCCTGAGGGCCATGAATCCGCTCTGCACCTTGCGCTATTCGGCGACGCACGCGGATCAGCACCACATGGTCTTTCGGCTCGATGCCGTGGATGCGTACGAACGCAAGCTGGTGAAGCAGATCGAGGTGGCGTCAGCTACGGTCGAAGACGCGCACAACAAGCCATACGTCCGCCTGGTTTCGGCGAGCAACCGGCGCGGTGTCATCAGCGCCAGGGTCGAGCTTGGTGTCGAGACACCCGGCGGAGTCCGACGCCGGGAGGTCGATGTCCAGGATGGTGACGATCTCGAACAGACCACCGGACGCGCCGTCTACCGTGATTGCCGCATTGGCGAGATCCGCGCCGAAAGAGGGAACGAGTTCGTCGAGATCCGCGTGCCGGGCGGCGAGCAATACCTCCGCCTGGGAGAAGCCTGGGGCGACGTGGATGCCCTCGCCGTCCAGCGGCAGATGATTCGCCGTACCATTCGGGAGCATCTCGACAAGGAGAAGCGCCTGCGCCCTCAGGGGATCAAGGTGCTCAGCCTGTTTTTTATCGATGTGGTGGGTCGCTACCGCCGGTACGACGACGAGGGCAATCCCGTCAAGGGAGACTACGCCCGGATGTTCGAGGAGGAGTATCGGCGTCTCGCCAATCATCCGGACTACCGGACCCTGTTTGAAGAGGTGGATCTCGATGCGGCCGCCGAGGAGGTCCACAACGGGTACTTTTCCATCGACAAGAAGGGCGGCTGGACGGATACCGCCGAGAACACCCAGGCCAACCGCGACAACGCCGAACGGGCCTACAATCTGATCATGAAGGAGAAAGAGAAGCTCCTGAGCCTGGAGACGCCGCTCAAGTTCATTTTCTCTCACTCAGCCCTGCGCGAAGGCTGGGATAATCCCAATGTCTTCCAGATCTGTGCGCTCCGCGATATTCGGACCGAGCAAGAGCGCCGGCAGACAATTGGGCGCGGTTTGCGCCTGTGCGTCAACCAGAACGGCGAGCGCCTGCGCGGCTTCGACGTTAACACGCTCACGGTCGTTGCGATGGAAAGCTACGAAGAGTTCGCCGAGAGCCTGCAGCACGAGATCGAGCAAGATACGGGTATTCGCTTCGGTGTGGTGGAGGCGCATCAGTTTGCCACCATTCCGGTCACCGGCGAGGACGGGAAGACGACGGCTCTCGGCTTCGAGGCGTCGAAGGTTCTGTGGGAGCACCTGAACACAGAGGGCTATATCGACGCGCAGGGGCGGATACAAGACTCGCTTCGCAAGGCGCTCAAGGAAGAGACGCTCAACGTGCCCGAGGAATTCACGGCGCAGCGCGAGAGCATCACCGGGCTTCTGCGCAAGCTCGCGGGTCGCCTGGAGATCAAGAACGCCAACGAGCGTCGCCCGGTACGCCCGCGCCAGGCCGTGCTCCATAGCCCCGAGTTCAAGGCGCTCTGGGACCGCATCAAGCACAAGACCACCTACCGTGTGGCGTTCGACAACGAGGACCTGATCGCACAATGCACCCAAGCGCTTCAAGACGCGCCGGTGATCCCCAGAACCCGTCTCCAGTGGCGCAAGGCCGACATCGCCATCGGTCAGGCGGGTGTGGAAGCGACCGAGAAAACCGGGGCCGCAACCGTGACGTTGAATGAGGCCGGGATCGAGTTGCCCGATGTGCTGACGGAGCTTCAGGACCGGACGCAGCTCACGCGGCGCAGCATCCAGCGGATTCTCTGCGGGAGCGGACGCCTCAACGACTTCAAACACAACCCACAGCAGTTTATCGAACTTGCCGCACAGGCCATCAACCGCTGCAAGCAGGAAGCGTTGGTAGACGGCATCAAGTACCAACGCCTCGGGGACGAATCCTATTATGCACAGGAACTCTTCGAGCAGGAAGAGCTTAGCGGCTATCTGAAGAACATGTTTGACGCGACAAAATCGGTGTACGAGAAGATCGTCTATGAATCTGGCATCGAGTCCCGTTTTGCGGACCAGCTTGAGAAGAACACTGCCGTCAAGGTGTACGCCAAGCTTCCCGGATGGTTCGCGGTGCCGACGCCCCTTGGAAGCTACAACCCGGACTGGGCAGTCTTGGTCGATTCCGATGAGGGCGAGCGGCTGTACTTCGTGGTCGAAACGAAGGGCAGTGTGTTGGCCAGCGACCTTCGCGGCGCAGAGCGCGCCAAAATCGAGTGTGGAAAGGCGCACTTTGAGGCACTTGAAGTGCGGGAGTCGCCGGCTCGGTACATGGTAGCGACCAAAATCGACGATGTACTCGCCGGCATTAGAGCGGATTGATCGACTCAGAAATGAAATGCGCCTGTGACCCCGCGTTTGTGCGTCGGCCTGAGAATGAGAAGAGCATTGACGAGAGACCTGGAGCCCACACCGAATAGTGGCGTTTAGTCTCCGGTCTGTCGTCTGCAATTGCAGATTTGGAGTCGCGGATGATCACAAGCTTCAAGTATCCGGACGAATCAACTCGTTGATCTACCCGGCAAACTCGCACGTTAACCCCAGTGGGAGAACCCATGGCTATTCCAGATTATCAATCCATCATGTTGCCCCTGCTTGAGTTGGCCGGTGATGGCAAAACCCGCCAGATCCGCGAAGCCGTCGATATCCTCGTGCACCGCTTTGCGCTGACGAATGATGAGAGAAGGGAACTCCTGCCGAGCGGCCAGCAAACGAGGTTTCACAATCGAGTTACCTGGGCACGAACGTACCTTACAAGGGCTGGTCTATTGGAATCCCCCAAGAGGGGTTTCTTTCGCATTACCGACCGGGGCCGCAATGTTCTCGCTGAAAAGCCCTCCGAGATCAATAACAAATTTCTTGAGCAATTTGAGGAATTCCAGAGATTCCGACAGCCTCGCCGTACACACGCCCCATCGGTTGATGCAACCGGGTTGGAGGACGGGATCTCTACGGACACGCCGGCTGAAACCCTTCAGGAGGCCTATTCGGCGTTGCAGAAGAGTCTGGCCTATGAGCTTCTGGAGACAGTTATGAAATCGTCTCCGGAATTCTTTGAGAAACTCGTCGTGGATCTACTCGTCCGCATGGGCTACGGGGGCTCAAGGCAAGAAGCCGGTGAGGCCATAGGTCGCTCGGGAGATGGGGGCATCGACGGTATAATCAAGGAAGACCGCCTTGGCCTGGACATCATCTATATCCAAGCCAAGCGATGGAAGGATTCCATCAGCAGACCCAAGGTCCAAGAGTTTGCCGGTGCCTTGCAGGGGCGGCGCGCGCGCAAGGGGGTCTTTGTCACAACATCCACATTCACTCGCGAGGCGACGGAGTTCGCAGCGGATATTGCAACCAAGGTCATTCTGATTGGAGGAGCCCAGCTCGCCGAACTCATGATCGAGCATGGCGTCGGTGTGACGACCAAGGCCACCTACGAAGTGAAGAGCATAGACTCGGACTACTTTTCGGACGAGTGAGGACATGCCCCTGGTAGATGACAACAGGTAGATAGCGTGAAAGCTTCAGTATCGCGCAATAACAAGGGAAGCCCCTGGCTGTACGCGCGTCATCGCCGCCTTCTCGAGTTGCTCGACGCACCTGGGGACAATGCGGGCAACCGGGACTTCCAGAAACTTCTGTTTCGAGCGGTTTGGCTGAGTCGTTTGTCGTATGAGTGAATCTTCTCCTTTCTTCGAAGAACAAGAAGTGCAGCCGGAATGGGTCCTTGATCCCGAGGCAATGGGAAGCAAGACGAAGTTCTGGTATCGCCGTCCAGGGGAACAAGAGAACAATTGGCTCTTCAAATACCCTCGAACAAACACAGGGGAGCACTGGGCTGAGAAGATTTCCGCTGAGGTCGCTGAGTTACTGGAAATTCCACATGCGAAGGTGGAATTGGCGGTATTTGAGGGCACGCGAGGATCGGCAACGGAATCGTTCGCACGCGGCGGTCAGGAGTTGGTCCATGGCAATCACTGGTGCGCTACAATTTCGGACGTTTAGGAGGGCTTATTTGATGAGCACAAGAACCCTTTTCCTGGCGTGGCAGGACAACGAACCCGGCCAGGCATGGTTTCCGGTGGGTCGGCTGGATGCTGATGTCGAACGTTCGCTGTATCGCTTCCGCTACATGGGCGGGGCGAAGCGAGCACAGTTAGAGGCAGGATTCCCTCTGTTGATCGAGTTTCCCAGGTTGGATGAAGACTACGAATCCTCGGAGCTGTTTCCGTTATTTCAAAATCGGGTGATGAATCCTGCAAGACCGGACTTTGCCGATTATCTACGCTATCTCGACCTGAGTGAGGGGGCTGATCCCATTGAGATTCTGGCGACAAACGGCGGTTCCCGCATGACAGATGCCTATGAGGTTTTTCCGAAGATCGTCAAGGACGACGACGGAAGTTTTGTTTGTCGGTTCTTTCTGCACGGCCGGCGACACGTGAATCAATCGGCGCAAGAGCGAATTGGCTTATTAGAGCCGAAGGAAAAGCTGTATGTAACACTGGAATTGACCAATCCAGCGACCGGGTTGGCGGTACAGATCCAGACTGAAGATTATCACATGATTGGATGGACGCCGCGCTATCTTGTGGACGATCTGGTGGAGGCTATGGCCGAGTCGCCTGGCCAATACGATGCGCAAGTAGTACGCATTAACCCCTTGCCTGCGCCGTCGAAGCAGCGTGTTCTGATTGAGATGCGCGGCCGTTGGGACAAGCACGAACCCATGGCCAGCGAGGATTTCGTTCCTCTTATCGAGTAAGACACAAATTTCGAGCAGGCGCATCCGCGCCCTGTCGCAGCCAGAGTCGGGGCCAGAGTCGGAGCAAGAGTCAGCACCAGGTCGGCATCAGGTCGGCATCAGGTCGAAATCCTGTGTAACTGCCTGACGGAAAAGGCAATAGGGACGTTGATGGCATCGGTAGACAGAAAGGACCGAACCAGGTTCAAGAACCAGGTCCTGAAACCGCTGCTTGATGTCGGGTGGCTGGAAATGACCATCCCGGACAAGCCGACCAGCAGCAAGCAGAAATACCGACTGACGCTCAGGGGGCGGCAACTTCTGGCAGAATTGGGAGAAGGGTGATGAGGAGCGAATGACGAAATGGAGACAGGACGATGCCTGACGACAGCGCATGGAACGAGACGCTGGTTGAAAAAAAGGTGACGTACCACATTGAGTTCGATGGGCGGCTCTTCCTCATTGAGAACGTCCCGGCCCGAGTCAACGTCGAGACGGGTGAGAGGCACTTCTCACCGGAGACCGTTGAGCGCTTGCAGCAAGTGGTGTGGGAACGATGTCGTCCCGTTCGCACCATTGAGACTCCGGTTTATGAGTACGCGGCCCTCGCCTGAAGGATCGGGGTGCAATGCCATGCTGAGAACTGTTTTGGTGTGCTGGAGAAGGTGTGCGAGACGTTGACGTCCCCCCCACCGCATCAGCCATCGCCTGTCGGCTCGGCTTCTGCGACTCCCCCTCCAGGGGGGAGTGATTGGACCATCGAACGGGCCTGCAACCTGATTATGAAGGAGAAAGAGAAGCTCCTGAGCCTGGAGACGCCGCTCAAGTTCATTTTCTCGCATTCGGCACTGCGCGAGGGATGGGATAATCCCAACGTCTTCCAGATCTGCACGCTCCGCGATATTCGAACCGAGCGGCCTTTAAGGGGGATTTTATGCAAAATCTTGCTGTGCAATGCGGTAGATAAGCGTCTAAGTGACCTCTGAGTCAAGGGGACTCATGTTTTGAACTGTCCTTCCAAAAAGATCGCAAGTTAGCCTGGACGTAATCTGTGGAATCAGATACAGGCGAGGAGTGATAACGATGTTGAAACACTTACAGATACGGAATTTTCGTGTCTTCAACGAGCTTAAAATCGACCGATTGAGCCACATTAACCTCATTGCCGGCAGAAATAATTCCGGCAAGACCAGTTTGCTTGAGGCGATTTTTCTGCTGTCCGGAGCCGGAAACGCGCAGATGGCAATTAATCAAAATGTTATTCGCGGCCTGGCACCAGACAACAGAGTATCCGCAGCGGTAGTAGTTGAACCCCTCTGGAACCAGCTCTTCTCTGATCTGGACATGGGGCGGTCCATTGAAGTCGAGGGGGATCATACGTCGCATGGTCGATTGGCTTTGAAGATCACCTCAGAGCGACAGCCCACCACTGAAATTCCTCTTGATCATACGGACGGAACTTCGGTGACGAACTTTTTTGACGAACGTTCGCTCATTTTTCAGTATAACGGTCCTTCAGGTAAATGCGTTAAAAGCCATATACGTATGAGAGGGCAGAGGCTTGAGGTCGATCAGCCTGCCACAAATGTCCCGTTGCATGCGGTCATTCTCCTGTCTCGAATCAGGAATCTCCAGGAGGATGCCATAAGGCTGGGAAGGTTGAGACAGCAGAAACAGGACGATCTGCTCTTGAAAGCACTGAAGATCTTTGAACCGAAGCTACAAAGCATCGAGGACAATTCCTCCAGCGGGATACCCATGATCTGGGGGGATATCGGGTGGTCCGAACTGGTACCCCTGTCCGTCATGGGCGAAGGCATGACTCTAATTGCCCGGCTTGTTCTGGCCATCGCTTCCGTACCGGATGGTGTTGTTCTGGTGGATGAGATCGAAAATGGAATTCACCATTCCATATTACCCGATGTCTGGCCGGTGGTTGATGAGGCGGCCAGGCAGTTCCGCACGCAGATATTTGCGACCACGCATAGTCTTGAGTGCGTAACAGCCGCGCACGAATAGCACACAGGTTTTGCGCACAGGCTTGAAGTCCCTGATGCACGGACAGGTTTTGCCTGCACAGGCTTGAAGTTGCTGATGGCGAGCCGCTGTGTCACCTATGAACCGGATTCAATTCAGGCCGCAATTCGACACGGCCTTGAGGTTCGTTAGTATGACGAAAGCAATACAAATCGAATCGGAAATCCAGCTTCTCGTCGAGGGCAATGATCAACGCAACTTCTTTGAAGCGTTCAAAGATCATCTGTCGCTTACGAATATTCAGGTTCAAAACTTCGGCGGTGTCAACGAACTGGGTGGTTTCCTGCTTGCGCTTGTGGATGCACCGGGGTTTCGTGAGACCGTCCAGAGTGTCGGCATCGTTCGCGATGCGGAAACGTCCGCTGAGGGGGCGTTTCAAAGTGTTCAGTCTTCGTTGCGCAGAGCTAAACTGCCTGTGCCGGATAACCCGGAAGAAGGCGTTGGCGCCGGCCCGATGGTGACGGTGCTGATACTACCCGGCGATAATCGCCAGGGTATGCTTGAGACGCTACTTTGCGAGAGCTTTGCGGATACCTCGGTAGAGCACTGCATTGATGACTTTTTCAGGTGTGTCGAAGCTTTACCGGACGTGTCCATCGGGAGACCAGACAAGGCCCGTGCGCATGCCTATCTGACGACAAAACCCCAGCCCCACCTTTCCGTAGGCGTGGCAGCGAAGAATGGCTACTGGAATTTAGCGCATAGCGTTTTCATTAATGTTCGCGATTTTCTAAAAGCACTTTAGGCAATTCAGGACGGTACGGCAAGAAAGGCTACCGGGTATTGCGCTTCTGGAGACGTTGACGTCCCCCCCACCGCATCAGCCGTCGCCTGCCCTTCGACTACCCTTCGACAGGCTCAGGACAAGGCTCAGGGAACCGGCTCGGCTTCTGCGACTCCCCCTCCAGGGGGGAGTAATGAGGGGGGCGGGGCCTGCGCCTACCTGCCTGCCGCGCGGAGTTTGGCGCAGGCAGGTCTCGCTGGCATGGACGACAGCATCGCCGACCTCTTCTCTGACCAGTGGAAACCGACCATCAAGGAGCTTTAACACGTATGTCCAATCCGTTAAAGCTGGCCGTCGTCGGCGTAGGCCGCATCGGCGTCTTTCACGCCAGACACACCCAGGAATTGAGTAGAGAGCGTGGAAACTGCGAACTGGTCGCGGTCGTGGACCGCTATGCGGACACCGCCTGGCGCGTTGCCCACCAGCTTCAACAACACCAGGCATCCGGCATCCACCCTTTTGAAAACATCGGTGATCTGGTGGATGCCCGGCTGGTCGACGCGGCCGTGGTGGCCTCCAGGACCGAGGACCACGAGGCCGACGCGAGGGCGCTCATCGAAGCCGGATATCGCGTCATGCTGGAGAAACCCCTCACCCATTCGGTCGAAAACGCGGTGAATTTCGTCAGGAACCTGTCTGCAGACGAAAAGCCCCACGCCCTCATGCAGGCGTTCATGCGGCGCTTCGACGATCCTCTGAACCATACGAAGAACCTGTTGGAGGAAGGCAGCATCGGCAACCCGTTCAAGGTTGTGTCCGTGCTCGAAGACCCCATCCCTCCCCCGGAGGGCTACAACAGTCCGGGCATCCTCCCGGATATGGCCGTCCACAACATCGATGAAGTCATCTGGCTGTTGGGCGCAAAGCCGGAATGGGTCAGCGCCCTGGGTGCGAACCTCCATAACTTCAGGATCACAACGGTGAAAGAGGACTTCGACGATGTGTTCTTTCAAATGTGGTTTCCCAATAACGCCATCGCCCAGGTACAGGTAAGCCGCAATCACGTTGCCGGATACCGCAACGAAACGTGGATCTACGGCGACAACGGCCTGATCCACGTGGGCCATTTCCAGGAAAATCCCCTGCAAGTCACGGTAGAAGCGTATAACCGGGAGGGAGCGATCCAAAAGAAGACCTTCCGGATGCGGGACTACGGCGAGGGGGTTCCCGTCTTCATCGAACGCTTCGGCCCGGCCTACAAACAGGAACTGTCCTACTTTGTGGACCAGTGCCTGAACGAACAGCCCTTCTCCGTCAACCAGGAGGATGGTCTGACTGCCATGCAGGTCGCCAGGGCGGGCGTCCGGTCACTGCGCACAAAAGAAAACACTGTGGCAATAGAATATAATACGTAAAGGGTTATGGAGATCCTGAAAGGGAATCTTCGATGAAAATCACTGAAGTGGATACTTTTATCGTCAACGCGGGATGGCGCCCCTGGCTGTTTGTTGCCATACGCACCGACGCGGGCATCACCGGGTATGGAGAGTGCTCGGACATGCGCAACCCCTACGGCATTGCCGGCGCCATCCGCGATCTTCAGGACCTCCTCGTCGGAAGGGACCCCCGCCCCATTGAAATGCTCTACTGGGACATGTATCGCAAAACCCGACAGAGCCCGGGCGGCATTGCCGCAAAAGCGATCGCAGGCATCGACTGCGCCCTGTGGGACATCAAGGCCAAAGCGTTCGGCGTGCCCGTCTACGAACTCTTTGGCGGCCCGATGCGCGAACGCCAGCGCCTCTACTGGTCTCACTGCGGCACTTTTCGCGCACGGCACCACGAACTGCTCGGCGTCCCTCCCCTGCGCGCCATGGACGACATCGCACGCCTTGGAGAGGAGGTCGTAACCCGCGGCTTCACCGCCCTGAAAACCAATATCCTCTTCCCGGGCGATCCGGCGCAGGTCTATTTCGCCGGCTTCGGCGGCGGCCCCGGCACGACCGATCAAAATATCTCCAGCGCCCTCATCAGGCACATCCGGGAACTCATCGGCGCCTTCCGCAGCGCCGTAGGCGACGACGTCGGCATCGCCCTGGACCTCAACTTCAACTTCAAGCCGGAAGGGGCCGCGCTCATCTGCCAGGCCCTTGAAGAATTCAACATGATGTGGGTCGAAGTGGACATATACGACCCGGAAGCCCTGCGGCGGGTCAAAGACGCCACCCGAACCCCCATCTGCTCCGGCGAAAACTTCATCGGCCTGCGGGAATACCGCCGCTACCTGGACGCCCGCGCCCAGGACGTATTGATGGTCGACGTCCCCTGGAACGGCTTCACCCTGTCCAAAAAGATCGCCGACCTGGCCGAAAGCTACGAAATCAACATTGCCCCGCACAACTACTACAGCCACCTCTCAACCCTGATGAGCGCCCACCTGTGCGCCTGTGCGCCCAATGTTCGCATCCAGGAAATCGACATCGACGACATTCCCTGGAAGGACGACCTCATCGACCAGGCGCTGGTCATTGAGAACGGCGACCTCCGTATCCCCGACCGCCCCGGCTGGGGCGCAAACCTGAACGAAACCGTTGCGCGTGAACACCCCTGGAAGGGTTAGCTCACACGCAACAAATACAGGGGCGCAGCATGCTGCGCCCCTGCGTCGCTCGAAGTCCCCTTTTTTTACATGCAACCCTCACGACAGGGGGAAATCCACCCGGCAGTTCCCACTGTGATGCGACTTCAAAATCCCCAGCATAATCTCCACCGTCTTGCGGGCCTCACGGCCCGGTGAAACCAGCTCCCCGCCCTCCTCCAGGACCTGGATCAGCTCCGCTACCGCCGCCGTCTGCCGCTCCATCACGTAACTCCCCGGCGAAATCGTGGACGTGCGCCGCTCGAAATGGGAGCTGCCCCGAATCAGACGCGTCAACAGGTCGGAAATCTCGATCCGCCCGCCCTCACACGTCAGCGCAAGCTGGGAGCCGGGAAAATCGACCTTGTAGGAATTGTAGAACGCCCGGACGCCGTTGTCAAACCGGATGTACGCCGACGCAAACGGATCGGTGGAAGGATCGTGTCCCCCATCCCCCCTGTACTCGGTAAAATGCTCGAACCCTTCCTCCAGCTCGGCCATCACCCACCGGGGACTGGCCTCGGCGAAAAAGCAGATCAGGTCCAGCAGGTGGGTCCCATTTCGAAACATCATCGCCCGCCGGCTGAACTGATCGCACGAAACTGTGCGAAGCGCCCCGATCTCTCCACTCCGAACAATCTCCCGGGCCTTGAGGTAGCCGGGCGCCCAGCGCCGGGTGTGATCTATCGAAAGCAGCGCCCCGTTGGCCTCGGCCGCTGCAATCATCCGGTCTGCATCCTCCAGCGACGTGGCGATCGGCTTTTCGCAAAAAATGGCCCGGACGCCCCCCTCCGCAGCGGCCACCACCATCTCGGCATGAAGGTGATCCGAAGTCGCCACACTCACCAGATCCGGCTTCTCCGCCCTTAGCATCTCCCGGTAATCCGTATAGAGCCGAACCCCGGGCCACACATCTTCCCACTGCGCCTTGAAATCCTCCAGGATCTCCTCTTTCAGATCACACACGGCTGCCACTTCGGTCCTGGGATGGCGGTAATAGGCCCCCGCGTGTGAACCGGGCATCGCCCCGTACACCGGAAGGTGATCATCCTCCTGAGGCCGCTGCGCGCCGATGCCTCTCAGCCCGATGATCACTGCACGGTATTCAGGTTTTGACATCATCACCTCCAGGAGTCAGGGGGAAGCCTGCTTTTTGCGCTTCATTTACGATCTCGCGCATCTTCAAGCATCACTTCAACCTCCGGCGTCTAACAGTTGCAAATCAGAATGTTAGGCCTGGCATTACAACCTCCTCAGTCGAGCAATATATCAACCACCTGCTCTTCCGGATCGATCATCGGATGGTTTTCGTCTTGAAGGGGCAGGTCCACAAATTCTCCCGCCGCCGCCGACTGGTAGCCGGCGGTCGTCATCTCCAGCACGGCCAGGCCGTTTCGCACCCCGCTCTTTGGCTCCGCGTCGTTCAGGATACAATTGATCAGATCCTGAACACAGGATTCGGCAGACGCCAGTGGCGCAGGCGCAACCTCCACCGGCTCACCGTTGATCGTGTACTGCGGTCCTTGCGCATCCACTCGCACCCAGCGCCCCTCGCAGGCCACATCCACGGTATTCACCGCGGGCGTCTCTTCGCTTACCTTGTTCCGGCCAGTCACAATCGTTGCCGTAAATCCTTCGTACTCACACAACAGAGTGGCCATATCCTCCGTGCCAAAATCCCGGTAATACTCCTCCCAGAAGGCCGTTTCAAGATGGCAGTAGACCCGCTTCGGCAGTCCGAAAACACTGTAGAGATAGTCCACCGCATGGCTGCCCAGATTCATCAGTTCGCCTCCGCCGTTGACCCGCGCCGGGGCGGGGTAGCTCACATAGGCCATCAGGTCGCTGTCCGGAAACTGCCGCACGAAGTGATGGGTAAACGAGACCACGCGCCCGTACTCCCCGTTCCGGAGCGCCCGGGCGAGCCTGGCAAGACCGGGCTGAAATCGGTGGGCATAGCTCAACACGATCTTCACACGCCCCCCCTCTGCGGCCTCCACGATCTCCTTTGCTTCCCGCACGGTGCGGGCGAGCGGTTTGTCCACCAGCACGTGCTTCCCACAGGCCACAGCCTTCTTGATGAGGTTTCGCTTCAGATAAAAATCGGTCGCAATCGACACCAGGTCGACCTCAGGGTTCTCCAGCACCGCGTCATAGTCTGCCAAGCAGGCCACGCCGAAGCGTTCTTCAAGCGGCTTCGCCTTCTCCGCAAGGTGTTCGGCAGCCGCCACGATCCGGCAGTCGTCCCGCTCCTGGAAGATCGGCCCGTAGGTCATCTGGTGTGCCCGGTTACCGATAAGTCCTACACGAAAAGCCATAGCGGATCTCCTGAAATATCAAGATAAAAAAAGCCTCTGGTTCGCCGATTCACATCTCCTGCGGCCGGCGCATGCGAATAGACTCAATCGCCTTGAGGCCGAGCATGGTTGCGCGCACCCCGTCGCGTACCCTGGCCGCGCCAACCGGATCGGCGTCTTTGCAGATCCAATCGATCAACGCACGCATCTGCTGCGTGTACCCGTGGGCAGCGTCCCTGTCCTCACAGCCGGGCAGGTCTGCCGTTGTCAACCGCTTCGGCTCTGCGCCCCACAGGTGGATCTCCGGCTCCCAGTAATAATTGAACAGCGACGCGGTCACATCCCCCGCAAAAACCTGGTAAGCAGACTTGCCCATTAACGCGGGTCTTCCGACATCACCGATCGTCACGCTGGCAACGGCCCCTCCCGGAAATCGCAGCGAACACGCCACCGCATCCGTTATCGGCAGCGACGGGTGGTGGAAGTTCCCTCCTTCCGCGTAGATGGATTCCGCATCGCCTTCGTTGAGAAAACAGGTCGCATCAAAACAGTGGCAGCCCTGGCTGAGTACATTGCCGCCCCCTTCAACCGGATCGTTCACCCAGAGCTGCTCGCCCCACTTCGGATCGAACAACTGTGCAATCGTCACCCACGGTTCGGGCACCACCTCCTTCAGCTTGAGGACAAACGGCGAAAACCGCGCCTGAAACCCGACCATGAACTTGATCCCCGCCGCATCAACCGCTCTTTTAATCTCCTCACAGTCCGCCGCTGTGATCGCCAGCGGCTTCTCGCAGAATACGTGCTTTCCCGCCTGCGCTGCCAGGGTGCACATGGGCGCGTGTTGGTGGTGGTGTGTGCAGATGAGCACGACATCCACGTCTGGATCTTCCAGCGCCCGCTGGAGATCCGACGCAACAGACGCCGCGCCGACCTCCTTCTGCAGCCCCAGCGCCGCCGCCTCGTTTGTATCCACCAGGACCTTCAGAGCTACGTCCTCAAACGTCGCCAGCAGCCGCGCGTGGGTCTTCCCCATATTTCCGCAGCCCACAATCGCAACACCAACTTTCTCAGCCACGGCGTCCTCCTTTTTGAGCCGACCGGCAGGGCCGCGTTTCACCGCATCTGCCACTTCATGCTTGCCACCTCGCCGTTCTTAAACGTAAACCACTTGGTCCAGTCAGACTGTGAGCCTCCCACGCTCACCCGGCAGTCCACGTGCATCACCCCGTTTCCATCCTCCACATCGTTGCTTTGGATATCCATCGACACGGTATCTTCCCCATACTGCGTCTTCAAGTACCGGGCCGCCTTCTCTTTGAGTTCCTCTTCCGTCAAAACCGCAGACATTGTACGCTCCTTCTATTGCAGGTATACGGCAACGCGCCCATCCTTCAGCTTTTATACGGCAGCCTTGAGGGTTTCGGCCGCTTCCTTTTGTGCGCCTTCCTTCAAATCCGCAACATCGGTCTCAAGACCGTTGAACAGGTTTTCTTCCAGCTTTGTCCCATTCGCCTTTGCTCCAATCCGAACGCCGACCTTCTGCCTTCCCTCTCCCGAATCCTCAATCCGGCTGTTCCGGATCTCCACGTCACGTGTCTCGCCCCGAATATCCACCCCCACCCCCTCGGCCTCAAATCCGTTATCCCGAATCACCGTCTCCTCAATCACATTCCGGTGTGGGTCCCGGAACCCCGACTTGCCCTCCCGGAACAAAATCCCCACTTTGTGGTTGCGCTCAACCGCGCACCCCACAATCCGGTTGTCCGTATCCCGGTGCCCGATCGAAATCCCGTAGTCCAGGTTTTCCGAGCAGACGCAGTCTTCGGCCAACCCGTCCGACACGCCCCAGCAGAAGAAAATCCCCTGGCTGTTGCCAAGGGACTCACAATTCCTGAAAACCGGACGCTGTGAACCGCTGCCCGGATGGAAGCCCAGATTGGCGTTGTTCTGCGAGATGCAGTTCTCAAAGCGGAAATCGTCACAAATCTGAAAACTGAACCCGTCTCCATTGTAGTTCTGCGCCGTCACGTTCCGGAACGTATACCGGTGGCACTGCTGCAGAAAAACCGCGCCTGAATAATTCCCGTTGATCTCCTCATTCTCCTCCCGGTTGCCGTCCAGTACAAGTGCTTCAACCCGAACGTCGTTCACCAGTTCCTCGGCCGTCAGAATCGGAAAAATCGCCGCAATCGTGGCCTTCTCGTCCAGCCACATATTTTTGATCATCCGCCGGCTCAGCGAAATCACATTCCCTTCCACCGCCGTCACCGTATCCTTCACCACCTCCATCCTGCCCGTCCCATCTTTGTACGACCGCAGCATCACCCCACCCCCAACGGCGAACCCACCCGGATCTTCCACCTCCACCCTGGCCTCGTACCAGTCCGAATCCCGGACCAGGTGCGTCACCACGCCGGCTGCCTTCTTCAGCACCGTTTTCGGTCCGGATCCGCGGACCGTCAGGTTGGGATGGAGGTAGAGCGCATTCCGCATCGTATACACACCCGGCAGAATGTGGAGCACGCCCCCGCCGAGCCGGTGCAGATAGTCGGCTCCCGCCTGGAGCGCCTTATCGTCACTCCCCTGTAAGTCGCCCTCGCCCTGCCCCACCCTCAGCACCATCTCCCGGCGGTCCGTCATCGGCCGGTTGTCCCTGAAATCAATCGGCATACCTTTTCCCCCCACAACATTATTGGTGTTTACCCCATAAGATAGGGCAAAGATAGGCCACAAATCCGCCGGTGTCAAGCCTCACTCCTTCTTCAATTTATCCAGCTTCCGTTTAAACGTCCATCTCGTCTCCGCCCGAATAGGAGAATATGCGTGCGTTTCATATTCTCTACCCCTCCTTTCTACTGACATCTCTTGCAAATTCACTGCTGACCGTGACCCTTCCACTCCCCCGTACGAAAGTCGCCTTTCAGGGCACGACCGGCAAAATCACCCGGGACGGCCGCCCGGCGTCGTGAAAAACCTCCTGGTGTGCGACCTGAAACGTCGTCTCTGCATAGTCGTCCCCTCCGGTATTGTGGTTGCGGTCGAAATTCGGGAAATCCGAGCTTGACACATCGATCCGGATCCGGTGCCCCTCCCGAAACAGGTTGGCCGTTGGCAGCATCTGTATCCTGTATTCATACACCTTTCCCGGACGCAAAAGACTCGGCCGGTCGAACGACTCTCGAAAGCGCGCCCGCACGATCCCGTAACAGACCTGGTGCGCGAACCCGTCCGGGTAGACGTCGATCAGCTTCACGATAAAATCGGTATCCCGAACGCTTGACGCTGCAAATAGCCGCACCTCCGGCCGCCCCACCACCCGCACCCCCTTCCGAAGCCGCAGCGTCTGGTAGACCAGCACATCCTCCCTGCCCGCCAGCTGCCGCTGGTCGTAGGGCGCATCCTGGGCGCTGGGGTAAAAGAGGCTCATCACCGGGTCGTGGGGATCGTAGGTGTAGCGATCCGGCGCCTCCTTTTCCGGCCTGCCTGCGCCTGCCTGCGCCGACTCGGCAGGCCGGCCGGATGCTCGGCAGGCAGGCGCCCTCTGCGAGAGCCTCCCGTTCCCTGCTGGCGTGTTCGCCGATCCCCCGGAATGTAAATAATAAGCCCTCGGCCGCGCCTCCGGCAGGGGCCACGTCTCCGCCTCGTGCCAGCGGTTCTCCCCCATCACAAAATAGCGCACCGGCGCCGTCTGCAGCATCCCCTTGTCTTCCCCTTTCAACCAGGTATCGAACCAGCGGATCATCAGCGCGGTAAAATCGACCTCGGCCGTCCGCCCGAAATCCATCTCCCCCACCCGCCGGGGCCCGTTCGATCCGTGGGACCAGGGCCCCACCACCAGCCGCTGCGCCCGCCTGGTCGCCTCTGTGCGCCCGTTTTGCTGCATCCCCGTAAAGTGGTCCACCGTGAGCACCAGCCGGTCGTGCCAGCCGGTCATGTGGAGCACCGGCACGTCCACCTGGCTGTGCCGCTTACAGAAATCGAAAATATCCTCGTGGTGGTGGTCCAGCCAGTAATGCCAGATCTCGCGGCATCCCCCGGCAAACTCGTCCGGCAGCGCCTTCTGCGGCACGAACCAGAGCGGCTTCTCCCGGTCCTTGTCAAACCGTGCCCGGGCCTCGACCGGCGTGTGCGGCGGGCCCAGCCCCTGCCGACGTCGCAGGTCGGGGGCCAGCGTACTGAAAAGCCACTGCTGGACTCGCCCGATCCGCAGCACACCGCCCAGCTCCCAGTCCGTCAACCGTGTCGCAAGCCCCCCGTTGAACATCGCCACCAGGTGGGGCGGACGTGCCGAGGCCAGCTCCCAGGACGCCCACGATGGATAGGAAATCCCGAACACCCCCACCTTCCCGTTCGAGTATGCCAGCCCGGCGGACCACTCCACCGTATCGTAGCCGTCCTCCGCGTCCTGGTAACCCGGCATAAACTTGGGCGTAAACGTGCCGTCCGACGCGTAACGCCCCCGCATATCCTGTGCAACAACCACGTAGCCCGCCGCTGCCAGACGCCTGTCCACACACTTCCCGTACGGCGTTCGCGTCAGAAGCACCGGAAACCGCCCCCGCGCCCTGGGCCGCGCCACATCCGCTCTCAGAATCACCCCATCCCGCATCCTCGCCTCCACATCCCGTTCTATCCGCACCTCATACACCCGCCTTTTCCCTGCCATAGTCACCCCTCTCGATTTCCGCAATTTCCCTACAACACCACCTTCTCCCGCTCTCCCCACGCCCCCACCTCAACCTCCACACCGCCCGCCCTCACCTCTCCCCTCACCGATGCATCCGTACAATCCCCCGCCACCAGCAGCACCAGAAACCGGGCCGTCTCCCCCGCCGCCAGCCGCTGCACAAACCGCGCGTGGCAGGTCTGTCCCTGCTGTGGAGACATATCAGGCTGATAGGACAGAGGCACCATACTGGGCCCCCAGCCGATCTCCACGGCTTGAATCGCCTCCGTCCATCCCGGCACAAGGCGGATGCCCGGTTCGCCTGCGCTCACCACCGTTCGGTCCGCCGCTTCCCGGAGCGCGTCCGGACACCGGATTGTCCAGCGCAGCGTATGCGCACCCTCGCTTGCCCCTCCGTCTAAAAGATCGTAAATCAGGAAAAACCGCCCCTTCTTCAGCAGCACGGTCCGTTCGTGCCCGATGCCCTTCGACTGCGTGTATCCATTGTGTGATATCCGGACCAGCGTCTCCTCGGGGTTGTCCCGCCAGTCCAGCAGCCGCCCCCAGATCCGCCGCTTCCTGCCCGGGCGCCAGATCTCCTGGTCGTCCTCATCTACCCAGACCGTATTCTGTCCCTGCGTGCTGTAATACCAGGGCCGGTAGTTCGGGTCGCTGTATGAAAAGGGCGACCCTGGTGAGAGGGCAGCCGGACGTCCCTTCACCCACGCCGTGAAAGAGGCCTGCGCCGCATAGGCGTGCCCCCCGTCCGGATGTCCGAAATCCAGCACCAGCACGTTCGCCTCCTCCCCCCATCCATCCCGCAGCACCGCAATCCCGGAATCCGGAAAAAGCCGGGAGCCAGGCCTGGGCGCCCGCGCCCGAACCCCCCTGGGCCCGGGTACGCACAGATCGTTCAGGATCGTGCTCCCCCACCCCGGCCCCTCCTTCTGCACCGGCACAAAATCGGGATGATGCCACCGATTCACATGCCACCGCAGGGTCGGATCCTTGAAGAACGTGTTTCCCACTGCTGTGAACACCACCCAGTCCATCGCGTAGACCGCAGAATTGATCGCAGGGGTAAACCCCTGGGGGGTCAGAATGTCCCCCAGGAAGCGGTGCATTGCCAGGAAGCGGGACCGGAACGGCTCCGTATCGTAAAAACTCGGCATCCCCTGCCGATAAAGGATCATCTGCAGCGTGGCGAAGGACCGGATCACCGTCTTGTGGTACTGGGTGCAGATCTCCTTCTGCATTCCGTCCGGGTGGACCTGGTTTAAGAGCAGCACCTCCTGGATCTGCCTGGCGGTCTCCAGCCAGTCCGCCGCCGCCGTCCACTCCGGCAGCAGCGCCCCAACCGCCCCTAACCCCCCGCTTCCCGATGAAATGAAGTTCAACTGCTGCTGCCACGCAACCGCCGTTTGAGCCGACACCTGCCGGTAGAGAAAATCGGCGTGCCGCCAGATCAGAATCGAGGTATTCCGGCAGTCCGCCACCGTCCAGGCCGGGTGGTCCCGCAGCGCATACAGCGCCTCGCCCAGCGCCTTCAGCTTCAGGCCCAGCGCCAGCGTGTTCCACACCGTGTAGCTCCGCATCTCATCCGAGCCCGGCACGGCAACCTGCCGCTCGTCCCGGATATCGTCCATCTGCGCCAGGTAGGTCCCCAGACACTCGGCAACCGTCCGCACATAGCGTTCATCCCCCGTCAGCATCGCGGCCCGGATCGGCCAGCGCAGGAAAAAGAGGTTTCCCCCCCAGCTGGGCGTCCCTTCGGGATTGGCATTCCAGTCCAGCCCCTTCCCCGGCACATAGGGAACCCTCATCGCGCCGTGGAGAAAGGTCCCTTCGATCAGCTGATCCGACAGCGCCACCCAGACCCTCGCCAGGCCCGGCCAATAGGTCTGCATCGCACTGCCGAACCGCCCGGCGTCAAAATGCCAGGTCGGCTTCTCCCGCCCGGCAAGGTAGCCGTGCCAGGCCTCCCAGGCCCTCCGCTCGGTCCGGGCGTCTTCAACCCGCTCGGGAATATCCAGCCCTGCAATCCCCTTCCGAATCTGCCCGAAAAACACCCCCGCATCGAACGCCCCGGCTTCCAAATCGCTCATCACGCTCCCCCTTCTGTTCCAAATGTCGGTAAACTTCAGACCAAAGCCATACGATTGATGCGGAGCAAGAGGGGCGCCTGCCGCTGGCAGATAAGGTATCAGGCGCAACTCCCAATCTTTACCGTTCAAAGCGGTGCAGTTGTTGAAGGCAGAATTGAGGTCGCGGGAAAGGAGCAGATCTCGGTGCCGGTTTAGAATATTCGTCGAAAACCTGCCCATTGCTGTCAATCGCCTGGAACAGCGCTGTCTGTTCCTGGAGTTTCACCAGGATGAAATGATACTCCTTTTGGGCTGTTGCTAAGTACCACCGGTTCGGCTTGGGTTTACGCTCCTTTCCCCAGGCCCCGCCTCCGAGGTATACCACCCCGTTCAGATTATGAGTACGCTTGTATGTATGGTCGTGGTGTTCAAAGGCCACATCCAACTCGAACTGCTCGAACAGCGGTACCCACCACTTGCGAATGCGCGTGGGAATCTCGTCGCTAGAGTCGCAGGCCGAGGGATAGGCAGGCACGTGATAGGCCGCGAACTTGTAGGGCACCTCCAGCCGCGCTTCCAGTGTGTCGGCCAGCCACTGCTCCTGTTCGTCGACAAAGGTCGTATGCCCCGAATCCAACAGAATCAGGCTCATATAGTTACCAAAGTCCAGCACCCGGTAGCTTGAGCTGTCGGGCGCGATGAACAGACTGTAGAAATAGGGCGCCTGTGTCGCAGGAGAGGACGGTTTATTCGGTTTATACCAGTCTTTCTTATACCCTTTGACCACCTCGTGGTTGCCGATCACCGGCATCAGAGGGATCAACAGGCTGTCGGATGTAACCATATCCTCCTTCCATGCAGTTAGCCACTTATACCAGCGTTCCGCCTGACCCTCCTCCCCGTTGGAATACGTAAAATCCCCGCCGATCACCACAAACATCGGCGACGTTTTGGACGCCTTCAGGTTGGTCTTTCTCAACAGCTCATAGTAATGCCGGCCCCTTCGGAACCAGTCTTTCGGGTACCACCATCTCGGTTTACCATAGGTATCGCCACCTACAACAAAGCGAACTTCCTCGCTCGTCAAATCGCTGGGCATCGTACGGAATTGATACACAGCGCTATCTTCCCCCAGCCGAAACCGATACACCGCCCCTGGATCCAGACCCGTTAACTCCACCACATGGACGATCCGCTCGGAGTGGCTCATATCGTGGTGACAACCTTTCGCAGAGCGCCATTCCGACGCGCCGCGCTGTTGGTACTCGACAACGTCGTCGCGCTTGTTCTCCTTGTTGCTGTGCCACCGGATGGTCATGGTCGTCGTCGGATCGCCTTGCCAGGTCAGGTATAGCGCCGGTGGATCGAATTTTTCAGAACCTGCCCCGGCGGCGCAAGCCTGCGTGCCGGGAAAGACTGACGGCAAGCATGCCGACAGCGCCACCACGAATCTCAACATCGTCCTTGTCATAAACAAATTCCCACTTTCAGGTGTATTTCCTTGCTCCCCTTTGCCAAACAGAAGACCTCAGGGGGGCAATGTCCCCCTGGACCCCCCCAAGAGGTAAAGAGGTGAAGATTCAAGGAGTAAGCGTCCGGGCAACACGGAAACCGTTGTTGATGATCCGATCGCCGGTGGTGCCCCAGCTGCGGTCCGCGGCGCGGAGGTTCCTGGGGTTGTAGTTCCACGAGCCGCCGCGCAACACGCGACGCGAGCAGTTGCCGCTCTCCCAGGCCGACCCGTTCGTCGGCGCCCCCCGGTAACTGTCATTCCAGCAGTCCTGCACCCACTCCCACAAGTTGCCGTGCATGTCGTGCAGGCCCCACGCGTTGGCACCGAACGAACCCACCGGAGCCGTCTTCTTATTGTCCCATTGACTGCCGCAACCATCACAATTGGCCCGGCCCCGGCCAATCTCATTCCCCCAGCTATACACCGTCCCCGATCCCGCGCGCGCCGCATACTCCCACTCCGCCTCGCTCGGCAAACGGTAGCGTTCCCCCGTGTGGGCAGATAGCCACTCCGTATACGCCACCGCATTCCTCCCACGAAACGTAGATCACCGGACGGCGGCCACGGCCCCAGCCTCTATCCCACGCCCGATCTCTACCCGTCGCAGCCGTGAAGCGATCGTACTCCGCGAACGTCACCTCGTACTTCGACAGCGCGAATGACTCAATCGTCACCTCGTGCACCGGCTTCGCATAGTCCATCATGGCTTCGCAGTCGGATAAGCAGCCCATCCGAAAACGCCCCGCTGGAATCACCACCATCTCCGGCTCAAGCGGAAACATCATCTGTTCAGCCTCGTCCAACAACGCCAGTGCCTCCTTATGGAACTTGCCTGCCGTCCCTGCCGCCGACAAATACCTCTTCGCCGAGTCGATTGCGATCGAGATTGAGCCTTCCGACAAAGCCACCCGTGCATACATGAAGTGAAACTGGTCAGACAATGTGATATAGTGCTCTCTTTGCAAAGCGACAATCTTATCCAACGCCTCGCGAGCGGCCCCATAATCTTTTTTCGCAATCAGCCGTTCTGCCTGTTTTTCAGCCTGTCGCTGTTCAGCTTCAGCCCGTCTCCGTTCAGCTTCAGCCATAATATCCGGCGGAAGTTCGGCTGCTACCTGCCTGGCCGGCAGACAGGCAACCGTGAAGAGCCCCAGTAAGACGAGAACGAGAACGCTCCTGATCACGCCCCGCATGGTGTCTCTCCTTTCCTCCATGGATTGAGATGTCGAAAACAGAACTGCTTCACACGCCCTGTTTAACGTAAGCTCCAGGGTTTGATTGTCAAGTAAAATCCAAGCACCTGACCGACGGAAGGAAACGGGGACATTTGATTGATTACTCTCTTGACTATTTTTACTCAATAGAGTAAATTTTCATACATGGAACCTTTCCAACGTTCTCAGGTCACCACGCTCTGCCACCGGCTGGCCGAGGCGCCCCACCGGCTCATCGCCCTGTTCGGGCCACGCCAGACCGGCAAGACCACCATCGTGCGCCAGGCGCTGCGGCAGATCGACCTCGAAAGCCGCTACCTGGCCGTTGACGAACCCGACTCTGCCGAATTCCGCGTCCCCCCCGATACGGCCGGGGCCACCTACCTTGTGCCACAGGTGCGGGACACGGAATGGCTGGTGCGCAACTGGGAAGAAGCCCGGCGCGAGGCGGAACGATTTGGGCGCGGATTCGTGCTGGCGATTGACGAGATTCAGAAGATTCCCCAGTGGTCGGAAACCGTCAAGGGCTTGTGGGACGCCGACCGCGCCAGAGCCTGCCCCTTGCACGTGGTTATCCTGGGCTCGGCCCCGCTGCTGCTGCAATCGGGATTGAGTGAGAGCCTCGCCGGCCGCTTTGAATCGATCCGTGTCACCCACTGGTCGTTCGCGGAAATGTCGGAGGCCTTCGGCTTCGACCTGCCGAAATATCTCTATTTTGGAGGCTACCCGGGCGCTGTTCCCTTCGTTCGAGACCCGGATCGGTGGCGCAACTATATCTTCGGCGCGCTCGTCGAGCCGAACATCGAGAGGGATATCCTCGCGATGACCCGGGTGGACAAGCCGGCGCTGCTGAAACGGCTCTTCGAGTTGGGGGCCACCTATTCCGGGCAGATCCTGTCGTACAACAAGATGCTGGGCCAGCTCCATGACGCCGGCAACACGACCACCCTGGCCCGTTACCTCGACCTGCTCTCAAGCGCCGGGTTGCTCGCAGGGGTGTCGAAGTATTCCAGGCAGGCGCATCGACGCAGGGCCTCAAGCCCCAAGCTCTGTGTGCTCAACACGGCCCTGATGACGGCCGATTCAGGCTACTCCTTTGATGAAGCGCAAGCGGACCGCTCATTCTGGGGGCGCATTGTCGAGAGCGCGGTCGGCGCGCACCTGTTCAATACTGCGACGCCGGACATCAGCCTCCACTACTGGCGGGAAAGCTCGGACGAGGTCGATTTCGTCCTGCAACGTGGCCCTCGGATCATCGCCATCGAAGTGAAAAGCGGCTCAAAGACGTTTCCCCTGAGAGGAATGTCTGCATTTGAGCAAAAATTTGATCCCCTTCGCTCGCTGCTCGTTGGGGAAGGCAATATACCACTCGATGCGTTTCTCACAGTGCCCGCCCATCACTGGTTCGAGGAAGTATGAACACCATCGTCCCCCGCACGTGCACCGAGATCCCACCGCCGGAGGAGAATCGGAATCAGCAGAAGGATTCCCGACCCCTGAAAGCGTTCCGGGACAGGCCGGCCTACGTGCTGCTCGGAGATCCCGGGTCCGGCAAGACGACCTCGTTCAGGCGCGAGGCCACTCGTCAAGGGGGATTCTACGTCTCCGCGCGGGACTTCATTACGTTTGAAGATCGACCCGATTGGCACGGGACGACGCTATTTATCGACGGACTCGACGAGGTCCGGGCCGGCTCGCCCGACGTGCGCACGCCATTCGACGAAGTCCGCAGGCGTCTCGACGCATTAGGCCGGCCCCGTTTCCGTTTGTCGTGCCGGGTAGCGGACTGGCTCGGGACAAACGATCGCAAGCACCTGGCGTCCGTCTCGCCAGATTCCGCTGTGACTGTCTTGCGTCTCGATCTCCTGACGAAATCGGACATTGTCTGGATTTTAACCAGCATGGATATCGGTGATGCCCGGGCATTCATCGCGGAAGCCCGGAAGCGAAGCGTCGACGGACTGCTGGCAAACCCACAGAGCCTCAAGATGCTGGCCGACGTTGTGGCCGGGAGTGGCGTTTGGCCGGAAAGCCGCCTGGAAACGTTCAAGAAAGCTTGTTTGCAATTGGTCTGTGAGCACAACGAAGAACACAGGCTTGGAGCGTCGCCGCCTGCGCCCGACCAACTCCTCTACGCCGCCGGACGCCTCTGCGCCGTTCAACTGATTTCGGGCACCGCCGGGTACACGCTGGACCACGGCCAGCCGGACGAAGACTATCCCGCTCTGAGCCAGTGCGACTACGACAGCCCCGACGCGCTCCGGTCTGCGCTCTCCACGAAGTTATTCAAGGGAGAAACCAATAACCGCTTCACCCCGGTTCACCGTCACATCGCCGAATTCCTCGGCGCACGGCACCTCGCTCAGCGCATTGACGACGGACTTCCCGCTCGGCGCATCCTCGGCCTGATTACCGGAGAGGACGAAATCGCAGTCACCGAGATGAGAGGCCTGTCCGCCTGGCTCGCGGCCCATTGCAAGAACGCCCGGGCGAACCTCATCGAGCGGGATCCTATCGGCGTCGGGCTATACGGCGATATCCGCGGGTTCTCGCTTGACGAGAAACACACCCTCCTGAAGGCCTTGAACCGTGAGGTGTCCCGGCTCGGTTCCGTGTTTCCGGCGGCCTCAGCCTTCGGACCTCTCGCCACACCCGACATGGAGCCGGAGTTCAGGAGAGTCCTGAATGACTCCAGCCGGCAAAAAGAGCATCAGTTGTTCGCCGGATTCGTACTGAGACTTCTGCGCGGGGGTACACCCCTGCCGGGTCTTTCCAGGATTCTGCTCGACATCGTCCGCGACGACACATGGTCGCCGGGTATCAATACATTAGCCCTCAACGCATTCATCCACTGCGGTCAGGACAAAACAAGCAAGCTCAAAGCGCTCCTGGCCGATATTCAAAATGGGAGCGTCTCCGATCCGGACAACGAACTCCTCGGGACCCTGCTATACCACCTCTACCCCCGGGAACTGCCTCCCACGGAGGTGTGGAACTACCTTTCCGAAAAAAGGAACCCGGATCTTATCGGAAAGCACTGCCGGTTTTGGGATACGGGACTGATAGAGAAGTCCTCGGACGAGCAAGTGGCCGAACTCCTCGACAATCTGCAGCAGCGGCTTCCCGGCTTGCGCCCCGCCCTGGAGGTCCATCAATTGGACCGCCCGCTGATGATCCTCCTGGCTCGCAGTCTGGAAATACATGGAGACCGGATAGAACCGGGGCGTCTGTACGACTGGCTCAGCGTGGGTTCGGAGGACTGGCACCCGGAGGCCTCCTGGAACGACGGATCGATCCACCGCATACGCTCCTGGCTGGAGCAGCGCCCCGAGGTCCAAAAGAAAATCATCGTTGAGGGATTAGACCGTTGTGCTGAGTCCAACGAATTCAGGTATCACGCGTTCAACGTCCAAAAGCGCCTGTACGGCGCCAGTCTGCCGCCCGACTTCGGCCGCTGGTGTCTGAAGCAGGCCGTCGCCATGGTGGACACGAAACCGCGGGTTGCGGAACACCTGTTGGAACTCGCCTGGCGGTCCCATACCGACCGGAGCGGTAACGAGGGCCTGTCGCTCGAACTTCTGGAGGAACACTCACAGAAGAACGAAGCGTTGAAAGCGCATCTCGCTCAGCTGCGTACTCCGCCGCCAGATTATGGGCTGGAAAACCGGGGCAGGCGCCGAGACCGATACATTGATCAGCGGAGGCGGCAAGAGGAGCAATGGCTTGACCATGTCCGGTCCAACGAGGCCGCGCTGCGCGAGAACCGGACCGCACCCGACCTGCTCTACCAGATGGCGAAGCAGTACTTCGGAAACTTCTACGATTTCAACGACGACGGACCGAAGGCCATCGAGAAACGGCTCCGGGGCGACCGTGGTTTGATCGATGCCACGCTTCAGGGTCTTCGTGGTACAATTGACCGGGAGGATGTCCCAAACATCGATGAGATTCTCGCCCTTAGAGAGAAAGGCCACATGCATTATCTCGGCTGGCCGTTCCTCGCGGGCCTGGCGGAAATTGAGAGGACGGCGCCGGAAGGCCCATCCGGGTGGGACGACGGCCGGATTCGCAAGGCGGTCGCGTTTTATTACTGTACGGCCCACGGGGGTTATCGGCCCAAATGGTATCGACGGCTTCTTGAGGCGCGCCCTGAGATCGTAGCCGACGTACAGGTGCGATTCGCCGTTTCCGAGTTCCGCGGCGATCGCGAGAGTATATACAAGCTCTGGGAACTCGCCCACGCGCCGGACCACGCTCAGGTCGCTCGGCACGCGAGCTTGCCCCTGCTCCGCGCCTTTCCGATTCGCTGCAAGCTGAAGCACATCAAAGCATTGGATCATCTGCTGTGGGCTGCACTTCAACACGCCGACAGAGCGTTGTTTCAAGAACTGATCGAAAGGAAGCTGTCCCGGACGAGCATGAACGTCGCTCAGCGCGTGCACTGGTTGGCGGCGGGCCTCATTGTTTCGCCGGGGACGTACAATGATCTCCTGAAAGACTTCGTATGGGGCCAGGAGCGCCGGATTCAACGCGTGGCGGCGTTCTTTTGCTTCCAGGATCCCGTGCGGTTTTCCTTCCATGAGCTGGGATTTCCGGGATTGGAACTCCTCATCCGCCTTGTTGGAAGCTACGTCGGACCCGATCAGGCATGGAGTGATGGTGCCGATGGTGATGAGGGGGGGTGGGTTGGGCCTGAAATGCAAGCCGCCTGGCTCGTCCACGAGCTGATTCGGAACCTTGCGGCCAGTCCTGACGGCGGTGCGAGTGACGCGCTGGAGCTTCTTGACGATAAAGCGTTGTCCCGTTGGCAGGATGTGCTATCACAGGCACGAGATTCCCAAAGCGTCATTCGGCGTGACGCCGGTTACAGCCATCCCGATATCGAACAGGTCTGCCAGACGTTGAATGGCGGTTCGCCCGCCAACGCTGGCGACCTCGCGGCCTTCGTTCTGATGAAGCCCGAACCCGAATAGCCGGCTTTCATCTGCAGGAAACAGCTTGACACGCCCGTATCGTTTGACTACTTTTAGCAGCCTCCCAGGAGGCGTTTTTGCAGACGTCTCTGAGGTAATATCTTTCCAGGCGGCTGTAGCTCAACTGGATAGAGCACCTGACTACGGATCAGACGGTTCCGGGTTCGAATCCTGGCAGCCGCACCAGAATTTACGGGGGGATTACGACCGCGCGATCGTAATCCCCTTTTCGTTTGGCGCCTTAAGCGTTTAAGTTCACATTAATCCGTCGAAAGGAGCAGCCCATGAACATCGAACTTCCCGATACATCCAGGTGGGGAGAGCCGGACTGGGGCATCAAGGTGCTGCCCCAGGAGGGGAAGGGCATCAACCTGCGCGACTGCCTCGTCGGGCAGGCAGGTGAGGTCTCCGAGCAGGCGCCCTCGAACCAGGGTCTGGCCCAGCGAGGGTCTATTGTGGATCCCAACACCCCCGATTTCGGCTTCCCCATCAATCGCAAAATCGAGGTATGGACGGACAACATCGCCGACCTGGTCGAGCAGGCCAAACAGGGGCAGTGGAACGCCACAACCGATATCCCCTGGCACGAGTTGCCGG
The DNA here is from genome assembly GCA_965222075.1 of Candidatus Latescibacterota bacterium. Lineage (GTDB taxonomy): Bacteria > Latescibacterota > UBA2968 > UBA2968 > JAAXHW01. The sequence goes on along the minus strand of OZ244937.1, from coordinate 1,329,865 downwards.
AACTCCCTGGCGACCTGGAACAGGCGGTCTGCCAGATCTCGACCTTCATGATCCAGAACGAATACCTGGCGCTCTACCTGCCCGCCAAATTCCTGCCCAGGATCGACCCCTCGTTCTCCGAGGTCGTGATGTTCCTCTCAAGCCAGGTCATGGACGAGGCCCGCCACGTGGAGGTCTTCACCAAACGCGCCCTTGCCAACGGCGGCGGCCTGCAGTACGTCTCTTCTGCCACGGAGTGGTCCCTGCAAAGCCTGCTGTCGCAGGAGGACTTTACCGACGCCTCGTTCCTCCTTCACGTGCTTGGAGAAGGCACCTTTATGGAGCTACTCAAATTCTTGGAAGAGATCGCGCCCGATCCCGTCACGCAGAAAATTTTCAAGCTCGTGCGGCAGGACGAGGGCCGGCACGTCGGATATGGCCTCTCCCACATCGGCTATCAAATCGAGCGCAACCCCCAAATTATGGAACAGTTGGCGCAAGCCGCAGAAAAGCGCACCGCCTTCCTGCAGCAGGCCGCAGGCGCCAGCCCCTTCGTGCAGAAGGCGATGATGGTCCTGGCAGGTGGGGGCTCATCGCCCGATCAGATGGACCGGGGCAGGGACCGGCTGCGTGACCTCTACGACACCATGCACAAGACCCGCACCCGTGAACTGATGCAGGTGGGCTTTGACCGGCCGGCTGCGGAGAAAATCTCCGAACTGCACGGAAGCGCGGTCAGAAACTTTATGTAAGAGGACCCCATGGGCGTTCTGCACCGGTACATCGGCAAGGACGGGAATTTTGAATGGGAGGGCGTTCCGACAGAGAAGTACGAGAAGGGTGGCGCTGTGGGAGGCACCAAGTGCGTCCTCATCGGCGACAGAGACAGCGCGGTCAACTTCGGCCTGCGCTACTACGAAGTGGCGCCCGGCGGGCAAAGCTCCTTTGACCGGCACGACCACGACCACGGCGTCTACATCCTCAGGGGAAAGGCCCGCGTGTTGATGGGATGGGAAGTGGTGGAGGTAGGTGTGGACGATGTGCTCTACATCCCCCCCAACGAGCAGCACCAGTTTGAAAACATCGGCGACGAGCCCCTGGGCTTCCTCTGCGCGGTCCCCCCAAGGGATTGAAGCCGGAAACAGGTTTCAACCGCTTTGATCGGTGCCGCTATCCCTGGCCCTGTCTCGCTCTCCGGATCAATCCGTATACCACACCGATTACCGGTATGGTGGCGAATATAAAAGTCAGGGACCTGTCCCCCCTCATCGCGCCCTCGCTGATGGCAACGTAGGCCGCTGCATCCCCGGCGATGCTCACCAACAGCAGAACAACAGCCACACGAGTGGGCCACCGGGCGGCCCGGGGGGTCAACACCATGACCAGCAGCGCGATGGCGGCGACGGGATGCACAACCATAATCAGCGCGCGTTCCCAAACGCTACCTCCGTCGGCGAACGCGCCGACCAGGGCGGTAAATCCCGTCAGCGCCAGTTGGACGATGGCAAGCGCGACCATGGCAATATGGACCACTTTCATACCACTCCCCCTTTCTTGACCCCTCACGTCGCGAACGTTATTGACGGTGAAGGTGGTCCCCGTCGCATAGGGTCCGCTCCCTTATCTCTCCAGGGGTTTCCGGAGCCCGGATCTTTCTTCGATGAGTTTACGGATATCCGTCGCAACCTCGAGCACCTCAGGAGATGCTCGAACCTCCTCGCCAATGTTCTGGCGTAGGGCGACGACGAGGGGTGTCAACGAGTCGGATTTCTCCTTGTCACTCGATAGGACCTCGACAAGGTCATGCTCCGAGACCCCGGATACGATCAAGTCAGGCACGATCTCTATCATCTCGCGCATCATCGTTTCGTCGCCGGGGACAAACGCGGCATACGCAGAGCGAAACGCATCCATGTCGGCCTGGTGTCTTGCCGACTCCTCAACCAGCATGCCGGACATCTCAGCCAGTTCTGCTTTGCTGTAGAACGCTGCCATAAAGTGGATCAGATTTCGTACGACGGCCGCCTCGTCGCGTTCGCGCCGCAGCTTGTAGTAGATGCTGTAGAGACGTTCCGCGGCGGCGTACAGCCGCTTCCTGCCGCTCCCTTCCGGGATCACCGCGCCCCGGTTGACCAGCCGTCCGAGCATGGTCGATACAACGCGAACGTCCATGCGGGCCCGAACCGCGATCTCGCCGGTGCTCGACGGTTGCCAGAGATCAATCACCGAGAGATAAACACGGCGTTCGGTCTTACCCAAGACCTCCAGATGACCACGGAAATACTCGGTGTGCGCGTCGATCAGCGTTACCAACGCTTCCATCAGCTGGCGCAGGGACCGGTGCCTCGCGAACCCGGCAACGATAACCAGGAGGCGGGGGCTACCACCGGTCAGGATCTGAAGCGGCCTGATCTGGTGCCCGCGTACTGTGTTGCCACTGACGACCTGCCACAGGCGGCAACATTCGTCGGTATCCAACGGTCCCAGTTCAATGATTCGGAACAGCTCGAAGAACGGCTGCTTCGCATCGTCCAGCCCCGCGAAGCGACTGGTGGCGGAGGCGAGCAACATGATCTGGGGTTCCGACTGCAGCACCCCGCGAAGCTTCCAGCCGAAATCCTTGTCCACATTCTTGCAGAGCGATTGCAAGTTCTCGACCATGAGGACGAGTTTCTTGCCCAGCCGATCCGCCACCTCCAAAACCGAGGCGCGGGCGCGTTCCTCCAGCGCCTGCTCGCGCCAGCGATCGCTCAGGGCGGCGTGCGTCTCTCGCAGTTCCCGTGCAAGCTCGGGATCATGTGCGGCGCTCTCCCTGGCAAGGTGGAACAGCGTTTCAAGCCAGAAATCGGCCAGATTGAAAATTTCCTGGCTCTCTTCCATGAAACGGACCGGAAACAGGCGCCCGGAGAGTGCGTCATCGGTGCGCAGTTCCGCGGCGGCGCGGGCCAGGAGCATGGTTTTTCCCCGACCGCGGGGGGCGACAACCAGAACATGCTGACACGACGGTGAATCGATGTTCCCGCCGAGGACCTCAAGAACGATGTCGAGCTCGTGTTTTCGGACCACGAACTGCTCGATCACCTCCCTATCGGACTGAAACGTCCCCGGATTGAACTTGCGGATCGGACGATCGCGTAGTTTGTTCATGACATTTGTACTCATGACTCGTCACCAGGAGAGCGGCTTTCGAGGGGGATGTGGTGATCGCGGAAGCGCGCCGACCACCAGTCCTTCAGCAGGCGCGACGGAAAGCGATGCCCATCATCGCCAGCTTCGAGATAGCCGTCGTGTACCAAAACTTCGAGCGCGGACGCAATGCGCACGGGCACATCGTCTATGACCGTGGCGTACAACTGTTCGAGGTGCCGCCGAGCGTCCGGCGTAAACACGTCCTGGGTGGCCGCCTCGGCGAGAATCTCCATGGCAATGGAGTAGCTGCCGTCTTCCAGCCCCTCTTTGAGCCGCGTCTCGTAGTGAACGAGATCGTTCTGTCCCGAAGGCCCCAGAAGCCCCGTGCGATACACATAGCCAACATCCTCCACCGTCACCGAGTCCCGTCCCTGCATCGTGGCGAAATCCCGCAGACGCGCGAAGAAGGACTGCACATGGTGAGGAATGCCGATGCCCAGTGTTTCATACACCGCGTTCGCCACGCCGTCCTCCACGGACAATCCGTAATTCTCTGCAAGACGATCGAAACACTGGATACTGGTGTCACGGTCCCACGGCCCCAGGCGAAAGGGATAGAGATGGTTGATGCGGTCGGGTATGCCGAGCCTTTGCACGAGAGGTTCGAGCCCGATGCTGCCGGATACGATGAGGGTGAAGGAGTCGTCGCCGAGTGCCTGAAGCACGCCGCGTAACCAGCTCAGGAATTCGTCCACCCGTCGCGCGTCGCCATCGTCGTGTTGGAGCATCCGCTTGAGGAAGATCGGCAACTCGTCAATGACCAGGAGCACCGGCTCGTCCTGTGCGGCGCAATCGCTGAGTAGCTGCTCCCCGTGACGCCGCCAGGTTCCGGCATCCAGTCCGGCACGGATCTTCACGCTAAAATCGAGTGCGCTGATTTCCTCGATGTTGGCGCTCACCCAGCGCTTCATCCCCGTGGCGAAACGCGACGCGATCGGACGAAACGGGTGTACCGCCCGTGCGATATCCGCGATCGCATCCTCTGCGCAGACTGCTCCTTCTACATCACTGAAGAGGAAGATCCAGCCCCTGGCCTCGAGCCGGCGCCCGAGTTCCCGGACGACGCTGGTCTTTCCCATGCGCCGCTGTCCGGTCAACAACACGTGGTTGCGGTCACAGACCTGCGTTTCCAGTACTTCCAACTCGCGATCACGATCAAAAAAGTCGCCGCCGCTTACCCAACGGCCAGTGGATGAGTTCATGGCCAGGCCTTTTTCAACAATACAGTCAGATGCCCCCAGCAAAGCCGGGGACTTACCACGGTTAGTGACAAATTACAATACAACAATTAAGTTGTCAACAGATTTGTTTAAAAAAAATCGGGCTCAGATTGACTCAGCCCGATCCGTATTTACACCCGTTCTCCAGGGTTCTCTCCAAGCAGTCAAACGTCTCCCAGTGCTAAGTCTTCCGCGAGGGAACCGGTTTGAAGGGGCTCTTCTGCGCCGCTGACCCGGGCAAAGCCGATGAGTGTAGAAGCATTGCTCACGACACTCACAGACGGCCAAGCTCCTTTAAGGTCGCCCGATCTTCCTCGTAATCCTCCACGTCATAGTGGACAGGGATATTTCTGCTGCCCAGCATGAACTGGAAGTCCCACGCGCTCATGTCGGCCATTTCTCGCGCTTTGCCGAAAGACAACTTGCCCTGCTGGAACAGATAGACTGCCAGCTCTCGCTTCAATTCCTCAGGGGTCATATGGGTTATATTGAGTATTTCACGCGGTATTTCTATCGGCACGGTAGAAGACATTGTTATCTTGCTCCTCTCACTACGGCTTAATAAAAGGTTTCAACCCTCATCGCGCCCTCGCTGGATGTATACCACACCGATTACCGGTAAATATAAAAGTCAGGGACCTGTCCCCCCTCATCGCGCCCTCGCTGATGGCAACGTCCGCTGCATCCCCGGCGATGCTCACCAACAGCAGAACAACAGCCACACGAGTGGGCCACCGGGCGGCCCGGGGGGTCAACACCATGACCAGCAGCGCGATGGCGGCGACGGGATGCACGACCATAATCAGCGCGCGTTCCCAAACGCTACCTCCGTCGGCGAACGCGCCGACCAGGGCGGTAAATCCCGTCAGTAGCATTTGGACGATGGCAAGCGCGACCATGGCAATATGGACCACTTTCATACCACTCCCCCTTTCTTGACCCCTCACGTCGCGAATCGATAGACCACCGGCAATTGCGCGATGTCCGTGATGCCCGAGTCCATGTGGTGGTAGATGTTCAAGCGCCCGGTGCCGCAGCCTCCGAAATCGTCGCAGGAGAGTACGCCGGTGATGCCCTGAAAGCCGGCTGTCGCCTCGGGAAGAGCACCCCGGCGAGGTCTCCGACATCTACACGCTCATATTCTTCGCAATCCACCGATTTCGGATGCCCGAGTTCAACATATTTGTTATATTATGGAGGCGAAAAGGTTTGGTAATGGCAGGCAGAACAAGAAAAGGTTCTCGGCGTCGGACATAACGACAAAAACGCTATAATACACGACCATGTCGCAAATTGACCAGATGTGATTAGTCTGGCAGAAGCCAAAGGAGATCACAATGACCGATACTTTCGACGATTTTGTAAACCAACAGGTAGCCAGGGCTAAGCCGTCAATTGACTGGACCCAAGAACGCGACGATTGGATAAGGCACCTTGATGAATTCTACCAGTTGGCCGAGGGATTTCTTCGGAAATATATCGATGAAGGTAAAGTACATATTACACGGACCCCAAAGCAAATCAATGAAGAGTACATTGGTAGCTATGAAGTGACGTCACTTGAGGTCCGGATTGGTGCTGTCAAAGTCCGCTTTGATCCCATCGGTACAAATCTGATTGGTGCCAAAGGTCGTGTGGACATGCACGGGCCGCATGGCACGGTCAAGTTTGTTCTCGTCCCGAAAACAGCTTCTGCCCGTATGATCCGCGTCATCGTTCAAGAGAAACCAGTCGAAGTGGAGGAGTGGGGATGGAAAATATCGACACGGCCTCCGAACATCAAGTGCATCGAACTTGAAGAGGAGCCCTTCCTCTCCACGATAATGGAAGTTGCGAATGCCTAGCTCTCGGAGAACCACGTTTTCTGGCGAACACCTCCAACTTGCCCAGATTGCCCAGTATTATAGTGACATCGAAGGGTGACCCTAATGCACACCAGATGTTCTTTTCTTTTCGTCCTGTTGGCCCTTGTTTTTGCCGCCTGTGAAGGTCCGATGGAACCCAACAAGCCCAAATACATTGAGATACGGGAAGTAACCGTCGGCCCGACCCTGGCCAAATGCTACGGCTTCGCCAGACAGTCTTGCCTGGTGGTTGACGGCTCATTTGTCTACTATAGTATCGAGGGCTTCGATTTCGAGGCCGGCTACGACTATCGTCTTCGGATCGGGAAATATGACCCCTGGGGTGGAGAGGAACCGCCGCAAGATGCCGGCCGATACGGTTATCGTCTGCTGGAACAACTGGAAAAAACCCGCGCTTCGTCCACTCCCGCAACCTTATCTGTGGGACCGACGCGGGTAAAATGCGCACAGATCGACGACTTCTGTCTGCTGATTGACGGCGCGCCGTACGACGATATGATCACCAACTTTGATTTCGAGGCCGGCTATCACTATACCCTCAATGTAAATAGGTACAGCGATGGTCGATACGTGTTGAATGCGGTTGTCTCAAAAACTGAAGCGACGGGTACGAAAGAGGAAATAACCGTGGGGCCGCACAGGACCAGATGTGACAGTAACTATCCAGTGTACTGCAACGTCGTCAATGGTGAAGCGTTCCGCAGTGAAATCGTAAATTTCCAACCCTGGCACAACTATAGCTACCGTCTGCGAGTCGAAAGATTCAGCATGTTTACCAGTGACATGACCGAGTCGTCATCCAATATTCCGACCTACGGCTATCGCTGGCTGGAAACGCTCGAGCGCAATTCCGGCAATTGATTGTTCGCGGACGATGGCAAGCGCGACCATGTTACGCGGTGTCAGCAATCCGAAGCTTTCCGTCAGGCTCACGGCGCGAACCGGTAGACCACCGGCAATTGCGCGGTATCCGTGACGTCCGGGTCCGTGTGGTGGTAGATGTTGATGCGCCCGGTGCCGAAGTCTCCGAAATCGTCGCAGGAGAGCACGCCGGTGATGCCCTGAAAGTCGGCCGTCGCCCTGATCTGCGTGCGCAGCGCGGCGCGGTTTATGTACAACTTCCCGCCATCCTCCACCGCAACGGAGTCGATGGCGCTGAGCAGCAGCGTTGTGGCGTCGTACGCGTGCGCCCAGTAAGGCGTGCCCGGAGACCCGCCGTAAGTAGCTTCAAACGCGGCGAGCACCGCCTCCGCGTTCTTGCCGGTCGCCACATTGACGTTGGAGCCGTGGTCCGACTCCGGCCCTGCGAAGTAGATGGCCTCCGACTGCGGCGTGCCGAGGAACTCCGACACGAGCATGGCCGCGCCCGTGATGAGCGTCACGCCTTCCAGGCCGTCGAACGCCCGCACCTGCCGGGCGAAGGGCGAGCCTGCCGTGCGGAAGAGCGGGAAGAAGATGCCGTCCGGCCCGGCTTCCGCGAATTTCACGAGGACGGCCGTCATGTCCGTGTCGCCCTTCTCAATCGCAGCGGTGACCGCGACTTCACCGCCAAGGGCGCGGAACTCATTGTCGAATGCACTCACCAGGGCCGTCGTGTACGGATCGCCATCGTGTACGGCCACCATGCGCCGCAGGTCCAATTTATTGTAGGCGAAGTCGGCGACCGCCTTCGCCTGATAGAGATCGTTGTTGGAGGTGCGGAAATAGCCGGGGTGATAGTTGGAATTCGCGTTGCCTGCGAGATCGGACGTGAGCAAAGGCGACGTGTTGGATGGCGAGATCATCACCAGACCTGCCGCGCTGAGCAGCGGTGAAGCCTCCAATGCCGCGGCCGAGCAGGACGTGCCGATGACGCCCAGCACCTGCGGGTCGGCGATGATCTGCTCTGCGCCCGCGCGTCCGCCCTCCGGCGTACACATGCCGTCTATAGGCTCTCCGAGTTCGATCTCGTAACCGTGTACCCTGGCGAAATCCCGCACGGCCAACTCGACGCTGTAATGCAACGGCGCGCCAAGGTCCGGCTCAATGGTGTGCGAGAGCAACGAACGGATCTGCACCGCCTCGTCCTCGCCAACCTGGACCGTAGAACCGGATCCCAGATAAATGCCAGCGGCTACGACACCATCTATGCCGAATAAGGTAACCGGGATAGCGTAGGTCAGCTTGGGCGAGTGGATGTCTTCGTCTCCCTGTACCGCCGGATTGTCCCAATAATACTCGACAAAGCCGCCGCCCGCAGCGGCTGCCGCGAGGATTTCTTGTACAATTTTGACGCCATTGACATCTTCGAGATCAATCATGTTTTGATTCTCGTGGCTTGGATCGGCCCCGTGAAAGATCACGAGACCGTCGTTACGCAGTACAATGAGGTAGATCGAGTCATACTTGAAATCCCCTCCCTCGGTCCTGATTGCATCCTGGACGGTTGCCAGGTAGTTAGGACCTTTTTCCTCAATGATGGGAATAAGAAGTTTCAACCCATCTACAAAGGCTTTCAGGGTTTCCCGGTCCACCACCTCACGAGCCGTTAGCCCCAGGCTCTTAAATGCCGCATCCACTCTCACGGCAATGGTCTGCGTACCGGTTAAGCCGCCGGGATCACTTGCCGTCACAGTGATCGTCGCATCACCCTCACCCACAGGGGTAATCCTCACCACGGCATCCATCACATTCACCGTCGCAATGGCGGTATCACTCGACGCTGCCGTGTAGGTCAGCGTGTCGCTGTCCGCATCGCTGAACGCACCCGACACATCCACCACCACAGTATCGCCCCCCACACTCACCATCACGGGATCAAGCGTGCCAACAGACACAGGCACTGCTTTGTCAAAGTGCCCGACAAATTGAAAAAAATCGCCAAACCCAATCTCGCCATCGCCATCCAGATCGAATCGGTCTTCATACTCCTCATCGCCCTGACTGGACCCGAACTTGCCTGCAAACTGCAAAAAGTCGAAAAAATCGACAACACCACTCCCGTCAAAGTCCGGATTGACGCCTGATTGTAACGCGGCCTGAAGGGGTTGGATCAGAAGAACAATGGATAGGCTTGCGAGGATGTATAGTCGCAGTTTACGCATTGGGGGCCTCTCACCGTTGGATTTTGGAACTCGGTTCAAGCAGACCTTAATTTCAGTCTTTCTGCAATCCAAATCTTGATGATTGACTGTCGGGTTACGCCCAGCCGCTTAGCTTCCTTGCAATTGTGGACCGGGGGCAGGGGGAGATGCCCCCGGTCCACCTTGTCGGCCGCAGTGCATCGGGGAAGAGGTTGGTGGGAAGCAGAAGAGAGTCGTTTCTTGACACTACGTTTTTATTGATTTTACAGTTTGAATTTCTATTTTAGTTTATTTACACCCAACAATAGACCGTTTTCAATGAAAAGTCAACAAAAAAATGAATAGAAATAGAAGGGTTCTCAGACAAAAAGAAAAAAGAGCCAGAAGCTGCACGCTTCACGGTGCAGGCTTCTGACCCTTGTCGGCGGACATCTTCAGATTATTCAGCCCTACACCTTGCTGGCGGCCACCCTGTTGCGCAGCACACCAATCTGAGAGATCTCGATCTCCACCCTATCGCCGGGCTTCATGAACTCGCCGGTGGTGGCCCCTACCCCCGAGATGGTGCCGGTGCTGATGAGATCGCCCGGTTCCAGGGTGATAATCGCCGAGATGTACTCGATGATGTGCGCCACCGGATAGAGCATCTGGCCGGTGTTGTTGTGCTGTTTGAGCTCGCCGTTGATGTAGGTGCTGATGTCCAGGACCTGGGGATCGGGGATCTCGTCCACCGTCACGATCCAGGGCCCCTGGGGGGCAAACGTATCCAGCCATTTGCCGTTGAGCCAGTCGAACCACTTGTCCCGCTCGCGGCTCTCGCTGCGCGCTTTGATAAGCAAATCGCGCTCGGACACGTCGTTCATCACGGTATAGCCTGCCACGTACCTGAGCGCATCCTCAGCCTTCACCCCCTTGGCCTTTCGCCCCATCACCACGGCCAGCTCACCCTCCCAGTCGATGGACCGGGCAACGGGCGGAATCAGGATTCTGTCGTTCGGCCCGATAACCGTCGAAGACGGGGGCTTCATAAACACCCGGGGCGTCTCCTTGTCCTGGGCCGTCATCTTGCCGCCGCCCTCCTCGATGTGGTCCTGGAAGTTGCCGGCCAGGCAAAACACCTTGCGCGGGTTGGGAATCGGCGCCCGGAGCCTGCCCCGGTTCACCGGGTGAGCGACCCTGCCGTCCACTCTGGGAGGGTCGCCCAGCCTGTCCAGAGCCGCCTTCGCGGCTTTCCTGGCCGCGCTCTTGCCCTTGCCGCCGGCCTCCAGGAGCGCCAGCATATCCCCAAAAAAAGGATGCGCCGGCCGCTTCTCCCGCCGCGCCAGCGCCCGGTCGGCCGCCGCCAGGCCAATCACGATCTTATCATCCGCCACCACGGCGCCCACGAACGCTTGCCCCTTGACTGCAAAAGTCGCCAGTTTCATCTCGTTCCCTCCTGATAACAATTGCGGATTTCAGAATGCGGAAAACGGAAATCCGCATTCCCCAATGCTTCTAATCTGTCGGAAAAGACAGCGGAATGGTCGGCTCTTCCGCCTGGTGTGGGGTGCGCTTCTCTATTTTGAGCGCATGGTACTCCTCGATAAATTCAGCCAGGTTCCTGCTGGCCTCTTCAAACACGATCCTGCCCTTCCCGGCCGTGGCCTTCTCGGCCTCGCCCATCACGCCGCTGTCGGAGTACTGGCTGGTCCACTCAATAAGCCCCATCGGTCCTCTGGCAAACAGATCGGTCCAGATAAACTTTGAGCCCAGCTTGTTGGTCCTGGCAATCTCACTCTTGATCTTATCCTTCCGCACGCTCTCCGGTGCCAGGTAAAGCAGCATCGACGTCTCCAGCTCGCCGGCGTGCGAGCACCCGCCGGGGTACACGCTCTCCCGCCACTGCTCGTCGAAATCCGGCTTCACTTTCAGCAGCTGCCACCAGCTGCAGAACACGCAACTGGCATCCGTCTCCACGATCGTCCGCCGGGCCACCATATCCACCAGATTGTGATTCGAGCCGTGGCCGTTCACCAGCACAATCTTCTTGAACCCGTGGTAGGCCAGGCTCTTGCAGATGTCTAACACATACTGAATAAAGTGCTCGAAATGGATATTCAAAGCGCCTGGAAAGTCCATCACGTGGTGCACGTAGCCGTAGCTCACCGGGGGCAGGACCAGACTGAACTCCGGTTTCAGACGCGCGGCCTCCGTCGCCACCGCAGTCGCACAGAGGTGGTCTACCTTCAGCGGCAGATGGTGGCCGTGCTGCTCCACAGCGCCCGTGGGGAGAATCGGAATCTTCCCCATTGCAGCGGCCTGGTTGACCTCGGGCCAGGTGAGCTCGTCAAACTTGTAGATCTCGCGTACAGATGGCATGGAACGACCTCCCGATATAAAGCAGCCTTCAACTCGTCGCCTGTAAGAGCGCCTCACGCGCGTTCCCGCACAATCACCTTCCGATAACGTAACGGTAAGGGTCCACCTCATCCCTCAAAATCCGGAGCTCCTCCGCCTGCGGCGGCTCGGTCTCACCAATCTCCGAAGCCTCCAGCAGCTCGAACCCCGTATGCTCCCGCACCTGCTCAAACCTCACCCCGGGGTGCAGGCTCTCCACCTGCATCCGCTTCGTCTCCCCATCGAACCCCATCACTGCAAGATCCGTAATCACCTTGTATGGCCCGGAATCCCCCGGCAACCCCGCCGCCTCTCTCGCCCCAGGCCCCGTCAGATATCCCGGCGTGGTCACAAAATCCAGCCGCTCCACGAACCGCCGACGGTCGTGCTGGGTCATCACCAGCGTCCGCCAGCAGAAACTCGCAAAATCGTTCGCCCCGCCGCTGCCCGGGAATCGGACCTTTGGTTTTTCATACGCGCCGATCACCGTGGAATTGAGGTTTCCATACGCATCGATCTGCGCCCCGCCCAGAAAGGTATAGTCCACCACCCCGCGCTGGCAGGCGTCCATAATATCGCCCATCCCCGTCGCCATCAGCCCCTGGTAAAACGTCCGCGAGTCTCCCACGGAAATCGGCATCGAAGGCAGCCTGGGCGCCAGCCCGCCCGCTTCGAACACCACCAGGAGGTTCGGCGCGTGTCCCTTCTGGGCCAGCATCGCCGTGGCGCAGGGCGCCCCCGTGCCCACCCCCACCGTCGCACCGTCCTCCAGCAACCGGGACGCCACGCAGATCATCAGTTCCATCGCATTGTAGTCGGCCACGGGTCACCCCTCCCTGGAGAACAGTTCCAGCGCCCGGAGTGCTTTGATCCGCTCCAGACCGCCGCAGAGCTGCACATAGCGCTCAAAATCCGGCACACCGTAAATATACTTCTGCAGAAAGGCCTCCAGCGCCGCCCCATCCCGTTCCGCCTCCAGCCACTCCTGGAGGTGTTCCTCATCCGAGAAATACTCGCCCGGCATATTCCCCGGATACGACCCGAAGGGGACCTCGCACACCGCGTCCACGCAAAAAGACGGAATCACCGTCGCGTGGGGTTCGTGCCGGATCTCCTCGTTGCTTACGATTCGCTCCGCCGTTACGATCAGCCGCTTCGAAGCCCGGGACAGTTCGAAGTCCGCCACCGAGATCCCCCTGATCCGGCAGTTGCCGTAGCAGTCGCTTTCGTGCACGTGAATAAACGACACATCCGGATAGAGCGCGGGCACGGCCAGGAGCTTGCGCCCCGTAAAGGGACATTCGATTTCCTTGGCCGCGCTGTGCGTGAACGTATCGGTACCCAGCAAACTCCGCATGGGCATAAAAGGCACCCCGGCCGCCGCTGCCCGGAAGCGGCAGGCCAGCGCAAAATTCGTCCACTCGCACACCTCCACGTCCCCGCTCTGCATCACTCCCCGGGCCTGTGGAGACAGCCCCCGGGCCTCCAGCCCCACAATATAGGCCGCATCCACACGGGCCAGCAGCTTTTCCCCGTTCCGGTTTCCCGCCGCCAGGATCTGGAAATCGTGCGTCGTCGTATGCCCCGCAAACCCCAGGTTGCGTTTTCCCTGCCGCAAAATCTCGTGCATGCCCGCCGTACAGATCCGGTTGGCCCCAAACCCCCCGGACGCCACGTAATCCCCATCCTTGACGAAGTGGGACACCGCCTCCTTCACGGACATCACCTTGTCTTCAAGCGCCCCCTTCTTCTCCCGGAAAAAGGCCCGTGCAGCCTCGGGGTCAGGATCCGTAAACAGGGGACCTTTGCCGGACGCCAGTTCACGCATCGTCTGTTCCCCCTTCGCATTCAATTACGGATTGTGGAATGAACCATCTTGAATACACAATCCCACTACAGAGCCGTCCACCCCCCATCCACCAGCAGCGTGTGCCCTGTAATCAGATCCGCCGCCGGGCTTGAGAGAAATACCACAGCCCCCACCACGTCCTCCGGCTGCCCCACGCGGCCCAGTGGAATCCGCTTCAGCAAATCCTCCCGCAGGGCCGGATCGTCAAACGTCGACTGCGTCAGCGGCGTCAGAATAAACGTGGGCCCCACCGCATTGACGTTGACGTGGTGGGGCGCCCACTCCAGGGCCAGAACGCGGGTCAGATTGACCACCCCGGCCTTGCTCGAACAGTAAGCCGCCCGCTTGTAATACCCGATCACCCCGTTCTGGGAGGCCATATTCACGATCTTCCCCCCACCGGCCTCCACCATGTGCCGGGCCACCCGCTGCGAAAGGAAAAACAGCCCCTTCAGGTTCACGTCCAGCACACGGTCCCAGTCCGCTTCTGTTACCTCCAGGGCATCCCGCGGGATATTGATGCCGGCATTGTTCACCAGCACATCGATCCGCCCCATCTCTGCCACCGCACCGGCAACCAGCGAATCGATACTCTCCAAATCGGGCAGGCGAAGCGGCATGGGGTGGGCCTTGCGCCCCAGCGCCCGGATCTCCCCGCAGACCGCATCCAGATCCGCCATCTTTTCCGGCAACTCACACGGCACGCAGTCCGCCCCCGCTTCGGAAATGGCAACCGCCACGGCCTTCCCAATGCCGGACCCCGCGCCCGTGACCATTACCACCTTCCCATCCAGCCGCATACTCGGCAGCACCATGCCCTCTCCTTATCTCTCCTTTTCCGACCTGCCTGACGAGAATCCGTCGCAGGCAGGCGACTCGGGACTTTCGCCTTTCAACCGCCACAGCGCCTTCACCCGTTCGGCCTCCTCCGGGTGCAGGGGCACCGTGGTAACGGCCTCCAGATTCCGGGCGATCTCCGCCTGGCCGAACCAGGCCGGTTTGTCCCCCTCCCGGCCCTGCAGCGCTGCCTGATCGCTGTAATGGGGTGAACGCGCATCCTCACTATTTCCATACGGGAGGAGGCTCCAGGCCTGCACCGGCTGGGACAGGGACACCACCATCGTAAAGGCCGACCCGCCGATCACACGCAGCAGGCCATCCTCTCCCTGTTCTGCCCACGTGGTATGAAGCGCTTCGGTCCTGGGAGGAGAGCCGCCCACCGGAAAGATTCTCCCCCCCCGGTCGATCACGTGGACCTCGCCCCACCGCACATCCAGCCGGCCATAAGTTTCCATCATATACTCCACCGCCATGCGCAGGGCCTCTAAAGCCAGCTTCTCCAGGGCCAGCATATCCCGCCGCTGGTCGGCCGTGTTCTGCTTGAACAGGGGATCAAACCGCTCCTTCCACACCGAAAAAAGCAGCGTCCCCCGGCTCTCCACCGTCGCCCGATTGTCCCAGTTCCGAAGCAGGTCCACAGCCAGGGCCAGGCGCCCGTCCGGGTCGTAGATCTCCTGCCAGACCCGGTTGTAGGCCCGCAGGATGATCCCTTTCAACTCCTCTGCCGCAATCAGGTACTCGTCTCTCGCCATCCGCCTCATCCCTCCAACCGTGCTGAGGGGGTGCACAAAGAGCCAGCCCAACGCCCGCCGCCCCCGGTCGTTCGCCTCTCCCCATCCCAGATAGGCAGGAAACACATCCGGATCAAGGCCGCTCTCAACCGTGACCAGGTGCGCGGCCACGTTGCAATTCTGCATAAAACCTGAGGGCGGGTTGGTCACCTGCGGCAGACGGTTGAATTCCAGGATCGCGCCCCACTCCGTCTCCACGGTCCACCCCGGCACCGCTGATCGCCAGTCGAACCTTTCCGCTCGCGTTGGGCACCGGGCGTTGAACACATAGAAGAGGTTGCCGTCCACATCCCCGTACATGACATGGAACATCGGCAGCTCCAGCTGCGCCATCGCCCGGCGAAACGCGTTCAGATCCTGCGCGCGGTTCATCGCATAGAGCTGCCCGATGGTATTGACCACATCCTGCATACTCGACCGGGCCGCGTAGGCCCAGTCCTCCACCACCTTGTACACGGGGCCGTGATGCGTGTAGAGCAGCTCCCGTTTGACCTCAACCGTGCCCTTCTCCTGCCGCACCCGGATCTTCACCCGCCGTGAAGACATCCGCTGCTTCTCTCGTTCGTAGAGATAACGCCTCGGATTTGCCGGATCCAGCTTCTCCTCGTAAAGATCGAATACATCGGTGTCATTCACCGTCATCGACCAGGCGATTCGATCGGTATGTCCCACCACAACCACCGGCAGCCCGAAAAAGGTCGCCCCTGCCACATTCAACCCCTCCCGGCTCACCAGGTGCGCCTCGTACATCTGCAACGGCGGTCTCCAGGGCAGGTGCAGATCCATCACAAAAATCGGGCTGCCCGTACTCGAGCGGGACGGTCCTACCACCCACTGGTTCGATCCGACCGGCGATGGGCCCGACAGAAGCCCCTTCTGCGCCAGTTCCCGCCACCCGGTCCGCTCCGAAAAATATAGATTCAGCCACCGGGACAGGGCCACCACATCGGTCCCGCTCACCGCTTCAACCCAGCCTGGCAGCGCCTGCCGATGTACCTCGATATAGTGATTGATCCCCTTTACAAAAGCGCCGATCAGGTCCCGCGTTGGCTCGGAAATAGACCCGTAGCGCTCCCCCGCCACACTGTGAATACGCCACAGCAGGGCCTTGTAGTCGCTCTCCAAAGCCCCCTGCCCCAGGACCTCCGACAGCCGCCCTCCCGCCGCCCGATAGTTCAACAGCATTGGAATCAGGTGGTCCTGGGCCTGTGCGAACCCAAACCCGAACGCCACATCCACATCCGTCTCACCATAGATGTGGGGCACGCCATAACGGTCCCGTAGAATGCGCGCCTGTCCGGCCGGTGGTACAAACAGCGAATCCCGCGCCACCCCCAGCGCGGCCAGGCTGTCCGCTATGGTCACCGCAGAGGCAGCCACACCCTTCTCGGCGCTGGCCGGGACAGATCCTGCCAGCACCATAAAAACCACCATCCGGAACCGGTTTCTCACATCCTGCTCCCTTTCAATTTCTCAAAACCCGTCCGGGCCGCTCTCCCGTTGCGCGGCCCGAAGAAAGAACTGCGATCCCGTTTACAAAAGACCACAGAACGCCCTCCGAGTATACGCAGGGATCGTTGATCGTCGCCCGATCCGAGATCCTTTCGGTATCAAAGACTACCAGATCGGCCAGCATCCCCTCTTCCAGAAGCCCCCGGTCCGTAAACCCCATGCGCCGGGCCGGAAACTGCGTCACCTTCTGCACCACGCTCTCCAGCGGCCGCACCTTCCGTTCGCGGACCAGCGTGCGGATCAAATAGGCCATGCCGCCGTAACAGCGTGGATGTTCCCGCTCCTCCGCCAATGGGCCTTCGTTGGCCAGCGCCAGCCCGTCTGAACCCACGCCGCAGTGTGCGCCCTGTACAAGCCGGTCGATATCCTCCTCCGTCTTGTCCTCCCCATAGAAGCTCACCGCCCCCTCTTCTTCAGTCAGGATATCACAAATCGCATCGAAGGGGCCCGTCTTCCGCAAACGGCCGATCTGGGCAAACGTCTTCCCCGTCAACCCTGTATTGACCGCGCAGTTGCCCAACCACAGCTTATTCCACAGGCCCTGCTGCATCAAAACCGTCTTGGTGCTCCCGCCCAGCTCGGACCCCTTCTCCCGGATCTCCCGCCACATCCGCTTCCGCAGCCTCTTCTGCGCCAGCCGTTTCACCATCGCCCCATTCCCGCCCACCAGCGCCCAGGGCGGCAGCAGGGATTTCAGAGAGGTTGACCCCGTGGCATAGAACTCCGTCTCGGCCGTCACATCCCACCCCTCTGCCTGCGCCCGGTCGATGCGCTCCAAAAGCTTTCCGGCGCTCCCCGTGGCCGGAGGGCAGGGCGTAATATGCGAGGCGTGCACCGGCACACCCGCCTCCCGCCCGATCCTGATCGCCTCCTCCAGCGCCTCCATAATCGAAGCCGTGTAATTCCTCATATGGGTGGCGTAGATCCCCCCGTAGGGCGCTGTCACCGCCGCCAGTTCAATAATCTCCTCTGTGCTCGCATAACTCCCCGGCACATAGGTCAATCCGGTCGACAGCCCCAGCGCCCCCGCTTCCATCTGCACCGCCACCAGACCTTTCATCACATCCATCTCGCCCCGCGAAGGCGCCTCCGCCGACTGCCCCATCACTGCCTGGCGCACCGCCCCGTGTCCGGTCAAAAAACCCGAATTGATCGCCATCCCCTGCCGCTCCAGGACGGCGAAATACCCGTCCGCCGATTCCCAGTCCGGAACAACCGCCCGCCTGAGCCGCGCCGACTCGAACGGCCCCAGGTACGCGCCCTCTGCGCCCACCGGAAACGCCGAGATCCCGCAATTCCCGTTGATCTGGGTGGTCACCCCCTGGTAGACCGCGCTCTGGGCTCGCCCATCGATCAACAGGCTGAAATCCGAATGCGTATGAATATCGATAAACCCCGGCGCAACCGTCAACCCCGCTGCATCGATCTCCCGCCGCGCCCCCTCCCCTGCCTCCCCCACACAGGCGATCCTGTCTCCTTCAATCCCCACGTCGCCCGCCCGGGGAGGGCCACCGGTACCATCGATTATCGTGGCATCTCGAATCAGAATATCCAGCATGGCATGCTCTGTGTGTCGGCCGTTCCTACCTCGGATCGCCCACCCGCCACCGGTGCTTCTCCACCCCGTCCATATCCAGCTCCACCCCGAACCCCGGCCCGTCCGGCAGCACCAGGCAGCTACCCTCAACCTTCAGCGGCTCCGTGAGAATCTCATCCCGCCAATCGATCCCGGTCACAAACTCCATCGGCGCCTCATTGGGAATAGAAGCGCCCAGGTGCGCAGCCGCGAGAATCCCCACCGGCCCCTTGGTATTGTGAAAAGAGATCGGCACGTGGAAGCTATCCGCAAATGCCGCGATCTTCCGCACCTCGGTAATCCCCCCGGCATAGATCAGGTCGGGCTGGGCGATGTCGATCCCGTCCAGCTCTAAGAGTTGTCGGAACTGCGTCTTGGTATTGAGCCGCTCGCTGCCCATAATCGGAATGGACGTCTCCCGGCGCACTTTGGGATAGGCGCTGAGATCTTCGGGAGCCACAGGATCTTCAAAACAGTACAGATCATAAGGCTCCAGCGCTCTGGCCAGACGAACCGCGCCTCCCACCGTGAAGCGCCCGTGACAGTCCACCAGCAGCTTCACATCGGGCCCCACCGCTTCCCGCACCGCCGCATAACGCGCTGCGGTCTCCTGAGGCGCGCCGTCCTCCCTGTACAGGTCAAACCTGTACCCATCGCTCGTCCCGGCCCCCGACTTGAGCGCCGTGTACCCCTGCTCCACCAGGCGTTTTGCATGCCTGGCCGACGCTTCGGGTGTGGCGCCCGAAAAGTGGGTATACACCCGGACGCGGTCCCGAAACTTCCCACCCAGGAGTTCCACAACCGGCAGATTCGCCACCTTCCCCTTCAGATCCCACAGCGCCTGATCGATGCCGCTTATCGCGCTCATCCACACCGGCCCTGCCATACGCCAGATCCCGCTGAGCGAGGAAATCCGGTAGATCTTATGCCAGAGATACTCGATCCGCGAGGCATCCTCCCCAATCAGTTCCTGTTTTATATGTTCAACCGCAGAAACCACCACCGGTTCTTTATTCGAATAGGTCGCTTCCCCCAACCCAACCAGCCCCTCATCGGTAAAAACCCGTACAATCGTCCACTTCCGGCCGGGCGAGTCAATCAGAATCGTATCGATATCCCGGATCTTCATACGCCTTCCTTCAGCCGTACGCACGCCGCCACAAACTCCGCCGATGTGGTCGTATACCCGATCAGATGTTCAAAATTCCGGAGCGTAATCCGGTTGATCCACCCCCCCTCCGGCAGGCTGTCATCCAGCGTATCGGGCATCTCGATCGTGCCCGGCGCATTGGAACAATCCCGCAGCAGAACCACGCGGTAATTCCGCCCAACCGCCTCTGCGCAGGTATAATGCAGACAGGCCCGTCGGCTGTACCCCACCACAAAAAGCGTTCTGGTACCCCAGCTTCGCAAGTGCTGATCCAGAAACGTATCGTGAAACCCGCTCCAGATCCACTTTGGAAAATTCCGTTCTCCCTCTCTGGGCGCCACACAATCCAGATACTCCGGCGTATACTCCCTCCTCTTGGCCCAGCTCTCCAGGGCATTCCCACCAGGCATCTTCGTCTTCCCCCACACCTCGCCCACAATATTGCCCGGATCGGCCACCAGCCGCAGGTCGTTGTGCACATAGGCAATGCGCAGCCTCACCCCACGGGCTGCCTGCAGCGCCGGCGCAATAAAATTCTCCGTGGTCGGATTGGGCGTACGCCCGTCCACATCCACCACCAGAAAGGCGCACTCGGACAACTCGACCGTCAGACCTTCATACCCGTAATCATACCCCCCCCGATAGTCCTTGTAGTACCGAATCGGAACCGTAATCCGAGCCATGCCATACCTCCCTTAAATACCTGGTTTTCTCTACGTCCTCAGCCCTCCAATTTGGCCTTCATCGCGCCTTCCTCAGCACAAGCCGGATGGTCTTGATCTCAAACGGATCGAACCGGACAGCCCCCGGGTCCAGATTTCCCGTTGGCCGTTCCAGAAGATCGGCCTCCCTGGCCGATAAGATCTCACAACAGGCCGTCAGCTGCGCCTCGCAGGGCTGCCCCAGCGTCTCAAAGGCCCGCAGCACACAACCCTCTCCATCTTCGGCAGGTTTGAGTACCGTGGTCACCAGCCCCGGCCCTTCCAGCCGGACGAAGCTAAGCCGGTCGGGAAGGTGCCTGGACGAGTCCCTACCGTACACACTCCGCACATGCAGCCCCTGGTTCAACGCCCAGCCGTCCCGATGCGCTGTGGCGGTCCGAAAATCGCCTGCATACCCCCGGATCGAATACCGGCAGGCGCACACCTCCGGATAGGTGCGCCAGACCCGCTTGTAAGCGTATGAAGCCGGATCAATGCAGGACCGCAGGACATCCCCCCGGACATCCCCTCCCTCAAACTCGAACGCCCGCCGATCGGCGGCCAGCACCACCCCTCCATTTTCCCAATCCAAAGCGATCCACCCCTGGCACTCCCGCTGCTTCCCCCAGGTCCCCGCCTGCATGTCACCCTCCCGGTAGGGCTCGCACCCTGGCATCATACCCCCCGGCATAGTGTGCCCGTAGGGCACCCCGTATCGAACATCGGCCTTCTCCAGGTCCACCGGAAACACCATTTGCACCCGGACCGGCTTGGTATCCTGCCAGTGGAGCCGAAGCTCCACATCCACCCGATCCAGCGCCCCGTAGAGCCGGAACCGCAGTTCAAAGGGCGACGTCAGGAGACGGCCGGCCACCAGCAGCGTGGCGCGCACCTCGCCGCTCTCCTCCAGGTCCACCCGGTCCACCTCCATCTCGAACCGCCGGCCGGTATAATCGTACTGGGTCAGCCCTTCGCGCATCGACTCCTCCCACCCCACCAGGTGCATCCCCTCCATCAGCGCCCGGTCCAGCCGCCGGTCGGTCAGGATCACCCGCCCGGTGATTTCATCCACCTCCAAACCGTAAAACGTATTCGTAAACCGCCGCCCGATGCGCACCCCCCGGTAGGGCTCCGACACCCGGTCTTCCACATCGTCCACCACAAACCGCGGCTCCGGAAACTCCGGGGCCATCATCCCTCGTGCCTGGATGCCCACCAACTGCGCCGACTCCGGGACGTTCGGCACCAGGTAATAGGTTGCGTACCCGTTGGCCGGCACCTCCGACGCTACAAAAACCAACCGCATCTCCGCCGTCACCGTCTGCCCGCCCACCAGTTCCTGAAACAGGACCGTCTCGCCGGACGCATCGACGATTTTATACATCTCATATCGGCTGAAATCGGTCGCATCCTCCTCCCCGTAAAAGGTCACCTGGGCCTCCGCGACATCCGTTCGCGTCCACGACAACGGATTGAACACCACAAGCGGGAGGGTGCCCGGCGGCCCGTCGCCGGCAGCCACCCGCTCGGCAACCGCCCGTTCCGCCCCCCGGCAGACCTCCTCTGCCGTCCAGATGGCCATCTGCTGATGCCGCCGTTTGCGCGCCAAGGCATCGCCTGCGCCGGCCCCGTCAAAATGGGTCTCCATCGCCTCAAGCTGCCACAGCCAGGCCGCCTTCAAAGCCGCTCCCGGATAGGGAAACCCGCAGATCAGGTTCGCGGCTGCAGCCATCTGTTCTGCCCGGAGCAGGCCGTGCACTGCTGGGGTATGGTGCGGCGTCACCCCCGGAAAGAGCGACTCTACAAACGGCTGCACCGACGGCGCCTCCCCGCTCAGCACGGACCGATCTCCGGCGGCGTCCTCTCTCTGAAAATAACCGCCTGGCGTCCCCAGAATCACCTCCACCTCTTCCCCTTCCGCCCACATGGCCAGGTCCTCCAGGGCCTCTTCCGACATCTGGGTCAACGCCCCGCCCCAGTGGACCGGCAGCAGGCCTGCAACCTGTTCCCGTGTTGCTGCAATCTCCCGGTTGCGCTTTCTGCGCTTTGCGGGTTCTCCCCGCACCGCATCCCAGAGCAGATCACAACCCCCAGGCGCGTGCCAGACCCGCACCTTTGACCCATCCAGCCCCTCCCAGGCGAACAGCATCCTGTCGCGGGGCCCGCACCGCGTAAACACCGCATGCGTCACGCCGCATTTCCGGGCAATCTGCGGATACTGCGGCGTCCAACCAGGGGCATCTCCCAGGTGAGCCGTTGGAGAATCGGCCCCCAGCACCTCCGAAGCATACCCCTTCCCGTAGAGCAGATTGCGCACCAGGTCTTCACCGATCTGCAGATTCTGACCGATCCCCGTCCACGTCGCCCCCACCTCCAGGCGGCCCTCGGCGATCTGCGCCCTGATCCGCTCCAGGTCCTCCGGATGGGCCTTCAGGAAATAATCGACGGGGGCCAGGTCCTCCAGCAGAAAGTGGAAATCCTGCCGCGTCTCCAACAACCGGAGCGCCCGCACAATCACCTCCGCCCCCCGGGAGAGGCACGCCTCCTGTTCCCCCAGCCCGAAGAGGTTCAGACGGGAAAAAGGAACCACAAAAATCGACACCCGGTCTTCGCCTTTCTCTGCGATATTTGCGTCTCTGCGGTAAAATGAACGTTCAGGATTGAAAAAAGATATGTGCGTTGAACCAAAGTGTAAAGCGAAATCTCGTCCTGTGCGATGAGGCTGACCGGACGATTCACTCCTTGACGCCCTCCCATCGCTCACCTATCTTGCACATCTACTGCGCCAGCTTCACCATAACCAGACCAAAGGTAATCGCTGCTATTCCCAGGCATTTCCCAGGCGTAAGCCGTTCCCCCAGCAGGAGAAATCCCAGGGCCGAACCGACCACCACGGAAAACTCTCGAACGGCAACAATATAACTCACCTGACCGATTTTATAAGTGAAAAGAATGATGATATACGTGGCCATAGAACCCGGACCGATCAGGATGATGTATTTCTTCATGGTCCTCCATGCATCTCTACACGCGTCTCTGTGACGAAGCAGTACATAGGGCGACAGACCCAGCGAAGCGATGACAAACATCGAGAAAATATAGAAAATTGGATGAATTTTTCCGACTCCCACCTTATCGATGACAGAATAGCCGATAATCGTAGCGCCAAGGAGCAATGCAAAAAGGCCTGTCTTAATATTCTTTTGCGACACGAATTCATTCAGGCCCAGCGACAGGACGCCCAGAGAGATGGCAGCGATACCGATAATGCCAAATAACGAAAGCTGCTCATGAATAAAAATGCCGGCCGCCACCGCCGTCCCCACCACCCCGGTGCCGCGGGCGATCGGATAGACAAAAGAGATTTCCCCCTTTTCGTAAGCCTTCCACATAAAGAGATAATAGAAACAGTGGATTATACCGGTAGCGACCATATAGGGTGACGCCAGCCGGATGGATGCGGCGGACGGCTGAACGGATAATGCAAACGGCAGGCAGACAACGCTTGCAAGCCATATGCCCAGCCACAGCACGCCCAAATTTCCCGCCGCCTTCCTGGCGGCAAAGTTCCACAGGGCATGCAGGACAGCCGCAATCAGAACCAGAGCGAATACATCCAGCGTCATAGGATGCCCTCTACCTGATGACGCTGGTCGTCGGCGCCATCGACCCGAACCGGAAATGCATCGATGAATACATCTTCCTGCAGCACCGGGCGTGGCCGGAGGTCTACGGATCGCCTCAAATCGTGAAGGAGAACGCACATGCTTACGGATGATCTATCCGATTTTGCGCCCGAAGAATACGAACGCCGCATAACCGGTCTGAGAGAACGGATGGCAGAGAACGGGATGGACGCCGTACTGATCACCACCGACGCCAACCACCGCTACTTCACCGGCCATGCGTCCCACCGCTGGACGCACAAATATACGGCCATTTTTGCCCTCCTGCCCTTAGAAAAGGAACCCGTCCTGATCGTGCCCCCCATCGAAGCCGGCATGTGCGCGGAGGACTCCTGGATCGAGACCATCCGTACCTTCCCGGCTGTGCACACCCTGCAGGGCGTGGACGCCATCACCGAAGCGGTCAAAGAGCTGGGACTGGAAAAAGCCAGAATCGGCGCGGAACTCGGCGGCGTCCTGTGGATGCGCATGCCCTTCCAGGACTTCGGCCGGTTGCAGCAAGACCTGCCCCAGGCCGAATTCATCGACGCCTCCCCCCTGTTCTGGAAGCTCCGCGCCCGCAAATCCCCCGCCGAGGTGGACCTTATCCGCAAGGCCGTATCCATCACCAACGGGGCCTACCAGGCCCTCTTCAAAGCGGTCAGGCCGGGCATAACCGAACGGGAGATCCACCGCCTGCTCGCCGTTGAACACCTCAACCGGGGCGGCGAAATCCCGGGCTCAATCACCCTCGCCGCGCACATCCCCGGCAACATCCGGACCTCCAACCGCAGCCTCCGGCGCCCCACCGACCGCACGCTGACCAAAGGCGAACTCATCGCCCACGACGCCGGCGGCGTCTACCGGGGCTACTGGTCCGATTACACCCGCATGTTCGCCCTCACTCAGGCCAGCCAGGCACACAAAGAGGCCTACCGGGCCGTCTACGACTGCCTGCAGGCAGCCATCGCTGCCATCAAGCCCGGCGTCCCCATCGCCGACCTGGTCCACGCCTCGAATGCAAAAATGAAAACCTCGGGCTACCCGGACTACGCGGTTACCGGCATCGGCCATGCCATCGGCCTCGACATCATCGAGCCCCCCTTCATCGCCTTTGAAGATGCGTCACGCCTGGAGGAGGGCATGGTCCTCACCGTCGAACCATCCCTGTACACCGATGACGCATACTTCATGCTTGAAGAGGACGTCCTCGTCACCGACCAGGGGTACGAGGTCCTCTCCACCCCGGCAAGCGAAGAACTGCCGATCCTGTAGGACCACTTTACCAGGGAGACAAACCCATGCGCCGAATAAACGTCCTGCTGCTTGCAGATAAAGACGCCTTTCACCCCTGGTGCGAAGACGTCGTCCAGGCCATAGGCGACCGCCACAACCTGTCCATCTTCGACGAAACCCAACCCCTTGCCCCCCAGTTCGACGGCGTTGAAGTCGTCATCGACCACGCCGGAAGCGTTGGCACGCATGAAATGATGGACGCCGCCAGAGACGCCCGCCACTGGCAGGTTATGAGCACCGGCTTTGAACACTTCGACCTGGACTACATCAAAACCAAAGACATCCCGGCGGCCAACTGCCCCGGCCAGTTCAGCAGTGAGGCCCTGGCCGAGACCGCCATGATGTTCATCCTCATGCTGGCCCACCAGTACCGCCCGAGCATCGAAAAATTCCAGTCCCGCGCCCTCTACGTGCCACTGGGATGGGAGCTGGGTGGCAAGAACCTCGGCATCATCGGATTCGGCGCCAGCGGCCAGGAACTGGCCCGCCGCGCAAAACCCTTCGGCATGCGCATCCTCGCCATCGACATCCGGACCATCGAGCCGGAAATCCTGAATGAAATCCGGCCCGACCTGATGGGCACGCCCGACGACATCGACCGGGTGGTGGCCGAAAGCGACTACCTCTCCCTCCACCTGCACGTAAACGACGCGACCCGCCGCCTCATCGACGCCCGCCGGATCGCCCTTATGAAACCGACCGCCTGTCTCGTCAACGTCGCCCGGGGCGCCCTTGTGGACGAATCCGCCCTGCACCAGGCCCTCTTCGACGGCAAACTCGGTGGCGCAGGCATCGACGCCTTCACCGACGAACCGCCCGACCCCACCGCGCCCGTCTACCAGCTCCCCAACGTTATCACCACCCCCCACATCGCCGGCTGCACCTACGAAACCTCCCGTAGACGCGCCGGGTGCGCCGCCGAAAACGTCGACCGCATCGCCCAGGACCTGGAGCCGCTGTACCGGATTGATATCTGATGATACAAAACTCGGGCCGCATCGGCAGCATGACACGGCCCGAAACCAGACGCATAGGCAACCTGCGGGTAAGAAATTAAAACGCATTCAAATCCTGAATCACCAGCCCGCTGTAGACCTTGGGGTAGAAAAACGTCGACTTGGGCGGCATCCGCTCGCCGGCCAAGACCACCTCCCGCAGCCGCGCCATATCCACCGGATTCAGGAAAAACCCGGCCCTGTCCGGCGCCTCCTTCAGCAGGCTGAGCGCCTCCGCCTCCACCTTCACAAACTTCACCTTCTCCCCCCGGGTCAGTGTCTCGGAATCCAGGTCCAGAATGTGTCCCAGGACGAGTTGCAGCAGTCCCGAATTCAGCCCACGCCAGGCCGATGAGTGTTCCTCTTTGTCCAGCGCTGCCGGATCGACAGACGGTTTCAGGGTCAGGTACTGGACCTCCTTCGCTTCCCCCGTGCAGAACCCGAACACCTGTTGCCGGCCTCCTCGCCGGAGTTCCCGCAGCGCCTCGCGGGTCTCCCCCAGGGACGCCCGCTCCACGTCGAACAGCTCCTGCAGCCCCGCCTCAAGCCGGGCAACGCCGTCGGCGCCCAGGTCCATCACCACCCGGTGGATGGGGTAGATCGCCATCCCCTCCGTATCGTCCATATTCACCAGCGTCTGCATGCGGTACCCATAAGGCTGTCCGTCCGGGGCGACCCCTTCGGCCAGCGCCCGTTCGTCCCGGTAGACCACCGCGGTCTCGTAGCGGTGGTGACCGTCTGCGATAAAAAGCGGCTTGTCGGCCAGAAACGCCGCCACCCCCTCGATCGCTTCCCGGTCGGCCACGCGCCAGAGCCGGTGCTGTACCCCCTCCCGGTCCTCAAACCCAAACAGGGGCTCACCCTCAAGATGCCCTTTTAAAACATCACGAACCCGGCCTTCCGGGTCGGAATACAGCGAAAAGATCTGTCCGCACGTCGCCCCGATATGCCGCATCAACGCTAAGCGGTCCACCTTGGGCCCCGGCATCGTATGTTCGTGCGGCAGAATATATCCCTCTCCAAACGGCTCCACCCGGACCAGCGTCACAATCCCCAGCCGGGACTTGGGGACCGGCCCGGCCGGTGTGATCGCCTCGAAATCCTGCGCGTAGAGGTAGATCCCCTCCTCCTCGTCCCGCCGAAGCACCCCCTCCGTCTGCCAGTCCCGAAACGCCTCGGCCGCCCGGGTGTAGCGGTTGTTCGCGTCGGAGTCACCCGCCTCGTCCCGACCCCGGATAATCCGCACCACATTGTTCGGATGCGTCTCATAAAGCGCCTGCTGCAGCGCATCGTCAATCACATCGTACGGGGGGGCGACCACCCGTCCTGCGTCTCCCACCCGGTCGGTGTCGTAGCGGATGCCCCGAAAGGGCCTGATCTCAGCCACAAAATACCACCTTATCTTGCTTGCTTGGATTTACTACATGTTAATGCCAGGAATAAGCTTCTTATTGTGCCCGCCGGTCCAGCAGGGGATACCCGAGCGTCTTGTCCACCTCGTTCAGGAGCGGTTCGCCGGCCAGGTAGCGTTTCAGGTTCTCGCAGAAAAATTCCACCGTCCGCCGGTGGCGGTAGCTCGATCCGCCGGCCGAGTGGGTGGTAACGATCACATTCTCCATATCCCACAGCGGGCTCTCCGCAGGCAGCGGCTCCACCTCGAACACATCCAGCCCCGCACCCGCGATCTCCCCCGCCTTCAGGGCCTCGATAAGCGCGGCCTCATCCACGACCGGTCCCCGCGCCGTATTGACCAGGAACGCCGTCTTCTTCATCAGCTTCAGCGCCCTCGCGTCGATCAGCTTCTCCGTCTCCGGTGTGTGCGGGCAGGCTAAGCATACCACATCCGCCTCCTTCAGCAGATCGTCCAAGCGGTCGATCCCCCACAGCGACTCCACAAACGCCGGTTTGTCTCCCCCCTGGACGTCCACGGCCAGGATGCGCATCCTGAAAGCCTGCGCCCGCTGCGCGTACTGCCGGCCGATCCCCCCGAATCCCACAATGCCGGCCGTTGCGCCGTACAGGTCCGCCAGCGGGGCCCCCTGCCACCGGTGCGCAAGCTGGTTCCGAAAAAAGACGTACAGGCCGCGGAAGAGCGCCGCCGTCAGCGCCCAGGCGTGCTCGGCCACCTGAATCGCGTGCAGGCCGCTGGCGCTGCAGATGATCACATCGCTGTCCCGGACCTCCGGAATATCGAGCTGCTTCTCCATCCCTGCGCTGGTGGACTGGATCCACTTCAGCCTTTGTGCAGCCTGGATCTCCTCCTTTGAAAAAAATCCGAACAGCACCTCCGCATCGGCCACAGCCGCAATGACGTTCTCCTCATCCGCCATCATCACCTCGGCCTCAGGCGCTGTTTGCCGCACCCGCTCATACAGGTCCTCGCTCACCGGTGGGTACAGTACAATTTTCATGCACGTCCTCCCCTCACCGAATTATCGTGGATCATCTTTCTTTCTTCACAAAGAACAAAACCGCCCGGACGCATCGCTACCTCAGCCCAGGCGGTCGGCTATTTCGGCAGATGCTGATACTCCCCCGGGGTTGATTCCACACGTCCGCCAGCCGTATCAGCGTCTGAATATCTGCTGGAAAAACGCTACGGCCGCGACGAAGAACAACCCTGCTCACCACCGTCGCGGCCGCACAAATCCAGCCGACTGCATATGACCTCCTTGTTTCAACGGCCGCGATGAAACTCCTGATACCTCTCATCGCATCGCGGCCGCACAAACCTGTCCGGTGGCATATTCCCCTCCTATCGCAGGTTCACACGGCCCGCAACTCCCATCCGCGGTTCTGTTCAATCAGGCCTTTGGCCTGCGCCATCCACATCTTTTGGAATTTGGATTCCCGTCAGCGAAAGCTCTGACAAAGCATGCATGTAACGCAAACCGCCCGGCCGAAACCCGAACCTTTTCGGATGGCTGCCGCACATCACATCGGTTCTCGATTCAAGTTAAAATGTACGGTTTTTCCTGCCGGATGTCAAGGAGATTTCTCCTGCCCTCCAAATGTCCGCGTCCATCGGATCCTCCAGTGAAGTGGCACAACCATATCTTATTTCACAGCATCACCGCCGCCAGCCCTCCCCCCATCACCATCCCCAGGACCACCCACCGGAACCACGCTTCGCCGACCCGCCCCTTCAGCCAGATTCCCGTCGCATATCCCAGGACCACACCGGGCAGGCCGCTTACCGCCAGCTGAACACTTGCCCGGTTCAGCAAATCCATTTCCCAGTGGATGGGCAGGCACAATACGGAGACCGCCAGAAAATAGGCCGGCAGCGTCGCCCGAAACCGGTCCGCCTGCCACCGCTGCTTCACCCCCAGCAGCACCAGGGGCGGCCCGGACACCGACGTGCCGGACGCCAGTACCCCGGCGATAAACCCTGCGCCCACCCGGGCGGCCCCCTCACGCCGAAGCGGCACCCCGGGCTTCATCTGAAGAAGCAGGGCCAGCGCCACCAACACCCCGCCAATTCCCCGCCGCATGGTCTCCGTATCGGTCTCCCGCAAAATGACCGCTCCCAGGGGCAACCCGAACGCGGCGCTGGCCACCAGATAGGCCAGGAGCCCCCAGTCTACATTCGCGCGGAGCTGCACCACCTGCACCGTTCCAAGCGGCAGCCAGGTCAGGATCAGGGCCGGAACCACCACCTGTGCCGGCGCCCCCAGGATCAACCCCGGTACCGCCAGCATCATAAATCCGAACCCCGCCACTCCCTGAAGGCTCGCAGCCAGCCACATCACCCCGCTCACATAGAAGACGGTCTCGGGCGTCACATACCCTCCCACACCCCTATGCATTCCCGTTGTGGCGAAACAGCCTCACCTGATCGGGTGTCAATGCCCCAGCTCCTCCTTGACAAATCCCCCCCAGGTCGTTACTATATAGGCCTTATTCAGCTTCATACGCCCCAATTCAACGCCCGGAAAGTCCATGAGCCAGGCAAACAACCGCACCCGCCTCATCCTTCCCGTCTACCTCCCCACCCTCATTCTCTCCTTTGGTCGCGGGATGATCATTCCCATCCTGCCCCTCTATGCCAAATCGTTTGCCACCTCTTATGGCCTGATCGGACTCATCCTGGCCGCCGAAGGAATCGGGCACCTGACAGGCGATCTCCCCACCGGCATCCTCCTCAGGAAAATCGGCAGAAAACCGGTTATGGTCTTCGGCGTCACCTGTGTTGCCCTTTCCGTCCTGGCCCTTGTCTGGGCGCAGACCGTCTTCGAGGTCGTCCTCTATCGTCTTGCCGCTGGAATCGGCGGCGCCCTCTGGAACATCTCCCGCCATACCTATCTGGCCAGCGTCACATCCCCCTATCAGCGGGGCCGGGCCATCTCGGTCTTTGGAGGCATCAACCGCATCGGCACCTTCGCAGGCCCCGCGGTCGGGGGTGTGTTTGGCGCCCTGTACGGGCTCAAGAGCGCCTTTCTCATCTATGCCGGACTGGCCGTTCTGACGATCGTCACCTCGGCGCTCACCATCGAAAAAACCCGCGTGTCCGGTTCCGCACCAGAGGGACAACTGGGCCACCTCTTTGGCGTCTTCAAATCTCACTACCGGCAGCTGGCCACAGCGGGTTCGGGGCAGCTCTTTGCCCAGACGCTCCGAAAAGGCCGGCACGTCATTGTCCCGCTCTACGCCGCCGACATCATCGGGCTGAACGTCCAGGCCGTCGGATGGATCCTCAGCGTCTCCGCCTTCCTCGATATGTCCATGTTCTACCCTGCCGGCCTGATGATGGACCGGTACGGGCGAAAATACGCCACTGTACCCAGCTTCCTCACTCAGACGGTGGGCATGAGCCTCATCCCGTTCACCGGCAGCTTTTTCGGCCTGCTCCTGGCCACCAGCGTCATCGGGCTGGGAAACGGCCTCGGCTCGGGGTCTATGATGACCCTGGGCGCCGACCTGGCGCCCGGAGAATCCATAGGCGAATTCCTGGCCATCTGGCGGCTCATCGGAGATGGCGGGGACATGGGCAGCCCGCTGGTTGTAGGGGGCATCGCAGACCTCCTCAGCCTCTCCGCCGCCACCTTTGCCATTTCCGGCATCGGCCTCCTGGCCGTCGGCACCTTTGCCCTCCTTGTCCCCGAGACCCTCAGAAAAGCAGGGTCTGGGGGTTAGAAAGAGGCGGTATAGACGTAGCATCCAGCAAAGCAGAGATCCGAAATCCCATGTCCTCCTCTCCGCGCATCTCCGTCATCATTCCCGTGTTCAACGAACAAGAGGCCATCCGGAACGTGATCGCCGATATCCCCTCCGGCCTTGTCACAGAGGTCGTGGTGGTAGACAACGGGTCAACCGATCAAACCGCCCGGCTGGCCGCCGAAATGGGCGCCCGTATCGTGCGGGAGGACCAAAGAGGATACGGCTTTGCCTGTCTGGCGGGTATGGCTGCCCTGAATCGGCCCGATATCGTAGTCTTTCTGGACGGAGACTACAGCGACCACCCCGACGAAATGCCCCATCTGGTGGGCCCCATCCTCCAGCACCGCGCCGACCTCGTGATCGGTTCCCGCATCCTGGGCCGCAGGGAACCCGGGGCGCTCCTGCCTCAGGCCTGGTTCGGCAACTGGCTGGCCACCCGGCTCATCCGGTGTCTCTTCCGCACGCGGTATACCGACCTGGGACCCTTCCGGGCGGTTCGCTATCCGGTACTCAAAGAACTGGATATGCAGGATAAGACGTTTGGATGGACCGTGGAAATGCAGGTCAAAGCGGCCAGGCAGGGACTGAAAATAGAGGAGGTGCCGGTAAGCTACCGACGTCGAATTGGCGTTTCCAAAATTACCGGTACGGTGAAAGGAACCCTGAAAGCAGGTTGGAAAATCCTCTTTACAATCTTCAAATACAGATGCTTGAATACCCCGTAGGCCCAGGCTGTGCTTGAGAAGAGCGAGGTTGTCGGTTTTTGGTTTATCCATCTTCACTTTGGTCCATTTTATCCAGGCACTGCTCCAGCCGTTGGAGGGCCTCAGCGGCCCTCTCGTGCTCTGTTTTCCGCCGGTCTCTGTGCTTGAGTATCTGATCGGCAATATCCATCGCAGCCATAATCGCAACCCTGGTGGGGTCGGCCAGATTCTGCTCAGAGGCAGTTTCGGCCATCCTGCGATCTACAAAATCCGCAATTCTGAGGGTATAATTCGAAGATTCGTGGCTGTGCAAGGGATATTCATGGCCCAAAATGGTCACATTGGTGATCTTTGATCTCTTTTCGTCACGCTCACCCATCTCTTCACCTCAAGTCCCTGCAGGATGTACCGGATACGCTTTCTTCTTCATATCTCAATATGGTGAACCGTTTTTCTGCTTTGTTTTAATTTACGAAGAATGCCCCGCCGTGTGTCAACTTTTTCGTACAAAACATCTATGGTTGTCGATGCCCTGTGCTATTCCAAGCCGCATATCAGCATCTTTGCCCTGCTTTCCGGGAACAGCGATTTTTCACCGCTGGCACAGGGGCGAAGCATCGCCGTGATTTCAGGCGATTGTTACACCCTCTCCCCCAGGGTCTCCTGCTATGTGTCAGCCTCTATCCCCCGGCCCGGTCCTCAGGCCCGATCCAGGCAGACACACCTCTTCCACGATACAGTAGAGGTTTCGCTGCCCGCGCAGGAACAACTCGCGTCCGACCACGGCGGCCGAGGCGCTGAAACTGTCCTGGAGTCGGTTTAGCGCCAGAACCCTGGGGATGTCACCGTGGCTGATTACCAGCGTTGTGCCGTCGCGGTCGGTAATGTACACACGGCCGGCGGCGCCCACCGGCGAGGCGTACACGTTGCGGATGCCGCCGAGCCGAAACGGGCCGTGCCGTTCTTCTCCTGTCTTTGCGTTAACGCGTGAAAGAATCCCCCGGTAGTGGTGGAGGAAGTACAGCGCGTCTCCGTAAAGCAGTGGCGAGGGCACGTACGGTGTGCCTCGTGTGCGGGTCCACATGACCTGGTCGGTCCCGGTGATATCGCCCCTGGCGCCGTCGAGGCGTATGGCCACCATGGCCTGTTTGTCGTAGCTGCTGGCGGCATACACCATCCCGTTCCCCGCCACTGGCGAGGCAACGATGTTTGCCGACAGCCCGCCGCATTCCCAGATGCCGCTGCCGGTGGCCAGGTCGTAGCCACGCACACGGTTCGTACCGCTGAGGATGACCTGCGGCTTACCACCGTGCTCGACCACGATCGGTGTCGCCCACGACGTCACCTCTTCACGCGCAACCTTCCAGCGCTGCTTGCCGGTCCGTTTGTCGAAAGCAATCACAAACGATTGGCCTGCGTGATCCCAGTTGACGATCAGTATATCGCCGTACAGCGCTGGCGAGCTACCCTCGCCATGCGCGTGCTTGGTATGCATATCGCCCAGGTCTGTCTTCCACTGCAACTCGCCGTCCAGGTCAAGGCAGTAAAGACCCCGTGAACCGAAAAACGCAAAGAGATACTCACCGTCGGTCACCGGTGAGTTGGACGCCAGGCTGCTGGTGTGATGCCCCCCCTCGTGCGGAAGTTCCTTATGCACCGTCCGCTGCCAGACGATTTCTCCGTCTCGGCGGCTGATGGCCAGGACCACAAACTTGTGGTGGTGCGTCACCGGAAGGTTGTCATGCGCGCCGAAAGCATCCCTATATCTGGGTTCCAAAGCGTCACCGATAGGCACGGCCGTGGTGATGAAGAGGCGATCGCCCCAGACGACCGGCGTTGAATGCCCACTGCCCGGCAACGCGATTTTCCAGCGGATATTCTTGCTCTCGCTCCATTCAACCGGCGGGTTCGCGTCCGGAGCAACGCCGGTGCCCAGGGGGCCGCGCCACTGCGGCCAGTAGTATTCAGCGCCGGCACCACCGCTTTCGTCAGCCGCTGCCGGCGGTATTACCATCAGCCAGCATACCGGAAAAATACGGACAAGCAGTTTTACCATGGCACCATATTCAGATCCGCCAGGATCTCTCGAACGTAATTCAAATCTTCCCATGCCCGGTAACTCCGGTCCCCATCCCCGGAATACTCGATACAGTACGGCCCGGTATACCCCTGCTCGTGCATGTGCCTGATGATCACGGCGTAGTCTAAATCACCGCCCCACAGCGAGTAGTGATAGTCAGCCTGCTTACCGAACCGGCGGCAGTTCTTCAAATGCGCATACCCAAGTCGCTTCCCCAGGATGTCCACCGCCTCGGTGGGCGATTCTGCGTGGTCCACCCCGTGCAGATTTCCCGAATCGATATTGGCCATCATCCGGGGGCTGTCCACCGCGTCGAGAATACGCATGGCAGATGCCGCCGAGTCGTGCGGCGTTCGCATATGAATCTCCAGCGTGACGGTAACCCCTGCCTCTTCTGCGGCCTTTGCCATTGCAGCACACCCTTCCACGGCCCGTTCATGGTGTGCGCCGGTTGCCATAACCGAACCGCTCTCGTGCCACGAACCGTTTGGGGCATTGAGCCAGCCGATATACCCGTTCATCCACTCGAACCCCAGCGCCCCCACCTCGCCGATATAGTCTACCGTTCTGCTCAGGTTGTCCTGTCGCACGGATACATCGTCAACCAGCAGATCCGTATTCAGCGGCGCCACCGGCATCGGCACCCCTTCCGAGTCCGCAACCCGCTTCAACTCCGTCAAACTCCCCACCGGATCGTCCCGGTTCCTGAAGTGGCTGAACCAGGCCTCCATCCCGTCATACCCGAATGTCTTCGCCTTCCGGACCGCCCGGGCGAAGGGCTGGCCTCGAAAGATATTGGCGTGCAGATAAACTTCGGCCATGTCTGCTCCCTCGGCTCCTCATTTAGTGGACAGCGGCCTTCTTAAACGCCATCATATCCACCGGTTCGGGGCTTTTGAAGACTGAGGCGGGCAGTTCATCAAAAACGGCAACATCAGTATGTTTTCTTCTGCCGCGATCGGCGGACAGATGGATTTTTCCGTGACGCTTCCAGTCTGACCAGGGATTTCTAAATCCGGGCTCCGGATCTGATGCGTTTCGGTAAAAAGCCCACGCTTCCACCAGCATTGTCTCTTTATCTATATAGACATCATACTTATTTTGCGGCGTAACGCCGACATCTTCAAAGGTAAGGGTTAAAATGTACGCGTCCCGCCCGCTTTCCATTTTACCCTCTCCCTTATACTTCAAACTAACACCGGTGTCCTTCAATTTATATGGCATAACCAGCCAATACGAATCGTTGATCCACGCACGGTACCCCCGCCTCAAGTATTTCTTCAACGAATCAGGCTCGGTCATCTCCACACCGGCACGCCACACACGGCCTTCCCTGGTGTGGATATTCATCAAAACGACCAGATCTTTCACTTCGAAACGAAGATTACCGGTCCACTTGTCCCACACATGCAGCCTTCGTCCAAAGAACCTCCAGGCGATGTAGCGCGTCTGATCCCAGCTCTTTCGGCCCCCCATCTTCTCCATCACAGCATCCGCAATCTCAATCGCCCTGGCATCCGATCCGGCAAGGTTAAAGCCTTCCGCAGGTGGATTCTGACCGCTTCTGGCGCACGACACCGCCCCCACCAGAAACAGATATAGAATGACATGCAAGCGTATAAAACAAAAAACGGCTGCATTTTCCCGAGCCTTCATTGCCCCTCCAGGGAGTTTACCAGGGGATTGAATTCCCCTCTGCGACCTCTGCTATGGCTGCTCTTCCGGCGCCTTCAGGAGATCGGGATACCTTTGTGTGACTTGCTTCAGGAGATGCTCGTCTAATTCTATTGTCTTATACAACGTTTTTACTTTGGAAAGTTGCTCGATGCTTAGACCCTGGACCTCTCTGAAAATCACCCCCACCAGATTTGCATCTTTAAGAATCGCACATCGGAGATCCGCTTCTTTCAGAGTCGCTTCGCTGAGAATCGCACCGGTAAGGTCTGCGCCAGTGAGGGTCGCACCATACAGGTTCGTGCAGCTGAGGGTCGCATCACAGAGGGTTGCACCCTGGAGGTAGGCATCACTGAGGTCCGTATGGACCAGTTCCGAGTTGTTGAAGTTCGCACCGCTGAGGTTTTCATAGCTGAAATCCATACCGCTGAAGTCCACACCGGTGAGGTCCGGCAGCAGATCGGGATTCTCTTTCCTCCACTTATTCCAGGCCTCTACCCCCTGCTTGAGTATCGCCGTATGCCCCTGGTCAGCCATATGACGTCCCTTTGAAGGGTATACAACAACCTCCGCCAGACTTGAGCTAATCAAAGTACTGGAGGAAGTCGCCGCCGACATGGTTGGCCGGAATGCATCGGCCCGCGATGTCAAACCCCTCGATCCAGAGGTCCTCCCCTACACCGCCCAGGGATCGCGATTTCATTCAGTACCGCCAGTCTACGTGAGCAAGTGGCGCACGGTTGAGCTCGTCCCGATGCAAGCGCCACTGAGGTATGAGCCTGTCCATCAGATCGCGGAACCGATCGTTGTGATGGCGCTCGATCAAGTGGACCATCTCATGCACTACGATGTATTCAAGGCAGGACGCCGGTTTCTTCGCCAGTTCAAGATTCAGCCAGATTCGGCGGGCGTCCCTGTTGCACGTCCCCCAGCAGGTCTTCATCTTCCTGATGCGAACCTCGGCGATCTGCACGCCGACCTTCGGTTCCCATTTGGCGAGAAGCGCCGGCAACCGGTCGCGGAGCTGACGGCGATACCATCGATGAAGTACCGCCTCCCGCTTGTCCCGGTCGGCACCTGGACGAACGCTTAACGCCATCGTGGTGTTGTTGAGCAGACGAACAGTTGGTGGGCCGTCGCGCTCGGTTACGTCAATCCGGTAACGCCGGCCCTCGAAGTAATGGCTTTCGCCGGTCACGAACTCCCGCTGAGATTGGCGATCCTGCTGCTCGAATTCCGCCTGCTTCCGGCGAATCCAGCCCAGGCGAGAAATGACGGCCAGCCGCACTGCGTCATCATCCAGACGGAGTGGAGCAGCCACCCGTACCCGACCGTTCGGTGGGTAAACACCCA
The DNA here is from genome assembly GCA_965222075.1 of Candidatus Latescibacterota bacterium. Lineage (GTDB taxonomy): Bacteria > Latescibacterota > UBA2968 > UBA2968 > JAAXHW01. Next base: position 1,292,828 of record OZ244937.1, on the reverse strand, counting down.
CATGGAGGTTCTTGATGTCCTTGCGGACGACCTCTACCGGTGTCCCTCGCACGTCGATGCGCCGGCACCTCGCCTTAGTAGCCACTCTGTGCCTTCACAATCTCAAATATCGCGTCTACGAGGCTCTCGTCGTCGCCGAGTTCTGACCTGATGGCGTTGCGGACCTCGCGTTCCTTGAACTTGTTTCCCCGCCAGTCCGCCTTCTTCACATCACGGATGGCGCGGTCCAGATTAAGCGCCTTCGCCTCCAAGACATCCACGGCCGGTTCGGTGCTGTAGCGCATCAGTGATCTCTCTTGCGAAACCTTTGCGCCCTGCAAGTTGTCGAAAAACGACCTCAGCGCGCCGCTGTTGATGCTCGAAGGATAGGATGTCCCGGTTTCCGGGCTCCTGACTTTCCTGGCCAACTCGACGATTTTCGCCAGGTATGCCTTGTAGTCGACCGCCTCCTGCTTGCGCTGGAGGATCAGGGCGTCCAGCAGTCCCGACATCTTCCCGTAGTACCTGGGGTTGACCGCCGTCTCGTCGATGATGAGCCGTCGAACATTGTTCTCGATCGTCTCGGCCACCGCCTCGGGATCGTTGCGGATGCCCTCGGGCAGCACATCGAACGCCTTTTCCCCGCGCTTGACAATCAGCTGTACGAGGGTCAGATCGTCGAACGCTAAAAGCTTCTCGCTCTCCTCGGCCCGGATGTACGTGTCGAGCAGGTGCCGCATGGCCGGCTCATACATCTTCATGTCGATGTAGTCGCCACTGGCAAGCTTGACCTCCTTGCGGACCTTCTCGTAGTGGTTCACCTCGGCCTTGATCTCCTGCACCTCGGCGTCGGAGTAGCCGGCCTCACGCATCTGTTGGCCAGATTGGCGTAGGCCCGCAGGAACGCCGCAGTCCGCTTGTAGAGGGCTACGCGCTTTGGCTCATTGTCCTTGAGCTTCCGGGCGTTGCCGCTCTCGGTGGCGCAGAAGAAGCGCCGGTAGGCCGCGGTGTCACGGGGCGGCTCGATCGGCTCGCACAGCGCCTTGACCGCCTCGCGTGCCTCCTCCAGCCGCTCCCGGCCCTGCTGGAGTCGATCCTTGAGCAACCCCCTCACGTCGGCCTCGTCGTAGCCCCCGAAAGCTCCTCCGGTATAGTCTTGAATCGACTGCTCCAGCGACCGGAACAGGTCCTTATAGTCGATGATATAGCCGTATTCCTTGTCCTCGCTGTCGAGGCGGTTGACCCGGCAGATCGCCTGGAACAGCCCGTGGTCCTGCATCGGCTTGTCAATGTAGAGATAGGTCGCCGGCGGAGCATCGAAGCCGGTCAGCAGTTTGTCCACGACGATCAGAAGCTTCATCTGCCCCGGCTCGTCAACGAAGCGCTTCTTCACTTCCTGCTCGAATCGCTCGACTTTGTTCATCGTAGTGTCTTCGGGCTCGTTGAAGTGCGCCGCAAGCATCTTCCGGTAGATGTCGTACTGGCGCAGCTTCTCGGTGAGCCCCTCGCCGGTCTCCTCGCCCTTGATGTCCGCCGGGGCCGGTTTGTAGGAGGTGACGATGGCACACTTGCCCGCCAGATCGGTCTGCTGAAACATCTCGAAGAAGCGGCAGGCCGAGTAGATGCTGCCGGAGACGAGCATGGCGTTGCCACGACCGCTTTTGAGGCGGTCGCGCGTCTCCATGTCGAGCAGGATGTCGGCGACGATCTTCTCCAGCCGGTCCCGTGCACTCAGGACTCTCCGCATCGTGCCCCAGCGCTGCTTGAGCTGGGCCTTCGCCACGTCGGTCAGCCCTCGGGTCTTGAGCTCGAACCACTGATCGATCCTGGCCTGCGACGTGATGTTCTGGTCGATGTCGCGCGCCTCGTAGCGCAGGTCCAGCACCACGCCGTCGCTCACCGCTTCGTCATACTTGTAGGCGTGGATGTACGGCCCGAAGGTTTCGATGCTCCGCCGCTTGTCGTCCTTGAGCAGCGGCGTCCCGGTGAAGCCGATCAGCATCACGCCGGGCAGCAGCGCCTTCATCGCGTCGTGGAGCTTCCCCGACTGGGTGCGGTGGCACTCGTCCACAAAGACGAAGATCTCGCCCCTGGCGTGGAAGCCCCTGGGCAGGTGGCTCTGGATGTCCTCGACGAACGCGTCGACGTCGCCTTCCTCGGACGCGCCGAACTTGTGGATCAGCGAACAGATCAGCCATTCGTCGCCAGCGTTGAGCACGCGCACCAGGTCGGCGCCGCTCTTCGTGCGGCGAATCTCCTCTCTGACACCCTTGAAGACCGTCTCAATCTGCTCGTCCAGTTCGGTGCGGTCGGTGATGATCAGCACCCGCCCGCCGGTCGTGTGCTCACGGATCCATTTCGCCAGCCAGACCATGGTCAGGCTCTTGCCGCTCCCCTGGGTGTGCCAGATGATGCCGCCCTCGCGGCGTTTCACGTGTTCCTGGGCCGTACGCGCGCCGAAGTACTGGTTGTGGCGGCAGATCTTCTTGACGCCAGCGTCGAAGACGATGAAGTCGTGGATGATCTCGAGCAGCCGCGTCTTGTTGCAGAGCTGGCTCAGTTCCCGAAGCAGCGGATTGTCGCCGGCAGCCGGGTGGGCGTCAGCCTCCTTCCATTGCAACCAGTACTTCTCTGCCGTCTCGATCACGCCATAGCGCAGCCCCTCGGTGTCGTTGCCCGCCATCACGAACTGCACGGTGGCAAAGAACGACCGGATGAACTCCTTTTTCTGGTTATCGAGGTTCTGGCGGATGCCCTCAGTCACCGAGACCGTCGAGCGCTTCAGCTCCAGCACCCCAAGGGCGATCCCGTTGACGTAGAGCACGAGGTCGGGCCGCTTGGTATTCTCCCCGGCGACCGTCACCTCCTCGGCGATGGCGAAGTCGTTGCTGCCGGGATTCTCCCAGTCGACCAGCCAGACCGTGACGGTCTGTTCGCCCACGCCCGGCCGGACCTTCACGCCGTAGCGGAGCAGGCCGTAGACCTCGCGGTTGGCGGCGTAGAGCATCTTGCTGCCACCGAGTGCCGCCGCCTTGCCCAGTTCATGCAGCGCCTTGTCGATGATCTTATCGCTGTGACCCTGGCGCTTCAGCCAGTCGGTGAGCAGCCCTTTCTCGACATTACGGTTATCGGCGCGGTCCTGCCAGTTGCCGAGATAGGCGTAGCCAAGTGCATCCTGGAAGAAGTCAATCACCCGCTGCTGCGTGCGAATTTCCCTTTCGCCGACCGTGCTCATGTGTCTCTACTCCCCGGTTTTTGACTGGTCAGGGCAGCCTTTCCCCTGTCCGTCAGCCGGTACTTCTGCAATGGACTCCTCGGCTTATCAGGCACAGTCATTTCCAGCAACTCGTCAGCCAATAGTCGTCTAAACCGCTGCTCGAAGTTTCTCGTTCGGGTCGAATAGCTCGCAGCCGCCCGCAACTCTCTACTCGTAGCCGCTCCTGGAATACACGCTTGCAGCATGGCAATGTCTCTGGCTGACAAATTAGCTTGCACCCCAGCTTGCACCCCAGCTTGCACCCCTATGGCGTTAATGGCGTTGGGCGGCGGGGAAACCTCAATTTGCTACTCCCTGCGTGTGAAACGTGGTCAATGTGTTGACCTCATTATCACACTTCCATCAGGTCTGGACAGAGGAAAACTATCTCAACGCCGTGCTGTCGCAACGCTTGACGGTAGTGCCACCAATCCGCATCTGAGGCGTTCAGCACATCCGGCCCGGTCTCACTTGCCAGCGCTACGGCAACAAACTTGCGATCGTCTCGGTCGAATGAGCTGAGATTCGGGTCCTCAGGGAATTCCTCGAACCCACGATCTTCACGAGGCTTCACTGCAACCTTTCGGCAATACTCCGGGTTTGCATGGTTTTGCCACAGCCACTTGAAGAAGGTGTCACCGAGCCCAGGCTGTCCAGAGAGGCTAAGGTTTCCCAGGTATTCCTTGAGGATCAGGTTTCTATTGTCCAGGAGAAGTCGGCACTCATCTCGTATGTGGCTTAATCTGTTTATGCACTTGAGGATGCAATCTCGGTCTGCCTGTTGGGCCTTACCATTCGCAACGACAGCGACATTGGTGTCCATAACTATCTCCGGCTTCCTCATGCTCACTCAGAATCTCCCTGCCTTTTCAGCGCGGCCTCGCTCATGGCGGCAATCTCGCCGAACTGGTCCCCAAAGAAGTCCTTCGGCCAATTGGAGATGTTTCCGAATTGGTCAACTTCGAGCTGGCTAATGCTTGAGCCACCACTGCCATTCGTCGAACAGAAGAACAGGCCGACATCATCCTCCCGGATCTCCTCTTCAGCGATGCGGCGCTGGAGTCTGTGAAGCAGGTGCTCGCTGTGGCTTTCGAACAATATCTGTACGTTGCATTTCTTCCAAGCGTCGATAAAGACATCGGCAAGGTTGGCCTGGACCGACGGATGCAGGTGGATATCCGGCTGCTCCAGAATCACCGTGGACTTTTCAGGTGCATAGAAGCACAGCACCAGCACCGGAAGAATCTGGGAGACCCCGAAGCCTGCGTCGGTGAGGAGAACTTCGGCTGAATCGGATGACTTGCGGACCTTGACTTCGAACAACCGCCTGCCCCCAGCCAGCGCCTCGACACGAAAGTCATGGACCAGTCCAAGACGCTTGAGCCACTCAGCGACGTATTTGTCGATCGCGGGAAGGCTTGAATTAAAACTTTGCCCTATTCTCTCTCCCCGTTCCCGAGACGATAGTATCGCATCCACCACGGATTCACCGGCTGGACCCATGTCGATGGGTTGCGCGCCCGACCGGCGATAGACGCGATTCGGATAGGCGCGGAGAGGGCCAAGGTAGTACAAATCGTCCAGGAGCAATTCTAGTCCGTAGCGGAAATTAAAGAGGAAGCCGTGGTTCTCAAAGAGCTCTTCCGCCCAGTGTGGGAACTCGTGGAACTTTGACGGCCGAATATAATGATTGGCCTCACCGGTACGGTGAGAGAGATCGAAGTCGGCCCCACGGGCGAATACATCGTACGCCATCCGACCAGGTAGGCGCCGCATCCCAAATCTTCGGCCGGCGATCTGGTAGGACATTTCTTCCAATATCAGCGATTTCCCCGAGCCGATGCTCTCCTCCCGTATCTCGACCTCGAATCTGATTTCGTCACCTTCGGCGACAGTCCCTTTGGCGTACAGATCCGGTATCTCGATCTCCCTCATGGCATTCCAGCCGAGCGAAAACTTGAGTGATCGCTCCGTGTCGTGCTCGTGTACGACGCTCTCGAAGTCGCCCAGGTCAACGGGTGTTCTTCCATCACCGAAGTGAAAGACTATCCCACGGTCCGAGGAATCGGCCGTCTGTTTCATCAGAAGCAGGGCTTGAAACAGGCTGGTCTTGCCAGAGCTGTTGGGTCCGAAGAAGCCGGTGATGGGCTTGAGCGCGATGTCCCCGGTATCCCTCCAGGACTTGAAGTTCTCCAGCCGTAGCCGTGTCAACATCTGAGAGCCTCCCTATCCGACAAATTTAACCGAAGCGCAATGACAACTGCTCATCCGCTCTGTGTGCTCCTTGTTTTCAGACCTGCGACAGCGGCCCGTCCCCTGTCCGTCAGCCGGTACTTCTGCAATGGACTTCTCGGTTTGTCGGGGACAGTCATTTCCAGCAACTCATCAGCCAAGAGTCGTCTAAGCCGCTGCTCGAAGCTTCTCGTTCGGGTCGAATATCCCGCGACCACCCACAACTCTCTACTCGTAGCCGCTCCTGGAATACACGCTTGCAGCATGGCAACGTCCCTGGCTGAAGATTCAGCTTGCACCCCAGCTTGCACCCCAGCTTGCCCTGTGACGTTGTCATATTCTACGTCCCGGACCCCAGCTTGCCCCCTATCTTGCACCCCGACTTGCCCCCGCCTTGCTCTGGCTGCAACGCTTCATCCGTGGGCCCTTTCCGCCAGATCCTCGCGACGAATCCATCGGTGACGGCGAACTCCGGTTCCGGCAAACCGGTCTTGACGCATCGGCGAATCATGTCCAGCGTTCCCGTCCCCATCCGTTCGATGTATTCGGCAAGGTACATAGACTCCGCCAGCAAAGGGTTGCCGGGCACCGACCTGTGCGCAACACGCAGTTTCTCCAGTGTCAGCGGCGATGGCAGTCGTCCGGGATTCCAGACCTCCAACCGATCTGTGAAGAGCATGACCTGCACGCTGCCGTTGTCCGTGTAGTCGCGGTGGACCACCGCGTTGACGATGGCTTCGGTCACGACCTCCTTCGGAATCTCATAGGTCACGGGAACCTGGACGCTCTCCGCCCGCGTGCCTATTGACCGATTGATCTTGCTCAGTACGAAGTCCACCGCCTGGTCAACCAGATCGAACGCCGTGCCCTTATAGACCTGGTAGGACGGAATCGGCTTGGCGACCTCCGTACCGTGGAAGTGGGCACACTTGATCTCGGAGGAGATCAGAAACCGCTGCGGCGACTTTCCGAACAACAATACCGCCGCGTTCGTCAATCGCCCGTCGTTCAACAGATTCAGATGCTCCAGCAATTCCTCGGGGGACGAATCTTCCGTCAGCGGGAACTGCCTGGCCCTGCGCGCCGTGCGGATGAATCGAATGATTCGCTCGAAGTTGAGATCGTCCAGCGCCGCCTTCGTGCAGGGCGCCGCATCGAATGGCCCCCAGCGGATCAATTCTTTGGCTTCCAGGTAATCCACCAACGCCGCATAGAGCCTGGTTACCAGTTCTTCCGGGCTATTGAATCGTTTCCGGATCAGCCCCGCCTGCGCCTTACCGATCAACGCTCGCATCTTCGGATGTCGGGCGCAGATCTCCGCCCCTTTCACGAAAATCAGGCGATGCGTGCCAACCTCGCGCGCGCGGTCAAACTCCCGTTCCGTCGGCGATAGCCCTTCCTTGTCCTCGGTACCGTATTCGCTCCCAAACAACCCCACGTAGATGTCGCAGTGCTCCACTTCGTCCAGATAGAGCGCATCGGGCCGCCGATCCGACGCCGGAACGTCCTCGAACAGGAACACCTCGAAGAACCGCCGCATCAGCGGGTCTCCGCGCAGATAATCGCGTAGCGCCTCGCGTTCCTGTGCAAACTCCGTTTGTACGCTGCTGATAAAGATGCGAAGTGGCGTCATGTTAAAACCTGTTTACCGCCGCCGTCGAACAGCTTCCGGTATTTCTCGACTGTCCGGACAAGGTTGGTGTCCAAGAAGACAAGACGGGCGCAGCCGAGAGCGTCCTGGAAGAACGCGACCACGCGTTGCTGTATGCGGGTCTCCCGCTCGCCGACCGTGCTCATTACTCCTCGCTTTGTTCGCTTTGTTCGGCGTCAATGCGTAAAGCATTCCAAAAGAATACGAGCTTCAACCCAAACCACCAGGCATAGATCGCGTAGACAGACTGACACTCCTTGTCATCGAGCAAGCCGTGTGCGAGTTTATTCCGGAGATTCGGCCCAAAGGGGTCGCAGAACAGCGCCTTGATCTCAAAGCTCAGATCCTCGCCGAATATCTCTTCCGCCTGTGGAAGATCCATAAGCGAGCTTAGACCGTTTTCATTCTCTATGCCGTTGACGTCTATATTTGTCGTTTGCACTCCTGCTTGTTTCAAGTGGCAGCGCACCATGTGCTCGATCTGTGGCACCAGGATATGGAGAGCCGTGATAAAATCTCGGTCATAACCTGCGAACAATGCTTTGCCGAAAAGCAGTTCACGCCCCGTGGGCACGATGGGAGATTGCCTGGCAAGATCGACAAAATCGGCTTCCCGCAAGCGGTGTTCCAGAAGCAGAATCTCTTGTGCAGGCCAGATGTAACCCCGAACGGCAAGATCGACATGAAAGCGGTAATTTTCGACCATCTTGGAGCGGATAACCACCTCGTTGTCATCAGCCTCATCGCCATCAGAGAGTGTGGTGCTGAGACCCGTTCCAGGCTGTTTTGCAATGACGCGGCCATCACGACTCATTAACGTTCCGGAAAACAAGGATTGCACCGGATAGCTACGCATTTGCTCAATCGTACTTTCGCGCAGTTCCTTGGTGTTCTCGCCCTCAAGCTGGTTGACAAATGCCTTCAATGCCTCATCTAACGCCTTGCCCCTCACTGAATTACGGGCATCTTTGACAATTTGACTGATGTCCACACCAGGACTGCGGATAACACCCATCTCACCCAATGATTTCTTTCCAGATTCGTTGAGATACCTCCGTAACTCCACAATTCGATCCTCCACCCGATGCGGCGCACGTATTGATTTGGGAATAGTACGGTAAGTCTGGATGGCATTCTCGTAGTAGGTCACGGCGACCATGTGACTCGGTTGGTCCGACGACAATCTGGCGACAGCCTCTTTGACCCAGTTCTCGGCTACCCTGACTGTCATTGCAGTTGACTGCTCATCGTCTTCAGACACCTTAAACCAGTCGGCTGATGCTTGGAAGTATTCGCGTGCTTTGTGGAGCTCACCTGCAACGTCAAACTCGTGAGCCAAAGACTGGAGCTTTGTCGCGATCTTGGTTGAGTGATCCTTTCCGAGGGCGTTAGACTTGAGCAGATCGGCTAACCAATAGCCGAGAAAGCCATCCTGACTCGTCACCGACGTGAATGCTTTGATGATCGAGGCTTCAATTTTGGCAAGACGCTCGCCAGCTCCTGCTCTGAGCAGGCGAGCCAGATTGATTGCCCTCTGCCAGCATTCATCTCCGTCACGTACCCAGGTCTCTGTGTCCAACGGGATAGACCGATAGCTATCGATAGCCGCCAAGGCGAACTTGACATCACGGGTGCTTTGTAAGAGCCAGACCAGATCGGCCAGACGTGCCTTGAGCCACGGATCATCAATGTAATCAACGATCTGCACGAAAAAGGTGACGTCATCTTCGGATAAATCGTCTGGGGTCATCGACCGCTGACCACCCAACACCGTCAAGGGCTTGAAAGGCTCGTTGATACTGTCGGACGACAGCATCATCGAACAGACATGAGCCAGCAACTCCAGCACCTTGCCATGAGCTTGGCGGTCTTCGCTGATAGCCTGCTTGGCGGCAGAAAAGAAAGCGTTCGACATTGAGTAATAGTCTTCCCGGGTAGTCCCAGCCAATGCCGCCTTCCAGCCACAACCGGCAAAGTCCCTCACGGTCAGGATTAGATCTTCTTGGCAACGATCATGAGACATAGTCATTCGTTTCCCGAAACGCCTACCAGCCGCACCCGGCCGGTGAGAAGCTGCTGCATCATGCCCTGCTTGATGGCGTGGATCTTGTTCCGACGTCGTTCCAGCATGGCGATCTCGGCATCCATGTCGGAGAGAACAGCGGCGATGGCGGACTGTTCGTTCTCATCGCTGGAAACACGAATTCGAAACTGTCCAACCTGTTCCGAGTTCGCCGCAGTAAACGTGCTGCCTTGTTCGAAAATCTGCCAACGGCCCTCCGCATGAACCAAAGCATGGAACAAAAACGCAGAGTCACCAATAGGTTTTAGTCCGCACACCCCACGTCCAAGACATGCATTTTTACTCGCAACTGCGATGGCTCCAACGGGTGCCCGTACAGTAAGCAGCAGATCGTCTGAGTCACAATACTTGCTCGCATGTGTGGTCCACACGCGGTCAATCGTTCGACGATCTTCGATGTCTGCATTCCCTTGAATCAAGGGCAGGCCTTCCCCGCGCAGGTTGTAGAACATTGAAGGTGGTGATTGTCCCATCGTGATAGTCACAAGCTCAATAAGCGGTTTTTCGGTCCATTCCCCACTGAAGCCCGGCAGGCGGGTCTTGCCGGTGAGGAGTTGCTGCATGGCGGCCTGCTTGATGGCCCGCTTCTTGACGATCAGCGCCTCCACCGCCGCGAGCAACCCATCCACATCCGACAACGCCTCGGCGATGGCGCGTTGTTCGTCCGGGGGAGGCAATGGAATCTGCATGCCGGCGATCATCTCCAGCCGAACGGAGTCGACGGATGACTTCGCCGTCATGGACATGATGCGATTGTAGAAATCCGTGCTGAACTGGTAGAAGAAGTAGCGGCCATTGAGTTGATCAGAGAAGTCGGTAATCCGGTAGACCCGTTGGTGTACGTCGAACTGGCCTTGGATGTAGTGGAACACCTTTCCGGTTCCGACTCCATCACCCGCTGTCAACACGGCTTCGCCATCGTACGAATAGGAACTGATGCGCTCGACTTCCTGAGATCGTACAAAGAACGGATAGTCGCCGTCGTCTTGCTTGTCCTGTGTATTCTTCGAGCCGGTCTTGATGGATGCATTTTGGTCGATTCTGGCTACATCCCACTCTTCCGGAATCACGCCCACCTCGGTGCGCTTGTAACCAGCTTGCACCTCTCTCGGTAGCGAACGGCGTCCGTCTCCAAGGGCATTACCCATTGTCTTTTGCTCGCTATTCATCACGTTCACCTGTCCTCGAACGGCGGCAGCGCGCCCCCGATAGTTGGACGAAGGCTCTCGCCATCCCGGCGTACGGCTCTCATGGTCAGGCAGACGACTTCAGGAACTCGGCGGGCGTTACGATCTCTACGCCGAGAAATGGGTTGAGAAAGAGCAAGTCGACATCGCCTATGACGATGATTCAAAGCCCGAATAAGTACCCTCATCGGACTGCTCCTTTCCCTCATTTAATGCTTCTTGTCGTGTGGCGGGTTCGGGTCGTTGCCCGGCGGTACCGTGTCCGAGTCGCGCCATCTGCCATCGCGTCCTTGGATACGGACCTCTCCGCCGCCAAGATTAGCCACAATCTGTTTCGCCGCCTTCTCGGCCTCCCGCTGCGTCCCATGAACGGTGCTCGCGCGTGCGGCACTCGGTGCCTTCACTGCCCACCCCTTTGGATGCTTCGTAACGTAACGGTCTGGCATGATGCCCTCCTTCACTGTTGCTGATGCCAAAATATAACGGATCGTATCTTTTTATGCTCGTCCATCGTGACCTGACGCTTATTTATTGTCTTCGCCTTCCCGGTTTTCAAGTTCTCTCCAGACACTCTCCAGTTGGGCTGCAAGTTCTTGTTTCGACGGCAGATAGAGCTGGTATTTTGATGCATAGATATTGGCTTCTTCCGGTAGTGTCAGCTCAACCATGGCATCGTTCTTACGGCCACAGAGCACGATGCCGATGGTCGGAAGTTCGTCGTCAGTCTTCACGTAGCGGTCGAAGTAATTGACGTACATTTGCATCTGGCCCAGGTCCTGATGGGTCAATTTGCCACGTTTGAGGTCGATCAGAACGTAGCAGCGCAGCAGCCGGTTGTAGAAAACGAGGTCTACGCGGAAATGGCTGTTGTCGAAAGTAAACCGCTTCTGCCGCGCCTCGAACAGGAACCCCTTGCCCAACTCGAGCAAGAAGTGCTGAAGCCGGTCAATGATCGCCGTTTCCAGTTCACTCTCTGAATAGGCGGGCTTTTCCTCCAACCCAAGAAACTCCAGCACCAGCGGGTTCTTGATCAGGTCTGATGCTTTTTCGATCACCTGCCCCTCGCTGGCAAGCCGGCGAACTTCCCCCTTGTCACGACTTAGTGCAAGCCGCTCGTACAGGGAGCTGGCGATTTGCCGCTCCAGCTCGCGTACGCTCCAGCCGTTGCCCGCGGCCTCAAGCTCGTAAAAACGGCGTTCTTCGGGGTTGTCGATGGTCAGGAGGGTGACGTAGTGGGACCAGCCCAGGGAGAATCGGTCTTCGAGCAGGACAATTGCGTTTTCCAGGGGACGCGATGCGGAGGACAGTGGGGAAACGGATTCGTCCGACGCTGTCGGTCGAATCTCAGGAGTTCCGTCAACGGACGCCAGGGATGCCAATTGGGCCGACAGTGTCGGCCCAATTCCCTTCTGCTGCTGATAGAAACGTCGGTAGAGCTTCAGACGGGTCGCCGAACTGCCCTTGATCCCGATCTTTTGCAGGCGACTGGAGACCCTGTCCAGGAGTTGGCTGCCGTATTCCGCCCTGTCCGCGCCGTTCTGTTCATACTCGACGATATACCAGCCGAACAGATAGTTTCGTGCCACGAGTGAGCGATCGACAACTCGCGCTGCCGAGCGTTGTGTTTCCTCGTGGGTTCGTCGACACAACTCGACGAGATTCTCGAAATCGAACGTTTGATTCATAGCGAGATCCCCATCTTTTTCAGGTGTCCCTCGACCCTCGTGCTGAAATCATCCACCTCCCCTTCCAGCTCCGGCAGCGGACGTGCGTAGCGCTCTTCCAGTTCCTTCACGCGCCCGGTGAGTTGTTGGGTCAGCCGCTGTACCTCGTCCTGAACGTCGGACCGGATGCTGGCGAGCCACTTGTCTTCGACCACCAGCGTCTTGATTTCAGCCTCGGTGAGCGTGGCGTACTTCGCCTTCACCGACATGTGCAGCGCGTCCAGTGCCTGTTTGTGCGCCTTCTTCTGAGTCGTCTCATCCGTCATGAACTGGAAATAGTCGTAAAGAATATCCAGTTCCTCGAATAGGCCATCTTCGTCCCTGATGTTCTTGGTCCAGTTATGATCGCTAAAGGTCGTTTTCTTGATGGACTTCGCCTGATCGTGCTCCGGCGTTCCTTCCGGATATGCCTTCAGGATGGCTTCCTTAAGTTCGATGGCGCGTTGCTGCACATTACCCTTGGTGATACCACTTTTCCCTTCAAGGCCGTTGAGAGCGCCATCGTCGGCGCCATGTTCTTCTTCGAATTCCTTCTTACGTTCCGCCAATTTAGAGACTTCCGCCTCAAGTTGCTCCAGTTCCTGCTGTTTGGTGCTGAAAAATTTCGTGATTACCAGAGATGCTGGAATCGGTTCACCAACGTACTTGAAGGTCTTTTTGCCCTTCTTGATCGTGAATTCCGGCGTTTCCTTGTCATAGGCGGATCGAAGGGTACGGCCCGCTCGCCAGCCGTCCGAAGCGATGAGGTATACGTCGTCCTGCATTTCCTCATCCCAATAGTCCAGCAGCCTCTGGTAGATGTCGTAGGGGTCGAGCAGCGGCAGGTTGGCGAAGCGCGTGAGCAGATCTTCCGACAGGGTGTGGATGATCTCTTTGGGGAGGGCGTTGATCTCGAGACCCCGAAGGAGTGGCTCGTGGGCCTTGCGCCAGGCGTCGAAGATGGCCGCGACCCGCTGCTCGTAAGCCTTGAACTCGTCGTGGCCGAGGATGGCGGCCTTCACCTGCTGCGTCTCGACGCGAGCCTCGCTGTAGCCTGCTCGGTCGTTACCCACGAACAGCGCCTGGCGCAGCGAGGGGAAGACCGTCCAGTAGTCGTCGAGCGCGTCAAGGTCGGGGTCGGGGATGCCGCCGTTCAGGTGGGCGTCGAGGTCGTGCAGATCCTCGGGCTCGCTGGAGTCGATGTAGCGCGGGATATTGAGGTTATAGTCGTTGGCCGGGCTGGCGATCTCGGCTACCGGCACCATGCGGGAAGAGCGCGGCAATTCGGTCTGCTTGTTGAACACCTCCACGATCCGGTGGATGTCCTGCGCGCGCAGGCGGTTCTTGTTGCCGTCCTTGAGAAAACCCTTGCTCGCGTCGATCATGAAGATGCCGGTGCGGGCGTGGGCGTTCTCCTTGTCGATGACCAGGATGCAGGCGGGGATGCCGGTACCGTAGAAGAGGTTGGCGGGCAGGCCGATGATGCCCTTGATGAGGCCGCGTCGGATGAGATTCTTACGGATATCGGCCTCCCTGTTGCCGCGGAACAGCACGCCGTGCGGCAAGATGATCGCGCCCTTGCCCTTGCTCTTGAGCGATGCGATGAAATGCAGGAGGAAGGCGTAGTCGCCATTCTTGGCCGGAGGGATACCGTACTCGAAGCGCCCGTACTCGTCGTGCTCCGGATTGAGACCGCTGGACCAGGCCTTGGCGGAGAAAGGCGGATTGGCAACGGCGAAGTCGAAGGTCCTGAGGCTGCCGTCCCGGTTCTTGAAATACGGGGCGGCCAGTGTGTTGCCGCGCCACAGTTCAGCGGTCGGGTGGTCGTGCAGGATCAGATTCATCTGCGCCAGCGCCCAGGTGGCGTTATCCATCTCCTGGCCGTAGATGGTGATACCTCCCGGCACCTCGTCGGCTGCTTTGAGCAGCAGCGAGCCGGAGCCGCAGGTGGGATCGTAGATCGTCTGATCCGGGCGGGTGTCCGGGCCGATGCCGATCACTTTCGCCATGATGCGGGAGACCTCGGCCGGCGTGTAAAACTGCCCCTTGCTCTTGCCCGACTCGGTGGCGAAGTGCCGCATCAGGTATTCGTATGCGTCGCCCAGCAGATCGTCGCCCCCGGCCCGGTTGGCTCGGAAGTCGAGACCGTCGAATATGGCGACCAGCCTGGAGAGCCGGTCCTGCATCTCCTTGCCCCCGCCGAGCTTGCTCTCGTCGTTGAAGTCGGCCTGATCGATGACACCCTTGAGGTCGTTGGCCTCGGCGAGTTGCCCGATGATCTTGTTGATCTTTTCGCCGATCTCCTTGCCGCCCTTGAGTTTCACCATATCGGCGAAGCCGCCGCCCGCGGGCACTTCGATGAGCGCGTCGGGGTTGCCGGCATGCTTGTCCGAGACGTATTTCATGAACAGCAGCGTCAGGACGTAGTCCTTGTACTGCGAGGCGTCCATGCCGCCGCGCAACTCGTCGCAGCTTTGCCAGAGTGAGGAATAGAGTTGGGACTTCTTCAGGGCCATTTTTCAGTTCTCCCCCTCACGATATGCAGTAACATGGCCGGTTATCATGCCCCACTCGCCCCGTAGCGAGGTCCAAATCGGCGGGCATACCGGGATCCAACACGTCTTGTCCACATTTGTGCATCGAGTCTGCGGGCAAGAAGCCGGTCAGATGCAGCCAGTTCGTCCTGATCAACCTCATATTCTCCCGTCTCGATGTCGATAACCACAAATTTACCTTCGTCATCAGGTTCAACATGAGGGCTTACGTCCCGGTCGTAAATCTCATCGCCGCGACGAGCGAACTCCTCTTTGCTGTACCGGGGTTTTGATACGGACATGTTATTCCTCCTTCGTTTGCTTATAGTGATAGCCCATCTTCTTCAAATGCCCCTCAACCTTCGCGCTGAACGCTTCGGCGAGCCTCTGCGCAGCGTCAACCGCAAGTAGTCCTCCGTCGCCTTGAACTCCGGGTCAACGCCGTTTTGCGCCCGCATCAACGGAATGATCTTGTTCCGCACCCCCATGCCGCGTGCATCGGAATAGCTGTAGTCCCGCAACGTCTCGGAGATGAGCAAATTGCGGGGAATGCGCTGGCCGGCGACCATGCCTCGTCGGTCTCCGGTGCATCTCGATCACCGACGATGGCCGTGAGGTAGTCCGCCAGCCGTTCCCTGCTCAAATCGCGAAGGCTGCTGCCGGAAACGGGCAATCGTTCCGTGTGAATCAACCCGCCGGCAGCGAAAAGCTGCTCGCGCGAGGCCAGCCGAGACGTGCTGCCGACCCGTATGTAGATGTCTTCCCTGCCGCGATGCCGGACGACGTAGGGTTTGGTAGCACCTTGCGTAACGGTGATGACCGCGACGCGGCGTGCATCGTCTATCCGAACTTCCTCGTAGAACGGCAGTATCATTGGATGCACCACGCGCCCGAACACGGAATCCATCACCCAACGTTCGATATGGTCTCTCCGTATGCCGGTGATGGCACCGTCGTCTTCCACTCCGAGAAGGACGCGGCCCCCCTGAAAGTTGGCGAGCGCCACCACTTCCCTCGCGAGTTGCTCCGGGCGCAGGTCATCCCGCTTGAACTCCACGCCGGAGTTCTCGCCCCCGGCTATCAGTTCAAGAAGTTCCGAACGTTTCATCGCACCGATCCTCGCACTGAATTTTTCAGGCTAAGGAAGACAAAGAAACACCGTGAAAAAATATATGAAAGTTGGCTCTTGTGGTCAATTCATTTGGGTGTACAGGATTTCATAATAGAACTAACCAATTGTAAAAAATTCAGTTAAGCGATGCCTGGCCCCGGTAAGCGCTCTCTCGTGCAAAAAAAGCATAGAAAAGGCCCCGACCGAACCACCGCCGGGGCCTCCATCCATCTCTGACCTCCACTGATTCTGCTTGACACCCCGTCTGAAATGTACATTCCTGTTATGACACCCTGGCGACGCCACGACCTGGAAAAAATACGAGGAGAGACTTATGGGACAGCCAGTCGTTTTACCGGACGATTTTCAAGCACACCTCAACATTCCCAATGCGCCCGAGCGGCTCAACGAAGCCCTCGAAGTCGCCGAAAAAATCATGGCGGCAGGCGTTCAACTGCTGTCCAATCCCGACCATGCCGCCATCTTTGCCGACCCCCCCCACCTCCTGGCCGGCCCCCTGAAACGGCTTGGCTACATTGCCGGCTGGGATACCCGATGCTATCCCTCACCCGTAGACGGCCACGACTACATCAATGTGCCCTCGGGCTTACCGGCCAACAGCCCGTCTCGAAGCAGGGGCTGGTTCGACTACGTCGCCGTTGTGTATCCTGTGGATGAAGGGGCACGCGAACACATGCTAAGCCAGGGGTATGGAAACCCCTTCATTCACCACATGACCTGGGGTGTTGTTCCCCCAGACCGCGCCGGTTCAGACGATTTTGAGTATGCAGACCGCGTCATTCCATTTATGGTCCAAACCCGCAAACAGATTGGAGAGACCATCGGAAATGAGCCGGGCACGCTGATTATGGCCCTGCCCCAGGAGGTGATTGACCACCCCGGGTTTTCCGACCGACTCCCTGCCTGGGTCGGCGGTCTGGAAGGTGACCAGTATCAGGTCGAATCGATGCAGGGCGGCGGATTTCTCCTCCAGTTCTTCGTCCTGACCGGGGGAAGGATCGAAGTGGCCCTGAGGGTGGAAACGCAACAGACCTTTAACCCCAAAAGCGTCCACAAGATCTCCAAAGACGAAATCAGCACCGTGCAATCCGAGTGATTGTTCGCGTCGGAAAATCTGCGAAAACTATCTCACGGGGTTCAAATCGCCTTTCGGTAACGCGCCGGATTGATCTTCATCTGGTCCCGGTACTTGGCCACGGTTCTTCGGGCGATCTCGATGCCTTCTTTCTTAAGAATATTGGCAATTCGCTGGTCGCTTAAAGGCGTTTGAGGATTTTCCTCCTGAATCAGATTGGCAATTTTCTCTTTGACGCTTTTCGCCGAAATATCTTCCCCATCCTCCCGGCTCAACCCCCCGTCAAAGAAGTACTTCAACTCAAAAACCCCGTGAGGGGTCTGTACATATTTCCCATTGCTGACCCGGCTGATTGTAGAGACGTGCATGCTGACCCTGTCGGCCACCTCTTGCAGGACCATCGGCTTGAGATGGCCGGGGCCTTGATCAAAAAACACCCGTTGGTTTTCCACGATACACCGCATCACTTTGAGCATGGTCGTGCGTCGTTGATGAATGGCACTGATGAACCACCGGGCGGAATTGAGACGATCCACCACGAATTTTTTGGCCTCCCGGCCGGCCTTTTCAGACTGACTGAGCAGCGTGCGGTAGATCGGGCTGACCCGCAGGGAAGGGACATTCCGATCCGTCAGAGAAACGATATATTCCTCCCCCACCTTCTGGACTTCCAGATCGGGTATCACCAGATTGTGATTAATCCTCGCTTCGCGATAAACCATCGGCTTGGGATTTAACCCCGAAATAACCTCCTCCGCCTCACCAATTTCATCCTTCTCCACCCCAAGCGCCCGACAAATTTTACTGTACCGCCGATTGATCAGGTCGTCCAGATAGTCCCGAACCACCACCATGGCTAAAGAATCTTCCAGGCCCTGCTCTTTAAGCTGTATCATCAGACATTCGCGCAGATCCCAGGCGCCTACCCCCGGTGGATCGAACGTCTGCACTACCCGCAACACCCGCTCTACGTCCTCAGAGTCAACACCCAAAACATTGGCAATATCCTCAACATTGCTGCGGAGAAAACCGTCCTCGTCTATATTCCCGATGATGTACTCCCCAATGATCCGGTCTTCACTGGAAAGGTCGGTCAACAACAACTGCTCCAGCAGGTCCTCTTCTAAAGACCTCTGGCTCATTCCGTCGTTCTGCCAGTCCTCCACATTCGGATCGTATTCTCCGGGGGGGCTGCTGTACCCCGAATCATTGAGATAATCGTTCCAGTCTTCCCCATCGAACTGCCCATCGTCCAGATCCGCATCGTCAAACTCAAGTTCATCCAGTTCCAGCTCGTCCTCCCCCTCCTCGTCCTCCCCCTCCGGTTCCTCCTCCTCCGGTTCCTCCTCCTCCTGATCCATCTCCTCTACGATTTCTAAGAGAGGATTGATCTCCAGTTCCTGCTGGATAATCTGCCCCAGCTCTAAGGTCGGCATCTGAAGCAACCGCAGGGAGTGAATCAACTGCGGCGCCATCTTTTGCTGGAGGGACGTGGTCTGAGTCAGACGAATCATGGCCGTCTACACAAGGTCAAAGTGTCAAAGCTGAACATTCAAAATCCGTACCAACGTATGCGCTTACCTGAAAATAATAAAAAAAGCAACCCTATAATATTCTTTTCTTACGCCTCAATCGAGCCGGAACCGGTCTCCCAGGTAGATTCGTCTCACCTCGGGATCTTCCGCCAGGACCCGGGGCGTACCCGATGCCAGAATGCGGCCCCCGGAAAGGATGTAGGAACAGTCGGTAATCGCCAGGGTCTCCCGAACGTTGTGGTCGGTAATCAACAGCCCGATCTGCCGCCGCTGCAGATCCGAGATAATGCCCTGGATATCCTCTACGGTCCTGGGATCGATCCCGGCAAAAGGTTCGTCTAAGAGCATGAATTTGGGCTCTCGGGCCAGTGCCCGGCTGATCTCCAACCGGCGGGCCTCTCCCCCGGAGAGCCGATCTGCCCGCTGTTCTGCCAGATCGGCAAGCCCCAATTCATCCAGGAGCACCCCGGCTCGGTCCTCCCGTTCTGCATGGGGAATATTTAAGGTCTGCAGGACGGCCAGGACATTTTGCCAAACCGTCAGCTTGCGGAATACCGAGGGCTCCTGCGACAGATACCCAATGCCCCTGCGCGCCCGGACGTACATCGGCAAAGCGGTGACCTCCATGTCTCCCATGAAGATATGCCCCTCTTGCGGAACGATCAGGCCAACGATCAGATAAAAGGTCGTGGTCTTCCCCGCCCCATTGGGGCCCAGCAACCCGACGACCTCCCCCGCCTTCACCTCTAAACTCACGTCGTTGACCACCCGCCTGTGCCTGTACTGTTTGACCAGGCCTTCCGCGCGCAGAATCACGGCGGCACCTCCTGCTTCGCAGGCGTATAACTTCCCCTCACCCCGCCTGCCGATCGCACCCTTTGCAGGTGACCTTCCTCAAAGTCCAGCTCCACCCGGTCTCCGGTCAAACGGATCCTCTCCTCCCCCTCCTCCAGCGACGTATGTTCGCACACAGCCTCCTGATCGGCCCGGATGTGCCGGATCTCTCCGTCCTGGAATCGGATGACGATCCGCCCGCCGGAGAGACGGCTCACCGCCATCCCGTCCGCCGGAACGTAGGTTGCGACCTGCTTGCCTTCCAGCATCAGGCTGTCCAGTTGTCCTTCTTCAAAGGCCATCTGGATTTTATCCCCCGAAAGGTCCGTCTTTGCCCCCTCACCCGACCGGAACAAGGCCTCAACCCCCCCCCGGGCCTTAATCTCTTCCAGACGGTCTCCGCTTAGCCCTACCACAGCGGTATCGGCTCGAATCAAGCGGGTTTCCACCGCACGATCTTGTGGTGCTTCCATACGGATCTCGGCCCTCTGATAAAGCAGTATCCTGCTCAGGCGCCCCCCCTCCAGCCCAAGCAGCATCCGATCCGCCCGAATGTCAACCGAATCCCGGGCCGGGTCTCCCTGCTGTGTCCAGGTCGCCTCTGGGGCGCCTTCCAGCTCCAGCCGCCCCTCCTGTTTCAAATAACAGGCGGTTTGGGAACCGGCGCGCATTCCCGCCTGCACGATCTGTACCCCCCCCACAAACCGCATGCGCTCCCCCTGCTCATAAAACCGGAGGGTATCTGCACGAACCCGTAGCGTATCGCCATCCGGATCCGGCACCCACACCGCACCTGCGCCGCCCACCGCCTCGCCCGAATCCCCCGCCGCCTCGTATCGGAGCGCCTCTGCCTGCACCGACACCCCCTGATTGGGATAGACCAGCCCAACGGCGCCATGGGCGTCTAAGAGGCCTTTCTTCAAGGGATAGACCATTTTCCGGGCCGTGAGGATGCGGCCTTCATCCACGGCCTCCACACGGCCTGTAAAAATCGCCACTTCCTCTCTGGGGTCGTACTCAAGGGCAGCAGAACGAACCTGCCGGACGGAGTCTTTCAGGAAGACATGCCCAAAAAACAGGTATTTTTCCACAAGATTCGTGTTGGTTGGAAACCAGGCGCGTGCCGAATCGGCCGAAATGGCAACCCCCCGGGCCCAGTCTTGCATGGATACCCTTCCCACAGAGATTCGGAGGACGCCGTCCGCCGTGCGGATGGTCTCGGTCCGTTCGGCCCGGATTTCTTCGGCAGCAAAGAGGGGTCGGCACAGGGCACCCAGGACAAGTGCCACACCCAATACAAAGGGAGTCATAGGCAGGAAAGGAGGAAACAGAGAGGAAAGATCAGGGCCGGAGGGAATCGGGCTGACCCAGACGGGTAATCACCTGGCGCATGGTCCAGCGCTTCAGATCGGACGAGGCTTCAAACCCCACCCCCGTCTCCACACCGTCGGGGCGGTAAACGGTCACCCTGCCTTCACCGTTAATCCCCCCGCTCTGCCGGGACCATTTCAGGGTGTCGGTTTCCAGTCGGGTGCTGTCCTCGGCCAGGAGCACAACATGACCGAATACCACCATATCGTTGGTTTTATCGTCAATCTCGGCCCGCTGAGCCGTCAATCGCGATACCCGCACCTTTCCAGAGGAATCGTAAAAAATGACCGTTACCCCCTCATCCAACTCCATCTTTGGGGAACGATCGTACTTTTGAAAATGGCCCGCCCTCACCACGGCCCGCCTGCGCCCCCCCCGGGTCAACGCCGCGGTCCACCCCCAGATCTCCTGGTCCGGACGGGATTTGGAGGACTCGGGGTGGGCTGGAGGATGCTCGACCTCGGTGCAGCCCAGACCGCTTATCCCCAGAATCAGGATAAGCGTCCATTGGCTCATGCCTCAACCTCAGCCTGTACCCCGGGCAGCAGCCGGCTGGAGGTATGCTTCGAACGGGCCACAGCGGCCTCAATAAACCCGTAAAAGAGAGGAGCCGGCTGCTCCAAACGCGATTTAAATTCCGGATGCGCCTGCGTCGCTAAGAAAAAGGTATGATCGGGCAGTTCGATGAACTCCATCAGCTTGGTACCGTCTTCACGCCTGTGGAACCCCGAAAAGACCAGCCCGTACTCCTCTAACAGGTCCACATACTTGGGCGAAATCTCATATCGGTGCCGGTGCCGTTCAATTACAGCCCGCTCGCTGTCCAGAATCACCCCCATGCGAAAAGCTTCGTTCGGTCTTTGCCTGATCTGTTCGATCCGCCAGGCATCCTCTTCAAGGCGTCCGGTCCGTTCGTAAAGCTCCAGCGTGAAGCTGTCCCGCCTGAGCACGGCGGCGTAGCCCCCCAGCCGCATCGTCCCCCCAAACTGGCCCTCTTCAACGATCTCCCGCTGGCTGTACTGGATATCGATAACCGCATGGGGGGTGTCTAAGTCGTTTTCAGCCGAATTGGCCTCATGCAAACCGGCCACGTGGCGGGCATATTCCACAACAGCCATCTGAAGTCCATAACACAGCCCCAGGAAGGGCACACCGTTCTCCCGGACATACCGAATGGCCTGAATCACCCCCTCCGCCCCGCCCTCCCCGAAGGCCCCCGGCACAATAATCCCGTCGAACGCCGCCAAAATCTCCCCTGCACAGCACTGCTCCAACCGCCGAGAATCGATCCAGGAGATCTCGACCTCCGTACCCAAGGAAGCCCCCGCGTGTTCGAGGGACTGGTTGACCGAGATATAAGAATCGGTCAGCTCGTACTCCCCGATCTCCACGTATTTGCCGACCATGGCCACCCGAACGCGCCTGGAAGGATGACGAACCCGATCCACAAGCTTCACCCAGAAGTCCCAGTCTGGCTCCTCCTTGGAGACCAGGTTGAGTTGATCCAAGATCTTGAGCCCCAGGTTCTCCTTCTCATAATCCAGCGGCACCTGGTAGAGGCTATCCACATCGGGCGCGGAAATAATTCGGTCTGCCGGGATGTTGGCAGAGACCTCGATCTTTTTCTTGCGCACATCGTCTAAGGAATCCACAGCCCGGCAGACGACAAAATCGGGAAATATCCCGTGCTCGGTCAACAGCTTGATGGCATGCTGGGTCGGCTTTGTCTTCATCTCCGGAATATGTCCGGGAACCGGAAGATAGCTGACCAGCACATAAACCATGTTCTCTCCGCCGACTTCCCGTTCCAAGCCCTTCATCGCAAAGAGAAACGGCATGTTTTCATAGTCGCCGATCGTCCCCCCCACCTCCACCAGCGCGATGTCGACCCCTTTCGCTGCTTCGGTCACACGCCCTTTGATCTCGTCGGTGATGTGGGGAATGGGCTGAACGGTCTGGCCGAGGTACTCCCCCCGCCGCTCCCGCTCGATCACCGTGTGATAGATCTGCCCCGTGGTCAGATTGTTCATACGGGGCAGGTCGATCCCCAGAAGACGTTCGTAGTTGCCCAGGTCCAGATCGATCTCGCCCCCGTCGTCGGTCACCCATACCTCCCCGTGCTCGGTGGGCCGCAGGGTGCCCGCATCGTAGTTCAGATAAGGATCGATCTTGATCGCCGTTGTCTTGTAGCCGTACTGCTGCAGGATTTTGCCGATCGACGCTGTTGCCAACCCCTTGCCCACACCGCTGATCACACCTCCGGTAACCACAATGTACTTGGGGCCCTGATAGTCCTTTTTCACAATATCGCCTCCACACGTCGTCTCGAAAAATTCAATACGCAAACCAAAAAATCGGCGGTGATTCCGTAGTAACCACCGCCGACATCGGTCCTATTCGATCACCCTGGGGACCCGAAAGTGACCGTGTCCCGAGCTGGGGGCATTTGCCAGCGCCTCCGCCTGGGAGAAAGAGGGCCTCGGTTCGTCCTCCCGAAAAACATTGGAAATTGGAAGGACATGGGCCGTGGGAACAACACCGGCTGTGTCGAGTTCGTCCAGTAAAGCCACATATCCCAGCATCCGATTCAGTTCCTCGACCAGGCGCTGTTCCTCCTGGGCACCAAACGTCAGCCGGGCCAGTTGGGCCACCTTCCGAACATCGTCCACCGAGACTGGCATAACCCTGTTTTACCTCGTGGAGAACCTCATCACGCCATAAGGTGTACAGAACAACACTTACCACATAATATGGGACAAATCGCTCCCGAAATCAAGAGGATTTTGCCCGGGCACCCCTCCTACCCAGGCTTGAGACCGGCGTATTTGACCACGACCTTTTTGGTCGTACCATTCCCAAAACGGACCGTCAGCCTGGCTTCCTGTCCATATCCGGACCGCGCATGGATCTGTCCACGCCCCCAGGACGGATGCACAATCCAGGTGCCCACCTCCAGAGAAAAAGGCGCCCCCCCCTCGTCGCGTTCGGCCTCGGCCTCAGAAATGTGGAATCCCAAGTCGAGCAGCTCCTCTGGAATCTCCGTCAGAAAACGGGACCCGGCGCTGCCTGAGGCACCCCCGTAGCGCCGCCGCTGCATCGCATAAGAGAGGAAAAGCCGCTCCTTGGCGCGGGTAATACCCACATAGCACAGCCGCCGCTCCTCTTCCAGCGCCTTCTCCCTGTCCTCGTCCCGCCCCCCCCAAATGGGGAAGAGCCCCTCTTCCATGCCGCCGATAAAAACCACGGGAAATTCCAGCCCCTTGGCGGCATGCAGCGTCATCAGCGTCACGCATAAGACCTTCTCGTCCCACTGATCCACATCGGTCACCAGCGAGACCTCCCGGAGGAAGGCCTCTAAGGAGGCGTCTTCTGCCCGTTCGGTAAAGTCCTGAATAGCGGCTAAGAGTTCCTTTACGTTTTCGGTTCGAGACTCCGCTTCCACCGGCCCCAACGCCTCTAAGGCCCGCCAGTATCCCGTGCGGTCCACCACCTGAGCCACCAACTGGTCCGCCGGCAGGGCCGCCATATCGTCCCGAAACCCCTCCATCATCCCGTAAAACGCCGCCATCGCCCTCCCTGTTCGGGCCGGAACCTCCTCAATCTCATCCAGCCGTTCCAGCGCCCAATACGGCGCAATCCCCTCCCGCATAGCAAAGTCGTCCAGCCTGGCCACCGACGCCTCTCCGATCCCCCGTCTGGGCGTATTGATAATCCGGCCCAGACTGATCGAATCCCGGGGATTGACGATCAGCCTGAGATAGGCCAGGATATCCTTGACTTCCTTTCGCTCGTAAAAGCGCACCCCGCCCACAACCACATAGGGGATGCCCGCCCTGCGCAGCCCCTCTTCAAGCGCCCGGGACTGGGCGTTGGTCCGGTAAAGGACGGCCATATCCCGATAGGTATACTGCCTTTGAAGGTCACGCATCATCCCGGTGATCCACCCGGCCTCCTCGACCTCGTCCATACAGCGCTTCAGCCGAATCTTCTCACCCCCGGTCCGGTCGGTCCACAGCTCCTTCCCCTTTCGCCCCAGATTGTTCCGGATCACCGCATTCCCCGCACCCAGGATCACCGACGTAGACCGGTAGTTTCGTTCTAAGCGGATCACGCGGGCATTGGGAAAGTCCACCTCAAAATCCAGGATATTCCGGAGGTCGGCCCCCCGCCAGGCGTAGATGCTCTGGTCGTCGTCCCCCACCACGCAGAGGTTGCCGTGCGTTTGTGTCAGCATGTGGGCAAACAGGTACTGCGGCCGGTTGGTGTCCTGGTACTCATCAATCAGGCAGTACCGGAACCGCTCCTGGTATTTTTTCAGGATATCGGGATTGTCCTGAAAAAGGCGAACCGACAGCATCAGCAGATCGTCGAAGTCGACCGCGCAGTTCTGCCGCAACGCCTCCTGGTACTGCCGGTAGATTCGGGCAACCTGCTGCTCGTAAAAGGTTCCTGCCTCCTGGGCAAACATTCCAGGATCCACCATCCGGTTCTTCTCCCGGCTGATGCGCGCCCGTACCCGTCTGGGAGGAAACTGCTTGTCGGAAACCTCCTGGTCCCGGATCACCTGCCGCAACAGGACCAGTTGATCGTCCGGATCGTAGATGGAAAAATTGGACTGCAGGCCAAGCGCGTCTGCCTCCATCCGGAGAATACGGGCACAAAGGGAGTGGAAGGTTCCGATCCACATCCCCCGGCTCGAGCGGTTCAGCAGGGCCTCGACCCGCTCGCGCATCTCTCCTGCGGCCTTGTTGGTAAACGTCATGGCCAGGACCTGCCCCGGACGCACGCCCATCGCTCCGATCAGATAGGCGATCCGGCAGGTCAACACCCGCGTCTTTCCAGATCCTGCACCCGCCAAAACGAGAAGCGGTCCGTCTACGGTGTGAACCGCTTTCTGCTGCTGCTCGTTCAGCCCTTCAAACATCCCCTGTACCCCCGTCAATCGATGGACGAACGCCGCCAGGCCTTCCGGCGCGCCCACCGGGTCTTGCGTTTGGCTTCTTCGTGTTCTTTGACCGTTCTGCTGAAGAGATGGGAACCGTCTCCCCGGGCGACAAAATAGAGATAGTCCACATCGGCGGGATACAGCACCCCCCTCACCGAGGCCTCACCCGGACTCAGGATCGGGCCGGGAGGCAGCCCCCGGTGCCGGTAGGTGTTGTAAGGGGAGTCAATCTTGTAGTCCCGGTTAAACAGCCGGCGTGGACCGTCGGCAATCGCATACTGGACCGTGGGGTCGGCCTGCAGGTGCATCCTCCGCTTCAGGCGGTTGTGATACACGGCTGAAATCACCGGCCGCTCGGAATCCAGGCGGGCCTCGCCCTCAACAATGGAGGCCAGGATCACCGCCTCGTGCACCGACAGGCCCAGCTTCCGGGCCCGGACCTGCATCGCAGAATCAAAAACAGTAAAAAAATGCTTCACCAGGAGTCCAACGACCTGCACCTCGTCCATCATCAGGGAAAATTTGTAGGTCTCGGGGAACAGGTACCCCTCCAGGTTGTCCGCCTCAACGCCCAATTTCCGGCAGAATTCGGCATCCGAGGTGATCTTCAGGAGCATTTCTTCGTCCAGGTTCAGCGCCTCTGCCAGCAGGTGGACCGTCTGCTCCCGCCGCAGCCCTTCGGGAATGGTCACATCCCGGGTCACATCCCGGCCCACCTCCAGTTCCAGCAGAACCTGCCACGCCGTCATTCCCCCGTGAAAAGGATGCACCCCTGCGGTGAGCCGCCGGCTGGTTCCGTTGACTACGGAGTAGACCTGCAACAGCCTGGAGCTCCGAATAATCCCTTTCCGATGGAGCAAATGGGCAATTTGTGAGACCGACATGCCCTTCTGAATGGTCACGTTGTGCGCAGATACGCCCGTGGGTCGGTTCAGCATATACACAGCCCCCATAAGTCCGAGAACCGTGCCCAAAATCCCCACACACAGCAGAGCCACAACCCTGATGCGGCGTGCACCCCATATGGAGACCCTGCCCCCGATGAGCCCCGCTTCAGATCTCTGTTTTGCCATGGTCATCCTTGCGCCCGCAGATACGTATCCAGCAGGAGCGTGGCCGCTATACGATCCACCGTTTCCTTCCGCCCCCGTGCCCCCTTCCCCATCTCCTGCACGGCCCGTCGAGCCGAACGGCTGGTCAGCCGTTCATCCCAGCAACGCACCCGCAGGCCAGTCGCCTTCCGCAGGCCACAGGCAAAGGCCTCCGCCGCTTCGGCCATCGGCCCGCGGCTGCTGTCCATATTCAGGGGCAGCCCCACCACGATCTCCCCAACCTTCCACCTGGAAGCTACCTCGGCAACAGCCGCGGTGGCCTCCGCCATTCCCCCGGCCCGGACCGTGGGTATGCCCTGGGCGGTCAAACCCAGTTCATCGCTAACCGCCAGACCGATCCGGCGCCGTCCGTAATCTACAGCCAGAATTCGAGCCATGTTCGGGTATAAAAAGAGCGGAATGCGCAGCACAGCCTCTGTCGGATGTCACTGCTCTTTGCACTCCGCTACCTGGTTCCAACCTCAGCGTCACGACCTTCTGTGCTGGCTCACCCACCTTTTTCATACAAATCCTTCAGACGCTGCCGTTTCTCCATAACCTCCCTGTGGAGGTGCACCACCAGATCCCGTGCCTGGGTAGATCCCGACCGGACATCCACCAAAAGCTTCTCCACCAGTTCCTCTAACTCCACAATATGGGCCAGCAGCGCCTGCCGTTTTACCACCCTCAGGTCCTCCCTTTCTGACCATTCTTACCCGATGCCGGCAGCCGTGTTACGGGGCCATAGAGCGAATGGACAAAGGCGCCTTCAGGATCTTCTGCCGGGCGATCCCAGAGGGTTTTGAAGACAGACGCGACCCGTGCCCGCAGCGACCGCTTCACATCCTTGAGACAAAGCTTCCGAATGGTCTTCCGAGAAGTCCGCCCGGGCTCCTCGCGGATAAAATCTGCCGCACTTATCCCCTGCTGGTGCGCATACGCCATCAGATTGGAGAACGCCTCGACGTCTATGGGATCGCTCAGACTGGCCAGAATATGCTCGTCTTCACTGTAATCGGACATCTCCTGGGGCATCTATGTCCCTCCTTCCAAACCATCCGGCCCGGCTTGTCCTGCGGGGGGCATTCCGGGTGTAGTATAAATCCCCGGTATCGCTTTGTCAAGGCCTGGAATGCCACTTCCAGGTGTTCAACCTAAAACTTAAAGAAAGTTCTCGAATCTGTCAACCGGCGAATAACGACGACACGCCTTCCACTGATCCTACTCATAAAAATCCCTGAAAAAACGGTTCGCCACGCAGTAACGGCTCCGCGCCGGGAGCCGTTACAACCTGCTCTTCCACAATCGTTTATCTGGTACCCCTGGGGTGACTCGAACACCCGACCAACGGATTAGGAATCCGCTGCTCTATCCTCTGAGCTACAGGGGCTACATTGTTCAGAAAATTTGAATATAAGATTGTGAATCCGAACAGTCAAGCATTTTGCTCCCCTGCCTCTCTGACGACCTCGACGAGCACAGTAAATCAGTCCGCGCGCCCCGGGACTGGCGACTGCCTTAATACCGGAGAACCGAAAATATCTCCCGGTCGTCCAGTTTCTTTCGCCCCTCCAGAAACGTCAGCTCAATCAGGAAGGCGATCCCCACAATCTCGCCCTTCAGCTCATCCACGAGCCTGCAAGCGGCCTCCATGGTCCCCCCGGTGGCCAGCAGGTCGTCCACCATCAGCACGCGCTGGCCCGGGGCAACCGCATCCTTGTGGATTTCTACACTGTCCGTGCCGTATTCCAGTTGGTAAGAGACCGAGATCGTCTCTGCCGGCAGCTTGCCGGACTTGCGGATGGGCACAAACCCGGCCTTGAGCTCCCGCGCCAGTCCCGTCCCAAAAATAAACCCTCGTGACTCTACACTCGCCACAAGTTCGATCTCCCGGTCCCGGTAGGGATCGGCGAGCTTCCGGATGGACGTTTCCAGCGCGGCGGGGTGCTTCAACAGGGTCGTAATATCTTTAAAGAGAATTCCCGGCTTTGGGAAATCGGGAACCTCTCGAATGTACGACGCCAGATCGATCGACATGCGCCCTCCCTTGCGTTAAAAACGGACCTCAAAACCCGAACCGGCCCCTTCAACGAGGCGTTCGTCCGTGTGGACCTCCCGGACATCTGCCCCTGGCGGCCCCTGGCTTGCCGCGCCAACAAGCGCAGAAATCCGGTCCGACGGCCCCTCAACTTCCATCTCCACGTCTCCATCGGGCAGGTTTCGGACGTATCCCGCCAGGCCCAACTCCCTGGCCTTCCGCTGGGTAAAATAGCGGAACCCTACCCCCTGCACGACCCCGGCGACCCGGACGTAAACCCGCGTCAATCCGCCCATCACAGACCCCTTCCCGGCGCAACCGCATCCCAGAGCACCTCAACGGGATGGCGGGCCTGTCGCCCTGTGGCGTGCGCAATCTGCTGCCGACAGGAAAGCCCTGCGGCTGCAACCTCCACGTGGGGCGCCGCCTCCCGGACGACCTTCAAGAGCCGGTCTTCTCCAACCTTCAACGAAACCTCATAGTGCTCGGCCTCATAGCCGAATGCCCCCGCCATCCCGCAGCAGGCCGAATCGATGGCTCTGGCCGTATATCCGGGCGGCAGGTTCAACGCGGCCAACACAGGTTCGATCCCCCCCAGCGCCTTCTGGTGGCAGTGCCCGTGGACCAGAATCTCCTTTTTGAGATTCGAAAAAGGGATCTCCAGTTCGTCCCGTTCGCCCAACACCGCCACGTACTCCTCAAACAAATAGCTCTTTTCTGCCACTGCGCGTGCCCTCGAATCCGGCGTCAGATCCAGGTAGTCATCCGTGAGCATCGACACACAACTCGGCTCAAACCCCACAATCTCATAGCCCTTCTTCACGTAGGCATAGAGACTTTCAACATTGAAAGCAGCGTTCGCCTTCGCCTCATCGACCATACCGCTGGAAAGCATGGGCCGCCCGCAGCAGCGCTTCTCCGGCAGTACCACCTCGATTCCCGCTGCCTCAAAAAACCGTGTGGCCGCCACCCCGATGGCCGGATGGTTGTAGGTGAGAAAGGTGTCGTGGAAAAGGACGACCTTGCGGTCGCTTTTTAACCCTTTTCGCCTGGAAAACCAGTCCGTAAAGGTCTGACGGGCAAACCGCGGCAGGGACCGTTGGGGGGCGATGCCAAGCGCCCCCAGGGCAAACCGGCCCAGGCCGCTGTTCGCAACCCAGTTCGAAACGGGCGCAAGCGCACACCCGACCCGGTTAACCATCTCGATATTCGCAAAAAGCCACGCCCGCAGCGGCCTGCCGTGGTCCTCGTAATAGTGGGCGAGAAATTCGTACTTGAGCTTGGCCATATCCACATTGGATGGACACTCCGCCTTGCAGGCCTTGCACTCCAAACACAGGTCGAGCACCTCGTAGAGCCGCTTGTCCGTCAGCCCCCCTTCCCACCGCCCGGAAATCGCCGCCCGCAGGGCATTGGCCCGCCCCCGCGTGGAGTGCTCTTCCTCTAAGGTGGCCATATAGGACGGGCACATCGTCCCTTCCAGCACCTTGCGGCAGGCCCCCACACCGTTGCACATTTCCACGGCCCGGTGAAACCCCCCGTCTGCGGAGAAGTCGAAGTGCGTCTTGATCTCCTCGGCCCGGTAGCCGGTCCCGAACCGGAGGTTTTGGGTCATCACGGGCGCATCCACAATCTTTCCGGGGTTCATCAACCCTTTAGGATCAAACGCCCGCTTCACCTCCCGAAACGCGTCGTAGAGCCTTGTCCCGAACATCTGTTCGTTCCAGCAACTCCGGGCCAGCCCATCGCCGTGCTCCCCGCTCATTGCCCCGCCGTACTTCAAGACCAGGTCCCGGACCTGCTCGGCAATCGCCCGCATCTTCGCTACCCCCTCCGCCGTCTTCAGATTCACCAGCGGGCGAACGTGCAGCAACCCCACACTGGCATGGGCATAGTACCCGGCCGTGGTGCCGTGGGACCGCACAATCCCGTCAAACTCCCGGATGTAATCGGGCAGCTTTTCCGGAGAAACCGCCGCGTCCTCAACAAAGGCCACCGGCTTGGTATCTCCCTTAATCCCCATCAACAGCCCCAGCCCGGCCTTGCGCACATTCCAGACGTTCGCCTGTTCCTGTGGCGAAATCGCCCGATGGAACCCATACCCAAGCCCCACTGCCGCCATCGCCGCTTCAAGCTCGTCCAACCTGGGGCGCAGCGCCTCGCTCGTCTCCCCATAGTATTCTACGGCCAGCACCGCCTCGGGGTCGCCCTCAACCCAGGCGCGTTGTCCGGAAAGGGCCAGCGATCCCACGGTCTGGTCTAAGATCATCTTGTCCATCAGTTCCACCGCCGCCGGCCCCGTCTCCAAAATGGGCGCTACGGCCTCCATGGCCTCAATCAGATCCTGGAACTGAACCACGCCCAGGACCTTGGCCTTCGGCAGGGGGATCACCCTGAGTTTGGCCTCCAGGATCGTGGCCAGGGTGCCTTCGGACCCAACCACCATCCGGCACATATTAAACGGCCGATCTCCCACAAACGCATCCAGATTATAGCCCCCGACGCGCCTCATGATCTTGGGATAGCGCCGCTCGATCTCCTCCCGGTGCGTCCTCGCCAGCCGCACCACCTCCCGGTAGGCCTGACCCTCCAGGTCCTTCTGCTCCACCTTCTGCCGGACCTCTGCCTTCCCCATCTCCCGGAACACGGCCTCCGTCCCGTCCGCCAGGACCACAGAAAGTTCAAGCACATGGTCGATCGTCTTTCCATAGATCACCGAATGCGCGCCGGCCGAGTTGTTGGCGACCATTCCCCCGATATTCGCGCGGCTGCTGGTGGCCACATCGGGGGCAAACTGGAGCCCGTGGGCGTTCAAGTACGCGTTCAACTGGTCCAGCACCACGCCCGGCTCCACCCGCACCCACCCTTCTTCGGCGTTCAGTTCCAGGATGCTGTTCATGTACTTGGACATATCCATAATCACAGCACGGCCCACGGACTGACCGGCCAGCCCCGTACCTCCCCCGCGCGGAATCACAGGCGCCCCGAACTGGTCCGCAAGCCGGTGAACGGCCAGGACATCCTGCCTTTTTTTAGGGATCACCACCCCCAGCGGTTCAATCTCATACAGGCTGGCGTCGGTGCTGTAGAGCACACGCGATGCCCGGTCGAACCGCACCTCTCCCTCAACTGCCTCTTCCAGAGCCTCAACCAAAGCCTCCATCGCACCTCTCCCTTCCTGGCCTGCATCGCCCTATGGTTGAATCGGAAACGGCGTCACTTCTGCTTCTACCATCTCAAACGTGACCGGTTCGTAGGCCACCTCACACGGATGCCCCGGAGCGATCTGCACAGCGCGGTTAGATTCTGAATATAATGTAAATCATACCAATGAATAGGTCAAGGTACCGGCATCCCAACCTGACTCCGTGAAACGAAAAAAGCTTGACAGGATCTCCGATTACGCCGATTATTGATAGTGGGCTGTCGCAAACCAACGGTAATCCATCAGAGAGGATCGTGATCCATGTCGGATGCGTTGCCTTTAAACGTCGGATTTGGAATACAGGACTTCACGCCGAAAAAACCGCCCGATGGGGCCTTTGAAGTCTTTGATCCGATCTCTTTCCGTGCGCTCATCCTGCAGGGTGGAGATACAAATGTGACCTTCCTCGCCGGGGATTTTTTCAGCATTGAAGATGACCTGGTCCGGCGTGTCAGAAAACGCCTGTCGGATATCGTATGGCTGAACCTGGACCACATCCTGCCCTGTGCGGCGCACATTGCAACCGCGCCGATCCTGTTCCAGTCCTACGTCAGCACACCCTGTGAAGACCTCAAATATTACGGTAGGGACGATTACTTCGCCGATCAGATGGCCGCTGCGATCCGAAAAGCGGCGGGTGCGATGGCGCCTGCCCACATCGGCGTGGGCGCCTGCTCGGCCCCGGACATCCTTTACAACAGGCGGTCGTACGACAGGGACGGGAAGCTGGTGATGAGCAACTTCAAATTCCCCTATCCCCGGCCGGAACTGACCTACGCGGATATCGACGAGAATGTCTACGTCATTCGGGTGGACAACGAGGAAGGCACCCCCACCTGTTGCGCCTTTATCTTTGGGTGTCACGCGCTGTGCAACACAGACAAGTCCGGGAACATCTCGGCGGACTACCCCGGCGTCGTGCGGAAGGTCTTGAAAACCGCAGGTATCCAGTCTCTCTTCCTGCCGGGCAGCATCGGCAATGTCGTTCCCGTCAGCCGGGGCGGGCGCACCCATCAGCGCGTGGGCCACAGCGTGGCGGGCGCGGCCCTCTACGCCCTGGAACAAACAGAGACCTCCTCAGGTGAGGGAGTCACCGTAAAACAGAAAACGATCCAGATGCCCGCCTTCTCCTACCCCAACCCCGGTGAGATCGAAGCCGGACTTGCCTCTACCCCCAAACGGTCCGACGGGCTGCAGCGGTTTCAGGCCTACGGAAACCGGCTTTATCGGACAGGCCGAACAGGCCTGGCCTACACCATCACCCGCGTCTCCATCAACGGCGCAGACATCCTCCACCTTCCGGGTGAGATCTTCGTCGAGACTGCAAAAGCGATCAAACAGGCCGCAGGCGATCGGCTCACGGCTGTCCTGTCCGGCCCTTCGGCCGACATCGGCTACCTGAGCACACCGCTTGCGCACAAGGAGGGCGGCATGGAGCCAAAATACGCCGGCCTGGCCGTGGAAGGCGAACCCATCATTCGGGCTGCGGCCTGTGAACTGGTGAAGGAGGATGTGCATGGCATTTGTCTCCGTATCTGAAAAACTCGCCCTTGAGGGGGGCACGCCTGTCCGCGATACCGAAAAAAAACCCTGGCCGGCCTGGCCCCGGAACACCCAGGAGGAATGGGAACATAAGATTGAACCTGCCCTGCGGGAGGTCTATCTCCAGACAGTAGAGGGCCTCCCGGCCCCCCGGGGCGAGGCCTTTGGACAGGCGCTTGCGGCTTACTGCGATGCCCGCTACGGCATCATCATGCCCCACGGTACAGACGCCATTTCGGCCGCCGTGGCCGGTGCGCTCGACTTAGACGGCCTGGGAGACGGCGGTGAGATCATCATCCCCAACTACACCTTTATCGCCACGGCCAGCGCCCCCCTGTCCACCCGCTGCTCCCTGGCCCTGGTCGATATTGACCCGGTCTGCTTCACAATACATCCCAAAGCCGTGGAAGCGGCCATCACCAGCCAAACCGTCGGCATTCTCCCTGTCCATGTGGGGGGGCACCCCGCCGACATGGACGGCCTGAACGCGATTGCCGAAAAGCACAACCTTGTTGTCATCGAGGATTGCGCCCAGGCGCACGGAGCGGAGTACAAAGGGCACAAGGTCGGTCCCCTCGGCCACGTGGGCGCTTACAGCTTCCAGTCCAGCAAAAATCTCACCTCAGGAGAGGGAGGCTGCATCCTCACCAACAACCAGGAGATTCGGGACCGGGCCTACGCCTTCAAGGACGTGGGCCGGCGTCCGGGCGGCGAGCGCTGGGAGTACCCCCGGCACGGGTGGAACTACCGGACTTCGGAATACACAGCCGCGATCCTCCTGCAGCGGCTGCCCAGGCTGGAAGCACAGACCCGCATCCGCAACGAAAACGCCGCTTACCTCTCTAAAGCGCTGGAACAGATCGAAGGCATCATGCCCCCCCGGCACCACCCCTGGGTCACCCGGCACGGCTACCACCTCTACATGATGCTTTACGATCCGGATGCCTTTGGCGGCCGCACCCGGGACGCGTTCGTCAAGGCCCTTCAGGCCGAAGGCATCCCCAGCACCCCGGGCTACAAAAGACCCCTCACGGATGAGGGCGCCCTCAAGACCGTCTCGCAACAGTATCCCCACCTCGTTCGAAGACTCCCCTGCCCCAACGTCGAATTCGCCTGCAACCACAGCATCTGGCTCTACCAGTCCATGCTCCTGGGCACACAAAAGGACATGGACGACATCGTTGATGCCGTAGCCAAAATCAAGCGGGCGTTCGGGTCTTTCTCCAGGCGCTTCTAAGGGGTGCTCTCTCCAAATCTTCCTATGAGGTCATCCTGATGGATGCAACACAAGGGTCAAAAACACCTCTCTTCAAGCGGAGAAAAACCTGGCTTTTCCTCCTGGCCGGGATTGGGCTCCTCACTGCGGTCGGAGGGACGGGCTACTTGATAGGGACATCGAAAGAGGAAGCGACAGAGGTCTCCCTGCCAACCGCATCGGCCGGTTATACAGAGGAGGTCCACCCCCACGCAGCAAAACTGAAAACCCCCGACGGCTCCTGGAAGTACACCAACCGCCTGATCCACGAGACCAGCCCCTATCTGCTGCTGCACGCGCACAACCCGGTGGACTGGTACCCCTGGGGTCCCAGGGCGCTGGAACGGGCCCTGGAGGAAGACAAACCGGTCTTTCTCTCCGTGGGCTACTCCACCTGCTACTGGTGTCATGTTATGGAACGGCTCGTCTTCTCCGATCCCGCAATCGCCAACCTGATGAACCGGTGGTTTATCAACATCAAGGTCGACCGAGAGGAACGCCCCGACATCGACGAAATCTACATGACGGCCACGCGCATCATCACCCG
The DNA here is from genome assembly GCA_965222075.1 of Candidatus Latescibacterota bacterium. Classification (GTDB taxonomy): domain Bacteria; phylum Latescibacterota; class UBA2968; order UBA2968; genus JAAXHW01. The sequence goes on along the minus strand of OZ244937.1, from coordinate 1,257,633 downwards.
CCACGGGGGCTGGCCCAATTCGGTCTTCCTCACCCCCGACCTGAAGCCCTTCTTCGCCGGGACCTACTTCCCCCCGCAGGACAACAGGCAATTCGGCAGGCCGGGATTTCCCCGGGTATTGAAAAGCCTGCACGACTTCTGGACAAACCGTCGGGAGGAAGTCAACGCACGGGCGGAGCAGGTCGCCGAGGCCATCCGGCGGGCCGAGAAGAACTCGGAAACGTCGCCCGGCAAAGTGGACCTGGACCGGGCCCTGGTGGACAATGCCATCCGGCGGCTGGAGGGGAGTTACGACAACGCCTACGGAGGGTTTGGCAGGGCGCCCAAATTCCCTCCCGACCAGGTCCTGGAACTCCTCCTGACCGAACACAAACGCACTGGAAATTCCAGGCTGCTCGAAATCGTCACCCATACCCTGAACATGATGGCCCGGGGGGGCATGCACGACCACCTCGGGGGCGGGTTCCACCGCTACGCCACCGACGACCGCTGGTGGGTGCCCCACTTTGAGAAGATGCTCTACAATCAGGCGATGCTTGCAAAGGTCTACCTCCATGCCTACCACGCCACAGGCGATGAGGCCTTCCGGCAGACCGCGGAGGGCATCTTTCAACTCGTAGACCGGGTGATGACCGCCCCGCAGGGTGGGTTCTACTCGGCCCTGGATTCGGAAACCCACGGGAAAGAAGGGGAATATTATCTCTGGACGGAAGGGGAAATCCGGGACATCCTGGGAAGGGAGGCGGATCTCTTCCTGAAAGTCTACGGCCTGGCGCCCCTGCCCAAAGAAGAAGGCAGGGTGCTCTTTTTGCCCCGCCCTTTAAAGACTGCCGCCGATTCGGCAGGCATCTCCGCCGAGGAACTCCAGGCCAGGCTGCGCCCCCCCAGGGCCGCGCTCCTGCAGGCCAGGCTGCGGCGGGACCGCCCCCTTTTGGACACCAAAATCGTCACCGCCTGGAACGGAATGATGATTGACGCCTACGCCTACGGATATGAGGTCTTAAAAACAGAAGTCTACCTCCAGCGCGCCCGCCGGGCGGCCGACTTTATCCTTGCGCAGCTGCGGGATCGGGAAGGCAACCTGATGCGTACCTACCGGAAGGGAAAGGTCAAGTACACGGGCTACCAGGAAGACTACGCCTTTCTCATTCAGGGGCTGCTGGGCCTCTACCGCGCCTCCAAAGAGGACCGTTACCTCCAGCATGCGGAGGACCTGACGGACCGGATGCACCGCCTCTTCTGGGATAAAGCAGGGGGCGGATTCTACTTTACGACCGGCTCGGAGCGCCTCATTGTTCGCACCAAAAGCCCCTACGAAGCCGCCATCCCTTCGGGCAACGCCGAGGCGGTCCACATCCTCCTGACACTCAACGAAGCAACGGGCAACCGCGACTATCTGGACCGGGCACGCCGTACCATGCAGGCCTTTGCCGGGTTGATGGGACAAAGCCCCAGGGCCTTCAACCGGATGCTCTTAGGGGTGCAGCGCTACCTGCAGGTTGCCCCATCCGACCCGCCTGCGCGCAGCGCGCGGGCAGGTCCAGCGCCCGGGGGGAGCCTGGCCTCTTCTCTCCCCAAAGGGGAAGACCTGGTCCAGGCCCGGGCCGCCCTCGCCGTAGACCGCGTGGTCCCCGAAACGCCCTTTGAGATCACGCTTACCCTCCATGTGGCGGACACCTGGCACATCAACGCCAACCCCGCTTCGCTCGACTTCCTGATCCCCACCGAACTCAAGGTCACCTCAGACCTGCCGGTGGAGGTCCTCTCGGTCGACTACCCCCCTGCCCGGCAGCTCACCCTCGGCTTTGCCGACCAGCCCCTCTCCGTCTACAAGGACGAGGTCATCCTCCGGGCAACCCTCAAGCTGGCACCGGAGACAGAACCGGGCGCACGGGGCAGGCTCCACCTCCAGCTCGATTTCCAGGCCTGCGACGACAGCCGCTGCCTGCCGCCCTCGACTTTGAACCTGCCCCTGCAGATCTCAGTGGCGCACCCTATGTCACAAACGCAGTGAGAAACCCGTAACTCGCACAATAAAAGCGGGGAGACTTCTAACAGATGGGGTAACTCCTCATCCACAGCTTCTAAGGAGGAGAGAAGATGCAGAGGGCGCATGGACGGCTGACCAAAAAGGACCTCAAAGAGGACGAACTGGTGACCCGGGCGTTACAGGCCTGGGGGTATATAGAGAAGAATTATCCCAAATTCCTGGCGGGACTGGGCGCAATCGTGGTTGCTGTCCTTGCTGGTATGTTTATAAAAAGTCAATCGGATCAACAGACACAGGCCTCCATAGACGCCCTGGGGGATGTCCGGATTGCCCTTCATCAAGGAAAGGTCGAAGACGCCGTTTTTCAGGCAGAGCGGGTTGCAGAGGAATACAGCGGGAAACCGGCTGCCGAGCAGGTGCTGCTGCTGCTGGGGGGGCTGTACTATGACCTGGGGCGCTATGCGGAGGCGCAGACCACTTACCAGGGGTATTTGAGCACCTACGGGGATGAGGGGCCTGCCGGATACGCCGCCTGGATAGGCATTGCCGCCTGCCTGGAAGAGCAGGGCAGCTATGTGGAAGCCGCAGAGAAATATGTTGCATATGCAGACCAATACAGGGCATCACCATTTGCGCCAATCGTTCTGAAAGAGGCTTCGCGGTGTTACGCAGGCGCCGGTAATCCGGAAAAAGCGCAGGGTGCGTTGCAGCGGATCCTGAAGGATTACCCCAAGAGCAGCATCGTGCGTAGCGCAAAGGCCGAACTCCGACAGATGGGGGTGATGAACTGAGCATGGCAGAGCCTGTCTTTAAGCGATCCCGCCACTTTCCTCCCACCAACCTTTCCGCCCATACCGTTCTGGTGGTCCCGGACGGTATGGCCGACGCCCCGTCTGTCCTGAGCCTTCAGCGTGTGATTGCCCGGCAGGGGAAAGCGCCGGATATCCTTTCTCAGAAGGATTTTACCCGGGATCTCTTCCGGGATGCGCAGGTTATCGCCTGTGGCAATATGGCCAGCAACGCCGCGCTGTGCCGGCTTTATACGGCCCGCTGCTGTTTTGCGGACACCTTCTTTCCCGGCGGCGACGGCTATTTTATCAAATCGGTTTCCGATCCCTTTGGTCACGGGGTGAACTGCATCACGATTGGCGCCAGCACAAAGGAGGGCTTATCTCTGGCCCTCCCCGTTTTTGAAGATATTGTTCGCAACAGCGGCGGAGCGCTGGACAGGGTGCACGCCGCACACTTTGCGCACGACCTCCCGCCTTTTCCGGACGAATCCGAACTGGACCGCCTGGTCCGGGCCGACCTGGACACCTGGAACGGCGGCTGGGCCTCTTCCCCGTTTCGTGGGGGCAAAGTGCCGAACTACGCCTGGTACGCTTATCTGACCGACCATCCGGTGTGGACGCGTGCGATTGCGTCTATCCTGACCGGTTCTATTGACCCCTGGCGGGCGCAGCGGCGGGAGTCTCCGGAGAGCTACCACTGCTTCTTCAATCTCCACGGTTTCATCCACCTCTGGGACCTGATCGAGGACAGTCCGCTGTACACGGACGGTGACCGGCGCGGTGTGGTGACCCTGCTTTGTGATCTGCTTCGCCACCTTGGCGGCCTGTTCTACCTCAAAGAGGATGTCAATCCCCCCGGCGAGATCCGCCAGAATCACACCACCTTCATCGGCCTGAACCTGGCCGTTGGCCACGATTATATGGTCAAACGCTACGGCATCCAGGAATTTGTACCCGAGGCGGAAACAGCCGAACGGATCTTTGCGGGACAGGCGGACTGCTACAAACCCAATGACGACGCCGGGGTGGGATATGCCTGGCACGTGCCGCAGGAGACGCTTTACTACCTGTTGTATAGGGATGATTATCGCTATATTGAAAATGGCCATGTCGCAGACCTGTGCAAACTGGCAGTGGTGACGGCGGACAATATGCGCAGCGAAGGCAATTATGGAGATACATCGGGGTATTCCGCTTTCTCGGGCACAGGGTGGGACGGCCGGCTCTGGCCGCTGATGGTTTCGACCTGGTATACCCGCAGCCCAAAGCACCTGTGGGCCCTCAACTGGCTGGGCGAGGGTAAGACGCCTCCTCTGAGCCGCGTACCATCCGGCCTTTATGCCGGGGTCGAGTGGAACGGCGGACGCTTCTGCCTCAGGGGTTGCCAGCCCGAAGAACCGGTTGACCTGCTGGGCATCTGCGCGATCGAACTTCCCGAACCCGTGCTGGGGTGGGTGCGCAATCACCATCCTGCATCCCACCATCCCGATCCGGAAAAGACCTATTTCGATAAGCTTTCCCTGCGTCGCAACTTCGACCCCCACGACGAGTATCTGCTGCTTGAAGGGCTTGGTAGCACCTGCCACGGCCACGAAGACAGCAACGCCATCGTCCGTTTGACCTGGAAGAACAGGGCCTGGCTGGGGGATGGAGATTACATCCGGGCGGCCCCCAAATTCCACAATTCCATCGTGGTCACCCGAAATGGAGTAGGGGTTCTGGATGCCCCGGGGGACGGGATCGTCATTCCTCCTGTGGCTTCGCTGAACAACACGAACGATGGTCCGACCTTCGGCCTGGTCCAGACCGAGGCCTCCGGCTACAACGGTGTGAACTGGCTGAGGAATATCTTCTGGGGCAAAGGGCGCTATTTTGTCGTGATCGACCGGCTCCACTGCACACAGGCCGGCGACTACCGCTGCCGGTGTCTCTGGCGTCTGGTGGGAGAGGTGGAAGAAAAAGGGCCGGATGTCGCCCTGCACCAGCAGGGGGAGACCTTCTACATTCGCAGCGCCGGCGGAACAGCACAGGAAGTCGTTCCGGACTTCCACGAAAAGAGCCGCTGGACGGCCTATCCCTACGCGGATGGTGTGCTCAACATTTTGCACCAGAAGTCCGGCGGGATGCTGCAAAATGGAGAGGACATAACCTTTGTGAATCTGCTGACCCCGCATGCAGATGTAAAGATAGAACGTCTGACCGATCTGATGGTCAAGGTCACCGACGGCGCAGCGCAGACTGTTCTGGGGGTCGGCAACGCTCGTCTGGGAGACCTGGAGATCGAAGCGTCGGTGTTCGTAGTCTGCCTTTCTGGAGATAAACTGACCGTTCAGGGGCTTGATCGCATAGACGGAGAGGACGTCAAAGGCGGGGTTCAAACGCTTGATGCAGCGTCTAACACCACTGCTCGGCGATTGGGGGAAGCGATACAGGCTGCTATTCCAAAACCGGCATCTTACAGCATTCCGTCCGCGCCACGGCCGGAGGGGGGCTTTCACCAGAGGTGGGACCGCCAGGCCGGCGCAGAAATCAGCGCTGTGGATGTCTTCGGTGAAACCCTCCTGGCCGGGACCGGGAACGGAGAGGTTTTTCAGGTGGCGGTTCAGGATGGTAAGGCGTCCTGGTCGCACCGGCTGGATGAACATCCCACCAGCTTTCGACTGGCAGATATCGATTCGGATGGTGTGGCAGAGGCGCTGGTGGGCACGGCCGATTCTCACCTGATTGCACTGGAGGGGCAGACGGGCGCAGAGCGCTGGCGCCGGGAACTGAAGAACATGTGGCACAGGGGAGCGAAAGTGTCCGACATCGCCGTGGCCGACCTGGAAGGTGCTGGCGATCTGAGTGTGCTGGCCGGAACCGAGGGCTGGTATGTGAACGCCTTTGCCGCCGACGGAACGCCTAAGTGGGCCAACTGGTTCCGCTACCATGCGATCACGGCGCTCACGGTGGCGGATGCAGACGGAGACGGCAGGGCCGAAGTGATGGTAGGCACCGAGTATTCCACCCCGTTAACCGTGCACAATGACGATGGATCCTTCCGCTGGTCCACCTTTGAGGAAGTGGGCTCGGAAGGCAATGCGACTACCCCCAGGCGAGGGATTTGCCTGACCTGCATGCAGCTGTGCGATGTAGATGATGACGGTGTCCGGGAGATTATCTACGGCACGGCGGACGGCTGGATTTATGCGGTGAAGCCACAGGATGGGACCGAGGTCTGGCACATCAACATCGTTGGCGAAGTCAAGGGACTGGCCGTTTTTCCGGACATCCTGATTGGTGCCAATGAGTACGGCAGGCTCTACGGTTTTGGCCGTCGGGGAGAGGTGCTCTGGCAGGCGCAGGCGGCAGAATGGATTCGTGCCATCGTTCCAGTAGGAGAACACAGTGTCATCGCTGCTGAAAATGGCGATCTTCTGGTTTACGATCTACAGGGCGAGTGCGTTGGGTCTACCACCGCAAAAGGAGCTGTTCGTGGCTTATGGCCCTGCGGTGAGGGGGTCGTATGCAGCACGGCGGGAGGGGGGTTAAGTTATTTTGAACATGGATCACATTAATTTTATGAGGTGGAAACGCCGATGAAACCTCTGGGTTTACCCCTGGTGTCCAAACCCACCCTGGCCGAGGTATTAAACGGGCTGACCGCAGAAGCCGTGGAAGGCGAACTGTGGGAGCACCTGGAGGGCAATCGGATCCGCTGTTATGCGTGCGGACACCGCTGCCGGATTCCGGAGGGGAGACAGGGCATCTGCAAGGTGCGGTTTAATCAGGAGGGGAAACTGCGTGTGCCCTGGGGGTATGTGGGCGGGCTCCAGTGCGACCCAACGGAGAAGAAGCCCTTCTTTCACGTCTATCCCGGGTCTAACACGTTGACTTTTGGGATGTTGGGATGTGATCTGCATTGTTCCTACTGTCAAAACTGGTTGACTTCTCAGGCCTTACGCGACCCTGCGGCCGACGTCCGTCCCCGCGAAATCTCTCCCGAACAACTGATTGCCACAGGCAAAGAGCTGGGGGCGATGATGGTGGGCAGTTCTTACAACGAGCCCCTGATCACCTCCGAATGGGCCCTGGAGGTCTTCCGGCTGGCCAGGTCCGAAGGGCTAAAGACGGCCTTTGTCTCCAACGGCAACGCCACGCCGGAAGTTTTGGACTACCTCAGGCCCTGGACCGATTGTTATAAAATCGACCTGAAGACCATGTCAGACCGCAACTATCGGAAACTGGGGGGGGTACTCCAAAACATCCTGGACACGGTCCGGATGGTATACAAGCGAGGGTTCTGGATGGAGATCGTGACCCTTCTGGTGCCGGACTGGAACACATCGGAGGAGGAAATGCGGGACGCAGCCGAGTTTCTCGCCTCCATTTCCCTGGACATCCCCTGGCACGTCACGGCCTTCCACAAGGACTACAAGATGACCGATCCTGCCAACACATCGGCCAGGACCCTGCTTCGGGCGGCCGAGATCGGCAAAGAAGCCGGTCTCCATTATGTTTACGCCGGCAACCTTCCCGGACAGGTGGGAGATTTTGAAAATACCACCTGTCCCGGCTGTGGCGCGCTACTGGTTGAACGCTTCGGCTTCCGCATCCTTCAAGTACGGATTGGAGACAGCGGCTCCTGCCCCGATTGCGGCCGGAAGATTCCGGGAATCTGGGGGACGGTCCAAAGGCCGGGAGATGGGTATATAAGACGTGTTACGACAACAGCCGCTCCCTCCCTTCCATCCGGCGCAACGCCAGGAAAAGCAGCACACAGCCCAGGGCGGCAACGCCCGCGCGATTGACCAGCACCTGGTCCTCCCAGAGCGTATCGTCTACGCCTATGGGAGGATCGGACGGGTTGAGAAAAAGGAAATACGGGGTGTCTCTCAGGGGGCCGGAAGCCAGCAAGATCAGAATCAAAAACCCCAGCGAGAGCATCCCGGCGGCATTGCCGCTGCGGAAAGTGACAGAAAAAAAGAACGTCAGATTGGCCACCAGGAACGCAGGCAGGAAGGCATTCAGCGCCCCCTCCACAACGAGGAATTCGGCAAACAGGAAATAGCAGAGGGTGCTCATCGCCACCAGCGATGCCCCAAGCACCACATAGATGGACAGCATGCGGACCATCCAGATTTTATAGTGCGAAGCAGAGGTGCTGAACAGCACCTCCAGGGTATCCCGGTCCCGCTCCCCCGCCACCAGATCCATGGTGAGATAAATCGCAAGCACGGTGCCGGGGGCCTCAACCAGAATGTGCAGCGCCTGAATCGCACTGAACCCCTCTCCGGGGCGAAAGACGGCCAGGGCGTAAAGAATCGCGTAATAGGCCAGGATGCCTCCCCCCATAAAGAGGAGCTTCCGGTGGAACACGATCTGAAAGCTGAGCCGGGAAAGCCTCCAGGCGCTCCACGTTAGATCGCGCCAGGTCAACATGGGGTGCCCCTCTCCTGCCTGAGGAGATAGAGATAGGCATCCTCAAGCGTTGGATCAACCTGCTGGGCGTGGAAGTCCCGGGAAGGGGCCTCTGAGAGGAACCTTGCCCGCACCCCGGACGGCGTCCGCACGTGCGAAATCAGGTTCAGCTCCCGTTCAACCTGCAAGAAGGCACCCTCCGCAATCACCGCTTCCCACACCCGTCCCCGGGCCAGGTCGCGCATGGACTGGGGAGTGCCGGTATACAGCAGGCGCCCGGCGTTGAGGACCGCCAGCCGGTTGCAACTGCCCGAAATATCCTCTACGATATGGGTGGAGAAGATCACAATCCGGTCCTGGCTCACCCGGGCCAAAAGGTTGCGAAACCGGATGCGCTCTAACGGGTCGAGCCCGGCGGTCGGCTCGTCCACTACAATAATCCGGGGCATGTGCAGCAGGGTCTGCGCAATGCCCACCCGCTGCTTCATCCCTCCCGAAAAGGACCCGATCGGGTCTTCCTTCCGGTCTGTGAGGTTGACCTGCTCTAAGCACGCCAGCACCCGGGCACGCCGTTCGGCCCCATCTCGAAGCCCTTCCAGAAGCGCACGGTATTCTAAGAACGCATAGGCCGAAAGGTGGTTGTAGTGCCCAAAATGCTGGGGCAGGTACCCGACCAGGCCCTGGATGCGTCCCTCCCGCAGCACATTGCGGCCGTCGATGCTCACCGATCCATAACTCGGCTCCAGCACCTGACAGACGATCCGCATCAGGGTGGTCTTCCCCGCCCCGTTGGGGCCCAGAAGCCCGAACATCCCCCGGCCGATCTCCAGGTCCACGCCCGAGAGGGCCCGGAACGCCGGCCTGGGCACCCCGATGAGGGGCAGTGCGCAGGCTCCGCGGTAGGTCCAGCGCCTCAGAAAGCCCAGCCGCCCGGTGATCTTCTCCACATCCACCCGTCCGTCCCGCACCCGCCCGGCCAGAAAACGGACCAGACGGAGGACCAGCCAGACCGCCGCAGACGCCACGGTCACCGACGGCAGGCGCAAGCGCCAGTGGATATAGCCCAGAAAGAGGGCCGGCAGAAGATTGCGCACCCCCCCCCTCCCCGCCCGTCGTATCCACCCGGGCAGCCGGACCTCAAACGGCCGGAGAACCGCCCCCGCCTGCGCCAGGTGAGCCAGCATCCCCCAGGTGACCAGGGAATGGATGTAGATCCACATTCCCTCCTCAAAATAGGTATGGAGGTACCCGATCAGCCCCAGCAGCGGCAGCTTCCACACCAGGCCCTCTTTGACCGCCTTCCGGTCAACCGGGTCTGCCCCTTCGGCCTGCAGCCGCTGCACACGCCGAATATACCGCGCCCATTCCCGTCTGAAGCGGCCCGGGGCGCCGTAGATCTTTGTCAGATTTCTAAGTTGAATCAAACGAACCGCGCCCAGCCGCCCGCGGGCCTCCACCCGTGCGCGGTGCACCCTGAGCCCTGCCCAGACCAGCCCCAGGGCGGCGAACCAGAAAGGAAGCGCCACCAGGCACGTCCAGAACAGGCTGTCGTACCGGGTGTAAACGCCATATGTTGCCGCCCCTCCAACCAGCGTGCCCAGCACCACGCCGGGCACCCCGGTCTCCACAAGCCACCGCACGACCTGATCCAGCCCCATATAGACCACCGGGATAAAGATCAGCGTTGAGAGCATCGAGACCGAAAGCCCTCCAAGCACGGTGATGGCGAACGGCGGCCAGATCTCAAAATCCCCCCCGAACTTCAACGCCAGGGGCATAACGCCCAAAAGCGTGGTGGCCGAGGTCATCAGAATCGGCCGCACGCGGGATCGCCCGGCCTCAAGCACGGCCCGCTCCCGGCGGTACCCGTCCCGGCTCCGAAGGGTGCCGACCGCATCGATCAGAAGAATCCCGTTGTTGACGGCAATACCGATCAGCACGATGAATCCCAGCAGGGCCATCGGCCCCTCCTGCTGGCTCAGACCGGTCTGGGAGAGGATCAGCGCCCAGCAGGATCCGATCACCGCAGAAGGCAGCGTACAGAGGATGATCAGCGGGGAAGAGAAAGACTCAAACAGGGAAGCCAGGATCATATAGATCAGCACCCCCGCCACGCCCATCATCCAGTAGTAGATCGTATCCGCCTCCGCCTCTTCAATCTCGACCGTATAGCTTTGGGGCAGCACCATGTCCGACACCAGCGTCCGGACCAACCGCCTGGCCTGATCCAAGCGGGGCTGTGAGTCCAGGATTTCTCCGGTAAACCGGTAGGAAACCATCACGCGCCGGGACTGGTCGGTGCGCAGCACACTGCCCCTGCCTTCATCCGTGCGCACCCGGGCCACCTCTTCTAAGGGAACAAAGTCCCCCGTCTGGGTGGGAAGCGGCATTTGTCTGAATTCGGCTAAGGTGATCGACGCGTTCTGCGGGTCTTCCGTATTCCGGACCTCGATCGGCACCTCCGTTGCATCGGGCCACAAAAAAGGCACCGTAGTCTGAAACCCGTCCGGCCGGGCATCCCCCACGCCCGCCAGAACAGCTTCGATCTCCAGTCGGCGGTCGAACATCCGCGCATCGTCGGGGATCACCTGGATCTCGGGCGCGCCCCGCTCGGCGTCCGCACGCACGCTGTTTTCGTCAATCTCCTCAAGCTCCTGCAGGCGGAAGACCAGATCGTCGGCAACCATCTGCAGGGTGATAAAATCGTACCCCCGCACCACGGCCTGTTCCGACGGCGCGCTCCCCGTCAGGTTAAAACCGCCCGACCGGCGGCGCCTGCCGATGCCTCCCCTCCCGCCTCCCCGCCTGGCCCTGGGTTTGGGTTCGTAGCCGATTACGCCCCCCTGGATATTCTGCGTCTTTTCCTCTAACTGCTGCTTGATCTCCTCAAGTGAAATCTCCCCGGGACGCTCCAGGCGATGGTGAAGCATCACCGTAATGCTGGCCTCCGACTCCTGCACGCTGGTTGTGAACCGGTCCAGCCCTTCGATCTCCCCAACGGCCGTCTCCACCTGTTTGACCACCTCGTCGGTTGCATCCAGCGTGGTCCCTTCGGGGAGGTCGATATAGACCGTAAACCGGGTCTCTTCTTCCCGGACCTCCTGCTGGAGCATAAAAAAGAAGGAAACGATCAGCGTACCCCCCATGGCAGCGCACACGCCCACCACCACCGCCACCCGGTGTCTGAGGCAAGCTTTCAGCAGAAGGGTGTATCGCTCCATCAAACGCCCGGTTCCGGCCGGGCGGCGGGTCTGTCTGGAAAGCGTCCGGGCGGCCAGGGTAGGCACCAGGGTAAGGGCGACCAGCAGCGAGACCAGCAGGGGAAAGGTCATCGAGAGGGCCAGTTCACGGAGGATATCCTGGGCATCGCTTTGGATAAACACGACCGGCAGGAAGACCGTCACCGTGGTCGCCGTGGCGGCCACCACGGCCCGCCCCACCTCTGTGGTGCCGTCCCGGGCGGCGTCCATGGGGGACTTTCCCCGCTCGTAGTGCTTGAAGATGCTCTCCATCACCACAATCCCGTTGTCCGTCAGCATCCCCACGGCCAATGCCAGGCCGCAGAGAGACAGCACGTTGATGGAGAGGCCCCAGGCGTACATCAGATTAAAGGTCACCAGCAGGGAGACCGGAATGGCCAGCAGCAGGACCGATACGAACCGGAAATTGCGCAGGAAAAGGAAAAGCACAAACAGCCCCAGCCCTCCCCCCACCACGGCCGCCTGCTTCAGCGTGGACAGGGCCTCCTCCATCAATTCCGCCTGGCTGGAACTGACCCCCAGCTCGACCCCCTCATCGGCAAACTCCAGGTTGAGGCGCGCCACCACAGCCTCCACATCCCGGGAAACGGCGATCAGGTTGGCCTCATCGTCCTTCTGGATGCGGATACCTACCGAAGACTTCCCGTTGACCCGGTGCCGGTCGGTCTGCTCCTGGAGGCCATAGCGCACCACCGCCACATCCCCCAGCCGCAACGGGATCTCCGGCTTGAGCACCAGGTTCCGGATCTGCTGCAGGTCGGTAAACTGCCCCTGCAGACTCACCGCGTAGGCCTGCGCTCCGTCGTAAACCCGGCCCACGTACTCCCGCCGCCGGTTAAACCCATTGATTCGAGACCGGATCTGGCCCATTGTCACCTGATAGGCCTGGCAGAGGGTGGGGTCCACAATCACCTCCACAGCACGGCGGCGCCCTCCCATCACCGCGGCGTTGACCACCCCGTCCACGGCCTCCAGTTCGGGCCGGACCTTCTCCTCCGTAAAGTCCCGCAGCCAGTTCAGGTCCCCTTCCCCCAGCACGTGAAGCTGCATAACGGACGAACTCAGATCGGAGGAATCGAACCGCTGCACCCTCGCCCGGGCGCGTTCCGGGTAGAGGGGCTGGAGCTGGCTGATCCGGCTTTCCAGCTGCAGGATCGCAAACTTCATATCCACATCCGGATCGTACGACACCTGGATGCCCCCGGAATTGGTCAGGGCGAAAGAATCGATATCCTGGATACCCTCTAATTTCCCGATCTCCCCCTCGGTGGGCACCAGCAGATCCCGTTCGATCTGCTCGGGCGAGGCCCCCGGCAGGGTCAGGCTCACGTGGACCATCGGGTAGATGACCTCCGGAAAGAGCTGCACGGGCAGCCTGGTCCAGGAAATCATCCCCAGAAGGGCCAGGGCGGTAAAGAACATGGCCGTGGTCACCGGCCTGCGCACGGCCACATGGGAAAGGGTCATCCGGATGGCCTCCTGCCTGTCTGCGTGCGACGCACAGGCAGGCGCAGGCGGTCGATCGTCTCATAGACCACCGGGATCACGATCAGGGTCATCAGGGTGGAAGTCACCAGCCCTCCGATCACTGCAATCGCCATCGGCGCCCGCAGCCGGGCCCCTTCTCCCACCCCGAAAGCCATCGGCATCAGGGCCAGAATGGTGGTCATGCTGGTCATCAGGATGGGACGCAGCCGGTCCTGTGTGGCCTGCAGAACCGCCACCCGGAGCGCTCCGCCCCCCTGCCGCAGCTGGTTGATCCGGTCCACCAGGATAATGGCATCGTTCACCGCAATGCCGCCCAGCATAATCATGCCGATATAGGCCATCACGCTGAAGGGCTCTTCCAGCCCCCAGAACGCCAGGACCACCCCGATGCCCGCTAAGGGCACTGTGAACATCACCGTAAAGGGGTGCAGCAGGGACTCAAAGAGCGAGGCCATCACCATGTAAACCAGCACCACGGACAGCAGCAGAGCAAACTTCAGGCTGCCGAACGACTCGGCCCGCTCCCGCTCTTCCCCCCCAATGGCCACCCGATACCCGTAGGGAAGCGCCGTATTCCGGATCACCAGGCCGATCTGATCGATGGCCTCGCTTAAAACCGCGCCTTCGGCCAGGTAGCCGGTAATATGCCCCACCCGGCGCTGTCCATTTCTGAGAATCTCCCTGGGGCCCTCCACGATCTGCAGCTTTGCAATATCCCCCAGCGTGAGCAGGGCCCCGTCTACGCCGTCAACCCGGATGCCCTCCAATTCACGCAGGTCCACATCCTCAAACCCCACCCGGATGGTCCGCTCCCGCTGGTCCTTGGACAGTTCGCCGGCCACTTCACCAGAAAGCCTCCGCTCCAGATCCTGGACAATTGACTGGGCCGTAAGCCCGAACGCCGCTGCAACATCGTCGCGCAGGACCAGGTCAATCTCCGGCTGTCCGTCCTGAAAGCTCGTCCTCACGTTGTAAACCGCCGGCAGGGCTTCGATCCGGGCCTTCAAATCCGCCGTCAGATCCCGGAGCAGGTCCAGATTCTCCCCGGTGACCTCCACCTGGACAGGCGCTTCGCTGCCTCCCATAACCCCTTCCAGTGCAGTATCATGAAGCTGGTAGTTCACCTTAAGCTCAGGAATCTCGCGCAGGGGCGTATCCAGTATGGCCACCAGCTCTGCAGCCGTGCGCCGCTGTGCACCCTGGGCCAGGACAACCGAGATCGTGGCCCTGTTGGGGCCGGTCGGTTGCCCGGCGCTGGTGAGCCTGGCCGGATCGACGCCGACCCTCAGGTAGATATGCTCCGCATCGGGATCGCAGACCTCCTCGACAATCGCCGCAGCCCGCAGCGCAACCCGGTCTGTCGCCTCCAGCCGGGTGCCCTCCGGCAGCGCCAGGTCCACCTGAAAAATCCCCTGGTCTTCCCGGGGGATAAACTCGGTGTGAATCGACCGGCTCAGGTAGGCCGCGGTCCCCAGCGCCCCCAGGGTCACCAGCACAACGATGACCTTCCGGTTCAAGGCGCGTTCCAGGAAACCCTGGAACCGTTCAGACCGGATGCCCGCCCCACCCACCGGCGCCCGGCGCAGCACGCGGGAGGTGAGCATGGGCACTGTGGCCATGGCCACGCCCAGCGAGGAGATGAGCGAGAACGCCACGGTCCAGGCCTGTTCCTTGAAGAGCTCGCCGGCCAGCCCGTGCAGGTAGACAATGGGCAAAAACACAGACACCGTGGTCATCGTGGACGCCAGAATAGCCACCCCCACCTCCCCGGCGCCCCGGGCGGACGCGGTGCGCGCATCCTCGCCCAGTTCCAGGTGGCGGTAGATATTTTCGATCACCACAATCGCGTTGTCCACCAGCATGCCAGCGCCCAGGGCCAGCCCCCCAAGCGTCATCACGTTTAAGGTCAGCCCCTGAAAATACATCAGCGTGAACGTGGCCAGCACGGAAATCGGAATGGCCAGGCCGATCACCAGCGTCGCCGTCCAGTTGCGCAGGGCCAGCAGGAGCACCCCCACGGCCAGCAGGGCGCCGTAGATTGCCGACGCTTCTACCTCTCCCACGGCCTGCTCCACGAACCGGGCCTGGTTTTCCACCACAATAAATCGGGTATCAGGCAGGTCACGCTCCAGTTCCCTCAGCATCTCGAACACGGACCTCACCACGGATACCGTATTCGCACCGGCCTCCCGGTAAACGGCCAGCCCCACGCACTCGGGGCCGTTTAGCCGCACCATCGTCTCCCGCTCCTCAAACCGGAGGTCCACCCGCCCCACATCGCCCACGCTCACCGGCACCCTTGGCGCACCGGGGTCCGGCTGGCCGCTGGCATCCATCCCCCGCCGCTCACCCACCACCAGGTTTCGGATGCTCTCTATATCCACCAGCCGCCCCATCCCTTTGACCAGGTAGGCGCGCTGGCCGTCTTTGAGGGTGCCGCCCGAGACATCCGCATTGGCCGACTGCACGCGGTTCACAATCGTCTGCGGCGTCAGTCCGTAGGCCTCCAGCAAATAAGCATCCAGGATAATCCGGACCTCCTTCTCCGCCCCGCCCTCGATCTCTGCTGAAGCCACCCCATCCAGCCCCTCCAGCCTGGGCTTGACCACCGTCTCCACCGTCCCCACCAGCGCATCCAGATCCACCCTTTCCCCCGAGGTGACCGCCACCCGCATCACCGGGAGGGCCTGGGGGTCTTCCCGCGTGACGTCCAGCGTGGTCACCTCCGTGTCCGCAGCATAGCGCCCCACCTTCTTCTGCACGTCCAACAGGGCGAAGTCCATATCCGCATCCCAGGAAAACTCCGCCACCACCACCGCCTGCCCGGCCCTCGAGACAGAATGCACCCGCTTGACTTTGCGCACCGTGCTGATATCCCCCTCCAGGCGGCGGGCATACCGCTCCTCCATCTCGCGCGGCGACTTCCCCGGCGCCCGCAGGTCTACCGTCACCACCGGCGTCTGCAGATCCGGCAGCAGGTCCACCCCCAGCCGCTCCAGCGAAATCCACCCCAGCAGCACAACCGCCAGGGTGGCCATCGCAATGGTAACCGGATATCGAGTAGAGAATTCAGGAAGGGACATATAAGGTAAGGATTTTTTTAAGGAGCTTGGGAATGCGGATTTAAAGGCTTTCAATTCCCTCCAGGCACGCCTTCTCCTGTTACACGCACCCGCGTGCGGCGGCGGAGGGTCTCATAGTTGCTTGTAATCAGGCGTTCGCCCGCTTCGAGTCCGTCCAGGACCTCGATATTCTCTTTGTCTTCCAACCCGGTCTTGACCTGTCGCATCTGGGCGCGGCCGCTTTCTTCGATAAACACGACCTTTTGATTCTGGCGGTTGAGCACGAACCGGCGGGGAATCACCACCACGTCCTCGTGGGAATCCGTCACAATCCGGGCCTTGACAAACATCCCGGGCCGGAGGAGGAGACCGGGATTCCGGACTGTTGCCTTGGCCCGGAAGGTGCGGGTGGTGGGATCCAGCGCCGGATCCACGGCCGTGATTCGGCCGGCAAATACCCGACCCGCAAAAGCATAGTTCTCCACCCGAACCACCTGCCCCAGAGCGATGGCGGCAATATAGGCATTCGGGATCTTCAGATCCACCACCACCTCGCCGTAGTCCATCACCTTGCCGATCAGCGTTGCCTGACCAATCAGGGTGCCCTCTGTGGCGTCGGTTACCCCGGTCAAAAACCCGGAAATCGGTGCCCGGATCCGGGTCTTTTCGATCTGGATAAGGGCATCCTGATGGTTTGACTCGGCATCAGCGGATTCCCGACGGGCATCTTCGACCTCTTTTTCCGTGACCAGTCCCCGCTTGAAGAGGATCTCCTGCTCCTTCAACGTCTTGCCCGCAGTCTCCCGCGCCAGCTTCCGCGATTCCAGCCGGGCCCCCACCACGTGTTCCTCGTTTTTCAGCCTGGCAATCATCTGCCCTTGAGAAACCCGCATCCCTTCGGCAGGCTTCCTCCCCCCATCGGTCGTCACCAGGTGAAAAATGCCCTCTACCTCCGTGATCAGCTGCGCCTCCCGCACAGACCGCAGCGTGCCGGTGGCCGTAACCGTAGATTCCATAGCCCCCAGTTCAACCGTTTGCACCGTCACCGGAACCGTGAGGTCCACAGACCGCTGTTCCGTCTGGCGGCTGCAACCGGCCAGCAGCACGAGAAAGACGCCCGGATATCCGACCCATCGAATGCCCAATCTTGACCCCTTTAATTTATTGTTGTAGAATATGTTGCAACGATTACTGAAAGTTAATGTCCTCAGCTTGTCGGGCAAAGCCCATCAAAACCTCCGGAACCCTCTCCCACCTCTCCCTCTCCCACCCCGCCCACGCCCGCCAAACGTCCAGGTTGGAACGTCCTCCTCATACACCTCATCGGGATGCTCCGGGTCCACATAACGCCACCGCACGGCGTCGGCATAGACCCTGCCGTTGGCCAGGTCCGACAGCTCCACGCGGGCCTCCTCTCCCGCCTCAAACCGGAACCGACCCAGGGTATGCCACCCACCTTTGGTCGCGCCGGTTTCGAGCTTCAGTGTATCCGTCTTGCCGCTGTGGGACACCCTCAGCGTAAAGGACGTGGCCCCTTTCCGGCGTTTCCAGCGGGGAATCGTGTAGAAAGCCACATCGTAGTCGCCGCCATGGGGCAGCCGGGCCGTCCAGACGGCCGGCTGCGCCCCGTCTCCGGGGCGCTTCCAGCGGTAGGTCGTCTCGTAACGGCCAAACGCGAACGGGAACTGGCCCTCTTTCCAGTTGTCGCCCTTCAGTTCGGGCCGCAGGTAGCGCTGCACCCGGCGGATCGGCATGGAGAACCCCTCGTCGTCGTTGTCCACAATAATCTCCGAAATGGTCCTCTCCTCTTCGGTCACCTCCCGGACGTAGGACCTGGCGCCCCCCTCCATCGGCTGCTCCGGAATGCGTAGCGGGGCAACCAGGGGCCGCCGGTTGCGGGCGAAAAACGGTTCGACCATCACCCGAAACGGGCGGTCCCAGAGGATCATGCCCACCTCCACCTCCTGGCCGCCTTCGATCTCCACCCCCTTGACCGCCTCATCCTCCCTGCCCATCACCCGGATCTGTACGAATCCGCGCCCCGGTTCCCCGTTTCGGATGCGCACGACCACCTGGTAGACCATCATACCCAAATCGTCGTCCACCTTGTAGGCCTTCACGCGGGTCAGGGTGTAGCCCGGCACGTGGGTGTCATAGAGCCAGTCGTGGAGGAGCCGGGACAGGTTGGTCCGGCCGCCGGTTTTGGCCGTATCGGAAAGGGCCGCCTTCTCGAAGGAGGCAAAGGTGGCCTCGCCGTAGCGATGGTCCGCTTCGAACCCCTTCAGGACCTCTCGAAAATCCTCGTCACCCACCACCGCCTCGATCATCCGGAACAGCGGCGGCCCCTTGGCGTCCAGGACCGCCCGATACAGATCGGCCTCCTCGGCCGGATCGACATCCGAAAAAGACCGCTGCTGCATCCGCACCACCAGCGTATCCCACGACGTCCCCGCCGTCCGCGGCGGGCGCCGAAACCTTGAGAATCCCCGCCGGCGCCGGCTGGTATAAAAGGCCTGCTGGAGCTCCGTATTGAGGTCCTCCTGCATATAAAGGGGCAGCCCCCGCTTCAGCAGGGAGAAATTCTCACCCCGGAAGGCCTTGTCAAAAGACCAGAGCTGGGCGACCGGGCTCCGGAAAACCCCGTCTCGGGAGCTTTCTCGACTGAAAAAGGTCCGAAAAATCGCGCTCACCAGCAGATCCCGCTTGAGCCGCGCCGGATCGTCGTTTCGGCGCTGTCTCTTGCTCATCCGCTTCAGCCTCTGCCTCAGGCGCAGGCCCATCAGCACGTCTTCCTCCACCATCAGCACGCCCGGCTGCGTCAGCCCTCCATTTTCCTGCCAGCCCTCGTAATACCACTGCACCTGAAAGGGCACCTCCACTACGGAGAGCCTGGGATAGGGATAGGCCAGCCCGGTCTCCTGCTCCATCGAATCCAGCATCTGGTCTAAGACCTCCAGCACCTCCTCTTTTGCATCTTCAAAAAAGACGACCTGCTTCCGGTGCGCCGGGTGCAGGTAGAACGCGATCTCCAGGCCATGGACCTGGGCCTTGAAGACCTCATAGGTCCCGGCATTCAGCGAAAAAAACGGCACCGGCCGCTCCACCTTCCAGGCCGTCCGCTCCCGGTCCCCCTCCCGCTTTCGCCCGGCGGGCCTTCCCTGCGTCACGACCTCCAGCCCCGCGGGCGCCCAGACAACAATATCCGCCGTGGCAAAAGAGACGGGCCGGTCTCCCGTGTGACCATAATCCACGCCGGGCACGGGATACCACCGGCTACGGGGCGGCAGGAAGGCCGAGTCCTTCCGGATCCACGCCGTCAGATCCCCTTTGGTATCGAACGGCCCCGCCGCCCGCCGCTTGTGAAGCCGCCTTTGGGAGCGCTGCCGGAACAGGTCAAACCCATCGCGGTCGATCTCCCCTTCGTAGACAAAGGTCAACCGGTATTCCCCCCCCGGGGCCAGCGGGTCGCCCGGGGAGACCCGGATGACTGCGGCCTTCCGTCTCCAGGCCACCTCCGCTCCGGACGGCCCGTAAACCGAACGCAGCGTCAACCCCGGATTCAAACTGAAAACCAGCGTATCCAGGGCCGCATCCCCAGCATTTTTCAACTGCATCCGGGCCCGGGCCTGCAGCGGAGTCCCATCAGCCATCAGATCCACCTGGAGGTCGTAGTGTACCACCTCCGGCGCGGACGCCTGCGCATACTGCGTCTGCTCCTCAAACAGGGCCGCCCGATAGGCCTCTCTCTCAACGTCCTGCCGGTCCATATAAACGTAAAGCCCCGCGGCGGCAGCCAGCCCGAATACCGCAACCCCCCGACCAAACCAGGTCCAGGCGGCCGACTGCGGCAGCCGGGGGTAACGCTCGATGGACAGCCCGAAGAAACAGAGGGCCAGCGCCAGGTAAAAAAAGCGCTGGTCGATCACGCGCTCGACATCTCCCAGGCCCAGCAGGTCCGAGTAGAAGAGCGGTGCGAAAAATGCCCCAAAATCGTAGATGCCCCCGTAGCGCCGCCCCAGGAAGAAGAGTACGGCCAGCCCATAGGCAATGGTGATGAGGGTGACCGCCGTCTGCCGCCGCAGCAGAGCCCCCAGGAAGAAGGTCACCGCCGACATATAGATCAGCGCGGGCAGGTTCATCAGCAGCAGGTAGATCAGGTAGGGCTTGAGGGTAAAGGGCGTTTTGGTAATGCTGATCTTGGCGGCCTGAACCGCCAGCGCCAGCAGCAGCACGCCCAGACTCAGCGTAAAGAGCGCCCCCACCACCCCCAGATACTTCCCCATCACCAACTCGGCCGTGGAAATCGGGCGGGCAGCCACCACCTCGTAGACCGAGGCTCGCTCGTCTGCGGCCCGGAAATCTCCCACAATAAAGGCAATCACCACCGCCTGGAGGTAGCTGTAGGTGTAGAACGGTATGTAGGCGTCCAGCCCCGACCCCAGGTCGACCCCATTGGCCTCCGCAACCGCCATACCGATGCCCTGAAGGAGCGGAATGGCGACCCCGATGCCCCCCAGGATGCGGAACTTGGTGGTCCGCAGGAGCATCTTCCGTTCATATCGGGCCACGCCCAGAATGTTCTTGATGGCATTCATCTCAGTTTCGTATTACCTACTTCTGCGCCTTCGGTCTCCATCCGCATAAAGTAAACATACGCGTCTTCCAGGTTGGGCGCCACCGGTTCGGCCTCCGGAGGCGGATCGCCGTCTCCCACCATCCTGAGATCCATCCGGTCTCCATCCACGGCAATCGTCACCACGTAGAACCGTTTGGTCAGGGCTTCAAACCCGGCATCGTCCACCCGGACGTGCCAGGTCTTCCCCTCTGCCTGCTGTGCGAGGTCTTCAGGGGGGCCGTGGTAAACGATCCGGCCCGCATTCAGCACCGCCAGGTCTTCACAGGTGCTGGAAATATCGCTGACAATATGCGTGGAGATCAGGATGGCCCGGTCCCGGCTGAGACGGCCCAGAATAGACCGGAAGCGGATCCGCTCCTCCGGGTCGAGACCCACCGTGGGTTCGTCCACAATCAGAAATTCCGGTTCGGCAAGGATGGCCTGCGCAATGCCCAGCCGGCGCATCATCCCCCCCGAATAGGTGCCGGCCCGGCGGTTGCGATCCTCATAAAGCCCCACGTCGCGCAGCGCTTCGGCAACCCGTTCCCTGCGCTTCCGGCCTTCGTGCAGCCCGGCAAGCCGCCCCATGTAGTCCAGAAACTCCCAGCCTGTAAGCTTGGGATACGCCCCAAAATGCTGAGGCAGATACCCCAGACGGCTGCGGACCTCTACGCGGTCGCTTTGAAGGTCCCGGCCGTCGATCCTCACCCAACCTTCGGTGGGAACCATCTGGGTCGACAGGACCTTGATCAGCGTCGTCTTTCCAGCGCCGTTGGGGCCCAGCAGCCCGAAGGTGCCGTGCCGGATCTCCAGGTCCACACAATCCAGCGCGGGCGGAGCGCCTTTGTGATAAACCTTGGTGAGGCCTGAGATTTGGATTTGCATTGAAATCGTGAGAAATACAGGTGGAAAGATGAGAATGCGTTGGTTAGACCCCTTTTTCGCTTCGGATGTTCCCGATAAGTTCGCGCAGGTTATATGAATAATTGTTCAAATATTAAATAGACATCGGTCAACATCAGAGTCAGTACGTCAGACCTGCATAGAGCGCCTCATCCACCTCTACGGCCAGCACCGTGAGCCTGGGATGTCCCAGCCAGTCCTGCACGGCTTTGTTCACCTCACCCGGTGTCGTCGCCCCCACCCCTTTTGCACCGAACCCCTCGGCCACCCTTCCCCAGTCCACCGGCCCGAAATCCACGCCCCGATAGGGAATCTCACGCATATCCTGAGCGACCTTGATGATCGCCAGAGATCGATCGCACAGCACAACCAGCAACGGTGAAACCTCCATCCGTCGGGCGGTCTCCAGCTCCTGCGCCATCATCGCAAACCCGGCATCGCCGAGCACCCCCACCACAGGTCGCTCCGGCCGCAGCAGCGCCGCCGCAAGCGCCGCAGGCACGCCGTAGCCCATCGCCGAGAGACCGTTGGAAACCAGAAAGGAGCGGGCATACCGTGCCTTCCAGACCTGCGAGAGCAGCATCTTGTGCGCCCCCACGTCGGTTGAAACAATGGTCTCCTCCGGCAGCGCCGCCGCAAGCGCCTGCATCAGGTGGTAGGGCGATACCCCCGCAGGTCCCGACGCATCGGGTGGCCGCATCTCAGCCTCAACCCGCTCTCGCACCTCCCCCGCTTCTGCCTGTGTCCACTCCGAACCTCCCCGGTATGCCTTCCCCAATCGCTGCAACAACGCGCTCACGTCGCCCACGCACTCCGCAGCGGGCCGGTAGTCCCCAAATCGGATGGACGTATTGGCCAGCGAGTAGACCGGACGGTGGAAATGCCAGTCCTGAGCCGATTCCACGGGATCGAACCCGACGCCCAGCAGACAATCGCTCTGCTCCAGCGCTTCGACAAGAACCGCATCCCCGGCCGCCGACGCGACCGTGCCCAGATACCCCCCGCCCGCTTCGTTGGCAATCCCCTTGGCCTGTGGCAGCGACACGTAAGGAATCCCGGTCTGCTCGAAGAAACCGCGGACGGCCCGGACGTCTTTCTCCGCATCCAGCGCAATGCCAACCACACCGATGGGCCGCTTCGCGTTGTTCAACGCCTGTACGATCTCCTCAAACACCCCACCTGCCTGCCGAGCAGAGACCCTCGGCGCAGGCAGGTCGTCCCAAGCCGGTCCGCCAGGCGGCGAGGGTCCGGCCGCCGCAGGCCGATCAAGCGCCACGGCAACGTCGTTCGGCAGCGTCAGGTAGACCGGCCCGCACGGCGGAGTCGCGGCAACCGACAATGCGGACCGGACCGTCCCTCCCGTGTCTGCGCCGTCTAAGGCGGCCGACCACTTGCTGATGGGCGCAAAAATCTCGTTGAGCCGCAGGTTCTGCTTGTCGCTCATCCGAATGCGCGAATCAACCGTCCGGGCGGAAATGGCCAGCATGGGGTCCCTGTCAAGGTACGCGCAACCCACACCCAGTACCAGGTTACACGCCCCCGGTCCAAGCGTCGCCAGACACACGCCCGGTATCCCCGTCATCCGCCCGGCCGTGCTCGCCATAAACGCGGCCGCCGACTCGTGTCCGGTCAGCACGAACCGGATGCCGTGCGTCTCCAGCGCCTCGATCAGGTCCACCACCTCGCCGCCCGGGTGGCCGAAAACATAACGAACTCCGGATGATTTCAGGGTCTGCGCAATCACGGTTGCGCAGGTCAGCGGCCTGTCCAAGGTATCGTCCTCTGATCGGATACAAAAACCCCTGCCAGCAACCGCGCGAAGACCGCCGGGGGCTTAAGACAGTTGTCATGCTCCCTTTGGGGCACCACGGTGCGGGGTGATGGGGCTTTTCCGCGCGGTTCCGTCCATCACCATCGTCCAGGCATGCCCGAAAGGTCCGCAGGGCAGAAGCTTCCGTTTCCACCACAGGGACAATTCGCGGAAAAGCAGCCCCCGCGGCGTCTGAGCGGCGCCCTTCTTTTTCGGCCTTTTTCTTGGGCGATCAAGAAAAAGGCCTCGCCGAAGGCATGGGAAGGGCGGGGTGGGATTGCGGATGACGGAAACCGCCCGGGACTGAGCGACAAAGCCATCTTATTTTCCAAGCAGCAGCTTCTCAACATCATCCGGACAAACGGTTCGACAAGCTCACCGCAAGTAGGTGCCTTTCAGCGCCCGCTTGCGGCTGCGTCGGGCGCGTCCCAGATAGTCGCGCATCGTCTCCATTTTGAACTCCTCGATCAATTCGTCGGTGGTGATGTCCGGCATCTGGGAACCGAAGACCACCAGACACTCGCTTCTGATCCACTCGGCGTAAATATTGCTGCTTCCGTATTTTTCGCAGACCGCTTCAATCCGCCGGAGGTTGTAGTCGTGACACAGCAGCCGGCGGTCGAGGTCCAATGTGGCCGTCGTCAGGGGCGCAACCGCCCCCCCGGTGGCGTTGTAGATGCCGCCGCGCATCATCGCGATCTCGCGCCCGGCCACGTCCACGAATGTGGAGCGGTTGGACGTGACGGCGCCCATCTGAAAGCCGAACTCGGTCGGCCATCTGGCCAACATCCGCCCGCCCGGGGGCATGCTGGACCAGATGACCAATTCCGCCCCACCCGCTGCAAGCCGGGAGCCGACCTCCCAGAAAAACAGGTCGAAACAGATGGACAGACCCAGGCGACCGAAGTCAGTCTCAAATACGGGTGCCTCCGTGCCGGGGATGACGCCCGCGTCCAATTCCTCGTGGGTGGGGAAATTCTTGCGATATATGCCGGCGACCCGGCCGTCACGGCCGATCAGCACGGAACTGTTCCGACGTGTTCCGTCTTCATCAAGGACCAGGGGACACACGACATACACGCCGTGCTCTGAGGCCTTCTTGCGCATGGCCGAAAGCGTGGGGCCGTCTATCGGTTCGGCCTTAAGCCAGGTGGGTCCCGAAGCAAGATAATTGCACGTTTCCGGAAACGCGACCAGGGCACTGTTGCGGCGTGCGGCCTCGTCCACGAATGCCTCCATGCGCCCTATCGTCCTTGCAAGCCGGTCGGGTGCTTCGGGCGGAAACGTAGGGAAACTCACAAGCGAGACCGTGACCGGTCGTGCCATATCTACCTCCCTCGCAAAGTGACAGCCTATCGGCCGTCTCCGGCAGGTCCTCTCAGTCGGTTGAAGGATCGATTC
The DNA here is from genome assembly GCA_965222075.1 of Candidatus Latescibacterota bacterium. GTDB lineage: Bacteria > Latescibacterota > UBA2968 > UBA2968 > JAAXHW01. Next base: position 1,232,913 of record OZ244937.1, on the reverse strand, counting down.
GGTCTGCTATGAGGCACGCGGGGTTGTCAGCAGGCACCGACCGGGCGCCGAGTTCCATGAGGTGGGCATTGTCCGCGGACTCCAGGGTGAACACCGGTTTTCCGCTGGCCAGCGCATTTTTGCACAAAGCCTCGATTTTTCCGCCCTTTTCGGCGTGGGCGATCAGGATACGGTCGGCAAGCGCGGCGACACAGGCATTGCGCCTGGCGGCGGTGCTTACCGTGGCGCGTCGAACGCTGTCGTTGAAAAAGGAAAGAATCAGGAGACGTCCTTCGGCGAGCGGGTTCTGCCAGCCTTTCGGAATCCGCATCCGGCCAAGCCCCCGAGCCGGACAGACCACGACGGACGCCGAACCTCGCAGCAGCAGGTCCAGGCACTCCTTCTCCATGGGCGACTGGAAACCGCCGGCAATCGTCAGGTCGGTTTCGCGCAGCCTCCGCGCAAGATCGTAGGTCTTGAGGATCACGTCGCCCGGACAACGCACCGAGCAGAAGAAGCCGGTCAGTGTTCCGTCGAGTGTGCTGAGGTTGCCCCGTGCCGTGACGGCAGGCGGCCCCCCGCCGTCAGAACAACGTCGTAACGCTGGCGGGTAGTCAGGCGCCCCCGGTTCATAACGTCTGATCTTCACCATGGAATCCATTCAAGTGAAAGGCAACCATATGCGTCAGTTCGTCGCGGTGGATAAGTTCCTCTACAACGCCCAGGTCATCGCGAGCCGATTCCAGCTTAGCTTGCCTTCTCATACAACGTCTTCCCTGAACTTTCTATGCCGTTAAGAAACGAAGCGCCCTGCTTCTGAAGAAGCTCGTACTCGGCTTTGGTGTAGACAACAAGGTCGATGGGGATCTGCCTGTTGATCTCTCGGATACTGTTCCTCACTGTTAGCCTTCTTTTCATCCTTTCCTCATAGGTCTGCGAGATAGCCTCAGAGTCCAGGATGACCAGCAAATCGATATCACTTTCCGAGCTCCCCGTCTCCGCTGCAAGCGATCCAAAAAGTACAATCCTGTAGGGATCAACAGTCAGAAGACACGAAACAATGTCGTCAAGGTTGGCGTCGGTCATTTCCATATTTATCTCTTCTTCGTTAGCGTACCGTCACCCCACATCCCGGCTCAGATTGCTCAGTCCATGACGCTAAAGTAACCCCTTTTGAGCAGGTTGTCCTGGGCGTGCTTGGCGTTCTTGCGGACGCTTTCGTCGTCGTGCTCGAAACCGGCTTTCAAGATGGCTTTTGCATCGTCGGTTGGGATGTGGACCTCGCCACTTTTGGGCATGGAATCGATCAGCTTGGCAAAGCATTCGACCGCCCGAGGAGTATGCATCGGGAGCAGTGCTGGCATTGACCGCGTAACCTCGTGAGGGAGCCATGTCCTCGGGTGGTCCCACCAACCCACCTCAAGAGTCCCGGTTTCATCCAGAGTTTCACCTATTTCCAAAACCTCCAACAAGGCTTTCAACCGCCATTCGGCATCCATGCACTCAGCTTTCAGCCATGAGGCGAACTCTCGAAGTTCCGCCGGTTCCCCGACTTCTAACCGCCACTCGAAGAAGGCAACGATCCTGTCCTTCAAGCCTTCGTCAAGCCGTTTGCCGGTATTTTCCAATGAACGTCCGACATAGGCAAATAACGTCGCCCAATGCGCCCGTTCGCCGCCGGTTGCCTTGTAAAAGTCCTCCAGCAAGCTACCGGCGCCTTTCAATGGATATACTTCCCACACATAGTATTTGAACAGGTGCTGACCGAGGATATCGGTCGACTTTGGCCCAGACTGCTTTTGTTGTCTCAAACAATCCAGATGTTCCAGAGCAAACTCGAAGTCATCGCGAAATTCATTAAAAATCGGTTTGTCGGGGCGGCTCCGGCGAAGAAAGTTTCCAAACGCCTCCCGCCATGCACGCATATTGTTTTGGGGAAAGAAAACCGATTTTCGGGCAATAGCCCACTTCTCATCAAGATCGAAAATCTGCCTGTACCACATGCCCAGGATAGCGTGCTCCGGAAGCGTCAGCGGATACTCCGCTTCCGAACTGAACCTTTTTTCGAGGATCGCCTTCATTTCGTGAACTTCCGCTCTGTCATCATGCCTGCGTACCCATAGTCCGAAATTGACCAGATTCTCCAGCGCGCGGCCCCGCGTCGTGTTAATGGCCTCGGCCAGTTGATCGTCGCGGTTCAACAGGGTCGAATTGTCTTGATCCAGATGCCAATCATATTGTGTGCAGAGCATCTCCAGAAGCCTGCCCAGTTGTCCACGAAATAAAAGCGGCACATCTACATCCGGTTTAAGACCTGCCTGCGCAGCGTACTGCGCTGCAGGCAGGCAGGCTTCGATAAAGTCACAGACCGCTCGCCGCGAGGTATGCCAATTGGGAGACTCGCGGGATTCATCTCCGAATAGCCCACTTCCGACGCCTTCCTCGTTTTCCGAATCGGGATGTGAAAGCACCCATTCGCAAAATGGGAACCACTCGTCGAGCTTATCGAAGTTCTTTGCCTTTATGTGCTCCTGCATTGCATCAATCATCGCCCGTACGTAAGTGGGCCGGAGGATTTTGTCACGATTCTTCATCCAAAAGCTGAGTCTGCTGGCGTCCGTGATGATCGGATCCTTGAATACCGTCTGAAACGCTCCGGACAGCGCTTCAATGGTGATCTGTGTGTGCCCATCATCTCTGTCCCAGTGTTCGTCCTGCCAATCATTAATGTAGGCAAGTAGCTCCTCATCCGGGAGATTCGCGAGTTCTTCGGGTGATCTTGGGCTACGAGAAGTAACCCTTCCCCCTTTAGATTCTTTGACGGGCCAGTAGTTCTCATCCGTGACCTCGTCTGCGGTTTCATCGTTTTCGAGTTCCTGGAAGTAGCCCGCATGCTCCCCAAAGAGCACCGTTGTGAACGGCCTGAGTTGCTGGCGATGGAACTCCCGTCTCCTCTGCTCGAAACCATCTTCCGTGAATTGCTCACCCATCTTTTCGCGAAAATCTTCCTTCGAAGGACCGCTGAGGATCGCATCGAAAATTTGGGCCCGCTCGTCTTCCGTGAGCAACTCCGCGCCAAAATGCTCGCAAGCCACTCGTATCATCCGCTGAAACTCATAGTAGTGTTCCCATTTCGCATAGTCACCATACACCAGGACCAACTCCCGAATCCACGGCCGAGTTTGCTCGCCCGGGTATAAAGCGTACAGGTGTTGCCGGAGACGCCTGAAAACATCCCACTGCTGGTTCCTTAAAGCGCTGTCCAGGGCTTCAATTGACGCGGGCAATTTCTCATAAACCTTCTCGCAGGCATAGGTAAGCGTATTGACGAGGGTTTCCTGGGGGTCTGGATAGTCCCGGCTTTGTTGATTGAGCCGCGGACACCAGATTTCGGAATAATCAGAGCTCTTACCGCTTTCAAGGTCGTCTTCGTGCTTTCCGAGACGAATCATGCTCGCCGTAGCATCCATCAACATACGGGCGACCTTGTAAGGCACTTTCTCGGCCAGCGGGCGAACGCCTTCATTCAAGATCTCCTGATAGTTTTCGTTGAATCGAGGGACAGGTCTGAGTATGGTCCTCATTGAGGCCACCTGATCCTTGACAGAGGCCGTCTGGTCATCATTGATCTCTTTTCGTTGCTTCTGCTTTTCTTCTGCTTGGGGGTCGGGGTCGAATTGGACAAGTATATTCGCGAGTTCCAATACGGCTTCCGTTTGGTCCTGGGCCGTCCAATGAGCCAGCAGTTCGGGATACTGAAAAGGCAAGAATTGGTGTTCGAGCCTGGCGTATTCAAGCATTTTGGGGTTGAGTCGTGCGGATTGCTCACCGTCGAGTTCCAATGCTATGTCCAAAATATCATTATAGACCCTTGGATTATCGACTGCCGGAAGTTGCAGCACGATCTGAATAATCTCCTGGATGATTTCCTTTGGGGCATCTTTTTTGCATATATTCTTGAGATATTGAAGCTCCGGCCAGAAAGGAAGCTGGACATAACCATCTGGCAAATACCTAATATCAGGAGGAGACTTAAAACACCCACGCTCGGCAAGCGGCTGAATCCACCAAGGGTTTCTCAGACGAGAAAAGAAATATTGGCGGTCAGTTTCTTTCTCAATCAACGCCAGAGATCGCTCTACCGTTTCACTTGTTGGCTTCTTCCAAGATTGCATCTAAACTCCCTATTCGACTATATTCACTTGTTGCCGCGATGTGTAGAAATTTCTCGAGTATCCTGAAATTCTCTTCCACTCTGGTGTACACTTCCGCTGAGAAGGCTTTCTCCCGAAGGTGAGTATTGGCCAAAAAAAACCTTCTTGCTTCTCTCCATCTACTCAAATTGGTAATCCTATCTCTATCCGAATATCCAAGAAAGGTATCAAAAAAAATATCACCAGCCTCTTCACTTCTACGATGTCCCTCCTTGTGTTCGCTTATCAGTTCCGCAATCATCTCGCATACGGTGTAAGGAATCATGTGGCCCTCATCCTGTTGGGGAGAGACTAGCCCTTGTCCGCGCCATTCATCTTTCCATTTCTTTTGAAGTTTATCCAGATGTTGACGATACTGAACTTGAGATGACCGAATACCCGCGACCGCTCGAGGTAGGCCGTTCATAAGATCTCTAGCCACGTGCGATACGAAAGTAATATATCCGGGAGACCTATTTTGCAGTGAATGCGCGGCACCCTTGTATGCTTCCGCATAAACCGGCAACTGGAGTTTACAGTAGATCCATTTGAAGATCTGATGTTGTTCCGCTGTAAGCATTAACATACCGGCTACAGCCCCATACGATATTTGATGTCGTAATTGATGATGAAGTCGAGCTCCTCCTCCGTGAATCCGTAGTGACCAGCTAGCAACCGATCGATTTCGTCAACGATCGGTTTGCACGCCGCGTAGTCGAAGGTCTCTATTCGCAGACTGCTTTTCAGCATCGTCCGCGAGGTCGTGCGAAGCTCACGCAGGTAGCGCTTCCCCAAACCAGCCATTTTTCTCCTGAGCGTCGAGGCAAGGCCTTCGGGGTGAAATGGGAAAGCTAGTAGATCCCGTTTGTTTAGGTTGCGGCAATCAGAAAGAACATTCCAAAACCAGAAGAAAGTTGACGAGCTCAAAACCGCGACAACCACCTGTACTGATTCCGACGACGATAGTCCGAGATCTTTCAGTTCTGACGGGGACACTCGGCAGTCGGTCTCGCCATCAACTATCTCCGGAACAAAATCAAGAAACGCTAAGAAGTACCCAAATTTACGTGTGTAGAAGACTCGAAACCGACTGTATTGTGTGACTGATTCGGCGAGTTTCCTCCGCCTTTGTGCCAACCGACTAAAGGCTCGGACCTCAAGTTGCGATCCGAGTTTCTCAAGCGACGCTGGAAATATACAGAAGTTTTGATGCGGAGACGCGTATCGAATCCGAGAACTAAAGAGGTCAGTGAACTCTTCTCGACGCCAGCGCAGGTACGTAGAAGTGAAGACCGTGGGCGAACGCCCACCGCACCGTCGGCCCAATAAGATCGTAAGTCTTTTCTGTGCTCCATCGAACAGCTGGGATGGACGATTTGCGAAGCATGAAATCCACACTGGATCGAGCATATTCAGCGACAGCTCTTGCAAGGGGCTGAAGCCATCAGTTCCGAATATCGATATTGGGACAATCAATCCCAAGTGACCTTTCAAGAGAAGAAGCTCCAAAGCGCGCTCTGTACAAAATGCATATAAATCACCGCAGGCCAGAGTTTTGAAACCGTGGACCTCGTAGTTTTTCTTTATCTTCTTGTACTCTACATACGGCGGATTACCAATAATCACGTCAAACCCGCCATTGTGCATGATTCCGTAGAACTCCACGAACCAGTGGAAGGGCTGGTGGCTGGCGCGCCATTGCTCATAGGCCGCTGTGTCGCTGTCTTTGACGCCGTATTCCACGGCCAGATACCGGTCCAATTCGTCGCGCAGGTCATCCAGCCGTCTTCGCAATTCCAACTTGGTGTCGGCAAACGCGCCGGCGTCCATGCCGTGCTTGGTTTGCATCTTGCGGAACATACGGAAGGCTTGGTCGGCGATCTTGGCATCCTCCTCGATACGTTTCAACTTGGCCGTGTCTTCGGCATAGAGCATTCTGCGCTGGTCATCCGGGGTGACGACGAATGCATCCTGTATTTCCTCAAGAGTCGTAAAGCCGACGAGCGTGTTGCCGGCGCGGACGTTGAAATCAATGTCGGGCAATGGCTCAATCTGCTCGTAACTCTCCAGCTGGGCGACCAGTTTCAGGAACAGGCGGAGTTTGCAGATCTCCACGGCCTCTTCCATAATATCAACACCGTATAGGTTGTCAATAATGATGGACTTGAGAATGAAGTAGCGTTCGCTGGCGTGCTCTTCGACCCGCTTCAGCACCTGGCGAAAGTCACGCATTTTCTCCGGGTGGTGCTTACACTTCGAGCGCTCCAGATCGTCGAGGAATCCCTGCATGGACTCCAGGCAGGCGGTGTATATCGGTTCCAGGATGTTGAGCGCCGCGAACAGGAACGCGCCGGAGCCGCAGGTGGGATCGAGAATCGAGACCCCGGTAAGCGCCTTCCAGAAGGCGCGGATGAGTTCAGGCCCCTCGCTGCCGGCGATGACGTCCTGGGCGAACTTCTCGATGTCCAGGTTGTACGTGATGAGGTCGTTGATCGACGTGACCTCCCCCGCGGCGAGTTTGGCGTGGACTTCCTCGTAGCGCTGGCGCCGGGCCACGTGCTCGCGCCACGTCTCCGTCGGCAGGGCATAGTCGCTCGGGGCCGGTTTGTTCCAGCCGTCGCGTTTGGACACGTCATCCAGCCCTGCGGCTATCTCTGGCGGCAGTTCGCGCTTGTCGCCCAAGTCCTCAGTAACGCCGTGGCGGACCGCCTCGTAGAAATAGCGGTCCGGATCGTCCTGTAACAGCCGCCACACGCCGCCGCCGGGCCTGAAGGCGATGGGACAGGCCTTCTTCGCCCAGTCGAACAGGAAGGGGATGACGGTGTTGCGGCTGATGTACCCGGTGATGTCCTCCTTCGTGTAATAGGCCCCCATCTGCTTCTGGTTGATGTACTTCTCGAAGATGTAGCCGAGCACGTCGGGATTGATCTCGTTGTCGTTGCGGAGCGGCCGGTCGTCGAGGTGCCACTGGTAGGCATCGAAGAAGGCGAAGATCTGCTCGAACGCTTCATCGGGAATGTGGATCTCCGGATTGTCCCGCTCCAGATCGTGCACGTCGAACAGGCCGCCGTTGAGATACGGCACCTGGCCAAGCAACTCCGCCAGTTCAGGGGCGCGGTCGGCCTCCGGCTGGCCCAACCCCTCATGGAACAGCTTCAGGAGGAACAGGCGGTAGAAACTGATGAATCTGCCCTCTCCCTGCCGCTGCCGCACCGTTTCGAGACGATCACGCAGGTAGTCCACATTGTTGTCGAGGAATCCACGCTTCTGGATGAAATAGATGAACATCATCCGGTTCAACATCAGCGAGGCGTACCATTCGCGGTCGGCCAGGTTCCCGATCCCCTCGATGAACCCCAGAAAGGTCTGATGCCCCTTTTTGAAGCGGTCGTAGAACCGCCTGGTGACCCTCTCTACGTCAAAGGCAGCCCGCACCCAGCGCGATACATCGACGATGGTCAGGTCTTCTTCTTCGTCCAGCGTGAAGATGAGATACTCCAGCTTCTGGATAAGCCGTTCTCCGGTATCCCCGTGGCGGTAGGACTCCGAACGTTGCCGATCCGGCTGGCCGGGTTCGCGTTTTACCCATTGCCAGGATTGCTCAGTCCTGTCGTGGGTGGCGTAAACGATGATGTGTTCACGCACCTCCTTCGCGACGGCTCTCTCGATCTTCCGGCGGGTGGGGTGATCGGGAAACGTCGCCTCCGCGCCGGCGACATACTGGTAGGCGACCATGCCGCGCTTTTGGGCGATGACTTCGAGGGCGTACGAACGCTCGGCTACGCTAACCTCTGTGTCAACGCCCCCATGGTCCCAACCAAATTCCTCGATAAAGAGAGGTCGGAGGTTGAATTCCTCCAGATGTTTTTTGACTTTGTTTCTGTTGAGGATTGTCGGCATTCGGAACATCCGGATTATCATGTTGGTCCTGGCTTGAATCAGGCAATGATATCGTCAGAGCGGGATTGGCCCGCAAGGGTTTCTTTCTACAGGTAACGAACGTCGGGCAGGGCGGCCATCTTTTGATCCAGCGTCAGGACTTCCATGCCAGCGCGTGAATAGTCGTCGGCGATGAGCCGGTCAAACAGGCCGGCGCCGCCGGAAGCCTTAAGGGCTTCGATAACTGAGCGCCCGTTCAGGGGGGAGACCAGACCGCTCCGCAGCGCGTCGAGCAAAGAGGCGCGGGCATCGGCCTTTGATACGCCATAGTGGTGCTGTACCGCAACGTAGGTCTCTCCAACGACCTGGTTTGAAACGAAGATCTCGTGGCCATGCTCGTTGACCAGCGCGCCAAGTTTGCTTACGCAATACACGAAATCTTTTTCCGGGTCTCTGGTGAGTAACCGCACGAGGACTGACGTGTCAATCCCGAAGCGACGGGTCATACGATTGCTCCCTGAAGTCCTGGAGATCAAACGTCCCACGTCCGCGCCGGATCTTATCGCGCAACGTCCCAAGACGGGAATGATCAATGCGTCTGGGCCGCAGGGCGAACCCGTCGGGCCCTTCTACGATTTCGAGTTGGTCGCCCGGGCCAACCCCCAGAGCGTCCAGCACCCGTGCAGGAAAAGTGACCTGGCGTTTTGAAGTTATTTTGACGATCATGGCATATCTCCTTACTAAAAATATAATAAAGTAAGGCAAAGTGTCAAGTCTGACGTCAAATCAAGCCCATTGAGCAGATGATTCGCGGTTCCTGAGGTTCATCCTCCTCGTGGACGATACAAAGCCGGCCATCCTCCCGCAGTTCGATGACCCGTCCGGCGAGATCGTCGTCGGAGATTCCGCTGCGCAACTGACGGTTCAGCGTATCCACAGCCGTCTGACGAAGTGGATAACGGTAAATGTCGTCAATGGTTTTCCGCAGAGGTTCGGAATCGAACAAAGTGCCCTTGACCCTCTCGGCGTGGTTCTTGAGCCGTTCATAGGTGCGGAAGCGCGCGCCGGATGGGCGTCCCAGTTGGCCGCCGACATGTTTTTCCTCCCGGGCGATCTGTTCCGCGGCCTTTCGGACAAGATCATGGTGGTTTTCGTGCCGCGGTAGCGCCGGCGTATCCGGTGAGCACTCGGCAACGCGAAGAATCTCGAACTGGCTTTCCGTTACGCTGCCACCGTCGCGGTCCATCCAGACCAGAGCGTCATTGTCCTGCGTTGTGCGCATGTAGACCAGGACGCCCTCGGGCCGCTCCTGTTGTTGTTCGTAGGCTTTGGAGGAATGGACGACGGCCGACATCTCCTCGACTTTCTTCTTAAGCGATGGATCGGCTGTCGTCGCATTTTTCCAGATCTGATAGGCGTAGGAGGAAAGGTCCACCTCAGACTCGTCATCGCCGTCGAGGATTCCGGCGCTCTCGTTAAAGAGATCAACAACGGCACGGGTATCTTCATCCTCAAAGAATGCCTCATCCGTACCGACCACCTCGGCGTTTTCGTTGAGACGTGTCCGTACCCGCGCCCGTAGCCGGATCAGCCGTTCAATTCCTTCGGCAGGAAGAAAGGAATAACAGAGGATGTCTTGCGCGTGCTGCCCGATGCGGTCCACGCGTCCGGCTCTTTGAATCAGGCGAATAATGGCCCACGGCAGGTCATAGTTCACGACGATGGCGCAATCCTGCAGGTTTTGCCCCTCGCTCAACACATCCGTAGCAACCAGCACCCGCAGTTCCTCCTCAGGCCGGATACGGCTACCCTTCTCGTTGCTTTTCGGACTGAATTGCCAGGCCAGCCGCGTTGGATCGGCGGAGTCCCCGGTAACAGCAGCCAGCCGTTCAATCCCGCCGGCCTTCAGCTGATGTTCCAGGTATGTCACTGTGTCCGCAAATTGCGTGAAGACCAGAACCTTCTCAGCAGGATGTTTCTCCACGAGGATTTGGCGCAACGCGTCAAGCTTGGCGTCGTGTGACGGGTCCCATTCGCCGAATCCGTCCAGCATGTTGCGCAGCGTTCTCGCATCCGACAACAGGTTATCCCGCAGTGCCCTGTCGAAATGACGCGGGGCCAACCAGCGGAATCGCCTCTTGTATCGCACGGCGTACGACCCATAGATTTCCGCGGCGCGCTTGCGGAAGTCTTCTTCCGTTCTCAGCCGCACCGGCGCCTCGGTTTCTGTGGTCCCTTCCTCGTCTCCATCGTCAAAAATGTCGCCGGCCGCGCCGTCTGGATCTTCGTCGAAGGATTGCGGGTCCAGAAGCCCCGCGTCCGTCGTGCCGATTGGCAGGGCCAGTTCGTTTTCGATGGCGTGGAGAAAGATGAAGTTCCGGAGAATATGTCTCTCCAACGATAGCAGGAACACATGCCCGCTGCTTTCAAGGCGCTTGAGCAGATTCGTTCGACAGAAGCCCATGAGGCGCTTACCGGCGCGTGACAGGTCATCCAGGATTTTTTTGTCTTCGGTCGACGTTGTCGTCGCATCGCCCGAGGACGTGACGTAATTTCCGAGGCCGTAGCGCGGGAGCTCCAGCCCGTTGATGGCGGACACCACATCGTCGGCAAACAGGCGCGCGTATTGCTCGTCAATATCGAATCGCACCGTCCTGGGAACGCGAACGGGAAAATAGGATCGGGTGCCGTCGTCGAACGTCAGGTACTTCCGCCCGTTCGTCGGATCCGTCGCGGCGTAGTTTTCCTGGATAAAGCTACGGGTCCGGCGCACGAGGTACAGACGCATCAATTCACGCCAGTCGTCGGCATATTCCGACTGCTCGAATGCCGCCAGGGACCGGACAGAGGCCTGGTGGCGGCGAATGAACCCGGTTTCGCCGATCTCCTGCAACAGACGTTCGGGACGAATGCCCAGGTCTTCATCCTCGTACACGAACAAACGGATCTGGCTGGAGAGGTCCTGATACGTCTTGTTGTACGGCGTTGCCGACAGCAGGATGCACTTGCTCTCGTTTTCCCTGATATATTCCTGGATCGCGCGGTAACGCTTTCCTTCACGGTTTCTCAGATTGTGACTCTCGTCAATCACAATCAGGCGGTAACGGCGCATATCGGGGAGTTCCCTGGTCACCCGGCTGATCGATAGCACACGCGCGCGCAACTGATACTGCTCGCGGTAGTCCTCCCACATGGAAACGAGATTTTTCGGACAGATAATCAGCGTTTCCAACCCGTGATCGTCTTCGAACACGCGCGCGATGGCCGTGGCCATCAGCGTCTTACCGAGTCCCACGACATCGCCGATAATAACGCCGCCACGCTTGTTCAGATGATGCGCGGCAATCTTCACGGCGGCCGTCTGGAAATCGAGCAGTTTGTTGCCGAACACTTGCGGGATGCGAAATTCGGTCAAACCCGCCCGGGCTTCCTGCGACAGGTGGTAAGCGATCTTCACATAGATGTGATATGGCGGGATCAACCGCTCCCCTGCCCAACTTTCATCGATGATCTGCGCAAGTTCGTCCGAGATATCGACGCACCAGCGATCAGCCCAGCGATCTTCGAACCATCGCGCGAGTTTCTGGCAGGTGTCGTGGTCCAGCACATCTATATTCAGTTCGCCCTGTTTGGAAAGACCGGATTGCGTGAGGTTGCTGCTACCCAGGTACCCGACCGCCGGGTTGATGGGGTCCGGCCGGAACAGCAGGTAGAGCTTGGCGTGAAGCGAATGCCGGAGGAAAAGCTTGACGACTACCTTTTTTGCCTTGATCTGCCTGGACAACCTGCGCAGACCGGCCTCATCCGCGTTGGTGGGCGCGCCGATTGTCAACTGCTCACGAAATTCCTTCGCCAACCTGACCCTCAGCTGCGACGCCGTCTGGCTATCCAGTCCTTTTTCACTCGCCGATAGACTTCTGGCGATACGCAGCTCTTCGTAGGGAAGCCGCTGCATACCGACGAGAAGACGGCAGCAATGTCCTTCCCCACCCTTCCATCTTTCGACATGTTCATCGATTAACCGCCAGCCGCGCAGGTTGAAGTAGCCCACGCAAAAGTCCGCATGGTCGGAAACCGCCATGGTTTCCGCCAGTGCCGGGAGGAGATATTGTTCGATGTTGTCAAAAATGCGTGGCATCAGGCAGTCTTTCTTTCTACCAGCGATTGTCGCTGTATTCGGAGTTGGTAATCGCGTTCTGCTTATCTTTCAATTCCACATCTCCCACACTGCCTGGAGTGAAAAAGAGTTCGACAGGCTCTCCAGACTGGGTCACCATCAGGCCTGCCTGCGCCGGGCTTGCTCGGCAGGCAGGTGAATTTTCAAGCCATAGAAGTAGCGTCTTTTACTGGGGATGTAGCCTCGAAAGGCTTCGCCTTGATAGAGCCTGCAACGACGAATACGAATGTTATCACAAACAGGGATTGGAAAGGTGTCGATGAGATACTTGGCATCTGTATTGTGCTGCTTATAAGCTTGGCCAAGTATTTCAAACAAGCGCACGAATTGGGGCTTTAAAATGTATCAGTCCTCCCGGAGAGCAACGCTCGGGCTCTCAGAAGCTACTCTCATTGAATGCACGAAGCTGCCTAAAAGCGGAAGAAGAACGCCTAAGAGAATCACCGCCAAAGCAGTTCCGGCTCCGGGTTGGATACGGTAGGGAAAACTCGAGAGCCACTGATCCATAAAGAAATACGAGAGGGGAAGCGTGATGGCGGCTGCAGCGAAACCAGGCACCGCATAGTTGAGCACAATTCCACTCGCGATTCTTGATGGCAAGGCGCCCATGGCCTTTCTGATGGCAATCTCCTTCCTTCTACGCGTGACTGCCAGGGATGTCATGCCCAGTGTGCCCATTGACGCGATAAGGATTGCGCACAGTGACGCGCCGGAGACAATCTTGCTCCATCTCACATCTTTGGCGTAAGACTTTCGCACCTCGTCTTCTACAAAGGAAAACGACAGCGGCTTCTGTTCGAGGTTCAGCTCTTTCCAGATCCCACGGAGGTGAGCCAGAAATTCATCGGTGCTGTCCTCTCGGATTCGAATCAGCATTTCCCGAAAGGTGTCTGCTCGCTTACCCGAGATGTCGGCAACGGTGATAATGGTAGGGGGGACAATGTGGCGCAGACTCCGGAAGTGAAAGTCTTTGACCACACCCACGATGCGACCACTTGAATCATGTCCAAACACCTGCGACCCTTTATTCGCCGGATAAAGCGCCTGTCCAATGGGATCCGAGGGCATCAGATGCCTTTGGAAAGATTCGTTCACGATCACCTCGCCCCGGATGTGGTTCTGATGCAACGATCTTCCACGCAAGAGCTTCAAGCCGACCGTCTTCAGAAATGGCCCATCCACCTGAATGTAGTTCACCCCATCAATCAGGAGGCCATTATCGCCCTTCACCGTGGTTGCGTTCGACCACCCGATCGGCTGGCGGGTCCGGGCGCAGGAAGTGACTGGAAGATACGCGGACAGGGACCGTTGAAGGCGGTCAGCCTCATTGCCGTCCAACCCTTTAATATCCAACCTGACCAGGTTGGTCGGTTCAAAACCCAGATCAGTCGTGGTCATGAAGTAGATCTGTTCAAACATAACGATCGCACAAAACACGAGAATCAACGTCACACCGGACTGGGCGGCCATCAACACCTTCAAGAAAGGCCCGGACCTGCTGCCCTGTGATGTTTTGCGTAGAACGCTCACTGCAGAAACGGACGGGATAAGGGCTACCGGGTAGATGGCCGTTGCCAGACCCGTAATGCAGGCCATTGCCCCCAGGATGAGGATCGTTCGAATCGGGTCTGCCGTGGAAGTGAACCGTATTTGTAAAATTCCTTCGAGGGGTTTTGACGCCAATTCCGCAGCAACCAAGCCGATGCCGCAAGCCAGGATGCTGTACCCAAGGCATTCAACCAGTAGCTGATGAGTGAGGTGATTACGGTTCGCTCCGAGAACTTGCCGTAAGCCGAATTCTTTGGCTCGCAAATTGAACCGGGCGACGTAGAGAAGAACATAATTCAAACAGGAAGCAGACAGAACTAAGACACTCAGGCCTCCGAGGACATACCCATACAAGGGATTCGTGGTGGGACGCAATCCCTTCCAGACACCCGACATACGATGACCATGATGGTGTAGGTCCGTGATCGGTTGAAGTCTAACCTTAAATGAATCCAAATCCCAGATCGGCGCGGGATGCTTCTGGACGATCTGCGTGAGCTTTCTTTCTATAGCTTCTTCATCCAATTCTTCTGGAAGGCGGACGTAATGAGTGGCGTTAAAGAACCAATTCCACTCTCCATCTTTCTTGCCAAGAAAGGTTGAACACAAAGTAAATGGCAAAAGAACCGCAAACTTCAGGCTCGAGTTGCTTGGGGGCGATTCCACGATACCCCCTATTTCAACAGCTACCGCCGTGTTATCCGGCTGTCTTGGAGATCGAATCCATAGTACTTTGCCAACCAGACCGTTGATATCGTTGGATAGACTACGAGCGAATTCTCGCGTTAGCACGACTTTATTCGGACTTGAATGGACAGTGCCACTAATGACAGGAAAGGAGAAAATTTTCAAGAAACTCTCGTCCACGAGTAAGACCTCGTCTGTAGCTCGCAGAAAGCCTCTGTGAGTACCCACATGCCAAGTCGCCATACGAGGATGGGGGGCACCAAGTACACGAGTCGTGATCTCGATCTCTGGAATCTCGGCAGTCGCCTCCGATGTCAGTGCAACCGGAAGGTTTGTGGACTCGAGCCATTCGCCCGTAAGAGGACCCAGACTTTGGGATTGTTTGTACCTCGCCTTCAGAACAACGCGGTATATACGATGATAGTCTCGGTGGAACCTATCGAAGCTCCAATCATGAAGGATGTAAAGAACACAGAGATAGCCGCAGGCAATCCCTATCCCTAAGCCTAACAGGTTAATTATTGCGTAGATCCTATACCTGAGTGCATTTCGTAGCCACGTTCGGAAGTAATTTGAAATCATAGATTATCCAATTCCAGATACCTGTGGTGAATCGGAACGGTACCCCGAGGGACAGCGCTTAGGTTCCTGTGACACCCCTTGCTCACATACCCCGTCTTTGTTACTGTCCTTATCATAGTTATAACAAAATTAAAAGGTTAAATCAATAAAAACACTGTGCGCAACCAAGTATATAAGTCCCTAAATTTTGTCCGACCCTCTTGCTAAAATCAAGATAATTCACAGAAATCCTCATCGAGTATTCCCGCTTCCACCGCAAATCCGATCTTTTCTTGACAAAATTGCGTCGGTATCATACATTGGCCAAAGACTTGACCGGCGTTGTCATTCCCATGAGGAGCCGAGCGGATGAAACAAAAACGCATTTCAGCGGGAGTTCTTGTACTGGTCGCTGTCGGTCTGCTCACGGTTCCCGCGCAGGGGGCGGAGACCATCACGTGGAAGGCCCAGGCGCTCTGGAGCGCATCGGAACTGCCCTACCGGACATTCGTCGATTTCTGCCAGCGCGTTGAGAAACTCACGAACGGTCGGCTCAAAATCACGCCCTACCCGGCCGGGACGATCGTGCCGACGTTCGAGTGCCTCGATGCGGTGAGGCACAACATCCTGCAGGCCATGCACCAGTGGCCCGGATACTGGACCGGCAAGAACCCGGCCTTTGCCCCAATCAGTGACCTGATCGGGGCCTGGCGTCATCCCTGGGAAGTGGACGCCTTCTACCACTACCGCGGCGGTCTCGACTTGCTCAACGAGATCTACAGGCCTTTCGGCGTCTACTGTGTCGGCGTGACCTTATGGGGCATGGAGTCCATGCCGTCCAAGGCGCCCATCAGGAGGATCGAGGACTTCAAGGGCTTGAAGTTTCGGGCGCCCCAGGGCATGGCCGCGCAGCTGCTGGCCAGGTTGGGCGCCTCTGTCGTGACCCTCCCCGGAAGCGAAGTCTACTCCGCGCTGGACAAGGGCATGATTGACGGCACGGACTGGGGAACCCCCTCCATGAACCAGCGGATGGGTTTCTATCAGGTTGCCAGGTACTTCAACTTTCCGGGCTTCCACGCGATGCCCGTGGGCGACTTCACGGTGAACCAGGAGGAATGGGACAAGCTGCCCGACGATATCAAGCAGATCCTCCGGACGGCCGTCCGGCAGTGGGCATGGGACATGATTGAACGTGTGGCAATCGACGACCTGCGAGCAATCGGCGAGATGAAAAGCAAGGGCGTAACGCCGATTATCTGGAACGAACAGGAACTGGCCCGTGCTCGAGCCGCAGCCCGTGAAGTGTGGGATGAATGGGCCAAAAAGAGCCCCATGTGCAAGACAGTCATCGATGCCCAGAAGGCCTGGCTTAAAGAGCTGGGGCTGCTGAGCGACGATGGTGGAGGGAGCGTCGATTGATCGATCGTTTCATCATCCGCACCGGAAAGCTGTTCAGCCTCCTGACGCTACTCGTGGTCTTCGTGGTGGTCTACGAAATCTTGATGCGGTATATCTTCCACGCGCCGACCCTGTGGGCCAGCGAATCGATGGTGTTTGGCTGCGCCCTGGTCTATGTGATGGGAGCAGCGTGGACCGCCCACGAGGGAAAACACGTGAAGATCGAGCTGGTCTACGGCCGCCTCTCGGCCAGGGGCCGGGCGATTGCCGACGCCGTCTCCTTCCTGTTCTTTGCGCTCTACCTGGGCATGATGTTGTGGGCGTCCCTGCAGTACGCACGGGATTCGCTTGAGGTGAGGGAAACCTCCGGCTCGCCGTGGAACCCGCCGATCTATCCCTTTAAAATTGCGCTGGCCGCCGGCATCTTTCTTCTGCTCCTCCAGGGCGTCGGGAAGCTCATCAGAGATCTGCATGTCGCGATCCGGGGCGAACATCCTTGAGCATCGAACTGATCACCCTGCTGATCATCGCCACGTTCATCATCTTGTTGTTGTCGGGGCTGCCGCTGGCGTGGGTGATGGGCGCCACCTCGGTGATTTTCGCCCTGATCCTGTTCGGCCCGTTCGTGATGCTGATGATGGTCGCTCGCGTCTACGCCATGATGCTGAACTACACGCTGGTGGCGGTTCCTCTGTTCGTGCTCATGGCCTCCATCCTCCAGCGGTCCGGGGCCACGGAACGGCTCTTTCGCGCCGTCCACGTCTGGTCCGGAGGTCTGAGGGGAGGCCTCGCCGTCGGCACGGTGATCTCCTGCACGATCATGGCCGCGATGGTGGGGATCATAGGCGCCGAGATCGTGACCTTCGGCCTGGTCGCACTGCCGGCCATGCTGGAAAGAAACTACGACAAGCGCATCGCCCTGGGCAGCATCTGCGCCGGAGGCGGCATGGCCACACTCATCCCGCCCAGCATCGTGTTTATCGTCTACGCCATGGTATCGGGCGCATCGGTCGGCGAACTGTTCATCGCCGGCATCGTGCCCGGTCTGCTCCTGGCCACCCTCTTTGTCGCCTACATCCTGGTCAGGTCGTCCCTGAGTCCGCACGTAGCGCCGGCTGCCCCGCCGGAGGAAAGAGGCGTCCCGCTGAAGCAGAAACTGCTGCTGCTGCGCGGGCTGGTCCTGCCGTTCTCCCTGGCCGCAGCGGTCCTGGGGTGCATCTACGCCGGCGTGGCCACACCCACGGAAGCCGCCGGGATCGGGTGTGTGGGGGCCCTGGTTGTATCTGCATTCCACCGCACGCTTTCGGTGGCCAGCGTGAAACGGTCTCTCTACGACACGCTCAAAGTGACGTGCATGCTGGCGTGGCTGTTCTTCGGGGCCCAGACGCTCATCGGCGTCTACACGCTCGCCGGAGGCTCGCAGTTCGTCCGGAATACCGTGACCGGCCTCCCCTTCGGACGCTGGGGCATCATCGTGGTGATGCAGCTGATCCTCATCTTTCTGGGCATGTTCTTAGACTGGATCGGCATCGTGCTGCTGACCATGCCCCTGTTCGTACCCATCATTCAGGCACAGGGGTTTGACATTGTGTGGTTCGGCGTCGTGTTCTGCATGAACATGCAGATCTCCTACCTGTCGCCGCCATTCGGTCCGGCCTGTTTCTACATGAAAAGTGTCAGCCCACCCAACATCACGCTGGGTGACATCTACATGTCCGTCTGGCCTTTCCTGCTGCTCATCGTGGCCGCGCTTGCGCTGACAATGGCGTTTCCGCAGCTGTCGCTGTGGCTGCCGTCGCAGATGCTGATCAGATGAAGATCCCGCGCCTTTGAAGATCAACAAAAAACCGGATGAGCGCAGGCCGTGCGCTGAGAGGAGGGCGATCTATGTGGACCGACACACAGCTTCAGACATACCGTGAACAGGGATTTCTCTTTCAACCGGGGCTCCTGTCTCCGCAGCAGATCGACGAACTGCGGGCCTCCACCGCCGATCTGGTGAATGAGAAGAACAATCCCGAGGAGGTGCACATCGTCAGAGAAAAGAGCGGACCCGTGCGCACCGTGTTCTGCATGCATCGCCGTGTCGAGCCCTGGCGCAGTATGTGCAGATCGGAGGCAATCGGGGGACCGGTCAAACAGATCCTGGGCGACGACGCCTACATATTTCACAGCAAGCTGAACCTGAAGGAATCCTTTGAGGGCACAGTCTGGCTGTGGCACCAGGATTACGGCTACTGGCAATACGACGGCGTTGATGACCGCCTGGTGTCGGTCCTGATCATGTTCGGCCCAAACACGATTCACAACGGCTGCGTACTCCTCGTCGCGGGGTCCCACAAGTGGGGCGTGCTCGACCACTACGACGACGACGTGACGACAAGCTACAAACAGTGGTGCATCCAGCCCGAAGCGCTGCGGAAGCACATTACGGACGAGGGCATGATCTATCCGGTCGTCGGCCAGGCCGGTGACGTCTGCTTCTTCGACTGCAACATCGTGCACGGCTCCAATCACAACTTCTCACCCGCGCCTCGCCAGACGGTGATCTTCGCCTACAGCGCCATCGATAACATCCCCAAAAGCGTCCAGAACCCCCGGCCGGACTGGGTTGTCTCCCGTGACTACGAACCGGTCACCGCCGACCTGCCTGCGCGTGCTGCCGCACGCACGCAGGCAGGACTGCAAGGCTGAGCAAACCCTCAAAAAGTGCTGTCTGACGTGGTTGACGGGCACCACCGGGACATCGTGAGGAATCGCAGCAGCACGCCTTTGGCTTCCGGGGTTCC
The DNA here is from genome assembly GCA_965222075.1 of Candidatus Latescibacterota bacterium. GTDB lineage: Bacteria > Latescibacterota > UBA2968 > UBA2968 > JAAXHW01. The sequence continues at coordinate 1,213,702 of OZ244937.1, read as the reverse complement.
TATTCGGTGAAGCGCATGAGCCGCATCACCACGAACATACCGATCTTCATCAGAAAGTACGGCTTGCAATGCATCAACAGCATCCTTAGCATGCGCACCCAGGCGTGCCAATGCCAATGTTGCGTTGCAGCGGACGCGCTCATTTTCATCCCGCAGTCCTGAAATCAGCGCAGGGGCCGTCGTTGGCTCCAATTGACCGACCGTCCCTAACGCTTCAGCCGCATGAGACCGAACCTCCTCCGATTCATCCTGTATTGCCTGCATTAACGCAGGTAAAGCGGCTCGCGCAGGGAGACCCATATCTCCCAGCGTTTCTGCTGCACGATCACGAATCCGCCAGTCTCCATCGCGCAATGCGCCGATTAACGCACCAACAGCAGGCGTCCCCATTGCACTCAGCGCATAGCAGGTGTTTCGGCATATCGTCTCAGATTCATGACCCAATCCTTCTATCAACGCAGGCACGGCCGGCGCTCCGAACGCACTTAATGCATAAGCGGCATGGAGACCTGCCGGCTCCCAATCGCTTCCCAGCGCTTCCATAAGCTTCGATATAGACCCTGCACCGGACCGGGGAGCTTGTGGCATACCGCCGTTTGTCTGCCCACAGTGCCAGTTCCAAACGTGTTTAAACATCCTTTGGCGCTTATCATCAATCGGATCATTTTGCCACGGATCAGTCTGCTCACTGTTCCAGGAAGGAGATTGGGGCTCCGACATTCGGGCAAAGAGGAACTTCATCATATAACGTCTCTGATCGCTGCGATTCGGCATCGCCCTGTGCCAGAGATCATAGTGGGCAATCGTTACCGTACCTGCTTCTCCACACAGTGGGAGTTCCTCGCTGATCTTGGCGCTGTCCGGTGTGTTATAATAGTGACTTCCCGGAATGATTCCCGTGGGACCCAGCGCCTGGAACGTATCTTGAGGATAATAAAAAGCCAGTATCCAACGCGTGAGATGTGACCATCGCTTCCCTCCGTCCTGATGCATGTTTTGCCCCTGACTTGCCGGCCGATTGTAGTGGCAGTGGCGATGGGGCTGCATGTAATAATCTTCTCCCAAAATACTTCTCAGGGCGCCCTGCACGGCCTCAGAATCGAAGACCTTTCGAACAGCAGGGATTCTGGGCAGTAAATTGTTCCCCGGATTGCCTTCTTTTTCAAACACAGCTGCGGTCTGTTCGAAGACGGCTCCATGAAAGCCGGGAGGCAGGTCGGTTTTGACCGTGACGTATCCATTGACAATAAAAAATCTCATCTGCTCGTCGGTTAAGAGAGATGTTTTGTCTAACATTTCCTGCTCCTTTTTCACACGAAGTCCTGGGAGGTTGGGGGTCTGCGTCGCGCTCGAATCCTATTTTTTTTCACCGTGCTCCCACACATCCGCCGGCATCTGACCGGCGGGACGGTCCGCACCCGGGCGAAAGTCAGGAACCTTCATAAGCTTGCTCCTCTCCACAATCGAATCGAACGCCCGGATGGCCGGCGCGATCGTCTCCATCGCCCTGTAAACGTCCAGCTCCAGCGGCTTGCCCTCACGCACGGCATCCCGGAAATGCGCGTGAACATAATAGTCCGCATCCCCGTGGCCGCTGCCCCGGGCCTCTGAAGGCGCATCCGTGCGCTGATACTGCCAGTCCACCTCCGCCCAGTCGTTCATCTGAGTGTCGGCAAACCACAGCTTGGGCTTCTCGTGGAGCGACCGCCGCCACTCCATACTCCCCTTCGTGCCGATGAACTGCCACCAGTGGTGGTCGCCGTGCGGCCTGGGCTGGGTAAACCCGCACAGCATCCGGATCACCGTGTCCTTCTCCGTCTTCATCAATGCGACCTGAATATCGGGGCGGGGGATCTGGGGCCAGGCGTAACTGGGCTGCTTCGTGCTCATCCCCACCACCTCCGCCACCCGATCGTCCAGGACCTTCAGCACCAGAGACATATCGTGTGAACCGATCCCCCCAATGATCGTGGGCAGAGCGTGGAGCACCGTCGGTTCGGCTTCGGGATGGTCGGGCAGCGCCTCGACCGGATACTGCCTGCCTGTCTTGAAATCCTGGAAATACTGGCGGGTGCCGTACCAACCCACATACTGGCCCTCGGCGTAGGTAATCTTGCCCAGCCGTCCTTCCTCCACCAGCTTCCGCCAGCCGTCCACAAACCCCCAGAACCGCGTCTGCTCCGCCAGGCTGTACACCAGCCCGGTCCGCTCCACATCGGTCACAATCCGCCAGCAGTCCGCCATCGTGAACGCCGCCGGCACCTCAGAGTTCACGTGTTTTCCCGCCTCCAGCGCCTGCGCCGCCATCGCCCCCACCTCCTTTTGCCGCACGCACAGGCCAACCGCATCCATCCCATCCAACGCCAGGAAATCCTCGTAATTGCCAAACACCTTCACATCGTCGCGGTAGCCGATCTCCCCCAGCGCCCGCTCCTGCAGTGGCTCAATCCAGTCGTAGATCGCTGTGATACGATAGCCTGGAACCTGTTGCAACAATCGGATCCAGTTCAGGGCACGATGACCCAGCCCGGCAATCCCGATGCGTACCTCATCCATCTTGCTCCCTCCCTCGTCATAAAGGCGCCCCTTGCCCGGGGATCTCCCGTCCGATTTATTTCAGCTCCTGCTCCGTATCCTGAAAGCCTCAGGTGCTCACCGTCGGATTCGGCCCTGCATAGACTGACCGGGACCAGCTCAGAAAGTGAAATCTCTGTCATCGCTCATTTCTCCCGCCACGCCAGCACAACCCCCAGTTCCCGTGCCACTTCGTTGAGTTTTTCGCACACGCTGTCGGCGACAAAAACGCCCGCCGTGTCGGAAATCAGCCGCTGCCGGTGCTCCGGCTCGCCCGGAATCATGACCTCTTCAAATCCCTCGGCGGGCGGACACGCTTTTACCGTCTGGAAAAGCCCACGCACAGACGCGTCAAACGAATCGCGGGGGCAGAACCGCTCGGGATCGAAAACCACAAAAAAAAGCCCGGCGGCCTTCCGGTCCCCCGCCGGTTCGGGATTTACCGATCCGATCAACGCGCCGCTCAGCAACTCTACCAGGAAGGCCAGGGCGTATCCCTTGTGCTCCCCAAAGGGCAGGAGCGCACCCCCATGCACCAGGTCCCAGGGGTCCTGCGTGGGGCGGCCCTCGCTGTTGATCGCGCAGCCATCGGGAAGCCCGGTGCCTTCGTTTCGGGCCAGAGTGGCCCTGGCGAACGCAATTTTGGACGTGGCGAAATCGATCGAAAATACCGGCTCCCCCGTTGGAAGGGCCACCGCGACCGGGTTGGTCCCCCAGACCGCCTTCGCCCCCCCAAACGGCGCGACCACCGGACGCTTGCCCGGCGTATTCACAAACGCAAAAGCCGCCAGCCCCTCCGCCGCCGCCATCTCGGTGTACTCCCCCAGCCGCCCAACGTGGCTGATGCGGTAAACCCCCACGGCTGCGATCGCGCATCCCCGGGCCTTCTCCATCGCACATTTTATCGCCTCAGCGGCCACCACCTGCCCGAACCCCCACTGCCCGTCAATCAGCGCCATCGATGGTGTCTCCTGCACAATCCGGCCCGACGCCGAGGGGGCGATCCGGCCGTCCCGGAGCATCGGCAGGTAATGCCAAACCAGGATAATCCCGTGCGAATCGTGTCCGACCCGATTGCTCAGCACCAGCGATCTGGCCACGCCCCCGGCTGTGTCCGGCGGCGTCCCTGCGGCTTCGAGCAGCTCAGCCGCAATCTGTTCCAGATGAATATAGTCGTATGTCGGCATCAGCGCCTCGTTTGCCCGGCTTCAACCGCTTCTACTGTCCTGGGGGATGGGGGCCTACTCATACAGCATCTCATCCACCCCTTCCAGCAGCCTCACCCAGTCCAGGTGACTCTTTGTCACCCACTCCGGATGCGCCCGGCTGCGTGCAACAAACCCCGGCACCTCGTCCCGCCCTGTGGGCTTCGCCGGATCGGAGTACCGAATATCCACGCTCCAACGGATACGGTCCGTTCGGTTCGGAAAAGAACGGTGTACCGTCTTGTGCTGAAACACCACCACGCCGCCCTTCCGCACCGGACAAGCCAGAGGTTCATCCTCCGGAACATACCCCTCCACGATCCCCGCATTGAGATAACCCGGGACCTCTCCGTGCGGCTTCAAACCGGCCCTGTGGCTGCCGGGGACCACCTCCAGGCACCCATTTTCGACCGTGGCATCCACCAGCGGAATCCAGAAGTTCACCATGAAGGTCTCTCCCGCATCCGGATGCAGAAACCCCAGGTCCTGGTGCCAGGGAATCTCCGATTGCGCCTCGTTCGGCATCTTGGCCTGGCAGTTGAACTGGGGGTGGACCAGGATCTCCGGGCCGATCACCGACGCCACGATATCCAGAATCGCCGGATGCGTGACCAGTGCAAACATACCGGCCGTCTTGAGCCGTTTTCCGGTAACGGCCTTCTCAACCTCCAAAGGGTCGTCCATCGCCTCACGGACCCTGGCCAGGCGGCGCTCAAAAGGCTCGTGCTCGAACAGATCGCACAACCGTCCTTCCGAAAACGCCTCCCGCGTCTTCCGGTCGATCCCCGCGTTGATATCCTCGATCAGCGGCTGCCGATCCGCATGCGATAGCACATCCTCCAGCAGCAGGTATCCGTCTTCCATATAGGCGGAAAGCTGCTCGGTGCTCAGGCCGGCCATAAACCCTCCCGATCAGAGTTTCTCGACAAACTCCTTGTTGTACCGCTTCAGACTCGAATCGCTGCCCAGCGCATAATGTTTGGACATATCGGGGGAGTACGCGCTCGCCGGCGGCCGGCGGCCCAGGGCCTCGGCCACGGATCGGATGTGGTGCGGACCGGCGCCGCAGCAGACGCCCAGGTAGCGGATGTTCAACCCGTACGCCTCGCGGGCGAACGCCCCCATCTCGTACCGATTGCAGGCAAATGGGTCCAGCGCCGTTGGAAACGGCCGGTCCGGGCAGGCGCAGTCCGGATCTTGCAGCGACTGGAACGTCGGCTGATCCTCCGTGGTCCGATAAGGCACCGGCAGGGCCGCAACATGGCAGGAGACGGCATCCCGGATACGTCTCACAAAGGGCATCATCGTCGCAGGACCCCGCGTACAGTTCAGCCCCACCACATCCGCCCCGGCCTGTTCCAGCCTTTTTGCGCTCTCCTCAACCCCTACCCCATCCCGAAAGGTCTCTTCCTGATGCAGCGCAAAGGTGATCACCGCAGGCAGTCCGACCTGCTTGATCGCTTCCAGCGCGCACTTCGCCTCTCCGTAAAATGCAAAGGTCTCGCCGATCATGAAATCCACGCCGGCTTCAACCGCCCAGGCGACCTGTTCGTCGAACATCGCTCTCACCACGGCGTCCGTGGCGCTGTCCGACGGGTCCCACACATTGGTATTGCAGATATTTCCCGCCACCAGCGGGCGTTCGCCCTCTGCCTCGGCGGCCACCGACCTCGCGATCTCCAGGGCGTTCCTCTGCAGGGGGACCAGCCTGTCCTCTTTGCCGATAAGCCGCAGTTTCTCCCGGTGTGCATAGTAGGTCAACGCCTCAATCACATCCGTACCTGCCCGTAAAAATTCACGGTGCAGCGCCCCTACCACCTCCGGGTGCTCCAGCACCGCCTCCGGCACAAAAGCGCCGGCCTGCAGGTAGCCTCGCCGCTCCAGTTCGAACAGATAGCCCTCGGCGCAGATAACCGCCCCATCGTCCAGCCGCTTCAGCAGGCCCCTGGTCCCCGCTGTCGGATTGCCCATCCGGCTTCCTCCCCATACGAATGGCTTTCGCATCATTGCTGCGGATTCAGTACGGACGCGCCCGGACGCGTATCCACAAAGCGGCGGATGACATTCTCTGTGATCTTCGAAACATTGTTGTCATATCGGTTGTGCGACAGGCTCCCCGTCCACGTCACCGACCCCGCCGAAAACACGGCGCCACCGCCCGCGTGTGTTGTCAGCGCGATCTCCGACACCGCAGGCACCGGGGTCCGCCGGGGCGGCGTGAATGCCTCGTGGGCGGCCCGGGCCAGTACGACCGGCTCCGGGGTCTGATCATCCCACTGCCACTCCTGCACCGCGTCCATCTCGAACCCTGCCGCGCTGCCCAGGTTCAGCCCAAAGTCGCCGATCGTCTCTTCTTTTCCGACCCCCTCGAACACGAATGCGTAGCGCTCGTCGTGGCTCTCCGGCAGGCGCTTGAACCCCCACCTGCCCTCTGCAGACATCCAGATATCGGCGGCGTGCTCCACGCCCACAATGCTCCGGGGCGGCCTTCCCCGCCGCGCCCACAGCCCACCCAGCTCCAGCGTCGTGCTGTGCTGGGCCTCCCCCGGCTGAGGCTGATACGTCGGTCCGTAGTCCCCCTCTCCGCTTCTTCTGAGTTCCACAAGGTGCGGCCGCTCCGGGTCGATCGACATCACCCAGTACAGCCCGTTTCCCGCCAGGTACACCACCCGCCCTCCCTGCCGGATGTAGCGGGCGATGCCGTCCACCATCGTCTGCGTGCAGTACTCCGGGTGGCTCGCCATAATCACACAGCGGTACTGCGCCAGAAGGTCCGTTCCCTCCCGGTGCAGGTCCTCGTCGGCAAACACCTCATAATCCAACCCTTTCTCTTCCAGCCAGTCAATCAGATAGAGGTTTGCGGTAACCGTATGCGCCCCCCAGTGCTGGAAGCCGGCGCTCGGATTCCACGAGCGGGTCGGCTGGTGCCGCGTGCGGTAATACACCATCGAGCCGTCGCTGTGCACATTGTACATGCTCAGCACCCGGTCCAGCACGCCGTCCTCCGTAAAACTGTAAGCCGACCGGTTGCTCCCGTAAGCCTGCCATGTCAATGTTGGAATAAGATATCCCAATTCACACCGGGGAGACCTCGCGCGGACGACAAATGGCAGGAACAGCCGGTCGGCGTTCCGCTCGATGCGGGCGGCGTAAATCCCGGATTTCGCATCGGGATCGGCCCGGACCTCGAAAGCGGGTTCCCACCCGGCGTCCTCCAGGTCATCCTCGTGAAAACGGATTGCATTGTAGTCGCCGGGGTTCTCCGTATACAACCGGGCCGGCATGCCCGTCCAGAAGGGTCCGGTAACCGCCCGGCCGGGCGCGTTGACCGCTCTGCCGTGGGTCGCGTGCGGTGACACATCGACCACCCGCGTCCCCGTCACCTCCCGGCCCAGGTCCCAGCACCCCAGCACGGGTGCGACCCCCTCTGGGGTCTCCCCCTGCGCCAGGGCCCAGATCCCGCTGCGGTCCAGCGCCCCGTCCAGGAGTACGGGATGCCGACCTTTCCCGTAAAATGCGCCCAGTGCCGTCCAGGATCGGTCGGATCCTGAGTCGCCCCCAAAAGCAGGGGCGCCCCGGAGGGGTGAACAGGCCCGGCCTTCACGCGTTTCGGCGAGATGACGAGTGGATCGTGAGAGCTCCTTGTCTCCACGACTCCCGAGGTATCGGTCAGGCACTGGTAGAGACAGAGATCCCCGGAATCCGGATCGTATGTAAACGCGATAAATTGCCAGCATTTCAGATGCGCAAACTCCTGCGCCGTCGCCCATTCTGCTGCCGTACCATCGTGCGAGACGGCGGCTGTCAAAAACCGATCCCCTGCAAAGTAAAGCGCGTAACCCAGATCCCCGGGCGCCCACTTCGCCGCCAGGGTATGCCATCCGCCACCCAGCAGCGTGGGATAAAACCAGAGGGCCAGGGTGAACCCCCCTTTCGGATTCAGGACGTCTGAATGGGGGACCTCCACATAGGACCCGAAATCGATGTCCTGCTTCCTCACCTCAACGGTTTCCGGTTGCCCCCAAAACACCTCCTCTTCCCTGTATCCGGGCCCGTCGGCGTTCGGATCGCCGTGGATGAGCCTCACCATTTTCACGTCCGCCGTCCCCTTCGGCCCGCCCACCATGAACCGGATCTTCCCGCCGCCGGAAACCGTCATCTCATCGGCATATCCCTCCAGGCCCAGGCCGGGCACGGGGGAGAGATAGCGACGGCTCGTATTCGACATACCCAGTCCTCTTTCATACCATCCCAGGGCTTTTTGACTCGTGCTGATTATTCAAACCTCTTGCCAAATAGCCAGCTGATTCCAACGCCAAATTCGAGTCCACTGTAATTACTCCTGCCACCCAACGCCTCAGAAAAATCCGTCATCAGGTTATATCCCACGTTTGCACCTGCCACTAAGGATCGGCCCAACCGAACGTCCAGCCCCCCTCCCACATGGCTTCCAAATGACGTCATTATTCTGGACTTCTGCACCACCTGGAAGCCGACTTCGTTTTTGGCTTCAACCCCGATGTTGGACCCTATACCCATTGTCAGAAAGGGCCTGAATGGGGTTTGGAGCGTTGACCCGGGTAGATAGTATCTTATGCCCAGGATCAACAGGATAAATGACAACCGCCTGCTGGGAGATTCCCTGAAGCCCAACACGTGAATTTGCCTCGACAGCCAGCACCCCAAGCGTAAAATGGGCGGCTAAGTTCTCTCGCATCCAGTACGCATAGCCCAACGAAACGAGTATACCATCCGTCTCAGCAGTCGTTTCAACCCCAAATGGACCAGCCTGTGTTATTGCTTCGCTCTTTCCCCCCTGATTCCACTGTCCCATCCTGAGTTCAACCCGCGATCGCTTTCCCAGTTCACCGGCAGAAATAGTCCCCGACCATCCCAGCAGCAAGATGCTACAACAGTATCGTTGACCTCGTTGTTGACATTTTCGCCTCCTTCGGCTACTGCACAAGCGGTATTGTAAAGTCGCTGTGGGTCAGCACGCCCACACACGCGGGTTCCGGCGACTCTCCCAGCTCTGCGTCAACGGCCTCCTCAACCGACGCATAATAGGCAAAGCCCATCCGGTCCGCATCCACTCGGCTCAGCCCGGGGGAGACCAGGCCGAACCTGATCCGGCGCTTCATACGACCAACCGGAATCGCTCCGCCGCAGGCATTTGGGTCCTCTACCCGGCCCTCCTCCAGCTCCTTTTGCAGGTCGTCCGGGTCGCGGCCGATATAATCGGGATACAGTGGGTGAACGTTAATCCCCTCTTTGCAGGGTGTGACCAGAACCAGCATGCCCCCGTCGCTGACCATCTTCTCACCGACCCACAGGCACTTGGAGCTCTGCCACAGGTCGATGTTGGCCGGAAAGGAATTGGCGATGACCAGCGGATACCGGCGCGCCACGGGTACGCAGTAGACCTCCTGCGCCATCCGCACCCCGGCGCGGTGTGCCTCGATAAAATGCCCGGCTACGCACCGGTAGAGTTCCCCCTCCCGGGTCAGGACCGCGTTGAGAATAAAGTGCAGCTCCACCTGTTGGCCCACAAACTGCTCCAGGTCCTTCCGCATCGGCCCATCGAACACCCCCAGCAGGTTCGTTTCCACCGCTGCCCCCCGGGCGTGAAACGCGTCCACCGTCCGGTCGCTGCACACCCCCGGCAGAACAATCTTCGCGCCCCCGCTGAAGCCGGCATCCACATGGGGGATAATCCCCCCCAGACCGATGCGCACATCCGCCCCGGCCACCTCCCGGAGCACCCGGGCAGGAATCCCGCTGGAGGACATGCCCAGGCAGACAAACCGGTCCTCCTCCCAGCTCGGGACGTTCACGATCTCATACGCCTGGACGACAGCAGGCCCCACCTTGACCGGAATTTCCGCTTCGGTCATCGGCCGGTGCGTACCCAGGGCGATCACGACCCGGATGTCTCCGCGCGGGATACCGGCCGCCTCCAGCCTTGCCAGAACCGGCGGCAGCATAAGACGCGTGGGCGTCTCCCGGGTGATATCGTCAACGATCACGGCAACGCGCTGGCCGGGCCGCACAATCTGTTCCACGGGCGGCGCGCCGATGGGCTTTTCCAGCGCGTCCCGGATTTCTGCGTCCGGATCGGCCGCAGGCTGCACGGGCATGGGCCGGACCACTTCGCCCAGGAGTGCATCCGGAATCCTTACACTCAGGGTATCGGCATTATGGTCTACCGGTAGATTGATCAGAGCCATTTCAAATGCGGATTTCGGATACGGAAACCGCATTCCGCATTCCAAAATTTAAATATATCTCACCAGCCCACCGTCCACATCGATCGACGCGCCGGTGACATAGCTTGCTCGCTTGCTGGCCAGAAATGCGGCCACTGCGGCGATCTCGTCGGCCTCTGCAACCCGGCCAAGGGGGGTCTCTCCGGACACCTGTTGATAATATGTATCGAGTTCCTCATCCGGGGCGAAATAATCCAGCGTGCTTCCCCAGGCCTCGCTCTTGACGTTGCCGGGGTTGATGCTGTTGACCAGAATGCCGTATTGGGCCAGGTTGTCGGACAGCACCTTGTTGAAGCCGAGACACGCCGCGCGGTCCGTGCTGTTGGCAATATATTCGGGCGCGGACTGCCGGCCCACAATCGAGTTGATATTGATGATCCTGGCCTGGTCGCTCTGTTTCAGGTAGGGCAGTGCGGCCCTCACGCAGCGCATGGCCGCAAATAGCTTCACATCCAGGTCCGCTCGCCAGCGTTCCTCGTCCACCTCTTCAAACGTGCCCGGCAGCGCGCTTCCCGCGCAGTTCACCAGAATATCCAGCCCGCCCAGCTCGGACGCCGCCTGTTCGACGAATGCCTGCACCCTCTTCTTGTCCGTCACATCGGCCGTCTCCGCGAACACGGCAACCCCGGTCTTTTCCCTCAGTTCCGCTGCGGTCGCCTGCAGGGCCTCATTGCCGCGTGCGCACAGGGCAAGGTCCGCGCCTTCTCCCGCCAGTTCAAACGCAATCGCCTTGCCGATCCCTTTGCTCCCACCAGTGATCAACGCCCGGCGTCCCTTCAGGCCCAGATCCATACAGACCTCCTTGAATTGCGGATTGCGGAATGATTAATACATCGCGCCTGTGGTGATTTTAATATCTTCTCCGTTGACCGCTTTTGCCTTCTCCCGGCACAGGTAAACCACCAGATCGGCGATCTCTTCGGGCTGGACAAACCGTTTCTGCGGATAATCCGCCACGAATTCCTCGCGCATGGCCTCATACGATATGCCCTTAGCCTCGGCCCATTTCGCAATGTGCAGTTTTGCCGACGGCGTCTCGATCATGCCGGGGCTGATCGTATTGGCCGTGATATTGTGCGCGGCCGCTTCAAGTGCCAACGACTTGTTGAAGCCCAGCAGGCCGTGTTTGGAGGCCGCGTACGCGCTGTATTCCGCGGCTCCCACGTGGGCGTTGGTCGAGCCGATGGAGACGATGCGCCCCCAGCCGTTTTTGATCAGATGGGGCAGCGCAACCCGCACGCAGAGATACGGACCGAAAAGGTTGACGTCGATCACCCGCTTCCAGGCGTCGTCATCGTGATTCAGAATAGGATGCACAACATTGGTCGCAGCGTTGTTCACCAGAATATCCAGGCGTCCGAACGCCTCCACTGTGGAGAAAACCATGCGCTCCACATCCGCTGCAACGCTGATATCCCCGTCAATGCCGATGCAGCGCACCCCCAGCGCGCCGATGGCATTCTGCGTCTCTTCGATCTCGCTAACCGACGCGAAATACTTCACCTCGCCGTCCACCATCTCCACCTTCTGGCGGCTCAACGACATGATACACACATCGGCCCCCTCCCGGGCCAGGCGCAGGGCGACCGCGCGGCCCAGACCGCTGGCGCCGCCAGTTACAATGGCTGCGCGTCCTTTTAAACCGGCATCACTCATCGGGCGGAATCCCTCACGAAATCAACCGCCGTACCACAGCATCGCGGTCCAGCTCAATCCCCAGTCCGGGCCGGTCCATCGGCACCTCTAAAACGCCGTTCTCGAACGCAAACGGACGGACCGGCAGGTCGCCGACGCGGTTGAACGACCCGGGCGCGTACTCAAATGGCAACAGGGACGGGTGGGCCGCCGAAGGCTGAAACGGTAGCGCAGCGGCCAGGTGCATCGCAGCGGCCGTCCCCACCGCCGAGGCATACCCATGCGGCGTACACTCCACGCCAAAAGCGTATGCCATATCAACGATCTTCTTGCACTCCGTCAGACCGCCCGCCAGCCCGGTCTCCGGCAGCACGATATCGAACAGATGCCGCACCAGCGCCTCCCGGTACCCGAACCGGGTGGAGAACGTCTCCCCCCCTGCCAGAGCCAGGCTCACGCGCGACCGGAGCGCCTCCCAGCCGGGCAGATCATCCGGAGGCAACGGGTCCTCGAACCAGGTCACATTCAGGTCCTGAAGCGCCAGCCCCACCCCGGTCGCCTGCCGTGCGGTATAGGCCTGGTTGGCGTCCACCATCAGGTCAACCCCCTCCGGGAGCGCCTCGCGCACCCGCCGCACCCGTTTCAGGTCCTCGGCCGGGTCAATCAGCCCCACCGTCATCTTCACCGCCTTGAAGCCCTGGGACACGAAGTCCAGGGCCAACTCGGCCGGATCGGCCAGCCGATTCGGGTCGTCCGGATGCCGTAGATAGCGCACCCCCGAAGCATAACAGGGCAACTCCGTGCGCACGGCGCCGCCCAGCAGGGTACACACCGGAACCCCCAGCGCCTTGCCCTTAATATCCCAGCAGGCGATGTCGACCGCAGAGATCGCCGCCAGGGCCGTGCCCGAATACGAAAAATCACGCGCATCGTGATACAGACGGCTCCAGAAGTCCTCCGTGCGGAACGGATCCGCTCCAACCACGACCGGCTCGCACAGGCTGCGGACCATCTCCCGGATGGGAAGCGGCGGCCCGTAGCCCTCGCCCAATCCGCTGATCCCCTCGTCGGTGTGGACCTCCACCAGCAGCGCCGGGGCGGATTCCACCCAGCCTTTTGCATACCCCCAGGCGGGCTGCTGTGGGAAATCGAGCGGGTAGCCCTCAATACGTGTGATCTTCATCGGGTGTCGTACTCCTTAATAGGCGTCGGCCACAGCCGTGGGTTTGTCCAGCGCCTCCGCCATCGCCCGGATGTGGTACGGCAGGCACCCGCAGCACGCGCCGATGAGATTGATCCCCATTCCCTTTGCCTCACGAGCGTAATCCGCCATCGCAAACCGCGTCTCCTCACGCAGTGAAATCCCGCTGCGGATGGCGTCTCCCCCGAATTTCTCATTCCAGTACTGCCCCCGCTCCAGCTGGTACCCATTGGGCTGGGAACAGACGAATGCCGATACGGCGTTTCGCATCCCCTGTACCATCGGCTTCATGCTCTCCCAGGGCCGGGCGCAGTTGGTGCCCACAACATCCGCGCCCAGATCGACCAGCCGTTTTGCCGCTTCGGCGGGCGTCAGGCCGTCCTGCGTCTTCTCATTTGCCCGAAAGGTCAGGGTCACCACAGCCGGCACCCCTGCCTGCTTGATGCAGGGCAGGGCCAGGCCCACCTCGTCTACCGAATAAAACGTCTCCGCAATAAAGAGATCCACTCCCTGATCAAGCTGCTCTCCAACGCGCCGCTCAAAAAACCGCTGCGCCTCCAGCCGCTCGGCCTCTGTCATCGGACGGTCCCACGTAGACGTATTGCCGCCATACCGGTAAAAATTCAGGTCGCCTGCAACAAACCGATCCGGCCCCGCCGCTTCCCGGGCCAGCGCGATCGCGGTCCGGTGAAGGTCCTCCGACCGATCCGTCGGAATGTCGTTTCCCGTGGCAAAAGCCATTGCCGTGATGACCTCGGCGCCGGCGCGCACGTACTCCCGGTGAAGCTCCAGCACGCTTTCGGGGTAGGCCAAAACGGCCATCGGCGCGCTCAGGTCCACCCCCGCAGAGCACCGGCGTTCAAGCTCCAGGTAATACGCCCCGTCGCAGAGCACCGGACCTTCCGCCAGGCGTTCGATAAACCTCCCGGGCATTTTCTCTCCTTATTAAGATAAGCCGCACACCCGATTTCGCAAACCCACAAAAATACCCGGCCTCAAGGAACACGTTCGAGCTCCCGGAAGACGGGCAAGAAGACCGTTCTACGTTGCACAATGGTATTCAATCGGATCCCCGACTAATTCAGCGCACACGCGCCCGCTCCTCGCGGATCCCCGCACGTGGAACAGGCCCCTCCCGGCGGGCGGGCGGGTGTGCCTGCGCCCTGCCCCATTACCGCAAAAGCCGAGAACTGCTTTTTGAGTTCATCGCTTCCGCAGGCAGGACAGGCCGTCTTTTTCGACCCCTGGACAAAAACCTCGAAAGCGTGTTCGCACCCCTGGCATACATATTCATAAATCGGCATCGGATTTGGCCCTCCAAATGGGTCTCAAAATCACCTGCAACCCCATCAGATCAGACGATTCGCTCCGGATGTGAGTAGATGTTAAATCCGTTCCCCCGCACGAACCCGGCCAGCGTGATCTGTGTCGAACGGGCCAGATCCACCGCCAGCGAACTGGCCGCCGAGACGCTTGTCACAATCGGAATCCCCGCCACTGCCGCCTTCTGCACGATCTCGAAACTCGCCCGCCCGCTCACCGTCAAAATCGCAGGCGTCCGATCTGCCGGCGGTGCCCGGCCCTCTCCGACGAGGCGCTCGTAAAGCAGCGCGCCCACGGCCTTATCCACCGCGTTGTGCCGTCCCACATCCTCGTAACAGGCCATCAGGTCGCCCGAGCCGGAAAACATCGCCGCGGCGTGCACCCCGCCCGTTTCGGCGAAGGTGGGCTGCACCTCCCCGAGCCGCCTGAAAACCTCAAACAGCAGGTCCACCCCCACCAGCGGCCCGGGCGGCAGGGCCACACAGCGGGCCACCAAATCCTCAATACTCTGCCGTCCGCACACCCCGCAGGCCGACGTGGTCAGCGTTCCCCGTCTTGTCGCAAGCACCCGGTCCACATCCAGCGAGACCCCGGGCGCAGGCAGCACGTCAATCGCATTCCCATACCCTTCCGTGCCGGGCCGCCCGCAGTGGAACGCCCGCCCCACATCCTCGATCGACGCCACAATCCCCTCTGCAAACAGGAACCCGACCGCCAGCCGCTCGTCATCCCCCGGCGTTCGCATGGTCACCGCCACGGGGTCCCCCGCAACGCGAATCTCCAGCGGCTCTTCAACAGCAACCGCATCTTCCGCACCGTGGGCCGGTTTCCCGTCTCGCACCCTGAAAACGACCCGCTGCGCAACCTTCTGAGCTTTGTCGGAAATGACCTAACCCCCCCTTCAAGTCTTGTAGAGAGGCCGGGGAAGGGGTCTAATCCGCCGGCACCGCTTCCGGATTCTCGACCGGCTCCACGCACACCGGACAGACCTTGAGCTCGGCGGTTTCGGTGATCGGGTCGTAGCCCGATCCCGTCAGGATGTTTACGGGTACATCGCTGAAGCTGAAGCTTGCAAACACCGTGCCCCGCGGCGACTGCTCCGTGCTCTTGACCTTGATCACGACCGAACCGCGCGAACTCGACAGACGGCACCAGCCGCCGTCCTGAAGCCCCCATGCCACCACATCGTCGGGATGCACCTCTAAGGCCTCCTCGGACAGCAGGTAATCGATCCCCTCTGCGCGGCCCGTCTGCGTGCGTGTGTGATAAGACTGCAACCGCCGCCCTGTTGTGAGCCACACCGGAAATTCTGCGCTGACGGTCTCGGCCGGACTGCGGTACCGGTGGCGGGTGAAAATCCCCCGCCCGTTTCGGAACTCCTCCTGGTGCAGAATCGGCGTCCCCGGATGGTCTTTGTCCGGCACCGGCCACTGGTATTCCCCCTTATCGATCCGGTCCCAGTCCAGACCGGAGTAGATTGGCGATACGCTGCACAGCTCGTTGAACACCTCTTTAGGAGATTCCCAATCGAAGCCTTTGAGCCCCGCGCGTTTCGCAATCTGGGCGACAATCCACCAGTCCGGCTTCGCCTGCCCCGCCGGCGGAACGGCTGCGCGCAAACGCTGCACTCGCCGCTCCGTATTCGCGCACACCCCGTCGGTCTCGGCCCAGGCCGTTGCGGGGAACACAACATCGGCCAGCTGCGCCGTCTCGGTCAGGAAGATGTCAATCACCACAAGGTGGTCCAGGCTCTTCAGCGCGTGCTCACAGTGCTGGCGGTCCGGATCCGACAGCAAGGTATTTTCCCCGTCGATGAGCATCGCCCGGATCTGGTCTCCGCACATCTCCAACGCCGTAACCTTCGTAATCCCCTTCTCGGCGTCGATATCCCGGCCGTAGATCTCCGAGAATTTCTCTACGTTTTCAGAGTCAGCACACGGCTGGAAACCTGGAAAGTCCGACGGAATCGCGCCGGAATCCCCCGCGCCCTGGATGTTGTTCTGACCGCGCATCGGGTTGATGCCCGTGCCCTCGCGTCCCACGTTGCCGGTCATCAGGGCTAAGTTGCACAGGCTCTGCACGTTGTCCACGCCGCAGATGTGTTCGGTAATCCCCAAAGTGTAATAGATCGCCCCCCTCTCCGCCTTCCCGTACCAGATCGCGGCCGTCTCGATATCTTTGGCGGGCACCCCGGTAATCTGCTCCGCCCACTCGGGCGGGTACTCCTTGACGTGCGCTAAGAATTCCTCGCCCTTCACCGTACGCTCGCCGATGAACTGCTCATTCACGAGCCCTTCACGCTCGATGACGTGCGCCATCGCCAGAAGCAGGGGTACATCCGAGCCCACCCGGATGGGCAGGTGCAGATCCGCCATCTCCGCCAGCGGGATGCGTCTGGGATCGGCGACGATCATCTTCGCCCCCCGGGCCAGCGCCTTCTTCAGGCCGGTCGCCGCCACCGGGTGACACTCGGTCATATTCGTCCCGATGCAGAAAATAACATCCGGCCTCTCCATGTCGGCCAGCGGGTTCGACATGGCGCCCCGTCCGATTGTGGCTGCCAGACCGGCAACCGTTGGGGCGTGTCACGCACGGCTGCAGTTGTCGATCTGGTTGGTGCCAAACCCCACCCGAATAAACTTCTGCATCGCATAGGCCGCCTCGTTCGGCGCCCGGCCCGAAGCCACCCCGTAGACGCTGTACCTCCCGTGCTTCTCCAACGCCTTCCGGAAGCCCGCAGCCGCCCGGTCCAGCGCCTCGTCCCAACCCGTCTCGTGAAACGCCCCGTCCTCCCCCCGCACAAGCGGCATCGTCAACCGGTCCGGGTGCTGTACGAAATCAAATGCGAACTGCCCCTTCACGCACAGCGCGCCCAAGTTCGCCGGGCCGTCCATCGCCGGCTGGATGCCCACGACCTGCTCCCCCTTCGTCATAATATCCACCGAGCAGCCCACCCCGCAGTAAGGGCAGATCGACCGGGTCTTCTCGATCTCGCCCGGCGCCTCGGCCGCGCGCATCGCCTTCTTGTCACCCAGCGCGCCCGTCGGACAGGTCTGCACGCACTGCCCGCAGAAGGTACATGACGAATCTTTCAAAACACCGTCGAACTCGGTCGTAATCTGCGTGTGGAACCCCCGGTTCATCACATTGATCGCGTGGTCTCCCTCCTGCTCCGCGCACACCCGCACGCACCGGTAGCAGGAGATGCACAGATCGTAATCCCGCAACAGGAAGGGATTGTCGTCCTCCTTGCTCACCCCCGACCCCGCCCCGGCAAAGCGGCCCGTACCCGCCCCGTACCGGTCCACAAGCGCCGAAAGCTCCTGCGAGGCATAGCCCCGCAGCGGGTCCACGTCGACCTCACGGTTCTCAGACACGACCATCTCCAGCAGCGTCTTCCGGTGCTTCGTGATCGCCTCCGTCGTCGTGCACACAACCATCTCCGGGGTAGCTTTTGTTGTACACGACGCCACCGGGGTCCGCGCCCCCTCCACCTCCACCACGCACAGCCGACAGCCCCCGAACGGCTCCAGTCTGGGGTCGTAACAGAGTGTCGGGATCTCCTTCCGGCACCGTTGGGCCACTTCGTAGATCGTCTCGCCCTGGGTAAAACCGACCGCTTCGCCGTCCAGCGTCATCGTAGCAACCCGGGCATCTGTTTCCGTTGCGCTCATCGCACCCTTCCTCTTTGTCAGGTGTTATCCAAATGAAGCAGCGACCGCGCTTCGGCCACCGTAGCGGGCCTCCGCCCGTGCTCCGCGGCGATCTCGGCCGCGAGTTCCACGAGTTCCGCATTACTCCTGGCCAGACGGGATTTGTCGTACCGGATATTGTCCTCCAGCCCGGTGCGCAGATGCCCGCCCAGTTCTGACGCCCAGTGGTTCAACACCCGCTGGTTGCGCCCGATCCCCGCAGCGACCCACGTCGCGTCCGGCGCCAGCGCGTGGAGTTCGCTCACCATAAACGCCAGCGCCTCCCGCCGCCCGGGCAATGCATTGCGAATTCCCATCACAAACTGCACGTGCAGAGGCGGCGCCAGCAGCCCTTCCTCCGCCATCTCCACCGCAATGTAGAGCATGGACAGGTCGAAGACCTCGACCTCCGGCTTGATGCCGTAATCCAGCATCTTTTGCGCCATATCCCGGATCAGCTCCGGCGGGTTCTGGTAGATGATATTCGGAAAATTCACCGACCCGGTCGCCAGCGAGGCCATATCCGGCTTCAGGTGCAGCGCCGATGCCCGCTGGGCCGGACCGCGCCCCCGCCCGCCGGTGGAAAACTGGATGATCATCCCGGGGCAGTGTTTTTTCACCCCCGCCTGCACCCGGGCGAACTTCCCGGGGTCCGAAGAGGACGCCTCGTCCGGCTCGCGCACGTGGATGTGTACCAGCGTGGCGCCGGCCTCAAAGGCCTCGTGGGTTGACTCGATCTGCTCCGAAGGCGAAATCGGCACCGCCGGGTTGTGTTCTTTGCGCGGTACCGAACCGGTAATCGCACATGCAATGATCACGGGCCGGGTCAGGGGCTCTGTGCAGGTTTCAGGACTGTACATGCCGCGCAACCTGCTCTGGAAAATACGCCATCAGGCTGTCCGTAACCAGGGGCGCCGCCACACCCAGGCCGCAGGCGCTGATCGCCTTCATCGTCTCGCCGATATCGTGCACCTCACCCCGCCAGGCCGCCACATCCTTCGGACCTGCTTCCCCGGCGAGGCGTTCGACAAGCCGGTGTGTGCCGATCCGGCAGGGAAAGCACTTGCCGCAGGACTCCTCGGCGAAAAAGGCCATCGCGCCGTGCGCCACCCGGACCATATCCCGGCTGTCGTCGAACACCATAATCCCGCCCGCGCCCAGGAAGGACCCCTTGCTCCGGATGCTCTGCTCGTCCAGCGTCACCCCCAGTGCGTCCCCGGCGAGAAAACCACCGGACAGCCCGGCCATCGTCACCGCCTGGACCGACCGCCCCTCCGGCGGACCGCCCGCCCAGTCGTAAAGCAGGGTCTTCAAAGGCAGCCCCAGCGGCGCCTCGTAGTTCCCCGGCCTCCGGATATCACCCGACAGGCTGATCACTTTCGTGCCCGCCTGCCCGTTTTGCCCCAGGGCCTGATACCATTCCGCCCCGTGGCACAGAATGGGCGGCGTGGCCACCAGCGTCTCCACATTGTTCACCACCGTTGGCAGGTCATCGTACCCGTGCGTCACCGGAAACGGCGGCCGGTTGCGCGGGAAGGGATGCTTGCCCTCCAGGCTGTTCAGCAGCGACCCCTCCTCGCCGCAGACATAGGCGCCCGCCCCCCGCCGCAGATAGATCCGGAAGCCGAAATCCGCCCCCAGGATCTTCTCGCCCAGGAACCCCGCCGCCTCCGCCTCCGCAATCGCCCGTTCGAGGGTCCCAAACGTCTCCGGATACTCGTACCTCAGGTAGATAAACCCGCGCGCCGCGCCGGTTGCGTACGCGGCCAGGGCCATCCCCTCGATCACCGCGTGGGGATCGTAATCCATCACCGCCCGGTCCTTGAAGCAGCCCGGCTCCCCCTCATCCGCATTGCACACAATCGTCTTTGGCCCGCGCGACTCGTCGGCCACCGCCTTCCATTTCACCCCGGTCGGGAACCCCGCGCCTCCGCGCCCCGCCAACTTGCTCCGGGTAATGCGCTCGATCACCCCGGCCGGGCTCATCTCCCGGACCGCTTTGATCAGCCCCTCGTACCCGCCCGTCTTCCGATAGCCCTCGATCCCGGCTCTTCCCGGCTCACGAATCCCCGCAAAAACACACTCTTCACACCCGTCCGGATTCGGTGGAGGCAGAGGCGCAGGTTGGGGCGTCAGCGCGTCCGCCTGCGTGCCCACCAGCACCTTGTGCCCCTTAAGAACCGGAATCGGATCGTCGCAGCGCCCGGCGCAGGGCATCGCCGTCGCCCCATCTCCAAGCGCCTCCAGAAGCTCCCTCCCCTCCCTCAGGCAGCAGATCGGCCCCGTACAGACCCTGGGGACGCTCTGTCCGGGCGCCGTACGGGAGAAATGGTGGTAAAAGGTCACCGTCCCGAACAACTCGGCCAGGGGAATCTTCAGGCTCTGAGATACTTCCCGGATCGCCTCGTCGGAAACAAACCCGTCCCGATCGTGGAAAGCGTGCAGCAGGGGAAGCAGGGGCGCCGGTTCGTCGCGCCAGCGCTCAACAAGCTCACCGTTTGTCGGAACAGCCATTTTCCGCACTCCAAAAAGGGAACACAGGGGGATTCACTAAGATAATATATTCATAAACCACCGACATGCCACCTCTTTTTTCTCACCCCCCCACCTCTTCCTCGCCGTCCTCCATCCGCACCGGCACCACCACCGTAAACGTCGCCCCCTCTCCCACCCCGCCCTCCACCTCGATCTTCCCCCCGTGCTTCTCCACGACCCCGTAGCTGATCGACAGTCCCAGACCGGTGCCTTTGCCCACATCCTTCGTCGTGAAAAACGGATCGAAAACCTGCTTCAGATGCTCCGGATCAATCCCCGCCCCTGAGTCCCGGATCGAGACCCGTACAACATCGCCCTCCACCGCAGTTGTAATCCAGATATCTCCTTCTTCCCCAATCGCATCCGACGCATTTATCAACAGATTCATGAAGACCTGATTGAGCTGCCCCGCGTAGCACTCCACCTGGGGCAGGTCGCCGTAGTCCTGGTGCACCTCAATGCGATCCTTCAGGTGGTGTTCCAATAGCGCTAAGGTGCTGTCGATCCCCTCGTGGACGTCCACCACCTTGCGCTCGGCCTCGTCCAGGCGGGAGAACGTCCGCAGCCCCTGCACGATCTTCTTGACCCGGTCCGCCCCGTTGGAACAGCTCTCAACCAGCCGTCCGAGCACCTCAAACGCCCGGCCCGCCCGCTCGGCCGACTCCGCAGGCAGCGACCCCACGTCGAAGACCGCCTGCAGTTCCCCCACGTAGCGCCGGAAGTGGTCCATATTCGCGTAGATGAACCCGATCGGGTTGTTTAGCTCGTGCGCCACCCCCGCCACAAGCTTGCCCAACCCGGCCATCTTCTCCGAATGCACAAGCTGCACCTCCGCCGCCCGCAGTTCTTCCAGAGCCTGCTTCAAATCGTTGCGCTCCCGCGCCAGTTCCTTCTGAAGCCGCCCGATGCGCAGCGCGCTGCGGATGCGCGCGTGCAGGTTCTCCGGCTCGAACGGCTTGGTAATATAATCGTCCGCACCTGCATCCAGCCCCTCCACCTGCGCGTCCAGGCCGGACTGCGCCGTAAGCATAATCACCGGTGTGGTCACATACCGTTCCGACTCACGAAGGTGCTGCACCACCTCCAACCCGCTCATCCCCGGCATCCGCACGTCTAACAGAATCAGGTCCGGATCGCACGCCTCGGCCTGCTGAAGCGCCCCTTCGCCGTCCTCCGCCTTCACCAACGCGTAGTCATCAATCAGCTCCTGTTCCAATAGATCCAGGTTGAACGGCTCGTCGTCTACAATAAGAATGGTCGGCCTATCCTCTGTCATTGTATCGCCCTCTTCTTTCGCCTCCACCGTCCGTCGTCCATCGCTTTTCACTTTCCAATCAACTTCTCGACCTTCTCTAAGAGTTCATCCTCGTCGATCGGCTTGGCCACGTAGTCGTTGCAGCCCACCTCTTTGGACCGCTCCTCGTCTCCGGCCATCGCGTGCGCCGTCACCGCAATAATCGGCACCTCCTGAAGCCCTTCCGTCCGCCGGATCATCGGCGCCAGCTCCCACCCGTTGATCTCCGGCAGGGAAATATCCATCAGAATCAGGTCCGGCTGCTCTCCCCGCGCCACCTCCAGCCCCTGCTTCCCGTCCTCTGCCTCCACCACCCCGTAGTCCTCCTCTAAGATCTGCGTCAGCAGATCCCGGTTCCACTCGATGTCTTCGATAATCAAAATCTTCTTCATGGCCGCCCCCCGGCGAAAAACAGAAAGTGATGAACTTTGGCCCTGTAGAAGACCTTTCCCTGTGATCAAACCGCCCCTTCCAGCACCTCCTTCAACCGCCCCGCCACAACGACCTCTTCACCTGCCTCCATCATATACGGCATCACGGAAAGCCCGCCCTTGTTCGTGGGCATCTCGATCCGCGGATCACCCTCGGAAAGCTGCGTCCGGACCTCCTCCGGGCTCATCCGGACCGTCTCCGGGTCCCACCGGAAGGCCAGCACCGGCGCCACGTTGGACCGTCCGGGCTGCTCCACCTCCGTTGTGACCGACGGGATGCCTGATATCGCATCCGAAATCACCCTCAAGCGCCGCTCCCACTCCTTCCACTCCGCTTCGTGGTCCCGCACCACCCACTGTTCCACCGCGGCCAGGAGGCCCATAATCTCCTCCTTGCCCGCCTTCATCGGCCGGGCCAGCGCGTGGTGTGGCGCCCCGTTCATAAACGCTGCCTGCAGCAGGTCCTTCCGGCCCAGCACCAGCCCCGATGCCTGGGGCCCGCGCAGGCACTTCCCCCCGCTGTAGGCCACCGCATCCGCCCCTTCGGCAATGTACCGGTTGGGCACATCCGGACGCTCCGCCGCTGCATCCACAAAGGTCGGAACCCCCCACTTGTGCCCGATGCGGGCCATCTCCTCCACCGAAATCGTGCCCCGGTCCCCCGCATCGCCGAACACCGCAATCATCGCCGTCTGCTCGCCGATCGCCGCCTCCAGCGCTTCCACAGTCTCCACCTCCACCATCCGCACGCCCACCATCCGGATCGCGTGATCGTATATGTGCCGGTGAGACGGCTGCGCGATCACCTCGTATTTCATCCCCGCCGTATCCGGCAGGCGTCGCATCTTCTCCAGATCCGTGCCCGCCACGCACGCGGCCGTAATCTGGCACAGCGCCGCAGCGCAGCCGTTGGTCACAATCCCCCACTCCACCCGCATCAACTCCGCAATGCGCTCTCCGACCCTGTCCATCAACTCATCTAAATGCACGTAAGCCTTCGACGCTTCGCACATCGCCTGCACCGCCTCCGGCAGCATCAACGACCCGCTGATAATCGTAAACGTCCCCTTGCAATTAATCAACGGCCGCACCCCAATCGATTCATAAGTCGGAAAACTCAGCGACGACGTGTCCATAAACCCTCCTCCTGCAATACGAGAGATAGTCGTGATTTTGGTCTTCCTCTGCGTCTACCCCACCCCGGACGATTGGCCAGCGCACGGCTCCGGCTCACAGCATCGTCTCCCTACCCTGGTGAACATTACAATCCCAGCGAATAATCCGGAAAACTCCGCCCGTTCAAATCCCACACGATCTCACCCGCCCGCAGGGTCAGCTGACACTCTAATTTCTGTGTACCCCGCTTGCTGTTGCAGCCGGAGTCCACAAACCCGAAGTCGCCCTCAATCAGTTCCAACACCGCCACATCCGCCTCCGCGCCCACGCTCAGGTGGCCCAGTTCAGGCCGGCGGATCACCTGGGCGGGCACCTGTGTGGACCGGTAAACCACCTCCATCAGCGACATGTCCAGGGCCAGGAACTTCGACATCGTCGTCAGCATGGTCGCATTGGGGATCAGCCGGCTGGATTTGTGGATATCCGTGCTGATCGTATCAGGCGGAAAGCCCTGCTGGATGGCCGGTTCGGCAATCCGGAACCAGAAGCTGCCGGCCCCATGCCCTGTATCGAAGATAATCCCCCGCTCCCGCGCCTCCCACACATAACCGTTGACCTTCTTCTCCTCATCCAGCAGCGGAATATGACTGGAATACAGATGTGTATGAATATCCCCGGGACTCATCCGCCCCAAGAGCTCCTCGTAGGAGCGCGTCGGCTTCGGCGCAAAGTCGATCATCGCGATCGTCTCGCTCATCCGCGCAGCCTCGATCGCCCCCCCGGCGGCCTCCCATCCCGGCCCCTGGAAATGCGCGGACTTGGACCCCACGACGCAGTCCGGGTAGCGCCGGATCATCTCCGCGCACGGCTCCGGCGCCATCTCACGCATATCCTGTTCCGGAGGCCCGATCATCCCCACCCCGACGATATTGACAAATGCCAGCACGCGGGTGGCGGAGGGATCGATAATCGTCGCCTTAAAATCCTCGAAATCCTTCCACCCGGCCCCCCCGGTATCCACCACCGTGGTGACGCCGTTTGGAAAAGCATGCTGGTCCGGAAACATCCAGCCCCGGTACCCGCCGTACACGTGTACGTGGATATCGATCAGCCCCGGCGTCACATAAAGCCCGGAAACGTCCAGGATCTTGTCTGCGTCTCCCGCAAGGTCCTGATCCACCGCGGCGACCTTCCCATCCCGAATCGCCAGATCCGCCGGCCCGTCCACATTGTTTTTGGGATCAATCACATGGCCGCCTTTGAGCAAGAGACCGTATGGTGTGCTCATCGCTTCTGCCTTTCAATTAGAAATTTTCTACGCCCTCACCCTTTCTCTTCATTTCTCCATTCCTTACCGGCTTCCCCACCGCGAACAAACAATCTGTCAGACGGCATCTCAAAGGCTGGGGGATTTCCAATGACCTCACCCCTTGATCCCATACTTCTCAATCTTCTGCACCAGTCCCCACCGGCTGATCCCCAGCGCCCGTGCCGCATGCGTTCGGTTGCCGCCGGTCCGCGCCAGCGCCTCCGCGATCATCTCCCGCTCGATCCGCGTCACCTCCCCCTTCAGCGTGCCTTCCGCCTGGAGCTCGCCCGGCGCGGCATTCCCGCGCACCCCCTCCGACAACAACTCCGGCCCGATCCGGTCTGTGTCCCCGGCCAGCAGCAGGGAGCGCTGTACCTCGTTCTCCAACTCCCGCACGTTGCCCGGCCAGGCATACCGGCACAGCAGGTCCATCGCCTCGGGGGTGACCCGGACCTGACGGTCCGGCGCGTACGTTCCTAAAAAATGGGCGGCCAGGGGGGGCACGTCCTCGGTGCGGTTGCGAAGGGGCGGAACCTCGATCGGGAACACATTCAGCCGGAAGTAGAGATCTTCCCGGAACCGGCCTTCCCGCACCTCGGCCCGCAGGTCCCGGTTGGTCGCTGCAATCACCCGCACGTCCACCTTCCGGTCCGTGGACTCCCCCACCCGGCGGATCTCGCCGTCCTGCAGCACCCGCAGCAGCCGCACCTGCATCGCCGGGGAGGTCTCGCCGATCTCGTCCAGGAACACCGTGCCCCCGTCCGCGGTCTCAAACAGCCCCGGCCGGTCCTCCACCGCCCCGGTAAACGCCCCCTTCTTGTGTCCGAACAGCTCGCTCTCCAGGAGTTCCGGAGGCAGTGCCCCGCAGTTCTGCGTTACAAACGGGCCTTCCTTGCGTGCGCCGTTGAAATGGATGCACCGCGCCAGCATCTCCTTGCCCGTGCCCGTCTCACCGGTAAGCATCACAAACGTATCGGCGTGAAGCACCTTCTCCACCAGATCGTAGACCCGCTCCATCGCCGGGCTCTGCCCGATCAGTCCTTCAAACCGATACCGCTCCTGGACGGCGTGCCGGAGCTGCACGTTCTCCTGTTCCAGCTTCTGCCTCGCTTCCTCCAACGCCCGGTTCAACCGGAGGATCTCCTCGTAGCGCCGGTCCAGCTCGGCCGCCATCTCGTGGCGCTCCACGCCCCGCCGCACGTCCATCTTCAGCTCTTCCGCCTCCCAGGGCTTGGCAATATAGCGGTAGATCTGTCCCGCGTTCACCGCCGCAACCAGGGCGTCCATATCCGTGTACCCGGTAAGCATAATTCCAATCGCCTTCGGCGCCAGCGCCACGGCCTGCTCCAGGAACGCCGTCCCGGTCATCTCCGGCATCCGCTGGTCCACAACCATCACCGCCACGTCCTCCCCCCGGAGCACCTCCAGACCCTCCCGACCACTGGACGCCGTCAACACCTCATAATCGGCCTCAAGCGTCAGCCGCAGGGCATCCAGGATATCGGGTTCGTCGTCTACGACCAGGATTCGGCGCTTTTTCACGGGCCTTTCCTTTCTTCAATTGCCCCAATCACCACCAGCGTCAAATCATCATCCACCGGCGCATCGCCTACGAATTCGTCCACCGCCTCGCAGATCGCCTCCTGCACCGCCGCCACGCCGCCCGCCCGGTGTTCGGCCACCACCGCCTCCAAGCGCGCCTCTCCGAACATATCCTCCCCAGACGCCCCCGCCTCGGTCACCCCATCGCTGTAGATCACAAGCACATCGCCTGGTCCCAATTCCACCCGCTGCTCCTCATAGCCCAGTCCGACGGCCAGCGCCGGATCCATCCCCACCGGCAGTCCGGCCCTGTTCACCTCGGTGATCCCCCCGCCCGCCCGCGCCAGCACGGGGAACGGGTGTCCGGCGTTAACATAGGTGAAGGTCCTCACTGCCGCCGGTTCCAGAACGCCGAAGCAGAGCGTCGCGAACACCTCCGGCGCTGTGCTGATCCAGAGCCCCTCGCCGATCCGGCGCATCATCTCCGACAGCGGCTGCTCCCGCTCCAGTTCCGTCCGAAACAGCGTGCGTAGCGTAGCCATCGTCAGCCCGGCCTGCATTCCCTTGCCGGATACGTCCCCCAGCGCCACCCAGAACCTGCCCGATCCGTCTTCGAGCACGTCGTAATAGTCTCCACTCACCCCCCGGCTGGGCCGGCTTGTGCCGGTCACCTCGAACCCTTCGATCTGCGGGATCTTTGCCGGCAAAAGGACCTGCTGAATCCGTGCGGCCGCGGCTTCCTCCTCCTCTAAGCGCTGCTTTTCCAAGGCCTCACCGTAGAGCCGGGCGTTTTCGATCGCAATCGCCGCTTGGTCGGCGACCCCCTCAAGCAGTAGCCGGTCGTGCTCCGTCACCCGCTCCGAACCTCCGCTGCGATCGGCCACCAGCGCCCCGATCCGACGCTCCCCGGCGCGCAGCGGAGCGGTCACAAAAGACCGGATGCCGATCCGGCGCACCGCCTCCCGGTCCAGCGCCACGGGCGGGTCCTCCACATCCTTCACCAGGATCGGCCGGTTCTCCCGCACCGCCAGCACCACCGCCACATCCCCCCGGTCCAACCCGTACTCCAATTGCGAAACATATGCCAAAGCGTCTCCACTTATCCCGGCGCTCCCCCGGCAGCGCAGCACCCCGGCCTCTTCGTCGGCCAGCATCAGAAACGACCGGTCGAACCCGAGCGCCTCCACCACCCCGTCTAAGATCTTCTGGATCACCTGCTCCAAGTCCAGCACAGACGTAATCGTGGCGCCTATCTCGCACAGCGTGTTCAGCTCTTGCATGCGCCGATTCAGGGCGACCTGCATCTCATAGGCTTCCACGGCCCGGCGCACATCCACCTCCAGGTCTCGCGGTTCCCAGGGCTTGGAGATATACCGGTAGATCTGGCCCGTATTAACCGCCTCCACAATCGCGTTGAAGTCCGCAAACCCGGTCAGCATCATCCGGACGCTGTCCGGCGAAATCGCCTGCGCCCTCTCCAGAAACTCGACCCCGGTCATCTTCGGCATCCGCTGGTCCGAAAGGATCACCGCCACCTCGTGCTCTTTCAGCAGCCCCAGCCCCTCTTCTCCCCCGGATGCCGTCAGCACGTCGTAGTCCAGTTCCAGCGCGAACCGCAGCGAATCCAGGATGTCCGGCTCGTCGTCCACGATCAGGATCTTCTGCCTTTTTTCAGCCATAGGACATACCCTTCAAGTTGACCTCAATTTGCGATTTGTTTGCAATTTCAGCCCCTCTGTTACCGTAAACCCTCCCAACCTCGTCAAGAGGGTCCTTATCCCTGCCTGACAGGCAGAACCAGGAGAATCCGGTCGTCCCCCGGTGCCGGATTACCGCGGCCGTCCCGGTTGCTGGTGGCCAAGTAGACCTCTCCACGGGGGCCGACCAGCACGTCGCGGAGACGGCCGAACCGGTCCTGGAAGAAGGTCTCCTGGTCCACGACCCGGCCGCCGTCGGCAGAAAGGGTCAGACGGATGAGCGCAGCGCCCTTCAGGGTGGTGAACAGGAGGCTCCCCTTCCAGCCCGGGATGAGGTTTGCGTTGTAGATATCCGCGCCTGCAGGAGCGATGGTGGGCGTCCAGACCCTCAGCGGTTCAACCACATTGTTGGTCTGGCAGAAGGCCTGCTCGCCGGGCAGCACATCGTTGTCGCAAAAACCCCGGACGTTGGGCCAGCCGTAGTTCCGACCCATCTCGATCCGGTTGACCTCATCGTTGTCACGAGGACCGTGCTCGGTGCTGTAAAGCATCCCTGTCACAGGGTGGAACACCAGCCCCTGCGCATTGCGGTGGCCAAAGGAGTAGACGGCCGTGCCAAAGGGGTTTTCCGGCGCAGGCAGGCCCTCTAAGGTAAAGCGCAGGACCTTGCCTGCCAAAGAGGTCAAATCTTGCGGTAAGGCCTGGTTTTGCGCGTCTCCCGTGGTCATGTAAAGCAGGCGGTCCGGACCGATGGCCAAACGGGACCCATCGTGGTTGGGGGCACCGGAGATATTGTCTAAAAGGACCTCCGGATTGCCAAGCCGGGTGCCGTCGTAGCGCATCCGGACCAGCCGGTTTTGGATGCCGCTTCCACTCCTGTAGGAGTGTGCGAGATAGACGAAAGGCAGGGTGTCAAAGTCGGGGTGGAAGGCCATGCCCATCAGCCCGCTCTCGCTTTGTTCGACAATGTCAATCTGGCCGACCCGGGTGATTCGACCCAGGGAAGTATCCACGCGGGAGATGGTGCCCCTGCGTTCGGTCACCCAGATCTGGTTGTCCGGACCCCAGACCAGGTCCCAGGGGGTATCCAGGCCCGAGGCAAGCGTGCTGACCTTGAGGGGATCGGAAGCAAGGCCCCCCGGTGCGCCATCCTGAGCATCGTCCGGATCCGTGGGAACCTTCCCACACCCGGCGCTCAGAGCGCCTGCCAGAAGCAGCGCAAGAAAACGATATGGCCAACTTATATTTTGCATTTTCCTCATCTTATCCTTCCTCCTTCCCCCTGTACGCCACCGGCACCTTTACCGTAAACGTGGACCCTCTACCAACCTCACTCTCCACACGGATCGTCCCGCCCAGCAGCTCCGCCAGCCGCTTCGTAATAGTCAGTCCCAACCCGGTGCCATGGTGCTTCCGCGTGATGGACCCATCCACCTGTCGGAACTCCTGGAAGATCGCCTCGAGCTGATCCGCCGGGATGCCGGTCCCCGTGTCCGACACCGAGATCACCAACGACGCATTCCCGTCCGGCCTGCCTGCAGCGCGGTGCGCCGCGCAGGCAGGCGCACCGTCCTGTGAAGCGCGCACCCTCACCTGGCCCGCGTCCGTAAACTTGACGGCGTTGCTCAACAGGTTGATCAGGATCTGCCGCAGGCGCGACTCATCCGTGTACGCCTCTCCGATATGGTCGGCAACCTCGTAGTCCATCGTCACGCCGTCCTTGACCATGGGGCCTACCGTGGCACAGGCGTTGACAACCGTGCGCTTCACGTCGAACGGCTCCGGCTTGACCTCCAGCCTCCCCGCCTCAATCTTGGACAGGTCCAGCACGTCGTTGATCAGGTTCAGCAGGTGCTCCGCGCTCAGCATCACCTTCACCAGGTTGTCCTGGTGCTGTTTGGACAGTCGGTCTGCGCCTCGCCGCAGCACCAGCCGGGTGAACCCGATAATCGCGTTCATCGGCGTGCGCACCTCGTGGGACATATTCGCCAAAAACTGTGACTTCAGCCGGTTCGCCTCCTGGATCTGCACATTGGCCTCAAACAGGCCCTTATTCGCCTTCGACAGCGCCGCATTGACCTCTTTGAGCTTCCGGTTGCTCGCCACAAGCCGGGACGCCTGGAAGCCTGTCACCCCCACAAAAACCGCCACGAGGCCCAGCACCCAGGGGTGTTTCCACCAGGGCGCTTCCACGGCAAATGCGCGCACCGCCGGCGTGGCGTCCACATTCAGATCCCGGTCCACAGCCCGCACCTCAAACCGGTGCTGCCCGGACGAAAGCCCCGTAAACGTCAAATCTGTCCGGTCCGTCACGGGCGACCACGCACCGCCGTCCATCCGACACTGGTAGCGCAGATCTCCCGGCGGCGTGCCTTCCCACAGGTCGCGCCCGGACCACCTCAAGAGGATATTTCCCCCCGAGGAGATCTCCCCGGACGCCGAAGCAATCGTCGTCTCCGGGCCAACGTTGTCAATGGTGAACCCGGCCGCCTTTCCATCCCGTGTCTCGAACCACATCCTCCCATCTGAAGACTGCCAGATGCGCCGGACGGTGTTGTCCGGCAACCCATTCTCTTCCGTATAGCTTATCCAGCTTGCACCATCGAACCGGCTCACCCCTCCCTCCGTGGCAAACCAGAGCGCCCCATCGGACGCCCGGTAGATGTCCCCCACCCGGTTGTCCACCAGGCCGTCCCGTGTGGTGTAGGTCTTCCAGGTCGCCCCGTCGTAGCGGGTGACGCCCGAACTGAGCGAACGTATATAATGAAACCAGAGATCTTCATAGCCTACCGTAAACCCCCCGGGTCTCTCACCGGCGAGGCCCCCCTCGTACGTGTAGCTGTGCCACGCCGACCCGTCGAACCAGCTCAGTCCGGCCTGGGTGCCCACCCACAGCGCTCCATCCGGCGACTGAAACAGGCCGTAGATATGGTTGTGGGCAAGGCCGTCTTCCGTGGTAAAAACGGTCCAGCGCTCCCCGTCAAATCGCAGCACGCCGCTCCCTTCCGGCATGCGCCGCCTCGGACCTGCGCCAAACCAGAGATCTCCGTTTTCCGTCTGGTAGATATGGCTCAAACGCGTGCCCACAAGCCCGTCTTCACGCGTGTAAACCTGCCACGCCTGCCCATCGTACCGACTGGCCGCACTGCTTCCGTCTGAACTTCCAATCACCCAGAACGAACCGTCCGCTGCCCGAAACACCCCTCCCGCGCTGTCCAGCCCCATCGCCTCTGGGGGGTATTGCAGCCAGGCGCCGTTCTCGTATCGACTCACCCCACGGAACGTCCCAAATGCCGCGGCAAAGAACCAGAGGGAGCCATCGTCTGTTTTTTGCATGCGGTAGATTCGGGCATCCAGCAGCCCATCCGTTGCGGTATACCGAAGCCAGTGGGCGCCGTCGTAGCGCACCGCACCGCGCCAGGTACCAAACCAGATGCAACCGTCGGCAGTCTCAGCACCTCCAAACAGAGGGTCCTCCAGGTCAAAGACCTTCCATTTTGAACTCGCATAGTCCAGCCGAAACACGCTGTCCTTCCCTCGCCCCCAGACCCAGAACACGCCGTCCCGTGTCGATTGGCCGTGCAATCTGGTACCCAACTGGGGCAGATCCCTGGAACTGTACGTCCTCCACCGGTCGCCGTCGAAACGGCTGATCCGCCCGTCCCCGATTCCGGCCCAGACCGTGCCGTCATCCGTCATCCAGAGGGCCCCAATGGTGGTCCCTTCCGGCAGTCCGTTGCGGGCCGTGTACGTCTTCCATCGCTTCTCCTTGAACCGGCTGATCCCGTCCCGGCCGCAGGCGAACCACAGCGCTCCATCGGAGCCTTCCAGCATCTGGAGCACCACATCCCCGGCCAGCCCTTCCCCGGTTGTAAACCGCGTCCATTCCACCCCGTTGAACCGCAGCGCCCCCTGCCCCCAGGTCGGAAACCACAGCGCCCCATCGGACGCCTCGAAGATGCTGTTCACATCCAGAGGATAAGGGCCGCTGGGCACCTCAACCGTCGTCCAGGTCGCCCCATCAAACCGGCTGACCCCGCTTGCCTGTCCTCCATTCGCCTCCTCTCTGTCGCCTGCCGCCCAGAGGGAGCTGTCCTGTGCCTGCACCAGCCCTCGCCACCAGATACGATCGCTCGCCAGCCCGTCCCCCGCCGTATAGGTCGTCCAGGTCGTCCCATCAAACCGGCTGATGCCCCGGCCGTACGTCCCGAACCACATCGCCCCGTCCTGCGTCTGGATCATCGTGCGCACGTCATTGTGGGCCAGCCCGTCTTCTTTCGTGTACGTCACCCACCGGATCCCATCGTAGCGCTGTGCCCCCCGGTCCGTGGCAAACCAGATATTCCCGTCCCGATCCTCAAAGATGTCATACACCTGTCCCGCAAGCCCGTTGCTCCGGTTGAACACCGTCCACCGCCACGGCTCCAGCACCCGATCGGGCGAGGAGACCTGGAGGGTGTCCACGGCGAGGGCGGGAGAAACAGAGGTCAGGAAGAGGAGCAGGAAGAGGAAGAATTGAAAGCGGTGACATGTTTGAGGGCCAGCGGTCTGCATGAGGCGGTACCTTTATCTGGAAAGCTGGAAATGACGGAACAAGATTGTCATCAACCGGTATCGACATCGTATAATATATTACATTTCAGCCAGTTAAATCAAGTCTCCGGCTTTGCGGACCTGAACCTCTACGCCCCACATCTACAACCGCTTCGAACCGAACGCAGAATAAAGGGCAAATTTTCTACTGGCTCCTGTATACGGAATTCGGCAGTAAACTAATTCTGGTGCAAAAAAATGTCAAGGCAATTGGGAAGATCGGCGAACGTCATCAGAACCGACACCATCGCGTAATATTACATAAAAAAAATAGAATCAACAGGTTAAGCCCAAAAAAAGGGTTCAACAGTACATTTTTCCCCACCCTTCAAACAGGCGTAGACCCTGGTAAATTTTTATCTTGCGTCACCCCGTGTTTTAATTCTATATTATACTTCGGCTTGTTTCAAATTAAGGGAGGGTACAATGACCACAACAAAAAAAGATCTCGCGATCGAGATCTCCGAGAAACTCGGCGTCAAAAAACAACTGGCCTATGAGGTTGTAGACACCCTGTTTAAGGCGATGCGCGAAAGTCTCATCGCAGGGGATCGGATCGAGATCCGGGGATTTGGCGTGCTGGGGGTCAAAGACACAAAACCCAAACCCGCTGCCCGCAACCCCAGAACAGGAGAGATCGTCTATGTCCCCGCCCGCAAAAAGAGCTATTTCAAGGCTGGCGTACTGATCAAAAAGGCCCTGCACGAACCGCTGTAAACACAAGAAGCGGCCCCCAGGCAGCGGAGCCGGACGCACAGCACCCGCAACAGCCGGGCGGTCCTCTAAACGCATAGGACGACCTGCAAAGAAAAAGACCGGGCACGGCTTGAAGGCCGTGCCCCGATTTTTTCCAGTTCCAGGTAGCGAGGCACAAGTGTCCCGCCTCCTCGCCACTCACAACTCCTGACTGCCTTTAGTGAAACACCACCAGCTTCAACTCCGTCATCTCCTCTACCGCATACTTGGGTCCTTCCTTCCCCATCCCGCTCTCCTTCAACCCCCCATAGGGCATCAGATCTGCCCGCCACTGGGGCCCCCAGTTGATCATCAGATTGCCCGAGTGGACCTTCCGCACAAATTGCATCGCCCAGTCCAGTTTCTCTGTAAAAAGCGCTGCGCTCAGCCCGTAGTTCGTGTTGTTGGCCATCGCAATGGCCTCATCGATCGCCTCAAACCGGGTAAGCGCCACTGCCGGGCCAAACAGCTCATCGCAGGAGATCCGCATCTTGGGATCCACATCGGCAACGATTGTGGGCGCGTGCATGGTGCCCTCACGCGCGCCCCCGGTCACAATCCGGGCGCCCCCGTCCTGGGCCTCCCGGATCCACTCGTTCACACGCACCGCGTCCCCCTCTCGAATCATGGGCCCCATGCCCACCGATTCATCCAGCGGGTTGCCCGGCTGGATGGCCTCTACCTTCTCCTTGAGGGCGCCGATGAAATCTCCGTACACCGCCTGATTGACCAGCACCCGCTGGGCGGAAATACAGACCTGACCGGCATTGGAAAACCCCGTCGCCGCCGTCGCCGCAGCCACCTTCTCCAGATCGGCATCCGGCATCACAATCAAAGGCGAATTGGATCCCAGTTCCATCGTCACCTTCTTCAGGCCGGCCACACGGCAGATATGCTCCCCCACATCCCGGCTGCCCGTAAAGGAGATCTTCCGCACCCGCCCATCGCTGCACAGGGAGTCTCCAATCATCGCTCCAGACCCCGTGATGCACTGAATCGCCTCCGGCGGTGTCCCCGCTTCTAAAAGGACCTCGGTCAACTTAAGGGCCGACAGCGGCGTGTCCGTCGCCGGTTTGATGATCACAGCATTCCCGGCCGCCAGCGCCGGTCCTACCTTGTGACAGACTAAGTTGAGCGGAAAATTGAACGGCGTAATGGCCACCACCACCCCGCAGGGCACCCGGAGGGTAAATCCGAACTTCCCCTCCCCTGCCGACGACCCGTCCAGCGGCAGGGTCTCCCCGCAAAGCCGCTTGGCCTCCTCTGCCGACAGCGTGATCGTCTCAGCCGCCCGGGCCGCCTCCCCCCTGCCTTCGGCGATTGCCTTCCCCTCTTCCAAAGTAATCGTACGCCCGAACTCCTCCACCCGCTCTTCCATCAGCTCAGCCGCTTTGTGGAGGATGATGTACCGCTCGTACCCCGGCATTGCAGCCATAATCTCGGCGCCTCGAGCCGCAGCTGCCAGAGCCGCCTGAACGTCTCTTTCCTCGGATCTGGGCACGGTATCCACAACCGTGCCGTCAAACGGATTCCGGACCTCAATCTTCTCCGACCTGTCCACCCACTCTCCATCAACATGCATCTTCATAGCGTTCCCCCTTGACAAATACGTCCCACTCTACGCTCTCACGCTTCACGCTCAAAGCAGCGCCTTCACAAACCCCCCGTCCACCGCCAGCGAGGTACCCGTGATATACCCCGACCTTTCAGACGCCAGAAAGACCACATAATCCGCGATCCTGGCAAGATCCCCTACAACCGTAAGAACGGGCGAACCGGAGGCCTCCCTGATCTCCTGTGCTGTCGCTTCCAGCCGCCCCGCATGCCTGGCACATATCGCTACACGCGCGCCCTCTAAGGCCAGCCCCATCGCACACCCCTTCCCCAGCCCCCGGCTCGCACCCCCCACAATCGCCACCTTATCCTGCAATCCCATATCCATAACCCGGCTCTACCTCGCTTCACTTTCTCTTAATCACCACATAGCTGATATCGTCCGAGGGCTTATTGAACGCCATCAGGTCCACCTTGATCGCCTCAAAGATCTCTTTAGCAGACCGGCTCTTCACCTCCCGAAACTTTGTTTCCAGATGGGTGGGGAAATAATACTCATCCCCTCTGGTGTGTTCGGAAAGACCGTCCGTATACAGCAGCAGAATGTCTCCCGATCCCATCAACCTCCACTCATTGACCTCATACCTCTCCTTATAACCAAGCACACTCTGTACGGCCCTGCGGTCGATATCCTCCTGAGAAGGCAGCGTGCCGATGGGGGGAAAGACCGTACACAGATCCCTGCTGACGTCCACAATCCGGTCGTATTCGTTGGAAAACACAATCGGTGACGGGTGGGCCGCAGAGACAAATCTGAAGGTATCATCTTCCGAAATCTCACCGTAAATCATCGTCAAAAACTTGCTTACGCTGGACGAGTTGTAAAACCGGGTGTTCAGGTTCTCAAACAGCCGTTCTGTAATCTGGCCATTGTGGTCCAATTCGTAAATCGCCCCCAGCAAGAACGCCTGGTGCAACATGGCGGCCAGCAGCGCATCCGTAATCTGATGTCCCGAAACGTCCACCACCGCAATCCCGGCCTTCCCCTGGCAGCGCATCAGACTCTCCACCACCTCCCGGCGGCCTTCTTCCTGCGCTTGCCGGATCCGGGCCTCTAAATCGTAGCGCTTTTTAAAATCCACATAAATGATATGATCCCCACCGATAATCCCGTTCAGTGGCAGAGACTCCCCGTACACGTCAATGCCGTTCAACTCCGGAATCTCTCCCGGAGGCGGTTTAATGTACCACGCAATATCCTGAAAATTATCCAGCTCACGCGTCAACTTGAGCACAGATGTCCTGATTTCCTGAATCATATCCTCCATACGAATGCCCCGAATCTTTTCGTGAAACAGCCTCAATCGGCCCTGTAACAACACCTTTGCCTTAAGATTTAAGATAGGGATAAATCGTTCGAAGCACAATCGTGAAGCTGTTACGACGGGAAGATAATGTGCTTGGGAAGGAAATGCAACGGAAATGCACGGAGGGAGGGATATAAGGCCTTCTCCTGCTTCTGCGCCCAAAAACAGGAGGAGACGCCGCCGTTCCGACGACCTCCCCTCCTGTGCAATCGGCCCCTGTTTACCTGCCTGCAGCGCGGTGCGCTGCGCAGGCAGGTCCACGCTATGCCTTGGCCTCGACCTCGGCCTCAGCGTGTCCGTTGGACGTCAGGTACTCATACGCCTTGTTCAGCACTACGACGGCCTTCGGGATATCGTTGACATTCAGAGAGTTGGTTGTCTGCCAGTCTCCGTTCTTATCCCGATAACGCCGCTGGAACGAGACATTTCGTACCGAAAACGACTCCTCGCCCCGCTGATAGTCCTTCTGGAAAATCGAGGCGCTGCACGCACCGTGCCGGAACGTGATTTCAGGCTGTGCCATTTCTCTCACCTCCTTTCACTGGTGAAATTTCTGCTGCTACTGAAGAAGCAGCACACGCATCGTATGGGTGGTTTTACCTGTCTCAATACAGATCAGGTAGACCCCCGAGCCGGCCGGCCGGCCCGTATCGTCCCTTCCATCCCAGACCACCCGGTGGCGCCCGGGCGGGAAGTCTTCCCGGACGAGTCGGCGCACAGGCTGGCCCAGGATGCTGAAAACCGTCAGCCGGACTTCCCCGCCGTCCGTCCGGAACCCGACCCTCGTGCTCTGGTTGAAGGGATTTGGGGTTGGAGGCTCGAATCTTGAGGATGTATCCGCATCTGCGGATGTGAGGGCGTCGGCCCCGGCCGGGTGTGCTTCCGATGTATCCGCCTCCGTCGGGACGACCGTCTCCACCGTTCCTGGGGAAAAGCGGCGGTTCGACACGGCCGTATGGGCGACCCACTGTCCCTGCTGGCGCGGGTCCGGCACCAGCGACGCCCCCACCTTCCCCCCGCTGTACCCGGTATCGATCAGGGTATCGGGCCCCGAAGGGGCGATCAGGAGGATGCGGTCCGACCCCGCCAGCCCGTTCCCAATCCGGCCCCCGGCCGAAAACCGCCCCGCATCGATGTCCGTGGTGCCTCCGCCGAACAGCGTGAACAGGCCTTGAGGCGGGATCACCGACCCCACCGGAAATCGGAACGGAGCGCCGTCGTCGTCGCCAAGCGACCAGCCCGACAGATCCACTGGATGCCCCCCGGCATTGAACAGTTCAACAAACTGATCCTTCAACGCGTCCACCACCCCGTCCCCATCCATATCCTGGGGTGGATCGACCAGGATCTCCGTCACCTGTAAGTGTGGACGGGGCAGCACAAATACCCGATAGACCATCACCTGTTCCTCAAAACTGTTTCCGCTAACCGACACCGCCACAATCCGTTCCCCTTCATCTTCCGGGCGTGGCCGCCAGATCAATACCCTGCCCGAGCGCGCCAGCACAGGTCCCCCTTCCACCTGGACTTCGAAATCCCCCTTCAAAACGAGCGGCCAGCGCCAGGTCAGTCCCACAAAGGCCAGACTGTCCGGCATCCCCCCCAGCAGACCCTCCGGCTCCAGTACCCGGATGCGAAAGCGCTGCTCCGACCGATCTTGTCCGTCGCTGGCCTCCACAACAACCTCCGGGTTTCCGACATCTCCCGGCAGCGGCACCCCCTCCAGGATCTCCCCGTCCAGCGCCAGCCAATCGGGCCGCACCGGCGCATGCAGGGAGACCGGATCGCCGTCGGGATCTTCGGCCCTTGGTCGATACCGGTACCTCAGGCCGACTACAGCGACCGTATCGGGTAAAGAGAGGATCTCCGGCGGCCGGTTCAGCCCAGGCCCACCGTCGGCAGTCGGTCCGTGCCCGGTAGAATCCCGAGTTGAGACGCCTGTGGAATCTGCGACCCCAAGCGAATCGGCCCCCTCCCGGATCAGGGCCGGGCCGACTTCCACCCAGGCGAGGGCCTCCATGCGCTCTCCCCAGTACGCTGTCAGACCCGTACCCCCCTCGGCCAACCCCTCTACAGTGCCCATCGAATCCACCTCCGCCACCGTGGAATCCTCCACGGTCCACCGCACCCACGCTGTCAGGTCGACTTCGGTCGAGTCGCCGAATCCGCCGAAAGCTCGGAAGGTCCCCTCTGTGCCGGGCGTCAGGCGCAGGCTATCCGGCAGCAACCGGAGGCCTGTAAGCTCCGGCCGGGAATATCCCGGAGAGAACGCCCCCTTTCCGGGCAGCCGATCGTGTTCCACCAGCGTCCCATCTTCCCCCCGAACCCATGAGATCCCCGGCCGGCCCTTCCCAAAGCTCACCCCATGCAGCGTATCAACGCCATCTGCAGAGACCAGCACCACCCGGTCTCCGGCGTTGGAAAGCCCGTCCCCGATCCGCCCATCGTCCACAACCACGCCTCCCGGAACCCCCTGTGGACTTCCACCGCCGAAGAGGGTCAAATACCCTCCCACCGGCAGGAGGCTGTCTTCCGGAAACTGGAAGAGCCGATCCGGTCCCACATCGTCATCTCCCAGCCGCCACCCGCTCAAATCGGCCGGCTCCGTCCCGGAATTCCAGAGTTCGACGAACTCATCCTCAAACCCGTGGCGCACCCCGTCCCCATTGGCGTCTCCTGCCGCACCGGAAGGCGGATCGGCCAGGATTTCATTGATCACCACCCCTTCCGGCCGGCGCCCGGGCGGGCGTTTTGTCCGGCTCGCGGCCGTTTCGCGGGGGCGGCCCGGCGAAAAAAGGCCCACCCCGGGAGGCTCCGCGTGTCCGACCCAGCGCGTGCTGTCTCGCACCAGAGACTGGTCCAGATTCTTATCAACCCTGTACACGGCCTTCGCCACCGTATCGTCAAAGGCCGGATCGATCAGCAGCACCACATCCCCCGAATTCGTCAGCCCATTGCCGATGCTCCCATCGTCAACAAATACAAGCCCCGGAACCCCCAACGGCTCCCCACCCCCAAACAACACCCCACGCTCAAGAGACCCCAGCACCGTACCTTTTGGAAAACGGAACCGCCGGGCTTCCGAGACATCGTCGTCGCTCAATGTCCACCCGCCGATATTTACCGCTTCTGCCCCCAGGTTGAGCACCTCCACGAACTCGTCTGCCTTGCTGTCTCGCAGGCCATCGCCGTTGGCATCGCCTTCCAGCCCGGGGGGGGGATCTGCCAGGATCTCATCGATAACGACTTGAGGCCGGGCCTCTACCGATAGGGTGAAGGTCTGCACGGCCTCTGCCCCGTGGGGGTCGGATGCGATGAGGGAGAACATCGCATCTCCCGCCCGGGTCGGCGTCCACAAGAGTGCCCCGGTCGAAGCATCCAGCCTAACACCCTCTGTCTCAGTCTCCATCCGGATCTGTCCCCCGTCCAGATTATGGATCTGCGGGGAGTAGCGGTAGGTCGTCCCCACCCGTGCCCGCAGGGGTGGGGTGCCCACGATCCTGGGTGGACGGTTGAGCACCTTGATTTCAAAGGGCGTCTCCAGCCGCACCCGTCCGTCGGTTACCGCCACCACCACCCCGGCCCCTCCCACGTCCGCGTCTGCCGGTCTCCCGCTCACCCTCCCGGTATCGTCCACCGACAGCCAGGCCGGGCCGGATACCAGACGGAAGCTCAGCGCGTCCCCGTCCGGGTCTGAGGCGGCCAGATGAACCTGAAACACCGAATCCTCCAGGGCCGTCTGCGGGGGCACCGGCGCTACGACAGGCGCCTGGTTTGGTCGATCGATCACCGCGATCTCCTGTTTTGCCACAGCCGTATACCACGTCCCGGAAATCTCTGCACGACCGACAGATACCCCGATCAGCTCTCCATTCCCTTCCACCTTCAGGTGGGCCGAATCCACACGCCAGCTCACCTCTCCCGTCACTTCTCGGTGGGTCTCGTCGCTGTAGTGCGCAATTGCCTTCACAACGCCCCTTGCGCCTATCTGCAGGGAATCCGGCGCGTTCAACTCCAGCCACTCCAGCATCGGACGGGGAAGCCCTGGAGAAAAGCGCCCGTTTCCGGGAAAGGTATCGTGCGGCGCGTAGGCTCCGGTTGCCTGCCGGGCAAGGGACGTATTCAGGTTCCCTTCCACCCGGTAGTCGACATAGGCCACCGTATCGTCAAAGGCCGGATCGATCAGCAGCACCACATCCCCCGAATTCGTCAGCCCATTGCCGATGCTCCCATCGTCAACAAATACAAGCCCCGGAACCCCCAACGGCTCCCCACCCCCAAACAACACCCCACGCTCAAGAGACCCCAGCACCGTACCTTTTGGAAAACGGAACCGCCGGGCTTCCGAGACATCGTCGTCGCTCAATGTCCACCCGCCGATATTTACCGCTTCTGCCCCCAGGTTGAGCACCTCCACGAACTCGTCTGCCTTGCTGTCTCGCAGGCCATCGCCGTTGGCATCGCCTTCCAGCCCGGGGGGGGGATCTGCCAGGATCTCATCGATAACGACTTGAGGCCGGGCCTCTACCGATAGGGTGAAGGTCTGTACGGCCTCTGCCCCGTGGGGGTCGGATGCGATCTCCCGCCCGGGTCGGCGTCCACAAGAGTGCCCCGGTCGAAGCATCCAGCCTAACACCCTCTGTCTCAGTCTCCATCCGGATCTGATGGATCGGGGAGTAGCGGTAGGTCGTCCCCACCCGTGCCCGCAGGGGTGGGGTGCCCATCTCCACCTTGATTTCAAAGGGCGTCTCCAGGCACGGTCGGTTACCGCCACCACCACCCCGGCCCCTCCCGCGTCTGCCGGTCTCCCGCTCACGTCCACCGAAGCCAGGCCGGGCCGGATACCAGTGCCCCGTCCGGGTCGAGGCGGCCAGCCTGATCCTCCAGGGCCGTCTGCGGGGGCAACACAGGCGCCTGGTTTGGTCTCGATCTCTCCTGTTTTGCCACAGCCGTATACCACGTCCCGGAAATCTCTGCACGACCGACAGATACCCCGATGCTCTCCATTCCCTTCCACCTTCAGGTCCGAATCCACACGCCAGCTCACCTCTCCCGTCACTTCTCGGTGGGTCTCGCTGTAGTGCGCAATTGCCTTCACAACGCCCCTTGCGCCTATCTGCAGGGAATCCGTCAACTCCAGCCACTCCAGCATCGGACGGGGAAGCCCTGGAGAAAAGCGCCCGTTTCCGGGAAAGGTATCCGGCGCGTAGGCTCCGGTTGCCTGCCGGGCAAGGGACGTATTCAGGTTCCCTTCCACCCGCGACATAGGCCACCGTATCGTCAAAGGCCGGATCGATCAGCAGCACCACATCCCCCGAATTCCCCATTGCCGATGCTCCCATCGTCAACAAATACAAGGGAACCCCCAACGGCTCCCCACCCCCAAACAACACCCCACGCTCAAGAGACCCCAGCACCGTACCTTTTGGAAAACGGAACCGCCGGGCTTCCGAGACATCGTCGTCGCTCAATGTCCACCCGCCGATATTTACCGCTTCTGCCCCCAGGTTGAGCACCTCCACGAACTCGTCTGCCTTGCTGTCTCGAGGCCATCGCCGTTGGCATCGCCTTCCAGCCCGGGGGGGGGATCTGCCAGGATCTCATCGATAACGACTTGAGGCCGGGCCTCTACCGATAGGGTGAAGGTCTGTACGGCCTCTGCCCCGTGGGGGTCGGATGCGATGAGGGAGAACATCGCATCTCCCGCCCGGGTCGGCGTCCACAAGAGTGCCCCGGTCGAAGCATCCAGCCTAACACCCTCTGTCTCAGTCTCCATCCGGATCTGTCCCCCGTCCAGATTATGGATCTGCGGGGAGTAGCGGTAGGTCGTCCCCACCCGTGCCCGCAGGGGTGGGGTGCCCACGATCTCAGGCGCCCTGTTCAGGACCTCGATTTGGACGGTGCCTTCTATTTCAGCTTCGCCGTCTGAGACACGGATCCGCACGTCGTGTACCCCCACATCGGCATCCCCGGGCGTGCCGATCAGGAGGTCTGCTTCGGCATCCAACCCCACCCATCCGGGCGCCGATGTGAGGGTGAAGGTCAATACATCCCCATCGGAATCCGAAGCCGGAATCGGCCATACGAAACCAGAGTCTTCAATAGCGAAAACAGTCTCTGGCAGAATGAGTTTTGGAGATCGGTTCGGACGGAACATAACCTCAATTTTCCCTGCCCTGGCGACGACCGGCAGGGCCCTGCCTTCAGGATCCGGCAGCAGCGCACGGGCGATCCGGAGCGGGACCTCACCAACGGCTGCATCATCGACAATCCGCAACCGCACGTGGAGCACAGCGCCCTCACCGGCCGGCAACAGGGAGGTCCCCGACAGGTCGGTCAGCAAGACCGTAGCCTGCCCCGCCTGCCGGGACCTCCCGTAGGCGGTGAAATCGCCTCCCCGACCCTCGGACGCGGCGTCCACGAACGCAAGCACCTCCCCGGCCCATGCCAGCTCCACCTGAAGCCCGGCGGCCGGCTCGGGGTTCTTCAGCATCAGCGCAACAGCCACCGTATCTCCCGGCAACCCCATGGCCTGCCCCATACGCGCCACAAAGCCGGTCACCGTGACCTCTCCGTCGATCCGGACCGGCTCGATCTTCCCGGGGGGATGGGCATCGTCGCCCAGGTCGGCCTGGATCAGGCGCAGGGGGTAGACCCCAATCCTCGCCGCACCGTCAACCAGGAAACGCACCCGGGCGATGGCCCCCTCCCCTGGAGGCACGGCGCTGCCCAGGACAGGGTCGAGCATCAACACGCGCAGAGAATCGCCCGCTGTATGGGAATACGCCTCCATCGTCTCCGTCCGTTCCGTTGGTTCCACCTCCAGAGGCGTCATCATCCCCTTCTCAAAGCCCACGGTCCACGATGCCCCCGAAATCGGGGTCAGATTCTTCAACACAACCTCCGCCATCAGGGTATCTCCCACTCCCACCACGCCGCCCCGGACCCGCAGGGTATCGGTCTGCGCAGGGATCTCACCCGTCCCCAACACCAA
Source organism: Candidatus Latescibacterota bacterium (assembly GCA_965222075.1). Lineage (GTDB taxonomy): Bacteria > Latescibacterota > UBA2968 > UBA2968 > JAAXHW01. The sequence goes on along the minus strand of OZ244937.1, from coordinate 1,170,639 downwards.
CCCCATCGCGACCAGACCGAGCCCCCGTCGCATCTTACCGCAACAGGACCATCTTCACCACGGCCCGGTAGGTGTCCGCTTCCAGACAGACGAGATAGACCCCGCTGGCGACCCGTCGGCCACTTCGGTCCTGGCCGTCCCAGCGTACCCGGTGGGTGCCTGCGCGCACCGGTCCGTCCACCAGTTGGGCCACCTCCTGGCCGAGGCAGGAAAAGATCCGAAGCGCCACCCGGCTCTCCTGCGGCAGGTCGTAGGCGATCACCGTGGCGCTGTTGAACGGGTTGGGATGGTTCTGGCTCAGGGCATAGGCCGTCGGCAGGGCCGGGGCCTGTTGAAACCCCACCCGGACGCCCCAGAGGTCGACGCCCTGCATACTCACCACGCCCACAGTGTCCCCCACCTGCCCCCCATCCGACAAAGACAGGCCGATTTGCAGCGTTCTATCCCGACCCCGCATGCCCTTCTCGGACAGGGTATGGATCAGGGCTTTTAGCGTCCCGTGCGGCGTACGTCGTTGGGTCAACACGGCCTCACCCCCCTCCTCTAAGTGCATCTCCTCGACCGGCCCCTCTACCTCTAAGGAGATCGCCCGCAGCGCCACCGGGATCTCCACGCTGAGGATTGTGCCACCCTCTATCCGCCATGTGGCGATGCCCGGCGGCACTGCCTTTGCGCTTGCGATGGGCTTTCCCAGAATCCATGCGATGAGCCTGGCCAGGTCGAGAATATCGATCTCGCCGTCCCCGTTCAGGTCTGCCGCGCGCCGTTCAAAAGGGGTCGCCGACGCGTCTAAAATCAGGTGAACCGAATGGAGGGCGTCTAAGAGATCACGCGCCCCATCGGCGTTCAGATCTCCCACCTCGGCAGCCCGCAGTAACGCCGTCCCCAGCAGCGCCTCCAGGCCTGCCCACACCACCGTCGACCCCGGCCCCAGGGCCAGCACCCCGTTTCCACCCGCCGGGCGGGCCACCGAGGAATCCGACACCGTCCAGACCAGCCCCCCGCCGATGCGTTCCCGGCTGCTGTCTGGGTAGACCCCCTCTACAGCGTAGACAATCGAGTCTCCAACCAGCACCAGCGTCTCAGAAGGCGCAAGCACCAGGCCGACAAGCCCGGGGGCGACCACCTCTACCCGGGCCTCCGGTGAACGCAGTCCGCCGGCAAGCGCGGTGACGCTAACCTCTCCCAACCCCCTGGCCTCTGCGTGCCTGCCTTCCAGCGCGAGAACCGTCGTGTCGGATACCTCCCAACTCACCTCGTCCCCCAGTGTCCGCACATCCCCATCTCCAAAGATCCCCTTGACATCAAAGGTGAACGTCTCTCCCAGCGCCACCGATGTGTCCGAAGGCAGGATCTCGATGCCGGAGAGGATAATTCGGGGCAACCCCGGAGAGAAAAGCGCCCCATTCGACGGGAAGAAGCTGTGCCGGACGAATCCGCCCCTCCCCTCCGGATGACGCACCAGGGACTGGTCCTTACCCCCCTCCGGTCCGTATGTAGCCCGGGCCACCGTATCGGGGCCTGCCTGATCGATCAGATAGACGGCATCTCCGGAATTTCTCAACCCGCTCCCGAGCTTGCCATCATCCGTAAAAACCTGTCCTCCGATTTCCACGGGCGCCCCCCCGCCAAACAGCACCACCCGCTCCCCCGGCCCGATCCAGGTCTCCGCCGGGAAGGTGAACCGCTTGTCGGAATCCGTCCCTTTGTCGCTGAGCTGCCACCCGCTCAGTTCCACAGACCGCAGTCCGATGTTCAGCAACTCCACAAACTCGTCCTGGCTACTGTGCCGGATACTGTCCCCATTTGCGTCCCCGGCCTCCCCGGAAGGCGGGTCTGCCAGGATCTCATTGATCACCACCACCTCGAAGGCCCCTTCGCCGTCTAAGTCCACCCCCACAGGCCCACCGTTTGTCCCCACCTCTAAGCGTCCGGCAAACCGTCCGGTATCGGGTGGGGCGAATCGGACCAGGAGGTCTAACACATCGGCCGGGTGCAGGAGAATCGGAGACCCGGAAAAGGGCGCTGCGGGCAGTGTGTACACAGTGTCGGGCAGTGTGGCGGACTCCACCAGGAGGTCCACGGCTCCGGTGTTGCGTATATGCACCGTATCCACCGCCTCGGTGCCCACACGCACCGGCCCGAACACAACCGTGTCCGGCTCGGCGGTCCCATCCGCCCCGGCCTGTAGAACCTGTAGCGCTGCCCAAATGCCCATTGTGGCAACCTTTCCCTTCACGTCGTCTCTCCGGTCGGGTGGTTGATTCTGAGTCGCCTTGCAAGCCCCGTGCCACCCCCGTTCAATTTGTCACAACTATAAATTTCTAAGCTCCTTACGAATATTCCAGAAAATTCCACAGAGGCCGGAAAGTTGAAAAGGGTTTGCAAATCGCCCCTGTGAACCTGAACACCCATTTCAGATTCAGAAGGCCTCCGGCCGCTCAATGCCGGAATAAAAAAAGGCCCTGACCACTTTCTGGTCAGAGCTCGTCTGGGGCAAAAAAAACCCGCTGCAGTCACACCTGCAGCGGCCCAGACGCTTCTGTGGGGTTCTCCTGGCTCAGTCCTTTTCAGCTTTCGCCCTGGGATAGAACCGAACAACCCCATCTGTTGCGGGCACCATGATCTCCACAATCCAACCGTTTACCTCTTTGCCCATCACCCAAACCTGCTTGGGAATACGCCGCAGCACCCGGGCCTCTTTCGACACCCTGGAAAACGCCCGGCACTCCTCATCGTCGATACAGAAATAGCGCTGAATACGCCCCTCAGGCGTTCCGCCTAACTGGGCCGTTCCACCCGGTTGCCCATTTCGCTCTTCAGCCATAGGATCTTCTTAGCGATAAAGTCCATGCGTTTCGATAAAGCGGGCCACCTGCTCCGGCACCAGATAACGAATGGGTTGGCCGGCCTTCACACGGGCCCGAATATCCGTAGAAGAGATTTCCAGGAGGGGCGTCTCTAAGAACGTCATATGCCTGGCCAGTTGAGGGGCGATTCGACGCCGGTCAAATTCAGGGCGATCCACCACCGTAACCTGCGCCAGCCCAAGCACCCCTTCCGGATCGCACCACGTGGGCATCTCCACGGCATTATCTGCCCCAAGCACCAGGTAGAGATCCACGCCCGCGCCCAGCCTCTGGCGCAACCGCCTCAGGGTCTCCACCGTATAAGACGTTCCCGGGCGCTCAAGTTCAATCCGCGACAACGCAAACGTGGGATTATCCACGACGGCCAGCCCCACCATCTCTGCACGCGCTTCTACGGGCGCCATCTCAGGATACCGCTTGTGCGGCGGCTCTGCGGAAGGCATAAAGAACATCCGCTCCAGCCCCAGACGGCGCAGAACCTCCTGTCCGATGATCAGGTGTCCCGTGTGAACCGGATCGAACGTCCCCCCCAAAATACCGATCCTGCGCCCCATGCGCCCTCACTTGCCATCCACCGGGCCTTGTTCGGGTTCCTGCGCTTCTGTCGATGCCGGACGAACCGATTGCTGTTTGGCAATCGATGCCAGCGCCTTCTCCATCTCTTCCTCAACCTCTTGTCTGAAATCGTCCGGAATATCACTCGCAAGCAGAAGCCTCAAACCCTCTACGGCCTTATCCGGTGCTTCCATCCGGTGCTGTGTCCGGGCGAGTACAAAACGCGCTCGATTCACAACATCCGTATCCTCGAACTCGTTCAGGATAATTTCGCAATAGCGTACAACCGAAGGCAGGTTCTCCCACTTCAGGTAGCTTTTGGCAACCATCAGCTTTTTGGCCGCCAGCTTATTGCGCAGCTCCTGGATCCGCTCTTCGGCGTCTGAAACCCGTTCGCTGTTTGGAAAATCCTCGGCAAACCGCCTGAATTCCCTGATGGCCTTCCACGTGTCATCCTGGTCGTGGTGAATCCCTCGAGATTGCCTGTAATAACAGATCCCGATCTGGTAGCGGGCTTCGTCTACAAAGGGGCTGGTGGGAAACTCATTGATCAATCGCTCGTATTCAAAAATGGCCGTCACATAGTCTTTAGAACAAAAATAGGCCTGCCCCAGACTGTACTGGGCATCGTCTACCAGATGGGACCCGGGGAAATCCGACAGCAGATTCTGAAACAGCTGTTGCGCCTGCCAGCATTTCCTCTTGAGCAACGCCTTGTTACCTGCTTCGTAATAGCGCTCTGCGCTCGGGTGCCTGTACTTATCATGCCCGCACCCCAAAACCCCAACCAGGCAGAGCCCCCACAGAATCGCCAGCTTATGGTTTAACATGCCCTCTCATATTCCGTCATAATCACAAGGTCAAGGCCCTGTCCAAATCTTGCAAATCGCCGAATGCCCGTCTCTTTTTAACGATACGAAAGCCGAAATGTTCCGCTGTCCCACAAAATAAAAAGGCAACCGGAGGGAGTCCGGTTCTTCCCCTCCCCCCAACGCTCTACCCCCCCCCCAAACGGCCTGACATCCGGATTTCAGGACCTCTTGTATCCATAATAGGCAAACACCTCCAGCAAGTCAAGAGAATAACCCGCAGAGCGCAGGAGACGCTTTCAACGGGGCCCTTGCCTGTGCCCTGAGTACCCCCCTGGAAGAAGCCGTTGCATTTGCCAATTGTGCCGGCGCTCTCACCGTCACTCGCCAGGGCGCCCAGCCCTCCCTGCCCACCCAGAGCGAGATCCGGGAACTTCTGGTGAAATCCTGGACGTTAGCTCGGCCGCCACAAAATTTCTCTTGACTACTGATCATTCGTTCAGTATATTCAACATCCTCTTTTCTCCCTTGACCCTCTCTCCGGCTTGTCCTATATTTTGTTTTCGGTGTGGCAAGTCTCCGTCTGGCACAGGTTTGTATATCAACTCTCCTCTCCTCCTTGTCTCCCCCAAAACAGAAGGGAGTAGCGATCATGGCGTATCGCACCGATTCTACCCCCAACCTCGACTTTGACGACCTGGTCGAGGCACTGGACCAGTTTGTACAGGAGGCGCAAACGCTTCAGGATCGGATTGCCTGTTTTATGGGCGATGCAAGAGAGGCGATCCACAATGAAGCACTGCCCCCTACCCAGGTTCACGAAGGCTCAGAGGTTCAGAACGGGGCAGCATCTTAAGCATGCATAGGGTGGGAAAAGAACAGGCGGGGCACCTGCCCCGCCTGTTGGCTTTTCGGGATAGAAAATTTGACCGATGCTCTATACGCTCCTCATTGTCGGTGCGCTCCTCATCGTCCTGGTGTCCAGGGTTCTCTTCCAATCGGTCGAAAAGTGTCCGGAGTGCGGCCAAAAGCGGGAGGGTGACGGTCCGATATGCCCTTGTGGATGGGTTTTTGAGTATCCCGAAGACGACGCTCCCCTGGAATATGGAGACCCCGACGGTGATGTGTCTTAACCTTACAAAAAAAGGAGCAAACAGATGAACTGGACGGCGGAGGCGGTTCGTGCCGAACTGGACGGCCTGGAGCCCATTTTGAAGGAATTGGGGCTTAAAACGCCCTTTCAAAGGGCCAGGTTTCTGATCGATCGGGAAAAGGACTGGGCCTCGGATGAGGTGCAGATGCGCTGGCGGGAGCGGGTCGGGTACTGGCGGGACCTCCTGCCTGGCAGTGAACGGAACTGGGACGCTCTCCTCGACCTGGACGCCCCCGGCCTTCGGCCGCTGAAAACCCGCTTCGAAGCGGGTGGCAAGGCCGCTCAGGATGCCTGGGCGTCATATATTGCCAGGCAGGACCGCCTGGCGCCCCACCTCCACAACACCGATTTCCGAATACTCCTGTTTGAAACGGACGACTGGGAGCTGTACGATCAGGATGGTACCTATCAATCTGAACGCGCTGAAATGCTGCTTCAGGGGCACATCAGGCTCCTGGCCCTGGAACCCGTTTGGAGGGACCCGGATTCGGATTACAACTGGTTGATTCAGCATCCCCGGGACAGGGTCTTCCAGAACGCCCACCAGAGCGCCTATCTCTTTATGTATCCTGCCCTGGCCTATTTTCACCGGCCCGACCCCAGATGGGCCCGGGCATGGGCAGGGATGGTCCTTGCGCTCATTGCCCAGTGCCCGCGCCTGCCGGAAGGCCACAACGACTTTGGGCCGGGCAACGTCTGCGACACCCCCTCCAACGTGGCCTGGTCGCATTACGGTTATGTTGCCAATCGGCTGAAATTCCTCGTGCTGGGCTACCTTGCGATGGCAGACAGCCCCGGGTTCTCCCCTCGCTTCCATGGGATCATCCTGAGGGCCATCCGGGCGCACACCCGGCGTCTCCACGAATTGGATCGAGCCGCCTACAAAGACAACCTCCTCAGCGCAACCGGCAAAGCACTTTACCTGACGGCATCCCTGCTCCCCGAACTCAAAGAGCGCGACGCCTGGCTGCACCGCATGTGGCCCCACCTGCTTGAGGGCATGCAGCGGGAGCTGCTTGACGACGGCTGCCACCTCCACCGGTCGATCTCCTACCACCTGACCTTCGTCAGACGCCCCATGTCCATGATCTGCCTGGCCCGGAAACGGGCGGATGAACTGCCCGACCGATTCCTCTCCCTGGTCCGGCGCGCCGTAAATGCCTTCGTCCAGGTCTCCACCCCGATCCGTTCCACGCCCGGAATCAACGACGACTGGACGGTCGCAGTCGAGACCCGCGGTCTCCTGCGTCTTGCAGCGGACGCCTTTCAACGCAACGACTGGCGCTACCTGGCCACAGACGGCCGGGAAGGCACCCAACCGCACACGCGCTCGTCCCTGCTGCCAGACGCCCGGCTTGTGGCCATGCGCTCCGGCTGGTCCAGGAACGCCCGCTACCTCATCTTCAACGTCAGCCCGGATGGGGGCCACCACCATCCGGACACCCTCTCCATCCAGATCTGGGCAGGCGGCGAGCACGTCCTCATCGACCCCGGCGTGGGCCATTACTACACCGGCGAGCGGGAGATCGCCAGGCAAAGCTGGTGGCACAACTGCCCCACCCTCGGCGCAGAGCCCTTGCCGAACGATCCGCACCCGGAAATCCTGCACTGGCAGACCAAACAGGACCTGGACTACGCGATCGGACAGATTCAGATCCCGGTTGAGGAGGGTATCCCCCCGATCACCGTACGCCGACACGTTCTTTTCCTCGACCAGCGCTGCTGGATCGTCTGGGACGAATTTGAGGACCTGCCTCAAAACCGCCGGATCTGGGAAAACTTCCACTTTACCACGGAGGATCTCAGCATCTCCCAGGACGGTGGGGCCGTACACACCAGCCTGCCCGGCAGGACCAATCTCTCCGTATGCCTCGGACAAAAAAACTGGCGCCTCTCGTCTGAGAAGGCGCAAAAATGGCTGTCCTACGGCGGACCGGGCATACCCACCCGGCTTTTGCACTATCAGGCGGACCCGAAAACGGCCTCACGCGGCTTTGCCGCCCTGTTCGTGCCCTTTGAAGGAAAAACACCCCCTGAAAACACCTGGATTGACCGCATCGAGCGGTTGCCCGACAATCGCGTGCGGCTGCACGTCACGGTTGAGGGGCACCCCCGACAGATCACCACGGTCGGGTAATCCCGGAGTATTTCAGGTGAATTCGCTTTATTGCCGTTACGAAAACGGTTGACATCGAACCATACCCCATCCATATTCTGGTATCGCGCGTCGGGAGTCGTCTACAGAAAACCTCCGCCTGGCCAAACCGAGGTCCCATGAGCCTGCACCATCTCTACCGCACGCCCGGGCTTTCCCCCGTCCAGAAGCGCACCCTCCTCCAGGACGCGGTGGAACGCGTCTCCGCCGACATCCACAGCATCGAAACCGAATACTGCTTCAACATCCAGACCCAGAGCGCGCTGACCCCGGAACAGGAGAAGGTCCTCACCTGGCTGCTGAGCGAAACCTTTGAACCCCACCGGTTCGGGCCGGAATCCTTCCTCAAGACAGAGGGCGCCCTCCTCGAAGTCGGCCCCCGGATGAACTTCACCACCGCCTGGTCCACCAACGCCGTCTCCGTCTGCCGCGCCTGCGGCCTGGACTGCATCGTCCGCATCGAGCGTTCTAAGCGCTACCTGATCGCGCCTGCCCTGAACCGGGCACAACAGACCGCATTTCTGGACCTGGTCCACGACCGCATGACCGAGTGCCCTTACCCTGAACCCCTCACCACCTTCGAAACCGGCCTTGAACCCGAACCGGTCACCCAGGTCCCCCTCATCCAGGAAGGCAGGGCGGCCCTTGAGCGGATCAACCGGGAAATGGGGCTGGCCTTCGACGAGTGGGACCTGAACTACTACACCGACCTCTTCCTGGACACCATCCTCCGCAACCCCACCAGCGTCGAATGCTTCGACATCGCCCAGTCCAACAGCGAACATTCCCGCCACTGGTTCTTCAAGGGCCGGCTGGTCATCGACGGCCAGGAGGTACCCAAGCACCTTTTTGCCCTCATCCAGGAGCCCCTCAAAGCGAACCCGAACAACAGCGCCAGCGCCTTTAAAGACAACGCCAGCGCCATCCGGGGCTACGCCATTAAAACCATCGTCCCGGCATGCCCGGGCGAACCCTCTCCTTTTGCGGAAGCAAATCCGGACTATCACATCATCTTTACCGCCGAAACCCACAACTTCCCCTCCGGCGTGGCCCCCTTCCCCGGCGCCGAAACCGGCACCGGCGGCCGCATCCGCGACGTACACGCCGCCGGCAGGGGCGCCCTCGTCGTTGCCGGAACCGCCGCCTACTGTGTGGGCAACCTCCGCATCCCCGGCTACGACCTCCCCTGGGAAAGCCCCGACTTCCTCTACCCGGACAACCTGGCCTCGCCCCTCCGGATCGAGATCGAGGCCAGCAACGGCGCCTCCGACTACGGCAACAAATTCGGAGAGCCGGTCATCCAGGGCTACACCCGCGCCTTTGGGCTGCGGCTGCCGGGCGGCGAGCGCAGAGAATGGATCAAACCGATCATGTTCAGCGGGGGCATCGGGCAAATCGACGCCCGGCACGTGGAAAAGGGCAGCCCCCAAAAGGAGATGTGGGTGGCCAAAATCGGCGGTCCGGCCTATCGCATCGGCATGGGCGGGGGTGCCGCCTCCAGCATGGTCCAGGGTAAAAACATCGCCGAACTCGACTTCAACGCCGTCCAGCGTGGCGACGCGGAGATGGAGCAGAAGGCCAACCGGGTCATCCGCGCCTGCATCGAACTGGGGGATGGCAATCCCATCGTCAGCATCCACGACCAGGGCGCCGGCGGCAACTGCAACGTCCTCAAAGAAATCGTCGCTCCCCAGGGCGCCCGCATCAACGTCAGGGCGATCCCCGTAGGCGATAACACCCTCTCCGTCCTGGAAATCTGGGGCGCCGAATACCAGGAACAGGACGCCCTCCTCCTCCGTCCGGAACGCGCCGACCGCTTCAAGGCCCTGTGCGAGCGGGAAAAGGTCCCGGTCGCCTTTGTGGGCCGGGTCACCGGAGACGGAAAAGTCGTCCTCTACGACGAACACGACAACTCCACCCCGGTCAACCTCGACCTGGACAGGGTGCTGGGCGACATGCCGCAAAAGACCTTTGAACTCGAGCGCATTCCGACGGTGCTGCAACCCCTCGCCCTCCCGGAAGGCCTCAGTTTCAAGGCCGCCTTAGAGCGGGTGCTCCGCCTCCTTTCCGTCGGCTCCAAACGCTTCCTCACCAGCAAAGTCGACCGCAGCGTCACCGGCCTCATCGCGCAGCAGCAGTGCGCAGGCCCCCTCCAGCTTACCGTCGCCGATGTCGCTGTGATCGCTCAGAGCCACTTCGGCCTCACCGGCGCGGCCACCGCCATCGGCGAACAGCCCATCGTAGGCCTGGTCAATCCCGCTGCCATGGCCCGCATGGGCGTCGGCGAGGCCCTCACCAACCTCGTCTGGGCGCAGGTCAGCGCCCTGGAAGACGTCAAATGCTCCGGCAACTGGATGTGGGCCGCCAAACTCCCCGGCGAAGGCGCCGCCCTCTACACCGCCGCCGTGGCCCTGCGCGAGGTTCTCATCCGGCTCGGCATCGCCATCGACGGCGGCAAAGACAGCCTCTCCATGGCCGCCATCGCTCCGGATGGACCGGGCGGGGAAGAGACCGTCAAGGCCCCCGGCGCCCTCGTCATCTCCGCCTACGTCACCTGCCCCGACATCACCAGAACCGTCACCCCCGACCTCAAACACCCCGGCAGCGGCCGCATCCTCTACATCGACCTGGGCGGCGGGAAACACCGGCTGGGCGGTTCCACCCTGGCGCAGGTCTTCGAACAGATCGGGAACGACGCGCCCGACGTCGATGATCCGAACCTCCTCAAGCGGGCCTTCAACGCCGTCCAGACGCTCATTGCCGAAGACGCCATCACCGCCGGCCACGACCGCAGCGACGGCGGCCTCATCACGGCCCTCTTAGAGATGGCTTTTGCCGGGAACTGCGGCGTCGAAGTCGACCTCAACGCCTGCCTGCGCGGCGCACCGCGCTGCAGGCAGGCCGGAGACACACACCTGTCTGCCGACGAGGCAGGCGACCCCTTCCCCGTTCTCTTCGCCGAAGAACTCGGCCTCCTCCTCGAAGTCAGCCCAGAAAACGAACCCCGCGTCTTAGAGGCCTTCCGGCGGGCAGACGTACCCTGCCTGGCCATCGGCGCCGCAACAGCGGACAAAACCGTCCGCATCCGCCTGAACGGCCAGCCCGTCCTTGAAGCCAACGTTAAGGACCTCAGAGACCTCTGGGAAGAGACCAGCTACCGGCTCGACCGCCTTCAGGCCAACCCCGACTGCGTGGACCAGGAGCGGACCGGCCTCCGGAAACGGACCGGTCCCCAATACTCGCTCCCCTTCACTCCCGAACCGACCCCCCCCACCCGCCTGGCGTCCAAAAACAAACCCCGCATCGCCATCCTTCGAGAAGAGGGCAGCAACGGCGACCGGGAGATGACCTCGGCCTTTTACGCGGCCGGGTTTGAGCCCTGGGACGTTGCCATGTCCGACCTCCTGGCCGCAACCATCGGCTTGGATGCCTTCCAGGGCGTCGCCTTCGTGGGCGGGTTCAGCTACGCGGATGTCTTAGACTCGGCCAAGGGCTGGGCCGGAGCCATCCGCTTCAACCCCACCCTCTGGAAGCAGTTTCAGGACTTCTACAACCGCCCCGATACCTTCAGCCTGGGCGTATGCAACGGCTGCCAGCTCATGGCCCTCCTGGGCTGGGTGCCCTGGCAGGGCATCGCCCACAGGGTGCAGCCCCGCTTCATCCAGAATACTTCCGGCCGCTTCGAGTCCCGCTTCACCACCGTGCAGATCCGGAAAAGCCCGGCGGTCATGCTGCAGGGCATGGAAGGCGCCACCCTCGGCATCTGGGTCGCCCACGGAGAGGGACGGGCCTTCTTCTCCGACCAGGATATCCTGAACAAAGTGAAAGCCCGGAACCTGGCCCCCATCCGCTATGTGGACGACAACGGCCGCATCACCGGGATCTATCCCTTTAACCCCAACGGTTCTCCCGACGGCATCGCGGCCCTCTGCTCGCCGGACGGCCGCCACCTGGCCATGATGCCCCATCCCGAGCGGACCTTCCTCAAATGGCAGTGGGGCTTTATGCCCCAGAACTGGAGGCGCGATCTCAACGCCTCCCCCTGGCTCACCATGTTCCAAAACGCCAGAGCCTGGTGCGAGCAGATCCAACCCGATATCACCAAGGAGGTGACCCGTGGCAAAACCGGCTGAGCAGGAAATATTAGAGGCGTTGCGAAACCACGACACACCGTCAATCACCAATGTCGTGGCCACCTATCCCCAAAGCCCTCTCTGTTTGGGTCTTTACAACCCCTGGACCGAGAACTGGTACACCGACCAATCCATCCGCTGCATCTATCCTGAACTGGGCAGAACCGTTGGATATGCCGTCACATGTGTATTCGGATTGCCCGATCCGAACTATGCGCGCCTGTCCTTTATGGATGTGATTGACGCGCTGGATAAATCAAAAAAACCGTCGATTCTGGTCTTTCAGCAAAAATTCCCACCCGAGATAGCCGGTAAGGTCGGACTGGCCGGGGGGAATATGACAAGTGCAATGAGCGCTGTGGGGTGTGTGGGCGCCATCTCCAATGGTCCTTCAAGGGACATCGATGAAATACGTCCGATGAAGTTCCAGTACATGCTCAGCGGCGTCACCGCAGGACACGGCGCCATGGCCGTGCATGCGGTCAACGTACCCGTCACCGTGGCGGGCATGGATGTCTCTCCGGGTGAGATTATCCACATGGACGAAAATGGCGCCTGCAAATTTCCAGGCGACAGGCTTGAGGCCGTCCTGGCCAGTGTTCAAGCGCTGCAAAAAGAAGAAGAAACCCGAATTCAGGCATTGCAAAATGCGAAAACGGCGGCGGAGGTCAGAGCGATCTTCGACGGGCATTCATACGCTGCCGAGGAAGATGAGAAAAGTTCATAACAATACAAACACCCCTGGAGGGGATCCCTCCAGGGGTGTTCATCGTCGATCCCTACCGCAGCCTGCCTACGGGTACACGCCCAGCGTCTTTCCGGCCTCGGCCGTCCGCGATACCGCCAGCAGATAGGCCGCAACCCGCATATCCACCTTCTCCCGGATGGAAACTTCCAGGGTATCGTGAAAGGCCTTATGCATAATAGTCCTCAATTTCTCATTGACCTCCTCCTCCGACCAGAAAAACTGCATCAGCCCCTGCACCCATTCAAAATAGGAGACTGTCACCCCGCCGGCATTCGCCAGGATATCCGGAATCAGGAAAATACCCCGGTCGTAGAGGATCTCGTCCGCAGCCGGTATCGTGGGTCCGTTGGCCCCTTCGGCCACCACCTTCGCCCGGATGCGATCCGCATTCTGTCCTGTAATCTGGTTCTCCAGGGCCGCCGGAATCAGCACGTCGCAGTCCAGCTCCAGCACCTCCTCGTTTGTCACCCCATCCGCCTCTGGGAACCCCGCCACCTGACCCGTCTCCGCCTTATGAGCGGCAACCCCCTCCACATCCAGCCCGTTCGGATTGTAGATTCCCCCCCGCGAATCGCTCACTGCCACAATGCTGGCCCCCCTTCCCTGGATCAAACCGGCCGCGATCTTTCCCACATTTCCAAACCCCTGCACCGCCACCCGCACCCCCTCCACCTCGATCTCCAGGTGCTTCAACGCCTCCAGCACGGTGCGAATGCAGCCCCGCCCCGTGGCCTCCTCCCGCCCCCGGGACCCGCCCACGGAAAGCGGCTTGCCTGTTACCACGCTTGGAACCGAATGGCCGACATTCATACTGTAGGTATCCAGAATCCAGCCCATCGTCTGTGCATTCGTATTCACATCAGGCGCCGGAATATCCTTGTCGGGGCCCAGGATAATCATCAGCTCCGCCGTCAACCGACGCGTCATCCGCTCCTGTTCTCCCAGACTCATCTCCTTCGGATTGCAGATCACCCCTCCTTTGGCGCCCCCGAACGGGATATCCACCAGTGCACACTTCCACGTCATCCACATCGCCAGGGCGCTCACCTCATCCAGCGTCACGTCCGGATGGTAGCGGATGCCCCCTTTGGCCGGCCCTCTAAAGAGGTTGTGATGCACCCGATATCCGGTAAAAACCTGAACCGAGCCGTCGTCCATCACCACCGGAACAGAAACGCTAATCGTCCGCCTCGGGTGCCTCAGCCGTTCGTACAAGAACTGATCCAGGTTGAGCCGCTCGGCCACATTGTCCAGCTGCTGCCGGGCAATCGCCAGCGGGTTCAGCGCCTCACCCATTTCCATCACCATCACGTCACTTCCACCACTGAATCGGTCCATCACACCCTCCTATCTGCTTTACGGATTTCGTCTGCTTTGTGGGAGACCCTCTACTATTTACTCAGGCAATAGTCGTGCCAGGGAATCAAAATTTGGAGAGTCAGGAATTAACATATTGTTTTTAAAACCGATACAAAAATTCCCGGCCCAACCTGAGAAGCTTTGGAGAGAATACATGAGACAGATCTGTCTCATGTATTCATCAGGCGGATTCTTTTTTGAAATATAAGACAGATTTCGGAAAAAGAAAAGTCGCTTTACGCCCTCCCACGATAAATCGTTTTGAGCCGGCGAACAAAAAAAGGGCCTGTCCACCTCCTCACAGGCCCGTTCCGCATCTGGGTCTATCCTCTGCGCCCAGTACTGAAACCCCACTCCAGCGTTTGACCTCTCGGTATGTGGCTCAGATGCCCCCCAAAAGGCGTCGTTGACCTGCTGGCGGCTTACTTGTCGCCGCTCAGCAGGGATAGGCCCAGCACGACCGCCAGCAGCGGCAGCCCGGTGTCGATGATGATCCACACCAGAGAGACCGTATCCATTCCCACTGCGGTGAATGCGGGACTGAGGAGATTGAACCAGTTCCAGAAGAACAGGATGCCAACGAACAGGAAACCGTAGAACAGCGTGTTGGCTGCCAGAAACTCGCGGGTCACCGGCGCATCGCCGCCCTCGCGGTCAACGCTTCTCTTGCGGATGTAGCCGAAAATCACACCCAGCACGACCGCCAGCACCATAAGCGGGTTAATCTTGCCCCAATGCGGGCTGTACGGACTGGCTTCGGTGGAAGTGTAATACAGCGGCTCGATAACCGTGTGAACTGCGACCACAACCGCAGTGACGATGAGAACCACACCGACGATTCGCCTGAACGTATCCATAAGACGCTACCTCCTTTCACAGCATGCGATGTCTCAGCCGGTCCCGGACTCCGGGCCTCGGGACCTTGCGGTGGTCAACTCTTTTCTCCGGCCTTGTTTTCATCCGAAGACGGAAAAAGAAAACGGTACCCCAGAAGACCCACGATCATCGTCAGAACCAACCCTGTTATCATACCCTTAAGAAAAGACTTACTGCCAAAACTCATAACGTCTATCTCTCTGATGGTCCTCGATTTTCGTGGTGTACTGCTGCAAAAGCGCCTGTCTGCGTGCGGACACGCACGCAGACAGGCGGCGTCTGAGCGGCCTGCCTGCAGCGCGGTGCGCCGCGCAGGCAGGCGCCCTTCTTTTTCGGCCTTTTTCTTGGGCGAACAAGAAAAAGGCCATGAACAAAAAAGCAGTTGAACCCGGGTATCCTATTTTCCAGGCAACTTCTTAAAAACTCACACTGATACCGCCCCAGATTTCGGTTTCGTCGGCATTGAGTTCTTTGTCTGAGTAAAGAATGCCGATGGTAGGTGAAAATGACACGGCGCCCCGGCTGACGTTGAGAGAAGCCGACACACCGATGTGGTTGAACGTGAAGCTGCCGGTGGCGTCGCTGAACCCGATGTCGCCCGAAACCCCCAGCATAATATTGCTTTCGGGTTTCAGGGGGAACTCGCGACCAACAGCGCCGTTGAGATACCACACATCGAAGGCGCCGAAGTCGTAGTAGAGGGTTAGGGACGGGGCGATCGGATTGTCCAGACTCAGGCCGACGAAGAATTCCTCGGAATGTTTGGTGCCTGTTGAGAGACTGGGAAAGGTGTATTGGATATAACCCACCGAAAGCCCGACGCTTTTGTCCCCTGCATCCAAACTGCGATCCAGTGTAACGGTGAAGTCGAGTTCATCGCCCTGGTCAAGAGTTCTCCGGTCCAGGACGGCAGCGGAACCCCAGACGTTGAAGGAGAAGCCGGAGTCTCCAAAGCCGAGGGTGATGGCAGGCTGCAGGGTAAGCTTGTCTGTAATGACCGCGCCCCGAAAGAGATATTGGGAGAAAAGGTCTGCACCGGCTTCAACGGAAATCTCCTGCTGCTGGGCGAATGCAGGGCTGACAAGCAGGCTCAGGGTCAGGACGATAACACGTATTCGGCTTGACATATTTTTTATTCCTCCAATCGTTTCCAGTAATTTCCGATCAGGATTTTACTGAGACCAAAAGTTATTGAAACCTTCATAAACTTCTTTATAAACAATATATTAACTCAAGCAAAACAACCCCTCCGGCCCCGGGGGGATTGTTTGTTGCCTCAGCTACCTCTCTACATGCGTGTAACCGGTTTCGCCGTGATCGCTGACGTCGAGTCCGATGGCCTCCCCTTCGTCGTGGATGCGCAGTCCGACGATAGCGTCAACAATCTTCAGCAGAAGGAAAGAAACCACAACGGAATAGATGAAAGTGAAGATGGCGGCAAAGATCTGAACTTTCAACTGGTTCCCGATGTCCAACCCAGCTTCCGATCCGCCAAACATGGAAGAGGCGAAAATCCCTACGAGGATCACGCCGATAAGACCGCCGACGCCGTGGACGCCCACCACATCCAGGGTATCATCATAGCCGACTTTGAACTTGAATATGGTAGAGGCATAATAACAGATTAACCCGGCGGTGATGCCGATAACCAAAGCGCCGATCGGGCCCACGGTTCCGGAAGCCGGCGTGATGGCGGCGAGACCGGCGATGGCCCCGGTTGCAAACCCTACAGCAGTGGGTTTGCCGTATCGAATCCACTCTATGACGATCCAGGTCAAAGCCCCGAGGGAGGCTGAGATCTGGGTAACCAGCAAGGCCATGGTGGCCTGGCCGTTGGCAGCCAGCGCGCTGCCGCCGTTGAAGCCGAACCAGCCCACCCAGAGTATGGCCATTCCAGTCAAGACCATGGGGATATTGTGAGGCGGCGCAGTCTGCCCCAGGTGCACTTTCCGCTTGCCGACGACAATACAGGCTACCAGAGCCGAAAAACCTGCGGTCATGTGCACGACGATGCCACCGGCGAAGTCGAAGACCCCCATGTCGCCGAAGTAGGAGCCCTCTCCGCCCCAGACCATGTGAGCGATGGGGAAATAGACCACCGTAACCCACAGTCCGGTAAACCACAAGACGGCCGAAAATTTCATCCGTCCGGCGAAAGCGCCGACCATGAGGGCGGGGGTGATGATGGCGAAGGTGAGCTGAAATGCGACGAAAATCGGCTCCGGAATGGTGCCTGTCAGAGCATCGGGGGTCACGTCGCTGAGGAACGCCTTGCCCAATCCGCCGACAAAGGCGTGCAATCCGCGTTCCCCTGCGACCATGCCGGCCGAATCAAAAACGATGCTGTAACCGTAGATGATCCAGAGCACAGTGACCAGGGCGGTTATGCCGAAACACTGCATGAACAAAGAGAGCACGTTTTTCGACGGAACCAAGCCGGCGTAGAACATGGCGAGACCGGGTAGGGTCATGAATAACACGAGTGCCGTTGCTGTGATGATCCAGGCCGTGTCTCCAGTGTCCAACTGACCGGCGAAAGCCGCTTCGGGCAAGGCCAGCAAAGCCAATAAGAGCGTGCCCCCAACCAGCGCCGAGTATTTTCGCCACTTCATGATACCCCTCCCTTGTATCAGCCGGTAAATAGGTCGAAAACGCAAAAATCACCTGACCATATTACATTAAAGTTGTACTGGTTTAATGTCAAGTGGAATTTTCGCCTTGATGTAAAGGGAGATGGCATTCACCATCCCCCAAGCATGACCTCCGACTCGGTGTCTTGCCATCCTGCTTCGTGGTCGCACAGGGTGGCGATACGCTCCAGCACGGCGCCGACATAGGGGTAGCCGTAGACAAGCTCACGGGCCCAGGCGCGGTAGCGCGCCGCCAGATCGCGTTCCTGATCGCCGCCTTCGCCTCTCAAATAGGCGCCTCGCCTATTCCGCGCGCCGATCTCGAAGCCGCGAGCGACTTCTTCAGAGGCCATCCATTCCAGTGCTTCACAAACGGGTCGGCACGGCCAGACGCCGTCGTCGTCCGGAGCGTGAGCCAAAAACCGGCCGATCTTATGGTCGCCAATTTCTGCGCGGTCGTGCCGCGCACACCATGAGCGGACCTCACGGAGCCAGGCCTTCAATTCTTTGGCATCAATGTTCCCCTTCCCGTCGGTGCCGGGGATACGGCGGACTCGGTAGAGAAGCCTACGAGCCGCGCTGACGATTGCCGAAAGCCGTTCGGGATCGCCAAACCTTAATTCAGGCGGATCTTCCCCACCATCCGCGCGTCGCGATACGCATGCGATTGCCAGCGCGTAGAACCTGGGCGACGCGGCGATGTGTTTTTCAAGATTGGGAATGCCATGTTCACTTCGGTCGAGCCGCGTAAGATAGACGTACTCGAGTTGGGCTTTTTCCTCGACCGTGACGCCGGGCCGCTTGTCGAGCGCATCGAACGCCACTGAGATGTTATAGTCGTCGGTCGTGGGATCATTCAAAAAATCTTCCGAATCGGCGACAGACAAGGCATGGAGGAGCCGTATCAGCAGCGGCGTCTCGACCTGGTCCCACGCTACGAGGGCTGCCCGAAAGGCGGTCGGGGCGCGGTCCACAGCAAGCAACATCCCGACGGATTCGTTGATCTCTTCTTCTCCACCCCTCCAGGTTCGAGGTTCCACCCTTTTCCAGTACATGTCCCGGAAGTCGGACGGTTTGTTGTCAAGCCGGCGCCAGGTCGTCGCCCTGAACGGCATGCACAGAAGCAGCGTGGTCAAGGTGGCGGGCGTGCCAGAGCGCTCGGTGTCAGCGATAATCGCGGCGACAAGGTCGGGGCCCGCCTTCCACAGAAATCCGGTGAGGCAGGACCGGTACGCGGATTCTTTATCGGCTGCCGCTGCGTGGAGGCACGACTTAATGAACTTGGCCGCTTCGCCCCGCAGAATTCCTGTCATGAGTCCGCCGATGAGGCTTGACATCTTCTCACTTTTCTCAAGTAAAATGCTCACGCCTTCGAAACCACGCGCCTCCCAGATCTCGCGCAACGCCTCCATGCGCAGTTCGTGAAGCCGTTGTTCGTTCGTTTCGTAGTCAAACGCCTCGTCTTCGGAACCGTCGGGCGGCAATTCGACCCAAGGCGAAGCGAAAAGCTGGCGGGTGGCCTTGTCTTTCGGCAACAACTTTTTCGAGGCCGCCCGTTCTTGTTCCGGATGTGCAATTGAATCTCCCAGGCGGTGGCGCTCGTGCGCACATCCATGGATGCGTTGGCGCAGAATCGCTTTGGCCTCATCTGACGCCGTCGAGTCGGCCCACTGACCGATAAGATTCCATATCTTAAGCTGTTCCGCTTCGCGAAACTGTTCAAGCCGTTCGACGAGGGCCCCCAGAGTTTTTTCGTCGTGCCCCGGCCAGGTCAGGACAAGATCTCTGGCCTTTCGGATGAACCACTCGGCCTGGGGCACCTCAGCGATTGTGTTCGCCGCATCGTCACGCCAGTGCGGACGGTGGTTCGGCATGGCGACGGAGCGTCGCCATGCCAATTGGTCAATACATACAGACCATCCCAGCATCGGATGACGGCGCCAGAGTCCCTCTAACGCCTTCACTCTCTCATCAAGCGAGGCGGCGGTCTGGGGCAACCAGGATCGGAAAAGAGACCCAAGCGTGTCCTCGGGCCTGGGTGCCCAGTTGTCGTGAGCTTCGTTTTTGTGCGTCGCGCAAAGCTTTGCCAGAAGTTCCACCACGCGTGGAAAGCGCTGGGGTTTCCACGCAAGACCTTCCAGCGCCCACAACAAGGGGGTCCGAAGGGGAGGGCTGAAAAAGCTATTTCCCGCCGGTCGCATGAGTTCCCGAATGACGGGTTCGGGTTTCCGAAGGTCCTTCTCAAGCAATGACAGAACTTCCTCCGGGGCCGCTTCCGCATAATCCGGAAGATCCTCGCCGTAGAACAGAATCTTCTCCCGATCAAGTGGGCTCAGCAGCTTGTTGACAAGGGCGGCAACGCGGGCTTCGACGTTGAAGCCCAGACGCTGGTGAAACAGCCGGTTCCCGTGGACGGCCAGGATAACCAGTGTCTCGCGAATGCCTCGGCGCAGCACGTCCGAATGATTCCGCACCTTTCCGGGTAAACTTGCCTGCCATCTTTGGCCTGGGGGCAAGTCAATGGCGAGGGCTTTCTCCGACAGCACCTTTTCGGCAACCTCAAAGAAAATGTCGAGGTCCTTCCTGGTGATGAACAGGGCGATCCCGAACAGAGCGTCGATCCGTGAGGCGACGCCCCGATATTCTCCCGCCGACCAGAGCGGTGGATCCTCAAGATTGAGCATCTCCGTGACGTTGTAATCTATCGTATCGTCGTCCGAAACAGCGAAATGACCAATAACTCCGAGGTCAGCCGGCGAGGTATTGTGCCAGGCGCCAACCATCGCCGCCGGCAGCAGCTTCCGGGCGATCCTGGCATCGCCTGCCCAGGATGGGGTCCGGACGGCCGGAATTGTGGCAAGACAGCGCCGCAGGATCGTCGGCGAGCGCGCTGATTCCCGTGCGAGTCTTTGGATGTCGTCGTAGGAAAGCCCCATGTCATCAAGAGCCTTGCGGAAATCCAGGTGGCCCAGAAGATCGAGGGCGATATCGGGTTCGGTGGTCACGCTGTTGCGGGGCCGGGTGATCACGCAGTGACAGCAGCGATGGAAGCCTCCGATCTCCTTTTCGACCTCCGGGTCGTGGATCACGGC
The DNA here is from genome assembly GCA_965222075.1 of Candidatus Latescibacterota bacterium. Taxonomy (GTDB): domain Bacteria; phylum Latescibacterota; class UBA2968; order UBA2968; genus JAAXHW01. The sequence continues at coordinate 1,150,259 of OZ244937.1, read as the reverse complement.
GACGAGCGGGACACGGGTCCCGGCGTCGAACCGCCGCAAGGCTGCGGACGTGTCGAACACGATCATACGGTCGTCGAGACCGGGGATGCCGGTCTTTGAGGACCGGGCAAGACAACGCAGGAAGACGAGCGCTTCCTCCCGCGAGTCGGCGGCGACGATGAACGGGCGATCGGGTTCCTCGTTCAGCCAGTCCCCAAATTTTTCGGCAAACCGTTCCACCGACGGAGCGAAGAGTGCAGGCGACAGCGGTGGGTCGCAGGCCTCGGCCCAGGTCAACCAGCATTTTTCGATCGACCGATAATCCTCAACCGGCTGTCCGAGCCGTTCGGCGAACCAGATTTGAGCCGGAGCCGATTGCTCAAGCCATTGTTCCAGGTCGCTCGCGTCGTAGGCCCGGACTTCCTTCCATTGGTCAAGGGCGGCCTTCTCGTTCGCCCAGTCTTGTTTCTTCTTCCAACTGCGCGCCGTAACAAAAACGAATGTGGTGGCGTTCCTTTCCGTTGGTGGGACGGATTTCAGGCGGGCCGCGTAGTCGCTCTCGGCTTTCCTCCAGGCATCCTCTCTGCAGCTGACTTCCCAGCCGGACGTTCCGTCCGGTATCCACGGTGTGGGTGCCGACGTCTTGATGACGCCGTCCCATCCCCTCCGCTCGGCATTGTCATAGGCGGGGAAATCGACGCGGGTGAGGTTGCACCCGGTCGAATGAATCAGCCTGCGCAACAGCGCCGCCAGTTCCTGGCGGGCATGAATGTTGTCCTGTGCCCAGCGCTGTATGTCGCGTGTCCTGATCGAAATCAGCGCCGGCGCATAAGCTCCGGCAGGCACGGGCTGTCCATGCATGGCCTCCTCGCTGCGGGAGAATCGGATCTGGAGGTCGAGAAGCGTTTTACGGTCCGCCCCGAAGGCGCGCTCAAGCCGCAGCGCCATCTCCGGCGATAGTGCCGCCTTGCCGTTGAGGAAATTGGAAAGCGCGGGTCGCCCGACACCCAGGATCGCGGCGGCCTTTGTAACCGTCGTACCCTTTGGGATGACGTGTTGCCTGACATAGGCTCCCGGATGGACCTGGTCGTTTTTTGTGTCAATCAAAGTCATCGTACCGCTTCCCTTTCTGCACCAAAAGGTAATGCATTGTGTTGCGTTACGCAATACATTTTTTTCTTGTCACCTTCAGCAGCGACCAGGTTGCTCTTAACATTTGTAAAATAATGGGTTGGAATACTTGGGGTTGACTCTGGGGAGGGGTATTGCCGATTGCGTTTTATGATGCTGGATGAAGATGTAGTGGGGTTCTCTCCCAGCAGTGTGTATCGACTGCGCAAAGGTGAAGTCTTCTTGCGTCGGCGTCAAGGGGACGCGTCCCGCCACTCGTCGGCGAATGCGGCGGCACGGGGGCGATCTCGGCCCGACGACGATGCGGGCACTCAAGACCTACCTCGAACGGGCCGAGATCAAGCAAGGTCCGGCCTTCCGCGGGCCCTGGATGTTGTCATGGCTATTCTCTCTTACGCCGAGAAACGGAGCTTGACGCCGCAAGCGGCGGACACTTTTGCGAGCGTATCGAGCCGTGGATTTCGCCGGCCAGACAGAGCTCGGGAGAGGGCCACTCGATCCAACTTGGCTCGGCGCGCAAGCGCGGACACACCACCCCGCGCCTCGGCAACGTTGCGAAACGCCTTCATGAGCAAGCGCGGGTCGTCGCCCATTTCCTCGATCGCCGCATTCAGATAGGCGGCGGCGTCCTCGGGCGTTTTGAGGTAGTCGCTGACCTTATGTTCTCTTACGGGCATTTCGTTTCTCCTGTTTGTACGCTTTCCAGCGGATCTGAGCCTTTGCGATGTCACGGGCTTGACGCTTCTTCGTCCCGCCGCCACTTTCCGAAAGGGGCTTATATACTTGGCTAAGCACCCGCCTGCCCGTCCCTCCGCCGCTCTTTCAACATCTCATGCGTCTCCGGCTTAGCCCACACACTATCAATTTAATACTTGACGTTACAACATATAACGGATATATTTTGTATATATTATATACACTATAATACACTATACATTACTGCCAAAAAGTCAACAGACAGGCCAAGAAAGTCCTCAACCCTTGGACCCTTTCTCCCGAAAGGCAAGATGGAACGAGAATCCATCTGGAGCGTCAAGGTTCAGCATAGACCCTTGTTCATCCTCGTATTCTTGGCCTTGTTTGTTCTTGGAGTAATTCTTTCATTCTGCTATGAGACCACAAGCCTTGAGGGTGTGTGGATCATTAAATTTATATTTAGACTCTTTGAATATTCAGGGAAAATTGGTATCTCCTCAATCGTTCTAACCTTTGTTCTCTTTGAAGGAGGAACTGTCATGGGAGTTCTCGCTGATTATCTGTCAGAAAAAAGAATCCAAAAAGGACGCCAAGAAGGAACAGAACGTGCTCTAAAAGCAGCGGCAGAACTGGACCAAGAAGGCCGGCTGTCGTTGAAGGCATTGGAAGAAAAGATTAACGAGGGAAGAAAAACTCCTAATTAAGAAATAGAATCGCAAATACAATCCTTTCAAAAGGCTCCCTTCGGGGAGCCTTTGTCATTTTCGGTAGTGCCTCATTTGAAATCCCGTTCGTTAGCTTGACATAAAAGAGACTTCAGAATACTTGAAATCCGCTTCCTGTAAATCTTAGCTGTCTTAGCTAAGCACCCGCCTGCCCGTCCCTCCGCCGCTCTTTCAACATCTCTTGCGTCTCCGGCTTAGCCCCCATCAATGCCTTCGCCAAAATAGACGCCCGCTCATCTAACTCCTCCAACGTTACCCCATCCGGCAAACTCATGTCCATCTCCAACTCCGCCTTAGTAGGCTGATAACAACTGTCAACCTCTTACCTCCACGACCTCTACGTGCCATCACTGGCCTCCTCCTTGATAAACGCTATGGTAATCATTTAATGGGGATTATAACCCAAAGTCACATCCTGCTCCCCTTGATATTAGACACAATATTAGGTATGTTTAGCAGGGTTCGCCACAAGATATTGATCATCACAATTGAGATGTAACCATAGCAGTCACTATTCGATGGAAGGAGGTGAATGCAAATGGCAAAAAGGCGAGGACGCAACGAACGGACTTCAAAAAAGGTTGCTTCTATCGCTGGCAAGGTGCTCAAAAAAGGAAGAGCCACACCCAGCCAAGCTAAGAAACTTGCAGGGTCTGCTCTGACTCAGGCACCGAGCAAGAAACGGAAGTAAGCGTAAGCGCCTTAAGCCGGAGTATTGATTTTGATGGAATTGTCATAAGACCATTCCCCTGAATCGGCACTCCGGCAGTTTCTTTAGACATGTGTGGGGCAACAACCTTCGCCCGTTCTCCGTCATGAATCAACCAACCTACCGACAACCTACCGATTGACATACTGTACTGACTCGATTCAAGCCTATGTCGTAAAGGACATGCGTCTCAAGAATCACGGTCTTAGTCATGTCAGGCTCCTGTTCGTTCAACGCCGCGCCACTGGCAAATCAGGAGTGCAGCGAGCAATTGATCCGATGCTCTCCGCGGTTATTTGGCCCCAACTTGTACACTGTTATCTTCTACGTCGGCATAAACCATGTCAAGCTCTTGCTGAATGGTGCGCGTGATCCCAATGGCCGTTACCATCCGGCAGTAGGTGCGGATATCGTCAAGTTCCAGGCGGCGTTCCTTCCGATCCTTCAACCACTTGTCACAGACCTGATAACCGCCGATCCGGTATTCGTAGACCTCCGCGGGGATAGGGCCGAAATACTGCGTCTTGTTGACGTACATACGTTGCGCGTCGGGGTCATAGCGAAAGCCCTTTGCCTTCGTCCGAGCCACGACTGCGTCGCCTTCACCATCAAACCGGCAGGTCGGCGGGTCGAGTTCGGGCGACGTGAGCAGATGCAGATCGGCCAACCGTGCGCCCAGGGCGGCAAGTTTGGCGAACAACTCCCTGTCTGCTGTGAACGGAACGCGCGGAAAATCCATCCGCAGGAACTCGGCGTACTTCTCGCGGTAGGTCGGGGCATACAGAGTGGCGTAGATATAGTGGAAAATTTCTTCGGGTGAGGGCGCTCGACCATGCGCCTCCGTCAAGCGCTCGACCAGTTCTGGGTTCAGGTTCGATTGCCGGTCTGATGGTTCAAGGTGAGCGAAGAGGTCGCTGCGGTCGGCTGTGGGATAGATGTAGAGAGGGAAATGATAATCAATGGTCTTGAGCGAAACGACAACATGCTCGGAAATGGAAGCTGTAATGAAAGCGTGTTGCCAGATTCCCACATGTTCGACACGCTTCGGCATCATCAGCGCCAGATTCTCCCCGGCCAGCATGTGGCGCATGACGTCTGGGCGGGGCATACAGATGAAACCACGTGATCGGCCGGTGTAATAGGTGTAGCGTATGTCAAAGGGCCGGTAGAGGATCGGGACGATATTCTCGCGAGTGAGGCCGGACTCGCGCAAGTCCTTCTGCGCCATCGTCACTTTCCAGTCTCGCGCATCCTTGCCGAGTTCGTACGTCTGCCTCGCCAGTTCCGGGTCCATCCCGGAAAAAGCGCGCACCGTATCCCACGCCTCTTGGTTTGACCAGCGAATCGTCAGGCCGTCGCGCGCGGTCACGATGCCGACACTGTTGACAGGGAAGACCTCGGTAATGGAAATGAACCGGCGATACCCGGCTTCGAGCGCCTCGTCGTGGGGCACGAACAGATAGAACGGCGAGACCGGGTTTAAATTTCGCCATTCGGTGCTACTGTGGTCATGGGCGTCCAGCCAATCATACTTGCTCGCACGTGCTCCGTATCGTTCGGCATGGTGAACAGCAGCTTCCGTGTGTCGGTCGCTGCCGCGCTTGATGAAAAAAGCGATGGCCACGCCCTGCCGGATATCGAAGACGTTCTTGTCGGGACTTCCGTCGGAGCAGGTTTCCTTCTTCAGTGAATTGCCGTGCAGGTCAAGGATATAGATATCGTCGAAGGTGCGCATCAGACTCTGGCGCATGCCACGAAAGGTGGGGTTATCGAGGTAGCTGTGGTTGGTGATCATGCCGACGACACCCCTCCCGGCCTGCGCGATCTTCCACTGGGCAAAACGGAGGAACTTGACATAGTCATCCTGAAGCCATTTCGGGTTTTTCTCACCCAGCGGCTTTCCATCCACCTGCTTGTACTCGTCAATCAATCCCCGTATCCACTTGCCCTTGTTGCTCGAATGGCCTGAATAGGGCGGATTGCCCAGGATGAGCAGGATCGGGGTCTGCTTCTTGACCTCACCGGCCAGGCGGGATTCCTCGGCCAGGGCGGATAGGCCGGGGAGACGGCTTTGTTCCAGTTCCTCCCAATCGAGGGTATTGGTGAGATAGAAGGGCACGCGCTCGTCGTCGGCGAGGCGGTGGCCGAGTTCTTCCAGAAAAAAGCTCATCTTGAGGTGGCCGACCGCATAAGGCGCCATCATCAGCTCGAGGGCGTAGAAGTTCCTGAGCACATGGTGGCGGATGAAGTCTCCCCTGCCGCCGCTGCCGTACCTGGCCTCGAACTCGGCAACAGCCTGTTGGGCAGCACGAGCCACAAAGGTCATGGTACCTGCCGCCGGATCGAGCAGGGTCACGCCGTCGGAGGCGAGACCGTCGCTCTTGCCGAACTCGGTCTTGAGCAGGCCGTGCAGGGATCGAACAATGTACCCGACCACCGGTTCGGGCGTGTAGTAAACCCCCCGACGTTCGCGCTCGTCGGGATCGTATTGCGCCAGGAAGGTCTCATAGAAATGCACGATCGGATCGCTGCCCTTGCCCTCCCGGTAATAGTCGTTGAGAATACCCGGCGCATCGGCCACGGCCAGAACCTCAGCGATATCGTCCACACACCAGGCGAGCGGGTCCGGAAAATCCTCAAGCGAGATGTAGCGGAACAGGTCGCGCAAGACGCCGATGGTGTGGGGAATATTGTTGAAAGCGGCGCGCCGGTTGAAGCCGTCCCCCGCCCTGGTGCGAGCGGCGAATAGGCCGTACGTAATGGTCTGCGCGAACAAATCGGCGAAATCTTCCGGCGTCAGCGAGCCGATCAGGTACGTCTGAAAGGCCTCGAAGAACCCGGAGAGCATTCTGTCTGCGTCCTGTTTCTGTTGAAACTGCTCGCCAATCACATCGCGGAGGAGGCGCGTGCGCCTGGCCAGTTCGACGGCGAGGGATTCCGCGGTGAAAGTCTGGGGCAGTGCAAAATTCAGGAAGCGATCAAGAAGGGCGTAGAGTTCATCTTGATTTTCAAGCGGCGGCGTGGTGTGCAGCTTGTTGAGCACCAGGGGCCGACCCGCCAGGACCGTCTCGACGCGCTCGCCGTTCCGGTACAGGCGGAACTCGAGGAAGTTGGTGAGGAGGAGATTCGGGAACGTCGAGCGGTAGCGTTCGAGCTGTTCGGAGTTCTCGATACTATCCAGCCGCCCTTCAGTCGGTTTCTTGGCCTCAATGTAGCCGATGATGCGGTCGGTGCCGTTCCAGAGACGAAAATCGGGGTTTCCGCCCTCGGTGGGCCTGGGAAGCGTGGTCACGTGTACGTGCGCCCTCCCGGTCGCGTCGGTCACTTCATCCAGCATATTCGCCAGCGCCGGGTAGAAACTCTCCTCCCGGGCGTCGCCCTGCCGAGCCACATCGGCGAGGTTCTTTAAATACTTTGAAAAGATGGCTTTGGGGGTCACAGGATTATCCCTCACCACTGCTCCTCCTCCTTCTATTTTGTATTCGGGAATATGAGCTGGGAGTTTCTGACTGAAGCATACAGTTCGAGTTCAGCTTCATCGAGTTTTTGATGCAGATATTCATTGACAAGCTCAGGGTCGGATGCACATTCCGCAAATGCGAGATGCGACCGCACTATGAGTTCGAGGAATGCCTGATAGTGCTTCTCGGGCAGTTTTCCAGAAAAGTATCCCCAGAGAGCCAAAGCGGGACCGAAGAGATGGTCAAGGTTGTAGCGTTCACTCCTTTCATCGTTGCCTTCAAAGTAATTGTAACCCGGCCACAGTAGCTCCCATGCGTCTCCCTCTCTTCGGAGGTATCTGGTAGCTGGTCCTCTTAGTTGGTCTACGAATTCACAGTCACAGAGGATCCGAGGTCCTTTCAATCCTCTCTGCTCAAGACCAACTGCTTGAACCACCCCTTGTCCAATCACATTGGGAACTGTGATCTCCTGCCCATTACAGATCGCCGGAGTTTGAACTACTTCTACGTCTCCATAGGATATCCCACCTCTAAATAGAACTGGGTACCATTTCTCCCAGCAATAGTTCCTTTCTACTTCTCCATATTCATTTACATGCACATTTGCAATGCGCTGATTGAGCACATTAGGGCAATCAGGCGTACTATAGGCACCGCCGCTAAGGAGAAAGATTTTTGATAAGAGTGTCGACAGTTGCTCAGCTACTTTGTCTGGCTCTTCAGAAAGAATGAATACCGAGTCGCTCATGGGAAGGAAATAGCTAAAACTGTCTGATGCATTTCGCTCGGCGAGGCTTTTCACTGGCCCTCTCGGCCTGCCGAATGGTAAATCCAAATGTTCAAGTTGTCGGCGGGTCCCCAGTACTCCGTGGAAGTCATTGAGTATTCCCAAGGCAGCGCCTGAATCCTTATTCAAGAACCATTTAAAGCCGAGTATGTCCAAATAGATTACAACGTACTTTTTCACGGAACACTTCCGTCGGCAATTTATCTATGTTTCACTTTTTCACCAATCTATACAGGCCTCTACTGGGCTGTTCTACTATCCCGGCTTCTTTCAGATTTGTCAGTATTGATCGAACCGCATGCTTGTAACGGGCTTGCCCGTGCTTATCGATCTCGAGATGATGCTCTGTTATAAATGGGCACTTTTCTACGAATGCGTATATATTCGGTAAGTCCATAGATCTACCTCCACTGCTGCCTAAAGCCTCAAGTATAGCATCTTCCCAAGTCATGCTGGCAACCTCCACGATAGGGTTTATGGAACTCTTAGGCAACGTATTCCCCAAGATTTGAGAAAAGGGAGATTTCATCTGCTCGATAACGCATTTTAGCAGAGAGGGTTATCAGAATACAGGTATTTTTCACATCCTGATGAAGAGAAAATACTGTTTTTCAGATATAACTCCAAACTCTTCAATATGTTAGAATATTTTGTAGGGTGAGTTACACCCATTTTATTTCATCCTCACGGTTGGTTTTCCCAGCGGCCGATCCCGATCTCCTTATGAGTAGCCCAACCCGCGCAACCGGTCTTCTCGGATCTGAAGTAGATCGGCTTTTTCTATGTCCTTTATCCGCAGGTCCAGAGGCCAGAGCGGAAACATCCAACGTTCGCAGATCAGCGAACGGTCCTCCTGCCCGTCAGTGACGAACAGGTTCTGGTCCTCCAACGTCTTAACGGTAAGGGCGTTCAATTTCATTAAATCATAAGTACTCGTTTCCCGTCTCGGCTCGAATTCCCGCCAGATCCGAGCAATAACGGACAATCCCCCGGCCGAAGTGGCATTGATCCGATGTAGTGCTTTAGCCAGACAAATGATTCTAGGTGTATGGTATCTTACAATTGACACAGCTGACGGCGACTGCCAATATCGCTCGCCTGGACTGGTTTCTGTTTCTTCGGTGTCGTCGCATACGTAGTCGACGTAATGGATAATTTCTCGCAGGATTGTGATCTGATTTGGGAAGATCCAATCAAAATTGCTTGGACCGTCCAAGTAGAAACGTTCACGTTCTTGGTCTACTTGTTGTATGACTTCATCAAAGTTGGCCAGACTCCAACTACACAGCGCCGCATAGATGCCCTTCGCAAGATGGTTGTAGAAGTATCCAAGCGTTCGAGCTCTTTTTTTGGGTTTGTCTGAAGGACAGCGCACGACGTCAAGGAGAACAAATACTTTCGCCGCCTCTTCCTTGGCTAGGCCACCGAGGATTTGTGCCGATTGGTTGTCGTTTCCGGCGCTGAGTTTATGGGCCGCAGCGTCAAGGCGCTCGACATTTTCAAGAATGCGTGAGATACCCTCCTCCACTTCCTTGAAGAACCGGTCATCATCGAATTGACACAGGTCTTTGATTGCGCGCCTCATGGTAACCTCCTATGGTACGGGATAGTGCTTCCTTAGATCTCCATACGGAGGTCATCCTACCGAAGCAAAACGCCGCGTTCGTAGCGCATATGGAAGGCATCCTGGATCTCTATCAACAACCTTACAATCCAGAAAGACCCACCGTGAACATAGACGAACGGCCGATACAACGGGTTTTGTCAGTATGTAAACATTCATGCCTGCAGGGGTGTCAGCATTGCAGCGATGTCTTCCGGCAGATTCACGCCACTCTTCCGCTCAAAGTCCGCAGCGTTTTTGTAGATGTCATGAAACAGAGCGATGATTTCCGCTCCCTTGTCTCTGGCAACACTCAGGTCTGATCTCGCTTTATCCCATTCTTTCACTGATCTTTCGCTCATTTCAGAAAGCAAATCCGAGATTTGACCAGCCAAGGCGAATATCTGGTAACATATTCTACGAATTTGCCTTCTGAGCGTTTGCACGGCTACTCTGAGCGTTGACTACTGAATTAATGGGGCTCGACGAGGAATCTATATATAGTATGTCCTTATTCGATAGTACTATATGTGGTGTATTTAGCAATTTCAAAAAGCTTTAAAAAAATAAGCGAAAGATGAGTTTCAGGTATAACCAAGCAAGACCACGATTGTAATAGGCATTGGCATCGTCCGATCTCAGTTGTATCACCCTGCTATAGTCTGCGATGGCACATTTAGCCTTGCCTTTCTCAACGTAAGCAACACCGCGACTGTTATAGGCCTCAGCATAATTCTGTTTCAGTCCTATCGCTATGTTTAAGTCTGCGATGGCACGGTCAACATCGCCTTTCTTAACGTAAGCGACACCGCGATTGTTATAGGCCTTGGCAAAATCCGATTTCAACTCTATCGCCCTGGTGTAATGGCATATAGCTTTGCCATAATCTCCTTTGTGTGAGCATGTCAAACCTGCAAAAAACTCCGTGTAGGCGCTTTGATGGATGCCCTGATTTTTGATAAATCCATGAAGATCGTTGTAAATGGTTTCAGTAGATATGCCGTGAGACTTTCTCAAGTGGGTTAGTATGGGCTGTTTGAGATCTTTTGGAATAGCGACTACATCGTCTGGTTCAATAAAACCCTGGGGAGGTCGAACGAATACACTCTTCTGGGCAATAATCCGATTTTCCGGATTTCGAGGGTACTCAACCTGTTTTCTTATCGCCTCGATTTCTTTAAAGATAACTCTTCCGTCTTTGTTGTAGGAGCCGTCGCAGGCAAAGAAAAGCGCTATGTTGTAGTCGGTCGTAAAGTCTATCAGGTTGGTTTTACCGCCGTAGTGTTGGAGTTCGGCCAGGATTTCAATGTCGGTTCCCTGTGTATATTGTTTCGCCTTGTCGAGAATTTCTTTTTGGACAATCTCTATGTCAAAGTGTTCGGCTTCTATCTTATCCACGTATTCACGGTAGAGGTTTGAGGAGACTTTACCATAATGTTTACGTTCACCGCGATAGATGTAGTCGGCGCTGGCCGATTTTTCTGCTATCTCACGGATTATTTTCAGAACTTTGCTTAGCCGGTCGTCCTGTGGATTGGACTGGTTGGAAGCACTCATGATCTTTTCTCTACAATGGCAATTTCTCTGGGAGTCAGTCCGTAAAAAAGTGAGGCGACCCCGAGTGCGGGGGTTGGAAGAGCGGTTTGAGAGCCGAATTCTGCCGCTGTTTGCGCGAGGTACGTCTGGTATTCCCTCAGAAGCTGCCTTAAAACCTACGTCCGGCCGCTTGCTGTCGAGGGCAGGATGCCCTCGCTCCCAGGGGTATTACGGCCTTGTACGACCATGCCCTAACCCAACATGCGGGCGAGACCTGCCTGCCGAGTCGGCGCAGGCAGGCGCACGCGCTCCCAGGTTTTCGAGGGCAGGACCTGTCTGCGTGCGGACACGCACAGGCAGATGCCCTCGCTCCCAGGGGTATTACGGCCTTGTACGACCATGCCCTAACCCAACATGCGGGCGAGACCTGCCTGCCGAGTCGGCGCAGGCAGGCGCACGCGCTCCCAGGTTTTCGAGGGCAGGACCTGTCTGCGTGCGGACACGCACAGGCAGATGCCCTCGTTCCCAGGGATATTACGGCCTTGTACGACCATACCCAACATGGATGCCCTAACCCAACATGCGGGCGAGACCTGCCTGCCGAGTCGGCGCAGGCAGGCACCCGCGTTCCCAGGGCTCAGGGAATCCTGCCGACCACCCCCTCCCGCAGGCAGCCGATTTCGACGAGCACCTCCTGCAACTTCCGGCGGTCTGCCTCCGACAGCCGGTTCACAGGCCGGCGCGGAGGCCCCCCGGGCAGCCCCACCAGCTCTGCCCCCGCCTTGAGCATGGCCGGATGTGTTCCCAGGGCAAATGCCTGGCGCAAGGGCGAGAGACGCTGTTGAAAATCCAGCGCCGCCTCCAGGTCTCCCCTTGCATAGCTTTCATATATCGCCACGCCCAACTCGGGCGCCACGTTTCCGCTGGCCGCAATCGCCCCGGCCGCTCCGTGGACCAGGGCCGCGTAAATCAGCGTATCCCGCCCCATAATCACCCGGAACCCCTCCGGCGCTCGCCGCAGGTATTCAAGCGTTTGCGTGAAATCTCCGGAACTGTCTTTGATCCCCACAATATTCTCGAAAGCCCCGGCAAGCCGCATCACAAGGTCTACCGAAAGGCGATTGCCCGTTCGAGCGGGCAGGTCGTAGAGCAGAACCGGCAAATCCACGGCCCCGGCAATTGCCCCATAGTATGCGAACGTCTCCTCCTCATTCGGCGTGATGAAATAAGGCGTCAACACCGACAGGCAATCCGCTCCCGCCTCCTGCGCGCATTCGGCCAGCAGGATGGCCTCCCGGGTGGTATTGGCGGCGGTCCCCACATAAACGGGCACCCGTCCGTTTGTGTACTTTACCGTCCAGTTGTAAAGCTTTTGCTTCTCCTCTACCGTCAGCGCCCAGGACTCCCCGGCCGTCCCCCCTGTGAAGACCCCGTGCACACCCTGGTCGATCAGGTGATCCAACAGCCGCTCAACCCCCCCTTCGTCCAACGCTTCATCCTCAGTCATCGGGGTAATCACGGCGGGAATAATCCCGTGGATGAACCCGGTATCCATTTCAACAGGCCTCCTCTCTTTCAGCATAGCGGAAACACCAGGGTCCGCACAACACCCCCCGTCTGCCCGGACCTCAAGATAATACCACCCCGTTTAACCGATGTCAAAAACAACCGGTCTCCTTCTTTTTGACTTGACTTTTTCTTTTAAATATCTTAGTTTTAATACGTTAGAGTCCATACGAAAATTCGCTCCGATAGAATTTTCGTATGGACTCTTAATTTACACAACCAAACCCGTAAAAGGAAGCGAGAGAATCACAATGAGCAGAGTCTATCTGACCATAAAAGGATACGAAAAAATCAGAAGTCAACTGGAGCGCCTTCAAACAGAAGAGCGTCCTTCCGCGATCAAAGCCATTGCCGAGGCACGAGAATATGGAGATTTGAGCGAAAACGCCGAATATCATGCGGCCAAAGAGCGACAGGAATTTATCGAAAACAAAATTATAGAACTTCAGGAAAAACTTGTCTACTCCGAGATTATAGACGAAAGCCGGATGCCCAAAGACAAAGCTTATCTGGGCGCCAAGGTCACCCTGAAGGACAAGAAGACCGGGAAAGAAATCCAGTATACCCTGGTTTCAACCGAAGAGGCCGACTTTGAACAGAAGAAGATTTCCACCCAATCTCTGGTCGGACGCGCCATCCTGGGGAAGGGCATCGGAGATCAGGTTGAAGCCAAAGTCCCCATCGGTACGCTCAAATACGAAATCCTGGCCATCACCCGGGACTGAGCGTCGATTCAGGCAGGACATTGTAAGGGGCGACCGGAGGGTTGCCCCTTATCCCATGTACACCAACCGCGCCAGGACCTCACAGTGAGGCGTATGGGGCAGCATGTCGACCAGCTGGAGATAGTCCGCCCGATACCCTGCGGCCTCCAGTCGTTTCAGATCAACCCCCAACACCTGTGGGTTGCACGACACGTAAACAATCCGATTCGGCCTCAACTCGGCCAGGGCCTGTAATGCCTTCAGGTGCATCCCGGGTCTGGGGGGGTCTGTCACTGCCACATCGAAGCGCTCCCCCTGAACCTTGAGCTGATGCAGAATCTGTTCTGCCGAGCCGGAAATAAACCGGCAGTTGTCAACCCCGTTGTTGGCACTGTTTCGCACTGCATCCTGTACAGCTGATTCGGCCACCTCTACGCCCACAACCTGCCCGACCCGCTCGGACAGAAACAGAGAAATACCCCCTGTCCCGCAATAGACATCCAGCGCCCGATCTTCAGGCCGAGGATCTATGAGTTCGACGACCCGCCGGTAGAGCTGTTCGGCCTGCAGGGTATTGGGCTGAAAAAATGAACTCGGCGAAATTTCAAACACAAAGTTGCCCAACCTCTCCTGAACCGTAGGGGCCCCGGAAATCACGATTTCCTCATCGCCGATGGCGACCTGTGCCTTTCGCCGGTTAATACTGTGTACCACACTCTTGATCTCCGGAAACGCCTGCCTGAGGGCCTCGCCCAGCGCTTCCGCGCCGGGCAGGTCCTCCCCCGATGTGGTCAGGATCACCATCGTCTCGCCCGTCTGTTTCCCCTCCCGCACCGTTAGAAACCGCATCAGGCCTTCGTGCCGATGCAAGTGATAGGCAGACAGGTTTTGCTGCCTGACAAACCGGCGCATCCAATCCACAATGCGATTGGACCGTTCGGACTGGAGGTGACAGGCCTCCAGATCGAAGATCCGGTCAAACCGCCCCGGTATGTGGAGTCCCAGATCCACCCTGTCTTCACGGTCTTCACGGGATATGCCAAACGAAAACTCCATCTTGTTTCGATAAAAAAAGGGCTGCTCGGCCAACAGAGGGGGGCCCGGAACAACGTCGATGCCCGCCTCTTTCAAGCACCGATCCACCAGTTCCTGTTTCAGGCGGACCTGGGTTTCGTAGGACACATCCTGCCAGAGACACCCTCCGCAGGTCCCAAAGTGGCAACACCGGGCAGGGATGCGGTCCGCCTCCGTTTGAAGAACCTCTTCTCTTTGGGCCTCGGCCTGCCGGCGCCCGTGACGCACCCTTCCGATGCGTGCAACCAGGCGGTCTCCGGGCAGCGCACCGCGTACACGAACCGTGTACTCCCCCATCCGGGCAACACCCTGCCCCTTGCTGTTCAGCGCTTCAATCTCCAGTTCCACCCGTTCACCGCGTTTGGGCTTTGACCCCATGGCGCTCCTGCTTCCACCCCATGCGAGGGATTTGGGAGGGCATACGGAAGGACCTTTTCCGTAACCGTTCCAGCGCTTCCGGCTTCTCGATCAGGCTATCGTATGAAAAAAGCGCGACCCCTTTAAGCCCCAAACGGCGGGCCTGTTCAACCTGCGCCACGGTCTTCAAGGGCGACTGGTTCCATACCCCGACTCCTGCGTACAGATGGCCCCGCTTGACATATTTGCGAATTTCTCTGATCTGGCGCCCGATCTCTTCTGTGGAGCCCACATAGAGCATCGGCACCACAAAATCGACCATCTGCTTGTTCATCCACCCGATCCAATCCTGCCCGTACTGATGGTAGGCCATCACAAAATCGGGTTTCACAGCCGCAGAGAGTTTTATCCAGGGTTTCAGGCGCGCAAGCAGTCCCCGGATCTCTTCGACCTGCAGGCTGACCTGATCTGTCCGCCACCGCGCCCACACCCGCTTCAACCCCTCCCGTTGATCGTCCCTCTTCAGATCCTCCCCTTCACGGTTCACCAGGCTCAGCGGATCGAACCGATAGCGCCTGACAAATTCCTTTCGGCTGATCAAATTGTAATCGTAGTGGACGTTGGGATAGCGCGCGTAGTCTAAGTGTAAACCATCGATGTCATAGCCCCTGACGATCTCTTCAACAACCCGGGTCAAATACGCCCGAACCTCGGGAATACCAGGAGAAAGGTAGCGGCCTGCTACGCCCCGTCTCATCAGATCCACCCCATCCAGATCCATACGGCCCATGTCGACACCATCTGCGGAGGTCATAAACCATTCGGGATGCTGCAACAGAACGTGCCTGGGCGAACGCGGAAGGCGTTTGGTTGGATTCCAGGTCAGGTAGAGGTTCACCCAGGCGTGTACCTCCAAACCTGCCCGATGCGCTTCGCGAACAACCAGAGCCAGAGGGTCGAAATCCGGGTCGTCTACCGGCAAATCCTCCCCCGCGGGCGCCAACCGGCTCTGGTAATAGGCATCTCCTCTGCCGCGGACCTGAACCAGCAGAACATTAAAATGGGCACGACGGGCCGTATCCACAACCTTCCGGATCCGCTCCGGAGAGGTCAGCGCATGGCGCACCACCCACATCCCACGGAACTCTTCCGCGGTTTCCGCTGAAAGCGTAAAGCCTCCCAAACTCAGGCAGAATCCCGCCAGGGCGAGAACCGAACAACTGAAAAAAGAGGGCAAGCCGACCTTCCGGTCAGATTGCCCTTTGGTTTTCCAATCCCTCAGATCGAGTCCATTCACGTATTCTTGTTCTCCTCAGAGCCTGTGGCGGCCTTATCGCCGGGCTTATCGGCCGCCCCGGGAGCCTCACCCTCTTCTGCATCGCCGCCTGCGGCCGCCCCTCCTTCCCCAGTCGTCTCCGCAGCAGCAGCCTCACCTCGAGCTGCTAAACGCTCCGCATAATCCGACCGGAACTCATCCCCCACCAGTTCGACCAGACAGACCTCGACGCTGTCCCCCCCCCGCGGCCCCAGCTTGAGCACCCGGGTGTATCCTCCGTTTCGATCGGCAAAGGCCGGGCCGATCTCATCGAACAGTTTGGAAACCACCACCGGGTTGCGAATCCGTCTGAACACCTGCCTCCGGGCATGGAGGCCTCCCCGCTTGGCAAAGGTGATCATTCGCTCGGCCACACTGCGCAGTTCCTTGGCCTTGGCATGGGTTGTACGAATTGATCCGTGTATGAAGAGCGATGTGGCCATATTGTTCAACATCGCTTTCTTGTGACTCGCTGTACGGCCAAGCTTACGCCCTTGCTTACCGTGCCTCATAGCGCCTGCCCCGCTTAAAAATCTTCGTCAATGGCCGCCATATGCTCAGACTTGGCGGCGATATCTTTGTATTTTGAAACGTCCATCCCAAACTGAATATTCAACCTCTCTAAAATAGCGGTTAGCTCATTCAGCGACTTTCGGCCGAAATTCCGGAATTTAAGCATCTCATTCTCGGTCTTCTGAACCAGATCTTCCAACGTCAGAATACTGGCGGCTTTCAAGCAGTTGGCAGAACGAACCGATAATTCCAGCTCCTCTACCGGCATTGTTAAGAGATTGGCAATCCGCTGGGCCTCCTCATCGACAACCTCTTGTTCTTCTGGTTCCGCTTCTTCTTCAAGATGAATAAACAACTCCAGATGGTCATTTAAAACATTTGCCGCATGCGAAACCGCATCGTCGGGTCGGACCACCCCGTTGGTCCAGATCTCCAGCGTCAGCTTATCGTAGTCTGTCTGCTGGCCTACGCGGGCATTGTCGACCTCGTAGTGGACCTTCCGAATCGGAGAAAAGGCCGAATCGATGGAGATCGTCCCCATCGGTTGTTCTGAGAACTTATGCTCCTCGGCCAGGATATACCCCCGCCCCTTCCCCACTGTGATCTCCATATCTAAGTGGCCATCCTTATCCAGAGTCGCAATATGCAGGTCCGGATTTATAATCTCAACATCGGAATCCACCTGAAGATCCACCGCTGTCAGCTCGCCGGCGCCCTTTTTTTTCACCCGTAAGAATTTGTCTTCCTCCGCGTGGCATCGGAGGCAGACCCCTTTCAGATTTAAGACAAGCTCCGTCATGTCCTCCACAACCCCATTGACCACACAAAATTCGTGCTGTACCCCCTCAATCCTGACTGCTTTGACGGCTGCGCCCTCGATTGAAGAGAGCAACACCCTCCGCAATGCGTTCCCAATCGTCGTCCCAAATCCGCGTTCGAGGGGCTGAACCGTAAACATCCCATAGGTTTCTGTCAGGCTGTTCTCGTTGATCTGGACGGATCTGGGCATCTGAAAGTTTTGCGGCTTCATACACAATTCTCCTCACGCTAGACCGTGTTCGACCCCCAAAGGAGGCCGCTACTTCGAATAGAGCTCAACAATGAGTTGTTCCTCCACCACCGTGGGGATATCTTCCCGTTTGGGATAGTCCAGAAACGTGCCGCTCAGGTTTACCTTATCCAGAGAAAGCCAGGGGGCCTGTCGGCCTTCGCTGATTCGCTTCATGGCCTCGTGGATCGACTGAAGCTGTCGGCTCTTCTTCCTGATCTGAATGGTATCTCCCGGCGCAACTTGATAGGACGGGATATTGACGGTCTTGCCGTTAACCATGACATGGCGGTGTCGAACCAGCTGGCGTGCCGCCTTCCGTGACGGCGCAAACCCCAGGCGGTGGGTCACCGTGTCCAGCCGGCATTCCAGCATCTGCAAGAGCAACTCCCCGGTCACCCCTCTTCGACGGGCAGCCCGGTGATAGTAGTTCCGGAACTGGTTTTCAAGAACACCGTACTGGCGCTTGGCCTTCTGTTTCTCCCGAAGCTGAAGGGCATACTCCGAGGGTTTCCGACTGGGGCGCTGCCCATGCATGCCCGGCGCGTAGCCTCGCCTTTCAAAAGCGCATTTATCCAGATAGCAGCGCTCTCCCTTGAGAAACAGCTTGACACCCTCTCGACGACACAGCTTACAATTTGGACCCGTATACCTCGCCATTCGGTTCATCTCCTAAAACGGCATAACGCATAGCGCCAATACGCCATGCGCTTTGCACCATGCCCTATGCGTGTAAACCCTAAACCCGTCTTCTCTTGGGCGGACGACAACCATTGTGGGGAATAGGGGTC
Organism: Candidatus Latescibacterota bacterium; assembly: GCA_965222075.1. Lineage (GTDB taxonomy): Bacteria > Latescibacterota > UBA2968 > UBA2968 > JAAXHW01. The sequence goes on along the minus strand of OZ244937.1, from coordinate 1,132,264 downwards.
ACATCCCGGATGGCCGAAATCTCCAGTCCGGCCCCCTGCAAAGACCGAACCGCGGCCTCTCGGCCCACACCGGGCCCCTTTACCCAGACCTCTACACGGCGCAATCCCATGCCCATCGCCTCTCTGGCCGCAGCCTCCGCTGCCAGCTGAGCGCCAAAGGGCGTGCTCTTCCTGGAGCCCGGCATGCCCACCCTCCCGCTTGAGGACCAGGCAATCACTTTCCCTTCCTTATCGGTTAAGGTCACAATGGTATTGTTAAATGTCGCCTTGATATGAGCAACGCCCAACGCTTCTACGCGCTTATTCCGTCGTCTGCCTCTTCTCTTTTCCGGCGGCAAAGAACCCCTCCTTATCCCATACCTTACTTAACGGCCTTCCTCTTCCGGGCAACCTGAACATGACCACTTTTGGGACCTTTCCGCGTACGGGCATTGGTGCGCGTGCGCTGTCCACGAACAGGCAGCCCCCTCCGCCAGCGCAGCCCGCGGTAACAACCGATGTCCATAAGCCGTTTGATATTCATGGCAATCTCACTGCGGAGATTACCCTCGACCTTGTATTCCCCTTCTACCACGCTCCGGATCTTGGCCACCTCTTCTTCCGTTAATGCCTCCACCCTGGTGTCCGGAGAAATCCGTGTCTTCTCCAGGATTTTTTTGGCCCCGCTCTGGCCGACCCCGAAAATATAGGTCAAAGCCACTTCCACGCGCTTCTCTCGCGGAATATCGACGCCTGAAATACGTGCCATTCCATCACCTCTCTCTTAGATCTTGCGGAAAATCTTATCTGCCTCTAATTTTTCTGTCCGTATCCCTTTGATCCCTGCCGTTGTTTATGCCGCGGATTGCTTTTACAGACAACCCGCACCACGCCTTTTCTGCGGATGACCTTACAGTGACTGCAACGGCGTTTGACCGACGTTTGAACCCTCATGGGCCTTCCCTTCCAATGGGTGCGACTATCCCCGGCGGCCCCTCAACCTCCCCTTCTTCATAAACCCGTCATAGTGGCGCATCAACAGGTGAGATTCCATCCGCTGCAGGGTATCCAGCGCCACTCCCACAATAATCAACAATCCAGTACCGCCAAAGAAGCTGTGCAGGCCGGGATTCACCTTTAAGGCATCGACCACAAAGAACGGAAAAACCGCGATCCCGGCCAGAAAGATCGCGCCTGGAAGCGTGATCCGGGTCAGAATCCGATCGATGTAATCGGACGTCCGCTTCCCGGGTCGAATGCCGGGGATAAACCCCCCGTGCCGTTTCATGTTGTCCGCCAGATCGATCGGATTGAACACAATCGCGGTGTAAAAATAGGAGAAGAAGACAATCATCAAACTGTAGATGATCCAGTAGGGCAAAGACTGCAAAGAGGTCGTAGGCGAAAAGGCCACCGCTATCTCCTGCATCAACTCACTGGTCGGAAAAAAACTCGCCAGCGTGGATGGCATAAACATGATGGCCTGTGCAAAAATAAGGGGCATCACACCCGACGTATTCACCTTCAATGGGATGTGCGTGCTCTGCCCCCCGTAGACCCGCCTGCCCACCACCCGTTTGGCATACTGCACCGGAATCTTCCGGGTGCCCTGGGTGATCAGAACCACCAGCGCAGTCACCCCCACCATAATAGCCAAAACGGCGATCTCCTTGAAGATCGACTTGTCGTTCAGGATAAAATCCTGGTACTCTCTTCCCACGGCCCAGGGGAATTCGGCAATAATCCCGATAAAGATCAGCAGCGACATCCCGTTTCCGATCCCCTGCGCTTCGATCTGCTCCCCCAGCCACATAATGAAGACCGTCCCGGCCGTAATCGTCAGAACCGTCAGCATACGAAATCCCCATCCAGGATCGATCACCGCCGCCATCCCCGTGTTGGGCACCTGGATGCTCTCTAAGTAAAAGCTGACCCCGAAGGACTGGGCGGCCGCCAAAACAACGGTGCCGTAGCGGGTATACTGCGTGATCTTCTTCCGCCCCTCTTCCCCTTCCTTCTGGAGTTTTTGGAGAAAGGGAATGACCGCCCCCAGGAGCTGGAAAATAATGGAGGAGCTGATGTAGGGCATAACCCCTAAGGCAAACACCGTCGCCCGCGTAAATGCACCCCCTACGAACATGTCGTACATACCCAGGGGCCCCAGATCGGCCGTGTCAAAAAACTGCTTCAGGGCTACCCTGTCGATGCCCGGGATAGGCACCTGTCCGCCGATCCGATACACGACCAGGATGCCCAGCGTAAACAAGATCTTATTGCGAAGTTCCGGGATTTTAAAAGCACTCTGAAAACTTTGGAGCACCAGCCCCTCCTCTTACGACTCGGCCTTCGAAGCCGCCCTGGAAATAATCTCTACGCTGCCGCCCGCCTGAGCGATCTTTCTGGATGCGGAAGCCGAAACCGCATGGACGTTCACCTGCAAAGCCTCCGAAACCTCCCCCCGCCCCAGCACCTTGACCGGCCGCTTTAAAGACCGGATAAGCCCGGACTGTTTCAGCACCTCAGGCGTGATCTGCCCCGACAGCCGGGCAAGATCGTCTAAGTTCACAACCTGATAGACCACCTTAAACGGGCTGTTGAACCCGATCTTGGGCAGCCGCCGCTGCAGAGGCATCTGCCCCCCCTCAAACCAGGCCCTATTTTTGGCCCCGGAACGGGCCTTCTGCCCCTTATGCCCCTTGCCACAGGTCTTGCCGTGCCCCGATCCGGGACCGCAACCCAGGCGCTTCCGCCGTTTGACCGCCCCTGCGGGAGGCGTGATCTCTTCCAATTGCATAAATTGACCTATCCGAAAAAGGCAACCCCTCTATCAATCCCTCACCTCTTCGACAACGACCAGATGGGCAACTTTGTGTAGCATCCCTCGAATCTGGGGGGTACTCCGGTGCTCTACGGTATGGTGCATCCGCCGAATCCCCAATGCCTGGAGGGTCCTCCGCTGTTTCTGACCCCGTGAAATAGCGCTCCGAACCTGCGTGATTCGAAGCCTTTTGTCGTCTTGCGCCATTGAGGCTACTCCCCAGATTGGACCAGCTCAGATTCGTCAATATCGCGCAGGCGCGCAAAGTCGGTGGCGTTTCGCAGGCGCTTTAAGCCCTCCAGGGTCGCCTTTACCGTGTTGTGCGCATTTTTCGAACCCAAAGACTTGGTCAGCACATTTTGTACGCCGGCCAGCTCCAGCACCGCCCGAATCCCCCCCCCGGCGATCACGCCAGTGCCGGGAGCGGCCGGTTTCAAAAGGACCCTGGCAGCGCTAAACGCTCCCACCACTTCATGGGGAAGTGTACCATCCCGAACCGACACCCGTATGAGGTTCTTCTTGGCGTTCTCAGTCGCCTTCCGGATCGCCTCCGAGACCTCACCCGCCTTGCCCATGCCAGCGCCAACGCACCCCTTCTTGTCACCCACCACAACCATCACATTAAATGCGAAACGCCGCCCCCCCTTTCGCACGTGCGCCACCCGGTTGAGACTGTTGTTGATCACAAGCTCCGTCAGATCCAACCCCGAAGGATCTATCCTGGCCAAAGCACGCTCCTTTGGATGTTTAAAACTTCAACCCGCCCTCTCGGGCCCCTTCTGCCAGCGCCTTTACCCGGCCGTGGTAGAGATATCCCCCCCGGTCGAATACGACCTGCGTAATCCCGGCTTCCAGGGCCTTGGCCGCTAAGAGGCGGCCGACTTCCCGGCCCCGTTCACACTTGCCCTGCACATCTGAAAGCCGGTCTCGAATCTCTGCCGAATTGCTGGACATCCCCAGCAGGGACCGGCCGGTGGTATCGTCGATAAGCTGTGCCTGGATGTGCTTCAGGCTCCGGTAAACACACAGACGAGGGCGCTCCAAAGTTCCCTTGATTTTCTTCCGGATCCGAAGGCGCCGACGTTGCCGCAACCGCTCTCTTTTGATCTGCTTGTTTGCCACAGTATGCAACCCCGTTATATTACAGCGGCCTTACCGGCCTTTTTACGCACATACTCATCGGTGTATCGGATGCCCTTGGTCTTATAAGGCTCCGGCGGCCGGATTTTCCGGATATGTGCGGCGGTTCGCCCAACGAGCTCTTTGTCGGCCCCCCGGACCACAATCGACGCCTGGGCCGTCTCGATGTGGGACGGAGGGGCCTCCACGCTGAAGTCGATGCCCGGCGACGGTTGCACGATCACGGGATGGCTGTATCCGACCTGAATATCCAGATTCTTGCCCTTAAGTTCGGCCCTGTAGCCGATGCCCACCAACGTCAGATGCTTTTCAAATCCGTTGGTCACACCCTCAACGGCGTTGGCCAGCAGCGACCGCGTTAACCCCCACATCGCTTTGGATTGTCTATCTTTTGGATCCTCAACCGTCACAAAGAGAGTGTTGTCTTCCTGTCGCACCCGTGTCAACGGATGCAGAGGAACCTGCAGATCTCCCCTGGCGCCCTTAACCCGCGCCCCTCCAGGTTGGAGTTGGACCTCCACTCCACCCGGCAGAGGGATCGGCTGTTTACCAACACGCGACACAACCCACTCCTTCCGAACTTACCAGACGTGGCAGATCACTTCGCCGCCCGCACCGGCCTTTCGGGCCTCGGAATCGGTCAGAATACCCTTGGATGTGGAGAGGATGGCCACTCCCAGTCCATTGAGCACCCGGGGGATCTCGTCCTTGCCCACATACTTGCGCAACCCCGGACGGCTCACCCGTTGAAGTCCCTGGATCGCACTTTCTTCATCTGCGCTGTACCTGAGGTAGAGCCGAAGATAACCTTGCCTGTTGTCGTCCACATAAGCATAATTGTGGATAAAACCACATTTCTTCAGAATGCGGGTGACCCCCCGTTTCATATTGGAACTGGGAATGTCGACTTTAGGGTGTCCCGCCTTGGACGCATTTCGGATACGGGTTAACATATCCGCAACCGGATCGGTCATGCCCATGGAATACGACTCCTCCTGTTTACACGGCTGCCTACCAACTCGCCTTCGTAATACCCGGGATCTCACCTGTCAAAGCCAGATCTCGGAAGCAGATCCGACAAATCCCGAAGCGCCGCATGTACCCCCTCGGGCGGCCACAACGACTGCACCGGTTATACCGGCGCACGGCAAATTTCGGCTTACGGCTGGATTTCACAATCAACGCTTTTCTGGCCACGCCTCTGTCTCTTTCTCTAAGCGGCCTCGACCGTTCGAAACGGCATCCCGAACGCTCTGAGCAATTCAAACGCCTCCTCGTCGGTTTCAGCCGTTGTTACAATCGTAACATCCAAACCCCGGACCTCATCAATCTGGTCATAATCAATCTCCGGGAAGACAATCTGCTCCCGAATCCCTACGGAATAGTTTCCACGGCCATCGAAAGAATTGGGAGACAACCCCCGAAAATCCCGTATGCGCGGAATGGCAAAAGTGAAGAACCGGTCCAGAAATTCGTACATCCGATCCCTTCGGAGGGTCACCATGCACCCAATAGGAACGCCTGCACGGAGCTTGAAATTCGAAACCGACCGCTTCGCCCGACGCACACCGGGGCGCTGTGCGGAGATCATAGACAAATCCGAAATGGCCCCATCAATCGCTTTGGGGTTTTGAACCGCTTCCCCAACCCCCATGTTCAGGACAATCTTTTCCAGCCGGGGCACCTGCATCCGGTTTTTATACCCAAACCGCTCCATCATGGCCGGGACAATATCCTTTTCGTAAACTCCGCGTAGCCGAGCCGCCATCTCTGCCTCTCATCAATTCGATTCTGGGATCTGTTCTCCGCTCTTTACGGCAATACGTATGGAAGCACCGTCTTCTAAGCGCTTCCGCCGAATCCGGGTGCGCTCCTGTGTTTGGGGGTCAACCAGCATCAGCCTGGAAACAGGGACGGGCGCCTCCTTCTCAATAATGCCCCCCTGCTGGTTCCTCGGGTTTGGCCGGGTATGTCGGTGAATGAAGTTGATGCCCTCCACAAGCGCACGCCCCTGCCGGGGAAAAACCTTCAGAACCTTACCGCGTTTCCCCGCATCGACACCGCCGATGACTTCAACCAGGTCGTCCTTGCGAATGTGTAACTTCACAGCCGCCCCCTCCTCTTGGAACCGCGTCAGATCACTTCAGCCGCAAGGGAAACGATCCGCATATAACGTTTCTCCCGCAATTCCCGGGCAACCGGCCCAAAAATGCGCGTTCCCCTTGGCTCTCCTTCGGTGCCAAGCAAAATAGCCGCATTGTCATCGAAGCGGATGTAGGAGCCGTCCGCGCGGCGGACCTCTTTCTTTGTGCGGACAATCACTGCCCGGGACACATCCCCCTTCTTGACCTCGCTGTTGGGCTGCGCATCTTTAACCGACACGACGATGGTATCGCCCAACCCTGCATATTTCCGCTTTGTGCCTCCCAACACGCGGAAGCACATCACCTTCCGTGCCCCGCTGTTGTCCGCGCAATTTAAAACGGTAGATTCCGTGACCATCGCCCTCTTATCCCCTATTGCGCCTTCTGTAAGACTTCCACAAGACGCCACCGCTTGGTCTTACTCAGCGGACGGGTCTCCATGATCATCACCATGTCGCCGGTGCGGGCCAGGTTGCTCTTGTCGTGCGCGGCGAACTTGGACCGGCGCCTGACCACCTTTCGATAAAGGGGATGAGGCGCCCGCCAGGTCACTTCCACGACAATCGTCTTATCGGACCGGTCGCTCACCACTTTTCCCACAAGGGTCTTTCGACGAGCACGGGTCTGCATTTCAGCCATTGTTCTCAATTCCCTTCGACGCTTCGTCCTGTGTTCCCCTCTCAGGAGAGAGGAACAATGCCCAGTTCGTCCTCTCGTAAAATCGTTCTCAACCGCGCCATGTCTCGCCGTACCTGCCGGATCAGAAGCGGATTTTCCAGTTCCTGGGTAACGGCCTGCAGCCGCAGGTTGGAGAATTCCTCTTCTCTATCCCCGAGCAATTGCTCTATTTCACTTCGCGTCATCCGACGGATTTCATTCGGCTTCATCACTCTTCACTCCCCCGCTCCACAAATCGGGTTTTGATCGGCAATTTGTGGCTGGCCAGCCGCATGGCCTCTCGGGCGCTTGCCTGAGGAACCCCCTCGATTTCAAACATAATCCGTCCCGGTTTGATCACCGCCACCCAGAACTCCGGGTTGCCCTTGCCCTTGCCCATTCGAGTCTCGGCAGGCTTGACGGTTACCGGCTTGTCGGGAAAAACACGGATCCAGATCTTGCCGCCTCGTCCCAGAGAACGCGTGATGGCCACGCGTGCCGCCTCAATTTGGCGACTTGTGATCCACCCCGGCTCTAAGGCCTGCAGCCCATATTCACCAAAGGTCATCCTGCTTCCACGCAGGGCCACCCCCTTCATCCGCCCACGCTGCTGTTTCCTCCACTTAATCCGCTTTGGCATCAACATAAAATCAGCCCTCCCCTATCCCCCATCCGCTCCTAAGCCTGTACCTGGCCGGCGCCCTGTCCATCTATCACCTCTCCATTGCAAATCCAGACCTTGACGCCAACGGTTCCCGATGTGGTAAAGGCCGTGGATCTGGCGTAATCGATATCCGCCCGGAGGGTATGCAGCGGCACCCGTCCTGCCGGTTCCGACTTTTCAGTACGTGCCATTTCCGCGCCACCCAGGCGGCCGGAACAGACAACCTTGATCCCTTCGGCCCCCATGCGCATGGCAGAGGCAACCGATTTCTTCATGGCCCGTCGAAAGGACACCCGCTGTTCCAGCTGCCGGACAATATTATCGGCAGTGAGTTGTGCGTTCAGTTCAGGACGTTTGATTTCCTGGATGTTGATGTAGATCTCCTTACCCGTGATATGCTTCAGTTCGTCCCGCAGCTTGTCCACCTCTGCGCCCTTACGCCCAATAACAATCCCCGGGCGAGCAGTATGGATGGTAATGGTCACCCGTTTGGGCGCCCGTTCAATGTCCACCACCGACACGCTGGCCCGCTGCAGCCGGCTCTTGATATAACGCCTGAGCATCTGATCTTCTTTGAGCAGGTCGGCAAAATCGCTTCCGGCAAACCACCGGGAACTCCAGTCTTTGGCAATACCCAATCTAAACCCGATCGGATGTGTCTTTTGGCCCAAAAGAAAACCTCCTTAAAGAATCTAACCGGCTACACATCATCTGAAACGACCAGCGTAATATGGCTGCACCGCTTCCGGATGTATCCAGCGGCCCCTCGGGGCTGGGGACGAATGCGCTTGAAGGCAATCGCCCCATTGACAAATGCCTCCTTGACAAACAGATCCTCTTCCCGGGCTGAGGCCTCTTCGTGGTTGACCGCGTTGGCCACGGCAGACCGAAGCGTACGCTCAATGGTCTGTGCCGCCTTCTTAGGCGTAAATTGCAGGATATGAAAGGCCTTTTCTACGGCTCTTCCCCGCACCAGGTCAATGACCTGACGTGCCTTTCGAGGAGAAATCCTCACATATCGAGAGACAGCCCGAGCTTCCATCCCAAAATCCTTTCACCCCTACTTCAATCCTGTTGACCGCTCCGTTACATGCCCGCTGTGACCGCGAAACGTCCGGGTAGAGGCAAACTCACCCAGCTTGTGTCCGACCATGTTTTCCGTGATATAGACCGGAATAAACTTATTCCCATTGTGAACGGCCAGGGTATGTCCGACAAGTTCGGGAGAGATGGTAGACCGACGGGCCCAGGTCTGAGCCACCCGTTTATTCCCCGTCTTGTTCATCTGTTCGATCTTCTTCAGCAGCTTTGGATCCACATAGGGACCTTTTTTCAGCGAACGTGCCATGCGCTCCCCCGCGACCGACTACTTTCGGCGCCTTCGAATAATCAACTTGTTCGACTTCTTTTTTTGTTTTCTTGTCTTAAACCCTTTGGTCGGCACCCCCCAGGGCGTTACGGGATGTCCTCCTCCCGAGGCTTTTCCCTCTCCTCCCCCGTGCGGGTGGTCGACCGGGTTCATTGCCACCCCTCTCACAGAGGGTCGTCTGCCCAGCCACCGGCTGCGCCCTGCCTTGCCCACAACCACATTCTCGTGATCCAGATTGCCGACCTGCCCGATGGTGGCGTAGCAGGCCAGAGGGACCAACCGCATCTCTCCGGACGGCAGCCGAAGCTGGGCATAATTCCCCTCTTTGGCCATAATCTGAATTTCTGCCCCCGCCGAACGGCCCAACTGCCCTCCCTTGCCGGGCTTCAGTTCAATATTGTGAACAATGGTGCCCATAGGGATATGCTCTAAAGGAAGGGCGTTGCCGGGACGAATCTCGGCTTCCGGGCCCGATACCACCCGGTCGCCCACCTTAAGCCCCACAGGTGCCAGCATATAGCGTTTCTCACCGTCCACATAGTACAACAGGGCGATCCGTGCGGACCGATTGGGGTCGTATTCAATCGCCTGCACCCGTGCGACAACCCCCGGCTTATTCCGCTTGAAGTCGACCTTGCGGGAATATCGCCGGTGCCCCCCCCCGCGGCGCCTGCTGGTGATGCGCCCCCTGTTGTTCCGACCGCCGCTCTTTTTGTTGAACACAATCAGCGACTTTTCAGGTCTGGACCTGGTAATCTCCTCAAAGGAAGAAACCGTCTTGAAGCGCAGGCTGGGAGTAATGGGACGAAATGTCTTTACGGCCATATCTACACACCCTCAAAGAAATCGATGCGCTGCCCTTCGGCAAGGGTTACAACCGCCTTCTTCCAATTGGCACGGCGGCCCTGAAAGCGGCCCAGACGTTTCAGCTTCCCTCGAACGGATATGGTATTGACCTTCACCACATCCACCTGGAAGACCTCCTCAACAGCACGTCTGATCTCGATCTTATTCGCATCTGCCCGAACTTCAAGCACCTGTTTGTTGCGCTTTTCCTGGAGTTGAACGGCCCGCTCGGTAATCAGTGGCCGACGGATGATCTTCCGCGCATCCTTCTTCACGAGACCCTCCATAAGGCCTGCAGCCGGTCCAGCGCTGCCTGTGTAAAGATAACCGTATCGGCCCTGACCACATCGTAGGTAGAAACCTGAAGAACCGGCAGCACAGACAGACCCGGCAGATTCCGGCACGACTTGACCACAACCGGTACGCCCGCTTCCGTCAAGAGGAGGGCCTTTCGGCCGTCGGCCTGAATGGCCCGTAGCATATCGGCCATACGCTTTGTTTTTGGCGCTTCAAGCAAAAAATCTTCCAGAACCTTAAGCCCGCCTTCGGCAACCTTGAGCGTCAGGGCCGATTTCAGGGCCAGACGCTTTACTTTTTTGGGCACACGCTCCCGAAAATTGCGTGGCTTCGGACCGTGCGCAACGCCCCCCCCGACCCGAATCGGTGAGCCGGCCGTTCCCACGCGAGCGCGTCCCGTGCCTTTCTGCCGGTACACCTTCCGTTTGCTCAAAGTGACCTCAGCGCGCGTCTTGGTCGATGCATTCCCCTCGCGCCGATTGGCCAAGTAGGCCTTCACCGTGTAATAGAGTGCTCCCTTTGAAGGCTCGATGCTGAAGATCTCTTCGAGCAGGTCGGCCGATCCCACGACCTCTCCTTTTAAGTTGTACACCTCAACTGATGCCATAGCTCACCGATTCTTATTTTCCTTAGCTCTGCTTTTGGAGGATTACAACGCCCCCCTGCCCCCCCGGCACCGCCCCCTTCAGGAGGACCAGGTTGCGCGCCTTGTCCACCTTCACCACGGTAAGACCCCTCACCGTAACCCGCCGGTCACCCATGTGACCGGCCATCCGCATCCCTTTAAACACACGGGAGGGAAAAGAACTCTGCCCGATGGACCCCGGCGCCCGGTGCCGATCGGACTGTCCGTGGGTCTTGGGCCCCCCTTTAAAGTGATGGCGCTTCACGCTGCCCTGGAATCCCTTCCCTTTAGAGCGGCCGGTAACAGCCACAGATTCCCCGGATTCAAAAACGCCCACATCTAAGATATCGCCTACCGAGTAGGCCGAGACGTCTTCGACCCGGAACTCCCGCAGGATCTTCTGGGGTGCCACCCCCGCCTTTTCGAAGACCCCCAGGGCCGGACGGTTCAGCCGGTGTGCCGGGGCAAAGCCCACCCGAAGCGCACAATACCCGTCGGAAGTCTCGTCTTTGATCTGCACGATCGGACATGGCCCCGCTTCAACAACCGTTAGGGCAACCAGGTTGCCCACCTCATCGAAGGTCTGGGTCATACCGATCTTTTTCCCGATCAATCCCAGCACGGCTACACCTTAATTTCAATGTCGATCCCTGCCGGCAGATCCAGCTTCATCAGCGCATCCACCGTCTGAGGGGTCGAATTGTGGATATCGATCAAACGCTTGTGAATACGCGTCTCGAACTGCTCCCGGGACTTTTTGTCGATATTGGGCCCCCGAAGCACCGTATACAGCGAGCGCCTGGTCGGCAGAGGAATGGGGCCCGAAATCAGCGCCCCGGTCCGTTTGGCCGTCCGCACGATCTCATCGGCGGACCGGTCCAGGGTGATATGATCGTAGGCCTTCAACCGAATGCGAATCTTCTGTGCAGGCAAGGGGTTCCCCTCAGGTTATTCCAAGATCTCGGTTACGACGCCGGCGCCGATCGTACGCCCGCCCTCACGAATGGCGAACCTGAGCTGATCTTCGACCGCGATGGGCTTGTCTTCCAGGTCGATATCCATCGTCACATTGTCTCCCGGCATCACCATCTCCACGCCTTCGGGCAGCTGGACCGCACCCGTCACGTCGGTCGTTCGGAAATAGAACTGCGGGCGGTAGCCCGAAAAAAAGGGCTTGCTCCGGCCACCTTCTTTCTCTGTGAGCACGTAGACCTCGCCCTTAAACTTCTTGTGGGGCGTAATCGAGCCGGGCTTGGCAATAACCATCCCGCGCTCTAACTCCTCCTTTTCCACGCCGCGCAGCAACAGCCCTACATTGTCACCCGCCTCCCCCTGATCTAAAAGCTTCCGGAACATCTCGATGCCGGTCACGACCGTTTTGCGAGTATCTCGAATACCAATGACCTCAACCTCTTCGTTCAGGTTGACAACCCCGCGCTCAATTCGACCCGTACCCACGGTCCCGCGACCAGTAATGGTGAACACGTCCTCCACCGGCATCAGAAAGTCCCGGTCCACATCCCGAACCGGCATCGGAACGTACTCATCCACGGCCTCCATCAGCTCCCAGATGGACTTACAGTCTTCCGAATCGGGATCTTCAGACTCCAGGGCCTTCAGCGCCGAGCCCCGAACCACCGGAACATCGTCTCCGGGGAATTCGTACTGGCTCAGAAGCTCCCGGACCTCCAGTTCGACCAGATCTAAGAGTTCCGGATCGTCCACCATATCCACCTTGTTCATATACACCACAATAGAAGGCACGTTCACCTGCTTGGAAAGCAGGATGTGCTCCCGTGTCTGAATCATCGGGCCGTCCGCTGCGCTTACCACCAGGATAGCGCCGTCCATCTGCGCCGCACCGGTGATCATGTTCTTAATATAGTCGGCATGCCCCGGACAGTCCACGTGGGCATAGTGACGGTTCTCCGTTGAGTACTCCACGTGCGCAGTATTGATCGTGATTCCGCGCTCCTTTTCCTCGGGCGCCTTGTCGATATCGTCAAAGGGGGTATAATCCGCCAGATCCCTGGCGGCCAGTCCCTTGGTAATCGCAGCCGTCAGGGTTGTCTTTCCGTGGTCAATATGACCGATGGTTCCAATGTTGACATGCGGCTTCGACCTGTCAAACCTCTCTTTCGCCATGAGCTCCTTCCTCCTGTAAAATAACGCCCCCCAAACCTCATCCAACAGGGGTCTTACACACCACCTACATCGGCTTCCTCAGGGTAACGCGCCCCTCACCCTGGTCACGATCTCCGCAGCAATGCTCTCGGGGAGTTCCTGATACCTTGAAAATTCCATCGAGTAGATAGCCCGCCCCTGAGAAAGAGACCGCAACCGCGTGGCATACCCGAACATCTCGCTTAAAGGGACCATTGCCGTTACGACCTGGGCATCGGTCCGGTTCACAATCCCGACAATATGGCCCCTCCGCGAGTTCAGATCGGCGATTACATCTCCCATATACTCTCCAGGCATCACCACTTCTACGTCCATCACAGGCTCTAAGAGACAGGGGTCGGCCCTCCTGGCGCCGTCTCGGAAGGCCATTGAACCGGCCACTTTAAAGGCGATTTCTGAAGAGTCGACCTCATGGTAAGACCCATCGTAAAGCGTGACTTTCAAGGCCTCAATGGGGTATCCGGCCAGCACGCCACTCGCCATCGCCTCGACAACCCCCTGGCGCACAGACGGGATATACTCACCCGGAATCGAGCCGCCGACAATCTTGTTCTCAAAGACCAGCCCGCTCCCCGGTTCTCCGGGTTCGATCTCCAGCCGGACGTGGCCATACTGCCCCCGGCCGCCCGTCTGCCGGACGAACCGCCCCTCGCTCTTGGCCGCTTTCCGGATAGCCTCTTTGTAGGCCACCTGAGGCTTGCCCACATTGGCGGCCACCCGAAACTCACGCATCAACCGGTCCACGATAATCTCTAAATGCAATTCGCCCATACCCGAAATAATGGTCTGTCCGGTCTGGGTATCCACAGACACGTAAAAGGTGGGATCTTCCTCGGAAAGCTTGGCCAGAGCGGTGCCCAGATGGTCCTGGTCGGCCTTGGTTCTTGGCTCGATGGCGACGGAGATGACCGGTTTGGAAAACTCCATCGACTCCAGGAGGATGGGGTGGTTTTCTACACACAGCGTTTCCCCGGTCGCCGTATCCTTCAGCCCGACCACAGCTGCAATATCCCCTGTAAACACCTCCCGGATCTCTTCTCGCTTGTTGGCGTGCATTCGAAGCACACGTCCGACCCGCTCCCGTTTGCCCTTGTTTGCATTCAGGACATACGAACCGGTTTTGAGGCGGCCCGAATAGACGCGAAAATAAGTCAGCCGTCCCACGTAAGGGTCGGTTATCACCTTGAACGCCAGCGCAGCAAAGGGCGCATCACCCGAAGGGGGACGTGCCTCCTGCTTCTCGGTAGAGGGATGGGCACCGACCACTTCGGGGACATCCAAAGGCGAGGGCAGGTAATCGATAACGCCGTCTAAAAGGCGCTGAACACCCTTGTTCTTAAAGGACGCCCCGCAGAATACGGGCACCGCACGCACGTGAACGGTCGCTTTCCGCAACGCCGCTTTGATCTCCTCCTCCGCGATCTCCTTGTCCTCCAGGAATTTCTCCATTAAGGAATCGTCAAAGTCGGACACCGCTTCTAAAAGCTGTTCTCGGTAGGTGAGCGCCTGCGCTTGCAGATCCTGGGGAATTTCGCTTTCGGTGAAGACCACCCCCAGCGTGTCCTCCTGATAGACCACCATCTTCATCTTGACGAGATCCAGCAGGCCGTTGAACAGCTCACCCGACCCAACCGGGAGCTGGACCGGTACAAAGTTGGAGGCCAATCGCTCCCCCATCATCCCCAAAACGCGGAAGAAATCGGCCCCCGTTCGGTCCATCTTATTGACAAAGGCAATACGGGGTACGCCGTATTTGTCGGCCTGGCGCCAGACGGTCTCGGACTGAGGTTCTACCCCACCCACTGCACAGAAGATGCCGACCGCCCCGTCCAGTACCCGCAGCGAACGCTCAACCTCAGCCGTAAAGTCCACATGCCCGGGCGTATCGATGATGTTGATCCGGTGGTCATCCCAAAAGCAGGTGGTTGCCGCAGAGGTAATGGTAATCCCCCGCTCCCGCTCCTGCTCCATCCAGTCCATCGCAGCCGCACCGTCGTGTACCTCGCCCATCCGATGCAGCCGCCCCGTATAGTAGAGGATGCGCTCGGTGGTCGTGGTCTTGCCCGCATCGATATGGGCCATAATCCCGATGTTCCGGATGTGCTCCAATTGGTCTTCTCGTGCCATGGCGAAATCTACCACCGGTAGTGTGCGAATGCCCGATTGGCCTCGGCCATTCGATGGGTTTCCTCACGTCGCTGCACGGCCCCCCCCTGTCCGTTTGAGGCGTCAACCAACTCGCCGGCCAGCCGCTGTGCCATCGTCTTTTCACCCCGCGCCTTGGAATAGGTAATCAGCCACCGGAAGGAAAGCGAAAGGCGCTCGTCCTGTCGAACTTCGATGGGCACCTGATAGGTTTGTCCCCCAACCCGCCGGGATCGGACCTGGATGATGGGCTTGACATTTTCCACGGCCTGTTCAAAGACTTCCTTCCCTTCCTTTTCGGTGCGCCCTTTAACCAGGTCCAACGCATCGTAAAAGATCGTTTCTCCAACACTCCTTTTGCCGCTGCGGAAGAGGCAGCTGATAAACTGAGTTACAAGTGTGCTGCCGTACTTCGGGTCCAAAGCAGTGTCCCGTTTTCCTGCCCGTCCTTTTCGCATGGATATCCTTTGAACCTCTTAGAATAAGGGGCGCGACGATGCGACCCCCCAAACGATTTGACTGTCAATGCCCATTGGAGCAGAAACCGAAATCTGCCCCTAACCGGGCGCCTTTGTGCCGTATTTGGATCGCCCCTGCTTCCGATCGGCCACGCCGATCGTATCTAAAACACCGCGGATAATGTGGTAGCGCACCGACGGCAGGTCCTTTACCCGACCACCTCGAATCAACACCACTGAGTGCTCCTGGAGGTTGTGCCCTTCCCCCGGGATATAAGCCGTAACCTCCATCCCATTGGTCAGACGCACACGGGTAACCTTTCGAAGCGCCGAATTCGGCTTTTTGGGCGTGGTGGTATAAACCCGCGTGCACACCCCCCGCTTTTGCGGACAACCCCGCAACGCCGGGGAGGATGACCGCATCGGCTTGACCTTCCGGCCTTTTCTTACCAGCTGGTTGATGGTGGGCAAATACAGCCTCCTTCATTTTTGCAACAGACCTTTATGATCAATAATGATAAGTCGTTAAAATACAAGCCTTTTTGAAGGCAGTGGTTATAACCTCCTGATTGATTTGAACCCATACGCAGAAAAACTGCTTAGAACATCAATGATAACAAATTAAAGAAAGTTTGTCAAGCATTTATCGACGGCAGGCCAACGCCCTCCAGCCCCTTCTCGGCCTCCTTTTCCACCTTCTCTTCCGCTTCCAAAGCGACAGAGCGAATACGGCGGTACCTCTCTGCGCCCGTGCCGGCCGGAACCAAGTGACCAATAATCACGTTCTCCTTCAGCCCCAACAGCCTGTCCACCTTGCCCTGCACAGCCGCCTCGGTCAAAACGCGCGTTGTCTCCTGGAAGGAGGCCGCCGAGATAAAACTGTCGGTCGTCAGCGATGCCCTGGTAATCCCCAAGAGTACAGGCTGGAACGTCGCAGGATCTCCGCCTTCGGCAATCACCTTCTCGTTCTCATCCTGAAAACGGAAGCGGTCGACAACTTCCCCTTCCAGGAAGTTGGTATCGCCAGGATCGGTGACCTGAACCTTCTGCAGCATCTGACGGACGATGCACTCAATATGCTTGTCGTTGATCCCAACCCCCTGCAGCCGATAGACCGCCTGAATCTCGTTGACCAGGTACTCTTGAACCTCCTGAATACCCTGGATCTGCAGGATGTCGTGGGGGTCCACCGATCCTTCAGACAGCCGACCGCCGGCCATGACCCGATCTCCCTCCTGCACGCGGAGGTGCTTCCCGTAAGGAATGGTGTATTTTCGCTCTTCGCCATCCTCTGAGGTGACAATCACGGTTCGAGAACCGCGCACAAGGCCGCCAAAACTCACCACACCGTCGATCTCGGTCACAACCGCCGGATTCTTGGGCCGACGCGCTTCAAACAGCTCGGCCACTCGGGGCAACCCGCCCGTGATATCCCGGGTCTTGCTCCGCTCCCGGGGAAGCTTGACCAGCCCGTCCCCGGCCTCGACTTTGTCGCCGTCGTGCACCACAAGCCGAGCGCCGACCGGAATGATATAGTGCCCCACTTCCTTTCCGGACTTGCCGATGATCTGGATGCGCGGCGAAAGGGTTCGGTCCCGGTGCTCGGTCACCACCTGTGCCGCCAGTCCGGTGGTCTCGTCGGCCTCTTCCCGGTAGGTCACGTTCTCCACCAGATCCACAAACTGGACCGTGCCCACCTTGTTGGTCACAATGATGTTGTTGTAAGGATCCCACTCGTAAATGGCGTCTCCCTCCTCCACCGTCTGCCCGTCCTCAACCTTAAGGATCGCGCCATAGGGCACATAATAATGCCCGCCGCGGGGCCTCCCCTGGTCATCCTGGACTTCAAGTTCGCCGTTTCGCCCAACAACAATGGACCGGCCATCGCTGCGGGTCACATAATCCAGGTTGGTGAAGCGCACAACGCCTCCCCGCTTTGCCGCTATCTCGGCCTGTTCTGCAATGCGGCTGGAGGTCCCGCCGATGTGGAAGGTTCGCAGCGTAAGCTGGGTGCCCGGTTCACCCACACTTTGAGCGGCGATGACCCCGACGGCCTCGCCGATATTCACCAGGCGTCCGCTGGCCAGATTCCGCCCATAACACATGCTGCACGTCCCCCGGCGGGTCTCGCAGGTCAACACCGATCGCACGTGTACGCGCTCTAAACCGGCATCGGCGATTTTTGCGGCCAGGTCCTCGTCTAAGAGGGTGCCCCCTTCGACAATCACCTCCCCGGTGATGAGATCGTACACATCGTCTAAAACCGTGCGTCCCACAATCCGGTCGGCCAACGGTTCCACGACCTCCTCGCCCTCTTTTAAAGCCTCCATCTCGATGCCTAAAATGGTCCCGCAGTCCTCTTCGGTCACCACCACGTCCTGCGCCACATCCACCATCTTCCGCGTCAGATAGCCGGCTTCCGCGGTTTTCAGTGCCGTATCTGCAAGCCCCTTTCGCGCCCCGTGAGTGGAGATAAAGTACTCCAGAACGGAAAGCCCTTCCTTAAAGGACGCCTTGATTGGGGTTTCAATAATCTCGCCGATGGCCCCGGTCAGCTTCTTCTGGGGTTTGTTCATCAACCCCCGCATCCCGCCCAGCTGCTTCACCTGGTCATCGTTCCCCCGAGCGCCGGATGCCTTCATCAGCTCAATCGAGTTGAACCCGTCGTCGGCCTCCTCCAATGCCTTATTCATCATCTCAGCGATGTTGTTGGTCGCATGCTGCCACACGTCGATCACCTTGTTGTAGCGCTCCCCCTCCGTGATCACGCCATGCGCATATTGCTGCAGCACCTTCTCCACCTCTGCTTGGGCCTTGTCGATTAGCATCTGTTTTTGCGGGGGCACCACCACATCGTCGATTGCAACCGTAACGCCCGACTTCGTAGCGTAGTCAAATCCCAGCCGTTTGACGCCGTCCACAAATTCGGCGGTCGCCCGGCTGCCGAACATCCGGTGGACGTCTGACGTCACTTTATGGATCATCTTTCGATCCACGATCATGTTGACAAAAGGCACCCCTTCTGGCAGGATCTCGTTGAAGATCACCCGCCCCACCGTGGTGGTCAGCAGCTCCCCATCGATCCTGACCCGGATGGCCTCATGCAGCCCGACCTGTCCATAATCGTGCGCCATAAGCGCCTCGGAGGAACTGCTGAAGGTCTTGAGGGGTTCTTCCGGCTTGTGACTTTTGGTCAGATAATAACACCCCATGGAAATATCCCTGGGGTCGTGGACCACAATGGGGGACCCATCTGCAGGCTTGAGCAGGTTGTTGGCCGACAGCATCAGCACCCGGGCCTCAATTTGCGCCTCAAAGGAGAGGGGCACGTGCACGGCCATCTGATCCCCATCGAAATCGGCGTTAAACGCCGCGCAGACCAGGGATGAATGCGAATGGCCTTCCCCTCCACAAGCACAGGCTGGAAGGCCTGAATGCCCAGACGGTGCAGCGTTGGCGCCCGGTTGAGCAGAACGTAGTGGTTCTGAATAATCTCTTCCAGGATGTCCCAGACCTCCACCCGTTCTCGTTCCACCAGCTTCTTGGCGCTTTTCACCGTCTGCACAAGCCCCCTCTCTTCCAGCTTCTTGATGATGAACGGCTTGAACAGCTCAAGGGCCATATGCTTGGGTAGCCCGCACTGATGCAACTTGAGGTAGGGATCGACCACAATCACCGAACGGCCCGAATAGTCCACCCGTTTGCCCAGAAGGTTCTGGCGGAACCGCCCCTGTTTTCCCTTCAAAAGGTCCGACAGGGACTTGAGCGATCGGTTGCCGTCGCCCCGAACCGCCCGGGAACGCCGCCCGTTGTCGAACAGGGCATCCACGGCCTCCTGCAGCATCCGTTTTTCGTTGCGCAGAATAACCTCCGGAGCCTTGATCTCGATCAGCTTCTTGAGCCGGTTGTTCCGGTTGATCACACGCCGGTACAGATCGTTCAAGTCCGAGGTGGCAAACCGCCCCCCCTCTAAGGGAACCAGGGGCCTGAGGTCTGGCGGGATAACCGGGATCACGTCTAAGATCATCCACGCTGGATGGTTGTCCGACTGACGAAAGGCCTCCACCACCTTCAACCGCTTGAGAGCCTCCTGCTTGCGCTGGACCGAGGTCTCCATCCGCGCCCGGGTCCTCAATTCGGCGGAAAGTTCCTCTATATCGATCTCGGACAAGAGCCGTTCAAGCGCGGTGGCCCCCATGTCCACCTCGAAGTTATACCCCTTCTCCTGAAGCTCGAAGACCTCGTCTTCGGAGAGCAGATCCTTGTACTTCAGATCGGGGGCGTCGCCTGGATCTAAGACCACGCAGGACTCATAATAGATCACCCGTTCCAGGTTTCGAACCGACATATCCAAAAGATAGCCCATCCGGGATGGGAGCGACCTGAAAAACCAGATGTGCGCAACCGGCACGGCCAACTCAATGTGCCCCAACCGCTCCCGCCGCACCTTCGACTGGGTTACCTCCACACCGCACCGATCACATACCA
The DNA here is from genome assembly GCA_965222075.1 of Candidatus Latescibacterota bacterium. Classification (GTDB taxonomy): domain Bacteria; phylum Latescibacterota; class UBA2968; order UBA2968; genus JAAXHW01. The sequence continues at coordinate 1,112,450 of OZ244937.1, read as the reverse complement.
CGCCCCGATAGCGGATACGCTTGTACTTGCCACAATTGCACTCCCAATCTTTAACAGGGCCAAAAATCCGTTCACAGAACAGCCCGTCCCGTTCCGGTCTAAACGACCGGTAGTTGATGGTTTCAGGTTTGGTCACCTCCCCACGAGACCATCCCCGGATGGTCTCGTGGGAGGCCAGCTGGATGCGAATCGAATTGAAATCCATGGGCTGCTTGGAAAGATTGATATCAGCCACGTGTCTTACCCCCTTTTCGCAATCGGCGTCCAGGTTCGGAAACCAACACCCCGAAACGGTATTAGCCCACCTCGCCGTTTTCCAATACCACATCTAAACAAAGGCTTTGCAACTCCTTGACCAGAACGTTGAACGATTCGGGCACCCCGGGTTCTGGTGGGTTCTCCCCCTTCACGATCGCCTCATAGATCTTCGACCGTCCGGCAACGTCGTCGGACTTGACGGTGAGCATCTCCTGGAGCATATAGGCAGCACCGTAAGCCTCCAGCGCCCACACCTCCATCTCTCCGAACCGTTGGCCGCCAAACTGCGCCTTACCTCCCAACGGTTGCTGCGTCACCAGGGAATAAGGCCCGATCGAGCGGGCGTGAATCTTATCGCTGACCAGGTGCAAGAGCTTCAGCATATAGATGTGACCGACCATCACCTCTTTGTCGAACGGTTCCCCGGTCTTCCCGTCGTAAAGCACGGACTTGCCCGATTCGGGCAGGCCCGCCTCCCGCAGCAAGACCTTGATGTCCTCCTGAGACGCCCCGTCGAAGACCGGCGAAGCCGAGAAGATGCCCAGCTTGTGAGAGGCCCAGCCCAGATGGGTCTCCAGGATCTGTCCCAGGTTCATCCGGGAAGGCACCCCCAGGGGATTGAGGATGATATCCATCGGCGTGCCATCCGGCAGATAGGGCATATCCTCTTCGGGGACGATGATGGACACCACGCCCTTGTTCCCGTGCCGCCCGGCCATCTTGTCGCCCACCATCAGCTTCCGCTTGCGAGCGATGTAGACCTTGACCAGCTGGACGATGCCCGGAGGGAGTTCATCTCCCCGTGCGATCTTTTCCAATTCCAGCTCCAGTTCCTCCTCCGCCAACCGAATCAACTGCTCCGCCAGCTCTAAGATCCGGTCCACCTTTCGGTTCACAGCAGGGTTCTCCACCCAGGTCTCGTCCGGTCGTACGGCGTCTAAGTCGATCTGCTCGGCCAGCTTCTGGTCAAACACCTTACCCATCTGGACCGCTACGGACTCATCCTGGGTATTGCGCAGCAGACCGACCTTCTTTCCCTCCAGGAGGTCGAAAATCTGCTCGTCCCGGCTGGTCTTAATGGCCTTGATCTTTTCGGCGATCTGCTTCTTGACAGCGGTCGCCTTTTCTTTGTCGGTTTTACGGGTCTTCTCATCCCGCTCCTTCCGGGAGAACACCTTCCGATCCATCAACACCCCATCCAGCCCCGGCGAGGCCTTCAGTGAAGCATCCCGAACATCGCCCGCCTTCTCGCCAAAAATGGCGCGCAGGAGGCGCTCCTCGGGCGAGAGTTCCGTCTCTCCCTTTGGCGTTACCTTCCCAACCAGGATATCGCCGGATCGAACCTCCGCACCGATCCGAATGATCCCGTATTCGTCTAAGTTACGTACGGCCTGCTCGCTCACATTGGGGATCTCGCGGGTGATCTCTTCGGCCCCCCGCTTGGTATCCCGAACCTGAAGCTCGTACTCCTCGATGTGGATCGAGGTGAAAATATCCTTCTTGATAAGCCGTTCGGAAACGATGATGGCGTCCTCAAAATTGTAACCGCTCCAGGACATAAAAGCACAAAGCACATTGGCGCCCAGGGCCAGATCCCCTCGCTCGGTTGCACATCCGTCGGCCAGGATTTCCCCCTTTTTGACCTTATCGCCAACGTGCACCAACGGCTTCTGGTTGATGCACACATTCTGATTGGAAAGCTTGAACTTAACCAGATTGTACACATCTTCATCGAAAAGGTCGGTCACCTCCCCCCCCCTGCTCTTGCGCCGCTTAACCACAATCCGTTCTGCGCTGACATAGGTCACAACACCGGGGTGCCGGACCGTAACCACCGCCTTTGAATCGATGGCCACCTTGCGTTCCATCCCCGTGCCCACCAGAGGCGCCTCGGTCTTTAACAGGGGCACCGCCTGGCGCTGCATGTTGGACCCCATAAGCGCCCGGTTCGCATCGTCGTGCTCTAAAAAGGGAATCAGAGCCGCGGCCGCGCTCACCAGCTGGCAGGGAGAGACATCCATATAGTCGATCTCTTCTGGCTCGATCACGGGGAAATCCCCCCGGCGACGGGCCTGAACCACATTCTCCACAAAGCGCCCACTTCGGTCCAGCTCGGCATTTGCCTGAGCAATCGAATATCTGTCTTCATGATTTGCGGCCAGATATTTGATTTGGTTGCCCACCTTCCCCTTTTCAACAACCCGATAGGGCGTTTCCAGAAAACCGAAGGGATTCACCTTGGCATACGTGGAAAGCGATGCAATCAAACCGATATTGGGGCCTTCGGGCGTCTCAATAGGACAGATCCGCCCATAGTGGGTGTGGTGTACATCGCGCACCTCGAACCCGGCCCGATCCCGCGTCAGCCCGCCTGGACCCAGCGCCGATAACCGCCGCTTGTGGGTCAATTCATCCAGCGGGTTGGTCTGCTGGAGAAACTGCGAGAGCTGGCTGCTCCCAAAAAAGGCCTGCACCACAGTCGATACCGTTCGGGCATTGACCAGGTCGTGAGGCGTAAGATTCCCCGAATCCCTCAGGCTCATCCGCTCCCGAATGGTCCGGGCCATGCGCGCCAGACCAATGGAAAATTGATTGGACAGAAGCTCACCCACCGACCGAATCCGCCGGTTGCCCAAATGGTCGATATCGTCGGTGAACCCTTCCCCCTTGAAAAGCACCAGGAGGTACTGAATCACCCTGAGGAAGTCTTCAATGCAGAGAGTCGTAAACTCCAGCGGGATATTCATATCCAGACGCTGGTTGAGCCGGTAGCGCCCGACCTCACCCAGGTTATACCGCTTGGGGCTGAAGAAATGCCGCTCTAAAAGCCCCCGTGCGGTCTCAATATTGGGCGGGTCTCCCGGACGCAGCAGATTGTAGATCCTCGACAGCGCCTCTTCTTCGTTATCACAGGGGTCCCGTTGAAGCGTATTGGAAATAATCCCGCCATCGTCTTCGGGATTCATATCCAGCACCGTAACCTGACAGATCCGGTTGTCTTTCAGGACCGCTACGTGCTCTTCCGTGATGGTCCCATAGGCCTCAACAATAACTTCGCCCGTTTCTTTGCACACCACATCTTCCACGGCGATTTCCCCGACCAGATCCTCACCGACCCGTGCGGTTTGGTCGTCATGAAAGACGCTCAGAATTTCCTCGTCCCGGCTGTAGCCCAGTGCACGTAGAAACGTGGTAACGGGCAACTTCCGCTTCCGGTCGATGTGCACATACATAATGTCGTTGATGTCTAAGCTGAACTCGAGCCAGGCCCCTTTATAAGGGATAATTCGGGCCGAATGGAGCCGCTTTCCGTTGGGATGAATGATCTCGTCGAAAAAGACCCCCGGCGACCGATGGAGTTGGCTGACAATGACCCGTTCCGAGCCATTGATGATAAAGGTTCCCTCCTTGGTCATCAGCGGCAGTTCCCCCAGGAACACCGTCTGCTCCACAATGCCCTTGATGCGGTACTCGTCGTTGTCCTGTTTCTCCCGCGAGATCAATCGCAACGTGGACCGGAGGGGAGCAGCATAGGTGGTCCCGCGTTCCAGACATTCCTCGACATCATATTTGGGGGTGCCAATGGAATAGTCGACAAACTCTAAGGAATAGAGGCTATGGACATCGGTAATTGGGAAAATACTATGAAAGACCGCCTGGAGGCCCTGTTTCTCGCGTTCCTCAGGCGGCACATCCTTCTGCAGGAACCAGTTGTAAGAATCGATCTGGATATCCAGCAGGTCCGGCATCTCGATAGCCGAAACGATCTTTCCGTAGGATTTCCTCTCGATAAATCCTCTATCTGCCAAGGCGATCACGCTCCTGTGGTGAAATCGGGCCAAAAGTCGAAAACGGGATTGGTTTGTGTAGCTGTGCTAAAACCCAGGGCATCCCTGGGTCTGCTGATCAGAACAGGGCCCTACTTGATTTCGACCACCGCCCCAACCTCTTCCAGTTCCGCCTTGATCTGCTCGGCCTCCTCTTTTGCAATGCCTTCCTTGACGGGATTGGGGGCGCCGTCTACGAGTGCTTTGGCCTCCTTCAGCCCCAAGCTGGTGACGCTGCGGACCACCTTGATCACCTGGATCTTCTTGTCACCAATAGAGGAGAGGACCACATCGAACTCTGACTGCTCCTCCTCAGCGGCAGCCTCAGGAGCACCGGCTACGCCTCCGGCAGGTGCAGCCACCACAGCCGCCTGTGCGGTCACACCGAACTTTTCCTCCAATGCTTTGACCAGTTCGGCCAACTCAAGCACGGAAAGCTTCTCAATCTCGCTGATAATCGTCTCAACTGCCATAATTTGTCCTCCGTCAAACTCACGTGAAGGGTTTAATATCTCTCTCAAGGTGCGTCGGAGGCAGCCTCTCCGCCGCCCGCCTCTTTCTTCTTTTCAGCAATCGCCTGCAGGACGATCACGAAATTTTGGAGCACCCCTTGCAGGCAGAAAACCAAACCGCTCAGTGGGCCCTGAATGCCGGTAACCACCTGCCCAAGCAGCACTTCCCGGGAGGGCAGCAGGGCCAGCGCCTCCAGTTCATCTTCCACGTAGGTCCTTCCCTCAACCAGGCCGACCTTGAGCTTGGGACGCCCTTGGGTCTCTCTGGCAAACTCCGAAAGCAGCCTGGCAGGCGCAATAGGATCGTTTTCGGTAAAAACCAGACCGGTAGGCCCTCGAAACATCTCGTTTAGACCCTCAACACCGGCCTCCTTCGCCGCCAGGAAAGCCAGGCGATTCTTGACCACCCTGTAGGAAACCGCACCTTCGCTCAGACGTCTGCGTAACCGGGTAAAGGCAGGCACGTCCAACCCGGTAAAATCCGTCAGGTAGATCCCCTTAGACCGCTTCAAGATGTCAGCCAAATCCTGAACAACAGCTGCCTTTTCTGCGGTTGGCATCTCTCTCCTTTCCTGCAAAACGCGCAGCGCGCGAACAATCAATTGGTCAGGCTCGATCGATCCAGCCGGATTCCGGGGCCCATTGTGGTCGACAGGGTTGCCGAACGGACGTACTGCCCCTTTACCGCTGCAGGCCGCGCCCGCATGATGGTGTCGAGCAACACCCGGGCGTTTTCCAGCAGCCGATCCCCTTCAAACGACACTTTCCCGACCAGTACGTGAACAATCCCCTGCCGGTCAACGCGAAATTCTACACGCCCCGCCTTGGCCTCTCGAACCGCACGGCCCACATCCTGGGTGACGGTACCGCTCTTCGGATTGGGCATAAGCCCCCTGGGCCCTAAGATGCGCCCCAGCCGCCCCACCTCCCTCATCATATCCGGAGCAGCAATGGCCACATCGAAATCGGTCCACCCCCCGGCAACCTTTTCAACCAGGTCCTCTGCCCCTACAAAATCGGCATTGGCCGTTTCTGCGTCGACCGCCTGCTCACCCTTCGCAAAAACCGCGATGCAAACCTCCTTTCCAAGGCCGTGGGGCAACACAACCGTGCCCCTGACCTGCTGATCGGCGTGGCGGGCATCCACACCCAGCCGCATGGCCAGTTCCACGGTTTCATCGAACTTGCGATGGGGCATCCGCTTGAGCAGATCGACCGCCTCTTCCACAAGATAATGCGTCCGCCGATCAAAGAGACCTGACGCCTCTTGATAAATCTTACTCTTTTTCGCCATACCTGCCCTCCAGCCTGTGCAAAATTAGTCTTTTAAAGTAATCCCCGCGCTGCGCGCTGTTCCTTCGATCATACGCATCGCCGACTCGATGTCGCTGGCGTTCAAATCGACGGCCTTCATCTCCGCGATCTCTCGGACCTGCTCCCGCGTGACCGACCCTACCTTCGTCCGGTTCGATTCCGGAGACCCCTTTTCCAGTCCCGCGGCCTTTTTAAGCAAAACGGACGCAGGCGGACTTTTAAGAACAAAGGAAAAACTCCTGTCCACATAAACCGTGATCACCGCCGGGATGATCAGCCCCTGTTTATCCTGGGTCTGCGCATTGAAGGCCTTGCAGAACTCCATGATATTCACGCCATGCTGGCCCAGCGCAGGCCCCACCGGAGGGGTAGGCGTCGCCTGTCCTGCGGGAATCTGCAATTTGATGGTGGTATAAACCTTCCTGGCCATTGTTGTCTTCCTTTACAGTCCTTGAAGATGCAGGGAAACCCTTACCCTCTGTCGGTCTTCACGCCTCTGTTGCCATTTCTACTTGCAGCACGTCCAGTTCGACCGGCGTATTTCGCCCGAAAATGCTGACCATCACCTTAATCTTACTCTTTTCGGGATTGACATCGTCGACCAACCCGACGAAATCGCTGAACGGCCCGTCAACCACCTTCACCCGATCCCCCACATGGTAAGGGATCTCCTGCTCATCTTGGACCTGACGTCGATCAATCTGGCCCAGAACACGTTGCACCTCCTCATCCCTGAGGGGCTGAGGTCGCTTTCCGGGCCCCACAAAACTGGTGACCCCCGGAACGTTGGTTACAAAATGGAGCGTCTCCTTGTCCATTTCCATTTCAACCAGAACGTAGCTGGGTAAAAACTTCTTCAGTGAAGTCGTCTTGCGACCGTCCCTCATCTCCACGACTTCCTCTGTAGGTACCACCACGTTCTCAATCCGATCCTCAATGCCTGCGCCTCCTTTGGCATTCTCGATGTAGGACCGCACCTTATTCTCGTGGCCAGAATAGGTATGCACTGCGTACCACTTCATGTGCCTTCACCTTCTCCCGAATAGACAAGCCAACAGGGCAGAATTGACGATTTGCGGATGGGCTCTAAATCAGGACCAGGTTCTTCATAACATACGTCAGGAATAAATCGGCAATAAAAATAAAAAGGGCCAGGGCCAGCGAGACCACAAGCACAATCACTGTAGATGAGGTCAGTTCATCGCGCGTGGGCCAGGTCACCTTTCCCATTTCGACTTGTACATCTTTTAAAAGCTGAGAAAGTTTCCGAAACATAGGAGCGACAGCCCGCAGGTAACGCACCTCAAAATCGGCAAAAACGACTTGCAAAACAGAGGAGCAAAAGGATGAGAAGCGTTGGATCTGGGGAAAATTGCAGTGCTGGAAACCCGGCCCCTCACCTGGGGACTCAAAAAAGGGGCCTGAGGAATATCTTTGAGGAGTAAAATGGCAGGCCAGGCAGGAATCGAACCCGCAACCGCCGGTTTTGGAGACCGGTGCTCTGCCAATTGAGCTACTGGCCTACCCCATCGCAAGCGACACGGGGCGCAGAAATAACCCTAACGCGTCTCCCGATGTATCGTATGCGTCCGACAAAATCGGCAAAATTTCTTGAATTCGACCCGGTCTGGATGAAGCCGTCGATTCTTATCTGTCGTATAGTTTCGACGCGCGCACTCGCTACAGGCCAGCGTAATAAGCTCCCTTGGCATGCCGATCCCTTATCAATAGCCTCAGCGTCAGGTATAGAGGACTGGAGCCCACGACCGGACTCGAACCGGTGACCTCCTCCTTACCAAGGAGGTGCTCTACCGACTGAGCTACATGGGCTTTAGATAACGCGTTTTGCCCTTTCCTGGAGAAAATTGGAGCGGGAAACGGGACTCGAACCCGCGACCCTCAGCTTGGAAGGCTGACGCTCTGGCCAACTGAGCTATTCCCGCATTAACTATACAAAAAAACAGCATCTTATTTCGAAAAACGGTGTTTTTCGAGTTGGGAAACTTTCGAGACTTAAGAAGATATGCAAAATATCAGATAAAGTCAAGATTTTTTATAAAAATCAACGCTTTTCAGAGAGGAAACCCTCAAAATACAAAACCCCTCTATATCTAAAGGAAAGGGGTCGAAAAACGTTCAGAAAAAGCGTTCGGATATAGTTAATGATGGTGGGGAGGGGCGGATTCGAACCACCGAAGGCATAAGCCAACAGATTTACAGTCTGCCCCATTTGGCCGCTTTGGTACCTCCCCCCACACCAAATTTGAGAAAGAGATATTACAAGAAGACCTGCGGAAAGTCAAGTGGAAAAATACCTTATGCCTTCTTCACCCCCCACCTCAGGCGCCCATTTGTCAATTGACAAACGCGGGACGAATGCGTATTTTGAACCGCACAGACACAGAGAATTGAAGGTTGAATTTCTCTATCTTGAAAGGAGCGCTTACAAATGACAGAATCCATCCAGAATTACGCCCGCGTCGGACTCGTCCACTTTATGGCCTACAAAACCTGCATCGGCGGAGACGGCCCCATCCTGGAAACCCTGGAAAAAATCGCTCTGGATCCCTACTTTCAGATCGTTGAAGTCACCCAGGTGAACGATGCGGATATCCGCGCTCAGGCCCGCGATCTGCTCAATTCGGCCCATATGGATGTCGCCTTTGGCGCACAACCCATCCTCCTGTTGAATCAACTCGATATCAACTCCGCCGACGAAGCCCATCGCCTCAAAGCCGTTGGCGCCGTCCAGGGCGGCATCGATCAGGCCGATGAACTCGGCGCGCCTGGCGTGGGCATCCTCTCCGGCCCCGACCCGGGCCCGGAAAACCGGGATCAGGCCGTGGACCTGCTGGTAGACTCTCTGAACCGCCTCTGCGACTATGCCGCCGCCAAAGGGATGAACATTGTGCTGGAGACCTTCGACAGGGTCTCTTATGGCAAAAATTGCCTGGTCGGCCCCAACGCCTTGGCCGTTGAGGTCTCTGCCCGGGTGCGCCGGGAACACGCCAACTTTGGTCTCATGCTCGATCTGAGCCATCTCCCGCTTCAGGGGGAAACCTCCGCCTATGCCCTGAATACCGCCCGCGACCACCTCGTACATGCCCACATTGGAAACTGCGTGATGCGCAACCCCGAACACCCGGCCTATGGCGACAACCATCCCCGCTTCGGATGTGAAGACGGAGAGAATGACATCCCCGAGACGGTTGAATTCCTCCGGGAGCTCCTCAACATCGGGTACCTCGATCCTGAAAAACGCCCCATCCTCAGTTTTGAAGTCGCCCCAATAGAAGGCGAATCGCCTGAGCTTGTCATCGCCAACGCCAAGCGCGTCCTCGATGCAGCCTGGGCAATGGTCTGATTGGAGCGGGCAACAATCCGGCAAGCCGGGATCTCCTGGGGGGATTCCGGCTTCTTTCATAGCCCCAGGACCCGGGACTTTTATTATGATCCAGGACAAACGCAGGCTTCAGCTCTACACCGCCCTCGCCCTCTCGGCGCTCGTGCTGTGCCTGGGGCTTCTCTCGGCCTCCTATGCCATAGACCGGCTCAAGTCCATGCTTGAACGAAAAATGGCTCAAGACAGCGAAATTATCGGGGAAAACCTGCGGATCTTCATCAAGCAGGTGACACAGGAATACACCGATCAGGACATGGCGCTGGCCCAAATCCAGAGGATTCTCGAGATCTTGAAAAAGAAAAAGTGGATCGGGTTCGCCTGCGTACTGGACAAAAACGGCCGGGTCCTGGCGCATCCCAGGCCAGAACTGGTTGGGATGCAGGCCCCGTTGAATACCTATGAACCCACCGCTCTCCTCGGCTCACTCGCACCGTCTGTAGACAGTCTGGCCGTCTTACAAAATCCCGGTGAAGCGAGTATTTATAAAACGCCTTCTGATATTATTGCCATACACTGGCTACCTCAAATGATGACCTATCTCTGCGTCCATCAGTCGGTGGAGCCCCTCAACGATCGAGTCGAGCAACTCGGCCGTCTCCTGGCCCTCATTGGCATTGGATTTGTTGTGGTTGCGGCCGCTGGATCCTGGTTTTTTGTTGGAAAGCTGGTGGACCGCTATGAAAGCCACCTGGAGCACTCCGAGGCGCGAAACCGCGTCCTGGTGCAAAACAGCGCCCCCATCCTGGTGGTGGACACCTCCGGTGCCCTCTTAGACGCCAACCCCCAGGCCGAAACCCTCCTGGGCGCACCCAGGGAGGCGCTTCTACAAAAAAACCTGAAAGACCTCTGGCTGCCCGATAACCACGACCAGCTTGAAGACCTATTCCGTGCGGTAGGCCCGACCGATGCCTTGGAAAGGAACGACCTGGACATGCTCACCTCCTCGGGCCAGACCGTGCCGGTAGACCTCCGGGCCTGCCGGATCAACTACGGAGATCGGTATGCGATCTACCTCTTACTCCGGGACGTCACCGAAAGCCGCCGCGCCCGGGAGGAGATCCTGGAGGCCAACCGCCGGCTGCGCGAACTGGATCAACTCAAAACCGATTTTCTCAACACAGTCTCCCACGAACTCCGCACCCCCCTTACCTCCATCAAGTGGTCTACAGAGTCGTTGGCAACGCTGGTTAAAGTACAGGACGATGAAAATGTCCAAAAATTGCTCGGAATCATTCGGGACGACAACCAGCGTCTTTCGGCCCTTATCGAACAGCTTCTCAGCTTCTCACGGTTCGATGCGGGAAAGCTCAAACCCAATTTTCAAACGGTCGACCTCGCTCACTTCCTCCAGCAGGCCTTAAAAGAAATGGCCCCTATTGCTCAGAAAAGGGGGATAACCCTCTCCCCCCACGATTCTCTCAAAAGCCTCAAGCTCAAGGCCGACCCCGAACAGCTCAATCAGATCTTCGTGAACATCCTGGACAATGCCATCAAATACACCTCTCGGGGGGGCGAGGTTCACCTCTCCAGCCGGTCAGGGGAGGGCTGGGTGGAAATAGACGTGAAAGACACCGGCATCGGCATCCCCGAAAAAGACCTGCCCCACGTTTTTGAAAAGTTCTACCGGACAGATCAACCCGCCGCACGGCAGGAGCGGGGAACCGGACTGGGATTGGCCATCGTCAAAGGCATCATAGACGCGCATGGAGGAGAAATTCGGATCAAAAGCACCCCCGGCTCCGGAACCACTTTCACCATTCGCCTGCCCCAAAACGGCCCCCGGACCAAATCTCCCCAAGACCCGACGCATTCGCACGCTGGTCAGGCGCCACTCCTCCTCTAATGGTCTTCTGAAGACAGGGCCTTCTGCCCTTCCACGCCGATCATTTTGCCGAAGAGACGGGCAAATACCACCATCACGTAAAACGAATAGGTGGAAACCAGGGGCAGTCCAACGTAAGGCAGCCATCCCAACACCAAATTCCCCATCAGCCAAAGTCCGTAAAAAGCCAAACAGGTCTGAACGTAATCTCCTTTCACCAGCGCCCGGATATCGGCCCAAAGCGCCCACGGATCAAAGGCCGCCCAGATCCGGCCTTCTGCGGCAAACCGGGCGAACGCAATGGGTAAAAACCCATAGAGCAGCACGATCGTCAGCATCACCAGCAACACGACGGCAGACAATTGCTCCGGGTTTTTGCCGGATGGAAACATTCCCAGAATCGATAGCAATCCCGTTAACCCCACACCCATGAGGAGAACATATCCCAGCACAATTAAAAACACCTGGAACCCGGCGACGAAATAGGCCTTCCAGTTGCCCCATTCGGGCAGGGTGTGCCATGCCTGTCCGTTGAGGGCATCGACAAAAATCCGGTAAAGATAACCCCACACCACCAAACTCAGAACCAGGCTGAACAGCACGGGCGCCAAAACCCACAGCACCTGCTCTGTAATCAAAAGCGACACCGCCAGGTTCGGCACCAGACTCAGCAGCCCACCCAGCACAAACTTGCGCAGCCAGTCGGAATCCTGGAAGGGGGCCCGCAGGGCCTCTATAAAAACCACACCAAACATGATTTCCCCAGTCGACGCTTAAATCGCCTCCAGCGCCTGCGCCACATCCGCAATCAGGTCCTCCGCCTCCTCCACACCCACCGCATAGCGAACCAGTTCGTCGGCGATCCCGATCTCCAGCCGGTCCTCCCGCGACAGTTCATAGTAGGAGATGGAGGAAGGGTGCGACACAATACTCTCAACTCCGCCCAGGCTGGCGCCGATACAGGGGATTTCCAGACGATCCAGAAAGGCCATGGTCCGCTCCAGATCGGTGTCCAGATCAAAACTCACCACACCCCCATACCCCCGCATCTGTGCCCGGGCCACATCGTAGTCCGGGTGACTCTCCAGGCCCGGATAATAAACCCTCCGGACCTTCGGATGCCCCTCCAGAAAACGGGCCAGCGCCAGCGCCGTTGCGTTCTGCCGGACCATCCTCAGCGGAAACGTCTTGAGCCCCCGGATCAGCAGATATGCGCAATGCGGACCCACCACCCCGCCCAGGATTCCCCGGTAGTCCTTGATCGCAGAGACCAGGGGCGCTTTTCCCAGCACCGCACCCGCAATCAAATCGTTGTGTCCCCCCAGATACTTCGTTGCGCTCTGGATCACCAGATCCACCCCGAACTCCAGGGGCCGCTGGTTATATGGCGTGGCAAAAGTACTGTCGATGACCACCTTTATTCGGTGCGCCCTGGCAACCTCTACCAGCCGCTCCAGGTCCATCACATTCAGATGAGGATTGGTGGGTGACTCCGCGATGATAACCCGGGTATTCTCGCGTATCTCCCCTTTCAGCCCCTCGTAATCCCCGGCCGGAATAAAAGTTGTCTCCACGCCGAACTTCCGCAGCACCATCTGGCAGAACTGCGCCGTCTTCCGGTAGCAGTCGTCCATAATCAGGGCGTGCTGCCCCATTGAGAGCATCCCCAGCAGCGTCGTGGTCACCGCGCTCATCCCCGACGAAAACAGAAGCGCGGCCTCCGCCCCTTCCAACTCCGCCAGCTTATCCTCGGCAATATGCTGCGTCGGGTTGCCGTAGCGCCCGTAATCCAGCCGCGCTTCCCGGCCCGACACAAAATCGTCTACCGCCTGCGTGTTTTCAAAAACATATGTCGAAGTCTGTGCAATGGGCACCGTAAGCGAATGCCCCCAGTATGCACGGTTTTCCCCCGCGTGCACGGCCTCTGTGGACGAACAGATCCCCTCTGTTTCACTCTCTTTTTTCATAGCGTCTTCGAACCCCTTACACAAAAAATCCCCGGCACCAAAAAGCCCCGGGAAAATCAGAAACCCGGGCTAAAAAGCCCGGGCTGCACCGTGTATCGGGTAGCTTTTTAGCGACTTGTTTATAGTGGCTGCAATATGCTTCAAATCACCACTATACACCTGGTCGTTGGACCATCTGCCTATGATGTAATGTAACCAAAATCCCCTGATCTGTCAACCTCTCCTCGCCTCCAGCGCCCGATAAAGCGCATCGCGCACCGCCCCGTACTCGGCCGGCAACTCAAGCGGCATGTTGGCATAATGGAGGTCCACCCCCATATCCCGGAGCTGGCCCCGGTGATACTTTAGCTTGAAATCGATAAATTTCAACCCGTGCGCCGTTGAAATCACCACCACCTGCTGCCCCTTCTGAATCACCCCCCGGTTCACCAGCTTGAACAGCGCGGCGAACGCCACCCCCGTATGCGGGCAGCAGAATAGCCCCGTGCGGTCGGCCCGCATCGCCGCATCGGCCAGCTCCTGTTCCGTCGCCTGCTCCACCACCCCGTTAAACGCCTTCAGCGTCCAAACCGCCTTCTCCGCGCTCACCGGGTCGCCAATCTGAATGGCGCTGGCTAAGGTCGTTTGGGCTTCGACCGGTTCGAAACTGTCGAACCCCTTCTGGTAACTCAAATAAAGCGGATTGGCCCGGGCGCTTTGCGCCACGGCAATCCTGGGCAGCCGGTCGATCAACCCCATCTCCAGCAACTCCAGGAACCCCTTGCCCAGGGCGCTTATATTGCCCAGGTTGCCTCCCGGAATCACGATCCAGTCGGGCAGATTCCAATCGAACTGCTGGAGCAATTCCACACTGATCGTCTTCTGCCCCTCCACCCGGAGGGAATTCATCGAATTGGCTAAGTAGATATTCTCACGATGGCAGACCTCCTGCATCAGCTTCATACACCCGTCAAAATCGGTGTCTAAGCTCAACACCAGCGCCCCGTTGGCCATCGGCTGTACCAGCTGCGCCGTTGAGACCTTGTCCCGGGGCAAAAAGACCACGGCCTGAATGCCCGCCGCCGCACAGTAAGCCGCCAGGGCCGCCGACGTGTCTCCCGAAGACGCGCACCCCACCGCCGGGATCTCCTGCCCGTTCGCGATCATATGATTGACCATTGACACCAGCACCGTCATCCCCAGGTCTTTGAACGAGCCGGTGTGGCTGTTGCCGCACTGCTTCACCCAGAGGCCTTCGACCCCGACCTCCTTTGCCAACCGCTCCGCCCAGAACAGGTTGCTGCCTCCTTCGAACATCGAGACCACGTTGTCGTCGTCCACCTCCGGGCAGACCATCTCCTTCTTCCCCCACACCGAACTCCCGTAGGGCCACTCCGTGCGCATGTAGCGCCGGTCGAACAACGCCCGCCAGTACACAGGAGGCTTGGTACGCAGCGCATCCAAATCGTGCCGCACCTCCAGGAGACCGCCGCAGGCAGGGCACTCGTAGATAATCTGCGTGAGGGGATAGCGGCCTTCGCACCCTCGAAAACATTGAAACCAGGCGTTATAGGACATATCGAAAATATACGCCTCCCGGCCTATATCTCAAAAGGAAAAAGGCCCAACCCGAAGACGAGCCTCAACGCCGGAACAGGCTATGAACTCCCCATAATTCCCTCTCAGATCTGTTCCATCCCCGCTACCGGCACCCATCCCCCAATCCCGTTGGACAGCCGTACCAGCAGCCAGCCTCCTTCCTCCCGTTCAATCGTCACCCTGGTCCCTTCGTGCAGGGTAAAGACCTGGAGGTAGTCCTTTCCCGGACCGCTGCGTCCCACAACCTCGTCTGACAGAATCACGGCCCGTTCAACCCTCTCCCGGTCGTGGATCTTAAAGGTCATAAGCGCCCCTGCTCCAAAGCATCCAAGCCCCAGCAGCACCAGCAGGCTGACCCACAGCAGCCGGCGCCGGGGCGAAAAGAGCCAGCCGGTGCCCACGCCCGCCAGACAGAACAGACAGATGCTGCAAAAAACAGCCAATCCATTGGCGCTCAACGCACGGTAGATCCCCTGCAAAAAGCGGACCACCACATTCTCCTCATCCTCCGGCTCCCTGTCTACCTTCATCGCATTCACGAACCGCAGGTTCGCCGCAACATCCTCGTCTCCGGGCATCAGTCTCAAAGCCCGTTCGTAAGCCAGAATCGCTCGCCCGATCTGCCCGGCCTTGAAATACGCGTTCCCCAGGTTATAGTAGACGTGACCGTTCCGCACGCCCTGCCGCAAAACCGCCTCATACCGCTCCGCAGCTTCGGCGTACTTCCCCGTCCTGTAAAAGGCATTCGCCTCGTTGTACAGCGCCGCCCCGGCCATCTCCGCCGACGCGCCCCCCCCCAGAAAAACGACCAGCAAAACACTCAGCACACAGCGCATCATTCCGCATTCCGAAATTGCCTTTTCATACCTTCCTCCCCAGCTCATCGACCAGCCCCTCCGCCGCCTTGTAAAGCTTCTCCATCTCCCCATTCGATACTTCAGAAGGCGCGAACCGGGCGAAGTCGCACCGCTGGAACACCTTTCTCACCTGCGCAATCACCTCTTCAGAGACCCCTCGTCCGGCAAGCGCCTCGGCCGCCGAGTCCGCTGCCATCCCTGCAACCGGACAATTTAACCGGTCCGCCAGGAACTGCGCCAGCGCCCGGTAAATCTCGGAATGGAAGGCCCTGTTCTCCCCCGACGCCATCAGCCGGCGGGCATAGGCCAAACGGCGCCTCGCCTCAGAGCGGGAGCGGCGGCGGCGGGCATAGGCCACGTCCCCCATCAGCCGTTCCCGGTGGCGCCTGTAAGCAAACACCCCCAGAAACCCCAGCACAGGCACTGCCTGCAGCGCCAGGAATCCCCAGTTCCGGTAGAGCGCCCGGCCCTGTACTTCCAGAACGGGCATATCCGGCTTGATATAACGGATATCTTCGCCCAGCACCTTGATCTCATCGCGGCTCAGCATCGGGGCCGGCGCAGGCCGGAAGGGCTCTGCGCCCGGGTTGATCACCAGAGCGATCGGCGCGGTCCGCACGGTGGCATAACGCTTCTGATCCGGATCGAAGTAGGCCAGGCGAAACGGCGGAATCTGTCGCTCACCGGCCTTTTGGGGAATCACCACATACTCGAAGGTCTTCCGTCCTCCGAGGCGGTTTTCCCTCTTTTCAATCTCCACAGAGGCCTTGGGATCATAAAACCGAAACGTCTCGCCGGCGGGTCGGGTCGGTTCAGGTACGGCATTGAGGTTGCCCGTGCCCGACACCTTCACCTTCAATACAATCGGATCCCCTTCCGCAACCGTCGTAGGCGTTGCCTCCGCGGAAATCTGCAGCCGGCCGACCGCGCCGGCAAACCCGGCGGGAGCCCCCGCAGGCAACGGCATCGCCTCAAGCTCCAGGCCGTTCGATCGCACCGTGATCTGCTTCGTCTCGCCGAAGGCATCCATGTCAAAGAAACTGTCAAAGCCGAGCAGGCCGCGGCGCTTCGATCTGACCGGAAAAGAGCAGAGCAGCTCAAGCTCCTCCAGCGCCTGTTTGCCGGCCGTGGTCGGAAACAGCGCCACCACCTTCAAAAGTCCTGCCTCAAACTTGCGGCCATCGACCACCTCCGTATTCCAGCTCACCCGTTGAACGTCAAACGCGTCGAACAGCTTCTTCGCCCAGAATCCGGTATAGGTCGGCAGGTGATCATAGTTGTGAATGCGAAGCCGAGGGATTCGGTTATACAATGTGTAGGAGAGCGTCACTTGCTCTCCCACGTAAACGGTCCGCCTGTCCGGCTTGGCCTGGATAAAGAGGCTCTCTCCAATCTCCCCCAGGTCCTGTGCGCCCAAGGACTGCCCGGGGCCGGGAGCCGGCCGGACCTGCCGTCGTTTACGCCCTTTGACCACCTCCACCCGGACCGGTGAGGCGGTGTGGGTCTTCCCCTGATGCGTCACCTTCACCGGGCCGACCAGATACGATCCTTCCCGCTGTGCTCGCAGTGTATAGATAAAGGAAATCGTCTGAATATGGGTCACAACCCCGTTTGCGATACTGATCGACCAGTTGGTGGATGAGCTCCTTCCCAGCACATCGAACCCATCCGGAACCGCCAGTTCGGGCTCTGAGACAGCCTCCTGCCCTTCCAATGATACCGATACGGTCAGGGTCACGCGCTCTCCAACCCCCACACGCGTCCGATCTACCGACACCTGGAGCTTCGGATCTTCTGCCCAGAGCGCCGAACCGAACGCCAGAATCCCGATGCACAGGACCAGGATGGCAAACGCGGCCCTTCTCGGCAGACCAGACGCTTTTAAATGCGCATATCGCATAGGGGACGTTGGACTTTGGACGCTACCATTCATTTCCGGTATACCGCCTGCCCAGGAGCCGAAGCCGCCGGCGCTTTTGCGCCTCACGCTCCCGATCCTTCAGCGCCTCCAAGAGCCGCTCGGCCTCCTCCTGGGTCATCTCACCCTCCCGGGGGGGCGCCTGATCCTCCGGTTGATCTTCTCCCTGCTGCTGGTCCTGCTGCTGGTCCTGCTGCTGGTCCTGCTGCTGGTCCTGCTGCTGGTCCTGCTCCCCTGTTTTTGGTCTTCTCCCTGCTGTTGATCCTGATCCTGTTGATCTTGCTGGTCTTGCTGATCTTCCTGGTCTTCCTGCTGATTCTGCTGCTGTTGCTGCTGTTCGTCCAGCAGCTTCTGGGCCAACTCCAGATTGATCTTTGCGTCTAAGTCGTCCGGTTTGAGCTCCAGCGCCTTCTTGTAGGCCCCAATCGCCTCCTGCGGGCGGTTCTGCCGGAAGTGGGCATTTCCGATGTTGTAATAGGCCTCGGCCAACAGGGTCGGATCGCCGCTGTTTAACACACGGCCGAATTCCTGGATCGCCCCGTCATACGTATCCTGCTTATAAAGCGCATCGCCTGCGTTAAAATGGAGTTGGGGCGCCTCCGGATTCTGAAGCTGGGCATCCCGATAGCGCTTGAGCGCCTCTTCGAACTTCCCCTCCGCAAACAGCCGGTTGCCCTCTTCATTCTTCTTGGCCACCTCATCCAGGAAGGTAGCGCCCATCAAGGGGAGAACCAGCAGAAAGATCATATTTCCATACATACCTACCCTCATATTGCGGATTGAAATACCAATGCTACTGAAACCGTCCCCGCCACTCCCTCCGTCCCCTCCGCCTGTCCGAAAGCAATGCCTCGCTCACAAAACAGACCAGAGCAAGGGCCAGGGGCCACTGAAATCGATGTTTATACTGCGTATACTTGCGCGATTCCAGCTCCTTCTTCTCCATCTCTGCAATCTGGTCGTAAACCGCATCCAGCCCAACACCGCCTGCCGACGCACGAAGGTAAACGCCGTCCGTAATTCTGGCGATCTGTTCAAGCGTGGCCTCGTCCAGACGAGTCTTCACGATATTCCCTCGTCGATCCTTCATGTAGTCCACCCGGCCGCTCTCCCGAATCGGAATCAGCTCCCCCTCCGGGGTGCCTACCCCCACGGAAAAGATCCGAACGCCCGCTTCGGCGGCCTCCTCGGCCACGGCCACGGGATCGCCGGCGTGGTCCTCCCCATCGGTAATCAGGACCAGCACCTTGTACTTCCGCTCCTTTGCCCCCAACGCCCGCGTACCCGTCTGAATGGCCTCGGCAATCGCCGTTCCCTTAACGGGGATCATCTCCGTATCAATTGTGTCCAGGAACAGCTTGGCCGCCCCGTAATCGAGCGTGAGCGGGCACAGGACAAAACTCCGTCCCGCAAAGGCCATCAGCCCCACCCGGTCTCCCTCCAGCCGATCAATAAATGCTTCAATCTCGTAACACGCCCGCTGCAGCCTGTTCGGCTTAATGTCCTCCGCCAGCATACTCAACGAGGTATCCAGGGCAACCATAATGTCCACCCCTCTGCGGTGGAGCAGCTCCAGCCTGGTTCCGAGTTGCGGCTGAACCAACGCCAGGGCCAGAAAGATAAACCCCACCACCGCCAGGGCCGCTTTCACCCCCTGCCGCACCCGGCTCGTCGCCGAGGTCAGCTTCTCCATCAGCGCAGGGCTTCCAAAATCTGCCAGCGCCCGGCGGCGCCTGCGGAACGCCCAGACGTAAAAGACGACGCACACAGGCGCCAGCAGCAGCAACCAGAACGCCTGGGGATCACCAAACCGCATCTATGGGATCCTCCGAAACCGCGTATTGGCAAATACCACCTCCACACCCAGCAGGACCAGCCCGGGCCAGAGGAACCTGGGAAACAGCTCCGTGTAATCCACAAACGCCCTCGTCTTGATCTGCGTCTGCTCCATCTCCCCGATCTCCCGGTAGATCTCCTCAAGCTTCTTCTCGCTGGTGGCCCGGTAATAACGTCCGCGGGTGATATCCGCAATCTTCTTCAACGTCTCCTCGTCAACCTCCAACCTCGGGTCCCGCACATACCGGGGGCCAAAGAATCCGTCCACCTTAATCGGGCCCTTACTCCCTGCCCCGATCGTATAGATCCGGATGCCCATAGCCTTTGCCGCCTTTGCCGCTGTGATCGGATCGATCTCTCCCCGGTTGTTCTTCCCGTCCGTCAGCAGAATAACAACCCTGCTCCGAGCGTCGGACTTCCGGAGGCGGTTGACCGCCGTGGCAATACCTGTACCGATCGCCGTACCGTCCCACGCCTCGTCTGCAAGCTGGACCGTATCCAAGAAATTAAGAAAGATGCCGTAATCCAAGGTAAGCGGGCACTGCGTGTAGCTCTCCCCTGCAAACACCACCAGACCCAACCGGTCATTCGTCCGCCCCTGAACGAACTGGGCCACCACCTCCTTAGACACCTCCAGCCTCGTCTTGCGCTGTTGGTCCAGGTCCTTGAGCTCCATACTGGTGGAAACGTCGATGGCCAGCACAATATCGATCCCCTGGGTCAGAATCTCCCGGCTCTCCCGCCCCGACAGGGGGCGAGCCAGGGCCAGCACCAGGAGGACAAGCGCCAGACACCGCAAGACAATCAGACTGTGGCGGAGTTTCAGAATGAAGGACGGCTGGATCTGTTTGAACGTCCCGATGTCTGAAAACCGGATGCTCCCCTGCTTCTGGCGCTCCCGGTATACATACCGATAAATCAGGATCGGAACGATCAAGAGCAGCAGGAGCCATTCCGGGTTGTGGAATCGAATCATCGAGCACTTCCTGCCGAGGTCGGTTCCCGATCGATCTCCCCTGGCCGGGCCAGGGGTTCCGCGTCCAGGTGGATCATCAGGTCGTGCACCCGCTGTACCGCATGCGCAGCGGTCTCTTGAGGCAGCCTGACCTTGGCGAACTTCACCAGATCCGCCTCCGACAGGAACCCCTCCACCTCGGCCACGTGGGCCTCTCCGATCGATCTCTCATGCAGCCCCGATGCAATTTCAAAGGTCGTGCGCTCCATCGCTTCAACGCCTGTACGCGCTTCCAGATAACGGCGTGTCACTTCTGAGAGCAGCGTGTAATACCGCTTGTAGTTCCCCTTCTCCAGGAGCCCCATCCGGGTGATCTTCTCCACCTCGGCCCGCCAGTCTACGGGCGCAGGTGGCAGCGCTTCGACGGGCCTGCGGCGCCGGCGTATGATGTACCAGATCGTACCGACAACGGCCAGAACCAGCGCAGCCCCTGCAATCCATACCCAGATGGGAATCCGCGCCGGCATCTCCACGGGCGGCTTGATATCCCGGATATCCGAATCTTCAGACACCACGCTTTGAACCACAATCGGAACAGAACCAGAGGCAATACGGCCCGTATCTCCGGACGCCGTCTGGAAACGCAGCGTCAACGGCGGAATTTCAAACTCCCCGGTTCGATAGACCACAATCACATAATCCCTTGTCTCCTCGACCCGTCCGTCGTCCATCTGCCGGACGGCCGGAGGCCGCTGCTCTCGAACCTCGAACGGCCCCGGAAACCCACCCTCTGGCAGGATCTCTACCCGATCCCCTATCTGGCGCCTCACCCGCAACCGAAACGCAACAGGGTCCCCTACCGTAATCGTATCCCGGTTAACCTCTGCCTGAAAAGAGACCCCGGCAGGGCAGGGGTGGGCATCCAGCAGGAGACAGAGTGCAGCGGCAAAAACACAGCAGACACGTAGGCGCATGAGCAATCAATCCTGTTGTTTCAACGCCTCTGCAGAACCAGACTACGGGACCTGGACCTGCACGCTATCTGGAATAAAAGGACTCAGTTCCAGCGTCAGCTTCTTCAAGGCGCTGCTTCCCACCTCCACCACCTGCGGGCGGGCATCGCCCCTGGCGTAAACCTGTTCTCCTTTCCTCCCCAGCGCCACCTCCCGCGCCAGTTGTCCGGCCTTCCACAGCTTAACCTGCAATACAGGGGCATCCAATCCGTATGCTTCCGGCAACACCAGCGCCTCGGCCGCAAAACGGACGGCCTCAAGCTCCTTTACCCGTTCGATCAGATCTTCCACGCTCTTGCCGGAAGCCGCGTGGAAGCGGGGCTCCAGCGCCGTCCACGCCTGGCTGCTCGCATCTTTTCTGCAGTCCACCGTGCTGTCCGGATACACCAGCACCACCCGGTCGATGCCTTCGGAGTCAAAGGCGAAGATCTTTTTATATCGCAGTTCCGAGGGGGTCTTCGCCACCTCCTTGACAAAAGTCGAATCGACCGTAAAGACCGGGGACCTGGCCATATATTTCCCATAATACCTTTTGATCCTGCCGGCCCTTACCCCGTCTCCCAGGATCACCTCCTTCAGCGCCAGCCCCTCTCCCTCGTAGATCGAGATCCGCATCCAGGGGTCATCCAGCCCGTAGGGTGCCAGATCTGTCGCTTCCTCTGTCACAAAGCGTTTTGCCTGGGCCGTCCACAGCCGGCTCAGGAGGCGTCGAATGGCCAGACTGTCCCCCCGGTCGGCCACCGGCTTTTCAAGACGCCAGCCCCCCCCCTGTTTCGAGGCCACAAGAACCCGGCCGTCGTGGGCGATCTCAAATTTTCGGACTTCATCCCTGTCAAACAGAACAACCCGTTTGTCCCGCAGGTCGTAAAGCCCCTTTGCAAAATTCGACTTTCGCCAGGACCCGACGGCCAGGATCTCCGGGCTCCCCGACACCCTCAAGTAGACGTAGCTCCCCGTGGGGCTCTTATCGCCAAAAAAGAGGCTATCCCGTTTCTCAGCTTCCCGTTCAAACACCACGGTAATATCGGGCTTACCAAGCCCAAAATCTGCAGGGTCCACCTCTCCACTGGTCACCGAAGCCTCATCCGCCACAACCTGGACCTTCTCCAGGTTGTTTCCAGTGCGAAGCAGGGACTCGATATTCGCCCGATCTCCCCCGGTTTTGAGAGGCTCCAGAATCCGCCAGCCGTCTCCCTCCCTCACAGCCACCACCGTGGTATCCTCCCGCTGAACCGTCAGACGGACCACCTCCGTATCGTCAATCCGGAGAACCTTCTTGGCCTCCACTTCCTCTCGCTTCCGTCCCTCCCCGCCCTTGATCTCGTAAAAGTAGAGAAACCCCAGCAGGGCGATAAACAGCGCGGCCAGAAGGCCTGTTGTCTTAAAGCTCATCACTTACCCCTCTCATGACAGTGGCAAGTCGTGAGGGTTGGAGCACGCGTCGCTCACCACTTACCGTCTTCTCCACCACACCAGAACCCCGGCAATCACCGGAATAGCAGGCAGCACCACCAGCGACAGCCAGCGGATCCACCGGGCGTCTCTCTGGGTCAGGCTGACGGGACGGTGCCCCGGCTCCCTGGGCCGGATGGAAATCATCTCCCCCTCTTCCAGGAGCCAGCTCACCGAATTGAGGAAGAGGTCGCCGTTTCCCTGAGCCCCAAAGAACTGGTTGTTGGCAAAGTCGGAATCTCCGAAAACTACGATCAGGGTTTTACGCTGTGCATCTTCTCCCGGCCTGTGCTGACTGCGTTTGGGGCTGGCCAAAACCGCCATAGCCAGGGAGATCGGACCCCGCACATCGGACTTGGGATCGAACTTCGGTTTCTTGCTCGACAGGTCCGATTCGCTCCAGCTTCTCGGAGAGGTCAGCACCAGTTCCAGGGCCCCCTCCACCCCCGGCTTCGGCCCCTCCCGGGTTACCGAACGCGCCATCATGTAAAAGGTCATCAGACCCTTGTGTTTCGACGTGATCGGGTGCGCTCCGTACTGAGCGGCCACCGGCATCGAGTAGTCCAGCCCGAAGAGCCTGCCAACCCCGCTGCCGTCCACGATATAATCGTTGTTTACGGCAATCGCCCAGTCCTTCAGCATCGGTTCCAGGCCGGTCTGCACCCCCGGGTCCAGCAAAAACAACGCGGCGCCTCCTGCCTCCAGATAAACCCGGATAGAATCGACCTCCGCCTGAAAAAATCCGGTCTTGGGGCCCGCCACAATCAGCAGATCACAGTCCCGGGGCACCTGCCTGGACCGCGCAAGCAGCAGGGAATCGCGCAAAGCGTAGTTGGCCTCTAAAAGGGCCTGTTTTACCCTGTTGTAGCCATCCCGCGCCAGACTCTCTATAGACGCTTCACCGTGCCCCACCAGAAAATAGACGCGCTTCACCCTGCCCCGGACCGCCTTGGCAATGGCATTGGTCAAAGCCTTCTCTTCAGAACTGGTAATCCGTTCCTCTCTGTCCCCCACCTCGATCACCGAGGTCTGGTAAGCCTTGATTTCATACCGATTGGCCTCCGCCGGTTGCCTGTCCGGATCTACAAAATGGTAGGAGAAGCGTTTGGAGTGGTAGGCGTATTCCTTCAGCAGATTCTCGTACCGGGACTTCTCCTGCTCCCGGAAAAACGCGATCACATGCACATCCTTTTTCAAAGAATCCAGCAGCGTCACCGTCTGGTCAGACAGGCTGAAAATCCCCCCCTCCGTGGTATCGAAACGCCGGTGATAGCGGTCGGACAGAAAGTTGACCACCACCAGGATGCCGAGCATGATCAGCACCGCAACAAACGCATTGGAGCCGTATTTAAGCGTTCGGCTCTTCAGAAAACTCGCCATAACCTATTGCCTCCATCTGCGGGATTCGACGACAGTATGGGTCAGAAAAAGAAAGAAAACCGTCGCGCTCAGAAAAAAAACCACATCGCTGGTATCGATCACTCCCCGGTTCATGTCCCGCATGTGCTCCAGGATCGAAAGCTGGCGCAGAATCTCTCCCAGCACAGGATCGGCAAACTGCGCCGACCAGTCGATCATCCAGAGCAGCAGCAGCAGAAAGAACGAAATGACCACCGCCACGATCTGGTTCTCGGTAAGCGAAGAGGCCAGAATGCCCGCACTGATAAAGGTGGCCCCCAACAGCAAAACGGCCAGACAGGCCGAAAGGATCGGTCCCCAGTCGAGGTCGGCATAGACCGACAGAAGGCCGATGAGGGCGAAGGCCGCGATTTCGATGAGCACATACAGCCCGAAGCAGGCAAAAAACTTCCCCAGTAGCGTCTGCCAGATGGTCACCGGCGACGTCATCAACAGCTCGATCGTGCCGCTCCGCTTTTCCTCCGCATAAAGCCGCATGGTCAGCATGGGCGTTACGATCAGCCAGGTAAAGAACTGGATTCCGAAAAAGCGCGTCACCACCAACTCGTTCACGTTGATCCGGGGCCTGCTTGCAAACTGCTGCTGTGCGTAATAGCGGCTCATCTCGTGGAAACTCAGCACGATATTTTGGAAAAAATACCCCGTAAGAACGAGGAACCCCCCCGCAATCACGTAGGCGATGGGGGACCCGAAATAGGACCGCATCTCCTTCCAGAAAATCGCAAGCACATTGCTCATTACTCGCTCACCTCCTCACTCGTTGTCAACTCGTGGAAGATATCCTCAAGGCTCATCTCGATCCGCCGCAGCTCCAGCAGCCCCAGCCCCCGTTCTACGACCCTGGCCGCCACTGCCGCGCGGATGTCGCTTTCAACGGGCGCATCCACGTGCAACCCCACGGCCTCTCCTTCCGTGCGCCCATCGGCCCTCGACACATCCACCACCTCGGGAACTTCCCGGATCGCTTCAACCGCAGCATCGGCAGCCCCGGCCACTTCAACGTAAAACCGTTCGTTCCCCTGCATCGTAGCTGTCAGGTTCTCCGGCGTGTCCACCGCAACGATCCGCCCCTTGTTGATAATAATCACCCGATCACACGTCATATCGACCTCGGGCAGAATATGCGTACTCAGGATGACCGTATGCTCCCGGCCCAACCCCTTGATCAGCTGCCGGATCTGCCGGATCTGGTTTGGATCCAGCCCGATGGTCGGTTCGTCCAGGATGATCACCTCGGGATTGTGCACAAGCGCCTGGGCCACGCCCACGCGCTGCTGATACCCTTTGGAGAGCTGGCCAATCAGCTGCTCCGCCCGGTCCGCAATTCCGCAACGTTCCATCACCTCCGCAATGCGGTCCCTCCGGTCCTGCGTGGACAGCCCTTTGATTTTTGCCACAAAATCTAAGTAGGACCGCACCCGCATATCCCGGTACAGCGGGGGGTGCTCCGGCAGATAGCCGATGCGTCGCTTCACCTCCAACGGCTTCTCAAAGACATCGAACCCCGCCACCCGCGCCGACCCTTCGGTCGCGGGCAGGAAGCCGGTGAGGATGCGCATCGTGGTGGTCTTCCCGGCCCCGTTGGGTCCTAAGAATCCCACGACCTCGCCCTTCTCAACCCGGAACGAAAGATCGTCTACCGCAAGAAGCGGCCCGTAGCGCTTGGTTAAGTGGTCAACTTCGATCACGTCTACCTCCTCTTAAGTTTATATTCTGATCTTGCGCGCCCGCATCTTGAAAAACCGCATCAGCGGTTCTACGTAGGATGCGTTGGTGTTCACGTCAATCGTGTCAATGCCGATCGTGCGAAACAACCGATCGCGCGCTTCGACCGCCCCCCGGGAAAACCGGGCAAAAGATGTCCTGAGCTCCGAATCCGAGGTATCCACCAGGATCTCTTCGCCGGTCTCTGCATCCTCCAGCTCCACAATCCCCACATCGGGCAGGACCGCCTCCCGAGGGTCCTTCAGGGCAATCGTCACCAGGTCGTGCCGCCGGTTGGCCACCCGAAGCGCGGCCTCGTACCCCGAATCCATAAAGTCCGAAATCAGGAAAACCACACTCCTCCGCGTCGTCACCCGGCCCAAATAGTCCAGCGCAGCGCCGATATCCGTCCCTCGCCTGCTCGGCCGGAAATAGAGCAACTCCCGGATGACGCGCAACACATGCTTCTTCCCTTTCTTGGGAGGGATAAACGCCTCCACGTCGTCTGTAAAGATAATCAGCCCGACCCGGTCGTTATTCTGAATCGCCGAAAACGCCAGCAGGGCGCAAATCTCAACCCCGATCTCCCCCTTCATCTGGTCTACCGTACCAAAGTCTGCCGACGCGCTGGCGTCCACCATCAGCATCACCGTAAGTTCCCGCTCCTCGTCGAACACCTTGACAAAGGGGTGTCCCATTCGCGCCGTCACATTCCAGTCGATGGTCCTGATATCGTCTCCCATCTGATAGTCCCGGACCTCGGCAAATACCACCCCCTGGCCTTTAAACACCGAGTGATACTCCCCGGAAAAAACCGTGTTCACCAGGTGACGCGTGCGGATCTCGATTCGCCTCACCTTTTTTAAGATCTCTGCAGGGACCACAGTTCAGGGCACCTCAACATGGTCAAACACTTGCTGGATCACATCCTCCGGGGTAACCTCCTCCGCCTCCGCCTCGTAGGTCACAATCACCCGGTGCCGCAGAATATCCATCCCCACCGCCTTGACGTCTTCCGGCGTCACATAGCCCCTCCGCCTCAAAAAGGCGTGGGCCCTGGCCGCCCTGGTCAGGAAGATGGAGCCCCGGGGCGAGCATCCGTATTCGATCAACGGCCCCAGATCCGGCAGACCATAGCCCGCAGGCTCCCGGGTGGCCAGCACCAGATCCACAATATAGTCTTTGATCTTGGTGTCCACATAGACTCGATCCACCACCGACCGGGCCCGCACAATATCGGCCGGGGTGACAACCGGCTGTGCGGTCGGCACGGCGTCCCCTCCCATCCGGTCCACAATCATCCGTTCCTCCTCCCGGCTGGGGTAGGTCACTTTGACCTTAACCATAAAACGGTCTACCTGGGCCTCCGGAAGGGGGTAGGTCCCCTCCTGTTCGATCGGGTTTTGCGTGGCCAGAACCAGAAAGGGGTCTTCCATCTGGAAGGTCTGGTCGCCTATGGTGACCTGCCGCTCCTGCATGGCCTCCAGCATGGCGCTTTGCACCTTGGCCGGCGCCCGGTTCACCTCATCGGCCAGCACCAGCTGGGCAAACAGCGGCCCCATCTTGGGGATGAATTCTCCCGTAGGCTGATGGTAGATCATGGTCCCGATCAGATCGGCGGGCAGCAGATCAGGCGTAAACTGAATACGGCGGAATGAGGCCTGCAGCGTCTGCGCCAGGGTATTCACCGCAAGGGTCTTGGCCAGGCCAGGCACGCCCTCCAGGAGGACATGCCCGTTGCACAGCAGCCCGATCAGAAGCCGTTCTATCATCGCCTGCTGACCCACAATCACCTTACCCACCTCCCCCACCACCCGTTGGGCAAATACGCTCTCCTGGGAAACCTGCTCGTTAATGGCCTGAATATCCTCTGTCATCAGCATAGACTGTCCCTATTCGGAAAGGGTCAATGGGCGCGTCTTCCTGCAACTGTGGCGAAGCCTTTGAAAAATCTGAAACCGTATGGAAGAGTGGGGATTGGCTCGTCCGCTCCCCGGAAGGGTAGGAAAAACAGGCAGGAATGTGAATTGAGAAACCGGACCGCAATGCAGGGCTGAACAGATAACATATTCCTTCAATCGTCGACATTTGATCTACAAAGTGCAGGGAATCGGGAAGGCGCACACACCGTCCTTTGGGTAGCAGGCCTTCTCAACGACGTTTTGCGCTGCCTGCGGTGGTCGAATCTGGGGGGAACCACGCAGCGGGAGGCTTTCCCAGATTGGCAATGCAGGCCTGCGCATCGTCAATCAGTTCCGAACCGGGATACCCGTTGACCACCTCTTGATAGGCTGTTCGGGCCTGTTCGTATTTGCCGTCTAAATCGTAGATATAACCGATCATAAACTGGGCCTGATCGGCATACCGGCTGGTGGGAAAACGCCGGATGAGCTCCTCGTACCGGGCAATCGACGCCTCGTTTTCCCCCCGGTTCAGGAGGACACGGGCCAGGGCCTGCAGGGCCAGGTCGGCCCTTGGGTCGTCCGGAAAGCGTTCCAGGAATTCATTCAGGTAAATTTTGGCTTCCGGGTAGGTTGCGTCCTGATGCGTTGCAGCCTCTCCCTTTGTAAAAAGCTCATCCGCCGACTCCTGGCCGCAGCCCAGAGTCAAAGCACACGCAAAAACGATAAACCACCTGTCCATACCGCTGTAATGACTCCTTTTCAGAGAGAATAATCGAAAAATAGACTCTTCAAAACCGTTTGAGTTCCAGATTTCTTCAAGCCGAATCCGCACCGCTTTGGGAACCGGAGCCTTTGGATTCACCCGACGCCTTGTCATCAGACGATTTTTTGCCGCTGGGTGCCCCTTCACCCTCCTTCTTGGCCGCCTTCTTATAGCTTTCACTCCGATAGTCTGTACTGTAAAACCCGGACCCCTTAAAAATCAGTCCCGCTCCGATCCCGATCAGCCGTTTCACCGACCGCTTGCGACACGTGGGACAGGTCCTGACTGGTCGGGCCGTCATCGATTGAAACCGCTCGAACGTATGTCCGCAATTCCTGCATTCGTACTCGTATGTTGGCATAAATATCTTCCCTATTTTATTGAGGATAATCGGATATCAAAGCAAACTTGGAATTTATATGATTGTTTCCGGAGAGTCAAGATTTTTTTGTCCCTTACCCACTCCGCGCGCCTGATGGCCCTGTTTCCCTGCCTGGCGGCAGTCCGGCAACGCCGCCGGCCTCGCAACACATCCGGATTCATCTTGACACACCCGGAGCCTATACCTAATTTCGTGGCCATCAATCGTATTCAGAGAGCGGTAACGGACAATCAGGAAATTTTACTGCGAGGGTGGGATGAATACTTTTCAGACTGAAAAGATAGTTGCTAAAGCTGAAGATATTGTTGTTACAGATGATACTTTGACTGTCGATTTCGCTGACGGGCGTAGTATTTCGGTACCTTTAGCCTGGTATCCCCGGCTTGTTCACAGCACGCCAGAAGAGCGAAATAATTGGAGATTCATAGGAGATGGTGAAGGGTTTCATTGGCCCGATTTAGACGAGGATCTCAGTGTAGAAGGTCTACTTCTTGGCAGGCCATCTGGTGAAAGCCAGCGGTCCTTTCAACGATGGTTAGATGAGCGAGCGAAACGTCTCAAGCAATCGTGAGTGATCGAACTTCACAGACGCGACCTTACGTGATCGGTTAGCGATCAAATAGCCTGTATTCGCTGTTTTCACACCGGACGCGCACCTGCACACACACCCGCAACCCCTCCCCGCCCTTACGAGATCCGGCATGGTCACCGTTATCGGAACCGGCGTCGAGGAGGCCACCGACAGCCGTAGGGGCGTCCCTTGTGGACGCCCAATCCACGCCCGACAGGGCAACCACAAGGGTTGCCCCTACCCGCCCTTACCCTGCCCTGATCCGGATGAATCAACGACCACCTGCCTGCACGGAACGCGCCTGCCTGTGCGCCTGCCCATGCCAAAGCAGCCCCCATTACTCCCCCCTTGAGGGGGAGTCGGCAAGCCAAGGGCGCCAGCCCGCCTGCCTGTGCGTCGCACGCAGACAGGCAGGCGCGCCGGTGGGGGGATCGCAGAGGCGAGACGTGGCAACGATTTTCATCATCATGGGTGCCCCAAAGGGCGCATGACAACTGTCTTAAAACCTATGTTGGACCGTTTGGATGATGCGGGTGTTCAGGAGAGAGAGGAGAAGGGAGCATCTGTCATGCAGAGGAAAATCTCGGTCTTTGTCTCGTTGACGGTCCTGATGGGGCTATCCTGCCTGGGGTGCGAATATTACCCTTTTAAGCCGGTTTCCCCGTAGCTACATCATTCAGAGCTTCCAGCAGGGTCAATACTTCCAGACCAGTCGGCCACCCATAGCATATCTGAAAAGCTCTTGCCTATCGCATTGACCATCCGTTCATCGGCAGTCACAAATCGACAGCTTTCTCGCTTACTCAGGGCAACGTACATCATATCATAAACCGTGCGTTCGTGTGTGACGGCCAAATGATAGGCCTCACCCAGTAAAACAGCACTCGGCGTGAGGGTGAAGATGATGGTTCGGAATGTATCGATGATTTCTTGAGCATCCGTAGTACTCAAATCCTGAAGTCGGTGTTTTTTCCACACGATATTGCCGACTTCTGCATTGATCAGGTCCGGAGCGAGAAGATTAATGTTACCGGCCTTGTATCCATCCAGAATCTTTCGGGCTTCATCCGAATGGGGTTCCACCACAAACCACTTGATCGCCACACTGCTATCTACGACAACATTTTCCATTACCGGGCTCGATCTTCTCGAATCAAATCTACACTATCAGGCATCTGGCCATACGTCCGGAATAACCTACTGCGCAAGACGTCTATTCTGTCTACGATCTCTCGACGCTTGCTGAGATCATTTTCGGCCGCTTGCCAGGATTCAAGTAACTTCTCAATACTCTTCAGACCCTTTTGATGCGCCACATATTCAAGACGCTCATAGAGGTCATCTGAAATAACCAGGGTCTTGCTCATATCCCCTCCAAATGCTTAGGATCAATTTTATCAACATGTTACAAAAACACTAACTTATTTAAACTGGACTTTGGCCAAAATGAAGTAGCAGAGGACACAGAATTTCCTATCTTGGGTATTATCCCAATATCCAAGTCAAGATGGGTCGTGCGATGACGGCTGGAGACAACCACAAACGGGGCAAAATACTCGAACTGGGGTGCGGCTCCGGCTCTCTATGGGTGCGACAGGGGCCTCGCCCTTACCCTGCCCTGATCCTCCGCCATATGCGGGTACCGACCCATACGGCCACAAATCCCCCGTATTCAACCCCTTTCACCCACGCGGCCTCCTCCCAGACGCCTTCAGCCTGGTAGCGGATCAACACGTGGTAGGACAGAACGACCAGACCGGTAAACGTCAACCAGGCCGGACTCCGATAGAACACCAGAAAAGGCAGCATCCAGATACAGTACCAGGGATGCAGCGTTGGGGTCAACCATAGAAAAAGCCCCGTCAGCAGGTAGCCCGCCTGGATCGGAGGCCTCCACCCCAGCGTAAGCGCCAGCACAGCACTCCCGAAAAGGACGCCGACCGCGGTTCTGGCTGCGGCCCCGCTGCCCAGGAGTGTTTTCAAAAGGCCAAAAACCGGCGCGTTGAATTCCCAGTGCTCCGCATAGGTCAAAAGCCCTTTAAAAAGCCCCGCCCCTGCCCCGGCGTAGGGCAGATAGCCCAACAGGACCACACCGGGGAAGACCAGGACCGGCCAGGCCTTGCCGGGTCTTACCATCGCCTGCAAACGGACACGCCAGCCGCCCGCTTCGCCTCTCCGTGCGCACATCCAGCGCCAGAACACCGGGATCAGGCAGATGGCAAAAAACTTGCTCAGAAATGAGAGCCCCAGGGCTCCTGCTGCCCGTCCGTAGCCTCCAATCTGCAAATAAAGCAGGGCCATCACCACGGTGGCCACCCCCATAATATCGACGTGTCCGTTGCCGGCCACTTCCACCACCAGCAGGGGGTTCCACAGGTAGATCAGGAGCTGGCCCGGATGCTGGTCGTACACCCGGATGAGGCCCAGCAGGAACCAGGCCGCAAGCAGGTCTATCCCGACTAAGGCGATCTTCACCGTCCACAGGCCCGGATGGAGAGCATAGCACCCCAGGAAGAGGGCCTCTGCCAGGGGAGGGTAGATGGTGGAAACCTCCGGGTGGTTTATCCTGGGGTAGATCTCGTCGTCTCTCAGATACGCCAGCGCCTCCGACGCCGGCGCATACCGGTAGGGATTGATTCCTGCGGTTTGCACCCGACCGTCCCACACATACCGGTAGAGATCGTCCGAAAGCGTCGGCAGCGAAGGCAGGAGAGTCGCCCGAAAGAGCAGCCCGAACAGCACCACCGTCCGCAGCGACGCCGTTTCGCTCCGCCACACCACCATCAGATAGACGGCCGTCGCAGTGCCAAACAGGGCCAAAAAAATCGGCACCTGCCCCCTCAGGTCTCCCAGGGCCAGAATGCCGATCAGGCAGATTTCGATTACCCCTCCTGCCGCCCACAACAGGGCGCCCGCACGCCCCATCCCTATACCCCCTTAAGCACCAGCGTAGACATGGAAAATCGACCCGATACGCCCATAAGCTTCACCTGAATCTCATCCCAAGCCCTCTGCCCCTGGACGACCGCTTCTCCCCCCATCGCGCTTTGAGCACCTTGTCGGGCAGCAGATCCTGGATGGCCTTCCGGCTCTCCCGGTCCAGCGCCCAGTAGTCTTCGATGCGATAGCGCTTTCCGTCCTCGTCCGTAACCGCAATCGCAGGGGCCTCCGAACCGTCCAGCGCCTCCCGATCCTGGATCCGGAACCTCCGCTTCCCATCGTCGGTAAGCACCTCCCAGAGGCTGCCCGTACCCCTACCCCTGGGCGTCACAGAGCGGATCTCCAGAATTGTGGGCACAAAATAGTCGGCCTTCAATGCTTCCTCCATCAGCACCCGGGACGCCCCGTCCAGCCTGGAGGGAGCCTCGATCATCCCGATCTCGCGCCCATCCGGGTCCAGCAGTCCCACATAGCGTTCCGGATCGGTCCTGGGAAAGGCCCTGACCACCCGCTCCACCCGCCGAGCGACACCGTCGATGGCGACCTGTACTCCACTGTCTGTCCGAACCAGCCGGATTTTGGCAGGATCCAAGTTCATAAGAACAGATCCCGGACTTCGGGCCGGGGATGACGAACGCGTAATTTGAGTGAGGAATGCACCCTACCTCCTTTACCGCAGGCGCCGTCTGTGAGGCGCCCTTGTAAGGACGATCTCTCCCCCCCTGAACGCCCGCACGATGCCGGTCGACTCCGATACCGCCACGGCAACCGCCACCGTATGGTTTGTAATGGCCGCAGCAGCCACATGCCGCGCCCCCAGTCCCTTGGGCAAAATGAGGCCTTTGACATCGGCGGTAATATACCGTCCACCCGACAGAATAACCCCATCCTCCTGAACGATAAACGCCCCATCCATCAAGGCGACCTCCTTCACTGCTTCCCGGATATCGGCGTTGCAGATATTCTTCTCACGCTCGGAATACCCCCGAAACGGATCGAAGGTCATCGGCCGGGAGTTGGCCATCACCCGCTCGGAGTCTCCGATCACAAACAGCGTGCCCACCGACTCCCCCTCCCTGCCCTCCTGGCCGATGTCCACACTCAGGTCAAACACGGCCCTGACCACCTCAATCGGCAGATCGCCGGCCAGGGCGGCGACGCTTTCCGGATGGAAATCCTCACCCCCCCGGGGCGTATCCACTACCACCAGCGTGTCGACGCCGCGACGTTCCACCAGGCTGCTCAGACAGACCAGACGGCTTCCCCTGGGGATGTACCCCCCCTCCATCCCCAGGCTGATCCCCTGTCGCACCCGTTCGAAATGCGCCAAATCGTCCACATCAAAATCAAAATGCACCCGCTGCACCCCCACCGCCTCGATCCCCTTCAAAAACCTGTTGCTCCGGGTTACCACAAAGGTCTGGCAGACCTCGTTTAAGGCCTGCACCGCAGCCCGGCTGACGCCGGAATCCGTAACCAGCAGGATCAGGTCGGCCCGTACCTCTTCTGCCAGATCCCCAGCCACTTTCAGCATTGCCTGCGAATTCGGCCACTTTTTCTTTGACATCGGTATCTCGTTTTTCGTCTCAATTCAGAGGACAGGGGAATGGAGAAATTTAAAAAAACCATCCAGACATTCCGGATGGTCTGCCTGAAAGACCGCCAAAACCGGACCGGTCTCCACGCCCATCTCCCGGCTACCTCTTCTGCCCAAACCTCCGTTTCCGTCCATACATAGGCTCACCCTGGGGTGCGGCCACATCGCGTTGCGTCGTGGGCCGAGTGGGGGACATCTCCGAAGCCTCCGGAAGTTGCTCCAGAATGAGAAAATCGGACGGCACCTCCGGTGTGAGGATAGTCGGTCCACAGTCGTAAAAGGGAACACCCGCCCGGTGGGCGCGCTGGGCGTCCACCCGAACCACGGCGCCGCGCCCCCTTCCCTTCCCAGCCAACCGTGCGGCCACATCGGCCTGGAAAGAGAGGTGCACGTACTGCCGATCGACCGGCTTTAGCCCCTCCGCCAGCACCCCGTCCGCCTCCCTGAGGTGCACCCCCTTGTAGAGATATTCCGGCGGTTCGACCGGATCGATGCCCAGGTCGATCTCAAAGCTGTGTCCATAGCGTGCCCGGATGCGTCCCTCTACAATCTCGAACCGCTGTTTTTCGGAATCGTAAACCACCGATTCGATATCGTTCAACCGCAGATGTGCATCCCGCTCCTGAAGTGCGCACACCACCGCCTCCAGATCGGCAAATCCATAACGGTCTACGGCAACGCCGAATTCCTCCGGCCGATGCCTCAACATCAGCGACAGCAGTTTGGAAACGTACACAGGCGATCTCTTCCCGACCCTGGTAAATTCTCTTGACACAAGCGCCGATTCCCCCTTTCCTGCTACCTGTTAAATGACCTGCCCAACACCACCTCCTGAGCAGCGTCAATTTCCGACACCCCCACCACTTCCATCCCACCGGGGGCCTTCAGGCCCGCCATGTTGGCCTTGGCAACAATACAGCGCGTGAATCCCAGTTTGTGGGCCTCGGCCACACGCCGGTCGACCTGACTGACCGGCCGAATTTCTCCCCCCAATCCCACCTCCCCCACGGCCACGGTCATGTGGTCTAAGGCGCAGTCCCGAAAACTCGAAACCATTGCCAGCGCAACGCCCAGATCCACCGCCGGCTCGTCGATGCGGAGCCCACCGGCCACGTTTAGAAAAATATCCTGCGATCCTAACGCCAATCCCGAACGCTTCTCTAAAACGGCGACCAGGATCGCCATTCGGCGGGCATCGAAGCCGGTGGCCACCCGCTGGGGATAGCCGAAGGTGCTGCTGGCCACTAAGGCCTGAACCTCTACCAGGAGCGGCCGGGTGCCCTCCACGCTACAAACCACCGCCGTACCCCTGCACGCCGTCTCCCGCTTTGAGAGAAAGACCCGGGACGGATTGGCAACCTCCACCATCCCCCGGTCGCACATTTCAAAAATTCCGATCTCGTTGGTAGACCCAAATCGGTTCTTGGCTGCCCGAAGAATGCGGTATGCCCCGTGCCGTTCTCCCTCCAGATAGAGCACCGTATCCACCAGGTGCTCCACCACCCGGGGCCCGGCCACCGTCCCCTCCTTGGTCACATGCCCCACCAGAAAAACGGCTGTGCCGCTGGTCTTGGCCAGGGAAACCAGGCAGGCCGCGCACGCTCGAACCTGGCTCACGCTGCCTGGAGCACTCTGCAGATTCGGGCGGTAAATTGTCTGGACCGAATCGACCACCACGGCGATCGGTTTCAGATCTTCAATATACCCGCAAATCAAATCCAGGTTGGACTCGGCAACCAGGTAAAGCTGGTCCGACAGCGCCCCGACCCGCTGCGCCCGCATCCGGGTCTGCGGCAGCGACTCCTCGGCCGACACATAAAGCACCCTCAGCCCCCCCAGCGCTAAGGCCGCGGCGCCTTGCAGCAGCAGCGTCGATTTTCCGATCCCCGGATCCCCGCCCACCAGCACGGCCGCCCCACACACAATCCCTCCCCCCAGCGTCCGGTCGAACTCCTGCATCCTTGTGACCATCCGATCTTCCAGATGGCCATCCACCTCCGTGATCGGTGCGGGAGGCACCGACACCGCTGTGCTGCTTTGTTTTGCAGGGGCAGGCGAGATGGGCTCTTCTACACAGGTATTCCACTCCCCACAGCCCGTACAGCGCCCAAACCACCTGGACGCTTCCGCACCACAACCCTGGCACACATATCGGATGCGCAGCTTGGCCATCGCCATATCCTTAGGATCAGAACGGCTCCTCCCGGTAGATGTCAGGCTCCTCAAAGCGCAGGTAGGTGCCCAGAAAGGTAAGAAAAACACTTCCGATAGGGCCGTTTCGCTGTTTCCCGATAATAATCTCGGCCACCCCTTCCTGGTTGTTCCCCTCCTCATCCGGAATGCCGTAGACCTCCGGCCGGTAGAGAAACATCACCACGTCCGAGTCTTGCTCGAGGCTTCCGCTTTCCCTCAGGTCCGAAAGCTGCGGCCGCTTATCCGTCCGTGCTTCCACCGCTCGGGAAAGCTGGGCGCATGCGACGACCGGCACGTCCAGCTCCTTGGCCAGCGCCTTCAGCGACCGGGAGATCCGGGCGATCTCCTGCTCCCGGTTGTCGGCCCGCTCTGTGGTGGTCATCAGCTGGATGTAATCCACAACAATCAATCCGATATCGTGCTCGGACTTGGCCCGGCGTGCTTTTGCGCGCATCTCCAGGACAGAAATGCTCGGCGTATCGTCAATATAAAACGGCGCCTCTGCCAGCTTGCCGGTCCATGCCGCCAGCCGCTGCCACTCCTCCTCGGAAAGCCGCCCCGTTCGAAGCAGGTGCGAATTCACCCGGGCCTCGGCGCACAGCATCCGCTGCACCAGTTGTTGTACCGACATCTCCAGCGAGAAGTAGAGTACCGGCGTGTTTCCCTTAACGGCCGCATTGCGGGCCATACAAAGGGTCAACGCCGTCTTCCCCATAGAGGGCCTGGACGCCACGATAATCAGGTCCGACGGCTGCAGTCCCGCCATAATCTCGTCTAAGTCGGTATACCCGCTGGTCACACCCGTCAGGGCGCCCGCCCGGTCGTGCGCCTGTTCGATCAGCGCGAGCGCCTCGTGGAGCTTGGACTCCAAGGAGATCACGCCCTTGCCCAGTTCGCCTTCGGCAATCCGAAACACCCGCTGTTCGGCCCGGTCGATGACCTCCCGGATGTCCTCCGTGTCTTCATAACTTTCGGTGATGGTCTGTGTTGCCGCATCGATCAGCCTGCGCCGCTGCGCCTTTTCCAGCACAATCCGGGCATGGTATTCCGCATTGGCCGCCGTGGCCATCTCCCCGGCCAGACCGGCGACATAAACAGGCCCCCCCGCCCCTTCGGAGTGTCCCCGCCGGGAGAGTTCCTCGGTAACGGTCACCTGATCCGCCGGCATGCCCTTATCGTAGAGCGCCAGAATCGCCGCATAGATCTTTCGGTGGCCGGTGTGGTAAAACGCCGTTTCATCCCCCAACACCTCAACAACCCGGTTGATGGCCCCATTGTCGATCAACATAGCGCCCAGCACCGCCTTTTCGACCTCCACGACCTGGGGCTGCGCCCGGTCTGCGGGCACCCCTGCAACCTGAGTTTTCAAGTATTCTGTAGACATAAGGTGAACATGTCCATCGGAGCGTGGATAATATTTGTGGTATATTAAGCCATTTGGAACCGTTTGTGGGAGATTTTTCAGAGTTCCAGCCCGTCGTACTCCCTTCGGACCAGCTTCAAATCCTCCCAGGCCGGGCGCTTCCACTGAGGATTGCGCAGCAACGCCGCCGGGTGGTAGGTCGGAATCAACTTGATCCCCTCATAGACAAAGACCCGCCCGCGCAACCTCCCCATCGATTCGGTCGTCTTCAACAGAGCCTGAGCGGCAAACCGGCCCAGGGTACAGATCACCAGCGGCTTGACGATCTCAATCTGTCGCACCAGATAAGGCTCGCAGCTGGCCACCTCGTCCGGTTCCGGATCCCGGTTGCTGGGTGGACGACACTTGATGACGTTGGCAATGTAGACCTCCTCCCGGCGCAGCCCGGTCGATTCGATCATCCGCGTCAGCAACTCCCCAGCCGCCCCTACAAAGGGCAGCCCCTGCCGGTCCTCCTCCCGTCCTGGGGCCTCACCGATAAACATCACGTCCGCGTCTGGAGTTCCACTTCCAAAGACAACGGCGCGGCGGCCTTCAAACAGCCGACACCCCTGGCAATCCCGGATGGAATCGTGAAACGCCCCAAGCTGGCTCGCCTTGGACGCCAAAGACGAGGATGAGACCTCTACCTTTGGGAGATCGGTGATTCCCAAGTCGGCCTGCTGTCTCAAAAATTCCCGGGCCTCCTCGATCGTATCCAGAATCTCCCGGTCGACATTGGCCTCTTCCACAATCAGACCTCCCTCCCATTCCGCGATTGCGTCACTGCCACCGCCTGGCAACCCAATCCAGGATCCGGTCGGCCACCTCTATCTTCGACATTCGGGGCAGGGCTTCGGTTTTGCCCCTTTGGTCGATCAGGCTCACCACATTGGTGTCCACTCCGAACCCGGCGCCCTGCACGGTCAGATCGTTCAGCACAATCAGGTCTAACTGTTTGGCCTTCAGCTTTTTCCGGGCGTTGGCCACCCCATCTTCGGTCTCCATCGCAAACCCGACCACCACCCGTTCCCCTTTGCACGCCCCCAGCTCGACCAGGAAATCTTCAGTGGGAATCAGGTCCAGTCTCAGCCCTTCTTCCGCCTTCTTAATCTTCGATGCAGCCACCTGTTTCGGCCTGAAATCCAGAACCGCTGCGGTCATAATCAGGGCATCGGCCCCCTGGAACACCTTTGTTGTGGCCTCGCGCATCTCCGCGACCGTCCGCACCCGCACCACCTCCACCCC
Organism: Candidatus Latescibacterota bacterium; assembly: GCA_965222075.1. Classification (GTDB taxonomy): domain Bacteria; phylum Latescibacterota; class UBA2968; order UBA2968; genus JAAXHW01. Next base: position 1,073,615 of record OZ244937.1, on the reverse strand, counting down.
CGGCGGGACATCCAGGCTGGCCGGCCCGCTGATCAAGACCACATCCCCCCCCCTCAGACGGGCCTGGCGTGCAACCGCATAGCCCATCTTCCCCGTCGACCGGTTGGTCAAAAACCGGACCGGATCGATATCCTCTTCGGTCCGGCCCGCCGTGACCACAATCCGTCGGCCGCAAAACGCGTCTGACCGCCCCAGGTCACCCACAACCGCCTCCACAATCCGCTCCGGCGCAGCCAGCCGTCCCACCCCATGCGCTCCGGAGGCCAACTCACCCACTTCCGGATCCACGACCCGGTATCCCGCTTCCCGCAGGCGGCCGAGGTTGCGCTGAACCGCTGGATGTTCGTACATCCGGGTCTCCATGGCCGGGGCCAGCATAACAGGCGCCCGGGTCGCCAGCAGCACACAGGTCAGCAGATCGTCTGCCAGGCCGTTGGCCATCTTGCCGATCAGATTGGCCGTGGCCGGCGCAATCAGCACCAGGTCGGCCCACCCGCCCAGCCTGACATGGATGACGTCCGGGTCCCCCTCTTCCGGGAACAGGTCGGCATAGACCCGGTGATGCGACAGCGCCTCAAAGGTGAGCGGCTGAATAAACTTCGTCGCAGCAGCCGTCATGACCACCCGCACCTCGGCCCCCATCTGCTGCAGCCCTCGAAGGACCTCCACTGCCTTATACGCTGCGATCCCGCCGCTAACGCCCAGCAGTATCCGCTTCTGGTTTAGAGGTGCCATGGCCTCCCTCTTCGATCTCCTCAGCCTCCCCCTCACCGACAAGACGGACCTTTTTTTCGACCAGCCGTTTCAGCGCAAGCGTCGTCGGCTTCTCCTGACCTTCGGATATCTCGACCATCTGACGCGTCTGGTTGATTCGACGGGCCTCTCGTGAAGCAAGGGTAACCGCTTCATAAGGGTTAATCTCGCTTCCGCTGATTTCTTCTAAAAAGAAAAGCTCCGGCATTGGGTGCACCCTTCCCCAGGTTAAGTTGAATCGTCCGCTCCTTGCGAAACGCCGAATCCAGAGAGAACGTCCTGCATCCGCCAGGGCCGGCGTTTCTCTGCCCGAATAATCGCTTGAAGATCCGGAATCGCCTGCTCCAGGCTGTGATTGATAATCAGATAATCGTACGACTCCGCCTGCCCGATTTCCTTCCAAACACTTTCCATCCTCCTTCGGAAGGCTGTTTTTGCTTCCGTCTTTCGTCCCTCCAGGCGCCTTTTAAGCACCGCTATGGAAGGCGGAAGGACAAAGACGGTCACACATCGGTCCTTGAATACCTCCTTCCAGGTCGCCGCGCCCTGCACATCCACATCCAGCAACACCACCTGCCCATTGGCCAGCGCCGTTGAAACGGCGTCAATTGTTGCGCCATAATAGAACCCATAAACTTCCGCCCGCTCGATAAATTCTCCCCGGGCCACCTTCTCGCCAAAGACCGCTTCCGAGATAAAATGGTGGTCTACACCCTCTACTTCTCCGGGCCTTTTGATACGGGTGGTGGTTGTCACACAGGGCTGTACGCCCGGGTCTTGCTCCAAAACGCCTTTACAGATCGACGACTTGCCGACCCCCGAAGGCCCCGACACCACAAGGGCAAACGCCCTGGGATTCAGGTTAAGCCGTTCGTTCAGCTCGATTAAAACGCCGGCATGCTCAGCAGAAAGCTGTTTATCCATAAAACAGGGCCCCAAGGACATCCTCCCCGGCGCAAGGAAAAACCGGCTACTCGATATTCTGCACCTGCTCTTTGAGCTTCTCAATCTCCTCTTTCATCTCCACCACCAGATGGGCAATTTCCACATCGCCGGCCTTCGATCCGATGGTATTGGCTTCCCGGAGCATCTCCTGGAGGAGAAAATTCAGCCGCCGTCCCACTGCCTCATCCCATGTGAGCGTCTGGAGAAATTGCGCGTTGTGGCTGCGGAACCGGACGTACTCTTCCGTAATATCGCTGCGCTCGGCAAGCAGAGCGACCTCCATGAGCAGTCGGTTCTCGTCGACCTGTTCCGGGGCGAGGAATTCCTGGAGCTTCTTCTCTAACTTCTGCCGAACCGTCTCCACACGCGCAGGGGCCAGTTCTTCGACTTTGCAAACCAGGGTCTCTAACCTCCCAATACGGTTCACAAGGTCCTGAGCCAGCTTTTCACCCTCCATCCGCCGCATAGCCTGGCACTGGGCCACGCCCGCCTGGCAGGCGGGTTCCACAACCGCCCAGATCGCTTCTACGTCGGGTGCTTTGGTTTCAAATTCGAAAATATTGGGCAGCATGGCCGCCTGCATCAGGTCCACCTCTCCGGACAGCCCCATCTGGACCTTTAGAACCTCCAGCCCCTCCTTGTAGGCCTCCAGAATCCCCACGTTTACAACCGGAACACCCCACCCCACCGCTTCACCTTTCAGCGTTATGGAGACGCTGACGTGCCCTCGGGAAATGGTGGAAAGCACCACCTCCTTGATTCTGGACTCCAATTCCGCCAGCGTCCGGGGCAGGTGTACCGATACATCCCCATAGCGCCCGTTGACCGATCGAACTTCCACCGATGTCCAATAGCCGTCTGCCTCGGTCTCTCCCCTGCCAAAACCGGTCATACTGGCAACCATCGTCCCTCCTCACGGCTGCACGTCTATTCTTGTTCCCAACCGAAGTCTATAAAATTACGTAGCTTGTAAAGATAGAATATTTCTGAGATCTTGTCAACCTGCAAACCGGCCGACCATTCTAAAGTTTTGGGTTGCTTCAAACGCAGATCCCCCCTATATTTTCCTGCGAAAATTCGAGCCCCAACCCGGAATCAACGACCACCCGAGTAAGGGGTATCTCAACCGAGAATCGGATCCACTGGCCGGAAAGGGGGCACGATGGCCACCATCGGTTTGCTCCGGCATCTTCTTGCTCTCCTCGGCTGCACGGTAAGCCTCTACGCAGGTGGATACAACCCTTCCACAGCATCTGCCCAGGGCCTCACGGTACCGGATGCTGTCAAGACCGATGTCTACAACATAGACCTCGATTCTCTTCGGCAGTACGTTGCCTTTCTCCACGATCCGGTGGAAAAGCGGTTTCTCCCCATCTGGATCGGCAAATGTGAGGCCATGGCAATTGCACGCAAGCTCTATAACCAGGACTTTCCCCGCCCCCTCACCCACGACCTGTTCCAGTCTGTCCTGGAATACACCGGCATCCGGATCACCTCCATCCTGGTGGACCAGTTGCGCCCCCTGGCCCAGGACACGGACACCTTTACCTATTTCGCCATCCTGACCCTCCGGAAGGCCGATGGGACCTCCATCCAGATCGATTCGCGTCCCAGCGACGCCATGGCCTTAGCCGTACGGATGAACCTGCCCGTCTATGTCTCTGGAAAAATCCTCGATCAAAACAGCACGACAAAGCATGTGCCTCAAAAGCCCGCCCCCCTCAAAGAGGCGCTGGGCGACCTGCCCGCCCCACCCGTCCAGTCCCCCCGGTCATCCGAAGGGGAACCAGTCAAAACCGATGTCTACAACATAGGCCTCGATTCTCTTCGGCAGTACGTTGCCTTTCTCCACGATCCGATGGAAGCGCGGTTTCTTCCCATCTGGATCGGCAAATGTGAGGCCATGGCAATTGTGCGCAAGCTCTATAACCAGGACTTTCCCCGCCCCCTCACCCACGACCTGTTCCAGTCTGTCCTGGAATACACCGGCATCCGGATCACTTCCATCCTGGTGGACGTTCTAACCGATGAGACCCAAAACAGCGCTTACCGCGCCATCCTGACCCTCCGGAAGGCCGATGGGACCTCCATCCAGATCGATTCGCGTCCCAGCGACGCCATGGCCTTAGCCGTACGGATGAACCTGCCCGTCTACGTCTCTCGAAAAATCCTTGATCAAGACAGCATCCCGGAAAAAGACGGACCGCAAAGGCCACCTGCTCCAAAAAAAGACGCGCCCCAGCGGTATTATTGACCGGTTTTCGACTTTGACTCGCAACTTTTTTCTGCCGTTTCACATTTCACCTATTCAGGAGGGAACATGGACATCTGGCGTTTCGGATGGTGCCTTTTTTTTTCTCTCGCCCTGGTCGCCTGCGGCGAGAAAGGTAAGGAAGTCGGTGTGATCCGGACCAACCTGGGGACCATTGTCGTTGCCTTCTACGACGATACCCCCAAACACGTGAGCAACTTTAAAAAGCTCGCGCGGGACGGCTTTTACAACGGCGCCACATTCCACAGGGTCATTCCCGGTTTCATGATCCAGGGAGGCGACCCCAACAGCAAGGACAAAGACCGTTTCAACGATGGCACTGGGGGGCCGGGCTACACCCTTGCGCCGGAATTCAAACACAGGCACATCCGGGGGGCGCTCGCTGCGGCCCGAGCGCCGGACGAAGCCAACCCGCAGCGGGAGTCAAACGGCAGCCAGTTCTACATCTGTGTGGACCCTCAGCCTCACCTCGATCATGGCTACACCGTCTTCGGGTACGTCGTGGACGGCCTGGACGTGACCAAAAAAATCTCCCTTGTCAAACGGGACAAAAATCACAACCCCCTCCGAAGAGTCGTCATAGAAAGCGTCACCATCGAACGCCGAGCGCTAAAATTCGAATGAATCGTTCAGGCGGCGTCTCCCCCACCCTGGTTCAAATGAATGGCCCCACCGAGCACCGAATCGGCGGGGCCTGCTTCACCGGCGTTCTTGCCGTTATTCCACAACGTCGAAATCGTGAAACCCCTCTTCTCCGGTCTCTGTAGAGAGAATATCCAGCGCCGTGGCAGCTCCCTGACCGGCCGAGATAATCGCCTGGGTTTTTTTTAGCCGCGTACTCCAGCCCAACGCATAAAGCCCTTCAACGGAAGTCCGGCCATCCCGGTCTACCTCAAGTCCGTCTTTTCCCTTTGTCAGGCCCAGACTTTGCGCGAGTTGCACGTTGGTCCCCGTCGCGAGGATCAGGTATTTCCCCTCATGACGATCTCCCCCCACGGTGGTAACCGCAAAGCCGCCCTCGGTCTTTTCCGTGGCGCTGACCTTCACATCGTGGATCTCGGCTCCGAAACTTTTGACCTGTTCACGACCGATTTTCTGAAACTCACTTCCGGTCATCTTCGGAATGCCCAGGTAGTTGTAGAACATTGCCTTGTGCACAGGCGTGGTATCCTGACCCAAAACCGTAACATCCACCGCATTCTTGGCCAAAAACAACGCAGCGCTCAACCCCCCTGGGCCGTCGCCAACGATAAGGACATCCGCCATCCTGACCTCCTGTCTTATAAATGGGTTATTGAACAATGGCGATCACAACGGGCGACCGGTCGGTCGCTCCTACCGCCCCCCGACTCCCGACCCCCGACCCCTGTCTTCCAACAGCGCCTCCAGCGCACTGATCTCCGTGACCGGGGCAGAACAGGTCAAATCCCGGCACACATAGGCCGTGGGCCTTCCATCCACCTGTTTCTTGCCGGGCAGTTGGGGAATCATCTCCAGGGCCTCACCGTCCCCTTCCAAGTCGCAAAGCGTCACCACGTGGTTTGGCAGCCACCGCTTCCGCACCGCCGCCAAAAGGCCCTGTGTCTCGTCAGCCTGCAGCGGCCCTACAATGACCACCTCCACGGGACGCTGGAGAAAGAAATCAAGCGCACAAACCATCTGCCCAAATCCCGACGGCATCTCGCGCATGAACGGCTGAAACAGCCTCAGCGTCCGCTCGGCCTTCTCACAGAAATCCTTTCGACCCAGAATGGTCCCCAACCGCATCAACGCCATCGCGCCGACGGAATTCCCGGAAGGAATGGCGTTGTCGTAAGGGTTCTTCGACCGGACGATCAATTCCTCGTGGTCCCTGCCAATGAAGAAGAACCCCCCCTCTGCGTCGTCCCAGAATTGTTCGACCATAAGCTCGGCCAACCCCTGCGCCGCCTTCAGCCATGCCAGGTCAAACGTCGCCCCGTAGAGATCGACTGAGGCGTTGATCAGGAAGGCATAATCGTCCTGGTACCCCGTAAAACGCGCCCGTCCATCCTTATAGGTATGCAGGAGGTACCCCTCCCCGGTCCGCATCCGGTCCAGGATAAACCGGGCCGCCTGCTCGGCCGTTTGCAGGTAGGCCGGTTCCCGCAGCGTCTGGTAGGCCGCGGCAAACGCCGAAATCATCAGTCCGTTCCAGTTTACCTGGATCTTCTCGTCCCGTCCGGGCTTTACCCGTTTTTCTCGCGCCTCGAACAGCGCCTTCCGCCCCCGTTCAACGGCATCGGCCAGCCTCTGTTCGTCTACCTTCAGAAACTTTGCCAGGTCCTCTAAGTCGACCGATACGTTCAGGATGCTCTTGCCGTGTTCGAAGTTTCCTTCCGGGCTGACGCCGAAGTATCGGCAAAAGAGGGGCGCATCCTCCACTCCCATCAGGGCTTCGACCTCTTCTGGGTCCCAAACGAAAAACTTCCCCTCTTCCCCCTCGCTGTCGGCATCCTGCGTTGAGTAAAACCCCCCTTCCGGATCGGTCATCTCCCGCATCACATAGGCCAGGGTCTCCCGCACAATCCGTTGCAGGAAGGGGTTGCCGGTTGCCTGGTAGGCCTCCAGGTAGAGCTTCGCGAGCAAAGCGTTGTCGTAGAGCATCTTCTCAAAGTGGGGCACCAGCCACCGGTCATCGACCGAATAGCGGTGGAACCCGCCCCCAAGCTGATCGTAAATCCCCCCGCGTGCCATCTTCTCCAGCGTCAGTTTCACCATATCCAGCGCTTGCGGGGTTTCCGTTCGTGCGAATTCCCGGAGAAAAACCGACAGGTTCATCGTATTCGGAAATTTCGGTTGAGAGCCAAACCCTCCGTTCCTCGCGTCAAAATTCCGGGCAATCCGTGAAAAGGCCGCCGATGGCAGGTTTGCATCCAACTCCCCTTCCGTGGTCTGCAACCGGGCAAGCCGCTGCAACCCCTCCATCAGCCTGCCGCCCGTCTCCCCAACCTTCTCCCGGTTTGCCCGATAGTGTCGCGATACGGCCAGCAGGACCTCACGAAACCCCGGACGGCCGTATTGGCTCTCGGGAGGAAAATACGTCCCGCCGTAAAACGGCACCCCCTCCGGCGTCAAAAAAACGCTCATCGGCCAGCCGCCCGACCCCGTCATCATCTGCACGGCGTTCATGTAAATCTCGTCCAGGTCGGGCCGTTCTTCCCGATCGACCTTGATATTCACAAAGTGCGCGTTCATGATTGCCGCAATCGCTTCGCTCTCAAACGATTCGTGCTCCATCACATGGCACCAGTGACAGGCCGAATACCCGATGCTCAGAAAGATCGGCTTGTCTTCTTTGCGGGCCACCTCCAGCGCCTCTTCTCCCCAGGCATACCAGTCCACCGGATTGTGGGCATGTTGCAACAGGTAGGGGCTTGTCTCGTGGGTCAGGCGGTTGGTGAATTGCGCTTTACGCATCGCGTTCTATGTCTCCCTTACTAAGTACAATTCGTCGTTTCACATCTGCCCTTACCAGAACGAAAGCAGCGTCACAATCGATCTGCCCGGCGCCACCTTCTGCAGCGTTCTCAGCCGCCAGGCATCCCACCGATCGGACCAGGTAAAAATCTCCCCTGTGGGACGTGTGCGCACGAAGCGTCCACCCGGCAGCACGGCCTCCAGCACCAGATTGCCCACCGTGCTCGCCTCATCTTCGGGAGCCTGAATCTCAATCCGGTTCTCCATTCGGAGCCCGCCCAGCGCCCACGCCGGCAGTTCCATTCTGCCGGGGGCGAACGCGTTCCCCGGGGGCAAAACGCCGATCTCTTTTCCGTTTAGAACAACGCGTTTTCCAGGCTGTATGGCATCCCAGGCGCAAAACCTCAAACAGGCCCTTCGGATATGGTTCAGGTCACTGTAAATCAGCCGTGCATCCGGTGGGTACGTCATCTCACGAAAAGCGGTAAGATCTCCCCGGCGACGCCACCGGACCGTGGTTTCGGCTCCCCGATTCAGATGGTGCCACTCAACCCTCACCGACTGCCTGCCCACCCGTACCGTAAACCACCCCGGCGCCGTATTCTCAAGGTAGCCCGGCCAGCAGGTCAACAAATCGTCTGGGGGGGGGAGCAACGCCTGCACCCGGTCTAAGGGCGTTGGGATTTCCTCGGGCAACCCGATCGGCGCCCCCATAAACTGAAGGACCGGTTGCCTTCCGGTCCGATGCATAATAATACTCTGGTTGTGAGTATGGCCGCAGAAAAAAGCATCCACCGGATACCGTTCCAGGAGTTCGGGCATATCCCGACAAAAATCGAGATTGGTAAAAAATGCCCGGGCCACCGGCCAGATGGGGTGGTGTCCAAACAGGAACGTCCGATCAATGTCGATATTCCGGCTCTGTTTCAGCAAATCCTCCAGCCAACGATGCTGTTCCCCTCCATGCTTCCAGGTGGTGCTATCTAAGACCACAAGCTGACATCCGGCCACATCTGTGAAATAGTGCCCCTCCTCCAGCTCCCTCCCCAGCACCCGGGAAAGATAAGGCTGGACGACCTCACCGAACGCCTCTACCCGGTCGTGGTTTCCCCGGGCAAGCAACAGCGGGAGACCATAAGAATCGAAGAAATCCAGCCCCGCCTGTATTTCCGCCCGCCCCGGGTCTCCATGCCCCTCCACCAGGTCTCCCGTCATCACAACAAAAGCCGGCGCCTCCGCCTTCAGAGCATCCATCATCGGAGAGAGGACATAGGCCACATTCTCGACGTATTGGTCAACATCCAGTGGCCTGAGAGCGGTCCTCCTCCCGTCTGGATCTGGAGAGAACTCCGGCAGCGTAAAGTGGGTATCCCCCACCACCGCAAACGTAAACGGACGCTCGACCTGGCTCAGAACGTGATGAAAATCCATCCCGCCTCTTCTTGCACACCTCCTTTTGTAACCGCTTGAAACCTCCGGAACCAAGGTAATTCGGCTGAATTCATCTGTCAACAGGAAAATCCCCATACAAGCTGGCGGCGCCGGTGTTCCCGACGACGCGGTTTCTTTCGCAGGGGAAAGGACCTACAGCCTCTCACCCCCTCCACCCCCCTGACGCCCACCACCCCGTCTCCGCCGATTCTGCATCCTTTCCATGTATTCTGCCAGCACCTTGTTCTGCTCGGCATTTAAAATGCCTGTGAGCTTCTCCAGCATCTCTCCGCGAAGCCCCCGGACCTTCTCCATCATTGCCTGACGGTCCCTTTGCCCTCCCTGCATCTCCTGCATAAGCTCGGCCCGTTTCTTGTGAACCGTTTTCAGTTCTTTTCGAACCTTGAGGAGCTGATCGTCGGCCAGCCCGATCTTCTCGTCAAAGGCCAGGAACCCCAGCGTCTGTTCCACCGGGATAAAACGCGCAGCCATCATCCCGACGCGCCCACCCCACCCACCCCGCCCACCGCCCTGAGGCTGTGCCTCTAACGACAGCGATGCGATCAAACCGATTGCCACCACGAAACATCCTGTTCTTGCTGCCCCCCTCATGGTGCGCCTCCTTATGAATATGTATCTCCCTCCGAAATCCCCCCGGGAAAAAAGAAGCTGCCCGGGTAAGTTGGTCGTATGACTTAGACGATCCCCACCCGGGCAAAAGTTCCCCTATGCGTCCTACCCTTCCCACACCCCACCCCGGTCACGAGTCCTCGTGACTTAGAAAACCACCTGCGAAACGGCCTTGGATATCAGGGCCACGGCAATCGAGGTCATCGCGATCAGCCCCATTCCGCAGGAATATCCAGCCAGCAGGATCGGCGCGTAAGCCTGCCACTTTGACTCCCCAAAACGCCTGGCAAAATAGTAACGGCCCAGCAACGCTCCCGCAAATTGGAGGATCACGAAGTGCGGCCACCAGTTCAACCCCTGAACAAATCCGAAGAAAATCAATATCGGCGCCTTCAGCGCAGACAGAATAATATAGATCGCCAGCCCTGCGACAAATCCGGCAGCAACGTAATCGAACTTCACGATATCCAGCAGCAGCTCCAACCCGACAGCCCCCTGAACCTCTTCTGGCGGCAGTGTCGACTTGATCCACATCGTCTGCATCGTCGCCTCAAACGGCCAGAACATCTGCACGTAGGGATAGGTGGACGACGGGATCGGCCCCAGCCTCCAGATGAACTCCCAGAAGACAAAGCTGCAGATAAAGATGACGAACGTAGTCAGAATCGTCAGCTTTACGTAGCTTACAAACTTCGTCTTTGTCAGTTCCAGCTGCTTGAAGGCCGGCACCGCCGTCCCGTAGTTGTGCAGAGGCAGCGGCGCAAACCAGATATCCGCGCCTTTGTACCCCGACAGGAAGATGGCCGCCTCCCGGATGTAGGGGATGCCCGCACCATAAGGATTGCCCGTCAGCCCGATCATGCGCGCCCCGATATAGGAGGTGAGCGGCGAGTAGATAAACCCGAAGAAAATCAGCCACCCCCAGTGGAACTCCGGCACCAGCACCCGGCACATGGCGATGAATCCTACCGTCGCCACCGCCCACAGCAAAATCGGATAGAGCATCTTCAGATCGCCCCGCCCCTCGGGCAGATCTTCCAGGCCTACCCCCATCGTCTGGTGTCCCGTCTCCCGCACCTTCCGGCGCTGCTCCAAGAGGGCCTTGCCCACGATGTAGAACCCGGTAAGTGCGATCACCAGCGCCGTCCCGATTCCGAAGCTCAGCCAGAAGTCGAACCGGTTGGAGATGCTGGCCGGGATGGCCGTCATGCCCGGCGACCAGCGCTGCAGGACGCCGATCTTGTAGAGCAGCAAGGGATTGATCACCAGGTTGCTGATGATGGCCCCGGCAAACGACCCGATGACAACGTAGAACGGCAGCACGAATCCGATGAGCAGGTGCGCAAGGTCGGTCCCCAGCCCGAAGATCGCCGTGGGCAGGATCGTCTTGATCTCCGCGGTAAAGTCGATGAACGGGATCGGCAGGATCTGTACCGTGTCCGTCAGGAAGATGCTCGACATCGTTGGCACCACCACATACAAAAGCCCCCAGATCAGACCGATGCAGGTCCCCGTGCTGAACACCCGCCAGCGCCACCCCTCCTGCTTGGCCGAGCTCTCGGCCAGTGCCGTGGCGCCCCTCGCCTGTACCGGCGCCAGCGGAAAGGGCAGCTTTTCGATGTCGTTCGTCACCCGGAACATGATATAGCCGAACGCGAGGTGGGCGGTTCTGAGGATCACCATCACCGTGAAAAGGATCAGGACCGGCTTGATCCACGCGCTGTGGACAAACGTCCGCTCAACGTAAACCGGCGTATCCAGCGGCGGAACCACCCAGTCTGGAATATACTTGGCCAGACCCTTGGCCGCCGGAGACTGGATCAAATACTGGTCCCAGATCAGCCCCCCAAAGGGGCCCCCGTACATATGCGCCCCACTCCCCAGCCGGGCTCCCAACCCCAAAAGACCACCGGCCACCCAGTAGATGACAATCAGCTCCTGGGTCTTAAGCCGCACAAAAGACCGCTTGGCGATCTCCAAAAAGAGGATAATGGTCACCCACTCCGATGCGCCCGCCATGCTCTGCCCGGTGACCAGCCCCAGGTAGATCGCCCCGGGCAGCATCACGATCCCCACAAACAGGGTCGCCCAGATGGTCTTCACGTTAAACCCATCTTCGAAGGGCGCGTCCTCCGGCATAATGGATTCGTATTGCGCTATATCTTCTTGTTCACCATCTTTCGGTTCGGTCGCCAATTCTCCCCTCCTTATTCCGAAATCTCTTCTACGTCGTCGTCTCCTGGACTTCTCCCTGGAGGATCTGCTGTCCTTCCCCGGCATACTGGTGTTTGATTTCAGGCGGAATGGTGCGCCAGACCAGGAACCGTTTTCGGAGCACGTTCAAAAAGCCACGGTTGATCCGTTTCCAGGAAGCCACATCGCCGCTCAGCCGGTTGATCACCACCTCGATCTTGTAGATGTTGTGCTCCCCGGTCGGAATGGCCTTCAACTCTACGTTCTGACTGATGCCCAGGTCGTAGGGCGCCAGCCAGGTCGTCAGGTAAATCTCATATTGCGGTTCGCCGTGCAGGTCTTGAGAGGTAAACCGGACGTTGTCGGCCACAAAGTCCCCCACGGACCCCTCCCCGTAAGACTCGAACACCCGGGTGAGATAGGTGTACATTCCCAGCACCTCGGCGCCGCCCACGGTAAACGGAAAGTCGAAGACCCACCGGTCGCCCTCCGGTTCGGGGAACTCCCACTTTCGGGTCACGTCGGGCACGGCCATATCGGCCGCCTTTTTTGCCGGATAAAGCGTTGAGAGGAACACCGTAGCCATCACGATAAGGGTGGCGGAAATGGCCGAAAGCGAGGAATAGTTCAACTCCAGACCGCCCAGCACCCCCTGTTCGTACAGCCCCAGAACCAGCACCTGCCCGATGAGGTACCCAAACACGGCCCCCACCGTGGCAAACACAGCCGCCTCCGCCAAAAACAGCGCTGCAATGTGGTTGGGCGCCAGCCCGACGGCGGAGTAGATCCCGATCTCCTGGAAACGCTCGTACACCGCCCCCATCATCGTATTCAGCACGATCAGGGCCGCGATCAGGATCGGGATAAAGAGGGCGCCCAGCCCCGACAGCGCTGTGGACCCGATCGAACTGTAGACCGTCACATCCTCGCCGTATCCCACAAACATGGTCAGCGAAACCCGGGTCATAAAATCCTCGATATCGGGGACGAAGTTCTCCTTGGGCACGCCCTGGTCATCGGTGAAGTTGGCAATTGCAATCGAACTCAGCGCCCCCCCGATGTCGCGCACGAACTGGTAGGGCACAAGCATCACATTCGTCGATTCCAGGTGGGTGAAGGACTCAATCGGCGCGGCCGCCACAACCCGGGGGTCCTGGTCCTGCGCATCGGACAGGTCGTCCTTCTCCGACACCGTATCCACCGGCGTCAGCTTCTCGTCGTCCATATCCTTGTACTTGTTAAAAGACTCCGAGTCTAAGATACCGATTACCGTAAAGGTGCGCCCCAGCATCTCGACCTTCGCCTCTCCGACATCTTCGGGGAAGATCCCCACCAGCTCTGCCAAGTCGTTGGGCAGAATACAGACGTGTTCCTCTCCCGGCTGGAACCAGCGCCCCCTCATCAAAAAGTGGTCCACCCCGGTAATGGCCGGCTCATCAGACGTCAGGCCCAGCAGGCCATTGACAAAGCTGTCCTTCCCCGAGGTCAGGCCCACATCGAAATCGATGTAGGTATCCCGAGATCCCAGGTTGGCCTTCTGCTCGGTGATGCGCGTAAAGTTCACATAGGCCCGCTCGCCCCGAACCTGGGAGAGGTACCAGGCGCGGGGCACAATCGAAGCCCGGCCCTCAAACGCGCTCGTCAGGTACTCCAGTACAGACTCCTGCAGGCCCCGCCAGGCCCGATCTCGCACCAGCCCCCCCTGATAAGTCGGTTTGTTGTCTCGCGGCAGCCGGTAGAACTTGATCGACGTTTGCACCGACGTAAACGAAAGCGCGGTAAACGTAAGCAGGGTCAGGGTCACCGCCGTCAGACCGGTGCGCAGCGGGCGCTTGCGCAAATTGGAAATCCCCAGGACAATCGCCGCCGACGTGGCGGAAAGCCGTCCCACATCCGCTTCGTACGTGCCTGCCGACGCCTGCTTCATCTTCCGGACCTCTTCCCCGAATTTGGAGACCACAATAAACATGGCAATCGCGCCTAAGGCCAGAATCACGAACGCCAGGAAGATGATATAAGGCGAACTGCTCAGCTTAAACGCCGGATGTACATACCGGAGGATGATGAAGAACAAAACAAAGATCCCTGCAAATCCGACCAGCCGTCGCGTGATGTCGGGGAAGCCGAAAATCAGGCGTTCACAGAAGAAAGAAAAGGGCAGCAACAGCATAAAGTAAAAGATAATGCCTCGAACCGTGTCGTTGGCCGTGGCCATCACCTCCGGATACCCCCTCGCCTCCAGCCCCCAGGCCTGCCGAGATGCCGCCATATAGGCTTCGTAGTTGCGGTTGGCATGGTGCTCCTTCGCCTCCAGCAGGGCCTCGCGGGCCGCCTTGTGCAGCATTGACAGCCGGGTATTTTTGATCCCGTACTGGGCCAGCTGCTTCATGCGGATATCGTCGATGACCCACATATCTTTGGCCGCCTTGTAGGAAGGGTTGAAAATCACCCCCGACGGATATCCAATCCCGCGCGACTGCTCTAAGAGCTTCACGTCCACATCCTGCTTGTTAACAGGATGATCTAAGTATTCTTCAGAAGCGTTGATCAACAGATACTTCACCCCGAACAGGCCGGTACTCATCAAAATCTTCAAATGCTCCGATTTGCCCGTCGTCGGATCCAGCGCAGCAAAAGCCACCGCCGCCCGGGTCACATCCCCCTCTTTGATGCTTTGATCCTTGATGTAGTAGTGGCCGAACTCTAAGGGCTGGGTATCGCCCTCGTTAAATACCGTCATATAGTCGAGCGCCGAGAGGTAGCTCGAATCGATAATTTCAAACACACTGATTGACCGGCATTTAAACAGCACCTCCATCGTCTCATTCTCCCACCAGCCGTAGCCCTGGGTGGTGGGGAATTTCTTATCGCCTTCGTTGCCCAGATCGGGCGCCGAAACGATCCGCCCCTCGTCGTCTAACTGATAAGCCAGGATCTGGTTGGAAAAACGATTCCGCATAATATCAAACTTGAAACGGCCGGTCTTTGCCACCACATCCTTGGAGCCATATGCCGAGCCTTGAGACGGGTTGCCCTTATAAGAAGGCCCTGCTGTGGTCTTATCGACAATCAGCGTGCGCACCCCAGCGCAGCTGGGCACCGGACCCGGCTGCTGGTAGGTCACCACGGCTCCCGGCACGGGCACCCGGGGAATGGCAAAGTCCACATCCCGCTCCCACCAGAGGATGCGCCCTTCCAAGGAGTGCCCCAGATCCTGCAACTTGAGCTTGGATACGCGGAAAAATTCGGGGTCTTCTACGGCCTTCAAGAGTATGCCGACCGACGTTTGAACCTGTCGGGTCAGATTCGAGAAATTGACATATTCCAGCCGGTCCACAGGCGTATCCACCCGCTGCCGGACGGTGGAAGGCGTGGCCAGCGTGATGCCCTCCTTCCCAACAAATTTGACCGCCTCGCTGTCAAACCCCAGGCGGATGGGCATAAAATTCTTCCAGGTCCGCTTGGGCGGCGCAATCGCGTCTATGTGGCGTTCCTCGTTGGGAAAGATCTTGGGCAGGTAACCGTCAAACTTGTCCGCATAGGGCGCCAAGAGGTTGTTCTCGTAGTTGTTGGTCCTCCATGTCGAATTGTAGAAAGTCGCATGTGAAAAACTGGCGACCTGGTCGAATTCGCTGGACAGGTCGAACCCGATAAAGAGCCGAAAATCGATCTTCTGGTCCTCCGGGATAAGTTCTCGGAAATGCTCGCTCTCGCGGGAGTGCCGGTACAGAAAGTCGTTGACGCCTGCCAGGCCCTGAAAATGCGCTCCATTGGCCATAACCATCACCGTATACTTGGGCGGATTGCGCTTCAGCGCCTTGGCCGTTTCCAGCAGCGCCGCCATCCCCGTGGCGTTTTCTGCCCCCGGCGCCAGCGCGGGAACCACCGAGACGGCGTCGTAGAAACCGGAAAGCAGAACGATCTCGTCCTTCCACTTCCGCTCCTGACGCTTGGTAATATACGCATCCACGCCGGGCAGGGTGCCGTAGATATTCCAGGCAGGTACCTTCTCCCAGTCCATCCTGGCCTTCAGCATCACCTCTTGTTTGCCCGACCTGGCCAACGCCATCAAGCGCCCAACCTCCGCTTTTTCCACCCAGAACCTTGGCACATCCACCGGCACCTGCAGGAATTTATCCATCGCCTGCCCCCGGCTGACCCGTCCGTTGTCGTAAAAGAGAATTGCCTTCGCACCCAGCATCCGCGGGTTGAGGTAGTTCTGATCGCAGTCAAACTCCATCAGGACAACGCTTTTGTCAACCGGCTTCCAATTCAGCTCTTTGAACGACCCCTTCCCCCCGTAAATGAGCTTCCCCTTAATCCCCCCCCTGGGCAGGGACGGCGGCCGAACGTGATTGGGCCACAGGCAATAAATCCCGATCTCTTTCCCGGTTTCGGTAATCTTTAGAGAGGCGCCCTTATCGACGGGGACCGTGACCTGGAATTCCTCTACCTGAATGTCCTCCAGGCCGATCTGCTCAAACTGTGCCTTGACGTATTCAAAGGCCTCTTTGTGGCCCGGATAGCCCGGCACCCGGGATCCCATACCCGAAAGCGCTGCCACCGTCTCCCGAAGGTCCGACGCAGAGATCGACTCTGCAGCCTCCCGAATCTCCCGGTCACGCTCCGAGATAATCACCGGCCTCTCTTCGGGCACACTGGGCTTAATATTAAACCACTCAACAAACTTGTCCGTAACCTCTCCGGGATTCCAGATGGTGACCGAAGCGAGCATAAAAAGGACAATTAACCAGAGAACCACACTGCCGATTCTACGCAGCATCGCAGGCTCCTAAGTAGAAAAATTGGGGACTTCCAGGCTTCTCAGCCCCCGACAATCATCCTGTGGCGGTTCTAAAGGAATCCGACGGTCAAAATCTCACTAATGTCTTAATAAGAATAAATAAATCGGGGTTGTCAAGGGATTTCCTCCCTTTCCAATCCCTTGCCTAATGCTATGATTTTTTTGATCTTTACAGAATCTCTTTCAAAACAGATAGCCATCCGCTTTTTGTCTTTTGCCTTTTGCCTCTGCCCAACGCGTACCCTGAAACCCGCAACGCCGAGGTCTACACCATGATAAAACCCTTGCGCAGGCGTCTGCTTTGTATATATTGGTAGGCCTGTACGAACTGCCCAATGTTGGAGACTTTGAAAGCCTCTGAAAGGAGTATCGATCATGAAATGGCGTTTCTCCCCCACGGTCATCGGTTCCACCGCCCTGGTCCTTCTCACCCTGATGCTGGGCTGCGGTGGACAGGAGAGAAAGATTGAAGCAAGCCTGCTGGACCATGTCCTTTTCTTTTCGAATTTTGAAAAAGGGTTTGATGCGCTCTCCTGCGCAGGCCCCGACCTCGCCGTGCTTGAAACGGCCAACCCTCCCCAGCGTGAGGCCAGCGGCGGCAAAATCGACGGCTGCCTGTCCTTTGAAGGAGGTGCCAGCACCCTCAGTTACGGGGCCAAAGGCAACTTTCCCTACAACAACAGCAAAGCCTGGTCCGGCGCCGTCTCCTTCTGGTTGAGCGTTGATCCTTCCCGCGATCTGGAGGCCAACTATCCCGAACCCTTCCACATCGGAAAAAAGCAAGACAACGCCTACCCCTGGGACGATGCTGTTATCTTTGTCGATTTTACCAGACCCCCGCGCGCGCTCCGATTCGGGTGCTATCCAAACAAGACCCGGGAAGTTTCCGATGAGATGGTCAACCAGCGGGTCATCCGCGTGGAAAATCTTAACTGGAAATCAGACGAGTGGCACCACATCGTCATTACGTGGAAAAATTTCAACAGCAGCGCGGCCAATGCCGAATGGGCCTTCTTCATCAACGGCGTTGAAAAGGGCCGCAAGTCAGGCCTCCGCCAGGACATAACCTGGGATATGGCGGATCAGGTTGTCCGGTTAAACCACTACAAGTACACTGGCAAGATAGACGAAATTGCCATTTTTGATAAAATGCTGATGCCCGAAGAAGCGAAATACCTCTACAATCCCAGGCTTCCCCTCAATACCCTCCTGAAGAAAGACCGGTAACCCTCTCCGATATTCTGCGGTAAAAACAAACGGAAAAAGGGGCGATGAGAAGCAACGCTATCGGCCCTTTTGTCTTCATAACAAAAGGTATACCAATACGTTATGTAGGTAGAGGCGCAGGTGCGCTCCACCACGGTTATGCACGTATCAAGGAGAAACAATCCGTGCGGTGTGGTAAAAAACGAACCCTTCTCAAGACCTTGCTGTTCACCGTCGCAGCGGCCCTTGTGTTGGCCGGGAGACCAGCCGGTGCGCAACACGAGGCCGAACTCGCGCACTATCGGCGGCTCATCAACCGGCGCCCCAACGACGTTAAGGCCCATATAGACTATCAGAACCTCTTACTCAAAATGGACCGTCGGTCCCAGCTCCTGAAAGAGTACCGCACACGCCTGGAGTCCAACCCCAGGGATGCGCGCAATCTCTACCTCTACGCCCGCGTGCATGCCGATCCAGAGGAAGCACTCCCCTACCTGAAACGCGCCGTGGCCACAGACGCCAACTTCTTCCTGGCGCGCATCGATCTGGGCCGTGCTTACTATCACAAAGGAGACTACGATTACGCCATACCCCAGTATAAAGCCGCCCTGAAGATCAGGTCTTCTTCGGCGTTTGCCTACAATCTCCTCGGGCTTGCCTACTACCACAAAGGCTATATCAATCAGGCCATAGCGGAGTATCGACGGGCCATTCGGTTCAACAAGAAGTACAGCGATGCATACCTCAACCTCGGGCTCACCTATTTTTACACCGGCAAAGTAGACGACGCCATCAAGATCTACCAAAAGGCGCTTAAACTCAAAAGCAACCGTTCCGACCACCACTACGTCTATCGAAATCTCGGGATGGCCTACGCCCAAAAAGGCCAGGTGGATCGGGCCGAAGCCGCATACCGAAAGGCCCTCGAACTTGCTCCCGACTATGTCGATGCCCACACAAGCCTGGGCAACCTGGCGTTTAACCGGAAAGATTTTGGTGCAGCAGTAGAAGCCTACGAAAAAGCCACCGCAAGACATCCCGAAGACGGTGTTCTCCACCTCAGACTCGGCCTGGCTTACTTCAATCGGGAAAACTATAAAAAAGGAATTCGGCACCTGCAGAAAGCCGTAGAGATCGACTCCACGCAGACGGATGCCTACTACTACCTGGGATTGGCTTACCTCAACGACGGCCAGAACGGTCTGGCCAGAAAAGCGCTGAAAACCTACGTTCTAAAAGAAAAGCGCACGTTCAAAAACGCCACTGTTTTTGAAGCCAAAACGCTGATCGAGGGTCTGAAGCGTTTTTGAAGATCTGAAGTGGAATATCTATTCGTCCATCGATCTGGATATGCTGTTGACAAATCGATCAACAGTGAATATATTAGCACTACCCGCAACGAATACGACGCATTGGGGAGCTTATTTCATAAGTGAAAAATAATCAATAGGATAATTATGGAAATCGGCGAATATATGCGTTTCCTCAGAAGGCGTAAAAAAATCAGCTTACGGTCACTCTCATCTGCTGTGGGAGTTGATCCGGCCCACTTTTCACGAATCGAGGCTGGAAAAATTCTGCCATCTGAATCGTTAATCCTACGTCTCACAAAGGTTCTGGGCTGCGACCTTGACGAGTTATTACTGCTATCGGGCAGAGTTACAGAAAAGATGAAGGAATTTATTAAAAAAGACCCTGAGTATGCTTCATCCGTCCTGCACCATGTATCTGCCATGTCCGTGGCAGAGAAGGCCGTACCCTATGGTTTACCAGACCTCGTAAATTATAGTCTTACGCTTGGTGAAGATACGCTGTCAGAAAGGCCTGAAGCACACCGTAAGCAAAACGGTCAATTCCTTACGCCCGACCTGGTTGGCCGTTTTATGGCCAAGCAACTCGGACCACTGCGAGAGGGTGAAAGGTTGCTTGATCCAGCTATTGGTTCAGGCGTTCTGGCGTGTGCCCTTATCGAGTGCGCTATAATTGATGGAAGCCCAAAAGAGCTGTGGATCGACGGATATGAAATCGACAAAGACTTATGCGAAGTGGCTCGTAAGTCACTGGATCGGGCAGCAAGACGTGCTCAGGAAAAGGGCATAACCGTTCACACAGAAGTATATAACCGGGACTTTATCCTCGATTGCATCCCTTCTTATCAGTTGTCCCTATTCCAGGCTGACAAACCCGGTAAGCTGAACACACCATCTCTATATGACAAGATTATTGCAAATCCCCCCTACTTTAAACTCAATAGCGACGACCTTCGTGTAAAAACAGTTGCAGGCCAGATTAAGGGACATACCAATATCTACACCTTGTTCATGGCACTTGCAGTAAGAATGCTTACCCCACTGGGTTGCGCGTGCTTTATTGTGCCACGCAGCTTCTGTTCCGGCGCTTACTTTTCCACATTCAGGCAGGACTTTATCAGCCAGGTGCTCCCTTTGTCCCTTCACTTATTTGAATCACGCCACGAAACGTTCAGTAAAGATTCTGTCCTTCAGGAGAATGTTATCATTACATACGGCAGATTGCAAGAAGGAAAGGCACGCCAGCCAGCCTGCCGAGCAGTCTCCGGCGCAGGCAGGCCTACATTTTTGGAGATATCCACATCGAAGAGCGCCCTCGATTTAGACCAATCGATTACCCGTCGGGTATCCATGAGGCATTTCCTTGGCGAATACAAAAACACGCTCACCTTCAGGCTGCCGACCAGCGAGTTCGACGAACAGGTTATAGAAATCGTGGATAGCTGGACCGGTACGCTACAACAGCACGGATTGGAAGTGTCTACAGGCCCGGTGGTAGCCTTTCGCGCTCGACCATTTCTTACAGATGAAGATGCAGTTAAACAAAACCGCGCTGTTCCGCTTCTATGGATGCATAATATCAAGCACCGAAGAGTTGAATGGCCTGCGATCAAAGGGAATAAGCCACAGGGCGTATCTCTGGACCGGAACGCCCAGGATTTATCCGTTCGGGTTTCTAATTATGTCCTCCTTCGCAGGTTCAGTGCAAAGGAAGAACCACGTCGTCTTATTGCAGCGCCTTTTCTCGCAGACCAATTTTCCCATCGCTGGATAGGGCTGGAGAATCATCTCAACTATATATATAAAAAGGATGGCGAACTCGAAGTCGAAGAGACACTTGGACTATCAGCTCTCTTCAACAGTGCACTATTAGATCGGTATTTTCGCATTATTAGTGGACATACCCAGGTAAACGCAACGGAATTACGCGCATTACCGCTTCCACCACCAGGAGTCATCAGGCAGATTGGCGAACAGTATCACAAAGCTGATCTGTCCGAAGCAGAAGTGGATATAGACGTTATCGTTTTTTCGACCTTAAGAGAATCTGGATATATCCCAAGGGATTTCCCTACAATAAAGGAAACCCGTATGGCGAACAGAAAAATACAGGAAGCTCAGGAGATCCTGAAATCCCTTGGGCTACCCCATGCCCAACAAAACGAAATATCCGCTCTGACATTGCTTGTTCTGGGCCAGCTTTCAGAAGATACACCCTGGATTGAAGCGAAATGCCAGAGTTTGCGTATACACGATATTCTGGAAGAAATCAGGGATAGATACGGTCGAGAATATGCAGAGAACACCCGCGAAACGATCCGCCGTCAGGTCATCCACCAATTTGAGCAGGCAGTCCTTGTCGTTCGGAACCCTGACGACCTTACCCTACCCACGAACAGCCCGCGGACCCATTATGCCTTATCGGATGCAGCGATTCGCACTATAAGAGCATATCGTTCCAAAATGTGGAACCAAGCGATTGCCTCTTTTAATGAAGCTGAAGGTGCGCTTTTTGAAATCTATCAGAAACGCCGAGAACAACACAGAGTACCTCTGCGATTGGCAAGTGGAAAGGAATTTCACCTCTCGCCTGGTCCGCACAACGAATTACAAGCTGCCGTTGTTGAGGAGTTCGGACCAAGATTCGCTCCCGGAGCCCAACTTCTATACCTTGGCGATTCAGAAAATAAGTCCTTAATCCTCAACGAAGATAGCTTCGAGGAGCTTGGTATACCCATATCAAGTCACGACAAGCTACCCGATATCGTTTTCTATGAAGAAAAACAGAACCGGCTTTTTTTGGTTGAAGCCGTCACTTCTCACGGCCCGGTATCTCCCAAACGCCACCTCGAACTGGAGGAGATGTTTAAAGTCTGTTCTGCCAGACGAGTATACGTGAGTGCATTTCCCGATTTCACGATCTTCAAGAATTTCATCGCCGAGATCGCCTGGGAAACAGAAGTCTGGTTATCTGAAATACCAGACCATCTGATTCACTTCAACGGAGATCGTTTTCTGGCTCCCCGGTGAACGCTGCCGACTCGCCCTCCCGCCTGGCTATCGGGACTTCAAGAACTGCCTGAGCCATCGTCTGCAACCTCACCTGCCCTGGTGTGGAACAGGGCTTCGACATGCTTATTCTGACGTTACTCCAAGCAGAATATGGAGCATCCCGCTTCCCAGCAGGCCGCTGATGATGCCCGTCTCCAGCATCTCCCAGATCGATGCAAACTGCCCGGGATCTCTGACAAAAACCCAACCCCAGATAACCATCGACAGGACCATCGGAACCAATGGAACAATGCGCTTCGGGATGCGCTTCGAGATCCGAAACCTCCGGATAATCAAAGCGCCCAGCGCGGCCAGCACACCCGCGAGCAACTGATTGCTAATTTCCATTTTCCCTCCCGGACAGGTGGATCCGAAACACCGAACCGCGATGCTCCCAACGCCCGGCATGGGTCCATCTGAAAGATGAAACACCCAGGTGAAATATCACATCGAACCGGTGGACTTAATATATTTTCTCCAGCGACATACCGCAACCACAAACTTCTCTTTTCCAAACACATCCAACGGCAAATTTCGGGTTGCGCTTCAAAGGACCAGTGTGGGGCGCACGCACTTTTGTATTGACAATAATAAAGTTAAGTTTTATCTTACTGTTTATACCTGCATACGTATATATCCGAAGATCATTGGCTCTGTCCTTAACAAAGGAGGGGAGGATGCGATCTGTCCTAAGAATCGGTCTGGTTTTAAGTTTGGCCTTCGCCTTTTTCAGTTGTGCCCAGCCGCCCGAAGCCGAACTCAAAGCGGCGGCGGATGCGCTGGCCGCTGCCAAAAACGCAGAGGCTGACATCTATGCCCCGGAGACTTACCAGTCTGCCCAGGATACCCTGAACGATGCCAACGTCAAGGGCGACCCCGAGTCCGAACAGAGGGACTATGAGGCCGCCTTGATCTCTGCAATCCGTGCAAAAGAGCTGGCCGACCGCGCCATGCAAGAGGCCGGAGTCACCATGGAACAGACCCGTAACGAGGCCCAGGACCTGGTCACCCGTCTCTCCACGGACCTTACCGACTTCAGAACCGCCCTCAACAATGTGCCCCGGGGCAAAGGTGCGGATGCTGACCTCGATCAGCTCCAATCAGACCTGGGGCAGTCCGAAGCCTCACTGAGCGATGCGAAGAACAGCCTCAATACCGGCAAGTTCAAAGATGCCTTAGGCCAGGCCCGATCCGCCGAGGACAAACTGTCTCAGGTGCAGGGCGCCGTGCAGACGGCAATGCAGAAAGTCGAGGAATGGCGGATGCAGAATCGCCCCTGGTATGAACTTTAAACCGCGGTGTCGATTGATTCCCAATCGTGCAATGCTCTGGAAAACCGAGAAGCGAAACCCCTTCTCGGTTTTCCGGTTTTAGGCCCTCACCATGCGCAGATATCTCCTCTTTCTCCTTCTGATTCCGGCCGCAGCAGCAGTCCTCTACAAGGCCCTCTACCGGGACACCCCCGCGTCTGCGAACCCAGCCCCGGAGCCATCCGTCCAGGTGCCCGATGAACGCTCCCTGGCCCGGATCCAGGCCGAGATCCAGGACCTTCAAGAGGCCCTGTTTATGGGCAATGACCCCTACATTGTCATCGATACCGTCCACAACCGCCTCCAGATTCGCAGGGGAGACCGCATCCTCAAAGAGGCCGTCTGCTCTACCGGCAGCGGGAAGGTGCTCCTGGGCAAAAAGCGGGAAGCCTGGTACTTTAACACGCCTAAGAAAGTCTTCCAGGTCCAGCGGAAGGTCGAAGGCCCCATCTGGAAAAAGCCCAAATGGGCCTTTGTGGAACAGGGCCAATCCGCCCCCGTCCTGCCGTGGGACTTCAGTCGTTTAGACCCGATTACCCTGGGAAAATATGCGCTGGAACTGGGGGATGGTTATGTGATTCACGGCAACCTGTATCCCAACCTGATCGGCCGTCACATCACCCACGGCTGTATTCGCCTGAACGACGCCGATCTCGAAGCCGCTTATGCCCTCACCAAAACCGGCAGCCGGGTCTACATCTATTGACCTTGCGACAGCCCCATATCCTCTTTCCCATCCTGGTCCTTCTGGCCGGCAGCCTGGAGGCCGCGGAACAGGCCGGCGCAGAACCTGAACCGTCCGCTCAAAAACGGGCCCTCTGGCGCAAAAAAACCGCACTGGAAATCGAATACCGCCTCGTTCGGGCCGATCGGGAGGCCTATTATCTGGTCATCGACCTGCCAGCCGGGGAGGTCGTCCTCAAAGCGGGCGGACGCCTCTTGAGAACCTGTCCGATCCAGAGCTGGGGGCCTGTCCCCCATACACGTCGGAAAACCCTGCTGTTCCACATGGCCAACCGCATCGATCCCGTAACGCCCGAACCGGGCAACCACGGCCTCCGGCTCCGGGGACGGCGGTTGCCGCTGGATTTTATCGGCCGTCTGATCGAAGGCCCCCGTGAAATCTCCAGGCTCTATTTCTCCCCCTCCCTGTTGATCCAGCCGGTCGGCTCCCCCACATCGCCCAACCTCGGCCACTTAGAACTCAGGGGGCGTGATGTCAAAGCCCTTGGGTCAGCCCTCCAACCGGGGAACGCAGCCATCCTGATTCCCCCCTTAGAAATCCAAAGCGGAGCGCCCCGGTGAAGCGGTCACCCCTTACTGGCCTCCTCCTGCTGAGCCTCCTGTCAACCGCCGGCCAAACAGAGGCGCAGAATACCTCCCGCTACGGGGGCGACCCCCTGCTGCTGGGTGCCGGCGCGAGGTCCCTGGGTATGGGCAGCGCCTTTGTGGCCATCAGCGACGATGCCACGGCCGTCTACTGGAACCCCGCCGGGCTCGCCCGCCTGAGCCGGAGGGAGGTCCAGGTTCAACACGCCGAACAGTTCGGCGGAACCGTCAACCACGACGCCTTCACCCTTGCCGGCCCCTCATCCGTTGGAGGCTTTGGCATAGGGCTTCTGCGCCTCGGCGTGGATGGCATCAAGCTGACGGCTCTGGAAAACCCGTCTGTGCCCCTGGGGCCCGACAATCGCCCCCTTGTCTCGCAGGTGGTGGGGACCACGGATGTCACCCTCACCCTCGCCTACGGGCGAAAGGCCCGCTCAACCCTCTCCCTTGGCGTGGGCCTCAAACTGATCTGGCGCGATCTGAGCGCTGGCAGTGGCTCCGGTTACGGCATCGATCTGGGGGCGCTTTATACCCCCCGACCGGATCTCTCCGCCGGCCTGACCCTCCGCAACCTCACCCGAACCCGGATCAGCTTCGATTCAGGGGCCGCCGATCACATCCCTCCCAGCCTCCTGCTCGGCGTGGCCTACACCCGAATGATCCCTGTCTTGCGGGGCCGGATCACATGGAGCACAAGCGTCCACATCGGCGAGGAAAAGTCGGGATTGGAAGACATAGAAGGGCTGCACACAGGTGTCGAATACCGTTTCCAGGACAAACTCGCATTCCGAATCGGCGCAGAGGGAGACCACTTCACCGCAGGCGCCGGAATCCACCTGTATGGCCGCTTCGGCTTCGATCTGGCCTTCCTCGAACATGGCCAGTTGGACAACACCTACCGGATCTCCGCGTCCGCCTACTTCTGAAGATTGAAGATTTTTCAATCTTCAATTCTGGCAATCTTCACGATTCAATGCTTCCAGGTCAGCTATGTCCTCCAACGCCTCTCCCGACTTCCGGTCGGGCTATATCGTGATCGTAGGCAGGCCCAATGTGGGAAAATCGACCCTGTTTAACGCCCTGGTTGGCCAGCGGCTCTCCATTACCACCCCCAAACCGCAGACCACCCGGAACAACATCCTGGGCATCCTCACCACACCCGGGTCTCAAATGCTCTTTTTAGACACGCCCGGGCTGCTCGATTCCCGCTACCGGCTGCAGGAGATCATGTGCAATAAGATCCAGGACGCCCTGCGAGATGCGGATGTCCTTCTGGG
The DNA here is from genome assembly GCA_965222075.1 of Candidatus Latescibacterota bacterium. GTDB lineage: Bacteria > Latescibacterota > UBA2968 > UBA2968 > JAAXHW01. Next base: position 1,047,666 of record OZ244937.1, on the reverse strand, counting down.
CATCGTGGATGCCTCAAACTTCGAAGACACCCTGGACCGCGAGGTCCAGGACACCTTTGCGGCTTCCCACGCCCACCGCACGGTCGCCCTCAACAAAACCGACCTGGTCAGCGCCGACCCGGTCAATCGGTACTTAAACACCATCCGCGCAACGGTTGCGGCAGAGGAGGTCCTCCCTGTCTCCGCCACAACCGGCGACAACCTCCTCCAGCTCCGGTCTGTTCTGGAAGCGGCTTTGCCCCCCGGACCCCGGTACTACCCCGATGACATGCTCACCGAACAACCGGAGCGTTTCTTTGTTTCAGAACTCATTCGGGAGGAACTCTTTTCCCAGCTCCGCCAGGAGGTCCCCTATGCGGTCGCCGTTCAAGTTGAGGAATTCAGGGAAGACCGCCCCAAAACCTACATTCAGGCGCACATTATCGTAGAGCGCAACTCCCAGAAAGGCATTGTCATCGGCACGGGAGGCAAAGCCCTCAAATCGATCGGCAGGAATGCCCGGCAAAAAATCGAAGCCTTCTTAGAACGCCCTGTCTATCTCGATCTCCACGTGAAGGTATATGAAAACTGGCGAAAAAAAGACACCGCCCTCCGCGGACTCGGTTATCTGGCCTGAGAGCAGCGCTTGACTCGCTACCTGAAAACCCTCCTCAAGCTCACCCTTGTCCTGGGCATCTGCGGGGCCTTCCTCTGGGCGACCTTTCGGGGTATTGACCTGCACCGATTCTGGCAGGAGGTTCAACAGGCACGGCCCTCCTGGCTTATTCCCACGGCCCTCCTGCTCCTTCTATCCAACCTTCCCCGCGCCTGGAGATGGCAGATCCTGATGGCGCCCATCAGCCGCGACATCTCGCTCTGGCGAACCTTTGTGGCCGTCCTGATCGGTTATGCGGGAAACAACCTCTTTCCCCGTGCGGGGGAGGTTGCGCGCGTAATCGCGGTCAAACAGGACCGGGACCTCCCCATAAGCGGCCTTCTGGCCACCGTGGTGGTCGAGCGGATTATCGACATGCTCGTCCTGGCGGCCCTGTTCGGCATCGCCCTCCTTTTCTTCCGAACAGAAATCGCCCGCATAGACCCCAGGATGGAAACCGCGGCTTTGATCACCCTCCTCGTCTCGCTCCTCCTCATGATCCTCTTTGGTGTTCTCTCCCTCTATGGAGAACGTACCCTGACGGTTCTGCAGCGCATCTTTGGGGGCATATCACACAGGCTGGCTGACCGCCTCGTGGAAATGATGCGCTCATTCTTTCAGGGCATGGAGGCTATCCGCACGGTGGCGGGATATGCCGAAATCTTCATCTCCACCCTCCTGCTCAGCGGGATTTACATCCTGGCCGTCTACCTCCCCTTTCTGGCCTTCAATTTTCCAGAACGCTACGGGCTCGACCTCGCCGCCGCCCTGGTGGTTATGGCCATCTCAACGGTCGGCATCGTTCTCCCCAGTTTGGGCGGCATAGGCACCTACCACTACTTTTGCAGCCAGAGCCTCTACCACCTCTACGGAGTGCCCCTTGACGAAGCCGTTGCATTTGCCACTGTTCTCCATAGCATCGCCTACCTCACCTTCCTCATCACCGGCGGCCCCGGCCTTGTAAGCCTCCTGCTGCGCCGCAGTCGATCGTTTGCCCCCAGAGCGTAAAAAAAAGCGCCGATCTTACAGATCGACACCCACGACAGCCGAGCAGCGCCTTTACTATTTTACGATCCGAAACAGCGCCTCTCGTCCTGCCCGCAATCCCGTATTTTGGTCCGTGACCACCAGCGTCAGGAGCTGTAACCCGGGCTTCAGATCGCTCAGAGCGACGTCTAAGTGCAGCGATTCGTCGGACCGGCCTCCCGTGTAGTCCGTCGCCACCGAAACGGTCCACCGTTCCCCCTCCAGGCCCAGCCGCGCCCTTGCGGCCCGGTCCAGCCGTAAGGGCAAACGCCGCAACTTGGGCATCCCTATCCGGTATTCAACGCGATAGCGGGTCTGCCCAAAGGCATCCTGCGCCAAGTTGTAGACCTCGAAATAGAGATAAAGCGGTTCGGATCGGGTATAGGTCCGGACCGGATTGGGGATCACCTGCAAGCGGCCCCTCCCGCCACCATCCTCACCTCCGATCACCTGGGTAGCCAGAATAATACTGCTCAGCCCCAGCCTCACCTCGCCAAACGGCTCCACATTGAGGGTATCCCGGAAGGTCCCGATCGTCTCCTTCTCTTTATCCCTCACCTCCACAGCCAGCCGGAAAGCCCCACCCTCCAGCGTCACCGAAGCCCGATCCAGCAGATAACACGACTTCAACGTATCCTGCCAGACATCCCGAAACACCTCCCGACGCCGCACCTGACGCACCACCGGATCGTCCGCATCGTCGAACAGAAATACCCCGTCTTGCAGGTTCACCTGATAGGTATCGTAAAGCTTTAAATAACCCAGCCGGACCTTTGGGAGGGCCCAGGAAAGGTCGACCTTTACACGGTTGTCGGGCGCCTTGAAGACCCCCACCTGGGTGGGCAAACGGTATTTCTGGTCCGCATAGGGATCGACATAGCGCTCCCGGCGGGCGAATCCGGACGAAAGCACGTCCCCCCGCCCATACCGCCCGGTCACCCACTGGTCATCTTTTGAAAATTCGATCCACCAATGAAAAGAGTCGTATGAGTAGAAGACAATCCGAAAATCCTCGTAGGCCCAGACCTCCCGGTACGGCTCGATCGTACGTTCCCTCCCCAGGTAACGGCCGTACCGGATCCAGACCTTGCCCATATCGGTCTCCCGGCCCACCACCCCTTCATCCGGCCTGGAAAACCGGAGGTTGGCATAGGCGACCCGGCCGTAATGGGCCATGCGTCGCTCGTTAAAGCGGGTCAGAAAAAGCGGATCTCTCACCTTCCAGAACCGGGCCAACCCGGGCGTGAAAACAGCCTCCCCGCGCGCATCCCGACCGTTGGACAGCCCCAGGCCCAGCCGCTCTTCCCGGCCGGCAATCAACCCGATCAACTCAGGGGATTCCATCACCCGCCGGTCCCGCTCCCCCATCCAATCCAGCGCCTCCCGATACGCCCGATCGGCCCTCTCCATATCTCCCATTTCCTGATATCCCAGCCCCAGGAAGAGCAGCCCGTCCGGGTCGCCGGGATAGCGCTCCAGCAGCAGCTTCGAGAGCCTCACAAGGCCCTTCGGACGCCCACTCTCTAAACTCAGAAACCCCAGCCGGTAATAGGCACGCCGACAGTAAGGATCTTTCCGGAGCGCATATTGGAAAAAATCCGCGGCCTCGTCCCGGCTCTCCAGTCCGAAGGACCGCATGCTTCCCCCTCCGTCAAACCGGCGGGCATCGACATATTTGAGCATATCCCGAAGCAGGTACTCCCCCACTTCGCAAGCCGCGTCTGCATGGTCGGCATCCATCTCTAAAATCTTCTTAAAATGTCTCATCGAATTGTAGTAAAACCCCTGTCGACGCAGCAGGGTGGCATAGGACTCGTGGTACCTCACATTTTCGGAGTCCAGCTGCAAAACCCTTTCCAGCCTGCGGCGGGCCAGGTCTCGACTGAAGATCGTATTTTGTGCCATGTAGAGGCATCCCAGGGCGTGCAGGGCCTCCGTGTGGTTTCTGTCCACCTTCAAAACCTGCTTCAACAGCGTGATCCTCTCCTTCACCGGACGCGTCGTATCGGCCATCGCGGCCCTGAAGAGAGAATCCGCCAGCACACCGCAGGGACGAACCCGGGTGTTTGTCCTGGACCCCGCCTCTGATGGGGGCGGCAGCATTGCCAGCATCCCCACCAGAAGAACGGAAAACCGCAGGTTGAGGTCAGCCATCGGCATTCCCCATTTGGGGGTAACACAAAAAAGGGACGCTCCTCCAAAACGTCCCCTTGCTCTGCAATCTAAAGGGCGGGCCGATACCTATGTCCCCTGAAGGCGCTGGGAGATGGCCATCTCTTCTTCCGCCTCGGGAATCATCCCCTTCTGCTGAAACAGACGGGAGAGGCTGGTATGGGCTAAAGGCTCGTCGGGGGCAATCTCGATGGCCTTCTTCGCCTGAACAATCGCCTCATCAACGTTGCCCTGCCTGTCTAAGGCCTGTGACCAGCCCAGGTGAGCCAGAAAAAACCGGTCATCCTCCCCCAGGGCCTTCCGGAAGGCCTCAATCGCCCCACCGAAATCACCCACCGAGATCTTTTTCAACCCCTCCAAATAGAGGTCTTTTGCCGCCATGCTCATCCTCCTCCAAGGAGACTCAGGGTCTCCCTGCGTGAAAGATCAGGAGGCCCAGACCCACCAGAAAGACAATCCCCGAAAGCCCTGCCACAATCTGACAAAACCAGCAGGCCTCCCCCTTCCCGGGGAGGCCTCATCCAGAAGTGGATCTCCCACTCACACAATAGGGACAGGTCCTATACCTGTTGGCGCAGGGACGGGTTAGAAGATCCCGGTAAAATCGATTGAGAAGTACTGCAAGGGATGGTAGGTCTGGGCAAAGTCGGTAGGCCAGGCCAGGTCGTAGCGGAAGAGGAAAATACCCATATTGACCCGAACACCCAGCCCGTAGCCCGCCTCGAGATCGCGCAGTTCAAACCCCCCGCTTTGTGCCTCCCAGGGGTCGAAATTGTCCCGGTCAAACGCCCCGCCCACATCCAGGAACAGTTCGCCCTGCACATTCTGGAAAAACAGGGGCAGCGGCCAGCCCAGGGTCAACTGTCGAAGCAGAGGGAAACGGAACGCCACATTGGCCAGCGCAAAAGAGTCGCCCGCCATCTCAAACAGCTCAACCCCACGCAGGGGCCAGATGAAACGGGAGAAGAAAATGCGGCTGTCGTCAACAGAGGCGATGGTGGAGAACCTCGGGTTGATCGGGTTGTTGACACCCCCCACGAAGAAGACGTGTCTGTTTTGCCCAAAGCTGGTGCCCCCCGCAAGCCGCAACCCAAAGGTATAGTCGTCCAGCACACGCACATATTTGCGATAATCCAACTGTACTGTCCTGTATTTCATCCCTGAAAAGCTCCCCTCAAACGAGAGCCGCAACCGACGCCCGTGCACAGGACCAAACAGGCTGTTCATCGTATTGTCATCAACAAGCGCAGCCTCGGAAATCACCGCACGACGCGTGTCCACGTGTTCACCTGGCTGGCCACGCACCGTCCCCCCCGTGAAGCCCCCACGCACAAAGGGATTGGCGAACGAGTTCAGACGGTCGCGCGAGATGGTAATAAAACGCGTGCCCAGCTCAAAACGCGTGAACCGGTTAAACGGACGCTCAAGACCCGCTGCCCCTCCATAATACCGGTCGGCGTTCAACACCCCCCCGCTGAAAAAGAACAAACGCGTATGAAACGCCTGAACCGCGAAGTTCGTCTGCCGCTTCAAATTCGCATACGTCAGGAAAAAATCGCTGTCCTTCAATGAAAAATTCACACTCGTCAACAGCACCAGACGGTGGTCGCCCAACACATCGCTCATCGACAACTGCACCAGGCTGCTCACACCGTAAAACGTATCAAAACCCGCGTTGGCACCGAAAAACTCAGGCTTCAGCTTGATCTTATACTTGTTGATCTTGAACTCCTTGTTCCAACCCTCAAGCGCCGCGCCCAGACCCTCTCCATCCCCAGCGCTGCTGTCGGAGGGTGCCTCCACGGCGCTGCTGTCGGAGGGCGCCTCCACAGCTTCGCCAGCCTCCGACTTTGCCTCTTCTGTGGCCAGCGACATCTGATCGGACACCCACTTCTCGACCTTCCGATCCACCACGCCGGTGTCCTCAGGCGCCACAGCCAACTCAATCGACTCTCCCTCACCTTCCCCCTGCGACGCCTGCGCCTGCTTCTGACGCTCCTGCTGACGCTCTACAAACGTCTTATCCTCTATACCCTGCTCCCGCTTGGCAAAACGCGTCAGTGGCAAATCCTCAGCCCGCTTCCGCTTCGAAAGCGGATCACTCATCACAAAAATATCGTAACCAGCCTTGTGCAAAGACGTAAACGCCATCTTCTTACCATCCGCTGACCAGTCCATATAATGCCAGTCCACACCCTGACCACCCGCAAGAAGATTCGTCACCGGATACACCACACCACTGTCTAAATGCGCAATGTAGATATTACCCACACCCGTACGGTCCGACACAAAAGCCAGCGTCTCGCTGTCACCACCCCACGAGGGATGAACCTCACCCGCCTCGTGGGCAACCACACGACGAATCTCAGAACCATCCGGACGAACCACAAATATATCATACTGACCAAACGGAAAATCCTTCTGACCGTCAAACGCCAATGCCGTATCGGGACGATCCGAACTCATCGCTATCCACGCCCCATCCGGAGACCAGTCCAGCTGCTTCTCATCATACGGATCGTTCGTGATACGCTCCAACGACTCGTCATCCAGGTTCACAATGTAAATATCCGACCACCCATGCTTCAAACCCACAACAGCAATACGCTTCCCATCCGGAGACCACGCCGGCTCGAACAAACCGTCAAGGTCGAACTTGAAACGCTTCCTCACCTTCTTCCTGCGAACCTCCAGAATGTAAAGCGTATTCTTGTTGTTCGACTTCGCAGCAAAGGCAATCTGCTTCCCATCGGGAGACCACGTAACACCCGGACGAAGCAAAAACATCGACTCGAAATCCGAGGACCGCTCTCCCTCCACAAGCCTGCCTAAGTCCTTGCCGTCAATCGCTGACATCAAGCGCAGGTTAAACGTCCCCTGACTGCTGAGCGTCTGGTAGGCGATCTTGTCCCGCTGAGGAGAAAAACTCGGAGCCAGATTATAACCAAAATACGTCCGCTGCTCTGCCGGCTTGGTCAGGTTCTTGCCCACCTCCTCGGGGTGCTGATACAGATTGATGTCATTCCAAAACTGACGCTTCAACCACAACTGCCACTTCTCGTCCAACTCCTCCAGACCTATGCCAACCGACGACTTGAGGGCCTTGTCCACAGAACGCGCTGAACGAAAATTGGAAATAAACTCCGCCACCTTCTCCTTACCATACGTCTGCTCGATCATATACATCACAGACTGACCACCCTTATACGCGAACAGACCACCCAACAACTCAATCGGTGGCGCATAACCCGTTATCGTCGCATCACGCATAAAATTGTCCGCACCTATGTCCCACCCACCACGCGAAAGATACTCCGCCACACCCTCCACCACCCACAGGGGCGGAATCGACGCCGTCTGTGCCACCACACCACCCAAAAGACCCCCTCCCGTCCACATCTCCACCGTGACCTCGTGCACCAGCTCGTGGTGAATCACATGCCGAAAATCCGCATACGAACCCGTATAGGGTATCACAATCCGACCCTGAGCAAACTCCGTAAAACCACCAACACCATCGGGTATCTCCTGGGGCGAGATATTCGTCACCGAAAAACCATTGTGGGAATTGTAAACCACAAACGGATAGCGCCCCTTAAGCGTATACTTCAGATCCTTCTCGATCTGCGCCAGCGCACGCTCCGCCTCCTTGGCCGCAAACTCCGCCACCGGCAGCGACTCCCTATCGAAGTAGATCGTAAAATGCTCCGTCTCGATATAGTGCCAGTCATAGTCGTCGTAGGTCACCTTGTTCTTTCCGAAATACTCCTGCGCAGAGACGCCCGCAACCCACCCAGCGAGCATGACAAACGCTGCTGCACTCAAAAGACAACGCCACACGGCCATGGTCTAACTCCTTTCCTCTACGCAAAAAACGGATTGTGTGCCCGCTCTTCTTCTACGGTTGTAATAGGCCCGTGCCCGGGAAAGATCCGGATCTTCTCATCCCGACACAGCACCTTGCGCCGCACCGCTTCGATCTGTCCGGTATAGGCCGCACCCCGGGCCCCCCCTAAGGACCCCGCAAAGAGCGCATCCCCTGAAAAAAAGACACCGTCCGTGCCATACCCGATCCCGCCGGACGTATGTCCCGGCAAGCTCACGGCCTCTATTTTCAAAGCCCCCACCTCTGTTTCCCATCCCTCTTCAACTACCTCCTCAATCAGCGGCTTCAGCCCCCCCAACAGCGAAAAATCCCGCTCGCAGCAACAAACCCGTCCCCCCGTTGCCTCTTTCATCTCTCGCAGTGCGCCCACGTGGTCTCCGTGGCCGTGTGTCAGCAGAATATGGGTCACCCGGACCTGCATGCGGTCCACCATGTCCAGAATACGCCGGGCCTGTCCTCCCGCGTCAATCAACGCGCCCTCACCGGTGCGCTTACACTTAAGCCCGTAGCAGTTGACCTCCATCCCGACGTTCAGAATCGCCCGATCCACGGCCAGTTCCGCACTCTCAAACGACTCATTGGAATGCACCGGCACCCAGCCCCGGGCAACCCCCACCAGCTTCTCCCCATTCAGGTTCAGCGCCTTTGCCAGGGCGTGGATGCGCTCATCGTCCGGCGTTAACGCATAAGATTCGATCTGCCCGATCTCACCCGGCGTAAGCCCCGCGGCCCGGGCCAGGTCCGCTTCCGAGATCCCCTGCCCCTGCCGGGCCTTGCCCACAATATCCCCAAAAAAGTCTTCCAGCGTAGAATAGGCCACCACATACCCCCTTCAAAAAAAATCTGTGCCACAAACCGTATCATCACACAATATATCTAAAATTCTCCACAATTTCACGCCTGCGGGTTGGCGCGCCTGGCTTGCCGAGACATTCATAAGCCAAACGTCGATCGTCTCAGTCCTCACCGACCGTCCCTGTTAAAGTAATTGCCAAATCAGAGGGTAGTATGTATCTTCCCGCGTGCGAAAAGTGAGTGGAGAAATCGGTCTTACAGAGGAAGCCCTGTATGCCTCCAAATCCCAAACAGGTCGCCGGAGAGCGCGCCTCGGACAACGTGGAAGACGGCATGGTGGTCGGCCTCGGCACCGGCTCAACCGCCACCTTTGCCATCCGAAAACTGGGAGAACGCGTCAGGCAGGGCCTCAACATCCGGGGTATCCCCACTTCCGAACAGTCCCACGCTCAGGCCCGGGATGAGGGCATCCCGCTGATCGACTTCTCTGAAATCACCCGCATTGACCTCACCATCGACGGCGCCGACGAGGTAGACCCCGCGTTTAATCTCACAAAAGGAGGGGGCGGCGCTCTTCTTCGGGAAAAAATCGTCGCTTCCGCCAGCCAAACAGAGATCATCGTGGTCGACGAAACCAAACTCAAAGACCGCCTCGGGGCCTTCCCCCTGCCCGTCGAAGTCACCCCTTTCGGCTGGCAGATCGCCCGGGGGCGCCTCGAAGACCTCGGCTGCCGGGCCTTGCTCCGCATGCAGGAAGACGCCCCCTTTCTGACAGACAACGGCAATCACATCCTGGACTGCGCCTTCGGCCGCATCGACGATCCCCCGGCGCTGGAAGCCCAAATCACCGCCATTTGCGGCGTCGTCGAGTGCGGTCTCTTCACCGGCCTGGCGCACCGGATCATCATCGGAAAGGCCGACGGCACCTGCGAAGAGCGGACCGAGCCTCAACCCCTCATCTGCAATCCGCAATGGGAGGACGCGTGAGCATTCTCATCGATAGTGAAACCCGCCTCATGGTCCAGGGCATCACCGGAGGCGAGGGATCTTTTCATACCCGGCAGATGCTGGAATACGGCACGCAGGTCGTCGCCGGCGTCACACCCGGCAAAGGCGGCCAGGACTTTGAAGGCGTTCCTGTCTTCAATACGGCCTCAGAGGCCGTGGAGAGGACCGGCGCCAATGCATCGGTCATCTTCGTTCCCGCCCCCTTTGCCGCCGACGCCATTATGGAAGCCACCGATGCGGGCGTCGACCTCGCCGTCTGCATCACCGAGGGCATCCCGATCCTCGACATGGTCCGTGTGAAAAACTACCTCTCCTCGCACAAAACGCGCCTGGTCGGTCCCAACTGCCCCGGTGTGATCTCCCCCGGCAGATGCAAAATCGGCATCATGCCCGGCGACATCCACAGAGAGGGGCGTATCGGCGTCATCTCCCGCAGCGGCACCCTCACCTACGAGGCCGTCTCTCAGCTCACCTCTGCCGGTCTCGGACAGTCCACCTGCGTAGGCATCGGCGGCGATCCGGTCATCGGCACCAATTTTATCGACTGCCTGAAGCTCTTCAAAAAAGATCCCGACACCGCTGCCGTGGTCATGATCGGCGAGATCGGAGGCTCGGATGAAGAGGACGCTGCCGCCTACGTCCGCCGCGCCTTCGACAGACCCGTAATCGGCTTCATCGCCGGCCAGACCGCCCCGCCGGGCCGGCGCATGGGCCATGCCGGCGCCATCATCTCAGGCGGACACGGCACCGCCGCCGAAAAAATAGCCGCCCTGGAAAAAGCCGGCATCCACGTCTGCAACAGCCCCGCCGACATCGGCGAAACCGTCCAGCGTGCACTGGCAGTATAGATTCACCGCAGAGACGCAGAGGGCTGTGCGGGCACACTCAGACATGGTAAAAAGAAAATTATCCAACATGGGAGAATAGAACGGAGGCCCGAATGGACGTAAAAGAAGCCGCGCAGAAGGCGAAAGAATACCTTACCGAACTCTTCGCCGGTGAAGAGATCACGAATGTCGGCCTTGAGGAGATTGACTTTGACGCCATGTCAAATGATTGGAAAATAACCATCGGCTTCTCTCGGCCGTGGGACCATAAAAACGTTATCAGCGCTACGTTTGGTGAGGGATCTCCAGCACGCTCCTATAAGGTCGTTCGCATCCATGACCATGACGGTCGTGTCGTATCTGTCAAGGATCGCGTCCTGACGGCTTCGGAATAAGCCGATGACCCCGGCCGGGTTCTTCATTGACGCGAATCTTCTCGTGCTGCTCGTGGTGGGCAGTGTAGATCGAGATCTGATCCTCAAGCATCGTCGGCTGCAAAGATTTGCCGCGGAAGATTACGAGCGTTTGCTCAAACTGCTTGCCAGGGTTGCCCGGGTGTTCGTAACGCCGAACACGCTGACCGAAACATCCAATCTGCTCGCTCAACATGCGGATCCGGAGCGTTCCCGCTTCTTCGACAGGCTCCGGTTCATCATTCAGGAAAGCGAGGAGATCGTCGTTGCAAGTACGGACGCTTCGCGCAACAGTGAGTTCAGACGGCTTGGGCTGGCCGACGCGGTGCTCCTGGAGGTTGTCACGGCTGAAAGGCCGTTGATCACTGTCGATTTTGATCTTTATCGCGCAGCTCTGGCAAAAGATTCATCCGCCGCAGTTAACTTCACACATCTTCAGGATCTATAATTGGCCGCCAGACGCGTGCTATGAAAAAGTCCGTTCTGCATTCCGCTTTTCTCGCGTTAATCGGCCTCGTCCTCTCGCCGATGGCCGTCAGTGCTGCTTCGTCCCCGCCGGCCGACAGTGTGCACTTTTGCGCCTTCGACCACGAGCAGTGGCGGCGGGACCATCCCCGCCCTGCGGCCAAGCCGCTGGGGGATCTGAACGCGGGTGAACCCCGCACGGTGCGGATGATCTACTTCCTGCCGAGTGATCGCCCATTTCGACAAGAAATGGTGGATTCGATGAAGGTCGTAATGCGCCGGGTTCAGACTTTCTATGCCGAGCAGATGCAAGCGAATGGCTACGGGGACAGGACCTTTCAGTTTGAAACCGATGCGCAGGGCGAGCCGCTGGTGCATCGCGTGGACGGTCATAATGAAAATCCAAGTCGTGTGATTGACGAACTTGGACAGGCGTTTGACCTTGATGCGAACGTCTATCTCATCGGCGCTGCGATAAACTACCATGCCGCGTTCGGAGTCAGACAAGGGAAAAACGGCGGATTTGTGTTTGTTGAAGACGAAGCTTTATCGTTTAGGCTGGTGGCCCATGAACTGGGTCACGCCTTCGGCTTGAGGCACGACTTCAGCGACGGTGCCTACCTCATGTCGTATGGCCCGGGAAGGTATCAATTATCGGCCTGCCACGCCGAGTTTCTGGCGGTACATCCCTACTTCAATCCCGATACCCCTACCGGAGAGGGGCCGCCGCCCACTCTTGACCTCCTGTCGCCACGTACCTATCCGGCAGAATCACTGAGCGTCGCCGTCCGACTCAATATCAGCGCCTCGGCGGGGCTACACCAAGTCTTTCTCTTGGTTGATGGCCCTCAAGGTTTGGAAGTGAAGGCATGTCGTAGCATGGCGGGCGACAAAGACCCCGTCGTGGAGTTCCAGTATGACGGTGTGATTCCGTCTACCGACCGAGATGACCACTATTCTTTTTTCCTCTACCGGACGAGCCTTTCCGATCCTGTACGGCATCCGATTTCTATCCTGGCCGTGGATGCGGATGGCAATCTGGGCTCTACGTCTTTTGTGCTTGAGGAAATCTCGCCATACCGTATCGCTACCCTTGAAGGACATACGGATTTCGTCAGTTCAGTGACGTTCTCGCCCGACAGTACCACGCTCGCCTCTGCCGGCTGGGACGGCGTGATCCTGTGGGACGTAGAGACACGGAAAGAGATCGCCCACCCTGCGGGCCCGTCCCATTCGGTGTCGTTTGCACGGGATGGGAAGGTGCTTGCCATCGCGTCAAGGCGGTCGGTCAAGTTGTGGGACGTGGCGACGCGAGAGGACATCACCACCCTGGAAGAGCCGAGTAGGTTCCTTCATTCGATGGTATTGTCTCCCGACGGCACCACCCTGGCTACCGGAGGGTCAGTGGGCGTGGTCAAGCTGTGGGATGTAACGACGCGAGAGAGTATCGCCACCTTGGAAGGGCATACTGGTGGGGTCAATTCGGTAGCATTTTCGCTCGACGGAGCCACCCTGGCTTCCGGGTCTGAGGACGGTACAGTCAAGTTGTGGGATGTGGCGACGCGAGAAAATATCGCCACCCTGGAAGAGCATACGGATTTTGTTCAATCCGTGGCGATTTCGCCTGATGGGAAGCTGCTCGCCTCCGGGTCAAGTGACGGCACGGCGTTGCTGTGGGAGATGGCGACGCGAGAACCGATCGCGATCGTTGGCAAGAGTCAGCGGGACATCACTTCCGTAGCGTTTTCCCGGGATGGGTTGCTGCTTGCTGTCGCGACAATAGAGAAAGCGGAGGGCATGGGGAGCACGGTGCGGTTGTGGGACGTGGTGACGCACGAACGGATGGCTGCGTTCGGGCATCGGGATGTGATCTGGTCCGTGGCGTTTTCGCCCGACGAGGCGACACTGGCATCCGGCTCAAAGGATGGCACGATTTTGTTGTGGGACGTGTCGCCGTTTATCACCCCTCAAACCCCTGATCCGGACTTCGACGGCGACGGGACCGTTGGCTTTGGCGATTTTGTGATCTTTGCAGCACGGTTCGGGTTAAGCCAGGACGATGCGGGGTATGATGCGCGGTACGATCTGGATGGGGACGGCACCATCGGGTTTGGCGATTTTGTGATCTTTGCCAACAACTTCGGCCTGTCTGCCGTGACGGGCACGGCACAGGCAGGCAAAAAAACTTCGTCAAACTGACGACCTGTGCGTTTTGACGTCTTTCAAGATACAACGGTTCCCATTGTGTTGTATTGCGGAACCTGAACTTCAACCCCTAACATGGGAGATGGTCAGATGAAGACGGTTTTTTCCGGTTTTTCCCTATCCCTGCTCCTCTTTGTTGGCCTGACCGCCTGCGGAGAAAGCGAGTTGGAGAAGCAGAAACGGGAATTCACCGCAAAGATAGAGGAGAGCAGTGCCCGCATCGAATCGCTCGAATACGAGGCGGGCAGTTCCCAGGCCCAACTCGTCACGCTGAAGGCTCAACTCGACAGCCTCACCAAGTTCGAGATGCTCTTGCAAAAGAAAAATCAGCAACTCCAGAAAGAGGTGAAGAAATACCGCGCTATAGCCGAGAAACGCCGGCTTCTGAACGTGAAGTTGGAGAAGGCGATCAGCCTGCTGCAGGAGGAGAAGGAGGCCGACACAACGAAAATCGACCGGCTCATCATCGAGTCGGACAGCCTCACCGCCGCCCTGCGCGAACAGAGAGACCTCACCCTGCAGTTGTCGCAGGAGTTGAACGAGGCCAATAAGAATATCGAAAGAACGAAAGCGGAACTCGACCAGGCGAAAACCGCGGTGCGCGTGGTGGTGGGCACGGAGAATCGTCTCAAGGAGGATGGATTCCTGGAGACGGGCCGCCGCTTCTTCCGCAAAGGGTACAAACTGGTCCAGAAACCTGGACACGACGATTACAAGGTCAAAATCCTCACCATCGGCGAGCCACTGCCCCTGAATCCGGGTCAGAAACTGAAGGAGTTGATCGGCCGTTCGGGCAAGCTGAAAAAGGGACAGGACTATATGTTGGGAGTGAGCGAGGGCATCACCCACGTCATCATTGTCAACGAAATCCTGCGGGGAGAGGCGGTGCTGGTGGTGGTCGAATAACCTCAGGTCTCAAGAAAATGAGGGCTGTTCACACCCTCCTCATGAACTGGCCCAGGGACAGCGCCCGCTGTCCCTGGGCCGAATCCCCGGCCTGAGCGCCAGCTAACCCCCTGCAGCCGGTATCCAACCACCCGTATCCCTACCCCCATCCCCCCTTCCTGACGACCTGGCCCTGACCCGGGCCAGACTCCCGATTTTTCGTTTGACAACAGTTGTGATACAACATGTACTTTGGTTTATATAATAAGTTACGATATATTATATGAGAGCCGTGCATAATTCAGATAGCGTTGAGGAAAGGTTTCACGCGATCCAAAGCATTGATGTACTCGTAAAAAGGAACATCGGTCATGCAAGGAAAAGTCGCGGTTTTTGTTTCGTTGACGGTCCTGATGGCTTTCACCTGCCTGGGGTGCGATTATTACCCGTTTAAGTCGGCCCCTGATTTTCGGTATAATCAAATCAAAGTTGACAGCGTGGCAGTTTTGTCTCCCTTGAGGGTCATTGTACCTGGGTACGGTGAATACATCCGGCTGGTGCCAACGACATCTCCATTGGCGGTCTCTGATACCATGCGCATAGGATTTTATGGTTGGGTTGGCCCCACTGGAGCTTACGGGTTTTCTCATTTTGACACGACGAGAATTGATCTGGTCGGGTACAAAGTGAGCGTATGGGGGAAAGATGATCTCAGGAGTAGTATCCGTCCCCTCAGAGTGCTTAGAATGGAGGGATCTCCCCCCTTAGTGATTTATCCGCCTCTGAGGGTTGGCACCTGGATCTTTTTGGTGTCTCAGCCAGACGGTTCCGTTTTGAGAAAGGAGGTTGTGGTCCGATGATGAACGCCAGGAATACCCCAAATATCCTTCCATTGCCATTCTGCGTTACCCTGCTTTGTTCTATTCTGGCATGGTGTGCGGGGATATTTGCCTCTGAAAATGCCCAACGTCCCTATGTTCCTCCAAGTGAAACGCCTTCCTCTCTTATATCGACACCCGAGCAGGTCATTCGGGAAGTACTGATTCAGGTAGCACCTGGATTCATGGAATTTCCGGAAGGCAAGGTGGTAGCCGAGTGGCATGAATTCGAGAATGTCGCGCCGGCTTTAAAAGATGTGCTTGACAGATATGCTCCGGAAATTCTGATCAAGGCATTTCCTAACTTCGACCCCACGACCGACAGGGTGATCGTTTCCCGAACGGGGCATCAGGTTGTTCTTTCCGATTACAGCAGGATATACAAGTTGAGGTTCCCGCCTGGAGCCGACCGGACAGCTATTTCTGAGGATCTGCAGGGCCTCCCGGGGGTTGTGTTTGCAGAACCCAATGGCATTATTTCCCTTGGATGTTCTCACCATGGCGGTCACAATGGGTTTGGAGGAGCCGCCATGTCGGATTTCGATGACGATGGGACGGTCGGTTTCTCGGATTTCGTCGCGTTCGCGGCTGAGTTTGGGAAGTCTTCAGGTGATGAAGATTTCGACGCCAGGTTCGACCTGGACGGCGATGGCGCTATTGGATTTGGAGATTTTGAAATCTTTGCCAGAAACTTTGGCAAAGCGGTGGACGTCATCACGATGGGGATTTGCAACCGGACCCCGCAGGTCCGCGATGCCATCTTGAGGGTGCTGTCTGCTGTTGATGACTGTGCCCTGGCCACGACGGAGCAACTCTCCTCGATCACAGGCTTGTATCTTGGTGAGGCGTGTATCACTGCCCTGGAGGAGGCTGATCTTTCTGGCCTGTCCGGTCTAAAAGGACTGGAGCTTTCTCAAAATAAGCTGACGACGCTGCTTGAGGGTGTATTCGCAAGCCTGGACAGCCTTCAAGTCCTGGAGCTTCGCTACAACGGTCTGCGCACACTGCCCGAGGGTGTGTTCTCCGGCCTGTCCAATTTGAAAGGTTTGGCGCTTTCCTATAACGGTCTGAGCACGCTACCTGAAGGCGTCTTCTCCGACCTGTCCAGTCTGCAAAGGGTGGGGCTACGCAGCAATGGTCTGAGCGCACTGCCTGATGGTGTGTTCTCCGGCCTGGATAGCTTGCGCACGCTGAAGCTTGAGGACAACGATCTGAGCGCACTGCCTGATGGTGTGTTCTCCGGCTTGTCCGGACTGAGAACCCTGTATCTTGACGAGAACGCTTTAAGCACGCTACCGGAAGGTGTGTTCTCCGACCTGTCCAGTTTGCGCACGCTGAGGCTTGAGGACAACGATTTGAGCACACTGGTTGACGGTGTGTTCACCGGCCTGGATAGCTTGCGCACGCTGAGGCTTGAGGACAACGATTTGAGCACACTGGTTGAAGGCGTGTTCACCGGCCTGGACAGGCTGGAAATGCTATGGCTTTCCCACAACGCTTTAACCACGGTGCATAAGGGTGCGTTCTCAGGTCTGAACAGACTGAGAGTCCTGTTGCTTGACGAGAACGATTTGAGCACACTGGTTGAAGGTGTGTTCTCCGGCCTGGACAGGCTGGAAGCGCTATGGCTTTTCAACAACGCTTTGAGCACAGTGCATAAGGGTGCGTTCTCAGGCCTGGACAGCTTGCGCGCGCTGGATCTTAGCCACAACAATTTGAGTACACTGCCTGACAGTATGTTCTTCGGCCTGGACAAGCTGAAGGTGCTATGGCTTGACAATAACCCTGGATCTCCTTTTACCTTGACGATGGAACTGCAACGCACAGACAACAGGGATAATGCCGCACCGGGTCCCGCCACCATCGTGGTCACACTTGCCGAGGGTGCGCCGTTCGACATGACCGTCACCCTGTCGGCGCAGGCAGGAACCCTGTCGGTCACGACGGCTACGATTTCATCGGGTCACACCGAGAGCGAACCCGTTGTGGTGACCCAGACCGGGGCCGGACCGACTACGGTCAGTTTGGGTGCTGCGCCTGAGATACCAGTGTACGATGATGGCAGTGTTTCCTACGATGGCATCCGGATCGCCGCAGGTGCGCCGCTTGTGCTGTTCCCACAGTCCGCTGAATAGGATCCGGATTATCGTGGGTCCTGGTCGTTGCGTTGAAAGAAGCAGGAGGGTGTGTCTGGCGCAGAGGGTCTGATGCTCAGGAGAGGAAGGAGAAAGGAACATCTGTCATGCAGAAGAAAATCGCGGTTTTTGTCTCGTTGACGGTCCTGGTGGGTCTCACCTGCCTGGGGTGCGATTATTACCCTCTTAAGTCGGACCCTGATGTTCGGGATTTTCAAATCAAAGTCGACAGCGTGGCGGTTTTGTCTCCCTTGAGGGTCTTTGAACCTGGGCACGGTGAATACATCCGACGGGTGCCAACGACATCTCCATTGGCGGTCTCTGATACCATGCGCATAGGATTTTATGCCCCGCTTGGACCCACTTTGTGTTACGTCTTTTCTCATTTTGACACGACGAGAATTGATCTGGTCGGGTATAAAGTGAGTGTATGGGGACGACGATATACCGGTATCTGTCCCCAATCATTGAGTGATATGCGGGGGTATCCCCCCCTGGTGATTTATCCTCCTCTGAGGGTTGGCACCTGGATCTTTTTGGTGTCTCAGCCAGACGGTTCCGTTTTGAGAAAGGAGGTTGTGGTCCGAGGATGAACGCCAGCAGGCGAAACGCCTTCCTTTCTTATATCGACACCCGAGCAGGCTCCCGCCCGGGGCCGCCATCGGCCCGACGTATATCTTGATAACCCCTTTCAACGGCCTCCGAGACGGTCGGCGGCACCCTTCCCTACTGTTGCAAATTGCGTCTTCTATTGCAAATTGCAACTCTCCTCTGTCTCTCCTTCCTCATATCTTCCGTAAGTCATTTATAAATAGATACCTATCCCACTCCGTCTGAGCGAGTATGCATTCCCCGTGCGCTTGATTAGGCGCATTATGCAACAATACCGGAAAAATTCAAATCGTTCCCCATCTGCTCTAATTTCCTCTCCTGCAATCATTTATCCATTTTTTACAAAATTGGCACGGTTTTTGCGGACTTTTAATGTGTTTCCTGAACTCTGGACAACCCAGAAGGAGTATCTGTCATGCAGAAGAAAATCTCGGTCTTTGTCTCGTTGACGGTCCTGATGGGTCTCACCTGCCTGGGGTGCGATTATTACCCTCTTAAGTCGGACCCTGATGTTCGGGATTTTCAAATCAAAGTCGACAGCGTGGCGGTTTTGTCTCTCTCTCGGGGCTCTGGGCACGGTGAATTCATCCGGCTGCAGCCAACGACATCTCCATTGGCGGTCACTGATACGCATGAACGTAGGATTTTTGGGCGGGATTGGCCCCTATGGATGTCCCGTTTTTTCTCATTTTGACACGACGAGAATTGATCTGGTCGGGTACAAAGTGAGCGTATGGGGACGACGATATACCGGTATCTGTCCCCTCGCATTGAGTGAGATGCGGGGGTATCCCCCCCTGGTGATTTATCCTCCTCTGAGGGTTGGCACCTGGATCTTTTTGGTGTCTCAGCCAGACGGTTCCGTTTTGAGAAAGGAGGTTGTGGTCCGATGATAAACGCCAGGAATACCCCAAATACCCTTCCATTGCCATTCTGCGTTACCCTGCTTTGTTCTATTCTGGCATGGTGTGCGGGGATATTTGCCTCTGAAAATGCCCAACGTCCCTATGTTCCTCCAAGTGAAACGCCTTCCTTTCTTATATCGACACCCGAGCAGGTAGCCCGGGAAGTACTGATTCAGGTAGCCCCTGGATTCATGGACTTTCCGGAAGGCAAGGTGGTAGCCGAATGGCTTGAATTTCAGAATAGCGAGAAGGTCGAGCCGGCTTACAAGAATTTGCTTACCCGACATTCCCCCGAACGTCTGATGAAGGTATTCCCAACCTTTAACCCTGCTTTTGATCGTGTAAGAGTTTCACATCGAACCGGGCGATCTGTCGTTCTCCACGATTACAGCAGAATTTACAAGCTCAGGTTCCCGTCCGACGCCGACATCGCAGCGATTTGTGAGGAACTGAAAAGCCTGCCCGGGGTTTTATTTGCGGAACCAAATGGATTTGTTTATCCCCAGGCCGTGCCCAACGATCCCTATTTTCGCGGGACGACGCTCCCTGGCCCTCAGTGGAACCTGGATCGCATCAGAGCGCCGGAAGCCTGGGATCTTTCGAAAGGTGACCCCTCAACAGTGATCGCCATTATCGATGGGGGTGTTCACCAGTCACATCTCGAATTTGCCGGCAAACTCACTGGAGATAACACCCCCCCAAGATGGAATGGGCATGGGACTGAGGTGGCCTCGATCGCTGCCGCAAATACGAATAATGGCATCGGCATTGCCGGCGTTGACTGGCATGCAACCATTATATCCAAAAACATTGCTTCTACGATTGACAATCCAGTTAGTGACGATGAAGTTGCCAGGAAAATTCGGGAGGCCGTAGAAGGTGGTGCGGACATTATCAACTGTAGTTGGGCTGATACTACAAGTAGCTCTGTTGTTAGAAAGACGATCGGCGATGCATATAAGCTCGGCATCGCCACTGTGGCTGGCATGGGAAATTTTTACTTTGACCCTCGACCTCTATACCCTGCAGCGTATCAACAACACGTGTTAGCCGTTGGCGCTACTGCCCATGGCAATTATGACGTCAGGTGGCAGGATTCGGAGCGCCCCACCCAAGGTTCGAGTTCGGGTCCTCATATTGATGTTGCGGCTCCAGGAGAGAATATTCCGGTGACTGGCAACATCGACTCCTATGTTCGTAGAAGCGGCACTTCATTTGCGACGCCGCACGTGAGCGGTACCGCCGGTCTGATGTTAGCCTATTATAAGGAGCTGTTCAATGAAGACCTGACCAATGAAGATGTCTATGAAATCATCAAACGGAGCGCCAGGGATATTCAGGACACAGGCTTTGATGAAACCTCGGGACATGGCTTGCTCGATGCCAAAAAAGCCCTGGATATGCTCACACCGCCCTATGTGCTTCTGCACCAGTCTACGACCGGTATGGATGTCGGCCTGACGAAGCGAACAATGACGCTGGTTGATTTTCCAGATTCAATTTCTAGTCGTAGTTATGCGGTAAGACAACATGAGATTCGAGAGTCGGTATCCTTTGGTGTAACCTTCTCTTCTCCCCCTGAGGTGTGGGGCAATCCAACTACGCAGGGATTCGGTGCGGCAAATCCAAACTATGGCCTACCCTGGACCGGCCCCGTTCCGGGGACCATAACAACAACTGGCTGTGACGTGAGGACGTTTGTATATCGAGTCTTCACTGTGGGCGGCCAGTCTTTAGGATGGTTTCCTTGTGAGCCCGGTGAGGCCGTGATGGACTTTACCGTTCACGGCACCCTGGCAAATGCCCTGGCAAATGGCAATATGGAAGAGGTGAGTGTGAGTGGCGCGGATACAACCCTGGCTTCCTGGACGGCCACCGGGCCCTGGGCGCAGGACAATACGTATCGGAGTTATAACGACTCATCGGAAGTGGGGGAGGTAGGCACACATAGCGCGGGCAGTTATGATCCACAGACCGGCACGGGAACGTTGACCTCCAATTCCTTTGTCATCTATAGGCCGTATATCAATCTCAAGGTGTGCGGATACGACAGCTCCGTATCCCGCAACCAGAATACAGTCGCATTGCAGGTATTAGAAAATGGCAGTTGGACAACAAAGCGACGGACTTTTGCGCCGGGAACGGACGATTTCACCAAATATACGTGGGATGTTTCTGCATATGATGGCAGCGAGGCAAGAATTGTTGGTATGGATGGAAATTCAGATAGCACAAATGCATGGATCGGCGTTGATGCCATCGCGCTGTCCGTTGCATCGGCAGTGACGCCTTCCGGTGTCAACCAGGAGCCGACGGCGGGGAATGACGACGCGACGACCGATGAAGACGTGGCCGCGACCATCAGCGTGCTGGACAACGACAGCGATCCGGAACGTGACCCGCTGACCGTGATCGCTACGTCCATTCCGTCGAACGGTACCGTAACTTCGACCGGGAGGAGCATCACGTACACGCCCAATACCAATTTCAATGGGACGGACAGCTTCGTCTATCTCGTGTCGGATGGGTATGGTGGCACGGCAACGGCAACGGTGAGGGTGACGGTGACTGCGGTGAATGACCCGCCGAAGGCGGTGGGGTCCATTAGCGCGCAATCGCTGACGGTGGGTGGAGCCGCCGCATCGGTTGACGTGTCGAGCAAGTTCAGCGACTCCGATGGGAATAGTCTGACCTATTCGGCCACGACGTCGGCGGCATCCGTCGCGACGGTGAGCGTATCGGGAAGCACGGTAACGATGACGCCGGTGGCCGCAGGCAGCGCGACCATTACGGTGACGGCCAGCGACGGGGCCTTGACGGCCACGCAGCCGATTTCGGTCACGGTCACGGCATCGGTTACGGCCACACCGCCGTCTGCGCCTACGAACTTCACGGCGACTGCGGGGAATCGTCAGGTTGTGCTGCGTTGGAGCAACCCGAACAATGCGACCATCACGAAGTATCAGTATCGTCGGAGCACCAACAGTGGCAGCAGTTGGTCGCCAGATTGGACGGATATTTCAGGCAGCGGCTCTGGCACGACGAGTTATACGGTGAGGAGTCTGAACAATGGGACCGCATACACGTTCCAGGTGCATGCGGTGAATTCCGGGGGTAATGGCACGGCCTCAGCGAGTGCTTCAGCGACACCGACGGCGCCGGTCACGGTCACGCCCCCACCTGTCACGCGGCCTGCCGCGCCCACGAACTTCAGGGCGTCTGCGGGGAATCATCAGGTTGTGTTGAGTTGGAGCAACCCGAACAATGCGACCATCACGAAGTATCAGTATCGTCGGAGCACCAACAGTGGCAGCAGTTGGTCGCCAGATTGGACGGATATTTCAGGCAGCGGCTCTGGCACGACGAGTTATACGGTGAGGAGTCTGAACAATGGGACCGCATACACGTTCCAGGTGCATGCGGTGAATTCCGGGGGTAATGGCACGGCCTCAGCGAGTGCTTCAGCGACACCGACGGCGCCGGTCACGGTCACGCCCCCACCTGTCACGCGGCCTGCCGCGCCCACGAACTTCAGGGCGTCTGCGGGGAATCGTCAGGTTGTGTTGAGTTGGAGCAACCCGAACAATGCGACCATCACGAAGTATCAGTATCGTCGGAGCACCAACAGTGGCAGCAGTTGGTCACCAAATTGGACGGATATTTCAGGCAGTGGTGCCAGCACGACGAGTTATACGGTGAGGAGTCTGAACAATGGGACCGCATACACGTTCCAGGTGCATGCGGTGAATGCCGGGGGGAATGGCACGGCCTCATCAAGTGCCTCAGCGACACCGACGGCGCCTGTTACGCGGCCGTCGGCACCTGGGAACTTCAGGGCGTCTGCGGGGAATCGTCAGGTTGTGCTGCGTTGGAGCAACCCGAACAATGCGACCATCACGAAGTATCAGTATCGTCGGAGCACCAACAGTGGCAGCAGTTGGTCGCCGGATTGGACGGATATTTCAGGCAGTGGCTCTGGCACGACGAGCTATACGGTGAGGAGTCTGAACAATGGGACCAGATACACCTTCCAGGTGCGGGCGGTGAACGCTGGGGGGAATGGCACGGCCTCATCAAGTGCCTCAGCGACACCGACGGCACCGGTCACGGTCACACCGCCGCCCGCGCCCACGAACTTCACGGCGACTGCAGGGAATGGTCAGGTTGTGTTGCGTTGGAGCAATCCGAACAATGCGAGCATCACAAAGTATCAGTATCGTCGGAGCACCAGTAGCAGCAGCAGTTGGTCGCCGAATTGGACGGATATTTCAGGCAGTGGCTCTGGCACGACGAGTTATACGGTGGGGAGCTTGAACAATGGGACCAGATACACCTTCCAGGTGCGGGCGGTGAACGCTGGGGGGAATGGCACGGCCTCATCAAGTGCCTCAGCGACACCGACGGCACCGGTCACACCGCCGCCCGCGCCCACGAACTTCACGGCGACTGCAGGGAATGGTCAGGTTGTGTTGAGTTGGAGTAACCCGAACAATGCGAGCATCACAAAGTATCAGTATCGTCAGAGCACCAACAGTGGCAGCAGTTGGTCGCCGGATTGGACGGATATTTCAGGCAGTGGCTCTGGCACGACGAGTTATACGGTGAGGAGTCTGAACAATGGAACCAGATACACCTTCCAGGTGCGGGCGGTGAACGCTGGGGGGAATGGCACGGCCTCAGCGAGTGCCTCGGCGACACCGACGGCACCTGTGTCATGCGATTTTAATGGTGATGGTGAGGTCAATCAAACTGATTTTGCGTTATTTGGCGCGGCTTTTGGATCCAGTTCATCGGATGCAAATTTTGATGCACGGATGGATTATAATGGGGATGGAACCATCAATTTTGCCGATTTTATAATATTTGGAGAGTGCTATGGCGCCACGTAGGGCGGTCGCGCCAACCGATAGACGCCGCCATTGTTTCGGCTGCCTTTCTTATTCGGCCGTTCGGGCAAGCTGAAAAAAGGGACAGGACTATATGGTGGGAGTGAGCGAGGGCATCACCCACGTCATCATTGTCAACGAAATCCTGCGGGGAGAGGCGGTGCTGGTGGTGATTGAATAACCTCAGATCTCATGAAAATGAGGTCTTTCCACACCCTCCTCATGAACTGGCCCAGGGGCAGCGCCCCCGGTATCCAACCACCCGTATCCCTAGTCTGCTTGCCTTGCTCCCGCACTCCGACACGGCAATGACGGACAGCTCAGAAAAGCACTCTCCGAATTGCTCAACGCCGGCCTGCTCGAAAAACAGGGACGCCTGCCTGCGCGGAGCAGGAGCACCGCGACGCAGGCAGGCCGAGGACGTAAACCCAATACCTACTCTCTCCGCCACCTCCCAGACACCCAAACGCAACCTTGATCCTTCACAATGGAGGTCCCTATGCCACCATAATCGCTCTATCCACTCTTCCAAAAGTGTCCAATTTTAAACCGGTGGAAATGTCCAGAACAAAACTGTTCTTGACAAAGGAGGACATCCATGTGCTTTAAGAGAACCCTTTTGGCCCACTATCGATCATACCGGACCTTAACGGCGCTTGTTGGGGCGACGATACCTGGTCTTGTCGCCTGCGCAGACAACCCCGTTGAACCGGAGCGCCCCCTCACAAAATTACCCCGGCCGCTGACCGCAGGCGAAAACGCGGTGATCCACGCCAACAACGGCTTTGCCTTTGAACTGCTGCGCGAAGTGGCTGAACCGGGGAAGAACGTGTTCGTATCTCCGCTGAGCGTGTCAATGACGCTTGGAATGGCCCTCAACGGCGCCGCAGGAGGGACCTTTGAGGCGATGCGCTCGGGGCTCCGGCTACCCGACCTGGCGATGGGCGAGATCAACGAGGGCTACCGGGGGGTGCGCGACCTTCTGTTCAGGCTGGACCCGAGCGTACAGATCGCAGTCGCCAACTCGGTGTGGATGCAACAGGGATATACGTTCGAAGCGCGCTTTTCCGACGCCATCCGCACCCACTTCGATGCCAGAGCTCAGACGCTCGACTTTGCCGATCCCGGTGCCAAACAGGCCATCAACGGCTGGGTGAAAGATCAGACCCGGGGCCGCATCGAATCGATCATCCAGGAGATTGATCAGGGCAGCATCCTCTTTCTTTTGAACGCCGTTTATTTCGAGGGCGACTGGACGGTTCAGTTCGACCCGGCGAAGACGAGACCCCGCCCCTTCTTCCTGGAAGGAAGCACCGACCCCGTGGACGTGCCCACGATGTCGGAGCCGAATGGGCGTGGGGCAACCGGGTCCACAGAGACAGTGCAGATTGCCGAGCTGCCGTACGGAGCCGAAGCGTTCAGCATGGTGATCCTGCAGCCACGCTCCGAAGGCAGCCTGGCGGGCCTGGTGAACAGCATTGATCTGGCACAGTGGAACGCGTGGACGAACGGGGTCGCGTTCGACAAGCTGCCCGTGCAGATGCCCACGTTCAAGCTGGAGCACAGCGTCTTGCTGAACACCCCACTCGTTAAGATGGGGATGGGGATGGCATTCGATTCCGAAGCGGCGGATTTCTCCAGGCTCACTTCGGACATAGAGACATACATCTCCCAGGTCAAACACAAGACATTTCTGCAGGTGGACGAGGAAGGCACCGTAGCCGCTGCGGTTACGTCGGCAGGCATACAACCGATAGGGGTGCCGAGCGGCATTGTGGTGAACCGGCCGTTCCTGCTCGCAATCCGGGAACGGCTGAGTGGGACCATCCTCTTCCTGGGGGCGATCTACGACCCCAGGTGAGGGAATACGAGAATTTCTGTGCATATACAGGGGCTAAACCACAAAACTTGAGCGTTAGAAACTGTCTTAAAACCCACGTCGGGCCGCTTTGCGGGGCTGTCGCCCCTCGTGTCAAGTGATTTTCGAGGGCGAGCCCTGCCTGCGCGTGCTGTCTCACGCACGCAGGCCCATCGCGGCGCAGGCAGGTATAAGAAATAAGCAGGACGCCTTCAAATTGTCAACCATCAAAAGGGAGGCGAAAGGAACATCGGTCATGCAAGGGAAAATCGTGGTTTTTGTTTCGTTGGCGGTCCTGATGGGTCTATCCTGTCTGGGGTGCGATTATTATCCCTTTAAGCCGGACCCTCCTGATTTTCAGATTTTTCAACTCCATATCGACAGCCTGACGGTGACATCCCCTTTGGCGGCCTCTGATACCATGCGCGTAGGATATTATACCAGCATAGATTTATGTTCCGGGTTAGTTTATGTTGACACGACGAGAATTGATCTGGTCGGATACAAATTGGGCGTATAAAAGAATATTTAATCTGTCCTTTTGACTCAGCGAGTCGAATACGGGGGTACCCCCTCTTAGTGATTTATCCTCCTCTGAGGGTTGGCACCTGGATCTTTCTGGTGTCTCAGCCAGACGGTTCCGTTTTGAGGAAGGAGGTTGTGGTCCGATGATGAACGCCAGCAGGCGAAACGCCTTCCTTTCTTATATCGACACCCGAGCAGGCTCCCGCCCGGGGCCGCCATCGGCCCGACGTATATCTTGAGAACCCCTTTCAACGGCCTCCGAGACGGTCGGCGGCACCCTTCCCTACTGTTGCAAATTGCGTCTTGTATTGCAAATTGCAACAGTTTCTCTGTTTTTCCTCCATATTTTTTCCGTAAGTCATTCATAAATAAACATATATCCCATCTCCGTCTGAGCGAACATGCGTTCTCCGCGTGCTTGATCAGGCGCATTCTGCAACAGTCCAGAAAAAGTCGAATCGTTCCTCGTATGCTCCAATTTCCTCGCCTGCAATCAGTTAGCCGTTTGTCACAAAGTTGGCACGGTTTTTGTATATCCTTAATGTATTCTAAATAGGAGGTACGCTATGATCGCCTGCTTAGTAGCATTGGCCGTTTTATTGTCTTGGTTCGCTTATAGTAGGAACCGCCCCGTTCTTTCAACGGGTTCACTCCCTGATCCTTCCGCTAAGTTTTCCGCGTTAATCGGTCTCTGGCTCTTGCCGATGGCGGTTGTCCATGCTTCGCCCTCCCCCGCCGACAGTGTGCATTTCTGCGCACCGTTCGATTACGAGCAGTGGCGGCGGGACCACCCCTACCCTGCGGCCAAGTCGCTGGCGGATGAGAACGTCGGGGAACCGCGCACAGTGCGGATGATCTACGTCTTACCCAATGATCGGATGTATCGTACCGACGTGGCTGACTCAATGAAAACGGCGATTCGACAGGTTCAAGCCTTTTATGCTGAGCAGATGCAGGTGCACGGGTACGGTGTCAAGACCTTCCGCTTCGAAACCGACGCAGACGGCGAGCCGCTAGTTCACCGTGTGGACGGGGCATATCCTGATAGTCACTACCTTGAAAATACGCAGAGGGCTGTAATAGATGAAGTGATTGGGCGAACTGGCCGTCCCGGGGAGGCGTTTGGTCTTGATGACAACATTTTGCTGATGGTCATTGACAATAGCATAAATGGAATTGCGCTTTGGAAAGGGGTTGCAGCAGGTGTCGGAGCGGTGAGGGGTAAAAAAGCGGGCATAGCGTTAGTTTCTGCTGCTTTTTCCTGGCAGATAATAGCGCATGAACTCGGCCATGCCTTCGGATTGCACCATGACTTTAACGATAACGCGTACATTATGTCGTATGGCGGTGGTCAGCGAAGGTCTCTATCGGCCTGCGGTGCCGAATTTTTAACCGTGCATCCTTTTTTTAATCCCAATGTCCCTATTGAACAGGGGCAGCGGCCAAGTGTTGAATGGCTTTCGCCGGTTTTATACCCGGCAGGGGCATCAAGCATTACTGCTCAATTGGTCGCTCGCGCTGAGCATGGGCTTCACCAAGCGATCCTGACCGTTTATACACAACCCGGACACTCTGCTTCTAACTCTCTTGAAGTGAAAGCGTGCCGCGGACTAGACGGTGCTCGTGAGGCCATTATCGAATTTGAGTATGACGGTGTCATTCCTTCTGGTGGCATTACAAGTATTTCCGATTCTCCTTATCATGTGCTCCGAGTCAATATAGTTGATACGGAGGGCAATACAGGTGATATGGGCTTTGACCTTGCGGAACGGTCGCCGTTCCATATCGCCACTCTTGAAATTGGTTTGGTAGTCACTTCGTTGGCGTTATCCCCGGATGGGACTGTCCTGGCAGTTGGAGGGGGAAGTGGCACGGTTGAGCTTTGGGATGTAGCGGCAAGAGCTAAAATCGCTACCCTACCGCGGCAGGGACCTGGAGACTTCATCCGTATGTTGGCGTTTTGGCCGGATAAGGCTACCGTCGCGGTTGCGAACGGTCAAGCCCTCAATCTTTGGGACGTGGAGACACAAACTAAAATCGCTACTTTCCGCCCGCAACTTGAACTAAAACAACTCATGTCGTGGGCGTTATCCCCGGATGGGGTCACCGTAGCGTGTGGCCTTCTAGCACACAACGACAAAGAGTATACCGTTGAGTTGTGGAACATGGCGACAGAAACAAGAATTGCTAGCATGAGGCATAGTGCTTCAGTCGAGGCGTTGCAGTTTTCGCCGAATGGGACCATCCTCGCCTCTGAGAACGGTCACTTTGTTCACCTTTGGGATACGGCCACACAGACAAAAATAGCCACCTTTGAGCATACAACGGAGGTCACTTCGTTGCGGTTTTCGCCCGACGGGAACACGCTCGCGGTTGGGGCCATGCACTATGTTGCGCTTTGGGATGTCGCTACAAGAGAACAGAACGCTAGCTTTGCAATAAAAAATTGGGGGTTTAATTCGACGTTTTCACGGGATGGAAAGACGCTGATTGCATCGGATGGCCGCCAGTTCCATGTATGGGACTTAGTTACACAAGATAAGATGGCCACTATCGCGCAACCAGGGGCCTTAAAGGGGCTAGTACTTTCACCGGATGATACCATCCTTGTTACGGGGTTAAATACGCTCGTGATGCTATGGACGGTCCCTGAGCGTACGCCGCCGCCCCATCCGGTCGAGTTGAAACTGCAAGGCGACCAGCAGCAGGGGACACCCGGCAAGGCGCTGGCGGAGCCGTTGGTCGTCTCGGTGTTAGACCAGAACGGCGAGCCACTGGCCGGGGTGATTGTCCGCTTTTCGGTCACTGGCGGCGGGATGCTCTCACAAGAACAGACGACGACTAATGTTAGAGGCAAAGCAACTACTTTTCTGACGCTGGGGAGCCGGCTAGGGACGAACACCGTTGCGGTAAAGGTCGCCGGGCTAGAGCCGATGACCTTTACTGCCGTCGGGCAAGCTACGCCCGACTTTGATGGCGATGGTACTGTCGGCTTTGCGGATTTTTTGCAGTTTGCGGCGCAGTTCGGATTAAGTCAAGGCGATACGGGGTATGACGCGCGGTATGATTTAGATGGAGATGACACCATTGGCTTTGGTGATTTTCTGATCTTTGCTAACGACTTCGGCAAAGAAGCGTCATCAAATTGACCCGTCTGTCCGTGCAGGCGGATGTCTTTCAATGGGAGGCGGTGTTCCACGTAATGAGCAATCGTGAGAAAGACGACGAACGCTGGGCCAAGAAATGGCTTGAATCCCAAGGCCATTCAAGCATTGAGCGATCAGAAGACGATCCACCAGACTATGTTGTTGACGGCAAATTCGCTGTCGAGGTGCGGCGACTGAATCGAAGAATCGAGATCAATGGCCAAACCGAAGGCGAGGAAAATTCTCGAATATCCTTACGCCAAACTATTGAAAGCACGCTTGCTGAAATTGATCCGCCCGGCAATGAGCGAAGATGGGAGGTCGATTGTGAATATGATTTCTCAAGACGCTTGCCAAATAGAAAGATTGTCAAAAATCAAATCCGTGAAACCCTTATACCGCTCATACAAAAGTATGATACGCCCGATACTTTCAATCAATTTATGCCAAAATACGTCGATTACGATAGGCATGTCAATGAACTTGATCTTCTGAACCCCCTGCACCTCTGTCTGCCATGCGGCATATGCCTTGAAGTTGGCGAACGCTATGAATACACAGGATCCCCCGGCTTTTACCTCAATAACGTTTCCGATCTCAAAGGTATTGGCATAGCAGATGAATTGATAAATAATATCCAGCCCTGTATAGAAGAAAAATCACTTAAGGTCATTCAAACTAATAAGTTAAATGATTTTCAGGAATGGTGGTTGATTCTGATTGATCATATTTGCATTGTGCCAATCTCGATTCTTGGAGAGTGGGAATTGCAAGCCCTTCGAGAAAGTATCCAGGATCGAGGTTTCTGGTCTCGGATCATCCTGATAAGTTCTATGGACGCTGATTGTTATCACGAATTATGATTTCCGCTGAAGCGGGGGATGCGTACTCTTGATTCTCCAGAAGGCGGTGGCCGATACAGCACCCAAGAGCGAGCGGAAAGACGACGAAGGCGCAGGGCAGATCCGGACGAAAGCGACGTACGACTTTGAGCAAAAGATCGGATATGCGGTGATCGTGCGCGCCAGCGATGGGAGGGAGGGCGCGTCAGTCTGGTCGTGAGCATCGCCATCACCGACATTGCCGAATAGCCGGCGCGTCCGCTGCTATCTTAACCTTTACCGATTTGCGACGATACGCGTAGGAATATCGGACCCAGGTGGAATCGACCGCGTATTGGCAATTGGTGCCGTAAGTATGGATCATCTGCTGTGCGGCAGCGATAAGCCGCTTTCGGATCGGGGCAGGCCGCCTGAAGACTATCCCGGTGTAGACGTGGTCTGGAGTGAACTCAATACCCGATGAAGGCAATCCGGGCGTTTTTCTCAGACAATGCTATCGTTTGGACAATCTGAAGTTATACTTTGCCGATCCAACTGTACTTCGAGGGAAACCTAACGGCGTATATAACCGGCTGGCTGAAAACACGTCAACGTTATAAGCCAGTCCACTATTCACGCGTTGATCATGTGTGCCCGTGTTTGTCGTCCCAGTGCTTATACCTTTCAATCAAATCTTCCAGAGAACTACGCACCGCGCCGAATATTTCAGCGACTATTTTCTCTTCACATATTATGTAATCATAGTACGTTAATATTCCGCGCTTTTGTTGCACCCATTTTTTTATAGTATTTCTCGATCTTTCGTTGAGCATATCCAGGCGGCCATTCGTGTGTGCAAAGGCATTTCTGAGTTCTGACAGCATCTTGACCTGGTGCCATACCTTTTCTTCTGAATATAATTCGAATTGGAGGATGTGTTTATAGTATTTCTTAGCCTTTTCCAAGAAATCACCTCTGAGATCGTTGATCTCGATCTTCTGGAACTGCTTGTCTTGGATTAGACAGCCTATTTCGGTGACAATAGATTCATACACCGCATAGAGTGACACCAGGAAAGGCCCCCGGAAAAACCTTGGGAGTTGGTCAATAAGGTCGTCGTACTTCTGCCAAGCAATGTGCCATTCTGGATCATCTGGGCACAGGCCCTCTTTTCGGATGTATGTCTTAGCCTTACTCCGTGCCGTCTTATGGAGTTGCTCCATATAACTTTCGACGAGTTGTAGGTGCTCTTCCAACGCATAGAGTTCTATAGAAGCATCCAGCAGACGGGAATCAACGCTAAAAAGATTTATCTTTGTCATCACTTTACTCGTAAATTTGGCGGTTGCATAACAGTTTGATTTAGTGTGCTTTACCAGAATTTGAGAAGCTTTTTCGAACCCAATAGGACATTTCACCCGGATTGGCGAAGGTCAAAACGACAGTTCAATAACCTGATGATATAGCACGCGTTAGGACGATCGGGTTATTTTAGCTTCAAAATGAGGCTGGACATCTCCTGAGTCAGGTAAGAGGTTAAAAGCAGCCAACCCTCAACCTCTACCATAACCCAGGAGATAGGTATAATGTCGCAAAAACGTGCCGGCTCAAGCAAGTCCTATGATTCTCTCATTCATCCGGGGGACACCCCATCCAATCAAGGCGCCGCTGCCTTTGCCGGCATCTTGCCTTTTGTGCGTTACCTGCGCTACCAGTTGAAACTGCCGACCTGCCTGTGCGGTGCCCCGCACTGCAGACAGGTGTATTTGGTTGGCATGACCACGAAGGAGAAAGGGTATCGCGCGGTCTCACTGATGCTGATTTTAATCTGCCGCCCACAACTGAACTGCGCTTCAATCAACCAATTGCGCGGCCTGTTGGTGCAGAAGTTTATTCAGCGCGTCTTCGCGTTAAGCTACGGTCAACAGCGTGGGGCCAGTGTCGATATTCTCTACGATCTGTTCGAAACATTGAGGCCCGAACTGATTGAAGCAGGCTTTACCCGTCATGTGGCAAGCCTGCGCCGGCGTGGCTTGTTGCCCAAAAATCTGGAAGCCTATTTTGACAGCACCCTCATCGGAAAAAGCCCGAACTCAAGTTTTGAGAAAGCCGCCTGGATCAAGATGCGTGGCAAATCCTACTACGGATTTAAACTGTTTTTACTGATCGATATTGCCACGAAAACCCTATTATATGTGCGTTTCACCACCGTTGATCAATCCGATGCACAAGAACTGATCCCAGCTGTACTGGCAGTTCATCACCTGGGATTCCGGCTGAAGCGGTTGGGCATGGACCGCGGCTTTTGGTCGGGCGACAACTTCAAATTTCTTCAACGCAAAAAGATCAAGTTCTTCACGGTCCTAAAGAATTATCAGAAAGAACATCGTGATCTGATCAACGCGGTCAACTCCAGAACCCCAGGCCGCCAACGGCTCAAACCAGGCGTGTGGATCACCGAAGTTGAACCAATCTTTCTCAACACCTACTTGACTACAAAGTCAATACGGTGTATCGTGGTCCGACAAAAAGGCTGTGCCCCATGGGCCGTAATTACCAATGACACCCAATTATCCAAAACCGAAACCGTGCAGTTTTACGACCACAGGAATCTGGTCGAAAAATTGATCGAAGAATTGAAGAACGACTTCGCTATCGAGAAGCTTCCACGAAAAGATTTTCAACAGAATACCTGCTTCGTGTTACTCACGTTGTGGAGCTTCAATCTGATGGTGGATTACAAGCTGTCCGTCCTGCAGGAGAAGGCCACGCTTTTTCAGCAACTCAAATCCCTGCGTAAACCGCTCTTCGAGTTTGCTGCTGTGGCCATTTATGATCGCTGTGCCATCTATCTCAGCTTCGAAATTACCCACGACCTTCAGCTCAAACTGCTGAACTTCAATGGCTTATGAAACTGCCAAAAATACGTTTACTCCTAACGATTGCGCTCAAGTGTGGGCGACAAGTGAGAAATTCTCAAAGAGTCTAAGAGCGTACGCTGTCGTCTGTCGCCTGTAGTAGTTTGTTAGAACTTATCTCATAAACCTGTCCCGGCCTGCAACGGGTTGAGAAACAGCTACCTGCCTGCGCCGCCTGCCTGTCCCTGTCTGCTGAAGCAGGCGAGGCAGGCGGCAGACAGGTGCCTTGCTCGGCAGGCAGGTAAGAAATGAGCAAGACACCTTAGATTATCCTTCAAATTGGCAACCATCAAAGAGGAGGATAATCATGGAAACGTTCGTCCTGCTCGAAGCAGGATTATACCGCTTTCGAGACCTGTCGGGTAGTCAAAACTTCGCGCTATTTTGTGCCTATGAGAGGGAAGATGATCTGACCATCTCCACCAGTGTGGGACTCATTGTTTTTGAATTTCACGGCATCAGCTTCAAAACGCGTCCGGAAGGGCTGGTCTACCGGTATCGGCTGAAAGGCTACGATGAAGACTGGCAGACCACAAACGCTCGACGTGTGGAATACCAGGACCTGCCGAGGGAAACCTTCACGTTCGAAGTCCAGGCCGTGGACCAGGACCTGAATTACTCCGAGCCAGCTTCTGTCACACTGAACGTGGTGCCCGACCCTCACATCCAGGTCTTGGCCGAGGTGCTGAGCCAGAGTGGGACCAAAGGCGAGTTCGTGGGGGATAGCCAGGCCCTCCGCGAGGTCCAGGCGCAGCTTGCAGAGGTGGCCAAAACCGACCTGACCGTATTGATCTCAGGCGAGACCGGTACCGGCAAAGGGGTGGCTACCCGGGCCGTGCACCGGCTGAGCCCGCGCAGAGATCGCCCCTTCATCCAGGTCAACTGCGGCGCCCTCCCCGAAGGCCTGGTCGAAAGCGAACTGTTCGGGCACGAGCGGGGGGCCTTCACCGGAGCGGTCTCCCGCAAGCTGGGCAAGGTGGAACTGGCGGCGGGCGGCACGCTCTTCTTAGATGAAATCGGGGACCTGGCCCTGGAAGCGCAGGTGAAGCTGCTGCGCCTCTTGGAGGAACGCGCCTTCGAGCGGGTGGGCGGCACCGAGACGCTGGTGGCCGATATGCGGGTGATTGCAGCTACCAACCGGAATTTGCAGGAGATGGTGGCCAACGGGCAGTTCCGGGAGGATCTCTACTTTCGCCTGCAAGTGTTTCCCGTGAGACTGCCGCCCCTGCGCGAGCGCCGGGAGGACATCCCGCTTCTGGCCGCCTGTTTTGTGGAGCGGATGGCGTCCTATCTAAACAAAGCAGTACCCCAGCTGACTCCGGAGGCGCTGGCCGTGCTGAGGACCTACGACTGGCCGGGCAACATCCGGGAACTGGAGCATGCGGTACAGCGTGCCGTGATCATGTGCCGGAGGCAGGCGATCCAGCCTAAGGATATTGCCCTGGAATCCGGTCGGCCGGATGGTGAATCCTCTGAGGAGATCCTGACCCTGAAAGAACTCGAAAAACAGCACATACGGAAGGTCGTGGAACAGGCCGGATGGGTCATCAAGGGGCCGCACGGAGCGGCTGCCTTGCTGGGCATGCATCCGTCTACATTGAGCCACCGCATGAAGAAGCTGGACATCCAGCGGCCGCAGGTCCCACATATAGCGCCCTGAGACCATATATGGGACCCATGTTTGTTCTTACAATCTATATGTTTATAAACAGAATAAAAGAAATTAGCACAATTGGTGGGACCAGATACTGTCCCTGCACCAGTTAGCATCCTGTCCGGCTAACCTTGTACAGTCATCCCACAACCCCTATTATAAACAGCCACTTGAAGCGACACGCTTTGGGCGGCTATTTTTTTGGCACAGGATTTGGTTTGCAGATAGTGTGTAATCCGGAGAGCAATCAGACGGTACGGCTCACAGTCATATCGCAGACTTCGGAGAAGATTCTGCTAAACTGGATGTCTGAAGAGGACTGGAGCAGGCATTCACCCACTCGCTCCGGGAGGCGTAGCGCCTGGTACCGGAGCTGAAAGGCGTCCCGTTCATCAACCGCGCAGGCATCGAGTTCCTGCTGCGCTGGCCGGGGGAGCGGCTGGTGCGTGGGTCACCGTTCATCCGTACGCTGTTAGAGGCCCAAGGACTGGACCTGATTACAAGCGAGATTCTTACACTTTTGGGAGGGAGCGCAATGTCCCCTTTTGCATGCACCACCCGCAACAGCCCCACTGTCGGTCGCCATCCCACCGTTCTGGAAGTCCAGAACCTGGCCCACCGTGCCGCCCGCTGCCACCTGCCGGTGCTGATCACCGGGGAAACCGGCACCGGAAAGGAATTACTCGCACGCGCCATTCACGCCCAAAGTCCCCGCTCCGATGGACCCTTTGTGGTCGTGGACTGCGGCGTTCTGTCCCGGGACGTAGCCCGAAGCGAACTCTTCGGCCATCTCCGGGGATCTTTTACCGGCGCCTTCGAAAACCGGTGCGGACTGGTGAAAGAGGCCAGAGGCGGCACCCTCTTCTTAGACGAAGTGGGCGACCTGCCCGGGGACCTGCAGCCCCACCTGCTCCGGCTCCTCCAGGAAGGCGAGTTCCGTCCGGTAGGCGACAGCCGAATCCACCGGGCCGACGTGCGCTTAGTCACAGCCACCCACCGGGACCTGAAACAACAGGTTCTGGAGGGCCGATTCCGTGAGGATCTCTTTTACCGCCTCGATGTCATCCACCTCCATCTGCCCCCTCTTCGGGATCGTCGAAGCGATATACCCCTCCTGATCGAGCATTTTGTGGCGAAATCCCAGGAGAATGGACTGAGAATACGCCCCCTCTCTCCGGAGGTCCGGATGCTGCTGGAGGGCTACGACTGGCCGGGCAACGTCCGAGAACTGACCCATGTCATCTCCCGGGCGCTCCTCCTGGCCGAGGGAGAACAGGTCTACCCCGGCGACCTGCCGCCTCACATCCAGGCCTCAGGCACGTCCGAGGCAGATCTCTATGAACTTTCCTATAAGGAAGCCCGGCGCCTCAGCCTGGACCGCTTCACCCGGGAATACCTTCACCGTGCCCTGCTGCGCACCGGGGGCAACGTCTCTCAGGCCGCCCGGGAGAGCGGTATCGGACGGCAGTACTTCCAGGTACGAATGGCCGAGCACGGATTTCGGGCAGATCGGTACCGGGGTGGGGATTGATTCGGCTATACATCTCACTCCGCCCCGACGCAAGACGTCAGGAGGCCCTGACCACAAAACGGTCAGGGCCTCTTTCTATTCCCAGTCTGCAGCTTAAGTGTTGAGGGATATACCCGTCAGGATATGCGTTTGAAAAAAGTACAGACAGACGATTTCCGGGCCCTATTGGCATGGATCTTTCAGATCCGGAGAGCCATTTTGAAAACCTTTTTCACCTTTTCCTTCTGAAATTTTCTCAAAAATTCTCTCGAAGATTTTGAAAATATTATTGTTATGCTCTCCCAGGAAGGGGTGGCACAGGGTTTGCGAAACCTGCCCCGGTAACCGCACCGCAGAGGCGCGGAAGGCGCGGAGAAATACAAATGCAGGGAAAAGGAGAAATTCTCCGAGGTGAACCCCTCTCATGGCCCTGAAAATCCTACACATCCTGAATCGGTCACTGCCGCACTGGCAGGCCGGTTACACCATCCGCAGCAAGTATATCGTCGACCTCCAGAAAGCACTGGGGTTTGAACCGGTCGTGGCGACAAGGCATTCACCCCCTTCGGCAAACGGAGCATATCCTGTTGAAGAGGAGTACCTGGACGGCGTTTTGTATCTGAGAGATACCGCTCAAGCGTGTAATCACAACGTCTTACAACGTCTCGGCGCAGGCCGACCTCCCGATTTTGACCGCCTGTTTCGGTACGGCCTGGAGCGCCAATTTCGAAACCATATTTCCCGCGCTATCCAGACCCAAAAACCTGATTTGGTCCACGTCGCATCCCCCGCACGGAACGCCTTGACAGCGATCGATCTGGGGCGCCGGTGCGGTCTGCCGGTGATCTACGAAGTGAGGGGTCTGCGGCACGACAGCGCAGTCGCGAATGGCACAACCGATCCTGCTTCAGAAGCCTATCAGAGGCAGTGCCAGGAGTTTGTAAATGCAATGGAACGCGCAGACCGCGTGGTGACCCTTTCCAGGACAATGAAGGCCGAGTTCGTGCGGAAAGGCATCCCCGGAGAGAAAATTTCTATTGTCCCCAATGGGGTCGATCCCTCACAATTTCAGCCCCGGGAACGCCCGACACACCTGAGTGAGAAGCTAAGCATTCTTCCAGAGGAAGTCGTCATCGGCTACATCGGTTGCCTGAGAAAGCTCGAGGGCATTCATGGGTTGCTCAAAGCCGGAAAAATCCTGCTGGAAAACAACCTGCGCGTCAGGATTGTGATTGTGGGTGAAGGCGACGAACTTGGCCCCCTCCAGGCCCTGGCAAGAAAGCTGAATCTAAGAAACGCCATTCACTTTACCGGCCGGGTACCCCATCGGGACATTCTGGATTATTATGCCCTCCTCGATCTATTTGTCATCCCCAGAATCAAGAGCAAAGTCACGGATCTGGTGACCCCGCTAAAGCCGTATGAAGCAATGTGCATGGAAAAAGCCCTCATTGTCAGCGATGTGAACGCACTCCGTGAGATCGTGGACGACGGCAAGACCGGCCTTATCTGTACCGCCGACGACCCGGATGACCTCGCCCGGAAGTGTTCGACCCTCATCCAGGATGCGCGGCTCCGCGCAGCACTGGGGCACCGTGCAAGGCTCTGGGTGCTGGAACACCGG
This sequence comes from Candidatus Latescibacterota bacterium, assembly GCA_965222075.1. Lineage (GTDB taxonomy): Bacteria > Latescibacterota > UBA2968 > UBA2968 > JAAXHW01. The sequence continues at coordinate 1,009,878 of OZ244937.1, read as the reverse complement.
GCATGGCGGAAGGTCGTGGCGAGATACGGCGTGATTTACGAGCGGGCGCTCCGTGAACACCGGCCCGGGCTGTCCGGCGCCGCTTCGAAACCCCGCAGAAAGCGCATCCTCTTCTACAGCCAGCACCTTGTCGGCGTGGGCCATCACTTCCGAAATCTCCAGATCGTCCGGGTGCTATCACGGGACCACGAGGTCCACTTCGTGGACGGCGGCCGTCCAATTCCAGGCGCCGAAGTGCCAGACTCCGTGAGGCCCATTCATCTGACGCCCATTCATCTGACACCACAGGGATTGGCCTCTGAAAATCCCAACCGGAACATCGAAGAGGTACTGGAGGAGCGTCAACGCATCCTGCGAGAGACCGTTTCACACCTGCGACCGGACGTCTTCATCGTTGAACTGTTTCCCTTCCAGCGGTGGCTCTTGCGGCCGGAGCTGCTCCCGGCGATTCAAGCAGCCGGATCGGTCAACCCGGACGTCAGGGTAATCTGTTCTCTGCGTGACATCCCCCTTCAGGCCAAAACGGCTGCCCTCGATATATTTCCGGTTCCAGCCTGCCATCCATCCGGGGACCGGCTGCGGTTCTACTCGGTTCCTTTTGGAGGTAAAGTCCACGAGAATACCCGAATTGCACGCAGGTATTACGAAGAGGTCTGTCCCACGTTAAACGCCTGCTTCGACGCCCTGCTCATTCACGGAGACCCGCGTGTGAGCCGGCTGGAAGAGCACTTCCCCTGGGTGGAGGATATCGCCATCCCGGTTATCTACACAGGATATGTATCTGAAAAACCGAACGGTGCGCTGGAGCATCGAAACCTGTTGGGAGAAAATCCCCAAAACAGAAACGGATTTGTGCTGGTCAGCGCAGGCGGTGGCGTTGATGGTCACACGCTTGCCGCTCCCTGTATTGAGGCCTGGAAACGCCTTGATGAACAGGGAGCGATTGAGAACCGGACAATGGTCATTTTCTCAGGCCTCTTTGTAGAGGAGACGCATTTCAAAGCCCTTAAACAGATGTGTGGAGACGGTCCGTTTCGCCTTGAGCGGTTCGCGCCCAATTTTCTCCAGTGGATGCGTGTCGCCGACCTCTCGATCAGCCGGTCCGGATACAACACCTGTATGAACACCCTGGAGACGTGTGTCCGGACTCTGTTCGTGCCAAGCAAGCTTTCAGAGGATCAGGATATCCGGGCGCGCAAGCTGGCTGATCTGGGACTGGCGGAGGTGATCCATCCCGACGTTCTGACGCCTGATCGGATCGCCGATGCCATTGTGCGTGGGCTGTCTCATCCCCTACCGAGGCATACCCTGGCGCTGGACGGTGCTGAACAGACGCGTGCGTTTATCGAAAATCTCTAAAAGAACACCGCAGAGGACGCAGAGAAAGGCAAAATACAAGGAGAATTCTGTGAAGATTTTCATCCCTTATCCATACCTTTCCGAAGCGGCCGTATACGAATCCGGGAGTGGCGCTTCGATTTCGGGGTTCAATCACGTACAAGCCCTGTCTAAGTACTGCGAGGTCTTCCTGCTATCGGAGGAGCCAGAGGAGTACCAGGACAACATCTATGGCGTTCGGCAAGCGTTCGAAACCATCGACGCTTCGCTTCAATGGTTTGAGCGACAGGAATTCGATGCGGTGCTGATGTTTGAGCCAAACGTTAATGAGCTGGCCTTCTTCCGCCATGTCTGCCCCGCTCCAATCGTCATCCGTCTGTCCTGCTGTTTTGGGCAGAACCGGGAGTTCCTGAACCAGGTCTTGAACTGCTATTCCCTGCTTCGGCCTTACGACGCGCTCTCACCCAAATCGACCTGGTGTGCCCGCGAACTGGCGGCCTACGCCTTCGACCCGTCTTACCTGAGGCCCATCACGAACGGCGTGGACACAGAGGTCTTCAAGCCCACCGACAAGCTCGCTGCCCGCAAAGAGGTCGCCGAGGCCACCAGTGATCAGCGATTTTTGGAGATGCCTGTCGTTGGATTTTGTTCTCGATTCGAACCGGGCAAGGGAGCGTATCCCTTTCTTCGCATAGCCGATCTGAACCCGGATGTCCTGTTCGCCGTCGTCGGCCAGCAGTTTGTTCCCGTTACCCATCCACCAAATGTCATCTTTCTCGGACCTCAGCCCTACAACCGGATGCCGCTTTACTACAACCTGCTGGATGTGCTCTGCTTCCTGTCGGTCTACTCCTACGAATCCTGCCCTTCGGTTGTGCTGGAAGGAATGGCATGCGGCCTTCCAATTGTGGCCACCCGGTTTGCCGGCGCGCCCGAACTCCTTTCCAACTGCGGCTGGATGGTCGAGGTCACGCGATTTGAGGACGAACCGCTCAGCGTGTCCGGCTACATCCCCCCAGAGGCAGTTTCAGATACAATACGAAGCCTGATCGACAGCAAAACCGAACGGGAAAAATCAGGCCGGCAGGCAAGGGAACGAGCAGAAGGATTTTCGTGGGACCGGATTGCAAAACAGCACGTGGAGCTTTTCGAAGATCTCCTTCAGAAGCGTGAGCGGGGTACCTGCCCTGTACCCCTCACCGTCCACTTTGTCCAGGGCTATAACTTGAAAGGACATGCACATAGCAAGGCATACAACTATCTTGGCAGCCAGCAGGGCCCGCTCCCCAGGGTCCCCTTCCTGCATCAGGACCTTCCGTTCTTGGAAGGCCTGGGCCTCTACCTGAGCCAGGCGCTACATCCGAACGAGGTGGAGGCCGCGCTGCTCGGTATCGCCGGCGACCGGGAGACGTGCCATCAGGCGCTCCGAAAGATCCGGCAGATGGGCGATATGCTGATGTCCCCGTGAGATGGGACGGCTCTATCCCACCGTCCATGCATATTGCCCGGAACCGATCACCCGATTCCAGAGGAGGTCGCTTATGGTCTGACACAGAGAGGTAACGCATAACTACCCCACTCTGAATACCGCTCTTGACATCCGAACTTCGCGATGAGGAATGTCAGGATACAGGTATCCGCTCACAACCGGATGTCTCAGAATTCTCTGAGTCTCAATAAGGAGGTAACAACGATGGTAGCCAAAGTACGTAATAACCGGATTACAACAGATCCAGGACAATTCTTCGTACAGTGTGTACCTCTACCCCTACGCGAAGAAAGCTTAAGCATGCATGAAATGGCGATCGTAGAAGGAGGAAATGGTAAGGAGATTCCCTCTAAATACCTGGTGTCTAGCTATGTTATATATACCCCCCCACCAGGAGACACTTTTGTCGATGAATTTTACAAGAGGCAAAAGATGTATGAAGTTTACTCCGGATATCGCAGTTAGGGAGAGCGTTTTGCCTGCTTGCGCCGGACTCGGCAGGCAGGCGTGATCCGTTATCCCTTCTGCCATCGGGGTATGTGGAGACCACTCTTTCGGCGACCCGTTGCCCTTTGTTGGCCCAGAGGGGATGAATCTGTTGCTTGAGGCTGTCGTGGAGCAAACAGAAGGTGTAATAAGCATCCTGTAGCTCCACGGCAGCTTCCAACATCGCCCGTAATCGCTCTCGTTTCATGCCAAAGCAGCAGGTTTCCACGGTAACAGAATCTGAAGAAAGATGACGCTGAGGCTAAGAAACCCGGATGAACCATCCAATCCTACCGGATAAATTCGCTTCCCAAGAAAACTCTCTGCGCCTCAATCTGGGCGCCACCATCTTCCAGGAAGGCGATCCGGGCGACGCCTTCTACATCGTCCGGTCCGGCCGCTTGCGAGTCCTCCGGAAGGATGATGAGGAACGCCCCCAGACGGTGGGCTACCTCTACCCTGGCGACCACTTCGGAGAGGGCGCACTATTGACCGGCCTGGGACGTCGCGCCACGGTACGCGCGGTTGAGCCCTCAGGAGTGCTGCGGGTCTCCAGAGCCGATTTCTTGAAGGTTGTCTCCTCCAACCCGGACTTGAAAGCGTATCTTGAAGACCAGATCGTTCACATCGCATACCGGGACTTCACGCGGTTCCTCAAAGCGGGAAACGGACAGGTATCCGGCGAAGCGATGCAGGACCTGTTCCGGAGCTTGAAACGGGAGGCCCTATCCTCCGAAACGTGTGTGGCCCGCCAGGGAGACGCAGGAGAACGGTTCTACCTGATTGGCGGTGGACACATGAGGGCCATAAGCCTGGACGGTTGCGGACGGGAGCGAACGGCATATGAACTGAAGCAGGGGGATTTCTTTGGCGTGCAGGCGCTGCTGGAGAACACACCCCAGCCGGCCACCATCACCGCAGTGACCGATGTTGTAGTCTATTCGCTGTCGAAGGTGGACTTTGACCGCTTTGTGGGTCGAATCCCCCCCTTGCGCCGGGCGCTTGAAGGGGCGGTCTCGGAGCACAGACAGAAAGAATCTGCGGAACCCGCGCCGATTCCGGTGAATGGACCGACTGCTCCCCAAACGCAGCGAACGAAGGATACGGTAACGCCGGAGGCCTCGTCCCAAAACGGGAAGGCCCGAAAAATCCGCCGGTTTCCATTTCTCAAGCAGCATGACCAGACCGACTGTGGGGCGGCCTGTCTGGGGATGATCTGCAAGTATTACGGGATGCCCATCGGGTTGAACCGGCTGCGGGACATGGCCAACGTCTCACGCCACGGGGCGTCTTTAGCCGGGCTGGCCGAAGCTGCGGAGAGCCTGGGGTTTGTCACGCGGGGTGTGCGGACGGGCTACGAGCAGCTGCTGCGCACAGACCTGCCCGCCGTGATCCACTGGGAGGGCAACCACTTTATCGTCCTTTTTCAGATCACCGCAAAGTATGCGATGATCGCCGACCCTGAAATCGGCATCCGGAAGCTCTCCAGAAAGGCGTTCGAGGCTGGCTGGGCCCATATGGCGCTTCTTCTGGAGTACACGGACCGGGTGGCCGAAAACGAATCCTCCCTGCCCTCCTTCCGCAGGTTCTTCCCCCTTGTACGGCCCTACGCCGGCATCCTCTGCGAAATCCTCCTGGCGTCCCTGGTCCTGAGCCTGTTCGGGCTCGCCTCGCCGATCTTTACGCAGACCATCGTAGACCAGGTCCTGGTCCACCAGGACCGGCACCTGCTCAACCTGATGCTGATCGGAATGATCGTCATCGCCCTCTTCCAGATGGGCACCTCCGCACTGCGGACCTACCTGATCGCCTACGTCAGCGCCCGGTTGAGTATCACCATGCTCTCCCGATTTTACCGGCACCTGCTGGGCCTATCGATGCGTTTCTTCGCACTGCGTCGCACAGGTGATCTCACAACACGATTCGGGGAAAACGCCACGATTCAAGCGCTGTTGACCGGCGCCACGGTCTCGGTCGTCCTCGACGTGACCATGCTCTTCGTCTACCTGGGGCTGATGCTCTATTATCATGCACAGTTGACCCTTTTTGTGCTGGCATTTATGCCGCTTACCGTGATCCTGACGTTGATCTACACGCCGGTCCTCAAGTCGCTCGGCCAGCGCGCCTTCCTGGCGCAAGCTGAACAGTCGTCTGTGCTGATCGACTCCCTGCATGGCGTTGACGCTGTCAAGGCATCGGCTGTAGAGCGGAGCACGAGGTGGAAATGGGAGGATCGCTACACCAAAGAGATTCAAATCGGATTTCACCGAATGAAAATCGGGATGCTGTTCGGCTCTATCGGCAGACTGCTGAACCTCTTCAGCAGCACATTTATTCTCTGGTACGGAGCGACCCTGGTGATTGACGGGGAACTGTCGGTAGGACAATTGATGGCCTTCAATGCGATCGTCGGAAACGTAACAGGACCGATTATGGGCCTGATCGGTCTCTGGCCACAGATCCAGGAGGCGCGCATTGCGCTGGACCGGCTCAACGACATCTACGATAGCCCTATGGAGGCGTCCCGGCATGGGAATTATGCGGTAACCCTCCAGCGGATGGAAGGTCGGATCGCGTTTGAAAAGGTCTTCTTTCGCTACGGAGCCGGTGCAGAGGAACCCTATGTCCTCAACGACATCGACCTGACCGTTCAGCCCGGCCAGAAGGTGGCCGTCGTAGGCCGTAGCAGCGCAGGGAAGACCACGCTGGTGAAACTCATCCCCCGGCTTTTTGATCCCACCGAAGGGCGGGTGACGCTCGACGGGATCGACCTGCGCGACTTTAACCCGGCATGGCTGCGGCGCCAGGTCGGGATGGTCCTGCAAGAGCCGTTCCTCTTCAGCGGGTCCATCGCGGAAAACATCGCGTTGGGCGCGGAAGAGGTCGACATGGACCGGGTGGTGGAGGCCGCCAGGCTGACCAACGCCCACGGCTTTGTCTCCGACCTGCCCATGGGCTACGAAACCAGGGTCGGAGAACAGGGTGTGGGACTCTCCGGCGGGCAGCGGCAACGGGTCGCCATCGCCCGGGCGCTCTACACCGATCCCCGGATCCTGATCTTCGACGAAGCGACCAACGCCCTGGATACGGAATCGGAGCAGGCCATCCAGGAGAACCTGGAGGACATCTTAAAAGACCGCACGGCGTTCGTCATCGCCCACCGGTTGAGCACCGTACGGAATGCGGACCTGATCGTGGTGCTGGACAAAGGACACATCGTAGAGACAGGGGATCATGAGGGCCTGGTGGCGAAGCAAGGGCTTTATTACTACCTGACAGGTCAGCAGCTGGACGCGGCATAAAAAATCGTGAGGGACAAATAAGCCGACAAAAGTCAAATGGCCGAACCCGTATTAACAGCATCCGCATTGGTGGAGAAAACCCCCGGTGTTCCAGATGCCGGGGTTCACCCTGTTTCGGGGAATGTAGAACACGCGGTGGAAGTGTCTGAGTTCTTCGGGTCTCTTCACCCTGCCTTTAGCCGGACGCTGCTCTATATTGTGCTGGCCTTTGTCCTGGCCGGGCTACTCTGGGCGGGGTTTGGGAAAGTGGATGTGGTGGCCACAGCGCCGTTTCGCCTCATGCCCCGGGGCCGGGTGAATACTGTCCAGGCGCCCCGGGGTGGAGAGATTGAGGGCATCGGGGTGAAGGAGGGGGACAGGGTGAGCAAAGGGCAAATTCTCTTCAAACTCCGGTCCCGTGAAACCTGGATGGAGTTGCGGGAACTGGAACAGGCCAAAGTGCAGTTTCAGAAAGCGGACTACGACCTTCGGGAAGCCCTGCCCCAAAAGCGGCGGCTCACGCAGGAGACCGTTGCCGCGCTCAAAGCCAGGCTGGACCTCATGCAAGCGCTGATGCAGACCCACCAGGACGCCTTGCAGGCCTATCGAGAGAGCTTCAGAGAGGAGGACCTGAAAGGTCACACCCCGGATGCAAACCCTCCTGAGGCGGACCTGAAGGCGGAGATCCGGTTTCGATCCGCAGAACTGGAACACCTCAAACATCTGTATATGGAGAGCCGGCAGCTCTACAAGAAGCGCCTCATCAGCCACAAGGCCTTAGACGAGGCCCGGGTGCGCTACTTTGGGGCGCTGGCCGCTCTCCCTGCCCGGATGGCGGAGGTCCATCGCCTGGAAACAACCGTGCAGGACCTGAAGCGACAAATCCTGCAGGCGCAGATCGACCGCGACCGGGAGTCCGTCCGGGCCGTGCACGCCTACGAAGAGGCAAAGCTGCGCTACGAACGGGCGCAGCAGGCGGTGGACCGGGCCCTGGAGGCCGACTCGGACCTCATCCTGGCACCGGAAGCCGGCATCGTGACCCGGGTGCTCGTGAACACCGTGGGCCAGGTGGCCGACAAAGGACAGGCCCTGGCCACCCTGGCCCCGGCCTCCGCCCCCACGGTGGCCGAAGCGATGGTCCTGAACAAGGACGTGGGAATGATCAAGCCGGGGCAGGCCGTCAAGCTGAAGTACGAAGCCTTCCCCTTTGAAGACTATGGCATCAAGCTGGGGAGACTAACGCAGATATCGCCGGATGCAACCGTCGATCCGACCCTCGGCCCGGTCTATCGGTGCATCGTGCAACCGGAAGAGATAACCGTGCGGGTGCGCGGAGAGGAAAAGCCGCTGATGTACGGCCTGAAGGGCACCGCCGAGATCATAACGGACAGAACTTCGATCCTCAACCTGCTACTGAAGCCGCTGCGGCAGCTGCGTGAATCTGCGGCGTTCGCATCAAACGAGGAGGGATAAGGTGTTGGAGGGAACAGACCCGGTGCTCGCCGTTGTCAACGATGAGCACGTCCATCTCTCGGACCTGCTGCGTGCGCTGCAGGCTGCTGACGACCTGAGCCTTCTCCACCGCTGCGCCCGGCAGCGTCTCATCCTCCAATTGGCGCTGCGCGAAGGCCTGAGCGTGGGCCCGGAGGACCTGCAGACGGAAGTGGATGCGTGGCGCTACCAGAACCGGCTGGAGCGCGTGGAAGAAACAGAGGCCTGGCTGGCGCATCGGGGGTTGGCGCTGGACGACGTGGCCCAACAGGTCGAATGCCGCTTGCTTGAGGCGTCCCTGGCCCAAAAGGCAACCGAAGGTCGAATAGAACCCTATTTTGCACAGCATACCCTGGACTTCGACGAGGCGGAAGTCTACTGGATACACGTCGCAGACGAGGGAATTGCAGAGGAACTCCGGATACAGATAACCGAGGAAGGTGTCGCATTCCACAATCTGGCGCGGCGTCATTCTCAGGATGAAGCCACCCGACCCGCTGGAGGCTACCTGGGACGGCTCAGACGCCGCCACCTGCCCAAAGGCATCGCCCCGCTGGTGTTTGCGGCAGCGCCGGGGGAACTGGTAGGGCCGCTAAAGGTCGAAAAAGGCTACGCGCTCTACCTTGTGCAACACATCTACCCCGCGACCCTGACCGGGGCCGTGCAGCAGGAGATCAGAAACCGGCTCTTCAAGACCTGGCTCAAACGCGAGATGCGGCGGGCGTGTATTGCGTTCCCATTTCTGGAAGCCCTGACCATCGGAAGAAACGCTATCGGATGATCTGCTTCAGGTAGGCCCTGGCGGCCAGAAGCCCCTCCTGGTTCCGTTCCGTGCTTCCCATATAGCGGTCGTCCTCCAGTTCGACCGCCAGAGGGCCGTCGTACCCAATCTCCTCTAAGCGGGCCACCACCCACTTCCAGTCCGCAGCCCCCCATCCCGGAATACAATAGCGCCACCAGCCCTCTCCGTGGGGATAACGGCGGCCAAAACTCTGCCCCAGACAGCCAAACGCGTAAAGCCCGTCGTCTAAGATCTCGGTATCTTTGGCATGCACGTGACGCACCCGGTCCCCGAACTCCACCAGGAGGCGCTTGTAATCCACCCCGATGCGGATAAAATGAGAGGGGTCGTAGCAGATCCCCAGGTGGGGCGACGGAATCGCCTCGAAAATGGCCCGGAGAGTCTCCGGCGTGCAGCCCAGGTTGGGATAGGCCGGCGCCGGACCGGGATAGGGTTCAATCGCTAAGTGGACGCCCTCCTTTTCCGCCGCGTCCACAATCCCGGGGTAGACCCGCTTAAAAATCTCAAAACTCTCGGCCCGGGGCTGCAAACTGTCATCGGGCGCAAGGCACACAAAGATCACCCCCGAGCCGCACGCGGCCGTCGCTTGGATCCGCCGTTTCATCGCCGCAACCGCCTTCCGGCGCACGCGGCCGTCTCTGCTCAACAGCGCCCCCCCAACGCCCCAGTCCACCGTGCCGATGCGCAACCCGGCCCTGTCGCAGATCTTTCGGACCTTCCGGTCCACCTGGGGCACATCGATAGAACCAAACCCGTTGGCACTCGCCCACGCCACCACACCTTCAAAGCCAAGATCCCGAACCATAGGCGGAATCCGCATCCCGATATGCATAATCTCCCTCCAGACGTAACACCCGTGATTGAAAGCGCCTCAAACCGTTCAGATTTCGGTTGACTTCCGGTGTGGCAGAAACTACCATATCCGTATGCTGTAGATTTTTCTCGATAAGGAAAACAGACATGCGGACCGACCCCGAAGAACTGGAACGCCTGCGCAGGATTATGGCCGACCTGCACCCGGCCGGGCCGCCCCGGGTCCGTATCGTGCAGCGGGCACCCGGAGGCATGGGCGTCTCGGCAGGGTGTCTCGGCGTGCTGGATGCCTCGTTCAACCCGATGACGCTGGCCCACCACGGGATGGTTGAAAAGGCCCGGCGGACCTGCGGCCTGAACGAGGTGCTGCTGATGCTGTCGCGGTCGAATGTTGACAAGAAGGTCTTTGGCGCCGACCTGGGCCAGCGGCTGGCCATGCTGCTTGCCTATGCCGAAGGCCGTTCCGATATCTCGGTGGCCGGATGCAGTCACGCCCGGTTCATAGACAAAGCCGAGGCCCTCCGCGCCCTCTATGCCCACGGCACCCGGTTCTACTTCATCGTCGGCTACGATACCCTCCAGCGGCTCTTCGACCCCAGATACTACGCCGACATGCAGGAGGACCTCCACCCCTTCTTTGAAACCTCCCGCATCGTTGCCGCCAACCGGGGGTGCCACGGCCTGGAGCAAATGCGCACCCTGATGGAACGCCCCGAATGCAGGCCCTTCACCGATCGGGTCGACTTTATCCAGCTGGCCGAGCGCTACATCCAGATGTCCTCGACCCGGGTCCGGCAGCGGCGAAGACGTGGAGAACCGACCCGGGACCTGGTGCTCAGAGAAGTGGCAGAAGCCATCGAAGCGATGGGTCTCTACCTCCAGTAAAAAATACTCAGCAGTTTTGCGGTTCACAGGAGAATCCCATGAACGGTGCGGAACTCTTCGTCCGTGAGCTTCAGCAGCGGGAAGTGTCATTTATCCCCACCCTCTGCGGTCACGGGATGGACCCGCTGGACGCCGCCTGCCGGGATGCCGGGATGCGGCTTGTGGATGTTCGCAACGAACAGGCCGCGGGGTACATGGCCGAGGTTACCGGACGTCTCAGCCGCCGGGTCGGCGTATGCGCCGTCAGCAGCGGCGTGGCGCACGCCAACGCTCTCACCGGCGTCCTCAACGCCCACTTCGACGGCGCCCCCATGGTCCTCGTCACCGGGTGCGGCCCCACCGAAACGATCGGTCTGGGTCACTTCCAGGACTTCGATCAGGCCGCCCTGGCCGCGCCGGTCTGCAAATACGCCCGCACCATCGACCGTCCCGAACGGATTCCGCAGATCCTCCACGAGGCCTTCACGGCCGCCCTCTCAGGCCGGCCCGGGCCGGTCCACCTCACCCTTCCGCTCGACATTCAGACGGCCGAGGTCGACCCGGACCGTATCATCCGGGTGCTCGAACCTGCCGCCTCACCGCCTGTTGCCTCGTCCGGCGCCCCCGAAAGTGTCGCCGCTGCCGCCGACCTCCTCTCCAGGGCCGAGCGGCCCCTCCTCATCGCCGGAAGCGGCCTCTACTATGCGCAGGGTGAGGACGCCCTGACCGCTTTTGTCCGCACCTTCTCGGTCCCGGTTGCCGTCCCCATCTGGGACCGGGGGTCGGTCCCGCACCCCATCGATGAATTCATGGGCGTCATCGGCGCAGCAACCGGGGGGCCCCGCCTGCTGCCGGATGCAGACCTGGTCCTGATGGTCGGCGCAGCCTGCGACTACCGCGTCGGATACCTCCAGCCCCCCGCGGTTGGGGAAAACGCCCGCATCGTCCGCATCCACGCCGACCCGGTGCAGCTCCAGCAGGGCGCAGGCGCACACCTCTCCATTCTCGGCGATCCCCGGTCGGTCTTGATCCAGCTCGCCGACGCCTGCGCCTGCCTGCAGCGCGGTGCGCCTGTCTGCGTGCGGACACGCACAGGCAGGCCGCGCAGGCAGGCCGCGTCCCCCAAAACGGCCTGGCTTCAGGAGGCCCGATCCCGCCGTGACGCCTTCCGCCAGCGCTGCCTGGGCGTGTCCCGTCCAGACAGCGGCGCCTGCCACTCCCTGGACATAATCGACGCGGTTCAGTCCGTCCTCACGGACGACACGGTCGTTCTGATCGACGGCGGAAACATCGGCCAGTGGGCGCATCAGGCCCTCTGCGACCACTACCCCGGCCACTGGGTCACCTGCGGCGCCAGCGGGGTCGTCGGTTACGGCCTCCCCGGCGCCATGGCCGCCCGCCTCCTCTACCCCGACCGCCCCGTCATCCTCATCTCAGGAGACGGCGCGCTGACCTTCACCGTGGCCGAATTCGAAACGGCCGCCCGTCAGAACCTCGGCTTTGTTGTGCTCTTAGCCGACGACGAGGCCTGGGGCATCACCCTTACCGGACACCAGAAGAGGTACGGGCAGGGCATCACCAGCGAACTGGGGCCCATCCGATTTGACCAGATGGCCGAGGCTTTTGGCGCCCTCGGCATCCGGGTGAACAGCCCCGACGAAATCGCGCCTGCCCTCCAGCAGGGCCTCACAGCCGACGTGCCCACGCTCATCCACGTCCCGGTCATCCGGAGCAACCCCGCCGACCCATAGGTCAGCCCCCACCGGTTCAAAAATCAGAATACGGAAAATTCGATCTCCCTGGCCGTGAGGAACTCCAGCAGGGCCGGCACGCCTTCTTCTGTCTTCTGAATCCCCCGTTTGATCGCAGGTACGATCTCATCGGGGGTCTCCACCCGTTCTCCGTACCCTCCAAAGGACCTGGCCATGTCAGCGTAATGCCCCGAGATGTCCGTGCTGCCGAATTTCTGCGTGGAAACCGGCATAATGGGCAGTTCGATCGCCATGCAGAAGTTGTTGAACAGGATCGACAGGATCGGGATGCGCTCCCTGACGGCGGTCTCAAAGTCCATCCCCGTGAAGCCGATGGCCGCATCCCCCCAGACGTTGATACACAGCCTCTCCGGCCGGGCCAGCTTTGCACCCATCGCCAGCCCGAGACCGTAGCCCAGCTGCGTGGTCTTGCCCCAGCCGATGTAGGAAAGCGGCGTGGTGGATTCCCAGAAGGGCACAAGCTGATCCCGGGGACTCCCGGCGTCGTGGGTAATTATGGTATTGGCCACATCCACTGTGTGCATCAGGTCCCAGATCACCCGGTACGGGGAAAGGGGCGCCTCGTTGGAGGTGAGTTTGGGCATCCATTTGGCCAACCACTCCCCTTTGATCGCCTTGACCTCCGCGGCTACCCGATCAACGCGGCCCCGGGGCTTCCCACCCAGGCGCTCACGGATCTCACCCACCAGGGCGTCCAGAATCAGGCGGGCGTCTCCCACCAGGGCGTGTTCCGACGCCACGCCTGTGTTGATGTCCGCCGGGTCCAGCGTGGCGTGAACAATGGTCTTGCCCCTGGGCATGCGCACCCCGAACCCTGTGATGCCGAAGCTGCACCCGATGCCGAAAATTACGTCGGCACCGTGCAGGAAATCGTGCACCGCTTGGGGGTGGGAATGGCCGCAGGAGCCCAGGGACAGGATGTGGTTTTCCGGAAAAGCGCTCTTGCCCCCAAGGCTGGTGGTCACAGGCGCTTCCAGCAGTTCGGCCAGGGCGCGCAGCGCCTCCCACGCTTGCGCGTAATGCACCCCCTGGCCGGCGTAGAGCACGGGCCGCTCGGCCTCCAACAACACGCCCGCCACCGTTTGCACCGCCTCGGGGTCCGGTGCGGAACGCAGCGTGGGCGCGGGGGTGTAGTGCAGAGGCTCGGGCAGCTCTTCCTCAAACACATCCATCGGAATTTCCACCAGCGCCGGACGGGGCCTCCCGTTTCTTGCCTGGGTAAAAGCCCGTCTCAGGGCGTCCGGCGCGGTCTCAGGCAGCGTAACCTGCTCGCAGGACTTGGTAACGTGGCGGTAATTGACGAACGCGTTAAAATTGGGGAGCACGTTGGTCAAACTGCGCGGATAGCCCATCGGCAGCACGACCATAGGCACCGAATCCCCATAGGCCTGCGCCACGCCCCCGAAGGCGTTTTCCGCTCCCGGACCACTCTGCATACAAAACACCCCGATTCGCTGACCCGACGTCACCCGGCTGACGGCATCGGCCATGTGAAGCCCAATGCGTTCCTGCCGAACCATAATCGGTCGAATACCGATCTTGGCCGCCGCCTCGATGATCGGATTGACCGGATAGGCGAAGAGGTATTCCACCCCTTCCGCCTTCAAGATTTGAGCGATAGCGTCAGCAACCTTCATCAAGATCCTCCTTAAAGTATGATGGTATGAAACGCCTCTGCGGTAGCTTCATCCCCCAGGCGACTCGCTCCCGATGTATTGGAGCTGGTGAAGGCGATGGTAGATCCCCTTCAGGGCCATCAGCTCCTCGTGCGTGCCGACTTCCCGGACCTCCCCCTTGTGCAACACAACGATCCGGTCCACGTGCCGAATCGTGGAGATCCGGTGGGCGATCACGATTGACGTACGCGTCTGCATCAGCCGTTCCACCGCACTTTGGATCCACATCTCCGTTTCGGTATCCACACTTGAGGTGGCTTCGTCTAAGATCAGAATATCGGGGTCGAACGCGAGTGCCCGCGCAAACGCGAGGAGCTGCCGCTGCCCGCTCGAAAAGGTGCTTCCCCGCTCGGTCACCCCGTGCCCATAGCCCCTGGGCAGCCTCTGGATAAATCGGTCTGCGTTCACATCCCGTGCGGCCCGCTCGACCTGCTCCCGGGAAATCTTCCGGTTGCCCAGCCGGATATTCGTCTCAATATCCCCCGAAAAGAGGAAGACATCCTGCTGAACCACCCCGATTCGACGCCGCAGCGCCTCGATGTCCCACTCCCGGATATCCACGCCATCGATGCGGATGGTCCCCTTCTGAATATCGTAAAACCGGCAGAGCAGGCTGATCACCGTGGTCTTTCCCGCCCCGGTCGCCCCCACAACGGCTACCCGCTCGCCCGGCCTGAGGTGGAACGACACGTCCCGAAGCACCCAGTCCCCGTCCGTATAGGCAAACCAGACGTTCTGGAACTCGATCTCCCCCAGGGCCCGCTGTGGCGCCCTATCTCCCCCTTTGGGCTCCGGCCCCGTATCCAAGAGTTCGAAAATTCGCTCCGACGAGGCCATAGCCGCCTGGAGGATGGCGTAGCGTTCGGAGATCTCCAGGACCGGCCAGAAAAATCTGGGCACATACTGCAGCATGGCCACCAGCACCCCCCACTCGATCCGGGATTGAAGGACATCTCCGCCGCCGTACCAGATGATCAGGGCGACGGCAACTGCACTGATCAGCTCCATAATCGGGAAAAAGAGTGAAAAGTAGAGCGTTGTCTGCAAATGCGCTTCCAAATATCTCCCGTTGATCTCATCGAATCGCTCCCGATTGCGGCGCTCCCGGTTGAAAAGCTGCACCACATCCATCCCGGAAATATTCTCCTGCAGGTAAGCGTTCAGCCGGGCCAGCCGGCTGCGCGCCCGGCGGAACGCCCTCAGCATCCATCCCTGAAAGACAAAGGTCACCCCGAACATCACCGGCACGGTCAGGCAGACCACCAGCGCCAGCGCCACATCCATATAGAACATAAACCCCAGGATCGTGATAATGGCGAAAATATCCCTGAAAACCGTCACCACCCCGTCGGTAAACAGCTCGTTCAGGGCATCCACATCGCTGGTATTCCGGGTCATCAGCCGCCCGATGGGCGTCCGGTCGAAAAACGCCAAAGACAGCCGCTGCAGGTGGGTGAAGATCTGGCGCCGGATGTCGTACATCACCCACTGTCCGGTCATCCTCGTCACAATATTCTGAATATAGTCTGCCACAAACTGGAGCACCAGGAGCCCCACAAACAGCAGCACGATCCGGTTCAGGCCCGGCAGATCGCCCTTTAACATGTGGTCGTCCACCGCGATCTTGGTCAGGTAGGGGCCGGCCTGCCGCGCCCCCGACGTCACCAGGATCAACCCGAAGGCCAGCGCCACCCACCGCCTGTAGGGCTTCAGGTAGCCCAGAAGCCGCCGCATCAGCTTCGGGTCAAACGGCTTCTCCGAAACCTCTTCTTCGTGAATATCGTACGTTTTTTCGGCCATATAAACTCAGATCTCGTCCAGTTCCTGCGAAAGCTGCTGCCGCCTGTACATCCCGGCGTAGATCCCGTCCCGCGCAATGAGTTCCCCGTGCGTTCCCACCTCCGCAATCCGGCCCTCATCCAGCACCACAATCCGGTCTGCGCCCTGCACCGTGGAAATTCTGTGGGAAATCAAAATCGTGGTCCGCCCCACCATCACCTCTCGCAGCCTCCTCAAAATCTCCTCCTCGGTATGCGTATCCACACTGGCCATCGCATCGTCCAGGACCAGAATCCTCGGCTGTCTGATCACCGCCCGGGCCAGCGCCGTTCGCTGCTTCTGCCCCCCCGATAAGGTCACTCCCCGCTCCCCGATCACCGTATCCAGCCCCTGTGGGAAATCGGCCAGATCCTCTGACAATTGGGACACCTCGGTTGCCCGGGCAACCTCTTCCTCCGATGCATCCACCACCCCCAGCGCAATATTCTCTCGAAGCGTATCCGAGAAGAGAAACGTCTCCTGGGGCACGTAACCGATGGCCGACCGGAGGGTCTCAAGGGGGAGTTCCTCCACAGGGATGCCATCAATCAGCACCCCTCCGTTTCCAGCCTGGACCAGCCTGGGGATCAGCCGCCCCAGGGTCGTCTTTCCAGAGCCCACCCGGCCCACCACCGCCAGGGTGGTGCCGGCGGGAATGTGGAGGTCGATATCCTCTAAGACCGTTTCGTCGTTGTAGGCAAACGTCATCTTCCGGAACTCAATCTCTCCGCTTAGATCCCGGACCGGCCGGATGTGCCTGGCATCCCGGATCTCCGGCTCTACTGCCAGGATCTCCTGAATCCGCGCCATTGAAGCCATACCCCGCTGGTATCGATCGACCATCCACCCAAGCGCAATCATCGGAAACATCAGCCTGGTCAAATAGGCATTGAAGGCCACGAAATCTCCCAGCGTCAGTTCGTTTTGAACCACGCGGTGTCCGCCCACCCAGAGAACGACGCAAAGCGAAGCCCCGCCGATCACAAACATCAGGGGGAAGAAGAGGCTCTGGATGTAGATCAGCCTCTGATTCTTCTCCAAATACGCCCGGTTGAGTTTTCCAAAGGCCTCAACCTCTGCCTCTCGCTGCACGTAGGCCTTGATCACCCGCATCCCCGACAGATTCTCCTGCACGCGGGCGCTGATATTTGAAAACTGCTCCTGCACCTCCCGAAATCCGGTGTAAATCCTGGCCGCCACCCGGTTTACCACCAGGGACATCACCGGCAGGGGCAGGAGGGCATAAACGGCCAGCTTCCAGTCGATCGTACACATCACGCCCATTGCCAGGACAAACGCCAACAGGGCGCTGAAAATCATGCGAACGCCAAACCCGAGGAACATACGAATGGCGTTCACATCATTTGTGGCCCGGGCCATCAAATCGCCCGTGGGCGTCCGGTGGAAATAGTTCAAGGAGAGCCTCAGCAGGTGCCGGAAATAGACCTTCCGGATGTCATATTCCGCATATCGCCCCAGGCTGCTCAGGTACCACCGCAGCCCCATTTGCAGCCCCATCTGGACCAGGGCAAGCCCTGAGATCAGCCCCGCAAACAGGGCGATATCCTCCTGCATGGCCCCGCTGAAGGCCCCACCGGCGTCCACCCCGGCCTTAATGGCGTCCACCGCCTCCCCCAACACGAGTGGAATCGTCGCGGCCACCCCCTGGGCCAGCACAAGCAATACGATACCCAGAACCACGTAATGTCGATAGGGCCGGATGTACGGCCAGAAAGGTTTGAAGGGATTCAGGAACAAATCGTCGCCTCCACCATCATTTCTTGTTCGATATTTCCTACACCTCCGGATGCCAGCGATACACCTCTAAGTCGACTCTCCCGTTCTGGAACACGACGCCCTCTGCTTTCAGGCGCCGCTCCTGGTCTAAGTGGGCCTTGTGGATGCCGCTCCGGATCGAGATCCTCCCACGGGCATTGATGACGCGGTGCCACGGGCACCTGCTGCCGGGTGGAAGCGCCGCAAGGGCCTGTCCAACCTGCCGGGGTCCCACACCCACCATCCGGGCAATCTGCCCGTAGGTCGCCACGGTCCCCTCCGGGATGTGCTCGACCCTGCGGTAAATCTTCCTGTAGACCCTTTTGAGTTCCCAGGCGGTTGACACAGAATCAACGAACCGGCGAATCGGCAGATCCTGTCCTCTGCCTTTCCAGCCAGTCCTCCAGATACGCCCCCGCACCCTCCGCCCTTTCACACCCCTTGAAAACCGCCACCGCCGCCTTCAAGTCCCGGCCGACGGCCCTGTAGACCCGGTCGAACACATCGATCTCCTGGTGGTAGGTCTTATAGGCCATCATCCAGGCGTTGTTCAGCTTCCACCTGGGGAAGCTGCTGTAGAGTTTCGTCTTCAGAGGCAGTTCGGCAAACCGCGTCCTGGCCCCCTCAAAGACGGCTTCCCGCCGGTCCAGCTTTTCATCATAAGACAGATCGGACGCATAAAGGGTTTCCAGTTCGCCGGCGACCTCGTGCATAAACGCCTTGAAGAGGCGCCGATCCGCACGCCGGTCCAGCATCCCTTTTACCTCGGACGAACCCGAACCGTAGCGGGACTCCATAAAAAGGAGGGCCCCGGCCCCTCCAACAAACGTGGCCAGGCTCTCGTTAAACACCACATCTCCCGAAATCCAGACCGTCGCATGCGTCAACTCGTGGACGAGCAGATCTACCAGGTCTTCGTCCCGGTAGCGCAACATGGGACTCAGGACCGGATCCTGAAACCACCCCAGCGTACTGTAGGCGCCGACCGGCCGAAGATAGGTATCGTAACCCTCCCGCGCCAGCCGATCCCGCTCTCGCTGCGCCCGCTTTCGGTCAAAATAACCCCGGTAGGGGAAACGTCCCACCACCGGGTAGGTCCAGCGCACCGGCTCCAGCCCGTCTTTGGGACAGGCGGTCAAATTCCAGGAGACCGGCCCGTCGCCGATATCACAAAACGAGGTGTAATTCTTCGAACGGGAAAGCCCGACCTCACCTTCGGCAAACGCGCGGACCTCCTGCACAAACCGGAGCCGCTCCCGCACCTCCGGGTCCAGGTCGGACCGTTTCAGCAGCCGTTCGATCGGCTGCCGGTCCCAGAGCAGCCGGAACTGCCCCCGGACCAGGTGGAGGTAGTACCCTGCATCCAGATCCAGACCGAACAGACAGACGGCCCATACCGTCCACACCACATGGCAGACCATCACGTCGCCGGTTCCCGATCCATAAAGTAGTAACAGATCATATGCTGAAGCATCATGTGCATATCCTCAATCCGTCCCATGTGGTCCGCATCCACCACAATGCAGTGCTGGACAAGGTCCTTCAGCTTCCCGCCCTTAAACCCGGCAAACCCGACCGTACGGCACCCCACCTGGTTGGCGTAGCGCACCGCTTTGAGCACGTTCTCCGAGTTCCCGCTCCCACTGATGGCAATCAGCACATCGCCCGGCTCCGCAAAGTTCCGGAGCTGTTCTACAAACACATCCTCATAGCAGAGGTCGTTGCTCAGCGCCGTCATCCACGCCACGTTGTCGGTCAGCGGGATCACCTTGAACCGCCTTTCCCGACCCAGCGAAGCCCCCTTGCCCATATCGTTCACAAAGTGGGACGCCGTGCTCGCACTTCCTCCGTTGCCGACTGCGTAGATCCGGTTGCCCGATGCTCCGGCCTGCCGCACAATCTCGATCACCCCGGCGATCTCGGCAGGATCCAGCGATGCAAGAAGGCGCTGGTTCTCGGCGATGTATTCCGCTGCGAATGTCTCCATCCCCGTACCCTCCTTTAGTTTAACCCAGACCTGCCGCCCGCCAGGCCGCATCCAGGGCCGCGCCCGTCTCCCGGACCGCCTCCTCTGCGGGCAGTTCCCGCACCCGCTGGCTGAACGGCTCCGGTGTCACCGGACCCTCGTACCCGATCCCCTTCAAAACCTTCAAGAACCCCACCAGGTCGATCACCCCCGTCTCTGCGGGAAGCGCCCGTCGGTTGTCGATCTGCTCGGCCACGTCCACGCCCGCCGGGGCATCGTTCACGTGGACGTGTACCACATCTTCGGGACCTGAGCGCCCTCAGGTCCGAAAGCGTCCCCAGGCCGGTATACCAGTGCCAGCAGTCCAGCAGCAGCCCCACGTTCCCCGTTCCGATGGTCTCACACAGGCCGAGCATCCCGTCCATCGTGTGGATAAACCCGAAGCCCTCCTCCACCCGCAGTGTTCGCGGCCCGATAAACTCCAGCCCCAGGCTGCAGCCGTGGTCCTTCAAAATCTCGCAGATCGGCCGAAACCGCGATACGTGCCACCGGAAATTCTCCCTGAACCGCCGCTCACCCGAAGCAGGACTCACCCATATTGCCACCCGAAACGCCCCCACGGCCGCTCCGGCCTCGGCCAGCGCAGGCAGGGCCTCTAAGTCTTTTCGATACGCATCCTCCGGCCCCTTCCAGGCCACCGGCAGCCCCCAGGCGCCGATCTTCAACCCCACCTCTTCAAACAGCCCCACCACGTGACCGGCCCCTTTCTCCTCCACCAACGCCGCCACCCCCCCGATGCCCACGTCCAGCCCCTGAAATCCCCCGGCCGCCGCATACGCCAGGCCTTCGGTCAGCGTCGTGTTAACCCCGATCGTGCCCGGCGACAGGCTCTTAAACATCTCCGCCTCCTGTCAATTTCCGACATCCGACATCCGATGCGCCTCCACCACATCGGGGTTCAGCTCCAGCCCGAGGCCAGGCCGGTCGGTCAGGGCGATCCGCCCGTTTTCGATTCGTTCCGGAGGGAGGGTCAAAGCGTCCCGCCAGGGCACCTCCCCCCAACCGTATTCCAAGATCAGAAAACCGGGATGGGCCGCCATCGCCTGCACCCCGGCCGCGATCGCCACCGGCCCGAACGGGCCGTGCGGCGATGTAGGCGCGCCCCAGGCCTCCGCCATCTCGCCCACCTTTTTGAGCTCTCCGATCCCTCCCACCACCGTCACATCCGGCATCACCACATCCATCGCCCTCCTCTCCAGCACCTCCCGAAACCCCTGCCGGAGCATCCGCTGTTCGCCCCCCGCCGTGCGGATGCCGCACCGCTCCTTGACCTTCAGCACCTCCTCAAGATCGGTCTCGGGCGTCGGCTGTTCAAACCAGAACAGGTCCAGGTCTCGAAGCGCGTCGGCCACCTCCAGAGCACCCTTGACCGTGAAGTGGCTGTGGCAGTCGATCAACAGGTCCACGTCCGGCCCGATCGCCTCCCGCACCGCGTACATGCAGGCGATGCCCTCCCGGGCCTCTTTCGCGCTGTCCATCTTTGCCGGCATTCCGTCAAATGGCGCCAGCTTCACCGCGTCGAACCCCTCTGCGGCAGCAGCGGCCGCATGTTGGGCAAACCCTTCCGGCGTCCGGTCCGTGGTCGCCCGGTTGATATTCGCATAAAGCCGGATCGCCTCCCGGCACGCCCCCCCCAGCAGGGTGTGAACCGGCACCCCGAGCGCCTTCCCCAGGATATCCCAGAGCGCCTGTTCAACTGCGCTGACCGCGCTGATCCGGTCCCGGCCGGCATCCCCTTGCGTAAACTTCCAAACGACCTGCTCGATCCGGCGGGCATCCCGCCCCACCAGCATCGCTTCCAGCTCGCGCACCGCCCGGACTCGCCCCCCGTAGTTCTTTCCCGCCCGAAGCTCCCCGATCCCCCGGATCCCCTCGTCCGTATGCACATGGACAAAGGCCCAATCCCCCCGATGGTTGACGTGGACGGCATCTAAGTCTAATCGGGTAATCTTCATCTTTTTCTCTCACCTCTGTACAACGCCGCCACTCGCGATGCAATATCGTCCCAGTCCATCGACCTGGCCCGTTCCAGCGCCGCACGCCCGGCGGCCTTCAGGTCTCGCTTCCGGACCTCGACAAGCGCCTGCTCAAGCCCATGTGCATCCCCCACATCGTACAGGATGCCCATCGTCTCATCAATCAGTTCCGGCAGACACCCCAGCCCCGGCAGGACCACCGGCTTTCCAAACGAGAGCGCCGCAATCGCAGACCCCGAAGTCAGCACCTCGGAAAACGGCAGGACGGCCACATCGGCCGCATTCAGGTAGATCTGAAAGTCCTCGTTGGGGAAAAAGGACGAAGTGAACACCCGGACGCGTTCGTCCCGGTCGGCAAGCGCCATCAAGTCATCCCAATACTCGGCATTGGCGGCCGACGGCCGCATCATGAGCACCAGCCGGGCATCCGCCGCCGCCGCTGCGCCGAAGACCTCGATCAGTGTCTCAATCCCTTTATAGACCCTGGCATTCCCGAAATAGAGGTAGACGAACGCCTCCTCCGGGATCTCCAGGTGTTTCCGCGCATCCTGTCGGGAGATCTTGTTGGGAAATACATCGATAAAATTCCCGTGCGGTATCACGTGGAGTTCCTCAGTCCGGAAGAACAGCCTCCGCGCCAGGTCCGCAGCGTAATGGCAGTGCGCAATCACCCCATGGGCCAGCCGGCAGACCAGCAGCCGGCCCATCCGATCCACCTCCGGAAAAGGCCGCTCGTGGGGGTAGAGGTTGTGCATCGTCCAGACAATCCGGTAGCCCAGGCTGCGTGCAAAGGTCAGGTTCTCGGCGAACTGCGCATACGCTTTCACCGTGGTCTCAAGGTCGTCACGCCTGTAAAAATGGTGCGGCCAGTTCAGGTGGAGAACCTCGTAGTTCTTCCGGTTGGCCTCCAGCCAGTCCCGCCTGAACGCATAATCGCCCAATTCCAGGTAGATCTCCCATTTTTCAAGCGCCCGGGCAAGCAGCCCCGCATAGGGGTTGCACTTGTGCGACAGCGTCAGCCCGCCCGCCTTTGCCTCCCAGAAGAAAAATGCCCGCATCAGTACCCCTTCCTCTTGTCGATTACGCTCAACATCGGCTCCCCGGCGATCAGCCGCCTCAGATTCTCACAGAAAAGCTTCACAATCCTCTCCTGCCGGTTGGGCGACCCCCCAGCGGCGTGGGGGGTAATGATCACATTCTCCATTCGCCACAGCGGGTGATCCGCCGGCAGCGGCTCCCGTGGGGTCACATCCAGCCCGGCCCCGCCGATGATGCCCTGCTCCAGCGCCTCTAAGAGGGCCTCCTCGTCCACGATCTTCCCCCGCGTCACATTGATCAGCAGGGCGTGGCGCTGCATCCTGCCAAACGCCTCCCGGTCGAACATCCCGGCCGTCTCCGGCGTTAGCGGCGCGCACACCGCCACCACGTCCGATTCCCCCAGCAGGTCGTAGAACCGGTCCCTCCCCCAGCATGCCTCCACACAGGCGGGCGCCTCCACATGTTCCGGATCCACCGCCAGGACCCGCATCCCGAACCCGTGCGCCCGGACCGCCAGGTCCCGCCCCGTCCCCCCCAGCCCCACAATCCCCATCGTGCGGTCGATCAACTCCCAGGACGCCTTCCGGATCGGCATCCGCTGGTCCCAGTTCGGCTTTCTGACCGCCCACGCAATCCCCCGGGTCAGCCCCAGCAGGAGCGCCATTGCGTGCTCGGCCAGGTGCACGCCCACCATCCCCTTGGCGCTGGTGAGCACCACCTCGCTTTCCACAAACTCCGGGAAAAGCATCCCATCAACGCCCGCTCCCCACGTCTGCACCCAGCGCAGCCGCTCCGCCCGCCGAAACATCTCCCGGTTCATCCCCCCAAAAACCACCTCCACTCCCGGCATCGCCTCCAGCGCTTCCTCCGCCAGGCGGGGCCGAATCACCTCCACATCGCCCGACACCGCCCGGATCTGCTCCACGTGCCGGTCCTCCAGCTCTGAACTCAGCAGGATCTTCATCGCCATGCGCCTCCTGTCCATCCGGGGTTGCTTCTACATCAACGGCGTCCGGATCACCGTCTCAAAAGTATGGGCGCGCGGGGGCTGGGTCACCAGGAAAAGAATCAGGTCGGCCACATCCTCCGGCAGCGTCAACTTCTCCGGGTCGTCGTCGGGGTGGTTGTTCCGGCGCATCACCGTATCCACCGGACCGGGGCAGACCACCGCCGCCTTGACGCCGTAGGGTCGTCCTTCGGCCGCAACCGTTTCCGTAAACCCGACCGCCCCGAACTTGGACGCACAATAGGCTCCGCCGTTGGGGTGCCCGTGCTTCCCCGAGACCGACGAAACCGTGACAATCATCCCCCGCCGCTGCTCGCACATCTGGCTGAACACCGCCTGGGTACAGAGAAAAATCCCTTTGAGGTTCACGGCCATCGTCAAATCCCAGTCCTCCTCCCGGATCCTGGGAACCGGATTGTGAATGGCAACGCCCGCGTTATTCACCAGGATATCGACCTTTCCAAACCGGTCATGCGCCTGTCTTACCATCGCATCCACCTGCGGTCTTTGCGTCACATCGGTCGGAACCGCAACCCCCTGCCGGCCGATCTCCCGAACTTCCGCTGCGACCGCCTCAATTTCCGGTACTGTTCTGGCAGCCAGAAGCACGTCTGCGCCTTCCCGGGCGAACGCAAGCGCCGTTGCCCGCCCGATCCCCCGCCCACCGCCTGTGACAATTGCCGCCTGACCTTCAAGCTTCATAAGAACGGGTGCAAGAGGAATGCACCCTACCTCCTTTCTTATGCTCCGGGCCGTGTAAAATCATCCGCCCACACGCAATCCTCTATCGGTTTTTATTCCTCCGGTATCTCCACCACATAGACCTGGGGCGATCCGGTTGCATCCGAGGTAAAAGATACCAGCCGGTCGTCCGGGCTAAAGGAGGGATGAGGATGCGTCCACTGGGGCCCGTATGCACTCTCCAGGGAAACCGTCTCGGTCATGGTCGCCCACCCCGGCGCATCACCATCGGCCTGTAGCGGAAGGGGGTTGCGCCACTGCGTGCCTTTGTTAGAGGCTTTTGGATAGCAGAGGGGTTGATACGCGCCCGTTTGAGGATCAATCAGACACAGGCCGATGTCCGGAAGATGTGTGTCGCACACAACTTGACTGCCGCCCGAATTTGAAGAGATGTGCCAGGCGCTGAACGTTGCAACCGTGCGGATCTGACCCGTGTAGAGCCCAACCCTGAAAAGCCCCTGGTGCCAGCTCACCACAATGACCTCATCGGTTTTGCCCAGGAATGTCTCGTGCACGAACCATTCATCGGACGTATTTGCATAAAAGCAGTGGTCGTCACTCCCATCCCGCCGAACCGTCCAGAGCCTGGGATCCGGGGGATCGGCCGAATAGATCAGCCGGTCCGGATCGGTGGGATGAAACTGGGGATGGTAAAGCGCACGCACCCCATCAAGAATTACCGTCGACCCGGATGCGTCTGTACGGGCAATCAAAAGGCCTGCCGAACCCCCCTGTGTAATCAGGGTCGCCGCCCACTGCCGGTCGCTGCTCACGGTCACCTCCCCCAGCCCGCACCCGGTCCGCTCGGCAAGAATCCGATCGCTGCCGTCCACCAGACTCAGACGGTGCAGCTGCCCACCGACAGTAAAATACACATCCTGATCCACCACATTACCCGAAAAGGGCTGCACCCCCTCCAGATCGGTCAGCCGCCGGATCTCCCCATCCTCAAGGCCTACCCGGTAGAGATCCATCTTACCGGTCCGATCAGAGGCAAAAACCAGGGATCGGCTGTCTGGCGTAAAGGAATTCGCCAGGTAGTAGAGGGGATGGTTGGTGCAGGGCGCGCTGGTCAGCCGGGTAACCCGCGCCCCGGTCTGGTCATCCTCAAAGGCCTCACACTCCGGCGGCCATTCGGTCTGTCCTGTATTCTCTGCCACGGGCTTACCTCCTGAACCTGCGAGGGAAGAGGGTTGGGGGTATTGAATTAATGCACTTCACCTTTCAAAAACGCCTGAAAATCGACCACGCGCCCCTCGTCCGACGCCACCCCTATGCCCTCTACCAGAGCGACCGTTGCCAGGTTCTTGTGGCCGCCAAAACCGGGCTCGATTCCTTCGGTTGCATACCGGTAAAACCCATCCAGTAGAACCTCCTCTGGATGGGGCACTTCGTCTAAAGCAATCGTCTCGTCCTTCGCCGCACCCGGCCGCCTCAGCAGGAGTTCGTCCCCCACCGCCTCCAGCGTCCCTCCTTCAAATTCCACCCGCAGAGAAGATCCCCCCTTGTGGGCCACAAAGGTGCAGAGATAGCCACAGGTAGCCCCTCCTTCGAACTCCACCCAGGCATACGTCCCACCTCCTCCCACATAGGGACTCCAGGACGGGTTGAAACTGTGTCCCCAGATTCTGGACGGCTCTGCATCGAACAGAAACCGCACCGTATCCAGATCGTGAATGCTCCGCTCCCAGAGGTACGCGTGCTGGTCCTCACCCGAGTGGTGTACTCTGGACCTCCAGCCGAACTTGGTCATCAGCCCGAACGCCGGCTTCCCGTACGTTCCCTCTCGAACCAGGCGGTTGATGGTCACGGGCGCGGGCGCATACCGGGCGTTCTGACAGACCGCCACCACCACTCCGTGCGCATCCGCCTCCTCCACAATCTCTCGCGCTTCCACGAGGCTTTTGGTAAACGGCTTCTCCACCAGCACGTGCTTGCCGGCCCGCACCGCCTCCAGGCACTGCCGGGCGTGAAGCTGCGGCGGCGTGACCACCACAACCGCATCGGCTTCGACCCTGTCCAGGGCGCTCTCCAGGCTACGAAAACAGGCCGACTCCGGCAGCCCGGACGTCTCCATCGCGGCAAACAGATTCTCTTCATTGACATCGACCAGCGCAACGCTCTCAAAATCGTCCCGCTCCACCACCCGCCTCACCGGCCACCCCCCGCGCCCCCCTACCCCAAGGTGAATCAGTCGAATCCCCATTACAATCTCCTTTTTGACATAAATCTGTCCCTCTCACCGCATCTGCTGTGCCGCACAATATAAGAAACTTCGTCCACAACCGCACGAACTTCTTACACCCTGCACAATGGCGGCCCCGGCGATTTCCAGGGCCATCCGCTCGCTGTTGACACCTGACCGGCAATGCTGTACATTTAGGTAAAAATCAGGCCTAGTTCCAGTTTAAAAAACAAGAACTTACGACAAGTTTCTTATTCAAGAGAGGCCCCGTAGGGCTTCATCAGACAAAACTAAGCTGTGTTGATCGCTCGAAGGTTTTGGGGCTCACTCCGCATAGCTTGAAACTCGAAAGGATACGCGATGTTATCCGTGATGTCAAAGACCGACTATTTGGGCTATCACGAAGAGAAGCATGTCCAAAAAAAGGATACTGGTGAATCCGGTTGGTCTGAAGATTGGGTGCACGAAAGCCTCCTGCAGTTTGCCAAGACAGCTTGTCAACAGCATGGCATTCTGAGTTGACAGCACACCTCAAGTCTATAGGCCGGGCAGTAACCATTGTACACCATCGATGATTTTTTTTGCCTTCGGCATGGCAATTAGATAACCAGCCAGAGGCCATCGGAGGTGATTTTGATTGGCAGCGTCTACGCGATCAGGTACTCTTGCCGCTAAAAGAGAATCGACCGGGACGTTATCAACGCTACGATTGGGCAGAAGGTGCTCTTGCGGAGTGGCATACTGTTTCAGCGACTGGCGCTGTCATCGTTGAAGGCGTTTACACACTACGGCTTGAGTTGACTGACCTGTACGACTTCAAAGTGTGGATTGAATGTCCGAGAGAGATACGTCTTGCCAGAGGTCTGGCGCGAGATGGGGAAGAAGCACGTGCCGTATGGGAGCAGGATTGGATGCCGAAGGAAGACCGCTACGTTGAAACCCATAGGCCAGGTGAAAGAGCGGATTTGCGGGTAAATGGTTCAATTCCTATCCACTGATTGGCGGATCGTTAAAAAAAGCGAGGTAAACAGGAGGCGAAGAAGCAGAGAAACAATCGGCTATGACGTGCGCTTTATTGTTGCCCCTTGGTCGCTTCGCTCTATTGGGGCGCGCTACCAGCATTTAACACCGCGTCTGCGCTTCAGTCGCATCGCTCCCTCGGCCTGACGGCAACACGCTGCGCGGGTTCCGGGATGCGCGAGACGTTATGGGAAATGTCGAGAAAAAATATTGACCCCTTGTCAGAGGATTCGCGCCTGCGGCGCGATTTGTAGCTATTGGTACGTATCCGGCAGGCAGAAACGTCTGAAATCTGGAAAAAGTGCAGGGATATGGTCCCCGAGATCCAACTGACAGGCAAATATTGGGCCAGAATCTCGGACAGGTCAGTTACCAATTTTGTAGCCGAAACAGGGAGCACGGTCATTGCTTTCGCCATCGGTTATGGTGAAGAGAGCGGCTACTTCTATATCTATCTTTTCGGTGTTGATCCAAACCACAGAAGCCAGGGCGTGGGGCAGCGCCTGCTCGATTATGTCGAGCAGTGGGCACAAAAAAGCAACTACACTGGTGTGGCTGTCCAATCAAGAAATAAATTTCCTGATATGCTGCGCCTCTTGATCCAGAATAAATACAAGATCGTTGCATTTTTTGACCGCGGGGACCACGATAGCAGTCCGATTCGCTTAGAGAAGCAATGGTCTTCGTGAGCACATGGCCTCTTCACATAACACAGCGGTGTTACGCCTCGGCGCCGTCGTGCCTTTCCCTCGACAAGCTCGGGGTTCGCAAACCGGCAGGGCGTTACAAAGAAATGCCAGCCTGAGCCCCAGAAGCAGAACGTCGCCATTCTGGTGTCGTCATAGGAAGATTGGGGAATGATCCGGGTGGATCAAGGAAATGCGAAAGAAGGGACACAGAGCTACATGCGAATCGCCATCATCTCTGATATTCATGGAAACTTAGTTGCTTTGGAATCTGTCTTGAGCGATCTCAAGACAGAACACATTGATCACGTCGTCTGCCTGGGTGATATTGCCGCCGACGGTCCCCAGCCATGCGAGGTCATTGCCCAATTGAAAACGCTAAACAGTTCTGTCGTCATGGGCAATATGGATGCTTGGTTTCTAAATCCACATCCTCATAAGGTGAGGAACGCGAAGGCTCAGCGGATCAGCGAGATTCAATTCTGGGGTGTCAGTCAGCTTTC
Organism: Candidatus Latescibacterota bacterium; assembly: GCA_965222075.1. GTDB lineage: Bacteria > Latescibacterota > UBA2968 > UBA2968 > JAAXHW01. The sequence goes on along the minus strand of OZ244937.1, from coordinate 981,091 downwards.
AGCTGATGATCTCGACTATCTGAGTACATTCCGAGCAACTGTCGAAATGTCTCTTGATACGACCACAGATCTTCTCTGCTATCACGGTTCTCCAAAGTCGAATGAGGAAGGAATCGTCTCCACCACTCCTCGAAAGGATCTGGAACAGATTCTGTCTGGTTTTCACGCCACGGTCTTGGCTGGGGGTCACACGCACACGCAGATGGTCCGACGAATCGGAGACACAACCATTCTAAACCCGGGAAGTGTTGGTGCGCCTACTTCTCAGACAGGCCCAGACCGCCATCCCGCGTGGGCAGAATATGGGGTTATCGGTTGGGGGAATAGTGGCCTTCGAATCGAGTTACGTCGAGTGCCTGTAGATGTCAATCTGCTGGTTGAATCAGCACTCGAAAGTGGCATGCCATACGCTGACTGGTGGCTGGCTTCGCGGTATGGACTTTATTGAAATGGTGATCAGAAAGACAAAAAGGGCTGTTCTCGCCCCTGTATGGCTGTAGTGATGATAGCAAAAAATCAGGATCGGATTCAGCGATATTTTTTATTGCCTGAAGTTAACGCGTAGGTTATCTTTATAAATGGCCAGAAATATTGAATTCTATCGCACAAAGGATCGAAGATGTCCAGTTGAGGGCTTCCTTGGTAAGTTGGCTCCCAAAGAATCGCAGAAGGTCTTATGAGTTTTCAGACTCATAAAGAGGGTCGACCGGATTCCATCGAATTACTTTAAGAAACTGACCGGAACAGCGAATATTTGGGAATGCAGGATTCCAACACAGAAGGGAACCTATCGCTTTTTTGGCTTTTTCATCCAGGGAAACAGCTTCTAAGGAGCGTGCATCATGAGTGATGTAGAAAAGTATATTGCGCGAAGAAAGAAGATCGATCCTGAATTTTCAGAAGGATTTGAGGAAGGGTATAAGGAATTCGAATTTGGCGTTTTGCTGCGTCAGGCCCGAGAGGAGGCCGGCTTAACGCAGGAGCAACTCGCCAGGTTAATGCATACAAAGAAAACAGCGATTTCCCGCCTGGAAAACCGTGCTGGAGACATTAAGCTGTCTACTCTGAGAAAAGCGGCCAAGGCTTTGGGTAAAGAATTAGAATTGAACCTGAAGTAATTCCTGATCCTGGGAACAGCCTCCCAAGCTTGCCATCTGTTAACATCCGGTTGCTCAACTCCGTGCCGCTTCGCGGTTCGCAAACCGTGGAAACGTTACCTGAAATTGCCCTTGAATCTCATGCAGTGACCTTCACAAACTCAAGTCAGTTGAAATGAGCGACCTTGTCATACAAGTCTCAGCGAACCGGGGATGGCGTTCCGTTAAAGCCATATCTCAAGGCGAAAAACTGGGATATATCGATTTTTGCCGCAGAACCATAAGTTGTCGGCGCACTTCAATCCAAAGCTGGAGTGCTTGTGAATAAGCTATTTGGTAGCCTGATAGAGCATCTGAAGACTCTCTGGCATCAGCTGTCAGATCACACGAAAGCTAACGGAAGCCGAAGTGGGTTCTCTTGTAGCATGGTGTGAGTCCGTGGAGCAGGCCATCCGCCAGTATGGGCTGAAACAATAGCGGAGTCAAGAAAGCGGATCGACACGGACGATGAATCTATGGTGGAAAAAGTAGCCACCGTGTAACACCCTGTTGCCACTACGGCACATTCGTGCCCTGGCCTTCGGAAACCGGCGAACGTTAGATACAATGGCGTAGCATTCGACAGATGGAGATAGTGAATGAACAACGATCTTCCGCAAGCCATCCTGTTTGACCTGGACGACACGATTCTCGCGCTCTCCGAAAGCGCAGATCCGACCTGGCAAAGAATATGCAGGAAGGTTGCGCCACGAGTTGACGGACAAACCCCTGAGGGGCTCTTCGAGGCCATAGAAGCCATCCGTACCTGGTTTTGGGCAGACGCGGATAGACATCGAAGAGGACGTCTCAACCTGCGGAGTGCCCGGCGGGAGATCGTCTCGAGAGCTTTTCGTCAACTACGGATTGATGATCCTGACCTGGTGATCGAAGTGTCAGATGCATACACGTCTGAGCGGGAAGACACGGTTGCCCCGTTTCCAGGAGCCATCGAGACCCTCCGTATACTTGGGGACAAGGGAGTCCGCCTGGGTATGATCACAAACGGGACTGCGGAGGGTCAGAGACGGAAGATCGACAAATTCGGTCTGTCGGACTTTTTTTCATACATCCTTGTCGAGGGTGAATTCGGGGTAGGAAAACCTGATGAACGTGTGTATCTCCAGGCCCTCAAGAAATTGGGCGTTGCGCCAACGGATAGCTGGATGGCGGGAGACAATCTCGAATGGGATGTGGAAGCCCCCCAGCGTCTTGGGATCTACGCAATCTGGGTAGACTTTGAAGGCAAGGGCTTGCCGGAGTCTACTCACGTAGTCCCTGATCGAATCGTAACAAATATTTCTCAAATCCTCAAGCGATAGCATGCTCCGCCACAGCATCTGACACGACGGGCTGCGGCTGCGGCGTTTTCACGCCTCCGGCTCAACCTGCATGCGGCAGTTTCGTGGGTGCCGGGAACGTTACCTGAAATTGTGGCCGGAGTGCGTGGTCAGTTCACGACATCAATCTTATGATTCAATCGTTCCGGCGTACTGGCACCGAGGTGTCGATCATGGTACGTATACCAACAGATCGTGTTCCGACTCATCCGGGTGAGATGCTGCTGGAGGAGTTTCTAAATCCTTTGGGTTTAACGCAGCGCGAATTGGCTGCCGCCATTCATGTTCCTTATCAGCGGGTCAACGAATTGGTGAACGGTCGACGTGGTGTTACTCCGAGCACAGCCCTGCGCCTGGCAAAATATTTCGATGTGTCTCCTGCGTTTTGGCTGAATCTCCAACTTCGCTGGGATCTGTATCATGCCACCCGGTCTGAAGCTCAGGAACTGGAGGCGATTGAGCCACATGACATAGGACTTGAAGTATAAAGGACAGGGACCCTTCAACCTCCACGGCGAGAATCTTACCTGAAAGCGGCATGGTCGGGAAAGTCGGCCAATGACATATTTCCCGGAACGTGGGTGCCAGAGCCGGTGAATATGGTGGGTTTGTATGAAGAAATCGGTCACAGCACTACTCATTGTTGATGCGCAGCAAGGATTGCTGGAAGGTGAGCAAGCAGCCCCCGCCTGCCTGTGCGTGCTGTCTCACGCACGCAGACAGGCGGCCTTTTTCCTGGGCGAGCAAGAAAAAGGCCAGGAGCAAAAGAATAGAATGGAGGGAAGAGAATGATTGATGATCCCTACAGTTCGGGAGCGAAGCATTACGACGCTGCATACGGCGTCAAGGACAATTTGACGAACAGGGACTTCTATCTCGATCTGGCCAATACGTTGGGCTGCGGCACCGGACGAATTACCTTGCCACTGTGGTCACAGGGTTGGACCTGTCCTCGAATTGGGCTGCGGCACCGGACGAATTACCTTGCCACTGGCGAGACAAGGTATTGATGTCACAGGGTTGGATGCTTCTCATTCGATGCTGGAGGTCTTACGCGCAAAGCTCGCCAAAGAACCTGCAGGCGTAAGACGGAGAATACGAGTTATAGAGGGAGATTTCCGGACCCATTATTTGAATGATCGGTTTTCGTTGGTAATGATTCCATTCAGACCCATGCAACATATGTACACCACGGATGACCAGCTGGCTGCCCTGAAGAACGCGGGGAGACATTTGGCAGATGGCGGTATCCTCGCCTTTGATGTGTTTAATCCTCGTTTCGACAAACTTCTATCGGGCATCGGCGAGGAATACCTGGACCTGGAGTGGCCTGCGCAGGATGGGACTGATCGGATGATCCGGCGTTACTTTGTAAAGGACGAGATCGACCCGGTCAACCTGAATTTCTCGGGCAGATTTATCTTCCGGTTGTGTGAGGGTGATCAAGTTCTATCTGAGGAAGTACAGCCGTTGAAGATGAGCGCCTATACTTATCCTCACCTTAAACTGCTTTTCTACGTTGCGGGTCTTGAGAGTGTGGAAGAGTTTGGATCATTTGACCGGAGACCAATCGGACCCGAGGCGCCCGAAATGATATTCCTGCTGAAACGTCGGCAATAGTCTTTCTTTGAAGCCGTCTGCCTCTGAGTTGATATATGAGAGAGCATTCAACCCTGCGAGAGACGATGTGACGGAATCCGCCGATGATGTGTGCGCTACCCTGGCAAAGATGGGGTTTGATACCTCTCATCTGGAAAAGGTCGAGCCAATCCAGGAGAGACATGGTAATCGCCTCTTCCGGATCGCTCTTGAAGGTTCCTCTTACATACTGAAAGTATTCGGAGATCCGGATGCCTCAAGAGAAGTCGGGGCGTATGCGCTCCTCAAGGATCTTGGGGTTCCCACCCTCCGCGTCATTGCGAGGACGAATGATGCACTTCTTCTTGAAGATCTTGAAGTCAGCAAACATCTCAGGCCTGCCGGTGAGGACGATATCGGGAAAGCTGAGGTTGGCGTCGCTCTGGCGGCCTGGTATCGAGCACTTCACGATACGGACTCGAGGTTGTGGACGGGTCAGCCCGGGCCTTCATTCTTGTGGCGTGAGATCGACGAATTGACTCCTGCGTCGATCTTGGAGGTGGCTTCGAAGGTCCGGGGCTCAGATCAGTCCAAGTGGGTCACTCTTGCCGACAACATCGACAGAATCAAGAACGCCGCGATGACTTCTGCTGAGACCCTAACTTACAATGACTTCCATTGGACCAATTTGGCATTGTCTCGGAACGAGAAGCCAATCAGGGCCGTTGTGTTTGACTACCACCTTCTGGGGCTGGGATTGCGGTATTCCGATTGCAGAAACGTAACCGGCTCTCTTGGACCAGATGCTGCGGATGCATTCCGGTCTGCGTACGGCGAGACCGATCCCAGGGAGAAAACCTTAGACGACTTAATGGCCCCTCTGTATGCTCTCGTTGAGGCCTTCCGGCGGCCCAGGTTTCCTTCTTGGGCAGAGGCAAGTCTCGAACTTGCGGAGACAGAGGAAATTCACAGCAGGCTTGACCGGGTTATGGAAGTTCTGTGAGAGCAACTTTGGGATAGACAGGCCTTGCGGAGGGAGGATCCTGCACCGCAGTTAACACGAGCACCTACGGCTCTGGCGCATACGCGCCTCCGACCCAACCTGCCTGCGGCAGGTTCGCAAGTGGCGGGAACGTTAGACGCAATCGTTTTTCAGGTTTCTGGACCCTTACATTTTGAAATGGCGGTCTATATTTTGGGAGCATGTAGAACACCCAGCCACAGCGGAGATCTGGTCTTCGCCGGCACGCGGGTCCCGGTAGACAGCCTGGTGTGTTATCTCAAAGGGGGGCACTCCATTGAGGAGTTTCTCCAGGATTATCCCACGGTCGAGCGTTGGCAGATAGAATCGTATCTCGAGCTTTCACCTGAGGGACTGGATCAGAGGAACTGCGTGGTCGTTTCATTTCCTGAAGTGGGAACTGTCACAGATCTCGATCTCACATACGTGGTGATTGTTGCTGAGTACAAAGGCCAATGGATCTTCTGCAAACACAAAAAGAGAGATACGTGGGAGATTCCCGGCGGACACATTGAGCCTGGAGAAAAGCCAGCGGAGGCCGCCGCCAGGGAACTACGTGAGGAGACCGGTGCAGAAGCTTTTGAACTGAAGAGAATCTGTGCGTACTCGGTGGAACAAGATGGACGAACCAACTGCGGCCTCCTGTTTCATGCTCGCGTAGAAAAACTGGGAAAAATGCCCGATTCTGAGATAGAGGAAACCTTTTTCGGTGATAGTCTTCCTGGGAAACTGACCCATCCGGAGATTCAGCCTGATCTTTTCCGCAAGGTCAGAACCGAGTTGGACAGATACCGTCGCTAATGGTTTTAGAACGCTTGGTACTCTTGCCTGAACAACCAGAACCTACAAAGCACTGCTAATCAGCAGTTTGAGACGTTAATTGCCAACATCCGAGTGTCGTGATAGGCTGACCGATCTTGCAGTATTTGATGGTGATATACAGCATAGGATTTCGAGTTTGGAGGTATCAATGAAAGCTATTTACATCAGCCGCGATTCGGAGATCATGAGTGGGGCACTATGTTTCAAGGGGACCCGCGTACCGGTTCAGAACCTATTCGACTACCTTGAGGGGACCTCTTCGCTTGAGGATTTCTTGGAGGACTTTCCCTCTGTTTCCCGCGAGGCAGCAGTAGCTGTGCTCGAGGCCGCGAAAGCACGTCTTTTTGCCGATGCGTCTACTTCTTGACGAATCGGTTCCCCGTCGCCTGCGGCAATCCCTACCCAGCCATAGCGTACGGACGGTGGTGGAGATGGGATGGGGTGGTAACAAGAACGGTGAGGTGCTCCGCCTTGCGGCGTCGGATTTTGATGCGTTTATCACCGTCGACAAGAATCTTCAGTACCAACAGAACCTATCCGCCCTCCCCATAGGGGTCGTGGTCCTGCATGCGCAGTCGAACGAATTACACGTCCTGATGCCGCTCGTGCCAAAGCTGGAAGAGACCCTTGCTTCGCTGCAACCGCGCAGTCTCGTGCAAGTTGGGGCATAACCAACCGCTGCCCCCGACGCCTTACCGCTACGCGGTTCGGGCACGGCGAAAACGTTAAACGCCATTACCTGCGACAACTGACCTATGAAGTTTGATGACCGATCATACTTAAAGGCATACGATCACAACTATCGAGTCGCTTATAAAGAAGGCTTGACGTACCTTGGTGAAGGGGCCTCACAGCAGAGGGATCTTCAGCGCCTCAAGGGACTACTTCGAAGAATCCCACATTCTCCGCGGAAAACTAAGATTTTGGACCTGGGATGTGGGGACGGCACGACCGGCCTCTTTCTGGCAGGGCTTGGATATCAGTATCTGGGTATCGATATCTCCGAGGCAGCCATCGAACGAGCCAGACAACGAGCTGCTGAAAGTGGTGTAGATGCAAGATTCGAGGTAGAGAATGTGTTGGATCTTCACACTTTCCCGACCACCAGGTTCCAAATCGTTATCGACTGCTATTGCTTTAATATGCTGGTTCTCGACGCTCACAGAGAAGTCTATTTGAGGAATGTTAGACGAGTCCTGCAGGGCAAAGGATACTTCATCCTCTTTGGTGCGCGTGACGAGGACGCCTGTGAAGGTCCGATTTCCTCATTCGATGAATTTTGCAGGCTGACGGGCACCACCACTTCTGGAATTTCGTTTCAGAAGTGCCAGGGAAACCAGTGGAGGGATGTAAAAGGCAAAAAGATATTTCTACTTGGGCGTGCGCGGAGCCTGAAGGGATATAGAGAGGAACTGACGAAGGCTGGGTTCAAGATTGAGTACCGTGCAACCTATGGTCGGGATCGACGGTACGCGGGCTTCCTGTTGAAAAAGAGCCAGGAGAGGCTGTCATCAAACACGTGAATGAACAACCGCAAGGAGGTTTTGATGAGGTATAAAATCGCTCTTCACAAATCCGAAGAAGGCTATAGCGTTTCGGTGCCTGGCTTGCCAGGGTGCTGGTCGCAAGGGGACACGGAAGATGAAGCGATTGCAAACATCGAGACGGCAATACGTGAGTATCTTGAAGTCGTTGACAATCTGTTGGATGACGTAGAAGTACGAGAGATCGAGTTGACGGTATAGGATGCCGAAAATATCAGGTGTCAATCATTTGAATGCAGTGCGAGCTTTAGAAAAGGCGGGTTTTTGCTGCGCCGCCTGGGGCGGCCTCGCCTTCGGCAACCCCTCGACACGCTTCGACACCCTTCGACAGGCTCAGGGTTCAGGCTCAGCGGACGAGCTCGGGGTTCGCAAACCGGAGGTTACTGATGCCGGATTGCGACTATAGTCTCACGTGGTACCATGGCTCTCAGCAGGAACTGACGAAACTTCGGGTCGGAAGTTCGATCACACAGAACAGAAATGTGGCGAAAGCGTTCTCTCACAGGCCCTCACTTGTCTCTATGTCCGACGGAGGTGAGGTGAAGCATAACGGCGTCACACCAGGTTATCTCTATGTCGTTTCCGATGAGGTGGGGCCTCGTGATGTGCATCCACATCCCCACCCGGCAAATGCCGCTCGCTGGGAGTGGCTGACCAACCGGGAATTGAAGCTGGAACTCATCGAACAGACGATCGTAACGGACAGAGAAAGTCTGACAGACGAAGAAATCGCAGAGATAAGGCAGAAACAGAAGGCAAGGGGCGAGGAAACGTTCGCGGAGTGACCTGTTTGAAAAAGCGCGAATCAGGTGGGGCCAGCGCGCACGCCCCTGTGTCCTGAAGGAGCTACATAACACGTCCACTTGCGCTACGTCGCTATCGCTCCCTGGCCTGTCAGCAACCCGCGTTGCGTAGTTCGCAAATGGCGGGAACTTAGACTGAATTAGGGGTGTCTCATCCTATGCCGTCGGTCTACATCGAAACATCGATAGTGAGTTACCTTACAGCGCGCCCATCGCAGAGCCTGTTGGTAGCGGCCTGGCAAGACGTGACGGTGTCGTGGTGGAACCACCAGCGCCAGGATTTCGATCTTTGCACTTCGGCCTTGGTGCTTGAAGAAGCCAGTCGTGGCGATCAGGAAGCGGCAGAACGCAGAATGGCGAATCTCGAGGGCATACCCTTACTGGCTGTGTCGGACCCGGTCATCGAGTTCGCTGGCAGGCTCGTCCACCCTGGTCCGCTACCCATTGAGGCAGCAGATGACGCGTTCCACATCGCACTATCGGTCGTGCACGCCGTCGATTATCTTCTCACCTGGAACTTCAAGCACATCGACAATGCTCTGATCAAGCCACGGGTTCGAGCACTTTGTACTGAGCATGGGTATCCCTGTCCGGAGATCTGCACTCCCCAGGAGATGGTAGGAGGCCTGCCCGATGAAGGATGAAGTCATAGCCGCCTTGTGGAAGATCAAGGAGGATATTGCTCGCGAGCACGATTATGACGTGAACCGTTTGGGCGCCATGATCCGTGAAAAAGAGCGTGAACATGCCCGCAGAGTCGTGGACCGGGCACGTTCGCAGAGACGGACTGTCAACGAAGAGCCCGAAGCCACGTAACCCCACCTTCTCAGCCTACAGTAGCGCTACGTCGCTATCGCGCCCTGGCTTTCGACAACCCACCCCGCGGGTTCGCAAGTGGCGGGAACTGCATACGGAGTTTCAAGGGGAAAGAAGTAGGAGGTTCAGAATTTGGCACGTCTAGACATGTCGCCCTATCTCATCCACTTTACTTCCGGCGAATCAAATCAGCAGGCGTTCGAGACCTTACAGAAGATCATTGGTGAGCGCCGGCTGCTTGCAGGTAGCAGAATGACCAAAGGTCAGCATCCTTGTGTGTGCTTCTCAGAAGCACCTATCGGACTTCTGGACGGGGGACTCGTCAATGAACGCGCCTACTCAAGGTACCGCCCGTTTGGCATCCTTTTTTCCAAATCATGGATATTTGCTATGGGAGGCAGACCTGTAATCTACGAAAGTGACGAAGAATATTATTCGTTACCAGCCTCCCACCAGTGGCGCCATGTTTTGTACCGACCAGACTCCGAGGAACCTGTCGATTTCACTTGGGAGCGAGAGTGGCGGGTGCAATGCGAATATCTCGACTTCGCCCCCGAGACCGGGAGTATCGTCGTTCCGAACGAAGAATGGGCAAATCATCTTGTGCAAGAACACGAAAAAGAGCAAGACTATCGAGTGATGCAGTATAGCATAATTTTCGACTGAGAGGATTGTCATGGATTCCAGATGGACCACCGAGGACTCTCGTAGGCTTTTGTGTTGCTGGAATTCTCGCTGAACAAGATGTCGATCGGAGCCGCTGCTTGGGCGCCAAGTAGCCGGCTTGTAACAGGCTACGCTCCCGGTCGCTATTGCACAGCTGAAATGGATGCCTACCATATCGCAGTTGCAGCGGTGAGTCGTTTACAGGAAGCGGATGAGCAATAAAACAACCATCCTATGGTGTACGCTGTATGTTGGCCCTTAAAGGCCACGCTGCCAGCATTTAACACCGCGTCTGCGTTTCAGTCGCTGTGCTCCTTCGATCCTTCGGGCACAGCTTCCTTTGTCACGTCGCTTGCTGAGAGGCACAAACGCCGCGCCAACCGCCTCCGGCGGACCGAAAGCCGTCGCAGACGTAATCTTAGGCGCAACCGAACAACACGAAGTGGATGAAGAGGCCGTCTTGGACCGCAGAGGAGACAGACTGATGATACGAGAAACTGTTGATCGAATTCGGGTTTCACTCAAATCCGGAAAATTCACGAACGAGGCCTCAGTATCTCAGGGCATCGTACTGCCCGTGTTACAGGCGCTTGACTGGCCTGTATCCGATACCTCGGTGGTGGCTCCCGAATATCCTGTGGAGTCAGGACGAGTTGACTACGCTCTCTGCGATAGCACGGGACGTCCGAAAATTTTCTTGGAAGTCAAGAGAGTTGGCCAGAGTAATGAGTCAGAGACGATTGGCAGTATTGGAAACAGTCGAATTGCTGGAAGTAACCGAAGAAGGCTTATCTCTTGCCAATGAGCTTGTAGACAAAGGTCCTCTTCCTCAGAAGGCTGCTGAAGATGCGATCCATATCGCTACGGCTGTAATCAATGGCATGGATTATCTGCTGACGTGGAATTGCAGTCATCTGGCTAATGCAGCGATGCGGAGCAAAATTGAGCAGATCTGTCGGACCAAAGGGTATGAGCCAACGATTATCTGTACACCTGAAGAATTATTGGAGAAATGATGATATGTGGAAAGATCCGATTGTAGAAGAAGTCAGGAAAATACGCGAAGCACATGCGAGGAAATTTAACTATGATCTACAGGCTATTTATAAGGATCTAAAAAAGCGAGAAAAAACAAGTGGAAGGCAGTTTACTTCCCTTCCTCCCAAGCGAGTTGAACATGTAGATCAACCTGAATAGACAGCGGCCTTGTCATCCGTGGCAAGGCCGCACCTCATCACCCCAGGCTGACACAGCACACAACAGCGTGCTCCCGGCTCGCTGCGCCGCCTGGGGCGGCCTCGCCTTCGGCAACCCCTCGACACCCTTTCGACACCCTTCGACACCCTTCGACACCCTTCGACAGGCTCAGGGTTCAGGCTCAGGGTTCAGGCTCAGGGTTCAAGCTCAGGGTTCAGGCTCAATGATGGTTCGTTGAGCTTGTCGAAACGAACGCATACTCAGGATGCAGGCTCAGCGGCCGAGCTCGGGGTTCGCAAACCGTGGAAAAGACAGCCTGGTGTGTTATCTTAAAGGGGGGCACTCCATCGAAGAGTTTCTCCAGGATTATCCCACGGTCGAGCGTTGGCAGATAGAATCGTATCTCGAGCTTTCACTTGAGGGACTGGATCACTTGAGAGCACAGGATGCGAGTGCTTCTTGACGAGGATATTCCGATCCGACTCAGGCTTTACTTCCAAACAGAAGTAGAAGTCGAAACGGTGGAGTCATGACATAATGAGACAGAAACCCCTCTTTGCGTTCACGGAGAAGTAGGGAGACCGTATTGAATCGGGACGCGGCGGTCAAGCGGGTGCGACTGGTAATCGAGCGACTGGTTCGTGACGGATCTGTCGTAGCGACCTCTGACGGCACCAGGCATAGTATCTTTCCCGTTGCGGTGAGTCCCGGGGAATGCGAATCACTCCGGAACTGGGTATCTCGCGAAAGCGCGACGCGAACCATCGAGATCGGCCTGGGTTACGGAATTTCTGCACTACACATCTGTGAAGGCCTGCTTCTGAACGGCAACCATGCTGCACGGCATGTTGTGCTCGACCCCAATCAGACATGGCGCTTCGCCGACTGCGGGCTGCAGGTCCTCAAGGAGGCAGGGATCAGACAGCTCGTGGAGTATCACGCTGTAGAATCCCAAATTGCGCTTCCGCAGTTTCTGGGGGAAGGTCGGAGCTTCGACCTCGGGTTTGTCGATGGCAACCACCGCTTCGACAGAGTCTTCCTGGACCTGTACTATCTCGGGCATCTCGTACGCAAGGGCGGAATAATCATCCTGGACGACTACACCTGGCCCGGGATTAAGCGGGCAGTGTCATTCTTTTTGACCAACCTGAACTGGAAGATCGAGGAAACAAACGAAGAGGGCAACCAGGTGGTCCTGCGAACGGCCAAAGAGGCCGACGTCCGAGACGGGAAATACTTCGTTGAATTTTGACAGATCAGGCAGCGCGGTATCACGTCATCCAAAGGCGAAACCGTTAGCCGACATGGCCCACGGATCAAGAGTCCTGTACCAAAGGCTCTCATCCCACGGTAACCTGCACAATCAGGAATTGCTATGTTGTCTCTCCCTCTTGGAAATCTCGTAAAACCCATTGCCCATGTTGACTTGCCTCAAAGAACGGACTACAAAGGTGAGTTCATTACCCTGTCGCCAGTCAGCCCACAGGCCGATGCCGGGGAACTCTACGCGTGTTCTCACGGCTCGGATATGAAGGAGTGGATATGGACCTACATGGGGTACGGTCCTTTTGAAAGCATACACAGCATGCAAAGGTGGCTTGAGGATGGGGCCAGGTCAAACGATCCGCTCTTCCTTACTGTCCACCATCGCGAATCCAGGCGACGCGTTGGGATGGTGAGTTTTCTGAACATCGCTTCGGATATGCTGCGACTGGAACTTGGACACATCTGGTATTCGCCAGATGTTCAGAGGTCAAACGTAAACACGGAGGCCGCGTATCTCATGCTTTGTGAGGCCTTCGATCGCCTGAAATACCGGCGGGTCGAATGGAAGTGCGATTCCCTGAATGAGCGTTCTCGATCAGCGGCCATACGTCTTGGTTTCAGGTTCGAAGGCATCTTCAGACAGCATATGATCGTAAAAGGTCGAAACAGGGACACTACCTGGTATTCAATACTGGACAGTGAGTGGGCCGCTGTTAAGAAAAACATGCAGATGTGGTTGTATCAGAACCCAAACCAGCAGTTGTCCTTAACAGAGCTCAACAGCAGTAAGCCCTGAGTGGGCCACGTCGCCTGACACGTCCGTACCCCGCTCCGGCCCAGTCGGCCTATTGCCAAACGTTAACCGAAAGCGGCGCAAGAACCCAACCACCCCACCCCGGGAATCGCGCACAAAGTCAAACCCCAGGCTGAGAGCCGTCTCGAATGTTAAAGCAGATCCGGCCCAGTCGGCCTTTGGACACGGGTCGCCGATCACTCAAGCGGCTAAAGATGTGTTCAATGAATTTATCGAAAATGATGACGCTTGGGAGAAGTTGAAAGCCGAAAAGGTTAAGGCAATACCGGCAGGACAACCCTGCGTAAGGAGTACATCGTGTTTCGCGAAAACATAGGACTTTTCATCACTGAGGCCCGGGCAAGGCTCTACGTCCCCACGAACAGTGGGTTGAACGAGTACGTAAACAACCTCCTGAGAGATGTCGGCGTCAGCAAAGATGGGGAGTTCGACCGCCCCGGACAGGGAAATGGAAAGCTGGAGATCATCTCGGTTCGAGGGGAGGATGTGCCCCAACGCGTGGATGATTGCCTTCTTCGGGGAGAACCAGCTTATGGCCTAACCGGAGATGATCTGTTCGATGAGTACATGCTTGGCACCCGGGATTCTCCTCTGGGGGCGCTCAATACTTACGATTGGTTCGACCCACAGGCCCAATTCTACCGCCCCGCGCTTTGTCTACTGAATCCATTGGGAGCGCTACCTCGCTCGCCAGCGTCTGTATCGATAGCAGTGAACAAGAAGTATGAGCACACCTCGCGGGAGTATTTGTCACAAAGGTTCGAGGGCACACAGGTGAATTACAGTGTTGTCACTTACGCAGGGGATACTGAGAACACCGTCGCGGAAGGCACCCACGACTGGTGTGTTGAGGTCGTGTATCGAGGAAATAAATCCGCCCACAGCGCCATGTCCAGAACCGGGCTCAAAGTCGCAGAGGTTGTCCGTTTCAGCGACATCTCCCTTATCGGGAAGGAGATTGTCAACCCGTGGCTGGAAGAATACCGGAGAATCTGGACGGTAGCCCGGAAACCCACAGATTCGAGCACCTCGAGATTACTGAGTGATGAGAATGCGATCTGCAAAAAGGTCGGAGAGGAATCTGCTGAGTTTGTCCGAGCCTTCATTCAGAGGGACGGTCTGCCTCAAGAGTACAACGGAGTCGTGTATGCTTTGATGGTTGCAGCTGCTAAGTTGGGCGTGCCCTGGCAGGAGATTGAATCCGACCTGAAATCAAGATGGCGGTGATTGCCACGTCTCCTGACACGGCACCCGTGAACCTGCCTTTCGTGGGTGCCGGAAACGTTAAATGCAAGCAGCGCAAGAGGACCGGCAGATGCCCCGGGTCTATCGCGCAAAACAGAACTCAACAGCTTCACACATATACCCGGAAGAGAGCAGAACATGAAGCCCTGGAAGATAAATCTGGACGACGTACCTGAAAAACACCAGGTGTGGTCCTGGAAAAATGGAAGCTACGAACGCTATCGCCGCGAGGTCTCCGTCGCCCTGGGAAACACCGGGGAAACGCCCCATCCGTTTGACGTGGAACTGTCACGTTTGCCCCCGGGTGCGCGTCCCTGTCCGGTGCATTCGCATACCTGGAGGTGGGAATTTTTCATTATCGTATCGGGCCGTGCCGTGGTTGATCGTGAAGGAGAATCCACCGAAGCCGTCACCGGAGACTGCTTCGTGCAACCGGCCGGCACCCGGCACCGAATCCGAAATGCCAGCAAGTCCGAAGATCTGATATACTACATTGTCGCCAGCGAGCACGAGGACATGGACCCGGGCCATCCATGCGAGGTCTGATACAACGCGGCAAGGTGCTCGACCTGCGGGAGAGCGAATTTGGGGTTTTCGATCTCTTTCGGTGAGGTTTTCGGGCTGCTCTGCGCGTTCGCCTGGGCGCTGTATGTAATGGCGATCGCCCGGATCGGACCTGCCAAGATGGCTACCCTGGGGTCTGTCTCTCCTGTTTTCGGGCTGGTGATGGCGGTAATCTTTCTGAAGGAAAAAGTGACCCTGCGGCTGGTGACGGGGGTGGGGTTGTGTGTGGTGGGAGTGTGGCTGGTGTTATGAGGTAGAAGAGAAAACCGGACTCGCCTACAGACCGAGACAATACCGGACGACGTCCTCAACCTTTTTCAAAGCTGCGCCCGACACTCGGCCAGCTACATGATCAGGGAAGCGTTTTGAATCCAATGATCGAATCTGAAACCCGAGGAAAACTGTTTCCAAATCCAAGCCCGTTTC
Source organism: Candidatus Latescibacterota bacterium (assembly GCA_965222075.1). Classification (GTDB taxonomy): domain Bacteria; phylum Latescibacterota; class UBA2968; order UBA2968; genus JAAXHW01. Next base: position 965,856 of record OZ244937.1, on the reverse strand, counting down.
TGCTGGCGTCAGTCGAATGTTTGTGGGATAATCGCGTGTGATGTTGGCACCTCTGGTACCTACAACAACGGTCACGACAAGAGGCAATCGATTAATTGCATCTATGGACAGAACCAATACTGGACGTTGACCCGCTTGCTCGCGCCCTTTCACCGGGTTGAGGTTCACGAAGTATATTTCACCACGCTCAATAGCCATTAATCATCCAGCCCATCTTGCTCCGTGGCCGAGAACTCATGCTCAATTTCCTGGAGTTCCTTTTGGATTTCAGGATCAGCGGCCATTTTACTCAATTGAGCATCTATATCCGTTTTACCGGAAATATCCGTTCGTATCCGGTGGCTCACTCGCTCAATAAGCAGCAATTGCTCATCTAAAGACAAACGACTGATATTTTCTTCTAATTCAGTCAAAAGGGATGGCTCAGGCATGATGTTCCTCCTTGATAGATTGCTCTATTTGGGACAATAGAAAGTACAACAAAGACCTCTTGAAAGTCAAGAAATTCCCCACCGTTGCTATCCCTGGCAACCCCACCCCGCTTGCACCAACGTGTAACAGGTCCATTTGCGCTGCGGTCGCTGCACTCCCCTGGCCTTCAGCAACTGCCCGCCAGCCGAAGTCAGAAAACAAGTCACCTGGAGTTCGCACCCACACGCGCTTCTCCTGCTCAAGCACTTCTTCTACGAGGCCATTCGATGTCTGACAAATTCAAGCTGATTCCGGAGGCCCATATTTTTCTAACGAACGACAACAATGAAATCCTGCTTTTGAGACGCCTCAATACCGGGTATGAGGATGGCAACTATAGCGTGATTGCCGGGCACATCGACGGTAACGAGGAGGTCAAGGCAGCGGCCATCAGAGAAGCGAAGGAAGAGACGGGGATTGAGATTCAGCCCTCGGACATCGAAGTGGTCGGGGTTATGCACAGGAAGTCTGACAGTGAACGGGTGTCATTCTTTCTTGCCGCCTCCAGATGGACCGGAGACATCGTCAACGCAGAACCAGACAAGTGTGATGACATATCCTGGCATTCTGTCCACAATTTACCTGCCAATATGGTGCCTTATGTCAGGCAGGCACTCGAAAACTACCGGAAAGGCCGGTTTTTTGAAAGTTTCGGCTGGGAAAAACAAGAATAACGCCCTGTCATAAGACCTCCGGCAAATCTCCCTAAACCACTCCCTCCCTGCGCAACGCCGCAATCGCCCTCTCGTCCATCCCGAGCACACGGCCAAGAACCTCATCCGTGTGCTCCCCCAGCAGCGGGGGCGGCAGGCGCATCCGGGCCGGTGTCTCCGAGAGGTGAAGCGGCGTGCCTGCCAGCCGCACCGTCTCCCTCCGCTGCATCTCCACCAGCATCCCGCGCGAAAGCGCCTGCGGATCGGCGAACACCCTGTCAATCGTATTGACCGGCCCGACGGGCACATCGGCCCGGGCGCATAGCTGTAACCATTCCTCAACGGTCTTCTGATGGAACAGATCCTCCAGCATCGGAATCAGCGCGTCCCGGTGCGCCACGCGCTCCGGATTGGTCGCAAAGCGGGCATCCGCTGCCCACTCGCCCACGCCCGCCGCTTCACAGAACCGGTGCCACTGCCCATCGTTGCCGATCGTCAGGACCAGGTAACCGTCCGCCGCCAGGAACGCCTGATACGGCACGATGCTGGCATGCGCATTGCCCCAGCGCTGCGGCGTCTCGTCCGAACAGAGGTAGTTGCTTCCCACATTCGCCAGCAGTGCAATCTGAGAATCGAACAGCGACATATCCAGATGCTGTCCACCCCTCCGTTCGCGGGCGAACAGCGCGGCAAGAATCGCGTTGCACGCAAACAGGGCCGTCGCCACATCCACAATCGCGACCCCGGCCTTCATAGGAGGTCCATCGCGTTCACCGGTAATGGACATGAACCCCCCGCGCCCCTGAATCAAAAAATCGTACCCGGGCAACTCGCGGTCGGGACCGGTATGCCCAAAACCACTAATTGAGCAGTACACCAGCCGGGGATTAACCACCTTGAGGTCCGCGTATCCCAACCCCAGTTCGTCCAGGCCGCCGACCCGAAAGTTCTCGATCAACACATCGCTGTCCCGTGCAAGATCCCGTGCAATCGCTGCGCCGCGTTCCTGTTTCAGGTTGAGCGTGAGACTCACCTTGTTGCGGTTGCAGCAAAGATAATAGGCCGACTCCCCCTCCAGAAAGGGCGGTCCCCAGTGGCGCGTCTCATCGCCCAGACCGGGACGTTCTACCTTGATCACCTCTGCGCCCAGATCGCCCAGCATCATCCCGCAGTAAGGCCCTGCCAGGTGCCGCGACAGATCCAGCACGCGCACCCCGTCCAGCGCGCCGTCCATCAGCCCTCCCCTCCTTTCCTGACCGCATCAACGCAAACACTACAGACAGAGGACCGACCACAGCCTCTGCCTGCTCCCGTGCCCGCACCACCTTCGCCATTCGCCGTTCGTAAAAGCAAACCACAATATACGACCCTCGATCTTCTTGACAAAACCCCTGATTTTGGTATCTTTTCTCCGCTATTTTTTTCGTCCCCTATTATATCAAAAGGAGCAGCAGATGGACAGATTGAAAGTGGGCGTTCTGGGCGCAACCGGCATGGTTGGTCAGCGGTTTGTTTCCCGCTTAGCCGACCACCCCTGGTTCGAAGTCGTCTCCGTAGCCGCCAGTGCGCGTTCGGCCGGCAAGACCTACCGGGAGGCCGTGCAGGGCCGGTGGACGCTGGACTCCGAGATCCCGGCCGGTATCGCCGACCTGGTCGTCAAAAACGTCAATGAGATCGAGACGATTGCAGGCGAAGTCGACTTTATCTTCTCGGCCCTGGACATGGACAAAGCGGACATCCGCAGCCTCGAAGACGCCTATGCAAAACGTGAAACCCCGGTGGCCTCCAACAACTCCGCCCACCGCTGGACCCCGGATGTGCCCATGCTCATCCCGGAGATCAACCCCAAACACTTAGACATCATCCCTGCCCAGCGGAAGCGCCTGGGCACCAGGGCCGGGTTCGTCGCCGTCAAACCCAACTGCTCCATTCAGCCCTACGTACCGGCCTTCCACGCCCTCTCGGAATTCGGTCCCGCCCGGGCCTCCGTCTGCACCTACCAGGCCATCTCGGGCGCCAGCAAAACCTTTGACACCTGGCCGGAAATGGTCGACAACATCATCCCCTACATCGGCGGCGGCGAAGAGGAAAAGAGCGTTCGGGAACCGCTGAAAATCTGGGGCAAAGTCACAAAAGGCGAAATCGTAAACGCCAGATCCCCCGTCATTTCCGCCCAGTGCATTCGTGTGCCCGTTACGGACGGCCACATGGCGGCCGTCTCGGTCTCCTTTGAGAGCAAGCCCGCGCGCGACAGCATCTTAGAACGCTGGAAGACCTTTCAGGGCAGCCCTCGCGCGGCAAACCTCCCCTCGTCTCCCAGGCCCTTTCTCACCTATTATGAAGAAGAGGACCGTCCGCAGACCCGGCTCGACCGGGACGCGGGCGACGGCATGGGCGTTACCCTCGGCCGCCTGCGTGGTGACACCCTCTTCGATTACAAATTTATCGCCCTCAGCCACAACACCGTCCGGGGCGCAGCCGGCGGCGCCATCCTCATGGCCGAACTGCTGAAGTCCGAAGGGTATATACAGGCCAAATAGCGCTCCGCAATGCGGAGACAGAAAACAGCCAGGTTCTCTCTCAGAAGCTGCTTAGAAAATAGGCTTTCATATTGCAACGGAACTTGTTGTGTTTCTTGGGTTTAAGCGGGTGCTTGGAAAACAGGCTTTCTTTTACTTATGGCCTTTTTCTTGCACGCCCAAGAAAAAGGCCGAAAAAGAAGGGCGCCGCTCAAACGCCGCGGGGGCTGCTTTTCCGCGAATAGCCCCTGGGGTGGAAACGGAAGCTTCTGCCCTGCGAACCTTCCAGGCGTTCCTGGGCGAAGGCGCTGGACGGAACCGCGCGGAAAAGCCCCTTCCCCCCGGCCACCATATATCGCCACTTGTATTGTCTACCACTGCGTAGCGACCTTGATCTCTCCTGGGAGCGAGGGCACCTGCCTGCGCGGCGCACCGCGCTGCAGGCAGGTCTTGCCCTCGAAATTCGCTTGACGCCAGGGGGACTTCACACCCATGCAAAGCGGCCCCCTATTACTCCCCCCTTGAGGGGGAGTCGCAGAAGCCGAGCCGACAGGCGACGGCTGATGCGGTGGGGGGAGCGCAGAGGCGAGACGTGGCAACGATTTTCATCCTAATGGGTGCCCCAAAGGGCGCATGACAACTGTCTTAAAAGAAATACATCTTATAGTACAGCTTAAGGCTTCGGCCGGTTTCGGGCATCACGGACCGGATGCGTGAGAGGTGGTTGCGGTATTCCGTATCGAAAAGGTTGTCTACGGACAGGATGAGGCTATGGCGGGTATGGTCGGTGAGGATGTTGCGCTGGGCGTAGACCCCAAAGACGGTATAGCCGTCCGTAGGGTCTTCGAATATATCCACGCGCTTCTGTCCGGCGGCGAATTCCGCAGTTCCTCCCACAGTAAGCCAGGGGTGCCGGTAGGTTGTGCTGCCGGCAAATTTGAGCGGGGGCATTTCGGGCAGGGGCAAATGCTCATCGCGGTTCTGTCCGCGCACGTAGCTGCCGTTGAATTCCAGGTTTAGACGGGTATTCGGACGCCACCCCAGGTGCATTTCCAGGCCCAGCATTCGCGCGGCAACACCATCGGAAGCGTAGATGGGGAGAAGCTGGGCGAAATTGATCTCTCCGGTATTGCGCGGAGCGATATAACTGCCAAATTCGTTCCAGAAGCCGGTGAAGACCAGGTCCAGGCCCGGTTGCAGATAATGGAAAAAGGCTTCCAGGCCGAAGCCCTTTTCAGCATTGAGATGGACATTGCCCACTTCAAAGGTGTACGCGGCCAGGTGCGGACCCTCGTTGTAGAGTTCTTCGATGGTGGGCACGCGCTGGGAGCGGCTGACGCCGACGCCCGCGGTCAGCTGATCGGTGATGGGCACAAGCGGGCTGATGGCTGCGGACCAGGTGTGAAAGGTTCGGTCTACATCCAGGCCCACATTGGTAACAACATCGGGGTGCGGATCAAAGGCGGCGTAGGTGTAGCGGGCGGCGGCCTGAAGTTCGATTTGACGATAGGTGAACTCGTGATAGAGGCCGACGGTGGCCTCTTGTTCACGCGTGGGTGGGGTGAAGACAAAGGCGCCCAGTTTGAGGTTGCGGTGTTCAAAGCCGGCGGTAAGCACGGTGTTCTGCGTCTGGTCCTGTGTGTTCAGGTGCAGTTTGAAATCGCCGCTGTAGTCGTGGAACAAAAACTCGGACCCGATGCTGCCGCTGGATTCGAACTCGAAGTGATGATAGAAGGCCTTCGTGAAACCCACCTCTACCCTGTTGATCACCCGGCGGTCGAAACGGTAGACCGCCCTGCCGTCGAAGACCCGGCGCAGGATATCCAGGTCTGCGCCGTTGGGGTGGCCGCCGATAAATCCGCCGGGAATACCGTATTGAGTGCCGAATTGATCGAAAGAAGCGCCGATATAGCCTCGATCGGCCGCGTAGGACAGACCGACGGTGTGGGTGCGGGTGTTGATGGGGGTATTGTCGAGTTTGCCAATGGGGGTTTGCACGTCCCGGGTATCGCGGTACGTGGTTTCGGCATAAAGTGCGAGCGGGCCTACGGGCGCGGTGACGGAGGCGGATGAGAAATAGCCCCGGTTGACCGTTTCTCCGTAGGCGCCGACGCTGCCGAAGACGCGCTGGGGGTGGACATCGGGGATTTTGTGTTTGACAACGTTGATAACCCCGCCAACGGCGGTAGCGGTGTGAAGCAGGGTGCGAGGCCCCCGGATGATTTCGAGGCGTTTCGCGTTGAAGGATTCAAGGGTGACGGCGTGATCGGCCGAGGTGGCGGACAGATCTTGAGTCTGCATGCCGTCTACATTGATCTGTATGCGGTCGCCGCTGAGGCCGCGTATGACCGGGCGGGCAGGCGCAGGCCCCATACTGCGGATGGCAACGCCGATTTCGTTTTTCATGGTTTCGGCAAGCGTGAGCGCGTATTTCTGCCGGAGCTCGTCGCCGGAGAGCACGCCGGTGGTCTCGTGGAGTTCCTCAAAGCGGGTTTCGGCGGATTCTGCCACAACGTCAATGAGGTCCATTTGAAGGGCCAGCGGGGCCATTTCGACATAGAGGATGGGATGTTTTGTGCCTGAGACGGTCACTTCATGGTGCTTTTTTTGATATCCGACGTGAGTAAAAGACAGGCGATAGACATCCTGCGACAGGTGCAGGACAAAGCGGCCTCGTTCATCGGTGGTTGTGCCCACTGCATGATCACCAGGCTGGATGTTGACGTTTTCGATGGGGTGCCGGGTTTCGCTGTCGAAAACATACCCTTCGATCAACACGGTTTTGCCCGCCGCACTGATCGCGGGAACGAAGAACAGGCAGAAAAGCACAGATGCCGTCCATTTCAAGCCCAACCTTCCGGGGAACAGGGCGCTGACATCTCCGGTCGACAGGAGACGCTTTATCCTGAGTGTATCGAGCATTGTATGAACCCCCAACGTTGTGAACGGGGAGAAGGCAGCCCAGCCTTCTCCCCTGTGTTTATTGCGACTGCGCGCTGATCACCACCGAAATCGGCACGAATGTGTGTTCGGCCTGTCCATCGTGCACGATGGACAGGGTAATCGTCGTGGTCCCGGCCTTTTTGCCGATGAGTTTGAAAGCCCAGTAGTCGGGCGCCACCGGCGGATCGATGCCGAGCAACGATGTGTCCGCCACTGCAATGCCCAGGGTCTCGTCCGGTGCTTCAGGCTGGAATTCCACGTCTTGATCGTCGAAAAAAACGGTCGCGATATGGTCGGTGGTATCGCCCACGGCGACCGCCAGAACACCAGTGGAGTCGCCCTTCCCCTCACGGGATGCCTGGACGAGCACCTGACCGCTGTCTTCGTCTTTGAGGCGCAGACCCACGGGTTCGCCGTGTTGGCCGGCCTGTGACACCACATGTACGGGAATGGGCAGCGTGCGGAAGTCCACGTGGCCTTCGTGGTCGACCTGTAACATGATGGTGGTTTCGCCCTCTTTGAGGCCCCGCAGGTGGAAGTCAAACTTGCCCTCGTCGCCCTCATCCTGGAAAACTTCCACGACCGACGGATCGTCAATGGTCCAGCCGAAGGTGAATTCGGGATCGTCGGGTGGGTCTATTTCATCACCGTGGCTGTCCAGGAATTTGACACTCCAGTGAGCGGTCAGCCCAATCGGCGCTTCAAGGTACTCCGCCCGACCGTCGTCGGAGTCGATTTCGCCCCGGAAATACCGGAAAAATCGGTTGCCCGAGTCGATAAGCACGAGCCCCTCGGCCTCAAACTCTTCTACCACATGCACGGGAATGGGCTGCGTGCGGAAGTCCACGTGGCCTTCGTGCGCGATCTGCAGCACAATGGTGGTCTCCCCCTCTTCGAGGCCCCGCAGGTGGAAGTCAAACTTGCCCTCATCGCCCTCATCCTGGAAAACTTCCACGACCGACGGGTCGGCGATGACCCACGTGAAGCTGGTGCCTTCACCGCTGGGGGGCGCCATTTCGTTGCCGTCCGCATCCAGGAACCGGATGCTCCAGTGGGGGGTGAGTTGCCCGTGAGGGACCTCGAGGATGTCCGCCCGGCCGTCGCGGAGTCGATTTCGCCCCGGAAATACCGGAAAAATCGGTTGCCCGAGTCAATAAGCACGAGGCCTTCGGCTTCGTAATGGTCTTCCTCTGGGGATATGGGATCGTCTTTGCCACAGCCGGCCACGAACAGGGCCAAAACCGCCGCTGCGGCAATGGGGTGATGAAACGTTTTCATTTTAAGGGTCTCCTGAATGGATGGGATTGAACCTACGCCGGGATCCAGCCGGGACATCTGTCGTTGGTCAGATGCGATACCGGGATTATGCCGATTTCGTGGATAGTTTACCGGCATTTACAAGAGCAGGTTCTACCGGAAACAGATAGAATTGCTGAAAAACAATCGCGGGAAATTCAAAACCGTCTGACGCTCACAGGTACCGAAAATACCTTTGGGCGTAAACACAGGCATAGCGTTGGCCTGGTATAACGGATTGTAAATGCTGGGGAAAATATGAAGGATGTGTCTTCAGAACACGGGAGGATGGTTCAGAACACAGGAGGGGCACGTCCATCAGGAAGAAGGAGGGAAATGCGAAGGAATTGGCATGAGGAAAAACATTGCCGGAAACGCAGGAAGCAAAGCTGGAATAGCAATACGACCGGCAAACAAATGGTCAGGTTATTGAACCATACGCAAATAGCACATTGTTGTTGGTGATCGTGACCGGGGAAAGCGGTAAGTACGAAGACCGCCAGGCAGGCCACGAAAATCAACAGAACGAGAAAGGCAGCAGGATGTAGCCGTTTGGAAGAATAAAGCACCCTATCAACCTCAAGAGAGGGTAGACCGCATCAAGGTGTACGGCAGAAATATACGGAATATGATTGGGGATGTCAAGATCGTACAGGTCCGTGTCCTGCTACGCGCGCTCCACCGTCTGCATTCGAAGACGCGCTGATTGTTTGAGACAGCATGACCCACTCGGGCTTCTCAAAACGCTTTTGCGTTTGAGGGTGAACGTACCACTTAGAGCGATTCTCGAATTGAGAATTTTCGCCGGACCGTGTTACCAGGGTTTCCCATAACGACCCTCTCATCTCTCTCCCGGCCTGAAAGCCGGTAAAGCTTTAGCTGTTTTTTACCATCACCATCCTCGCAGAGGCAATGGCCTTCCCGCTGCAAGCGGTTCTCGAGCATCGCGGCGGATTGGCCACAGTTGCCCATCGAAGTTCCGCAAGAGGCCGCCCGTCGAACCTGGACCGAGGGTGATTGAGCAGGATGCCCGGGAAGTCCGCGAAGTCCGCTCACTCAGCCCGGACGAGCAGTGAGATTTCGCATTGACCGATGGGCCGGTCACCGCGCAGGGGGAACATTCGATGAGTAAAATCGCGGGCAAAGGCACAGGAACAACCTTTAATGCGGTAACGGGAAACCAACTCGAAACCTTTGAAATTCCCCTTCCACCTCTGGCCGAACAACGCCGCATCGTCCCCGAAGTCGAACGCCGCCTCTCCGTCGCCAATGAAGTCGAAGCGACCCTTGACGCCGAACTCAAACGCGCTGAAACTCTCCGCCAATCTATTCTCAAAGAAGCTCTCTCTGGAAAATTGGTTCCGCAAGATCCCAATGACGAGCCAGCAGAAAAGCTGCTTGAGCGTATCAAAGAAGAGAAGGCTAAACGGGAAGCCGAGCAGAAGACCAAAAGGAAAACCAAAAAGCAATTGGCGTTATTTGAACGTTGAAGATGCGGTGCCCAACAAGGGGCCATCAGTACTGGCAGAGCATTAGCGGTGCATTTGGTGAAACCTTACGTTAAAATCAGGCGTTACAACTTAATAAGGAAACGTATCTCAAATCCGGGAGGTGACACATTATGGAAACCCTGCGCAAGAAGCTCGATTTCGTGCGACCACCCGTAGATGAGGTGGTGTTGAGTGTGCTTTTCAAGTCTCTCGATAGGTTCCTGGCTCCCCATTTTGGCGAAATATGGCAGGAATTAAAAAAAGAGGGGTTTTTGGAAATCGCGGAACAGCCACCGGTTATGCCCACAAGGGAAAATTTTCCTAATCCAAACCAAGAAACTGAGTTGCATTTTGGGAATTTCCCTAACCTCGCGCGAATTTGGTTCATTCACAAAGATAATAACCAAATCATACAGGTGCAACGCGATCGATTTACGTTCAACTGGCGTAAAACCGAGCCAAATCAGAGATATCCCGGATTCTCAGCCATTTTTGAAAAGTTTAAAGAACTCTATAACCGCTTTAACAAAATTATCGGAAACATGGAAATTGGCGCAGTAACTCCATTGCAATATGAACTGACCTATATCGATCAACTTATGCATGGGGATGGCTGGAATACTCTTGTTGACATTGGAAAAATTTACAACCTATTTATTAATTCTCAACCATCGGATTCATTTTGGTCTGGTGCCGAATCTATGATTTTGCGGACCTCATTTCCCATTCAGGACTTAAACGGACGGTTACACTTGACCATAGGTAATCGGGTCAGGGTATCTGATCAAAGGCAAACACTGCAAACCGATTTTACAATACGTGGCTTTCCACAGAACGCGGAATACGACGCGATGATAACGTGGTTTAAGTCGGCGCATGGTGAAATTCGCGAAAAATTCACCAGTATGTTTACGGAACACATCCAAACACAAGTATGGGAGAGAAAATAATGACCACCCCCAGTCGTCAAGCCGAATACCACTCAGGGCTTCAGAATCAAGTGGGAATAGAATTCATGAGCAACCCCCAGGCTCCTCTATCAAGGCCTTACTATCCGGAACCACAAAATCTACAAACTCAGGCGTACCAGCCAGATGATAAGGATGTGATTGGGTGGGTTTCAGCATTTGAGCAGTATTTCTCTTGGCTAGACTATGCACAACAACAATTAGAGGAGATACGCCAAGAGGCTATGGAAGCATCAGCGTTGGATAACGAAATTGATCCTATCTCGGATTCGGCATACGATGACGCGCATTCTTTACTAAAGATGCTCTCTCAGTGCAATGTCCCCATGCCGGACATCGGCTGGGCAGAAGATGGTAGCCTTGGATTTGAGTGGCGACCAGAGAACGGCATAGCGACGATGGGCCTATATGGAGATAATCATGTCATCTACGGTGCTTTTTTTAATGACAAACGTCAAGTCGAAGGAGTCTGTGCATTATCAGATACTGCCATGTTGCGAGGTTTTCTAACGTTGTTAAACCTCCTCCTTTAATTAAGGATTTGATATGGATGTTCTGCCGGGTGAGAAACTCGCCCGTTTTATTTTTTCCAAAAGTCAATTTTCCGCCATGAAAAGGGAAGTCAAATTTTGGGCGTTTATTCCTCCTTCAAATAGCAAGGATATATCTGTGTATCGTACCTCATCACTCACTGAAAGCGAGGTTTGGGCGATTGGGCTGGAATACGTCCAAGGAAAAAGAACATTGAGAGCAAGGGCAGATCTTTCAGCGGAGCAAGTCTATAATTATAACCTTAAAGTCATTCCAGACACGCAACCTCATGAACTACATGCCAATATCACGCCATTCCCAGCAGACAAGAGCGAGCGTCAGAGCATCGCAAGAAAACTGGCTCTTGCCAGTAAATTGGTAATCATGCCGATAGCATGAATTTGCTATCACATCCAACTACAGGAGAATAATCACAAAAATGCCATCAGGATTCTCAGGATTAAACGATTCATCAACTATTGTCCAAAAATTGTGGAATTACTGCAATGTCCTGCGAGATGAAAGCCTCAATGCGTCTGAGACTCTTCCCAAACCGGATGTGATCGCCGCTGAGATTACCGAAAACCTGGAGGCGGCGTTGGAGCAGTTTGCGAGTATTTATGAGGCATTGGAAGCGAAGTAGGCGATCATTCGCTGGACGCTATTTGAGCAGGAGCATCCGGTGGGTGAGTACGCCGTCCGGATGCGTCTGCCGTCCCGAACACAGAAGGGCCCTCAGCGAACAAACTGCCGAAGGCCCTTCTGTTGGGGAGATCAGAATCGCGGGGGGAGTTAGATCTCCAATGCGCTTTGAATCAATTCTCTCAGTGTGGAATACCCAGCTGGTGCATCCGTTTGTGGATCGCCGCCCGGGCCTCTGCAAACGGCCTCTCCAGATAGGCCAGGTGGTCCTCCTCCCCGTGGTGGTGCGTGACCTCTCCCGGCCGGTCCTGGCGGCTCGTCTGCCGGATGTAGGAAATGCAGCCCTCCACCAGCGTGAGCATATACTGCGCCGCCTCCTGGTTGAACATCCACCACGCTCCGCCGCAGGCGACATAGATCGGAGACGTATGCGCCATCAGGCCCCGTCCCCAGCCGTCTAAGTGCGGCACTGCCGTATAGCCCGGCCCCCCGCATCGGGCGGCCAGCCAGGAGTGCCCCTCCACCTTCACCTTTGCCTTCAGGCTTAACTTCCGCGTCCCCTTCGGCTCATCCGCCGAGGCCACCACGCGGCCCTCCTGCACCACCTCCAGCGTATGGATCGGCAGGATCGACTCCGCCTCGGCGGTGACCTCCACCGTCCCTCCATTGCCCGGCAGATTGATCGTATCTCCGATCTGGTGACCGTCCACGGTAAAGCGGACGATCGGCCCGCCGCTGTGGAATGTCCGCCCGGCGGTCAGATTCCTGCACCAGCTCTCATAAGTAAACGGCTCATCCGCCGGGATGTGGACGTACGTTCTGTAGATCCCCACCGGAACGTCGCTGCTCATCTTATCCGTGCCGCCCACCAGCGGCAGCCTGTACCCGCAGTTCAGATAGCGGTAGTACTCCAGATGGTTATACGTCCCGTGCCTGAGCATCTCCACCGCATCCGCGCGCCCCGTGGCAATCAGCGTGGCCGGCTCCCCATTCGGGTTGGGCAGGTGCGGGATGATCACCGTCCCCCCCTGCGCGTGGCACCGATCCGCCCAGTCCGACATCGTCACCTCCAGCGTTCCCCCCAACTCCGCCTCGCCCGGTCCGTCGGAGCACCAGGGCATCACCGTCTCCTTCAGCCCCAGCAGGATCAGGTGCCCCAAAAAGTGCTGCCGGTTCTCCGACCCCACATAAACAATGCTGTTCCCGTCGGGCGACACACTCGCCCGCCCCGTAAACTCCTCGGTGTTCGTAAACAGGCTGCCCCACTGTGACGGCAGCAGGTTCACCACGTTCAGGTCCTCCCCCTGCGCCTCTGTGTGGCTGCCCTGCGTGGACAGGAAGTGAACGTGCGAATCCCCACTGAACCAGCGGTCCCGGTTCATATGACACCACCGCTTCAACCTGAGCTCCAGCTCCCGCTGCCCGGGTTTGACCTCCACCTTTGCGCGCAGCGGCTCGTACTCATAGCCCCGGGCAACGTCCACCATCACCTCTCCCCGGGGCAGCCACCCCTGGCACGTCCCGTCGATGTACGCGTACGAAATCTGTCCCAGCCGCACATCCCCGCCCACATCGATATGCCAGGTCCCCATGTTGGAGTTGACATGCGCGTGGTGCCCGTGCGGCGCATAAGGAATCCCCTCGGGCGAGCGGAAGTGCACCCGGCAGGGCACCGGCCTTCCCGTCTCGTCGTCCACCACCCGCGTATGCACCCAGTTGCGCCCCCCTTTCACCACCGAAACCCGCAGCCTGGACGTCTCCACCTTGCCCTTCTCCTCCAACGCTCCCCAGTTCACCTTCCCCAGCGCCTCGCCCCCCCCTTTCACGGTCACCGTCGCCGACGGCACCGCAGCCACCTCCACGCAGGCCGGGCTGTTCTTCGAATTCTGCGGCTCTCCCCATCCCTTCCGGGCATCTTCCAGGAACGCCTCCGGCTGCTCCGGCAGCGGGTAGGGGTAGGTGGCGATCCCCCGGTCCACCTCGACCTCAAGGTCGAACCGCTTTTCCGCGTCCCTCTCCTGCGGCAGGGTAATCACCACCGGCCGGGGCGCCTCCCGGGAGAAGGGGTACTCGTCCGCATATCCCAGCGTGATCGCCCCGATCAGGAACCCGGGCCCTGCCGGGACCACCTCCAGCGCCTCAACCTGCCGGTCCGGCTGCGGATTCTCCCACGCCCAGAGCACATACCCCCGTGACCCGCCCCGGTTCGATTCCGTCTGCCGCCGGCCCGCAGCATCCCAGGGGCCCTCCCAGCGGGGTTGCAGGCTGTCCGTCCGTTCCGGAAAAGCCACAAAAGGCGCCCCCCCTGCATCCGGCACGGTAGAAATCTCGAACCGCTCCCGGATCGGCACCCGAACCGTCTCCCTTCCTTCCAGGTGAAAGATGTAGTCAGCCACCGGCAACCCGATCGGACCGCCTTCCAAGAGCTTCGATTCCAGCAGCCGGTGCGCCACAATCACCTGCCGCGCCCCCTTCCCGATCGGAATTTTCAAAGCCTCTCCCCGCAACCCCTCTCCAAACCCCACAAAACAGCGCTCACCCGCCCCGTCGGCCGTGCCGATCCGGAACGGCAGCCCCTGAAACGACTGCGCGCCCACCGGCGTCTCCCCAGCCCCACCCAGCGCCTCCAGCCCTGCGTTGCAAAACGCAGACAGATCCAACGGTTCGTACGCATCCATAAGCAACCTCCTGGTCAGGTCACCACATGCTGCGGTCTTCCTTCCAGAAACGCGATCACATTGTCCACCGCCCCACCGTTCAGCAGGTCCACCCCTTCCGGCGTCATATCCGCGCAGTGGGGTGTGAGCACCACCTGTTCGCAGGAAAGGAGTGGATGGTCTGTCGGTATGGGTTCCTCGTCGTACACATCGATCCCGGCCCCGCCTAAATGTCCCGAATTCAGGGCCTCAACCAGAGCACCCGAATCCACGATCGGCCCCCTTGCTCCGTTGAGCAAAAGCGCTCCCTGCTTCATCAGCCCGAACTCGCGCTTACCGATCAGCCCCCGGCTCTCCCCGGTCAACCGCACATGGATGCTCACCACGTCGGCCGTCTGCAGAAGCTCGTCCAACGCCACAAAACGCACCCCCAGCGCCTCGGCCCGTTGGGGAGACGGGTTGTAGGTCCACGCGATCACCTCCATCCCGACCGCCCGGCCCAGCCGCGCCATTTCCGCGGCGATGTTCCCCGCGCCCACAATACCCAGCACCTTCTTCTGCAACATGATAATGTCAATCCGGGGCCAGCGTCCCGCCTTCATCTCGGCGGTTAAATAGGCCGCCCGCCTGGCCGCGGCGAACATCAGCCCGAACATATGTTCAGCTACCACCGATGCGGTCCGCCCCGGCTGGTTGCAGATCACAATCCCGCGCGCTCCGGCGGCCTCCAGATCGAACATATCGGTCCCGATAGAACAGCTCGTAATCATCCGCAGCTTCGGAAGCTGCTCGAACTCCTCATACCCCCATGTCACCGCCCCCCGGGTATTCATCAAAATATCAGCATTCTTTGCCCGCTCGACCTTCTCTGCCACGGACTTCGGACGGTCCCGGTGGAGCACCACATCCCCGTAAGGCTCCAGCCGCTCCAGATGAGGCGAACCGTCAATCATCAACGGATCATCACCCGGCACCACAATCTCGACGCGTTCTCGGTCAGGCATCTGCTTCTCCCCTCCGCAATCAGACATCGATCCTCCTTAATCCCCTGCGGCCCCTACAAAATATCTCTCTCACTGCCAGTGCGCGGGCAGAATTGCACCCTCAAATCCGAACTGCCGCGCCACCCACTCCTCCTGGTAAACCCCGTCTTTGTACCTCGAACCTTCGCTCTCCTTGACCTCCACCTCTCCACCCATCGCCCCCACCAGAGGCGCTGCAAGCGATGCGCCGGACCACATCAGCGTTGGAATACGCACAGAAGGCGCGAAAAACAGCGGATCGAAATAGGCCACCGTTTGGGCCACGGCCTCCCGGCGGTCGGGGTAGAGCCGCAGGTAATCATTGACTTCTTCAAGGGGATAGCCCTCCGTCCTCGCCGCCCGGTCCATCGTTGCGTAAAAGAACGAAGGCGAGGCAATCGCGTGCGTCAACCCCGACCGCAGCGCAGCCGTCAGTAGCGGCATTTCGTTTATGCCTATGCCCGCAACCCGGCTGCGGTCCACTTCCGAGCGGGAAAGCACGTAATCCACCGCCCGGCAACAGTCCGCCACAACACCTCGAAACACATAAGATTCGGTATCCTCGATCCCGTCCGTAAAGACCCCCGGATATGCGGCCGCGTAGGGCTTGTCTGCATTGCGCTGTCCGCGCGCCGAAAGTCCGAAGGTCACAAACCGGCTCCGCTTCTCGTTGGCATCGCCCTGTGGAATAACATCCATCACACTTTGATAGCGCGCCAGAAAAATCAGAACCGGAAACGGTCCCTCTCCGTTCGGGATGCTCAGGTGTCCGAAGATCCGGTAGGGGCCGATGCTGGTCAGGCGCACCTGATAGGCTGTACAGAATTCCGTTGAACGGAGCGGGTTCTCCTCCTCTTCAGCGGCAACCGGCGTCCCGTCCAATTCCCAAAGCACCCGCTCCCAATAGGCGTCGAAATCGTCCGGACGCACGGTTGTGGGTTGAAATACATTCGCCATCTTCTGCTCCAGGTCAAGGATTCAGATGCTTTTTAAAAAATGTCTCAATAATTGCGCTGTGCTCCGCGCGCCCCGCATCGTGCCCGTGTCCATCGTAGGGATAGAGCGTCTTGTCTTCCGAAGCGATGGTATTGAATGCCGCAAACCCCGTCTCCGGCGGGCACACATTGTCCTGCAGCCCGATATTGACAATGATCGGGCAGGTAATACGCAGCCCGAAATGGATCCCATCGAAATAGGACAGGGTCTCGCGCACGGCCGCCTCCCGATCCGGATAGAGCCGCAGGTAGTCCCGGATTTCCTGGTAGGGATAGGTGTGCGTCAGTTCGATCGCATCCATAAACCCGCACAGATAAGGCGCTCCGGCCGCCGCAGCCCGAACGCCCCGGCGCAGCCCCGCCACCACCAGCGTCAGCCCCCCACCCTGGCTGCTGCCCGTCACACCGATCCGATCCGGATCGACCTCCTCGCGGCTTTGCAGGAAATCGAACGCCCGCACCGCGTCGATGTAGAAGCCCCGGTAGGAATAGGTATTCCGGTCCACGATATTGTGCGCCAGCAGACCCGGATAACCCGGATTGAACTGCGCGTTGCTCCGCAGCTTCCCTCTTGGCGCCGCGCCGAAGGCCGCATAGCCCGCCCTGGTCCGCCCCCTGGGCAGCGCAGGCTCGCCGATGTAACCCGGCACCTGCAAAATCGCCGGCAGCTTTCCCTGCCGGTCCACCGGCAGGCAGTACCACCCCGCGATGCGCACCCCGTCCAAACTGTCGTAATGCACCTCGTACACGTCCACCTCAGGCGTCGAACGCAGCGCCACCCGCTCAACCGAAGCGTTCAGCGGAATCCGGTCCGCCTGCGTCAGCACATCGTCCCAGAACGCGTCGAAGTCATCGGGCCGCACCATGCTGGTGCCGTACGTCTCAATCGATATCCTGTCCATAGACCCTCTTTTCATTCAATCTGCATGCCGCAATCCTTACTCCTTCAATACCGTATCTCCACCCAACTCACCGCTCCCTTTCTGTCAAAGGCGTTCACCGGGCGTGCCTCCAGCCGGTTCTTCCCCGCCTTCAGCGTCCAGCCAAAGCGCGCCTCCCGCTCTTCCCAGTCTCCCCCGTCCACCCGCGCCTCAAACCCCTTCAGATTCGGTGTCTCCGTATCCAGTACGACCTCCAGAACCCCCGGCTGCGTCCCCTGCCGCAGGTGGACCTTCGCCCGGTTCACCGTCCAGTAGAGGTCTCCGATCCGGTCCGTGTGTTTCGAAAACCAGGGCAGCGGTTCGGTCTCACCGTCCTGCCAGAAAAGGTAGCCGTCGTACTGGTAGGAGACCTTCCCGTGCTCCGGCTCCCCCGGCGCCATGGTGACCATCTCGTCGTTGCGCAGCGAAATCATAAACCGCTCGAAGAGCTGGAGCCGTTTGGCCACCTCGAACCGATCCCCGGTCGCCGGCGGCGGCTGGGGCACGATCACCACATCGTCGTAGTCCTTTTCCACCCACGCCCGGTGCGCCTCTAAGGCGCTCAACGGCACCTCGTTGCGCTCAAAATGGTAAGCAAACTTCGTCTCGTCGTTCGAGTCTCCGCCCACATCCATTGCAACCCACTTCCCGTATTCGCTCGACCAGACCTCGTTGATGCAGTGCGCCCGCATAATCTGCGTCCGGGCGACCAGCCCGAGGGCCGCGCTGCAGTGCGACATCACCGTCGCGTAATGCGTGCACATGCCCAGGCTCAGCTTTCGGCTGGCCAGCTCCAGGATGACCATAGCGTCCCAGGGGGGGCAAAAATCGATCTCTCCCATATCCCACCCATCCTCCCACTGCTCCCGCACCCATTGCCGCAGATGGAGAAACACGTCGAATTCCGACCTGGCGCCGCGTACGACCTCGTCCAATCTCCACCGATCCCGCAGGCGTTTCCCCCGCTGGGCATCCGCCGGCAGATAAGCAAACCGGTACGAACTCCTCACCAGGTCGGCGTTGTCGCTTGCCACCACACGCGCCGCTACCGTCCGGGCGACTTCCACCTGTACAGCCACCTGCACCCGCTTCAACACGGGCGTCCGGTCCGGCGCCTCAGAATACAGCAGTGCGCGCCATTGGGCAAACCGCACGTCCTCGTCAGGTACAACCTCTGAGTCCACCGCCCGCCAGGCCGACCAGCGCTCCGGGTCGTAGGCCGGTGTTGATCCCGCGCGCCATTCCAGCGTCAACGCCGTCCCCCCGGTCGTCTTCCCCTCCGCTTCAAACCGCACCGACTCCACCCTTCCACAGGGTGCGACCTCCCCCTCCGTCGCCAGGCCAGGCAGATCGATCGGCTCTGAGCCAACCTCTCCCGACGCGACGTACTGGTCCAGCCAGAGCCGCACCATATACTCTCCGTCCGCCCGGTTGTTCTCGCCCAGATCCTCGGAACGCCACGTCTGCCCCCCGTCTTCGCTCACCTCACTCCGGTCGGGCCAGCGCCCGTTCTCGATCAGCAGCGTCCACTGCGCATCCCCCACGGCCTTGAAAATGACCTCGTTCTCGCCCTCGTTCAAATATGCGACCGGCACTTCCACCGGTGTCCAGCGGTCCTGCCAGTAGGAACGGTCCTTGTCCGGGCGCACACGGATCGGCTGCCCGTTCACCAAAACGTCCAGTTCGCCGCCCTCCCGGTCGCAGGCCAGGTAGGGACACAGCAGCGCCCGCCTGGCGCCCAGCGCCGGAAGCACAAAGATCTTCTTCGCCTGGCGCAGCCCCACCACCCTCTCCTGATCCCAGCGGGCGTTTCGCCCCATCTCGTCGGCCACCGTCACCCCCCGCTGGAGCTGCACGCCCGCCTCTCGCACCGAAATCCCCTTCCCCGTACAGCGAAAAAAAGACGCCCTGGAATCCCAAACCTTCGACCCTTCCGCCTTCTGCATAACACCTCTCCTCGACAACGGGAAATTGCGCAACACCCGGCCGTTTGGTATATTCAACATCCAATAACAACCCAAAACGGAAAATCGGCAAATAAAAAACAAGTGCGGCGTGCATTGATATCATTTTCCCACACGCATGCACTTGTCAGCCCCAACGGAGCCCCCATGCCCCCAGACCCCATCGCCCGCATCGGACACCTCAAAACCGTAGACGACTTTCGGGCCCACGTCAAGACCCTCGGTATCGACCTGCCCTGCGACGACGCGATCCTGACCGCCCCCGACTCCCCCCTGGCCCGGCCCTACCGGTTTGGAGCATTCACCATCGGCAACCGCTTTGCAATCCAGCCTATGGAAGGCTGGGACGGAGAGACCGACGGCAATCCATCGGAACACGTCTTCCGGCGATGGCGCAATTTTGGCAAAAGCGGCGCCCGGCTAATCTGGGGTGGAGAGGCGATTGCGGTGCGCCCTGAGGGCCGCGCCAACCCCAACCAGCTCTACGCGGCAGACCATACCCGAAGCGGCCTGGGGCGATTGCGTGAAGAACTCCTCAAAGCGCACAAAGAACACGCAGGCGCAGCGGACGACCTCTTCATAGGCCTGCAGCTTACGCACTCCGGCCGTTTCTGCCGCCCCAACGACAAAATCAGGATGGAGCCGAAGATCGTCTATCACCACCCCATCCTGGACCGCAAATTCAACATCGATCCCGCACTCCCCGTCCTGACCGACGGCGAAATTCGAAGCATCGTTGAAGACTACCACAGGGCCGCCCGGATGGCCTGTGAACTGGGCTACCACTTTGTCGACGTCAAGCACTGCCACGGCTATCTGGGCCACGAATTCCTCAGCGCCACCACCCGCCCAGGACCCTATGGGGGGCCTTTTGAAAACCGGACGCGCTTTCTGCGCGAAATTGTCGAAGGCATCCGCGCCACCGCCCCGGGCCTCCTCATCGGCGTCCGCCTCAGCGCCTTCGATTTTGTCTCCTTCAGACCCGACCCCGCCAGGTCCGAAGGCCGAAAGCTCGGCCCCGGTATTCCGGACGATCACACCGGCTGCCTTCCTTATCGCTACGCCTTTGGCGTGGACCAGACCCAGCCCACCCGTCCGGATCTCACCGAGACCTTCCGGTTCTTAGACCTCCTCCAGGACCTCAACATCCGCCTGCTCAACCTCTCGGCCGGCAGCCCCTACTACACCCCCCACATCCAGCGACCCGCCTACTATCCCCCCTCCGACGGCTATCAGCCTCCCGAGGACCCCTTAGTAGGCGTTGCACGGCAGATTGAGATTGTGAGCCGAATCAAAAAACGGTATCCCGATTTTCTCACTGTCGGATCGGCTTACTCCTACCTGCAGGACTACCTTCCCCACGTGGCCCAGCAGATTGTCCGCGACGGCAAAGCCGACTTCATCGGCCTTGGCCGGATGGTCCTCTCTTATCCCGACCTCCCGCACGATGTGCTCACAAAGGGCACCCTCAACACCCGCAAGGTCTGCCGGACCTTCAGCGACTGCACCACTGCCCCCCGCAACGGCCTCATCTCCGGGTGTTTTCCTCTGGATGCTTTTTACAAAAGATCCCCTGAAGGCACACGCCTCAGGGAGATCAAAAAGGCCATTCAGACAGAATTGACAAAGTAATATCAAGGAACCTCGGTGCTGCGACCACGCGCCGGGGTTCGCTTCAACACAAAGACCTCCTCTAAGCTGAGAAAATTGACGCCAGGCGTCAGAACGACCTCCTGGAAGAGGCCGCGATCCTCCTGGCCCACGCTGGCCACCCGCCCAGCCAGCAGACCTTTGGGGAAGATCCCTCCCAGCCCGGAAGAGACCACCACATCGCCCACGTCAATCTCGGTCCGCATCTTGACATTCTTCAAATAAAGCGTCCCGTTTTCACAATGCACAATACCCTGTATGCGGCCCTCCCGTTGTACAACCGCACTTACCCGGCAGTTCTGATCCAGCAGCAGCACCACCACAGAGGTCCATCGCTGGGCCTCCAGCACCCGCCCGACCAGCCCGTCCGCCGTCACCACCGGCATCCGTTTCTCAACCCCATCGCTGCGCCCCACATCAATCAGAATGGTGTTGGGAATGCGATCGGGATCCCGGGCGATCACTTTCGCGGCCAGGTAAGAGCCGACCCCCTCCGCTTCGGCCCGAAACTGGAGGAGGCTGCGCAAACGCCTGTTCTCCAAACGCGCCTCCCGGAGTTTCATCAACTCCAGGGAAAGGCGCAGGTTTTGCTCCCTCAGTACCCGGTTTTCATACCGCAACCCGGCAATATCCATCGGCCACGCAAACAACCAGTGCCCCGCCTTTAAAAGGCCGGTGGCCACCCCACGCGCCAGTCCGATTTTCTCCGACGGCCCCAGAGCCATCAGAATCAGCGACAGCAGCACCGCCACCCCCAGCACCACATAGGCCCGGTTGTCCTTTAGAACCTGGTAAAGCCGGTGCATAAGCAGACCTACATCAGCATCTTTTGAAACGCGCCGATATTCTCCAGTACCTTGCCGGTCCCGCGCACCACGCACGTTAAGGGATCGTCGGCCACAATCACCGGGAGGCTCGTCTCCTCAACCAGCTGCCGGTCCAGCCCCCGCAGCAGGGAGCCTCCACCGGTCATAATAATCCCCCGGTCCAGAATATCCGCCGCCAATTCCGGGGGCGTCTTCTCCAGGGTCTGCCGCACCGAATCGATAATGACATCGATGGCTTCCTTCAGGGCCTCCCGGATTTCGGAAGAATCGACAATAATGGTCTTGGGAGTGGCAGAAACCAGATCCACCCCCTTGCAGAGATGCTGGTCCTCGCTTTCGAGGTATCCCGCCGACCCGATCGCACACTTGATCTCCTCCGCACTTCGTTCCCCCACCATCAGATTGTGATTGCGCTTGAGGAACTGAACGATGGCTTCGTCCAGTTCGTCCCCCGCCACTTTGATCGACTTGGAGGTCACAATTCCGGCTAAGGCAATCACGGCAATCTCCGTGGTCCCCCCTCCGATGTCGATCACCATCGACCCCACAGGCTCCTCCACGGGCAGCCCGATGCCAATCGCCGCTGCCATCGGCTCTTTGATCAGGAAAACCTCTCTCGCGCCGGCGCGTTCGGCCGACTCCCGCACGGCCCGCATCTCCACCGGCGTAACCCCCGAAGGCACGCAAATAACAATACGGGGACGCACCAGCAGCTTGTTCTTTTGCACCTTCTTGATAAAGAACCGGAGCATCTCCTCCGTCACGTCAAAATCGGCGATCACCCCATCCCGCAGTGGGCGGACGACCTGGATGTCGGGATTCTCGCGCCCCATCATCTTCTTGGCCTCTGAGCCAATGGCCAGCGGTTTGTTTGTCTTGCGATCCAGAGCCACAATCGAGGGTTCATTCACCACAATACGCTGGCCCTTGACGTAGACCAGGGTATTGGCCGTGCCCAGATCAATTCCGATATCGTTTGACAGCAGATTTGAAAGGGAAAATCGCATAATATTCGCATCCCCTACAACAATACTGTGAACAGTTTTTAAGAAGCTGCCTTAAAACCACCAGGTCAAAAATACCCCTTATCCGGAGACTACGACAACCCACGCCCCTACCCCAGCAATCGGTCCCGCGCTTCCCGGTACTTCTCCAGGGTCTTGCGCACAATCTCTTCCGGCAACGCCGGCGCCGGAGGGGTCTTGTCCCAGTCCAGCGTATCCAGATAGTCCCTCACAAACTGCTTGTCAAAACTGTCCTGAGAACGTCCGGGCCCATAAACCTCCTGGTCCCAAAACCTGGAAGAATCCGGAGAAAGAATCTCGTCAATCAGGACAATCCCGCCATCGTGCAGCCCAAACTCGAATTTCGTATCCGCAATAATAATCCCCCGTCCCTCTGCGTAGTCGCGCGCCGCAGCGTAAACCTTCAGCGTCAAATCCCTCAGCCTTCCGGCCAGTTCGGGGTCCACAATCTCGCACATCTGATCGAACGAGATATTTTCATCGTGTCCTGTTTCGGCCTTCGTGGCGGGCGTGAAAATCGGTTCGGACAGCCGGCTGGACTCCTGCAGGCCCGCCGGCAGGGGAATACCGCAGACCATCCCGCTCTGCTGGTATTCGCGCCAGCCCGACCCGGCCAGATAGCCACGGGCAACGCACTCCACATCGATCCGCTCCGCCTTTACCACCAGCATCGACCGCCCCTCCAGCTGGTCTTTGTAGGGCTGCACCTCCTCCGGGTATTCGTCCACATTGTCAGTAATCAGATGGTCGCGCACCAGACCCGCCAGCCTGTCGAACCAGAACAGCGACATCTCCGTCAAGATCTTCCCCTTGCCCGGAATCCCGTTCGGCACCACCACGTCGTGCGCCGAAATCCGATCCGTCGCCACGATCAACAGCCGGTCGTCCAAATCGTAGACATCCCGCACTTTTCCGCGGGCAAACAGGGGCACACCCTCTAACCGCGTCTCCAGCAGGGCCTCTTCCATACCCACCCTTTCAGAATATCAGGTACGCTCCAAAATCCGGACCCGCCGCCCCTGCACGGCCACCCTCCCTTCTGCGAACAGCCGGATAACCTCCGAATAGAGCCGATGTTCCACCTCCAGCACCCGCGCAGCCAGAGATTCCGGCGTATCGTCCGGATCTACCCGCACGGCCTCCTGGGCCACAATCGGCCCGTGGTCGTAGTCCTCATCCGCCAGGTGCGCCGTAACCCCCGAAATCCAGGCCCCGCTTTCGATAACCGCATGGTGCACCCTCAGCCCGTACATCCCTTTGCCTCCAAATGCCGGCAGCAGGGCGGGATGGATGTTGAGAATCCGGTTGGGATAGGCCTGGAGGGTAACGGAACCGAGCTTTTTCATATAGCCCCCAAGCACCACCAGGTCTACCCCGTAAGATTGAAACACATCCGCAATCGCCCGGTCCAACGCCTGGGGATCGGGGTGGGTCCGGCCGCTTAAATGACAGGCCGGCACGCCTGCGCGCCGGGCCCGTTCCAGTGCCCCCGAGCCGCTGTTATTGCTAATCACAACGGCCATGCGCGCCGGAAGGTCACCAGATGCACATCGGTCCATGATGGCCTGGAGATTCGTACCGCCTCCGGAGGCCAGCGCCCCCAGGCGAAAGACCCCCGTCTTTTCTGAGGCAGGCATAGAGGGAAACCCCTTGAAGGGGCCCTGAGGGTCCGATGCCGCAAGGGCCTGAAAAATCGAGGGCTAAAACAGGGAAAGGAAATTCTGGGGAGAGAAAACCCGATGTGAACAACAGCCCACCAAAGCGGCTTTACATACACCGGCGAGATAAAAATAAATCATTAGAGAAGCAAAGTCAAGTAGTTTAAATTCCAACAACCTATGCCTCCCCACGTCGGAAATCCACTTGACAACGCTTTTCAAAGGCGGCTAATTTAGTACATAGCGTGAAGCATTCACCATTCTTTCACGCTCCACTCTATAACCTGGAGGCCTTTTTTGAAAATACGCAAAGCTGTCATTCCCGCCGCAGGTCACGGCAGCCGGATGCTCCCGGCGACCAAGGCCCTGCCAAAAGAGATGATGCCCATCGTCGATAAACCCGCCATTCAGTACATCATCGAAGAACTCGTGGATGCGGGCATCGAGGATATCCTGATCATCACAGGACGCGGCAAACGGGCAATCGAAGACCATTTTGACCGCAATGTGGAAATCCACCATGCCCTGAAAGAGCGGGAAGACCTGCCCATGCTCGAAACCTTGGAACGCATTGAGAAGCTGGCCGACATACACTATGTCCGCCAAAAAGAAATGCTGGGCACCGGCCATGCCATTCTCAAGGCCCGCAAACACATTGGAGAGGAGCCCTTTGCCGTCCTTTATGGAGACGACCTGGTCTTCTCAAAGCGCCCCTGTATCGGCCAGCTGATCGACCAGTACGAAAAATACAGCGCCTCCATCCTGGCCGTCAAAGAGATCCCCACAGAGCGCATCGGCCACTACGGCGTGATTCAGGCAAAACAGGTCAACGACATCTACCTGGTGGAAGGGCTGGTTGAAAAACCGCACCCGGAGGCTGCACCGTCCAATCTGGCGATCCTGGGCCGTTACATCTTTGAACCGGAAATCTTCGAGTTCCTGGAACGCATCCCCCCGTCCCCCGATGGAGAATATCAGCTGACCGACGCCATCCAGATGATGGTCAAGTCCCGGGCGATCTACGCTTGTGCGATCCAGGGCGAGTGGCACACCGTGGGCGACCTCCTCTCCTACCTCAAAACCACCGTTGCCTTCTCGCTCAAACACCCGGCCATCCAGGCCGCCTTTCGCGAGTTCCTCCTCTCCAACGACTGGCGGCAATCAGCCTCCGGTTCCTAACCGGGCGTCCAGTTCGCCGAGCATCTGTCCGACATGGCGCACAATCCTCTGTTCCTGTTGGCCGATCCACTCCAGATCCGCCTCTCCAACAACGCCCGATATACGGCAGGCCTCCAGTTCGTCTCGATCCAGCACCGTCAACCGGCCGGTGGCATCGTACCAGAGGTCCAGCAGCAAGTCGAGGTACTCCACCCGACCATCCCCCACCTTCAGATCCCGGCAGATGTGAAACAGGTGTCCTTTCAGCCGACCGTCTGCCCCGCACATCTTCCAAAGCACATATCCGGCGCCATCCCGGTAATAGGCAAACGTCGTGCATCCAATCTCTATGGGGACATCTCCCACCCGTCCTGGCCGGTCGCTCACATACTTGAGCACCACATACCCCGGCCCCCGAACCAGCAGGTCGCAGCCATAAGACGCATCCGGCTTGTTCAGGTGCCGTTTGACCTCTAAGACCGTCATCCCGCCGACGTTTCGGTCAACAGATAGCAAAGCAGCATGGCCACGGTGGCCAATATCCAGCAGAACCACTGAAGGATCCTGGCCTTTCGTCCTTCCAACCCCGATGAAATCGACTGTCCCAGGTAGCACACCAAAAAAATCAGAGAAATCAGAACCCCCCAAAACGTCATCACAACACCTCCTCTTCTCTACCGCCGACCGGCCTCTCCGGTCATCGGCACAAATCGGACCGGAATCACCCGCTCCTCTCGAACCTCGTCGGCCTCCTTGACCAGCAGCATGAGCTCCTGATCGAAACGGCCCACCGGAATCGCCATCCGGCCGCCCACGCGCAGCTGATCGACCAGGGGCTGGGGCACTTCCTCAGGTGCCGCCGTTACAATGATCGCATCAAAGGGGGCCATCTGCGGCCACCCTTGATATCCGTCTGCACAACGCACCGTCACATTGGTATACCCCATCTCTTTCAGCCGGCGCTCTGCCTGCGCTGCCAGCGGCTCCAGGATCTCAATCGTATAGACGTGTTTGACAAGCTCCGCCAGCACAGCGGCCTGATAGCCCGACCCCGTTCCGATCTCCAGCACCCGCTCATCTCCCTCCAATCCCAGGAGTTCGGTCATAATACCTACAATATAGGGCTGGGAAATCGTCTGCCCTTCACCAATGGGCAGCGCATTGTCATCGTACGCGCGTTCCTGTAAGTGGGATGGGACAAATCGGTGCCGGGGCACCTTCCGAAGGGCGGCCAGCACCCGCTGATCTACAATGCCCCGTCCCTCAATCTGCGACTTTACCATCTTTTTGCGCATAAGGCGGTACCGTGTCTCGTCGTCCGGACCGAGTCCCTCTCTTTCAGACGTGCCGCCATCACACCCCGCTCCCACAATAACCAACACCCCCAGCCCCACAGCCCAGCTCTGCCAGCGGTACACAAGCGATCACCTCCTCTGAGCTTGTCCCTCCCCCATCTCTGCATCGTGTTCACCTTCTCTTTGCCCCGGATGTATCCGGTGGAAAAGATCGCGTACCCGCCGGACCATACCGCCCGTTACCACAATCCGGTTATCCATCATTACTGTGGGATTCACTCTCCTCTGGAGGCCCAGATCGGCAGCCAGGCCCAGCGATTTCTCAAGCAGGCGCGCCCCCTCGGCCCCTGTTGCACACCGCCCGATCCGTTCGGGATCCAATCCGAGCGTTTTGATACAGGCCTCCCGAGAGGGGGCCCGCTGCCCCTCCACCACCCCGCGCACCCGGCATACAAGATAATTCAGGTGGCCCTCCGGCAGGGCCTTTTGAACGCAGAGGTGCCAGGTATCCTCACCCCCCCCCAGGTAGTGCACGTACAGCCGATCCAGGGCATTCTCCTTCCTCAGCCAAACGATCAATTCCCCTGCTGTTCCCATTGCAAAGGACGATGCTGTCCCCAAAAAGAGGTCCAGCCGCCCGGGCTGCGCCGCCCGGTCCAGGAACCGCGTCACCGGAATCATTCTCGGATCGACCAGATACTTCCCCGAAACCCGGCGCACCAGGCGCGCAAACCGCGCAAACCGGGCGGTCCGGTCAAAGCCCTCGTCCAGAACAAAGGCCGGCACCCGATCGATGCCGTAGCGCTCAACCAGCGCCTGCCCCTCCGCCGAACCGATGGTCAGCGTACGAATCCGGGCGCCGGGAAAAAGCGCCAGCGTAGACCGGATGAAGGGCCCGGTCTCACAGACCTTACATTCGGGGTCGTTCAGCCCCGTGATCTGAAAAACAACCGGATCGCTGAACCTGCACCGGGCATCCGGCCGATTCGGTTTGACGCACACGCCCACCTTGCCCGGCCTCGAACAATCCGGGTCACTTCCACAGACGGGTACTGCTTCACACGCACCCGGGCCGCGCTTTCCCCGGCAGATGCGGCGCGCCAGAGCATGGGGAGTAAGAAAATCCTTGACCTCCGCCCCGTTGACCCGCAACGTGGGCGAGGAATTGATCCCCAGCAGGTTGCCCCTCCGGATGTTTTGAAGGTAAAGCGCTTCGCCCTCCGGCCCCGAGGCCGTCGCTACAACCCGTGCCGGGTGCATTCCGGCCGCCGTCGCACACGTCTCCCAGTTATCGGCATGCACCGCCTTGTTCCTGCAAAGAATATACTCGTAATACCGGTCAGGATAGAGGGCCATCATCGCTGTCTGACGGATGCCCTCTTCCACCTCCGCATCTCCGTGCAAACTGCGAAAGCGCCCCGTTCCGCCAACAGTGCTCGCTTCACAGGCAGGCTGGTTCCGCGGCGTCGATACCCGGGCAACCGGCGCCTGTGCGTCTTCTTTTCCGGCCTCTTTCGCGATAAAATAGAGCTGGAAATCGATCTGGTCTCCAAAATCCTTCAGCACCGGCGCCAGGGCCGTCTCTGCCCGCACGCCGTAGGGACAGTGCGGCATCACGAACAGTTCAACCCGTACCCGGTGCCCCAGGCAGGCCTGCCTGTCCACCCTGCGCCTGCGCGCCGCTGTACAGGCTACACACGGCCCAGAGCAGGCAGAGGCCTTTCCAACCGCACATCATTTTCATGGTGGTCTCAAATCACCTGTGACAGTAAGAAGCTGCTGCTTAGAAAATAGGCTTTATTTTCATCCTAATGGGTGCCCCGAAGGGCGCATGACAACTGCTTAGAAAATAGGCTTTATTTTACTCTTGGCCTTTTTCTTGATCGCCCAAGAAAAAGGCCGAAAAAGAAGGGCGCCGCTTTTTTCCGCGAACTGCCCCTGTGGTGGAAGCAGGCGTTTCTGCCCTGCGGACCTTTGGGGCGTTTTTGGGCGATGGTGTGGGGGGATCTGCGCGGAAAAGCCCCTTCACCCCGCACCAACCCGGGGGAGTCGGCAAGTTAGGGGCGGTGGGGGGATCGCAGAGGCGAAATGTGTGCGCGGGCGTGTACGGTTACCACACAAGTCTGTCAACGCACTCATTTTCATCATTATGGGTGCTCCAAAGGGAGCATGACAACTGTCTTAAAATAAAATTCCCGGTGAGTTCCCGAGCGCGAGCGAAAAAAGGATCAAATTGAAAAAAAAGGGCCGCCTCCTCAGAGACGGCCCCGAATATAACCCTCCAGCCATTACTTTAAAAGCATCATCCGGCGCGTCTGACTAAAATCGTTGACCCGCATCCGGTACAGGTAGATCCCACTGGCCAACTGACGCCCGAAATTGTCCCTCCCGTCCCAATCCAGCGTGTAATATCCCGCCTCCAGGGTTCCACTGACCATGGTCCGAACCTCCTGCCCCAGCAGGTTGTAAACCCCCAGATGGACCTGCCCCGACTCTGGCAACTGATATCCGATGGTCGTGGAAGGGTTGAACGGATTGGGCATATTCTGATTCAGGCCAAAGCTGTCCGGCAGCGGCTTCAGGTTGCCAACCTCAAGGTGGTGGATCGGATCGATGTTCCCCTCCACATCGATCAGCACCCCCTCGGCAATCTGAAAATCGGTGGGCTGGGGCACGTCTACGGTCTTAAACGTCACCTCCAGCAGCCTGCCTTCACCGGTTACGGCCTGACCGTCCACCTTCATCGCCCCCACCGCCACCTGGCCGGGCGATTGGCTGGCGGAGAGAAACAGGGTCGGCTGCCCGCTGCCCATATTCAGAAGGTTATCGGTAGCCTCTTCGGCCTTTATAAACTCGTACTTGGCCGGGTCGAACTGGAGCACAAATCCGTAGCCCTTCAGGTCCTTGATCTGGTCCATCGTCACCTGAAGCTTTAACACGCCCTCTTCCTGCGGCCCATCCTGAACCCGTTCCAGCTTCAAACCTGCAAACGCATTCTGGCCGCCGTTAATCTCCAGCCCGCTGGTCATCTCACCCGCAGTGACCGACCCTGCCGCGGCGAGACCCAAACACAGAGAAAATACAACAACATGTTTCATAACGCTTGCCTCCTATGCCACCGATTGTATGCTGAAAAACAAAACACCGCTTAAAATTTACCCTTAAAATGCACGCGTGTCAACAGGTTTTTTTGACCCCTGCCGCTTAAGGGTGTGGTTCTGGCAATGGCTAAAAGTTATAACTGACTTTTGAGTACCAAAATGCCCCATTAAAACCAAATGGGGTGTACTCGCTGTACTTTTCACCCACAGAACCTTTGTTCTTATTTTCTTCTGGAAAGGTATTGAGGACATTGCGGGAGCCAAGCGTGATCCGCATTTTTTCGTTCAGTGCGATACTGGTTTCAATATCGAACAACGGCCATACGCCGGGATATGTTTGATCGTTGTCTCTGTCCCACCAGGAATCGTAATAGCTCATGCGAATCAAGACATCCCACATATCGTTAAAAGATTGCGCCAGGGTCGCGTTGACGCGGCTTTTGGGAAGTGCTTCCTCCAGTTGCCGAACGCGTGTCTCGCTCAATGTTTCCGTGAGTTTGGTTACTTCTGTGTCTGTGAGGTTGTAAACAAAGCTGAAATCGCCATTGCCCACAGGTGTGACAAAAACGATGTCGACGCCACGGGTTCTGGTTTCGAAGTCATTGATGAAGAAACGAAAGGTCTGGATATTTTTCGCGCTGGTTATGCCCGAAGCGATCAATTGGTCGCGCTGGGCATCGCTCAGAGAGTAGTTCTTTGAAATACCCAGGCGGTCCTTCAGGTCAATTTGAAAATAATCAACGGTTAAACTGAAGTTTGCCCTGTCCACAATAAAGCCGGCCGTGAGGTTGTTCGACTTTTCAGGGTTGAGAGGCTTGCCACCCACCAGCTCTGCCGCGGCGTGGGTTGATGGAATGGTACCTCTGTTGACCAGATCATTTAACGCAGGATCGAATCGAGTTGATACGTTAAAAGAATTCTGTTGACCGGGTGTGGGCGCTCTGAAACAGGTGCTGAAACTGCCGCGCAATTTCAGTTCTTCCGTGATGCTGAAGTTGGTAGCTGCCTTGTAGTTGAGGGTCGAACCAAAGTCACTGAAGTTTTCATAGCGCAGCGCGAGACCGAGCAACCAATTGTCCGACGGGGTTAATTCGGCATCCCCATAAGCCGCATAATTGGACCGACTCCAGTCGCCAGCAGCAATATCGCTAAAGCCGGAAAATCCATTGGACGCAGCACTGAATCCCTGAGGGGCCAAAGGACCTATTTGAAAGGACTCGGGTTGTCCCTGCACAACTTCGTATTTTTCATTTCTGTATTCGAGACCCGCGGCCAAAAAAACCTGATCGCTTACCGGAAATGTAAAGTCGAGATTTAAATTGAAGTCTTTTTGGATATAGGCTCCGGGATCAAATTCCGTGGGAGTATCGCGTCCCAAAGAGGCATTTACCGTGTTTTTAATCACGAAATCGGCTTCGTGACTTCCGTAATAAGCACTGAGATCCCATGTCCAGAGCGGGTCAAAATTTGTGCCTTTAACACCCGCGAGAAGGGCATAATCGGCGGTGGTGCCACCAAATCGGGGAGTAAAACCACCCGGAAAGAGTTCGCGAAATGTGAAATAGTCGTTTTTATTATTTAAAACCTGTTGTAGCGCGTTCGGGTCTGCCACGTTGTTGGTTATGTTGACAGCGGGAGGATCGGGCGCATTGGGGTTCAATTTGCCCACGAGCAATGTCTTACCACCATCGGCACTGAAGACGCCCCCGCGTGTATTGGGATTTCGGAAGAAAAATCCGCCTTCCACTTCTTTGCTCGCATAGTTGGCATAGCCATGGAATCTGGTGTTTTCCGACAGGTTTCCGCCGTAGTTGGCAAAGAATTTAAGGTCATTTCTAATGATGGGCGAACCCCAAATTTGGGCGGGATCGGCCACATCGGTATTGCCGGCGGCAATGAGTGCTTTGGCGTCATCGCGTTGTGCAGATCGATCAGTATCATCTGTGTTGCCATATTCCAAACTGAGGTTGGCCCACGCAGTTTCGCTTCCCAGACCGATATTGCCAGCAACATTGTACTTAAAACCATCGCCTGCCTGATAGATACCGGGTTTGATTTCAATTGAGCCGCCCCGGTAGTGGTCTTTGAGTTGGAAGCTCATCACGCCGGCAATGGCGTCAGAACCATATTGTGCGGAGGCGCCATCGCGCAGGACTTCCACCTGTTTCAGGGCGATCGCTGGAATGACCGATATGTCGGCCCCTTGCGCGCCATCTGATACGCCATTGCCATGCCAAACGACGAGAGAGCTGCGATGGCGGCGTTTGCCGTTGATGAGTACCAGCGTGTGGTCGGGGGCCAGGCCGCGCAGATTAGCCGGACGGACAAGCGTGGAGGCATCACTGATGGGTTGGGTGTTGACACTGAAGGAAGGCACAACCGTTCTCACCAGATTTTGCAGATCGGCTTCGCCCTGTCTGGCGATCTCTGCGCTACTGACCACATCAACGGGCACGGCCGATTCGACGACGGAACGCGGTTTTGCCCGGGAACCAATGACCACCAATTCTTCGAGGATGATCACTTCGCTAAAGACAGATGTCGTATCTGTGCTTTCGGAACGCGGCGTTTCCTGCGACACGGCAGGTCCATACAGAATGAGCATGGCAGCCATGCCGAGTACGAGAGACAAAAAACGACATTTGTGTTGCATTTTGTACCTCCTGTGATAAGGGTGTGAAAATGGGTTTCTCAGAACAGACAAAATTAAAACAAAACGCCTCAGTTTGGCAACCCGTAAATGGGTCCTCCCGGAGAAATCTTTCGATGTAACGAGTCTTTCATCTGCGGGCGAGTTTCCACATGCTGCTTAAACCCCAAATTGGACAAAGTCGAGAATACGCCACTTCGCGTATTGGGATTTCTGAAGTAGAAACCGCCTTCAACTTCCTTGCTCGCATAATTCCCTAATTTTTTGCCACGAGCGGGTTTTCACCTTGGCAGCGGGCTATCAGGGCAGTGCCACACGAATCGCCCCAGACATTGACAGTGGTGCGAAACATGTCCAAAATGCGATCTACAGCCAAAATTAGGCCGATCCCCTCCAGGGGCAGACCCACAGAGGATAGGACAATAGAAAGCATCACCAGGCCCGTCATAGGAATGCCGGCCGCGCCGATGGAGGCCAACAAAGCGGTAAGAACGACCAGGAATTGCTGGATAAAGCCTAACTCAATCCCATAGGCTTGAGCAATAAATAGGGCGGCGACGCATTCGAACAGGGCTGTACCATCCATATTGATGGTGGCACCCAGCGGCGCAACAAAACTGGTGGTGCGGTTGGAAACGCCAGCGCGTTGTTCCAAAGATTCAATGGTAATGGGCAAGGTCGCCGAAGAGGAACTGGTAGAAAAGGCGGTGAGGAGAGCCGGCATCAGAGCACGAAGGAGGGCCAAAGGCGATATGCCACCCAAAAAATAGAGCACGAGCGGTAGAATAATCGCCGCGTGGACGATCAGACCAACTAAGACAGTAAGGGCGTACAGACCCAAATCGACGAAAATCGACAGGCCGGTGGTGCCAACGACTTTGGCGACCAGGGCAAAAATGCCGATGGGTGCCAGACGAATAATAAAATGGGTTATTTGCATCATGGCTTCGAAGGCCGATTGAAAAAAACTACGCAGGCGCTTCTGGTGCGGATCTGACAAGCGGATGATGGCAAATCCGAGAAGGAAGCAAAAGACGATCACGGGCAAGATCTGTCCCTCAGCCATCGCCTTGAATACATTATCCGGCACCATATCCAACAGCAGCCGCTCAAGAGCGGCTTTGGGACCGTCGCCGAATTGAGCTATGGAATGGGCCAGTTGTTCAGGAGGAGCTTGCAGACGCAACTGCGCCCCCTTGCCTGGACTTATGGCATTGACCAATACCAGGCCGGTAATAATGGACAACAGGCTGGTGCCCAGGTAGTAGGTAAAGGTCTGAGCACTCAAGCGTCCAAAATAACCGACCTTGCCTATGCCGACCACTCCGGAAACAATGGAGGTGGCGATCAAGGGGACGATAATCATTTTAAGGCCCTTGAGAAAAAGGGTCCCCAAAAAGGCGAAGTGGAGAACGGATTCACCTAACAGCATGCCACTCATTGTGCCGAGGAGCAACGCGATGGGGATTTGCACATGGAGCGAGCGCATGTTCATCATACTGGAGTTACCCCGATTTAGATGCTGTTGCCGAATTGGTCAAGAGGGAGCTTGCGGTTGATAAACGGCTGTTTGTGGCCTGAATTCAGGCTCTGTAAGCCCTATGTTTAGTTGCATCGATACAGAATTCGGAATTCGGCAACAGCATCGATTTAATGGACAGTGCATAAGGTTCTCGTTCGTGGCCGAGACCACCCGCACATCCACCGCAACCTCTTTGGACCCGCCCACCGGTATCCAAATTCAGGTTGTCCCAAACCACCTGAAACGACCTGCCTGCGCCGCGTTGGGCGCGGCAGGCAGGAAGGATAAAGAACGCAGAGGCAATATCCAACAAATTTGACCGAAACGCAATGGCAACTTCTCCTCAGGCTACTGCCCAAACCCAAATGGCGTCTTGGCTGTCGTGGCCGCCCAGCAGAAACTTCTGACTGCGCGGGAAACGCTCCACGGTCGGGACCAACCAGGCGAGAAAACGAAAGTGCGACTCCAGCGCCGGGCCGGTTTCGCGCGAGCGGCCACCGCCGCGTACACGAGGTTGTAGAGGGGACGCTTCGCTCAAGATTGATCTCCAAAGAGGTAAAGAAGAAAAGATTCAAGGGGTAACCGTCCGGGCAACACGAAACCCGAAGTCGTTGAGCCGTCCGACGGAGGTAAACCTGAGCCGGTTCGCCGAACGCAGATTCCTCGGTATGCTGACCCACGAGCCCCCGCGCAACACGCGACGCGAACAATTTCCCCGCTCCCAGGCCGACCCGTCCGCCGGTGCACGAAGATAGTGGTCGTTCCAGCAATCCTGCACCCACTCCCACACGTTCCCGCGCATATCGTGCAGACCCCACGCATTTGCGGGGAACCAACCCACCGGCGCTGTGCCCTGGGCGTCCCACCGGCTGCCGCAACTACGGCAATTGGCCAGGTTGCGGCCGATGTCATCCCCCCAGCTGTACCTCGTCGTCGTACCCGCACGCGCCGCATACTCCCATTCCGACTCACTCAACAGACGATACGATACACCCGTTCGTTTCGACAACCACGATACGTACGACTGCGCATCGTCCCAACTCACGTTGATCACCGGCCGTTCACCCCGTCCCCAGTTCTTATCGTTCGGGACGTATCCCCCGCAACCCCCGGCAGCCACGCACGCCTCCCACTCATCGAACGTCACCTCATACACACCCACCGCAAACCGGTACTCTATCTTTACAAGATGCCGTGGACTCTCATCTTCATCCCGTCCCTCCTCTCCATCGGGCGACCCCATCATGAACGAACCCGACGGCAACACCACCATCTGAGGACATTCCTCACAGTCCCTGAAAACCGTACCTGCGGAGCGTTGACGCTTAACCTCAGATGCCTCGGCCTGCGATCGCGCCGTGGACAGTACCGACAGAAGCGGCGCATCGGCCCGTATCCCCCGGTTCCGGGACCCATACTCACCGGGCTTGTCGTTCACCCTGCGACTCAAAATGGCCTTCAACATCGCGTGAAAGCGCCCGACGATGCCATCCCTACCCTGTGCCACCATCTCATCATCCGCCGCCGGTTCCGGGACCGCACGAGACGTCTCCCACCCTTCGTTGCCGAGCCACCTCGGCAGACGACCCGACGCCACGTCCACACCTGCCCCGGACTTCAATACGGAGGGCTGACGCGCCGCTTGCTGCTGACCACGTTGTCCGGGTACATACTCAGGGTGGTAAATGACCCCAAGAAGGATGGCACACAGGCATATCGCCCCGATCCGCCACTTCCAACTTCCCTTAAAGAATGGATGCCGTCGGCAGTTTTCAGCTGTGCGTGTGGCGATAACTTCCGGAAGATATTCCTTGATCGCCACGGGTTTATCCCGGTTAAGGAACCCCTGCTGGACTTGTGTTGTTGTAAAAATATCCGCCCACCGCGCTGTTCCGGTGATAACACTACCGTACAGGTTGACGGTAGGTCAGGTCATCCCCGTCCGGATCGGAAGCGACCAGTTCGATGGTCAGTTGATACGCTTTCGATTCCGGATGGGTGTCATTGACATTTCAGGGGTTTTTTTATATGTTTTAATGAAGGCCGCATCCCGTCTCGCAGCACAAAAGCGCTGGGGGACACACAGGCTGTGGACCTTCTTTCAGGACCGTCGGTTTTCGACTTTGGCAGGTCAGGGAACCGACGGTTTTTTCTATCGCTTCGGGCTGAACTTTGAATTACAATTCGTATTGATGCGACCTATAATTTTTTCAAGGTATATCCATTATTAAAAGTAATCATTATTTTCCACCAATGCAACCTCAAAATCCGCGTTAATATCCGTTTTTCCGTATTTTTTACAATAACTTACAGGAAGAAATAAGAGGGCGAGGGTGGATGTGTTGCAATCTGCAACGAGTGGCGCATTTTGCAACAATTGTGGCAACTGCGACCCCGGTCCGGGGGGGCGGTTGAGAGGCGTTCTTGAAACCCACGTGGGGCCGCAGGAAGGTCCGCTTTTTCTGTGACATTTTGCCCGAAACGGCCTAATTCGTCCCGGCCGGGCCTGTCGCGCCTCGAATCCCGTTGCCGCGTCCAGCCTGAGACCCCCGGCAAAACCGGGGGGGGTAAAACAACAGCCTGGCCATCGAATCACACCTGGATTTGATCCTGATAATAGGCCAGAATAGCCCTGACCAGGCCCGGGATCGAAATATCACCCTCGGGGGGTTCGGCAACCACCCGGAATCCCAGGTCCCGCGCCGTCTGCGAAGTACTCGGACCGATACTGGCAGCCGGAATCCGGGCGCGCACCCGTTCCAGCCGGTGAGGGCCAAGCAAATCGGCAAAATGCCCTGCCGTGGAAGAACTCGTAAACGTCACCAGATCAAGCTCTCCCCGCACCAGCCGTGAAACCACACCCGCCGGAAACGCCCCTGGCCTTACCGTCCTGTAAACCACCACCTCCCGCACGTCACCCCCCATTTCCCGGAGCGCTCCGGGCAGTACCTCCCGGGCCTGCTCGGCACGGGGGATCAAAATCCGTTTTCCGGCAACCCCGCCCTCCTGTTTGAACGCTTCGACCAGCCCCTCTGCGACGTGGTGCGACGGGCAGAGGTCAACGCCCAGGTAATAAGCAGCGACCTTTTCGGCCGTAGCAGGGCCTACGGCTGCGATCCTGACCCCTTTCAAAGCCCGCAGGTCCCCCTCCAGATCCAGCATTCGGCCGAAAAAGCGTTCCACCCCGTTTGCGCTGGAAAACACCACCCAGTCGTATGCTTCGATCTCACCGATCGCCCGGTCCACCGGCCCCCAGTCGGCCGGCCCCTCGATCCGGACCGTGGGCGCCTCCAGCACCTCCGCCCCCAGAGCCTGAAGCAGGCCGACCAGCTCGCCCGCCTGTTTCCGCGTGCGGGTCACGGCGACCCGCACCCCAAACAGCGGCCGGGACTCAAACCAGGAAAAGTCAAGCCCGGCCACCTGACCCACCACAATGGCTGCCGGGTTTGTCACATCCACGCCCCCAAGCCCCTCCAGCGCGGTCCGCACCGTCTTCTGAGACGGCAGGGTACCCCGCTGCACAACCGCAACCGGCGTATCGGCCGCGTATCCTCCCGCCATCAGCCTGGCGGCCACTTCCGCCCGGTTGCGTACCCCCATCAGAACCACCAGCGTCCCTCCCAGCCGCGCAAGACCCTCCCAGTCTACATCCTGCGCCCCTTCCAAAGACGCCCGGTGGCCGGTCACAAACGTCACATAAGGGGAAAGCGTCCGGTGAGTCACCGGTATACCGGCGTAGGCCGGCGCTGCGATTGCGCTGGTAATGCCCGGCACCACCTCGAAAGGCACACCTGCGCTTTGAAGGGCCTCGGCCTCCTCCCCGCCCCGTCCGAACACGAACGGGTCGCCCCCCTTCAGGCGTACAACATTGAGACCGGCCCTGGCCTTCTCCAGCATCGTCGCATCGATCTTTGCCTGTTGCCGATCCCTGTCGCGCCTGTGTCCATCGATGTGCTTTCCCACATCGATCACCTCGCACCCTTCAGGGGCCTCCTCAAGCAAATCGGGGTTGGCCAGCCCGTCGTAGAGGATCACATCGGCCTGCCGGACACAGCGCAGCCCCTTTATCGTCAACAACTCAGGATCTCCAGGCCCCGCTCCGACTAAGTAGACCTTCCCTTCGGCCATGTGTTGATTCACGGTTGAAATGGTTACGCGGTTCTCTCGATAAGCACCATACAATCGGGAAGGGGGGGGCAGGTCCTATGCGTCGATCTCCTTCAAAATCTCCCCTGCTCCCTGCGCCAGCAGCGCATCCGCAAGCCTCCTCCCGACCTCCTCTGCCCGGTCAGCCTCTCCGGCGGTGCGCCCCCGCACCAACCGGCTCCCATCGGGCAGGGCCACCATGCCCTCGGCCACCAGACGCCCCCCCTCCATCCGTGCCCAGGCGCCGATCGGCACCCGGCACCCCCCCCCCAGCACCCGCAGCATAGCCCGTTCCGCAGTCACCATACGGCGGGCCGTCCCATCCTCCACACCGGCAACCAGACCCATCACCCGCTCGTCTCCACACCGCACTTCCACAGCCATCGCCCCCTGTCCCGGTGCGGGCAAAACCCGGTCTGGCGGAAGGAATTCCGAAACGCGGTCCCTCCACCCCAAACGCTCCAGCCCCGCTGCTGCCAGCACCACCGCATCCAACCCCTCCAGCGCCAGCTTCTTCAGCCGGGTATCCACATTGCCCCGAATCCCTTCCAGTACCAGGTCCGGCCGCAGGTGGCGCAACTGCGCCTGCCGGCGCAGGCTGCCGGTCCCCACGCGGGCCCCCTGCTTCAGCCCGTCCAGCCCCTCCCCGTTTTGGCTCAACAGGGCATCGCGCACATCTGCCCGGGGGCTCACCGCCCCGATCTCCAGCCCTTTGGGAAGCTCGGTCGGCAGATCTTTCAGACTGTGCACGGCCAGGTCGATCCGCCCGTCCAGAAGCGCCTCCTCGATCTCTTTGGTAAAAACCCCCTTCCCTCCAATCTCGGAAAAGGGGGCATTCAGAATCCGATCCCCTCTGGTCCTGATCACCTCAATCTCGATCCGAAGGTCCGGCCGGTATCTCAGGAGCGCCTTCCGGGCCCACTCCGCCTGCCAGAGGGCCAGACGGCTCCCCCGGCTCCCGATAACCACACGCGTATCCATCTAAGACCGAATCCTCTCCACCCGCCGCTTCCGTTCCTCCAGCGCCCCATCGGGTTCCGCTTCCGCTTCCGCCTCCGTCCGGAGACCGAACAGATGCATCAGCGCATCCACATAGACCAGACCATTGCCCGTATCCGATGCGCCTTTGAGCCGGGTCACCGGTTCGTGCAAAAGCTTGTTCATATAGCGGCGGACCACATCGGCCACATTCGCCTTCTGTTCGTCCGTCAAATCGGACAGTCTGGCCCGCTCCAGTTCTGCTTCCATCACCTCCTGAAAATGCCGCCGGAGGGCCATAATCGCCGGCACCACATCCAGGGAATTCAGCCACGACAGAAAAGCGGCGACCTCTTCTTCCAGGATCACACGGACCTTCTCGGCCTCCTGCCAGCGCTTCTTCAGGTTGGCCCCAACCACCAGCTGGAGGTCATCGATATTGTAAAGGAGCACATTGTAGAGTTCCCCGACCTCCGGTTCGATATCCCGGGGAATCGCAATATCGATCAGAAACATCTGCCGGTTGCGCCGCCGCTGCATCGCGGCCGCCACCGCATCCTTTTGAAGAATATAGGTGGGCGCGCTTGTCGAACTGATCACAATATCGGCCCGATGCAGGCCCTCCATCGCATCCTGCCAGCCCATCGCCTCCCCGCCCACCCGCTCGGCCAGCGCCTGCGCTCTCGCCCGGGTGCGGCTTGCCACCATCGGTGCGCGCACCCCATTCTCCACCAGGTACCTGGCCGTCAACTCGCTCATCTCACCAGCGCCGATCACCAGCGCCGAACGCCCGTCCAGGTCCCCGAAAATCTTCTTGGCCAGTTCCACCGCCGCGAAACTCACCGACACGGCCCCAACGCCGATCTCTGTCTCCGTACGGGCCCGCTTGGAGGCCTCACCGGCCGAACGAAACAGCCGGCTGAGCACCGTCCCGCTGGTTCCGGCCCCCATCGCCGCCGCCCCGGCAGCCTTCACCTGCCCCCCAATCTGGGGCTCCCCCACAATCATCGAATCCAGGCCGGAAGCCACCTCAAACAGGTGCCGCACCGCGTCTGCATCGTAATACGTGAAGAGGTACTTTCGGAGCCGGCCGGGATCCAAACCGCCCAGGCCGCACAGCGTCTCCACCACACCCTCGCGGACCGCCTCGGGCGTATCTGTGACGGCGTAGGTCTCCGAGCGGTTGCACGTGGAAACCATCGCACACTCGGCCACCCCCGGCAGCCGGTGCGCGGTTTTCAGCACAGACCGAAGCGCATGCTCCGGAACGGCCACGCCATCCCGGATCTCGACCGGCGCCGTATGGTGGCTCAGCCCCACGACTACGATAGACATTCGGCAACCATCTCCTCAATCTGATCCCACCGGCGCTGTCGAACCAGCTCGACCGTCTCCCACGTCACCAGCCAGTCCCAGACGGCCCGGCGGCGCCCGGCGCTGTTTGGAAACCGGGCTACCACGTGGGGCCTCAGCCGCTCCAGGAAATCCACCAGTTCACCGTGTTCGGGGCCAAATATCTCCTCCAGCCGCTCTCGCACCATCTTCGCATAGGCCGGACTGCCCCCGCCGGTGGACAGCGCCACCCGAAGCGGGCCCCGCCGGAAGACCGAAGGCAGAATAAAATCTCCCGCGACCGGATCCGCCGCCGCATTGAGCAACACGCCGCCTGCCTCGGCCTCACCAGCGACTGCCCGGTTCGCATCCGCACAATCCGTCGCTGCAAACGCCAGCGCCGCTCCTTTCAGATCGCCCCTTTGAAAGGCCCGTAGCACCAGCTCAATTCGTCCCGATCCGGCCAGATCGGCCAGCCCCTCGGTCACCTTCGGGCTGATCAGGACCACGCGCGCGCCCGCATCCAGCAGCCCCCTCACCTTCTGTTCCCCAACCGTTCCCCCTCCCACCACCACGCACGTCCGGCCGCTCAGGTCCAGGAAAATCGGATAGTAGGTCCGGCTATCGCTCATCGCCTTTCTCCCCCAGCGAGGTACGAGTGCCCACCCCCACCCCTCACGACGCCCTTCACCGGATCAACGGGTGCTTCCCCGAAAACAGCACCCCCACCACCGGAAAGGCAAAAACAACCACCGCAAATCCGACAATCGAGAGCATCGCGGCCCGCTTCCCCCGCCAGCCGGCGATCCACCGTGCGGCCAGGTGTCCCGCGTAGATGACCCAGGTCATCAGCAGAGGGGCAAATGCGGGTTTCCCCCAAACCCACAACTGGCTCAGTTCCTGGTAGGCCCAGACCGAACTCGCAATCACTCCACCCGTCAGAAAAACAAAACCGAACGTGGCCGCTCGGTTGTTGATCTGATTCAGGGTCTCCAGTGATGGGAGCCGTGCGTAAAAAAATCCCAGATGTTTTTTCTGAATCTCCCCCAGCAGCAGCACATACATAATCGAACTGACGCAGGAAATCGCAAACGCCGCATAGGCGAGAATATACGCCAGAACGTGGAGTTTGAACCACCCGCCGCTGTGGACAACCTGGGGGGCCTCCTCCAGGCCGGCCAGGTTAAAGGCGGCCAGGAGGTGCAACAGGGTCACAATCGGCACAACCAGCGCCCCCAGGGAACGGTCCTTCGTTGTCAACTCTAAGTAAAGATAGACAACCACCACCAGCCAGGCGCAGAGCGACGGCAGAACCTGACTGTTCAGAGGCACCTTGCCGGTCGCAACCGTCAAGGTCCCCAGCAGCACACTGTGCATCCCCCAACCCAGGATCAGGCCCCAGGACCCGGTCTGCCCCCGGGTTTCTCCCCTGCGCTGGAAATTTGCGGCATAGCCGATGGCGCTAACCGCATACGCCACCGCGATGAGCACCACAAGCAGATCTTGAACGCCCATCCTCAAAACCCCTCGGGCAAACGCCCCCGACTGGTACAGGGCGATCACAAGGATCGCCCCTGCATCGGACCGCTATCCGGCTCCAAAGAAGAACCGGATCGTATCTCCCTCCTGAATCATGACATCGAATAACTCCTGGGACTCCGCGTCCCAGCCCTCACCAACCAACTGACCGATGATCCCCAGGAGTTGGTCCCTGGTGAAGAAGAGCGTCAAGTTGTCGCCGTCCACGAAATACGCGCTCTCAACGGTAAACCCGTCTGCGTCCACCATCGTCAGGCGGTTGCCGCTCACGGACCAGTTCCCCGTAGTGTCTTCGTCTTCATAAGAGCCGTCAGCGCTAAAGTGCCGGATTGATGTCCAATTACCGCTGATGCTGGCCTCCATATCGCTTGTGAACTCCTGGATGATAACAACAGCAGCCGCTGGATCCACGCCCTGGCCCACCAGAGCATTCTCCAGGTTCTTACTGACCACTTGAACCATATCCGTTCCCAGGTACCCCCAGGATCCGACGATACTTTCTAATACCAGAATGGACGAACCCGTCACGCGTGCCTTTCCACCAACGGGCAAATCAACCATCAATTCATTTCCACCGTTAATCGGAATACTCGACCACGAACCCAGCAGGCTCCCGTCCTGCCAGGCGCGCGCCTGATAATAACCACTCACATCATCCGCCCAAATATACACCTTCGCCTGACCATTCTCATCGGTTGTGCCCGACCACCGATAATCCGCTGCCCGTCCTGAAACAGAACGCGAGAACGCCACGGTTACACCACTTTGACCTTGCTGCACCTCAGCCACCACCACAGCCTGCGTCAAGTCCCTGCTTACAGCCGGCTTACTCAGCGCCCCCTGGACAGGCGGGCCTGCATGCCCGTTACCTGTGGCGTCGTCACACGTTCGCCGCTGCAGCTCCACGTCACGCCTCCCGCAAGCAGTAACACAAACACACTGCGAATACTGCTAAACATAGCGAACCTCCTTAATCTTGGAAACTACCAGCGAGCCGACACCAGCTGTATGAAAGTTACGAAAATCGGCCCTCCGAATCAACCCAAATCCTGCACCGGCCAGGGATACTCGTCGGCAAATTAAAGGGGCGATCACAAGGATCGCCCCTATCCGTTTCAATACCCCAGGAGGCGGATAATCCTTCCTGACTCCCAACACGCGGGCAGGCGCCCGCGCTCCCAGGAGGATTGCCCCACATCGGACCGCTATCCGGCTCCAAAGAAGAACCGGATCGTGTCTCCCTCCTCGATAATGGCATCTAAGAACGCCTTGACCTGGGCCTCCTCGTCCACGTCCTCAACCTCCTGTCCGATGATCTGAAAGTACTGGTCCCTGGTGAAGAAGAGCGTCAAGTTGTCGCCGTCCACGAAATACGTGCCCTCAATGGTAAACCCGTCTGCGTCTACCATCGTCAGGAGGTTGCCACTCACGAACCAGCACCTTACTTAACGTTTGACCTATATCCGTTCCCACGTACCCCCAGGATCCCACGATACTTTCTAATACCAGCCCCCGTATTGCCGTCGTCGTCTTCAAAAGAGCCGTCAGCGTTAAAGCGCCGGATGGATGACAGGGTATCGCTGATGCTGGTCTCCATCTCGCTCGTGAACTCCTGGACGATCATGGCGACAGCCGCTGGATCCAGATCCAGGCCAAGCAAACTCGAAAAAATGTCTAGTAAATCGACCAGAGCATTCTCCAGTTTCTTACTTACCGTTTGACCTATATCCGTTCCCACGTACCCCCAGGATCCCACGATACTTTCTAATACCAGAATGGACGAACCCGTCACGCGTGCCTTCCCGCCAACGGGCAAATCAACCATCGACTCATATCCACCATTAATCGGAATACTCGACCACATCCCCAGCGGGCTCCCATCCTGCAAGGCGCGCGCCTGATAATAACCACTCACATCATCCGCCCAAATATACACCTTCGCCTGACCATTCTCATCGGTTGTGCCCGACCACCGATAATCCGCTGCCCGTCCCGAAACAGAACGCGAGAGCGCCACGGTTGCACCACTTACAGGCGCCTGATCTTGCTGCACCGTCACCACCACCACAGCCTGCGTCAAGTCCCTGCTTACAGCCGGTTTACTCAGCGGCCCTCCAATCTGTTCGCCTGTCTGCCCGACAGGCAGGCCTGCATCCGTTACCTGTGGCGTCATCACACGTTCGCCGCTGCAGCTCCACGTCACACCTCCGGCAAGCACCAACACAAACACACTGCGAATACTGCCAAACATAGCGAACCCCCTTGTTTGGGAATGACCATCGTATCCACGAGGCCGACACCAGCTGTATACTATATAATTTACGAAAACCGGCCCTCCGAATCAACCCAAATCCTGCACCGACCTCCCGGAGCGGCCCCCCGCGCGAAGTCCACAAAGGCCAAAGGGGCGACCACAAGGATCGCCCCTACCCGTTTCAACGCCCCAGGAGGCAGGTAGTTCTTCCCGACCCAATGCTCCCAATGCTCCCAATGCAGGCAATGCATTTCAACGCCCCAGGAGTCGGGTAACCCTTCCTGATCAGGCCGCCGGGCGCTCCCACGGCCGTCGCCTCACACCGGCCGTGCAGCCTCGCCATCTCCATCACATCCCGCCGTCGGGTCCTTCTCCCGGGTCGGCGGGCTGTGGAAACGCCGCAGGCATCTGCGGATCAACAACGGGATTCCGGCCAGGAGCAGATAGGGTACAAGAGCGCCGATGACCACCATATGGGGGCCGAGCAATCCTCCGACAAGACTGAACAGGACGGCAAACGGAGTGGCCACCGCAAACCCGACCAGTATCCATGTGCGCCAGGGTCCGACAACGCCCTTCAAGAGGTATTGCGCCAGCAACCCGACCAGCAACCCGGCCAGAAAGAACAGGATCAGGCCCGACACTATGCTTGGAATCGCAAACAGCAAGTTCGTTGGATTCCCGGAATCCATCGTGCCGAAGCGTACAATCGCGACCAGAATTTGCAGGATACAGAATCCGAAGCCGAAGCAGACCGGCGTCTTCC
The DNA here is from genome assembly GCA_965222075.1 of Candidatus Latescibacterota bacterium. Classification (GTDB taxonomy): domain Bacteria; phylum Latescibacterota; class UBA2968; order UBA2968; genus JAAXHW01. Next base: position 920,884 of record OZ244937.1, on the reverse strand, counting down.
AGTAATGCCGCCACGAGCGCCGCGGCCTGGTGGCTGATTGCCCGCTCCCGGAGTTTCCGTCAGAGTGTTCCATGGCAATTCTCCCGGAAATACGTGTGGTGCTTATCGCTTAAATTGCGCTTCTTCGACCCGCACGGTCATTGTCGTCTTTGCGTAGCTTTGCAATGTGTGCCCAGACTTGTGCGTCTTTGAAACCGGAAAAGAGGCCACCGGGCGAGACGATCTGATAGAGCCCCCTTCACTCAGGCGCGCGCGACCTCGAAGGCTGTCAGGTTGCGGGTGGCCTTGCTGAACTCCACGGCAATCAGGTAAATCGGCTGGTTCAGGCCGCGATATTTGTCCGCGTACCGCTTTTCCTTCAATTGCGCCATCGCTCCGCCCTCAGACGCCATCTCGACCACCTTGAACTCGAACAGATAGACGTTGCTGTTGAAATGAACGGCCATGTCCAGGCGACCATGGCTGCTGCTGTCCTCCACAGTGATGTCAAGCCCCAGTCCCGCAAAATAGGAGTAGAACACGCTGGCATAGTAGCCCTCAAAATTGGCGATGTCGTTGTTGGTGTACCACTCGTAGGGTATGCTGGCGAAGAAGGCGTGGAATAATGTCTCGAGGCCGGCGAAGTCATTGGCTTCCAGCAGGCGGTACAGGCGCACGCTGTTCGCCATCTGGCGCGTCGAGTCTTTCACCAGATAGCGCAACAGGCTTCGGTTGAGGCTCTGGCGCACCTCCCGATTGGGATAGCTCAGGCGATAGAGAGACTCGCCGCCCAGGCTCTCTTCCCCCGTTATCGTGAGGTAGCCGGTCTGGAACAAGAGTGCCTCCGTCTCTATGGCATCGACATCGAAGGCGGACAACAACTCGTCGCTGCCGATCATGTCATCGAGTTCGAGGGAACTGACGTGGCGTTTGAACAGTGTTTCGATGAGGAACGTGGGCGTGCCTGTCTCGAACCAATAGATGCCAAAGGTGCGCTTGTCGAACAGCAGGAGAATGTCGAAAGGGTTGTACACCTTCTCGTCGCCAAGCCAGCAATAACCGTTGTACCAGTCGCGAATCTTGTCTCGGTCCAGGCCCGGCAGTTCCGGCGCGAACACCGTGTCGAGGTCCGCCTCGGTGTAGCCGCAGATGGCGGAATAACGCGGGTCGATGGTGATGTCGGTGAGGTTGTTGAGGCCGGAGAACAGGTGAACCCTGGAGAATTTGCTGACGCCGGTGAGGAAGGTGAAGCGGACGTGCGCGTCGCAGTCCTTGATGGTGGCGTACAGGCCGCGCAAAAAGTCGCGGTTGGCGCGGGCGAGCTCCGGCACTTCCAGCGTGTCCAGGATCGGTTTGTCGTATTCATCAACAAGAACGGCCACGCGCTGTCCCGCCTGGCGGTGCAGCATCTGTATGACATGGCGAAAGCGTGCCGACGCGGTGTCGTAACGGCTTTGCACGCCCGTTTCTTCCTCAATGGCGTCCAGTTGCGCCATCACTTCCTTGTGCAAAATCCCCGGCTCGCTAAAGTTGCCGCTGCCGAAACTGAGGCGCAGGACGGGATAGCGTACTCGCCAATCCCAGCGGTTGTGGATGTCCAACCCCTCAAACAGCGGCTCGTTCCCCTCAAACAGTTCCTTCAGCGTGTCCAGAAACAGGCTCTTGCCAAAACGACGCGGCCGCGACAGGAAATAGTGCGTACCCTCGTCGAGCAGCCCCCGGATATAGGCCGTCTTGTCCACATAGTAGTAGTTCTGCTCCCGAATCTTGCGGAAGGTCTGAATGCCGATGGGCAACCTGCGCCTGGTCACGGTTCTCCCCGTATCTTGCAAATTATACAGTATGCATGAAAATTACCTAAACCGGCCCTCCGAATCAACCGAAATCCTGCACCGGCCCCCCGGAGCGACCACCCCCAGCACCGCAGGGCGCGAAGCGCCCGTCACCTGGGGCAGGTTGCCCGGATGCCCGGCCAGCGTCTCATTGGCCAAAACCGCGAAAGCGACCGCCTCCTTCGCCTCAGCAGGCACACCCAGTGTCTCAATCCGGACCACCTTTCTCCCACCCAAAACCTCTTCCAGCATCGCCATCAACACGGCATTCTCCGCTCCCCCCCCGCTGACAACCACCTCCTCAACCCGGCTGAGCGGAAAAACGAACCGCCCCAGGGCCTCCCCAACACTCCTTGCAGTAAACGCGGTTGCCGTTCGAATCAAATCCGGCCCCGAGAGGCGATCCTTCCACGCCAGAATCTCGTCAACCAGGGTCCTGCCGAATGCCTCGCGGCCAGTCGATTTCGGCGGAGGCATTGCCAGAAAGGGATGCTGCATCAACTGTTCCAGCAGCGCCTCGGAAACCTGTCCGGACGCCGCCAGCGCCCCATCCGCGTCGTACGACCGGGCGCCGTTGGTAAAAACGCCGACCAGAGCGTCGACAAGCATATTTCCCGGGCCGGTGTCAAACGCAAGCACCTCATCCGGTCCGCAGCCGGCCGGCAGCAGCGTCACATTGGCAATCCCCCCGATGTTCAGCATCGCCCGCCCTACCCCATCGGACCGGAACAGGAGGTAATCGACCAGCGGCACCAGCGGGGCCCCCTGCCCCCCCGCAGCCATATCCCGGGTGCGGAAATCGGCCACGGTGGTCACACCGGTCCGCTCCGCAATCACCGATGGATCTCCGATCTGCAACGTTGCGCGCACCCGCACCCCAAACGCATCGGCCGGGTCGGGGAGGTGGTGTACCGTCTGCCCGTGGGACCCGATCAGATCCACCTCCGATACCGACACGCCAGCCTCCCGGCACACTGCCAAAGCTCCCCGTGCAAACCACTCTCCCATCACACCATGCATCCGGCATATCCGGTCCACACGTCCCTTATCCGGATCGCACAGATCCAGAATCTCCTGCCTCAGACCGGCCGGGTAGGGCGTAAAAACGAACCCCAGCAACCCCACCTCCGTATCGGTGCCCGTCCCGCGCACCTCCACCAGGGCCGCATCGACCCCGTCGGCCGACGTACCCGACATCAGCCCGATAATCTTTCGAACCGTTTGCGCCAAAACAACCGCCTGTAGCACCTGATTAATAAAGCAAATACGCCCGACGCCTCTCCCCAAACCCCTCGATCTCCTCTTCCCACCCATCCACAATCTCCCCCACAGACGTCCCCCCCTCTATCGCCTTGCGCACGGCATCCGTACCCATCAGGCGGTCAAAAGGGTAGACCCGCCTGCTGGGCGGCGTACGCCACGCAAAACCGTGTGGATAAAGCGTCCGGATCGTGGCAATCACCTCCAGTCCCGTTCGCACGGCCTGAAAACGCTTCGAATCCGTGAGGTGGAGCTGAACCCCGCCGCAGCGTTCACCCCGATACTTGCCGGCAACCGGAACAAACGTGGTTGCCCGGAACCTCACACCGGGCAACCCCCGGCCGTTCAACGCAGCAGCCAACCCTGGAGACGCGATAAAGGGCGCCCCCACCTGCTCGAAGGGCCTGGCAGTCCCCCGGCCCTCCGACACATTGGTTGCCTCCACCAGACATGTCCCCGGATAGACCCAGGCCGTCTCCGGTGTGGGCATATTGGGCGATGGAGGCACCCAGAAAAGGCCGGTCTCCGAAAACCCCATGCACCGTTGCCAGCCCGCCATCGGAACCACGCTCAGGTCTGCGCCCAGATTGAATTCTCCGTTCAAAAACCGGGCCAACTCTCCCACCGTCATCCCGTGGCGCAGCAGAATCGGATAAGCCCCCACAAAAGACCGGAACGCCGGGTCCGGAAGGTTGCCCTCCAGCGCCTCTCCCCCAATCGGATTCGGGCGGTCCAGAACAACACAGGGCACCCCTCCCGCTGCGCAGGCCTCCAGGGCATAGCCCAAAGTGGAGATAAACGTGTAGAACCGGGCGCCCACATCCTGAAGGTCGAAGAGCACCACATCCAGGGGGGCAAGCATCGCTTCCGTCGGCCGCCGGGTGTCCCCATACAAGCTGTATACCGGCGTCTCCCGCTCCGGAAAGGAGGACACCTCCGCCCCAGCGGGCATCTCTCCCCCCACCCCGTGCTCCGGTCCGAACAGGGCCGCCAGCACAACCCCGTCCGCTTCTCCAAGGCGGTCCGCCGTGAGCACCAGGGAAGAATCGACCCCGGACGGATTCGTAATCAACCCCACCCGTTTTCCCTGCACAAGGTCCAACCGATCCTGGAAGAGCGCCTCATTTCCCAGCCTTACCCGGTCCATCGTTTCCCTCTATGGAAGAATCGCCCAGCAGTTTTACAGCCGACCGAACCCCCTTCACGAAATATTGAAAGACCACCGATCCCCTGTACATCTTCGCGGCAACCTCCCCGTCCGAAACGGTCCGGAAACGCTGTGCCTCTCGCCGTCTGCGCAGGATATTCAGCGGATGGGTGAACACCCACAGCAGCCCCCCCAGTGCCGCTGCGGGATGCTTCCAATCCCCTTTGAAAATCGCCAGCAGGGTGCACAACTCCAGACACACCCGCAGGGGAAAAATCCAGAGCAACCGCCCGGCCGACCAGTTTTTCAGGACCATCACCAGATTGTTTCGCTGCTTCAAATACACCCGCACAAATCGCTCCGTTCCAAGCGACCATCCCCCGTAATGGTAAACGACCGACCGGGGCACCGAGACAACCCGGAACCCGGCCAGGTGCAGCCGCCAGCACAGATCGATCTCTTCCATATGCATGTAAAAGGCCTCGTCCATCCGTCCCGTCTTTTCCAGACAGGACATCCGGATGAAGACCGCCCCGCCCAGCGCCCAGAAAAGATCCCGTGAGGAATCGTACTGCCCCTCATCCTCTTCCACCGTATCGAAAACCCGTCCCAGACAAAAAGGATATCCCAGCACATCCATCATCCCCCCCGCCGCGCCACCATCGTCGAACCGCTTCGGTTCGCGGGCGGAAAGCACCTTCGGCTGACAGGCGCCGATCCCCTCATCCGCCTCTGCTGCCGCCACCAGGGCCTCAAGCCATCCGGTGGACACCTCCACATCGTTGTTCATCAGCATCGCATACCGCCCGCGGGCGACCTCCAACCCCCGGTTGTAGCCTGCCGCCATCCCCCTGGTGGGCGTGCCGTTCCCACCGCCCGTCTTCACCACCCGGATATCCGGGAACCTCTGCAGGGCGCGCCCCAGGCTCCCATCGTCATAGGGCTGGTCGTCCGCCACAATCACTTCAAAGGAAACCCCCTGTGTGCGCTCGTAAATGGCTCGAAGACACCCGGAGAGGATATCGTCCAAATAGTGCGCAACAATGATGGACACCATCGGGCCTTCTTCCATCCCCTCTACTCCTGTTCCCCTCCGACATCCTGCTGTCGCTTCTGCTCCAGTTCACCCCGGATCATCCGGATGGCCCTGGCCACGTCACCATCGTGCGGCGTCAGCCTTGCCAGCATCTGCAAATCCTCCAATGCCCCCTCCAGCTGCCCCAGCCTCTGCCTGGCGACCGCCCGGTTAAACAGCGCCAGAGGAACGTTCATCCCCCGGTCGACCATATCCGTATAAAGCGCAACTGCTTCCTCGAACCGTTTGAACCCCATCAGCATCTCTGCCACGGCCCCCTGCTTTGCCGTCTCATCGGCCGCCTCTGTGGCTAAGGCCCGGTCCAGCAATCTCCGAAATTCATCCGCCCGCCCAAGCTGGTGCATCCCCCCCGCCAGCAGCAGGTATCCCGTCCACGACTCCGGCGCAACCGCGAAATCCTCACACCACTTCAGCACCCTGTGCGCCTCCTCCACCTGTCCCTCCAGGCGGCGCGCCTCGGCCAAATGCAAAAACGCCGCCTGGTAGTTCACCATCAAATTCAGCGCGGTTTCGCCCCGGTGGACCGCCGGGTCGGTCACCCCCCGGTAGCGGTAGACCTCAAAGAGGTTGCGCCGGGCCCGTTCCGGGTGGATCGGTCTGGCCTTCTCCCTGACCAGGCGGAAGACCATCCCCTCCATCTCCAGGTGCCCCTCCAACCCCAGCAGGTTTTCATCCGGAACGGTTGTTGCAAAATAGATCGGCCGTCCCCAGGCATTCCAATCGATAATCTTCAAAACCATCACATCCTGAATCCGGAGCACCCGCCAGGGAAAGGCCGGAACCGTCCAGGTCATCCCCGCTGCGGTGACCTCGCGGTCCCGGGGCCAGAAACGGCCCGCCCGCATCAGCGCTGCCCTGGTGTGCCGTGTCAACACCCCATCGATATACGCATCGGTATACTGAATAAGCACCCCGGGATGCAGATCCCGGAGCTGCTTGATGTACCAGCCTGTATTCAGCAGGCTCAGGTTGACCACCCGCACGTCCTTCCGCAGGCCCATCACCTCCTGCAAAAACCAGAGGGGAAAGGTGTCGTTGTCCCCGTTTGTAAATAGAATCCCCTCCGGTTCGCACGACGCCAAAATGTTGTATGCATAGTCGTAGGCGATATGGTTTCCGGTCCGGTCGTGGGTCTTGTAAAGGCCTCCCGCCATCCCGGCCGGCATCAGCAACAGCGCGGCCGAAGCCAGCACCGACAGGGCGCTCAACCTCCATTGCCGCAGCCACCGCACGGTAGTTTCTCCGGCCATCCCGATCCAGATCGCAAACACGGCGAACGACCCCACAAACACGTAGTCCCGCTCCCTGGGCTGGGGATCGGGCATATTGAGATAGACCACAAGTCCCACCCCCGTCAGCAGAAACAGCGCAAACAGCGCCAGGAACCGCCTGGAATCCCGAAGCAGGTGGATCGCCATCCCCCCAAAACCCAGAAGATAAGGAAGCACCGAGACCCGGACCGGCAGCACCTCCGGTCCGGTCGCCTTCCGGAACGCCTCCGATACAAACCGAAAGCCCGGAACCGGGAACTGGTCGAAAAAATATTTCAAATACATGGACCCAAGCTGGTAGTCCCAGAACGGCGCCTTCCGGTTAAAAATCCCCAAAACCATGCTCTCCGCCCCGTACTGCTCCCGCTTGAGAAAGCCCATCAAATTCGTCCAGTTCTCCGGGTTGTTCTCATCGATCATCGGATTCAGTCCGGACCGGATGTAGAGGGCCGCATAGGTCGAATACCCCAGCACCACGAGCATCGGGGCAATCGCCCAGATTTTGGGATCCTTCAGCAGATCGCGGTCTTCAAACCAGATCAGAATCAGGAGCGTCGGCACCGTCAGCAAGCAAAGCAGATGGATCCCACCGGCCAGCCCCATCAGATAGGCGACAAAAAACAGCAACCGGCGGCTGCCCGGCTGCCCCGGACGGACCATCCAGCGCATCCCCAGCCACACCGCCATCGTCATCAGCATAATCGAAAATCCGTAGACCTCCGTCTCCACCGCGTTAAACCAGAACGTATCCGAAAAGGCCAGCATCAGCGCGGCCGTCATCCCGCCCACAACCACCGGCAGGTCCCGCCACAGGCCCTCTCCCTCTGCGTCTCCCTCCCGCGTCAGCAGAATCAGCCGAACCGTAATCAGATAGACGAACATCGCTGCCAAAGCGCTGGTGATCACCGACATCAAATTCATGGGAAACGCCGGGTCTTCTCCAAAGGGCAGAAACGTAAAAAGCCGCCCCAACAGCAGGTAGAGCGGCGCCCCCGGCGGGTGCGGCACCCCCAGGGTGTAGGAACAGGCGATGAACTCCCCGCAGTCCCAGAACGAAACCGTCGGAGCAACCGTCTTGAGAAACCCCCCGAACGAAATCAACAACACAGTGGCCGCCCCGACCCGATGGACCGTTGGATTCACTGATGGCCTCTCCTTATCTCACAAAAACTCTGATTGGGCATAAAAATTTTACGATTTCAGCCATCAGATTTCAACCTTTGTGGGTTTGATGTAGCCGATGACATACTCTTGATGCATGCGCTGTTGAATCTGAGAAGACTGATTGAGCGTAGCGCCAGCCGGGAGCATGCGACGGTTTCTATCCAAATTTCTGATCCCGATAGCGGGAACCTCAAACCCTATCGCGCGTCCGATGTCGGCTAAACAATGACCCGTTTCGGTATCGCGCCCGCGCATCAAATCGACACAATCGTCGGATAAAGGTAATCTCTGCGCATCCCCAGGTTCAGTTAACACGGCGCGGATACTTGGCTGTAAGCGAATACAAGTTTTGAAAATATGGGTGGCTTTCAACGGGCCAGTTCTCTTTCATACACTTGAGAGGTTTGTTCGGCTGTGCGCTGCCATGAAAATTGTGAGGCTCTGAGAATGCCTTCAGCGCCCATAGCAGCGCACAATGCTGCATCGTTTGTCAGAGTGTAGATGGCATTTTTTATCTCTTCTATCTGGTAAGGATCTACAAAAAGGGCCGCTTCGCCAGCGACTTCAGGCATACTTGATGTATTACTCGTTATGACAGGGCATCCACAAGCCATGGCCTCAAGAACGGGAAGGCCGAAGCCTTCGTACATTGAAGGATAAACAAAAAAACGTGCGGTCTGAAATAGGCGAATCAACTCCGCTTCAGATACGTAGCCCTTGAAGATAATGTCATCTTGAAATTCTCGTGGAACGTTCAAGATATCATCAAAAAACCATCCCTCTTTTCCTACAATAACCAGCCTATCGCTGGTCTCTTTTTTCTGTCGAAGAAGGATGTAGGCTTCAATGATTCTCTTGAAGTTTTTTCTCGGCTCCAGAGTGCTTACAGCCAGGATGAAGTCTTCTCTTGCTTCCATGCTTGGTTTGAACTGCTCGGAAACCCCTTCGTGGACGACATCGATTTTATGATCAGGTATATGGAAAAGATCAATGAGGTCCTGTTTGGTGCTGTTGCTAACGGCAATAAACCTGTCCACAAATCGGAATCGATGCTTCAAGAAATATTTGAAGTAGAGAACCCGTCTCATGGTCTGCCACTTCGGAAAAAGAAGGGGGATCAGGTCGTGAACGGTCATAACAACCTTGGCGCTTGGCCGAAAAAAAAATGGGGCAGTCACGGTAGGGCAATGAATCAGATCGAAATTTGAAAGATTTTTGGGCGGGGAAAAAACAGCCGAAAAAAAACCGCTCCCTAACACCAGAGCCGGAGTATGGTAAATCACATTGGTATTATCGGGAAAAAGGGGACGAGGAAAATCTGACGGTGCAATAAGAGTCAGATCGAGTTCGCCGCGATTTACAAGTTGGCAGGTGAGATTGGAGATATACTGCTCAACTCCAGCGAAATATTCGTTTTTTAGCGCTTCAACGGTAATGGCGATTTTCATAATCAGGCTTTCCTTTTCCAGCCCTGTAAACGGTTTTTAGACAGCAATGATGCCATATTCCAAAAAAACGGCGGGGTACGCCAATTGAAACATCGTCCTTATCCCGGCCTTACGACCCCGATTGATCATGATCAACGGACATCACGTGTTGTCGAGTTATCAGAGGCGATCCCTTATAAATGACCGAATACGATGGGGTGTTCTGAACCAAACTTTCTCTAAGTAAAACCGGACAATGTCGTTTCTGGCGATACGCCACAACAGACTCCTTTTGAGCAGCTTGGGATTTATGAGCTTCGGGAATCTTTCGCGTAGAAAGGCATCTGCGAGCGCCCGATTTTTCTTATGTCTGCTGCGGTTATACGATGGATACAGGGACTGGATCATCTTTCTCGCCTGATGATCGCGGATTCCGTGGCGATACAGGCAAGACCGAAGGCATCTGTAGAGCATGAAGTCGATGGAGATTTTAGAATCGGCATACCACTCCTCATCGATAAAATGCCACTCTCCCGCCTCGTTCTGGATGATATTCGTGAAAACGGCATCTAAAGAATCGGGTTTCAGGAGAGGATAACCTTCCGGTGTGGTTTTCCGGAGCGCCGGCCCAGTAGTTCAGACCGATCCTGTTCTCTATTGCCAGGACCAGGTATCCATTGGAGTCCAATGCGCTTTTGGCCAGTTCCAAAAGCCTCAAACAGGCATCCCGGGGAGCCTCTTCCGGATGGGTAAAGACCGGAGCGTACTCCAAAACGCCAATGATTACGGCGATATCGTAGTTGGGAGCAAAACTCTCATATCTCAGATTCTCACATAGAACCGACACATTCTCAAGGTCCCGACACCGCTCCCGGGCGATCTCGGCGCGAATAGGACTTTCCTCTATCGCCTCCACGCAGGCAAAGGTTTCACCCAGGTACCGGGTGATGGCCCCGCATCCCGCGCCCAATTCCAGCACCCTGCTTTCGGCCGGCAGATCGAGGCACCTCAAGATCGCTGACCGGCCTACTCCCAGGTGATGGTATGAGGGCAGATCCTTCACCTTCTGCATCAATTCCTCGGAGTCGAGGCTTACATCTTCGGTATTCTTCAGGACAGCAAGCATATCCTTCTCGGCCGCTTTTCCGTCTGTATACCGAGCCTGGTGACCTCCGGATGTTTGATTCATACAATATCCTCCTGTACAACACTTAGCTGATTGCTTTCTTCTCAGTTGCACCGTTTTTACTTCAACAGATTTCCCCACATAGGATACATTTTGGGAGGACTCTACGGGCCTTGAGGAGGTTGAACGAATCTGGGACCCAGCGTTGATCGATAGATGTCACAGGTCTTTTTCACAATCTGATTGTGGGTGTAGTTTTCAAGACAGCGCGTCCTGCCTCGTTCGCCTAATTCGAGACCTAATTCGGGATTTTCTACCAGTTTCTGAAGGTGTTTTGCAAGCGCCCGAGCATTTCCCTCCGGAAAGACAAGCCCCGCATCTGCGATTACTTCAGGGATAGCTCCAGAATCGGATCCAACTTGATCAGGACCTCTTCCCGGTGTCTGGGCCAGCGGAAATGGAGGCTTTCGAGTTCGACAACTTCATCCTGGTAAATTGCGTTGTACGATTCGGACAGGTTTTCTTTCATCGTAATTGTTTATCCGGATATAGTCGTGCGTTGTTTCATCACTCCGGCGGGATGGGAGACGCCAATTGCTGCGCTATGAGATGGGTTTGGGGGTGGGCAGCTTTAGTTCAGAATATAAGAGATCAGTCTGTCGAGGTGGACTTCCCGGGTAAACGCCTCACGGTACCGATCGATGGATGCTCGACTCATCGATTCGAACTTTCGCGGGTCTTGAATATAAGACGCGATCACCCGTGCAATTTCTTCGGGCCGGTCGAAGGGGATCAACTCTCCGGCCTTACCTCCCTCTAACATTTCGGGTATCGTACGGTGAGGTGTCGTGATCACCACCAACCCAAATGCGAGCGCTTCAATGATCGATATCGGTTGTCCTTCGTAGGTATAATTTGTGGGAAGCACAAAAAAGTGGCTGTTGTTCAGAAAGCCGAGCTTCTCGTCTCCGTCAACGGAGCCATGCCAGAACGCGTGCGCGCCAAGTCCCAACTTTTCAATCCGGCTCAGAAAATCAGCTTTTGCCTCTTCGGGGGTTGAATACGGGCATATATCGGAGGCGAGGACGAAGCTTCCACAGAAGTGACATTCAACATCGATGCCCCGGTCGCAGACCAGGATACGCAGCGCCTCAAGCACCTGGAGGTAGCCTTTGCTTACAATCAGGTTAGAAAGGAAAAGGAGCTTGGGACGACCTTCCCCATCCAGCGGCAGACGTTTTGGTTCAACAGCAGTTTCCCGGACATTGTATGGCAGTCCGTTAAAGACGACCCGTATCTTATGCCGCAGATGGGGTTCAAAATCGAACATTCCGGATAGACTTTTTCCCAGAATCAGTATCCTATCCACTTGTTTGATTACAGAACGAACCACATACCGACGGAGGGGTGAGAGAGAGGCGTAGAACCCGTCATAGTTTCCTCCATGGATGTGAATCACAACACGACCTCCACTCAAAGTAGCCAGAAGTATGAATACGCTATCTCTGAGAAACCCGATCCAATTTTGAGTGGCGCTCATATATAGATTTCTTTGGCCGGATAAAAAGAAAAACGAGGCCTTGTAGAAAGGTTTGAGAAGCTGCCTCAATCGCCTTAAAGAGAAACCGCCCTCCGCTCTTATATGTTCTCCCCCACTGAGGTTGATTACTCTAAATGGCAGCTTTTTTTCCTGAAAACCCTCGCAGACCATCTGAAACGCTATGGTCTGCCCCGTAATGGGGGGAGGTAATGATCCGACCAAAACCGTCTCTGGCAAAGACAAGTCCGAACCCTTTCAAAGGTGTATGCGTTCCTGGCAATGTACAGGTTGGTGTTATTCTTTTTTACCTAAAACAAAAACACTCCCACTCAACAGAGAAGGGTATATATTATGCACCCATCCGGCCTCTCCAAATCCATATTTTTCTACAGGTTGTATCCAATATTTCCGATAGAGCTTTTCAATGCTCGAGAACGTAAAGTAGTGCATATGTCCGCCGTCAAACAGCTCGCCTTCGCGGACGTTTAACCCCTCATTCTTAGCGGAGGTCGACGGAAAGGTTCCCATCAATAATAACACCCGTCGTCGCAACTTGGCAATATTTGGTGTAACCGTTATGAGTCTACCTCCAGGATGTAACAGCCGACGAATTTCCTCCATAGTCGCCCATAGATCCACAACGTGCTCAATAACATCGGCCCAAATAATACAATCAAATTGCTCGTCTTTGAAGGGGAGCCCCTTTTCTATATTTCCAACCAACAAATTTACATTAGGTATATCGGCTTTTTTAAACGCCTCTTGTGCCTTCCGCACCCGAACCGGGGATAACTCGACGCCGTATAATTGATCAAAGCGTTTGTGCAAATTGTAAAGGACGGTTCCTCTCCCGAATCCAATTTCGAGCAAGCGCCTTCCTGGAGCTGTCCACTTGATCAGGGCCTCTTCCCGGTGTCTGGGCCAGCGGAAATGGAGGCTTTCGAGTTCGACAACTTCATCCTGGTAAATTGCGTTGTACGATTCGGATAGGTTTTCTTTCATAAAATGACTCCCAACATAGAAGGAATCAAGTCGAGAAGGTCGCACAGGTGTTCAGGCACTGTACGGACGGGAAAGCCGGAAGGGGAAAGCGGATCAACCGAAGGGAGTCTCAGGCTTTCCGGCAGGCCTGCCTGCGCCCTGCCTCGCCGGCAGGCAGGCGACTCGGCAGGCAGGCGACCGAATGGATCGCGCGTGAGAATTCATGGACCATGTTTTGAAGGTTGATTCTTTCTTTGACGATTTTCAGAGACTGCCTGCCCATTTCCCTGAGCCGCTCGTCGTGGGTGATCGTGTTCTCTATTACTGCTGCGAGTCCACCCACGTCTCCTGTTTTGACGATGTGCCCGTTGACCCCTTCAACAACAAGGTCGCGTTCGGTTCCGTCGGCCTCCGAACAGATCACCGGGAGTCCAAACGCCATGGCCTGGTTGAGCGCCAGCCCTCCCAGGCCCGGCAGCACGAAGAGATCGGCCATGGCAAAGTAGGCATTGACCTCTTCAACGACCCTGCCGGCAAATGTGACATTCTCCACAGAGAAGGTTTCGACGGTCCCTTCCAGTTCCTCCCTGTGAGGCCCGTCGCCGACGATGACCAGCGCGACCTCTGGAGACCTGCGCCGGACCCGGGCATAAGCGTGTATCAGTGTATCAACGCGTTTCTCCGGCCGCAACGCCCCCACGCTCAGCACGATCTTCTTGTCCTCCAGCTTCAGCACCTGCCGCAGCCTATCTCCCTCTTGATCATAGTAAGTGGAATTGGCGAATATATCTTCCGTATCGACGGAATTGTGTGCTATATAGACCCATTCTGGCGGTGCACCAAATCGGGTCAAATAGCCTTTTGCCACGGTACCATAAGCAATAAACCCATCGGCCATTTTCAATGCCAGGCGAATATAGGTATGTATGACCGCTTGTTTCCAGCGACTTAATCCTGGACGTTCCCAGCCACCTACCCATAACATAAACTTTCTGCCTGTGAGTCGGCAGTAAAGTGCAACAAGGAGGCTGGAGATGTTGTTGAACGAGCCTTCGGCAACGACGACCCGGCCGGGATGCGACCTGACTGCCTTGAGACTGCCCGGTTGCAGGACCAGATTAAATCCGAACAGCGAAAATTCGTAGTAGGGGGCGACCGCAGTTTTGAAAGGAAACCTGCCTGTGTAGGCCGGATGGCCCGGAGCCCGGGAGCGGCCTCCGTGCACCACGACCAGGTCCACATCGAGCCGTTTGGATAAGGCGTGAAAGAAGGGAACTCGATAGTGAGGAATAAATCTCTGAATGATCGTGACCGGCCGCTTCATCCGTTTTTTTACATTATCCGTATCCATTTATGCAATCCCAACCACAGGGTGGTAGAATAAGTAAGAAGTGTGCCCACCCGCCCTGGCAAACACCCCAGGGCACGCTGCCTCGGCCCCTACGCGGTCGACACTCAGGCAGGCGGGTTCCGGAGCCTTTAACGCGGAATTTTCTCTCACTATACCCTGGGGAAGCCGGCCTTGAGAACCAGGGTACTTGTTCGGGTTTGGCAGGCGGTCGCTCGTCAGGATCCACACCTCGTGTCCCAATTTTGCCTGTTCGTGAGGCAGGATATTTTCCTGATAGCTCAGTCCGGGTATAAAGAACTGGTTGACGTGGACAATGCGCATCTTATTCCCTATCTATCGCCCGGTAACTTCACATAGTCAATCTCCAGTGGCTGCTTGATCCGCTTCTCCAGTTCCAGCAGATCCGGCCTGCCTGCCGGTACATCCTTCACCATCTTCCCATCCGGATACACCGTCACTGTGGTCGTCCTTTCCATAAACCCCTTTTGTGCCGTCGCTCGAGACACCTGGACGCCGTCCTTTGAAATTGCCATGCGAGACTGTTTAATACGTCCCTCGCCGATAATCCGAAAAAGAAACCCCAGCAAGCCGGACGTTGGACGCCCTGTAACCCCCTCAATCTCATCATAAGCAAACCAATCCCCAAAATCCAGCAACCGATAGGTAATCAACCACCGATTGGTTACCTTGAAATGCGGCGTTGAAAGCGTATCCAGGTACGAATACCGATCCGGCTTGCATAGTCACAACGTGCCTGGTCGGCTTTAACCGGCGCTGCCTCGTGTTCCAGGCTGATTAGAACAGACGGCTCCGGCACGTCCTCCAGCGATAGGGAGCAGCGTCCGTCACGGCATACTGTTGCGTGGCACAGCGCGTTGGTTCTTTTCTTGACTATTTCTACTGCCGTCACTGACATTATCCCTCCTGAATGCGGGCGGAAATTTCCGCCCATCGGTTATAGAGGGATTCAGTGACCAACCCGAAGCCAGCCGGGAAGGTCGCCGACTCGATATCGAGCGAAATTTCCCGCACCACTGAACCACTTCCTTCTGGACTCGGCTCGAAAAACCACGCTCCTAATTGGTCGGGACTGAGCACGACATCCTCATCACCAATTCCCATGCGCCGCTCCTTGGGAACTTCCGCTAAGCGAACCAGATTAGCCAACTCTTCCAGTACCCATTCGCTATGGGTGGTAATGATGATTCGGATACCAGACTGCACCACCGCCGCGAGTTGGCGGGTAAACTCTACCTGCATTGCCGGGTGCAGGTGGGACTCAGGTTCTTCAATGATGAGCAGATCGCCCGGCTGAACAACATGACGCAGGTACAGCACTACAGGTGCCAACTCCGACACCATCGATGACGCATTCATCAATGGCAGATCCTGCTTCCAGCCATTCGGCCGATAGACAAACGAAGGGTAGTCGATTGGCGACTGTTCAACATGCACGGCTCCGCGCAGTAGTGCCTGTTCCAAACGCAGGGCGAGCTCACCGTACTCTTTATGTGCCCGTCGCGGTGAATCGGCCAACGCAACAAGCTGTTCCAAAAAGTCGCCAAGAACCCCGGAAAGTACCGGCATGGGAGACTCCGGTCGTAGCGCGGCCCGCGATGCACTGGCTATCAAGGACCGCACTACCACTTGATGTGCGTGCATGACGCCGGCTCGGTCGGCGGGAAGGTAATGAGCGGGACAAGTTAGGGGCCCGACGATGTCAGAAACAATGTCGCTGGCAAGAACCCCAAGTAATTCAATCGCGACTATTTCTTTTTCCTCATCTCCCAGCTTTGTCTCATCGACCATCCAGTGCCAGGGTAAACGCCTGTTTGAACTGATAGCCTGACCGATTTGCAAGGGCATCGTGCTCGGAATCGAAGCATCTATTTTAGCCCCTTGCTCTGTCACCGTAACATTGTACTCGAAAGGATCATTGTGTCCGGTTTCCGTTGAGGTATTGCCGCACAGGGAAAAACCGGTTCCGGCACCATCCGGATATCGAACCAAATTTTTGGCTTTATCTACCCCAAAACATCTTACGATTTCACTATCCAAATCTTCGCTCAAATGTGCGACACTGTTGAGAACAGGATGTACCAGTGCCGCAATAGATTTCGGTAACTCGTATGGGAAGAGCCCCTGATGTTCGGCAGTTTCCAGGCCTGGAAGCGTTTCCCTGGCCCAAACAGAAAGATCTGCTATGTCGTCTTTCGACAAATTAAGGCCCTGTGGCGGAATCGTCCTAAGCCCCCTGTTCCAAAATAGTCTGCGAGAGTACTCGCTGAAAAACTGATGCAGTGCGTAAATCAGGGCAGCCATATAGGATTTGCCGGTGTTACTCGGCCCCACAAACACGGACATTGGACGCAACTCAATGCTCGCCTCGGAGATCGGGCCGAAGTTGGAAACCGTTAGCCCAAGGGGCTTTGCGCTGGATGTCGTAGTCATAGCTAAGTTCTCCTACGCGGGCGACACGCGATTAGAAAGTCAGCGGGCGGCCAGCGATCCCACATATTGATGGTGTTGGAGACGAACTCCCATTCTACAATTCTCACGGTCTTTCGCCGTTTTGCCAGATCATCTTGTATCTGCCGCCCATCGCGGCGTGTCTCCATGGATGCGTTGCATAGCGGACGCCTTCTCTAAATTTTCTTGCATATCGCTCTCGCAGGCGTGGAAAAACTATCTTCCGAGTCGGCAAGGGGGCTCTATCCACGCTCCTGCGATACTTTGGCTTTTAAGGGAAATCTTTCCGGCGAAAGACCCTGCGCAACCTCTTCCTCATAGCGCCGTCCCTCGGCCAGCGCGACTTCCGGTCGAACCTCATCCGGATTGGCCGTCTAATCTCCCGGCACGACCGTTTCGATGTGATCCGAACCGAGGAACACGATGAGCCCGGTTTCCGCTGCGGTTGCCTTCAGGTAGTCGCGAACCTGTTTGCGGTACATTGCGATCTGACTCGCCCTGCGGTTCACGTCGCTCTTCCAGTCCACCACCACGTCGATTTGGCCATCTTCATCGATGGCGACGGCGTCGGCGATGCCCGCTGTAATTGACATCGTCGGGCCTTTGATGGCGCTTGCGTAGACATAGAACTCAGGAACCAGCCGCGGACGCAGGGCCGCAATCTCCGGGAGTTGCAGCGTACGCACGACCGTGGCGGCCATTTCGGCGCTGGACGGCCCCGCCGACTCATCCTGGGAATCCTCAAGTTGCTGTTGGACGATGAGCTCGGCGGCACGCGCTTGTAAGGGGCCTGCGTCCCCCGCCGTCTCTCCGGTGAGCACTTCCTCCATCAGCTTGTGCAGAATCAGGCCGCGGCTCAGTCCGCCCCGGACAGGGGGCGCGTCGGCCGCTTCAGCGGTGGCTTCGAGGCTTGCGTCAATATTTGCAAACACGGCCACCGGCTCTTCTTCGGGCTCCAACGCGTCATCATGCCGGCTGGGCCGGTGCCAGGATATCCGCCGCTGGTTGGCGGCGATGACCGTTGCCTCGCGCTTCCAGGCCGCCGCGTCCTGAACATTCGGACTGGTGACATCCGGGGACACCGGCGTTCCGTCAAACCCCTGGGTATCGAAACGTGACAGCGACTCGATATCGATGTTGATGAGGCTCAGCCAGTCGCCTTTGATGCGTTCGTTCTGCCTGGGCAGCAGCAGCAGGTCCCGTGCGCGGGTCAGCGCGACGTACCAGAGGCGGACGCGTTCGTATCTGAGTTCCGCGTTTTCTTCCAGCTTGACCCTTTCATATTCAGGGCCTGGAAAGTCGAATATCTTAAAGTGGACACTGTCGTCCCGCCGCCGATAAAGGAACTTTGTTTGTGTCGTAGGCCTGGTGGTTGAATTGATGGGAATCACGATGGGCCATTCCAGGCCCTTGGCCGAATGTATGGTGATGATCGAAACGGCATCCGCCGCGGCGTCGGGGCGGCCTTCCACCTGGGTGTCGCCGTCGTTCCAGCGCTGCCAAAGCGCACGGGCAAAGTCCCCGATGCCCCGCCCGGCATAAGCCCGCGCCATCTCCAGCACGAGTTCAACGTTGGCGAGCGCGCGCTCGGCGCCCCGCGGATGACGCGCTTTCAAGATCGGACGCACGTGAAGCGCTTCGATCGCTTCTGCGAGCAGGTGGTAGGGCGTTGTCCGGCGGCCTTTCCGTACCAGATTTTGCAGCACCGTCAGCGTATGCCGCAGCACGTCGCTGCGGACCAGCCGGGGATCGGTCCTCACGTTGAGATAGCCGGCGCCGTCCGCTTCGCCATGCAGCGCCTCCACCTCATCGGCGATCTGCTCTTCGGAGAGACCGACCAGCGGCCCCCGGATTAAGGCGCCGAACGCCAGCGTGTCGCGGGCATCCGCGACTGTCCTGGCGACCGCGATCAGATCCTGAACTTCCTGCCGTCGAAAGAAGCCCTTGCCCGCCTGCGTGGCGATAGGAATGTCGCTGCTCTCCAGGGCCTGCTCGTAGATCCACAGGCTGGTCCCGGTCGGGGCGAGCAGGGCGATATCGCTGGGCTGCGCGCACCGTGATTTCTTCTCATCCTTGTCATAGACAGGATAAGATCCGATCAGCTTCTTCACGGTATCGGCGACGACCCTGGCTTCCTCCTCGCGGACTTTATTCGTGAGCAGGTTCCCTTTGGCGTTCTTATGCCCGTCGTCCAGTGTAATATCAAGGGCCGCAACACTGGTTTCATCGCCTGCTGAGCGTGTTGCGGTCAGCGCCGTGAAACCGGGCTGCCCCCGCGTCTCATCAAGCATCCCCTCGAAATGCTCGTTGACGTAACTCAGGATGGGTTCCCGCGACCGGAAGTTGGCCGTGATACTCAGAATGGATGCCGGGTCCCTTTTTGAAAGCGCATCCTTGGCCATAAGGTAGATTTTCACGTCCGCGCCGCGGAACCGATAGATCGCCTGCTTCGGGTCGCCGACAAGAAACAGCGCGCCCGGACGAATGGCGCGATCCTGCCAGGGTGTTTGCGAGCGGCCCTCGCCGGCCAGCCGCCAAATGATCTCGGCCTGCAGGGGATCGGTGTCCTGAAATTCATCAACCAGGATGTGTGAATAGCGGCCTGCCAGGGCCTTGCGTACCGCTTCGTTATTTCGGAGGAGATCACAGGCCTTATACAACAGGTCGTCGAAATCGAGAAGAGCGGCGTTGCGCTTGTAGTCCCGGTACAGTTCTCGGAGCACATCAAACTCGACAATAAATCGTTCAAACGCGAGCGCGCCGAGAGCGTCGCAAAAGTCGCTATATACCTGGGCGCACTCGCCATAAAGCGCTTGACCGGCAGCGTAGAGTTGCTCGCCCTGCGCAACGCCCCCACCCGCGGCTCTCACCGCTTCTTTCCACTTTGTCTTGGCCTGCCACTGCTTGAACTGCCTTTGTCCTTTCTTGCAGGCTGACGGCGGCGGATGGAAGAGCAGTTCCGCGAGGCATTTTCCCGAGATAGGATGCGCAGTCAGCTTGCCCACGTTTTCTGCGACAGACCGGAGATCCTCAATCAGGGCGGCAGTGTCCGGTTCTTCAATGCCACAGTTGTCATACCAGGCGGCAAACGCGGAGACGGCGTTAACGAATTTGCCAAATCCCCCATGATCGATTTCGGAATCGGCCGCCCCCGCTGTCCGGTGTTCCTTGAGAAATTGTGCCGTGCCCTTTATCAAGTCCAGCGTGTCATCGGTCCGCTTCAGTAAGAGTGCGGTGAAGAAATCCTCCTCTGTGGTGCCGGCATTCTTAATCGGTGGTATGCGTCCCAGGCCATCTTTGCTCCGGTCCCGTCCGAACCGCGCTGAAAGCCACGCCTCCATCAGGTCGTGATAGGCGAGTTCCGCATTGGCCGGGTCGATAATTGCGGCGCCGGGATCGTGGCCCGTCTCCACGGGATAGGGCGCGATCAGTTTCTGGCAAAAGCCATGGATGGTGGTGCAGGTCAATTCGTCGAGAGCATTGGCGCCTATCTTAAGATTGGCACGCTGCGCATCGCTCAGACCGGTCGGCAGCGCCGTTTTAAGCTCGGCAGGCACGGTGCCGGATCGAAAATCCTTTACTATGCTCTCTATGCGTTCCAGAAGCTCAGCGGCCGCCGCCTCGGTGAACGTAATGGCGGCAATGTGCTTCGGAGCGATGCCGGCAGCGACGAGCAGCGCCACGCGGCCGGCCATGAGCGTCGTCTTTCCGCTGCCGGCGCCCGCCTCGACGAGGAGGGTGCGCTCGTGATGCGTCAGCGCCTCGATACGCGCCCTGACATCGGCGCGTGGGGCATGTAGGCGATCACATGCCATCTCAGGGCTCCTCCCACAGGTCTGAGAGCGGGGCGAGAGCCGCATCCACCAATGGCCGTTTTCTCTCGAGGTATCTTTCCATCGCGCCCCCCGGAAGCGCGAAGACCAAATCGTACCAACTCTCATCCGCGGAAGGACCGGGTAACACTTTCCCCTGGGCAAATAAGGCCGTGGCCGCATCCAGATATTCCGCCAGCCTTGCCAGTGTCCCTTCCGTGTCATCAAGGGCCAGCGCCTGATCGCCGCTGCGCGGATAGAGCAGGCGCGCCTCCACCTTGGGCTGCGTGGCGATAAGCGACTTAACCGCGAACGCGTAAAAGCACCGTTGCAATTCCGCGCCGCCCTTGATCTGAGGCGGTGATTTCGGCTGCTTGCCCGACTTGTAATCCGTGACGCGAGCGCGGCTTCGGTCACCTGCAAGGTCAAGCCGATCGATGGACCCACCGATCCGCACTGCCGTGCCTGCAATGCGGACTGGCGCCATAGGGTCCCACGGCAGCCGGGCGCGGGCGCCTTCGCTGAGGGCTTCAGCACGCCTGTCGGCGCCGAACGGGATTTCGGCCCAGCTGCGCTGCCCCGGCAGGGGCGTTTCGGCACGCGTCAACGCGGTCGTGGCCAGTTCCATCGCCTCGCTGCACTTACAATCCCAGACCACGGGAGGCGGCACGGGCCGCGTATCCACCCATCGGTTTGCAACGGTATTCACAGCCTCTGTTACGGCGTGTTTGATCGCGTCATTCGAAGCGCTGGCAAACCCGCTGGCTTCGGCGCCTTCCATTTGGGTTACGGCTTCTTCGAGAATGTCGTGCAACAGGTTGCCGAACGCGAGTGCATCAAGCGTCAGCGGCTCATCCGTTTCGTCGGGCGCCTTCCATCCGAAACCATAAGTCCACAGATATCCCAGGGGATCACAGAGCAGCCTGACCAGCGAACTCGCGGATTGCCGACGGTCGAGGGCCCGAAGCAACAGGGGGTGATGGGCCCTTACCCGGCCGTCGTGGATGGTAAGCTTGTTCTTGCGCCAATCCATCCAGGTCTCAATGGCGGACCTGGCGCGTGGCAGCACGGCGAATTCGTCGGGTCTTGCCATCAGGCGGTCGCCCGCGCTTGCGGCATGCTCCGGCTCCCGGCTTTGGGCGAGGTAAGCTTCGTCGATATCTTGCGGATAAAGGGGCGAAACACCGTTGAGCCGTCCTTCGCTATCGCGCCGCGCCCGCGAACAGACGACCTGGCGGTCCGTCATCTTGCGGATGGTGCTGAAGTCGCGGCGGTCCGCTTCGTGAACCGGCAGGGGATCCAGACGCTCCGCCGCAATGACGTGGTTGGGAAGAAGCGGGTCCTCACTGGCGCGCCGGGGCCAGGAGCGCGAGGTGAGGCCGACGAGCCAGCAAAGAGGGCGGGGGACGGCAGCGATCGCCGATGCGGGCCCCCAGACGATGGCGGCGCCGGGCTCGACCCCGTCAGGAACTCGCAGCTCGGAAAGGGTCACGTCCAGCGCGGCCGGTGGTCCCTCCGACAGCGCCTTATGCCAAATCGCAAGCGCCTCCTTTCCTTCCAGAAGGCCCTCGCCTATCTCTGCCGCTTTCTCCAGGCCGTGGCGCAGTGTCTCGATAATTTCTTGCAGCAGTGGCCGGTGGTCGTTACCGT
Organism: Candidatus Latescibacterota bacterium; assembly: GCA_965222075.1. GTDB lineage: Bacteria > Latescibacterota > UBA2968 > UBA2968 > JAAXHW01. The sequence continues at coordinate 898,779 of OZ244937.1, read as the reverse complement.
CGGCGAAATCCTTCGGCGCCAATGCGGCTATGGCCTTTTCCCAACGGTCCGCGGTAAGCAATGGGGCGTCGTCCGGCAAGGCCTCCCACCAGTCGCCCTCCAATGGGCTGAAGCGCTTGCCGCACGAGCGAAGGAGCGCCACGAAACGGACCATGCGCGAGCGGGAAAAGCCGCGCAGGAGGATTTCGGCGAGCGCCGCGGCAAGCTGCCCCTCCGCCGTGGAAAGCGCCGGCCGGCCATGAATGAAGTGGAGCGGCAGATTCGCGGCGTCGGCCAGGGCCAGCATGTGGTCATCCCACAACGCGGGTGATGCCGCCGTGATCGCAATCTGGTAGGAGGCCGCTCCTTCTGCAAGATGCTGCCGGGCCCACCGCAGGGCTTCCAGAATTTCGTGACGCGGACTGGCACACGACACGGCCCGGATCCCGGGATCCGACGCTGGCGTCGTCTCCACCGCGATACCCGATCTCGGCAGCCAATCCGGCGTCTGCCGGGCTTCAGCCACCCAGACCACGTCCGTTTGCCGGCTAATCCGTGATAACAACTCCCTCCACACCGGCGACATCTCGGTTCGGCCGTGGATCTCAATGCGGCCGAAGATTGAAGGGGCATGACCCACACGTTTGAGCGCCGCCTCCACCAGTTCGCCTGGCGGGATCTGATTTTTCGGCAACCGCAGCCGCACTTCTCGTTCAAGAGTCACCAGTGAGCCAATGCGCGCTGTCCCCGTCTCTTCTTTCCGAGCCTTCGTTTTCTCATCCAGCGTCAAACCGGCGCTCCATGCCTTTGACAAACTGGCCGCCGCCGCACGTTGAAACCCCGGCAGTTCCTTGATCTTGTCAAGTTCTCCAAGCGACCTGGCGGCAGCGGCCTCCCCTACCGTGGCCTTGAGGGTATCGGCGCGGATGGACCGGAGGAAACCGCCCGCAAGCCGGGCGGCAAGCTCTTCGATCGTTACAATCAGCAGCCCCTGTTCACCTTCAATTGCGGCTTGCGTCTGATACCATCGCCGCGCGTAGCGGTTATGCACCACCAGCGTCCTGCGTATCCCGTTTTTTGACCTTCGATTCAATCTTGTGTCTACCATAACCGCTTCGGAAATTATCGCTTTAAGGAGTAGAAAACCATCTGCCCGCCCTGAACGAGATTATACGTCTCAATAGCCCCATCCCGCACGCTGTGCGCCTGCACATTGCCAATCAGCAGAACCTCGCCGGGCGCAGTGGTGAAAAAACGCGTCACATCCAGCACCCCCGACGACTCCCAGTCGCCCAGGTCGCCCGGGTCCGAATCCGTCTGCCCGGGAGGCAGCACCGAGCGGTTCATCACAGCAACCCGCTTCAGCTTCCCCGTGACAGGGTTCAGTTCCCACAGGGACGCCTCAATGCCGCTGACCCCGCCGAAAGTCGCATTCTCCGTGGACCGGTCCTCCTGAATGTAGATCATCCTGTTACCCGCCCAGTCCAGGTTGTCCGGGCTGCGCAGGCCAAAGTCCGGGTGCGTGAATTGCCCGCCGCCCGCATCGTCGCCATCGTAGGGGATGCGGATCGTGGCCGTCATCTTGCTGAAGTCCGCGTCAATGAGGTAGACCGTACCCCAGTCATCGGAGGGATACAGGCTTCCCCGCCCGGTTGAGGCCATCACCGCCTGCGTGCCATCCTCCGGATTCGTCGACACATCCTCCGGGCGCGAGAAACGAAAGCCGCCCACCGCGTCAATCAGATCGTCCTGCGTGGCCTGAGTCGCAAAGCCCATCTCGTCGTATCCGGCCATACCCGCCTTGCCGGGAGAATAGATGTCGATCTTGACAAACTTTCCCGCGCGGCTCGTGTTCGTCCCGTTCCAATCCTCCGGGGTTTTCTCCCCCTTATCCGCAACCCAAACGTAGAGGTCGCCCCCCGTCAGCCCATTGCGCTTGAGAAAGCCGCCTTCGCCTTTCCGGCCAACGTAGAGATACAGCGGCGCCCCCTGCCTGTCGTCACCCATCAGCACGGCCACCGTATTGGGGTCGCCCGTCTCCATCAAGGTCATGCTCTCCCAGGTGCCGCGTCCCAGCCAGGGCAGCGCGTAGATGGTCCACCCACGAATGTCGAGCGCCTGTGCCAAACCATCGGTGACCTCTTCGCCGCAAAAGTAGACGTCGTCCACGAGGCTATACTCACCCGCGGTGAACAGGGTACTGGAGCAGAGGCGGTCAAAACCGTCCCTTTCACTCCCCACGATATCCCCCTCGTGGATCTGAGAAGCGTCGGTGACCACCCGGCCGGCCTTGTCCACCGCCCCGTGGTAGGCCGCACCCGCATCCAGCAGCCTTCGGGTGTTCCTGTCCAGGTCGAAGTAGCTCACACGCGCGCCGGTCAGCTCCGTGCCGTTTCCAAGCCTGTACGCGTATCCATCTTCTGCGTCCAACTCATGGTTGACCAGAACGCGAACCACACCCGGCCGGATCTCCAGGGCGCCGATCCCGTCCAGAATGCCGGGCGGGCGGTACCCCTTGATCGCTTCGCCCACGGTAAACAGCGGCTCCACGCTCCACCCGTTTTGGCCCACCATCATCGCCGACACAGAAGTGTTAAATCCGTCCGGCACGGCCTCCCGGCTCTCCTGCGCCAGCACTGTCAAGACTGTCGAGCAGGTCAATAAGGCGAACAGAAGAAATTTCCGCACCTTCAACTCCTTTTCTTATGGCGACAGGATCTGATCCAATTCCGTCAAAATACACACCCCAACAGACCTTGTCAACCCCTCCAAAAATGCGCGAAAACGATTAAACCGCCTTCGTATCCGGCTCCTCAGTGACCGACCTTGTCTCGATCACCCGCATCGACTTCCACTTCCCCCCCCGGAACCGTGCCAAGAACACAAAGCCTGCCAGGAAAATATAGGCGGTCATAAACCCCCACGCCACATAAAGCCCCCATCCGTAGACCACACAGGCCAGGTACGCCGGAATCACCATCAACCCCCAGACGAGCAGGGTCGAAGCCCACATCACGAACCGGGTATCCCCGGCCCCCTTGATACCGCCTGCAAACACAATATACATCGCATCGAACACGGAATAGACCGCCACGAACCGCAGCAGCACGACGCCCATCTGCTGCACGGGCACAAAGGTCTGCGGATCGGCGTAAGACGCGAAAGGACGCATAAAGAGTTCGGGCAACGCCACGTATCCGACCGCCATCGTCCCCATATAGACCATACACAGGTGAAGGGCCGACCAGGTGCTTCGTTCGGCCAGGTCTGCCCGGTCCTGTCCCAAATAGCGGCCCACCAGCGTTGAAACCGCCATGCCCATCCCAAGCATCGGCAGAAAGGCCAGGGAGTTGATATTGAAGGTAATATTCGTAGCTGCCAGGGCAACCGTGCCCAGCCGGCCGACCAGCACGATAAACAGGGAAAACCCGAAGATCTCAAGCATAAACTGCACCCCGGTTGGCACCCCGAAGCGCACCAGCCGCCGGAAGAGATCCCCTTCCGGCCGCCAGCCCCCCAGGGTATTGAAGGTCTTTCGAAACTCGGGCCGCAGCATCAGAACCAGAAAGAGCGCCGTTGAGAAAAACTGCGCCGCAACCGTTGCCCAGGCCGCCCCCTGGACGCCCCACTGCGGGAACCCCCACCTCCCGAAGATCCAGGCGTAATCCAGCACGATATTCAGGGCCATCGCAGCGAAATTCACCCACATCACCGTCAGCGTCTCCCCCCGCCCGCTGAAGAACGCGGACAGCGCCGCCCCCGTAATGGTCGGCCCTCCGATGCATAAGATCCTGAAATACGCCGTCTCCAGCGAGCGGATCGCCGGCTCGTGCCCCACCCACGCGAAGAGCCGGTCCGCAAAGGGAATCAGCCCCAGCAAAAACAGACCGGCGATCAGCCCGAAATAGATCCCCTGCCAGACCGAAGGTCCCACCCGCCTGGAACGGCCCGCCCCCGAATACTGGGCCACGAACGTATTCACATAGGAAGCTGTCCCGATAAAAAAGCTGGCAACCGTGAAGCAGAGCATCCCCGCCGGCGACGCCGCCGCCAGGGCGTCCCGGCTGTACCAGGTCAGAAACATCCGGTCCACAAAGTGCTGGATGCTCCACGACCCCGTGCTCAGAATCAGGGGAACGGCGATCTTCAGCACCTCACCGTAGCCGCCCTCCCGTCGCCACAGGCTCACCACGGCGCCTCCACCCCCGGCCCGAACGATCTCTGCCATTTTTTCCTTGCCTCGCTTTGGGACAGCGGTATCTTGATAGGTCAACAAAGACCACAGACCACGGGTCCGGCTATCGCCCGTTTTGCTCTCTCTTTTCCGCGGGGAACAGACCTATGAAATTCGACGTCATCGTCATTGGAGGAGGAAGCGCCGGTTATGCGGCCGCACGCACCGCGGCTGACCTTGGAGCAAAGGTCGCAATCGTAGACAAAGGCCCTCTGGGTGGCCTCTGCATCCTGCGGGGCTGTATGCCCTCCAAGGCCCTGCTCCGCTCTTCAGACATCATGGCGCTGATGAGGCGGGCCGGAGCGTTCGGCCTTGCCGCATCCAGGCTAAAAGCGGACCTGCCCGCCATCGCCGACCGGAAAAAGGCCCTGGTCAAGGAATTTGCCGACTACCGCATCCAGCAGCTCAAAAATTCCCGCTTCAAACTCATCCGGGGGCGCGCCCGGTTTGAAAGCCCGCGCCGGGTGCGGGTCGGCTCTGATATCCTCCAGGCCGAAAGCGTCATCATCACCACCGGATCGATCCCCCGGCATGTCCCCATCCCCGGCCTGGATGAAGCCGGGTACATCACCAGCGACGAAGCCCTCAACCTCCGTAAACTCCCCAAATCGATGGTCGTACTCGGAGCAGGTCCCGTAGCAACCGAACTGGGGCAGTTCTTCTGTCGGCTGGGCACTCGCACAGCCCTCATCCAGCGCAGCGGCCACATCCACAGCGCCTGCGACGAAGATATGGCCCGCCCGGTCGAGGCCCGCTTCCGTGAAGAGGGCATGGCCGTGTACACCGGCGCAAAACTCACCCGCTTCACAAAAAAGAACGGCCGCATCACCGCCCACTTCCTCCAGGACGGCAGGCGGCGCAGGGCCTCTGCCGAAACCGTCTTCCAGGCCCTGGGGAGGGTGCCCAACGTAAAAAGCCTGAACCTGAGAAAGGCCGGCGTGGACATCGAAAACAGCCGGATCGTGGTGGACGACCAGATGCGCACCAGTGCGAAAAACGTCTTTGCGGCCGGCGACTGCGTGGGCACCTACGAAATCGTCCACATCGCCATTCAACAGGGTGAAATCGCGGGCCACAACGCCGTTTTGGAAACGCCCAAAAAGACCATGGACTACCGGCTACGCGCCTCCGTGGTCTTTACCGACCCCCAGGTCGCCTCCGTGGGCCTCCTTGAAAAAGAGTGCCAACAGCAGGGGATCAACTACCTGGTGGCCAAATACCCCTTCAACGACCACGGAAAATCCATGATCTCAGGCGAAACGCACGGATTTGTCAAAATCCTCTGCGACCCCAAAACCGGTGAGATCTTAGGCGGCCACATCGTCGGCCCGGAGGCCTCCGAACTCTTCCACGAACTCATCGCGATCATGTACTTTCAAGGGACGGTCAGAGACCTGGCCCGCATCCCCCACTACCACCCCACCCTGGCCGAAATCCTCACGTACCCGGCAGAGGAACTCGCCCAACAGATCCCGGCGTAGACACACGCACCCGCCCCTCTCGGTGTTCATCCGGGTTCATCGGGGGTTGCTTTTCCGACCTCCCTCAACCGCCGGGCCAGGATCACTGAAATGGGGGCAAAAATCAGTGCAATCAGAAACATATTCCAATAAGAGATCCATGCAACCAGCAGCCCGGCCACCACCGGCAACAGCCCCTGGGGCAGCATGAACATATTCATAAAGCTCGTATAAGTCGGCCGGCGGTCGGCCGGCGCAATATCCAGCACATAGCTCATCCGTCCTGCAAACATCGCGCTGGTCGCAAAACCCGAAAAGACAAACGTAAGCGCATAAAACGCAACGCGGAGGTTAAACGCCGTCTCACTCCCCCAGGCCGCAAAGGGCGCCACCGTCCAATCGGGCACAACCCCTGTCAGCAGGGGCACGGCAACGGACAGCCCCAGAAAATAGGACCCGTAAACCAGAAGCGCCTGATTCCCCTTGCGGTGTCCCAGGTAGGCCCACAGCGCATTGGACAGAACCGAACTGAACTGCGTCACCGAGACGAACAGCCCCACGTAGGCCGTTCCGATTTCAAATTCCGAAATCGCGTACGGCACGTAAAAAGGGGTACTCATCACACAGAAAGCCCAGAGGAACTGCACCCCGCAGAGGCGCCGGTAGTTCACATCCTCTCTAAGCAGGTTCAGCCCGCTGGCCAGGTAAGCCCCCAGCGGCAGCCGCCTTCTCCGCACCGGCTCGATCGGCTCCCGAACCCGGCTGAAAACCAGCGTGCTTAGCACCGCGCCCAGCGCCGACAGGGTAAACAGCAGTCCGTAATTGACCGGAAACCGCAGCCCGCTTCCTTCGCTCAGCACGTAGGAAATCAACGCCCCGGCAACCATCGCAAGCCCCCCGCCCAGCAGCCGCCGCAGGGCGAATATCCGGGCCCGGTCCCCGGCCGGCACCGCCTTCCCCACAATATCCATCCAGGGAACGTTGGAAATCCCCATCATAGAGGTCGCAACCGCATACAAAACCATAAAACTGGCCAGAAAAAACCCCGAATGTCGGTCTGTCAGCCATACGGTCAGCAGCGCAATCACAATCCATATGACGCCCCGCACGCTCCCGGACAAGAGAAAAATGGGCATTTTCCTCGGCCGCGGCTCAATAAGACGGGAAGTAAACACCTGAGGCCACGCCCAGCCGATGCGCATCAGCGCCCCGGCCAGCCCGATCATCACGCTGGAGGACGTCAGCTTCAGTACAAATGCGGGCAGCACCAGGTCGGGACTTGTAAACGTCCACGCCATAAACATCAGCCCGCCGTTGAGGACCACCAGCCTGCTGTTCCAGCGCGTCTCTCTCGCCTGTATTCTCTCACGCGCCACCCGAACAAAAGCCGGCTCCCCCTGATCCCTTGCAAACTCCCTCATAACACCCCTCTCCGCACAACTCCAGGGGCGAGTTACCACCCACCGTCCAACCAACCCCAGTGGCAAGTCACCACCCACCGCCCTTCCCTACTTTTGCCTCCTACTGACAACTTTCTACATCCCGATCGCATACCCATCCCGCCTCGGATCCGCACCCCCCATCAGCGCTCCGCTCTCTGCATCCACGGTGATTCCCTGCGCCCCTCCCACCACTGCCGACCAGTCGGGCAGAAGGTCGATCCGGTGCCCCCGCCTCTCCAGTCCGGCGCGCACGCCGGCCGGCACCCGGGCCTCCACGGACACCCGCGTGCCGGGATGCTCGAAGCGGAACCTGGGCGCTTCAATCGCCGCTTGAATATTCATCCCATAATCCAGATAATTCGTCAGAAACTGCGTCGTCGTCTGCTGGATGCCCCAGCTCCCGGGCGTGCCCAGCGCAGAAACCAGCCCTCCCTCCCTGAAGATCTGGCAGGGAGACAGGCACATATCGATCTTCGTGTGCGGTTCAATACAATTGGGGCTGCCGGGCACCAGGTCTCCCCATCTGATGAAATTGTTCAGAAACATCCCGGTCTCCCCCAGGATCATCCCCGACCCGAACCCCGACCCCAGGCTCTGGGTGATCGCCACCGCGTTCCCCTCGGCATCGACCACATCGAAGTGGGTGGTACACTCGTTGACCCAGTCCGCTTCCTGCCCCGGCTCGACCTCTCCGGGCAGCCGGGTCGCCCTGTAATACTCCCCCCGGCCCACGCCGGCCCGCTCCCCGATCAACGCCCGGCGCTTTTCCGCATACGCTTTGGAAAGCAGTCCGGCAATCGGTGGATGCTCGGCCGCGGCGTATTCCACCCGGTCTGCATTGGCCAGTTTGCACGCCTCGATGAACAGGTGCAGGGCTTCCTCCGAATGGTGGCCGATCCGGGCCAAAGGATAGGCCTCCAGCATATTCAGCGTCTCCAGAATCTGGAATCCCGCGCTGGGCGGGGGGGGGCAGAAGACCTCATACCCCCGATACGGTGTGGAAATCGCATCGACCCACTCGACCTCAAAATCAGCCAGGTCCCGCTCTGAAAGCAGGCCCCCTTCCCCCTGGACAAACTCACCCATCTGCCGGGCCAGATCGCCCTTGTAGAACACCTCTGCGCCCCCTTCCACCACACGGCGGAAGGTCCGGCCCAGCTCCTTTTGAACCAGGACCTCTCCCGGCAGGGGGGCCCGCCCCCGGCTCAGGATCACACGCCTGGCCGTGGGCCGCATCCGGGGCACCGCAGCCTGGATAAACGCCGCATTTTTGACGGTCACGGCAAACCCGTTCTCCGCCAGATCGATCGCCGGGGCGAACGCCGCCGCCCTGTCGGTCCGGCCGTAGCGCGCCAGCAGCGCCAGCCACCCGCCGCAGGCCCCCGGCACCAGGCAGGACCGGCTCCCCGCATCCTGGACCGATTTGGAATCGAACGCGTCCGGCGTGGCATGATGGGGCGTCCGCCCGCAGTAATCCAGCGCGAGGACCTTATCCTCCCGGGCGCTGTAGACCAGCGCGTAGCCAACGCCCGCAATCCCGGACATATAAGGCTCCACCACATTCAGCGCCGCAGCCACCGCCACGGCAGCGTCAAACGCGTTTCCCCCATCCATCAGCACCCGCGCGCCTGCCAGGCTGGCCAGCGGGTGGGCGCTGGCAACCATGCCCCGGGTGCCGGTTACGGTGGGCCGATGGGTTGTACCAGCAGATGAAAAAGCCATAGATGTGTCTCCTCTATGCTTCAATCCTCAACTGAATGCCTCTGCCACCCCCAAAAAACACAAAAAGGCCTCCGGTTGTGCCGAGTGTCTCACACCCGCACCGAAGGCCTGGTCAAAGCGGACCGGTGTCAACGCCAACAGCTTCTCCCCTCCTGCCGACTTGCCCTTCACAAACATCAGCAGCCGCTCGTCAATCGTCCGGGACTCGCAGAGGACCTCGCCGGGCTGAACATCCCGCTGCTTACACACGTTGCGTAAACAGTGAAGATACGCAATCGGGGGCGTGAAGTCAATCTTCCTGAAACGGCAAATGCGTACCCGGAAGCATCTGATTGTGGAAACGTGGTCATCGATATCCCCGTCCTGAGGCATCCGAAACGTCTGATCCTGTTTCTACTTGACAAAGCACGATAAGCACTGCTTTTTATACCAGCGCCCGAATCCGAGCGTTCATAACATTTTATTGACTCCATAGTGTGGAACCGCTATATTCTCTTTCATCAAAAAGGCCTTTCTATGAGCGATAACTTGCTGCCTACAAGCGTGATCGGAAGCTATGCCCTGCCGGGCTGGTTCTGGACGGCTGTGGAGCAGATTGACCAGGACAACTACGGTTCCACCGATATCCGGGAGACGTTCGACGACGCGGCCAACATTGCCATGCTCGACCAGCAGCGGGCGGGCATCGACGTGATCACCGACGGGGAGATGCGCCGCTGGTATTTCGTACAGAGCTTCTACCGCCGCTTCAAGGGCTTGGCCCCCAGACCCACGCTCCGACAAACAGGCCTCTACGGCTACGACAGCGTCCCCCGCTGGCGGGCGGTCGAACGCGTCCAGGTGCCCGGGGGGCTGGGGGTTGTCGAAGAATTCGAATATGCCAAAGCCCATACGGACCGTCCCCTGAAAGCCACCTGTCCCGGGCCCCTCACCCTCACCATCCACATCCAGCTGCAAGACGACCGGATTTACAAAGATCGGATCGAACTGGCCTACGAATTCGCCGGCGTGGTGAACAGTGAACTGAAAGGCCTGGTGGCGGCCGGGGCCGACTTCATCCAGCTCGACGAGCCCTCTTTTTCGATCGTGCCGGGCAGTTCCCAAAACTGGATTGACCTGTTCAACCACACCGTGGAAGGCGTAAACGCAAAGATCGGGCTGCACATCTGCTTCGGCAACCTGGGCAGCCGCCCCCGGGGAAAGCGGCGCTACGCCTGGATGCTAAGCGACATCATGCGGTCCAACGCGCAGCAGATCTCGCTTGAATTCGCCAACCGGGAACTGGTGGAACTGGAACTCTGCAAGGAAATCGCCCGGGAACGGGAAGTAGCCGCAGGCCTCGTAGACGTCAAGTCTTTCTACGTGGAATCGCCCGAAGACGTGGCCGAGCGGGTGCGCGAGACCCTTAAATACGTGCCTCCCGAGAAGCTGTGGATCACCCCCGACTGCGGCTTCTTCCAGCTCCCCCGCTGGCTGGCCTTTCAAAAGCTTCAGAACATGGTCAAGGGTGTAAAAATCGTCCGTCAAGAACTGGAGGGATAATGGACGCCATCGACATAACCGCGGAATTCGTATCCTACAACTCGGCCAGCCTGTTCAGCAACGCCTCGCTCTCAAAAGCGATCGCAAAGCGGATGCGCCAGGCCGGCCTCACCGTAGAACGCGTGGACTACCAGGATGCAAACGGCGAACTCAAAGTCAGCCTGGTGGGAAAAAAGGGCCACGGCACCGGCGGGCTGGCCCTGATGGGGCACTCCGACGTCGTGCCTGCAGACGGGTGGGCCACCGATCCCTTCAAACTTACCGCAAAAGACGGCCGTCTCTACGGCAGGGGAAGCGCCGACATGAAAGGGTCGGTGGCCTGCATGATCGCCACTGCCGCCGCCTTCTCGGCAAAAGACCTGAAACGCCCGGTCTACGTCGTTGTCACCGCAGACGAAGAGACCACCAGCGGAGGAGCGCGGGCAGTACTGAATCGCTCCAAAACGCTCAAATCATCCAGGGTGCGCTACGGGATCATCGGCGAACCCACCCTTTTGGACGTGGTCTACGCGCACAAAGGCGCCTTCAAAGTCGAAGCCACGGCAAAGGGCCGGGCGGCCCACAGCAGCACCGGGCGGGGCGTGAACGCCAACCATCTGATGATCCCCTTCCTCAATGACATGGTTGGGTTGATCAACAAGGTTGAGAATGACCCGGCTTACCGGAACAACACGTTCGATCCTCCCCACTGCACCTGGAATATCGTGATGGGCGACGGGGACACCGCCTCCAACGTCACGGCCAGAGAGAGCCGGGCGACCATCAACGCACGTCCCATGCCGGACCAGAACTGGAACCCGATCCAGAAAAAAGTGGAGCGTCTGGGTCAAAAACACGGCGTTAAGGTGAAGGTCGGCTATGACCTTGAACCCCTCCACACCCCGCCCGGCTCCCGCATCATCCGGGAGGCTTTAAAGGTCACCGGAAAGCGCAAGCCGAAAACCGTGGCTTACGGGACCGACGGCATGATCTTTGGAAAGGCGATGGAACTGGTCGTGATGGGACCCGGGAGCATCCAGCAGGCGCACAAGACCGACGAATGGATCGCCAGGGACCAGCTCTACAAAGGGGTGGACGCCTTCGCCCGGATGGTGAGCCGGTTCTGCATCGAAGACCCGGAGTAAGACACCCAATTGCGGATTGTGGAATGCGGATTTAAAGGCTTTCACGGAGGGTAAGGCAGATGTCTCGAGCTTTCGTATGTGTCGTTCTGTTCGCACAGATGCTGCTCCTGACCATTGGCTGTAGTGACGATACCAAATACCAGTTTGGCATCAGGGGCAAATGGAGTCTGGAAAGCCGGAAACTCCCGGATGGAAAAGAACTCCGGCCGCCTGCTGTGAACGGTTTTTACGAATGGTTTCCCATGGGTAAGGACAGGGCCCACGTCACTGCCTCTTTCTCTGCGGCGGAAAACCAGATCCAGATTACGGAATCGATCTATACCCTCAATGAACAGACCTTCACCCGGGAGGAACGCCTCCGCATTGGCGGGGGCTACGGCCTGACCCATCAGCCAACCTATACAACCCCCGACACCACCTTCCAGGGCCGGGTCGCCGTTGACGGCAACCGGACGACCTTTACCCATACCGACGGCAGGCAGCAAATCTACGAAAACACGACCCTGGCGGTCACAAAAGACACGTACATGAAGATCATCCACAGCGACCGCACAGTCGATACGTGGAAGCGGAGAACAGACGAGGTAGGCGTGCTGGCCAAATAACAGGCTCGCAAAATTGCCAAAATCGCTCAAGAAGGGAGACCATCATGAAGCCCATCACATCCGCAGTCCTTTTGGTGGGGGCCTGGTCAGCGTCTTTGCCGACGCCGGGTCCCGCCGTCGCTCAGGAAGAGCCGATAACGGCCAGCGACGTGGTAGACCGGGAAACCCTGAAGGCCTTTGTAGACGGGGCACTTGCGTGGACGCTTGAGGCCTTTGATAAACACGGGTTCGATCTGAAAAAATTGGAGAGCGAGTTCAGGGTCGAAGGGGGGCCCTGGAAGCATGGTTCCACATACCTGTTTGTTGTGACTACGACGGGATTCGTGATCTTTCACGGGGCCAATCCGTACCGCGAGGGCACAACGAACTGGGATATTGAAGACGTCAATGGCGTCAAAATAGTACAGGAGCTCATTGCGGCGGCGCTGGGGGGAGGAGGCTATGTCGTGTATCGTTTTGACGACCCGGAGGTACAGGGCGACGAAGACACCGGCTCGCCCAAGGTGAGCTACGCGGTATCCTTTTCCTTCGGACCGGACAGCATCTACCCGGGCCAGGTTTTTGTCATTGGCTCCGGCTTTTATCGGCGAGAGCCCGACTTTGACGGGGATGGTATTGTGGGCCTGGGTGACTTTGTTGAGTTTGCCAAACGGTATAGACGCAGTCAAGGCGATGAGGGGTACGACGATTTGGTATGACCTGGATGCCGATGGCACGATTGGGTGGGATGATTTTTTGATCTTTGTCAGAGACTTCGGCAAAGAAGTATCCTCAAATTGACCTGCCTGTCTGTCGCGGATGTTGCGGCATCGGGGCGCATAACAAGAAGGCAGGACATGGCGGAACCCACGCAGGGAAAAGAGGAAGCGTGCGGTGAGGTGCGCGGCGACCTCCAGATGGCGCCCGAGCTCATGCTCGACCTCGCGCGGAAGGCGGCGGAACTCCTGGTCGCGCGAATCGAGAATCTCCCCGGAGAAGGTGCCTGGGACGGCGAGTTCCGGCGGGAGCTTGAGGACCAGCTCATGGAAGAGCCGCCCGAGGACGGCCGGCCGGCAGTAGAGATCATAGAACAGGCTGCAAGAGAGATCCTCCCGTTCGCGATGCGGTTGGACCACCCCCGTTTCTTTGCGTTTATCCCGTCGTCGCCCACCTGGCCGGGGGTGCTGGCCGACTTCATGGCCGCCGGGTACAACATCAACGCATGCACCTGGCTGGCCTCAAGCGGTCCAAGCCAGCTCGAACTGGTCGTCATTGACTGGCTCCGGCGCTGGATCGGCTATCCGGACAGCGCGGGCGGGCTCCTCACAAGCGGAGGCTCGGCAGCCAGCCTCGACGCCTTCGTCGCCGCCCGGGAAGCGGCGGGCCACCCCGAGCGCGCGACCGTGTACATGAGCGACCAGAGCCATAGCGCCCACATCCGCGCGGCCAGAATCATCGGCGTGCGGCCCGAATACATACGCATGGTTCCCAGCGACGGGCGCTTCCGCCTCGACATGGACACGCTCGCGCAGGCCGTCACCCACGACCGCGCCGCGGGGTTCAACCCCATCGCGGTATGCGCCAACGCCGGAACGAGCAGCACCGGGGCGATCGATCCGCTGGAGGCCATGGCGGACTACTGCGAGGCGGAAGGCATTTGGCTGCACGTCGACGCCGCGTACGGCGGCTTTGCGGTCGTGACCGAGCAGGGCAAGAGACTCTTGCGTGGGATCGAGCGCGCCGACTCGATCGGGCTGGACGCCCACAAATGGTTCTTCCAACCCTACGAGGCGGGCAGCCTTCTGGTAAAGGACGCACACACGCTGGAGCGCGCCTTCGCGGTGCGGCCCGATATCCTGCAGGACACCGTGTGGGGCGCGAACCACCCGAACATCTCCGACCGCGGCCTGCAGCTGAGCCGCTCGGTGCGGGCCTTGAAAATCTGGATGTCGGTACAGACGTTCGGAATGGCCGCGTTCCGGCGGGCCGTGGCCAGGGGGATGGAACTCGCCGCCCGGGCCGGAGACTACATCCAGGAGAGCCAGACCCTGGAGCTCTTGACCCCCGTGTCCCTGGGGATCGTCTGCTTCCGGATCAACCCCACGAACACCGACCGCGACGAGGACGCCCTGGAAGCGATCAACAGAAACGTGCTCGCCCGCGTCTTTTGGGAAGACCGCGCGTTCATGTCATCGACCCTTCTCCACGGCACCTTTGCGCTCAGGCTCTGCATCATGAATCACACCACCACCTGGGACGACGTGCGCGAGACCCTGGAGGCCGCCGAGCGGTTCGGGAGGGAGGCGTTGCTTTGAATGGGATAAACGATGCAGAAGATGCTTTTGGGGAGCATCCTCCAAAAAAACGCCGACCACCCGGGCCTGCGGGACAAAGCCGCCCTCATCTTTGGCGGGGAGACCCTCACCTATGCTGAACTGAACGAGCGGACGAATCGCCTGGCCAACGGCCTGCGCGGCCTGGGCGTGGACGTGGGCGACCGGATCGCCGTGCTTGGCCGGAACTCGAACACCTATGTGGCAATCTACTTTGCCCTGGCCAAAATCGGGGCGATCATGGTCCCGGTCAACTTCTGGTACAAAGGCCGGGAAATCCACTATACCCTCCGGCAATCGGGGAGTTCGGCCTTAATCGTGGACGGCCGACTTTCAGGGGTCGCGGCCTTAAGCGAACCGGACGGACTTGAGTGGACGCTCTTTTACGGGTCCCGCCCGGAAAACGCAGAACGCGACCTTGAGGAAATTGTCCAGGCCTCCTCACCCGATGAACCGGCCGTGCACCTGAGCGAGAACGACCCCCACATCATCCTCTACACCTCCGGCACCACCGGCTTCCCCAAAGGCACGGTCCTCTCCCACAAAAGCCACTACCTCCACGCCCTCTCCTTAGCCCTTGCCACCGGCGGCCATTCCGGCGATGTCGGCGTCTGCGTCTACCCACTCTTCCACACCGGCGGCCCCGACTGTCTCGTTCTCCCCCACTTCCTCACAGGCGCCACGCTCGTCGTCCTGGACGGCGGCGACCCGGACGCCATCCTCACCGCGGCCGAACAGCACGGCGCCACCAACCTCTTCTGCGTCCCCACCGTCTGGCGCTGGCTCCTCGCCCGCCAGCAGGAACAAAAACGGGACCTGCGCTCGGTGCAGCGCTGCCTCGGCTCCTCCGATACCTTCCCCCCCGACCTCCTGGACGACATCCTTCGGACCTTCAACGCCGACGTCTACGTCACCTACGGCCTCACCGAAGCCGGCTGCATCCTCACCGTCTGCAAACTCACCCGGCACAACCACACAAAGATCGGATCGGTCGGCTGCCCGATGCCCTCGGTGGAAATCCGTCTGGTTGATGAAGCCGACCGCCCGGTCGCGCCTGGAGAGGTCGGCGAAGTCGTCGCCCGCACCCCCTCCATGATGCAGGCATACTGGGACATGCCCGACAGGACCGCCGAGGCGTTGAAAGGGGGATGGCTCCACAGCGGGGACCTGGGCCGCCTCGACAGTGACGGCTACCTCTACCTTGCCGGCCGGGCCAGGGACATCATCATCAGCGGCGGGGAGAATATTTACCCCCTCGAAATCGAACGGCTACTCAAGGAAAATCCAAAAATCCGGGACGCCGCCGTCGTCGGCATCCCCGATCCGGAATGGGGAGAATCGGTCCTGGCCGCGGTCGTGCCGTCGGAAGGCGCAGAAATCACACCGGATGAAATCATCGACTTTGTCCGCACCCGCGCGGCGGGCTACAAAAAACCGAAATACGTGGAAATCGTCGACAAACTCCCGGTGACCACCGCAACCGGGAAAGTCCAAAAAGCGGTTTTACGGGAGCGGTACGGAAAGAAATACGGGACAGGATAATGGTTTTTTCCTGCGCCCTCTGCGTCTCTGCGGTCCTTCACGCCGACCGCCCGATCCTGACCCCCGTCAGGTGCTCAATCGCCTTGCAAACCGCCGAAAAATCGCTCTGTCCCTCGCCTAAGCTGCTCGCTGCGGCGTACATCTGGTAGGCCGCGGCCCCGATCGGCACCGGCACGTTCAGCGCTTTGCCCAGGTCGACTGCAATCCCCATATCCTTCTTCATGAGATCCAGCATAAAGCCCGGCGCGAACGAGTCCTTCAGCAGAAAATCCTCCACCCGGAGTTGAAACAGGGTCGAATTCCCCGAACTCACGCCGATCACCTGCCGCATCACCTCCGGGTCGGCCCCCGCCTTGATCCCCAGCACCAGCCCCTCGGAAATCGCCGCTATGTTGATCCCCCCGATAAACTGATTGATGATTTTCACCGTCTGCCCCACCCCCACCGGCCCCACGTGGAAAATATTCTCCTCCTTTCCCATCGCCTTGAAAATCCCCTGACAGCGCTCGAAATCCTCCGTCTCTCCCCCGGCGATAATCGTCAACGTCCCTGCAATCGCGCCGGTATCTCCCCCGCTCACCGGCGCGTCCATCACGCGCACTCCCTTCTCTGCCGCCGCCCCGGCGATCTCCTGGATCGTCAACGGGGAGATCGTGCTCATATCCACAACAAGCTGTCCTTCGGACGCCCCTTCCAGCACCCCCTCCGGCCCTGAAACCACCTCCCTCACCTCCGGATCGGCGGTCACAATCGTAACCACAATATCCGTCGCTTCGGCAACCGCCTTCGACGATCCCACTGCGGTTGCCCCTTCGGCCTCCATCTCCTCGACCACCTCCGGCCGCCGCGCATAAAACGTCAGATCGTACCCCGCCTTCACCAAATTCTTCGCCATCGGTTTGCCCATAATGCCCAGGCCGATAAAGCCGATCTTTTCCATTGAACGCTCCTTATTGCCCCAACCTTCAGGCATTCGGTTAACTCGTCGAAGAGACGCATCACAACGCGCCCCTACTGCCCAAAATCGCTCGACCTCCGCAACCACCTGTCCGCGCTATTCTACAGAATCCGCCTGAGCTACCTGCCGAAGTCGGGCCAGGCGAAGACATATCAGTTGTCATGCGCCCTTTGGGGCACCCATGATGATGAAAATAGTTGCGTTGACAGATCCCGCGCCTTCGGGGCGGGGGGAAGGGGCTTTTCCGCGCGGTTCCCTCCAGCACCATCGCCCAGGAACGCCCCAAAGGTCCGCAGGCCAGAAGCTCCCGCTTCCACCACAGGGGCTATTCGCGGAAAAGCAGCCCCCGCGGCGCCTGAGCGGCGCCCTTCTTTTTCGGCCTTTTTCTTGGGCGAGCAAGAAAAAGGCCAAGAACAAAAGAACAGCTGGACCTGGGTATCTGAAAGGTTATTTTCCAAACAGGCGCTACAGGAGATCATGATGACGGCGGAGCGAGGCCGGGATGCTATCCCACACCTTACCTACGGACCAGACGCCACTTCCGCGGCCTTGATTCATCGTTCGCCAGCAGCTCAAGGTCCTCCCGGGTCGGGTGCTTCAGATTCGGACACGGGTCATCTTTAAACCAAACCCACCACTCACTACTCTTGCCTCTCCCGAGTGCTTTCTCGAGTGCTTCCTGGAGTTTGTTGTACTCGTCTTTATTCTTTTCTTTCGTGCATGAGACGCCAATGCGAATAAAGTCTCCAACCTGAACTTCGAGTGTGAAACAAGGTTTAAACGAATAGCGTATGCCACGCCATTTGTAATTTTTCTGCCCTCTGACGAACTGTTCGATATTCTCTTTGAAGCCCCCTCTGTCACTGTTCTTCTTGTTAGGAAGATCCGGAATTTTCTTCAGCTCGCACTCGATCTCTTGCCACAACTGGTGCAATAACCAAACCCTTGCTTCGACCATAGCCTTGTTCAGGTCATGGACAAGAACGAGGTTATTGTCTTGCAGGCAAAGTTCCTTCAAAGCACTCATATAGGCCTCACTAAAGTCCGTACCTGTCAGCTTTGCAATCAAGCGCAGGTATTGGGCAACCGACTCCCGCAACTCGGGTTCATCGTATGCGCGTTGCTGACAATTTTTCAACCACGGGGAAAGATCGTCCTTGTAGGAAATACATTTGAGGGAAATACATTCGAGATTGAGATCCCCCACGCTGTCTTCGGAGGGGTCGTGGCCGTCCAGTGTCAGGTACAGCAAATGCGGTTTTTCATAGCCTTCCCTCTTCTGTTGTTTGGCATATCTCTCCAGTTGTTTGGGTTGATCTCCGGCCCAGATCTTGTTCTCGATGACCACCGCGGAAGAGCAGTCGCGAATCAGGATATCGACATTGTCGATCTCCCGTCCGACTGTTGCATCTTCATGCTTGAGGTCGCGTATACCAACTGTGCACAGGAAATCCGCCAGGTTTTCCCGGTGTCCATCGGACGGCTGCCGGTAGTCGAGCAGCGCCGCGAGAAACCGGGAGTGAAGATTCACCTCATCGTGTTCGGTGCGCAGAACCGAGAAGACGTTGAAGGGGTCCCGGCGTCCGGCCTCGTATCTTTCATAAAGCCGCGCCGCCTTCTCCAACAACAATTGGTAGTTGACGCTCATGCCTCGGCCTCCTTGCCACTTCCTTTTGCCCAACCGAATCGTACAGTGTCTTGTTCGTAACCGGGTCTACAACGGCAAATCCGCCAGATTGATTCAAATTCTCGAAAGACCTGCCAGTAAGTAATGTGATCACGTGATCCCAAATCCGTCCCTGGATTTGCTCGAAATCGTGCTTTGTGTCATAGGAGATAAAAACACTTGATACGGTATCCCGGGAATCTCCCTCCTGCTCTAACTCTCTCTTAAGTAGTCAAGCAGAAGTAATTGTGAACTCTCTCACTGGATTACAGGAGTAGAATTCCCTACGAAAAATCGCCTTAACTCTTTGTAAATACTGTGCTATAGATGTAATAATCTTCAGCATAGGGCCAGTACTATCCGTTTTTTACAAAAACTATTGCATCACTACTTACTTGATGGCTTGAGCCTGAATACGTAGCCGTCCCTTTGCTTCCCTACCAGAACTGTCAGCTTGTCCATTGTATCCTCCATAACGTGTCGGGCAAAAGGGTTACTCTTCTATCTCAAGCGATGCCTTACCTCGCCCGCTCATAATCTGATCGCGTGATCTCGAAATCCAGCACCTTTCCCCCGTCCACTTCTCTCGACACAGTCAAGCCAAGCGACTGCCACAACGCCATTGAACGTGCATTATCCGCAGACACATCCACCGGGCAGAACCGATTAACGCCCAATTCCTCAAACGCGTACGCCATCAGACATCGCGCTACCTCTTTTCCATAGCCCTTGCCCCACAACGACTTATCCCAGATCCCAACAGGTAAGCGCATCACCTTCTCACCCGCAACTTTTGCGCGTTCCAGATTCATCCACTGCAAACAGACCTCACCGATGGTCCGTCCGCTTACCTTTTCCACGACTGCAAACAGGAATCCCTGTTCCGCCATTGCCTTGCCTGCGCGTTTGAGATACTCACGTGTCACGGGTTCGTCAGGCGGTGCCCCCTCCATTGCATTGAGAAATTCGGGATCGCTGTAAAAAGGAACCGCCAGATCAAAATCCTCCTCCTCAAACGGCCGCAGCTTCAGGCGTGCTGTTTCCAGGTGAACACTGTGACCTGCGAAATTACCCATACCTCGATATTCTCCCGCCTTTTGCTTCAAATCTCATAATTCCCAAAAATTCTCCCGGAAACTTATGGAATTTCACGGATACTGTCAATACCGGTGCATCGCCCCCTCTTGCCACTCCAGTTCAACCCGGAAAACCTCACCGGCCTGCACATTCCGATCAAACAGCCAGGCGTTCAGCGTTTCCCTGTCCGGGGCCTCGAACTCGGCCATCAGCCGCCCGGCCAGCGTACTGGCGCACATCCGCAGAAGCCGCACCTCCGGATCCCCCGCCAGGTTCTCGGCAAGCCGCTGCAGCTGCTGCCGGGTCAGACACGCAACCGTGTGAAAAAGAATATACCTCGCCATTGGCCCCTCCTTTCAACAACCACCTCGCCTTTTATTTAATAACGCTTGACGTTATTAACGGGAATCGTTATGTTTGGTACATGATCAAATCCTTTAAGGACAAGGAAGCCGAGAAAATTTTTCGCGGCCAATTTTCCCTCAAATTGCCGCAGAATATTCAACGAGTAGCTGCACGCAAGCTTGAGCAACTCAACGCCGCCACGGTCCTTGATACTCTGCGTGTACCGCCTGGCAACCGGCTCGAAGCGTTGACCCATGATCGACAGGGGCAGCATAGCATTCGTGTGAACGATCAGTGGCGTGTGTGCTTTGTGTGGCGCGACGATAACGCCTTTGACGTCGAGATTGTTGATTACCACTGAGGAGAGACAATGACCAAGCGTGATTTTCCGCCAATCCATCCGGGTGAGATCCTGTTAGAGGATTTTCTGAAGCCTATGCAGATGAGTCAATATCATTTGGCTCAGGCAATCTGTGTGCCGCCACGTCGCATCAATGAAATTGTACACGGAAAGCGGGGCATCACGGCAGATACGGCCTTACGATTGGGACGCTTTTTTGGGATGGAAGCGCAATTCTGGATGAATCTACAAATCCGGTATGATCTTGAAACGACCCGGGAAACCTTAGCAGACAGACTGGATCAAGAAGTTCGGGTGCACACGGTCTGATAGAAGGCCGATAGCGGCCCTTGTCACCTGGCAAAGAAAAACCATTGTCTATGGTGTACGCTGGTCGAGTGAACGATGATCTCGGACGGAAAATAAAAAATGCCCGGTGAGCCGCTTCTGGTCGGCGTTGACCTTGGCACCACCAGCATCAAGGCCCTCGTCTTCGACCCCACGGGACGGACCGTGGCGCAGGCCAGCGTGCGCACACCCACGCACTATCCCCGGCCCGCCTGGGCCTACTACCGGCCGGAGGAACTGTGGCAAAGCACCGTAACCGCGCTGCGGCAGGCCGTTGACCGGCTGGAGCACCCGGGTCGTATTGCCGGCATCGCCGTTGCCAGCATGGGAGAAACGGGCGTTCCCATAGACGCGCATGGCCGGCCCACCTGTGACGCCATCGCCTGGTTCGACCGGCGAACGCAGCCCCAGGTCGAATGGCTCGCACGCACAATCGGCAGAGACCGCCTCTACGCCCTCACCGGCCTTCCCCTGCAGCCGATCTTCGGGTTGTGCAAAGTCCTCTGGGTCAAAAAGAACCGGCCCGACGCCTTCGCCCGCACCCGCTCCTGGCTCAACGCCGCCGACTACATCGCCTATCGCCTCTGCGGCGTCCCGGCCACCGACCACTCCCTCGCCTCCCGCACCTTAGCGCTCGACCTCCAGCGGCTGCAATGGGCCGATGACCTGCTTGGAGAAGTGGGAATCTCTCCAGCCCTCTTTGCGCCGCTCCTGCCAAGCGGCACGCGCCTGGGGCCGGTCCGGCAGGGTCCGGCACGGGAAACGGGCCTTCCGGAAACCGCCCAGGTGTCCACGGGAGGCCACGACCACGTCTGCGGCGCCTTAGCCGTCGGCGTTACCCGGCCTGGCACCATGCTCAACTCCCTGGGCACCGCCGAAGCCATCTTCAACCCCCTGTCCCATCCGCTCACCGATCCTGAAATCGGCCGCCAGGGCTACGCCATAGGCGCCCACGTCGTCTCCGGCCGCTACTACATCCTGGGCGGCGTGTACACCTCCGGGGCCTGTATCGAATGGTTTCGAGAGACGCTGGGGAACGGCGCCGACTATGCGACCCTCATCGCCGAAGCCGAAGCGGTCCCTCCCGGCAGCCTCGGCGTCTGCTTTCTCCCCCACCTCCGTCTGGCCAACCCCCCGCATGTCGATCCCAAATCCCGGGGCGCCTTCATCGGCCTCAGCACCGACGTCAAACGCGGCGTCCTCTTCCGGGCCGTGCTGGAAGGCCTGGCCTGTGAATCCCGCCACTCCCTCCAGGCCCGCCTCGCCCACCCCGGCGTGGAAACGCCGCGCGATATCTGCGCCATCGGCGGAGGCGCCCGCAACCGGCTCCTCATGCAAATCAAAGCCACCGTCCTGAACCGGACCATCGCCATCGCCAACGCAGGTGAGGCCACCGCTCTGGGGGCCGCCGTCCTGGCCGGACTGGGCGCCGGCGTCTATCCCGACCTTCCTTCCGCACTCAGCCAGCTGCGCTACACCCGCACCCCCATTGACCCCGTTTCCGATCAGATCGACATCTATGAGACCCATTACCAACAGGTCTACCGGAAGATCTACCCCACGCTTCGCCCCCTGCACCACACCATCGATCGCCTTCAAAATACGACCTGAACGAGAACCGAATGGAGAGGCAATAATGAACAGGGCAACTGAACCCATACGCTGGAAACACAACCCGTTGGGCGCTGTCACGGTGGCAATACTCCTGACCGTACCGGGCACCTTAGCCCGGACAGGCGCGGCATTCGCTGAAGGCCGGGGCTTCTATATCGGCATTGCGGTCCCGGTGGAATACCTCGATGCCTCCTTCCAGAAAATCGTTGACAACACCGCCCCGGACACCCGGGTGCCCGAGCCACGACGCGGCAGGGTGTTTCAGGACGAGGATTCCGCCAACACATCGGTGTATGGGATCGGTCTCCGCGCCGGCTATCGCCTGCCCCTCTCTGAGAGCGGGCTTTACCTGGGCGGCGAGGTTGATATCGCATTTCACGGCGGCACGGTGGAGGGACAGCTTGAAGGGATGGGGACGTCAACGGGGCGCAATCAACTTGGGGAAAGCTGGCCAGACCCCTGGTCGTTTGAAAAAGACAGAAGCTACGGCTTCACAGTCAAACTGGGCGGCAACCCGGGCGCGCTGCGGTCATGGGACGCAAGCCTCTACGCACTCGCAGGCGTCCGCCGCATTGAGGTGCGGTTCACAACTCGCTTCAACGGCTGCATGGATCCGGTTCCGTGTTCATCCGCCGACGGTACTCCCGACTTTACTTCAGGAACAGACAGCCACGACCAGAAATTTCTGGCCTGGACAGCCGGCATCGGCATGGACAAGATGCTCGGAGAACACCTCGTGCTTCGCGCTGAAACGCGTTACACCCGGTATGGCACTGAACGCTGGATCACACTGTTCGACGACGTAGTCGTCAGAGTCCCGGCGGGTGTAAACGCCGCCGCTGTCAGCCTGCTGTTGAGCCTGGCGTGGTACTTCTGAGGCACCGCCTGGCCTGGACGACACATTGCCGCGTGCCTGGAGAGCGCCTTCAATACTTATGGAGACACATGGATGGATATCCGAAACATCATCCGAGCTATAGAGTCTCAAAATTACCACATCACCAATCATGCAGATGAAGAAGCCCAGGATGATCGACTGGATTTTGAAGAAATACTCTACTCCTTATGCAATGGCGAAATTATCGAAGATTATCCAAGAGATCAACCATACCCAAGTTGCCTGATATATGGAACAAATGTAGATGGCGAGCCAATCCACAGCGTTTGGGCCTACAATGAGAAGAATCAACAGGCAATCTTGATTACCGTTTATCGCCCAGATCCAACACGTTGGATCAATTGGCGTGAGAGGAGGACATAGTGATGGTATCGTTTGACAAATGTCCGGTGTGTGGTGGCGAGATTGTTGAAAGGGAACTCGAGAAGGTTTTACGAGGTGGCAATCACACTGAGATCGTGAAAATTCAAGCGGAAGTTTGTCTCCGTTGTGGCGAACGCCTTTACGCGCCAGAGGTCGTAAAACGTTTTGAAGAGACCAGATCAAAACTGGAAGCTAAGGAAATGGCTGACGCCCAAAATACAGCGCTTCGGACCAAACTGGATTACGAGGTCTGGTTTCTCGATTTTCTGGAAAAGCGTTATGATATGGTCCAGGGCAACGACCCCTCCCCAGTGCTCAGGATCACGAGCGGTGTTGAGCCCGGCAACTTACAGATGAACCTTGAAGATTGCCTTTCCCATGATCCAGCGCTCATGAATGCCATGATGCCCCTCACTTTTATTGCTTCCTTCAAAGCGCTGGATATGATCTTCGAGTGGATCTTTGAAGAGAATTGCAGATTGGGGAACATCCCAAAGGTCCCCTGGCATTTTCAGGAGAAGGTGAAGCTGCTGAAGAAAGAATCCCATCTCCAACTTCCGCCTCTCTTCGAGAGCCAACCTTACCTTTACACCTATGCCAAGGCGCTCTTTTGTCAACTGCTGCCGTATCGCCATGAGGTTGTACATAAAAACAGCTTCTCTGTATCCAAAGACACATTGACCCTCTCAAGTTCCGAGCAGAGCACCAGCCTGACCTTGAGCAGTAAACAGATCGACTATCTGATGCGTTTCGTGCGCCTGCTCGTTCGTGCTTTGGTAGACGAGATTGTCGTCAACGATTACAAAGACAGAATGATTCGCCACTACCTCGACGTCCTCGCGCCTGTACACGGGCTAAAGACCTTCAATCAACAGGTGCCGCGTTTCGTGCATGTCAAACTCACTGCGCCCAAACATGGTGCTGCTTTCCCGGCAGATCTGAAGCAAGTGCGCGATAAACTTGCGCTCACATACCCAGGCCAAGAGGTGGTCTTTGACCTTAAAGTGCGAGCCGTGGATGGCGACAAGCTCATTGCAAAGTGGTACTTTGCGCCAGAAGAAATTCCAGATTTGGACGTAATGACCTTTTACGAGGAATCTCACAAGGCACACCGAGAGGCACTCGTTGAGTAAAATTTACCATGCGACTTTCTGAGCCAATAGAGAAATCTGGGTTTTTTTGGCTGTACGATAATGCCGAAAATCAGGTACCGGGGATTCTTCGCAACGCAGCTTCGCTTCGTACACCGCGGAATTCCACCAACTTATTGACGACTAAACAGAGACCGACCTCGGCATAGCATCTTTGCAGAGGTATGACTCGCTCAAGAAAATGCTCAAAGGGAGCACCGTATGAAAGAACGCCGCCTTGTCTTCATCAGTCACGCCAATCCCGAGGACAACGAGTTTGCTTCTTGGTTAGGAACTCGATTGGCCGCCGCTGGCTATGAAGTATGGGCAGATGTGCTCAATCTGCTCGGCGGCGAGACATTCTGGCGAGATATTGGTGATACGATTAAAGAAGAAGCCGCCGTTGTTATTGTTGCCTTATCCTGCGCGTCTTATCAGAAAGACGGCGTTCTTGACGAAATTGCCCTTGCTGTAAACACAGGTCGCAAGCTCAAGAAACAACAATTCGTCATACCCGTCCGCCTTGATGACCTTCCGTTTTCGGACTTTCCCGAACAGTTGATCCGTCTAACCGCAATCGACTTCTCACCCAACTGGGCGGACGGACTCAGCAAGCTTCTGACGACTCTCAAAGACACCCAAGTTCCGCAATCAACTAGCGATTTTGGAGAAGCTTTGGCTGCTTGGCAGAAGTTTAAGCTGCGGCAAAGCGCCTCCATCTCTGATACACCGGAGTCAGTATTCTCTAACTGGTTCCAAATTAGCTCCCTACCGTCTCATATCTATTTCTCCCGTTTCAATGCGTCACAGGAAGCCATGGGGCGTGCTTTCAATGAATTCCAAAGTCCCGCAGCCCCGTATCTGCGGCTGGCCGTCAGCTTTGCTGATGCAGCTACGCTTCAAATGGAGACTCCCGATATTCCACTTGATCACGCTTATCGTGTTCCACTGGCACGATTCCTCAATGGTCATAAGACCGACGGTCCGCAAATCTCGTGGCGAGATGCTCGAAACATGGTAACCGGACTTCTCCGCCATGCATGGGAACAATTCGCACGGAGTCAGGGCCTATTGCTTTATGAATTTGCACACGGAAGCGCGTGGTTCATCCCCCTTGATCTAATCGAAGGAAATATTGCCACCTTTCAAGATGAGAACGGCAAGAAACGACGACGCCGGTTGGTTGGCCGAAGCGAGACAAGAGGCGTCTATTGGCACTTTGCTGTATCAGGCAAGGTGAGTATCGCAGACCCACAGCACCTTACATTGCACACTCACGTCGTCTTCACCCAAGATGGCAAGACGCCGCTTGATAGCAAATCTCGCGCTGATCGCCTACGAAAGAGTTTCTGCAAGAATTGGTGGAATGATCGTTGGCGCGACCTGCTTCGTGCTTTTGTAGCTGCCCTAGCGAACGGCAAAGAGGAATTCTCCCTATCCCTTGGCGGTGACGCCGCGGCGACAATAGCCGCCCGT
Organism: Candidatus Latescibacterota bacterium; assembly: GCA_965222075.1. Lineage (GTDB taxonomy): Bacteria > Latescibacterota > UBA2968 > UBA2968 > JAAXHW01. Next base: position 872,602 of record OZ244937.1, on the reverse strand, counting down.
CCGATGAGCTTTGATGTCCCCCTGTCCATTGCCAACGATCCCCCAGTTTCGACAGCTGAAGAAGACCATGTAGAAGACGAAATAGAGGCCGACGCTCTAGGTGATCCCGACAGCGACCTGGATGAAACGGAATCTGAAGACCAATTTGACGACGAAGACGACCAATAAGGACAGCCGGTATGACAAACTCTCTACTCGAACACATCGAAGAACCACGATTGGGCTTCGGCTACGGCCAAACATTGGAGCATCCGAAGGACGGACTTTTTCTATTCGGCCCCTTGGACGACAGAGCCAACCCTGCCGAAATGCGTATCGGCATCATTGGGACACCGGACGGTCTGAACTGCTTTCGTGAATGGGCAGAAAGCATTCGACGCTATATTCCACCCAAGGATTCGAATAAACCGCACCACGCTGGTTGGCCTGGTTTCCAGGCAGTTTTCGGTGCTCGATGGCCAGAAGAGCCTCTTATTGAACTAACAGTCCCGGAAGATGCCGTCCGTGATTCGATCCGAATCTCGGACCGACACGAACAATATACGAGACTGCCAATCTTTTTGCAGAGCCTATACGCAAGCATTTACGCCAAGACGAGGCACCGCCTGCAATGTGGTTCGTTGTCATACCGGAAGACATTTACCGCTACGGTCGTCCCAAATCATCTGTGCCCAAGGAAGAACGTATCAAAGGAAAACAGTTTCTCAATCTTAAGAGCGGACGGAGGATTCTCCGCGAAGGTTCACTTTTCCCAGAAGACCGAAAAGCCGCAGAAATTTACCGCTACGAGCTTAATTTCCACCATCAGGTGAAAGCCCGCCTCCTGGATCTGAGGGCTGTCCTTCAGATTGTGCGCGAGACAACACTTACACCTCATCGATTCATTAAAGACGGCCGCCTCATTCGCGAACCTGAAGATCCTGCCACAGTCGCTTGGAATCTCTGCACGACAGCCTTCTTCAAGGCCAGCGGTAAACCATGGAAACTGGCGTCGGTCCGCCCAGGGGTCTGCTATGTAGGATTGGTTTACAAGATGGATGATACCGACCTGGCCGCCGGCAACGCCTGTTGCGGTGCCCAAATGTTTTTGGACTCGGGCGATGGCGTTGTTTTCCGAGGTGCAGTCGGCCCCTGGTACTCGAAGGATACGCGTGAATTTCACCTTAGCAAAGAGAAGGCTTCTGAGTTGATGAGCCTGGTGGTGGAGGCATACCGAGAACTCCACAGAAAGCCACCCACCGAGCTTTTTATCCACGGCAAAACGCGATTTAACGACGACGAGTGGGAAGGCTTCAAATCCGTTGTCCCAAACGAGACCAACCTAGTCGGGGTGCGTATTCGCCACACCAGTGAGCTAAAGCTCTATAGATCGAGTAAAATGCCCGTGTTACGTGGCACTGCATACCTGTCAACAAGACGGAAAGGATACCTTTGGACCAAGGGGTTTATACCTCGACTCGATACTTATCCTGGTTGGGAGGTGCCCAACCCTCTGCTAATCGAAATCCACAGAGGCAATGCCGATCTGCTCAGGGTTATGACGGATGTGATGGGCCTAACCAAGATCAACTTCAACACCTGCCAGTTCGCAGACGGACAGCCTGTTACACTTAAGTTTGCTGATGCCGTAGGCGAAATTCTTACTGCTGCACCTGTCCCTGATCTGCCACCCTTACCGTTTAGGCATTACATATAGGTCACGTTCAGCAATATCCCCCCAATTCTCCTCGCCATCTCCGCAAAATATAGCACTTCCTCGGGTTTGAGCGCCCGCCCGAGCACATCACGTTCGCGGTAGGACAGCCATTTCTTGAGGATCTGATAGCCGCCGAGCTTGTAGCCCCAAATCGCGGCGGGGACGTTGCGCCAGAAGGCACCTGCCTGCAGCAGGCAGGCGGTCGTTCAGATAAACGTCCAACGTCTTGGCGTCCAGCACAGGTATCGCCGCCTCTAGCGCGGCCTGTCTGCCGTGCCGGGCACGGCACAGGCAGGCGCGTTCGTCCGCCGTGTACTCGCGCTCGGCGATGCGGCCCTGGAACGGCCTCACCACGTCGCCCGATCCGTAATGGCCCCACCCCGCTGTCATCGCGAAATCACCGCCGGGTTGCCGGGTGAGGTCAATCTCCCAGTGAGAAGAGATTCGCTGCAAAGAGATGGACAATTACTTCCCGTAGTTCATCTTCTGCCGAGCGAAAAACATAACGCCATTCGCCCGGTCGTTGCTGGTCTACGAATTCTCTTTTGGAAAGTTTATGTTCGCATAGTTCTTTCGAAATGCTTGATAATACCTTGGAGAAGTTCCTGGCATCTTTGTTGAAGATCACGAGTGAGGCTTTGCAATCGCGCCAAGTCAGATAGTTCAATAGCTGATATATGGCAGAGCGAAATTCTTTTGGACCTCGCCATATCTTGCACTCCGCAACAAACGCGGCACGATTCCCGTCTTCAATTCGGATATCTGTTTTACCGTTTTTGCGAAATGTCTCCCCAGTTGCGTCTCCCTCGTAGTGACCATTAAGATGGGCGAGAAGTATATTTCTCAGATGCTCCTCGCATAGAAGCTTGTACGTATTCGGCGTTGTTTCGAATGTTCTAAGCTCGTGGCGGATTACACTCAAAATATGTTCATACGTCTCTTCGTCTATACCAGGTTCCGGTCTAAAGCCGGAATCAGGGGCTCGTGGTAGGGGTCGCACTAACTTTCGCGTCAGTCTCAACGGTTCTATGGACGGAGCATTAGGATTTCTCTTGATCGGCAGTCCAAGGCGCCTTACAAGTCCAGCCGTTTTCAAGATTTTCTTTTTTCGTGCCTTTACGTGTTGTTCAATGGATTCACGCAGTTCCATGTTGTGTTTATTGATGTCCTTTGTTGAATGTTCCACGTAGAACCGGATCAGAGCAAGTTCCTTTTGAATTTCGTTCCTTAAGCGCTGTTCATCCAACGTGTCCACCGGACAACTGAATGTCAATTCAATGCTGCCCGCCTGATCACCATGTGGCGGCCGAACCTTTCCATGCGGGCAGACCGGGCGACAGGTGCTAGGTGTGAAAGTCCACAGTTTCGCCTCTCCGCTAAAAGGAATGACGATGCGAATTTCATAACCTGAAACGTGAAATGGACCACTGTGATTATATAGGCCCCTTTGCGGATCTCCAGATACGTCAACTCGCGTCTCCGCTTCTGTCGTTTCCATTCTGTCTTCATAGAGAACCAATGGCTCGATAGATAATTGAGCGAATAGATGATCGACAATGTCGGTGTCGGGCGTGACTAACAATTGGTCCTTCGGTATTTTATCGACAGCGGGGCCAACACGGCTTTGTAGATTTTGACGCAAAATTGCAGACAAATCGCCGTTCGCAAAAAGCTCGTTTTTCTTTTCTCTCATTATCCTCTCCTTCCGGGTCAATATCTTAACGCAGAATTGAAAGCGGTTACCATCAACACCCCCTCAACCCTCCTCGCTATCTCCGAAAAGTACAGCACTTCCTCCGGCAACAGCGCCCGCCCGAGCACATCCCGTTCGCGGTAGGACAGCCATTTCTTGAGCACCTGATAGCCGCCGAGCTTGTAGCCCCAGATCGCGGCGGGGACGTTGCGCCAGAAGGCACGTTCATTCAGGTATATGTCAAACGTGGTGGCGCCCAGCGTGGGTATCGCCGCTCCCAGCGCGCCGCGTTCATCCGCCGTGTACTCGCGCTCGACGATGCGGCCCTGGCCCGGCATCACCGCGTCGCCCGATCCGTAATGACCCCACCCTGCTGTCAGCGCAAAATCATCACCGGACATGTTGTGCTTATCGACTGTTGAGGGCACGGCGATGGCGGCGGTCTCCGGGCGCAGCGCGCCCTGGGTAACGCCCGGCACCGGTGCTTCGGGATCAAGCAGCCGGGCCAGTTCGCGCCCCCACGCCGCCGATTGGGCAAGATCATCCGCCGCACCTTCGGCTTTACCATCGGGCCAGCCCGGCAGCGGGATACGCGGCCATTCCATGCGGAGCGCCCCGGCGTTGGCCTCGCGGTAAGCGGGATCGTGAAGCACGGAAAGGACATGGTAGAACAAGTCCTCCACGTTCGCGCCAAGATATCTGAGATAGTTTCCGGCCTCGATTGTCAAGTTGGATCTGCGTTGCGTTGTTCTGGTTTCTTTATCATCGTAGCGGAGGTAGGCGGGGAAGAAACTCGAAAGTCCATTGCCGAAATTATCGGCAAGGTGACGAACTAAGGTTCCTCGCGAGAAATCTTCCTTAGCTTCCCGTTCGCGCGCTTCTATCCACACATTCTCCTCGAACACGTGTGGTCTGTAGGCGACGCGCGGCGCGTCGAGCAAACCGCGGTCTGGGTCCCAATAGAGCCATCTCGTATCGAAAGGGCGGTAGTCGTATCGAATGAAACCAGCCTTTCCCGGGCCGCCTGCCTTGCCAGCAGGTAGTTCATTTGCTAATCGCTCATCGCGCACTACTTGGCCATTGAATCCGTGCAGGTTCTTCATAGCGGCAGGCCAGCGCTGCGCGACTTCTCCATGGCTCAGGCTCTTGTCGAAGTAATCGCCGATACGCGCTTTGAGACGGTCGGGGTCGGTATCGACAAGAAACCTATCTCGGCTGGTCTTCACGCCCGGAAACGAGACTGGGAACAGATCGGGTAGCGCCGGCCAGTCGAACCAATCCTTGCTCACGGCCGTCCGCACGAACGGCAGGCCAAGTGGTAACACTGGCTCGATGCGATCGTAGAGCGCGCCCGGCTCCACCTCCGCCGTCGCCGTCAGTTCATCGCGCTTGGCCTGTCCCCACAGATGCCGAAAGCCGACCTCTCTGGTTGGCGCGTGATCAGCCTTGCGCACCAGCGTCGCAATCGCCGTCCCAACTTGAATGCCGACCGGATCGCCTTCGGTCGAGAAGATACTCGGGTCCGGCGAACCGTCCGGCGCCACCTTGCCGGTCTTGTACTTGTCGCCGTTCAGGCAGTCAATGCGGACCGCGTCGAACACTTCAAGATAGCGCTCCCGCATCCCCGTGAAGGACAGCCCGTCAAGCCATGAATAGTTGGAAATGAAGCAGACCACGCCCTGGCCCGTCTTCGCAATGCGCCGTTCCGCCATGCGGAAAAAGCGGACGTAGAGATCGTTCAGCCCCTGTCCCCCGGGTCGGCGCACGCGCTTTGTCGTGCGGTAGGCTTGCGACAGCTCGCGCTCCTCGTCCACAGCCATGCCAGCGAAGCCGTTATAGGGTGGATTGCCCAGGATCACCAGGATCGGCGTGTCCCGCTTCACCCGCCCTGCCCGGTCGCGTTCCTCTTTCAGTTCAGGAAAGGCAACCACCTGCGTTCCCTCGCCCGTCCCCTCCCAGTCGGTCAGCGCATTGGTGAGAAAGATGCCGGCACGCTCGGTCTCGTCATCTTTCAGGGCCGCGTCGAGTTCCTGCATGGTCAACCCGACCTGCAGATGGGCGACGACGAAGGGCGCAGGCATGATCTCAAAGCCGAATACGCGCTCGGTCGCCGCCTGCTTGACCCGTGCGCCGGTGAGCGCACCGAGGCCCCGGCCCTGGAGATTGGCGGCAATGCGACGCAGCACCTCCGCCAGATAGGCCCCGGTACCGCAACACGGATCGAGCACATAGACATTTTCCGCGGCCAGCCCGTCGGCAATGCCAAGATCGTCCTTGAGCGCCTTGTCCACGCGGGCGACCATGTAGCGCACCACCTCGACCGGCGTGTACCAGACGCCCATTTGCTTGCGCAGATCGGGATCGAAGGCCTCAAGAAACGGCTCGTAGAAATAGGGCACGGCTTCGCCCTCATTGAAGCGGTCAAAGAAGGCGTCGCGATCCACCCGGTCGAGCGCCGCCTCCGTCCAGTCCAGCACCTCGACGAGATCGAGCGATAGCAGGCGGTCAGGCTGCGATAGTTGTTGGAACAGCGCTTGCATAACGGGCGCACGTAGATGCCAAACCGATTCGTACCAATTAAACGCCTTCCTGGGCGGCGGTGTTTGCCGCGCCCACAGCACCCAGGCGGAAAACACGCCGTAGAATAGCGTCTGCACCAGCGTCGAACGGAAAAACCGCGCGCCCTTATCCCCCTCAAAACGAGCGCCGAGCGCCTCTTCCAGCGCCGACCGCACCGCCTTCAACGACGGCGCATCGCCCGCGGCCTCGACCCGCGCCAGCCCGTCGCGGGCATAAGAGGCGAGCAGCCAGGCCAGATCCCTGGGTTCGGCCAGCCGCGCCCGATGCGACAGCGCCCGGCAGAGATACTCTCCCAACCCCGCGCCGACCTCGCGGGCAAAAGCGTGCGGTGTCTCCAACTGGCGCTCGAACTCCGCCGCGTCTGCGGCCAGCCGGAACGTCTCCAGCTTCACCGGGCGGCCATCCGCGTCCTCCCCCACCAGCACGAAGTCGCGCGTATTGGTCACCAGAACGAGGCCATAGCGGTCCCAATAGCGGCTCACCTGAGCGCCCACCGCCGTCAGCCAGGCGTCATCACCCGGGGCCTTCACCTCGACCACGCCGCCTTCGGGCACCTGCCCCGCGCGCGGTTTGCCCTTCTGCACCTGCCGCGCCGCATAGAGGCCGAAGTCGGGATGCCCCGCCCCCTGATCGGCCAACTCGCCGACACAGAACACCCTGGGCTTGAGCACCCCGCCGATGGTGTTCAACAGATTGGCCAGCGGCCCATAGCTCGACCGCTCTCCGGTTCCTCCACCGGAAGCGCGGACTCGTTGCAGATCGGTGAGGTAGTTCTCAACCGCAGTCGTCAGTCGGGTCGTTGTTCTGGTCATCATGCGTCATGCCTCTCTGGTGGCTCCGCTTCGAACCGTGCGAACCGCCGCTCCAGAAAGGCGGGATTCGGCCAGTCATCCTGGTCGGACGGCAGGCGGATCTCGGTTCCCTCAAGGCCCTTGAGCGTCGCCAGCAGGTTGCCGTCCTGCCGCTCTCGGAGCTGTGGCGAGATGTGAATCCGAAAGTCGGGATCCACCCCGATCAGGTGCGTGTCGAAGGCTGCATGGTGCAGCGTGGACATGCAGATCCCGTTCTTCACGGAGGCTGGCCCCCCCTCGGCATCCGGAACGATATGGGCTCCCACCAGAAGTTCACGCACCGGAAGGCTGCTGAACGCGCACCGGTATCCATAGGCGGCCTTGGTGCGCATGCTGAACCATGCCTGGTGGTTCCTCGATCGGACCGTCGTAAATGAGTACGACCGTTCCGGGCCTTCACGCGAGATGAGGCCTGCCCCGGACGCCAGGTTGTCCGTGGTGGCAAGCAGCACATCGTTCTCGCGGAACGCTTCGACCCAGACGGGAAACACTGGCTGATACTCCGAGGGGGCGAAACCGGCGAAGTAGATCAGTGGTGCGCGGCGCTCCATCGCTTTGAGCAAAGAACGATTGGATGGCTCGTCGGGTCCGCCACGCGCGAGGTCGTAACGCAGGAGGCCCGTCTCCTGGTCCAGATTCTGTCCCGCGAGACCCTGATCGCGATACCAGGCCTCCCGGCCAAGCCGGGGGATGACCGTCTTGAGACTGAGCGCGGCGCTCATCTGCCTCGGTTTGAAGATGCCCTTTGCGCGGGTGGCGAAATGTACTCGTTCGCCGTCCACGTCGAATCCTTGCTGGATGTGGGCCCAGTGAACCCTGCCGCCGTACTGGCGGGAGAGCCGTTCGATGGCAGCGAGAGCCGCGGCGCGAATGCGCTGGTCCGGGTCGGTCATCAAGATGTCGCGTGCCAGATACATTCTGGACTTTCGGGTCTTAGAGTGACAGGCGTTGCAGAGACGGCGCGGGTGGCTCAGCCCCTCTCAGCATCCAGCCGCTACACCTCATCCTGAATTTCGTCCATCACCGTACGCCTCCAGGATAGCGTTGCGGATTTGGCCATAACCCAGTGCCACGGCCCCCACCTCTTTTAGACGCGAGAGCGAGACGGTCTTCTGGTCCCCAAGAGAGGCATCGAGCGTGCGCGTGGGCAGGACATAAAACTCCCACTGCGTCAGCTCAAGAGGGTCGACGGTCCGGCCGTCCAAATGAGCGAGAACACAAAAGACATACACATCGGCGCTGCGAACCCGCGTTTCTCCGTACTGTCTTGTCCTCGGATCCCAGGGATACGTCTTTGCAATACTGAATGAAATTGCAGATGGCCGAGCCTGAGGCCAGGACTGAACGTAAGCGGCTGACTTGACTTCGATTGAAATCTCTTCGGGAGTCTTTATATCGACGGTATCCCACTCGATCCGGACCGGCGCGCATGCCCCGGTGGCCTGACCTACGATGTACTCCGCGACCGTGCCGCGCAGGGCGTTGTTCAAGACGTCGGAATCCGCCCACACCCAGAAGTCCAGTACCGAAAAGCAGGCCGGCTGGCCCTCGTGAGTAAAGAAGGTTTCAGGCCGAAGCGGCTCCGGCTCGCGTTGAACTGACTGAAACTCACTCATTTTTCATCTCCTTGATGCCCCGCCTTCCATTCGAAGCAAAGACGCCCGTGCTCCCGGGAGCATGACGGCCTTGCCCAACCATGCCCTACCCCAACACGCGGGCGAGACGCCCGCGCTCCCAGGTTTTTCGAGGGAAGCGGAGACAGCTTCGGAAGAATCGTTGGGAAAAAGGGTATTCGCTGCGGGGTTGAAGGGGCTTTTCCGCGCAGATCCCCCCAGCACCTGCGCCCAAAAACGCCCAAAAGGTCCGCAGGGCAGACCTGCCTGTGCCGCTTGCCTGCGCGTTGCGCGCAAGCAGGTGCCCGGCACGGCAAACAGGAACGCCTGCTGCCACCACAGGGGCAATTCTCGGAAAAGCAGCCCCCGCGCCGCGCAAGCAGGCGCCCTTCTTTTTGGGCCTTTTTCTTGGGCGATCAAGAAAAAGGCCTCGCCGAAGGCATGGGAACGAAGGGCGGGGAGGGATTGCGGATGACGGAAACCGCGCGAAGATTACAGGGCGATCGCAAGGATCGCCCCTACAAAGATCCTCCCTACCCGTTTCAATACCCCAGCAGGCGCACGCCCTACCAGGGGTATTACTCAAAACACGTAGCGCATGCCGACCTGCACTTCGCGCGGATCGCCCAGGCCCGACTGTACGGTACCGTCAAAATTGAACAGCAGACCGGCAGTGGACGGGTCGCGGAAGTTATCCGTGTTGAGCAGGTTGAAAACCTCGACAATGGCCTCCAGTCGACCCTTGCCCAGCGGAATAGGGCGCGTGAGGCGCACGTCCCACGAGAAAAACCCGTGTTCTTTGCGCAGGGTGTTGCGCTGGATAATGCTCCCGTCGGCGCATATACGGTCAGAGGCGGGGCCCCACGGGTTGGTCGTGGGCCGGGCCGACGCCCGGTTGTCGCCGCCGCAGGATGCGGAGGTCGGCTGTGCGGAATAGTAACTCAAGCGATTGTTGAGAAAGACCTCGCCGGGCAATCCGGCCAGGGTCCACACATTGAAGCGGTGGCGCTGGTCGCGGTCCGAATAGCCCCACTCGCGATCCAACCGGGTTGCATCAACGTAGCGAAAAGTGAAGGGATCGCGCTCGTTGTCGTCATCGGACCTGTCCCACGACAACGTATAATTCATCTGGAACTGCAAATCGTCCTGCACCACCTGCCGCAGCCCAAAACTGAGGCCGTGGTAGCGCGACCTGGCTGTGCTCTCGACCACGGTCAAATTACCGATGCCGTTGCTGCCATCGGCGCCCAGGCCCGTTGACCAGGGAGAACCGAAGGCTGCGTCGTTGCGGTTGATAAAACGCGTCAGATTGTCGGTGCGGGCATAGGTATAACCGAAAGAACCCACCAGACCCCACGCGTGCAACTCGCGTTCAACACCCACATTTGCACTGATGGTGCGCGGGTTCTCGAAATTCTCGTCGAACACAAAGATATTGGGGCGGAAGGGATCGCCTTTGGGCGAGGGCAACAACTCGCCGTAGGTCGGGGGCGGCCCCAAAACGGGCGTCAGCGCGCTGGATCGGAAAATGGATTGCCCGCGCGAGCCATTGGTCGAGCGGGTGCTGGCCAGGTTCAGGCCCGGGATGCGGGCGTAGTAGATCCCCGCACTGCCCCGCAACAGAGTCTTATTGTCGCCATGCACATCGTAGGCCACCCCTACCCGCGGCTGGAACATATCCCAATCGGAGGGAATTTTGCCATTGGAGGGGAACGTGTAGGTACCTGTTTCGTTGATCGCGGTTTTGCCAATAAAATCCGCGAAAAAGACCTCGGCCGGATCGGTGATCACAGAAGGCTGGATCTGCGCCTCCCAGCGCAGACCGTAATTGAGCGTCAGTTTGTTCGAAGGTTGCCAACTATCCTGCACAAACAGCGCCAACTCGTGCTGCGGGATATGCTGCGTGCCCGCTTCTTCCACGCTCAGCCCGCCCACGCCGGCCTGCTCCAAATAGAACAGGACCGGCCCGGTAATATCCGTCCCCCCGGCACAGGCTCCGGTGGTGCTGGTGCTGCCGTCGGAGCATTCGACATAGCCGTTGCCCTGGTTGACGAAATTGAGAAAGCCGTCTACCGAGTTGAAAATGTAGCGCCCATTGGCAAAACCAATAAAGGTTTGCACGGATTCGACGCGGTTCCACTCCACGCCGGCTTTGATCAGGTGATCGCCCCTGGCCACAGAGATATTGTTGAGCAACTGGATGCGGGTGTCATAGTAATCCACCGGAATGAAGAAGGGCATGCCAAAACGATAGCCGTGCATAAAATCCATGCCCGTATCGGGGAAGGGGCGCCCGGTGTTGGGGTTGACCGGTCCCCCGTAGGGACGCGGGCGATCCTCGCGGGCGATTTGAAAGCGGAACTCATTGATCGTGCTGGCGGACAGCAGCGATATGAAACTGCCGTTGAAAGCGTGCGACCGGTCTTTTTCGATTGCACTGGCACTGCGTGCCCACGAGTCCACGTCAAAAGTGCCGTTTTCCTGTTCCGACCATGTGTAATTGTATTTGAAGGTGGCGGAGTGATCATCCGACAGGTGGTAATCGACTTTGGCCAGAAAAGCGCGGGCGTCGTTGGTGCGGTCAATAGCGCCGTAATCGCCGCTTAGCGCCCCGTCAAACGCGGTGTCCATGAAGTGGCGCAAGCGGGCATCCACGCGCTTGATATCGTTCTGTCTGGTGTCTCTAAAAACCTGCTGGTCGTACGCGGCAAAGAAAAATGCCCTGTCCACGACCAGTGGACCGCCCAAAGTGAAGCCGAACTGGCCCTGCTTGAACCTGGGCGTGCGTTCCGTCCCTTTGTGCCTGGCTATCCCGGACAGGGCGTCGTGCTTGCCAAAAAAATGCACTGAGCCGTGCAGTTTGTTGGTACCCGATTTGGTGATCACATTGACAAAGCCCCCGCTGGAACGCCCAAATTCGGCATTGGCCCCCTGGGGTACCACCACGATTTCCGCTACCGCGTCCAGATTAAAGGTGAAGGCGGGGCGCTGTCCGCCGCGCTGCTCGCCGAAGAAGGGATTGTTGAAATCGGCGCCATCTACCGAGATGTTGTTGTGAATGCCGCGCTGCCCGGCAATGGTCAATTCATCGCCGTCAGGCCCCTGCACGATGCTCACACCCGGGGTCAACAGCGTCAGGTTGAGAAAATTGCGCCCGTTGTTGGGCAAGTCCTGCACGGCTTCTTCGGGCAGGCGTGTGGCCGTCTCGGTCCGGGTGACGTCAACGGTGGACCTTGTCGCCACAATGACCATCTCGTCCATTTGCAGCATCATTTTGACGACCAGTTCCACGGTCTCGCCCACCCGCACCTGCACCCCTGTCTGGCGCACTTCGGCCTGTCCCTCCGCCTGTACTGTCACATCGTAGAAACCCAGGGGCAACAGGGTCGCGGTGAACAGACCCAGGTCGGATGACGTGAGGATTCGCTGGTAATTGGTGCCGGTCTCCTTGAGCACGATGGTGGCATTGCCAATGGGATTGTTGAACTGATCCCACACAAAGCCTCGGATCACACCCGTGGTCGCCTGAGACTGTGCCCCTGTGGGGGCGTACAACAGCGCAGTACACAACAAAAAAAAGGACAACAGCCGAGTATAGCTGTGCCAGCAGGTCACGGTGTTTGTTGACATAGGAAGGGTGAAGGGTAAAAGCTTGCCTTGAGCCTGCGAAGGGGAATGAGTGAGAGGCTATCTGCCCCAACATTTCTATTCAACGCGCTCTAAAACTTGCACCTCGGCCTCCAATCGCTCACCGAGACGATCTTTCTCCAACTCTAAATCGTAGCGTGTTTGCAGATTGAGCCAAAATTGACCTGTGGTTCCAAAGTAGCGAGCTAACCGAAGCGCAGTGTCTGCCGAGACAGCGCGCTTGCCATGAACAATTTCGTTAATCCGGCGAGAAGGGACTGAAATGTCCTTTGCCAGACGATATTGGCTAATACCCAGAGGATGGAGAAACTCCTCAAGCAGGATCTCTCCCGGATGAATTGGGGGCATTGTGGTGACAGGCATAGATACCTCCTAATGGTAGTCGACGATCTCCACGTTGGCCGCACGCCCCGCCTTCCATTCGAAGCAAAGACGCCATTGCTCATTTATGCGGATACTGTACTGGCCCCTACGATCTCCTGTGAGTCTCTCCGGACGATTACCTGGTGGCGACCGCAAGTCTTGTATCGAATCGGCTGCGTCCAACAGAAGGAGCTTCTTTAAGGCCGAGCGAGCCAACGTTCCCGAGAATCTCCGCGACCTCTCGCGACGGAAAACTCTCTCGGCCTCTCTGTCGCGGAATGATTCTATCATTTACATATAATAACGCACGGCGTTATTAATGTCAAACCCTATCATAATGACGGAGTTGAATATATGGGTGTCTAAACCACAAGGGCCATCGTTTTTATTCTCGACGGCCCTTGTCTTATTATAGAGAATTTAAGGAAGATAGATCAGGTGTTATAGCTTCCCCTCGTTTGACTCGTGGTTCTATAGTTGTGTTAAGGTCTAAGCGATTATCCTGTCTTCCCCTCACGGGTATCTTGGATGACCCAGGCGGCCTGCCTACCAAGGTAGTAGGCCTGCTCCTGATCCCAAGCCTCTTCCTCAGCGTCATCGTCCGATAGACATAGCATCACTCTCCTGAGCAGGTATCAAAGCTAAACACCTCAGATAGTCACTCGTTGGTCCAGATCCAAGGGAACGACATAGCGCGGCACAGCTACAGGCTCACCGGGGTTCGCCTGTTCCAGAAAAGTGATGCTTTCATAAAAATCATCCAAAGCGATAAAGGCACCACTCTCCTCCGCCCATTTCCGCATCCTATAATTACAACTATGCCGCCAGGACACCACTTCAATGCGCCAGCCCCGTTCTTGCATCCGCACCAAATCAGCGTGAAACCCAACACCATCATCAAATCCAGCCCCGTCTCCTGTGAGCATGACGACCACACCCGGATCCCCATTATTGTCGAACCCATCACGCAACATCTCCGTCTGCAAAATCTGATCCATCCCCTGTTCCCGTCCATGTAAGGCACCCCGTTCCAATAACTTAACGGTCACACCTTCATTCTCTAAACTGTTCCAAACATGTCGCAACTCCGGTGGGATAGAGCCAGCAGCAACAGCGTGTCTGATTTCTCGTCCAGCACATGCCAGTATCAGCATATTTCGGAAGTGAATACGTACCCGATAACGGACGGCTTCTCCTTCCCTGTCAATAGCCACTTGCTGAGCACCAATGAAGATATTCGAGTTGTCCCAATAGATGAAAACACCGTCCATTTTTTCTTCCTCACTTATCCGTGATCCACAAGCCTCTATGGACAGGCCCACCCCTCATCCAAAGAAGAATCCCGCCCCACTGACACGGACCGGGACCCTGTGATGGATCATGCTTAGAAGAGATACCCGACCCCGAAGGAAAATTCACCAGATCCGGCGGTGATGGACTCACCCCGGGTTCCCTCCACCGTCTCAGCAAGGTCCAAGGCGTTATCCTGTTTTCAGTACACGGCCCGACTCTCTTCGGTGGGTGATCCTGAGTGTTTACAAGAGCCAATATAACAACTTACCTTGACAAAAAGCAAGGCAAATTAACAGATTTCTTAAGCACAGGTCTTATATTCACTCCACAAGGACCAGAACGACTCCATGCCGTTCGTATGGGCCTGATTCTTGACATACTCACCCACGGAATGCTTGACAGCCCGGTGCTTAACCCCTACCATAGCAGGCGGTGGCGTCATCCGTATAGACGGTGGCCCCTGTCTCAACATGCTGAGACAGGTTCAGCCCTTCACCACCGGGCGCATTGCCTGGATATGCTCCGGCCCCGTTGCACAGCAACCCCCGAAAATCTGCGCGCCCAGATCCTTCCACTCCCGTGCGAACCCGGCCAGTCGTGCGGGAGGGTAGCTTCCGGTCCGCAGAAAATCCGCCTCCTCATCATCTGCTTCCCCCCCGGCACTCAGAGGCGCCACAGGCCGGTAGCCAATGTTGGGGTAGGCGCCCACGGCGCCCTTGAAAACCTCTTTGAGAATCCGTAATCCGGCCGACGCGTTTTCAGGCGGACTGCACATCAGCAAAATCGCGTCGATCCTGTGGCCCTCCAGAGCCGTCACCAGGTCTTCCAGCCGCTCGTCGTATTGCATCGCCCCATCTTCTTGAATGTGGCGCACCCCCAAAAACACCGGCAGGCCGGTCTCTGCGCACGCGTCTACCGCGGCCACGCAATCGGCGATATAGCCCACGTATTCGGGCAGCAGGACGTCCACACCAATCTCGGCCAGCAGCTTCACGTGGTTGGAAAACTCCCTGTAAAACGCCTCCTCCCCCATAACCACAACATCAGGCTCCCGGCTTTCGGCCCTCCTCTGCACGCACGGAGGCGCCACGCCGCCGGCGATGTACGCATCCGGGTTAAGCGCATCGCGTGCCCTGAGCGCGATCTCTCCGGCGGCCCGGGCGTAGTCCTCCCAACGGGCATCCAGACCTATTGGCGCCAACCGCGTCGGACTGGTCCAGAAATTGTTGCTGATAATGATGTCCGCGCCCACCCGCAGATAGTCCTGGTGAACCTGCTGGACCACGTCCGCTGCGTCGATATTCGCCGTTGCCGACCACGCCTGAAGGCCGTCGTCGGCCGTGGCGCCCTTCAACACATCAACGCCCCTTCGCTGCAACTCCGACCCGGTTGCGCCGTCTAAGAGAAGATGCGCGCCGCTTTCGAGCCGGTCTATAATATGCTGTGATGGCATAGCGCCCTCCTTTCTACGGATGCTCAGCTGCTTTGCCAACCTCTTGACAATCAATCACAAATCCCTATCTTCCACACAACAGACATCTCAGCAACGGTACCCTCTGGTCCCCCCAAAAAAGGAGAGCACCCCATGGTCCGTTTAGGCATCGTCGACTTTGACACCTCGCACTGCGTTGAATTCACCAGGCGGCTGAACCACAAAAACATTGCGGAGGACCTCTGGGTTGACGGGGCCCGGGTCGTCCTCGGCTGGACCGGCCCTTCGGCGATTACGGACCCGGAATCCATCCGGGGCTACCAGAAAACGCTCACCGACGAACTGGGTGTTGAACTCGTCGAGAATCCCCAGGACATGATCGGACAGGTGGACGGGGTACTCATCGAATCCCAGGACGGCAGCGTCCACTACGAACGTGCCCTGCCCTTTCTAAAAGCCGGCGTGCCCTGCTTCATTGACAAGCCCTTCACCTGTTCCCTCTCTCAAGCCAGGGAACTCGCCCGTATAGCCGCCGAGGAGAACGTCCCGCTCTTCAGCGCAAGCTCCCTCAGGTATGCCCTGGAAGTGCAGGAACTCCACGAAAATCGCGAACAGACCGGAAGGGTGCAAGGCGCAGAAGCCTACAGCCCCTGTGCTTTGCACCCGCGCAACCCCGGCCTCTTCCACTACGGCATCCACGGCGTCGAAATCCTCTTTGCCCTCATGGGACCCGGGTGCCGGTCAACCCGAACCGTCTGGCAGGAAGGGGCTGAAGTCACCGTCGGCGTCTGGGAAGACGGGCGCATCGGCAGCGTGCGGGGTATCCGGGACGGCGCACCGGGATACGGATTTACGGCCTTCTGCGAAAAACAGGTCGTCAGCAAAGCCATTAACGCCCGCACCATCTACCGGGACCTCCTCAAACAGATTGTGACCATGTTCCAGACCGGAACCCCGCCCCTGAACATCGCCGAAACCGTCGAAATCGTCGCCTTCATCGAAGCTGCACATCAGACCCGGGATCAACGCGGCGTGGAAAAATCCTTAGACCTGAACTAAAATCCGCATTTCAAGGATTCCCTATGCAAACCATCACCTGCTGTCTGGAAAGTGGAACCTCTAACCCCCCGGTTGCCCCCACTCCAGGATCCGCCCTTCCCGCCCGGACCGGTAGGCCGTCTCAATCGCCTCCAGGTTTCGGAGGCCGTCCTCCCCGCCGGCCATCGGTTTGCCCCCCTCCTCCACGCAGCGACAGAAATGCGCCAGTAGCCCGCTGTAGTAATCGGGAAACACCGCCGGGCGGATCTCTTCTCCCTCTGCTGTCAGAACCACCATATCCTTCCCCAGCAGCAGCGTCCCCTCAGTCCCGTAAACCTCCAGCACATTGCCGGAGTGCGGCACGACAAAGCTCACCCCCAGAATCCCGTGGGCGCCCGACTTGAATTCCACGGTCACGAAGGCGCTCTCCTCCACCTCCTGTCCGAAAACCATCGAACTCTCCATACAGACGATCCGGGCGAAATCCCCCTCCAGGTAGCGGAACAGATCCAGATAGTGGGACCCCACATCCATCAGCGCCCCCCCGCCCCCCTTCTGAGGGTCCAGCCGCCACTCCCCCCCCTCCCTGGGTGTCCACTTGGACAGGTGGGCGCGCAGTTCCACCACGCGCCCCAGGCGCCCCGAGTCCACGGTCGCCTTCACCTGGTGGTAAACCGGCCATCCCCGCAGCACAAAACAGACCTCAAGGTGAACGCCGGCCCGCCCGCAGGCCGCGATCATCTCCCGGCACTCGTCCGAAGACCTCGCCATCGGCTTCTCGCACAACACGTGCTTTCCCCGTTCGGCCGCGGCAAGCACGTGCTCGCAGTGGAGATAGGTCGGACTCGACACGTAGACCGCATCCACCTCCGGGTCTTGCAGCAGCGCGTCAACGCGGTCATACGCCCGACCCACGCCGAATTCATCCGCCAGCCTTTCAGCCCGGCCCATATCCCGTACCATCAGCGCCCTTAGCTCGCACTGTGGGTTCTCGTTCATCACGGGCATCACCCGACGCCGGGCCACGCTCCCGGCGCCCAGCACGCCCCATCGCACCGCCATAGGCCCCCCTCGCCTGTCACTTCAAAAGCAACCGGACCCACGCCATAAACTTCGGAAACACCTCTTCCGGCTCCGGGAGCTGCGCGTGCCACCGCTTCTCGTGCTCAAAAATCAGCCACCGGTCGTAGCCCCGCTCCCGCAGCAGCGCGATCGCCTCTGCCAGCGGGAGCTGTCCGGTACCCGGAGTCACATACCGCCATCCATCTTTCATCGCCCGGGGGTGGCCCGGATCGTACACAGCATCCTTCACGTGTAAATGGTAGATCCGGTCACCGAACACCTCCAGCGTCTCTCCCGGAGCCTCCGACCCCACCCGTGACGTATGGCCGATATCCCAGAGGATGCCGAACGCCGGATCGGGAATCCGGTCCAGCAGCAGCTTGCAGTCCAACGATGAAATCCAGTGGTCGTGGGTCTCAAGCACCCACCGCAGATCATAAGCGCCCTCCAGCTCAAGAACCGCCTCCATCGTCCGCTGCCCCACATCGGCCAGTTCCGCCTTCGAATGCGCCGCCACGTCTCCCCCGCCGAACACGCGGACCACCCCGATGCCCAGCTCCCTGGCAATTGGAATCGTACGCGCCGCCTCCTCCAGATTCTCCGTCCGGAGCCTCTCGTCACAGATCTTCAGACTGGTACTGATCCCGCCGACAAGCCCCGCGGCCTTCAGCTTTGCCACAGTCTCCGCGAGACCCACCGTGAACTCCGGCAGAACCGTCACGTCGATCTGCGCCTGTATCCCCCTGAAATCCACCCCGTCAAACCCGTACTCCCGCCCCCGTCTGCAAATCGTATCAAAATCCCAATCCGGCGTACCCAGCGTCGTAAATCCCAACTTCATCAGAAAATCTCCTCAAAAGCTGCTTGGAAAATAACCTTTCTTTTACTCTTGGCCTTTTTCTTGCTCGCCCAAGAAAAAGGCCGAAAAAGAAGGGCGCCTGCTTGCCGACTCCCCCTCAAGGGGGGAGTAATGGCCGCGGGGGCTGCTTTTCCGCGAACTGCCCCTGTGGTGTAAGCAAGCGTTTCTGCCCTGCGGACCTTTGGGGCGTTTTTGGGCGGTGGTGCTGGAGGGATCTGCGCGGAAAAGCCCCATCCCCCCGCACCAAACCGGGGGAGTCGGCAAGCCAGGGGCGCCAGCCCGCCTGCCTGTGCGTCGCACGCAGACAGGCAGGCGCCCTCGTTCCCGGGTTCTTTGATCCGCTTGAAGGACCGAACCAGGAATTTTCAAACAGTTTCTTACATTTCCATCTTGCATTTCGTATTGCCCTGTTGTATATATCTCCGTCCGCCGTACCACCTCACCAGGGAAGAGATAAAATGGCTCAACACATCGGCATTGTCGCATGCAGCGCCGAGGGCGCGGCCCTCTGTTACCGCACCATCTGCGTTGAAGGTGCGGACCTGATGGGGCGGTATGCCCACCCCGAGGTCAGCATGCACACCTACCCTCTCAGCGAGTACATGCGCCATATCGGCCCCGGCAACTGGACCGGCGTTGCAGACCTGATGGTCTCCTCCGCAAAGAAGGTCGCAACGCTCGGCGCCGATTTCGCCATCTGCCCCGACAACACCGTCCACCAGGCGTTCGAGCGCGTGATCGACCAGTCCCCCATCCCCTGGCTCCACATCGCCGGGGAAGTGGCCGCCGAGGCAGCCCGCAACAACCATCACTGCCTGGCCGTCCTGGGCACGAAATATCTGATGGAAGGCCCGGTCTACCCCGCCAAACTCGACGCTTTGGGAATTGCGCACCGCATCCCGGAACCGGATGAAAGAGAACGCATCAACGACATCATCTTCGACGAACTGGTCAATGGCATCTTCACCGATGCGTCCCGCGCCTATTTTGCAGGCGTCATCAACCGGCTAAAAGACCAGGGCTGCGACGCCGCCGTGCTCGGCTGCACCGAAATCCCGCTGTTAATCTCGCAAGAAGATGCGTCCCTACCCATCCTGGACTCCACCCGCCTGCTGGCGAGGGCCGCGCTGAAAAGGGCGACCACAAGGGCCGCCCCTACCGGCCGTAACAGGGGCGACCATCAAAAATCCCTCAGCAGCCCCGCCCTGTCCGCATAAGAGAAAAAACGCAGCAAGTCGCGCCAGTGAATGCTGATCATACCCCCGGTCGCCCGAATGACCTCATAGCCAAACCGTGTTTTAACATAATGTCCTACCATCGGAATCGTAGAAATCATATTCATCTCGATATTGCGCAGACCCAGTTGAATGTATTTCTCGTCGCCGACAAGCTCCCAGGCGTAGCCGATGCTCTCCCGCAGGTTGGAGAACCCTACATAACTCATCGGCGTCTCATTGCCGGGCATCGACAGATAAAGCCCCTCCGGCGAGCGCACGTTTTCGCTGGCCAGAAAATCGCACAGGCGCAAAAACAGCTCCCGACTGAGCGGGTCCCCAAACGCCTGATGATAGTACGCCAACCCGGTCGCGGCGATGCTCCCCATCACCGCCTGCTGGTAGGGAATAGGCCCCCAGCCGCCGCTGCATCCCCCGTTGGCCTCCAGAGGATCGGGACCCTCGGCAAAAGACGTCATCATGCGCTTCGCAGCCTCCGCATACCGCGCCTCACCCGTGGCCTGGTACACGCTGCACAGTGCAATCAGCGGCCACCCCCTGTCACGCGCCCCAGATCGCCCGGCGCCCGACGCCACTTTCCGGCAGATCAGATCGGCCACACCCTGCGCGGCTGCCAGTGCCGGCGCATATCCGCAATAGTAATAATAGGAGAGAAACCCCTCCGCCCACATGTGCGACAGGTGGCAGTTCGGACTCCCGTCCATCCCAACGTGGAACGCGCCGTGCGCCGCCCATCCCCCCTGCTCGTCGAAATGATCGTCAAAGTGTACGATATCCAGATCCATCACGTGACGCACGGAGGCTTCAAACGTATCCAGATAGAGATAACTCCCCGTTCGCACAAACTGCAGATAAACCGTCTGGCCGAAATCGTGCTCGCAATTGGCCATAAAATCAACCCGTCCCCACGACGCGCTGTCCAGTTGCTCATGGTCGCCGTAGTCCACCATGCCCAGACGCCGGTCGAAGCTGAGGTACTGTTCAAACTCGAGGCGGAACTTCTGCTCGATCCCCGGAAATTTCTCCGGCTGGTACCGGAACAGGGGACCGATGGCCCCCGAGTTGATAAACCACGCCGGCGAGGAAAACGCGATCGGGAATTGATACGCAAAATGCCAGTCCGGCAGCCGCGCCTCCGCTGCCCCCCCCTGATAAGCCCGCAGTTTCACCTGGTGCGACTTCGCCTGCCCCTGGAAGATGACCAGCGGGCCCACCGCCGCCGGCCAGAGCTCCAGAACGATCGCCTCCCCATCGGCGGCGAACCCCTTGGGCCACTGCTGGGCGAACTTCCGCACCGAAGCCGCAACCCCCCGCTTGTTGTCGCCTGCCGCAACCCATCCGTGAGACCGGCCCATCGCCGCTTCGGCATCGTACACGTCGGCATCGATCATCGCATCGTACAGGGCCGTCTGCGGAGCATCTGTAAGCAACGCCCGGAGCGGACGCGGTGAAGTCACCAGACCTTCATTTCCCACCGTCCCGAACGGACAGGTCGCAAACTCCCGAACCCCGCCGATGGCGTGCGCCACAACCAGCCGGACGGCCTGCAGCGTCTGCACCCTGGGACTCTCCGTATCCACGCTGGGCGCCCCTATCCCCTGCGCCTGCTCTCGACGTATCGGGACATCCCGATAGGGCTCATCGTGGATAAACTGATACTCCACCTCCACTTCGTCCGCATCCGCAAATACCGTCGCCCGAAACACCAGTGAAAAGAGCTTCCTCCCATCCCTGTCCCGATGAACCCCCCGCCGGCTCACCACCAGCATCTTCTGGGTGAAATGCTCAATCTCAGGCTCTCCCTCCAGCTCGCTGACAAACGTCACACCCTCCGCATCCACGATCTCCGCCCGAACCGACCGGATATATTCCCCATCTCCCCGCCTGCACGCCGTCAGAAAAGCCTGTCCCGAGAGCGGAAGCGCGAAACACAACAGCCCGTTGTCCACCTCCCACCGGTCCCCGGATTTCGACAGAACAACCCGTGACCCCTGGACTGGCCTGCTCTCCTCGCCCGTCCAGTCCAGCGTATAGGTCTTCCGGCCGTAACCCTCAAAGTGCACCGGGAACTGCAGCAGCGCCCACTTGACCGACCCGTCCGGCCAGCAGGCCAGAACCTCCGAAGCCAGGGGCGCCTCTCCTCCCGCCTCGTCCCACAGGCGCAGGCCCCCAACGTCCGTCAACACCCCCTGGGGAAACGGCAGCCCGCGGCAGAGCCACTCCCCCTGCCGCTGAACCCGAATCTCGTTCGCCAGCGTAACCTCTACGGACACGATATCACCTCCTGCTGCATGCGCTTCCTCAGCGCCGCCGTCCCGGCCTCATCCACCGTCCACCGGCCGGTATCGATCACCACGCCGTAATCCTCACGCGCCGCCCCCACCGACACCCGCCCCTGCCGCACGTCTTCCAGCACCCGCCCCGGGTGCCGCTCCCACGGCGGATAGAATCCCGCGCCCCCCGGCAGGCGCAGCGTCACGGTTTCATCGGGCGGGATCTCGTACTTGCCCTTCGGATGGGGCCGTGTGCCGTCCGAGAGGAACAGCTCCCCGGCGGCCCCGTCCTTTCCCCCCAGGAATCCCCGGGCTGCGCACCGGGTGCGGTCGTACATACAGGAATGCAGCACCGGCCGGTCGCTGTCCATCTTCAACACCATCTCCTGGCCCAGGCCGCCGCGGAACTTCCCCGCCCCCGCCGAATCGGGCCGCAGCGCCCGCTTCAGCATCAGCACCGGAGACACCGCCTCGATCGCCTCGGCCGGCACCCCCTTGATCCCGCTGGGAAACGCCGTTGCGGACAGCCCGTCCACCGTTGGCCGGGCGCCCATCCCACCCGCCGAAAAGAAGATATAGGCAAACATCCGGCCGTTCCGGTCGTAGCCCTCCAATTGCGTATTCCACAGCCCGGCCGACCCATCCGCAAGCACCTGTTCCGGTATCACCTGCGACAGCGCGCCGAACACGGCCTGGGTGAGAAAGTGTCCGATCAGGTGCCGGGCGCCCACGGCGCAGGGAAACCGGGCGTTCAGTACCGAGCCCTCCGGCGCTTTGACCGTCACCGGCCGGAAGCTCCCCTCGTTATTCGGCACCGCCGGGCTGATGGCGCACATGAGGGGATAGGTCGTATATGCATGGGTGTAGTTGTAGACCACATTGATCCCCCGGTCTACCTGCGGCGAAGTGCCCTCATAATCCACAACCAGATCCCGGTCGTTCACCGTAAGCGCAATACACATCTTCAACGGGTGGTCGAACCCGTCCAGATCTACTTCATCCTTATATGTCCCGTTGGGAATCTGGAAAATCGCCTCCCGGGTGGCCGCCTCCGACCGGGAGAAGATCAACGCCGACAGCGCCCCCAGATCGTCCAGATCGTACTCCTCCATCATCTCGATCAGCTTGGCCGCCCCCACATCGTTCCCCGCCTGCTGCGCGTAGAGGTCTCCCACCACCGAGTCCGGCATCCGCACGTTGGCCCGCACGATCTGGATCAGATCCCGGTTCACCCGGCCTTCCCGGAACAGCATCATAATCGGGATGTGCAGCCCCTCCTCGAACACCTCCCGCGCATCCGCCCCAAGCGTCCGTCCGCCGATATCCATTGCATGGCAGGTATTGGCGAACCACCCGATCCCACGGCCCCTGTGGAACACCGGCGTTACCACCGTAATATCATGATAATGCCCGGACCCCAGCCAGGGGTTGTTCGTCAACAGGCTGTCCCCCGGCGCCAGCGTCTCGATCGGATAGGCCCGCACAAAATGCCGCACGCAGGTGGCCATCGTATTGATATGCCCCGGCGTGCCCGTCACCGCCTGCGCCATCATATTCCCCTCCGCGTCAAACACCCCCGCAGACAGGTCTCCCGCCTCCCGCACCACCGTCGTAAAAGACGCGTGTATCAACGCCGCGGCCTGCTCGTTCACAATCGAAATCAACCGATTCCACAGCACCTCCAGCAGGACGGCATCCAGCTCCCGGCCGCTCCGGCTCATCCTCTGCCTCCTGATCGTGTTAAGATAAGACTCCCCACCGGGTGCACGGCCAGGGCCCACCCCGGCGGCACAACCGTCGTGGATTCGGCCTCCTCCACAATCGCAGGGCCATCCACCGCAAAGCCCTCCTCCAGACCGTAGCGATCGTACACCGGCGTCTCCACCGCGCCACCTTCCACGTCAAAAAGCGCCGGCCGGCGTCCTTTCAGCACATCCCCACCCGCACGGGACGTTGCAGCCCGGGCCTCTCCCGGATCTGGCCTGGGTCCCGACGCGGCCAGCCGCCAGTGCACCGACTCTACTGCCACCCCCTCGCAGACCCGTCCGTAGATCCGCCGGTACTCCCCGTCAAAAGCCTCCTGAAGCCGGCTCACGCGCTTTCGCCCGAACAGACCCTCCGGCACAGGCACCCGGATCTCGTGCCCCTGCCCCACATACCGCATATCGGCCGTTCGCACCATCCGAACCGCCCCTTCCGGCACCCCCGCCTCGCTCAACACCTTACGCCCTTCTCGCTCCATATCTTCAAACAGACCGTTCAGACGGTCAAAATTCAGATTCTCCAGGCGGGAGACGTAGCTCCGCGCAAAATCGAACGAAATCGGCGCCAGCATCAGCCCGAAAGCAGACCCCACCCCGGCCGCCGGGGGAATGACCACCCGTTCGATGCCCAGCCGCTCGGCCACCCCGCAGGCATGCCCAGGACCGGCGCCCCCCGTGGCCACCATCGTATACCCCCTCGGATCAACCCCCCGCTCGGCGGCGTGCACCCGGCCCGCATTGGCCATATTCTCGTTCACCAGGCGGTGGATGCCCCAGGCCATTCGCTCCACGTCCATCTCCAACTTCCGCGCCAGGCCCTCAATCGCATCCCGTGCCCTGGAAACATCCAGGCGCATCTGCCCGCCCAGAAAATACCCGGGATTCAAAAATCCCAGAATCAGATCGGCATCCGTCACCGTCGGCGCCGACCCTCCCTGCCCGTAGCAGGCCGGCCCCGGCAATGCCCCGGCGCTCTCCGGCCCCACCGCGGGCAGGCCCAGCTCGTTCAGGTGGGCGATGCTGCCTCCCCCGGCGCCGATCTCGATCATATCCATCACCGGCACCAGGAGCGGCAGCCCGCTGCCCCGCTTGAACCGGTAGACCCGGCCCACCTCCGACTCGGTAGTAATCGGGAACTCCCCTCTGCTGCTCAGCATCGCCTTGGCCGTGGTCCCCCCCATGTCAAAGGCCAGCACATCCTCCCACCCGGACCGCCTGCACCAGTACGCCGCCGCAAGCGCCCCCCCGCAGGGGCCGGACTCCACCAGCCGCACCGGAAACGCTGCCGCCGTCTCTGCCGAGCAACTGCCCCCGTTGGAAAGCATAATGTGCAGGGGGGCCGCCAGCCCACACCCCCGCAGCCCACCCTCCAGCCCCATGAGATAACGCCCGGCCAGCGGCTGCACATAGGCGTTGGCCACCGTCGTCGAAGTCCGGTCGTACTCCCGCAGCTCCGGCGCCACCCGGTGAGAAACCGACAGCGCCGCATCCGGCAGCACCTCGCGGACCACCTCGGCCGCCTGTTGTTCGTGGACAGGATTGGCATAGGCGTGCAAAAATGAAATTGCAACCGCCTCCACCCCCTCACTTCGCAAAACCTCACACGCCTCGCGCAGGGCCCCACCGTCTAAGGGCGCCAGCACCTCCCCCCGCACGTTCAGCCGCTCGGGCGCCTCCAGCCGGAGCCGCCGTTCCACCAGCGGCTCGGGCAGCTCCAGGAACAGATCGTAGATATCGTAGCGCCCTTCCCGCCCGATCTCCAGCGCGTCCCGAAACCCCTCGGTCGTAATCAGCCCCGTCAAAGCGCCCTTCCGCTCAATCAGTGTATTGGTCACCAGCGTGGTGCCGTGGATGGCGCGCCCCACCTCCTCTGCGGCCACACCCTGCTCCCTCAGCAGGCCTTTCATACCCTCCAGAACGGCTGTTGATGGATCCGGTGTGCTCGTCAACACCTTGGCCACGGCCATATTCCCCGACGCCGTATCCAGCACCACAACGTCCGTAAACGTTCCCCCAATGTCGATTGCCAAAGCGTAGCGCCCGGTATTTAAAGCCACAACCGCTTATCCTCCTATTCACCAAAGTCACAGGTATACTGACCACAACAGTATAGGGTTTGGGGTGATATTTGTCAATCCAATAAGCCAACTGTTTTGGGGTTGACAGCCCCCTGGCTTGTGAGTATATTCAACACAGGCCCAAGCAGAGCGGGAATAGCTCAGCTGGTAGAGCGCAACCTTGCCAAGGTTGAAGTCGCGGGTTCGAGTCCCGTTTCCCGCTCCAGATTTCAAACGCCCGTTAAGCCCCGGTTTAACGGGTTTCCTTGTTTCTCCAGGAAAGGTAAAAAAGGCCAAGAGTAAAAGAACTGTTGGACCTGAATATCTACCGAAAGGCTATTTTCCAAGCATCTTCTTATACAGCAGGAAACCCATGCCCCCTACCTCGATGGTCTGTCCCAACTGCCGCAACCTCATCAGCACCCAGGAGACGCGATGTCCCTATTGCGGCGCCTACCGCCCCGGCCTCTGGGGCCTGGGACCGGCGCTGACCCGGCTCTTTGGCGCACGGATCGATGTGCTTACCCTGATCCCCACCGCCTGCATTGTCCTTTACGTTCTCAGCCTCCTGCTCGACCTTGGCGCAGCGCTCAACGTCCGCGGCGGCCTCTTTGGCATGCTCAGCCCGGGTACACGCCCCCTCTATGCCCTGGGCATGACCGGAGGCTTCGCGACCGCCAGTGGCCACTGGTGGACCGTCTTCACCGCCACCTACCTGCACGGGGGGCTGCTTCACATCCTCTTCAACGTCCTCTGGATCCGGCAGCTCGGCCCGGAAGTCGGCAACCTCTACGGTCCCGCCCGCTACTTTATTATCTTCACCGCAGGGAGCGTCGTCGGCTTTGTCCTCTCCAACGCCCTCACCAGCGCCCCCACCA
Organism: Candidatus Latescibacterota bacterium; assembly: GCA_965222075.1. GTDB lineage: Bacteria > Latescibacterota > UBA2968 > UBA2968 > JAAXHW01. Next base: position 846,268 of record OZ244937.1, on the reverse strand, counting down.
TCGGCGCTTCCGGGGCCATCTTCGGCCTCTTTGGGGCCATCATCGTCTACGGCCGCTGGCACGGAGGCAGCATGATGGCGATGATGACCCGGCAGGTCTGGCAGTGGGCCATCCTCCTCTTCATCCTGGGCTTCCTGATGAGCGGCGTCAACAACTTCGCCCACCTGGGGGGCTTCATCGGCGGCTGGATCGCCTCCCGCCTCCTCGTCTCCGGCGTCAATCGCGGCGAAAGCCGCATCGCCATCCTCTTTGCCCTCGTGCTCCTGGTGTTCACCGCCCTCGCCTTCGTCCTCTCCATCTCTACCAGCTGGCAACTCCTCATCCCCCGCTAAAGACAGCTTCTTACCTCACAACCCCAAAAAAACACTTCAGATACCGCCCCTCCGGAAATGTTGTAAACGCCGGATGGTCCACTGCCTGCAAATGGCTCTTCACAATCCGGAGCTCCCGTCGGGCCGCGGCGGCCGCATGCTTGAGAATCGTAAAAAACGTCTCGTAATTCACCTGCGTGGAGCACGACGCGCTCACCAGCACCCCGTCAGGCCGCAGAACCTCAATCGCCTTCCGGTTCAAACTGATGTAGGCCCGCACCGCCTGCTTTAACGCCACCCGGGTCTTCACGAACGCCGGAGGGTCCACAATCACCATGTCAAACCGTCTCTTCTCCGCTTTACATGCCTTCAGATAATCGAATACATTGGCCGCAACACAGGGGTGAGCGTCTGCATCCAGCCGGTTGAGTTCCAGGTTTCTTCGGGCCAGGTCCAGGGCCGCCTCCGAAACATCCACGCTCACCACCCGCGAGGCCTTTCCCCGGGCCGCGTACACCGAAAATCCCCCGGAATAGCTGAAACAGTTCAGCACCTCCCGCCCCCGGGTAAAAGGCTGGGCGGCCAGCCGGTTCTCCCGCTGATCCAGGTAAAACCCCGTCTTCTGTCCCTGCCGCACGTCCACCCAGAACCGCGTCCGGTGCTCCCGGATTTCAATCAACTCGGGCGGTTCCTCCCCTGCCAGCAGGCCTGTGGGAAACGTCTCCAGCCCCTCCGGCCGGCGCGTGCCCACATCGCTCCGCTCGTAAATCCCGGTCGGTCCTACCGCCTGCTGCAGCGCCTCTACCACCGGCTCTTTCAGCCGGTCCATCCCCAGCGTATGGAATTGCGCCACGAGGAAATCGGCGTACCGATCCACAATCAACCCCGGCAACCCATCGCTCTCGCCGTGCACCGCGCGGTAAGCATTCGTCGTCTTTGTATCCAGCCACGCCCACCGAAGCGCGTGCGCCTGCCGGATGCGCGCAACCAAAAAAGCCCGGTCGACCCGCTGTTCCGGGTCCCGGGTCAGCACCCGCACCGGGATTGACGACGCCGGATTATAATAGCCTCTGGCGGTGAACTTCCGATCCTGATCGAACACATCCACAATACCGCCCGGCTCTGCGGCCGCGGGGTGTTGGGCCACCGCACCGCTGAACACCCAGGGGTGTCCTTCCAGAATCCGGCGCTCCCGTCCCGCTTTCAGAACGACTTCAGGGTAGGTCATCTCACGCGTTCAACACCAACATCGCTGCCTCCAGCCCGGCCTCCACATCCATCATCCACCCCTGGTCGGCCAGCGCCCGGCTCATCGCCGAAAGGAAAAAGAGCACGTTTTCCGCCGACGAGGAATAGCCCATCAGCCCCACCCGCCACACCTGCCCCTTCAGCGCGCCCAACCCCCCGCCGATCTCCAAACTAAAGGTCTCCAGCAGATACCCCCGAACCTTCGCATCGTCCACCCCGTCGGGAATCCGCACGGTATTCAGCGTCGGCAGCCGGTGCTCCGGAGCCACCAGCATCTCCAGCCCCATCGCCTCCACGCCCGCAACCAGCGCCTTGTGGTTCTTCAAATGCCGCGCCAGCCGATTTTGCAGCCCCTCCTCCTCCATCAGCAGCAGCGCCTCCAAAAGCGCATAATTCAGCGTACTCGAACTCGTATGGTGGTACACCCGCTCCGGTCCCCAGTACTGGTCCAGCAGCGAAATATCCAGGTACCAGGTCCGCACCGGGTGTTTTCGGTTCGCCGCCACTTCAATGGCCCGGTCGCTGAACGTCACCGGCGCCAGTCCCGACGGCGCCCCGATGCACTTCTGGGAACAGCTATACCCCGCATCCACCCCCCATTCATCCACCTTCACCTCGACCCCACCCAGCGACGTTACGGTATCCAGCAGAATCATCGCCCCGTGCGCCTTCGCCAGTTCTGCAATCTCATCCATCGGCTGAAGCACCCCGGTCGACGTCTCTGCATGGACCAGCGTGATCACCTTGTACCCCCCGTCCTTCAACGCCTCCGCGACCCGCGTCGCATCGGTCGGCCTCCCCCACTCTGCCTCGACCAGCGTCACCTCTGCCTCCTGCCGCTCGGCCATCTGCCGGATGCGATCCCCAAAATAGCCGTGCACGCAGACCAGCACCCGGTCTCCCGGCTCCATCAGGTTCGCCACGCACGCCTCCATCCCCGACGTCCCCGTCCCCGGCGTCGCATGGGTCACCCGGTTTTGTGTCCCGAAAACCGGGCGAAGCAGGTCTCCGATCCGGTCCAGCACCTTCAAATACGCCGGGTCCAAATGTCCGATCACCGGCGACGTCAGCGCACTGTAGATCCTTGGATGCACATCCAGAGGCCCCGGTCCCATCAATTTCCTCAGAGGGGCTTCCGGTCGGTCCGCACGCATAGCTTAACTCCTTATCCGGGTAGCCGGCCGTCTTGCGCCGGGCAATGTGATTCGATCAAAACAGAACCAGATCCACAGAATCCTCGCTCTGTTCACCCGACCGGCGATCCGTCACTTTGATATCCAGCCGAAACTCGCCCCGTCCTATCCGGCTGAGATCCAGCGAAAGGTACTCCGCCGAAGTCGGCGTATCTCCGGTGCGTTCAACAGCGACTGCAGTGGCAGGTTTGGCGTTGCTGCCAAATATGGAAAGCCGCTTTTTGATCGGCCGCTTCCGCTTGCGCCTGGAAACCGTATATTCGACCTCAAAGGAGGTCACCCCCCCCTCATCCGGGGTGAGATTGTAAACCTCAAAATAGATGTACACCGGCTTTTTGCGTAAAAACCGCCGGGAAGGATTGGGCACCAGGTGAAGCCCGCGGAAAAAGAATGCGTCATTCGCTTCGACAGCAGATGAAATCGTATGCGCAGGAACAATGCTGCTCATCTCCAGGGCGACCTCGGAAAATGCCGGAATCCGGATGTCGCCCTTCCAGCCGCCCAGCCGCCGTCCGGTGCGTTCTCCAATATAAAAGGCCGCGTGGCACGAATCGGGCCTCGCCTGCAGCCGGACTGTTCCAATCCCCGTCTCATCAAACCGGATGCGGGGGATCTCCTCCGCCACGATGCGCCCCCGGTGCCGCATAACCGGATGCCATTCCAGATCGTGCAGCGCCATTCCGTACTCGTACACTGCGGATGTGTCGGCCACCGGCGTGTCCTTCAGCGGCACCCCGTAATAAAGTTCCAGCATGGTGCCCCCTGTTTCCTCCTTAAAAAACGCCAGGTAGGAATCGTAGGGCAAAGGATCGATATCCCGCTCCCAGGCGTGCCGGTCTGTGCGAAACCCCACCGCAACCGCGCTGCGGCTCTGTACAGCCATCTCTCTTTCACGCGCCATCCGGCGGAGATCTCCAGGCTGTTGACCTCCGCGCCATCGCCCCCCGCGGCCTCGACCCCGGCGCCGCCGGCCCTGCGGTGGTTGATACACCGCCCCCCAGGTCTCGCGCCCCTGCACGGACCCGGGATAGGGTGACAGCCGCCAGTTGTTGCCGGAGGCGTTTTCATCAACCACAAAATGAAACACCATCTCGGGCAGCGTCTCGGTCTTTCCGTAAAACCAGGACGTGTTGACCACGATATTCTGGCCCGGCGTCTGCGCGTAATCGTTTGGATCGCCGTGGCGGATGTAGATCAGCCCCTTGTCGTTAAACCGGTCATTGAGATAAAACGTAGCGGGATACGCAAGCTCGTTTGTCTTGTCGGGACTGTTGGCCCAGGTACGGAAGCCGTCGTAGACGTAATACGCCTCGGCGTAGATCAGCCGCCGGTAGTGCTCGGCCAGCCGGGCGTTCGTATCCGCGGCCGGCGTGGGGTCCCGGCCGGTCCAGAAACGGCGGTAGAACCCTCTGTATTCCTCCGGCGAAGAAAGGCCCCGAAACGATTCCAGCTCCATTTCGGTAACAACGTATTTTACATCTTCGAAGATGAGTTCCGCGTCCAGCCGCGTGCGGATGCTGTCAACGGCGGTCCGGAAAGTGGCCTCCGCGGCCCCCGGCTGCCCGCGCTGGTAGGCGAGCCGGACCAGGGAGAGCCGGGCCGGAACCGTGCTGATCGACGGCGCAGCGGCCAGCCAGGCTCGGAGGACCGAATCGGCCTGGGCAGGTCGGCCGGCCCGGCGCAAAGCCTCGCCGACAAAACAGCGCGCATGTTCAAAATCCTGTCTCCGCAGCCAGGCGATGGTCTTCCATTCGCCGCGGTTGTCCAGGAAATGCAGGTAGAGCCGGAACAGCCCCAGCTGCGCCGCCCTCAGGTCCGGCTTCTGCGCCACCTGCCGGTGGCCCAGCAGAATCGCCTCCCGATATTTCCCCCGGCAGCGCTTTAAAACCGCATACTGGTAAACCGCATCCAGGTACAGCGAATCCTGTTCCAGCACCTGTTCAAACAGCCGCCGGGAACGGTTCCAGTCTGCCCTGCGAAACATCAAAGCCTTGAACTTGCCCGTCTCTCGAAAACAGATCGCAAGGCGGTAAAGGGCTTCTATGTCGCCCGGGGCCAGCTTCAGAACCTTTTCATACGCATCCTTCGCCTTCCCCCAGTCCTTCCGGACAAAGGCGACCTTGCCCAATCCCTTCCGCGCATCGATCGGCGCCTCCCGCAACGCCGATTTAAAAGCCCTCTCCGCTTCTCCAAACCGCTTCTGAGCCAGCAGATCCTGCCCCTCTGCCACACGCTGCGCCCCGTCCGCCGCCGCCCACAGACGGACTGCCCCGGTCAGGGTGCACAGGGCGGCCAGCGCCACGAACAGCATCCCCCTTTTGCCGATCCTCATCACAGGACTTCCCGATAAAGTGCGCGACATGCGTCCAGTTCCAGCGGGCGGGGATTGGTAGGCGTGCAATGGTCGTTCACCGCCTTCTGCGCGAGCGGTTGCAGGTCTTTCGCCGTCACACCTGTTTCACTCAGGTTGCGGGGGAGATCCAGACGGCGGTTCAAATCCTCAAAAAACGTCGGCAGATCCGCGCCTCTCCGGAGGTTTAAACGACGGGCCATCTCATCCATCTTTTCTACGCAATGGTCGATATTAAAGCGCAGCACCACCGGCAAGAAGAGCGCGTTGAGCGTCCCGTGGTGCAGCCGCTTTTCGGCCAGCCCGCCTAAGGGATGACTCAGGCTGTGCACCGCCCCCAGGCCTTTCTGAAAAGCCAGCCCGCCTTCAAGCGCGCACATCATCATCTCACTGCGACTTGTGAGGTCGGCGCCCTGTTCGGTCGCCGTCACGATGTGCCCGCACCCGCGCACCAGGCCGTCCAGGGCAATCGCATCGGCCACCGGGTTGTACCGGGTGCTGCAATACGCCTCCACACAGTGCGAGATGGCATCCATACCCGTAGCCGCGGTCAGGCGCGGGGGCATGCTCAGCGTCAGCTCCGGATCGCAAAGCGCCGCCACCGGCAGCAGGTGCGGACTCAGAAACCCCACCTTATCGCCCGACGCCAGCGTCACCAGCGCGGCCCGTCCCACCTCGCTCCCGGTCCCCGCGGTCGTTGGAACAGCAATCAGCGGCGGCACCCGATCGGTAATCTGCGAAACGCCTCCCCGGCGCATCGCATATTGCTCAAACGGCTCCGGATGGTGGACGAGCATCCCCACGCACTTGGCCAGATCGATCGATGATCCGCCCCCCGCAGCCACCATCCCATCGCACCCCGCTTCCCGGTACCGGGCCAGGCCGTCCAGCACCTGCGCCTCGGTAGGGTTGGTCTGCACCCCATCGAAAACCGGCGCATCGTCCATTCCCAGGCGTTCCAGGATTCCAAGCGCCACAAGATCCGGATCGGTAATCACCAGAGGGCGTAACAGGCCAAACCTCTCCAGCAGGTGCGGCAGCGTCTCCACCGAGCCGAAACCGAAATAAATATCGGTGAGATAGGAAAGGGTAGGCAGCGGCATCACAGTCGTCCCAGACGTCCTTCCAGGGGTTCGGGCGCCCACCTGGGCCTCAGACCCAGGTCGTTCAGAATAATCTGAGCGCAGTTGTACCCCGGCAAACCGGTGATATTGCCGCCTGGATGGCAGCACGAACCGCACAGGTACAGGCCGGGCAGGTGGCCGCGGTAGTGTCCGGCCCCGGGAAAAGGGCGGTCGTAACCGATCTGACCGTTGGTAAATGCGCCCACCAGCAAATCCCCCGCTTTCATATTGGGAAACGTGCGTTCGACATCCAGAGCGCTGCGCACAAACGAATCGATGACGACATCTTTGAGGTTGGGCGCGTAGTCGCGCCACACGCTTAGCATATCTCCACCGTGGCGCGCCTTCTCCCGGTCCCAGTTCGTCGGGTCTCCGTTGAGCCGGTAGGGAACCTTCTGCCACATAAACGCGGTATGTTTGCCCTCCGGCGCCTGGGAAGGGTCGAAAATTGTTGGGCAACTCCCCCACATCACCATAGGTGGCATGGTCCCCTCCTCATGGCACCGGACCATGTCCAGGTACCGGTCCACATGCTCCAGCCCCAGGATCACCATAAACGCATCGTCCAGGTGGGCATACCGCTCGGCCGCCCGGTAGCAGGGCGGTTCGCTCAGGTTCAGATTCAGGGCGAACAGGGGAGCGATCAGATTGTACTGGAAGCTCCGGGCACGGTCCCGCCACGCCGGGGGCAGCAGGTCCTCGTCGAACAGTTCCAGAAAGGACTGGTGGGGGTTGAGCCCGGAAGCGACAAAATGCCGTGCCGTGAATCGCTCTCCCGAGGCGGTCTCAACGCCGACCACGCGCCCCGCTTCCACCACAAATCGCTTCGGCGTCGTCTGCAGCCGGATCTCGCCTCCGCTTTCAACCACCGCCGATACCAGGGCGCGGGCCAGAGCGGCCGAGCCCCCGATGCACATCTGGGCCTTGCCCGAACTGGCCAGCAGGGCCGCAATGTGGTGGCCGAACCCGGCACACCGCAGGTCAACCTCGCGCAACCCGTTAAAAAAAAGAAGCCCGGCCCGGATCACCGGATGCTCGAACTCCCTCTGCACGAATTCCAGCGGTGACAGCGCGCTCACGCTCAGCAGCAGCCGTCCCCGGGCGCTCTGCTCCAGAAGCGCCCGTCGTCGCCCGGGATGCAGCGGCGGGGCCTGCGCTTCCGGGATCAGGATCTCCTCCACAATCGGCAGAAAATCGTCCCGCCAGCGCCGCAGCGTATCCGCGTCCCTCCGGCTGAAACGCGCAAACGCCTCCGCCGTCTTCTCAAAATCGGTCCACCACTCCAGCGCCGCGCCGCTCTTAAGCAGAAGCGCCACATTCAGCTCCGGCTCCAGGTAGACCGCCCCGTGGCGTTTCAGCTCCAGGTCCCGGTACCAGGGCATCCGGTTCAATGCCCGGTGGTAAAACGAATGGGTATTGTGCAAAAACCCGGGATACCGTGGGTCTTCCATCGTCGTCAGCCCGCCCCCGGCCGCATCCCGCCGCTCGATGCAAAGCACCTTCAGCCCGGCCCGGCAGAGGTAGGCCTGCAGGACCAGGCTGTTGTGACCGGCCCCCACGATAATCCCGTCATAATACATACGCGCACACTCACCAGTACCTTTCCACGTGTACCTCACCCGGCGCCTTGCGGGTATGCTCCCGAAACCCCTCTTTGTCCAGCAGCGCCAGCATATCTTCACACATATTGGGGTTTCCACACAGGAATACATGGGTATCCGAAGGCGTTGGGCGCATCCCCCATTCCTTATCCAGCTCGCCCCTGGTCCAGAGGTCTTGAACATAACCCGTCAGCCCGCCCCAGGGCACCGGTTCATTGGCCGGTCGGCTGATCAGCGGGATATACGTGAAATTATCGCAGAGCTGCTGCATGGTGTTCAGCTCAGACCGATACCCCAGATCCCAGGAATGCCGGGCGCCGTGCAGCACGGCGTGAAGCCGTTCGCCGTCGTGGGGCAGATGTGTGCGCAGCATGCTCATATAAGGCGCCAGTCCGGTGCCCGTGGCGGCCAGCACAACATTCTTGTTTTCGGGCACTTCGTCCAGCGTGAACATCCCCGAGACCTTTCGCCCAAGCCAGATCGGTTCGCCCATCTCCAGAGCGAACAGCCGCGACGTCAGCGCGCCGTCGCGGACCAGGATGACGTAGAACTCCATGTACTCTTTGGCCACCGAAGAAGAGGCAATCGAATAGGCCCGGCGGATCAGCCGGTCCGGATTGGGGGGGTCTTCTTCCGGATCTGTCCAGGGCATGCGGGGCGCCGACCCTTTCAGCCCCAGGACCGCAAACTGCCCCGGCTCAAAATCGGGCAGCTCCCATCCATCCGGCCTCACCTGAAGAATGATCAGCTCAGGCGTTACCTCGATCTTCTGAGTTACAACCGCATTCAACGCTTCTTTTGCCACAAACAATCCTCTTACCATTTATGTTCCCACTTCAAAGTGGCTTGCCGTGTACGTCACCGACTGTCCCGGATCCAGCTTGACGACCTGCGTATTGGGCGACAGGAAAGAAACCGCATCGGACAACGCGTCGATATCCGCAGGCTGCCCCAGCGCCTCCCCGTAGTGGCAGGGAATCACAACATCCGGCCGGATCAGGCTCGCCGCCCGTGCGCCTTCCCGGATGCCCATCGTATACAGTCCCCCAACCGGCAGGATCGCCACCTGCGGGCCGTACATTTGCCCGATCAGCTGCATATCGCTGAACACCGCCGTATCCGCCGTATCGTAAACCGTAATCCCGTTCCCAAACGCCATCACCATCCCGCACACCGCCCCGTCCGGACGAAAGTAAGCCTCGTCCGGCTCCGGCCCCAGCGCCTGGTTGGGCGACATCGACAGCGAATGAAACGCCTGTGTCGCCGTCACCCGGATGCCCTTCACCCCCACCGTACCGCCCGGATTCAGCGGCACGGCCTGCGTCCCCATCTCCAGCCCGTTCTTCGCGGCCGTCAGACAAAGCTCATAATTCCCCACAAAGGTCGCACCCGTCTTTTTGCAGACCGCAAACGAATCCCCCACATGGTCGTCGTGCCCGTGCGTGGCAATCACCACGTCCGCCGCTTCTACATTCGCCACCGTGAGGCTGCACGTTGGGTTGTCATCCAGCCAGGGATCAAAATAGAGCACTTCTCCAGTATCAGGCTCCAGCCGAAACGATGCGTGCCCAAGCAGCGTAATCTTGATAGACGGCATAGCATAACTCCTTCTGAGGAAAACTGAATATCCACCTTCAACCTTCAATCCACCCCCACCCCTACCTTCTCTCCCGTCTCCCGGATCTGTCGCCACGTCTCCTCGTCCACAACCACCCCCTCGGCCTCCCGCTGGCCCCTCAACCGGTGTTCAACCTCTCCGGGCACCAGGACCTCATCGAACCCGGGCAACAGCCGTGAACACTTCAGATAATCCACAAACGCATCCACCTCCTGCCGGAACCGCTCGGCCCCGGTAAAGGCCTCGATCTGAATCGCCATCAGAAAAACCCCGTTGCCCCCCGACGGCGCCCCTGCACGGCTGCACCCGCCTCCGCCCAGCGCCCCGGAAAGAATATCGATCACGACCGCCAGCGCGTAGCCCTTATGCGCCGCATTCCCCCCAAAAGGCAGGATGGCGCCCCGGGGCGGCCCGTAAAAGTCGTCGGGCTCAACCGCGGGATTTCCCTCCGCATCAATCGCCCACCCCTCCGGCAGGGACTCCCCGCGGTTGCGTTTCACCCGGATCTTCCCCTCGGCGACCACACTGGTGGTCATATCCACCACAATAGGGTACGCCCCGCCGGTGGGCACCCCAACCGCGATGGGGTTGGGAGACATCCTGGAATCGATCCCTCCAAAAGGCGACAGCAGCCGGCCGCCGCCGTGGTTATTGCACATCACAATCCCGATCGTGCCCGCCTCCGCGGCGATCTCCACATATTCGCCCAACCGTCCGATGTGACTGCTGTTGAACAGCTCCACCGCGGCAACCGACCGGGCCTTTGCCTTCTGCACGGCCAGATCCATCGCCTGCCGGCAGACCGTCTGCCCGAACCCCCATCCGCCATCAACCACCGCCGACGCATCTGCTTCCCTCACCACCCTGATTCTCTGTCCTGCCTTGACAATCCCATCCTGAATCGCCTGAACATACTGCGCGACCCGGATCACACCGTGCGAATCGTGCCCCATCAAATTGGACAGCACCAGCGAATGGGCCACCCGTTGGGCCTCCTCGCCCGACAGCCCGGCCCCTTCAAAGACCCGCGCACAATCCCGCTCCAATCTCCCAACCTCAACAACGGGCATCACGCCTCCTATTCAGTGCCTAAAGCATCGGCTCCTTGCGCTTCAGCACCTGGATAACCACCCCCCAGGGATCTCGCAGCATCGTCATTTCATCGCCCGCATCCGTCACGGAAATCTCATCCACAGGCGTGGCCCCAGCGGCGATCAACCGCCCTCGATCGCCCGGCACGTCGTCCGTATGAAAGGCAAAATGCAAAACCGAGGGATGCATGGAGGCATAATCGGGCGTCTCCAAATCGCCCCGTGTATAGATCTCAAACATGGTGCGTCCCGCCTCGTCCATCAAAAACGTCATATGGTTCGGCGGCCCCCCTTTTCGAACGACCTTCATGCCCAGGTGCTCGCAATACCAGTCCGCCATTCCATTCGGATCGTCCACCAGAAACGCCACGTGCTCAATGTGCATACGCCCCTCCTCCGGATGAATATCCTCGACCTGAACTACCGAACAGCAGAAATATAAAATAGGATCATCGCCTTCACAGAGCAAGCCCTATTGCGATCGTATAGCTTCAGATGTACCCGCTTTCCAAATACCGCACCATCTCCTCAGCCCCCATCCGCAGGGCTTCACCCACAAACCGTTCCCGCCGTGCATCGTCCATAAACGCGGCTGCCCGCTGTCGGTTTGCCTCCCACCTTTGCCGGGCTTCCTCTAAGGGCATCCGGCTCCGGATCAGCGTTAAAAAAATGCGCTCCAACCCCCAGGGATCTTCTTCGGTTGCCCAGGGCCGGATCAGCGCCAGGAACTCCCCCACCATCCCGCAGTCGATAAATCCGACCTGGTCCTTCCGGGAAAACCGATCGATCGCGCTCACAACGCCGGAATAGCCGATTGGAAGCTCATCCACCATCGACCACAACCCCTGCACTACCGGCCGCCAGTCCGCCATCCCGTGAAGCTGGGAGGTCACCACATCCCGGAATGCCTCGTCCACCGTCAAGTGTGAAATATACCCCAGCACCAGCGCCAGATCCGGCTCCCGCAGGCGGTTCGGGTCGGCCAGGTCCGGGTGCTCGCGGAACATCCCGGCCACCGCCTGTCCCCAGGTCTCCTCCTGCTCGTCCGTATAAAAATGAGTCGCCAGCTTCCCCGCTTTCCCCACATAACGCAGTCCGTCCGGCGCTGTTGATCCCGCCACAAAATCGGACAGATGCCGGTCTGCAAGCGCCGCGGCCTCCGGCTGTTCAACCCGGAGCCTCTTGTGCAGCGCAGACAGCAGGGCAAAATGACAGCGGCTCCTCGGCATCGTCCCTCCGCCTTTTATCTTCTCCGATACAGCCGCTCGAAATCGTACTTCGGCGTCCACCCCAGCAGCCGTTCCGCCTTGTCTGTGCCGTACATCCCGTGCGGCAGTCTGGCGCAGATATCGAACACCTCGTACGGCCTGGGCAGCGACGGCGCTCGAAGCCCGTACCAAAACGCATCCCCCGTATCCTCCCACGACGTCGTGAACGGCCCCACCCCGCTCCCGTCTTCGGCGTCTCCCCCGTCTCCCGGCCGGAAGTTGCAGTACAGGAAACAGACCACCTCGATCCCGTGCTGTTCGGCAAACACCCTCACAATCTGTCCTCCAAGGTGTTTGGTCAGCGCATAGAGATTGGCTCCGGGATGGAGGGGCACGTCGTCCGGGAGGTCAAAATCGTTTTTGTAGTCTCCCTCAAACCCCACGTAGAGGTGCCTGGGGCCGGTGTGGATCACACGCCTGATCCCGCATTCGGCGGCGGCCTTCATCACATTGTAGGCCCCGACCATGCTCACCTGGAAAGCCCCCACCAGTTCCGGCCTGATCACCGTCACATTGATCAGGGCGTCCATGCCCTCCGCAGCAGCCAGGACCTGGTCATAATCGGCCACGTCCACCTGCCGCCACTCGTGGGGCGGCTCCGGCCGGGCGGGCATCGGGGCGTGCGGAGACTGCGGCTCCCGAATCTCCTCGATCTCTCGAATATCCGTCAGCCGCAACGTATAGTCCTCCTTCAGCGCCCGTGCCGCCGAGGCGCCCACAGGCCCTCCCGCGCCGAAGATGCAGACCTTGCCCTGCTCGATTCCAGGCATCAGGCGCCTCCCTTCTGTTCAAACCCAAGCGCCCCCGCCCCCATGGGAAACCGCGCCGACCGTGAGATGTGAAACAGATGCCAACGGTACCCCGGATTCTCAAAACCCAGCGCCAGCGAACCGTCCAGCGCCTGCAGAACATCCGCATCCGCCTCTCCCGGCGCTCCCAACCGCAGGCAGATCGTATGGATGCCTCCCTCGCGGGCGAATTCCCGGCAGACAATCTCGCTCAGATAGGGCGCCAGCGACTCCGCATCGGCCTCAGGCTTCGGCTGCCAGTTTTCATCCACCACGTAGTCTTCCGGATAGGCCTCCATCAGCGCCAGCCGGCTGGCCAGCACAACCCGCTCGACCCCTGCCTTTCGGGCCTCGCAAAGCAGGACGTACGTCCCCCTGGCGGCCACCTCGAGCCGCGCCTGTTCGGCCCCCGGACCGGACAGAGGCGTCGGATCGTACACCGCCAGGTGCAAAATAGCCTGCACACCCTCAACAAGGCGCGCCACCTCCTCCGGCTCGCGCAGGTCGGCGGGCCGGTATTCACCCCCAGGCGCAGACGGCTCGGCTCCGGTCAGCCGAAGGCGGTGCGCCTCCTTAAAATGCTCGGCGGCAAGCCGGCCCAGCGGCCGGTCCGCCCCCGTAATCAGAAGATCCATACGCGCTTTCCCTCCTCATATCACTTCCGGACGCAACAGTTTCTTATCCCAATCTAAAAGAATTCCGCATCAGCGTCAATCTGAAAAGAAACCCCACAGCCTCCTCTTATCCGGGCACCTTTCCCTTGACTTGGTCCCTGAAGAATCGTTATGTTTAAGCATCATCAACCACCATCCAACGTAAGCGCACGCATGCCATGCCCTACTGTAAGGAGACTCCCAAAACATGAAAATCACCGCCATCAAAACCTTCCTCTCCACCTTCAGCAACCGCACCCGGGTGTTGATCAAGGTAGAAACCGACGAGGGCATCGTCGGCTGGGGCGAGGCTTACTCTGTCGGTCCGGACCTCTCCGTAGCGCCCATTGTGGACTACCTCGCCACCTGGTTTGTGGGGGAAGACCCCCGCCGCATCGAATACCTGATGATGGTGACCCACCAGCAGCTCCGGTTTCCACCCGGAGGCACGGGACTGGCCGCCATCTCCGGCATCGAGCACGCCCTCTGGGATATCAGCGGCAAGGCCGCCGGCCTGCCGGTCTACATGCTTTTGGGGGGCAACGTGCGCGACCGGGTGCGCGTCTACCAGGGCGCGGGCGGGAAGACCGCCGAGGAGGCAGCGGAGCATGCCCACAGGCTGCACGAGAAATGGGGATTCACCGCCTTCAAAACCAGCCCCTACCGGATGCCTCCCGACGATGCGCGCTGGGGCCTGGTCTGCAATGCCGCGGCCGACTATTTCGAAGGACTGCGCAAACACACCCCCGCAGACTGGGAATTCGCCTTCGATCCCCACGCCAAGATCTTCGAACCCATCCGGGCGCTGCAGCTCGCCAACGCCCTGGCGCCCTACGACCCCCTCTTCTACGAAGAGCCCCTGCGCCCGGAGCACATCCCCGCCTGGTCCAGGCTGCGCCAGCAGATGCAGGTCCCCCTGGCCACAGGTGAGTCCCTCTACATGCGGTTCGAGTTCCTCGACCTGATCGCCGCTCAGGCCGCCGACATCGTCCAGCCCGACGTCTGCATCTGCGGCGGCCTGCTGGAGATGCGCAACATCGCGGCCATCGCAGCGGCCCACTACGTTACCGTAGCGCCCCACAACCCGATGGGCCCGATTGCAACAGCGGTAAACGTCCACTTCGCAGCCTCCATCCACAACTTCCTCATCCTGGAATACATCGATCCAACGCAATCGGAATGGAAAGACTGGGTGGACGAACCCTACCTGCCCAAAGACGGCTACCTCGAACTCCGGGACCGGCCCGGCCTGGGCATTGAGGTGAACGAAGACGCGATCAAAAACAGCAAATACGTCCACTGGCAGCGCACCGCGCCAATCCGGCCCGACGGCGCCACGGGCTACATCTAAAATGCCGACCGCAGAACGGCTCAACCCGCCCCTGGCGAACCCGGGGCACTATTTTGAGGCGTGAGCTTATGGCCATGTGGCCCTTCATAGCGGCACTGGGTGTGCTTGGTCTGGGCACGCTGGCCTGCCTGATCCCCCTGGCCCGGCGCCGGGAGCGGCTGGGGGGCATGCTCCTCGCTCCGGGCAACGCCCTCCGGAACGTGGCCGAACAGCCGGACTGGATCGCGCCGTTCTTTCTCGTGTTGGTCTTTGCCCTGCTCGGCTCGATGGCAGAAATCGGCAAGTTTCTCGAGGGGATAAGCAGAAGCGGGGGTGGGATCTCCGGTTCTGCACGTATCATCATCATGATCATCCCGTTTCTTATGGTGGTCGGCATTCTGGCGTTCAACCTCGGGGCCTGGGTCGTCCGGACCGGATGCATCTGGCTCCTTGCCCGGATCTCCGGGGAGAAAACCCGGTTTTATCCCCTGCTGTCCGCCGTGGGTTACGCCTCCCTTCCGGAATTTCTGTTCGGAGGGATCGTAACGGCCTGTGTCATCGCCTTTGGTGGAGTCCACCTGTCCCCAACGTTTTCGATAGCGCCTCCAACGAGCCTGGCAGGCCTGTCTCCGGACCTGATCGCGGAAAATATACCTCTACGGTTCCTCTTTGGAAGAATTGAACTCTTCGGACTCTGGTCACTGGTGCTGGCCATCATCGGCGTACAGCGGGTCTATGGATGCCCTATGCGCAAAGCCGCCCTCATCGGTGCAATGTACTGGATCCTGGTTCTGGGGATGATCGTCGGGGTAGTCGCCATCTGGGATGCCACCCAGCAGATGATGGGATAGAAAAGAAAAAAACAGGTTCATACAACACAGGAGGGAATCGATATGTCAACCGAAAAGGGCGCGGGAGTGGCGCTGTGTATCCTGATCGGCCTGGCTGTGGTCGTAGTGAGCGGCAAGGTGGGCAGCGATGCGAGAAAGACGGAGATCTCGATCCGTTCACCGGAAGCGCGTTCATCCGGACCGGGCGTCCCAACCGGAGAACCGGCCCCTGTTTTTGCGCTGAAGGACCTGGACGGAAACGAAATCAACCTCACCGACCAGCGGGGCAAGGTCGTCCTGGTCGACTTCTGGGCCACCTGGTGCCCCCCCTGCCTGAAGGAACTCCCCCACATCCAGCGGTTTCACGAGCAGTACCGGGATAAGGGGCTGGTGGTCCTGGCCATCAGCACCGACCGGGAAAAGGAGAAGGTACGGCCCTTCGTGGAGCAGCACGGCTATACGTTTCCGGTCCTCTTCGCCGATGGAAAGGTCGAGTCCGCCTACAAAGTCGGGGGAATCCCGGTCGTCTACCTCATCGACCGGGAGGGCGCCGTACAGTTCCACCAGCTCGGCTACAGCCCCGGTGGAGAAAAACGCATCGAGCAGCAGGTCGAGAAGCTCCTTGAAAACCACACAGGGCATCCCATGTAGGGGCGATCCCTGTGATCGCCCTGCCGGGCGTCCGGCCATCCGGATCCGCCACCGGGCCTGAAATATTTATCGGAACACCTGCCTATGGGAAACCTCATCGGCGTCGATATCGGAGGCACCTTCACCGATATCATCCTCCTGGACACCCACCGTCAATCCCTCCGGATCGGAAAGATCTCCACCACGCCCCACGACCCATCCGACGGCCTGATCGCCGGCCTCGATGCGCTCCGGGTCTCTTATCCCGAGGTCGAACTGATCATCCACGGCACCACCGTGGCCACCAACGCCATCCTGGAGCGAAAGGGCGGGCGTTGCGGCCTCATCGCAACCCGCGGTTTCCGGGACGTTCTGGAACTGCGGCGCCGGGACCGGCCCCACCTCTATGGACTGACCGGATCCTACGAACCGCTCATCCCCCGGCACCGCCGCTGCGAGGTCTCCGAGCGGACCTCCGCAGAAGGAGAGATCCTCACCCCCTTAGACACCTCAGACCTCATAAAAGCCGCCGAACGCCTCGCCGCCGACGGCGTCGAAGCCATCGTCATCAGCTTCATAAACGCCTATATCAACCCCACCCACGAACGCCAGGCCAAAGCCCTCCTGGAAGCGCGCTGGCCCGACCTCCACATCGTCGCCTCGGCGGACATCCTCCCCCTCTTCCGGGAATTTGAACGGACCAGCACCGCGGTGGTCAACGCCTATGTCCAGCCTGTGGTCAGCCGCTACCTGGCAAACCTCCAGGCGCGCCTGAGGGAACGGGAATACCGCAGGGACCTTCTGATCATGCAGTCCAGCGGCGGCATGATGTCCGCAGAAGACACCCGGGAACTGTCGGTAAACACCATCCTCTCCGGCCCTGCGGCCGGGGTCATCGCGGCCACCCAAATTGCCGGTGAGAGCGGCTTTCAGAACCTCATCACCTGCGACATGGGCGGCACCAGCCTCGACGTATCGATGGTATTCCAGGGCGAACCGGTCCTTTCAAACGGCACGGAACTGGAATTCGGCATCCCGATCATGCTCTCCTTAATCGACATCCACACCATCGGCGCGGGAGGCGGCAGCATCGCCCGCATCGACCGGGGGGGCATCCTCCAGGTGGGGCCGGAAAGCGCCGGGGCCGAGCCCGGGCCGGTCTGCTACGGCGGGACCGAACCGACCGTCACCGACGCCAACCTCATCCTGGGCAGGATCAACCCGGACTACCCCATCGCCGGAGGCGCCGGGTTTTCGCCTGCCTGCGCCGAGCTCGGCTCGGCAGGCAGGCTTGACCTCGACCGCGCCCGTTCCGTCGTCGCCGAGCGGATCGGCAAAAAACTGGACCTCTCCCCCGAAGAGGCGGCCGCAGCCATCATCGCCGTTGCCAACAACCGGATCGCAGGCAGCATCCGACGCCTCTCCATCGACCGGGGCCACGACCCGAGGGATTTTGCCCTCTTCTCCTTCGGCGGCGGAGGCCCGCTGATGGCCAGCTTCCTCCTCCGGGAACTGGGCATCGGCCGGGGCATCGTCCCCTACTATCCCGGCATCGCCTCCGCCTGGGGCTGTGCCATCGCCAACCTCCGGCGCGACTTCGTCACCATGCTCAACCGCCGCCTTTCAGAGGTTGACCCCGCAGAAATAGAAGACACTTTCGCCGGACACCTCACCGATGGAGAGGCCTTTGTCAAACGGGAAAACCTCCCGCTTATCCGGGTAAACGTGGTAAGAGAAGCCGACATCTCCTATGAGGGGCAGACCCACGTGATCCGCACGCCGCTCCCCTCCGGCCCCCTTTCCCGGGAACGAATCGCAGACAGTTTCCGCAGCGCCTACCTGCGCCACTACGGCCAGGTGGAAGGGGGATTCGGCGAACTGGACACCCTCCTGGACCGCATCCCCATCCGCCTGTTGAACCTCCGCACCTCGGTCATCGGCATTCCGCCTGACCTGGCCCTGAAAGACTTCCTGCCCAGACCGGACACCACCTTGCAGGACGCCCTCAAAGGCGCCCGGCCCGTCTACGTAGAAGACCGGTTCGTAAAGTGCCCCATCTACGAGCGCTCCCTGCTCCCCTGGAACGCCAGCCTCTCCGGCCCGGCCGTCATTGAGCAGCCCGACACCACCATCTGGCTGGAACCCCGGGTCAGCGCCCGGATAGATGAAAACGGAAACCTTCTGATTCACCGCAAAGACGAAAAGAAAAACCATAAAGCGTAGTACATCAAGAAATCCCCTGCGGTGAACGTTTCAGTCCACCCGACCAGGTCCCGACATGGAAATCGACCCCATCACCCTGGCCGTCATCCGCGGCAGCCTGGAACAGGTCGCCGATGAAATGGACGCCACGCTGGAACGCATGGCCTTCTCGCCGGTCATCTCCGACGGCTTTGACCGGGCCAGCGGCATCTACGACAAAACGAACGGAGAGGTCATCATGCAGGGGCCTCGCGGGCTACCCAACTTCATCTACGTGATGGAGTTCACCGTCCGGTCGGTCATCGATCGCATCCCGGACCCTGCGCCGGGGGACATCTACATCATCAACGACCCCTACCTGGGGGGCACCCACCTGATGGACGTCAAAATGGTCAGGCCCTTCTTCTACAAGGGAAAGCTCACCGCCTTCCTGGCCAACAGCGGGCACTGGCCCGACATCGGGGGGCGGGTGCCCGGTGGGTTCTCCACCAGAGCCACCGAGATCTACCAGGAGGGACTGCGCCTGCCCCCGCTGCGCCTCTTCAACCGGGGCAGGCTGAACCGGGAGGTGCTCGACATCATCCTGCACAACATCCGGGTGCCTGAGGAGCGGCAGGGCGACATTATCGCACAGGTTACCGCCCTCAACCTGGGCGCCGACCGCCTGACCGGTCTTTTGGATCGCTACGGTGATAAGACCGTCTTTGCCGCCATCGGTGAACTGAAGGCCCGCTCGGAACGCCTGATGCGCAGCTACATCGAGACCATCCCGGATGGGACCTACGTCTTTGAAGAACACATGGACAGCGACGGCGTGGACTGGAAGCCCCTCACCATCCACCTGGAGATGCAGATCAAAGGCAGCAATGTGCACCTCGACCTCTCCAAAAGCAGTCCCCCCTGCCGGGGACCGCTCAACAGCGTCCTCAGCACCACCCAGGCCGGAGTCTACATCGCCTTCAAACATACCTTCCCCGACGTGCCCATCAACGCCGGCTGTTTCAAACCCTTCACCTTCAACCTCCCTCCCACCACCTTCCTCAACGCCCGGCACCCGCGCCCCGTGTCCGGCTGCGCCGCCGAGGTCTGCCAGCGCATGATCGACGTTGTCCTGGGCGCCCTTGGCCAGGCCATCCCTGAAAAGTGCTACGCCGGTCCCATGGGCACGGTAACCAACCTTTCTGTTGGCGGGGAGGACCCGGAGAAAGGCTACTATGTCTTCTACTCCTTCATCGGCGGGGGATACGGCGGAAACTACCTCACCGACGGACTGATCAACGGCAATCCCACCCTGGCCCTGGCCCGCACCCAGGCCCTGGAAATCTTCGAATCCCGCTATCCCGTCCTCTTCACCCGCTACGCCATCCGGGAGAACTCCGGTGGGGCCGGCATGCGCCGCGGCGGGTTCGGCGTCATCTTCGAGTTCCAGATCCGCCGGGGCGAGGCCAGCGCCTCGCTCCTGGGCGACCGGGGCCGGTTCACCCCCTTCGGCGTCCTGGGCGGAAAATCCGCCAAACCGGCCAGGCACACCTTCGTCCTCCAGGGGCAGGACTATCTCCCGCCCCACATCACCAAAGACGAGGGCGTACACATGCAGACCGGCGATCTGCTGAGGCTGGAAACACCCGGAGGGGGCGGGTACGGAGACCCTCTTGACCGGCCTCCGGAAAGGGTCCTGCAGGACGTGATGCGCGAATACTACGACCGGGAAACCGCGAAACAGGAATACGGCGTCCTCATCCGGGAAGATGGGTGGAACGTGGATGCGGAGGCAACCGGGCGGCTGCGGGCGGACCTCCGCACCCGCTTGCCGGGAAAAGCTTGAGCTGCACTTTCTCACACGCAGTGAACCCACACGGGTCGCGGCCCCGGGCTGACCGGCCTTCTCACATCGTCCGCGCCAGCAACCCGCCGTCCACCACCAGCGACGTTCCCGTAATAAACGACGCCTCGTCCGACGCCAGAAACAGGACCGCCTGCGCGATGTCTTCTCCGGTCCCCAGGCGTTTGGCCGGAACCATCTCCGCGAACAGCTTCCGGTCCTCCTCCGAAACCGCCATCCGGTCCCACAACGGCGTCAGAATTGCGCCCGGCAGCACCGCATTCACCCGGATATCCGGCCCGTAATCGATCGCCATCACCCGCGTTAGCCCCAGCACCCCGGCCTTCACCGTGTCGTAGGCCGTATGCTCCGCAAACCCCACCAGTGAATGCACAGAGCCCGTATTAACGATGCACCCGCCCCCTGTCTTGCGCATCACCGGAATCCCGTACTTTCCGCTTAAATAGATCGCCTTCAGGCCAACGGCCAAAATCCTGTCCCACTCCGCCTCGTCCAACTCGGTGGCCGGAGCAATCCTGTACCATATCGCGTTATTGTGGATCATATCCAGCCGCCCAAACGCCTCCTCGGCCTGCCCGATCATCTTCTTAACCGCCCCGGTCTTTGCCACATCCGCCTCCACAAAAATCGCCCTGCCTCCGGCCTGCTCAATCTGATCGACCGTCCGCTTCCCCGCTTCCCCATCGATATCGACCACCGCCACAGAAGCGCCTTCCCGCGCCAGCAGCACCGCCGTGGCCTCGCCGATTCCCGACCCCGCGCCGGTCACAATCGCAGCCTTCCCGACCACACGGCCTGTTTCGCTATTCGTCTGGCCCATCTTTCCACCTCCTCTTGCGTTATCATTTTGGGGGTGGCCGAATGGGGTGAAGTGCCCCCATTACAATGACTGGAATATTCAGTTCGATGTCAAGCACAAGTCTATGTCGTATCGTTGCCGTTCTTGCCGTAAGTTTTTCTCCGTCCGTACACAACCTGGGGGCGCAGATTTGGGTACTGGCAACGTATCTGATGTCAACCGGCATAAAAGGCGTCTCCAGTCTGAAGCTACACCGTGACCTGGGGATAACCCAAAAGACCGCCTGGCACTTAGCCCACCGGATCAGGGAGACATGGAACAACAAGCAAGCCCCTTTCGCCGGTCCCGCCGAGGTGGATGAAACATATATCGGTGTCGGTAAGCGATTGTGCTACAAGGAGTTGGCGAATTGGCAGCTTTGCAATTAAAAAGAGAGAAAAGTCCTTGTCTTTTATGTAAGGATTCGCTATATTGGCTTTGATGCCTGGCAACGCGTGACCTATCGTTGCGACTATGACCCGAACACGAATACGGTTAGCAACACAGAGGTTAATTGGTGCATGCGATTAAAGGGGTGGTGTTATGGATCTGGGAATCGGAACTGCCAACTTAGCGGGAATAGTCGCTATAATCGGCTTTATCTGGCGCATGCAAAGCCGTATGGAGGAACGCCTGGGCCGCATAGAGGAACGTTTGGGGCGCATAGAGGAACGTTTGGGCGGTTTGGGTGAGCGTGTAGCCCGCATTGAGGGTTTTATGTCTGGCCAAGATCATGGCAGGGATGCAGTCGGTCAAGAACCATGAGCGAAAAGAAGGCTCAAATAGCAAGGAAAAAGCATAAGTAAGGGAACCGGTAGGTCTATGTCCCTTGGTGGCCGCCTTGCTTAATACGCCACTCAAAAAAAAAGAAAATTGGGACTATTTGAACAAGTGATAACGTCTCGTTGGGGGACGTTTAGCCGATAGGCCAGAGGAGTACGCGCCCCCTGGCCTATTTCCTTAGTCACGATTGTATACAATTCCCAAAACAATGACCCCCGTCGCGCTCGTCACAGGCTCCAGCCGGGGCATTGGCCGGGGCATCGCCTTCTGCCTGGCCCAGGCCGGCTACGACATCCTCATCAACTACACCCGCAACCGGAAAGCCGCCCAGGAGGCCGCCGATGGCGTCCGGCAGCGGGGCCGTCGGGCGGAAATCTGCCGGGCCGACATCGCCTCCTCTCAGGAGGGAACGCGCCTGGTCAACGTAGCCTTAGACACCTTCGGCCGGCTCGACCTCCTGGTCAACAACGCCGGTATCGCCCCCCGCGTGCGCACAGACCTCTTGGAAGCGACCCCGGACAGCTACGACGAGGTCCTGGCCACCAACCTGAAAGGCCCCTATTTTCTCACACAGTACGCGGCGAACCGGATGATCGAACTCCAGAAAAAGGGAATCGTTGAAACGCCCCGGATCGTCGTTATCTCCTCCATTTCCGCCTTCACATCCTCTCCCTCACGGGGGGAATACTGCATCTCCAAGGCCGGTCTCAACATGATGACCCGTCTCTTCGCCGACCGGCTGGCGGAATACGGCATCCCGGTGATCGAGATCCAGCCCGGCATCGTCCGGACCGACATGACCGGCCCTGTACGGGAAAAATACGACCGCCTCATCGCAGATGGCCTCGTCCCCTACCGTCGCTGGGGCCAACCCGAAGACATCGGCAGGGCCGTTGCCGCCATCGCCCTTGGCTACTTCGACTTTACCACCGGAGCGGCCATACCGGTCGACGGCGGATTCCACATGCGCAGGCTTTAGAGCCGTCTCAAAATTTCGGGTTGGGGGATCAAAGCACCCGGGAACGCGGGTGCCTGCCTGTGCCTTACGGTGAGGGGGGAAGGGGCTTTTCCGCGCAGATCCCTCCAGCACCATCGCACAAAAACGCCCAAAAGGTCCGCAGGGCAGAAACGCCTGCTTACCCTTCTTTTTCGGCCTTTTTCTTGGGCGAACAAGAAAAAGGCCAAAAGCAAAAGATATGGAATGGTGGCAAGAAACGGTGATCATGCAACCTCCCATCACATTAGATGATCCGAGAAGCGGTGGACAGGATTCGGATGGCAAGGGCTGAAAAAAGTTCATTTTCTTGCACGAAAAGGCTTGACATATTCTGCGAAAAGGTGCATATATATGCACAAAGGAGGCGCGGGCTGGAAAAGGACGGATGGTATCTGGCGCGCCACGGCTCCGGTCACGACATCTTTCGGCACCCGCACATCAAGGGAATCATTACCCTCCCCAGGCACAAAACGGTATCTCCCGGCGTTGCCCACTCCATCGCGAAAAAGGCGGGCTGGCCAGAATAATTGACCCAGGAGGAGGACCCAAGCATGGCCCGGTATCCCGCACTGATTGATGGCGAAAAAGGCACCTATGGCGTTACGTTTCCCGACCTTCCCGGTATCGTCGCCATGGGAAAAACCATTGACGAGGCAATGGTGAACGCTGAGGAAGCGCTTCGCGATTATGCGATTGAGGCGGAAAAGGACGGCGAGGCGATCACGCCGCCAAGCGCTCTGGAGCGGGTGGACCCCCCGGCCGGGCAGGCGCTTGTGTCCATTCCGTTGATCCGTCTCTCAGGTCGGAGCGTGCGCGCCCATATGACGCTCGACGAGGGCGTCGCTGCCTTCATCGACGGCGAGGCGCGAAGGCGCGGCATGACCCGCACAGCGTACGTAGAGTGGATGGCGCGGCGCATCGCGGAAATGGGCGGATAAAAGCTTCAGGCGGGAAAGATCATCTCCCAGTGCATAGACCTCCAAAAGATGCGAAGTGCGCGCACTCACTCGAAAACCTCGAATTTGCCGTCCCTGACGATCAGTACAATCGGGTCGTAAACCGCGTCCCCATCCGCATCAAAAGAGAACCGGCCCAAAACCGTATCCAAATCTCTGATACCCGCCATCGCGTCTCGAATCGCGCTCGCATCCGTCGATTGGGCATTCGCGATCGCCTCCGCAAGAATATGGAAAGCGGCATACGACTGCGCGGCCCAACGGTTCGGGTCAACACCGTATTTTGCTCTGTAATTCTCAACAAAGGTTTGATTCCCCGGTGTAGAAGCCGTACTGGCCCAACCCGTAAAGGTAATGGCGCCTTCGGCGGCATCACCCGCAGCTTGTATTTCGTCTGTGGTCATTAATGGAACAATAAATGGAACATCGGAGGGGATGCCAAGCCGGCGGCCCTGGATCAGAATCTCAATCCTTTCTCGTGATAAAGCTGAGATAAAGACAGCATCCGGATTCAACGCCTTTATCCGGTTCAACTGCTCGGCAAAGGTGGTATCGCCCGTTTCAAAAGTCTCTCTAACCAAAATCTTGACGCCGTTTTCAGTGAGCGCTGTCCTCAACTTCTCGTCAAGGCTCTGGGAAAAGACATCAATCTGATCGACCATCGTAGCCACCCTCTGATAGCCCAGCTTCTCCTGAGTCACCTTGACGCTACCGGGCACAAGCACATCTACGCTGAGACCAACCCGGAAGATAAAATCGCCAATCGCACTGAGGCCGGAGGCGGCTGAGGTCGAACTCAAAGCCACGACCTGATGTTGTTGCGCGATAGGGAAAGCCTCTTTGGCTGCGGTGGAGATGGCGGGACCGAGGATGACAGGCACGCCGTCTTGATGAATCAGTTTATTGAACGCTTCAATCGCCCCCTCCGGGGTGCCTCGGGAATCCTCGAAAATGAACTGGATGCTTGCCCCGCCCAGTTGCGATGATCTGTTGATCTCTTCAAGAGCGAGTTCAAAGCCATTTTTCATCGGCGGGCCGTATTGGCGTTGTAAACCTGTCAGGGGCAAAACGACGCCAATCGGAATCTCTCCATAGAGACCCTCTGATGTCAGAATGGATGAACCCGTCACGCGCGCCTTCCCGCCAACGGGCAAATCAACCGTCAACGCATACCCACCGTTAATCGGAACACTCGACCACATCCCCAGCAGGCTCCCCTCCTGCATGGCGCGCGCCTGATAATAACCACTCACATCATCCCCCTCAATCTCCACCCTCGCCTCACCATTCTCATCGGTTGTGCCCGACCACGCATAATCTGCTGCCCGTCCTGAAACAGAACGCGAGAACTCTACGGTCGCACCACTCACAGGCACCTGCTCCAGGTGCACCCTGGCCACCACCACAGCCTTTGTCACATCCCTGCTTACAGCCGGTTTACTCAGCGGCCCCCGGGCAGACAGGCCTGCCTCCATTACCTGTGGCGTCGTCGCGCGCTCACCGCTGCAGCTCCACGTCACGCCTCCCGCAAGCAGGAACACCAGCACACTGCGAATACTGCCAGACATAGCGAATCTCCTTAATATTGGAAATAACCGGCTATGCAATATGAAATTTACGAAATCTGGCCCTCCGGATCAACAGAAACCCTGCACAGGACGGGGATACCCGCCGACAAGCCAAAGGGGCGATCACAAGGATCGCCCCTGCAAGATCGCCCCTATCCGTTTCAATACCCCAGGAGTCGGCTAACCCTTCCCGATCATCCCGACAGGCGGGCGAGACGCCCGCGCTCCCGGGGGCATTACCATACCTTTGTGCCTTCGTATCTCCGTGTGAGCGAGACGCCTGCCTGCCGGCAGGCAGTCCCGCGCTAATGTGAACTGCGTGCACTCACTCGAAAACCTCGAATTTGCCGTCCCGGACGATCAGTACAATCGGGTCGTAAACCGCGTCTCCATCGGCGTCAAAAGAGAACCGGCCCAAAATCGTGTCCAAATCTCTGGTCTCGGCCATCGCATCTTTAATTGCGCTCGCATCCACCGACTGGGCCTCCAGGATCGCCTGCGCAATAATATGGAAACCGGCATACGAAAGTGCGGCCCAGACGCTCGGTTCAACACCGTATTTCGCTGTGTATCTCTGAACGAAGGCTTGATTCTCCGGTGTGGAAGCCGTGCTGGCCCAGTGCGTAAAGGTAATGGCGCCTTCGGCGGCATCACCCGCAGCTTGTACTTGGTCTATGGCCAGCTCCGGAATAAGAAAGGGAACCTCGGAGGGAATGTCAAGCTGGCTGGCCTGGACCAGAATCTTAGGCTGTTGTGCTGCCAGAGTTGAGACAAAGATGGCATCCGGACCCAGTGCCTTTATCCGGTTCAATTGCTCGGCAAAGATGGAATCGCTCGGCCCAAAAGTCTCTCTGGCCACGATCTCGACGTTGTTGTCAGCGAGCGCGTTCCTCAACGCCTCGTCAAGACTCTTGGCATAGACATCAATCGTATCGGCCATCATAGCCACCCTCTGATAGCCCAGCTTCTCCTGGGTCTGCTGGACGCTACCGGGCACAAGCACACCTACGTTGAGGCCAACGCGGAAAATAAAATCGCCAATCGCACTCAGGCCGGTGGCGGTTGAGGTCGAACTCAAAGCCACGACCTGATTTTCTTGCGCGATGGGGAAAGCCTCTGTGGCCACGGTGGAGATGCCGGGACCGAGGATCACAGGCACGCCTTGATGAACCAGTTTACCGAACGCTTCCATCCCCCCCTCCGGGGTGCCTCGGGAATCCTCGACAATGAACTGGATGCTTGCCTCTATCCCGCTGAGTTGCAATAAGCCGTTGATCTCTTCGCGAGCGAGTTCAAAGCCATCTCTCGCAGGCAGGCCGTATATGTTGTCCGGACCCGTCAGGGGCAGGGCGACGCCAAATG
Organism: Candidatus Latescibacterota bacterium; assembly: GCA_965222075.1. Lineage (GTDB taxonomy): Bacteria > Latescibacterota > UBA2968 > UBA2968 > JAAXHW01. The sequence goes on along the minus strand of OZ244937.1, from coordinate 819,684 downwards.
AAATCTCTCCACTGAGACCCTCTGGTTCCGGAATGTCCGATGGCAGAACGGATGAACCTATCACGCGTGCCTTCCCACCAACGGGCAAATCAACCACCAGCGCATACCCACCGTTAATCGGAATACTCGACCACGAACCCAGCATGCTCCCGTCCTGCATGGCGCGCGCCTGATAATAACCACTCACATCATCCGCCCCAATCGCCACCTGCGCCTGACCATTCTCACCGGTTGTGCCCGACCACGCATAATCCGCTGCCCGTCCTGAAACAGAACGCGAGAACTCTACGGTCGCACCACTCACAGGCACTTGACCTTGCCGCACCGTCACCACCACCACAGCCTTTGTCAGGTCCCTGCTTACAGCCGGCTTACTCAGCGGCCCCCCGACAGACAGGTCTGCATCCGTTACCTGTGGCGTCGTCACACGTTCACCGCTGCAGCTCCACATCACGCTTCCTGCAAGCAGTAACACCAACACCCTGCGAATACTGCCAAACATAGCGAGCCTCCTTAATGTTGGAAACGACCAGCGAAACAACGAAACAACAAGTCAATCGCTCTTGGTATTCTTGCTTCGAACCATCCGAATAATGATCCGAATCCTTTGTCGACCCACCTTCGCGTCTTCTGCAAGCGGTGGGCAGGATTCGGATCAAGGGCGTCTCGCCCTCGACGTAAACCGCGTCCCTTCCTTCCAGGGGCACCATCGGCCCGATGTGGGTTTTAAAAACGCCTCTCGACCGACTCCCCGGACCGGAGCCACAGCGGCTGTTGCAATATACGTCTATTTGTTGCAAATTGCAACATACTCTTCCTCGCTCTCCGGGTTCTTTCTGTAAATTATTGTAAAAATACGAAAAAGTGGATAGTTTATGGTTCAATAGTGTAAACAATTTTAGGCAGCAATTTTGCCATATTCTCTGAGCATTTGGTATTCGGGTCGTTTTTTTATCCAAGTCGGGTCCAAACCGACTTGCCTGCGCGCTGCGCGCAGGCAAGCGTGCAACGCACAGGCAGGTCAGGATTGTTGTAAACAGGATCAGCAGAAACTTTCTTTGAGGCTTGGAAATGTTGAAGCGGTTGAGTATATTCTCTGCCAGTTCCATTGTGCCGTTTCTCCAGATAAGGGGTATCTTTGACTTGACGGTTTGAGATACCTTAATCTGCGTAAACGGCACTTTTTTGTCAAAAACTGTTCACAGTATTGAAGGACACAAGTGTTTTCTTGAAGGCTAAGAGACCGCAGAGTCTATGTGAATAAAAAAACCAATACGTTAAAAGAAATCGGCCTCAAGGTTTTCGTGGAAATCATTCATCTACCACGTCCGGGCGGGAGGTCTCTCAGGCGGTCTCTCAGGCTGAGGCAATAAGCTTCACCCCCTTAAAAAAATCCCCACAGGCGTTGACTGGTGTCGCTAAAATCCCTATATTTATTAAGCTTATCTGATATTTCCGCATCTTCCGGGGCTTGTTGTTTAATAGCTAAGCAGAAAAATAAAGGCCTGGTTGCAAATATCCATTACCGTATGAGCAGAAAAAACAACACCCTGATTACATCTACAAGGACGAGAAATTATAACAGGGATGGAGGCTCGGCGCCATGCTGAAGGGACTCTTCACGCGGGACGAGGACGAAGACGCGTCAACAGCCCGTGCAAAACAGATTGTGATCGAAGGCCAGGAGGAGGAAGCGGAAGAGGCCCTGTCCCTCCTTTCGGAGGGCGGGGAGGGCCTGGATCAAACGATGGAGGAAATCGATACCGCCGTCAAAGAGGCGGCCAAGGCCTCCCTCCGGGATATCAGACTGATGGAGGAAGGGCGCTGTCCCTCCTGCGGGCACAAAACCCGGCAGTTCCTCTTCACCAGCGTCTGCGCCAGTTGTGGATGGTTCTCCTTTATCTCCCCCGAAGAGGGCAAATCCATCATCCACCTCAAAAACGCGAACACCATCGAATGCGGCACCACATTTGACACCAGAGGGGACTACATCCTGGGGATCACCGACGGCGTGGTCCGCGCCAAGGTCTCCAAGGAGAACGTCGAGTACATCGAATTCGCCTGGACCGAAGAGGAAATCACCAAAAAGCGGAAAACCCGAACCCGGGAGCAGGCCGGCATCTGCGGTTGGTGCGAAAAACACCTGACAGAAACGGAAGGCGAGCCGATTATCGTCTACGCCGCGTTTGGAAATTACCAGGACCGCTACACCTTCTGTTCAGAAAAATGCGAGGAAGCGTTCAAAAAGCAGTATCCTGTTCGCGTACACAAGAACTGCTACAACCGTTCCTGCATCGGCTGTGACCTCTGTAGCAAGAAATACAGCGGAAAAGACGAAACCTTCCTCCAACGCCTCCAAGGCGCCACAGTCTGAAATGCAGCCAACGTTCGTCGCCCGGAGGCGGCCCCGGAAAATATGCCGCCCTCTTGCAGGCTGTCTCTCGCCCGTCAAACAGTCTTGACAGCTTCTCCGTCTACTTCTAAGGGCAGCTCATCCTCTGCCTGCGCCTGCTGCTGTTCGTAGATCCGGCGATAGACCCCCCCCTCTCGAATCAGATCCTCGTGTTTCCCCCATCCTGCCATTCGACCGTTGTCCAACACCAGAACCCGTTCCGCCCGCATCGCCGTCGAGATCCTGTGGGTAATCACAAAGGTCGTCCGCCCCTTCATAACCCGATCCAGTGTCTGCTGGATGCGCGACTCGGTCCTGGCGTCTAATGCCGAGGTCGTATCGTCAAGAATCAAAATACTTGGATCGTGCAGCAGCGCCATCGCAAAAGCCAGGCGCTGTTTCTGCCCCCCCGACAAATTGCCTCCCCGCTCCCCCACATGGGCCTCGTACTTCTCCGGCAGGCTCATAATAAAATCGTGGAGTTCCGCTGCCTTCGCCGCCTCCATAATCTGATCGGGGGTGGCATCGTCTCGCCCGTAGACGATATTCTCCGCAACAGTACCCGAGAAAAGGATCGGTTCCTGAGGCACCATGCCGATATGTTTCCGGAGGGAGGAGAGCTTGACATCCCGGATGTCGTAATCGTCGATCAGAACCGATCCTTCAGTCGGCTCATAAAGCCGCAGCAGCAGGCTCAACAGGGTACTCTTCCCCGAACCCGAAGGCCCCACCACCGCCACGGAGGTCCCCGGCTTCACCTCGAAGCGCAGGTCCTTCAGCACATAATCTCCGCGCTCACTGTACCGAAACCAGACGTGCTGAAAAGCCACCCGCCCCCGAACCCGGTCCAGCCGGACCGCGCCGGGCCGGTCCTGAATCAAGACCTCTTCATCCAGGACCTCAAACACGCGGGAAATCACCACCAGCATCTCCAAAATGGTGGCGTTGATATTGGTCAGCGCCACCAGGGGCATAAACAGGGCGCCCAGCGACATGTTGAAATAGACCAGGTCGCCCACCGTCATCTCCCCCGATTTCACGGCCAAAGCGCCCCAGTAAAACACCAGCGCCGTGGCCACCGCGCTCACCGCCGAGCAGGTCGCCCCCAGGCCGGTATTCAGCATCCACCGTTTAACGGACAGCCGGAAGGTCGTCGCCACCCGCCGGAAAAACGCCCGCAGTTCTCCTCGTTCCCGCGCAAACGAAAGCACCACCCGAATTCCCCGCACCCGCTCCTCCAGAATACCGTAAGCCTCTGCATAGGCCTCCCGCATTCTTAAAGAAGTCACGGCAATCGAATGCTGAAAGACCTTGTAGGCCACCACATAAAGGGGCAGAGCCAGCAGGGCCAGCAGCCCCAGCTTCGGATTGATCATCAGCAGGATGACGATGCCGATCAGCAGCCGGGTAACGTGTCGCACCGTCTCCACAAACGTCGAGGTCACCTCGCTTTGCAGCAGCCCCACATCGTCCAGGATGCGGGACATGATCTTGCCCGTCTGCTGCCGATCGAAAAAGGTCATCTGCAGCTTCTGGACCTTTTCGTGCAAATCCACCCGAACGCGAGAGACAATCCGATGTCCCACAAAGGAGATGTTATACATATAAAACCAGTTGCTCGCTGCAAAAGTCATCCGGACCAGCAGATAGGCGAAAAAAATCACCCAGAGCCAGTAAAGCTGTTCGGTCCTGGTCTTCTTCGGTCCCGCCGCTTCCTGTCCACCCAGACCCGGCAGCACAACCTGGGGGTCCCGGTGCAGGGGCCTGCCTTCCCGTTCCCGGACAGCCCCATCGCGCAGGCCGGGCATCCGGCTGTCCCTCCCCCTCAGCTCCTGCCCCTGTGCGGCCTCCGCGCCGGGCCTGAGCTGAAGCACATGATCCACGGTCACCTTGGACAGAAATCCCAGCACGAACCAGTAAGAGGACGTGACCCCCGCCAGAACCATCACCAGCGTCATCCGGCCCCAGAACGGCCGGATGTAGGTCTTTACAAATCGTCGAAAATTCTCGTTCATCGCCTTCCGCCCTTTACCACCCCAGTTGCGAGTTCCTGCGCGTCAAGCCCGGCAAACTGCTGCTCGTAGAGCTGCCGGTACATCCCGTCCGGCTTCCGCACCAGTTCCTCGTGGCGCCCCATCTCTATGATCTTCCCCTGGTCCATCACCACAATCAGGTCCGCATTCACAATCGTCGACAGCCGATGGGCGATCACGAACGACGTCCGCCCCTTCAGCACGTTTGCCATCGCCTTCTGAATCAGCGCTTCAGACAGGGAATCCAGCGCCGACGTGGCCTCGTCCAGGACCAAAATGGCCGGATCGGTCAGCACCGCCCGGGCAATGGCAAGCCGCTGTTTTTCCCCCACGGAAAGCTTGATCCCGTCCTCTCCAAGCATCGTATCGTAGCCCTGTGGAGTGCGCATAATGAATTCGTGGATCTCCGTCATCCGGGCCGCTGCGATCATCTCCGCCTCGGTGGCGTCTAAGTGGCCGTAGCGCAGGTTGTCTTTTATACTCATATCAAAGAGCACCGAATCCTGCAGCACCTGGCCGATCTGCTTCCGCAGAGACCTGAGCTTCACATCCCGGATATCGTTTCCATCGATGGTGATCGTCCCCCGGGCCACGTCGTAAAACCGCATCAACAGACTCGTCAGCGTCGTCTTCCCGCACCCGGTATGCCCCACCAGAGCCACCAGCGTCCCCGGCTGAACCTCCAGGCAGGTATTCTTGAGAACCGGCTCTCCCGGCGTGTACTCGAACCAGACGTGGTCGAACACCACGTGCCCCCGGAGGCGCGGCATCTCCCTGGCCCCGGGCCGGTCCGCAATTTCAACCGGCCAGTCCAGGATCTCAAAGATCCGGTCCAGAGAAATCATCATCCGCTCAAATTCGGTGGCCATTCTGATCAGGTTGAGCACCGGCTGGAACATGCGCATGGCATAGGCCTGAAACGCCATCACCGCCCCGTAGGTCATCTCTCCCTGGATCACAAAGTAGCACCCCACGCAGAACACCAGCGTATTGCGCAGCCCGGTCAGGGCCCAGTTCCCGGTCTCCTGGTGCACCCGGTACATCACGCCCTGCATCGCGTACTCAAAACTCTCCCGGGTATCCTCCATAAAGGCCCGGTTCTCGCGCCGCTCCCGCCCGTAAGCCTTTACCAGCCGCACGCCGGTGAGCCGCTCCTGAAGCCCAGTGGACATCTCATCCATCTTCGCCCGCCACCTCTGCCAGGCAGACCGCAGGCCCCCGATGAAGAGTTTATGGTTTAAAAGATAAAGCGGCATCATGGCCACCAGCATCAGCGCCAGCTTCCAGTTCAGGCCAAAGCAGAGCCCGATCGCAGTCAGGAAGACGACGGCGTCGGTCATCATCTCCAGCATCCGCTGGGTCACCATACTGCGCACCGTCACCACATCCCCCATAATCCGGGACATCACCTTCCCCGTCCCCATCTCTTCGTGAAATTTCATCGACAGGGCCAGAATGTGTTCGTAGATCTTCAGCCGGATATCCATAATCAGCTTGTAGGAGATGTAGGAGATCTTATAGGTGGTGGCCACCCGGAGGCCGGTCAGAAGCACCGGAATCAGAATGGAGATCAACAGCAAGACCTCCAGCGCCCCCCAATTGCCCGCGATAATCACCGAATCGATAATATACATGGCAATCAGGGGCGGCGTCATCCCCAGCACCGTCAGCGCCACCGTCAACATCAGGGCCAGGATCAGGCCCCGGACGTAGGGCCGCACATAGACCAGCAGCCTCCTGAAATTCTTGTATCTATCTTGCGCTTCCACAACCTGTCGGTCCGGTTTAGAAAAGGGCTTCCAAGTTTTTGCAATAACATAAGCTAAGTAATATATAAACAACCCTCGTGGAAATCAAATCGCGGAAGTCAGCGTTTGACCTCTATCCCTCCGTCCCGCTCTACCAAACCCCTTGACACCTCTGCCGGTCCGTCCTACATTAAAAACGCCGCTCGACCTGGATTGCCAAATCCGGCGAGACCAGTCAACCCCCTTTCACGCTTCAAGCCTATGTCCCTCCCCGACCTCTCCACACTCACAATCGCCGCAATCCGGGACCTCATCAGCACCCTGGACAGCATCGACGACACCCTGATAAACGCCCTTGAGGCCGACCCCAGGAGCGGCGTGAAAAACCTGGCCCTCCGGGAGCGCAAACGCCGCAGGGCCGAAGCCGCCGAACGCGCCCGGCTGGAAAAGATGCTCGCCCTGGAACGGAAACTCCACGCGAAGGGCATTCGGCGCATCGCCGGGGTGGACGAGGCCGGCCGGGGCCCCTTAGCCGGTCCGGTTGTGGCGGCCGCCGTCATCCTCCCCCGGGACGCCCTCATCCCCGGCCTCAACGACTCCAAAGCCCTCTCCCCCGAACGGAGGGAGGCCCTCTTCGACCGCATCCATCAGGTCGGACTGGCCGTAGCCGTCGGCCGGGCAGACCCCGCCGAAATCGACCGTCTCAACATCCTCCAGGCCACCTATCTGGCCATGCGCCGGGCCCTTGAAGGCCTCTCCCTCCCCCCCGACCGGGTGATGGTGGACGGAAAGGGTCTCCCGGAAGGCCCTTATCCTGAAATCGCCGTGGTAGACGGAGACGCCACCTCCCTCTCCATCGCCGCGGCCTCAATCGTGGCCAAAGTCACCCGGGACCGGCAGATGGTTGAATACGACAGGCAGTACCCCCTCTACGGATTTGCCGGACACAAAGGCTACGGCAGCCCCAACCACCTCCGTGCCCTCCGGGAACACGGCCCCTGCCTCATTCACCGGCGATCCTTCGCCGGTGTGGCCGACCTTTCCCCCGCCCGTTCTGAAGACTTCCGGATCTTTGCCGAAGGCATCGGCCAGGCCGCGGACCTGCCCCAATTAAAGGCCATAGGCCGCAGCATCGCCGCTGCGCGTGAGGCCCTGCCCCAGGATGAGGTGGAGGCCCTCCGGAAACGCTACGCGCAGCAGCAAACCGCCCTGTCTCGCACCGGCCGCCGGGGGGAAGACATCGCCGCAAAAGACCTGGTCCGGAAGGGCTATCGCATCCTCGCCCGCGGGTACCGGGCGGCCAGAGGCGAAATCGACATCGTCACCCTGAAAGGGAACACCCTGGCCTTCGTCGAAGTCAAAACCGCCACCTCCCCCCACTTCGGGCCTCCCGAAGCCCGGGTCACCCCCGAAAAACAGCGCCAGATTGCCCGCGTCGCCCGGGCCTACCTTCAGCGCCACGCTTCCCCGGCGTGCATCCCCCGTTTTGATGTGATGGCCATCCGCCTCTCCAAAGACGGCCACAGCATCCAACACATCAAGGGCGCCTTTCGCATTGAAAGTGGATAGCTCTTGACAACACGGTCACTTCTGTTTAGTTTTGCCAATCTATCCAAAACGTTTCATAAATTGAGGTCCGAACCCCCATGGCCCGGCAACTCGTCCAGCGCGTCAAAGGAACACGGGACTTCTATCCCGAAGATTGGGAATACCAGAAGTGGCTTGCAGAGAAATTCATCTCGCTTGGGACCTCGTTTGGATACCAGGAATATGAAGGAAGCATCATCGAGCACATGGACCTCTATTTGGACAAGAGCAGCGAGGAGATCGTCAACCGGCAGACCTTTTCCCTGACCGATAGAGACGGCAGGCTGCTCGTGCTTCGCCCGGAGTTAACCCCCACGCTGGCGCGCATGGTCGCCCAGCGGGAAGGGCAGACGGTCTTCCCCATTCGCTGGCAGTCATACGGCCAATTTTTTCGTTACGAAAGGCCCCAGAGGGGACGGGCGCGCGCCTTCTTCCAGTGGAATATCGATCTCCTCGGAAGCGAGAGCCACGCTGCGGATGCGGAGATCATCACCATTGCCTGTCTTTTATTCAAAAGTCTGGGGCTCACACCGGATCACGTCACCATCAAAATAAACGACCGCGACGGGCTGGAACGGTTTTTACGCACCACCCTGGACATCCCCCACCAATGGATTCACCCGCTGTTCGCCCTTGTGGACCGAATGGATAAAATGCACCCGTCGAAATTTCACAATGAACTGGAAAAGATAGGGTTATCCGAAAATAAAATCGACAGGCTGGACCACATCCTCAAAACCAAAGACCTGACATCTTTCCCCTGGCTTCAGCAGATTCTGACGCAGCTGGACCTCAACGGGGTAGCCGAATATGTGGAGCCGGATTTAAAGATCGTCCGCGGCTTCGACTACTATACCCGCACGGTCTTCGAAGCCTGGGCAAAAACAACGCTTAGAAGGGCGGTATTTGGAGGGGGCCGCTACGATAATCTCACCGTTCAGGTTGGGGGAAAGCGAGACCTCCCCGGGGTCGGATTTGCCTTGGGCGACATGGCGATGACCGAACTGTTAAAAGAAGTCGATCTTTACCCTGAAATTCGTACAAAATGCGCCGATGTACTGGTTACGGTTTTTTCTGAGGACCTTGTAGAACACTCGGTCTCTTTTGCCCGCACCGCCAGAGAACACGGGATTTCCACAGAACTCTATTTGAACCCCGCGCACCGGCTGGACAAGCAGCTGAAGTATGCCGACAGGAAGGGGATTCCCACCGTTGTCATCATCGGTCCGGATGAGGTCCATTCAAATGCCGTTGTGGTAAAAAACCTGGTAAACCGAACCCAGAATGCCGTTTCGAGAGATTGTTTCGACACCCTTTGGCCTCACCTGAAGACCAACGCACAAGATAGTAAAAAATAATGCCTTCTACACACAAGAAGCGAACGATGGTGGAGTCGTTGGGCAACTGGAAGCGCACCCATACCTGTGCAGACTTGCGTCTGGAAGACGTGGGCAGTGCAGTCACGCTTATGGGCTGGGTCACCAGGCGTCGGGACCACGGCGGGGTTATCTTCGTCGACCTGCGGGACCGGTGCGGCATCACCCAGGTCGTCTTCCGGCCCGATGTGAACCCCGGGGTGCACAAAAAAGCGGAGCACATCCGCAGCGAATACGTCCTGGCCGTCAAGGGGAAGGTCGAACCCCGGCCCGAAGGGATGGCGAACCCCAAATTGCCCACCGGCGCAGTCGACGTGGAGTGCGCCGAACTGCGCATCCTCAACGAGGCCGAAACCCCGCCCTTCGCCATCGAACCGGATATCGATGTCAACGAAGAGCTCCGGCTGCGCTACCGCTACCTGGACTTGAGGCGCGCCGATATGCAGGAAATCCTGGTCCTGCGCCATCGGGTCTCCCAATCCACGCGCCGCTTCATGACCTCTCAAGGCTTCCTGGAAATCGAAACCCCGTTTTTGATGAAAAGCACACCCGAAGGCGCAAGGGACTACCTTGTTCCCAGCCGGGTCAACAGGGGCATGTTTTACGCCCTCCCCCAGTCCCCCCAGACCTACAAGCAGCTCCTGATGGTCGCCGGCTTCGACCGCTACTTCCAGATTGTCCGCTGCTTCCGTGACGAGGACCTCCGGGGCGACCGCCAGCCCGAGTTTACCCAGATTGACATCGAAATGTCTTTTGTGGACGAAAACGACGTGATGGACCTGGCCGAAAACCTCACCGTCCACCTGTTCAAAGACATCCTCAACATCAACGTCCCCCGCCCCTTTCCAAAGCTCACCTACCAGGAGGCCATCAACCGCTACGGCATCGACAAACCGGACACCCGGTTCGGTTTTGAAATCGTCGACCTGAAAGCCCCTGCGCTGGCCTCCGAGTTCCAGGTCTTCCGGAATGTGCTGGATGCCGGAGGGCAGGTCCGGGGCATCAACGCCAGGGGATGCGCAGGCCTCTCCCGCAAACAGATTGACGACCTGGGGGCGTTGGCGGGCCGGTTCGGGGCCAAAGGCCTCGCCTGGATCAAGGTCACGGATAAAGGCCTCGAATCCTCCATCGTCAAATTCTTCCCCGAAGGGGCGCAGAACCAGATTCGAAAGGCCCTGGACGCCGCCCCCGGAGACCTCCTCCTCTTTGTGGCCGATCAGCCCGGCGTCGTTGCGCAGGCCCTTGGCAACCTCCGCCTGGAACTCGCCCGTCAGCTCGACCTTATTCACAACGACGAGTATCGCTTCCTCTGGGTCACCCGGTTTCCCCTGGTTGAATGGGACGAGGAGGAGAAACGCTTTGTCGCCGTCCACCACCCCTTTACTTCGCCCCTGGAAGCCGACCTGGACAACCTGGAGTCCAACCCTGCGGCCGTCCGGGCCCGCGCCTACGACCTGGTGCTCAACGGCAACGAAATCGCCGGCGGGAGTGTCCGTATCCACCGGCGGGATATTCAGGAGCGGATCTTCCAATTGCTGGGCATCTCCTTGGAAGAGGCCGAAGCTAAATTCGGGTTTCTCCTCAATGCGTTTCGCTACGGCGCCCCCCCCCATGGAGGCATCGCATTTGGGTACGACCGCCTCATCGCCCTGATGGCCGGGGTGGAATTTATTCGGGATGTCATCGCCTTCCCCAAAACCAATACTGCCGCCTCACTGATGGACGGGGCCCCCTCCGAAGTCGATCCGACTCAGCTACGCGAACTCGGTCTCAAGCCCCTTTAGAGCCGGTCCGATTGGAATACCTGACGTTGACATTGAGGCAGGCTCCATGACCTCAGAAAACATATACGCGGCGACGGATCAATTTTTCCCTTGACATTAGCGTTTTTATGTGGTAAGTTTTTTTCGTACAAACAGAGCAGGGGGCAATTTTTTCTTTGCCGGGGAAGATTTGAAAGCAACCCTCTGTTTTTTTTGGATATTATACCATTAAAGGAGATATCCCTACCATGAGAAAACGCAGACGGCAGAAACGGGCGGTTGGGATCGGCATCGTGCTGGTGTTGGCGGCGCTTCCTCTGTTGTCGGGGTGTGGCCCCCGAATGGCCAAGCAGGAGCAGCTTGCGATGCTTGAGGAGGCCCGAAAAGCGGCGGAGTCTTCCCAGGCTGAACTCAATGCCTGCAGGCAGAAGCAGTCGGAGTTGGAAAAGACATTGGCCCAGAAAAAGCAAAAGCTGGCCAAATTTCAAAATGATCGGGACATAGTGCAGAGCGCCCTGAACCAGCAGTAGATCACGCAAATTCAAGGAGTTCCCGGATGACAGCCTTCAAGCGTTTTGGATTCCTCTTCGTCTGCGCCGCCCTGCTCATTCCACAAATGGGCCTTGCGCAGGTAGAGATGACTTACGAAGAGTACAAAGTAAAACTTCTGGAGTCTCAGAACCAGGCGGCCAAGGCCAATACGTTGCTGGCAGACTGCAAGGCGGCCGGAGAGAAACTCAGCCAGCAGATCGCAGACACCGACGCCCAGATTGCAGCCGTACAGCAAGAGATTTACAAGCTGGTCGGTGCGGATGAACAGGGGATCAAGGACTATCTCCGCAAATTGGACAGTATCGAGCAGCAGCTGATGGGGCTGTTGAGCCTCTCCGATGAAGACCTCGCTGACAAGAGGGATGAATTCGACAACATCGTGGAGATGGTCAAGACACTGAAAGGCAACAAAATCGCGCTGTTGCCACAAGCCCAGGCAAAGCTCAGGAATATCGATCAACTCATCGAACGGATCAACGCCCGCATGCCGCGCAAGCGCATCAAGAAGTATATGGTGGTCCGGGGCGACAACCTCTGGAATATCGCCAAGATGCCGGTCCACTACAGCGACCCTTACATGTGGCCCCGGATCTACGTTGAGAACCGGGCCCGGATCAAAGACCCGAACCTGATCTACCCCGACTGGAACCTCAACGTGCCCATCGGCGTAGACCAGAATCAGCACCTGGTCCTTCGCGGGCAACACCTCACCAGCATTGCCCAAACCGTCTATAAAGACATGACCAAGTGGCCCAGGCTCTATCAGGCCAACAAGGCTCAGATTTTAGACCCCAACCTGATCTTCCCGGCGCAGGTGATTGAAATTCCTGCAAACTGACAGTCCCACGCGGTTGTTTTGCCGGGAATCGGCCCTTTATTGACTATGGAAAGTTCAATTCTGGATTAATCTTTAACGCCTAAGCTCTCGTTCTCGTAGTCTGAGTGGGAACGGGAGCTTTTTTATTTGTTCCAACCCCGGGAGGCACAGCTACTGAAGGAAACGACACGTTCTCATCAGATCTCGATCCAGGACGTTGACCCTCTTATGCTGTATGGGCACAACGATGCCAACCTGCTCGCCCTGGAAGGCCGTTATGGCGTTCGACTCACGGCCCGGGGAGATTTTCTGACGATCAATGGGCCCACACACAAAGTGCGGCACGTATCGGCCCTGATTGAGGAGATGGTCTCCTGTCTGCGCCGGGGAGATACCCTCGATCCGTTCGATTCTCTCAATTTCATAGACTACCGATCGACCGGGAGAGGCCGTGCCGACCCTTCAAAAGCGGTACTGGTGACCAAGAAAAATCTGGTGCGGCCTCGTTCTGAAGGACAACTTGCCTATGTATCGGCAATCGATGAATACGACATCGTTTTCGGAATTGGCCCGGCGGGTACCGGGAAGACCTATCTGGCTGTGGCCTGTGCAGCAGCGGCGCTCAAGCGCAAGGAAGTCTCCCGTATTGTCCTGACCCGTCCAGCCGTTGAAGCCGGTGAAAATCTCGGTTTTTTGCCGGGCGACATCCAGGAGAAGGTCAATCCCTACCTTCGGCCGCTCTACGATGCGCTTGGGGATATGATTCCGGCCGATCACCTCCGACACCTGATCGAAATCCGTACTCTGGAGATCGCTCCCCTGGCCTTTATGCGGGGTCGAACCCTCAACAACGCCTTTGTGATCTTAGATGAGGCCCAGAACACCACCATCAGTCAGATGAAGATGTTTCTGACCCGCCTGGGAACCCACTCCAAAGCCGTCATTACCGGCGACATCACCCAGATCGATCTCCCCCCGGACATGACGCCAGGACTGGTTCACATCCAGCATATTCTTTCGCATATCGAAACCATCCGCTTTGTCTACTTTACAGAGCGCGACGTGGTGCGGCATTCCCTGGTTCAGGAGATCATCAACGCCTACGACCACTACGAAAACCGCCTCCGGAAAGACGAAATCGCCGGCCCGCAGGCCGGTGAGGACAGCAAAGATGGTGAGAATACGTAAGAAAGCTCTGCCATGATGCGCAGCACCCGAAAAAAACCGGCCTACGGTGGCCTTACGGAAAAGGACCTTGGCAGCCGCAAACCAGTGTGGAAGCGCTGGAAAAGCTGGACCCCTCAGATCAAGGCAGAACAGATCCTCCGGGCGAGCATTCTGGTGGTGCTGGTGGGCATTCTCACCCTGCTCTACCCCACCAGACGGAGCGGCGAGTACAAGGACTTTTTGGAAGGCGGAATCGCCCCTGCGGAAGTGATTGCGCCGGAAGCCTTCAACGTCCGGAAAAACAAGGCCGAATACGAGCAAGAGGTCGCCGCTGCCCGGCGTGAGATCCTGCCCGTGCTGATCTTCGACGCAACGCTGCCCGCAAAACAGGAAAAGGCGTTCAACGCCTTTTTTGAGAACCTGATCGACCTGAGCGGTTCGGCCTCTTCCGACTCGGCCATACTCCGCCTCAAACAGGCCCACCCCGAAATCAGGCCGATCTCCAGGCCCACCCTCCGCTTCCTGTTGAACCAGGCAGCCGCCGACCCCCAACGCCTGGAGGCGTTCAGAACAACGGCTCAAGACCTCCTTGCCACCATCTACGCCTCCGGCGTAATGGAACACAAAGCCGAAATCCTCCGGGAAGGCCACAACGAGGTCACCCTCATCAAAGACAACAAAGAACAGAGGGTGCCTATGAAGAATATCCGCGACCTCGAGGAATTTATCCTCACCCTCCAGGAAGATATCGAGCGTAAACTCCCCCAGGGCGCCACGGCCGAGATCAAAACCGTCCACGAGCTTGTTGTTCTGGCCTACCTTACCTCCAACCTGACCTACAACGCTACGGAAACCGAACAGCGTCGGAAAAGCGCCGAGGACAAGATCTCCAAAACCAAAGGGACCGTGCTTAAAGGAGAACGCATTGTTCACAAACACGACCGGGTGACTGCCGAACATATCGACCAGCTGAACTCCCTGGACGAGCATATGAAAAAATACAGGCAGGAAGACCCCTACATCCGGACCGTTCAGGTCGGCGCCCAGGCCATCTTCAGCGGACTGATCATCGCGATCTTCTTCGGCTTTCTCAAGGGCTTCAGGACCTCCGTTTACGAACGAACCTCCAGCCTGGCCCTGTTTGGGATCATCATCCTGATACCCGTGCTGGTGACTGCTTATGCCGCTACCCACGCCGCCCTCACCCCCTACCTGGTTCCCGTCGCCCTTGTGGCCATGTTGGCCGCCGTACTCTTTGATGCCGGCATCGGTCTGGTCGTCTCCCTTATCTGCGCAGTCCTCTGTGCGAGCATTCTGGGCAGCCTGCAGCACAGCCTGGTCTTTCTGATCACGGGCGTGGTAGGCGCCTATTCGGTGCGCCAGGTGCTCAAGCGCAGCGATTTCTACCGCTCTATGGTCTACCTGAGCGCCGCCTATACCCTGACCATAGCAACAACAGGGGTTCTCCTCTTCGACTACTCCAATATTGTCGAATTCTTTGAACAGGTCAAATGGGACCTCGTCTTCGGCGTCTTTACGGCCTGCGCCTCCACTGTGCTCACCATCGGTTTGCTGCCGATCTTCGAGAGCGTATTCGGCGTTGTCACCTCCATCACCCTGCTCGAACTTTCAGACCTCAACCGGCCCCTGCTGCGCAACCTGGCCATCCGGAGCCCCGGCACCTACAGCCACAGCATCATCATGGCCGGCCTCTCCGAAGCCGCCGCCGGTGCCATAGGCGCAGACCGGCTTCTCGTGCGGGTAGGATGCTACTATCACGACATCGGCAAGATGGTCCGCCCCCACTACTTTATTGAAAACCAGAAAGGCATCAATCCCCACGACGAACTCCAGCCCAGGATGAGCGCCCTGATTCTGATCTCCCATGTCAAAGAGGGCGTCGCACTGGCCCAGGAGGAGGGCCTGCCCCGCGCCATTGTCGACCTGATTCCTCAGCATCACGGCACCAGTGAAATTGCCAGCTTTAAACGCCGTGCCCTGGAACGGGGGGACAAGCAGACCGTCCGGACCGAAGACTACCGCTATCCCGGGCCCAAGCCTCAAACCAAAGAGGCCGGGATCATCAACCTGGCGGATGCCGTGGAATCCGCCACCCGTACCCTTTCCAACAATTCTCTCGACCAGATCAAAGACATGGTCCAGACCATCGTCAAGGGGAGGTTCACTACCGGCGAACTGGACGAATGTGACCTGACGTTGAAGGACCTGACCAAGATCCAGGAAGCCTTCCTCCCAATGCTGGAGGCTACAAAACACAGCCGGGTGGCCTACCCCTGGCAGCAGCAAATGAAGGAACTTCGGGAACGCAGAAAAGAAAGCAGATGACCAAAACAGAGGTCGCCATCGCGTGTGTGGCTCCCCCCACAGAGTGCCTCGACCAGGACGCCCTGAAAACAACCCTTCAAGCCGTCCTGTCCGACCAGGGCGCAGGTGGCCTGGTCACCCTCATCCTGACCGACGACACCACCTTGTGCCGGCTCAACCGGGATTTCCGGGGGATCGATGCCCCAACCGATGTCATTTCCTTTGACCTGAAGGACCCGGTCCATCCCGCAGGGGGTGAAATCGGCGAAATCTACATCTCCCTGGACCGCGCAAGGGTGCAGGCCCGAGGTGCCCACAGACCACTTCAGGAGGAAATCACCCACCTTGCCATCCACGGTGTCCTCCACCTGCTGGGCTACACTCACAACACGCACGCCGCGCATGCGAGCATGCAGCGCCAGGAAGCGCGCTATTTGGCCCGGGTTACACGATGAAAGGAGCGTGACTCCCCGTTGGATGATTCTGAGTGGCCAGAAGGCCTGATCCTGATCGCCTCACTTTTGGTGACAGCCCTTCTGGCGCGTCTCGGTTCTATTGGCAGCGCACTCTCCCGGTCCACCCTGGAACGCCTCCGCGACGAGGGAGACCTCCGTGCCCGCCTCCTCTTATCCATGTACAGACCCCGCGATGTGCTGGGTCAAATGGCAATCTTTGGCCAAACCGTCGCGATCGCGATCGGCTGTGTGGCCACCGTCAACCTGACGGCGTCCTTTCCATATCCCATTCCCTGGCCCATCCTGCGCTCTGTCTTCGCGGTCGCCTTCTTCGTGCTGATCTCACTCTTCATCAGCAACACCATTCCGCCCTACCGGCGTGAAGAGGGATCCGATTCTCCCTTACTCCTTTTGATCTGCTACCCCCTCTACCTCCTCCTCCTCCTCCCAACCCTGCTCCTTCAACGCACCCGGAATCTCTTTGTCAGCGAGACCGACACCAGGGCCATAAAAGAGGAGGGGCTCCGCCAGATCGTCGAATCGGAAACCGAAGAGGGCACCATCGAGGCCGAAGAACGCGACATGATCGAAGGGATCTTCGAATTCGGCGATACCACGGTCAAAGAGGTCATGGTTCCCCGCATCGACATGGTCTGTGCCGAGGTCTCCATGCCTCCCAAAGACTTCCTGGACCTCGTACAGAAAACGCGCCACTCCCGAATCCCCATCTACAAGGAACGGGTAGACCACATCGAAGGCGTGGTCTATGTGAAGGATCTCCTGAATATCCTCAGCACCGGACAGGACTGGGAAATCGCCCGGATTATGCGCGACTCCTACTTTGTGCCGGAAAACAAAAACATCGATGAACTCCTGCGGGAATTCAAAAACGCGAAGGTCCATATAGCCATCGTGGTAGACGAATACGGCGGCACCTCCGGCCTGGTCACCTTAGAGGACCTGATCGAAGAGATCGTCGGTGAAATCCAGGACGAGTACGACGAGGAAACGCCGCTCTTCCAATGGTGTGAGGAAGGTCAGGTGCTTACCGCCGATGCCCGCATCGCCATTGAAGACCTCAACCTCCTCCTCAATGTCGACCTGCCCCAGGACGGCTACGAGACCCTGGGCGGCTTCATCTACAACCACCTGGGACAGGTTCCCAACCCCCGCGACTCCTTTGCGTTCGACAATCTGATCCTGTCCATTGAGGATGTCGTCGGCCAGCGCATCACCACCGTCCGGATTGAAAAACGGGAAACAGAACAGGATGCAAAGGACAAAACCGAAGAAATCGCTTGACAAAATCTCCCGAACCGGTTAATTTCCAAGCTGCTTGGATATCATGGTCGCGGGGTGGAGCAGTCTGGTAGCTCGTTGGGCTCATAACCCAAAGGTCGAGGGTTCAAATCCCTCCCCCGCTACCAAAAAAAACGATGGGGAGTCGATTTCTCGACTCCCCTTTTGTTTTCATAATTTCTTCAGTAATTTGAACAAATACATATACAAAAGGTCACTACCCTGCGTCTCTGGGGTGCAAAAATCAGAACTCACCCCCCGTACTGAAACCGGATCTCCCGGGTCGCGCTCTTACCGGTGACAAGGTCCTTAATCTCAACCTCAAGGATGTTAATCCCGGGCTTGGCCTTGCTCAAATCGATTTCCACGTATCCCTGCTCCGCCGGTTCGGCCCCGGTCTGGGTCACCACGACGGCTTCGCTCGCGGTGTGACCCGATGAAATCGTAGCCGTAGTGGCCGACAGGGTTCCACCCTGTGCTGACAGGTTGACGGTCATGTCGAACGGCGCACCCTCGGCAAGTTTGACCACGATGGTGGCAGGACCCGGCGCAGTATTGTCTGTGTTGTCTGTGCGTTCCAGCTTTATTGTCAATGTAAAGGGAGATCCAGGGTTATCTTCAAGCCATAGCGCCTCCAGACTGTACAGGCCGGAGAACACCCCCTTGGGCAGTGTGCTCAAAGCGTTGCCGGTAAGATCCAGGAAACGCAGACCGGGCAGGCCTGCGAACACATCCTCAGGCAGTGCACTCAGGCGATTGCCGGCAAGCCGTAGTGCCTCCAGCCTGTACAGGCCTGCGAACACACCCTTGGGCAGTGCGCTCAAAGCGTTGCCGGTAAGCGATATCTCCGACAGTCTGTCCAGGCCGGAGAACCCCTCAGACAGCGTACTCAAAGAGTTATTGTCAAGATATAGGGAATGCAAACTGGACAGGCTGGAGAACCCCTCAGGCAGTGCGCTCAAAGAGTTATTGCTAAGATATAGGGAATGCAAACTGGACAGGCCGGAGAACACACCCTCGGGCAGTGCGCTCAAAGCGTTGTGGTTAAAAAATAGTCTTTGCAGCCTGGACAGGCCGGAGAAATCGTCTCCCTGCAAGGCAGTGATCCCATGACTACCAAGATGCAAGCTCGTGTCGAGGATAGGTGCGCCTCCGTGACCAGGGCGCAGTCGTCCACAACAGTCGGTCGGCTCCAGGCGGGAACCTCAACTTGTAAATTCTACTGTAATCGTTGAAAACGACCTGTTGCCCTGTTCGATGCGAAACTCGCACACTGTCGGTAGCGGGGTCAAAGTTCGGGAATGCCTTGATCAGAATTTCTGGAGCAAATTTGTCAAGCACATCTTTTAAAGCCGGCTCGACATTCTCAAACTCATGCCACTGCGCCACGACCTTGCCTTCCGGAAATTCCATAAATCCAGGTGCTACCTGAATCAGTACTTCACGGGCGGCTTCTTCGGGTGTCGTTCGAAGAATGGCAGGCACGTCACTTGGGGGAACATAGGGACGTTGGGCGTTGTCAGAGGCGGATATCCCGGCACACCATGCCAGCATGGAATAAATCACGGCAAAGCATAATAGGAACCGAAAGAGACCTGGGGTGTTCCTGGTATTCATCATCGGACCACAACCTCCTTGCTGCGCAAAGCGTCCACACCGGCGCGCCCGGAAGACCATCCTCCGGCGTATAGACCTTTCAATTCAGCCCGTCATAGCGCCGCGCCCCCCCATCCGTACCGAACCACATGTTCCCATCCCGGTCTTCGGCCATGCACCGGAGCCCCAGCCCCTTCAACTCCGGGAAGGACCGCCAGCGCCAGGACTCCAGGACCGGCTCGTAGGGCCGCACAGCCAGGCACTCACCCGCAGCAAGTGCCAGGACGACACCCGTAAGGACAAGCATTCGGATCATAATGACTCGGTCCCCAAACGGAAAAGGGCATACCTCTATTGTCCGAGACATGCCCGCCAAACCCAGATCCTTCAGGAGTCCCCGGCCTCCATCCCGGACTCTGAGGTACAGCCTTACTATTGGAGAAGATAATGCGCCCAGCCTGAAAAGGCAAAGGGGGATACGCTTGACGATAAGGGGGAATAGGTCGGGTCTCCTGGCCCCGAGAAGACTTTAGAGTTGCCCCTAAAAGATAAACATGGTACATTAATATCGCACAAACACTAATTCAATGGACAATAATGCAAAATAAATATACCAACCTGGACCGTATTGGCGGCATAGAGGAAACGACCGATGGCTGCTGAGCTTGTTGAACTGGAAATAGTCGAAGAAGAGCTGGAGGAAGAGACACCCGTTGAGTATGACATAGCCACTTATCCTTCAGACTTCACGTTAGGTGGTATCCACGAAATGTGGCATAAGGGCGATATCGAGATCCCACCTTTCCAACGTGCCTTTGTATGGAAAATCGAGCAGTCTTCTCTTCTCATTGAGTCATTCTTGCTTGGTCTTCCGGT
Source organism: Candidatus Latescibacterota bacterium (assembly GCA_965222075.1). GTDB lineage: Bacteria > Latescibacterota > UBA2968 > UBA2968 > JAAXHW01. The sequence goes on along the minus strand of OZ244937.1, from coordinate 799,698 downwards.
TCCTAATGTCTTCTTCTACATCGATGACCAGAACAAAAATCTTGTTATCGATGGTCAGCAGCGCATTCTGAGCATCGTTTATTTCATTGATGGGCACTTTGGGGAGGAGAACACACAGGAGCACAAACAAGTCTTCAGGCTCAAAGGGCTCGATGAAAGAGGCCCATACCACAACCTTCGCTTTGTAGACCTGAGTGACTCGGACAGAAGGAAGCTTCAGAATTCGGTCTTGCGGGCAATCAACGTTCGCCAACTCAGTCCCACCGACGAAAACACAAGCATCTACCACATATTTGAAAGGCTGAACACTGGTGGGACCGCCCTGAAACCCCAGGAGATACGAAACTGCGTGTTTCGCGGTGCCTTCGCGGAAACGCTTCATAAGCTCAATGAGGATCCCAACTGGCGATCGATAGTGGGACGAAAGGATCGCGACAAGCATCAGCGCGATGTCGAGCTGATACTCCGGGTCTTCGCACTCAGCCGCAAATGGGAGTCATACGAGAAGCCAATGAAAGAGTATCTGAACCAGGCTATGAAGCGAAACCAAAGGGGAAATTCTAACCGTGTTACGCGGTACGTTAGTCTGTTTACCCAAACCTGTGAAGTAATTGTAGAGACTCTTGGTGAGAAGCCCTTCCACCTGAGAGGACCACTCAACGCTTCAGTTCTTGACGCAGTGTTTTGCACACTTCTGGACAACTTGGCCACGCTGCCACCGGATTTGAAGAACCGGTACTCACAACTCACAAAAGACGAATCCTTCCTGGCTGGTACTCGAGGTAGCACAACTAACACTCAGCTACTCAAAGATCGATTCACGACAGCAAGAGATCGTCTCGTCCGCTGATGTGATATGTACTCTGACCATTTCAAGCTCGCAGACGATTTGCTCATCCATCTCAACGGGGTTATTAATTCGTTGAAAGATCCATTCATCACATCCAGATACGTTGGTTTTGTGGCTGTAGCAGCGACTACAGTCTACGAACTGGCAGTGAAAGAAATATTCATAGACTTCTGTGAGAAGAAGCACAAAGTGTTCGGGCAGTATGCCAGGTCTTATTTTGAGAGGTTAAACGGTCGAATTGGAACAAAAGATTTGCGGAATACACACATCCCTCGGTTCGGTGATAAGTATGTATCTCGCTACAAGAAGCAGGAGCAGCAGGCAGAACGGCAAATCCTTCGTTCACAGGGTGTAAGCGTGTTGTCGTCATACAACAATATCATCCAATGGCGAAATGCCTTCGCCCACCAAGGCCAGATCCCTTCCACCGCTACGTATTCCGAAGTTGTCTCTTCCTATGAAGCAGGGAAGGAAATCATTCACTGCTTAGCTCGAACCATGGTCAGATGACCGTTCTGTCTGTTAATTTTCTACTTCCTCATCTGCGTCGGCCAGCAGCTAACAAGAAGGATTGTTTTATGTTTTAGTGACTTCACTTCCCTGCCCTATTTGTGAGCACCACCCGGACCGGGGTCCCGGGTCGGACCCACTTTCCCGCCCCGGGAAACGCCGCCACCGCCCGGCAGGTCCCGCTTTCCGCATCGATCACCGGGCTGATCCTCAAAACCCGGCCCGAAAGGAGCGGTTCGGGCGAGAGGGTCGACCGGGCCGTCACCGCCTGGCCCGGCCCCACCAGGTCCAGCCGATCGGCCGGCACGAACAGGTCCGCCACCAGATCCTCCGGATCGATAATCCGGAACAGCAGCATCCGGGGAGACGTCAGATCCCCGACCCGAACCCCACACCTGGCAACAAGGCCGCCCATCGGAGCCAGCACGACCGCTTTGGCCAGGACAAACCGCGCCTTCTCCCAGCGGATGCACGCGGCCTCCGCTTCGTACCGGATCGACTCTACCTGCTGGACACTGATCAGCCCTCTGGTCCACATCTGCTCGGCCCGCTCCAGCCTCCCCCGCGCCTTCCGGCAGGCCACCCCCGCTGCTGCTTCGGCCAGGCGCAGTATGCCCTCCTCCAGCAGGGCCAGGGTATCGCCAGCGGCCACCCGGTCTCCCTCCAATACCGCAATGCGTTCAACCTGCCCGGTCATCCTGGCGTAGACATCCGCCGACCGCGCCGGCTCCAAAGGCGCCGTCAACTCCAGGTCCCCGGCCCCGGCGCTGGTGGACCACAGCAGAATCACAAACCATAAGCGTCGTACCTTCATTTTACCCCTCCCGGAATCCGCAGAGACAGCAACCCGGTAAAGCGTACAGTCGGCTCCCTCAGCCCGGCCAGCTCTCTTTGCCCGGCCTCGAGTTCCTCCCGGGTCTCCCGGAGCTTCAGATAGTGCACCGGAGGGCGCTTGAGCTGCATCGCCTGCAGAGCCGAGGCCAGCCCCCCGATCTGCGCCCGGAGCTCAGTGATCCGGCCCGCATCCACCTGCCGCCTCGGGGCCAGGCGGGCCAGCGCTGATCGGGGTACAAACGTGAGTTCCAGCGTCCTTCCGGATGCCCGGACGCAGACGTGCCGGGCCTGGAAGACCTCTTTTCGGCCGCTCAGGTGAACGGATGCATCCCCCTCCAGACGTCCCGATACAAACGCCCCCTCCGGGACCTGCGCCAGGATCTCCTCAAAGGTCTTGCCACGCACCCTCAGGCTACTCAGCCGGATGGGCCGGCCCGTCTCTCGCACCCGCGACTTGTCCGACAGGATATCCCCCTCTTCTCCCACGGTCAGGACCCGGCCCTCAAAGGCAATCAGCAATCTCCCTGAGGTGGCGTCCAGGATCAGCGCCTCTCCCCGGACCGGCCGCCTTGACTCCCGCCACCGGCCCTCGAAGCTCAGCACCGCCTCCGAGGCCGCCTCCCGGTAGTCCGCATAGGCCGTCCTCTGCGAGGCGATCAGGTAGCGCACCGCCCGCCAGATGCCTCCCACCCGCAGCACCGGCATCGACACCGCCAGCAGGATCAACAGCAAGACCAGCACCAGCCCCTCACCGACCAGCGACCCCGTACGGATGCGGTAGCGGTCGTTGGCAGGAAACACGCACACGGCCGGGTTGGGATAGAAAAGGGGCACCCCGCTTTTGGTGGCGCAATCGGCGAATAAGTGGCTTGCGTAGCCGGTCAGAAGGGCGGTAAAGCAGGACCCCCAATAAAAAAACAGTGGCAGCGTGACCAGGCCCAGGGCCAGAAGGGCCAGGAGGGAGTGGGTTACCGCCCGGTGCCCCCACCTCTGCTCGATAGGCGCCGACACAAAGGGCAGCATCCGACCGATGGAACTCTTCGGAGAGTCGATATCCGGCAGCAGGCTGCCCAGGATGGCGCCTCCAACCGCCGACACATCCTGATGCAAGGGGACCGAGGTCAGAGAAAAGGCGCCCGCAGCGGACAGCAGGCCGAAGGCGATGTGAGTAGAAGCAGTCATAAAGAAGAGATTACGGATGCCCACCCCGGACGATCACCTCCGGAAGCGGTAGAGGAAGAACCGGATGCCCATGACAAAGGCGCTGCCTACCCCCGCGATCACGTATCCGTCCACGCTGCCTGTGCCCCGGGCGATAAACCGGGCGGCGAGCAGGACCATCGCCACAACGATCAGCCCCGGCGTCAGGTCGATCCGGGGCCGCGCCCCGGTGTGGACCACATCTCGAACGGCTGATCTGGTAATCACGGATTCTTTGCGCAGCCGGCCCACGATCTCCACGATCGCGCGGGGGTTGCCTGCACTTTTGTGCAGCACATAGGTCTGCAACATCCGGAGATCTTCGACATCCGCCCCGGCCGCGCACTGCCGGATGAGCTGCCTGGCGTCCGGCGGCGGCAGGTTGGCAAGCTCCACCCGGTCGAACTTCCAGAAGTACTTCTCGTGACTCGCCTTCACCTCGTGCAGCGCGGCGATGATCACGAACTTTTTGTTGAGCCTGTGGATGAGCCGGGCCATGGACGCGGTCAGATCCGACAGATCGTCCACAATGAGTACCCAGGCGTTGTGTTTCACGGAGTCAAGCACCATCTGCGTCCAGCCCTGGACGCTGGTCCGTGTATGCTGCTTTTTGACCGCTTCGAAATCTCCCGCGTCAGGCTGGAACACCCCTGCGTTGTGCAGTGCTTCGGCAATCTCAATAATGGCCTGCCGCACGGGCCCCAGGCCCTTCACGCGGATGATTCTGTCCCCCTCCAGCAGGCCCAGCAGGTGGCTCTTCCCCACCCCGACCGGTCCGACCAGCAGGGAGTCTATCCCCTTGTTCAAATTTTCCTGCAGCTTTCGGAGTTCCGCCTGGCGGCCTACCGTCTGTAAGGCATACGGTTCGTCGGTCGAAAGGGCCCTGGACAGGCGTGGCGATGATGGGCGTGTGCTGTTCATACGCATACAGAGGGGCAAATTCCTTGCCAATACACACGATAATGTTCTATTTCGTTTAAAATCAATCCCTTTTGAAACATGCATCGAAAACATAACAAAAGAGAGGTGCACCAGAATTGAACAGCAGGTGGGCCAGAATTGAACAGCAGGTGGGCCAGAATTGAACAGTTGTGTCAGCGGAATCGTTCGGAAGGATAAAACGCGAGGCGAAGACCGGAGGCCGAAAGCCGGGAGGATGTAGAGAGGATGTAGAACAGGAACCACAGGGTCAGAATGCTGATCCCCTCACCAGTTCAAATTCCGTATTCGGCACAGAGTCTTTTCGAGAGAAATGGGATCTGAATCAGTGTCACTTCCCCTCCGACACCGGCAGAACCACCCGGAAGATCGTACCCTTCCCTTTGCTGCTCTCGCAGGAGATCCGCCCGTGGTGGTTCTGCACGATCGCATACGAGATCGACAACCCCAGCCCCGTGCCCTGGTCCGCCTCCTTGGTCGTGAAGAAAGGCTCGAAAATCCGCTCCCGGTCCGCCACCTCCATCCCGATGCCGTTGTCCTCCACCTGGACGACCACCCACCGGATGCCGTATGTTTCGCACCGCGTCCGGACGGCCACGCGCTTCTCAAACGCGCCGTTTCCGCCGGCATCCTGCCGTGCCCGTTCATCCAGGGCGTCCCGGGCGTTGCCCAGCAGATTCATGAACACCTGCTCCATCGGGTACGGGTGGCCCCACACCAAAGGCAGATCCCCGGCCAGGTCCAGGGTGAGTTCAATGCCGTGGTTCTTGAGCTGGGCGCCGATTATCCTCAGGCTGTTGTGGATGATCTCGTTGAGGGAGAACGCCCTGCGCGGTTCCTCGGACACGTCCCGGGAAAAGACGCGCATGTGATCGACCGTACCGGCCATGCGCTCAACAACCTTCCGGACCTTCTGCATCATTTCCCTCAGGTCTTCAGGCGGCAGGTCCAGACCCTCCATCAGGCGGGAACAGACATCCCCCGCCGTGGTCTCGATAACCGTCAGCGGCTGTTTGAGCTCGTGGGCCACCCCGGCGGCCATCTGCCCCAGCGAGACCAGCCGGGCGGACTGGAGAATCTGCATCTCCAGCTCTCGGGCCTCCAGCGCCCGGGCAATCTGTCCGGCCGTCTCGTCCAACAGCGCCCCTTCCTGGGACTGGGATAGCGCCACGCTGCTGAACAGGTGCAACCGCCCCCGCTCTTTCGCTCCCCAGGCAATCGGCCGTTTGTAGTGCACCCGGCCCTGCGCGCCCTCCTGCCCGAACCGCCATTCCCGGCCATCGTGTTCGATCAGCACGCCGGCCGATGTCGCCCCCTCCAGGACCTCCACCATGATCCCCCCGGCGTTGCGGATCACCGCCTCGGCGGACCGCGCCGGCTCCAGGGCCGCGCGCAGGCGGTGGAGGTAGCGCATGTGCTCAAGCTGGGCATCCAGCCTGGCCCGTTCCGCCATCTCCTGTTTCAGAGCATCGTTGGCGTCCCGAAGCGCCGTATTGGCCTGTTTGAGCTTCCGGTCCCGCACCACAATGCGGGAAGCCTGGAGCGTCACGGTCCCCACAAAGACCACGACCATCGCGATAAACCAGGGCTGCCGCCAGACCACGGGAACCACCGTAAATTGCATAACCGCCGGCGTGGCATCCTCGTTGAAATCCTGGTCCCGCGCCTTCACCTCGAAAGTGTGCGCCCCGCTGGCCAGGGTCTGGAAGATGCGGCTCCGCTCGGCAGAGAACGCAGACCATTCACCCCCATCCAGGCGCCAGGCATACTGGAGGTCCTCTTCCGGGGTGATACGCCAGGGATCTGCGCCCGTCCAGGCCAGGGGGGTATTGCCCGGCTGGGAGACCTCACGCAAAAACAGGGTAATCTCCGTCTCCGGAGGATCGGTATCGGGCCGATAGCGGATTGTGTGCCACACCCACCTGCTTTCCTTCTTAAACATGGTATTGATCCACAGCGCCCCGTCCCGGGACTGCCGGAGCGATCCGGCCCGGTCCAGATGCAGGTCCGGAGAAACGGCATGCGTCGTCCAGGACCGCCCGTCGAAACGGCTGATCCCCTTTTCCGTTCCGGCCCAGACGCTGCCGTCAACCGTCCGGAGAATGCTTCCGATGGCGTTGTCCGCCAGCCCGTTCCGCACGTCGTAGCGGGTCCATGCCTGCCCATTGTAGTGAAAAATACCATAGGACCGGTGCCCCACCCAAAGGTCTCCCTTTGCAGTGGCATACACCACGTTGATGAAGGGTACGGTCAGCGCTTTCGGTTCCTTGAGCAACGTCCAGGAACGTCCATCGAACCGGGCCAGGTCATATCCCCCCGCCCAGATCGTGCCATCGGCAGTCTGTCCAATGCCGTAAGCCATAATAGGCGCCCCGGGTGGGGCATAGTGCGTCCAGGTCCCCGGTTCACCGGACCGTCTCCCCTCAAAGCGGAGCAGGCCAAAGCGGTGCTCCCTATTCCAGGGAATATCCGCCCCAAACCAGAGCGCGCCGTCCGGAGACTCGTAGACCCCCCTCGTATTGATCGACCAGGAGAGCCGGGGATGCACCTTTAGAGACCACCCCTTCCCGTTGAACCGGGCCGTAGCCGCTGTGTTTTGGTGACTCCCCGCAGCCCAGAGCGCGCCCTGTCGGGTTGCGATAAGCCTGCGGGGGAAATCCATCAGCCCGTCCTCCACGCCATAGCGCGTCCACCGCCCTCCGCCTTGCCCCGAGCCTGCCGAAGGGGCGCGGCGCACGACGCTGCACATACCGCTGGTATCCCGGGCCACAAACCACTGCGACCCATCCGGCGTCTCACACTGAAAGTACAGCCCCTTGTAGCTCATCCACCGGCCTGTCCTGTAGTCCAGCCGCACCGCCTCCTGGCCCAGACCCGCCACCCACAGCGCCCCGTCGGACGCCTCCAGGAGGCGGACGCGATGGGAAGGAACCGGCACCTCCCCGGACCGGTACACGTGCCATTTTCCATCCCGAAGGGCGTGAAGGGCGAACTTTCCGCCGACCCAGAGCGTCCCGTCCCCCGTCTCCAAAATAGAAGTACTGTGGTCATACCCTCCCAGATCCTGCAGCCGGAAGCGCGCCCAGGTCTTCCCATCGAACCGGTTCACCCCCTTCCGGCTGTTGTCCGAGACCGTCCAGATCGTCCCATCCCGGGTCTGGGCAATACGGGGGTGATTGCCGGTATCCAAACCGTCCTGTTCCGTGTAGAGCCGCCACGCCGCCGGATCGTCAGGCCCGGTTCCGCGGGCATCGTAGCGGACAATCTCACCCCTTAGCAGACCGAACCACATAGCCCCGTCCCGGTCTTCGAAAACATCGGCAAACTTGAAGCGGCGGTAGGTCCCTTCCACCGGCCCCCGCGTGAAACTCACCTCGAAGGGACCGGAACGCCCCTCCCGCTGCACGGTCAACCTCACCTGACTGCCCACAGGCCCGTTCAGTCGGCCCTGCGTCACCCCAGGCGCTCCATCCACGGCCGTGATGCGGTCTCCGGCCTTCAGACCCGCCGCCGCTTCCGGCCCCCCGGAAGCCAGCGCCCAGATGATCCCCTGATTCGTTATCCGGATACCGATGGGAATCTCTTTGGTCCAGGGATAGACCGGCGCCACCCGATCCGGCACGATGGAGACCCGCACATAGGGCGCAAGCATCCGGACCGCAGCGCCGATCTCCTCATTCGTGTAAAGCGTAGCGCCCCTGGCACTCAGATGCAGCGCACCCCATTCCGTGCCCGCCCACAGGCTCCCATCGGACGCCTCCATCAAATCAAGCACATACCAGAACAAATCGCCCTCCGGAGGGAAAACACGACGCCAGACCCCTTCCCTGAACCGGCTGATCCCCATCTCCGTGCCCGCATATACGCTGCTGTCCCGCGCTGCGCAAAGCGTCCACACCGGCGCGCCCAAAAGACCATCCTCCGGCGTATAGACCTTCCAGTTCAGCCCGTCATAGCGCCGCACCCCCCCATCCGTACCGAACCACATGTTCCCATACCGGTCTTCGACCATGCACTGGAGCCCCAGCCCTTTCAGCTCCGGGAAGGACCGCCAGCGCCAGGACTCCAGAACCGGATCGGGCTGCATCGGCTCGTAGGGCCGCACAGCCAGGCACTCACCCGCAGCAAGTGCCAGGACCACACCCTTAAGGACAAGCATTCGGATCACAATGACTCGATCCCCAACAGGATCATCGTGAAAGTTAGGGCTTCACAGCGGGAACCGATAGACCACCGGCAACTGCGCCGGGTCCGTGATGTCCGGGTCCGTATGGTGGTAGATGTTGATGCGTCCGGTGCCGCAGTCTCCGAAATCGTCGCAGAAGAGCGTGCCGAGGAGACCCTGGAAGCCGTCCGTCGCCGCGATCTCCTGGCGCAGGGCGGCGCGCTCTATGTACAACTTGCCGTCCTTCACCTCCCCAACAGACTCGATGGCACTGAGCAGCAGCGTCGCGGCATCGTAGGAATGCACCCAGTAAGGCGTGTTCGGAGACCCGCCGTACGTGGCTGCAAATGCGGCGAGCACCTCGTCCGCGCTCTTGCCGGTGGCAACATTGACGTTTGCGCCCTGCACCGGCTCCGGGCCGGCAAAGTAGATGCCCTCCGACTGCGGCATGGCGAGGAACTCCGTCAAGAGGAGGGCCGAACTCGTGATGAGTGTCGCGTCTTTTAGGCCGTCGAATTCCCTCGCCTGCTCGGCGAAGGGCGCGCCTTCCAGGTCGAAGATCGGGAAGAAGATGCCGTCCGGCTCGGCTGCCGCGAACTCTTCCAGGACGGCCGTCATGTCCGTGACCCCCTTCTCAATCCTGGCAGCGACCGCGACCTCGCCGCCAAGAGCGCGGAACGCATTGCCAAACGCGACAGTGAGGCCCATGGTGTACGGGTCGCCATCGTCTATGGTCACCATACGCCGCAGGCCCAGTTCACCGTAGGCGAAATTGGCTACCGCGTTCGCCTCATAGAGGTCGTTGTTGGAGGTGCGGAAATAGCCGGGGTGGTAGTTGGGACTCACGTTGCCGACGAGGTCGGAGGTGAGCGCAGGCGAGGTGTTGGACGGCGAGATCATCACCAGCCCCGCCTCGCTGAGCAGCGGCGAGGCCGCCACGGCCGCACCCGAGCAGGACGTGCCAATGACGCCGACTATCTGCGGGTCGGCGATGATCATCTCGGCACCCATACGTCCGCCTTCTGCCGAACACATGGCGTCTATTGGCGCGCCGAGCTCGACCTCGTGACCGTGGATGTTGCCGAAGTCTCGGACAGCTAACTCGATGCTGTACCGCGACCCCTCAGCAAGCCCCGGCACGACGGTGTGCGAGAGCAACGAACGGATCTGCACGGCCTCACCTTCGCCAATCGTGACTAAGGGCAGCATGAATGAACCCGTCACACGTGCCTTCCCACCAACGGGCAAATCAACCACCAGCGCATACCCACCGTTAATCGGAATACTCGACCACGAACCCAGCATGCTCCCCTCTTGCATGGCGCGCGCCTGATAATAACCACTCACATTGTCCCCCTCAATCTCCACCCTCGCCTCACCATTCTCATCGGTTGTGCCCGACCACTCATAATTCGCTGCCCGTCCTGAAACAGAACGCGAGAGTTCCACGGTTACATCACTCACAGGCACCTGATCCTGGTGCACCCTGGCCACCACCAAAGCCTGTGTCAAGTCCCTGCTTACAGCCGGTTTACTCAGCGGCCCCCCGACAGGCAGGCCTGCATCCGTTACCGGTGACGTCGTCACACGCTCACCGCTGCAGCTCCACGTCACGCCTCCGGCAAGCAGCAACACAAACACACTGCGAATACGTCTAAACATAGCGAGCCTCCTTAATTTTGGAAACGACCATCTTATCCATCAGGGCCGACACCAACTGTATGAAAATTACCAAAACCGGTCCTCCGGATCAACCGAAATCCTGCACCGGCCGGGGATACTCGTCGGTAAGCCAAAGGGGCGACCACAAGGATCGCCCTGGGGACCTTGCCATTAGAGCGGCAAGTTAGGGCTTCACAGCGGGAACCGATAGACCACCGGCAATTGCGCGGGGTCTATGATGCTCAGGTCCGTGTGGTGGTAGATGCTTACGCGCCCGGTGCCGCAGTCGCCGAAATCGTCACAGGAGAGCGTGCCGAGGAGACCCTGGAAGCCGTCCGTCGCCGCGATCTCCTGGCGCAGCGCGGCGCGGTCTATGTACAACTTTCCGCCATCCGCCACCGCAACGGAGTTGATGGCACTGAGCAACAGCGTCGTGGCGTCGTATGCGTGCGCCCAGAAAGGAGAGGTATGAGACCCGCCGTAAATAGATTCGATCTCGGCGAGAATCGCATCTCCGTTTTTGCCGGTGGCAACATTGACGTTTGCGCCCTGCACCGGCTCCGGCCCTGCAAAGTAGATGCCCTCAGACTGCGGTGTGCCGAGGAATTCCGCCAAGAGGAGAGCCGCGTCCGTGATGAGTGTCGCGTCTTTTAGGCCATCGACCTCCCTCACCTGCTCGGCAAATGGCGAGCCTTCTGCGATGAAGAGCGGGAAGAAGATGCCGTCCGGCTCGGCTGCCGCGAATTCCGCGAGGACGGATGTCATGTCCGTGGTCCCCTTCTCGATCCGGGCGGTGACCGCGACCTCGCCGCCAAGGGCGCGGAACGCATTGCCAAACGCGACGGTGAGGCCCATGGTGTACGGGTCGCCATCGTCTATGGACACCATGCGCCGCAGGCCCAATTCATTGTATGCGAAGTCGGCGACCGCTTGCCCCTGATAGAGGTCGTTGTTAGTCGTGCGGAAATAGCCGGGGTGGTAGTTGGGACTCGCGTTGCCGGCGAGGTCGGAGGTGAGCACAGGCGACGTGTTGGCTGGCGAGATCATCACCAGCCCTGCCTCGCTGAGCAGCGGTGAGGCCTCCACTGCTGAGCCAGAACACAATGTGCCGATGATGCCGACTACCTGTGGGTCGGCGATGACCTGCTCGGCACTTGTGCGTCCGCCCTCTGGCGAACACATGCCGTCTATTGGTTCGCCGAGTTCGACCTCGTGACCGTGGATGCTGCCGAAGTCCTGGATAGCTAACTCGATGCTGTACCGCGACCACGCCGCAACCGACGGCACGACGATGTGCGCGAGCACCGAACGGATCTGCACGGCCTCACCTTCGCCAATCGTGACTAAGGCCCGCATGGATGAACCCGTCACACGCGCCTTCCCACCAACGGGCAAATCAACCATCAACTCATACCCACCGTTAACCGGAATACTTGACCACATCCCCAGCAGGCTCCCCTCCTGCATGGCGCGCGCCTGATAATAACCACTCACATCATCCCCCTCAATCTCCACCCTCGCCTCACCATTCTCATCGGTTGTGCCCGACCACTCATAATTCGCTGCCCGTCCTGAAACAGAACGCGAGAGTTCCACGGTTACATCACTCACAGGCACCTGATCCTGGTGCACCCTGGCCACCACCAAAGCCTGTGTCAAGTCCCTGCTTACAGCCGGTTTACTCAGCGGCCCCCCAACAGGCAGGCCTGCATCCGTTACCGGTGACGTCGTCACACGCTCACCGCTGCAGCTCCACGTCACGCCTCCGGCAAGCAGCAACACAAACACACTGCGAATACGTCTAAACATAGCGAGCCTCCTTAATTTGGAAATGACCAGCGAAATTACCCGGAAAAACGAGTCAATCGCTTCCTGAGCCTACCTGTCATTTCGGAAAAAATAATCTCCCGGTGCATAAACTTCCAAAAGATGTGAAATGCGCACTCACTCGAAAACCTCGAATTTGCCATCCCGGACGATCAGTACAATCGGGTCGTAAACCGCGTCCCCATCGGCGTCAAAAGAGAACTGGCCCAAAATCGTGTCCAAATCTCTGATACCCGCCATCGCCTCTCGAATCGTGATCGCCTCCGTTGATTGGGCATTCGCGATCGCCTCCGCAAGAATATGGAGAGCGGCATACGACTGCGCGGCCCAGGGGTTCGGGTCAATACCGTATTTCGCTCTATAATTCTCAACGAAGGTTTGATTTCCCGGTGTGGAAGCCATACTGGTCCAGCCCGTAAACGTAACTGCACCTTCGGCGGCAACACCCGCAGCTTGTATTTCGTCTATGGTCATTAACGGAACAATAAAGGGAACATCCGAGGGAATACCAAACTGGCGGCCCTGGATCAGAATCTCAGGCTGGTCTGGTGGTAAAGCTGAGATAAAAATGGCATCCGGACGCAACGCCTTTATCCGGTTTAACTGCTCGGAAAAGGTGGTATCGCCCCTTTCAAAAGTCTCTCTAACCAAAATCTCGACGCCGTTTTCAGCGAGCGCGCTCCTCAACGCCTCGTCGCTGCTCTTGGAAAAGAGATCAAGCTGATCGACCATCATAGCCACCCTCTGATAGCCCAGCTTCTCCTGAGTTATCTTGACGCTACCGGGCACAAGCACATCTACGGTGAGACCAGCGCGGAAAATAAAATCGCCAATCGCACTCAGGCCAGGGGCGCTTGAGGTCGAACTAAAAGCCACGACCTGATTTTGTTGCGCGATGGGGAAAGCCTCTACGGCGGCGGTTGAGATGGCGGGACCGAGGATGGCAGACACGCCGTCCTGGTGAATCAGCTTATTGAACGCTTCAACCGCCCCCTCTGCGGTGCCTTGAGAATTCTCGACAACGAACTTGATGCTTGCCCCGCCGAGTTGCGATGAGCTGTTGACCTCTTCAAGAGCGAGCTCAAAGCCATTTTTTATCGTCAGGCCGCGTGGGCTTTCCGTCGTCAGGCCGCCCAGTTGAATGGTCAGGGGCAAGACGACGCCAACCGATGTCAGAATGGATGAACCCGTCACGCGTGCCTTCCCACCAACGGGCAAATCAACCCTCAACTCATACCCACCGTTAATCGGAATACTCGACCACGAACCCAGAAGGCTCCCACCCTGCAAGGCGCGCGCCTGATAATAACCACCCACATCGTCCGCCCCAATCTCCACCCTCGCCTCACCATTCTCATCGGTTGTGGCAGACCACTCATAATTCGCTGCCCGTCCTGAAACAGAACGCGAAAACGCTACGGTTACATCACTCACAGGCACCTGATCCTGGTGCACCCTGGCCACCACCAAAGCCTGTGTCAAGTCCCTGTTTACAGCCGGTTTACTCAGCGGCTGTCCAATCTGTTCCTCTGCATCCGTTACCGGTGACGTCGTCACACGTTCACCGCTGCAGCTCCACACTACGCCTCCGGCAAGCAGTAACACAAACACACTGCGAATACTGCTAAACATACCGGGCCTCCTCCTCTTTTCAGGTTGTTCATCTTGACTTTCCTATCTGGAACCTAACTCGCAATTATACACAACGATGTACCACACCAAACACTGCAAAATCTTCAGTACAACCTGCAATATAGCTTCATATAGCGATCGCAGTCAAGTAAATTTTCATTTCGTGTAACGTTGACAAGCGGCGACGGGAGCACGGGGAGCACATGATCCTTAACATACCCCGGGGACGAGATTGTCATTGCAATAACCATTGAAAGGGTATACATTCCCTTGTTTCCTTAATGCACTGTCGGTCCGCAAGAGGGGGAATGCGATGTTGTCAAAGTCAACATGGATCAGTTCTATAGTCATACGTCGAAACAGCCGGTCCAGTGGCTTGCTGGTGAGGCTGGGCATTGGGGTTGTTGTTGTCACTTGCCTCTATTCACAGGGTTTGGCTGACGAAATGATGGTACTGCAGCTTGATGGAAAATCCGGCTATGTGGAGTTACCCGGGGGGGCCTTCGACCGCCTGGAAAGTGCAACTGTGGAAGCCTGGATAAAGTGGAACAGATTCAACAAGTGGGCGCGTGTATTTGATTTCGGAAGGGAGGGCAACGCCACAGTCGTGCAGACGGAGAAGACGAGTAACGGCCTGAACTTCCGGATCTGGGATCGTGGCGGGAAACAGCGAGGCATCAAGGCCAGGAAAGTCGTGAGTACTGGCGCGTGGTATCACATAGCCGCAGTGTCGGGCTATGGTGGTATGCAACTCTATGTGAACGGGAATCTTGTTGGCGACGAAAGTTATTATGGTTCACTTTCCGAAAGCGCAGGTGGAAACAACCTGATTGGCAAATCCAACTGGCCTGAGGATAAGATGCTTGACGGCTCAATATCTGAGTTCAGAGTATGGTCGCGGCCTCTTTCTCGGAATGAGATTACACAGAGAATGAACAGGACTCTGACAGGGGCTGAGGAGGGGCTTGTTGGCTACTGGCGCTTCTCAGAGGCCGAAGGGGGGATGGTGCCCAATGTTGTGACTGGCCGCAGCGATGCGAGACTCGTTGGCGGCGCCAGTCTTGTGTCTGTTCCGGCAATCGCTCCTTTGCTCGTACCCGGACAAATGGAAAAGACTGCCTCTCAACATCTGGAGAAGGGAAAGCGCGCATTTGAAAACGGTTCGTACGGCGACGCCATCAGGGAATTGCGTAAGTATGTAGAATACATTCCCGGAGATTCGGAGGCGCAGGCGTTAATTGCGGAAGGGCATTATCGGTTGGGCGTAGCTCAGTTCGGCCAAGGGCTATATCGAGAGGCCTACGACAGCTTTGAATCCGCTATGATCATGGTGCCTGGATACAAGGATTCGTCGGTCAAGCAGCAAGAGGCATACGAAAAGGCGAGGTATCGAGTTGCTGTTTACCCTGTAAAAACTTCGGTCTTCGGTGCAAACATTGGGCTGTTTCAGCAATCCCTGATGTCCTCTTTGACAAAAGGCAAGTCGAAGTTCGTTGACTATGTGGACCAGGCCACGCTTAACCGTCTCTTCCAAAGTCAGGGAGTCAGCATCAGCCTCGTTGATCCAATGGCTACGCTGAACGCGGCCAAGTCTTCCGATATAAGGCTGGCCGTGCTGTGTGATCTCCTGACAGCGTCTTCATCCCGGACCAGCCCGAACCGGGTCGGTATGACTGCGGAAGAGGTAACGCAGGTAGGGGATAACCTGTTAATGTCACTGGGTCAGCGGACCTACCATATTGTGACCCAATCAGCCAATGCGAATTGCGAGGCAAACTTCCGCGTACTGGATACTTCTACTGGCGATGTTCTTGTTTCGGAGACCCTGAGTAGCCGGATCAACGACAAGGTCGAGTATGCGTCTTATTACGGAGATTATAAACGACTTGCTATTAGAGTCAAAGGCAAGTTCCATTTCATCAGCCAGAGTGATTCTCGATTCACGGCCAGGAGAGATCTGGAGAACCCAACGGATATGATGAACAGAGCACTGCGTGACCTGGCGGGGCAGATAGCATCTCGCGTGAATTCGTTCACTGGATCATTCTCGCCGAACAATCAGGCCGAACCCTGGCAAGGACGAAACATAAATCTGCACCTGAAGGTCAAATAGATGTGAAATACTGGCTCGTGCCGACACCTGATACCGGAGGTACTACCTGAAACATGTCAAAATGAAATCCCATAAATTCAGTGATTATACATATTTAGAGATAAAAACCCTTATTGGCACAGGGTGTTTGGCGATCGTACCCACAGGATGCACGGAGCAGCAAGGCCCACATTTGCCAGTGGACTTCGACACATGGTTTGCGGAAGCCGTTGCCCTGGAGGCTGCACAGTACGTGGCACGCAGTCACGGCGTTCGTGCTCTGGTTCTACCGGCCATGCCATTTGGACCCACGCCCGAACATCGAGGCTTCGGCTCAGGCTATATCAACTCGCGCCGCTTCACAGGTTTGCCGAGACAACGTGAATGAACCTGAGATACATTGAACATCGACGACATTCAATGAGAACGAAGCCCGGGCAGCATCTTTCCCAAGCCGGAGTTGATCTTGCCCGTCGAGTTGGGGAAAAAGTGGGTCCTTTCGACCAGGTCTTGACAAGCACGGTGCCTCGTGCGTTCGAAACAAGCGTAGCGATGGGTTTTGCAGTTGACCGTCAGATCGAGCTGCTCTCGTCTATGCCGGAGAACATTGAGGTTTCCTTCGACGAAGGCTTTGAGCGATTCTCTTGCTACGTCCGGGAGAATCCGAAGAGCGTGACGGCAAATTTCGCCAGCAAGTTGGCCGACTTCCACTTCAAGATTGCTCAGTCGTTGCAGGAAGGTGGACGCGCACTGATTATCTCTCATGGAGGCATCGTTGAGGCAAGTGCGGTTGGCTGTGTACCCAATGCTGAATATGAAGCCTGGGGGCCATCCTGCAACTATTGCGAAGGAGTACGGCTAATATTCGATGAAGACAGATTCACAGGGGCCGAGATCCTTCGAGTTCCTGGCACTATTCTCCTGAATTAATGACCACCCGCAGAGCGGGTGGCCTGCCTGCGCCGAGTTCTGCTCGACAGGCAGGCGGGGTTTGACCTCCCGGGTGAAACCACCACCGCGAACAATCAGCTCATAACGAGAAATCGCTCGGAGGGACCAGCAACAGTTCGTATTTGATCGGCCCGCCGGGCTTGGATCGTAGATCTTGACTACCGAAAGAGCGTTTGATTTGAGCAGAAATCCGGTTCAGATTCGTGAAGCCAACGCAGTCGACATTCCAGTGATCTTTGACATTCGGACGGCTACCATAGAGAATGCGATGACGGAGGAGGAACTGAAGGAGTCGAGAATAACTCCTGAGAGCATCGCGGCTTTGCTGCAAACCTGCGGCAAGTGCTGGGTGGCGGACGTTGGTGATCGTCTCGTTGGATTCTGTATCGCCAACTCCGATTCCAGGTCCATCTGGGCCCTATTCGTTCTTCCAGCATACGAAGGTCGCCGGATAGGGCGAAGGCTATTGGAGGTAGCGGTTGACTGGCTATGGCAAAATGAAGTAGAGGAGATTTGGCTTACGACGGGGACGAACACCCGAGCGGAGGGTTTCTACGAGTATCTCGGTTGGAAAAGAGGGAAAATCGAGTGGCACGACGGCTATGAAGAGGTCCGGTACACGCTGAAGAAAACGATCTCCTTTGCCGATGGACTGTGATGTTCCTGAAGTACTCATGGTCCGAGCTTCAATTCAGGGACACGGATAGGCACAACTGGATATAACACGAGCATCCACGGCTCCGGACCATCGTACTTCTTCCCCATAGATGTTTCGGAATTCTACGCTGGACCCAAAGGAGGATTCGTGCCACAGAAACACAGTACGATACGCCATGGCAAACGGCTCGTGTGGTACACCGAAAAGCTCTGGATTCAGTCCCACGGTCTTTCTCCATTTGAAATCGAGGTATCGTCGGTCAAAGAGCTGGACGAAGACTGTTGGTTCGGTCCGGAAAAAAAACCTACGCTCAGAAAGATCGCGCAACATTGTCGGAGAATTAACAACGCTTCCCTGGAAAAGCCCATCATTCTAAATGCCGATGGCTCGCTCATGGATGGCGGTCACCGCCTGTGCAAAGCGATACTTGAAGGACACAAGACCATAAAAGCAGTTCAATTCACGTCCATGCCTGAACCGGACGAGATCCATGGGTTGGAACCCTAACGTAGAACTCATGTCAAGCGATTTTGATTTTGGAGGAGCCGTCCCTCCCTTCGACTCAGAAATGTACCTCTCCTTTGCGAGATTTCGGCCTGGCACCAAGCCACTTCCGAGTTAAAGATCGAGCAAGGGCAACTGGAAAAATTCGGAGGAGATACCTGTGTTGTCACGAATCAGCGTGCTTCTTCCTGCAGGGCTGACCGCCCTGTGCGTCCTGGTGCAATGCAGCGAACCCGGGCAGACCCCTCCGCCTCCGCTGCCGCTCATATATACCGGCGATCTTCCCCACTTGCGGTCACGCGGCGCACTGCGGGTGATCGTCCCCCTGGAGCCGATCTCCTATATGCCCCGGCACGGGGAGCAGGTGACGCTCGACTACGATATCGCCCACGACCTTGCCGAGGCGTTCAAGCTGAACCTTGTGCTTGTCGAGGTCGGGGACTTTTCCCGGATGATGGGGAAGCTGCTGGAAGGCGAGGGCGACCTGGTCGCGGCCAGCCTGACCATCACGCCCGATCGCGAAAAGCAGGCGGCGTTTTCAGTCCCCTATCTCTACGTCGACGAATACCTGATCACAAGGTCGGGCGGCGATCAGCCCGAGACGGTCGCCGACCTGGCCGGCATGGAGATCAGCGTGCGGCGGTCAAGCTCGTACTACCAGACCCTGGTCGAGCTTCAGCAACAGGTGCCGTCTTTGCGCATCCACACCGTACCGGAAACGCTCAACCTCGAGAAATTGCTGGAAGGAGTCTCTAACGGCCAATACGAGGCCACCGTATCCGACGCGCACCTGTGGCAGGCCCTGTCCGGCTATTACGACGGTTTGGCGACGCCGCTGGTGCTGGCCAGGGACCGTCCGATCGCCCTGATGATGCGGCCCGGCGATACCCGGCTCAAGACGAAGGTGGATGAATTTCTTCTCGCCCGTCAGTTTACGCGCCAGCGCCAGCAGGAATTCACCGACGACCTGCCCGGGCTGATCGAACGCGGCCGCTTGCGCATGATCACGCGCAACAACGCGATGACCTATTTCATTCACCGGGGCCTGCAGGTGGGGTTCGAGTACGAGCTGATGAAAAAGTTCGCCTCCGAGCACGGCCTGCGTCTTGAAATCGTCATCCCGGACACCCACGCCGAACTGCTGTCGCATTTGAACGAAGGCAAGGGGGACATCGTCGCCGCGGCCATGACCATAACGCCTGAAAGGCAGGTTCGGGCGGCCTTTACCAGGCCCTATAACGAGGTGGAAGAACTGGTTGTGGTACGTGCGGATGAAAATTCGATTACCGGCCTGCGCGACCTGGCCGGGCGGACCGTCCACGTGCGCGCCAGCTCTTCGTTTTATACGACACTGACGGCATTGCAGGATTCCCTGGAAGGCCTCGAGATCGTACTGCTGCCTGAGAACGTAGAGACCGAGGATATCCTCGCCGGGGTCGAGTCGGGCCTCTATGACGTCACCTTGTCCGATTCCAACCTGCTGGACGTGGAACGCGCCTATGGCCGCCGGCTCAAGGCCGCCTTCAGCATCAAGTCGACGGTGCTGGGCTGGGCTGGGCGCAAGGAGAATCCGGCCTTGCTGGCATCGCTCAACCAGTACATAAAGCGGGAAAAAGGCGGTCTGTTTTTCAACATGATGAAAAAGAGATATTTCCAGAACAGTCGCGGTATTGCCAGGGCCAAGGATTCAACGCGGGTCGATTTGAGCGGGCGGTTGTCGCCCTACGACGAACTGGCGAAAAAGTACGCCCTGCGGTACAGCCAGGACTGGCGCCTGATTACCGCGCAGATGTACCAGGAATCGAGATTCGATCCCGAGGCCGTCAGCTGGGTCGGGGCCCAGGGATTGATGCAGGTTATGTCAGACACGGGGCGCCAGTTGGGATTCACCAACCTGCAGGATCCGGAGGTGAGCATCCACGCGGGTACAAAGTACATGTATCAGCTTATCGACCGCTTCGATCTCGAGATCCCCACGGAAGTGCGGATTCGCTTTGCCCTGGCATCCTACAACGTCGGCTACGGCCATCTGCTCGACGCCCGCCGATTGGCGCGGGAAAAGGGATGGGATCCCGACCGCTGGTTCGGCCAGGTGGAAGAGGCGATGCGCCTGCTTTCCCAACCGGCTTACTACAAGCGGGCGCGATACGGCTTCTGCCGTGGCGGCCAGCCCGTACACTATGTCGAGAACATTCAGAATTTATACGACGCCTATGTCACAATACTGGAGAACGCTCAATGAGCGGCAGGGGTCCAACAAGCGTAAAAACATGACTGTTCCGTTTGCTCAGGCCCTTGAGGCAGGGGACCTGTCGTCAATACGGCGTGCACCGAAGGCTGACTACCACTGTCATGCGTACTTCGGTACGCGGATCGAGAACGTTGAGCATTGGCTGGGGCACTCGCTGGATAGACCGATCACCCCAATGCGAGGGCTGCGAGGAATGCTGGACTACGCCTCCAGGGCCATAGACCCCTACGTCAACTCGCTGGCTGGTTTTAAATTCACAGCCGAGGCAGCTGTGGCCGATGCAACACGAGATGGCGTCCGGCGACTGGAGATGAGCTTTGATGTGCGCTCGGCTGGCCACTTCAAAGCCGGCTTCGCCGGTTTTACTTCATTCATCCGGAAACTGGTAGAGCGCCATCGCGATCAGATTGATCTGAGGCCGGAACTGGGGATCGCACGAGAAACCATCGGTACCACGGAGATCGAGGATAGGGCCCGCGAGGGAATTGACTCCGGCCTGTTCGTGTCCATCGACCTTTACGGGGATGAGGACGCGCGTGCGCTCGACTCTGTGACTGCGCTCTACGCGCGCGCGCAATCAGCCGGGATGAAATTGAAGGCACACGTGGGTGAATTTACAGGAGCGGAACGGGTGAGGGAAACTGCTGACGTGCTTGGGTTGGCGGAAATACAACACGGTATTGCGGCCGCGGAATCTACCGACGTTATGGAGTGGTTGGCAGAAAACAGAATTCGGCTGCACATCTGCCCAACGAGCAACGTCATGCTGGGCGCGACGACCAGTCTCAAGACCCACCCCATCCGCGTGTTGTTCGACCACGGTGTTGAGGTAACTATCAACACAGACGATCTTATGGTCTTCGGGCAGAGCGTCTCGCAAGAATACATGAACCTGTTCAAGGCCAGGGTCTTCAGTGCTGATGAGCTTGACGGTATACGAGTTGCATCAATCGGAGCATGACCCTGTTTCATGCTCACGTAAAAAAAACTGGAGTTGTAGGGGCGGTTCGCGAACCGCCCTACACCCGGCCGAGGTTGTATTTCTTCAACTTCCGGTGCAGGGTCGATCGGTTGATGCCCATCCTTCACGTTGTTCCCCGTGGCTTCGAGGGCGCGCAGCAGGGCCTTCTTCAACTTCCGGTGCAGGGTCGATCGGTTGATGCCCAGCGCGCCCGCGGCCTCCTTCACGTTGTTCCCCGTGGCTTCGAGGGCGCGCAGCAGGGCCTGTCGCTCGACCTCCGCCAGCGGCACCGGACGATCGGTTGCGGAAGCGAGGACCGGCGACAACTGGGGCGGCAGGCTGCCCGCCTGCAGCACGGCGTCCGTCTCCAGCAGCACGGCGCGCTCGATGGCGTTCTCCAGTTCCCGGACGTTTCCCGGCCAGTCGTACTGGAGCAGCAGGCGCAGGGTAGCGGTGGAGATGCCGTTTACGGATTTGTTGGCGCGTTCGGCGTATTTCTCCAGGAAGTGTCTGGCAAGCAGGGGAATATCCTCACGCCGCTCTCTCAGCGGCGGAATCAGGATGGGGAAGGCCGCGATCCGATAGAACAGATCTTCGCGGATTTCGCCCTCCTTTACGGCGCGCTCAAGGTCTTTGTTGGTCGCCGTTATCACCCGGATGTCTACGGATATCGGGGCGGCTCCTCCGATCCGCTGGACTTCCCGCTCCTGCAGGACGCGCAACAGCTTCCCCTGCAGGACGTACGGCAGGTCGCCGATCTCGTCGATAAGAATGGTGCCCCCATCAGCGCGCTCGAAAGCTCCGATTCTCCGCTGCGTCGCCCCCGTGAAGGCCCCTCGTTCATGTCCGAACAGCTCGCTTTCGATGAGCGTTGCGGGGATGGCGGCGCAATCGAGGGCAACGAACGGCCCCTTCTTTCGCGAACTGTTGAAGTGAAACGACTTGGCCACCAACTCCTTGCCGGTGCCGCTTTCGCCCCGGATAAGCACTGTGATATCGCTTTCAGCGGCCTGTTTCATCAGCGCGTATACCCGCTGCATTCCGGGGCTGGCGCCCACCATGCCGGCAAGCGAGTAGGTCGTCTCCAGTTCGGTGCGCAGACGCAGCACCTCGGCCTTCATCTGCTCGGCCTCGATCTCCTTGGACACGTCCCGGTACACGACGAGGCCGCCGATCGTCTCTCCGCGCCCGTCGCGCACCGGCGCGGTGGAGCGGTAGAACAGCCGCTGCTCCGGCACCTTCCCGGCGCCGGTCGTCTCCACCACGTTGCCGCCGTCGAGGAGAAACCTTCCCTCCAGGTCGCCGAGATCGGGTTCCCGGAACCGCGCTTCCAGGCGCGCCTTCAGATCCCGCGCCGACGCTTTCTTAAGTTCGCTCTCCTTCAGACCCATCAGCTTCTCGTACACCTGGTTGGCGAAGACCAGGCGTCCGGAGACGTCGTGCATCGCAATGGCATCTCCGGTGGCATTGAGCACGGCTTCCAGTCTTCGATGACCGATAGCGAATTGCCGCCGTTTTTCCGCCAGATCCCGCTCGATGTTCCACTTCCCCACCAGGGAAAGGGTGATCTGCTGTATCTCCTCGTGCGTGAAAGGTTTCCTGATATAGAGCAGCTTGTGCAGCAACTCCATGTTGTGGATGATCTCGGGCAGCGACCTGTCTGTGTACGCCGTCATGATGACAATCTCGATGTCGCGATCGATCTTTCTCACCCGGCGGATCGTCTCGATACCATCGATGCCCGGAGGCATTCTGATATCGATATAGGCCGCGGCGACGGGGTGGTTCGATTCCTTTCCCGCCTGGATGATGTCGTATGCTTCCTCCCCGTTGCTCGCGTGCAGCAACTCGAACTCCGGGAGAAAGAACTCTTCTTCCTCGCTCACGAAGGCCGCCGCCAGGTCATTTGTCGACGGCCCGGCAATAATCGGCTTCAACATCTCCACGAAGTCCTCGTGGATCTCAGCCTGATCATCCACGATCAGCACACGGTTGTTTTCATGATTCATGGGTTTCATTCCCGAACCGCCCTGTCCATCGGTCGTTACTGTCGTTATCCTGTCGTTGCATGGGGGGCGACCGAGGAAAGCGGCAGTGTCACGCGCATGGTCGTTCCCTTTCCGGTTCCCTCGCTCAACGGCTCAATTCGTCCGCCGGAGGCAATGACGAAATTGGCCGCGGAATGGAGACCGAGCCCGCTCCCCGATTCTTTCGTCGTGTAACCGGGTGAAAAAAGCACCCTGGTGTCCTTGTTTCTGATGCCGATGCCGTTGTCAATCACTTCCAGGTTGAGAAATTCCTCTCCGGCGCTGGCCCTGATCCGGATGCGGGGCGTATCGTCGAGTCCCCGCGCTGCGGCAAGTTCGTCGATGGCTTCAAGCGAGTTTTTCACCAGGTTGACCAGCATCTGGTGAAACTGGCTCTCCTGGATGCGAATCTCCCGCGGCGCGTTTTCGCAGTCGATGGCGACCTGGATGCCCCTTTTGTTGAGCGAGTCCCTCAACACCCTCACGGCGCCCGAGAGCGCGTCGTGCAGGTCCACGTCCTTGCGATCCATACTGCTGGGACTGGCGAGCGCCTTCTGGGTGCGGACGATATCGGCGATATGGTTGGCCCGGTCCCGGACGCGGCCCACGGTCTTCATCAGCTCTTCGTTCCGCCTGGAAAGGCTTTCCGCGAGTTCGACGATGAACGGCATCACCTTGCGGCCCTGAGGGTCGTTCGCGATATAGTCGACCCAGTCGTTCCGGTGCGCCCGCACCGCCGCGGCCAGCGCGAAGAGACGGCGTCCCACCGGGTCGTTCACCAGGTTGCGGCGCACGGTCTCGATGCCCGTGGTGACGCTGTTGATCGCGTTGCCGATGTTGTGGAGAATGGTATCCACGATCTCCAGCCGCCCCTGCGCGAAGGCTCGCGCCAGCGCCTCCTCGGCCAGCACTGCGCTCGGTGACGTCGCGGAAAATGATCACCCCGCCGCCGTGCCCGTCAACGTCTGCCTGCAGAGGCCGCCCGCTGACGCTGATATAAACGCCGTCCGGCTTCTGCTCGTTGCGGATGAACAGCTCGATCTCGTCGGTTGCCTCGCCCCGCATGGCGCGCACCAGGGGCAGCCGTTCCGTTGGCACGTGGGTCGTTTTATCGGGATAAAAGACACCGTATCGCTCGGTCCATTGTTCGGGCGGCAGATCCAGCATACCGACGCCGACAATCTGTTCGGCGCTGGGATTGAAGAGCGTGAATTTCCCCTCGGCGTCGGCGACCACCACGCCGTCGCTGATGCTGCTGAAAATGGTCTGCATGAGGCCGGCCTGTTCCTGCTGCCGGGCGAGCGTCCGTTCCAGCTCGGCTTCCGCCTGCTTGAGCCTGGTGACGTCACGGGCGACGACCACGCCCCCTTTAATAACACCTGTTTTTCCTATCAGGGGTCTACCGCTTACGTTGACATGAATGCCGTCCGGATTCTGCTTGTTGCGTATGAACAGCTCGATGTTGTCCGTGGCCTGGCCGTTTATGGCAAGCCGCAACGGGTTCCCATGCTTCCGAACGGTCGTCTCTCCATCGGGTTGAAAAACACCGTATTTGTCAGCCCATTTATGGATGTCTCCCTCCAGCTCACAGGCTCCGACCATCTGCTGCGCATTCGAGTTGAAGACCACGGGCATGCCGTTCCTACTGACGGCGAGCACGGCCTCGCCCATGCTGTCGAATACGGTCTTCATAAGTTGGACGAGATCTTTCAGTTCGTCAATGGTTCTGTTCAACCTGATCCGCGTTTCTCTATGCCTGCATTCCCTCCGGTGCCGGGAGACGGCGGTCTGAATGTTCAGGTGCAGCTGCACCACTTCGAACGGCCTCAGCACGTAGCCGAACGGGTCGGTCGCCCACGCCCGTCGCAACAGGTCCGCATCGGCATCGTCGGTCAGGTAAACCACGGGAATCTCGAACCGGCTGCCGATCCGCTCCCCCGTTTCCGGGCCCGTGAGTTCCCCTTCCAGCCCGAGGTCAACCAGGGCCAGGTCGGGTCGCGTGGCCTCGGCACTTTCCATGGCCCGGCAGCCGCTGGAAACCGGGACGCACACCGTATATCCCAGGGATTTCAGGCATTCTTCGACGTGAGCGGCGCCGGATTCATCGTCGTCGACGATCAGTATCTTCGCGTTGGTCAACCTGTTCGCGTCCTTTCCGGGCGTCCCACGGGCGCGGATGTATCAGTGCCGGCAGGTCCGCGAGAATCAACGACCACGCGCAGAGCGGGTGGTGGCGATGGCAATACTAATGTCGGCGTATTCCTCGAGTAACCGTCTCGCCAGCGGGGAACTCTGGTAATTTCCAAACAGACAACGCAAAATTCGTGCCACCTTTCCAATTAAACACCCAACTGATTGTGTATAAGGGAGTTAGAATATATGCAACGACGGGGGAATTTCTCGGCGTGTTGCAGAATGCTCCATGGCAAGCCGCCGGAGCGGCCGCTTTTCCACCATAACAGGAGATATAAATGGATGTTTATGAAGGACTTATGGGAAATATCCGAGAGGGAAGTAGAGGATTTGGTGCAATTTGCAACGGAAGGCGCGTTTTGCAACACGTTTGCAGCGGCACGCCGGACTCGGGAGCCCCTTGCGAGGCGTATGGAACCTGCATCGGTCCGACGGAACGCGGATCGGACCGTTTTGTCATTGGTTATCCTGTCGTTGCATGGGGGGCGACCGAGGAAAGCGGCAGTGTCACGCGCATGGTCGTTCCCTTTCCGTGGCCTCGCGCCCGCACGAGGCCACGGCGCACACCGTGTATCCCAGGTTTTTCAGGCATTCTTCCAGGTGTGCGGCGCCGGGGCCATCGTCGTCGACAATCAGTATCTTTGGGTTGGTCTTCCTGTCCGCGTCCTTTCCGGGTTGCTTATCGGCTGGAGGAAACCGTGGACCAGCGCCAGCCGAACGCTTCTCTATTCGGTCCTTTTCGCCTCTACAATGGCGGCTTTCTTCCTGGCATCCTTGAGTTTCCGTGCCCTTTTGAAGAATTTATAGACCCCGGTGCTCCCCCCCGCGATAAAGAGCCCCGTGAGCAAGACCGTCAGCGGATTGGGCGCCCTGCCGAACATAAAAGCACATATATCGAGGTCCAGCTTCAGTGCGACTCCAACAGAGACCACAACCGAAATCCAGGGCTTCAGATCCGCATGATCGCCGCCTGCCGCCTCGTTGACCTTCTCCTCAACCCATTTCCACAGTTTCGTGTCGAAGACCTGGTACAAAGCCCGCTCGATCACCAGAGCAGCGATCGCGTAAGCGACAATAATCTCGAAAAAGGTCTCCCATTCAAACATCTCGAGCCTCCTTTCAGGTCAATACCACCACCATAACCGCCTGCCCGCGCGCTACGCGCAGGCGGACCTGCACGCCCTGCTCCAGAAGACCTACGCGGCCTGCCGAACCAGTCATACAAAGGCGGCCTGCAAACTCCGTTTCCCCAGACGCATCCCCCCACGATGAATCTCTATATGACTTAGGTCTTAAAACGCTCAGTGACTCGCGCGTTCCCCGGTGCGATCAGTGCTCGATAATGGAAAAGGCCTCCCAGTTATTGCGGTATTGCGACAAGTCCCGCTCTTTACAGATAACGCTTGTTCCCTCGAAACGCAACCGCAATACGAGCCTGTCGGTGCTTCCGCTCCCCAGACGATACGAGCTATGTTCCTCATCCAAAATTTCCCTGTCAATCACGACAAAAGAGTCCCAATGATTGAGAAGTCGGACGGCAAAAATATATGTTACTTCCGGAGTCATAGACGTTTGGAGTTGCGAGAGCGAGAGATTGAACTGCGCGCTGTGACCCACCTTCAACCGCTTTGCCAAAGCCGTCTTCACCTGTACGCGGCGCAAGTCCCCCTTGCTATCGTGGACGACGAAAATATCGTCGCCCACATCGACTTCCGGAATAGCGGTGTTCCACCCTCGAAGCAGCAACTCCGCCATAACCGCAAGATGACCTGCTCTACCTGTGTACAGATTACCCCTTTTAGACATGGTGTGCCGAGAGGTCAAATAACCTTTCCTTAGTCTTTGGATCTACAAAAAATACTCTGACGAGATCTCGCAGTTTTTCTGCCGGAATATCGGTCAACATCTCTGCAATATGAATCCGCATTGATGGATGTAGAAACTCAAAAACCGGCCTGGCAGTGTGATATGTGTCATGAGAAATAAAAACGCTTCTGACCAGCTGCCGAGACGCCTGAGCCGTTACGGCGGTCTTGCTTCTGGGGTCAAGTCGGAAAGTATATCCATCGATTTGCTCGGTTACGCAGATTGTAATTACCGTGCGAAAGACCAGGTCGTTAACGTCCCGAATCGGTGACTTCTCAACCATGGCGATGACCGGCTCGCCAGTCGCCGCCACGCGCAGACGGCCTCGATTGGGCGTACCGCCATCGCTGGCTATCGTCAGCGGGTCGTTGCGCGATGGCGCACCACAGTAGTTGTCGGTCTCGGCCTCATACAGGCCCATAGCCACGCCCAGCTTTTGAGTAAGCGGTCCCGCCTCTTCGATAACCGGAAATACACTGATGTTGTCATGCGGATCGCGGGTGATGCGCCGCACTTCGTCGTTGGCGTCGATAGTGATCCACTCGCCCTTGAGGAAGTGCCTGGCGTCTTTGACGCGCTTCCACGCGCTCGGCAAGCAAACTTTCTTACGACTCCAATACTGCTGGTCCGTCTTGATGTCGATATACATTGTATATGCCTCGATTTCACTCATTAAACCTGATTAATTTCATGAACGGAAACAGATTTTATGAATCTTTCACGTTATATTTCTCTCACATACCATTCCGATGCAATTGAAAAATCCTGTGATTGCAGCATCGTCCGTTTAGCTGGTATTTCTCATACTGAATTCTTTTCTGTTCTGAGAGCCCGACCATATATGGAACATCTGTCAACCGGGCCTTGCGAATGATATCCTCCATTGATATTTTCCCATTGAATTAAAAAACGCATCCATATACCACTGGATGAGGTTCATTCCTAAGAGAATATTACTCCGGGAAGAGGCAATGTCAAGCTCAACTTTATCCCGGGTCGTGTCCTGGGATAATCTCAGCCCACTACCCACCGGGCTACGGATGCATACGCACAAACTGCTTCCAGTTCACCCACGTATCCACCTTCTCAAGCACCTCCTCCCCCTCCAGCCCCCGGAGGAAATTCAGCCCGGTCAGCGCCTCGATCACATCCACAGAAACCAGGAAATAAGGGAAAATCCGCTCCTTCCCGGACCTGTGAATCACACGCTGGTGGGGAAACAGGAAAGCGAGCACCACCGGCTCTGATCCCTCCTCGACAATCACAATCTTGAAAAACATCGGCGGCACATAAATATCCTCCTCCGGTCCGATCCTTTCGTGCTCGCCCGGCCCGAACACGCACCCTGCAAACACCCAGACCTCTCTCCCCCGCTTCTTCACAACCTCCTCCCGCACCCAGGTCTCCAGACCGTACCATACCCCGCCGGGACCGTTGAACTTAGCGTGCTGAGGCGCGATATTGCTCATCCGGTTCGCCTCAAAAACCGTCTCCTGGTCCTCCCGGTCCCCATCGGCCGCATACAGCCCGTCCCCATCCCGGTCTCCCCCCATCGCAAAATACGGGGCCAGATGTCCCCGGTGGTAGTCTGCCCCCCGGTAGTCCCCAGGCCGGACAGGGTGCTCGACCTCAGCGTCCGGGCGGAACCTGGCATACCCCCCTCTTCTCTTGGGCGTCTTCACATAGTCCGGCCTCAGGTGGTAGGCGACCCAGGATGGCACCCTGCGATCCGGATCGTAGGAAAGTACGTACCCATTCCGAACCAGAACCGGACCCTCGTCCGGCAGGCCCCCATACACGTGCTCTTCGATCCCTCCCCGGGCCCTTCGCGGTGCTTTCTCCCTGTCTCCGGGGAAAAATTCAACATATCGTAACAACAAAAATGCCATCACCAGAACAGCGGCAACAGCCAGAGCAAATCTTCCTTTCCTGCGCATCGCGGCCTCCAGACTGAGTCACGCAGAGAGACCCCGTACCTCTGCCGATTGTGAGACTGGAAGGCTCCAACCCACCACCGTTGACTACACCTTCCAATTGTGGTATATTATATTTGACCCAAAAGCGACACCCTGGCCGCAAATCCAGGCAGTCAAGGACCAAAATATCTCTTGAAGACGCACCTGTCAAATACTTTGTGGTGGCCTACTCCGTAAAACAACGGAAAACCGTCGTGATACGCTGCGCCCTGTACGCCTTAAAGGAGGTGCCCCATGCAACGATTCATCCCGGTTTTTGCCTCTCTTGCGCTGTTGATCTCCGTACCCCTCTCAGCAGCAGAGAAGCCGCGCCCTGCTCACCCTGAAGCGCGCGCATCTGTCTCCAAGACGGTCGTGACCATCATCGACGAAAACGGCCGCATCGTCGTCCGCCTTCCAGGCGAGTTCGGCAGTACAGGGGCCGAAAACGGCACCCCTGTGCAGGCGCCGCCCGGCAGCGACCTCCTGATCGACCTCGATCAGGCCCCCTTCATTGCACAGACAGTCTATCCCGAACCGCGCGACATCCTCCTGCCGCCGACCCGTCTCCCCGACCTCAACGGCCTCAGCGCCTTCTTCTCCAGCGCCACCGGCGGCATCGGCTTCCGCATCGGCTACGACCGGCGGCTCTCGCCCATAGTCCGGCTCATGGTCGGAATCGAAATGCTCACCTACGGCTACCAGCAGTCGGCCGCCAGGCTGGGCAGCGCCATGCCCGGTAGCGTCAGCCGCATCACCCTTGCCTCCCTCCCTGTTGGCCTGCAGCGGCAGTTCGCCGCAGACAAACGCATTGTACCCCACATCGGGTTTGGAGCCGGTCCGATCATTCGGTTCGACCATCAGACCGGTCCCCCGGGCTTTTATCCGCACACCGGCATCGGGTTCAACGCCGGTGTTGGCACCCCCTATCGGGCCGGCTATTACAACGGCCTGGACCTCAGCGTTGCCCTTCCATTCGGGGACTTGCCCCGGCTTTCCCTGACCGTAGGTGGTTTTGTCGCCTCGGGAATCGACATTCGCCTGGGGGAAAACAAGGACTTCGCCCTGACTTTAGACGGCCGATACACCCTCGCCCATTTTACCGACATGCTCGGCAGCCCGGGCGATTTCAGCGGGTTCTCCATCGCCATCGGCCTGGGCAAATACTTCTGATCGGTTTTGCACTGAAACGCAGACGGCGCAGGATATACACCCTGCGCCGTTTTTCTTGTTTAGAAGCTGTCTTAGCAGCCGTCTTAAAATTCCGGGTTTGGTCCCTCAAGCGGTCGGCGTTGGTCAAACCCATTTTCGCAGATTTATCCCGCCCCCAGCCGCGCATGAAACGCCTTCACCTGCACCCCCGGCAGAATCGCCTCCCAACGGCCCAGCACCTTCTGCACCCTCAGCCCGGTCGCCGGCACCGCCTGGACAAGCGCCACTAAGAACTCTGCCAGCCGGGCGATCTCCTCCCGGTTGATCTCACCCGCAATCCGCTCCACCCGATCCATCACAACATCGGTCCCTTCAGCATCCAGCGTTCGAAGCAGGGACCGTACGAATCGGAGGTACCGGTCCCAAAACCCCTCATCCTCTACAGTCCGCTCAAGCAGGGCCTCAAGCAGGGCTTCCGAAGCCCCGTCTTCCCGCACACGATCCTCAAAAATCTCCATCAGCGCCCGCTTCCGCCCCCGCCGCTGGATGCCCGGCCAGATCTCTTTGTGGGTCCTCCGGATCTCCTCCTCCACGCCGACCAGCGCGGCGAACAGGGCCGGCTGAGGCAGCGCCCCGAACAGCCGGAACACCCGCGGCGTCAGACCCACGCGGTCCTCCGGAAAATCGGCCGTCAACAGAAACGAGACCACCCGCGCAACGGCCTCTTCCCCCGCCTGCACCCGCCGCAACATCAGGGCCTCCACCTGCCCGTCCACCCCGTCAAAAAACCGCGCCATGAGAGCCGTCCACCCCACCTCCGAAAGCGTCACTCCCAGTACCGCCTCGGCCGCCACTCCCACCTGGCCGTGATCCAAGAGGGCAAGTGCCTCTTGGGTGTCCCGCAACGCAAAGGCAATCGCCTTTGCCACCACCAGGTCCGGCTCTTCCCGGGCATGTGCCAGAAGCGCCTCCTGAAGCTCCGGGAAGGCCGCCGCAGCCCCATGGTAGCCCAGCGCCCCGGCCGCCGTCGCCCGCCAGGCCGGGTGCGCCCCGGTCCGCACACAATCGCACAGCACATGGGCCACCTGCTGGCACATCCGCATCGCCTTCAGCTCAGCCACCGCCGCCATGCGCTCGTCCCCCGCCTCGGTCTCCGACGCCTGCCGCACCAGTGCCTCCAGCAGCCGGGCCAGCGTCTCCAGCTCCACCACCTGCTGCCGAACGGGGGCCTCTGCTTCCCAGTGCATCCCGGCCAGCGCGGCAGCCTCACCATAGACCCCCGCTTCAGGCTCGAAACGGTAGCGTTCTGCCTCATGCCTGAGCACGCCGCAGCGGCAGAGGTCAGACAGGGCAGCACGCAGCGCTTTGAGATCGGAATCGCACCGCAGGGCAAGCGCCGGCGCATCCGCCTCCAGAAATGGGTTCTCAAAAAACGCCGAAACGATCCGACCCTTCAGCTGCATCCCTTCGGAGTTCAAACGGTTCAAAAGAGAAGTCATCGGAATAGGAAAAAATCGAAAAGAAAGCACCCTACAGACCGGGGACTGAACAAAACAGGGGAATAAGTAAATATACGACTTTCCGGAGGGACAAGACAAGGGAGAAAATTCGGAACACGAAACCCATCTCCCTCCACCCGGGACCGCACCACACCGGGGGGGCGCCTTTCGTGTGGGACCGGGGGGGATGGTTTCGTGTCCGTTGTGATCTTTTTCTTCAATTTCTCTTAACCGATTGTTCCTCAATTTCTTATCCTGAAACCATACCCGGAAGTGACCCCAAACCGGCCAAATTTCTCTTGACAACCCAACATTTTGTATTATAATTATGTGCACCCCACAATATAAGGGTCCTTAGTCCAGGGCCCTTTATTTATCAAATTGGGGCTCCCCGAGGGTTTTTCCGGAGAATTCCTATGAGGTGTCCTTACTGTGAAGGGATAGAGGACAAAGTCGTTGACTCCAGATCCAGTAAGGAAGGAACGGCCATTCGCAGGCGCCGGGAATGTCTTACGTGCGGCCGACGGTTTACCACTTACGAATACATCGAAGACACTCCCCTGACGGTTATCAAGTCCGACGGCAGGCGTGAATCCTTCGATAAAAACAAGCTCTTTGCCAAAATCCAGCTCGCTTGCAACAAACGCCCGATAGCCACCACCCAGATCGAAGAGGTCGTAGACCGCATTGAAGCCCAGCTCATCGGCCTGGGCGAACGGGAAGTTGAGGCCAACGAACAGATTGGCGAGCTGGTCATGAAAGAATTGAAAAACCTCGATGACGTGGCCTACGTTCGGTTTGCCTCGGTCTACCGGCAGTTTAAAGACCTCAGCGACTTTGAGAAGGAACTCCGCCAGCTCGGGTCGCCGGGTTAAAATCTCTCCCCATCCCATAAACAATCCCCTGTTTCAGAGACTTCTCTTTCTCCTCTCCTCCTCTTGTCATGGCGTTTCCCCATCGTCCGCGAACGCCTGGAGCATATCGGCATCCCTCACCCAATAGCGCCAGTATCCTCTACGGCCGGTCTCCCTTACCGGACCGTCTGAGAGCGGGGATGTCTCCCTGAAGGTTTCACATTGTTGAGCTGCTACTCAAAAATCCTACCAAACCCCGGAGGAAGAGCCTTTATGAAGCTTGAACGCAGACATACATCGCCCGGCCAAAACCCCCTCGATCAGACCACCTACGAAAAGCGCACGACCGTCATTACCAACCCGGACGGTTCAGAGGTCTTCCGAATGGAAGGCCTGGAAGTCCCCGTCTCCTGGTCCCAGCTGGCAACCGACATCGTGGCGTCCAAGTATTTCCGCAAGCGAGGCGTTCCCAAAACCGGACACGAAACCTCGGTGCGGCAGGTGGTCCACCGCCTGGCCCACACCATCCGGGCCGCAGGCGAGGGACAGGGGGGCTACTTCGATACCCGGGAGGATGCCGACACCTTTGAGGCCGAACTCGCCTATCATCTCGTCCACCAGATGGGCGCCTTCAACTCTCCGGTCTGGTTCAACTGCGGGCTCTACCACGAATATAAAATCAAAAAGGGCAACGGCGGCCACTGGTACTGGGACCGGATGCGAGACCGGGTCTTAGAGACCAGAGACTCCTATTCTCACCCCCAGTGTTCGGCCTGCTATATTCAATCGGTCGGTGACGATCTGATGGATATATTCGACCTGCTTAAGAACGAAGCCAGACTCTTTAAATATGGCTCCGGAACCGGCACCAACTTCTCTAAAATCCGGGGCAGAATGGAAGAGCTGTCCGGGGGCGGCACCTCTTCTGGCCTGATGTCCTTCTTAGAGGTGTTCGACAAAGGCGCCGGGGCCACCAAATCGGGCGGCATCACCCGCCGGGCAGCCAAGATGGTCTGCCTGGACATGGACCACCCCGAAATCATCGATTTCATCAACTGGAAAGCGCGTGAAGAGAAGAAAGTGGCGGCCCTCATCGCGGCAGGCTACACCGCCGACTTCAATGGCGAGGCCTATAAAACCGTCTCCGGTCAGAACTCCAACAACTCCGTACGCGTCTCCGATGCGTTCATGGACGCCTACGCCAACAACGGCGAATGGAGTACCCACCTGCGCACCACCGGGGAAATCCACGAGACATTTAAGGCCCAGGACCTCATGCACCAAATTTCCGAGGCCGCCTGGGTCTGCGCCGATCCCGGGATGCAGTACGACACCACCATCAACCGATGGCACACCTGTTCCCAAACCGACCGGATCAACGGGTCCAACCCCTGCTCCGAATACATGTTCCTGGACAACACCGCCTGCAACCTTGCCTCGATCAACCTGATAAAGTTCTTCAAAGAGGACGGCACCTTCGACATCGAGGGCTTCCGCTACGCCTGCAAGCTCTTTTTCATCGCCCAGGAAATCCTCGTCGATTTTGCGTCTTATCCCACCCAACAGATCGCGCAAAACAGCCACGACTACCGGCCGCTGGGCCTTGGCTATGCCAACCTGGGCACCCTGCTGATGGTCATGGGCCTGCCCTACGACAACCCCGAAGCCAGGGCCGTGTGCGGGGCCATTACCGCCATCATGTGTGGGCAGGCCTATGAGACTTCGGCCCGGATGGCGGCCGATAAAGGCCCGTTCCCCGGCTTCGAGCGCAACCGGAAGTCCATGCTCAAGGTGATGAATATGCACCGGGACGCCGCCTATGAGATCGATGCGGCGGCCTGCCCGCCAGACCTCCTTGGCGCCGCCTGTGAAAACTGGGACCGTGCTGTAAAACTGGGTGAAACCCACGGCTACCGGAACGCCCAGGCCACCGTACTTGCCCCCACGGGCACCATCGGCCTCCTCATGGAGTGCGACACCACCGGCGTTGAGCCCGACTTTGCACTGGTCAAATTCAAAAAACTCGCCGGGGGCGGCTACTTCAAAATCGTGAATGCCTCGGTGCCCAAAGCCCTCCGGCAGCTCGGGTATGCCGATGACCGGATACGGGATATCCTCACCTACATCTGCGGCACCCTCTCGCTGGAAGGCGCGCCCCACATCAACGCCAAAACCCTGCGTGAGGTGGGCTTTACGGACGGTGAACTGAAAAAGATCGAAACGGCGCTGCCCGGCGCCTTTGAACTCCCCTTTGCATTCGCCCCCTGGACCCTGGGGGAAGAGGCCATGCAGCGGCTCGGGTTCACCCCTGAGCAGTACAATGCTCCCGCCTTCAACCTTCTGAGGGCCCTCGGCTTCAGCCCTGCCCAGATCCAGGAGGCCAACGATGTGGTCTGCGGCCGCATGACCGTCGAAGGCGCCCCCCACCTCAGGGAGGAGCACCTCCCGGTCTTCGACTGTGCCAACAAGTGCGGAAAGCACGGCAAACGCTTCATCGCCCCTATGGCGCACCTGACCATGATGGCCACGGCGCAGAAATTTATCAGCGGGGCGATCTCCAAAACCATCAACGTTCCCCAGGAGACCACTGCTGGGGAGATCGAAGACCTCTACGTAGAAGGCTGGCGGCTGGGCCTCAAAGCGGTGGCCATTTACAGGGACGGCTCCAAACTCTCCCAGCCCCTCAGCACCTCTTCCGACGACAAAGACACGGAAACCGAAGTCAGCAAAGCCGAAGCCCCGGTGCCCGAAACCGACGAAAAACAGCCCGCTGTCGCCCAACGCGCCGTCCAGCGCCGTCTGCCGTCCAAACGGCAGGGCTTCACCCAGGAGGCCCGCGTGGCCGGTCAAAAGGTCTACCTGCGCACCGGGGAATACGAAGACGGCACCCTGGGCGAGATCTTCATCGATATGCACAAAGAGGGGGCGCCGTTCCGAATCATGCTCAACTGCTTTGCCATTGCCGTCTCCAAGGGTCTCCAGTACGGGGTGCCCTTGGAGGAATTCGTTGACACCTTCACCTTCACGCGGTTCGAACCCTGGGGAACGGTAGACCACCCCAACATCAAATTTGGGACCTCTATAATCGACTACGTCTTCCGGTTGCTCGGCTACGAGTACCTCGGACGCACCGACTTCCTCCAGGTCAAACCCGAAGATATTGCGTCGGACATCAATGAAGAGGCGGCACACGAAGCCGAGAAGCAGGTGGGGTCAACTGCGCAAGACAGACCCTCTCCGGACGCGTCTGCATCGGCTCCGCCCGTTGGTGCCAACGGATCAAAACCTGCTGCAAAACGGGAATCATCCTCACCCCAGACGATCTCCCTGCCCACCGCCGCCGCCCCTGCTGCGAGCGGCAACGGACTGGGCACGAAAGTTCGGGCCACCGCGACCAGACACCAGCAGGAACATCCACAGGAACACCAGCAGACACATCCTCAGTCGCAGACCCTGGTCTTAGACGAGCAGCTCTCTCACATGATGGGCGACGCGCCCTTCTGTGACACCTGCGGGCACATCACCGTCCGGAACGGCTCTTGCTATCGGTGTTTGAACTGCGGCAACTCGGTGGGATGTTCTTAACCCCACTTGCAAACACCAAAAAGAGGTCGGACAGCACCCGCTGTCCGACCTCTTTCATTTTGTCGGTCGCCTTTCCTACTCCGTCTAATGCCTGGAACGCGGCAGGAACTCCGCCTGCCCGTGGTGACAGGTCTGACAGGTCGCGGGCTTTCCGTCCAGCGTCACCAGCTTGCCCGCGAAATGATCCATCATGTATTTGGCGATCAATTTATGCCTGGTCGGTTGTGCAGGCGCCAGTCTGCCGTCCTCGCTCCTGACATGGCAGAAATCACAGTTCACCCCCAGTTGCTTCGCCTGATGCCTCATCATCCTGATAATCTCTTTCCGGTCCATGTGTTCAGAGAGATTGGAGGGCTTGGCGTCCTTCACGTTGCGGGGCAGAAACCGGGCCGCGCCGTTGTGGCAGGAAACGCATCTCAGCGCCTCTCCGTCCACCGTCTTCAGACTGTCCACAAAATGGACCTTCATATGAATCGCTGTCTCCTTAAGAGGGGAGGGCGCCTCGTAGTCGATCTTTCCATCCGGTGCAAGGTGACAATGTGTACACTCCACCCCCAGCGACCTGGCGATCCGCTTCATGTTCTCCTCACTCGTATCCAGGACATGCCCGTCCCCATACCCCTCTGCCTGCATCCATACCCCTCCCATCGCCAGAATCAGAAGCGAAGGCAAAATACGCATACACCCCATAAATTCTCTTTTCCGTTGGTCGATCGTGCACGATCTCCTGGTGTGCTTCACAACTGTTCGCACAGCACCCCCACAATCCGCTCTGCCGCGTGCCCATCCCAGAGGTCTGGGACCCTCCCCTGCTTATAATCCCCTTTCAGAACCCTCTGCGTCGTCTCCACAATGGCTTTGGGGTCCACCCCAACCAGCGTGTTTGTCCCTACCTCAATGGTCACCGGACGCTCCGTATTTTCTCGAAGCGTCAGACAGGGTACCCTCAGGGCCGTTGTCTCTTCCTGTATGCCTCCCGAATCGGTCAGCACCAGCCGGGCCGCCTTCTGGAGCTTGAGGATGTCGAAATAGCCCACCGGCTCCGTCACCTTCAGGTTTTTCATTCCCCCAACCATCCCCTCCAGCCCGAACGCAGCAATGCGCTTCCGGGTCCGAGGGTGAAGAGGGAACACAATGGGCAGTTCCCTCTGGACCTGTTCCACAGCGCTCAGAATCCCCTTTAACACGTCCTGTTGGTCCACATTGGACACCCGATGCATTGTCAGCAGCGCATACCCTTTCTCTTCAACCCCCAGCCGTTCAACCACATCCGACCGGTCTGCCAAAGGTTCCAGCCGGCGCAGGGAATCGATCATCACATTCCCCACACAGAAGATCCGTTCCGGTACAACCCCTGCCCGGAGCAGATTTGCATCCCCATCCGGCGAAGGCGTAAAGAAAAAGGTGGAAAGCGCATCTGTCACAATCCGGTTGATCTCCTCCGGCATCCGCCTGTCTCCGCTGCGCAGCCCCGCCTCCACGTGGGCAACCGGAACCCACAGCTTTGCGGCGTTGATGCTGCAGGCCATCGTGGGGGTCACATCTCCCACCACCACCACCAGATCCGGCATCGCCTTCAGCAGGACCTCCTCAAAGGCCACCATCACCCCGGCCGTCTGTTCCGCCTCCGTACCAGATCCGACGCCCAGGTGGTAATCCGGTTCCGGAAGCCCCAGTTCCTGAAAGAACACATCCGACATCTGCACGTCGTAGTGCTGTCCGGTATGTACCAGCAGCGGCCGAAACAGATCCGGCATCGCCTTCAGATGGCTCAAAATAGGGGCGACCTTCATAAAATTCGGCCGCGCACTGACAACGAGGATGATTTTACAGGGCTGAGAAATAGGTCCCTCACCTGCCTATCTCAGAACCAGCGGGCACCCATCCAACGCCTCGGGCACCTCTATCCCCATCTCTTCCAGGAGCGTTGGCATCACGTCGATCACCGACAGATCGCTGCTCTCCTCGCACCGACGGTTCACATAAAACATCGCATCTTCAAACGTATGGGTGCCGTTTACCGGACCCCTTTCCAGCAGGACATCCTTTTCAAATCCCCCTTTGAGATCGTATCCCTCGGCTGGCATCGCCACAAAATCGGGGGCGGCGTCACAGGCGGAACCGCTGTAGACCTCCTCCCGCATCAGCACCTTTTGGACCACCTGGCCTCCCGTTTCCGGGTCCCGGATCTCCAGCAGCGCCGCTGCAACATCTCGCCGCACGGCCTCGTACTCGCTCCCAGGCGCCACACGGCCGTTGTGCTCCCGCCCCTGAACACAGACGTAGAAGCGCCCCGGTAGGAGCGAATAACACCGCGTAGAAGGCGACAGATCCCGAAGCTGCCTGGGCGCCTTAGAAGCAAATTGCAGGTACCCGGCCTGCCTCAACCAGGTATTGAGGTGGACCTCCTGCTTCAGCCTGCAAAATCCGTGATCCGACAAAATCATCAAAAGCACATCTTCATCCAGCCTGCTTACCAACTCTCCGAGGGCCTCGTCAACCCGCTCGTAAAATCGGTGAAACCAGGAAGTGTACGCCTCGTTCCCATCCTCTATGTACCCCCACAGAAAATGGTGCAGCCGATCCGTATCCATCACATGCGCCACAAACAGATCCCAGGGCCCCTGGCTTAAAAAATGGAACATCGCCTCACACCGCCGCTCTAAGGCGTGAAAGACCTCATCCAGGAATTTATCCCTGTCTTCACGCGCCTGCCAGGCGTCGATATCGATGACATACCCCATCTCCTCCAGCTCCTTCGCAATCTGAAGCGGATAGGTCGCCCGCTGTAAATCCGGAGCCAGAAACCCGGAAATCAGCACGCCGTTCACCGCCCTGGGCGGATACGTCGTTGGCACCCCCATGGAGAAGATCCGCTTCCCCAGGCCGCTGAAAAGTTCGACCCAGGTTTTGGCCTTCAGATTCCGGGACGTGGGGATAAACATCTCATGCGTCTGCGGCACCCGGTCGATAAATCCGTAAATATTGTGCTTTCCCGGATTGCACCCCGTCACAATCGACGCCCAGGCCACAGACGACACCGTAGGCAGCACCGACTGCATCGGCAACAGGCACCCCCTGTCTAACAGCGCCGAAAAATTTGGCATCCGCCCTTCGTCCACCAGCCGCTGCACCAGACTGTGGGGCACCCCGTCCAGCCCGATCACCACGGCGCGGAAGGGACGCTTTCGAAAACGCTTGAACAGGTTCATCTCAGGCCCATATCGGATAGTCGAGCGTCGCGAGTCATCCACGCGTCAGGCGGGACACACCACTTTCGACGCGTGACGGGATTATTCCAAAAAAGCCTTTAGCCCTCCATGCGAATCGCCAAGAGCCAAAGGCCGTAAATCGAACAGGTAGAAAGATGCGTATTGTGGGGTGAGTGAGGGGATTTGAACCCCCGACCTCCTGGGCCACAACCAGGCGCTCTAACCATACTGAGCTACACCCACCACACTGTCCGTCTCTACTCCCGGCAGGACTCGAACCTGCGACCTACTGCTTAGAAGGCAGTTGCTCTATCCACCTGAGCTACGGGAGCTCCAAGTCCAGCCTACAAAGCCACTTATTTCAGATCGAATGGTTAAAGATAGACGATTCCCCCATTGGTGTCAAGCAAAAACACAGTGTCACCCCCCCCACCCGGACGATCCCCCCTACCCCTTCCGCCCCATCTGATAATACCGGCACATGCGGGCGATTGGACACGTCTCACACGCCGGGTTCCGGGCGGTGCAGACCGTTTTGCCAAAATCGATCAGATTGACGTGAAATTCCCGCGCCTTCCCCTTTGGAATCAGCGGCGCCAGCTCTGTGTGCGCCTTCTCGCGTCCGCACCCCTCGTCGATAACCCCCACGCGCCTTAAGATCCTGTGCACGTGCGTATCCACCGCACACAGATCCCTGTTGCAGGCAAACGCCAGAACAATATACGCCGTCTTGATCCCGACGCCCCGATGCCGGGTCAGCGTGTCGATCGCGCTATCTTCTGGCAGATCTCGAATAAAATCCAGCCTGAGTTCCCCCCGCTTCGACTTCAGCCACCGCAAAAACGCCTGCATATTCGGGCCCTTCCGGTTGGCCAGCCCGGCAACCCGAATCGCGTCTTTCACCTCCTCTGGCCTGGCCTCCATCACTGCTTCCCAGGTCGGAAACCGCTCCCTCAGACGCTCGTAAGCCCGATCCCGATTCTCATCCGTAGTATTCTGAGACAAAATCGTCCGCATCAGACTGTCCAGGGGATCTGGCGGTTTTTGCTTGCGGTCCCACGCTGCGCCACCAAACACCCGGTCCAGTGCGCGGACCATTTTTCTGACCACCCTCCTACGGGCGTCCGTCGCCTGCTTCATTTCATGAATCCTTTGCCTTAGAAGCTGTTTTGACTTTTGTCCTTGCCTTTGGGGCTTGAATTGGCTTATTTACTTTTCACCGTCCTGATGCGGATCTCTCAGAAACACTGCGACATGAGAATCACGGAAAACACCCGTCGCTTCCTCCATTCCTCTTCCCATTTATGCGTATTGACCTCCAATTTCTGCAAACAGGGAAAGCCATCCGGGATCCTATCTGGGGCTACATCCACATCCCCTGGGATGTGGTCCCCCTGTTGGATACGGATGAATTCCAGCGCTTGCGCGACATCTCGCAGCTTGGCCACGTCTTTCTGGTCTATCCGGGCGCCCGCCACTCCCGTTTTGAGCACTCCCTGGGGGTTTTCCACCTCACCGGTCAGTTTTTACACCGGCTCCTCCAGGCGGACCCGCCCCTCCACATCGACCTGGAAGACGTCAGGGTGCTGCTGGTGGCGAGCCTCCTCCACGATATCGGCCACTACCCCTTTTCGCACCTCTTCGAAGAAATGCAGATGTTCTTCATCGACCACGAAACGCGCGGCCGGCAGATCATCCTGGACCCCACCACCGAAATCCACGCAGCCCTCCACAACGCCGGAACCGATCCGATCCGGGTCGCCAATGTCATCGACTACAACAATAAGGCCGTTGAAATTCCCGACCGGGACCTGCGGCTGGCCCACATCCTCAGCGGCACCCTCGACCCGGACAAGATCGACTATCTCCTGCGAGACGCCCGCTACTGCGGCGTCCCCTTCGGGGAGAGCGTCAACCGGGACCGCCTGATCAAATCCATCACTTTCGACCCGGAAAGCCAGCGGCCCGCCATCACCTACAAAGGCGTCTCGGCCGTAGAGGCGCTCATCTTTACAAACTACCTGATGTACCGAAATGTCTACTTGCACCACGCCGTCCGCTCGGCCAATGCCATGTTCAAACGGGGGGTGCAGGACCTGCTCCACCACCCCGAATGCAGCCTTCACGAAACCGACTTCGACCGATCCACCGAAGCCGATCTGGTCCACCGCCTGGGAATGGAAATGGACCGGCTCGGCATTGACAGACGTACCAGCATGGTCGGGCGTCTCAAGCGCCGGAAGCTCTACAAGGTCGCCCGGATCTTCTTCCCGCACGAGCGAGGGCAAGACCTGATGGAGGAACTCGCCCGCCTTTACTACAATCCGGAGGACCGCCGGGAGCTGGAAATCGACCTTTGCAGAATCTTCTCCCAAAAAACGGGCCTCGCTTTGAAAGGCGATGAGATCCTCATCGACATCCCTCGCTTCGGCAAAAGCCCCGAAGTCGACCTCAAGGTCTACTTCGGCTCCCACATCCCCGTGGACAAGGCCGATCCCCTCACCTTCGACGACCCCGAAGTCTCGATGCTCAAAGAATCCCTCATCGACAATTTTGAGGTCCAGGCCAAGGTCGTACGGGTATTCTGCATCGACGATCCTGTGCTGCGCGGTGCGCTTAAATCGGAAGTCAAAGCCTATCTGACCCCCAAAGGCAGGGGATAGGCCTCCCGGGTGAACTTCTTTTCTTGGCTTGACAAAAGGCGCCAAAATGCTTACATTGCGACGAATTTGTTATGAAATTCTATAATAACGAAAAAGAGTTCAATTAAGTAGAGTTATGAGAGGGGCTCGCCGATGAGCAAGAAATACCTCACCCTCCTGGTCATTCCCCACAATGAGGACCGTATCCGGGAACTCAACATCTCCCGTCCCTTCTTCTGGGGGCTCTTGACCGTATGCGTCATCTCCCTGTGTGCGCTGATCTTCCACGCCATCGGCTACTACATTCAACTCAACCGAGAAATCGAGTTCTCCGTTCTTCAAACGGAAAATGAAGAGCTGAAAGTTCAGTTTGAGAGGGTGCAGAAAAGACTGAAGACCCTCCGCAACCAGGTCGATGGACTCACGCAAATCGACCGCAAGCTGCGTGCCTGGGTCAGCTTCTCCGAACCGGGTGAAGATGTCCGGAAGATGGGTGCTGGCGGGATCTCCGAAGAGGTCCCCCTCTGGGAGAACCGGGTTTCATATGAAACCTCGGCATTACTCACCCAGACCCATACCGACCTGGATCAGCTCCTTCGAGAAGCCCGTTTTCTCCAGACAAGCTTCGACAGTATCAGGAGCTACATGACGCAAAATGAGCAAGAACGGCGCCATCTGCCTTCTATTTTACCCCTTCCTCCCGATGCGGAATATTGGTACTCCTCAGGATTCGGCTGGCGTACCGACCCGTTTACCGGAAGGCGACAATTCCACAAGGGTCTTGATATTGCCGGACACAAGGGAACCGATATCCTGGCCACTGCGGATGGCGTGGTAAAAAAGGTGGGTAGAGACAAACTCCTGGGATGGTATGTATCCATCGATCACGGGTCCGGTCTGTCTACCCTCTATGCCCACCTTCTCAAAAGGCCACCCGTCAAAAAAACCCAGAAAGTCCAACGGGGCGGCGTGATCGGCAAAATGGGGAACTCCGGCCGGTCTACGGCCCCCCATCTCCACTACGCAGTCAACCGCGACAAGCTCGCGAAAAATCCCAAGCTATATATCTTCGACAAGAGAACTTTGTCCGTCATCTACTAATCTGAAAAATTCAGAAAACAACCACAGGGGGCCTTTCCGGCCCCTGTTCATTTATGCGCCCGAAAAAGCATCCCGCCCCCAACCCCCAAAAAGAGAAAATTGGCGCCCCAGGCCGCCCAGAACGGGGGAAGCAGGCCGTTCCATCCCGTCGCCCGCCCGGCCTGGATGCATCCGTAGTACACAAAAGAAACCAGGAGACAGATCCCGACCTGAAGGGGCTTCCCCGTACCGCGGGGCCTGGATGAAAGCGGCACCCCGAACAGAACGATCACAAAATTGGCAAAAGGAAAAGCCACCCGCAGGTGCAGCTCCACACGCTCCCTGGTGGTCTCTTCTCCGTTGCGGGCCTTCCGCCCAATAAATGCTTTAAGATCTCCATAGCGCATCTGGTCAACCGGGCGGGATTCCCGGATCAGGTCCTCCGGGCGGAGGGTCACCCCCTCGGCGCGCATAGACTCGAATTTGGAAACCGTCTCCCGGCCCTCTGCTCCGAACTGTCGCTGTTCGCCCCTGTAGAGCGTCCATCCACCCGCCTCCCAAACCATCTCTTCCCCCCGGACCTTGCGAACCAGCCGCCGGCCTTTGTACTGGTCCAGCGTGACCTGCCATCCTCGCTTCTCTTCCGGATCGTATTTGCTTACCGATAGAATCTGCCCATGCACATCTCGAAGTACAACCCGGGATCGAATCCCCCGCGGTGAGATGGGATTTTCGCCCCGCTCAATCGCCATCCGGCGACGATTGGCCTCGGGCATCACCCGGTCTGCCAGAAAAAAGGCCCCGACACTGACCAGCAGGGCCAGGGCCTGAACCGGCAGCACGATTCGGTACAGACTGATGCCGGCCGCCTTCATCGCCGTCAACTCCTGATGCCGGGCCAGCTCGCCGATACAAAACAGGCTGGCCAGCAGCATGGCCATCGGCAGGACGAGCACGGAGATGTAGGGAATATACCAGGTATAATAAAGCAGAATCGTCCTGACGTCCACGCCCCGGTCTAAGAAAGCGCTGAGGCGGTCCGCCAGGTCCACAACCACAAAGATCGCCAGAAAACTCAAAAAGGAAAGCCCCAGCGGTGAAAGAAACTGCCGCAGGACGTATCGACTCAGGATGCGCATCCTCCCCCCCACCATCGCCTCTGCTCAAAAACCGTGTGCACCACCATCCAGCCCCCGACCAGCCCGATCAGAATATTGGGGCTCCACATCGCAAACCAGGGCGATACAAATCCCCGATCCGCCAGTTTTTCTCCACCAATAAGACACAGCCAGTAGATCAAAAAGAACCCGATGCTGATTCCGGCCCCCACGGCCGGACTGCTCCTGCGCACCCGCACGCCCAGGGGCACCCCCACCAGGATAAAGGTGAGGCAGGCGGCGGGTATGGAGAACTTCTTGTGGATCTCCACCCGGTAGCGGTCTGCCTCACGCCGTTTGTGCCCCACAAGCGCGGCATCGGCCTGAATCTGGGCCAGAAGCCCATGAAACTCCAGGTCGACCGTATGGGCCGC
Source organism: Candidatus Latescibacterota bacterium (assembly GCA_965222075.1). Lineage (GTDB taxonomy): Bacteria > Latescibacterota > UBA2968 > UBA2968 > JAAXHW01. The sequence continues at coordinate 755,066 of OZ244937.1, read as the reverse complement.
GCCGGGAGGATCCTCAAAAAAATAGCGGCAAAAAAAATCCCCGATCCGGCCTGCCGACTCTGCCTGTAAGGACCGCACCTCCGCTTCGTAGTCCACCACACGCTCCAGCATCATCCCTATCCCCATCTCCCGGTCGGTCCGGTAATGCGAGATCGTACGGGAGAGCCGGCGCCCGGCCTCTCCAAGGCGCAGCGTCATCCTCTCAAATACCGTCCGTACATAAAGCTCCGGATCGGTCTCATCCACCCGGTGCGTCTCCCCGTTGTAAAGCGTCAAAAGCGCCTCGTCGTCCTGCTCGGAAAAAAACACCGCCCCCCGCTCGGCCACAAACGCAACGGGATACCCTCCCGGTTCATACTTGTAAATCACCACATCCTTTAAGGCCGATGTGCGCTCGTCGATATGCCCGATAAGCATCTTGTAGTTTTCAAAATCTTGAATAAAAATCCCTTCCTCCAGGGTCACGGCAGGGCGTTTTCGCTGAATGTCCCACATCAGAAGACGCGCGCGATAGTTAAATTCCGGCAGCACCTGATCGTTGAAGACAATCAAAAGCATCCCGACCAGCGCCCCAACCAGAAACACCGGCCAGGCCACCTGCTGCAGCCCAACACCCAGGGCGCGCATCGCCGTAACCTCATTATCTCCGCTCAAACGCCCAAAGGCCATCAATGTGCCCACCAGCACGGCCATTGGAACGGCTAAGGCCACCATCCAGGCCGTATTCAGAAAAAAGAGTTCGAGGACCACCTCGATGGCAATCCCTTTTCCCAAAATCAGGTCGATCATCTGGAGGATCAGATCGACCACCAGGAGGAACATAATCACAGCAAAGCTGAACAGAAACGGCGCCAGATGCTCCCTCAGCACATACCACCGCAGCACCATTCCGGACCTCCACAGGGAACCTTATGGTTACAAAGGAGTTAAAGTAAATATACACTGCCTGAAACGGAATATACGCCTTTTCCCCCGCACAGGAAAGCCCTTTTCGGGTTAGGACACCATGCCATAGCCTTTGCGCTTCCCCGGCATTTTCTCTTGATCTTTCAAAGAGGGTATGGTATTATTATCGGCCACATCGGCGATTAACCTGTTATCCAACCACAACTTCCCGCTTTTCAAAACACGCCATCCGCTCATCCCGAGGTAGGGGTTTGATATCCAGACAACCAGGACCGACTCTGCACGACATATGCATCCTTCTTTGTCTTGTGGCCATGGGCACCCCGATGGTGCCCGTGGATGCCGCGCCACCTGGAATTGACAAAAGCATCGTGGACGCTCCCCTTGAGGCCTTCCTCGCTTCCCCCTCCACTGGCAGGCGCGCAGGAAAAGATCCCGTCCAGACACTCAGAAGCCGGCTGATCAAACCCGGCGTCCGCCTCCTTGACGGCGAAACAACGACCCTCTTCGTCTATCGGGAAGCCGCGGGGGGGATCTATGGCCTGCCGGCCGTTATTCCGCTCGGCCAGTTTGTCGCTTATAAATACCAAAAAGACCAGGAGCGTCTTATTGCCTCAAAGCTGGGGGAAAAACCAAAGCGCGACCCAAGAAGGGGGAGCGGCGGGCTCGTCAATATCAAGATTCCGGTCAAAGTCCCCAAGGCACTGAGCGTCATCACCGGAGAAGGAGAAACCAACCTCAATATCACCACCACCCGCCGCATTGACCTTTCCGGTACCAAACGGTCCACCAGCGGTCAGGCCCAGACGGCCAGAACCCGGCCGACCCCGTTTACCGTCAACTTTGAACAGGAGTCTCAGCTGAACGTGCAGGGAACCATCGGCGACAGAATCTCCATCGAACTTCAGGAAGACAGCCGGAGCCAGCGCGACATCGGCGAGACACTCAGACTTCGATACGACGGCGACGAAGACGGCATTATTGAGGAAATTGAGGCCGGCAGCACCTCTTTGACCCTCCCCAACACACGGCTGGTCGGTTTCAACGCCCAGAATCGGGGGGGGCTCTTCGGGATCAAGACCAGGGGCCGGCTGGGCGGGTTGAAATTCACGGTTGTTACCACCCAGGACAAGGGCGCCAGCAACCGCAAGACCTTCCAGGGCCAGGCCGAGGAGACCGCCAACGACATCCGGGACTTTCAGTACCTCGAAGATGTCTACTTCTTCCTCGACAGAGACTATCGAGATGCCTTTCCGGATGAGCCTGCCGCCCGCGACCTGGTCGACATCAATACCCTGCGGGTCTTCGTCAACGACTTCAACGACATCAACGACATCGAACAGCGGGCGATTCCCGGCGCCGCCTTCGCCTTCTGGAATGACAACGGCGCCCCCAACGAAACCCTGTCTCAGTCTCAAGGGGGCGGCCTTGAAGAAGGCTCCTTCCACGAACTGGAACGCGACCAGTTCCTTGTCGACGCCAGGGGCTACCTCATCATACGCAGGGGCCGGGTCTTCCCCGGCTGGGCCCTGGGCGTTGCCTATCGCACCGCGGATGGACGAACCTTTGGGGACCTCTCCTTTATTCCCAACCCACAGAACCCCGATACCAGGATCAGGCTCAAGCTCCTCAAAGCCAGGCAGCAGCGCCCCGACTTCCCCACCTGGGACCTCTCCTGGCGAAACGTCTACAGCCTCAGCGGCCGCAACATAGAACCCCAGGGGTTTGAACTCCAGATCCTCCGGGACGTGCCGGGGCAGGAACCCGTTGACAACCAGAGCGGAAGACCCTACCTCCAGATCTTCGGCCTGGATACCCACACCAACGGCTCATCCGAGTCCTCGTCTCCGGACAATATCATCGACATCGACGGGGGGAACAACCTGCCCGGTCTCAACCTGCGCGACGGGCACCTCGTCTTCTCCACCTTAGAACCTTTCGGGGCCAGGGGGGTGGGCGTTGAAGAACTGGACAATAACGCCCGGGCACCGGAAATCTACACAACCATCAACAGTACCACGCGGAGGGAAAAAAGCAAGTTCTTTATGCGCATCCGGTCCAAAAGCCGGGCCACCCAGTACAACTTAGGCCCCGGCATCATCGAAAACACTGAAGAGGTCATCCTCAACAACCGGCGGCTCGTCAGGGGCCAGGACTACAGTATCGAATACCAGTTCGGCACCGTCAAAATCATCGGTGACGCCGCCGAACAGGCCTCCGACCCCTCGGCCAACCTCACGATCAACTACAGCAGCAAAAGTCTGTTCGGCGGCTTCGGAGGGCAGAAAAGCCTCCTGGGCATCCGCGTCGAACACCCGTTTAAAGACAACTTCTCGCGGGTGGGCTTGACCCTCCTCTACGGCAGCCAGGGCGCCGCTTCACCGCGCGTGCGCGTGGGTGAAGAGCCCAAACGAACCATCATATGGGATGCCAATGCCCGGTTCCGGCTTCAGCCTCAGGCCATCACCGATATGGTCAACAAGCTCCCCTTTGTGGCCACCGAGACACCCTCCTCGCTCACCATCGATGCGGAGGTCGCCCAGAGCCTGCCCAACCCCAACACCAGGGGGGTCGCCTACATCGACGACTTTGAAGGCACCGAGGACAGGCAAGCCTTCAGTATCTACAAACGTGCCTTGACCTCTGCAAGCACGCCCGTCCTGAACAGCAGTACCATTCTCCTCCCCAAGGGAAGGCTGACATCGTACAACCCGGTGGAACGCGACCGGATTTCCATCTTCCGCATCCAGCCCAACCGGGACGACATCCCCGCAGAACAGAGTATTGTCGAAACGCTGCACCTCCGGTTTGACCCCCACCGGACCAACGGCTTTCCCGAAAGGACTCGCAACACAGAGGGGGGATTCCCGGAGATGTCCTGGGCGGGAATCACACAATACCTGGACGGCCTTGACCCCTCCCGATCCAAATTCCTCGAACTCTGGGTGCGCGGCAACGCCGGACGGCTTCACATCGACATGGGCGAGATCTCCGAGCGGGTCGCCCTCCCGCTGGACCACCCCATCCACAACCCGCCTCCCCCCAGGGATTTCCGCACCGAAGACGAACCGCTACCCGGCCTCCCCAGGGGCGACGACGTGGCCACGTCCGAAGAAGACATCGGCCTGGACGGACTCACCGACGCCCAGGAGGACTCGATCTTCCAGCTCATCTATCCCGGCTCCCTCTCACCCGCCGACCCCTCCGGCGACAACTTCGCCGATGTGGACCTCCGCCAGGAAGCCAACCTCCTGCGCTATCCCTCCGGCGTCAACGGCACCCAGGGAAACAACCCCGAACGGGACTCGACTCCGGATACCGAAGACCTCAACCGGAACGGCATCTTAGACGACCGCAACAGCTTTGTGCGTTACAGCATCGACCTGGGCACGAACCAGGGGTTCAACTCCGAAACGGGCGTCTACAACGGGCCTTCTTTACTGGTCGAGGGTACCCGGTCCGACCCCACGGACCGCCCCTGGCGGCTCATCCGCATCCCCCTGCGGGGCAGGACGGCCCCCAGAACCGAAGAGGGGGGGCCCGACACCACCTTTGCAAGCGCCATCGACTTTGCCCGGCTCTGGATTGAGCATAACGCCACCACCTCCATCCAGCTCTACAGCCTCGACATCGTAGGCAGCGACTGGCTGGAAGACCCGCCTCCCTTTACCCAGCAGTCGGGGGATTTCAAAGTGGCCAGCATTGGGACGGACAACGCCGTATACGAGTCGCCGCCGGACCTCGAGCGGGAGGTTAACCCCACCACGGGGCTTCGGCTGCTGGAACGCTCACTGGACCTGAAATTCGAAGACCTCTACCCGGGCGAACACATCTCTGCCTCTCGCACCTTTTTCCAGAGAGGCAACTATACCCAATACGGCACCATGACCATGTTCGTGCATGGGGGGAATCCTTCCAACCCGGCCTCCGAGCAGAATTTTCCAGCACAAGGTGACACCCTCGGCGGCACCCTCAGCCCGATCGAACTCTTCCTCCGGTTTGCCCCCATCAGCGGAGATACCCTCAACTTCTATGAATACCGGACACGGGTCTACCGCGGCTGGGCCCCAGACGTCAATACCGTCGAGATCGACCTGGAACTCATGTCACAACTCAAGGGCCAGCTCTTCGACCTTCGGACGTCCGGGCGGGCCTCCTCAGACACCCTCAGCCTCTCCTTGCAGAAGGGAGACCTCCAGGCGCGTTACAGCAAGGAGGTGAACCGCATCGAAGTCGACCTGGGGGGCAAAACCTACGTCGTGCGAGGGAATCCGGCCCTCTCCGAAATCAAATTCTTCACCCTCGGCATCCGAAACCTGAGCGATCGCATCCTGGAGGGAGAAAACGAAATCTGGGTTGACGAACTCCGCCTGGACAACATTCGCAAAAAACGAGCCCTGTCGGGGCTTTTGAACCTCCGGACCGTCCTGGCCGACCTGGGCAACCTCTCGGTCAACCTCGAACGCAAAAGCGGCGATTTTCAGGACCTGCAGGGACGGGCCAGCGGCAACACCACCTCCCGGGTCTCTCTGAATGCACAGCTCAACCTGAGCAAGTTTCTGCCCAAGTCCTGGCACACGTCCGTCCCGGTCCGCTTTTCTTACGACCGCAACACCACTGTGCCCCGCATCCGCCGGGGCTCCGACATCGTCCTTACCCCCCAGCAGAAGGCCAAGGAGAGCGATATCCGGACCGGCGCCCGGTTCAACGTCTCCCTCCGAAAACGCGCCGCTCCGGAAGCCCCCCGGCTCCTGGCCCGTCTCTTTTTCGACCGGATGAGCGCCTCGCTGAACTTTTCCACACAAAGTTCCCAGACCGGGGCCATCACCCGCCGGCAGTCCAGCAGCAACGAGAACCTCAACGGCACCTTCAGTTACGACCTCAACTGGCCCCAGCGGAAATCGCTCCGGCCCTTCGGTTGGCTGCCCTTCTTCAAATCCCTCAAAGACGCCGAACTCTTCTACCTTCCCTCAAACATCCGCTACAACGTCCGGTTCAACCGCAGCCTTCGGGATCAACGCTCCTTCTCTGCCGTTACCGGCGATACCTCCGATGTGATCGCCACGCTCAACGAGACCTTTGGCCTCACCGAGGTCTACGCCCTCAAGCTTACCCCCTTCAAGAGCTTGAGCGCCAGCTACGACCTGAACGTCAACCGGGACCTGCGCAACAGCTTCGCCTTCACCCTGCTCCAGCTTGGCCGTGAAACCAACCGGCACCAGAACGTCTCCTTTGGCTACTCGCCCCGGATTTCCCGCTGGTTCACCTTCAGCACCCAGTACGCCTCCCGGTACCGGGAAAACCTCGAAACCGGGGGACAGCGCTCCGTATATGGAAATACGCGCCGGGGCCTGACCACCAACAGCACGAACAACACAAACGTCCGCGTCAGCCTGAACACTCCAAGCCTTTTCCAACCCCTCGCCCGCCGCCCCAAAAAGGGGTTCTCCCTCCTTCGCCTCATTGGACGGGCCGGAGCGTCCTTATCGCCCCTGCAGGCCACCGCATCCCGGGCCAAGACGTTCAACCTCTTCGGCCTCCGCAGCCGTCCCCCGTTTAAGTTTCAATTCGGATTCACCGACACCGCCCACGTCGAGGTGTTCAGGACCGGCGGTGTGACGAGGATAAACACCCGCGTAACCACGGACCGGGCGAGCCTCAGCAGCAGCGTCCGCCTCCCCCTGGGGGTCAACATGCAAGGCTCGGCGAGCTACAACCACAGCCGAAAGTTTGGGAACGCCATCACCGAAAACGAAAGTATCACGCTCCCCAACCTGAGCGCCAGATGGAGAGGGCTGGAACGCCTTCCGGTCTTCCGGTGGCTGCTCACCAGTTCCAACTTCAACTTCAGCTACCAGAATGTCCACACCCGCGGTGGAGACGGGGGATTGGGGGCCCTCTCTCTGACCGGCGACAGCCGGAAGACCGCCTACAACCCCCTCATCTCCTGGTCGGGAAGGTGGAAAAACCAGATGACGACCACCGTGCGGAGCAACCGCAGCCAGCAAAGCGCCCTCCGCTATCAGCGCAATGTAACGGCCGACACCGCAACCGTGCAGCCTACCCTCCAGGAACGCCTGATTGGAACCACCCTGGAGGAGAGTTCCGCGATCCAGGGCAACCTCAAATATACCCTGAAATTTTTCAAGAAGCTCCAAAGCAACATCGACCTCGACCTGGGCTACAGAAAATCCTCAAGCCTGCAAAAGGAACTCCCAAAGAGCACCGCTCCCGAAGAGCCGGTCGAGCCGGTCATCCGCCGCAGCGAAAGCACCTGGCAGGGCAGCCTCGCCGCGCAATACCGGTTCAGCAGCCAGTTTACGGGCGGCGCCAAACTTCGACACGAAAGCCGGATGGACCGCCTCCGGGAACTCACCAACAGGACCTGGGAATTCCGGCTGTGGGGCGAGATCCGTTTCAACTGATGTTCTCCTTCAACCGCAACGAACAAATCGCCCTCATCCTCCTTGCGGGGGCGCTCCTCATCGGTGGGGTAGTCAGCCTTGTAAGCCGCTACGCAGCCGACCGCACGCCGGACTTCGAGGTCCGAAAAGGGGCTGTTGCCCCTCCTTCGGAGACCGTCCCGGACACTGCGCAGAATATGCCGACCCACACCGCCCTGATCGACCTGAACCGGGCCCTGGAAAAAGACCTCCAGCGCCTCCCCAGGATCGGCCCGAAAACCGCACGCCGGATCGTGGAATACCGCAAGCAGCACGGGCCCTTCCGTCGCCTGGAAGACCTCACCGCCGTGCAGGGTGTTGGCCCCAAAACGGTCGAACGCCTCAGGCCTCTGATAACGGTAACCAGCCCATGAGCAAAGCCACGGGCATCCATCTCACCGGCCGCACGCTTCGGCTTGTCGCCTTAGAGCGCACGCCCTCAGGGTGCCGCCTGTGCGCCATCGCCCAGGCCCAGCTGCCGGTCGCCTTCCAGCCTGCGCAACTCCTCCGGAACAGCACCCGCAAGCGTATTGCCCGGGCCCTGAAACAAACCCTTTCGGGCTTTGGAGACGACCTGGGAAGGGTGGTCTCATCCCTTGGCGGGGGGTTTTTTCAAATCCAGAAGATCCCCCTCGAGGTCGCCTCAGAGGAAGACCGCCGGGATCAAATCGGCTGGGAGGTTTCACAGGCCCTGATCTCACCGGCCAGGGACTACCTCATCGACTTCCACACCACCGGCCGCGCCGCCTTCTGGGTGGCCGTCCGGCGGGAAGTCCTCGACCTTTGCACCGACCTTTATGCCGAAGCAGGCATCTCACCAAATAGCCTGGAAGTCGAACCGATGGCCCTCTTCTACGCCTGCGAAATGGCCGACCTCTGGAGGTCCGGGCGCAATGCGGCGATCCTGTTTGGATATCCCTGGCTCTCCTTTGTGGCGGCCGAGGGAGGCAGGCTGGTGGCCGCAGAAACCGTCTGCGCAGATGGGCCATCTCTCGCAGCCGAGGTGAAAAAGGGTCCGGACTCGCCCGACCTGCAAAACATATTCAAGGTGGCCCAACGCTGGATCTATGGCGATCGAACGCCGGACCGCCGGCGCAGGGCTTACAATCAGGTCTTTTTCTGCGGCGACCAGGACCGCACCCTCCACCTGATCCGGCGGCTGCGTGCCCCCTCCTCTCCGCAGCTGACTCCGCTACAGCCCTTTGCGGCCTGTGAGACCCGGCACATTCCAGAAGCCCAGCGCCCACTCCTCTCCCGGCAGAACGCCTTTGGCATCGCCGCAGGCCTCGCCTACCGGGGGCTACAAAACGTGAAATAGGGTGGGGAGACGATCCCGGTGAGCCGGAGGCGGGCCCGCTTAAACAAAGGATTCACCAATGAGCCAAGTGATCTATCCGGGCACCTTCGACCCCATCACCTATGGACACCTCGACCTGATCGAACGCGCGGTCAGGATCTTTAATCACCTCGTGGTCACCATAGGCATCAATCCGCAGAAACGCCCCCTGTTCTCGGCCGGTGAACGGGTTGAAATGATCCGGGAACTGACCCGTTCCTACCCGGAAGTGGAAATAACCCAGTCTACGGGTCTTACGGTACACTATGCGCAGCAGCGTGGGATCTACACCATTATTCGGAGTCTCCGCTCCGCAACCGAATACGAACTGGAACTGGCCACCGCGGTAGCCAATCGTCAGCAAGACCCCAGGGTCGAAACCGTTTACCTGATGCCCAGTGAAAAGTATACCTATCTCAGTTCGACAATTGTCCGGGAAATCGCCCAGTTTGGAGGAGACCTGACGCCCTTTGTGCCTCCTCTGGTTGCAGAAAAACTGCAGTCCAAGTTTCTTTTAAAAACATCTGAATAGATAAAAAGGGCTCATCCGGATGGGATTTTCCTGTGGGCTCTCAGATCGGAGGCAGAAATGACGGACCGTTTGAACAAAACCCCCCAGGAAACCCCACCCACATCGCATCTGCAGACAGCGGAAAACCTGTCCGGAGAGGTTGAAGACCTTCGGCAGTCTCTAAATCTAATGATCCGTGAAATGGGACGCATTCAGCAGAGTCTGGCGCGGATTGAAAGCCAGGTCGCGGTCAAAGAGGCGCCGACCGCGGAGAACCTCCGGTGGGATATGTTGAACAAGATCCTGGTGGAAATCAAAGAACGGGTGACCCGCGAAGCCATCAGCAGCGCCCGGGAACGCCGGGATATCCGCAGGGACTTAACCGACCTTCAGAAACAGATCGAAAGCCCCCAAAAGAGCAACCGGTTTGCCGTCCGGCCTATCCAGGAGATCCCCGAGGAACACCAGCGGATCGGCATCTTTGTAGACGTACAGAACATCTTTTACGCGGCCAAACAGTTCAACGCCCGGCTCGACTTCGAAAAACTCCTTGAGGTCACCGTTGGACACCGCCGGCTCATTCGGGCAATCGCCTATGTCGTCCAGTCTCCCGAGGTCGATCAGAGCGGATTCATCTCCATGCTCCAGCAGAAGGGTTATGAAGTCAGACAAAAAGACCTGCGCCTCCGCAGCGACGGATCGGCCAAAGGCGACTGGGACATGGGAATGGCCATCGACATCATGGAACTGGTGGACAAACTCAACGTGATGGTCCTGGTCACCGGCGATGGGGACTTCGTATCCCTCCTCAACCTGGTCAAGACCATCGGCCCCCGGGTCGAACTCGTCTCCTTCCTTCACAACACGGCGCGGGACCTGATCCAGAGCGCCGACCTCCATATCCCGATTGAAGAGGCCCTCCTGATGCGACCCTCCAACAACGGCGCGAATGCCCAGAACAGCGCCGAGGCAAAGGCCGCTGCGGATCCTCAAACGCCCGCAAGTGAAGGGCAGGGATAAGCATGTTTGTCGACCTGGCCAGGATCTACGCCCAATCCGGAGACGGCGGGAATGGGTGTAAAAGCTTTCGCAGGGAGAAATACGTACCGCGTGGGGGGCCCGATGGCGGAGACGGTGGAGATGGCGGAGATGTCGTCTTCATCGTCGATCCCCGCCTCAACACGCTCCTCGATTGCCGGTACCGCCAGCACGTCAGGGCCGACCGGGGCGCCCACGGAATGGGCAAAAAACGCACCGGCAAACGGGGCCGGAATGCCGAACTCCGTGTGCCTTCCGGAACGGTCGTTCGGGATGCCCAGACCGGCGATCTCCTCGCAGACCTGACGGCCGACGACCAGCGCGTGGTCCTGCTTAAAGGCGGACGGGGCGGACGGGGCAACGCCCGTTTTGCCACGCCCACAAACCGTGCGCCCGAACGCGCCGACCCGGGGGGAAAAGGGCAGGAACGCACCCTGGAACTGGAGTTGAAGCTGATCGCAGACGTGGGCCTGGTTGGCCACCCGAACGCCGGGAAATCCACCCTCCTGTCTGGGATCTCCGCCGCACATCCCAAAGTGGCCGATTATCCTTTTACCACCCTCCACCCCAACCTCGGCATCGTCCGCTTAGAGGATTTCGACAGCTTTGTCGTGGCCGACATCCCCGGACTCATTGGTGGTGCGCACAAGGGCAAAGGCCTCGGCTTCCAATTTCTCCGCCACATCGAGCGCACCCGGGTGCTCCTCTTCCTCATCGACGTTTCCAGCCCTTCTCCGGAGGGCGACCTCCAGGTCCTCCAGAGGGAACTGGCGTGCTTCAACCCCGACCTCCTCAAAAAGCCGACCCTCATCGCAGCCTCTAAAATCGACCTCCTGCCTCCGCAAGAGCGGCAAGCACCCCACCTTGGGGGCCGGGCCGACCTGGCCATCTCTTCGGCCACGGGCGAAGGCCTCCGGGATCTGGTCGGTCGGCTTGGGGAACGGGTCAAACAGAGCCGGAATGCAGAACGTGAACCGGACGAGGCATGAGCCTCCGGATCGATCCGCTGCCCTTTGCGACCTGAACGCTGCGTTCATTTCCCACTGCCCAAATTGAAAACCCCGTTCACCCCCCCAAACGCCTTCTCCCTGTAAATTCAGGGTTTTTTGCCCTGGCATCCTGTTTGCGTTAGAATACCTCTATGTCACAAGACCCGCACGACTGGTTGACCCTCCTCTCGGTGCCCGGCCTGGGCCCGGCCGCCTTCTCCGGGCTCGTTCAACATTTCCAAAGCCCCGGCGAGGTCTTGCGCACCCCCCCTGCCCAGCTCTGCAAAGTCCCCAACATCGGTGCGGAAACGGCCCGTGCCATTCAGGAAGACCGGGACGAGGGCTGGGCTGAAAAGCAGATGGCCAGGGCCAGGGGCGCCGATGTCCGGATCCTCACCCTGGCCGATGCCGCTTATCCGCCCCTCCTCCGGCAGATCTACGCCCCACCCCCCATCCTCTTCGTGCGCGGAACGATCGACATTTGCGCCGATCCCACCGTTGCCCTGGTCGGTTCCCGCTCGTTCACGCCCTACGGGCGGGACACCGCCTGCCGGTTGGCCGACGAACTCGCCCTGCGGGGCATCACCGTTGTCAGCGGGATGGCCATAGGCATCGACACCCACGCCCACCAGGGCGCCCTTGGGCGAAACGGGCGCACCGCCGCCGTCCTGGGGTGCGGCCTGGACCGTCCCTATCCGCCGGAAAACATCGACCTCTTCGGCCGGATCTGCGAAACCGGGGCGGCCATCTCTGAATTCCCCGTGGGCACAACCCCCGAATCCCACAACTTTCCCAGGCGCAACCGGATCATCAGCGGCCTGAGCCTGGGTGTGGTCGTCGTTGAGGCCGGCGAGCGCAGCGGCGCTCTGATCACCGCGCAGCATGCCTTAGAACAGAACCGGGAAGTCTTCGCCGTTCCCGGCCCCATCTATTCGGGGAAGAGCGCCGGCACCAACCGACTGATCAAACAGGGCGCCGTGCTGGTACAAACCGTGAACGACATCCTCCAGGAGCTTCCCGCCGCCCTGCGGCAGGCGCCCGACCGGCTGGTCCCGAAAGGCGCTCCGCCCGACCTCCCCAGGGACGAGCAGGCCGTCCTCAACAGCCTCTCCCCAGACCTCTCCCAGCACATCGACGCCATCGCCGCCCAGGCTGGCCTTTCCCCCGCGCAGGCCCTCCCGGTCCTGCTCGCCTTAGAGCTTGCCAACCGGGTGGAGCAGCGCCCGGGCAAGCAATTCGTTCGAAAAATTTGACAACGATTACCCTGCAACAAGAAAAAACCCCCCGCTGCAACACGGGAGGCTGCTTTTTTCTATATGATTCCGTAATATCAGAACCGCCGCATCAACCCCACGATCTTGCCCGCGATCCGGAACGCGTCCTGCCGGGGGTCCACCACGATCGGCTCAAACATCTCGTTCTCCGGCATCAGCCGCACCTTCCGCCCTTCCGGGTAGTAGCGCTTAACCGTGGCCTCCTCCCCGATCACCGCCACCACAATATCTCCGGCAGTTGCCGTCGGCTGCTGCCGGGCCAGCACGTAGTCGCCGTCCATAATCCCGGCATTCCGCATGCTTTCTCCCCTCACCCGCAGCGCAAAGACCTCGTCTGAACGCACAAACGAGCGGTCCACGGCCACCGTCCCCTCCACATTTTCCGCGGCCAGGATCGGCTCCCCTGCGGCCACCCGCCCGATCACCGGGATCTCCCGAATCTCAAGGGATGCAGGCAGATCGCGTTCCACATAATCGGTCAACTCGATGCCCCGGGAAAGCATCGGCCGCCGTTTGATAAACCCCTTCTTCTCCAGCGCAGCCAGCGTGGTCCTCACCCCGTTGGTGGAGGCGATCTGAAAGGCCTCCATAATCTCCCGGATCGTGGGCGGAAACCTCTTATCGCGGATCGTCTGGGCGATAAACCCGTAAATTTCCTGCTGTCTGTCGGTCAATTTCTTGCGCATGGGCAACACCTCCTTGAGATCAGTTGAACCGTGATCTGAAAAGCGGGATATACTGCACATTAGTATAATGCAATATACTGCACATTAGTTCATTCGTCAAGCATTAATTTCGTAGACCGCACATAACCTCCCCCTGGATTTCTCTTTTAAACGCACCATCTTGCTCACGAAAACCACCCCCAACCCCGAAATCTCTTGACACCCCCCCCGTGCGTATATACTTTTAGGATCGCTGGTTAGAACCTCCTTAAAAACCTTTACTTAGAGACCGCCTCACGTGAAACGCTTGCGCTATGCCCACTGGGTACCCTTCGGCTGGCACGGCATTCGCCTCGACATCCCGGCCGAATGGAATCCTGGAAAGATCGTCGGGGACCGTAAATCCGGCAGCGTCCGGCTCGACGACGCGACGACCATCCGTATGGAAATAGAGTGGCGGGAGGCCCACGGAGACAATCGGATAACCCTGATTGTAGACCGCTTTGTAGAAGGCCTGGCCAAAACCGCCCAGAAACAGAAGACAGGCCTCCACGTTGAACGCAACGCCGAGTGTCCCGGGCTCAACCTGCCCGACATGCACCCGATGGAGTATTTCATCTGGGAGTCCGACGCCCGGGTCTACACCCTGACCTGCTACAGCTCGGCCTCCGACCGCTTCCTCTTTCTCAGAATCATGGGCCGTCCCGACGAAGACATGGCCGACTTCCTGGCCCGCCTGTTCAACTCCCTTGAAGACAGCCCTCCCGACGGGCCTCACACCTGGGCGCTCTTCGACCTGGTGTTCACCTCTCTCCCCGGCTATGCCCTGGAGACCTACGACCTCAAGTCGGGCCATCTCTGCTTCCGCTTCGAGCAGGGCAGGAACACCCTGCAGGTCGACCGCCTCAGCCTGGCCAAAACACTCCTTAAGGACCGCACGCACGCAGACTGGTACCGGGACTTTTTCCGGAAAGATCTCCGTCACCTGGTCTTTGAGACCGAAGAAGCCACCACAGCAGGCCATCCGGGCATCCTTGTGCAGGGCAGGCCCAAAAGCCGCTGGCGCGCCCTTCTGCACCCCCTCCCTTTCTGGCACGTGAGACCCCGCCTCCACCTGAACGGCCGCGTCTGGGCCTGCCCGGAATCCAACAAGATCTACGTCGTTCAGTCCTACTGGAAAAAAGCGGACGACGCCCCGGACATCGAGGCGTGCTGCCGGAACGTTCTCTGCCATGCAGAAACAACGCAAGAGGTATGATGCCCCGGTGTTACGATCAGCACCAACGCCGATCCGTTTGGGATTCTTATGTCTACGCTACCACGAAATTCACCAGCCGATCCGGTATCACCACCGTCCGCAACACCTTTCGTCCCCTTAGGTGCACCTGCACCCGTTTCCGGCCCTCGACCCTCCGCCTCAGCGCCTCCTCCGGCGTGCCGGCAGGCACCTGGAAACGGTCCCGCACCTTCCCATTGACCTGCACCACCACCGTGACCACCTCTTCCGCAGCCAGCGCCGGATCGTAGGACGGCCACGGCGTCCGGTGTACGCTTCCCGACTTTCCCAACAGGCGCCACAGCTCCTCCGCAATATGAGGTGCAAACGGCGCCAGGATCGACACCAGGGCCTCGCGAGCCTCCCGGACCCCGGTCCAATTCCCTCCTGCCTGAACCGCCTGCTGGATCGCCGTTGTCAGTTCCATCAGCCGGCTGATCGCCGTATTAAAGTGCATCCGCTCCAAATCTTCCGTCACCGCCCGGATGGTGCGGTGGGTCACACGCACGAGCCCCTCTTCCCGCTCCACACCGGATCTTCCCTCTTCACCCAGTACCGCCCGCCACACCCGCGTCAAAAACCGGAAGATCCCTTTCACGCCCGTATCGCTCCACGCCATATCCCGGTCCGGCGGCGTGGCAAACAGCACAAACACCCGCGCCGTATCCGCGCCATAGATCTCTACCATCTCGTCCACCCCCACCACGTTTCCCTTAGACTTGGACATCTTCGCCCCGTCCTTGTAGACCACTCCCTGGTTGAACAGGCGCACAAAGGGCTCCTCGATGTCCACCCACCCGATATCCTTCAGAAACCGCGTCATAAAACGCGCGTAGAGCAGGTGTCCCACCGCGTGTTCCTTCCCGCCGATATAATGCGCCACCGGCAGCCACCGGCGCACCAACTCCGGATCGAACGGCCGCTGTCCTTCCTCAGGCGAGACGAACCTCAGGAAGTACCAGGACGAACACACGAACCCCGTCATGGTATCGCACTCCCGCCCGGCTGTCCCACCGCATTGCGGACACACCGTCTGCACAAACCCCGGCGCCCGTGCCAGGGGCGATCGGCCGTCGGGCCGAAAATCGACCAGGTGAGGCAGGCGGACCGGCAGATCCGCCTCCGGCACGGGTAGCTCGCCGCAGCGGACGCAGTCCACAATCGGAATCGGCGTCCCCCAGTAGCGCTGCCGGGAGATGCACCAGTCCCTCAGCCGGTAGCTCACCGCCTTACCGCCAACCCCCTGCGCTTCCAGCGCCTCGACAATCCCCGCTGCCCCATCCCGGTTCCCCATCCCGTCAAACCGCCCCGACCCCACCAGCGTTCCCTCCCCTTCATAGGGCAGACCCGCTTCGAGGCGCCCTCCCCCATCGATGACCCGCACCACCGGCAGCCGGTAGGCCTGTGCAAACGCAAAATCCCGGGCGTCGTGCGCCGGCACCCCCATCACCGCCCCGGTCCCGTAGTCCATCAGCACATAGTCGGCAATCCAGACCGGCACCCGCACACCGATCAGAGGGTGGATCGCGTCGGCTCCTGTGGGTACGCCCTGCGGTTTTGCGCCGCTCCCATCCTGCTGCGTCCCCTCTCGCCGCCAGACCTCCTGCCACTTCCGTTCGATCTTCTGGAAATCGTATTCGGCAACCATGAGAAACCTCCCGGGAAACAAATAAAAACCCGCTACCGATCGGGCTCGGCAGCGGGCAAAAAGAATAGGTGTCCAAAACGGTTAAAATACGAACGGTCTAAGGCACGCCTCTCCCCCTGCAGAGCCCCCGGCGCAAAGACCGAGGAGCCCACCGCTAAGAAGGAGGGTCCATCCGAACCGAACACACGGCGCTGCCGGCGCAGCTGGTATATCCATCCGGAGGGTTGTGCCTGCACGATCTATTTGCATCATCGAATACCCCAGAGAGTGGTGTTCAAAGAAAATAACCCGGAAAAGTGCATCCGTCAACCACTATTTTTTGACGGCCCCTTTGGCTTGACAGAAATTCACAACAACTGTAAATTCATATGGTGATGCCAGAAAGCCTGGCAGAACGATAGATCATGGGTGCAACTTATATCGGGAGCGTATTGTCTTGTTGTTCAAAAAAAAGCAACCCAACATCGGCCGGGAGGCCATGCTCAATTCCAAGCCGGCCCGCAACGACCAGCTGGAATGGGAGAAAAACGAAGACGGCGAAGTGGCCATCACCCTCAAACGGGGAGACAGCCTGAAGGTCCGGATCCTCTCCAAAATCTTCTGGATCCCCGAAAATCGCACCCTCGTCCTGGACGAACTCGGCACCCAGGTCTGGGAGATATGCGACGGTCGCACCACGGTAGAGGCCATGATCCGAAACCTCAGCGAAACCCACAAACTCAACGCGAAAGAGGCCGAAATCTCCCTCCTGGCCTACCTCAAAAAGCTGGGACAAAAGCGCCTCGTCGGATTTGTCGTAGAAAAAAAAGACCTTCCGAAAAAGAAAAAGAGGCAAAGCCCAAGCGGCAAAGCCTGGGGAAGATGACACCGTTCTCGTCCTCTAAAAAAAGGCGCTGCGGTCACCCGCAGCGCCTTTAGATTTGTGCATATCGCCCTTTGCCTATTTCACCACCGCCTGCGCACCTTCGATACTCCCCATAAACAGCGCAGTCGACCGGTCGGCCAGGTCCGCCAGCGGCGCCCAGTAGACCCCCAGCAGTATCGTACCTGCAAAAAGCACGGCCAGCGTCACCGTGGCGAACGTGGGAATCGTCACGCGTTCCTCAACGGCCGGGGCCTCCAGGTACATCGTCCGGAAAATCCTGGCATAATAGTAGAGTGACACCGCGCTGTTCAACGCGCCCACCACCGCCAGCCAGTAGAGCCCCCCCTCGATCACCGCAGAAAACAGGTAGACCTTCCCTACGAAACCCGCCGTAGGCGGAATTCCGGTCAGCGACAGGAGAAACGCCGTCATCGCCAGCGCAATCCAGGGAGACCGCCAGCCCAGGCCTTTGTAATCCCTGATATCCTCGCTCCCGATCCGCACCGCAAGCACCAGGACCACCAGGAACGCCCCCAGGTTCATAAACAGATAGGCCGCGGTGTAGAACATCACCGCCATCAATCCCGACGCGGACAGCATCACCACACCCATCATAATATATCCCGCATGGGCGATGCTCGAATAGGCCAGGAGCCGCTTCAGGTTGTTCTGCCAGATCGCCGTCAGGTTGCCCAGGGTCATCGTACAGGCCGAAATCAGGGCCAGCAGGTACTGCCAGTCCACGTCCAGCGCCTGCCCCGACGTTCCGTTGTAGGCCGACAGCCCCATGTAAAAAAACCGGGACAGCATGGCAAATCCGGCCGCCTTTGGCGCTACGGACAGAAAGGCCGTCACCGGCGTGGGCGCGCCCTCGTACACATCGGGGCACCAGAAGTGGAACGGCACCGACGCCACCTTGTAGCCAAAGCCCGCCATCGCAAACGTCGCCCCCAAAAAGAGCGTCAGACTATACGGTGTCGTCCTGCCCAGCTGCGCGGCGATCTGGTGGATATCCAGCGTTCCGGTCAGCCCGTAAATCAGGGAGAACCCGTAGAGCATAATCCCCGACGAGACCCCTCCGTAGACCACGTACTTCAGGGCCGCCTCGTTGGACCGCCGGACCTTCTTCTGGTATCCGGCCAGAATAAACGAAGGCACACTGACCAGTTCCAGCGAAAGGTACATCATCAGCAGGTTCGTGGCAGACGCCATCAGAAACCCGCCCAGGACCACCGAAAGGAAGATCGCGTAGAACTCCCCGATCCGGTCCTGGTCGATATCCGGAGATTGCAGGCCGAACAGGGTGACCACGATGGTGGTAACCACAAACAGCGCCTTGAAAAAGAGGGAGAAACCGTCTAAGGCCATCATCCCCATAAACAGCGCCCGCGGCTCCTCATCGTAAAGCCCCACAATCGCAAAAAGGCAAACCCCCAGGGCCGCCAGCGTCAGCCCGGTCAGCAACCCCACCTTCTTCCCGGACACGATCAGGTCCACCACTACAATGACCAGGATCGCAAGCGTCAGGATCACCTCGGGCCAGAAATAGCTCAGGCTCTCCAGGTTCACCGCCACTGCGCGTGCTATAGCCTCCGGCAGCAAAACCACCCTCCTTTTTACCTATGCCCTCTGCCTTCTCATGCGCTTTACGATTAAAACCCCGACACAGACATCGTCGCCGATCCCAGCACCTGGGACAGCTGCCCCAAAGAGACGCTGATCAAATTCAACACCGGCGCGGGATAGATCCCCAGCAGCACCACGATGGCCGCCAGCGGCGCCAGTGTAAAGACCTCCCGGCTGTTGATCTCGGGCAGGTCCTTGTAGCGCTCGTTAAACGGCCCCATAAACAGCCGCTGAAAGGCCCACAGCATATACCCGGCGCCCAGCAGCACCCCCAGCGTGCCCAGAATCGTCAGCGTCCTGTGGACCGGAAACGCCCCTAAGAAGCAGAGCGCCTCGCTGATAAACCCGGAAAGCCCCGGCAACCCCAGCGCTGCAAAATAGGCCACCATGGTGATGCTTCCGTATACCGGCATGTGCGACCACAGCCCCCCAAACCCCAGCTGGCCCCGCAGTTCCGGCTCTTCGTAATCTCCGGGGAACACGATAAAGCGGTGGTGCGCCCGGTCGTAAATCACGCCCACCAGCAAAAAGAGCATCGCCGTAATCGTCCCGTGGTTAAACATCTGGAACACCGCCCCGTTGATCCCGTGTACTGTAAATGCCGACATCCCCAGCATCACAAAGCCCATGTGACTGATGCTGGAATAGGCCACCAGCTTCTTCAGATCGGTCTGCGCCATCGCGCACAGCGCCCCGTAGATAATGTTAATCACGCCGATCACCGCCAGAAACGTACTGAAGTACTTCGTCGCATCCGGCAGCATCGGGTAGTTAAACCGCAGCATGCCGTAAGTCCCCATCTTCAGCAGCACACCCGCTAAAATCACGCTGATGGGCGTGGGCGCTTCCACGTGCGCATCGGGCAGCCAGGTGTGAAACGGGAACAGGGGCACCTTGATCGCAAACGCGATAAACATGGTCATCCAGACCGCCACCGGCACGGAGTATCCGAACACGGTGCCCAGGCGGAGCCACTCCGAGTGGTTCGCCTGGTCCATCATCACAAGCATATTGAACGTATGCTGGCCGGTGGCCGGATCGGTCGTGTTGAAATAGAACGCCAGCATCGCCAGCAAAAGCAGCACGCTCCCGGCCAGTGTGTAGAGGAAGAACTTGATCGCCGCATACTCCTTCCGGGAGCCGCCCCAGATTCCGATCAGGAAATACATCGGCAGGAGCATAATCTCCCAGAAGACGTAAAACAAAAAAAAGTCCAGCGATACGAACACCCCCTGCATCCCCGTCTCCAACAGCAGGAACAGCGCGAAGTAGCTCTTCACCCCCCGGTTAATCCCCCAGGAAGCCGGAATGCACAGAAAACCCAGCAGCGCCGTCAGCAGCACCATCAACACGCTCAGCCCATCGATCCCCATAAAGTACTCGATGTTGAAAGACGCGATCCAGGGCAGTTTCACCGTAAACTGCATCCCCGGAACCGACCGATCGAACGCCCCGTAAAGCCAGACCGCCAGCACCACACAGATTCCCGTGGTCCCAAGCGCGACCCAGCGAATCGGGTTGATGGCCTTGCCGGGAAGCAGCAAAATCACCACCGCGCCCAGCAGGGGAATAAATGTCAAGAGCGTTAAAATCCACTGTTCCATCCGTCGGCTTCCTCCCTTTAAATCATTCGAAGAATCATCAGTACCAGAATGCCGGCCAGGACGAAAACCACGTACGTCTGCAGCTGTCCCGTCTGAATCCGCCGCAGCCTGGCTCCCGCCCATATAATGGTGTCTGCCAGGCCGTTGACGGCCCCGTCCACTACCCAGGTGTCGAACAGCCCTTCCAGCCACGAGATCCCCCGGGTGATGGCGGCCAACGCATTCACCAGCCCGTCAACGATCCACATGTCGAACCAGTTCAGCATCATGCGCACGGCCAGTGTCGCCCGGATCACCGTCGCATCGTAGAACTCGTCGAAATACCACTTGTTGTTCAGCGTCCGGAACAGTCTGTCCTGCTCAAGCTGGGTCGTTTCATGGGCGATCATCTCCGCCCGGCGGTTATAATACCGCCGGTAGGCCAGAAAAATACCGGCGCCTACAATCAGAATCGAAAGGATCATCGCCGGGTAATGGGCCAGATCCGCATGTGCTCCGGCGGCCGCGTGCACCGCTGCGCCGGCCGGTATCAGAGGCGCATCTGCGTGCGTACCCGCCTGCACTGCGGCGCTCTCCGGTTTCACCACCAGATCGTGGAACCACCCCTCACCGAACGGATTCAGGCTGTACCAGAACCAGACGCTCAGGGCCGCCAGGATGACCAGAGGCACCGTCATCACCCGGGGCGACTCGTGGGCCAGTTCGGCCACCTGCCTCTCCTTCGGCTCCCCGTAAAACGTCATAAAGATCAGCCGGAACATATAATAGGCCGTCAGCCCCGCCGCCCCAAAGCCGAACAGAGGCAGCAGAAAATGCTTCGGATGCGCAAACCCGCCAAAGCCCAGCGCTCCGGCCAGAATGGCGTCTTTGCTTAAAAACCCCGACGTAAACGGCACGCCCGCCAAGGCCACCGTGGCGATCAGGAACGTCCAGAAGGTCAGGGGCATCTTTGTCTTCAGCCCCCCCATATTCCGCATATCCTGGGGGTCCTCTTTGGAATGGGTGTGGTGAAACACGTGCTGCACCGCGTGAATCACGCTCCCCGATCCCAGGAACAAACAGGCCTTGAAAGCCGCGTGCGTCATCAAATGGAAAAAGCCTGCCACGTAGGCGCCCACCCCCAGGCCCATAATCATATATCCCAGCTGGCTGATCGTCGAGTAGGCCAGCACCCGCTTGATATCGTACTGCGCCACGGCGATCGTGGCCCCCAAAATCGCCGTAATTGCGCCGATATAGGCGATCACCACCAGCGCGTCCGGCGTCAGAATCGGGAACATCCGGGTCACCATATAAACCCCGGCCGCCACCATCGTGGCCGCGTGGATCAGCGCGCTTACCGGCGTGGGGCCCTCCATCGCGTCGGGCAACCACACGTGCAGGGGGAACTGCGCCGACTTCCCGATCGCCCCGCAGAAGAGGCAAAGCCCGGCGGCCGTTAGCAGCCAGCCGCTCAGCTTCCCCTGGGCAACCCCCGCATAGACGCCGTCGTAATCGAACACTCCCAGCTGCGAAAAAACAATCATAATCCCGATAAAAAAGCCCAGGTCGCCCACCCGGTTGACCAGAAAGGCCTTTTTACAGGCGGATGCAGCAGAGGGTTTTTCGTACCAAAACCCGATGAGCAGATAAGAACTCAACCCGACCAGCTCCCAGAATACGTAGAGCAGCAGGAAGTTGTCCACCATCACCAGGCCGAGCATGGAAAAGGAGAAGAGAGCCAGAAATCCGAAAAACCGGGCATACCGGGGATCGTTGTGCATATACCCGACCGAGTAGAGGTGCACCAGCCCGCTGACCACGGTCACCACCATCAGCATGATCACGGTCATATTGTCGATCAACAGACCGACCGCGATCCTGGCCGACCCCAGGTCCAGCCAGGTCCAGCGTTCAAGCGCAATTCTGAAATTGGGGTCGTAAGCGGAAAATGCCTGGATGAAAAGCCGGAAAGAAAGCAAAAAGGCGATGGCGATGGCGGCAAGCGGCACCCAGTCTCCCCCGCGCGGCAGGCGCCGCCCCAGGAAAGCCTGGATGGCGTAGGCAAGCAGAGGAAGTGCGGGAATCAGCAAAAGATCTACGGGCATATCCCCCCCAAAACAACACCGCCTTCAACAACAGCGTTGAACGCGGCTCCGGAAGCGTCAACCGCTCAACGAGTTCATCCGGTCTACGATGACCATCTGGTAGTTCCGGTAAATATTCAGCACAATCGCTAAAGCCACGGCCGCTTCGGCCGCAGCTAAGATAATCACGAAGATCGCAAAGACCTGTCCGTCGATCCCCGCATCGGAAAACCGGGAAAAAGCGACTAAATTGATATTCGCAGCATTCAGGATCAACTCCACCCCCATCAGCACCGTAATCGCATTGCGACGGGTGACCACTGCCAGGATGCCCAGGGAGAAGAGCGCAGCTCCCACAACCAGATAGTGTTCCAGCGTAATCATAACTCCCCTTCTTCGTCCTCTCTGCTGGCAAGCAGGACAGCCCCGATCAGTGCTACCAAAAGCAGCACCGATGCCACCTCGAACGGCAGCAGATAGTCCGTCATCAGCAACTTCCCGATCCGGGCCGTTGTATACGTCCGCAGCGCCCCATTGGATAACGGCCAGGTGGTCCTGATAATGACAAAGACCAGCAGGGCAAACCCGATTCCGACCACGATAACGCTCGGCACAAACTGCACCCGTTCGGCTAAGATTCTCAAATCGTAGATCCGATTGGTCAGCATCACACCGAAAAGCATCAGGATCAAAATCCCGCCCACATAGATCAGTACCTGTGCGCCGGCCAGGAAATCCGCCCCCAGGAAAATGTAAAGCCCCGCCACCCCGAAAAACGTAAACAGCAAGGCAAAAACCGCATGGATCAGTCGGTTGGCAAACACCACCATCGCGCCCGACCCGACCGTAACAAGGGCAAAAATGTAGAAAATAACCGTTGAAAGTTGCATAGGTTTGTCATCCACCGCAGGGGCGCACGGCCGTGCGCCCTACCTCGCCGCAGCCGTCTTTTCCGGGTCCGCCCTACCCGCGTCTTCCAACGGCAGCTTTTCGTAGTCCTCCGGCCGCACATAGCGATAGATCAGATCCGACCGATCGTAGACCGAAGCCTCGTAGTTGGACGTCATCACCAAACACTCCGTGGGGCAAGGATAGGTGCACAGGCCGCAATAGCAGCAAAGTCCCATATCGATGTCGAAGCGGAGGACCTTCAGGCGCTTCTTGGTCCCTTTAGACGTCAATCCCAGATCCTCACCGGGCCCCGACTTCTCCGTCTCAATGTAGATGCAATCCACCGGACAGACCCGGGCGCACTGGTCGCACCCGATGCAGTCGTCCATATCGTTGAACAACTGGTTGCGCGCCCGCTCGGGCATCACCCACTTCTCTTCGGGGTACTGCAGGGTAATGGAGGGTGTAAAGAGGTGTTTCAGCGTAATATTCATCCCGACCCAGATCGAAGAGATAGACTGATAGATATTTCTGAAGTACCGTCCCATATGGATCACCCTTAGATTGATTTATGAATCAACGACCACCTGCCTGCGCGCCTGCCTGCCGCGCTGCAGGCAGGCCCAACAGAGCTGAGGTTCCCTACGCCGCTTCTGCCCGCTGGTGGCGGCCCTCCAGGAGGCCCTGTGCGGCCGTACGCACCAGCAGGACCAGAATAGCGGCCAGTACCACCATCAAAACCGCCGACCCCAGCCGCGTGAGCCAGGGGGGCGCTGCGTAGTCCCAGACCACCGACCCCACCAGGCAGACGAACGTGGCCGGTGTGAGCACCTTCCAGCCCACATACATCAGCTGGTCCACCCGCAGACGGGGCAGGGTCCACCGCAGCCACATTTGAACAAAAACCAGGAACAGCGCCTTCCCCATCACCCAGAAGAACCCGCCGGGGAAAGAGCCGCCCCAGGGCGCCTGCCACCCCCCAAGAAAAAGTGTGGCCGCCACGATGCTCACCGCCGCCATGGAGGCGTACTCGGCAATAAAGAAGAACGAAAACCGCATCCCGCTGTACTCGGTATGGTACCCGGCCACCAGTTCCGACTCCGCTTCGGAAATGTCAAACGGCGTCCGGTTCACCTCCGCCAGCGAAGCGATAAAAAAGAGAAAGAACCCCAGAAAAGTAAACGGATTCCGCAAAAGAAACCACCGATGAAACCCCCCGTCCTGAGCCGCAACAAGCTCCTGCATGCTCAACGAGCCAACCAGAGGGATCACACTCAGCAACGCCAGCGCAATCGGAATCTCGTAACTCACCACCTGTGCGGCCGACCGCATCGCCCCCAACAGCGCCCACTTGTTGTTGGACGCCCATCCGGCCATCAAAAGTCCGATGACGCCCAGGGAGGAAATCGCCAGAATATAGAACACGCCGATATTCAGGTCACTTACGATCAAATACCTACCGAAGGGCACCGTGACGTACACCGCAAGCGCCCCGCCAAAGACCACCAGCGGGGCCAGCTTGAACAGCAACCGGTCTGCGGCCGCCGGAATAATATCCTCCTTCAGCAGCAGCTTGATCCCATCGGCAAGCGTCTGCGACCAGCCGTGCCATCCCCCAACCCGCATCGGCCCCAGCCGGTCCTGCATGTGAGCCGACACCTTTCGCTCCAGCCATACCAGAACCATCCCCAGCACGGCCACCAGGGTCAGAATAATCACCCCGGACACGATCCCCAGCACCACCTGCACCCAAACCACCGACACGCCCTGCAAAAACGGCACCTCGGAAACCAGCTGCTGCGCTAACTGCTGCATCTCACCTCCAAAGTCCAACACCTCACCTGTCGATCTCTCCCAGTACAATATCCAAACTGCCGATAATGGCGACGATATCCGCAACAAAATGCCCCCGGCAGATCTCGTGGAACATGCTCATCGCCGTAAAACAGGGGGACTTCACCCGCACCCGGTAGGGCACGTTCGATCCATCGCTGATCACATACACCCCCAGCTCTCCTCGGGGGTTCTCGCTCCGAAAATAGCACTCGACATCCCTGGGTGGGCGCACGTTCCGGGGCACCGCCTTGTGCACGTCTCCGTCCGGGAGCTGGTCCAGGGCCTGCCTCACGATCCTGGCGCTCTGTTCCATCTCGCGGATGCGGACCATATACCGGTCCCAGCAGTCCCCCACCGTACCCACCTCCCCCATCCCGCAGGGAACCTCGAACTCGAACCGGTCGTAGATCGAATAGGGATCGTCCCGCCGCAGGTCCCACTGCACCCCCGACCCCCGCAGATTGGGGCCGGTGATATTGTAGGAATAGGCCATATCGATCGGCAGCACCCCCACGTTCGCCGTCCGCTCGATGAAGATCTTGTTGTGCGACAGCAGGGCGTTATACTCCTTGATCTTGCTGTTGAACTTGTCCAAAAAGGCCCGTGTCCGCTCCATAAAACCCACGGGAAGGTCGTGCGACACCCCGCCCACCCAGATATAGTTGTAAAGCATGCGGGCGCCACAGGTCATCTCGAACAGATCGAAAATTTCCTCCCGCTCCCGGAAGGCAAACAGGAAGGGCGTGAACGCCCCGATGTCCATCCCGTAGGTCCCGAACGAGACCAGGTGGCTGGCAATCCGATTGAGCTCCGCCATAATCACCCGGATGTACTCCACCCGCTCCGGGACCTTCAGCTCCAGCAGCTTTTCGACCCCCAGCACATAGCCCAGGTTGTTATTCATTGCGGCCAGGTAGTCCATCCGGTCGGTAAACGGAATCACCTGAGGATAAGGGAGATGCTCGGCGTGCTTCTCAAAGCAGCGGTGCAGGTAGCCGATGTGGGGCCGGGCGTCTTTAACAATCTCCCCATCGGTCTTGATTTCCAGGCGCAGCACGCCGTGGGTGCTCGGGTGCTGCGGCCCCATGTTAATCGTCATGACGTCGCTTTGGAGACTGTCGTCCTCCAGAGCGATTTCAGGCGGCTGTCCGGGCCGTTCGACGGTGACCTGTGCTTCCGGTACGCCCTGCTGTACGTCTGCCATATTTATACCTCAACCTTGATGCCGCGGTAAAACTCCTGAACCTGGTAGTCCTTGCGTAGCGGGAACCCCTCCCAGTCGTCCGGGCAGAGAATACGGCGAGGGTCGCTGTGCCCGTCAAATACGATCCCGTACATATCGTAGGTCTCCCGCTCGTGCCAGTTGGCCACCTGCCACACCTGCTCCACCGTAGGCACGTGCGGGTCTTCCCGTTCAACCTCCACCTTCAGGACAACCTTTTGTCGGTGAAGCGTGGAAAACAGGTGGTAGACGACCGTCAGGTGAGCCGGATAATCCACACCGGAAAGACACATCAGGGACTCGAACTTCATCTCCTCGTCGTCCCGAAGGTACAGTCCAATCCCGCCGATGGCCTCCGCCTTCACCCGAATGAAGGGGTCCACATTGTCGATCAGATCGATCACCTGATCGCCAAACTTTTCTTTCAGCTTATCGAAGATCTCCTGGGGTGTCATCAATCACCCGAAAGCCTTTCTGAACGATCCCAAGAAGGGCGCACAGCAGTGCGCCCTGCATCATCCGTGTTCATCGGCGCCAGTATCCCGATTCACGCTGTCTTCGCAATCGACTGGTGCCGGATCTTTTCCTGGAGCTTGAGAACGCCTTCCAGGAGCGACTCGGGCCGTGGCGGACACCCCGGCACGTAGATGTCCACCGGCACAACCCGGTCCACCCCCTTAAGCACGTGGTACCCATGCTGCCAGTACGGCCCCCCCGAAGTGGCGCAGCACCCCATCGAGATCACATATCTGGGCTCGGCCATCTGATCGTAAAGCTTTTTCACCCGGGTGGCCATCTTCAGGGTCACCGTGCCGGCGACAATCATCAAATCCGACTGCCTGGGGGTCGCCCTCGGAATGAGACCCAGGCGGTCCCAGTCGTAGCGGGAAGCGCCCGTGGCCATCATTTCGATGGCGCAGCACGCCAGCCCGAAAGTCATGGGCCACAGGGAGGATAGCCTGGCCCAGTTGACAAAATAATCCACCGACGTGATAATCACATTATCGTTAAAACGACCCTCGACAACGCCCATACAGGCCACCCCCTCTATTGTTATGATCTACGTTTGTGTGAGATAGGCAGGGGCGACCGGCCGGGCGCCCCATCTCCAAACTGGGGCACTTGGGGGCGCACCCACTCCAGCGCACCCTTCTTCCACGCATAGGCCAGCCCCACCAGCAGGATAACGACGAAAATCATCATCTCGATAAACGCAAACCACCCAAGGTCTTTAAACGCCACCGCCCAGGGGTAGAGAAAGACAATTTCAACGTCGAAGATAATAAAAACGAGGGCCACCACGTAGAAACGGATGTTGAACTGGATCCAGGAGCCCCCGACCGATTCTTCCCCGCACTCGTAAGTACTCAATTTTTCCGGAGAGGGATTCTTGGGACGAATCAAACTCCCCAGCAAGAGGTTAAACCCGATAAAAAAAGCCCCTATACCCAGAAAAATCAACACATTGGCATATTGCTCAAGCATATCGCCGAGGGCCTCCTGAAAAGTGGCGCTGCAAGGTCCAAACGCAAAATCCAACGAAAGTTTAAAAACAAACCTCTAAAGCCGTAAAATACCTAATAAGCCCACCATCTGTCAAGAGAAAACGCGATGGATTTGGGGGAACCGAATCCCCCATCCATGTCCTTTTTCATCATTTTTGACTCAAACCTATATCAACTTATAACAAACAGTTATTTCCAACATTAGCGTGTAACGAACATGCCATTTTTAAACTTGACTCATTAGTACAGTTTGGTTATGTTTGAGTGTGATTTCAGTCAGCAAGCATTATACTCCTGTCCGGTTTAAAAAAAATCCTAATTTTCTCCTCTCCAGCGAAAAGGAACGCTACTATGAGCACCGAAATAGACGAAATCAAAGAAATTGAAGAAATTGCAACCCGAGAATACAAGTACGGCTTTGTCACCGACATCGAACAGGACGCCGCGCCTCCCGGCCTGGACGAGGAGATCGTCCGTTTCATCTCCGCGAAAAAGAACGAGCCCGACTGGCTGCTGGAATGGCGGCTGAAGGCCTACCGGACCTGGCTTACCATGGAAGACGACTACGCCAGGCGGTGGGATACCAGACTCCGCTACCCGGAAATCGATTACCAGAGCATCATCTACTACTCAGCGCCCAAAAGGAAAGGGGAAGGGCCCCAAAGCTTAGACGAGGTGGACCCGGAACTCCTGCAAACCTACGAAAAGCTGGGTATCCCCTTAGAAGAGCAGAAGATGCTCACAGGCGTAGCCGTAGACGCCGTCTTCGACAGCGTATCTGTCGCCACCACCTTCAAAGAAAAGCTGGCCGAACTGGGCATCATCTTCTGCGCCTTCTCCGAGGCCGTGCAGGAACACCCGGACCTGGTCCGAAAATACATCGGCTCCGTGGTGCCCTACAACGACCACTTCTTCGCCGCTCTCAACTCCGCGGTCTTTTCCGACGGCTCCTTCTGCTACATCCCCAAAGGCGTCCGCTGCCCGATGGAGCTCTCCACCTATTTCCGGATCAATGCCGCCAACACCGGCCAGTTCGAACGCACGCTCATCATCGCCGATGAAAGCAGCTACGTCAGCTACTTAGAGGGGTGTACGGCACCCCAGAGGGACGAAAATCAGCTCCACGCCGCCATCGTCGAACTGATCGCCCTCGACAATGCCCAGATCAAGTACTCCACCGTTCAGAACTGGTACCCCGGAGACGAAGAGGGCAGAGGGGGAATCTACAACTTCGTGACCAAGCGCGGCGCCTGCCGGGGCGTGAACGCCAAGATCTCCTGGACGCAGGTCGAAACCGGATCGGCCATCACCTGGAAATACCCCAGTTGCATCCTCCAGGGAGACAACTCGATCGGCGAATTCTACTCGGTGGCCGTCACCAACGGGCGCCAACAGGCCGACACCGGCACACACATGATCCACATCGGAAAAAACACCCGGAGCACCATCGTATCAAAAGGGATCTCCGCCGGGCGCGGCCAAAACGCCTACCGCGGCAGGGTGAAGATCTTAAAGGGCGCCGCCAACGCCCGGAACTTCACCCAGTGCGACTCGATGCTCATCGGCGATCAATGCGGCGCCCACACC
Organism: Candidatus Latescibacterota bacterium; assembly: GCA_965222075.1. Lineage (GTDB taxonomy): Bacteria > Latescibacterota > UBA2968 > UBA2968 > JAAXHW01. The sequence goes on along the minus strand of OZ244937.1, from coordinate 725,778 downwards.
TTTCCTTATATCGAAGCGAAGAACCCCAGCGCGCAGGTGGAACACGAGGCCTCCACCTCCAAGATCGGCGAAGACCAGATCTTCTACTGCAACCAGCGCGGCATCTCCACCGAAGACGCCGTCTCCATGATCGTCAACGGGTTCTGCAAGGAGGTCCTGGCCGAGCTACCGATGGAATTCGCCGTGGAGGCCCAGAAGCTGCTGGGCATCAGCCTTGAGGGCAGCGTTGGGTAAAAACCGTTTCGAACCGCATCACGGTCTGAAGTTTAGAAAGGATGGAGAATGCTGGAAGTTAAGAACCTGCACGCAAGAGTCGAAGATACCGAAATCCTTCACGGCATCGACCTCAAAGTCAACATCGGCGAAATCCACGCCATCATGGGTCCCAACGGATCGGGCAAAAGCACACTGGCCCAGGTCCTGGCAGGGCATGCAGAGTTTGAGGTGACACAGGGGGAGGTGCTCTACGATGGGGAAGACCTGCTGGAGATGGATCCCGATGAGCGGGCCCGGGCAGGCATCTTTATGGCCTTCCAGTACCCGATCGAGATCCCGGGGGTCAACAGCGCTTACTTCTTGAGAACCGCCCTGAACGAGGTCCGGAAGGCCTCCGGCGAGGAAGCGTTAGACGCCATGGACTTCCTCGCCCTGGCCAGGGAGAAGCTCAAACTGGTCGAAATGGACGAAAGCTTCCTCAGCCGATCGGTCAACGAAGGGTTCTCCGGGGGCGAAAAGAAGCGCCACGAGATCTACCAGATGGCCGTCCTGCAACCCAGGCTGGCCATTATGGACGAAACCGACTCGGGCCTGGACATCGACGCGCTCAAGGTCGTCGCCCACGGGGTCAACACCCTCCACACCAAAGACAATGCCGTAGTCGTGGTCACCCACTACCAGCGGCTGCTCAACTATATCGTTCCCGACTATGTGCACGTTCTCCTGGGGGGTCGCATCGTCAAATCGGGCGGAAAAGAACTGGCATCAGAACTTGAGAAAAAAGGCTACGATTGGATCCGGAAAGCGTATGCAAACGAAGCGGTAACCGCATAGGAGAACCACAGGATTATGATGCAGACCGCAGATCGGAAAGACCGGTACGTATCCACATTTGAAGGATTTGAAAAGGGCCTGAATGGAAAATCGGCCTCCCCGATTCATACGTTGCGTAAGGAAGCCATCGACCGGTTTGCCCAACTTGGCTTCCCCACGCGTCGGAATGAAGACTGGATCAATACCAATGTGGCCCCCCTCACAAAAATCCCGTTCGCGCCCGTAACGGGCTATGACCCTCAGGGGGTAACTCCCCGGCAGGTCGAGGCCTTTACCTTCGGGCTGGCCTGTACCCACCTGGTCTTTGTCAACGGATACTATGCTCCGGAACTCTCGTCTCACCCGGCGCTGCCGGGTGGGGTCCGGGCAGGCAGTCTTGCAGCGGCTCTCGAATCAGACGCAGCGCTTGTATCGGCGCACCTGGCCCGGCATGCCCCGTACAAAGAGCACGCCTTTACGGCCCTCAACACCGCCTTTATCCAGGATGGCGCCTTCGTCTACCTTCCCAAGGGGGCCGCGCTTGAAACGCCCGTCCACACCCTTTACATCTCAACCGCCAAAGCGCATCCCACCGTCTCCCACCCCCGCACCCTCATCCTGGCCGAAGAGAACACCCAGGCCACCGTTATCGAGAGCTACGTGGGGGTAGAGGGTGCCTACTTTACCAATGCCGTAACCGAGATTGCGGCGGGCGAGAACGCCATTGTCGACCACTACAAACTGGAGTTAGAGGGCCCCGAGGCCTTCCATATCGCCACCCTGCAGACCCGCCAGGGGCCCCACAGCAACATCTCCACCCACGCCATCTCTCTGGGGGGAGGGCTGGTCCGCAGCGAAGTCAACGCCCTGCTGGCTGGGGAGGGGTGTGAGGCCACCGTAAACGGCCTCTACCACCTGGACGGGAAACAACACGTGGACAACCACACCCTGATCGAACACGCCGAACCGAACTGTACCAGTCACGAACTCTACAAGGGCATCCTGGACGGGGCCTCCAGCGGCGTCTTTCGTGGCCGCATCCACGTCCACCGGAAGGCGCAGAATACCGATGCCTATCAGACCAACCAGAACCTGCTGCTCTCAAACGATGCCAGCGTCAACTCCAAGCCCCAGCTCGAAATCTACGCCGATGAGGTGAAGTGTTCCCACGGGTCCACAACCGGCCAGATGGACATGGACGCCGTCTTCTACCTGCGGTCCCGTGGCCTTAGCCTGGAACTGGCCCGCCAAATCCTGATTCAGGCCTTTGCAGATGATCTGATCGACCGAATCCAGGTCGAGCCGGTCCGGCAGCAGCTCAGCCGGATAGTCATGGGAAAACTCGAACATGCCCGCCAGGCTTAGGCAATCGCCATGAGCATCGTCCCCCAACCCCTCGCGCCCGCCCGGCCCTACTCCCTCATCGACAGGGCCGGTCCCTTCGATCCCTACCGGGTCCGGGCCGATTTCCCGATCCTGAAGCAGTTTGTGTGTGGAAAGCCGCTGGCCTACCTGGACAATGCGGCCACCGCCCAGAAGCCCCAGGTCGTGATTGACACCCTCAAGCGCTACTATGCCTGTGAAAATGCCAATATCCACCGGGGCGTGCACCACCTCAGCCAGATTGCAACGGACGCTTACGAAGGGGCCCGCACCAGGGTGCGGTATTTCCTGAATGCCGCCCGGAATCGAGAAATCATCTTCGTGCGCGGCACCACCGAAGGCATCAACTTAGTCGCCCAGACCTGGGGCAGGCAGCAGGTTGGAGAAGGCGACGAAATCCTCATCTCCACCATGGAGCACCACTCCAACATCGTCCCCTGGCAGATCCTCTGTGAAGAAAAGGGGGCGAAACTCCGCGTCATCCCCATCAACGACCGGGGAGAGCTGATGCTCGACGAATACGAAAAGCGCCTCAACGGCCGGACCAAACTCGTCTCGGTCACCCACGTCTCCAACGCCCTGGGAACCCTGAATCCTGTCCGGGAGATCGTAGACCTGGCGCACCGCCGGGGCGTTTTGGTGCTCGTAGACGGCGCCCAGGCCGTCCCCCATCTGAAGGTCGACGTCCGGGAACTCGACTGTGATTTCTACGTCTTCTCCGGCCACAAACTCTACGGCCCCACCGGCATTGGGGTGCTCTACGGAAAGGCCGACCTGCTTGAGTCTATGCCCCCCTACCACGGGGGGGGGAACATGATCAAATCCGTGACCTTTGAAAAAACAACCTATGCCGATCTCCCCAACAAATTCGAAGCCGGAACGCCGCCCATCGCCGGCGGCATCGGGCTTGGGGCGGCAATCGACTACCTCAACCAGGTCGGGCTGGACCACGCAGCGGTCTACGAAGAGGAACTGCTGTCCTATGCCACAGAAGCCCTTTCCCAGATCCCGGGCCTGAGAATCATCGGCACGGCCTTCCGGAAGGTCAGCGTTCTCTCCTTTGTGATGGAGGACATCCACCCCCACGACATCGGCACCGTCCTGAACCAGGAGGGCGTCGCCGTCCGGGCCGGCCATCACTGTGCCCAGCCGGTGATGCAGCGTTTTGGCGTACCGGCAACCACACGGGCCGCCACCGCCTTTTACAACACACCCGAAGATATCGACGCCCTGGTTCGAGGGCTTCACAAAGTCACCGAGGTATTCCGCTGATGTCCGACCTTCGGGAGCTCTATCAGCAGGTCATTCTCGATCACAACAAAAGCCCCCGCAACTTCAAGGAACTGAAAGAGGCCAACCGGGCATCGGCAGGCCACAATCCGCTCTGTGGGGACCACATCACCCTCTACCTCAACCTGAAAGACGACCGCATCGAAGACATCGCCTTTCAGGGGTCCGGCTGCGCCATCTCCAAGGCATCGGCTTCGCTGATGACATCCGCCCTGAAAGGAAAGACCAGGGAAGAAGCGGAAACCCTCTTCGGGAAATTCCACGATCTGGTCACCGCAGACCTCGACACGTCGCCGGATACGGACAGCCTTGGCAAACTCGCCGTCTTCGCCGGTGTGCGGGAGTTCCCCATTCGGGTCAAATGCGCAACCTTAGCCTGGCATACCCTCCAGGCCGCCCTTCGAGGTGTGGACCGGCCCGTCATGACCGAATAGCCCGATTTTCAAAAAGCAGGAGGACAGACCTTGCCCCGTCTATATCAACGCGCGCTGAATCGCATATTTGGTCAGAAAGCGCAACCCGAACAGCCGCCTGTGCCCCCAGACTCAGGGCCTTCCGGCGAAAAGACAAAGGCCCAGGAGGAGGTCCCTCCGGTCAAAACCGACGCTCTCGCATCCTACGCCGAACAAAAGGAAGAAGCGAAAAAAAGGGTGTCCGAGGCAGCAGCAGCCGGCGATCAGGCCCCTGTCGTCCCCAGTGAGATCCAGGAAAAGATCGCCGAAGTCCTCCGCACGGTCCACGACCCGGAAATTCCGGTCAACATCTACGAACTGGGCCTGATCTACGAGGTCAAGGTGGAAGAATCGGGCATGGCTTATGTGAAAATGACCCTCACCTCCCCCAACTGCCCCGCGGCCGCCATCCTCCCGGCCGAAGTGGAAAGCAAGACGCGCAGCGTTTCGGGGGTGAGAGACGTCACCCTCGATCTGGTCTTCGACCCCCCCTGGAACCCCGAGATGATGTCCGAAGCGGCCAAGCTTGAACTGGGGATGTTGTAATTATGAAGCTAAGCGCCCAGGAAGAATATGGACTCCGTTGCCTCCTCCAGATCGGACGCCAGGAGGAACAGACGGGAGGTGGCCTGACGATTTCTGAAATCGGCCGGGCCGAAGGGCTTTCGACCCCCAATGTCGCAAAGCTCATGCGCATTTTGCGCCTGGGGGAATTCGTCGAAAGCGCCCGCGGCCAGTCCGGTGGATACAGGCTCTCCCAACCGGCCGATCAGATTGTTGTCGGTGAAGTGCTCGCGGTGTTGGGCGGGCGCCTCTTCGGCCCGAATTTCTGTGAAGAGCACGCTGGCCAGGAAGAACTTTGCACCCACTCGGTGGACTGCTCCATCCGGTCGCTCTGGAGCACCGTGCAATTTGTCGTAGACCAGATACTGGGCAAAATCACGCTGAAAGACCTGCTGGGTGAAGAGCAGAGGCTCAGCGCCTGTTTCAAGGGCATGACGGACGAACTGCTCCAGGTAAGACAATAATCATCACACACAGAACAGGGGTTTACGCTCCTGGAGGAGACGGCAACAATGGTAACCGTCACGGAAGTCGCACAGAAGGAAATCGTCGACATGATGGAAGCCCAGAAAACGCCGATCAAAGGCGTGCGGGTAAAAGCAGAGGCCGTCTCGCCCCTGCAGGCCAATTTCCGCTTATCCTTCGTGGCCGAAGATCAGGAAGAAGACGGCGATGAAGTCATTCCCTTCGAGGGATTCAACATCTACATCGATTCTAAGAGCGCACCCTATGCCCAGGACATCGTCCTCGATTTTGTGGACAGCCTGATGGGCAGGGGGTTCAAAATAGACAACCCCAACAAAATCCCGCCCCATTTGAAGGGCACGGTCGCCGAAAAAGTCCAGCAGATCATCGACGAGAAGATCAACCCCAGCGTGGCCTCCCACGGCGGCCACGTCTCCCTCATCGACGTAAAGGACAACGTCGCCTACGTCCAGTTCGGCGGAGGGTGTCAGGGGTGCGGCATGGTCGACGTCACCCTGAAGCAGGGCGTTGAGGTCTTGATCAAAGAGTCCGTTCCGGAAATTCGGGAGATCCTCGACGCCACCGACCATGCAGGGGGAGAAAACCCCTACTATCAGCCGTCAAAATAACCGTGCAAACCGGGTCTCAAAATACCAACGGCCCAGTTCTCAAAGCCATCCTGATCTCGACCTATGAACTGGGCCGTCAGCCTTTTGGCCTGGCCTCACCTGCGGCCTGGCTGAGGCGCGGTGGGATAGAGGTCGTCACCGCGGATCTGTCGGTCGGTGACCTGCCCGAAGAGGCGGTCCGCCTGGCAGACCTGGTGGCCTTCTACGTCCCCATGCACACCGCAACCCGCCTGGCCGTCCCCCTCGCGATCCGGGTAAAAGCGCAAAATCCCGACGCCCATATCTGCTTCTACGGCCTCTACGCCCCCATGAACGAGGCCTACCTGCGCAGCATAGGCGCCCACACCATCCTGGGCGGCGAATTTGAAGCGGGCCTGGTCAGCCTCTGCAACCGGCTTCAGGCGTCCGGTGCGGTGGACCTTCCCCAAATCGAGCCCCTCATCTCCCTGGACCGCCAGCGCTTCCTGGTCCCCGACCGGCGCAACCTCCCTCCCCTCTCTGGCTACGCCCAACTCCGGATCGGAAACGGCTCGCCGAAAACCGTCGGTTATACCGAAGCCAGCCGGGGGTGCAAACACCTCTGCCGCCACTGCCCCGTGGTGCCCGTCTACCGGGGCAAATTCCGGATCGTCCAGCAGGACATCGTCTTAGAAGACATCCGCCGGCAGGTGGCGGCCGGCGCAGAACACATCACCTTTGGCGACCCCGACTTCTTCAACGGCATCGGCCACGCGGTTCCCCTCGTTCTGGAACTCCACCGGGAATTCCCCGACCTTACCTACGACGTCACGGTCAAGGTCGAGCACCTCCTCAAACACGCGGGCCACCTCCCCACCCTGCGGGAGACCGGGTGCGCGATCGTCACCACCGCCGTGGAGTCCATCGACAATGACATGCTTGCCCTCCTGGACAAGGGCCATACGCGAGAGGATTTCATCCGACTCGCCCGCCTCTTCCGGGAACACGACCTCAGTTTGAACCCGACCTTCATCCCCTTCACCCCCCGGACCACGCTTGAAGGCTACGCCGATCTCTTGGCGCTCCTGCACGACCTGGACCTCATCGAGCACGTCGCCCCGGTCCAGCTTGCCATCCGGCTCTTGATTCCGGAAGGCTCCCGCCTCCTCGAACTTCCCGAAGTCCGAACCCTGCTTGGCCCCTTCGACCCGGAATATCTCAGCTATCGGTGGGACCACCCCGACCCCCGGGTGGACAGGCTCCACCGGGACATTACCCGGATCGTCACACACGGTCAGGCAAAAAATACCCGCCGCCGGGAGATCTTCGGCGAGATCTGGGCGCACGCCAATGCCGCCCTGGACCGTCCATTTCCCCCGTTTGACCCCGCCACCGTAGCCTCGCCGGCCACCGTCCCCTACCTCACCGAACCCTGGTACTGCTGAGCAGAACCGACCGAAGAGCAGTTCGCTCTTGTCTGACTGCCGCAGGATCAGGCCTCGATCACCACAGCCAGCCGCCGGTACGCCTCCCGCAGCGCCGCCTCCACCTCCTCTGGCCGGTCCGCATGCGCAAAGATAAACCCCAGGTAGCGCGACCCCTCCGGCAGCGGTTCAACCTCCTGGTCCAGCGGAATCGTAATCACCACATCCTGGATGCCTGCAACCCTCTTCGCCACATCTGCCCCGCACACCGACCGCAGCATCCCCTTCTTCGGCACGGGCAGCATCATCACCCCCGCTGCCCTTCCCACCCGCTGCATCGGCCCCAGGTCCAGCCCAACGGCCTGACGCAGGATCAGCTCCTCCAGCGAAATCCCGGCCCCGAAACGCAAGATCCGCGAACAGAGCCCCCCGATTGACCGGGCCGCAACCTCTACGATCCACACCCCGGCATCGTTAAACCGGAGTTCCGCGTGAACAGGCCCTTCCCGTAATCCCAGAGTCCTGGCAGCCTCCACGGTCGTGTTCCGAATCGCCGCCTGCCGATCTGCCGGCAGACGGGACGGCGTCACGTAGAGCGTCTCTTCAAAATAGGGGCCTTCGAGGGGGTCTGGTTTGTCGAACAGTGCCAAAACCGTCAACGCCCCTCCCACCAGCAGCCCCTCCAACACCACCTCTTCCCCCGGGATATAGTCCTCTACCAGGAGCTGGTCGGCAGCTTCTCCTGCCACAGCGGCCACCCCGGGCTGAGACAGAAGAGCCACAATCCGTCTGAACGCCCCTGTAAACGCCTCGGGGCTGTCCGCGCGGATCACCCCCCGGCTTGCCGACAGGGAAACCGGCTTCAGAACGCAGGGAAATCGGACCGAGCGGGCGGCCGCTGCCGGATCGTCCTGAATTGAAAAAAGCCTGAACCCCGGCGAGGGCAGGCCTGTATCTGCCAGCATCTGGCGCATCACATGTTTATACCGGGACGCCCGGACGGACGCTGTAGAATTGTGGGGCAGCCCCAGCGCTTCGCTTGCCATCGCGGCCAGGAGGACCGAATCGTCGTCCACCCCCAGAATCGCATCCAGCGGATACGTCTCAGCAAAGGCTAAGATATCGCGCACCGCCGCATCCGGCGTCAGAAAATCGAGCGCCAGCGTCTTCCCCGGCGTCAGGTCGGCCAGCGCCTGACGGCGGTCCGACCCGACGGCCACGTCCACATCCAGCGCCCCTGCCGCCTCCATAAAATCGTGGGCGCGGTACGTCTGGGTGGGAAGCAAAAGAAGCAGGCGTCCCATACGGTCTGGTCCTCACGCCACATCGCCCTGGTCCGTTCCCGAATCCTCATCGGCCTCCCGGGCCTTCTTCTTTTCCCGTTTCTCCCGGAACGCCTTCACCTTCTTGATCACATCGGGGGCAAATTCCAGCAGCTTCTTGACCGACATCTCCTTTTCTTTCAGCGGAAGCAGCTGCGCCTTCCCCTCCCGAATCACGATAAAAGCCACCGGTTCGACCGACGCGCCTCCCCCCGTACCCTTTCCCCCTTCGGACTTATCCCCCTTTCCGCCGCCCGCGCCGAATCCGAACGAAATCTTCGAAACCGGCACAATCACGGTCTCTCCAACCACCACGGGCTCCCCCACCACCGTCTCCGTCTTGACGATTTCCCGGAATTCCTGCAACAGCGTTTTGATCAAATTTTCGACAGACATCGCGCCTCCTCACATCCTGAAGCTCACTGTGTTGCACTCACATCTACGGCCGGTCGCCGCCATCTGTTCCAGGCATCTGCGACCCAGGCCCCGGCAACCCGCAGAACCAGGCAGAACACCGCCCAGAGCAATCGGTAGAGGGTAACCGACACCTCCACTTCCACTTCGCCTTCCAGCCGCTTCTGCTCAAAATCGGGCAGGACGTTCACCTGCGCCCTGGGGCTCATCACATTTGAAATCGCCTGGGCATATCCAAAAATCTGCCCCGTTGTCGCCGGATCCGGTGCCCCGAAAACCAGCCGGCATACAAATCGCCGAAACCGGAATCCCCGGAGCAACCGCTTTAAAAAGCGCCACACCGGCGCCCTGAGCGGGCCGAAATAGGACCACACCCGCTCCGCCCGGTCCAGCCCCTCTGCCAGCCGCTCACGGATGGATGGACGGCGTCTTTCCGCCGCCCCCTCTGCATCCGCGACCTCTGTCCCGACAACCTCTTTTTCCCGGGGGCGCAGTAGAATACGCCACGGCGCCCAGGCCCACAACATCGGACCGATATGCACCCTTCCCCCTTTGTAGATCACCCGCACCCCCCACAGGCCGCTCCACGGCCTCACCCAACCACACAACACGCCGCCTTCCTCTTCATAGCGTCCCAAAACGCCAATGCGGATAGGGAGAAACAAGAAAAGGAACAAAATAAAAAAAAGAGAATAAATCACAATCACACGACCGGCTCCTTCAGCCAAGGATACGGAAAAAACCTGAAGAAAGTCAAGCGGTTTCTAACCCTTAGACCTGACAGCGCCTTGACATCCACAAGACTTTGATTTACAATTTCTTCAGGACCACACTGGACAACGGACAGAAACAGGGCCTTTCCACCCTCTGTGGTCCGTCGCCTTATAGGAGAAACGCAACCGTGTCACAGGCGGGGATAAAGCAGGTTGAGGTCTGGATAAAGGAAGGCAAGCTCTCTGAGGAGGCGGCAGCCCGGGTGGTGCACTGGCTGGTGCAACCGGCCTATGCCGATTTCAGGGCGGAAATCCTCGACTTGATCGAAGATGAGCACCTGATTGAACTCGAGGATGCCTTCCGAAAACAGATCGAGTTTGGCACGGGCGGCATCCGCGGCAAAATGGGCCCCGGCCCCAACCGGATCAACCTCCGCACCGTCGGAGAAGCTGCCCAGGGCCTGGCCCAGTACATTTTGAAGGCCGCAGGGCCCACTGGCGCCGGCCGGGGCGCTGTGATCGCCCACGACACCCGGCACAACTCCAACCGCTTTGCCCGGCAAACCGCCGCCATCCTGGCGGGCAACGGCGTTTTTGCCCACCTCTTCAACGGCTTCCGCGCCACACCGGAACTCTCCTTTGCCGTGCGCGAAACCGGCGCCGTGGCCGGCGTGGTCATCAGCGCCAGCCACAACCCGCCCTCCGACAACGGATTCAAGGCCTACTGGTCGGACGGGGGCCAGGTCGTACCCCCCCACGACCGAAACATTATGGACCAGGTCCAGGCCGTCACAACCATCAAAACGTGCGATTTCGACGCAGCAGTCAAAGCGGGATTGATCCGGATCGTAGACGCCGAAATCGATATACCCTACCACAACAAACTCGCCGGCCTCACCCTCTCCGGGGAGCGGGACGTCCGCATCCTCTACACGCCCCTTCACGGCGTGGGCGCCACTTCTGTTGTCCCTGCCCTGAAAAAACTCGGCTACCGGGACCTCCACCTGATTGAAGCGCAGGCCGTTCCCGACGGGGACTTCCCCACCGTCCGGGGGGGCATCGCCAACCCGGAAGACCCCCGGGTCTTCACCCTCGCCATCCGAAAGGCCGCGGAAATCGACGCCGACATCGTCATTGCCAGCGACCCCGACGCCGACCGCCTCGGCTGCGCCCTGCCCCATCCGGAAAAGGGCTGGGACGCCCCGCCCGAAAGCCTGGCCTTAAACGGCAACCAGATCGGCGCCCTCCTCTGCCACTACATGCTCCAGCAGAAAAGGGACCGGGACGACCTTCCGCCCAGGGGGCTGGTCGCAAAAACCATCGTCACCACCGACCTCACCGGCCTCATCGCCCGCGCCTTCGGCGTCGAAGTCGTAGACAATCTCCTGGTCGGTTTCAAGTACATCGGTGAAGTCATCGAAAAACATGCCTCCAACGCCGAGTTCATCTTCGGCGCCGAAGAGAGCCACGGCTACCTGGCCGGCTCGTTTGTCCGGGACAAAGACGCCGCCGCCGCCGCAGTCCTCCTCTCTGCATGCGCGGCCCGGCTCAAGGCCCGGGGACGCACCCTCCGGGATTACCTGGACGACATCTACCGCGAGTACGGCTACTTCCGGGAGATCCAGAAATCCGCCGTGCGGGAGGGCGCGGAGGGCAGCCGGGAAATCGCCCGCATCATGGAGGGGTTGCGCACCTGTCCCCCAGCGGAAATCGGCGGTCATCCGATTGTCGAAATCATCGACCGGCAAACCGGACAGGCCCACACCCTGCACACCGGCGCTACCCGGAGGGTGGAGGGCGCCAAAGGCAACGTCATCGCCTTCACCTTCACCCGGGCGGGCTACACCCGGGTCACCGCCCGTCCTTCGGGCACCGAACCCAAGATCAAGTACTACGTCTCGGCCGCCTCCGCAGACCATCCCCACCTGGCGTCGAAAGACCTGGAGCAGACAAAGGCTGCCGTCGACCGCCTTGCCCGGCAGATCTTAAACGGCATGCTCTCTACAGCGCAAGCAGCGCTTGAAACATCCACCTGATCACAGGCGAAGTACAAGCCCCACAGCCGCCTCACCACCCACGACTCAAACCGGCGCCAGCAACCCCCCGTCTACCGGCAGCGCCACGCCCGTAATCCACTCCGCATCGTCTGATGCCAGGAACACCGCCGCCCGCCCGATATCCCGGGGCAGCCCGAACCTGGGCAGGGGCGTCCTTTCCCGGGCGGCCTCGATCTGCTCCTTTGTCAGATAATCCTGAGCCGCCGTCTCGATATAGCCCGGGCAGATCGCATTTACCGTAACCCCGTTTGCGCCCACCTCAATGGCCACATCCCGGGTCAGGTTGACCACCCCCGCCTTGGTCGGCGCGTAGACCGGGCCGCCGCCGCCTCCAAAAGCATGCACCGAAGCGATATTGATAATCCTGCCGGCCTGGGACTTTTTCAGATAGGGAATGGCAAACTTCATCCCCAGAAAAATCCCCCTCAGATTGATCCCCGCCACCCGGTCCCAGTCGGACACCGACAACTCCTGGGTGTTCCCCGGAATGTGAATCCCGGCATTGTTGACCAGGATATCGATCCCCCCAAACCGTTCGGCCGTCCGTTCAACCATACGTCGGACAGCCGCCTCATCCGCCACGTCGGTCTTGAGAAAAATTCCCTCGCTGCCCAGCTTCTCCACCTCCTCCACCGTAGGCGTCGTCACATCCCTCTCATGGTATTTGCCCCGCCTGGGGGCCTCCTGCACATCCGCCACGACCACCCACGCTCCCTCCCGTGCAAACGCCAGGGCAACACCCCGTCCAATTCCCGAGCTTCCGCCAGTCACAATCGTCACACGATCCTTTAATACCATCAAACCATGCCCTCCTCCTCTAAATTCTCCTTAACCACCAGCCTCTGCAATCGCCTCGCACAGTGCATCCATATTCGCCTCCGTCATGCCCGCAACGTTGATGCGCCCCGACCCCACAATGTAGATCCCGTACTTCTCCCGAAGCGCCTCCACCTGCGCTTTGTTCAGACCCGAGAAGGAAAACATCCCCCGCTGCCGGGTGATAAACGAGAAATCTCGCCTCACCCCTTTCCGCTCCAGCGTATCCACAAACAGCATCCGCATCCCGTTGATCCGGTCGCGCATCTCCCCCGCCTCGGCCTCCCAGTCGGCGCGCAGGTCCGGATCGTTCAGCACCGTCGTCACAATCGCAGCCCCGTGCGCGGGAGGGTTCGAGTAGTTGGCGCGGATGCAGACCATCGCCTGACTCAACACCACCTTTGCCGCCTCTTCCGAAGGCGTGACCACCGTCAGCGCCCCTACACGTTCGTTGTACAGCCCGAAATTCTTGGAAAAAGAACTGGACACAAACAGTTCGCTCTCCGGCCCGCACAGCGCCATCAATCCTTCGCAGTCCTCACGAATCCCGTTCCCCAGGCCTTGATAGGCAAAATCCACCAGGGGCATCCACCCGCACGCTTCGACCACATCGGCGATCTGCGCCCACTGCACCGACGTCGGATCGACCCCCGTGGGATTGTGGCAGCACCCGTGAAGCAGCACCACATCGCCCTTTGGAATCTTCTTGAGCGCCTCCAGCATCGCGTCGAACGCCAGCCCGTTGGTCGCCGCATCAAAATAGGGATACGTCTCCACCGCCAGCCCCGCATGGCGAAACACATTGGGATGGTTCGCCCAGGTCGGATCGCTCACCCAGATCTTCGCCTCAGGAAACAGCTTGTGGACAAAGTCTCCAGCCACGCGCAGCCCTCCGGTCCCCCCGGGCGTATGCACCGTTGCCGCCCGCTTGCCCGTCACCACCTCGTGGTCTGCCTCAAACAGCAGTTCCTGAACCGCCGCCGCATAAGCCGGTCCCCCGGAGATCGGCAGATAATCCTTGGTCTCTTCCTCTTTCAACAGGCGCTCCTCCGCCCGGGCGACCGACCGAAAGATCGGCGTCTTTCCATCGGCGTCTTTATAGACCCCAACGCCCAGGTTGATCTTTTTCGGATTCGGATCCTCGTTAAACACGGCGGTCAACCCCAGAATCGGATCCGGAGGCGCCGGCTTAAGCGTCTTGAACATCGTAAACCCTTTCGATTCGGAATGTACACCTGCCTGCAGCGCAGGGCACTGCGCAGGCAGGCTGGAAAACAAATGACGAACCCGTGAAATATACCCCTGTCCCGTGGGGCCGTCAACGGGTTTCTGGCACCAGCCCGCAACCCGGGTTCAGCCCCTGTCCCGTGGGGCCGTCAACGGGTTTCTGGCACCAGCCCGCAGCAAAGCCCGGCCAGGAAGCTGCCCGGACCGTTGACACCCCGGCTGTCTTTGACTATACTGATGGTATAATATGGGAATCACATGGCGAGAAAGCCACAGGAAAAACAATTTCTTCAAAATGTCCGGCCAATTACTCACCCATTATTTCCTCACAGATGGCATAAAAGCCACCGACGAGTGGAAATCCTCGGTCTCGGACCCGGAGGCGTTTGGCGCATTCAGGGACCGCGTTCGTCAGCGTTACGACGCCCTCAGCCGTTCCGCAGACCCCAACGAGGCGGTTACCGAGCAGGAACTCATCCGGCCGGTTCTGGAGTTGCTGGGATGGGCCGACTACCTGCCTCAGCAGGGCACAGCGCGCAAAGAGGATATTCCCGACCATCTGCTTTTCGCCGATGCCGACTCCAAACAGCGCGCCGCCGCGGAACACAACGTCGGCGACCGCTTCCGCTACGCGGCGGTCGTCGAAGAAAGCAAGCGCTTCGGTCTATCTCTGAACGACCGCGACAAGGACGACAAAGTCCAGGCCAGGACGCCGCACGGCCAGATTCTCAGGTACCTCTCAACGGCCGATATCGAGTCGGAGAGCCGCATTCGCTGGGGTATTCTGACCAATGGCAGGGTTTGGCGTCTCTACGATTACCGCGCCCGGCCCCGCGCCAGCGGCTACTTTGAAGCCGACCTGGTTGAACTGTTCAAGCCCGGTAGGGAAGAGGACCTCCGCGTTTTTCATCTGCTGTTTCGCCGCGAGTCCTTTGCACGTCAACAGGGCGCCACGACCACATTCCTGGAAGCCGCGCTGGCCGAGGGGCGGCGCTATGAGGAAGAGGTTGCGCAGGATCTTTCGGAGGTGGTGTTCGAGCGTGTTTTCCCGGATTTTGTCCAGGCTCTTGCGGAAGCCTCGGAGGCACGCCTCCCGGAGGTCCACAAGGCAGCGTTGATCTTCCTCTATCGCCTGCTTTTCGTGCTTTACGCGGAGGACAGGGGCCTGCTGCCCGTCAACGATTCGCGTTACGACGACTACGGGTTGCGCAAGCGGGTGCGCGACGATATTGCGGGCAGGATGGCGGTCGGGGATACCTACTCGGCCATTGCCACCAACTACTACGACCGCCTTGTCAATCTTTTCAAAATGATCGACAAGGGCGATCCGTCCATTGGCCTCCCGCCCTACAACGGGGGGCTGTTTGCGTCTGAAGCCGCTCCATTGCTGGAATCGGTCCGCCTGGCCGACGCCAAAATCGCGCCTATCATCTACGATCTGAGCCACGCCAGAGATCCACAGGGAAAGCACCGCTTTGTCAATTACCGCGACATGTCGGTGCAGCAACTCGGCTCGATCTACGAGCGGCTATTGGAGCGCGAGCCGGTGCGTGACGACGACGGCAAGATCGCCGTCCGTCCCAATCCCTACGCCCGCAAGGACAGCGGCAGTTTCTATACCTCTCAGGAACTCGTCGATCTGATCGTTGACCGCACCCTGAAGCCGCTGGCCGAAGAGCGTCTCAAAGCTTTCGAGGACAAGGCCGCCGCGCTCAAGAGCGACCGCCGGCCCAGGTCGGAACGACAGGCTGAGCTTGAGCGGCTCGACCCGGCCGAGGCCGTCCTGGACCTGAAGGTGCTGGACCCGGCGATGGGAAGCGGCCATTTCCTGGTTACCGCGGTGGATTTCCTGTCCGACTATATTGCCGAGTTGATCGAATACGTCCCTGCGGTCCCGGAGTGGCTGGATGACGGTTACGTGTCGCCGCTGGTGGGGCGCGTGGCAACGATTCGCCGTGAGATCATCCGACGGGCTGAGGAATCGAACTGGGTGCTGGACGAGGCCCAGCTTAGCGACCAGGCCATTATCCGCCGCATGGTGCTCAAACGGTGCATTTACGGGGTGGACAAGAATCCCCTGACGGTCGAATTGGCCAAGGTGTCACTGTGGCTGCACAGCTTCACGGTGGGCGCGCCGTTGTCCTTCCTGGACCACCACCTGCGCTGCGGCGACTCGCTGGTCGGCCTGCGGGTAAAGGATGCCACGGATGAATTGAATCGGCTCGGCGGGTTCTTTGCCAGTAGCGCCATTGCCGGGGCGGAGGCCGCCACCGAAGGGATGCAGCGCATCGAGGAGATGTCCGACGCCGACGTGGCCGAGGTGCACGAATCGGCGGCGCTGTTTCACGGGGTGGAGGAGACGACTGCGGACCTCCGCGGTCTGCTCGACACCCTCTGCGGCTGGCGTTGGCTGACCGCGGGCATGAAGAAGAAAGAGCGCGCGGCCTTTGAGGGACCGCTGGTCACGACGCTCGGGCGGCAGTCGGCGAAGGCGTACCAGCTTCTGGCGCGAGGGCCGGTGCATCTGGGCGACGAGGCTCCCGATTCCGATGCCACCACCTGGGCGCAGTTTGCCGAGCTGTGGCGCGGGGCGCGAACCATTGCCAATCGGGAAGGCTTCCTGCACTGGGAGGTGGCTTTTCCGGGGGTGTGGCGGCAGTGGCAAAACAGCCGCCCGCAAGGCGGCTTTGACGCGGTCATCGGCAACCCGCCGTGGGACCGCATCAAGCTGCAGGAGGTGGAGTGGTTTGCAACGCGTGACCCCGAGCTCGCTCTCGCGCCCACGGCGGCTGCGCGGCGAACAGGCATTCAGCGGTTGCGTGACAAAGGAGCGCCCCTTGCGGCCGAGTTCGACGCGGCCAAGACACGCGCTGACAAACTCAGCCAACTGGTTCGCGCATCTGAGCACTATCCCCTGTTGGGCGGTGGCGACGTCAACCTGTACTCGCTGTTCGTCGAGCGGGCCATGAACCTGATCAAGCCGGATGGTTTTGTCGGCCTGCTGACGCCGTCGGGCATTTACGCGGACAAGACCGCGGCCCGGTTCTTCAAGTCCGTTTCCACAAGTGGACGGGTGGGCGGCCTGTTTGATTTTGAGAACAAGAAAATTTTCTTCAAGGACGTTCATGCTTCGTTCAAATTCTGCGCCCTCATATTCGGCGGAGAGGAGCGACTGTTCGATCAGACCGAATGCGCCTTCTTCCTGCACGACACGAAAACGATCCATGACAAGGACCGCTGCTTTCCATTGACGCCGGTGGACTTCGCCCGCGTGAACCCCAACACCGGCACCGCGCCCGTTTTCCGCAGCCAACGGGACGCCGAGATCACCCGTCGCATCTACGAGCGGCATCCGGTGCTGGTGGACCGCTCAAGGGGTGAGGAGCGCCGCGCCTGGCCGATTCGGTACAACACCATGTTCCACATGGCCAATGACTCCCACCTCTTCCGCACCGCCGCGCAGCTCGATGCCGAAGGTTTCTACCCGGTGCAGGGCAATCGCTGGAGACGGGGCGAGGAGCTGTATTTGCCGCTGTACCAGGGCCGGATGATTCGTCAGTTCGACCATCGGGCCAATTCGGTAAAATACAATCCAGACAACACTATAAATCCGTATCTGAGCGTGGCTGTAACTGTCGCCGAACACGCCAATCCAGCATTTAGCCCTATGACACAATACTGGGTTCTGGAGCAGGAAGTAAGTCACAATATGCCCGACAGGCTTGGCTGGACGATTGCGTATAGGCGTATAGCACGTCCAACAGATGTTAGGACCATGATTGCAGCCGCCGTGCCAAAAGTCGGGTTGAGTGACAGCGTCTTCATTTTGATGCCGGAGGACGATTTTTCCGCAGCCGACGCTTGCCTCGTTGTTGCGAATCTCAACAGCCATTGCTTCGATTATGTGACACGCCACAAAATTCCAGGGTACTCATCTCACCTGGTACACAGTCGAGCAACTCCCTGTCATCGCATCCGCCGACTACGACCGCTCATTCGGCACGACGACCGCCCGCGACCTCGTCCGCGACCATGTGCTACGCCTCACCTACACCGCGCACGACATGGCGCCCTTCGCCCGCGACCTGGGCTGTGAGGGCCCGCCTTTCGTGTGGGACGAAGAAGAACGCCGCCACCTCCGTGCCCGCCTCGACGCGCTCTACTTCCACCTCTACGGTCTGAGCCGGGACGACGCGGGCTACGTGCTGGACACCTTCCCGATTGTCCGCCGCGGAGACAAGGCCGCCTTCGGCCGCTACCACACCCGCGACCTGATCCTGGCCTACATGAGCGCCCTTGCGGCGGGGGATACGGAGACGGAGGTGGCGGTGTGAATGAAGGCGGGTGGCTCTGTTCTGGGTTTAGGCGGCACAGATACGACTGCATGGGGATTAAGTCTCTGTCTACCTCCTGTGAGCTGAGGATACGTCAATCAATATGCATCCCGCTCTCCTCACAGGCAACTTAGATCTTGCTTCGACCTCTCTCAGGGTTTGTCAGGTGAACTCAGACAAAACTTATTTCTCCTTGCCTGTGAGAGCGATATGCAAGAAAACTTAGAGAAGGCGTCCGCTATGCAACACATCCATGGAGACACGATACGATGAAGAGAACGTTGACCATTGACTACGGCGATGAGGTCCTGCTGGCCCTGGGATATTCACCCAGGCAGTTCAGCGAAGAGGCCAAGATCCTCGTCGCCGTCAAGCTCTACGAGTTGGGACGGTTGTCCTCGGGGGCGGCAGCCAAGCTGGCTGACATTCCCAAGCCATTGTTTCTAATAAAATTAGCTGACTACGGTGTTGATGCCTTCCACCTGACCGAGGAAGACCTCCAACAGGATCTGGCCAGTGCCCGACGTCATCTGTAATACTTCTCCTCTCCAGTACCTGCACCAGGCCGACGTGTTGGAACTTCTGCCCGCACTCGTCGGACAAGTGTACGTCCCGGAAGCGGTGGCGGCGGAGTTACGAGAGGGTCGACGGCGAAATGTACGCCTGCCTGCTCTGGAGGAGCTTTCGTGGCTGATCGTGCGGCCGGTGCGCGATCCGACGCTGCTCCCTCTGGTGACGCATCTTGGGGATGGCGAGAAGGAAGTGCTCGCCCTGGGACTGGAAACACAGGACGCGCTGCTCCTCCTTGATGATCGAGACGCACGGCGGTATGCCCGGGCACTGGAGTTGGAGGTCTCAGGCACCCTCGGCCTCTTGTTGCGGGCCAAGGAGCGAGGCGTTCTCGACGCGATTCGGCCCGTTTTGGATCGTCTCCAAGCCCTGCGGTTTCGGCTGAACGCCAAGACTCGCCAGAGGGTGTTAGAACGTGCCGGCGAGACGACGTGATCCCATCGTCGCCGAAGGTCGATGCATTCGGGCGCTACTGCACCCACGACCTGATCCTGGCCTACATGAACGCCCTGGCGGCCGGGGATGTGGAGACGGTGTTGCCTGCCTGCCTCGCCGGCAGACAGGCAACAAAGCCCCAAAAATACGGATTGATGCAGACGTTATTAACCAGGAAGAATGAAAACATCTAAACGAAATTATTCACAGAAGACATTGAAAGTCCTGTTCGGTCTGAGCGGAAATCAATGCGCGCATCCAGAATGTGAGAACACTGTTATTGAAGCAGCGACTGAACAGTCCGATGCTCATGTCGTTACTCAAATATGCCACATTTATGCTATTAATGTCGATGGCCCAAGAGGAAAAGTCGGACTCACCAATGAAGAACTGAATTCTCCAGAGAATCTGATCTTACTTTGTCCGACTCACCATGTACGTGGTGGATGGTCAACCTGAAACTTATCCGGCCGAAATGCTCAAGCAGTGGAAGCAGGAGCATGAAGCTAAAGTGATAGAGAATCGGCTCTCCGCAGGCTTAGGTAGTGTTTTGTCGAATGTGTCTTCTCGTTCTGATTTCCCAACGGAACTCGTTGATCAAAAAATTAAGGATGAGACCGATATACTCCGTAAATCTCGCTTTTTCGGAGAGTTCGATAGGGTCGACTCTTCATTAGCACTCGCGAGAAAACTGATAGAAGGAAAACTCTCGGGTGGCACTGATGTGGTAAGGAGCAAAGCATTAGCCTGGTGCGTACGATTGCTGGCAGATGGCGATTTATACAAAGCAGAATCGTTCTTCGCATGTGCCAATGAATTGGGAACTTGCCCGGAAATCGAGATTGCGGCAGCCTTCATATCTTCGCGGAAGGATGATAAGGAGGCTGCTCTGAGCACTCTGGCTGGCATTGATTCACCGGTATCCCGATCTGCGGCGCTTATGGTCGTTACACATCATGACGGCCCACAAGAAGCTGTTGACTGGTTGAAAAAGGCTGGTATTGACGCTACAAACCTGGACCCCGACGGCAAATGCTTCCTATTGGCGCGTCAGTTTGAACTCGCCGATTGGGAGGCAGCGCAGAAAAGCCTTGATGTGCTGACTGATGACGATCTGCGCGATGCCCCTGTCCTCCATCACATGGTGGCAGTAACACACCTCCTAAGAGCGGTACCTGACGAACTTCGCTCTGGTGTGCTTAACCAACCACCTTTCGATGTCGTAAACTTCCCTCTTGCCTCAGACTTAGCTGCACTTGAAGCCCGCCGAGCTGCACATCGTAACTTTATCGACGCTGCAAAGGTTGCACGTAAATTAGACTGTCCCCTTGCAGAAAAAATAGATGATGAGTATGCACTTTGGCTTGAACTCACGGATTCTGATAAATGTGCCGAAGGAAGAATGCGACTGGAATCCAAACTTCGCGATGCCAAGACCGCTCTACATCTTGTTCGTCTCGGCCTTCAATTCGGAATAAAATTGGATACGGCGGTAGTTGAACAGGAAATCGAACGACAAATTGCCCTGAACGGCGGAAATACTGCTGACACCGCAAGTGCTCGCTTTGCTCTGGTTTTCGTCCAAAAGACCCCAGGGGCTGCTGCGAATTATATCGCCCGGCACCACGACACGCTTGCCGAACACATTGACAAAAAATATATGCAGTTTGTCCAAATCGAGTTGTTTGCGCGGGCCGGGCAGCTTGAGCAGGCCAAAAAGTGCTTGGATATTCTTTTGGAAGACGGACTTTCTGAGGGGCAGGAACGCCGACTTCGGGGAATCATTGCCGAAGCAGAGGGGACTAATCCGGTTGAGGCTCGTAAGGAACAGTTCAGAGAGACAGATTCACTGCATGATTTGGAAATCCTTGTTCACGAACTCGAAATTAGAGACGACTGGGACAGCCTTAGCGAGTATGGTAGAATTCTGTTTGAAAGAACCCACGCGCTGAGCGATGGGGAGCGGTTGGCAACCGCTTTACACAATACACAGGAATATGAACCACTTGCAGAATTTCTGGAATCGAACAAGACGCTTTTGGAACAATCCAAGCAACTCCAACAGCTGCATTGCTTGTCTTTGTACCATGAAGGTGCGCTACTGGAGGCTCGCTCCAAATTGGCGGAACTGGGTGATGATTGGGATGACCCGAACTACCGCACACTACAGATCAATCTTGGAATCTCTTTGGGTGACTGGAACTCCGTTTCTGCGTTTGTAGCTAACGAATGCAAGAAAAAAGACAAGAGAAACGCTCAGGAATTGATAGGGACAGCTCAATTGGCCGTTGGTTTGGATTCTATCTCCCATGCAAAAGAGTTGATATTTGCAGCGGTAGAGAAAGGAAAAGACGATGCTGATGTATTAGGAACAGCCTACTTTCTTGCAACAAAAGCCGGTTGGGAGGACAAGGAAGTCTCTCAGTGGATGCACAAAGCCGCCACAATCTCTGGCGATGATGGTCCAATCGGAAAGATGACACTGAGGGATCTTTTGGACCGGAAACCGGAGTGGGATCAACGAACCTCTGAAATATCGCAGCGGTTGACCCGTGGCGAGCTTCCGATGTTTCTTGCAGCTCAAGCCTTCAACACGTCACTTTGCGATTTGATGTTTCTCCGTGCTTGGGCGAACCTGTCGGAGAGCGATCCGAGACGCAGAGACGTTGTTCCCGCATATAGCGGTCAACGACAGCCGACACGCCTCAATACCAGTGGGCAGGTTGGAATGGATGCAACCGCATTACTCACCTTGAGCTTTCTGAATGTGCTTGATGAGGCATTGGACGCTTTTGGTACAGTCCACATACCACATTCAACTCTTAGTTGGCTTTTTGAGGAAAAACAGAGGGTTGCATTTCATCAGCCAAGCCGGATTAAAGATGCGCATGAGGTGAGGCATTTGCTGGCCACAGGTGCGTTAGAAGAACTCTCGCCAAGCACTGTACCGGATAGTGATCTATCCGATCAGGTTGGGGATGAGTTGGCGCTGTTTATAGCGGAGGCGGAAAAGGTGAGAAACGAAGACGATTCACAGCGCATTGTTGTTCAGTCGTCTCCGGTTCATCGGGTCGCTTCTCTGATGGAAGAAGAAGCTGACTTAACAGCGCATGCAACCGTGCTGAGTAGTTGTCAATCTATTGTGGACAAGTTGCGGAAGAAGGGCCAGATTACGGCGAACGAAGTAGAGAAGGCGCGAGCCTATTTTCAACTTCACGAGAAGTCGTGGCCAGATCAGCCGCAGATTGCTGATGGGGCGGTACTGTACCTGGATGACTTGGCTGTATACCGTTTCCTTCATCTTGGGATACTGGGAAAACTCCGAGCCGCTGGCTTCAGACCGATTATTTCGCCAAGAACGGAATCTGAAATAAATCTACTCATTTCTTACGCAGGTGTTTCTGGCAAGGTTGAGGACGCCATAGAACGCATACGGTCTGCCGTCAATTCGCGGATAGAGTCAGGAAAAGTAAAGGTAAGCAAGCGCATCAACGTTAGTCAATCAAAAGAGCAGCTAATATATGAACACCCGACCGCTGGTGTTTCCTTCTTGGCAAGGCATTGTGATGCAATCATTTTGGATGACAGATACCTCAACCAACATGCCAATATCGTTGATGGCGACGCACATGCGCCGATATTTTCAACGTTGGATCTTATCGATGCACTGGTCTCCACGGGTACTAAAACGGCCGAAGAACGGCTGGAGTACAGGACTCGACTTCGCCAGGCCGGATATTTCTTTGTACCAGTAAGCGAGGATGAACTGACACATTATCTTGATGCCTCTGTGGTCGAGGACGGCAAGTTTGTTGAGACGGCCGAACTGAAGGCTATACGAGAAAACATCCTTCAGGTTCGGATGAGTACTTGGCTTCAGCGTCCGAAAGAAACTCCTTGGTTAGAGACGTTGCTACAAGTGTTCAGCCGAGTGCTGGCAGGCTTGTGGAGGGCCGATGTTGACGTTGCGAGTGCGCGGGTACGCTCTGACTGGATTTTGAACCTGATTGACGTTCGCGGCTGGGCGCACAGTCTTGGAAAAGAAGATGGAGAGAACATGGTCAAAACTGGACGTGGTACAAATATCCTATCAATGCTCGTACCCCCGATCAAAGAGCCCCAAGAAGTCAAGGACGAATACTGGAGGTGGGTCGACGAGAGAGTTTTGGCTCCGCTCAAGGAACAAAATCCCGATTTGTATCTTGATCTGGTCGAATGGTATCGAAGACGAATTGTAGACGTGGTTGGTATGGATATGATGGAGAGGGAGGATAAATGACGAATAGTCTTGATGTCAGATCTGCATTGGCGCAGGCAGCTTTGAATTTTGTGCCTCCCCTTATACGTGAGACTTTGCTTGAGGATTCGGATTTTCGGGAGGAATACGGTTTTACGGCGGATCCTATTCTTACCTTTCGTGATTTTGATATTTTAGTTCAATGTTCCAGTCTGTGTCATGCTATTCGAAAGGTTCTTGCAGGCGCATCAATACAGGAAGTGACTGACACGAAGGGACAAAAGTGGAAAATAAAGAACATCAGCGGAGAAGGAGAACTGCCGCGTCTTTCACTTTCTTGCGATGAACAGCATCTTCTCCCGTCTACTTTTGCGGCACTTTCCCCAGATAGAGATACACGTCTGCGTTCCTTTGATGAAGCCGCTTCCGACGTCAATCTACCCAACAGTGCATCAGACCCATGGCGCAATATTCTTGCGGAACGTGCTCTCGAAGATGACGAAGTCGATGCGTTTCACAGTGAGTTTCACGATACGCCAGTCGCAAAGACACGAACCATACGCAGTGAGATTATAGGCAGACAAGGTAGTATATCCTCTCTGGTTCCTCCTTCACGTAGATATTTTGAAAGACTTGTAGGCGAATATGACGGAAGTGCCTCCATTCGCGATTATGCCTCTGGTAACGGCAGAGCGCTCTTTGATCAACTGGCTGCGTGGCGATCCTATGATGGCTTTATGTTTAGCCTCTTCTGTCATCACATTCTTCGCTAACGGACGAAATCAATGTTGACCATTTGAGTCGTGAAGACCTTGTAAGAGCCTACAATTTTTTGGAAAAACATGGAGACAGAATCTCGCAGTTGGGGGCCATTGAAGTCGGCTTTCGCGTTCTTCCGTCACGACCTGAGATAGAGCAGGCACTTATTCGTCTCATTGAGCAGATTCGAGACGACGACGTTGATGGACAAACGAGCGGTTTCAAGCTTCTCTCGGCATTGTTCTGTCTTGTGGATGGAGAGTTATCAAGAATCCAGTTGTTTCGGAAGGAGCCTCCTTTCTACAGGAGATTGGCAGCCTTGTCACAGGCCACATTGATTCATCGTCAGTTTGTGAATTCAGCTATTGATATTGATCAATTCAGTAAATGGGCGTTTAGCAGTCGTATAGAGCAATATTGCATGCAATCGCTCGCCGATATGCGTTTGGAGCCGCACTGGGATCCCGATCTTGCAGTGGCTTCACAAATGAAGGCTGAATTCTTCGGTCGCATCATGATCTCAGCTAAGGACTACGAGCAGAATATAGCGGGTAGCCATATATATGACCTGGTATTCGGAGATGATGCCAGAAGTCTTCAGTCTCTTGGTGGTTTCCCCTGGCCCATGGTTACCTGGACCATTAGAGGGAACCGAAGGTACGCATCGCAATTTGCCTCCCGAAGTCGCAGAAGCGATTGAGACACAGCTCCGCGCAAACGAAGTAGGGCCATCATCGTTTATTGCTCTTGTGAATTTCGCCTTGATTTTTCCCATTAGTGCAGACCAGGCTGAATTAGCGGCAAAAGCGCTGATGCGTGCCAGCCATCGACTTCAAAACATAGAGAACAGATCGCAGCTTGTTACTATATTGAATGGGTTAGCTACGGTTGCCGCCGTTACAAGGAGTCCCACGCTTGCGGACGAATTGCGAATCCTTGTACGTAGATACAGGCACGATGCTGAGTATGCGTTGTCTATACAGGAGGTCATAACGATTTGCCTCGTAGCCGCTGCAAGCCGTTCGGACCTGAGCGAATGGACAGAATTTGTCGGTGACTGGCTTACGGAATTCGCATTCGGCGATTTGAAAGATGAGGAAGGGCAGGTGTTCTGCTCGTCCCTGAAGTGGCTTTGTCATGCCGTGCCTGAGCTATGGGTTTCCTGCGGTAGAGCCGACGCAGCTTTGATGGCGTTTAATGCCAGATGACTTCCCTTCGAAACCGGCCAGGCCGCCGCCGGGTTGCCGCCCTAAAACGAGCGTGGATTGGATGCGCCAAATGATGCTGCAAACCCGTCTCTGGCTGCCGAGGCGCCGGTTATAGGCGGAAGATACAAGATGATCTGGCAAAACAGCGAAAGACCGTGAAAATACTGGACGACGAAAATATGTCGGAGCACACCGTCGCTCGTCTGCGCAGAGTCGGCCACGACATGCGCTGGGCCAAAGAAAGTGATCCAAGCGAGGCAGATCCCAACGTTCACGCAGCGAGACTACTAACCCAACAGGAGACTCCCCATGCCCAAACACACAGCAAAGCCTCAAAGTTCCAACCGTGAGCAAGAACATGCCGCCATGCTAAAGGAGGCGCTGGCCCGCCCGGGTGTCCGCGAAGTTATGCAGGTTTACCAAAATTACCAGAAGGCGGATAAGGGGCTTGATTCTTACCGTCAGGCAACCAAACACTCGGAAATTGTGATAACGACTGACCACGCTAACGCCCAGTAAACCTGCATTCAGTCTGTCGGTATTTCATGCAACTACCCATACGTTTACCGGGACCCCTGCGGTCAAAATCGTTGAAAACCATACCGGACGTGCATTTATCAAGCAGCATATCCCTCTCCCTCCATCACAGACGGTTCAGTTTGATCTTGGCATTGGACCTAACCAGCCAACCTGATTCAGTCAAACGCAGGGACGATGCGCTGATATGACTACCCAAACCCAATACCGCCGTAAACTCATCGAAGTTGACCTGCCCCTCGACGATATCAACCGCGAGTCTGCACGCGAGAAATCTATCCGGCACGGCCATCCGTCCACCTTACATCTTTGGTGGGCACGTCGTCCATTGGCGGCTTGCCGCGCCGTCATCTTTGCCAGCATGGTGGACGATCCGTCGGACTGCCCGGAGGAGTTCCCCACTGATGTGGCCCAACGCAAGAAGCGAGAACAGGCTGAGCAAGCACTTCTCACCATAGTGAAGGACCATCCGGATCTGGGATTCTTCGTGGAGGATGAATCGTGATCGTCGACCTGGAGAGAAAGACACGATGTAACCGGCCGCAGAGGAAAGTGCGCCCGCAATCTCAGGAGCACCGTGGCCTCATCAACTAAGCCCCTTCCCAATAGAGGACAGGAAAATGGCATCTGATGACATAACATGGCAAGAAGCCATCACGAGAGTTCTTGAGGATTCTTACCAGCCGCTCCACTACCAGCGAATAACCGAAATGATAGGGGCCCGCGGGCTAAGAGCCCTCTCGGGGGCCACGCCTTCTGCGACAGTAAGGGCGTGCCTGCTTTCAATGGTAGATCCTGAAGCTAATTCGTACGACAATAGGATTCGACGTGTGACCAGAGGGGTTTACGAATTCGTCAGCACAAAGGAAGATGAGCAGCCTGTAGTGCGAGAAAGAGAGGACATCGAAGAGGACGAACAAACCGAGGATTCAATCGGAGTGCCTGCTTTTGGGCTGTACTGGGAGAGACAGAAAGTAAATTGGAAGAAGCGCAAAATGCTTGGACGTCAGACGCGTGATGCGGCCTCGGTAAATTTTGCTGAACAGCGAGGCGTATATCTGCTCCACAAGGACCGATCAGTCGTTTACGTCGGCAGGACTGACGCCAGCCTATTTGAACGGTTGCGCGATCACAATCGAGATCGCAAGTCACCGAGATGGGACAAGTTTTCTTGGTTCGGATTCTGCAATGTTAGTGACAACGGTGAACTGGGACACTCACGAAAAGAATTCGATCTAAGACGCCTTATCCGTATCCTGGAGGCGGTCTTGATTGAGGCCTTGGAACCCCCCGTCAATGCCCAGCGTGGAGAGCTCATGGGAGTGCTTTACGAGCAAGTTCCAGACTCTGAAATTGCGCAACAGCTAAGCCGCGAGTTTCTACAAAACCTGGTTGGCTAACCATTATACTAAACTTTGGACAATCCCGGTTGAGAAACAGCTATAAGAATGGTATATAAAACCGCATGAAAACGGCAATCTCGATTCCCGATGCCCTCAATGAGAGCATCGAAATATTCCTCAAAACCGCCAACATATCACGCAGCGAATTTTTCCAGAGGGCGGCAAGGGCTTATATCGAAAAACAATCCGCAAAGGCCATTGTTGCGAACCTGAACCAGGTGCACGGAGAAGGAGATACGCCCGACGATGTCGCTTTCAGACGCGCTGCTCTGTCTCACTTTCGGGACCTGGCGGGGAAAGAGGAATAGTAATCTCACAGGGCGAAGTCCACTGGGTTGATTTCGGCGTCCCAAAGGGATCGGAGCCCCCTTATCGGCGTCCCTGTGTGATCATTCAGAACAACGCGTTTAACGCCAGCAGAATCTCAACGGTCGTTGTTGTAGCCATCACCGGCAATTTGCGGCTCGGTCGGGCATTCGGCAATGTGACGCTCTCAAAAGGCGAAGCGGGCCTTTCAGGGAGCTGCGTCGTCAATATCTCTCAGATCGCAACCGTAGACCGTTCGATGCTCGACGGTCGAATCGGGGTTTTAAGTCGCGCCCGATTCAACGAAGTACTACAGGGAATCTATGCAATCGTCAGACCCATAGATACAGAGTCGCCATCGTGTCAAGAGCCAATGGTTACCCAGCATAAAGGGTAGCCCAGCGGTGGGGCTACCCTTTATGCTTTGAAGGCAGAGCAGGACGAATCAGCGCGCAGCACATATCAATAAATGATTTTAAATCACCTGGGGTATGAAACCGGACCGATTGATGGGGAACTGAAGGCGGCCACCCGGGAGGCGCTGAGGAAGTTTCAGAAGGATATTCTCCCATCTGACACATAACTTGCCGTTTCACAAACGGTTTTCTTATTCGCGGGACGGTGTAGAGAGAATCAAGACGATTCCAGGTCGAAGACATCGACGGGGATCGAAAACTGCTCCATATCCGCCAGGGCAAGCACCGGAAGGATCGCTACACGATGCTCTCCACGGTCGCACAGAAGGCGGTTCAAGACTACAGGCGCCAATATCAACCCCGAACATGGCTGTTCCCGGGCGCCAGGCCGGGTGACCGGGCGGGCGGTACAGAAAGCGTTTGACCGGGCTTGCAAAAAAGCCAATATTAACAAGCGGATATCGATACATACGCTGCGGCACTCCTTTGCGACACACCTGCTTGAGCGCGGGACCGACCTGCGATATATCCAGGTGTTGCTCGGGCACGTAAGCCCAAAGACCACACAGATCTATACTCGGGTGACGAATCGGGATCTCGCAAAGATCCAGAGCCCGTAGAGAATGCGGATATTGCTGAGCGACACGTCCTCGATTTCTGCTTCAAATGAGGCACGCTCCCATTCAGCCTCGTTTTTTATCCCAGCCTGTTGACCCACTCGGGCGTCCCATCGTATGATGGGTCCACCCCAGAACCGCCGTTTACGCCAGGAGAGCATAGAGATGAACCAGGAATTCAGCGTTCGTGCAGTCCATTGCGATCACCGGGCCTCCGACGAGGAGGTCTACGAGAACCTGGTTCGGGCCACCGCCCCCCTGGAGCGCTCCTGGGAGAAGCTGCAGAAGGCGGGCCGCATCGCTCTCAAGTTCAACATGGGGCATTCGAATGTGACTCATTTCGAGGGCCGCCGTCGAGAGCTCGTCGACGACGCTGTCTGCCGCGCCGTCCTTCGGCTCCTGCGCGAGCGAACCTCAGCTACTCTTGTCGCCGCCGACACATTCTGCCGAGACGCGTCCGGGGCCGTGACGGACTACTTCAACTACCGTCCGCTGCTCGAGGAATTCGACGTCGAGTACGCGGAGTCAAACCTGCCCCCCTTCGCCGAGTATGACGTGCCGGGAGGCGGCTGCATGTTTCAGCGCTACACGCTCAGCCGCTGCTTCAGCGAAGCAGATGAGGTCGTCTCCGTCGCCAAGATGAAGAATCACCTCTTCATGGGAGTCACGCTTTGCACAAAGAACCTGTTTGGCCTCACACCCACGATCCCGCCGGAGGGACGCGTGCGCACATACTTCCACCACGCAATCCGGCTGTCCTACGTGCTCCCCGATCTGGCGCGCATTACCAACCCGTGCCTTAATATCGTCGACGCCACGACAGGTCAATGGGGTCGTGAGTGGGACGGCGAGGGCCGCATGTGCAATGCCCTCATCGCGGGCGACCAGATCATAGCCACCGATGCCGTCGGCGCCCACCTGATGGGGCACGATCCCGCGTCCGATTGGCCCACGCCACCATTCCGTCGCGACCGCAACCATCTGCTCATCGCCGCGCAGAGCGGATTCGGAACGGTCAATCTCGACGAAATTGACTTCAAAAGTGAGGTCGAGGGTCCCTTGAACGAATTCGACTCTGTCGAGGAAGATCCGCCTGCTATCATGGCCACGGTAAGGGAAACGGCTTGCGAGCAGGGACTCTTCTATCGCGATCGCATGCAAGCGATGATAGAGGAACACCGAGGGAACTTCGTGTATCTGCAGGATGGCGAGGTCAAGTGGAGCGGTGAGGACCCAACACACATCAAGAGCCACCGCGAGTTCACCGGCAAGAAGCCGGGCAGCGCGTTGTTCCTCAAGAAGGTCGATCCCGAGGAACGCGAAGGAGAGCGCTTTGAAGCTTATGAGGATTGCCTCAACCGCATACGCGCCTGAGTCTCCCTCAACCATTTCCTATCAAGCTGCGTGTGCTGTCGACACATTGCTGTCGGCCACATTCTACCTGGTCCTCGCGCCGGATATGCTTCCCGGGCCCCATAAGACCGGATGACGCCCGTTACGACATCATTCGCCGAGCTCTTGAGCTGAAAGGGATCTCTTCGAGACCAAACCGGAACCGAGATTCGAGTTGGATCGGCGACGGGTTAGCCTGATACTGGATCCGTGGCTGCCGACGATCTTGGCACTGTTGCCCAAGGCGAATCGCGGCGTTCATCTGGAACTGCCCGAGCAGGTCCGACGCGAAAAGGCCGTTCGCTATCGGGTTGCATTGGATACCGATGCACCAGGGGCTGTTCATGCCTATCGGGCTGAACTCATTGGGCCGGATGATAATCTCTTGCCGCTTTATGGTCGGAATATCACGGGTAATAAAGGCAAGGCATCAGACGTGTTCTATCTGGCGCAGAGTGATGCGATCGGAGGAGGGACAATCCATAGTGAAGAAAATCTACCTGGCAAGCCCCTACGGCTTTTCCGCCCAGCAGAAGGAACACCTCCTGCCCGTCTTCGTCCGGACCCTGGAATCCCTCGGCGCCGAAGTCTGGGAGCCCTTCGCCAGGAACAACCAGGTCGACTTCGCCCGGAGCGGCTGGGCCTATCAGGTGGGCCAGAACGACCTGAGGGACGTCGTCGAATCCGACGCCACCTTCGCCATCGTCAACGGCACGCCCCCCGACGAGGGCGTGATGGTCGAGCTGGGCGCGGCAATTGCCCTGAAGAAGAAAACCTTCCTCTTCAGAGACGACTTCCGAAAGTGCACCGACTCGGAGAACTACCCTCTGAACCTGATGCTGTTCACCGGTCTGCCCGAAGTCGGCTGGGAAAACTACTACTACACCTCGGTTGAAGAAATCAAGTCCCCGGACAAGGCCCTGGTCAGATGGCTCAACGGGGAACTGGAGTAGAAGGCCGCTACTGGCTAAAAATCATGCAATTGTGCCGGGCTGGACGATGCCGATCAGGGAACTGTTCGCGTAGTCCCTGTGGTTGCCCGGTCCACATCCTCCATCGTGACCTCCCTCCTGTCTCCCTTCAGACGTAGACGTGCGCCTACCTCGTCGAGCAGATCGAGCGCCCGCTGCCAGAATTCGACCTCACCGTCCGCTTCAGCGGTATCCACAACGGCAACCAGCGCCTCTTCGGAATACGTCACACCGTGATGACTGCCATATCTGTCGCGCACCCCGTACAACCCTCTTAAGACGCCATCACGATCCAGCGGCCGGATTGGCACCGTCCTGAAACATTCGGCAAGCCCTGGGTTCACCTTTCGGGCGTAGTCCATCTCTCCCGGCGTAGCGCCCGTAATCACCTGGATCGTGCCCTCCTGAAGCGCCGGACGAAAGAACGATCCTTTCGCATTCCCTTCCAGGTCCACCAGGTCCGCCAGACTGTGGAAGTACATCACCACATCCCTGATCTTCGCGGTCTCGTCGATCAGGGCCTTCAACCGTTCCTCGAACTGACCCCGGTACTTGACGCCCGCCTGCACCCCGTTCAGCGTCAGCAGCCGCTTACCCGCCGGCGGCTCCGGCGCTCGCCCATCGGCGATCTCGCAGGCCAGCCCCTGCACCACGCGATAAATCTCGGCATTCGTTTCGTATGTCAACACAGCGCTGTTGCATTTCCGGCAGGCAAGCGCGCAGGCCACCTCTTCAAACTCCCAGGAACGCTCGGGCGCCGGGTCCAGCCGGCCTTCGCGGGCAAGCGCGACCATGTCCACGCCGAAATGGTCGAGGAAGGGGGTCTCGCTCTTCCTGCTGCTTTTTTCCGCCTGCTTGTCTTCCCTGCCGCCCTGTGCGCCGGATGTTTCCCAGATCGTAGCGGCCTCTTCGACCTCTGTCTCGGTAACGGCCTCTGCTCGCCTCCGGTCACGGGCTGCAAGGTCGACCAGTTCCCCACCGATCTCCTCTGCATTGCCCGGATCTAAGAAACGCGCCCACTCCAGAATCACCTGATCCGCCGGGGGGTTTCGCCTGCTCCGTTCGATGTCTGACAGGTACGACGACGAAATCTGGCACTTTTCCGCAAAAACGCCCTGTAAAATTTTACGTTCAGCCCTCAACTCCCGCAGCCGCCTGCCAAAAGCACCGCTCATGATCGTTCCTCCTGAATATATAGTTTACCGTTGAACCTTTCCAACATCGAATTATTAGCTTATAAGCTAACTAAACTCTCTAAATTTGTCAAGCATTAAAATAAACATAGATGCAAAAAGTTTCATATTTTAATAGATTTATGTATCTCTCCAGCAAAAACACCGATCCAAATTTAAAATAAAATTTCGCTGATATGCTAAAAACTATCTTTACAAAAAAAGAGCAGCCCTCAGTGGGACTGCTCTTTTTACCAACGGAAATGCGGTAAATTTAGAGCGGTTCAACCCACCCTCTGTTTCGCCACCGCCAGGGCCTCTTCCATCACCTGCCGCCGCCAAACCGGATCCGCCCAGCGGTTCCGGACCTTGCCGTCTAAGCAATCGATCGGATCGAAGTAGAAGAAATATGCCCCCGGACGAACAACAGGGCTTGTATACACCGCAACCCCCGTCTCCCGGTTATAGTACTCATAGGAATGGGCGTCCCGTTTGCCGCCCCCGCCCAGGGTATCCACGATAAAGGTCGGCGTATTGAAGCCCGCCGTGGTCCCCCGCACCTGCTTCTCGACCCGAAGCCCTGCCTCCAGCGACGTCCGCAAATCTTCTACCCCCTGCACCAGATCGTGAAAGAAAACGTAATAGGGCTGCACATTGACGTAGCTGAGCCGCTTAATCAACAGGTTCATCGTTGCTGCATCGTCGTTCACCCCCCGCTGCAGCACCGCCTGGTTGCGTACCTTAATCCCCCGCTCCATCAGGAGGTCCATCGCATCCTGCGTCACCCCGGTAATCTCCGCGGGATGGTTGAAGTGCGTGTGCAGCACCACCTCTTTGTGCATCCTGCGGCCCATCTCCACCACGCCGGTCAGGGCATCCACCCATGCCGTATCCGTCAGCAGCTTCTGCGGAATAACCGCCGGCCCCTTGGTGGCAAAGCGGAACCGGCGGATCTGGTCGATCTTCAGCAGCGTCTCGCCAAGAAACCGAATCTGCTCGGCCTTCAGATTGTACACATCGCCCCCGCTTATCACAATATCTTCCAGTTCCGGGCGGGAGGCGATATATGCAAAAACCCGCTCCCAGCGCTCCCGGCTCACACCCAGATGGACCTTCTCGACCTCTTCCGTATCCAGCCCTACCGCGTAGCTGCGCGTACAGAACCGGCAGTACACGGGACAGGTATCCAGCGCAAGAAAAAGCGCCCGATCGGGATACCGGTGGGTGAGTCCGGGCACGGGCGCATCCCCCTGCTCGTTGAGAGAATCGAGGTAGAGCTCCGGATGGTCGGGCAGCTGCTGGGAAGCCACGGGCAAAAACTGGGTCCGCAGCGGGTCGCCGTAGGGGTCGTCCCAATCGGTCAGACTCAGAATATAAGGCGAAATGCGGATGCTCATCGGCGATCGCCGGAGCCCCTCCCGGACATCCTCGTAGAACGCTTCAGGAACGCGATTGCCCAGGACCTGCGCCAGCCTGTCCACGCTGGTAATCGAAGACCTCGTCTGAAACACGTGGGAATGAAACGCCTCCGCGTCGATCTTCTCATACGCCGGAATCCCCCTCCAGAACTCGTCCCGGCGCAACTTTCGGTGTTCCAGAGCCAAAGCATCTACAGGGGGTTTCTCTAACAATCTACAGCCATCGACAACCTCGGGTTCCGCAAGCTCCATAAATCAACCTTTAAAAAGAGGGTTCACAGGTATACAGATACGATCTATCCATCGCAACAACGTGATGTATAATAATTGATTCTGGCAAAAAGTCAAGAGAACAGCAGGGTGAGAATATCCTTGTTCATTCCGCTTATCCTGCTTATATTTCATCACCTTATGTAACGATCTGTACGCCTGATTCAAGAAGAGAAAACCCATGAAAAAACGCACCCTCTGGGGGATTATCCTCACCCTGGGCCTCATCCTGGGGTATGTGGGGCTCCGGCTCTTCATGATCTTCTATACCGACTGGCTCTGGTTCGATCACCTCAGATACGGCCCGGCCTTCGTCACCATGGCCCTGGCCAAAGCCGTCGCGTTTGCCACCTTTTGGGGCGCCTTTATCGCCCTGGCCGGCGGCAACCTCTGGGTGGCCCGCTACTTTGGAAGACGCACCCGGGCAATGCCCTTAGAGGTTATTGCAGGCGATACCCTCCCCATGCTGCCCTACCGGATAAAACGAGAACGCCTCATGTGGGGAGGCATCGTTGTGGGGGTGGGATTCTTCATGGGGCTGGGTGGCACCCCGATCTGGACCTCGGCCCTCCGCTACCTCCACCCGGTCGAATTCGGCATCACAGACCCCATCTTCAAACGCGAACTTGGCTTCTACGTCTTCAACCTGCCCCTCTATACCTTCGTCTACGGGTGGTTGATCGTGGCCCTCCTGGCCGCCGCCCTGCTTGTTCTCCTCTCCTACCACCAGGACCGCTCCATCCGCAACAACGGAGCAACCTGGTCGTCCGCGCCCCATGTCAGGGCGCACATCTCGGCACTGGGCGCAGCCTTCGCCTTCCTGATGGCCTGGGGCTACTGGTTAAAAGAATATGAACTCCTCTACTCCTTTCGAAAAACCACTTTCACCGGCGCGGGATACACCGATATCCATGCCCAGATCTTTGCCTATCGGCTGATGCTGGTCCTTTCGGTCGGGCTGGCCGTCCTCCTCCTCTACAACCTCCGCTTCAAAGGCTGGCGGCTCCCCCGCACCGGCGCAATCGGATATGTTGGATCAATCCTCCTCTTCAGCTGGCTGGTCCCCATCCTCTTCGAGC
Source organism: Candidatus Latescibacterota bacterium (assembly GCA_965222075.1). Classification (GTDB taxonomy): domain Bacteria; phylum Latescibacterota; class UBA2968; order UBA2968; genus JAAXHW01. The sequence goes on along the minus strand of OZ244937.1, from coordinate 690,911 downwards.
AGTTCATCGTCAAGCCCAACGAGCTGACCCTGGAGACCCCCTACATCCGGCATTCCATCGCCTTTACCCGGCGGGCTTATGGACTTGACAAAGTGGAAGAGGTCTCCTTACCGGCGGAATCCAACCTCACCTTCCAGGACATACAAAACAACCTGCCCACCGTCCGGTCCATTCCCCTGTGGGACCGGCGCCCGCTGATGGACACCTACAGCCAGCTCCAGGAGATCCGCTCCTACTACCGGTTTGGCAGCGTCGACGTGGACCGCTATCGGATCGATGGACAGTACCGGCAGGTCATGTTAGCCGCCCGGGAATTCTCCCGCCACCAGCTCGCCATGCAGGGGGAAACCTGGGTCAACCGTCACTTCGTCTACACCCACGGCTATGGCATCTGCATGAGCCCGGCCAGCGAGATTGCAAGTGAAGGGCTGCCCAAGTTCTACATCAAAGATATCCCTCCGGTCTCCTCTGTCGGCCCCCGGATCGATCGCCCCGAAATCTACTATGGGGAAAACATGCAAGACTATGTGATCGTCCGGACCAAAACCCAGGAATTCGACTACCCCCGGGGCGACGAAAACGTCTACACCTCCTACCAGGGCCGGGGAGGCGTCGCCGTCAACTCCCTCTTTCGCCGGATCGCCTTTGCCTTCCGCTTTGGGGATCCCTATCTCTTAGTCACCGACAACCTCAAACCGGAAAGCCGCATCCTCTTCGACCGGCACATCGGCCGCCGCTTCAGAGAGGATGGCCCCAAGCGGTTTGAGAAGCTGGCCCCCTTCCTCCACTTCGACCGGGACCCCTACCTTGTGGCGGTCGAAGGACGCCTGATCTGGGTTCAGGACGCCTATACCGCAACCAGCATGTATCCTTATTCGGAACCCTATGGCAGACCCTACGTCCGGGAAACAAACTACATCCGCAACTCGGTCAAAATCACCCTGGATGCCTACAATGGGACCGTAACCTTTTACGTCTGGGAGCCCGAAGACCCCCTCATCCGATCCTACATGGAAATTTTTCCCGCCCTCTTTCGGCCCAAAGAAACCATGCCGGAGGCCCTGCGCGCCCACATGCGATATCCCATTGATCTCTTCCAGATCCAGGCCTCGCTTTACAACACCTACCACATGACCTCCCCCCAGGTCTTCTACAACCGGGAAGACGTCTGGGAGCCCGCCGTCCAGATCTACGGCATATCGGAACGCCCCCAGACCATGAGTCCCTACTACGTTATTGTAAAACTCCCCGACGCCCAGCCGGAAGAATTCGTCCTGATGCTGCCGGCCACGCCCACGAAGAAGGCCAACATGATCGCCTGGCTCTCCGCCCGGTGCGACGGCCCCAACTACGGCAGGTTGATGGTCTACAAGCTCCCCAAGGAAAAGCTGATCTACGGCCCCATGCTCATCGAGCGCCGGATCGACCAAAACACCGACGTATCGAGGGAAATTACCCTGTGGAGCCAGCGGGGCTCGGACGTCATTCGCGGCAACCTGCTGGTCATCCCCATCGAAACCTCCTTCATCTACGTTGAGCCCCTCTACCTGAGGGCCACCCAGAGCGGCATGCCCGAACTGAAACGGGTGCTGGTCGTCCACGGGGAAAAGCTGGCCATGGCCGAAAACCTGGATCAGGCCCTCTTTAAGGTCTTCAGCGACCGGGCGCCTCCTCCGGTATCTGCAATGCTCAAAGCGCCTCCACATCCATCCGCTGCACCCGAAGGCCTGAAGGCCATGACGGAAAACGCGCTGCAGCACCTCGAAACCGCACAGGAACGCCTTCGGGCCGGAGACTTCACCGGATATGGAGAATTTATCCAAAAGCTGCGGGAGGCCCTCATCCAGCTCAACAAACAGGTGAAAACCAATGGGAAATAACCGGGAAGGAACATCCAGGTGGGCGGACCTGCTGACAGAACAGCGCAACCCCGCCAGTGCAAACATCGATGAATTGCCGACCTCAGAGGTGCTGCGGATGATGAACGCAGAGGACCGCAAGGTCCCGGAAGCCGTAGAAATGGTACTCGCCGGGATCGCACGGGCCGTCGACCTGGTTGTGGGCGCGTTCCAAAAAGGCGGGCGGCTCTTCTATGTGGGGGCCGGAACCAGCGGCAGGCTCGGCGTGCTCGATGCCGCCGAGTGCCCCCCTACCTTCGATACGGACCCCGACATGGTACAGGGGATCATTGCCGGAGGGGAAGCGGCTCTGATACAGTCGCAGGAAGGCGCAGAAGACCAGCAGGATGGTGGGGCAGCCGCCCTCCAGGCGCAGGGCCTCAAACAGCACGACGTGGTGATGGGCATTGCGGCCAGCGGGGTGACCCCCTTTGTGTTGGGAGCGCTCTCACAGGCCCGCAAAACCGGGGCCGCCACCCTCTTTCTAACCTGCAATCCATCCTCGGCCGAAAGCGTAGAAGCCGATGTCAAAATCGTTCCTGAAGTCGGCCCCGAGGTCATCACCGGCTCGACCCGCCTGAAGGCCGGCACGGCCACCAAGCTGGTCCTGAACATGGTCACCACAGCGGCCATGGTACAGATGGGAAAGACCTACAGCAACCTCATGGTAGACCTGACCCCCTCCTGCGCCAAACTGCAAGACAGGGCAGAACGCATCCTCTCGGAGGTCACCGGGCTGTCTCGGGAGCAAAGCTGTCAGGCCCTGAAAGCCTCGAAAAACAACCTCAAAACCGCCATCACCATGGTCAAACGGGCCGTCTCTAAAGAAACGGCCCGCCGGCTGCTCGCCCGTCACAACGGGATCGTAAAAAAGGCCCTCGAAGCGGAGATATAGGACCAGACGGCGCGGGAGCCCAAATCGCCCGCAGTCGGGTCTATTGGCCATCGACTCTGCTGACCTCAACCTCCTTTTGATTGTAAAACGCCTTCACAAGCTCGTCTAAGTGTTCCTTGGGCCGCTCGGCGGCTGCCCGGGTAAGCCGGAACCCGGTCTGCCCCAGCAGTTTGAGACCATGACCGTAATCGTTGAACCTGCTATGGCAGAGGTCGACCACCGAAAGCCCTTGCCGGGCAGCCTCTTCGGCTAAGAACGCCAGAGCGTCGTCGTCAAAGCTCAGCTCGATACCGTACGCCTGGTAAAAGCGATCGATATAAGCGGCAATCTCCCGGGAAATCAGCAGCTTCCGGAGTTCGGCCTCCGGATGGTTCACCACGGCCTCCGTGACCGTAAACGAGCGAATCTCGTTAGAGGGCAGCTTCTTTTCAAACTTCAGAAGGGCGCGTTCACAAACACTCACCAGCGCACGCGCACCGGTCTGTTCCTGAGCGGCCAGCGCGGACAGCCGGCGGAGGGCCTCACCCTCAAACGTCAACGCGATCCCATAGGCCTGAAAGTCCCGTTTCTTGCCTAAGATCACCGAAGAATTCGGATTCTTTAAGATCTCATACAGATCGTCTACCGTAAGCGGTTCCAGAACGGCCACAATCGGCAGGCGTCCGATAAACTCCGATTCAAAACCGTACTCGATCAGGTCTTCCGAGGTGACCTGCTTGAGATAGGCCGCTTGACCGAACTCCTGGTCCTCAACGCGCTCCGACTCGGGCTTGAAGCCCACACTGCGCTTGTTGAGGCGGCGTTTGACAATCTCTTCAAGCTCGTTGAAGGCCCCGCTTACAATAAACAGGATGTTTCGCGTATTGATCTTCTTACGCTCCATCTTTCCGCTCTGCTGAAATTGCATCACGGCCTCCATCTGAGAGGCCAGGTCGTGCGGCGCCTTCAAATCGACCTCGGTCTCCTCCATAAGCTTCAGGAGATTGCGCTGTACGCCGGTCCGGGAGACATCGGGTCCCACAAGGTTTGGTGTGGAAGCGATCTTATCGATCTCATCGATATAAATAATACCATACTGGGCCTTCTCAATATTCCCCCCTGCCTCTCGCACCAGTTCTCGAACCAGATCCTCTACATCGCCGCCCACATAACCGGTCTCGCTAAACTTGGTAGCATCACCCTTAACAAAAGGAACGCCGATTCGCTGGGCAATAAGCTTGATCAGATAGGTCTTCCCCACCCCTGTGGGCCCGATAAGCAGGATGTTATTCTTGATGTTGCCCACAAACGCGTGCGCATCTTCGGGATTTTCCCGGTCCAGTTTCATCCGGTTAAAATGCGTACAGATCTTGGTCGCCAGAACCTCTTTGGCCTCGGTCTGCTTGATGACATATTCGTTGAGAAAGGCCTCCAGCTCTTCCGGCTTCAGGTCAAAATCGATCGTCTCCTCTTCGGGGTCAATCGTGTGGGGTCCCTCCTGGATGCCCTCGACCTCAGCCTGCGGAATAATCACCTGGGTGCCGTACTTCTTCTCAAGAAATTCTTTAATGTCTTTCTGAATTTCTGCAGGATTGACAGGACGCTGTTCCAACATTGAAATTCTCCATCTGACTGGGGGTGGTGGGGAACCCACGACTCGCAACTGGGGTGGGGTTGGGAAGGGTGGGAACATTTAAGAATACCAGGTCTCTAAAAGCTTGTCAAGACGATTCATTGGAAAGGAGGTGAAAAGGCAGGATCGCCTGTGAGTCCCTTCCTGAGCTACTTCACACTGCGGCGGTTGACGGAAGAGTTGCAGAAGGCTTTGAAAAGGCAGCGGATTCTGGACGCCTTTCTGACCGGACCGCACGACCTCTACCTGAACGTAGGTGGCAGTGACCACCTGCACCTGTCGGCCTCTCCCGGCCGGGGGCGTATTGCCTTTTCCAGGGAGCCGCAGCAGGACGAACGAGGTCGCCCCTACTGGATCGAAAAATACCTCCTGAATGCTACAATCGAATCGGTCGACCAGGTCCCCCTGGAACGGATCGTCTTCTTGACCCTGGTCAAGCGGGACCGCCTGGGCGGGGAAACCCGATGCCGCCTGATCGTGGAAGCCATGGGACACCACAGCAACGTCGTCCTGGTGGCAGAACCGGAAGGTCGGGTCCTGGACGCCCTCCGTCGGGTGGGGGGGCGTATGAGCCGCAAAAGACAAGTCCTGCCCGGAAAACCCTACCTCCCACCGCCCCCACTCAACCGTCTGCACCCCACAGAAGTCACCTCAGCCGCCCTGGGTGAGGCCCTGGACCGGCAGCGGGACGCCCCGGCAGAGGCCCTTCTCCACACCGTAGCCGGACTCGACCTGCTCGCGGCCCGGGAGCTCCTCCATCGCGCCGGCATCCGGGAAGGCCAGGCAGCGCCCCCCGGTGCGATAGACCGGCTCCAGGTGGCACTGAAGGCCCTCTTTGAGGCCCCCCCTTTCCTGGAAGGCGCGGTCGAACTGCCCGCGTCGGTGGATCACAGGGCGGAAATCTGCGTCCTGGCCTTACAGCACAGGGCCGGTGAAGCCCTGCGGTCCTTCTCCTCTGTAAGCGATGCAATCGAGGCGGTTGTCCAAAAAGAACAGCAGGGGCAGGTGCTCCGGGCAAAACGAAAGAAAGTTGAACAAACCCTGAACCGGTACCTCACCTCGATGGACACAAAAATCGCCAAAATCGAGGCCGACCTGAAAGATATGGAACAGGCCGACCGTTATGAAAAATACGGAAGCCTTTTGATGTCCAACCTTCACCATGTAGCGCCGGGGGCCACATCGGCAACCCTGAGCGACCTCTTCAATCCCGAAGGCCCCCCTGTAACCATTCCGCTCGCCCCCAATCGGCTCCCGCTTGAAAACGCGCGGGACTACCTGAAACGGAGCCGGAAGGCGAAAAAGGGCGCTCCCATACTGGCCCGGCGGCTGGAAGCTGCACGCCAGGACAGGGCAAGGCTCCAGGCCTGCTTAGACCGCCTGGAGACCCTGATACAGGAGAAGGACCTGATTGCATTTCAGGAGGAATTGGAGAATGCGGGCCTCATCCGCTCCGGACAATTCAGGCAGAAGGGGCAAAAAGGAACACCCAGGGGGAAAAACATCCACCCAAGACGGTATCGGACATCGGATGGATGGACCGTGCTGGTGGGACGAAACAACAGCGAAAATGACCGATTGACAAAAGCCTCGGCAAAAGACGACATCTTCTTCCACGCCCAGGGATGTCCCGGCTCTCACGTCATTTTGCAGCGCGGAGGAAAACCGGACACGCCTCCCCGTACAACCCTTGAAGAGGCGGCGAGTCTGGCCGCCTACTGGAGCAAAGCCCGGGGGTCAAAAACCGTACCTGTCAATTACACCGAGGTCCGACACGTGCAGAAACCCCGAAACGCGCCCCCGGGGCTGGTCACCATACGGAACGAGAAGACCCTCTTCGTCGCCCCCGGAGAGATCAAGCGCGCAGACGAATCCGCCTGAACCCCTCACATCCGCCTATTCATCAAAACTTCTGAACATAAAGCACCCGAATCTCCCGGTCCGGCGTCGGACTTCGGCGGCCGCTCCGAAAGATATTCTTGAGGTCAAATTCCAGGGTAAACCGCTGGATGATGGTCCAGCGGCCGCCGCCGTTCAACAGTCCTCCCCGTCCGGAATCGAGTGTATTGTCCTGGTTATCGTTAAACGCAAAATCGTATTCCAACAACAGCGAAAACATCCTTCCAAACTGTTTGTCTATCCCCACAAATCCCGAGATATCTCCGTCTCCATCCCCATCCTCCAGACTCCGATTCAACCCCCCGTGGACCCCGATATCTCCCAGCACGGACCCGAAGTTCTTGCTCAGTACCGCATAGAACCCTTTGGACTTTGTCGTGTAGCGCTCCAAATCCTGATCGTAAGCGCCGTATCCCTGAGAATGGAAACCCACGGCAAGCGCGGGAATCTGTATCCCCTCCTCAATCACCCGGACCCTGCCCATAAACTCAATCCTCGGATTCCACCGGGCCCCCTTGTTGCCCACAAGCTGCTCACCACCAAACGAAAACCCCGCACTTGCCCGGTTGAGCAGCCCTACTTCCAACTGGGTTAGAATACCGTTTTCGCCGTAGAATCGAAGGTCCATGGCAAAACTGCCTTTGGGCAGGAGGCCGGCAGTGGGGCTATCGACAAGCCAGCGGGGCTGAAGATCCGCCTGTGCAGGGAGGGATTGCGCAATCCCAAAGCAAAACATGAAAACAAGGATGAATATGGCCATGGCAGATTATTCCCCATAAGTTAATTTGAAGGTGCGTAGTCGACGTTGGGGAGCGTCGATCTTTACGGTAATCGTATGAGGTGGCAGCAGGCCATCGGCTCGGTCGGCCCACTCAACCAGGCAGATCCCTCCGCTGTCTAAATAGTCGTCCCACCCCAGATCGATCAGCTCCTCCGGGCCGCCGAGCCGATACAGGTCAAAATGATAGACCGGCAGCACCCCGCCCTTAACCCGCCCCCGGTATTCGTGCACCAGGATAAAGGTCGGACTCGTCACGGGGCCGGTCACCTGCAGCCCATTGCAAATCCCCTGCACCAGGCAGGTCTTTCCGCTGCCCAACTCGCCAAACAGGGCCACGCAGTCCCCCCGGCGCAACCGACCGGCCAAATCCCTCCCAATCGTCCCGGTCTCTTCGGGGGAGGAGGAGATCAAAGTCGAAACCGGCATCGTACAGATCCCCGGTGACTATCCTGCAAGAAACAGTGACCCGCCGACAAGGGCAGAGGTGAACGGTAGGGATATTGTGGGGAAAAGGGAGAAATTCAGGGGAAAAGGGAAAATGGGGAGGAGAGGCAGACTTTTTTTCGTCTTGTATACCGGTCTACTTTCCTTTCAAAACCGCCACGGGAAGAATCATCTCTTCAAGGGAGATCCCTCCGTGCTGGAAGCTGTTGGCGTACTGACGCTGGTACTCGTGAAACTTTGTGGGGTAGACAAAGTAGAAGTCCTCTTTGCACAGAATAAAATTGGTCCCGATGCCGAAGTTGGGCAGCCCATAAACCTCCGGATCTTTGATATGGACGGCATGCCGGGTATCACACCGGATATTCTTCCCGTATTTGTACCGGAGATTTGTAGACGTCTCCCGGTTTCCATAGGCCACAGACGCCCGCGTACTCATCACACAGCCGTGATCTGTGGTAAGAACAACCGTGGTATCGGTATCTGCCAGCTTTCGAAGCATCTCGAACAGCGCCGAGTGGGCGAACCAGGACCGGGTAAGGGACCGGAAGGCCGATTCGTTGGGCGCCATCTCCTGCAGGATTTCCGACTCTGACCGGCCGTGGGTCAGGATGTCCAGAAAATTGAAGACAACCGACATAAGCGGGAAAGATCGGTAGGTATGGACCTTTTGCACCAGGTTGTTCCCCTCGGCAATATCCAGCACCTTGACGTACCGGGTCTCTAACTTCAGTGTCGGATCGATCTCCTCAAGCTGCCGGTCCAGGAGCTGGTGCTCGTGGCGGTTGCGGCTCATATCGTCGTCCCGGGTACCATGCCACTCCTCTGAGTAGAGTTGTGCCACGTCGCCGGGGAAGATCCCGCCGAAAATCGAATTCCGGGAATAGGGCGTGGCCGTCGGCAGAATCGAGTAGTGGTAGTGGTGCTCGATCTGAAACAGATCGGCCAGAAGGGGCAAAATGGCAAGCCAGTGGTCCAGCCTCAGGCAGTCGACCACCACAAAAAAGACCTGCTGCCCGGCCTGAAGGGGAGGGACAACAAACTCCGAGACAATATCGACCGAAAGGAGAGGAGAGTCCTCCTCGTCCCGTAACCATCGCGCGTAGTTGCGCTCGACAAACTTTCCAAACTCCAAGTTGCAGACCCGCCGAAGGTCTTCGTGCATCTTCCGAAGGCCAGGGTCAAAAAACCGGTCCAGGTCGAGGTCCCATTCCGAAAGCTTAACGTGAATATCAATCCAGTGTTCCCAGGAGGTTGCCGAAGCCATCAGGCCCCGAATCCGATTGGAAGCGGCCACATAATTCAGCCCCATCCGGTCCTTTAAAATCTGCCTGGCATCCAGCAGCTTTTTACATGCGGAGAGGATCTGGCTCGGATTTACAGGCTTGGTCAGATAATCGTCAATCCGCTGCCCAAGCGCCTCCTCCATAAGGCGCTCCTCTTCGTTCTTGGTGATCATAATCACCGGAATATCCGGATTGACATCCTTGATGGCGGCAAGCGTCGAGAGCCCGTCCCGGCCGGCCATCATTTCATCCAACAGGACAATATCGAACCCCTGCTTCTGGATCAGCGCGATCGCATCGTCGCCGTTGGTTACAGGGGTCACCTCGTATCCCCGTTCATTGAGAAAAATGCTGTGAGGCTTTAACAGATCGATCTCGTCATCTGCCCAGAGCACCTGTTTCTTTTCTACTTCTTTATTCACGACAATCCCTTTCCAGGGCGACCCGCCGGGTCGCTCTTACGCGGCTTCCTGAGTTTCGGGAGGCGCCGTTGGGAGAGAAACGAGAAACGTCGTCCCCATGTCGGGAACGCTCTCTTGAACCGCAATCTTTCCCCGGTGATAGTCTTCCACAATGCGCTTCACAAACGTAAGCCCCAGCCCCCACCCCCGCTTTTTCGTACTGTAGCCGGGCATAAAGACCTGCTTGATGCGGTAGTGGGGGATGCCCTTGCCGTGGTCTCGAACCCGGATGTCTACCCACTCGCTGTCCGGGCGCGCCTCGACAGAGACTTCGATGCGTCCCCCCCTTCCTTCCATCGCATCGGCCGCATTCTTAAACAGATTCTCAAACGCCCACCCCAGCAACTCCCGGTTCATCGGCAGGGGGGGAGCCTCGCCCTCCATCTGCACAATCTGAATATCGCGGGGCAGGCGGCCGCGCAAATAGGCGGCCGTTTCTGCAACCACCTCGCGCAGATTGTCCACCCGAAGCTCCGGCGAAGAGCCGATCAGACTGAAGCGGGACGCGATCTTGTTGAGGCGGCTCGTATCCTTCCCCATCTCCGCCACGAGCTGCTCAAAACGGTCCAGGGCCTCCTCACGGTCTTGTTCGGGGGCATGTTGCAACTCCGCCCTCATCAGCTCAATCCACCCGTAAAGGGAGGAAAGCGGGGTACCAAGCTGGTGGGCGGTCTCCCGGGCCATGCCCACCCACAAAGAGCGCTGCTCGCTGTTTTTAATATGCCGGAACCCCACGTAGCCCACCCCGATGAAAAGCGCCGTCACACCCAGCGCAATCCAGGGCAGCCAGGAGAGGCGCTTGACCAGACTCGAATCACCGTAATGGAGCACCCGGGTGGCCGGTGTCTTGTTGGGCCCGATTTTAGGAATAACAAATGGAAAAGGAGGATTCTCCAGATCCAGACGGCGCACAATTTCCCGAACCTTCTTAAGCGCCGGAGGGCTGTTATCATCGGGAGGCACACCAATCGCTTTCCACATATGAGGTACACTATGTTCATCGGTAATCACAACCGGGAAACTGGTATTCCTGATCGTATCAAAAATGATATCCAGATCCGGACCGGGCGTTACGAGAACCGTATCCCGGGTGGCAATGCTGTAGAAAAAAGCGTACCGCTGGATCATCTGCCGGGTATCCTGCCGCAAAGCCCCCACCACAAAAATCTGTGTATAGACCATAAAGGCAAGAATAATCACCATGCCCGCCAGGAAGAAATAGGCCCCGAACCAGCGGCTACTGGAAAGCGCCCCCTTCCAGTTTCCCAGCCGCCCCCGGAAAGCCTGCGTGGAAACGGCCCGGCGCTTCACCACCTTTTCATCCGCAACAATGCTCATTGCCCACCCTTATGCATCGCCAACTTCATTCTGCAATTCCCTCTCTCTTCTGAACGCCTCGCCCTCCCACAGGTTCCGCATCCCCTTCAGATTCCGCCTCAAACCGGCTCCGATAGACAAGCAGCACCCCCGCGCCCAAACCAGAGGGTACACACGCGAATCACAAACGTGGCCGCCACGGCGTTGGGAAGTGAAATGCCCTTCAGGGCCACGGCAAACCAGATCCCGGCACCCCCCAAAACCAGGTAAAAAGCACCGGATTCGAAAATTAACATACCCAGAAAAGCCAGACAAATCAAGGATATAAAATCTGTTAGCCGCTCCGCCATGACAGCGGGCGCGCTCCAGCTTATGGGGGTGCCCAGGCGGTATTGGATAAAATAGGCCTTCAGGAGTTCCCCCGCCTTGCCCGGCGTAACCGACAGCACCGCCCACCCCAACACGTCCGGACGCCTGGACTTGGGACTCAGGACCGTTTTATGCCTGATTATACGGCTTTTTGGGCAAATCCGTCAATATTTTGAAAAACCATTTGCCAAATATCGTTCATTTCTATATATTCATATTCGATAGAATGAACCGTTTTTCTGCGTATGCATTCAAGTAAATCAAGGGGTTATAACTGGACGACCCGCTGATTTCAAACAGGTATGGTTATAAAAAACGAGCTGAAATTTTCGCATTACAAATATAGAGAGAAAGGAGGGAAAATTCCAGGTATGGCTGGCGTCTTGGTGCGAGAAGATGAGCCGTTTGAAAAGGCCTTAAAACGGTTCAAAAAAACATGTGAAAAGGCCGGTATCATAACGGAAATGAAAAAACACCAGCATTTTGAAAAGCCGAGTGAACGGCGGAAGCGAAAGATCGCTGCGGCCAAGCGTAAACGGTTGAAACTTGAGTCCAGATATCAATAGTAAGCCTTTTGCAGACGCACCGTCGTTATGAAATCAGGAAGACAATAGCCGCACCGATGCTCGATTGGGTGCGGCTATTGTTTTTTAAAAGGAAACGCGTAGCCCTTGAGCACACCTGTGAACTTCGTAGACCTGATCCTGGTGGTCGGCCTCCTCTGGGCCGCAGTAAAAGGCTGGCGGATCGGCCTTTTACAGAGCCTGATCGTCCTCATCGGCCTGGTCCTGGCCTATGGGTTTGCGCTCAGTTATGGAGCAGAGGCAAGCGTCTGGATAACCGGTGATTCGGCAGAAAAAGGCAGCGGAGCGGCTTTCATCGGCTTTCTGTCGGTCTTCCTGCTCACCCTGCTCGCCAGTACCCTTGCAGGCCGGATGCTCCGCAAAGCCCTTCGAAGCTCCCCTTTTGGCATCTTCGACGCGGTTGGAGGGGCGGCCGTCGGTCTGGCCAATGCGCTGCTCATCCTGGGCCTGCTGGTCATGCTGCTTCGAGCGCATCCGCCCCACAGCAAGCTCACCGAATATATTGACACGTCCAGCCTGGGACAGCCGACCCAGCGCGCGGCCGTGCTTCTCCTGGACGGGATAAAAGCGGCCCTTCCACGCACGGCCTCCCTCTACGAACAATTGGTGCCTCAGGCACTGGAGGCCCCCTCGCACCCGATTTTAGACAAAGTGTCAGACAAAGCAGATGCCGCACGCGCCGTGCTGGACAGCCTGATGGAGGAGTCCCGCAAGAGGCTGGAATCAAGGCCGGAAGAGTGAGATTCCATGGCATGCGCTCCACACACACTTGAAACGCTGGAATTCGACAAGATCCGGGCGCACATCGCAAAGCGGACCGTCTCCACGCTTGGCCGGGAAGAGGTGGAAACCCTGGCCCCCACCGACGATCCCGAAACGATTGAGAATCGCCTCCGGCCGGTGCTGGAAACGATCGACCTGATCGCCTTCGACGATCCCCTGTCCATCGGCCACATCCCCGATATCCGCCCGGCGCTCAGGACCTGTACTGTTCCCGGGTCGACCCTGACGGTGACAGAACTCCTCGAAGTAGGTGACGTCCTGAGAGCCTCGCGGAGATTCCTCGCCTACATCTCGACCCGGCAGGAGAAATACCCCCGGCTCTGGGGCCTCATCACCGGTTTGAGCGCCCACCCCGACCTGGAAAGTGCCTTCAACAGGGCCCTGGACCCCGTAGCGGGAACCGTAAAAGACTCGGCCAGCCCCGAACTCCGCCGTATCCGCCGGAACATCGAACAGACGCGATCCTCCATTCGGAAACAGGTTGAATCGGTCCTGGGCAAACTCCCGGACGACGTGGTGCAGGACCGCCTGGTCACCATCCGGGCGGGCCGGTTCGTCATCCCCATCCGGGAAAACCAGAAGCGCCGCATAGAAGGCATCGTCCATGACCAGTCCGCCAGCGGCGCCACCCTCTTCATCGAGCCGATGGCCACCGTGGAGCTGAACAACCGGCTCCGTCAACTGGAACTGGCCGAACAGCAGGAAATCAAAAAGATCCTGCTCGAATTGACCGGGGCTGTCGCTGAAGTGAGCGACGACCTCTTAGACAACCTGGAGATCCTGGGAAAATTCGACGCGGTTTTCGCCAAAGCCTCCTTTGCCCGGGACCTTGACGCAACCGAGCCCCTCTTTAATCGGGAAGGGCGCGTCGTCCTCCGGCAGGCCAGGCACCCCCTCCTCGTCTACCGGCTCCGCAGCGAAGACCGCCTACGGGACCTGGTCTCCCTGGACCTGACGATTGGCGCCGATCAATTCTGGACCCTGGTCCTGACCGGCCCCAACGCGGGCGGCAAAACCGTCGCCCTCAAAACCGTGGGCCTCTTAGCGCTGATGGCCCAGGCCGGCCTGCCCATCCCGGCCCGGCCCAAATCGGAACTTCCGGTCTTCTCTGGAATCTTTGCAGATATTGGAGACGCCCAGTCCATCGAAAACGATCTGAGCACCTTCTCTTCTCACATGGCAAACCTGGTCAAAATCTGTGAAAAGGCCGACTTCCGGTCCCTGATCCTGTTAGACGAGATCGGGTCCAGCACCGACCCCGACCAGGGCTCGGCCCTGGCCATGGCCCTGCTTAAGGAACTCACCGGGCGGGGCAGCCGCACCATTGCAACCACGCACCACGGCGCCCTCAAGGCCTTTGCCCACAGTTCCAAAGGCATGGCCAACGGGTCCATGGCATTCGACGCCGCCACCCTTCGACCCACCTTCCAGCTCCGTCTGAAGGTCCCGGGCAGCAGCTACGCCTTCGAAATCGCCCGGCGGCTGGAGATGCCCGCCGAGATCGTGGACGCAGCCGTGCGCATTGCCGGCAGCGACGTGGGCCGGGTGGAATCGCTTATTGCCGAACTCGATGAAACCTACCAGCACTACCAGGAAGAACGGGTCCGGACCCAGGCCGACCGAAAAGAAGCAGAAAGGCTAAAGGCAGACTACGAAACCCGCCTGAAGGATGTGGAACGCCGGGAACGGGAACTGAAGCGGACGGCCCAGCAGGAAGCGCAGCGCATCCTGGAGGGGGCCAACGCCCTGGTTGAACGCACCGTGCAGGAAATCCGGCAGCGAGACGCCGACCGGGACGCGATCCGGCAGGCCCACGCCCGCATCCGGACCGCCCGGCAGGAACTGAACCAGGCCCTCAAAGAACCTCCCTCCCAACATCCCCGCTCACCGCTCAAACCCGGAGACCGGGTCTGGCTCCGGAGCTTTGAGAAAGAAGGCGTGGTCGTATCGAGCCGGGACGGGGCGGACCGGGTCGTCGTGGAGGTGGGCAAGATCAAAGTGGAAGTCTCTCCTGCCGACCTGGAAGCGCGGGAGCAGGCCCCTGAAGAAGCCTCCAAAACGCCCTCCGCCGGATTCCTGGGCCGGGGAAACATCTCTCCGGAGGTAGACCTGCGGGGGCTGACCTCGGAAGAGACTGTTGAGGTGGTCGACAAATACCTGGACGACCTCTACCTGAACCGGATGGAGCGGGCCACCCTCATCCACGGGAAGGGAACCGGAGCGTTGCGCCGAACGGTTGGAGGCTTCTTAAAGCAGCACCCGCGTGTGAAAACGCAGCGCCTGGGAAACCGGGACGAAGGCGGCAGCGGCGTGACCATTGTGGCGCTTGACCTGGAGAAATAATTGTCTATATTAGATTTTGAACCGCACAGACGCAGAGGGCGCGGAGAAAGACCAGGATCGTCTCCCCACCTTGATGTGAATTTTTCTCCAACACCGGAGCCTATCGAATGCAATCCACAGCGTTGAATACGGATCTCCAGACCCCTCCCACAATATACTGCAACTCCCTCACCGCCTACTCCCGGTATCGAACCCGTGAAGTGAACATCGGCGGCGTTCCCCTGGGCGCGGACAACCCCATCCGCATCCAGTCTATGACCACCACCGATACCATGGACACCCTGGCTACGGTCGAGCAATCCATCCGCATCATCGAGGCAGGCGCAGACTATGTCCGCATCACCGCGCCCAGCCAGAACGAAGCTCGCAACTTAGAGGCCATCGTGAAAGCGTTGCGGAGCCGGGGATACGATGCCCCCCTCATTGCGGATATCCACTACACGCCCAACGCCGCAGAAATCGCTGCCCGTATTGTCGAAAAGGTCAGGGTCAACCCGGGCAACTACGCCGACAAGAAAAAGTTCCGGATCATCGAATATACCGATGCCGAATACGCTTCCGAACTGGAACGGATTCGGGAGAAATTCGCGCCCCTGGTCAAAATATGCAAGGAGAACGGCACGGCCATGCGCATTGGCACCAACCACGGCTCCCTCTCCGACAGGATCATGAACCGCTTTGGCGATACGCCCCTTGGCATGGTCGAATCCGCCCTCGAATTTGTCCGGATTTGTGGTGACTTAGACTACCACGACATCGTCCTCTCCATGAAGGCCAGCAATCCCCAGGTTATGGTCCAGGCCTACCGCCTGCTTGTAAACAGAATGGAAGCGGAAGGCATGGACTATCCGACCCACCTGGGCGTCACCGAAGCCGGCGACGGCGAAGACGGCAGAATTAAATCGGCTATCGGCATCGGCGCCCTGTTGGAAGACGGCATCGGGGATACCATCCGGGTCTCCCTGACCGAAGCGCCCGAAGCGGAAGTCCCCGTATGCATCCGCCTCGCCCAACGTTATACTCGCAGGCCGGCTCACGACCCGATCCCGGCCGTCGTTACCAGTCCCATCACCCCCTTTACCTACACCCGCAGGCAGACCCTCGAAGTCGACAAAATCGGAAAAGACAATGTCCCGGTCGTCGTCGTCACCCCAAACTGTGAGACCCTGAAAACGCCAGGTGGACTGGCCGCCCTCGGCTATGCCTACGACGCGGCACTGGACAAGTGGAACATCGCCGACATGGCCCCCGACTTCATCTATCTGAGGGATCGGGACCTGAGCTTTGAACTCCCCGGAACGCTCAAAAAGATCTTTGACTACGACGCCTGGCGGGCCTTGGACGCCCCCTCCGACGCCTTCCCCCTCTTTGACATCCACCCCTACCTGAGGGCCGACCGCCATTCCGACCGGATCAACTTTGTGATAGCGGATCTGAGCGTTTTGACTGAAGAGGCCCTTCATGCCCTTTCCCAAGACCGGTGCGCGGTCCTCATTTTAAGAACAGACAACGCGCATGCCATGCCCGAGCTGCGGCGGGCCATAATCAAGGTGATGCAGCACGCCCCCCGGCTCCCCGTCATCATCAAGCGGGAATATCACGGCCTGGGTGAAGACGACCTTATGGTCTACAGCGCCACCGACTGTGGCGGGCTGTTCATCGACGGGTTGGGAGACGGCATCTGGCTGGACGCCCCCTCCGTCTCTCCCGAAACCCTTAACCGAATCAGCTTCGGCATCCTGCAGGCCACCCGCACCCGGATCTCCAAAACCGAATACATCTCCTGTCCCTCCTGCGGGCGGACCCTCTTTGACCTCCAGGAAACCACCGCCATGATCCGCAAGCGCACGGACCACCTCAAAGGCGTCAAAATCGGCATCATGGGCTGCATCGTCAACGGCCCGGGCGAAATGGCCGACGCCGACTACGGCTACGTGGGCAGCGGCCCCGGAAAAATCACCCTCTACAGGGGCAAAGAGATCGTCAAGCGGAACATCCCCCCCCAGGTCGCCGTCGATGAACTGATCGAACTGATCAGGAAAGACGACCGGTGGATCGAGGCCTGAAAGAAAGTTGCGAGTCCGCATTTACAGAATTTTCAAAAACCAACCATGCCCCGGATTCCTGAAGAAACCATCGAGCAGGTCCGGCAGTCGGCCGACATCGTCGAGGTCGTCTCCGACCACGTAGCGCTTACCAAACGGGGCAAAAACCACATCGGCCTCTGCCCCTTCCACGACGACCGGCGCCCCTCCTTCAATGTCTCCCAGGACAAACAGATCTACAAATGCTTTGCCTGCGGCGCCGGGGGAAACGTCTTCACCTTCCTCATGGAAATGGAGCGGATCAGCTTCACCGAAGCCGTCCGCAAACTCGCCTCGCAGGCCGGCATCCCCCTGCCCGAGGCCCGGGACGGGGGCCAGCAGCAGGAGGCTTTCGACGCCCTCTACAGCGCCAACGATCTTGCCCGGAAATACTACAACCACCTCCTCATGGTCGACACGGCCGGATCTGAAGCCCGGGCCTATCTTTTGTCTCGCGGCCTATCCGAAAAGATGATGGACGCCTTTTCCTTAGGCTATGCGCCCAACGCCTGGGACGGCCTGCTGGAGGTCGCCGGCAGGCGGGGGATCACCCCCAAAACCTTGGAACAGGCCGGGCTGGCCCTCCCCCGCCGGGACGGAATGGGCTATTACGACCGCTTCCGCAACCGCATCATGTTCCCCATCCGGGCGCACACCGGCCGCACCGTCGCCTTCGGCGCCCGGGCGCTCGACCCCCAGGAGCAGGCCAAGTACCTCAACTCTCCGGAAACCCCCGTCTACCACAAAAGCGCCACCCTCTACGGGCTCTGGAAGGCCCGCGATGCCATCCGCACCCAGGGCGCGGCAATCGTCGTTGAAGGCTACATGGACCTCCTCGCCCTGGCGCAGCGAGGACATCGAAAACACCGTCGCCTCCTCCGGCACGGCCCTCACCTCCGACCACGCCCGGCTTCTGCGCCGCTATGCGCAGCGGGCCGTCCTGGTTTTCGACGGAGACGCCGCCGGGACCGCCGCTGCGGTCCGGGGCATCGGTGCCCTCTTTGAGGCCGGGCTCGACACCCGCGTTGTCACCCTGCCCGAAGGCCACGACCCCGACAGCTACATCCGGGAACACGGACCGGACGGCCTTCACAACCTCCTTGAAGGCGCAGACCCCGTGCTCGACTTTATGGTCGCCTGGCTCGCCACGCAAGAAGACCTCTCCACCTCCGACGGCAAGGGCCGCGCAACCGAGTCGTTGGCCGAATTCATATCCCGCGTAGGTGACGATGCGCGTCGAAGGTTTCTCACCCAGGAAGCTGCCCAAAAGCTCGGCATAGACGAAGCAACGCTCATCCAGGTCGTCCGGCGGTTCAGCCGCCCCGCGCGGCAGCGCCAGGGGGAGGCCTCCACAGAACAGCGCGCCCCAACCTTCGACCCCAGGCCCCGGTTGGAGAGGGAACTTCTGATCCGGATCATGGCGGACGACGATACCGCAGACGCTGTCCTGAAACAGATCCGGGTGGAGGACTTCTCAAACGGCGTCTACAGGCGCATCGCTGCGCTCATCGCTCAGAGACGGAAAAAAAAGCAGGGCGCCGCAGTCGCCCTGCTCATCAACCAGTGCGAGCACCCCGACCTGGCGCAGGTCCTCTCGGCTCTTTCCCTGGAAACCGGCATCGCCGATCCCGACCGGCCCCAGCCCCCCCTGCAGGACTACATCAACGCGTTCGCCCTCAAAAACTTAGACGCCCGGATCAACGCCTTAGAGGCCGAACTCCGCTCAGCCGGCGACGGGCCAGACCTCAAAGCCCTCATGGAAAAACACCGGGAACTGACCGAAGGTCGGAAGGCCCTCATCGAAAAGGGATCGTCCCCCCCCGCAGGAGAGGGGGCCCCGGTGGCATGAAAACCGGGGCTTCAGGAATTCTGACCGGGATCCGTGGTCTGTGGTCTGCGCAACAAAAAACTTGCTCTTTTGTCTAAATATTGTAGATTTAGAATAAAGTTGAGGGCCCATAGCTCAGTTGGTTAGAGCAGCGGACTCATAATCCGTAGGTCCGGGGTTCGAGTCCCTGTGGGCCCACCAAATTTCTAACCACTAACTTTGGCGGTTTGTTGGTTAACGCGAGCCCCCGAGGACTGCCGTCTTGGGGGCTTGTTGTATCCGGCGTGTTTTTTTGCGCCGCCTCACACATTTTTCCCGGTTCTCCGTTTCGTAGGGGCGGTTCGCGAACCGCCCCTACCGAATCCATTCCGGACGCATTCCCAAACAGGCCCTCTCCTAACCCCTCGAAGCCGAAGCGTCGCAGTAGCCGGGGCACTGAGATCGGGCAACTGCGCCTCCCTCGATTCTATCAAACCCTGATAAGAAAAGGAGAACCCCAATGATCCTGATGTGTCCGCCGGCTCGGCTGGGAAAGACAGCGGAGGAACGGGAGGCGTTTCTCCACAAAGCCGGCATCTTAGACGTAAAAACCGTCTCGATGGCCACACCGGCCGACTGGACCGATAAGGAGGTCGAGGACGCCCGGAAGTTCCTCGATGAGCACGGCATCCGGGTTGGGGAGTTCAGCGGATTCCACAAAGGGTTTGCCTCGGCCAGCCCGGAGGACCACCACTCGGCCATCCAGCACTACCGCCGCCAACTTCGCCACGCCCGCATCCTGGACGCACAATGCGTCGGATTTTCGATCACCTGCGATCGAGCCACACCTCAAATGTGGTCTGAGCAGACCTGGCAGCGGTGCATCGCCGCTGTAGAAGAACTGGTCGAGGAAGCGGAAAAAACGCAGATGAATGTGGCCGCACACCCCCACATCGTCAGCCCGCTCTGTTCCTCCGAGCGGTACAGAGAGCTCTTAGATGCCGTGGCTTCTCCCCGGCTAAAGGTGCTGATGGACCCCGTAAATCTCACCTGGCCTCACATGGTCTACAGAACCACAGAACTGGTGAACCAGATCTTCGATGAGCTGGGAGATCTCATCACCGCGCTCCACGCAAAGGATGTGACGATATCGGCAGTCCAGCGCAACGGCGAGTACCTCTCCGTGGTTCACTTAGACGAAGCAGTACCGGGCACAGGCGCTATGGATTACGCCACGATCCTTCGACGGCTGGATGTGCTGGACCAGGATGTCACCCTGCACGTGGAGCACTTCTCAGAAGCAGATACCATTGCCGGCCAGCAATACATCCGGTATGTGGCAAGAGATCTCGGCATTGCCCTGCATTGATTCAACGCGCCCTGCAATGCCCAATCCCTCTCCCTGGGCCGGCTTTTTGTGTTCAATCACCTCACCTTCACCTCTGACTCGACGTGGACTCAGGCGTCCGGAGCATTCACCCCGAATCGTGTCCGCGATCGCCAGCGGTACGAGTATCACTGGTATGAACATCCCGGTATTGGTCGTGTTGAACTGAAACGTACGCAGGTGGATGAAATATGATTGTCAGATTACAGCGTAAAAACACGCGTTATCCGGACCTGACGCCTGGTCAAGACTATGTGGTGATCGGGATCGAGGCCGATGATTTGCGGATTTTGAGCGACCAGGGTCGGCCCTACTTGTATCCTCATCAGTTATTCGACATTGTCGATCCTCGCGAGCCAGACGATTGGGTAACAGAGTTTGGCGATGCCGATGAGCGCTATGCTTATCCGCCGCCGCTGAATGGCTGTGGGTTTTTTGAGGATTTTTTTGATACAAAAAAGAAAGCAGTTGCAACCTTCTGGCGAGTCGTCAACCAGCGTCTCGCCGCCGCAGTTTAACGATCCATAAAGAAGGGGAAGCCCCCGCATGGGAGCCTCCCCTTCTTTGTACGTTCTCGTAGTAGACGCCACTGGAACCATCCGATTTCGTTCTTCCTGTTCCTGGGCCTGGGGACCCTGCTTATTGGCGCGGGCATGCTGCTCTACCTGTGGTCCGTCCTGACCAGGAGCGAGTGACGGTGGCACGGAAGCGCCCGTCCGTTCACCGATGCTTGAGGCTCCTGTCTCTTCGAGGGTGGTAAGTGGTATGGCGATGCACAAAGCGCGCGGTGAGGCCGTCTGCATGCGATCAGCTTTGGTAATGCCATGTCAAGAGTCATGCGTACTCTGCTCGCTGGAATTGAGCGAGCAAGTTTCCCAGTTTGCAGAGAGAATGGTTTCGTCCTAATGTGTGTCGGTCAATGAGCACCTGTTCAGCTACTTCGGGTGACATGTTTTCACGGTACTGCCGCCGGTTGACATTCCTGTGAGGCAGGTTTGGATTGAGTGCAAGCAGAATTTCTTTAGAAAATTCAATCAAATATTCTTTGGCGCCACTGCCTCCTATTTCCGCTTCGACGATCTTTTCCGTATCGCCTTTCTGATAATGATCGACCAATCGTGTGAAAGATTGGTTTGTCAAAACAGCATCACGGCAATTTTCCCTGTACTGTGCGACTTTGCTGGCGAAATAACAGAAAATCCCAAGACAATCAATCAGCAACCACGCTTCAAGTTCCTGCACAGCCTGTGCGAGAAATACTTTGCCAGTAAAACGGCTGTCCTCGACGACCCGTGTGATCTGATTGATAAGCGAATTCGGTTCTTGCTGCCGTTGGTGGCTTGACATCGGACCGTCACTGTCGATAACGAAAATAACACAGACATCTTGCTGGAGATAATTTTGAACCGCCATCTTCAGCGTGTCGCTCGAAGATGCCCCTCTTCTATTTCGTTTTGGGACTGCGTTTCGACCAGATGCCTGGATAGATAAATTTCCAGTTGCAGATGTGTCACCAACTTATTTGCCAAACATTTGACCGCTTTGGCATCATTGTCTGATTCCAAAGTCCAGATTCTCATGGTTGGCACACTGGCTCCTCCATCAGGTCTTGTAGCAGTTCGCTATCGAAAATGGCACTGCCGATTCCGAAATCCGTAATCCAACCGTCCAGTGCTGCTCGGCCACAGCGGATATTCTCAAGGTTGATGACTTCTGTGCCGTGTCCGGGAACGTTGCGTAAGAGTAAAACGCCGAGCGAATCCGATAAGTTCTCAGGATTAAAGGCATCGAGGAGTTGAGAGCTATGCGTCGTGATAATCACCTGGGAGTGTTCGGAAATTTGCTCAAGTACATTTGTAATATCCGTCAAAGCACCGGGGTGTAGATTTCGCTCCGGTTCTTCGATGGCAATAAACGGCGGCAACTCAGGTTCGTTAAGCAAGATGTAATATGCAACGAGACGCAATATGCCGTCAGATGCTTTCCCCAAAGGTATCGGCTGCTTGTATCCTTCTAAAAGACAGGGCTTGTTATCTCCGTTAATTGAGCGTTGGTCTATTCTGAGATTCGTAGAAGCGGCGAGGGAATCACTAATGCTTTGGAAACGCTCTGGCGTATTCTCGTGCCAGTACGAGAGTAACGCCGATAACGTCGAACCATCATCATTGAGTTTTGGAGATTCGCACAACTCTTCCGATAAAATCTTCTCTACTATAAAAAATGGTAATACCTCTAAATACTTCCGTATGAGGTTTGGTTGAAAGTCATAAAATTCCCAATCCTTAATAAACCCCGTTAAGACACTCGTAATGGGCTTGTCTCCATAATCGCCAGCGGACCTCAAAGCGAGTTTATTGGACTTGTATGGTGTCTTGTTCTCGCCATCTTCATCCTGAACTTCGCCCTTCCCGCGCTGAATGGATATGACGTTTACAGAGTTAACCGATAATTCTTCAGCAACAACAGGACTGTCAGCCTCCGCTTTTAGCTTCAGTTCGTATAGTGTTGGGACTTCTTTCACTTTGGCCTGCAATTGGAAAGTGATTTGGTTTGCTTCACCTGCCCAAAGAGAATCTCGGATAGATTTAACTGGAGGTAGTTCTTCATCAATCATCATCCCGTTGAGAAGGCTCAACGCATTCAAGATATTCGATTTTCCACTTGCATTGGGTCCGACGAGAACCGTCAAAGGCTTTAGCGGAAGCTCAACATCACGCAAGCTAAGAAAGTTTTTGATATGAACTTTCTCTAAGAATGCTTTCTCCTCAGACATGGCTATTTACCTCTCCTTATTTCAGACATTGCCCTTGATGGGGACGGCCTGTGTTCGTTCCGCGTGTCAGTTGTTTGCAATTCTGAGCGGCATTGGTGCGTGAATCCGTACTTGCTTTTCAGTTCAGCGGTTGAATAAAGACAGGCTCCTTGGTAGATTGGGCATGCCTCCTCGCCCAAGGAACCTGCCATGCCCAAAGTATCGTCTTGTCCACGCCCGGCCAAGTCCGGTCGCCGATCGTGTGTGGTGACAAAGATAATTTAGTATGAATGCCACCCCGAAACAACCGCTAAATCAGGCTCATGTACACCGTCTCGCCATCGCGCCACCACATGTCGCGCGGCTCCCAGACATACTCCCCTCCGGAAGCCGGCGCGTCGTCGAGCGTGAACGAGCGCCCGCTGATGTGCAGGGTCAGTTGGCCGGTCGACACCGCCGACAGGCGCAGCACCAGCCCGACCCTGTCGAGCCGCCGATTACGCTCAGGAATACGCCGACAAAGATAAAAACCGCGCTTGACACGCGCGCATCGCAACGTTATCTTATTTATGCTTTGCCGGAAGCGCCGCGTCCGCAGGAAGGACATAGTCCACCGGCCGTTCGTCATATTTTACAACCTTCTTTCGACCCGTTCAGGCGGACATCGGGCCCAACACAGAAAGAAGGTAGCCATGCCAACCCCACGTCTGCCTGCCGACCCCGACGTCAACCATCTTCGCCGTCAGGCGAAGGCCCTCCATAAAGCCTACCGTGCTCAGGAGCGCGATGCTTTCGCGCGAATACGGGCCGCACACCCCAGATTCACAGACAAGTCGGACGACGAGATACGCGCAGCCTCGCTGCCGCTCGCAGAGGCGCAATTCACCCTCGCCCGCGAGTATGGCTTCGACAACTGGGAGCAGATGAAAGCGCGTGTCGCCGCGTTGCGCGGGTCGATTGCGCCCCAGTGGCGCAACACAGGAGACGCTCCCGTCAACGCAGCGGCTCAGGACGACCCGCGAGGCCGGGAACGCTTCGACCGGATGTTGCGTGAACTGCGCGGCGCCGACTCCCTGTACGTCGAAATCGACTTCGTCTGGCGTGTTAAAGCGCAGACGCTCCGCAAGGGCCAGTGCCGCATGTGGCTCAAGAAGCCGGGTTATGCACGACTCGAGAATCTGGAGGATGGGGCCGTTACCAGCGCACTTATCGGAGACGGGAAGCGATTCTGGCGAACCTGGCCCGGCGGACGACCCCAATACTCGTGGGAAGACCCCGCCCAACACGAGCGCGCGAAGCTCACCAGTTACATGGTCGAGGAACAGCCGGCGAATCGATTCTCCATCTGGCACGCCGCCAAAAACATCGGCGCGCACCTCATTCTCAACCCAAGCGCCTTCCACGGTTATAACGACCCGATGCTGTCCTATGTGGACAGCATCGCCTGTGTCGGGGTCGGAACGGCGGCTGGCGAAGACTGCGACGTCATCGAGGTGAGCTTGATGAAGGGCCAACGCGTTCAGGCGCTCTGGCTGTCCCTCGCAGACGGCTTGCCGCGCAAAGTGGAACAGCGGCTATACGTAAATGACCGTCAGTTCCAGCGCGCGCGATGGAACGCCATCCAACTCAACCCAACCATCGACGACTCGATTTTCGCATGGGAACCCCCGGCCGATTGGGTGGAGTTCCGCCACCCTTCGCTCGAAGACAACCTGTTGCCTATCGGCGCGGACGCGCCCGACTTCGAGAGAACGACGTTAGGCGGACAACGATTCCGCCTGTCGGACGCGCGCGGATGCGTCGTCCTCCTGTCCTTCTGGCGCGTCGGTTGCAAACCCTGCCGAACGCAGGCGGCTGCGCTGGAGCGGTTGCATCAGGCGTTCCGGGATCGCGGCCTTGTTGTCATTGGCATGAACCCGGCGGACGAGAAACCCATTCTCCGGCAATTCCTGGCCGACAAAGGCGTCACGTTTCCGAACATCCTTGACACCACGCCAGCCGGTTGGGACCTGTTCGCCAACCAGTACCAGGACTCCGAACGGACCGGCATGACCGCCTTTCCGCTGAACTATGTCATCAACCGGGACGCCGTTATCGCCTACTCACAGTACGGCTTCGACGAGGAGGAAATACGCGAAGCAACTCTCCGTCAATTGGCATGGGACAGACGCGCGTGATGGCGACTGATCTTTGGAAATCCCCCGCATGACTTCGTAGCCAAGGAACTCAAACCTGAGGACCAGCATGGATGAGATCCGGGAGCGGGTCGAGCAGGCGCTGTGGAAACGGAAAGCGGGTTGAGTCTGGGCTGTAGCGTCAAACCCGTACCCTTTGAAAGGCGCTTATGGCAACACACCCTCCTCACCTCAAAGGCATTCTGATAACCGTCAGCGGCGTCCTGATCCTGAGTCCGGACAGCCTGCTTATTCGCCTGATTGAAACCGACACCTGGACCCTGATTTTCTGGCGCGGCCTGCTTATGGCCGCAGGCCTCACGGTTCTGGTCTCTCTGCGCCCTCATCAGGGCGTAAGAGATGCGTTTCGAGCGGTTGGCCGGAAGGGACTGCTGGTGGGTGGGCTGATGGCCGTCGGCACGATATTTTTCGTTCTGGCCATCATCCACACGACCGTTGCCAACACCCTGATCATCCTGGGCGCCGGACCGCTGGCCGCCGCCATTTTCAGCCGCACCTTCCTGGGGGAACCGGTTGCGCAGCGCACCTGGGTCGCCATCTTCTCAGCCCTCTGCGGCCTCGGTGTCACCGTGTCGAGCAACCTGCAAAGCGGCCTGCTGGTTGGCGACCTGTGCGCCCTTGGCAGCGCATGCTGCCTGGGAGGGCAGTTCGCGGTGCTGCGGTCGGTACCCGAGGTAGATATGACCCCGAGCGTCGCCATCGGCGGACTGATGGCCGCCGTGCTCGTCTCCCCGCTGGCCACCCCCTGGGCCGTTGCAGGAAACGATGTGTTGTACCTGCTCCTGCTGGGCCTGGTCGTCCTGCCCCTGTCCCTGGGCCTGATCGTGCTCGGGCCGCGATACCTTCCAGCGCCGGAAGTGAACCTGTTGATGCTCCTGGAAATGGTAATCGGTCCCTACTGGGTCTGGCTCGCGCTGGGCGAGCAGCCGGGGGCGCAGGCATTTATCGGTGGCGCAATCGTCCTGATCACGCTTGCGGTCCATTCGGCCGTCGGTCTCCAACAGGAACGCCGATGTTCATCGTAAAGTACCCGACGTGAGTCACGACAAAATACACAACATAAGCAGCGTGCGGATTTCAAACCCTGAGGAATGGAAACGGAAATTAGACAAACTGAAGGCAGACGGGATCGGCGAACTCCACGTTGTAAGCGATTGGGACAGAACCCTGACCAGAGCGTCAACAGCAGACCGCAAAGACCAGTCTACCTACTCGCTCATCATCAATAAAAATTACCTGGACGAAGGCTTCAACCGGCGGTCTCAAGCCCTCTTTGACACCTACCGTCACATAGAAACATCCCCTGATATCTTAGAGAATGAAAAAATCGTCAAAATGCGCCAGTGGTGGTCAAAGCAGTACGAGCTTCTGGTTGCATACGGTTTCAACAGAAGGATTATAGAACGCATCATTGAGGAAGACAAACTGCGGATGAGAGAGGGGGTATGGGATTTTTTCGATATCCTGGACCGACACGACATCCCCCTCCTGATCCTGTCGGCAGGGATCAAAAATGTGATTGAGGCCTATTTAGAAGCCAGAAACCGCCTCACAAAAAACGTCCATATCATCGCCAACACCTTGATTCTTGACGCTGAAGGCAGGGCCAGAGACTATGAAAAACCGTTGATTCACAGCCTGAACAAAAACGAGGAACGCGCAAAACAGTCCGGTTATTACCGCGAAATCGTCCACAGGAGAAACGTGTTGCTCCTGGGAGACACCCTGGAAGACGTAAGGATGGGCGACGGAATAGACCACACCTGTATGATTCGTTTCGGTTTTTTAAACGATAGCACAGAAGCAACCCTGGAACAATACGCCTCTGCTTATGACGCGGTCATATACAACGACGGCACGCTGGACATCGTGAATTCGCTCCTGAAAAAATGGTGTCACACATAGCCTCCCACGCTTCCCGCCTTACTCCACTGCCCGCTTCAACGCCTCCACAACCCCGTCCACCTCCTCCCGCGTGTTGAAAAACGCCACGGAAAACCGCAGCCCTCCTGCGGGAGATACAGCCACGATCTTATGTTCCTCCCACAGCGTCCGGCACACCGCATCCGGGTCCGCCCCTTCCACCGCCACGTTCACCGCCCCCGCGTCAAACCCTGCCGGCGTCTGCACCCGGGCCCCCGGGATCTCAGAGGTCCGTTTCCTGAAATAATCCACCATCTCCCGCACCCGCGCCTCGATCTGCTCCGTCCCGATCTCTTCGATATGGCGCAGCGCCCTCCCGTACCCGATCCGCAGCGGCAGATTCCGCGCCCCGAACTCGAACTTTCGGGCCGTATCCGGGAAAACAACCGTGCCTGCGTCCATATCCACCCGGTCCACCGCCTTGGCTCCCGAACGCCTCACCGCGACCTGCGGCAGCACGTCCCGCTTCACGTAGAGAGCGCCCACCCCGTACGGCCCCAGACACCACTTGTAGCTCGTGGCCGCGTAAAAATCGCAGTCCATCTCCCGAAGGTCAATCGGAAACTGCCCCACAGACTGCGCCCCGTCGAATCCCACCAGCGCCCCGGCTTCGTGTCCGGCCTGAACGATCTCCGCCGCAGGCACCCGGATGCCCAGGCTGCTCGTCACGTGGCTCAGCACCACCACGCGCGTCCGCTCCGTCAGCAGCGCCCTCAGCCGGTCGGCCATCCCCTCCGGTTCGGGCAGAAGCCGCAGCCGTTTTATCACCACCCCCTGCTGCTTAGCCTGAAGCAGCCAGGGCAGGTAGCCCGACGGATGTTCCTGGTCCGAAGTAATCACCTCGTCTCCCGCCTTCCAGTCCAACCCTTCGGAAACCGTATTCAGCCCATCGGAAATACTGTGTGAAAACATCATCTCCTCCGGCGTCACCCCAAAAAACCGGGCCGCGATTCCCCGCGCCCCCTCCGTCCGCTCCTCTAACATCCCACGCACATCCGGCCGGAACCGCCCCTGCGCCTCCTGCAGACGGATCAAACCCACCACCTCATCGACCACAGCCGAAGGCATCGGCCCGATGCCCGCCGTATTAAAAAAACATGTCTCCTGCAGCGCTGGAATCCCCACACGCACAGCCTCGATATCCATAACCGTCTCCTTTGCGTAGAGGCAGCCTCCCGTGGCTGTCCAAAGGCTTCGACAAACCAAAGACGTATCATGTATCCTGATCGCCCGAATGTCAACCCCAAAGAGAAAACCCGGACACGTTTTTACCCACCACCGGTATGTCCGAACCACAAAAAAAAGGGCAACCACAAACGGTTGCCCCGGAGTCCACGAACCACAAACGCCTACCCGCTATCCTCCGAACCCGCTTCGTCCCGTTTCAACCTCAACGGCATCACCAGCGTCTTTCGATCCTCCCGGTCGGGAAGTGAGCACAGAATCGCTTTGTGTACTCCCACAAATCGAAAATCCATCGGTTCTTCTCGACCCGCCTCAAGGGCGCAAATGCCGGACCGCCAGTACGCATGGTTCACCCCGATCCGAAAAATCTCCTCCGGCCCATTCATGGCCACCCGGGCCTGAACCGTGGTCGTGAAAGTCCAGTCCGGACTGTCCGCGGGTGGCCCCTCCCCGGC
The DNA here is from genome assembly GCA_965222075.1 of Candidatus Latescibacterota bacterium. Lineage (GTDB taxonomy): Bacteria > Latescibacterota > UBA2968 > UBA2968 > JAAXHW01. The sequence continues at coordinate 662,454 of OZ244937.1, read as the reverse complement.
GTCTTTGTGTGGATCGTATGGGCGCCACTCCCCGTCCGGCATCTTACAGCGATATCCCATATTTCGCGCCGTGATCATCGAAAGCGTCTGGTCCGGTACAGAGAGCCGGATTTCCATCGCCGGGGAGTATCGCCACGTCTCCTCCTGATCCACCGGATGTCGGGGCGCCAGATGCTCGCCGATCAGTTCGACTGCCTCCAGCAGCGCACCCGTCTGAACCGTTACGGAGCAAACGGGCGCATCCGTGGGAATGACCGACTCGTACTTGACATAAGACCCCTCTATCACTGAAACCGGGCGATCCGGTTCGCCCTGAACCTGTAAAACAGCGCTTTCCTCTCCAATGGAAAGCGTCGCCCGCTCCGCATCGGGAATCTCAACCTCGCCCCAGGGCCCCAGGATAACGGGAGCCGCGATCTTCTTCAGACCTTCCGCGGTCCGGATCAGCAGCCGGGCGCCATCGGTCGCAACAACCCGCCCCCCCGTATCCAAACAGACCCCCTGAAGAATGGGACGGTTCTCATCCTGGCTGACAAACGCTATTCCCCAGCGCAACGCGCTGAGGTCTTTCCGCGTCAGTTCAAACGCCTGCATGGGTGTATCCGCATTTCTCATCGCAATCATCTCCTCTCTCAATCGCCGTCTCGCCTTCTGAAGGCGGCTGCGAACCGTATCCACCTTCAGGCCCAGCAGATCGGCCGTCTCCACGTACGTATATCCTTTAAAATAGTGATGCACAATCACCTGCCGGTGCGCTTCGGAAAGAGACCGAAGCGCATCCCGAATCATTGCCCGAATCCTCCGGGCCTCCGCTTCGTCTCCCGAGTTCCCCGTTTCAGCGGCCCATTCGGCCTCCAGGGCCTCTCCCAGTTGAAGCTGCACAATCCGGCGGCGGTGCCACCCCCGCGCCGTATTGTCGGCAATCGCCCGAAGCCACGCCGGAAATCTGCGCACCTCTCTCAACTGCCCCAGTCGAGAGTACGCCCTGATAAAAACCTCCTGTGCCAGATCCTCAACATCCTCCGGATAACGCACCCACCGGCCAATCCGGGCGTACACCTCCCGCCCGTAGCGTTCCACCAGAACGGCAAACGCCCTCTGATTTCCGGCCAGCGTCTGCTCGATCAGATCCCGGTCTTCCGGTCGCTCCACCGGATGTCCCCTCCGCAACGCTGCACGTTAATACCCTGCTTCGAACGCGTTCATAACAATTGACGCACATATCAAAAGAAAGTATCCTCCTGAGACGTAAAAAAACAAAAAAAAGCCCCGATAAATCTGTCCTATCGGGGGCTCCCTGCATTCGCGACCGCCTGCGCCTCCAACTCATCGTAGTGCCGGACCACCCTGCTGGTCAACCGTATTCCACCGCCTCGGTAGGCAGGCTGAGAGTCTCCCAATACGTGCGCCGTGCCAGCCGCTCATCCACAAGAACCACCCGGTCTGGATTTTCCAGCCCAAGCGCCAGCGCAGCAAGCTCCCCTGCACCCAGGTCCAGCGCCAGCCATTCGGAAGGTACAGAATGGGGCTCAACGACCTGCAGCCAGCAACACCCTTTCCGGCACTTCGATAACAACCTGTCGCGTTGACATCGGTCACTCCACCTGGTTTGAAACACCCGGAAAATGAAAGAATATCCATCCACTAAGAAGAACATCCCATTGAATACTTTTAAGATAGGGAATTCTGACACATCAGGCAACGGGTATCCGCTTTGTAGAACGTGAGGTGGGTTTGGAGGGGAACGTGCGATTTGTTTATCTCAATTAAGATGGGATCAATCGAATCAGCCATCTACTTCTCTGCCTCTGGAGAAAGCGCAGCCAACTCGCGCAATTGTCGTAAAGGTTTGAGTGCAAGACCCAGAAAGAAGTTGCGTTTGCATCAATAAGCCCTATTTTTTCTCTGGTTGGTTGGACATCGTAAAATTGTTCATTTCAGAATGGTGAGGGGTTTTACGTGCGTGCCAATGCTGCGGCTCCCGGTGTGACGCCGCACATGCACTGGCATGTTCTGGGGCCGGGTGCTGGTGCCGATTGGCCAGGGTCGTGATGGGGTCGCGTCGCCCTGGTCTTCGTCTGCAAGGAGGAATATTGTGTTCGGTCATCTCATCCGTAAAGAGATCCTGGACCACATTCTCAGCGTGCGCTTTCTGATTCTAACCGGAATAGGAGCCCTGACGATCTGGCTGAGCCTCTACAGCGGATATGCCGACTATCTGGCCAGGCTCAGGGACTACCGTTCCGCACAGGCTGCAACCGAACAGCGCATCCGGCAGATCGAGGAGGCCAACCGGGTGGTGCCGTACTACCCCTGGTACGAGATCACCAACATAGGGTTCTTTGAGCACAAACCCCCCACACAGATGAGCATCTTCATACGCGGACTGGAACCCACGCTGGGCCGCTCCATCTCCAGTACCGGTACTCCCCAGAGGCGGCTCAGGCGCAGCCCCGTAGAGGCAGAGCCCATCCTGGGGGTGTTCCCCTCTCTGGACCTCGGACACGTGGCCCAGGCCGTTCTTAGCCTGTTCGTCTTGCTCTTTATCTACAATGCGATCTGCGGCGAGAAAGAGAACGGAACCCTCCGGCTCGTCTCGTCGTACCCTGTTCCGAAACATCAGCTGCTGCTGAGCAAATTCGCTGGAATCTGCACACTCTCGCTTTGCGCCTTCGGACTGCCCCTGCTCCTGGGCCTGGCCGTGCTGCTATGGATGCCTCAGGTGCGGATCACCGACCCTGAATGGGTGCGCCTCGGGGGCATCGTCGTCGCTTTTTTGCTTTATCTGGTCTCCTGCACCTGTGCGGGTCTCTTCGCATCGTGCCTGACCCACCGTTCAGCCACCTCTTTTGTGATTCTGCTGGTCTACTGGGTTACCACCGTTGTGGTTGTCCCAAAAGTGAGTCTGATCGCGGCCGACGCCCTTCGGCCTGCCCCTTCCATTCACGAACACCAGGCAAAGCGCTACGCCATCCAACTCCAGTACCTGAGAAAGTGGCGCGAAGCCCGCAGGGAATGGCGGGACCGGCAGGCCGGAAAAGAATGGTGGCGGACCCCGGAGGGACGCGAAGCCCAGCGTCGCAACTACCTCAAGACGCGGGACGAAATTCTCACCAACCAGAGTCAGCCGCTTATTGACCGCCTGAACGAAGACTTTCGAAATAAGTATGACCAGCGGACGCGTCTGGCCGTTGTGCTGGCTCGATTGTCGCCCGCCTTCGCGTTCCGGAACACTGTTGTCCGCCTGGCCGGAACCGGCATCAATCGGCACCAGAGCTTCGAAGAGGCCTTCATCCGGAACCATATCCGCCAGATATACTCGCCGTGGAGGACAGAGAAATCGGAGCGCTATGTTCTGAGCGGGATCCATCCGGCCAAGTATGGCAAGCAGAAGTGGGACCTCGCCGGGATACCGCGCTTCACGTTTCAGGAAGCGGGCACCGCCGGAGTCCTCCGAAAGGCCCTGGTGGATGTGTTGGTCGTAGTCTTATGGGCCCTCGTCTTCTTCTCCGGAGCCTATGTGAGCATGCTGCGCTACGATGTCCGGTGAGACAAGACAACTGTCAGTAGCCGATAGCCAGTTTGGGCTGCTCGCCACTTGCCACTCGGAACTGCCACCTGGAGAGTTGTGCATCAAGGAGCCGCCATGATTGGACGTCTGATTCAAAAGGAACTCCTCAACCACCTGCTCGACCACCGATTCGTGGCCATCTTCCTGCTCTGTGCTTTGCTGTCGGTCCTGGGTGTCTACATTGGCGTTCAGAATTATCTCCGGATGCGGCAGCAGCACCAGACGGTCACTCATAAGAACCGGGAGCATGTCCAGAAGTCTATCGAAAGGGGAGGCTGGCGCGGCGTCACCGATTTGATCAGGGTGGGCATTCTGTGGAACCGGCCGCCCGAGGTCCTCAGCCCCCTCATTTTCGGGCTTTCGGGCAAGGTGGGGCAGGAAGTGGTCATGAAGCATCAGCGGATGGTTATTTTCGAAGACAGTCTCTTCTCTGTCGATCCGGTGAACGCGCTCCTCGGTGTCCTCGATTTCAGGTTTATCGTTAAGGTCATCCTCAGCCTCTGTGTGCTGCTGCTGATCCACGATGCCGTCTGTGGCGAGAAAGAGGCGGGCACGCTGCGGCTTTATGCATCCTATCCGGTGCCCAGATCCACCCTGGCTTTGGCCAAGCTCGTCGGTTCCACCGTTGCGGTGCTGCTGCCGTTCGCCTTCGCCTACACCCTGGCCGTCGCCGTCCTCACGCTCCATCCTGAACTGGACCTGAAGGGCCAGGACTGGGCCCGCATGGCCGTCTTGATGGTGTTGTTCGGCCTCTATCTAACAGTCTTTGCCGCCTTCGGGCTGTGGGTCTCATCGGCCACGCATAGACGGATGACGGCATTTCTGGGGCTCCTCGGACTGTGGACTGTCTGGATCTTCGTGCTACCCGACCTTGCCGTCCGAATCGCGCAATGGGTCGTGCCTGTAGATAGCATATATGCCCAGGAGAAACAGAGGGATGCGCTGCGGTGGACGGCTATGAAAGGAAGCCGGGACGAACGCGAGGCCTATGAGAGCCGGAACGCCGTGGCAGACCGGGAAGCACTCACAGACGCACAGAGAGCCAGGATTCAGGAAGCCCGGGCGGCCGCATTTGGCAGCATAGAAGCGAAGTGGAATGCCGAGCTCTACGCTCGAGTCGCGGAACTGCGGGCCTCAAGGCGGAATCAGATGCGTCGTCAGCAGAATCTGACTCTCTGGCTGTCGGCGCTATCCCCCTACGGAGCAGCAACGTTCACCTCTATGGATCTGGCCCGTACGGGTATTGCCAAACACGATAGGATTGAGGACGCTTTGAACGCGTATCTCATCACCCTCTCCCAATTCATAAGCAGCAAGCTGTTCGAAGGGGACGCCGACCTGTCCGACTTTTCCTGGTTCGTCTACGAGGACACGGAAACGCTCGGATCCTGTCTGTCCCGCAACGCTTTCCACATCCTCAATCTGGCGCTCCTGGCGGTCCTGGGATTCGCCGGGGCCTTCGTTACCATCCTGCGATACGACGTTAGATAAGAAAAGCAATCATCACTGGCGACCATCTGGCCTGTATTTCATTCATGTCGAAGGGCATCCACAGGATTTCTCCGCGCGGCATTGAATGTCTGAAGGCCCACCGTCAACAGAGCGATACAAATCGCCAACCCGCCAGCCAATATAAAAACACCAACTTTCAGTTCGGTACGGTACGCAAAATTCGCCAGCCACTTGTCCATTGCCCAATACGCTACTGGCCAGGCGATCACATTCGCTGCAATCAACAATTTTACGAAATCCTTCGACAGCAACCCTACCAGATGTCCCACCGACGCGCCCAGCACCTTCCGTATCCCGACTTCCTTTGTTCGCTGCGCCACAGCCAGAGACGCCAGCCCCAACAAACCAAGGCACGAAATCGTAATCGCAAACAGCGCCGAATAAATTAGCACCCGCTGCCAGCGTTGTTCATTGCGATATTGCCGATCAAGAGCAGTATCCAGCAACCAATGAGCGAAAAACCTGTTGGGGGCTACCTCTTGCCAGGTTTTTTCCAGAAACGCAAGCGTACCGGACACATCTTCAGGCTGAATGCGAATGAGCAGATACGGGCCGCTATTCAACCTTTTCATCTGCAAAACCTGCGGCTGAATGCGTTTGTGCAATGAGTCAATGTGAAAATCGTCTACAATCCCGATAATGACTGGCTTCATATCGCTCCAACCAAACCCCGGCAACAACTGGCCTACGGGGTTATCCATTTTGAGTTTTTGTGCCAGGCTTTCATTGATCAACACGGCCTGTTCGCGATCTGTTGGATGCGCCTTGGAAAAGTTGCGGCCTGCAAGCAGAGGAATTCTCAGTGTGGACAGATAATCGGGATCAACCCCGAGCACCCGAACCGAAAAAACCGTGCCGTCGGGTAGTTTACAGACGGTTGTGTTCGAGCCGCTTGTAAAAGCGCGGTCCGCGATCGTAGCATTTAAAACGTCCGGGGCTTTTAATATCTCCTGCTTGTAACGGTCTGCAAGCTTCTTTTCCCTTGCATAAACAACGACGACTTGCTCCTGATCATAACCCAAATTTCTGTTGCGCACATAGTGTTGTTGCTCAAACATCACGCCCGTGCAGATCATCAACGCGATCGACGCCGTATATTGCAGTACGATGAGTGTGCGCGTCATCCGGCTGCGCCCCCCAATACGTATTCCACCTTTCAAAGCGGACACCGGTTGAAGACGCGACAGCACAGCAGCCGGATAACTGCCGGCCAGCAGGCCGACCGCGACCACAATGACGAATAAAAAAAGGAAGAAAAATCCATCCCCAAAATACGTAATATTGAGTTCGCGCCGAACCAACCCATTGAAAATGGGCAAAAACATCTCGGCCAGCGCAACGCCCAGCAGGACGCCCAAAAAGCTCAACAACAACGCCTCGCTCCAGAATTGTTGCATCAATTGATGGCGGCCTGCGCCCAACACCTTACGCAAGCCGACCTCGAGCGCCCGCCCCCCCGAGCTTGCGATGGACAGGGTTGTGAAATTGCTGCACGCAATCAGCAACACCAGCCCTGCAAGCCCCCACAGAACATAGACGGCATCCAGATGACCGGATAACTCGTAAGAATTCCGGATTTGTGCGTTCCAGTATACATCCACCAGGGGTTGCAGCATAAGCGTAAATGCTTCTTCGCCCAGAATGACATTCCAATGTTTTAAATTCTCAATACGCCTGCTCAGGTGGGTGCGTGCGAAGGATCTGAGCGACGCATCCATTCCTTCCGGCATCTTTCCTCCGGCCAGCTGTACATAGATCGACGCATACGCGCCGTCGGCATAATTCCCTCCAAAATGCCTGTGGTGTTCAACCGAAGCCAACACATCGAATTTCAGACTGGATACATCCGGAACATCGGCAGCAACACCTGTGATTTCAAATGTCAATCCCCCTGATGTGAGTGTCTGCCCCAACACGTGGCTGTAATCGAATTGAGCACCACCGAAGACCTTTCGCGCAACGGTTTCACTGATCACCATTGCATCAGGTCGACCCAGGGCCGTAGCCGGGTCGCCTGCCAGAAGTGGAAACGTGAAAAGGGTCAAAAAATCAGCACTCACAAGCCCCACCAACGCATCAAATTCCCGATCGCCATATTCGAAACCACCCTCCGGGCGCATAAATGCACTTGCCCGTATGATACCTGGCAAGTCGTCTTTTAGCGCTTCTACAATGGTGTGAGGAAACAGCGTTCGATGTCTTATTCCACCATTGGGCCTGACCTCTTGCGTCACAACCCGAAACAAATGCGCTTTGTTCTTATGAAACTGATCGAACGACCACTCGTGCTTCACGAACAGCGCCATCAGAAAACAGCACGCAATACCCAACGCCAGGCCAAAAATATGAATAAAAGTGTACAGTTTTTGTCGCAGCAGGTTGCGCCTGGCGACAGTAATGTAATTTTTGATCATGTCAACACGCCCACAAATCAAAGGGTTTAAGACAGACTGGCTTAATGAACGTTAGATAGATGCAATAAGCGTACCAAAATTGTTTCTGTAATGATTACAACAGATTAGTTGAAATTGAGGTTTTTTGGAGGGGCCTTAAGTGTCCGCTGGCGATACAGTGGTGTCCGATATCGGACAGCAGGAGAGAGTGGTGAGTGGTGAGAGCCGCCCCGCCCGGTCCCTCCATTGCGGGTGCCTGTGGGCTGGCCCCCCCCACCGCATCAGCCGTCGCCTGTCGGCTCGGCTTCTGCGACTCCCCCTCAAGGGGGGAGTGATGGGGGCTGCTTTGTGGGACTGTCGAGTTCCCCTGGCGTCAAGCGATTTTCGAGGGCAAGATGCCCATGCTCCCGGGAGCATGACGGCCTTGTCCGACCATACCCTACCCCAACATGCGGGCGAGACGCCCGCGTTCCCAGGGGGGGATCAAGGTCACTACGCAGTGGTGGACAACACAAATGGCGACATATGGTGGCCGGGGTGAAGGGGCTTTTCTGCGCGGTTCCGTCCACCGCCTTCGCCTCGTGAATCCCCAAACGCTCGCAGGGCAGAAGTGCCCGCTGCCACCACAGGCGCCCTTCGGAGCACCCATTACAGCAGATCATAGAGTTCCTCAACCCGGTCCTCCAGCTTCCGCAGCTGCTGGCTGAGCTTCTCCCCTCTCTTGTAATCTCGATTCCGATACGTCTCGGCCAGTGCCCGTTCCAGCCTGAGCTTCTCCTCCTCAAATTTCTCAATCTTCTCCTCAATCTCTTCCGGACCGATGGAAAGCGGCCGTGCAGTGTTCTTTTTGGCAGCCGGTCGTTTCTTCCTTGCAGGCGAAGCACTCCCCTGTTCAGCCTTTTTCTTCTCCCAGAAGGCTGAGAAATTTCCCGGATAGAATACCAGATCGGGATTTCTGACTTCCACGATCCGGTCCACGATCCGGTCCAAAAAGTACCGGTCATGAGAGATGACCAGGACAGCCCCCTCAAATACCTCCAGCGCCTCCTCCACCTGTTCCCTCGACTGGATATCCAGGTGGTTGGTCGGCTCATCTAAGAGCAGGAGATTCGCGTCCGACACCATCAGCTTGGCCAGTTGAACGCGGCTCTTCTCTCCCCCGCTCAGCGTTTTCACCTTCTTATCCATATCCTCCCACCGGAAGAGGAATTTGGACAACACCGTGAAGGCCTGGGCCTTCGTCAGGCCCTTCTCCCGGCGCACCTCCTCCAGAATCGAACGCTCCGGGTTCAGGGTCTCGTGTTCCTGGGCGTAATACCCGATCTTCGTCTTCGGACCGATCCTCAAGACCGGATTCTCCCACGCGCCCTGTTCCAGGATATCCTTGAACAGCGTCGTCTTGCCGGTGCCGTTGGCGCCCAGCAGGCCGGCACGGTCTCCAAAAGAGAGGAGCATGTCCACATCCTGAAACAGCACCCGATCTCCGAAAGCCTTCGAATACCCCCTGAGTTCCAGCGTAATCCGGCCGCTCCGTTCCTCAAAACCGAAGCTGGGATCGATGCGCTTCCGGTCCAGATCCGGCCGCTCGATCCTGTCCATCCGATCCAGCATCTTCTGTCTGCTTCGGGCTCGCCGGAAATTTTTCTTACCGCCCCAGAGTTCAAACCGTTTGATCATCTCTTCCAGCCGCCAGACCTCCTTCTGCTGGTCTTCGTAGGCCGCCTTCTGTTTGATCAGATTTCTCAGCTTCTCGGCCCGATACGTGGAATAGTTGCCCGAATAGGTCGCGGCCTTCCGGTCCTCCAGTTCCAGAATACGCTCCACGGTCCGGTCGAGCAGGTACCGGTCGTGTGAGACCAGAATCGTGGTCTTGCCGTAATTCCGGATAAATCCCTCCAGCCACGCCAGTCCCTCGAAATCCAGGTGGTTCCCCGGCTCATCTAAAAGCAGGATGTCCGGCTCCTCCAGAAGCATCCTGGCCAGAGCCACAACATTCTTCTCTCCCCCGCTGAGCGACCCAATCCGCCGGTCCCGCATCCCGGAAATCCCCAGCCCTTCCAGCACCGCCTCGATCCGCTGCTCGTAGGTGTATCCCCCCAGACGCTCGAACGCTTCCACGAGCCGGCCGTATCGCCCCATGGTCTCCTGAAGGCGGTCCTCATCTGAAGCCGTTCCGGAATTGCCCATCTCGGCTTCGAGATCCTTGAGTTCCGCTTCCAGCTTCCTGACAGCACCGAAAACATCCAGGACCTCCTCATAAACCGTATGCCCTTCCCGATACGTCAGATGCTGGGCGAGGTAACCGATTCTGAGCCCCTTCGGTTTTGTAATCGTCCCCCCGGTAACCTCCTCGATCCCGACAATCATCTTTAAAAGAGTGGACTTTCCCGAGCCGTTCTCCCCGATCAACCCCACCTTCTCTCCCTGATTGACCTTAAAGGAGACGCCCTCTAAGATCGTATTGGCCCCAAAGGCCTTTGTCAGACTGTTCACTTCCAGAATCGTCATCGTCACCACATCCTTCTAACCCAAAAAAAACCGCGCGTATTCAGACGGAATACCCACGGTTTCAAAGCCGACCTGCCTGTGCGTGCAGCTGCACGCACGCAGACAGGAAAACAAAAAGGCCGCGAGACGCATCCTCACGGCCTAACCTGTTGTAGAAATTTCAGATACGGCAAATTAAGGATCCGACTCCTCGAAACGCATGGGCACACTTCTCCCCTCTGGGGCCGAATGAACCGCTGTTACGCCAAATGCAAAGCCGAAAAAAGACACCATGCTGAGGGAGGCAAAAGAGACCTCCACCCTCACAGAGCCTCCTGGCGGCAACAGCGCTTGTGGGTCTTGCAGGATCAAGAAAAATACCCTTTCGAAAAGTTTAAAGCATCCACAGCATTCAAAAAGATAAACTTTGAATCCTGTGGAGTCAAGAAAAAAACAGGCCTGTTCAACGCGCAAGAAGCAGAATTAAACCTCGTCTTCAACCATTCCTCTTCAGATGCTCATCAAACCACATCAGGATGCGTTCCGAATAATCCAATCGGCTTGAAAGGTTCCATTCCGCCAGAGAATGGCCCTGTCCGGGGTAGGCGGCAAGAACCACACAAGCGGAATTGCGCATTGTTTCCACGGTTTGCGAACCCGGAGCGAAGCGAAGGGTTGCCCGTAGGGCCAATGTGCCACAGCGCAGACGCGGTGTTAGAGGCTGGGTGGCCAGGGGTGGGGTTGAGTGGCTTGTCAAGCGCCTAATGACCGCGCCACTGCTTCGGGATTTTCTGAAGCAATCTTGAGCAGAGCCCGAGCGGGACCCTCAGGATGGCGGCGTCCCTGCTCCCAATTCTGCAATGTAGAGACGCTGATGCCAATCATCAGGGCAAACTCAGATTGCGATTTATCCAGTTTCTTTCGGATCAACCTGATATCGACCGGATCCATCCGGGTAGTGCGCTCTGGCTGCATCTTGCCGCGCTTGATAGCTCCGGCTTGCTTGACGCTGGCTACAAGTTTGTCAAAGTCGCGCTCGTTCATGTGAGATACTCCTTTACGAGGTTACCAAGCAACTTGGACTGTTGAGGGGTGAGATCTTCCTGTCGGCGCTTGCGATACACCCAGAGCATGTAAAGGACCTCGTCAGGCTTGTCCCAATAGTAGATGACACGAAGACCGCCCCGCTTGCCGCCGTGCGGCAATTTCCATCTCAATTTTCGCAAGCCACCCGTACGGTGAATTATCTCTCCCGATTCCGGGCGCAATAGTAGCGCCAGTTGCATTGCCCGGTAGTCCTCATCGGGTAATAGTGTCAATATCTCCTTTGTGAAGATTGGCGTTTCGACAAAGATCATAGATCTATTATACGCCAATGACGCATAGTGTGCAAGGTCTTATTTTGGCCACAAGGCGCGACAGCGCCGTAGCGCAAGTGGACGTGTTGAGCACAGTGCCGGTCGGAAGCATGGGATCAACAGAAGTGCAGCTTCACACAAGCTTGATTCGGATACGCATCGTGTGACCTCCTTTCTTCGACCGTTTACAGGCGGCAACTTTTATCCCAAAGGTTTGATTTTTTTAGAATAATCTATTGCCACCGGGCGGAGAATTTCATAAATTGATTGTGAACGCACCGTTTTTACCTGTCGGTGTGATTCGGAGCCCTCGCGTCGTCCCGCCAACGACTCGCGCGAGGGCCTTTTTTTTTGAACCCTCTCAGATGAATAGAAAAAGGCCACGGCACCCCACTCGCGCCGTGGCCTTTTGGTGGCGATATTAAAAAACCATCCTGGCGAGGATGGCTTTAACCGTTCACAGCAATAAACATCCGGATTCGCCTGCATCTCTCCCAGACACGAGAAGGACATCTAAATAATGGGATTGAACATCCTGGAGGAGATAGACAGGCAGACACAACTCGAACGATCCTGAAAATCGACCTGTGGACGCACTACAGCGTGCTCCAGCAGATCTAATGATAAAAAGAGTTGCGTTGACAGACCTGTGCTGTAACCGGACACACCCTCTCCCGCGTCTCGCCTCCCCCGCCTTCGGGGTGGGGGGAAGGGGCTTTTCCGCGCAGATCCCCCCAGCACCTGCGCCCAAAAACGCCCCAAAGGTCCGCAGGGCAGAAACGCCTGCTTCCACCACAAAGGCAGTTCGCGGAAAAGCAGCCCCCGCGGCGTCTGAGCGGCGCCCTTCTTTTTGGGCCTTTTTCTTGGGCGAGCAAGAAAAAGGCCAAGAACAAAAGAACAGCTGGACCCGGGTATCTTACCGAGCGGAGTCAGACCGCCACGGCCACGCTGCTGATAATCCCCTCAACACCGGCGCTGTTGCGAGACCGCACCTGAAGGGTATTCAGCCCCTCGTGCAGCGGCCACTGGAAATGGTCCGGCCGCTCCTCCCAGCCCCCTTTGTCCACCCTGGCCAGGTAACACGCAAACCGGGGCGTATCCGTCTCCAGACAGACCTCCAACGCTCCGGGGTCTTCGCCCTGCTCGATGGTGTACCGCGTCTGGTTCAGCGTCGGATAAAAATCCGCCCGCCTGTTGGTATGACGGCTGAAATGCAGCAGCGGCGGCACCTGATCGTCTGCCCAGTTGAGGTACCCGTTCCACGCCCAGACCTCCGTCCCCTGGCTCACGGGCAGAGGGCGCGCCTGGCTGAAGGTATTGGTACGCGGCACCATGCGGAAGTGACAGAACGAGCGGAACAGGAAAAACGCTCCTTCTTCAACAGAGCATTCGTAGCTGCCTTCTCGGAAAGCGATGGGCAGGTCCACCACCAGCGCGTCCAGATCCTGCCGGAAGAGATAGGGCCGGTCCCAGCGCTCGATCTGCTCTAACCTGTCCGCCAGCGCCTGGTGGATCTCCAGTGTATCCAGCGGCGCCCGCGTGGCCGGATCGTACCAGTAATAGTCTCTGGTCGCATCCAAATGCACCCACTTTCGATAATCATTGGACCAGACCTCGGCAATCTCGTGACCGGTCATCCCTTCGCTGTGGAAGTTCACGTGCCGGGCCGGAATGCCCATACTCAGACAGGCGGCCACCAGCACCACATTGGGATAAAGACACATCCGGTCCCTCCTGCGCTGCCGGTACTCGTTCATCCTGATCGCCCCCTGCTCATCGCGCTCCAGCACCAACCAGTCCAGAACATTCCAGGGAAAGTGGACACAGTCTCCCAGCGGGACAGTGTAGGCCCATTCCATAAGCCGCTCGATCTTTTCAAACTCGGTCTGTGCGCCCGCCACGACTGCCTCCAGCTCAAAACGCTCCCGAAGTTCCTGCAGCATCTCGCACCCGTAGTCCTCGTGCGCAAATTCATAAGACGGACGGAGAATCCGGGCGTTCTGCGCCTTCACAATACGCAGTGGAGCGCTCACCTCATCCACAACCTCAGCATCCAGACGCACACCCTTCAACAGCGGCGTCTGTAATCCATCTTCGGTTGAGAACTCGGCCTTCCACTGCACATAGCGCCCTGCGATCTCTTCTACGGGCTGCCCGGAGTCACACGGCGCCCACTCACCCCAGTGCTTCGCATCGTAAACCGACCGTGCTCCGGTGCGAACCTGAAACCGAATCTCAGTCCCCGCCGGCATCCCGGTCTCCCGGTCAAGGCGCAGCGCCTTCAGGCAGCGTCTGCGCTTCACAGCCGTGTCCTCTTCACCGGCGGCGTCGATAATCGCGGAAACCACCTCCCCATTTCCCCGAAACTCGTCCAGGGCCAGGCGCACCACGTATTCACCCCGCTCCGGCGCCCACGCTTCGTCCCGGCTGATGCTGCTGGTCTTCGGCAGCACCACCGGGTCCAGCATCCCCGTTTCGAAATCTCGATCATCCGCCACCATCAAACTCCACCCGAGGCGGCCGTCAACAGCCTGTACCCTAATCTCATTGTCCCCCTCCCTCAGGGCCTCCGGCGGAACCTCTACGTAGTACCACCGGCTCCAGCTCCACGCCCCTTCATCCGAAACCAGCTCCCAGTACTGCCGGGCCTCCGGCGTGGCAACAGGCGAAGGCGGCCGCAGAACCTCCTGCCCGTTCACCGCAAACCTCAGGGTCGCCTCGTGCCCCTTCCGCTCCCGTCCGATAAACGCGATCCGCACCCCTCCAACGGGCCGGCTGTCCAATCGAAGCGCCTTGCGCAGCACCATTGATCCGGAGACCTCGATAAACGGCTCCCTGCCTTCTGCGTCTGAACGCCCGGCGCCGGGACTGTCGTTCTCCACCACATCCCCGCGAAAAAGGTGAATCCCCTCCTCGGCGTCACCCATCCAGAGATCGTGGATCTTCGAGGTCTTGTAGATCTCAACAGCCGTTAGAACCGTGCTGATCTTTTTTACTTCCACTGGCACAGCCATATCTCTCCCTTCCAGTTGAGGGTCGCCCCCCGACCTCAACCCGAAACTATTTCAAATACGCCTTCTCCACCTTCTCCAGCGCCCTGACCACATCCTCTACTTCCTGCGGCCCGTAGTTCTCGTGGATCGACATCGTAAAATGGGTCTCGGCGGCTTCCACCGCATTGGGACAGGGAAATGTTGCATCGCGGTCGCCCTGGTACGCCGGCAGCCCCCAGGGATAGTCGCTGTTTCCGAAAACCTTGCGTTCACGGAACCAGGTCGCTTCCGAAGGGATATGGCGGTAAGAGACGCTTACCGGGATGCCTTCGGCTGCTACGGCCTTTGCGAACCTGTCTTTATCCACCGTCAGCTTCGAGGCATCCACGTGAAACCGCATGAACCAGTAGACCGATTCCGTATTCGGCGCCTGCCGTCCGATGGAGACCGCCTGCAGGTGGGCAGTCCCCTCCTCGATCCCCTGTGCAACCTTCCGGCGGCGCTGTGTAATTCCCTCCAGCTTGCGCAGCTGCACCCGCCCGACCGCAGCGGCCAGATCGTTGCCGTTCAGATTCAGGCTGGCCCTCACATTGCTCTGAGCGTCCCCTTCAAGGTTAAAGGGCTTTCCCCGGTCGGAAAACCGTTTAACCCGCCAGTAGAGATCCTCGTCTCTGGTAAAGACCACCCCTCCCTGAGGACCCGTGGCGTGGTGTTTGCCGCTCATCGTTGAGAAAACGCCCAGCGTCCCCAGCGACCCCACCGTCTTGCCCTTGTAAGTTGCGCCGTGAGCCTGGGCGCAGTCCTCAATCACCGGCAGCCCCCGCGACCCGGCCAGTTCTAAGATCGGGTCCATATCCGCCGGCTCGCCCGCAATATGCGCCACAACAACCGCGCGGGTATAGGGTGTCAACACCGCCTCGATCTGCTCCGCACCTGCATGAAACGTACCCGGTTCAGCATCGGCCACCACCGGCACCAGATTCAGCAGCGCAACAGGCATCGCGCCCCCCGGGTCGGTAATGGGCGGGACCACCACCTCGCCGGGCACCTCCAGCTCTAAAGCGTGCAGCGCTACGAAAAGCGCCGACGTCCCCGAATTGACCAGATCCGCATATCCTCCCCCCATAAAATCCCCAAAATCGCGTTCGTAAGCCTGTTCTTCCGGTCCTCCATATCCGAATGCATTCCCGCTTTCGATGCTCTCGTCAAACAGGGCCAGAGCGGCCTGCTTCTCCTCCTCGCCAAAAAGGCGCCGTCTTGGAAACGGGGTCGAACGCACTTTCTCACCGCCATCGATTGCCAGCATTGAATATCCTCCTCCTTGTCATAAATACGCAAAAGCAACCACCAGTGATGCCCCGTCATACCATCCCGGGGAGCCCGCCTCCGGCTCACACCCCCCCCTTACCCCCCCTCAAGCTGTCTCGCCAGCCCCAGAAAACCCTGCCGCGCCGTCTCGTTGATCCCCGCACCAAACGGTCCCGGACCGGTCTTATTGAACGTATTCGACCGGATCACCTCGTATCCCCCCTCCGGGATGATCTCATCCGTCGGCATGTACCCCCTGCCGTCCTGGCAGTACCCCCAGGCGATGAGGCGCGCATCCTCCAGCCAGTCCCTCAAATGCCCCAGCCACTCGGCCAGCACCTCACCGGCCAGCCAGGCAACGCTGTGTTTTCGGGTCAGACGCACCAGTCCAATTCCCCAGGGCACCACCTGAACCGGGGACAGGCCTGACCGAAAGCGATTTACCCAGTACCGACCCAGGTTGCGGCTCACTTCGTTCTCGCTTTCGGCCAGCGACTGCCAGTGCGCAATGGGAAGGACCTTTGCCTGATCCCTCGGGGCCCGGGCAAATCCGGCCGCTGCTGCAAGGTCGAGTTCCAGCGTTTCACCCTCGCTGTTGAGCGCGTCGATCACATCCCCGGCCAGCTGCGCGCCCACTGCCACCGGATCCTCAGGCGTCGGTTTCTGAAACCTGCCCGTCTCCAGGTCGGCCAGCAAACGCGGTCGAACGTTCCCCGCCAGCCCCTGGATGAACTGGGTGTGCGTCCCCTGACCGAGTGCCTCTTCAAGCCGGCCGCGGCACACACCGGGATAGTCCGCCGAGATGCCGTCATACGCAAACCCGTACACAATCACCGGGTGGCAGCCGTAACAGAACACAACGCAGCGACCACCTGAGGCTTCGGCAGCGATATCCAGCACCCACAGGTCCGGGTTGTATACTCCCTCCGGATTCGGCCCCATCGTCATCTCCCCCGCCTGGTTGCGCCTGCGGCGGTTGATCCCGATATCCGATTGCCCCCTGTGCAGTCGAACCGTGACCGGCTGCAGGTTTTCGACCGCCTCGCAGGCCATTCGCACGGTTCTGGGAATAAGCCCGGCCTCATAGGCCTGAAGCGCCTCCGGTTTGGGCGTCTCGGTGGCGTATCCCTCAAATCCTGTCATCGGCCCGCTGTGCGTGTGCGAGAAGTTCAGGACGATCGCCTCGTATGGAATGCCGGTCATCGCCGCCAGTTCATACCGAAACATGCTCGACATAGTGTACGACAGGCCGATCATATCCATCGAGATCCACAGCGTGCGCCGGCCTTCGGCGTCTTCCAGGACCAGGGCCTGGGCGATCAGCGGATCCAGCACCGAAGCGCCGGGCGTAAACTGCGGTCCCCTCCCGCCCATAGGCATGCCCAGCGGCGGTGTGATGTCAATCTCGGTCCAACCGGCTTTCGCAGTGACCATTGTGTATCTCCTTAGACAACCTACTCCCCTGGCCCCCCTTCCCGTGTCGGGGAGGGGGCGTTCACAGTGGAAGTTCCGTACCGATCCCCCGTTCTACGGCCGCCCGGTAAATCCGGATAGCCGTGGCCATATCTTCTAAGGCAATCCCGAGGTTGATGCCGAAGGTGCGCTCCCCGTCCGACTCGCGTCCCGGTTTCTTTCCAACAGCGATCTCGCCCAGGTCCGCGTACGGCTCGGGCGTCTCCTGAAAATATCCCTCCTGCCGGTAATACGCCATCTGTGAGAGATCATCTGTGGCGATCTTGTCCCCTTCGTTAAACGCCGCTCCCTGCCAGTATGCGTCAAAATCCACCGGGCTGGCGAACGCCCCTTCGGCCAGCCAGCCCGGTTCGATCGGCGGCGTGGGATTCTTCAGAATCGGGCCGCTGGTCACCACCATATCCAGACCCTTCACCGCGTCCTGCAGGTTCTTCACCGGCTCGATGTCAACCTGGAGTTTCTCCCCCATCTCCCTGGCATAGCGCGCCGCAATCTCCGGATAGATATCGTAGGCCTTTACCCTCTGAATCTCAAAAAGACAGCACAGCGCTTCCAGGTTGCCCCTGCCCTGCACCCCACACGCGATAATCCCCACGCTCGAACTCTCTTTTCGGGCAAGGTACCTGGCGGCAATCGCCGTCGCAGCGCCTGTGCGCATGGCCGTAATCCACATCGCGTCCATCACCGCGATCGGCACGCCGGTCTCCGGGTCATTCAGCACAAGCAGTCCGGTAATATAGGGCAGTCCCTTCTGCTGATTTTCGGGATACCCGGAAATCCACTTGATTCCGGCCGCTTCAAGGCTTGGAATATAGGCCGGCATCGCATGGATAAACGCATCCGGCCGCGTGTGAATCCCCGGCTTGGGCGGCATTTCGACCGTGCCTGCCCCCTTCTCCTTGAACATCTGGTCGAGGGCCTCGATAATATCATCCATGGTCAAATTGATCTCTTCCACATCTTTCCTGGAAAGATACAGCATCCTGTCAGCCTCCATCACTTCTCTCTCCTCACAGCCGGTCAAGCATTACATATCGTCCAGTGGGTACACCTTCCGCCCCAGCCGGTGAAAGGTCAGATTCCCGGCATCGTGCACGCTGGGTTCCCCGACCACAGTGATCGTCCCGGCCCATGACTCGAACCCGGCCCGGAAATGCGCCGCCGACTTCACCCCGATGTACCGCATCCGGCGCGGGTCCAGGTCCAGCGTCCGTGCAAACGCCGTATCAAAGGGTTGCTCCCGGTGGGTCACCAGCAAAACGTGAATTCCACCCTGTCGGACGTGGGCGGAAGGCCCCATATTGCCCTCCAGCCCGGCGTACATCGGGCCATCGTACCGAAAGCGCCCGTCCGAAAGCGCGACAACCTCGCAGTCCATACGCACGGGTTGCCCCTGCAGCGGCGTTGATTTTCCGCCCACCTCCAGGGTCAACCTCGCCCCCCCACCGGCCTCCCTGCACTGCCCGACCGCCTCCGGATCGACGATATACAGCACGCAGGCGTCCTCCAGGTCCGCATCCACAAACGCCTGGAGCAGCCCGGTGCTGTCCCCCGGAGACCCGCCTCCGGTATTGTCGTTTCGGTCTGCCAGGACCACCGGAAACCGTCCTGCGGCCTCTGCCTCCTCCAGCGCCTCGCGGGTAGGAGACATCGCCACCTGCCAGTCTGCCCGCCGCTCAAAGATCCACGTACCCAGTTCATCCGCATACGCCTGGGCCAGCCTCTGGTCGTTGTCCGTCACAATGTAGACCGAAGCCCCCATATCGGGCACATCGGCCAGGGGATAGCAGGTTGCAATCGAACCGCACACCACCCCGGGCTGCGCCTCGATCCGGTGCAGTTGGGCAATCGCCTCCCGCATGGGTGAATGTCCCGTGACCTGGTTCAGCCCCCACACCATGGGAACCCGGTGCAGCGCCATCGTCGGACGCAGCCCCTCTCGCACCATGCGAGCCAGCACATCGGCACACTCCCGTCCACGCGGCGCCATATCCACCTCCGGATAAGTCTCCCGCCCGATCAACACGTCCGCCCCCTCCACCATCCGGTGGGACACGTTGGAATGGATATCCAGCTGCCCCACAACCGGCACCTCCGGCCCCACCAGTTCCCGCACCGCCGCCAGAATATGCCCCTCCCCATCGTCAACCCCCTCGGCCACCATAGCCCCGTGCAGCTCCAGCAGAACCCCATCGACCGCACCGGCCGCCTCGATGCCCTCAAGCAGCGCATCCAGAATGGCATCAAACGCATCCCTCGGAAGCGGCCCACCCGGATGCGCCTCCCAGAAGGCCGTGGGAATCAGTTCGAACCCGTGCGCCTCCGCTCCCTCAATAAATCCCCCCAAAGGCGTATTCGCACCCCGGAACTTTGCCAGTATTTCTGTCCCGTGCAGGTACCCGAACCGCTCCTTTGCGCTTTCCAGCGTCGTGCGCGCCGGCGTAAACGTACTCGTCTCGTGACTGATCCCCCCTGTAACAATCCTCATCGTCCTGCTCCTTTTCGGGGTGAGGGCTCACCAGCTCGACACCCACCGCTCCCGGTTCGGAACCGGCGGTTGAACCGCCACGCCCCCGCGCAAATGCGACTCGTAAATCCCGAAACCGATCTCCGTTCCCAGCAGCGTCGCCCGCAGGTTGCTCACCCCCGGCTTCCCGGTCTTGATCGCCTCCACCAGCTCGGAGATCTTGCGCGCTGTGCCGCTCCAGGGCGTGACCGGTTCTACGGAAACGGGATCGTACGCGCGTCGTCTTTCCTCTTCCCGGCGCACACTGAGCGACTCCCCATCGTTCTGGATGCGGATGATGCCGGCCTCGCACACCAGTTCATACTCCCTGCCCAAGCCTGTGCCCGCCGCGTGCAGGCAGGCGCCGGTGTCGAATTCCACCAATGCCGACAGAATCGGCGTATCCTTGACGAACCGCATACCGGACGTGTCGTCCTCTGCCGGATGGAGTTCGCCCAGCGTCCCTCGAATTGAAACCGGCTCCGGGTCGCCCAGCAGAAAAAGCAGCGTGTCCAGGAAATGCCCGCCAACACTGTTGCCCGAAAAACCCAGCACCGACCTGACCGCTCCCAGATCACCGCTGGTGGCAATATCCCGCGCCTGCCGGTAAACCGCCCAGTTGCGCCGCATAGGGCCGAATTCCAGGAAAACCCCGTTGCGCTCAAACGCCTCCCGGATGGCGTCTGCCTCTACCAGCGAACAGCACAGCGGCTTTTCGGCGTACATCCCTTTAACACCGTGTTCGGCCCCGTAAATCATCGCCTCGGCATGCTGCTCCGGGCGGGTGGTAATGCTGAGAATATCCGGTTTCTCTTTGTGGATCAACTCGCGGAAGTCAGCGTATCCCCTCGGCACGTTCCACCGCTCCTGAAATGCCCGGAGCTTTTCGGGCACAACATCGCAGGCAGCCACCATTTCCGTCTCCACCACCGCCTGATAGCCGCCCGCGTGACAATAAGGCAGCACCAACCCGCTGTGCCCGGAACCCTGCACCTCGTCTTCGATCGTACTCGCCATGCGGCCGCAGCCGATGATACCCACTCGGAATGTCATACACGGTCCTTTCCTCTACCTGTTTCTGATTCTCTCTGTGCGTTTGGAAACGCCCTGATCTCCTCTCCGGCCACAGGCAATATAACAGATTTCGCCAAAAAGTCACGCGGATCAATCGGACGGTCGGTGCCAGCCAAAATCGTCGCCCTACAGCCGGTCTCTCCCTGCGGATGACTTCTTCCAATGACGAAGCCTCGCGATGTGGGCAGCGATCAATGTCACGACGAATGTCACGAGCATGGCTTTCGGGATTTCTTGGAGTCGACATAACTCGAATACGGCAGCCCCACAAAAAGCCGGCTGTACACATCCGTCAGGAGATCGGCCTCGCCGTTTGCTGCCGCCCGCGCAAACACGACCCCGGACTGCACCGTCCGCCGGGCGCGTGTGAGCACGTTATAGCCTGAAAATCCTGCTGTGAATCGATCCATCCGGAGGCCTCTTCATAGTAGGCCATCCACTGCTCGGGGGCATCGTCCTCCCATCCGGCCGAATGCTCAACCCTCACGGTTCCCGTGCGTCCTCCGCCAGAATAAAAAATGCCTCCATGCCAGCTTCCGACGCCTCTTCCAGAACCAACAGCTCGGCCGCCACCTCATCCCGCATCTGCGCGCGGGCAGCCTCACCGTCCACCGCTGATTTGAGGTGGTCCTCAACCAGGCGCAGCACCTTCTCGCGCGCCTGTGGCCGCATCGCTCCGCCCTTAAAACAGCGCGACCGGAACTCGGCCGCCTGTCCCGCATCCGGCGTCAACGTCTCCAGGTCAAGCGTCAGAGAAAGAATCAGGTTTCGGAGCAGATCTTCAAACGCCGCGCCCTCTCCTGCGGTGCGCCCAAGTTCCCGGAACGCCGCCTGCGGCAGGGAACGCAGAAAGTCCATCCGGGCCTTAACCTCCCGGAACGCGGCGTAATCTTTCAAAGGGTCAATCCGCTCTTTGTCCTCACCATCGGCCTCCGGAGGAATCGTCCAGGTCTCGGGCGTCAGGTGCGCCCACCGCCCGGCATCCTTAAGGTGCCTCTGCAAAAACGCGGCCTCGGGACGCTCCAACAGCGACGCAGAGGTCTCCCGCATCTCTTCTAAACGAAAGAACGCGATCTCCCACCCCCGCTTCCGGAAAACCTCGAAGTCGCCTCCGGCAATCAGGTCCACCGCAGCATTCAGATCGCCTCCGGCCCTATCTTCCAGCCCCAGCTCCATACAGACCAGGGTCTGCCACACCCCCTGCTCGAGCCCCTCACGAGAAATCCCGATCCCCATCCGGTACCGCTGCGCAAAGGTCATACCCGCCGTTTGGAGATACGCCAGCATCGCCTCCGGGGCATTCTCGGGCAGCTTCTCGAAGCGGACGCCAAGCGCAATCGCCTGCCCCAGGAAACTCTCCGAATCGATCCGCAAGCGGTCCAGATCCAGCTTCGCTAACCGGTTCATCCCGTCTCCCCACCAGCGCGTTCCCAGGCCACGCGCACAATATCGCCCAGCAGGTCGGGCACCGCCTCGTACACCGCGTCCAGCACCTCGCCCATTTCCGGATCATCGATAAAGGCGCTGGGACGGACTCCGGCGATCCCCTCCGATGAAAAGAGCCGGAAGCGGTAAATGCTGAATTCACCGGCCGATAAGATCGTGTGCAGATCCAGATGCGCTAAACGATCTAAGAGCGCCTCCTCCAGCAGGGCGGGGTCCACGCTGCGCAGCAACTCTGCCCTCCGGCTGAAGTCATCCAGCGTCGCCAGCGCCTGGAGCCACTCCCAGGACACCCGGGTGCGCATGCGCGGGTTATCCACCAACTCCAGCGTCGCCCCCATCGTACGCCGGAAAGCCTCCGGCGACATCGCCCGGATCAGCTCCGTGTTGAACTTCCTCTCCTCCACATCGATAGAAATTAACCCCGACAGCAGCTCCGACGGCAGCATCGCCACCACCTGCGTGCTGTAGGCCGGCCCGCCCGAATCGTCCACCCCGGTAAGCGATAGCAGCTCCTCCGGATCTTCGCCCATCGCCACCAGCGCCGCCTGCGCCTCCACCGGCAGGCCCCGGACCAGCGCCCGGGCCTCCCCTTTCTTCCCCGACCGCACCTTGTTGCGCAGCGCATCGCCCTGCGCAACAAGATCCATAAGATTTCCCGACCAGCGCCCCACAACCACCTGGCTGCCTTCCACTTGAAGCGTATCGCGCGCTTCGGCGTCCGACCTCTGGGTAACCGTTGTCCGTGAAGCCCCTGACCGATTCAGATGACCATCTCCAGGCTTCTTCTCCAGCTTTCTCTGACACGTGATGCAGGTCCGCACGTTTGGCACCACCTTCAGACGCACCTCGGAAATATCCGCCCCGCACACCTCGCATCTCTGCTGCGTACCAGCAAGCGTTTCCTGAACCATACGCCCTCCTTATGAGAGAAACCGACGGTCACGTTCCGGGCTACCTGCCCGTTCTCAGACGATAAAAGATAAGTTATCCAACGTATAAAGTCAACGAAAAATTATTGTATAAACATCTGTTTATAAGTAATTTATATGCTTGACTTTTTGGCGGTTTTTTGTTATATTATTACTGTGGGAAATAAAAGAGGGAGTTGAAGGTACACATCTTCAGCTCCCTCTTTTTCACCTCTTATTTTCGGCCCTCCAAACCGTCCCGGGCATCGGACCAGAGGGCAGATATCCCTTGACAAACCGGACCTGAACGCTATACTTTGCACACGTGGGTGGAGCGCTCAGCCCCCTTTATACCCCTCCCTCTGTCCCTCCTCCCCCAGAGGCAGAGACCAACCCTCGACCCAGTGCAAATGGCTTATGCCCAACATCCTTCTGCTGGCCGACGAGACCCACGGCGCAAAGTTGAAATCGGACCTGGAATACATCGGGCACACGGTCCAGCACCTGCTTGGAATAGACAACCCGGAACGCCCCCTGGAGTTGGACAATCCCATCACAGACCAGGTCAATCTGATCGTGATCGACCTGGAAACCCCGGTCGACACCCTGGCCCAAACCGTACAATACCTGCGGCAGCACAGCCAGACCCGGAAGGCACCCCTCCTGGTGGTTGCCGACGAAACAACCGCGCTCAACCTGGACTTCTCACTTGGTATTGACGACTTTATCTTCAAACCTTACAGCCCTGGAGAAATAGAGGCCCGCCTCCGTCTGGCGCTGTGGCACAGGCCGGACGATGAACATATCTTCAAGGTCGGCGACCTGGTCATCAACCTTGTGCGGTACGAAGTCCGGGTAAAGGGGGTTGTTATTGTCCTGACCCTGAAAGAATACGAACTCCTCAAACACCTGATCACCCACCAGGGACGCGTCTTCACGCGCGCCGACCTCTTAGACAGCATCTGGGACTATGATTACTACGGCGGCGTACGTACCATAGACGTTCACATCCGCCGTCTCAGATCCAAACTCGGTGAAATGGGAAAAGCCATCACGACCGTCAGAGGCGTAGGATACAGCTTCAATCTACAGAAGGCAAAGTAAAAAGCAACCACCTGTGTCCCCTCATCCCTCCTTCGACTTCGCAACCATGAAGACTTCCTCCACGGTCATGCCCTGCCTTCGCTCGGCAATCTCTCCGTCCGGAGCGTGTTCCGCTTTATCTTGATCCTACCGGTTGCCAACCCTTACCCTGGAGAACACGCATGAAAAAACGTCCCTTCACCAGCCAGCGGGGTCCCATCCCCAAATTCCCTTACTCCCAGGCCGTCATCTATGGAGACCTCATCTTCATCTCCGCACAGGGCCCCGTCGATCCCGAAACCGGCCAGCCCGAAACGGGCGACGTCAAAGCCCAGACAAAACGCATCCTCACCAACGTCTCCGCCATCCTCGAAGACGCGGGCACCTCCCTGGACAATATCGTCAAGGTCACCGTCATCCTGCAAGACCGGTCGCTCTTTGCGGACTTCAACGAGGCATACGGCGAATTCTTCCCTGAAAACCGGCCCGCGCGCACCCCCATCTTCTCGGACATCGGGGCCAACCTCGTCTCGATGGACTTCATCGCGGGAATGGAATAGGCCCCTGTCCCTGCCCCTGGCGAGTCGTGAGTAGAAGCCGCAAACGGTGGGGCGGCTGTACCTCACAACTCACCACGCATCGCCCGCCTTGCCACCAGCCGTGTCCCCATCCGGATGGCCTGCAGCATGTTCCTCTCATCGGCCACGCCTTTTCCGGCAATATCGAACGCCGTCCCGTGGTCCACCGACGTGCGCACAATCGGGAGTCCCAGCGTCACGTTCACCGCCTCGTCGAAAGCCACCAGCTTGACCGGAATGTGTCCCTGATCGTGGTACATCGCCACCACCGCGTCAAACTTCCCGTCGTAGGCCTTAAAAAACGTCGTATCAGGCGGTAGGGGGCCCATCACATCCCACCCTGCGCGCCTTGCCTGTTCCACCGCCGGGAGGATAACCTCCGCATCCTCATCGCCGAACAGGCCCGACTCGCCTGCGTGGGGGTTGAAGCCGCACACGGCAATCCGGAGGTTGGGTCGCCCCATATCTTTTAAGGCCTGCCGCACCAGCGCAATCGTATCGAACACCCGTTTCTGCGTCAGATGCGCCTTAACACTGTCCAGGGCGACATGCCCGGTCACGTGCGCCACGTTCAGCCGCTCCGACGCCAGCATGAGCCGGACCTTTTGCGACGCTGTCCGATCGGCCAGCAGCTCCGTGTGCCCCGCATAGGGGAACCCGGCCCGGTTCATTGCCTCCTTGTTCAGAGGTGCCGTCACCACCCCATCGATCCGCCCGGCCATCGCTAAGTCCACGGCTGCCGCCACCCATTCCACCGCTGCCCGCCCCGCCTCCGGACAGACCCTCCCCGTCCGGATCTGCGAAAGATCCACATCCACCGGGCTCCAGGTATCGATCGCCCCCCATCGGTAAGCCCCCGCCTCTGGAGACGCCACCGTTGGGACCTCCAGCGGCCGTCCCGCAAATTTCAGGTTCGCCTCCAAGATCGCCGGATGACCGATCACCAGGGGTCGGCAGAACCGATAGACCTCGGGATTGCTCAGAGCCTTCACAATCACCTCGGCGCCAATACCGCAGGCATCCCCCATCGTGATCCCCAGAATCGGCCGCAATCCAGCCTCAACGCGCCTTTGGGATGCTTTGAGCCGCTCGACTGCTTTCACCAAAACCTCCCGTCCGGATGGTCAACCCCTGCTCAAAAAGGCCGGGGCTTTTTGCCCGATTCACGGCTCTACCACCGCGATTTTTGGTGCCCTACGCCACCCTTATCCCTTCTCCGGCCCCGACGTCGCGTACACCCATGTCGGCTCACCCCCGCATGGATCGTCTCCCAGGTACATCCGCGTAAACTTCCGCTGCACGACAAACCCGTGCGCCTCCGCCAGGGCCACCCCCGCTCGATTTTCCAGCGGCACATCGAAAAAAACCGCCTCTCCGGCCAGCCGGTCCAGCGCCCAGCAGAACAGGTCTCTCCCCGCCTGCTCCGTCTGCGCCACCAGCGGCCCGATCTGGTAGGCATCGCTTCCAGGGCGCAGCATCACATAACCCAGAAGCTCACCGTCCAGGCCCGGGTATATCCCACACCCCCCCTCCGAATCCTGGAACAGACAGCGGAGCAGTTCCCCCCGGTTCACACCGTACGCCGGCGTATCTAAGGCAATCACCCCTCCCAGATCCTGTACCTGCATCGGCCGCACCCACTGCCAGGCGCACCTCTGCCCCTGCCCTTCCCGCCGCTCCAGCCCGTACTCGTCCACAAACCCCAGCGGCAGATACACCTTCCGCCCCGTGGGTGTCGCATCCAACTTCACCACCGCCACCCCCTCCAACCTCAAATGCGCAATGCCGTGGTGCAGCATGGCCGTTCCAATCCCGCACCGCCGCCGCTCCGGAGGCACCAGCACCATCGCCACCCAGCCGCAGCGCCCCTCAAAGACCACTGTCACCACCGTCCCCACCGGCTCCCCCCCCACCTCCGCGACAAAACACCCCTGTGGAGAAAGGGCCAAAAACCGCTCCCAGTCCTGCTCGGTCTGGTTCCATCCCGCCAGCGCCTTGAACCGCATCCCCGTCGGGACATCCGCCCGCCGCATCCGCCGGATCCGGATCTCTTCACACTTCACGCTTTACCCTTCATGCAGACCCCTCCCCCGGCGCCTCCCGGGACGCTCGAACATCCCCCTCTCCAAAGAGAAAAGAGAGCAGCGTAAAGCGCCGTCCTTCGGTCACTTCCGTCACTTCGTGAAGGTGCGAAGAGGAAAACAAAATCGCCCCCCCGGCCTCCGGCCGGTACAGGTGCGGCCCGTATTCCGGGAACCTCAGGTACCCACCCGCGTAACCCTCGTTCAGATTCAGGGTCAGCGCGAAGCGGCGGTGCGCGGTAGAGGGGCTCAGGTTGTCGCGATGGGCGTGAAAAAAGCCGCCCGTTGCGGCATCGTAACAGGCAATCTTGAAGCCTTCAAAGCGCGTGGCCCGAAACGCAAAAGCCTTGTAAACCTCCGGCATCACCCGCCGCCCAATCGTCGATGAAAGGAGCCTCAGGAGCTTCTCATCGGTTACCACGTGGTCACGGCGGCGTTTGTTTTCATCGTCGACCGTATCCACCCGCCGGTCCCCGCGCGACTGCTCCACCCCGGTCTCCACGTTGCCCTGATTCTCCCACACGCCCATCAGGAACTCACAGACCTCCTCATCCAGCACGTTGGGAATAAGCAGCACCGGCGCCTGAGTCACAATCTCTAAGGGCTCGACCCGGGGCAGGGAAGCGTCTAAGAGAGAAACCGCCTTCTGCGCTGCGACCCGGGCGTCCTTTAAGGCAAGCGACCCGAGCGCTCGCAGGTTCGGATCGAACACAAAGAGCACCGTTTTGCCCTCATCTCCCAGCCGATACGCCGCCCTCACCTTCCCTTCGGTATCCGAAAAGACCGGAAAGGGAATCGCCTGCCCGGTGGGAACCTGCGGCTCGGCCTCAGCGCGCTTTACCGCAAAAATCGACACCGCACCGGACGCACAATCGCCAAGCGCCTCAGAAAAGCGCAGCAACGTGTCATCTGCGTCACAAAAGAGGAGCACAGTGGCTCCCCCTCCCGCCCTGGAATAAAAACGCGTCGGCGTGCCATTCTGAATCGGCAGGACAAAATCCGGAGCCCGCTCGCCCCGTCCGAGCCATTGCGTCGCTGTATTCATCGGCCTTCCCTACCCTGCAGCAACCCCATAAAAAGGGGCACCGACATCTCTTCCAACCCGCGTTGATCCCTGAACAGCTCAAGAAGCTCCTGCACACGATCGGGAGAGAATCCTGTTGCCATATTATTTTTAAACTTATCTTCCAGTAAGGGGATGGCCTCCCTGCGTCGTCGCCGGTGTCCGATCGGATACTCCACGGTGACGGCCTCCGTTGAAGCGCCCCCTTTAAAAAACACCTGTACGGTATTGGCGATGGACCGCTTCCCGGGGTCGTGATAGTCCCTGGTGAACTCAGGGTTCTCAACGACCTCCATCTTTTCTCTCAGACCGTCAACACGAGAATCTGCCGCCCGTTCCTCACCGTAGTCTTCCGCCCTGAGATCTCCGGATATCAACCCGATGGCCGTCATATACTGGAGGCAGTGATCGCGGTCTGCAGGGTTGTGCAGGGGCCCCCTTTTGTCAATAATACGTATGGCAGCCTCATGGGTCGTGATTTCCACACGTTCAACCTCGTCCAATCGTCCTGCAACCTGAGGGTGGAGCTCGATTGCCGCACCGACCGCCGTTTGGGCATGGAATTCCGCCGGGTAGGAGACCTTGAAAAGCACGTGTTCCATCACGTATGACCCGTAGGGCCGCTGGAACGTGAACCGTTCTCCTCCCCAGATCCGATCGTAGAATCCCCAATTCGGGGCCGTCAGAACCGTCGGATAGCCCATTTCTCCCCGTGCCGCCTGAAATGCAAGAAAAACACCGCGCCCGGTGGCATCGCCGGCGGCCCAACCTTTTCGAGACCCGGTATTGGGCGCGTGGCGATACGTCCGCAGAGGGCCAATGTCGCACCAGACCTGGGAGATCGCATTGATCACCTGTTCCTCATCACAACCAAGCATCCCTGCCGCAACGGCACTACTTGCCAGCTTGACGAGAATGACGTGGTCCAGGCCCCGCTGGTTGAAGCTGTTTTCCAGAGCCATAACGCCTTGAATCTCGTATGCTTTAACCATGGCGGTGAGCACGTCTTTCACCTTGAGGGGCTCCAATCCATTCGCGGCGTCTTTTCGCGACACCCAATCGGCAACAGCCAGAACGGCCCCCAAATTGTCGGAAGGATGCCCCCATTCGGCGGCCAGCCACGTGTCGTTGAAGTCCAGCCAGCGGATCATCGTACCGATGTTGAAAGCCGCCGTGATAGGATCCAGCTCAAACTCGGTACCGGGCACGCGGACACCGTTGGGAACAATGGCGCCCGGCACAATCGGTCCCAGCATCTTTCGGCACTGGGGAAACCCCAAAGCAAGAACGCCACAGCCGATACTGTCCATCAGGCAGTGCCGCGCTGTGTGATAAGCCTCTTCCGACTCAATTCGGCAACTCAGGACGTAACGGGCAATATCGACCATTTCCCGGTCGGGAGGCTGCCGGATGTTGAGGGAGGGCTCAGGCACTGTCATATCCCTGCTTCAACGTTCATCTACCGGGACATAGGCTCGATTCTCAGGCCCTGTGTAATTCGCCAGAGGGCGGATCAATTTGTTGTCCGCGCGCTGTTCAATCACGTGCGCGGCCCA
This sequence comes from Candidatus Latescibacterota bacterium, assembly GCA_965222075.1. Classification (GTDB taxonomy): domain Bacteria; phylum Latescibacterota; class UBA2968; order UBA2968; genus JAAXHW01. Next base: position 633,064 of record OZ244937.1, on the reverse strand, counting down.
TCCACTGATTCTACTGATAACAAATATCGGCGTAAACAGCAACGTATCGATTCCAGCCATATGGTAAGCCGTAGCCGAGTAATAGTCCAGATTGGGAAACAGGCGTTTCTCTTCCCACATCACGTTTTCAATCGCCTCGGAAATCTCGAACAGCTTCATATCACCTCTGGCTTCTGATACCTTTCGAGCCCACGCTTTGATAACGCCGTTCCGGGGATCTCTCACCCTGTACACCCCGTGCCCGAACCCCATAATTCTCTCCTTCCGGGCAAGCATTTCCCGCACGCCCCGAGCCGCATCTTCGGGATCTTCAAAACGAGAGATAAGCGCCATGGCCTGTTCGTTTGCGCCGCCGTGCAGCGGCCCGCTCAACGTGCCGATGGCCCCGGCGATGCAGGAGCAGAAATCGGCCAGCGTCGAAGCGCACACGCGAGCCGTGAATGTCGAGGCATTGAATTCGTGTTCTGCGTACAGAATGAGAGAATTGTCCATCATCCGGCATTCAAGCTGGGTAGGTGAATCTCCCTTTAACATTCGCATCACATAATCGGCGTGACGCTCTACCTCAACATCAAGGGGCGCCTCTTTACCGCGTGAACTCAGGTACCAGTAGCCCAGCATAGAGGGAAGCGCGCCCAACAGGCAAACGGCGGATCTCTTCCCATCTTCGAGACCCTGCTCAGGTTCTGCAATCCCCAGCGCGGAGACCCCTGTCCGCAAGACATCCATTGGATGCGCGTCAGAAGGAAACGTGGACAGCACCGTCTTCACCATATCCGGCAGCCGGCGGTTCTCCCCTATCTCACGGCTCCACGCCTCAAGCCGGGCGCGCGTTGGGAGTTCACCGTGAATAAGCAGGTAAGCCACCTCTTCAAAACTGCTCTTGCTCGCAAGATCCTCAATCGAATACCCGCGATAGTGAAGCCCGTGTCCCTCTGCGCCTACCGTGCAAATCGCCGTATTGCCCGCCTTAACACCGCGCAGCCCAACAGCCGTCGCAGTCTCTGTTTTTTCACTCATCCTCATCCTCTCCGTTTATCTGATTGCCGTAAAGCCGGTCTACGAGTTCCTCATACCAATAGTAGTCCAGCAGATCGTACAATTCTTCCCGCGTCTGCATCCTATCCATCAAAGACGCTTGCGTGCCCTCTTTTCGAATGGTCCGGTATGCGCCTTCAGCAGCCCTGTTCATCACCCGGAACGCCGTGAGCGGATAGAGGACCATGGCAGCGCCAACACGCCGCATCTCCTCTAATGTAAACAGAGGCGTTTTTCCGAATTCCGTGAGATTTGCCAGCACAGGCACGGAAAGTCCCTTTGTAAATGCCCTGTAGTGATCCAGTGCCTGCAACGCCTCTACGAAAATACCATCCGCACCGGCTTCAACATACAGGCTTGCCCGCTCTAAGGCACCCTCCAGGCCTTCGATAGCGAAAGCATCCGTCCGTGCCATCACCATAAAATCAGGATCGGAACGGGCGTCTACGGCTGCTTTTATGCGGTCACACATCTCCCCGGCCGAAACAATCCTCTTTCCGGGGCGGTGACCGCAGCGCTTTTGAACGACCTGGTCTTCGATGTGAACCGCTGCTGCGCCGACCTTTTCAAGCGTCTGAACCGTTCGGCCAACAGAGAACGCCGTGCCGCCAAAGCCTGTGTCTACGTCAACCAGCAGGGGCAGCTCAACCGCATCCGTAATCCGGCGCGCGTCTTCTGCCACATTGTCCAGGGTTGTGATGCCCAGGTCGGGCAATCCGTATGACGCGCCGGCCACGCCAGAGCCTGACAGATAGATAGCGCAAAACCCGGCGCGTTTCGCCATCAGGGCAGTCAGGGCGTTAACCGTCCCCACCACCTGTAGCGGCTTCTCCTGTTGCAAAGCGTCCTGCAACCTTGTCCCGGCAGACCTGTTCACCGCGTTCACCATCTTATTCGTCCAACCCGTAGCATTCGGCTTTGAGAACGCCGATAAAAGGCAGATTTCGGTACCGCTGGTTAAAATCGAGCCCGTACCCCACCACGAATTCGTCCGGAATCGTAAATCCCAAATAGGCGATCGAGACATCCACAGACCGGCGGGCAGGCTTGTCCAGGAGCGTGCATACCCTGAGGCTTTTGGGGTGTCTGGCCTGGAGGTTGCACAGCAGGTAGCTCAGGGTAAGGCCGGTATCGACAATATCCTCAACGATCAGAACATGGCGGTCCGTAATGCTAACGTCCAGATCCTTGAGGATGCGCACGACCCCGGAACTCCGGGTGGAAAAACCGTAGCTGGAAATCGACATCAGCTCGATCTCGACCGGGCTTGTAATCGCTCGGGCCAGGTCGGCCAGAAAGAACATGGCGCCTTTTAAAATGCCGATGAGTACCACCGAATCGGCCTGCCTGCCGCGCTGCGCTGCCTGTGCCAAGCCGGCAGACAGGCGGGCAGGCAGACAGGTCCGGGTGCCGTAGTCTTCGGAGATCTGCCGCCCAAGGGCCTGCACCTTCTTCCGGATGGCCTCGGGCTGGATCAGGACGTTCTGTATATCCTCACCAGCATCCATACTCACTCAAAAGCGACACTCTGGCCGCAAATCCAGTATATAATTGAACTGTAGAATACTCGCAAACGAAATCCATTCTGTCAAGCAGAACCTCATCTCCTCATATTTTATCGTTCACGCTTCACGCTGCTGTCCGCCCCCTGAAATCCCGCCGCCTCTTCCGGTGTATTTGGCCAGACGCCCTCCGGCAGTGCAATCCGGATCGGTAGATGCTCAGACAGCGTGTCCGCATCAACGGCGACCCCGGTACGAGCATCCACAACCACATCCCGTACCCCTGCCGGCGTCCAGAAGGCTTTGGCCGCGCGATCGGCCGCAACCGCTTTCATAAACGCCGCCCAGATCGGCGCTGCGCCGCTGCCCCCCGTAATCTGGCGCCGGGTGCGTGCCTCCACCAGCCTCCGCTTTCCCTCTCGCCGGTCGAACCCCACCCATACGCTGACCACCAGCTCCGGTGTAAACCCCGTAAACCAGGCGTCCGTATTGTCGTTTGTTGTCCCCGTCTTACCCGCCGCCGGCCTCCTGAACCCTGCCGCTCGCACCGCCCGTCCCGTCCCCCGGTCCACCACATTCTGCATCAGCCGGATCATCACGTACGCATCCGCCGCCGCCAGCACCGGCTCCCGACGCACCCGGTGCCGGTACACGGGCCGCCCCTCCAGGTCCTCGACCAACCGGACAAACGTCGGCTCCACCCGGATGCCGTAGTTCGCAACCGTCCCAAATGCCGACGCCATGTCCAGCAGCGTCACCTCTTCCGTCCCCAGCGCAAGGCTCGGATAGGCGCCCAGCGGACTCCGGATGCCCAGCCGTTTCCCCATCGCAGCTACCCGCTCCGGTCCGACCCGTTGCGCCACCTGCACGCTTGTTGCATTCGCCGACCGGATCAGTGCCCAGGCCGCCGTCGTCATCCCCAGGTACTGGTCCTTAAAATTCTTCGGCGACCACCGCCGCCGGTTCACCACATAGGTCCGGGGCTCGTCCGCAAACAGCGACACCGGCGTCACCTTCCCTGCGGTAAACGCAGCCAGGTAGACCACCGGCTTGAACCCCGACCCCGGCTGCCGCCGTGCCGTCGTTGCCCGGTTGTAATAGCTCATAAAGATATCTCGCCCCCCCACCATTGCCCTCACATAGCCCGTTTTGGGGTCCAGACAGATCAACGCCCCCTGAACGTAGTCCGCCCGTTCCGCCTTCGACACCTCCCGGTAATCCGGAAACCCCAGCCGCCCGTCCAGGTCCGCAAGCCCCTCGGCCACCGCCTGCTCCGCAGCCTTCTGCATCTTCAGGTCCAGCGTCGTATAGATATTCAACCCCCCAAAACTGAGCGCAGAACGCCCCCACTGCCGGACCACTTTCGCCTTGATCGTCTCTACAAAATAGGGCGTCCGGTTGCGGGGCCTCCGCTCCGATGCAAACGCCGGCGGCATCTTCACCGCCCGGTCCATTTCCTCCTGCGTGATAAACCCTGCCGCCCGCATCCGCCGCAACACGTGCCTCATCCTCTGCATCGTATGCTCCCCCCCCTCCCGGAACGGGCTCAGCGCGCTTGGCGCATTCGGCAGCCCCGCCAGCACTGCCGCCTCCTGCAGATTCAGGTCCGCCGCCCGTTTTCCGAAATAGGTCTGCGCCGCGTCCTCTACCCCGTATGCGTTCGTCCCGTAGAAACTCCCGTTCATATAGAGTTCCAGCAGCTTCCGCTTGTAGCCCTCCCCGTACCGCCGCTCAAACATCGTCTCAAGCTGCACCGCCAGCAGGACCTCTTTCAGCTTCCGGATATAGGTCTTCTCCCGCGACAGAAAGAGGTTCTTTACAATCTGCTGGGTAATCGTGCTCCCACCTCTCACCTTCCGCATGTGGCGCAAATTGTCGTAGAACGCCCCCAGAATCGCCCTGACGCTGAACCCGCGATGTCGGTAAAACGCCTGGTCCTCCGTCGCCAGCACCGCCTGAATAAAAAAGGGGCTTACCTCCTCCAGCGTCACCCCCTTCATACGCCGGTTGAACGTGTAGAGCAGTTCCCCCGAATCCGCGTAGATCTTCACCCCCGGCTGAACGCCCAGCGCCTCCGGATCTTCCGGGATTCGGGGTAGGGTCATAACAACCCACAGGAAGCCCATCGTCCCGATGAGCAGCACATCGGCTGTCAGGACCAGGGCCAATCTGGCCCAGACAGGGACAGTAAAACGCTTTGACATTTTATGTTTACGGATCTGCACGGAAAATCCTCCCCCCCCCCCCAGGATGATCCCTGCCTCACCGGAAAATCCGGGCTACCTGTTCCGGCGCAATCTCAAAGCTTACGCCTGGTGTTTCCGGGTCATGGTAGGAGACCTCCCCCTCATAGCGCCCCAGCCCCCGCTGCAGGAGGATCTGGCCCACGCGACCGGCCCGATAATCCTTTAGCACCACCGCCTGCTCCTCACGCCGCAGCCGGTCCGTAATCTCCCGTGCCAGTTCCGCAGCAACCGCCGCCACCACCGAATCCGCAGCGACCTGCACCACTTCGTCCACCCCCCCCACCTGCCGGTAGAGCGCTGCAACCTCCTGCTGCACCCGCCCTCGATACCGCACATCCGGAAGCGCGGCTGCCTCCAGCAGCGCCAGACCCGCCCGGAAAATCCGCAGACTCTCCACCAATTCAGGCATATCCCGCTGCTCTCCTGAGCCAATGGGAGTCCGCCAGACCGCCACGAACCCGGGCATCCCCGTTTCCGGTACCCGCTCCATCTCAAACCGGCCGGCCGAGACCGCCTCCGGAAGCCCCTCTCTACTTTCGGGCAGAGAAACCGCTGCCCCACCGTCGAACGTCTCCTGCGCCTCCGCCCGCGCCCGAAGCTGCACCCAGACACCTCCTACTGTGCGCCGGCGGGCATTGGTATCTGTTAACACATTGCCGACCCACTTTGCAATCCAGTTGGTCCGGTATTCCAAGGTGGCGGCGGTCCCTCCCAGGACCATCAGCAGGAGGGAGGCAGTAAACAGAGACGCGACGGCCTTGAGCACACGTTTAGAAATCCGACGCTCGACCTTTTCTTGAACCTGTTCAAAGAAATTGGCCATTCCACTCCCACCCCATCTGCTCTGAAGGGCAGACAGTAAAGGTCATTTTGCCCCTCTCTTCACGCCGGCCTGACCTTCTTCACACAGCATCACAAGATCATCATCCAGACCGTGCCGTAGGATATCCAGGCGAGGTGAGAGGGATGCCACATGCTCGGCTGAGATGTGGGCCAGGTGGAATGGAAAGATGCTTGGACTGTCTAGCAGGTCTCTTATAGCGGCAGAACCGTTCGAACGAGCACGGAGAGACGCCTCCACCATCCAGGCGATGAGCCTGGGTTCCTCAACCGAGTATTGTTTCCCTTGTTCATAGACGCCTTTGTCATTCGTCTCGTTCAAGACACCCCAATCGATGAACGAACGAAGCACACGCCGAGCAGCCCGTGATGCGGTTTCGCGTTCTCCGTATTCCTCCTTGATCCGTCGCTGAACATGCGCTGCCGCGGCTGTTCCTTGAAGCCGCAAGAGCCTGCCCGTGTGCGCGGCGACCACGCCCCAAAAGGGATAAGCTGCCAGCGCCATAGCCCAGTGAACAGCAATTCTGTCTTTGCGGGGGAGACCCTGGAGTATTTCCAGGCCCTCGTCCCGTAGCTGTTCCAGTTCACGAGAAACGGTGAGCCAAGTCTTCAACAGAATAGTAATTACCCTTTCCCTGTTGCCCCTAATGGATTTACCACCGACGGATACCTTGTCCCGCAATAGATCCTGGAGTGTATCGTTGATTATGGTCTTGTCGTTCCCAGCAAGTATCAAATTGGCTGTTTGTTCGAACCACTCAAGTCGGATACGTTGGCTGAAGCCGATCTGAGTTTTCCGTCCGTTCATGTGTCCCTCCTTTCGATTTGAACAAGAGGGACGACCAGTTCTTCAAGCGATGCTCCGCCGTGACCGACAAGGCGCTCGGTCTCACGTACAAACGCGGAGCGGCCGGGGCCGAGCAGAGGCCAATAGTCTTCCGGCAGTCCAATTGGTGGCCAATCAATAGCTTCTGGAAATCGCTCTTTGACCTGATCGCGCAGCAATGGTTCGGGGTAAATTCGAGCGCGCTCACCGCGCACGTCGGCAACGGCTCCCTCAGCAGGACGGCCACACCCGGCCGCCTCGATGTTTCCATGATCCGAAGCCAGGTAGACACGGAATCCGTTTTCCAGAAGCAGATCGACAAGATTCGCTATGAACCCTTGACGGGCCCACTGTCGGACCTGGTTGTGCATCCCCGCAGCGCCGAGTTCCATGCCGTGCATGATTTTGTCCACCTTATCGACAACCAGACCGACGACGCGTGTCCTTGGCCGGGCAACAATCTCCTCCACACTTTCCAGGGGGCCGTCACCCAGCCCCCTGGCGTATGCGATTTCTTGCTGTGTCAACCCCTGGTCCACCCAGAATTGCGCCCACAATGCCGGCTCTTTGTCCGTCGTATGGATGCTGTTCGGAAAATAGATGGGTGGCTTTCCTGCAAAGGCCGCCTGACGCGAAACAGACGTGATGGTCGGAATCCAGGCAATCACTGCGTTTTCCCGGAACCGATATTTGGGGCGTTGCCTGGCAAGCTCCTTTCGGATTACGATCCACTGATCCAGCGAAAGGCCGTCCACCAGGACGAGCGCCACCTTGTGTTTCTTGGCGTCGTTGATGTGCCTGGAAAGAAAGCGAGGAATGTGGTGAAGCATGACCGGCGGAACCGGCGGCAGGTTGGCTAACCCCGCGTAGCGTTTTGTCAGCCAGGGCAGGAGCGTGGCATCGATTTGAGCTTGGAGCGCTTCTATCTTCTGACGGGCTGGCTCCGGCAACATCGCATCCGAATCCAGAGCCAGAACAACCAGTTCGGCCCAGGTTCCGGCGAAGCGGAACCAGTCGTCGTGCCGCGTGTCCTCCTTCGGAATGTCGGATGCCAAGGCTTTGAGGAGACCATCCACCCGGCGCGTCCGGTCCGCCTGGTCGTCCGTCCGGATGCCAATGGCGAGCCAGGAGTTCGACAAGGATTCGGCTTGCTCGTGGGGTACGGGTTCGAGAAGCCCTTCAAGGAACAGGTTGTCGATGTAGACACGAATGTCATCATGGTCGAAGGGCAAATCCGAAGGACCGGGGAACTCAAAGCCGTAGGGTTTCTCATCCTCGTGAACACCAGTGCTATCCTGTTTTGCCGACCGATTGAGAAAGGTGGGCCAGCGTTCCTGGAGAAAGGCGAAAAAAGCCTCCCGATCCGGGATGATCGTTTCGAGGGGCCAATCATCAAAACCGTCCTGTTGGCGGAGAACCTGAACAAAGCGTTCATCAAGCAGAGCCGGGATGCGCTGTTTCCGGTAATGGCGACGCAGGAGCACGCGCAGCAGATCGGACGGCTTTCTGATGAGCTCCGGTGCAATTTCGAAAACATGCCGCAGAACAAATTCCTTTGTGGCGTTATCGCCCAGCACACCGGGAGCGTGCCGCTTCTGAGCTTCGTAGAGCGCGTCCAGATCTCTACGGTCCAGGGCGGTAATAATGGGGTAGCTCAGGTTGGGAAAAATCTCGCCAAGGCTGAACGACAGCCGACGACCGGCTTGGAGCAGGTCGTATGGCAAGCAGTTGAGATCGCTCGCCGCGGAGTGCAGTACGACCACCAAGTCCGTCTGCTCACCCTGGTCCCAGCGGGAACGGAACCTGGATTCGTAGGCATACCGAAAGGCGATAGGGTCCTCGAACGGAATCAGTTCAAAGCCCCGCTCGCGTATACCCGCAAGAATACCTTCTTCCAAAAGCAGCCCATCAGGGTCGGCGACCAGGGTCAGAGGGGCTACGTTGGGAGTAAATTCTTTTAGGATCTGGTCGCGCCAGTTACTCATTGTGCATCCGATCCTGAACATCAACCGCTTGCATCAATGCTCATCCGCACGTTCCATACTCCCCGAAAAAATGGTTAGTAACAGTTCGGAGTCGTCAATAAGTCGATAAACTGGCTTCTTTCCGGAAAGTTTTTCACTCTCGTCTAAAATGATTGGAACACCCTCGCCCCGCTTTTCCATATAAAAACTACGTCCCACATTGCCGACCGTTTCCGCCACTGACGTCTCTGCAAGCAGATTGGTAATCAGTTCGTTTCGGGTAGCCTGACGGAGGGAGATGCTGTCAATGGTCACGGTATTCGGGAGAGTGCCTGGCGAGTAGATTTCCAACCGATCTTCAAACATAAAGAACCGTATTTTCGAGGCGAAAATGGAATAATCGCGGTGAGCCACAGCATTGACAATCGCTTCAAAAACCGCTCTTTCGCTGAACTGCTGCACTTCGACCCGATGCGGAATTTTTACGGCTGAGACCGTCTGGTTTTTCCTGAGAAAGGTCATTGCTTGTTCAATCTGTTGATTCAGCGGGCCGTAAATTTTTTGGGCGTCTACCTGATAATTGGAATCCTGCTTTTTCCCGCGATAGCGCACGGCTTCAATATAGGCATTGGGCAAAAAGCGCTCTGGCTCCCCGCAGCAGAACAAAACACCGGCGACCGAAGCCCGCACTGCACCGCCTTCTTCCTTCGACAAAAGACCGCGTTTAAGGAGCACGATGTCATCGGATTCATCGGATCGTGATGTATAGTTGGTCCACAGTTTTTCCGATAAATCGTCGATACCCGATTGCGGTACCGGCTGTTCCTCGAATCGAATCAAGCGGGCCTGGCTTCGCTGCTGAAACAGCCGTGCCAGGTAATCGGAGGGCATCTCTCGTATTGAACTTCCTTGCCGATAGAAATATCTCCCTGAACTGTTGTGAACGAAAAGACTGCGTGGAATCTCTATTTTGAGCACCGCTTGCAAAGCACCGGTACTGTCGGGAAGTTGCATGCGAAACGAGCGGAACAAAACAGGCGGTTTGATGCTCTCATTGCAGATTTCATAGACATAGCGTTCAACGGTTTCGAGGCCATCTATCGGAATGCCGACGATGTCTCGCGTCTTGTCGTCCACACCCAGAACAAGCACACCGTCGTGCGTATTGGCGATAGCCGCCAGCTCGTCGGCCAGAGCATTGCGACTCGGATCGGAAACCCGCCCGCCCCTGAACCGGACGGCCTTGAGTTCCAGCGAAGTATCTTCTCCAAGGCGTATCTTCTGCAGCAGTTCTTCCAGGCTGTTAAACATGGCGTCCTTCCAGTGCGATGCGCCGGTAGCGATCTTCAAAGGCCTTGCGTCCACCCTCCATCACTGCACAAATCGTCTCTCTTACCTGTTGCTCCTGCAGACTGCCTTCGCACTCTTTCTGTGTTTCCCCGCCACGCGCGGCGAGGGCTACTACCAATTCGGCGTCACCATTGACGACGATATTCGCGTTGTGCGTGACCACAATGACCTGTCGACGGCGTTTGACCTCCCGCAATTGGGTTACGATCAAGTCATAGATCAGGTGGTTGTCCAAATCGTCCTCCGGCTGGTCCATAATCAGTGGTTCATCACCGTAGGAAAGCAGAAAAGCCAGGAGCGCCGCGGTCTTCTGGCCGGGCGAGCCTTCCTGTATTGACCGGAAACGCTGTCCATCGCCCATTGCGCTGTATTGAACCTCTAAAGAATCTTCCGGAAACCACAGGTCGAGGCGGTCAATGGCTTCGGGCGGGAGTCTGTCAATGTGGGTCGCGAAACGTTTGTCTGCCAATGCTCCCGTATCGTATTGTTTCAAGATAATCTTCCTGATCTTGTCCTTGATGCTCGCAAGATTCTGTTCAACATCCTCGGCACCATTGCCGTTCCTATAAAGTTCACCAAGCAATCCCCCGCCATTCGGCGACCCGATGTCTTTCTCAAAACCTCCGTCTCCTCTTTGGAGTAATCGTCGAAACTCGCTTTCGACCATTTCGTACGCTCCATAAGGAACAACCTGTATCTGGACATACTGGTTGCCGCTCAGGACGGCCTTGAGGAACTTTCGTCGAGACGCAGTCAACTCCCGGCGAATTTCCAGCAAATGCTGCAAGCACGTATCTGCCTCACCGTTCAGATCATCAACCTGTTTTTTTCGCTCGTCCAGTTCCTTCAGCCGCTGCTCAATGACTTGCCGACGCTGTACGAATTCGCCGTAAGCCGCAGGGTCGCCGGCCCCTTTTTGAGACAGATTCTCTGTCAATTCCTGGTAGGCTTGCGTGGCAGCATCAACGCTCTGTTTCCAAGATGAATCATCCTTGCTTTCTCGCCACTCGGCGACAACTTTATCCGCTTTCGATGCAAGATCTTCGACCGATTTGCGGATTTCATCCAAGTGGTTGTGCGTCTTGGCGGCGCGCCCTCGCAATTCATGGTCTGAGGCTAAATCTGAGTTGAAAGAGGTCTCATCCAAATGATCCGGCACGATTGAGGCCGCGACTTTACGCAACCGCGTTCCTACACCAGTCCAGCTTTTTTCCCACTCCGCGACCTCTCGCTGTTGGCGGGTCCGTTCTTGAAAGGCCTTAAGGATCTCGGCGTGTCCCGACTGTTCAAAGATATCCAGCTTTCGTTTGACGTCGTCCAACTCCCCCCGAAGACGCGGTTCCTCTGCAAGACCTGCCGTGATTTCTCTGGCTCTGGCGCGCAGGGAAAGAAACCGGCTTTCCTGTATCTTCCATTTTTCAGACCAGGAATGCTGATCGACATCGGGGGCCTCATCGATAACTTTAAGCAACGCAAGCGGCGTTTTGGCAAGTTGGAACACTTGCTTCTGGCTGTAGATTCGCACGGGAAATCGTTGCTGAATATCGCCTTCTGTACGTCGCCATTGTCCATTTACTTCTCGTTCGATAGGTTCAAGGTCGCCGACCGAATTCCACTGGACGCGAAACCGGTCGCCGTCTTTCCGACAAATCACTCGGATGGCAGCATCTTCTGTAAGCAGTCCGCTGTCTTCTCGGTCTTGATAGACTCGGTTATACTGTTCAAACTCCGGTTGCAACGTCTCCGGCAATTCAGCCTCCCGTCGAAGGGCAATACGAAGGAACTCGACAACAGTCGATTTACCTGTGCCCCGGCCTCCGATGATAGCGTTGAACCAGGGGTTGAACCCAATAGTGAAGGATTGGGAATGACCCATGTAGCGTGCTTGTGAAACCTCAATAGAATCCAACGCAAACGGCGCGTGTTCGTTTGGGTCATCCGTATCCTGGTCGGACCGGCGTACGGAAAGCGCACCGTCCAATAAGGCTAACCGCACCCCCTCAATACTGGGCGACCCCATCTTGATCCAGGTGAAGTGACTGCCCGGATATGACCGTCCCGCGCCACCAGAGGGATGATGGGCGTCCGAGCCGAGTATTTCAGTCCAGCGCAGTTTTTCGCTGACGTAAAGCTGTGGTTTCTGATACGCCGGATCCCGTAGCTCTATGGCGAAAATGTCCTTGCACTGCAATATTTGCTGTAATGTCGTCCCCTGGAATCGAAAAAGCCCGTTTTCTTCATCCACATGGGCGGGAATTGGGATGCCACCGTTCGATACGGTCGTTTCGACCACATCAATAAACGACTTTGTTGTGACGGCGTCGCTTGAACCTTTGTGTTCAGAAGGAAATCCAACGGCACCGAGCAGTGAGTCGATGTCCGACGTTTTCTTATCGCACCCCAGAATTGCCAATAGATGTACGCCGCCGCTGACCGAAATCTCCACGCCCGGGAAAACGTGAAGCGGTCTGAAACCCTCCGGATTCTCTGATTCGAGTTCACCGAGTGCTACCTTGACACAATCAATCCACGCCCCGGTGTTATGGTCTGTGATCGCAATGCAATCGACGCCGGCACGCATATAGTCGAGCAGCCATTCCTTAGCGGATCGTTTCTGAAGAGCCGTCTGATTCTGGCCCTTTCCATAATCGTTGGAGGCCGGGGTATGCGTGTGAAAATCACACTTCCACCATCGCGCACCGTTCCATCTCCGCTCTTTCATGCCTCATCTCCCGTTCGTGTTACCGCCTGGTCGTACCACATAAGAAGCTTGGTGTCTTCCTGTAGAATGTTTTCGGGTATTTTTTGAGCTACGGCGATGATGGTGGTGTAGTCGCGTTCCTGCCATGCCTTTTTGAATCCAGCGCGGACGGCTTCGAGGCGAAACACCTTCAGGCGTCTCTGTTTGGATTCACGGTACTCCTCGAACTCGCGCATCAGGGTTCGTTCGCGGAGCTTCTCCAGGTCACCGGCCTTGTTCGGATCGGGCACGTACCAGCGGTTCTTACCCTTTGCCTTTAGCGCGGGATCGTCCTTTTTAAGATTGCGCAGCTCCTTGAAGTTCGAGGAGAGGTAGCTATGAATCTGGCTGGGCACTTCGCCCCTGCCGTCGTAGCACAGGAAGTTCTGCTCCAGCAGTTCGAAAAGCTCCAGAGCCTTTTCATGCTTCTGCCAGCCGCCAATTTTCTTCAGGAACTGCGGATGGATGTCCTGGAAGGTCTGGGGCTTCTTGGTAAGCTGCTGCTTGAGCCACTGGATGGCCGATGTCTCGTCGGAAACGAAAAACTGAAGCTGGAGAACCTCCTTGACCGTCATCCGTTTTCTGTCGTACTCCGCAGCCTGGTCGGGTAGGAAATACATACCGTCGCGCAGAGGAAAGCGTTGTTCCAGGCCAGCGTAGAACTCCGCTGCTGACATGGGAACCGTTACACCACGCTGGACATGGAAAGCCACCATGCGGTCGAAGAGTAGGAAGTTCTGCCGTTCCGCAATGACTTCAGCTTGACTGTCCTTGGAAACGAAAACCGGAAGCTGTTTCAGGTGGGTTCGGACAAAGTCCCATAGTCCATCTTCCGTCCCGGCAGTAATCTTGAAACGTTCCTCCAAACCGCCGTTCGGTTTGTAAGCAGAAATCACGAGGTCTTGTTTAACGGCACCAGCTCGATTAACAACATTGAATGTGCCTTGCTTCTTGTCCAATACTCGAACATCAGCGATAGTGAATCCTGCATGCCAAAGAGCTTCTTGTATTGCTATCCATACACTGTTTTGTGAGTTGTGGAACTCTACAGTTATCCACCTTCCTGGCTTGAGGATTCTATATGCCTCGCCAAAAGCTCCGGACATTAGCCTCTTGTAGAATTCTAAATCCTTCTCATGAACGTAGTTAAGTACACAATCATTCTCCAACCGAGTGTGAATACGGAACCAGGCCTCATGAAAGAAATTGAGCTCGCCGTACTGGAGTGATTCACCGAACGGTGGATCAGTGAAGATGTAGTCAATTGAATTTGACGCTATGTTTCGTAGGTCGTTGTGAGATTGGCAGGTGACGACTGCGTTGCACCGCTTCGTCTTGAGGTTCAGCGCCGCAAACGTTTTTCTCTTTCTCTCGATAACGTCAAACGCATTCTTCTCTATCTGAAGCGACGGAACGTAAAGGGTTCCCGACTGCGCCCCCTTTCCTGTTCCATCTCGGTAGCGTTCTCGTTTCGAGAGAAGTGTTAGAGTTGAAGAAAGCAAGAAGAGAGCCGGGGAATTATAAGCGCTCCGTTCTACCTCAGTGATCTGACTCCAAGCACGACTAATAATAGCAAGCGCACGAGGTGTAAACATCTGTGCGATTGTGGCTATTCCTGAGCCTGATTTTACTTTGCGCGTTTGCCGACCAAGTGGAAATTCTTTTTTAGGGACCCAATCGAATCCCCTTCGTTCGGCAGATTTGAGCACATCACGGTCATACTGCGTTGGAGAAAATCGAACGGTGCGGTCACCAAATTTTGCGCAGACTTGTACAAGTTGGCATTTCGCCACCTTTGCGAACCCATCACCAACCTGCCTAGTTTGTGTCGTCCAAACGCGGTCCAGATTCTCCTTGGCAAGCTCAGCGTTACACGAAGGACAGAGAAAACTATTCTTTAGCTTGTATGTAGATTGGTCTACTGCAAATTCGAATAAACTTGAGGAATAAGTGCAATCGGGACATGAGAATACATCGGACCATACATAGAAAGGGTGTAGGTTTTGATTTACGCAGCTTTTTTCAAAAAGAGGGCCCCCAAATCCGGGTACGAATGTATTTTTGGGTGTATACACTTAAGCCCAAAACCCGGAAGGGGGTCCCAGATGGAAGATACACAGAATCTGAGTGCTTGTATAGCGAAATTGCAAGAAAATGTCCTCCAGTGGGAGCAACACCTGCAGTCGGAGCAATCAGGACCAGAGGCATTCGGCGAGGTGATGGACGAGCTTCGAGCCTCTTTGGACGACATCGGTCGGGCTGGGTTCCAACACCTGGCGCAGGCCTGTGAGATCGCGGACGAGACGGTGGTAAGTGAGGATCGGGTATACCGATTCAAGCAAGTGGTCAACAAGGAGTGGATGACCCTGTGGGGCAAGGTTGTGATGCCACGACGGCTGTATCAGCACGACCGGGGCGGGGCAAGCCGGGTGCCTTTGGATGAGCGCTGCGGCATGGTGAATCGTTTCATGGTACCGGCGCTGGAGCGCGTGACGGCGTTTCTAAGTGCCCGCCTGGTCCCGGCCGAAGTGGAGGACAGCTTGGCTGAAGTGCTGCCCGAGCCGCCTTCCCGCACCGCGATTCAGCACCTGTTGACCACCGTCGGGCAGTGTGCCGAGGACGGTACCCAACAGCTCGAGTTGGCCTTGCAAGAGGCGGCGCCCCTAAATGCCCAAGCCGACACCCTGGTGGTGAGTTGGGACGGGGTCACCGTGCCCTTGCGGGAACCAGCGCCCAAGCGCGGGCGTCCACCCCAACGACCGATGGATAGGGACACCAACAGCGCGCCCACGGCCTGGAAGGAGGCGGGTGTGGGCATGGTCGCCACCTACCTGACGCCGCTGCATCCGGAGACGGAAGAGCCCCAACGCGTTGACGTGCGCTATGCCGCGCGTATGCCCGAGACGAAGATGGAGACCCTGGTCAACGGCTTGGTGGACCAGACGGCAAAGGCCTTGCAGCAGGGAAGCTATGACCACCGGGTCGTGTTGGCCGACGGCAAACGAGCGATCTGGCATACTGTAGACCAGCAAAGTGTGTTCGACGGGTTCACCCGCATTCTGGACTTCTATCACGCAGCGCACCACCTGTCCAAGGCCGCCGAGCATCTTTTCGGCAAGGCCTCGGCGAAAGCAGATCGCTGGTACCGATCTTGGCGGCACAAATTGCGCCATGAACCCAATGCCATAAAGGGCCTGATCCGCTCCCTATCCTACCACCGCCGCAAACTGCCAAGCGGATCAAAACGCTATCGCCAAGCGAGCGTCGAACTGGGCTACTTCCGCAACAACCGGGACAAAATGGAATACGCTCGCTATCACGCCTTGGGGTTGATCATTGCCAGTGGCCCTGTGGAGGCCGCTGCCAAGACCATCGTTGGCCACCGGCTTAAAAGAAGCGGCATGCGCTGGACTCGAGAAGGCGGCCAGCGGATCCTCAACCTACGAGTCCTCGTTCAATCGAAACGATGGGATGCTTTCTGGAACTGGTACCTGCAGCAAACCACACCTATAACAATTCACAGAATCGCAGCGTAAAAACGAGGCTACACCCCATAGAAAAGTGCACGCCCAGAACTGCCAGAATGGGGATTTGTTGTGTTGTATAAATCTTGGAAATCTGCTTCGAGCGAGTTGATTAGATCATGACATTTCTTGTCCGAATACTGAGAGGAATCAAAGTCGTTATATCGTGATGACACATAGGTCGCCAGGGGGGAAAGATCGCTAATGATTGTTTTTCGTCGACCAAGTACTGCGCATGCATGACCTTTTTCGTCAACAATTGTGCCGTCTTTCTCAATTCTGAGGCCAAGCCTCTCAACGACACTGCGGTTACCGCATAATTGGGCTGCCACCCCAGCCATACCAGTACCACCAAAACCATCAAAAACGACATCTCCTGGTTGTGTATAGTGAAGGATATACCGCATGACAGCCTTATGTGGCACCTTCGTGTGATAGGAGTGAACGTTATAGATCGGGTCGTTCTTTCCCTCGCTCACATCCGAAGCAAATGGCTCTCGCCGATAATCATCGATAACCGGGTCATACGGCTTCCCATAGTGCTTGATGAAATCCTCAATGAAAGGATTCGGACAAGCGGTATAATACGGCGGATCGGACAGTGCCAGGATGTCCTCGTCCTCGCCAATGGGGAATCCCTCGATCTTGCGGAACTCCGGGTCCTTAAGCTTCTCGCGCAGTTTCCCCAGGAAATACTCCCGGCGTTTCTCGTCGTTTTCGAAGGTCATGCCCAGGCATTCCACCGGCCCCTGCGGCTTGGCGGAAGGCTCCAGGTCGAATAGATTCTGTTCATCGTAGTTGCCAGTCATTCTCATCCCCGTTTTGATTCAACTTGTGCAGTGAACAAGTTGCCGCCCATAGACCAACTTGATCACTGCACAAGTCCGCCTTCTCGGTTAGCGGAGAAGTGACCAAGTTCGCCCCAAGGCCACCGGGTTGGTCAGTAGCTTGGTCAGTATGGCGGAATCGTTCTTTCAAATCGGAACGCCACATGCGCCCCGTTTCTTACTCCAATACAATCCTCACCTTGCCCGGCTCTTTGCCCCTGGTTAGTTCATCCAGGTAGTCCTCGAAACGTTTCTTCATTTCCGCCGGCGTTGCCGGTGAGCCTCCGGAGAGCAGGGCGGCGCGCAGGTTAGCGGTTTTGACCGGTACCTTCTGGAGCTCGGAAAGCACCTCGTCCAGGGCACGGATGAAGTCCTGGTCGAGTTCGTCCGGCAGAACCCGTTTGTCGATGAAGCCGTTCACCAGCTTTTTGGGTTCGGGCCTGAGCAGATCCAGGTTGCCCTTTGTAGTCGGGTCCTCCAGGTTGGTCAGTAGCGTTTGGGTCCAGTCTGCGACCAGTTTGTCCAGTTCGTCGTCCAAACCATTCAGCACCGTTCCCGCAGGAGTGGTGGCCGGCTCCACGCTTGGTTTGAAGCCACAATGCGGGCAGACGGGCGCGGCGTCCATCTCTTGTTCTATGAGGGCAAAGCAACTCTTCAATCTGGCCAGACGATTTTGAAAATCGGTCAGATGCTGGCGGGGCATCAACTCAATGGTGGATAGCTTCTGCAGCAACTTGAGCCGCTCGTCGCTCATCAGCTCGATCTTGCGCTTGTCCTCGTTCACGCCCAGCCGCGCCTTCGTGTGCAGCCCCAGATAGGTCTGTAGATATGCCGTCTTGAGGTCAGCCAATTTGCGCTGGGTCTGCTGGCGGAATGTGGCGCCGCCGCGCTTGGCCGGATCGCCGAGTTGGGCGAGAACCTCATCACGCGCCTCTTTCGTCTTGCCCACCCACTCGTGTTCCGCAGGCAGCACCTGCTCGGCGGTGGAGAGGAAGGACGCAGTAGTGCCGAGATCGGCCACCAGTTCCTGGAGGGATTCGATCTCGGCCAGGGAATTGAGCCCATCCCGATGGGACGCGACCTCCTGGGCATCGTAGCGGAAGTTCTTGAGCTTGCCGGGCGAGGTATAGGCCTGGAGCGATTCCAGGAAGGTCTTGGTCTCGTCGAGCCGGGTGCGAAGTTTCTGTGTCTCTTCCTCGGCCAGCAGGTTACGGCCCCAGAAGATCAGACCGCTTTGCAGGCTCTGCTGCAGAAGCACCAATTTTTCCACCAATTCGGAAATGACTTTCTGCAACTGTTGGACCGGTTCCTCCTTGCTCTGGGTGACTAATTGCGCCAAGCCGGGCGTGAGACGGAGCAGTTCAAACAGGGCCTTGAGCGCGGGAAGGTCCCAGTCCTT
The DNA here is from genome assembly GCA_965222075.1 of Candidatus Latescibacterota bacterium. Taxonomy (GTDB): domain Bacteria; phylum Latescibacterota; class UBA2968; order UBA2968; genus JAAXHW01. Next base: position 614,808 of record OZ244937.1, on the reverse strand, counting down.
GGGCTGCTCAATGTGTTTGAAATGTGCGAGTTCGCCCATGCCGAACCCTGCCAACTGCGGTAGGCCGATGGCGTCGAACTTTTTGCCCGGAATGGCGAGAACCAGATCGCCGGAATAGACCAGCGCGGCCAGGATGACAGCAACCCATTCGGGTTCCAGACGCTGCCGGTCCTTGTCCATGTATTCCACACCCTTGTCGTCGTGAATCAGCTCGGAGCGATTGACCACTTGGCCGTGGCCTTTCTGCTTAAGCAGTGCGAGGATGTGTTTGGCGTACTTGGAGTTGTCAGGATCGAAGCGTTCGCCGTCGAGCAGTTCGAGCGCATCCAGTACTGCTGTCGCCTGTTTGGTGCGGTTCTGGCCGGCAATAGCGCGCAGGGCATCTTGTGCGGCCTGGTCCCGGTTGGACCCGGTGATGAGCACCGAGAAGAAGGGATATTCAGGTGCCCGATCCCGGAAGTGCGCTCCCAGGCAGACGCCGGCGATAATGTTGACGAGGTCACGGAAGTTGATGCGCTCATGGGAGCCAATGCCAGACAGTTCCCGGATCGACTTGCCTTTGGCCCATTCGATGAGCGACTTGGTGCGCCCCTGGTAGGTGACCTTGAAGGCATCTGCCATATGCTTCTGCAGCCACTGCACCAGTTCCCGCAGAAAATGGGATGACTTGGACTCGTAGGTGGACTTGGCGTGCCCCGATGAAGTGGAAGCCAGGTCCAGGGCCGCGGCGTAATTTCTGAGTGCAGTGCGGAATTCGTCGCCCGTGTTGGTGAGCCGCAGGAACAACTCGTCGGAGTTTTTTTCATCCTTGAAATGCGGCGCATCAAAGGGCTGGATGAAATAGAGGTAAAAGTCCCGCGGTGGAACGGCGGTGGAGCGTTCGTTGGGCGCGCCGAAGAAGAGATACCCCTGCCGTGCTGCCTTCCGCTCCAACCACTCCAGCTCGTGCTGCCAGATCTTGTAGCCGGTCACGTAGGTCTGGTCCGTACATTCCATGACCCGTTTCAGGGCCTCGTAGTAGTAACGATCCAGTTGGGAGGCGTCGAGGCTCTCGGCACGCCTTTCGATCAGCGCGTCAAAGTCGTCGGTCTTCTTCAGGTCGAGATAGAACTGCCGGTTGTCCAAGTTCGATGAAATGAATTGCCCGTTGACCGTCCTGTGGATTTCCCGGAGAACGGTCTCCACCTGCGTGAGCAGATTGTCGGCCGGGTCGCCGCCCAAACCCTCAATGCCCGGTTGATAGAGGCAAAGCCCGTCACGCAACTCCCTGGCCGTTGCGCCCAGGGTGGCGTAGATGTCACCGGTGGTAAGCCGGTGTACCGAAAGGGCATGGATGAGCTGCATCGCCATGGGTTTATAGGCTGGGCGCGTGAATGCCTGCTGGATGCGGGACTCCAGCACCTGGCTGCAGTCGATGACCGCCCTGATATCCGGAACAGCACGAAACGAGGGGTTCTCGCGGAGGTTTGTCCAGTAGGTGTCGTAGGCAATGAGCCCGGGACAGTCGTCCGGTATGTCCTGGTTGAGCATTTTCTTCATGGATAGAGAGAGAGTTTTCAGCACCTCGCGCTTCTCCACGGCGGTCACCCGTTCAAAGGTATCGATATAGTCTGGATGCACCGGAAAGAGGCGGACGAACTCGTCTATGCGCTCGTTCATGTTGCCGTAGAACTTGCTGAAGGGTGTCAGGTACTGGCGTATCCTGGCCTGTTGTTCGCCGGTCTTCTTGAGCAGCCGCTCAGCTACTACGAACTTGACGTCTTTTCGGGCGATGAGTACTTGCTCAAACCGATCCTTCACCCGGCGGATACTGTCGGCCACGAAGGAAAATCGGGGACTATCGAAGATGGCTTCTTGGACGCCGGCCATGAAGCGGAAGCGCAGGTCTTTGCAAACCTCGCCGATTTCACGAAGGAAGTTCAGGTCCAGGATGAGTTCCTGGTCCTTGCGGGCGCGCAGATAATCAAGCAACTCGTCCACCACGAGGAGCAGGCCGTGGTCAGGGAACTCCTGGTGGAAAGCGGTCATCATTTCTTCAAAAGATCGTTTGTTGTTGGATACCTGGTCGGCGGAGGGGAAACTGTAACTCACGCCCATCGCCGCAAGATGCTCCTCCAACTCGGCCACGAGGATGTCCCGCAGGGACATGGTGGTGGCTCCGATCTCGGTGCGGATCACCTTGAACCGTCCGCCGATTTTTCCGGCAGCGTCTGCCACGTCGGCATTGTTGAGACTGGCTGCGAGGTCGGTATTCTCCGCAAGCCCGGAGATTACTGACATGAAGTGGGACTTGCCCGTGCCGTAGTTGCCGACTACCAGAAGGCCTTTGTTGTCGGTGGGTCGCTCAAACTGCAGCTGAGGAATGACCAGGCCCACCAGTTTTTCCGCCATCTCCCCGGATATGACGTAGGTCTCCACAAGCTGTCGAGCTGCAGTCGCTTCGTCGGCGTCCCGCAATTGGATCACGGACTCGATGGGCTCAAACTGGATCAGGTCGCCGTATTTCATCGTATCTGCTCCCTCGCAGTGGAATTTGTTGTCTTCATATTGTCACGTCCGGGCTTGCCACCAGAAAATCCTGCATTGGATAGCGTCTGTACTCCGGGTGGGCCGGAGCGGCATAGATCAAAGAATGTTCAACGATGGTGCCGTTCCATGCGGCCACCACGGTCTTGTTGCGGGAGAGTCCCTGGAGCAGTCGAAGCGGATCCTGTTTCAGAGCAGTGTCGAAGGTGACTTCAATGTTGTCGAGCAGGATCGTCTCATCGCCGCCTCTGCTGACGATCGCTCGGAGAAGACGAGGCAGCTGTAAGGCCCGCTGGCGCTTGGTCAACTCCAGCATCCGGCGAGAAAGCTCGAGGTTGACATTTACCAGGGGCGCACCAGTGCGATCCCGCACATCCTGCAACGCAGTGGTTTTGCCTGCGCCTGCCGGTGCGACGACCAATATCAGCCGGTGATAGAGCTCGGCGGTCTGTTTGACCTTTCGCATGATTTGGTCTGCAAGGGGTTCCGCCATCACTCTTATCCTTCGGGTTTCGGTTCTTTCGCCCATGTTTCGTCCAACCACCGATCAATGGTTTCTTTTCGAAAACGCCAATGGCGCCCTACCTTTTGGGAAGGAATCTTGCCTTCCCGCACAAGTTTGTAGAGTGTTGACATCGGAATTCTCAGGTAGACAGACAGCTCCTTGATGGTCAGTACACCGCCCGGTTTTTCATCCATCGAATATACCTTTCCAACTGCAAAGTGATTTTTGCCCAGGATAACTCATAATAGCCATGTAGTTTGTAGTTGTTTTCAGTTATTGTCAAATGTTTTCTTGTGCGGGGCTGGGCGGACCTTTACGCCACCCGACTCTCTCGTTGACGCACCAGCTCTCGAAGAACTCCTCCCACATACTGGCGAAGCTGTCCATACAGCGCTTGCCTTCGGCATTTCGGAATCCATACCACCTGCCTGTGCCGACCTGCCTGCAGCGCAGGGCACTGCGCAGGCAGGAGGCAGACAGGAATGATACTTGCATTCCCAGACCGTGTGGCGTATACTCTGAACGTTGCTCACGACAGCCTCTCCTTTCCCTTTCTGTGAGCTTTGGATGGTTCACATTGGAAGGCTCTCGAATATTTCTAAAATTGTCAACCGCTTTGAGACCCCCGGTTTGTCCGGGGGCTTAGTCGATAAGTTATGCCGATTTCTCGGACGTGATGGGTTCTGGTTCTGAACGGCTCCGTAACAGCGGTCTGGATTCTCACAATCAGGAGGTATGGCAGATGCGTTCTCCCAGCAAGATTGCTATTGTTACAGGTGCGGGATCTGGCATTGGCAAGCGAACATCGCTTGCGCTTCTTCACGAGGGGTATTCCGTTGTCCTGGCAGGTCGTCGTGTGGAGGCTTTGGAAACGACCGCCAGGGAGGCATCGGCCGGCTCCCGAGCGCTGGTGGTGCGCACGGATGTGACGGATATCGCCTCCGTTCGAGCCCTGTTCGCCAAAACGCAAGAGACCTTTGGCAGGCTCGACCTTCTGTTCAACAATGCGGGAATCGGCGCACCGCCCATACCCCTGGAAGATCTCACCTACGAGCAATGGAAATTGGTCGTAGATACCAACCTGACCGGCACATTTCTGTGCACCCAGGAAGCGTTCAAGATCATGAAGGATCAGCAGCCCGGGGGGGGGCGCATCATCAATAACGGCTCCGTATCAGCGCATGTCCCACGGGTATACTCCGCGCCCTATACGGCCACCAAGCATGCGATAACAGGCCTTACCAGATCAACATCTCTGGATGGACGCAAGTACGATATTGCATGCGGCCAGATCGACATCGGCAACGCGGCAACCGAGCGGACAGAACGAATGAACGCGGGCGTTCCGCAGGCTCATGGATCTGTCGCGGTTGAGCCGAGAATGGACGCAGATGACGTGGCACGCGCCGTCGTGTACATGGCCAGTCTCCCCCTGGATGCGAATGTACAATTCATAACCGTCATGGCCACGAAGATGCCCTACATCGGGCGAGGGTGACCCGAGAAACCGGCTTAAAATCCCCGGCGGTCGACATTGGTCAACGGCCGCTCTCCAGCGCCTGCAGAATGCCCCGCATATGGCCCACGCAGAAGGCGATGTACTCCCGCCCCTCCGGCCCGTCCGTCGAAAGCCGCATAATGTGGTCGTAATCGATCGCGCCTTCGTATCCCACCTCGTGCAGCCCCTTCGCCACCTCGTACATATTCAGGTCGCCATCGTCCGGAATCACCTCTGCGTATCCCCCGGTCTGGGGAATCGTCCCCTTCACATTGCGGAAGTGCACGTGAAAAATCTTGCCCTGTGCCCCAAAGCGCCTGATCCCCTCGAACACATCCTGTCCCGACTCGTACCGGGTGCCCACGCAGAACGTCATCCCGTTGTTTGGAGACGGCACCTCCGAAAACAGCCGGTCGAACGCGTCGAAATCGTACAGAACCTGCGGCACCCCGCAAATGCTCGGCACCGGCGGATCGTTCCCGTGCATTGCAATCTTCACCCCCGCGCTCTCCGCCTCAGGCACCACCGCTCGAAAGATCTTCAACGTCCGCTCCCACACCTCCTCGTGCGTAGGCGCCCCGGGTGGCGGGGGTTGATCCAGCACCTGCGAAAGGTCCATCTTCAAGTGACGGTATCCCCCACGGCCTTCAACCATACTGTGCATCTCCACGTCGAATTTCCCGAACTGCCCTGCCTGGAAGCACTGCACCCCCATAACGGGCATGTTGAACGCTCCGCAGATCCGGACATTGTGGACCAGATTGTCGATCTCCTGTTCCGAACCCGGCTCGCCTGAGAAAGTCGCCCCTGTATAGGTGCCCAGAGAAGTGGCGCGCTCGATCGGAAGCCCGGCGCGGTCCAGCGCCTCCACCACCTGTTCCACGCCCTCCCGGTTGAGCCGTCCGCTTGCCTCTTTACACCCGGGGAAAATGTCGAACGTGATATCCACACAGTCCACGCCGATCTGCTTTAAAAACTTCAGGTCGTCCGGCCGGTCCAGCCAGTCGGGGCTGATTCGGGTACCTATCTTCATCATATCTAACCTCCTCACAGGGGCAGGCCCCTGCAGATCAGGATAATAACTTTCGACCCTCATTCTGCAACATATTTCTTATATTGGAAGACGCCTCGCACACCCTCAACCGAGATCTCAGAGGCAGCAGGCGTCAAGGCCCTGCACCGTTTGTACCCGGAGCACGGCCTTCCGGCCGACCACAGGGCCAAATTGAAATTTTCTCAAAAGGAGATCCCATGTTCCCGGAAGATCTGAGACAGAAACTCAGAAACGTACACGCCTTCGCCGTTACCCCGTTTAAACGGGACGACCTGTCTCAACTCGACCTGGACGGCCTGGCCCGCAACCTTGCTTTTCTCATCGAAAACGGCGTGCAGGTCATCAACATCGGCGGGGGCACGGGCGAAATCGAGGCCCTCACCGATGTCGAACTCCTTACCCTCGCCCAGACGGCGCTCGACCTTGCCGGCGACCGGGCCCTCATCCTCCCCACGCTGCCTGGAAACCTCAACGCCGCCCTGGCGCTGGCACCCCGCTACGAGAAAATGGACGCGCGTGTCATGCTTGCCATGGCCCCCTTCATCCGCAACATGGTTCCCAAAGACCTGGAAGGCGTCTTCGCCTACTATCAAACCCTGGCCGACGCTTCGGACGTCCCCTTCTTACCCTACAACACCCAGGCCTGGCCCCCGGAATTCTTCGCCCGCCTCGCCGAAATCGACCGCATCATCGGGATCAAAGACCCCTGCCACACCCCACACAACCTCTTCAAAGCCATCAAACTGCTTGGAAACCGCTTCGTCTGGATCGGCAACAAACGCCACGACCCCGGTGTGCTCCACTTCCGCTACCAGGCCGGCATTGAAGGCTTCACCACCGGATTCACCAACTTCGCCCCGAAATACGAACTCGACCTGCACCGGTCCGCCCTCCGGCAGGACTGGCCCCGCATGGTCGAAATCCAGACCCGGCTGGCGCCCCTGGAAAGGCTCCGCCTGGCCTATGGAGACGCCACGGTACCCAAAACCGCCCTCGACCTGGTCGGTCTCGCCGGCGGCCCGGTGCGCCCTCCCAGGGTGGACGCCTCTCCCAACGCACGCGCCGAAATCCGGACCGCCCTGGAGGCCCTGGGCATCGAGATGGTGAACCAGGCCCCCTAAGGATAACCCGGCGGCGCGTTAAAATACGCCGCATCCCCAAAATGGGGAAACATTCCGAACCCGCGTTCTAAGTCGCGCTTCTCCCACACCAGCCCGGTCTCGCAGTAAGACAGCGCCCCGTGCCCCGGCGGCGAGAACTCCGGGCGGGACAGCAGGTCTGATCGAAACCACACACTGCGGTGGCCGAAGCAGACCCCCTTCTCCAGATTGTTTTCGACAAAATCGACCATATGGGGAAACGTGCGCTGAAACGCGCTGCCGCTCCCCCACTGGATCAACCCGCCCAGATCCGACCCTGCCTCCTGGACCTCCGACATCGAAAGTGGCACCCCGTCCTTCCAGAACATCGCATCCGCATTCGGGTCCACCACCACCCACTTGCCCTCGTCCTCGAACCAGACCTCCGTCACAAAATGCCCGTTGGAGCCGTTGACCGCCTCCGTCAGCACGGCGCACCGCGCCGGAATCCCCACTGCCTGGGCGCAGCTCACAAAAGCCGCTGCATAGTGCACGCACATCACAACCGGCCGCTTGCCGTTGTGCCCGTCCTGCGCCGCTCCCCAGGCCAGAATCGTCTCCGCGTCCCACGGCCCGTACTGCGCGGCTCTCATCGAATTCGTATGCTCCCAGCTCGACGCCAGCCAGGCCGACAGCGCCCGCACGCGTTTCAGCAGCGGCCCCTGGTCGCGGGCCACCGGCGGCAGGATCTTCCGCAGCGACCCGAGTTTCGGATGGCCCTGATCTTCCCAGACCATGGATGGCGGCGCCGGATCCTCCCCTTCGGCCAGCCGCACCCGCACCACATACTCTCCCCGTACCGCATTTAAGTACGCCATCTGCTCGTTCCGCCAGGTCTTTCCCTCGTCGTCGCTGATCGAACTCTCCGGTTCCGCATGTCCCGGCTCAAGCGCCAGCGACCAGCTGTTCATCGCCGTGGAATCGGTCCAGAACGCAAACGTATTCTCCCCCTCCACAAGCCGGTCCGCTGCCACCGGAACCTCGTACCAGTAATACGCCGGACGCGCCGGTTCGATGGCCGCTGCCTCTTCCCCGTTCACCGCCATCCGGAGCGGCTTCTCGTTGTTCGGATACGACCGGGCCAGAACGTAGACCTGTCCCGCGTCCCCCGTCGCAGGCAGACGCAACCCCTTCCGCGCCCTGCGAAACGCCGTCAACTCCTCGCACAGGGCGGGAATCACCCGCCCCGCTTCGCTATAATACAATCGGCTCATAACACCTCCGTTCGATTGCGGATTTGGGATTTACACCTCAAGCACCTGCTTCCAGTTCTCATAAATAATATTGTGAATCACCTCATCCGGAACCCGGGGGAAATGCGTCCCTTCCACAACCTCGTTTACTTTCCACTGTCCGGCAATCACCTGTGCCGGCGTTGCCGAAGGGAAGTCCGATCCGAAAATCAGTTTGTGCTCTACCCCGTACTCAATTGCCGACATAAACGCCTGGTAATGACGCCGGGGGCGATAATGCAGCGCCGAAACATTGGTATAGAGGTTCGGGTGTTTTCGGATCAGCACCACGCACTCGTCCTCCCAGGGGTGTCCCATATGGGAAATAATCATCCGCAGCTCCGGGCAGGCAATCGCGATATCCTCCAGTTGAATCGGATTGGCGTACTTCAACGGGCCGGGCCGGACGAACGACGTACCCTGATGGATATTCACCGGAATGCCGAGCGACTCGGCCTTCTTGAAAAACGGAAGATGCTTTGGGTCCTGGGGGTCCCAGTTCTGGTAAATCGGCGCCACCTTCAGCCCCCTCAGCCCCAGCGTCTCCACGTTGTAAACGAGCTGATCGATACAGTCATCGTCGGTCGGATCAACCGAACACCAGCCGATAAAGCGGTCCGCGTTTTCTTTTACAAAATCCGCCACCAGATCCTGCGACACATCGATCCCGCAGTAGGGGGCTTTTATCCCAAACACAATCACCCTGTCACAATCGTCGGTGGCCGCCAGTAGCTGCTCCGGCCTGGAGTCAAACGCATTCCGTTCATCCTCCGCATCGTCTGGATAATACACATCCGGCGAAAGCCGCATCTTCGCCCTCTTGGCCGCCAGCGCAAACGCCACGAACTCATCGGACAGGTGGTCGGGATACCACATAAGATTCGTATGGGTGTCGAACAGCATCGGAACAACACTCCTTTCATCCCTCAAGAAACCGCCGCAGCACATTCGCCGTAATTCTGGAAACCGCATCGTCCACCAGGATCGAACTGGGATACGTAATCGATCCCACCGAAAAAACCGCGCCTCCCCCCTCCGGCTCGTGGATCACGATCTCCGCGCCCCCGTTGTCGATATTGGTGCCCCTGGCCAGCAGGTGGACGTTCCTGGGCGAACTCGCTGAAATCTTATCCGTCTCGTGTCCCGAAGCCCCGCCGGGCACGCGCACGTGCAGGCTCTTCTCGCCGAACAAATCGCCCTCCTTCAGGTCGGTGCCTTCAAACACCCAGTGCGACGCGTCGATCACGCGATAGGGCGCGCTGGTCATAATGCCCGAATCGGTAAACACCACCCCCAGCAGGTTGGCCTCCGACTCAAGCCGCATGTGAAGCCGGCTCTCGAACCCCTCCTCCCGCTGCTGCCGGCGGTACCCGTTGTGGACGACCATCGTCGACTCATCCAGGAACTCAACCTCGCAGTTCACCCCGTTTCCGCCCAGATAAAGCAGCCGGCCGCCCCGCTCAAACACCCACGACTTGAGCGCCAGGTACATCTTTCTGGACCAGTACTCCGGATGGGTGCTGATCACCAGAATCTTATAATCGTTCAGATTCAGCTTTCCAAAATGAAACTGCGTCTCAGAATAGTAATCGTACGCAAATCCTTCCCGCTCCATCCACCCCAGCAGCCGCCACTCCGCAGGCGCAACATGGCACGCCGCCCGTCCCTCGATCGGATCGGTCACCTGCACCGCTTCCGGAACGTGGTTGATCGGCTCCGGCCGGTCGAACGACAGCGGCAGGTACTCCTCCGCATCGTAATTGATGTGCTCCGGGTCCGTATATCGCTTCAGTTCCAGACGCGCGTTGATCGTGGGTGTCGGCGGCAGCCTGTCCGGATGGATATAATTGCTCCGCCCGCCGAAATTGTTGTACGTACACCAGGTAATATCCGACGCCAGCACCGCGATCTTCGCCGTCGGATCGGCCGGCGCCACCACCCACGGAAAAGAAAAGAAATCGCCCGATTCGGTCTTCGCGTGAAAATAATAAAGCCCGGATCGCCCGGGCGCCTCCACGTACTGCTTGTGGCTCGGGCTGGTATAGCCGAACTTATTCCACTGAACCCCCGTCTGCGTATAATCCCCATCGGGAGAAAGCTGTACCGTCGCCCGGGGCCCGTGCTCGTCGTACCATCCGATCGTGCGGATGAACGCCTTCTTCCACCCGTACCGCCACAGCTCCAACTTGTACGCCTTCGCCGAATGCACGCGGAACTCGGACCTCTCTCCCGACTTGACGCATCTGGGCCACATATACCCCAGCAGGCAGTCCGGCAGCAGCCGGAAATGGTAGGGCTTATCTTCTTCAACCTCCATCTGCACGATCTTGGACCCGAACCCTTCCCTGGCCAGGGTGACCCGGTAGGGTCCCGGCGTTACATCCACGTAAACCGCACCCGACGCCCGGGAACACGCCGCCACTGCGCCCGAGTCGTTTACAAACTCAAGCTGCACATCGGACAGGGCAATATACCGTTCGTCGCTCACATATCCCACCAGCATAATCACGCCTCCCTCCGGAAACGGAACACATTCAAATTCGGACCGTTACATCCGGTTCTTGGGAACCAGAATGTTCGCCATCGTATCCCCCGTCTGTCTCCTCCCCTTCAAAATCCCGGCGGCCTGCGCGCATGCCACGACGTCGCCTGCTGGTAGGCATAGGCCAGCCGCAGAATCGTCGCTTCGTCGAACGGCTTCCCGATCAGTTGCAGCCCCACCGGAAGCCCCTGTGACGTGAACCCGCAGGGCATTGAAATCGCGCACAGCCCCAGCCAGTTCACAACCCGTGTATCCAGCCGGATCGGCTCGCCTGCCTCCAGGTCCGCCAGCCTGGGCGCGGGCGTAAGCATCGTGGGACCCACCACGGCCTCTACCCCTGCCAACCGCTCCCGGGCAGACCGCATCATCGGCCCCCGACGCCGGACGATCTCGATATAATCCGCAGCCGAAACCGCTTCGCCCTGTTCGAGCCGTTGGCGCACCCGGGGCGCAAACGCCTCCCCCGATTCGGCCAGCGCCTGCTGGTGGACCGCGTATCCTTCCGCCCGCATCAACACCAGGTTATCGTCCTCCTCAGCGGTCTGTCGGGCCTCTGGAAACGCCATCTCCTCCACCAGAACGCCCAGACCGGAAAACACCTGCGCCGCTGCCTCCACCGCAGAGACGACCTCCGGATCGGCCCCCTCGAAAAAAGGCGCGCGGACCACCCCCACCCGCATCCCCCCCACCACCCGTTTCAACCCCGCCAGCACATCCCCGGTCGGACAGCGCAACGTGGACGGATCTGCCGGGTCCGGCCCCGCAATCGCCGAAAACACCAGTGCCGCATCCTCCACACACCGCACCATCGGCCCCACCGTATCCAGCGTCCCGCTCAACGGCGTCACCCCCGCCCTGCTCACCCGTCCCACGGTGGTCTTCAGTCCCGTAATCCCGCAGAACGCTGCTGGAATGCGCACCGATCCCCCCGTATCGGTCCCAATCGCCGCCGTGGCCAGCCCCGCAGCCACGGCCACGCCCGATCCGCTGCTGGACCCCCCCGGCACCCGCTCTGCATCCCACGGGTTGGGCGGCGTGCCAAAGTGCGGGTTCAGCCCAAAAGGGCCGAACGCGAACTCAACCATATTGGTCTTGCCCAGCAGCACCGTCCCTGCCTGCGCCAGTTTGGTCGCCACCCTGGAAGACCGTTCCGGCACAGAGTCGGTCCGGATCGCCGCGCCCGACGTCGTCCGGATGCCTGCCGTATCACACAGATCCTTCAATGCCACCGGAATCCCGTGCAGCGGCCCCAGATCGTTCCCCGCCCTCAGCGCCGTCTCGGCCGCCTTTGCGTCCGCACGCGCACGCTCCGCCGTCACCGTAATATAGGCCGCCGTTTCGGCCCTGTACTTCTCGATTCGCACCAGAAACGCCTCTGCCACCTCCACCGGAGACACCTCGCCCCCGCGGTAGAGCAACGCCAGCTCCGCAGCTGTCAAAAAAGGGAGATCCCGTTCAGTCACACCAGCCTCACTCACATCCCGGTCCTTTAACCTCCTGCACGCCCGTATCCGCCGGAAGCAGGCTCTGCGCAAATCCGTCCGGGGCGGCCCTGTATCGATCCAGAAGGCCTTTGATCTCGCCCAGCACCTTCTCCCGCGTATAAAGCCCGTACCGGTAGATATCCATCGGACCGACAAGCTTGAGATAATAGTGGTTGCCCGCATCGTGCTGGGTCGAACATGCGCTCGGCTTGTTGGCCACCCACAGCAGACCGTCAAAAGCCTCTGCAAACTGGGCGACCAGCGGCTCCGAATGCAGATCTCCCGGAATCTCCGGAAACCGTCCAACCAGTTCTTCAACCGTCATGGATAACCTCCTCTACTCCAGGTATTCGTTTGGAATCGGCTTGCGGCCCACATACCCTTCCGGACCGTGATAATAAACAATTTCCGGCTCATCGCTCCGCCAGCAGAGCTCCACCTCTTTCCCGTTGATCATCGCGGGAAAATCGACCAGCCCCACCGAAAAGCTCCAATCCTTGTAGGAGCACCCGATCTCTTCCAACTCCTCAAACAGATCGTTTAACGCATCGATCTGTTTCCTCACGCCGGGATCGTCCCTGGCCGCTTCGCCCAGCCCCTCCGCCATCTCCCGAATCCGCCCGCTGGTCTCCAGGATATCCGCCACAATACGCTTGACCAGAGGAAGCGTCCGGTTCGCCTCTTTCGGAGTAAAATGCCTATCCACAGCCATGTCCGGCCTCCTGAGTCCCTGCGATAAAATCGTCCAATTGAAGCAATTCCCCACCTTTTGCCGCCGACACATTCGCCCCCAACACTGCCGCTAAACTGTTCAACGCCTCCGGATAGGGGCTCCTCGTCAGCGCCGGATCTGCCCGCCGCACCGCCTCTACAAACGCCCGGGCCTGAACCGCAAAAGCATTGCACCGCTCAGGTATCTCCCAGACCGTCTCGCCATTCTCCACCACGCGTTGTGCGGACCATTCAATCAGCGAATCGTCCGACACCACCAGCATCTCCCGCCGGGAAACCGACACATTCGTCAGCACCCGGGAGGTCGTCACATTCGCCGTGACCCCGCTCCTGAACCGGTAGCTCACATTGTACACATGCGGCAGATCCATCGGCTCGGGCCCCTCTCCCGGTTTCCGGTCCACATAAAATGCCGACACCGCCTCGATATCGCCCAGGAAAAACCGCAGCAGGTCCACCATATGGATCGTATTCTCCACGAACGACCCGCCGCACAGCTCGAACCGGCTCGTCCAGTACCGGACCGGCTTGCCGCTGTAGAGGAGCTGCACAAGCGCATGCCTCGGCGTCCGCTCCTCCAGCATCTCCCGCACCCGCTCGGACGAGGGATAGTAGCGGTTCAGAAAGCCCACCTGCGACACGATCCCCGCCTTCCGAATCGCCTCGTTAAACGCCACCGCCTGCGCGATATCTAACGTCTGGGGCTTCTCCACGAACAGCGCGATCCCCTGCTCGGCAGCCATCCGTTCCGCATCGGTATGTAGCGTCGGTGGAATACAGACATAAACCCCGTCCAGCGCCTCCTTCCCGAACATCTCGTGGTGATCCGTATAAACCGCCTTGACGCCAAAAGCACTGGCCTGTTCCTCCACCGCTTCCCGGTTTACATCACAGAATGCCTGCAACACCACCTCTCCCGCTTCTGCCATCTCCGCCAGCGGCGGCAGATGGGCACGGGTCGTAATATGCCCCAGACCGATAAACCCCAGCCGGATCGGCTTCATGTCGCCCCTCGATCGTTGCAATCCGCTCCACCCTCTGCTATGCCGATGCCCGAACCAGGGGCGCACGCCGTGCGCCTTACCGCACATCCCGGTACCTCCGGCTCAATCGGTCATCGGAAACAGAGCATATATAAAGCAGCCGGAGCGCCCACATCCGGACCACCGTCCCGAACACCCCCCACCGCCGCCACCGCCGGGTGGAACTGCACACAGGCGCGTCCAGCATCACAAACCGTCCCAGCCTGGAGGCCGCCGAGCAAAACTCGGAATCCTCGAATATCTCAAGCGCAGGGAATCCCCCCATCCGGTCAAACACAGATCGCCGCACATAAATTCCCTGGTCTCCATACGTAATGCCCAGATACCGGGACCTGAACGTGCTGAACAGGGCAATCAACCGAAACATCCAGGTATCTTCCGAAAGCCCCAGGCGGAACCGTCCGCCCACCACCTCCGGATCGGTCATAGAATCGGCAATCAGCTTCAGCCCATCCCCGGGGAGGTGCGTATCGGCGTGCAGAAAAAGCAAAACCTCACCCGACGTAGCCGCTGCCCCGTAATTCATCTGAAACGCCCGGCCCTTTTGGGGTGAAGCCAGCCAGCCAGCGACACCCGAAGCTTTCACCGCCTCCTTCGTCCCATCGCTGCTTCCCCCGTCCACAACCACCACCTCAACCCCCCCGGCGTCCCGGAACTGTGCCAGGCATCCCCCGATCGTCTCTGCCTCGTTTACAGCGGGAACAATCACACTGATCTGCAACTTCACCTCATCGAGCGACGGGGCGTTGCAACCCACAACGCCCATCACGTCCTCCGTATCAACCGCAAAAAATGCACCCCGTAACTCACCGAAGAAGCCAGCAGCAGCAATGCCGCCAGCGCGAGCAACGGTTCTTTTACAGGTTCCGCATCCATCGCGTAAGCCAGCAGCAGTACACTCATCACCAGCGTCGTCAACTTCCCCCAGATATTGGAAACAACCATGATCTTTTCCCGGGCCACCAGCAGCACCCCGCCCAGCACAATCAACACATCCCGCCCCACAACCACCACGGCCACCCATAAGGGTAGCCCCTTGACGAGCACCAGCGCAACCGCAATCGAATCGATCGCCAGCTTATCGGCCACCGGATCCAGAATCTTCCCCCACCGCGTAATCTCACCCCGCCATCTGGCAAGGTATCCATCCAGAACATCGGTTGCAATCATCACCAGAACCACGGCAAATAAGATCCATCGGTACTCAGGCCCCTTCCAGATCATCCAGAGGACGGGAAAGGCCAGGACAACCCGGAGCAGGCTGCAACAGTTTGCAACCGTCCAGAATGGATCCGGGGTCTTCCCATCCGTTTCGGTCATTTGCACCGCAGGGTCACCCACCTTATCATCCTTTCACATCAGGGCGCCAGCACCAAACACCCACAAATCAAACCCTCTCTCTCCCGGCCCGCTCCATCAGATAGTCAAAAACCTTGTCCCACACCGTGCCGGAAAGTCCTTCGGGGTGAAACTGCACCCCCAAAATACGCCCGTCCTCGGTTTCGATCCCTTCGATCAGCCCGTCCGTACTCCGGGCGTTAACCCGCAACCCCCTCCCCGGTTGCCCCACCGCCTGCAGGTGATAACTGTTGACCTCCACAAGCCTGCCTCTCTGCCTCACCAGCCTGTCCAGGCAGGAGCCGCCCTCCGGAATAACCCCGTGCCGGACATCCACCCCACCGTTGCGTTTGGGAGAGTGGGCCTGCACCTGAAGCTGTGTTTGGACATCGGCGTAGATCGTACCCCCGAATCTCGCATTAATAAACTGCATACCGTAGCAAATCCCCAGAATCGGGAGCCCCTTCCGGTTGGCCCCCTCAAAGGCCCATGTATCCGCCCGGTCCCGTTCCGGCGCAACCGGCGGCAGATCGTCCGGAAGCCGGCCGATAAGCCCGTCGGTAATCCCGGGACCGCCGGTGATGATGAGCCCGTCCAGCAGTTCCAGAACAGGGCACAAAGCCTCCCGGCGTTCAACCATGGGCAGAATAAGCGGGCACCCACCCGCGCGCTCCACGGCTCTGACGTAATGGTGACCCAGAACCTGCCGGGAAATCTCCCCGTTGTCCGCATCCATACTCGTGGTAATACCGATAACAGGCCCTGCCATATCACGATCCTCTATTTCAGGTTGATCAACGCCAGTCCCACAGCCGCGATGCCCATCCCGATCAGCGCCCGCCACCCGGACTTCAACGCCCTGCTGCCCCTATTTTCAAAACGGGCTGCCCGTTCAAATATAACAAGCCCCCCGGGCAGGTAAAAGACAAAATTCGCCGCTATCCGAAGGCCCTCTCCATCATGCCTCTTGACACTTCCGCCTTCCTCGCCTATGTTTGGAGAGATAGAGATATCCGCAACATCTCAAATCTCAGTAGCAAGGGGTGAATAAAGGAGACGGCATGGCCAAAGCGTGGAAACACCTGCTCAACTTTCGGTGTACCTGCTGTGCAAACTGCTGCCGGGAACCGATTGTCCTGGTCACGGATGAAGACATACGGCGCATCATCTCACACACCAGCCAGGAGGCATCCCAAATCGTCCGGTTTTACCAACCGGATGAAATCGACTGGAGCAAACGCAATCCGGGATGGGTCAAATTCAAATCCGGCCAGCGCATCATGGGCCTCCGCCGCAACAATCACGGCTGCCAGTACCTCGGGAAAGACGACCTCTGCACCATCTACGAACACCGCCCCGTCACCTGCCGCCGCTACCCCTTCGACATCGAATTCGACGCTGAGGGAAATATCGAACTCTTAAGCATCAGCAATTCCGTCGAGTGCCCCTACGAACTCGACGGCTACAACAGCCCCGGACAGATCAAAGCCCTCTGCAAGTGGGAAGAAGAAGAGGAAACCCCCTACTTTGAGAAAGTCAAATCCTGGAACCGCGAAAAAAAGACGGGTGGAAGGCAAAAATTCCTGAAACACCTCGGATTTTGACCCCACAACGCTTCACTCTATTAAAAAGGTGCTGCCTCCCTATCTGGAAGCAGCGGCAGAATCCGCACTCCGCAACCAATTATCCCCAGCTGGCCGCGCCTTCCAGCTCGCCCACGCGTTCTTCTGCAATCTTCTCAAAATAGCCGCTCTCCCGGTAGGCCGCCATAGGATCCGGGTGCAGGCCCATCTCCTTTCGCACGCGGGCCAGAAGCGGGCGCACATCGGTTGTGAAGGCCTCCTGAAGGATCGACTCGGAACGGACCGTATCCTCTTCCGTCTGAGACGCCAGAAGCGCATTTCGGTCTACCAGAAGCGCCCGGGCATAGGCCGACTGGATGAAGATAACCGTCTGGATCATTGCCTCCATCTTCGGCTTGATATTGTGGCTCTGATCAACCAGATCGCTCATGGGAAATCTCCTCCATCATGGTGATTTTCCGAGAGAATATCGAACGGAGAAAAATCGTCCAAAGGACCGCTTCAGCCATCCCAAAAAACGATACAGCCAGAAAGCGTCCCGTACCACCGGCAGAGAAGAAAAAAGACCCAGCCGGTATTTACGCCGGATCGTCCACACCGCGCGGTCCCGGTCCTCCCGCCGGCTCACACTCGCGCCGTGGACCCGATAGTAAAAAAGCGGCTCCGCCACGTAGCGCCCTCTTCCCCTCTGGTTCAGCACGATATTCAGCCAGAGATCCCAGTCCTGGCACCTCCGCAGGGCTTCGTCAAAGCCGGGAAAACAGCGGGCACGAAGCAGGGATGCCAGATCGATATAATTGCGTTCTCTCAACAACACGGAATCAAAAGGTCTCGCCCGCCACCGTCCCATCGATTCGGGATACCAGGAAACATCCCCCTCGCCAAAATTGATCCGGTCACAGTAAACAAAATCCACAGCCCCATCTGCGTCCAGACCCCCGTAGAGGGTCTCCAGAAAATGGGGCTCCATATAGTTGTCTGCATCAAAAAAGACGACCAGTTCGGACGACATCTTGGAAAACCCGAAATTGCGCGCCCTATTCGCATTTTGAAACGCAACCCGGTAATAGCGCGCCTCGGGAAACTGCCGAACCACCGCCTCGGTCCCATCCGTGCTGGCGTCGTCTACCACCAGAATCTCTTTGGGTCTCAGCGTCTGCGAGTCCACCGAACACAAACAGGTCCCCAGATACCGGCCGTAGTTATGGGAAGTAATAATCACAGCAATATCGGCTGTGGCACCTGGAGGCATCTCTCAACCCTATCAACATTCACCAATCCTGTGAGCCTCAGCCCGGCGGAGGAGTTCGACCTGATACTCCAGGTTTTGGAGCCCCTCTTCGCCGGATACAATCACACGCCCGCCTTCACCCCCAACCGCAGCGACAAATTCCTCGATAAACACATGCAGGAAATCCTTGCAGAGGACCTCTTCCTCGCCCTGTTTGAGCACGGCCCGATAGACCCCCTCCTCGTCCGTATACCCTTCCCAGTCTACGGGAAAACCGTTCACCCCGAACCGGCGCACCGGGGGGCCCTCCGCAACCGTCCTCATCACCATGTCAACCGCACATCGCCCCTGAGAACTCACATAATCGAAACGGGCGCGATTCTCCCATTCCGTAACCTCACACGTTGCAGCATCATAATCGATCCGGCCTCCGGGCAAAAAGCCGATCACCAGGCTTAAGGGGTGCGACCCCACATCGATCCAGATCTTCTCAAAACGCTTGGGCACCGTGCGCCCCATCACCTCCATCTCCATAGAAATTTCCTCCACCCTGCCCCAGCCCCCCCGCACCCGTTCGTAAAACTCCCGGTAGGTGGGGATAACGGCCGGGTACTGAGCAGACACCCCCAGAAGGCGGCCGGCCCGCCCGGCAGCTTCCACAACGGCCCGTCCATCTTCTAAGATCTGGTCCAAACCCTTTTTCTCGTCCCAGCAGAGGGGCTTTTCACAAACCACGTGCGCCCCGGCCTCCAGTGCAGCCAGGGCATGCTCCCGGTGCAGGCTGTAGGGACTGGACACATCCACAATGTCGGGCCGTTCCTCCCGAAGCATTTGGGAAACATCCTGGTAAGCCCTTCCTCCAAACCCGAAATAGGCCTCAAGACGGGCTCGCGTCTTCTCACACGAAGCCTCCGACGTGCCCACAAAGGCCGCCACCTCACAGCCTGTGAGGTGGTACCACCGGGCATGGTGCTGCCCGATCCCGCTGGCCCCAATAACGGCAACGCGCAACGGATCGCCCATAGCCAGGCCCCCTGGTTCGGATCCTGCATTCAATATCTTAATCAGTAACGGTCTTTCCAGTCTAAAATATACAACAGCCGCCTCTTCTCCAACACTTTTCCCCAATACGAAATCCTGCATAACAATACGGTGAACACTTTATTGACGTGAACCCATACGCAGAAAAACGGTTCAACATATTAGCATAAGCCACTTTTATTTTAAAACGATCCAAATTTTAGTTGACATTCAGAAGAGTATGTTATATATTACAAATGTTTTATATATAAAATATATGTCTGCTACACATAAAACTGGAGGGTTTGTGAAATGGTGAAAGTCCGTATCTTCGTATCCCTTATCCTGATGTATGGCTTGATCGGACAGGTACAGGCCGAAGCCAAAGAACAAAAAAAAGAGCAGGAACAGGTTGAAAAATCGGAAGAGGCACAGGCCGAAATCCGGAAACAGCTCGAACCGGACGTCATCATCCTCGACCGCGTGATGGTCGTCGGCGACCCCGACAAGATCGACGAAATTCCGGGATCGGCTTACTATATCGACAAAGCCAGGCTGGACAAACAGAACCACAACGACATCAACCGCATCCTGCGGGAGATCCCCGGGGTCAACCTCCAGGAAGAAGACGGCTACGGCCTGCGCCCAAACATCGGAATACGAGGGACCAGCTCGGAGCGCAGCTCGAAAATTACCGTGATGGAAGACGGCATCCTGATGGCGCCGGCGCCCTACGCGGCCCCGGCGGCTTACTATTTCCCAACCGCCGGCCGCATGCAAAGCATCGAAGTCCGCAAGGGGTCCAGCCAGATCAAGCACGGCCCCTATACCACCGGCGGCGCCCTGAACATGCTCTCAACGCCCATACCCTACGACCTCACCGGGCGGGCACACCTCGTGATCGGCGAAAACAGCTCCCGCAACATCCGGACATCTGCGGGAGACGCCTACGGGAACTTCGGCTGGCTGGTTGAGGCCTACCTGGCAAAGGCCGACGGGTTTAAAAATCTCGACGGCGGGGGCAACACGGGCTTCGACAAAAAAGATTACATCGCCAAGTTTCGCCTCAACACCGACAGAGACGCCGAAGTCTATCAGGAACTGATGCTCAAGCTGGGCCAGACCGACGAGGTCTCCAACGAGACCTACCTGGGACTCACCGACGAGGACTTCAAAGTGACCCCCTATCGCCGCTACGCCGCATCCCACGTTGATCAGATGAACACGAAACATGAGCAGCTCCAGGTCCGGTACTTCGTTCAGCCGGGCGGCTCCTTCGACTTCACAGCCATCTTCTACCGCAACACCTTCCACCGCAACTGGTATAAGCTGGACAGGATCAGAGCAGCCGCCGACGGCAACCGTACAAAGATCGCGGCAATCCTTGAAGACCCCGTCCAACACGCAGCCGAGTATGCGATTGTGACCGGCAGCACCAGCCCCAACGACAATGCCCTGGAGGTCAAGGCAAACAACCGCGACTACTATGCCCAGGGCGTCCAGTCTGTCTTTGGACTTCAGACCGACCGCGGCAGCTTAAAACACCATCTGGAGGTCGGCCTCCGATTCCACAAAGACCAGATCGATCGGTTCCAATGGGTGGACCTGTATAAAATGGACAACGGAGTGATGAAATTGGCCGGCGTCGGCACAAAGGGCACGGAGAGCAATCGGATCGAAACCGCAACCGCCTTTGCTTCCTACCTGCACAACAAACTCATCTATGGCAACCTGTCGGCCACTCCGGGTCTTCGTTACGAGAACGTCAAAATCGAACGCAAAGACTATGGCAAAAACGATCCGGACCGTACCGGCTCCAGCCTCAAAACGAGGGAAAACAGCGTAGACGTCTGGATCCCCGGCCTGGGCCTGAATTACAGATTCAGCCCATCTACAAGTGCATTTGTCGGCATCCACAAAGGATTTGCCCCTCCCGGCTCTAAAGATGGCACCAGGCCGGAAAACAGTATCAACTACGAACTGGGACTCCGCTACGGAAAAGGCGCCTTGAACGCCCAGGCGGTCGTCTACCTCAACGACTACAGCAACCTGCTGGGCGCGGACCTGGCAGCCGCAGGGGGAACCGGTTCCGGAGACCAGTTTAACGGTGGAAAAGCCGTCGCCAGAGGGGTGGAATTGGGCCTGCACTACGACCTGGCCAACGCCTCCGGAGGGCTGTTTTCTATTCCGTTCCGCATCGCCTACACCTACACCAGCGCCGAATTCAGGCACGACTTCAAAAGCGATTTCGAACCCTGGGGAACCGTGAAAACCGGCGACGAGATTCCCTACATCCCCAGGCACCAGATCTTCGCAGGCTTCGGCATTGAAAGCGGCCGGTGGGGCGTGGACCTGAGCGCCAAATACACCGACGGAATGCGCACGAAAGCCGGCTCGGGCGCGGTTCTTGCCGGGGAAAGCACCCGGGCCCACTTTACGGTTGATGCGTCCACTGAAGTCGCCCTCTTGCCAAAGGCCAAACTGTTTGGTGGTGTGAGGAACCTGACAAACAAAACCTATATCGCCGCCCGGCGTCCGGCCGGCGTGCGCCCCGGAATGCCCCGCACGTTTATGGCTGGCATCAAGACCGACTTTTAATTTACCCCGGCGCTGCCTGCCCGGACAAGACAACCTCTATCGCTTAGCCCGAACCTCCCTATTCTTCAGGTGGAAGAACAGGGAGGTTTTTTTATGTTGTACCGGTCGCTGCGCAAGAGAGACGTGAACCGACCATCCGCTGAAATCAAGACCATGAAATATGTTGGATTCCTTCCTCCTTTTTGGTATAATTAAGGTCCCTCTTGGTAATTCTATTTCAGGTCTAATCATACATGTTGGTCGTATTCACAAAAAGGGAAAGTCATGATCAGCGATAAAATACAGAACGCGTTAAACGGGCAGCTCAACGCTGAATTTTACGCGGCGTATCTCTACCTGGCAACGTCTGCCCATTTCCAGTCGATTAACCTCGGCGGTTTTGCAATCTGGATGCGTGCACAGGCCGGGGAAGAGCTGGTACATGCTATGAAAATCTACGACTTTATCAACGATAGGGAAGGCAATATCGATCTGAGGGAAGTGAAAGCGCCCTCCCTGAAATGGAACAGCCCCCTGGCCGCGTTCGAATATGCCTATGAACACGAAAAAGAAGTCTCTGCCCAGATCAACCATCTGGTTGACCTGAGCCTGGAGGAACGCGATCACGCCACCAATACTTTCCTGCAGTGGTTTGTGACCGAGCAGGTAGAAGAGGAAGCGGCCGCCCACGAGATCGTCCACAAACTCAAACTCGTGGGCAACGACGGAAACGGGCTCTTTCTGCTGGACCGAGATATGGGCCAGCGAAACGCCGACGATATGGAGAAATAAGCGTCGCAACCCAAAACGTAAAGGGCCGACCTCCAGCACGGAAGTCGGCCCTTCGACATCCCGGAAGGCGTCTCTATTCTTCTGTTGACAAATCGCAGTTCATACCTTATCTTGGTATCCCACACCGTTTTTTATATCACGCCTACGATAAGGAGGTGTAAGAGAAAAGAAGCCACACGTCGCGTACGTATTGATTTTGTTCCCCTGGACAGCTCCTCTTATCTTCCCTGCTTCTCCCCACCTATTGTTTCCCCACAAGTCCAAAATGGCTGGCCTTGAAGGCCATCTTGACGTCTGCCAAACAGGCTCAAGATGGAACGAATGGTTCCACCTTCAGGCATTCCTCTTTACGTGATGAGGAATTGGGCGATCTTTCTTCTCCCCAGCGATTGTTTCTCCCCTTTCCCCAACAGGTATCGTATCTCTGATGTCCGGTTTTAAAACGTTCCAGGCCTTGCAGAAGATGCCTGGAACGCATCTGGTACACTGTTTGCCTGTTGTGATGGCAATACACACAAAATTCGTATTTCCGGACCTTCTCTCAGCCCCTCCTCCAACAGGCCAGGGAAAGGCCGCAGAAATCGTGTCTGAAGAATTGTAGGTGACTGCCAAATGATCCTACTTTTCCGGGGGAAAGCAATGCCTACCACGCTTATGAGTCGAGAAACCCGATCCGAAACGACCGGCCGGAGGCGCTCTGCGCTTGAACTCTACCTGAAGGATATCGCCTATAATGCCCTGCTGACACCCCAGGAGGAGGTCGAACTGGCCAAGAGTATCCGAGCGGGAGACCGCAAGAGCCTGAATCAGATGGTCGAATCGAATCTTCGGTTTGTGATCACAATCGCCAAAGAATACCAGGGGCGGGGGCTGCCCCTGGAAGACCTGATTGCCGAAGGCAACGTGGGATTGGTCCGGGCCGCAACGCGTTACGACGGAGGGGTGGGTGTAAAATTTACAACCTACGCGGTCTGGTGGATACGCCAGGGCATCCTCTCTGCGCTGGCCGAGAAGGCCCGCATGGTCAGACTTCCCGTCAACAAGCTCAAGCACCTCTGCAGACTGGAGCGCGTCGCTTCAAGCCTCAAACAGAAACTGGGCCGGGAGCCCAGCATCGAAGAGATCGCCAAATCTGCGGAGATGCACCCCAAACAGGCCCAGGACCTCTTCGACGCCTCCCGGTGGCACCTCTCACTCGATACGCCGCTTGAGGAGGGCCCCAACACCTCCCTCCTTGAGATCCTGGCGGACAAGGATCAGGTGACTCCGGAAGTGGAGGTGATGGAGCGGGCCATGGCCGATGAGGTCCGGGCGGTGCTCGACACGCTCTCACCGCGGGAAGCCCAGGTCCTGAGGTTCTACTTCGGGATCAACGACGAAGAGCCGATGACACTCGAACAGATTGGCAACCAGATCAGTCTCACCAAGGAGCGCGTTCGGCAGATTCGGGACAAGGCCTTAGCAACGCTCAAACACCCTTCACGGATGCGGAAAATTCGCACCTATCTGACGGAGAACTGAAACCGTGGATGCCTTGAAAGAGGGTGAGCCCACCCACAGAGTCCTGGATATTAAGGGAGTACATCACATCACCCTGGTGGTGAGCGATCTGGATCGGGCCAGGTCCTTCTACGAGAAATTCCTCGGGTTAGAGCCCATTCCCAGGCCCGATTACGACTTTGAAGGGGCCTGGTACCAATGCGGAGGTCTGGAAGTACACCTCCTGGTAGCGGAAGAACATCCCGGACCGTCCCGGCGCCACATCGCGTTTGAGGTCTCAGACTTCGAGCGGGTGCTCAAATCTTTAGACGGCGAATGGATCCGGATCGTTGGAGGCCCCGGAACAAGGCCGCACGAAGGCAGCCGGTTTGTCTTCTGCCAGGACCCCGACGGCAACCTGATCGAAATCACCCGTCCGGGGCCATAAATTCAGGAGCGGTGCCAGCATCCCGTCTTTTGCCCTCTGCCCCGTCCTTTCACCGCTTCGGTTTCCACCTCAACACCGGCTTGCGGGCGGCCGTGGCTTCGTCCAGCCTTCGAACCGGTGTATCGTGGGGCGCCTCGTGGAGCAGGTCCGGGTCCTCTGCCGCTTCTGTTGCGATCCGGATCATTGCCTCAACAAAGTCATCGATCTGTTCTACGCTCTCGGTCTCGGTCGGTTCAATCAGCATCGCTTCCGGAGCGACATTGGGCAGAGGAAAGTAGATCGTTGGGGGATGATGGCCGTAATCGATCAGCCGCTTGGCAATATCCAGCGCGCTCACCCCGTGTTCGCGTTTCTGCCGGGATGCCGAAAAAACCATCTCGTGCATCGGCTGGGCCTTTTTGGGACGGTCGTAATAGGAATCGAGCCTTTTTGCAATATAGTTCGCATTCAGCACCGCCATCTCGCTGGTACGACGCATCCCTTCTGCGCCCAGCATCCGGGCATACACATAGGCCCGGATCACCATGCCGAAGTTCCCGTAGAACGTGCTGGTCTTGCCGATCGACTCGGGCCGGTCGAAATCGAGGCGGAAACGCCCCTCCTCCTCCACCACCACCGGAATCGGCAAGTAGGGAAGCAGCGCATCCTTCACCCCCACCGGTCCCGATCCGGGGCCCCCTCCCCCGTGGGGCGTGGTAAAGGTCTTGTGCAGATTGATGTGGACCACGTCGAACCCCATATCGCCCGGACGGCACTGCCCCAGAAAGGCGTTCAGATTCGCACCGTCGTAGTAGAGAAGGCCGCCGCCCTTGTGCACGATCCGTGCAACCTCTAAGATCTCGTCCTCAAACACCCCAAAGGTATTGGGGTTCGTCAGCATCAGCGCGGCAACCTCGTCGCCCATCCTGGCCTCCAGATCGTCCACATCCACCGTACCCCGGTCCGTCGACCGGATCGTCTCCACCGAGTACCCGCACATGGCCGCCGTGGCCGGGTTGGTGCCGTGCGCCGAATCCGGGACCAGCACTACCTTCTTCTGGTTGCCCATCGCCCGGTGGTAGGCCGCAACCAGGGAAATTCCCACAAACTCTCCCTGTGCGCCCGCCGCCGGCTGGAACGTAAACCCGTCCATACCGGTAACGGTTTTGAGCACTTGCTCCATCTCCCAGAGCACCCGGAGCGCCGGTTGCGCCTGCGCTCCGTCCGCAAAGGGATGCATCCCTGCAATCTCGGGAACGCGGGCGGCCCGCTCGTGCACTTTCGGATTGTACTTCATCGTACACGAGCCGAGGGGATAGAAAACCGTATCGATGCTGAAATTCATCGAAGACAGCCCCACATAGTGGCGCACCATCTCCAGTTCGCTCACCTCCGGTAGCGCCGGCTGCCTATCCCTCCGCATCCCCTCGGGAATGGGAACAACGGGATCGCCCGCATCGGGAAAAATCGTGCATCGACGTCCTGCCTCGCCCCGTTCAAAAATCAGAAGATCCCGATCCATTACGCTTCCCTCCAGGCGGCCACGAAGCGCTCGATATCCGCCTCGGTCTTGGTTTCGGTCACGCAGGTCAAAATGCATCTATCCAGTTCCGGGAAGAAACGGCCCAGATCGATACCGGCCGCAATCCCCTTCCCCCGCAACGCCCCCAGGACCTCAGACGCCTTTCGGTCGGTCTCAACCGCAAACTCGTTGAACGTCGCCCCCGAAAATTTCAGCCCCACGCCGTCCAGGGCGTTCAGCCCCTCTGCCGCCCGGTGGCTTCGATTCCAGTTGAGAAGCCCCACCTCGCGTAAACCCTGCGGTCCCAGGGCCGAGAGATAGACCGTTGCCGCGGTTGCGCAAAGCGTCTGGTTGGTGCAGATATTGGACATCGCCCGCTCCCGCCGGATGTGCTGTTCGCGCGTCTGAAGCGTCAGCACAAACCCCCGTTTCCCATCCACGTCCGTTGTCTGCCCGCACACCCGCCCCGGCATCCGACGGACGTACTGCTCACGCGTGGCAAAAAACCCTACATAGGGGCCCCCGTAAGACAGCGGCAGGCCCAGGGGCTGGCCGTCGCCCACCACAATATCCGCCCCAAAATCCCCCGGCGGCCGGATCACCCCCAGTGAAATCGGATTCACCGCCGCCACGTAGGCCGTCGGCGTTGGGTTCACAAGCGCCCCGACCTCCTCTAACGGTTCCAGCACGCCTAAGAAATTTGGATTCTGTACCACCACTGCCGCCGCACCGCCCAGTTCCTCCTCCACGCGTTGCAGATCCAGCGTCCCCGCACCCGTCCATGGGATCTCCACAATCTCCAGTCCAATCCCCCGAACATAGGTCTCCACCACCCTCCGATAAAAAGGATGAAGGCTCCTTGGCAGAAGCACCCGCCCCCCGTCGTTAATCCGGACGGCCATCATCACCGCTTCGGCCAGGGCCGACGACCCGTCGTACATCGAGGCGTTGGCCACCTCCATACCCGTCAGTTCACAGATCATCGTCTGAAACTCAAAAATCGCCCGAAGCGTCCCCTGACTCACCTCGGGCTGGTAGGGCGTATAGGCCGTATAAAACTCGCCCCGGGAAATCATCGCATCCACCACGCTGGGCGTAAAATGCTCATACGCCCCGCCCCCCAAAAAAGAGAGTTCGGGGGCGTCTTCTCTCACCCACCGTGCCAAGTCCTGAACCAGGGCCACCGCCTCCATCTCGCTGATCCCGGCAGGCAGGTCCAGCCCCTTCAGCCGCAGGCTCTCGGGCACCGGCGCAAACAGGTCGGCCGTGGACGCGACCCCGATGACATCGAGCATCTTCTGAATATCCTGATCGGTATGCGGCGTATAGTTCATAAGCAATCGAATTCCTCAGACAAAGACCCTTCGAATCCAGCCCCCACTCAACCTTTCACAATCTGCTTCCACACCTCCCGCGCCTTCCGTTCCAGTTCCGCTAACGAGCCGTCGTTCACAATCACGTAGTCCGCAACCCGGATCTTCTCCTCATCCGGAAGCTGAGACGCCATCCGCGCCTCGGCCTGGGCCCTGGAAATCCCCAGCCGCGATACCGTCCGCGCCACCCGCGCCTCCGGAGGGGCCGTCACCACCACCAGCGCGTCGCAGGTGGGATCGCCCCACTCCACCAGGAGGGCAGCGTCAATCACCACCAGCCGGTCGGGACGTTCTCCCAGGGCCTTCCGGACGGATGCCTGAAGGCGCTCGTTCAGCGCCGGCCATACAATTGTATTGAGCTTTTGTCGAGATGCCTCTGAGACGAACGCACGCCGACCCAGTTCACGCCTCACCAGCCGGCCTTCCCCATCTGTGATATCCGCGCCGAAAGCCGCCACCAGCTCCGGGAGCACCGCCGGGTCCGCCGCTGTCTCGTGTCCCACCGCATCCGCCTCAACCACCAGCGCCCCCTCGGCCTCAAAGACCCGGCAAACGCTGCTCTTCCCCGCGCCGATTCCCCCCGTCACACCCACCCTCACAGCCGGTCCTCCCGCCGGTGGACCTGAAGGCGCAACCGCAGGGGCAGGACCTCTGCAGGGCCCTCGTCTTCCCAGCGCCGCACGGTACGCCGGTTGCGGTAGCGCACGGCCACATAGGCGGCCAAAAAGAGAAGCGCCAGGTAAAACCAGAGCGCCTCCGGAGCAATCATCAGCGATATCAGACTGAACCGCCCCCACACGTAATCGGCCCACATCTTTTCAAACCGCCGGGGCGTGTAGCCGGTTACACGGTAGAGGGCAACGTCAAACGGGGTGCCGGAACTCAGGTCCGCAATCATCCGGCCCACCGCATCGGGCCCCCCCAAGTGGATCAGATAGACCACGGCCAGGAGGCTCTCGGTATAGGCCAGGTGCGCCCGGGACGATGAAAAGCTGAGCACGTCCTCAATCTCGGAAAGCGGAACGAGCCCTCCCGAAAACATCGCGTAGAAGACCTCGGCGCTCTGACGCAACCGCCACTCCTGGGCGCCCCACATCGCCACCCCTTCGTTGAACCAGACCGGCACCCTTCCCGGCACAGCGTGGTGCAGCAAAATGTGGCAGATCTCATGCCGGGCGGTAAGTAGAAGCGCATCGGGCTGTCCCGGCAGCTTCCGCAGCACGACGATCCCCGCTTCGGGAAACGCGCAACCCACCCCCCAGTGGGGAATTCGTCCCCCCGTCAGCGCCCTGAATACCTCCTCCGAAGGGGCCAGGTACACGGCTATGGGGACCTGGGCGACCCCCCCCAGCCTGCGCGCGATCTCCGCCCGCCCTGCAATCAAATCGCCTAACAGCGCACCGGCCAGCGCGCGGTCGGGCTCCTGAAACCGGAGCAGAAGGCCATCGGCCCGGTGCTCGGACCATCCCTGGGCAGAGAGGCTGAAAGGAAGGAAAATGACAAGGCAAAAGATCAGAACCATCCCGGCCTGTCTCTGCCTCCCCGCAAGGGGCAGATCCAGCAGACGCAGCCCTGCCTGCCGAGCAAGGCACGGCGCAGGCAGGTCACGCCACCAGCCGGAATGCCCTGTCCTCATTTTTTCTTTCCGGTTCCGAGATACTTGAAGAACTCGATGCTCAACGGCAGCACAACCACAGTATTCTCACCCAGCGTCTTTTCGTAGGTCTCCAGGGTGCGCTGAAATTCGTAGAACTTGGGATCTCGCAGGAACGCATCGGCATAGATCCGCAGGGCCTCGGCGTCTCCCTCCCCCCGGATCAACTGCGATTTCTGAAATGCCCCGGACTTGAGCCGCGTCACCTCCAGGTCGGTCTCCGCGCGGATCTTCAGCGCCATCTCCTCTCCTTCGGCGCGGTACTCCTTGGCCTGCCGGGACCGCTCCGCCCGCATCCGATCGAACACATTCTTTTTGTTCTCCTCCGGCAAGTCGGCGCGCTTGATCCGCACGTCGATAATCTCGACGCCCAGCTCCTCGGCATCCTGCCGGGACCGCTTCGTGACCCGCTGCATAATCTCCCGCCGGTTGCCCGAGACGATCTCTGAAAGGGCGCGCCGCCCCAGCTCCTCTCGCACCGCAGCATAGATAATATCATCTAAGCGGGACTGGGCGCCTCGAATCGTCTGTACGGACCGCAGGAACTTGAGCGGATCTGCAATGCGCCACCGGGCGAAATTGTCCACAATCAGATTTTTCTTGTCCATTGTATAAATGGGCGCCGGATCGGCATCGCTGAAAAGTAGACGATCATCGAAGACGTGGATCTGCTCGATAAAGGGCACTTTCCACCTGATTCCGGAGGTCAGTATAATACGCTTCGGCTCTCCCAGCCGGGTCACCACCACCTGCTCCCGTTCATCCACGATAAAAAATACGGCATCAACGGCAATCCCGAGCAGAATCAGAATCACAAGTAGAATCACAGCCGTTCTCATGGCTATTTCCCTCCTGTCGTTTTCTGGAGCTGCAGGACATTCAAAATGCCACCTCCCTTGCCGCCGGATTCCACAATATATTTCTGGATCCCCGGCAGGATCTTCTCCATCGTCTCTAAATAAAGCCGGGTCTCGGTCACCTCCCGGGCATTCCGGTATTCCTTCAGAACCACCAGGAAGCGGTCGGCATCTCCCTGAGACCGCTTGACCCTTTCCACCTTGTAGGCCTCCGCCTCCCGGATCATCTTTTCGGCCCCACCCCGGGCCTTGGGGATAACCTCGTTCTGGTAGGCCTCCGCCTCGTTCCGGAGCTTCTCACGGTCTTCCCGAGCGCTGGCTACATCCTTGAAGGCGTGGTCCACCTCTCTGGGCACCGATACGGTCTGAAGTTTCACCGCCTCCACATGCAGCCCAATCCCGTAAAGCTCAAAAACTTCCTTGATCTGTTCCTCGATCTCTCCCTGAATCTGGAACTTGCCCTCGGTAAGGACCTCGTCGATGGTGGATCGGCCGATGACCTGGCGCAGCGCGGCTTCCGCGACACTCCGGACAGCCTGGCCCTGACCGTCCACGTTGAAAAGGTACTTCTCAATATCGCCAATACGGTACTGCACGATCAGTTCCACGCTCACAATATTCTCGTCTCCGGTGAGCATCAGCGCTTCTCTGACCACCGGTTGATAACGCGGCGTTGGGTCCATCCCGATGGTGCGGAAACCGATCTCTTCCCGTTTGAACTCGGTCACCCGTTCGATCTCAACACTTTCGACGGGCCAGGGCAGGTGGTAGTGAAGTCCGGATTCCTCCACCCCCATAGACCGTCCGAACCGCAGCACCACCGCCTGTTCGTCGGCCCGGACAATGTAGATCCCGCTGGCCAACCAGAGAACCACAATCACCCCCAGCGCGTAATAGATGTACCGGGAGTTCAGGGACAGATCGAAATTCGGTCTGCTTGGAAAATTGTACTGTTGCATCGCGTTTACCTCCTCTGGTGTAGAAAGGGGGCAGGGCTTCACCACACCTTTTCTATCCCTCTTGGGGGAATGAAGAAACAAAGCGGCCTTCGGGACCCGGAAAACGGCCAATCTGTCCGATCTCCTCGATCCCCCGCAGGCAGCAGTTGATGCCCGCCACCTGGTTGGCAAACCGGCTGGCCTCTGCAAAATCCCCCGTTTGCAGATACGCCCAGGTAAACCCTATCAGGAACACATCGCCGCACCCGGTCTCATCCTGTGGCGTCCCGACCGGGGAGGGGCCAAAACGTTGAACCTCAACCTCCCCCCGCGCATTCCGGTAAACCGTCCGGCACCCCCGCTCGCCGCAGGTCATCAGGAGTGAGGCAGGCCCCAGGGAAAGTACCTTTTCCCCAAAACGCCGGAAGGCCGAATCCCCATCCAGCGTCTCACCGGCCAATAAGGCCCCCTCCTGTTCGTTGAGCTGTACCACATCGGCACAGGCCACCCAGGATTCCCACTGCGGGGGAACCCGCCAGAACCGGCGGCGGTTGCTGTCAATGCCCAGCGTCAGGCTGTGCACATCCATACAGATAAGCCCCACCGCAGCGCCCTGGACCTCCTGAAACGTCTCCAGCGAAAGCTCCATGCCGGTAATAAAATTGAAACAAACCGCATCGCAGTCCAGAAACGGACCGATCCGGTCAGCCGTCAGCGGCACAACCCCGCCCAGGAGGGTCTCCTGCTTGTGCCCCTCTGCGTCGTACTCCAGGAAACAGTGGGGATTCTGCTCCGAAACGAACCGCATCCCGTCAAACCGAACCGAAGAATAGGGGGCAAGCAGTTCCCGAACGGCCGCCTCCACATCCTCGCCCACATTGCAGATCGGGTAGATCGCCGCCTCCGCGATCTCGGCTAAGGCGAGGATGCTGTAGAGCATGCCGCCGTAGCTGTGGGTGCGTACCCCGTCGGGCGTTTGAATTGTATCGCGATTAATCGTGCCGACCAGGGCGATCCTGCACGCCCCCGATTGCATAATATCCCCTTCCAAAATCCGAAACGCCCCTCTCCGGAACCTGAAATACCGCGAACAATCTACCACAAATTCACAGGGGTGTCAACCCTAATCCCGCCCACCCAACCCATTGCAGAATTTCCATCACCCCGCAATCCGCATTCCGCCCAGGTCCACTGCTTCCACCCGCCGGGCCAACTCCCGGTGTTCGAAATGCATGAGCTTTGGATCGGCATCCAGCAGGCCCTTCGCCTCTCTCCGTGCCAGAACCACCAGATCCCCATCCCGCCCCAAATGGGCAAACCGAAACTCGGGAAAACCGGCCTGCCGCGTCCCAAAAATCTGTCCCGGTCCCCGGATCTGCAAATCCATCTCCGCAATTTCGAACCCATCCCTTGTCCGCGCCATCGTATCCAGCCGGGCATGTGCCTCAGGCGTTAGACCGCCCGCAGGATCGGCAACCAGCACGCAGTAGGAGGCATGCGCCCCCCGGCCCACACGTCCACGGAGCTGGTGGAGTTGGGAAAGCCCGAACCGCTCCGCATGTTCCACCAGCATCACCGTGGCATCGGGCACATCCACTCCCACCTCGATCACCGTGGTGGACACCAGCGCATCGATCTGCCCTGCCCGAAACCCCGACATCACCGCCTCTTTCTCATCCGCCGGCAGTCGCCCGTGCAGCAACCCAAGGCGCAGCCCCCGAAGCGGCCCCTGCTGCAAATCCACAAAGGCCTGGGTTACCGCCTTCATATCGCTCTCCCCCGACTCCTCGATCAGGGGATAGACGATATAGGCCTGTCGCCCCTTAACAATTTCCTCCCGCAAAAAAGAAAACGCCCGGTGGCGGTCCGCTGCCAGACGCCAGCCCGTTACCACCGGCCCACGTCCCGGGGGCAGTTCGTCCAGGACCGTCACATCCAGATCGCCATACAGCGTCAGCGCCAGGGAACGGGGAATCGGGGTCGCTGTCATCACCAGCAGGTGGACGCCCTCTCCCTTCTCCCTCAGCGCTGCCCGCTGGAGCACCCCGAACCGGTGCTGCTCGTCTACCACAGCCATCCCCAGGTCGTCAAAAACCACATCCTCCCGCAGCAGCGCATGCGTTCCCACCACAATCCGCGCATCCCCACACGCTAAGGCTTTCAGCGCCTCCCGCCGTTGGGCCTGCCGAAGGCGCCCCGTCAAGAGGTATACCGGCAGATCCAGTGGTGTTAGCAGCTCACGCAGCACCCCTGCATGCTGTTCGGCCAGGATCTCCGTGGGCGCCATCAGGGTCGCCTGCGCCCCACCCTCCACCGCTGAAAGCATCGCCAGCAGGGCCACCAGCGTCTTGCCTGACCCCACATCTCCCTGCAGCAGCCGGTGCATCGCCACTGGCCGGGAAAGATCACGCCAGATCTCCCCCAAAGCCCGGCGCTGGGCCCCGGTCAACTGGAACGGCAGGTGTGTCATCAGCGTTTCGGCCAGAGGCCCACACGCCCGAAGCGGACGTCCGGGTTGGCCCTCACGCGCCCGCTGCAGTCCCCTCAGGTGGAGCTGCAAAATAAACAACTCGTCGAAAGCCAGCCGACGGCACGCAGCCTCCACCTCTTCGTGCGAGTCGGGAAAGTGGATCGTCCGTATCGTCAAAACAAGTGGCAGGAGGCCGCGCCGGGTGCGAACAGAGGGGGGCAGAGGGTCGATAATATCCCCGGATACCGCCTCCAGCGCACCGTAGATGAGCCTGCGCAGGCCCCGGGAGCTCAGCCGCTCCGCCTTCATCCGCGCGCTGGTCGTATACAGCGGAACGATGCGCCCCGTATGCAGGCGGGCCTCATCCTCACCCTCTAAGAGCACCTCTACCTCCGGGTGGACCATCTGCAGCTTCTGCCCAAACCGGGAAACCCTGCCCCCCACAGCCACCAGGTCGCCCTTTGAAAAAGCCTGCCGGAAATACGTATATCCGGCGAACCAGACGCAGTCGAGGCATCCCGATCCATCCTCCACCCCCATCACAAACCGCTTCTGACGGCCTGAAACCACCCCCATGGAGGCCACCCGTCCCACGGCCGTCGCTTCCTGATCTACCCGCAGACTGGCAATGCCGGTCTGGCAGGTGCGATCTACGTACCGGTAAGGCAGAAAGAGCAACAGATCGGCAACCGTCGAAATCCCGACCTCTTGCAGCAGCGCTTCCCGCCTTTCGCCAATCCCCCGCAGGGAGCGTACAGGATATGAAAGTTCAGGCAGCATACAAAGAGACTATCCAGGAGACGATACTGGCTATAGTTTTTTAAAATACAATACCTTGTGCGAATATAGACAATCGGTATCCAACCGTCAAGGGAGAATCGGAAAGCCCGTGTTTTTTCTTGACCCGCCTGTTGCTTAATCGTATATTCGCACTGCATTTGGAAAGATAGGAATAGCGCGTCGTATTGAAGATCGAAGACTGAAGATTGCAGATTTTCCAATATCCAATTCTGGCAATATTCAATATGTTTCAAGCATCGGTCTCAGGACTCTATATCGATCAACAAACCGGAGAGCCGGTCGTCCTTCTCCAGGAGATCGGCGGCGACAGAATTCTCCCGATCTGGATCGGCACCAACGAGATGCTGGCCCTGGCTGTTGAACTCTCATCAGGCACGAACCGTCCCCCGCGGCCCCTCTCCCACGATCTGGTGGAAACGGTCGTATCCTGTCTGAACGCCCGTGTGGTTCAGACCGTCATATCCGATCTGAAAGACCATATCTACCGGGCAAGGCTCTCCCTCAAGTCCGGGTCAGGCACCCTCAAAGTCGACGCTCGATCAAGCGATTCCATCATTCTGGCCCTCAAATTCGAGGCGCCCATCTTCGTAGCCGAAGCGGTTGTAGAAAAACGGATGCAGCTCTCCGAGGCCCTCGGACAAAAGCCGGGAGACCTCCAGGACCGCCTGCAACAGATCCACCCGGAAGACTTCAACACCTTCTCCATATAAATCAACGACCTCACCTGAGGATCTCTCCTTGAAGGCTCGAATCCCTCTCTTCTGCCTCTGTATGGGCCTCCTCACCTTCGCTGCCAACGCTGCTTCTCCCCCACCCGGTGGGCTTACCCTCAACAGAGAGGCCGAAACCCTCTTCCAGCGGGCGCTTACCCGGTACATCCACGGGAACTATCCGGAAGCTCGGCAGGGGTTCCAGGACCTCATCGAACACTACCCCCCCAACCAGCGCACATCGGCCTCCAGACTGATGCTGGCCAAATCCCACTACAAACGCAAAAAATACAACCTGGCCATCGCCGCCGCCTACGAACTCTACGAACACTTCCCCTCCAGCCGGTATCTCCTCGAAGCCGATCTCGTTATCGGAGACTGCTACTTTCACCAGGGCCAGACCTACAGCGCTGCGGCACAGTACGCCCGCCTCCTCACCGGCAAAGCAGACATCCGTCTCAAAACCCGGGCTGCGGATCGGCTCGGGCAAATGGCGGGCACCGGCCGGCTCACCGACCAGGACATCGCACGTCTCAAATCGGATTTCGGGCGGGCCATCGTCGAAGAAGCCGTCGCCTTCGGGCAGGCCCGCTGGCCCGGCAAACTGGGCCGCCCGGAAGAGAGCATCCGTAAAATGGCCCTCTTTCTGGAGCAGTATCCCAACGGACGCCTGGCGTCGCTCGCGCAACAGACACTCAAGCCCCGGCCCAAAGAGGGGGTAACCGCCCCGGGAAAAAAAGACGCCCTGCCCCCGGAAATGCCGCTCGAACCCGCCCATGCCCGATTTAAAGTGGGTATTATCGGCCCCATGGAAACCCCCCTGGGCCTGGATTTGAGGGATGGCATCCTGCTGGCGCGGGAGCAAAACCCTCTCGCCTCCGGCGACCAGGTCGGCCTCGTCATCGAAGATTCGGAAGGCGATGTCATCCGGGCCGGGCTGGCCACGAAGCGCCTCATCGACCACTACGATGTCATCGCCATCATCGGCGCCCTCACCAGCCAGGAAACCACCCCCATGGCCTTCTTGGCCGGCGACCGCAAGATCCCCCTCATCGCCCCCACAGCCTCCGAAGACCGCATCGCCTCCATCAGCCCCTATATCTTCCAGATGAACGCCACGCCCGGCGCGCAGGGCCGGCGCATTGCCGACTATGCCGTCCGAAAGCTGGGCCTGCGAACCCTGGTCACCCTCGCCACCCGGGACGCCTACGGCGACCGGATCACCAGAGAATTCACCGCCCGCGCCGAGGAACTGGGCGCAGAAGTGATCGTGCAGGAATGGTACGCACCCGAAACCACCGACTACCGGGGGCAGTTCGAACGCATTCGAGAAGCCGGCCTGGCCCTCCGCATCCCCGAAACCTTTGCCGGCGAAATCGACTCGCTTCTCCTGGCCGGCATCCGCGTGGCCCCACCCCCGCCCGTACCGGTCGATCCGGATACTGTCCAGCCGGAACCCGTGGAGACCCTGGACGGCTTCCTTATCGCCGGCGAGCGTGAAGACGTGCTCCTCATAGCGCCCCAGGTCGCCTTCCACCGGATCCAGGCGCAGCTGCTGGGCAGCGACGGGTGGAACTTCCCCGAAGTGGCGCGCGACGGCGGAGATTATGTGGAAGGCGCGATCTTTGTCGCCAGGTACCACGACCAGAGCAAACACTTATCCGTCCGGAACTTCGTGGATTCCTTTCGGTCCCGGTTTGGCAGAGACCAGAGCATCGTGGCAGCCCTCAGCTACGATGCCATGCTGGCGGTCCTGCGCGCCATCACCGCCGGTGGGACGACAAGGGAAACACTCCGCGAAAGGCTGGAATCCCTCTCCGGAATACCCTCGGCAACGGGCCAGATCGCCTTTGGCAAAGCCAACCGCGAGAATGCCTGGATGTACTTGCTGACCATTCGCAAGGGGAAAATTATCCCCCTGCCCGACGAGGACACAGTGGACAACCAGTAGGCAGCGGCACCTGCCTGCGCCGCGAGCGTCGCGGCAGGCAGGTCGATCAAAAAACCGGAAAGGGGAAGACCATCAGGGTCCTCCCCTTTCTTTTTTGGTCGTTCCCTTCTGCTGGCATCCGGCTTGCACACGCCCTGGTGGACAAACCGTCCTCTTCCCCACAAAAGGAGATAACCCCTTGATACCCAACGTACTGAATGCACCCCGCCACGGAAGGAGACCAGACCATGAGGGACATTTTCTTTCACCCGGCCCTGTACAGATTGAAAAGGCTTTTCACGACAGCCCTCATCTTTGTCTTTGCAGCAATCGGCTCCCCAGGCGCCCAGGAATACCCGGCTGCCGACCCGGAAGACGCCCAGGCCTATCAGGCCCTCCTGAAGGACCTCGAAGGGCTTCGCCTCGATCTCAACCGCGCCGCCGCAGGTGACCTGCAGGCCCTCCCCTGGCTCTCCGCCCAAACCGCCCGACAGATCGAAACCTATCGAAATCGCGCAGGCCCCTTCCGCCGCATCGACGACCTCCTCCGCGTCCCGGGCATCTCCCCTGAAACCCTGGACGCGGTCCGTCCCTACCTCTCCATCTCAGCACGGCATCGGATATCCGGCCGGACCCGGTGGCGCCTCACCCGCCCCCCGGAGCATCCGGAGCGCTGGAACCAGCTGCGGATTGCCCAGCGCACCGAGGTCGGAATCGCCAACCTGATAGCAGGCGCGCTCCTCACCGAACGGGACCCCGGAGAGACCGGCCTGGTCGACTTCTGGAGCGGATACATCGCTGTCTCCCAAGTCCCGGGCACAACGCGCCTGCTCCTGGGCGACTTCCGTCCCGGCTTCGGCCAGGGCCTCATCTTCAGCCGACAGACCCGCGCCTCTACCGGACTGGCCTGGGCCAGACCCCGCCGCACCCGCCGAATCGGATACCGCTCCAGCACCGAAAACGGAGCGCTCCGGGGGCTCTTCGCAGAAGGCCGAATCCGTCGTCTCACCTGGACCCTCCTCCTCTCCGGAACCGCCTGGGACGCGGCGGTTGACGAGACCGGACACGCCCGTGTCCGGGAGGGCGGTCAGCACGTCACCCAGACCCAGCGGGACCGAAAAGACGCCCTCAAAGAGCAGCTCACAGCACTCCGTCTCAACTGCAACCTCCCCTTTGGCGAAATCGCAACCACAGCCCTGCAGGCCGCCTTCACCCCGCCCCTTGCCCAGACCAACCCGAACCACCGCCTCCTGGGCATCGACTGGAACCTGCGCCTCCACCGCCTCACCCTCTTCGGGGAAGTTGCCGGGGGGCAAGACCAGGCCTGGGTGGCCGGTTCCACCGTGCAATTCAAAGGCCTGCGCCTGCTTACCCTCGCCCGGCGCTACGGCCCCCGTTTTCAGACCCTTCGGGGCACGGCCACCTCCGCCTACGGCACCCCCCCTCAAAACGAATGGGGCCTCTTTGTCGGCGCGGTCTGGAAGCCGCGCAGAAAAACCCGGATAGAGGCGGGGCTGGACCGGCACGGCCGCATCCGGCGCACCGGTCAACTCCCCCTCCCCGGCCGGGGCGAACGGTTCAGCCTCAACTTCACCCACCGCCCCTTCCAGGGCCTCACCCTGGGCCTTGTCCTGGGCTCGCAGCGGAAAACCGTACGCGCCTCAGGCCAGATCGGCCCCCGTATCCGCCGGCGTGCCCAAATCCGCCTCACCCACCGACGGGGCAGGGCACGCCTCAAGGCGTGGATCGAAGGCGCCCGGGCCGCATCCCCATCCCGCCGGGGGCACGGCCGGGCCGCCGGCATCAACTTCAACATCGGCCGCAGACCCGGACCGGAACTGGCCCTCTGGGCGGCGCTGTTCCACATCACCGCCTACGACGCCCGCATCTACACCTTTGAACCCGACGTCTGGGGCGGCAGCCGCCTCCAGGTCCTCACCGGCCGGGGACAGACCGGCGGGGTCCGCCTCGGCTGGGGCGGGCGGCACATCCGTTTAAAACTCCGGTATTCGCTCAAACGTACCCAAACGGGTGTGGCATCGTCGTGGGCCGTCCAGGTGGAACTGGGGGCATTGAAATAGGACCGCAACAAGGCCCTTGTAGGCGATCCCCATCAACAGTGTGGGCACTTTTTGACCCCAGGTAAAAGTGTTTCAAAACCCCTTGACAACCTCAACCCCTTCTGTATAAATTCTCTTGTAGCGATTTCTTCTCCCTCATATCCCTCTCCTCGTGCCCTCTGCGTCTCTGCGGTGGACTTCCCTATGCAAATCACATTCCTGCACCTTGCAGATACCCACATCGGCATTGAAAACTACGGCCGCCTCGACACCGCAACCGGCCTCCACACCCGGTTGCAGGACTTCGTCAAAAGCCTCCGGTTCGCCTTTGAAGAGGCCCTCAGGGAGGAGGTGGACCTGGTCATCTTCGCCGGAGATGCCTACCGCTCCTGCGATCCCACCCCCACCCACCAGCGCGAATTCGCCTCCCTCATCCGGATGCTCGTCGCCGCCCGAATACCCATCGTCACCATCACGGGCAACCACGACAGCCCCGTCGCCTTTGGAAAGGCCTCTTCCTTAGACATCTTCGGCACCCTCGGCACAGAAGGCGTCTATGTGGCCTCGGACGACCAGCTCCTCACCATAAAAACCAAATCGGGCCCCGTGCAGGTGGCCTGCCTGCCCTGGCTCCACCGCAGCCGGCTGGTGGCCAAAACCCCCTATCGGAACCTCTCTCAGGAGGAAACCGTAGAGGTGCTTCAGGACCTGGGCGCACAGATCATCGAGGGCCTGGCCGCCCGGGTGGACCCCCGCTATCCCGCCATCCTGGCCGCGCATGTGGCCGCCGCAGAAGCCACCCTCTCCGGATCGGAACAGACCGCCATCATCGGGCGCGACCCGGTCTTCCTCACCAGCACCCTGGCCAACCCCGCCTTCGACTACGTCGCCTTGGGACACATCCACAAATTCCAGGACCTCAACCCGCATGGGCATCCCCCCGTGGTCTATCCCGGCAGCATCGAACGGATCGACTTCGGCGAAGAAGCCGAAACCAAAGGGGTCTGCATGGTCACGATCGGTGACCGGGAAGCGGCCGCCGAAGACGGGTCCAAACGAGAGGTGAGTTACCGCTTTGTGCGAACCCCGGCGCGCCCGTTTAAAACACTGTCCGTCAAAGTCAAAGGGGACGAAGATCCCACCACGGCCATCCTGGAGGAGATCGGACGCCACACCCTCACCGACGCGGTCGCCCGCGTCATCTACGAACTCGCGGACAACCGGCCCGACACCGTGGACCTCAAGGCCGTCAAACAGGCCCTCGAGGCCGCCTTCCTCGTGGCCGGTATTGCCCCCAAACCCAGGGCGCAGGCCCACATACGCCGCGCAGACATCTCCGAAGATATGGGCCTTAAAGAGGCCCTGCACGCTTACGTGCAGAACCACCCCGAACTGGAAGACCTCGAAGATGACCTGCAGACCTGTGCAGCCCGTCTGGAACGGGAACTCCTGGAAGGAAGCGGCTGATGGTACCGATATCCCTCTCCCTTAGAAACTTCCTCAGCTACGGCGAAGGCGTGCCCCCCCTCAATTTTACCGCCTTCCACGTGGCCTGCATCTCCGGCCCAAACGGTCATGGCAAATCCGCTCTCTTAGACGCGGTCACCTGGGCCCTCTGGGGAGAGGCCCGAAAGGCTGGAACGGAGCACAAACCCGACGAGGGCCTCCTCCGCACCGGTGCGACCGAAATGCAGGTCGCCTTCGAATTTAACCTCGAAGGCGAACGCTACAGGGTGGCCCGGAGCTACCGGAAAACAGGACGGAGCAGCGCCTCCAGCTTAGAGCTCCAGGCCTTCAGCGAGGGAAATTTCAAAACCCTCTCCGAAGGCGGGTCGCTCCGCAAGACCCAGGAGCGGCTCAACGCCCTGCTCCGTATGACCTACGACACGTTCATCAACTCGGCCTTTATCCTCCAGGGGCGGGCAGACGAATTTACCCGGCGCAGCGCCCGGGAGCGAAAGACCATCCTGGGCGAAATCCTGGCCCTGTCGCGCTACGACGACCTGTCTGCCCTCGCCCGCACCCACGCCCAGCATGCCGAAGCCCAAGCCGGACAGGCCCGGGCGCAGCTGGCCGAAATCGAAGCGGCCATCGACAAAAAGGGGGGATACCAAAAAGAGATCAAAGCCGTCTCTACGCAATGGGAAGCCCTCGAAGAGGAACTGGCCGAAGCCGAGGTCCGCCTGGAAACCCTCCGGGCAGAACAGGCCCGGCTGGACCTCCACCGACAGGAACTGGCCGACCTTCGGACAGAAACCTCCCGGCTCAATGCAGACCGGGCCGCAGCAGAGACCCAGGCCTCTGCTGCGCGAGAAGCGCTGGCGGCCTGCTGCGAGGTCCTCGACCACCGGGACGACATCCTCGCCGCGGTTGGACAACAACGCGCCCTGCAGGCCGAAGAGGCCCGGCTCCAACAGAAACTGCGCACCCTCCGTACCCTGGAAAAAGGCCAGAACGAACTCGAAAAGGACATTACCGAGGCCCGACACAGGGTCGAGAGCCGCCTGGGCGAATGGGAACTCCGGCTCACCGAAGCGGAGCGGGAAATCAAAGAAGCCGAAGACCTCCTGAAAGACCGGCAAGAGATCAAAGCCGGAACCGCGGCCCTGCAAAGAGCAAGGGAAAAGGAGAAGGCCTGGGAACACCAGCGAGAAAAGCGGGAAACGCTGGAGCAAAGGGTGCGCGACCTGGAACGCCAGGTGGAATCGGCACGCTCAGAAATCCAGGTCGCCCTGAAAACCCACCAGGAACGGATGCGCCAGCTTGAAGAAAACGCATCGGAGCATCCCCGGCTTCAAGAGGCGGTTCAGACCGCCTGCCGGCAGCTTGAAGAGATCCGAAAACTGGAAGAAAAGCGAGATCAGATCCGTGAACAGGGTACTGGTTTAAAGGCCCGGATTGAAGCCGCCCACAACCGGCTGACCGGCCTGGCCAAAGACCTGAAAGAGGTCGAAAAAGGGCAAGCCGCCCTGGACGAGATGCAGGATGCGCGCTGCCCCCTTTGCGGGAGCGACCTCGACCCGCACCACCGATCACAGGTCAACGCACAACTGGCCGAACAGGCAGAGGCCCTGAAAGCCACAATCGCCCAAATCGAAGGTGAAATCCGGGCCTCGGAGGCCGAACGAGAAACCTGCCGACGGCGCTACCAGGAAGTGAAGAACCGTCTGGTGGCCTTAGCAGGCGCCACTCAAGAAGCCGCACAAGCAGAGGCCGCCCTGCGCGGTGCCGAAGCCGCCGCCGCCGCGCAGGGCGAGCAGCAGCAGCAGATTGCGGCCCTGGAAGCGCAGGCCAAACACCTGGAGACGGCCCATCCGGAGGCCCGTGCGCTAACAGAAGCGCGAAAAGAACTGGAAAGGCTCGGCTACGACCCTGCTGCCCATCGGGCACTGCGCGACCAGATGGTGGAATTGAGCGCCTTTGAAACCCGGGCGGCGCACCTGCATGCCGCCGAGGAACGCCGGCGAAGGGCAGCGGACGCCCTGCCGGGCTTTCGGGAAAAACGGGACCTGGCCCGCACCTGGCTGGGTGAGAAGCGCTACGCTCAGCAGGCCCAGGAAGCGCTTAAAACCAGGCAGGCGGAAATCCGCGACCTCGGCTACGATTCGACGCACCACCATCAGGTCATACAAAACCTGGAAACCCTCCAGGATGCTGCCGAACAGCAAGAACGCCTGCAGGCCGCAGAACGGGAGGCCGCCGGCGCGCAGGCCCGCCTGGAGGCCGCTGATAAACGGAGCGAAGAGGTCCAGGCCCGGACCGCCCGTGCAAAGGCGCGGACAACCGAACTTGAGGCAGCCGTCAAAACCGGCGAGGCCACGGCAAAGGAAACGGAGCAACTCCAGGGCCGCATCCGGGAAAAACGGCCCGAACGCGACCGCCTCCTGCAGGAACGCGCAACCCTGCAGACCCAGCTTGACCGGTGTAAAAGTCTGGAAGGACGCCTTGATGAGGAACAGCAACGCCTGAAAACCGCCAAAAAGAAGACCCGGATCTACACAGAGCTCTTCACCGCCTTCGGCAAGGACGGCATCCAGGCGCTCATCATCGAACAGGCCATCCCCGAAATCGAGGAAGAGGCCAACCGCATCCTCTCCCGGCTCACCGACAACCGCACCCAGATTGCCTTAGAATCCCTGCGGGACCTCAAAAAGGGCGGCACGCGGGAAACGCTGGAGGTCAAAATCAGCGACGAACTCGGAGAGCGCAGCTACGAACTCTACTCCGGAGGCGAGTCTTTCCGGGTCGACTTCGCGGTTCGCATCGCCCTCTCCCAACTCCTGGCCCGCCGGGCCGGCACGCGGCTGTGCACCCTGGTCATCGACGAGGGATTCGGCACCCAGGATGCGGAGGGCCTGGACCACCTCGTGGAAGCCATCCAGGCCATCAGCAACGACTTCGAAAAAATCCTGGTCATCACCCATGTGGAGGCGCTCAAACAGGCCTTCCCCGTACACATCGAAATCACCAAATACCCCGACATCGGCTCCCGATTCGAGATCCTCCAGTAGTCACCGCGCCGGACGTCGGGACGCAGCAACCAGTTTGCGCTTGATTTTTTCAACCCATTCGATTATTTTGGCATCAATTGTCCGTTGGCGTCTCACGTTCTTGCTAAAGGGAAGGTATTTTTATGAACGGGAAAGCATTGCTCGCGGAATTCATCGGCACCTTCGCGCTCGTCTTCGTCGGTGTCGGTGCGATTGCCAGCAACCATATGATGGGTGGCCAGTCCGGTCTGGTCGGCATCGCGTTGGCCCACGGTCTCACCCTCGCCGTGATGGTCAGCGCCACCGCTGCAATCAGTGGTGGGCACATCAACCCTGCCGTGACCCTCGGCGCGCTTCTGGGCGGAAAAATCGACGTACCCAATGCCATTGGGTATATTGTCGCCCAGTGTCTGGGCGGGATCGTTGCCGCGGCCTTGATCAAACTCGCCATGCCTGCGGCTGCGCTTGCCGCCGTAAGCATGGGAACCCCCGCCCTTGGAGCAGGGATCTCAGCCGGCATGGGGCTGGTCATGGAAATTATCCTGACCTTCTTCCTCGTATTCGTCGTCTACGGGACGGCCATAGACGGGCGTGCCCCCAAAGTCGGCGGCCTCTTCATCGGCCTGACCCTCGCCTCGGGCATCCTCATCGGCGGCTCCATCACCGGAGCGGCCCTGAACCCCGCCCGGCACCTCGGCCCCGCCCTGCTGGGGGGCGGCCTGCAAAACCTGTGGCTCTACTGGGTCGGCCCGCTCCTGGGCGGTGCAATAGCCGGGCTGGTCTACCACAACACACTCGAAGCGTAAAGAAATCGCATGTCCCAACTCCGTGTTCCGTGGCCCGTGGTCCTTGTCGCCTGCGCCCTCCTGGAGGTCGGCTGCGGGGATCATCTCCCCGAATCGGTAGGCCCCAACCAGGCAATCGTCGTCCTGGCCGATTCTTCCGACTGGAAAACCCTCGAGCAGCCTTTGCGGGAT
This sequence comes from Candidatus Latescibacterota bacterium, assembly GCA_965222075.1. GTDB lineage: Bacteria > Latescibacterota > UBA2968 > UBA2968 > JAAXHW01. The sequence continues at coordinate 570,824 of OZ244937.1, read as the reverse complement.
GTCTTCGAAAAGGTCCTTTACACCCCCCAGGCGGAGAAAATCTTCTGGATCCGGCGCGGGGACGTGGCCTACTTTGACGAATACGAACACAAAAGGCGCAAGAACCTCCTGGTCGCCGCACCGCTGGATGCGTCCCACCCCACCGCCCGGTTTCTGCGGTCTCTCCTGAGTCCGGACGTGCAAAGCGCCGTACGCGCCGGCACCGCTTCCATCTCCTGGAAAGACGACATCTGGGCCAGAGAACAGATCCTGTTAACCGCCACTGGAAAAGACCTGAAAGCCCTGGTGGAAAACATCAGAATGGAAGCAGACCGGCTCTACCGTGCCGTTGAAGAGGCCAGAGACAAAAGGGTAAAGCAGCTCATCTACCGTTACGGAGAACGAAAGGAACTCACGACCCGGCTGGCGCGTGATTTTGGCTGGAGCGTTCGAGTATCCTTCGGTTATCGGATCATAGAGGCTTACCCCGACAGTGGATTTGTCGTCCTGGCCAAGGAAAATCCCAATCGGTGGCTCTTCGTCTACTGGGAAGACGGCATCCCCCCCGACCGGGTAACGGGTGAGTGGTGTATCCGGAAGCGGGATGAAATCACCCGGCGGTTCTTCGACGGGGACCGGATCGTGGCGGAAGATGTGGACGTCTCTCAGTCCGAGTTTTCCGGAAAGCTGGCCGTCTCCCTGCAGGGCATGTGGGAAAACGAGGCCAACTGGACGGGTGGCCCCTTTAAGAGCTACGCCTTTGTGGATGTCGACCTGGACCGGTTCTTCTTTGTCGATGTCGGCGTTTTTGCCCCCAACAAAAAGAAAGAACCCTACCTGCGACAGGTCGACCTGATGGCTCACACCTTCACCCTGGCAGACGCCGTGCCTGTCCCCTGAACGGCCTTGGTTTTTACCCTGGAAGCGGGTATACCTGGTTGAAGGTCCCGGTAAAATGACGAAGAGGGATGGGCTACCCGGATGGGCGAGCAGGTCTTCTGAAAGAGGCAAGCGTTGGAGCAAAACGGGCGTAAGAAGCTCTGGACCAGACTGCGGGGATGGGTGAGGATGGGCTTCCGCACCAAACTCATTCCAGGCATTGTCGTTCTGGTACCTGTCGTGGTCACCTTCCTGGCGCTGAGGACGGTATTTCGGTGGCTGGACGGCTTTGCACAACCCCTGGTCAAGCAGGTATTCCAGACCCAGAAGGACATCTACGGCCTGGGAATCCTGCTTACCCTCGTCGTCATTTATCTGGCCGGCCTGCTGGCCAGCAACGTCTTTGGCCGGCGCCTGATCGGTCAGGGAGACACCTTCCTGAGCAATCTTCCCATCATCGGCAGCATCTACAGCCCGGTGAAGCAGTTCATCGAAACCGTGGCCTCCCCCGGTAAACACACAGGCTTCCGGCGGGTCGTGCTGGCGGAATATCCCTCGGAAGGGCTCTGGGTTCTGGGGTTTGCAACCGGGGAAGTCCAGCTGGACGCAGAGGGCAAAATGGGCTGCTGTGTATTTGTGCCCACCTCACCCAATCCAGCCACAGGGTGGATGGTCATTTTCCCCCCTGAAAAAGTGCAAGATACCCCCCTGACCACAGAAGAGGCTATGCAGCTGATTGTATCGGGAGGTCTGGTCGTTCCCGAAGCCTTGAAAACCATGGGGGCCTACGGCCTTACACCCGAAACGGTCCCCACGGTGCCCGATTTCGGTGAAAAGCCCGAATCAGGTCGTTCACAGGTGTAAAGTCCTGGCCTGTTTGACGATTAAAATTGTGGGCAGCGCTGTATATTGTGTCATCGAGCGTATCCTGTCTCCCTCGGTTGAGGGATAAGGATACGCTCACTTTCTATACCCGTCCACAACTTTCTAATATACCACACGGCGTGTTCGCCCGTTTTTTGACCGTTGTGATCGGTTTGCCACAGGTTTTCACCAACAAATTCTTTCAGAGGATATGTTCATGCGTGTTTCTCTGGTTGTGCATTTCGTGGTATTCCTATTCCTCAGTCCCGTATTTGGAGAAATAGATGTTGATGTCGTATCTGAAAGCATCGTGCGGGTGCGTGCGTACAAGAATAACAGACTTATAGCTGAAGGAAGCGGCTTTGTTGTGAATAAAGAAGGGGACGTGCTGACAAATGCACACCTCGTAGCGGATGCGGACAGATTAACCGTACTGTCCCTGAAGACCGGTGCGGAGATCGTGTCACAGCAGGTCTTTGCCAACCGGGATTTGAACCTCGCCTTATTGCGTGTGCAGGGTCTGAGTTTATCGCCCCTCAGCTTATCCGAGCAAGGGTCCGATGTGGGCCGGGTCGTGCAAACCCTGAAGTTTGGTGCTCAGGACAGTGTCCGGATTGCTCGCGGCACCATTAGCACATACCAGGATGTGCCGGGCAAAAAAACAAGCGATCCCGTGGTACATCTGCTACAGCACAATGCCATGGTGACTTCCAAAGCGTTCGGTATGCCGGTGTTCAATGAATGTGGGGATGTCGTCGCCATCAACCTGCCCGACCCGGACAGCGGACGCTGGCCGTTTCGGAAAAATGCAGAACCCAGAGGAACAATTTTTGCCTTGCGCAGCGGCGATATCGTGACCGCGCTTAAAGACCGGGAAATTGCACATAAAGTGGTTGAAGAAGAATGCTTGAGTGCTGTTGAACGCGCAGAAGCACGAGCAGATAGTTTAAGACGGGCACAGGCAAGGACCGATTCGTTAACACAAGCACGAGCAGATAGTTTAAGACGGGCGCACGCAAGGACCGATTCGTTAACACAAGCACGAGCAGATTCAATAAAAAAGGCGGCAGAAGACCGTCTCGAAGCAGAAAAAGAACGTCTCAAACGCGCGCAGGCCAGAACCGATTCCTTGAAACAGGCGCGGGAAGACAGTTTGAGACGGGCGCACGCAAGGGCGGATTCCATAAGAAAGGCGGCGGCAGATCGGCTCGAAAAAACACGGGATAGCCTGGCCGCGGTCCACAGGGGGGAGCGTGAAGAGACGTCGCAACAATTGCAATGGACTATTGTTTCCGGGGTTGCCCTGGTCCTTCTATTGCTACTCGGCTGGTTCATCTTCGCACGCATGAAAAAGGCGCAATTGGAAACGAGTTCATCCCGCTTGACCGAAGCGGAACAGAGGGCTGAAGCCGCACGACAGGCCGCTGCGCAGGCGCCGCAGGCCGCGCCGTTCAGATGTCTGTTGGAAGGTCGGGACAACACGGGCAAATCCTTTGTGTTGAGCATCCCGGCATTGGCGCTGTCTTCAGGCGTCACGCTTGGAAGAAGCCCCGCCAACTCGGAATTCATCGTCGACCACGAGGCCATATCCCGTGAACACATCAGGCTCACGTATACCGACGGATACCTCTATGCGGAGGACATGAACACCACGAATGGCACCAGGATCAATGGGCGCCTGCTCAATCCTTATGAACAGGTGGTATTGCAAGACAATGATCAACTCGAGATGGGGCCGGTTACCTTTCAGGTGCGTCTGATTCCGGAGTAGAAAATGCACACTTTCCGCAAGCAGATGCGTTTTGTCTTGCTCGTTTCCACGGTTCTCTCATTATCGCAGGGTACTCTGGCCAAGCCAGACATTGCGATACTTGAAAAAAGTGTTGTTCGAGTTGTAACGAAAGGTGGAAGTGGTACTGGATTTGTGATAAATAACTGCGGTCATATTGCGACAAACGAGCATGTGATTGCTGACGGCTCTGATGTTTTGGTAGTGCCGACGAATTCCGGCACGACGCATCGTGTTGAAGTGATCATCAGGGATTTTCAACGCGACCTGGCGATCCTGCGAGCCAGAAATATAAACCTCGCGCCGATTACTCTTTCGCTCGCGCCGATCGAAAAATTACAACGCGTGCACTCTCTCGGTTTTCCCGGTGTTTCCGATGTACATAAGCCTGCTGGAGATCCAACACCTCGAAGTGGAGATATTAGCCGAGAATATAGAGCGCCCTGGAAAGAAGGTGGTAGAACCCAACGAATACGCATTATTCAACACAGTGCAAAAATCAATCCCGGAAACAGTGGCGGACCGTTGTTGGATGACTGCGGCAGAGTGGTAGGCGTGAATACTCAGGGACTCCAAGGAGGGTCTGAGGTGGGCGGTGCTTATTTTGCCTCTCACATTGAGGAATTGGTAAAGCTGCTACGCGATAACGGAATCCCTTTCCAACCGCCGGAAAATAGTCCGTGTTTGCCCGCCGCCGGAGTTGGAGATTCCCAGAAGACGGAAGAAGCGCTTCAAAAGGCGGATCAAGCAGAAAGCCGGGCGGAGCAGGCGCGGGAAAAAGCAGATGAGGCGAAGCGTCAAGCAGATGAGGCGAGGCAGGAGATAGAAGAGACGCGACGGGAGGCGGAGGAAGCGAAGCGTCAGGCAGAGGAAGCGAGCCAAGAAACAGCAAGGACGCGTCAGGAGGCGGAGGAAGCGAAGCGTCAGGCGGGTGAGGCCAGGCGTCAGGCTGACGAAGCAAACCAGGAAATAGAAAAAACGCGTCTGCAGGCCGAAGAGTCGCGCCATCGGTTTCTCATCGGTGGTATATTGTTGGGCACTCTAACGTTGGCGGCTCTGTTGCTTGGCTTGAGAAAACCCCGGCAGCAGATCATTCAAGTCGTGGATCGGATGAGCCGCCCGATCAGAAGACGGGAACGCGAGGGAGCCCCTCCAAAACGCTCAGCAAAACGCCCAACGCGCGGACTGGTCCTGGCCGGGTTCGACGGCCGGGGCAACCGCGTTCGCATCGCGCTATCGCCGGAAAAATTCGAGGGACAACGTCATGGACTTTCACTCGGCAGGCATCCCGACCTGGTGGATGAAGTCATCCATGACGACCAAGTATCCCGACGGCATTTGAGAATTTCAGCAAGTGGCGATCAATTCCTCATTGAAGACCTGAACTCGAGCCATGGAACCTTTCTGAATCGACGTCGCCTGTCTCCATTTCGTCCGGTGCGGCTGGACTATGGCGCCACCGTTGCGCTGGGCGGCGTGGAGTTGATGGTTTCCAAATCCTGACAGGAGTACCACGCCATGAAATCCCGCAGCAGGGAACTCAATATCTTCAGTATGTCGGCACTGGATCTGTTCGCCTCGGCAATGGGCGCGTTCATACTCATTGCCTTTGTCCTGTTTCCATACTTCCCGAACATCGGCGATTCAGCGGAGCGGGTGGCGGAAGTGAGGGCGCAGCTTGAGCGGGTCCAGAATGAATTACAGGCCGCAAGAGGACAACTGAACGCGTGCGAAAGCCGTAACCAGCAGGTTCAGGCGGCTCTGGCCGCGTGTGAAGAACAACAGCAGGGCTCGGTACCGCGGAATGCACTGGGCGCGTGCGAAAGCCGTAACCGGGAACTCGAGTCAGACCTTGCGTCATGTGAGGAGCGGGCGCGGAAGAAATTCCTGTTAATCATCATGAGTTGGGGCACGGGCGACGATATCGATCTACACGTGGTGGATCCCGCCGGGCGCGAGTTCTTTTACAACAGGCGTTCATTTTCCGGTTCTCAGGCAAAACTGGAAGAGGACAATACGAGCGGTCCCGGCAATGAGATATGGTTACATCCGCTGGCCGAGGCCGGCATCTACGAAGTCCACTATAAATTCTATGCCCGTCGCACGGACGGGAGCGTGCGTGTTCGGGGGGGCGTGCTGACGCCGGAAGGCCAGACGCCTCTTCGGCAAACACGGCTCAGAAGAGAGGGTGAGAAGAAACTGGTGGCGACGATCACCGTGGATAACGAAGGCAATATGCGCGTCACAAACCGGTAGAGGATTTCGGAATGTCCCACTATTCGACGTATAGAATCGGTCGCGGCACGGACGTGGATATACGCATTGACGACGACACGGTCTCGCGTGTCCACGCCGAGTTGGTCGTGACCGCGAATGGGGCGTTCTATCTGACCGACTGTGCGAGCAGGAATGGCAGCTACGTGGCGCGGAACGGCGAGTGGATGCGCATCAGGCAGGAATTCATATCCCCCGCGGATGCGATTCTCCTCGGTCGTCACCAGACGACCGCGCGCGAACTCGTGCAGAAACTCGGGGCGAGGGGCGATCGAGACGCAAGAAGCCCGGGTGAGGCCGCGAGATTAACGGATAACGCTCCCGAGGGGAACGTACGCCGCAATCCGGAGACAGGTGAAATCATTCCAGACGAGGGCTGATATGGCACGGGGTAAGGATGTAGAGACAATTCAACGGCTGATCGCATTCGGCGTCAGCCTGGGCATCAGCGTTGTCGCCATTGGGATAATGAGCTTCGTTTTTGACAGCGATGATTCACTGACGGGCGATTTCCTGCTCGATCGCCAGGCGAAAAACTATCCGTTTACAATCCAAAATTTCATGTGGCTTATGTTTTTCATCGGTTGCGGCGAGTTGTGGGGGCGGTTCAACCAATCCAACCTGGAAATGGCGCAACTCTCGAAGCGATATCTCCCGGAAGACGATTCGAGCATGTTGCGGTCGCAGGATCTGGGTCCCCTCTATAACAGGATGCGCACAATGGAAGGGGAACGGACTTTCTTTTTACAGCGCCTCACCATGCGCTGCATCCTGCAGTTTCAGGGGAGCGGGTCCGTCAATCAGGCCAATTCCCTGTTGAATTCTTCCCTGGAGTTATTTCAACACGAGCTTGAACTCAAATACAACATGCTGCGGTACCTCGTCTGGCTGATCCCCACGCTGGGCTTCATCGGCACGGTTGTGGGGATCGCCCTTGCCCTGGACTACGCGGGAAGCAGTGAAAACCCACAGGATCCGAATCTGCTTCCGGAGATTACCGGGCGGCTGGGCGTGGCGTTTTACACGACCCTGCTCGCCCTGGTCCAATCGGCGCTGCTGGTTTTTGTCCTGCATATCGTGCAGCAAAAAGAGGAAATGGCCCTGAACCGGTCGGGTCAGTACTGTCTGGATAACTTAATCAACCGACTCTATGAAAAATAGGAGGATATCGCTATGCCTGTTTATCGTGATGCCGATGGCAATATCATTGAAGAGAAGAGCAAGCCGACTGACTTGACGGAAAAACCATTGCCTCCGGCGCCAACCCGGAGGGGTCAGGGCGCTGGGGCGGGAGGCACGAATGAACCCACAATGCCGGGCGGACAAGCGGCGCCAACCCGGAGGGGTCAGGGCGCTGGGGCGGGACGTTTGGAGGAACCCACAAAACCGATGGGACAAACGGAACCGCGAACCGGCGTTCGAGCCCCCGGCGGAGGAGGCAAGGAGGAACGTGGCGCCGAGCGTGAACGGGGAAAGCCGGAGGAACACACTCGTATAAACATAGGTGATCGCCGGCCGGACGATAAGCAGGAAACCGCCGGGAAGGCCGACGGCATGGATGATCCGGTTGTGGGGTGGTTGGCTGTTGTCGAGGGGCCGGGAAAGGGAAGGGCCCTGCAACTGGGTTATGGTTCCAATCCGATCGGGCGCGGGAGAACCGCCCGCGTCAGTCTGGACTTTGGCGATAATCAGATATCTCGAGGGGAGCACGCCATCGTCACTTACGATCCCCGAGGCAGGAAGTTTTTCGTGCAGCACGGCGGGGGCACCAACCTGACCTACCTCACGACCAACCCGTGCTCATTCCGACGGAACTGCCCGCGCAGAGTCATATTGTCATCGGCAATACGGTTCTGCGATTCATCCCTTTGTGCGGCGATGCGTTTGATTGGCAGGATACGGAAGAAAGCGCGAAAGATTAACCTCCCTGGGAACGCGGGCGTCCTCGCCCGCATGGTTTGAGTGCGCCATGCCAACCTGGGAGCGCGGACATCCTCGTCCGCACGGGGATGAACACACAAGAGGATTCGCTTTGAGGAAAACACGATGAACGATGCACACCACCCCCTCAACGCCCTGCCCCAGGGTCACCGTCTCCAGGAATACGAACTGGTGAGAGTGCTGGGCTTCGGTGGATTCGGCATGACGTATCTGGGCTTTGACCACAATCTGGACAAGGGCGTGGCCGTCAAGGAATACCTCCCGGACGACATCGCCGCGCGCACGGGCGATAACAGCGTTGTCCCGAAGGCCAGCCAGTTCCGGGGTGATTTCGAGTGGGGCCTGGAACGTTTCTTAGATGAAGCGCGCACCCTGGCCCGCTTCGACCATCGGCATATCATCAAAGTGTTTCGCTTCTTTGAGGCGCATGGCACGGCGTATATCGTGATGGAGTATGCCGAGGGGGAGACCTTATCGGCATTCCTCGCACGCAAAGGGACGCTGAGCGAAGCCGAACTCAAAACGATTCTGTATCCGATCCTGGATGGCCTTGAGGTGGTACATCGTGCCGATTTCCTGCACCGTGACATCAAGCCGGGCAACATCATCATCCGGGATGAGGACAATTCGCCTGTGTTGCTGGACTTTGGTGCGGCGCGTCAGGCGATCGGTGCTAAGAGCCGTTCTGTTACGTCGATTATCACGCCGGGTTACGCGCCGATAGAGCAGTATTCGAGTCGGGGTGATCAAGGGGCCTGGACAGACATCTACGCATTGGGTGGGGTGTGCTATCAAGCGTTGATCGGTGAAGTGCCGGATGATGCGACGGATCGGGTGCGGACTGATCCGCTGATTCCATTGTCTGAGCGTTGCGCGGGTCAAGCGAGTGCTGGGTTTCTTTCAGCGATAGATTGGGCGTTGCGGGTCGATGAGGTGGATCGCCCGCAAAGTGTGGCTGCATGGCGTCCTGCGCTGTCTGGAGAAACATCAGGCAGCGTGAACATTCCGCCGCCAGTCACAGCGTCTGCACAGGAACGAGAGAGAGTAGATGCCCCACCCGTGCATCAGCGTGACGACGCCCGGTCGGGTTCTCTCAAAAAGCGCAAAGGCAAGTGGCTTGCGGCGGTTGTATGCATGGTTGCTCTCCTTGTTGGGGGGCTATACTATTATGAATATGAATATGTACCCGAGCAGCGTCGCCAGGCACAGGAAGTAGAAGAGGCGGAGGCAGCGCGTGGACGTGCAGAAAAGGTATCTGTGTTGTTGTCTGGTGCTGCTACGGATCTGGCGTCGGATCGTCTGACGAGTCCTGCGGGTAACAATGCGTGGGAGAAGTATCAGTCGGTATTGGAATTGGAGCCGGGTCATGGGGTTGCGACAGCAGGTCTGGATAGCATCATTGGGCGTTATGTGGTGATGTTTGAGGGTGCGTTGGGTCGTAAGGAATTCGATAAGGCGGATGAGTACGTATCCCGGATACGGGGTGTGTGGGTTGATGCGCCTGTGTTGTCAGGTTTGGAGGGTCGTTTGTCTGAGTCCCGTCAGGAGGAAGCCGAAAAAGCAAGACAAGCTGCTGAGGAGGCTGAGAAGCGTCGTCAAGAGCAAGAAGCCGAAAAAGCAAGACAAGCTGCTGAGGAGGCCGAGAAGCGTCGTCAAGAGCAAGAAGCCGAAAAAGCAAGACAAGCTGCTGAGGAGGCCGAGAAGCGTCGTCAAGAGCAAGAAGCCGAAAAAGCAAGACAAGCTGCTGAGGAGGCTGAGAAGCGTCGTCAAGAGCAGGGAGTAGGCAGGACATTCAGAGACTGTGTGGAATGTCCTCAGATAGTGGTGGTGCCGTCGGGTTCGTTCACGATGGGGTCTCCGAGCAACGAAGCGGGCCGCTATGATGATGAGGGTCCCCAGCATGTTGTGAGGATAGAATACAGGTTGGCGGTGGGTGTGAATGAGGTAACCTTTGCCGAGTGGGCTGCGTGCGTGGCTGGTGGTGGTTGCAGAGGGTATCGTCCGGATGATGAGGGCTGGGGTCGTGGGGATCGACCGGTGATCAATGTGAGTTGGAATGATGCGCAGTCTTATGTGTCGTGGTTGTCGAAGAGGACGGGTAAATCGTATCGTTTGCTGAGCGAATCGGAATGGGAGTATGTGGCGCGTGCGGGAACGGTGACGGCGTATAGCTGGGGTAACGACATTGGTCACAACCGCGCGAATTGCGACGGATGTGGGAGCCGGTGGGACAATAAGAAGACGGCGCCGGTTGGTGCGTTCAGCGCCAATGCGTGGGGCCTTTACGACGTTCACGGAAACGTTTGGGAGTGGGTGGAGGACTGCCAGAACGACAGTTATTATGGCGCGCCGGAGGACGGGTCGGCCTGGGAGAGCGGCAACTGCTCTGGGCGCGTGCTGCGTGGCGGTTCGTGGTTCAACAGGCCGAGGGGCCTCCGCTCGGCCTATCGCGACAGGGTCAGGATCGAGAGCCGGGCCTACTATAGTGGTTTTCGAGTTGCCCGGACACTTACCCCTTGAATCTTCACCTCTTTACCTCCTGGGGGGTCCAGGGGGGCTTCGCCCTCCTGGCGATCCGGCCAGGGCATGCTAACCACCCGCCCGTTGCGGGTAGCCTCAATCCGGGAAGGCCCGGCGCTGGAGTCGCACTTTCGTTTTCTCGTCTGGTTGGTCCCGACGGTCGAGCGTGATCATGCCAATACATGGCGGTTGCGCCATGCGATCTTTCGAGGCGGGTGGTTCGATCCGCTTTGGAAGCCTGATCGTCCCTCCTGAGCGCGTGTTGCGTGGCGGTTCGTGGAACAACAAACCGAGGAACCTCCGCTCGGCCAATCGCAACAGGAACAGGATCGAAAACCGGAACAACAATAGGGGTTTTCGAGTTGCCCGCACGCTCGTCTGCCAGAACGGGCAGCACTACGGTGTTGCCGGGTGTGCAACGGAGCGTCCAGGGACGGTCATGATGAGGTAAGGGCGGTGTCCCTTTTGCCTCGCGCCTGTGGGGAAGGGACACCGCTGCACTTTGTGATGGCATACAATGCCAATGAGACGGCAGCAGCCCTGCGCCGTATTGGAGGAACACCATGAACCGATTGGAAGGACGATTCGCCGCGCGGCAAATTCCCGGTGGGCGGGAATATCAGGAGGACGATTACGGCCTGATTGAGCGCGGCGATCCCGATATTGACGGCAGTGAGGTGTTGTTGTTAGCCGATGGGATGGGCGGGCACGTCAGCGGCGACACGGCCAGCAGGACCGTTGTCAAGACCTTTGTCGAGACCTATCCCCGCACGGACGGGCCAGTCCCGGATCGTCTGCGCGCCTGCCTCACCGCCGCCAATGATGCCCTTGCCCGGGCTACCGAGGATAATCCTGAACTGAAGGGCATGGGGTCAACCGTGGTCGCAGCGGTCATTTCACAACACGGACTCGACTGGATCAGTGTGGGGGATTCCCCCTTGTGGTTGTTCCGTGACGGGCAGTTGCGCCGCCTCAATGCCGATCACTCCATGGCGCCGGTGCTCGCCAGCCTGGTGGCGGCGGGGCGCATGACCGCAGAAGAAGCCGCGACCGATTCCAAACGGCATGCCCTGCGGTCTGCGGTCATGGGCGATGAAATCCACCTGATTGACATTTCATCGCAACCGGTTGCCGTTCGAAAAAGCGATCGTCTGTTATTGGCGAGTGATGGTTTAATGACGCTTGAGGATGAGGAGATTGCGCGTATTCTACAGGACATGCAGGACGCACCCCTTGAAGAAGTCACCGGGGCACTCATCCATGCCGTGGAAGAGGTCGGACATCCCCACCAGGACAATACCACCGTGTTGCTCTACACTCCGGAGGCCGATTGTGGGGTGGAAACGCTTCCCGATGATACCGCCCAGGAGAAATCCAAACAGGGCGAAGAGACTCAGCCATCAAGACGGGAAACAGGCCTGTCAGGGCTTTGGTCTGCCTTGAAGAAAGCGCTGACAGCGTCACCCGGTCAGCAATCAAGACGAATCGAGACAGGCAAAATCAGTGGGGAACCGCTAGAAGAAAAAAATCGAGACGCCCCGACGCAGTCGTCAACACAATCAGACACCACGACCTGATTGCCAGGGCTTGGAGAATACAAAATTGATTGGGGTCCAGGATATCGAATCTATTTACTCCAGGATGGTGACGACCTTATCGTATTGCTGGGAGGCGGCACAAAAGACCGCCAACAAAGGGATATTGCGAAAGCCGGAGAGATGATGAAAGAATACAAATCGCAGGAGATAAACATGGCACTGACACGCGACTACAGGCAGACAATTAGAGAAAGGGCAGAAAGAGATCCTGATTTTGCTGCATCTCTAATGAATGAAGCCGTTTCATCTTTTTTAAGCGGGGATTCTGAAACTGCCCGTCTTGTTCTTCGGGAACTCGTAAATTCAACGATTGGTTTTGAATTATTGGCAAAAGAGCTCGATAAGCCCAGCAAGAGTGTCCATCGTATGTTGTCGTCAAAAGGAAATCCTACAATGGATAATCTCACGCATATTCTTTTCATTCTTCAAGACAAACTTCACTGCAATATCGAAGTTAAACTTTCCGCTCAACCCAACGAATGAAGGGAGCGGCACCAACCTGACCTACCTCAACGACCAGCCCGTGCTCATTCCGACGGAACTGCCCGCGCATAGCCATATCAGCATTGGCGCAACGGTTCTCCGGTTCGTGCCCCTGTGCGGCGACGCGTTCGATTGGCAGGATACGGAAGAAAGAGCGAAAGATTAACCTCCCTGGGAACGCGGGCGTCCTCGCCCGCATGGTTTGAGTGCGCCATGCCAACCTGGGAGCGCGGACGCCTGCCTGCGCCCTGCCTGCCGAGCAGAACTCCGCGCAGGCAGGCGACCCGGCAGGCAGGTCCTCGTCCGCACGGGGATGAACACACAAGAGAAGAACCCTTTGAGGGAAACACTATGAACGACGCACACCACCCCCTCAACGCGCTGCCCCAGGGGTACCGTCTCCAGGAATACGAACTGGTGAGGGTGCTGGGCTTTGGCGGATTCGGGATGACGTATCTGGGCTTTGACCACAACCTGGACAAAGCCGTGGCCATTAAGGAATACCTGCCCGCCGATATCGCCACCCGTACAGGCGACAACAGCGTTGCCCCGCAAGCCAGCCAGTTTCGAGATGATTTTGAGTGGGGACTGGGTCGTTTCTTAGATGAAGCACGCACCTTAGCCCGCTTCGATCATCGCCACATTATTAAAGTGTATCGCTTTTTTGAGGCGCATGGCACGGCGTATATCGTGATGGAGTATGCCGAGGGCGAAACCTTATCGGCATTCCTCGCACGCAAAGGGACGCTGAGCGAAGCCGAACTCAAGGCCATTCTGTATCCGATCCTGGATGGCCTTGAGGTGGTACATCGTGCCGATTTCCTGCACCGTGACATCAAGCCGGGCAACATCATCATTCGGGATGAGGACAATTCACCTGTGTTGCTGGACTTTGGTGCGGCGCGTCAGGCGATCGGTGCTAAGAGCCGTTCTGTTACGTCGATTATCACGCCGGGTTACGCGCCGATAGAGCAGTATTCGAGTCGGGGTGATCAAGGGCCCTGGACAGACATCTACGCATTGGGGGCCGTGTGCTACCGGGCGTTGACTGGTCAAGTGCCCGACGACGCCACGGAAAGAGTAATCCAGGACCCGCTGATTCCAGTGTCTGAGCGCTGCGCGGGTCAAGCGAGTGCTGGGTTTCTTTCTGCGATAGATAAAGCCCTGCAAATGGATAAGGCTGCCCGCCCGCAAAGTGTGGCTTCATGGCGTCCTGCGCTGTCTGGAGAAACATCAGGCAGCGTGAACATTCCGCCGCCAGTCACAGCGTCTGCACAGGAACGAGAGATAGTAGATGCCCCACCCGTGCATCAGCGTGACGACGCCCGGTTGCCGTTGTTTGCCAGGGGATTAGTCACAACGTTTGCACAGGAACGAGAGAGAGTAGATGCCCCACCCGTGCATCAGCGTGACGACGCCTGGTCGGGTTCTCCCAAAAAGCGCAAAGGGAAGTGGCTTGCGGCGGTTGTATGCATGGTTGCTCTCCTTGTTGGGGGGCTATACTATCTTGTTGGGGGGCTATACTATTATGAATATGAATATCTACCCGAAAAGCAGCGTCGTCAAGAACAGGCTGAGCAGCGTCGTCAAGAGCAAGAGCGTCGTCAAGAGCAAGAAGCAAGAGCGAAAGCAGAGCAAGGCAAGTGACTGCACAGAAGCCGAAAGAGCAAGGGTGACCACAGATGCCGCTTGAGCCTGAGATGGTGGTGATTCCTGCGGGCCGTTTTCGGATGGGCTGCGTGTCGGGTAAAGACTGTGCTGGCGACGAGAAGCCGGTGCACGAGGTGACGGTTGGGTCGTTCGCGCTGTCGAAGTACGAGGTGACGTTCGAGGAGTACGATCGCTTCACGGCGGCGACGAGTAGAGAGCGGATGGACGACGCAGGCTGGGGCCGTGGGCGGCGTCCGGTGATCAACGTTTCGTGGGAGGATGCGGTGGCGTATACGGAGTGGCTGTCGGTGGAGACGGACCTGCGTTACCGTTTGCCGAGCGAGGCGGAGTGGGAGTATGCGTTGCGTGCGGGGTCGGTGACGGCGTATAGCTGGGGGAATGAGATTGGCCAGGGCCGGGCCAATTGCGATGGTTGCGGCAGTCAGTGGGGCGGTAAGAAGACGGCGCCGGTGGGTGCGTTCGGTGCCAACGCGTGGGGACTTCATGACATGCACGGCAACGTGTGGGAGTGGGTGCAGGACTGCTGGCACGCCAGTTACCGAGGCGCGGCGGCGGACGGCTCGGCCTGGGAGAGCGGCGACTGTGCGCGTCGCGTGTTGCGCGGCGGCTCGTGGTTCGACTACCCGAGGACCTCCGCGCCGCGTACCGCGACAGGGTCTCCTCCGGCGGACGGTTCAGCCGTCATCGGTTTCCGTATTGCCCGGACGCTTACCCCTTGAATCTTCACCTCTTTACCTCTTTGGAGGGGAGGGGAGGGGAAATGAGGATGGAGCTTTTGGGGGGTTGAGAGGCTTTTTCGATTTTTTTGGACGGGTTCTGTGGTCTGTGAGAGGTATTTTTCCCTTTGAACTTTCCTGTAAGGCTTAGAAGTCAGACTTTTGAATGCCCCTTAAAAGCCCGGGCGCGTCAGACTGGCCCGGCATTGGAGGCGCGTTACCAATTTATCCTGTGGCTGGTGCCCACACAGGGCTTCAATTTTTCGTTTTTATGTAGGACCCATAAGCTGACCGCACGACCTCCTCAGCCGGCTTGTCACGAATAGCATAAGTACGCCGACCTGCCCAGTATCCCGCCCACAGTTCGTCGCTGGTTATCCAATTATCCCAATAGAAGACACCATTTACTATCCCAGGGTACTGAGCCATGGTGTTGATTAAGGCCTCATAGATGTTGGCCTGAGTTTCCCGCCCGTCATCCAGCCCGTTGCCGTTCGAATCGGTAAATACGAATCGCCGGTTTTGCGCTGATGTATCACCTGGTCTTTCGGGTGTTTCAACCACATCCATAGCACCATATTCGGTAAACACAATGGGCCGGTCGGGATTTCTGTCCGCAAGAGGAATAAGCTGGTTTTGGAATATCTGCCTATAACTCGCCTGGAAACTTTCGACGCTCAGTACCGTTGACGGACGCGAGTCCGTCAGTGGAAACCATGCACTGATCCCCACGATGTCGAGATCCAAATCTTTCCATAGATGACCTGCTCCCGACCCCGGTCCATAGAAGTCGGACGCTGTGAATACGTCATAGTGCGTGTCATAGGTCAACACGCCACTGTACACGGCACGCACTCTCTCCACCATTGATCTGAGTTCCTGACCGAAATCATTGGTCATATAGCCTCCTGAACGCGTTCGAAAAAGCCGATCAGTCTCCGTGCCCAACGAGTACAATCGCACCCCCTCATCCTCTGCGATTCTGGCGAAATGTACCGCCTGTTGTGTATAGGTCTCCCAGAACTCGGCGACAAAACGTTCGTGATCCGGGTGATCCGGACGCCACGGCCAAAATTGTGGTAATATCAATCCGAAGATGTCGGGATCGTCAGGAGGAACGCCGCCCGTGTGAGGTGGTGCCGGGTCTCCAAGTTGCCACCTTTGTACCGGGCGTGCGGCTGTTTCCGCCTCATGGGCTTCGAATGCGAGGGTCAGATACACGTCAATTCCGTGAACTCTGAATTCCCGTATAAGCTGTCTGAGAGCTTTATCCGAAAAAGTAGAGATATCTATATCCGCTGAATAGTTACGCTCAACCGTGCTGTCCATGCTGTCTTCGTAATGCAGAGCGACGGAGAGTAAGATCCAGTTCACATGCAGGCTCTTCAGCCATTCAATATACTCCGGAGGTATGAGAGGTCCGACCCTCCCGGCAGCTTCCCACTCTGCTACAACTTGCGCATTGGTTCCCCAATTCCCCGCGGCGGAGATGGCGCGCAGCGGAAAATCAAAGGCATTTATGCCTGTCTGCCGACGAGGCAGGCGGTTCACCGCTTTGCCGAAGTTGCCGGCAAAGATCACAAAATCTGAAAATCCAATCATGCCATCGCTATCCAGATCGTACTTCGCTTCATACGTCCCACCCCCTCGGCTTGAACCGAACACGCCCGCAAACTGCACAAAGTCGTTAAAATTCACAACACCATCCCCATTAAAGTCGGGACTCGGGCCTGCCTGCCGACCTGCCTGCCGACCTGCCTGCCGAGCACTCGGCGCAGGCAGGGCATCCGGCGCAGGCAGGTCGGATTGTGACGAAACAATTGCCCCAGAATGAGATAGCGGATGAATCAAAAGCGCGATGGCGATAACGGCAAAAGTCGCGATCCGCTTACGCACGGTTTCCTCCCGAAGAAATACATATTTTTTCGTTCATACTCCCTTCCCCTGCGACGAAGCCTTGCCTCTTCCATCCTGCCAGGCCCCCCATCGTAACAGGCAGAGTCGCCGAACGCAGTCCCATTCGGCTTTTCATGTTCACTATTTCCACTTTCTGACGATTGACTTGATGGCACCCGGAAAAAGGTCAGCATAAGAAGAATTTTCCAAATCCAATGCTTGATCTGAATTTCTTATCTTTCGTTCGACTGTTGCCAACATATATCGTTCGTATATTTTCATCGCCGGATACCTTTGAAATCCCTCTAATAACGCATCTTCCACCTCTGGTAATTCGGTCTGAACAAAGTGAACCAGGCCACCGTAACAGGCTATATGACCAGGTTCCATAGTTCTGAACTGCTGCCCGAGGATAAAATCGATAACTTTACTGAATTTATTCCATGATGGGTGACTGTGGAATAATTGGTAGACAAGTACAGCCACCAGCGTGTTATTCATAACTCCCCAGATAAATCCTGAAAAATCAATATTGTAAGACAAACGTAATCCAACCGATGCAGAGCCGCGCACCCTCCATTCCATCTGCTTGATCCGAACGCCCTGCATATTTGCGCCATGCATTCTGGCTTTTATATATCCTGACAACATTTCGCCACTACTCATTCGCAACCCAGTCAAATTCCAATCTCTTGCTTGAAATTCTCTAAAGGTAGCCCCGGTTGCAACTGCTGCGGCAAAATTCGTACCAATTCCGGTTATGTTGGTAAAATTTGTCTCCTTTAGCCTGGTAGCGGTAAAATCTGAGAAGCCGTTTTAAAATTCAGATTTGGAAGCGAGTCTCTTGATCAAAAGGTGAATCATCGCAATGTACCTGTCTGCCGTTGGCACAGGATTGATTTTCTTGCTAGAATCGTAACCTTTTATTTTCCCTTGTGTTGCTGTCTTAATGCTTTGAGAGTCTATACTGCCTGCTGAAGCGGTAGGCTTGCGACCCTGACTGCGTCGCTCCCTTCTGTGGAGTGCCTGTTGGATCTTTTGGAAGATGCCTTGTTGGCTCCATCTGTTGAAATACCCACCTGCCTGTCCGAGGGACGCTTGCCTGCGCGCAGCGCGCCTGCCTGTGCGTTGCACGCAGACAGGCAAGCAGGCAGACAGGTACAGAATGCCGTTGAACACTCGGCGTAGATTGACCGGCCTGCCTGTGCGTGTCCGCACGCAGACAGGTGGGCGACCAGGACAGCCGAAACGCCATTTGGGTTTGGGCAGCAGCGTGAGGAGAAGTTGCCATTGTGTTTCGGTCAAATTTGTTGGATATTGCCTCTGCGTATTCATCTTTATCCTTTCGTTTCAGGTGGTTTGGGACAACCTGAATTTGGATAGATGAATACGCAATTTCAACTTTTTTCTTTACGCCTCTACCTTTTTAAAACAGCTTCCAACTGCTTTACGAGTGATATTGGAAAAGATAGTTCTCCACATTATCAAGGCCGCGGGCATCTCGTATTTTATTTGAATGTGGTCCAACCGTCTATCAGTGCTGAGACAATTTCCGATGTGTACTTGACCATTCATATTGATGGCCGTGGAGATTCCACAACATGTAATGCGAGATTTTATGAGGGGAGAACCAATCCAGGTTTTGATGTAGATTGTAGTGATTCAGGGGCGCTCTCTACTGTATGGAGTAAGATTGGGAGCGATACACCTATATTTGAAGAAGTCGAAACAAATGGCCAATGGGGGGATTCGCATACGATATCCAACAATACCCTTGAGGAGGCAGTCAAAAACCGTGCCGGGGACCTCGACTCTTACACAAGCCGATGGTTCGCTATTGGTATCCAGAACACGGATGAAAGTAATGCACAGAGGGCATTTAAGCTTAAACAGGCGGAACTCCAATTTTTGTGGACCCCTATTGTTCCTCCAGTCATTATTAGCGCAATTCCAACATCTTCAAACGGTGTAAAAGTCCATTGGAACAAGGTGAACGAAATGACCGGATACCGCATCATTTATGGTAATAGTCTCTATGACTTGAACCAAAGTCAGGACATGTAATTGTGGCAAATGCCAGTGTGAGTGCAGCATCAGGGCTAATAGGATATGAGATGGTGCTACATTATGATCCCCGTGTGCTCGAATATGCTGGAATATCCACCCAACAAAATGAACTGCTGAAGCAGCAGGGTGCAGATGCGGCATTAGGCCTTGTCAAGGATGCAGATGGGCGGCTCCGGGTGGTCTCCGCGCTCAAAAGCGATTACTCTGCCGCGAAGGGCAGTGGCACACTGACTCAGGTTGTATTTCAAAAACGGAGTGAGATCACAGGTGCCTTGCCTGTGTCTCTGTATGATCTATCGCTTGCCGACGACAATCTCGTGGTGGATCGCATCGCGACCAATGGGCATGGGACGACACAGGCGAGCAAGCCTGCTTCACAGCTGGAAAACAGCCTGGAGCAGAATGCCCCCAATCCGTTCAACCCCTCAACGACGATTGCGTTTACCCTTGCGCAGGCCGGTCCGGTGGACCTGGTCATCTACAATGTGCTGGGGCAGGAAGTGCGTCGCCTTGTCTCGGGAGAACTGATGGTGGCTGGCGCGCATCGCGTGGTGTGGGATGGACGTGATGCGCTTGGACAGGCTGTATCGAGTGGTATCTATCTGTATGAAATGCAAGTCGGGGAATTCCGCCGTATGCAACGGATGCTCATGCTCAAATAAGATTAAGCCTCGCTCCAGGAGTGTGCGGTTGTGCCGTTCTGATCAGTGGAAGACAGAATCAGCATTTGGCGGAAGCCAAACGGGGAGTCGATTCAAAGGCTGTCGTATTCATCGATTCGCGCGTACGAATATGCGAAGGTCATATATCGGTAGCCATATTCCAGGAGCCCTGAATCTGACCGTTCTGGAGTTACCCGAACGTGCACACAGCTTCTTTCTAAGCTTCAGAAAAACACGCCTATTATTGGCGGTACGTGTCAAAACAGCATCCGAATGGCGCAATTATTGAAAGACGAGATGGACTTTGTGAACGTACGCGTTTCTATCACGGCTGGCAGATGTGGCGGTCAGCGTTCTGTCCTTAATTCGGAAGTGAGGAAACCATGCGTAGGCTGATCTTGACCTGCGCAATCCTATCAATCGCTCTTTTTGAGAGCTTGGCGCTTTGGCCCAGCACGGAGGTCCAATCAGCCCCTACTCCCGACTTCAATGGCGATGGTATGGTTGGATTTTCCGACTTTGTGCTATTTGTAGAACAGTTCGGTGCAAGTCAGGGCGATGGGAAGTATGAAGCAAAATACGACCTGGATGTAGATGGCGCTATTGGGTTTGCCGATTTTTTGATCTTTGCCAGAAACTTTGGCAAAGCGCTGAACGTCAGCACGACGGGGATTTGCAACCGGACCCCACAGGTCTGCGGTGCCATCTTGGCCGCGCTACCTCCTGTTGTGGACGACTGCGCCCTAGTCACGGAGGCGCACCTATCCTCGATCACGAGCTTGAATCTTGGTAGTCATGGGATCACTGCCTTGCAGGGAGACGATTTCTCCGGCCTGTCCAGTCTGCGTCTCCTGGATTTTAACCACAACGCTTTGAGCGCATTGCCTGAGGGGGTGTTCTCCGGCCTGTCCAGTCTGGAAGATCTGTCGCTTTCCAGAAACGGTCTGAGCACGCTGCCCGAGGGGGTGTTTTCAGACCTGTCCAGGCTGCAAAGACTATTTCTTAACCACAACGCTTTGAGCGCACTGCCCGAGGGGGTGTTCTCCGGCCTGTCCAGTTTGCATTCCCTATATCTTAGCAATAACGCTTTAAGCGCACTGCCTGAGGGGTTCTCCAGCCTGTCCAGTTTGCATTCCCTATATCTTGACAATAACTCTTTGAGTACGCTGTCTGAGGGGTTCTCCGGCCTGGACAGGCTGTCGGAGATATCGCTTACCGGCAACGCTTTGAGCGCACTGCCTGAGGATATGTTCGCAGGCCTGTACAGACTGGAAGCGCTATGGCTTGAAGATAACCCTGGATCTCCCTTTACATTGACAATAGAGCTGGAACGCACAGACAACACAGACAATACTGCGCCGGGTCCTGCCACCGTAGTGGTCAAACTTGCCGAGGGTGCGCCGTTCGACATGACCGTCAATCTGTCGGCACAGGGTGGAACCCTGTCGGACACTACGGCTACGATTTCATCGGGTCACACCGCGAGCGAAGCCGTAGTGGTGACCCAGAGTGGGGTCAATCCGGTTTCGGTCAATCTGGGTGCTGCGCCTGAACTACCAGTGGACTATTACCGGGGTATCCAGACCGCTGTGGGTGCGCCGCTCGTCCTGTTCGGGCAGTCTGCCAACCCGCAGGGCAACTAGTGGTCAGTTTCAGAAGTCCACATGAGGAAAAACGTCGCAGAATCACACGGAATCACTCAGAAGGAATCCACAGAAACTCATACGAACTTGCGAAATCGACCACTAGGCGACAGAATGGAGTCACCGCTGAACGAAAGTGCGTCCCATTCTACTTTTGGGATGAAATCCAGACATGATGATAATCTATATGTTGCAAACTGGGAGGATTCGACATGCCGATATCGGTTGACAATATAGATCTGTATATGGGGCCGAAGGAACAGTTTGCCCCCGATTCACTTATCAAGCCAATTGTCACATTCATCAAGCAGGCGAAGAGACGACAAAATTTGATGATAGCCGTCCAGGAGATCGACAATCGAGAGATCGCCGAGGCAATCATCGATGCGCGTCTCCGCGGCGTTGAGGTTGATCTTGTGGTCGAACAAAGTTATCTCTTGGGTAAGAACAAACCCGAGACTATTGAATCCGCTTTCTTGTCCTGCGGTGCTCATGAAATGAACAGATTTTTGTTCAATGCGATCCTGCGTTCCACGGCCGACGTCAAAATCGACTTCAACCCTGTTAATGCGAGAGGCGGATCGTGATTTGGAGAATGGACAGAAAGAAACGGGGTACGGCGCCGTTGTAGAACGTATATACAGCTATCTGAAGGTGACAGGACAGGAGGGCGCGCATTACACGGAAGCCCTGGAGATGCGGCAAGTTGAAGCGGCAAAAACAGTCGTTCCGCGGGATCGTCTGAAATCGGGCGGGCTGGGACCTGAGATGGTGAAGATTCCCAGCGGTCGTTTTCTCTACGAGGGAGTAGAGCCTTACGAATGGGTGAACATGGGCCTTTCGCAATATCCAGGTATGAAGTGACCAGAGCGGAGTTCGGCAGGTTCGTCAAGGCGACTCGCTATAACACCGAAGCGGAGCGCAAACCTAAATATGGTTGCCAGGCGCCTGAGACCTCTTATTATCGGAAAAAGTCTGGACTAACGTGGAAACGTCCGGGATATGGTCAAACAGACAAACACCCTGTGGTCTGCGTGAGTGTTGGCGACGCCATGGCATACGCGGAGTGGCTGTCGAAGGAGACGGGCTCCTCTCATCGCTTGCCGAGTGCGGCCGAATGGCAGTATGCGGCCTGCCTGCAGCGCGGTGCGCCGCGCAGGCAGGCGCGTGCGGGGTCGAAGTCGGCCAGGCGGTGGGTGGACGGACGAAACGTAGCAAATCCAGACACTTCCGAGATATGCAGGTATGCGGCTTGTAGCGAACCGAACAAATAAGACTGCGGCTCAAGCGGCAGGGACCGGTCGATTGGGGCCGACTGGTGGAGTTGAACGAAAAGGCGATAGCCGAGCTTGAGGTAAGAATGGATGGCTTCAGGTGTACCTGGGAAAACTTGGCCTGACCGTCTTGGGTTCAAGTTCGCTTTTCTCTGAGCACCTTCAAAAGGCGTTTTTCCGGGTATGCCGCGGACCGCATGTTCAGGACTCGAACACGGGTGGCCTCGTCGATGGTCGTCACTGGATATCGCCTGATCTTCCCGGAGAACGTGAAAAATTTCACATCCACCTGAACGGGATGTCCCGGCACGGGCTTCTCATCTACTACTACTTGACAATATCTCGGCTATTGTATTCAGCAGGCTACCCAACATACGGGTTCTGCCTGATAATTGACAGTGGCAATATAAGGCGTTTTCTGGAGCATGTAAGTGGTTTTTGTAATATTATGCTTGACAAAGTAATATTTTTTCTCTCTTTTTTGATAACTGGTAAGTGATAAAGCGGGATTTTGTCTTAAAAGGAGGTATAAGATGGGAAAGGCGGAAGAGATGATTAATCGCGTCATAGAGGGTGAAGACCCTGCCGATATTGTCCAGGAGGCTATGGATGATGATGCTTGGGATCAGGCCCAGGCGGACCAGATTTATCGGGATCTTCGTGAAGGTAGGATAAAGATGCTTTCTGCTCAGGAGACGGATGAAGCTGTGGCTGCCTTGAAAAGAAAATGGGCACGTTAATGCCTCGCTTTATTCTTTCAGATAGAGCTGATAAAAGTCTTCAAAGGTTGCCTGCTAATATAGGGCGTCAGGTCTTAGCTAAGATTGAGGCGTTGCCTGCCAATCCCAATCCGAGAGGTTCCAGGAAGGTACAAGGCAGACCGGCTGATGATCCTATGTATCGTATTTATTCTGGTGATTACAGGATCTTTTATGTGAAACAAGGTCAGGATGTGCATATAATAGATGTTCGTCATCGGCAGGGGGCCTATAAGAAAAGGAGATAAGGAGGCCAGTCATGGCACGTAGAGGTAAGGTGATTGACAGCCGGTATCAGCCGAAGAAGGCAGCGTTGGAGGAGGATGTGAGTATAGATGCGACGCCGGAGGAGGTAGTTCAGGCGTTGAGCCAACAAGCCAGGAGACCCTACCCGTCAGGACGGGATAGTTCACTTGATCAATACCCTGGCCTCTACGGCTCAAAGGTCTTGAATGCCAACCCGGCCTTTTTTACGCCTGCGAGTTAAGCAGGTGGCTCAACTGGTCATCCGCGCGTTCCACCCGATCCAGATCAATCTGCCAGAGGTTCCGATCCGGGTCTTCAACCGCCACATAGTCCGCCCCCACAAAGATAACGCGACAGGGACCGACCTTTGTCCTTTTCCCCACCCGACACATCACCAATGTACCCTTGGTCAACGTGATATTCTGGGTTTCTTCAGACATACCTTATCCTTATTGGTGTTCGGTTCGTTGCATTATTTTAAACGCTTCCTCGCCTAACATCAACAAAAACCAACACATCCTGGAGGGGGAAGGGTGAAACCAGGCGAACCGGCCAGACGCCCGAAGGGCCTGCCCCTCTGACTAAATGCCCTCCGGATCTTCCGGATCTTCAAGATCCTTCAAAACGTCCGGCTCTTCCCCGATCAGGACGAGGATAGAGTTATGAGGGACAATAAGGTACTTTTCCCCTTCAAACTTGATCTCCACTGCGGCCTTCTTCAGGAACAACGCATAATCCCCCACCTCTGCCTGCATGGGAAGATATCGGGGTTCGCTGGGCACATTCCGCCAGGGTTCATCGTCCACATCCTGTGGCTGAGGAAGCGGAATTCCAGGGCCGATCAGGACAACCCTCCCTCCCTGCACCTCCTCCTTTTCAACGACCGTCTGCGGCAGATACAGCCCCACCTCCGTCCGCTCCTCAAGGTTCTCCTGCTTGACCAGCACCCGATCTCCCACAACAGCCAGACGTTTCTTCCCCATTTTCATCTCGCCCTCTTACGATTCCGGGTCCGGTTTAGCACACCGAAAGCCGATGTGGTCCTGCGAGGAAGGCGCAAAATGCCGGGACGAGCACCACCCACCTTGTTCTCCGCATAAAAGTCGCCCCGCACCATCCGAATTTCCCTCCACTTTCCCGCCACGGTATGCAATCTACACCTGCGATGATGTTGGACGGCCTATCTCATCATATTGACTAACAACTATTTACACGGTTTTTAAGATACAATTATTCTTCCGGCTTGTCAAACAAAATCGGCGGTGCGCACACGGTCGCTTTGAACTTGACATCTATGGCCTCGATTGCGAAATTTAAGCGGAATCCGAAGCGATCCTGCGAAGTGAAATTCGAAGTCGGCTGCAGGGCCTGCGGGACTGGTCACCAAACGCAGAAAAAAATGGACACCCTGGCTAAAACGGCCCATACACAGGCTGCGCGCTATGTCGTCAACGCGGATTTTAATCACGCTGTCCTCTTCTTTGAGGACGGCAGCTATCTGGAATTTGAACACACAAGTAGAAAGAATCGCTGGGCCAGGGCCTCTTCCCACCAGAGCACGGCAGACAGACTCTGCCAATCGTTGCGGCTTTTCAGGCTGAACGCCAAACATTTACAGCTCTACTTCGAAGATGGCAGCGACGCTGAGTTTTTTGCGCCTGCGTCTCACTGAAAAAGAGAAAGCGCTGATGAACCTTTAAACGCAACCGGAGGTCACTATGCCGTTCCCCGACATCGCGCAGCACATCCCCAAAGACCTGAGACACCCCTACGTCTTCTTCGCCAGATCGGACCTCCACCGCGTGCGGGAGATCTGCCTGAACGGGTCGCACGCAGAGGTCTACCGTCAGAAACGCCGGCACCTGGACGAACAGCTCCACAGCCCCTTCCCCGTCCCGCCTCCGCGCGAGCAGAGCTACCGTAACGGCATCTGGGAGGAATACAGCCGCCTCTCGGGCGAGGCCCGCTCCCGGGTCGGAGACTACGCCTTTGCTTATCTCATCGACGGCAATCCGGCCTACCTGGACAAAACCTGGGAAGGGCTCAGCTCTATCATGAACTGGCCCTCCTGGGTCCACCCCGTACACGAATTCATGCTCCTGGACCTGGACAGCAGCCACACCAACGCCACGTTCGCGGCCGTCTATGACCTGCTCTACGACGCCCTCACGGAAAACCAGCGCCGGGAACTGGAATATATGGTCTACGCCCGTGGGCTGGGCCTCTGTATAGACGGCATGGACCGGTTCGGTTGGGCGAGCAATTACAAAAGCAACTGGTGCTCGGTCTGCGTCTCCAACATGGGCCTCACCGCAATCGCCATGCTGGACGCCGGGTACATCCACCTGCGCACGGACATTGCCCCGCGCGAGAAAATGGTGGGCATCATCCGGGAATCCGCCCAACGCCTTACAAAATTCTTCGACGCCATCGAAGACGACGGCTCCTGGAAAGAAGGCCCCGGCTACTGGAACTACGGCGTCAGCACCTCCATGCCCTTTTCCGACGCCCTCAAACGCCTCACCGGCGGCTCGGTTGACCTCTTCGCCCACCCCAGGCTCAACACCACTGTGGACTTCCCCATCAACTGCTACCTCCCGCCCGACCGTGTGGTCAACTTTGCCGACTGCGGCGCCCAATTCCCCGGCGGCATGGCCTACCGCAAATTCGCGGTCGAACACAACCACGCCGCCGCCAGCTATTTCGACCGGCTCACCACGGACCGCGCGCCCTCCCTCAACCTCCCCGAACTCTTCTGGGACGCCTCCGGTGTCCATCCCCGTCTGCCCGACCCGCCCCACCCCTCCAGATATTTCCCCGACGCCGGCTGGTGCATCATGCGTTCCTCCTGGCAGGACCCAAACGCCACGGTCCTCGCCCTCAAAATCGGCGCCACCGTTGAACCCCACGGCCACGCCGACGTGGGCAACTACATTGTTCACACCCACGGCAAAACCGTCATCCGTGAACTGGGCATCGGCCGCTACGGAGACCCCGGTGAAGCCGTCTTCAAAGACACCCACGGCCACAACCTCCCCCTCTTCGACGGCATCGGCCAGCCCCGCGACAGGCGGCGGCTGGGCACCGTCGAAGAAACCCAATTCACCGGCACACACGACTACCTCCGCGCATCCATCGCCCCTGCCTACGGGCTTGACAAACTCACCACCTTCGTTCGCCACTACCTCTACCTGCGTCCCGACTGCTTCGTTATCCTCGACGAAATCGAAGTCACCGAACCCACGCACCTGGAATCCCGCATCCACTTCGCCGGCGGATGTGACCTCGATGCCCGCGCCGCCTCCATCTCAAACAACAGCGCCCGGATCGCCCTCCGGCTCCTCCTGCCCGAAGATGCCGCCTTTGTCCTGGCAAAACACGCCAACCTGAAACCCGGCCAAGCCGACCCGGAAAGCCTGGAGGTCCCCTACCTCAAAATCGAAACCGACCTGCAACCGGGCAGGTCCACGTACGCGGTTGCCTTCGGCATCGGTACCGATACAGACGACCTCACCCTCCGGCGCGAAAACGGCCGTCTGGTCGTCTCCCGGGGGGAACAAACCCTGGCCGTGGATGCGGCGTTCAAATAGGGCCGATCGTAAACAAAAAAGGAACACCGGACATGGAACGGATGGAACGTCGTGAATTCTTGAAGTCGCTGGCAGGGGTAACGGCAAGCTTGATGGTGCCCGCAGCGCCTTTTGCTTTATCAGGATGCAGCCCGAGCGACCGCCTGGGAGAGCTGCTGCCCCGGCGGATGCTGGGACGCACGGGTGAAAAGGTCACCATGTTGGGCATTGGCGGATGGCATATCGGTGGGAAGATGAGCGAAACCGAAGCACAGGCCGTCATCGAGCGCGTGCTGGAAAAAACGGATATTTTCGAGACCTGCCAGATGCCC
The DNA here is from genome assembly GCA_965222075.1 of Candidatus Latescibacterota bacterium. Classification (GTDB taxonomy): domain Bacteria; phylum Latescibacterota; class UBA2968; order UBA2968; genus JAAXHW01. Next base: position 543,663 of record OZ244937.1, on the reverse strand, counting down.
GTCAACCTGCTGGACCCCTCCTATGAAAGCTTCATCGAACGGGTCCTGCCGACCCTGACCGAACGCAACATCGGCGTACTGGCAATGAAAACCCTGTCGAACGGCAGGTTCTTCGGCACAGACCAAAAGGACGAGCAGGAGGTGAAACCGGCTCTGATTCCGAACCGGGTGAGTGTGGCCGAAGCGATCCACTTTGTCTGGTCGCTGCCGGTGAGCGTGCTGATTACAGGACCGGATAACCGGAAGCAGATGGCGGAAAAGATCGAACTGGCCCGTTCGTTCAAAACGATGGACAAGACCCGGCGGCAGGCCCTGGTGAACCGGGTCTGGGACCTGGCGGGCAACACGGTGGAATATTACAAGGCGTAGGGGGCCGAACAGACGGAGGACAATGTGAACATTGAGCGTCTCGACAACGGCGGCAGCGTGCACCAGGTGACCGACGACGAACAACTGAAGGACAACATCTACTGTGAGCGCAGCTATTGCACGCCCGACGCGCGCTGGTTCGTGTTTCAACGACAGGTCTCGACCAGGGGACCGACCGGGTGGCACTTCACCGCTGAGTACATCGCGTGCGAGTTCGGCACCTGGCAGACGCGCGTGCTGGGCATCGGTCACTCCTACCCGGAAATCAGCCCTCGGGGCGGCCTCTACTTTGCTCGCCCGGGCACGGACGTAGAACGCGAACTCGTGCGCGTGGACATGGCAACCGGCCAGTCCCGCGCGATCCCCGTCAACGGCGGTGTGCGTCCCTACACCGGCATGACCATATCCGCAGACGAGCGCTACCTGGCATACGGCGTCGCGCTGAGCTTCGAGCCGCAGATGTTCGGCGTCGAGTTCGTCGACCTCGAGACGGGCGAGCGGCGGATCATCTGCGAGGACCCCTTCATCTCGAATCCCCACACGCAGATCGATCCGGGCGACGCACACCGCGTGCTGGTGCAGCAGAATCGCGGCTGCCGGTTCAAGTCCGACGGAACCGTGGTAACGTGGTTAGGTGAGCAGGGCTGTACCCTGTTCACCGTGGACGCGCACAACGGGGCGATTGCGCCTTTGCAGGTAGGCCCGCCGCACACCCCCAGCTGCACCGGACATCAACAGTGGATCGCGGACACGCACGAGGTGCTGCTAACGGTGAACAGCGATCCGTATCGGCCCGGGAATCTGCTGACGGTATGCGCTGGCGCACCGGCGCGACCGGTCTGTGAGGACGACGGCTTCGCTCACGTGCATGCATCGGTATGCGGTCAGCTGTTCTGTGCGGACCGGATTCGGGCCGGTGAGATCGTTGTCGGCGCTATCGCAACCGGCCGCCGCGCCGTCATCTGCCCGTGCGGACCGCAGACCCGGGAGATCATGGCCCAATATGGCCAGAGCGCCCACGCTCATGCCTATCTCTCGCCCGACGCCCGATGGGTGGTCTTCAACTCCTGTCGCACCGGCCGGCCGGAGATCCACGCCGCCTCGATTCCCCACGACCTGCGCTGTCGTCTTCTGGACGAAGCCCACTGAGGCGGCTCCACAGACGCCGAACGACCGTGGGTTTACCCGGATGTTTCTACGATGGGAAAGGAGGAGACGCAATGCCTGGTGAAGAGCAGGTGGCTCAATACGAACTGGATGGTTTTCTGATCGTGGAGGACCTTCTATCACAGCCTGAATTGGAAACCATCCGCCGCCGGATTGTCGATATTGTGGAAGGACGGACCGATTTCCCCGAGGAACACCTGGAATTCGAACCCAATGCAGCTCAAACCCGGCAGATGGACAACGTTCGCAAGTTAAACAACTGCGCCCAATACGATCAGGTCTTCCTGGACCATGCCCGCAACCCCGGTATCCTGGATGTTGTTGAGAGCCTGCTTGGGCCTGATATCAAACTCATGGGAGACCAGTTTTTCTTGAAACCTCCCGGAGGCATTGAAAAGACGTACCACCAGGATTCCCCGTATTTTTTGATAGAACCGATGGCTCTGGTCAGCTCATGGGCCGCGATTGACGATGTTACCCTGGAGAACGGCTGTATGTGGGTCATTCCGGGAAGCCACAGGGTGGACCGCTCGAGCACAGCCAGGTCTGGATGGTCGGCGATCGAAAGGACATGTGCGTACCCGACTCCGCTTTCGACCGCAACAGGGAAGTCCCCATTACGATGCAGGCCGGCAGCGTCTCTTTTCACCACAGCCTGATCCTGCATCGGTCCGGCCCCAACAACTCACCCAACCGACGGCGTGGGCTCGCGTCTCATTACATGAGCGCCAGGTCCCGCTGGACAGGCTCCCCGGAAGAAAAGCCCGACTATCCTCTGATGAGAGGACAAGAATTTCCCGGTTGCGTGTAACCACCCGCGCTTAGCCCGACGCCCGTGAGCACTCCGCTGTAGACGGGATAGGTGACGGCGTATTCGAATCCCTCGTTGGTGCTGGCCGCGCCCACGCCCCCATCGACGAAAAGCCCACTGCCGATGATCGGCGAGTCGCCCACGCGGCCCGGCAGCTTATAGCCCCAGCCACTGGTCGAACAGCCGCCGACGAGCCTTCCCTCGGCGTCGAGGCCGAGCAGGGCGATAGTATCGTTATTAGGGGTATCCATTTAACCGGAGTGCGTCACGTCCTCAATCCGGCGTTCAGCCGACCTCCACCACGAATACCCGAAACAGTCCTTCGGAATGGCGCCAAAAGTACCTTATAGTCTATCTACAGCAGTAATTTCCGGTTAGAAAATTGCTTGCCAGAGGAACGTTTAATAAGGCAATTAGAAACAAATATTTAACTCAGAAGCCTTTCTTGCCATACCACCCTAACTTGAGGATTCCGAGCGAAAAATCGGATACAAACGAGGCCTTTCCAACGGTCTTTTGGACGATTTGGGCCTTTCGGCGCAGTCTTTTTGATCAAAGAGCAGTCGAGTCGAGCAATCTGGACACCATCCCGAAGGCGATGGGTTCCGAGAGCGCCGTTTGGCAGGGTTATCCAAGGTAGATATCGGTCGTATCGAAGCAAGTTTTTATGCTTAACATTTTGTTTAGAAATATCTTACGGAGATTTTAACAGCTTTTCGACTCCAGCAAAATCCTAACCGGAAATTGCTGATCTACAGACTCAAAATTCGGTAGTACGGTGAATTTTTTACCAATTTCTCCCTGAGGCGGTGCTTTATTTATAGAAGGCCTTCTGTGGACGAACAGGAATGAGAGCGTGGGATGGATGCATTGAATGGACTGGTTACCCGGGCGCAAGCCGGGGACCTGAACGCTTACAATTCGATTGTTCGGCGGTTCCAGGATATGGCGGTAGGTTACGCCTATTCCCTGGTGGGAGATTTTCACTTAGCGGAGGACGCGGCGCAGGAGGCGTTTTTAGGCGCGTACCTGGACCTGCCGAAACTACGAAATCCCGAAGCCTTCCCCTGCTGGTTCCGTCGGATCGTGTTTATGCGGTGCACGCGGTTTACCCGTGGCCGCGGTGTTGAGACGGTTCCGATGGATGCGGTGGGGGAGGTGGCTGTGGAAGCGCAGGACCCGATAGAGGCGATGGAGGACAGGGAGGTGAAGGACCGGGTGCTCCGGGCGCTGGATGCGCTACCGGGAGAGGAGCGGGTGGTGACCACGCTGTTCTACATCGGCGGATACTCACACAAAGAGATTGCCGCGTTCCTGAACCTGCCGACGACAACGGTGAACAACCGGCTGCGGGCGGCTCGAAAGCGGCTCAAAATAAGGATGCTGGATATGGCGAAGAAGAGGCTTCACGATGCAGCGCCATCGCGGGTCAATGGATTTGTGACGGCGGTGGGAATGTGCAATGCGGCGCAGGCCGGAGACCTGGGGCGTGTGGTGCAGATTCTGGAGTTGGAGCCGGAACTGGCTTCTGCGGCCCATCCGGATCACAAGCGGAAGCCGATCCATTATGCGGCTCGCGAAGGGCACGCAGAGGTGGTACGCATTCTCCTGGAGGCAGGTGCGAACCCCCTCCAGGGGGTGTATCCAAACCGGGAGGCGACCAGCCCGCTGACGCTTGCGCGGGACCGGGAGCATTCGAGGGTTGTGGAGGCTATCGAGGAATGGCTGAGCAAGAACCGGGGGACAACTTCCCGCGGCGAGGAGTTGTGCGGGGCGGCGAACAGGGGAGATACGGACAGGGTCCGGGAGATTTTAGAGGACGACCCTTCGACTATTCACGAGACTGACGAACAGGGAAACACCGCTCTGCACCACGCTGTGATAGGGCGCCGTTTGCAGATGGCGAACTTGCTCTTGGAGAACGGCGCGGAGGTGGACCGGCGGAATGTGGACGGAGAACGGCCGATCCACCTGGCCCTTTTCAAAGGCATGGGTGGGGCTCCACCCTTTCTGAAGGAGTCCGATCACGCAATGGCCGGTTTGCTCCTGGGGATGGGCGCGGACTACGATATCTGGGTTGCAAGCGCGCTGGGCGATGAAGATGGAGTACGGGAGATGCTGGAGGGGGATGCCGGCCTGGCCAATTTCCACAATGGGGTCAAGTCGGTCAATCCGGGCGGGAAGGTGTTTCCTCTTTCGCTTGCTGCGCACCAGGGCCATCTGGAGGTCGTTCGACTGCTGCTGGATTATGGTGCCGATCCGGATGCGGAGAATATGACGGGTGATAAACCTGATGGATATAGAGAGGCCGGCGTACCGCTGCTTTTTGCGATTCACAAGAGACATTTTGATATTGCCCACCTGCTGCTGGACCGGGGCGCGCGGGCGGATACGCCGCCGGTTTACGCCTGTCCAGCGGTGGCGGACGCGGCGTACGAATGCGGAGATGAGGCGTTGGCGAACCGCATCTTTATCAACGGCGGACGACCGCTGATTTTCACCTATGTGAAGCATCGGAATTACCTGGTGATCGGCGAACTCCTGGACCACCAGGCCGCGGCCCCTTCGCCAGCCGAGAAGCTGAAAGAGGGGCACGGAGACATATTGAAGCAGGTGCTGCGCTGGGGAATGTATTTTGGCGATACGAGCCTTGTGCAGATGTGTTTGGAGAAGAAGCCGGAGATGGAGGACCGGGAGTGGTTCGAAGTGATGTGGGAGGCGCTCCGGTTCGGTGACGAAAACCGGGAGGGCAAACTCCAGATTCTGCAGATGGTGCTCGACCACGGGGTGAATCCAAACCTGAGGGATAAGGAGAATGAGACGCTTCTGCACCGGACCCAGGGATGCGGGTGGCGGAACGGCCGGTGGAACAACAGCGAGGAGGCGATGATCGCGCTCACCAGCGTGCTTCTGAACAACGGGGCAGATATCAATGCCAGAGACGATGAGATGAAGGCGACGCCCCTGGGCCTGCACGCGCGGTACGGGCACGGGAAGGTGGTGGCGTTTTTGCTGGAGCGCGGGGCGGCGACCAGCCTCCCGGACGACAAGCCATGGGCGACTCCATTGGCCTGGGCGGAGAAGATGGGGCATGCGGAAGTGGCGGAGTTGCTGCAGGCGCAGGACGCGACGGGGTAGTACTTGTGGGTCTTCACGTGTGCCCGGAGGTTCGCCGCCCGACCACGAAAGAAGGGAGCGACTCCATGAATGAACGCCTGAAAGCCACGTTGCACCGATGGCTGCCCAAGCTGACCATCTTGAGCCTGCTGGTTCTCATTTCCTCCGTCGCATTTCTCGAGTTCTACGTGGTCCCAAGCAGGACAGCAGCAAGGTTAGACGCCAAAGCAAAGCAACTCCGCATTCAGGTGGACTTGACCACCTGTTTTATGCGCAGGTGGTCACCACCCGCGTGGTCTTTGGCGGTCCGAGACGATTTCTCAAGAAGTTGTCATGCGCCCTTCGGGGCACCCATTAGATGAAAATAGCTGCGCTGACAGACTTGTGCTGTAACCGTACACGCCCGCTCACGCGTCTCGTCTCTGCGATCCCCCCACCGGCGCGCCTGCGGGCTGACGCCCCCCCACCGCATCAGCCCTCGCCTGGTGGGCAACCACGAGGGTTGCCCCTACAAATGCAACGGCGTGGACAACCACGAGGGGTGCCCACGCAAATGGTGCGGGGGGAAGGGGCTTTTCCGCGCAGATCCCCCCAGCACCTCCGCCCAAAAACGCCCAAAACGTCCGCTGGGCACAACCGCCTGATACCACCACAGGGGCAGTTCGCGGAAAAGCAGCCCCCGCGGCGCCGTAGTCGCTGTCTGTCCTGGTCTGCCTCTCGCCATCGGGGACGAATCTGGTTGATCGTCAGCCTCTACAACTTTGTGATCCCCCATAAAAGCCTGCAGCAGGCAGGCCTCCCGGTGGCCTATTGGGTCTTTCGCGCCGCGCTGATGCGCCACGCCCCCACGACGTCCTCACCGCTCAGTACATTGTACTCGTCGTGGAGGTTGACCGTACTGCAACAGTGCGCCGGAATCACGCGCAGCTTGTCTCCGACCCGGACCCCGCTCAACGGCTCCAGATAGGTGAAAGACGCGTGCTCCTCGGATAGCTGGCAATCCATGCGTCCGGGAAGATCCATGATCGCAGGCGTACCGAAGTCGCCGGCAAGGGTTTTCGAACCACAGTCAAGCGTGACCCGGTTGGCAGCCGGTCTGCTGGTTACGGTCCCCAGGACGGTCAGGGCGACATCAAAGTCCTGGAGCACGTCCCGGTAGGAGGTATCCATAAAAACATATGAGCCTGCCTCGACCTCGGTGATTCCGGAGCGGGAGCCGGTCATGTTGTAGGTACCGGTGCCTCCGGCGCTTACGATCCGCACACCGACCCCTGCCTGGCGCACCAGATCGGCCGTATCCACCAGCAAAGCGTTGGCGCGCTCCGTCTCCATCCGGCGCTGCGTCGGGTCCGGGACGTCCACACAGTGTCCTTCAAACCCCATCAAGCCGGCCAGCGTCACTCCGTCAGTGCCCTCGACGACCCGCGCCAGTTCCACCGCCGGCTGTCCCGGCCTTACCCCCGATCGCCCCATTCCCAGGTCAAGCTCGATGACGACCGGGATCTCACGTCCGGCCTGCTCTCCCGCTGATCCGAGGCTCTCGACGTTCTCGGCCGAGTCGACGGCCACCTTTACATCAGCCTCCCGGGGCAACCTGAGCAGGCGCTCGATCTTGCGCGTGCCAACGACCTGGTTCGTAACGAGAATGTCCCCAATACCGGCCGCGCACATCACTTCCGCTTCGCCCAGCTTCTGGCAGCACACACCAACCGCGCCCGCATCAATCTGAGCTAAGGCGATCGCCGGACACTTGTGGGTCTTCACGTGTGCCCGGAGGTTCGTCGCCCGACCACGAAAAAAGTCGGCCATCGCTGCGATATTTGCCTCAAGCACATCCTGATCCAGCAGCAATGCCGGCGTGTCCAGCTCAGCATACTTCACCCAAGTCCCTCCCTCGCGGGAAAAAGGCAGAGAGATTCACCCTACCCCTCAATCTCTACTGTGTATTTAACACAATCTGCCGCAAAGTCTTCCGGTTGCTCCATGTCATCCCAGCCCATGCGCCGGTACTGTTCGGGGAGCGTGATCATGAGGTTGCCTGTGCTTCTGTCCTCGTAACTTCCGAAGTTGGTATATCTCACCAATTCATGCGCATCGTCCGGCCTATCCTGGATCAGCCGAACCGAGTTTTTCACAATACAGATGTTGCCCGGGTCAAATTCAGCTATCTTCAATGGATATCGAGGCGTCTGCCCGAAAACAGGTCCATCCAGAATATTGGCGATCCAATACGTTTTGCCTGTTTTTGACGATTCATAAAATGCTGAAACGGAGGCCGGGGTCCAGACGGTGGTCCCATCGTCATACAGCATCGGCTCGGGCGCGGTCCAGGTCATCCCCCCATCCTCCGAAACAGCGGAATACCGGGTGGAATAAAGACCCTCCTTCTCACCGCCCTGACACCGTGTGGTGAGGAACAACCTGTTGCCACCCAGTACGGTGATCGTGGGCTCACAGCACCCTGAAGTGGCTTTGTCCAGGCCAACCTCAATTACACTTCCAAACACCCAGTCCAGGCCGCTCATATCCTCCTTCCAATATCCCCTGGCGCAAATGACCCGGAAGAACCAGGGTTTGGACCCATCCAATCTTTCATACTCTGTAAAAGGCGCCACCACAGACCCGTCTTCCATCCAGACACAATGGTCGCCGTTAAGGATGCCGCCACGCGCTCCATATTCAAAACCCGGACCCCAGGAAACAGCATCATAACCCTTACCCCTATCTACAATCTGCACCGGGTCGCTCCATGTCTCGCCCTGGTCCCTCGATATGCTGTAGAACCCCCGGTACGTTCCCTGATTGATGTAACCGTAGCAATTCCTGTCGGCCTTCTGCCCCCGGAAAAAACGCAACAGGATATCGTTTTTCTCATCCAGACTGAAACCGGACGGCATCATCTGTTCTTCGGTGCTTTCGGTGTCAAAACGAACCCTGTCCCCGCAATCAGTCCAGTGTGATCCGTTGTCTTCGGAAACCCTCAACCACGTTCCGTCGTAACAGGCATCAAGGGTTGTGTTCCCATTTTCATGGGTGACCCAGTGAAGGACTTCGGAAGTAACGGTTTCAAAGATCCTTTCGCCTGTCACACCCGCGTAGGTTTGCCCCCCTGCGTAAAACGCATGAAGTCCATCGCTTTTTATGTAAGTGCTCTTGGTCACATTGGCGCCGACTCTTTCGTTGGTTGACATCTTGTTCATCTCCCTTTCTTAAAAGATAATCTCGCTGCCCCTCCGACCCGGAGCGCCGGAGGGGCAGCAGTATATACGTCAGATTCTCCGAAAGCCTGGTGCCGGGGACCGGACTCGAACCGGTACGGGCCGAAACCCAGAGGATTTTAAGTCCTCGATGTCTACCTATTCCATCACCCCGGCATTAAAAATCCGTAAAAAAATGGAGGCGGCGGGCGGACTCGAACCGCCGAATGAGGGCTTTGCAGGCCCCTGCCTTACCACTTGGCTACGCCGCCTTCCTGTTCTCTGTGCTTAGACATGATTAAAAATATATCACGTTTCCATCTGTGTCAAGTGTTCTATTTTCCCGGTTTTCTTTTCACGTCTCCGCACCCGCTGCTGGCCCCCGTCACCAGCGCCACCTTGCCGGAAAACAGATTTCCCTCCATGGCCGGTTTTCTTCCTCCTGTTCGGATCGTCTTTACAACCACCCGGCGATCGTCCACATCACACTCAACCGGTTGAACGGCGCGTCCAGCAACGCTGCCCGGTCCGCTACCGGGTCGCCCCCGTACCGATGCACGTATTCGGCGCGAATGCGGCGTTCCAACGCCGTCGTCTCACCAAGCGGCAGATCCAGCCACACGCTGCCGCGCTCTCCACTCTCACGCATCGCAATCCACAGCTCCATATCTCGCCGCGCGTTTGCTGCGCCGTACTCGGGCTCGACGCCCGCTGTGACCGCCCGGTGCAAACTGTTCAAAATGGCTGCCTTCGCCACATCGTCCTTTTCGGAAACCTTCTGCTGCTTGAACGGATTCTCCCATACCACGGGCGGGTCCGTATCCACCTGCACCGCCGCAAGCACCCGCTCGCCGTCGATCTCCTCGTAAATGTCCCGGAACGGATACGACGCCCTTTTCCCATCCTGGTAAAGCACCAGCTCGCTGTCCGAGAGATACCCCTCCATACCCTCGACCTCCCAGTGGCTGCTCCGCGCGCCCGGGCTTGGCGGCATCTCGTAGAGACACGTCACATCCCCTTCAAACTCAATCGTGCCGCTCTCCCACCACCGGGTCGTCTCGGGCTGGTCGCCGTAATTCTCGTAGGGCGGCACATCAACGGCCTGGGCATACCCCATTGCGCGCCGCGCTTCCCTGCCCAATATCATCCGGATGCCGTTGATCCCGTGATAACTCCCGGCCGCGTACCACAGCCGCGCATGGGTGATCTTCCCCAGCAGCCCTTCCCGGACGATCTTCTGCTTCAACCCTTCCTGAGGCCACTGCCACACATTCTCGGCCACCTCCCACACCACGCCCTTCTCCCGGCACGCCTCTGTGATCGCATCCCCCAGGGAGAGCGTGAGCGCATACGGGATTTCGGTAATAATATGACACCCGTGGCTCACTGCCGTAAGCGCCAGAACGGTCTGCCCGTCGGTGGGCACCAGGACAAAAACCACGTCCGGCTTCTCCTCCCAAAGCATCACCTCAAAATCGGTATATCGCGCCTTCACTCCCAAGAGATCGCCCGCGGCCTGCAGCGACGCCTCACTATGATCGCAAATCGCGCACAGCGTGTACAGATCGGTCAGCTTCACAATGGTCGTCAGGTACCCCCGCGCCCGCGAAGACGCGTAGGCGCCCACGCCGACTACGGCAAGACGTAGGGTTGACATCCTTTCTCCTTTCCTCTTGTTTCTTCTCCAGAGAGCATCGTGAGGTACGAGATAAGCGTGCCTGCCACTCACCCCTTTTACATGGAGTCCTCCGCCCGGTCCTGAGGCGCAAACCCCACGGCCCCACGGGCACGGTCGGTATCCACCCAGCGGTACCGGTTGTCGGAAACCCCGTAGAAAACATCGAACCGGATCTCCTCCGGCGCATCCACGCACCGCTCCACAAGCTGCACGATATCCCGCTGGCTGCACCAGACCGCCGCCAGGTCCGGCTTCCAGGGCCGGTCTTCCGCATTCACCCACCCGATCCTCAGACAGATGCAGGACAGCCCGTGCACGTCCGAGTACGTCCTCGCTAAGGCCTCACCCCACACCTTGCTCGCCGAATAGGGCTCCGTGGGCCGGGGGGGATCGGTGTGCCGCACCATCGGAATCTCGTCCGGCACGTCCTCAAACCGGCATTCCTTGATCGCCCTGTAAGGCTCATCGAACTGGTAGCCCCAGGACGCCATCACCGAACTGGCGTAGACCACGCGCCTCACCCCGGCCAGCCGGCTTGCCTCAAACACGTGGTATGCGCCAATAACATTGCTTGTCAGGATCTGCTCCCAGCCCGCCTCCGGCCTGGGGTCGGCCGCCATCTGCACCACCACCTCCATCCCCTCAACCGCCCGCCGCACCGCCTCTTTGTCTGACAAATCGGCTAAGAAAAACCGTTCATCCGGAACCTCAAGCGCCCGCCCGTCCGGCGCCCGGTCCGACGGCTGCCGCCTCCGGGCCAGAGCGCACACATCGTACTTCTCGGGCTGTTCTTTGAACCGATTGTAAATCGCCCCGGCAATCAGACCGTAAACGCCCGTCACCAGAACCTTTGTTGGAGCCATAGGGCCCTCCTTTCGCGCATCAACCGTATCTGTCCGCACCGATATCCCCATAATTGGAAAAAACCCGTAAAAAGTCAACCCAATTCAAAAGGCAGAGACCCGGGACCCGGGACCGGTGGGTCAACAAGCTTCACGTCCCAGGCCTCTCGCCCCTGAATTTCGTTGACACCGGCCGTTGTGTGTCTATATTTAAGCCTGTGAGTGAAACTTACCAACCAAACCGTGGGAGACGTCCTGCGCAATGAGATACAAATGCGTCATACTCAAACTCAGCGGCGGCGCTGTTTCCGGAAAACAGGAATTCGGCTTCGATCCCAACGCCCTCAACTACATCGCCGACGAAATCCTCGGCATCCACGCACTCGGCGTCCAGGTGGGTGTGGTCATCGGCGGCGGCAACATCTTCAAAGGCAGCCTGGGCACCCAGTGGGGCATCGAAGAGGCCGAAGCCCACAACATCGGCATGCTGGGCACCATCATCAACAGCCTGATGCTGCGTGGCGTGCTTACCGCCAGAGGCAACGTCGAAGTGCGCGTTATGACCGCCATTCCGATCAATACCGTGGCCGAGCCTTACATCCGGCTGAGGGCCATCCACCACCTGGAGAAAGGCTACCTCACCATCTTCGCGGGCGGCATCGGCAACCCCTACGTCACCACGGACTACCCCGGCGTCCAGCGGGCGCTGGAGATGCGCGCCGACGCCATCTTCTATGCCAAACACAAAACCAACGGGATCTACACCGACGACCCGAACCTCAACCCCGATGCCCGTCTCTATCTCAAGATCAACTACACCACCGTCATCCGGGACAACCTGGGCGCGCTGGACCAGTCCGCCGTCCTCCTCGCCCGCGACAACAACCTCCCCATGCACGTCTTCGACTTCGACCGGCAGGGCTCCATGCGCCGCATCCTGCAAGGCGAAGACGTGGGCACCCTCATCGCCCAGGTCTCCGAAGACGAAATAGAGAAATAAGGGACACCTGTAGAGGCGCGGTCGCCGCTCCAACCTCGAACAACCGGAGGCCCATCGCATGAAGATCCTCATCGTCGGCGCCGGAGGCCGCGAACATACCTTCGTCTGGAAGATCGCCCAGAGCCCCAGAGTAACCAGGCTCTACGCCGCTCCTGGAAATGCCGCGATGGCGCAGCAGGCCCAATGTGTGGACATCGCCTCCGAAGACATCGACGGCCTCCTCGCTTTTGCCCAACTGGAAGGCATCGACCTCACCCTCATCGGCCCGGAGAACCCCCTGGCCGACGGCATCGTAGACCGGTTTCAGGAAAGCGGCCTCACCATCTTCGGCCCCACGCAGGCCGCCGCGCAGATCGAGGCCGACAAAGAGTTTGCCCTCGAACTGATGCACAAATACGGCATCCCCACCGGCGACTACCGATCATTTACCGACCCGGAAGCCGCCCGCGCCTGCGTCCGGGAGTGGGACCGCCCCCTCTACTTCAAAGCCAGCGGCCTGGCCATGGGCAAAGGCGCCATCCCCTGTCCCACAGCCGACGCAGCGTTCCGGGCCATCGAAAAGGTCATGGTCGATCGGGTCTTCGGCGCGGCCGGAGACAAGGTGGTCCTGATGGAATGGCTCGAAGGCGAGGAAGCTTCCATCTTTGGCTTCACCGACGGGGAGCACATCGTCTACCTCGTCCCCTCCCAGGACCACAAGACCATCGGAGAGGGAGACACCGGCCCCAACACCGGCGGCATGGGCGCCTATGCGCCCGCCCCTGTGGTCACCCCCGAGCTCCAGCAGGAAATCTACGACCGCATCATGCAGCCCACGGTGCAGGCCCTCGCCGCCGAGGGGCGTCCCTACAGAGGCATCCTCTACGGCGGGATCATCCTGACTCCCGACGGCCCCAAAGTCATCGAATTCAACTGCCGCCTGGGAGACCCCGAGGCCCAGGTTGTCCTCCCCCTGCTCAAAACCGACCTCGTTGACCTCCTCACAGGCGTCTGTGAAGGCAATCTCAAGGACGTCTCCGTCGAAATCGACAACCGCGCCGCCACCTGCGTTGTCATCGCTTCGGGGGGCTATCCCGGCGACTACAAAAAGGGCTATCCCATCTCCGGCATCAACCGGGCCGAAGCCCCCGACGACGTGGTCCTCTTCCACGCAGGCACGGCCGGAAGCGACGGCCGCTTCGTCACCAACGGCGGCCGGATACTCGGCGTCACCGCCCTTGGTAACAACATCCCGGCATCCATCCAGCGGGCCTATCAGGCCGTGGAAAAGATCGAATTCAAAGACATGTACTGCCGGAAGGACATCGGCCACCGGGCACTTGCGCGCCTGCCTGCGCCGCAGACGCGGCAGGCAGGCCTGAACGCAGGGGCGTAGGGACGACGCATGCGTGTGCCCACTCGCCCTTCCATCGTAAGGAGAAACACCATGCCCCATTACCGCGCCGGCGTTATCGGCCTGGGCCGTATGGGCAGCACCTTCGACGACGAGATCGCGCAGGGAGGGTCTGTCTTCCTGCCCTACTGCCACGCGCCCAGTTATCACGCCGCCCCGAATATCGAACTTGTATCCGGCGCCGACATCCACGATGAACAGCGCGCCATCTTCGGCGACCGCTGGAACCTGGACGGGGACCACCTCTATGGTGACTACCGGGAAATGCTGGAAAAGGAGCGCTTAGACATCGTCAGCGTCTGCACCACCGCCAGGCTGCGCGCGCAGCTCGTACAGGACGCCGCCCGCGCCGGTGTCAAAGCGATCTGGGCGGAAAAGCCGATCGCCTTCAGCCTGAAAGAGGCCGACGCCATGGTCCGCGTCTGCCGTGAGCAAGGGGTGGTCCTGGCCGTCAACTGCGCACGGCGCTGGAACCCCTTCTTCGACGGGGCGAGGCGGCTGATCGAAGCAGGTGAACTCGGCGATCTGCTCCAGGTCACGGCCTACGCCCCCTGCAGCCTCTCCCACAACGGCAGCCACGCCATCGACACCCTGCGCTACCTGGCCGGGGGCGAGGTCGAATGGGTCTTCGGCGAGATGGAATCGGACGAGGCCGCCAGCGGCGAAGACGACCTGGCCGGAAACGGCTACCTGTCGTTCGACAACGGCGTCATCGGCTACCTGCGGGCCATGGGCTGCGGCATCGCTTCCTGGGAATTCGACGTCATCGGCGAAAAGGGCCGCATCCGCTCCCTGTCCAATGCCCTGGACTTCGAGTGGTTTCGCTTAGAACCCGGCGGCCGTCGTGGCCTGCCTGCCAGATACCCCTTCCCCCTGCCCGCCAGAATGCAGGGCACGGGCCTGACCATCCTGGAGGATATCACCGCCGCCATTGAGACCGGCCGAAAGCCCCGGTGTGCGGGCGAAGACGGCCTGGCCGCCCTGGAAGTCGCCATCGCACTACGGGAATCGCATCGAAAAGGCGGGACCAGGGTGGACCTGCCGGTGGAGGACCGCAGCTTGAGGATCATCTCTGTTGAGACCCGGCACGACGACCTGCCTGCGCGCATCCGCCGCCTGCAGCAATGAATCTTCTCCAAAGTTGGCCGCCGCACCCAATCTCGCTCGACCTGGGAAGCGACCTTTCAGCACGGGGAAAATGCCCTCACAGCGATTTCGAGCAAACCAGGCTTGCCTCTACTTTGTAGGCATCGGCGGGATGGCCACCACCCAGTTCCCACAATCCGCGAGCATGCAATCTTGCCAGAGCAAGTGAGCTTCAGGCGAAATATCGGCCTGTTCATGGCGGTGATGATCGGCATCGGCGCCACAATGGGACCGGGGGTTTTTGCCCTGCCAGGCGAGCTGGCCCATATGGTCGGTCCGCTCGGTATCCTCGTCTATCTGGTGATGGGCATCATGACCGTATTCACCGCCCTGAACTACAGCGAACTCGGCGCGGCTATTCCGCTGGCCGGCGGCGGCTATTCCTTTACCAGCAGAACGATGAGCCGGCCCGTGGCTTTTTTTGCCGGCTGGTTCTTCTGGATCGGCAACACGCTCGCCTGTGCGATGTACGCGCTCATCTTCGCCCTGACGATCCGCACGTACTTCCTGGCCGACGCGAACATCGCCCTTATTACCCTCATCACCACGGTGGTGTTCACCGCCGTCAACTACCTGGGCATGAGGGAAGCGCTCATCGTCATTACCGTCATGAACCTGGTGGAACTGGCGGTGCTCATCGCCGTTCCGGTGCTGGGTATGACCGATATCGAGCCGATGAACCTGGAGCCCCTCGCGCCTATGGGATGGGGGCCCTTCGTTCCGGCCATGGCGCTGATCTACATCTCCTACGTCGGATTCGAGCTCATCTCGAATGCCTCTGAAGAGATCATCGAGCCGCACAAGAACATTCCGCGATCGATACTGATCACCCTTGGGGTCAGCACGGCGATCTACATCCTGGTCGTCGGGGTGATGATGAGCGTCATCAACTACAAAGACCTGGCCCAAAGCGATGTGCCATTCATCTTCTTTGCGGACCGACTTTTCGGCGGCTGGGGACGCTGGGCCGCGATCACCGCGACCATCATGGCAAGCCTTTCCGCATTAAGCGTGACCCTGGGCGCCAGCGCTCGAATCCTGTTCGCGCTGGGTCGGGATCGACATTTCCCTCAATTCTTCGCCCGATTGCACCCCAGGTATCAGACGCCGGACATCGCCCTTGTTGCCTGTGCGGCGATCGTGATCATCTTCAGCTCATCCGGGATTGTGAAATTCGTGGCATCGGTGAGTGATTTCGGCTACCTGATGGGACTGGGGATCATCAACTACGCCGTGATCCCACTGCACCAGAGGATGCCCAATCTGAGACGTCCGTTCCGGACGTGGTTCTATCCCCTGGTGCCCATCCTGGGAGTCATAACAACGTGGGCATTCGTGCCTGCCCTGGAAGCGAGGAGCTTTGTTCTTGGGGGGATACTCACACTGGTTGGGATCGCCATATACCTGACGAAAGCCGAGAACCGCGCTGAAGTTATGGAAATCCCGGCGGCGCTCGCAGAGAGAACCAGGCTACTGATCGCGAGATTGAGGAGGACGCATATGCGCGTGTTGATCATAAGCGGGAAGAGACAGGGACAGAACATCGCAAACCGGCTGTTGGCAAAAGATGAGGTCCGGGTGATGTTCCGTTCGGCCGAGCATCAGATCACCTTCATCGAGGAAGACGAGGCGCTGTGCGATGAGCTTGAGCGACGCTTCAATACGCCCATCTTCCAGGGAGACGGAACGAAGAAGGAGCTGCTCGAGCAGGTAGGCATCGAGAACATCGATGTCGTGATTGCCGCATCCGAGGATGATGGCCGGAACGTGATCGCCGCCCTCCAGGCGAGACAACTGGGGCTGGACCAGGTGATCGCCGTCGTCCAGGACCCCGAGTATACGCAGCTGCTCGAGCAAAACGGCGTAGTGGCAATCAGCGCACCCTGGGCCACGGCGGCCATGGTCGAGAGTCTCCTCGACAGGCCCGGTCTGGCACAGCTTTTCGAGTTTGGTATCGGAGCCGCCAGTGTTCTGGATGTAATGGTACCCGAGCAGTCCCACGTAAGTGGACGCCCCATCCGTGACCTCGAAGTACCAAAGGAGTGTGTGATCGCAGCGATAATCCGAGACAACCAGTTCGTGGTACCGCGGGGCGACACGATCATCGAGGAGGAGGATCAGGTCTACTTCATTGGTCCGGCCGCCGCGATTCGGAAAGCGTGCGACATGTTTATGCGTAAGAGCTAATGCGAGAATTCCGAAACCGTCCAAATCGTCCATTTTTTGATATGGAGGAACACCGTGGCCAACCCCATCGTTGGAATCGTGATGGGCAGCAAATCGGACGAGCCTACCATGCAGAAGGCCGCTGCTATCTTAGACGAACTCGGCATCCCCTACGAAATGACCGTCTCCTCGGCCCACCGGAATCCCCACCGCACGGCCGAATACGCCCGCACGGCCGCCGACCGCGGCCTCAAAACCATCATCGCCGGCGCGGGTCTGGCTGCCGCCCTCCCCGGCGTGCTTGCCGCCCACACCACCCTCCCCATCCTCGGCGTCCCCATCGCCTCCGGCGCCCTCAACGGCTTAGACGCCCTCTACGCCATCGTCCAGATGCCCCCCGGTGTGCCCGTCGCCTGCGTCGGCATCGACAATGCGCGCAACGCCGCCGTCCTCGCCGCCCAGATCCTCGCCCTCACAGACGAGGGCATTCGGGAGCGCCTTGCCGCCTACAAAAAGAAACTCGCCGGGAGCTGAATCTGGACCGTTCAGGCCGACGGGGCCGATGCGCACGGCCGCTTGAAAGGGCTTGCTCATCCATCGTAGTCTCTGATCGGGCGGATCCAGATATTGCGATAGCGAACAGCATCCCCGTGATCCTGGAGCATAAGCGGTCCTTTGGGGCCGTGCGGCTCATCGTACGACGGCAGGCGCTTGTGCCCTGTAGGCCCCAGGGCTTCCCGGCAGTGATGGACCAGCACCCCGTTGTGGATAACCGTGATCAAGGCGGGGCTGGCGAGCCGGTCTTCCTCAAAGCGCGGGGCCACGAAAACAATATCGTAGGTCTGCCACTCGCCGGGCCTGCGGCAGGCGTTGACCAGCGGCGGGTACGTTCCGTAAATCGCCGCGGTGATGCCATCCGCATACGTCGGATTCTCATACCCGTCCAGCACCTGGATCTCGTACTTGCCTATGAGAAATACCCCGCTGTTGCCCCGCCCCTGGCTGTCTCCCTTCACCTTTGCAGGCGCGGCCCACTCGATATGAAGCTGGCAGTCTCCAAAATGCGCTCGGGTCTGGATATTGCCGGTTCGTGTGACTTCCATATAGCCGTTCTCGACCTTCCACCGGACCTGTCCGCCGTCGCGCCCGACCCACCCGGACACGTCGCTGCCATCGAAGAGCACAATTGCGTCCGACGGCGGCCGGCCCGGCATATCCTGCGAACCGAATGTACCGGGAGTAACAACCTGCGGCTGGGGCCGCTCCGCGTCGTGCACCCGCCACTTCGAACCGGGCAGCATCGGCGTGTCATCATAACCCACCGGAGCCTGTTTCTCTGCCATGATCTTGTCTCCTTATTTAACCTGACCCCCCGCTCTCCCCTCTCCGGTTGGGTGAGGGACCAGGGGAAGGGCCAATTTGCAATTCCCACAAGCCGATGTCAAGTCCTATCCTCACAACAGCTGGAAAGGAGTTCCCATGCAGCCTGCTTACGATGTGGAAATGCGCCTGAACGTAAAGGTCCCCATGCGCGACAGGATCAACCTGTCTGCGGACCTCTACCTCCCCAGAGGAAACGGGAAATTTCCAACGGTGTTGATGCGCACCCCGTACGACAACAACAGCGAGGGCATGATCGAAAAGGGACGGCGGCTGGCGAACCAGGGCTATGCCTGCGTCATCCAGGACTGCCGGGGGCGCTGGGACTCGGACGGCGACTACTATCCCTTCCGCGAAGGGGAAGACGGCTACGACACCCAGGAATGGATCGGCCGGCAGGAATGGAGCAGCGGCAAAATCGGCATGTCCGGCGGCTCCTACGTCGGCCTGGTCCAGTGGCAGAGCGCGCCGCACCGTAGCGAATTCCTCACCTGCATCGCTCCCCGCGTCATCTGCTGCGACTACTTCAGCGGCCTTGTCTACCCCGGCGGCGCCTTCCAGCTCAACGTCCTGATGACCTGGGGCATGCGCACCAACGGCCGCACCGCCCAAAGCATCGAATACCACAACTGGACCGAGGCCTTCCGGGCCTTGCCCCTCATCGAAATGGACGAACTGGCCGGCCGCAGCCTCCCCTTCTGGAAAGACTGGGTTCAACACGCCGCCTACGACGAATACTGGGCCGCCATAAACGACGAGGAACGCTGGGGTGAAATCGCCGCGCCCGCCCTCAACATGGGCGGCTGGTACGACCTCTACGCCCAGCACGCCTTCATCAACTTTAACGGCCTGCGCCAGCATGGACGCACGCCTGAAGCCCAGCAGAGCAAACTCATCGTCGGCCCCTGGCCGCATCGCCTCAGCGGCTCTCCCCGCACCGGCGACATCGATTTCGGCGCCGATTCCATGTTCGACCTGGAAGCCCTGGAGCTCCGCTGGTTCGACCACTGGCTCAAAGGCATCGACAACGGCGTCACCGACGAACCCCCCATCAAGCTCTTCATCATGGGCGTCAACCAGTGGCGCGACGAGCACGAATGGCCCCTTGCCCGCACGGCCTGGCAGAAGTGGCACCTCCACTCCCGCAGCAGCGCGAACAGCCTCCTCGGCGACGGCGCCCTGTCGCCCGAGCCGGCCTCGGACGAACCCCCGGACCACTTCGTCTACGACCCCGAGTACCCCGTCCAGACCATGGGCGGCAACAACTGCTGTTCGCCCCACATCGTCCCCTGGGGCCCCTACGACCAGCGTCCCGTCGAAATGCGCGGCGACGTCCTCTGCTACACCAGCGCTCCCTTAGACGCGGACCTGGAAGTCACCGGACCGATCAAAGCCGTCCTCTACGCCGCCACCGACGGCCCCGACACCGACTGGACCGCCAAGCTCGTGGACATCTCTCCCACCGGCTACGCCATGAACCTCTGCGACGGCATGATCCGCGCCCGCTACCGCGAAAGCCTCACCGACCCGACCTTGCTCGAACCGGACAGCGTCTACGAATACGAAATCGACCTGGGCGTCACCGGCAACGTTTTCCGAAAGGGCCATCGCATCCGCCTGGAAGTCTCCTCCTCCAACTTCCCCCGCTTCGACCGCAACCTCAACACGGGACACGCGTTCGGCACAGACGCCCAGATGCGCACCGCGCATCAGACGGTGTATCACTCCCGCGAGTATCCGTCGCACATCCTGCTTCCGGTCATCCCGCAGCAGGAACGTCAGGTGTAGCCCCATGGCGACCCCGGACGATTTCACCTGCCTCGACGCCACGGCCCAGGCCGAACTCGTACGGCAGAAAAAGGTCAAAGCCGTCGAGCTTGTGGACGCGGCAATCGAGCACATCGAACGCCTCAATCCCGCCCTCAACGCCGTGGTCACGCCGATGTACGACCAGGCGCGTACCGAGGCCGCCGGTGGACGCCCCGACGGCCCGTTCGCCGGGGTGCCCTTCCTGCTCAAAGACCTGGGCGCCGCTTACGCCGGCGTGCCGATGACAAGCGGCTCGGCCTTTCTGCGCCATGCCGTGCCCGGGGAGGACAGCGAACTCGTCGCCCGGTTCAAACGCGCCGGCCTTATCGTCCTGGGCAAAACCAATACCCCGGAATTCGGCCTCCTCCCCACCACCGAGCCCCGCCTCTTCGGTCCTACCCGCAACCCCTGGAACACGGACCTCACCCCGGGCGGCTCCAGCGGGGGCTCGGCCGCTGCCGTAGCCGCTGGCCTGGTCCCTGTCGCGCACGCCAACGACGGCGGAGGCTCCATCCGCATCCCCGCCTCCTGCTGCGGCCTCTTCGGCCTCAAACCCACCCGGGCGCGCACCCCCTCAGGCCCCCACCTGGGCGACGCGATGAGTGGTCTGACCACCAGCCACACGCTCACCCGTTCGGTGCGGGACAGCGCGGCCCTCTTAGATGTCATCTCCGGCCCCGACCCGGGCGACCCCTACTGGGCCCCCCCGCCCGAACGTCCCTTCCTCCACGAGGTCAACGCCCACCCCGGCCGGCTCCGCATCGCCTTCACCACAGCCACATCCAACGGCGTACCGCTGCACCCCGACTGCATCGGCGCCGTACAGGACGCCGCCGCCCTGTGCGCCGACCTGGGCCACCATGTGGCCGAAGCCTCCTCCCCGGCGGATGCCGACGCGCTGATCCCGAGCTTCCTCACCCTCTGGTCGTCCGGAGTCGTCTGGAAAATCGACGGCGCCACGCGCACAGCCGGGCAACCCCCCACCCTGGACCAGCTGGAACCCTTCACCTGGGCGCTTTACGAAATGGGCCGCCGCCACAGCGCAGCGGACTACCTGCTCGCCGTGCAGAACCTCCAGAACCTGTCCCGGCAGATCGCCCGCTTCTTTCTCGACCACGACCTCTGGCTCACCCCCACCCTGGCCGAACCGCCCCTGCCCATAGGCGCCTTCGACGCCCCGCCGGACAACCCCCTTCAGCCGCTCGACCGCGCCATCGCCTTCGTCCCCTTCACCCCCACCTGCAACATCACCGGACAGCCCGCCATGTCCGTCCCCCTCTTCTGGAACGATGCCGGCCTTCCCGTAGGCGTCCACTTCGTCGCAGGCTTCGGCGATGAAGCCACCCTCTTCCGCCTCGCCGCCCAGCTCGAAGCCGCCCGCCCCTGGGCGGACCGCCGCCCCCCTGTGCCGGTTCTTTCCTCAGGCAGCAAATAAAAAAGGCGCACCCTTTCAGATGCGCCTTTCTCTTCCGCTCCCTGTACTACCCCGCGACCTCCCTGGCGATCTCCACGCACCTGGCCGCAAACGTATCGTAGGCTGCCTGGAACTCCGCACTCGTCTTCCGCACCGACCCGAACCCCGGCCAGTCTTCGGGTTCCATCCCCTGCGTCGGCCAGCTCCCCACATCAATGCCCACATCGTCGGCCAGGAACGACTTCAACGCCGGCGTCAGATCGTAGCCCCGACAGAAATCGGGCAGCTCCCGCAGCCGCTGCGCCACCCCCGGCTCGTAGCTGTCCAGCACCGCATCCCTGTGATCCGCCAGGTTGAACCCCTCCTCCTCCGATTTCATCTGGACCGCACGCGCGTGGTTCGGAAACTCCGTATTGCACATATTCGACGCGCCCAGCGTGTGGTAGGTATCCTCCGGAATCCGCTTCGACGCCGGAAGTACATCCATCGACGTCAAGACCTCCCGCGCCTGATCCCCGGTCAACCCGTAGGCCTTCTGCAGGTAGCTCATCCACCTGGGCCGGTTCTCCGGGCTGTAGAACACCCAGTAGACCCGCCGGGCCACCAGCGTGCCCGCCTTCTTCAGGTCCTCCTCCAGCACCTGTACGGCCTCCGCAGACTGCCCGGCCGCCTCGGCCGCCTTCAGCACCTCCGGATGGTCCAGCGACTTGAGGAACGTGTACGCGCAGATCGCCGCCGCCTTCTCGGCCACGGATGCCAGGCCCACCTTCTCAGCTTCGTCCACCCCCAGCGCGCTGGCCAGCGCGTCTAAGATCTCCGCGGCCGCCTCATCGCCCGCCCTGGCAGCGGCGGCCGTGAAAATCTTCTGGGCCTCTACCTCCCGCAGGTGGCTCACAAACCGCCCGCCCATATTCGTCTCATAGGTCCGCACCACCGGCCGACCGCTCCGGACCGCCTCGGCCTTTCCTTCAAACGCATCCAGGATCAGCTGCACCTCCTGGGCTACCGTATAAACCACCGTATTGTTCGAGCCGATCCCCCTGCCGTTCAGCACCTCGGTAATCCGCCGCGCCGCCTTGTGGCTGGCCGCCACCTTAAACACGATATTGGGATCAACCTTGCCCGACCGGTCGCCCAGCCCCAGCAGGCGGTCGTACGCCTCCAAAAAGTCGGCCGCCAGGCGGTGGGCGCTGCTTGCATCCTCAATGCTCGCATCGGCATCGTCGGCGATATTCGGATTGAGCTGAAAGCTCACCATGTAGTCCTTCAGGCCGGTATGCAGCGCTAAGGGGCGGAAAATCGACAGATTGGGCCACAGGGCGATCAGCGTGGCAGCCATCGCGATCTCGTCTGCGTGCGCCTCCGGGTGCTGCTTCCAGTCGTCGTGTTTGTCGATCTCGGCCTTGAGTTCCCCGGTCAGCGAATCGTCCTCGTCAAACGCCTTGGCCGCCAGCACCGGATTGGTCGATACCTGGCAGAACCCGTAATGCCGGAGGTACTCCAGCCCACGGGCGAAATCGTTGCCGAACTTGCAGTACCGCTCCCCGATCATCTGCCAGTACACGCCGCTGCGCATCTGCTGTTTCAACAGCACCAGGAAGGACCGCCCCGGATTGCTGCCGTCCAGATCCGGCTCGATCCTCTCGGCCAGCAGCCCGGACAGGCTGTCGCCCAAATTCACCGAATTCATATCGGCTATGAACGCGCCCACCACCTCTCCCATAGCGGACGCGGCCGACCCCTCCAGGTCGTCGATCGCCAGCAGCACCCGGTCCAGCGCCGCCTCGGCCTCATCTGCGCCGTACCCCACAATCTCCGCATCCCGCCCGACAAAATTCATCCCCAGCCGGATCAGCGTCCGGCAGACCTGATCCGCCGGGACCTGGTTCTCCCCAACCGCAGCCAGCAGATCCTCTACCCGCGAAACCAGCGTTCCCGGCTCCGGATCGATCAGCACCTGGTCTGCAACCGCCAGGGTATGCCCCCCCTCAATCGCCTGCGCCACATTGCGAACTTCCGTAGCCATCTGAATGTCTCCCTTCACAACGCAGATCGAAAACACGCCTCGAATAGAGCCATCTCATGTCCGCACAGACCGCTCCTGGCCCCTACGCAATCCCCAGCACATCCCGCATACTGTAAAGCCCCGCAGAGGCCCCGGCGACAAACCGCACCGCCCGAAGGGCGCCCGTTGCATAGGAGTCCCGGCTTTGCGCCCGGTGCACAAACTGGATCACCTCTCCGGTCCCTCCGAACATGACGGTATGCTCCCCGGCCAGATCTCCTGCGCGAACCGCATGGATGCCGATCTCCTGCACGGTCCGTGCGCCCACATCCCCATACCGGCCGTACAGACCCACCCTGTTTAAGTCCCGCCCCAGGCCGGCCGCCGCCGCCCGGCCCAGCGCCAGCGCTGTTCCACTGGGCGCATCCTTTTTAAAATGGTGGTGCGCCTCCACGATCTCCACATCGTAGTCATCGCCCATCATCTTTGCCGCCTCTTCCACCAGCTTCACCAGCACGGTCACCCCCACGCTGAAGCTGGGCGCAAACACGCATGGCACCTCCGAAACGGCGCGTTTGAAGGTCTCAAGCTGCTCGGCCGACATTCCGGTGGTGCCCACCACCATCGCCTTCCCGGCCTCTCCGGCGACCTTTGCGGCCTCCACCGTCCCATCCGGGGGCACCGTAAACGCCACCACCACATCGGCGCGTTCCACCACCGCCTCCAGGTCGTCCACCACGTGAACCCCCAGACGGCCCCCGCCGAGCACATCGCCCACATCCCGCCCCACCGCCGGATTTCCGGGCGCCTCCACGCCTCCTGTAAGCTCCAGATCGTCCGCCTCCATCACCAGGTGGGCAATCCGCCCGCACATCCGGCCGGCAATACCACAGATCACAACCCTGACCATCGCGTCCTCCAATTCACCGATTCAGCCGCTTCTCAAGCGCATCCAGTTCTGCCGCCAGCGCGCCCGGCAGGCGGTCTCCGAACCGGGCGTAGAACTCGCGAATCCGGGGCACCTCAAGCAGCCAGTCCTCGGCCTGCACCGAAAGCAGCTCCTCGATGTGGGCCTCCGGCAGATCCAGCCCATCCATATCCAGCGATTCCCGCGTGGGCACCAGGCCGATCGGCGTCTCCACCGCGTCGGCCACCCCCTCGATCCGCTCGCAAATCCACCTCAGCACCCGGCTGTTCTCCCTGAACCCGGGCCAGAGCCAGCCGCCGTCCGCGTCCTTTCGGAACCAGTTCACGCAAAAAATCCTGGGCGCGTTCTCCCTCAGCTTTTCTCCCATATCCAGCCAGTGCTGGAAATAGTCGCCCATGTGATATCCGCAGAAGGGCAGCATGGCAAACGGGTCCCGGCGAAGTTTCCCCACCGCGCCCGCAGCCGCGGCTGTGGTCTCCGACCCCATGGTCGACCCCATAAAAACGCCGTGCGTCCAGTTGAACGCCTCGTAGACCAGCGGCACCATGCTGGAACGCCGGCCGCCAAAAATAAAGGCCGCCATCGGCACCCCGTCGGGACGCTCCCAGTCCGGATCAATAACCGGGCACTGCGCCGCCGGGGCGGTGTACCGGGCATTCGGATTGGAGGCCGTCCCATCCGGGCCCGGCTCCCAGGGCCGGCCCAGCCAGTCCTCCAGCCCGGGCGGCGGTTTCCCGGTCATATCCTCCCACCATACATCCCCTTCGGACGTCAATGCCGTATTGGTAAAAATAGAGTTCCTGGTCAGCGCGGCCATCGCATTCGCGTTTGAATCCTCACTGGTCCCGGGCGCCACCCCGAAAAACCCGGACTCCGGATTGATCGCACAGAGCCGTCCGTCCGCCCCCTGCCGCATCCAGGCGATATCGTCGCCCACGCATTGCGCCTTCCAGCCCGGAACCGTGGGCTGGATCATGGCCAGGTTCGTCTTGCCGCAGGCCGAGGGGAACGCTCCGCCGATATAAGTCTTCCGACCTTCGGGCGAAGTGAGGCCCAGAATCAGCATGTGCTCGGCCATCCACCCTTCGTCGCGCGCCATCTTCGAAGCAATGCGCAACGCAAAGCACTTCTTGCCCAGCAGGGCATTCCCGCCGTAGCCCGAGCCGTAGGACCAGATGGAAGGGTCCTCGGGAAAATGAACAATATACTTGCGCTCCGCATCGCAGGGCCAGGACACATCCTTCTGTCCCGGCGCCAGGGGCGCGCCCACCGAGTGTAAACAGGGCAGAAACGCACCGTCGCCCAGCGCCTCCAGCACCCGGTTTCCGATGCGGGTCATAATCCGCATGCTGCACACCACGTAAGGAGAATCCGTAATCTCCACCCCAATCTTGGAGCTGGATGCGCCCACAGGCCCCATCGAATACGGAATCACATACATCGTCCGCCCCCGCATCGCCCCCTCAAACAGGCCCAGCAGGATGGTCTTCATCTCAGCGGGATCGCTCCAGTTGTTCGTCGGTCCGGCGTCTTCCCGCTTTGTGGTGCAAATAAAGGTGCGGTCTTCCACCCGGGCCACATCCCCCGCATCCGAACGGCAGAGAAAACTGTTGGGACGCAACGCGGGGTTCAGCCGGACGAACGTGCCGGTCTCACACATCAATCGTGCAAGCCGGTCGTACTCCTCCTGCGAACCCTCACACCAGTGCACGCTCTGGGGCTTACAGAGCCTGGCTACCTCCTCAACCCAATCCAGCAGCTTCCGATTGCTCCTTCTTGCATCAGCCACCCAGCCCTCCTTAATCATCTTTTGAATATCATCCTTTAGTCTGTGTAGGCCAGCCCCTCCGGAACCGACCAGCCCTCTAAGCGCTTCGCAATATCGACTTTGAAGAACGCCTCGATCGGAGCAAAGATCTCGGGATTCTTATGCTGCACCGTGCGGGCGTTGTCCAGCACCTTCTCCAGGCCGCTCTGGTTCATCCTTCCCAGCGGCTGCCGGCAGGGTCCGGCAGGCATCCCGAGGATGCTCATCATCGTCTTGACCGGCAGGGGATTACGCGCCTTCACCTCCGTCTTTCCAAAGGGCGTCTCCTCCTCCGAAGCCACCCCGACCATCCCGAACAGCGGCTTCATCGCCTCGGCCAGGCCGTCCGCCTCCTCCATGTTTCCCTCATTGATGGCCCGGGTAAACCGCTGGATCGCCCCCGGGGCCACGTTGGACATCACCGAAATCACCCCCGAGGCCACGATCCCGGAGTCCGTCATCATGGCGTAGGTCTTGTCGTCATCTCCGGAAAGGATGTTAAAATCCTCTCCGCAACATTCCCGCGTCCTGGCCATGTTTTCCAGATCGCCGGTGGCCTCCTTCACCGTATTGACATTCTGATAATCCCGGTGGAGGATGGCCAGGTCTTCCGGCAGCAGCCTGGTGCCCGTGCGTCCCGGAATCACGTAACAGATCATCTCCAGCTCGGGGAACGCCCCGGCCACCGGCCCCACGTACTCCCGCCGGATCTCTAAGGAACTCGGACCGTTGTAATAGGGATCCACCAGCAGGGCCGTATCGGCGCCGGCATGCGCGGCGTGTTCGGTTGCCCGCATCGTCTCCTCCGTCGAATTGCTCCCCGTCCCCGCAATCGCCCGGCCGTGCCCCTTCACCAGCGCGCACACCCGTTCGGTCACCCGGCTGTGCTCCTCCCGGTTCAGCGTCGGGCTTTCCCCCGTTGTCCCTACGGCAAGCACACCGCTTACCCCTTCGGAGACCTGAAATTCAATCAGCTTCTCCAGCCCCGCCTCATCCACACCTTTATCGGAGGTAAACGGCGTAATCAAAGCGGTATAGCATCCACTGAACATAACAGACCTCCTGAAATAAAAGATGCGCCCCACCTGGTGCGAAAACCTGTGACAGCGTGAAGCAATAAAAAAGCAGCCGGCATCCAGGGGCAGAGGCATCACCGGCTGCGGGCAGCCGCAGCGTGGTCAAGAGAGCGCTCCACAGGGTCTGTTGTCCTGTGACAGTCCAGCAGATCTTATCCACTGAACCAGCCCCTGCCCGTGGTGGAGCGGGCATTGGACTTCGGCAGGCCTCCCCTTTCACACGGCAGGTACGAATCCACCCCCTCCCGCCGGCTACTGGTGGTGAGCTGCGCCTCTCCCCTTGCTGTGGTCCGAAAGGTACCCAAACCGGGTACGCCTGTCAAGAGAAAAGAAAGGCCGAAAATCAACTTAAAACCGCCTCCGCCGCACGTTTTGTATCGCAGAGGTTTTCAAAGAGATAATCCGGTTCATATTCGGCCAGTTCTTCTGCAGAGTACGACCCTGTAGCCACGGCCACCGCCTTTACAAGCAGGTGCCTGCCGCAGAGAATATCATTGGGCGTATCCCCGATAATCACAATATCCTTCCCTTCAAACCGCCGGCCCACCAGGGCCTCCGCTTCTCGCACCGCAACCTCCGGCAGCAGCCTTCGTTCGGGCGCCTTATCTCCAAACGCCCCCATCCGGAAGTATCGATCCAGCCCCACCCGCCCCACTTTCGTCCACGCCGCCCGCTCCACATTGCCCGTCAGCAGCCCCAGAAG
This sequence comes from Candidatus Latescibacterota bacterium, assembly GCA_965222075.1. GTDB lineage: Bacteria > Latescibacterota > UBA2968 > UBA2968 > JAAXHW01. The sequence continues at coordinate 515,655 of OZ244937.1, read as the reverse complement.
CACATCGGGCTGCAGCCGCTCCAGCAGTTCGGGCACCCCGGGATGCACCGTCGGATCGTATGTCTTTATCTCCCGTTCCAGCTCTGCGGTATAAAGCGTCCAGATCCGTTCCAGCTTCCTGATGGTCTCCTCCCGGCCGATCCCTGCGCCTTCCAGCAGTTCTATCACGATCTGCGCATCGGTCTTCCCGCCCATCGAGTAGCCATCCTCGACGCCCACCTCCCGCCCGAACACCGTCTTCATCGCCCACAGCACCGAACGGGTACCCGCGCCGCCGGTACTCAGAATCGTCCCGTCAATGTCAAATAGAACCAGTTTTTTCACGATAACAGCCTCTCCAGTTTCCGCCAGAGTGCCTCATCCATGTCGATCCCCTCCCGCAGCCGGAACGCCCGCTCCTGGAACGCCCGCTCACCCGGCAGCAGGATCTCGCCGACCCCTTCGGCCCGCCGGGCCGACTTGATGCGATCGATCAGTTCACCCACCCCGGCCTCGAACAACTCCCGTTTCAGAAAGACCGACGGCGAAATCGCCAGCATAAAAATCCCGTAATTCACCCCCGGCTCGGGCACCGGCGCCCCGCGAACCAAAACACCCGAAAAAATCTGGATCATCACCGCCAAAGCATACCCCTTATGCCCGCCAAAGGGGAGCACCGCCCCCTTTCTGGCCGTCTCCGGGTCCGTTGCCGGACGGCCGTCCGGCCCCAGCGCGCACCCCTCCGGAATCGGTTTCCCATCGGCCATGGCCATCAGGATCTGCCCGTTCGTAATCGCCGCTACGGAAAGGTCCACCACCACCTGCCCCCCCCCGCCGGAAACCCCGCCGAGATCGGATTGGTGCCCAGCACCGGCTCGGTGCCTCCCCAGGGCACCACCCGGGGACTCGTATCGCACATCACCAGCCCCACCACGCCCGCATCGGCCATCATTGACGCATAATACCCCAGCATCCCGCAGTGCCCGGTATTGAACGCCCCCACCACCCCGATCCCCGTTTCATTCGCCTTTCCCGTCGCCATACGGGCGCAGCGGTGCGCCACGAGGTAGCCCAGGTTCTCCTGCCCGTCAATCAGCGCGTGCGCCCCCCCCTCCCTTGCCAGCCGCATCGGCCGCCGCCCCAACGCGCTCCATTCGACAATCCCGGGCAGCCGGATCAACCCGTGGGTCGGCTTCCCCCGCAGCTCCGCCTCCAGCAGGATATCGGTCACAATGCGGGCGTCCTCTTCCCCCACCTCCCGCCCGGTCAGAATCCCCAGGCAAACCTCCCGCAGCGCTTCTACGGCTATTTTCATAGAACCCTCTTTCCCCAATCCTCAATCCCTCGTTCCCCAGCATAATACACACAGCCCCCCTCCCGGTCAAGGCCAAAAGCGTTCTCCCCACTTCATACGCTCCGGTGGCCAACCTCTCTGTGGCCTGGCAGGACGGTGTTGACAGGGCCTCTTCTTCGCGTTATTTTGTAGTCTGCCTTTTCCCATCGCCGTTTCATCCGACCTCTACGAAAGGGACGCCATGAGTTCACCCGCCCCGGAATGCCACACCCTCAAAAACGGCATCCAGGCCGTTGCCGAGCCGATGGCCGGCGCCCAATCGGCGGTGGTCGTCTTCCGGTTCACCTTCGGCGCAAAAGATGACCCTTCCGACCGCCTGGGCATGGCGCGCATCGCCGAAGATACCCTGTTTAAAGGCACCCCCTCCCGGGATGCGCGCGATATCTTCGACGCCTTCGACACCCTCGGCATCCGGCGAGGGTCGTCCACCGCTGTGGAATACACCGAATTCCGCGCGCAGCTTTTGCCCCGGCACTTCCGGGATACCCTGGCCCTCTATGCGGAGATCTTCCGCAGCGCCTCCTTCCCCGACGATCAGGTGCAGATCGCCAAAACCCTCGCCCTGGAAGAGCTGAAGCGGCTGGAGGACAACCCGGTTCAGCAGGTTCTCTACCTCACCTCCCAGGCCGGCCTGGGAGACCCGATGGGCCGCATCCCCTTAGGCGAACCGGAAACGGTTGCGACCATCACCGCCTCGGGCGTGCGCAACTACTGGACCACCTTCTGCAACCCCAAAGACCTCCTGATCTCGGTTGCCGGAGGCCTGGAAGCTTCCGACATCTTTCAGGCCATCGAGGAAACCTTTGGCGAATGGTCCGTCGAAGGCGAAACGCCCGGCGCACCGTACACCCTCTCCGTAGCCGCCCGCACGGTCCACCACGACAAGCCGTCCGAACAGGAACACATCGGCATACTTTTCCAGGCCGTCCCCCGGGGGCACGACTTCTACTACGCCGGGCAGCTCGCCGTAGCCGTCCTTTCCGGCAGCGGCTCCAGCCGGCTCTTCACCGAAGTCCGAGAAAAGCGGGGGCTGGCCTACAGCGTGGCCGCCTTCTACCGTGCCCGCCGGGGCGGCGGCCTGATTGTCCTCTACGCCGGCACCACTGCCGATCGCGCCGATGAAACCCTCGCCGTCTGCCGCCGGGAAATCGAGCGCCTCGCCGAAGACGTTACCCAGGACGAACTCGACCGGTCCAAAACCGTCCTCAAAGGCCGCCTCTTCACCACCGGCGACCTCCCCGACGGGCGGGCGGGCAGCCTCATCGAAGACCTCTTCCTGGAAGGCAGGGTGCGCTCCGTTGACGACATCGCCCGGGGCATCGACAGCGTCACCCTCGATCAGATCCCGGCCTACCTGAAGGCCTTTCCGCCGGCTCCTGCCACCCTGGTCACGCTGGGCCCCCGCTCCCTTGAACCTTAAGATAGGGGGATGGACAATTCACAATTCCCACAAAACTGATGAGAACAACATTCACCCCGGGAGCACTCCATGTCTTCACCCTTCTCCAAACACACCCTGGACAACGGCCTTACCCTCGTCTTCGAGACCATCCCTCGAATCAACTCTGCGGCACTCGGCTTTTTTGCCAATACCGGCTCCCGGGACGAACCCGCCGGGTTGGCCGGCGTCTCCCACTTTTTAGAGCACATGTGCTTTAAAGGCACAACAAAAAGAGACTGGCGCCAGCTCACCTTAGACGTGGACGACCTGGGCGCCATGTGGAACGCCTATACCTGGTGGGAAGGCACCGCCTACTTCCACTGGGTGCAGAGCGAGCGGGCGGGCGACTCGATCGAGATCCTGAGCGACATGATGCGATCCACCCTCCCCCCCGGTGAGTTCGATATGGAAAAAAAGGTCATCCTCGAAGAGATCGCTATGTACAGGGACCGCCCCGACGCCCTCATCGTCGACGAACTCATCCAGGACACCTTTGCCGGCCACCCCCTCGGTCGGAGCATCCTGGGAACCGAAGAGACCGTGGGCGGCATCACCCGGGACCGGATGGCCGACTATTTCCAGCGCCGCTACGCCCCCAACAACCTGACCTTCATCATCACGGGAAAATTCGACCGGGACGAAATCATCCGCGCGGTGGAAACCCACTGCGGGGGCTGGGAGCCTCAGGAGGCGGGCCGCACACAGCCCGCCCCCACCTTCCACACCTCCACCCGCACGGTAAAACGGGACAATGTATCCCGGGAACACCTCGCCCTGGCCCTCTCCGCCCCGCCCGAAGCCGATACCTGGGCAACCACGGCCGACCTGCTCGCCGCCTACCTGGGGGCCGCCAGCAACAGCCGGCTCTTCTGGTCCATCGTTCAAAAAGGCCTGGCCGACGAAGCTTCGGCCGACTACTACGGCTTCAGCGACACCGGCCTCTTCTACCTCTACGCCTCGGTCGATCCCAAGAATGTGTCCCGGGTGCTCGACATCGTCCGTCAGGAAATGGCCGACCTGAAAAAGGGAGTCGATGCCGAGGCCCTCGCCAGGGCCCGCACCAAACATGCCACCGCCCTCGTCTGCGGCGGTGAACACGGCCTTTCTCGCTTCTCCCAAATCGTCGGCAGCCTGAGTACGAACACCCCACTCAAAACCCTTGAAGAAGAGATCGCCGAAATCGACGCCGTCACCCCAAAGCGCATCGCCGAATACCTGGAGGCCTATCCCTTAGACGGCGACTTCTCACTGGTGGCCCTGGGGCCAATGGAATCCCTCAATTAAGTGACACCCGTCCATATACTTTCCCTGGGAGGTTTTCAAGAAATGAATCTGAATAAGCGAAACTACCCGCCCGAGCACGGCATCCGTCTGCCGGCGGAAGAAATGCTAAGGCTGATTGTCAGTCTCTTTAAGAAAGTCGGAATGCCACGGGAAGATGCGGAGCTGCTGGGAGATATCCTGACCGGAAACGACCTGCGCTGCCTCTTCAGCCACGGCACCAGGCAGGTGCCTTATTATCTGCAAAAGATCAAAGACGGAGCCGTCAATCCCCGTCCAAAAATCTCAGTGGTAACCGAGGCACCCGCGGCCCTGGTGATGGACGGAGATGGAGGTCTGGGATACTTTCCGTGCTATGAGGGGACGCAAAAGATCATCGAAAAAGCCAGAGCGGGCGGCGTGGCGGCGCTTACCACGCGCAATCACCAGCACGTCGGCGCGGCCAGCAATTACGCCAGGCTGGCCGTGGCCCACGACTGCATCGGGCTGTCCGTTTCGTCGTACGGGACGTATATCGAACCGGGAAGTATGATTTTCGACGTTGTCAACACCTCGCCGATCAGCGTGGCGATTCCGGCCGGGGAGCAGCCGCCGCTGGTGATGGATATGGGGGGAACACTCATCAATTTCGAGGAGGAACTGTTCCAGCGGCTGCCCACAACCTTCTTCAAGGCCATGGCGCTGTGTTCGGTCCTGAGGGCCCTGGGCGGTGTATTCGCGGGTGCTTACAGACCGGAATGCCAGGCCTCGCCGTGGGATTCGGACCACGGTGCCTTCATCGCCGTGGTCAATGTGGACCATTTCATGCCCCTGGACGAACTGAAGCGGGAGATGGACCGCTTTATCGGCGATGCCCGTCAAACGAAGCCTCTGCCCGGCATGGAGCGGGCGGAACTGGCGGGCGGCAACGAATGGATGTGGGCAAAAGAGAACGAACAAAAAGGGATTCCCATCAGCGACGAACATCGGCAGGTACTTCAAAAAGAGGCCGACATACTGGGCGTGGAAACGCCTTTTGCACATTACCCGAACACGCGGTTCTGATCCCTGTGAGAGACAACCGGATACAAAAGGAGCAAAAAATGTCCAGCACCGTCCTGGCAGCGCAGATGTATACCGTTCGAGACTTCACCAGAACGCCTGCCGACATCGCTACCGCCCTCAAAAAGGTAAAAGCCCTCGGCTACGACGCCATGCAGATCTCGGCCCTGGGAGAAATCGACCCCACAGAACTCAAAACCATGGCCGACGGCGAAGGCCTCACCATCTGCGCCACCCACACCGGCTACGAGCGCATGCGCGATGATCCCCAGGCAGTCATCGATGAGCACCTCATCTATGACTGCAAATATCCCGCCATTGGCGGCCTGCCGCAGTCCTACCGCGAAGCGGGTGGAGACGGGTTCAAGAAATTCGCGCAGGAGGCCTCCGAAGTCGCCCGCAAACTTGCCGGGGCCGGCCTCACCTTCGGCTACCACAACCACAGCTTCGAACTCGAAAAATTCGGCGATCGCACCGGCCTGGACATCCTCTTTGAAGAGAGCGACCCCGACCTCTTCCAGCTGGAAATCGACACCTACTGGATCCAGCACGGAGGCGGCGATCCCGCCGCCTGGATCCGCAAAGCGAAGGGCCGCGCCGACCTGGTCCACGTCAAAGACATGGCCATGAAAGGCCGCGAACAGCACTTCGCCGAAGTCGGCGAAGGCAACCTCAACTGGCCCGCCATCCTCGACGCCTGCAAAGAGGCCGGCACCCGCTGGTACATCGTCGAGCAGGACAGGAGCCAGAGAGACCCCTTTGAAAGCCTGGGCATCAGCCTCAGAAACCTCCAGGCGATGGGCCTGAAATAGACAATCCCCTGACCCCTAATCGCTGAGTTTTTCCATGACCACCAACACCATCCCCTCCATCCCCTTCAAAGCCATCGTCCAGTCCGACGACGATTCGATCTACACCGTCCGGTCCCGCGCGCCCGGTCCGGAAGGCCGTCTGATCACCCTCACCGAAGAACAGGTTATCAACGCCCCCAGCGGCGACATCTTCGGCTACACCCAGAACGCGGGTATGGGGTGGAACCCGGCCGAGCTTGGCCGCCCGGAATTCCTCATCCTCAGCACGCAGGGCGGCATCCGGGCGCCCGACGGTACTCCCATCGCCCTGGGCTATCACACCGGCCACTGGGAAGTCGGCCTGCTCATGCAGGAAGCCGCCCGGGAGATCTCTCGCCTCGGTGGCATCCCCTTTGCCGGCTACTGCTCCGACCCCTGCGACGGGCGCACCCAGGGCACAACCGGCATGCTCGACAGCCTCCCCTACCGCAACGACGCGGCAACCGTCCTGCGCCGCCTCGTCCGCTCCCTGCCCACCCGAAAAGGCCTCATCGGCGTCGGCACCTGCGACAAAGGCCTCCCCGCCATGATGATAGCCCTTGCCGCCATGCACACCTTGCCCGCCGTCATCGTGCCCGGCGGCGTTACCCTCCCCCCCGAACAGGGCGAAGACGCCGGCAAGATCCAGTCTGTGGGCGCCCGTCTCGCCCACGGCGAAATAACCATCGAAGACGTCCAGGACCTGGGCTGCCGGGCCTGCGCCAGCCCCGGAGGCGGCTGCCAGTTCCTCGGCACAGCGGCCACATCCCAGGTCGTGGCCGAGGCCCTCGGCCTCGCCCTGCCCCACTCCGCCCTCGCCCCATCCGGAGAGCCGGTCTGGTTCGACATGGCCCGCCGATCCGCTCGGGCGCTCCTGGGCCTCCAGGCCGTCGGCCTCACCACCCGCGACCTCCTCACCGATGACGCACTCCACAACGCCATGGTCACACACGCCGCCTTCGGCGGCTCCACCAACCTCCTCCTGCACATCCCGGCGGTCGCCTACGCAGCCGGCCTTTCCCGCCCTACCGTGGACGACTGGAACAGGGTCAACCGCCAGGTTCCCCGCCTCGTCGATGTCCTGCCCAACGGCCCCCACTATCACCCCACCATCCGGGCCTTCCTCGCCGGCGGCGTCCCCGAAGTGATGCGCCAACTCCGCCGCCTGGGCCTCCTCAGGGAGGCCGCCCTCACCGTCTCGGGACGTTCGGTTGGCGAAAACCTCGACTGGTGGGAATCCTCAGAACGCCGCACCCGCTTCCGGAAGCGCCTCCGGGACCTGGACGGCGTTGCCCCGGAAGACGTCATCATGCGCCCCGACCGGGCGCGGGAGAGGGGGCTGACCAGCACCGTCTGCTTCCCCACCGGCAACATCGCCCCCGAAGGCTCCGTCATCAAAAGCACGGCCATCGACCCCACCGTCGTCGACGCAGACGGCGTCTACCGCACAACCGGCCCTGCCAAAACCTTCACAACCGAACGTGCCGCCATCGCCGCCCTGAAAGACCCCGGCCCCGGAGGCGTCAAACCGGGCGACGTCATGGTCCTCATCGGCCGGGGGCCCATGGGCGCAGGCATGGAGGAAATCGCCCAGATCACCACCTCGCTCAAATACCTCGACTTTGGGAAACGGGTCGCCGTCCTCACCGACGCCCGCTTCTCCGGCTTCTCCACCGGTGCCTGCATCGGCCACATCGGTCCGGAGGCCCTCGCCGGCGGCCCGGTCGGCAAACTCACCGATGGCGACATGGTCGAAATCGTCATCGACCGGAACACCCTCGAAGGCAGCGTCAACCTGGTGGGCCACAAAACGGAACGCTTCGGCGCCGGTGCCGGTGCCCGCATCCTCGCCCGCCGCCCCCGCCACCCCGACCTGGCGCCCGACCCCGACCTGCCCGACGACACCCGCCTCTGGGCCGCCCTCCAGAACGTCGGCGGGGGAACCTGGGGCGGCTGCGTCTACGACGTCAACGCCATCCTCGAAGCCCTGGCCGCTGCGCCATAACAATACTGTGAACACTTTGAGGTGATAGGCTTGCGCCACTCTCCAGACCTTTGTCCCCTTCCCAAGCGTGTCCGAAGTCAGGCCCCTTTCCTCCCTGCCTGCCGCGCAGGACTCGGCGCAGGCAGGCGTCGGCATTACCCGGCATCGATGCGCCTGACTCGGCAGGTAGGCGGGGCTGTCTGTCGGACCTAAGCATCGTTATGCGTCTCCCCCGGGGTGATAATCCTTCGCTAAACCCTTTTATCGCCGCGTGCAACCCCACACGCGCACAAGGCACGATGTGCCACCTCTTCGTTGGCACTCGACTTTTGCCCTGTTCCGCGCTCCCTCCCGCACTACTGTCATACTCCTTCGCCCTGTGTGGTTTAATCTGAATTCCCGGCGTTGTCCACTGGCTTAGTCAGGCAGCCGCCGTCCTCAATGATGATCTCCACCGTGCGGTTGAGGAACTCAAGGTCGCGTCGTCGGTTATCCAGTGAACCGTCTTTCACCAGTTTGGCCTCCGTCATCTTCGCATAGCTTTCCCATGGATTGTAGGTCACGGTGAAGCCCTGCCCTTCCCATGTGCTGTCGGGCTCCGGATATCCCCGCCATATAAGGCTATCGTTAAGGGCGGCCTTGCATCTCTTCGGGTTGTATTGTATGGTGTCGGCCAACGTCAGGAAGTAGATGATTGCCTCGGCGCGCTCATTGGCGATCTTATAGTTGAACGTATCCGACTTCATAACTGTGGTTTGTTGATTTCGGCTTTTGGTGTGATTTTCTATGCCTTCAACCACCAATTTAGCCCTATTTGCGAAGCTTTGGTAGGGTGTTGTGAGCAGGATTTTCTTGAGCCAACAGACTACTGATAAGTAGTGATGCAATAGTTTTTGTAAAAAACGAATATTACTGGCCCTATGCTGAAGATTATTACATCTATAGCACAATATTTACAAAGAGTTAAGGCGATTTTTTCGTAGGGAATTCTACTCCTGTAATCCAGTGAGAGAGTTCACAATTACTTCTGCTTGACTACTTAGTGTCGAGAATACCTTTCTTAGTCACCGGCGCGGTGCTCGCAAACGCCCGTACCTTCAGCCTCACACGTCCGCCCTCATTGGAGCATTTTGAAATCGCCATTTTGAACGACGTCAACCATTCCACCAAATTGCTGTCTGCCGGACAGATGCCTTGCTTGCTGTCCAAATCGCCTTGGAACAGATAGAACAACGAAAACTGGGTGCCCTTTTCCAATGGATAAGATGGCGAAAAATCGCTCAAGACGATGACGCTCCCATTCACCTTACCCTCGATAGCCTTCAGCTTGGACATCACCTCCCCTTGCCATTTGTTGAATTCTTTTACCGAAATGTAACCGCAAACCAAGATAATGCACAAGATCAACGCGGCGAAGGCCAGCCTTCGGGACTGGGTGAACGTATATTTCATGTACGACCCGACCCTTGCGACGTAGCACCGCCAAGTTACCCTCAGGCTTTCCCTAATATCTATCTTTGGCCACCATTTGTCCCGAAAGACTTCGACGATTTTCGCTCTGATGTTCGATAGAGATTTCCTGATGTCTTCTACAGATTTTTGAAGCAGAAACGAAAACAGGCCTATGCTAGCGAGCAAGGCGATAATCGTAATTATGTTTACATTCTCACTTTTCAGGTCTTCTCTGATGAACGCCCGGAGAGATTCTAATAGCCCTATATTCCATCCCAAGTCCGAGACGATGCTAATTAGGATTAGGGATGATATTAGAATAGCCGCCAGTATCGTGAGCAACAGCAGGAACCAAGCGACAAAGGGAGCGAGACGAAGGAAATCGAGACGAATGACAAGATACACAGGGTAAAGGACAAGATACACAGGGTAAAGGAGGGGCGTCATTAGAACGGTCACCAGTATCGCGAGCAGCAGCAGGAACCGGGCGGCGAGACGAAGGGCGAAATGCACCGGGTAGGCGGCCAGCTTTAGGGACTCAGTGAACGTCTCTTTCATGGACGGCCAGACCTTTGCGAAGTAGCACCGCCAAGTCTTCAACAGGCTTTCTCCGCTATCCATTCTTGGCAGCCATCTACCCCGAAAGACTTCGAAGGTCTTCTTGATGATGTTCAATAGAGATTGCCTGGTGTCTTTTCTTAGAAGCAGAAGCGAAATCAGGCCTATGGTGATAATCGTAATGATGTTTGCATTCTCGATTATCCGTTTATCTCTGATGAATACGCAGAGGGATTCTAATAGTTCTGGAATCCATGTCCATGCCCATGTCCAGTCACAGACCCATGCCAAGGCCCCTGCCAATGTCAAGGCCCAAGCCCAAGCTAAGGCCAAGGCCCCTGCCAATGTCAAGGCCCAAGCCCAAGCTAAGGCCCAAGCCCAAGCCCAGTCCAATGCCCATGCCAAGGCCAAGACGATGCTGGTTGGGATTAGGGGAGGTATCAGAACAGTCACCGATATCGCGAGCAATAGCAGGCCCCGGGCAGCGAGACAAAGGGCGAGATGCTTCAGGTAGGTGACGATTTGTTCCCATTTGGAGTCCTTTTCGGGATTAGTATTCATCGGTCACCTCCCATCGCCATCGCGAAACGGCACGGCCGCGAAAACGACCCAGGGGCTTCGCCCCATAAGCGGTAGGCCGTGCTGACGAATTGGCGATTGCGTGTGTTGGCCCATAAATGGCAAGTTTCTCATCTTTGACTCTTTGCTTCCAAGTTCGTCTGGTTAGCGTTGTCGTGCGGTGTTTGGCAATCGTTTCGATGGTTGCGCCAGGTAGGAACACAAACCCGCGCGTTCCGTGCCTGGAATATCCACCCATGAAGCACCGTCTTTTCGCTGCCATTTTGAGGTGTAAGCGGTATAGACGTAAAAGGTCGTGTTGGAGAGGTTGATGCAGTTCCCTGCTGAGAAAGATAGAAATTGAACCCGACCGTTTGACACGCGGAGTCAGGCTAACGGTTTGTAATCCGCCCGAGCGACGCCTAACTCGAGCAATTCGGACCGCGGGTCTCTTCAATGCCCCAAAGCCACGTCTGAAAGGCCGAATCAAGCGGCGCACATAGCCCCGTGGCATGAAAGAAAAACTCCACCAGCTTCGTCAGCTTTGTCAGGCTCTGAGGAAGTGCACCCGTCAAGGATGCGTTATCGTGGAGATACAGCCGCTCAAGGTTTTCCAGGTTACCCAATTCCACAGGAATCCCACCGCTCAACCCATTGTTGTTAAGCCACAGCCACTGAAGGTTGGATAGGTTGGCTAATTCGGGTGGAACCGTGCCACTCAACTGGTTGCTGGAAAGATGCAGCCGCTCAAGGTTTTCCAGGTTGCCCAATTCCACAGGAATCCCACCGCTCAACCCATTGTTGTTAAGCCACAGCCACTGAAGGTTGGATAGGTTGGCTAATTCGGGTGGAACCGTGCCACTCAACTGGTTGCTGGAAAGATACAGATGCGTCAGGTTGGGCAGGTTGCCCAATTCCACAGGAATCGAACCACTCAACCCATTGCCGTAAAGAATCAGCCACTTCAGGTTGGATAGGTTGGCTAATTCGGGTGGAACCGTGCCACTCAACTGGTTGCTGGAAAGATGCAGCCGCTCAAGGTTTTCCAGGTTGCCCAATTCCACAGGAATCGAACCACTCAACCCATTGCCGTAAAGATACAGATGCGTCAGGTTGGGCAGGTTGCCCAATTCCACAGGAATCGAACCACTCAACCCATTGCCGTAAAGATACAGATGCGTCAGGTTGGATAGATTGCCCAATTCCACGGGTATCTCACCACTCAACTGATTGGCGGAAAGAATCAGCCGCTCAAGGTTGGACAGGTTGCCCAATTCCACAGGAATCGAACCACTCAACTGATTGGCGGAAAGAATCAGCCACTTCAGGTTGGATAGGTTGGCTAATTCGAGTGGAACCGTGCCACTCAACTGGTTGCTGGAAAGATGCAGCCGCTCAAGGTTTTCCAGGTTGCCCAATTCCACAGGAATCGAACCACTCAACCCATTGCCGTAAAGATACAGATGCGTCAGGTTGGATAGATTGCCCAATTCCACGGGTATCTCACCACTCAACTGATTGGCGGAAAGAATTAGCCACTTCAGGTTGGATAGGTTGGCTAATTCGGGTGGAACCGTGCCACTCAACTGGTTGCTGGAAAGATGCAGCCGCTCAAGGTTTTCCAGGTTGCCCAATTCCACAGGAATCGAACCACTCAACTGATTGGTGGAAAGATACAGCCACTTCAGGTTGGACAGGTTGCCCAATTCCACGGGTATCTCACCACTCAACTGATTGGCGGAAAGAATCAGCCGCTCAAGGTTGGACAGGTTGCCCAATTCCACAGGAATCGAACCACTCAACTGATTGGTGGAAAGATACAGCCACTTCAGGTTGGATAGTTTGGCTAATTCGGGTGGAACCGTGCCACTCAACTGGTTGCTGAAAAGAATCAGCCGCTCAAGGTTGGATAGTTTGGCTAATTCGGGTGGAACCGTGCCACTCAACTGGTTGCTGAAAAGAATCAGCCTCTTCATTTTGGTCAAGTTCCCCAATTCTGGGGGAATCGGGCCGGAAAGTGCATTGTGGTCGAGGCGCAGGCTGTCAAGGCTGGTCAGGCTGCCCAATTGGGGTGGGATCTCGCCAGTCAGGTTGTTTTCTCTCAGGTCCAGGGACGTGACCCGACCATTGGATACCGTGACGCCAAACCAGGTTGAAAGGTCGTTGTCCGTCAACCAATTGGTCTTATCCGTCCAGTTGTCCCCATCGGTCGCATTGTAAAGCGCCACCAGCGCCTCGCGGTCCGCCTCCGGGACCGTCCGGGCAACTCGAAAACCGTAGCCATTGTAGAAGATCCGATATGTGGAATAGTAACTGTCGTCCTTCCCAGATCGGCTCGCCGAGCGGAGGGCGTCGGGGAAGTCGTCCCACGAACCGCCACGCGCCACGCGTCTAGAGCAGTCGCCCTCCACCGCCGAGCCGTCAGCAGGCGCCCTCCGGTAGTCGTTTACCCAGCAGTCCTGCACGTACTCCCGCACGTTTCCGTGCATGTCGTACAGGCCCCAGGCATTGGCAGGGAACGATCCCACTGGCGCTATCCCCCTTTCGTCCCACTGACTGCCGCAACGACGGCAATTGGCCCGGTTGGTGCCGATCTCATCCCCCCAGCTATACCTCGTCGTCGTGCCCGCACGCGCCGCATACTCCCACTCCGCCTCGCTCGGCAAACGATACCGGTTCTCTCCCTCTATCTCGTTGAGCTTCCGAATAAACGCCTGCGCTTCGTGCCGAAATAAGTTTTCCGCGGGACAGTCTCCGCATACCTTGGACTTTGACGGGTAGCTCTCCATCACCGCCTCCCACTGCGCCTGTGTGACCTCATATTTCCCCAGGTAAAATCCCTGCCTGATCGTCACTTCATGCACCGGCTCCTCAGCCGAAGAACGACCCTCCTCTGATGGAGGCGATCCCATCCGAAACGTCCCCGGCGGTATCCGCACCATCTCCATCAATGCGCCTCCCGGCAGGGCGAAGAAGCCTGTTCCGATTACTCCTACATGCACCTGCACCTGCCCGTCCAACTCATTCGCCCGGTCAAACACCGTCAAAGTCGCCGTCTGACCGCTGTCCCCAACCGCAATCGTCCACGCCACCGATGCATCAAGCGTATCCGGCTTGATCGCGACGATATCGCGGTCGCTCGTCTCCCAGATATACTGTGGGGACTTGAGCTCCGGAAATGTCACCGCCTGGAGGCGAATCGAATCGCCCTTGGCCATCCTTAGTTCTTCAATTCCCTCCGCATTGGAAGGCGAGGTGTTGACGAAAACGCCCTGACGCACCGAATAGAAATCCCTACTATTGAAACTCCCTTCGATCGAGTAATTGACCTCATTCCCCTTCACAATCACCGCCAGCGAATGCTCTCTGTCCCCACGCTTGGGGCTGAGGTATCTCAGCCAGTAGAAACTGTCGGCGAACGAGACGATCCTTTTTTGAATCTCGATAAACCTCTCGGCCAGCTGGTCAGCCAGTTTGCTCACGTCCGTAATCTGGAAAAACCCGGCGTTGCCCAGCTCCTGCAGGACGTCCGGGTCAATCTCGTTCCCCAGCCCGATGGTGTAGACATTCTTGTTTCCCCGCGCCGCAAGCGCCTCCGATAGCGTATAAGACCCCTGCGTGTCGCTTCCGTCGGTCAGGATAACCAGAAACCCCTGCTGGACTTCGGTTGTGGTGAAGATATCCGCCCACCGCCGGGTTCCGGTGATAATGCTTCCGTACAGGTTGGTGGTGGGAAAGCCCAAACGAATTTCCCGAATCGCTTTGGTCAGGGCTGCTGCATCGTTGGTGAAATCCTGCAAGCGCTCCGGCTTTTCAGAGAATTCGTACAGGGCGATCTCCTGGTTCTCGGTCATGTTTTCCACCAAAATGACCGCCGCCTGTTTAATCTGCTCCAGGTGGTCCTTTACGCTCGTGCTGGTGTCGAGCATCAGAACGGTCTTCAACTTGAAACGATGCGGAATGGCCTCCCGCTTTTGGACGCGCATGGCCGACTCGGTAGGGGATACCACCTGATCGTCCTCGCGCACTTCAAAGTGTTCGGTGGTCAGCGACGTCACCCCCCAGTTGTCGGAGTCGATTACCTGGAAGAGAATATTGACAAAGCTGGGCTCCTCGGTCGTAATCCGGTGCTCGACCAGCCTGAACCGAAATTCCACCACCCTCACGGTGATCGTCTCCGAAGCCCTCCCGCCCCGGCTGTCTCTTACCGTGAAGGTGATGCGGTGGGTGTCGTCCTCACCGCTCGTGGGCGTCCAGCGGAAGGTGGACCCGGACAGCGACGAGCCCTCCGGTTGACCGCTCACCCGGTAGTCCAGATCATCCCCGTCCGGATCGGAAGCGGCCAGTTCGATGATCAGTGTAACGCCTTTTGGTACGCCCTGGTCGCCGATCCGCTCCAATATCGGCGCCTCGTTGGGAACGGCGCTCTGACCAAAAAACCCGGCGAACGCCACAAAATCCGTGAAACCCACCTGCCCGTCGCCGTCCAGATCGTACTTCGCCTCGTACCTCCCATCGCCTCGACTGGTCCCGAATTTGCCTGCAAACGACACAAAATCGCTGAACCCAACCTTGCCATCCCCGTCAAAATCCGCATCCGCTGCGGTCTGGGCATACACAAAAGCAAGCCCTGCGAAAGCAATCCCCATCCCCACCAACAATCCACCAACAGACCTTCTCGTGAATTTCATTGCCATATCCTCCCAACTCCTTGATCCGGACCCGATCTTTCATACCTGCCTGCAACAGGCAGGCAGCAACCCCGGGTTCAGAATGCTGATCCCTCCACCAGATCGTATGCCCTGATCCGGCGACGGAGGGTATTGCGCGAAATACCAAGCAGCCCGGCAGCCTGAACCTGATTTCCATCGCACCTGCGGATGGCCTCCCCCACCGCCTGTCGTTCAAGCGCGTCCAGATTCAGGCTCTCCACCCCGGCCACATCCAGCGCAGCAGGCAAGCCCTCCGCCTCACAGGAGGCAGGCGGTCCACCCGCCTGCCTGCCGGGCAGATCTCGGCGCAGGCAGGCCCCAACAGTCAGATCCTGCAGGTGATCTGCCCTCACCTGACCGTTCCCGCACAGAATCGCAGCCCGTTCAATCGTATTGTTCAACTCTCGAACATTGCCAGGAAAAGGGTAGGCCTTTAGCAGCGCCACGGCCTCCGGGGCAAACCCCCGGATCGGTTTGCGCATCTCCTCCGCATACCGACTTAAAAAATACTGCGCCAGTGGGAGAATATCCTCCAAACGCTCTCGCAGCAGTGGAACCCGGATGGCGAACACATTCAGCCGGTAGAACAGATCCTCCCGAAAAACACCCTCACGGACCATCCCGGACAGGTCCCGGTTCGTGGCCGAGACCACCCGCACATCCACCGCAACCTCTTTGGACCCGCCCACCGGACGGAACCGCTTCTCCTCTAAAGTGCGCAGCAGCTTGCTCTGCATCCCCGGGTCCATATCGCCGATCTCGTCCAAAAACAGCGTGCCCCCGTCCGCCTGCTCAAAGTGGCCCTTTCGTGCCTGCCGGGCATCCGTGAACGCACCCCGCTCGTGGCCGTAAAACTCGCTTTCAAACAGCGCCTCAGGGATGGCCGAGCAATTCACAGGCACAAACGGTCCGCCCGCACGGGCGCTTTCGGTGTGAATGGCCCGCGCCACCAGCTCCTTGCCCGTACCCGTCTCGCCGCAGATGAGCACCGTCGTATCCCCGGACTGGCACACCTGCCGGACCTGCTCCCGCACCGCGCAAATGGCCCCACTCTCCCCCACAATCGCCGCCAGACCAAAGCGCTGCCTGGACTCCGCCTTGATGCGATCCAGACGCGCCTGCATCCTGTTCTTCTCCTGATGAAGCGCCCGGTAACGCATGGTCCGCTGCAAAGAGGCGTTCAGCTCCTCCACCCTGAACGGCTTCGTGAAAAAATCAAATGCCCCATCCCGCATCGCCCGAAACGCATGCTCGACCTCACTGAAGGCCGTAACCACAATCACCTCCGTATCAGGAGACAGACGCTTGACCTCCCTTAAAACCTCGAACCCATCCATCCCCGGCATCTTCACATCCGTGATCACGATGTCAACAGCCTCCCTCCGAAGCACCTTCATACCCACAAACCCGTCCGCGGCCTCGTAGACCATATGCCCCCGCGCCTGCAGAAACATCCCCACGGAAGACCGGATTTCCGGATCGTCATCAATCACCAGAATGGACATCCCTGCCTGCTGGCGCGCCAGCGCAGGCAGGCGGGGATGTTTGTCGGACCTGAGCATCGTTATCGGCCTCCCTTCTCCAACCCCTTCAAGATAGCCAGCAAGGGGGGGCGGGCACCCACAAGGGGCGCCCCTACCACGATGACAATTCCGTGGATGGGGTTGGGCATTGCAACGAATGTGTTCATAACCACGGATGGGAATCGGTTGGACATGACAACGAATCCGTCCATTTCGATGGTTGGGAATCGGTCAGAAATTCCATATCGATGTCATGGCGGTCTTTGTAGGGGCGGTTCGCGAACCGCCCCTGCGGGTGGTGGATGCGGATGGGATTGGGTATGTGGTATCGGTATTCCATCGCATCGAATTGTCCCCAAACCCGGTCCGTTGCACGCGCCGACCGCGTCACCCAACGTAGGGGCCTGCCTGCAGCGCCTGCCTGCGCGGCGCACCGCGCTGCAGGCAGGCAGACCGCTACGCAGGCAGGCAACCCTTGTGGTTGCCCTGATTTCTGTAACGGTGACCATCGCGCCTCCGAGGGTCGGGTGCCTACAAGGGGCGCCCCTACCACGATGACAATTCTAAATCGGTGGATCTGTCGAAAACCAAATCGTTGTTGACAGTCACGGGCGCGAGGAACGTGTCGGTACCCTCCCTGAATCGCCCTTCCAGGCCAGCAGAGCGAGTCCGAGAGTGGACATGGCCTTGTGGCAGCGTCGTCCCAAGGACGTGATCCATCACTCCGACCAGGAATCGCAGTTTACCTTACTCGCCTTTGGTCTGCGCTGCAAGAAGGCCGGTGTCCGTCCCTCCACAGGATCCGTCGGAGACTGCTTTGACAACGCGATGTGCGAGCGTTTCTTCGCCACAGTAGAATGCGAACTCCTCGACCGCCACTGCTTCCGCACATTCCAGGACGCGCAACAGGCCCTCTTCGAATACATCGAGGGGTGGTACAATCCACATCGCAGGCATTCAGCGTTGGGGTACCACTCACCCACAACCTACGAAAACAACCATCAATCATGGGCTTGATACCCAAGCCTAAAACCGTCCACTAAACCGGGGTAACTCCAATCCAGGCAGCAGAGGCCATGGAGGAAGGGCTGGTTTCTCCCCAGCACCTGGTGGTCGATACGTTTCCCGCTGAGCAAGGCTCCCAACGGGTTACGGACCTGCCTGTGCCGTGCCCGGCACGGCAGACAGGTGCCACGACGCTTTATAAAGCGAAAAAAATCCTCCAAATCATCCAACAAATAGCCCCTTTCACCGCAGGGGGCAGCCGCATCCAAGCCGAAGCAGAGACCCTGCAAACGGATCTCAAGGCGCAGATGCGCACCTTTGGCAGACAATGCCGGGGCAAGGGCAAAGTCTATCTCAAATGGGTTCGAGAGACTGAAAAACGGCTGCTTTCTATTGGATGTCAGGTTACGCCGCTTGCCCTTTGCGCCCAAATGCACCTGCAAAAAGACATCGCCATAGACCAGGTGCAGCAAGAGCGGTTGATGCACAAACTCGACGAGGCTCTCCAGGCCCATCGACACATTGAAAAACAATCACGACAGTTGGTCAACGGGAAAAATTGGATCACTGTAAAATCGTCAATGCCTACCTGCCTGTGCGTCACCGCACGCAGACAGGTGACCCGACGATCGCCCCGATCAAGAAAGGCAAGAGCAACTGTCCCTGCCAATTCGGGAAAAAACCAGGTATCATCGCTGAGATGGGAACCGGCTTCATCTTTGGCTATCATCTGCCTGTGGGCAATCCAGCATGATGCCTCTTACTTGCCTGCGCGCAGCGCGCAAGCAGGTGCCTTGCCTCTTGTGCAGACTGTTGATGGGGCCATCGACTTGCTCGACTTTGCATATCAAAGACGAAAACCGCTCATTCGATCTTTGGCTGGCGACTTGGGATTGGATGATCCCAATCTGAGAAATCAACTCCACTTTCGAGGGATCGCAACCCTGGGCATTCCCAGTTCAATCGCACCGATCCCGAAAGTGCCCACGCCTGAAATGATCAAGGAGGCGCTTCACATACCCGGCTTGGAAGAAAAACAAAACGCCACTCAGATCAAAATTGCTCACGCCTGTGCCTATAGTCGTCCCTTCGTTGAAAACCTGATCACAACCCTTACCTGTCTGCGTGCAACGCACAGGCAGGTCTGTCGAGGTGCAACACGGATTAAATATCGTGGACATCAAGGCGCATCCATTCAAATTGGCATGGTTATTGTGGCTGCCAATGCGACCACTTTAGTGCGTATCAAACACGACCGTCTCTCCAAACAGGCGCGAACGTTCCGCCATTTGTTTCGACTTAAACATCCCAACTCCAATAAAAACAACACACCGAATGTTTAGTAGCCACTAAGTAGATACATTACGATTTCTGGCGCGGCATCGAAAGCAGGTACAGCAAACTCTTGGCGATTATGCCACAGCTGAAGACATCATACCCGGGGCACTTCTCCGGTTCTCAGGACGCACGACACCGCGCACGACGGCGTGACACGGCGGACTCAAACCGCCAGACAACAGGTGCTCAACCACGTCTATCGCAGGCACGCCGAACGATTCGTCTATGGAACACCTCGACCCCCTGGTGAGAGGTATTCGTTCGCAAGTCTGATATAGTTACAGAATCTCTCTGGATCTGCACTGCGCAGATTTTGAACCTGCGTTATCAACTTGTCCTCATTGTTGTACAGAAAGATTAGATTTTTCCAGGCGGAACTCTGAATTGCTTGATTTTTGGTCTCTCTCTGAGCAGTATAAAGTAGGGCAAACGTCATCTCCGGTGAGTCGTCGATTGCTAGCGGGTCTTCTGAAGGAGCAGCGTCGTGCTTCGTATCAAGGAGAATTCGGAAGAGGTCATACTCCTTCAAAAGATTGTCGACTCGGGCTCTTCGGACTTCAACACGCCAATCTTTCTCGTGTTCCAACGCTTTATCCTCCGATACCAGCTTTTGCCCCGTCTTCTCTCGGTGTCCGACGATGGTGATGAGTTTCCATTTGGACGACAATGACCTTAAATTGCCTAACGTGTCGTGTATTGCTTCGTTGAGTTTCTGATGGTCATCCAGAGATCTTAACAACCGACCTGTGATGCGATTTACCGTATCGCTGAGAGACAAGTCGTATTTTTCCCGGCGGCATTCGGGAGCCGAAAAAAGATTGAGTAGAACGGTAATACCTGGTATAACATGATTTGAGGTGAATTGGTCTTCGAACAACTCTAGCAATGCAATCACGTTATGTATATTTGCCGGATTGAGAGTGTTCAAATTCTCCTCGAAGTCATTGAGTTCATGCATTCTTTCCCATGCCCGTTCTGAGTCAATGAACGCTTGCAAGTGTTCGCTAACGCGACGCTCCAGATAGAGCTTCAAGATGTCCGGATACGCGATGCGACGCTCCTTAAGCCACTCTTTAGTCCCTTCCCCTTGGAAGGCACTGCCACCGACATTGTGTGCTGCAGCCGGAAAGAGTAGTTCAATCATACTTTCAACGACATGTTGTTTCTGATCGCCGGCGGCTTTAATTAAGGCCTTGACGATTACCGTAGGGTGTGCCGGCGGCGTGGAAGCACCGTGTCCATTGTTGGGATCTCTAGGGCTCGTTAGGTCATCGATAGAGCCGTGTAGGAGCTTGAAAACATCCGGAAGAAACATGCGAACGGCTTCGAGTGCGAAAAGGTCGGCTAGCTGAATTCGCCCTTCAAGAGATCTTATAGCAGTGTGAATAGAAACTGAATATCGGTTAACGTCTCGCATGTTTTGGATTAGTGGAGCGACGACCCGCTGCAAGACACCAGACCAGACCTGCTCATCAAACGGGCCGGGATCATCAACTTCGTTGAGAGCACTAACAATTGCTGAGCGAATCTGCTGGCAGAGTACGTGACGGGACACTACCGGCAAATCTGCAGAAAATTGAAGGATTTTCTCGATGTAGTCCCGACCCTTTATACCACGCTCATCCAGTGCACGCTCGACGCGGTCTCGGTCAAAAACTACGATGTAAATGACGTTCGGGAAGTTGGCAATCAAGCGAACCAGCTTAAATACATCTCGGATCTCCGATGTGGTCAATCGGTCAACGTCATCAAGTAACACAATAATCGGTTTGTCGAGTCCAGAAAGCGCTTCTTCGATCTCGCTCCGCTCATGCTCAACACTTCTGTTCCGACGGCCAATAGTATCACCTGCTAATCTCGCAAAGGTGCCGACAATTTGGCCCCCGGGCAACAGGCTAAGGAATAACGGAGCGTAATTCAATATAGCTGCACCTATTTTGGCAAGGTCGTCATCATTTCTTAGCTCTAGTTGCGCCACGAACTCGGCAAAGAACGATTTAACGAGTTGCCCCGTATTGCTAAACATCCAAGGGTTAAATTCGAGTATCGGAATTTCCCTCTCATTGAACTCTCTCCGTGCTAGATTGACGAAGGATGTTTTTCCGGAACCCCAAGGACCAAGGACGCCCACTACGATCCCATTGGAGGCATCAAGATCCAGTACTTGCTGAGCGAATTTTTCAGCGAGAGCAGTTCTGTCGATACTATCTTGCTGGCTCTCTTCAATTGGATTGTCGTTAAAATTCATCGCAAACCTCCATCGTAAGTGACTTAGGATTCCGTTATCCCTAGTGGTCGATTTCTCAAGTTCGTATGAGTTTCTGTGGATTCCTTCTGAGTAATTCCGTGTGATTCTGCGACATTTTTCCTTCATGTGGACTTCTGAAACTGACCACTAGCAGCTTCTCTCCTTTTCCGAATGTTGGCACAAAACGGGCCTTTCCAAATAGAAACGTCCAGGGAGCGCCGCCCCGTGGACCCCACGAGGTAAAGCCGGTAGAGTCGAGATGTGGCGCGGTGGTTTAGGAGCGGCCTATCTGTTTCCGCGGTTCGACACGCTCACCGTCACACCCTTTCGTCTAACGGTGCCTCAATAGCCTCTCCATGCCCCGTTTCCACGTCCCGCTCGTCGGTTCGACACGCTCACCGGCCACGAACCGGACGTGCGGATTTCCCGCATCCGGCGTTCCGACGGCCGTCGCCTACAGGCACACGCCACTTCGGCTTCACCTGAAGGCCAAGCTTGTTCCGGGATCGCCTCGTCTTTCTTTGGAGGTTATAGGCTTGCGCCACTCTCCAGACCTTTGTCCCCTTCCCAAGCGTGTCCGAAGTCAGGCCCCTTTCCTCCCTGCCTGCCGAGCAGGACTCGGCGCAGGCAGGCGTCGGCATTACCCGGCATCGATGCCCCTGACTCGGCAGGCAGGGCTGTTTGTCGGACCTGGACATCGTTACGAGTCTCCCTTCTCCAACTCCTTCAAGATAGCCAGCAAGGGGGGGCGGGCGCCCACAAGGGGCGCCCCTACCACGATGACAATTCTAAACCGGTGGATCTGTCGAAAACCAAATCGTTGTTGACACTTGTTTAAGGATTAGGTTTTGTCGTGTACTGTGCCCCGATCCTTTACTTTAAAAGCATCATCCGGCGCGTCTCACTAAAATCGTTGACCCGCATCCGGTACAGGTAGATCCCACTGGCCAGCTGACGCCCGAAATTGTCCCTCCCGTCCCAATCCAGCGTGTAATACCCCGCATCCAGGGTTCCACTGACCATGGTCCGAACCTCCTGCCCCAGCAGGTTGTAAACCCCCAGATGGACCTGCCCCGACTCTGGCAACTGATATCCGATGGTCGTGGAAGGGTTGAACGGATTGGGCATATTCTGATCCAGACCAAAGCTGTCCGGCAGCGGCTTCAGGTTGCCAACCTCAAGGTGGTGGATCGGATCGATGTTCCCCTCCACATCGATCAGCACCCCCTCGGCAATCTGAAAATCGGTGGGCTGGGGCACGTCTACGGTCTTAAACGTCACCTCCAGCAGCCTGCCTTCACCGGTTACGGCCTGACCGTCCACCTTCATCGCCCCCACCGCCACCTGGCCGGGCGATTGGCTGGCGGAGAGAAACAGAGTCGGCTGCCCGCTGCCCGTACTCAGAAGGTTATCGACAGCCTCTTTGACCCCTACAAACTCGTACCTGGCCGGATCGAACTGGAGCACAAATCCGTAGCCCTTCAGGTCCTTGATCTGGTCCATCGTCACCTGAAGCTTTAACACGCCCTCTTTCTGCGTCCCATCCTGCACCCGTTCCAGCTTCAAACCTGCAAACGCATTCGGACCGCCGTTCATCTCCAGCCCGCTGGTCATCTCACCGGCAGTGACCGACCCTGCCGCGGCGAGGCCCAGACACAGAGCGAATACCACCACACGTTTCATAACGCTTTCCTCCTGTTCTACACGGGTGTATGCCAAAGAACCCCAATTTTTTTTACACGAACTTAACACGCGGAGTCAGGCGAACGGTTTGTAATCCGCCCGAGCGACGCCTAACTTGAGCAATTCGGACCGCCGGTCTCTTCAATGCCCCGAAGCCACGTCTGAAAGGCCGAATCAAGCGGCGCACATAGCCCCCCCTCGCCCCCAAAGTGAAATTTCTCCAGCTTTGTGAGCCTTGTGAGGCTCTGAGGTAGCGCACCACTCAACTGATTGTCGTTAAGATGCAGTTCAGTGAGATTGGTCAAGTTGCCCAATTCCACGGGAAGCGCACCGCTCAACGCATTGCTGTGAAGCCACAGATGCGTGAGATTGGCCAGGTTGCCTAATTCCACGGGAATCGTACCACTCAACTGATTGCCGCCAAGAGACAGCATCTTCAGGTTGGACAGGTTGGCCAATTTGACAGGAAGCGCACCACTCAACTGATTTTCGTTAAGATGCAGTTCAGTGAGATTGGTCAGGTTGCCCAATGCCACGGGAATCGTACCACTCAACTGATTGTTCCAAAAACTCAAGTGAGTGAGATTGGTCAGGTTGCTCAACTCCACAGGAATCGCACCACTCAACTGATTGCCGCCAAGATTCAGATCCTTCAGGTTGGTCAGGTTGCTCAACTCCACAGGAATCGCACCACTCAACTGATTGTTCCAAAGCAATAGCACCGTAAGGTTGGACAGGTTGGCCAATTCCACGGGTATCTCACCACTCAACTCATTGTTGTCAAGACCCAGATTAGTAAGGTTGGTCAGATTGCCCAATTCCTCTGGAATTTCACCACTCAACGCATTGCTACCAAAACGCAGCGCCTCAAGGTTGGACAGTTTGCCCAATTCCTCTGGTATCTCACCACTCAATTGATTCGCGCCAAGCTCCAGTACCTTGAGGCTGTCCAGACCGCCCAATTCCACGGGTATCGAACCGCTCAACGCATTATTGTAAAGCCACAGGTGCGTGAGGTTGGCCAGGTTACCCAATTCCACGGGTATCTCACCACTCAACGCATTTTCGGGAAGATGCAGAGTCTCAAGGTTGGTCAGGTTGCCCAATTCCACGGGAAGTTCACCCGTCAGATTATTATCTCTCATGTCCAGGTGTGTAACCCAACCGTTAGAAACGCCAACGCCATGCCAGGTCGAAATGTCATTGTCAGTGAGCCAATTGGTCTTGTTCGTCCAATTGTCTCCATCTGTCGCATTGTACAAAGCCACCAACGCCTCACGCGTCGCCGGATTCAAGCAATTTGGGCCATTGGCATCTGCAATGCCCCGAAGCCACGTCTGAAAGGCCGCATCAAGCGGCGCACACAGCCCCCCCTCGCCCCCAAAGTGAAATCCCCCCAGCTTTGTCAGCCTTGTCAGACTCTGAGGAATCATACCACTCAACTGATTGTCGGCAAGATTCAGCCACTCAAGGTTTTCCAGGTTGCCCAATTCCACAGGAATCATACCACTCAACTGATTCTCCCAAAGAATCAGGGAAGTGAGATTGGACAGGTTGCCCAATTCCACAGGAATCGCACCACTCAACTGATTCTTAAAAAGACCCAGCGACTCAAGGTTTTCCAGGTTGCCCAATTCCACAGGAATCCCACCGCTCAACTGATTGTTACCAAGACCCAGCGACTCCAGGTTTTCCAGGTTGCCCAATTCTACGGGAATCTCACCACTCAATCTATTCCAGTCAAGGCCCAGCGACTCAAGGTTTTCCAGGTTGCCCAATTCGGATGGAATCGAACCACTCAACTGATTGTTCTGAAAAATTAGCCACTCAAGGTTTTCCAGGTTGCCCAATTCGGATGGAATCGAACCACTCAACTGATTGTTCTCAAGGCCCAGCGACTCCAGGTTTTCCAGGTTGCCCAATTCGGATGGAATCGAACCGCTCAACTGAGTGTCACCAAGACTCAGCCTCTCAAGGTTTTCCAGGTTGCCCAATTCGGATGGAATCGAACCACTCAACTGATTGTTCCTAAGATTCAGCCACTCAAGGTTTCCCAGGTTGCCCAATTCCACGGGAATCCCACCACTCAACTGATTGCTACTAAGATACAGCTGCCTAAGGTTGGTCATGTTGCCTAAGAAGGACGGAATGGGACCACTCAACGCATTGCCACCAAGACTCAGCGACTCCAGGTTTTCCAGGTTGCCCAATTCCACAGGAATGGGACCACTCAACTCATTCCCACCGAGCCATAGAAACGTCAGGTTGGTCATGTTGCCTAAGAAGGACGGGATGGGACCACTCAACGCATTGCGAGTAAGAGTCAGCCTCTCAAGGTTTTCCAGGTTGCCTAAGAAGGACGGGATGGGACCACTCAACGCATTGCTCCTAAGACTCAGCGTCTCAAGGTTGGTCATATTGCCTAAGAAAGACGGAATGCTCCCACCTGATTCAAGGCGGTCAAGATTCAGCACCTTCAAATTGTACAGGTTGGCCAGCTCGACGGGAATATCACCACCCAATCGATTCCAGCTAAGATTCAGCACCTTCAAATTGTACAGGTTGCCCAATTCGGATGGGATCGCGCCACTCAATTGATTCCTGTCAAGACGCAGGCTGTCAAGGCTGGTCAGGTTGCCCAATTGGGGTGGGACCTCGCCCGTCAGATTATTCTCCCCCAGGTCCAGTTCTGTGACCCGGCCGTTCAAAACCGTGACGCCAAACCAGGTCGAAAGGTCGCTATCCGTCAACCAATTGGTCTTGTCCGTCCAATTGTCCCCATCCGTCGCATTGTACAGCGCCACCAGCGCCTCGCGGTCCGCCTTTAGGCGCGACGGCACTTTTTTCCCAAACTGGGCCGCAAATTCGAGAAAATCTGAAAACCCGATAGACCCATCGCCATCCAGATCAAACCGCGCTTCATACTTCCCATCGCCCTGACTTGACCCGAATTTATCTGCAAATTGCAAAAAGTCTGTAAAACCAACCATACCATCGCCGTCAAAGTCCGGAGAAGGACCTGATTGCAACGCAACGCTGACATTCAGCGTCACGCTTTCAACGCGCCCGCCCCGGCCAAGCTCAGCACCCACCAGCCGTATCGTCGTGCCCGAAAGTGTGGCCGACGTGCGAAAACGAATCGTGCCCACCAGACCCGTATTGACCGTGGCGGGACCACCCGAAGACACCATGCTTATCGTGACAAAGGTCGGATTCGTGCCGTGCCCCGTAAGCACCAGGGCACTGGGCAAAACGTCGCCTCCCTCAAACCCCTCGTAAACAACCTGACTCGCACCGTATTCAAAGCGAGCGGAAATACCTGTTGCCCCCTGAAGATCACTGCCGAAAATCTGAATGGAAACCACTTTTTCAGGGGATACATTCAGAGACGTGCCCCCCTGGTCGCCTGCTGTACCATCCACATCCAAAGACAGTGAAAAACTGTTCTGTGAAGAAAGAGACAGCGGGTGAATCAAAAGGGCGATGGACAGAATTGCGAAGATTGAGACACGTGCCGAGCCGAACCAACAGGTCAGATGAAGCAGCAGCTTACGCATGGTTTCCTTCCTTTCTATTATGTGGAGGGGCCTGCATGCACGTTGCACGCAGACAGGCACCAGGTCAAGCGGGTCGTCGAGGCGCAGCTTGACCCAGCCTTATCCACCCACGAGTCTATCCGACGGTTGACCAAACGGGCTCACAAAATTGAATACTGGCAACCTCAGGCTGAAAAAGCGACCTGTCTGCCGTGCCCGGCACAGGCAGGTGCGAACGCATACCAGAATACGACGACAAAACTTAGAGAAATGGGCTTCTACGCATCACCACTTCCAAAGGGATTTCCGATGGACAAAATAAAACCCACCCGCAATGCGAGTGGGCATTTTCCGATCATGCACAGCGAGTCCGGAGATGCTGACAGCTTCACCGGACAGACTGTTAACTCTTTTGTTAGTTCCCTAACACTCTCCCTCAAAATTGGGGGGGGGGGGGGGGGGGGGGGTAAGTAAGTTTCTGTTTTTATTACACTTATATGGTCTATATTTGCATAAATCGGTAGTCTGAATGACACCGGGGAGCACTGGACCTATTTTGAGTCGGATCATATTTTGTCGCTTTGCTATGGATATGGATGGCACGATCTTTTCGACATGTACATGCAAAATGTGTGCCAAATATAAAAAATCTGCCTAACTCATTTCCATTGAACGAGTTAGGCAGAATATGGGAGCAGCGGGATTTTGGGAAATTGTCGCAAAATGCAACACAAAAACCCCTCCGGAGAACAAATCCATGCGGAAGGAATTTTATAACTGCCTGTTTATAAATGTAGTTATAGGGAAAGCTGTAAGGCGGGAACGAAAAAAGTTGCAATTTTCAGCGCGTGTTGCAGTTTGCAACAGTTTACAACACCATAAAAAACCCCCCGAAAAAACGACTTCCGGGGTACAGGCGACGCATTCGGCAGCGGGTTTAATCAGGCAGAAGCCATCTCCTTCAGGCGCCTCAGCTGATCTTCACTGCCCAGAGCGATCAACACATCCCCCTCCTGCAGGGTCGCCGTCGAGAGCATCTCCTCTGTCGACATATCCACGCGGAGCCGTCCGTCCAGCCCGTGAATCCCCACAACAATCGCCCCGGTCTGCTGGCTGATATTCGCCTCCTGCAGGTGCTTGCCAACCAGAAACGACGCTTCGTTCACCCTCACCTCCTCCAGCCGCATCGCCATATCTCCCCTGTCCACCACCACATCCAGGAAATTCACGACCGACGGCTGCAGGATCACCGACGCGATCCGGCGGCCCACAAGCTGGTAGGGCGACATAACCCTGTCGGCCCCCGCCTTCAACAGCTTGCCAATCGTCTGCTCCTCTGCGGCACGGGCCACAATCGTCAAATCCGACTTCAACTGCCGCGCCGAGAGCACCACGAAAACGTTGATCGTATCGTCCGGCATCACCACAATCAGCCCCTTTGACCGTTCGATGCCCGCCTCGATCAGCGTCTCATCGTCGTCGGCATTCCCCTCCACAAAAAGCACCGACTCGTCCCGCCCCAGCTCCGAATGCCGGGGGTCCCGATCCACCATCACAAACGGCACCCCGGCCTGCTTGAACTCCAGCGCCACCTCTTTGCCCACCACGCCGCACCCGCAGATGATGTAGTGATCTTTCAGTTTTGAAATTGTACGTTCCATCCGATGCCCCCGCATAAGTTGGACAATCTGGCCCTCGAAAACAAACCCGATCAGCGTGGTCGCTGAATATCCCACTGCCCCCAGACTGAAGATCAGAAGCAGAACCGTAAACCGCTGCCCCCCTCCGGACAGGGGACGCACCTCGCCGTAGCCCACGGTGGTAATCGTAATCACTGTCATGTACAGGCTGTCCCACAGCGGCCACCCCTCGATCCAGGCATAGCCCAGCGTGCCGCCTCCCACCAGGGTCGCCAGCAGCAAAAACGCAATAGAGAACCGGGCGAATGGCGACATAGCCCTCACCTCAGAGACCGCGGTCTTGCGGCAGGAAATCCGGCACAATCGGGTCGTAAGTGGTTTTGCATCACATTGCCCCCATCAGCACGCGCCGGAAAAAACCCCGGGATGGCCTCACGGCGGGAGACGTATTCCAGTCCCCCCGATGACCGGACATCTTGAAAGAAGGGCCGGAATATGCAGCAACAGTGCATAATATAAAACAAAGCGCCTGAGATCGCCAGGATCTTACACCCAACCGATGCAGGGGCGGTTCGCGAACCGCCCCTGCGGGAGGGTGGATGTGGACGGAATTTGGATTGTCGTAGGGGCAACCCTCGTGGTTGCCCTTTGCCCGCTTGCTGTCGAGGGCAAGATGCCCTCGTTCCGGCGAGACGCCCGTGTTCCAGGGTTTTTCGAGGGAAGCGGAGACAGCTCTGGAAGAATCGTTGGGAGAAAGGGTATTTGGTGAAGGGAAGGGGCTTTTCCGCGCGGTTCCGTCCGGCGCCACCCCCAGGAACACCTCAAAGGTCCGCAGGGCAGAAGCTTCCGTTTCCGCCCCAGGGACAATTCGCGGAAAAGCAGCCCCCGCGGCGCCTGAGCGGCGCCCTTCTTTTTCGGCCTTTTTCTTGGGCGTGCAAGAAAAAGGCCTCGCCGAAGGCATGGGAGGGAAGGGAGGGAGGGAGGGGGGGATTGCGGAGGGTTGGGGGTTTTGCAGGGTTTGAGGGCAGTAGCCACGCTTGGTCCCCCCACCGCATCAGCCGTCGCCTGCCCTTCGACTACCCTTCGACAGGCTCAGGACAAGGCTCAGGGGACCGGCTCGGCTTCTGCGACTCCCCCTCAAGGGGGGAGTAATGAGAGCCGCTCTGGCGCAGGCAGGCCCCCCTGCTCCCTGAAGTCAAAACAGCCCGGTAAAATCGATTGAGAAGTACTGCCGGGGATGGTAGGTCTGGGCAAAGTCGGTAGGCCAGGCCAGGTCGTAGCGGAAGAGGAAAATACCCATATTGACCCGAACACCCAGCCCGTAGCCCGCCTTCAGATCCCGCAGTTCAAACCCCCCGCTTTGTGCCTCCCAGGGGTCGAAATTGTCCCGGTCAAACGCTCCGCCCACATCCAGGAACAGTTCGCCCTGCACATTCTGGAAAAACAGGGGCAGCGGCCAGCCCAGGGTCAACTGTCGAAGCAGAGGGAAACGGAACGCCACATTGGCCAGCGCAAAAGAGTCTCCCGCCATCTCAAACAGCTCAACCCCACGCAGGGGCCAGATGAAACGGGAGAAGAAAATGCGGCTGTCGTCAACAGAGGCGATGGTGGAGAACCTCGGGTTGATCGGGTTGTTGACACCCCCCACGAAGAAGACGTGTCTGTTTTGCCCAAAGCTGGTGCCCCCCGCAAGCCGCAACCCAAAGGTATAGTCGTCCAGCACACGCACATATTTGCGATAATCCAACTGTACTGTCCTGTATTTCATCCCTGAAAAGCTCCCCTCAAACGAGAGCCGCAACCGACGCCCGTGCACAGGACCAAACAGGCTGTTCATCGTATTGTCATCCACCAGCGCAGCCTCGGAAATCACCGCACGACGCGTGTCCACGTGTTCACCTGGCTGCCCACGCACGGTCCCCCCCGTGAAACCCCCACGAACAAAGGGATTGGCGAACGCGTTCAACCGGTCTCGGGAAATGGTAATAAAACGCGTGCCCAGCTCAAAACGCGTGAACCGGTTAAACGGACGCTCAAGCCCCACTGCCCCGCCATAATACCGGTCGGCGTTCAACACACCCCCGCTGAAAAAGAACAAACGCGTATGAAACGCCTGAACCGCGAAGTTCGTCTGACGCTTCAAATTCGCATACGTCAGGAAAAAATCGCTGTCCTTCAATGAAAAATTCACACTCGTCAACAGCACCAGACGGTGGTCGCCCAGCACATCGCTCATCGACAACTGCACCAGGCTGCTCACACCGTAAAACGTATCAAAACCCGCATTCGCACCGAAAAACTCAGGCTTCAGCTTGATCTTATACTTGTTGATCTTGAACTCCTTGTTCCACTCCCTGAGCGCCGCGCCCAGACCCTCTCCATCCCCAGCGCTGCTGTCGGGGGGTACCTCCACGGCGCTGCTGTCGGAGGGCGCCTCCACAGCTTCGCCCGACGTCGACTTTGCCTCTTCTGTGGCCAGCGACATCTGATCGGACACCCACTTCTCGACCTTCCGATCCACCACGCCGGTGTCCTCAGGCGCCACAGCCAACTCAATCGACTCTCCCTCACCTTCCCCCTGCGCCGCCTGCGCCTGCTCCTGACGCTCCTGCTGACGCTCTACAAACGTCTTATCCTCTATACCCTGCTCCCGCTTGGCAAAACGCGTCAGTGGCAAATCCTCAGCCCGCTTCCGCTTCGAAAGCGGATCACTCATCACAAAAATATCGTAACCAGCCTTGTGCAAAGACGTAAACGCCATCTTCTTACCATCCGCTGACCAGTCCATATAATGCCAGTCCACACCCTGACCACCCGCAAGAAGATTCGTCACCGGATACACCACACCACTGTCCAAATGCGCAATGTAGATATTACCCACACCCGTACGGTCCGACACAAAAGCCAGCGTCTCGCTGTCACCACCCCACGAGGGATGCACCTCACCCGCCTCGTGGGCAACCACACGACGAATCTCAGAACCATCCGGACGAACCACAAATATATCATACTGACCAAACGGAAAATCCTTCTGACCGTCAAACGCCAATGCCGTATCGGGACGATCCGAACTCATCGCTATCCACGCCCCATCCGGAGACCAGTCCAGCTGCTTCTCATCATACGGATCGTTCGTGATACGCTCCAACGACTCGTCATCCAGGTTCACAATGTAAATATCCGACCACCCATGCTTCAAACCCACAACAGCAATACGCTTCCCATCCGGAGACCACGCCGGCTCGAACAAACCGTCAAGGTCGAACTTGAAACGCTTCCTCACCTTCTTCCTGCGAACCTCCAGAATGTAAAGCGTATTCTTGTTGTTCGACTTCGCAGCAAAGGCAATCTGCTTCCCATCGGGAGACCACGTAACACCCGGACGAAGCAAAAACATCGACTCGAAATCCGAGGACCGCTCTCCCTCCACAAGCCTGCCTAAGTCCTTGCCGTCAATCGCTGACATCAAGCGCAGGTTAAACGTCCCCTGACTGCTGAGCGTCTGGTAGGCGATCTTGTCCCGCTGAGGAGAAAAACTCGGAGCCAGATTATAACCAAAATACGTCCGCTGCTCTGCCGGCTTGGTCAGGTTCTTGCCCACCTCCTCGGGGTGCTGATACAGATTGATGTCATTCCAAAACTGACGCTTCAACCACAACTGCCACTTCTCGTCCAACTCCTCCAGACCTATGCCAACCGACGACTTGAGGGCCTTGTCCACAGAACGCGCTGAACGAAAATTGGAAATAAACTCCGCCACCTTCTCCTTACCATACGTCTGCTCGATCATATACATCACAGACTGACCACCCTTATACGCGAACAGACCACCCAACAACTCAATCGGTGGCGCATATCCCGTTATCGTCGCATCACGCATAAAATTGTCCGCACCTATGTCCCACCCACCACGCGAAAGATACTCCGCCACACCCTCCACCACCCACAGGGGCGGAATCGACGCCGTCTGTGCCACCACACCACCCAAAAGACCCCCTCCCGTCCACATCTCCACCGTGACCTCGTGCGCCAACTCGTGGTGGATCACATGCCGAAAATCCGCATACGAACCCGTATAGGGTATCACAATCCGACCCTGCGCAAACTCCGTAAAACCACCAACACCATCGGGAATCTCCTCAGGAGAAATATTCGTCACCGAAAAACCATTGTGCGAATTGTAAACCACAAACGGATAGCGCCCCTTAAGCGTATACTTCAGATCCTTCTCGATCTGCGCCAGCGCACGCTCCGCCTCCTTGGCCGCAAACTCCGCCACCGGCAGCGACTCCCTATCGAAGTAGATCGTAAAATGCTCCGTCTCGATATAGTGCCAGTCATAGTCGTCGTAGGTCACCTTATTCTTGCCGAAATACTCCTGCGCAGAGATCCCCCCACCAGCGATCATGACAAACGCTGCTGCGCTCAAAAGACAACGCCACATGGCCATAGTCTAACGCCTTTGCAAAAGGTGTTGAAGTTGAGAGTTGAGGGAAGGGCCGGCCAGCCGGGAGAGCCGACCCTTCCCGATTTCCCGCCTCAAATACGCGGGAAAACAGGATAATGCAATCGGCGTGCCAGAAGACAAAACAAAAAAAGAAAGACGGAACGGAAAACGCGTAACCCATTGATAATGATTAACGAACGAATCTTTAACCTCCTGGTTTCCGCACGCGGCGCTTCCCGTCTAACCGACAAAAAAAATGTCACCTGTCGTTGTGTTCAACCCGAAGACATACATTAAACCCATTAAACCGTAGTCCTTTACAACAACCGACAAAAAAATGTCAGAAGTGACAACAAAATTGTCACTTATTCCGGTACAACACCCCCCCTCCAGGCTCTATACACAATCAGCCGCTCCTTCACCCGCACCACCTCCGAGCCGTCCTCGGCCGTCACCGTATACAGGTAAACCCCGTTGGCCAGCAGGTGGCCGTCTCCATCCCGGCCGTTCCAGAAGGCCTGGTTGAAACCCGTCCGTCCGGGCAGGCCCTCCAGAACCTGCACCAGGCGCCCCGCAACCGTATAGATCCGCACCGTCACTTCGGCGGGATGGGACAAAATGTAGGTAAATGCTGTCCCGTCCGCCATCGGATTGGGCACGTTGAGCACCTTCTCGATCCGGAGTTCCGACGAGACGCGGAACGCCAGCGACTTGCGCGCCGGTCCGTTCTCCAACCAGTCGCGGGCAGAGACCTCCAACACGTACCGGTCGTCCGCCAGCGTGGGGGCATAGACAAACCCCAGCGACATTGCATCCTCCGTCCGGTCCTGCACAGCGGGCGAAACGATCCCCTCTGAAATCTCCCCTGCCGTACCGATCAGCAGCATCCGCACCGATTCGGGATCGATCCCGCTTGAATCCCTGAAAACGACCCGGAACCTCGGCTCGGGCGGCAGGAAATCCTCCGGACGGACCTCCCCGGCCGCATCCAGCGCCTCAAGCACCACCTCCGGCGCGTCCCGGTCTCCGCTGGAGGTCACCTCAACCGGGTCCTCCGCAGCGGCCTGCTGCTCGTAAACGCTCGGGCGCCCCAGCAGGTCTTCCACCCGGGCCCAGACGGTATGCTCCCCCGGGAACCGCGCCGTATTCCAGACCATCGACACCTCCGTCTTCCGGCCAAACCGCGTCTGTTCGGGCACCGCTGTCCGGCCGATCAACCGTCCGTTTTCGGGGGGACCGCTGTAAAAGGCAATCGCCGTGCCCAGCACCAGGTCCAGGGGCCCCCGATTCAGCACATCCACCGTCAGCGTCACCGGCTGCACCTCCTCCACCGCCCTCGGCTCCGCCCGAAGCCCCGAAAGCGCTAAGTCGGAAACGGGCTGGTACCGAACGGCCCACTCCGTCAGCACCGGGGAGGGACTGAACCCCTCTCCGAACAGCCGCACCCGAATCCGAATACGGCGGGCATCCAGGCCGCTCAAATCGATCTCGCCGCCGGGCGTAAGCCCCGTCCATTCCGGCAGGGGCAGGAACGCGCCGGAGGGGTCCTCGCCCAGGAGGTCCACCTCTGCCCGGGCACCGGCCGAACCGCCCGGCCGAATCCCCACCTGCAGCCCCCCCCATGCTCCCCCCGGCCCGACCGGCCCCGACGTGAGGCTGCCGGAATCCGGCAGCCTGCGCCCGGTATACCGGTAGACGGCCGGCCCGTTCAACTGCCCGAACCAGACCTTGTTGTTCACCCAGTCGTACTGCCCGCTCAGGATGTCGGTCTCCGCCTGATCGCTCTCAAACTCCTCCACAAAACGCCCGTCCTGCGCGTCCACCACCCGCACCCGGTGCGTCAGCCCCGTTCCGAACTCCACCAGGTAGAGGTAATGGCCGTCCGCGATTACACCGTCGGTAAACAGGTAACCAAAACCCGTGGACGTCGGGCCCACCACAAATTCCCGGACCACCCGCCACCCGTCGGCCGGGTCGAACACCCGCACCGTCCACCCGGCGCGTCTGATCCCATTCACCCCCCAGGACACATTGTAGATATAGGTGCCGTCGGAGGTAATCAGGGAGTGCCCGCTGAACACCAGGCCGGTCTCTATGTCCAGCAGCCCGTCGGGCACCCGCACCCGGTCGGCCGCTCCCGTCACCGGCGAGATCCGCACCAGTTCTTCCCGGCTCCGATCGTCGGCATAGATAAATCCGTCGCTGTGATAGGTCGCCGAGGTCCCCCGGATCGGCGCCTCCGTCAACACCCCGTAGTTCTGCCCGGCGGTCGTCCCCCCAAACCCCGTCCCGATCCGCTCGAACACGTCGCGGCCCGAATAGAGCCCTTTGGGGGTATAATACCTCTTCACATACACGTAGGTCCCGTCGCTACACAGCACTGCCGTGGCCTTAACCCCCTCGGCGACGAACTCCGCCTCCCGCCCCTCCTGGTTGAAACGCATCGGCGGAGGCGTCAGCACCCGGCCCACCGACCCGTCTTCAAACAGCGTCACATCCTTCGATATGCCCAGCCCGTAGGCTTCGGCCCCTCCCTGCTGCCAGAGCACCTCCCGCTTTGGGGCAGACGGTGCGACCACAAACGCCCGGGGCTGCGTCCAGCCCCCCTGAGCCTGCCCATCCGACAGCCGCGCCCGCCAGTAATAGGTGCCCGGGCTGAGGGCGGGCACCTGCCAGGACACCAGCTCGGCCTCTCCACCCACCCCTCCCGAACGGATCACCTCTGCCCCCTCAAACGCCAGCGTCCGGCCCACCTCAAATTCGCCCAGCACCTCCCCATCCACACCCGCCCCGGCGCGCACCGCCAGCCGCACCTCCGGGGCGGAAACCACCTGGCTCTCGGCCGGCATGGTCGGCACTGCCGCAAGCGCCCCAAAAACGTCCAGCTCCACCGCCAGGCGGTTGTTCGTTTCATCTAACTCCTCAATCCGGTCTGCCGGATCCAGCACAACCTCCAGCCGATGGTGCCCCGCCCGCAGCCTCCGGAGCACCGCCAGGCTGTCCGCCTGTCCAAAGGGAGACAGCCTGCCCAGAAAAAGGGTATCCCTCTCGGCCCGGTCCAGGTTCTGATCCACCAGCATCACCTGCGGCCCCGCCTCCGACAGAATGCCCAGGTTCTCAACCCGGACCACAATCCGGACCGAATCCCCCGCCACCAGCGCCCCCTGCCGGGAAATCCGCAGGCCGTCGGCCGGCAGGGAAAAATCCGGCCCTTCAGGCACCGCCAGGACCTGCGCCGGATCGCCCATCAGGTTCATCCCGTACGCCGATGCCGTTGCAGTGGGAGAGGCGGTCAGCCAGTCCGCTTTGCCCAGAGCCAGACTCGGTCCAAACGTCCGGATGCTATCCCGAAAGAGATGCCGAAACATCCCCGCGTTGATCGCGTTATTGGTAGACACAAACGCAAGGGACGAAGCCGACACATAGGCAATTGCCCCTCCGTCCGTTTTTTTGGTCATCTCCTCGGCCAGACAGACCAGTGTCGGGTCCGCGTACAGGCCGTTTAAACACGACATGGCCACCACCAGCGGCAGCCGGTCTCCATTCACGATCTGTGTCATATAGTTGTAGTAGCGCTGCTGGAAGGTGCCCCGCAAAAAGAACGCCATAATCGCAGCGCTTCCATGCCCGGTAAAATTGACCACCAGCCGCCCCTCGTTGATCTGCCGGATCACCTCCCGGGTATCCTCATTCGGCTCCGGCGGCGTATCCATCCGGTTGTAGACCTTGAACGTCTCCAGGCCCAGCGGTTCGGTGTACAGCGCCGCTAAGGAATCGCTCGGCGCTGCGTAGACCGAGGGAACGACCTCGTAGTTGGCCATGTAGAGCACCCGGTCCCGCCAGCGCCCATGCGGGGCACTGTCGTAGCGGATCACCTTTTGCACCACCTTCTCCGCCTCACCGGTACTGGTCACCGAAAACCGCCCCACGAACACATCCAGGAACGCATCCTCCCCGGCCACCGTCCCGAAGCGGTGGTCTGTGTATGCCAGCCCTCGCCGGGTGCGCTGGAAGGGGAGTGCCGGAACAAGATTTCGCCGTCCCTCCCTGGCCTGTCCGAAGTTATCCCGGTAGTCGAAACTCGCCCGGCCGAACAGCAGCAGATAGATCGGCCGCTGTGTCCAGGTCTCGAATGCGTGGATCATAAACGCCCGGATAGCCTCCGGAACGACCTGCCCAAAGGCAAATTCGTCGTAAATATCGGTCACGTACACCACCTGCACGCTCAATCCCCCTTCCCGCCGGTGCTCCGCCAGCCGCTCCGCCTCCGCCTGGAGGAGGGGATGCGTCACAATCAGATAGTCCGCGCCGGACCGTTCGCCCCGCAGGTTGGAAGCCGCATCCACCTCTGCCGCATCCGGACGCCGGACCGCTGTGGAATCGACCGCCAGAAACACCCCCCCCCCACCCACTTCAAACCGCGCCCGGTAACCCGCCCCGTCTTCCACCACCTCCACCCCCTCCAGGATAAGCTCCTGCTCCAGGCCGAAGACCAATACCGACGGCGCCCGGAATCCCCCAACCGAAAACGTGCGGCCCTCGGCCGTTCCCGGATCGAAAAGCAGGGTGCCCTCCGTCGCCTCGTAGCGCCGGGGGTAGGTAATCTCAACCCAGTTCAGCAGCACATGGTCCACATGGAGTTCCGGAAAATCCACAGAGCCGGGCGTGGCCAGCGTCACCCGGACCGTATCCCCCAGTTCCGTAACCGGTACCTCACCGCTGGCCACAAACGCCGTCTGCCCGTCCCAGCGGTCTTCGGAAACCACCGTGCCATTTGCCAGGCGCACCACACTCAAATGGTCGGGGTGCGGCCCCGGCAGGCTGGTCAACCCGTGCATCCCCACCCGGATGCGGGCGGTCTGTGCCGATTCCCGGTCCAGCCCCGGTAGAAGAACCGGCACCGTCACGGGAAATTCCTGAAGCCCCGGCCGGGGCGACCCCGTGCGCCCCCAGTACCAGTGGTCCCGCCGGACATCCGCGGCCAGTCCCAGGGGATCGTAGATCGAATCAACCTCCGCGTGCACCACCGCCGCAAACCGATCTGCCTCCGGCAACCCGCTTTGGGGCGACGCATTGACGGGACGGAAGTGCCGGCCCGGCCCTCCGTCTGAGGTGAGCCAGTACACGTTTTCCCGTCCAAATTCGTTCTCAAAGCCCCGGTCGGGCGCCCGCCGGAACCGCCCATAAAAGAACACCCTGTCCCCCGCGTCCAACCGTCCATCTCCCCCGTCCCGAACCGCCAGCGCAACCTCCTCCCCGTTCAGGAAAAGCTTCAGCCGTCCCAAGCCCCCCGCCCCCAGGTCAATCCCTGAGGCGGCAAACCATTCCGCATCCAGTCCATACAGCCCATCCTCCCGGATGCGCAGCTTATAATAGGTCCCTTCAGGGTCATACCAGTCCGGCTGGACCTTCCGGAGGCCTTGCCCCCCTGCGGGATGCCCCCGCCAGGCCCGGGCCTGCTCGGCGTTCAGAAGCGCCTTTCGATAGATCGGCTCCAACGCCCCCTCAGCGCCCCCATCGGCCGGACGCAAGAGCGGCCTGCCCGGTCCCCTTTCCAGAAACCGCACCCGCACCCGCAGCCGCCTGGCAATTCGGAGCACCCTGCGAACCGGATGGTACTGAATCGGCCGCAGAGACACCCCAACCACACGCTGATCGCGCATCAGACCCGTTCGGGTGATCACCGCCTGCTGCGCCGGATAAAACCGATCCCGGCCGTAAACCGCCGGGGCCGGTTCGTAGCGCTGCTGGACATGCTCACGCCCGACAAACTGCGTCTCCGGCCTGCCTGCCGCGCCCAACGCGGCGCAGGCAGGCACCGGCATCAGGTCCACACCCGGCACCTCATCGTAGGCCGCATCGACCACCTCAACCGAAACCTCGGCCCCGTGGGGCACCCCGAGCAACAGCCCCCGCACAGGCACGGCCGGGGCCCCCGGCTCGGGCGACCAGACCGCACCGGGCAGGTCCACCCGGTCAAACGCCCGGCCGTCCAGCACAACGCGCCGCAACCCATAATCCCGGGCGCTGATCTCCACCACCACGCCCTCCGGACCGGACGACACCAGCCGGGGCTCGCCGGAGACGGCCTGGGCCGCTGCCGCCCCCGGCCTGAGGGCCAAAATCAAATAGATCGAGGCGCGGAGAAGAACGTTGATCCGATTCAAAAACATCCCTCCAAATCCATCACCGTATGCATCGCCCACCTTTTCAATCCAACATGTCCTTGACTTCCAGCACCTCCTGATGCATCATACCCTTCCAGCCCATGCTGTGCGCACACAACCGGTTGATGTCTGCAATGAGGATGGCGTATGGAAACACGACCTGCCGTAGCACACTGTGCCACTCCATTTCTGGGGCCAACAATGGTCTGGCTCTACGACCAGATCCGGAGTCTGACGCGCTACCGGCCGGTGGTATTGACCCAGGCGGTCCGCAACCGGGAGGCGTTTCCCTTCCACCCCGTCTATTCTATGGAGGACCTGCCCCGGTGGCGGCAGACCCTCTACCGCGCGGTTCGGAAGATGCGGGGGACGTATGCCGGATATGCCCCCATCTTAAAACAGGAGCAGGCAGACGTCATCCATGCCCACTTCGGGCAGGAAGGCTACCGGTGTCTGGAGGCCCGCAGGGACGCCCGCGTGCCGATGGTCACAACCTTCTACGGAGTGGATGTGTCCGCCCTGCCCAAACAGAAAACCTGGAGGCGGCGTTTTGAGAGGCTCTTCGCCGAAGGGGAACGCTTCCTGGCAGAGGGTACGCACATGGCAGAGCGACTGGCCGCGTTGGGGTGCCCTCCGGCGAAGATCCGTATCCAGCGCCTGGGCGTCGATCTGTCCCGGATCCCGTTTTCTCCCTCAGAACCGCAGGGCATGGAACAACCCGTGGTGTTGATGTACGCAACATTCCGGGAGAAGAAGGGACACGTCTACGGCCTGCGGGCATTCCGTCAAATCCTGGACGCGCATCCCCGCCTGCGGATGCGCATTGTAGGGGACGGGCCGTTGCGCGCAGAGATCGAACGTGAAATCCAACGCCTTGGCCTTGAGGACCGCGTGGTATTGCTGGGGATGAAACCGCATGGGGAAAGCCTGCAAGAGCTGAAAAAGGCCACCCTCCTGCTCTATCCAAGCGTAACCGCGTCGGATGAGGATACGGAAGGCGGTGCTCCGGTCGCGCTGATTGAGGCGATGGCCACGGGCGTGCCGGTCGTCTCTTCACACCATGCCGACATTCCGGAGATCGTAATAGACGGGCAGTGCGGTATATTGGCTGAAGAACGGGATGTGGGTAGGCTGGCCGAAGGCTTGGATGCCCTCTTGAAGTCGCCCGAACTGCATGCGAAGATAGGCCGGGCCGGCCGCGCCCATGTAGAGGCGAACCACAATCTGCAGGTGCAGGGAAGGCGTCTGGAGGAAATTTACGACCGGACAATTGGCGGGTGAAGACGGCGCCCGGATGGACCTTGCTTAAGACTCATAATATATGATAATCTTCCGCAGCGTTGTATCTAAGTCTACCTTGGGATCGTAGCCTATGAATGACCGAATCTTATCCAGGTTGGGCACCCGGTAGTGGAGATCTTCGTACCAGCCGTTTGCAAAAGCCTTTTCATAAGGCACAAACTCAACGCCCGAATCGCTATCGGTCAACATCTTGATCTTATGGGCCAGATCTTTAATGCTGATCTCATTGGTCTCAAAATTGGACCCTAAGTTGAAGATCTCACCAGATGCATCGGGGTGTTCGGCTAAGGCGATCAGACCCTCTAAGGCATCCTCGATATCGGTAAAACACCGCCGCTGCTCCCCATCGCCGTGCACGGCGATGGGATGCCCCAGCAGGGCCTGTCTGATAAACCGGGGCACCACATTCCCGTAGTATCCGGTCTGCCGGGAGCCGACCACGTTGAAAAACCGGACAATCACCACCGGCAGCTTCTTCTCCCGCCAGTAGGCCAGCGCAAAGTACTCATCCACCGCCTTCGATGTGGAATAACTCCAGCGGATGACCGTCGTGGGCCCCAGCACCCGGTCGTCGTCTTCCCGAAAGGGCACCTTCCCGTTCTTTTTTCCATAAATCTCAGAGGTCGACGCGAGGATGACCTTTGTCTTCCGCTTATTGGCCAGCTCCAAGACCACCTCGGTGCCCCGGATATTGTTGAGCAGAGAATGGAGAGGATTTTCAATAATATACTCGACCCCTACCGCAGCGGCCAGGTGATAGATGAGGTTGCACCCATCTACCAGGGGTTCCATCACCTCCCTGTCCAGCACTGTACCGATCTTCAGATGAAACCGGGGGTTATCCTCCAGGTGTCGAATATTGTCCAGACTCCCCGTCGACAAATCATCAATCACGTAGACTTCGTCATTCTGGTTCAAGAGCCGTTCGGCCAGATGCGACCCGATAAACCCTGCACCTCCCGTGATCAAAACCTTCATGCTTTCGTCCTCTCCCAACAGACGCCCGGGGCGTTGCCCGTGCTCTGCTTGCCTTCGAGAAGTAACCGATAGA
This sequence comes from Candidatus Latescibacterota bacterium, assembly GCA_965222075.1. GTDB lineage: Bacteria > Latescibacterota > UBA2968 > UBA2968 > JAAXHW01. The sequence continues at coordinate 474,525 of OZ244937.1, read as the reverse complement.
GGCGATCCACATCTTCCATTAAGCGATCGATCCCATAGCGTTCCCCCACCCGCTTGCGCTCTTCCAACGGCACCCGGCGGCGTCCCCTCAAAGCCTGTAACATCGCCCCGGCCAAAGCACCGGCGTCCCCCGGTGCAACCGTCAGCCCCACCCGCTCCGACACCACCAGATCCGAGACTCCGCCTACCCGGGTGGCCACCACATAACACCCCGAAGCAAGGGCCTCAATCAACGAGACAGGCAGCCCTTCGTTAAAAGAGGAAAGGGCCACCAGATCCAAGGCGGCGTAAATCCTGTCCGTATCCCGCCGGAACCCTGTAAAACAGACCTGCGCTTCAAGGCCCAACCGGCGGGCCAGTGCTTCTAACCCCCCCCGGAGTTCCCCGTCTCCAACCACCACAAACCGCACCTCCGGCATCTCCTGCACCACCTGCTGTGCCGCCCTTAGAAAGACATCGACCCCTTTGATCGGGACCAACCGCGGGAGCATACCCACCAGGGGCGCACACGGCTCAAACCCCAATTCCGCTCGGAAACCACCATCGGTATGCCTGCATGCCAGAAAAGGCTCCAGACGGAGTCCCAGGGGAATGGCCTTCAGCCGTGGTGGCCGGGCAATCCGGAAAGAGAGGAGGTCCTGTCTCAGCGGCCGGCTCACGGCAACAACCGCATCGGTACACTGCGCCAGCAGCCGCTCAACCAGCACAATCAGGCCGCTCTTCCAGCGCGAAAAATATCCTCGAAAAACATGCCCGTGAAAGGTGTGAACCACCACCGGCACCCCGGCCAGCCGGGCCGCCAGCCGACCCAGCACGCCTGCCTTCGCTTTATGGGTGTGAACCACCTGCGGGCGAAACCGCCGCATCAGCCGGTAGAGGCCCCAAAAAGCCTGTACATCCTGAAGCGGAGAAATCGCCCGCCCCAGCCCCTCAATCTCTTGCGGCTGCACCCCTGCCTGGCGGACCACATCCTCCATCTCCACCTCGCCCTGCGCCACCTGACCCTTTGTCAGCACCGTCTCGTAGCCCCGTGCTCCCAAGCCTCTGGCAAGGAGCGTCACGTGGTGGGTCGGTCCCCCCACATTCAGGCGGTCGATCACCCGGACCACCCGCACCGGTTTAAGATTGCGGATCCTTTCCAAAGCGTTCTATTACCCGTCCACAACAGATTCCAGGATGCGCAGGAGCCGCCGGCTGCTCCGGTTGAGGGAATAGCATGCCTCCATCTTCCGGCATCCTGCCTCTCCCATCCGTCGGCACAACTGCGGAGCAAGAATGAGTCTCTCTAAGCGGTCGACCCACTCGGCATCGCCCGCTGCCAGAAACCCGTTGAGCCCATCCTCCACAATCTCTCGGTTAACTCCCACCGGACTCGCCACAACCGGAAGTCCCATGGCGAAATACTGAAGAATTTTATACCCGCCCTTGCCTCGGGTCCAGGCGTCATCCGGCACCGGCATCAGGCCGATATCAAAGCTCCGGAGGTCTGCAACCTCCGTCTCCAAAGACCAGTTTCGCCACACCGTCCGCACCTCCTCCACCTCAAATCCCCCAGGCCCAATCAGGCAGAGCCGAAGGTGGGCATAGCGACGGCCCAATTCGGCAAGAGGCCCCCGAATCAACTCCAGGTAGGACACCGAAGTTCGGGTGCCGATCCAACCCAGTACAACCTCCAACCGCGCTTCCCGTATGCCTGGACAGTACCGCTCCGTATCGATTGGACCGGTAATAATCGAAACCTCCGGACAGTGCTGCTTTGCATAGGCGCCGGTGTAGGTATTCTCCACAATCGTGTGATGAGCCGCACGCAGCATCCTGGGCAACGCCTGCCGGTGATGCCAGGTCCGAAGCCGGGCCATCCGGTCTTCTTCAGGAGCCTCTGTGGTAAAGATCGCATCGTCGAAGTCAAAAACGACCTTGCGGCGGCGAAACCGAAGCAGCCAGGCCACCGGAGACGGGAAAAACGCCCGCTGAATAAAAACCACATCGTATCTTGAAGCAGCCCGGACGCTCCGTAGCCCAGTCCGGAACGAGCGCCACAACACCAGCAGGTAGTAGACCAGGCGGCGCAACCGTCCTCCCGAATCGACCCAGGCGGACAGCCGATCCGGGATGACAACAACCACATCAACACCAACCCCTTTGGCCTCTAAGAAAGGGAGATAATCGAAAACCCGGGTGCGGCTGGCCGCAACCAGCGGCCCGTTCAATGCGACAAAAAAAACCCGCATTCGGTCCTTCGCAGATGCATCTCTCCTTTTAAGCCTTTTGAAGGGTGACAATATCCTGATGGTTGTTCAAACCTCTTGGAATATAATCCAGTATGGTGAAATATTCGGCGTATCTATTGAAAATGTAATCCCGGGTATGATATGCGGTTTGATACCATTCGGGAAAAATACCCTGCATCGTATTTGAGGTTTTGAACAGGAACCCATCTCTTTCTATCCGGGCAGCAACTTCACAATCGAGATCCTGCCAGCAATGCTCACCATGAACCGTCAATAACAGAATGCCTTTGGGTTTGGCTACCCGTTTGAGTTCACCCAGCCAGCGAAACTGATACTCCTCGTTGAGTTGCGTGAACACGGTTATTGCGAAAATAAGGTCGAACGTCTCCGGGGGATCTTCCAGGGGCGGCAACGGCTTGTTAACGCGACACCGGGCAAAATCAAGGTTGCTGTGGCACCAGGAAATAGCCTCGGCGTCAATGTCTGTCCCATAAAACCGGGACGCGTGCGAACGGTTGGCAAACCATATCAGCGTACGCCCACAACCGCAGCCAAAATCCAGAACGTGCTGAAACGAACCCGGATCTCTGCCGATTTTCATAAGCCCGGCTTCTATATCTTGACTGCATCTTTTACCCACCTTTAAAAAACCATCAACCCCGGGCGAACCGTGCACCCGATACCGAAGGGGCGCAGGGGGCAGTCGGTCAAACCCGGTCTGTTTGATATGCCGTTGATCCCACAGGCCCACGTACCAGCAGCGAATTCTCATGCAGGTTCTGTAGAAAAATACAATAAGCGGAAACGCTTTTTTCGGTATATAAGGTTTGGTTATACTCCAAACATTTCCAAAATCCACAACTCTCTTTCCCGTATTCCTGAGATACAAAAAATACCGTGAGGCAAGCAACCCTGCCCAACCGAACGGTTAAAGCCTCACAAATATAATCATAGGTTGCATAGAAATCAACAGGTAATAAATATCCCTTAACAACGTAAAAAAAAAAAGCGACAGGGCAGCCAAACGGGGCATCGCGCATAAGATTTACATAACTTATTGACCACCAACATCTTATTCCCGAAATAGGGTCACATCTATGGGCGTCAGACGATAGGGCGCCATTTCTTATAGAGGCGGCAACCACGATTTTGGCGGTTGCCTTTTTAAAAGCGCAAACAGCCTTTTGTTTTCCGCTTCATAGACACGGTACAGGTGCTCGGTAACCGGCCGGCTGGGCGTATATTGGGCCGCAGGCAAAAATGCCTCCAGATGTCGAGAGAGCGAGGATAGAAAGGGAAGGTAGTATTTGACCGTCAGGTGCAATGTTGAACTGTTGAACGCATTCGCTTTTTCGTCCACGTTTAAGAATCTCCAGGAGGACTCGATGTCCAAAAACCCACAGACCTTCCTCAATCCACGGGATGGATTTTCAACGATGTCCTCTTCAAAAACAAGGATTAAGATTTGACCGGGGTCAAACAACTCCAGGTAGGCCTTTAACAGCGTATGGAATTTCCCCACCTCGAAAACGCCGTACCCCTCCAGCAGGTACCTCTTTTCACCGACCAGCAAATCGTCCATCTTGTGAAAAGGTGAAATTCGGCCGCTTCGGATAATGTGTCTCACAGCGGAAATGGCGCGATCGACCGGATTTTTCAAAGCCACGATCAACTTTGCGTCTGGCAAAACGTCGTGGATGTTTTGATGCACATTGGGCAAATGCCCTTCCCCACCCTGTCCATTGGCCCAGAAGTAATCCGGGGTCTTTTCTCCAATCGCCTTCTCACCCCTGGCACCTGCAAAATGTCTTTCATACCAATCTGTACCCCTGGCATAATTACACGCTTTATCAAAGAAGTGAATCTCTGCTTCTGGCATGTACACATCGGGATGTTGCCGGAGCAAGGAGGCAAGCCAGGTGGTGCCGCATTTTTGCGCGCCAATGATAAGAAAATTGGGCAGCACGTGATCTCTCCACAGCCGTTCGGCTTTCGCAAAAAATCCGTTTCAAGCCCCGATCACTGCTCACAGAGGAAGTGATAATAGGGCAGATTGTCCGATATTTCTACACGCTTAAACGCATCCTGCAGCGCCAAAATATCCTGACGGGAAACCCGCTGCTCAACACCCGTAAAAAACCGGTCGTAAACATCCTGTGCAATCCGTTGAACGCTTTTATTGCAATACACTTCAAACAGGGGAACATAACGGCCCAACCCCAGGGACTTCAGGACATGCCCCAGAAAGATAAGCGGCAGGTATACCGAAACCGCCAGGACGCGGGCGAACAGCTTCCTGAAAACAGCGCTGCGGACATTGGAAACGCGCAAGCGTAAGCGCGTCACCATTCTCAGGAGCAAACGAAAATAGACAGGCCGGTTGTCCAGAGAATAATAAAGATAAACAAGGAGGGTAGGCGCAAACCTTTTTAGATTGCGGACCTCATCCAGGCAGGGGGTAGGCAGGTGGTGCAAAACGCCCAGACAGAATAAGAAATCGACAAAATTCTCCTTAAACGGAAGGGTCTTCAGATCGCACATAAAAAACAGGCAGTTGTCCGCATCGGAGAGATTCCTTCTTGCCACAAAAATCGCATCGGAAAAATCAACGAGCACAATCTCTTTGCAAATCCCTTTCAAATGGTAACTCCAGCGCCCGTTTCCACAGCCCAGGTCGCACACGCGCAGATCGTGCAAAGCCGTCAAATCGACAAGATCGAAATACTGGTAGAACTCCTCTTCATGCTCAATCAAGATATCCCCGTAAGCCTTCCACTCCTCTCCAAAAGAGAACCGGACCTCCTCCGCAAACGCCAACGAACCGTCGAAGCGGCCTGCGGAACCTTTCGCCTGGTTGTCAACTACCCCGGTTTCAGGTTCTATCTTCATCCTGACAAAATCGGTATAATGATCCGGCTCGGATAAAACAATCACATCCTCGACAATCGGATATCGCTTATGGTTTACAACCACAGCGTCGGACTCTAAAACGATATCCCTGGTATCGAACATACGCTTGAGGGATCGGATTTTACGCTCGTAATAGGTGGACATAGCTTGGGGAAGGGTTGGGCCAATTTTCAACTCCCCAGGCGCCTGCCATCAGGACGCCCCGGCCTGGTCTTCCAGCCAGGCCTGAAACATCAGCACACTCCACAGCTCATGCTGCCAGTTGCGCTTGCCACAGAGGTGTTCGTCCCACCTTTCGCGTAGTGGGTTTGGGTTGAAAATCCCCTCGTTGCGCAAACGCCGCTCATCCAATAACCCCTCGGCCCAGTCCCGCAAGGGTCCCCGAAGCCAGGTCCCGATAGGCACGCCAAACCCCATTTTCGGGCGCGCAAACAGCTCCCTGGGCACATATTTGTACAAAACCTGCCGCAGCAGCCACTTCCCCTGCCCGGCCCGGACCTTCATCGACATCGGCACGCGCCAGGCGAACGCGACCACCCGGTGGTCCAGCAGCGGCACCCGGGCCTCTAAGCCTGCCCCCATGCTGGCCCGGTCCACCTTGGTCAGGATATCGCAGGGCAAGTAGCTGACCAGATCCAGATACATCATCCACTGCGTAAAGTCAGGCAGGTCCGCCCACCCTTCGGAGTCTGTGAAAACCGTCTTTGGTTCCACCGCACCCCGCACAAGAGCAGGGGCGTCCTCCCAGTGTGAGACCAATTCGCGATAGAGTGCTTCCGGCGTCTCCTCGGCCAACACATCGGCCAGCTTGTAGAGCTTGTCGCTGACCCGATCGGCATGCCCGTGCTGGTTGAACAGCGGCGCCGTCCACCTGGAGGCCCGGTCCCATGCGGACGTGGGCAGGGCCGAGAGGACCCTGGATACCGTACACCGGATGGGCCTGGGCAACCACCGGGTCTTCTGCCAGAGCATACGGCTTACACCGTAGCGGTCGTAGCCGCAGAAGAGTTCGTCCCCCCCATCCCCGGAAAGGCTCACCGTCACGTGTTGCCGGGTCAGCTGCGACACCAGAAACGTCGGGATCTGTGAAGAATCGGCAAACGGTTCGTCGTATAACGTGGGCAGCCTGGAAAGCACGCCCAACATCTCTTTCGAAGTCACGTACAACTCCGTATGGTCGGTGCCCAGATGCCCGGCCACCGCTTTGGCATAGACCGCTTCATTGTACCCCGCTTCGTTAAACCCGATGGAAAAAGTCCTCACCGGCCGGTCGCTCTGTGTCTGCATAAGCGCAACAACCGTCGAAGAATCGATCCCACCCGAAAGAAAAGCCCCCAGAGGAACGTCTGCTACCATGCGCAAACCGACCGCATCGCGCAGCAAGCGATCGAGCTGTTCAACCGCCTTTTCATCACTGCCCTTGAAAGGGTGGGCAACCCCCTGCTCGACGCTATCCCTCGCAGACCAGTAAGGCACAGGCCCCCACGCAGAGGCGCAGCGTGAGGCGTGAGGCGAAAAATCGTCCCCCTTTGCGACCCTGTCACCTGTCACGGTTAAGATCGTACCGGGCAAAAGCTTGTAGATCCCCTTGTATACGGAACAGGGCGCAGGGATGTAGGTGTAACGCATCAAGAGCGCAGCAGCGTTTCGGTCAATCTCCCGCTGAAATTCCGGATGTGCCCGGATCGCCTTCAACTCCGACCCAAACACGAAGACCTTGCCGATCCAACCGTAGTATAAAGGTTTGATGCCCACCCTGTCCCTGGCCAGGTACAGCTTTCGGGTGTGACGGTCCCACAGCGCAAAAGCAAACATGCCGTTGAAGCGTCCCACGGCCCTTTCCACGCCCCATTGACCGATCGCCGCCAGCATCACCTCTGTATCCGAACGGCCACGGAAAGAATGGCCCAGAGCCTCTAACTCCTCTCGCAAAACCTTAAAATTGTAGATCTCCCCGTTGACAACCAGAACATAGCGCCCGCATGCGGAATGCATGGGTTGGTGGCCTTGGGCAGAAAGGTCGAGAATGGCCAAACGACAATGGCCCAGGGCAACACCGGCCGCACCGTCCGTCCACACCCCGAAATCGTCCGGGCCACGGGGGGTGAGCGGCGCTGCCATGCCTCTAACCAGATCGGCCAGGTCATCGCTTTGTTCGGGCCCCAGAAATCCCGTCAAACCGCACATACGCGCTTTACCCGGTAGAACGTTAATCATCCGCCTGCTTCCACAGCAGCCTTGCCAGATCCAGCGCCTCCCGGGAAGTCTTTCGTGCCAGCAGCCGGAAGGAAAGGAGGTAGACGCAGGCCCCCAGCACAACACACGTGGCAACCAGATCGAGATCGAGCAACTGTCCTGCCAACAACCACCTGTAGAATCCCACGACCCCCACCATAACCGCACTGCACACCGCCGCAGGCCGCAGCGCCCTGAGGTAGTCCCCAAACCGAAGGTTCACAATCCGGTTGACGATCGCTTGGGAAACCCCGGTGAGCACCACCGCCCCCAGGCTCACGGCCAGCGCAACGCCTTCAACGCCGCCCACAACCCCCATCCGCACCGCACCCAGCATAAAAAGGGCGGCCCCGATATTCCAGATAAGGGCCAGCCCGGTGCGTCCCAAAGATGAAAAAATCAATCCGACGGGGGAAGCCACCGCCCTGACTGCGCCGGCGGGCGAGAGCAGAGGCAGAATCCCACCGGCAAGCGCTTTTTCTTCTCCGTAAACCAGCACAACAACCGGATCGGCCAGAACGTAGAAACCGGCCATCATCGGAAAAACCAGCAGGGCGATATAGGTGATGGTGCTCAAATATGCCCCGCGCAACCGGGGCAGATCTGTCTGAAGCGCGGAAAAGGCCGGAAAGGTCACCTTCGCCACCGCCTGCACCAGGCGCACCTGCGGAAAGGCGATCAACCGGTAGGCTAAGGAATAGTACCCCAGCGCCCCGCTGCCTAAGAACCGCCCGACCAGCAGATAGTCTAAGTTTTGCTGCGCGTAGCCCACCAGCCGCGAGCCGACCCACTTCGTCCCGAACCCGAGCAGATCCTTTGCATCCTGCAGGGCAAAACGATAACGCCGGACCGCTGGACAGAACATCCACGGACCGACCCCCAGCACCCCGCTCCTCACCACGTAGCCCCACACCAGGCTCCAGACGCCGTATTCCAGCAGGGCCAGGGCCACCAGCGTCCCTCCCCCCAGCAACGACGCGCACAGATCGATAACGGCCAGTTGTCCAAACCGGAACGCCCGCTCCATCTGTGCCCGGGGCACTGCCCCCACACCTGCGCACACCAGCCCCCAGCCCATCGTCGGCAGGATCGTGGCGACCTGATCGTCAAAAAAGAGCCTGCTCCAGAACCGGGCAGTCTGCCAGAGCAGGACGGCGGAAAAACAGGATGTGATCAGACCGATCCAGAGCGCCGCGGCCAGGTGGGAAGGCGTCAGATCCCAGCGCTGGACCAGCGCCCGCCCCAGCCCCAGGTCGGCGGCAATCACCCATACCCCCACCACCGTAGCCACCGCGATCTCTGCCCCGAAGTCCTGGGGCCTTAAATACCGGGCCGCCAGCCCCAGGGTGCCCATGGTGATCAGGTATCCTGCGCCTTGTGCCAGACCTGTCCAGGAGATCCCCCGGACCGTTGCAAGCCGCAGGCCACCCTTCATGCCCCCTCCCCATCGCGCTCCATGCCAACCCTGGCCAGACGCACCCCGGCCCACATCGCCAGGGCTGCCGTGCACCCGAAAACCGCCCAGCAGGCCACAGCCGGACCGACCGCGCCCGTAATCCCCAAAAAGACAAGCAGCCCACCCATGGCGTACATCCGCCCGACCGCGCCGCGGACCGAATACCCCATCTGCACCAGGCGCTGCGCCACATGGTCCCGGCTCGCCCGCATAATCGGCAGCCCCTTGCCCCTTCGGACCACACAGAGAAAGGCCGCCTCAAAAGAAGGAATTCCCAGCACAATCAGCGGGCAGAGAATACCCTGCGCCCCGGGCAGGCCCTGTGAGACCTCCACGGCCATGCCCCCCAGCGCAAACCCGGCAAAAAGGCTCCCCGTATCGCCCATATAGATCCGTGCCGGATGGGAATTGTAGACCAGAAATCCCCCAAACCCGCCAACCATCGCTGCGGCCAGAATCACCACAGGGGGCGCATGAACGACCAGCCCCAGCCCGGCCAGGCCCATCGCGGCAATCGCCCCGACACCGGCCGCCAGACCGTCTACCATATCCAGCACATTAAAGGCGTTGCACATCCAGATCAGCCAGACCCCCGTCAGCAGGGCGTCTACAACCGGGTGATCGACCACGACAAAACGCAGCCCAAACCCCACTGCGGCTCCCACAGCAGCGATTTGCAGGCCCAGCTTTTGAACCGGAGAAAACGGATGGACGTCATCTATAAACCCGATCGTGGCCATCCCACAAGTCCCGATCCACAGCCCGGTAGGAAAAGAAAGAGAAGAAAAGGGAAGCAGAAGAAACGTGGCGAGAAAGATCGCCAGCCCCCCGGTGGGGGGAATCGGAACAGAACCGTCGTCTCCGGGACGTCCAAAGCGTTCGGTCCGAAGCGCAACAGCCCGAAGAAGGGGGGTCAGACAAAGAGCGGCCGCAAAGGCGGCAACCAGAAAAAAGGTAAGGGTCAACACGACCACACCTCAAGCCCTGTTCAGGGCCCTTTGAGCGAGCCGTTGGGCTGGAAACACCGTACAGCGTCAATCACCCGGCCCTCCTCCTCCCCGGTCATACCCGGATACAGGGGCAGGGAGATCAGGTCCTGCCAGACCGACTCCGTCACCGGCAGATCGCGCCGATAGGGAGCGTAAATCGGATAGAAGTGGTTCGGATAATAGTGCACGCTCGCATCGATGTCGCGGCTCAGCAGGTGGTCGATCAGTCCGTCCCGGTCCACCACACGGGGCACATAGGCGTGGCAGGCGCTTCGGGCATAGGACTTGACCACCGGTTTCTGCAACCAGGACAGATCCGAAAAGGCCTTGCCATACTGGGAGGCGATCTCCCGCCGCTGTGCATTGGCGGATTCCAACTTGCCCAGTTGAACCAGCCCGATCGCCGCGTTCAGATCGTTCATATAGAACTTGTAACCGGCCTCGGTGACATCGTATTTCCACCGACGCTGCCCGCCGCCCTCCTTAAACCGATCCCACGTCCCCTTTGAAATCCCCATCCAGCTCAGCCGCTTCAAACGCTCGGCAAGGGCTGCGTCGTCCGTCGTGAGCATCCCCCCGTCGCAGGTCGTCAGGTTCTTCTGTGCCTGAAAGCTGAAACAGCCGATGCGACCCAGGCTGCCCACCATCCGCCCCTTGTAACGCGCACCGCACGCGTGCGCCGCATCCTCCACCACCGGGATACCCCGCTCCTGGGCGATCTCCAGGATCGGGTCCATATCGCAGGGATGGCCCCCGTAGTGCACCACCAGGATCGCCGAGGTCCGGTCGGAGACCCGATCAGCTACGGATTCGGGAGCAATGTTCAGGGTATCCGGCTCGATATCGCAAAAGACCGGCTCGGCCCCGCTTTGAAGGATGGCATGGTTGGTGGAGACAAACGTCATCGAGGTGGTAATAACCTCACGCCCCTCGACCTCTAAGGCCTTCAGCGCCAGCAGCAGCGCCGAAGAACAGGAGTTCACGCTGATGGCAAACCGTGTACCCACATACCTGGCAAACTGCTCCTCCAACGCCTCGACCTTCGGTCCCGGGCCGACCCACCCCGACAGCAATACCTCCCGGACGGCCTCCACCTCCTCTTCCCCAAAACAGGGTCGAAAAATCGGAATCATAAAACGTCCTCCACATCGGCGCCGATCCCCGTAGAGCCGGAGGCCAACGTCGGATCGCCCCCTTGCCTCAGCATCGTCCGGTAAGCCCTCAATCTCGCCCGGGCCTCCTCGCGGCGGCCGGATGCCGTCAGATAGAGGGTGCCCCAAAGCAGGGACCGCAACCCCATCTCCAGCGGTGTGAGTGCCCACAGCAGCGCAGCGGCGCCCCTGCCGAAGTGCTTCTTTACAAAGTAGGTATAACTCGCCTCGCTCGCCAAAAGCATCCGTTCAAAGGCCTGTCTTGAACTCTCGCTCCCAACGTGCATCCCCTCCGCCCCGGGCATGTAAAACACCCCCCACCCGGCCTGCCGCATCCGCAGACAGAGGTCCACATCTTCATAATACATAAAAATCGCCTCATCCATCCCCCCCACCGCCTCCAGGGCCTGCCGCCGGGCCACAAAACAGGCCCCCGTCACCCAGCCGACCTCTTTCAGCGTTCCGGGGCGTTGGCAACGGAAGATAAAAAAAGGGAAAACAAGATGCAACAAGAATTTACGGCAAATCTCATCGGCCAGCTTCGGCCCCATCCCGCACGACGCCCGCACCCGCCCTGTGGCGTCGAAAAGGCGGGGTCCAACCAGACCTGCCCGGTCCTCCCCTTCCAGAACGCCCACCATCCGCTCCAGCGCGCCCGGCCGCAGGACCACATCCGGATTCAACACCGCCACATAGGCCCCCTCCGACAGCGCCACCCCCCGGTTGACCCCCCGCCCGAACCCCAGATTTTCCCCGGTCTGGATCTGCCGCACGCCTTTTCCAAAGCGGTCCAGCCCCTGCAAGCTGCCGTCCGACGAGGCGTTGTCCACCACCACCACCTCCAGGTCCAGGCGCCCGCGTTCGGCCAGCAGCGCCTCCACGCACCGAACCAGGTGCTTGCCCGCATTCCAGTTCACAACCACCGCCGTCACCTCATGCGCCATCTCCTGCCTCCCTGTCCAACCGGGCCAGGATGCCCAGGAAGGTTGCATGGAAAAAGATCAGCCGGTTGCCGATCAGCGTGGCATCGGCCATCCCGTAGACCAGCATCGCCCCGTAAACCGCAAAAAAGCCTGCACAAAACTGTTTCACCCAAACGTCTCCCGTCCGCTGAAACAGCCCGTAAGCGGTCCGCAGCCCCCGGATGAAAATCCAGAGAAAGGCCGCCAACCCCACAACCCCCATGCGCAGCAGCAGCGTCAGGTAGAGGTTGTCCACCTTCCCTACGGTCTGCATAAAAGGCTCGCCCTGGTCGGTGATCGGATAGGTCACCGTCGCCCCGTGTCCCCCGCCCAGCAGGGGGCGCTGCCGGATCTTCTCCAGGGCGATCCCATAGGAGAGGAACCGGCCCAGAATCGTGGTATCCTCCTGGTAATACACCACACGCCTCACCCTTTTGAGGGCCATCTCTCCCACGCCTGTGCCGGTCGCCCGTTGAAAGAGGTAGCCCATCCCCGCCACCAGCAGGGGCAGCAGGATCAGGATCAGAATCCGCCGCCCCCGGCGCCCACCCGCCTGCCGGTCCAGAATCACCAGCCCGCTCATCAAGATAAGCCCTGCAAAGAAGGCGATCCACATGCCGCGTCCCATGGTCAGCACGAAGGCCAGGCCGATCGGAATCAGCGCCAGGCTGAACAGCGTCCGTCGAACCGGCGAAGGGTCGTACAGCAGGCCCGCCGCGCACACCAGGATGCTGATCGGCAGCATCAGGCCCTCGGTCCGGGCCACCCGGTAAAAAGACCCTGAAATCGAGAGGTTGACCACCTCTAAGAACTCGGCTAAGTATTCCACCCCCACAACCACCGCACAGACCACCACCAATGAGAGAAACGTCCGACCCTTGCGAAGGTCAAAAAAACCGGTCACCACAAAAAAGAGGACGTAATAAAGCGGAAAACGCACATCCCGAAGCATCTGCGACACCGACTGACCGTAATACAGCCCCAGCCCCATCGAGGCCACCAGCAAGCCCAGAAAGACCAGCACAGGCCGGTCGAACCGGGTGGGGCGTTCCCACAACAGCCACCGCCCCTGCAGCCACCAGAGCACCGCCACGCCGCACACGACCATAAACAGCCCTTCGTAAAACTTGAAATCGAGCGGCAGCAGCAGGCGGTCGTCAAAAAACTGAGTGGGGATCACGGCCGAAATCAAACAGAGGTAAAACACCGCCAGGGTCACAGATCCCACCAGCGCCACAACCGAAAAGAGGACCAGCACCATAAGCAGCGGCCCCGTCTCGCCGTAGCGCAAAAAGGACAGAACAATCAGCCCGGCCTGCCCCAGACAGACCGCTGTGAGCAGCGGCCGGTTGGAGGGATGAAGCTCAAGGATTTTGGTCCGCACAGCCATCCGTTATCCTGCCCTTTACAATATCGTGCATACGAGAGAAATATTCGCTGTCTCGCCACAGCGCCACCCCCATCACCGCCCCCAGCGCGGATGCGGAAAAATGCTCGTAGTGTTCCACAAAATGGGGATGGTTGGCAATCTGTTCGATCATCCCCTTGTAATGGGGATGCGGCATATAAATCAAATCCGGGCGGTAGGTCTGAAAAAGCCGATCTGCGGAAAACCCTGCGTGAGCAAAACGCGCCTCATTCAAACCGGTGAGATCCACAATCCGCTTTTCCGGATTCATCGCCGCAGGGCGCCCCACCTCTGTGGTTGCAATCACCAGATCGTCGGGCAAACGCGAAAATGCATCCAGCCCGAACCAGTAGGTAGACAACCGCTTCTTATAACTGTCAAATATATCAAAATTCAACAGATTTCCCCTGTAAATCTGTGAGCCCACGGCCCTGGATACCGATAACGCGCTTGGGAAGAGACACCCCAGCAGCAGGAACGCCGCAAAGATGCGAACCGATTTGGAACTACCCGAAACCTCCCGTCGAATGGCGTCGGGTATCCTCTCCACCAGCCTCACAGCGCCTTGTGCGGCCAGGAAAAGCAGCGCAGGAAGGGTCGGATAGTAAAACCGCTGGGGCGAGGGCATAATCTGCAAGACAAACAACAGATAATACAGGAGAAACAGACAGGTGGCCACAAGCAGCCCCTTGTCAACCGCAGAAACCCGGCACCGCCACGCGCCAAAGTTGAACGCGAGATCCGCGCCAACAATCAGAAACAGATACCAGTAGGACGCCAGGTAGGACAGCCCTTCCACAAGCGGGACCAGCCGGTACTGCTCAACCAGAAAATCGCTGTAAAGCCACAGCCCCTTTGCGTAAAACGACAGGGGAAGCGGGGAGTTGAAATAGGCCGAAGCAAACCAGACCTGCCCGCCGATCGCCGCGGCCGTAAGCCCCAGAATCCACACCCCATGCCGCACCATCCTGGAATCCGACCCAAAGACGACCATAGAAGCAGGCACAAGAAACGAATAAATCAGCAAATCGGGCCTGGCAAAAAAGGCCAGCCCGCCCCACAGCCCCATCCACAGGGCCCCTGCCCTGCTCCGTGTGCATTCGTGCCATTTTCCAATCCGGATATAGGCCGTCAGAAAGACCAGCGCAAAAGTCGTGTCCATACCGCTGACAAAATGGCTGGCTGTATCGTGCGCCGAAGCCGCTATGGAAAAAAACGCCGCCAAAATCAAAAGGCGCTCCCCCGCAGGAGGGGCGTCCGTATACCGCCTGAAAAGGCCGACCAGCAAGCACAGGAAGCAGATTCCGGCGGTGAGGCTGGACAGTCCGGCGGTGAAAGCGGCATTGTCCGGTGCGAAAATTCGCACCCCCAGAACAACGCCCAGATACAGACAGGACGTGGGCCCGTAGGTCGCCTCGCCCCCGGGATTCCACGCCACCCTGCCCTCTGAAAGCACGCGGTCTGCATATCGCACAAACATAAAAGCGTCGTCCAGGACAGACCCCGCGGAAAACTGCGACAGCACCCCCAGCCCCAGAATCGACCAGCAGACGGCCAGCGCAAAAACGAACGCGCCTCGTGGGAGGGGGACCAGGGGGGAGGTCCATTTGCAATGTGCAAGCTGCAAGCTGCAACTCCTTATGTTATCGATTTTACATCCTTACGCGCCGCCTCCACCCGTCCCAACCCCGCACCAGCACCCATGCCGCTGGCCCCATCAGCGCCGCGTCGATCGGCAAACGGAACCGGGTGTGGGCAAAAAAGAGCGCATGGACCAGCGACAGCCCCAGCAGCAGAGATCCCACAGCCCAGGCCTCCGGGCGGCCCCGCAGCCTGATCGTCCCCAAAAGGCCCAGGACCAGCAGGGGGCCGCTCGAAAAGAGGGCCACCCAGTTCCGGTGGGCCGGCTCGTCCGGGGCCAGCGGGCTCCAGAACCAGGCGAGTTTGCGAAACACCAGCCCGGTAAAACGGGCCGGCGCCTCGGCCACCCACCCCAGCGCCTCCCGAACCGCCCTGCGGTCTCTGGCCACCGGGTGCCCCGACCCGGTCAGCCGGTCGAACATCGCGATGTAATCCACGTCATTCTGGTAGCGCCCATTCGCCCCCGGCTCGTTTCCAACCATCAAATTCATCCCCAGATTCGACGAAATCGGCACAAAAAAGCCGGTCACCAGGGCGTTGCGCACCGTCCAGGGGGCAACCACAAGCCCCATCGTCCCCACAACGGCCGCCACGCGCGCGCCCCGCTGCCCCAGGGACAGCCCGCACCGGCGCCACCATCCCCACAGCAGCAGGAGCGCCCAGGCCAGCACCACCGGCTTGCAAAGCGCCCCCAGCCCCAGCACAGCCCCCAGCGCAGCGGCCTGTGCGGTCGAACATGCCGTCTCAAACCGCAATGCCAGCAGCAGGGCTGCCGCCGTCAAAAAAACCAGCAGAGTCTCCGCCATCAGCACCCCTGAAAAGAAGACAAACAGCGGATAGACCGCCCCCAGGCCCGCTGCAACCAGCCCGACCCGTGCGCCTCCAATCCGCCGACCGATCCCGTAAAGGAGCATACACGTGATCGTTCCCAAAAGCGCCTGCCACAGCCGCACAGTACCCGGATCGTGTCCGGCGGCCCGATAGATCCCGGCCAACATCAGCGGGTACAGGGGCGGCCAGTAAGTCCCGGGATGCAGGACGCCCGACACCAGAAACGCCCGGGCCACGCCGTCCCAGTTCCGCTCGTCCGAAGCGGCCGTCAGCCCCTCGCGCGTCAGGCCAAACCCGACCCGCAGGGCCAGCGCCAGCACCAACAGGCCCAGAAGCGCCCGGCGCACCGCCCCTGCTTCTCCACGCATACCGCTGCCTCTCGCTAAAAAAAGTTGAAATCCGCCGTCATCGTCCAGATGTGGATGCGTCCGTTTCCCCGGTTTCCCCCCGGCAGCAGAACGTTCCCCGCGGCGGTTGCTTGATACTGTAAGGTGAAAAGCAGGTCCCGGAGCGGTTCATACGCAATCCCGACCCCCAGCCGGGTGCGGGTCTCCCGGATGCCGTCCATAAACCGCTTCGTCAGGGGGTCTAACGGGCGCTGGCCCTGCTCGGCATCGCCCCCAACATTGACAAGCGAACCGTCCGGGTTGAGGATATTCTCCCCCTGCCGCTCCCGGTCCAGCGCAACTCTAAGCGACAGGGCCGGCGAAAACCGGTGGGTGACAGAACCGAAGATGCGGTCCGCATTCGGCCCTGAGGGATAGCCCAGCAGGGCGTCGAAGTGTTCGTGGGTATTGATGTCAAAATGGTGTGAATACACAAAGGGCTCTAAACGAATGTACTCCATCTGCAGATCGGTGTCGGGCAGACCGAATGGATCGACCCACAGGAAACCGACCTGGAATGCGAATTTATTGGAAAAGGCGCCGGGGCTGAACTTCTTCAGGTCGTCGAAAAAGAGGGCGAAATAGGCCCTGAGGTTGCGGGCTGGACGCGCTGACAGGTCCAGGCCCACCATTAAGTTGTCCCGATCGCCGATGTACGTCTGAGCGGCGGTGAGCACCGTCGCAGGGGGAAGGTAGAGGAATTCCGGCCGCCTGTCGCCGTAGACGACCGCCTCCTGCAGGCCCAGGGAGACCCGTCCGGAAAGCGCGATCTCCACCCGGTGGGCGGCCAGATGTTTGGACCGCAGGAAGGTGCGCACGTGCCCGTTGTCAATGCGGGTGCGGGTACTGTCGATCAGCCCGGCACGCGCCCTGAGCAATCCCACAACGTGGGTGAAGACGACCCGGCCGTAAGACGCCCTCAGACGGACCAGGCCAAAGGGCGGCGCGTAGTCCGTCAAAAACAGGTTGCCCGTCCTGCCCGGCCCCCAGTCTAAGCTGCCCTTGCCGATGTCTAAGTTGAACCAGGGCGCCGCCCAGATCAGCTGGAAAGCCGCCTCCCGGAAATCCACGGTCTTGCCTTTCAGCTGCACATCTTCGATCGGCCGCGCGACCACGTCCCCCCGGGAGGTGCGCATCCGGGTGCTCCACTCTCTGGCCTCGAAGTGGCGGATTCGGAACCCCAGGCGGTTGTGGAAGGTCCCCCGCACGATCCCGCCGACATAGGTCTGCGAAACGGTCTCAGCGGTGCGTCCCCCCCCCCGCACCAGGAGCAGGCGCTGCCGAAACAGCGGATCGATCGCAACGGTCGCAACCGAGTCCTGCCAGGCGAAAAGGTTGTCTCCCCCAAAGAGCCGCCCCACCATCCCCCGTTTCGGAGACGAAGACGCCGACGCATACCCCAGCCTGGCCAGTTCCACCCCAAATTCGGCCCGGTGCCTGTCCAGCACCCCGCGCTCGGTCTGCGACAGGGAGGCGCCGGAATCCGCACGTCGCAGAATCCGAAGCAGAAACCGGGCCGCCTGACGCCGCGTGTAGGGGCGGACGCCGGAGACGGGCTCGTCGAACCAGCCCCGGGCCTCAAAGCGGTCAACGGTCTGGTAGATCCTGTGTGAAAGCGGCACATCGGAGGTGGGATCATCGGCGGAAACAGCGGAGACGAGGAAGACAAGACAGGGAAAAAACAGAAGTAAGCGTTTCACATCGGGATCCGATAGGCAGGTGGGTTCCATTCGGGCATCTGACGGGCGGGCAGACGGCAGTCCGTCTACCAGCGCTATTATACGACAACCGGACGAATTGTCAAGTAGGGGCAGACCTGTGTATCTGCCCTCCACCCCCCACACCATCTGAAATCCCTTGACTTTGCCCCGGCAACCTGCTATTTTCGCACCTTGCAGGCGAGACCATCCCCTTTCTCAGTCTCCGGATCGCATACTATGGCCCAGTGCTTCAAACCTGCCTCTGAGTGTGCCGACTGCCGCCTCTGCAAGCGCGGGCAGTCCCCCATACCGGGCAACGGGTCTCTCCCCATCGATCAGATCGTCCAGGAGGTGGTCCGCCGCGTTTGGGAAGGGAGGCGCGGGGGGATTCCGATCCCCGCTGGTGTCTCCGCCCGGCACTGTCACCTCAACCGCGATGCCATGGATGTCCTCTTCGGTCCCGGATCTGAACTGACCCCCTGCAGGGACCTCTACCAGCCCGGGGCCTATGCGGCCAAAGAGACCGTCTCGGTGGTCGGTCCCCGGCTCCGCGCCATTGAACGGGTCCGCATCCTGGGTCCGATGCGCGGCTACACCCAGGTGGAACTGGCGCGCACCGACGCCATCGGCCTCGGCCTTGATCCCCCTATTCGGAATTCCGGAGACCTCAAAGGGGCGCAGCCCATCACGCTGGTTGGACCCGGGGGGGCGATCACGCAGCCCGTTGCCATCCGCGCGGCCCGACATATCCACTTCAGCCCCTCCGACATCGCCCGCCTGGAGCTGGAGGGGCGCCAGGCTGTCCGGGTGCGCGTGGGGGGCGAGAAAGGCCTCATCTTTGAAAACGTCCGCCTGAAAATCGACGACAGTTTCATCCCGGAACTCCACCTCGACACCGACGACGCCAACGCCGCCGACCTCGTCTGCAGCGACACCGTCCGGATTGAAGTCTAAGCCTGTGAAACGGCACTACCGAAAGGGTTAGCCTCCATTCGCTTCCTCGACTCGCTCAACATCCGGGTGCTGCTTCTGGTCCTGGCGTTGACGCCCCCGATGGTGATCTGCTACCACCGGGTGCAGATGGACGATCCCTTTATCACTTACCGCTATGCCCGCAACCTCGCCGAAGGGAGGGGGTTTCTCTACAATCCGGGTGAGCAGGTCCTGGGAACCACCGCACCGCTCTACGCCCTGCTGCTGGCCCTGTTGGGACGGCTGTCGGACAATTACCCCCTCCTGAGCAGCACGGTAAGCGGAATCGCCCTGGGGGTATGCAGCCTGCTTGTCTACCGCATCCTGGCCGCCTTTAAAGAGGCCACCGCAGGTGGGATCGCTGCGGTCCTGGTGGTGCTCAATCCCCTCCTGGGAGACGCCCTCGGGTTTGAGCTCAACCTCTTTCTCGCGTTCATCCTGGGGGCCTATGCGGCCGCCTTTTCGGATCGCCCGAACCTGGCCGCGTTCCTGCTTGCGCTGGGCACGCTGACCCGGGGAGACGGCCTGGTGCCGGCCGGATTGATCCTGTCTTACGAGGTCTGGAAACACAGGCATCGGGCCTGGATGCCCCTGCTGATCTACGGAGCGGTCGTCGGTGGATGGGCGGCCTACGCGATCTGGACGTTCGGAGCGCCCTTCCCCAATACGCTGGCCGTCAAGCGGGCGATGGGAGAAAGCGGGCTCTGGCGGCCCTACTGGTATGGGGCGCTGCGGGTCGGCTACCTCTACCTGAAGCAGACCCCCCTCTACCTCTGGTTCGGGGTCGTGGGGGTACTGGGATGCGCGAAGCTGTTTGAAATCGACCGGCGCATCTATCTGATCGTGGGGTGGGCAGGGCTGGTGTGTGCCGCCTATACCGCAATGGGCATCCCCGAAGGCTTCAATTACTACGCCGGGATGGTGCCGGCGCTGATGATGGTATCGGGGCTGGGCGTGGTGCATCTTACCGATCTGATCGTGGCGCAATGGCCGGCCTGGCGCCGTGGGTGGGTGGTTGCCGGGGTGCTCTTCCCCCTGCTGGTCGCCCTCCTGGTTCCCACGCTCCGGGAGATCGGGGAGCAACCGGAACCCCGGCATCCGGCCTACCGAACCGTTGGAAAGTGGCTGGCTTCGGAAACGCCGCAGGGGGCCTCGGTCGGCCTGGTGGAGATCGGCATCGTAGGCTATTACAGCAACCGCCGGGTGGTAGACGTCTGCGGGTTGATCACGCCGGGCGTGGGCCCCCACATGGCCTCCGGCGATATCGCCTGGCCGATTCGGACCTACCGGCCCGACTACGTGCTGCTGCACGATCCGCTCTGGACTTCCTTTGAAGATCCGATCGCCTCGGCGGCCTGGTTTCAGAAAGGCTACGAACGGGTGCGGACATTTGATGCGGACGAACCCTACCGGCTGGCCCTCTATCGGAGAAAAGAAGGGTAAATGCGCAACCGCGTGTTTCCATAGTAATCACGGAGCCCCATATCAACCACACGAACCCCTCATCAGGAGGATACACAACATGGGTGAAGCCCTCGGCATGATCGAAACCAAGGGTCTGGTCGCCATGATCGAAGCCACCGACGCTATGGTTAAAGCCGCCAATGTCCAGTTTGTCAACTGGGAAAAAATCGGCGCAGGGTACGTCACGGCCCTCGTCCGGGGAGACGTGGCCGCCGTTAAGGCCGCCACCGACGCCGGCGCCGCTGCCGCCGGCAAAATCGGCGAACTCGTCTCCGTGCACGTCATTCCGCGTCCACACACCAGCCTCGAAGACGTGCTCCCCATCGGAACGTCGTCCTGAACCCTGGGCGCATCAAATGATTATGGGAAAAGTGGTGGGGACCGTAGTCGCCACCCAAAAAGACAGCGGCCTGGACGGCTTTAAACTCCAGATCGTCCGGAGTGTCGACATCCCCACCCTGAAGGCCGGAGAAAACGCCCTGGTCGCCGTAGACGCCGTGGGGGCCGGAACCGGCGAGATCGTCCTGTGCACCAGCGGTAGTTCTGCGCGCATGACCCCCGCCACGGAAGACCGCCCCGTCGATGCCGTCATCGTGGCCATCGTCGATTTCTGCGAAATCGAAGGCAGGGAAGTCTACCGGAAAGGATAGCACCCCTCTCCCGTCCACCACCGGCATGCGGAGGGCGGAAGGAGTTTCACCTTGAACCTGGACGAAGCCCGGATCCGATCCGTTGTGGAAGAGGTGGTCCGCAGCCTGGCGCCGCAGAGGTCCACCCCGGCGGGGGTCTCCTCCCCCACACCTTCAAAGGACGAGGACGGCATCTTCGAAAGCCTCGACGAGGCCGTCGAGACCGCGGTCGAGGCCCAGAGGGCCTTGGAGGCGCTCTCTTTGAAGGAACGCCGCACCATCATCGCCGCCATTCGCCAGGCCGGCATGGCCCACGCCAAGGGCCTCGCACAGCGCACCGTCGAAGAGACCGGCATGGGCCGGGTACCCCACAAAATCCGGAAATTCGAAATCGTCGCCCAGCTTACCCCCGGCGTCGAAGACCTCCAGCCCGTGGCCTGGTCGGGCGACCACGGGCTCACCGTGGTAGAACAGGCCCCCTTCGGCGTGGCCGCCGCCATCACGCCCTCCACGCACCCGGTGCCCACCATCGTCAACAACGCCATCAGCCTCATCGCCGCAGGCAACAGCGTGGTCTTCAACCCCCACCCCGGGGCCAAAACCGTCTCGGCCCTCGGCGTTCGGATCTTCAACCGCGCCATCGTCGAAGCGGGCGGTCCCCCCAACCTGATGACCACTGTTCAGGAGCCCACAATCCAGACCGGACAGGCCCTCTTTGTCCATCCCAAAATAGACCTCATCCTGGTCACCGGGGGCGCCGGCGTGGCCCGGGCCGCCCTCTCCTCGCCCAAACGCGCCATCGTCGCCGGTCCCGGCAATCCCCCGGTGGTGGTGGACGAAACCGCCGACCTGGAAAAGGCCGCCCGGCACATCGTCGCAGGCGCCGGTTTCGACAACAACATCCTCTGCACCGGCGAAAAAGAGACCTTTGTGGTCCGGTCCGTCGCCGCCGAACTCAAACGTCACCTCCTGGCCAACCACTGTGTGGAACTCGACCGCGCCCGGATCGACGCCCTGGTCAAACAGGCCTTTCCCCTCGACGAAAAGGGGGAGTGGACCCTCAACCGGGAACTCGTAGGCAGGGGCGCCCAGGTCCTGGCCGAGCGCATCGGGCTTGGCGTCCCCGCAGATACGGAACTCCTCATCGGCGAGGTCGAGGCCGATCACCCCTTTGTCACCCGCGAACAGATGATGCCCTTTATGCCTATCGTCCAAACACCCGATGCGCTCACCGCCATCGATATGGCCGTCGAGGCGGAACACGGCTACCATCACACCGCCGTCATGCACTCCAAAAACGTCGAACACATGACCATCATGGCCCGAAAGTGCCGGTGTACCCTCTTCATCAAAAACGGCCCCTCGGCCGCAGGGCTGGGCGCCGGAGGTGAAGGCTACACCTCCTTCTCCATCGCCACACCCACCGGTGAAGGCTGCACCTCGGCCCGCACCTTCACCCGCCAGCGTCGCTGTACCTTAGTCGACTACTTCAGGATCGTCTGATGTTCCTCGGCCACGTTATCGGAAAAGTTGTCGCCACCCGGAAAGACCCGTCCCTTACCGGAATCCGGCTGCTGATCGTGCAGCCTATCGATCACGAACGCAACCGGACAGGGCACCCCCTGGTGGCCGCCGATACCGTCAGTGCAAACCAGGGCGAAACCGTCTACTGGATCAGCGCCCGCGAAGCGCCCAACGCCCTTCCCAAAGGCTACGGCCCCGTCGATGCAACCATCGTCGGCATCGCCGATCGTATCGACGTCTGAAAACAGCTGGGGCGCACCCGTGTGTGCGCCCTGCGGGAATGATTAGAAATGCTCCTCGCTCGTGTCTTGGGCAGCATCGTCTCCACCATCAAGCATCCGGCCTACGACCAGACCAAGCTGATGGTGGTCCAGCCCATCCGGCCCGACGGAACCCCCGACGGCCCCTCCATGCTCGCGGTCGACAGCGCAGGCGCAGGCGCGGGCGAGACCGTCCTGGTCCTCCGGCAGGGCGCCGCAGCGGCCCGGGTGCTGGGGATGAAACTCCCCCCTATCCGTTCGGTCATCGTCGGCATCGTAGACCGGATCACTATGAATGCAGAGTGAAAAGTAGAGCGTGATGCATTCAAAACACTTCACGCTTTACCCTCAACGCCCTATGACCCTTCACCAGACCAAACAGGACATTGTCGAAGCCGGGCGCAGGCTCTACGAAAAGGGCTACATCGCTTCCAGCGACGGCAATATTTCCGCCCGCACCGCAGAAGATCGCATTGTGGCGACCCCTACGGGGCTGTGCAAAGGCACCCTCTCCCTGGACGACCTCTGCATCTGCGACATGGACGGGAACAGGGTCAGCGGCGGGCTGCGTCCTTCGTCCGAGATTGGCATGCACCTCTTTCTCTACCGCGAGCGGCCCGATATCAAATCCGTGGTTCACGCCCACCCCCCCACGGCCACCGGCTTCTCCGTAGCGGGCATCCCCCTCACCGACTGTGTCCTCCCCGAGGTCATCATCACCCTCGGCTCCGTCCCCACTGCCAGGTACGGCACCCCGGGCGGACCGGAAATCTCCGAACCGATCCGGCAGTGGGTGAAGGACTACGACGCTTACCTCTTGGAAAACCACGGCGCCACCACCGTAGGGTCAGACGTCATGAACGCCTACTTCAAGATGGAGACCCTGGAACACGCCGCCCGCATCCTCCTTGTGGCCCGTCAACTGGGAGGCGTCAACCTCCTCAACCGAGAACAGGTCGGCAAACTCCTCCAGATCCGAGAACGCCTCGGCATTCAGGGTCCCGACCCCGCTTGCCTCACAGGCGAGGCGCCGCGGGCCCCTCAAACAACAGACGGAAATATCCCCACCCGCCGCACCCACAGCGCAAGCGCCTCCACGACCGATTCCTCAACGCCCGGGGACGCCCCATCGGACCAGGACCTCATCACCGAAATCACCCGCCGCGTCATGGAAGCGCTGAAGAGTAGCGACTGACCTCTCCTGGAGGCCCAATGAAACCCCTCTCCACCGGCCTCATCCTCTGTCTCCTCCTCACCCCGCCCCTCCGGGCCTACGACCGCGAGGTCTGGACCAGTTATCCCAACATGAACCACGTGACCGCCCTGGCCGAAGGAGATGTCCAGATCTACGTGGCCACCACCGGCGGCATCCGGCGCTACGACCGGTTTGCCAACCGCTGGCTCTCCCCTCTCACCACCTTAGACGGCCTGCCCGACAACCGCGTACAGCGCCTCGCCTACGATCCCAACACCGGCGATCTCTGGTTTGACACCCCCTCAGGGTCGGGGGTCTGGATGTCCAGGCTGGAAACCATGTCCCTGGCCACCCGCGACCCTGTCCCGCAACACTACCCACCCAGGGCGATCCCCCCCGTGATGCTCCCCTTTGGATACTACCTGGAAAACAACTGGATACAAGGCCCCCGGCGGACATACGCCATTACCGATATCCTGATCGACAGCTGGCGCATCCTCTGGATCGGAACCCGTGGCCTGGGCGTGGGCCGGGCCGATCTGAGGGACGAACAGCTTGAATTCCTCCACTTTGGGCCCATGACAGAAAACGTTACCGCCATCGCCCTGGATGGAGACAGGATCTGGTTCGGCGGAGAGGATACCTACCGGGGCCCTGCGCGGGGGATCACCCGCTACCATCCGTCCACAGACACCTGGGAATACTTTCAGCCCGAAGACATCATCGGCTTAGACGACGTCCGGGTGTCGGCCATCCTCCCCGATAGCACCGATGTCTGGTTTGGTACCTGGGGGGGATTGGTGCGCTATACCAAAAAATCGGGGCAGTGGCTCACCTACCGCCTCTATGGGCGCAATTCGGACCGGATAACGGCGCTGGCCAGAGACAGCCAGCGGCTCTGGATCGGTACCCGGGCCGGCCTGAGGATACTCGACCTCAAAGCCGATACCCTCCGAACGGTGGAAGGCAGTGAACGCTTCGCCATTCGCGCCCTGGACGCCGGTCCTGACTTTATCTGGGCCGGCACGGATTGGGGACTCTACCGGTGTGCCCGCCGCGATGTGACCTGGGCGCCGGTTCGGTGCCCGGAGGGCCTCACAAAAGGTCCGATCAGCGCCGTCTTTGCCCGGGCAGGGAAGGTCTGGGCCGCTGTGGAGGCCCCTCCGGCTTTGATCCACCAGTCCGGATCCGACACCACCTGGCAGCGGTTTCCCCTCTCCGAAGTGGGCGGTAGCCGGAGGGTAGCCATCGCAGCGGACACCAGCCGCGTCTGGGTGGCTACCGATCAGGGCGCCTTTCGGCTCGACATCGCCCGCAAGCTCTGGAAAGACTATACCCGCTTCAGCGGCCTCATCCACGATCGGGTGCATGCCATCCTCCTGGACGGCGACTACGTCTGGTTCGGCACCCAGGAGGGGGCCAGCCGCTTCCACTGGGCCAGGGGTTTTTTCGAGAAAAATCACTGAGATTCACAGGATAAGCAACAAATCCCCTGGTTTGTCCTAAAAAATACGTGACAGAGGGCGGAATTTTTGTTATCTTTACCCTTAGTTGGAACAAAACGGGCGTTCCTGACGTTCCGACAAATTGGTATTTGCTGCACATTTGTCCCCCTTTAAATCGCCTCCAAGCTGGATGAAAACGATGGCGGCCAACCTGAGTGATATCGTGTTACCGGGAAGGCCGCTCAATTTTTGAAGCGTTTCTGCCGATTGCCTCCACCCTGCCCAGATGGTCTGTATCCGTTCTCCTATGAGTCAAAATGCCCTAGGCCTCATCGAAACGGTGGGATTTATCGGCGCTGTCGAAGCCGCCGACGCAGCCGTAAAAGCCGCAGCCGTAGACCTTACCGTTGTCGAAAAAATTGAGGGCGGGCTGGTCTCCATCCAGCTGCTGGGAGACGTCGGGGCCGTCCAGGCAGCCGTCCAGGCCGGCGCTCAGGCCGCCCAGCGCGTCGGTCAGCTGGTGGCGCAGCACGTCATCCCAAACCCCCACGACGACCTGGTTCGCGCCTTCGACCTGGAAGGGAAAGGGCCAGACAACCCGTCCCTTCAGGGCGTAGGCCTCGAAACCCTTTCCGTCATCCAATTGCGTCGGTTGGCCAGGCAGACCCCCGGGCTCTCGGTCCAGGGGCGCGAGATCTCTCGGGCCAACCGGGAACAGCTTATCCGGGAACTCCGGCGGGCAGGGGTGGAAGAAACACCCTGACAACCGGAGACCTCCGGATCAAAATCCATATAAGAAGAAGGCGCCCAATGGCACATGAGCCCCTCTGGGAACGGATCAAACAGGGATTCCTGGAAAGTGCATCCACAGCAGCGGAAAAGGCCGAATACCTCGGCAAGCTGGGACGCGCGCGTCTCGATATTGCCGGAGCCCGGCACGCCATTCACGAGGCATTCGCCGAGTTGGGCGGAGCGGTCTACAACCACCTTCAGGGGAGCAAAAAGGCCGCGATTGACCAGCAGGAGGACGTACAGGGTATCGCCAAAAGAATCAAAGACCTGGAAGCCCTGCTCAAAGAGCGGGAAGACAAGCTGAACGCGCTTAGAGTCGGTAAAAACACACAAAAGGAGCAGGCCGAAGAGGCAAAGGCGTGAAAAACCCGTTCTGTTGGCCCCAGGGCAAACGATAATTCCGGTTCTATGGCAACCCAAGGAACGCTATCCTGTATTCGGCAGGCGGTTTTCTGTACAGGTCTGATAAGCCTCGGCCTTTGTATCCGGCCCGTTCAGGCTGTCGACCCCCTCGCACCAGGGCTGACCAATAGGCTCCAAAGCCCCTTTGTAGAGGTCGCCCGCCGGGTGCAGCCTGTGGTCGTCAGCATTTCGGTAAGCAAGTTTCGAGGCCAGGAAATTTCCTGGACGCACACGCGCCGCAGCCCCGCAGCGGTGCGCTACGGTTCTGGAGTCATTATAGACACCGAGGGACACGCCCTCACCAACAACCACGTCGTGGACGAGGCCATCCGCATCCGGGTCTCTCTCTCGGATGGAACCGAATATCCCGCAGAGATCATCGGACAGGATCCGGATACCGACCTGGCGCTGATTCGCCTCATCTCTCAAAACCCGATTGATACCAGCCGGGTCGCCCGCATCGGAAATTCCGATGCCATCCAGGTAGGCGATTGGGTAATGGCGGTTGGAAGTCCCTTCGGATTTCACCACACCGTTAGTGTGGGTGTGATCAGTGCCAAAGGGCGCCACTTAGGCAAAATCGAAGGCGATGTGCCACCCCCCTCTTACCAGAATTTTCTCCAGACCGACGCCTCCATCAATCCGGGCAACAGCGGAGGTCCCCTGATCGACATGGCCGGACGCGTCGTGGGCATCAACACCGCCTACAACCCGGCCGGGTCGGGTATCGGATTTGCCATTCCCATCCGCCTGGCTGCCAAAGTCGCTTCAGAACTCCGGCAGAACGGGGAAGTCGTTCGAGGATATCTGGGGATTGACCCCCAGGACCTGACGCCCGATATTGCAGAGGCCCTGGGATTGGCCTCTTTTCAGGGTGTGCTGGTGGGACAGATCCAGCCGGATAGCCCCGCCGAACAGGGAGGCGTGAAACGGGGCGATGTCATCCTCAAACTGGCCGGACGCCCCGTAGCCGATGTCGGAAGCTTTTTAACTCTGGTTGCCGACCATCGCCCCCAGGAGCGCCTGGAACTTTCGGTTCTTCGGAATGGAACGCCCCTCACGCTTATCGCGGTAGCAGGACGCAGGTCTTCCATCAATCACCCGTCAACCCGGCCTGCCTTCGCCGCTTCCGATGTCGGCTGGCCGGGCCTGGAGGTCAAGAATCGTTGGGACATGGAAAGCAGGCGCCTGCGAATCCCAAAAACCGGACAGGGCGTCGTGGTCACCTATATCGCCCCCGGGGGGCCTGCAGAACAAAAGGAGATCGCCCGGGGAGACGTCATATTCGAAATTGACCGCGTTGCCATCTGGAATGTTCGCGATTACCATAAAATCGTCGACAAGGCGCAAAACCGGTCCAAACCCCTGCTCTTCCTGCTCCTCAAAAAGGACCGGGGGCACACATGGTTTGTTGCCCTTCGACCGATGCTGAAAAGATGAACGCGCATGCCTTTGGTGCCCCGCCGAAGGCCCTGGTATACATCCCTTAAAACAGGAGGTGCGGTCATGTAGAATCTTCCTCTTCTACGCGGTTACCAACAGTTCAGACCACATATTCACTGCGACAGTCTAAACCCCCTTCGGAGGGTTGGTTTTCGGATTTCGGATTTCGGACTTAAGACCTTCCAATCCGCATTCCGCATTCCGCAATTCCTTCGGCCAACCGCACTGTTCTTCCCCAGTGCAAGGAGAGACTGACGGGTGTCTAAACTAGCCAAGAGATCTTATGCACGCGAAGATGAATCGTTAGACCAGTATCTGCAGGAAATCGGTGAGGTCAACCTTCTAAAAGCAGCCGAGGAAGTGACCCTCGCCAAGAGGATCAAAAAAGGCGATCAGGAAGCCCTGGAAAAATTAACCAAGGCCAACCTGAGGTTCGTGGTCAGCGTGGCCAAGCAATATCAGAATCAGGGCCTCTCGATGGGAGACCTGATCAACGAAGGGAACCTGGGCCTCATCAAAGCGGCCAAGCGGTTCGATGAAACCAAGGGGTTCAAATTTATCTCGTATGCGGTTTGGTGGATCCGTCAGGCCATCCTCCAGGCCCTCGCCGAGCAATCCCGGATCGTCCGGCTGCCGCTCAATCGGGTAGGCGCTCTGCACAAAATCGGCAAGGCCTCCAGCGGGCTGGAACAGGAATTCGGGCGTGAGCCCAGCCCCAGCGAGATTGCCGACGAACTCGATATGAGCGACCACGAAGTCATGGACACCCTCAAGATCTCCAGCCGTCATCTCTCCTTAGACGCGCCCTTCAACGAGGGAGAAGACAACAACCTTTTAGACGTGCTGCAAGATCAGATGCAGCCCCCTCCCGATGAACCCCTCATCGACGATTCCCTCCGTCGGGAAATCGAAAAGGCCCTCGCAAGCCTCACCCCCAGAGAAGCCGAAGTCATCAGCCTCTATTTCGGAATCAACCGTGAGCAACCCCTCACCCTGGAAGAAATCGGTGAGCGGTTCGGCCTCACCCGGGAGCGAGTACGCCAGATTAAAGAAAAAGCCATCCAGCGGCTTCGGCACAACTCCAGAAGCCGCCCCCTGCGGGCTTACCTCCACTGATTGGTGCCCACAAAGCGATCTCATAGGCCACAGTTGGGTTCCCGGCTGCGGCCTATTTCTTTAGTTTTTCTATATGTTGAGAAATAGTCTCATCCGGCTTTCGCTTGACGGGAAAAGGGGGAAACTTTACATTATAGCGCTTCTGAAACACCCTCTATACGGGTTCATCCCGTAGCCCTTACAGGAGGAATCCTCTATCTTAACCCCCCATACCACCCCTCACAGGAGGAACGCAGCTATGTACACGCACAAATCCACAAAGGTTTTGCTCGTTTTGATTGCCTTCCTGCTCATCGCCAACCTGGTCCGGCCCCTGCTGGAACCGGGGACCGCCTTTGCGGAGAAAGAGGAGCAGCACGCAAAAATTGTCGCCATCCCCGGAAGTACCGGCTGGGTCATTAAGGAAAACATGGTCTACTACCTCAAATATGAAAGGCAGTCAGACCGGATCTGGATCCACACCGAAGAACTGAGATAGTCCGCAATCCACCTCCCTATGCAATCTCTCGCAGGGATATAGGGGCACCGCAGGGACGCAGCACGCTGCGCCTCATCCGCCCCTGTCTATTTTCTTTACGAGGCCCGGAGCCTGACCGCAATGACCACCTTTCAAACGCGCAACCGCTTCGTCGCCGCAGCGGTCTTTTTCATTGTCTTTCTCATCTACTTCAAAACCGCCGCTCCCACCGCCTCCTTCTGGGACTGCGGAGAGTTCATCACCACCTCTTACATCCTGGGTGTGCCGCATCCCCCCGGCGCGCCCTTCTACACCCTCCTGGGGCGTACCTTCTCCATGCTGCCCCTGCCGGGAGAGATCGCCTTCCGCGTCAACCTCATGTCGGTCTTCTCCGCCGCGGCAACGGTCCTCCTGATCTACCTCTGTGTGGTTCGGCTCCTCTGCATCTGGCTGCATCCCCAGAACGGCACGGACCAGTTCGCCATCATCACCGGTGGCGCAGTCGCTGCCCTCAGCACCGCCTTTTCCACCTCCTTCTGGTCCAACGCCACCGAGGCCGAGGTCTACGGCCTCTCGATGTGCATTACCCTCCTGGCCTTCTGGCTGGCCCTCCGCTGGGACGACACGCACAAAGACCGAAACAGCGACCGGCTGCTCATCCTCATCGCCTACCTCTTCGGGCTGGGCGCCGGGGTGCACCTCCAGTGCCTGCTCACCGTTCCGGGCATCCTCATCCTCCTCTTTACCGACCTGATGAAAGACCGGCCTTTCAAAGACCAGGTTCTTATGGTCACCGGGCTCATCCTCTATCCCTTCCTGGCCATTGTCCTGCCGATGGGGGTTACGGTCCTGATGACGCTGGCCATCCTGGTGGGGCTGGTGATCCTCCGGCCCGCCTGGCGCAACCCCCGGTTCTGGGTCTGTGGCGTCCTGATGGCGGGGCTGGGGTATTCCACCTATCTCGCCCTGTTCATCCGCTCCGGGCTCAATCCCCTAATCGACATGAACAATCCCGAGACCTGGGAGAACTTCAAGGCCTTTCTGGCCCGGGAGCAGTACGGCACGCACAGTATCTTTCCCCGGCGGGGGGAATTCTGGACCTATCAGCTCAACATCCACACCAAATACTTCCTCCAGCAGTTCCCCTACTACGACACCCTCACCAGCACCTTCCGACGGGCGATCGGCACCTACGCCTCGAAGTATGAGACCCTCTCCTTTTCCATCCTCCCCCTCCTCTTTGGCATCGGGGGCGCCGTCTACCACTTCTGCAAAGACTGGAAGCGGTTTGCCACGGTCTTTGCGATATTTGCGCTGATGGGCATCGGACTGGTCCTCTACCTCAACATGCCCGATCCCGAGCCCCGGGAGCGGGAATACATCTTCGTGGGGGCCTACACGTTCTTCGGCTTCTGGATCGGCATCGGCGCCGCCGGGCTCATCGCCGCTCTCGGCCGGGCCCTGGCCTCAGTCCCCCTGGCCGGTCTGGCCGCCTGCCTGGCCCTGCTGCTTCCCGCAGGTATCCTGGACAACAACCGCTTCTCCCAGGACCGGTCTGGCAACCACATCGCCCACGACTACGCTTACAACATCCTCCAAAGCTGTGAGCCGAACGCCATCCTGTTTACGAATGGAGACAACGACACCTACCCGCTCTGGTATCTCCAGTATGCCAAAGGCATCCGGACTGATATCCGCGTGACCAATCTGAGCCTCCTCAAAACCGCCTGGTACATCAGACAGCTCCGGGACCTTGACCCTAAAATCCCCATCAAACTCAACGACCAGCAGATCTACCAGGAAGCCATCGCCCGGCCCTGGCGGGAACCCAAAGACATGGAGATTGCCGGCATTACCATCAAGGCCGAAGACATCCCCACGGCCCAGTACTTCGCCGGAGATTCCGACCGGCGCATCCCTGTGGTCGAGTCCCATACAGTAATGATCTGGTGGATTATCCAGCAGGTCAACTGGGAGCATCCCATCTACTTCGCCGTCACCGTGCCCAACTCCAATATGGCCGGCCTCAGGTCTTATCTCTCCATGGAGGGCATGGCCTACCGGCTGGTTAAAAAGCGGGCGCTGGGGCAGTTCGATACCCGGCGGACCGCCCGCAACGTCCTCAACACTTACCGCTATGAAGGCGTTGCCGACAGCACCGTCTATAAAGACCCGGTGGCCCGTCGGCTGCTTGGAAACTACATCGTGATCTTCGATGGACTGATCCGGGCCTACGCCCAGCAGGGCCTCTACACCAACGCCTTCCAGGTCCTCCAGCAGGCCGAAAGGCTCCTTCCCGCCCACGCCCTCGACCCACCCGAATCCTGGAGTCTCCTGGCCGAACACTACCGACTGCTTGCGGCCAAATTCAAAGAAGCCGGACAGACCGACAGCGCAGTGACCTGTATTGAAGAGCTGCTGCGAATCAACCCCAACGCAAGAGACAGGGAAAAGATAGAGCAGATTATCCAGACCTGGAAGACCCGCATTGATTCGACACAATAAAAAGGGTCACCCCGGGAATACCGGCAGTGACCCTCTATCTTGTTGAATAAACCCTTCCTGTTTTCAAATATAAGCCCCCTTGAACTTCCTTCTGATCCGCCGTTTCCGGCCCCGCATGAGGAGATATCCCACCACAAATCCTGCAATGTGGGCATACCAGGCCACGCCCCCACCCACGCCACCCGTCTGGACCGAGGCATTGACCAACTGGATAATGAACCAGAGCCCCAGAACGATCAGCGCCGGAACCCGTACCACCTGAATAAAGAAAAACAGGAACACCAGGACGTGCACCCGCACCCCTGGAAAGAGCGCCATGTAAGCCCCCAGCACTCCCGCAATCGCCCCGCTCGCCCCGACCAGGGGCACTGTGGAATCGGGGGCCGAAACCACATGGACCAGCGTGGCGGCCACCCCGGAAAAAAGATAGAAGACCAGAAACCGGAAGCGCCCCAGCGTATCCTCGATACTGTTTCCGAACGTCCAGAGATAGAGCATATTCCCGGCCAGATGTACCCAGCCCCCGTGCATGAACATCGCCGTAAAAAGGGTCAAATAAAGGGGGATCGGCGTCGGCGAAACCGCATCCGTCGCGTGCATAATCTCAAAGGGAATGAGCCCCAACCGCATGGAAAACACCTCAAATCCGATTGACCCTAAGGAAACAGCATACAGAAAGACCGCCATATTGACCCCCAGAATGGCCACCGTAAAAACCGGTGCACGCCGGGTCGGATTGTCGTCCTTGATCGGAAGAATCATCCCCTGCTCCTACCAAACCGTGAAGCGGCTGGTTTCCCGGGTCTTATTGCCACACATATCCCGGACCGTAACCTCCAGGTGGTGCGCCCCCGGCCTCAGAGGCCGTTTCGGGCGTGCCGTCACCTGCTTTGCTTCGGGATCGTACTCAAAAATCATCTCCTTGCCATCCAGCCGTACGGAAATATCCTTTTCGCGCCCGATTCCCGACCCCACATCCCGCACAGTCGCAACCAGCAGTGGGCGCCGGTCCTCTGTTTTTGCGCCGGTGGCCGGACGAAGGTCGGTCACCTCCGGCGGTAGCGCGTCTAAAAGCAGCCCATAGGTCGAAAAATGGGCCACCTCCGCGGCCACGGTTCCCCTTTCCGAATCCAACCGATTGCCCACAAACGCCCAGGTGCTATCATCCGCCTGTTCGTACACGCCCAGCCGTTCCGGTCGATCGAACCCTGCCGGGTAACGCAGGACAAGGTCGGCCCTGCCGTTAAACGGCACGTCCACAGGCGTAAACCGATACGCCAGCCCCACTGTGGGCAGGCCTTCCGGTCCCCTGGCCGCTCCCGCAAAAACCCGCGCAAAGAGCGTCCGGTAGACCTCACCCGAATCGAAACGGGCCTCGGCGGCGCCGTCTTCCGAGTGCACCCTCCCCCCCGAGAGTCCCACCTTCTGCTGGTCCAGGGTCAGCGTCTGATGCCCGGCCTCTCCCCTCAGGTCCACGGCCGAGACCGTCAGCCGCCCCACCGCCTCCGGGTCAAACCGCACCAGGGCCTCGTAAGCGCGCAGCGCCCGCTGGGTGACCTCCAGCACCGCCTCCTGCCGCCCCGGCCATCGGACAGTGACCCGGGGAAGGGCCGCCAGGAGCCGGTCCGAATCGATCCGAATGACCGCAAAATCGGGATAAAAGGCCAGCCCACACTTAAGCATCGAACCCATCCCGGCGCCGACCACAGCCTTAACCGGAGCGCCCGTCTGAAACGCCTCCAAACCGTACGGATCACGCACCCGCACCCGGTAGAGCGCCCCGGCCTCTACCCGTCGTTTATGCGTAAAGGCAAACACGCCTTCTGTTTTGGCGCGCGCCGCTCCTGATATGCGCCAGGTCTCGCCCCCATCCATCGACTCCTCAAAGGCCACCTCCACCGGTTCTTCATCGGTATACCGGGCCCTGAGTCTCACCGAGTCGCCCGCCGCCTCTGCGTGGAACGCCAGTATCCGGGGGCGCGCGTCCACCAGCACCGCCACCTCCGCCTCCGACCGGTTGCCTGCCGCATCCTCGGCCACAACCCGCAGGCGGTGAGGCCCCATCCCCAGCGCCACACCCCGCTCCGCTGGCCGGGTGCCCGCATACAACACCCCGTCGCCCGGCTGGTAGTCCCCATACAGAGCAAGTCGGTTGCCCTCTGCCCGAAACAGGTTGTGAAACTTGCCGACCCCCAGACGGCGCAGCGCAAAATTCCGGTCCAGTTCCACCTGGTGGACCTCGTCATATCCAAAAGCGGTATAGGCCGTCTGGAAGACCTCCCGGCCATCCACCAGCAGGCGCAGCCGGTAGGGCGCCAGCCGGTTGGTCAGCACCGACGCATCGGCCCGGTCGTAGACCTCAACCGCCACGCCGAAGCGCCCCTCCACCACAACCTGCCTGGAAGCGCCGTAGCGCTGCTTTTTGAGATGCCACCGCACCCCAAACGTATAGGGTGCGTGCCCACCGGCCACCCGCGCGTCCGCATCTAAGGGCAGCAGCGCCAGCGACCGGATGGTGGGGGCGGTGGTATCCTGAACGTCAAAACCGTGCTTCAGCGCATTGATCGGCCGCTGGTCTTTGTCCCGAAGTTCAAAGTGAAGGTGCGGCACCCCCGTCCCGGTACTCCCCGAAAACCCCACCTTCTCCCCCCGCCTGACAAGAATCTGATCTTGCTTCAAAAACAGGTTCACACTGTACCTGCCCCGCCGTTCCTGCTCCGCCTCTACGATGGGCACAAGAGAAGGCGCAAACGCCGACAGGTGGGCGTACACCGCCGTTCGCCCATCCCGAAGTTTTATATAGACAGCCTTCCCATAACCCCACGGAGAGGTCCGCACCCGCCAGACGTAGCCGTCGTCCACCGCCAGCACCGGGTACCCTTCCCGCCCCCACGTCTTCAGGTCAATCCCCGCGTGGAACCGCCCCGACCGGGCGTAAAACCGCCCCTGCCGGTACTCTCCAAAGGTCGAAGTCAACGCCGGCCTCGCCGCCATCGGCCAGTGGTAGTCCCCTCCCTCCGCCCGGCCCGGACCCACGGCGAGAAGGGCGATAAGCGCCATCGAAATGCGTATACGCATCCTTAAACCTCAAAAAAAACAGTCCCGAGTTCCCCGCACCCCTCCAAACATCCGGATGTTGACTTTGGACCCGAGACTCAGGACTCGCAACTTTCGTTGAGTATAGGTATTTTATTCCCTCCCGTCAAGCGGAGATCCATCCGAAAATTTGCCCCTACGCAAAAAAAACTTGCCTGTATTGTTCAGTTCCTATAATTTGTATGGCAAGCATTTGGTCTTCTGTCACCGGCTTTCAACACACACCTTGATTTGTTTTGTCCCAATGGAGGCGTTCCTTCAATGCTCAACACCTTTCGCAATGTCACATTCATCAAAGCGATGATGTGGATCGTTGCCGCGGCCTTCGTCGGTCTGATCGTACTGGAATGGGGGGCCGACATCAGCGGCCGCAGGGTCGGCCCGGCCGGCGATACGGTCGGCGTCATCAACGGAAGGGAAATTTCCCACAAACAGTTTGACACCATCCTTCGGAACGCCTACCTGCGGGCAAAGGCAGAAAACGCCATTGATCCTGAACTGGGACCGCTGGTCCGCCAGACCTGGGATCAGCTTGTGACAGAGGTCCTGATCGTCCAGCAGATGCAAGCGCACAATATTACAGTCTCCGACAGAGAGGTCGACTTTGTCAACCGCACCCAACCCATCGCGGAGGTTCAAAACATACCGGACTTCCAGACCGATGGCAAGTTCGACCCGGCCAAGTATGCCCGGTTCCTGGATGACCCGGGCACCTACAGCAACCCTCAGGTGAAGCAATTTGTGCTCAGTGCCGAAAGCGCCGTCCGGCGGGCCCTCCGCTTTCAGAAGCTCCAGGAACTGGTCACCAGCGCCGTGAAGGTCACCAGCGCAGAAGTCCGCGAAGCCTATGTGAACCAGTACGAAAAAGTCCGGGTCGCCTATGCAGGAGTCGAGACATCTGCCTTCCCCGACTCCCTGGCCCTCGTCTCCGAAAGCGAGGTTCGGGCCTATTACGACGCCCACAAAGACGAATACCACCAGGACGCCGCCGTGCAGGCCTCGTTCGTCTCCTTCTCCAAAACCCCGTCCGCTCGTGACAGCGCGGAAACCGAGGCCGAAATCCGGCGCCTCCTCGCTCAGATTCGGGCGGGGGATGACTTTGGCCAGTTGGCCCGAAACAACTCCGACGACCCCGGCAGCGCTCAGAAAGACGGCGACCTTGGATTCTTTGGGCGGGGCCAGATGGTCAAGGCCTTCGAAGACACCGCCTTTTCCCTCGACTCCGGTGAGATCTCGGAGCCGTTTCGCACCCAGTTTGGGTGGCATATTGTCAAAGTCGAAGACAGAAAAGGAGCCGCAGACAGCCTCCGGGTGCACGCACGCCACATCCTCCTTCAGACGCGCGCCAGGCGCAACACCCTGGATAGCCTCCGTCTGCAGGCCAACGTATTTCTGGAACACGCCGAGGAGTTCGGGTTTGAAGGCGCCGTAACCGAGGTGGATCTGGTGCCCCAAGACACCGGATTTATCACCGCCGGGGGATTCTTTCCCCTCCTCAGGAACCGGACCTCCGGGCTGGTCAACGGCTTCCTGGCCGCATCGCCGGGCGAGATCTCACCCCTCTACGAGACAGACCAGGGCATCTACATCTTCGTTCTCAGGGCAAAACGCGCCGCCGGTCCACAGCCGCTCGACGAGGTCCGTGGCCAGATCTTCGTAAAGCTCAAAGGACAAAAGAAGGTCGGCCTGGCCGCCCAATGGGCAGCCCCTGTCCTGGACGGGGTCCGGGGGGGCAGCTCCCTCAAAGAGGCGGCAAAAGCCCACGGCCTCCGCGTTGTTGAACCCAAACCCTTTTCCCGAAACGATTTCCTGCCCGGTATCGGAGGTCGAAACGCCTTTATTGGAGCGGCATTCCGCCTGCAGTCGGGTGAAATGAGCGACGTGGTAACCACCGAAGGGGGCGCCTATATCCTGCAGGTCCTGGAGCGTCAGCCCATCGATGACTCGGCATTCCAGGCGGAGCGTCAGGCCCTTACCCAGCGCCTCCTTTCCCAAAAAAGAAGCCAGACCGTCGCCATCTGGCTGAACAATCTCAAAACAGACGCAGAGATCGTCGACAGCCGGCATTACTTCTACACCGACTTCTGAGGGTTTTTCCAAACAGCAGCTTCTTAGGCAATCTTCCGGAGTGGGAGACCCGCAATCTCAAATCCACAATAACCCGGGAGGAGGTGCGTGCCGTGGCCGTGGTGACCATATCGCGCCAGCTTGGCAGCATCGGAGACCTGGTGGCCCGCCGGACGGCCGAAATCCTCGGCTACGATTGGGTGGACAAGGACCTGATTACCGAAGTGGCCCGGGAAGCCAACGTCTCCGAATCCGAAGTGGAAAAGTATGACGAACTCAGCGAAAGCCCTGCCAAGCGGTTCATTCGCAGCCTGATTACCCCCTCCCGATCGGTCCCGGTGCCCCCTGCCATGCTCTGGGGGCTCGAATTCCCCTACGAAATCTCCGCAACCCTCCTCACCGACGATGTCGCCCTTACCGAAGCAAAACACCTCCTGGACCATCGGGACTACCTCAAATTCCTTCAGGCCGCCGTTGACCGCCTCTATGAGCGGGGGAACATCATCATCGTGGGGCGGGGAGGGCAGGCCATCCTCCGCGACCGCCCACACACCCTCCACGTGCGAACGGTAGCGCCCTTAGATGTCCGAATCCAGGTCGTGATGGAGCGCCGGGGGGTCTCCGCCAAAGAGGCCAAAGCCATGATCCAGAAAAGCGACAAACGCCGCGCCGCCTACCTTCAGGACAACTACGCGATCAACTGGGACGATCCTGTCCTCTACCATTTCGTGATCAACACCGGCTGCACCTCCCAGGAAGCAGCAGCCAGACTCATCGAACAGGCCGTCGGAAACCTTCAGCCGTGAACAGCAAGTACGCTCCACTCACCTATGCGCACCCTACGCATCGCCCTGGCTCAGATCAACGTCACCGTCGGTGACCTGAGCGGCAACCGGAACAGGATTCTGGACGGCATCCGAAAGGCCAGAGACCTCGGCGCCGCCCTGGTCGCCTTCCCGGAATTGGCCGTCCCGGGGTACCCACCCGAAGACCTCCTCTTTAAACCCCGGTTTATCGAGGCCAACCGCCGCTCCCTCGACATCCTTGTCCGGGAGACCCGGCACATCGCCGCCGTCATCGGATTTGTCGACCGCCAGGACGACATCTACAACGCAGCCGCGGTCGCCTGCAACGGGCAGCTCGTCGATATCTACCACAAGGCCTACCTGCCCAACTACGAAGTCTTCGATGAAGACCGCTACTTCCAGGCAGGCAGCAACGCCAGGGTCTACAGCCTCAACGGGATCATCTTTGGGGTCAACATCTGCGAAGACATCTGGTATCCCGGCGGACCGGCCCGCCTCCAGGCCCTCTTTGGAGACGCCGAACTCATCGTCAACATCTCCTCCTCGCCCTTCCACGACGGCAAGGGCCTCCAGCGGGAGCAGATGATCGCCACCCGCGCGTCCGATTACGGCAGCGCCCTCGCCTTCTGCAATCTGGTAGGAGGTCAGGATGAGCTCGTCTTCGACGGGGGAAGCTTTGTGGTTGACCAGGAAGGCGCCCTCCTCGCCCGTGCCCCCCGCTTTAAAGAGGACCTTCTGCTGGTCGATATCGACCTCGAAGCGGTCTTCCGCTACCGCCTGCACCACCCCCGCCGTCGCAAAGAGAAACGGGCCCACCAGACCGACCTCCCCTGCATCGACCTGCCCCCGATCGATGTGGCGTTCCCTGCGCCCCCTTCGGACCGCCTCCAGGCTGCGCCTCCTCCCTTCTCGCTCAACAAGGACGAACGCTTGAAAGATATCTACGACGCCCTTGTCCTGGGCACCCGGGACTACGTCCGCAAAAACGGCTTCGTAAAGGTCCTGGTCGCCCTCTCCGGAGGCATCGACTCCGCCCTCGTATCGGTCATTGCCCGGGACGCCCTCGGCGCGGACAATGTCATCGGTGTCACCATGCCTTCCCGCTACTCATCCGAAGACACCCGCAACGATGCCGTTGAAACCGCCCAAAACCTCGGCATCCGCCTGGTCACCCTCCCTATCCAGAGCATCTTCGAGGCCTACCTGTCCGAACTGTCGGACGAATTCGAGGGTCGGCCGTCCGACACCGCCGAGGAAAACATCCAGCCCCGCATCCGGGGCAACCTCCTGATGGCCCTGTGCAACAAATTCGGCTGGATCGTGCTCACCACGGGCAACAAAAGCGAACTGAGCATGGGCTACGCCACCCTCTACGGCGACATGGCCGGTGGATTCGCCGTTATCAAAGACATCTACAAAACCCTGGTCTACGACCTGGCGCACCACCGCAACAGCCTCCCCGACGGTCCCGTCATCCCCGCCTCCACCGTCCAGCGCCCGCCCACGGCCGAACTGCGCGAGAACCAGTTCGACACCGACAGCCTCCCTCCCTATCCCATCCTGGATCCTATCCTCAAGGCCTATGTGGAAGAAGACCGCAGCCTGACCGAAATCGTGGCCATGGGCTTCGACGAAAAGCTCGTACGCCGCGTGATCCAAACCGTAGACCTCAACGAGTACAAACGCCGCCAGGCCCCCCCCGGCATCAAAATCACCCCCCGCGCCTTCGGCCGCGACCGCCGCTTACCCATCACCAACCGCTTCCGGGAGTATTAAGCGCCCATCGATGTAGAATATCGGACGCAAAAATGCCCCGGGGAAATTCAATTCCTCAGGGGCATTTTCATCCCACCGATTCACACCCAGTGTTTCGCTGGAAGTGACGGAAACGTCGAGTTACGGTTCCCAAAAACCTGCTTCGTGTAGTTTGAGCCAGGGTATCAGACTCCCCGCCTCGCGGGTCTGGATTTGATCACCCCCATAGGCGACGACTACGGAACATGCTCGAGGTAATTTGGTGAGGTGCGTGCCGCCTTTTTGAGCATGGGTTCAAGATTACGTGGTATCATAAAGAAAAATCTACCAAAAAATAAGGCTATATCAATATATGAATTTGAATCAGCCTAATTTAGCGCCACTGCATCTCCTCTCGCCCTACTCCCTTTCAGCGTCTTCCGGTAAACGCACCCGCCGACCTTCCGCCGCCGCTACCTCCGCGCCGAGGCCAATTCGGACCGCTTCCAGCGCCGTGCTCAGATCGGCGCGCCAACCATCCCGTTTCCCCAGCACTTCTTCCAGGAACAGACTCTCCAGCGAACCGCCTTCTTTCGCCGCCGGCACCGCGTCAATACCCTCAGTCGTCGAGCGGCGCCAACCCCCGTCCTCGTGAACCAGCGTTCCTCCCTCCAGCACCAACCGCTGGTACTGCTCGGCCCGGCCAATGGCGATACCGCCTGCCCAGGTCCACTGCGCTGTGCCGCCGCTCACAAAACCCACCACCGCCCGGTTGACAAAGCGCTCGTACGTCCCCGCGCTATTCATCCCATCGTAGTGGGTATACCCCTCCACCCACGACGCCGGACCGAACAGGTCGACCAGAGGGTACACGTGATACACGAAAAACAGTGAGGGCGGCCCCGAGATGTGGATATTGAACAGCACCTCTGGCCGCGCCCCCCTCGCGGGAGTCAAGCGGGCGAACAAAGCCACCAGCAGGCCACCCAGCGACCCCATCGCCTCTTTGAGCCGCCGGTGCTCGCCCGACACAACCTCCGGATGGGCCACGCGCAACACCTTGCCCGTTGCATGCGCCAGGCCGACCAGGGCGCTTCCTTCGTCGAGGCGGCGCGCCAGCGGGTATTCGAGAAATACGTGCTTACCCGCCTCCAGGGCAGCCCGGGCAACAGGACCGTGGCTGTCGTTGTTGGTGCAAACCGCCACGGCGTCCACATCGGCCCGCTCAATCAGATCCTGCCAATGGGACAGCAGCTGAACCTCGTGCCGCCGGGCCAGTTCGCCACCCGTGATCCGGTTGCGTGCGGCCAGAGCGGTCAACTGCCAGCCCTCCAGGGCCGAAAAAGCAGCGGCCCGGCTTTTGGCCATACCGCCCGATCCGACCAGACCCAATCGAACAGTTTCCATAAGCGAACTCCTTTCTGCTGTGTTGTCCACCACTGCGTAGCGACCTTGATCCCCCCTGGGAGCGCGGGCGTCTCGCCCGCATGTTGGGGTAGGGTATGGTCGGACAAGGCCGTCATGCTCCCGGGAGCACGGGCGTCTCACCCTCGAAAATCGCTTGACGCCAGGGGAGCTCGATAGTCCGGCAAAGCGGCCCCCATCACTCCCCCCTTGAGGGGGAGTCGCAGAAGCCGAGCCGACAGGCGACGGCTGATGCGGTGGGGGGTGCTTGTGGTGACTGCTGCCCGCGCAACAACCCACAGACCCGCAACCCTCCCCGCCCCTACATCCCCATGCCTTCGGCGAGGCCTTTTTCTTGATCGCCCAAGAAAAAGGCCGAAAAAGAAGGGCGCCGCTCAAACGCCGCGGAGGCTGCTTTTCCGCGAATTGTCCCTGGGGTGAAAACGGAAGCTTCTGCCCTGCGGACCTTCCAGGCGTTCCTGGGCGGTGGTGCTGGACGGAACCGCACGGAAAAGCCCCTTCCCTTCACACCAAACCGGGGGAGACGGCAAGGCAGGGGCGCCAACCCGCAGGCTTCCTGGCCCGATAATACTCGGAGTTTAGCCAACTGCGACCTCCACCTGCGTTACGTACACTTCCTCGTGCAGCCGCTGCTGAATTTCGGTGGCTGAAGCCGTCTCGAAAAACAACTCCAATGCCTCCTTCAAATTTTCCCGAGCCTCAGCCACGGTTGATCCCTGACTCGCAATGTCCAGCTCAGGACAGAGGGCGACGTAGCCATCGCCTTCGCGTTCGATAATTGCTGTCAACTGTCTGGTCATCACCAGCTCTCGTCTTCTGGTTTGATTGATTCACATGGATGAACAGGATTTCAGAGTCTTCAGTTTTCTTCCTGTCCATGCGGTAGATCCCGGAGTATAGCAGGGAAATAGGCTATATCAATATTTAAATTTGAATTAGCCTGATTTAGCGCCACCTATCGCCAGAGAAAATCCATCAGGCTCGATCCTGTGTGTCGAAGCGCTCGAGCACG
The DNA here is from genome assembly GCA_965222075.1 of Candidatus Latescibacterota bacterium. Taxonomy (GTDB): domain Bacteria; phylum Latescibacterota; class UBA2968; order UBA2968; genus JAAXHW01. Next base: position 432,282 of record OZ244937.1, on the reverse strand, counting down.
TCACTCAGGTCTGCCAACGCCACCACCTCGCCGTCTCGTCGGGATTGCCGATCCACGCCTCCATACACGACAGCCTGGACGGAGATTTGCGGCAGCAGCTTTGCGACCCGGTTGAGCGCATCGAAGTAATCAGAAGCAATGGTAGCACCGGACTTGATCTCGATGGCGCCGATGCGGCTGCCATTCTCATACAGGAGGTCGCACTCTAAACCCCGCGTGTCGCGGAAGAAAGACAGATTGGATCGATGCCCCCGATTGAACCGGTGCTTGAGCGCCTCCGCCACGACCGCATTCTCGAACAGCGCTCCGCGCAAGGGATGGGTAGCAATCTGCCCGGCATGCTCGATGCCGATGAGATAGCTCGCCAGCCCGACATCATAGAAGTAGAGCTTGGGTGATTTGACCAGGCGCTTGCGAATGTTGGCATAGAACGGCGGGAGCTGGAAAAGCACATAGCTCGCTTCCAGGATCGCGATCCAGTGTCGCGCCGTGGTGTGAGAGACGCCGGCGTCCGCGCCCAAAGAGGAGAGATTGGCCAGCTGTCCTACGCGCCCGGCGCACAAGCGGACGAATCGATGGAAACTGGAGAGGTTGCGGATCTCCCCGATTCGGCGCACATCGCGCTCAACGTAGGTTTCAAAGTAATCGCCGAGCGCTTGACGCGGCTCGAGTTTCTGATCGTGAATCCGGGGATAGAAACCGGAGTACAGGATGTCGTCCACCCGGTCGCTCGCGCCCGTTCTGCGCCGTTCGGCCAGCGAGAACGGCAGCAGGCGGAGCAGCGCCGTACGTCCTGCCAACGACTGGCTGATGGAACCGGAAAGCCTGAACTGCTCACTACCGGTGAGTACGAAAAGGCTGTTCCGGCCTTTCTCATCGGCCAGGACCTGCAGGTAGGACAGGAGCTCCGGTACGCGCTGGATCTCATCCAGGATGGCGCCATCGCCCAGCCGCGATAGAAAACCCCGGGGATCCGATTCGGCAAATTCCCGCTGGTCGGGCGCTTCCAGGTTGACGTATTTGAGATGGGGAAACGCAGCGCGGCAGAGCGTGGTCTTGCCGGACTGGCGTGGTCCGGTCACCGTGACAAAGGGGTATTGTTGAAACAGCGTGACCAGACGGGGCGTAATCTCACGTTTGATCATGGTACCGCCAAATGTACCGGAAAAGAGAGAAATATGCAAGTTCTACTTTCAATTTTATCATCCAGGACCTGCCTGACGTCGATGACGCAGACCGGGACCTGCTCGGCAGGCAGTAGCACAAACTGTCAGTTTGTGTGAGAAGAGACCCCCTGGGAGCGCGGGCGCCTGCCTGTGCGTCGCAGGCAGACAGATCTCGCCCGCATGTTGGGGTAGGGTATGGTCGGACAAGGCCGTCATGCTCCCGGGAGCATGGGCGTCTCGCCCGCAGGGAAAGGGCAACCACGAGGGTTGCCCCTACTACGACAATCCAAACCCCGTCCACATCCACCATCCCGTAGGGGCGGTTCGCGAACCGCCCCTTCATCCCCATGCCTTCGGCGAGGTCTTCACCCCGTCCGTCCGTTACCCGTCCCCTGAAAATTTCCAACAATTCTATTGCCAATACCTGAGGTGTATCGTATGTTTAAAGCAGTTGTCATGCCCCCTTCGGGGCACCCATAATGATGAAAATCGTTGCCGCGTCTTGTCTCTGCGACCCCCCTACCGGCGCGCCTGCGGGCTGGTGCGGGGGGATGGGGCTTTTCCGCGCGTTTCCGTCCAGCAACACCGTCCAGCAACACCCCAAAGGTTCGCAGGGCACAAACGCCCGTTTCCACCACAGGGACGGTTCGCGGAAAAGCAGCCCCCGCGGCGTTTGAGCGGCGCCCTTCTTTTTCGGCCTTTTTCTTGGGCGATCAAGAAAAAGGCCTCGCCGAAGGCATGGGGTGTGGAGGGGTTGGGGATGACGGAGACCCAAAGCCTATTTTCCAAGCAGCTGTCCGGTTATCACCGGCTCCCCTCTTCCGTTTTATTCACATGGATGAACAGGACGAAAATGATTTATGACGCCATTGTCATCGGCGGCGGCATCGTTGGCATGTCCACCGCCTACCACCTGGTCTGCGACGGCGCCAGAACCCTGCTCATCGACCGGAAAGACACGGGTCGCGCCACCGACGCGGGCGCGGGCATTCTGTCTCCCGCCACCAATACCCGCGACCCGGACCCGTGGCTGCGTCTGGCCTCCCTTGCCGTCAAATATTATCCCGGACTGATCGAAAATCTGCGGGCCGAACAGGACGGCGAGACCGGCTTTGCAACCTGCGGCATGATGATCGTCGCCGTCTCGGACGACGAACTGCAACCCTTTGCCATTGCCCGCCGGCGCATTTTCAACCGCCGGAGTCACCGCGGCGAGCCCGCTGCCGCAGACCTCTACGAAATCTCATCCGAAGAAGCCCGCAACCGCTTCCCCGCCCTGGCCCACGTCCGGGGCGCCATCTACTACCGTGAGGCCGCCCGCGTTGACGGCCGACTCCTGACAGCCGCCCTGCGCCGTGCCGCCGAGGCCCGGGGACTCGCCGTCGAACACGCCAGCGTTGAACACTTGCGCACCGAAAACGACTCGGTAACCGGTGTCATCACGGACGGCCGGACCATCTCAGCCGGCAAGGTGGCGATCGCTGGCGGCGCCTGGTCGCACGCATTCGGCCACCAGCTGAGCGTTCACATCCCTGTAGAACCCCAGCGCGGTCAGATCATCCACCTGGGCCTGCCCGCCACCACCGATACTTCGTCGTGGTGCATCATCAACGCCCTTCGCGGCCACTACATGGTGCCCTGGCCGGACAATCGGGTGGTCGTCGGCGCCACGCGCGAAACCGGATCCGGTTTCGAACCCCACACCACGGCCGCCGGGGTCCGGGAGGTCCTCGCCGAAGCGCTCCGGGTGGCGCCCGGCCTGGCCGCGGCTGAAATCCGTGAAATTCGCGTTGGCCTGCGCCCCTGCACGGAAGACTTCCTGCCCGTACTCGGACCCGTCCCCAACATCCGGAACGTCTACCTCGCAACCGGGCATGGGCCCACCGGCCTGCAGCTGGGCCCGTACAGCGGCAAACTCATCGCCGACCTCATGCTGAACAAAGACCTCACAACCGATATCGACGCCTATCAAATCACACGATTCCTATCCTGAAAATGCCACAGCGTCACACACGGAACCGCCTATGTCGCATCAAAGCTTCAAAGCTCTGGTCGTGCACCACGAGAACGACGCCTATGTTCGACGCGTCGAGCACCCATCCATCGATGACCTGCCCCCGGGCGATGTCCTGATCAGGACCCACTACTCCTCCCTCAACTACAAAGACGCCCTCTCCGCCACAGGCCACCGCGGCGTCACCAGGCGCTATCCGCATACGCCCGGCATCGACGCCTCCGGCGTTGTGGAAGAAAGCGCGGATGACAACTTCCAACCCGGCGACGAGGTCATCGTCACAGGCTACGACCTGGGCATGAACACACCCGGCGGATTCGGCCAGTACATCCGCGTGCCTGCCGGATGGATCGTCCCGCTGCCCCACGGTCTCACCTTACGCGAGTCCATGGCCTGCGGCACCGCCGGATTCACCGCCGCCATGTCCGTACGCAAACTGGAACACCACGGCGTTGCTCCCGACCACGGCGAGATCCTCGTCACCGGCGCCACCGGCGGCGTCGGCAGCCTCGCCGTCGCTATCCTCGCCCAGCTGGGTTACACGGTTGTCGCCGCCACAGGCAAGACCCACGAGGCGCAGTTCCTGTACGACCTCGGCGCGACCGCAGTCGTGGATCGAAATGTCGTCAACGATGCCGACCTGCCTGCAGCGCGGTGCGCCGCGCAGGCAGGTGGACGGCCACTCTTGAAGGAACGCTGGGCAGGCGTCGTGGATACCGCGGGGGGCAACATCCTGGCAACCGCCCTCAAGTCCACACGGCACCGCGGCATTGTCACATGCTGCGGCCTCGTTGCTTCCGCCGATCTCAACACCACCGTCTATCCGTTCATCCTGAGGGGCGTCAGCCTCCATGGCATCGACTCCGCCGAATGTCCCATGCCCGAACGAATATACCTGTGGCAAAAAATCGCGGGGCCCTGGAAAATCGACGCGTTGCACCGCCTGGTTACGGAACGCACGCTGGAAACCCTCGAACCCGAAATACAACGCATCTTACGGGGCGGACAAAAAGGCAGGGTTGTGGTCAACCTGACAAGGTGATCGCGGCAGGGATGCCGCTCTGACAGTACGGATAAATTGCTATGGTACAACGCATTGCCGCCATTGGCTTTATTTACCTTTGCATAACAGTCGGCTGGGTTATTTTGAGTGAAACCGTCCACTTCCGCACTGAGAAACAGGACGACAAGCTCAAAAGTGCCGTGGGGCACCTCTGGGGTACGGCGCAGACGCAGCAGGCACCGCAAATCTACCAGTTGGATCGCGTCACCCATATCGAAACCAATGCCATGGGTGAAGCCATCTTGCGCACAGTAGAAGAAAAACGCTTTCTGACGATGAAGGCCAGTCGCATTGAAGTTGACCTGTGCCTGGAGCACCGGCGCAAGGGCTTGCTGTGGTACGCAACCTATCAAGTCCAATTCGCGGCCTCGTACACCTTGAGCAATACCACCGACCAGAGCCTGACCGTGGACTTCGATTTGGAACTGCCCGCACCTCGCGCCGTGTACGATGCGTTCACGCTAACCGTTGACGAGCAGCCCGTTGACGATCTTCCGATTCGCGCCGGGCATCTCATCCAATCGATCCATCTGCACCCCGGGCAGGAACAAACCATCGCCCTGTCCTATCGCTCGCAGGGCATGGATCAATGGCGGTACAGTTTTGGGCACCATGTCAACCAGGTATCGGACTTCGAGCTGGTGATGCGTACCGACTTCGACGCCATTGACTTTCCCCAGGATAGCATGTCCCCCACCGCCAAAACCCGTAATGGCGATGCCTGGACCCTGACGTGGCATTACGACCACCTGCTCACCGGTATTGACATAGGGATGATCCTGCCGGCCCGTCTCAATCCCGGTCCCTGGGTCAGCCAGGTCGTCTCCGCCGCTCCGATTTCCCTCTTTCTCTTTTTCTTTCTACTCTTTATCTTTGCCATCGTGCGCGGCCTCAATCTGCACCCGATGCACTATTTCTTCATCGGTGCCGCCTTTTTCAGTTTCCACCTGTTGCTGGCCTATCTGGTTGACCATCTGATCATTCACTACGCCTTTGTCCTTGCCTCGGCGGTCTCCATTTTTCTCGTGACCTCGTATATGCGGCTGGTCCTGGGCACGCGCCTGGCTTTCGTAGAAATTGGCCTGGGACAATTCGTTTACCTCGTGCTGTTTTCATACACCTTTTTCTTTTCCGGCTACACGGGCTTGACCATTACCCTGTTGTGCATTATCACCCTGTTCGCCGCCATGCAATTCACCGCGCGTATTGATTGGAACGCAGTATTTCAAAAAAAGGAATAAATCCAACGGGTATTGCGGACAAAAAGGCCAGGAGCAAAAGAACAGTTGGACCCGGGTATCTACCGATAAGGAGCATTTTGTATGTCGCTGTCCAACCACACCTACCGCATCGGCGTCGGTGGCGCAGACATCACGCCGCCGGTCGGCATCCATCTGGCTGGATTCGCCGCCCGCAAGGAACCCTCCACAGCCGTCTACCATCCCCTGAAAGCCAACGCCATCGCCATAGACGACGGCACAACCCCTTTGCTCATCGTCAGCGCTGAAATCCTCGGCTTCTATGAACGCACGGACCAGGTGCGATCCCGCATTGCCGCCGCCACAGGCATCGAACCCGCCGCCATCATCCTCAGCGGATCGCACACCCACTGCGGCCCCTGCATCCGGGAAATGGACCGCCACCGCCACGGCGAACTGGACGAGAAGTACATCGAGGCACTTATGGACAGGGTCACCCGTTGCGCAAGTGCGGCCTGGGAAACCCGGCGTTCCGCGCGTCTTCGTTTTGGGACCGGAAAATGTGATATCGCCGTATCCCGCCGAAAGCCCGACGGCAAAGGCTGCGTCGAGTGGAAACCCTGTGTCGAAGCGCCTCACGACCACGACGTGCCCGTCCTTGTCGTTGAATCTCCCGACGGCGGGCTTCGAAGCGTCATCTTCAGCTATGCGTGTCATCCCACCAGCCGCAGCGGCACCCTCATCGGCGGCGACTACGTCTGTTTTGCCTATGACCACGTGGAAGCAATCGACCCCGGTGTCACCGCCTTTTTCCTCCAGGGCTGCGCCGGAGATCAAAAAACAGAACCCGTCGACCCCGCGTCGGAGGTTTTCGTACCGCGGGACATCGGTGAAATCCGTGACATCGGCGTCCGGTTGGGCCAATCCGTGGCCCGCATCGTCGCCTCCGATGCCCTCCAGCCGGTAACCGGTCCGATTTCCGTCAACCAGACCATCCTCGGCCTGGAAACCGAACCCATCGACATGGACCTGGTAAAAATCAGCCTGAATGACGACCGGGCGTTTGTCCGGGCCTGGGCGCAACACCTGCTCGAATGCGTTGAAAGCAATATCCCCGTCCCCACGACCATCCCATTCGAAGTTCAAACCGCGCGTTTCGGCAACGCTCTGGCCCTGGTCACGCTCGCCGCGGAAATGACCGTGGAGCACGGCCTGCGCCTGAAAAGGGAACTGGGCCCTCACTTTGACAACGTTCTGGTTATGGCCTATACGAACAACATCGTCGGCTATGTCCCCGTCAAACGTCAGATCCCCGAAGGCGGCTACGAAGTCTGGTTCAGCCAGCAATACTGGAAACGCACGGGGCCCTACGTGGCAGCCACCGAAGACCGGATACACGGCGCCGTGCGGCGGTCCCTCAACATCCCATAGATGCTGCATTTTGCGAGATCGGGAAAGAGATGACCTGGGGACGAACCTATCTGTGGATTGCCATATTGATCTTCGCCGCCGCCGCGCCGGTGGTAGCCCGCCTGGTCGAAATCGGCGAGGCCCATCTGATAGACGGCCGCAATCCCATCTCCTTTTGCAACCTGCTTTTCGCTGGCAACCTCGTGGCGGCGCTGACCCTGTTGGCCCTCAATCACCGGGAATGGCGCCCTGCGCGCCTGCCTGCGCCAAGCCCCGCGCGGCAGGCAGGCCTGCGCTCCCTGTCGCGCCGGCAGTGGCTGGTACAGACAGCCCTGGCCCTGACTTCCGGCGCGATAGCTCCGGCCATGATGTTTACGGCCATCTCCCGCACCTCCATCACCAATATCGTCCTGATCGAGACGGTGGAAATCCCCCTCGGCCTGTTGTTGGCCTGGATGCTCTACCGGGAAAAGTCGAGTGGAAGCGCGGTACTGGGGGCGTTGTGCGCCGTCGGCGGCGTGGCCACAACCCTCATCCTGCAGACGGGCGCGTCGCCCGAGCGCATGGCGGCAGCGCGCATGCAAAGCGGGGTGGGCAGCGGTGAATTCCTCGCCCTGGCCGCTACCGTACTCCTCGTTTGCGGCGCCGAGATCGGCCGCAAGCAACTCCAGACCATCCCGCTGGGCGTCTTCAGTGTCTTCCGCAACCTGGTGGGCGCGCTCTTCTTCTTCGGACTCGGCCTCTTCTTCTTCGGACTTGAACACTTCGCCGACGTTTTTTCCCCCCTGCTCTGGGGCTGGATGATCCTCTACGGTGGGATCGTGGTGGCCTGTGGCCAACTGGCGTGGTTTGCAGGCATCAAGCGGGTGCGCCCCGCCGACATTGCCACCGCGTCGTCCTTCTCACCGGTCGCCGGCGTGCTCTTCGCCGGCCTCATCCTGGGCGAGGTACCCATGCCCGCCCAGCTCATCGGCGGCGGCATCATCCTCGCGGGCATCGCCATCGCCCTCTGGGGCGAACTGCGCGCCGCCCGCCCCACACGACCGCCCAAAACAGAGGACAAAGCCAAAGCCTTCACCGGCGTCTGACCCGCCCGGTGCCCGGGCAACCACCACCCGTGTTGGGGCAATTCCCGAACAGCCTCTGCTCTGTCACACCAAATTTATTCACATGGATGGACAGGATGAACAGGATTTCAGGGGTTTCAGTTCTCATCCTGTCTATCCTCTTTATCCATCTTTCTCGTCCCCCACATCCGCCCAATCGCCGCCCGAATCCTCCCCTCCATCCGCCGGAGTCTGGCCAACTGCGACCTCCACCTGCGTTACGTACACTTCCTCGTGCAGCCGCTGCTGAATTTCGGTGGCTGAAGCCGTCTCGAAAAACAACTCCAATGCCTCCTTCAAATTTTCCCGAGCCTCAGCCACGGTTGCTCCCTGACTTGCGATGTCCAACTCAGGGCAGAGGACGATGTAGCCATCGTTTTCGCGTTCGATAATTGCTGTCAACTGTCTGGTCATCACCAACTCCCGTCTTCTGTTTTATTCACATGGATGGACAGGATGAACAGGATTTCAGGGTTTTCAGTTCTCATCCTGTCTATCCTGTTTATCCATCTTTCTCGTCACCCCACACCCACTCGCCTCTTGACAGAGTCCGGATAAGCGCACAGACCGCTATCGTGGGCTTCGCTGAGCGCTACGATATGCTCAATATCTGTTTGTTAAGAAGAGGCCAGTTGTTGAGGTAACGGATAGTCGGCATCAACCTGCGAAGGCAGAGATGTAAGCTGATGTGAGCATAGACGCGACGCCGAGGGATGAAGGGCGGCGCAGCGCGAACCGTGCTGTTAGCCGACGTGCTCCGTTTGAACCGCATTCATAAGCGCCTCAATCATGTCATCGAGATTGCGTTGAAATGCGTCTTCCCACATGGCTGCATTCGCCGTGTGCCCAGTCTCCGGATAAAGCACAGACCTGGAAGAATTCACGATCCCTCCCTCCAATCCCCCGGGACCCAGCCGAAATCCCTGAAGCGTATCCGACAGGCAACCACCCTGAGCTCCGTAGCCCAAGACGAGGAACAGAGCATCAGGCAGTATTGCCCGTATTTTCAATGAGTCGTCTGGTCGAGTCGCGGCAGTTGTAACGCACAAGGACGACCATCCTACTTCCTCACCCATCAGAGCATCGTGGTACGACCTCAGTGAAACAGCTACTTCCTCAAACAGGGTCCAATTGCCCACCCGAAGGTCCTGATAGTCGGACGCACCCGGATTGCTGTTTCGAACGAGAACTACCACACCCCGGCCGCTTTCGCGAGCCCGACGAACAAAAGGCTCGATCGCTTCGCGGCCCATATACGGATTTACCGTAATTGCATCCGCGGCCATAGAACTTGAGTCGCTGAGGTATGCAACCGCGTAACCTTCAGCCGTTGCACCGATATCCCCCCTTTTTGCATCTAACAACACCAACATACCCCGCTCGTGTGCCGCTTGAATGACCCTTTCGAGAGTCCTGATTCCTCGCCAGCCAAGTTGCTCAAATAAGGCGATCTGAGGTTTTACAATTGCAACCCTTCCCGCAATCTGATCCAGTACTGCCAGACAAAAATCAGACACCGCCTCCGATGTCTCCGGGGACCCGACTGCCATGTCTTTTCGACGGAAAACGGGAGGAATCTTGTTTATATAGGGATCAATACCAACACACAGAGGGTGGCCAAGCTCCCTCGTCCTCAAAACGAATCGGTCAGCAAAGTTATTCAAGGCATTTCTTTCAAGAGAAGGGCATTCGCACGTCGGCTAACAGTTTCGACCTGCTCGAACCACGAATGCGGTTGCGCGAAGGCTTGCCAGCGCCGAAGCCGTGGGTGCTCGTGTTATGCGAAGGTGAGTTCGCTGGATACGCAATCCGGCTCCTTCGAGACCACCTCGGCCCATATGGATGCTGTTTGATCCAGTGACAACTTGAGTTGAGACTTGTGTAGATCCTCATTGAGGAGCCACGAACCAGTTTCACCAGTACGAACTGCATACCACGTATAGGCATACAGAACATCGCGTTTGTCATCGAGCTCCGTGATCTCCTCGCCCACGGCCAGGCGGGATGGATACGATGTGATGTGCCGCTCCACAACATTAGCGGGAGCCTTGGCGTACCTTGCTTCTATCTCATCCGCCGTAAGAGAGAACAGTCGAATGAGGCGACTCGCAATTCCTTCTTCCTGGTGCTCGTGAGCTAGAACGCAAAAACGAGTGAAAACCCTTCCAAAGGACCGATCTCCATGCCCCCACCTTTCCTTCAGATATGGGATTATCACGCGCGCGAGTTCCTGTATAGAGATCCCTGCCTCAACCAGACTACCTGCCTCCAGATGTGACTGAACTCGCTGAGCGAGACTGGTTACACGTCTGACGCGCTCGATTTGGCGTGCCCGGACAACCGATGGGTCAAATCGACCATCGGAAAGTAGCACAACAAATGCAGGAGTATCGCAATCCTCAGACGCGTGAACTGATTGACCGAGGTGGCTCTTGTCGGTCGCATGGAAAGTCCTCTCATTGGCCATCAGCTCATCTAAGTGACGCTTGCCTTTGATCAAGTCGTCTGCCTCGTCGGCTGTAAAATGGAGTCGACCTGCGTCAACAGACGTCGGCCACGTGTCTCGAGCCCACTCCCTTGTGATGGACAACGCAAGCTCGTCCACTCTTTTTGGAAGACTGTTGTCCGCCCCCCTGGTAGTAATGTAGATGAGGTCTATATCTGATATAGGCCACGCTATTCCTCGCCCAACGCTACCCCCAAGAATCACACCCGCAACGCCAGGAACAGATGCGATCCGTTCGATGGCTTCAACGGTTCGCGCCCGTAGAATGAGTTCCCAGTTTTCCAAGTGCGCTTGGAAGAGATCCGCTCTAAACAAAACGAACTCACTTTCGCATAACGTCCTCGAAATTTGCGACGGTACCCGGTCCGGCGAAGCCGTATTGGCGCGGCGCTTGCGTCTCTCAGCAAGCGACGTGACAAAGGGAACTGTGCCCGAAGGGCCAAGGGAGCGAAGCGATCGTAGCGCAAATTACGTGTTAGCGGAAGTCGCATCGGGGTCGCCACTCTCGGTCTGGAGAGCGGGGCGGTAATACAGCGTGCACCATAAATTACGAACCGCAGCGCCGACTGTGCCAGCGTCCGCTGAGGGGCCTCTGCAAGAACGACAGTGCTGGCAGCTTCTTCAAGGCGTCGGCATCTGGCTGAGCTCACGCCGTCCACCACAGTTCCCCACCTCGTGCGTCACCCATTCGATGAACCGATCCAAAGTCGCCTCCGAGTGCCCGCAGATCGGATGGGACGAGGCGTTGTCGAAGTAGGCCATCGTTCGCGCCCGCGGGAAACCCTCCCGCAACGAGTCAAAGATCTTGCTCATATTCGGCCCTCTTCGGGTACCTCGCGCCCGCCGTCCCAGACGCCTGGCTTGTCGGTCCCCGTCGGCCAGTACCCGTCGGCGTCTTCATCCCATTGGTTTCCGCACAGCGACGAGATGATGGTCCATTCCGCCGCCCCGAAATCCGGCTCGGGATGGTATAGGAAGCGCTTCAACCCCGCCTCCTGCGAAGCAGTCAGGATGCCGTAGAGATCGCGCGCCTGCATCGGGTCGCCGCCGTGGGGGTGGCGCCCCGTGGACACCCAGGCTATCACCTTGTCGGGATCACCTATGGCCGCCAGGGCCCGCCGAGTCTCGTTGTAGACCACCTTGGAGAAGAATTCGTCGGGGAAACCCATCTCCATGTCCATAAGCGAGTTGATGCCAGGCAGCTCGATGCCCAACAGCGCCTTCACTACGGCGAAACACTCCGCCTCGCTCAGGGACGGATTCCACTTTCGCAACCGTCTTACCCAGCGGGATATGGTTCCGTACATGCCGTCCATGCCGCGGTGCCAAAAATAGTGTTTCGGAAAGATATAGTCGAAATACTCCGCCATCTGACAGTAATTCTGTCCGGTGAGCGATGACCACGTCACGGCCCGCGGGATACCGCCCAGCTCCACCTTGCGATCGACGGCGTCGACCTGTTGCCGCATGTACTGCCAGTCGAAGCGAGAGAGCTCCTGCCGCTTGCGCAGCCAGTAGAGCACGTCCTCGTTGACGTCGAACAGGAGCATTGCCCCCAGCATCCCCCCGTCGGCGTGGTACCGCACCATTTCCGGTGTCAGATTGTGCAAACGCTCCCGAAAGTGGGTGATGCCGCGTTGTATTCGATCAATCTCGGCGCCGACCTGGGCGAAGCGGCCCTCCTCACCCGGACGGATCTCCAGGAGCTCGCCCCCGTGGTGGAAGGCCAGCTCGTAGTGGTTTTCGCCCGGACCGTCGACAATGACGCCGTGCACCTGTGGAAAGGCGTTCATTTGGTCCTGCACGTGGGCGGTCGGGCCGCCTCCGGCGAAAATCAGTAGTCGCCAGCCCCGCTCCGCGGCGTTGTCCAGCATTGCGTGCAGCTTCTTCTCTTTTGAGAGGTCGCGCGGACGCTGCTCCGGGACTTCCGCCCCCAGGGCCTCGTACACCTTCGGGTCGGGAGCCCACGCCGGAATGGCGGTGCCATCCTCCTGGAGGAATGCCATGCGGCCGACGGCCAGACCGCGCACGCCGCTATCCGCCCAGGCGTCGAACCGCTCCTCGAACCCGTCGAGCCAGTGTTCGAACGGGCTGTCACTGCAGGTGAATACCCAGAGTTTCATTTTTCCCTCCTTTGGGGTGGTAGGGGCGATTTCCGTTAACGGCCTCGCGATACCCGCCGCTGTGAGGATTCTCGTCAGTGTTCAGGTTGCCTCGACCGTCACAGTGGCGATAGCTAACATAATAGTTGGTGATACTCCCTTTTATAGCGCAATCGCCATCTCCTCCGTCGCCTTCAGCAGCGCGTTGCGGATCACCTCGAACTGGATCGGATTGACTTCGGTCTTCGCATGCATATACGGAATCTCCTTTAAGAAATGCCCTGTCAGGCCGGTGTTCCGTGCCAGAAATCGTTGTACGCCGCCAGCGGCCCGTCCCCGTGCGGCCCGGTAGCCAGGTCCAGCCCCCCGAAGAGATATACGGACTCGCCCCCCACTGCCATAACGGGGATTCGCCTGACGCCGGGACGTTCGGCGCCATCAGAGGAATCCTCCGCACCGTTGTGTGGATATAGACAGTCCCACCGGCCGGCACGAAGATCGTACTGCCACAGATCGTTCAGCTGGGGGTGCTCCCCTTCCCCTCCTGCAAATCCTCCGAACAGATACAGGTAATCTCCGATCACAGCGTGTCCCAGCCCGTACCGAGGGGAAGGCCGTGCAACATCATCCGCCCGGTTCTCCTGAATGCAGGTCCAGGCGCCTCCGTCGGGATCGTATTCCCACAGATCGTTGTAGAACTCCGGCGCCCGACCCTGACTGTCCCGACCGCCCCACAGGTAGAGCCTGCCGTTCCAGCCGACCAGCACGGGACAGTATCGTTTCGGCGGCCAACCGTTGCGCCCATTCGACGCAGGCCCCAGGTGCTCCCATTTCCCGGCCGGCGCCTTGTAGGTCCACAGCTGTGCGTGCGTCATCGCGCCATGGCCCCCCATCAGATACAGGTAATCACCCAGAACGGCCGCCCCCATCCCGCCCGAACCGGCGGGACGATGCCCATCCACCGGTATTCCTGATGCGCGCCCGTCGTCGGGCTCTAACAGCTCCCACGAGGCTGTCTTCGGATCGTAGGCCCAGAGATCGTTCAGCTTGATCGCCCCCTTGCCGGGGCCCCGCACCGAGGACCCGCCGAAAAGATAAAGCCTGCCGTTCACGGGCAGCCAGGTCGTGAGCTTCCGGGTACACGGTCTGGTATCGGACGGCCTGAACCCGATGCGCCCATCGTGGTCTTCCAACCGCGTCCACCGGCCTCGACCCGGGTCGTAGCGCCACAGGTCGTTCAATGAGCCCTGGACGGAAAGATCTCCAGGGCCTTTCGGCCGGCCGTACATCACTTTTATCCCCCCGAACAGGTAGACGCATCCATTGTAGCTCAACATCCCGCCGAAGGCCGCCCGCCTACAGGGTACATCCTCGGCTTGCTCCTGGTCCGGATGCAGCAGTTCCCACTTCATAGTGGACCTCCGTACGGCCTGACTTGTGATTCTGCGGAGAAAGTTCGGCATATTCCATTCGTAGCCGAAAAAATCGATGCAGTTTATTCGCCGTGGATGATTGTTGAACCCCCAAATTACTTCAGGACGCATAAAGAGCAAACAGCTTGGCGCGGTCCAGGTACACTTTGACCTTAACACCTCCGCGTGGCTGTGAGACCATCTTCTCTTCGAGCCCATCCTCTTTGTCCCCGACTGCGCCTGCCGGATCGCTTTTCCATTGTACCCGGTATTCTGTTTCATTCGCTGAGAAGAGTCTGCAGTCTTCTTTGCCAAAACCCGGCACGACCCGGTCAAACGGATCGACTATCTCCACTCGCAGTGACCCGCCGGTCGCATCGGCGTTGATCCACAATGCATTGGGCTCGATACTCAGCGGGACCGTGGTCACGACCCCCTGCGCCTCCGTCTTCAGACAGACCAGCCGATCCTTTTCGATCTTTGCCAGATTGATTCCCCGCCGGGATTCTTCGCCGTAGCGCGTCCCCTCGCCGTGCAATTCGTTTGAGCAGCTGTGATAGACCCAGATCTCGTCGTCGCGGACAAAGGGGGCATGAGACGGATAGACATTTCCACTGTCGTGGCTACCGCGGGGGCCACATTCCAGAATGGGTTCACGGTTGCCCGCCCGATGCCAGGTCCGGCCGTTCTTCGAGTAGGTCAACTGAATGTCCATCTGGTTCATCCATTCGGGCATCCAATCTTCGATCTGGTTCTGGGCGATCCACCCCTCGTGGAGCGTGTGAAACACGGACAGGAAGCCGATACGAAAGTCGCGATACGCCAGCGAACTCATGCCGTAAAACTCCTGGTCCTGCGGGGGATCGTGCTCATCGGGTGCGACGATGATCTTGCGCGGGGTCCAGTTTTCGAAATCATCGCTCTCGGCCATGCAAATGATGCGCACGTTAGGCCGGCCCCGCAGATAAACGACGTAGCGGTGAATTTTTGCATCCCAATAAGCGACCAGGTGGGTATCCGAGCCCTGTGGAATGACCGGGTTGAGCCAGCGTTGGGGCACGTTCCAATGAATCCCGTCGGCAGAATACGCCACACAGACCGGCTGGACAATGCCGGCGAATATCATGTCTCCGCTCTGGAACATAAAGAGCATCTTGTAGCGCTTGGCTGGGTCTGTTTCGATGGGGTCTTTCATGACTCCTGTCCCGGCCCCCCACCTCAAAAAGGGAAAGACCAGGTTATTCTCTTTGCTGCCGCTGTCCTCGACGAGGTTGAGGACGGGTTTTTCCCAGTGGATCCCGTCTTGGGACACGGCGTAGGCCAGTCCGTCCGCCACGTCGCCACGCGCTTCGCTCAATCTTCGGCCCACGCCGTACCACATCTTGAAGATATTTTCGTCGTCGTCGTACAGGACGTTGACGTAGCCGCCGATCAGCCACTCCTCTTCCCAGGCCCGATCCTTCTCAATCAGCGGCTGTTGCGAAGCCTTCTTTGCGGGTACGACCCCTTGCACGACGCTGTCGAGATTCTCGATTAACGTATTGTCGATGAATAGGAAGGCCGCTTTCTCGTCCGTCATTGGTTTCTCCTGGTATTGAATTACTCCCTGATCTTCGCGTGAACTCGCAGAGCTTACAATGAGATCGAGAGGTAAATCCATTCGCTGTGAAGAAATCAGGATGGAGTGGTTATTGTTTCTTGTACGCGATTTTCTGGGTGGGGGTGTTGGGTTTCTTGCGCCAGTTTTGCATAACGTTAGTAGTAGGGTAAAAAGATTTGTAAAGAATATGTTGGCAGTATAAATTGAGTATATATTCCCAGCAGATAATCTACGCAATCGTCTGGCCTCAGCATTATAGAAAGGATTTCAGGATGAAATTTATATCACTCAACCCGGAGCAACTTTGTAGCCCGAACATGTTCAGGAATTCTTCCTATAGTGGCATCGTCTCTAATCAAAAACTGCCTCCCTTTCTTCCATCAATGCATCCAGCGGGCTCTGGATCTTTGCGAGATCCCCATTCGTCACCCGAGTATAGATCTGTGTGGTCTTTGGGCTTACGTGCCCGAGCAACACCTGGATATATCGCAGGTGGGTCCCGCGTTCAAGCAGGTGTATCGCAAAGGAGTGCCGCACCATATGTATCAATATCCGCTTGTTAATATTGGCTTTTTTGCAAGCCCGGTCAAACACTCTCTGTACCGACCGCTCGGTCACCGGCCCGGCACCCGGGCAACCACCACCCGTGTTGGAGCAATTCCCGAACAGCCTCTGCGAAGCAACCCCCGAAGAACGCGCGATAGACAGACGTAGGCCTATACAGACCAGAGTCTCTCGAATACCCATCGACCATCGTCGGCTTCTTTTAGCGCGAATACGTCTGGATTCGATAGGGAGGCCCATCCACCGTAACCGAAATTACGGTCCAGTGAGTTCAAGATCAGACTCAACAGGTTCCCATGGGTCACCGCAATTGGGAACCGATATCCACCGTCAAGTAGATCGGTTATTGCTGCCCAGCCACGGTCTAACACTTCGCTTGCCGACTCACCTCCCGGTGCCCGCAACGTCAGATCTTCAAATGAGTCGCGGATCACCTCACGCCAGTTGTCAATCGCGTGCTCTGAAAGCCTGCGTTCAATCAGACGGTGGTCCGGATGGACAGGCAATCCCGTTTTGACAGCAAACGGCTCAATGCTTTGCCGTGCCCGGGTGTAGGAACTGGAGACAATCATATCGATCGGGTAGTCAGACAAGAAACCAGCGAGTGTTTCCGCCTGATTTCGCCCAATCTCTGTCAGTGCAGCGTCCGGTTCTTGTCCTGAGGATTGACAATGTCTGATCAGCAGCAACTGTCTCACAATTCCTCTATATCGTTATAACATTCGAATTTATCCACATGGATGAACAGGATTTCAGGGGTTTCAGTGTTTCCCCCCACACTCACCCACTCGCCGCCTTGACATTTGGCTGAAAAAATACTATACTTATGTTCAGTATAATTTTGGTTACGCAGGGGGCTCTCATGTCTCACAAAAGCGCCATCGAGTGGACCAACAGCACCTGGAACCCCGTTACCGGCTGCACAAAGGTCAGCGCCGGTTGCGACCATTGCTATGCCGAGCGCCTTTCCGAGCGCTTCCGCGGCGTCGAAGGACACCCTTTCGATAACGGAAGTCAGACCATCACAGTCTGAGACATGCGTTCAACGCCAGCCAGAAAAGCGCTTCCCTGACAGAGATCTCTTTTCCCATATCCCTGGGGTCCCACTCGGCACCGCCGACATCGTCCGACCCGTAGAGCAGTTGCGCCAATTGAACACCGCGAAATCGAGCGACCGCAAATAACGCAGCCGCTTCCATTTCAACCGTAATGCATCCTTCATCACGGCGCTTTGCTACCTTTGCTCGGGTCTCTCGATAAAACGCGTCCGTTGTCCAGGTCTTGCCTTCGACGTAACCGTATCCGTGCTCTTTGAGAGACGCTATGATCGCTTTGACGGCTTCCGGCGTCGGCTCGACCTGCCGGCTTGGCGGCAGGTAGTGATACGATGTGCCTTCGTCCCTTAAAGCAGACGTCGGGACAACGATATGGCCGCTTGCGATGGACCGATCGAGAACACCCGCGCTTCCGCAAACGATGAATTTGCGTCCACCCCTAGCGATCACTTCCTCCAGGCAACCCACGGCCAGAGGGGCTCCTACCACGCCGGGAAGAATCGCCACCGTCTGTCCATCGTATTCTCCAGAGTAGAGACGCATATCTTCCATCTCAGATTCGATCGGTCGTAATGGTCTAAGCGCCAGTTGTTCACTCACACGTTCGATTGTCTCCCGAAAGTAGCAGATGACGCAGTATTCCGGGACGTCGCGATGCTTGATCGCTCTCGACGGCTCGATGACAGCTTCCCGTTCCTCGTCGAACTCAAGAATCGGATATGAAATTGGCATTTCAGACGCGACCCCGTTGAATTTGGCGTTTTCTCATTCTTGAGATCTATCCCTCTGATTTCGAGATAGTCGTGCGTCGTGTCTCTGTTCTCAATATAGCGAAATATCCTATTCGAAGCTCGTTGTGCATGACCAAATACTGATCCGATGATCAAAACTCGCTTATTTAGGACTAGTAAGAGTTTGTTTATAGAGTTCTATTCCGTATGAAGCTACGCGTGCAATATTTCGAATCTGGTCGAGATTATTTATCGAAACCCATGTAAATTCAGCAATTTCACGATTGACGTTGAAGTGTGCTGAAGTTATACGGCAGAGAAATATGGTAACGGTGTCACGTTTCCCCTCTACATCAGTGATATATTCTCCTAGCTCTTGAATCTTAAATGGTGTTATAGATAATTCTTCCCTGATTTCTCGCTCAATAGCGCTATCCGGCATTTCTCGCATTGGACTATAGCCCCCCCCTGGAATATTCCATAGCTGCCTATTACCATATGAGTTCCGTATCAATAGTACTTGCCGATCGTCATTGTGATTTGGTATTATTCCTTTAACGCCGAACGTTTTTGGGCGAAAAATCTTCCAATAAACTTTCGCTATGGGCAACAAGACTTTGAAAAGAAGAAGCTCCTTCATTGGCATTGGAGTTACCCCGGTTTAGTGGACGGTTTTAGGCTTGGGTATCAAGCCCATGATTGGTGTCTTTCTATCTATCCTCTTTATCCATCTTTCCCCCCACCCACTCGCCGCCTTGACATTTGGCCGGGGAAATGCTATACTTATGTGCAGTGGTATTTTTTGGTTACGCAGGGGGCTCTCATGTCTCACAAAAGCGCCATTGAGTGGACCAACAGCACCTGGAACCCGGTCACCGGCTGCACAAAGGTCAGCGCCGGTTGCGACCATTGCTATGCCGAGCGCCTTTCCGAGCGCTTCCGAGGCGTCGAGGGACACCCTTTCGAGACCGGCTTTGATCTGACCCTTCGCCCCGACCGCCTCGAACAGCCCACGCACTGGCGGCGTCCTCAGCTCATCTTCGTCAACTCGATGAGCGATCTCTTCCACAAGGACATTCCCACCGGGTACATCGAGCGCGTATTCGACACCATGGAACGCGCCGATTGGCACATCTACCAGGTGCTCACCAAGCGCAGCTCGCTGATGCGCCGTTTCGTCCAGGCCCGCTACCGGGACCAGGCTGCTCCCCCGCACATCTGGCTCGGCGTCTCCATCGAAAACCACGCAGCCTTGACACGCCTCCGGCACCTGAAACAGACCAACGCTACCGTCCGCTTCGTCTCATTCGAGCCCTTGCTCGGTCCCATGGGCACCGTGGATCTGGAGGATATTCACTGGGTAATTGCCGGAGGGGAAAGCGGGCCGGGAGCCCGTCCGGTGCAGACAGAGTGGGTACGTGAATTGCGCGACCAGTGTCAGGACCAGCGCGTGGCCTTCTTCTTCAAACAATGGGGCGGGCGTACACCCAAAGCGGGCGGGAATACGCTGGATGGACGCCAGTGGCTGGAGTATCCGGAAATTGAGTCCGATCAGCAGCCCGGTGCGCCGTTACAAGCGGCTGTCTTAGGATATTCATTCTATCCAACTGCGAAACTGCTGTAAAACCTCTGATGGTAATCTGACTGAGACAGCTTGAGATGCCGCGAGTAAAATCTGGCCGATTTTTTTCTTGCCAGTCTCACTGTTATTACAAACCTGTTCTATCTGAGGTACTGTAATCATAGGCATTTTCAACATCGCTCGAAATTTTATTTTTTCAAGCCACTGTTTAGAAAAGAGTTCTGCTAAGTCTATCAAGATATGTTCTTCACATTTCCATGGGCGGTAGGACACAACCCGTGACGGTGGAAGCTTCCAAAACACCCGTCAACTTACAGTTGGCCCTTGTCGGGGCATATAGGGCAAGTGTCAATATTCCCTATTGAAATCATCCCATATAACTTCACAAATGCGTTGATACAATGTTTGACGCTTAACAATATCGCCCTTCTTGAATTGCTCATGCGACTCAAAAGGCAAGCCCAGATTTTGAATCATTGATTGAAAATTCGGACCGCTCTCGTATGACAGAGGACATAGTGATCTTACCAGCAGGTTTTCCTTGACGTAATGCTTTAATTTCTCACAATATGGTCTTGCTTTAAACGATTGATTCGTGCCTTGTGGCAGGAGCACTAGATCGCCAATACGATTCCTGTATTCGTCAAAATCTGTTTTTTGCTCGAATTCATCACGATGTTCATCGAATTTATCAGCCCAAATATGTTCTATCTGAAAGGGTTTTCCGTTGGGAGAATGATAGTACGTCTCAAACGTAGTGTTCATCCCAGAGTTCTGTTCTATGAACGCCGTAATTCGAGACAACAAAAATTTCACGAACTTTCGGTTTTGCCCATGCAACCGAAAAGGAGACATACCGTCGAATTTTTCTTCCATATCAGCAAGGGAATTGGTCAGGATATTTCTTAACTCATCAAGGTCCTTATTGCGAATCTTTTTTACCAACGAATACATTGTATAGCGAATCGAACTCGCCGCGAATTTTCGGAAATTCACAGAACGACGCACTACAAAGGCTTCGATATATTTCGCAACAGTATTCATCTTCTTGTCAACCAACTGATCGTCATCATCCACCTTTAGGGGTGCAAGCAAAAGTGGGTAGCTGAGTGAGGATGCAATACCCCATTGGTGAATATAGTGGACATGCTCTAACTGCCGCGAGAGCGTGCTATTAGAATCCAGTATTTTCAAATAAGCCTTTAAGAAAAACTTCAGGCGTACATTAACAAATTCCTCGAAACTATCCGGTCGTTCCTCATATAGTTCCATCTTGGCAAGATTGCCACGTACCCAACTATGGAAACGTGTACCTATTCTTTCAAAATCCTCATTCTGTGAACCTTCACGTGCTTGGCGAATGGTCTTTGCATATTGACCTCGCAGCCATGCTTGGAAGAAGCGTTGATCCTCATCTCTATCGTAGCTTTGCACATCTTGGACAGCCTTCTTCCAGGTCTCATTAGCCCGCTGTCTTTTAGTTGAATCTTGAAACCGAGACAAGACGAATCCTTTTAACATTTCTGTCGGGGTCAAATTCAGGCCACGATCATTCATAGTTTCAAATATTGTATATGCGTTGTCATCTGAATATGCTACGATCTCAACCAATATGACGTTGTATTTGATCCAGTCAATAAACGACAGCAAGTTATCTTCTTTAATTTCTTCTTCCGGAAACGCTTGCACAATATCGATGTATCTCTCTGCCATATTGATCGCAGACGGATCATCACCTTCTCTTGTATGATATTCTCCACATTTGTACAACTGATCCATACATTCAATTCGTTCATCAACTTGAATATTGAATGACTCTTGGCCTCGATAATCGGATAGGAACAGTGGTTTGATGTTTTCTTCAAAGCCATATTTCTTTTGAAGATTATTCAGATACATAAGCAATAACGTTAGGGAGGTCAGACGTTGTTGCCCATCAATGATGATTCGGGTACTCTCTTGCTCACTTATGACAAACGGACCCAGATAATAACTGTTATATTTCTCACCTTTCTCGCGACTATCACCAGGAGTGTATTCTCTTAGAAATGCCGAGGTTAAGTCAGTGACCAATTGTTCAATATGCTTGGCTTCCCAATTAAACTCACGTTGGAAATAGTCTACCGTATACTTCTTTTCGTTAAGGACTTCGGAAACCGTTCGGTCCCTAGCATCAATCTTGTTTGATAATTTTTCCATGGAGTTTTCCTTTCTTTAACAGAAAATCATAAAACAACAGAGGCCCGTTTGCCAAGGTGTATTGTGGCAATCCGGTAACGGATGTTACAGGGGTCTGTCAACCTTTATGAACAAATTTCGTTTGTTTGTCAAGAAGAATTGTTAGAGGCTCTAACAAAACCTTGGTGTTGGGTATAGTGTGCCTTATCTTCATCGTCGTCTTTTGGGTATAGCGTTTACCGGCTTGATATGGAGGTGTATTCATGGCGAAGCTCGTTCTCGACGAGGGATTATGGGCCTTGATAGAACCGGTTTTACCCGTCCATGTCACGCGTCCGAAAGGCGGTCGGCACCGGTTAGATAACCGTAGGGTGCTAACCGGCATTGTCTTTGTGCTCAAAACAGGTATCCCGTGGGAGTATTTGCCCCCAGAAATGGGGTGCGGCAGTGGGATGACCTGTTGGCGTCGCTTGGGCGATTGGCAACAAGCCGGGGTGTGGAAGAAAGTGCATCATATCTTGTTGAACCACCTACGTGCAGCCGACCAGATTGATTGGTCTCGGGCGGTGGTCGATAGTGCCTCGGTGCGTGCCGTTGGGGGGGGGCAAACCGGGTAGCAAACACCACGTGATGACCGATGCCCAAGGGGTGCCGTTAGCCGCGACGGTGACGGGCGCGCATCAAGCGAATGTGACGCAACTGTTGCCGTTGGTGGATCACATTAGGCCGGTGGCCGGTGGGGGCGGCCGCCCCCACCGGCGTCCCGATCGGGTGCAAGGCGGCCGCCGCTTACCCATCACCAACCGCTGCCGGGAGTATTAAGCGCCCATCGATGTAGAATATCGGATTTGACACTCCAATCCGGTCCTCAGGGAAGCTCCAATGTGTGGTTCTCGTAGTTGATGAACAGATGGTGTCAATCTTCCTCGTCCAATAAATCAAAGCGCCCGCCTCGAAGTAGGTTCTCGCGAGCCCGTTCAGCATTTTCTCGCACAGTGACATCATTGCTATTCAGTCCGGCTCGGAGGATGGGTTTCGCTTTATCAGTTCGAATGTAAATGGTGCTGTCATTCTTGACAACGGAATCAGTCAGCTTGGCAAAGCACTCTACGACCAGCGCCGTATGGTCCTCAACCATCCCCTGCAGGGTATCTATCTGAGTGTATATTTGTATGTCCTCTGATCCGCATACATCAAGGATCTTCGAGAACGAAGTCAGGCGCCATTCCGCGTCCAGGCACTCTGCTCCCAGCCAATACGTAAACTTTTTAAGTTCGGATGGCTCCTTCTTCCCAAAGCGCCAGTCGAAGAAGTCGATGATTCTCTGTTTAAGGCCTGCTTCCAGTTGCTTGCCGCTGTTTTCCAAGGTGCGGCCTGCATAATCAAACAAGTGAGACCAGCGACCTCTGTCTTCCTCTGTCTTTTCGTAAAATCGTTCCAGCAGGCTGTCATCTCCTGTAAGCGGATAAACTTCCCAGAGATAGTAGGTAAATAAGTGTTCTCCGAGCGTATCAGTAAGATTTGTTGTTCTATGGCTGTCCATCTTGAACTTATCAATATTTTCAAGCGCAAACTCCATGTCGCCCCGAAAAATATCAAAGATTGGCCTATAAGGCCGGTTATATTTAAGAAAATTCCCAAAGGCCTCCACCCATGCCCACAGGTTCTCTTGCGGAAGAACGTCACTCTTATGTCGAACTGCCCACTCCCGATTCAGAACGAATATACGGATGTAATGCAGCCCAAGAAGGGCATATTCAGGCAGTTTCAGTGCGTGCTCGCATTCCGAACCGAGTCGCTTGTCGAGGATGGCGAAAACCTCAGGCGTATCCGCTTGATCGTCCTCCAGTTGGCGGCGCACCCAATAGCCGAAATCGACCAGATGATCCAGCGCCCGGCCTCGTGTATTGTTGATCGATTCGGTTAGCTGGTCGTCGCGGTTCAGAAGAACAGGCTCGTCATCATCCAATCCCCTGTCATATTGAGTGCAAAGCTTATCCAACAAAGAGGCGAGACGCTGGCGCACTGAGATTGGGACGTTGACCTCCTCTGTCAGACACATCTTGACAAAATCGCCCACCGCTCGACGTGACCTATGCCAGTCCGGATGCTCTCTGGATTCATCGCCGTGGTTGACACCTTCCTCTTCCGATCGGTCTGGATGGGACAAAACCCATTCGCAGAAATCGAACCATTGATCGAGCTTGTCGAATTGCTTGAGTTTTACTTGCTCGTGAATGGCAGACACCATCACCCTCACATAGATAGGTCGCTCCAATCGTTCCCGATTTTCGCACCAGAACTGTAACCGTGATTCGTCAGGTACGATAAGCTTTTTGAAGATCGCCTGAAACGCCCAAGCAAGCCCTTCGAAATTGATGTCCACCCACCACTCGTCAGGATCATAATGGACATTTTCCCATTCGTTCAAGAACGAAAGAAGTTCCTCATCTGACATTTTCTCCAGTTCTTCAGCCGGCTTCGGACTGCGCTTCTCTCCTATCCTCTCATCCTCCAACTTATAAGGCGCATAGTCGTTATCCGTAATCGGCTTTTCTTCTTCCGCTTTTAGCTCTTCAAAGTATTCACCGTATTTGCCGAAGAGCACTGAAGCAAATGGACGCAGTTGCATTCTGTGGAAAGAGCGTTTTCGTTCTTCAAATGATGCTTCGGTAAAACGGTCTCCCATCCGGTCCCGAAAACGCTGTTCCGATGGCCCGCTAAGGATAGCCTCAAATCTCCGCTCCTTTTCGGCCTTGGTGAGCAAATTGGCGCCGAAATTTTCACATGCGAGGCGAATCATGCGCTGAAACTCAAAGAGGTGCTCCCATTTGTCGTAGTCTTCATAAGTAAGGATCATCTCACGAATCCAGGGCCTGGTTTGTTCATTTGGATGCAGCGTGTAAAGATGCTGGCGGATACGTGTGAAAATGGCCCAACGCTGGTTTCGCAACGCTTGATCCAGCGCCGCCACGGACTCCGGTGACTTCTCATAGACTTTTTCGCAGACGAACGTGAGCGCATGAACAAGAATCTCCTTCGAGTCTGGGTAATCACTGCCAGGTTCGTTCACGCGCCGCCACTCAAAAATGGTAGGATCGTTACCGCTGCTCTCTTCAAGTTCGCCCTGATGGAATGTGAGACGTATCATGGTCGAGGTGGCATCGATCAATATTCGGGCGGTTGGGTAAGGCTCCCGCTCCGACAAAGGTCGGACACCTTTTTCCAGTATTTGATTATATTCCCACTCGTCAAAGCGTGGTTGTGGGTCAAGTAAAGTTGTCCAGTCTTCGGGGTTCGCTCTGCGGCGGGCCTGCTTATCTTCGGCTTTCTGGTCGAGTTGAAACTCAACTACCTTGAGTAAAACTGATTCTGAAAACCCGCCGAAACGCCTGTCCATAAGCGAGAGCCTATTAACCAGTTGTATGATTTTCTCATAGCCCCATCGAGAATGGTCTACAAAGGCCAGAATCTTCTCAGAGAGACGCATCAGGTCATTCGTATCGTCCGACTTCAGAACTATGGTCATAACTTCCTCAAGCACACGTGGGTTCGTGCTTTCAGGTAGTCCCTCCAATATGGTAAGGACTTCCTCACGATCTGATCCAAAAACTCTCTCGAGATAATAAATCGGTGGCCAATCAGGAATCTTGAAACTTCCATCTTCAGTTCGTTCAACTTCTGGTGGATTGTCGAACAAACCACTGGCCTTCAGACGAGGAAGCCACATCGGCTCATCTGCATTATAAAAGAAATAGCGATAGTTCTCGCCACGACGTTGTAATAGCTTTATCACTCGATCAATCTCGACCTGAGTAGCACCAACTCCTCGACCTAATATGGCTTTTAGTTCCTGCAAATCTTCGGTAACAATCGGTTGAGTTGGATCGACAGGCTCCTCGATTAAATATCGCTCCCTTGTGAGTTCGGGTTTGAACGCGTCAGCATATTTTTCGAGACTGTCAAAATGCTGTATGTAACGCCGAATCTTACAGGCTTTACCAAAGTCTCCATCCCCACTCACCACGGCGATGTTTGCCTTGTGGTCATTGTGATATGCTTCCAGGGTGCTCAGAATAAAAGCGTCGGGAAATTCCTTCTTCTTATCTGTAGAAAATGGTGGCTCAACCGAAAAATACCAATTCACGACGCGGCCGAGGTCCCCAACAAGTGGCAACTCCTCAACAGTGAAGTGTGATTTGAACTGCTCCCACTGCGATATAAGCTCATTGAAACATTCATCTATAACCTCGTTTTTAGGCCGTGGCGTCCACATTCCCAAGAATGGCATAGGGTGCTTCTGTTGTGCCTTATGAACCGCGTTCGCACATTCTTCAGCCTGCCTCCGATAGTGCCGAAGAAGCTCGCGTTCCATCATAGCCGGAACCAACAAGCGAAGTCCTCCCTTGACAAATGTGTCTTTCAGCGAGTTAAAGACACTTGTGTCCAAACGCAGTCTCTGGCGCTTGAACACCTCCGTGTCAATATACAAGGATGTGGGAATGTGTCTCATGAGATTGTGGACACCTCGACAAGAAGGGCCTCAAGGGTTATCGGAATCTGTCGTCCTGAGATTTGAGAAATATACCGATTCATCTGATGTTATCCTGGTAGAGTTAACCGCCCCACACCCGCCCAATCGCCGCCCGAATCTTCCCCTCCATCTGCGCATCAATGACGAATTGTGCGTGGACAACGGCAAATGATGTACTTTACTCGAACAGAGTTCTGGGCAACCCTGATTGCCTAATGATTGACATCAGCGTTCCCGTCCGCAGTTCCCCGTGGTCAGGAACCGGGACGGTGATGGTGCTGCTGGGCTCGACCTTTTGCATGATTACATGGCTGCCCCTGCGCCGGACCTCGGTAAATCCGTGATTCGCAAGTATTCCGCAGGCTTCCCGGCCCGATAATACCCGGAGTTTAGCCAACTGCGACCTCCACCTGCGTTACGTACACTTCCTCGTGCAGCCGCTGCTGAATTTCGGTGGCTGAAGCCGTCTCGAAAAACAACTCCAATGCCTCCTTCAAATTTTCCCGAGCCTCAGCCACGGTTGCTCCCTGACTCGCGATGTCCAACTCAGGGCAGAGGGCGACGTAGCCATCGCCTTCGCGTTCGATAATTGCTGTCAACTGTCTGGTCATCACCAGTTCCCGTCTTCTGATTTATTCACATGGATGGACAGGATGAACAGGATTTCAGGGCTTTCAGTTTTCATCCTGTCTATCCTGTTTATCCATCTTTCTCGTCCCCCCACATCCGCCCCGCCTGATTTACGACCGTGCCGCCGACTCGGACCCTTTGCGAAGGCGCCTTGCACGACGGGGCATTGAATTAATCTGTCCGCATCGGTCCAATCGAACAAAGCCCAAGACCCAAGATGGCAGAAAACTGAGACGATACAAACGCCGATGGAAGGTAGAACGTCTCGTTGCTTGGATT
The DNA here is from genome assembly GCA_965222075.1 of Candidatus Latescibacterota bacterium. Taxonomy (GTDB): domain Bacteria; phylum Latescibacterota; class UBA2968; order UBA2968; genus JAAXHW01. The sequence goes on along the minus strand of OZ244937.1, from coordinate 405,151 downwards.
GGGAACTATAGACGATTGCTGATCCGATGGGAGCGCAAAGTCGAAATCTTTCGTGCCTTCTTATATATTGCTTGCTTGATGATTACACTCAGGCAGTTATGAAACCGCTTCTAAAAAAACAGGCCAAGTCAAGTGGAAACTCGTCCCTTCTTGGCCTGTTTCGGTTTGACGTCCCCCCAAAGGACGCCGCCTCATAGCGTCCTCCTGCCCCGCCAGATCCCCGGCTGTAGCTAGAACGTTTTGTATCCCACATTCACGATGCTGTACCCGCGAGCACGGGCAGCGTTGATGCGACTACGCACCAGTCTGTCTGTCAAGCCCATCTCTGTGATCAACACATCAATCGTTGTACCGTCTGGATACTTCTCCAGCACCTGGACTATCTCCAGTTTTCCTCTCATCCTATCTCTCCCTTCCACCTGTCAACTGATCCGGGAATGTTGGCAGGCGACTCTCTGCGTGGTATTGTACCCCCACTCATATCCTTATAATTGAAAGCGCATCCTTGATAGCTTTCAGGTCGCTCTTGACAGAACTCAGGTCGCTTTCTATGCATCCCAGGCGTCGATCAACCTGTTCAAAGCGCTGGTCAACCTGATTTTGGAACTCTTCGATCTTCTGATCTGTTTCTGCGAATCTCTGATCGACATGAGTTCGCAGCTCCTTGATCTGCTTGTCGGTCTCTGCAAAGCGCTGGTCGACATGAGTTCGCAGCTCCTTGATCTGCTTGTCGGTCTCTGTGAACTTATCACGGGTAAAGCCGTGGAGTCCCTGCAATCCATTGTGGAGGTCTACCATCTGGATCTGTTGCATGGCGTTATCCTTCAATAGGTTATACGACTTACATATAGCCTTAGTAGCCCCGCCATCTTGTGGTATTCCAGCTCGATGCGCAGTCCGTTCCTGGTCTTCATCTTACGTCTCACGTCGTTCAGCTCTCTGGACTGGATGACTGATTGCAGCGCGTTGGCATACCATTTACCTCTTGCCTCCCAATCGGGGAAGAGGTGATTGAGGAGGTCCAGCGCCACTCCCGTATTGACCATATTGACGGCGTGATCTGTTGAGACAGCATAGAACAGGATTACCTTGGTGAGAGGTTGTCCTTCCAGGTTAATCCACATATGCCTGGCATTTGTGTTAGCAGAGAAGCCGTTGAACTCATCACCAGCCCGTTCAAACTTAAACTTCACAGGTGAAGTGGTGAACTTGACGATGATCGAGCGATGTGTGAAGCGCCGCGCGGTGATGCCTTTCAAAGAAACCGCTTTCTTCGTTGTTTCTTCAGCGCTTAAGCATGTAGAGACGGCACCTAAGCAGTAAAACAGGATGCATAGTGTGAACTTTCGCATCTCTCTTCTCCTCGTATGTGTGAGGTCCTGACGATCTACCCTTTATTAGTGAAGGGGCCGGTAAATTTTGTCTGAGTTCACCTGACAAACCCTGAGAGAGGTCGAAGCAAGATCTGAGTTGCCTGTGAGGAGAGCGGGCCGAGAGCCCGTCCAATTCAGGCAGAGTGGGTACATGAATTGCGCGACCGGTGTCAGGCCCAGCGCGTCGCCTTCTTCTTCAAGCAATGGGGCGGGCGTACACCCAAATCGGGCGGGAATACTCTGGATGGACGCCAGTGGATGGAGTATCCGGAAATTGAGTCCGACCAGCAGCCCGGTGCGCCGTTACAAGCGGTCGGCGCTCCCGCCAGCGATGAAAACGGGCCGCTGGATGCCGGTCCCTGGGTGCGATAGCTAATCAAGAGCTACGAATGTGTTCGATGCGGTGCTGGTACACGGTTTACAGACCGTTGTCCTTCGGCCTCAAAACTCCAAACGCTGCTCTTCCACCTGTTACTCCTTCTTCTCTGAAAATATGGAGTCAATTGTATCTGCCATCTCCTTGGTGATTGCAAACACGGTCTGTCTAAATCGATGGCTTGAATTGCATTTTCTATTAATTTCCCATGCTTTCGGTGCCCTATCCTCCCATTCACTTTCATCTAAGGCCCAGCCAAATTCTACAAATTTTAATGGGACGTAAAACTCTTCGTTTACATCACCTTGGTAATCCGTTTTCCTATATCCGGAACTTGCTGTGCCACAGGCTATAACACCGACTCCGGTATGGTAGAGGTATACACGGGAACCTTTTGAAATCCGGGAGACAGAGCTTTTTCGGTCGTAATACGCGGAAGCCTTGCCCGTTGAACGGTCATGTAGCATATCCTTCCAAGCATGCGACATGTACGTTTTGTTTGTGTTGACGATGAAGAAACCGGTATTCTCATCGGGAAGAACCTCATCGTCCAGATTGTACGTGTCAAACTGAATGTACGGCTCTCCGTTTATATCATATATTCGGTAGGGGGAACATTTGATATTTACACCTTTTTTAGACCAGAAATTCACGGCAGAGATCGTATCTTTATCTGTGCCATTTGTGACCAATACAAAAACCTGATCTGTATTAAACTTCGAATCTGACAGTTCGTTATCAAGATCGAAATGGTCCTTGTGTTTTTCTTTTAGACTGCCGTCCAGTTTCTGCTGTCGCTTTGCAAAATCTTGCAATTCTTCATAGGTGTATCTTCCAAAAATCTGTCCATATCTCATTACTTGGAGTATGTTCTCCTGGCTGGATTGCCACCGCTTCAACTCAAAAATGTAAAGCACTCCATCCTTGTCGAGAGCCAACAAATCGGCCTCTTCTTGCATCTTACGTTCTTGTCCGATCAGCATGAGTTGCTCTTCAGAAACGACTTCATGGAGGCGAGATCTCAAGAAATTCTCTATGTCCTGTTCTTTTAGATTGAAATCTGCCGGCGTTCTGACCTCCATAGGTGTACTTGATTCGATATCATCAGCATTGAGCTTGTAGAGCATTGTTCTCTCCTTTCCTCGACGAGCCCCGAATGGCCCCCCGAATGTAGAGGGATGCAATACGCCGTCGCCTGCCAAGTCACCGCAGACTCCGGCCTTTCTTATCTACTTTATTCAAGTGGATAGACAGGATGAACAGAATTTCAGGGTTTTCAGTTTTCATCCTGTCTATCCTGTTTATCCATGGTACTTAACCCCCACACCCGCCCCACCACATCCCGTATCTTCTTCTCAAATCGCTCAATCAACTCCCGGTTAGCATCCACCAGTGCCTGCTCGGCTTCGATCTCGGCGACGACTTCTTGCTGCTTGATTAGAGGTGGAAGAGGGATTTTAATTGTCTTGATATCTACCAAGTGAAGGTTAGTCACCGTTCCGGATTTTGATCGAGATGTAGCCTGTGCATAAGCGGTGTCCGAATTCAGGAAATACTCAAGATAACGAGAGTTTACTAATTCTCGACGCGGCTTGATCAGAGCAAGGCTTACGAAGATGCTGAAATCCCCTTCCCAATCAATTACCTTCGCAACTCCGATTGTGCCATTTTTTGAATATAGGACATCTCCCTTCTGTGGATGGCACCTTTTAATGAGCTTCATATGTTCCTCTTCAGAGATAAACTTTTTTGATGCGTTGCTTTTAGTAATATCAGTGACCCGGAGAAAAGGAATCCCTGAGTCTGTGTAATTTGGAGTTGTATGGGTGTCGTCAGTGATTCTGATTGCGACTTCAGATAGCTCTTTTGCCGGCCACTCAGGATCAACCACAATATGCGGCCGGTAGTTGTCAATCACCGCCCGCGCCCCGTCTATCACCCGCTGATACCCCTCTATCTCCGCCACAATCTCCCGCTGCACCTCCAGCGGCGGTAGGGGGATTTCGAGGTTTGCAAACGACTGCCAACCTATACGCGGAAGCTGTGCACCTTTGAGTTGGCCCAAGACTGCATCATTGAAGTGACCACTTCGAAAGACGTAGGCGTACAAGGCTGGTAAAACACGTTCATCCAGAGGCCGAACAACGAATATATCTGTCGAGCAGATTCCCTTCCGATCCGAGAGCCAGACCTTGTTGAGATTCGGCCGTAGCTTTCCATAGAGAATGTCGCCGGGACAGAAGACATTCTTCAGACTCTTGATCTCTGCTGGATTATCGGTCGTGATATTCCCTGATAGTTGACCGCTGGTCTGCGTAATATTTTTAAGCCCTACGTAGCTCACGGGACCACGGAGCGACATAGGCAAGACAGTTTCCTCCGCCTTCTTGAATACATCTCTCACTCTCACAGAAGGCCAATCGGATCGGATGGAGTGTTCAGTCCGATACCGCTCCCCACTCAGATTATACTCCCCACCCGCCGCAATCTTCTCCTTATCGGCGATCAGCCCAAATGTGGGTTGAAAACTGTCCGTTGTATACTCCACCCCAGGTTCCGCCACACGAGCGGTCGGCGCCGGCTCGAAGTCGTACACCGACTCGCCCGCCCGTAGCCGCCCCAGATATTCGCCAAGCTTCTCCGTCACCTGCGGCAAGTCGTTCTCCGCAATCTCCCGCCGCTGCGCCCCCAGATCAAACCCATCGTTTTCCACCTTGAAAAACGCGATGCGGTCCGTCTTTTTCGCCAGCGCCCTGTCCAGCAGCAGAATGGACGTCTTGACCCCTGAATAGGGCTGAAACACGCCCGCCGGCAACGAAATGACGGCCACCAGATAATTTTCCACCAGCACCTTGCGCAACTGCTTATAGGCGTTCTGGCTCTGAAAGATAATGCCCTCCGGCACAATAATACCGGCGCGCCCCGCAGGCGTCAGATGCTCCGCCATATAGTCCACGAACAGCACTTCGCTGCGTTTGGACTTCACCGAAAAGCGGCTGTGCGGGCGGATGCCGCCCTTGGGCGACATAAACGGCGGATTGGCCAAAATCACATCGGCATACTCGTTCCAGCGATCCTCGCTCGTCAGCGTGTCGTATTCAAAGATATGCGGATCGGCAAAGCCGTGCAGGTACAGATTCACCAGCGACAGGCGCACCATATCCGGCGAAATATCATAGCCCTTGAAATTGGCCGCGAGTTTGCCTCTCTCGTCCGGCGTGAGCGTACTGTTCCCCTCATCGTCGGTATTGGCCTCCAGAATATGCTTGTACGACGAAATCAGGAACCCGGCGGTACCGCAGGCCGGGTCGAGCACAGTCTCTTCCTTCTTCGGATCGACCACCGACACGATAAAATCGATAATATGGCGCGGCGTGCGGAACTGCCCGGCGTCACCCTGCGAGCCCAGGACCGAAAGCAGATACTCAAAGGCGTCGCCCAGCCGTTCGCTGTGATCGTAGGTGAACTCGTCGATGACCTTCAAGAAAGCGCGCAGAGTCTCCGGATCGCGGTAGGGCAAAAAGGCATTCTGGAAAATATCCCGGAAAAGCGCCGGAATGCCGGGGTTCTCCGGCATCTTGACAATGGCCTCAGCGTAGAGATTGAGCATCTCGTGCCCGCCCAGGCCGGAGCGCATCAGCCTGGCCCAGCCGAAGCGGGCGAACTCGCCGGCAAAGAACTTGCGCACACCCCCGAATTCCTCGCTCCCGGCATCCATATCGTCCATAAACTTGTAGATCAGCGCGATGGTAATCTGCTCAACCTGGCTCTTGGGGTCGGGCACCTTGCCCACGAGAATATCGCGGGCGGTGTCGATGCGGCGTTTCGTTTCGGCATCAAGCATGCGATCTCCTTAATTTACATGGATGGACAGGATGAACAGGATTTCAGGATTTTCAGTTTTTCATCCTGCCTATCCTGTGTATCCATGTTACTCGTCACCCCACACCCGCCCAATGACCGCCCGTATCTTCCCCTCCATCTGCGCATCAATGACGAATTGTGCGTGTACAACGGCAAATGATGTACTTTACTCGAACAATGTTCTGGGCAGCCCCGATTGCCTAATGATTGACATCAGCGTTCCCATCCGCAGTTCCCTGTGGTCAGGAACCGGGACGGTGATGGTGCTGCTGGGCTCGACCTTTTGCATGATTACATGGCTACCCCTGCGCCGGACCTCGATAAATCCGTGATTCGCAAGTATTCCGCAGGCTTCCCGGCCTGATAATACCCGGAGTTTAGCCAACTGCGACCTCCACCTGCGTTACGTACACTTCCTCGTGCAGCCGCTGCTGAATTTCGGTGGCTGAAGCCGTCTCGAAAAACAACTCCAATGCCTCCTTCAAATTTTCCCGAGCCTCAGCCACGGTTGCCCCCTGACTCGCAATGTCCAACTCAGCGCAGAGGGCGACGTAGCCATCGCCTTCGCGTTCGATAATTGCTGTCAACTGTCTGGTCATCACTAACTCCCGTCTTCTGATTTATTCACATGGATGAACAGGATTTCAGGCCGTTGATTCTATCCTGTCCATCCTGTCTATCCATGTTTATTCTTACTCCGTGTAAAGCGTTTGAATTCCAGTCTCGGACTCCCGAAGTTGATCAGCAGTCCGACCTCGACGCCGGTCGCATTCAAATAGTTGATGACCTGGGCTTCATGCTCTGGCGCCAGAGCCTTCACCGCTTTGAGTTCGACGATCACTTTGTCTTCGACAAGAATATCCGCGTAGAAATCGCCAACGGGCTTTCCACGAAAACTCACTCCGATGGGCTTTTGGACCTCAAAGGAAACTCCGACATCGGATAGAGCAACCATCATCGCCTTCTCATATACGGATTCCAAAAACCCGCTCCCAAGCTCATTGATCACCTCAAACGCGCACCCGATAATCGAGCGAGTCAGCCTCGCGTGCAGCATCTTCTCATCCTGTCTATCCTGTCTATCCTGTCTATCCTATCTATCCTGTCTATCCTATCTATCCTGTCTATCCTGTCTATCCTGTCTATCCTGTCTATCCTGTCTATCCTGTCTATCCTGTCTATCCTGTCTATCCTGTCTATCCTGTCTATCCATGTTCCCTATGCAGCAAACTGGTTCAACGGCACATAATCCTTGACGTACTCGGGAACAAGGCCGCGGTATTTTTCCGGCACGGCGCGCAGGTCCTGCGTAGAGAAAACCGGGTTGGTGGCCAGGTCGGTGAAATGCCGGTTTTCGATAATGTGGCGGATCTGGTCGCTCGTCACGTACGCCTTGAAATACGTCTTGATCGCCGGGATGGACGCGACCTCTTCGGGCGTATAGTCAGCCACGAACTTGGCGAATTCCTCCTCCAGCATTTCGTCCCTGGATTTGAAATGCGGGATCAGCCCGAACGCCTTCTCCAGAATCTCGCGCAAAGTGAGGCGGCGGTCCACGGCCGCGGCCTGGCGCAGCTTGGCCAGGGTGTAATACTCCTCGGGCCGGTCGAAAACCTCCTGGTTGACATAGTCGATCACCCGGTCCCACTGCCCGGCCTCGACGGCTGCTGCGATGACCTCGTCCTGTCGCACGGCATCCTCGAACTTCTCAAAGAACATGCGGTCGATCTTCATCCCCTCCGAACCGATGGTCTCCTCCCCGATCGTGGAGAGGATGTCCCTGCCCAGGTACGCGTAGGCGCCTGCGTCGGAGCCGGGCGATTCCCCGCCCCCTCTCTCACGGACATCTTTATAGACAGGCAGCTTCAACACCTCGTCGTAGTCGAACGCGGTCTCGAAGTACTCGCAGTTGCCAAAGAAATCGAACAGCTTGAACGCGGTCTTATCGGGCTGGACCACACCCTCCGCCAGGCTTGAATCGAGTACCTGCTCCAGGAAGCTGTGTGTCCGCGTGCCGCGCCCTTTGATCTGGATGAAGTCGGTAGGTGAGAAAATGGGCCGAAACAGACCCAGATTCAGAATATCGGTGCAGTCGTAGCCGGTGGTCATCATCCCAACCGTCACACAAACCCGCGCTTTGCTCGTCCGGTAGGCGGAGAGAAAATTGTCCGATCCCAGCAGATTGTTGTTGGCAAAGTTGATCGTGAACTGCTGAGCATCCGGTATCTGCGAGGTGACCTGCACGGCGAAGTCCGATTGATACTTGCCCGGAAACATGACATCGGCCATCTCATTGAGAGTCTGCGTCAGCCTGGCCGCGTGGTTCTGGCTGACCGCAAAAACGATGGACTTGCCGACTTCGCCACTGACGGGATCGCGCAGCGCATGCTCAAGAAACGTTTTGCAGAAAACCTGGTTGGTTGCATCGGAGAAGAAACGCTTCTCAAACTCGCGCTGCCTGAACGTCTCATCCTGCTCCTCCCCCGTATCGTCGGTGAAGGAGACCACGAAACCGTCATCTGCAAGCAATTGGGTAGTCACCTCGGTGCGGGCGTCCACCACCGTAGGATTGATCAGATAGCCGTCCTTCACGCCATCGAGCAGCGAGTACCTGAACGTGGGCTGCCCGCTCTCGCACCCAAATGTGCGGTACGTGTCGAGCAACAGCCTCCGCTCAACCTCACGAGGGGTGTGAACATTGGGGCCGGTCTTGCCAAATCCCCTCAGGTAGTCTCGAGGCGTCGCGGTAAGGCCCAGCTTGTACCCGACGAAGTAGTCGAACACCGCCCGGGCATTGCCACTGATGGACCGATGCGCTTCGTCAGAAATCACGAGATCGAAATCAGTCGGCGAGAAGAGCGCCTGGTACTTGTTGTTGAACAGCAGCGACTGGACGGTGGTAACAACGATCTCCGCTGAGCGCCAGTCGTCGCGTTTCTCTTTGTAAACCACCGTCCGAAAGTCCGCTGATAACAAGGCGGCGAAGACCTTCCTGGCCTGCTCCTCCAGCTCGAGGCGGTCCACCAGGAACAGCACCCGAGAGGCGTTGCCGGAGCGCAGAAAGAGCTTGATAATCGCTCCCGCCACCAGCGTCTTACCCGTACCCGTAGCCATCTCGAACAGAAACCGGTCGTTGCCGTCTTTCACCGCCCGCTGCAGCGCGTGAATGGCTTTCAGTTGATACGCACGCAGAAAGTGCAGCTTGTGGGCTTTGATGAAGCCGGGCCGTTCGGCTTCGTTCTTCCACGCCGCTTCGGAAGCATAATTGGGCCGCTGGGAAAGAACGATGTAATCCTCACGGATCTGCTCATCGATCAAGCGCTTTGGGTCGGGCCTGACCTTGTTGTAGCCACTCACCGACTCCGGCGTCGGGAACGAAGTGATGATGTACGGATTGCCGCGTTCGAGGTCCCAGAAATAATGCAGATTGCCATTCGAGAGAATAACAAACCGGCAGTTCTGCGAGCGGGCGTACTTCCGTGCCTGTTCCTTTCCCACCAGCGGCTGCTTCTCCTCCGACTTGGCCTCTAACACGATCAGAGGCAAGCCTCTGTCGTCCAACAGGAGAAAATCGATATAGCCGGTCGTCTTCTCGAAATTGTCGCCCAATGCGTCAAGGTCGGACCTCCCGATCTTGACACTCGGTTCGAGACAAATATTGGCGGGTTTGTCCGCTTCGTCGAAAAAGCGCCACCCGGCTGCTTCGAGCAGCTTGTTGATCTTGATACGCGCTGTGGCTTCGTTCATAGGTGCGGTTTCCTGAAGGGGGGTGCTCTATTGTTCGGTCATGTCCTCCGGATAGAGCACCACCCGGACGTAGTTGTCCATATTGAAGTAGCGCTTTGCCGCCGCCTGCACCGCTTCGCTGGTCAGGCTGTCGACCAACTCCGGGTACTCAAGCAGCAAGCGCGGGTCAATCCCTTGGGAGTCGGTCCATTTCAGGACATTGATCCAGAAGCCGTTTTCCTTCAGGTCCACCTCGCGTTTGCGCTTGCGCATCTCCTTTACTTTGTTGATGTAGAGGTCGGTGGTGCCGAAGTTCTGAAGACTGTCGATCTGGGTGAAGATGACCCGGGTCAACTCTTCAACCCGTTCCGGGTCGCAGCCGAAACCCAGGTTGATGTGGTACTCCTGATCCGGGAACTGCGAAACGCTGCCCCCCACCCGCACCCCGTAGGTGCCTGCCAGATCCTCCCGCAGCACCTCCCGCAGCTTGATCTGGAGAACCGTGGTCATGGCGTCGAACTCAAAGTTGTTCCGCCACCCATCGTATTCAAAGGGACCGGTGAATATAAGCTGCGACTGGCTCCTGGGTTCGATGCCGCGATAGACCCTCTTCTCCACCACGCCCTGCGGCGCTTCGATGCCCACATCCTTCCAGTTTTCCTGCCGCCCGCTGCTGGGCAGGCCGCCCAGGTAGGTCCGCACCAGGGGTTCGATCCCCTCCAGAGTAAAATTCCCCACGAAGAAGAAAGTAAAGTCGCCCGCATCCGCGAAGCGCTCCTGGTAGACCGCCATGGAGGTCTCCAGATCCATCTCATCCAGCAGTGCGGTCGACCAGGGCCGCGCCCGGAAGTGGTACTGGGCCATGGTCACCTGGATGGTATCGACAAAGGCAGCCTGGGGCGCGGCGCTGCGGTTCTGGATAAAACCCTTCACCCGGGTCTGGTAGGCCTGGAAGGCGGTGCTGTCCTGGCGCGGGCTGGTGAAGTAGGCGTAGATCAGCTCGAACATGGTGCCCATATCTTCGGGAGAGGCCGAGCCGGAGATACCCTCCTCAAGACCGCCGATCCACGGCGACACCCCCACGACCTTGCCCGCCATCTTTTTCTGCAACTTGATCTGGTTGAAGCCGGCCACGCCGCCTTCCCCCACCACGGACGAGGCTGTCATCGCCGCCACGTAGTCCTGGTCCGGCACCAGCGAATGCCCGCCCGGACTATAGGAGGTAAAGAGGATCTCGTCGTTCTTGAAATCGGTTGGTTTGAGAAAGACCCGGACCCCATTGGCCAGAACCCACCGGATCACGCCGATTTCGAGGATCTCGCCGCGCTCGACAATGGCGGCCGGCTCCGGCACCTGGGCCACCAGGGGGTCGTCCGAAACCGCGTCTTCATACGGGGTTATTTCCTTTTGATCCACCCGGGCGAATACCGCCAGCAGATCCTCCTCGTCCGGCACCTCCAGCCCCTCCTTCTCCGGCGCGTTCACGGTGATGACCCGGTTCCGGGTGCTGGTCCACTCGCTGGCCAGGGCGTTTACCTCCCCCAGCTCGATGGCGGGTACCAGTTCCTGGTAGAGGGCGTACTCCTTCTCGATCCCGGGTATGGGCTCCCCGGTGAGGAAGTGGCGCACGTACTCGCTGGCAAAGCCGCCGGACTGGCTCTTGTCGCGCTCACGGTAGGCCTGCTCCATGCCGCGCAGCACATCCTTTTTTTCCCGCTCCAGTTCGGACCGGGTGAAACCGAACTGTCGCACCCGGGCCGACTCGGTCAACAGGGCCTCCAGGCCTGCGTCAAAGCCGTTGTTCCAGACACTGGAGCCCAGGATGAAAAACTCCCTGGAGCGCAGAAGGCGCCCCCGGCCGGAGTAGCCGTAGAGGAAGGGGGGCTCGGGCAACCTGGTCAATTCATTCAGGCGTTTGTTGAACATGAGGTGGTAGAGATCCTCGATCAGCGACTGCCGGTAGGCCGCCACCGTACCCTGCTGGCGCACGTCCTGCTTGTAGTAGATATTGACGCTGTTGTAGGTGGCCTCCGGGTCGGTGGCAATCGCGAACAGGGTCTCTTCGTGGTCGGGCACGGGGTAGACCTTGCGCTCCTGGGGGTCGGTGACCCCGGGGATGCGGGTGAAATAGACCTGGACCAGTGAATCGATCCAGGCCGGGTCAAAATCGCCCACGGCGACGAAACCCATCAGGTCCGGGCGGTACCAGGTCCTGTAGAAATTTTTCAAGGTCTCGTGGTGAAAGGTGTCCAGCACCGCCTTCTGGCCGATCGGCAAACGCTCGGCATAACGCGAGTCTTTCAGCAGGATCGGCACCTGCTGGTCGAACATGCGCTGCTGGGCGCCCTGTCCCAGGCGCCACTCTTCGATGACCACGCCGCGCTCCTTGTCGATTTCTTCGGGTTCGTAACTCACCCGGTGGGCCCAGTCCTCCAGAATCTGGAAGGCTGTCTCCACGATGGCGACGCTGTCGGTGGGCACGGTCAGCATGTACACGGTTTCGTCAAAGGAGGTGATGGCGTTCAGGTCGGGGCCAAAGTCCATGCCGATGGACTCCAGGTAGTCCACCAGCTCCTGCTTGGCGAAATGCTCGGTGCCGTTGAAGGCCATGTGCTCGGCAAAGTGGGCCAGGCCCTGCTGGTCCTCCTCCTCCAGCACGGAGCCCACGTTTACGGCCAGGCGCAGCGCAGCTCTATTCTCGGGCTTCTGGTTTTTGCGGATAAAGTAGCGCAGGCCGTTGTCCAGTTCTCCGACCAGCACCTGCGGATCCACGGGCAAAACCTGGCTGGCGGTTTGTTCCTCTGCGGCCGGGGGCTGGGCTGGTTGTTTCCGGGTGGTGGCACAGCCCAGGAGAAAAGCGACCAGGACCAGTGAAAGACGCTTCATGGCAACCCTCCTTAACTGGAGCACGCAAGAACGTGCCGTCGGTTCTCAGATGCGAACTGAACCAATCTCCACCCTAACTGGGCGGAAACGCTCTGGTGAAGTTCTCCAGGCGCAGGGGTCATAATCAACTCTCCGTCCAAAAGCTCGTAACGCTTGTCTTCCGGCGTATTCAGGTAGTCTTCGTAGGTAAACTTGACTACAGGATTGGGGATAGCCATGGTTGCCGTCCTCTCTCTGGTGATACGTTGCTTGCACGGCGCAAACCTGCTCAGGTATCCTGATCTCAAGAAGCGGATAGCCCTGGCGCAGATTCACTGACTTGTAGCCGCAAATCCGCCTGCGGGCACGCAATTCAGACAGAAATACTGTAGTCCCCTTCTGCGCTGCGAATCCGTATATTGAGGCGATCAGTGACATCAACCTTACGGACATAATTCGCTGTCAACTGTCAGTTCATCACCAACTCCCGTCTTCCAGTTATGAATCTATCGCACATGAATGTGAAAGTCACAATAGCTTGGAGAACTCCTCTATACCCAGGCCGCATTGTCTTATGATGGCGCGCAGTGTTCCTCTGTCAAGTTCCCGGTGGTCGGGAACTACGAGCTGCGCAAAAGGGTCGTCACGACGCAAAACAATGTGACTGCCGCGTTGTCGTCTGATGTAAAACCCGACTCTGGCGAGCGCTCTGACGCACTCCCGCCCTGAAATTAAAGGCAGTACGCTCATACGGCGACGACCAACGCCTCGAAACGATCCTCGGGAACCGGCAGGCCGTCGTCTTCAAGGGCCGCTATGTATGCTTCGATCGCCTCCTTGATGCTGGCAATCGCTGCCTGTCGGGATTCACCCTGACTGATACAACCCGCCAAACTGGGGCATTCGGCAACCCAATAGCCATCTTCTCCTGGATATAGAACCACTTGCCGCATCGTTTCACCTCCGTTTTGTAAGAAGAGGTACGGGACACGAATGAACGTGCTGTCGGCACCTTAGAATATGTCGTCGAGGTTCAATCTGAAGCCTTGCAATGTAGGCGAAGTCAACGCCTCCCCTTCACCGCAGGTGTCCACAACCTCGAATCCTCGATCACCGAGCAGCAGAACCGTTATGTCTTTTGCGGTGGTGTCCACCATCCAGTACTCTTTCACGCCGTGCCTGGCATACAGTGTGCGCTTGAATGTCCTGTCGCGTGTGGCCGTAGAGGGCGACAGGATTTCGATAACCAGGTCCGGTGCACCCTGTATATTCTCGGGAGTGATAATGTGGCCGCGCGCATTGGAGACGAAGAGCAGGTCCGGCTGCACCACGTCCGTATCCGACAGCACCACATCGAAGGGAGCGTTATACACCCGCCCCAGGCTGTTCTCATCCACAAATTGAAACAGTTTCGATCCCAGCAGGATGGAAATGCTCTGGTGAAGCTCTCCAGGTGCAGGGGTCATAATCAATTCTCCGTCCAGAAGCTCGTAGCGCTTGTCTTCCGGCGTATTCAGGTAGTCTTCGCAGGTAAACTTGACTACAGGATTGGGGATAGCCATGGTTGCCGTCCTCTCTCTGGTGATGCGTTGCTTGCGAGGCACAGATTTGAGTCCAACGCGATTAGTGCTTGGAAAATAACCTTTCGGTAGATGGCCTTGTCGCTCAGTCCCGCGCGGTCTCCGTCATCCGCAACTCCTCCCCGCCCTTCGTCCCCATGCCTTCGGCGAGGCCTTTTTCTTGATCGCCCAAGAAAAAGGCCGAAAAAGAAGGGCGCCTGCCTGCGCGGCGCACCGCGCTGCAGGCAGGCCGCTCAGACGGCGGCTGCTTTTCCGCAAATTGCCTGGATTGGTTTGAATGGTTAGTGTTGCCTGTGGTGGAAGCGGGAGCTCCTGTCTGCCGTGCCGGGCACGGCACAGGCAGGTCTGCCCTGCGAGCGCTTGGGGATTCCCGAGGCGAAGGCGCTGGACGGAACCGCGCGGAAAAGCCCCTTCAACCCCGCAGCGAAGGCGCGGGAGGCGAAACGCGTGAGAGGGCATGTATGGTTACAGTACAAGTCTGCCAACGCAACTCTTTTCATCATCATGGGTGCCCCAAAGGGCACATGACAACTTCTTACTCTTCTTCATAGCGGATCTGCGTCGCGCTCCACCCTGCCTTTCTTATCGCCGGAGGCCTGGTCACTTCTTCGGCAGGTCGCCCGGCAAGGGCGGCTTATTGACCCTCATTCGTCCTTTTAATTTACGCAATTTTTACAGAAAGAGGAACTCCAATTCCGCGTAAGCACTTACACCCCTGCCTGCAAAAAAAAGAGGAGCGGGTTTCAAACCCGCTCCTGTGGTATTCCCTGCTAACCTTCGCGCTATCCCCTCATTGTTCCCCCACCCGCAACCGGTTCAGCGCCCGCACAAGCGCCATCTCCGCCCGTACCGCATCAACCTCCGCCTCCCGCCGCCGGGCCAGCCGCTCCCGCGCCCGGTCCCGCGCCGCTTCCGCCCGCGCCACATCGATCTCCCCGGCCAGCTCGGCCGTCTCCGCCAGCACGGTCACACTATCCCGCTGGACCTGGGCGAACCCACCGCTGGTGGCCGCCACCTTCGGCCCCTCCCCCTCCTCCCTGCCTGCGCCGACACCTGCTCGGCAGGCAGGCCTGAACATAATCTGCCCCACATCCAGCGATGCCAGCATCGGATGGTGCCCGGCCAGCACACCGAACCCGCCCTCGGTGCCGGGCGCCCGCAGGCTCTCCACCCTGCCCGAATAAACCGTCTTTTCGGGCGTCACGATCTCAAGCTGAAACATCGGCATCGCATGCTCGCAATCAGTGTTCTATCCACCCCGGTCCCTACAGCGTCTTCGCCTTCTCCACCGCCTGCTCAATGGGCCCAACCATATAAAAAGCCTGCTCCGGAAGATCGTCGTACTCCCCTTCGGCCAGCCCCCTGAACCCCCTCACCGTATCCTCGATCTTCACATACTCCCCGGGAATGCCCGTGAACCCCTCGCCCACGGTGAAGGGCTGGGTCAGAAAGGCCTGGATCTTGCGCGCCCGGCCCACCACCAGCCTGTCCTCGTCCGACAACTCGTCAAGCCCCAAAATGGCGATAATCTCCCGCAGGTCCCGGTAACGCTGCAAAATCTGCTGCACCTGCCGGGCAACCTCGTAGTGTTCCTCGCCCACCACCCGGGGGTCCAGAATGCGCGAACTGGACGCCAGCGGGTCCACCGCCGGGTACAATCCCTGGTCGGCCAGCGCCCGTTCCAGCACAATACGCCCGTCCAGGTGGCTGAAAGCCGTCACCACGCCCGGGTCCGTATAATCGTCGGCCGGCACGTAAATCGCCTGCACCGACGTAATCGACCCGTTCTGGGTGGTGGTGATCCGCTCCTGCAGCGCACCCATTTCCGTCGCCAGGGTGGGCTGATAACCCACCGCCGAAGGCATCCGGCCCAAAAGCGCCGAAACCTCGGCGCCGGCCAGGATAAAACGGAAAATATTGTCGATAAACAAAAGCACATCCTGCCCGACCTCCTCGCGGAAATATTCGGCAATGGTCAACCCCGTCAGCGCAATACGCTGGCGTGCCCCGGGCGGCTCGTTCATCTGCCCGAACACCATCGCCGTCTTATCGATCACCCCGGAGTCCGTCAGTTCATGCAGCAGGTCATTGCCCTCGCGGGTGCGCTCACCCACACCGGCAAAAACCGAATACCCGCCGTGGCTGGTGGCCACATTGTTAATCAACTCGGTCAGAATAACCGTCTTCCCCACACCCGCCCCGCCGAACAACCCCAGCTTGCCGCCCCGGGCAAACGGACAGATCAGGTCCATCACCTTGATGCCCATCTCCAGCACCTCGTCGGACGTCACCTGCGCTTCGTGGGGCGGCGGCTCGCTGTGCAGCGGCATGCGCCGCACACTGTCCGGAATCTCACCCTTGCCATCGATCGGATCGCCCACCACATTCAGCAATCGCCCCAGCACCTCTTCACCCACCGGAATCCGGATCGGCCCGTCGGTATCCATCACCCGGGTGCCGCGCACCAGGCCGTCTGTGGAATCCATCGCCACACAGCGCACCAGATTCTCTCCCAGATGCTGCTGCACCTCCAGCACCAGACGCCTGCCGCTGCGGGACACCTCAAGGGCGTTGTGGATGGCGGGCAACTCACCGCCTGAAAAATCCACATCCACAACAACACCCACAATCTCTTTCACAATACCCTGGTTCATAGCGCCCTCTTCTATAATCGGTGATACACGTCAGCCTTTCCCTGCCCCCTGCCTTTCACGCAACCGCCTCTGCGCCGCCGATGATATCCATCAGCTCTAAGGTAATGCTCGACTGCCGTACCTTGTTCATCTCGCGGGTCAGCTCTTCGACCAGGTCGCCCGCATTTTTGGTCGCATTGTCCATCGCCGCCATCCGCGCAGCCTGTTCCCCGGCATTTGACTCCAGCAGCGCCCGCCAGATCTGAAAATTCACATGCCTCGGCACAAGGGCGTCCAGCAGACGTTCCGGATCGGGCTCAAAAATATACGCCACGGCCCGGTCGTCCGCCTCGGCCTCTTCGGGCACAATCGGCAGCAACTGCACAGTAACGGGATGCTGCTGTGCAATCGAGATAAATTCGTTGAACATAACCACAACCCGGTCCACCTCGCCCGACATAAAACGCCCGGTCAGATCTTCGGCAATGGCCACGGCCTGGCCGAACGCCAGCTCTCGAAACACATCCGTATACTCCCTGACGATCGCATAATCCTGTTTGCGGAAAAAATCGCGCCCCTTCCGGCCCACCGCAACCAGTTCCACCTCCCTGCCTTCATAGGCGTCCAGCTCTGCCAGCGCGTGGCGGCAGATGCTGGCGTTAAACCCCCCGCACAGCCCCCGGTCGGCCGTCACCACCGCCACCGCCACCCGTTCAACCGGGCGCTCGCGCAACAGGGGATGCCGGTCCTCGCCGATACCGGCGCTCAGCTGCTGCAGCACCTGGTCCAGTTTCCGGGCATAGGGTCGGGCCGCAAGAATATGCTCCTGCGCCCGGCGCACCCTGGCAGCCGCCACCAGCTGCATCGCATTGGTCACACGCTGGATATTCTTAACGCTCGCCACCCGGGTTCTGAGCTGACGTAATGTCGCCACCCCTTACTCCTTCACATCTGGCCCTTATGCCGACGCCTGAAATCCGCTCTTGACCTTCTCGATAGCCTCATCGATCCTGACCTTTGCCTCATCGCTCAACGCTTCGGTCTGCGTAATATCATCCAGCACATCCTGATGCTGGTCGCGCATATAAGCCAGCACCTCGCCCTCAAAACGCCGCACATCCACCGTCGGCAACTCGTCCACCTGCACACCCACCGAAAGCGACACCACCTGCTCTCCCAGCGACATAGGATTGAACTGATCCTGCTTCAGAATCTCCGTCAGTTTTTCCCCCTGGTTCAGCAGGTTCCGGGTGGCTGCATCCAGGTCCGAGGCGCCGAACTGCGCAAAGGCCTGAACCTCGTGATACCGCGACATATCCCCTTTCAGCGTATTGGACACCGCCCGCAACGCCCTGGTTTTGGCCGCGGCCACCCGGGATACCGAAGCCCCCACATCCATCGCCGGCCGGATGCCGGAATAGAACAATTCCGGTTTCAGCAGAATCTGCCCGTCCGTAATCGAAATCACGTTGGTGGGCACGAAAGTGGACACATCCCCCTCTAAGATCTCGATCACCGGCAACGCCGTCAGAGAACCACCGCCCTCTTCATCGCTCAGCTTGCAGGCGCGCTCCAAAAGCCGGGAATGCAGGTAGAACACATCCCCGGGATAGGCTTCCCGGCCGGGTGGACGGCGCAGCACCAGCGACATCTCCCGGTAGGCCCATGCCTGCTTGGACAGATCGTCGTAGACAATCAGCGCATGCTCGCCCTTATCGCGGAAGTACTCGCCCATCGAACACCCCGCATAGGGCGCTAAGAACTGGAGCGGGGCCGGGTCGCTGGCCGTGGCCGAAACCACAATCGTATAATCCATCGCGCCCTTTGCCGCCAGTTCCGCAACCACCTTGGCCACCGAAGACGCCTTCTGGCCGATGCCCACATAGATGCACTTCACCCCGGTCGTCTTCTGGTTGATAATCGCATCCAGCCCGATCGCCGTCTTGCCCGTCTGCCGGTCTCCAATAATCAACTCGCGCTGTCCCCGTCCAATCGGCGTTGTGGAATCCACAACCTTGATCCCCGTCTGCAGCGCCTGGGTCACCGGCTGGCGTTGAATCACCCCCGGAGCGATGCGTTCCACCGGCAGGCTCCGGTCGGTGGTAATCGGTCCCTTGCCGTCCAGCGGCTGTCCCAGAGGATCCACCACCCGGCCCAGCAACGCCTCACCCACCGGCACCTCTACAATGCGGCCGGTCCGCCTGGCCTCGTCGCCTTCCTTGATATGGGTATCGTCGCCAAACAGCACACACCCCACATTGTCCTCTTCAAGGTTTTGCGCCATCCCCATAATATCGTTTGGAAAAGCCACCAGTTCGCTGGCCTGCACATTGGCAAGCCCGTGTACGCGGGCAACCCCATCTCCCACCTGGAGCACCGTCCCGGTCTCGTACACATCGATCGCGCGCTCTGCTTCCAGAATCTGGCGCTTCAGAATATCTGAAACCTCATCGGGCCGAATCTGCAGGTTTATTGCCATAATGTCTACACACCTCGCTTTTTTGTCATAACCCTGCGGCCAATCTCCGGCGCAGTCGGTTCAGCTGCGCCTCCAGCGTGCCGTCGAACACCTGGTCTCCCAAACGGGCGACAAACCCGGCCCTCAAAGCCTCGTCCACTTCAACCTCCAGCCGCACCTGCTTGCCCGAATAGGCCGACAGCCGCTCCACAAGCCGCGCCTGCTGCTCCTGCGTGAGGTCCTTTGCCGAACGCACCCGGGCCGTAATCACCCCCCGACGCTCGTCCAACAGCCCCAGAAAACCCCGAATAATACCTTCAAGCCCCCGCTCCCGCCGTTTTCCACACAAAAGCAGCAGGAAGTTCAGCGTGAGATCGCCGACCTTACCCGAAAACAGCGTTTGGAAGGCCGTCCGCTTCTGCTCCGGGTGAATCAGGGGATCGGTCAAAAAGGCCCGAAGGGCTTCCGATTCCCGGATCAGGTCCAGAAGCCCCAGCAAATCCTCCCGGACCCGGTCCAGCACGCCCTGCTCCTCGGCCGCATGGATCAGTGCCCTGGCATAACGCAGCGAAACGGGAGTCTCGTTCAAGGTCTACTCCGTCTATCCGTTCCGGTCCGAATCCGGAATGTCGTCGATAAACGCGTCCACAATCTGCCGGTTGCGCGCATCGTCCAGGTTATCTTCCAGAACTTTCCCGGCCGCCAGAAGGGCCAGGTCCGCCACCCGGCTGCGCAGCTCTAAGATCGCCTGATCCTTCTCCTGCTGAATCGTCCGCCGAGCCTGCTCCAGCATCTGCTGCGCCTCCCCCCCCGCACGCTGGCGCACCTCCTGCGCCACCCGCTCGGCCGCCTCCCTCCCCTGTGCCACCGCCTCCTGCGCCTCGGCCTGGGCCTGTGCCATCATCCGCCGGTTTTCTTCAGTGGCCTCCTGCGCCTCCTGCCGGGCCTTTTCAGCCTGATCCAGAGACTCCTGAATGCGCTTCTCCCGTTCGTCCAGCATGGCCAGCAGAGGCTTCCAAGCCACTGCCTTGAGAATAACCAACAGCAGCACAAAGGTGACAAGCGTCCAGATGATCAGGCCCGGTTCTATCTTTAAAAGCATAGCACCTTCCCTTCTCCAGTACCGCCGAAATAAACCTCGGCAGTCAGAGGCAACAGAGTCCGGTGCTTAAGCAGGACCCCTGAAGCCTCCGGGTATACCGTGCAGTTACTTGGTTGCCAGAACGATACAGATCACCTGTCCAAACAGGGCAATCCCCTCGATCAATGCTGCGGCGATAATCATAGACGCTCGGATGTCGCCCGTCGCCTCCGGCTGACGCGCCGTACCTTCCATCGCCATCCCGGCAAGGCGGCCGATGCCAATACTGGCCCCGATCGTCACCAGTCCTGCACCAATACCGGCTGCCAGATACCCGTAGGCCTCAGCCGCCAGAGATGTCGCTTCAGCTCCCACAGAACCCTCCTTGATGGTAGTTAAAATGAAGAATGAAAAATTGAGAAAGGCACTTTTCACGCTTCACGCCTCTAATGTTCCTGATGCACCGCCATCCCGATGAAAACGGCCGACAGCAGCGTAAAAATATAGGCCTGGATAAGCGCCACGAAAATTTCCAGCAGATTCACCGCCACCGCGAAGAGGACCGAGGCCGGGGCCACTGCCAGCGATTGGAACGTGAAGATCAGACCCAGCATCGAGAGGATCACAATGTGGCCGGCCGTCATATTCGCAAAAAGACGGATGCAGAGGGCAAACGGCTTGGCAAACAGACTCACGATCTCGATCGGAATCATGATCGGCAGCAGCCACAGCGGCAGTCCGTGGGGGATAAGCCCCCTGAAATATCCAAACAGGCCATTGTGGAGAATCCCGCCGAACTGAATGGCCACAAAGGAGCAGATCGCCAGCGTCGCCGTCACATTGATGTTCCCCGTGGCCGCTGCGCCCCAGGGGACCAGACCCAGCAAATTACACGTCAGAATAAAGAAAAAAACCGTCAACAGATAAGGCAGGAATCGGCCCGCCTCTGCTTTCCCAATATTGGGCACCGCAATCTCGTCCCGGATAAACACCACAACCGACTCGATGACGTTGGCAAACCCGGAGGGCACCAGTCCCCGACGCCGCATGGACGCCACCAGAACCACCACCAGAAAAACCGCGGCCACCCACATCATCACAACGTGCCGGGTAATCGACAGGTCAATACCAAACAACTCAAAATGAGGCAGATGGACGTGCCCCCAGGGCAGGTGAAGCTCCGGGGAGTCGAGCACATGCTCCATAAAATCGACCCGCTCGGCACCGTGCCCGGCAGCAGCGCTTTCGACGCCCTCGGCCATTGCGTTATGCCCTCTCCTTTGAGACCTCGCGGGCGGGCAGATGCCCCATCAAAAATCGGATTTCCAGGACCTGGAACAGCACGTAAAACAGAAAGAGAGAAATTGCCAGCCCCAGCACGTGCACTCCTGTAAACTTGATCAACAGAAAAAAGACCAGGCCCATCGCCAACAACCGAACGGCCATCCCGCCAAACAACGTCCTCA
This sequence comes from Candidatus Latescibacterota bacterium, assembly GCA_965222075.1. GTDB lineage: Bacteria > Latescibacterota > UBA2968 > UBA2968 > JAAXHW01. The sequence continues at coordinate 383,729 of OZ244937.1, read as the reverse complement.
CGAAGACCTTGTGCGGTTTTTCAAACGCCCAGACAGCCGAAGTGCAACCGGCCAGCGCGTTCAGCACACAGATCCCGCACCCCAGAACCACGCCCCAGATCGCCGCGGCATCGGCATAGGCATACAGGGGATACCCTCCCAGCACCAGCGCTCCGGCCAGGACAAGCCCCACCTGTTTGACAAATCCGGAGAGATCCACCTTCACTCCGCGTCTTCCGGCTTCTCTTCCTCCTTTTCAGCCCCCCGCACCTCCCCTTCCTGAAGCCGCAAAACCGTTCGAATAAAGCTGTAAAAACCGATTGCCATCCCCACAAACGCCCCCACCAGCATCAGAATCGGCTCCGTTCCCAGTTTGCCGTCCAGCCACCGCCCTGCAAAAAGACAGAGCAGAATAGCAACCACAAACTCGATGCCGATGCCCAGATAAGACCCGACCTGCCGGTAAACCTGCATCCAACTCGATCCTTCTTCACGCTTCATTCACATCAGCGAATCCACCGTCTCCCGTGCATACGCCAGAAACCGAGAAGGTGAAAGACCGATATAGAGGGTCGCCACAGACGCCACCAGAAGCGCAGCCCGCGCAAATAAGGGCATGGATGAAACCGATGCCTCTTCCACGGGTTGTCTCATATACATACTGACAACAACCCCCAGGTAGAAATAGACCGACACCAGGCTGTTGAGCACCCCGATAATGGCTAAGGAAACCAGATCAGCCTCAACCGCCGCACTGAAAATGTAGAACTTCCCGAAAAACCCCGCGGTGGGCGGCAGCCCCGCCAGCGACACCATAAACAGGGTCATCGCCAGCCCCAGGCCCGGGTGTCGAAAGCCCAGCCCGGCGTAGCTCGAAATATCCAGGTTCTCCTCCCCTTTCCGCCCCACCAGGATAACAACCGCAAAGGCCCCGATATTCATAAAGGTATAGGCCAAAAGGTAAAACAGCGCGGCGCTGACCCCCTTCTCGCTGGCCGCCGCCAGCGCCACCAGCACATAGCCGGCGTGCGCCACGCTCGAATAAGCCAGCATCCGTTTGATGCTCCGCTGAGTGAGCGCGCCCAGGTTGCCCACCGTCATCGTCAACACCGCCAGCACCCACAGCGGCGCGGCCCACTCGTCCTGCAGCGGCGCCATCGAAAACATCAGCACCCTGAAGAAGGCCGCAAACGCAGCCGCCTTGGGGCCTGCCGAAATAAAAGCCGTAATCGCCGTCGGCGCCCCCTCGTACACATCGGGCGTCCACATATGGAAGGGAACGGCCGCCACCTTGAAAGCGAACCCTACAATCAGCAGCGCCAGCCCCGCCAGCAGCATCAGATCGCTGTTGATCCGCCCCTGCACAAGCGCCTGTTGGATCTCCCGCAGGTTGGTGGTGCCAAGCGCCCCGTAGACCAGGGCGATCCCGTAGAGCAGAAAACCGGTCGCAAACGCCCCCAAGAGCAGGTACTTCAGCGAGCCCTCGTTGGAGATCGGCCGACCCCGCATAAACCCCACCAGGATATAGAGCGAGATCGACATCAGCTCCACGCCCAGGAAGATCACGATCAGATCGGCTCCGGCGGCCATCAACATCATGCCCAGCGTCGCCGTCAAAAGCAGCAGATAGTACTCGCTGCGGCCGCTATCCTCCCGCTGCAAATAACCCATAGAGATAAAAATGGTCAGCCCTGTGCCGATCAGAAAAATGATGTTGGAAAAGAGCGCAAAATTGTCCAGAACCAGCATCCCGCTGATCCCGTTGTACTCGCACCGGCCCCAGAGCCACACCGAGGCGACCAGCGCCGCAACCGTGCCCACCAGCGCCGTATAGGCCGCCCCCGTCCCCCGGTTCACCGGCCAGATGATGTCGATACACAACACCAGCAGGACAAATCCCGTCACGATCAGCGAGGGAATAAGAATGGTCCAATTCAGATCAACCACGGCAAAAAACCCCGGAAAGAAACATTAGTAACGTTAATTAACAGGGATACATTGAAAAAGTCAAGTGCAAATATCGCCGAACGCCGCCACGCAGGCAGGCGCCCTTCTTTTTCGGCCTTTTTCCTGGGCGAACAAGAAAAAGGCCAAAAGCAAAAGAACAGCTGAACCCGGGTTCTTAAAAATAAAAGATCAAATAGGCCGCCAGGAAAATCGTGACCAGCAGCACCGCACTGCCAGTAAGCCAGGTTCGCGCCAGAATACCCTGGGGTCCGTGAACCTGGTGTATGCCGGCGATCACCACGCCAATCTGCGTCTTGAAGCTACCCAGGACGCTATCGCGCACCGGACCGCCGACCCGCACGAAGGTGTTGACCGTGACGGGCAGCAACCGGCGGTAGACCCAGTCGCTGTCCAGATTCGCAGCCTTCAACTCGGGCGGGTAAATGCCCGTTAGCTTTAAAAACGTGAAAGCCAGACCGGACCAGAACAAAAGCTGCCACTGCGTGATCACGTGGCTCGTCGTGTAGGGATCGTAATTCACGGCGTAGGGCAGCATCTGATAAAGGGGTCTCGGGAAAATACCGATCAGAATACACGGGGCCGCAGTCAGCCCCATCGCGATCAGCATATTCAGGGGCGCCTCCTTGCAGCGCATCCCCGAATCGTGGGCGAAAAACGCGCAAAAGGGGACCTTGATTCCCGCATACACCGCCACAGAGGCGAACAGCAGCACCAGCCAGGGAAGCACATAGTGCCCATCGGCCGTTGCGGCAACAATCATCGACTTGGTGACAAAACCGCTGAAAAAAGGAAAGGCCGAGATCGAAGCGGCGCCCACAATACAGAAGACCGTGGTATAGGGCATGGATTTGTACAACCCGCCCAGCTCCGATCCGTTGACGGTTCCCGTCCGATAAAGCACGGCGCCCATCGACATAAACAACAGGGCTTTGTAGAGAATATGGACAACCGCGTGCGACGCCGCGCCGTTCAGCGCCATCTCCGTTCCAATCCCGATGCCCACAACCATAAAGCCCAGCTGGTTGTTCAGGCTGTGGGCCAGCACACGCCTGAGATCGTTCTCGATCACCGCATAGAAGATGGGAAAAGCGGCCATGACCGCACCGATCGGGATCAAAATTTCCGTCCCCGGAAAACCCCGCGCCAGGGCATAAACCGCCAGCTTGGTCGTAAAAGCGCTCAGGACCACCGCCCCCGTCACCGTTGCTTCGGGATAGGCATCCTGGAGCCAGCTGTGGAGCAAAGGAAACGCGCACTTGATGCCAAACGCAATAAAAATCAGCGTGGTCCCCAGGCTGTTAAGCCCCAGGAAATTGAACGCGACCGAGCCGGTTGCCTGGAGATGGAAAAGAGTGCCCGCAAGCAGCAGAACCCCTGACCCCACCTGGACAATCAGGTATCGCATACCCGCGGCGTACGCACGCTCGGTCCGGCGGCTCCAGATCAGAAACACCGATGCGACCGCCGTGAGTTCCCAGTACACAAACAGCGTGATCAAATCGCCTGCAAAAACGGCCCCAATTGCGCTCCCCACGTAAATCAGCCCGGCCACATGCTGCGTGTTGTCCTTCACATGGAGGGCGTAGACCACGGTGAGAAAGGCGGCAATATGGAAGATATAGCCGAAAACAAGGCTGAGCTTATCGATCCGGACCAGCGTCAGGGTGTAGTCAAAAATGGACATCTGCCAGTACGCACCATGAGAAAGGCCAACCAGATGGACAAACCCCAATACCGGTAAAAGCAGCATATAAGCCGCTTGCAGACGCCCGCGCAGCAGCGGTACCAGCAGCGCCCCGAAGATCAGGATGAACGCTGGCGGAAGCTGATCAACCATAATAGTCTTCCTTACGTCCTAGAATTCTGCGAAGCCCCTTGGCCGCCACCACCAGCCCCACGCAGGCGACAAAACCGTAAAAGCCATAAAAGCCGAACCAGTTCTCCATGTTGAAGTGGATATATTTGTGGTAAGCCAGATCGCCCAAAACCAGAAGGGCGCACACAACGTAGAGCATCCAGCAGATCTTGTTCACATTGCCGGGTTCATCCAGCCAGTATTTCTTCTCGCTTTCCATGAGCGTCGCTCCCTCAAGGCTGGGCAATCGGCTCCAGCAACCGGTAGATATCATCGGCAAAGAAAAAGAGCACAAGACATCCCGCAGCCGTCATGCACAGCGGCACAACACAGAACATGGGCGCTTCCCGAATGGATGAATTGGCCGGTGCTGTGGAAGGCGCCAGGAAAAAAGCGCGTGCCACGATCGGCATCAGATAGGCGATGTTCAGAAGCGAACTGATCATCAACACAGCAACGAAGACGAACTGATGGGCCTCCGCAGCGCCCAGTGCCAGGTACCACTTGCTCCACGAACCGCCGAACGGAGGCAGGCCGATAATGCTCAACGATCCAATGAAGAAAGCAAACATGGTAACGGGCATGGTCTTTCCGATCCCGTCCATATCGCTAATCTCCGTCTTATGCAAAGCCACCAGAATCGCGCCCGCGCAGAAAAACAGGGTAATCTTGCCGAATGCGTGCATGGCAATATGCATGCTGCCGCCGATTACCCCCCAGGTGTTCGCAAGCGCTGCCCCAAACACGATATAAGACAATTGGCTGATCGTGGAGTAAGCCAGACGCGCTTTGAGATTATCCCTGGTCAGCGCCACCAGGGACGCGATAAGGATGGTCGCCCCGGCCACATACATTAACCACACACTCAACCCTGTGCTGCTGAGCAGGTCAATCCCAAACACGTAGACGATTATTTTCATCACCGTAAATACGCCGGCTTTCACAACGGCCACCGCGTGTAACAGGGCGCTCACCGGTGTGGGCGCCACCATCGCGGCGGGCAGCCAGCGGTGGAAGGGCATCAGCGCCGCTTTCCCGGTGCCAAATGCGTAAAGCGCCAGCAGCACACCGATGACGGTATTGCTGGCCTTGCCTGAGAGAATTCCTCCCGGGGTAAATTCAAGTGTGCCCGTCAGCTTCCACGTCCACACGGTGGCCAGGAACAGAAACCCCACCGATGTACTGAGTAAAATGCCCATATAGATTCTGCCGGACCGTAGCGCCTCCTCGGTCCGGTGATGCGTAACAAGCGGATACGTCGACAGCGTCAGCACCTCGTAGAAAATGAACAGGGTAAGCACATTACGCGCAAAGGCCACGCCTATGGCGCCCGTGATAGCAATCGCAAAAAACACGTAAAACCGGGTCTGGTGCTCCTCGTGGTGGCCCCGCATATACCCGATTGAATACAGAGAGGTCACAATCCACAAACCGGACGCAACCAGGCCAAAGAGCATACCCAGAGGCTCAACTTCAAAGGCCAGCGCCAGCCCGGGCATCACATCTAAGATCTGAATCCCGGGCCTGCGCCCGGCAAGCACCTCCGGGACCAGAGACGCTACAACCAGGAACAGCATCCCGCCAGTACCCAGGGTTACCGCCTCACGCAGATTGGGTCGTTGACCCAGCAGAGCGATAATCGGGGCGCCAAGCAGGGGCAGGACAACGGCGACCAGTGTAGCGGTGGATGGACTCATGGCGTTGTGACCCCCAAAAGCAGTTCGGCGGCCCTGTGAGCGACGCCAGCGGTCAGTGAAGTTGAAATCCCGAAGTACAGGTTCGCGGCAATCAAGATCCACATCGGGATGTGCATAAGCAGGGGGGCTTCCACGATCTTGACGGGCTCATCAGGAGGCTTCCGAAAATAGGCGACCTCGACGACCCGCCAGATGTAGATCAAGGCAAGCAGAGAGCCGATCAGGACGAGAACCGCAATCGGCCACCAGCCCTTTTGCAGGGCTGCGAGAACCAGGTACCATTTGCTGATGAACCCAACCGTTAAAGGCACCCCGATGAGACTGAGGCCGCCCAGGACGAAGGCGGACATGGTGACAGGCATACGCCGCCCCAACCCGCGCATATCGTCGAGGTTAACCGAACCGATCCGCAGAGCGATGCAGCCCATCCCCAGAAACAGCGCACCCTTCATCAGGGCGTGGTTGAACAGGTGCACAATGCAGGCGGTGAGGCCGGTCACCGAGACGAAACTGAGTCCCAGCATCACGTAGCCGATTTGGGCAACACTCGAATAGGCAAGCATGCGTTTGATATTGTTCTGAAAGATGGCCACCGTTGAAGCGACGAAAATACCGATCAGGGACAACGGCATCAGCAAGGCATCCAGCCGCATCGTTTCGAAGGCAAAGCCAGACCCGAAGATGGTAAAGACAAAACGCAGGAACACATAGATCGATACCTTGGTCGCCGTCGCTGCAATAAATGCCGTCACCACCGAAGGGGCATAGGTGTAGGCGTTTGGGAGCCACAGGTGCAGCGGAAACAGGGCGAGCTTGAGGCTCAAGCCCACACTGAGAAAGGCAAAGGCCGCCAAAATCGTGCGGGTGCCCATAACCGGACGCAGACGGACCGCCAGGTCCGCCATGTTAAGCGTGCCGGTCATCATGTAGAGCAGACCGACCCCAATCACGAAAAAAGTGGCCCCGACCGTGCCCATAACCAGGTACTGGTAGGACGCGGTCAGAGCCCGGCGGTCCCGCCCCAGACTGATCAAAGCATACGATGAGAGGGATGAGATTTCCAGAAAGACAAAGAGATTGAAGGCATCGCCCGTGATGGCCATGCCCAGCAAGCCGGTCAAGCAGAGCAGAAAGGCCGCGTAGAACAGATTGTGTCGGACCTGCGGGAGTTCCCCGGCCACACTGGGCTTCGCATACAAAAGGACGACTGCGCCGATGATAGCGACGAGCAACAATACAAAGGCATTGAGTGGGTCTACTCTGTATTCGATACCCCAGGGAGCGCTCCAATTGCCCAGTTCATAAGAGATGGGGACGCCGCTGTCCAGAACACGCAGCAGCAGCATAGCACCCATGGCAAGCGTAGCCCAGCTGACGAGGAGGGCGAATGACCAGGCGAGCGTCCCGCGGCGCAACAGCACACAGATCGGGGCTGACATCAGTGGAATGACGATCAACAGAATGGGAAGGTGGGCGGAGATCACGACGCTTTGTCCTGGCTGAGAATCTCGTCTTCTTCGATCGTGCCGTAAGCCTCCTTAATGCGCACCACCAGAGCCAGTCCCACCCCTGTGGTGGCGACGCCGACGACGATGGCGGTCAGAATGAGGACGTGGGGGAGGGGGTTCGAATAGTTCGCACCCGGCTCGGTGAGGATGGGCACAGTACCCCCCGAAACCTTGCCCATGCTGATGTAGAGCAAGAAGACCGAAGTCTGAAAAATGTTGAGGCCGATGATCTTCTTGATCAGGTTGCCGCGGGCAATGACGATGTAGAACCCGGTCATCATCAAGAAGATCACAATCCAGTAATTGTAGAGACCTGGCCAGGCGGTCATGATCGACCTCGTCCGGCAAAACAGAAGAAGGCGGAGACCATCACCGCGGCGACGGTCGTGCCCACCCCCAATTCAATGAGAAAAATCCCCAGGTGCTGGCCGTGGACCGGATCGTGCAGCAGGACGCTGTAGCCCAGATAGTTGCCGCCCAGGAACAGGGACGCCACCCCGGTCCCGGCGTAGAGCAACACGCCCAGAGCGACGAAGCACTGGACGACCGCGGGCCTCGCGACCCGCTGCGCTTCGTCCAGGCCGTAGATCAAGGTGTAGAGTACGAAGGCCGCGGCGAAGATAACACCGGCCTGGAACCCACCTCCGGGGCCGTAATCTCCGTGGAATTGTACATAGAGCGCAAAGAGCATAATAAAGGGAATGAAGAGCTTGGCAACGACCCTCAGGATGATATTGTGTTTCACTTGCTGCCCCCCCTGGTGCGCCTGCGCACAGACCCGCCGATCAACAGCAACACACCGACCCCGGCGGTAAAAATTACGGTGACCTCTCCCAGTGTATCGTACCCCCGGTAGCTTGCCAGGACCGAGGTCACCACATTGGGAACCCCGATCTCCGACGGCGAAACCTGGATATAGCGTGGGGCGACATGCTTATGAATCGGTGCATTCGGATCGCCGTAGTGCGGCATGTCGAGGGTGCCGTAGACCAGGGCCACGCCTGTCAACAATACCACGACGAAAGGCCACCAGGACTTGCGGACCGACGTTTTTTCTTCGTGGGTCGTCAGAAGCAGGGTACCCAGCATGAGTACCGTCGAGATACCCACGCCCACAGCGGCCTCGGTGAAAGCGACGTCTACGGCGTCTAAGACGAGAAACATACCTGCAGACAACAGGCTGAAGAAACCGGCGACCATAACCGCGGCTAAGAGGTTGCGCAGCCGGGCAATTGTAATGGCTACGACGGCCATAAACGCAAGCAGCAGCATGTCGATGAGTTCGATCACGATCTCTCATCCTCACCCTCAAGCAGGGGCTTCAGGCCAGCCGCATGCGCCGCTTTGGCGACCGCATGCGTTCCGGTGGGGCTGGTCAGATAAATGATAAAAAGGATCATCATGAGCTTTACCGTCACCAGGGAAAGCCCAGCGTGGAACATCAAACCCACAAGGACGAGTCCGGCGCCCAGGGTATCGGTGATGCCCGCGCCGTGCATGCGGCTGAAAAAGTCCGGCAGGCGCAGGAGCCCGATGCCGCCGACGATGCAGAAAAGGGAGCCGAGGAGGATAAAAACCCAGCTGATGATTGCAAGAATCGGTTCCATCAGGCCCGGACCTCTCCTTCCTCATCACCGGAAGCGGCGAGATTGCCGTATTGGACGAATTTGAGGACAGCGATGGTGCCGATGAAATTCAAGAAGACATAGATAAGCGCCAGGTCCAGAAAATCCGGCCGCCCGGTGAGGAAACCGAGCACGGCGATGAGCAGAACGGTCTTGGTGCCGGCCATGTTGACCGCCAGGATGCGGTCGTACACGGTGGGACCCAGAACAGCGCGCGAAAGGGCCAGGAGCATGGTCACAAGGATGGCCGCCATTGCCGAGACAAACAACATCAGGATGCTCCTTCCATAACCGTTACGCGGCGGTCCATTTCGCCGTCCATAAGCGCTTCGGCGCTCTCGCGCGAAAGGGCATGCACAATAATCATGTCGTCTGTGAGGTCAACCGAAACCGTCCCTGGCGTCAGTGTGATGGAATTGGCATAGATGACCTGCCCCAGCGCACTTTTTTGGCTTGTTTGGACCTCCACCATGGTTGGGCTGATGGGCAGCCTGGGACTCAGAATTCGGAGGGCGACGTCGATATTGGCCTTGATGATTGCCCACAGCAACCAGGGCCAGTAGACAACTGCGCGCCCAACCAGGTGCATCGGATGCCCCTCGTGGTCTACGGTGTCCATGCGCAGAGCAATTGCGACCACAAGGGCGCAGGAGACAACCCCCAGGCCCAGAAGCAGAGGGTCCTTAAAATGGCCGGACCACAGCAGCCATACCCCGAACAACACAAAACCCAAACTGAATGCGTATCTCAAGACGCCTCCCGGGAACAGGAATTTTAAAACAGCTTCTTACCGGTCAGCCCCCCCGGAGGGGGGTAAATGGGGCGCTCTACCCCATGCCCCGGCATCCGCAAAGGACTTCCGGGAGTCCTCCATCTGGCGGATCTGAACCTGAGAAATCAGGTGTTTCACCGAGACCTCGGTTTTGTCCAGAAACGACCCGGGATAGATGCCGATCCAGAACATCAGCACCACCAGCGGGACCATCACGGCCCACTCCCGGACCGACAGATCGGACAGATTCCGGTTCTCTTTGTGGGTCACCTCTCCCCACACCACCCGCTGAAACATCCAGAGCATGTAAACCGCCGCCAGCACCACCCCCGAAGCGGCGACCGCCCCGAAAACCCAATTCGCTTTAAAAACGCCCAGCAGGATCAGAAACTCCCCCACAAACCCGTTCAGCCCGGGCAGCCCGATCGACGAAAGCGTCGTAATCATAAAAAAAGCGGAAAAGACCGGAATCGTCCGCGCCAGTCCTCCGAAATCGGAAATCCGGCGGGTGTGGCGGCGCTCGTAGATCATCCCCACAATCAAAAACAGCGCCCCGGTGGAGAGCCCGTGGTTCACCATCTGAATAATCCCGCCCTGCATCCCCTGCGCGTTCAGCGCAAAAATCCCCAGCACCACAAACCCCAGGTGGCTCACACTGGAATAGGCCACCAGCTTCTTCACATCGGTCTGCACCATCGCCACCAGCGCCCCGTACACGATGCCGATCACCGACAGCATCATAATGTGCGGGGTAAAATAGGCCGATGCCAGCGGAAAAAGCGGCAGGCAGAACCGGATCAACCCGTAGGTCCCCATCTTCAAAAGCACGCCTGCCAAAATCACACTCCCCGCCGTAGGCGCCTCCACGTGTGCGTCCGGCAACCAGGTGTGAAACGGAAAGAGGGGCACCTTGATTGCGAAACTCAGGAAAAACCCCAGGAAAAGCCAGTACTGCGCATCCCGGGCAACGGAAAACCGGTAAAGCGCCAGCAGATCGAACGTATAGGTCCCCGTCTCTCCCCCGTGCAAAAAATAAAGATAGATAATCGCCACCAGCATCAGCAGGCTGCCCGCCAGGGTAAAGAGCACGAACTTGATCGTCGCGTAGATCCGGCGCTCTCCCCCCCAGACCCCGATCAGCAGGTACATCGGGATCAGCATCGCCTCCCAGAAGACGTAAAAGAGAAACAGATCCAGCGCGCAGAACACCCCCAGCATCCCCGTCTCCAAAAGCAGCATCGCGGCCATATACTCCCGCACACGGGCCGTAATCGACTTCCACGACGCCAGGATCGACACCGACATCAGCAGCGTCGTAATCAGAACCAGCAGCAGGCTGATCCCGTCGATCCCCACGTAATACCGGATCCCCATACTCTCGATCCAGGGGACCTTCACGACAAACTGCATCTTCGGCGTATCTGCCTGGAAACCCGTATACAGGAAAATCGACAGCACAAAGGTGATCAGGGAGACCAGCAGGGCGAATACCCGGCAAAAACCGTCCCGCCCCCGGCCGGCCAGCATAATCACCACCGCGCCCACCAAAGGGATAAAGATCACAAGCGAAATCAAAAAATCGGACACCATTTCAAAGCCTCACCATAACGCGTCCAGCACCCCGATTGACCGCTAAGGCAGGGTCACCAGGTAAAGTATCACCACCACACCCAGCGTCATCCACAGCGCGTACGTCGGCGCCTGCCCCGTCTGGAACCGGGTCGAGAGCCAGCTGATCCCCACCACAAAATAGCCCAGCCCGTTGGCGATGCCGTCCACAACAATCGTATCGAAAATATGCCACAGCCCCAGCGAAAGCCGGTGAACCGGCCTCACCACCAGCGTGTGGTAGACCTCGTCCACATACCACTTGTTCTCCAGCAGCCCGTGCAGCGGGTTGGCCGACTCGGCCCCCAGATTTCCGGCCCGATGCATCAGCAGAGCAATCACAAACCCCACGATCCCGGCAGCCACCGAGACGCCGACCAGTACGAGATTGAGTTCATGCACTGCGTGTTTCGGCTCCAGCAGCGGCCCCAGAAAATGGTTAATCCACCCGTCGCCCATCGGGTAGCCGGCAAAGCCGGCAAGCACCGATCCGATCGCCAGCACGATCAGCGGGACCGTCATGTTCGCCGACGACTCGTGCGCGTGGTCGTACAGGTGCCGGTCCCTGGGTGACCCGAAAAACGTCATAAAAATCAGCCGGAACATGTAAAACGACGTCATCACCGCCCCAATCACACCCAGCGCCCACAGGAGCATATGCCCGGGGACCTGCGAGTGAAAGGCCCCGGCCAGAATCTCGTCCTTGCTCCAGAACCCGGAAAGCGGCGGGATGCCCGCAATCGCCACCGTCCCGATCACAAATGTCCAGCCCGTAATTTTCATCTTCCCCATCAGCCCGCCGAACTTCCGCATATCCAGCTCGTCGGCCATCGCGTGCATCACGCTGCCCGCCGCCAAAAACATCAGTCCCTTGAAAAATGCGTGTGTGAACAGATGAAAAATTCCCGCCGTGTAGGCCCCCACGCCCACACCGATAAACATGTAGCCCAGTTGGCTTACCGTGGAATAGGCCAGTACCCGCTTGATATCCGTATTGACCAGGGCGATCATCGCCGCCAAAAGCGCCGTAAAGACGCCCACCCAGGCCACCACCGCTCCCGCCGTGGGCGACATCGAATACAGCACGTGCGACCGGGCCACCATGTAGACCCCGGCCGTCACCATCGTCGCTGCATGGATCAGCGAACTCACCGGCGTGGGGCCCTCCATTGCATCTGGCAGCCACACGTAAAGCGGGAACTGCGCGGACTTCCCGCACGCCCCCAGAAACAGCAGCAGCGCAATCGCCGTGGCCACACCCGTCGAAAGCGTCTCCGCCTTTGCGAAGACCTCCCCGTAGCTCACCGTCCCCAGGTGCACCACCATCAAAAAGATCCCGATCAGGAACCCGAAGTCCCCGATCCGGTTCACCACAAACGCCTTCTTTCCGGCGTCCGACGCTTCTTTCCTCTCGTACCAGAACCCGATCAACAGATAAGAACAAAGTCCCCACGCCCTCCCAGCCCACAAACATCAACAGGTAATTGTTTGCCAGCACCAGGACCAGCATCGAAAAAACAAACAGATTCAAATAGGTATAAAACCGCGCGAATCCCCGGTCTCCGTGCATGTAGCCGAACGAATAGACGTGGATAAAAAACGAAACCGTCGTCACCGTCACAATCATCATCGCCGAAAGCGCATCTACCTGGAAGCCGACGGCCGCCTTGAACGTTCCCGAAGCGATCCACACATACACATCCTCGTTGAGCGTCTCGCCGCCCACCACCGCCACCAGCACCCGCAGCGACAGCACCCACGAAAGCCCCACCATCAGCGTACCCACATACCCGGCCGCCCCCTTCAGACGGCTCCCGAACAGCCCGTTCACAAATGCCCCGAAGAGGGGGAACAGAATAATCAAAATAACCGAAGTCAGCATCGCGATCCTATCTCAAATCCGCAATTCCCTCACCATTTCAAAAGATTCACCTCTCCCACATCCACCGTCTCCCGGTTCCGAAACAGCGCAATAATAATCGCCAGCCCCACCACTACCTCTGCGGCCGCAACCGCCATCACAAAGAACACGAACACCTGTCCGGACCCCTCGCCCAGATGCCGTGCAAAGGCCACAAACAGGAGGTTCACCGCGTTGAGCATCAACTCGATGCACATAAAAATCACGATCACGTTGCGCCGCGTAAGCACCCCCGCCACCCCGATCGCAAACAGGACCGCGCTTAGAATCATGTAATAAGAGACCGGTACTGACATGGCTTTCTCGACGTTAAAGTCTGCCCCTACTTCTGCGCCGGCCTATCCCGCTTCACCAGCACAATGACCCCGATGAGGGCCACCAGCAGAATCACCGAGACCACCTCAAACGGAAACAGATAATCCGTATAGAGCAGTTCCCCGATATAGTGCACGTTTTTTGTGACCATCTCCTCCTCTGGCGCCCCTGGGGGCGCGCCCAACTGCCGCCCTGCCAGAACCCCCAGCTGGACCACCAGAATCACCCATCAACAAAACAACAGAGACCCCGCCGGTAGGTTCCGCCTGCCGGCTCTAACGCCTCCGGGTGTCCCAGGTTCAACAGCATAATCACAAACAGAAACAGGACCATAATAGCGCCGGCATACACAATAACCTGTACCGCCGCCAGGAAGTGTGCGTCCAGCAAAACAAAAAGCCCTGCCAGGGCGAAAAAGGTCGCCACCAGCGACAGGGCGCTGTAGACGGGATTCCGGAACAGGACCAGAAGAAGGGCCGAAACAATGGCAACAAAAGCAAACAGAAAGAAGAAAACGCCTCCATCGTCCCTCCCCGCCGGTTCGTCCTTATCGGGCTAAGGTAAGCACCAGACCGGTTACGAACACGTTCACCAGCGCCAGGGGGAGCAAAACCTTCCATCCCAGCCGCATCACCTGATCGTAACGAAAACGGGGCAGAGTCCAGCGCACCCACAGAAACAGAAACAGGAAAAACGCCGTCTTAACCGTAAATGCCGCCACCATCAGCAGACCGGCGCCCAGGCCCGTATTGCCCGGCTCCACCAGCCAGGGCACGTGCCAGCCCCCGAAAAATAGCGTGGCGATCACCGCCGAAGCGGTAATCATATGGGCGTACTCGGCCATGTAAAACATGGCGAACTTCATACTGCTGTACTCGGCATGATACCCGGCCACCAGTTCCTGCTCCGATTCGGGCAGGTCAAACGGCAACCGGTTGCTCTCTGCAAACGCCGACACGGTAAAAAGCACAAACGCCAGAGGCTGGGTAAACACATTCCACCGGGGCAGAACCTCGAAGAGGGTCTGTGTCGCCTGAGCCGCCACCACATCGCTCAACCGCAGCGACCCCGTCACCAACAGCACCCCGATCAGCGACAGACCCAGTGCCAGTTCGTAACTGATCATCTGTGCCGATGCCCGCAGCCCCCCCAGCAGCGCATACTTGTTGTTGGACGCCCACCCCCCCAGCACGACCCCGTACACGCCCAGAGAGGCCACCGCCAGAATGTAGAGAATACCGATATCCGGATCCGCAACCTGCAGCTGAACCTCCCGCCCGAAAAGGGAGATCGTATGCCCAAACGGCACCACCGCAAACCCCATCAGCGCGGGAACCAGGATCGCGGGCGGAGCGGCCAGATAGACCACCCGGTCCACGTGGTGGGGAATCACATCCTCCTTGAACAGGAACTTGAGCCCGTCGGCAATCGGCTGCAAAAGCCCCCAGGGTCCCACCCGGTTCGGCCCCAGCCGATTCTGGATATAAGCGCTCACCTTCCGCTCTGCCAGCACCAGATAGGCCACTGCCCCTATCAGAACGCCTATCACCACCCCCACCTTGATCAGGCTCTCAAGCGCGTAGTCCATGTGCCCCTATGCCTCTGCTGTTTCCGCCGTTGTAAGCGCACATCCCTGCGCTCCTACCGCCTCGGTGTGGATACCTTCAAAGGCCTTCACCCTCTCCGCCAGGCCGCCCATCACCTCCTGGATGCTTGCGTACTCAAACCCGCCGTCCAGCGCATTGGCCACATCCCGCAGGACCTCCCAGTCTGCCCGCGCATCGCCCGGGGGATCAAACGCGGGCCGGATCTGCTGCACCCGGCCGGCAAAGTTGGTGAAGGTCCCCTCTTTTTCAACAAACGCCGCACCGGGCAGCACCACATCGGCCAGTCGCGTCAGATCGTTTGCCAGAATATCCTGAACCACCAGAAATACCAGGGCGCCCAGTGCTTCCCGCTCCGTTTCCGACACGCTCTCCAGAGGGTCTCCTCCCAGGCAGTAAAGCGCCTTGATCCGCCCCTCCCGGATGCCCTTCCAGACCTCGGACGCATCCACAACCGAAAGCCCCAGCCCCTCTAACACCTCGCGTGCGCCCCGGGTATTGGGCGACTTATCCGCATGAATGGTAAACCCGCTCTTGAAAACCACATCGCCTTCCGAACCGACCTTCGAACGCAGGGCAACCTGCGTGCCCTTAAGAACATCCTTGACCAGCCTCCCGAAAAGGAAATTCTCCTCGTTGGTCAAATGTCCCGAAGCGATTCCCACAACAGCCCCCTCGCCATGGTCCTCCCGAATCTGTTCAAACCCTTCCGCCACACGCTCAAGCGCCGCTGCCCACAGCGCCAGATCCGGCTCCTTCCCACCTCCTATGAGGGGGAAAAGCAGCCGGTCGTCGCTGTGCACGTAGCCCCATCCGTGGCGCCCGTCGTCGCACATCCAGTAATCGTTCACCGCTAAGTTTTCGCGGGGCACAAGCCGGTAAATCCGTTCCTTGTTGATATCCGCCCGGATGTTGCACCCCGTGCTACATCCCGGGCAGATCGTATCCACACCCTTCAGGAACCAGACCCGCTGCTTGAACAGGAAATGCTTATCCAGCAACGCGCCCACCGGACAGATATCCACCGTATTCCCCGACAGCCGGTTGTCCAGCCGCTCTCCCGGGAACACATCAACCTCGGTGTGCACCCCCCGGTTGAAATACCCCAGTTCGCCCGTCCCGGAAACCTCATCGCAGAACCGGATGCAGCGCGTACACCGGATGCAGCGGTCTGAATAGAGCAACACATGTTCGCCGATATCCTTCTTTGGCTGCACCGACTTCTCCTCGTGAAACCGGCTTCGGTCGGGACCGTAGGTGTAGCTGTAGTCCTGCAAATCGCACTCCCCCGACTGGTCGCACACCGGACAGTCCAGCGGATGGTTGATCAGGAGAAACTCCATCACTGCGTTCTGACTCTCCTTCACCACCTCCGTCTGCGTCTCCACCACCATCCCTTCGGCCGGCATCGCCGTACACGAAGGCATCAGACCGCGCCTCCCACCTGCCTCGATCTCCACCAGACACATCCGGCAGTTCGCAGGTGCGCTCAACCCCGGATGGTAGCAGTAGTGGGGGATGTAGATCCCATTGTCAAGCGCCGCCTTCAGCACGTCCTTGCCCGGCACCATCTCGATCTCTTTGCCGTCTATTGTAAAAGTCGCCATCGGTAATCACCCCGGAACCTTAATCGATTTGTCCTGACGAATCGGACACCCGCCCCCTTCGATATGGGCCTCAAACTCGCTGCGGAAGGTCTGCATAAATCCGTGAATCGGATACGCAAACGCCGCCCCGAACGGACAGATCGTTGTAAAGGGCCCCAGGAAGGGCGAGACATTATTCGCCACGTCCACCAGGGTATCCAGGTCCTCGGCCCGCCCCTGCCCGTGTTCGATTCGCCAGAGGATATCCCGCGCCCACGGGCATCCTTCCCGGCAGGGCGTACACTGCCCACACGACTCGTGGGCGAAAAAGTTCATCAGATTCAGCAGCGCATCCACCATACAGGTCGTATCGTCCATCACAATCACCCCGCCTGTCCCGAACATCCCCTTGAACTCACCCCTGCCGGGGAGCTGAAAATTGGCTGGATCCATCACAATATCGATCTGGTCGGGCGTCATCGGCGAGGTGGAGGCCCCCCCCGGAATAACGGCTTTCAACTCGCGGCCCTCGTACAGGCCGCCGGCCAGGTCGTAAATGATCTCCCGCATGGTTGCCGCATTCGTCTCCAGCTCAAACAGCCCCGGCCTTCGCACATGCCCGCTTACACAAAAAATGAACGTCCCGGGAAACCGCTCACTCCCGATGCCCTTAAACCAGTCTGCCCCATTGTTGATAATATGCGGCACGTAGGAAAGCGTCTGCACGTTGTTCACAATGGTCGGACACTCAAAAACCCCCTTTTGCGCGGGAAAAGGCGGTTTTGCACGCGGCTCGGCCCGTTTCCCTTCCAGGGATTGGATCAGCCCCATCTCCTCCCCGCAGATATAGGCCCCTGCGCCTGGATGCGTATACACCTCCAGGTCGTAACCCGACCCGAGAATATTCTTTCCGATATATCCCGCCGCCCGGGCCTGAGCGATCGCCCCGTCCATCTGGACCATCTCCTCCCACATCTCGCCCCGGATGTAGATATAAGTCACACTCGCCCGAATCGCATACGCCGCGATAATCGTCCCTTCCAGGAGCTGATGGGGGTCTACCTTGAGCAGCTGCCGGTCCTTGAACGTCCCCGGCTCACTCTCATCGGCGTTTACGCAGAGGTAAGAAGGCACCCTGGGCGCTTTGGGCATAAACCCCCACTTCATCCCTGTGGGGAACCAGGCCCCACCCCGCCCCGCCAGCCCTGAACGCTGCACCGTCTCAACCGCCTCATCCGGCGTCATCTTCAGGGCCTTCTCCAGCGCCTTGTACCCATTGTGGGCCTTGTAGACCTCAATGTCCTGGAGGTTCTCAACACCGAACAGCTTTGTGATAATTTTGTATTCTTCTACGGGCATGGTCTGTTATTCCGGATGATGCAGAAGCCGGTCCAACTTCTCCTTTGTCATGTACCGGTGAAGTTCATCGTTGATCCGAACCGCCGGCGCCCCCTCGCACGCCGCGATACACTCTACCTTGGCCAGGGTAAACTTCTGGTCCTCTGTAGTCTCTCCCACGTCAACCTTCAGCTTTTCCTTCAGGTAGTCCACAACTTCCTCCGCCCCACACAGCGCACAGGAAAGCGTACTACAAACCTGGATCACGCATTTCCCCACAGGGGCCTTGTAAAACATCGGGTAGAAACTCATCACACCCGCCGCCCGCGCAGGAGGCATCTCCAGCATATTCGCGACGTACTTCAACCCCTCCAGCGAAATGTACCCCCACTCCTTCTGGGCCAGGTGTAGAACCGGCAGAATCGCCGCCTCCTTCCAGTCCTGGGGATAGTGAGCAATAATCTCCTCACACTGCTTCTTCGTCTCTTCGGAAAACTCGACTGCCATCTTGATATCC
This sequence comes from Candidatus Latescibacterota bacterium, assembly GCA_965222075.1. Classification (GTDB taxonomy): domain Bacteria; phylum Latescibacterota; class UBA2968; order UBA2968; genus JAAXHW01. The sequence continues at coordinate 365,436 of OZ244937.1, read as the reverse complement.
CATAAAAAGCAGCCAAACGTGAAACATCTTTATCGATCCAATTCCCCCGCAATCACGTTGATGCTCCCCAGCGTCGCCACCACATCTGCCACCATATGCCCCTCTACCATTTGCGGGAAGGCCTGGTAATTCATAAACGAGGGGGGGCGCACCCGCAGCCGGTAGGCGTACCCGCTCCCGTCGCTCACAACATAAAATCCCAGTTCCCCGTTAGGCGACTCGGTCGCCACATAGGCCTCTCCCGGCGGCGGCGTCAGCCCGTGCTCGTCCATGGTGACCTTAAAGTGGTGGATCAGGGACTCCATCCCGGTATAAACCGCATCCTTCTCCGGCAGAATCACCTTCGCATCGTCCACCTTCACCGGACCGTCGGGCAAGCGGTTCACCGCCTGCTCGATAATTCGGGTGCTCTGCCTCATCTCTTCCATCCGCACCAGGTACCGGTCGTACACATCCCCGCTTTCCCCCACCGGAATCTCGAAGTCGAACTCCTCGTAACCCAAATAAGGCTCGGCCTTGCGCAGGTCGTAATCCACCCCCGACCCCCGCAGCATAGGCCCGGTCATATTCCACGCAATCGCCTCTTCGGCCGAGATCACCCCGATCCCCTTCGTCCGGTCAATCCAGATCCGGTTGCGCGTCAGCAGCCTGTCCACCTCGTCCATCGCTGGTGGAAACTGGCCGGTAAAATCGAGCACAATCTCGCGGAAGTTCTCCGGCACATCCCACCCCAACCCGCCGATACGTGTGTAACTGGTCGTCAGCCGGGCCCCGGTGACCGCCTCGAAAATATTGTAAAGCCATTCCCGTTGCTCGAACGTATACAGAAAAACCGTCATCGCCCCGATATCCAGCGCATGCGTCCCCAGCCAGACCAGGTGGTCGGCAAGCCTGGACAGCTCCGCCAGGATCACCCGGACAGTGGAGGCCCTGGGAGGCACCTCCAGTCCCATCAGCTGCTCCACCGCCAGCGCGTACCCAATATTGTTGGACAGGGGCGAGAGATAGTTCATCCGGTCGGTAACGGTCACCCACTGGTTATATGTATGGTGTTCGCCCAGTTTCTCAAAGCCGGTATGCAGATAGCCGATATCCGGAATACACCTGACAAGCCGTTCCCCGTCTAACTCTAAAGTCAGCCGAAGCGTGCCGTGGGTCGCCGGATGCTGCGGCCCCAGATTCAACACCATCCGCTCCGACGCGATCGGATCGTCCCCCTCCGCCTCGGCTTCATCCGAAAAGGGGGACCCCTCAAACCCCGGGTCTTCAGGCGCAATCACGTCCCGTTCCCCCTTCCCCTGGAGGGGATAGTCTTTGCGAAGCGGATAATACTTGAAGTTGACCGGCATCAGGATGCGCCGCAGGTCCGGATGCCCCTCGAACCGAATGCCGAACATATCGTAGGCTTCGCGCTCCGGCCACTCGGCCCCCACCCACACAGGACACGCCGACGCGATGCTGCACTCCTCCTCGTCCACCTGCGCCCTCACCCGGAAGCGGTGATTGCGCGGATGGGAGTAGAGGTGGTAGACCACGTTAAACCGCACGGGAGGTATCTGATTCATATATTCGGAGTAGTCCACCGCCGTCACATCGGTCAACCGGTCGTAGGCCAGATCCGGCTCGGCCCGCAAAAAGGTCAGAATCTCCGTCATCTTCTCCTTCTTGCACACCGCCGTACACTCATCGCCGGATTCCACCACCTCCACAATCTCCTCCCCAAACCGCTCCTTCAACTTCCGTGCGGTCAGGTTCGACACCTCCGCCACCTGGATGTCCTGATCCTTATCTTCAGACATAGCCCTGCTCCTGTCTGCTGCCACTGCCTCTTCTATGCCCCTGCAGCCCGGGTCGGCTGCTCCCGGTCAATCTTCTCCTGGACCTTCATCAATGCATATAGCAGATCCTCCGGACGGGGCGGACACCCGGGCACATACACATCCACCGGAAGAAACTGATCCACCCCCTGAACCAGCGTATAGGTGTTGAACACCCCCCCGGATGAGGCACACGCACCCATCGAGATCACCCACTTCGGGTCGGGCATCTGATCGTAGATCTTCTTCAACACCGGCATCATCTTGATCGAGATCCTCCCCGACACGATCAACAGGTCCGACTGGCGAGGGGAGAACCTGACGGCCTCTGCGCCAAAGCGTGCCATATCGAAGCGTCCCGACAGAGTGGCCATCATCTCAATGGCGCAGCAGGCGGTGCCAAAGGGCATTGGCCAAAGGGAGCTTTTGCGCGCCCAGTTGATCATCCTGTCCATAGTTGTGGTGAACACATTCTCACCCAGACCGGTCTCTAATCCCATTCCAGTCCCCCTTTTCTCCAGACATAAGCCAGACCCAGTACCAGCACCCCGATAAAAACAACCATCTCGATAAAAATAAAGTACCCTTGAGCCAGCAGTTTCCGAAAAACCACAGCCCAGGGGTAGAGAAAAACCACTTCGATATCGAAAATGATAAAAAGCATCGCCACCAGATAAAACTTGATCGAAAACCGCAATCTGGCGTCGCCCACAGGCGGAACGCCCGACTCGTAGGGCGAGAGCTTAACCGGATTCGGACGCCAGGGCCCAAACAAATGTGTGGCCGCAAGGCTGACCAGCGCAAACCCGACAGCGACCGCCATCAGAATAGCAATCGGAAGGTAGTCTCTCAGCATCTCTTTGTGCAGGCCTCTCGTCTGATTAAAAAAAGGGGGACAAGAAACAGTGTGAACACATCCGTCACCCCTTCCATTTTTTACAAATCAGACTCAAAAATCGGCTTAAAGATAATAAGTTCTCCTCAAGGTTGTAGTATATTATAAGCCCTGTGAAAAGTCAAGATTTTTTGGGATCGTTTGAACCCCTTGACCTGGCCTCACCCAATCGGTTATTATGGGGGTATCCGCTCTCTCCCTGGAGCATCAAAACCGGGAATCGACCGTATGTACAGGGCCATAGCACCGCCTATCTCCGTACTCCTGCCGGTCTACAACGCAGAGGCCACCCTTGACCAGGCCCTGCAAAGCCTCCTCCGGCAGCGCTTTGAGGCCTTCGAAGTCATCGCCATAGACGACGGATCGGAAGACAACACCCCAATACTCCTCAAACAGTATGCCCTGCGTGACCCCCGTATCCGCCCCCTGTTTCCCGGCAGACAGGGCCTCATCCAGGCCCTCAACACGGGCCTGGCGCAGGCTGATGGGCCTCTCATCGCCAGGATGGACGCTGATGACATCGCTCATCCGGACCGGCTCGGCCTCCAGTACGGGTTCCTGCAACAACACCCCGGCATCGCCCTGGTCAGCTCCCTCGTCCGCTGCTTCCCCCGCCCAGAGGTCGGAGAGGGCTTCCGGGTCTACGAAGCCTGGCTCAACAGCCTCCTCACCCCCGAAGACATCGCCCGGGAGATCTACATCGAAAGCCCCCTGCCCCACCCTTCTGTCATGGTGCGCCGGGAGGCCCTGACGGAGGTGGGCGGCTACAAAGACTTCGGGTGGGCCGAAGACTACGATCTCTGGCTACGGCTCCACCTCGCCGGCAGGCGCTTTGCCAAAATCCCCCGCGTCCTCCTCTCCTGGCGCGAAAGCCCGGGCAGGCTCACCCGCCGGGACGATCGCTACGCCGTCGAAAATTTTCTCCGGGCCAAAGCCCGCTACCTCCGGCTCGGCCCCCTCGCCCGGGCTCCCCGGGCCATCATCTGGGGCGCGGGACAGATCGGCCGGCGCCTTTCGAAACACCTCCAGCGGGAGGGCATAACCCTGATCGCCTTTGTCGATATCGACCCCAAAAAGATCGGAAACACCCGCCGGGGCGCGCCCATCGTCTCCCCCGAAGCCCTGCCCCACACCTGGGAATCGTCCGGAAGGCCCCTCATCCTGGCCGCCGTCCCTTCCCGGGGCGCCCGCGCCCGCATTCGGGACCACCTCCACAAAATCGGCCTCACAGAAGGCAGAGACTTCCTGTGCGTGGCATAATCACAACACCGGTCGCCCACCGACGCCTGAGAAACCACATGGAGAAATCTCAATGTTTCGACGTCTCCTATCCCGACGCTTCAAGAAACGCCCGTCCGCGTCCGAAAGTCCCTTGACCCAGCTTGAAATGCTCCGGGAGACCCTCGACGACCTCCCCGAAATCCTCATCCCCCCCGGCTACGGCCTTCGCACGTACAAAGCGGGCGACGAATCCGCCTGGTGCACCATCATGGAAGGCAACGTCGGCCGGAACTGGACCGTTGAAACCTGCCGCGAAAAGCTCATCGACGATCTCCGCTTCCACCCCGAAAACCTCTTCTTCGCCACCTGTGACGGCCGGCCGGTCGCCAGCGCATGCGCATGGCGCAAAACCCCCGACGCGGAGACCGTCGGCGAGGTCCACATGGTCGCCGTCCTCGAAGCCCACCGGCGCAGGAGCCTGGGCCACCTCGTCAACGCCGCCGTCCTCCACCGCCTGAAAGCCCTCAACTTCCAGCAGGCCCACCTCCTCACCGACGACTGGCGCCTGCCCGCCATCAAATCTTATCTTACCGCCGGCTTTCGCCCTCAGCACACCCACGGCAGCCACCCGGAGCGGTGGAAAGCCGTCTTCGAAAAACTGGGGATTTCAGATTAGGACCTCATCCCCCTTCCAATCACGCCCCGACCTCCTTCTTTTCCATGCGTTTCCGGGCCTGGCGGGAAATCCGGTTCCAGATGCCCGTCAGCCCCATCGCCGCCTTCATCGTCCGCAGCGTCTCATCCGCAACCCGCTGCACCCGCAGCGTCCCCTCGTAGAGCACCTCTTCCACGTATCCCCTATCCTCTGCAAAGCGCTGGCGGCGATCCCGGATCGGATCCAGAAAAGCGTTGAGCGCACTGGCCAATTTCCCTTTCACCTCCACATCCCCCACCTTCCCCTCCCGGTACCGGGCCTTCAGGTCCCCCACCTCTTCCCGGTTCGGATTGAACGCATCGTGATAAATAAAAACCGGATTTCCCTCCACCGTCCCCGGAATATCGGCGCGCACCCGCCTGGGATCTGTGTACATACTGCGCACCCGCTTCTCCACCGCCCCGGCGTCGTCCGACAGATAAATCGCGTTGTCCAGGCTCTTGCCCATCTTCGCCTGCCCGTCGGTGCCCACCAGCGTGGGCACCTCCCCGATCATCGCATCCGGAATCGGAAACACCTCGCCGTAATAATTATTGAACCGACGGGCGATCTCCCGGGTCACCTCCACGTGGGCCTCATTATCCTTTCCCACGGGCACCAGGTGCGCGCGCGGCATCAGAATATCCGCCGCCTGCAGGATGGGATAACCCACCAGCCCGAACGGAATGGCCTCATCGTCCATATTCGCGGCACGCGCCATATCCTTGATACTTGGCAACCGTGCAACGCGAGGAAGGGTCACCAGCATCTCAAAGAAGAGGTTCATCTCATAAACCGCGTGAACCGCCGACTGAAGGTAAACCGTTGACTTCGACGGGTCGATCCCCACCGCCAGGTAGTCGAGCACCATCTCGCGGATGTTCTCCCGCAGCGCCTCGATATGCTCCTTCTCCGGGCGCGTCGTCAGCATATGGAGATCCGCGATTAAAAAATAACACTCGTACTCATCCTGAAGCCTCACCCGGTTCTTCATTGATCCTATATAATTCCCCAGGTGCATCCGCCCCGTGGGGCGGTCACCCGTCAAAATCCGTCTTCGTCCTGCCATTTTCCAAACCTCCTCTTCCTGAAAAATAAAAATCCCTGCTGGACCGGCCGGCAGAGATGCAAATCGTTTTAAAATTTAACCTTGAATTCAGCACACAGTGAGCCGACCGGTATGAATGGATTCATACCACCAGCCCCGGACATGTCCATCGCGTGCCATCATCACGATCACCTTTGGATTGAAATCTTCAAGTACAGATCAAAAATACCCATTTCTCCCGGACGCGTCAAGTTGTTTTTAGGCCGACGCAAGCCATTGAGCAACCTCTTTGGCGAAATAGGTCAGAATCATATCCGCCCCCGCCCGTTTGATCGCCACAAGCGTCTCCATAATCGCTCTGTCCCGGTCTACCCATCCCCTCTCCGAGGCCGCCAGAATCATCCCGTACTCTCCGGACACATTGTACGCCGCAACCGGCACATCGAACGCCTCGCGCACCCTGGCAATCACATCCAAATAAGCCAGCGCCGGCTTGACCATCACCACGTCGGCCCCCTCTTCAATATCCAGCGCGATCTCTTTCATCGCCTCCCGGATGTTGGCCGGGTCCATCTGATACGTCTTCTTGTCCTCCGGAATACCCTGCCCCTTCACAGGCGCCGACTTCAGCGCCCCACGAAACGGCCCGTAAAAGCAGGACGCATACTTGGCCGAATATGCCAGAATGCCCACATCCTTGAATCCCGACGCGTCCAGAGCGTGGCGGATAGCGCCGATCCGGCCGTCCATCATATCCGAAGGCGCCACCCAGTCCACGCCGGCCTCTGCATGGGAAAGGGCCATCTTGCACAGCGCCTCCACACTCTCGTCGTTGGCCACCTCGCCGTTTACAACCAGACCGTCGTGCCCGTGAGTGGTGTACGGATCCAGCGCCACATCGGTCTGCACACACAAATCCGGCAGCGCCTCCTTCAGCGCCCGGGCGGACCGCTGGATCAGCCCATCGGGGTTGTATGCCCGGGTGGCCTGATCGTCCTTCTCCTCGGAATATCCAAACAGGTTCACGGCTCCGACCCCGAGCGCCCGGACCTCCCGGCATTCTTTGACCAGCTCGTCGACCGAGAACCGGAACTGACCCGGCATCGAATCGATCGGGTCACGCACCCCCTCCCCCTCCGTCACAAACATCGGATAGATCAAATCCCCCACGTTTAAAGCCGTCTCCCGAACCAGCGCCCGAACCGGCTTGGTGCGCCGCAGCCGTCTGGGTCGATGAATCAAATCCATAGCTTTGCCCTCAAGAAATCTTCGCCATCAACCTCCCTAACCTGGAACTTTTTTTCTCTTCAATCTCCGGACGCAGAACGCGCCTCGGATGGCGCATCGCAGGCCTCCGTATCGCACTCCACAGGTCCAAACCAGTGGCGGTTGCGGGCAATCAACGCGTAACACATACGGAAAAACTGGTGAAGAACAGGCACCCGGTAAAACCAGGCCACCAGGTGAAACGGCGGCATCCGCCGGTAAATCTCGTACACCGCATCCGCTCCCACCCGGATGTCATCTCCACCCACCACAAACCGGAGCCCCGTATTAAAATCCGATTCGGCCAGCTTTGGGAACCGCGCCTCCGCCCCTTCGGCCTGGCGGGGCAGATATTCGAACTGGTCCAGGGAGTCCAGCCTCTGAACACGTCTTATACTCCACTGGCAGAATCGGCACTCACCGTCGTAAACAACCACCTGTTCTTCCATTGTGGAGATCCTTTCTTATCCAAGAATAAACCAGCTACCTCCTGGAATAAAAAACATCGATCAATCCATCCACATCGTCCCAGGCATGCCCGAACTCCTCCTCGAACCGATGGTGCATATTCCGCTCCACCTCCGTCTCCCCGGGCAGCGGAAAACGCACCGTCTCCCGGTTGAGCTGCACCGACACACTCGCCGCCAGGGCCATCTCCTGATCCAGCCGCCCTGCCGCGGCCCCGTAATCCGGGTCCCGGTCCTCCCACACGGCATTCGCAATACTCAGCAACTCGTCCGCAACAGCCACCTGTCCCTCCCGGAGGGGATACCGGGCAAACGGGTTCTCCCACACAATGGGCCCCTCCGGCAAATCGTAGCGAATCTCGCGGAGCACCTCCACGCCCTCCACCGTCTCGGTTATCCGCACCGGTTCAATCGCCCGTCCCCGCGCCCCCGTCTCCAACTCCTCCCCGGGAACCGCATACACGGCGCCGTCCACGATACTCCCGGCCGTCCCATCAACCTCGTCCACCCCTGTCTGCTTCCGTCCCAGAGAGCGGGCGTGGGCCACATTCGAATAGACCATCAGCGCCCCCACGCCGTTGTCAAACTCCAGAAAACTCAGACTCCAGTTCTCCTGCGTATGGTGTCGCTTCATCAGGTCCGTATGCGGCACCACCTGCGTCACGTGGCTCAACCCGATCACCGAAGTGGGATTCCCCCCCGCCAGCACCCGCATCAGGCTCATCCCGTGGTACCCTCCCTCGTGTAAAATTCGGTAAATCCGGCTCACCTCCCCAATGGCCCCCGACGTGAGCACCTGCTTTTTCAACCGCTCGATCGGCGCCCGGTAATAGTTCTCCGCCACCTCCAGCCTGACCCCCGCCTCCTGCGCCGTCCGCATCATCAGATCGGCCATCTGCCGGGTGTTTGCTATCGGCGTCTCCACAATCACGTTCACACCGGCGCGCTCCAGAAAACAGCAAACACTGTGGTGCGCCGGCCCCGGCACCACCACATCCGCAACATCCAGCGCCTCGTTCTCCACCAGATCGCGCACGCTCGTGTAGGCCCTCGCCCCGTGCTCGGCGGCCAGACGCGTTGCCGTCTCACCATCCTGATCGCAGACCGCCACCAGTTCGTAGGCATCGGTCAACCGTACAATCACCGGCAGATGCGCGCCCGAACCCCGGCGCCCCGCGCCCACCAGGGCAATCTTGAGACGATCCATTCCGTCCTCCCAACCTGAGATTTCCGCTGTGTGCATTTAAGGTAAAGAATGTGTGCGGAATGTCAAGCATTCCCAAGAAGCCGTTTTCCAGCGCTCCCCTTTTTCTCTACTTGCGCACGCCGGTCTTCGGATGTATCTTGCCTCCCCGGGACCGACACACCGAACGCTTCCACACGGTCCTCATCCCCCCGGCGGGGAGCCACCTTCACCAGCGTTCCCAACCGTTCCGATGTAAACCCCAGGAAAGGACCCCATCCATGATAAGCCCGGTCGGCCGCCCCAAAGAGGACCTCGACACCCCGGCTCTCCTGGTGGACCTCGACGTGATGGACCGCAACATCCAGCGCATGGCCCGCATCATCATCCAGGAGGCCGGCGTCTGTTGGCGTCCCCACACCAAGGCGATGAAAACGCCCGCCCTCGCCCACATCCTCCTGAAAGCGGGCGCCAGCGGCATCACCTGTGCAAAGCTCGGCGAAGCCGAAGTCATGGCCGCCGCCGGCATCCGGGACATCCTCATCGCCAACCAGATCGTGGGACCGCAAAAGATCGCCCGGCTGGTCAACCTGTGCTGGCACGCCGACGTTATGGTCATCGTCGACAACGAGAAAAATATAGAGGCCCTCGACCGTGCGGCCCGTGAAAAAGGCGTCCGGCTGCGCGTGCTCGTCGAAGTCAATGTGGGCATGAACCGCGCAGGCGTGGAACCCGGAGAACCCGTCCTGGACCTGGCCCGCAAGATCGTGACCTGCGAAGGGCTGCAGTTTTCCGGCGTCCAGACCTGGGAGTCGCATGCGCTGTGCATCACAGATCCCGACGAAAAGCAACAGGTCGTTGCCGATGGGCTTCGGAAGCTCACGCACAGCGCACAGATGTGTCGAGATGCCGGCATACCGGTTGACATCGTCAGCTGCGGCGGCACGGGCACCTACTGGATCAGCGCCTTCCAGCCGGGCGTCACCGAAATCGAGGCCGGAGGGGGCATCTTCTGCGACATCCATTACAAAACCGTCTTCGGTGTCGATCATGAATATGCGCTCACCGTCCAGGCCACCGTCACCAGCCGTCCGATGCCTACACGCATCATCTGCGACGCGGGCAAAAAGACCATGAGCAGCGACGCCGACGTGCCCGAACCGGTCGGCATTCCCAACGTGGAATCGGTGGGCCTGTCGGCCGAACACGGCAAAATCGAACTGACCGAGCCTGCGGAAGCCCCGCACCTGGGCGACAAATTCGAATTCATCGCGGGCTACTCCGACACCACCATCTTCCTGCACAACGAACTCTACGGCATCCGCAACGGCCTCGTCGAAACCGTCTGGCCTCTCCTGGGACGGGGGCGGTTGCAATAGCAAACAGAGGACCGGCCAGCCACCTCCGCGCATTGAAATTTTAATTGACTGGCCCTTGAAGAAAGATTATTTTAAGTGAAATAAACGTGAATAAATATAAGTTTTTATAATTTTTTTTAAGAAAATTACTCGGCAGAGGATTTCCATGAACATTCCAGCGCATGATGTCCTGCTGGTAGGGGGGGGCGCCGCCGGCCTGCGCGCCGCCATCGCAGCGGCCCAGGCCCGGGAAGGCATCAACATCGGCGTTGTATCCAAGGTTTACCCCATGCGCAGCCACACCGTCTCGGCCGAGGGTGGAACCGCCGCGGTCATGCGCGAATACGACAACCTGGACCTGCACGCCTACGACACCATCAAGGGCAGCGATTTCCTGGCCGACCAGGATGTGGTCGAAGCTTTTGTAAAAGAGGCCCGGGACGAAGTCATCCAGCTGGAGCACTGGGGCTGCCCCTGGAGCCGGGACCCGGACGGCCGGGTGAGTGTGAGAGCCTTTGGAGGCATGAGCGTAAAGCGAACCCTCTTTGCCGCCGACAAAACCGGGTTCCACATGCTCCACGCCCTCTTCCAGACCTCCCTGAAATACGACGCCATCACCCGCTACGACGAGTGGTTTGTCACTTCGCTGCTGATAGACGACGGAAAGGTCTGCGGCGTAGCCGCCCTCAACCTGCGCTCCGGAGGCATTCACGCCATTCCGGCAAAGGCGGTCATCATCTGCACCGGCGGCGGCGGCCGGGTCTTCCCCTTCACAACCAATGCAGCCATCAAAACCGGAGACGGCATGGCCCTGGCCTACCGTGCCGGCTGCCCAATGAAAGACATGGAATTTGTGCAGTACCACCCCACCGGCCTGCCCGGAACCGGCATCCTGATGACGGAGGCGTCCCGGGGAGAGGGAGGCCATCTGCTCAACAGCAAAGGTGAACGATACCTGAGCGAATACGTGCCCGGCAAGATGGAACTGGGCCCTCGCGATATCCTGTCCCGGGCCTTTATCCACGAAATGCGGGCAGGCCGGGCCTTCGAGGGGACCTATGGGCACTACGTCCACCTGGACCTTCGGCACCTGGGCGAAAAAGTCATCAACGAGAAGCTCCCCTTCGTGAGGGAACTGACCCGAAACTACGTCGGCATCGACCCCGTCCACGAACCCATTCCCGTCCGCCCGGTCGTCCACTACATGATGGGCGGCGTGCACACAGACATCAACGGAGCCATGCCCATACCGGGCCTCTTTGCCGCAGGGGAAGCCGCCTGTGTGAGCCTGAACGGCGCAAACCGCCTGGGGTCCAACTCCCTCTCCGAGTGTCTCGTCTTTGGCACCCGCGCCGGCAGATCGGCCGCAGCCTATGCCGCAGAAGCGGAGGCCCCCCGGCCCGGCACACTCCGGAATATGGCCCACGACGAGCAGAATCGGATCGAAGCCAAATACTTCCGGCCGCAAAACCGCAGCGAGCGGATCGCCGACATCCGCAGTGAAATGCAAAGCGCCATGGAACAGGGCGTCGGTATCTACCGCACGCAGGAGAAACTCAAAGAAACGTGCGAAACGCTCCGAAAACTCAAGGAGCGCTATGATACCGTGGGATTGGACGATCGATCGGGCGTATTCAACACAGAACTCATCACCGCGCTCGAACTGGGATATATGCTGGACGTGTCCGAGGCCGTGGCGCATTCTGCGCTTCAAAGGGAGGAATCGCGGGGGTCGCACGCCCGTTTGGACTTTGAAATGCGGAACGACGAACACTACCTCCAGCACTCCCTGGCCTACCAGACAGAGGACGGCCCCCGTATCGATTACCTTCCCGCGACCATCACCCGCTGGCAGCTTGAGGAACGCAAGTATTAGGCCGTGCACCGCAGGGGCGAGGCATGCCTCACCCGCTCCCTACTCAAAAAGGGAAACCGATGAACAATAGAAAAATGACAATAACCGTAACCCGCTACCGTCCCGAGCAGGAAGACGAACCCACGGAGCAATCCTACGACATAGACTACCAAGAAGACTGGGTCGTCCTGGACGCGCTCAACCACATCAAAGATCAGATTGACGGCACGCTCTCCTACCGCTGGTCCTGCCGGATGGGCGTCTGCGGAAGCTGCGGCATGATGGTTAACGGCGAGCCAAAACTCACCTGCGCGGCCTTCCTGCGGGATTATTATCCGGACGAAATCAAGGTGGAACCGCTGCTCAACTTCCCCATTGTCCGGGACCTTGTCATCGACATGACCGACTTTATGGGGAAACTCAGCGCGGTGAAACCCTGGATCGTGCGGGAAGAGGAAAAACCCGTCGAAGAAGGGGAATATCTCCAGACGCCGGACCAGCTCAAAGAATACAAGCAGTTCAGCATGTGCATCAACTGCATGCTCTGCTACGCCGCCTGCCCGGTCTACGGGCGGGAGCCCGAATTCATCGGCCCGGCCGCCATCGCCCTGGCGTACCGGTACAACCTGGACTCCAGAGACGAAGGTCGGGATGCGCGAAAAGAAGTCATCGCCAGCAGTGAAGGGATCTGGGAGTGTACCTACATCGGTGAGTGTTCGGAGGTCTGCCCCAAAGACGTGGACCCGGCCGCGGCCATCCAGCGCACGAAAGTTGCCACCACCACCGACTGGTTCAAATCGCTCCTCCTGCCAAGGGGAGGGGAAAAGTGATCGAGACCGAATCCGAATACACCAGCAGAACCTATCATCGCCCCATCCCGGCCACCTGGTGGATGCAAAACCGCAGGTACTTCATGTTCATGGTCCGGGAGCTCACCAGCGTATTCGTCGCCCTCTTCGTCCTGCTCTACCTCTACGAATTCTTCCTGCTCACCAGGGGGCCGGATGTGCACGGGCTGTTCCGGCAATCGCTCCGATCCGAACTGTTCATCGCCCTCTACGCCATCTTCCTCATCTTTGCCCTCTACCACAGCATCACCTGGCTGGGCCTGGTTCCCAAAATTCAGCTCGTCCGCGTGGGGCGTTTAACGGTCCCCCCGGCGCTGGTGGCGGTGGGCGCCTATACCGCCTGGGGCGTCGCCTCAATCCTCGTCGTCTACCTCTTCTTTTGCCTCAAATGAGGGGATAAACCGTGTACAAAGCCGACAAAAACGAACCGTTCTGGTGGGCCATGTTCTCCGTGGGCGGCATGGTCGCGGCGCTCCTGGTCCCCATCCACATCTTCCTGGACGGCCTGGCCGTGCCGCTTGGCCTCATCGACGCGGACCTCCTCGGCTACGAGCGCATGCAGGCCCTCATCGCCAATCCCTTCGTTAAAATCTACCTCTCCGTCCTCATCGTCCTCCCCCTCTACCACGCGGCCCACCGCATCCGCTTTTCCCTCTACGAACTGGGCATCCGCAAATTCCGCCTCTCCCTGGCCGTCCTCTGCTACGGCGGCGCCCTCATCGGAACGGCTGCGCTCTATATCCTCTGGGGGCTTCTCTAAGCGAAGCGAACTTCAGCAAAAGGCCCGGCGGATCGCGGGCGCTTTTCTTTACGTCTTGAACAAAACGTGAAGGCCTATGCTTTCGGCCCGATCATCTCCTCCGGCCGCACGGCTTTATCGAATTCCGCCTCGCTCAAAAGCCCCAGCGCCACCGCAGACGCTTTCAAGGTCAGGTTCTCTGCAAACGCCACCTTCGCCACCTTTGCCGCGTTATCGTACCCGATATGCGGATTCAGCGCAGTCACCAGCATCAGCGACTGCTTCAGGTACCGCTCGATATTCTCCCGGTTCGGTTCGATTCCCACCGCGCAGTGATCGTTGAACGCCTCGCACGCATCCGCAAGCAACCGGATCGACTGCAGCAGATTGTAAATCATCACCGGCTTGAACACATTCAACTCAAAATTGCCCGAAGAACCGCCCACCGCCACGGCCGTATCGTTTCCAATCACCTGTGCGGCCACCATCGTGATCGCCTCGCACTGCGTCGGATTCACCTTCCCCGGCATAATCGAACTGCCCGGTTCGTTCGCTGGAATCGTTAGCTCTCCAATCCCGCAGCGCGGCCCCGAGGCCAGCCACCGGATGTCATTGGCGACCTTCATCAGCGAACAGGCCAGGGTCTTCAGGGCTCCGCTGCCCTCCACGATCGCATCGTGCGCCGCCAGCGACTCAAACTTATTCCCCGCCGACACAAACGGGTAGCCCGTCAGTTCGGAGATCCTCTCCACCGCCCGATCGGCAAACTCGGGATGCGTATTCAGCCCCGTACCCACCGCCGTCCCTCCTAAGGCCAACTCGTAGAGATTCGGCAGACACCGTTCGATCCGTTCAAGCCCCTTGTTCAGCTGCGTCACGTACCCCGAAAACTCCTGTCCCAGCGTAAGCGGCACTGCATCCATCAGGTGCGTCCGCCCGATCTTGATAATCTCCTTGAACGCCTCCGCCTTCTGCGCCAGCGTATCTCGCAGCTGCGTGACCATCGGAATCAGCCGCCGGTGGATCTCGCTTGCGGCGGCGATGTGCATCGCGGTCGGAAACGTATCGTTGGACGACTGGCCCATATTCACGTGGTCGTTCGGGTGGATCGGGTGCTTGCTGCCCATCTGCCCGCCGGCAAGCTGGATCGCCCGGTTGGAAATCACCTCGTTGGCGTTCATATTCGTCTGCGTCCCGCTGCCCGTCTGCCAGATCCGTAGCGGAAAGTGGTCGTCTAATATTCCCTCAATGACCTCATCCGCCGCCTGAACAAGCAACTCGGCCTTTTCCGCAGGCAGCTTGCCCAGTTCTTGATTCACAAACGCCGCAGCCTTCTTCAAAATTCCGAACGCCCGGATCAGCTCCCGGGGCATCCGCTCCTCGCCGATGTCGAAATGGATCAGCGAACGTGCGGTTTGCGCTCCGTAATAACGATCTTCCGGAACCTGGATCTCTCCCATACTGTCGGTTTCGATTCGGTATCCCATATCTCTCCCCTCAACCAGAATGGGCGACCGTCCGGTCGCCCCTGCATGATCTGTGTGTATCTGTGTTCATGAATGATTAATATTTTCTGTTCAGACTTGCGTTTTAAATTACCTTTCCTTATATTTACACTTTCTGTTTTCACGCCCCTTTATTTGCGTTTACCTCATCTTTCCACTTCACACCGTAAGGAGAACATCTCCGTGTTAGTCCAAAGCCTGAAAATCTTCCGCGACCTGATCGATACCCAGAGGTTTTCCAAAACTGCCGTCCTCAACTCGGTGACCCAGTCCGCTGTGAGCCAGCAGATCAAGAGCATAGAGAAACGCCAGGGAAAGCCCCTGCTGGAACGGGAGAAACGTCGAATCTCCCTGACGGCGGAAGGCGAGGTATTCTATCGGGGCGCACGCGAGATCGTCCAGCGCTACGAAGAAATGCAGCACCGGATCGAAGCGCTCGACGGTGTGATATCGGGAACCGTCCGTCTCTCGGCCATCTACAGCGTTGGCATGCGGGAACTGGGTCCCTACCTCAAAGTCTATCTCAAGGCCTATCCCAGGGTAAACTTCCGGCTGGACTACAACCTGGCGCCAAAGATCTACACCGACGTGGCCAGCAGCGAAATCGACCTGGGCATCGTGGCCTATCCCCGGCCGCAGCGAAACGTCGAGGTGATCCCGTTCTCAGAAGACCGGATGGTGGTCATCTGTCATCCTTCAAATCCCCTGGCGGCACAGGAAAGCATCGATCTCAAAGCCCTCGAAAATTACCCGATGGTCCTCTTTAACCCGGAAACGCACACCCGGCAGGCCATCGACCGCTTCTTCCGAAAACATCGGGCGAACCCCAAAGTAGCGATAGAACTCGATCATATTGACATCATCAAAGATTCTGTTGAGGTCGACCTGGGCATCTCTGTTGTCCCTGCACCCTCTGTCGAGCTGGAGAAACGCAAGGGAACCCTGAAGGTCCTGACGTTAAAAGGAGAGCCGCTTGTCAGACCCCTGGGCATCCTCCAAAAGCGCGGTCGAAGCCTCTCATCGGCCACCCGGAAACTCCTCGGCGTACTGACGGATACTGCGTACCCAACCTCCGGGGGATAGCCCGAACCCGGCAGGTGGGTGGCGATGGGCGGTTTCGCATCCTTCGTGACCCTTCCGTGAGATTACCAGGGCACGTCTATCCCAAGTTCCCCGGCCAGCTTCTCCAGCCGCTCCTGATGCGGTGGCCCCACAGGGATTCCTTCCTCCCGGTAAACCCGCTCTCGCTCCGCCTCCGGTCCGCCCGGCAGATAGGCCTGGTTGAACCCCTCTACCGGCTTCAGGGACCGCACCCGGCGCACGTACTCGTCCATCTCCCGCTTGAACTGCGCCGGATCCATAAACAGAGCGATCTGAAACGTCACCACCAGCGACCCCTGATTGGCCCCCGGATAATCCTTCACCACACGGGCCTCATCCAGCGGCACACCCGCTAAGATCCCCCCCCAGGCCTGGCAGACCGCCCCCAACCCGATCAACCGGAAAACGACCCCGGGAGCCATCCGGGCGATCTCTTCCTGGTGGGGAGAGCCGGCGTATAAATCGTGCATCGTCCCAAAATCGAGCACCAGTGGATGCTCCTTCTCCGTCGGTGCGCAAAACGACATCGGCGACCCGCCGGCCGAGTTGTAAATCGGATCTCCCGGCGACAGATTCAACTGGTGCCCAGACGTCACGAACGTCACCAGATCGTGCCCCAGCGTCATCCGCGAATAGATTCCAGCCGCTCCGAAATGCCCGTGGTTCCGGCTCTGCATCACCGCCATCCCCTGCGCCCTGGCCTTGTCAATCATCCGCACCGTGCCCTCATACGCCGGGAAGTAGCCCAGCCCCCCGTCTCCATCCATCACCAGACTCACCGGCGTCTCCTGCCCCACCCGCACCTCCGGTGTGTTGTTCAGCCTCCCGTCCCGCATCAGAATCGCATACGTCGCAATCTGCTTCGTCCCGTGGCTGAACGTCCCCCGCAGATCGTTGGCCGTCAGCAGCTCCCCCAGCAGTTCCGCCTTGTCCTCTGGCAGTCCCACCGTCTGCGCCGCCTTCGACACAAACCCCTGCAGCCCCTGGCGCGGCACCCGAATAAACGTCTCAGGGGGTTGGTTCATTTCTTTCTCCTTTCACAAGGCGGGCACACAGCCGTGCGCCCCTGCAAACCGTCGGAATACTCGGTTCGGTTCGGGGGCAGCGCAAATATAGTTGTCCCCACCGGCTTTGTCAAAACCTTTGAAGTTAACACATTCTTAACATTTGCGAAATCACATCGAAACAAAGACCGTCTATATTTGTCGACCAAATCGAATAAGAAGCTGTCTTAAAATTCCTGATTGCCCTTATCGCGGAGGAGAATCCCATGAAACTCGTCATGGCAGTCATCCAGCCCCACAAATTGGACGACGTACGGGAAGCCTTATCCGAAATCGGCATCCAGGGCATGACCGTCATCGAAGCCCGGGGGTTCGGACGACAGAAGGGACACCGGGAGGTCTACCGGGGCGCGGAATACGTGATCGATTTTCTTCCCAAAGCCAAACTTGAAATCGCCTTGAGCGACGACCTGGTAGAGCGCGCCATTGACGCCATCGAACGGACCGCCAAAACCGGCAATGTCGGAGACGGCAAAATCTTCGTCACGACCCTCGATCAGGCCGTACGCATCCGAACCGGCGAAACCGGTCCCGATGCGCTTTAACCATCCCCGGCCTGGACCTATCTTCTCTCCGAACATGTCACACCTGCTGCCCCACAATCCAATCTGCGGCCTCTGATAAATCCCCGGCAATATAGTCGATGCGATCTAATGTTTCCGCATCTGCCTCCCGATGGGCCTCTGTTCCACAGCCGGTAAGAACCAGTACAACCCCACAGCCGGCGTTCCAGCCCGCCTGCAGGTCCGTCAGACTGTCCCCTACCATATAGGAACCTTCCAGGTCAAGCCCAAGTTCCAGGGCCGCGCGCTCCAGGAGGCCGGGATTTGGCTTGCGGCAGACGCAGACCTGGCGGTAGGGAGGACTCCCGTACTCCGGATGGTGCGGACAATAATAAACACCATCCACCTCTGCCCCGGCATCGCGCAATTGTCGCTGCAGCTCGCGGTGGATTTCTCCCAGGTCGGCTTCGGTAATCAGCCCCCTTGCAACAGCGGATTGGTTGGTAACCACAACAAGCGAATACCCACCATCCCGCAGGCGTGCCATTGCCCGGGCCGCACCCGGGATGAACTGGAGGTCCTCCGGCCGGCTGAGGTAATTCACATCAACGTTAATCGTACCGTCCCGATCTAAGAAAACGGCTGGACGCGTCCTGTTCACGGTATCACTCAATGGCCCTATGGTGTCGCCACCGGCTCTCCACCCAAACGGTGCCCCCTATGATGAGTGTGCCTGCCAGCGCGCAAGCGACGAGTGCCGGGACAACATATCCGTAAACCGCCAGATAACCTGCCCCTCCCAGCAGGAGCGTGCATAAAGCAAACCAGAGGTCCACGCGCAGGTGACTCCATCCCAGGATATTGAGCCGCTGATAGATATGACTGCGGTGCGCTAAGGTGATATTCTCCCCCCGAACAAGACGCCGAAAAATCGTATAGACCGAATCGAAGAGAAAAGCCCCCAGAAAAAGCAGCGTTACAACAAAAGGAAGGCCCTCGGCCTCCCCCACAACAGCGATTGCGCCAAATGTCAACCCCAGGAAATGCCCGCCCGTATCCCCCATAAAAATTCTGGCCGGTGGAAAATTCAGGAAAAGAAACCCCAGAGTGGCGCCGGCAAGCGCTGTGCTAAGCGGCGTTAGCACAGGCGCATATCCAACCGAAAGCCCGGCAATCAGACCCCCAAACAGCACCCCCTCCACCCCGGCGATCCCGTCGATCCCATCCATAAAATTGTAGAAATTCTGCAGCCCGAACAGCCAGAGCAGAGTCACGGGCAGCGCCATCCAGCCAAGCGCAACCTCCCCGACACCCGGAACAGAGATCCGGTGTAAAACAACCCCCGCCCCAACCAGCACCAGGGATGCGCCCGCCTGTACAGCCAGCTTTGAGAGCCTCCCCATCGGGCGAATCTCATCATAACACAGAATGCCCAGGATCAGCGTACTCCCGGCCAGCGCTTTGAGAAAGGGAAGAGGCGGAAAGTCCAGCAGTCCATAACCCAGGGCCAGCGCAACTCCCGTCCCAACGATGATACCGATGCCCCCCAGGGTAGGCGTCGGACGGCTGTGGGAACTCCGCTTGTTGGGAACATCCAGAATACCGATGCGAACCATCCAGAATCGGACCGTCGCCGTCGCTCCCCAGGCAACGGCGACTGCCACGAGAAAGATCGTCACAAGATTGGGGATCATCGATCGGGTATTCCGTTAAGAAACATCCTTCCCGGCCTTGAGAAGCTCCTCAACAGACACGGGCACAACACCGACCTTTCCGACCACAACCCCTCCGGCCAGGTTGCCAACGCAGGCGGCTTCCCGGTGTGAAGCTTCTGCTAAAAGGGCAAGCGTGTACACGGCGGCCGTCGTATCCCCCGCCCCCGAAACATCGTGGACCTCCCGGGCCGTTGAAGGAATGTGGACAGCCTGGCCGTTCTGCTCAAAGAGGCTGACCCCTTTTTCGCTCCGGGTCATAAAGACAGTCTGGAGATAAAACCGTTTGACCAGCTCGTGGCCGGCGGCAACAACGGTCTCCTCATCGATGCTTTCCAGGTTGAAGGCACCCAAGGCCTCGGCCTGATTGGGCGAAATGGCGGTTACGCCATGATATTTTTCAAAGCTGCGCCCCTTGGGGTCCACAACTGCGGGTCGATCCAGACGCTGCATCCCTTCTCGCACCGCATCCATCAGATCCGGGGTAACCACCCCCTTGGCGTAGTCGGACACGAAAAGCGCATCCACACCTCGGACTTCACGAATGCGGTCAGTCAGCCCCCGCTGTGCAGCCCCGGCAATCGGTGTGCGCACTTCCCGATCGGCCCGCACGATATGCTGGCCCAGCCCCCTCTCTCCTCCCCTCTCCATAATCCGGCGGGCGATAATGCGCGTTTTGGAGGTGGTGGGCCGGGCCGGGTCCACAACGATCCCGCTCAGGTCAACCCGCTCGGCAGCTAAGAGTTCCTTGAGTTTTTCCCCCTCGATATCGTCACCGATCACACCAGCAGCGGCAACTTCAGCCCCCAGTTCGTGCAGGTTGTGGATCACGTTTCCCGCCCCGCCGGGACGGAACGTCTCGGATTCGATCTCGACCACCGGCACCGGGGCCTCCGGAGAGATACGGTCGGTGTGTCCCCAGAGGTAGTGGTCCAGCATCAGGTCTCCGATAACAAGCACCCGCTTACCGGCAAACCCCGACAGAATTTCCCTCAGCCGCTCCGGGTCCATCACCTCTCTCTCCCTGTCTTGAGCACCCGCTGTACAATATCCGTCGTGGAACAGCCTTTGACGAACGGAACCGTGGTCACCCGGCCTCCGGCGGCCTCAACCTCCTCTCGTCCGACGACTTCATCCACCTTATAGTCCCCTCCCTTCACAAGAACGTCAGGCAGGAGGGCCTGGATGAGATTACGCGGCGTATCCTCTGCGAAGACGCAGATGTAATCGACCGCTTCAAGCCCGGCGAGCACCCTGGCGCGGTCTTCCAGGGGGAGGATAGGCCGGCCGGCGCCCTTGATGCGGCCGACGGAATCGTCGCTGTTGAGTCCCAGGATCAGCACATCGCCCAGCGAACGGGCCTTCTGCAGGTAGGTGACGTGGCCCTGGTGAAGCAGATCGAAACAGCCGTTGGTAAAAATGACGGTAGCGCCGATGTCGCGCATGCGGTCCCGAATGGCCAGGGCCTCGTCCAAAGAGACGACTTTGCGTTCGGCAGCCGCGGCCCGATCTTCGAGCGCCTCGTGCAGGGACTGTGCCAGGAGGGGAATGAGGAGTTCGTGGTGGCCGGTGAAGGTATAGCCCCGGCCCCCGCCCAGGGTGGGCCGCTCCACCACGTTGACCCGGGGGCGGTAGTGCTGAATCATATCGAAATTGGCGGTGACAAAATTCGCAACGCCATGCCCCAGGTTGCGGGCCACCGTGAGGGCCTTGAGAAAGACCTCCGGGAGGAGTACAGCCGATCCGATGTTGATGTAAGCCCCCCCCTGGAGGCTGGCGACGACGGCGCAGAAGATGCGGAAATCTTCGAATGACGCCCGCCCGATGTCTCCACCGTCGGCCGAGGGATGCTGGTGGACGATATCGGCGCCAACGGCCACGTGAACCGTTGCCGTAAGCCCCAGTTCAGACGCTGTGGCCAGCACGCTCTGCTCCCTGTAGGGGAGGTCCGCCTCCACGATCTTGCGGCCCAGCGTGGCCCCATAGCCCTCCGGTGCGTCCCGGATCGCGCCGTTTATAAACGTGCCGGTCTCCCTGGCCATGCCAAAGGAGCCATCCCCTAACCCTGCGGAGACGTCCCCTGCCTGCGCAGCGTCCTGCGCTGCAGGCAGGTCGGAGGTACTGCCGCACATCGCGATTTCAACATCATGGATAGCCGTTGCGCCGTTCATACAAAGGGCGGAGACCCACCCGCGGCGCATCAGATCGATAAGAAGAGGGGCAAGACCGCACTTAATCACGTGACCGCCGACCCCGGCGACCACGGTCTTCTCCGCCCGAACCGCCGCTGAAAGGTCCCGGACAAAGCTCCGGAACTCCGCGCCGATCAGGATCTCCGGCAGCCCCCTTAAGAAACCACCGAACGAGACGCCCGCCTGTGGCGGGGTGGCGAAGCCGGCCAGAGAGACCTTGCCGGGGCGTTCCGAAAGGGGAAAGGTTCGGACACGCGAGAGGTCAATCGGTTCGAATCTTCTGCTCACTTGTCTGACCCGTCAAACAGTGAACCTGCCTGCCGACCTGCCTGCCGAGCAGAACTCGGCGCAGGCAGGGCATCCGGCGCAGGCAGGTGAAACGGAGCGCCGCTTCATCGGTCTTCCGAATCTCATGGACCAAACGGCGAACAATTCGGCCAGAGACAATAGTACCTATCGGATTCGTTTACCCTCTCTTTTCAGAAACCGAATCGGAATGCTGCACCCTGTAGGTGGGGACAATCTCCTGCAACAGAGAAATCGTGCCGGAACGGTCGAACCTTTTAACACACGCTTCGAGCTTTTTCAAACCATCGTGTAACTTTTTGCCCCCCACCTGATCGGGTTCATCTAAAAAAATTTTCTCGAACCTGGTTGCCTTCATATTTTTTCTGCTCGTCAGGAGTTCCTCAACCAGTTTATCGCCCGGCCTGAGTCCTGTAAACTCAATTCGAACATCTTCATCGGGCCGCAGGCCTGCCATGCGGATCAGATTTCGGGCCAGGTCCAAAATTCTGACAGGTTCCCCCATATCCAGCACACAGATACTCCCCCTATCGGCCACGGCGCCGCTTTGGAGGACCAGATGCGCGGCTTCGGATATACTCATAAAATACCGCGTTACTTCCGGATGGGTGATCGTAACCGGCCCGCCGTTCCGGATCTGTTTTTCAAACAGCGGAATCACACTCCCCCGGCTCCGGATCACATTCCCGAACCTCACAACCAAAAACTTCGTCTTTCCCGCTCTGGCAAGGTCTTGAACGATCATCTCGGCCACCTTCTTGGTCGCCCCCATCACATTCTCGGGGTTCACGGCCTTATCCGTGGAAATCAGTACAAAAACAGATGCGCCCTGGTCTCGAGCGGCCCGCCCCACATTCAGCGTGCCAAACACATTGTTCTTCACGGCCTCGTCCGGATGCCGTTCCATCAGGGTCACATGTTTATGCGCTGCTGCGTGGAACACCACATCGGGACGGTAATCTGCAAAAACCCGGTCCACCTTGTCCCAATCTATGGTATCCGCAATCACGGTTTCAAGGGTCACCTGCCCGCATTCACCCCCAAGTTCGTTCTCGATCTCATAAATGCTGTTCTCACCCCTTCCCAGCATAATCAAAAGCGCTGGATTGTACGTCACAATCTGCCGGCAAAGCTCCGACCCGATAGACCCCCCCGCCCCCGTAACCAGAACCTTCTTCTCTTTCAGGTAGTCGGCGACCGCATCCAGATTTAGAACAACCTCCTCTCGTCCCAGAAGCGCGCTGGTATCAATCGTTTGGAGTTCGCCGACGCTGAACCGACCCGAGAGGACATTCGATATCCCCGGAAGCGTCTTGGCCGGCGGGGCATCTTCCGGCTTCCCTTGAATACCGGAGAATAGCATCTGCAACATCCTGTACAAAAACGGGTTGTTATAGATAATTTCCTTAAAGCGGCGCGTACAATATCCGGCGGAAAGCTGCGGGCGCGTCGCGTTTGTCTGTTATGAAATAAATCTTCTGTTGCAGGGTCTCCAAATGATTCAGTCATGAAGTGTTCTTCTTTTAACTTTTATCGATTTCACGGTAATCGTGTAAAATATAGCCAACCCTGGTTCTATTATCAATGTAAAATTCATAGCAGAAAACGGCTCCAGCGTGGGTGCTCCAGACCAGCCAGCAGAGCGACGACCTTATCCAGCGCCTCCGGAGCGGCACCATAGTCTTTTTCTGCTATCAGCCGTTCCGCCCGCAGCAGATACCTGTCCAGATGGTCTTGACGAATTGTAAAATATTACCCATATTTCGGTGCTACGACAACGTGGGTATTGGCACATCCTCCCCCCAGTCCCCCATTGTTTCCTTCTGGCGACCGGATTATTTTTGGACATGACCCTACTCGACATCGCACTCACCGACCTCGTCGACATCGTGGTAGTCGGTTTGCTGCTCTGGGGCCTGGTGGCCTGGACTCGCCGGATGCACGCGCGGATGGCACTGCTGGGCCTGGCTTTTTTGGGTATCTTCTACCTGCTGGCGCGGCAATTCGAGCTGCAGCTGACGGCCTGGATCTTCCAGGGTTTTTTCGCGGTGCTGGTCGTGGTGGTCGTGGTGGTTTTCCAGGACGATCTGCGGCGGCTTTTCGAGCAGATCGCCGCGTTGGGTCTGCGCCGGAGGGCCTCGCAGCCCGGGGGTGGCAGTCTGGGGGTGTTGGTTCGGAGCTTGCACCAGCTGGCCGCGAAGCGGCATGGAGCCCTGGTGGTCCTGCCGGGACGCGATCCGGTGGAGCGGTACTTGCAAGGCGGGGTCTTGCTGAAAGCGGCGATCAGCGAGGAGCTTTTAGACAGCCTCTTTGACCCCAGTTCGGACGGACACGACGGCGCGTTGGTGATGCGCGAAAACAGGCTCGAGCGCTTTGCCGTGTACTTGCCGCTTTCCGAAAACCGCGACGAACTGGGGGCGGGGGGCACGCGCCACGCCGCGGCATTGGGCCTGGCCGAGCGCAGCGATGCCCTGTGCCTGGTGGTTTCGGAGGAGCGCGGCACGATCACCATCGCGGCGCAAGGCCGACTCGAGATTCTGGACGATCCGGACGCATTGCTGGCCAGGGTGCAGGACCACTCGAAGCGCGTGGGGGTGGGTGCCCGCCGGGTCGAGCGGGGCCGGTTGGGACGGCATCTCGTGGAGGGGCTTTTGTCCTTTGCGCTGGCCTTCGGCGCGTGGCTGGTCCTGGTGCCGGGCGCGGCGGTCCAGAAATCGACGCATCCGGTGAGGGTGACGGTGGAGAATATACCGCAGGGCTATGTGCTGGAGGGTGTCAGCCCCGCGATGGTGGATGTAACCGTGTCCGGGCCTCGGCGGGCGCTGCTGCTGGCGCGCCGGGTGGATTTTCGGCTCGTTATCGACGCCAGGCTCGTTCCATTGGGGCGCAGAACCTTCAAGGTGTCTTCAGAGTCCGTACGCCACACGACCGATCTGACGGTCCTCGACGTCAAACCGAAGCAAGTGCGGCTGGCGGTGCGCGAAAAATAGAAGGTGACCAAATGCACGCACGAATAGCCAGCGTCTGTTTGATCCTTTTGCTGATATGGGCTCTGGAGGCTGTCTTCAGGCTCACCTGGTGGAACACGGTCCTGGTGGCTGCTGCTACCGCCGGGCTCTGGTATATCGGGATAAAACATCGTTCTCTTTTCCTCAAATGGATAAAGTCTCCTGCTGATTCCGATGAGCGTGATGGGCAGCCTGATGCTGATGATGACGACCATATCTGGGCGTGGAGTTACTTTCCCCGCCTGCTGGCTCTGGGGTTCATGTTCGTTATGACCCAGTTCGAGCCGGTTACGGCAAAGCTGGGGAAGGGATCTCCGGAGTATCATCTGTCTTCGTACTTCGGGATAAGCGTTCTGCTGGCCGGGATTGCTTTTGTCTGTGCACTGATAGACGCGCTGGCGAAGGGGTGGTCTATTCGCATCAGTAAATTCGATTACAGAGTGCTGGGCGTGGGGGGGGTGTTTATCGCCCTGACAGCGGCTTCCCAGGTGATGTACGAGGCAAGGACGCCCTGGGGTTCGTATCTGTATCTGATTAAATTCTCGACATATCTTCTTGTCTGGTTTACCGCAGTCCTGCTCTACGGGGCACCGGGTTCGGGTGCCCGATATAGAAGCAGGATGCGGGACTTCACGATTGTCTGGAGCGCGCTCCTGCTGTTTCTATCTGTCGCGGTTATCGGAAACGCCGGCAGGGTTGGCATGGCGATATTACGATTTGTTCTCCAGCAGAGGTGTGGCGTATTTTGAATAAAAGCACTTACGCCGCCCCGGCAAGAGGGGAACATAAGTGCTTTTATTTTATGAACCATATTCCTGGTGCCGAAGGTGGGACTCGAACCCACACGGCCTTGCGGCCACCGGATTTTGAGTCCGGCGCGTCTACCAATTCCACCACTTCGGCACATCAATATCCGGAAGCAACAATATCTCAATCACCGTCCACACTGTCAAGGAAAAAGGCAGGGACTGACCCCTTTTCCTCAATCACCAGGGCATGCGATCCGCCCGGGGCGGGCCGAGAATCTCGTTGTAGAGGATGGCCCTTCGCACCGTATCCCGTTTAAAACCGAGGCGCTTCTTCCGCCGCTTCCGCACCGGGCTTATGGAACGCTGGTCTGCTACGGTCAATTCCGGCTCCGGCGCGCTGGTGGCCGCAAAAGGAGAGGGCTCGGTCACAGGACGTGCGCCCCTGACCTCCTGAAACTCCTTCCCGGTATCGGTCTCCTCCACGCGGCGTGCGCCCCGCACCTCTTGAAACTCCTGTTCGGCCGGCTCGGCCCGGGGGGGTTCGACCTGGGGAAACACCTCCCACTCAGACAGGTCAACCTCGTCTTTTTCGGGACGATAGACCGACTCCGGTAAATCCTCCTCCTCAAGCTCCTGCGAACGCCGCCTCGCCTGCAATTTGTTGATTATCGAGGAAATCACAGCGAACAGGAGAAAAAGGAGGATCAGAATCTCATAGTTCACGGGCTGCTGCCTTCCTGACCCCCTTCTTCTTCCTGCTCCCCGGCAATCCCCTCGCGCATCGACGTATCGGCCTGGATATTGCGCATCCGGTAGTAATCCATCACCCCTAAGTTGCCGCTCCGGAAGGCCTCGGCCATCGCCCGGGGCACCTCGGCCTCGGCCTCGACCACCCGGGCGCGCATCTCCTCGACCCGGGCGCTCATCTCCTGCTCGTGTGCCACCGCCATTGCCCGCCGCTCCTCGGCCTTTGCCCGGGCGATCTTCAAATCGGCCTCGGCCTGATCGGTCTGAAGCTTCGCGCCGATATTGTCTCCCACATCCACATCGGCGATATCGATAGAGAGGATCTCGTAAGCCGTCCCCGAGTCCAACCCCTTGTCCAGCACCGTCTTGGAAATCCGATCGGGGTTTTCAAGCACATCCTTATGGGTCTCTGCAGACCCGATGGTCGTCACAATTCCCTCCCCCACCCGCGCAACAATCGTCTCTTCCCCCGCGCCCCCCACCAGCCGTTCGATATTTGCCCGTACCGTAACCCGGGACGTGGCCTTCACCTGGATGCCGTCTTTGGCCACCGCCGTCACCATCGGCGTGGAAATCACCTTTGGGTTGACGCTGACCTGCACCGCCTCCAGCACGTCCCGGCCGGCCAGATCAATGGCCGCAGCCCTCTCATGGCTCAGCGAAATGCCCGCCTTGTCCGCCGCAATCAGGGCGGTAACCACGTTTTCAACCATCCCTCCGGCCAAAAAGTGGGCCTCTAAGAACGCCGTCGGGATATCCAGCCCGGCCTTCGTGGCGCTGATCTGAGACCCCAGGATAACCCGGGGCGGCACCCGGCGCAGGCGCATTCCGATCAACTCCCCAATGCCGATCCGCACACGCGCCGCCAGGGCGGAAATCCAGAGCGCCACCGGGATAAAGTAGAAAAACAGCAATGCCAACACGATCAGGCCGATCACTCCCAGCAGAAGCGTAAAGCCTGCCATAGATAACTCCTTTAATGATAAGTGTCTCAGGCCTCGTCGGCCTTTCGGACCACGATCCGGTTGCCCTCGACTTCCATGATGGTAATCGGCGTATCCTTTTCGATGAAATCGCCTTCGGTAGCCACGCTGAGCCTGCGCCCGTCAAAGACGCCCGTGCCCCCCGGCCGGAGGGGGGTAAAAGCCACCCCTTTTGCGCCCACCAGATCCTCGTACCCGGAAGTCGCCCGATACCCCTCTTCAGCCTTCTCTTCGGTATGAAGCACAAGCCGGCTCCAGGCGGATGTGCGGGGCAGGCCTCTCAACATCAGAATGGCCAGAACGACTGTAACAACGAAACTCAGCAGCAGGGGCTCTGCAATCTCACTAACCGCCTCCCAGGTCCAGAGTTCGGACCGCCCCATCAGGCTGAGAAAAATACCGGCGAACATCAGCGCGATTCCGGGAATGCCCAGCACGCCGAAGCCGTTGATGAAAAAGAGGTCGGCCACCACAAGGAGAACGCCGATCAGGAACAGCAGCACCTCGCTCCAGTCGGCCAGCTCAACCAGCAGATGGCTGCCGAAAAAAAACCCCAGGCAGATCAGGCCGACCGTCCCGCCCACGCCCCAGCCCGGACTCTGAATCTCAAAGATCAGCCCCAGAAAACCCAGAGAAAGCAGAAGCGATGCAACATAAGGATACGTGAGCCAGCGGACAACCTGCTCCGCCCAGTTCACCGACTGGTGGAAAACAGCAGCCCCTTCCAGCCCGTAGAACTTGAGCACCTCCCGGAGTTTTTCCTCTTCGTGCGTCGAGGCGACCTTATATTCGGCCACCTTCTGCGCGACCGCCTCTTCGGTCGTCAGCGTCAGCAGCTTCCCCTTCGGGGCCAGTTCGGGCACGTCCACATCTTCATCCACCATCGCCTCGGCCAGCTCGGGCGGGCGGCCCGTCTTCTCGGCCGTTGCCTTCATCTCATTCCGGAAATAGGAAATAATCTTCTCACTGGCCTTTTCCCCCTGCATATTCACGGCCGTGGCCGCGCCGATCGTGCCCCCCTCCACCATCACGATGTGTCTGGTCGCCAGCGAAATCAGCGCACCCGCCGAAATCGCCCGGGGATTGATAAAAGCGATCGTATTCACATCGCTGTAGAGGATCGCGTCCCGGACCGTCAGTGCTGCATCCAGCGCCCCCCCCGGCGTGTCAATCTCAAAAATCACCGCCGCGGCCCCCACCTCCTCAGCCTCGTCCATCACCCGGGAAACAAAGGCGGCCAGCCCCTTCTCAATGGTCCCCTGAATCGGCACCACATAGACCGTTTCTCCCGCCGATGGGGAAACGCTCAGGCCCAACATCAGCCCCGCAGCCAGGACAAAACACAACCCACGCATCATAGCAGGTCCCTATCAAAACAGCTTTACGGAATATCCCCTTTTATCCACTTTCAGTGTACCATATCGCGGGACGGTTGTCAATGGTTTTCTCACGACATTCGCCCTTGACAACCCCGGGGGTTCCTTGTATTTTTTCTCCACAAAACCAGGGTGGCGGCGTAGCTCAGCTGGTAGAGCAGTGGAATCATAATCCATGGGTCGGGGGTTCGAGTCCCTCCGCCGCTATTAGAAAAATAACAAAGCCCGTCGGTTTTTCCGGCGGGCTTTGTTTATGTGGATTACTGGCGTTGTGTTGCGCGTGGCGCGGGCGACCACAGGGGGGCGCCCCTATAAACCGATAAAATATCATTGTAGGGAACGGTCCCCGTGCCGTCCCGAATACTAACTTTTGTTATGAGCGACTTTGAAATAGCTTTGGTTTATGGTGTTGCTGTTATTGCCGACTATCAGAGACCGGGTAAAGGGTTAGTCTCGCTTTTCTCCCTGCGCCTTCATCGGCAACGATTAGCGTGCCGTCCGCAGCGAAAGTAATCCCTTCAACCTGAAGATGCCACCGGGCAGGAAATTGCCTGACTGCAACGACCTTGCCACCCGGCGTGATCTCCGCGATAGCCCCCTGACGAGCAGCTACAACAAAGTAATTTCCTGACACAGGGTGTCGCTCAATTCCGGAAGGCTGGAATTTCTTTCCCTTGATGTGCCGAGAGAATTCAACGACAGGTATTACAGTATGTGCATCTTCTCTTAGCTGTTTCTCGTCAATTGACCAATGATATACTGCCAACTGTCCCTCCATGTCTGCGCTACGAGAGTCCTTGCACATCAGTAAGAGTGCTCGCTGGCTCTCGTCATACGTCAAGCCCTCTATTTCGCAATCTCTGCCGACCCCAGTCGTATAGACATTAAAGAGAACGGACTCGCCAGCTATTCCCTCACGACACTCGTATAGTCGCCCTGAACTTGTGACCAAATAGATCTGGTCGCCAATTGTTGCAATGCCCTCGAAATCACCGGCAACCGGGTGCTTTATATCCGCCAGTTGGAATGCTTTTACGATTGACCCATTCTGATAATCAATCTCGAAAATGGCCCCTTTTTCATCATTGTGCGCCAGGAGTCGGTTGTCTCTGGTCATTGCCAAACCAGATATCTCCTCAAGAGGCATGGGTAGCTTCCAGTGCGTCGCGGTCTCTGCGTTTAGTGTATAGCTTTCGAGAGATATTTTCCTTTGTAATACAGCCATTGTGTCCGCCAAAGGGAGGACGATCGAAGTATCTGAAATCGAAGTATCTGGATCTGTATTTGATGTGTTTCCACTAAGATCTGAGGATAGATCCTCTCTATAGCCCATCGACAACAGGTAGAGAAAAATGCCAAAACCAAGGAAGCCCAGCAGGAATTTATCTGTGTGATTCTTCATTTGCAATTATACTGTTATAAGTTCTCTTCAGTTTGTGCCTATCTGACCTCTCTGATGCAGGGAGGCTTTGAGATTACTGATTACAACCTTCAATTTGTCTAAACTCCGGTTAGTTCTACGCTTTTGATGTGCTTTTTTCCGTTTTTTTCTATATCCCGGATAAGGGCAGGCAGATTGACGGATTGTTTTAACGAAACATCATACACAACGATGGCCGTTCCATCCTCATTCTCGATCACATTTGCTACCTGCCACTGTTTGGTACTGGATTTCAAGATTTGAGCTGTTGCTTTTTGCGTCGATTTGACCTCTTTGGTATGTACTGTAATCTGGGCATCATAGGGATTTCCGGTGGCAATGGCCTTTGCTTCAGAGGTATGGACCGAGTGATCAGGTGGAACAATTCTCCAGCCGGATAGTACTGGTGGTTGTGCTCCATAATTGGTTTTCCACACGCTCAGTATTATGGTGACGAAAGCCAACGATACGAGGTAGGCCACTGTAGTAAGCTGTGTGCCAGCCGCCAGCCCTATCCCGATGGCCATAAACATGTACACGGCATCCATGGTCTCTTTGAGCGAGATCCGAAAACTGACGGCGGCCACGATGCCCGCCAGGCTGAACGCAAGGGCAAGACTACCCTTAACCAAAAAAACAACCAGCGCTATGACGACAGGCATCACGAGCAGAGTGTGTGCAAAGGATTGACTGTATTTCTTGGGCGGCCGCGTCCAGCCATATACCCAGGTAATTGGCAGGGTAACCGCGAAGGCCAGCACCATAGCGACCACAACTGGAATCGTGTGTTCCGGATCGGAAAGCCGGTTTATCCCTTCTTTAATGTTTCCAAGTGGAACGGAAACATCGGACCCGGAGTCAAGGGATTGCCCTACGAATATGCGTTCACGCTCCTGGGCGACGTAATGGAGAATTTGGGGGAAGAGGTGAAAAATCGCATTGAGAATCAAAAGCCAGGTGATATAGTAAACGGCGAGACGTATGATGATGTTGTTGAACATAGCATCCTCCTTCATTAGGAAAATATGGATTTCTTCACATTACACCTTCGTTTTCAATACCCCGAAATCCCGCTACCTTATTGACGAATCAAGGTTAGAACATAAAACCAGCGCGCAGATATACGCCCGTCAAGTCATCGCCTTTTACGACTGCCGCGCTCAAGGTCTGCTGGCGCTGGAGGAAAGACAGCCAGAATCCACCTCCGATACTGGTGTGCCATTTACCAGCATTGTCCAGATCTTCGTCATAAATCACCTGTCCAGCATCAGCCGCACCGAACAAGCCCAACTCTCCCGACACCAAAAGCTTGATTTTGGTCAGAACCAGCCGCAGTTCGGAATTTCCATACAGCGAGGTACCTCCAGCGAACCGATTTTTCCGGAAACCGCGTAAATTGTCACTGGATATGCCGCTGCCGACAAAACCAGACCCGCCCAGAAAGGCACTCTCGTAGAAGGGAAAGGTCCCCCACACCTTCTTGCTACCCGCCCTTAAGGCAAGGGTGGGGTTAGTCGGAATACGAGCAGTCAGGTAAGTACTGGCTTCCCCATCTATGCTGCCAAAGGTCGATTCTACATTCCAGACTCCCGGATAGATGGCTCCGGCAACCCTGACCCTGACCCCATGAGTGGGATACCCTGGACTGTTACGCGTGTCGTACACGACTTCACCCTGTGCGCCTACCTGACCGAAGGAACCCGTACCGTACAGTGAGTGATCAAGCGAACCGATAAATTTTTCCTTATTGGAACTGAGTGGTGTGTTTGAATACTTGATAATCGGCCCAAAGTCAATGGTTAATTTCGAGCGAAGCGATTCCATACCAACACGAGGCATATCTTCTTTATACTCTCCTCCTCGAAATTCGAAGGCCGGTGCGAAAACGAAATGATTTTGCTCCACCTTATAGAAGGAAGAAGGATGCGGAATCTCCGTTTTGTTACCGAATCCGTTGAACCGGATTACCTGGATTCCGGAGTACTTGAAGTAGATTCTGGTATCGAAGTCGCGCATTAGTTGGCGAAAGTTTCCGGTATAGGAGACAAAGGGCTTGATCCCCTCGAGATCATTGTCTTTCGCCAGCCCGATCCTAAAAAAATGTTCCGAAGAGAAAGGATCTTTTCGATAGCCGAAATACTGCCGCTGGTTGGTCACTCCCACGAATACATCCAGATCTGGATTTACCCTGATAATCGGGAAAGTACCAGTCTGCATGCCCCAATCCAGTGCATACCTTGCACGGAGAAGCCGTGCGGGAGGACGCTTGTAGGGTCGCTCGTCGAGTTTCGCTCCTTTGCCTTTTGCGAACCGATTTTTTCCACGAAAATCATAAAACCGGGTCTTTGAGGCACCAGCCTCGGATAAGTTTGTGAGTGTGTCATCTCCACCGCCACCATCAATGCGAACGACAATCTGCCCCTTTGTCCCTGATATGTCCGCACGATCATCTCCTCCCCGGAGGTATATTCGGACTTCCCGAGTTTCTTCGGGGTGGAACGTTCTTTGGAAATAGGGCGTCTTCCTTTCTCCACCAGTGCCTTCTATCAGACCGATACGGACCACGAGATCACCGTTCGGCATGTGCTCACACTGGACGTACTCGTCCTGATCGGTCGCCTGGATTTCGGCCTGGCGGGTAATCAATTCATAGTATCTGCTGGCAAATTCAGGCAATGCGTCCCGTCTCGATTTGAGGGCCTTTGCAAGAGCTTCCCCAACCATCTTGTAATACGGTGGTGGGAGCTTCCGCACGGCATCCGCAATGACCTGGTCGGGTAGGTCTCTGCGAAACACCGTTACTACCGAATCCCACGCGGTCTTATCGAGTTCGACCAGAAACTCGCGGTCCATCTCCCAGCCAGTAGTCGATAGGCCCACCAGATCCGGATACGTGGCGTCGAACTTGATTTGTCTGGGGAGCCTTTTGCGCGCCACTGCCATAGCAAATCCCTTGAAGCCGATAAAAGCCTGGTCGCGATCCTCGGGTATTGGAAGATAGGTATGACAATCGCCATCGGGGAACCGCGCCCATCTCCACTGGCCGTAATGGCGGTCTTTGTCGTTGATGAGAAAATCCATCAGTTTCGCTTTTAGATAGGCACGGGCATCAACGCGGTTGCAAGGACTTTCTTCAAGGTGTTCCCATAACTTCTCCGTTCCACTGATCTTCCGGGAACCCGCAAAGCCGGGTGTATCGTCCGCCCCTTCAGACGGATGTTCTTGCAGCATTCCGATAAGGCCAGCAAACTCTTCGCGGTATTCTCCCAGCTTCGGATCATCCGGAATTACTACGAGCCTATGCTTGGAATGGAGGATACCAGTGGCTTCCATCAGCGGGTCAACCACGAGTGCTCCTGTCGGTAGAAGCGCGCTGATCAAGTCCTGAAGGACGTCGTCCACGACCGTACCCTTGAGTTCGTCCCATATTCTTTTGGTAGGATCTTTATCCAGGGAACGAACCGTATATCGACGACCGTCTTGTCCCGTAAAGTGAAGAGAGATGGACTGTCCGAATCCGCCGGTGCGAAGCGGCGTCAAGCCACCTCCTACGCTGTCGAGGTCAAGGACCGCAACCTCGATAGGGGTGGTCCAGAGATCCCGGTAATTGCTGCCGTAGAACCAGCGTTTGAACCCGCTGGCCCGAAACCTTTCCCCTGGAATTACCATGTAGGTCCTGGCACCCTGCGGAGGAATAGATCGGTGAATCCTGTATCCTGGTGGAGGTAAATCCTCCTGAGGTGTGGATTCTATCGGAACAGAAAAAGTGAGCACTGACAAGAGTAAAATGGCGTTCTGTTTGGAAAATATCATTTTGAGTGTGTAGGAAATCATGGGCGTATCAATTGCTTGTAAAATCGGTAGTTGAATTATTTGCATAAAGCGACCTGTCTGCGTGCTCCGCAACGAAAAAGAAGCCCTTTTTGAAAGCCTGGATGAAGCCTTTGCCCAGATCAAGGAATATGTTGTAGGGGCTGTGGGCCAAGAAGAGCTCCACGAAGTCGAACAGACTCTGTTTCGCCGGATTCAGAGGGTAGGCCGGGGCTTTCTGGAGGCTTTTGTCGCTTTGTCTGGCGACGGGTATGAAGCCTTGAATCCACCCCTTTCGGAAGAAAATCTTCCGATGAGGTATAAGGAGACGGTGAACTCGTCCTATGTCTCCATCTTCGGACAGATCACGATCTTTCGCGCGGGATATGCTCATCCCGATGGAGGCCGTGTGTATCCCATTGATGCCACACTGAATCTGCCTGATCATCAATATTCCTATCAAGGTGATTGGGATAACCCGAAGCTGAACAGATGGATCAGAAATTTTTAACGCATCAAAACGCAAATCCGATTGCGGTATAAATCTGGATATCTTTTTTTTCTGTGCTCACAATCTCAACACGAATGGGGCCTAAAATCGTTGTGTTGATATAACCCCCAATACCAAAACCATGGATATGGGTATTGGGTCGATGCGGATTGGGAGTCAAATTGTACAGACCGCCCTGATAGAAAATTCCAACAGCACTGCGCGGTATGGATTCCCAAAATTTCAGGTGGATCCAAATAGAAATGCCCGCCGATACGAACCTGGAAACCCTCAGTTCATCTCGTTTGAGACCGACAACGCGCAATGCTGCGCTACTAAAGTGTCCTGCACCACCTAATGTGAAGCGTTCATAAATCGGTGCAGACTGTGTCACATAGCCTCCGTGCGACCAAAGGCCCACGCTCAATCTCGGATGGGGACTGGCGAAGTACGCGACCTGTGTTTGCACCTGCTTTTGTGATAATGCCCGATAAACCCATTTTCCCCGGGTTTGAAAATAGATGCCCCGCTTTGGCAAAAACGCATCGTCTCGCGTGTCAATACCTGCGGATAACCAGAAGCCGGGTAGATATTTAGACGCATTGCCTATTGAACGGTCCGCATTGCGAATGCGGACATGCTCAACTTGATACCCAACTTTGAAACCTCCCCAACTGTGGAACAAAGCCTGTATGCCCAATCGCGTGCGAAGACGCCTCTCGTTATACGCGTCCTGGCGTTGCCCATTTTGAAAATACAACCGATCTTGACTCCAACCTTGAATCTCCCCGAGAAAACCCAGGACCTTAGATGAGCGAAAAATTAAATTCATTTCAGCAAAATTCAAATTGCCCAATAGGCCGCGCAAATAAAACTCTGCTACGCGGCCATAAGTATCTTGATGTGCAAACTCGCACAGTGCCGAAACCCGAAAATCGTTGTCGTAACGAAGTCCCACTTTCACCTCACTGGGGGGGTTTTCAAGCACCCGAAAAACCAAGTCGGCGTGGCTTTCCTGGTAGATAACCTGGTAATCCACCGTTTGAAATAATCCGGTTGCATACAACCGGCCAGATTCGCGTTCCAGTTTCCGAAACGATATAGGCTTATTGATGAACTTTTCCAAATGCGATGTAAATGCCTCTTGTGAATAGCGCTCTAAACCCTCAATCCGAACCCGATCAATTACAATATCCGATGGTATATCCGCCCAGGTTTTGAAACCAAACTCATCTGGCAATATCGACGGTCTTGACTTTCCAACACGCTTTGAAATTCCGAGTGTTTGCAGAGCCTTCCAGATCGCATCCAAATGTTTTTCGGTTTCTTTTTCTCCAATTGGAATCAAGGTATATGACCGATTAAAATCGTCTGGATCAAATCTTTTCAAATTGGGCATTATCAGCACATGAGCGCGTTTTCGATTTGCCATTTTTTTTTCTTCAATTCGAAAACTGACAGCTTGATCGATGACGTCGATGATATCTTCAATTTCGTGCTTTTGATTACGCAAAGGCGTGGCACAATCCACGGCAATAACAAAATCAGCTCCAGCGTCTAATGCGATATCTACAGGCAGATTATTGACAATGCCGCCATCTACGAGATGGGTTTGTTCTGTACTTACCGGCGCAAACACCCCGGGAACAGAAATACTCGCTCTGATTGCCGCGCCGAGCGAGCCATTTTTAAGCACGACCTGTTCTCCAGATAAAATATCTGTTGCAATTGCGCGAAAAGGCGTTGGAAGCCGATCAAAATCGTTTCGCGCCCGATAAGCTGCGCCAAGGGTCAGTTGATTGAGAAAATGCTGGATCTTTTGCCCGGCAAAAATCCCATAAGGCAATTTTAGTTCCAATTTATCGAGGCGCAATGCAAGCATCTGACGATCAGCCATTGGTTTGCGATTCAAATTCGACAGACGGCGGTCGGGGCTATTGTTGGTTATTTCCCACCAGTCTGTTTCTACAATAATGCGTTCGACATTATCAACAGAGTATCCGGCAGCGTACAGTCCTCCCACCAGAGCACCATAACTCACGCCCACAATCAAATCAATGGGTACACCTTCGCGCTCAAGCACGCGCAACACGCCGATATGTGCCCCCCCACGTGCGCCTCCCCCACTGAGCACAAGTGCGACTCGGGGCCTCTGTTTTGCAAAAGAAGGAAGCGTGCTAAACAAGGCAAAACCGAAACAAAAAAAAGACATACTCCAAACAAATAGGCTTTGAACTATCTCGCATTTGGTTGCATATAACTTTTTGTTCGTCATCTGGTTCCCGGCTTTAAAAGATCGATCCGCTTTTGTGCGTCAATCTGCCAGTGGCCAATTTGAATGAAGTGGACCCCAAAGTCAAGACCAATTTGAGGCGAATTTAAGCAGGTCGAGGCTACGCGCCCCTCGCCTCTCATAGGCGGGTTCGCCCCTTCTCACGCTTCTTCCAGCAGCCGCAGCGGGTTGACCCCCAGAATCCTTTCCCGCAGCGAATCGTCAATCTTCGCCTGCAGGACCAGATTCAGCCGGTAGTCTATCGGATCCGAAAAACCGAACCCGAAATCCGTCCCCCACAAAAGCCGGTCCGGATCCGCCCGCTGGCAGAAAACCTCAACCGCCCGCATGTGGGGTCCGCACAAACAGGCCCACACATTGGGGTGCCTCACCGCCTCCAGCGCGCTGCGCCAATTCCACAACAACCCCGAATGCCCCAGCACCAGCCGGGTGCCGGGAAACCGGCGCGCCAGGCCCCCGATCTGTTCCGAAACGCTGTAACACGGGGTACCGTCGTGGAAAAAAACCGGCACGCCAAGCTCACCGGCCAATCCGCAGATCTCGCCGAACACCGGATCGCCCGTGCTGAACCCCTGCAACCAGGGGTGAAACTTTAAGCCCTTCAGGCCCAGATCCTCAATACAGCGTCGGACCTCCTCAACCGCATCCCTGCCCATCTGCGGCCAGACCGTACCAAAAGGGATAAAACGGTCCGGACCCCGGGCCGTAATATTTGCCAGCCGATCGTTATCCTCCCGGGCCTTATCGCAACGATGCAGATTGTAGTGCCCCAGCAGGAATGCCCTGTCCACGCCGTGTCTGTCCAGCACCTCAAGCCAGCGGGCAGGATCGCCCCGGTCCCGGTCTTCCCAGACCATCCCCCAGTGCGTATGGCAATCGACAATCATAAAGTCCCTCGCTTTTCCAGCAAACGGAGCAGGTTGCCGCCGCAGACATCCGGCCACATCACCTCCGGCAGAACGCTGTACATCTGCTCCCACTCAAAAGTCAACGCATTAATCGGAGCAAACGATCCCATAATCCCCTTGTGCCCCCCCACCTCCTCCAGATATCGGGTAAAAACAAACGGCCTGGCCAGTGACGACTCCAGATAGACCCGATCGGACGCCTTTCCGGCCTCCACCATATCGTTCCAGAAATCCGTGGCCCCGCAGTGCCCGATAATAAAGTCCACCGATGGATACCGATCGGCCAGATCCACCACCTGCCACGGCGTTGCATTCCCGGGCGTCCCCGTATGAACGTAAACCGGAACTTTCTCCTCCCCCGCCGCCTCAAGCAGCGGCCAGACCAGTTCGTCGTTCGCCTGGTACCCCTGAACGAACGGATGCAGCACCAGCAGTCGGGCCCCACCTTCAATCGCCCGCTTCGACTCCGCCACCGCCGCATCCCCGTACCACGGGTTCGCCGAACAGGAGGGAATCAACCGGTCTGCATGCGCCGCAGCCGCCTTCAGCAGAAAATCGTTCCCCTCCCGGTTGTGCACCGCCAAACAGCGATCGACCGCTGCAATCACCGCCCGGTCAACCCCCGCCCCGTCCATTGCCTGCAGCAGATCGGTCTCCGTCAGGTCGTACTCCCGGTCCTCACCCAGCGTACAATACCCATCGATCGTCACCACCGTACCACCTCCTCTGTCAGGATTCCTTCGACGTCCAGGCCGCACGCCCCCGGGTATCCAGGTCCAGTTTGACGCCGCCTTCGGGCAGGGGAACTCTGCGGCGGTACTCTGCGGCGATCTCCGCCACCGTCGCCGGCGCGAGTTCACAGCCCTGCTGCCCGCAAATCTCCCGTACAGCCGAAATCACCCCCAGCATCGTCTCCCTCCGGAAATCCTGCGGCCTGCTGTAATCGAAAATATTGTGGGTCAGCGCCTTCAGATACTTCACCGGAACCTCCTCCCCCGCCTCCACCTGCCGCACCACATTCTTTTGAATCGTGTACCAGTGATTCTTGGCGTCCACCAGCTCAATGCGCAGATCCTGCGGGTGCGCCCCACCCCACATCCGGGACGCCACATCCACCGTGGGCGGCACATCCACAAAATCGACATCTCCCACCAGGCTGCGGTTATACCGATGCGGATAGTGGATATCCAGCGGAGAATTGCCCCACACGCAGGCGCACTGCGGCAGGTTCCGGGTCGGCATCGACACCGTACCGTGCCTGAACCCCAGCGCCTCCAGCGCCGGATAGGTATGGTCATTGGCCGAAAAGTAGCCCGGCGTGAACGCCTCGGGCGCCTTTCCCATACACCCGGCAAACACATCCACACCCTCCTGCAGAATCTTCACCTGCTCCTCAAGCCCGTACACCCCGAAGAACTCACCATATCCCTGTTCCGCCGGATGGATATGCAGACCCACCTCGTGCCCCTCAGCCTCCAGCGCCCTGTAAATATCCGCGTGGACACGGATATCCGAAGGAATCACCACAAACGTCCCCACCACCCCGGTCTCCGAAAAGATCTCCCCCAGCCCCCGAATCGACCGCTCGCCCAGCGCAGGATCGTTGATGCTCCGCTGTGTGGATTCACAATCAACCTGAATATTAAACAGAATCTTCTCCACGAGCCTATCCTCACCTGTACCCTTCCTGGCCCTCACCCCACCTCCGCCTCTCCCTCAAACACATCGATCACCCTGTACTCACGCGCCACCGACTCCCCTTCATCCCGGAATACGGACAGGCGCAGCGGCGCAGCGGTTCTGCCTGCCAGCCTGCAGCGCACGCTGTCCCCGTCTACCGTGGCCTCTGCGATCCGGACGCCGTCTTTCCCCTGCAGGTAGTGCCCGATCTCGTCGTGGCTCGCGTGGATCTTTTCAAACCCCCCGGTCATTTGATCGGCCCGGGTCAAAATTCGATCCCACTCCTCCATCGAAAGGGCGTCGAACTTCTGCTCGTGCGTCACAATCTCCGCATAAAACCCGGCGCGGTGGCCGTGCCGGACCTGCAGGGCGGCATTCCCCGCCGCCTTCTCAACATCGGTCCTCTCGCTCTCCCGCAAATAGGGGGTACACCCCGTCAAAAAATCCTCCTGGTGCCGGGCCAGCATGGCCGCGAACGCGAAAAAGTCGTGATCATCCGGCAGATAATCGTAATAACAGGTCTGCAACCCGTACGGCCAGAACCCGTCCAGCATACACATATCGGCCTTATGCAGCCCGGTCTGCAGGGCCGGGCAGAAAAACCGGTGGCCCCGCGCCTTCAAAAAGGGCAGCGCCCTCACCCCGTACTCCCCCCAATGGAATCGCAGCGTCGCTCCCGGATAAGCCCCCACCTGCCTCCAGAAAGCGTCCTGAAAAGCGAAATTCTCTTCCAGTTCACCCTCAGAGCACTCCCCCTTGCCGAAATTGTAGACCAGCAAACGGTAATAATCCAGCGCATGCGTATTGTACTGGATCTTGCCGCTTTTCAGGCCCGCTCTGATTTTGGGAAACAACCGCTCCGGCACCTGCTTCACAAACAGCGAGGGCATTGGAACATACCCATGCGCAACGGCGATATCGGCATAGGCGAAATCGTGCCTCCCCTCGCAATCGTCCCACGACATGGCCACAAACGGCGGAATCATGTTCGCCGCAAACGGCTTGCGCACCGTCCACAGGATCGACCGCCAGAACAGATCGTCCATCCCCCTTGCATGGCCGAAAAACGCGTTCCGCCACACCCGGGAATTCAGCGTAAACTGCACCGCCCGCCCCTCTCCCCATTCCGTGGCGAACACCAGGGGAAAATTGCGCGGTTCAAACGCGCTCCACGGCGCCAGGTGCCGGATATGGACCAGCTGCTCCTTCCCCAGAATCCCGTCCGCCAGCGGTGTCACCTCCTCGCCCCATTTCTCCACGCTAATCGCCGTCACCATACGGTCGAACGCGTGGAATTCTCCCGCCGATTGCAGCTCTGTAATATAATGGTCACACTCCCGAACCCGCACCGTGTTGGTCGCATAGGGATGCGGGTTGATCCGCTCGAACCCAAAAATCTCCAGCAGGGGCGCCTTGTAAGCCCTCACATCGTAATCGAAATTGACCAGTCCGGCGCCGTTCCGAACCGCATCGGCGATCAGACCGGTCTCCGCATCGCTCAAACACGCACCAGACCGTTCTGCGCCAGAACAATCCCTGCGCACCGGTTCAGGACTTCCGGTGTCGGTCGTTCCCCTGCCAGATCCAGCACCCGATAGGGCATGCCGAAATGCGCCAGCGCCACCAGAACCGTCTCATCCACAATCATCCGCTCCCAGTACGGTCCCCCGCTGTCAGTGACCACCAGCAATGCGCCGTTGCCCGAAGTCAAATGTCGCTCTCGCTGCACCCGCCCGCTGTCTGCAACCATTTTTCTCTCCATCCTTTTATGTCAACATTTCTGGCTGAGGCCGGTTGACTACCCGGAGATTGTAAATATACAGATTTTAAATGAGAAATATATTTTGTTTTTGTGATCTCAAGCATGTTATATTAAACAAAATTGTGACGAATTATTCCAGCTTAATTTCACCAGAGACCGTATGATGCATACACAACATCCGCACCCACCCGGTTGCCCCACCCCAGGCCTCGGTGTGTGCAAATCGCGAGCGCTTTCGCATCCCGAAAGGAGCCTGGCTATGTCATTCCGATACGGAACAGGAACGGCCTCGTGCATTGGCCCCGCACGAGACGCACACGGAGACTCAACCACGCCTGGAAGCGATGCCGCGCTGACTGCGCTGGCGCTCTCGAAGAGCAACCTCACACCCACGTTTGAGCCGGAAACAAAGACCTACCAGGCAGCCGTCCCTTACGGGGTGACGGGTCTCAAGTTCACCGTCAGGAGGAAGGAAGCGGCGACGATCGTCCGGTTGAGGGGAACTGCGGCAGGCGGGTCCTCCCTCGTGGTCGACAAGATGAACGTCTCCGGCCTGACCGTGGGTCGGAATACCCTGGATCTCGTGGCTACTGCCGAGGATGGAAAGGCAACGGAGCGTTACACCATCACGGTGACCCGAATTGCGCCGAGCCGGGATACGAAACTTACGGGTCTGGCGCTGGCGGAGGGCAAGGCCGGCTTCTTCGGGGTGTCGTCGAAAAACTCCATACTGCGGCCAGCTTTTGACCGGAACACGAGTTCGTACGAGGCAACTGTCGCAGCGACTGCTACAACCGTCACGATAACCATTTCCAATCCATCCAGTATGACGCACAATCAGAGCGGCACGGCCGCGGACGGTACCCCTCTGGTGGTTCGGAATACCGGTATGAGCCTCACGATGGATGGCACATCGCGGAAGTCGGTGACGTTCGACGGCCTGCAGGTCGGCAGGAACAGGATAGAGATCCGGGTGACGGCGGAGGATGGGGTGACGACGGGGACCTACAAGGTGACGGTGACGCGTGACGGCGAGCCGTAACGCCGCCATTTGGCAAGCACATCCGGTTAGGGCAGGCTGACAATCGTCCAGACATTGCCGCTTCTGGTCAGGTGCAGTCTGTTCAATTGCACACTGCCGCCGCTGAAGCGCGTATTGCTCATGGTAATGCCACCTATAGTACCGTCCGCCACCAATACACCTGCGTCGTTGCGAAGACTGTAACCGGAGCCACTGCATCCGTCTCCCGGATTCAGCGCCAACCTCACAGTGCACGTTTGACTACTGCCACCACCGCCACCTCCTCCTCTGTCACTGCCAGAGGAAGGGACC
The DNA here is from genome assembly GCA_965222075.1 of Candidatus Latescibacterota bacterium. Classification (GTDB taxonomy): domain Bacteria; phylum Latescibacterota; class UBA2968; order UBA2968; genus JAAXHW01. The sequence goes on along the minus strand of OZ244937.1, from coordinate 323,103 downwards.
TATTTGCCAAAGCTGTTGGCAAAGATCAGAAAATCCCCAAACCCGATGGTCCCATCCCCATCCAGATCATACCGCGCGTCGTACCTCGCATCGCCCTGACTCGACCCGAATACGGCTGTAAAGCGAATAAAGTCGAAAAAATCAACCCTCCCATCGCCATCAAAGTCGGGCGCCGCTTCCTCGTCAGCACTGACCGGAATCTCCGCTGTGAACGCCGGACCGGTGTAGCCCGCTATCGCACTTGCCCCCACCGTGAACACCAGCATCGTATCGGAATCAATATTGCCGTTGAACGTCAGCTTCACCGTAACCTCCGTATCGCTCACGCGATCCACATCGGTTGACGACCTGAACGTTACACCTTCAATGCCCGATACCGTCACGTTGTTTCTCACCGTGTTCCAACGCTCGTAAGCGCCGCCGCTCAGCGTCAGCGTCACCACGCTCCCATGCAGCGTCGCCTCTGTCAACGGTTGTGGAGCCGATGCGACCACCGATTCGGCCACCGCAGTGACCGGAATCTCCGCCGTGAGCGCGGGACCCGTATAGCCCGCTATCGCACTTGCCCCCACCGTGAACACCAGCATCGTATCGGAATCAATATTGCCGTTGAACGTCAGCTTCACCGTAACCTCCGTATCGCTCACGCGATCCACATCGGTTGACGACCTGAACGTTACACCTTCAATGCCCGATACCGTCACGTTATTTCTGACCGCGTTCAAGTAGGATCGTCCTGTCAATCTCAGCGTCACCACGCTTCCATGCAGCGTCGCCTCCGTCAGCGAAGACGGTACGGATGCCGCCAACTCCGGAACCGGTTCCGGGTACGCCAACACGGTGTCCGATTCCTCGCCTACGCCGCTGTTGCTCACCGCACGGATTTGAAAGAGATACCTGGTACCGTTGGTGAGCCCCGTAACCGTGTGGCTGGTCGTGCCGGCGTCGCTGCCCTCAATATCGGTCCACTCGCCGTAGTCCACTCGCAGTTGGTATTTGGTGATACCAGAATCGCCCGGATCCTTCCAGGTAAGCGTCACCTGGCCGTCGTCGGACGTTGCGGCAAGCCCGGTCGGTTTCGGTAACGCCACCGGCGTCGCCAACACCCTGTCGGACGCCTCGCCCGCGCCGCTGTTGCTCACCGCACGGATTTGAAAGAGATACCTGGTACCGTTGGTGAGCCCCGTAACCGTGTGGCTGGTCGTGCCGGCGTCGCTGCCCTCAATATCGGTCCACTCGCCGTAGTCCACTCGCAGTTGGTATTTGGTGATACCAGAATCGCCCGGATCCTTCCAGGTAAGCGTCACCTGGCCGTCGTCGGACGTTGCGGCAAGCCCGGTCGGTTTCGGTAACGCCACCGGCGTCGCCAACACCCTGTCGGACGCCTCGCCCGCGCCGCTGTTGCTCACCGCACGGATTTGAAAGAGATACCTGGTACCGTTGGTGAGCCCCGTAACCGTGTGGCTGGTCGTGCCGGCGTCGCTGCCCTCAATATCGGTCCACTCGCCGTGGTCCACTTGCAGTTGGTATTTGGCGATACCAGAATCGCCCGGATCCTTCCAGGTAAGCGTCACCTGGCCGTTGCCGGCTTCAGCCGAAAGTTCGACGGGCTGTTCCGGAACCTTCACAGCCAATAATGCGGTGCGTGAGAAGGCGGTACGGTGAGTAGCTGTCGTGGCCTGCACGCTGACCTTCCAGGTCCCTGATGGATCAGACAAAGGCACGGAGTAGGCGTACACCGTATCGGTGACTGTCTTTCTGGTTTTACTACCGCCCGGGGCGGTGATTTTGATTGTGTATTCCGTTGCTCCTCTGTACCCGTAAACCGATATGGTAATGGTCTTATCTTCTTCGTCGAAGCTCAAGGTCGGCATAGGTGGACGTGGAGCGAAATAAATATTGGTTGACGCTGTGCTGCTCCACTGACCTGCGTTGCCTTCGCTATCGACCGCACGCACTTTGACCGACGCCGTGGCAATGCTGTCAGATACGAAAACGCCCCTGGTTACCGATGGTCTCGTTGTTGAAACCGTCCCGCGCAGGAGATCCCACTCGTATCGCGCAGCACCCGAGACAGAGTTGGTCGTAGCGGTCAACTCAGCGTAGGCGCCTATGTAGTTGTCAACAACATCCTCATCGTAATCAACAAAAAGTGTCGGTCTGTCAGGTTGACCTGGAACTGCCTGTGCCGTTTCGACGGTGGCCAGCAGGGCCATCGCGCCAATGGCTACAATCAATACGAACGTAATGTGTGACTTTAAATGGACAAGAGAAGGAACCTTCCGCATCATTAGAACTTTTCTGAACAGCGAAGATGTTGAAGACATGATGGACCTCCCGTGTTAGAAGTGATGATCAATATCGTGAGCAACAGATAGCGGTTTATGAGGTTCTATCGGCCAGGACGGTCGCAGGTTTTAGTCCTGCTCTTTCTGTTTTGCCTCATAGATGATCCGGCGAACGGTTATAATTAGGTATTGGATGTCAAAAGGCTTTTGAATAAAGGCATTGAACCCCTTCCCGGTGGCCTCCTCGCTGTCCGAGTGTCCCGACATTGCAATGAAGGGAACCTGCGGGTAGCGCTCCCGCACTTCCTGGAAAAGCGCCCATCCGTCCATGCGGGGCAGCCGGAGATCACTCAAAATCAGATCGGGCAGTTCCCGCTCCAGCACCCAAAGCGCCTGCCTGCCGTCCGCTACGATAATGAGGATGTAGCCTTCCCTCGCCAGGGCATGGGGAACCAGCCATGCCACCAGGGGGGCATCTTCGACCAGGAGAATACAGGCAACCTCCCTGCCTGCCGGCCGTAGTCCGGCGCCTGCCCGCGCGCAGCGCGCAGGCGGGCAGGCAGGCCTGTGCGCTTTTCAGGCTGTTCTGATGATCCGGGCAACTGTCTCCAAACGCTGAATGTCAAAGGGCTTCCGAACAAAGGCGCTGAATCCGTCCGCTGAGGCTTCCGATTCACCCAGGTGTCCTGACAAGCAGATGAAGAGAAGCCAAAGAACAGGCCGAGCGATGCGACCCGGGAACGGACGGATACAATTGGAGAGGCAGAAGCGCAAAGAGAGAAATGACCCGGAATTGAACAGTCATGTCGCCTGCCTGCGCGGCGTACCGCGCTGCAGGCAGGCAGGGATGCGCTTGAGGTTGAACGGTTGCCTGCTCCCTCTACCGCAGGCGATTTGCTGCATCGTTTCAAGCAGGATGATATCCTCGATCTTCAGGAAGCCATCAATCAGGCTCGGGTGAAAGTCTGGAAGACCCGGGATGAGACCTTTTTCCAACAGGCCATCATCCCTGCCTGTGCGTCACCGCACGCTTGCCTGCGCGTAGCGCGCCTGCCTGTGCGTTGCACGCTTGCCTGCGCGCAGCGCGCAAGCAGGCAGACAGGCAAGCAGGCAGACAGGGATATGGATGGCACGATCTTTTCAACTGTACATGCAAAATGTGTGCCAAATCTCAAAAATCTGCCTAACTCATTTCCATTGAACGAGTTAGGCAGAATATGGGAGCAGCGGGAATTTTGGAAATTGTCGCAAAATGCAACGCAAAAACCCCTCCGGAGAACAAGTCCATGCGGAAGGAATTTTATAACTTCCTGTTTATAAATGTAGTTATAGGAAAAGTTGTAAGGCGGGAACGAAAAATGTTGCAATTTACAACGCGTGTTGTAGTTTGCAACAATAAAACGAACAAGCCCACAATCAGTTACGATTGATGGGCAATTGTGTTGTAGTAGAAGCAAACGTCATGTGAGACTTTTTTTAGAATCGGACGAGTCCCTCAAAATCTAAGGGATCTCGTTGCAGCTGGATATTGAGGAACACGCTTGCCTGCGCGCAGCGCGCCTGCCTGTGCCGAAGGCAGACAGGCAAGCAGGCAGACTGTATGCGCTAAGATTTTGGTGGTCCAGAGGTTCTGAAGTGCCAGGCATCGCGCACCCTCATTCTGGCCACCTGAAAGCGTTGGGTCAGTTGTGCACCTGTCTGCGTGCAACGCACAGGCAGGTAGACGGTTTCAATCAACCGTCGCAGGGTTTTTCCCACCCCAGATAGTATAAAGGGTTTGCGCTGTGGGGTTGGCTTCATATTGGATTTGATGGGGGTTAAAACCCGCACCTGATGGCGTTTTTGACACGCTTCCTGCCAGTTTAGATCCAAAAAAGCGGTATCGCCCAACACACCTGCTTGCGCGCTGCGCGCAGGCAAGAAGGTATCGGGTTGCACTCCCTCCAGAAGTTGGTCGCGGCACTTTGAGTCATGACCACCTGCCTGCGCAGTGCCCTGCGCTGCAGGCAGGTAGGCTTGCAACAGCGGCGCGTGAACAATCAGGCCATCCTTTGTGATCCGCAGTCCCCCTTTGAAGCCAAAGTATGCTTCCTTTTTGGCCGCACAGTAGCCCTTGGTGGGGTCTGGAAAATCAAAGACGGGGTCTGTTTTGAAGATTTTTCGCCTCCACCTCCGTGCCAGGTGACAGATGGGAACGGGCAGGGTATCAATGATCTGACAGGGGGCGTGATGGCCACCTAACCTTTCCACCAACTGCTGGTGTAAAATGGCTTTGACCTGCCAAAGATTGGCCGATTGGCGCACAAAGGCCTCCCTCTCTTTTAGATCTGGAAACCAGGTGCCGAAGCGCTCACGCATCCGCTCAAAGAGTTGCTTTTGATTGGGATAGCCCAGAAATTGTCCAACGATTTCAATCGTCAGGCATTCCGCATCACTCAGGGTTGGTGAAAAGCCTGCCCGACGGGGGGGGCCATATCTTTGACAGAAGTTGGGATACAACTCACCTGCCTGCGCCAAGCACCGCGCGGCAGGCAGGTCGGCAATTAAACAGTAGACAGCGATGACGAATAGTTCTAAATTATACATTTGGAGGTCCCTCCTGTTGGGGGTTGGCTGCCTCGTTTTGGTGATACTTACAAGGTAGCCTTAAGACCTCCTTTCTCCTATTTAAAGTCACACATCACGTTCAATACGATAAATTTTCGATCTGCAATACAAAGAACGGGGGGTTTCATGGATCTACTCTCCTATCATCACTGCGGAGTCATTTCCCTTCACATCCCCCACACCGTAGCTTTCGTATCCCGCGTGCGGACTGGCCGATCTCCACGTTCACGTACATGCAGCGATACCGCCCGCCGCCGTTCAGCTCGTCCATCAAGGCCAGCAGAGAGGACGTCTTGCCCGTCTGCCGGGGCGCGTGCATGACAAAGTACCTCTGCTGCTCGATCAGCATCGGCACCTCGTCCAGGTCAATCCGTTCCAACGGCGGGACATCGTAGTGAATATCCGGCTTGATGGGACCGGCCGTGTTGAAGAAACGCATCGGTTTACACCTCAGTAGACGAACATACGGAACGGGGTACCGTTCGCTGCTCTGTTTGCGCCTGCCTGCCGAAGACCCGGCCTGCGTGTGGGAGGAACACAGGCAGGCGCAGATAGGTCAACCTTCTTTCCCGAAGGCCTTGGCAAAAATCACAAAATCCCCAAACCCGATGGTCCCATCCCCATCCAGATCATACCGCGCGTCATACCCCGCATCGCCTTGACGTAACCCGAACTGCTGGGCAAACAGCAAAAAGTCGGAAAAACCCACCGCACCATCGCCGTCAAAGTCGGGCATAGCTAAAGTTTCTGCGACAAAGGTCGCCGTCTCCTCAGTTCCTGCAACCCTTACCACAACGGTGTTTGTGCCTGGTTCACTCCCAAGCGTCAGCGTGCTCGATGCTCGACCATTCGCATCCGTCACCGTGGTCTCAACAGAGAGCCTCCCCCCACCTGCAGTCACAGCAAACGAGACCGGCACGCCTTCAAACGCCGCCCCCTTCTCATCCAACACCCAAACGACAAACGGCTTGGCCAAAGCGGTTCCGACCATTCCTTCCTGTTTGTCGCCGTAGATTTTCACCGGCGGCCTCGGCGTGCATGAGGTGATGTACGGCAACATATCCCACAACAACATCGTACCATCATAAGAGCCGGAAACCAGAGTGGTCCTATAGGGCAAAAACACCACAGAAATGACCCCATCCGTATGCCCCTCCAGAGTGGCGACCTCTTTTCGGGACGCCACATCCCACAGCCTGACCGCGCCATCATAAGAGCCGGAAACCAGAGTGGTCCCGTCGCGAGAAAACACCACAGAATTGACCTCAGACGTAATGGCCTCATCCGTATGCCCTTCAAAGGCAGCGATCTCTTTTCGGGACGCCACGTCCCACAGCCTGACCGTGCGATCCGATCCCCCCGAAGCGAGGGTGATCCCATCAGGAGAAAACACCACAGAATTGATCCTATTCCTATGCCCCTCCAGCGTGGCGACCTCTTTTCGGGACGCCACATCCCACAGCCTGACCGTGCCATCCCCTCCCCCGGAAGCCAGAGTGGTCCCATCGGGAGAAAACACCACAGAATTGACTCCATACCAGTGCCCTTTCCGGGTGGCGATCTCTTTTCGGGTCGCCACATCCCACAGCTTGATCGTTTCATCCTCAGAGCCGGAAGCCAAAGTGGTCCCATCGGGAGAAAACACCACAGAATTGACGCGATACGTATGCCCCTCCAGGGTGGCGACCTCTTCTCGGGCCGCCACGTCCCACAGCTTGATCGTTTCATCCTCAGAGCCGGAAGCCAAAGTGGTCCCATCGGGAGAAAACACCACAGAATTGACGTGATACGTATGCCCCTCCAGGGTGGCGACCTCTTCTCGGGACGCCACATCCCACAGCTTGATCGTTTCATCATTAGAGCCGGAAGCCAGAGTGGTCCCATCGGGAGAAAACGCCAACGAGCTGACACTTATATACCCGGAGAGCCTGGCGACATTTCCCGTCTCCACATCCCGCAGCAGAACCATACCGTCCGCTGCCCCGGAAACGAGAGTGGTCCCATCAGGAGAAAACACCACAGAATTGACGCGATACGTATGCCCCTCCAGGGTGGCGACCTCTTCTCGGGACGCCACATCCCACAGCCTGACCGTGTGATCCCTTCCCCCGGAAGCCAGAGTGGCGCCATCAGGCGAAAACGACACCGAACTGATAATAGAACTGTGCCTCCCCAGGGTAGTGATCTCTTCGCGGGCCGACACATCCCACAGCCTGACCGTGCGATCCCACGACCCGGAAGCAACAATGTCGCCATCGGGAGAAAACGACACCGAACTGACCAAATGCCAGTGCCCTTCCAGGGTAGCGACCTCTTCTCGGGACGCCACATCCCACAGCTTGACCGCTTTATCCTGCGACCCGGAAGCCAGAGTGGCACCATCAGGCGAAAACGACACCGAAGTGACCTGCTCTGTATGCCCTTCCAGGGTGGCGATGCGTTTTCGGGACGCCACATCCCACAGCCTGACCGCGCCATCATAAGAGCCGGAAACGAGAGTGGCACCATCAGGCGAAAACAACACCGAAGTAACTCGAACCCACCTGCGCCCTTCAAAGATGGCAATCCGCGTGCCCGTTTTGACCTCCCATAGCTCAATCCTGCCATTGACCAAACCCGAAGCGAGCATGGTGCCGCGCGAAAACGCCACCGAATAGACTGGACTCGCAGTGGGTAGCAGCGCCAGGGCACGGGACGTCGCCATCTCGTACAGCCACACGCCGACGCCACTGGCCACGGCGAGATATTTCCCGTCAGACGAAAGCGCCACCGCCCGGTCGCCTTCACCAATGGCTCCCTTGCCCAGGCGGGCGAGGGCACCTTCGGGCAAATGCCACGTCTGAAAATCACCGTCCATGCTCGGCGGAGCAGGCGTCTGGATTTGCTGAGCAGAGGCATCGCCCGCACACAAGAGATAGAGCAACGCGAAAATGCAAACATTCAATCCGGTTAGTGCGGTGAGATGAAAAATCCATTTTTTCATTGGCCCCTGCTCCTGACCTCGTAATCCGTCCCGGGGATTATAGAAACGCGATCATTCCACAGTATATTCAGGCGATTCTTCCATTAACATCGCGTCAACGGCATCCTGCAAGTGGAGAGGAAGCGTCTCCCAATCCGTTTCCCGAGCGATCTTTTGAAGTAACGTCTTGAAATCGTCATATCCAAGTATTACCTCAATGACCTCACCCGAGTCATCATATACCCATTTGGGGGAACGAGGTTTTTCGAGCATGCCTGCCTACCTCAATCTGAGTTGTATTAACGTTGTGGCGTTGGTTTACGCCCTGCCCATGCTGTGGTTGCTTCTTTCTTCCCCTTTCATCCTTCACACTTTTCCCTTCACATCCCCCACACCGTAACTTTCGTATCCCCCACACCCTCCTCGCGGCGGAAGATCTTATCGTCCCACGACACGTCCACCGTGCGGTCAAAGACCACGAGGTGGCCTTCCTCCGCGGCACAGCGATCCATATAGGCGCGGGTCTGTTCCAGGCCCTCGCGCACGGTCTGTTCCAGGCTCTTGTAAAGCAGCTTGCATTCGACCACCGCCTGCTGAACCGCTTGACCGGACCGGGCGTCGCCGGGTGCCGGCCACAGGATCAGCAGGTCCGTACGCATCCGACCCAGGCCATACTCCCGCTCGATCCGCCCGCCGCTGTTGACGATACGCTGCAAGAACGCCTGCAGCAGCAGCTGCGGACCGGCTTCCCTGTACTGAAACCGCTCGACCCAGTGTTCCGAATGTTCACGGAAGAACCCCTGGAACGCGGCCAGCAGATCGGCAAGGCGCAAACGCCCGTCCGCATCCACGTACCAGGCCGGGTCTTGAGCGAGGTATGCCTGCGTGGTGTAGGTCAGGTCGCGGGGGATGACCTCCTGATAGATTGGGTTGGCGATGGCGATGGGATCTTCTCGACGCAAAAGGCCCAAATCGCGGACATATTCCACATCGTCCTGGGGAATCGCCTCGGTGTATTCGGCACCGCTCAACAGCGGTTCGACCACGCGCCGCACGCGCTCCTCCTGGAGTTTGTCGGTAAGTTGGTCCAGGTGTGTCTCGCGGCGCAGGATGAGCTGTTCACGGGCGTCGCATATCGCATTGGCTGTGACCGGCCGGCTGCGATCCCGCCCGGCCTTGTTCCTGAAGCAGGCTTCATAAGCCAGTGCATTCACCAGCCACGGCTGGCCCTGCGTCAATTCCCGGATCGCGTTCTGCGCCTCCTCGGCAAACACCTGTCCGGTGGTCTCGGTGTGTTGCACCAGGAGCTTATGCACTTCGTCCGCTGTGAAATCGTCCAGCCGCAACGACTCGGCGCGAATGTTGAACGCGCTGCCGCCTGCGACGATCGCGTTCTCTGCGGTGGATTGGATGCGGTAGTCGCGCACGTCGCGCACGCCGCACAGGATCACCGTCTGCGGGTATTGGCGCGGCCGGTCGGGATAGCCCGCACGGAGTTGCCGCAGCACGGACAGGAGCGTGTCGCCGATCAGCGCGTCAATCTCGTCGATCATCAGCACCAACGGCCTGGCGTCTGCCGCGGCCCAGCGGCTCAGCACCTCCTGCAACGCGCCGTGGGGGCCTGAGTCCTCAAGAGCCTCGCGCCAGACCTCCTTCACGATCCGCTCGCCCAGGATGCGTTCCGCCCGCATAGCCAATTGACCCAGTATCGCCCGCAGGGCCGCCCCCACGTCCTCGCGTGCGGACTGACCGATCTCCACGTTCACGTACATGCAGCGATACCGCCCGCCGCCGTTCAGTTCATCCATCAGTGCCAGCAGAGAAGACGTCTTGCCCGTCTGCCGGGGCGCGTGCATCACGAAGTACCTCTTTCGCTCAATCAGCAGCAGGACTTCGTCGAAATCAATCCGTTCCAACGGTGGGATATGGTAATGATCCTCTGGGATGATGGGACCGGCTGTATTGAAAAAACGCATGGGTTTACACCTCAGTAAACGAACATACGGAACGGGGTACCGTTCGCTGCTCTGCTTGCGCCTGCCTGTCTTCTGGCAGGCGCAGATAGGTCAACCTTCTTTCCCGAAGGCCTTGGCAAAGATCACAAAATCGCCAAGCCCAATCACGCCATCGCCTTATTTTAACAACGGGTTTGGCGTGTTTACTTCAGCGTATTAACATGTCCATAATCAAGTATCTTGGCATCCACTGTCAACAATTGACAATTGTGGACTCTCGCCGTAGCAACGATAATCTGATCCACTGGATCTCTGTGGAATCCAACGGGCAATTGCGATGACTCAATTACAATTTGCGGCGTCAGATCCAGAAACCGAATGCCCGGATATAAAAGCGCCTGATCCATCCACGCATCAACCGGACAAGGCAATACGAGCCGCTTGTACTCAACTAATTTAGCAACTTCCCAACATGAAATTGCACTCACCCCAAGACCTTGAGACTCATATTGTTGCAACCAAGCCACTTGCTGGCTGGTGAGGCGAGCGTCTCCATGAACCCACCAGACCCGGAGATGTGCGTATCAAGCACAATCATTGTGATACGCTCCAATCCCCATGCGCTACAGGTTCAGCAGGATTGACGTATTTTATCGGAGTGCCACGCAATGGATAGCGGTCTTTCTCGTTGCGTTCTGACGAGCAATGAGAAATAATGACTTCGACCGACTCGCCTACCTGGAAAGGCAAATCCTTTAGCACAACCGTTCTGCCCTGGCGTATAACCGTTTCAACGCGATGAGCACTCATATCTCTCACCTCCGGATGGTGATATCAGCACCGGGCCAACGTAAAAACCCGGTTGTCTACAAGAACGCACCTTTATCGTTTCCCTGTTGGATAATTTTCTTTTTACCATGTCTGAGTGTGCCCGCACAGACAGTTCAATTTGATGACCCTTCTTTGCCGAAGGCGTTGGCAAAGATCACAAAATCACCAAACCCGATGGTCCCATTCCCATCCAGATCGTACCGCGCGTCATACCCCGCATCGCCCTGGCTTAACCCGAACCGTGCTGCAAACTGCACAAAATCGGCAAAGCCAACGGTACCGTCGCCATTAAAGTCGGGCTTGGCTTTGGCAGTGGCGGTAAAGGCCACCGGCTCAAGATCAGCTACCGTTGCGACAACGGTATTCGTCCCCGGCTGGCTCCCCAGAGTCAGGGTAGTGGCGGCGCGACCGTTGGCATCGGTGGTGGCGGTCGCTACAGACAGCGTCCCTCCCCCGGCGGTAACCGAGAAGGTGACGGTGGCCCCGCCAAACGGATCCCCGTTTTGATCCTGCACCGAAACGACAAACGGCTGGGCCAACGCCGCACCGGCCGGTCCCTGCTGTTCAAGCCCGGAGACCCTGGTCAGGGTTTGGGGATGTGGTTGCAGAAGCTGCATATCCCACACCAGAATCGTGCCATCCCAGGAGCCGGAAACCAGCGTGGCTCCGTCGGGTGAGAACAACAGCGACCTGATCCCACCTGTATGCCCCTCCAGAGTGCCAATCTCTTCTCGGGTCGCCACGTCCCATAGTTTAATGCGAAACAACCCGGCGGCCAGCGTGGTCCCGTCCGGCGAAAACGCCACCGAAGTGACACTTCGTGTATGCCCTTCCAGGGAGGCGATCTCTTCTCGGGTCGACACGTCCCACAGCTTGACCGTCCTGTCAGACCATTGAATAGAAGCCAGTGTAGTACCGTCCGGCGAAAACGCCACCGAAGTGACCTCTTTCATGTGCCCCAAAGTGGCAATCTCTTCCCGGGCCGCCACGTCCCACAACTTCACCGTCTTGTCGAACGATCCTGAAGCCAGTGTAGTACCGTCGGGCGAAAACGCCACCGAATTGACCCTTCCTGTATGCCCTTTCAGCGAGGCGATCTCTTCTCGGGCCGCCATATCCCACAACTTGATGGTTTCGTCATCCGACCCGGATGCCAGTGTGGTACCGTCGGGCGAAAACGCCACCGACCTGACGCAACCTGTATGCCCTTCCAGCACGGCGATCTCTTCCCGGGTCGACACGTCCCACAACCTGATGGTTTCGTCATCCGACCCGGATGCCAGTGTGGTACCGTCGGGCGAAAACGCCAGTGAATAGACCAGACCCCTATGTCCCTCCAGCGTGGGGAGTTCTGCCCGGGTCGCCAGATCCCACCACAAGATCGCGCCATCCCCTGTCCCGGAAGCCAGATTCGCTCCATCGGGTGAAATCGCCATCGAGCCGAAAACCATAAACCCGGGGAGCCTGACGGTGCTTCCCGTCTCCACATACCGCATCAGAACCATACCGTCCGGGGACCCGGAAACGAGGATGGCGCCGTCGGGCGAATACGCCAGCGAAGTGATCCAGGACCCGTGCACGTTCAGGGTGGCAACACGTTCTCGGGTCGCCACATCCCACTGTATCATCGTGCGCAACGCCCCGGTAGTCAGCGTGCGCCCGTCCGGCGAGAACGCCACCGATGTGACCCCGCGCCTGTGCACATTCAATGTGGCGATCTCTTCTCGGCTCGACACGTCCCACAGTCTGGCGGTACCATCCCATGACCCTGAAGCCAGGATGCCGCCACCAGGAGAAAACGCCACCGACCTGACCTCTTGCCTATGCCCCTCTATAGTGGCAATCTCTGCTCGGCTCGACACGTCCCACAACTTGATGGTTTCGTCATCCGACCCGGATGCCAGCATGGTACCGTCGGGCGTGAACGCCACCGACCTGACGCGACTCGTATGCCCCTCCAGCACGGCGATCTCTGCTTGGCTCGACACGTCCCACAACAGGACTGTGCCATCACCTGACCCCGAGGCCAGGGTGGCCCCATCCGATGAAAACACCACAGAAGGGACCCATAACGACTGCCGGTCGAGGGTGCCAATCCGCGCACCCGTATTAACCTGCCACAGCTCGATCCTGCCATTGTTCAACGCCGAAGCCAGCGTCGTGCCATCGGGGGAAAATGACACCGAATAGGCCCTATCCTCGGCAGGTAACAGCGCCAGAACACGGGACGTCGCCATCTCGTAGACCCACACGCCGATGTCACTGGCCACAGCCAGATATCGGCCATCCCTCGAAAAGTCCACGGCGCGGTCGCTTTCACTGATGGTTCCCTTTCCCAGGCGGACAATCGCACCGTCCGGCAGATGCCATGTCCGGAAATCTTCCTCACGGACGATCACGCCGGTTCCGACACCCTCCGCACGAAACGTCGTCAGCTCACCCACACCCAGAGATATCCCAACGGTGTTTGTGCCCGGATTGGAACCAAGGGTAAGGAAAACCTCAACCCGGCCGTGGGTATCGGTCACTGCGCGCTCAGTCGTGAACCTTCCGCCCAGCGTACCGTTTCCGGCGGTGACCGTGAACGTAACGGGCACATCGGGCAGAAGATTGCCGTACTGATCTCGCACTTCCACGACCAGGGGTTGGCCCAACGTGTCGCCGGGTGCACCCTGCTGGTCATCGCCGGACACTTTCATCACGCGAAAAGGACGTGGACGCACCCACTCGGAGGTATCCCACAACTCTATCCTGTCATCCGTTGATGCCGCAGCCAGCATGGTACCGTCGGGCGAAAAGGCCACCGAAGTGACGGCACCTGTATGCGGAAACCTCTGGTCTATATTTCCACTCAGAACATTCTGCATTATGACGGTCCCAATGGCTGTACCGGATGCCAGAGTGGACCCATCGGGCGAAAACGCCATCGAGTTGACCCAGGCCCAATCCCCTTCAATGGTGGTAATCTTCCGGCGTGTCGCCACGTCCCAAAGCACAGTCGTGCCGTCCCCTGATGCGGAAGCCAGGATGCTACCGTCGGGCGAAAATACCATCGCATAGATGATTGATTGCCGCTTCAGGGTGGCAATCTCTTCTTGGGCCGCCACGTCCCACAGCAGGATTGTGTTGTCCCCTAATGCGGAAGCCAGGATGCTACCGTCGGGCGAAAATGCCACCGAAAGGATCGGATCTGTATGCATCTGCACGGTTGCAACCTCTTCGCGTGTCGCCACGTCCCACAGTTTGACCGTATCATCCCACCACCCCCCGGCAGCCAGCGTCCTACCATCGGGTGAGAATGCCACCTCACTGATGCGTTCCGTATACCCCTCCAGAGCGCCGACCGCTTCTCGGGCCGCCACATCCCACAGCAGGATCTCGCCACCAAGCGATCCGGAAGCCAGTGTGCTACCATCGGACGAAAACGCCACCGAAGTGACGCCATGGGTGTGTCCTTCCAGGACGGCCATCCGTTCCCGGGTGTCCATATCCCACAGCACGATCGTGCTATCCCACGACCCGGAAGCCAGTGTGCTACCATCGGACGAAAACGCCACCGAAGGGACATCTGACGAATGCCCTTCAAGGGTGGTGATCAGGTATGGCGAACTTTGCGCAATATAGAAACTGGCAGTGCTTACGTCCCCATTCGTATCAATCGCCTCAACCCCAATGCGATGTACAGGAGGCTCGGAAAGACTTCCAACAAAAGAAGATGGAACAACGCCGTCATACTCGAATTCGACGACTGTTTCTTTTTCTCCTGCCAGTCCACGACACGCCTTAACTTCAGAGGATCCGGCAGTAATGGATATAGCGGTTGTGAAAACGTGCAGGATCACCTGGTGAAGCCCGTCCGTATCGCCGACCTTGAGTTGGATGGAAACACTCTTCGAGCCGGCAGGATACCGGGCGGACGAAACGTGTTCGATGGTGGGGCCCGTTAAGGCTTTAAGTGGGATATCCGGATTGAAGAAGGGATTCACGGCGAGGAATCCCGCGGCGCACGCCGATAACCGATACCGTCCTCCGCCATACGACATGATGTAGGTGCCATCGCGGAAGTCGTGCCCCAAGCCGAAAGCATGGCCAAGTTCGTGGGCAGCCGTGTGGAAGCTGAATCCGCCAGGAACCAGCACATAACCACTCCTTTTCCGCGGACCCGAAATACCACCAGCGCCGCCTATTTGGCGGCCGTGAACACCAATGTTCAGGTCGGCACTGTTGTCAATGACGATGAATTGAATGTTGTTGCTCTCATCATACAACTGTTGAATCTCCCGCAACACAGGGCCCACCGTGTTGTCAAGATAATGACTATCGGCGTGTTCACCATCCACGCGGTGCACGACGGGGTCGTCCTGTGCATTGGTCTCAATACGAAACGTCATGTCGCCGTAGCCGTGCGCCTGCATCTGCTCGGCGTAGAACTTCTGAATCCGGCGAATCATCGTTTTCATCGAATCAACCACGTCGGCGCGAAAAGGCCGGTCATTCGGCAGAAAGTAGATCATCCGCACCGTGCGCGGTTCCCCCACGTTCAGATCCCCCAGCGGCTTGGCCGCAGGACGGGGGTGATCCCGCCGCCACTGCTCGTAATCGAACGGCGCGCAGAAATGCACACTGTCGGCCGGCGGGGACCAAGCGGAACTGACGGAAGGGAGGCAGAGCAATGCCAAAAAACATGTCGCCAGCATCAACAGCGGGGTGACCTGATCAAATGCTGTTCGTTGCATTGGCCCCTGCTCCATTCAAGTGACAAACATCCGACCCTTATGATCGCCGGATGCGTGGGCACCCCGGTCTGACTTCGTTACAGGTCGATACTTGAACCCGGGGAGCCGCCCCATTACGGCACGCTGACGGGTACCAGCAGATCAATTGAGGCGTTGCCCTCCGGGAGCGTCGCCAATGCACCAGGAAGCGGGTCTCCGTGCTCAATGCACGACTCTGCAATCTTGCGTACCAGACCTTGCGCAATCTCGGCGGCCTCGGTGACGCTACGTCCTTCCGCAACCAGGCCCGGGACATCGGGACTCGTGGCCAGGAAACCACCTTCGTCCAGTGGCTCGATACGGAGTCGGATTGCTGATTCGTTCATCAAGTTTGTCTCCTATTGGATTAAGCTGCTTGTGGCTTGACGTAAATTTCGACCTGCATCCCCGCCCGCGTCAGCATATTAACCAGTTTATCCACACTGAAACGCCCAATCTCCCCCTTCATTTACGTCGGCGCCCAACATCCCCCGTACCTCGGAACCCGGTACCGAACCTCTCCCTCAAACGCCTCACCTGGAAACGCGGTCAACCGCCCCTTGCGGCCATCCTCTGAAAGCGTAAACCGGGGATCGTACGCCAGCACCGCCACACTGTCCTTATCCCCATGTCGCACCTCCCGGACGGGAATCGCATATCTCTGTCCCCCCGGAAAAAACAGGTAGATCCGTTCGGCATTCTCAAGATCCACCTTCCCCGACAAGCAGAGCGTCACCCCCTCGACTCCGAGTACAACACCCTCCGCCGCTTCGGGAAGCGCCAGCGAAAATTCCCCGAACCCAAGCCTTGTCCCATCCGCCAGATACGCCGAAACAACCGCATCGTCCACCACCCGGAGAAACCCGTAACACCCCGCCATCTCGTACGTCGCATTCCCCCCACCCAAAAGATGAACATCCGTGAACCCCGGCGTCTTCACAACCAGCGCCCGGCCCTCCCGCGAAACGGACGTGATAAACGGCACACCCTGATAAGGTTCGTGAACGGCCAGAAAATTGCTCTCCAGATCCTCTCCCTTCTGCCGCGCCATCACCAGTGGCATCCAGTAATCCAGCAGTTCAGCATTGCGGTCCCCCGCGCGCCGGACCGACGGCATCTCCCCGAAGAACACCTCCGTCCCTTTCTCTCCCATCATCCAGAGCCGGAGTGCGGTACCGTCATCCGGCGATGGCCTGAAGGTGGCCGTCCAGGCATCATCGGTCCGGGTGTTCCGAACCTGCCGGACCATCCCCAGCGCATTCTTGATATTGTCCGGATGCCTCACGCCGGGGCCCCCTTTGAACCCCGTCTCGGAATCCCACATCCTGAACGTCTCCCCCGACGCAAAAAGCGCCCCCTCCAGATCCTCCATCTCAAGCTCGGACACAAGCGCGCTGTCCCGGTCCGCGTCCCCGTGCAGCAGCCAGTCGTGCTGCGCCCCGCCCTTCACCTCGAAAAGGTCCACCAGATAGGCATCCTCCTCCGAAACCTTCACCAGCACCAGGG
This sequence comes from Candidatus Latescibacterota bacterium, assembly GCA_965222075.1. Classification (GTDB taxonomy): domain Bacteria; phylum Latescibacterota; class UBA2968; order UBA2968; genus JAAXHW01. Next base: position 306,200 of record OZ244937.1, on the reverse strand, counting down.
AACGCCGGTACTCCCGTGTCTGTGGGTACGCCTGCGGTGCCCTCACGCTCACAAACTGCACCCGGGGATGTCCATCTCCATAGGCGATCAACGCCCCGCCCACGGGCGAATACCCGATAAACTGGCTCGACTCATCCACCATCACCAGATTGTGCGCAAACGTACACGTGGCATAGGGACGAAGCGTATTCTGCGAATACCCGATATCGGACACCATCTCCCGCCCTCTGGCGAACACCTGGAGACTCAACCGGTCGTTATGGCTGTGTGAAAACGTCCCGCTCCCCATAAACTGAAGCCGCGCCTGCACCTGATGGTCGCCCTGCCCCATCCCCAGCGCAGCATGCCCGCACGCCCACAGCAGCGACGGCTCCGACTCGGCCGGCGGCGCGTGTTCAAAATAGGTCTCCTTCTCACCTTTTGTGTAAAGCGAAGCGCCAAACGTATCGTACACACTGGCCAGACTCCCATCCGGAACCACCATCTTCTCCAGCGCGCCCCTCACGTGGGCGATACCCCTCATCGCTTCGGACGCAAACCCGGCATCAGGCAGCCCGTCCTCCCTGCCCCTGTAGCCTTCCACGCTTCTCAGGGCATCACACAGAAACTGAAAAACCGCCGAACTGTACAGCGGCGCGCCCTCGCACCACATCCCATCGGGATAGAACACATGCTGCATCATCAGCTTCAACCGGGCAATCCCTCCGTGTACGAACGCCGGCTCCCCAATCACGCGCCCGCACACGATCTCCCACTTTGCCTGCATCGGATCGTAATTCCCCAGGTAGTGGGGATAGGTTCTCAGATAATTCACCGTCTGCCGGAAATAATCTTCGATCAGGCCCCGGTCAGCAGCCTCAAGCGCCCCGGCAACCTGATCGTACGCAAGAATCAGCGAAAGCGGAACCTCGTCGTACGGATACCGGTTCCACAACCCGGAGCGGGTCGAAGCCCTCGGGTAGGGCGGGTCGTACGTCCTGCCCGCCTCGGGCCCGAAAGCCTCCGGCACCGGCTGCACCCCGTCCGGTGGCACCGGCAGAATCTCCACCTCGTAAAGAACCGGACTCGCCAGCTCTCCCGGCCCGTGAACCGGAATCTCGGGATAAACCCCGGCAAAACGCCTGATAATCGCCCCCGCCTTCCGGGCATAATCCGTCTCTCCCGTCTCCCGGTAAAGGTGCGCCAAAAGCGCCGCCTGCTGCCGCAGCCAGAACCGCCGGATATTGTACAGCTGAGATTCCATATAATACCGCCGCCCGTCCTTCCCCGGAAAATAGGGATATTGCTGCGCTGTACCGGCCGGAGAGACCACCTCCGTCACCTCGTCCAACGGATGCTCCTTACTGGGATACGCGTGGCCGCAGAACGTACACACCGTCCGCTCCGGCTCCTCCGGCGTCCACGAGAAGTGGTAGCTCCTGTGTCGGTCCTCAAGCGTGCAGTGAGGACACCCCACCGTCAGAAAACAGGCCAGCGGCGGATTCCACGCATCCAGCGTCTCATCACCAATCCCCATCACCACCCCGGCCTCCTCCTGCGCCGCCTCCAGGTCCATCTCCCAGACCTTCCTGGCCCTCAGAGAATTGTCCACCCGCATAAAAAAAACCGGATGTTTCACCTCCGGATTCATAAAGCCCCTCCTGCGCCAGGCCCTCTGCAAACCTCCCCTGGCGTTCTTCTGAATTCTCTACCGCATCCTGGACTTCGACAGTCACATATCGGCATTGGCCGCCGCCTTAACTTAACCCGAACACGCCTGCAAACTGCACAAAATCGCCAAAGCCAACAGTCCCATCGCCATCAAAGTCGGGACCAAGGGTTTGAGGGGTGATATACGGCGACGTATCCCACAGCAGAATCGTACCATCACATGACCCTTAGGCGAGGCTTTTTCCATTCTGCGAAAACGACCAAGAAGTGAACCCATACGTATGCCTTTCAGGGGTGTTGATATTTCCTTGTGGCACCAGGATGCGAGCGATGGGGTCGGTTGAGTGTTCGCGCCGCCGTCGCGTTCCTTATTCCGGTGCCGATTCAGCGGGTGGGCTCATGCGGTGAAAGTGCCCCGCACACTCCCCGCGCAGCACCGGAACATCCCGCTCGATGATCGCCCAGACGATAGCGTCATCCACGCTTGGATACTGATGAGTCAATTGATTGCGAAAGTCCACGATTCGCCGAGCCTGTGTGATGCTGCCGAAGGTCTCCTCCGACAGGCGGTTAAGAGCCCCAAGAGCCTCGCCGATAATGATGAACTCACGCTCTACCGAGGACCGGACGAGCCGGTTGCCTGCGTAGCTCCGCAAATCGAGGCCGCGGACTGCGTTGGTGATAGCGTCGCAGGCCTCGATCACGTCAGACAGGTAGGCTCTTGCATCACGCGGCATACAGTAACTCTTTTGTCTGCTCAATTTCACGAGCGATATAGCGGTTCTTCACGGCTCCTGAAACGACCAGATCCACTTGCTCCCCCAGTATGGCTCTCAGGTCTTCCAGCAGGCCGAAGTAGGCATCGACTCGAGCATAGGGTTCCATCGGGCCAAGTTCGACCAATAGATCCACATCGCTCCGACCAGGCTGGAAGTCATCGCGCAGAGCCGATCCGAAGGCATCCAACCGAGTTGCGCCATGGCGTTTGCAGGCTTTCGCGATGGCGTCGAGCTTGCTTTCGAGCATCTCTGACATCGGTACCTCCATTGCAATCGGTCCGCTTCTGCAAGGATCGTTCATTCAGTCCATCTCCAAATGACCTTCGGTTTCGCCCCGTTCGAGGCAATAAACTGCCCCCTACCCCCCCACCAACTCCCGCACATCCGCCACCTTGCCGTACTCATCAGCAGGGTGCGGCGGTGGCTAATATGGCCCTGTACCAGACGGCGTCCTTGTTCTGCAGCCGAATGCATGTGAACAGCGTAAGCCATTGCTAAGGTGCTTCTCCGGTCTCACGGAGCAAATCTCGCAAAGGCCGCGTTTCGCTATTTTCCTCATTCGATTCTTCCATTAACATGGCGTCAACGGCATCCTGCAAGTGGAGAGGAAGCGTCTCCCAATCTGTTTCCCGAGCGATCTTTTGAAGTAAACGAATATACGGAACGGGGTACTGTTCGCTGCTCTGTTTGCGTCTGCCTACCGGGCATCCGGCCGGCCTGCCTACCGGGAGAGGTAAGCAGGCCTTCGTCACAGGCAGAGGCAGGCCGCTCGCAATCGGCCAATGTATCTTGCAAAATGCTTTCGATTTCAAAGCGGATTCGGACGTTCGCAGTCAACCACACATAAAATCTCTGAATTTGTCTTTTATGATCAACTATATAGATCAGCCCATTCGAGGGAACTTCGGGCTACACCATGTTCTTCGAGATATACCGGTCGGTGTAATCAATTGGAGGGGCAGGTTTCATGTCGTCAATATCGTTCCTCTGGATAATCCCGCCAATATCGAAGGGGTCGAAAGATAACCCGTATGCAACCACGAGTCGATTGTAAGAAGCACCATCGAGCAGGGGCGTCTCAAGGTCCTCGGGTTGGGGAAGGTCCGTGGACAGCAACCGGAAAGGGCAGCGTTCCTCCTTGAAGATCGCAAGAAGTCTCAAGTAGAACTCGGATGATGTCGCACCGCCGCAGAAAAACGTCGGAAGCCCCGATTTCCAATGTCTGGAATCCGGATGGCGATTCTGCTTGGTGTATAGGACCGCATTGCCGATGCACTCTCTAATCTTCCGTTGAAACGGTTTGTCGACCTCAGCGAGGAGCCCAACGGATACCCTGCACAAATCGGCAAACTCCTTGTCGTCCGGAAGGTCGTCGAACGGCGAAATTTCATCGGTATCGGGTAAACCGAGCGCTCCGAAACGATGCCGAACCAGGTATCGGGGGCCAAGCGGCCGGACAGTCCGCGCAAAGATTGGGAAAAGATCCTCTCCTTGCCTCTGAATGACGTTGAAAACCGTGACATCAAAGGTACCGCCCCCTACATCTATCATCGCATGCAGGTCTTTCTGATGTCTTGGCGAACGAGTGTAGCCAGTAAGTTGTGCGGCGAACTCCGGGAACACATTAATTCGATCGTCTTGAAGAAATCGGTCCGAAAACTCCGCCGGTAATCGCTTGACCCGCGAATCGCCGACGCTCAGATAGTCGATGCTACGCTTCAGAGAAATCGGTCCTCGCACAACACTCGACCGCCACGCTGCATGGACAATGTTTCGGTATACATTGGTGAGGTCTTTGTCGTCGTAGCTGTCCGTAGGAAGCCCAATATTCATAAACCAATGGATTTCACGGTTTTTATACGTCTGTCCATGAGTATTGAAGAACCAACCTCGTACATAGCGGAGTACGAGTGCCAGGAATACGACCGCCCGTCCTTGTGCCTGCTCACCGAAGTTTCGGTCAATAAGCGGCATCTTGAGATTGTCGAACACTTGTGTCGCGTCACCGCAAACGCCGAGCATACATTCGTCGCCTCTTCCCACGATTGAAACGGCAGACGGCAGAAGATATGGATTCTTGCCCAGGGAAATTTTACCGAACGGTACCGCATAGTGTATGCGTGATTCGCCCACCACAACCTTGGTGAACGAAGTCCCGAAATCGAGTCCCACTACCAGTTGAATTGGCGAATCACCGGACTTGGACGGCTCAATCTGCGTGCGGTCAGTCAGAATCCACTGTGACTCGTCTGCAGAAGCGGTATTGCGCGAGAACATGTCCAAGATCCGTTTGAAAAGCACGAAGTTTCTCCTATCTCAGTCTGTGACCCGGATTATCCCGTAGCAGATGTCGGCGACGGATGCTGACATCTGTCCCCGTTGATGAAATCGTTCAATTTGATTTTCGAACTTCCTCTCGATTGACCGGATACGTCCCTCTGTCATCGGAATTAGCCGCTGTTGGTTTTGTTCTCGGTAACGTGCAAGAAGCTCGTTTTGGGATTTGAGAAGACGGTCTCGATGCCGACTTGCAGTCTGAATCTGAAACGCTACCCGATCATCATTTTCGTTCCTGCGGTCGCGTTTGGTGATTGCGTAGTCTTTTTCTAGTTGAATATCGCACTTATCGAAGATGCACGCTATCTTGTCGATGTCGTCGATGTCGTTAGCAATCGACAACCAGTCGGAGCCTTCCACTTTCGCTGCGTTCACCAGGTCCCAAGACTGATCCGAATCGAGATTATCGTCGCTGTTTTCTATGTTGATCGCACGCGCGTGAAGTTCCTCGTCGGTCCTCAGGCCGCTGAACGACCAGCGCTTCGCAGAGAATGCGTACGTGCTCTTTGTTAAGTACGGTGCTGCTCGTTTGGGCACGGTAAGCGCTACAAGCGGACAGAATTTCTCCGCGCGCTCCCGTAGCTCTTGGCTGATGAAGCGGACAAAGGGATGAAACTGACTGACGATCTCTCTCTGGGGAGTGAATCGATCGATCTTGTTCCAGAACTGGCATCGTACTGTACGCCCGTAGGTTAAGCGGCTCTGCCCTTGGAGGCGCGACTGACGGACAAAGTCGTCAAAGCGGGTTGCAAGATTCGGCGAGAGCCGAATATCGACCGTCAGGGGATCCTTATCACTTTCCGTGAAGACGAAACCTTTGGCATGACGGTCGAGATAGTCTTTGACGTACGCCTTGAGGTCCTCATCCGTAATGCGTCTCTTAAACTCGTGCGCCGCCTTCACCCGCTCGAGAATGTAATCCCCGTAGGCAATCAAATGGGCTGCCTTCGCTTCCAATTCGTCCTGTTGTCTCTTCACGTTCTCGATGGCCATGAATGCTTGGTCAATGCGTTCTTCCTCTTGCTCCGGTGTGAGTTCCAGGCGCATCAAATCACTTGTCAGTTCGGAGATTTTCTCACCCAGTACGACTTCCATTCCACCCAACGCGCGCTCAAAGATCTTGAGCTTGATCAAGAGTCTAATGTAGATCCGCTCGTCGATCGTGTTGGCGTAGCCGAGATTCCAGATCAACACCTTGTCGGCTTTTTGCCCGATGCGGTCGATACGGCCGATACGCTGCTCGATTTTCATCGGATTCCAAGGTAAATCGTAGTTGACTATGAAACTGCAGAACTGAAGGTCAACACCCTCACTTGAGACCTCGGAAGTGAGAAGGATTCGTGTATCTCCATCTCGGAATCGGTTGAGAGCTTCTTGTTTGTTCTCCATGACGCCGCCATGCAAAACCTGTACCGGGACCATTAAGTACGAGAAGCGCTCCTCAAGATAGTGCAAGGTGGCCTTGAAGTACGAGAAAACGATAACTTTCTCGCCTGGGTTGCTGTCCAGATACTCGTGTACTATGCGCTTAAATGCGTCGAACTTGGAATCTTCTGCCTTCAGCCTTTCAAAGTCGAAACCAGGCAACACTTCTGTGGCGATGTGCTCGATCAAAGGACGCGCATCTTCGGGATTTGTATCGGCCTTACGGAGGTCACCGAGGTCTTCATAAATAAGATTTGGCACATCTTTGAGCGAAGAAGTGTCCCGCCAACTCTTGGCAGCGGCGTACATGCAGCTCGCCATTTGGCGCTGCGGAGTCGATAGCAGAAACCCGTCGCTGATACCTTGCTCAAACGCATAACATCTGATGGAATGCGTGACCTTATGGTAAAAATCCCACTCCGGCCCGTCGGGATCTAAATCCACGAAATGGTCATGTGGCTCACGGATGACCTTCCACTCTTCGACTTCCTGCTTTCGCGTTCTATTGATCGTGTGCCGCAATAGATTGATACGATCAATGCGATTTGCGATACCTACACGGTTGCCTGGCTCTTCAAGAAAATGTTTGTCGAAGTTCTCCTTGATAAGTCCTTGAAGCTGGCGGTTCTCTACGAGTAGAGGGTGGCGCATCGCGACGCGGAGTTCGTTGGTAATCTCCGTGCCAGTGGACCGGTGGTCGAGTACAAGATTGCGGGCGCGCAGCAGTGGCTCGTTTGCAGACAGCACCTGTGGGAAGAGGTCACGCGTGTAAAATGAATCAGGGTCAATCAGCCGTAGGAGTTGGTACAGGTCGTCCTCGCGGTTATTGATCGGCGTCGCCGATAGCAAGACAATGTGCTCGCTCACCTCACGCAGCATCCTTCCTAGTGCCGCGCTACGTGTCTCCGGGTTGCGCATGTAATGTGCTTCGTCGATGACCAATAGGTCGATGGCGGGCTCTAATTCCGTCAACTCGTCCAGCCGTCTAGCCAGGCGAATCCGGCCGTTTGCGAGTTGCTTGTCTCTCCACCCTGTCGGCGGTCTTATCCCCTGTAGGCTGCATATAAATCCTTTATTCTCTGGAGTATCGTTCTTGTTCTTATGAAGCTCATCTGCGAGTTCGGCAGCGTTCAGTTGGACCGGGTCGACACCGAACCTGTTTGCAAGCTCAAGACTCCACTTGTCACGGAGCATTGCAGGACAAACGACGACGAGTCGGCGTGCGTCGTATCTGGCGCGAAGTTCGGTCCAGATCAAGCCAGCTTCAATAGTTTTTCCCAGCCCTACCTCGTCAGCAATAAGAAGCCCCTTCGAGGGAGATTCTAAGAAGGTGAGTACGGGCTTGTATTGGTACGGCAGGAACTCGGTGTTCGTTGTGTCCATGCCGTATACGACATTGGCCAGCCTCCCGCTAAGCTGGATAAACGTGAGATTGCGGCGCAGATCGTTTGCCCTGCCGAAGCGTTTTTTTTCTAGAAGTTCAAAGGGGTCTTCAGACTCTTCGCTCGCGACTACCAACGAGTACTCCGGTGCCCAACTGGTAGTGTTATCGTCCCAACGTATGAGAAAGACATTTCCGTCGGAGCGCTTGCGTGGCCCCCGAATGATCTGACCTCGACGGCCAGGGTCGTCCTTAGATACGACTTCATCGGTCACTTTCACTGGCATAATCCTTTGCTATCCCGTTACTGGCCTGCACTGTTTTGGGGGCGAAGATGTATATCCTAAGATGTTATTCAAGCTCACCTTAGCCCGTGTATGACGGTTGGCCGCTTAAGTCTGTTGCGATCAACACGGGGTTTTTTCTCACCCCAAGCGGCTGTCGCCGTGACTGGCAGGCGGCATGGACGAGGCTGAACACGGCGCATGATCTTTAGCGTCTTCAAGATCTTGACCGCCTGCTCGGAACGCTCGCGTCACGATGCGCTGCTTGGTTCCCTCCTCCGTCTCGCACTCCACCAGCTTGATCGTCCCCAGCGCCTTCAAGGCCGCGTTCGCCGACAAATCCTCTCCCACTCCCTTTTGTTAGGAAGTGTGGCGGAAGGTTCTGTTGCCGTAGCCCGCCACTTGCATCTGATCGGCATAGAAGGTCTGAATATGGCGAATCGCAACTTTTATCGAATCAACCATGTCGGCGCGAAACGGACGATCATTGGGCACGAAGGCAAAAACATCCAGGGGGGCGATGCCCCCTTGGAACCCCCCTCTCTGCCAAAAAGTTGCTGGCAGGGAGGGAGGTAAAGAAGTAAGGATTCAAGGGGTAAGCGTCCGGGCAACACGGAAACCGTCGATGTTGTTGCGGACGTCGGTGGTGAACCTGCTGCGGTACGCGGCGCGGAGGTACCTGGGTAAGTTGAACCACGAGCCGCCGCGCAACACGCGACCCGAGCAATGGCCGCTCTCCCAGGCCGACCTGTCCGCTGGCACGCCCCGGTAACTGGCGTGCCAGCAGTCCTGCACCCACTCCCACACGTTGCTGTGCATGTCGTACAAGCCCCAGGCGTTGGGGCCGAACGAACCCACCGATGCCGTCTTCTCATTGTCCCACTGACTGCCGCACCCCTCGCAATTGGCCTGGTGTGCGACCGATCTCATTCCCCCAACTATACTTCGTCACCGAGCCCGCACGCGCCTGCCTGCGTCCCTCGGACAGGCAGGCCGCATACTCCCACTCCGCCTCGCTCGGCAAACGGTAGCTCTTGCCCATCTCCGACGACAGCCACTGTGTACACGCCACCGCGTCCTTCCACGAAACCTCGATCACCGGACGCCATCTCCGGCCCCAGCCTCTGTCGTGCGGCCGCTCGCGATCCGTCGCTGCCGAGAAGCGATCGTACTCCGTGAACGTCACCTCGTACTTCGACAGTTCAAATGATCGGATCGCCACCTCGCGCACCGGCAGCTCGTTGTCCCTGCAGTCTCTAAAGGATACACAGCCCATCCGAAAACGGCCCGCCGGAATCACCACCATCTCCGGCTCCGACCCAGGCTACGTGTTCTCAGCCTTGTCCAACAACGCCAGCGCCTCCCGGTAGAACTCGCCTGCCGGCCTGCCGCCGCCAAATACAGTTTGTCAACGGACTCCGCCTGGGGCGCTCCCGCGCGGGTTTTTTCGTCATTTGCTCTCGTTGCTAACGTGGCACATCTCGTTCAACTTCTTCAACTTGGTATCGATTTCGTTCAATCTCTTCAAAATTGCGCGCATATCGCTATGGTAGGCTTTTGTCAACGCCTTAATATCCTTTAATGTAGCCAGCCTATCCTCTGCCTTGTCCTCTGCCACTGTGGCCACCTCCTTTGGAGCTATAAAAAACTGGACTTTAGCCATTTTGAGATATATGTAGATGATGGTCCCAAACAGTCATCTATTATAAGGAGAACGCCCATGTTCGCTCTGTTAGAAGATATCATACCCATTATTGCTACCTTTGCGCCACTGTTTTCTGTCCGGGTCTAGCCGCAAGCACAGGTGTTGCTGATCGGCGCGATCTTGACCCCCGGCAAGCGCACGATCAGCGCGGTGTTGCGCACACTAAGTTTGTCCCAAGCCCCCCATTAGATCAATTATCATCGGGTGCTAAGTCGGACGGTATGGAACCCATTACAAGGCAGTCGGATTGTGTTGGAACTGATTTTGAAGCTGTTGGATGAGGATGCGCCTGTGGTCCTAGGCACCGATGATACGATTGAGCGACGTTTTAGTTTTAGTGAGAAGCTTACAGGGATCGGCTGTTATCTAGATCCGGTGCGTTCGAGTAAGAAGCATGTGATCCATTGCTTTGGCTTGAAGTGGGTGTCGATGTCGGTGTTGGCGCCTCTGCCCTCTCCCGGCCTGCTTGCACGTCTACGTCGGTGACCAACATCCCCCGTACCTCGGAACCCGGTACCGAACCTCTCCCTCAAACGCCTCACCTGGAAACGCGGTCAACCGCCCCTTGCGGCCATCCTCTGAAAGCGTAAACCGGGGATCGTACGCCAGCACCGCCACACTGTCCTTATCCCCATGTCGCACCTCCCGGACGGGAATCGCATATCTCTGTCCCCCCGGAAAAAACAGGTAGATCCGTTCGGCATTCTCAAGATCCACCTTCCCCGACAAGCAGAGCGTCGCCCCCTCGACGCCGAGTACAACACCCTCCGCCGCTTCGGGAAGCGCCAGCGAAAAATCCCCGAACCCAAGCCTTGTCCCATCCGCCAGATACGCCGAAACAACCGCATCGTCCACCACCCGGAGAAACCCGTAACACCCCGCCATCTCGTACGTCTCATTCCCCCCACCCAAAAGATGAACATCCGTGAACCCCGGCGTCTTCACAACCAGCGCCCGGCCCTCCCGCGAAACGGACGTGATAAACGGCGCACCCTGATAAGGTTCGTGAACGGCCAGAAAATTGCTCTCCAGGTTCTCTCCCTTATGCCGCGCCATCACCAGTGGCATCCAGTAATCCAGCAGTTCAGCATTGCGGTCCCCCGCGCGCCGGATCGACGGCATCTCCCCGAAGAACACCTCCGTCCCTTTCTCTCCCATCATCCAGAGCCGGAGTGCGGTACCGTCATCCGGCGATGGCCTGAAGGTGGCCGTCCACGCATCATCGGTCCGGGTGTTCCGAACCTGCCGGACCATCCCCAGCGCATTCTTGATATTGTCCGGATGCCTCACGCCGGGCCCCCCTTTGAACCCCGTCTCGGAATCCCACATCCTGAACGTCTCCCCCGACGCAAAAAGCGCCCCCTCCAGATCCTCCATCTCAAGCTCGGACACAAGCGCACTGTCCCGGTCCGCGTCCCCGTGCAGCAGCCAGTCGTGCTGCGCCCCGCCCTTCACCTCGAAAAGGTCCACCAGATAGGCATCCTCCTCCGAAACCTTCACCAGCACCAGGGAACGCCGGTACTCCCGTGTCTGTGGGTACGCCTGCGGTGCCCTCACGCTCACAAACTGCACCCGGGGATGTCCATCTCCATAGGCGATCAACGCCCCGCCCACGGGCGAATACCCGATAAACTGGCTCGACTCATCCACCATCACCAGATTGTGCGCAAACGTACACGTGGCATAGGGACGAAGCGTATTCTGCGAATACCCGATATCGGACACCATCTCCCGCCCTCTGGCGAACACCTGGAGACTCAACCGGTCGTTATGGCTGTGTGAAAACGTCCCGCTCCCCATAAACTGAAGCCGCGCCTGCACCTGATGGTCGCCCTGCCCCATCCCCAGCGCAGCATGCCCGCACGCCCACAGCAGCGACGGCTCCGACTCGGCCGGCGGCGCGTGTTCAAAATAGGTCTCCTTCTCACCTTTTGTGTAAAGCGAAGCGCCAAACGTATCGTACACACTGGCCAGACTCCCATCCGGAACCACCATCTTCTCCAGCGCGCCCCTCACGTGGGCGATACCCCTCATCGCTTCGGACGCAAACCCGGCATCATGCAGCCCGTCCTCCCTGCCCCTGTAGCCTTCCACGCTTCTCAGGGCATCACACAGAAACTGAAAAACCGCCGAACTGTACAGCGGCGCGCCCTCGCACCACATCCCATCGGGATAGAACACATGCTGCATCATCAGCTTCAACCGGGCAATCCCTCCGTGTACGAACGCCGGCTCCCCAATCACGCGCCCGCACACGATCTCCCACTTTGCCTGCATCGGATCGTAATTCTCCAGGTAGTGGGGATAGGTTCTCAGATAATTCACCGTCTGCCGGAAATAATCTTCGATCAGGCCCCGGTCAGCAGCCTCAAGCGCCCCGGCAACCTGATCGTACGCAAGAATCAGCGAAAGCGGAACCTCGTCGTACGGATACCGGTTCCACAACCCGGAGCGGGTCGAAGCCCTCGGGTAGGGCGGGTCGTACGTCCTGCCCGCCTCGGGCCCGAAAGCCTCCGGCACCGGCTGCACCCCGTCCGGTGGCACCGGCAGAATCTCCACCTCGTAAAGAACCGGACTCGCCAGCTCTCCCGGCCCGTGAACCGGAATCTCGGGATAAACCCCGGCAAAACGCCTGATAATCGCCCCCGCCTTCCGGGCATAATCCGTCTCTCCCGTCTCCCGGTAAAGGTGCGCCAAAAGCGCCGCCTGCTGCCGCAGCCAGAACCGCCGGATATTGTACAGCTGAGATTCCATATAATACCGCCGCCCGTCCTTCCCCGGAAAATAGGGATATTGCTGCGCTGTACCGGCCGGAGAGACCACCTCCGTCACCTCGTCCAACGGATGCTCCTTACTGGGATACGCGTGGCCGCAGAACGTACACACCGTCCGCTCCGGCTCCTCCGGCGTCCACGAGAAGTGGTAGCTCATGTGCCGGTCCTCAAGCGTGCAATGAGGACACCCCACCGTCAGAAAACAGGCCAGCGGCGGATTCCACGCATCCAGCGTCTCATCACCAATCCCCATCACCACCCCGGCCTCCTCCTGCGCCGCCTCCAGGTCCATCTCCCAGACCTTCCTGGCCCTCAGAGAATTGTCCACCCGCATAAAAAAAACCGGATGTTTCACCTCCGGATTCATAAAGCCCCTCCTGCGCCAGGCCCTCTGCAAACCTCCCCTGGCATTTTTTTGAATTCTCTACCGAAAGGTTATTTTCCAAGCAACTTCTTAAATCCTGATCTCCCACAGGTACCCGCTGCGATAGGGGCTGTCGTTCTCCCCCGCGTAAATCGTCCCGTCCGGCGTCACGGCCACATCGTGAACCTGCCAGCAGTGGGCATCCCCGTCCGACACCGGTCCCAGCAATTCGTATCTTTCCGTATCGGCATCAAATCGGATCACCTCACACGCCCCATCTCGCCCGGTCACGCCGTACGCGGCCCCATCCGGCCCCGGGCGCAGCGTTGTCAGCCGGCTGCGCCGGTCCGCAACCGGCGTCCCCAGGTACGTGCCCATCCCCGTCTCCGTATCGATCCGGTAAATCGACCCGTTGGCGCCGCTGGCGAAAATCCGGCCTTCGCCCAGGTTGAAAATCCCCTCCACCCTCTCATACCCGTAGCTGCCGTCCGGCTTTGGAAGCCCTGCGTCGAAATACTCGATCCTGTCGGTCTCCGGGTTGAACTTGCACAGCCGATTACGGTCCACCCCTGCGAAATTCTGCCATGCCCGCGTCACGCTCCAGCCGCACCAGACGCACCCCGCGTCGTCCAGCTCCACATTCTCCCCCTGGGCCATCTCCATCCCGCTGCTGATCGGTCCCAAATCATCCGAACGGCCATCTGCAAGATTGAACCGGAACATCCGCTCCGGCGTAAACGTCATCCCGTAAATCACCCCCCGCTCCTGATCCAGACAGATCGACTGAATGTACATATGCGGCATCGGAATACCGACCTTCTCAAGCGCCCCGCTGTTCGGATCGTACTTCACAATCGCTCCCCCCGGCGCCTCCCAGTACCGGTCGATATCGTGCAAAAGCGCAATCGCCCCGTAAAGACACCCGTCCTTCTCCCACTTCACCAGCGACCGGTGAAACTTGGCGTCAAACGGGTCGGCGATCCTGCCGTACCCCAGATCCACGAACGCGCCGCTCTTCCGATCGTATGCACGGAAAATATCGGCGTTGAAGGAAGTAATCCCCAGGTAGACGCGGTCGTCATCCGCATTATAATACACACTGTCCATACTGATCCAGCCCTTGCGCCAGCCGGCATCGGCCTTGAAATCGTCGTATTCCCAGCGATCCTCGATCTCCTCAGCCCACTGGTCGCCGTAATCCACATCCTGCAATTTGAGTGCCTCAACCTGCATCTGATTCTCCTTTCCTGTTCACGGTGGCGTTCCAACAAAATCCTGCCCCCTGCCTTTTGCCCTTACACTGCCTCGCTGATCTTATTCAACGCCCGGAAGAAATCGTCAAACACCTCCACAATCGCCGCTGCAATCTCGTGCTCCTTGCCCGCTTCCCACGCATCCGGCGTCAACCGGGCAAACGCCTTTGTGCCCTCTACCTCCGCCCCGGTCAACACATCCCCCTCCAGCTGATCCAGAATCGTCACCGGATCTTCAACCGTCTCCCCTGTTCTGATCTTCCAGAACGTCCGGAACGTCGCCCGGAAGAAATTTTTGCCGATCCGCCCCAGCTCGTTCTGAATCAGCCAGGTCGTATCAAAATGGGCGGGCGCGTGACCGTAAAAGTGGAGCCGTCCCTTCATCAGACGGGAAAACTTGGCATTGTCAAAAATCACCAGCGCCGGGTCCACAGGCACCTCCTGCAGCGCCGCTTTCCATGCCCCCATATCGGTGCCTGCACCCTCAGGGATCAGCGTAACCGCCTCCCGCAACCGCCCCAGAATCACCCCCAGGGCCTCTTCCAGCACATCCTCCAGCTCTGTTACGTGCGGCTCTTCGTACCACTTCGGAATCTCGTAATGGGCGTGCAGAATCTCTCTGATCAGATCCCAGCAGCGCAACTCGGGAAAGTGCCGCTCGGCGATCTCGTACGCATCCAGCTTCCCGCAGATATTCCGCTTCTCCAAAACGCAGACGGCCGAATGCACCGGCGGATTGAAATAATGCATAATCCGGCTGTGCAGCGGGTACTTGTTTTCGTGAACGCCCAGGTTGATCGCCGGATCGATCGTCCGGTTATAACGCCCGTAATACAAACAGAACTTCTTCAGATGAAAATACTCGTCCTTCTCATCCCACGGCCGCCTGGTAAACCCGTCCAATGCGGCGCTGAGATTCTTTTGGTTCTGGGTATAATAGTACGTCCACTGCTGGTATTCCGGATAATAGTTCCGCTCCGAACTCAACTCCGACCAGGTCAGATTTACACCCGGTAGATGTTCGAAATTCCGTGCCCAACAGGGGTACTTCTCGCACAGCCTCAGGTGCGTCTCCCCCATCACCGTAGACAATTGGCACCAGTCGTCCACCGTCATACTGTCATTCACAATAAACCGCGTGTCAAAATCGCTCATGCCCGGCAGCAGATCCCGGAACATCCACTTGCCCGCAATCGCCTCGATCTTGTCGCAGTGGTAACGGCACGCTTCGTAGTACGTACGGATATAATCCGCAAAATCGTTCTCCGGCCTGAGTGCGAATCTCATCGTCCCCCCTTTTTACTTACCTTCTGCATAGTGCTCCAGAACCGCTTCGGGCACGTTACGGTTGAGCACCCCGCACGAAAACAGATACTGACTCAGATACTGTGCGGGAACCCCGAAATACGCCTTCTCACCAGTACTCAGATTCTCCCGTTCTCTGAACCCACCCGCCTGCTCGTCAAACTGCCCCACCGTCCAGTCCGCCTGCGCCTGAAATTGAGACGAACCCGTAAACTTCCGGGAACCGGTGTAGTGGTCATACAGGGCCATAATCCCCGCCAGGGAGGTTCGCGCCCGGACATCTGCGTACCGATTCCCGTTCTCCGTATAATAAGCCTCAATCGCTTCAAAATACTTCCGGTTTCCCTCGATTGAAGATCGCATCTGATCCGCGTACCGGTCTCCATAGATCTCGAACAGCACCCACATCATATCCAGATCCAGCGTGGGATGGGGAACCGTCTGCAGATCGACCCCCCTGCTCACCTCGAAGCCCGCCTTCCAGAATCTCCCCTCCGCATTCCAGACCTGCCCGCCCACCACGTACGCAGTCGCCGGGCCGACGAGGGCCTTCGCATCTGCCCACTCCTCTCCCCAGAGGTGGAGCGCGTAGAGCGGATACGGATCGTGTCCGCTCAGCTTGGTGGCGTTCGTCCCGTCCCGAAACCCGCTCTGCGGGGTAAACACACCAACCATGTAGTCCACGCACCGCCTGGCCATCGCTCGATGCGCCCGCTCATCCGCCAGCTCCCCAAAAATCTTCACGACCGCAGCCACCACACCGGTGGTAAAAACAAACCGCTTGTCTCCCATACACGCAAGCGGCAGCGATCCGTCCGGCAGCTGGCACCGCCCGAACAGAGCAAGACGTCGATCCAGACACGCAAGGTATCGCTCAAGCAGCGCCGAATGCTTCCTAACCATAAACGCAGCCTGAAGAACCGTAAACATCCCCTTCGCATCGTAAATCTCATTGTACCCGGCCCGCGAACTCGGTGGCCGAAAATCCCCCCGCTCCGTCTGGTGCGCAACCAGAAAATCCGCCGCCGCCACGATCAGCCGGTGATGTTCAAACGCAACAAATCCCACAAAACCCCCTCGCAGCAGGTCGCCTCTGCGGTACACGTGTCAAGCCACAATCTCCAGCTCCGCCTCCTGGTTTCGGGCCAGGGAAATCACAACCCCCGAACACCGGCGCCCCTCCACTTCAAGCGTAACAAGGGACTGCTCCCGGCCGTCCAGAAGCACCCCGGTGACGTCCCGGTGCCCCTCGGCGATAATCGTCAGCCCCTCGATCGGCTCTGCGGCCCTCAGCCTGGCAACCGTCCGTTCCCGGTCGGATTTCAGCAGCGCAACGCGCAGCGCATCCCGCGCCTGCACGAACCGGGACCAGTCCTGCAGGCTGCCCGTCTCGATGCCCATCGCCGCCAGCGAAGCGTACACGATATTGGCCGCCTCGAACGTGCGGCGCGGATCGCCTTTGGGTCTTACGAGATAACACGGGTGGAACGTGCCGATGTGGGGCACGTGCCAGCGGTCGCGCGACTCGACCACCCACCGCACCGCCGCCTCCGCGTACTCCACCTGGTTGAGCCCCAGCGTGCCTGCGCCCGGCTCCGTAATACTCTGCGAATCGTCGAACGTGCACGGCTGGAGAAACAGGTCCAGCACGCCCGCCTCCCGGTCAAAATACCGCATCGGCATCGCCGATGCCAGCGAGAACGGTCCGAAATCGTACCGGTTCATCCGCGGATCGTGCCCGCAAAAATGAAACGGCATCCGCCAGCCGTGCTCCGTCAAAATCGAAGCGGTCCGCACACCCGTCCACTGGCACCCGTGGATCACAATATCCGTCACCTCAAGCCCCACTTCATCCGTAAACCGCCGCGCCTGCGCCTCCATCTCCTCGCAGATCTGTTCGTGCACCCCATCGTCCAGCTCTTCCAGCAGGCGGTTGTACGTAAGCGGAAAAATATCCACCTCGATCGACATAAAGTGGCCCCGCTCCTGCCACCCATAAATCTTCCCGTCGTATCGGCTCACCGGCGCCCGAAAAAAATTGTGCTTGTGCCCGTACTGCTCCGCCAGCTCGATCCCCACCGGAGCGCCCTCCTCCCCGCACCCGTCCGACTTGAAAAACACCGCCACGCGCTGCGCCTCGGGCATGTGCCAGATGCGGGGCACAATCCCCCCGTCGTGCAGGTCCAGCAGCACCTCCCGGAACAAATCCTGGTGGATATCGGCCAGCGGGTGCTGCCGCGAATGCCGCTCCGCGATCCCGATCAGCCCGAAAATATGCCTCGGCCCCCGCAGCGGCAGCATCTTCGGATGCTGTTCCAGCGCCCACGTCCCATGCCGAAGCCGCAGCACCGCCCCGACCACATCGTAGGCCAGCACACACACCCGGCCCAGGCCAATGCGCTTCCGCACAATCGCCGGACCGCTGCGCTTGCCCAAATCGTCAATCAGCGCAGCCAGTTCTTCACCCTCGCACACAATGCTCTGCCCCATCTCCTGCGGACAGTACAGCGGCTCCGGAGGCGCCGTGAACCCGGAGGCCGGATGGACAACCACCCTGCCGTCCGTCACCACCTCAGGCCCATCCGCCGCCCGCTCTGCCGCCGCCTCTTTGTTCGGGTCCACCTTCTGCGTCGAAACCACAACCCGCCGCGCCACCCCCAGTCCAGCCGCCAGCTCCCCCCCGGGCATCACCGCCAGCAGGCTCCCTCCTTCACGCACATAGTTCATCAGCAGACCGGCCGCACGCCCTCCAAAAGACCCCCGAAGCGTCACAACCACAGACGCATCGCCCAACCGCGACGGCTCCACCTCATCCTGTGGCAGAACCTCAAAATGAAACAACCCCTCGGCCTTGAGGATCTCCGGCAAGAAATCATGCTCAAGGTTCGCATCGGGCTTAACAACCAGGATCGACTTCATGGGACCCTCTCTGAGGTGGTCGTCAGCTTAGCTCTACCTCCCGATTCTCCGCCGCCGATTGATAGATCGCATCCAGCAGCACATTGGTCTTGGCCGCCTCGGCAAGCGGGCAGACCGGCTGCCGGCCCTCCCGGACCGCCTGCACAAAATCCTGGACGATCGGCTCGTGCACGTTCTCGGCAGGCGTCAGATCCAGCGTATCGACCTGCCGGCCGACCGTCTTGACCACCTCTCCGGAATCGTAAGGATGCCAGTACACCTTGGCCTCGGTCCCCACAATCTCGAACTCGTGTCGCCACGTTTTGGAACTCCAGCTGAACGACGCCGTGACCAGCGCGCCGTTCCGCAGCGTCATCACAATGCCCGCGCAGTCCTCCACATCCCACTTCTGCACCAGGTTCTCACATCTGGCGTACACCGACACCGGCATCCCCAGCAGCCCAATCATCACATCGAACATATGCGTGCCCATATCGCTGATGGGTCCCCCCCCCGACCTCTCACGAAAAACACGCCAGCGTTTGGGATCGTCCTCTGTTGGGCTGAACCAGGAAAAATAGACCATGCGCACCAGGACGATCTGCCCAAACTCGCCCTTCTCGATCATCTCCCGCGCCTGGTGATAGGCGGGAAAGAACCGACGAAAGTAGGAAC
Organism: Candidatus Latescibacterota bacterium; assembly: GCA_965222075.1. GTDB lineage: Bacteria > Latescibacterota > UBA2968 > UBA2968 > JAAXHW01. Next base: position 287,370 of record OZ244937.1, on the reverse strand, counting down.
ATCCGGCCCGCCTCTTGCTTTGCTCGGCCGCGGCGATGGCTCGCGTACATTCCTCGCCCGTCACCCCTAAGGGCTTTTCCACCAGCACATGCTTATCCGCTTCCAGGGCCTGAACCGCATGTTGAACGTGCAGCCACACCGGCGTTGCCACGTAAACCGCATCCGCCGATGTCTTCTCCAGCGCCTCGTCCAGATCCCTGAAAACCTCCGACAGCCCGTATTCGGATGCCAGCGCTTCGGCATTCTCCTCAACCATATCACAAACCGCCACAATCTCCGAATCCGCCGCCCCCGCCAGGGCCGCAGCCACCCGCTTGCGTGCAATATCTCCCGCGCCCACCAGCAGCCATCTCACATTGTCCATCTCTCCTCCTGTCAATGAAGGCCCCCCTGTGGGTTCCGTGGCGTTTTCATGGTGCTTTCACGCTAACCCAGGTCCGAAATTGTCTGCTTGATCGCCCACGCAAGATAGACCAGATCCTCCTCGGTCGTCCCCGGAAACACCGGCGTACTCACCACCTGCTCACACACCTTCGCCGCAATCGGGCAGCCCTCGCCGTTATATCCCAGCTCCTGAAGCGCCTCCCAGGACCACACCGGCGGATAATGCTTCGCCGTGCCCACCTTGTACTGATCCTTCAGATGGGCGACGAACGCCTCCGTCGAAAACCCCACCCTGTCGGTATCCAGCCGGACCACGTGCAAATGGCTCCCATGGTCCGGGCCGTGGCCCGCGGGCAGAATAATCTCCTCCACACCGGCCAGCAGCGCGTTGAGCCGGACCATCCGTTCCTGCCGGACCTGAATCACGCTGTCGATCTTGGCCAGCTGTGTGAGACCAACCGCGTACTGCGCCTTGGTCATCCGGTAGTTGAACCCCACCCGCACCACCCGTGTCCCCTGTCCCCCGTAAACGTACCCGAACGTCTTGAGCTGCCGGACCTGCTCGGCAAACGCCTCGTCGTCCGTCGTCACCGCTCCCCCCTCGCCCAGACACGTCATATTCTTATTGCTCTGAAAACTGTAACACGAAGCCTTTCCCCGCCCGCCAACCGGCCGGCCCTGGTGTTTGGTCCCCACCGCATGCGCCGCATCGTAAATCATCGGCACCCCGGTCTCCTCCGTAATCCGGTCGAACGCGTTCACATCGCACGCCAGACCGGCAAAGTGCACCGGAACAACCGCCCGGGTATGAGGTGTAATCTTTTCTCTCACCCTGTCCGGATCTAAATTCAGACTCACCGGATCGATATCGGCAAGAACGACCCTGGCGCCCTGGGCAATAGCGGTCCCGGCCGTACAAACAAAAGTCAGGGGCGTCGTAATCACCTCGTCCCCCTCCCCGATGCCCAGCGCCATCATACAGCAATCCAGCCCCGTGCCGCAGGAATTGACCGCAATCGCCTTTCTGGCCCCCTCGTGCTCGGCAAAGACATTCTGAAAATCGTTCTCCTCAGGCAGCGGAAAGAACGTCCCCCCCTCCTCCGCAACCGCAGCCATCATCCGGTTTACCGCCTCAACATCGTCCTGCTCGTAGACCCCGCCCATCGAGATAAAGGGCACCTCTCGGATTTCCATCTTCGCTTCCCCTTTCACTTGCTCCGCAGCCTGGTCGTCCGTTTATCTTAATTCATTTGAAAAAATGCCTTTCAAGATGCACTCGACAATCTACAACCCAAATCCTCCAGATGTCAAGCACAAAGCAACCCAACCGGCCGTGCATCAATACCACTTGTGCACCACGTGTCCCCGTTCCGGAAACCAGATCGCGTCTACCGCCATCCCTGCCATCACGGCCAGGGTGTAGCCGATCAGCATACCGATGAAAAACGGCATCGACCGCCGGTAGAACGACACCCCGCCGACCTTGAGCATCACCAGCTTGACCAGCCACGCCACCAGGATGGTAGAGCCCATCCGTCGCGCCGCCGGGAGGCCGGAGAGGGCGAACCCAATCGGATGAAACGGCCACCAGGCGAACCGGTAGCGCATCAGATTCACAATCACCATCGCCCCGGCCCCGATCAGTAAAAACCAGTAGTCCATCGCCTCCATCCGGCCCGGGTTCAGGATCTCATTGACGGTCACCCCGTACTGCCATTCTCCCTCCCGGATAATCAACCAGTTGGGCTGAAAATTGTACGCCCCCATCCTGTAGCCCAGCCAGATCGTGTAAAACGTGGAGGTCACCACCCCCACAACAAACGCCCCCCAAACCCCCCAGAAAAGCCGGCGCTTGTCCCTCCCGACAAAATCGCCCAGACGATTGATCTGGGCGATCAGCGGCAGAATAAAACTCCTCGGATGGCCCACCGTGAACGACAGCAGACCGAACGTCGCGCGCGAAGAGGCGTTCAGACGATCCGTCCCCCCCAGCAGAGCCTGGGAAAGCTCCCAGGCCGAGGCAGGCGGCTGAATATAGATAATCCCCGAATCGGCCACAACCTTTGCCACGAACAGATAGGCAATAAACATGGTCGGAATCAACAGCACGACCATCTTGACTTCCACCCCCACCTGCCCAAGCCAGGCCGCAATGTACACACAACTGGCAATCAGGCCGATCACCGCCACCCGGTAGGAAAGCAGTTCCCGGCCGTCGTCCGCCCAAGAGCGGTCCGGCTGAAACGCCTTCCGAAAGACCTCGCGGAGGTGCCCCCGGGAAATCCAGAGCCACCAGAGAACCAGGGTGACAAAAGCCCCGGCCGTCTGCCACTTGTAGGTCGTCTCCGTGTAGGGTCCCGCTCCGTAATGGGGAGAAGTGGCCACGATCCCGATCCGGTTCAGTGCGCCCGCTTCGATCATGTACACGAAGTCGAAAAACCAGATACTGAAAAGAACATCCAGGCTGGCAAAATAGGAAAAACAGATGACCGGCGTGCTCAGGAAGATAAAAAAGGGGGGATACTGCTTCGGCAAAAGATCCCAGATAAAGCGCCCGGTCGCCGTCGGAAAGGTCGGAACCATCGGATAGAACCAGGCGATCATATTCCACCAGAAGACAACCGACGTCACCGCAAACCCCGCCCAGAACGCCTTCCCCTGCATGAACTCAGGCAGCCACCTCTTCCCCGACCCCGACCCCGCCGTCATCTCCAGAATCGGTGTCAGCGCCGGATAAACCAGCTTCTCGTGGTCCGCCCACTGCCGGTGCAGGAGAACCGAGAGACAGACACAGGCGAATCCCAGCACAAAAACAAAAGAGAACCACCAGACCAGCGGCAGTCCCCAGACGTCCCACGGAATCGACGCACCCCTTGGAAGCCCCTCGTAGAACCAGGTCATTGCCCTGCTGTCGTTCGTGGGAATCAGCCACCCGGGCAAGTACGGGTGGAGGTACTCGGCCCACTGGTTCTCCGGCGTCGCGAAATAATACGGCGACACCATCATACCCACCAGGTAGCCGCTGATCCCGTAGTTGGGACCGATCGCGCTGATGATCCCCATGCAGAAAACCGTAATCCACTCCGACCGGGACAGCACAAACCGGCGTCCGAACCCCCGGGCCAGCGCAGCGCAGACCAGGATCGACAGCAGGCACAGGAGGAGCACCCCCATCGGCACCTGTGCGACCATCATATACGACCCCTTCTGAATATAACGGGCCGTATTGGCCAGCAGGCTCATCGCCACCGCAATGCAGAGCCCGAACACGATCGCCCGGAGCGTCACCCCCGACGCGCCACTCACAACGATTCTTTCAGGCCGGAGTCGCATCAGTCGCCGGCCGCGGGTACGAACGGATTGATCCAGACGACCGCCCTGGTCCCCCAATCCGTGGACATAATGTCGCCGTAACCGTCCCCGTTGAAATCTGCCAGGCGGACGATATTCGGCCAGTTCAGACCCGCGCCGTCGCCCAGGCGAGTCGCCTCCCACACAGTCCCGTCCCCCCGAACATTCCGGAACACGTAGACCCCGTCCCCACCGTCGGAAGGCGCCACGAGATCCACCCGGCCATCCCGGTCCACATCCCCAATATCGAAGGAATAGGCATGCCCCAACCCACCCGCGACCGTATGAAACTTCCATTGCTTCGCAGGCGCGACCTGCTCTCGCCAGGCCAAATACCCATTTCTCAGACTCGTCTCAACACAATCCAGGTCGCCATCCTCGTCCAGGTCCACAAATCGCACGTGGACCTGGGAGACGGGTTTGTCGGAAAAGCGGGCGACCCATGTGCGCACCGAATCGGGCGATTCCACGCGGATGGATGCGTGCGCCCATTCAACCCCCTTCCCATCGACATTGATCAGCAAAAAGGGCCTGGGCGCGTGCTCCGAGGCGCAAACAAGGTCCATATCCCCGTCCCGGTCCACGTCCCCCGCGTCCACGCCGATGAGGGGGGGCAACTCCAGACGAATCGGCACCGCTTCCCACGACCGTGATCCGTCCGTCCTTTGACGGAACCATCCCACTTTGTCGCCGGATTCCGAAATAGAGGTGACCACGATATCGTCTCTCTTATCTCCGTCAACATCCGCAACCACGGCCCTTACCGGAAGCTCCAGCCCCTCCGACCGGAGCCTGACCTTCTGCCATTCCCTGCCGTCGGAGGTCTCGTAAAGAACCGTCTCACCCGACAGATAGCATGGAATGACCACCGCCCTCCTCCCATCGGCCGTGGGATCAAGCACAACGGCGTCCTTCGGCGTGACCTGTCGGTCGTCCAGCAGGTGAATCCGAAACACCACCCCCGAATCCGGCCGAACAGCCACGTTTTCCAGCCAGTAGACCATGCCATATTCCCTGTCCTCGCCCGGCACCTTCTCCCCGCCCCCCTGAAAGGCAACCACCAGGTCGAGATCGTCGTCCCTGTCAAAGTCGGCCGCGTGGATGCCGTAGGAATTGGTGCCGGCAAGCGGGCCGCCTCTGGACTTCCCCAGGTCGATTACCCGCCATCTCGCCGCGGCATCGGCGCCCAATCCTTTGATATTGGGACTCAGCCCTAAAATCTCCGGAGCAACCTGGGCCCGGGCGGCATTGGCCAGAGTGCAGACAATTGCGCCAAGCATCCCCAGGCACAACACCAGGCGTACGATTGCAATATCTACCCGCTTCATACCTGTCTTCTCCCATCGGCGCTACGCGCCTCCCCCGCCTTCGCTGCGGGGGGAAGCAAGGGCGGTTCGCGAACCGCCCCTATACCCGTCATGCGCCCGCTCTGGGTGGAAGGGGTTTGTCGCGGTCCCTCGCGTCTCGCCTCTGCGATCCCCCCACCGCATTTGCCGCACCACTGCGGGCTGGCGCCCCAGGCTGCCGACTCCCCCGGTTTGGTGTGAGGGGAAGGGGCTTTTCCGCGCGGTTCCGTCCAGCACCATCGCCCAGAAACGCCCCAAAGGTCCGCAGGGCAGAAGCGCCCGCTTACACCACAGGGGCAATTCGCGGAAAAGCAGCCCCCGCGGCGTCTGAGCGGCGCCCTTCTTTTTCGGCCTTTTTCTTGGGCGAACAAGAAAAAGGCCGAAAGCAAAAGAAAGGTTATTTTCCAAACAGCTTCTAACGCCTCCCCGGCATTTTCGTCTCGTGAACGCGTCCTCCGACTCCGCCCAGGTCCGCCGGCATCTGCCCCGGGGGCCGATCCGCACCCGGTCGGAAATCCGGAACCTGCACAAGCCTGCTCCCCTCCTCGATCGAATCCAGCGCCAGCACCGCCGGCGCCATCGAATCCATCACCCTGTACACGTCGAACGCCAGCGGCTCGCCCTTCAGAATCGCATCCCGGAAATACATGTGTACATAATAGTCTGCATCGCCGTGGCCGCTCCCCCGGGCCTCCGGGGGCGCATCGGTCCGCTGGTATTGCCAGTCCACCTCCGACCAGTCATTCATCTGTGTGTCCTCAAACCACACCTTCGGCTTCTCTTTTCCCGACCGCCGCCATTCAACGCTCCCCTTCGTCCCGATCATCTGCCACCAGTGGTGGTCGCCGTGCGGACGTGGCTGGTTGAACCCGTTCAGCATCCGGATCAGCGTATCCTGCTCCGTCTTCATCAGCGCCACCTGGATATCGGCGTTGAGCATCTGCGGTGTCGTATAACTCGGGGGCTTCGTGCTCATCGCCGTCACCTCGGTCACCCGGTCGTCTAAAATCTTCAACAGAATGCTCAGATCGTACGAAGCGGAGATAATATAGGGCAAAAACTGAGGGACCGCGGGTTCCGCCTCCGGGTGGTCGGGTAGCGCCTCCACCGGATACTGCTTCCCCGTCTTGAAATCCTGGAACCACTGGTTCGTGCCGTAATAGCCCAGGTACTGCCCTTCGGCATAAGTAATCTTGCCCAGCAACCCGTCGTCCACCAGACGCTTCCACCCGTCCACGAACCCCCAGAACCGCGTCTGCTCCGCCAGACTGTAGACCAGCCCCGTCCGCTCCACACCCGTCACAATCCGCCAGCACTCCGCCATCGTATACGCCCCCGGCACCTCGGAATTCACGTGCTTGCCCGCCTCCAGCGCCTCCGCCGCCATCGTCCCCTGCTCCAGCTGCCGCACCACCAGCCCCACCGCATCCATCCCCTCGTACCCCAGAAAGTCGTAGTAATTGCCAAACACCTTCACGTCGTCCCGGTAAGAAATCTCCGCCAGCGCCCGCTCCTGCAACGGCTCGATCCAGTCATAGATCGCCGTGATGCGATAGCCCGGCACGTTCTGCAGCAGCCGGATCCAGTGCAGCCCGCGGTGGCCCAGTCCGGCAACCCCAATCTTTATCTCGTCCATCGATGCCTCCCTTCGTGTTGGCGCTACCGCCTGTTCACCACTCCCTCATCGGAGGCGGAACCGCGCCACAGATCGTTAAAGCCCACCGTCGGTCCATCCTCACCGGCCCCGCTGGCAAGGTCCAGCCCGGCAAAGAGGTGAAGCATTTCCCAGTTCCACATCTACCTTTTCCTCCGATCCTCCAGGTAGCCTCTTTCAACACTCAGAGGGGTGGGCCGCGTGCCGAAGTCCCGCCAGCCCCAGTCCAGGTGGATCCTGGGCATCTCGAACTCGAAATACCACCGGATACTGATCGGATCACGGTCCGGCCCGTAAAACCCGTAAAACAGCGCAGACCGCCCCGTCACCTCCGCAACCACCCCCACAGGCGTCAGCTCGTAAAACGCCTCGACATCCTCCTCCACCTCCAGATACCGGCGCAGCGCCCCCTCATAGGCCTCCGCTTCGTTGGGACGCAACCCCGAAAGATCCACCGCCTCGTGCGCGTTCCACAGCGGCAGGGCTTCATCGGACACCCGGACACCCCCCGGGCACCTTGCCCATACCGGCGTGCTCCAGGCGTACTCCCCATCCCTCTGGCGCAGACGCACGTAGTAGGCCCCCTCAACCAGCGGACGCTCGTCCACATAGCTGAGGTCGATATCCAGCTCACCGGGATACCAGGACTTCAGACAGTGGTCGTTGCGAATCAAATCCACCCGTTCCACGGGCGTGCACGCGTGGGCGGCAACCTGCACCTGCGCAGGGGCCATAACCTCCACTTCGCTGCCCGCAGGATGGCCGTTGACCGCCACCTTCAAAACGATGCGGGCCCCGGTGGTGGCGTAGGTCTGCCGCTGCCGGATTGCCCGCCAGATCGCGTGCCGTTCGCACGCTTCTGCCCACACCGCTGCGGCGGGTCCGCTCCCAAACCCCGTATCCCGCATATTCAGATCCTGCATGAACCTTCCAAAAAAACAGTGTGCGGCCATCGGTGCGCCCATCGCACACAGATGGGTGTCTTCAGACCCGATGACCGCAGGCCGGTATCCGCATTCCAGCGCCCGCTGCAGCACCCACTCGAAGCTCCCGTGGCCGCTGGCCACCTCCAGCAGGGGCTCGTGTTGGGTGGGATACCTGCCCCAGTCGGGCGGCCCACCCCCCACGTGCGCCTCCAGGATCACATCCTCCCGGTCCGCATACTCGGCCATCACCTCGTCCATATAACAGAACGTGGAATGGTAGCTATCCGACCACTCGCGGAAAATCACATTCCGATCGCCCCCCGGTCTCGGATGCACCTCCGATGCCAGGAACGGCACGTACCGGCCCGGCTCGTCGTTGTCCCGGTACGCCTGCTGGTAGGCCTGCCACAGCTCCGGCCGGTCCTCCTGATCCGGGGGAACCGCGGGTCCCGGCGCCCCGAAATCCATCCGGCCGATCCGCCTTAGCTGCTCGTGCCGGCTGGCCGGATGCAGCTTGAAATTCGCATCGTCCAGAAGCGCCATGTTAATATCGCCCCAACCGTGGCAGTGCAGGTTTCCCCACAGCAGCCGCTGCCTGAGCGTTCTCTCACAGACGATGGGATTGCTCAGCGCCTTCTGACCGAACGCCCTTTCGGACGCCTGAAGACGGTAGACCCCCGGCTCCACAATCCGCACCCCTTCCACAACCACAACCCCTCTGTCTTCACCACCAACCCTCACCGAAGACGGCACCCCCTCCACCCCCTGCACAGGCGAAAACACCACCTCCCCCTCATACTGTTCGCACACGTTGTGATGCGCATCGAACAGGTTCACGTGCACATCAAACCCCTCCCCAACCTCCGTAAATGACGGACCCAGCACCCGCAACAGAGACACCCGGGGGTCCGACACAATCAGCACCCTGGCCGGATTGCACGCCAGCTCCCGATACGTCCCGCTCCCATCCCGGTCCACCGCACCCAAAATCCGGCCCAGCGTCGTCGCATCGTAGACCTCGCTGCCGGCGCCCCCCTGCCGGCGGTCCCCCACCCGGATCGTGAACGTGTCTCCAGACGCCATCTCCCCCTCCTCCACCAGCACCTGCGCGAAACCCGGCTGGTGCGACTGCCTGGCCGAATTGACAATCAGGCGCAGCCTGGCGTCGGTCCGGGCCTCCAGCGTCACAAAGTCGCGGCCCTGCGGGTTGTAGTCCTGGATGCGATGGGAGAACAGAAACGTATGCCGCTGAAACAGGAACCCCCCGCCGGCGGGCACCGGATCGGCTGCGGTGGCGGTGATCTCCCACGTCCCCACCTTCGCTGCGGTCAAACTGAGATCGTGCCCGCGTGCTTCAGACCCATCGGCGCCTCGAAAAACGACCTCGAACGTATCCGGCTCGTCGCCCGGCGCCGGTTGGATCGTAATGCTGACGCGCTCCGGTTTTGACTTTGACATTATATTCTCCCTAACCGTTCTGGTCGCCTATGATGAATTCCTCCAGGTGGACCGGGCGCTCCTCATTCCGCCGCCAACAATAAGGGCAACATGTATCTATCGGCCGGCCTCCTGTATACGCTCTTCGGGGCATCAACGATGAGACAGGTAGAATTCTACCTGTCTCATCGATAATCTTCCGCCGCATCCTGCGGCACAAACCCCAGCACCTCGCTGGCGTGCTCCAGGTCGTAATAGCTCCACCGATTGTTTGAACCCACGTAGAAAATATCGAATCGAAGGTCCTCAGGCGCAGCGAGACACCGCTCCACCATCCGGGCCACGTCGCCCCGGCTGCACCAGGTTGAAAAGTGGCGGGGCTGGAACGGGCGGTCCTTGGCGGTAACCGACCCGATCCGCAGGCAGAGAATCGACAGGTCATACTCGTCCACAAAGTGCCGGGCCAGCGCCTCCCCCCACACCTTGGTGCACCCGTAAAGCCTCCTCGGCCGAATCGGCGACGTGTGGTTCAACCGCTCCCAGGTCTCCGGCGCCTCCTCGTAGCGCTCCTCGACCAGCGCCCGGTAGGGCATCTCCCGTTCCCAACCCGCCACGACCCCCCCGGTGCTGGCATAGACGATTCGCTTCGCCCCTGCCTGCCGAGACGCCTCAAACACGTTGTACGTACCCACCACATTGTCTCGCAGCAGCTCCTCCCAGTCTCCACGGATGCTCGCCGCCAGGTGCACCACCGCATCGATCCCCTCAAATGCGGGCAGAATCGCATCCAGGTCCGCAATGTTCGCTCGGTGGCATCTCACCCCTGGCACATCCCTGCGATTCAGCGCGCTCAGGTCGAATTTGCCCTCCAACTGCCTGCGCACCGCACCCCCGATCAGTCCGCTCATACCGGTGACCAGAACCTTTTTCCCGACCATCGTCGCCCTCCCGCTTGTCATTCGTTTATCCCTCACCATTTTACCCTAATTTACCCATATTTTTCACAAGAATGCCAAAACGATCCACCGAAGGCCACTCGGCGGCATTGGGGGCCGCCGAAACGCGGGGTGGTGGGGGTTACAAAAGTGTGGGTAAAGATTAGCCCCTTCACCAGGGTACTTCGACGCCCATCTCCCCGGCGATCTTCTCCAGGATCTCCCGGTGGTCGGACCTGAGCGGAATGCCCTCCCAAGCCCAGTCCCGCTCCCGCTGCCATTCCAGGCTCCCGGGCACCTCTGCGCTTTCCTTCCCGGGCAGGGGATCCAGCGCACGGCTTTCAGCGATGATCCGGGTAACCTCCTGTTTGAACCCCTCGGACTCGCCCACGGTATCGGGGTGAAAGGCGGCGATCAGGAAGCCCCGTCTGGCTGAAGGATAGGCATCCCCGCGTTCGGAAGGAGGCAGGGTCCCCGCCAGGACGCCGCCCAGGAGAGAGGCGGCGAACTTTAGACCCAGGCTCTTGATAATCGGTTCGGCATAGTCGCGCATCGCACCCGCCAGGTGGTCCGGCTTCCGGAACCGGGAGCCCGAGTGTAGGAACAGGTTGGCGCTGATGTCCACGACCAGGGGAGGGCCCTTGGCCGAGGGGATGCCGAAGCACATTGGGGGAGACGGTATCGCGTCCCAGACCGTGGCATCCGGCAGGTCCGGAGGCCGCCAGGGCGTCCATCCGGCCACGGAGAAGGTGACAAGGTCGTGGGTGAGGGCCGTCCGGGCGTAGATGCCCGCGCTGCCGACGTGCCCGTGAAAGCGGGTACCTGCAACCGCAATGCCCTCTGCCTCGGCCTTCTCGATGACCTTCTCGGTCGCCCGGGTCACAACCAGGTAGCCGATGCCCCCGTCGCCGTCGAACAGGGCCGAGGCGGAGGTCTCCCGGAGCAGCCGGACCGTGGGGCAGGGGTTGTAGCCCCCCGTGCGGTATTCTCTGACGTAGTTCCTGAGCTGGCGCGTCCCGTGGGTGAAGACCCCCCGCAGGTCCACCCGCACCAGGCAGTCGGCGATCTGTTCAGCATCGGTTTCGGGCAGGCCCAGCCGCCGGAAGACCTCGGCGGTCATCTCGCGGAGGGGTCCGGGCATCACTCGGGTGGCGTCGGATCGGCTCATGGATCGATCTCCTTCTGCGGTTTATGTCCCCCCTGCGGCCGGGAGGCGCGGGTGCCTGCGGGAGGCCGCGTCTGTGGTAAATTTGAGCCAACAACACCCTGCCCACATCTCTCCCTGCGTCAGCTCCTGTCCTTCTGCAGCGGCTGAAACTCCACCCCCAGGATACTATAAAACCGCCTGAGCCCGGTCAACTCCCGCCGGGCCCGCTCGCTCGGCCAGCGGAACACCACCGGGCGGGGGGCAGACAGGGCCGCAAGCTGCAGGATATCGAACGCCTCCAGCAGCCCGAAGCAGAACACCTCGGGCGTCCGCTCTCCACAGCCGTTCTGCTCGAGCACCTCCTTTAGGCTGCCGAACGAGCCGTGCAGTTCCAGCCCACCGATGGCCACCTCCTCCAGCCCCGCGGCCAACAGCGAGAACAGGCTGGCGCGTGGCCCCAGGGCCACCACCGTCGCCGGTGCACCCCCATACTCCGCCCCCGCCCATCGAGCGACCGCAGCCACCTGGCTCGCCTGCAGCCCCAGCGGCCGGCCTCCAACCGCCGAAACCAGCAGCGCGAAGCAGGGCGCCCGGTCCTCCCCGGCGATCGACGCCGACTCCCCGACGAAAAATGGATCCACCGCCACCACCCGGTGCCCCGTCCCCAGCAGCCGTTCCACCTCAGCCGAAGCGGCCTTGCGTCCCTCATCCGCGACCAGGATCGTCGTCGCCGACGGCGCTCCCTGCACCAGCTCCACCCCCGGCACCGTCCAGGTGTCGTCCATCCGGAACCACCAGAACGTAGCCTTCACACCGTCCTGAACCTCTTCCCCCGCGTGGATCGCCTCCACACGGAATGGCACCGCCCGGACCAGTTCAGCCATCTCTGTCCGGCGCTCCTGCTGCCACGCCTCCGCCGCCTCCCGGCCTCCGGGCAACTCCGGGCGGCGAGGCAGTTTTTCGCTCAGGGCCAGTGCGAGGCTTTGAAAGTCCGCGTTGTCCGCCGGCAGGTCCACGTGCAGATCCTCTGCCGACTTGACTTCGTCCTCCACGTCGATCTCCCGCGGGTCGAATGACGGGTCTCCCGGATAGAAATAATCGCCCAGCATCCGGTAGAACGCCTCCCGGTTCTCCCGCTCGAAATTGTGCGTGCCCGGGTCGTAGTTGACGTGCCAGCGCAGATTGGCCTCCTTCCCGTAGAGCCGGAAAACCGGCTGGGCGGCCTTTAGCAGCGGGGGCAGCGCGTGATGAGCCTGGAAGCAGCAGGTATCCCGGGAGTTCTTCGTCAGCAGCGTCGGCCGCGGGGCCATCAGCGCTGTCAGGTGGGTGTAATCAGCTACCGTCGCCAGGTCACACGGGGACTGCTCCGCGTCCCCCAGGTCGTCGAACTGCACTCCCGTCAGCAGGCTGCCGTACCCCGCCACCGGGTTGGCCAGCGCCACGCGCGTATCCAGCGCGCTGATAAAAATCGTCTGCCAGCCACCGCCGGACAGTCCGGCCACCGCCACGCGCTCAGGGTCGATGTGTTCCAGAGACAGCAGCAGGTCCAGCCCGCGCACCAGGGACAGGTAGAACGGGGCCAAGCCGCTCGTGCCGCACAGGTCGAGCTGGGTCTGACGGCGGTGCAGCAGCCCGAGTACCTGCAGCTGTCCCATCCCGATCCACTCTACGTTCAGAGCCAGCATACCTCGCCTGGCCAGGTTGATGCAGCGGATCTGCTTGTATGGGACAGCCTTCCCGATCTTCTCGTGCCCGTTCACGTTGAGCACGGCAGGCACCCGTCCCGAGAGGGATTCTGGCTCGTAGAGCAGCGCCGGGATCCACAGCCCGGGCACGGCCTCATAACGCAGCTTACGGATGCGGTAACCCGGTCCTCCCTCAATCGGGTCCAACCACTCCACCTGAGCCACCGCGTTGCGCCACGCGGCCCCCTCGCCGCGCAGCACCACCTTGTCCAGGATCTCCTGCCGCAGGCGCTCCGCGTACTCCCTCCAGCCGACCGCATCCTCAAAGGTCGGCACCGCCGGGATGCGGGACTCTGCAGAGGTCTGGATCTCCCTCCGGACCAGACGGGGGCTGATGATCTGCCGGCCCAGCAAGGTCTCCAGTACAGCCGCGTCTTCGTTTGAAGGAACGGATCGTCCCATTGCGATCTCCATCCAGGATTTAGACGGGACAAACCTTATGGCAGGAACTCCGGGCGGTACACCAGTCGGTCCGGATTCCGCTCATACCCCCGCTTCCACATCTCCTCAAACAGTTGGCCGCTCTCGGCCAACTCCTGCCGGCGCCTCCGCTGGTCCGCCTTGGCCCGCGCATCCACCGCTTCGGGAGAACACACCTCGCAGAGCATCCGCCTCAGCCGCCGCACCGTCGCCACCACGTCGGGGTCCTCTGGCCGCTCCACGATCAGGTCGTGCATCTCGTGCGGGTCCTCCTCCAGATCGAAGAGCATCGGGCGTTCGCCCACGCATTCGACGAACTTGTACCGCCCCGAACGGAGGGCGAAGACACTGCCGGGAAAGCCGTTGGCGTGATACTCGCTGAGGCAGAATGCGGGCCTGGGCGCATCCGGCTCGCCCCTAAGAAGGCCCATCAGGGATACCCCCCGCATATGCACCGGCAGATCCAGCCCCACCGCCTCGCAGAGTGTGGGGAAAACATCCAGCGCTGAAACGGGCGTTGATACCACCTCACCGGCCCGGACCCCCGGGCCGGAAACAACGAGCGGAATCCGGATCGACTCCTCGTATATCGCCCCGTGGTCCCAGTTCCTGTGCTCCCCGCAGGTCCCCCCGTGGTCCGATGCGTAGACGATTAGGGTCTCCTCCCGAACTCCCGCACGCTCTAAGGCCTCCAGCACGCGGCCGACGTTGCGGTCTAGCACCTCGCAGGAGCCGTGATAGCCCACAAGCGCGCGCCGCACATCGTTGAAATCCAAATGCTCGCCCAAGTGATGGCGGGCGTAGGCCCGATGGTAGGGATGGAGGCGCGACCGATCCTCGGTAAACCGCTCGTCCAAGTCCTCCAGCCGGATTAGAGGATCGTAATAATCCCAGATCTCCACCGGCGGATTCCAGGGGCGGTGGAGGTCGTTGAAATTGACAATCAGCAGCCAAGGCCGGTCGGCCGGCCGCTCTTCCGCCAGCCAGCGGGCCGCCGCCTCCGCCACCTGAATGTCGTGGGCGTACGCCGTCAGCGAATCGGCCGGGCCGGTGGCGCGGTGCATGGGCAGGAACTGAAGGCGCGGCAGGATCTCCTGTTCGCGGAACAGGCCGTGCACATCCAAATTCTCCCGGTGCAAAGACAGACGCGCATCTTCGATGCCGTGGTCGGCGCCCGGCTGGAAGTCCAGCTTGCCCACCGTGGTCAACTGCACCCCCTGCTCGGCGAAAAAGTGCCCCCACCCCCGGGGGACGCCCGTGTAGAAAAAGGCGTTGTCCCATGTGCCGATCTCGTGGACGTAGCGTCCGGTGATCATCGAGGCCCGGGTGGGCGCGCAGATCGGGCTGACGCAGTAGGCGCTCTCGAACCGCGTGCCCCGTTCGGCGATGCTGTCGATGCTGGGCGTCCGCGTGATCGGACTGCCGTAGCAGCCGGCGTACTCCGCGTTGTGCTGGTCGCTCAGAATGTAAACTGTGTTCACACAACCTCTCCTGACGTGGATGAAACGCAGTCGCTCCTCTTTCACCTTTGAAAGTCGTCTTCGCCCCCGCTCACCCGTTCGTAGGGGGCTCTTTCACGGTTGTACTTCACGTCCTCCGGAAAGCGCGCCTTCAGGTGGTCCAGGGCCTCCTCGATCGGGCACTCACAGCTCAGACTGGGGAACGGCAGTTCCCCAGTCTCCCGGAACCGCGCTCCGTTCCGCGCGTGGAAGTCCCCCCGCCGGTCCTGGAACTGCCCCCAGTGCCCGTAGGAATAGCCGATCTCCCGCCTCTCTACGGAGCTCTCCATCCAGCTCCTTGGAAACAGCTTCTGAAATGGAGGCAGAGAATTCATCCAGCTCCCGCAGCGGACGATCTTGATATCGGGCCGCTGTGCCTGTGAGTCGCGCAGCAGCCGGATCAGAGACGCCGCAAACGGAATCAACATCTCACTCAGCGGCGACTTCGGCCGGTAGAGATTGTCGATGTGGATGTTGTTCCGATCCCCCCTGTAGTCCTGAGACCAGCACTCGTAGGGCCGGTCCGTCTCCTTCAGCTTCTCCAGCGGGTCGCCCTCCCGCCGGATGCGCGCGTCCAGGTAGGGCCAGAGCAGGTCCAGCCCCTCCGCCTCGAACTGTTCCGTGGACGGATCGTCCCAATGACGGTCATAGATCTCCTTCAGCCGCTTCAGGACCTCCCCCCACTCCGGCCCCACATCCTCCTTTGATGGATGGCGCTTCCCGTCGTAGAGCGACGTATTCCGGTAGATATTCACCCGCCTGTTCACCACATCTTCGAAAGCGACCTCCTCCTCCCGAATGGCCTTGTGCACATACCAGAGGTGGAGCCTGGTAATCTCCTGGATGTAGTGGACGTATATCGGATCGTACCGAGCCATTGTGTCTCCTTCTCGGAGAAACTCAGACACATCTCAAAACCCTTTCAGCCCGCCTCAAACGAAGTGTACCCCAACATATCGCCTCGCCTGCTTCCGATACGCATCAGCCCGGTCTGTCCGGTCCGCCCTCGCGTAGAGCCCCGCAAGCTGCCAGCAGGCCGCCGCGACGCGAAAGTGGCCGGGTGAGAGCACGTCCTCCGGGTCCGCCCCCGGATAGCGGCCGATCAGCCGCAGGAGCGTAGACTCGGCCCGATCCATCTGCCCCACCGCTGCCGCCAGCCGGGCCTCCACCTGATCGTACACCGTCCCCAGCGCCAGGTCTCTGTCGTGACGTTCGTGAAGGTGTTCGTCCTCCTCAGACCGCGTCAAGATTCCGGCCAGACAGGCCGCACCCAGCTCCCTGAGCACCTCCAGCCCCCGCTCCGCCTGGCCAGCGTTCAGCAGAAACCGGCCGAGTTCGAGAAGTAGTCCCGGCGCCGCGTTGTCCTCCTCGGGCGGATCGGCTACGTACTCGCGCACCCGTGCCACTGCCTCGTCCACGTCCACCCCGGGCGGGGCCTGCGCCAGGTCGGCCTCTGTCAGGCCAGCGGAATCCAGGGCATAAACAGCCAGAGCACAGCCCTGGTACCCACCGCGTCCACCTCCCCAGTAATAGCGAATCCAGCTGTCCAGAACATTTGTCGTGAACCGGAGCAACTCCCGGTCTCCGCTCAGCAGGCAGGCACGGGCCGACGGCGTGGACACCTCCCCCGTGGCCCACACATAGACCCGGTTCTGCGCCCAGTACTGGGACCGAAATGCCTTCCGTTCCGCGGGGAAGCGCGCGTCCGTGCGTCCCGTGTAATAAGGCATTCCAGTCAGCCCAATGCAGACCTCGTGCATCCACCGTCCCGCCCGTACGACCATCTCCACTGCCCGCCCGTCGCCGGTATGGCGCCAGTACCAGTGCAGCCCGTCGACCAGGTGCCCCACCATGAACGGCGTGCGTACGTACTCGCCGGCCATGACCAGCGGGTAGAGATGGTCTACGATCCGCCGGGCCGTCTCCAGATACGCCGGGTCGTTCACCACCCGATAGCAGTGGGACAATGCCATCACCGGGATCGAACTCGCCCGCTCGTTCGTGAACGCCGGGTTTCTGGCCAGCCACCCCCCGCACTCGGCGATCACCTCCCGCACCCGCCGGTCGCCAGCCATCAGCGCGTACATGGCCAGCCCCTCGATCCACGCCTTGATCTGCCGGCCCGGTGTCCAATGATTCACATTGTACTCCGCGTGGCACCTCCCGGCGTCCTCTGGCGGCCAGTGCAGCACGTCGATATCCATCCGGTGCCGTACCATCGGGCGCGCCAGCCGGAAATACCGTTCGTCTCCTGTGCGCTGGTAGTGGATCAGCCACTCCTGGTCCGGTGCATGATAGCCGTTGTGGTAGCGCTCGCCTTCGGCGATGTACCGGTCCCCATAATCGATCTCCCCGAAGTTCTGTGCGGCCACCGCCTGTGCGAAGCTGTCGCCCACAGCGCACTCGAACAGCGGCCAGCGTGCCCAGTCCGGTTCGATGAAAGGGTCCACCGCTCCGCTCTCCAGGTAGGCGTCAGAGGTGGGGCAGAGGCGCAGCGGCGCACGGAAGCCTGTCAGCAGCGCCGCGCGCTCTGCACCGTCCCGGGGAAACCCCACCAACACCTCGTGCGTCTTCGCCCATCCAGGGTAGAAGTCCAGCGGCCCCGCCTCCGGTGGCCAGAACTCCAGCGTCGCCCGGCCGGCCTCCCGGTCCCAACGGATTCCCTTCGGAAACTGCTCCCGGAAATCCCGCCCCGCCAGCAACACCTCTCCCTGCGCGCCCGGCACTCCCACCCACCCCCCGGCGCAACGCCCCCCGCTCCCATCGAACCAGTAGCGATCGACCCGGTCCTGGACCAGCGCTGCCTTCGCCGTCTTTGCAATCAGCTCCACGTCCCCGTCCCCACCG
This sequence comes from Candidatus Latescibacterota bacterium, assembly GCA_965222075.1. Taxonomy (GTDB): domain Bacteria; phylum Latescibacterota; class UBA2968; order UBA2968; genus JAAXHW01. The sequence continues at coordinate 269,679 of OZ244937.1, read as the reverse complement.
AACACCACCCCTCCGTCTGCCCCGGCTATCTCCACGGTATATCCCAGACGCCCTATCCTCTTGATCCCACGCGTGGGCCGATCTGTGTTTCCCGGGCGCCGCCGCAGTCCCAGCCTCTTTTGCTGGATATCCCGAAGATCCTCCAGTTCTCCGCAGCCCTCGGTGTTGATGTAGGTCATCTCGATCCTCAAGGCCGGGCAGTCCCCCTCCAGGTACACCCGTACTACCAGATCAAGCGACTGTTCCGCGTAAGGGGGCCGGACCCCCCGTGCCAACCGTACGATCGCCCGCAGTGGCCCGTCTTCCTCCACAATGGCCTCCACCGACTCATCCTCTCCCCAGGAGAATGCCGTCCCCTCGCTGTCCTCCGCCAGCAACCGCGCCTCCCGAACGGCCATGATCCCCGGGCTGAAGTTCCATTTGCCCTCGGAATCGAAAGAGACCCCTCCCGGAAACCCGAAACGCTGTGTCGGCAGGAGCACCCGCACGTAGCGGTTCTCCAGAACGATCTTCCCAGCATCCTGCGTAACCCGCACCCGGGGCTCCGGCACAGGAGCGCCCTCTTGAGCTGCCAGCTTCATCCCCAACCGCTTGTGCGCCTCCAGGCTCACCGGCGTCTGCACGTACAACCACTGGATACACCCGGACGGCCAGCGGCCCATTGCCCAAAACTGCGCCGGGCGGATCTCGCCGGAGCCATCCATCAAGGTCATCTCCCCCGTATCCCCGGCGAACCCGTCCGGCAGCGGGATGCCTCCTCCGGCAAGCTCGCCAGGGCGCGCGAGCCCGTCGAACTCCTGCACGAACAGCGACAGCGATCTCCCCTCCGCAGCCATTGCCTGCTCCCGGTTGTTTACCCAACAACCATCCCGGTCATCGCTCCTCCACCTCCACCTTCTGGTTGTGACTTTGAAACGTCCCCGAGGCCGTGGCGGCGGCGTCTACGCACACCATCACGATTACCGCCACGTCAGGCTCAGGTTTCCTGCGATTCATTGTATTTCATTCTCCCTGTCCCACCAACGGAAGGCCTTTGACAGCTTCAATGTTCTCTCGGCCTTTTCATACCACCCTTGCGGGGCGTGATCACTCGCGTGCAGATAGCACTGCACCTTCACCTCGTCGCTGCCCGGTGTGAAGGTAAGCAATCGACTCATGGGAGGAATGCAGCGTTCAGGACCAACGTGGTATCTGGAGAGCTGAGCGACATTGATGAAGTTCACACCCCACTTCCGCTCGATATGCGACTTGCCCCCGTAGGTGTCGTCCGGGTGCGTGTGGGTGTGCCCACCCAGCCAGAGATTGATTGCCCCGGGGTGCTCCTCCAGGTACCGCTCGAACAAACCGGCATCCGGTATGCTGTCCACCCAGTAGAGGTAGGATGCCCCCTGCGGGGTGCCGAGCCTGGGGGCGCCGTGGTACCGGGCCCGGGTTCGGGCCGCCTCCTCGCGGTTCGCCCCTTCAGAGGCCGTTAGCTTCTGATCCATCTTCACCCCCTCCCACCTGCCCGACGCCACCGTCGTATCCCGCAGCATATAGTGATGCGCCGTCAGGATCAGCACGTCCCGGTTGGCCTCCACCCGCCGAACCCACCACCGGTAGGTCTCTCCCGTCACCACCCCACCCGGATTGCCTCCAAGAACCTCGCGCCCTATCTTCCGCGTCGGCTCATTCCGGTCGCTCATCATCAAAAACAGCAGGTTGCCCACGCGAAACTCGTAACGCTCCCACGTCCCGTAGACCGGGTATGGCCGCCTTTCCGGATCAACGCCCGAAAATTCTGTGTTTACCCCCACCGGGTCGGCCCACTTCTGGAACCACTCCCCCTCCGGCTGCCAGGTCGCGTTCCGGTCGTGGTTGCCGCAGATGTCGTACATGTCCTCCCGGCGGTGCTTCCGGAGCGCCCCGTACTGCCGCACCACCTCCTTGCCTTCCTCGTCGTCGGGAGTGTCCCTCAGCGCCCCGCTCAGGTCTCCCATATTCACTGCGATATCCCACTCGAAGCCCGGTCCTCCCTCATCGCCACCATACTCGGACTGTCGAATCGCCTCGGCCAGGCTCTCCCTTGGGCTCGGGCCGCGCCGCAGGTCCGAGCCCACGTGCGCGCAGGAAATGGCCCACAGCCTGAATGGTCGGTCGATTTTCGACATGGCGCCTCTCGATTGCGGAGCAGTGGACATTGATCCCTATGGCAGTTCTTCCGGCCGGGGGACCAGCCGGTCGGAGTTGCGTTCATACCCTCGCCGCCACATCTCCTCGACCAACCGCCCACTCACCTTCAGCTCCTCCCGCAACCGCCGCTGGTCCGCTTTTGCCCGCGCGTCCACCGCCTCAGGCGAACAGATCTCGCACAGCATTCTTCGCAGCCGCCGGATCGTCATTGCCACCTCCGGATCCTCCGGACGTTCCAGCACCAGGTCGTGCATCTCCAGTGGGTCCACCTCCAGATCGAACAGCATCGGCCGCTCCCCCACGCACTCCACGTACTTGTGCATCTCGGACCGGACGGCAAAGATACTTGCCGGAAACCCCGCCCCATGGTACTCTGAAAGCGCGAACGCGGGCCTTGGCGCATCCGTCGTTCCCCGGACCAGCCCCCACAGAGACGTGCCGCGCATATGCATCGGCAGTTCTGCCCTCGCGGCCTCACAGAGGGTTGGAAAGATATCCAGCGTCGAAACCGGCGTGCGCTCCACCCCCCCCGGCCGGACCCCCGGCCCGGCGACGATCAGCGGTACCCGGATCGAGCTCTCGTACATATCCGCATAGTCCAGGTTCCGGTGTGCCCCGCAGCTGCCCCCGTGGTCCGACGCGTAGACCACCAGCGTCTCCTCTAGCAATCCGGTATCCTCCAGACCGCGCAGCACGCGCCCTACGTCCCGGTCCATCGCCTCGCACATCCCGTGGTATCCCACCAGCCCCCTCCGCACCTCCTCAAGCGTCATCAGGTCGCCGCAGCAGTGCCGGGTATAGATCCGCTGATAAGGATGGAGCCGATTCAGATCCTCAGTATACCGCTCGTCCAGATCCTCCAGCCGGATCAGCGCATGGTAATAATCCCAGAGTTCCTTCGGCGGCGTCCAACGGTGAATCCCGTTGAAATTGATCACCAGGACCCAGGACCGGTCCGTCGGACGATCCTCCCGGATCCACCGCACCGCCTCTTCTGCCACCTGCGTGTCTTTTGTCGGTCTTCCAGATGCCGGCCCCGCCGCCCTCAGCCGGTGCAGGTACATATACCGCGGCTGAATCTCCTCTTCCCGGAACAAAGAAAGGATATCCAGGCTCTCCCGATGCATACCCATCCGTTCTTCTTCCACCCCATGATCGGCTCTAGGGTGAAAATCCAACTTACCCACCGTGGTCAGACGAACTCCCTCTTCCTGGAAATAGTGGCCCCATCCACGGGGAATCCCCGTGTAGGCAAAGGCATTGTCCCAGCTCCCGATCTCGTGGGCGTACCGCCCGCTCATCATCGCTGCCCGGGAGGCCGCGCACAACGGACTCACGCAATAGACACTCTCGAACCGGACGCCCCGCTCGGCGAGGCTGTCGATATTCGGCGTCCGAATCGTGGAATTTCCGTAACAGCCGGCGAACTCCGCATTGTGTCGATCGCAGACAATGTAGACAACGTTCATCAGAAACCCCTTTGAGTCACAATGGTTAGCCCGTCTTAAGCCAAGCGCCAGCGCGCGAAAAACGTCCGCCCCCCGTCCAGTTTGTTCTCCGGCACCCCGGGTACGCGCTCGGTGAACGCGCTGTACACATACCCCTCCCGTGAAAGGCAGGACATGGAGGTGGTCCAGTGAATCTGGTAGCCCGGACGAATCGGCACCTCTGGAAGATGGCCCGCCAAGCGCCACGAGTCCCCGTTGTCCAGCGTCACGGCGAGGGCAGGGCGATGCTGGAGGATCCCGAACGCGCACACCGGCGCCGGGCTGTTCACCCTTGCGTTCGGATCCACAGCCAGGGCGTTAGCGGTACCGTCCAGGGGCAGTTCGGCGCGGGCCGCCACCTGTCCAGTCTTCCTGTCCAGGCGAGCGTACATTGCCCTGGATGGCTGCTCCATAAGCGAATACAGAACGTGGACCTGGCCGTTGGTGACCGCAAGGCTTGCCCCCCAGACCGGGCTGGCTTTTTCTTCGGCCTCCGTGTTCACGCGCGTATCCGGTGCGTCCTTCCCGATCTCATACGGGACGTCCAGCTCTGTTCCGCCCGCCCGTTCCCAGCACAGCCCCTGATCTCGGGTGCGCAGGTAGCGGACCGATTGGTAACGGTACCTGGGATGGGGAGGCTGTGCGTTGAGGTGGAAATCCGTACAGGTATAGATTACGTGTAACCATCCTTCCGTGTCCGCAAACATACTTTGATAATGCGGGTCCTTGTAGTCAGGGACTTTGCCCTGCCGATCCGTATCCACGATCCGCACGTCCCGCACGACCTTTCCGTCCTTATCCAGGACCGCGATGCACAGGTTCCCCTCCACCCGGTGCGAGAAATACAGCAGATCGTGGACCGCATCGTATTCCAGGGTGTACTTTGCTCCGGCCTGCACACTCTGCTGATTCACCTCCGGCGCCGACCAGTCGTCATCCGGGCTGAAACGCAGATAGCGCATCGTAGAATTCTCGAGCCGGTACATCAGGTGCACGCACCCGTCCCGATCGGCCGCCAGCACCGGCGCCTGCACGCCAGCCAGCCTCGGCAGATCCACCTGCTCCCAGGTATCCCCCGCATCCCGGCTCTTCGCAACCCGGCACAGGCTCTCCCCGTCCCGATAGCCCACGAACACATAGGGCCCGGCCTCTACAATCTTTCGGTTGTGCGAGTTGGTCGTGGCGTTGAACGCGGTAGGGTCGTCGATGATCGACCATGCCCCCAGGGCCCGTGGTGCGCCGACGGTCGGTTCGGAATCCAAGGCCACAGCAAACCTCCTTTCACTTCGGGTCATCCGGGATTTTACCCGTGCCCTTCCCTCACAGCACCCCGTACCACCCGTACTCCTCGTCCGCCAGCACGAAATTGGACCGAACCGCCGGGTACCACGTATCGGGATTCACCTTCCGGTGGTCGTCCATCGCGCGTGTCTCCACGAAATACATCCGGTTCGGCTCCGGCACCTCATAAACCAGAGACGTCTCTTCCGTCGTCACGCGAAAGATCTCCTCCGTGCATGCCCGGTCCGAGAAAACCCCGATATCGTACTCCACCCGCCCTCCGCCTTTCTTTCGTGATACGGCCCAATTCAGGCGGATGGACTTCTTCCCCACCCGCTCCGCCGGCACCCAGTGGGGCAGGGTGGGAGGATGCTCCTTTTCTGCGTGGAGATAAAAGGAATAGTAGGGCTCCGATCCCCAGGGGCCGATGACGAACCCCAGCACCTGGAATCCATCGATGCTCATCAGCAACTCCGGATCGTAGGCAAAACACTCCCGGGCGAACGCGTCTGCGAAGTAGGGGTCTGAAACCAGTTCATCCACCGACAGCACCCGACCGTTCCGCTGCGGCTGATTCTTCCCAAAAAAAAGCGCGTCCACGATATGATCTCCCGCATCATACGTCGCCTCCGCCACCACGTGGTGGGAAAGTTGCACCCGTCTGACCGGGATTCCCAGGATCTCCAGCAGCGCCTGCGTCACGGTCACCCCGTGGCCGCAGCGCCCGTCGTGCGCCTCGAGGAATACCAGGGGATCGGTCTCTGTAAACTTCCCGAAAAACCTCCGGTCGCACTCCGGCACCTGGATCGGGTTGTAATAAAGCGTATGGTGCACAAACTTCGCCACCCGCCTCACGAGATCGGCATCCCCATCCGCCTCCCGAGCCAGGGTCTCTGCGATGTGGGACAGGTATGCCTTCCGATCCGTCTTCTTTGCCCGCCGGACAATCTCAGCCTCTCCGCCCGGTGAGTAGTGCGAAACGGCCCCCTGCAGGTTCGCCAGCGGCGGCGACTGTCCTGGCTTGAACAGGTACAGGGACCGGTCTATCCCGTAGCTTCGCCGGTAGCGCGCCAGGTGCGCCTCCCGGTCGAACGCCATGTCGGGCGGTCCGAACTCCGGCTCCTCCGTCGCAGGCCCGTTCTGCAGCACAATCCAGGGTCCGAAGATGCGTCCCGGCGCCCCCGGCTCCGCGTGGGGGACCACGATCCCCGTAACCGCGAACCGATCCCCATCTGTCCAGCTATGGCACAGCAACGGGATGCCGTCGTGCTGCTCGGGAGCGGTCAGGTAGCCGAATGCCCCCGTTCCGGGGTCGAACACCAGGAACCGGTCCAGAAGCGGCCGTCCGTCCACCGTCAGCCGCCCATCTGAGGGGATCCCCTCTCCCGCCTTCGAGTCCAGCCGGTTCCGGTGCGCGTAAGTGCTCAGGCCCATATACGCCTTCCCCCGAAAACCAAATCCACCCCGTATGGATCCGTAGAGACTTCCGTGGTCTGGCGTCGGGATCGGTTCCAGCCACCGCCCCGTCTCCATCTCCACCGGCGTCACCTGCCCCCCCACCGTATCCCACGCGTAGAGGATCCCTTCGTATTCAAGGTGTCCGGCCAGATCCGCTTCTGGAAAAGGCGCGGTGTTTTCGTCCACGAACCGCTCGTCCACCGGATCGAAGCGCACGACCCGGGCGGGGTCTTCCAGCGGGCAGTAGACATACCCGTCACTCAGCGCCCACCCGCTGGTTAGCTCCCCGTCGAACGGACATCCGATCGCGCGCGGCTCCGCCTCCGGGCCATCCAGCACCAGCGCCTTCGATCCCGAGCGCTCGAACAGGAGCAGCTTTCCGCTGCGCGTCTTCGTCCCGTACCGCACGATCGGCTGCCTGGCCGGAATCTCCTGCCGGACGCAAGTCCGCTTTTTCGGGTTGTAAACCAGGTAATACGGCGCGTCCCCCAGCGTGAGCACCAGCTTTCCCTCCAACGCGAATACCTGGTGCACCCACCGGTAGTCCATCTCGGGCACCGGGATTTGCACCCACTCGGCCGTACGCAGATTATGCCCGGCCAGGCGGTTGCGTCCGCACCCCTCCCAGAGCCAGTCCGCCTCGTCCACGTCAACCCCGCAAAGCCGGCCTGTGCGGACTTCATCGTGTCTGTACAGCCAGACTTCAGGAATCATAGATTTTCGTCCATATCCGCCACGTCGCCCCACAGGTGCACCACGCTGATCGCATGCGTGCGCAGGGACTGGATCACAGCAATGCTTGCTTGCCCTCTCCGTACAACCCCTCTACCCTGTACTCATGGTCCGCCTTGACATCCATTGTCCAGATCCCCCAGGGCAGCCCTTCCCACTGCTCGGATCTGACCTGAGCGCACCGTCCGTCCACCGTCACCGACAACAGCTCCCGCCCGTCGCTCCACCCCGGCAGCATCAGCGTCAGCCCCTCCACATCCCGCTCCGACGCCACCTCAAACCCACAGCGCCCGCCGCTCGCCTCCAGCACCCGGATCCGCACCGCCCGCCTCCCGTCGTTGAAGGCCGCCCACGCCTCCCCCGTGAACGTGGAAAGCCCGTGCTCCCGCGTCAGCTTCAGCGCCTGACAGAGTGCCTTCGCCGGGTAGTTTCCATCGGGATACCCGTACTTGTTCGAGTGCCCATCCTGCTGTGAGCGTGGGTGGAAGTAGTGGTGAAAAACCGTGTGGTAGCGCTCCACACAGTCTGTGAACACGCTCTGCTCCACCTCCAGCGCCTCATCCAGCGACATGGTTGGCTGCAGCAGTTTGTGAAGCTTCGAATCATCGATCAAGATCGTGTTCTGCTCGTAGATATCCACCACCTTCCCGTTTCGGTCGATACACCGGAACGGCAGACCGCTCCCCGACAGATACCCCGGATAAAAGTGACGGGTCGGAATGTGGTTCGTATCGATCCGGTAACCCAGCCGGCTCAGATGTTCGAACGTCCCCGTCCACCCGGGACACACAACATTGTGGTTGCGCGTGCTCGTGGCGCGGTATCCGAAGTGCCGCTCGAAATCCCGCGAGATCGTCTCCAGGTGACACCCCATCTCCTCCACCGTCGGCTTCCGACTCCCACAAAACGGGTGCGGACCAAAGTCCAGACCCCGACCCTTCAAATCCTGTATCGCACCCCCCGGAAACAGACGAAAATGCTCTTCCATCACATATACCGTAAACTGCGCCCGATACCGGCGGATCAGCCCCTCCAGCCGCTGCAGGTCCCCATCCACCATCCCGTCGCTGTCCCCATTCAGAAACACCGCCGACGGCTTCCCCTCCGGGTAGTGCCACACCCGCAGCAGCGGTAGCGCATCGTCCGTCACATACCGCAGCATCCGCACCAGCAGGTCCTGGTGCAGATCCGCCTGCGGCACCAGCTTCATCCGAGGGTCCGTCTCACCCACGAAGTGGTCGTTCTGTGTATACTTGTTATCCCGGTCCGCGTCCGGCCGGCTCCCGTCCGACGCCTGTTCCGGGTTCCCCTGGTGCAGCTTCACCACCGTCTCCACCACATCATACGCAAACAGCACAGCCGCCCCTCCCCCACGATACCACACCGACACCCCCGCAAACGGCAACAACCCCTCCGGCTCCGTACAAAACGACGCCACCCGGTTCGCCTCCTCGGGCATGTAAAGCTCCGCGTCTCCCTTGAACTGCATCCCGCTCTCCGGAAACCCCCTCGTGGCCGGATGATGCTCCCGGTCCACCACCACAAACCCCTCGCACGCCAGACTATAGGTCCCCTGCACCCCCTTCACCTCCGACACCCCAAACAGCCCCGCCAGCGCCGCCGGCGGCCGAAACGCGATCAGCCTCCCTCCCCGCTCCACGTAGCGAGCAAGCGCCTCCATCTCCCCTTCCAACAGCGCCATCCGCGTCAGCAGCGCCACCGGAACATCCCTCAGCACCCCATCTTCGATCTCCCGGTCCGTCACATCCTCCACCCGGTAACAGAAATACCCCTCCATCTGGAGGATTTCCTCCACGTAAGCATTGAACGGCGCCTCCGGACACCGCCGCCGTAACACACATATCGGCTCTGTGTTTTTCCTGGCCATACTCAACCTTTTTCGCTCAACTTTTCCACCTCCAGAAACGCCTCCCGCACCTGGGCAATTGTCGCCCCTTTTACCTCCAGCCCAAACTCGTCCGCAATCTCTCGGAGCCCGGGAATCGTCGCCTCCACCACTCCCCGCTTCCCCTCTTCTGAGTCTTCCGCTGACCAGTAGTTGAACGTGTTGTGTGTAAACAGACAGACGTGCTTGAGAGAGGTCTTCTGCTCCACCTGCCGGAACACTTCCTGGCGCACCGCCTGTGTCAGCGATTTTGGGGTTGTTCGTTCAAACCGCACGTCGCCAACCCCTGTCCAGTGATCGGTCCGTTTCCGGTCGCTTGTGATCGGAACCTCGATAAAATCCAGGTCCCCCGGTACCATGCGAAAGGCTCGGTGTGCCCGATGCACGTCAGGACACGCGTCCTGCCAGACCGCTTTTACCCGGGAGACTGCGCGCCCGGGCTGACTCACGCTTCCGTGCGTGAACCCCAGTTCCACCAGTACGCCAAAGGTGTCGTCGTTGGCCGAACAGTTTCCCGGACGGAACGCTCTGGGCTTCATCCCGATACCCTCGCTTACCTGTTCCAACGCTTCTGATAGCATTTGGTACTGCGCCTCCGCCGGATAGCCGCCCAGATAGTCGCAGGCTTCCGGATGTTTGTAGTGATCCCTCCAGAGTTGTGGGTGAATGTGCATACCCAGTTCCGCTCCGGTCTCCCGGGCCACGTCCAGCAACATCCGTCCCTGTTCTGTCGCAGTATCAGGCACCACGAACAACGTTGCGGGAAATCCATGTTCGGCCAGAAGCCCGCAGTAGGACCGCACCGACCGTTCGGCGAACTCCCACGTAGGCGGTCCCCCCCTTCCACAGGCCTCACAGGCCCGCTCCACGTCCATCGTCATACACACATAAAGAGGTTCTTGCGCCATTGCACCTTCTACACGATGAATTCCTGCCGGGAGACCATTCGATCGGGATCCCGCTCGTACCCGCGTCTCCACAGCTCGTGGAGGATCTGGCCGCTCTCGGTCAGCTCCTGCCGGAGCTCCCGCTGGTCCGCCTTCGCCCGCGCATCCACGGCCTCTGGCGAACAGATGTTGCAGAGCATCGCCCGCAGCAAGCGGACCGTGGCCTTTACTTCGGCATCCTCACCTTGCTCCAAGACCAAGTCGTGCATCTCGTGGGGATCCTTCTCCAGGTTGAAGAGTATGGGACGCTCGCCCACACACTCGATAAGCTTGTACGGCCCGGAACGAACTGCGAACAGTCCGCTGGGAAAGCCGGCTCCGTGATATTCTGACAACGTGAAGGCGGGCTTCAATGCATCCTTCTCCCCTCGGAGCAGGCCCATCAGAGAGACGCCCCGCATATGTTCGGGCATCTCAAAGCCCACGGCCTCACAGATGGTGGCATACATGTCGTGGTGGGAAACCGGCATGGATTCCACCGCTCCAGGGCGGAGGCCGGGTCCTGCGGCAACGAAAAGGACGCGAATCGAGTCGTCATACATGGACCCGTAGTCCAGCATCCGGTGCGCCCCGCAGCTCCCACCGTGGTCCGAAGCGTAGATCACAAGGGTCTCCTCCAGTATGCCCGTCTCCTCCAGGGCCTGCAGCACGCGGCCCACGTTTTGATCCATCGTCTCGCACATGCCGTGATAGCCCACCAGGCCCCGACGAAGCTCTTCGGGCTGGATCAGGTCTCCACAACTGCGGTGACCCCACGCCCGATGATGGGGGTGGAGATACGAATGGTCTTCAGCGTAGCGTTCGTCCAGATCCTCCAGTTTGACCAAGGGGTCGTAGTAGTCCCAGCGCTCCTGTGCGGGAGTCCAGCGGTGGAGGTCGTTGAAGTTGACGCTCAGGATCCAAGGGCGGGCAGCCGGACGTTCCTCCGCAATCCACCAGGCCGCATCCTCCGCCACTTGAACGTCCCGCGATCCCTCCTTGGACGCATCGGCCGGGCCGGCCAGACGCAACCGGTGCAGGTGGTGGTAGCGCCTTTGAACACCCTGTTCACGGTAAAGAGAATGCGGGTCCAGGCTCTCCCGGTGAGAGGGCAGGCGCTCCTCCTGAACACCGTGGTCCGCCTCCGGCTTGAAGTCCAGCTTGCCCACCGTGGTCAACTGCACCCCCTGCTCGGCAAAGAAATGTCCCCAACCTCGGGGAACGCCGGTGTAGGGAAAGGCATTGTCCCAGTTTCCGATCTCGTGAACGTAGCGCCCGCTCATCATGGCCGCCCGCGCCGGTACACAGAGAGGGCTGATGCAGTAAGCACTGTCGAACCGTGCGCCCCGTTCGGCGATGGTGTCGATGTGGGGCGTGCGGGTGATGGGATTGCCGTAACAGCCGGCGAACTCCGGGTTATGTCGATCGCCGATAATGAGAACAACGTTCATCGGGTGGCCTCCTGTCTCCCCTGCAGGTTTCCCGGGATTTCCGCCCCCCGTCACAGGGCTTGCGCAAGACGTGAAATCTCCCTTTCATCCGTTTCCGTCCCCCCCCCCCCCAAAGACCTGTCTCCGGTTTACACCTCAACCAGCTCTCGGTGCAATAGGAGCAGCGCCTCCAGCAGCTCGCTCCGGAACGGCATTTGCCACCACTCCGGCTTTCCCTCCGGCATCGGCCGATTCAGAAATTCCAGCTCCATATCGGCCAGCCTCCTGGCAAAATCCAGATAATGCGTTTCTTTCTTTGCATCATAAAGAATCAGCATCGTCTTTATGTACCCGGCGGTCGCCGGATACGTCCATTGATCCAGGGCATTGAACTCCGATGCGCGTCCTTCCGCCTCCGCCATAATGTCCGCAACAAGCGCAGAAACTCGCGCCAGCAGATCGGCATCACCCATCCACGTGGCCGCCAGAGCAAGGTGGAGAGGAACTGGGTTATTTACACCCAGCGCCCAAGGGCCCGCCGTGTAAAAACCTGACCCGGGATAGACCACCACCTCCTCCAGCAGGGGGTCCTGCTTTATGGCCCGGTCCTTCTCTTCCTGCGAGGGAAAGGTATAGAATACCGTCTTCCGGGGGACGCGTCCGTCCAGATACAGCCACTGGGGAAAGATCCGCTTCTCGGAATCGTAACCATATCGAGCAATACCGTGCAGCAGCCGCTCTGCCATCCCTCTCATCTGCTCCGCAAGCGCCCTTCCTTCCGGACGCTTTTCGAGTTCCGAGGCAGCTTGAAGCAGCAGGATCCCCGTCGTCGTCTCCTCGCTGTTGGCGTACTCCCAGGGCGGCTGCACGGGCTCTCCGCTCCGATCACTGCCAAAGCAGTGGGGCACCAGACCCGAGTCCGGGTGCTGCACCGCCTGCCACTTGTCCGCCATTGCCTGCGCCCACGCCAGGCACTCGGCATCACCCGTCCGCACAAAGAGATACCCCCACCAGAGGATCAGCGTCGCTCCGGTCTGCGCGAACCCCACGTGCTGGGAATTGAAACCCAGGGCCGGCTGCTTCTTCGAGGCGTTGAACCCATAGGGGCAGGTCCGGTTGTAGGCCATATCCCCGGGCCGGGTGATCAGGGCGTAATAGGCCGACTTGAACATGCGCGCCATCTGTTCGGGGGCCTGCGTCCACAGCCTGTCCAGTGGCAGGTCCGGACCGGGTTTGAAAAGCGGCTTTGTCCGGCTTGACTCGGCCACGGGTCGAAGCTGCAGCACGTCGAACTCGGCCGTCACTCCCAGGTAGCCCAGTCCTGAAACCGGCTCGAATCCATAGCGCGCGGTGGCGATGGCCATATCGATAGCCATCTGTCGGTACTTCGGATCGCCGGTCACGTCTGACAACAGCTCCAGCACCGGCCACATGTGCAGATCCAGCCGGTAGGGCTTCTGCTCCACCGGCTGTTCGACGACCAGGCTGGAAGCCCGAAACGCCCCTTCCCTCGTCACCTGTACGCGCCGGTTGGTCTTGCTGGACCGCCTTGTCACCGTAATGCACAGCGTGCCGTCCGGTTCCCCACCCAGGCGGGCCGACTGACGCTCCAGAAGGGTCTGCATCGCTGCCTGAACGAACTCGAGATAGCGCGTCAACTTCCTCTATCTCCCTGAATCCTCAGTGCGGCTTGTGCACAATGTGCCCCCGGCTCGGGAACCAGATGGCGTCCACTACGATGCCTGCCGCCACGGCTAAGATGAAGCCGGCCAGCAGCCCGATGAAAAGCGGCTTCGATTTCCGGTAGAACGATGCGCCGGCCAGCCTGATCGTAAGGAATTTGGCCAGCCACGCGATGAAGATCGTTGTACTCGTCCGGTGGAACAGCGAGGTGCCCGAAAGCGCAAACCCGACCGGATGCAGCGGCCACCACGTGAAGCGGTACCGCATCAGATTCAGGGCGATCATCGCGGCCGCTCCGCCAATAAAGAACAGATAATCCTCCGTTTCCAAAGGGGTGGGGCTTACGATCCTGTTGATGGCCCGCCGATACGTCCACCTGCCTGCAAAAGTCAGCCAGTTGGGCAGAAAGTTGTATCCTCCGATCGTGTAGCCCAGCCAGATGGTATAGAACGTGGAGGCGACCATTCCGATCACGAACGCCGCGCAGATCCCCCAGAAGAGCCGGCGTTTGTCCTTCGGAACAAAATCGCCCAGGCGGTTCACGTGGACCATCACCGTTACGGCAAATCCTTTGAAATGGTTGAGCGGCTGCCAGCACAGGGCGAGGATGGTGTGGGTGGATACCTGCAAAGCAGAGTCGCTTCCGAAGGCAAGAATGGAAAGCCTGCCGGCCGGGGTGGGCGGTCTGATGAAGAGCATCCCCGATTCGGCCAGCACCTTGGCCAGGCCGAGATAGATAAGGAACATGGTCGGGATCAACAGGACGATGAGTTTCCCTTCCATGCCCGCCTTTGCCAGCCACGCAACGATGTAGAGACAGCTGACGGTCAGACCGATAAACGCACCCCGGTAGGAGAGCAGCTCCCGGCTGTCGTCCATCGGAGAACGGCCAGGGTGCAGGGCCTTCTGGAAGGCTGCCCGGAGGTGTCCCCGGGACATCCAGAGCCACCAGAGTACCAGGGCGGTGAAGGCCCCGGTCGATTGCCAGGTGTAGCGCCCGGTCGCGTAGTGCGGCGTGGTGGCGGCGACCCCCAGCCGGTTGAGGACCCCCCCCTCGATGACGAACAGCAGGTCGAACACCCAGATGCTCAGCAGGACTTCCAGGCTGGCAAAATAGGCAAAGCAGAGGACCACGGTGCTCAGGAAGATCAACACCGGGGGATACTTGCTCGGCAGCCAGAGCCAGGTCCCCTGCGCCGTCGGGAAGGTCGGGAACTGTGGGTAGAACCAGGAGATCATGTTCCACCAGAAAACGAAAGTGGTCATCCCGAATCCCGTCCAGAAGAGCTTTCCCTTCATGAACTCCGGCAGGGCCCGCTTCCCGGTCCCGCCCCCACTCGCCATCTCCACGACGGGCACCATCATGGGATAGACGACCTTTTCGTGCTCCGACCACTGCCGGTGGATGATGATGGAAACACAGGCGCAGGCCAACCCCAGGGCGCAGAAGAAGGCGAACCACCAGAACAGCGGGACCAGCCAGGCGTCCCAGGGAATCGACGCTCCGGCGGGAAGCCCCTCGTAGAACCAGGTCATCGCGCCGCCGTCGTTTTTGGGGATCAGCCAGGAGGGCAGGTGGGGGTGAATGAACTCCGCCCACCGGTTCTCCGGTGTTGCGAAGTAATAGGGCGTTCCAATCATGCCGATCAGCGTGCCGCTGATCCCATAGGTGGGTCCCAGCGTGCTGGTGAACCCCAGGCAGAAGACGGTGATCCACTCCGCCGGGGAGAAGGCCCACCGGCCGCCAAACCACCGGGCCAGCAGGGCACATCCCAGGAGCGACAGCAGGAAGAGGATCAGATTCGACATGGGCAGCTGGCTGAAGGCCATGTAGGATCCGTGGAAGATATAGCGGACCGAGTTGGCCAGCAGGCTCACTGCGACGGAAAGACACAGCCCGAAGGCGATCGACCGAGGCGTCACGCCGGGGTCACGCCGGTCCGCCACCTCGGGTCTTTGCGCTGCATCTCCTGTCCCGTCTGCTATCTCCAGACCTTCAGCCACGATCTGCTCCCGCGCAGTTGCTTGGGATCTCCTGCGGTCTTTTCCCGGGCTCCAACCTCCACGAGTTTGGGCCGGGAGCCGAAGTCGCGCCAGCCCCAGTCCAAGTGGATCCGGGGCATCTCGAACTCGAAATACCAGCAGATGCTGATCGGATAGGAAGACGGGTATCTCCCGACGTGCTCCTCCGTGGAGAAGCTGCAAGAGGTTTACGCAGACCAGGAGGACATGTTCGTGGAGGCGCTCGTCGGAGGCGTACTGGACCCTCGCGAGCCATTGCTGGAGGGGGCCCAGCGGCCGCGGGAGCTTTGAGTGGGTGTTGCAGTGAGCGCTGGAATACGGGTACCGGCCGGCCTTCAGAAGGACCCGGTCACGGAAAACCGGAGGGGGGCGTCAAATATGCCGTTGAAGTCCACCCACGCAAAGTCGGCCTGAAGGTAGTGGACGCCCCGCTGCAGCCGCACCCCCGCCCCGGCCGTAAAGCCCTGGGAGTCGTAGTTCCACTTGTACCCACCCCGCAGCGCCAGGATGTTCCAAAGCCAGAGCTCCCCGCCCATGTGTATCCGTTCCTCGAAGCCTACGGCGTAAACCAACTCGAACGCGGTCGTGAGGTAGACCGGATCTTCCTTGGTGCCCACCACCTCCGCTGCCGCGGCCAGGTTGAAGAAGGAGGGCATCTTGGCCTTGAGCTGGTCATCTTGCAGCAGGGTCTTGTCCTGCCCGAAGTTCCGAAGCGCCATCGCCAGGCGCAGGCTGTGGAACCCCGTGTGGTAAAGCGTCCCCACGGCCAGGTCAAATACGCGGAAGCTGAAGTCTTTGTCCAGCTTTTCCTGGATGACCCTGAACTGCCCGCCAACCGACATGCGGTCCGTGAACTGCTTGGCATAGGCCGCGCCGATGGCCCAGTTCCCGGTGTCGAGCATGCGGCCCGTGCCATCCGGCTTGAAGATCGTCGTCTCCTCGATGTCACCGGTGGAAAACGCCACGAAGCTGAAGGCGAAGGCGCCGAAGTCGGTGTTGATGCCCACCACCCCGGAGTTCAGCTGCATATCGGCGATCCACTGGGTGTTGGTAAACGTAAACTGGAAACGGTTTTTCGCCATGGCGGTGAGTCCGGCCGCGTTCCAGAACACGGAGCTGACATCGTCGGTTATGCCCGTGTACGCGTCTCCCACAGCGGCCCCCCGCGCCCCCTGGGGAACTTCGATAAAGCCCAGGTAGGTTTCCCCCAGAGGCGCCTGTTTGGATACGGCCTGACCCCGGGTGGGCGTGAAAAGACCCGCGAGCACCGCCGCCAATCCGATCAAGAGTATATTCCGCATGGCTATGCTCCTTAACGAATGATCACAAATTTGGCGTACTGGACCTGGCCCATGCTCTCCGGCACCATCGACTCCACCGTCACAATGTAGACTCCGAAGGTGAGCGGGCCCGTGAGCGTTCGGTTGATCTGGAAGTAGCCGAACTCGCCCACGGTATCGGACTCGTGGACCTCTTCCGCCACCATATTGCCGGCAACGGAAAAAATCCGGATCTTGGCGCGTCTGGGGAGATTCAGGATCCGGATCTTTTGTGATCCTTCGTAGGTGTGTACGGCGTCTATAATGTAGGGGTTGGGGACGATATGGATTGGCCGCTCCATCCGGTCCGCCTCAATCGAGGGTACCTGCACCGGGCTGAGGCCGCTTGACCCGCCGGGTGGGATGTAGTAGGTTCCCGGATCGCTGGGTCCCGTCGTGTAGGCCGTTACGCCCCCCTCCACCGTCCTGCCCGTCTTGCGGCTTACAAAGCCGACGTTCCCGCTGCCCTGGTAGGCCCGCACCTGGTAGAGATACGAGAATCCTGACACCGACAACGGATCTTCGAACGTGTAGGTTCCGGCCGCGGCGTCGTAGTATTGGGCATCCCCTACCTTCACGTCCCCGATCTCCTTCCACAGCCCCGGGATCGTTTCAGACTGGTAGATCTTGTAGCCCGCCACGTCGGGCCTCCCGGTGTCCGGATTCGGGGAGGTGTCCGCGTCGTCCGGCCAGGAGATCTCCACCTGTGCGTTTTTGGACGACGCCAGGGTCGTTTTTACGTCCGGCGGCTGGTTCGGCAGATCGTAGCCAAGCTCGTAGGCCTCCTTCGCCTTGCGCAGGTGCTTCACGAGATTCTCGAAGGCCTTGCCGTTTTCTTCCTTGCGCAGCTCGCTGTTGTCGCCCAGCCGGCTGAACGAGTCGAAACTCTCCTCCACGGGAGACCCCGCCACATAGGCGAACACGAACTTCACCTTATCGCCGGGGGCCAGGTCGTAGGGACCGTAGGTGTCCATTACCGTGTAGGCGGCCGCGATGCCCCGTCGCCCCTCCCACTCCCAGACGGGGTTGGGCATATAGGGCATCGGCTCGGTAGGCTCGTCCGGCAGGGGCAGCAGGGGCACACCCTCGCCGGGAGGGCCGGATCCCCTTGTGGGGCGGGAGTCCCTGGGGGAGTCGAAGTAGGACGACTCTGGAGACCGGGTGACCATCTGGTAGAGCACCTCGTCGCTCAGCTTGGTCGGGTCCGGCTCGTCTCCGTGTATGTCGCTGCTCACGGCCGAGGTCTGCTGCCGGAACAGGAACCAGAACAGGTTGTGGGCAAAGGGCTGCTGGGCCACCTTAGGGGCAACGTAGATCTCGTCGTCCCCCACGAATCCGTCCGTGGGGTCCACATCGATCTCCGCCACGCCGATCCACGCCTGTGACAGCAGGTCGCCGTTGGAGATGTAGATGGGTACCGACTGGAGGCGCTGCTTGAGCTCGGCCCGCCAGGGGTCCCCCACATCGTCCGCGATCTGGCCGCCGTAGCAGAAGTTGTCCCAGTCGTAGACGTAGTTCATTTTCAGGCCCCTGGCCCAGTCCGGGCCGTCGTAATTGGGGGCCTCCGTATACTTGATCTTGTCGTCCTGGAGGTTGTCCTTGCCGTCGGGCCCGTTGGGCCCGTCGCACGCGTCTCCCGTCCCAAAATCCCAGAACCAGCCCGACTGGGTGCCGCGCGAGGCCCCGGCGGAGCTGGTACACAGCCGGTGGTGGAAGGCAAAATAGACATTCCTGAGATCGTGTCCGCCACCGGGCAGGTCCGCCACGCGGTCCCCGTCCGAATCCCCGGTGTTCTCAAATATGAATTCCTGGATGATCAGGTCGTCGTACTCGGGGTGGTTCCAGGCATATGCGGCCTTCTCGCCCGTAATCCCTGTCCCCGTCGTCCATTTAGACAGGATGATGTCCTCCGGGAAATTGTCCGTCGCGACATTGTTGTACTGGCCGTACCTGTAGTTGAGAATCTCTATCGGCTCTTCTGGAGAAATAAGCCCGGACCCGGGCCACCAGTTGGCCATCTCGGTCCCCGTTAAAGGGGAGGAAACCGGGTTGCCTACGCTGGCGAAGCGTCCGCCCAAGTCGATCGTGGGGTCCACCTGCATCAACACCACATCGTCGCTCTCCTCCCGGCCCTTGGCCAGAGGGCTGCTCCAGCTAACCACCTCCTTGCCGTCTACCT
This sequence comes from Candidatus Latescibacterota bacterium, assembly GCA_965222075.1. Taxonomy (GTDB): domain Bacteria; phylum Latescibacterota; class UBA2968; order UBA2968; genus JAAXHW01. The sequence goes on along the minus strand of OZ244937.1, from coordinate 251,084 downwards.
TGGTAGCGATCCACCAGGCGTGTCCCCGGCCGTTGTGCCGGTCCACCTCCACATGGTTGTAGGCGGCGGCCCGGCTTCCAAAGTATTCAGAGTAGTCATCACCGCCCCGTATGGTGGTGGACGGGTAGACCAGATCCGCGTAGGTGCTGCTGGCGTAGTTGACGGATCCGGCGCCCCGGAAGCCGTCGCAGCCGGTGTTGAAGTAGGAATGCCAGAGCTGCCCGCGCGTCAACTGCCGGGGGGGCAGCGGCAGATTGGACGTCCCCCCCGCGGTGAGCTGCGCCTCCGCAGGGACGCAGAAAGCGACCAGCACGGCGGCGGCAAGCGCTGCACTTTGAAATCCGCTTATACGGGTCATCACATTTCTCCTCTTCTGATGTAAGCGTTCACCACAGAGACCCGGAGAGAGATACGCTTACCGAACCACGACTGTTTCTGCGATCTCTGCGCCTCTTGCGGTAAAAATGGAAGGTCCACCTGAACGATTACACCACACCATTCTCAGAACCTGATCCGTACGCCCGCGTTCACGTAGCGCGGGGTGCCGCCCCGGAACGGCAACGGATCGCCATACTTCTGGTATTTCGCGTCGCTCGGCACTGGCCCGAAGAGCCCCCATCTGATGTAGGCCTCCCCGGGGTGTTCGCTCCCGCGGTCCACGTAGGAGTTGAAGAGGTTGAACACCTCTACGTATACCGTGTGCCTGAACTTTTCCGTGTTAAAGGTCTTCTGGAAGTTCAGGTCGGTCCGCACGAACATCGGTCCGCTTTTTGCGCCCCACCAGCTCGCTCCCGGGGGCGTGAACCGGATTCCGTTCCCGCTGTCGAACCGCCAGACCAGGTTGGCCTGGATGCCGCCCAGGATTCTAGATCCCCCCACGGTCGGCCCGGGGCCCCAGTCGGAGGGGGTGGACCAGAGGAACTGGAAGGTGGCCTGCGCGACGGGCGGTGGAGTGTAGCGGGGGCGCTTGTCGGGCCAGTAGCCCTCGGTGGCCCAGATCCCCTGGTGCCAGGGCAGGTTCTTCTCCTCTTCGGTGAGGTGGGGGAGGGCGTCTCGGTAGGGCAGGTAGTCCGAATAGTAAAACCGGTTCTGCTTGGCCGTCTGGTTCTGCTGGGTGTTCATCCGGGCCCGCAGGACCTTGTTGGCCCTGCTCCCGATGTCCCGGATCTGGGCGTCCGTGAGCGGCACTGGGTTGTCATTTTCATCCACAAAGAAGTAGTACTCACTGGCGATGAAGGTGGAATCCGGGTAGAAGTAGATGAGGCGGGGCCACTTGCCCGTGGCCGTGGTCAGGTTGAAGGCCCATCCCACGTCCAGGGAGACCCGGAAGGAGAAGTTCCTGGAGAACGGCTTGTAGATGGAGAGCTCTATCGCACGCGACTCGAACCGGCCCTGGGGTCCCTGGCCGCGGGAGTCGTTCACCAGCCTGCGGACCGGGTCCCAGAACCGGCGGAAGATCAGGCTGTTCGTGCCCGCCAACCGGCGGTAGTAGACGGCGGCGTCCAGCACGAAATCGCTGACGAAGTTCCACTCCCCGGAGACCTCGAACTCGGTCATCCGGGAGAACCCCCCTGGGTCGTGAAAGGCGCTGTCCAGGCGCCACCCGCCGCCGTTCGGCGAGCGCCCGCTTCCCCACGTGCCGTCCAGCTCCGGGTGGTCCTTGAGCCTTTTGGTCTCCCAGGTCTCGCCCCAGATCTGACCGAACATGGACGGCTTGCTGTACTGGCCGATGGAGTAGCGGACCACGGCACGGTCGGTGAGCGGATGGGAGAGGGCCACCCGGGGCTGCCAGGTGACCATCGGTTTCGCGCGCCCCAAAGGAATCCTCGTCTGGTAGGCGTTGTAGGTTCCGTTGCTCGGCAGAGAGCGGAGAAAGCCGCTCATCGGTCTCCTGGGGCCGCCCCACAGGACCTCATATCGGAGGCCTACATTGACGATGAGTCCCTGGAACTCAATCTTGTCCTCCGCGTACAACGCCAGCCGGTTAGCCGTGTAGCGTTTGTTGATTTTGCTGTCCTCCGCGATCATGTAGATAGTACCGGCGCTTGCGCTCCGCTGGTCGTATTGGTAGGTGTAGTTGCGGAACACCTGGTAGGAAAGCCCGGTCTTGAACAGGTTCCGGCGCGTCACCTGACCCGTGAGGTCATATCGGAATTGGTAACGTCGGTTGTAGTCCGTCCTGATCTGGCGGAACTGCCTGTCCACCCTGAACTTCCCCAGCTCGTCGCTCCTCCAGGAGCTCGCGGTCTTGTCCGTGTCCTTCGTCGTGTCGATGCTCGTCCTGTAGAATCCTACCTGGAATTCGTGGAAGGCCTTCGGGCTGAGCGTGTGGGTAGCCGTGGTGTATAAGACCAGGTTCCGCCACTGCTGCTCGTAGCCCGTGTGCCCCCTCACCAGAAACAGGTTGGTGTTCGGGCCCCGGAGGTCCCCCTGGTAGCGGGGTTCGCTCGACTGGTTGTAGCCCAGCTTCAGCTTCAGGTTGTCGGCGGGCGTGTACGCGAGCTTTCCGAACACCGACCACTGGCGCAGGCCAACGCGCGTGGGCGCGGGGAATATCTCCTTGGCCCGCGCCGTCTTTCCGCTCACGATGAACGTGGAGTTCTTGCCCAGAGGACCGGAGAACCATCCCTCCACGAGGTGCCCGACGGCCCCCTCGTAGTCCTGCTTGACGTGGATCTGCTGACCTGAGACCGGATCAACCTCGTTGACCCAGTCCGGGTCGTTCCACCGGAGCTTGTCCTGCCACAATCCGTTCGTGCCGCCCCGCTGCCCCACCGTTGCGTCGTAGACGTTGGACCCGCGGTGGCGCTTGCCCGGCGGCTCGATCCACACGTCGAGCCCGCCGTGGTAGTTCCTCCCCCCCTCGCGGCTGACGATGTTGACCACACCGGACAGGGTGGAGACGTGGGCCACACTGATTCCCCCTTTGACCACTGCCATTTCGGCGATGGAGGTCACGGGGATGTTGGTGTACTGCCGATGGAAATTCTGGTATCCGTTATCCAGGATCGTCAACTCGATTCCGTCCAGGGTCCAGCTCTGCCACTGGTCGGCGAGCTGCCCGAACTGACGCCGGATGCGCACGCCGTTTGACGACCTGTAGCCGCGTCCGCGATCGACGCCCTTGCTGACCGGATCGACCCCTGCCACGAATTCGAGGTGCTGCTTCGTGTCTCGAAGGATCGGCGTCTGCTCGATGGCCTGCTCGGAGAGTTTGGTTTCGCTGCCGGTCCGGTCCATCTCGATGAGGGGCCGTTCGGCCGTCACGACGATCTCCGCCGCCTCAATCGCCGACTCCCGTAGCGTGAAATTCGCCGTCGAGGTCCGGCCCGCAGCCACCTGTACCTTCTGTTGCACCATTGACTCGTAGCCGACTATCGAGACCTTCACCGCGTAGACGCCAGGCTCGATGCCCAGGATTACGTACACACCCTCCGCGTCGGTGGTGGCCCCGAAGCGGGTGCCCTCGAGGACCACGTTTGCGCCGGGCAGGGTCTCGACCTTCGCATCGGTCACCGTCCCGGTGAGCTTCCCGTAAGACGACTGCGACCAGGCCGGCCCGACCAGCAGGCAGAGGCCGAGAACGACGCCGAAAAACCGAAATACACGACCCATACGATAACCTCCTTACGAAAAGTCCCGGCTTCTGCTGCTTTTTCTATGGCTTAATCGCCATGTAATTCTCTAACCGGAAATCACTGATGCATAATACCACCGTTACCGTTATTTGTCAACCACTTAGTTGAGGGGTGTGCACAATTCAGGTAAAAGCAGCGATGATGTGTGAGATAGTCCTTAGCCTGATTAATTCATGAATTTTCACGGATAGCGGTATCACGAAGCAAAAACAGCTTCTGAGTGAATAGAGAGAGTGAATCCCCATGTGTAATACATTCTGGATTTGGGTCGTTTGAAACAGACGAGACCTACCCCCTGCCCCCCTTCCTGAGAGGAAGGGGGAACTGTGATCGGTTAATGAACGGTTGGATTGGATGAAGACGTTTCGAATGAAAGAAAATCCGGTCGAAACATCGTGATTGGTCGGCGAATTGCAATTGGGAGGGTGACGAGATGGCGTTGTCCGAGCAATCACAGAATGTATAAAACGTTGTTTACGCAACACTTCGTTCGGCTCCCCCTCTCCTCGCAGGAGAGGGGGCCGGGGGGAGAGGTCCTTTTTTTTGTGAATTATTCAGGTTAGAGGCATCCCCCAAATGCTATTGGCGATCATCGCAACCTGAAGGGTGAAAACAGCTAAGGCCAAATGAGTACGCACGTTACACAGCCCCTGGATGGAAAGCTGTTTATGATTATCGGTGGCGCCCAGCAATTTGGCGATCAGATCAAAAATGGGTTCGATGGCTGTGCGGCGGCTTCGTAACAGCGCTCGATTTTCTCATCGATGACCTGACTTTCGGACACTGTGCCCGTCTCGACTTGCACCAGCTTAGGAAATCCGACTTGTGAACAGGTCAGATGCAGGCTATAGCCATAGACCCATTTATGATAGGCACTATTGCACCAACTGGCATCCTGGTCCAAGCGCCGCAGGTTCTCCGGCACGCGACCCACTTTGCGATCGCTTTGATGCCATACAGGACCGGCGGCTTTGAAAGGACTCTTGTCCTCGTAAAGATTTTTATCGCCAAAGCCTGCTTCCAAATCCGCGACATCTTCTCCCACGAAGGCGACTAAGGCCTGGATGGTGGGATAGAATACCTTATATCGACGAGACAGTGTACTGCGATCTGGAAGGGTCTCAAATCCCAGCAGTTGCTGATGCTGAGGATGAGTTTTCAGCCAGCGATGTTGCGTTTTAAACTGGGTGATGTGCTGAAACTGCATCAGGGTGAAAAACACCAATAAGGGCTTATTTTTGTAGATGTATGGGCGCCCCTGTTTGGGGGTGGCTCTTTGGGCTTGTGCAAAGCGGTCGAATAGTGTATGTATGAGCTCGACATAGTCGGTGATTGTTGGTTCTTTCATCGATCGCCTCCTTGTGAAGATGGGTGTCTTCTACAAGTGGTGACCTTTTGCCGACTATGTCAAGATTTATGCACACCCCTCACTTATTTGTTGAACGGTTGTCCTCGCCTACTCCTCTTTTACCCAAAACATCCCCTCCTTGCTCACCTCCTGCCCGCTGTTCAGGTCCACCACCGTCATCCGGACCACGTAGCGGCCTGGAGAGGCCTCCCCGATATCCATTTCTACATAGCCGGAAACCCACTCCTCAGTGCCTGTCTGTTCGTAGCGCACCGTCGCCGTGGTCCCCGTCCGCCCCAGAATCTTCGTCAGGATGGGCGTCAACAGCCCGTAGGTTCCAGATGCATGGACCTCGTAGGCCACCTCGTAGTGCGTAGCCCCGAACTTATCCCGCATCAGGTTGTAGATTTCGAAATAGACGGATACGTGCTGTCCCACGTGGAAGACGTGCGACGGCAGCGGCCTGATCTCCCATCCGCCCCGCACGAATTTCGGGTCAGACGCAGGTCTGGCTTGGGTCACCTCCTTTGCCAAAAAGAGGTCGCTGAGCTTCAGGTCGTTCCCGGAGTAATCCTCCAGAGACAGGTCCTGCACATAAGACTGGAGCCGGTTGGTGTTGTGGCGATGCACCTGCACGGCCAGTTCGTAGGCCCCGGGCATCACGACCATGTCCACCCGGTCCAGCAGCGCCCGGCCCTGTCTCCGTCCGGAGATCGGCACCTCCAGGTCCTGCTGCAAGGGAAACACCTGCGTATGCTGCTCGTCGATCAGCGCGACGCGGCGATTCACCATGACCGTGGTGTCGGCCCTGAGTGACGGGGCCACGTTTTCGATGGGGATGCCGACGTTCACCTGTACCTCCGTCCGGCCGTCTGGCCCCCGGAAGGAGACCGCGTCGTAGGTGAAGTCGAGCGGCTCGAAATCGGTCACGTCGTAGCGTTCGGGCTGCTCCCGCACCACTTTGGCCACCCGGACGGAGGGGGACAGCTCGGTCAGCCGCTGGATCAGACGCATGTAGGCCGTCTGCCCCGCGTAGCGATCCTCGTCGAGACGGTCCAGGTCCCTCTGTTTCACGCTGGGGATAGGGGCGTAGTCGTAGTTGCCGTTGCGGGGTTCATCGGTGAACGCCACCTCCAGGCCGTCACCCACGTCCGTATAGACCCAGACCTCCCAGGGCACGGCCGCCCAGTTGTTGCCCACCACCACCGGCTTCGATCCGCTGAGGCTGACCGTGAACTCGGGATCCAGCCGCACGCCCGCAACATCCGTATCGCTGAACGGGTTCGTCTCGGACTCCGAAATCAGGGGAAGCCCCTCCAGGTCCACCATCCCTTCGAGATCAGAAAAGTCCGGGGGAGGTTCCTCATAGGCCCCGAGGTCCGTTCGGATGGGGAACACCGGCCCCAGAAAGGTCAGCCCGGTCGCCGCCTGTCCGTAGAGCTCGTAGGCCATCCGGTCCTGTACGAGCTGTACGGCGGGGGGGATCTTGGCATTCATGTTGTCGGAGGCGGAGCGATAGTCGGGCTCCCCGTAGCGGATGTAGACCTCCCCGCGCCGGTCCCACGGCCACTTCTTCTTCCCATAATGGTATCGAGCGTACCAGACCCTCCGGTAATGCTCTGCGCGGCGCATCGCCCCAGCGGTGGCCTTGAACGGGTCGTGGCGCAGCCAGAACTGCCGCAGAAACGCCTCCCGCCTGTCCGGAGGCGTCGTCTCGTAGGCCTCAAGTTCGCGGGGCAGCCCCACCAGGGAAATGTCGGTGTAGAGCCCCCGCTCTTTCGGGTCCAAACTGTCGATGTAGAGCTTAAACGCCCGGATTGCACCCTGGTGGTCGCCCCGGTGCATCAGCGCGTGCGCCAGCAGGGGCAGCGCCTCATCATCTGTCATCAGGGAGGTGATCTCCTCCAGGTCTTTCGACCGCTTCTCCTCCAGCAGCTCCAGGGCAAACGCGTAGGCCGGCTCCTGGTCTGCCGGTTGCTGCTCAAGGTATTTCTTGTAGTAGACCATCACCGCTGGCCGATTGCCCTCCTCGCGATACGATTCGGCCAGGAGCAGGTAGGCCGGGGCATACGTCGGGTCGTGGCGAATCGCCCGGCCGGCCGCCTTCCTCGCCTCCACACGCTCCAGCTCCCGATAGGCCCGGGCCAGGAGATAGTGCGCCCCGGCGTCTGTGGAATCGGCCGCCACGGCCGCCTTGAGGTGAGGCAGCGCACCTTCCGGATCGCCTTCCATCTCCAGGTAGACGCGCCCTAAGCCGAGGTGTGCAGCCGTTAGCATGGGATCGTGCCCGACCGCCTGCTGGAACGCTGATCGGGCGCTGTCGGCCAGTTCCGCCCGCAGGTAGCGTCCGCCGATCTGCGCCAACGCCCGGGCCATGAAGAGGTGGGTCCAGGCATAGGTGGAATCGGCCGCGAGCGCCGCCCGCAGGTGCGGTAGTGCCCCTCCGGGATCATTCCTCAACTCGAGATAGACCCGGCCCAGACCGACGTGCCCGTCGACCTTTTTTGGGTTTTTCTGAACGGCCCGCTGAAACGCCGACTGCGCAGCATCGGCCTCTTCCGCTCGCAGATAAAGCATGCCGATCCGGATCAGCAGAGCCGCAGAGTTCGGATAGTCTGATACGGCCCTCTCGAGCTGTTCCGCCGCTGTCAGAACACTTCTGATATCCACGGCTCTTAACCCCATCCCGTAGATGGAATCGATAGCTGCGGGGGACAGTTTCTGAGCGGCGGGGCTTATCCCCGCCCACAGGCTGCAAACAACAACAGTGACCAGGACGCCTCTCCACGTTCGATCCCATTTTAAAACCGATCGTCGATCTCCAACCACATGGACCTCCTCTCGGCTGCCGGACAGCCGATGGCGCTTCTGATCCTCCTACGGCGCTCTGGCGATTCGGCCAGTTCGGGTTCCAGCCTCTTTTTCTAGACTGGAGTCGGATTGCAGTCTGCTCCACAGGACCGCCGGACGATGAGCGCGGCTGCGCCACTCATTCCGTCCTGGACTCTCCGTACAGAAAATATATGCGGTATTATCTTTAAAACAAGCTTAAACCGGGACCTCATACCTGACCACTTTGAATTCGCCGGGACAGGTGCGAACGTGCCCTGGGCGGCACGGGTTTTGTTCAGGCATAAGAACTCCCCTTTGCAGGTCCAGATGGCCGCACGGCGGTTAATTGGGCCGATAGTCCGGGCGGGACGCGGTCAACCGACCGGGATGTCAAAACGCCTGGGATGGTAGGGGGGCTCGAGCAACGCCCGCTGGACCGGCGTCAATTCATCCAGGACCTCCTCAATACCCCGGGGCCGGTAGTTCAGAGTGTCTGTAACAACCGTCGGATGTTTGCTGGAGTCGGGAGGGTTGTGGGTCATCGCGCCGGGGGCGTACTTGTAGAGGACAGACCGGCGTTCGTGGTCGGCCTTCCAGGGAAGCGTGCCGTGGGCCAGCGCCTCGGGGAAGATGATGACGGAGCCGGCTTTGACCGGGACCTGTTCGACCACGCCGAGGTCTTTTTCGAGGCGGGCCATGTCGCGGGGCAGGGGATAGTTGGCTTTGTGGCTGCCCGGGATGCAGGCAAAGCCCCCGTCTCCTGGGCCGGAGTCGGTCAGCGCCCAGGAGACGACGGTGACGCCGCAGCACATCCGGTCGTTGAGGAACCCGTAGTAGTCCACCAGATTATGGCGCAAATGGCCGCCGCCGTGGAGCGATAGCCCCCCCGTGTCCTTCCGCATAGTGATTCCGTAGATGTGGTCCAGCCGAAAGGCCTCGCCCAACATTTCAGAGAGACAGGACATCACCCTGGGATGGGCCAGCATGTCCCGGAACGGCTGACACCACGGCATGTCCCAGGTAAGCATCCCGGTGAAATAACCCAGGCCCCGATCGCCCTTGAAGGCCGTGGCGCCGGACATCCCTGATTTGGCCTCTTCTTCGGACCGAATGCGCTCGGCGTGCCGATCCATGGCCTCATTGCAGGCAGCGACCTCTTGGGGTGTTAGCACGTCTTCGAGAACCAGGTAGCCGTTGAGATCGAACAGGTACTTTTCGTACTCGTCCATTTCCGCATCCCTCCAGGTGTGATGGCTTGGAGAGTTGGTCGTTTCGCGTTTGGGATTTCCGACCTTACCGGAAAACGATTAGACGGCCGTGAGGCTGGGGCGGCTGGGATGGTAGGGGCGTTCCATTAGTTTCCTCTGAAGCGGGGTGAGTTCGTCCAGCACCTCCTCGACACCTTCAGGCCGGTAGTTCTTCGTATCGGAGGTGATCGCCGGATTCCGGTAGGCTTCGGGATTGTTCTGGGCAATGGAGCCGGGCGTATACTTGTAAAGGACAGAACGGCGTTCGTGGTCCGCCTTCCACGGCATTGTGCCGTGGGCCAGCGCCTCGGTGAAGATGATCACGGAACCGGCCTTCACCGGCACCTGTTTGACCACCCCAGCGTCCTTTTCGAGACGGGCTATGTCCCGGGGCAGCGGGTAGTTGGACTTATGGCTGCCTGGGATGCACATAAACCCCCCGTCTCCGGGACCGCAATCGGTCAGTGCCCAGGAGACCACCGTGAGTCCGGAGCGCATCCGTCCGTTGACAAACCCGTAAAAGTGGACAAAGCTGTTCCGCTTGGTGCCGCCTCCGTGGAGCGTGAATCCTTCCGTGCCTTTGTCCATCACAATCCCATAAAGATGGTCCAGCCGGAAGCTGTCGCCGAGTAGCTCGAGCATGCAGTCCATGACTCTGGGATGGGACAGGAGATCCCGAAACGGCACACACCAGGGTTTGGGCCAGGCGAGCATTCCGATGAGATCCCCCCGAATCTTACCCTGAAGCGCTTTCGAACCGCCTGCCCTGGACCGCTGATCGGGTCTCCTTCTGATGCTGTCGGAATTCTGATCAATGGCCTCGTTGCAGGCGGCCACTTCTCCAGGTGTAAGCACGTCCTCCAGGACCAGATAGCCGTTGAGGTCGAAGAGGTACTTTTCATACTCATCCATTTTGGTCTCCTTGGTAATAAGCTTAAAGTGGACATCACCTTATCTCTTAGGGCTGTTATAGTTCTGATTCCCTCGGTAAGCATAAACCCGCCCGCTGGGCCGGTAGGTGTCTACGGCCGGGAAAAAGTCCGGGTGGATACTGACGGCCTTCTGCAGTTCCCACTCCCATGCCGGGACTCCCTCGTATGCGTCCCATAGGCCGCTTGTCCCTTCCGGTATCATCTCTTCGTCCGGCCGGAAGCGGACGACCCCGTTGCCCCGGGTTACCACCACGAATCCGTTCTCGAAGTAACGCACGGCCACGTCCTCCAGCTCCCGGTAATCATCTTCCAGGGGCCTGCCCAGGTCCAGGAAGAAGATGCCGTCCCGCACCCTGGCAGGTGAGCGGATTTCGGAGGTTGAAGGGATACGATCGCTCAGCCTGGACAATGCGTATCCGTAGAAGATGGCCGGTCGATTGATCCTCGTCGTGTAGACCGGATAGACCTCCCCACCAAGTTCCTTCGTGGCCCCGGTGGCTACGTACCAGGGGTGGAGGTAGTTGAGGTCGATGCCCTTCACGTGGGGATGGCGCCTTTCTGCCTCGCGGCGTAGCTTGTCGTGCTCCTTGTAGCCACTCCGCCCGTCCCATGGGCGGAAGAAGGTCTCCCGGGCCCGCTGAAGCCCCTCGTCCTCCAGATGGACATCAGCCCGCAGGTGGGCAAACACATCCTGCAGTGCGTTTCTGGGGGCGTCTTTCATGTCTATGTAGATCTTCATCTCCAGCTCATCCCCGCCCCAGTAAATGCGCGCGGTCCCGTAACTCTCCTCCAGGTCGTAGTCGATGTGGGGGTAATAGCCGCCGTCGCGGTAGGCCATCAGGGTCATAATGGGACGCCCCGGGATCGCCTTTCGCAGCTCGGCGACAAACATGCCTCCGGCCTGGTTGTAATCGGTATCGGGGTGTTTCTTCCTCCAGATATCTCTGGCCTTCTCCGGCAAAGTGGAAAACCGTGCTGGATGCGCGCGAGAGTACCCTGTCCTTCCCGGCTACACGTTGACCAGGCGCATCATCGCCTCTGGATATCGCGTGCCGATTGCTGCCCCGGCCGGCATGGCCTTCTCAATCTCAGCCAAGTCGCTTTCCGTGAGTTCTACGCCAAGGGCAGCGATGTTTTCTTCCAGGTGGTTGCGGCGCGTGGTTCCCGGAATCGGCACGATATCTTCGCCCTGTGCCAGTATCCAGGCCAGGGCCAGTTGTCCCGCCGGTACCCCTTTCCGGTCCGCAATTTCCTTGACCCGGTCGACCAGTTCCAGGTTTTTCGAAAAGTTCTCCCCCTGAAAACGCGGCAGAACCCGCCGGTAGTCATCTGGCTCGAAGTCCTCGTACCGCCGAATCCGTCCCGTCAGAAAGCCGCGCCCCAGCGCGCCGTATGCCACGAAACCAATCCCCAATTCCCTCAGCGCGGGCAGAACCTGGGCTTCCGGATCACGGCTCCACAGGGAGTATTCCGTCTGTAAGGCGCTGATCGGGTGGACTTGATGGGCCCTCCGGACCGTTTGGTCCGCGGCTTCCGACAGGCCCAGATACCTTACTTTGCCCGCCTGCACCAGTTCCGCCATTGCCCCGACCGTCTCCTCTATCGGTACGGCAGGATCCACCCGGTGCAGATAGTACAGGTCAATATGTTCTACACCCAATCGGCGAAGCGAGGCATCGCATGCCTTTTTCACGTATTCTGGACGTCCATTCAATCCGCGTTTTGCGGGGTCGGTACTGCGCATAATGCCAAACTTGGTCGCCAGAATCACCTTATCCCGTCGGTCGCCAATGGCTTTGCCGACCAGTTCTTCATTCTTGAACGGTCCATAGGCATCCGCGGTGTCGATCAGGTTTATACCCAGCTCCAGAGCCCGATGAATCGTCGCGATAGACTCATTCTCATCGGGTGCTCCATAAAACTCGGACATTCCCATGCAGCCCAAACCGATGGCTGAGACGGACAATCCCTGTTTCCCCAATTGGCGTCGTTGCACTTTATTCCTCCTTTCCCTCTCTAAAAACGCTCTTTCAGCCTCGAAAATCTATGACTCCGAATACTTGAGGCAATACCAGAGCCAAAGCTGCCGACGCGATAGGAATTCCTATACCTCTCTTGCTACACAGTTAAGTCTCAACTCCACTTCATAATCCGAATCCTCGTGCTCTACCTCGATTGCAGCCTGTCGGGAATCACAAACACTTAGGAGAGGCCGCGGCGGCCGGTGCGCGCCCGGTAGAGGCACCCGTCGGTTGCGGTGACGTAGAGGGTCTGCAGGTCCCCGTCTCCAAACGTGCAGTTTGTGGGCGAGGCGGGGGTGGGATGGGTCTCCAGCACGCGCCCCGACGGGGCAAACACGTAGACCATGGACCCTGGGCCGCTCTGTTCCGAGCCAGCGGTTGCCACGATGTTCCCATCCTCATCGAGGGTCATGCCGTCGATTGCCCGGTGGGACCCGAAATCGTGCAGCACGTCGTATTCATCCAGCGTTCCGCCTTCCAGAATCGGATAGGCCCGCAGTTCCCTCGGCCCCTCCGGCCGGTTTTCGCTCTGGGCCACATAGAGCGTCTTCATGTCGGGTGTGACGATCAAACCGTTGGGTCGCGTGGTGTCGTAGGTCATCCGCACAACCGTCCAGAATCCGTCCGGCTGTGGATCGAGCCGGTATACCGATTCGTGGTCGAGTTCCATGGGCGGCATCGTCGTCCTGTACCGAGGATCTGTAAACCAGATGCGTCCCTGCGGATCGACGACCAGGTCGTTCGGGCTGTTCAGCCGGCGGCCATCGTAGGCGTCGGCCACGGTAGAAGAGGTCCCATCGGGTTCGTAACGCGCGATGCGACGGCCGATCACCTCACAGGCGTAGAGGCGGCCCTCCCGGTCCAGGGCCAGGCCGTTGGCCTCGTTTGTGTCGGTGCGGTATTCCGCAAAGGTCCCGCTTGCCGGGTCGTAGCGCATAATCCGGCAGTTGGGGATGTCGGTAAACAGGACGGCGGTGCCGTCCCAGACGGGGCCTTCGGTGAATTTGAACGGACCGGCGACGCGCTCGAATTTCCATTCCATCGGTTTTGCCCTCGATTCCTATCCTACGGTTGTTCAGCATATAAACGATGTTCTAAACGGTCTCATCCTTGGGTTGTGTTCGCAAGCCGGATGCTGGGCCGTTTGGGGTAGTAAGGCGGTTCCAGCATGGCCTGCTGCTGGGGCGTCAGTTCGTCCCACACGTCCTTGATCCCCCGGGGCAGATAATCGCAGGTATCCGAAAATGCGCTGTCCGAGGGGGCGTGAGTCAGGGGGCCGGGCGAGTACTTGAACAGGACCGACCGCCGCTCGTGGTCTGCCGTCCAGGGCAGGGTGCCGTGGGCCAGGGCCTCGGTAAAGATGACCACCGACCCGGCCTTCATCGGCACCTGCTTCACTACGCCCAGATCGGTTTCCATAGTCATCGCGTCCCCAGGCAACGGATAGCTCGCCTTGTGGCTGCCCGGAATGCACATAAATCCCCCGTCTCCCGACCCGCAGTCCGTCAGCGCCCAGGAGACCACCGTCAGTCCGCAGCACATCCGGCCGTTGAGGAACTCGTAGAAATTGATCAGGTTGTTGCGCCGGATGCCGCCGCCGTGGAGCGCAAGCCCCTCCGTGCCTTTGTCCATCACAATGCCGTAGATGGTGTCCACCCGAAACCCGTCGTCCAGCAACTCCAGCATGCAGTCCAAGATCCGTGGATGGGACAGCAGGTCCCGGAAGGACAGGCACCAGGGTTTGGGCCAGGTCAGCATCCCCCGCAGGTCCCTCCGGCCCTTTCCCTTCAGCGAGTCCGACCACTTCGCGGACCGAATCTCGCGCTGCTCCAGCCTCCCCAGGTTGTGGTCGATGGCCTCGTTGCACGCGGCCACCTCTTCCGGGCTCAGCACATCCTCCAGGAGCAGGTACCCGTTCAGATCAAAAAGGTACTTTTCGTACTCGTTCATATTCGTCTCTCCTCTCCTTCTGGCTGAGTATCGGTGGTCTCATCTTCTAGAGCGGGGGCTGCGAGTGTGCGTAGCAGCAGGTGATGGGGCAAGGCCCGTGGGCTGCGTCGCGCTGCATCGGCGTATCTACGGGGATACGCCTGCTTCGCGCGCCTTGCCCACGGCCTTTTCGCTCGCTCTCGGGCCGTCAGAGCGAATTTCCGTATGGACTCTTATACACCGGGCTTATATCCCCTCTTTTCGTTGTAGGCCACGGCCTCCGGAAAGTGGGTGTGCAGGTGGTCCAGGGCCTCCTCGATCGGGCACTCACAGCTCAGACTGGGATAGGGCAGTTTCCCCGTTTCCCGGAACCGAGCCCCGTTGTGCGCGTGGAAGTCACCCTTCCGGTCCTGGAACTGCCCCCAGTGTCCGTAGGAGTAGCCGATCTCCGGTCTCTCTTCGGCGTTTTCCATCCAGCTTTTTGGAAGTAGGCTCTGGAACGGGGGCACCGAATTCATCCAGGTCCCGCAGCGGACGATTTTGATCTCAGGCCGCTGCGCCTGCGAGTCGCGCAGCAATCGGATCAAGGAGGCCGCAAACGGGACAACCATCTCGCTCAACGGCGACTTGGGTCGGTAGAGATTGTCGATATGGGTGTTGTTCCGATCCACTCTGTAGTCCTGAGACCAGCACTCGTAGGGACGATCGGTCTGCCGCAGTTGGTCCATCGGGTCGCCCTCCTGCCGGATGCGGGCGTCCAGGTAGGGCCAGAGGAATTCCAGTCCTTCCTCCTCGAGCTGCGCCGTGGAAGAGGCGTCCCAGTGGCGGTCGTAGATCGCCTTCAGCCGATCGAGAATCTCGCGCCACTCCGGGCCCACATCTTCCTTCGACGGGTGACGCTTGCCATCGTAGAGGGACGTATTCCGGTAGATGTTCACCCGCTTGTTCACCACGTCTTCGAACGCGGCGCCCTCTTCCCGGACGGCCTTATGTACGTAGCAGAGGTGGAGCTTGGTAATCTCCTGGATGTAGTGGATGTATACCGGATCGGGTCGGGGCATTTTTTCTCCTCGATTAGACGAAGTGCGTGCCGACATAGCGCTGCGTCTTTTTCCGGTAATTTACAGCCTTATCTGTGCATCCCGCATCGGTGCAGAGGCCGGCGAGATGCCAGTAGGCCGCTGAGGCGCGGAAGTGGCCGGGTGAAAGCACGTTCCTCGGATCGGCCTCCGGATAGCGGTCGATCAATACGAATCTACGACAACTCTTCCGAGCGGGGGGGTCGGGCGGTCCGGGTTCCGCTCGTAGGCGCGCCGCCACATTTCTTCGACGAGTCTGCCGCTTTCTTTGAGTTCCCGACGGAGCGCGCGCTGGTCGGCCTTGGCGCGGGCATCCACGGCTTCCGGAGAGCAGATTTCGCAGAGCAACACACCTATTGAGCTTTCGTCAAAAACCAAACCCAACGCCCGTCTCGGAAAGGTCGGGCAGGGGCACCTTCCGAACACCCTCGCCACCGAGTCTTTATAGAAACCGGAGTCCCCTCTGGTTCCCCAGCCCCCGATCGTCGGAAGGAACGAATTCCTTTTCGGGCAGACCGACCAGTTTTCCGTCCTGCACCCACTCCTCATCCTCATCGTACAGATTCTGGATCAGCAGGCCCTTCAGACGTTCCAGCTCTCCGGCATACTGGGGATCATCCGACAGATCGTTTGTCTCCCTCGGATCGATTTCAACATCGAATAACTGGATGTGGTTCCCGGTGGCGTAATAGATCAGCTTGAAGCGCCCGGAGCGGATCATACGCATCCCGAGTTCGCCTTTGAACAACTCGCCGAACAGGTAGTCCCGGCGCCGGTCGCTCCAGAGGGAGATGCCCTCCACGGTGTCGGGGACCGGCAGGCCGCAGATGTCCAGCAGGGTGGGCATGATGTCTCCGAACTCGGCCAGACGGTCTTCTGTCGCACCCATAGGGAAGCGGGTATCTCCTGCGGACGGCACGATGATCAGCGGGATCTTGGCCGACATCTCGTAAAACGGGGACATGCACCAGAGGCCGTGTTCCCCCATCATATGGCCGTGGTCGCTGGTAAAGATGATCACGGTGTCGTCCAGAAGGCCCTCCTCCCTGAGCATGCCGACCATCAGCCGGATCTGGTGGTCGACGTGCGTCATCACAGCATAAAAGGAGCGACGGGCCAGCATCTGCTCGTGCCACGAGGCGCCCACCAGCGCGCTCCTGTTCACATTTCTCGCCTTGAGTGCATAGGGCAGGCGTTCCGGATCGGCGGACCAGTTCCCGGTGGAGGGACGGTCGATCTCGATGTCCCGATACAGGTCCAGATACGCCTGCAGCGGGGTGTTGGGCGGGTGCGGGGCCGAAAAGGAGAGGTACCAGAACCCGGGTTTTCGGGGATCTCTCCGGCGGATCGTTCGGGACATCTCGCGCACGGCCCAGTTGATGGGGTGGCAGTGTTCGGGCAGGTGCCAGGGGCGGGTGATCATGTCGTTCTGGACCATGCCGTGTGCGTATTCCCTGCCCGGGTATCCCTGGTCCATCAGAAACAGTTCGTAGTCGTCCGCCCGGCCGCCCAGGTGGTGCCGCCCGTGCTCGTCTAAGATCACGTCGTCGAACCCGATCCGGTTGCGCTGGGGGTAGACGTGCAGTTTGCCGACCGCGTAGGCCTGGTACCCGCCGTCCCGGAAACACTGCGCCATCGTGGGGACGTCCGGAAACGGGTCCCTGCTGGAAAGGTTTCGACCTCCGTGTGAACGGTTGGTCATTCCTGTCATCAGGGTACGCCGCGCCGGTACGCAGGAGGGTGTTGCGGAATAGGCGTTGGTGAAGGTCACCCCGTTGCGGCTGAACTGCTCCAGGGTAGGCGCCATCACCACGGGATGCCCCGCCTGCCGCGTGAGCAGTCCGCTCCAGTGGTCCGTACAGATCAGCAGGACGTTTGGATGCCGGGAATCGTTTTTGGACACGAGAGATCTCCTCCTTATGTCGGAAGCGGGATATTGGGTGGGGTGTGCTTTGAGCCGGCATACCGGCTGCCCGGCGGGACTGGCTCGCCCGGTTTGTATTTGCCCGTCAGAAGCCCTCCCGCCAGCACCCGGAAGGGAATGAACCCGAGCTGCTCCTCCTCGAGGAACGGAAGCAGGTCGAACTCCTGCACCTCCATGAGCGGATACCGTGTCCGTGCGACAGGGTCCTGGCCCAGGAGGGAGTAGCGCGCACCGATTGCCACAAGCTTCGTGAAGCCGTATCGCTCCGAGATGCGCAGGGCGTTGGCGATCTGGTAGGTCTTGAACGAGCAACACCCGGTGTAGAGGATCTTTCCCTGCTGCACCAGCACCGTGAGCGCCTCCAGGCTCTCCTCGAGGGCCACAGTCGGCTGCCAGAAGTGGAACCGGTAGATATCGATGCAGTCGGTCTTTAACCGCTTGAGGCTCTTCTCGCACTCTCGCACGATATGCTTTCGGGTGGCGTCTCTGGAGAACTTCGGCGCAATCACACCTCGTCCCGCCGGCCGTTAAACACCTTCCCGAGCCACTCCTCTACCTTGCCGCCTTTCTCGACGTTGGACGTATCGTAGAGCATGATGCCCATGTCGAACGCCGCCTAGATCATTTCCATTCCTTCGCGGTCGTCCGTCACGTTGTTGTTTCCCGGTCCGAAGCAGATCTCGGAGACCTTCAGGCCCGTCTTTCCCATGAATCGATATTCCATCTGTTATCCTCCATTCGTGATCCAGACTATGGTCTCCACACTGGCCGTTAATGGCGCCCTGTCTTCGTCCTGTGAGAGGAGGGCCGCCCGCCACCCCCTGTAGGTCGCAGCCCGAAGTCCCGCCAGCCCCAGTCCAGGTGGATTCTGGGCATGTCAAACTCAAAATACCACCGGATGCTGACCAGATCCCGACCGGGGCCGAAATACCCGTAAAACAGCGCGGACCTCCCCGGCACCTCCTCCACGATCCCCACCGGCGTAATGTCGTGAAACTGTCCGATATCCTCCTCCACCTCCAGATACCGGCGAAGCGCCGCCTCGTGAGCCTCCGCTGCGTTGGGACGCAGTCCGGACAGGTCCACGGCCTCGTGGGCGTTCCACAGCGGCAGGGTGTCGTCGGGAGTCTCGGCCCCCCCAGAACAGTGCGTCCACACCGGCGTGCTCCAGGCGTATTCCCCGTCGGTCTGACGGAGGCGCACATAGTACGCCCCGCCGCGCAGCGGCTTCTCATCGACGTGGGTAAGGTTGATATCGAGCGCCTCGGGATACCAGGAGTGCAGACAGCGGTCGTTGCGGATGAGGTCGACCCGTTCGACGGGTGCGCAGGCGTGGGCTTTGACGGCGATCTTGGCAGGGCCGGTGAGGTCGATTTCGCTTCCACTGCGGTGTCCGTTGACGGTCACGTTGAGGATGATGCGGGCACCGGTGGTGGCATATGTGCGCCGCTCCCGGACCGCCTTCCAGATGGCGTTCCGCTCGCACCGCTCCGCCAAAACGGCGGCCGCCGGGCCACTCCCGAAGCCGGTGTCCCGTAAGTTCAGCTCTTTATTGAACCGGCCTCTGAAACTGTGGGCGGCCATGGGTGACCCGGCGGTGGGCAGGTGGGTGTCTCCAGACCCGATGATGGCGGGGCGATATCCGTGGTTGAGGGCTCGCTGGAGCACCCATTCAAAACTGCCGTGGCCGCTGGCGATCTCGAGCAGGGGTTCGTGTTCGGTTTTGTATGCCTCCCAATCGGGTGGACCCCCGCCGATGTGGGCCTCTAAGATCACATCCTCACGGTTCGCGTAGGCCGCCATCACATCGTCCATGCGGCAGTTGCCGTGTGCGGGTGAGTAATAGCTGTCCGACCAATCTCGGAAGACCATGTTTCGGTCACCCCCCGGCCTGGTGTGGACCTCCGACGCCAGAAACGGGACATACCGGCCGGGCTCGTCGTTTTCACGATAGGCCTGCTGGTGATCCTCCCAGATTTCCGGTCGCTCGGAGGGGTCCTGCGGGGCCATCGGACCGGGGGCCAGGAAATCGTAGCGCCCGATGCGGCGCCCCTGCTCGTGACGCCCGGCGGGATGGAGCTTGAAATTGGGGTCGTCTATGAGCCCCATCACGGCGTCACCGTAGGTATGGCAGTGGAATTCGCCCCACAGCAGCAGGCGCTCGGAGTTCTCCTGACAGAGGATGGGATTGCTCAGGGCCTGAAGGTGGTGCTCCGCGTCGGTCGCGGTCAGGCGAAAGCATCCCGGCTCCCCGATCCGAATCCCTTCCAGGATCAGAATCCCCCTGTCCTTCCGGCCGAAGGAGACCGAGGCCGGGAGCCCCTCAAACAAGCCTTCCTCCGCAGAGAGCTTCACCTCGCCCTCGTACTGCTCGCAGGCGTTGTGATGGGCATCGAAAGCGACGAGGTGCAGAGCAAACCGTTCACCGGGCGGTACGATGGACGGCCCCAGCACCCGCAGCAGCGCCACCCGGGGGTCCGAAGTAATCAGGATCCTGGCCGGGTTGCACGCCAGTTGCCGGTATGTTCCGCCCCCGTCCCGGTCCACAGACCCCTCGATCCTGCCCAGCGTCGTCACGTCGTAGACCTCACTGCCCAGACCGCCCTGACTGCGGTCCCCGATCCGGATGACGAAGCTGTCCCCGGACTTCATTTCTCCCTTCTCGACCAGGACCTGGGCGAAGCTCGGGAAGTGCGACTGCCTGGCCGAGTTGACAATCAGACGCAGCTCAGCGTCGGCGTGGCTCTCCAGCGTCACAAAGTCGCGGCCCTGAGGGTTATAGTCCTGGATGCGGTGGGAGAACAGAAAGGTGTATCGCTGGAAGAGGAAACCGCCGCCGGCAGCAACTGTATCGGCCGCAGTAGCGGTGATCTCCCAGGACCCTACTTTGCCTGCGGGCAAGGTCAATTCAGGACCACGCGCCTGGGATCCGTCCACTCCCCGGAAGGCAACATCGAGGGTGTCGGGCTCGTTCCCAGGCACTGGTCGGATCGTTATGCTGACGCGCTTGGGGGTCGGTTGTCGCACCATCCCTCCTTTATGCCAGATTGACAAGAAATGGCCCATGTTTGATGCAGAGGTCCATCCTCACGCAGTCACGGGCGCTCAGGGTCCCCATCCCTCTGGAAGCGGCGCGCTGTCTTCTGTATCCCTCTGCCAGCGCCTGATCCGTTCGGTCAGTTCCCGAATCCGACCTCTCTGCGCCGGTTGGTCAAACAGATTCATCTGTTCGTACGGATCGGCGTTCAAATCATAGAACTCGCACTGGTCCTCCAGGCTCAGATTCAGCTTCCATCCCTCAGCCGACACCACCGTCCGCCACGGCAGCTCCAGGATACGTATGGCCTCTTTGTCCGCGGCGATGCTGGGAAGCCACCGGCCTCTGCGGCTATTCCACTCGATAAAAACGTCGTTCCCTTCCAGGGTTGTCTCCCCACGAATCACCCCCGCACGGCTCTCCCCTTGCAAGTCACCGGGAACCGGCTGAGCCATCAGATCGAGCAACGTCGGTACCAGATCGACCTGGCTGATCCGTCCCTCCAACAGCCGCTGCTGGCGCCCCAGCCAGGGCACCCGCACAACCAGCGGAACGCTGACCGCCTCCTCATACAGCACGCATTTGTCGAGGATGCAATGGTCGCCCAACAAATCTCCATGGTCGCTCGTAAACACGGCAATCGTGTCCTCGCTCACCCCCGTCTCGTCCAGCGCTCGGAGGATTTCCCCAACCGCACGGTCCATGAGCACCACGAGACCCCAGTATTGCGCCCGCAGCTTCCGCCAGCCCACCTCTGTCCTCAGATCGTGCCCCTCATACTCAAACTGCAAGAAACGGTCCGCCAGCAGCCGGTGAGCGGCGGAGGCATTCTGCGGGGGTCTTTGCAGAAAGTGGGGACCTGTGGGAATCTCCTCGGGGGAATAGAGATCGTCGAAAGGACCGGTATAGGGCATGTGCGGCTCGAGGAAACTCACGTAGAGCATAAAGGGCCGCTCGCGGTTCTCCCGGATAAAACGCGCAGCCTCGCGCCCGAGGAAGGCCGCCTTCGTAAACCGCTCCGGCAGCCTCGCCGCCAGCCGACGGCTGAAGACCTTAGCCCCCACCACCTCAATGTCCGGCACGAACCCGTTTTCAATCAGGAAATAATGGTAGTCGCTGAGGCGGGAGAGATATTCTTTCTTCGAATAGCTGGAACGATAACCCCTTCCGTCTTCCATACTCACCCGCTTCTCAAACCCGTGTTGGGGAACCGTATCGTCGCCGAGGTCCCACTTGCCGAAGTACCCGCAGATATAGTCCTCAGAGACCATCTCGGCAATGGTTTGCGTTTCCGGACGGAGGGGGACGATATTTGTAATACAGCCATTGGTATGCGGATACAGCCCCGTCAAAATCGTCGAACGCGCAGGTCCACAGATCGGCTGGCTCGCATAGGCATGTCTGAATACGAAACTCTCTCCGGCCAGTGCGTTGAGATTCGGTGTGCGGATGCGGTCGTTGCCGTAACACGACATCATATCCACCCGCTGCTGGTCAGGAAAGATAAACACCAGGTTGGGACTTCTCGCCATCGGCCTGGCTCCTTTGTCCGAAAATCTCAACATCCTGTCGACACGCAGGTCCTTTGGGTTCTCAAGCGGGCAGGGGTAAAGCGACGGGCGCAGGTGCCGCACCGACGGACCTGCCCGCCGATTCAGATCGGATACCGCTCACATCCCAGCGCCTGCGCCATCACCCGGATGACCTCGGGACCGGCGGCGCAGCAACCCCCAACAAAGTTGATCCCGTGCTTCTTTGCCCGAAGGGCATAGTCGGCCATTTCGATGCCCGGAACAACCATAGATTCCCGGATGGGCCGCCATCCGGGGGCACTCCTCCTGTATCCGCTCGGATGGAACGCGATGGGGACATCCACCGCCTCCCGCATCTCCAGCACCAGCGGCCACATGGCGTGCGGCTCCATCCCGCAGTTCATCCCGACGACGTCCGCTCCTTCTTCCACCAGGACGCGTGCGCATTCTTTCGGAGATGCCGTTTCTGTCGTCGGGGCTTTTGACGTATTCTGCAGCCAGATGGTACCGCTCATCCACACCATCGTCGGAACCCCGATTTTTTTACAACAGGCCAGAGCGATCCGGGCCTCCTCGAGTGAAAGAAATGCCTCGCAGATGAGCATGTCCACGCCCTCATCCACCATCACACCGGCCTGCTCGTTCCACTCTGCACGGACCGCATCGTGCGACGACCGGTCCTCCGGATCGAATAACCCCGTCCGGGCCACGCAGCCGGCCACCAGCGCCTCGTCTCCAGCCGCCTCCTTCGCCAACTGGACCGCCGTCCGGTTGATCTCCTCCACCCGGTCGCCCCAGTCCTGCTGTTTGCGTTTCTCCAGATGGCTGCGCGTGGTCCACCAGGTCAACGCCTGCAGCACCTGCGCCCCCGCACGAAAAAAGTCCACGTGGATCTGGCGCAGAACTTCCGGAAACTCCACGATCACCCGGGGCGTACTATATCCTCGAAATTTCGCCTCCTCAAGGTAGCCGCCGTCGCCCAAGACAAAGTTCTCCTTTAGCAATTCCAGGATGTTTCTCTTTTTCGCCATCATCATTCTATCCCAGTTCCGGGGGTGCTAAAGCCATCTCCTGAACCATCTGAGAGCTGTTTCGAAGTTATACCGATGTTTAGAATGGAAGACATCCAGATCGTACCTGGATTCATCACCTGCACTCCGATAGATCCTTCCCAAATCTCCGTCGATCTCCGGCGCATAGAGTACCGGAGAGGTCGCATCGTTCGTGCCCAACTGCATCAGGAGCGGGCGAGGGGCGATCAGCCCAAAGATCTCTCTCGTATCGCCGTAGGTCAAAAGTCCGGGCAGGGTCTGAGAGCCACAGATTATTCCTATCGTTTTCCTCTCCTTGAGGAAATTCATCGCGCCACTGGCCACACAGACTTTCATCCTTTTATCCAGAGCCCCTATGTACATCGTCATCCGTCCCCCGTATGAGAGCCCGGTAAGCCCGACCCGGTCGGGATTCACCTCCTCTCGACTCATCAGGTAGTCGATCGCACGCATCCCATCCCAGATCTGGTAC
The DNA here is from genome assembly GCA_965222075.1 of Candidatus Latescibacterota bacterium. Classification (GTDB taxonomy): domain Bacteria; phylum Latescibacterota; class UBA2968; order UBA2968; genus JAAXHW01. Next base: position 228,041 of record OZ244937.1, on the reverse strand, counting down.
CTTATAAAGTTCTCCCTATCGTAGCAGGCATATCGGAAGAAGTTGACGTCGCAGGGATCGTAATTCGACCGTGGAAGGGCCTCGGTCCGTTCTCCAAACGACCGGAAGTCGGGCGTGATCGTGATGTATCCCTCCTGTGCAAAACGGAGTCCATAATTGTAGTCCAACCGCCTGATCTGCCTTTGAAGCACGCTGTCATCTCCTATCACCCCCGCGACCTGTTCCTTGCCGTATCCCCCGCGACCTCCGTGGCCGTGAAGGGCCACGATGGCCTGCCCGTCCCGGTTCTCCTCGGGGACGAGGAGGTAGAGAGGGAGGTGGACCCCCTCGTGCGTCTGGATCACGACCTTTTCACGGGTGATCCCATCCGATGAGGTCCTTTCGACGACCTGAGGGTCCAGCGGCACAGGCTCTGGAAAGTCCCCCACAAGCTCCAGGACCTTCGCCTTAAATTGCGCCTTCCAGGCCTCGAAATCTTCCGGCCCATCCCCCTTAAAGCGCATCAGGGGCTCTTTGGCGGCGAGCCGGTTGAAGGTCTCAAATGGGGAGAAGTTGAAAGCGGGATCCCCCCCGTCGCCTGTCGCGTCGCTTTCTCCGACAGGCGCAAGGGACTTTATCCCATCCATCTCACCGTCTTCGGGCGTGCTGATCCTGCCGCAAAGGACGAGCTTGTCCTTGAAAATCAGCGACGGCATTTCCAGGATGACCCCGTTGAGCCCCTCGACCAATCTCACGGATATCTCCCCCTTGTCCAGCGTGGGTAGATCGTCCTCCCATCGATCTGCTGCCTTCTTGCCGTTTACCCAGAGGCGGTAATTGGACAATGTATCAAAGCGATACGAGGCTTCGGCGGGACCGGGGGAGAAGATACAGGCAGCTACAAAAGCCGTAGGGTGATCGGGACGTCCCATCTCCTCCCACACCTTCTGGGGCTGAATCCCGTAGAGTTCGCCGTTCGCGAACGGAAACCACCTCAGGTCCCCGGTCCGCTTGCCGGGTGCCTCTATCTCATTTTTCAGGCAGGTCCACGCGTCTGCGCCGCTCACCTCACTGCCAGCAGTCGATATCCACCACGCCGGTACGATCCCGCTCAAACCTGCAATCTGTCGCAACTCGACCTGTTTATGGTTGCCCATATTTCCAGAGGTAGAAGCCAACGTCGAAAGTAGTGATGACACGGCAGAATTTCCTCCTTATGGAACAAGTAACCCTCAAGTCCTATTGTGCGCGTCAGCGTTCAAGCCGCTTCTCATCCCCGGCCACATCCCGGGCGTGGCGGAAAGCGAAGGTCCGCAGGCTTTCATCCGAAGGTTCGAAATCACCGCTTTCGACCCTACTTTTGAACAGGAAGTCCGGTCACCCCGGCTTTCGGGCGACCACATCGATCTCTACGAGCAGTCCCTTTCCAAGCGTCGACTGCACCGTCGTCCTTGCCGGGCGAACGCCCGTGAAGAATTCGGCGTAGACCCGGTTGTACGTTTCAAAATCGTCCATATTCGAGAGGTGAATGGTGCATTTCACCACATCGTCCATCGAGCAGCCTGCCTCGGCCAACACCGTCCGGATGTGCTCCAGGGTCATGCGCGTATGGAGCTCGATGTCTCCCTCTACGACCTCGCCGGTTGCCATGTCGACCGCGCCATGCCCGCTCACGTAGACCCATCCATCTATCTCTACGGCCGCCGAGTAGGCCCCGGTCTCGACACGCTTGTCCGGATGCTTTATTTCGTGTTTGCCCATCAGTCACTCCCTCTGTCAGTGGTTCAAACAGATGATGATTTTGGTGAGTCCACCCCGCATTTCAATCCCGGCGCAATTGCTGGTGCAAGAAACGATCCACCACATCCTGAGGGTAGATGTGACCCCCTTCGTGGGCGATGCATGCCACGTTATCCAGTCCCTGAAAAAAGTGACCGGTGTAGCCCTCTTCGGATTCGATTCTGTAGGCTCCCTGTTCCTGCTTCCCCCAGACGAACAGGTACCGGGTTGGCGATTCTTTGATGATGGTGCGGATCTCTTCCAGGCCGAAATCGACATCCAGGCCGGGGATGATGATCTGGTTGATCGACCACCTGTAGTAGGTCTGGTTGATTACCGAGAACCCGGACGCGACAACCGCGGCCGTGGGCTTGGACTGCAAGGAACTGTAAAGTGTAGCGGCCCCCCCCTGGGAGAGTCCGATGACAAAGACCTTGTCGTAGCGGCTTTGCAGATACCTGGTGATAGCCATACAGCTGGTGATGTAGTGAGCTGCGTAGGACCCGCCCCGGTTGAGGAGATAGGCGATGAGAGAACGCACGTCCAGTTTGTTTCTGCCGTTGTGTATGGCCAGGATGTCCTGATTCGGTTTGATGTAGATGAACGTGTCGCCGTACTTCTCCGTAACCGCAAGAATGTTTCCGTGGTTGCTGTTTGGATCCTTTCGAAAGGTCGAGGAGGATGAGTTGTTTCTGCTGCCGGGGATGATCAGTGAGACACACTTGGAACTGGAAGACCGATCTTCTCGCCTTTTGAAGTATGCGTGTGCCCTGTAGTCCCGTTTGAGCCGGTAATCTAGCTTGAAGATATGCCCTTCCAGCGATCCATCCAATATGTCCAGGTCGGCGTAGGCGTTTTTGAACAGCGAGGCCTCCAGAAACACCTCTTCTATTCTGTCGTGGATTTCCTCAATCGTTTCCGACGGCGGGTAGATCTGCGGTTCATCGATGAGCTCATCGACGTAGTCTCTCGCGAGAAAGGCATCCCCTTTGATGGCCTCCTGGATAATGTTGGGCATGGTTTTGGACTCCCCTGGCCCCCTGCAAGGGGTGCGGCCGGTCAAAGGTTTCCGGCCTGAAGGAAGGACGCCACATCGATCAGATAGATCTGCGCCCCCCCCGTGGCGTCACCGTTGAATATGGCGTACCTCCCGTCCCAGCTCCACGCGGCCTGCGGCCGGGTCATCAGCAGGTTGGGGTCTGGCCCCCGGGGAGTTGAAACTCCTGACGTTCCAGACATTCCGGCCGGTCGATGAGACGCTCCGGATTTCTCTCGTATCCGAAACGATACAGGTCGTCGAGAATCTGGCCGCTCTCGGTGAGTCTGCGACGAAGCGCCCTTTGGTCTGCCTTGGCCCGTGCGTCCACCGCCTCAGGGGAACAGACCTCACAGAGCATCCGGCGCAGTCGCCGCACGTTGGCCTCTACTTCGGGGTCCCCCGGACGCTCCGCCACCAGGTCGTGCATCTCGAGAGGATCCTCCTGCAGGTTGAAGAGGATGGAGCGCTCTCCCACGCACTCCACGAATTTGTAGGGTCCCGACCGGATCGCGAACAAACCCCCGGGCATGCCGCCCCCGTGGTACTCGGTGAGTGTGAAGGTGGGCCTGGGTGCATCCTGCTCTCCACGAAGCAGACCCATCAACGAGACACCCCGCATCTGTTCGGGCAGATCCAGTCCGAGGGCCTGGCAGATCGTAGCATACATATCGACGTGCGAGACCGGCGTGGATACCACCGCCCCGGAACGGAGGCCAGGGCCGGACGCGACGAAGACGACCCGGATCGCCTCTTCGTAGACGTGCCCGTGGTCCAGGGTGCGGTGCTCCCCGCAGCTCCCGCCGTGGTCGGAGGCATAGATCACGAGGGTCTTCTCCAAGAGGCGCGCCCGCTCAAGCGCCTGCAGCACGCGGCCCACCTTCTGATCCATCGCCTCACACACGCCGTGATAACCGACCAACCCACGTCGCAGCTCCTCAGGCTGGATCAGGTCGGCGCAGGTGCGGCGGCTCCAGATCTGGTGATGGGGATGGAGACGCGACAGATCTTCAAAGTAACGTTTGTCCAGGTCTTCTACCTGAACCAGAGGATCGTAGTGGTCCCATAGCTCCTGCGACGGGTCCCGTGAGTGGATATCGTTGAAATTGGCGATCAGAATCCAGGGACGATCGGAGGGCCGCTTTTCAGCAATCCACGTAGCCGCATCCTCCGCCACCCTGACGTCGAGAGACCTCTCCTTGGTCATCTCGGCGGGACCCGCGGCCCGCAACCGGTAGAGATGATGGTATCGCCGGGGAATCTCCTGCTCCCGGAAAAGGGAGTGGATATCCGACTTCTCCCGGTGTACGGCCAGACGCTCCTCCGCGATGCCGTGGTCCCCCCCCGGCGCGTAATCCACCTTCCCGGTCGTGGTCAGGTGCACCCCCTGCTCGGCAAAGTAGTGACCCCATCCCCGAGGAACGCCGGTGTAGGGGAAGGCATTGTCCCATGTCCCTGTTTCGTGCACGTAGCGTCCGCTCATCATCGCTGCCCGGGCCGGCACGCACAAGGGGCTGTGACAATAGGCGTTCTCAAAGCGCGTGCCACGCTCGGCGATGCTGTCGATCTGGGGCGTCCGGGTGATGGGGTTGCCGTAACACCCGGTAAACTCCGGGTTGTGTCTGTCACCGACGATCAGGACAACGTTCATGAATGACCCCCTTGGGAAATTGAAGCGGTTCAACCTTTCTGAGTTCGCGCATAGTCCGCTTATTTCTTCTTTCCGACATCATGCTGTGGACATCAGGAGGACGGGGTCGACGATGCCGGAGATCGATGGAGCGAGATCGCTGTCGCCCGCGGGATGTCGCCGGCTGAATCCTTGGACGAGATGAAAGGCGTGTACGTCCGTTTTGCTCGGATCCAGGCCCTCGAGCTCCTGTGAACGGACAGAAAGTTTCCCTTCAGGAAGGAGTAACCACAGAGATTTTCCGCTTCCACTGATCCCGATCGCCCTTCCTCCATCCATCTCTTTTGCTCCAAACAGACGGAACGACTCTGGATGACTGAATAGAATCGTGTTGAGACATCGCACGGCGTGAAACGCCGGCCTCGGGTTGGACAGGCGGTCCAAAAGGCCGTGGTTGATGTCATTGGTCCGGTCCAGGTCCACGAGCGGATCGAGAAAGAGACGGCAGCCGGGGAGCAGGCAGGAGGCAAAGAGGCCCTCGGTGGCGCGGATAACCTGCGGGGCCTCATCCGTGCCGGGGAGTTCCAATAAGAAGTCCAGGCCTTCGATCTGGCTCAGGGGTAGGAGTGACATGAATTCCTGGATGGCCTCCCACGGCCGCCGCTCCGGTCCGAGCCGGCAGAGCAGCCGATCCACCCGTGTGTCCGTCCGGGACAGCTGTTTGTTCACTTCCGGCAGCTCGGACGGGTGATAGCCGATCCGCATCCTTGGGTGGAACTTCCCGGGCATCCGCTCCTTGGGAAAGAGCGGTGAGAGCGTAACCGGCAGGGCCGCGCTCTCCTGAAGACGTTCGAGGTCCCTTCGGACGGCCTCGTCGGGAAAGGGCGTACCCGGCATTTGCACCTCGACGGCATCGATCCTGTCTGCCACCTTAGACACCGTATCGTAGAGTCCCAATCGATCGGACTGAATCCAGAAGGCTGTGATGCAGACTCCCTCGTCTCTAAGCATGCTCAAGCGCCGGCTCTGCAGTGGATCGTCCAGGTCGGGGGCTGGGATCCGCACGTGACGGGCGCCGAGCTCAAGGCACGCACGGAACGGATGGTCATCCCGAACCCGCTGGCGGATCGCCCCGGGCCAGGCAACGGATCCAAGCGCGATCTGGGCGAGGGGCAGCCTGAGAAAGAGACCCACGGGGGACTCCGGCAGGTCTGGTGAGATCCGGGTGATAAGCCGACTTCCCGTCCTGTCGGGCTGTGTCGGCCCGGTTTCGCCGTTTGTCCGTATGAAATGGACCCTGGCTCCATCTTCTCGCACGCGGACGAGGTAGAAACCCATCTTTGCCACGTCGTTTCTGCCCTGCTCGGTGGGAGGACAAACGGAGAATGCCTCATAGAATCCTGCGCGAGAAGTCGTGGTGGACGGAACGACAAAAAGGCGGGTTTCGTCCACACGGTTAAACGCTGCGAAATGGGTATGGCCCGAAAACAGGAGCTCGACCCTGTATTTGCGAAGCAGGCCCAGCAGCCATCCCCGCGCCGGCTCGTCGATACTGTTGTAAAAACTGAGACCCGGCTCATCCTCGTCCACAAAGAAAGGGGGCATGTGGATAAAGACGAAGATGCGCTGCCCCGCGTGCTCGGAAAGGTCTGATTCAAGCCACTGCTTCTGCTCTTCCGCCTCAGGAAGAGGCCCGTTCATGATCTGGGAATTGAGGACGATGCCGTGGACCCCGTTGTTGTCAAAGCTGTACCAGGACCGACCGAACACGCGGTGATATTCACCCAGCGTGTCGAACGTTACCCACTCCGCCGGCATGGTGGGATCGGGCTTGTCTCCGACATCCTGGTTTCCCGCAACGTGGTGGGGCTTCATGCCACATCGCCTGATCTGGTCCAGCGCCTTCTCCCTCGCTCCGGAAAAACCCTCCTTCTCCACGTACTCCTGCGCGAGATCGCCCAGGTGGACGACAAAGGCGCCCTTTAGAGCGGCCGCCAGCCGGAGGGCCCACTCGGCACGCCTGGGCCAGTGACGGACAGAATCAAATTCCGCCGCAAAGGCTTTCGGGTCGAGCATATAGTGGGTGTCACCGATGACGACGAATTCAAAGGTGGCGTCTGGCAGAAAGGATCGATCGAATCTGGGTCCAGCTTCCCCTGAAGTATCGGCACTCATGGCGTCGTGTTTCCTTTTTTATTACCGGTTCTGCCTCAGGTGGCGCAGGCCCCGCAGCCAGCGGGAATTTTGGGTCTCCCGGGATGGTATGGGGGCTCCAGCAGCGCCTGCTGCGTGGGTGTGAATTCCTCCAGCATCTCATCGACGCCGTTGGGCCGATAATTTCTGGTGTCGGCGGTCACGTCGGATCTGCGATAGGCCTCGGGGTGATTCTGAGCAATGGGACCGGGGGTATATCTGAAGAGAGCGGCCCGACGCTCGTGATCGGCCTTCCACGGGAGGGTACCGTGCGTGAGGGCTTCCGTGAAGATGATAACGGACCCGGCTTTGACTGGAACGTGTCTGACCACCCCCAGGTCCCTCTCCAGGCGGGCCACGTCCCGGGGAAGCGGGTAATTGGCCTTGTGACTGCCGGGGATGCAGGCGAAACCACCGTCCCCCGGGCAACTGTCGGTCAGGGCCCAAGAGGCCACGGTGAGTCCGCCCCGCATCCGTCCGTTGACAAATCCGTAGAAGTGAACGAAGCTGTTGCGCTTGGTGCCGCCTCCGTGGAGCGTGAAACCTTCTGTACCTTTGCTCATCAAGATGCCCATGAGGCTATCCAGCCGAAAGCCGTCACCCAGCAACTCTCGCATACAGCCCATGATCCTGGGGTGTGAGAGGAGTGTCCTGAAAGGCAGACACCAGGGCTTTGGCCAGGCCAGCATTCCCGTCAGGTCTCGCCGGACTTCGCCCTTTAACGCTTCCGAGCCGCCCGATCTGAAGCGATGGTCGGGTCTCTTGGTGACGCCCGCCGGGTTGTGGTCGATGGCCTCGTTGCAGGCCGCGACCTCTTCGGGTATGAGCACGTCTTCGAGGACCAGATAGCCGTTGAGGTCGAAGAGGTATTTCTCATACTCGTCCATTTCTGCCTCCTGTTTCGAAGAAATAATTTGGGGAAACAGATCTCCTCACCACGTCCTCGGCGCGTCCGTCCCAAGGATGGGATGCTTCGCCAGATCGGCGGTCGCCTCGCTGGCCGCAGGCTTCCGCCCCAGCGCCTCGGCCATCGCACGGACGTGGTGTGCAACCGATCCCCATCACATCGCTACCAGTCGGCACCGGCCGTCAACGCGATGGCCTGCCCCGTCATGCCGCGCGCCGCATCGCTGGCCAGATAAAGCATCAGATCCGCCTGCTCCTCCGGTTCCGTTATACGCTTCATCGGGTACGTGGCGAGGGTCTCTTCCCAGAACTGTTCGTAGGACTTGCCCTCCCGCTCCGCCTGGGCGCGGGCATCCACTTCGGCGAGTTTCGTCCGAACCCAGGAGGGACAGATGGCGTTGACGGTGATGCCGTCTTGGGCCACTTCCAGGGCCAGCCCGCGGGTGAGTCCGAGCAGCCCCGTCTTGGCACTGCACTTGGCCGTCCAGGCCGCCTGCGCTCTAAACGCCGATGTTGCTGAGACGTAGATGATCCGTCCCCACTTCCGCTCCAGCATGGCGGGAAGCACGGCCTTGCTGCAGCGATAGCAGCCGGTCAGATCAACGTCGATGACCTGCTCCCAAAGGGCATCGTCGTGGTCGACGACATTGTCGAAGGCGGAAAAGGCGTGAGAGCAGATCAGGATGTCGATGCGGCCGAACGCCTCCATGGCGGCAGCGACCATCGCCTTTACGGCCTCCATCTTCCGAACGTCGACCCATTGGCCGATCACCTCGACTCCTTCGACCTGTAGCTCCGGTACCGCCCGGTCGATCTTCTCTTGATTGATCGTGGCCACACAGAGTCTGGCACCTTCTTTGCCGAAGCGTCGGGCCGTGGCCAGGCCGATCCCGCTGGCCCCGCCGGTGATGATGGCCACGCGACCGTCCAAAAGCATGGCGACCTCCCCACAGCTTGTCGGTGATCAGGGTGCCACCTACGCCCGGATGCAGCGGAGCGCAGGTGCCCACTCCCGACTATGATCTGTGCAGCAGTGCCCGATCGGGCATCAGGCTGGCCCACTCCTCGTGGTTCTTGATCACCGTTTCGGGGTGAGCCCTGCTGCGCGCGGTAAAGCCAGAGATTTCATCTCGGCCGGTGGACAATCCCGGATCGGAGTAGCGAAGGTCCACGGTCCATCGGATGCCCTCGGTCCGGTTGAGGAAGGAGCGGTGGACGGTTACGTTTTGAAATACGACCGCTCCGCCTTTCAAAATCGGGCAGGACTGGATTGCTCCACACGGGAAGTTATCCACCTTTACTCCCCTTGTCCGGTAGTTGGGCAGTTTGCCGTGGGAGATCAGCCCGGCCTTGTGGCTGCCGGAAATGACTTGCAAACATCCGTTCTCGACCGTCGCATCGACGAGCGGAATCCAGACGTTGACCATAAACGTCTCTTTCGCGTCGGACTCCAGGAATTCCAGGTCCTGATGCCACGGGACTTTCGACATTTCCTCTCGGGGCATCTTGGCCTGCAGATTGAACTGGGGGTGGGCGAGGATCTCGGGGCCTATCACCGACTCGACGATGTCCAGAACCTTCGGGTGGGTAATCACCCGGAACATTCCTGCGCTCCCAAACATCCCAGCCTTCAGGTTTCTCCCCATAACCGCGGTTCTGATGTCCCCAGGACTCTCTATCGTCTCGCAGAGACAGGCCAGGCGACGGTCGAACGGCTCGTCCTCGAACAGGTCGCTCAGACGCCCCTCTGCGTATGCCTCACGGGCCTTCCGGTCGATCACTGCTTCGATTTCGTCGATCAGGGGCTGCAGGTCCTCCGGGGAGAGCAGATGCTCCAGCACCAGGTATCCGTTCTCCAGGAAAGACGCAGTTCGCCGGGGACTCAGACCGCCCATGGTACTCCCTCCCTCCATCTGGTTGCTGTCACCGGGTTTCTACCGCTCCCATATTGGGTGTAAAGGCCGAAAACTCTCCCTTCTCTCTATAGAGCTTCGAATATTTCTCCATCCTCTCAGGATCCAGCTCGACGCCAATACCGGGCCTTTGCGAAACCGAAACACAATCTCCCTCGAAGTTGGGCAGCCCTCCCTGGATGATGTCGTCGCTCAGGTAATCACCATAAGTCTGATTCGCGTAGGTGAAGTTCGGACTCGAAGCCACCACGTGCATGGCCGCGTTGGCTGACACGCCCAGGTCGCAGAAGGTGTGTTTGACGATGGGAATGCCTGCAAATTCGAGCATCGCGGCCACCTTTTTGAAGATAAAGAGCCCGCCGAGTTGATGGGGGTCCGTCAGCACGATGTCGGCCGCTTCGCGCTTGATCACTTCCAGGACATCGAACTGGGTCCAGGAGGTCTGATTGGCCGCGATGGGGACGTCCACGGAGCGTCTGACGGTGGCCATGCCGTCGAAATCCCTGAAATGGACGGGCTGTTCCACGAACTCGAGATCGTATTCCTCCATTTTTCGGATCATGTTGATCGCCTGAGAAGGGGACCAGGCCTCGTTGGCGTCGACGCGGAGGTTGGGACCGGAACCGACGGCCTCCCTCACCGCCCGGACGAGTCGAACATCCTCTTCCGGGTCGATCCCGACCTTCATGTAGATGGTTCGAAAGCCCCTTTCTACGGCTTTCTTTGCTCTTTCCACCATTTGATCCTGGTCTGTCCTGGGCAGGAAGTACATGAAGGGGATCTTTTCTCTGACCAGCCCTCCGAACAGTTGATACAGGGGTTTTCCGCACGCCTTTCCGATGATGTCCCAAAGGGCCATCTCGATCCCGCCCAGGGCTATGTTTCCTGTGTTCAGGAAGCTCTGCCATCCCCCGGACCTGTAGAGAAGATCCATAACCTTCTCCACGTTAAAAGGGTCCTGGCCGATGAGCCTGGGTTTGGATAGCTCGACGATGTCGTGCACGACGGCGACCGAGGGAAACCCCATAGCCTCTCCGAGACCCGTTATTCCCTCATCGGTGCAGATCTCAAGGATGATATTCGTTACGCCGGGCCTGTGGCCCATAGACCAGATTTCCACCTCCGTGAAGGGGATAGAAACGATTGTCGTCTTGATATCGGTAATTTTCATCTGTCCTCCGGTCTCATCCTTCCAGTTTTTCTGCAGCTTTTGTTGAACGATTTTCCCTGTCTACTGGGAGCGGCTCTTGACCCAAAACGTCCTTTCTTTGGTCGCCTCCTGGCCGCTGTGCAGGTCCTTTACGGTCATCTGGACCGTGTAGCGTCCCGGAGAGGCGTCCCCGATGTCGAGGCCCACGTAGTCCGAAACGGACTCTTCTGTGCCGGTCTGTTCATAGCTGACCGTTACCGTCGCCCCCGCCTGCCGCCCGAGGATCCTGGTGAGGAGGGGTGCGCTGCTGATTCCGGTCTCATCGGTTCCACGGACCTCATAGGTCACCCTGTAGCGCGTGCCCCCGAACTCATCCCGCGTCAGGTTGTAGATCTCGAAATAGATGAACACGTGCTGTCCTACGTGAAAGACGTGGGACGGCAGCGGTATGATTCTCCACTTCCCTCGCACAAAATTGGGATCTGAGGTGGACGCGGCCTCGGACACCTCCTTTGCCACGAACAGGTCGCTCAGCATCAGGTCCGCACCCGAATAGTCTTCGAGGGAAAGCTCCTGCACGTAAGCCTGGAGGCGGTTGGTGTCGTACCGATGCACCTGAACCGCAACCTTGTAATCTCCTGGCTGGAAATCGATGACGTCTACCCTGTCCAGCAGCGCCCTGCCCGCTCTCTGGCCGGATATGGGGACCTGCAGGTCCCTCTGCATCGGTACGGCCCAGGACTCCGCGGCGTCTAGTAGCGCGACCCGGCGGTTCAACTTCACGACTTTTGCCGTATCTGGCTCCAGAATCACGCTTTCGATCGGGATTCCGATATTCAGTTGCAGGTCCGTCTTCCCGGCCCTGCCCCGGAATGAGACAACGTCGTAGTAGAAATCCAACGGTTCAAACTCAGCTACGTCATAGTGCTCGGGCTGGCTGCTGGCCACGGTCTGGACTCGAACGCCCGGGGCATACTCCGTCAAACGCTGGACGAGTCGCATATAGGCCGTTTGTCCCGCGTAGCGATCTTCGTCCAGTTGGTCCAGGTCGCGTTTCGTCACTCCAGGGACAGGCGCGTAGTCGAAGGCATTGGATCGACGTTCATCAGTAAAGGCCACTTCCAGTCCGGTGCCCACGTTGGCGTAAATCCAGACCTCCCACGGAATCGCCGCCCAGTTGTTTCCCCCGACGACCGGCTTCCAGTTGGTCAATCCGATCGTGAATTCGGGGTCCAGATGGACCCTTGCCTCAGGAAACGGCTCCTCCAGGGCTTCAAGGCTCAACCCTTCCTCCGCGGCAAAGAAGCCTTCCGCCTCCTCGATGAATTCCTGGGGGGGATCGTCGTGAAATCCGAGGCCCGTTCGAATCGGAAAGACGGGCCCCTGGAAAGAGAGCCCGATCGCCGATTGCCCATAAAGCTCATAGGCCATCTTGTCCTGCACCTGCTGGACCGCCGGGGGAACCTGGGCGTTGATCTTCTCCGAAGTGGAACGGTAGTCCGGTTCACCGTAGCGAATGTAGACCTCCCCGCGGCGGTCCCAAGGCCATTTCCCTTCTCCAAAGAAGGTGCGCGCGTACCAGACCCTTCGATAGTGCTCGGCGCGGCGCATCCAGCCCCCGGAAGCCTTTAAGGGATCGTGGCGCAGCCAGAACTGGCGTAAAAAATCGGCGCGCTTTTCCTCGGGCGTTTCTTGGTAGGCTTCGAGCTCGTGGGGTAACGCCACCAGGGAGATGTCGGTATACTGATTTCGCTCTTCTGTGGACAAGCCCTTCATAAAGAGTTCGAACGCGGCGGCGGCACTCTCGAAGTCACCCCTCTTCATTAACGACTGCGCCAGCAGGGGCAGGGCCTCGTCGTTCGTCATCCTGGAGGTGATTTCCTCGACCTCCCTGAATCGACCCTCCTCCATCAACTCCAATGCAAAGGCGTAGGCCGGTTCCTGGTCCGACGGCTTTTGCTCGAGGTACTTCTTGATATAGACCAGGGCCGCCTTTCGGTTGCCTTCTGCTCGATGCGACCGTGCCAGCAGGAGATAGGCCTGGGCGTGAGCGGGGTCGAGACGGATCGTTCGGTCCGCAGACTTTCTGGCCCCAACGTGATCCTTCAGCTTTTCGTAGGTCCGGACGAGAAGATAATGGACCTCAGCATTCGTAGAGTCGAGCTTCGCAGCCGCCTGGAAGTGGGACAGGGCCATATCTGGATCTCGCTTCAATTCCAGGGCAACACGCCCGAGCCCGATGTGCGAACTGGCCAGGTCCGGATCGTGCGAAATGGCCTCCTGCAGCATCGACCTGGCGCTGTCGGCCACGCCCTCCTTGATCAGCGCAAGGCCGATGCGGGACGCGGCCCGTGCGGCGAAGTAGGGGGCCCATTTGTAGGTGGAATCGGCCGCCATGGCCGCCCTGAAGTGGGCCAGCGCCTGCTCCGGATCATCCTCCAGCTCCAGGGCGATGCGTCCCAATCCGACGTGGGCGTCCACCTGTCCAGCGCTGTGTTGAATGGCCCGGTGAAAGGCCGACCGCGCCTTGTCAGTCGCTCCGGTCCGCAGGTAGAGCATGCCGATCCGGCTCAGCAGTTTGGCGGGTTCGGGGAAGCCGGGAACGGCTGCCTCCAACCTGCTGGCCGCTGCCAGCACACCTCTGGCATCCCTGGCTTTCAACCCGCTTTTGTAGATGGAGTCAACGGCCGCCGCAGATAGCTCCTGGGCGGCCACGCCAGTGACCGACCTCAAGCTCCAAACGACAGCGAGCAGGATCACGCCTACTACCGTTCGGTGTCCCAGCAGAAAGCCGCGCCGCTGGAAGAGGAATCCGCCGCCGGTTGCGACCTCGGAGGCCACCGTCACTGTCAGTTCCCAGGTGCCCACTTTTCCGGCGGGCAGTGAGAACTCGGCGCCGGTTGCCTCGGAGCCGTCGGCACCACGAAAGGCAACGGCGAACCCGTCCGGTTCCCTGCCGGGAATCGGCTCAATGAAAACGGAGACACGGTCGGTTGCAGGTTTTGGCACTATTCTCCCTCCCTTGCGATCTCCGCAGGCCGTCTGCCGTATGCGAATTTACGAAATGGGCCGTTAGAGGAGTGCCTTATAGTTCTCGGCCACCTTGCGGAACGCGTCCAAGAACTGTTCCACAGCGCCCTCTTCGGGGTCCGTCAATACGGGAAGCTGCAGCATGCGCGACAGCGCCCTCCGGGTCTGCGGGTAATCCTCTGGGGAATACCCCTCATACCCCTCCCACAGCGGTCCCCGCCCGTGGGTGTAGAAATCGAACCCCCTGGAATACGGCGGCACCAGGTGATACGGAATATGCCGCGCCCCTGCCCGAGGGCCGAACGCATCGGAGTAGGCGCCCGCACGCACGTTGACCCCCTCCGCCTGCAGCGCCTCGCAATACCGCTCCCTGGGCAACCCATCCAGATCCTCCGGCCGATACCGGGCCTGCAGTCCGGCATACCATCCCCCCGGTTTGGCCTTCGGATAGATGGTGAGCGGATCGACCCCCGGAATCTCCTCCAGACCCTTGTTCAGGGCCATCACGTAGTCCCACCGACCCTCATTCTGTTTCCGTATTCGGCCAAACTGCACGTGCGCAATCGCAGCCCCGAGCGGATTCGCCCGGAACTTCAGCCCCAGCCCGAAGGGCGCGAGCCGTTTGTGTACAGGGTCCTCCAGCCTGTCCGCCATGTCCGGCCGCCCTGCCTGACCGAACACCATCACCCGCTCGTACAGGTGGCGGTCCATCGTGGCCACCATCCCGCATTCCCCCCCGGAAATCGGCTTCCCCTGCCCCGGCACCCCCTGGAAGCTGAACCCGCCGATCGCGCCGATCGTTCCCACCATCTTCCCGTCGTAACTCGCCCCGTGGGCGTGGGAACAGTCCTCGATCACCGGGATGCCGTGCCGGTTGGCCACATCCATCACCGCTCCCATGTCGCACACATTGCCTCCCCAGTGGACCACCGAAATCGCCTTGGTCCGGGGCGTGATGCGCTTCTCCATATCCTCCGGATCGATCAGGAAGGTCCGCGGATCGATCTCGCAGAAGACCGGTCGGGCACCCAGGTAGACCGCCGGACCGAAGGAACAGATCCAGGTAAAATTGGGATGGAGAATCTCGTCACCCGGTCCAACCCCAAGCGCAAAGTAGGATGCCCACAGGGTGGAGGTGCCATTGTGCTGCAATACCGCGTGGTTTGCACCGATGAACTCCGCAAATCTATCCTCCAGGTCCCGGGCGACCTTCTCCCCCTGCGACGATATATCTGCCTCCTCCACCATCTGCTTTACCCGCTGGACCATCTCGTCCGTCATCTTCTCCCACCTGTCCGGTTGGTCGATCGCCACCGCCTTTGGACCGCCCAGAACCGCCAGCTTTCCGTCTTTGCCTGCCATCGCCTTATCCTCCGATTTCGGATTGCAATCTATCTCAGCGTCCCCGCATTCGCCACTACCTTCCGAAAGGCCTCCATGTACTGGTCCAGCACCCCAGGCTTGGGGTCCGTAAACGCCGGCAGCGCCAACACCCGTCTGTGCACCGCCTCCGAAACCGGCAGGTCCCCCTCGCGGTAGCCGGGATAGTCCCCGGCCAGCGGCCCCCGGTCCCCCCCGTAGAGATCGAACCCCTCTGCAAACAGCGGCAGGGTGTGCAGCAGCGGAAAATCGCACCCCGTCACCTCTGCTCCCTCCGCCTGCAGCGCCTCGATAAACGTCTCCACCGACAGCCCGTCCAATTCATCGGCGTTGTAGAGCAACCGGTATCCATAAAATCCTCCAAGCGTTGCCTTTTCAAGGGCCTTTACCGGCTCCAGACCCGGAATCTCCTCGGCGATCTGGTTGAACTTCTGATGTACCGCTCGCCGCTTCTGGTTGACTTCGTCCAATTTTCGGACCTGCTCTACTCCAAGACTCAACCCCAGCGCGTGCGCCCGAAACTTGACCCCCAGACAGGTGTTCCTCAGTGCCTTGTATTCCGGCCGCGTCAGTTCCTCTGTGATCCCCCGACGGTTCAGATGCCCGCAGATCAACAGCCGCTCGTAATACTCGCGCACGGCCGTCACCGCCACCCCTCCTTCTCCCACGCTCATCGCGCCTCTCCCCTCCCCCTGAAGCGAGAAACACCCGATGTCCCCGATCGCCCCCACCTTCTTCCCATCCCACTCCGCCCCGTGCGCGTGCGAGCAATCCTCGACCACCGGGATGCCGTAGCGGCGGGAGATCTCCATAATCGCGTCCATATCGCACGGATTGCCAAACAGGTGCACCACGCAGATCGCGCGCGTGTGCGCCGTGATCCGACGCTCGATGTCTGCCGGATCGGCGGTCAGCGTCTCCGGGTCCACCTCGCAAAAGACCGGACGGGCGCCTAAGAACACCGCCGGTGCAACCGACCCGATCCAGCTATAGGTCGGGTGGATCACCTCGTCTCCCGGACCCACCCCCACCGCAAAGTAGGCTCCCCAGAGGGTGGAGGTGCCGTTCATCTGGGACAGCACGTAGGGCTGGCCTACCATCTCGGCAAACGCCTGCTCAAACTCCCTGGTGACCCCCAACCCGTGTGCTGAAAGCTCTGCGGCGGCCGCCCGGTCTTCCACCCGGTCGGCCGCCGCCTTTCCAAATACCTGCCACTCCTCCAGGTCGTCGATGGTAATCGCCTTCGGTCCCCCCTTGAGGGCGAGATTCGAGCTACCCATGAAATCCTCCCTGTGGTTGTTTATTTTGAAACGCCAGGTTGAACAGAAAAAGAAAGTGCAGTTTTACAGAGCTATCGAGTCACCTTTTTCTCTCGCCGATTGGCAAGTTACCAATACTACCTCGCGCTCCTTTCAAGACACGCCCGGAGAACTCAGAGGAGGCCGCTTCGCCACTTTTGCAAGACGTCCCGGGCGACGTCCATGTGGAACATATGCCCGGCGTCGAAGCGGTCCACAAACAGGCGATCCGGAACACCCGCGGCCTCGTAGGCCCTGCGGATGCGTGTCAGACCGCGCTCCGCCCATTCGTGCGGGGCGAGTCTGTCCTTGAGTCCCCATTCGATAACCATCGGACGGGGGGCGATCAGCGAGAAGATTTCAGGCGTGTCGCCGTACAGCAGAAGTCCGGGAATCAACTGCGCGCCGCACCGGTATAACGCCTGATACCGCTCCTGATACAGGCTCATGCAACCGGAGGGAACGGCGATTTTGATGCGGTGGTCCATCGCAGAAATCATCATGGTCATCCTGCCCCCCAGCGACAGACCGGCACAGCCCAACCTCTCCCCGTCCACGTATTCCAGCGACTGGAGGACATCCAGGGCCGCCCCCAGGTCGCACAGATGCAGGGCCACGACCGATGTGCCCAGCAGCGTGGCGCAGAGGTAGTCGCGGAGGCAGTGGTCGGTCCGGGGACCGGGGTAATCGGGTCGGCGCTCCCCGAACCCCCGCAGGTCGGGCGCCAGGACCACATACCCCTGCTCCGCAAACTTCTGACCGAAGTTGTACTGGAGTCTGTCGATCTCCTGTTTTCGCTCCGGTGAATCGTCGATGCCCACGATGCTGTCTTTTCCGAATTGGCCGTGGCCGTGCAGGCAGATCAGCCCGGGGACTCGCTCACCCGATGGGATGTCCTTGGGTACGAGCAAGTAAGCGGGTACGTAAACCTCGGGTTCGGTCTGATACCGAATTCGGTAGCGTGTGTGGTTCCCGCAGTCCACTTCCACCAGGTATTCGAGGCAGAGATCGGCCCGCTCCGGACAGATGCCGAGCAGGTCATTTAGTGTGGATCGGAACCGCCCCTGCCACGACTCGAGCTCCTCCGGCGTTGACCCCTCAAACAGCATAGACGGTTCGGCTTGATCGATGAGCTGAGCAAGGTCGTCTTCGAAAGATAGAGTTCGCATCGGCTTCCTCGCTTCGATGATGGATATGGACAGGCCCCTTTTACCTGGGCCCTTACGGGTAGCTTTCGGCAAAGGTTGCCAGGGGCAGGGTACTCGCCGAAGTTTCGCCGTCCCCAAGCGCCCTTCGGCGGTAACGTTGTTGGGCGGCTTCCTTACACTGAAGGAAGCGGGACATTGTCTTCTGTATGCTGCTGCCAGCGGCGGATCCGTTCGGTGAGGTCTCGGACCCGATCCCGCTGCGCCGAATCGTCGAAGAGGTTGACCTGCTCAACCGGATCGGCGTTCAAATTGAACAGCTCGCACCGGTCCTCCGGGCTCAGGTTGAGCTTCCAACCCTCCGCTGAGACCACCGTCCGCCACGGCAGCCCCAGCAGGCGGTTCACCCTTTCATCGGAGGGGTCCGGAGGGAACCCAGGACGGTTCCCGGAAGGAAACCGCCCGTTGTGACCGATCCATTCGATGAACGCGTCGTTGTCCTCCAGCGTGGCCTCCCCCCGAAGGGTCGACGCACGGCTCTCCCCCTGCAGGCCCTCCGGGACAGGCTCGTCCATCAGGTCGAGCAGCGTGGGCACCAGGTCGATCTGGCTGACACGTCCCTCCACGATTCGATGCTCTCGCCCAAGCCAGGGCACGCGCACGAGCAGCGGCACTTTGACGGCTTCCTCGTAGAGTACGCACTTGGCAACGATGCCGTGGTCGCCCATCATATCGCCGTGGTCGCTGGTGAAGACCACGATGGTGTTGTCGGCCTGGCCGGATTCGTCGAGGGCGGAAAGGATTTCGCCGACTGCGCGGTCGACCAGCGTGACCAGTCCCAGATACTGCGCCCGAAGCTTGCGCCAGCCGGCCTCGGTCCTCAGGTCGAGACCCTCGTAGTCGGACTGCTGCGTGTAGTGGTCGGCGAGCATCCGGTGGGGCAGGGGCGCATCTTCCGGGGGCTTTTGCAGAAAATGGGGCCCCACGAGGATCTCGTCGGGGGGATAGAGGTCGTCGAGCGGCCCGGTAAAGGGGGAGTGGGGCTCCAGGAAGTTGACGTAGAGCACGAAGGGTCGGTCCTGGTTTTCGCGGATGAAGCGCGCGGACTCCCGCCCCAGAAAGGCGGCCTTGGTGAACCGCTCGGGGAGCCGGGCCGCCACGGGGCGGCTGAAGACTCTGGCGCCCTCTTTTTGCGCGTTGGGCTCGAAGCCGTTGGCGAGCAGATACCGGCAGTGATCGCTGAGTCGGGAGAGATACTCCTTTTTGGAATAGTACTGTCGATAGTTGTCCTCAATGCTGACCCAATCCTCGAAGCCGTGCTGGGGGACCACCTCGTCGCCGAGGTGCCACTTGCCGTAGTAGCCACAGTGATAGTCATCGGAGACCATTTCGGCAAGGGTCCGTGTATCCGGTCGGAGCGGCGTATTGTTTGTGGTGCAGCCGTTCGTGTGGGGGTAGAGGCCGGTCATGATCGTCGAACGCGCCGGGGTGCAGACGGGTTGGGTGACATAGGCGTGCTCGAATACGAAGCTTTTATCGGCCAGGGCATTCAGGTTTGGGGTCTGGATGTAGGTGTTGCCGTAGCAGCACATCGTGTCAGATCGCTGCTGGTCGGTAAAGATAAACAAGAGATTGGGCCTGTCAGGCATCACGTGCGCTCTCCCAGTTCAATCTCAACCAGGGCATAGATGTCCAGGTCGGGGATCCGGACCTGACAGCGGCCGTTTCGAAGGTTGTAAGACAGATCCTGATGGGCGTCCGCATCCAGGTCATGCCGTCTCACGCGCCGAACTGTTCGGTCCTCAGGAATCTCCGCATCTAGGGTAATGTTCTGCGCTGGGTGTGTCAAGTCATAATTCACAAGATGGACCACCCGGTGGCGATCGTGCGTGGACAACGGCTCACAGACCACCGTCGGCGGGGCGTCGGTGAGGATGGGCATGGGAGAGTTGGCGGCCCAGCGCACGGCCTCTTCCAGCTCTCTCCAGTCTTCCGGCAGGGACCAGATGTGGGCGCCCTGGTTCTGGTAGGTCGCTCCAGGGAGATAGGCGACGCGCCCTTCCCCAAATTCCCTTTGGATCGTCTCCAGCTTCTGTTCGGGCGTGAGAATCCGCCGGTTGCCCCCGAACAGGCCTTCATTTCGGGCAAGCCAGGCCGGGTGGGCCCGGTCTCCGACCAGGGGCCGCAGGACGGTATCTTCCCGCTCCCTCCGGACCTCATCGAAGAATCCGGACCGCTCGGTCACCACCAGCCCACCCCCTTCGGAAACATAGCGCTGAAACCGGTCCGCCTCCTGATCGGATAGACACACGGCGTTGGGGAGGATTATGGCGGCGTAGTTGCCGATGCGGTCGGGCAGATGCTGATCGTAGAGGATGTCGAATGGGATGTGCGACTGGATCAAGACCTGCTCGGCCACTCCGGCACTGCGGTAGGCTTCGCCGCCGCCGAACGCGAGCGAGGCGCGGTGCCGGAGGACGGCCACGCGGGCGAGTCCGGTCGTCCCCTGGAGCAGGCCTTCGTTCGATCGGAAGAACCGGAGCCACTTTCGGATGACGGGCCAGTAGGGCTCCTGCATCGGCAGCCCGGATCCGACGTGCCCGAGCGATCCGTTGTTGAAGGCCATGGCCTGTCCAAAGCTGAGCCGCAGCTGGCGTTCGGTGTCCCCCCTGATGTAGGAGAATGCGACGTTGCCCAGTCCCTGGACGCACTTGAACTGCCGGACCCGAGAGACGAGGACCCCGTCCTGGATGCCGGGCCAGTGCTGATCTTCGGTCCACACCGCATCGTTGTTGGAGGCGTATATGGCGACGTCTCCGCCGCGGCTTACATAGGCGTTGCGGTCTACGGAAAACCCGCCGTTCACCTCCACGGCCGCCTCCGGGTTGAGGCTGCGAATCAGGTTCGAGAGACGTCGGTGGATCCTGGCGGTGAGGGACCAGCGAAACTCCGCCCAGTCCTGCGCAACGGGCTGTGGCACCGGGTTGGCCGGAACGAACGGGGCTGTGACCGGGTGATAGTGTGGGGGGTCGATTCGATCGAGGTGGGTGTGTCCGAATCGCTCCTTCATCCGCTCACGGTCGTCATCGTACTTTTCCACCAGAAACCGATGAAACGCCTCACGGCAGCGCGTGCACTGGCAGGAGGCGGGTTCGTTTCCGACCTCGAACCCGTCGAAGTGGATCAGGTCCGCCTCGACGTATCGGATCGCGAGCTCGACCTTTTCCTCGACCCACTTCAGGTGTTCCTCACAGGTGGGGCAGGCGAGCTTTCTGAACGACTGCCGGCTGTAGGTGGGCCGGGAGTCGTCCCACATGCGACGCTCCCATCCCAACGCTTCCGGGCGATCGCCCAGCAGGTCTGGGTAGAGGGTATCATAGCGGATGTAGGTGCCGAGCTTGATCCCGAATCGATGACAGCGCTGGGCCAGGAGCCTGGTCATCTCGACCTCTTCAGCCTCCTCTTCGGCGGAGCCCCCCTTGGTGAAGTGCGTGATGATCAGATTGATGCCCGCTTCGGCCAGCTCTTTGACGGTGGACTCGCTGTGCTCTTCCAGATAGAGTTCGCTTTCATTGTATCTTGCTCGTCCCGCTCGTCTTCGCATAAAAAGCGGTTCCCAATTTCCCGTGAATACGATTCCCTCGGAAAACCAGGATGGATGCCTCGATTTCTCCGTCATTGCGCAATCCTTTTACAGAGTTCCGTAGACTCGATTGAATGCAACCGCGTGGGTCTCGCTCAGAGCGGTGCGACAGGCCGTTCGCGACGGGCTGCCAGGCCGATCAGCAGTCGATACCGCTGCCATTCCCGGATGTTCGAAGCCGATCCTCGGCCCCCAGAAGGGCATAGACCCGGCGGACCTTTACCAGATCCTCCGAGGTCTCCTTCGACTGGAGGGTCAGATTTCGGGGGGCCAACAGGCTCAGGAGTTCGGCCCTGGAGAAGTGGATCCACGCCTCGGGAACGATCCCTTCGTAGCGTTCTCCGCCTTTGGCTCCCCACCTGCTGGTGATGTGATAGACTTCCTGGGGCTCCATCCCGCCTCTGGATCTCAGGACGATATCGTCGATCCGGTCTTCCACGATTCCCCAGTAGAGAGCGACGTCGTCCACCTCTCCCACGCAGCGGAACCGAGATTGATCGATCTCCGCACGGCTTTGGACAAATTCCAGGGCACATCTCAGTTGGCCGACGTTCACGGCGGTGGCGGAGGTCCCGCAGCCCAGATCGCTGCCCGCTCCCATGCTCAGCGTAACCAGGTCGAGGGAGATGACTGCTTCGTTTCGGTCCAGCCATTGACGGACCTCCGGCGTGAACGCCCCTTCGCCGGTCCGGCTCCCGTGCAGGTAGAAGACGAGCGGGACCGGTCCATCGGCGGGGGGGAGCCAGAGAAAGGCCAGGATCTCCAGGTCGCCCAGACAAATCACTTCGCGGGACAGACCCCCTTCCAGGCCGGTTTTCTCGAGCACCCGGGCCCGCATCCGGTCCGGGTTGGCGTTGATGGGGGAGTAGCCCGGGATCCGCAGGAGTTTTCGGACCTTCTGTCGTCCCTCCTCACGCCACCGGTTCCACCGTTCGCCTGAGTCCGGTATTTGAAATTCGGGCGGGAGGCCCCGGGTCACGCGTTCCCGCCATCCCGAGGTGGAGAACCTGGGGTCCCGGACTTCATCCGGGGAGAGACAGTCGAGGGCAGGGCAGACGGTGCTTTTGTGCAGACCCTCCTCCTCGGTTTCAGTCGCTTCATAGACGACCGGGAGATCGACCAGCCGGGTCTCCCGATACTGGCGAAACTCCGGGTTGGTCCTTTCTCCCAGGCCCTGGATCTCCTCGGCTCCGAATCTGGGAAACCCGAAGTGTTTTCCTATGAAGGCGAATGACGCCTTGTTCAGATGCAGGGGCGCGTGTCCGTCATTCTCGACGACGTTCAGAGCCAGATTATCCCGGGCGTCCAACAGGCCATACACCCTGCCGGCCACCCGGTATGTCTCTCTGACCCGCTCGATGCGCACCCCGTCCAGGGCCCCGGCGTTGAGGAGACAGGGCCGCGGGGCGATCAGGCTGACGATCTCGGGTCTGTCGGCGTAGCAGTTGACACGGAAGGGCATAAAACAGCAGACGGCGCGGAACTGTTCGCCCAGGTGGCTGACGGCGGCACTCGAGGCCGGAATGGCGAGGCTCACGCGCTCGTCGAGGGCCGCGGCATACGAAGAGATGAACCCACCCAGCGAGTGGCCGATGCAGGCTATCCGCTCCCTGTCGACTTCGGGCCGCGTGCACAGGTAATCGATCGCACGCATGAAATCCCAGATGATTTTCCCCTGAATCGGGCGGCCCACGAGGGTCCCTGAGTCGGCCAGGCTCCAGTGCCCTCCGCCAAATCGCCGGTCTCCCTCCCCGATGTTGTCGGGGATCAGCACAACGCATCCGGCCCGGGCGTAGATCTGGCCACCATACTGGTTGTAATCGGTAGATTTGCTTCCCCCGTGGCCGGTCCCGACCGCTATGCCCGGTACAGGGAACTGGACCTCCTTTGGCAGATAGAGGTTGGCCGTGATAAACTGGTCCTCCTCGGTTTGATAGATGAGCTTCTCTATGGCGTAGTCCTCGTATTCCCGCCTGTCCAGGACCTGCGGCTTGAGAGGTATGTCCTCAGGTGGAAACTTCAGGACGTCCCGGCGCAGCTTCCTGCGAAGTCGTGGTGCCCAGGATTCCCATTCCTCCCGCGATTCGGGAAAGGTGTCGTTTACGCGTCCGTAGGCGCGCTCAAGGCCCTCGATCAGGCCGGTGAGGTAGGCACGGTAGGCGGCTTCGATCCTGGTTTTCGCAGAGATGGAAATGGACGCGGCTTTCGTCTTTTCAATCATCAGAAGGCCCTCGCGACCGTGGGACCCCCAATGGTCGCCCCGCCTGTTGATACTTTTTTTCGAGGCTGAGCGACGTAATCCGGAACCCGAAGTCCCGCCAGCCCCAGTCCAGGTGAATCCTGGGCATGTGGAATTCGAAATACCACCGGATGCTGATCGGGTCGCGGGCCGGGCCGAAGTAGGCATAGAAGAGGGCGGAACGACCCGGGACCTCCTCCACGATCTTCACCGGGGCGATGTCGTGAAACTGATCGATGTCCTCCTCCACCTCCAGATACCGTCGCAGGTCTCCCTCGTAGGTCTCGGCGTCGTTCGGGCGCAGCCCGGACAGGTCCACCTCCTCGTGGGCGTTCCACATGGGCAGGTCCGCATCCGGTTGCTCCGCGCCGTCGGCGCAGTCCGCCCAGACCGGGGTACTCCAGGCGTATTCCCCGTCCTCCTGGCGCAGCCGAACGTAGTAGGCCGCCTCCCGCAGCGGCTGTTCGTCGACGTGCTCCAGGTCGATGTCCAGTTCTCCGGGATGCCAGGAGCGCAGGCAGCGGTCGTTTCGGATCAGGTCCACTCGCTGGACGGGGGCGTAGGCGTGGGCCTTGACGGCGATCCTGGCCGGGCCGGAGAACTGGATCTCGCTGCCCCCTGGGCTGCCGTTGACGGAGACATCCAGGATGATGCGGGCGCCGGTGGTGGCAAAGGTGCGCCGCTCCCGGACCGCCTTCCAGATGGCATTCCGCTCGCACCGCTCCGCCCAGACCGCGGCTACGGGTCCGCAGCCAAAGCCGGTGTCCCGGAAATCCAGGGCGATGTTTTGCCACCTTCCCATGTAACATTTGGCGGACATCGGGGCCCCCATCGTCGCCAGGTGGGTGTCTTCGGATCCAATGACGGCCGGGCGGTAGCCGTAGTCCAGGGCGAGCTGGAGCACCCACTCGAAGGTGCCGTGTCCGCTGGCGATCTCCAGCAGGGGCTCGTGCTTCGGACGGTAGGCCACCCAGTCCGGCGGACCGCCCCCGATGTGCGCCTCCAGGATGACGTCCTCCCGGCCGGCATATTCGGCCATGACCTTCTCCATGCGGCAGTCACCGTACGCGGGGGTGTAATAGGCGTCCGCCCATTCGCGAAAGATCATGTTCCGGTCGCCCCCGGGTCGGGTGTGGACTTCCAAAGCCAGGAAGGGGACGTAACGACCGGGCTCGTCGTTTTTGCGGTAGGCCTGCTGGTGATCCTCCCAGATTCCGGACCGCTCGGAGGGGTGCTGCGGCGCCATGGGACCGGGGGATCCGAAGTCGTACCGACCCACCCGCCTGGCCTGGTCGTGCCGACTGGTCGGATTGAGTTTGAAGTTCGCGTCATCGATCAGGGCGTTTGCGGCGTCGCCATAGGTGTGCCCATGGAACCCTCCCCACAGCAGCAGCCGTTCTGGATGCTGCCTGCAGAGGATCGGATTGCTCAAGGCCTGGATTCCCCTCCGCTCGTCCTTTGCCTTCAGCCGGAGCAGACCGGGCTCAGATATCCGGAGATCCTCCAGGATGACGATCCCTTTGTGTTCGGGACCGAATGAGACGATATCGGGCAGGCCGGTGACCGCAGAGGCGTCTGAGGAGAGGGCGACCTCGCCCTGGTACTGCTCGCACACGTTGTGATGCGCGTCAAACACGACCAGATTGAGCGGGAAGGGCTCGCCGGGCGGGACGATCGAGGGCCCGAGTACCCGCAACAAGGCGGGTCTGGGGTCCGAAGTAATCAGGATCCTGGACGGATTGGACGCGAATTCCCGAAAGGTCCCGCTGCCGTCTCGATCCACGGCCCCCAGGATCCGACCGAGGGCGGTGACGTCGAAGACTTCGCTGCCCGCGCCTCCCCGGCTGCGGTCTCCGATCCGGATCGTAAAGCGGTCCCCGGCCTTCATTTCGCCCTCCTCCACGACCACCTGCGCGAAACTGGGCTGGTGAGACTGCCGGGCGGAGTTGATGATCAGCCTCAGCCGGGCGTCGGTCTGGCTTTGGAAAGTCACGAAGTCGCGGCCCTCCGGGTTGTAGTCCTGTATGCGAAAGGAGAAGAGGAAGGTGTGCCGCTGGAAGAGGAACCCTCCGCCTGCAGCCACCGTGTCGGCCGCGGTCGTCGTGATCTCCCATGTCCCGACCTTGCCGGCGGTGAGGGTGAGGTCGTGCCCACGGGCTTCTGAACCGTCCACATCCTTAAACGCGACCTCGAGCTCGTCGGGCTCGTTCCCCGGCAGGGGCTGGATCGTGATGCTGACGCGCTGCGGTCGTGCTTTTGGCATGGGATCTCCTCAATGGGATTCACTATGGGCTTGAAACGTCAGGATGACGTCCTTGCCCTCATATCTGGCCATCCCGACCTTAGCGGGCCATCCGAGTATGCACCTGCCCCTGTGCAGACGGGTCGCCGATAGAAGGGTCTCAGGTCCCGTCCGATCGCTCCGCTGCCAGGAACGCTTCTCGCACCTCCGCCACCGTCGCCCCCTTGACCTCCAGCCCCAAATCGTCCGCAATCTTGCGGATTCTGGAGATCGATTCCTCCACCACCCCACGCCTCCCCTGCTCCGACTCATCGGCAGACCATAGATTTACCGTATTGTGGGTAAACAGACAGATGTTCTTGATGGGAATGCCTTCGTCCACCTGTCGGGTCACGTGCTGTCTCACCGCCTTCTCCACTTGCTCAGGTGTGGCCTTCTCGAATCGCACGTCGCCCACCCCCCACCTGGTGTCGCTCCGATCCTGGTCGCTCGTGATCGGAACTTCGACAAAATCGAGATCCCCCGGCACCATCCTGAACGCCCGGTGCGCCCGGTGCACGTCCAGGCATGCGTCCCGCCACACCGCCCTTACCCGAGAGACCGCCCGTCCCGGCTGGCTTACGCTCCCGTGGGTAAATCCGAGATCGACCAGCACCTGGAAGGTTTCGTCGTTCGCCGAAACGTTCCCGGGACGGAATGCCTTCGGGCGCATCCCCAGTCCCTCGGCCACCTGGCCCAGCGCCTCCGAGAGGATCGCCTTTTGCTCCTCCCCGGTATAGCCGCCCAGGCAGTCGTAGGCCGCCTCGTTTTCATGGTTGTCCCTCCAGAACTGGGGGTGGAAGTGCATCCCCAACTCTGCCCCGGTCTCCTCGGCGACCTCCCTGAGCATCCTGCCCTGTTCGGTCGCCGTATCCGGCACGACAAACAGCGTGGCGGGCAGACCGTGTTCGGCCAGCAGGCCACAGTAGGCGCGCACCGACCGTTCGGCGAACGCCCACGTGGGCGGCCCCACCCTTACTCCGGATTCGCGGG
This sequence comes from Candidatus Latescibacterota bacterium, assembly GCA_965222075.1. GTDB lineage: Bacteria > Latescibacterota > UBA2968 > UBA2968 > JAAXHW01. The sequence goes on along the minus strand of OZ244937.1, from coordinate 201,446 downwards.
CTCTTTCCACGTCCATAGTCATACAGACGTAAAGGGGTGTTCGCGCCATTCCATTGCCTCCAAACGAATCAGTCATCTACAAGAATCGGAGCCCTCTTTGATTTCCCAGGTCCCGCGCGTCGGGCGAGACGAATTTCACCTCCGGCAGGCCCACCAGCTCCCCGTCCTGTACCCACTCCTCGTCACCTCCGTACAAATGCTGGATCAGCAGGTCCTTCAGACGCTCCCGCTCTTCGGCGTACCGGGAATCCCCTGACAGATCGGTCGTCTCCCGGGGATCGTCCTCGGTGTCGAAGAGCTGGACGTGATTCCCGGTCGGGTAATAAATCAGCTTGTATCGTCCGGCACGGATCGTGCGCATGGCCTGTTTCCCTTTGGCCATCTCCCCAAACAGAACGTCCCGCCGCCGGTCGCTCCACAGGGAAATCCCCTCCACCGTGTCGGGGATCGGCAGGGTGCAGAGGTCCAGCAGCGTCGGCATGATGTCGCCGAACTCCGCGAGGCGCCCGTCGACAGCGCCCCGCTGAAAGCGGGTATCCGCAGCAGGCGGCACGATGATCAGCGGGATCTTCGCCGCCATCTCGTAAAAGGGCGTCATGCACCAGAGGCCGTGGTCTCCGAGCATATGGCCGTGATCGCCCGTGAAGACGATCACGGTATTGTCCAGGAGGTCCTCCTCGCGCAGCATGCCAACCATCAACCGGATCTGATGGTCGATCTGTGTGGCGATGGCGTAAAACCCCCGTCGGGCCAGTTCCTGATCGTGCCACGGGGCGTCCACGAGCGAGCTTTTGTTCACGTTTTTTGCCTTGAGCGCATAGGGGAGGCGATCCGGGTCAGAGGACCAGTTGCCCGTGGAGGGCCGGTCGATCTCGATATCACGATAGAGGTCCAGATAGGCCTGCAGTGGAGTCATCGACGCTGACAAGGGACTGAAGGAGAGGTACCAGAAGCCCGGTTTTTGCGGATCTCTCCTGCGGATCGTCCGCGACATTTCACGAACCGCCCAGTTGACCGGATGGCAGTACTCGGGAAGGTGCCAGGGGCGGGTGATCATATCGTTGTGGACCATGCCGGTGCCGTACGCCAGCCCGGGATACCCTTGATCCACCAGGAACAGTTCGTAGTCATCTGCCCCTCCGCCCAGGTGCTGGCGGCCCTGCTCGTCTATGATCGCGTCGTCGAACCCGATACGATTGCGCTGGGGATAGACGTGCAGCTTCCCCACCGCATAGGCCTGATACCCCCCGTCCCGAAAACACTGGGCCATCGTGGGCACATCAGGAAGCCTATCCCGGCTGGTCAGATCCCGTCCTCCGAGGGAGCGATTGCTCATGCCCGTCATCAGCGTCCGGCGAGCCGGGATGCAGGAGGGGGTGGCGGAATAGGCGTTGGTAAACGTCACGCCGTTTCGACTGAATTGGTCGAGGGTTGGCGTCATTACCACCGGATGTCCCGCCTGCCGCGTGATCAGCCCGCTCCAGTGGTCCGTGCAGATCAGAAGAACGTTCGGTCGATCCGGTGTGGTGGGGGGCATGGGGCTTTACTTCCCTAGAATGAAGGAAGCGGTACTTCGTCTTCAGTCCGCTCCTGCCATCGGCGGATACGGTGCGCGAGGTCCCGAATCCGGGTCTGCTGACCTGGTTCGTCGATCCGATTTTCCAGCTCGAACGGATCGGTGTTCAGGTCGTAGAGTTCACAGCGGTCCTCCGGGCTCAGATTCAGCTTCCACCCTTGCGCGGAGACGATGGTGCGCCAGTGCAGGCCCAGTAGACGGTTCGTTTTCACATCGGAAAGGTCAGGTGGGAAACCCGGACGGTTTCCGGCGTGGCGACCGTTGTGACCGATCCATTCGACGAAGACGTCGTTGCCTTCAAGCGTCTCCTCGCCGCGCAAGAGGCCGGCCCGGCTCCTACCCTCCAGCCCTTCAGGGACCGGCTCGCCCAGCAGGTCCAACAGGGTGGGCACCAGATCGACCTGGCTGATTCGGCCGTCCACGACATTCTGGCCGCGGCCCAGCCAGGGGGCGCGAATCAGGAGGGGAACTTTGATCGCCTCTTCATACTGAACGCACTTCGCCACCAGCCCGTGGTCACCCATCATTTCACCGTGGTCGCTGGTGAAGACCACAATGGTGTTATCTGCCTGACCGCTTTCATCCAGCGCCCCGAGGATCTCCCCGACCGCCCGGTCCACGAGCGTGACCAACCCCAGATACTGGGCCCTGAGTTTCCGCCAGCCTGCCTCGGTCCTCAGGTCGAGCCCCTCATAGTCCTCCCGCTGCGTGTAGTGTTCGGCGAGTAGCCGGTTGGGCACGGGTGCATCCTCAGGGGGTTTTTTCAGGAAGCCGGGGCCAGTGGGGATCTTTTCAGGCGGGTAGAGATCGTTGAACGGGCCGGTGAATGGACCGTGGGGTTCGAGAAAACTGACGTAGAGTATGAAGGGGTTTTTCCGGTTCTCCCGAATGAATCGAGCCGCCTCCTGACCGAGAAACGTGGCCTTGGTGTAGGGCTCCGGAAGTTTTGCGGCCATGGGGCGGCTGAACACCCGGGCGCCTCTGACTTCGATGTCGGGCGTGAATCCGTTTTCCATAAGGAAGTAGTGATAGTCGCTGAGCTTGGCGAGGTATTCCTTTTTCGAGTAATGGTGGCGATAGGTGCGGTCCTCGAGGACAACCCGCCTCTGGAAGCCGTGGACCGGCACGATTTCGTCGCCCAGGTGCCACTTCCCGAAAAATCCGCAGAGGAAGTCTTTGGAGACCATCTCGGCGAGGGTGGGGACTTCCGGCCGCAGATGGATATGATTGGAATAGCAGCCGTTTGTGTGGGGGTAGAGGCCCGTCATAATCGTGGAACGAGCCGCCGTGCAGACGGGCTGTGACACATAGGCATTCCTGAAGACAAAACTCTCCTCGGCGAGGCCGTCGAGGTTTGGGGTCTGGATCAACTCATTCCCATAGCACCGCATGGTGTCGTACCGCTGCTGATCGGTAAAAATGAACAACAGATTGGGTTGCTCGCCCATTCGTCTTCCCTTTGGGCTTTGCCGTAAAAGCAGACCCTCTGGCTACAATCGAATTTCCCAGAGGTAACCGCTCCGGTTCGGACAGTCGTTTTCGCCCGCGTAGATCGTGCCGTCGGGTGTCACGGAAACGTCGTGCACCTGCCAGCAATCAATCGTTCCATCCGAAACCGGACCGAGCAATTCATACGATTCCCGGTCAGGGTCGAACCGGATCACCTCACACTTCCCGTCTCGCCCCGTCACACCGTAGGCCGCACCGTCCGGCCGGAGTGACGTCAGCCGGCTGCGTCGGTCCGAAATTGGGGTCCCCAGGCAGGTTCCCGTGCCCGTCTCGGTGTCGATGCGATAAATTGAACCATTGCCTCCGCTGGCGTACATCCGTCCCTTGCCCAGGTTGAAGAAAGCCTCCGCCTTGGTATAGCCGTAGCTCCCGTCGGGGTTCGGCAGCCCGTCGTCAAAAAAACTGAATCCTGCCGGCTCGCGGATCGAATTTACAGATCCTTCAGGATCTCGTGAGCCGCGTTGTGCCCGGGAACGCCGGTCATCTCGCCGCCGGGGTGCTGCCCGCACCCGCTCAGATAGAGCCCTTTGAGTGGCGCCCGATAGTCTGAAAGCTCCGGCAGCGGCCGGTTCCAGAAAAGCTGGTCGGGGGTATGCTGCACGTGGTGGATGCAGCCATCGGTAAACCCGTTTTCCCTTTGAAGGTCCAGGGGCGTGCGGAGTCGGTAGTGGACGATCGATTTCCGGAAGTTTGGCGCAAACCGGGTGATGTTGTCGATGATCCGTTCGGCCACCTGCTCTTTCACGTCGTCCCACGTTCCTTCGCGCAGTCTTGATGCGGCGGGGCAGATCCAGAGAGAGGCCGTATGGTAGCCGGGCTTCGTCAGACTGGGGTCCACCGTTGAAGGGACGGAGAAGTTCACGGTGGGCTCCATCGTCGGTCGACCTGCCGCGATGTCATCGAAGGCCGTCTGGACCACGGAACGAGACCGGCCCAGACCGACCATGCCCTTGCTGAGCAGGTCCGGGTCGCCGTCCCAGTCTTTCCATCTGGGGAGTTCTGAGATGACCGCCAGGAGCTTGTAGGCGCTGATGTCGGAGGTCAGGCCTTCGACTCGCCTTCGAAATTTCGGCTGGAGGTGCTCTGGGGCGACCAGGCGGAGAAAGGTCTGCTTGGGGTCCAGGTTGGAGACGGACACCTTGGCTCGCACTTCGCTCCCATCGGAAAACCTGGCCCCGAGCACACGACCGGATTCGACGATGATGGTTTCTGCGGACTTGTTGACGTGGACCTCCGCACCGGCCTCTTCGGCGGCCTCCCGAAGCAGACGTGTGAACGTCCCCGTTCCACCCCGGATGTAGCCCCGAGGCGGCCTTTCGCCGGTGCCCTCCTCCGGGCGGTTCATGGCCCCGGCAGCGGTCGCGAATACGAGCAGATCGCGGCCGAAATGGCCGCCTTCGGCCGCGTGTTTGTCCTTTATCCTTTCTGTTTTGAAGATCTCGTCGTGGAGCTCGAAGATCCGGGTGGTCATTGCCTTTTCCATGACCTCCGAGGCTGGAGTCCCTTCTACTTTTTTCCTCACGTCGGCGAGGCTGGGGGGCGGCCCGAGGCGATACGGGGCAAAGATGTCTATCAGTGTCTGTTTGAATCGGCTGTAACGGCTTTCCTGCTCCCGCTCTTCACTCGTCCGGAGGTTCGTCACGTTTCTGGGTGAGTCGATCTCCTGGGCCGCCCAGTAGGTGCCGTCCGCGTTGATCGCAATACGGGGTTCCCTCGGGAGGACCTCGAATCCCCTTTCGTAGAGTCTGAGTTCCCGGATGATCTTGGGATGGATCCCGTGCGCCGAGTGTGCACAGGTTGAGAATTTGAAGCCGGGCCATAGCTCCTCGGTGACCGCGCCGCCCCCAACGAACGAGCGTCGTTCAAACAGGGCCACTTTCAGGCCGCTTCTCGCCAGGTAGGCCGCCGCAACCAGCCCGTTGTGACCGGCCCCGATGATGGCCACGTCGACGTCAGAACCCATTTTTCCAGCCTCCTTGATTCAATATGGTGAACAGTTTTTACGAAATTGATCCCTTGAATTTTATAAGCCTTTAAAAAACAACAGCTTGTTAACTGAAATACGATTTCATAAGTTGTTGAAAATAAATGGCTTATAAAAAATGTTCGCAGTATTGTGATTTCGACCTCACGCCTATCGTCCAGAGGGTTCAGGCTGCCTGTCCCTTCCACGGCACCTCAATCCCGAATTCCCCGACCACCTCCCCTCAGACGCCACCTCTCTCACTATACCAGCCGGTAGCCCAGATCCATCCACTGCTTTTCCCGCTTGCTGGGGATGGTGACGCATCCGGGCAGGACTTCGCGGATGGCGTCCACTTCACGGAGCTCGTCCAGACTGAGTGTTTGACCGCTGGCGGCTACGAGTTCCCTGAGCTGTTCCGGGCGGTTCGCTCCCACGAGGATGCTTGAGACTGCCGGCTTGGAGAGGACCCAGGCGAGGGCAAACTGGGCCAGCGTCATTTCCCGGCGCTCGGCAAGGGGACGAAGTTTTTCAACGACCTCGATCTGCAGTCGTGCCTTTTCCACGAAGTCGGGCTGCCCATATCTGGTTCCGGCATACCGACTCCCGTCGGGAGGGGTCTCCCCCGGGCTGTACTTGCCCGTCAGGATACCCCCGGCCAGGGCACGATAGGGGACAAACCCGAGTTGTTCCATTTCCAGATAGGGGAGTAGATCAAACTCCTGGACCTCCATAAGGGGATACCGCGTGAAGGGGTCCTGGCCGAGCAGACAGTATCTCGCCCCGATCACCATCATGGGCGTGAATCCGTACCGGTCTGAGACCCGCAGCGCGGTGGCGATTTGAAAGGTCTTGAATGAACAGCAGCCGATGTGCAGGATCTTGCCCTGTTGAACCAGGGTGGTGAGCGCCTCCAGGCTCTCTTCAAGGGCCACGGTGGGGGTCCAGCCCTGGAACCGGTAGATGTCGATGTAGTTTGTGTTCAGCCTTTTGAGGCTCTTCTCGCATTCCCGTACGATGTGCTTTCGGGTGGCATCGCCGGAGAACTTGCTGGCAATCACGACTCCATCACGGCGGCCACCAAACACCTTGCCTAACCAGGTCTCAACCTTGCCATCCTTTTCGACATTGGAGGTGTCGTAAAGAGTGATCCCCGTGTCGAAGGCCTCCTCGAGGAGACGGATTCCTTCGCCGTCTTCCACGATGTTGTTGTTACCCGGCCCAAAGCAAATCTCGGAGACTTTGAGCCCTGTCTTGCCGAGGAACCGATATTCCATCTCGTCGCCCTCCTGGTATCAGGGGATCCAGCCCCTGCGCCACTCGGTGAACTGTTCCTCCACCCCGCGGGGGGTCGGCCGGAGTCCGAAGTCCCTCCACCCCCAGTCGACGTGGATCTTGGGCATGTCAAACTCAAAGTACCAGCGAATGCTGATGGGGTCCCGGTCGGTGCCGAAAAAGCCGAGGAAGAGCGCGGATTTCCCCGTGATCTCGTCGATGACGTCCAAAGGGGTGAGGCTGTGGAACTGATCGATGTCTTCTTCCACCTCCAGGTACCGGCGCAGGTCGGCTTCGTGGGACTCGGCCCGGTTGGGCCTGAGGCCGGACAGATCCAGAGGTTCGTGCGCGTTCCACATCGGTAGATCGTCGGAAGGATGCTCAGTTCCATCCCGACAGAAGGTCCAGGTTGGCGTGGACCAGGCGTATTCGCCGTCGATCTGCCGGAGGCGGACGTAGTAGGCGCCATCCCGAAGGGGATGTTCGTCGACGTGGGTCAGATCGACATCGAGCGCATCGGGTTGCCAGGAGCGGAGGCAACGGTCGTTCCGGATCAGGTCTACCCGCTGTACGGGGGCGCAGGCGTGCGCGTTGATCGTGATCCTGGCGGGGGAGGTGATTTCGGCCTCGCGGCCCGCGGCGAGTCCGTTGACATCCACGGTCAGGATGATGCGGGCCCCCGTGGTGGCGAAGGTGCGCCGGTCCCGAATCGCCTCCCAGATTGCGTCACGCTCGCAGCGTGCTGCCCAGACTGCGGCGATGGGCCCGTTTCCGAACCCGGTGTCGCGGAAGTTCAGGCCGATGTTCTGCCACCTCCCAAAGTAGGCCTTGGCGGCGATCGGGGCGCCCATCGTGGCAAGATGGGTGTCTCCCGAACCGATGATGGCCGGGCGAAAGCCGCAGTGGAGGGCCCACTGGAGCACCCATTCAAAGCTGCCGTGTCCGCTGGCGACCTCGAGAAGCGGTTCGTGGTCGGGTCGATAGATGTCCCATTGAGGGGGGCCGCCGCCGATGTGGGCCTCCAGGATCACATCCTCTCGATCTCCGAACTCGGCCATCACTTCGTCGATGGTGCAATAGGTGGGGTGATAGGATTCGGTCCATTCGCGGAAGATGACGTTCCGATCCCCGCCAGGTCTCGGGTGGACCTCCGAAGCGAGGAAGGGGACGTAGGCTCCGGGTTCGTCGTTGTTCCGATAGGCCTGCTGGTAGGCACGCCACAGCTCCGGCCGGTCCTCCTGGTTGGGGGGTACGGCCGGCCCCGGGGCCCCGAAGTCCAGCCGGCCAACCCGGCGCAGCTGCTCGTGCCTCCGTTCCGGATGGATCTTGAAGGTGGGATCGTCCATCAGCGCCATGTTTATGTCTCCCCATCCGTGGCAGTGGAGGTCCCCCCAGAGGAGACGGCGGTCGGGGTCTTCCTTGCAGAGGATGGGATTGCTCAGGGCCTTGAGGCCGTGGTGATCGTCCTCGGCGATCAGCCGAATCAGGGCGGGTTGGGGTATGCGGATACCATCCAGAATGATAAGCCCTTTGTGATCGGACCCCATTGAGATCGTTTTGGGCAAATCCGCCACCGCGGCGGTCGGCCCCGAGAGTACTACTCGGGCCTCGAATTGCTCGCATATGTTGTGGTTCGCATCGAAGGCCATCAGGTGCAGTGAAAAAGCCTCATCGGGGGAGACGATAGACGGTCCCAGCAGACGGAGTAGCGCCGGGATGGGATTGGAGGTGAGGAGGATCTTGCACGGGTTGCAGGACAACTCACGGTAGACACCACCTCCATCCCGGTCCACGGCGGCGACGATCCGACCCAGGGTCGAACCATCGTAGACCGCACTCCCCGCACCCCCGTGGCTACGGTCGCCGATCCGAATCGTGAAGGCGTCGCCCGCTTTCATCTCACCCTCTTCGACCAGCACCTGGGCGAAACCCGGCTGGTGTGATTGTCGGGCGGAGTTGACGATGAGCCGCAACCTCGCATCGGAGCGGGTCTCGAGTGTGACGAAGTCACGTCCCTTTGGGTTGTAGTCCTGGATACGGTGCGAAAACAGAAACGAGTGACGCTGAAAGAGGAAGCCGCCGCCGGCAGGTACGGATTCTGCCGCCGTGGCGGTGATCTTCCACGTCCCCACTTTGCCTGCAGGCAATGTCAGATCGAGCCCGCCTGTCTCCGAGCCATCGGATCCCTGAAAGAGGGCCTCGAACCTATCCGGTTCGTTTCCCGGGACAGGCTGGATCGTGATCCTGACGCGCTCGGGCCTTGACTTTGGTATCATATCCGTCCTAAGGCAGGAATTCCTGCCGGGAAATCAGGCGGTCGGTCGGGATTCCGTTCGTGCCGCCCCTATCCTCGCCACAGACCTGCTGCGCACCCAGCATTTCAGTTGGTGTGCACGCGGCTGGGATCCTGTATCGACAGTTGTGGTGGGGTCATGCTTCAGGATTCTGGGTTCGGTGCTGATCTCCGGCGTTGTCGATCCGGAATATCGCGTATCGCGGTCTATGGCTCTTCGACGACGAATTCCGGCCGAGGGATCAGCGCGTCGGGGTTCCGCTCGTAGCCTCGCCTCCACTGCTCGTTGAAAATTTGTCCGCTTTCGGTCAGTTCTTGCCGCAGCGCACGCTGATCGGCCTTGGCACGGGCGTCCACCGCCTCCGGGGAGCAGATGCTGCAGAGGATCTTCCTGAGCCGCCGGACCGTGGCCTCAACTTCTCGATCGTCCCCACGCTCCTGGATAAAATCGTGCATCTCGAGGGGGTCCTTGTCCAGATCGAATAGCATTGGACGCTCTCCCACGCACTCGATCAACTTGTACGGCCCCGAACGGATGGCGAAAATCCCGCTGGGGAAGCCGTCTCCGTGAAACTCCGAGAGCGTATACTCGGGCTTCGGCGCATCCGGATCGCCCCGAAGCAGACCCATCAGGGAAACCCCTCGCATTCGTTCAGGCAGGTCCAGGCCCAGGGCTTCGCAAACGGTAGCGTATATGTCGTGGTGGGAAACGGGCGTGGACTCGGCCGCCCCGGAACGAATGCCCGGGCCGGCGGCAACGAACAGGACACGGATGGAATCGTTGTACATCGACCCGTAGTCCAGGATGCCGTGCGCCCCGCAACTCCCTCCGTGGTCTGAAGCGTAGATGACAAGGGTCTCTTCCAGAAACCCCTCCTGCTCCAGACCCTTGAGTACACGACCCACGTTCCGGTCCATCATCTCACACATGCCGTGATAACCCACCAGTCCCCGCCGCAACTCTTCGGGCTGGATCAGATCACCGCAGCTCCGATGGGCCCAGGCCTGGTGATGGGGATGAAGGTGCGACAGCTCTTCGGTGTAGCGTTCATCCAGGTCCTCCAGCCTCACCAGGGGATCGTAGTGGTTCCAGAGTTCTTGTGATGGATTCCACTGGTGGAGGTGATTGAAATTGACGCTCAACACCCAGGGGCGGTCGGAGGGGCGTTCCTCTGCAATCCACCGGGCCGCGTACTTCGCGATCTGAACGTCCCGGCCTCCCTCCTCCGTCTTATTGGACGGGCCTGCTGCGCGCAACCGGTGCAGGTGGCGGAACCGCCGGTTGATGCCCTGCTCTCGGAAAAGCGAATGGGGGTCCAGGCTCTTGCGCTGTACGCCCAGGTGCTCCTCCGCGACCCCGCAGTCCGCCCCCGGCTCGAAGTCCAGCTTGCCGACTGTGGCGAAATGCACCCCCTGGTCGGAAAAATAATGCGCCCATCCCCTGGGCACGCCCGTGTAAGGAAACGCATTGTCCCACGTCCCGATCTCGTGTACATAACGCCCGCTCATGGCCGCACCCCGAGACGGCGCGCAGAGCGGACTGTGGCAGTAGGCATTGTCGAAGCGTGTGCCCCTCCCGGCGATGCTGTCGATGTGGGGCGTCCGCGTGAGCGAGTTTCCATAACAGCCGGCGAACTCCGGATTGTGCCGATCGCCTACAATAAGCACAACATTCATCTGGCAACCTCCTGGTGATGATGATCAGTGCTTTCACGCTCGCTGGCGCATGCGGATGTCGAGTATACTCGGAGCCGTCACGCAGCCGGGCAACACACTCCGGATCTCGTCTACCTCCCGAAGTTCCTCCGCGCTCAGGGTGTGGCCCGAAGCAGCCGCGAGTTCATTGAGCTGGTCCAGAGTATTCGCCCCGATCAGAATACTGGACACGACCGGCTTGGACAGCGTCCAGGCAATCGCGAACTGGGCCAGCGTCTCCCCCCGCCGCTCGGCCAGCGGCCGCAGCTTCTCCACCACCTCCAGCACGGGCTTCGCCTTCTCCACAAAATCGTCTCGCCCGTGCTTGGAACCGGCAAATCGGCTGCCCGGCGGTGGCGGTTCGCCCGGCCTGTATTTGCCCGTCAGAAGCCCCCCAGCCAGCGCCATAAAGGGAATAAACCCCAGTTTCTCCTCCTCCAGGAACGGAATCAAATCGAACGCCTGCACCTCCATTAGCGGATACCGGGTCCGTGCGATGCCGTACCTGGCGCCAACGGCCGCCAGTTTGGTATATCCGTACTGTTCCGAGGTCCGCAGGGCATTGGCGATCTGGTAGGTCTTGAAGCCCCCGCACCCGGCGTACAAAATCTTCCCCTGTTGCACCAGTACGGTCAGAGCCTCCAGGCTTTCCTCGATAGCCACGCCCGGCTGCCAGAAATGGAACCGGTAGAGGTCGATATAGTCGGTTTTCAACCGTTTGAGGCTCTTCTCGCACTCCCTCATAATATGTTTTCGGGTCCCGTCTCCGGAAAACTTAGACGCAATGACCACTTCGTCCCGCCGGCCCTCGAACACCTTCCCCAGCCACTTCTCCACTTTGCCGCCCTTCTCCACATTGGACGTATCGTAGAGCGTAATCCCCAGATCGAACGCCGCCCGGATCATGTCCATCCCCTCGCGGTCGTCGGTCACATTGTTGTTTCCCGGCCCGAAGCAGAACTCGGAGACCTTCAGGCCCGTCTTTCCCATCAATCGGAATTCCATCGGTCCATCCTCCATAGGTGATCCAGAATACTGTCCTGGATCAGAACGCTACCGTCGTGCTGGATCTGTGCGCAAATGGGCGGTGGATCGAAAAGGCGTATCCGGCTCATTCCCCGGCACCGATTGGATCGTGATTCTCACCCGCTTTGAAGCGGCGTCTTTCATTTCATCACCGTCTTCGGCTCTTCGAGGACGAATTCGGGACGATGGATCAAGGCATCCGGATTCCGCTCGTACCCGCGCCTCCATTGCTCGTCGAATAGCCGCCCGCTTTCGGTCAGTTCACGCCTGAGGGCAAGCTGGTCGGCCTTGACACGGGCGTCCACTGCCTCGGGGGAGCAGATGTTGCAGAGGATGTTCCGGAGTCGCCGGACCGTGGCCTCGACTTCTCGATCGCCCCCCCGCTCCTGGACAAGATCGTGCATCTCCAGGGGATCCTGCTGCAGGTTGAAGAGGATCGGTCTCTCGCCCACGCATTCGATCAGCTTGTAGGGTCCGGAGCGTATCGAGAAGATGCTGCTGGGAAACCCGTCCCCGTGGTACTCTGAGAGGGCGAAGCCGGGCCTCGGCGCACCCTCTACCCCTTGCAGGAGGGGCAGCAGGGAGACGCCGCGCATATGCACGGGCAGGTCCAAACCGACCGCCTCGCAGATGGTGGCATACATGTCGTGGTGAGTGACCGGGGTAGGTTCGATTGCGCCGGGTTGGATTCCGGGGCCGGCGGCGACGAAGAAAACGCGAATGGAGTCGTTGTACATGGTGCCGTAATCCAGCATCCGGTGCGCCCCACAGCTCCCCCCGTGGTCGGAGGTGTAGATAACGAGCGTCTCTTCCAGGATGCGGATTTCCTCCAGGGCTCGAATCACCCGGCCAGCGCTCTGGTCCATGTTTTCGCACATGCCGTGGTAGCCCACAAGGCCACGTCGCAGCTCCTCCGGCTGAATCCAGTCCCCGCAGGTCCGGTTGACCCAGTCGCGGTGGTAGGGATGAACCTGGGTGTGGTCTTCGAAGTAGCGTTCGTCCAGGTCATCCAGCTTGACGAGGGGATCGTAGTGGTCCCAGAGTTCCTGCGGGGGTACCCAGCCGTGCAGGTTGTTGTAGTTCACACTCAGGACCCAGGGGCGGTCCGTCGGGCGATCCTCCTGAATCCAGCGGACGGCCTCTTCCGCCCACCTGTGGTCCTTGGATTCCCCTTTGGATGGGTCGGCCGGCCCGGCCTTGCGCAGCCGGCTGAGGTGGTGGTACCTTCGAGGGACCTCCTGGGTCCGAAAGAGGGAGTGGGGCGCCAGACTCGACCGGTGTGAGGGCATGCGTTCATCGGCAATCCCGTGGCCCACTCCCGGCTGGAAGTCCAGCTTGCCCACTGTGGTCATCTGCACGCCTTGGTCCGCAAAGTAGTGGCCCCACCCGCTGGGTGCTCCGGTATAGGGAAAGGCGCAGTCCCAGGTTCCGATCTCGTGGACGTAGCGGCCGGTGATCGAGGCGGCCCTGGACGGCGTGCAGAGAGGACTGATGCAGTAGGCGCTGTCGAAACGTGCGCCCCGTTCGGCGATGCTGTCGATATACGGGGTGCGTGTAATCGGGTTGCCGTAGCACCCTGCGAAGTCGGGGTTATGTCGATCGCCTACAATAAGGACCACATTCATCGGATATCCTCCTGTCGTCGGTAGAGATTCTCTGGACGAGGATCGTATCACCCGACCAGATGTCCGACCGGTGAAATACCTCGACCCTGCATGTATCGCGGCCGGGACCCGGGCAGTCCTTCGGTTCGGATCGTGGATCGCGATACTTCCTGCCTATTCGGCACCATCCGGTTGCCGGTGCAAAAGCAGCAGCGCCTCCAACAGATCGCTCCTGAACGGCATCCGCCACCACTCGGGCTTACCTGCGGGCAAAGCCCGGCCCAGTAGCTCCAGTTCCATATCTGCCAGCTGCCTGGCCGAGTCCAGGAATCGGTCTTTTCCCGTCATCTTATGTAAAAGCAGCATCGTCTTGATGTGTGACGCGCTGGCCGGATAGGTCCATTGTCCCCACGCATTGAACTCGGATGTGAGCTTCCCGGCCTCCTCCATCAGATCGACGGCCATTTCCTGAACGCGATCCAGCACCTCGGCCTCGCCCGTCAGGCTCGCCCCCAGCGCCAGCTCATACGGACAAGGGTTCTTCGCCCCGAGGCTCCAGGGTCCCGCCTGGTAGAAACCGGATCCGGGGTAGACATCCACCTCTGCCGCTTCGGGATGCCGCTTGAGGGCCTCATCCTTTTCTGCCTGGGAGTGGAACGTATAATTCACACACTCCTGGCAGGCCTCCCCGTCCAGGCGCAGCCACTGCGGAAACAGCCGCTGCCGGGCATCGTAATGATATCGCGCCATCGCCTTCAACAGCCGCCGCCCCATACCGGCCACCTGATCGGACAACGCCATCCCTTCCCGACGTCTTTTGAACTCACCGGCCGCCTTCAGCAACACAATCGCGGTATTGGTTTCGTTGCTGGTGACGTACGGCCACGGCTGCATGGTTGTCTCCTCGTCCCCCTCATCAACGCGGAACGCGTGCGGAAATAGCCCCGACTCCGGGTGCTGCACCGCGTGCCACTTGTCCGCCATCGCTTGCGCCCACCCCAGGCATTCCTCGTCCCCCGTACAGGCCAAGTGATACCCCCACCAGTGGATCAAGATGGACCCCGTTTGCGCAAAGGCCGTGTGGCCGGACCGGATCTCCATAGACGGCGCCTTCACCGAATCGTCGTACCCGTAGTAGCAGTACCGGTTGTAGTCCATCGCCTCGGGTCCGGTGATCAGCCCGTAGTAAGCCGATTTGATCATCCGCCCCGTCTGTTCGGGCGCCTCCGACCAGAGCCGGTCCAGCGGAAGCCCGGCAATTGGCTTGAAGAGCGGCTGCTTTCGGCCCGACTCGGATACCGGTTGGAGCCGAAGCACGTCGAACTCGGCCGTCGCCCCCAGGTAGCCCAGGCCCGACGACGGCTCAAACCCGTGGCGACCGAGAACGGACGCCATCTCCACAACCATCTGACGGTACTCCGGGTCGCCCGTCACGTCCGAGTAGAGTTCCAGGACCGGCCAGATTTGCAGATCCATCCGGCAGGGATGTTCCACCACCGGCTGCTCTTCCTGGAGGCCTGAGAAATTGTACTCTTCCACCTGTCCTTTCTGGATATCTCTCCCCCTCCTCACGCGCCGGTTGGTCCTGTTGGAGTGCGTGGTTATCGTGATGCACAGCGTCCCATCGGGCGGGCCGCCCACACGGGCGGACTGATGTTCCAGGAGCGTCTCAACCGCGGACTTTGCGAACCTCAGATAGGGAGACATTGCCCGTATTCCCTCTTTGTGATTATGTGGCCGTGCTCAATGTCAAGTCCTGTCGACTCCACCTGAAGGGGTATCTGAATATCCGGCCGTGATCCAATCTGGTCTGGTCATCCGCAGGTGCAAACGCGCCATCGATAAGACTCCCGGCCCCGGCCGTTCTGTCGCCACGGCCTTTCGCCGGGGGTGCAGGAAAGGTCGCCCTTCCGTCATCGCTCCACGCTCGCGTCCGGGACGGTCACGCACCCGGGCAGGGTGCTCCGAATCTCGTTCACCTCCTCCAATTCCTCCTCGCTCAGCCTGTGGCCGCTGGCACCCAGACATTCTTTCAACTGCGCCACCGTGTTCGCACCGAGCAAGAGGCTGGAGACAACAGGGCTCGTGAGTGCCCAGGCGATCGCAAACTGGGCCAGCGTCTCCCCGCGTCTCTCGGCCAGGGGACGAAGCCTCTCCACGACTTCGAGCGACGGCTTCGCCCTCTGCGCGAAGTCGGGCCAACCGTATTTCGAACCCGCGTACCGGCCGTCCGATGGGGGCGGTTCACCGGGTCGGTATTTTCCCGTCATCAGCCCACCCGCAAGCGCCCTGAAAGGGATGAACCCGAGCTGTTCCTCCTCGAGGAACGGAATCAGGTCGAACTCCTGCACCTCCATCAGCGGATAACGCCTTCGCGCGACGGGATCCTGGCCCAGGAGGCAGTACCTGGCCCCTACCACCACAAGTTTTGTGAAACCGTACCGCTCGGAGATCCGCAGGGCATTGGCCATCTGGTAGGTCGTGAATCCGCAGCAACCGGCGTAGTGGATCTTGCCCTGCTGAACCAGCACGGTCAATGCCTCCAGGCTCTCCTCGATCGCCACGGTCGGGTGCCAGAAGTGGAACCGGTAGACGTCGATGTAGTCGACCTTCAACCGCTTCAGGCTCTTTTCACATTCCCTCAGGATGTGCTTTCGGGTGGCGTCTCCCGAGAACTTCGTCGCAATGACGACGTCGTCGCGCCGGCGGTGAAAGGCCTTCCCCAGCCATTCCTCGACTTTCCCTCCCTTTTGGCCATTGGAGGTATCGTATAGGGTGACGCCCATGTCGTGGGCGGCCTCGAGAATGGCTACGCCTTCCTTATCTTCCGTGATGTTGCTGTGTCCAGGTCCGAAGCAGATCTCCGAGACCTTGAGGCCCGATTTTCCCAGGAAGCGGTATTCCAATATTCCTCACCTTTCTTGAACCGATCTGAGCCTCGCGTGGAGCCGATGTCGGGCTTGAGCAAACGTCAGGAATCTGGCGTGAACTATCATTCGGACTTCTGCAGGCGGCTTAAGGGGATTATCTCCTCCACGGGACGTCTATCGCGAGTTCAGCTGCGAGGCCCTCCAAGGCTTGCTGATGCCCCGGTTCCACAGGGACACCAGCTTCCCGGTACAGCCGTTCACACGCAGCCTCCGGTCCGCCCGCCAGACAGGCCCCATCGAATCCCTCGAGCGGTTCGAGGGTCCGCACCTGGCGGATGTATTCGTCTATTTCACGTCTGTATTGAACCGGATCCGTGAATAGTCCGATTTGAAACGTGAGGAGGAGGGCACTTTTGGGCTTTGGAACCACCAATTGATTCGGGTCGTCCGCCGGGGGTTCAGAGAGTGGCGTCGCTGCCAGGAGGGCGGACCAGGCCTGGCAGATCGCCCCCAGTCCGAGCGATCGGAAGAGGATGCCGGGCGCCATTTTGATGATCTCATCCCGGTGTGGGGATTCAGGCAGAAAATCGTGCGTCGTCCCGAAATCGAGGACCAGCGGGGGCTCTTCTCCGGAAGGGGCGCTGAATGAGATCGGGGGGCAGCCCCCGGCGGAGAGGTAGACCGGCATCCCCGGCGCAAGATTGGGCCGGAAGCCCTCGGTCACGAGTGTCAGGAGGTCGTGCTCGAGGGGCATCCGGGAGTAGAGTCCCGCCGCGCCGAAGTGACCGTGGTTTCGGGTAAGTACCACGGCTATCCCCTCGGCCTTTGCCTTCTCGATCGCGCGCTTGGTCCCCTCGACCATCGGGAAGTAGCCCAGGCCGCCGTCTCCGTCCACGACCAAGCTCACGCGTGTCTCTTTGACCACGTGCACGTTCGGGTCTGGGTTGATCTCACGGTCTCGCATCCAGCGGGCATACCGGGCGATCTGTCGGGTGCCGTGGCTGACGTTACCCCGGAGGTCGCAGGCGGTGAGCATTTCGGCGAGGAGTTCGGCCTTCTCCTGGGGCACGCCGACGGTCTGCGCGGCCCTGGAGACGAAGGCCTGCAGATCCCGGTGGGAGACCCTGATGAAGGTTTCAGGCGGTCGGTTCATCTCTTGATTCCGTGCTCTGTAGTCCGCGTCTCATTTATGGGTAGAGCCTCGGAGCACCCGGTCAGGAAGAGCAGGCCTTCAGGGAGTTGGTTCTTGACCATCCTCAGGCTTTAATTCCTCCCGGGGGATCAGATATTCAGGATTCTTCTGAAAACCGAGCCTCCACATCGCCTGGACCATCCGACCGTTATCGGTCAATTTTCTGCGGAGCCTTCTTTGGTCCGCCTTGGCGCGTGCGTCCACCGCCTCGGGAGAGCAGACCTCGCAGAGCATCATTCTGAGTCGACGGATCGTGGCCTTGACGTCGGGGTCCTCCGGTCGCTCGAGGACCAGGTCGTGCATCTCGAGGGGATCCTGCTCCAGGTCGAAGAGCGAGGGACGTTCTCCCACGTTCTCAACATATTTGTCGTGCCCCGAACGGATAGCGAAGATACTGGACGGAAACCCGGCGGCGTGGTACTCGGACAGAGTGAATGCCGGTTTCGAGGCATCCTTCTTGCCCTGGAGGAGGTCCCAGAGCGAGGTACCTCTCATATGGACCGGGTGCTCCAGGTCCAGGGCATCGCAAAAGGTCTGGAACAGGTCGTGGTGGGAGACCGGTGCGGTCTCGACGCGGCCCGATCGGAGGCCGGGTCCGGCCACGACGAGGGGCACGCGGATGGAACCTTCGTACATCGACCCGATGCACCAGTCCCCGTGGTCCCCAGCGCATCCCCCGTGGTCGGAGGTGTAGACAACGAGGGTCTCATCCGCGAGGCCCGACTGCTCGAGGGCGTGCAGCACGAGGCCGACATTCCGATCCACGGCCTCGCAGGTGCCGTGTATCCCGACGTGGGCCCGCCGCAGATCCTCGGGGCGCATCAAGTCACCGCAGGTGTGCCGGATGAATGCCCTGTGGTAAAGATGGAGTCGGGAGGGGTCTTCCCGGTACCGCTCGTCGAGGTCCTCGAGTCGGACCAGGGGGTCATAGTAGTCCCACAACTCTCCGGGGGGCGTCCACACGGGAAGCGGTTTGAGGAAATTGACGTTCAGGATCCAGGACCTGTCCGTCGGCGCCTCCTCGGTGAGCCAGCGGACCGCATCCTCAGCCACCCTGTCGTCTTCCTCAAAGGGCTGAGGGGTATCGGAGGGACCGCTGGCGCGCAGTCGGTGGATGAGCAGGTAGCGGGGCGGCATGTCCTGCTCCCGAAACAGGGAGAAGACGTTGAGGTTCTCGCGGTAGGAGGCGAGACGGGCATCCGCGATGCGGTAGTCGGGATCAGGATGGAAATCGAGCTTGCCGATGGTGACGAGATCCACGCCCTGCTCGGCGAAAAAATGGCTCCACCCGCGCGGGGTTCCGGTGTAGGGAAAGGCACAGTCCCAGGTGCCGATTTCGTGTACGTATCGCCCGGAAAACAGGGCTGCCCGGGAAGGGGTGCAGAGGGGACTGATGCAGTAGGCGTGTTCGAACCGCGTGCCGCGTTCTGCGATGCTGTCGATGTGCGGAGTTCGGGTGATCGGGCTCCCATAACAGCCGGCGAATTCCGCGTTGTGTCGATCGCTCAGGATGTAGACGATATTCACGGAATCTCCCTCTGCCCATTTGCGGACTGGCGCTCGAAGTGTTCTTTTATGTTGGGCCTGTTGGGATGATAAGGAGGCTCGAGCAGCGCCCGCTGGAGAGGCGTGAGGTCGTCCATGACCTTCTCGATGTCGTGGGGCAGATAATTTCGCGTGTCCGCGACCACCGTGGGATGCTTACTGGAGTCGGGAGGGTGGTGGGTCATCGGGCCGGGGGAGTACTTGCAGCGTATGCTCCGGAGGTCGTGGTCCGGCACCCAGGGGAGGGTGCCGTGGGTAAGCGCGTGGGGGAAGATCACGACCGACCCGGCCTTCGCCTCCACCTGTTTGATCACCCCGAGGTCTTTTTCGTGGCTGGCCACGTCTTTGGCAAGCGTGTAGTTGGATTTGTGGCTGCACGGAATCCATCCGAACCCTCCGTCCCCGGGGCGGCAATCGGTGAGCAGCCAGGTGACGACTGTGACGCCAGAGCAGATCCGGCCGTTGTGGAAACCGTAATAGCAGGCGGGCTGGTGACGGAGATGGCCGCCGCTGTGGATCAGGCCGCCCGCGCCCCGGGGCACGAGGATCCCATAGATGTGGTCCAGGCGGAAGGCGTCGCCGTGCAGTTCGAGGAGGCAGGAGATCACCTTTGGAAAGGCCATGATCTCCCTGAAGAGGCTGCAGGCCGGCTCCGGCCAGACGAGCATCCCCGTGAAATAGCTCAGATCTTGCTTTCTTCCAGAGGTGTCCACGTTGCTGTCGATGGCCTCGTTGCAGGCGGCCACCTCTTCGGAGGAGAGTACGTCTTCCAGAATCAGGTATCCGTTCAGATCGAAGAGGTATTTCTCGTATTCATCCATTTCTGGTCCCCTGGCTGTGGCTGGTCGGTCTGGATGATCGGATTTCCCTCGCAGTGGAGAGAACGTTTACAGCAAAAGTTGCAACGATAGGCTTCGGCGTTTATGATGCCGCAACCGAAGTGTCGGCCGTTTTCCCCGGCATAGAACGAAAAGGGAAAACGAAGGAGCTCTTACGGAATGAGGTCCTGACGGGGGATCAGCCGATCCGGGTTCCGCTCATAGCCGGCTTTCCAGATCATCTCGGCCAGCTGGCCGTTTTCGGTGAGTTCTCGCCGAAGCCTTCGCTGGTCTGCCCTGGCCCTGGCATCCACCGCCTCTGGAGAACAGACCCCGCAGAGCAGGCCGCGCAGGCGCCGGATCGTGGCCTTCACCTGGACACTTTCAGGTTGTTCCACGACGAGGTCGTGCATTTCCAGAGGGTCTCGCGCCAGGTCGAACAGGAGCGGACGCTCACCTACACATTCGACATATTTGTAGCTTCCCGAACGGACTACGAATGTGCTGGCCGGAAACCCGCCCGCGTGGAATTGGGTGAGGGTGAAGGCAGGTTTCGTGGCTCCCTTTTCGTCCTGAAGGAGGCCCCAGAGGGAATCGCCTCTGGTATGAACCGGAGGCTCAAGATCCAGCGCCTTGCAAAAGGTCTGGAACAGGTCGTGATGGGAGACCGGGTTCGACTCGACCGCCCCCGACTTTACCCCCGGGCCGGCGATGACGAAGGGGACCCGAATCGAGGCCTCGTACATACCGCCGACGTCCCAGTCCAGGTGCTCGCCGCAGCCCCCGCCGTGGTCCGAAGTGTAGACGACGAGTGTCTCATCCGTGTGGCCTGACTGCTCAAGGGCACGCAGCACGCGGCCAACGTTATGATCCATCGCTTCACAGGTGCCGTGCATGCCCACGTGGGCACGCCGCAGTTCCTCTGGGCGGATCAGGTCCCCGCAGAGGTGCCGGACGAAGGTCTGGTTATAAGGATGAAGCCGGGTCGGATCCTCGAAATATCTTTCGTCCAGGTCTTCAAGCCGGACCCGCTCGTCATAGTGGTCCCACAGGTCCTTGGGTGGAGTCCAGGGGGGAAGGGGCCTGAGGAAATTGACGTTGAGGATCCAGGGTCGATCGCACGGGATCTCCTCCGTGAGCCAGCGAACGGCCTCGTTCGCCACCTCGTCATCGTCCGCGTAGGGATCGGGTGAATCGGCGGGACCGATGGAGCGGATTCGGTGAAGGAGCGTGTACCGGCGAACGATCTCATCCTCTCGATATAAACCGTGGATATCCGGCCTGTCGCGATGCCTGACCAGACGGGTGTCGGCGATGCCGTGATCCGCCTCCTGATGAAAGTCCACCTTGCCGATGGTCGTCGTGTGAACGCCCTGTTCCTTGAAATAGTGACCCCATCCCTTCGGGATTCCGGTGTAGAGAAAGCCGTTGGACCATGCGCCGATTTCGTGCGGGTATCGTCCGGAGATAATAGCCGCGCGAGTGGGCCCACAGAGGGGACTGATGCAATAGGCGCCTTCAAACCGTGTGCCCCGTTCAGCGATGCTGTCGATGTGCGGCGTCCGGGTGATCGGGTTGCCGTAGCAGCCTGTGAACTCCGGGTTGTGCCGATCGCTCAGAATGAAGAGGACGTTCATCGATTCGTCTCTCTGTTGGTTTCTTACCCATTTGCGAGATATTCCGAGATGCTGGGTCGCTTCGGGTAGTAGGGGGGTTCGAGGAGCGCCCGCTGCAGCGGGGTGAATTCGTCCATCACCTCTTCGACGCCTTCCGGTCGGTAGCTCTTCGTGTCGGTGGTGTATCCTGGATCCTCGAATGCGTCAGGGGCATTGTGCACCAGGGGGCCGGGTGCGTATTTGTAGAGCATCGAACGACGCTGGTGGTCGGCCCTCCACGGGAGCGCGCCGTGGGCGAGGGCCTCGGGGAAGATGATGACCGATCCGGCCTTCGCCTCCACCTGCCTGGCCAAGCCCAGCTCGCTTTGCAGCCGGTCCAGATCGCGGGGCAGCGGAAAGTTGGATTTGTGACTCCCCGGGATGACCATGAACCCGCCGGTTCCGGGGCCACAGTCGGTGAGCACCCAGGAGACGACGACGACCCCACAGCGGATCCGGCCGTTGATGAATCCGTAGAAGTTAAAAAAGCTGTTGGCTTTGGCCCCGTGCAGCCTGTGCCCTTCGGTACCTTTGTCCATGACGATTCCGTAGAGGTGGTCCAGGCGGAAGCCTTCTCCAATCAACTCGAGCAAGCAGGCCATGATCCTGGGATGGGAGAGGAGGTCACGGAACGGTTGGCACCAGGGCTTGGGCCAGACGAGCATCCCCAGGAGATCCCCTCGAACTTTGCCCTGGAGGGCCTCCGAGCCTCTTGACCTGGCTCGGTCCGAGGGGCGCCTCTGGACGCGGTCCTGATTCTGGTCGATCGCTTCGTTGCAAGCTGCGACCTCCTCGGGGGTCAGGACATCTTCCAGGACCAGATAGCCGTTGAGGTCGAAGAGGTACTTTTCATATTCGTCCATTTATGCCTCCCATTGAATCACCGATCGGCTTGATCGTGACTGAAGTTAGATTCAGACAGGCCATAGCAAGAAGTGCCGATACGGCTTTCTTTTCAAGGGCCGCGATTCATCCTTCCTCAGTCGAGCCGAACTCTTCCTGTTGGAACGATCATTCCTTGCGCGGAATCAGCCGTTCCGGATTCCGTTCGTATCCCGCTCTCCACATCATGTCGACAATCTCCCCCCTATCCGTCAATTCCCTGCGGAGTCTTCTCTGGTCCGCCTTGGCCCGGGCATCCACCGCCTCCGGAGAGCAGACCTGGCAGAGCATCATTCTGAGTCGACGGATCGTGGCCTTGACGTCGGGGTCCTCCGGTCGCTCGAGGGCCAGGTCGTGCATCTCGAGGGGATCCTGCTCCAGGTCGAAGAGCGAGGGACGTTCTCCGACGTTCTCGACATATTTGTCGTGCCCGGAGCGGATGGCGAAGATGCTGGACGGGAACCCGGCGGCGTGGTACTCGGACAGGGTGAATGCCGGTTTCGGGGCATCTTTCTTGCCCTGGAGGAGGTCCCAGAGCGGGGTGCCTCTCATATGGACCGGGTGCTCCAGATCCAGGGCATCGCAAAAGGTCTGGAACAGGTCGTGGTGGGAGACCGGTGCGGTCTCGACGCGGCCTGATCGGAGGCCGGATCCGGCCACGACGAGGGGCACACGGATGGAGCCTTCGTACATCGATCCAATGCCCCAGTCTCTGTGTTCCCCGCAGGCCCCGCCGTGGTCGGAGGTGTAGACGACGAGGGTCTCGTCCGGCAGACCTGCTTGCTCCAGCGCGCCCAGAACGAGGCCCACGTGTCCATCCATCGATTCGCAAGTGCCGTGTATCCCGACGTGGGCCCGCCGTAGATCTTCTGGGCGCATCAGGTCGCCGCAGACGTGTTTGACGAACGTTTGATTGAAAGGGTGGAGGTTGGACAGGTCTTCCGTATACCTTTCATCGAGGTCCTCGAGTCGGACCAGGGGGTCATAGTAGTCCCACAACTCTCTGGGCGGTGTCCAGGAGGGGAGGGGTTTGAGGAAGTTGACGCTGAGGAACCAGGGCCGGTCGGTCGGCCTCGCTTCTGTGAACCAGTGGACCGCTTCCTCGGCCACCCGGGCGTCGCTGGCGAAAGGCGAGTCGGCCGGGCCGCTGGCCCGGAGCCTGTCCAAATAGCCATATCGCGGCTGGATCTCCTGCTCTCGAAACAGAGAGAGAGGCTCGGGCGAGTCACGGTGCTGAACCAGACGCGTGTCCGCGATGCCGTGATCGGAATCGGGATGAAAGTCCACCTTCCCAATCGTTGTGACGTGGACGCCCTGATGGGAAAAGTAATGTGCCCATCCGCGAGGGACCCCGGTGTAGGGAAAGGAGATGGACCAGGAGCCGATCTCGTGTGGATACCGTCCGGACACGACACCGGCCCGGGTGGGTGAGCAGAGGGGGGTGAGGCAATAGGCGCTGTCGAACCGCGTTCCCCGCTCCGCGATGCTGTCGATGTGGGGTGTGCGGGTGATGGGGTTACCGTAGCAGCCGGCGAACTCCGCGTTGTGCCGATCGCTCTGGATGTGAAGGATGTTCATCAGGTCCCGTCCTTTCGTCTGGCCTGCCATCGTGCGTGGCCAAACTCCTGCTGGTTGAGCGGTCCCGGGGTGGAAGAACTGGAATTCCCGAGTTCCACGAGGCCCTCCATGGTATCTCCATCTACCGTACCCGTGAAGCAATACGAGAGATTGATGCCTTCGAGCGGCTGCCAGCTTCTAAACGTGACCTCGTTTCCCCTCACGCTGCCGGAGAGGGGATTCTCCAGGAACCGGGTGCGGTGGAGCCCGGTCAGTTCGCCTCTCTGCTGCTCCAGGACGACCTCGTGGGCCGAGGTCCCCTTGACGAATTCGACGTCCATCTGCCACACACCGGTGATTTTAACGGCAGGGGGGTCGGGTTTGCTTAGGCTGCGCATCGGGGCGTTCGCCAGCGCCTCCCGGAGCCGGGAGGCCACGGCGGAGGCCTGGCCAGGCTGCAACGAATAGGGCAGGATGAACAGGGAGGAGTCGGTGGCCCTGCGGTCGTCGAGCATGATTCGGGGTTCTCCTTCCAGGAGACGCTCCCGGAGCTCCAGGCCGGTCAGCCCGATCCGGTTGCCGTCCCAACGGACTCTGAGCCGGGGCACGGGCATGAAAGGCACCCCCGCCTGGATAACTTCGGTCTCCACAGTCGGCACCTTGCCGATTTCGTCCGCAATCGTGGCCAGGTCGGCCTCCCACTGCCGAAGCTCCGCCTCCGGGTCCCGCACGGCCGCCCAGTGTTCCACCGCGGCCAGGAGCCCCACGATCTCCTCTTTCCCGACCTTGATCGCCCGCCCGAGGGTGTGATGCGGGGAGGCGTTTCGCCAGGCGGCACGGATCCATTTCTTGTCGCCCAAGAGCAATCCGGTGCACTGCGGCCCCCGGAAGTACTTTCCGCCGCTGTAGGCGATCATCGTGGCGCCCCGGGTCAGGTAGGGGTTGGGCAAGACGAGGTGATGGCCCGCGCCATCGATGGTGATGGGGATCCCCCGGGGACGCGTGATTTCTGCGATCTCTTCAAGGCAGAGCGGTCCCTGCTTCTCCTGGCTCGCCCGGATGAGGAACATCGCGGCCCGCTCATCCAGGGCGGCGATCAATTCCTCACGGGTCTCCACCTCCACAATCCGGGCACCGGCCATTCGGACCGCGTGGTCGAAGGTGTATCGCCCTCCCTTCCACGTGATGACCCGGTCTTTGAGGCCTTCCGTATTCGGCAGGCGAATCATCAACTCCGGGTCGGCGCCGGCTATGGAGGCCGCCGTGGCCTGAAAGAGGGAGGCCGCGGCCCCCGCGGTTACGATTCCCCACTCTGCGCCTGTGAGTTCCGCGAGCCGCCTGCTCACGCCTTTAGTTCTTCCATGTTCACGAAATGCTTGGAGGCGGCCACCATCGCATCTGCCACTTCGGGGAGGATCAGCGTGCCGCTGTGGACCGTTCGGGTGTCGCAGCAGTTGATGAAGCTGCGCACACCGATTCTTTCGTATGGATTTGAAATGGTATTCATGGTCGAGTCCTCAATCCTGTCCCTAGACCGGCGCCCAGTCAAGCAGGGGGTTGGAGCCGGAAATAAGGACGGAGCCCCTCAAGGATGAGATCCAGCTCACGGTGGTCATTGGCATCAAGCTGCTCGAATTTCCCGATCCGGGGCGACGTGGACCGGACCACCCCCCTGCGTCGGAGGACCTCCAGGATGAGCCCCATGCCGAACAGTCTGAGGAAATTGAGGTAAGGCATGATTGCGTGGTAGACCTCCCGAGCACCGGGCTCGTCTCCACGCGCATATCGCTTGTAGAGCTCGACGAGGACGTCGGTGATCGCGCAAGCCGGCATGTTGCCGACCGCACCCCGGTTGAACTCGTCGACGATGTGTCTGCCGTTGGCGCCTCCAAACACGCCTTTGACCGAGTCTCCGCAGGCGTCGATGACCTGCGTGATGTGCTGGCCGAAGGGCGCGATCTCCTGCTTGACGTAGTCCACACCGTCGAGCTCCCGGACCATCCGAGCCACGTGCTCAGCCGGGAGCGCCATCCCAAACTTCCCCCCGGCGTTCTGGATGAAGATCGGGATCGTGACGGCCTCGGAGAGGGCGCGGTAGTAATCGAAGGCCTGCTCTCGTGTCGGTTTCACCTCCCAGGGCGGGAGAGAGATGATGGCGTCCGCGCCTTCCGTTTCGGCGTGGCGGGCCAGGTCGACCGAAGACTCAGACCAGACCGTGGCCACGCCGATGACGACTGGGGCACTTCCGCCTACCTTCCGGATGACGATCTCGGCGGTCCGTTTCCGCTCCTGGTGAGAGAGGATGGCGAACCGGCTGGCCATGACCGGCCAGACGATGCCGTGTGCCCCCGCCCCGAGGCAGAATTCAAGCTCGGCCTCCAGCCCGGCCTCGTCGAACCTTCCGTCATCGTGGAATACGGATTGGGGAATCGTGAAGATCCCCCGCCAATCCTCTGACTCCATTTGCTTTTCTCCACTTGATGTGCGCAGGGTGCCGCGATGTCTATTCCGGCAAGGCGAGAGCGAGCACCCAGGCCGGATTGTCGCCGATGTCGTAAATCTTCAAGGGCTCGAGCTTGCCGGTTTCAGCATCGATTCGGTAGGAGGCCAGTCTCCCGGATTCCTGGCCGGCGGCGAGCAGAAAATTCCCGGTCGGATCGACGGTGAACGCCCTCGGCCTCTGCTCCGTGGGCTGCTGCCCGAGAGCGGTTAGCTCACCGGTGTCACCGTCGATCGCAAAGCAGGCGATGCTGTCGTGGCCCCGATTGGAGACGTAGAGGAACCTCCCGGAGGGCGTGATGTTGATCTGGGCACAGTGGTTATGTTCGGTAAAGCCTTCGGGCAGGGTCGAAACGGTCTGGAAGGCCGCGAGCGTCCCGGCGGACGGATCGAATCGGTAGGCTGTGACGCTGCCCCCCTGCTCGTTGGAGAAATAGACGACATCCTTGTCAGGGTGGAAGAGGAAGTGGCGGGGACCGGCGCCCTCATCGGCTTCGACCCTGGGGGGGTCGTTGGGAGTCAAGGCGCCTGTTTCCCCATCGAATTTGAACTGAGCAATGAAGTTGGACTCGCCGGTGTGGGGGACAAAGGCATACCGGTTGGACGGGTCGGTCCGGAAGCAGTGGGCCTTCACGGCCGTAGAGCGCCATTCGACGGGCGGGCCGCCGGCTGCCCCATTTTCGTCGATGGGATGTACCGCGACCAGACCGTCGAAGTAGTAGGCGGAGAACAAAAAGCGGCGCGTCTGATCCAAGGTTACGTAACAGGGATTCGCCTCGAGGGATACCGTGCCGACGGGCGAAAACCCCCCTCCGTCTGGATCGATTCGCAGGCTGAGGATCTGGAGGTGTGGCTGCCGGATAACGGCATAGAGGACACTTCGTTCGGGGCCGAAAACGAGTGACCCGGGGGCGGCGTCGAGTGGGACTTCGGTCCGGTTTTGGAGCGCCCCGGTTTCAGGGTCTATTCTGAATGTCGAAATCTTGTTTTCCCCGTGAACGGATACGCAGGCGAGATAGGTCATTTCAACTCCCTTTTGGATTGGCCATTCTGGGTCGATTCAGGAAGTTGGGCCGTGAGGGAATCTCAGAAAAACGCTCATCCCGCAATTTATGCTCACGCCCAGGGCACTTCAATCTCCAACTCGGCAGCCAGCTTTTCAAGCCGCTGCTGGTGCTCGGTCCCCACGGGGATGCCTTCCTTTCGGTAGATGCGCTCGCGTGCCGCCTCCGGTCCACCCGCCAGACAGGCCCCATCGAATCCCCCAAGCGGTTCGAGCGACCGCACCTGGCGCGCGTAGTCGTCCATCTCTCTTTTGAACCGAGCCGGGTCCGTGAACAGGCCGATCTGGAACGTGATCAGCAGTCCCCCTTTGGACTTGGGTTGCGCTCCGGGTCTCGGGACATCCGCAGGGAACTCCGATTCGCCCGCACCAGATAGAAAGGCGGCCCAGGCCTGGCAGATCGCCCCCAGTCCGAGCGATCGGAAGAGGATGCCGGGCGCCATCCTCGAGATCTCCTCCCGGTGAGGAGAGCCGGGGTGAAGGTCGTGCATCGTCCCGAAATCCAGGACCAGCGGGGGCTCTTCTCCGGCAGGCGCGCTGAAGGAGATCGGAGGGGAGCCCCCCGCGGCGAGGTGGATGGGCATGCCCGGCGCAATATTCGGCCGAAAGCCCTCGGTCACGAGTGTTAGCAGGTCGTGCGCGAGGGGCATCCGGGAATAGAGACCCGCTGCGCCGAAGTGACCGTGGTTTCGGGTCAGTACCACGGCCATCCCCTCGGCCTTCGCCTTCTCGATCGCGCGCTTGGTCCCCTCGACCATCGGGAAGTAACCCAGGCCGCCGTCTCCATCCACGATTAGGCTGACGTGGGTCTCTTTGACCACGCGCACGGTCGGATTCGGGTTGATCTTTCGGTCCCGCATCCAGGTGGCATACCGGGCGATCTGTCGGCTGCCGTGGCTGACGTTACCCCGGAGGTCGCAGGCGGTGAGCAATTCGGCGAGGAGATCGGCCTTCTCTTCGGGCATGCCGACGGTCTGTGCGGCCCTGGAGACGAAGGCCTGCAGGTCCCGGTGGGAGACCCTGATGAAGGTTTCTGGGGGCTGGTTCATTTCTGTTCCTCAGATCCGTTCGAGTTTGGATTCAGTGCAGGCGGAGTAGACCCAACCCTCCCTGGAGAGGCGCGACATGGCGGTGTTCCAGTAGACCCGGTGACCGGGTCGTTTGGCGATCTCCGAGACGATATCGATGAGTTCCCACGAGTCGCCATTGTCGTGGGTCACCGCCAGAGTGGGATCGACCGACGGGTCCGTGACCGAGTAGAGTACGTGAATTCGGCCTTCCGGAGGGGCCTGCCATATCTCTCCCTTTTCCGGATCAGAGCTCTGGAATGATGTCTTCTCGGGGTATCAGCTCGTCGGGATTCCGCTCGAAGCCGCGCCTCCACAGCTCCCGGAGGATGCGACCGCTCTCGGTGACCTCTTTTCGGAGGGCGCGCTGATCGGCCTTGGCCCGGGCGTCGACGGCCTCGGGGGAGCAGACTTCGCAGAGCATCCTCCGCAGCCGGCGGATGTTCGCCTGCGTTTCGGGGTCGTCAGGGCGTTCGAGGACGAGGTCGTGCATCTCGAGAGGGTCATCCTCAAGATTGAAGAGCGAAGGCCTTTCGCCCACATACTCGACGTATTTGAGATGGCCCGAACGGATGGCGAAGATGCTGGCGGGAAATCCGACGGCGTGGTACTCGGAGAGCGTGAATCGGGGTCTTGAGGCGTCCTTTTCGCCCCGCAGCAGGCCCCAGAGCGACAGGCCACGCGTGTGTATGGGCAGGTCCGCTCCGGTGGCCTCGCAGATGGTCTGGTACAGGTCGTGATGGGAAATGGGTGTGTTCTGGACCGCCCCGGAAGAGACGCCGGGTCCTGCGACGATGATGGGGACCCGGATGGAGTCTTCATACATGGAGCCGATGCCCCAGTCTCTGTGCTCCCCGCAACACCCCCCGTGATCGGAGGTATAGACGACGACCGTCTTCCCCATCAGACCGGCCCCATCCAGTGCATTTACGACACGACCCACGTTGCCGTCCACCGCTTCGGTGGTGGCGTGCATGCCCACGTGCCCGAGGCGAAGCTCCTCAGGCTTCACCAGGTCCCCGCAGACGTGACGAATGAAGGTCCGGTGGTGGGGGTGAAGACGGGAGAGGTCCTCGGTATAGCGTTCGTCGAAGTCTTCGATCTTGATCAGCGGATCGTAGTGGTCCCACAGCTCCTTGGGTGGGTTCCAGGTGGGATGTGGACTCGTGAAATTGACGCTGAGGATCCAGGGCCGGTCGGTGGGGTGCTCGTCGGCCAGCCAGCGCGTCGCCTCCTCCGCGACGTCGTCATCGCTCTTGAAGGGTTGGGGCGAATCAGCCGGACCGGTCTTGCGCAGCCGGTGGAGGAGCAGGTAACGGGGCGGCATGTCCTGCTCGCGGAAGCAGGAGAGGACGTTGAGGTTTTGGCGAAGCTTGGACTGGCGGACATCGGCGATGCCGTGGTCGGCCTCCGGGTCGTAGTCCAGCTTGCCGATGGTGGTGAGATGGACGCCCTGCTCTTTGAAGTAGTGGCCCCAACCTTTCGGGACACCGGTGTAGGGAAAGGCGTTCGACCAGGTCCCGATCTCGTGGACATACCTTCCGGCCATGACGGCGGCCCGGGTGGGCGCACACAGAGGGCTGATGCAGTAGGCGCGGTCGAAACGTGTGCCCCGTTCGGCGAGGCTGTCGATATTCGGGGTGCGGGTGATGGGACTGCCGTAGCATCCCGAAAACTGGGGATTGTGCCGATCGGTCTGAATCAGGAGGACGTTCATCGGAGCCCTTTCATCTGTTTTGGGCATCACCTGGTTGCATTATCACTCGTATACGGGGCCGCCAGGCCACACTAATACCGCAAGTTCGTCAGCTTGGCCTCTTCGGGGTGTTCGGCCCAGTGTTCTCTCAGCCGGGCCTCTCTGGGACAGAAGGCCCCCCGGTACCGGAGCCCACCGTGGGCGATATTGAGGCTCATCGCCACTTCATCCTTTGTGGCATCCACCCAGTGCGGGGTCAGGATCTGGTTCCACAAAAGGTCTCCCGGATTCATCTCACACCTGACGAGATCCTCGTCAGGGTGGTCGGGAGGCTTTTCCCGCCTCAGGCTGTTCTTCGCTTTGACGCATTGCTCGAGGGGGGCATACCGTTCCGGGTTTCTGAAGCCATTGAAGACCTTTGTCCCCCAGACCTGCCATGCCACGACGTGGGAGACGTCGACGTGGTAGCCGGATCCGCAACCCTTTCCCGAGATGAAGATGATCGGATGGCAGCGCTGCCAGGTGAAACCCAAACTGGATAGGAAACCCCGCCAGGGGTTCATGACTTTGTCCTGGAGGTCCCTCAGGAAGGGAACCGTCCCGTTCCCGGAAGATTCCCGAGGGGGCTGCAGGGATTCAGCGGATTCCCTTCCTGATACGCGCCAATAGTCCGGACCATAGAACTGGCTCAGATGGTAGTGACCGAGCCTGAAGGGATAGTCGATGACCTCATCGATAGGACCGGTCCTGAACCTCTGGATCAGTTCGGCCTTTTCGGCCTCGTCGTGATCCCCGTCGATTCGAATGTGGGCGCCATTGTCCTTCCTCACGTGGTCGACGACCTCTTCCACAGGCGGAAAGGCCACGTCGAAGCGCCAGAACTTCGGACTGATCAAGAAGTTCTGGTCACCGCCCCAATGGCTCGTCAGTTCTTCCGGTGAGCAGACGACAATTTCGCTCATCGTTCCATTCCAGATTTGGGGAACTCCCGTGCAAAAGGCTGTGATGAAATACCCGCGGCCTCAGGGAGGTCCACCTGCTGCCAGCTGTCGCCTAAATCGCCACTCTTGACGATCCGGCAGAGGCATTCGAGCTACGGCAAATCGGGTTCCAGGGCACCCTCACCGAAAATGATGGAGAATTCCTGACCCTTGTCAGATTTGGTCGCAGCGTCCATGAAGCAGACGCTGAACGCCCGGCGGGGGTGGTCGGTCTTGTTGATTTCAGAGCCGTGGATCATCCAGTTGTGCAAGAGGAAGCCCTCGCCGGCTCCGGCCTCGAGGGTCAGGAATCCAGACTGTTTGAGATAGGGCTCCACCTTCTCATCGGGCAGAAAGGCCTTGCGGCTTTCCGGATCCAGGAGGGATCTGTGCGACCCGGGGATGATCTTGACACATCCGTTCTCGGTCGTCGCGCGGTCCATGGCCATCCAGATCGTGACCGTCGGGTTACCATCTAGGTCTCGAAAGACGTCCTGATGCCAGGTCAGGTGGGTTCCCCTCTTGGCCGGCTTGTTCATAAACATCGCCCGGAAGCAGGAGATGGGGGTGTCTTTGCCGTAGGCGCGCGCGCAGATTTCTCGGAAGAGGGGCTTTTGCATGTAGGACAGAAAGAGAGGGTCGAGCTCCAGATCCTGGATCTTCCGGTAGTCCAGGGTGGCACCCTTGTGGCCCTTGGTCTGGGGCCCCGCCGTGAAGGCCTCGCCGGTCTTGCTGTCCAGCTGCATGAGCATCCGGTCATAGTCGATCGTGGCCTTCCCAAGCATGATGTCGTCGATCCGCTGGCAGAGGGCCTCAACCTCGCCCTCTTCCGTCACCTTTCCAAGGCGGACGTGACCTTCTTCAAGGTATTGCTGCCATTGGGTATCGCTTAGAAGTGCGGCCGATTGAACCTGATCGCGTGCCATTTCCTATCTGCTCTCCATTCTGCTTGGCGTCTGTTGTTCCTGCCTGTACAGATCAGCGCATTCCACTCGCTTTTCTGATGGAGCTCGATGTCGCTCTAAAGGCCGCTAGTGCCTTGTCAAATCTAAAAATTATGGTTATGATGTTCTCATAGCGAACAATTCTAATGATCAAGACACACAGACCTGCCTGTGCGTGCGGATGCACGCACGCAGACAGGAGAGTGGAGGCTTTCCATGCCGAAAAAATACGTCGTGCGACTCATGCCAGAAGAACGGGGGCTGTGTCGCGAGACAATAGACAAACTCAAAGGCACCAGTCAGAAGGTTCGCCGTGCACAGATTCTTCTAAAGACAGACGCAGACGGGCCTGCATGGACAGATCAGCAGACCGCCGAGGCGTTCTCATGTCGGATCAAGACGGTGGAAAACATCCGCCAGCGCTGCGTGCTGGAAGGGTTTGAGCATGCCCTCTCGCGCAAGAAACGCCAGTCTCCTCCAACACAGAAGCTTCTTGATGGCGAGCAGGAAGCCCAAATCATCGCCCTGCGTTTAGGCCCTGCGCCCACGGGCTATGCCAACTGGACGCTACGCCTCTTGGCAGACAAGGCCGTGGAACTGGAAATCGTGGCTTCCATCAGCTACGAGACCGTGCGACAGACTTTAAAAAAAACGGGATGACGCGGCGCAAAATCCAATACTGGGTGATCCCACCCGAGGAAGATGCCGAATTCGTGGCGAACATGGAAGCGGTCTTGGAGACCTATGAACGCCCCTATCAGCGGCACCATCCGGTTATCTGTATGGATGAGCAGCCTGTTCAGTTGGTCCGAGAGACCCGCCACCCGGTCAAAGCCACCCGAAGCCATGCGCGGCGGGTTGACTATGAATACGAACGTGCCGGCACGGCGTCAATCTTTATGTTCAGTGAGCCTTTGGTTGGTTGGCGGCGTGCCACAGCGCGGAAACAGCGCACAAAGACCGACTGGGCAGCAGAGGTGGCACAGTTACTGGAAGGCCGCTATGCATACTGTGAGCGGGTCACGCTGGTCTGCGACAATCTCAATACGCATACGAAGGGGGCCTTTTACGAAATGTTTGCGCCTTATAGGGCGCGTGCTTTGGTGCGTCGCATCGCGTTTTGCTACACGCCTAAACATGGCAGTTGGCTTAACATTGCGGAAAATGAATTGAGTGCGATGACAAGCCAATGTGTCAGTGGTCGTCGCATTGGCGATTTGGAGAGGTTACAGTCTGAGCTGTGTGCTTGGTCTGTTGATGTCAACAGGCGTCAACGCGGTGTGGACTGGCAGATGAAGATCGACGACGCACGCTGCAAACTCAAGTCTGTTTACCCTAAAATTAAGACTTGACAAGGCACTAGAGCCACCTTTCAAACCATTTGAGCGCCGTGGGGAAGTTGTAGCGGTGCTTGGCGTGGTAGACGTCGAGTGAATACCTGGATTCATCACCGGCGCTGGCGTAGATCCGTCTCAAGTCCCGGTCGATCTCGGGAGCGAAAAAGACGGGCGCGGTGGCGTCGTTCGTGCCAAGCTGCATCATCAGGGGCCGGGGGGCGATAAGCCCGAAGACTTCCGTGGCATCCCCGTAGGTCAGGAGCCCGGGCAGGGTCTGGGAGCCGCAGGCGCGGCCCACGGTCTTCCGCTCTCTGAGCGTGCTCATGGTTCCGCTGGCCACACAGACCTTCATTCTCTCGTCCACAGCCCCGATGTACTGGGTCATGCGGCCCCCGTAGGAGAGGCCGGTCAATCCGATCCGGTCGGGGTCCACCTCCGGTCGGCTGACCAGGTAATCGACCGCCCGGATGCCATCCCAGATCTGGTACGTCAGGAAGTTCTCTCCGTAGCAGATGTACCTCATCAGGTTTACCGCGCAGTCATCGTGACTCGAGAAGGGGAGGGACTCCGCACGCTCGCCGAATCCCCGGAAGTCGGGGGTGATCGTGATGTATCCCTCCCGCGCGAAGCGCAGGCCGTAGTCGTAATCCAGTTTCCATACGTTCCACTGAAGGGTAGGGTCACCGTTCACCTCCCCCGTGACCTGCTCCTTGCCGTATTTCCCGCGTCGACCTCCGTGCCCGTGCACGCAGACGATGGCCTGTCCGTCGCGCCTTTTGTCCGGGATGAGAAGGTGGAGGGGCAGGTAGAGGCCGTCCTGGGTCTGGATGAAGACCCTTTCGCGGGTGATTCCCTCTCTGTGGCTGATGTCGACGATCCTGGGGTCCAGGGGCACGGGTTCCGGAAAGTCCCCGATGAGCTCCAGGAATTTTCCTTTGAAGTGCGCCTTCCACGCCCTGAAGTCGTCAGGTCCATCGCCCGTGAACCGCATCGCGGGCTCTTTGGAGACGAAGCGGTTGAAGATTTCGAAGGCGGAAAAGGAGCGCGTCAGCTCCTCGTCTTTGGATGTTGTCGCGTTCTCCCTGCCGGAGGCGAGGATCTTGAGGCCATTAAGGTCAGTCTCGTCAGGGCCACTGATTCGGCCGCAAAAGAGGATCTTGTCTTTGAAGATGGGCAGAGGCAGTTCGAGGATGATCCCGTTGAGTCCCTGGTTGAGTCTGACCTCGACCTGACCCTTATCCAGGAGTGGGATGTCGTCCTCCCATCGGTCGGCAACCCGTTCGCCGTTGACCCAGAGCCGGTAGTTGCAGAGGAAATCGAAGCGATACAGGGCCTCTACGGGACCCGGGGCGTAGACGCCCGCCGCGGCGAAGATTCTGGGGTGATCGGGACGCCCGATCTTCTCCCAGATCTTCGCGGGCATCAGCCCGTAGTGCTCGCCGTTGTCGAACGGAAACCACCGCAGCTCGTCTCGAGTCTCGCCGGACGGATCCAGCTCGCTCTTGAATGAGAGCCACGCGTCCGCTCCGCCGGTCTCCCCGCGTGCAGGGGAGATCCACCAGGAGGGGATGATGCCGCTCAATCCGGCGATCGTTCGAAGATCAATCTGTCTGTATCCGGGCATCTCGTTCTGTCCTGATCGTGATCCAGGATTCAGGCGCTCAGGGCCAAGTTGTAGTCGACCGCCTCGGGGACGGAAGCCTCCAGGTGGGTCTGGATCTCCTCAACAGGGCATTCGCAGCTCACGCAAGGAAACGGAAACGATCCGGTCTGCCGGAAGCGCTGACCGTTGGCGGCGTGAAAGCTCCCCCTCCGGTCCGTGAACTGGCCCCAGTGGCCCATGCTGAACCTGATGGAGGGGCTGGGCTGCGTGGACCGCACCCAGGATTCCGGGAAGAGCTCCTGGAATCGTGGGGCGGAGTTCAGCCAGCTGTTGCATCTGGCCAACTGGATCTCGGGGTGCCGCGCCCGGGCGTCCCTGAGCAGACGGATAAGCGCGGCGGCGAAGGCGATCCACATTTCGCTCAGGGGGGATTTGGGTCGGTACATGTTGATGATGTGGAGGTTGATCCGGTCATTTCTCGGATCGAGCCTCCAGCATTCGTAGGGGCGGTCTTTCATGTCGGGCATCGGGTCTGGGCCCTGCTGCCGGAGTCGAGCCTCCAGATAGGGCCACAGCATCTCCAACCCCACCTTTTCGATTGGGGTCGAAGAGGGATTGTCACGATGACGATCGCAGATGGCTCGGAGGTCTTCGAGGATAGCCCTCCATTGGGGTCCGACGTCTTGAAAGGCTGGATGACGCCTCTTCCCCGCCTGGCTGTAGAGGCCGCCGGTGTAAAGCGAGGTGTTTCTGTAGATGTTGACGCGAACGTTGATGAGGTCTTCAAAGTCGGCCTCGCCATTGCGCAGGGTTCGATGGACGTACCAGAGGCTGAGCTTGATGAATTCTCTAACATAATCTTCGTGTATGGTGTCCCGCTCGGCGACCATTCTGGTACTCCGTCTTCTCGTCAACTGGACTGAAGTCAGATTGTCATTCAGACCGGTTAAGGGGCACTTCCGTGTCAATTCTGAGTGACTCAAGGTACCGGAATCAGAGCACGTCCGCGCGCCACCGCTGAAGGACCTCCCGAGCTACTGTCATGTGGAAGAGATGCCCGCCGTCGAACCGGTCGAGGACGAGGCGTTCCGGAACGCCGCCGGCCTCGTAGGCCCTGCGGATTCGGGCCAGCCCCCGCTCGGCCCAGTCGTGCGGGGCCAGGCGGTCCTTCAATCCCCACTCGATCACCAGCGGCCGAGGGGCGATTAGGGAAAAGATTTCGGGGGTGTCACCGTAGCGGAGGAGTCCTGGGATGAGTTGGGCTCCACATCGTTTGAGCGCTTGATACCGTTCCTGATACAGGCTCATACATCCGGAGGCGACGGCGATCTTGATCCTTTCATCCATCGCCGAGATCATCATCGTCATCCGACCCCCAAAGGAGAGCCCGGCACAGCCGAGCCGCTCACCGTCGACGTATTCCAGCGACTGGAGCACGTCGAGGGCGGCCTCGAGGTCGCAGAGATTTAAAGCCACGACGGTTGTGCCCATCAGGGTGGCGCAGAGGTAGTTGCGGGTGCAGTGGTCGGTCCGGGGGCCGGGGTAGCCGGGCCGGCGCTCGCCGAATCCCCGCATGTCGGGCGCGAGGACAACGTAGCCCTGCTCGGCGAACTTCTGACCGTAGTTGTAGCCCTTTTGCTCGATTTGGGCCCTGCGCTCGGGCGTGTCGTCGATCCCGGAGACGCTGTCTTTGCCCCAATGGCTGTGACCGTGCAGGCAGAGCAGCCCGGGGACCCGTTGCCCCTTCGGGATATTCTTGGGAACGAGAAGGTAGGCGGGGACGAAGACCCCGGGTTCGGTCTGGTATCGCACCCGCTGACGCACGAACGTCCCACAGTCGCTCTTCGTTTGAACCTGGAGATCGAGCTCCGTCCGGTCGGGACGAGAACCGAGGAGTCGGGTCAGGACCGATCTGAAGCGAACCTGCCATTCCTGGAGCTCCTCGACCGTGTTACCCTGGAACAGCATGGCGGGCCGGGACCGGTCGATGAGCTGGGAGAGGTCATCCTCGAAGATCAATGGGCGCATTAGGATGTCCCAAATGGGCAAAGAAAGACCCGCACCGTCGGCGGGGTGCAGCACAAAATGGCCCGGATTCCGTCCACTGGACCAACCGAGAAATTCGCTGCGCCCCTGAGGCCGTGCGGGTCTGAACCGCTAACCCGGTTACCCTAATATCGTTGAGTTTCCCTCGAAGGACGTAGAGTCTGTCCTCACTCTGTCGTGAGGTTGGACGATGGGTCAAAAGGAGCCCGTCACGGAGACGCGGAGGGGGGCGCCGAAGTCCTTTCCGAAGTCCACCCAGGCGATGTCGGCCTGGAGGTAGTGGACGCCTCGCTGCAGCTTCAGGCCGGCTCCCACAGTGAAATCCTGGGCGTCGTAGTTCCACTTGTAGCCGCCCCGGAGCGCCAGGATGTTGCGCAGCCAGAGCTCGCCGCCGACGTGGATGCGCTTCTCCACCGCCACGTTGTAGAGGGCCTCGAAGGCGCCGGTCAGGTAGACCGGATCCTCCTTGGTGCCCAGCACCTCTGCGGCCGCGGCAACGTTGAAGATGACCGGCATCTTGCTCCGGCTCTGTTCATCGGAGAGGAGCACCTTGTCCTTCCCAAAGTTGCGGAGGGACATCGCGATTCGCAGGCTGCGGAACCCGGTGTGGTAGATCCCCCCCACGGCCAGGTCGAACACGCGGTAGCCGTAGTCGGTGTCGAGCCGCTCTTCGAAGATCCGGCCCTGTCCGCCGACGGACATCCGGTCGGTGAATTGCTTGGCGTAGGCGAGGCCGAATGCCCAGCTCCCGTTGTCGACCATCCGGCCGGTCCCATCCGGCTGGAAGATGGTCCGCTCCTCGATGTCGCCGGGGTCGAGGGCGACAAAGCTGAAGGCGATCGCCCCGTAGTTGGTGTTGATTCCCACGGCCCCGGAGTTGAACTGGGTGTCGGCTATCCACTGGGTGTTGGTAAAGGTGAACTGGAACCGGTTCCTGGCCATCTTGGTCAGTCCGGCCACGTTCCAGAAGACGCTCGTGATGTCGTCCGCCACGGCCACGTAGGCATCCCCCATCCCGGCGGGTCTGGCCCCCTGGGCCACCTCTAAGAAGCTGGCGTAGCTCTCGCCCAGGGGCGTCTGGCCCGAGATCCCCGCCGCGGCCGGCGAAGAGATGAGGATCGCGGCGAAGGCCGCTGCCCATCCAAACAGAAATAGGTTTCGCATGGCGACCTCCTCAGCGAATGATCACAAATTTGGTGAACTGCGTCTGACCCAGGCTCTCGGGCATCAACGACTCGACGACCAGGATGTAGGTGCCGAACTGGATCTCATTCGTTATCAGCCTGTTGAGCTGGTAGTAGCTCCGTTCCCCCACCGTATCGGACTCGTGATCCAGGGCACCGACCAGGTCGCCCGCCATGGAATAGATCCGGAGCTTGGCCCGCCTCGGCAGGTTTATGATCCGGAGCTTGACGGTGCCTTCATAGCTATGGATACCATCATCAATGTAGGGGTTGGGGACCACCGCGACCTGCTTCTCCATCCGGTCCGCGTCGGCCGAGGCGACCTGCACCGGGCTGAGTCCGTTCACGCCGCCGTCAGGGTAGTAGAAGGTGGAGGGGTCTCCCGGACCCGATTCGTAGGCGGAGACGCCGCCCGCCACCGTGGCGCCCGTGACCCGGCTGACAAACCCGGAGTTGGCGCTGCCCTGGTAGGAGCGGACCTGGTAGAGGTACTGGAAGCCGGAGACCGATTCCGGGTCTTCGACCCGGTAGGTCCCGGAACTCGCGGTCCCGACCTTGACGTCGGCGAACTGGACCCACATGTCCGGAAGGGTCTCCGACCGATAGACGCGGTAGCCGGCGACGTCGGGCTGCCCGGTGTCCGGGTTGATGGCCCCGTCCGCGTCGTTCGACCAGACCAGCTCGGAGCGGGCGTTTTCAGAGGACTGCAGGGTGGCGTTCACGTCGGGCGGCTGGTTGGGGAGGTCAAACCCGAGGGCGTAGGCCTCCTTGGCCTTGTTCAGGTGCTTGATCAGGTTGGTGAAGGCGGCGCCGCCCTCCTCCTTTTTGAGTTCGCTGTTGTCCTGCTGCCGGCGGTAGGTCCTGAAGCTGTGCTCCACGGGGGCTCCGGCGACGTAGGCGATCACGAGCTTGACCTTGTCGCCGGGCGCCATGTCGTAGGGGCCGTAGGTGTCTATCACCGAGTAGGCGGCCGCGATCCCGTGCCGGTTGACCCACTCCCATTCCGGGATGGGTCCGACGGGCATCGGCTCGGTCGGGTCGTCCGGGAGGGGGAGCAGGGGCACTCCCAGATTCTCGTCGCCCGAGGCGCGGGTGGGGCGGGCCAGGGCGGCGTCGTGGGAGGTGAACGGCTCGAAGTAGGAGAGCGGGGGAGAGCGGGTGATGAGCTGGTACATGACCGCGTCGCTCATTTCGAACGGATTGGGCTCGTCGGTGACCAGGTCGGAGCGGGTGTTGCCGTCCTGCTGGCGGTGGACGTGGTGGAAGAAGTTGTGCGCGAAGGGCTGCTGGGCGACGTCGGGGGCGATGTAGACCTCATTGTCCCCGATGAACCCGTCGGTTGGGTCGGTGTCGATATCCGCGACGCCCACGTAAGCGATGCCAAGCAGGTCCCCATCGTCGGTGAAGTCGGGGACCGGGCGGGTGGCGGCCTTGAGCACGGAGCGCCAGGGGTCCCCGACGTCGTCGGCCAGGGACCCGGTGAGGCAGAAGTTGTTCCAGTCGTACTGGTAGGTGAGCTTCAATCCGACGGCCGAGGCCGGCCCGTCGTAGTTGGGGGACTCGGTATACTTGATCTTGTCGTCCTGCCCGTTATCGGCGTTGGGCTGGAAGCGGCTGAAACAGGAATCCAGCGGTCCCCAGTCCCAGTACCAGGCGGTGTGGCTGCCCCGGTAACCGGAGGAGGAGGTGGTGAATCGGTTGTGGAGGCCGAAGTAGACGTTCTGCAGGTCGTGACCCCCGCCCGGCAGGTCGGCCACCCGGTCGCCGTCCGTATCCCCGGTGTTTTCCCAGATCCACTCCTCGATGATGAAGTCGTCGTATTCCGGGTGGTTCCAGGCGTAGGCGGCCTTGTGGCCGGTGATGCCCGTCTTGGTCGTCCACTTGGAGAGGATAATATTCTCGGGGAAGTTGTCCGTGGCGGCGCTGTTGTATTGCCCGGACCGGTAGTTCAGGATCTCGACCGGCTTCTTGGCGTCGTTGACGACGCCGGTACCGGGCCACCAGGTGCCCATGGACCGGCTGGACCGGGGGTTGATCACGTCGTTGCCGACGCTGGCGAAGCGCCCCCCGAAGTCGACGGTCGGGTCGACCGTCATCATCAGGACGTCATCGCTCTCCTCCTTGGCCTTGACGAGGGAGCTGGCGTAGCTGACGGACTCCTGGCCGTCCACC
Source organism: Candidatus Latescibacterota bacterium (assembly GCA_965222075.1). Taxonomy (GTDB): domain Bacteria; phylum Latescibacterota; class UBA2968; order UBA2968; genus JAAXHW01. Next base: position 161,395 of record OZ244937.1, on the reverse strand, counting down.
TTGACGGCGGTGTACCAGCCGTGGCCGCGGGCCTGGAGAGTCTGGATGTCGATCTGGTCGTAGAGGAAGGAGCGGGCCCCGAAGTGCTCCTGGAAGTCGTCCCCGCCCGGGATGTAGGTGCCCGGGTAGTTGAGGTCGGCGAAGAGATTTCCGGTGGCCTGCTCGGGGTGCCGGTAGCCCGAGGCGCCGGTGTTGAAGTAAGAGAGCCAAAGCTGCCCCCGGGTGAGCTGCCGGGGTTCGAGGAGCTGGTTGGCCGTTCCGCCGATGACGTCCTGCGCGTCCGCGCAGGCAGCGAGCGTCCCCACCACGAGGACAGCCGCCGAAATGACGAGCATTTTCATGCGCATATCGGTCCTCTCTCGAAATATCGGGGTGGCGGGGTGAGCCGGTTGCCCACCCAACCACCGATTCGATTGGATTCAGGGAAGGCTAGAATCGGACCCGCACCCCCAGGTTGACGTAGCGGGCATCGCCGCCCCGGAAGGGCCTGGGGTCGCCGAACTTCTGCAGGTTCTTGTCGTTGGGGGCGGGTCTGTAGAGCCCCCACCGGAGGTAGTTGACCCCGGGATAGCTGCGCTCCCGGTCGACCTGGGAGTTGAACAGGTTGAAGACCTCCGCGTAAAGGGTGGGTCGGACGATCCCGAATGCGAGGCTCTTCTGGAAGTTCAGGTCCGTGCGGACGAACTGCGGGCCCCTGCGGGAGACTTCGGTCGAAGCCCCTGCCGGGGTGAACTTGATCACCTGCCCGCTGTCGTAGCGCCAGACCAGGTTGGCCTGGATGCCTCCGAGCAGCCTGGCGCCGCCCACGAGCGGCCCGGGACCCCAGTCGGGGGGAGTGGACCAGAGGAACTGAAAGGAGGCGTTGGCCACCGGGGGCGCAAAGATGCGGACCCGCTGGTCATTCAGATACCGTTCGGTAAACCAGATCCCCTGGATATCCGACCGGTTCCGCTCCTCATCCGTGAAGTCGGGGTAGTCCCTGAGGGGCGTGAGCGGGCCGGTCCGGACCCGGGTGTTGGTCTGGTTCTCGAGCGATCTGCCCAGGGACTTGAGTTGCTCGTTGGCGGCGTGGCCGATGTCTCGGACCTGTGCATCCGTGAGCGCCACCGGGTTATCATCCTTGTCCGTCAGGAAGTAGTGGGGGCTGGCGATAAATGTCGAGTCGGGGTAGAAGTAGTGCCCGCGGGGCACCCCGATCCCGGAGGCGATGTTGTAGAAGCTCCACCCGACGTCCAAGGAGGTCTGGAACGAGAAGTTTTCGGAGAAGGGCTTGTAAACCGAAAGCTCCAGGCCCTTGGACTCGAACCGCCCGTGGGGGCCGTTGCCGCCGTGCCGGTTTAGCAGGCCCTGGATGGGGTCCCACCAACGCTTGAGGGTGAGCCCGGTGACGCGCTCCACCCGGCGGAAGTAGGTTCCCACGTCCAGGACGAGGTCGCTGACGAAGTTCCATTCGGCCGCCGCCTCGAACTCGGTCGTGTTGGTAAGCCCGCTCGGGTTGTGCCAGGTGCTGTCCATCCGCCAGGCGGTTCCGGTGCCGTTGGTGTCGTCCATCCAGGTGGTGGCCCCCGGCGCGAGGGTGGGATCAACCTTGAGGTTGGTGCCGACAAAGCCCTCGCCCCAGATCTGCCCGAACATCGCCGGTTTGTAGTAGAGCCCGAAGGAGTAGCGGAGCACCGCCCGGTCGGTGAGCGGGTGGGAGACCCCGATCCGGGGTGACCAGGTGGCCAGCGGTCTCATCTTTCCCCGAGGGGTGCGGGTGACAAAGGCATTGTAAGTCCGGAGCCCTGGCTGCCCGCGGTACCAGCCCCCGATCGCCTTTTCCGGCCCGCCCCAGAGGCGGTCGTAGCGGAGGCCGAAGTTGACGATCAGGCCCTGGAACTCGACCTTGTCCGAGAAATACCAGTTGAACCGTTGGGCGGTGTAGCGCTCACCGGGGAGGTAGTCTCCCCCGGCGATGATCTTGATGGATCCCCGGGAGGCGTTATTCTGCACGAACTGCATGTTGGTGTTATTGAAAATCTGGTAGGTGAACCCGGTCCTGAGCAGGTTTCGCCGGGTCACCTGGCTGGTGAGGTCGTAGCGGAGGTTGTAGCGCCGGTTGTTGTCGACGTAGAGCCGCCTGTAGTCTCGATAGAGGTTGAACTTGCCGTCCTCGTCCTTCCGCCAGCCCCCCGAGGTCGTGGGCGTTTTGTCGGTGGTGTCGACGATCGTGCCGAAAAAGCCGACCTGCATCTCCTGGAAGGTCCGGGGGCTGATCGCGTGGGTGACGGTGGCGTAGACGACGCGGTTCCGGTGCTGCTCCTCGTATCCGGTGAACCCGTTGACCAGGAAGAGGTTGGAGGTGGAACCCAGGACGTCGCCCGGACCCCGGACGTCTCCCTGGTACTTTGGCTCGTTCGACTGGTTGTAGGCGATTTTGAGTTTGAGGTTGTCCGCGAGGGTATGGGTGAGTTTCCCAAAGATGGACCACTGCCGGAGCCCGATCCGCTCCGGGGCGGGAAAGACAACCTTGTCCCGGCTGGTCTTGCCGCTGACGAAGAAGGTGGTGTTCTCGCCCAGGGGACCGGAGACCCACCCCTCAACCAAGTGCCCGATCGCGCCCTCGTAATCCTGCCTGACGTGGACCTGCTCGCCGGTAACCGAGTCGACTTCGTTGACCCAGTCCGGGTCGTCCCACTTGAGCTTGTCCCGCCACAGCCCGTTCGTCCCGCCGGCCTGGCCGGCGACCGCGTCGTAGATGTTGGGCCCGCGGTGGCGTCTCCCGGAGGGCTCGATTCTCACGTCGATCCCCCCGTGGATAGCCCGGGTGCCCTCGCGCGAGACCATGTTGATGACGCCGGCGACGGCCGAGGCCTGGGAGGCGTCGATGCCGCCTTTGACGATCGCCATTTCGGAGATGGCGGTGACCGGGAGGTTGTTGTACTGCCGCAGGTTGCTGATGAATCCGACATCGAGGATGGTTAACTCCATGCCGTCGAGGGTCCAGGTCTGGCCGGAACCCATCGTATCCCCGACCTGCCGGCGGATGCGGATGCCGTTGTCGTCAGTATAGCCTCGTCCTCCGTCCCGGGCGCTGAGCACGTCCACACCGGAGACGTGCTCGAGGTGTCCCTGCACGTCTCGGATGATCGGGACCTGCTCGATGGCCTCCTTCAGGATCTTGGTCTCGCTCCCGGTGCGGTCGACCTCGATGAGCGGGTGCTTTGCGGTGACGACAATCTCCTCGGCCTGGATCGCGGTCTCCCGCAGGGTGAAGTTGGCCTTGATGCTCCGGCCCCCGACCACGCGCACGTTCTTGCGGACGACCGTGCTGTAGCCGACGAGCGAGGCCTCAATTTCGTAGACGCCGGGCTCCACGCCGAGGATCACGTAGACCCCTTCGGGGTCGGCCGTGGTCCCGTAGCGGGTGCCCTTAACGACGACGTTGGCGCCGGGCAGCGAGGATCCGTTCGGATCCGTCACGACACCGGTCATTTTCCCGGATAGGATCTGGGATTCCGCCGGTGCGACTGCCAGGCAGACGCCGGCGGCAACTGTGAGACATATTAATATCCATCGATTCATATCGATGACCTCCTTCGCGAGTGACCCCGACCGCTACTGAATGGTGTCATTCCAATCGACGCTCCGCCCCTCCCTTTTGGGTAAAGCTCATCATAGGCTGACCTCCTTGCTCGTGTGAGAACTCCCCTACAAAAGGATTGACCCATCTCTAGATATCTGAGCGCCGGCAGCCCCTTCTCGCCAATTGTGTAAGCGCTTACAATAGATTAACGATAGTTTGTGCCGATGTCAAGCTCTTTCCAGAGGGATCGATCTGCTCCCTGAGAGGCCGTTGCATATGCTATAACCTTATTAAAAACAAAGATTTACGTTAAAAATATCTCTGAAATCAGCGGAAACCCCAAACTTGACGTCAATAATTGATGTCGATGTCTAACAGCTCATCGCGGTGCCACCTCGCCACAAACCCGATCCTTCGGTGTTCCAAGAGGTTTTTGGGCTCAAAATCAGTAATTGTGAACATTGTGGCCCTTTATCGGAAACCAGATCATATCGATGACGAAGATCACGGCCGTACTGAGCGCCTGGCCCGCGAGGATCCCGACAAAAAAGGGCTTTCCCCGCTCGTAGAGTCCGGCCCCTCCGATCCGAACGATGATGGACTTGACCGCCCAGACCAGGAAGACGGACATACCGGACTTGGTGACGCCCCAGCCCCCCTGTATGGCCAATCCGATCGGGTGGAGCGGCCACCAGGGCGCCCTGTAGCGTACCAGCGTGAGCAACGCCATAGCCACGGCGCCTATGGCGGCCCACGCGACGCGTCCCTCGCCTCCCGGCGGGGCGGGATTTCGAATGGCCGAGACGGTGTAGTTGAAGGTCGTGCGGGGGGCCCAGAGCATCTGACCTTTCATGTTGTATCCGCCGTAATAATACCCGAGTGCGAGCGTATCGGAGATGGAGACGGCCAGAGCGACAGCCAGGGCCAACCAGAGCGCGAAGGCGATCTTTCTGGGGCTGGCGACCCATTCAACGGCCTTGACCGCCTGGGTGAACGCCGGGGTGACAAACCCCCGACCCAGGCTGTGGAAGACGTGCATGAACGAGAGGGTTGTGACGCTGGAATGGCCAAGGGTCTGGGTGCCCCAGGCCTGGATCATCGCCCTGTAGGGGTAGACTGTGTGGTAGACGTAGACCAGGCCCAGCTCCGCCACCACTCTGGAGAGTCCCAGGTAGATGAGCAGCGAGACCGGCAGAAACGTGAGTACAACCGTGGGTTCCATCCCGGCCGCGTGCAGCCATCCGCCGACAAAGAGCAGGGAGCCCGCGAGGCCGAGGACGGCCAGACGATAGGAGATGAGCTCTCTGCTGTCGTCCACCTCGCAGCCGGGGTGTAGGGCCTTCCGCCAGACGTTGCCCAGGTGGACCCTAGCCATCCAGAGGCTCCAGCCGGCCAGAAATATGAGCGCACCGAGGCTTTGCCAAGAGAGCGCCACGCTGGACCATTGATCCTCCGAGGCGCCGAGGGCGTAGCCCAACCGGTTGAACGCGAACACCTCGAACCCGGTCGCCAGCAAGAAGAACCAGACGCTGAACAGCACGTCCAGCCGGGCGAAGTAGCCGAACCCGACGGCATAGAAGCTGACGCGCCGGATCAGATGGGGAAAGTCGGGCATCAGGATAAGCCGTGCCCCCTCAAACGGAACTGCTGGAAAGAGGGGGGAGAAATAGGAGACCACGTTCCACATCTTGAGTCCCATCACCAGCCCGAAGCCCGACCAGAAGAGCGGGGAGCGGAAAAGCGCCGGCATCCGTCCGCCGGCTTCCGTCTCCGTCAGCATCTGCCCAACTTCCATCAGGGGATAGGTCAGGCGTTCGTGCTCGGACCACTGCTTGCGGAGCATCACGACCAGGCAGAACAGGGAGAAGGCCAGCCCCCCGACCAGGGTGGTCCACCAGAACAGGGGAGTGACCCAGGCCCCCAAGGCGGGAAACTCTCCCCGGGGTGGTACGCCCTCGTAGAACCAGACGATGGCGTTGCCCCGGTCGTGGGGCACCAGCCAGGCCGGGATGTGGTCGTGGATGTAGAGCGCCCAGCCGTTTTCGGGGGAGGCCAGATAGGTGGACCCGCCCAGGATTCCGATCAGCCCTCCCGTCAGGCCGTCGAAAGGTATCGTCATGGCCACCAGGCCCATCCCCAGCACGACCAGCAACTCCGGCCTGGTCAACCCCCGACCCGGCCGGAACCGGTTTATCAGCATACTGAGGACCGTCACCGACAGAAACGGGAAGAATACCGCCATCGGAAAGTGACTGCGGGTCAACCGCGATCCGCGGAGGTAGTAGGCCGCCCACTCGTCCCAGAGCACGCCGGCCACGATGATCAGCAGGGCCGTTCCCAGAGCTCGGGGCGTTACCGCACGAGTCGTGAGGGGGGGGACCGACGCCTGGAGAACCCCGGCGCTTTCATCTCGTTTCTGTACCGAAACAGGATCGTCCATAGCCTTTCCTAACGTCTTCGTGTTGGGTGGTCTTACCCCTGTGGCAGGGGGTCAGCGCACCGGAATACTGGGCCGGTTGGGGTGGTAGGGGGGTTCCAGCACGGCCTGTTGTTCAGGAGTCAGTTCGTCCCAAACCTCGCGGATTCCGGGGGGGAGGTAGTCCTCGGTGTGTGTGAAGTCGCTGTCGGGGGGGGCGTAGCTGATGGAACCGGGCGAGTACTTGTAGAGGGCGGACCGGCGTTCGTGGTCGGCGTTCCAGGGCAGGGTGCCGTGGGCGAGGGCCTCGGTGAAGATGACGACCGATCCGGCCGCCATCTGGACCTGCTTGACGACGCCGAGATCGTTGCCCAGGACGGCGGCGTCGGGCGGCAGGGGATAGTTGGACTTGTGGCTGGCCGGGATGCAGATGAACCCGCCGTCTTCGGGGCCGCAGTCGGTGAGCGCCCAGGAGACCACGGTGAGCGCGCTCATCATCCGGCCGTGGAGGAATTCGTAGAAATTGATGAGGTTGTCCCGCCTGGCACCGCCTCCGTGGAGCGCAAGGCCCTCTGTGCCTTTGCTCATGACAATGCCGTAGATGTGGTCCAGCCGGAACCCGTCGCCAAGGAGTTCGAGGAGGCAGGGGAGGATTCTGGGGTGGACCAGGAGGTCCCGGAAGGGCTGGCACCAGGGCTGGGGCCAGGTGAGCATCCCCCGGAGATCCTTCCGGCCCTTTCCCTTTAGCGTGTCCGACCATTTCTCGGACCGAACCTCACGCTGCTCCAGGCGCTCCAGGTTGTGGTCGATGGCCTCGTTGCAGGCGGCCACCTCTTCCGGGCTCAGCACATCCTCCAGGAGCAGGTACCCGTTCAGATCAAAAAGGTACTTTTCGTACTCGTTCATATTCCGTCTCTCCTCTCCTCCTGGTTGAGTATCGGTGGTCTCATCTGCTTTCATGCATTACGACAATCTTCCGTTTCCACCCAGGTCCTTGAGGACCTCCTGGGCCGCGTTGTGGCCCGGCAGTCCGCTGAGCTCCCCGCCGGGATGCTGCCCGCACCCGCTCAGATAGAGCCCCTTCAAGGGTGTCCGGTAGTGTGCCAGCTCCGGCAGCGGCCGATTCCAGAACAGCTGCTCGGGCGTATGCTGAATGTGCCAGATGCACCCATCTGTGAACCCGTTTTCTCGTTCCAGATCCTGCGGCGTGCGCAGCCGGTAGTGTACAATTGATCCTCGGAAATTAGGTGCAAACCGGGTGATATTGTCGATGATCCGCTCCGCCGTCTGTTCCCGCACTTGATCCCACGTCCCCCGGCGCAGCCTGGCAGCTCCGGGGTAGACCCAGAGGGAGGCGGTGTGGTATCCCGGCTGTGTCAGGCTTGGGTCCACCGCGGAAGGCACCGAGAAATTCACCAGAGGGACGCGGGTAGGTTGCCCCCCGTCCAGGTCGTCGAACGCCGCTTCCACCGACGCCCGGGACCGCCACAGCCCCACCGCTCCCTTGCTCGGCAAATCCGGGTCGCCATCCCAGTCCTTCCAGCGCGGCAACTCCGAGATCACGGCCAGCAGCTTGAAAGCGCTGACGTGGGTCACCAGCTCTCGAACCCGCAGCAGGAAACCCGAAGGTAGGTGCTCCGGAACGATCAGCCGCAAAAACGTCTGCTTGGGGTCCAGGTTGGACACCGTCACACGAGCACGGACCTGTTCCCCGCCTGTGAACCTCACACCCAGCACCCGCCCCCCCTCCACGATCAGCGACTCAACCTCGTGGTTCACGAGGATCTCGGTTCCGGCTTCCTCCGCCGCCGCCTGAAGCGTCCGGCTGAAGGTCCCTGTTCCCCCACGGATGTACCCGTTCGGCGGCGGCTCGCCGGTTTCTTCATCCGGCAGGTTGATCGCGGAGAAGGCGATCGCCAGGGCCAGCAGGTTCCGGCCGAAGGAGGCGCACTCGGTCGCGTGTTTGTCCCTCAGCCTCGGCGAGGGAAGCAACTCGTCCTGGATATCCCGGATCCGTGTCTTCAGTGCCGTCTCCAGCACCTGCGCTGCCGGAGTCCCCGCCACCTTCGCGCGCACTTCCTCCAGCGTCGGTGGGGGTCCCAACCGGTAGGACGAAAAGATCCCCATCAGGCTCTGCCTGAATTCGGAGTACTTCCGCTCTCCCTCCCCTTCTGCATCGGTCAACTTTTTCGTCAGGTTTCGGGGAGACCCGTACTCGGCGGGAGCCCAGTAGGTCCCCTCCACGTTAATCACAATGTTTGGCCTTCGCGGGAGCACCTCGAACCCCCGATTGTACAGATCCAGATCCCGGATGATTTTTGGGTGAATGGCGTGCGCCGCGTGCGCACAGGTCGAAAACCGGAACCCGGGCCACAGCTCTTCAGAGATCGCCCCTCCGCCCACGAACGGACGGCGCTCGAAAACCGCCACCCGCAGCCCGGATCGGGCCAGATAGGTCGCGGCCACCAGCCCGTTATGCCCCGCGCCAACAATTGCCACATCCACGTCATAAGCCATGCTCCAGCCTCCCCCGTTCAAACCGGATACCGCTCGCATCCCAGCGCCTGCGCCATCGCTCGAATATGCGAAGGACCCGCCCCGCAGCACGCGCCGATAAAGTTGATCCCCTCCGCCTTCGCCTTCAACGCATACTCGCCCATCTCGGTCCCGGAAACAATCATCGACTCCCGGATCACCGACTGGTTCGGACCCGCGTTCCGGTAGCCCTGCGGCTGGTACGCGATCGGGATATCCACCGCCTCCCGCATCGCCAGAACACCAGGCCACATATTCATGGAATCGCCGCTGCAGACCAGACCCACGATATCCGCGCCATCGTCCGCCAGCACCTTCGCGCACTCCGCAGGCGTCGCCCCATCCCGTGTTTTCGTACTCGCTCCCATCAGCACCATCGTCGGCACATCCGTCTTCTTGCAGCGCGACAGACACAGCCGCGCCTCGTCCAGCCGGGCAAACGTCTCCGGCACCAGCAGGTCTGCCCCCGCGTCCACCATCGAAGCAATATGCTCGTCCCACTCCGCGCATGCCCGGTCGCGCGCATAGGCATTGTCAGGGCTGTAAATAAAGGGCCCCTCCCACGACCCCGCGGCCGTCTGGTTCACACACCCGGCCACCAGCGCCTCCCCGTCCGACGCCTCCTTTGCCAGCTGGATGGCCGTGTGGGTAATCTCCTCCAGCCGATCGCCCCAATTGTGTTTGCGGTCCAGCTGCGTGCGGCTGGTCCACCAGGTCTGGGCCTGAAGCACCTGTGAGCCGGCCCGAAAAAAATCCTGATGGATCTGCCGCAGCGCATCCGGATCTTCCAGAATCATATCGGGCGTATTGTATCCCCGCCACCTCGCCTCAATAATCATCCCCCCATCGCACAAAACAACCTCCTCCTCCAGCATCTTCAAAATATCCTTCCCCATCCTCAGTCCTCCTGTTCAACGGACACTGTCCCCTGATCCCTGACCCTCACCTCGGCCGCAGCTCAATATGCGCCCGCTCGCGGTCCAGCGCCTGGGCCATCGAGCGAAGCAGCCGCACCACGACCCCGTCGGACCCGCCGAGGAAACACATCCCGTGCGCCTTCGCCTTCAGCGCATACTGGCCCAGTTCTATCCCGTAAACGTGCATCGCCTCCCGCATTCGCTCCCAGTTGGGCCGGTTCGTCCGGTACCCGTTCGGCAGAAAGGCAATCGGTGTGTCCACCGCCTCCCGCATCTCCAGCACAACAGGCCACAGGTCCTCCGGTTCCCGTTTGCCGCTCGCCCCCACCACATCGGCCCCATCGCTCGCCAGCGCACGGGCGCACTCGGCAGCAGCCGCCCCATCCGGGGTCACCTCGTCCTCCCGGAGCACCGGCTTGTTCAATCGGCCCTCGGGCAGGGTGAGATCCATCGTAACCACCACCGGCAGCGAGGTCTTTTTGCAGCAGGCCAGCGCAAGCCGCGCCTCGTCCAGCCGCTCGAACGACTCGCACACCAGCAGGTCCACGCCCGCATCGGCCAGTACGTCCACCTGCTCCTCCCACTCCGCCCGCGCCCGGTCTGCCGCTTCCCCGTCGCCGGCCTGAAAAGCCCCCGTCGGTCCCACGGTCCCGGCCACCAGCGCCTCGTCACCGGCCACCGTTTTCGCCAGTGCCACCGCCGTCCGGTTCAACGCCTCGATCCGGTTGCCCCATCCCACCTCCCCCCGCTCTTCCAGGCCGGTGCGTGTGCACAGCCCGGTCAGGGCTCGAAGCACCCCCGCGCCCGCCCGGAAGAAATCCTGGTGGACCAGCCGCACAGCGTCCGGAAACGCCACCAGAACCCCCGGCGTGCGATATCCCCGCAGCTTCAGTTCCTCCACATTCCCGCCGTCGGTCAGCACGAACCCCTGCTCCAGAGCCTTCAGAATACCCTCTGCCATACGCCTCCTCCTCTCCAGTATTGACCTGCCTAATGCCAGCTGTGCACCCTGTGCCCCGCATACGGAAACCAGATGGCATCCACCACCGTGCCCGCAATCACGGCCACGATGTACCCCGTCAGAATCCCGATAAAAAACGGCATTGACCTCCGGTAGAACGCCGCCCCGCCGATCTTGATCATCAGAAACTTGATCAGCCATGCGACCAGGAGCGTCATGCTCTCCAGCCGCGTGAAAATCGTCCCGGAAAGGGCGAACCCCACCGGGTGCAGCCGCCACCGGGGGAATCGGTAGCGCATCAGGTTCAAGGCCGTCATCACCCCGATTCCGGCCAGGAAGAGCCAGTACTCCACCCTCAGAATCGGCCTGGGATTCCGCAACGCGTTCACCGCCATCCCGTAATTCCATTCGCCCTCGTGGAGGATCAACCAGTTGGGTTGGAAATTGTATCCCCCCATCGTATAGGCCAGCCAGATCGTGTGGAGCGTGGAAACCACCATCCCCACAACAAACGCCCCAAAAATCGCCCAGAAAAACCGGCGTTTGCCCTCCGGGACAAAATCGCCCAGGCGGTTGACCTGGGCGATCATGGACAGGGCAAAACTCCTTGGATGGTTGACCGTGAACGACAGCAGGCTGAAGCCCGCGTTCGTGGAGGCGTTCAGCGCACGTTCTCCCCCCAGAGCAAACAGAGCATAGTCCCAGGCCACGGCCGGCGGATCGATGTAGACCAACCCCGAATCGGCCATCACCTTCGCCACTCCCACATAAGTGATAAACATGGCTGGTATCAGCACCGCGATCATCCCGGCTTCTATCCCCGCCTGTTCCAGCCAGGCCGCGATGTACACACAGCAAACAACCAGACCGATCGCGGCCGCCCGGTAAGAAATGAACTCCCGGCTGTCGTCCAGGGACGAACGGTCCGGGTGGTACGCCTTCCGGAACACCTCCCGTAGATGTCCCCGGGAAATCCAGATCCACCAGAGCACCAGCGCGGCGAACGCCCCGGCCGTCTGAAACTTGTAGCTCGTCACATTATATGGACCGGCCCCGTAGTGGGGAGAGGTGGCCACGATCCCCACACGATTCAGGAGGCCCGCCTCGACCATATACACGATATCGAAGAACCAGATGCTGAAGAGCACGTCCAGGCTGGCGAAATAGGAGAAGCAGATGACAAAAATGCTCAGGTAGATGCAGAAGGGAGGGTACTGTTTCGACAGGAGATCCCACACATAGGTCATGTGGGTATTCATCACCTTGGGAAACGCCGGATAGAACCAGTGAACCATATTCAGCCAGAACACCGTCGAGGTCAGCGCAAACCCCGCCCAGAACGCTTTCCCCCTCATAAACCCCGGCAGCGCCCGCACCCCGCTCCCGGCCCGGTTCGTCATCTCCAGGACCGGCGTCAGCGCCGGATACACCAGCCTCTCGTGGTCCGCCCACTGCCGATGGAGGATCACCGACACACAGAAGCAGGCGAACCCCAGGGCTGCAATAAAGCTGAACCACCACAGCAGCGGCCCCCCCCAGGCCTCCCAGGGAATGGACGCCCCCCTGGGCAGCCCCTCGAAAAACAGCGTGATCGCCCTGCGCTCGTCCGTGGAAATCAACCAGCCGGGCAGGTGGGGGTGGAGGTACTCCGCCCACCGGTTCTCCGGAGTTGCGAAATAGTACGGAGCCACCATCTGGCTGACGAGATAACCGCTGATGCCATACGTGGGGCCCATGGCGCTGATAAGCCCCATGCTGAAGATCGTGATCCACTCCGCCGGAGCAAGCACGAACCGGCGCCCGAACCACCGGGCCAGCACCGCGCAGACCAGGACCAACAGCAAAAAGAGAACGAGGTCGCCCATCGGAATCAGGCTGATGGCCATGTACGACCCCCGCTGCACATAGCGCATCGTGTTGGCCAGCAGGTTCACGGCCACGGCCAGACCCAGCCCGCAGATGAGCGCGCGGGTCGTCACCCCCCGGCGTAGTCTTTGGGCTGCGGCCCCCCCTTCTTCGGCCATAAGTCCCCCGCCTGTTCTCCTTTTCTCTGCTCAGCGCCAAATTCCCATCGCGCTCATCGCAGCCCCACCCCGCCCAGGTCCGCCGGCATCTGCCCCACAGCCCGCTCCTTGTTCGGACGAAAGTCCGGAACCCGCATCAACCGGCTCCCCTCCTGGATCGAATCGATCGCCCGGACCGCCGCTGCCACCGTATCCATCGCCCGATAAACGTCAAACGCCAGCGACTCGCCCTTCAGCACCGCATCCCGAAAATGCATGTGGACATAATAATCCGCATCGCTGTGACCGCTGCCCTGCGCCTCCGGTGGCGCATCCGTGCGCTCATACCGCCAGTCCACCTCCGACCAGTCGTTCATCTGTGTATCCGCAAACCACACCTTCGGCTTCTCGTTGCGTGACCGCCGCCACTCCACGCTGCCTTTCGTGCCGATCATCTGCCACCAGTGGTGGTCCCCCTTTGGACGTGGCTGGGTGTGGCCGTCCAACATGCGGATCAGCGTATCCTTCTCCGTCTTCATCAGCGCCACCTGCACATCCGGCTTTCTGATCTGCGGATGCGCGTAGCTGGGCCTCTTCGTACTCATCGCCGTCACCTCCCCCACCCGGTCGTCCAGGACCTTCAACAGAATGCTGAGATCGTACGACGCAGCAATGATGGGCGGGGTATCGTGGGGAAAAGTCGGCTTGGCCTCCGGGTGGTCGGGCAGTTCCTCAACCGAATACTGCTTGCCCGTCTTGTAGTCCTGAAAAAACTGGTGCGTGCCGTAGTAGCCCACGTACTGGCCTTCGGCATAGGTGATCTTGCCCAGCAGCCCGTCGTCCACCAGACGCTTCCATCCGTCCACGAATCCCCAGAACCGCGTCTGCTCCGCCAGGCTGTAGACCAGACCCGTCCGCTCCACATCCGTCACAATCCGCCAGCACTCCGCCATCGTATACGCCCCTGGCACCTCGGAATTCACATGCTTGCCCGCCTCCAGCGCCTGCGCCGCCATCGCCCCCACCTCCCGCTGCCGTACCACCAACCCCACCGCATCCATCCCAGGGTAGGCCAGAAAATCCTCGTAGTCGCCAAACGCTTTCACCTCATCCCGGTAAGGAATCTCCGCCAGCGCCCGATCCTGCAGCGGCTCGACCCAGTCGTAGACCGCCGTAATGCGATAGCCCGGCACCTTCTGCAGCAGCCGGATCCAGTGCAGCCCGCGGCCGCCCAGGCCCGCAATCCCGATGCGTATCTCCTCCATTTCCATTCCTCCTACAGATTCGCCGGCCGTGCCTGCCTCAAAATCTGCTGTTCAGTTGAAACCTCATAAAGATAAACATCCGCACCTCAACAAACCTCTCGTTCTGGCGCCCCGGGTTGAACCGGAACCCGGAGAGCGCCTCCAGCGACGGCTTCCGGAACCATGCGTGCCCTTCCATCACCCTGGCGTCTTTAACCCTGCCGTCCTTTCCCACGGTAAATTCCACAAGCACCACACCCTCCAGCCCGGCCTCTCGCGCTGCCTGCGGATACTCCGGCTTCACCTGTTTGAGCAGCTCGGGCTTCTTCTCTACAAACCTGATGTTGTAGATCTCCTCCCTGGCCTCTTCCTCCAGCGGAGCTGCGGTGAGGACGGCGGAGGACGGGGGCGTAAGGTGGATCGCAATCTGGCCCAACCCCACTTCGGCGGACCCGGTCGCCACGTCCTCGGGCACATCCTTACCCTCAACCTCAATCGGCACCGCCGGTCGGGAAAGGGGCGGTCGCTTGATCTGACGGGTTTCCGGAATATCCTCCATCAGGATGACAACCGGACGCTTTCTAACGGTCGGCGTCCGGAACTGGAAGGCCGGAAAAGCCACTGCAACGGCGATATGAAGCACACACGAAATCGCGATAGAGATGGAGAAAACTTTCGGGTACTGCGCCTTCAGGTCCGCCTCCGGACTTTTGACGCAAACCACCCTTCCGGTAATCCAGGACCCGGGGGGCGGGCGTCGGGGCGCCCGCCTCTCGCCGGACCTCTCTGTGCGGGCGTCTGCGGGTTCCATGGTTCCTCTGCGGTGTACTGCCCGCGGTTGCACAAATGAAAAATCCCGTATTCATCACCTCACACCACGCCGTACCAGCCGTACTGGTCTTCCGGGACCAGGACGAAGTTGGAACGCGCGGCGGGATACCACGTATCGGGATTCTTCTCACGGTGACCGTCCATTGCGCGCTCCTCCACAAAATACATCCGGTTCGGCTCCTCCACCTCATAGACAACTGAGGTCTCCTCCGTCGTCACGTGAAAAACCGCTTCCGTACATGCCCGATCCGAATACACACAGACGTCGTACTCCACTGCGCCCCCGCCCATCTTGAGAGACCGGGCCCAGTTCAGACAGACGCGGTGTCCATCCACACGCCGGGCCGGAAGCGCCAGGGGAAGCATCGGGGGATGTTCCTTCTCCGCGCCCAGATAGTAAGAATAATAAGGCTCCGATCCCCAGATGCCGAAAACATAGCCCAGCACCCAGAACCCGTCCGTGCTCTCCAACAGCTCCGGATCGTAGGCGAAGCACGCCTGTGGAAAAGCATCCCCAAAATAGGGATCGGCCTTGAGTGCTTCCACAGAGAGCACGCGCCCGTCGCGGTGAGGCTGGTCTGCTCCGAAAAACATGGCATCCACGATGTGATCGCCGCCGTCGTAGGTGGCTTCGGCGACCACATGGTGCGAAAGCGGCACGCGCCGGGCCGGGATGCCCAGTGCCTTTAGAAGCGCGAGGGTGACGGCAACCCCCTGGCCGCAGCGGGCATCGTGGGATTCCAGGATCGCCACGGGATCGCTGGTGTGGGGAATCTGGATAGGATTGTAGTAGAGGGCCTGGTGCACATACCCCGCGACCCGCTTCACCGCCTCGGCATCCGTTCCAGCGTCCCGTGTCACCACCTCCGCCAGGTGCGACAAGTAGGCGTTTGTGTCGGTCTTTTTTGCCCGGCGGACGATTTCGGCCTCTCGACCGGGAGGGTAGTCCGTGGCAGGGCCCTGCATGTTGATAATCGCCGGCGAATGCGCTTCGTGGGGCAGGTACAGCGACCGCGGCGCGCCGTACCCCCGGCGATACCGGGCCAGATGCGCCTCGCGGTCGAACGCCACGTCGGGCAGCTCAAAGCCCGGCTCCGCCTTTGCGGGCTCGCTCTGCAAAACGAACCAGGGCCCGAAAATCCGGCCGGGCTCTCCCGGCTCTGCAAACGGAATCACAATCCCCGTGATTGCGAAGCGTTCCCCGTCCGTCCAGCTGTAGCACAGCAGCGGGATGCCGTCCGGCTGCTCGGGCGCAACGAGGTAATCGAACGACTGCATCCGGGGGTCGAACACGAGCAACCGGTCCAGGAACCGCGGCGGGCGCCCGTCCACGGTGAGCGGACCTTCGGGAACAACGCACGTTCCCGTTTCCAGGTCGAGCCGGCTGGGGTGGGCAAAGGTGCTCAGGCAGATGTAGACCCTGCCCTGAAAACTGAAGCCGCCGCCCATAAAGCCGTAGACCCTGCCGTGGTCGGGCGCCGGAATGGGATCCAGCCACGTGCCCTTCTCAAACGCCAGGGGCAGCAATCGGCCCCCGGCCGTGTCCCAGAGGTAGAGAATCTCGTCCTGTTCGTGGCTCCCGGCCAGTGTCGCCTCGGCAAAGGGCGAGCGATTCTCATCGATAAACCGCTCCTTTACCGGATCGAAACGGACGACCCGCGCAGGGTCGGAGAGCGGGCAGTAGAGGTACCCATCGCTCTGGGACCAGCCGCCGGCGAGCTGGCCCTCGAACGGGCAGGCCACGGGGCGCGGCTCCGCGTTGGGACCGTCCAGAACGAGCACCTTCGATTCCGTGCGCTCAAACAGGATCACCTTTCCGTTGGATGCCTTTTTCCCGTACCACACAATGGGCCGGGCCGCAGGAATTTCGCGTCGGACGCACGTCCGCTTCGCCGGGTCGAAGACCAGGTAAAACGGCGCATCGCCCAGTGTCAATACGAGTTTTCCCTCCCAGGCAATGGCCTGGTAGACGGGCCGCTGTCCCATCTGGGGGACGGGAATCTGGACACACGCGGCGGTGCGCAGGTTGTGGCCCGTGAGGCGGTCCCTCCCGCACCCCTCCCACAGCCAGCCCTCCTCATCCACGTCGAACCCGAACGGGCGTCCCGTCAGGATCTCATCGTGCCTGTACATCCACGTTTTGGTCGCCATTGCCTGCCTCTTCAAAAGCTCCCCGCATCCTTCAGACGGAATCCTGACCCAGCGCCCGCGCCATCGCCAAGAGGTCCTTCGCCATCCTCCAGTCCTCCTTTCAATCGCTTTCCGAAAGCCGAACGCCACCCTTCCGGAGGATGGCGTCTGTGAGGCTGCAAGCCTCTCGCGTTGGCATCCGGCGCTGGAGGGGTCTACGCCTTCATCCGGATGGCGCCTTGACCCAGAACAGCCCTTCCCTGGTCACCTCCTGCCCGCTGTTCAGGTCCTTCACCGTTATCCGGACCCTGTAGCGTCCCTCCGCAGCCTCTCCGATATCTAACTCCGCGTAATCCGAGACGGATGCCTCCGTGCCCGTCTGTTCGTAACGGACCGTCACCCCCGATTCCGACCGCCCCATAACCCGCGTCAGCAGGGGGAAGAAACGGGTTCCGCTTTCATCGGTACTGTGAACCCCGTAGGTCACCTCGTAATGCGTGGCCCCAAACGTATCCCGGTTCAGGTTGTAAATTTCAAAAAAAACAAACACGTGCTGCCCGGTCCTGAACACGTGCGACGGCAAGGGGGTAATCGTCCACTCCCCCCGGACAAACTTGGGATCCGGCGCGAGCCCGGCCGCGCCCACATGCTGGGCCACAAACAGGTCGCTCAGCTTCAGCGCGTCGCCCGAGTAATCCTCCACCGGCAGCTCCTGCACGTAGGCCTGCAGTCGGTTCGTGTTGTGGCGCTGCACCTGCACGGCCAGCTCGTAGTCCCCCGGCGTAACGTTGACCAGGTCCACCCGGTCCAGCAGCGCCCGGTCCCGCTTCGGCCCGGAAATCGGCACTTCCAGATCCTGCTGCGCGGGCAACACCTGGGTCTGCCGGCTGTCAATCAGCGCGACCCGGCGGTTGACCAGCACGCTGGTATCGGTATCCCCGGGCATCACCACGTGCTCGATCGGGATGCCCACGTTCACCTGTAATTCCGTCCTGCCATCCTGCCCCCGGAAAGAGACCACATCGTAGGCGAAGTCGAGCGGCTCGAAACCGGTCAGGCTGTAGCGTTCCGGCTGCTCCCGCGACACCATCGCCACCCGGGTTGCAGGGGCAAACTCCGTGAGCCGCTGAAACATGCGCAGATAAGCCAGCTCTCCCACGTGCCGGTCTTTGTCCAGTCGCTTCAGGTCCTCACTGTCCACACCGGGGACCGGGGCATAGTCGTACACGCCCGAATTGCGTTCATCCGTAAAGGCGACCTCCAAGCCCTTCCCCACATCGGCATACACCCACACCTCCCAGGACACGGACGCCCAGTTGTGCCCTATGGTCACCGGCTTCCACCCGCTCAGCCCGATAGCAAACTCAGGATCCAGGTCAATGCCCGCCTCGATGGGGGAGTCTTCCAGGTCCACAAGCTCCCGGGGCGCCGCAGCGGGATTTCCCCCGAAACCGGACTCATTCTCATCCGGAGCCGCCACGGCCAGGTCGAGCTCCTCGATCACCGCAGCCTGCAGGTCGCGCCGGATGTCTTCACTGGGTTCCATAAAAGAACCCAGATCCGTCCGGATGGGAAAGACCGGCCCCACAAAGGTAATTCCCAGCCCCTGGGTGCCGTAGAGCTGGTAGGCCATATGGTCCTGCACGCGCTCGACCTCGGGAGGCACCTGGGGGTTCGGCTGCAGCGAAGAGGAGCGGTAGTCCGGCTCCCCGTACCGGATGTAGACTTCCCCACGGCGGTCCCAGGGCCACTTTTTTTCCCCATACAAGGTCCGGGCGTGCCAGACCCGCCGGTAGTGCTCCGCACGGCGCATGGCCCCCCTGGAGGCCTTGAACGGATCGTGGCGCAGCCAGAACTGCTGGAGGAACGCCTCTCGCTTCTCCGGAGGCGTCCTGTTATAAGCTTCGATCTCGTGAGGAAGCCCTACCAGGGCCACATCCAGGTAGAGCGCCTGCGCCTCCGGGTTCAGGCCGTCGATATAGAGTTTAAACGCCCGCATGGCCCCTTCGTGGTCGCCCCGGCCCATCAGCGCCTGCGCCAGCAGGGGCAGTGCCCGATCGTCCGTCATCAGAGAGGTGAGGATTTCCACCTCCTTGAACCGCCCCTCCCTCAGCTGATCCCGGACAAACGCCAGCGCCGGTTCCTGGTCTGCCGGTCTCTGCTCCAGGTACTTTTGATAATAAAGCATCGTCGCCAGCCGGTTGCCCTCCTCCCGGTGCGACTCGGCCAGCAGCAGGTAGGCCGGGGCGTACGTCGGATCGTACCGGATCGCCCGGTCAGCGGCCCGCCTCGCCCCGGGTCGTTCGGCGCTCTGGTAGGCCCGGGCCAGAAAATAGTGGCCCTCCGCGTACGTGGAATCCGCCCGCAGCGCCGCTTTCAGGTGGGGCAACGCCCCTTGCGCGTCTTCCTCCAACTCCAGATAGACCCGGCCCAACCCGCAGTGCGCAGCCGCCAGCTTCGGATCGTGCCCAAGCGCGTCCTGAAACGCCGTCCGGGCGCTGTCCGCCGCCCCCGCCTTCAGGTGGTCCTGTCCGATCTGCGCCAGCGCCCGGGCCAGAAAAACGTACGTCCAGGTATACGTGGAATCCGCCCGCAGCGCCGCTTTCAGGTGGGGCAACGCCCCTTGCGCGTCGCCCGCCAGTTCCAGGTAGACCCGGCCCAGGCCGCAGTGCGCGGTGGCCAGCTTCGGGTCGAACCTCACCGCGCGTGTAAACGCCATAAGCGCATTCCTGGACCTTCCCACTCGCAAATAGAGCATACCGGCCCGGTTCATCAGTAGCCCCACAAGGTCCGGATGGTCCTGCACGGCCTCCTCCAACTTCACTGCCGCCGCCACAATCGTCTGCACGTCCCGGGCCTTCAGCCCGCGCGTGTAAACCGCCTCCAGATCCTTAAGGGATGTCCCGGCGGTCAGGTCCGTTTCCGGCCAGAGTGCCACCAGGACGCCTCCCAGAACCCAATGCAACAAAACCGATCTGCAATTCATCATAATGCCGTCACACCCTTATATAAACAGATAGGCGGCCCTGTCACAATCAACAAAAGCCGCCTATCGGGTTCACGTCAATGGTACTGCCCCGCACCTGCGGGATCAGAACGATCCCGTCAGGGAGAACCGCAGGGGGTTGGTGGGGAACTTATCGAACTTCACCCAGGCAAAATCGACCTGTAAGTAGTGTATGCCCCGCTGCAGCCGCACCCCCGCCCCGGCGGTAAAGTCCTGCACATCGTAGTTCCACTTGTATCCGCCCCGCAGCGCGATAATGTTCCGCAGCCAGAGTTCCCCTCCCACATGCACCCGCCGCTCAACGCTCACGTTGTAGAGCGCCTCAAGAGCCCCGGTCAGCGAAACGTCGTCGCCCCGCTCCCCGTACACCTCGGCGGCCGTCGCCAGGCTGAAGGAAACGGGCATCTTACCCCGGATCGCCTCGTCCGTCAGAAGCACTATGTCTTTCCCGAAGTTCCGCAGCGACATGGCGATTCGAAGGCTCCGGAAGCCGGTGTGGTAAAAGGTCCCCACCGCCAGGTCGAACGTCCTGTAGTCGACGTCCCTGTCCAGCCTTTCCTGGATCACCCGCATCTGGAAACCAATGGAAAACCGGTCTGTGAACCGCTTGGCATAGGCCCCACCCACGGCCCAGGCCCCGGTATCCAGCGTGCGGCCCGTTCCCTGCGGGTCGAAAATGGTCGTCTCCTCGATGTCACCGGTTGAGAACGTCACCATACTCAAGGCAAACGCCCCGTAGCTGGAATTGATGCCCACGGCTCCGGAATTAAAATTCGACTCCAGGAGCCACCGGGTGTTGGTGAACATAAACTGGAACCGGTTCGCCGGCATGGCCGACAGTCCGGCCGGGTTCCAGAACACGGCATTGATGTCGTCCGATACGGCCACATAGGCGTCTCCCATTCCTGCGGCCCTCGCGCCCTGGGCCACCTCTAAAAAGGTGGCGTAGGTCTCGCCCACCGGGGTCTGGTTCGAGATATCCGCCAGCGCCGGTGCGGAGAGGGCCAGAACACCGAAGAGCGCCGCAAATCCGATCTGATGAATGCTCCGCATAACAATCTCTCCTTAACGAATAATCACGAACTTGGTGCCCTTGATCTTGCCCTGGCTCTCGGGCAACAGGGACTCGACGGTCACAAAGTAGACCCCGAAGGTCAGCTGGGTAATATGCGTCCTGTTGAACTGGAAGTAAGCCGCCTCGCCCACACTCTGCGAATCGTGATCGATCTCCCCCACCAGATCCCCGGCCACGGAAAAGATCCGGATCTTGGCCTTCCTGGGCACGTTCAGGATGCGGATCTTGGTCGAGGCCTCATAGGTATGCGGGCTGTCCGGAGTGTAGGGGTTGGGCACAATGAGGATGTCTTTATCCAGCAGATCTGCGCCGCTCGAAGGCACCTGCACCGGGCTGTCCGGGCTGGCCCCGCTGGAAGGCAGGTAATAGGTCGACGCGTCCCCGGATCCGGATTCGTAGGCCGAGACGCCGCCCTCAACAGTCTGGCCCGTCACGTCGCTGACAAATGCGGTGTTCGCGCTGCCCTGATAGGAACGCACGGTATAATAGTATTCAAACCCCGCCAGCGACTGGTTGTCCTCAAATGAGTATTCCGCCGAACCGTTCGCGGGCACATCCGCAATCTGATTCCAGAGGCCGGGCTGGGTTGCCGACTGATACACCCGGTAGCCCGCCACGTCCGGGCTGCCCGTGTCCGGGTTGCTCGACTTCTCCGGGTCGCCCTTCCAGGTGACCAGGTTTTGCGCATTCTCCGAGGACCCCACCCACGCGTCCACGTCCGGCGGCTGGTTGGGCAGGTCGTAGCCCAGTTCGTAGGCCTCCTTCGCCTTCTTCAGGTGGTTGAGCAGGTTGGTAAAAGCCGCTCCGTCCTCCTCCTTTTTCAGTTCGCTGGTGTTTCCCGCCTGTTGATAGGTCCGGAAGTTCTCGGTCACCGGAGCGCCTCCCACGTATGCGAACACGAACTTCACCTTCTGGCCCGGCGCCAGGTCGTAGGGACCGTAGGTCTCCATGGGCGTGTACGCAGCCGCAATCCCGTGCCGACCCTCCCACTCCCAGGTGGGAACAGGCATATAGGGCATCGGCTCGGTCGGGTTATCCGGCACGGCGAGGAGCGGCACCCCCAGGTTGGGGTTGCCCGATCCCCGGCTTTGGCGCTCTAACAGCGGCTCGTTGAAGTAGGACGGGTCCGGCGTGCTGATGAGCATCTGGTAGAGCGTCTCGTGGTTCATCTCGTTCGGGTTCGGCTCATCGGTGAAGAACCCGATGGCCGCCGACGCGCTGGAAGGATATCGGTACAGAAAATGGAAGAAGTTGTAAGCAAACGGCTGCTGCGCCACCTTGGGCGCCTCGTACACCTCGCTGTCTCCCACGAACCCGTCCGTCGGGTCCACGTCGATGGGCGCCTTCCCGATCCAGGCGGGCGATGTGATGTCCCCCACTCTGGTAAGACTGGGAAACGTACACTGGGAGCACCTCAGTTCGGAGCGATACGGGTCGCCGATATCATCGGCCAGCGGCCCGGTGAGGCAGAAGTTGTCCCAGTCGTACTGGTAGGTCAGCCTCAGCCCCCGGGCCGTCCCCGGGCCGTCGTAATTGGGCGACTCCGTGTACTTGATCTTGTCGTCCTGGGAATTGTCCAGCGGCCCGAAGTTGCTGCTGCACCCGTCTCCCGTGCCATAGTCGGAGTAGTAGGCCCTGTAGCTCGTCCGGGAAACCCCGGAGGAGGAGGGCATAAAACGGTGGTGAAAGGAGAAATACACATTCTCAAGGGCGTGGCCTCCCCCCGGCAGGTCGGCCGCCCGATCCCCGTCCGTATCCCCCGTGTTTTCAAACACCCACTCCGTGATCACAAAATCGTCGTAGTCCGGGTGGTTCCAGGCGAAGGCCGCCTTCTCTCCGGTGATGCCCAGACCCGTCGTCCACTTGCTCAGAATGATGTCTTCCGGAACATTGTCCACCAGGGGGCTGTTGTACTGCCCGATGTGGTAGTTCAAAATCTCCCTTGGCTCCAGCGCATCCAGTTCCACCCCGGTGCCGGGCCACCAGTTGGCCATCGCCCGACCCGTGTTTGGGCTGATCACATCGTTCCCGAGGCTTGAATACCGGCCCCCGAAATCGACAGATGGATCCACCGCCATCGCAACCACATCCTCGCTCTCCTCCATCGCCGGGATGAGGGGGTTGGCCCAGGTCACCACCGCCTGGCCGTTCACCTTCGTGCCGATCCACCACCCGTGCCCGCGGCCGTTGTGCGACGACAGGTCCACGTGCATGCTCCCGGCGTTCCGCTGCTCCCCGTAATAGGCCGAAAAGTCGTTCGTCCCCCCCCCGCCCCAGCTGATCAGCGCGAAGCCCGGATAGGCCAGATCCAGGTAAAGCCCAGCGTAGTTCCCCTCCACCGGCCGCGCCCCCTCTGCGCCGGTGCTCAGGTAACTGTGCCAAAGCGTGCCCCGGGTCAGCTGACGGGGAGTCAGCGACTGTCCGGCCGCATTGGAAAAGGTCGGGCGCTGCGCCTTGGCCGGACACCAGAGCGCGCCCGCAATCAACAGCGCGCCCGCAAATGCGAATATGCGTCTCATCGAATCTCTCCCACCTGTTTGTGTCGAGGCGACCTTCGTCGCCCCGACATCGTACCCATTCTCAGAAGCCGACCCGCACTCCCAGGTTCACATACCTTGGCGTGCTGCCCCGCCTGAAGTTCGAGTCGCCGTACTTCAGATAATTGCTATCGTTCGGGGTGGGCGTCTTCAGCCCCCACCGGATGTAGTTGGCGCCGGAGGACGAATCGTAATAGGTATTGAAGAGGTTGAACACCTCCATGTAGAGCGTGGGGGTGACCGACCCTATCCGGAACGACTTCTGGACATTCATGTCCGTCCGGACGAACACCGGCCGGTTGCGGGCGGTCTGCACGCTCGTGCCCGGCAGGGTAATCTGGAACTGCCCCCCGTTGTCGATCCGCCAGACAAGATTCGCCTGCACACCGCCCAGGAGCGGCCTCCAGGCCCCTCCCCAGTCCATCGGCGTAGACCAGAGGAACTGGAACGAGGCGTTCGTCGTCGGCGGCTGCCCCCGGAACGCGTCCACCTGCCGCCACACATCCTGGAAATAGAGGTTCTCCATCCGCTGCTTCTCCGATTCGCTCAGACCCGGATACTCGTACCAGGGACGGAGCGTATCGAGCCGGTTGGTGCCCCAGGCGCCGGCGAATGTCGTCCCATCTGCCTGTAATTTCCGGATAATGTCGTTGGCCCTGCGGCCGATCGTCCGAATCTCGTCGGCGGTCAACCGCACCGGGTCGTCGTTTGCATCCACGGTGAAGTAGTTCGGCCCGGCGATGAAGTTGGAGTCCGGATACGTATGGACCAGGAGCTGAGAGCCGCCCGACCAGTTGAAGAGCGCCCAGCTCACGTCCAGCCCCACCCGGAAGGAGAAGTTGTGGGAAAAGGCCTTGGTAAACCCGACCTCGATGCCCTTTGTCTCCAAACGGGCGTTCGGCCCCCGGTGCCCCACATAGGCCAGCGTCTGCACCGGATCAATGAATCGGTGCACACCGCCGGAGCCCACGCGCTCCGTCCGGCGGTAGTAGGTGGACAGCTCCATCACGAAGTCGCTGATGAAGTTCCACTCTCCCGTCACCTCAAATTCGGCCGTGTTCGGCAGCCCTCCCGGGTTCTGGTACCCGCCGTCTAAGCGCCACTGCCCGCCCCCGATCCAGTTCAGATCGAACCAAACATCGTCCAGCTCGGGGTGGTTCTGCGCGTCCGACGTGGTCCAGGGCTCCAGCCACAGCAGCGAGAATTGCGGGGGTTTGTAGTACACGCCGTAGGAATACCGCACGGTCGACCGGTCCGTGATCGGGTGAGACAGGCCGATCCGGGGCGACAGGCTCGTCATCGGCCTCGTCTGCTCCAGAGGGACGCGCCCCGTCCGCCAGGCCTTGTAGGTCCGCCACCCCGGCAGCGCCTTCATAAAGCCCGCCAGCGTCCGCTCGGGCCCGCCCCAGAAGCTGTCGAAGCGCAGGCCCGCGTGCACGACCATACCCTGAAATTCCAGCTTTTCGTCCACATAGGCCGCCAGCCGGTTAACGGTATACCGCTGGCCCGGCTCGCTGTTCTTGGCCATAATCTTGATTGTGGCGTTGGTCGCGCTTGACCGGTTGTAATCCCAGTTGAGATTGTTGAGGTTCTGAAACACAAAACCCGCCTTGAAAAGGTTGCGCCGGGTGAGCTGACCGGTGAAGTCGTAGCGGAGATTGTACCGGCGGTTGTCTTCCACAACAATACGCCTGCGCTCCCGGTCGAGATTGAACTGGCCCAGCGCGTCCCTCCGCCAGGATGTCGTCGTGCCATCCACGGTGCCGTCCGGTTCGGTTTTCGTTCCAAAATACGCGACCTGGAACTCGTGGAACATCCTGGGGCTGAGGCTGTGGGTACCCGTCACGTAGAAGATCTGGTTCACCCGCTTCTGCTCGTACCCCGTCGTGCCGTTAATCAAAAACAGGTTGGAATTCACACCCCGGTTGGTATCCCCGAAAAACGTGGGCTCGTTCGAGTGGTTATACCCCACCTTCAGCTTGAGGTTGGACGTAGGCGTGAAGCTGAGCTTTCCGAATACGCTGTTCTGGCGCAGCCCCACCCGCGTCGGGCCGGGGAGCGTCTGCTTGGATCGGCTGGTCTTCCCACTCAGCACAAATGTCACGTTATCGGCCAGGGGCCCGCTGACCCACCCCTCCACCAGGTGTCCGATCGCGCCCTCGTAGTCCTGCCTCACGTGGATCTGCTGCCCGGTTTCCGGGTCGGTCTCATTTACCCATTCGGGATTGTTCCACTGCAGCTTGTCCCGCCAGTACCCGTTCGCCCCCCCCGCTTGCCCGGGGGTTGCGTCGTAAACGTTCGCGCCCCGGTGCCGCCTGCCGGGCGGCTCGATCCGGAGGTCGATGCCGCCGCGGTAGATCCGCGATCCCTCCCGGCTGACAATATTGATCACACCAGCCGGCGAGGAGGCCTGCGAGGCGTCGGCGCCCCCTCTTACGAGGCCCATCTCGCCGATGGACGTCACGGGCAGGTTCGTGTACTGCCTGGGCGCCGTCTGCTGCGACGTGTCCAGGTTCATCAGCTCAATGCCGTCGAACGTCCAGGTCTGCGCCGCACGCATCGAATAATAACTCATGTGGCGGATGCGCACTCCGTTGCCGGGGCTGTCGTTCACATTGGTGCCCACGGCGTACTGGAGATGCGACCTCACGTCTCGAATAATCGGAACCTGTGCGATCTCCTGCGACGAGATTTTCGTCTCGCTCGAGGTCCGGTCCACCTCCACAAGCGGGCGCTCGGCCGTCACCACGATCTCGGCCGCCTCAATCGCCGACTCCCGGAGCGTGAAGTTCGCCACCGTCGTCAGGCCCGCAGCCACCTTCACCCCCTGCCGCACCACCGCCTCGTAGCCGACCATCGAAGCCTTCAACTTGTAAAGGCCCGGCTCCACACCGATCATAACATAGAAGCCATCGCTGTCGGACGTCGCCCCGAAGCGCGTATCTTCGATGACCACATTGGCCCCCGGCAGGATCTCACCACTCGCGTCGGT
The DNA here is from genome assembly GCA_965222075.1 of Candidatus Latescibacterota bacterium. Lineage (GTDB taxonomy): Bacteria > Latescibacterota > UBA2968 > UBA2968 > JAAXHW01. The sequence goes on along the minus strand of OZ244937.1, from coordinate 135,182 downwards.
CACTCTTCCGGTGATCTTCCCGTAAGACGACTGAGACCACGCCTGCCCGGCCGATATGCAAAGGGCCGCAACCATGCCAATAACCAAAAAAATGCGATTCATACGCCAACTCCTTGATGGAATACCCTAATGGTGAATAAGGAACCCTCTATACCCGGCTCTTACCGGTATAACCTCCATAGGCAGTCCTCCTCGTAAACGAACAAAACAGAGTGGGTTGAAGCGTTATTTGAGCAATAACATCGGGCGCTGCGCCTGAAACGCGTCGGCGGTCAGGCGGTAGAAGTACACACCGCTTGACACCGGCCGTCCGGAGGCGTCCAGCCCGTCCCAACGCGTCTGGTAGGCGCCGGCTTCCCAGTAGCCCCGGCCCAGCACGCGGACCTGCTGGCCCTGCACGTTGTAGACCACCAGAGAGATCTCTGCGGCCTGGGGAAGATGGAACACGATTTGCGTCTCCGGATTGAACGGATTCGGGAAATTCTGGAAAAGCTCGAACCCCGTGGGTGTGCCCTCACCCTTCAACAGAAGCGCCATCGGGCCTTCGGCCACATCGGGCCCCAGCAGCACCCCCTCGGCGATCTCGATCCGGGCATCGCTCTCAAACGACTGGAGCACCTTGAAGACCACGGTGGTCACCGTACCGTTGTAAACCCCCGTGCCCTCAAACACACCGGCGTCGCAAATCCCCGAGGCGTTCGCCAGCAGCAGCCGGCCGGGCCGGGCCACCTGAGCGGTGAACTCCGGCGGCTCGCCACCGCCCGACCGCAGCAGCTCCGCCGTAAACTCGGCCGGCACAACCCGCACAAATTCAAACCGATCCGGATTGTAGTTCAGCACGAAGCCGTACCCATGCAGCATCTTCCGGTTGGTCATCTTCACATCTACTGAAACCTCCTGTCCGGACAACAGGAGGTCGCCAGAGGCGTTGACCAGGACCTCGTGATGGGTTACGGCCGCTCCCTGGACCGGGAAAACCAGCAGTGCCTTTTTACCCTCTTTCTTCTTCAACATGCACAAGGAGCAGCGCGACGTTCACCCGTGGGTGAAACTGCCCATCCCAGGAGCAGTCTTATCCCGTCTGCCGGGCTTTTGTAAATCTGCTCATTCGACAACAGCGGACAACATCAATACCCGTTTCATATCACACCTCCCGCGTTTTGCCTTTTTACCCTCTTTCTTCTTCAACATGCACAAGGAGCAGCGCGATCTGGCATTCCCCGCGGCTCATCCCCCCTTACCGAAATCCTGTGCAAACCCCACAAAGTCGCCCAAGCCCACCCTCCCGTCTCCGGTCAGGTCAAACAGCGGGTCAAACCCCGGATCCTCCCGGGTTTTTCCAAAGGCCACCGCGAACCGGACAAAATCGGCGAAATTTACCTTCCCGTCTCCGTTAAAGTCCGACCGCATGCGCGCCTCCGGGTCGATTTCCGTACTGTCCGAAGCCGACTGCACCGGCACGCTACTGCGAACGCCCGGATTGCTCAACGACAGCACCCGGCCCGGTGCCGGGTCGCCCGGCTTCCACACACCCTCCAGGTCTCCCAGTTCCTCCCCGTTGGTAAACCCGTCTCCATCCGAATCCACTTTGGCCAGCGTCACTCCCCACATCACGTTGCCCGGATACCCCGCCTCGGTCAGGTACCCGCTTTTAACCGTCACGCCGAAGAGGTTGAGGGGGCCGCCCCCGCTGGTGTCCAGGTGACAGCTGGCACAGATCTCATCCCCGTCATTGGCGGCCTCGTGCGTCTCCTGGGAAAGCGGGATGTCGAGCCGCGTTGTGGTTGTGCCCCGGCCGATATGACAGGTGCGACAATGGGCCAAAGCACCGTTCGGAATCTGAAAAACCCGTTTCGGCCGGGCCTCGGCCCCCCAATCGCCCCAGCCGACCATAAAGGGGATAAGAAAGAGAACCGTTCCAAACCGTGTGTTCATTTAACTCAGGAAGTACTTTAATCCGATCATCAGGTTGAGGCTCTGAATCGGAAACGTCTTCTTCAGGCCCCAGTCCTCATACGGCCTCAGTTCGCCCATCGACACATTCCAACGGACCCGGAAATCGACCAGGAACCGCTCCGACGTGCGATGGTAGAAACCCAGCCCGGTATTGATGGACAGCGCTGCATCCGTATCCCTGGTCGGCTCCAGCATGCTCTGCGCATCGGCCTTGATCTGATTGCCCACCTGCCCCGGCCAAATCAGCCCTGTCACCTCGTGGTTGAACTTGTAAAAGCCGATACCGGCCACAATGTAGGGGACGGTCTGGCCCGCCTCGTCCGGCTTAAAGGTGCGCAGCCCGTTCACCACCAGGCTGGCGATCCACATATCGGCCTTGGCACTGGGGCTTTTCACCTTGGACCCGTTGGCCGCGCCCAGCCCGTTGTGCCAGACGAATTCCCGGCCGTCCAGCCCCGCATCGGACAGCGTCGTGTAGTGAACTTCCACCTCCGTCATCGTCCTGGGAGACACCACATAGGTAAGCTGCGCGATGAACGCCGGAGAGATGTTATACCAGCCCTTGAACGGCCCCATCGGCTGCAGCATGGACCCGTATAGACCAAGTCCGTAGCGCAGCTCCTGCGCCTCTACCCTTGGGGTGGGGGCAAAACCCACACCAAAGAGAAGAACCACTCCCAAAATCCATCTGATCTGAATCCCGAAATCGGTATGCCAGTCCCTTTCATAACAACAGACCTCCTTTCCCAGCTTCGGCCAAATACAAGTTGTAACTCCTTGATTGACTTGAAACCATACGTAGAAAAACTGTTCAACATATTGTTACTGAATGGCTTATTCACTTATCGCTCGAATCTTCCAAACGATCAACTAAAATTAATATAACCTCAGCGCCAAGTCAAGCACTTTTTGCCGCCCCGCTTCAGAATCGGTGCACGGGTCCCATCCGGCGTTTTTCGGTTGCTTATTCTTGTGTTCTACAGGTATCTTTCTATCGAATCTCTAAATTCTGAAGAAAGGATGGATAGCGTGACCCGACAGGTGGTCCTTTTCCTCGCGGTATGCTGTATTGTCCCTTCCCCCATCCTCACCGCCGGCGCAAAACCCGGGCTGTCCGCCTCTGCGCAGGCGGCTCTGGAGGCCGGCATCGCCCATGCCCAAGCGGGCCGGCTGCGGGAGGCCTCCGAGGCAATGGCCCGCGCCGCGGAACTGGCCCCGACATCTGCGGAGGTATGGCACAACTTCGGCATCCTCAGTGCCCAGATGGGCCGGCTGGAAGGTGCGGTGCGCATGCTCAACCGTGCGGCCAGGCTGGAGCCCGACTATCGGCACACCCACATTGTGCTCGGCGCCGTCTACCAGCGGATGGGGCGCCTGCAGGAGGCCCAAGAGGCGTATCGGCGCGCCGTAGACCTGGCCCCGCACATGCCGGACGCGCACCGGGCGCTCGGCATCCTCGCCGTGGCCCAAAACGACCTGGCAGCGGCCGCCGCTGCGTTCCAACGGGCCGTGAAACTGGCCCCCAACAGCGCGGAGCTTCGCTACAGGCTCGGCGCTGTAGAACTGAAAAGGGGCAACCGGAAAGACGGCGAAGCGGCCTTGCAACGGGCCGTAGCGCTGGACGCCACCTTCCTGCCGGCCTGGCTGGAGTTGGCCGCTTACTACAAGCGGCAACACCACCTGCGCCGGGCGCTGGATGCTTACAACCACATTGTGGCCCTCAACCCCGCCTCTTCAAGCGGATGGCAGGGCCTGGGAGATGTGGAGGCCGTGCGGAACAACCACGCCCGGGCCGTAGACGCCTTCCAGCGGGCTGAACAGGCCGACGCTGCGAACGTGGACGCCCCCTACCTGCTGGGCAGGGCGCTCGTCCTTCTGGGACGGGTGCAAGACGCCATCCCGGCGTTCCGGCGGGCCATCCGGCTGGCTCCTGATTTTGCGGATGCCCGTTCTGCCCTGGCCGACGCATATACCGCCCTGGGGGAGGACCAAAAAGCCGCGGACGCCTTCCGGGAGGCCGTGCGGTACGCACCGGCACACGCCGGCGCCCACTACGGTCTGGGCGAGGTCCTGCTGAGGCTGGGCCATCTGTCCGAAGCCGAGGCCGCTTTCCGCCGGACAATCGCGCTCAATGCGGATCACGCCAAAGCCCACTACGGCCTGGGCCGGACCTGCCTGCTGCAGGGGAGGCAGGAAGAGGGGCAAAGGGAGATGGAAATATTCGAGCGACTCTCGAAAGAGGGCCACAAGCTGGATATCCTGGAGCGGGCGGCGTTGCGCCACCCCGAGAACCCGGAGCTTCACTATCGCCTCGGCCGGGCCTACGCCACGCAGGGGCGCGCCCGGGAAGCCGCAGCCTCCTTTGTCCGGGCCGTCGAGCGGGACACCCTCTTCGCTGACGCATACGAGGGGCTGGGCATGGCGGCCGCGGAAATCGGGGATCTGGCAACTGCCGAACGGGCGTTGAAACGGGCCGTGCGGCTCTCCCCGTCCCCAGCACCCAGCCTGGCCCTTGGCGCGGTCCATGAGCGCCAACGGCGGTGGCAGGCGGCCATCGCCGCATTCGAGCAGGCCGTCCGCCGGGACCCCGGCAGCGTGGTCGCCCATCGCTCGCTGGCCGCGCTCTACGAACGCGCAGGGCGAATCGACTCGGCCCTGCAAGCGCTGGAGCGCATTCTGGAACTTGATCCGGCGGATGCAAAAGCGCGCGCGGACCTCTCGCGCCTCAAAAATTAGCGTTCAACGCCCTACGGCTCCGGCGTCAATCGCCCGTAAAACACCTCATTGCTGTTCTGCTGAGACGCCCCCGTCCAGTAACAATCCACGAACGGCGCCCGGGTGCCGCCCGCGCGGGTGGTATTGGTGAAAAAGTGCCACAGCCGCGACGGCATCTCCAGCCGCACGGGTTCGCTCACCCGGTCCCATCGGTCGGCCTCGCCCACCGCGTACCAGACCCCCTCCGCGTTGCCTCGCTTCCCTCGCGTAAGAAAATAGTGAACCCGGCCGTCCGGCCCCTGGTAGAGCCGACCGCTGTTGAAATTGCCCACACAAAAGTGTGTGAACGGCCCGTCCGGGTCGCCCACCGCGTGATAAAGCAGGCTATTCCCCGAATCCTGGCCCATCCCGGCCCAAACCGTCGTCACAGGCTGCCGGTTCTCATAATACGTCAGGTGTACCCGCCCCTCCATATCCAGCATGAGATCCTGGTGATCGGTCGTGCCCCGCGCGGTGCCGTCGAATGTGTCGGACACATCGCTGATCACCGTCATCCGCCAGTCTTCAGGAGATTGAAACACATCCGGACAATAATAATAGTAGGCTCTCAGGACCGGGTAAATGCCCCGGGGCGTCTCAACCGTCTTCATCTCGCCCGTCTCCGCGTCCCGGTGAGTCACCGTCTGGTTGGGGTACTGCTCTCCCTGCACGAAATAATCGTCGCTGGAAATCGCCTGTACCTCAGACCCGTTGAACACCACGAAGTTGTATCCCCGGGCCTGCTCGTGCTGCACGCTCCCCCAGGCCATGGGGCGGTAGTCGTTCTCCGGATCCAGCACGTACCAGCCCATCGTCGCCAGCCCGCCGGCCACAAAAATCTGGTCCTTCGCGTTGATCGACGCGCCAAAACGGCTTTCGGCCGTGGCATACTCCTGAATGGTGAACCTCTCCACCTGTCCCGGCGGATCGAAGATGACATGGTAACTGCCATGCTTTCCCCCAATCACGCGCAACCGGCCCGAGCTGTCCACCAGCAGGTTGCCGTTCTGCGGCACCGGCGGCAGGGGATCGCTGGCCTCCCACTGCCCGGCGCCCGTGCGCCGGAACACCACCAGCGTCAGATCGTCCCGCCAGCTCAGAGCGTAGACCTCCTCCCCCTGACGAACAATATTGGACTGGTTATACCCCCAGCAACTCGCCCCGCTGCCCCCGGTCTGTTGGTAGCCCGCCGTATCCGTAATCATCTCCACCTCAAAACGCGCCTTTGCAGGCGGTCCGTACGTCACCTCAACCCGTTCCGGCTTCATACACTTCCTCCTTTCTCCGCACCCCCGGCCTTGTGGTATATCCGCGCCGGGTTCTCCCAGAGAATCTTGCGCTTGAGCTCATCGCTGATATCTGCATACAGCACGCGCCCGAGCTGGTAGGGAAAATCCATAATGGGAAAATCCGATCCGTATAAAATCTGCTCGGCAGGCATCTGTTCCACCAGCCGGGCAAAGCCCCCCCGCAGCACGGTCGAGCCGGTGGTATCGTAGTAGAAATTGGAAAACTCGCGGGCAATCGCCAGATAGGGTTCGTGCGCCTCGGGTGGACTCGCGGCAAAATGGGCCGCAATATAAATCAGATTGGGCATCTCCGCCAGCAGGGAGCGAAGCAGGTCCAGGGACAGCACGCCGTGGGTCAGAATCGGCAGGCGCCGCTCGTTGGCCGCCTCGAAAGCAGGCCGGTATTTCGGCGACTCGGGCGGCGTATTGTGCAGCTGGCAGTGGAACTTGATGCCCACAACCCCTGGCTGGTCCAGAAACCGCTCGAACGCCCCGATGTTTTTCGCATACTTGCTGGGCGAATACCCGGCGTAGACGTAGAGGCGGCCGGGAAATTCCGCAGCGGCCGCAATCGCCCTGGCGTTCCCCGAATCCGGGTCGTTTTCAATCGCCCGAATATCGCTGATCACAAAGCGTTCCACACCCACCTCATCCATACGCCGGACCGTGTCCGCCGCATCGTAAACAGGGTAAGGGACCTTGTACCACGGCCCCAGATGGCCGTGGATGTCCCACACCCGCATGCCGCCTGCCGCAACCGGCCAGTCGCGGTCCATCGTCTCCGGGCCGGCCTCCAGGCCCAGCAGCCTGCGGGCGTTGTTCCCTGCGATCTCGGCCCGCTGCTGGCCGGTCAGCCTGCTGCCCCTGACCGTGGCAATCGCGCCGCCCGCATCGTACATCGGCATGCCGCCTCCAAACAGCACCCGCCCGCTCCCGAAGCGCTCGCAGACCTCCTCGAGGCAGTTTGCGCTCTGAATATACGAAGTTTCCAGGTAGAGATTCGGAAATTCATCCCACAAATGGTACATCACCCGGGGCGCATCCCCCCCCTCCCGCAGCAGGATCACCGGCAGGCGCGGGTACGCCTCGCACAGATCGAAAATAGCGTCCCAGGGAGACATGTCGGACCAGTGGTGCCGTTCCAGATCCAGAATCAGGGGGATCGCCTCTTCCTCCAGCGCCTCCAGCAGGCATCCCAGGATGCGGCGGCTCACCGGGAACAGGTGCTGGCCGGGCAGGAGCCGGGCTGCTCGGACCCCGTTCTCCTGCATCTGGCGCACCACCTCGGCGGGAGCGGGCAGCTCCGCAGTGCCCGGCGGCAGCAGCAACCAGCAGGGGTGCAGCCGGTCGCGGTGTCCCTCAAGCTGTTCAAACAGCCGCCAGTTCCCCTCCCGGGGATGTCCGTACCGGGCGTGGCTGGAGTAAACCAGCGCCTCGGCAATGTCCAGCCGGTCCATTTCCTCCAACAGCGCATCCGTAGTCTGAAAACTCGGTTCGGCGTCGTCCTGCGTCGGTCCCAGCATCACGTTAATATCCAGCAGCTTCATATCCCCTCCTATCACGCGTAGCTTGCGCTGACTTCAACAGATCTTCCCGCAGAAACGGACACCAGCCCGAGCGTTTCACCGTAGCGGACCACCCGCTGCCAGCCCTGTCCCTCTCCGTCCAGCCGTACATCCGCAAGAGAAGCGCCCGCATACGTCTCCGGAAGCGCAAAACAGAGGCCCTCGCACGACCTCTCCCCTTCTGCGGCAAACCGCAACTCACGCCCGTCCCAGCGCACCCCGTGGAAACGCCACGTATCCCGCGCCTCCCAGAACGCCGACCACCGATCATAAGACCACACCGGCATGTCCCGCTCCGCTGCCTGCCGCAGCAGCGCCTCCCCCTGGCCCCGGGAGAACTTCGCCCAGTTCCCCGGGTGGATAATAACGCCGTAGGGCGTGTGGAAGCGCGTCTGAATATCCGCAAAGATGCGGCTCAGGATCACCTCGAACTGCTGCGCCGAAATCTTGTAGGAGTATTCCTCAGGACCGAACCAGCCATCATCCGAAAGGTGCGTATGCTGCTGGAACACCTCGATCGGGCGGCCGTCGGGCCGGCAGAAGCGCATCGGCATCGCCGCGCCGAACGACGTGTAAGGCGCAAAATCCCGGTTGCGCATATAAGCGGAACAGCAATAATTGGCATCCATCCGCACCCCCAGCCGCTCCTGGACTTCAGCCAGATCCATATAGCCCGCCCACGCCAGGCAGTGATTGCGCACGGACCGTGCCGGCGTCCCGAACATCTCCTCAAACATCCGCACCTGGCGCTCAAACGCTAACAGGCGCTCGGCCACGGGGCGCCCGTCCAAAGGCCGCAAATTGGGATGCGGTCCCACATCGTGGTGGGCGGTGTAGCGCTGCACGTCGGCCCGGGTCGAGCGGGTGTGGTTCGGGATAATGTAGAGGCTCATACGTCCTCCCGCGGCCCTCACATAATCCAGCTCGTCATCGGTCGAAGCCACATCGGCGTAATCCTCATCCCCCGAGTACAGCAGCATCCCCGGCGCTGTTCCGGGAAGATGAGAAATCAGCGGAGCCGGCCCGGGCAGGCGCTTCCGCAGCACATCCACGAACAGCCGGGACAGCAGATCCGCAAAGGGCGCCCATCCACAATCCCCCGGACCGATGTCCGCGGCCATGTGGGAGGCCCGGGCGCACCCATCCCCGGGCGGAATAACCTCCGCGCGGCCCGGATCGCCCTGCCGCAGGAGGAGTACGCACAGCGCCAGATCGAACGCAAACGCCACGATCCTCCCCCTGCCCACAGGCGCCACCGTAATGCCCACATCCTCTCCTTCATAACGCCCTGGATGGCAGAGATAGGCCAGAACCCGGACATCGGTCCCGGGCCGGTACACCCCTGTGCGGCCCACGATCGGAAGCAGCTCGCCCGCCAGTCCCGCGGCCGGCGCTTCCGTCACCCGCAGCCGCAGCCGCGCCTCTTTTTCGCCCTCGCGCGCAAGCCCCGCAGCGCGCGCAAGCCCCCCCCCGGGCAGGAAGCACACCACCGTTCCCCCCCGGCGCGCGTACCCAATCAGCGCGTCTTCGCCCACCCCCTCCGACACGGGATAGACCACCACCGGCACATCCGAAGGATCCAGCCTGGCAATAACCGCCGGTTCCACGGCCTCGAACAGAACAAGGCCCCAGGTCTTCAATATCTCAGCCACATAAGCCGACAGATCGGGCGACGAACCGGACAGAATCGCGATGCGCATCGTGCTCCCCTTCCTTTCTCAACAGTTCCATGGCAGGCGGGCCGTGCCTATCCCTCAGGCCCCATCCGTCAGAAAACACGCCGCCTGGTGCCCCGGCTCGATCTCTTTCAGCGCTGGCGACTCCTCGCTGCACCGCGCCATCCGATGGGGGCACCGTGGATGAAAAGCGCAGCCCGGCGGAGGATCGATGGGACTGGGCACCTCCCCCTCCAGAATAATCCGCTCCGACCGCGCCTGCGGATCGAACTGCGGGGCCGACGCCAGCAGAATCTGCGTGTACGGATGCAGGGGCCGCCTGTAAATGGTCTCCGTATCCCCCACCTCCACCAGCCTGCCCAGGTACATCACCCCCACCACATCCGACAGGTGCTCCACCACCTTCAGATCGTGGGAGATAAACAGATAGGCCAGACCGAACCGGTCCTGTAACGCTTCCAGAAGGTTCAGGATCTGCGCCTGAATGGAAAGATCCAGCGACGACACCGGCTCGTCACAAACCATAAACCCGGGCTTCAACGCCAGGGCGCGGGCGATCGCCACGCGCTGCTGCTGCCCGCCGGAGAACTCGTGGGGAAACGCATCGGCGAACTGCCGCCCCACGCCCACCAGATCCAGCAGCCGCCCCACCTCCTCCTCTCGCTCCCGCTTTGTCCCCACCCCGTGGATCTTGAGCGCGTCCCCCACAATCGCCCCCACGCTCATCATCGGATTGAGCGACGAGAGAGGATCCTGAAACACAATCTGCATCTCCCGCCGCAGCGCCCGCATCTCCCGGCCCGAAAGGGCCAGCACGTCCCGTCCCTCAAAGACCACCCTTCCGGCGGTAGGCTCGTGCAGCCGGAGAACGGCCCGGGCCAGGGTCGACTTGCCGCTGCCGCTCTCTCCCACCAGGCCGAACGTCTGGTCCCGGTCAATCCGGAACGTCACCCCGTCCACGGCCTTCACCACATCTCTGCCTTGATAAAAATGCTTCTTCAGGTCCACAACCTGCAACAACGGTTCTGACATGCCCATTACTCCAAAACCTGTTTTTTCAGCATAGCCATACCGCTCAGTCCTCTATGTGCCAGCAAAAGACGGTGTGATCCTCCGACACCCGCGTCATCTCGGGGACCTTCTCCCTGCACAGGTCCGTCGCCCGGGGGCAGCGGGGGTGAAACCGGCATCCCGACGGTGGGCGGGTCATATCGGGCGGCAGCCCGGGAATGGTATTCAACCGCCCCCGGACCATCTTCGCGTTCTCCAGCAGGCCGATCGAGTAAGGGTGGCGCGGGGTGTTCAGGAACGCCGGTGTGGGCGCAATTTCAGCCACCCTGCCTGCGTACATCACAACAATCCGGTCGCTGAACTCCACGGCCAGACCGAAATCGTGCGTAATCAGCACCGTCGACATCCCGTAGGACGCCTTCATCCGGTTCATCAGATCCACGATCTGCGCCTGCGTCGTCACATCCAGCGCCGTCGTCGGTTCGTCGGCGATCATCAGCTTCGGCTCGCAGCTTAACGCCATCGCAATCATCACCCGCTGCTTCATCCCCCCCGACAGCTCGAACGGGTAGTTCCGATAGCGCGACGACGGGGCCGGAATACCCACTTCTTCCAGCAGCGAGACCGCCCGGTCGAACGCCTGCTTCCGGTCCGCCCGCCCGTGCCACAGGATCGGTTCCTCAATCTGGGGTCCGCTGCGCATCGTCGGGTTGAGAGACGTCTGCGGGTTCTGGAAAACAAACCCGATCTCGTTGCCCCGCACATCCTGAAGCGCCTTTTCGTCCAGCGCCAGCAGGTTCCGCCCCTCAAAGAACACCTCCCCGGCTTCGATCTTTCCCCGTCCCCCGATCAATTTCACAATCGACAGCATGCTCACACTCTTACCGCTGCCGCTCTCCCCCACAATTCCCACGCTCTCTCCCCCGTATACGGCGTAAGAGATCCCGTCCACCGCCCGTACCACGCCATCGCGGCGGTAGAAATACGTCTTCAGATCCCGGATATCCAGCAAAACGGACACAGGGTCTCCTCGTTCACAGGCGCACAGGCTCAATCTTTCGGATTGAACGCATCGTTCAGCCCGTCCCCCAGATAGGTAAACGACAGCAGGGCCAGCGCAAACGTAGCCGCGGGCCAGGTAAGCTGATAGGGAAACGCCCTGAAATTCACGCTCCCCACCTGAATCAGCACTCCCCAGCTTGGCCTGGGCGGCATCACCCCCAGCCCCAGCAGGCTCAACGCCGATTCCGTCATCATCAACCCGGGAACCATAAAGGCGATGGCAACAATCAGCGGGCCGAAGGAATTCGGCAGAATATACCGCCGGATAATATACCGGTGGGGCGCCCCCAGCGCCCGGGCCGACTCCACGTACTCCAGGTTCTTGATCGACAGCACCTGCGCCCGCATCAGCCGGGCGAATCCCACCCAGCTTGTGGCCGCGATAGCGATGAAAATCGTAACCATCCCCCGCCCCAGCACCGACACCAGGATGATGCTGAACAGAAACCCCGGAAATGCGTACATCACATCTGTAATCCGCATCAATATATTGTCTATAACGCCCCCCGAATAGCCCGACACGGCCCCGATCACTCCGCCGATCACCACGGAGATCACCGTGGCCCCGAATGCGACGGCCAGGGCCGTCTGAAGGCTGAAAATGAGGCGGCTGAAAATGTCTCGCCCGACCTCGTCCGTTCCGGCAATATGCTGCCACGACGGAGGCTGGTATGCGTTGTCCAGGTCGATCTCGTTGTACCCATAAGGTGCAACAAAGCGCGCCAAGGCCCCCGCCAAAATCATCAGAATGACAAACCCCAGGCTCAGGACGGCCAAGCGGTTCACCGCAAAGCGTTGCCAGACGTTGCCCCAGTAGGAGACCCGCCGGGGTTCAATCGCCTTCTCTGCTGCTCCGTATGGTACCCGGTTTAAAGGGGCCAAACGGCTTCTCCTCTCTGTGACTTCATCGCCCTTTCCGCTGGTAGCCCGCCCGGATGCGCGGGTCAATCAGCGCGTAGCCGATGTCCACCAGCAGGTTCATCAGCATAATCAGGAACCCGAAAAAGAGGGTAGACGTAATGATCATCGGGTAATCCCGCGTCCCCGCGGCGGCCACGAACAGCTTGCCCAGGCCGGGAATGTTGAAAATCTCCTCGATAAAAGCGGTGCTCACCATCAGGTTGGCGAACTGCGGTCCGGTAATGGTCAGCAGTGGAATCAGCGAATTCCGCAGCGCATGGCGAAACACCGCCTTGTTCCGGTCCCCCCCTTTGGAGAACACGGTTCGCACGTAGTCTTCACCCAGCTCCTTGATCAAACTCACCCGTACGTACCGGGCGATGCCTGCAACAGGCTGAAAGACCATCGCCATCACCGGGAGCACGGCGGACTTCCACGTCCCCCATCCCGACGTCGGAAACATCTGAAGCATCACCGCGAAAAAGACAATGACCAGCAGGGCGATGACGTAGGAAGGAATGCAAATGCCCAGCATGGAAATAAACATCGTCGCCCGGTCGGCCCAGGTATTCCGGTAGAGCGCCGCCCCAATGCCCATGGGAATGCCGATCAGCAGGGCCAGGAGCATCGGCGAGAAAGCCAGAACGAACGTCCGGGGGAAAGCCCGGGTCATCATCTCCTGGATCGTGGTATCCGGGTACCGGAACGACGGCCCGAAGTCCAGCACCGCCGCGTGCCGGAGGTAGATCAGGATCTGTTTCCAGACAGGGGTATTCTCCCCGTAGCGTTCCTCCCACAGCATCAGCGTCTGGCTCTTCTCCTCAAACTGGCTCAGCCGACTGCCGGTTACCTGCTGGTTCATCAGCCGTTCGATATTGAAAAAGTCGCCGGGCGCCGCGTGCATCAGGTAAAACGTAATAACGAGGATCACCACCAGACTCACCGCGATTTGACCGATGCGGCGAATAACAAACATGACCATAACGATTCTCCGGCTCGAGATTGCGCTCGTTTACGAACTGGAAATGCACTCAGTCGACTTCGGACCTCTGCGCTGTCTCCGCCCCGTTGCCGTCCTGGATGCTGATCCATTTCAGATACATAGGATTGGCCCACCAGTAAGCGCAGAATTTCGCCCCCTTTACGTAGGGTTTGACCAGAGCCGTGGCATTGGCAACGTGGAGCGGGAAGTCCCAGCTATAAGCCTGCACCAGACGGTGTATCTCCCGGTTGATCTCTGCCTGCCTGACCCGATCGCGCGCCTGGTGCGCTTCCTGACGCATCTCCTCAAGCCGCCAGCGCAAGTCGCTGGCATGCGACCACTGAAAATAGTACTGCTTCACCTGCAGGAGCGTCACATTCAACGCCTTCCACCCCCACTTCAGATCCGCATCCGGTTGCCGCGCCGCCCGCAGGATCTCGTCTCCCGCTTCCTGCCAACCGCTCATCGCCTCTTCCGCCTCCCGCCGCAGGTGCGGACCGTGTTTTCCATCTGTGTGGAGCGCCATAACCGAGTCTTTATACGCCCCGATCTCCCGGTGCACCCGTTTGAAGTCGGCGAGAGCTTTTCCGCCCTCAAGCTGAACCATACCCGACCGGATCTGCAGAATCCGCCGCTGTCCCTCCCACCAGACGCCGTAAACTTCCGGGCTGTCCGTCCAGTGGACATTCTCAATCCACTGCGTGCCGTAGATCGGGTTGGGCCAGGGCGCCCCGGATGCCGCAAAGCACATCCCCACATACTCAGGCGGGTTCAAAGAAACCCGCTTATCTGCATACACGCCCAGTTCCTGATTGTCGATCTTGAACCGGATGCCCAGATTCTCTTCCAGCATGGCGGCGATAACCACGAACTGCGAAACCATCTCCGGCGCCAGGTAGGAAGGGATCAGGATAACCGACTCGGGAATTCCCTTTCCACCCGAATACCCCGCCTCGGACAGCAGCCGTCGCGCCTCCTCCGGGTCGAATCTCATCCCGAACTCCGCATCCCAATCGGGCATGGCCGGCGTGGAAAGCATATCCATCGGCGTCTCCCGCCCCAGGAAGATCGTCTCCACGACCCGGCGCTTGTCGAACCCCAGAGCGATCGCCCGCCGCACCCTGGCGTCCCAGTAGATCGGATTTTTCGAAAACAGAAATTTGACATAAGAAAGCCCACTGGTCGGCGTCCAGACCAGTTCCCGGCTGAGTGCCGGATGGTGTTTGGCATAGTAGATATCCGCGATCGAACTCAGGATCGCAAAATCGATCTCACCGCTCTGATAGCCCTCCAGGGGCCTGCCTGCAAACCGGCTGTAGATCCGCTCCAGATTGCCCCGGGTCAGGTTGTATCCGGGATTCGGCTCTAAGATCACATGGGAGTTGAGCTCCCACTCCACAATCCGGTACGGTCCGTTCCCCTGATAGTGCTCCAGCTTGTGCCAGTCTTCTCCGTAGTTTTCCAGCGCCCCCCGGTGGATCGGGAACATGCTCCCGGTGACCATTGCGTTCATAAACGCAGGGTAGGGCTTGGCCAGCCGAAACCGCAGCGTATAGTCATCCACCACATCCACCCCTACCTCCTCGACACGGGCCGCGCCGTTCCTGAAGTCCATCGCCTTCTCCACATACTGCAAAGGCGTGTCCCAGATCCACTTGCTCTCCCGCCCCGGCTCCATCTGATAGATGAAGGCGGCCTTGTAGTCCCACGCGGTCACCGGAGTCCCGTCGTACCAGCGATTGTCCCGGCGCAGGATGAAGGTGTAGGTCAACCTGTCCTCGGAGACCTCCCACCGCTCGGCTTGCGCCGGAATCAGCCCCCCCTCGGGATCCAGTTGAACCAGTCCCTCTTTTGTCCCCAGCGTGATCTGCGCATACATCCCCCCTGTGTACAGGTAGCTGTTCAGCGTGCTCAGCGCCGGTCCAATGTAGCGGATCTCCCTGGGCCGCTCCGCCCGTGCAAACCTGCCGAAAGGCGTCAGGGCGAGCATTCCGCACAGGACCGCGGTCCACGTGTCCATTCTCCATCCCTTCATGGACGCGTCTCCCCTTCCTGTACAACGACTTCCCCATCCGCCGCCAGGGTCTCCAGCCGGTCCACGATCCCACCCGGCCAGCGAATCACGACCGAGTCGGCCTCCACGGCCGAGCCAAGCCCGAAATGCAGGCGAAAGTCGTTCTGGGACAGGTAACTCGACCCGCTCTTTACCTCCCCGACCTGCTGCCGCCCCCCGGCCCACACCGTCACCCGTGCGCCAATGCCGTTGCGGTTCGATAAAAGCGTCGTGCGTCCCGGGCGCTCCACCTCTTGCCCTGCGCCTCCCACCAGCTTCACTCTCAGCCAGTGGTTCCGATTTCCGGCCTCGTTTCTGAGAAGCCTCGCCGGGCCGTTCACCGTTAGAACGAACACGTCCACATCTCCGTCGTTGTCGTAGTCCCCAAACGCAGCTCCCCGGCTCGCAAAAGGCGCGGACAGATCGTCCTCCACCTCCCGCGTCACGTCCACGAACCGTCCGCTCCCGCTGTTGCGGAACAGGACTGCGGGTTGGGGATAAACGCTGCCGACCCGATCCGCGTTGTCCAGCACATGGCCGTGCACCATCAGCAGGTCGGACCACCCGTCGTTGTCATAGTCCAGAAAGCCGGCACCCCAGCCAACATAACGAAAGGTGGCCTTCCGGGTCCCGGATCTGGATGAGATATCCGTAAAGAGCCCGCTGCCCTCGTTGCGGTAGAGTCCAGCGCCCTCCATCCCGAAATTCGTCACCACCAGGTCCATGCGGCCGTCCCGGTCAAAATCCCCCCAATCGGCCCCCATGCTGGACTGCAGGTCGCCCGCGCCACTGTAGGCTACCCCCGCCAGCAGCCCCTTCTCCACAAAGGTCCCATCCCCACGATTTCGGTAGAGGAAGTTGGGCGTCATGTCGTTGGCCACAAAGATATCAACGTCCCCGTCTCCGTCGGCATCGCCGCACACCATCCCCATCCCCTTTCCGGAAGGGTTGAGAATGCCGGCCCGATCCGTCACATCCGTAAACGTTCCGTCTCCGTTGTTGTGATAGAGCCGGTCGGCGACACCTTTGAAATTGTCGGGATGGGGATAAAACCGGGCGTCTTCGGAAAGATCGGCGGCGACACGGGATGCGTAAGGTCTCAGGCCGGCGGAGACCGAGGAGAGCGAGAAAGCCACGTAGTTGGCCACATAGAGGTCCAGATACCCATCCGCGTCGTAATCCAGGAAGGCGCAACCCACGCTCCAGACCGAATCCCCGGATACACCGGCCGTACGGGCCACCTCCGTAAACGTCCCGTCTCCATTGTTGTGAAACAGGCTGTTGGGTCCGTAGCAACTCACATAGAGGTCGTCGTATCCATCGTTGTCGAAGTCCCCCACGCAGCTGCCCATCCCGTAGGCCGTAACCCCGATACCCGCGGACCGGGTCACATCCGAGAAGGCGCCGTTGCCGTCGTTCCGGTACAGCCGGTTGAGCGGACGCGCTCCGATATAACCCGGCAACACCCCTCCGTTGACGGCAAAGATGTCCAGCCAGCCGTCGTTGTTATAGTCAAAAAACGCACCCCCCGAACCCATCGTCTCCACAAAATACTTCTTGCCGGTCCCGCCATGGATGTGTCGAAAGCCAATGCCTGAGGAGGCGGTTACGTCCACGAAGCGTGGAGGACCTGCGTGGAGCGTCCCGCTCACGCATGCCCCAAGCAGGCATACGCTCAACCCGGTGGGGTAGAGAGAATTCATACGCAACATGTTCATATCATCTGGTAAGGACCGGGCCGGTCCGGTAGCTCGGTCGGCTTGCCGATGGCTTCGGCCATCGCCCGTACGTGATACGGCAGCGCACCCTCATTTAGACGTTCGAGAAATCCTGATGCCATATTTTATCTCCCGTTTATGTCAAGAACGGCGATTCTCATGGAAATTGGGGAACCGACATCCGCTCCCCACGCACCGCTGCAAGCTCCCCGCAGATCGCCGGCGCGCACGAACGAGCGGCCTGGACCGCATCGATCAGCGGGCGCCGGTCCCGGATAATGGCGTCGAAAAAATCCAGCATCATATCAAACTCCGCCCCCTGGTGACCCGGCCCCGTACCCACCACAAGGGGCAGATCCATCCATCCATCTCCCGATTCCACCGTATTCAGAAACTTGTGGGGCAGGTGTACATATCCAGACCCCACTTCGTTGCGCCGCTCCCCTTCGTAACACCCAATCGTCCCGTACAGGGCGAGATAGTTCAGGTGGGGGCGCCGGAACCCGTAACACTGCAACGCCTTGATGACCACACCGCTCTCGCTCTTCATCAGCGCCACCACGCTGTCGCAGCCGTCGCCGGTTTTCGCGCCAAAGCCCTCCTCCGGCCTGCCCTTCACAAAACTCGTGCCCCGCATCCCGAACGCCTCCACCTCCACGATCTGCTCGTCCCCCAGCAGCCAGCGCGACGTGTCAAACGTGGTATGCACCGCTGCGTTCAGCGGGGGCTCGATCCCCCCTTCGCACCCCCGGTCCGCCGGCATGCCCACCTCCCGCTCCCGATCCCCCCAGAACCGCTTCCGCCACCGGTAGTCGCAATTGTACTCCGCCTCCATATACTGGATCTTCCCGAACTCCTCCTCCATGCAAAGCTTCTTGAGCGCCTCGTACCGGTTGTACCACCTCAACTGGTTGCCCATCTGCACCTTCAGACCGGTCTCCTCGCTCAAATCCACAATCGCCCGGCATTCCTCCAGCGTAACCGCAGCCGGCATCTCTACAAAAACGTGCTTCCCCGCCTGCAGCGCCTGGATCGTATGCTCCCCGTGCCGGTCCGTGCCCGTCTCCACGACAATCACCCGGACCTCCTCGTCCTTGAGCATCTCCCCGTAGTCCCGGTACGACTTCGGGATCTTCTGCTCTTCCGCCACAAACGCTGCCAGGTCCTCCACCTCATCGCACACCGCCACCGTTCGGCTCTGGTCCAGGAGGTCGCAGAATTTCGCCATATACCTGCCGCGTCCCAGTCCAACCACCCCCACGTTTAAAACCTCGGCGCCCTTATCAGGGCCGGTTACCTTAAGGGGTGGCCTCTCCTGCGCCGCCATCCATACCAGGTACCGCTCCATCTTGACCTGTCTCGCCTTTTCCGAATACCAATCTCTGGCCAGAAACCTCTCCAAAAGATCCCGCCTGCTCTCGTTCATCCTGGGCTCCTCTCCCTGTGTACATTCTGTTCTGTCAACCCTCCACCTCAGCGGCTGTTGAGCAGGGTATGAACCGCCCGCTTGAAGACATGGATCGCGCGTTTGGCGGACCCGTGCGGGCCTGCAGTGGCTACATTGATCTCATAGAAGACGCTGGGAATGCCAAACCTTCTGGCCATCTGATAACACATCGTATGCTCGCGATGGACGTTCGCTTTGCCGTGCGTGGAAAGCCCATCGGTCTCCAGGCGCATGGTATCGCACAGAGCCTGGTAAAGCCGCGCCCGGTCGGAGTTCCGGAAGACCGGATCGACCACCTCATACCAGCCGTCATAGGGGTATTCGCTGTTATTTCGCCAGCCCGCAAAAGCGTGGATATTCATCCAGAGGGCGGGTTGTTCTTCAATAAATTTACGCCAAAGCAGCCGGCTCTCGTGGGCTTCGGGATGCTCCGAATCCGGATCGTCCCCAAAAGCCTGGTACATGTCGAACCCTTCCGCGTTGAAGGCGTTTCGGGCCATCACATTTCCATCCGGATTGACCACCGGTATGACCTCAACCTGTATCTGCTCTCGCAGGGCAGTGGCATCGGGCAGGAGGGAGGTGATGAAGTCGGCAATACCCCGCATACCCCACGTGCCGGTAAATTCGACCGCGTGTTGACCGGCCCCGCAGAGGAGTTTCGGCTTGCCGGACGCGCCGGCGCGGATGCCGGGGATGTCCCGGCCCTGGACCGACTTGCCCAGGGTGAACAGCTCACAGCGGTCCCCACGTTCATCGGCCAGTTTCCGGAGGAATTCGCAGGTATCGCCATAGGGCGCCGGCCAGGCATTGGCCACCCGAACGGATTCGTTCTCCTCCAGATTCAGGCGGATCAGCAGGGGTTCCCCGAAATTTTCGACGCTGGAGCGATCAAGCGGCTTGAAACGGTCCCGGCCTCCGGACCTGATCCAGATGGTCGTGGGCAAACAGACGACAAAACCCGTCGGACCGAAATCGGGATCGGCCCACACTTCGACAGTCACATCCGTGCGGGGCCCATCATTCCGGACGTCAAAGCAAAAGTAGTAACTGTAAGACGCCTTGTCGCCTACAACCTCGAGCCGAAACCGATCGATCGCGATCTGCTGGACATTCTTCGCGTTTCCGCACTCGAAATCAGCGGCAATTGAGATCATCGCAACCCTCCACAGAAGGCACCCCCACGGGATGCTCCGTGATCTTTCGCCTCATCAACAACAACCGATCCCCGATGGCGGGCGTACACCACCGCGGTCCGGCAGGGCATGCCCGCCTGCCGCGCGGTCCCAACCCCACAATACCGGTCCGCACCTGCCCTGGTGTGGCCATCTCAACCTCCTATCACAATCGATAAAGAGATGGCAGCCAAATAAGGCTGCCATTTCTGTGGAACACCACCCGGACTCCTTTAGAACAATCCACGCAGGATCAGACCCCCAGTCAACCCGGGTCTTCCGGTGGGCCCACCAGCCAGACCGTTTCCTCTGAGAGGACCTCGGCGAAACGGCCTCCGTCCTCCCGCAGCGTCTGCCATTCATCAACGGTGTAGACAAGCAGATCGGCGGGCACGAGCAAGGCGTGGGTCGGCCACCCACGAGCCCGCTCGATAAAGGAGGCGGAACTGTTCTCAACCACTGCGACGAGGTCGAGATCGCTGCCGAACCCGGCGTCCCCACGGGCGTAGGAGCCGAAAAAGCCCAGCGCCACCAGGTCCCCCCGCCTCTCAGCCTGGGCAGCGGACCACGCGCGAAGCGCTTCCAGGACAGCCTCAGGCGCCGGCCAGCGCTTGATGGACGAACTGGAGGATGTCACCGGCATAACGCAGTCCTTGATCGCTCTGCAGCGGACCGTAGTGCTCGTAGGCCGCCCCTTCCGGATGCCCGTTCGGGTAGCGTGTTGGTACGTAGAAGTTGTCGAGCGCCCGCCCTTGTTCGACGAGATGCTCAGGCGGGGCGTCCGGGAGCTCCGACAAGAGGCGGGCGACGACGTGGCCCCACGCCTCCTGACCCCGGGCGAGATGGAGCGCTTTGACCGCCTTCTCAGCAGCCTGCTGCGCCGCGAAGCAGGCCCAATCATGACGGCCTTCCCTCCGCGAGGAGGCGGCCTGCTCCAGATCGTGCTTCGCCTGGGTGAGCCAGTCCTTCCATCGCTGCGCCATCACGTCTCTCCGTCCATAATTCAGATCTAACCTGGATGCGCCTCAAACCGCCAGGTTAAAAATATCCTTAATCCATGATTTAAGCAAGGGAAAATGGTGCGGAGTGGGCTGGGTGCGGCCGTTGTCGAGCGGGTGAGCGAGGTTCATCGCCAGCTGTTGATCGTCCTCGAGTGGCGGAGATATATGAAAATGATAAAGGACTAACAAGCTATTTTGTGCCTACCTGCCTGTGCAGATGGCAGACAGGTGTATGGGGCGTGATAATCTGCAGTGGCCCTCACACCGTTTCAGAGATCTATCAGGCATCGGGATGTGAGACGCAATATTGGTCCTTGATCAAAAGTTTCAGTCCTGCCTGCAAGACGGCTGGCCATAGCATTCGCGGTTCCAGGCTGCCGTGAGGGCAAGCTGCGCGTGAAAGTCCGTCGTGGGCTCGAACCCCAGCTCCGCCCGGGCCCGCGAGATGTCGGCCAGGGTATGCTTGACATCACCGACGCGCGGCGGGCGGCGTTCGAGCGGGAGCTTCCTGCCGGCAATCTGCTCGATGATATCCTTGATCTCAAGGAGAGAGTGGGCGTGCCCCTGCCCGATATTCAGCACGTCTGCCGCGAAGCCGCGCGCCCGCGTCGCCGCGGCGATGTTCGCCTGTACGACATTGTCAATAAAGCAGAAGTCCTTTGACTGGGTGCCGTCACCCTCCAGATAGGGCTGATATGACCGATCGACAAACATGTGATACATCCACGCGGGTAATACGGTAGAGTAGGCGCCGCCGAAGCGCGCGCCCGGCCCAAACACATTGAAATACCGCAGGCTCACCACATCGAGCCCGTACAGGCGATGGAACATGTCACACCACTGCTCGCCGTGCAACTTCGCCAGGGCGTACGGTGATTGCGGATCACAGGGGTGCATTTCTGGCGTGGGCAGGCGCTTGGCGCCGCCATAGACCGAGCTACTGCTGGCGAACACGAGCCTGGTTCCCCCCACCCGTTCCGCCTTGAGAATCGCGTTGAGCACGGAGATGGTCCCCATCACGTTCGCCGCCGCACTGCGCAGCGGGTACTGCACCGAGAAGGCAACCCGCGACATCGCCGCCAAATGGATAACCACCTCCGGGTTTGTGTCCCGAAGCAGATGCACCAGCCAATCGGCATCGGTAATGCTGTGGGTGTGGTATTGAACGCCATCCACCTCGTTGTCCGCTGAGCCGGTGGACAGGTCATCAACACCGATAACCTCCCCGAGGTCCATCAGGCGCCGGCAAGTGTGATAGCCAATAAAGCCGTTGCTCCCCGTCACGATGAATTTCATGGCCTGAAGCCCCCGATCCCATAGGTGATGAACTGATTCATTAACCCCCCCTTTTCATCCGCCATTTGCTTGATCCGCTGCGTTGTAATCACGCGTCGATTACAATCCACCCAACGCTAAGGACGCCAATCGAGCCGCCCGGAAGATCAACCGTGGTTTTCTTTTGAGGACCCCTGCAGGTACTCGCTCATCCAGTCCTCGGCGTGCCCCAGGAGTCGGGAGGCGCCTTCGTCCGTCAGAAACCGGACATTGCTGTAGAGCTTGTCCTGGTAGTCGTGTATCCGGCCTTGCTCAAAGGCCTCGATGACCTGCTGGATGCCTTCTTCCACCGTCCATTCGGGGGCGAATCCGAGCAAATGGCCGACCTTGTCGAAATTGACGCGGTAGTCGCGCGGATCCGCCTCGTCTCCCTGGTCGATCACCTGGGCGGCAGGGACCCTTCGCTGGATGATTTCTCCAATGGTCCTTATCTGGTAGTTCTGTTCGTTGGAGCCAACGTTAAATACCTCCCCACTCACCACCGAGGACGGGGACTCTACGACCCGCAGGACCGCGTGGGCCGCGTCCTCCACATGGATGAATGGGCGCCACTGCTCCCCGCCGAACACCGGGATTTGGCCCTCGTGCAGCGCTTTGGCCGTCAGCAGGTTCACCACCAGATCGAACCGCGCCCGCCCCGAAAAGCCGTACAGGGTCCCGAAACGCAGAATGACGGGCGCGAAACCAGGGGAGGTGGAGGTCATGCCCAAAAGCATCTGCTCGGCCGCCAGCTTGGTGCGCGCGTACAGGGAGACGGGCGTGAGCACGGAGTGCTCGTCCAGGACCTGCTCGCCAGCGCCGTACACCGAACAGGTCGAGGCGAAAACAAACCGCTCGATATCGTTGCTGCGCGCGATCTCCGCGATCATGCGCGTGGCGATCATGTTGATGTCAATGGTCAGCTTTTCGTCCAGGGCGCCGGCCGGATCGCCCACAATGGCCCCCAGATGGACCACGGCATCCATACCCTGCATAGCCTGCACGACCCGGTCGATCTGGCGGAAATCCGCCCGGATCAGTTCCAGCCTGGGATGGCCCACCAAGTCCGCGATCGGTTCTTCTCCGTACAACAGGAGATCCATCAGCCGCACGGTATAGTTCCGCTCAAGCAGGCGGCGCAGCAAAGCCGACCCGATGTAGCCCGCCCCGCCAATCACCAGGATATGCTCCGGCTTTTGTCTGCTGGAAGAAGCCGGCTGTTGCGACTCCCGGTGGAGGATCTTCCGCCATATCGCCGACCAGAACCGCGCACCCGCCACCAGCAGGAAGGTGTTCAACCAGGAGATGAAAAAGGCCGCCCTGGGCACCGGCCGATCCGTGATGCCCAGGATCTCCCGGACCTCCGCGTCCATCAGCATGTACAGGACGATCCCGGATATGAGGTAGCCCAGACTCACGGCCTGGAAAATGACCAGGGTTTTGTAGCGGCCCTTGTAATTTCGGCCGTAGGTGTAGAAGCCGCTCAGCGCGAAGACGATGAGACAGATCCCGGTGATGATCCAGCTGGTCGATGTGTAAACCTCGATAAAACGCTGGAAAATAGATCCGTATTCGCCGGGGCGGCTGCCTGTAATGCTCCAGACGATCAGGGCAAAACGAATGCTCAAGGCAACCGCGAAGGCCAGATTGATCAGCAGGACATCCGCCGCAACCCGGGCGGCCGTGCCCCAGTTCAGGCGCAGCCGAAATGAAAAAGGCATAGTCATCACTCAACTCTCCGAACCGAAGACTTGAAGCCTATGATACAAGCAGGCACCGCGCAAATCTTCGCTCTCGCTTTCCGGACTGATGCCGACGTACAGGTTTGCCTTGTGCAAAGTAGGCTTTCCCAGGTTTGTGATACAGCCTACCAGAGGACCTCCGGCAAGGACCGGCCCTCGGTCCACAATTCGGCTGTGATCGAGAGTCAGGGCGTGCCGATTGCTCGGTGCGCTGGACCCGCACGAATCGTATGCCAAGCCGCGATGGTTGAGAACCTCGGCGAAGCCTTCAGAGCGATACCATCTCACCCATTGTCGACCGTGAATCCGTACGCTTGACAGCATCTGCTCTATTTCGGTACATTTTTGGTACGGTATCGGTACTCATCCTGAATGCCCTCCTGATATGGCTCGAATGTAGCTACAGTGGCCAGCCATGTCAAGGACAATTCCGCTACGTTCTTGGTCAGTGGCGCACCACGCGACTTCGGTCGCTCACGTCGCTCAACGAAGCGCAGACAGGCCACGCGCTGGCACTACAACTGAGAAGGCAGGTCAAACGTGTACGATTATCTGCTAGTAGTTGGACCTGGGCGGTCCGGAAGCGATTTTCTGTACCGCATCTTAAAAGACCATCCCGACTTCGCCTTGCCTGAAATCAAAGATCGGTTCTATTACCGGTCTCCAAGGGCGTTTAAACGAGCGTGGAAACAGGTGCATGGCCAACAAGGAAAACTGCTAAGTGACATCGCCCCCGATGCCTACAATGATCCTGGGCTATCCGAGGCGGTTGAGACACTAAGGAGAGAAGGCTTCAGGATATTGCTGATGGTGCTTGTCAGAAACCATCGGGACCGGGCCATTTCAATGATGCGGTTTAGGAAGAGCCGAGGAGAGCCCTCAGCTCTCTTTGGCGACAGGCACTCGGAGGAGGTTACGGTACGTGACAGGCTGGTCCCGAAGGTACTTTTAGATATTTACCGAATCGATGTCGACATTCTAACCGTCTACTTTTCCGCACTTACCAAGGATACGGCCGCTGTGCTGGAGGTCCTGGCTTCTCTCTGTCAGGCTTCGAAGTTCAATTCCGTTCCGCAAGGAGCAGTGAACGAATCGGTCAGTCCGAGATTCATCTGGCTCTCGGCGTTTGGGTGGTCATGTGGTATCGCACTGCGCAAGCTTGGCTTCAGGCGTCTACTGCAGAGAATCAAAGAAAACGAACTGGTCAACAAGGTGTTCTTCGTTCCACTGTCTCAGGATGGAGAGAAACCGCGCCTTTCTGAAGAGTCGTTGAAGGTGTTGGACGCTTCATCGCTTGAATGCCGGGCAATCATCGAGATCTCATCGGAGCGGATGGGAGAGGGGATATACTTGCGGAAAGCCGGTTCATCCGGACGCTTACCATGACGGACAGCTCCTGCGGATATAAAGCCGTACAACAGGGAGCGGGAATACGAGACGACTATCAAAGTCGCGCCCAATGGAAGAAAGCGGGCTCTGGTGGTCCAACTGCCGTCAACAACAAAAAGTGGCTTCGAGCAGATTTGAATCAATGCTGAATTTGACCGCCCAGCTGGGATAGAGATACCGTTTATAATCACCGTCTATGGGGTAAGAGCCCTTGACACCGCCTCGGAGCTCCGGTGGTCCGGCGACTCGAATGGTGCGTCGTACAAAGGAATTGGCAAGCCGGCCGGCATCCAGATATCGGCCCTCTCCCGTGAATCCGTACAGCGTGAGCCAGCAATATGCGATCTGTGCCGTCCCGGTGAGGCAAGCCCAATCCACCGCCGGGCGCCAGCCCGGCATGATACGGCCTGGTAGAAAACCGTCTCCACCAAGACACTGTAGCAACCCGTTTGCAGTCAGCCGCGAGGCGGTCAAGAGCGCTTCGTTCTTGCTCGCTCGATAGGCTTCTATAATGCCACGCAGGGCGTACCCAAGAGTGTGGGTGAGGGGCCACGTGGCGCCATTGAGACAGCAATTCTCATAAAAACCGTCTTCGCGTTGATGGGTCAACGCCCAGCGAATGTTAGCCATCGCCGCGACCGCGTACGAACCGCCTGTTTCGATGGAGTCCGCCTCCAGAAGACTCCAGGCCACATGGGTATCGTAAGCCTTCTCGGTGGAGGCGGTGAATGGAGACGAATGCCGACGCCAACACCCGTCGAGGTCCTGGGTCGTCACAAGCCAATCCGCCGCGCGCTTGAGAGGCTCCCGGAGTGTTCCGAACTCGCGGTGCCCGGCCACCAGGCCGAGCAAGACCTGGCCGGTATTGAAGGTCACCGGAACTCGCGGGCTGTCATCGATATGTCCGCCCTGAAATCCGCCTTCCCGGAACTGTATTGAAACCAGCCAGTCGAGCATCCTTCGTGCTCTGTCTTGAGCGTCGCCGTCTTCCCGCCGACGGGCGTAATCCAACATGGTGGGAACGATGTAGCCCGTAGTTTCCGGATAGGATGCGGACCATCCAGTGATTAGGCTGTAATGCGCCGCCACTCCCCCGTCCTGGGATGCCGAGTTGTCTTGGGCATGGCGCAACCAGTCAACGCAGGAATCGACGATGGCGTCTATTCCAGGGTCGGGAGGCAACTGACCACTGCGATCGCAGGAACGCTCCACTCTCGCTGCAGGGGACAGCTGTATATCTTGCCCCCAGTTACGCATCCGACTTACCGCGTCCCGAATCCTGGGAGAACGGATCCCTCTATACCACCGACGAAGTATTTTGCTAAACATGGCCTCTACCAGCTGACCAAACCGCGCAAGTCTACGGCGACCTGGTCGTACCAGACCGCGCTGCGGAAGAACGCACCTCGACGCTCGGCTCCCCTGCACAGCCGTCGGTACAGATCGGGATCTTCCAGCAGCCGCTCTATCGCGGCCTGCAGGGCCGTGGCCGAGCGGGGTTCTACGAGCAACCCGTTCTCTTCGTGTTGGACGACCTCGGGAATGGCTTGCCACCGGGTGGCGATGACCGGCACCCCACACTGGAAGGCTTCGAGGATAACGCCTGGATAGCCTTCGCTTCTGTGGTAGCTGGGAAGCAACAGCAGATCGTGTTCAGCCAGGACCCGAGGTACTTCCGCCGGCTCCAGAACTCCCCTATATGTCGCCCGGGGATGACCCTCGAACAAGGAGAAGTCGGTGTTGAGCATTCGGGGCCCGAATACCCCAAGATGGCAGCCCTCGGGCAACGAGCGGCAGGCCTCGAGGACCTCGGCCAATCCTTTTTCCAATCGCAACGGAGCAACGAAGATCAGCCTGCGGATCTTATCCCGCCTGGTCGCGGTAGGGGTCTTGATGTCCCTCGTATTGGGCAGCCAGCGGAAATTGCCCCAGGTGCGGAAGTCCTGGCACAACTGCTGCGTTTCTACGAACACGAGCGGGCACCGCATATAGGTTCTGTCGGCCAACCAGCGGGTCATGGAACTGTACTCCTGATAGATCAGGCTCAAGTTGCCCGCGAAGAACCGCAATGCCATGGGACGGCGGGAGACTTTGCAGATCACCCAAACAGAGGAAGCCACGATCCATGCCGCATAGGGAACCAGATTGAGGAAAACCAGCTGGGAGTACCGAATCTTCTTCAGAATATCCAAGACAACCCGTGCGAACGCCAGCAGGTTGTAGACCTGAACCTTCCAGAAGGAGAGATTTTGCCGCGGCCTCGACGAGCTGAGGATGTCCAGCTCAAAGTCCCGCATGCGCAGTTGGCGCACGGTTTCCTCAAACAATACTTTGGCGCCCCCGGTGACCTCGGTGACGGAGGCTGAAGTGCTCGGCAGCGGTCCGATGATCAGGACCTTTGTCCCCCCTGGAACTCTCTCGCTCATGTTTCAAGCCTTTCCCGGCGAACCGGCTTCTTCCGTTCCATGCCGGGTCGTTTGCCAGTCGCCGACTCTACGCCATTGACTGCAATCAGATCCAATTTCCTAACTTTGCCGTTACGCAGTTCGGCGATGTGCTTTTTGCAATCAAATGCGAAGGAAGAAGCCTTGACCCGGGACCACAAGCTCACGTACACCCGCCCTTGTCTCTGTGGAGGATGACCTGGTTAATCAGTTCAACGAAGCGATCGGCGTACACATCCGGCGACAGCATGGCCTCGGCCATCTTGCGTCCCTCCAGACCCATACGCCGCCGAACCTCTAAAGGCTCGGCGGCAAAGCGCACAATAGCGTCTGCCATGTCCCAAGGCGATAGGGGGTCGAACAGCAGACCGTTCCGCCCCTCCTCCACCAGACGAGGATTGTCGCTAACGCGACTGGCTAGTACAGGGATTCCACAGGCCATGGCTTCGCAAATGACGTTGGATGTGCCTTCGTAGAGCGAAGGCAGGCAGACCACCTCCGCCGCGTGGTAGAGGGGGACCACGTTCTGCCGAGTCCGGTGCAAGCGGAACCGATCCCAAAGGCACTGCTTCCCAATGGCTTCCTCCAACTTGCGGTAGTAATTCGCCAGTTTCTGGCGGGAACCATACCCCCACTTCGAATGGCGTCGGCTGTCCACTGCGATGGGGGCTCCATACCAGTCAACCACAAGGTTAAGCGCGGGATGTTCGCGTCGGATGATCTCCACCGCCGCCAGCAGACCGAAAGGATTCTTTTGTGGCGCGTATCGGGCCAGCACAACCATGCGCATCTCGTTGGACTGGCTGTGCCCAGGCGGGTCGGCCGGTCTGAAGTAGTCGAGATCCACACCATTCACGACAACGTGAGTGCGCTCTTCGAGGTAGGGCGCAATCTGGTTGATGCGATCCCGCTGGGAGTGGGAATTGCTCACCACGGCGTCCGCAAAACAATGCAAGGTATAACGCAAATCCCGCCGCAGGCTCCTTCCGCTCGTGTCCAGGTTGCGCTCCGATGTGATGACCGCGAAGTCCCGGTGGGGCAACGCTGCCAATTCCGCCAGCATGTTGGACCCCGACAGGAACGAGATGACCACATCGGGCCTGCTCCGCCGCACAGCCCGACGCATGGCGTAGATAAGGTACAGCCTGTTGCGGGAGGGCACGTAGACGATGGGAATGCCGGCCTCCCTCAGCAGACCAGTAAAGAAGTTCGCCCGCCAATAGACCAGCACCTCGACATGGTAGCCCCGGCGTTTGAGATGCACGGCCAGCATGCAGAGCTGGCGCTGCGCGCCTCCCGAATTCAGTTGGTCGATGACCAGTGTGACCCGGGTGCCATTCACAGGGCACCGCTGATGGTCAAGTCTGCGGTTGCCGGGTACATAGGACGCCAGACCGGATAGGGTTCTCCTAAACCTGCTCATGATGAACTCTGAAAGCATAGCTCAATTGCCACCAGAATAACCCAAGGCTGTCAATCAAACTTTGCCGATTCTTGCCAAACTCGAACCGCTGTCCCTTGGAAATTTCGGTTTCAAAGCTGCTTTTCTTCATGCAGATTTCCTCCCGATGGTGCGGTTGATCATGGACCGACTCGAAGCCCACAGGTAAACCATGTCACCGCGCTGTGGCAGCCAGGTCGAGGTCAGGGTCATGTGCGTCGCCCGGTGGAAGGCGATTGCCAGGTAAGCCATGCGACAAAACATGCCGAGGGTCATGGCCCAGGCGGCGCCTTGTACACCGAGTGGGGGGTAGAGTACAAAGAACGAGACGACATTCACGCACAATCCAATCGAAACGGCCCATGAACTGAGTTCCGGGCGATTTATGCCGAGGAAATACGTCGTGAACATACCACCACCGGCGTAGACAAAGATTCCGGGAGCCATGATCCAGATAAGCAAGACTGCTGGCAGAAAGGCCTCCGAAAGCAGAATCCTGACCAATGGCGTGCTAATTGCGAGCAATGCCACGAGGGCGCTTGCCGTAGCCCCGCAAACGAGACGCAGACAGAGCGCGCACAGTTCGGGGCGACTTCCCACATCGCCGGCGACTCGGGGATACAGCACGGTTCCGACCGCGTTGGATATAATCATGAAACGAAACACAAGCGCACTGGCAGCCGCAAACAGGCCGATTTCGCCACGGCTCGCGAGGATACCGAGGATGAGAACGCCAACGCGCGTATCGGCTTGGCTTCCCATCCGCGCAATATGGTATTTCAAGCCATACCCGAGAACACATCGTAACCCGGAACGAGACGGCATCTCCCAGACCAAGCCACAATGCCGGCGGAGGTCCCACAGGCAAGCCGCGACCATCACAGAATTTCCGACGATCAATGATATGATGGCGCCGTCCACTCCAAGGCTCAGTCCCCAAACGAGCGTTGCCACGGCAAGCACACTGACGAGGGACTGAAGCAATAGAAAGAACGCGAGCCGCCCAAAGCGCCTAAGCCCGGCAAGCAGGAGGTCGGTTGCCGTCGCCATGGACGTCAGTGGGATCAATACGAGCGCCAGGTAAAAGGAACGGGTGTCTGCCTGCTGAAAAAAGGCGAGGTCGCTGTGGATTAACGGAATCGCCAATACAGTGGCCAACAAGCTTGCCGCGAGACCAGTGGTCAGGGCAAGGGATACGCCCTGCGACACGCTCATCTGTTTCGCCATGATAAAATACTGCGCACCCCTGTCGGCACTCAGCGTAAAGAGCATACCCAGCAAGACTGTGAACATGACGCAAATCGCATAGGCGCCTCGGCCTTCGGGAAGGAGCGTGTAGGCGAGCAGACTTTGACTCAGGAGGCCGAATACTTGCAACCCGGTCCGTGACGCAAAGACAATAGATACTTCCTGTCCGCCGGTCGTATTCGGGACAGGTGGGATATGTGCAGTCGCCGGTTTCAAATGAGATGCACTCATGGATCAGACCGCACGATCGAGACAGAGTTTACTACCTTCTCAAACAGATCCTCATACGCCCTAGCTGCGTGGTGGTCGGCAAAATCGTCGGCACGTAGCCTTAACTCTGTCTCTGCAATCGCGTCACCACCAAGAACGTCCAAGATAGCCTGCGCGAGAGCGGGCGGATCTCCGACCGGGACCAATTTACCCCACCTGCCACCCCCAAGTATCTCAGCCGGTCCATGCGGAGCATTGGTACTGATTACTGAAGTGCCGCAAGCCATGGCTTCCATAAGCACGGTCGGGAACGCCTCCGACCGGGACGAAAGCACAACCAATCTTGCCCTGCGCATGTACCGGAATGGGTTTTCGTCAAAATCGAGAAAGCCGAAGTCCTGCTCCACTCCCAAACTCCCCGCCATAGACCTCAGCCGTGTCTGGTATGACTCCAAACGGTTGCCCATAATGACAAGTCGAACACGCAGTTGACGACGGACACGGCCAAACGCCTCAACCAGCGTGAGATGATCCTTCTCGCGCGATGGTCGCCCTACGGTCAATATCACAGGCACCGGATCGTCGCAAAACCACGGGTGGTTCACCTCCTCCTGGCTCAGCCGTCGTATCTCTGAAGGAGATATACCGTTGTCGATACAATAAACGCTCTCGCCATTTATCCCCAATGTCCTTATTACTTCCTCGCGGACACCTTGCGAAACCGCGACAACGGCGTTTGACCGAGGGTGCAAAATTCTGGCTCTGGACAACTGTTTTTCACTGTAACCGATGCTGACGACAGTGTGCACCGACACCACGGTGGGAACAACTGGTGAGGCCAGTTCCGTTCCGATGACAACAGCGGTGTTGGCTCGTGGCAGTGCCGAAAACAGCATCATGGGACGCGCTTCACGAACGTACTGGGCAACGCCAAGGGCATCTCGGGCGTTACCTAACCCAACACGCACCTGTGGATACTTCCGCCTGAGCGCAGGCCACGCGCGTAGTATGGACAATGGGTTGACCCATAACGGTGTGACCGTAGTATTGCGCTCTCGACAGGCCTGAAAGAGATCTCGGTCAGGACGCCTCCCCTTCAGATAGTACAGCCGCATCTTGTTTGGTATACTGGCGCGATATTGTCCTGAAGGGCGCAGCAACAACAGGTCGATTCGATGGCCCCGCCGTATGAGCGCGTTGGCCAAGGTAAGGGTAACCCGCTCTGCCCCTCCTCCCCCCAGGGAGGATAACACGAAGCCGATGTGGAGCTTGTTTGAAGACACTTTTACGCACCCGAGGTGGTCGGTCTCATGGAGCGGACAGGGTTGAATGTTACTACGCAGCGTCTCTGTGGCGGCTTGTCATCAGCGGCAGGGATAGTAGTAGCCCCAACACCACGAAGAGGGGGCGGGAAGCAAAGACGGTGTGACTGAACATACTCCAGCAGGCCACAAACCCGATCAGGAACATCCCTGGCCAATATTTCAACCTGTAAAAACCCGAGAATCCGGCGGTCAAAAAGGCGATGTACAGGAGAAAGCCGAGGAGACCGAAATCGATCCACAGCGCCAGGTACATATTGTGAGCGGATATGGCGCCATGTGAATTGAACCCGGTACCGTGTCCTACAATCGGGGAGGCCGCAATCGCTTCAAAGGCGTTCTTCAGGCGGGTCATCCTCGCCGTCTCGACGTACACATATTCGCCGTCGGTGCGGAAGTAGGTTCGATCGGAGGTGTTATTCTGCCCTTCCTTTGGGACTACCCGTCCAAATCGGTTGTTATACCGTTCGAGGATAGGGACGATTACGGCCTTGTTGCTGGCCTTCAAGCGGGTCTGAAACCAGTTCGCTTTCCCGAGGAAGAGTCTAAGCCTTGTTTGGGTTTCAGGGGCCGAGAAATGGTCGAAGGATCGCACAGATAACCACGCGAAAAAAACCAGGAGGACCGCCATCGCTCCGAAGGCGAGGGAGACGAACACGCGCCGACTGGGGGACTTGGCGAAGATGAGGCTGAGATAACAACCCGCCACCAACAGGCAGGACAGCGCGCCCCCCCTGGACAGGGTCAAGAAGATCGTCAGGCCCGCGAGGTACAACACGATCAGGCTGACGAGACTGAACTGCCGGTAGTGAAGCAGTGGAACGGCCAACAGCGCAACCATGTAGGCGCCCGTGTTGGTATCCACGGCCAAGCCAGCCGCCCGTCCCTCAATTGTCGAAAACGTACCGGGCTGCCAGACATCCATCCAGATGCTCAGACAGTAGACCACAAAGGCGAGCCCCAGGTAGGCTCGCCAACCGCGCCGCACACGGGAGATCAGCGGCAACAAGGCGGCACCGATGCAGACGATTGACGGACTTACGATGAGCAGAGCGTCTCGCAATTTTGCCGCCGGTTGGCGAAACCAATACCCAAGGCTGAGGAGGAGGAGAGCCAGGAAGACCAGCGCGAAGAGCCAATGGTGCCGCAGAATGGCAACGACTTGGCCCAGGAGATCGGCTCTCGCACGACCGGCGGCGACCGCCAGACAGATTACGACCCCTACCATGCCTCCACAGTAAACCACGATCCCCCCACCCGGCACCGGCAGCCAATCGCGCCGAACCAGTTCCCGGTCGAGTTCGGTGAGGAACAACAGCAGAAATAGGGCAAGGAAAGTTTGGGCCACGACGGCCTGCAGTGGGAGTGAAGCCGACCGATTGCGGATGCGTTCTCCAAGTGAACTGAGTTCGCTCATCCCTGTATGTCCTCTCCAGACCAGGGCTCAGGTCCGGCGGTCGTTGCGCGCTCCCTGTGAAATTCCTCAAACATGTTCTTTTGAACTGTTCTCCCTCAAGAAGGTCGTGTCGACTGGCTGGATCAAGGCCCGGCCTCTTTCCAGTTCGGGCGGCTTGGGCGCCCGCCGTCTTTTGCTCGAAATGGCTCCGATCGTGCGCCCGATGATGCGCAGATTGTATCCCAGGGAGGCTTCCCGGACATAGACGATATCCAGGGCCAGTTTGACCGGCAGAAGGCGCGTCAGATACGCCTTCTCCACCTCGTCCGCCTGGAGCAGGTCCTCGCCGTGGGTATAGTTGTAAATACTGCCCGGGCTGGCCAGACCGGGCAACACCCGGAGCGTCTCCCGGTGGAGGGGCGTATAGTACCGGTCCACGATCTCGGGGTCTTCCGGCCTGGGGCCGACCAGGGCCATATCCCCTCTCAGCACATGGTACAACTGCGGCAATTCATCGATCTTGAAACGCCTCAGCCAGCGCCCCAGAGGAAAAACCCGGGCGTCATTCTTAGCGGTAATGACGCCGGCGTTTTCCGCCTGAGCCACGTGCATGGTGCGGAATTTGAACATCGTGAACACCTGTCCGTCCAGCCCCACTCGCCGCGCCCGATAGAGAATGGGGCCGGGACTGGCCAAGGCAATGCCCAAAGCCGCAGCCAGCAGCAGCGGACACAAGAGCACGAGAAGGACCAGAGCGAGCATGACGTCAAACAGGCGTATGGCCATTCCGACAGATCCTCCGCACCGTCATGAAGACTTCGGCCGCATCCAGACAGCACTGGTTGCCCCAGGTCCGGGCTCTGTGGGCCAGGGCCTTCAACGACCGGGGGTGGGGGTACTCCCGCACTTCGCTGGGGTAGCAGGCCATGGCCTGCAACTTGGTCTCAAGCGTAGTGGAGATATCGACCCAGGTATCGGGGACAAAGGTCCGCGGATACGCCCACTCCGTGCTGCTGGCCGTATCGAAGGCAAGGATGGCCTCGATGCAGGGTTCCGTCGGCCGGACGGCCACCAGCAAAGCCTCGAACAGCAGATGGTGATCGCGGTTGATGTCTCCGCCGTGCTGGCAATACACAATATGGGGCTCGAAGCTGCGCACGATCTTCTCCAGAGGAGTGATGATCTCCACCAGAGACAGCGTATCCAGCCGTTGGTCGGGAAAACCCAGGTGCTCTACACGTCCAATACCTACCTTCTCGGCAGCGGCCTGGATGTGGCGATCCTGGCCGACCCCCTCGGTCCCGTAGCGCAACGACTCCCCTTCGCAGACGATGACCCCCGCTACCTGATCGCCCTTGCGGGCGTGCAGGGCCAGGGTGCCGCCGCATCCTAGAATTTCGTCGTCGGGATGGGCGGCGATGACCAGGATCTTCTTAGGGCTCACGAGTCCACTGCTCTCCTTCCCACGGCTGCTGGCTCAACGTGTATCCCTGCAGGAGGGGGCCGCCTGCCCGCTCGGCTTCCAGCAGCACGACGCTCCCTCGACCGCAGGCGACCTGTTGGCCGCAGGCCGCCGGGTCGGGGCTGAA
This sequence comes from Candidatus Latescibacterota bacterium, assembly GCA_965222075.1. Lineage (GTDB taxonomy): Bacteria > Latescibacterota > UBA2968 > UBA2968 > JAAXHW01. Next base: position 100,498 of record OZ244937.1, on the reverse strand, counting down.
CACCGGGCCGATGATCTGTCCCGGCCCGTGGTCTTCCGTCAAGTTCCCCGGCAGCAAGGCACAGCGCCAGATGAACCAGCGCTGGCCCGCCAAGTAGGCGAAGGCCCCCGGATAGGGTCGGGTGAGGGCGCGGACGAAATTGTAGATGGACTCGCTCTCTTGTCCCCAATCCAGCAGACCGTCTTCGGGCCGGCGGCCCGGCAGCAGGTTCCCTTCCCCGGCCGGCTGAGGACGGCCCGGCCGCTGGCCGCGCAACAGGCCGGGCAAGGCGGCCAGGATCATCTCCCGGTTCGATTCGGCCACCCGTTCATAGAGCGATTCGCAGGTATCGTAAGGAGAAATGGGAATGACCCTCTGGTCGATGATGTCACCTGTATCCACCTCATCGGCCAGCCACATCAAGGTATTGCCGGTCTGGCGGTCGCCTTTGATGAGGGCCCAGTTGATGGGTGCCCGGCCGCGGTTGCAGGGCAGGAGCGAGGCATGCGCCCCGATGGCGCCCACTGCGAGGGTCTGCAGTACGCGGGGGCGCAGGATTTGGCTCCAGCCGATCACAAAAACCAGATCGAGTCCCAGCTTTTCCATCATGGCGACACCTGTCCGGCTGTTGATACTGGCCACTTCGTACAGAGGCACTCCAAATTCTCGGGACACCGCCCGGTAGGCGTCCCTCCCACTCCCACTCCTCTTGCGGGCCTGCTCAGCATCCAGGGTTACGATACCCGCCAGGCCGACCCCCCGCTCCAGCAGGCCCCGGAGTGCGGCGATACCTTCTCGATGACAGCCTATCCAGCCCAACCGCATAGGGTCCGCCTCCTTTCCCAGGTCTTCACTGGCCGTACCGCGCCGCGATGTCGCCGACCGCTACAATCACATCTTCCACATCCTGGTCGCTCATTTTGGGGTAAAGCGGCAATGAGACGATGCGCTGGTACTCCTGGTATGAAACCGGAAAATCCTCAGGCCGATATCCGTATTGCTTGCGGTAATACGCGTGCAGGTGAATAGGGATGAAATGCACGCTCGTACCGATATTGCGTTTACTCAGCGCTTCGACAAAGCCGGCCCGGTCCATATCAAGCAGGTCCAGTTGCAGCCGTATGACATAAAGGTGCCAGGCGTGGCCTACGTGGGCCGCCTGCGCGGGGACCTCCAGAGCCTCTATCCGGGAGAACGCCTGCATATAGCGCCGTGTGATTTCGCCCCGCCGGGCGTGGAAAGCCGGCAATTGAGCCAACTGGTGGAGGCCCAGGGCGGCCTGCACGTCCGTCATATTGTACTTGAACCCGGGATGGACCACTTCGTAATACCACCCCCTCGCCTTGTACCGGGTGAAGGCCGCCCGGCTCATCCCGTGCAGGCTCCACAATCTCGCCTCCTCGATCAGGTCGGGATCCCCCACCAACATGCCCCCCTCGGCGGTAGTCATATTCTTGATGGCGTAAAACGAGAAGCAGGTCAGGATGGGAACCGGGCACGAAGCGGCCATGGATCCGATGGGACGGCCTTTATACCTGGCAGGCAGGGCATGCGCCGCATCATCGATAATTGCCAGGTTGTGTTTCAGAGAAATCTCGACTATTGGGTCCAGGTCACAAGGGTGACCGTAAAGGTGGACGGGTATCACTGCTTTGACCCGGGTTCCCGACCCCTTCTTGTCCCATGTTTCCAGTACTTCCCGGATACGCTCGGGGTCGATGTTCAGCGTGTCGGGTCGCACATCGACGAGGATGGGCAGGGCGCCGACGTGTTCGATGACGTTGACCCCGGAACAGAATGTCAAAGGGGTCGTGATTACGGCATCGCCGGGCCCAATACCCAGGACCTTGAGTGCCAGGTGGAGGGCCGCCGTGCAGGAACTGAGAGCCAGTGCCGCCGGGGCGTCGACGGCGGCCATGAACTGCTCCTCGAACCGCCGCACCTTCGTCCCGGTGGTGAGCCAATTCGATCGCAGGGTGTCCACCACTTCGGCGATATCGTCGTCCCCAATGAGGGGGACCTGGAAGGGCAAGAACTCGCTGCGCAAGGATCACCTCATGCGCTGTACGTATAGCCGTAGAAGCTGCCTGCTGGCAGAAATTATGTAGTGTCGTGCCGTTCAGATGTGACTCATCCAACTCAATTGGATTGTAGCGTGACCCCGGCTTCAGGGACGCCTACCAGCTTACTTTCGGCAGGGGCCGGCCGGCGGCCACAGCCTGGAAAATCGCCTCGGTCCGCGCAGCGATGACCTTGCGGTCGAAGCGGGCGGCCAGCTCTATACCGTTCCGCCGCATCCGAGCCCACGCCTCGGGCCGGTCCGCCAGGTCGATCAGGACCGCGGCCAGGTCTTTCGCGTCCAGCGGGGCGAACGCGCGCCCGACATGGAACTGGTCAACCAGCGTTTCGGCTTCACAACCCCGGGTCACGACCACTGGAACCCCACTGGCCAGCGCTTCGTAGACTTTGGAGGGCATGGTCCCGGGCAACTCCGCCGCCAGGGGGATCAGGCTGGCGTCGCACGAGGCCAGGATGGCCGGAATGTCCGCTCTGGGTTTGCACTCCTCAAAGCGCAGATTGTCCAGCTCCAGCTGCCGGGTCCGTGCCATCAGGCCCTCTTTGGTTGGCCCATCTCCGACCATCACCAGTCTTATCCGGGGGTGGTCCCGCAGTCTGGCGGCCGCCTCGACCACCACTTCCAGTCCCTGGGCCAGTCCGTGCAGGCCGCAATAGCCCACCAGGAAGGTCTCCGGCCCCGCGCCCAAGGAGGTCCGCACGGCCTGGCTCCTCAGCAATGGGCGGAACAGATCCAGATCTGCTCCATTGCTGATGACCGTCGTCTCCACCCGGGGGAAACGCTTCTCAATCTGCTCCATGGCCCCTGGATTGGTCACCGCGACGACATCGGAGCACTGGTACCCGAAGCGCTCCAGAAAGTGCATGAGCTTCAGGGACAGCCAGCCCAACGGATAGCCCAGGCGCACGACGAGATCGGGCCAGATGTCGGACGCGTTCATGATCATCCGCGCCCGCGTGATCCGGCCGATGACCAAGCCCGCCGGCACCAGGAAGAGTGGGGGACTCTCGCACAAAATCACATCCTGGCGGCCCAGGCCCCACCAGCCCAACAATATACTCGTCAGCACAAAGGATAGATAGTTGAAAAGGCGGGGCAGCGTCCGGGAGGATGTGGATGGGTAGATCCAGGTCCGAATCACCCGGATCCCTTCCATCTCCTCCACCATCCGGATCTTTCCTCGATAGCCGGGAAAAATCCGGCCCGTCGGGTAGTTGGGCAGGGCGGTGATCACCTGTACGGTATGGCCCATGGCCGCCAGACGCTTCGCCAATTCCGAAAGACGGGTGGAGGCGGCCCCCATTTCCGGGGGGAAATACTGGGTGAAGAGGACGAGTTTCATATTTCAGCTGGACCAAAGATCGGGGGGCGGCGCATGGCACATCGTCATCTCTCGGCCCTCTCCTGATCGAACAGGCGGACGAACGCCAGCGCCAGACCGGCCAGTATCCAGGACACACTCCGGGTGAGAGGAAAATAAAGCGCGTCCCAGGTCGCCAGATTCACCAACAGCCCGACAAGGCAGGCGAGAAAGGCGTGGGCCATCCCGCGGTCCTCCCAGGTCAGAGCCAGAGCCGGAGGCGGTTTCCACCCACCTCTGAGGCGCCACAGCCCATGCAGCAGGGCGCAGAAGAAAAACAGGTGACCGGCCAGCCCCAGCAAACCGGTCTCGACCAGGATCGTCGCGTACATATTGTCGGGCATTTTGTCGAGACAGGTGCTCCGGCTGTGATAGCGGTAAGTGCCCGTCCCCGTCCCCCACAAAGGCTGGCCGGCCCAGATCGTCGTGGCCGTGTCGAAGGAACGAGTACGGTGATAGGTTTGGTGTTCAAAGACCAGCTGGTCAAAAAGATTTCTCTGCTGCATGACTTCGGCTTCGCGGGCCCCTGCCAGGAATAGCAACCCCAAAATGGCCACGGCTATCAGGTACTTTGACCGCTCCAACCAGAAAAACAGAGCCGTCCCCGCAAAGAACCCGATCCAGGCGCCGCGGCTGAACGTGCAAAAAAGCAGGCCCACCACCAGAGCGATCCCGATGACGGCAAGGGTCCTGATCAATTTTCTCCGTGTCTGGAAGACGGCCAGGAAAAAAAACGGGCAGATCAGAACCAAGTACGTGCCCAGGGGCAGCGGATTGCCGATAGTGGCAATGGCCCTGGCTCGGGGTACGGTATGGTGAAACTGGGTCATCAGGGGATTGCCTAAGGCGAAGACGTCCTCCCGCAAATAGGGCAAGTGATACCCGTAGTCCACCAGCCCGTACACACTGACCAGTACGGCCCCCACTATTCCTACCCCCAGGCAATGCCGGATAGCGGCCCGGTCGCCAAAACTGGAAGCCGCGGCCAGGCCCAGCAATTCGCCCGTCGTGAAGTAGTAAACTGCTTTGGTAAGGCTCTGCAGCGGATCGATACTGCCCAGGGACGACAACACCTGGACGAGGAACAAACCCACCAGCACCCCGGCCAGGGGCCCGGGCCATTCCCGCCGCCGCAGGACGCGCGCCGCCCACAGAACGCCTATGATCAGTCCCACCCCAAAGGGGGCGAAGCGCACGGCCTGGGCACCCAGGAAGAGCGGGCCGGAGAGCTTGTTCAGGTTCAGGAAATGGAAGGGGACCAGGGGGATACACACGAAAAGGCCCATCAACAGAACTCGGATAGCCACCGTCACAGCAACGATTACTCCAGGTATAGGGCGCCGCGAAGGCGCCGCGTATCGATCAACCGCCACTCTCTCCGCAGCCCGATTTTGATCTCACAAGGCCTGTCCCTGGGAAGAGGTATCCGGCGCGCCTCCTCCTTATTCAACTGAACGCCGTTGCGACGGACCTGAGCCGCGTACTCCGGGATAGAGAAAGACTCCTCTTGCTTGATCACCTCTCCCATCCGCCACTGCTTCAGGCCCGGTCTGAAAAGGGGACTCTGGAAGGCCACCAGGAAGCGCAAATTACCATCGTAGACGAAGAATTTGACGCTAAACCTTTTCAGGTCGGTCGAGTCTTCCAGCAGAAGATCCCGGCTCAGCCGCCAGTAGAATATGATCTCCACCGACTGCCCCGGGGCAATGGTCGGACTGCCGACATCGATACCCAACAACTCAACGTAGCCGCCCAGGGTATAGGCGAGCCGAATGCTGGGCGTATACTGCTCCAGGCGCTGGTGGTCGAAGGAGTAGGGATGGTGGGCGGTTAGTGCCCCCAGCGCTTGCAGGGCCTTCAGATGTCCGGGGACGACTTCCAGGGCTGCTCTATAGGCCTGGTACGCCTGCCGGGTCTGTTCCAGCCGTTCGTAGCAGACCCCCAACTGGTAATGGGCTTCCGCAAAACCAGCGTTCAATTGGACCGCCCGCCGGAAATGGCCCATGGCCGCCCGCGGATCGCCCTGGGCCAATCGCACCTGGCCCATCTTGAAAGGAGCCAGATCATGGTCCGGCGACAGGGCGGCCGCCCGCTCGAACCGGGAGAAGGCTCGATCCAGCGCCCCAAGCGAAAAACTGCTCTCGCCCAGCAGCATGTGCTCATCATAGGTGGTCGCAGGAAGACCGGGTATGTACTTAAAACCTTTTACGAGCTCCACCAGGGCGGTACGGTTATTCGTCCTCAGATAACAGAATGCCAGCTTGTCGATTGTTTTCTGGTCGCTGTACCCCCCCCTCAGGGCCTCTTTGTAGGAGGGAATCGCCTGCTCCCACAACCCGGCCTCGTAGTACATATCTCCTACGAAACCGCAGTCGTGCCCTCTATCGTAGTAGGTCGCGACCTCGGCCACCACCTCCTCCACACCTCCCTGGTCGCCGCGCTGGCGGTACAGAGCCAGCAACGCCGACCAGCATCCCCGGCGGATCCAAGCCAGGTCGAGCGTGCGATTGGCCCGCCGCGCTCGCTGATAATGGGAGAGGGCATCGGAGTACTCCTCCGCTTTGAAAAGCGCCTGTCCCTTGGAATAGGTGAACCAGGTCGTCGTCGTGCGGTAGAGTCCCACCACTCCGACCCCGGCAAAGACCAGCAGCACGACCGCCAGCAGGACCTGTGCGGCGGAACGGACCGACGGCGGGTCCGCACCGGCCGGCCGCAGGGAGCGGGTCGTGGCGAACCAGAGCATGAGATAGGCGGCGACCTTGAGGCCGCCGCCCCACCGCACCGCCGACGACTCCACGGCCTGGTCGAAGACCAGTCCGACCGCTGCCGACAGCAGGACAGTTCCAACGCATACGGTTAGCACCAGCTTGTCCACGGCGTCGAGGCACCCCCAGCCCGGTGCCCGCCCTCTGAATGCGCTCACGGCAGTAGCCCCGAAAGCGAGCCCGGCCAGCAAGCTGGAGATCCAGAAATACCAATTAAACGGATCGCGCGGATAGGTAAGACCGACGCGGCTTGTCGCCGGGTCGAACTGGGTGATAAGAAAAATGAAAACGGCTGCCAGGATGTGCGGGAAATACCGCTCCACGACGGGAGCCGGACCGGCGTGGCCCGCTCCTCCCCTCCTGATGGTAAGGTACATCCAGACCAATCCCCCACCGATCAGGGCCAGCCGCACATACTCGGTCCAGCTCAATTGCCAGGCCCCGCCAAGGGAAAGCAGAGCCAGCGACCCGAGACACAGGGTGACAAAGCGCGCCGAGGTCACGCCTTCTGGTGCACCATTATTCTGCTCCGTTGCTCATTCCGGATTTGGCACCTGGAGGCCAGCACCGCCTCAAAGCCATGGGATTGGACACCTCTCCCTATTTAACGGGTTTGGTCTCAAGGTGTTCGATCTTTTGCCTATGCTATTCCTCTCCGGCCAGTACCAGAATAGGTTCGCGCACGGCACATAAGAGTCGGAACCCCATCTCCTCAAGCTGCTCAGGATAAACCTGGCCTAAGTTAATACAATCTCAGTACCGTACCAAGCTATTTCCCCTGCTTCAGAACCCGATACACCCATCGGCCACTCACGCCCGACGCCGGATCTCTCCATATCCGAAACCCTGCAAATCTCACCCCCTTCAGTCTCACCCCTTGCGGCCCAGAGCCTTGGCCATGGCCCGAATGTGCTTGGGACCGGCATAGCAGCAAGCGCCGACGAAGTTGATACCCTCCGCCTTCGCCTTCAGGGCATACTCGGCCATCTCCTCCACGGGAACCATCGCGTTGGGGCCGGCGTAACCGCTCGGCTGATAGCCGATCGGCACATCCACCGCCTCCCGCATCTCCAGTACCACAGGCCACATGCTGCTTGGGCGGCCGCTGCAAACCGTGCCCACAACATCCGCGCCCTCGTCAACCAGAATGCGAGCGCACTCCGCCGGAGATGCGCCGTCCGGCGTCCTGTTCCCAAGGCCCATCAACACCATTGTCGGAATGTCCGCCTTCTTGCAACTCTCCAGACACACCCGCACCTCATCCAGTCGACTGAAGGTCTCGGGAATCAGAAAATCCGCGCCCGCATCCACCAGGATCGCAATCTGCTCCTCCCACTCCGCCTGCGCCCGGGCGTGCGACGACGCATCGTCCGGATCGAAAATCGGATCGCCCTCCCACGACCCGGTCCTGGTCGACACCAGGCACCCGCCCACCGGCGCCTCCCCGTCCGACGCTTCCACCGCCAATTGCACACCCATCCGGTTCACCTCGTCCAGCCGGTCTCCCCACCCGAAATTCCGCTCCAGCTGAGACCTGGAGCAAAACCACGTCACCGCCTCAAGCACCTGAGAGCCTGCATTGTAGAAATCTCTGTGAATCTGCCGGATCGCGTCCGGATGTTCCACAATCGCCCTGGGCGTATCATACCCGCGCCACCTCGCCTCCAGGATCATCCCCCCGTCACTCAAAACCACGTCCTCTTTCAGCATCTCCAGAAGATTCTTCGCCATCCTCAAGTCCTCCTTTCAATCCCTTCCCGCCGGTAGTCGCAATTGTACTCCGCCTCCATACAGACCCCCATTCCCCTACGTTTCCTCCCCGTTTACGGTTGTCTCGACACTCAATGGATTCGCTGATTTTTCATACCGTCCGTCCGTGAACCTCATCCAGCCGTCCAGGTACAGGGCCTGCCCTTCTCTCCATTCTCTGCCACCCTTGATATTCTCATATAATCTGCCGACTTTAACTGCCAGGTCTTTATGCTTTGAGAGGCATCTTTCCAAATCCCCCCCTATGCGCCGTACGACCTCAGCAAGTTTGTGCACCTGTTCCGGTTTAGACGCTTGCAGCGCAGTACGGATTTCGCTCAACTTCCGACGGGCCTGCACTGTATCGGGCCTGCTCACTTTCTCCATCTGTTGGTGTAGATGAACGATGTCGGCTGAAAACCTTTCGTATTCCTCGCAACGCCTTTGCATATTGGAGTACATCAGATCCAGGTCGTCTATGAGTTGATTTAGACGGTCTTTGTCCGTCTTGACCGATTCAGGCTCATCCTTGAGAAGCCCTTTTAGCTCATCCAGCGCAGCGCAGGGGTCCGGATGCCTGGTCTGACCGGCTGTCGAAGAATCACAAAAGGCTGCAAGTCCTTTCCCGTCCCATCGCACGCTGGAAAGTTCCATAACCCCGCCCCATTTGGACACGAACAGAGGGGAGACATTGTTCCCGCGTACCACGATGTGGCCCAGTCCTTCACGGATGACCCTCAACACCTTCTCTTTGTGTGGCGATGGAGGCAACCAGCGATCATCTATGCTCATCCCCTCCATTCTTCCCTTCCCAGGACTTTCAGAGCGGCGCGGAAAACTCGCCACCAGGAGTTTCCAGGCTCGTTCTAACGCTTCGTTCCCCTCAAACCAGGGTGAGATTTTCTCGTGTATTCTATCGACTGCCTCGCCCAAATCCATGGGTTTCATCCTCATGACCCTCCTGATCTCTAATTACCTTACCCCAATTCCTCCCAGATCCTCGGGCATCTCCCCCGCAGTTCGGTCTGCGCCTGGACGAAAATCCGGCACGCGCATCAGCCTGCTCCCCACCTCGATCGAATCGACCGCCAGAACAGCCGGCGCCATCGTGTCCATCACCCTGTATACGTCAAAATCCAGCGGCTTACCCGCCAGCACCGCATCTCGAAAATTCGCGTGCACATAATAATCCGCATCGCTGTGGCCGCTGCCCCGCGCCTCAGGGAGCGCATCCGTGCGCTCGTACCGCCAGTCCACCTCTGCCCAGTCATTCATCTGGGTGTCGGCAAACCACACCTTCGGCTTGTCTCCAAGCGACCGCCGCCACTCGGCGCTGCCCTTCGTCCCGATCAACTGCCACCAGTGATAATCGCCGTGTGGACGCGGTTGGGTGTGGCCGTCCAGCATACGGATCAGCGTATCCTTTTCCGTCTTCATCAAGGCAACTTGAAAATCGGGTCGTCTTATCTCCGGATGCGCATAGCTGGGTGACTTCGTACCCATCGCAGTCACCTCCACCACACGGTCGTCCAGGACCTTCAAAAGGATACTCAGGTCATAGGAGGCGGCAATGATCGGCGGCCTGTGTTCGACCGGCTCCGCTTCCGGGTGATCTGTCCGCTCCTCGATCGAACAGAACCTCCCCGTCCTGTAATCCCTAAACCACCGCCCAGTGCCAATGTAATGGATATACTGTCCCTCGGCGTAGGTGATCTTCCCCAGTCGTCCCTCTGAGACCAGCTTCCGCCACCCCTCCGCCAACCCCCAGTACCGCGTCTGCTCTGCCAAACTGTACACCAGTCCTGTCCGTTCCACCGCCGTCACGATCCGCCAGCAATCCTCCAGGGTGTAGGCCGCCGGAACCTCGCTGTTCACGTGTTTTCCCGCCTCCAGGGCCTGCGTCGCCATCGCCCCCACCTCTTTCTGCCGTACCACCAGGCCGACTGCATCGATCCCGTCGTAACCGAGGAAATCCTCGTAATCCCTGAACACCTTCACGTCGTCGCGATAGTCGATCTCCGCCAGCGCCCGCTCATACAGCGGCTCGATCCAGTCGCAGATCGCCGTGATGCGGTAGCCAGGGATCCTTTGCAGCAGCCGGATCCAGGCCAGGGCGCGGCCACCAAGCCCCGCGATGCCAATCCGTATCTCCTCCACCGAATATCCTCCGCGCCTGCCTGTGCGCCTGCCTGCGCGCAGCGCGCCTGCCTGTGCCGAAGGCAGACAGGCAAGCAGGCAGACAGGTCTTTGCCTGGCTGGTCCCTACTTGAGCCCCAGCGCCTCCGCCATCGCCCGAATGTGCAAAGGACCCGTGCCGCAGCAGCAGCCGATGTAATTAATCCCTTCCGCCTTCGCCTTCACCGCAAACTCCCCCATCTCTTCCGGCGGAACGACATTGTATTTCTGATTCTGCTTGAACCCCTTCGGCTGGCAGGCGATCGGCACATCCACCGCCTCCCGCATCTCCAGCGCGGTCGGCAGCATCTGCTCGGGACCCCCGATGCAGACCGTGCCCACGATATCCGCCCCGTCTCCGGCCAGGATCCGTGCGCACTCCGCTGCCTTAACTCCGTCCTGAGTCTCGTTCCGGCTCCCCATTCCCAGCAGCACCATCGTCGGCACGTCGGTCTTCTTACAGCTCTCCAGACACAACCGCACCTCGTCCAACCGGGCAAACGTCTCGGGAATCAGAAAATCCGCGCCCGCATCCACCAGGATCGCAATCTGATCCTCCCACTCTGCCTGCGCCCGGGCGTGCGACGACGGATCGTCCGGATCGAAAACCGGATCCCCCAGCCGCGACCCCGTCCTCGTAGACACCAGACACCCCCCCACCGGCGCCTCCCCGTTGGACGCCTCCTTCGCCGCCCGAATCCCCGTTCGATTGATCTCTTCCACCCGATCGCCCCAGCCGTACTTCGCCTCCAGCTGCGCACCCGACGTAAACCAGGTCAGCGCCTGAAGCACCTGCGAACCGGCATTGTAAAAGTCCTGGTGGATCTGCCGCAATGCCTCCGGGTGCGACCCGATGATCTCGGGCACGCCGTACCCGCGCCAGAGTGCCTCCAGGTACATTCCGCCGTCCCCCAGCACAATGCCCTCCCCCAGCATCTCCATCAAATCCTTCGCCATCTTTCGATCCTCCTTTTAACTTATCAATAATACCCGGTCCCCGACGGCGGACGGGCGTACGCCACCTCAATCCGGCTTGAAATACCCGGACGGTTCATCGTATTCACTCCCCGGCACGCCAGCGAATGCACCCCCTCCTGCATCGGCCACTCGAAACTCTCCTCGCACCGTTCCCACGCTCCCTCATCGATGCGAATCTCATAATGGTCGAAAAACGGCATACAGTGTGACAGGGTCACGGCCAGCCTCGACCCGCTCGGGTCCCAACCCCTCAAACTCCGTCCCGCACCCCGCCACCACCTCCTCAAGCCCGTACTCCTCCCTGAGCCGCGCGATTCTCGGAGCCTGCGGATCGCCGTAATCGCAGCACTAAAATCCCCGACAAAGTTCTGGACCTCATACCCGACCACCCTGAACTCACCGGGACATTCTTGGCCCATACAGCACCTCCTGAACCTGACCCCCCGGCCCCCTTCCCTTTAGGGGAGGGGTCTTCACTGAAGCTGATAAGGCCCGGCCCGGTCCGGGATCTCCGTCGGCTTCCCGATCGCCTCGGCCATCGCCCGGATGTGGTAGGGCAACGCTCCGCAGCAGGCCCCGATGAACTTGACCCCCATATCCCACGCGTCCCTCGCATAATCGGCCATCTCTCGCCGGGGCTGGTGCCGGAGTTCGAAATGCACGCTTGAGCCTGAGGCGATTTCCCGTGTATACTCCGCCCCATTCTCCAGGACATAAGCCAAGGGCTGGGCGCAGATCGGCGCCGACACCGCCGCCATCATCTTGTGTATAATATCGCGGTACATGTACCAGGGCCGGCCGCAGTTTATCCCTACCACATCGGCCCCAAAATCCACCAGCCGCTTTGCAGCCTCATCCGGCAGGTACCGGTCGGACGTATATTCTCCCGACTTGTACTCCAGTGTCACCACAGCAGGTAAGCCGGCATCTTTGATATACGGCAACCCCAGCGATGCTTCCTCTACAGAGTAAAACGTCTCCACGATAAACAGGTCCACCCCGGCGGCAACCTGCTGTCCCACCCGTCGCTCGAAAAACGCCTGCGCCTCGCGCCTCTCCTTTTCGGTAATGGGCGACCGCCTTTGGTACTGCCCGATCCCCGCCGGGCTGAGGGTGCCCGCCACGAACCGGTTCGGCCCGGCCGCCTCCCGGGCAAGCTCAACCGCCGTGCGGTGCAGCTCCTCGTCCCGGTCCAGCTTCCCCACGCCCCACGCCATTGCCTGCAGCACCTCTGCGCCTGCCCGCGCGAACTCTCTGTGCAGCTCCAGCACACCCTCCGGATGATCCAGCACAGCCCAGGGCACGCCCTTGTCGAAACTCCCCAGACACCGCCGCTCCAGCTCCAGGTAGTAACCCCCGTCGCCGAGCAGCGGCCCCTCGTTCAGACGTTCCAGAAATCCAGATGCCATCGTGTCACCTCCCATTTGTCGGAACAGCCCTTTATTCCGGAAGCTCCCCCGCCCTCCGCTTCTCAGAAGGCCTGAAATCCGGCACCTCCAGGCACGCGCTCCCCTGCTCCACCGACTGCACGGCCACAATCGCCGGGGCCGTCAAGTCCGCAGACTTGTACACGTCCAGCGGCGGCTCCGAATCGTTCAGAATCGCATCCAAAAAAGAAGACAGCGCAAAATAGTCCATATTCCCATGCCCGCTCCCCACCGCCGCCGCCGGAAGCTCATCGAGCGAATACTGCCACTCCACCGACTGCATGCCTTCCTTTCCGGAACTCTCCAGCCACATCTTCGGAGTGTCCACCCCCGAAGCCCCACCGTAGATCTCCGCGGAACGAGCGGTCTCCACCTTCCCCTTCGTCCCCTCCAGGTGCCACCAGTGGTGGTTACGGGGGGTGGTCGCATACGTAAACCCGCTTGCCATCCGGATAATCGTATCCTTCTCCGTGTGCATCAACGCCACCTCGATATCGGACGCCGGAATCCCCTCATAATAGTAACTTTCCGGACGCGTGGCCATGCATGTCACCCGCTCCACCCGGTCCTCCAGAACCGTCAAAATCGGCCCCAGATCGGTGGCCATATAAAGGATCGGATGTGGATACCAGTTCCACATCCTGCTCTTTACCGCCCTCGGATGACCCTTAGCTTCCTCCAGAGTGATCCGCTCCCCGGTCTCGGAATCCACCCAGAAGCGGTCCGACGTCATCCCGTGAAGATACTGCCCCTCGGCAAAAATGATATGACCGAGTTTCCCCTCCAGAACCATCTTCCGCCATGCATTCACAAACGCATGGTACATCACCTGTTCCGCCATCTGAAACTTCAGCCCGCTCCGCTCCACCGCAACCACCACCCGCCACAAATCGTCCATATCGTACGTCAGCGACACCTCGCAGGCCGCATGCTTGCCCGTCTCCATCGCCCGGCAGATCAGATCCGGCTGATCGTGCGGCGCTGCCACAATCGCCACCGCGTCGATCTTCGCCTCCTTCAGCATCTTCTCATAATCGGTATAGCACGTAATATCCGGATCTCCCGCCTCCTCATAAGCCTGCTGCACAAGGGCCTCGACCTTATCACAGAGGGCCGTCACCCTGCACGTCTTGATTCGCAGCAGATTTTTCATCCACGCCCGCCTGCCGCGCGGTCCCAACCCCACAATACCGATCCGCACCTGCCCTGGTGTGGCCATCTCAACCTCCTATCACAACCGATAAAGAGATGGCAGCCAGATAAGGCTGCCATCCTCTGTGGAACACCACCCGGACTCCTTTAGAACAATCCACGCAGGATCAGACCCCCGGGCAACCCGGGCCTTCCGGTGGCCCCACCAGGTCCCCGTGCCTCTCAGCCTGGACAGCGGACCACGCGCGAAGCGCTTCCAGGACAGCCTCAGGCGCCGGCCAGCGCTTGATGGACGAACTGGAGGATGTCACCGACATAACGCAGTCCTTGACCGCTCTGCAGCGGACCGTAGTGCTCGTAGGCCGCCCCTTCCACCAGGCCACGTCGTGCCGGTTCTTGGCACTGCGGCGGCCCCTTCTGCAGTAAAAATATCCTTACTCGACGATTTAAGCAAGGGAAAATGGTGCGGGGCAGGCTGGGTGGGTGCGGCCCTTGTGTTCCCGAATCAGTTTCTCCGCCTTCCGGCTCCTGTCGAGGGTCTGCGAGAGCCATCCACCCGCGTCAGAAGCATTGAGAAGCAACTTGGAAAATAACCTTTCGGTAGATACCCGGGTCCAACTGTTCTTTTGTTCTTGGCCTTTTTCTTGCCCGCCCCAGTAGTTTCCGGTTAGAAAATTGCTTGTTAGAGGAACGTTTAATAAGACAATTAGAAACAAAGATTTAACTCAGAAGCCTTTCTTGCCATACCATCCTGCTTAAGGATTCCGAGCGAAAAATCGGATACAAACGAGGCCTTTCCAACGGCCTTTTGGACGATTTGGGCCTTTCGGCGCAGTCTTTTTGATCAAAGAGCAGTCGAGTCGAGCAATCTGGACGCCATCCCGAAGGCGATGGGTTCCGAGAGCGCCGTTTGGCAGGGTTATCCAAGGTAGATATCGGTCGTGTCGAAGCAAGTTATTATGCTTAACATTTTATTTATAAATATCTTATGAGGATTTTAACAGCTTTTTGACTCCAGCAAAATCCTAACCGGAAATTGCTGGCCCGCCCAAGAAAAAGGCCGAAAAAGAAGGGGGGCTACTTTTCCGCGAATAGCCCCTGGGGTGGAAGCGGAAGCTTCTGCCCTGCGGACCTTTTGGGCGTTTTTGGGCGGTGGTGCTGGGGGGATCTGCGCGGAAAAGCCCCTTCCCCCCGCCCCGAAGGCGCAGGAGGCGAAAGTGGTCGCCGACGGATTATTCGCGGTCCGGCTCGAACACCAGCTCCGGCACCACAACCTCCCAGGCATCGCATTTCGTGTGGTCGCGGTACTGCGGCTCCGATGCTTCGCGGCTCCAGGCCACGACGGCGAAGACCGTGGCGGATCTGCATCGCGTTCCCGGTGGGGGTTCAAACGCCTGGGCAAGACGCCCTACCACCGTCCCTGACCGGTCCAGCAATTCCCAGGATCCAGTTTTGGCAATCCGCGTTTCTAACTGATCGCCGGGCGACAGGGCAGCAATCGCACGATGCACCGGATGATTGACGTGGCGACGCCCCGCGAAGCCCAGATTGACCTCACGCAGACTGGGTCGCCGATATTGACGTGCGAGTTCGAGTTCCAGGGTTTCCGGCTGCAAGCCGCTGGATGTGCGGTACAAAACCGAGCCGTTGTTCGGAAGTGCATACGGCAGCGAGTGCAAGCCCCCCAGGTACGCCGGGGGTTCAGGCTCCTTCACAAAATCAGGCCGCGTGGTACCTGCTGCGGGGCTCGATCCCTGAAAACGCACGAGCGCAAGGGTCTGCCGGGCACGCGTCATGGCCACGTAGTAGAGCCTGCGCGGCGCGTCCGGATCCTCGCGAATTCCAATCCCTTGGCGCGGTGCGCAGTCAACAGCAAGAGCCCGCGCTGGCGGCGGCGTACGTCTCTCCCCCACTCGGCCAGCCACTCGACGAAGTGGTCCACCGGCACTTCCGCGCCGCCGGCTTCCAGTGCATACTCGTCCAGGGCTTGCCGCAGCAGGTCGTTCCACGGGCCAGGCGTTTGCGCATCCAGCCAGCCCCTCAGATCAGCACTGCCCACGATCCGAGTCTCCCGTCCGCGCAGCCATTCAAAAAATGCCCGGGTCTCTCGCAGGTGCCAGAAGCTCGGAATTTCTTCGTTCCCCATCTGCACCGGGATACGGTGGACTTCGCAGAATGCGCGCACCGGATCCAGATACTTCCATTCGCGTGCGATCACTGCGCATTTGGACCAGTCCCAGTCCGGCGAGAGGGTGGCGAGGCGCTGCAACTCCGTCATCGCAGCCTGCGTTTGTGAGATCGGATCACGCCGGGTGGACAGAATCTGGACTCGACCGTGAGTGAGCGGATCCAGCGCATCCCAGTCACCGCCGGGCGGATTCTTCGCACGCGCCCGGTCAATGCGGATGGGATGTCCGGTCTTCATCCTTTGTCGCGCCGGGTTGATCAGCGCGTTGGCCGCTGCGATGATGTGGCCGGTGGAACGGTAGTTGTCGGTCAGGTAGGTGGGCTTCGGCCCGTAATCCGCCTCGAAACGACGGATGAACTCCACCGAAGCACCGTTGAAGGCGTAGATATTCTGATCGTCGTCACCTACTGCGAACAGGGTGAGCTTGCGATCCTCGTCTTTCAGGGTCCGTCCGGCCAGGGCCGATATCAACTCGTATTGATCCGCACCGATGTCCTGGTATTCGTCCACCAGGATCCAGCGGAAACCCGCGAGGAGCCGTTCCCGCTGATCGTCCGCTTCCTCCGGCTCCAGCCCCTCGCCGCGCAACAGCGCCACTGCCTGGCGCAGCACCTCCCGGAATGCACCGTCATCAAGCAGGTGCCTCTCCCGCTCCTGGAAGCTGACGCCGACTATTCGCATGGCCAGCGCATGACAGGTGAGCACGGTTACCCCGCGGGCGTCGTCGCCGATCAGATCGCCGAGACGACGCCGGATCTCGACTGCCGCGTGCCGATTGTAGGCCAGCGCCAGAATGCCGTGGGGATTCTCGCGCCTTGCGCGCACCAGGTAGGCGATACGATGCACCAGCACTCGCGTCTTACCCGAGCCGGGGCCGGCGAGCACCAGCACGTTTGTCTGCTCCCGATCATCCGCGACAATGCGTTGCTGGATGGGATTCTTCAGGCTTTCGACGATGGCTCGCCACGATTCGGGCGTGGTCTCCCTCGCAATCTCCCTGTCCCGATCTGGCAGCCAGCGGCGAAGGAAATCCTCCTGATTCAGGCTGAAGTAGTCAATGGCCAGACGCAGGGCGTCGGCCATGTCGTCGAAGCCCCGCTGCGCAAATTCCACCATCACATGGATCTGCAGTACCTGCTCTTTATAGTGAATATTGAGCGGTGCAAAGTCGGGATTGGCGAAGCCGCGACTCTCCTCCTCCAGCCGTATGGTCATAGCCGGACGGAATACCGCCAGGCCCTTGTTGAGACGAATAACTTCTTGATCGTGCAGCCATAGCAGGGCGTGATGCAGCAACCTCTCGGGGTTCCTGCTCTTCAGAAACAGGTCGGACGTAATCGCTTCCAACAGCTTGCCGAGGGTGGTTTCAGCCAGCAGGTCCGTGCCCCGACTCCCGGGCGGCAGACAGGCGAGCAAGTGATCCAGCAGGCGCTTCGACCCCTCGCGCCGGCGCGACGCGAGCTCCTCCAAATCCGACCACTCGCGTCGCAACGTCACCTGCACCGTCTCCGCATCCCGCCGTCGTACCCCGAGGCTGCCGGCGTCGCCCCCGTCGCCGCGCCCGTCGCCGGCGATGCTGCGGAGAATGCGCCACAGCCGTTCCGGCAGGGGATCGGCCACCCCCGCATCTCGCAGGGTTTGTGCGGCGACGCGTAAATGTAGTGGCCACCTATCTCCGTTGCTCATATCCGGTGCCGCCTCACGCATCTGCGCGATGAGGGCGGTCTCCAACTCCGCCGCCTCATCAAAGCGCTTGAGCGAGTTACGCGCCACTCCCGCGTGGACGAAGGCGGTCAGCGCCGTATCGTTGCTGGCGATGCCCAGCCGCTCCAGGTCGTACAGAGCACCGCGTACGCCTTCGGCCCTCAGGCCGGATACGCCCATTAGATCGTCGGTAGAGATGCCCTCATCGGGGTCGGCATCGATCAGTGTCTCGGCAATTCTGAGCAGCCGTCTCCGGTAGTCATCGGTCACAACCGCCTTCGCCAACCGACTGCGTGCTTCCTCCACCGAATCCACCCGAAGAGACGAAGGGAACACCTGAACCTGGTTCTCATCCCGGGTCAACAGTACCGCCTCCTCAAGCCAGGAGATGGCGGTTCGCACACGGGTATCGTCAGTGGTTGAGTCCCTCTCGAATACCTTTTCGTCGTCCTCGCCGAGGATCTCGCCGGCAGTGGCCACGACCTCGCCGCCCAGACGCTTCTTCCGGTCCAGGTTGCGCAGCGCTCTCAGGACGCCGTGAATCTCTCGCCGGGTGAGCCGCGAACGCGCCGACATAAAGAACTGTCTCTCCACGTCATCCGTCGCATAGAGCAGTACGCAGCGCGCCATCTGTCGGTCTCGTCCGGCGCGGCCCGCCTCCTGCAGGTAGTTCTCCAGCGATCCCGGGATGTCGGCGTGGATCACCAGCCGCACATCCGGCTTATCGATGCCCATGCCGAAGGCATTGGTGGCCACGATCACGCGCAACTCGCCGCTGATGAAGCACTGCTGTACATTCTTCTTGGTCTCTGGCGGCAACCCGGCGTGGAAGTAGCCTGCCGCGACCTCCTTGTCCTGCAGGAACTCCGCCACCTCTTCAGCCTGTCGGCGCGTAGCACAATAGACGATGGCGCCTCCGGGCATGTCCGGTGGCAAGTCGGCCATTAGAATCTGGTGGATGTGCGAGAACTTCTCTCCCCCGGTCGTCGGCACCACTGTGAACTCCAGATTGGTGCGATGGGCACCGCCGTCGAAGATCTTCAGTCTTACGCCAAGCTCGTCTTGGAAATGCTGCTTGATGTCCGCCACCACGTCGGGCTTGGCCGTCGCGGTCAGGCATAGCACCGGCGGGATCGGCTTCTGTCCCGCCTTTTCGCGGATGAAACGTCCTATGTAGCGATAATCCGGCCGAAAGGCGTGCCCCCACTTCGAGAGACAGTGGGCCTCGTCCAGCACCCAGGCGCCGATCTCGCGCTGATCCAGTACCCTGCGCAGGGAACGATTGCGGAGCTGCTCAGGTGAGACGATGAGGATGCCCGCGTCCCCGAGCCGAACCCGGTCCAGCGCATCGGCTCGCTCGGGCATGGACAGCAACCCGTTGATGGCCACGCAGGAGCCGATTCCATGAGCCTCCAGCCCCGCCACCTGATCCGCCATGAGCGCGACCAAGGGCGAAATCACCACCGTGAGAGCGCCGGTCTTGTCGTAGCGGGACAGGGCCGGGATCTGGTAGCAGAGCGACTTGCCGGTGCCGGTGGGCAGAATCCCCAGGATGTGCTCCCCGGCCATTGCCACCTCGACGATGGACTGCTGCATGGGCCGGTCGTCCTCGTCCACCGGTTCCGGGCGAAAATCGTCAAAGCCGAACCAGCGTTTAAGCTCCTTGCGCGGATCGTGTCTCTCCCCGCACCAATCGCAGTCCGACGCGCCGCAGGGCATATCCCTTAGTTGGCGAACCAGCTTACCGGCTTCTGGGAACTGATGTCGAACCCACGGCGGCATCACGGAATTGCCGCCGGAAACTGACAGCCAGGCCAGCGCGTAAACCAGCGGCCAGCCGCTTTGGGCGGCATTCTTGAGAACATCCTGACCGCGATTCTGGCAGGCGATGTCCGCAAGTCGCTCGCGGACCGCCGCGTTCGCTGCCGCGTCGGTTGGTCGGGGCGCGTACCGTATGGAGGCGAAAACGGCGTCGAATCCCGCGCCGTCGGGTTCTGTTCCGGTCAGCCAATGCCACGCGGCGAGCAAGCCAGGGGGCGCATCGCGTAACGCAGTTTCCTGACTGTCGAAGACTTCCAGCGCGAGCCGGGCATCGAGTTCCGGGTCGTTTAATCGCCCGCGCTTGAGCTGTCCGTCCTGATAGTGCTTGACGAGGTGGTGATAGGGATTGCGGGGAAAGGCGAGAGGGTTGAGCCACAACGTATCCACCGCCGACAGCTTCAGCATTCGTAGATCGGGCTTCGCGGCTTTCAGATGTGGCAGATCGAAAGCGATCAGGTTGTGTCCGAGCAGGAAGTCCGCGCCAGCAGCGAAGTCGTCGAGCTTCGCCAACGCCGCCGCCAGGTCGCCACCGCGGAAGATCAAGGCTTGATCGATACCCAGACGAACCGCAGCGAAGGCGCGGATGCGGTGGTCCTGCTTGCCGACTTCGAGGTCAAGCGAAATGCAGCGAGGCAAAAGGCTGGGGTCCATACTCAATAATCAGTGCATTAGCCGTCGTGGATTTGACCCTTTTGGGTGGGTACCTTATCTCTTTGGAGAAAGAAGGCACAAAATAGCGCGAAGTTTTGACTACCCAACAGGTCCCGAAAGCGGTATAATACTGCTTCGAGCAGGGCGAACGTTTCCATGATTATCCTCAGTAGTTGTCATGCGCCCTCTGGGGCACCCATGATCACCCGTTTCGCCTCCCGCGCCTTCGGGGCGGGGGGAAGGGGCTTTTCCGCGCGGTTCCGTCCAGCACCATCGCCAAAAAACGCCCAAAAGGTCCGCAGGGCAGACCTGCCTGTGCCGTGCCCGGCACGGCAGACAGGCAAGCAGGCAGACAGGCAAGCAGGCAGACAGGTCTTTGCCTGGCTGGTCCCTACTTGAGCCCCAGCGCCTCCGCCATCGCCCGGATGTGCGAAGGACCCGTGCCGCAGCAGCACCCGATGAAGTTAATCCCTTCCGCCTTCGCCTTCACCGCAAACTCCGCCATCTCCTCCGCACTGACGCCCTCCGAAAAGCGCGACACGGCGTAGTCAACCCCTTCGGTATCCACTCTCTGCCTGAACCCTTTCGGCTGGCAGGCGACCGGCACATCCACCGCCTCCCGCATCTCCAGCGCGGTCGGCAGCATCTGCTCGGCATCCCCGATGCAGACCGTGCCCACAACATCCGCGCCCTCGTCAACCAGCACCCGGGCACACTCTGCAGCAGTCGCCCCATCCTGTGTCGTCTTCTCACTCCCGATCCCCATCAGCACCATCGTCGGAACGTCCGCCTTCTTGCAGCTCTCCAGACACACCCGCACCTCATCCAGTCGACTGAAGGTCTCGGGAATCAGAAAATCCGCGCCCGCATCCACCAGGATCGCAATCTGCTCCTCCCACTCCGCCTGCGCCCGGGCGTGCGACGACGGATCGTCCGGATCGAAAACCGGATCCCCCAGCCGCGACCCCGTCCTCGTAGACACCAGACACCCCCCCACCGGCGCCTCCCCGTCCGATGCCTCCTTCGCCGCCTGAATCCCCGTTCGATTGATCTCTTCCACCCGGTCGCCCCAGCCGTACTTCGCCTCCAGCTGCGCACCCGACGTAAACCAGGTCAGCGCCTGAAGCACCTGCGAACCGGCATTGTAAAAATCCTGGTGGATCTGCCGCAATGCCTCCGGGTGCGACCCGATGATTTCGGGCACGTCGTAGCCCCGCCAGTTTGCCTCCAGGTACATGCCACCGTCACCCAGTACAACGCCATCTTTCAACATATCCATAAGATGCTTCGCCATCTTTCGACCCTCCTCTTAAGAACCTGAAATGCGATTCTGCTGCCACCGGTCACACACGATACACCTGGTATGCCGTATCACACGGCTTACCCCAAGCCGTAAGCAGCGCACGCTCTTTGCAAACCGCGATCGTTGAAAACGTCGTACTCATCCTGTTGACATCCTTGTACTGGCAGATTGCCCCCTCTCCAGCCCGGTGACAGAGCACCTCCTCCATCTGCCCAAAGCGGAACCCGCCGTCCCGATCCGGCTCGATCCGGGTCAGCAACGCGTGTCGTGCCCTCGAATTGTCCAGCGCCCACGCCTGGCTGTCGGGCCCGTGCCGCAGCTTCCCGGAAGCGTAAAAATTCGTCGTAAACAGATGGCTGTGCCCGTTCAGCCGCTCCACCACCTTTCCCTCTGCCGACAACTCGAACACCGCAGCGTCCCCCGCTTCATCCACCACGATAAAATTCACCCCCGCGCCTACAAAGGGATGCGCCTCCACAAGATTGACGGCCTCCCCCACGGTCGCACACCGGTCCAGAAACAGCCTGCCCAGGAATCCATCCGTCAGCCCCGGCTCAAAGTCCGCGACCCTGCCGCTTACCGAAGACCCGCCCAGGGCCAGCCCTTTCTCGTTGACCCCTACGTGTCTCCACACCGTCCCCATATGGGTAGACCCGATCGAAGCCAGCCCGTTTGAAGGGCGCCAGAGGAGCATGGGCACAAACCGGATGAGAGACTCCTCGGGGTCCCCACAATCCGTATTCTTTCCCAAAAGAGGCCCCCGGTCGCTGTTCGGAAACCCAATGCTTGTACAGTGCACAGCTTCACGCACGGACGCTTCCGCAGAAAGCGTCGTCCCGATACAACTGCACAGATTGTGCTTGAACACATCGTCAAAAGGAACGCCGGAACCCTCGGCGATTCCGGCCATCTCTTCGATCAGCGTCGGGGCGTGATCCCTCAGATAGCCCTCCATACCCTCCTTGATGACCTCAACCCGCGCCGGATCGTGTTTCTTCAAATAGCTCTCGGCATACTGCGCTACAATCTGGCTGAACTCGAGCTTTATGAATTCGCCATACCTCACGCCGATATCGAAGGGACTTCCCTTGATCTCTTTGACCTCAAAATACCCGGGATTCATCTCATCCTCCTCCAACCTGGCCTCCTGAACCTAACCCCCCGACCCCCTTCCCTAACAGGGAAAGGGGAGCAAGTCTTTATTCCACAAATAGTTACGGAACTCCTCCTCTCCCCTCCCCTTTCAGGGGAGGGGCCGGGGGAGGGGTCCTCAATACCACTGATGCACCCTGTGCCCCTGCCCCGGAAACCAGACCGCGTCCACCACAAGCCCTGCGACCACAGCCAGGATGTAACCGACCAGCATGCCGACGAAAAACGGCCTCGACCGCCGGTAAAAAGACACGCCGCCGATCTTGAGCATCAGAAACTTGAGCAGCCATGCGATCAGAATTGTGAAACTCTCCAGCCGTGTAAAAATCGTGCCCGAGAAGGCAAACCCCACCGGATGAAACGGCCACCAGGCGAACCGGTAACGCATAAAAGTCAGGAAAAGCATACTCACGACCCCACCCAGAAAAAGCCAGTACTCGACCGTCAAAATCGGCCGGGGATTGCTCATCGCATTGATGGACAACCCGTACTGCCATACCCCTTCCCTCAGAATCGACCAGTTCTGAAAACTGTGGGCCCCCTCCCTGTAGGCCAGCCAGATGATGAACACCGTAGACACCGTCACCCCCACGATGAACGCCCACCAGATGCTCCAGAAGAGCCTCCGCTTGTCCTTCCACACAAAGTCCCCCAGGCGACAGGCGTGGGACATCATCGGCATCACCGAACTCCAGGGATGATTGAGCGTAAACGCCAGCAGGCCGCTGGCCGCGTGCGTGGACGGCTTCATCTCGCTTGCGCCGCCTAAGGCAAACAGGGAATAGTCCCAGCACAGCGCCGAGGCCTCCAGGTAGACCAGCCCCGAATCCGCCATCATCTTCGCCAGACCCACAAACACCAGAAACGCGGTGGGAACCAGCAGCACAACCATCTTCGCCTCGATTCCCACCTGCCCAAACCAGGCCGCGATGTAGAGGCTGCAGACAATCAGACCCACCACCGCCGTCCGGTAAGAAAGCATCTCCCGGCTGTCATCCACAGACGGCCGAATCGCCTTATTCAGCACGTTGCGGAGGTGCCCCCGGGAAATCCAGAGCCACCAGAGCACCAGCGCAATGAAGGCCCCGGCCGTCTGCCACTTATAGCTGGTCACCGCGTAGGGCCCGGCCCCAACGTAGGAACTGGACGTGGCCACGATCCCAAACCGGTTCAGTAGACCCGCTTCGAACACGTACAAAAGGTCAAAAAACCAGATACTGAACAACACCTCGAGGCTGGCGAAATAGGAAAAACAGATCACGACCGTGCTTGGAAAAATAAAAAAAGGAGGATAGTTCCTCGGCAAGAGGTAATGGAAGGAACCGCTCCACCCGCCTCCCGTTGGAAACTGCGGAAAATGAGGGTAGAACCAGCCGATCATGTTCCAGCAGAACACAAATGAGGTCAATGCCAATCCTGCCCAGAACGCCTTCCCCTTCATAAACTCCGGCAGCGCCCGCCGCCCTGTACCCGCCCGCGCCGTCATCTCCAGAATCGGCGTCAGCGCCGGGTACACCAGCTTCTCGTGCTCTGCCCACTGCCGATGCAGGATCACCGACACGCAGAAACAGGCAAAAACGAACGCCGCAACCAGGAGAAAACTCCACAACAGCGGAACCGCCCAGACCTCCCAGGGGATCAACGCCCCCTTTGGCAGCCCCTCGAAAAACTGCGTGATCGCCCCATTCTCGTTTGAGGGAATCAACCACCCGGGCAGGTAGGGATGGATGTACTCCGCCCACCGGTTCTCCGGCGTCGCGAAATAATACGGGGACGCCAGAATGCTGAGGAGGTAGCCGGAGGTCCTGTAGGTAGGGCAAATCGCGCTGCTGAACCCCATGCAGAAAATCGTGATCCACTCTGCCTGAGAGAAGACGAACCGGCGCCCGAACAGCCGTGCCAGCGCAGCGCAGGCCAGGACCGACAGGAGGAAGAGCATGAGGTTCACCATCGGCATCATGCTGATGGTCATATACGACCCGTGAAGGACATAGACCACCGTATTGGCCAGCAGGCTCACCCCTACGGCCACGCAAATTCCGAAGACGACCGCCCGGAGCGTCACCCCCCGCTCCTGCCCCACCTCTCCCTCGACCTCCCGGAGGTCCTCCGCCACACCCGCTCGCCTTACGACCGCTATCTCCCGCCTTTCAGCCATGTCTCTCCACTTAGAAGCTTATGGACCACGGACCGCATTTGTGGTCAACCGTCCGCCATCCATCGTCCCCCCCATCAGAGATTGACCTGGACCTCCTCCTCGAAGGCGGGGACCGATTCCCACCGCTGGGCCACGCCGTCCCCGTCGTTCTCGAACAGGGCCAGTTCCAGGGGCACGCCCGCCTTTCCACCCAGCCTGAGGCATACCGCCCTGCCGTCGGGCGTGGACGCAGCCGCAATCCACGACTCATCCCGGGCCCGGGTATACTCGGCGGCCTCATCGTGGCTCACCCCCCGGATGTCGTAACGGTCCGTCTGCTGCCCCAGCAGCGACAACCATCGGTCGATCTCCTCCAGGGTAAGCACCCCGAACTTCTGCTCGTGGGTGGTGATCTCCGAAAAGAACCCGCTGTCCAGCGCCAGGCGGACCGAGCCGCCCGCCCGGTCTGCGGCCTTGACCATATCGTTGGTCGGATTGTCGCCGGCCCAGGTCGTACAGCCGGTCAACACGTCGGGCTCCACAAGGTGGCGGGGCAGCATAGCCCCGATGTTGTACATCTCCGGATCTTCGGGCACATAGTCGTAGAACAGGCTGTTGAGGCCGTAGGGCCACCAGTTGGGAAACAGCCGCTCCCACTTCACCTGTCCCAGATGGTAGGTCGAATAGATAAAAGTCCGCCCCCGGGCCTTCAGATAAGGCAGGACGCGCACCCCCACCTCGCCCCAGTGAAAAACCGCCCGGCGCGGCGGCCTCAATCCCCGTTCGTCGTACCACCGGTCCACCCGCTCGAAGATCTCCTTCAGCTCCGCGTCGCTGTACTCCCCAATGCCGAAATCGAAAGGAATCAGCGTGTAGTAATCGAAGGCATGCGCGTCCCAGCCCACCTGCCCGGCCTCGTATTGGGCCCGCATAAACGGCACCACCTCGTCCGGGACGAGATCCAGGAAACAGGAGATCATCGGACGGTAGCCGTGCCGGTTCATCACCCCGGTATAGCGGAAATCGTGGCGCCCCCTGCCGTCGTCCACCCGGATGGTCACATAGGGCGGCATCATCTGAGCGGCAAACGGCTTGCGCGCCGCCCAGACAATCGCGCGCCAGAAAAAGGCGTCCAGCCCCATCGCATGGCCCAGAAACTCCGGGTGCCAGATCCGGGGAGAACAGGCAAACTGCACGGCCCGGCCATTCCCGCAGACCCCGGCCAGAACAACCGGAAACTGGTCCGGCTCGTAGGCCGTACCCGGAACGTTGTGGCGGGAGAAAATGAGCTGGTCTTTGCCCATCGCAACCTGCGCCAGCTCCACAACGTGTCGGCCCACCCGCTTGATCTGAGCAGTGGTCACCGGTCGCTTCAACCGGACCAGACTGCCCGCCTGCTGCGTCCGGTTAATAAAGTGGTCGTTGCCCCCGATGCGCAGCAGGTCCGAGGCCATCGGAATCCGGTCCGCCTCCAGCCCCAGGAGGCGCAGCAGCGGCGGTTTGTACAGCCGCAGCTCACCATCGAAATTGACCAGACCCAGCCCGGCCTCTTCCACCCCCGAGGCCAGCAGCTTTGTCTCCTCTAACGAGAGGACATCCCCCAGGCGGGCCTGGGCGATAACCACGGCGGCGCAGTTCTCCAGCAGGTCGCGGGTCAGCGGACCGGCTGCCAAATCGTGAATGCGAAACGGAAACCCGAAGTGCTGCAAAGCCACCAGCACGGTTTGATCCACGATGCTCGTATCCGTATAACTGCCCCGACTGTCCACCAGCACCAGCAGGGCCCTGTTCCCCTCGCTCTCGGGGCGGGGGCGTTGCACCATTGCACGCGGTGAGAATCCCATCGGCCATCCCTTTAAGCCTTATTGGCGTTTACACAAACTTTCCAGGGCTTCTATCCGGATGCAGCATCCTGCGCAGCCCGACGTGTGATCTCCAGCAAATACATCGCCATCACGTCCTCGTCGCCAAACGTTAAATGGTACGCGTCTGAAAGCTCCTCCACACGGTGGATTTGGTCGATATTCTCATAAAACGCCGAGCTGAAGTGAAAAAAGCTGTAATCCACCACCCTGGCGTCAAACCCGGCCTCCTCCAAAAGCTCTGCGGTCCGAAGCTGGCCCAGCGCGGAAATCTGCATCAGGTAGGCAACCCCGTCCTCCTCCAAAAGCTCCGGCAGCAGGGAAATCAGATGATCCAGCAGATTCCGGCCCCAGAAATCCGCTGGCCGGTGCCCCATCGGATTCCCCATCGGATCCACCGGCATCTGATACAGGCTCGCAACGATCAGCTCGTACTTCATTTCCGGCAGATAGGTATACAGGTCAACCACCTCTCCGCTCACCCGGTCGGCAACATCGTTGCGAAACGCGTTCGTAAGCGTATTGCCCACCGCTTCGCGCTGGATGTCGATCGCCTGCACGTGTTCGGCCCCGTTCAAAGCGAGCTGCACAGTCAGAATCCCGGTCCCGCACCCCACATCCAGACACCGCTTCCCTTTCCCCAGCCCCGACCGGAACAGGTATTTCCACAGCAGGAAGCTACCCTGCGTAGGCCGGAACACCTCCGGATCACAGACAATGTCGGGAAACGGAAGCGGGAAAAGGCTCCGCCGCTTCTCGTCAACCCACGGTTGGGGCGCACGGACCGCACGAACCGGCGCGGACGGCACCGGGTGTTGAACCGCGCTTCCACGCCGACGGCCCGGCTTTGTCTCTGCCAGCTCCTCCCGCACGGCAACAAGATGCTCCGGCGTAACCCCGCAGCACCCCCCCACAATCTGAGCCCCCTCCTCTCGCCACCCCCTGGTAAGTTGTGCGTACTCTTCGGGGCCCACCTGATCGTCAAACTTCCACCCCGGGTCTAAATAGCGTCCCAGGTTCGGATATGCGCCCAGGGGTAGATCCGTAAAGTCCCGAAGCCAGGAGATCATCCCCGGCACGTGGTCTGCCGGCAGACAGTTGATCAACAACGCGCCCACCCCCATATTTTCAAATTCGCGGGCGGTCCGCCCGAACAGATCGCCCTCCGGCCCGCCCCAGTGCTGCCCGAACACCCCGCAGACCCCGTGCCGGCAGCGCCGGAAACTCAGCCAGACCGGAAGACCCGTCCGGAGCATGGCCGCCACCGCAGGAAACGTCCGCTCATCGCGGATCAACGACATCGTCTCCATCAGGATCAGATCGGGGGGCTCTTCCTCGAACACCCGGGCCAGCAGCTGGAGCCTGTCTAACACCTGGGGCGTATCGATATCCCCGTTGAGGCTGAACCCCACCGCACACTCGCCCCCCTTTCCGGCCTCATCAACAGCCTGGCGCGCCAGCCTCACCCCCAGCCTGGCCACATCCATCCAGTGCCCCGGCCCTGCGTGCCCCATCAAACTGCGTGTCTCCATCTCCGGGGTACTCAGAATCGCCCACGTATTCGTCGATATCAGATCGCACCCCGCCTGCACAAACCGGTGGTGGACCTCCTGCACCACGTGGGGGGTGTGGTACAGCGCCCAGGTCCCCCACAGCCCCTTATCGCTGATGCGGTAGTCCTTCAGTCCAACCCGCTCCAGCTCCGTGGCCACCCCTCCGTCTAAGATCACGCACCGATCTTCCACAATCAGCGCCTGGATCCGTCTGTATGCCTCTGTGTGCTGCACCGCCATTGTACAAACTCCGGGATTTGTTCAAGCGTTTATGCATCTCCTGATCAGCGGCTACGCCAGCTCCACCTTAAACAGAAAACTCGCCCGCCAATGGTTGTCGGACTCGGCCACGATAAACGTCCTGGCATCCACCATGCACAGATTGTGCGCCAGCCAGCACCGCGTCCCATCCTGAGTGTCCCGTATCGGCCCCAGGTCGTTGAACATGCCCGATGAACGGTCATACGTGAAAAAGTGTGTATCGTAGTCGCCCCCGCACGCCCCGTAAATCAGCCCGTCCGGACCCTCAATCAGCCCCTTCATGCGGGGCGCAACGTAGGGCTTGCCCAGGTAGGTCACGCTCACCTCCGGACCCCGGTGGTCCACCTGCGCCAGCGCCCCGGCGGCCGTCCCGATGTACAGGGCGCCGTCCCTCGTCAACAACGCCGTATCGATCTGGTTGGAACCCTTCTTTTCGGGCATCACGTCGGGCAGGTCCACATTGGTAAAGTCGATCTCATCCCGGTCCGGATCGTAGCGCAAAAGCGGGTACCGTCCCGCCCACTGCATCAACTCGTACGTGTGCCACGCGCCCCCGTCCGCATCCAGCGCCAGGTGCTCGGTGGACACGTCGCCCAGCATCGTCAACTCCCGCACCTCCCCACTTTCAATATCGTACCGAAACATCTTCCTTCCCGGAAACGTGTCTCCGTAGATCACTCCCCGCGCTTTGTCCATCACAAATCCCTGAACGTAGTCGTGTTCGATCGGAATGCACAAAAACTCGTACGCTTTCGTCTTCGGATCATAGCGAAAGATCGGACCGCCCGTCGCCTTCGGCCAGACATCCGCATCTCCCAACGTGGCGACCCCGGCGTAGACGCGCCCCTCCCCGTCCACCTCCAGACCCTGGTGGATCTTGCTGCCGTAGCGGTCCCTTTCCCCGGGGTAATTCAGCGATTCCCACGTATCCGTCCTGGGATCGAAAGTATAAAAGATATCCCTGTCAAGCGCGGTCAGCCCCACGTAGACAAGCCCGTCGTTCGGATTGTAGAGCACGCAGGTCGGCGAGATCCACTTCTTGCCGAAAATCTCATCTTCAATCCAGTCCTCGCTCGCCTTCCATTTCGTAAAATGCGTCCACTTCTCCATGCTGATCTCGCACTCTCTAAGCCGATGGGCGGAAATCCGTTCTATCTTCATCGCAACCCTCCTTTATTTTGGTCATCCCTTTGTCGGCACAATCCCGATTACCCGGCTGGGAAAAGCGCAGACCCCGTGGACCTTCAGCGGCATCACGACAAGCTTGATCCGCGCCACCGGAATCTGATCTACATTCACCATCGGAGCCAGCAGCAGGGTCCCCGATTGCAGAAACATCGGAAAAAACGACGGTTTCTCATCAGCATCCTGCCAGGAACCCATGTCAGACCCCAGAATGGCGCACCGGTGCTGCACAGCCCATTCTACGGCATCGTACCGGAAATGGGGGGTATTTTTGAAGTCCGGATCTTCAAAAAAGTTGTATCCGGTGCCGATCAACAGCGCCTCCCCCGGATTCACCGTTTCCCCTGCATCTTTTAGCTTCGACTCGATATCCGGAGCCGTCACCTTTTCGCCTGCGCCGCGCGGAATCTGGAGCACCACCGCCGAAACGAACAGCCGCTCCAGTCCCACCTCGTTGATCTTCTCCATTTCCGGGTACAGGTGCGCGCCCGTCTCAAGATACGTTGCAACCTGCACGGGCATGTGAATCGCCTGGGAATAGCTCACATATTCCCGTCCCTTCGCCCGTTCGCTCAGATCCAGCTCCCGGACCTCCACGGCGGGAAACACAGGCGGTGGCATCTGAGCCATCCCCTCGTAAATATCCGCGCTCAGATCGATCAACTCGCCCATGTCCCACATTTCATTCAGCTTCATCTCTTTCCACCTCCGCCCTGTAAGATAGTCAACCCTTCTGAAGCGCCCGCCACCGGTCGTAGTAGGGGCGCATCGCCTCCGGCAGGGCCTCCCGCAGACCCTCTGCCAGCTTCCACTGCTCCTTTTGCCCGGTCTCTCTGGGGGAATCGTCCTCGCTGCACTTCTGCCAGTTCCCTGCCAGCGTCATGCGCTCCACATCCTTCTTCGTGGCCCCTCGATGAATCGTGTTCCCGGTCCAGAAAACAGTCTGCCCCGCCTTCAGCTCGATCACTTTCTGCCCCGGAATGTCCGGATGCTCCGGTGCCGGTACCTGCCCCGGAGGACGGTCCTGAGAGAGGTACTGCCGGTAATCGTCGGACAACCGCATACACGCCTCCTCGTTTGCCGTCCGGAACCGCCTGTGGCTCCCGGACACGAGCATGAGACAGGCGTCGTCCACCAGCGCCAAATGCCATTTGATACTCGTCATCGGCTGGTTCAAGAACGCCAGTTCCACCTCCTCGCTGCCGTACCGCCTCCAGTCCCCCATATCCCGATGCCACCCGGTGCTGAAGTCCTCGTTTCGTGGATTGGTAAACAGGACCACGTCCCCCATCGGCAGATCGCTGTCCAGAAACGACTCGACATAGTCCATCAGAGGCCGGGACACTAAGTACTCCGCAAAAATAGACTCTCCGAACGCGAGCGAGAACAGCCCCCGGATGACCCAGGGCTCCCCGGGTGCGGCCCACTGGACGGCGATGTCCACCTCGCCCGACCGGGACCGCTCCTTTATCCGCCTGGCAGCCTCCAGCAGCGGGTCGAGCATGTCGGGGTCCACTGCGTGGTTCGCGATAAAATAGCCCTCGGTCCTGTACTGCTCCATCTGCGTTGCCATACAATCCTCCAATCTAAAGACGAAAAAAACAGAGGCTGGAGACAAAAGGCTGGAGGCTTGCAAAACCAATCTCATCCTCCTGAGATGGATCGTATAAACAAGCCCCCGGTCCTCAAGCTCCAGCCCCTTTCTCCACGCTCTGTGTGCTTCTATAGCCCTCCGTACTCCTCCGTTGCCCCCCACCCCATCTCTTTCCCTGGGGATAGGGGGCCGGAAGTGGTTTCGTGCCTTTCGTGATTAAAACGATCCGCTCAACGAGAACCGCAGCGGCGCATCGAAGTAATCGAACTGGGTATAGGAGAAATCCGCACGGACCTCCTTCCCCTCCACCGGCTGGAGCTTCAACCCAAACCCCAGGGTGTAGGACTGCGCAGGCTGTTTGAACCGATACCCTGCCCGCACCGCCACGATGTTCTGCAGCCACAACTCCCCGCCGATCCGGGCCTGCGGCTCCGCAAAATCCGTCGCGAAGTAGTTCTCCGCCGTTGCCGTCAGAACCGCCGGATCGCCCTTCTGCCCAAACGCGTCCATTGCAACCGCAAAACTGAACGTCGTCGGCAGTGAGTAATTCACCTCCTCGAACACCTCAACATCCTTGCCCAGGTCCTTGAACGCCATCGCGATCCGCAGGTTCCTGAACCCTGTGTAGAAAAACGTCCCCATGCTGATGTCGACGGCGCTGACCCGGTCCTGGTCCAGCGTATCCTGCGTCCAGCGGCCCACCAATCCGAAGGAAAGCCTGTCTGTAATCTTCCTGGCGTAGGCCACACCGATGCTGACATTCCCTGCATCCAGCATCCGACCCGTGCCCTGCGGCTGGAAGATCGTCCTCTCCTCCATCTGCTCCGGCGAAAACGCCACCACGCTCACTCCCAAAATCCCCAAATCGGTTTTATAAGCGACCGCGCCCGAGAAAAAATTGGAGTTCGCCAGCCAGCGCGTGTAGGAAAACGTATACTCCATCCGCTCAACGTGGGTCAACCCCGCAGGGTTCACGTGGATCGCATCAATGTCATCGGCAATGGCCACAAAACTCCCCCCCATGCCGCTCATGCGCGCCCCGTGGTCCGTCTTCAATATGTGGAGCACCATCCGCCCCAGCCGCCTCTGACCCGCATCCGCAACCCGGGGCAAGAGCAGCGCAACGATCGTCATCGCCGCCAGTCCGATCCAGAATATCCGTTTCATCGCTGTTTCTCCTTTTTCAATCCGGTTTCCCTACTTGACGATCATAAACGTGCCCGTCTGGATCTGTCCCAGGCTCGCCTGCACCTGCGATTCAACTACAAAGAAATAGATGCCGGGGGAAGCCCTTCCGATGAAATCGATGGGGACCTGCGCCCAGTTCGCCTCGCCCTTGGACGGATCGTCGTGGGTGAACTCGCCAAATAGATCCCCGGACGCCGTAAAGATCCGGACCGTGCACTTGTGCGGGAGATTCAGAAACCGGACCCGCTCCTTCGCCGGGTAGGCGTGCGCGCCATCGTCCCTGTACGGGTTCGGCACCACAACCACCTTCGCCTGAAGCTGGTCCGCAGCAGGGTTGGCAGGCACAAAGGGAACGAAGGGCCTACCCCCCGCCGCCTTCTGCTCGGGCGAACTGTTGCCGCCCTCGAGCGACGGGATGGCCATCCCTGTGCCATTCCAGTCGGGGTGCCCATTATCATAAGCACGAACGGTGTAGACATATACGAATCCGGCCACCGATTTGTCGTCCACATACTCGGTGGCTGTGGGTGGAAGGTCGGCCAGGAGCTTCCAGTTGTCGATCTTGATCTCCGAATGGTATACACGCAGGCCCGCCACGTCCCGGGCCTCCGCGCCCGAATAGTCCGGATCCGTCGCATCGGCCATCCCCGCGTCCCACGTCAATTTGTTGTTCGCCTCAGGCGTGACGCCCATCTTCACCTCCACGTCCGGCGGTGGATCAGGCAGGTCGTAGCCCCACTTGAAGGCATCTTTGGCGGCATTGACGTGCTTGACCAGGTTGTTGAACGTCCTGTCCGTGTGCATTTCGTCCACCTTCGCCGTCAGCGCCCAGCCCCAGAAATTCTCCTCTACCGGGGCGGCCGCCGCCGTCACAAGGACGATCCTGACCTTGTCGCCGACGGCCAGGTCATAGGGACCGTAGGCGAACGTTCCGTGGATCTGGCCCATTTCCGTGGAGTTATCCATAATCGTCGGTGCGGGCCCGGATAGCGCGTTGTACATCGCTTCATACGTAAAGGTCCGGGAATCAGGCTGGTCGAAATCATCCTTCTGACGGAACTCCCCCCACTTGTACGTATAGGGCTGGTCTGCCACCTTGGGCGCTACAAAGCTCGCGTCGCCCCCCGTGTCGTACGTCCATGTGCTCGGATCGTTGGCGGTCCCGGGCATGTAGGCGATCGGGGCGATGCCCGCGTACTGGTAGGCCGTCAGTTCACCCTCGAATCGGATCTTCCCGACAGAGATCTGTGCGTATGTGCTCACATCCGACTTGAAAGGCTGGCCCGTGTCGTCCCACGGAACGAACGGGTTGTCCCCGTCGTAGCCGTAATACATCTTCAGTCCCTGCCCGGACGCCGGCCCGTCGTAGTTCGGGGCCTCGGTGTACTTGCTCCAGTCGTCTTTGACCAGGTCGGTCTGGGCATAGCCATATAGGGCAGTGCTGCCGTGCCACGTGTGCCCGGCAAGCGAAATATAGTACCGGCTCGAAAAAATGAAGAAGGTATCGTCCAGCTGGAGACCGGCCCCTCCGTTCAGGTCCGCCACACCGTCCCCGTCGGAGTCCCCGGTATTCTCAAAAGTCAAATCCAGGATGATGAAGTCGCTGTAGCCCGGATAGCTCCAGGAGTAGGCCTTCTTCGTGACGGTGATCCCCCGCTTTGTGGCGTAGTTGGATATGATGGTGTTCTCCGCAAACATATCCTTGTCCGGGTCCATATACTGGAAGTAGCGGTAGTTGTGGATCTCCACCGGGAACTCCGGGCCGGGCAAAGGTTGACCCGGCCACCAGTTGGCCATCGGAGCCCCCCCCGGGGAAATGTTCGGATACCCGATGTTCGCCTCCGGCCCCTGGGAGGGATCGTAGGCGATCGCGAAGACATCTTCCGACAGGATCGGCGGCTTTGTCTCGGTCACAAAATAGTCGCCGCCCACCACCGTCGCGATAAACATATCTAAGCCCGCGCTGAGGGCCGTCATCTCCATGTTCGAGGACTGATACGGCTGCAGCCCGGCGAAGGAGCGCTGACCCCCGTAGTACTCCGGACCGTCCCACCGATAGTCGGGCACAAACTGGCCCGGATAGGAAAAGCTCATGGCTCGATACTCGGTGGTCAAGAACTGCTCCCAGACGCCCTGGTTTCCGGTATTCCAGAACACGTCCCACACCCTGCCGCGGGTCGCTAACCGATGTTTGAAATCCTGCGCCCATACTGGGGACCCGTCCCACAACAGGAGACCGATCGCCAGGAGCAGCGCTCCGTTGATGATGGCTTTTTTCATTATCCTGAACCTCCTGAATCGATTGTCCTTACGGCCAAGAAATCTGGAAATCGCCCCCGATACCAATGGGGGAGACCAGATTCTTCCCCCATTGGTATCGGGGACCGAGGAGAATTTGAGGACATCAGAAACTCAACCTCAAGCCCACGTGCGTCTCCCGGGGACTGCCGATAAACCGCGACCGGTCCTGGAAATCCCCGTACTTCAGGTAGTTCGCATCGTCCGGCTTGGGTCCTTCAATGCCCCACCACATGTATTCCGTGCGGCCGACGGACCCCGCGTCCTTCTGGTCGAACAGGTTGAACACCTCAAGGAACAGGTCGGCGCTCACCCTCCCGATGTTGAGGCGCTTCTGCACGCTCAAATCCATGTTGGTGTGTAAGGGCGCTCTCGACCACACCGTCTTCCCGGTAGCCAGCTCGGAGTACCTGAATTTCGATCCCGTGTAGATCCGGTAGATCAGGTTTGCCCGCAGGTCGCCCAGCAGGGTGCTCCCGGCGAACTTCGGACCCGGCCCGAAGTCCGAGGGGGACCCGAAGAAAAACTGCAGGCTGCCCTGCCCACGGCGCCCCGGAGAACTGCTTCTCGTGTCGCTCGGGCAATAGTCGTAAACGTACCAGATGCCCTCCGCCGCGTCCCTGGCCTCGCTGCTCACCCTGTCGTTGTCGTTCGCCTTCAGGCCGGGGCTGAAGAAGCAGTACACGAAAAACCCGGGATCGGAACGAATGGTTTCCATCAACCCGGCGGCGCCCCTCGCAGCCGCCAGCCGCTCCTCGGCCGTAGGCTCCACCGGCCGCTGAACCCCGGGCCCCTCCTCCCACTTCTCGAAGTAGTACGGGCTCGTGGCGACCCAGGTGGAGTCGAGCGTCGCGGCTAAGGCGCCCGCGTTGTCTCCGCCACCGCCCCGGCCTTGGGCCGTCCACTCTAAGTTGAACGCGGCCCGGAACGAGAAGTAGTTGCTGAAGCCCTTCCTCATGCTGAACTCGAAGCCCCGTGCATCCTCCCACCAGTCGATCGAGGAGGAGTTCAAATAATGCCGCGCGCGGTTGGTCGGATTCTGCAACATGTTCCAGCCGGAGACCTCCTGGGACGAGCCGTTCTTGTAGAACGTAGCCAGCGTCGCCGTGTAGTCGCTCACGAAGTTCCAGTCCACGCCCAGCTCGAAGCTGATCTTCTGCTGCGTATCGTCCCAGATGGGCCGAATCGCAGACATGCCGGTAGGCCGCAGCCCCTGGGTATAATCGCTGTACGGGATGCCCTCAATCGCTCGGGTACCGACCGTCTTCCACTCCTCGTGGAACATGCGCCGGAAACCCGGGAGCTGGATGTAGTGGCCGTAGGAAAAGTGCAGGGCCGACCTGTCCGTGATCGGGTGCGAAATCCCCAGCCTCGGGCTCCAGTTCACGATCGGCTTGAAGGGAAAACGGGGGGCGTGGTTGATGAACTTCGACATCGAATTGTAAATCATGGCCCTCAGCGCGGCCATCAGCGGCACGTCCACACCCCAGAACCGGTCGTATCGCAGACCCGCGTTCACGACCAGCCCCTCGAACTCCATCTTGTCCTGGATGTAGACCCCGATCTGCTTGGGCGTGAGCCCCGTGCCCGGAGCGGGGTTGCCGATGTATTCGATATTCTTCGCCTTGTTGCCGGCTGTAGCACCCTCCCACGTAAACCAGTTGTCGTAACTCGTGAAATCTACCCCGGCCTTGATGAAGTGCCCCTTCGTGATTTGACTCGACAGGTCGAACTTGAGACCCACCCGCTTCTGTTCGCCGATGTGATAGTTCCACACCACATTCCGGCCGGTGTAGAACCACCCCTCCTTGTCCCTCCTTTCGTCTGAGGTTACGTCCCCCGTCGTGTCGCTGCTGTCCTGCTTGCTCCGGTAATGCGACACTCGCACCTCGTAAAAGGCTTTCGGACTGATGGTGTGGGTCAAAACGGCGTAGAGCGCGTTCTCCCTGTTGATGGTCTTCCCCGCAGGCGACCCCAGCGGCAGGAAGATGTCCCGCCCGGGGCCCCTCAGCACGTTGGTGACGCGAGTATTCCTCAACTGGCCGCTCTGAAAGTTTTCCCAATAGTCGGAGAGCCAGCCGGCTCGGAACTTCACATTATGCCCCATCGGCACAGTCAATTTCGCCGACGTCCGGATGTTGGCCGGCTGCGTCTCCCACGGCCCGGGAATGCGGGCGGCATCCCGCCTGTGCCGGGCGCTGACAAAGAAAGACGCATTCGAAACCAGCGGACCGCCCACAAAACCGTCGAAGTAGTGGCCCCGCCAGTCCGTATAATTGGTCCGCTGGTGCACCAGATTCCCCGTCGCAGGGTCCACCTCGGCCACCCAATCCGGATCGTCCCACCGCATGTGCCCCCGGTGCTCGGGCGCCTCGTACACGTTCTTCCCCCAGTGCTTCTGCCCCGCCGGCGTGAGCCGGTACTCCACCTCGCCGTGGTAGTCCCGCCCCCCATCCCGTGTCACGATCTGTACAACTCCGGACTGCGCGTTCCCGTACTCGGCGTTCATCCCGCCCGTAATCAGGGAGATCTCCTGCACCGCATCCGTGTTGACCGCCCACCACTGCTTGTTCTCCGCGTTAAATCCACCCCAAACGCGTCTATCGGTCTGCTGGATTCGGACTCCGTCCACATAAAGCGTGGACTCGTCAGGCATCGAACCCCGGACGAACCCCTGACCGTCCACCGACATACCCGGCTCCAGCCCCAGGAAGTCCTCCACCTTCCGTATAATCGGCGTCCGCTGGATTTCCTCGGCGGTCACCACATACCGGCTCTCCGTCCGGTCCGGCTCCACCGGAGGACGCTCCGCCACCACCACCATCTCCTCTAACTCCAGCGCCTGCTCCCGAAGCGTGAAAATCACCGTCGTGGTAAAATCCGCCCGCACCTGTACCTGCTTCTGGGTCACCGAATGGTAGCCCACCATAGAGGCCGTCGCCGAATACACGCGGGGATCGACCGAAAGGATCACGTAGGACCCGTCCGCATCCGTCGTCGATCCCCGCTGCGTCCCCTCAAGCACCACGCTGGCCCCCGGCAGCGGATCTCCCTTCTCGTCCGTCACGACGCCCATCACCTTCCCGGTCGTCCCGGCAGTCGCCACACTGCCCATCGCCAAAACGGCGCACAGCGCGAGGGCAATGCCCAAACCTATCTTCAACCTGCTCATCTGCCTTCCTCCTTCCTTCGGGTTAAAACAGAACCTCATTCCTCCCGAAATCCCAAATCTGAAGTGAAGTCTTTCCATCGGTTCTCCCCTCCTTTCTCCCGGCTCAACTGCCTCCCCGCACCCCGCACACACCCCTCACACAACCTGTGCCCCGTTAGCCCCTGCTCGCCAAAGTCGGCGACTAACGGCTCTTTTTACGCATACAAAAAAACCGTACTACCATCCATTCCCCCGGCAGTGCGGCTCTCTTGTGGCAGACGAAGACCCATAACTATTCCTCTCGGCCTTTCGACCGATTTATCCTTCTCAGAAGCTAAAGCTTATTTGGAAGTCATGAAGTCCTAACGTAATACATAAATTTATAACGAATCTATGCGTTCTGTCAAGGTTTTTTTAGACCTCGACAAGAGGTCTCTATTACCCCCCCCCTCAACAGAGATAACTGTATTAAAAACAAGTACAATTCCCTTTTAAAGTTCTCACCATCCGTGAAGGAAATGCCCCTGGCCGGAAAACCAGACAGAATCGGCCAGGTGGCCGAGAAAGATAGCGATGGTGTAACCTGCGATGATGCCGATGAAGAGAGGGGAACCCCGGCGGTAGAGGGCTACGCCGCCGATCCGCAGCAGGATCGACTTGACGCCCCAGATCAGGACCATGCTCATAATCGAGCTTCGGGCACTGGTGCCGGCAATGGGGAGACCGATGGGATGCAGGGGCCACCGGGGAAGGCGGTAGCGCAGGTAGGTGAGGAGGGCCAAAACGCCTCCGCCAATGGCGAAAAACATGAGGCGCTCCGGGCCGGTGTCGGCGTAGCTCTTCATGAGACTGAGGGTCCGGTTGAAGAGGAAGGGCGGGTATCTGGTGAGGGGGAGGTCGCGGAAATTGGAAACGCCGTAGGTGTAGCCCATGTACAGAGTCATGAGAATCGAAACGATGAAGGCGACGAAGATGGCCAGGGAGGTCGCGGCGAAGAGCCGTCGTCCCTGCCCCCGGATCAGGTCGCCCAGACGGACCACCTGGGCCAGCGTGGGCAGGAGGAACCCCCGCGCGTTGGCGCGGAGGACAAAGGAGTAGGTGAGAAGCGTCATACTGGAGGCGGAGATGGAGGAGGTGCCGCTGATGCGCACCATGAATTCCTGGGGGCTCATGGGGCTGTAGGCGTAAATGGCCCCGGCATCGGCCACGAAGCGCGACAGGCCAACGTAGACAATGAGGAGGGCAAACAGAAAGGGAAGGAGCATCCGGAGTTCCAGGCCGGCAGCGTGAAACCAGAAGAACGTGTAGGCCAGGCCCCCGATGGTGCAGCAGACAGCGGCGCGGCAGGAGAGCAATTCACCCGTGTCGTCAATGGAGTGGCCGGGTCGGAGGGCCTTGCGGACCACATCGGCCAGGTGTCGCCGGGCCACATAGAAACCCCAGAGCACCAGCACAGTTAGGGCGCCGAAGCACTGCCAGGCCATCACGGCGCTGCCCCAGAAGCCGCTTGCACCGATGTAGCCGAGGACGCCGGCATCGCCGCTGATCCGGTAGCCCACCCGTCGAAACAGCCCGATCTCCGCCGTCAGGAGCAGGTTGAAGACCCAGAAGCTGAGGAGGACGTCCTGGTTGACGAAATACCCGAAGGCGAGGGTATAGAGATTGAACCGGATCCACAGCGGGGGCATGTACCGGTCAAGGTAGAACCACTGGCCCGGCCACAGGATGCGGGGAAGGGAAGGGACCATTAAAAAGGTGGAGGAGAGGTAGAGCCAGGTGTTGAACCCGAAGGCGAGGGCGAAGCCGGCCCAGAAGAGGCGGGTCCGCACAGTATCAGCCCAGAAGGTGCCGGGATGCGGCTGCTCGGTGAGGGCGACGGCAGGCTTCAGGAGCGGGTAGACGAGGCGTTCGTGTTCAGCCCACTGGCGGCGCAGAATTACCGCAATACCGAAGGAGAAAGCCGCAACCGCGGCGATCAGGCTGCCCCACCACAAGAGGGGGATGACCCAGACGCCCCAGGGAATGGAGGCACCAGGGGGCAACCCCTCGAACAGATGGGTGAGGGCAAAGTCGGTATCGCGGGGAGCCAGCCAGGGTGGGATATGATCTAAGAAGTAGATGTCCCACTGGTTCTCGGGAGTGGCGTGGTAGAAAGGAGTGGCCAGCATGCCGATGAGGATGCTGGTCATGCCGTAGGAAGGGATGACAGAGCCGACCAGACCCATGCCAAGCACAACAAGCAACTCGCCGGGGGTGAGCGCCCACCTTTGGCGCAAAGCGGCCAGGCAGGGGTTGAGAACGAGGACAAGAAGTACGAAAGGCGCGACAAGGGAAACGGGAAACTGGGTCAAATTGACCCGCGAGCCACGGATGACCGCTTCGGAATAGATATTCCAGAAATCGATCGCGATGACCAGCAGGAGGCCGACGGCGAGGGCGCGAGGGGTGACTGCGTGGAAGGATCTGACTCCGGCAGAGGCCCTGGGCTGACCAGTGGATGGAACAGCAGAGCGGGATGACATGCGATCACCTCCAGCCTGTACAAAGCCAGAACAGCTCAATATCCGATGGCGCACCCGATGCATCGGGGGTCGCAGCCGCTGGAGAGGACACCCGTGTCTGGATCGATGACGATGACCAGCGCCTCCCCCCCCACCCCCCAGTCTCCCACCACATCCATCCGATGTCCCTTCGCCGCCAACTCTCGGATCGCCTCCTCCGGGAACCGCCTCTCGACCGTCAGGGTCAGCGGATCGCCGAGAGTAGCCGGGTCAGTGCCCGGCAGGCTGGACCACCGGGGAGCCTCGACAGCCTCCTGGGCGTCAAACCCGAAATCGAGGAAACTGGCGATCACCTGGAAGTTATGCTGAGGCTGTCTATCCCCTCCAGGCGTCCCTCCCACGATCATGGGGCGTCCATTCCGAAAGATCATGTAGCAGTTCAGGGTGTAGACCGCCCGCTTCCCCGGCGCGATGCAGTTGGGATGCCCGTCCTCCAGCGTGAACGCTCGTCCCGCCCGATTGTTCAGAAAGATCCCCGTCTCCCCCGCGATCACCCCCGCCCCGTATCCCGCTGAGACGCTCTGGATAAACGACACCGCATTCCCCTCTCCATCGGCCACCACGAAGGAAGAGGTATTGTCCCCGTCGGCTAAGGTCCCGGCCGTCGGGGCGTTGTCCGCCCGGTCGGGATCGATCGCCCTGCGCCGTTCCGCCGCATACGCCCTGGACAGGAGACGGGAGACGGGAGCGTCCACAAAGCGCGGATCGCCCACGTAGGCGTTTCGGTCGGCAAAGGCCAGCTTCTTCGCTTCCACCATCGTGTGAATCGTCTCGGCCGACCCGAAACCCATGGCCGCCAGATCGAAGGCCTCGACCAGAGCAAGCTCCTCCAGCACGATTAAACCCTGCGACGGGGGCGCCGTCTCGTAGACGGTGAAGCCTCTATAGTCGATCTGGAGCGGCCGGTAGACTTCGGAGCGATGCGCCTTCAGGTCTTCCAGCGTGAAGAGACCGTCCCCCTCTTCGGCCGACTGCTGGACGATCGCCTCAGCAATCGGTCCCTCGTAGAAGGCCTCGCGTCCCCCTTCGGCGATCAGCCGAAAGCTCCCGGCCAGATCCCGCTGCCGGAAGATGCCCCCCGGTCGCGCCGGGTTCGACGGGTCGCGGAAGACGCGCCTGGTGGTGGGAAAGCGGTCCAGCTTCTTGCTCCGGTCAATCGACAGGGCGACCGGTTCGGAAAGGGGAAATCCCTCTTCGGCGTAGGAAATGGCCGGCTGCAACAGCTCGGCTAAGGGCATACTTCCCCACCGCTCCAGCGCGGTGACATAGGCATCCACCACCCCCGGCACCGAGGCGCTCAGAATCCCTTCCAGGGGCATCATGGTTATCCCGCGACGCGTGAAATAGTCCCGCGTCGCCCCGGTCGGGGCGGCTCCACCACCGTTGAGCGCCCAGGTCTCGTCCGACTCTGCCAGGTGGACGATCAGGAAGGCGTCGCCCCCCAGCCCACACTCGTCCATATCGATCACATTCAGCACAGCGGCTGTGGCCACGGTCGCGTCCACGACATTCCCTCCCTCCTGGAGGATACGCAGCCCAGCCTGTGAGGCCAGCGGGTGAGCTGTTGCCACCATGCCCTGCCTGCTCTGGACCAGGTGCTTGCGCAGCGGAAACGGATAATGCGCCATGGCCATTCCTGTCTTGAAGATCAAGATAATCGAGGGACGACCTGCACCGCTCAGATCGGATCCCGCTTGGGTTTGAGATGCTGAAAACCGACGAGGTCGGGTTTAAATCTTCAGGGCTCACGGCACCACTGACAGAACCACCCGGGAGGACCGCTGCGCATCGTGGAAGACCTCCTGATGCGCTACTTTGAAAGTCGCCTCCCCGTAATCGTCGCCCCCCGTATTGTGGTTCCGGTCGAAGTTCGGAAAATCCGAACTCGACACCGCCACCCGGATCCGGTGCCCGGCCTGAAACAGGTTCCCCGTCGGCAGCATCTGGATCGTATACTCGTAGACCCTCCCCGGTCTCAGCAGCTTCGGCCGGTCAAAAGACTTCCGGTAGCGCGCCCGCACGATCCCGTAGCAGACCTGATGGGCGAACCCATCCGGATGTACATCGATCAGCTTTACGACAAAATCCGTATCCAGGGCGCTCGACGCAGCAAAAAGCCGCACCTCCGGCCGCCCTACTACGCGCACAGGTTTACGCAACGGCTGTGTCTGGTAGACCAGCACATCCTCCCGGCCGTCCAGTTGCCGCTGGTCGTAGGGCGCATCCTGGCAATTCTCATAAAACAGCGTCATCACCGGGTCCCGGGGATCGTAGGCATACCGGTCCGATGCCTCCCGTCCAGGCGCCCTGCGCGAGAGACGCCCATCTCCCGAGGGCGTGTTCGCGGAACCCCTGGAATGGAAGAAGTAGGCC
This sequence comes from Candidatus Latescibacterota bacterium, assembly GCA_965222075.1. Classification (GTDB taxonomy): domain Bacteria; phylum Latescibacterota; class UBA2968; order UBA2968; genus JAAXHW01. The sequence continues at coordinate 57,854 of OZ244937.1, read as the reverse complement.
GTCGGCCGTGCCTCCGGCAAAGGCCAGGTCTCCGCCTCATACCAGCGGTTCTCCCCCATCACAAAGTAGCGCACCGGCGCCGTTTTCATGATCCTGTTTTCGATCCCCTTCAGCCAGTAGTCGAACCAGCGGATGATCAGCTTATTAAAATCGACCCTTGCCCTCCGTCCGAAATCCATCTCCCCCACCTTCCGGTGCCCGTCCACCGCGTGGGACCAGGGCCCCAGGATGATCCGCTGGTTCTCCCGCGCCATCTCCGTACGGCCGTTTTTCTGCATCCCCGTAAAGTGGTCCACCGTTAGCACAAGCCGGTCTGCCCACCCCGTGGTATGGAACACCGGCACGTCCACCTCACAATGCCGCTCGCAGAAATTGAAATAATCCTCATTCTGATGGTCCAGCCAGTAGATAAAATCCTCCCGGAGCCCCTCAACATACTCGTTCGGCATCTCCTTTAGCGGCACAAACCAGAGTGCCTTCTCCCGGTCTTTTACAGACGCCGCCCGGACCTCCGCCGATGTGTGGTACCCACCCATCCCCTTACGGCGCCTCTGGTCTGCGCCGTGCCCGAAAAGCCACTTCAGCGCCCGGCCGGTCCGGAACACCCCCCCTACCTCCCAGTCGGTCAGCCGCGTGGCAAACGCCCCGTTGAACATCGCCACCAGGTGGGGCGGGCGTAGCGACGCCAGTTCCCAGGCCGCCCATGACAGATAGGAGAACCCCAACGCCCCAACCTTCCCATTCGAAAAAGGAAGCCCGGCGGCCCACTCCACCGTATCGTAGCCATCCTCCGCATCTCGGTAACCCGGCATAAACATCCACGTAAGCTCGCCGTCGGACGCGTAGCACCCCCGCATATCCTGCGTAATCACCACGTAGCCGGCCGCCGCCAGGTGAGCAGGGACCTCCTTCCCATACGGCGTTCGCTCCAGAATCACTGGAAATCTCCCCCGAGCCTTCGGCCGGGCGATATCTGCTCTCAGCACCACCCCATCCCGCATCACCGCTTCTACATTCCGAGTCACTCGCACCTCATAGACCTGTCTTTTCTTGGCCAAGCTAACCCTCATTGTCAAATTTCCTTTACACCCAGCAACACGGCAACTTCAGTTATAGACTGCCAGACATCATCGGCGATCGGAATGCCGTCGCGCTGTCGGATGACACGCGTCTGAACCTCTGGATCGCCCGGCGCGAGAAACTATATCCCACTTGCCTTTCCGTGTCCTTCCGTGGATTCCGTGGCGTTTTTGATCAGATCGGCTCTCGTTCACACCCCAGCGCCTGCGCCATCTCACGGATGTGCTCGGGCCCGGCGCCGCAGCAGGCACCGATGTAATTGATCCCATGATCTTTCGCCCGCAGGGCGTACTCTGCCATCTCCACCCCCGGGACGATCATCGATTCCCGGATCGGCCGCCAGCCAGCGGCCGTTCTCCTGTAGCCGACCGGCTGGAAAGCGACGGGCACATCCACTGCCTCCCGCATCTCCAGCACGATCGGCCACATGGTGCGCGGCTCGCTGCTGCAGTTCGATCCCACGATATCAGCGCCTTCGTCCACCAGGACGCGTGCGCACTCGGCCGGAGACGCACCATCCTCTCCCGGCCAGCCCTCCGTCTTCAGCCACAAACTCGCCCAGTTGCCACCGCTCATCGTGACCGCCGTGGGGATCCCCGTCTTCTTGCAGCACGCCAGGGCCAGCCGCGCCTCGTCCAGCCAGTGGAACGCCTCGCAGATCAGCAGGTCCACCCCCCCGTCCACCATCACGGCGATCTGTTCGTCCCACTCCGCCTGTGCCGCATCGCAGGCCGCCCTATCGTTGGGGTCAAAAACGTGGACTCCGTAAGCTGACGCACACAGGGACCCGGCCACCAGTGCCTCCCCACCGGCCGCCTCCTTCGCCAACCGGACCGCCCTCCGGTTGATCTCCTCCATCCGATCGTCCCAACCCCGGTCGCCCCCGCGCTGTTTCAGGTATTTGAGGGTGGTCCACCACGTGTGGGCCTGCAGCACCTGCGAACCCGCCCGGAAGAAATCCACGTGGATTTGCCGCATCACCTCCGGAAACTCCACAATAACCCTCGGCGAGCTGTAGCCCCGAAACTTCGCCTCCTCGAGGTACCCGCCGTCGCCCAGGACAAAGCCCTGCTTCAGCAATTCCAGAATATCCATTCCCATCTTCCGATCCTCATATCTAAAACAGCGACCTGTGGTTTTCGGCCACCTTCCGGAACGCCTCCAGGAACTGCTCCACCACCCCCTCTTCAGGATCCGTCAGGATCGGCAATTGCAGCATCCGCGAAATCGCCTCCCGGGTCTGCGGAAAATCCTCCGGCGCATACCCTTCATACCCTTCCCACAGCGGCCCCCGCCCGTGGGTGTAAAAATCAATCCCCCTCGAAAACGGCGGCAGCAAGTGATACGGCATATGCCGCACCCCTGCCTGGCTTGCGACAAACGCATCCGCGTATGCGCCTGCCCGCACCTGCACCCCCTCTGCCTGCAGCGCCTCGCAATAGGCCTCCCGGGGCAGCCCCCTCAGATCCTCCGGCCGATACCGGGCCTGCAAGGCCATGAACAATCCCCCCGGCTGTGCTTTCGGGTAGATATAAAGAGGGTCGATCCCCGGAATCTCCTCCAACCCCCGGATCATCGCTTGCACGTAGGCCCACCGCCCCGCATTCTGCTTCCGGATCCGCCCCATCTGCACCTGCGCAATCGCCACCCCCAGCGGATACGGCCGAAAATTCAGTCCCAGCCCGTAGGGCGCCAGCCGCCTGTGCGCCGGGTCCTGAAATCTGTCAGCCAGATCGGTCCGTCCGATGTGTCCGAACAGCAGCACCCGCTCGTACAGGTGCCGGTCCATCGTCGCCACCATCCCGCACTCCCCCCCGCAGATCGGCTTCCCGCTCCCTGGCACCCCCTGGAAACTGAACCCCCCGATCGCCCCGATCGTCCCCACCACCTTCCCATCAAAACTCGCCCCGTGTGCGTGCGAACAGTCCTCCACCACCGGAATCCCGTGCCGGTTGGCCACATCCATCACCCCGTCCATATCGCACACATTCCCCCCCCAGTGAACCACCGAAATCGCCTTCGTGCGGGAGGTGATGCGCTTCTCGATATCCTCCGGATCAATCAGAAACGTCTTCGGATCCACCTCGCAGAACACCGGCCGCGCCCCCAAAAACATCGCCGGCGCGATCGAACAGATCCAGGTGAAGTCGGGGTGGATCACCTCATCCCCCGGTCCCACACCCAGCGCAAAGTAGGACGACCACAGCGTCGACGTGCCATTGTGCTGCGACACCGTATGGTTCGCCCCGATAAATTCGGCAAACCCCTCCTCCAGCTCCCGGGCGATCTTCTGTCCCTGCGTGGATATATCCTGCCCTTCCACGGCCTCTCTCGCCCGCCGGACCATCTCTTCCGTCATCGTCTCCCACCGGTCCTGCCGCTTGACCGTCACCGCCTTCGGCCCACCTAAGATCGCCAGCTTTCCGTCTTTACCTGCCATCGCCTCGTCCTCCGATTTCGGATTTCGGATCTCTGATCTCGGATTCTATGTCTTGGGAGTTTTCAATCCACAATCTACAATATCCCTGCATTCACCGCCACCTTCCGTACCGCCTCCATATATTGCTCCAGCACCCCTGGCTTCGGATCTGTGAATCCCGGCAGCGCCAGCACCCGTTTGTGCACCGCCTCCGAAACCGGCAGGTCTCCCTCCCGGTAGCCCCGATAGTCCCCAGCCAGCGGGCCCCGGTTCCCCCCGTAGATATCGAACCCCTCTGCAAACAGCGGCAGGGTGTGCAGCAGCGGAAAATCGCATCCTGTCACCTCCGCCCCCTCCGCCTGCAGCGCCTCCACAAACGTCTCGGCCGGAAGCCCGCCCAACGCCTCCGGCCGGTAGAGCAGCCGGTAGCCGTAAAAGCCCCCCGGCGTCGCCTTCTCCAGGACCACCACCGGCTCCAGACCCGGGATCTCTTCGGCGATCTGGTTCAACCGCCGATGCACCTCACGCCGCTTCCCGTTGACCGCATCCAGCTTGCGCAGCTGCTCCACCCCCAGCCCCATCCCCAGCGCGTGCACCCGGAACTTGATCCCCAGACACGTATTCCGCAGTACCCGATACTCCGGCCGCGTCAGCTCATCGGCCACCCCCCTCCGGTTCAGGTGCCCGCAGATCAGCATCCGCTCGTAATACTCCCGGTTGTCAGTCACCACGATCCCTCCCTCTCCCACGCTCATCGCCCCCCTCCTCTCCCCCTGCAGCGAGAAACATCCGATGTCCCCGATTGATCCCACCACCTTCCCGTCCCACTTCGCCCCGTGTGCGTGCGAACAGTCCTCGATCACTGGAATCCCATAGTGGCGGGAAATGGCCATAATCGCATCCATATCGCATGGATTGCCAAACAGGTGCACCACGCTGATCGCCCGGGTACGCACCGTAATCCGCCGTTCGATATCCTCCGGATCGGCTGTCAGGGTCTGCGGATCCACCTCGCAGAACACCGGCCGGGCGCCCAAAAACACCGCCGGCGCAATAGACCCGATCCAGCTATACGTCGGGTGGATCACCTCGTCCCCCGGCCCCACCCCCACCGCAAAGTAGGCTGCCCACAGCGTCGATGTCCCGTTCATCTGCGACAGCGCGTAGGACCGCCCCACATATTCGGCAAACGCCTCCTCAAACGCTTTGGTGACCCCGGTGCCTTGCCCGGAAAGATCCGCCTCTGCCGCCATCTGTTCTACCCGTTCGGCCTCTTCTCTCCCGAAGGTCTGCCACCCTTCCGGATCCTTGATCGTCACCGCCTTCGGCCCTCCGTGGAGGGCCAGTTCTGTTGTCGCCATATGCCTCCTCCTGATGAGTCGATGTCACTCCGCCACCCAGAATATCCCCTCCTTGGTCACCTCCTGCCCGCTGTTCCGATCCTTCACCGTCATCCGGACCACGTGGCGTCCCGCCGCGGTCTCTCCAACATCCAGCCCCACGTAATCCGAAACCGACGCCTCCGTGCCTGTCTGTTCGTAGCTGACCGTCACCGCCGCTCCCGTCCGCCCCAGTATCCTCGTCAGCAGCGGCGAGAGCCTGGCCCCTTTCTCATCGGTCCAGTGGAGCTCGTAGGTCACCTCATAGCGCGTGGCTCCGAACGCATCCCGCACCAGGTTGTAGATCTCGAAATATACAAACACGTGTTGCCCGGTCTTGAACACGTGCGACGGCAGCGGCGTAATGCTCCACTTTCTCCGCACAAACTTGGGATCCGACGTGGCCTCGGCTGCGGCCACCTGCCTTGCCACAAAAAGGTCGCTCAGCCCCAGCTCATCCCCCGAGTAATCCCCAAGCGATAGGTCCTGCAGGTAGGACTGGAACAGACGCGTGTGCCGACGCCCCGCCTGCACAGCCAGCTTGTAGTCCCCCGGCATAACCCTCAGGTCCACTCGGTCCAGCAGCGTCCGACCCCGCCTCGGTCCGGAGATCGGCACCTCCAGGTCCTGCTGCGCCGGCAACAGGCTGGTGTACTGGCTCTTCATCAGCGCAACTCGGCGATCCACCAGCACAGTGGTGTCGGCATCCCCCGGCAGGGCCACCTGGTCGATCGGGATGCTGATGTTCACCTGTACCTCCGTCAGACCGTTTTGCCCCCGGAAAGAGACCACATCGTAGTAGAAGTCGATCGGCTCGAAATCGGTGACATTATAGCGTTCGGGCTCCTCCGTCGACACCCTGGCCACCCGGACTGAAGGGGAGAGTTCCGTCAGCCGCTGCACCATGCGCATGTAACCGGTCTGCCCCACGAACGTATCTTTATCGAGGCCTTCCAGGTCATCAACGTCCAATCCAGGAATCGGGGCATAGTCGTAACTGCCCGAAAGGAACTCATCGGTAAAAGCGATCTCTAAGCCATTCCCCACGTTGGCATACACCCAGACCTCCCAGGGTACGGATGCCCAGTTGTTTCCGACGGTCACCGGCTTCCACCCACTCAGCCCGATCCTGAACTCGGGGTCCAGCGGCACCTCCACCCCGGGGAAGAGTTCTAATTCGGTTCCGTCCCGCATCGTATCCCCCTGGGCGTATTGCCTGTAGCGCCCGAGGTCTGTCCGAATGGGGTAGACCGGTCCCATAAAGGACAATTCGAACCCCGATGCTCCGTAGAGCCGGTAGGCCATCTCGTCCTGTACGCGCTCTACTGCGGGAGGCACCTTGGCGTTCGGCTCCAGCGAAGAGGAGCGGTAGTCGGGCTCCCCGTAGCGGATGTAGACCTCTCCGCGGCGATCCCACGGAAACTTCACCTTCCCGTAATAGGTCCGGGCGTCCCAGACCCGCCGGTAGTGCTCCGCACGGCGCATGCTCCCCCCTGAGGCCTTGAACGGATCGTGACGCAGCCAGAATTGCCGCAGAAATGCCTCCCGCTTCTCCGGAGGCGTCGTCTTGTAGGCCTTGATCTCGTGGGGCAGTCCCACCAGGGAGATGTCGGTGTAGAGTTTCCGCTCCACCGGGTCTAAAGTCTCGGCGTAGAGTTCAAACGCCCCCATCGCCCCTTCGTAGTCCCCCCGCCGCATCAACGCGTGCGCAAGCAGGGGCAGCGCCCGCCTGTCTATCATCAGAGAGGTGATCTCTTCCAACTCCTTAAACCGCCTCTTCTGCATCAGATCCAGGGCAAAGGCGTAGGCTGGTTCCTGGTCCTTCGGTTTCTGCTCAAGGTATTTTTTGTAGTAGAACACCGTCGCCTGCCGGTTGCCCTCCTCCTGATACGCCTGCGCCAGCAGCAGGTAGGCCGGGGCATACTGCGGGTTGTACCGGATCGCCCTGTCCGCCGCATGCTTGGCCTCCAGCCGCTCCATCTCCCGGTAGGCCCGGGCCAGGACATAGTGAGCCTCAACATTTGTGGAGTCGGCCTCCACAGCCGCCTCTAAGTGGGGCAGCGCTCCCTTCGGGTCATCCTTCAACTCCAAATAGACGCGCCCTAAGCCGAGGTGCGCAGCAGTTAGCTTCGGGTCGTGACCGATCGCGCGCTGAAACGCCGAACGCGCGCTGTCGGCCAGTTCCGCCCGCAGGAAGAGCCCGCCGATCTGTGTGAGCGCGCGGGCCAGGAAGGTGTGGGTCCAGGTATAGGTAGAATCGGCCTTGAGAGCCGCATCTAAGTGGGGCAGCGCCCCCTTCGGGTCGTCCTTCAACTCCAAATAGACGCGTCCCAGGCCGACGTGCGCGGAGGTCAGCCCCGGCCCTCTTTCGACGGCCCGCTGAAATGCCGAACGCGCGCTGTCGGCCTCTCCTACTCGCAGGTAGAGCTGGCCGATCCGGGTCAGCAGTCTCGAAGGGTTCGTATAGCCCGACACGGCCCCCTCCAGCCTCTTCGCCAGCGCCCGAATGCCCTCCGCATCCATGCTGCTCGCACGCCTGTAGAGCGAATCCACGGCCGCCGGAGACAACCCCTGAGCCTCCAGGTTTGCCCCTGTCCACAGGCCCCAGACAGTAGCCGCGAAGACCACACCGAGCCTTGTCTTCATAGTTCACCTCCAGGGCGGGTTTGACCCCTCTCTGCAATTAACTGTCCTCAGGTTTCGCGTGTTGCGGGACCAGAAACGGCGCCTCCAGGGTGCGAGTGCGTGCCTTCACGATGTTTACCAGTTCAGCGGCCAGCCTGCCGCCCTTCCATCCCTGTGCTTTTGCGTCCTCTGCGGTAGGCGGCAAACCCAACTCCTCCGCCCACGCCTTGAACCTGCTCACATGGTTCCACCCGTGCCAATGAATCCCGTTGAGGATCTTCAACGCCTCCGTCGCCTCGGGCACGAGCGTCTCGCGTTCTTCGCGGATGGCGGCGAGCATGTCGGCCACCTGGCAGTGTTGCATGCCCTTGTAATCCGGGTCAATAGCCTGCTGGAACGCCTGACGAAGCGCGGCATCCGATCCGGAGTCGTCCAGCGTGAAATCCACCTGATAAAACCACGGATCGTCCGCCCAGATGCAACCGTTCTCTGCGTGGATACGCAGCCCTGCAACGCCCGGCTCTCCGTCGCAGCAACTCGTCGCCAAGACCTTGCCGTACGAGCCGTCTTTGAACGCCACCAGACCGTAGGCGATGTCCTCGACCTCGATTGTCGGGTGGAGGACATTTGCCCAGTACCCGTAGGCGTACTCCACTCCACCTAAGAACCACTGCCACTGGTCCCAGGTGTAAATCGCCTGATTCACGCAGATGCCGCCGCCCTCCTTCGCCCACGTGCCGCGCCACGAGCCGCTGGCGTAGTAGGCGGCATCGCGGAAGTAGAAGTCCACCAGCCAACTGAACGTCACCTCTCCCAGTTCGGGGAGCACCCTCTCTTTGAGAAAGCGGTGACGCGGATTGAAACGTTCGGAACCGATGGAAAGTTTCACTTTCTGCGCCTTACATGCAGCGATCATCTCGCGGGCTTCGCCCACGGTCATTGCCATCGGCTTCTCACAGATGATGTGCTTGCCTGCTTGCGCCGCTGCGATCGTCATGGGGGCGTGCAGGTAGTGGGGCGTGCAGATACTCACCACATCGATGCGTTCATCTGCCAGCAAGTCGCGCCAGTTCGGAAACCACTGCGCCACCTTGAACTGATCCATCAACCGCCGCGCCGATTCCTCACTGACATCCGCAACAGCAACAATATCGCAGTCGTCGGAAAACATCCGATACGCTTGGGCATGCCTGGACGAGACGCCGCCACATCCGATAATGCCGGCGCCAAACTTGCCGTTGATCATGGCTCTCCCCTTCTAATTCCGCAGTGTTTTACCCAATGCCGCCGCCATAGACCGCACCTGCCCTCCGTGTGATTCCGTGTGATTCTGTGGCGTATTTCAAAGTTATGATCCTCACCATCCGTGTATGTAATGCCCCTGACCGGAGAACCAGATCTGATCGGCCAGATGGCCGAGGAGGGCAGCGATGGAATAACCCGCGATGAGACCGACAAAAAAGGGGATGGCCCGGCGGTAGAGAACCACGCCGCCGGCCCAAAGGAGGACCGATTTGATGCCCCAGACCACGATAATGCTCACGATAGAGGTGCGGGCTTCGGTGCCGGCGATGGGAAGGCCGATGGGGTGGAGAGGCCACCAGGGGAAGCGGTAGCGGAGGTAGGTGAGAAGGGCCATGACCCCCGCGCCGATGCCCAGGAACATAAAGTGCTCCGGGTCGGTCTCTGCGTAGCTCTTAACGAGGGTGAGTGTCCGGTCGAAGAGACTGGGCGGGTATCTGGTGAGGGGGTAGTCGCGGAAGTTGGAGGCGCCGTAGGTGTAGCTCATGTAGAGGGTCATGAGGATCGAAACGATGAATGCGACGAGGATGGCCAGAGCGACAGCGACGAAGAGCCGGCGCCCCGGTCCCCGGAGCAGACCACCCAGGCGGGTCACCTGGGCCAGGGGCGGCAGGAGAAACCCTTTCCTGTTGGAACACAGGATGAAGGAGAAGGTAAGGAACGTCATACTGGAGGCGGTAGTGGAGGCGGTGCCGTTGATGCGCACCATAAACTCCTGTGGGCTCATGGGAGTGAAGGCGTAGAGGACCCCACCCTCGGCCACGAATCGCGTAACGCCGATATAGGTGATCAGGAGGGCGAACAGGTAAGGGATAAGCATCTGGTACTCCAGGCCGGCGGCGTGAAACCAGAAAAGCGTGTAGGCCAGACCGCCGATGACGCAGAGGACAGCCGTTCGGCACGAGAGCATTTCGCCCGCGTCGTCTAAGGGGTGGCTGGGTCGAAGGGCCTTGCGGACCACGTCGGCCAAGTGTCGCCGGGCAACGTAGAGGCCCCCGAGCACCAGGAACACCAGGGCGCCAAAGCACTGCCAGGCCGTCTCGGCGTTGCCCCAGAGGCTGCTTCCGCCGATATAGCCGAGGATGCCGGTATCCCCGCCGATCTGGTAGCCCACCCGTCGAAACAGGCCGACCTCTGCGGTCAGCAGCAGGTTGAAGACCCAGAAGCTGAGGAGAATGTCCTGATCGACGAAATACCCGAAGCCGAAGGTATAGAGGTTGAAAACGGTCCAGATCGGAGGCATGTAGCGATCAAGGTAGAACCACTGACCCGGCCACAGGATGCGAGGGGGGGGGGGAACCATTGAAAAGATGCCTGAATGCGCAGAAGATAAGTAGTTCCAGGCGCTGATTCCCAGGGCCAGGGCGAAGCCGGCCCAGAAGAGGCGGGTAAGCACAATATTGGCCCAAAAGGTGCCAGGATGCGGCTGCTCGGTAAGGGCGATGGCAGGCTTCAGGAGCGGGTAGATGAGGCGTTCGTGTTCAGCCCACTGGCGGCGCAGAATCACCGCGATGCCCAGGCTGAACGCCACAACTGCTGCGATCAGGGTGCCCCACCAGAACAGGGGAACCACCCAGACCCCCCAGGGGATGGAGGCGCCGGGGGGGAGCCCTTCGAACAGATAGGTGAGGGCGAAGCCCGTATTCCGGGGAGCCAGCCAGAGCGGAATATGATCGAGAAAGTAAATGTCCCACTGGTTCTCCGGGGAGGCATGGTAGAAGGGAGTGGCCAGCATGCCGATGAGGATGCTGGTCAGACCGTAGGAAGGGATGAGGGAGCCGATCAGACCCATGCCAAGGACAACAAGCATCTCGCCGGAGGTGAGCGCCCACTTCCGGCGCAAAGCGGTCAGGACGGGATTGACAACGAGGACAATGAGCGCGAAAAACGCGACAAAAGAGACGGGAAACTGGGTTATATTGACCCGTGAGGCGCGGGCGACCGTCTCGGTATGGATATTCCAGAAATCGATCGCGATGATCAGCAGGGTGCCGATGGCAAGGGCGCGGGGGGTGACCGCGCGGGAGAGTTTAACTTCAGGAGCGTCGGTGGACTGGCCGGTTGAGGGCACAGCAGAACGGGTTTTATCGGATTGGAGACACTCATCAACGCGGCCCATAGGTCCCCTCCACTCTGCAAGCCGTCCCCGCCTCCACGTCCATCGTCCACACGCCCCACTCCAGCCCTTCCCACCCCGCCGATTCGACCTCTACAGACTGCCCGTCCACCCTCACCGACGACAGCATCGCCCCATCGCTCCAACCCGGCAGCATCAACGTCAGCCCTGACACGTCACGCGCCGACCCCACCTCGAACCCACAGCGCCCACCGCCCGCATCCAACACCCTTATCCGCACCGTCCGCCGCCCGTCGTTGAACGCCGCCCACGCCTCCCCCGTAAACGTCGGTAGCCCGGTGTCCCGCGTCAACTCCAGTGCCTTGTAAAGCGCCTTTGCCGCGTAGTTCCCCTCCGGGCATCCGTATCGGTGCCAGTTCTTATCCTTCTGGATGCCCGGATGGAAGTAGTGGTGAAAGACCGTGTGGTAGCGCTCCACGCAGTCGACGAACACCTTCTGTTCCAGCTCCAGCGCCTCCTCCACCGAAACCGTCGGCCGCAGATACTTGTGAACCGTAGGGTCATCCACCAGCAAAGTCGCCTGCTCGTAGAGATCCACCATCTCGCCGTTCCGATCGATAAACTTGAACGGCAGACCGCTCCCGGAGAGATACCCGCGGTAGAAATAGCGAGAAGACAGGTGATTCGTATCAATCCGGTAGCCCAGCCGGCTCAGCGTCTCAAACGTCTCCGTCCACCCCGGGCAGATCACATTGTGGTGTCGTGTGCTCGTCGCCCGATACCCGAAATGTCCCTCAAAATCCGCCGACATCGCCTCCAGGTGCACCCCCATCTGCTCCACCGTGGGAGTCCGGCTCCCGCAAAACGGATGGGGCCCAAAGTCCAGCCCCCGCCCCTTCAGATCCGGAACCGCATCCGGCGAAAACAGCGGAAAATGCTCCTCCATCACATACACCGTAAACGACGCCCCATACCGACGCAGCAAACCCTCCACCCGCTGCAGATCCCCATCCACCATCCCGTCGCTGTCACCGTTCAAAAACGTCACCGCAGGCTTCCCCCCAGGATAGTGCCACACCCGAAGCAACGGCAACCCATCGTCCGTCAAAAAACGCAACACACGCACCAAAAGATCCTGATGCAAATCCGCCTGAGGCACCAGCTTCATCCGGGGATCCGTCTCCCCCACAAATTGATCGCTCTGCGTAAACTTGAAATCCCGATCCCGGTCCGGCCGGCTCCCGTTGGACGCCTGCTCCGGATTCCCCTGATGCAACCGCACCACCGTCTCCACAAGATCATACGCAAACAACGCCGTCGCACCCCTGCCCCGATACCAGAGTGCTACCCCCGCAAACGGCAGCAAACCCTCCGGCTCCGTGCAAAATGACGCAATCCGATTCGCCTCCTCCGGCATATAAAGCTCCGCATCCCCACGAAACTGCATCCCGCTCTCCGGAAATCCGCTCGTCGCAGGATGCTCCCGATCCACCACCACAAACCCCTCGCACGCCAAACTGTACACCCCCTGCACCCCCTTCACCTCGCTGCACCCAAACAGCCCGGCCAGCGCCGCAGGCGGCCGAAACGCAACCAGCCGTCCCCCCCGATCCACATACCGCCCCAGCGCCTCCATCTCCGCCGCCGACAGTTCCATCCGCGTCAGCACCGCTACAGGCGCATCACCCAGCACCCCATCGTCAATCGCCCGGTCCGTCACATCCTCCACCCGGTAGCAGAAATACCCCTCCATCTGGAGGATCTCCTCCAGATACGGGTTAAACGGCGCCCCTGCCCACCGCCGCAGCAGCACGAGTATCGGCGTCTCAACCTCCTGAATCCTACTTTTCATCAGATCGGATCCCGTTCGCAACCCAGCGCCTGCGCCATCGCACGGATATGCTCGGGCCCGGCGCCGCAGCAAGCACCGATGAAGTTGATCCCCTCTGCCTTCGCCTTCAAAGCATACTCGGCCATCTCCACGCCGGGGACAATCATAGCTTCCCGGACCGGCCGCCAGCCGGGAGCACTCGTCCGGTGACCGACCGGCATGAAAGCGGTCGGCACATCCACCGCCTCCCGCATCTCCAGCACCATCGGCCACATATCACGTGGCTCACGCGTACAATTCATTCCCACGCTGTCCGCCCCCTCGTCCACCAGCACCCGCGCACACTCCGCCGGAGACACCCCGTCCTCGTCCCGCGTCATCGTCTCCATCGGAAAGATGCTCATCCAGACCATCGCCGGGACCCTGGCCTTCTTGCAGCACGCCAGGGCCAGCCGGGCCTCGTCCAGCCGGAGGAACGCCTCGCAGATCAGCATATCCACGCCCGCCTCCGCCATCACCGCAATCTGTTCGTCCCACTCCGCCTGGATCGCCTCGCGTGACCCCGAAATATCGGACCTGAAGGACGGAACCACACACCCGGCCACCAGCGCCTCATCGCCGGCGGCCTCCTTGGCCACCCGAACGGCCGTCCGGTTGATCTCCTCCAGCCGGTCGCTCCAGTCCGCCTTTCCCTGCCGCTTCAGAAGGCTACGCGTGGTCCACCACGTCAGGGCCTGAAGCACCTGCGCGCCTGCCCGGAAGAAATCCACGTGGATCTGCCGCAGGACATCCGGAAACTCCACAATAACCCTCGGCGTGCTGTACCCGCGATACTTCGCTTCCTCCAGATATCCCCCATCTCCCAGGACGACACCCTGCTTCAGCGACTCCAGAATGTCCATTGCCATCCTCCGATCCTCCTCCGAAAAAAGGTTTTTGAGAGGCAATCATCGCCCATAGGTCCCCTCTACCCTGCAAGCCGTTCCCGCCTCCACGTCCATCGTCCACACCCCCCATGCCAGCCCCTCCCAGTCCACACACGCCACCTCCACACACTGCCCGTCCACCCTCACCGACGACAGCATCGCCCCATCGCTCCAACCCGGCAGCATCAACGTCAGCCCTGACACGTCACGCGCCGACCCCACCTGGAACCCACAGCGCCCGCCGCCCGCATCCAACATCTTTATCCGCACCGCCCGCCGCCCGTCGTTGAACCCCGCCCACGCCTCCCCCGTAAACGTCGGCAGCCCGGTGTCCCGCGTCAACTCCAGCGCCTTGTAAAGCGCCTTTGCCGCGTAGTTCCCCTCCGGGCATCCGTATCGGTGCCAGTTCTTATCCTTCTGGATGCCCGGATGAAAGTAGTGGTGGAAAACCGTGTGGTAACGCTCCACGCAGTCGACGAACACCTTCTGTTCCACCTCCAGCGCCTCCTCCACCGAAAACGTCGGCCGAAGCCACTTATGCATCGCAGGATCATCCACCAGCGTCGTCGCCTGCTCGTAGAGATCCACCATCTCGCCGTTCCGATCGATAAACTTGAACGGCAGACCGCTCCCTGAAAGATACCCCGGGTAGAAGTAACGGGTCGCCATATGATTCGTATCAATCCGGTAGCCCAACCGGCTCAGCGTCTCAAACGTCTCCGTCCATCCCGGACAGATTGCCGCGTCGTGTCGCGTACTCGTCGCCCGATACCCGAAATGCCCTTCAAAATCCGCCGACATCGCCTCTAAATGCACCCCCATCTGTTCCACCGTCGGGGTTAAACTCCCACAATTCGGGTGGATTCCAAAGTCCAGCCCCCGCCCCTTCAGATCCGGAACCGCATCCGGCGAAAACAGCGAAAAATGCTCCTCCATCACATACACCGTAAACGACGCCCCATACCGACGCAGCAAACCCTCCACCCGCTGCAGATCCCCATCCACCATCCCGTCGCTGTCACCGTTCAAAAACGTCACCGCAGGCTTCCCCCCAGGATAGTGCCACACCCGAAGCAACGGCAACCCATCGTCCGTCAAAAAACGCAACACACGCACCAAAAGATCCTGATGCAAATCCGCCTGAGGCACCAGCTTCATCCGGGGATCCGTCTCTCCAACGTAGAAATCGTTCGGCTTGAACATATTGTCCCGGTCCGCATCCGGCCGGCTCCCGTTGGACGCCTGCTCCGGATTCCCCTGATGCAACCGCACCACCGTCTCCACAAGATCATACGCAAACAACGCCGTCGCACCCCTGCCCCGATACCACAACGACACACCCGCAAACGGCAGCAAACCCTCCGGCTCCGTGCAAAATGACGCAATCCGATTCGCCTCCTCCGGCATATAAAGCTCCGCATCCCCACGAAACTGCATCCCGCTCTCCGGAAATCCGCTCGTCGCAGGATGCTCCCGATCCACCACCACAAACCCCTCGCACGCCAGACTATACACATCTTCCACCCCCCTCACCTCGCTGCACCCAAACAGCCCGGCCAGCGCCGCAGGCGGCCGAAACGCAACCAGCCGTCCCCCCCGATCCACATACCGCCCCAGCGCCTCCATCTCCGCCGCCGACAGTTCCATCCGCGTCAGCACCGCCACAGACGCGTCACCCAGCACCCCATCGTCAATCGCCCGGTCCGTCACATCCTCCACCCGGTAGCAGAAATACCCCTCCATCTGGAGGATCTCCTCCAGATACGGGTTAAACGGCGCCCCTGCCCACCGCCGCAGCAGCACGAGTATCGGCGTCTCAACCTCCTGAATCCTACTTTTCATCAGATCGGATCCCGTTCGCAACCCAGCGCCTGCGCCATCGCCCGGATCAGCTCGGGACCGGCCCCACAGCACGCCCCGATATAATTGATCCCCTCCGCCTTCGCCTGCAGCGCAAACTTGGCCATCTCCACGCCGGGGACAATCACCGACTCCCGGATCGACCGCCAATCGCCGGGCGCACTCGTCCGGCACCCCACCGGCTGGAAGGCGATCGGCACATCCACCGCCTCCCGCATCTCCAGCACCATTGGCCACATCTGGGCGGGCTCCCGGCAGCAATTCGATCCCACAATATCCGCGCCCTCCTCGGCCAGCACACGCGCGCATTCCGCCGGAGACGCCCCGTCCCGCGTCACCGCCTCATCCGGGTAGATGCTGATGCAGACCACTGTGGGAAGTCCGGTCTTCTTGCAGCACTCCAGTGCCAGCCGGGCCTCCCCCAGCCTCAGAAACGCCTCGCAGATCAGAAAATCCACCCCTTCGTCGGCCATCACCGCGATCTGTTCGTCCCACTCCGCCTGCGCCCGATCGCAGGCCGCCCCGTCGTCCAGGTCCAGTACGTCCTTTCCATACGCTGCGGCACACACGCTCCCTGCCACCAGCGCCTCATCCCCTGCCACCTCCTTCGCCAATCGAACCGCCGTTCGATTGATCTCCTCCATCCGGTCGGCCCAGTTCGCCTCCCCCCCTCGCGCCTTCAGGTGCCTGCGCGTGGTCCACCACGTGTGAGCCTGCAGCACCTGTGAGCCCGCCCGGAAGAAATCCTGGTGGATCAGGCGCAGGACATTCGGAAACTCCACGATGACCCTCGGCGTGCTGTACCCCCGAAACCTCGCCTCCACCAGATACCCCCCATCCCCCAAAACGAAGCCCTGCTTCAAAGACTCCAGAATATCCCTCGCCATCTTTCAATCCTCCTTCGAGTGCGGCGTTCGGGGAGCAGACTGCCTCGACCACCGCGTCGCTCAGCGAGCCTTGTGCTTCCAGAATAACGGGATTCAAAAGTGTCCATTCGTTCGGTATCGTGCGCGCCTGCCACAGCGTCTCTTCCAGTTGTGGGCGAGTGTTCAGTCCTCGACGGTCTGCATATACTCCAGGAAACGCTTAGCGAATCGGTCCAGATTTGCCTCAGAGCCGCCGCCTTCGAGCATTGAACACATCTCGTAGGCCACAAACCCGGTATACCCGATCTCCTTCAACGCCCCGAGGAAACCCCGGTAATTGACTTCGCCCTCCCCAACCGGCACCGCCTTGAAGACATCCAGCCCCCGCTCGAAGTTGACGTAGCGGGAGTCATACAGAAACCGGGGCCGCCGCACGTAGTCGGCCACGGTAGTGTGAACGATATAGGGCGCCAGCTTCCGCACCGCCTCCTGAACGTCGCTCCCGTGCAGCTCCAGCGCCCAGGCGTCGAACATCGCCTTGCAATTCGGCTCATCCACCTCCTTCAAAAACGCCAGATAGCCCTCGTAGTGGTTGGCCAGATCGTGGTGGTTCTGCACCCCGATGGTCACACTGAAATCCGCAGCCCTCCGGGCGCACTCCTTGACCGCCTGCACACAGCGGTCCCAGAGCTGATCGGTCGAAAATTCCGGCCGCTCGTAAGCCGTATAGATCCGCACCTTGTCGCCGCCCAAGTCCTGCGCCAGCCGGGCCAGCTCCGTCACATAGGCGATCTGCATCTCCAGCACCGGGATCTCGGGCCGCTCTGCGCCAATGCTGAAATCGCAGTATCCGCCTACACAGGCCAGCTCCAGATGCTTCTCTTTTAGCAGGCCGCGGACACGCGTCCTGGCCTCGCGGTCCATGTCGAGGATCGACAGATGCGGCCGCTTGGCCATCAGCATCACGCCATCGTAGCCCAGGTCCGACGCCTTCTGCAAAAAACCCTCAAGGGAGAGCCGGTGCTGGCCGGTCCAGACCCCGGCGTAACTGACGGAATGGAGTGCGGTTTTCATACGGATATCCTTTTGAATACCATCAGTCACCAATCGTCACTTTATACATCCCCTCCACCCTGTAAGACCGCCCCGCCTCCACGTCCATCGTCCACACCCCCCATGCCAGCCCCTCCCAGTCCACACACGCCACCTCCACACACTGCCCGTCCACCCTCACCGACGACAGCATCGCCCCATCGCTCCAACCCGGCAGCATCAACGTCAGCCCTGACACGTCACGCGCCGATCCCACCTGGAACCCACAGCGCCCGCCGCCCGCATCCAACACCCTTATCCGCACCGCCCGCCGCCCGTCGTTGAACCCCGCCCACGCCTCCCCCGTAAACGTCGGCAGCCCGGTGTCCCGCGTCAACTCCAGCGCCTTGTAAAGCGCCTTTGCCGCGTAGTTCCCCTCCGGGCATCCGTATCGGTGCCAGTTCTTATCCTTCTGGATGCCCGGATGGAAGTAGTGGTGGAAAACCGTGTGGTAACGCTCCACGCAGTCGACGAACACCTTCTGTTCCACCTCCAGCGCCTCCTCCACCGAAAACGTCGGCCGCAGCCACTTATGCATCGCAGGGTCATCCACCAGCGTCGTCGCCTGCTCGTAGAGATCCACCATCTCGCCGTTCCGATCGATAAACTTGAACGGCAGACCGCTCCCGGAGAGATACCCCGGGTAGAAGTAACGGGTCGCCATATGATTCGTATCAATCCGGTAGCCCAACCGGCTCAGCGTCTCAAACGTCTCCGTCCATCCCGGAAAGATCACATTGTGGTGCCGCGTACTCGTCGCCCGATACCCGAAATGCCCTTCAAAATCCGCCGACATCGCCTCTAAATGCACCCCCATCTGCTCCACCGTCGGGGTCCGGCTCCCGCAAAACGGATGGGGCCCAAAGTCCAGCCCCCGCCCCTTCAGATCCGGAACCGCACCCGGCGAAAACAGCGGAAAATGCTCCTCCATCACATACACCGTAAACGACGCCCCATACCGACGCAGCAAACCCTCCACCCGCTGCAGATCCCCATCCACCATCCCGTCGCTGTCACCGTTCAAAAACGTCACCGCAGGCTTCCCCCCAGGATAGTGCCACACCCGAAGCAACGGCAACCCATCGTCCGTCAAAAAACGCAACACACGCACCAAAAGATCCTGATGCAAATCCGCCTGAGGCACCAGCCTCATCCGGGGATCGGTCTCTCCAACGTAGAAATCGTTCGGCTTGAACATATTGTCCCGGTCCGCATCCGGCCGGCTCCCGTTGGACGCCTGCTCCGGATTCCCCTGATGCAACCGCACCACCGTCTCCACAAGATCATACGCAAACAACGCCGTCGCACCCCTGCCCCGATACCACAACGACACACCCGCAAACGGCAGCAAACCCTCCGGCTCCGTGCAAAATGACGCAATCCGATTCGCCTCCTCCGGCATATAAAGCTCCGCATCCCCACGAAACTGCATCCCGCTCTCCGGAAATCCGCTCGTCGCAGGATGCTCCCGATCCACCACCACAAACCCCTCGCACGCCAGACTATACCTCCCCTCCAGAGGAACGCACCCAAACAGCCCGGCCAGCGCCGCAGGCGGCCGAAACGCAACCAGCCGTCCCCCACGCTCCACATACCGCCCCAGCGCCTCCATCTCCGCCGCCGACAGTTCCATCCGCGTCAGCACCGCCACAGGCGCGTCACCCAGCACCCCATCGTCAATCGCCCGGTCCGTCACATCCTCCACCCGGTAGCAGAAATACCCCTCCATCTGGAGGATCTCCTCCAGATACGGGTTAAACGGCGCCTCCGCCCACCGGCGCAGCAGCACGAGTATCGGCGTCTCAACCGGCATAAGTGGTCCTTTCCAACAATTCGTGTGGGGTTACCCTTCCAACTGAATTTATGAAGCCTTGCCCATCGCCTCAGCCATCGCCCTGACGTGTTCGGGGCCCGACCCGCAGCAGGAGCCGATATAGTCGATCCCGACCTCCATCGCCTGCCGGGCAAAATCCGCCATCGCTTGTGGAGGCAGGACAAGCTCCGTCCACGGCCTCCCCGACTCACCCATGTAGACATAAGGCCGGCACTGCACGGCCACCGGCTGCGCGGCGATCGGGCCGTCCACCGCCTTCCGGACCTGTTCCATCAGCGGCAGCATCAACTCCGGGTCCTGCATGCAGTTCAGTCCCACGATGTCAGCCCCCGCATCCTTCAAACGCTTCGCACAGATGTCCATCTCGAACCCCTCGCGGGATTTGAGCTCAGGTTTGCACGACATCGTCACCATCGTCGCCAGGCCCGTGGACTTTGCCCCCCCCAGGGCACCCAGCGCATCCTCTAAGAAGTATAACGTCTCCAGGATCATGAAATCCACGCCCAGATCCTTCAGGGTCGCGCACTCCTCCTCATACCAGGGCCTCACCCGGTCCCCGTCCCCTTCCCGAAACTGCGACCCGAGGGCCGACCCCACCGTCCCGGCGATCAGCGCGCGTCCCTGCGACACGTTCCGGGCGATCTCCACCGCCTTCCGGTGGATCTCCTCAAACCGGTCCGACTGCCCCACCTCCTCCAGCCGGTTTCGCGTGCCGGAGAACGTCTCCGCCATAAGCACCTCCGCCCCGGCGTCGAAGAACTCCTGCTGGAGCTGCTGTACCGCGTCGGTGTGCGTCAGCACATCCTGCGGTGACCAGTTCTCCATCGGCAGCCTCCGCTGGCGTAAAATGTAGATATAACCGCCGTCGCCGAGTACGGGACCCTTTGAGAGACGTTCAAGGATGCCCTCTGACATGTTCCATCCTCCCCTGTCATGAAGGTGTAAGGCCCCCTGTTGAACGATCCGCAACAGGAGGCCTTTTCGACGACGATCTCAAACCCTGATACGTTAGGACCCGAAAAGTTAACTCCTTAATAAATCAGAAAGACCCCGTCACAGAGAACCGCAGCGGAGCATCGAACTGGTCGCCGAAGTTTGCCCACGCCACGTCGGCCGACAGAAACCGGTCTCCCCGTTTGAGCCGCACCCCTACCCCTGCCGTAAAATCCTGGTTGTCGTAGTTCCACTTGTAGCCGCCTCGCAGGGCCAGCATGTTCCGCAGCCAGAGTTCCGCCCCGAAGTGCGCCCGCCTCTCTACGCTGACGGCGTAGAGGCTCTCAAAAGCGCCGGTGAGATAGGCAGGGTCCCCCTTCTCCCCGATCACCTCAGCAGCCACCGCAATATTAAAAAGGGCGGGCATATGGGCGTTGAGGATCTCGTTGTCGATGAGAATCTTATCCTTCCCGAAGTTCCGCAGCGCCATCGCGATCCGCAGGTTGCGGAAGCCCGTGTAATACTTCGTCCCGAGCGCCAGGTCGAACGTCCGGAAGCCCCACTCCCTGAACAGCGTCTCATTCACCACCCGGATCTGTGCGCCCACCGAGAACCGGTCCGTGAGCTTCTTGGCGTAGGCCCCGCCGAAAGCCCAGCTTCCGGTATCCAGATTGCGTCCCGTCCCCTGAGGTTGTTGGATCGTCGTCTCCAGCATCTCGGGCGGTGAAAACGTCACGATGCTGAAGGCGAACGCCCCGTAGTCCGTATTCACGCCCACGGCCGCGGAGTTGAACTGCGAATTCACGAGCCACTGCGTGTTGGTGAACGTAAACTGAAACCTGTTTTTCGGTATGTCGGTCATCCCGGCCACGTTCCAGAAAACGGCGCCGATGTCGTCCACCACACCCACGTAGGCGTCGCCCATGCCCACGCCGCGTGCACCCTGGGCTACTTCTAAGAAAGTGGCGTAGGTCTCGCCCAGAGGCGCCTGGTTCGAGATACCGGCCAGCGCCGGGGCAGAGAGAACGAGTCCGGCCAGCACCGCCGCAAATCCGATCGAATAGATGCTCCGCATGGCGATCTCCTTAACGAATAGTGACAAAGGCAGCACGCTTAACCTGGCCCATGCTCTCCTGCACCATGGACTCCACCGTCACAAAGTAGGTGCCGAAGACCAGCGGAGAGGTAGACGTCCGGTTGAGCTGGAAGTAGGCCGCCTCGCCCACCGTCTGCGAATCGTGGAGCACTTCACCCACCAGGTCTCCGCCAACGGTGTAGATCCGGATCTTGCACTTCCTCGGAACGTTCAGGATGCGGATCTTGGTCGAACCCTCGTAGGTGTGCATATCATCAAGGATGTAGGGGTTCGGCACGATGAGGATATCCTTCTCCAGCCGGTCCGCCGAGGCCGAGACCGACTGCACCGGGCTGAATGAGACCGGCCCGGAAGGTGGGTAGTAGAACGTCGAAGGGTCGCCCGGCCCCGATTCATACGCGGAGACCCCGCCTGCCACCGTCTCGCCGGTCACGCGGCTGACAAACCCTGTGTTCGCGCTCCCCTGGTAGGACCGCACACTGTAATAGTAGGGAAAGCCCGCCACCGAATTCGAGTCTTCATACAAGTAGGTCCCTCCCGAAGCACTGCCCACCTTGATGTCGGCCACCAGTTCCCACTGATCGGGAAGCCCCTCCGACCGGTAGACCCGGTAGCCCGCCACGTCGGATTGGTCCGTGTCCGGGTTGATCGCATTATCCCCCGTAGCGGGCCAGGTGATCTCGACCTGCGCGTTCGCAGAGGAGGCGAGCCTCGCGTCCACGTCGGGCGGCTGGTTCGGGAGGTCGTATCCCAGTGCATAGGCCTCCTTCGCCTTCATCAGGTGGTTCACCAGGTTCGCCCAGGCCAGCCCGTTCTCCTCCTTCCGCAGTTCCGTGTTGTCCCGCCTCTTCTGAAACGTCTTGAAGTTCTCCGTCACCGGCGCGCCCGCCACGTAGGCGAACACCAACTTCACCTTCTGCCCCGGAGCCAGGTCGTACGGGCCGTAGGCATCCATCACCGAATACGCCGCCGCAATCCCGTGCCGGTCCTTCCACTCCCATTCCGGGTTGGGCATGTAGGGCATCGGCTCGGTCGGGTTGTCCGGCAGGGGCAGCAGGGGCACGCCCAGATTCGGATCGCCCGATCCCCGGGTGGAACGCGAGAGGGCAGCATTGTGGTCATTCAACGGTTCGAAGTAGGACGGGTCTGGCGAACTGGAGATCATCTGGTATAGGGTATCATCGGTATGCACGTTCGGATCCGGCTCTTCCGTCAACAGTTCGAACAACACCGCAATGCTCTGCTGCCGATGAAAGAAGTGAAACAGGTTGTGCGCAAACGGCTGCTGCGCCACCTTCGGGGCCTCATACACGTCGTTATCCCCCACGAACCCGTCCGTCGGGTCCACGTCGATCTCCGCAACCCCGACCCAGGCGGGCGACAGAATGTCGCCGTCTTTTGTGAACACGGGGATCGGCAGACCCCCTCGCCTGAATCCCGCGCGATACGGGTCCCCCACGTCGTTGGAAACCGCCCCCGTATAGCACCAGTTGTCCCAGTCGTAGGAGTAGGTCATCTTCAGTCCCACAGCCGACGCCGGACCGTCGTAGTTGGGCGCCTCGGTATACTTGATCTTGTCGTCCTGGCCGTTGTCTGCCTGTCCGAATACGCCTGAGCACCCATCTCCCGCCCCATAGTCCCAGAAGTAGGCCGTGTAGCTGTGTCGGTTGTTCCCGGCAGAGGAGTTTATCAGGCGGTGCTGGATGCCGAAAAAGACATCTTCGAGCATGTGTCCCCCGCCGGGGAGGTCGGCGACACGGTCCCCGTCCGTATCCCCCGTATTCTCAAACACCCACTCCACGATGACGAAGTCGTCGTAGTCCGGGTGGTTCCAGGCATAGGCCGCCTTCGTCCCGGTGATGCCCATCTTCGTCGTCCACTTGCTCAGGATAATGTCTTCCGGAAAGTTGTCCGTGGCCACGCCGTTATACTCCCCGAACTTGTAGTTCAGGATCTCCCTCGGCTCGAGCGCGTCGAGGGCGACCGTGGTACCGGGCCACCAATTGCCCATCGACTGGCCCGAAACGGGGGCCAATACATCGTTCCCGACGTTGGCAAAGCGTCCCCCGAAGTCCACTGTCGGATCGACCGCCACCGCGAAGACGTCGTCGCTCTCCTCCCTGCCCTTGATCAGGGGGCTGCTGTAGCTGACCTGCGCCTCTCCGTTCACCTTCGCGGCGAACCACCACCCGTGCCCACGGCCGTTGTGCGTGGCAAAGTCGATCTGGTCGCTGTTGAGGACGGAGCGAGCCCCGTAATGGCTATTAAAGTCGTTTACGGGAGAGGAGAACGCCCCGAAACCCTGGATGATAGTGTGGCCCGGATAGTCCAGGTCGGCAAAAATACCGGAGTAGTTGATCTCCACCACCCGTGCGCCCTCAGCGCCGGTGTTCACAAAACTGTGCCAGAGCCGCCCCCGGGTCAACTGGCGAGGGGGCATGGGTGTGTTGGCCGTCCCGGTGAGGGCCATCCGCTGTGCCTCCGCAGGGAAATCAAACGCCCCCAGCGCAAGGATGAGCGCTGCACAGAAAAACAGTTTTATCCGCATATCAAACCTCTCTCAGTTTGTGGGGCGACGCATGCGTCACCCCACCACACCCATAACATTCTCAGAACCCGATCCGCACGCCAACGTTCACGTACCTCGGCGTACCGCCCCGGAATGGACTCGGGTCGCCGTACCTCTCATAGTTCGGGTCGTTCGGCGTCGGCCTCAACAGGCCCCACCGGACGTAGTTGGCGCTGCGAGTCGATTCCACGTGCGTATTGAACAGGTTGAACACCTCGGCGTAGATGGTGGGCCTGACCGTGCCCGCCTCGAACGTCTTCTGGAAATTGAGGTCCGTCCGCACGAACATCGGCCCGGCCTTCGAGCTGCTGAACCCCGGGTTGTCCGGAGGCGTGAACTTGAAATTATCCCCGCTGTGGAACCGCCAGACCAGGTTCGCCTGGATGCCGCCCAACAGCTTCGACCCGCCCACGGTCGGTCCCGGCCCCCAGTCGGAAGGGGTGGACCAGAGGAACTGGAACCTGGCCTGCGTGTTCGGCGCGGCCCGAACGTAAAGGGTCTTGTCCGCGGTCCAGTCTTGCGAATACCAGAGGCCCTGGATTTCGGACCGATTCCGATCGCTGCTGCTCAGGTCCGGATACTCACGAAAAGGCCGAAGCGGCGTCTTGTTCGTAAGGATCGCCTCCGTTGCGGCGAGCGCCTCCTGCTTCTTCCGGATGGTCTCGTTGGCCTTGTGGCCGATATTTCGAATCTCTGCATCCGTCAACGGCACCGGATCGTCGTTGGCGTCCACCAAAAAGTAGTTCGAACTGGCGATGTAGGTGGAGTCGGGGTAGAACCACGAACTGAGGGGTCCACCCGACCAGGTGAACTGTGACCAGCCCACGTCCAGCGAGATCCGGAAGGCAAAGTTGTCGGAGAGGGGCTTGTAGATTGACGTCTCGATCCCCTTGGCCTCCGCACGGGCGCTCGGCCCCCGCGACCGGGACCTGCCCGTACCCTTCACCGGGTCTACGAACCAGCGGAAATTTTCGCCGGTCGACCAGTCCGTCCGGCGGTAGTAGGTGGCCATGTCTAAGACAAAATTGGCGAGGAAGTTCCACCCCGAGGATACCTCGAACTCGGTCGTATTCGTGACCCCGGTCGGTTTGCGTTGGACGTGGTCAAGGTGCCAGCCCCCGCCCGGTTTGTCCGGCTCGTCTCCCCAGGTTTCGTCCAGGTTTGGGTGGTTTTCCAGGTCCGAAGGCAGCCATCCCTCGGCCCACAGATACCCGAACGCCGCCGGTTTGAAGTATTGGCCGAAGGAGAACCGGATGGCCGACCGGGCCGTGATCGGGTGCGATATCCCGACCCGGGGCGCCCAGGTTGAAATCGGCTTCGAATGTTCCCGGGGTGTACGGGTAATGTAGGCCTTGTACGTCCGGTGGCCGGGCATCCCCTTGTACCACCCCCCAAGCGTCTTCTTGGGCCCGCCCCACAGGCGGTCGTAACGGAGACCAGCGTTCACGATCAGCCCCTGGAACTCGATCTTGTCCTCGATGTACGCCCCAAACCGTTGGGCCACATACCGCTGGCCCGGCATGCTGTCCTTGCCAATGACCAAAAGCGTCACGTTGCTCGCGCTCGACTGCCGGTAATCCCAGTTGGCATTGTGAAAGACCTGATAGGTAAACCCGGCCTTGGCCAGGTTCCGCCGGGTCACCTGGCTGGTGATGTCCCACCGGAAGTTGTAGCGCCGGTTGTAGTTGAGCCGGAGGTCCCTCCTTTGCCGATCCAGGTTGAAATACCCGCTGTTGTCCCTCCTCCAGGAACTCGTCGTCTCGTCGGTGTTACCCGTTGTGTCGTGCTTGGACCCGTGGAATCCGATCTGGAATTCGTGGAACGTCTTCTGGCTGAGCGTGTGGGTGGTTGTCAGGTAGACGATCTGGTTCCTAAAGTGCCTTTCATATCCCGTGTGGCCCCGATCCCGGACCAGAAAGAGGTTTCTGTTCGGCCCTCTTCTGTCTGCCCGGCTCAATTCGGGTTGACCCGACTGGTTGTAGCCGATCTTCAGCTTCAGGTTGTCGGACGGCGTGAAACTGAGCTTCCCGAAAATGCTCCACTGCCGCAGGCCGGTCCGCTGAGCAGCCGGGAAGTTCTCCTTCGCCCGGCTGGTCTTCCCGCTCAACACAAACGTCGCGTTTTCACCCAGCGGCCCGGTGAGCCACCCCTCCACTAAGTGTCCGACAGCGCCCTCGTAGTCCTGCCTCACGTGAACCTGTTGCCCGGTAACCGGGTCGGTCTCGTTCACCCACTCCGGATCGTTCCACTTCATACGGTTCCGCCAGATCCCGTTCGTCCCCCCCCGCTGCCCGGGGGCGGCATCGTAGACGTTCGGCCCGCGGTGCCGCTTGCCCGGCATCTCAATCCGGATGTCGACGCCGCCGTGGAGAACCCGCGTCCCCTCCCGGGTAACCATGTTCACCACACCGGAGACAGCAGCAGGCTGCGAGGCGCCCCACCCCGCCTTCACGACCGCTATCTCACTGATGGACGTCACGGGCAGATTGTTGTACTGCATAACCTGACTCTGATACCCGGTGTCATACATCGGCAATTCCATGCCGTCGAGCGTCCAGGTCTGCCACTGCCTTGTATGGCCATCCTTGTACCGACGGATCGCCACCCCGTTCGCGTGGTTTCTCGTCGGATCCACCCCGGCCACATACTGGAGATGCTCCCTCACGCTCCGGATAATCGGGAGCTGACTGATGTCCGCCGCCGAGATCTTTGCCTCGCTCGACGTCCGGTCCACCTCCACCAGCGGCCGCTGCGCCCTCACCACGATCTCCGCCGCCTCGATTGCCGACTCCCGCAGCGTGAAGTTCGCCACTGTGGTCCGGGCCACAGCCACCTGCACGTTCGTGCGCACCACCGCCTCGTAACCGACCATCGACGCCTTCACCTCGTAGAAGCCCGGCTCTACGCCGATGATCAGGTAAAAACCCTCCGCATCGGACGTCGCCCCGAAGCGGGTGCCCTCGATCACCACGTTGGCGCCCGGCAGAGGCTCACCGTTTGGATCGGTCATCTTACCGGTCATCTTACCGGTCGTCTGCGACCACACCGGGCCGGCCAGCAGGCAGAGGCTCAGAACAATGCCAAATAACAAGCATACACGTCTCATACGACAACCTCCTTGTGAGAAAACCCGGCTCCCTCGGTAAATTCTCAACCTATCGGCGTTTACAACTCTGCGACCTCTGCGGCGAATTTCTCCAAACAAAACGCAAGAGAACAAAAAATCCTTGACAGAAACTGAATTTCTATGTAGGTTGGCTAATTGAGTGTGTGCTAAGAAGATAGCATAGCTAATCCCCTTGCACGCTGCTCGGTCCCGGGGTCCGTGTCACCAAACACGTGGGATCACGCGGGATTTTTCTTATATATATCCTACGCTATTTTGAAAGACCACTAATAATTGCACAACTTGAGAATATAATCACTCTATCCCTGTTGTCAAATGTTTTTTTTGGGGGGGGAAAGTTCCCGATATTAAAATGGCCTTGAATAATTTCAACTCGCAATAAATCAGCCTTTCGTCCCAACCTCCTGCTCAGCCTCCAGGAACGTCTCCCGCACATCCGCGATCGTCGCCCCCTTCACCTCCAGATCCAGCTCCTCTGCATTATCCCGGATCTTTGAAATCGATTCCTCCAGCACCCCTCGCCTCCCCCGCTCCGATTCTTCTGCGGACCAGAAATTCACCGTGTTGTGTGTAAACAGACAGACGTGCTTGAGGGGCACGGCCTCCTCCACCTGCCGCGTCACGTGCTGCTGCACTGCCTTCGCCACCTGCGCCGGGTTTGCGGCCTCAAACCGCACATCGCCCACACCCGTCCAGTGATCCGACCGCTCCTGGTCACTCACGATCGGCACCTCAATAAAGTCCAGATCCCCCGCCACCATCCGGAACGCCCCGTGCGCCCGGTGCACGTCCAGGCACGCATCTTTCCAGACCGCCTTCCGGCTCGACGCCGCCCGCCCGGGCTGGCTCACGCTCCCGTGGGTGAACCCCAGGTCGGCCAGCACCCCGAAGGTCTCGTCGTTCGCCGAACAGTTCCCCGGCCGGAACGCCCCCGGTCGCGTCCCAAATCCCTCGGTCACCTGCTCCAGCGCCCCCGCCAGCATCCGGTGCTGCTCCTCTCTTGAATACCCCCCCAGGCAATCGTAAGCCTCCCGATTCTTGTAGTGATCCCCCCAGCCCTCAGGATGGAAATGCATCCCCAGTTCCGCCCCCGTCTCCTGGGCCACCTCCCGCAGCATCTTTCCCTGGTGAGTGGCCGTATCGGGCACCACGAACAGCGTCGCCGGCAGGCCGTGTTCGGCCAGCAGCCCGCAGTAGGACCGCACCGACCGCTCGGCGAATTCCCACGTCGGCGGCCCTCCTCGGTAAAACGCGTTAATCCGTTCCACGTCCATCGTCATACAGACATAGAGCCGTTCACGACTCACGGTAATCCCTCCTTTGAGTCTATAAGGACAAACCCCTCCAAAACCGTAGCACACCGATTTCGGCTTGACATGCTGTCGGGTCTGAAATATCTTGACCAGAAATCTTTCCCAACGGCTTCTCCTTTTGATTCCCGATTTCGGCGTGGTTCAGGCCAGATGCCATGCAGCACTCTTCCGCTGTCCACTCTACCGATCGGCCCGCCGCCTCTCCGGTGGACCGGCCCGTCCGCGCGGTCACACTCCGTGCCCTCGTCCTCGGTCTCCTCCTGGTCGTGGTCGCGAACCTCTGGTGTATCCACGCCGAAACGATCGCCCGGACCTCGCGGCCCAACATGACCCAGTTTCCCGTCGCCCTTGTCGCGCCCTTTGTGCTCTTCCTCCTCATCCTGAACCCTGCCCTCAACTTGCTGAATCACAGGTGGGCGCTCACCCGCCCCGAACTGTTCGTCGCCATAGCCATGGGCCTGGTCGGCGCCGGCATTCCTACCTTCGGCGTCACCAGCATCCTCATCGGGATTCTGACCGCCCCCTTCTACTACGCCTCTCCGGAGAACCAGTGGGACCACTTCTTTCACGGCCATATCCCGTCCTGGCTGGCTCCTCGCGATACCGGCTCTGCCCTGACCTACCTCTTTGAAGGGCTTCCCCCCGGCGCGGCCATCCCGTGGGATGTCTGGCTGGTTCCCCTGTTCTGGTGGGGCACCCTCATCGCCGCGGTGGCAGCCTTCAGCCTCGGCATCGCCGTCATCCTCCGCCGGTCCTGGGCCGAACACCAGCGCCTCGCCTACCCCCTCCTGACGCCTGCGATCCCCCTCACCGAAGAGCCTCAGCCCGGTGCCCTCTGGTCCAGAACCGCACTTACCCGCCTCTTCTGGGCCGGCTTTGCTGTGGCCCTGTTGATAGACGCCTGGAACTACTTCTCTTTCATCTCCCTCCTGATCCCCTCCCTCCCCCGCTTCCTGTGGCCGGGCCAGTGGTTCTACCTCAACCGCTACAGTCCCCCGATCTGGACCCGGTTCAACCTCTACACCTTCGGCTTCGGCTACTTCGTCAACCTGGACGTCCTCCTGGGCATCTGGATCTTCCTCCTGCTGATGGCCTTGCAGCTCGGCCTGTTCCGGCGGGTGGGCTACCAGATCGGCGGCGGGTTCGGCGTCCTCGGCTACCTCGGCACAAAAGGCGCCTGGAGCGACCCCGAAACCGTCTGGCAGTCCTTCGGGTCCTTTACCTTCCTGGTGCTCTGGGGACTCTACATCTCCCGGCGGCACCTGATCGATGTCGTCCGCAAGGCCCTCCGGTCCGACCACCCCCTCGACGATACCGGCGAAATGCTCTCCTGCCGCGCCGCCGTCTGCTGCACCCTCGGCGGCCTGTCCTACACCCTCTTCTGGTTCCACGCCGCCGGTCTGGAACTCCGGGTCACCCTCCCCTTCCTCTTCGCCCTGCTGGTCATCTACATCGGCATATCGCGGTTTGTGGCCGAGGCCGGCATCCTCTACGCTGGCAGCCCCATGAGTGCCGAAGAATTCGCCGTGCGCCTCAGCGGCACCTCCTCCGTCTCCGCCTCCAGTATGACAGTCCTCACCTTCTCCTTCATCCTCCGGAGCAACGGACCGGGGGTCCTCCTGCCGGCCCTCACGCAGGTGGCCCGCCTGAGCGATCTCATCCGGAGACAGGGACGCCGGCTCGTCGCGGCGATCCTCCTGACGGTCCTCGTCGCCTTTATCACCTCGATCCTGGCGACCCTCTACGCAGGCTATGCCCACGGCGCCGCCAACTTCCGAGACTATCTCTTCGTCCAGTTTCCCCCCAGGCTCTTCGACCGGTCCCTCAGCCTCATCAAAAACTACACCGGAACCGAATGGGAACGTTTCATGTTCTTCGGCATCGGCGCCGGGCTTATGGCCCTCCTCACCTACCTCCGCTACCGCTTCCCCTGGTGGCCTCTCCACCCCATCGGCCTGCCCGCGGCCGGCACCGGTGCCCGCAACTCAGTGGTAAGCATTGTCATGATCTGGGGCATCAAGTCGATTCTCCTTCGGGTCGGGGGTGTATCCCTCTACCGCCGGGGCATTCCCTTCTTCATCGGCATCATCGTGGGTCACGCCATCGCCGTCCTCCTTTTCCACTTTGTCGACCAAATCTGGTTTCCCCGCAATGGACACTGGTTGCACGTATGGTGAGGATCGGTCGAAAATCGAAGCCCCGTCCCTACGAAGCGCTATACCGCTCAGGGATTTCTATCTTGCACAGGCGGGCGATATTCTCCCCCAGGATCATGCGCTTCTCCCGGTCCGATATGCGCGCCCCTATGATGTAGCCCAGCCTCGACTCAGGCGCCGACACGTGGATGTCCGACCCGAACAGCACCCGTTCTGCGCCGCAAATATCCACCAGCCGCTCGATGTAGTCGTAACCCAGCACCGTGTAGGTCATATCCACCGCCACATTCGGGCAGGCCCCGCAGGTCTCCCGCGTTGCCTTGAGCGATCCCCCGTAGTGCGCCATAATAAACTGGACGTTCGGATACCGCTCTGCTGCCCGGATCAGTCCCTTGTAATTGTACTGCGGGTGGTTCACGTCGATAAGCACCGGAAGATCGTGCTCCTCGGCATACCCGTAGACTGGGAAGTGATTGGGACCGTCCGCCGGGTACTCCGCCGAGTAGGGATGCAACTTGATCCCCCGCATATCATAGTGGTCGGCGCACCACTCCAGCTCCGGGACGATGCGATCAGGCTCCAGAGGGGTCACCGTCCCATACCCGATGAAGCGGTCCGGATGCGCGTTGCAGGCTTCGGCCACGATCTGGTTCCCCAGATGGAGGTCCACGTGGGTCAGACTGTTGATGCACGACATATCGATGCCGAGCAGGTCCATCAGTTCCAGGATGCCGG
Organism: Candidatus Latescibacterota bacterium; assembly: GCA_965222075.1. Taxonomy (GTDB): domain Bacteria; phylum Latescibacterota; class UBA2968; order UBA2968; genus JAAXHW01. Next base: position 26,634 of record OZ244937.1, on the reverse strand, counting down.
GCCATTCGTACCAGGGCGCGGGCTGGTAAAACGGAGGCATTTCGCCCACGTGCACGTGACTGTCGACGATGAACACGTCATCCAGCGGTTCCCACGTCAGTGCCTGGCGCAGCAGCTCGCCCGTCCTCCGCGGATCTTCTTTCGATGTCATCTCAGCGTACCTCCTCCATCATCCGCCGCAGGTTGTCCCCCGCGATCATCTTCTTGTGTTCCAGCGGCACGTTGCAATACCCCACCATAAACAGCCCCTTGGCCGGCGGCTGGAACGGCAGGTTCGTCCCGAACAGCAGCCGGTCGGGGCCGAACGTCACGGCCACCTGCTCCAGACCCCGCAACATGCCGTAGGCCGATGTCTCGATGTGCAGGTTGGGACATTGACGCATCAGACCGAACAGAATGCGTCCCTCCGCGTTCTTCGGCCCTACCAGCACAACCGGCAGATTCGGATGTGCTTTGCACGCATCGTGCAGCATGCGGAACTGCTCGAAGCTGTGGGAACCTCCGATCAGCGCGTCCTTGATGTGCAGAAAAGTCGGCACGCGATGCGCTTCCAGTGCGCTGAACAGCTCCCCGCACAGCCATTCATCCAGGGGATACTTGTGGCTGCGGTAAGGGGCGTTGCCCGAATAGAGGTACGCAGCGCGCACCCCGGCGGTCAGCATATCGTCCACCCACTGCTCCGGCTTGGAATAGAGCTCCATCTGGTCCGGCACCAGCACCCACGCCGGGACGAGCTTGTCCCGATGGGGGGCAACGGTCTCCATCGTATGCCCGTTCCCCTTGAAAGGGTGGCTGCACACGGCCAGGGAATGCACCAGCAGCGTCTGCCGGATCTGCAGCACATCCATATCGTCCAGCAGGCGCTGCGTGGTGTATCGCCCCCACTCCGGTATCAGCAGCATGGGGCCCACCATACAGTGGCAATCGAAAAAGTTCAGGTCCGACATTGTCCCTCCTCTCAGATCGGATCCCGCTCGCACCCCAGCGCCTGCGCCATCGCGCGGATGTGCTCGGGACCTGCTCCACAACAGGCGCCGATATAGTTGATTCCTTCTGCCTCCGCCTTCAGCGCGTATTTCGCCATCTCCCGCCCTGGCACCACAACCGACTCTTGAATCGGACGCCAGCCGGGCACGTCCGTCCGGGTGCCCACCGGCTGGTAGGCGACGGGCACGTCCACCGCCTCCCGCATCTCCAGCACGTATGGCCACATATTGCGGGAATCCAGCCCGCAGTTCATGCCCACGGCGTCCGCGCCCTCGTCGACCAGCACACGCGCGCAGTGCGCCGCGGTCACACCTTCCATCTCCCTGGGTTTGAACACGACCATCCCCGCCCCCATCGTCACGACCGTCGGGATGTCGGTCTTCTTGCAGCAGGCCAGGACCAGCCGGGCTTCGTCCAGGCGGCGGATCGCCTCGCAGATCAGCAGGTCCACCCCCTCGTCGGCCATCACCGCGATCTGCTCGTCCCACTCCGCCTGCGCTGCGTCGCAGGCCGCCTTGTCGTCTAAATCCAGCATGTCGTTTCCATATCCCGCTGCGCACAGAGACCCGGCCACCAGCGCCTCACCGGCCGCCGCCTCCTTCGCCAACTGAACCGCCGTCCGGTTGATCTCCTCCATCCGGTCCGCCCAGCCCCGGTCTCCCCCACGCTGTTTCAGGTACTTGCGGGTGGTCCACCACGTATGCGCCTGCAGCACCTGCGAACCCGCCCGAAAAAAGTCCACGTGGATCTGCCGCAGCACTTCCGGAAACTCCACAATCACCTTCGGCGTGCTGTAACCCCGGAATCGCGCCTCCACCAGGTAGCCCCCGTCGCCCAGCACGGTGCCCTGTTTCAGCATCTCCAGAATATCCATACCTACGGCCTCCCCTCTCCGTTGAGTCTCCGTATTTCCGTCGCAAAAAATGAAACGATGTCCTCGATGATGAACACGTGTCCCTCGGGATGGGTAAGCTGCGAAATCCGACCCGAGGCGCCCGCATTCTCGTATGCCCTCAGCGCATACCTGAAAGCCGCCTTCTCTTCTGCCTCCCGGCGGTAGGCAAAGTTCTCCTGCAGCCCGTAGCTCAGACGCAGCGGCCGGGGCGCGATAAAACACAGGTAATCCGGCCGCCAGAAACAATTGGACAGCCCGGGCGGGTACAGGTGCGGCTCCGTCGTATAGCCCGCAAACCGCTCGTCGGTGCACCCCGACGCCACGTAGGCCAGGTCGACGTCCTCCGAGAGCGCCGCCGTCTTGGCCGTATTGTCTCCCGCCTTGGAGATCCCCACAAAACCGACCTTCAGCCCGGGGAACAGGTGCTTCGCGGCCGCAACCGTCTGCAGGTTGTCCTTCGCATACACCTGCGCGAGCGGATCCTTTCCCAGGGCGGTGTAGGCCACCGAGGTAACGTAAATGCCGGGGTAGCCCCACTTCTTCGGATGTCCCGTACGCCCGTACCCCCTGAGCTCGGTCACGATCACCGCCAGCCCCGCCCCCGCCAGGGGCAGCCCGAGGCCCCGGTCCGGCTTCTGTGCCAGCTCGGGATGGTCCAGGCCCGCAATCACTTCCAATTGCGTTGCGTCGTTCAGCGCGATCACCACGCCCTGCGGGTCCTCCGGCTGCAGCAGAATGTGGTCGCGCATCTCCCCGTCGTAGGCCCGGTGCTGAAAATACCGGACCTGAATGCCCTCCACATCCGAGGCCTCTCCCAAGATGATCTCCGGCGGCTCCGCCAGCTCGGGCGTGACCCCGAACAGCGCGCGCAGCCTGGGCAGGGCCCGCTCCCGCCATTCCCGATGCTCCTCAGCATTTGTCGCCTGGTAGCTCAGATTCGCCCGGGCCTCCGCGAGCCACCCGCGTTCGAGGCTCGAAAGCTCGTAGGTATTCATCGGCTGTCCTTTCCGCGGAATCTGGTTCAGACCGGGTACCGCTCGCAGCCCAGCGCCTGCGCCCGATCGCACGCCGCCGCTCGTAGGCCACAAAACCGGTATATCCGATCTCCTTGCTCCGGTCTGATGGTCAAATGCTCGTCTCCTGGTTGGGGTTCTCCACGACAGACGGATTGTAGGGGGCAGCGTCTCCGGCCTGTTCCTTGATAAGCCGATCAATATAGAACTCGTTATGAGGCTTGAATCCGGGTATGGTCACAACATTCACAAAGACGTTGGACCCGCGGTGGCCTGTCCCCGGCTTGATGTGGACGATGGTGCCAGGCGGGAGAACAGTGGTCTCAACATTCCGCAGATCACCTAAGTCAGGGTAAGTATAAAGCTTGGCTTCCCGACCGTAGGTACTAAGAGACCAGTCGGCCGGGTCGAGAACCAGGTACATTTCACTCTGCGGCAAACCGCCGCCGATCGCCTCCTCCGGATGAAAATGCGTCGGAGAAGTCTCCTCGGGAATATTTACAACGTGACTGTTAACCCGATTGAGGCCATCGGCGTTATCGGGCCTCTCAGAGCCCACGCACCAGGTCATGGGCATACGCCGGAACGCATCAAATGCAAAATTACACCCGCCGGCCGTATCTTTGATATACGTAAGGCGGCGCAGGGCCGACACGTAGACCCCTTCATAGGCCAGGTCCTCGATCCACCAATAACGAAATTGACCGTCCACCTGCAGCGGTTGTTCCTCGGTCAGGGTAAGCTGATCGCCGGGCCGGAGTGATTCCCAGCCATCGGATGTCTTAGTCGACCAGCCGAGCTCTCGATAATAGGCAAACAGGTACTCCAGGCCGTCCACGGCCTCTCTCGTCTCGGCCCACGCCTCGGGAGTCAGGCCACTTTGACGGATCTGCCAGAGCTCACCCGCGATATTGCCGCGAAACCCCCGGACCGAGCGCCGATCCAGAATGGCCCTGATAGGTTGCTGGATTGCAGGATTCACGCGATCTGCGAACTCGGCCAGGTCGCGAAGCGCCTGCCCCGCAGCTTCATCTAAGGGATCCAGCACATAGGAGGATGGCAGGGAATCGCCATCTCCTTCCTGCGTTCGGTAGCCTTCAGGCACGAACGCCCGCCCATCCCCGCTCTCAATCCAGAGGTAGCGAACGCCGCCCCATTCAGGCCCGAGGGTGCCGGGACCGGCCTGTGCCCCCACGCCCAAACGCATCTGTGGGTGCCAGGATGAGAACTCCTCGACCACAGCCTCCAAACTTGAACGATCCGAAGCATGTCCGACGATGATCCCTTGCATGGATAATTTCCTCACGTAGACGTGCTCGGGACCCGTAGCCAGCCCCTGCACCGAATGATCCCGCACCAGAAACGGTACCTCACAGATCTTTGTCGTGTCGTGTCACTTCGTCGGGTTCTCCTCGGCCTCTTTGGCCCGGATAGCCTTGGCACGGACCTCCAGCTTTTCAGCTTCCGCGTCGCGATTTATTTTTTGCAGAAGAGCAGCGTAGCTCTCCAGGCTCTGGGCTACGTTCGAATGCTCCGGGCCCAGCGCCCTCTCATATATTGCCAGGGCCCGCTTGTATAGGGGCTCGGCATGGGCATATTTGCCCTGGGCACTGTAAAGTTCCGCCAGATTGTTCAAAGATTGCGCCACATCGGGATGGTCTGGTCCAAGGGCTTTTCCCCATATTGCCAGGGCCCGCTTGAAAAGGGACTCAGCTTCGGTATACTTGCCCTGGGCACTGTAAAGTTCCGCCAGATTGTTCAAAGATTGCGCCACATCGGGATGCCCTCTGTCCAAAACCTTCTCCTTTGTTTCCAGGGACCGCTTGAGAAGGGGCTCCGCCTCCGAATACTTGCCCTGGAAAAAATACAACAGCGCCAGGTTGTTCAGAGACTGCACCACATCGGAATGATCCCCACCCAAAGTTCTCTCCCCGATCTCCAAAGACCGCTTGAGAAGGGGCTCCGCCTCCGAATACCTGCCCTGGGAATAATACAGCAGCGCCAGGTTATTCAGAGACTGCACCACATCGGAATGATCCCCACCCAAAGTTCTCTCCCCGATCTCCAAAGACCGCTTGAGAAGGGGCTCCGCCTCCGAATACCTGCCCTGGGAATAATACAGCAGCGCCAGATTGCTCAGTGATTGCGCCACATCGGAATGATCCCCACCCAAAGTTCTCTCCCTGATCTCCAAAGACCGCTTGAGAAGGGGCTCCGCCTCCGAATACCTGCCCTGGGAATAATACACTGCGGTCAGATTGTTCAGGGTCACCGCGAGACGGGGGTCCTGGGGACCAAACCCTTCTGCTATCGCAAGGGACCGCTTGAGAAGAGGCTCCACCTCCGCATACCTGTCCTGGTCACTGTAAAGTTCTGCCAAACTGTTCAGGGATAACGCCACATCGGGATGATCTCTGCCAAGGGCCTTCTCCACAATCGCCAGAGACCGCTTCAGGAGTGGCTCCGCCTCTGCATACCTGTCCTGGATCTTATAAAGTTCTGCCAGATTGTCCAGGGATAGCACCACAGAAGGATGATCTCTGCCAAGGGCCTTCTCCACAATCGCCAGAGACCGCTTCAGGAGTGGCTCCGCCTCTGCATACCTGTCCTGGATCTTATAAAGTTCTGCCAAGCTGTTCAGGGTCGCGGCCAGACGAGGATCTTGTGGCCCAAACCCTTCCGCTACGTTGAGGGCGGCCAGAAACAGCTTCTCGGCCTCGACGTGGCGGCCTTGCTGGAGTGCCTCTCTTCCATCCTCCATATTTGTATCCCAGAGTGTGGTCTCCCAGCGCGTGCTCTGGGCGGATGCGGATGCAGGCCAAAGGGCCAGACACAAAACTCCCCTTATCAGCCAGTTGGTCTTACAATTCAGCATTTCGGACTACCCTCCTGTCAACACCTCTCTGTTCAGGGATGTGTCTCCCCCTCATGCACGATGACCTGTCGGTCAGCAGCCACATCCTGCAGCCAATCTACTGTCCCGCCCGGCCAGCGGACAACGACGGAGTCGGCCTTCACCGCCGAACCGAGCCCGAAATGCAGCCGAAAATCGTTCTGCGACAGGTAGCTCGACCCGCTCCGCACCTCCCGGACCTGCTGCCGTCCCCCAACCCACACCGTCACCCGTGCACCGATGCCGTTCCGGTTGGATAAAACAAGTCCCGAGTCCCCCCTACCCCTCCCTAAAACTTCTGGACTCTGGACTTTAGACTCTGGACTCTGGACGGCTTCTGCTCCTCCCACCAGCTTCACGCTCAGCCAGTGATTCTGATTTCCGTCCTCGTTTCTAAGAAGCCTCGCCGGACCGTTCATCGTCAGGACGAACACGTCCATGTCTCCGTCGTTGTCGTAGTCTCCAAACGCAGCCCCCCGGCTCGCACAAGGCGTAGACAGGTCGTCCCCCACCTCCCGCGTCACGTCCACGAACCTCCCCTTCCCGTCGTTGCGGAACAGCAAATCGGGTTGGGCGTGGGTGCTGCCGACAAGTTCCGCGTTGTCCAGCACGTGGCCGGTGGCCACGAACAGGTCGCGCCAGCCGTCGTTGTCGTAGTCCATAAAATGGACGCCCCAGTGGACGTAATTGAGGGTCGCCCCCTTGATCCTGGATACAGATGTGACGTCTGTGAAGAACCCATTCCCCTCGTTGCGGTAGAGGACTGCACCCTCAAGCTGGAAATGTGTCACCACCAGGTCCATCCGGCCATCGCCGTCGTAATCCCCAAAATCGGCCCCCATGCTCGACTGCCGATCGCCCTCCCCGCTGTAAGCCACTCCTGCCAGCAGCCCTACATCTACAAAGGTTCCCTCCCCATCGTTCTGGTAGAGAAAATCGGGCGTCATGTCGTTGGCCACAAAGATATCTACGTCCCCATCCTCGTCGTAATCTCCGCAGACCAGTCCCATCGCCTTTCCGGAGGGATCGAAAACGCCTGCCCGATCCGTCACGTCCGTAAACGTCCCGTCGCCGTTGTTGCGGTAAAGCCGGTCGGACACCCCTTTGAAATTGTCGGGATGGGGATAAAACAGGGCGTTGTCGGCGGAATCTGTGGTGAAACTGGGACTGTAAGCCCGAAAGAGGGCGAAGAAGGAGGTGAGTGAGTACGTCACGTAGTTGCCCACGTAGAGATCGAGATACCCGTCGTTGTCGTAATCTAAGAAGGCGCAGCCCACGCTCCAGGCCGAATCCTCCGATACACCGGCCCTGCGGGCCACCTCCGTAAACGTCCCATCCCCGTTGTTGTGAAACAGGCTGTTGGGCCCGTAGCAACTCACATAGAGGTCGTCGTATCCGTCGTTGTCGTAGTCCCCCACACAGCTGCCCATCCCGTAGGCCGTAACCCCGATACCCGCAGACCGGGTCACATCCGAGAAGGTCCACCCCCCCTCCGTCGATTCACCGGATCGACCCACCGCCCTGCCGTCGTTCCGGTAGAGCCGATTGAACGGACGCGCGCCGGTGTAGCCCGGCAGCACGCCCCCGTTGACGGCAAAGAGGTCCAGCCGGCCGTCGCCGTTGTAGTCGAAAAACGCGCAACCCGACCCCATCGTCTCCACGAAATACTTCTTCCCGGTCCCGCCGTGGACGTGCCGAAAGTCGATGCCCGACAGCGCCGTCACATCGACAAAGCGCGGAGGGTCGGCGTAGAGGGCATCTGCCAAGTGGACCAACAGAAGAAACACCATAACTGTGGATACATTCACCATGGAGGGGCCACCCGGGGGGGGAGGAACGGAAGCTGGACTCAACAATTTCAATGATGGGCGTCAACGCCGGGAAACTCACCGTGGCAAAATATAGACCAGACACTTGGAGAAGCAAGCACCTTATTTATAGGTCTCAACCTCCACCGCAAAACAGAAAAGGGCCCAACGGCCCCTTCAGACCGGTGGGCCCTCCCGCGATCCTGAATTACCCGAGGGACCGACTATTTCACAACCGCAAAGGTCGCCTCCTTTGACGCCGTTTGCCCACTTTTCAGATCGGTCAGCTCCACCTTCAGATAGTGTCGCCCGGGATCGGACGCCGCCAGGTCCAACTCCATATACGCCTTTTCCGACTCTCCAAATCCCAGTTGCTCGTAGCCTACGGCCACCTCCTCCGGTCTGCCCACCAGCGTCCGTACCAGGTGGAAGATAATCCCTCCCCGATTCGGTCCCCCTTTGGGCCCAATCGTATACTCTATCCGGTAATTCGTTCTGCCGTACTCGTCCCGCACCAGATTGTAGATCTCGTAGTAGACGAACACGCTCTGACCCTTTCTGTAGGTCCGCGTGGGTATCGGCACCACGTGCAGGCCCCCCTTGCGGAATTTGTCTTCCGACCCCGTCTCCCCAATCTGCCAGGCCAGCGCCAGATCGCTCAGCCACAGCCCTTCCGGCTTGTAGTCCTCCAGCACCACCCTCTGTCGGTACCGCCCCTGCCGGCCCGACAGCCGGTCCTTCACCTGCACCTCCATCCGGTAGTGCCCAGGAGGCACCTCCAGGCGCACCAGGTCGGGCACAAACGTCCCGCGCCCCCCGGCCACGTTCCCGTCCCTCCGGAACACCAGGTCTCCCTGCCTCCGGTAGACCATCCCGGTCTTCTCGTCCAGCACCGCCACGGCCCGTTCGACCACCAGGTTGGTCTCGTTCCGTTCGGAGGAGTATCGGGCGAACTTTCGGGGCACCCCTATATAGACCTCCAGAAGGGTGCGCCCCTCCTGTCCCCCCCGGAAATCGGCCAGGTCGTAATAAAACTCCAGCGGATCGACGTCCAGCGTCACATAGTAGTCGGGCGTGATCAGCGCCGACTGCTCCGCCACCCGCTGGGGACTGTACCGGTTAAACAGAGCCAACTGCCTGATCGATGTATAGGCGTCCAGGGGAGGAGGCGCGTAGTCGTAGGTCCCGTTGTGGTTCTCGTCTGTAAACGTAATCTCAATCCCCCCGTTCACCACCGTGTAGACCCACGTCTCCCACGGCACCATCGAGGCGTCCTCCTGGCTGGAAACCGATTGAAACTCGGGAAGGAGATCGTACAGGCTGGTGCTCCCGCCCCCGAACATGCTCCCCAACGGCCCATCGCTTACCAAAATCTCCTGCCTGCTCGCCTGGTCAAACTGGGCCTGATCCTCGGCAGTCAGGTTAAAGTCCCCCGCCGCATTGTCTTCCCCCGCCCCTCCGACAGCTCTTATGCTCTCGTTCCCCCTGTTTGCACTCTCCTCAGCCCTTCGGGCGGCATCCTCCCCCTGAGCCCCCTGCTCGGTGTCCCATTCGGTTCTTAAATTTACCCGCATGTCTGGTGCTCCGCCCAGTTTGGTCCGGAGGCTGCGCACCGGGTAGACCGGCCCGAAGTAGCTCATACTCGACGCCTCCTCCCCGTAGACCTCCCGAACCATCCGTTCCTTCACCCGCTGCACCGCCAGGCTCTGGTCCAGGTTGATCATGTCCGACCGCGACCGATAGTCCGGCTCCCCGAACCGGATGTAGACCTCCCCCCGCCGGTCCCACGGCTGCCGCCCCTCCGAGAAGTTCTGCCGGGCGTGCCAGACCCGGCGGTAGTGCTCTAACCGCCGCTCATTGGGGGTGGTCAGCAGATTCGGGTCCCGCCCCGTCCAGAACCGGCCCAGGAACGCCTCCCGCTCGGCCCCCGCAGTCCCATTGAACGCCGCGACCTCCTCCTCCGACGCCAGCAGGCGGATATCCTCGTAGAGCATCCGCTCCTGCGGATCGATCCCCTTCAGGTACCCGTTGAAATACGCCTCCGCCCACTCCAGGCGCTCCTGCTTGATGCAGACCTGTGCCAGAATAGGCAGGACCTCGACCTCCTCGGGGTGTTCCCGAACGTAGTCCGACAGGAGCTGCACGATTCGATCGTAGTTCTGCGCCTTCAGGTAGACATTGGCCAAACGGTGTCTGGCCTCCGGATCGTTGGGCCGAAAGGACATGTAGCGGGCGTAATACAGCGCTGCGGTCTCATAGTCCTCTTCGTGTTCCTCGTACCACTCCCCCAACAACAGGTAGACCGGCGCGAACGTCGGGTCCATGGCGATGACCCGCTCCGCATCCCGCCTCAGGTCGTGCTCACCCATTTTGTGCCGAGCCTCGACGATGTGGAACCTGGCCTCGATGTAGTCTCGGTCCCACCGGAGCGCCTTCCGGAAGTAGCGGATCGCGTCGTAGAGCCCCTTCGGGCGCTCCCGGAACACCAGGCCCAGACCGTTGTAGACCTCGGCCAGCCTGTGGTCCAGAGAGACGGCCCGCTCGAACGAGGACAGAGCCCGATCCAACTGCCTGGCCTTCAAATAAGCGTAGCCCAACTTGGAATGCCCCGGGGCAAACTTCGGGTCCACCTGTGTGACCATCTCCAGCACGGAGATCGCCTCCGTCCCGTTCCCATCTGCCTCCAAAACCCCCACCCCCAGCAGGGAGTCCACCTGCGCCCGTCCCACAGCCCGGTCCACCACCCGGAATCCTCTCCCCTCCCGGACCAGTTCGACTAAGCGGCCCTCGTAGAAGAAGCTGGTCACCGCCGCCTCCCCCTCCGCCGCGTCCGGCCGGTAATAGTAGCTGATTGCCCGGCCCTTCTCCGGGTCGGCCGGCGAGCGGAACAGGAGTTCCAGGGGCTCCGGGTCCGCATCCGACGGAAGCTGTGCCTGCACCCATTCTTTGAGCATCTCTAAGTCGGAGGGCCGCTGTCCTTCGTGGACCCGTTCGTAGACCCGGAGAAGGTCGCCGATAGCCATCAGGTGTTCCCGGCAGACCCAGCGGGCCTCCTCCTCCCGGGCCCGGCGGGCCTGAACCTCCAGCGCTCGGGCGTAGGTCCTGAATGGCTCCTGAAATAGACCCACCCCCGGGTACTTCTCCGGCAGTTTCTCGAACTCCCGGGCCGCACGGCGGTAAAACCTTCTCGCTGCGCGGAAATCCCACCGGTGCAGGGCGCTGTAGGCCGTGGAAGTCAGGCTGAATCCCCTGCCCACGCCCGCAAGCGCCTCACCCACCTCCCCTTCGGGCGATCCTTCCACCTCTGCTGCACGGCCCCCGACCGCCGCGCGGAACACCGCCGACGTGTCGGCCTCCCCTTCTGTTAGACGCCGGACCGGCCCTCCGCCCATCGGAATCTCCCAGAGCCCAGCCGGGGCCAGGTCCACGGTCCGTTGTCCGTCTAAAGACACCCCGAACATCGGGAGTTCCAGCGGCTCTTCCCGGTAGAGCAGCCGATGCCCGTCGGCGGCCCATCCCAGCCTGCCAGGATACCCTGGAAACGTCCCCAGACGCCGGGCAGAACCGCCCTGTCCTCCGTCCATCCAGATCTCTGTCAGGGCGACAGGCCCCGACTCCCGGCAGACAGCCCAGGCTCGCTGGCCCTGGGCGGAATGGGCGACGGCCCCCCGATCGGCCCACGCGTCGGTCCAACCGAGACCCCAAAACGCCAGCAGCGCCGCAATCCGGAGTGCATTCAGCAGGCATCGACGGGAGACAATAGAGGAGAGGCTACCGTCCGCCGTCCGTGGTCTATCGTTCAGAAAAGGAGATACGGAATGCATCGTACCCAATTCAATCCTGAATACAACGGGCGACCGGAGGGCCCGAAGCCCCGTCGGTCGCCCGTTGGATTATCCGGTATCAGAGGGGAAATCACCCCACTGGGGACAGAGTGTCCCCTGCACCGATCTCAGAACGCCCCGCCCACAGAGATCCGGATCGGAGGGCCGAACAGGGAGACGCCGCCCTCTTTCTGCAGTACCGAATAGGCGATGTCTACGTTGAACGTCCGGCCGCCCACGGTCTGCTTGAAGCCGGCGCCCAGGGCGATCGACTCCAGGTCGTAGTTCCACTTCCACCCGGCGCGCAGCGCAAGCGTATTCTGCAGCCAGAGTTCCGCCCCGAAGTGGTAGCGCTGCTCGTAGTCAATCGCATACACGCTCTCGGCCGACAGCGTCAGATAGCTCGGATCGCTCTTCTCGCCGTAAACCTCCCCGGCCACGCCCATGATGTAGAAGAGCGGCATCAGGTAGGCCCGATCCTCCACCGTCCGGTCCGGCCCGAAGTTCTTTAAGGCCATGGCCACCCGCAGGCTCTTGAACCCGGTGTAGAAAAAGCTCCCTATGTCGACGATGAAGCCCTGCGTCTTAGTGTCGAAGAGCACCTCCTGCACGTAATTGACCTTGGCGCTGACCGAAAGCTTGTCCGTGAACTTTATCATGTAGAGAAAACCTACGGAGATTTGACTCACATCGACCGTCCCCCCGGTCCCGGTCGGCTGGAAAACGGTCGTCTCCAGGATCGTTGGAGGCTGATGAGAGAGGATGCTGAAACCGAGGACCTCACCCCGTGACGAGCGGGTATTCCAGGCCGCCGCCAGGGAGTAGACGTTGGTATCACCTATCCATCTGGTGTAGTTCGCCTGGTACGCGAACCGCTCCACGTGGACCAGCCCGGCCCCGTTCCAAAAGATGGCGTTGATGTCGTCGGCCACCGCAGTAAAGGCGTCCCCCATCCCCACAGCCCGGGCGCCCTGACCGATCTTCAAAAATTGCATCCCGGAGAGGTTTACCTTCTTGATCCCTGCCTCTCCTACGATCGGTCCTGGCTCCTCTTGGGCATACACCGGCGAAACGATCAGCAGCAGGCCGAGAACCGCCGCGACGATCAGGTTGTTCCGTTTCACGGCCATTCCTCCTTATATAGTTAGAACTACTTGATCACCACGAAGGCCCCACGCTGGACCTTCCCTTCGCTGCCCGGCACCTCGGACACCACAACAAAGTGGTAGAATCCCGTCGGGATGTCACCCGCCAGGTTCCCCGTCAAGTGGAAAAACGGCCTCTCCCCCCTGGTGGGGTCATCGTGCGCCAGGGTCCGCACCCGGTCTCCGGACGCCGAATAGATGTAGACCTTGCACTTCGACGGCAGGTTCACGAAACGGATGGTTTTTTGATTCGGATACTGGTGCTCGCCGTCCGCCCGATAGGGGTTGGGTACCACCACCACCTGCTTATCCAACCGCTCGAGTTCGGGTGTCACCGGCTGGAACGGCTCCCTCCCATCGGTGTACGTCCGGGCCGATTGAGGCCCCCATCCGCTCTCGTAGCCCTTCTGCACGTTCGCCCGCACCCGGGCCGACGGGATGTCCGCTAAGGTCTTCTTCCCGTCGGAACTCGTCCAGGCGCTGTAGCCCTTGGCGAACGGGCGGACCGAGTAGTGGTAGGTGAATCCGGCCGCTGAATCCAGATCCTCATATTCGTACATCCCGGACGCCGCGTCGTGGGTCCACTTCCCATTGTTGCTCTGACCGCTCTCCCCGGGCTTGATCGTGTCGTGGAGTTCCCACGGCCCGTAGCCAAAATGGGTCGAGCGGTAGACCCGGTGGCCCAGGATATCCTGCTCCCCGGTGAGGGGGTTGACCGCCTGGTCCGCCTTATCGGACCACCTGATCAACTGGTGGGCGTTTTCGCTGGCCGTCAGGTCGGCAGGGGGGATGAACGCGTTGGTCGGCGCCGGCGGGATCTGGTAGCTCGCCTGGTAGGTGAAATGGGCCATCTGCGCGTTCTCCAAAAGCGCCTGTTCGCCCAGGGTCACGATGTCCTGCTGCTTATCCTCCGACGGTCTGTCCGCCTGATCCCACGCGAGGTAGTCCATGTGGTAGGTGCCCGGCTGTGAATGATCGGGCACCATCTGCGCCGGATGGCCGGCCACCCAGGCCATCACGGTCTTGCCGCTTTCGCCCGGCTGAAGGGTGTAGGGCCCGTAGATCTGCACGTGGATGTAGCCGGTGCGGTGGGCCGGGTTGTTCTCATCGGGATTGTCCTGAATGACCTTCTCGGTAAAGATCTGGGACAGTTGCGTCTGGGAGTGGGTCTCCGTATACGGGTAGTCGAAGTCCTGTTGGCCGCGGGCGTTCCAATACCTGGCCGCGTAGGGCTGCTCCCCCTGAGGGTCTACGTATTTCCCCTGGTCCCAGTCGTTGAACGTGTGGGACTCCCCCCCGTTCCGGAAGGCCAGCGGGACCATCGCATAGTGGGACGGAGACCTCGGCTGGCCCTCGGTCTGGCCGATATCAAACCTACTCGGCCCTATAGCGTCGAACCAGGGGTCGCCCAGGTCGTTAATGGCGTCTCTCGGATTGTCCGCGTCTCGCCAGATGCTCGCCCTCATCCCCGGGGGGAACACACCGGGGTAGCCAGCCGCGTCCGTGTAGTAGTAGATGTCGTCCGGGTCCAGAAACGGGTTTCTCGAATGTCCGTAGCCCGTCCCGTATGCACAGCATTCCTCGATGTTCATGAACCCGAAGTACAACTCCTGGAGCGTCGCCGTCCCACCCGGGTTGTCCTCGGCACCGTCCCCGTCGAAGTCCCCGGTGTTGGTGAAGGTCAGATCCTGGATGTAAAAATCGTTGAAATCGGGGTGGCTCCAGTTGTAGACCCGCCGGGTGATCTGAACACCGTGCCGGATGTCGACCCACTGCGCGATAATCGTCTCTTCGGGGAGCGTCAGGTCCACGATGTAGCCGCTCAGCCCGTAGTTGGCCATTCGGGGCATTTCGGTGTTCTGTGGATTGAGGTCGTTCGCATAGATGCTCCACTGGTCCGCAGCGGTGATGCCGGGCCAGTAGGTGGCCATCGGCGGTATCTCTCCTCCGATGCCCGTCCATTCCCCCGACTTCGCCCCCCTCCAGAGTGGGACAATCGGGTTGGGCACCCCCCAATTCTCCTCCGGTTTCCCTTTCGGGTCGTAGACCCGCGCCCGAACGTTCTCAAGGAAATCCTGGCTCAAGCGTGGGCCGGCCATGGTGACCGTCCTGGTTTCTCCGTTAACAACAAAGGTACCCTCCCCGCCGGAGGTGCCGTAGCCCCAATAATATGTACCCCACGGGGAGGAACCGAGATTCCTCATCCGGTCACCGTAGCCCCCTATCCCGAGGCCGATGCTCGGGTAGGAGTTTTTCCGGCCGCCCCAGTTGTAATCCCCGCTCCCCCCCTGAGTGCCCATGTTGGTCCACGACGACATCATCATCGCCCGGGTGTTCATCGCATACTTCCTGGGCATGGAGTGCGGGTTCATCTGCGCCTGTGTCGTCTCCAGCCAGACGGCGCCAGCGATCAGGGCCGTGCTGATCGCGGTCCCTGCCTTCAAAGCGAGGTTCAGACAGCCGATTTTCATAGCTCCTGCCTCCTTGTGTTAAACAAACATAAGCCAGGGTGGAATTGGGGACAATCGCCTCCCGGGCGACGCTCCGCTCCCCCCACCGCTACCAGGCGAGCCGCACGCCGATGTGTGTCAGACGCGGTGTGTGGGCATAGATCCGATCCCTCGCATCGCCGTATGACAGGTAGATGGGGTTGTCCGGCTTTGAGCCAACAATTCCGAAATAGGTATAATCCGAACTGCTCGTGGGGTTGGTCCGATCCTGCTGGTTGAACAGGTTGCGAACATCTAAGAAGACCGTCGGCTGCACCCGGCGGTTTACATTGAAGGTCTTCTCCAACGCCAGGTCGGTCCGGGAGTCCATCGCCAACTCGCGCCAGGATTGCTCCCCGCCCTGCGGCGGCGTATACCGGAACAGTGTCCCGGTCTGGATCCGGGTGACCAGGTTCATCCGGACGTTGCTCAGCAGCCGCCCCAGGAAGGGCGGCCCGAACTGGAACTTGTCCGGCAGCGAAGCCAGAAACACCGCGCTCCCGAAATTCCGCCGGTCCCCGGGCTTGGGCATCATCTCCACCCTGCTCGTGCCCCCGACCTGGACTTTAAGCCCATTCACGCCCGGGGGGCCTGGCGTCGGCAGCAGCCCCTCCCAATTCGTCACTCCCGAGTACGACCCTGCCTGGCAGCAGTCCAGTTCGCTATTGTACCTTCCCTGCACCTGCTTCCCCTGGTCCACGATCTGCTGCTCCGTCATCGGTACCGGGACCTCCCGCCCGGACGGGTGGGGGGCCCAATCCAGAAACAACTGAGGCACCGGCGCCCCCGTCTCCGGGTGGGTGTACATGATCGTCCCGGCCATCCGGCGCACCGATTCCGCATCCTGTTGGATCCGCATGGTCCCGGTGAACCGCTTGCCCGTGGTCCACTGCGACCACTGGTAGTTATAGGAGACCTTGAACGAGAAGTGGTGGCTGAACTCCTTTCGCGCCGACAGCTCGATCCCCCGGGTGTTGCCGTGGACGCCATTGACCGTGTAGCGGTTGTAGCGCTTATAGCCGGTCCACGCCCCGCGCCAACCCTGGCCGGAGAGGTTGCTCGGATGGTCTACCTCGCTCTTGAAGTAAGCGGACAGTGTTGCCGTGTAGTCGGAGACGAAGTTCCAGGCCATCCCCGCTTCGAAGGCCGTCGTCTTGGCCGGCTTCAAGTTTATGTTCCCGCGAATGCCGGCGTACGTCATCCGCATCTGGTTGAACCGTTCGGTATCGTCGATCTTCCCATTCCCGTTGACGTCCCGATCCACCCCCTGCCCAAACGATTGGTAGTCCTTCTCATAGTAGGCCGAGAGGTCCAGCCACTGCAGGTAGACCCCGGACGAGAACCACATCTGCGACCGCTGGGTGATCGGGTGGGAGAGCCCCAACCGGGGGCTGAACCTCAGTTGCTGCTGGGAATCCGTGACATAGTGCGAGCCCTCCTGGTAGAGGTAGTCCCGAGCCCACGTGTATCTGTAGAACATCGGCGCGCCCATGTAGGCCCCCAGCGGCACATCCCGTGTGTTCGGGTTGAACCCATCCATCCGGATTCCCACGTTCACGATCATCCCCTCAAACTCCATCTTGTCCTGCACGTAGGCGTTGAAGAAAATCGGGTGCTCCGGCTTTCCGAAGATGTTATCTTTGCCGATGAACACGAACCGTCGATCCGCCGGGTTCGAGTCCCACCGCTGGAACAGATGCACACTCCCTCTCAGGAATTCCAGCCCCGCTTTGACAAAGTGTCCCTTGGTCATCTGCGAGGACAGGTCCACCTTGATGCCGAAGCGCTTCCGGTCGGACACATTGTACCGGCTCACCTTCCGGGCGAGGTTGAACCACCCGGCAGCGTCCTTTTTGTTTGGCTCCGTGGCGTCGCTGGTCCCCGACGTGTCGGACTGCGACCGGCTGTGTGAGATCCGTACCTCGTAGAACGTCCTGGGAGAAAGGGTTTGGGTGAACACGACATACATCAGCTCCTCCGTGTTGGTCTGGCGCCCCCCCCCCGACCACTTCTCCGGCAGGAACAGGTCCCGCCCATTGTCGGTCGTCCCCCGCACCACCCCGGACAGGAAGGTGGACACCCCCACCCCCGCGGTATAGGTGTCCGGGGTTGAACCGGCCCAGATCTTCCACCACTGGTAGAGTCCTCCCACTTTCACCTTCAACTCAGGCGTCGGCCTGAACGTCAGGTTCCCCGATGTCGTTATGTTGTTCGGGCCCGTTGCCACGAACTGTCCCCGGTCGTTGTAAAACCCCGTCCTCTCCGGACCGGGCAGGGGGTTGGCCACGCGGCTGTGCTTGAGCGTGGCTACAAACGAGACATTGGCCCCGATCGGACCCGACAGGTTGCCCTCCACGTCCCATCCCAACTGGTCCGTGTAGTCCGACCGCACGTGAATCAGCTCCCCTGTGTCGGGATGCTTCTCATTGCGCCAATTTGGATCATCCCAGGTCGCCTTGTCCCGGTGTTGGGGCGCGTCGAAGACGTTTGCCCCCCAGTGCTTCTTCCCCGACGGCTCATACCGGGTCTCAAGCCATCCTTTGTACTGGCTGCCCCCATCCTTGGTCACGATCGAAACCACGCCCCCCTGGGCGTTGCCGTACTCTGCCGACGTCACCCCCGTCAGCACCGCGAGTTCCTGGATGATGCCCCGGTTGACCGTCGTGAAAGCTCCGGCCGAGCCTCCCCCCCGGTTGTCGTTGTAGTTCATCCGGACCCCGTCCACCATGTAGGCCACGTCGGTTCCGTAGTACATTGCGCCGCCCACAAATCCGCCCCGAATCCGGTTGGATCCATCCACGGCAATCCCGGGCAGCAACTGCAGGAGTTCGGCCGTGCTCCGGCCCGAACTCAGGCTCCGCTCCACCTCGTCGAGGTCCACCGTATACTTGCTCGATGTCTTGTCCGGCTCCACCAGCGGACGCTCCGCAACCACCACGATCTCCTGCAGCTCCACGGCCGCCTCTTTCAGGGAGAAATCGATGGTGGTGGTATGGTCCACGATCACCCCCACGCCGGTCTTGGACACTGTCTCGTACCCGATCAACGAAGCCGTCAGCGTGTAGGTTCCAGGGGGCACGTTGAGAATCATATAGTAGCTATCGGCGTCCGCAGTGCCCCCCAGGTTGACCTCCTTGAGAACCACATTGGCGCCCGGCAGCGGCGTCCCGGCTGCATCCCGAACCACGCCGATGATCTTCCCGGTGATACCGGCCCGCAGCTCATCTGCACCGGCCAGCACTACTGCAACCGCGATCACAACGCCCAAGCACAGAAGCTTGCGATCCATAACCTGCCTCCTTTCAGAAACCGACCCCGGACCTCACTGCCAGAAATAGAACTTCATCCCCACGCCGAAGTCGACGAGCTGCAATGGCCGGGTCCGGTCCTGTTCGTAAAAGAGCATCGGCCTCAGCTCTCCCACCACAAAGTTGTACCGACCCCGCAGGTCAAAGCTCAGATTGTCTGTCACAAACGCCTCCAGGCCTACGCCGAAGTCCGCCCCCAGGGTGTAACGCTGGTCTACCTGCGGGTCCATCACCAGCGTCAAATCGATAGGCAGGGAAGTCTGTCCCGGGAAGACCAGATCCTTGTTGACCATCTTGTAGCGGTAAAACCCACCACCGACCAGGACATAGAACCGGTACTCCTTTGCCGCGAATCCCCGGGACCGGTTCTCCTCACCCAGAAAGATCAGGGCATTGATCGTCACGCTGTTGAACGTCAACGAGGATTCGGCGTTCGGGCTGGTGTAGGTCTTGCCGTCCACGGACCACGTAAACGGCTCTGCCCCCGGTTTCCCGTCGCCGAATCGTGAGTAGTGGTACTCGATCTCGATGGTAACGGCCTTACTGCGCACAAAGTTCAGTGTAGCCCCGTACTTTGGGGTGTTGCTGAACCTCTCCCGCAACTGCAGAAACGGAATGTTGAAATCCACAAACCCGCCGATTCCCCACTTAGTCTCCTGAGCCTGAACGCCGGCCGATACAAACAAAAGAGCCATCCCACCCAGGCTAAAGATCAAACAGTTAAGTCGCATCAACCCACCTCCTTCCTTGAGAGACGGAAACGACGCTTCTTTCCTCCGAAACAAAAATCTCCCCTCCTCGCCTTTTTTTGAACGCCGTTCCGCTACTTCAACAGCAGCATCTTTTGCGAGGTCGAAAACGGACCCGCTTCGATCCTGGCGAAGTAGACACCGCTGCTCACATCGCGGCCAAACTGATCCTTCCCATCCCACCGGACCTTGTAGCGTCCAGCAGCCTTCGTCTCTCCGACCAACCGCCGCACCTCCTGTCCGGTCACATCGTAGATGACGATCGAAACAAAGGCATCGCCCGGCAGGTTGTAGGATATCGTCGTGCTCGGGTTGAACGGATTCGGATAGACCCTTGCCGCCAACTTCGCCTGCGGAAGCGTGAACCATTCGCCCGGCAATGGCCGTACGCCCAGTGTTGGCTCAACCTCAAACGCATCTGAAAGGCGCACCGGACCGTCTGAGTCCACCGGCAACACCTGGTAGAAGATCATACAGGGGGGACGCCACAGGTCCTTGTCCGTGATGTCATCGGCTAAGGACTGGTAGTTTATCAGGATGGTCTCGGTTCCGGCACCCGGAAGATGCTCGCCCACGATCTCATACACCTCTCCATTCGGGCCCAGTCTCACCCACCGGCCCGCCTGGTCCATCTGAGAAGCGCGCGCATATTTAATCGTCACCTGATCCTCGACAAACAGATTTTTCACCTGGTCCTGGTTATGTTCGGTGACATCATAAATACCCTTTTCAAACTTCGCATCCTGTGCAATCGCGCTGTCGGAGAAACCGACAACCAGCAGGAACGCCACACAGAGGCTTAAAACACGTTCAAAATCCATCACCGACCTCCTTCCTTTAATGAGCATGACACGTTAGATTATCCTTCAAGTAGGTAACCCTCAAAGCTGTCGATTACGCCGGATTAGAGAAAGATCAAACATCTCTGCGACCTCTGCGGCGAATTTCTCCAAACAAAACGACAAAAAATTCTTGACAGAAACTGAATTTTTATATAGACTAATTGAGCGCGTGCTAAGGAGATAGCATAGCTAATTCCCCTGCACGCTGCTCAGCCTCGTGATCCGTGTCGCCAAACACCTGGGATCACGGGGATTTTTTTATATATATCCTACTATCAAACGCTCTCAGACCTCTAAGACGCGACCGGGATTGATAGATGACATTCCCACGAAGACCTTCCCCGTAAGATTCATTAATTGGAAACAATATTGCAATCGCCTGCAGCAAATTAATGATTATTTATACCGATGTCAAGCTCTTTTTATTGATCTATTGAGTGTGTAAGATTTTTCGGGCGAAATAACACCTTGACACGCCCTCAGTCATGAAATACCTTGGAAGAAATTTAGAGTCCATACGGTATACACCTCGTCTGCCACACGAGTGACCCTCATATCCCGATAGTATACCTGCTGTCCCGGAAAGGAGAGAACCACCCGTGAAAACCCTTGAGAAGCCCTGGACTTCCAGAGGAATCGTACGATGGGTATTCTTGATCACCCTCCTATCAGTTTTGACAACTGCCTCAACATCCTTTGTGCAGCAGAACCCAAATCAGGTCGATGAGGAGCATACAATGACTCTATTGAATCCGGATTTCGAGTTTCAAAACCAGGAGGAACTCCTGAGATTTGCTTTTGTCGATGCACTCATCGATGAGCAGCAGATATACCTTCCCTCGGAAACGTTTGAGCAGATTCACAAAAGAATAAACGAGATGTTTTTGGAAGCATCTCTGTTCAAAAATGCTTACTCCGATCTCGAAATATTGGAAGGTTCTCTGGAAGAGGATGTCTTTAAACTGGATTATCGGCTTGGGAAGACCTACACCGCTTACTCATACTTTCAAAAAAGCAAGGCCCCTCCTTCCAATGTTACCTGTGCATGTCTCATCATCCCGGGAAGTGGAAAAAATCAATCCTCAACGATTTTCCGAAAAGACCTGAGTAATTATCACGGAAACGTGCTGGAAATAACGGAAAAATATGGTGATACATTTATCTTTATCAAGCCGAATGAAGACATCCTGGCCATACATGATGGAAAAAATAAACTGGACTATGCTTTTATCACACCTTATCTCCTCAACTATGGCAGTTCATATTCTGCTCACTACATCGCGAATAGTATCGCATTTATAAAATATCTCCAGAGTCAATACGACAAAGTCTTTATCCTGGGGCTCTCGCAGGGGGGCGCTGCCGCGCTGTTGAACGCGTTACAATCGGAACCAACGGCTGCCGTTGTTGCATCCGGATTTTCGGTGATGACCAAAACGATTTCCTGGTCTGGATTTCACCAGATCATCATCCCCGGATTATATGTCGATGTTGGCTTTGATAATCTCTATTCGATGCTAAAAGACTCGTCCACTCAATATCTGTTTACCTATGGGAAACAGGAAAAAGGAACGTATAAGATAGAAGCGGATAAGGGATATAGCTGTCGTTTCTTACAAGGGTTGGATAACGTGAAATGTGTCATCCACGACAAGGGTCACATGTTTCCTCAGGATCTGGTGGAAGACTTTTTATCTTCGAACCGATAGGCCGGGATTGATGACTGCTTACGATACTCGCAAAAGGAATGCTGAACGATGAACGACGGAACGAAAAGCGTATCAGCTGGGGGATAGAGACTATGCAACGCTTTGTCCGTATCTTGACCGGGACAATAGCCGGGATTCTGCTCATTGCCGCCCAATCTGCCAGCGGCCAGGACCAGACGAACAGAGAGTGGAAGGGCAGACTCCGAGACGGAACCACCCTTACCAGAGATGGCCTCTACCGAATCCTCGAACGCCACCAGAAGTGGCTCTCAACCGATCAAAAAGAAGGAGAGAAGGCCGCCCTGAGCGGGGCCAACCTGAGAAAGGCGAACCTGAGCGGGATCGACCTGAGAAAGGCGAACCTGAGTGGAGCCGACCTGAGCTGGGCTGCCCTGAACGTAGCGAACCTGAGCGGGACCGACCTTGTCACGGCCGTCTTGAACGGGGCCATCCTGATCGGGGCCGACCTGAGCGGGGCCAAGCTGCTCCAGGCCAACTTAAGCAGGGCCACCCTGAGCGGGGCCAACTTGAGCGGGGCCATCCTGGGCGCGGCCGACCTGAGCGGCGCGGACCTGAGCCTGGCCGACCTGAGCGGCGCCAACCTTGTCGGGGCCGACCTGGGCAAGGCCAAACTGGTGATGGCCGATCTGAGCAGGGCCGACCTCCTCGGAGCCAACCTCAGCAGAGCCGACCTGAGCAAGGCCAAACTGAGAGAGGCCAAACTGGTGAGTGGGGTCACCCTTAGTGGGGCCAATCTGAGCGAGGCCGACCTGACTGGTGCCGACCTGATAGAGGCGGATCTGAGCTTTACCGACCTGAGCAGCGCCAACCTGAGCAAGGCCAACCTGAGCAAGGCCAACCTGAGCAAGGCCAACCTGTGGAAGGCCAACCTTGCCTTCACCATTTTCGAGCTTAAACCGGGACCTCTACCGGAGATTCCATCTCTCGCACGTGCAAAGAATCTCTCACAAATGACCTTCTCGGATTCACCCCACTCGCTGAGGGAGGTGCGTGAAGCGTTCAAGCAGGCGGGTCTGCGTGAACAGGAACGTGAAATAACATACGCCATTGAACACAGCAAAAGGACCATGGCAACCAGGTCTGTTGGATACGCGAACCTGACAGAACGTGCTCTGGGACTTGCTTTGGGTTATATCGAAAGCGCCTTCAAGCTCATCTTTTTCGAGTTGACATGTCAATACGGCATGTCGCCCAAACGCCCCTTAATTATAGTGTTAATTCTTATTCCGGCTTTTTCTGTTCCGTACATGTTCGCCCTGAAAAAGGGTGAAAAAGCCAGGATCTGGGCTGTGTGGTCGGAGGATCGTATCCATAAAGAAGAAGAGGAAAAGAATCCTGTTCGAATGACCGCTCTGTGGGTCGGCCTTTACTTAAGCATATTATCCGCTTTTCACATCGGCTGGCGGGACCTTAACGCCGGCAACTGGATTGCTCGTATACAGCCCCGAGAGTACACCTTGCGAGCAACCGGGTGGGTCAGGACGGTTTCGAGTATCCAATCGCTCATATGCGTCTACCTGCTGGCTCTGTGGGCGCTCACCTCCTTTGGGCGTCCGTTTGAATGATACCTGCCTTCGTAGAGGTTGCTGCTTCATCCAAAAGAGGTGAAATGAAAATAAACATAAAGAAGTTTATCATTTATGCCGTACCTGTCATCGTCGTAGCAGGAACGATCATTGTGCTCATGCTTATCTTTAAACCGTCTCTTTACTATCAGACGGCCAGTACCCGAAGAATGGCTGAACGCTTGGAAGAGATCGCACAAAGTGTGGATCCCCGGGCGAATCCTTACGTAAACTCAGAAAGGGTGAAATCCCTTCGCGAACTGGTGGATAACCTTGGAGAATCCGGTTCGTCACCGAATCATCCGCGCCAGATCCAAATTCTAGAAGCTCGACTGACACTGGCAACCGAACTGCTATTGGATGGCCGGACGGAAGAAGCTTTGCAGCAGTTCCAGCACCTGCAAGCACTATCTGAAGAGTATAAATTTCTTAATCTCTACTTTCGGCAAAAACTTCAGACTTTACGAGCCGTTGCCTATCTTCGTCTTGGAGAACAAGAAAATTGTATTATGCAGCACAACATCGATGCGTGCCTGTTCCCGATTCGCGACTCAGGCGTTCATCAGATTGAGCGTGGATCTCGCGCAGCGATCGAGGAGTATCTGACGATTTTGGATGAAAACCCTGTGGATTTGACTTCCTGGTGGCTGCTCAATATTGCCTACATGACCCTCGGAGTGTATCCGGAAAAGGTGCCGCAGGCATATCTGATTCCGCCCAGAATTTTCGAATCCGACTACGATATCAAGCGCTTCTACGATGTCGCGCCACGGCTGGGGCTGGACGTTGTCGGGCTTGCGGGCGGGAGCATTATGGAGGATTTTGATGGGGATGGGTATCTGGACATCATGGCCTCCTCCTGGGGGCTTCGCGATCAGCTCCGCTACTTCCGCAACAATGGGGACGGGACGTTTACCGATCGGACAGAGGAGGCAGGATTGATGGGGATTGTGGGTGGGTTGAACCTGTGCCACGCCGATTACAACAACGACGGGTTCGCCGACGTGCTGGTCCTGCGAGGCGCCTGGCTCAGTATGCCGCCCGCAACAGATGGCGGCCGCCATCCCAACTCTCTGCTACGCAATCGGGGGGATGGGAGCTTTGATGACGTGACAGAAGAGGCCGGATTGCTCACGCTCCATCCAACCCAGACAGCAGCCTGGGGCGATTACGACAACGACGGGTGGGTGGATCTCTTTATCGGAAACGAAACGTATGGAGAACTCCATGCGTGTGAACTGTTCCGCAACAACGGCGACGCTACATTTACAGATGTTGCCAAGGAAGCGGGGGTCACCGCGGTGGGCTACATAAAAGGGGTGGTTTGGGGAGACTACAATAACGACGGTCTGCTGGATCTCTATATTTCGCGTCTATTAGATCCTAACCTTCTCTATCGTAATGATGGAAAAGACGCATCTGGCCAATGGAAGTTTACCAAAGTAACTAACGAAACTGGTGTAGCAGAGCCTGTTTGTAGCTTTCCAACCTGGTTTTGGGATTACGACAACGACGGCTGGTTGGATATCTTTGTCTCCGGATATTGTGCTGGGGCTGGAGATGTCGCGGCCGATTATCTGGGCTTTCCCTCCGACGCCGACTACTCCGGATTTTACCCGGATTTTATGGGCCTTCCACCGGACACAAAACACCCCCGCTTGTACCGCAACAATCACGACGGAACGTTCACCGACGTCACCCAGGCGGCCAAACTCGATAAGGTGCTGCTGACCATGGGCTGCAACTTTGGAGACCTGGATAACGACGGCTATCTGGACTTTTATGTCGGAACCGGCGATCCAGATTTTCGGTCGCTGATGCCCAACCGGATGTTTCGGAATGCAGAGGGCAAACGCTTTCAGGATGTCACAACATCCGGCGGGTTTGGACATTTGCAGAAGGGTCACGGCGTCGCTTTTGGTGACATCGATCACGATGGAGATCAAGATATTTATGCTGTTATTGGGGGGGCGTTTGCGGGTGATATATTTCAAAATGTGCTCTTTGAGAACCCGGGACACGGAAATCACTGGATTACGCTCAGGCTGGAAGGCGTTCAGTCTAACCGTGCCGCCATCGGGGCGCGGATTAAAGTTCGCGTGAATACCGAAAATTCAAGTCGGGATATTTACGCCACCGTGACGACCGGCGGGAGTTTCGGCGCATCGAGCCTGCAGCAGGAGATCGGCCTGGGGCAGGCAACCTCGATCCGTGCGATTGAGATCATCTGGCCCGCTACCGGAGAAGTTCAGGTTTTCAAAGATATCGAAATGGACCAGATCTTGAAAATTCGTGAAGGCGATCCGGTTCCGGTCCCGGTTCCGTCGAAACCGTTCGATCTCTCCCCTGACGACAGGCCGGGGGAACACGCGCACGTGCACCACGAGCATTGAGAACCCCTGACAAAACCTCATCCTGCACGAATTTTCTCTGAGCCGTAATTGCCCACCGCTGCTGCATTGAACAGGAAGGCTGCAGATGATCCGCACACCCATCTGCCTCTCCGTTGCACTCGTGTTCTCTCCTTGCATCTCTGCCGCATCAAACCCGGTCCTCTTCACCGACGTCACGGAGTCATCGGGCGTCACCTTTTTCCATCGCACCGGGGCAAAGGGGGGCTGGCACTATATCGAGCCGATGGGATCGGGCTGTGCCCTCTTCGACTACGACGGAGACGGTGACCTCGACCTCTACCTGATCAACGCCGCCAACCTGCCTGGCCAACCTCTGGAAGGCATCAATGCCCTCTACTGCAACGACACCACAGCAGATGGAAAAATCCGCTTCACCGATGTCACCCAACAGGCAGGCGTCCCCGGCCGGGGCTACGGCATGGGCTGCACCGTTGGCGACTACGACAACGATGGGGATATCGATCTCTACGTCACCGGTTATGAGGAGAACATCCTCTACCGAAACAACGGAGACGGCACGTTCACCGACGTCACCCGACAGGCAGGCTTGGCAGGAGGAGGCTGGAGCACCAGCGCCGCCTTCTTCGACTACGACGGCGACGGCGACCTCGATCTCTACGTCGTCCGCTACCTCATCTACGACACCGCCCGGGAGCCCACCTGCTACAAGGGCGGCGTCCGCATCTACTGCTCCCCCCTTAACTTTCCGGGTATGCCCGACCTCCTGTTCCGGAACAACGGAGACGGCACGTTCACCGATGTCACCCAACAGGCAGGCATCGCCGTCTATCCGCCTGGAAAGGGTCTGGGCGTCGTCACCTTCGACTACGACAGCGACGGCGACACCGATCTCTACGTCGCCAACGATACCACCCCCAACTTCCTCTACCGCAACGACGGCGGCACCTTCACCGAAATTGGAGTGGCAGCGGGCGTGGCCACCAGCGCCTCCGGTAAGTCCCAGTCCGGCAT